>NZ_CP192059.1:0-1347500 GCF_050942255.1 Amycolatopsis sp. CA-161197
GTGTCCGAGCACCAGCACAATCTGGGCGTCATCTGGGAGCAGGTGGTGCGGGAGCTGTCCGACGGCACCCTCTCGCCGCAGCAACGAGCCTGGATGCGGGTGACGAGGCCCATCGGCCTGCTCGACGGCACCGCCTTGCTGGCTGCCCCCAGCGACTTCGCGAAGGAAGCGATCGAACGCGCGCTGCGGGGCGCGATCACCGACGCCCTCTCGCGCCGGCTCGGCCGCGCCGTGTCGCTCGCCGTGAAGGTCGACAGCGCCGAGGCCATCGCGCCCGCGCCGCGATACGTGCCCTCACCCCCTCGGGTGGAAAACGGGCACCCCGACAACGGCCGCGCCGACAACGGGCACCTGGAATCCGGGCACCTCGACCCCACGCACGTCGAGAACGGCCGGCCGGACAACGGCCGGCTCGAGAACGGTCGCCTCGACAACGGTTCCGTCGCGCAGCAACGCCCGCCGATCGACGGCGCCTCCATGGCCGCCGCGCGCGCCGCCCGGCCCGAGCCGCCGCGCCAGCGCCCGGTGCCGCAGCCGGCCCCGCTCGAGGAGTCCGACGACCCGAACGAAGAAGTGGACGAGGAAGGCGAAGCTCTCGCCGCCGTCCACGAGATCTGGCCGACGTTCTCCGGCCAGCCGATCGCCGGGCAGCCCTACACCGCGCCCGCGCAGCCGCAGACGTCGAAGACGAAGCTCAACGAGAAGTACACGTTCGACACGTTCGTGATCGGCGCTTCCAACCGGTTCGCCCACGCGGCCGCGGTGGCCGTGGCCGAGGCGCCGGCCCGCGCGTACAACCCGCTGTTCATCTGGGGTGAGTCCGGGCTCGGCAAGACGCACCTGCTGCACGCCGTGGGCCACTACGCGCAACGGCTGTTCCCCGGCATGCGCGTGCGCTACGTCTCGACCGAAGAGTTCACCAACGACTTCATCAACTCGCTGCGAGACGACCGCAAGGTCGCCTTCCAGCGGCGTTACCGCGACATCGACATCCTGCTCGTCGACGACATCCAGTTCCTGGAAGGCAAAGAAGGTACGCAGGAGGAGTTCTTCCACACCTTCAACACCCTCCACAACGCGAACAAGCAGATCGTCGTCAGCTCCGACCGCCCGCCCAAGCGCCTCGAAACGCTGGAGGACCGGCTGCGGACGCGGTTCGAGTGGGGCCTGATCACCGACATCCAGCCGCCCGAGCTCGAAACCCGCATCGCCATCCTTCGCAAGAAGGCCGCGCAGGACCGGCTGGCGGTGCCGGGTGAGGTGCTGGAGTTCATCGCCTCCCGCGTGGAGGCGAACATCCGCGAGCTCGAGGGTGCGCTGATCCGCGTGACCGCGTTCGCGTCGCTCAACCAGCAGGCCGTGGACGTCGGGCTCGCCGAGATCGTGCTGCGCGACCTGATCCCCGACTCGCACGCGCCGGAGATCACCGCGCCGACGATCATGGGCGTCACCGCGGAGTTCTTCGACGTCACGCTCGACGACCTCTGCGGGCCGGGCAAGACGAAGGCGCTCGCCACGGCGCGCCAGATCGCGATGTACCTGTGCCGCGAGCTCACCGACATGTCGCTGCCGAAGATCGGGCAGACGTTCGGCGGCCGCGACCACACGACCGTGATGCACGCGGACAAGAAGATCCGCAAGGAGATGGCCGAGCGCCGGCGCATCTACGACCAGGTGCAGGAGCTCACGTCGCGGATCAAGCAGCGGGCTCGGCAGTAGCTTCGGAGCTTCACCAGGAGGGCGTCGCCTACGGGCGGCGCCCTCCTTTTATATAGGCGGCCGCGACAGGCCCCCCGGTGACGCTCTCAGTCCGACGCTCGCAGTCCGACGCTGAGGCTCGGCACCGAGGCCGCCATCCGTCCACAGCGACATCCACACCGCACCCCACGCGCTCGCCCCATCACCCACCGCGAGCCCGATTTCTCTTACCACACAATGCCTTCCACAACGCCACGGGTCCAACGTGGACGAAGCATCCGTACACAGGCGAAGCAGCGAAGCAAGCGGCGTGTGCCGTCGCCCACGTACGTGCGCGTACGCAGCCATCCCCAAACCCATTGATACACAAGCAGTTTTCCCCACCCTGTGCGCAGTTTGTGCACAACTCCAGCGGATCCGTCAGCTGCACCGACGCCGAAACGGTCCACATCCCGCCCACACGGAATCCACAGACTTTCCACAGGGCTGTCCACGGGGATTCCACAGGTTGTCCACACGTGATCCACATCGGGAGCCCGTCACTCTCCAGGGCGATTCGAACCCGTTTCCGCACCCACAGAACCTGGGTACAACTCCCCTCACACCTGGGGACAACCATGGGGACAACCGGCCCGAGATGTGGATGGATCGCGGGCGGCCCGAAACCATCCACGGACCGCCCGAACCATCCACCGATCCGCCACCAGGACTCTCCACACGTCGACGCACCCGCCGACCTGCGCGAACGAGCTCTGTCCACACAACCCACAGCCCCTATTACTGCTACTGCTCTTAGATCTTTTGAAAGAAAGAACAAAACAAAAACAGGCGATGGACGAAGTTGGGGACAAGCCGCCGAGCCTGTCTCCTTGTCGACAAAGTCAAGGGGAGGCCGAGGTGACGGGACCCCTGGCGACGGCCTAACGTGGATGCCTGCACCTGGTCCGTTCCTGTGCGCCGATCCCGGCACGCCGAAACGGGCCGGCCCGGTGGGGACTCGGTCGCGGCGTACTCGGCGCAGTACTCGTGGACCGCCAGCCACCGACCCTTCACGAGCCGAGGGGCTCGGCTGTCGAAAGGATGCGCGCATGAAGATCCGCGTCGAGCGCGACGGGCTTGCCGACGCCGTCGCCTGGGTGGCCAGGAGCCTCCCGTCCCGGCCTCCGGTGCCGGTGCTGGGCGGTGTGCTGCTCGACGCGGGTGCGGACGGCGAGTCCGACGCCCTCACGGTGTCCGGCTTCGACTACGAGGTCTCCGCCACGGTGGGCGTCCCCGCGACGATCGCCGACGGCGGCCGCCTCCTCGTCTCCGGCCGTCTCCTCGCCGACATCACGAAGGCGCTGCCCGCGCAGCCGGTGGAGATCTCCGTCGATGGCGCCCGCGCCACCATCACGTGCGGCAGCGCGCGCTTCTCCCTGCCGACCATGCCCGTCGAGGACTACCCGCAGCTGCCGTCGCAGCCCGCCTTCGCGGGTGAGCTCACCGGCGACACGTTCGGCCAGGCCGTGACCCAGGTCGTCACGGCCGCCGGCAAGGACGACACGCTCCCGATGCTCACCGGCATGCGCCTGGAGATCTCGGGCGAGACCCTCACGCTCGTCGCCACCGACCGCTTCCGCCTCGCCATGCGCGAGTTCACCTGGAAGCCGGCCGAAGGCCTGCCCGACGCCGCGGTGCTCGTCCCCGCGCGCACGCTCGCCGAGGCCGCGAAGACGCTCGGCGGCGCCGGCAGCACCGTGCGCCTCGCGCTCGCCAGCGGCGAAGGCCTCCTCGGCCTCTCGGGCAACGGCCGCTACACCACCACCCGCCTCCTCGACGCGGAGTTCCCGCCCTACCGCCAGCTGCTGCCGGCGACGCACACGTCGCGTGCCGTGATCGAGGTGTCGGCGCTCGCCGAGTCGATCAAGCGCGTGTCGCTGGTCGCCGAACGCGGCACGCAGGTGCGGCTGGAGTTCGCCGACGGGTCGCTGCGGCTTTCCGCCGGCGGCGACGACGAGGGCAGCGCCGAAGAAGAGCTGCAGGTCGACTACGAAGGCGAACCGGTCACCATCGCCTTCAACCCCGGCTACCTCGTCGACGGGCTCGGCGCGCTGCACAGCGACCGCGCGGAGCTCACCTTCACCACCCCCAACCGGCCGGCGCTCATCAAGCCCGCCGACGCCGAGGGCAACGTCGTCCCCGGTTACCTCTACCTGCTGATGCCGGTCCGGCTCCCGGGCTGACCGGCGCGTCACAACCGCGGATTTTCGTTCCTACCTAAGGGGATCTCATGGTTCAGCTCGGTCTCGTGGGCCTGGGCAAGATGGGCTTCAACATGCGCGAGCGGCTGCGTGCCGCCGGGCACGAGGTCGTGGGCTACGACCGCAACCCGGCCGTCAGCGACTCCGAGTCGCTCGCCGACCTGGTGTCCAAACTGGAGGGTCCGCGCATCGTCTGGATCATGGTCCCCGCCGGAGACCCGACGCGGGCGACCGTGGTGGAGCTCAGCCAGTCGCTGTCCGAGGGCGATCTCGTGATCGACGGCGGCAACTCGAAGTTCACCGACGACAAGCTGAACGCGGACCTGCTGGCGGCCAAGGGCATCGGCTACCTCGACTGCGGTGTGTCCGGTGGTGTGTGGGGCAAGGACAACGGTTACGGCCTCATGGTCGGCGGCGCCGAGTCCGACGTCGCCCGCGCGATGCCGATCTTCGACACGCTGCGTCCGGAAGGCCCGCGTGAAGAAGGCTTCTCGCACGCCGGCTCGGTGGGCGCCGGCCACTACGCGAAGATGATCCACAACGGCATCGAGTACGGCATCATGCAGGCCTACGCGGAGGGCTTCGAACTGCTCGAGGCCGCGCACGTGGTCAAGGACGTGCCCGCCGTGATCAAGGGCTGGCAGCGCGGCACCGTCGTGCGGTCCTGGCTGCTCGACCTGCTGGTGCGCGCGCTGGAAGAGGACCCGGAGCTCGACGACCTCGAGGGTTACGTCGAAGACTCGGGCGAGGGCCGCTGGACGCTGGAGGAAGCCGTGAACAACGCGGTGCCCGCGCCGGTGCTGTCGGCCGCGCTGTTCGCCCGGTTCTCTTCGCGGCAGAAGGACTCCGCCGCGATGCGCGCCGTCGCCGCGCTGCGCAACCAGTTCGGTGGCCACGCTGTGAAGAAGGCCGGGAGCTAGCCTCCCCACCCCGTGTATCTGCGACATCTCCAGGTCACCGACTTCCGGTCCTGGCCGCAAGCCGACCTCGCCCTCGAACCGGGGCCGGTCGTGCTCGTCGGCCAGAACGGCCGGGGGAAGACGAACCTGCTCGAGGCGATCGGCTACGTCGCGACCCTGGGTTCCCACCGGGTCGCGACGGACGCCCCGCTGATCCGGCACGGGTGCGAGCGCGCGCTCGTGCGCGTCGCCGTGGTCAACGACGACCGCGAGCTCACCGTCGAGCTCGAGATCACGGCCGGCCGGGCCAACCGCGCCCGCGTGAACCGGGGCGCGGTCGGCAAGCCGCGCGACGTGCTCGGGATCCTGCGCACGGTGCTGTTCTCCCCGGAGGACCTGGCGCTCGTGCGCGGGGACCCGAGCGAGCGCCGCCGGTTCATGGACGAGCTGCTCGTGCTTCGCGCGCCCAGGTACGCGGGCGTGCGCGCGGACTACGAGAAGGTGTTGAAGCAGCGCAACGCCCTGCTCAAGACCGCAGGCAAGCGCCGCACCGGCAAGGAGGACCCGTACGCGCTCTCGACGCTCGACGTCTGGGACGACCACCTGTCGGTGGCCGGCGCCCAGCTGCTGGCGGCGCGGCTGAACCTCATCGCCGACCTCGGGCCGTATGCGGCGGAGGCGTACATGGGGGTCGCGCCGGACTCGCGGCCGGCGTCGATCGCGTACAAGTCGTCGCTCGGCGAAGCGCTGCCACCGGGCTACGGCGTGGCCGGCGGCGAGCCGGCGGACGCGGAAGTGCTGCGTGAGCTGCTGCTCAAGGCGCTGGCCGACGTTCGGCGCAACGAGCTGGAGCGCGGCATCAGCCTCGTCGGCCCGCACCGCGACGAGCTGGAGCTGATCCTGGGCGAGGCGCCGGCGAAGGGGTACGCGAGCCACGGCGAGTCGTGGTCGTTCGCGCTGGCCCTTCGGCTCGGCAGTTACGAGCTCCTGCGTGGCGAAGCGGGCGAACCGGTGCTGCTGCTGGATGATGTGTTCGCCGAGCTCGACCGCAAACGGCGGGCGCGGCTCGCGGAGGTCGCCGCGGGTGCCGAGCAGGTGCTCATCACGGCGGCGGTGGACGAGGACGTGCCGTCGGAGCTGGCCGGGAGCCGGTTCGTGGTGGCTGATGGCGAGGTCAACCGTGCCTGAGTTCTCGGCCCCAAGATCAAGTCGGCCACGGCGGGTGACCGCGGTCACAGAAGTTACCCACCGATCTGGGGACAAACCTGTGGACAGTGTGGATAAACCCGTGAACCGGTTATCGCCGCGCGTGACGAAACGGCCTGATGAGGGCCTTGACATCGCCCAAGCGGGGAATCACCCACGTGGGCAAGCCGGTTCCGGCACCGAGGGTGACGTGTCTGCTGGGCCGAACGGGAAGCCCTCCGGGCGGGACCTGGCGCACGCCGCGTTGGAGGCCGCCAAGGCCAAGGCGAAGGAGCGCGGTGCGCCGCCGAACCTGCGCCGCGGCCGGATCACGGGCGGCGGGGGCCAGAACCCGCGGCGTCGTCGCTGGTCAGGGCCCGGAGCCGACGCACGCGACCCGCAGCCGCTCGGCCGGCTCGTCTCGCGGCTGGTCTCCGACAGCGGCTGGCAGGACACGATGACCAACGCGCGTGTGTTCGGGCAGTGGGCCCGGCTGGTGGGCGAGGACGTCGCCGAACACGCCCAGCCGGTGGCACTCAAGGATGGCGAGCTGACCGTCCGCGCGAGCTCCACGGCGTGGGCCACGCAGCTGCGGCTGCTGCAGAGCAAGCTCATCGCGAAGATCGCCGCGGGGGTCGGCAACGGCGTCGTGAAGCGCATGCGGATCCAGGGTCCGACGGCACCGAGCTGGCGGAAAGGACCGCGGGTCGTGCCGGGCCGCGGGCCGCGTGACACGTACGGCTGACTCCGGTTGCGCGGCGGCGGGTGAGTTCCCCGAGAACCGCTTGACAACCCGCGAGCTACGAGATGACTCGCCTTCGAGCGATTTCGCGGCTCTGTGACGCAGTGAGGGGTGTCCTTGCCGCATGTCAGCGCGCGCGGGCAAGTACACTGGAGGAGTAGCGAGCGTCTGCTCGGGCGAGACGAGGAGAAACAACGCCGGTGACCGAGAACAAGAGCGAGTACAACGCGTCGTCCATCACCGTGCTCGAAGGCCTCGAAGCGGTCCGCAAGCGCCCCGGTATGTACATCGGTTCCACCGGTGAGCGCGGTCTCCACCACCTGGTTCAGGAGGTGGTGGACAACTCCGTGGACGAGGCGATGGCCGGCTACGCGACCAAGGTCGAGGTTACTCTCCTCGCCGACGGTGGCGTCCGGGTCGTCGACGACGGCCGCGGCATTCCGGTGGACATGCACCCCAAGGAGCAGAAGCCGACCCTCGAGGTCGTGCTCACCATCCTGCACGCGGGCGGCAAGTTCGACAGCGACTCCTACGCGGTGTCCGGCGGCCTGCACGGCGTCGGCGTCTCGGTGGTGAACGCGCTGTCGACGAAGCTGCTCGCGGAGATCAAGGTCGGCGGCCGCAGCTGGCGCCAGGAGTACACCAACCAGATCCCCGGACCGCTGGAGGACCTCGGCCCGGCCGACGGCACCGGCACCACGATCACCTTCTGGGCCGACTCGAACATCTTCGAGACCACCACGTACAACTTCGAGACGATCTCGCGTCGGCTGCAGGAGATGGCGTTCCTCAACAAGGGCCTCACCCTGTCGCTGCGCGACGAGCGCGTGGCCGACGAGGAGACCGAGGAAGACGCGGAGGGCAAGCAGGCCCGCGTCAAGGAGAAGGTCTACTGCTACCCCGGCGGGCTCGAGGACTTCGTCAAGCACATCAACGGCAGCAAGGACCCGATCCACGAGAGCGTGATCTCGTTCGACGCGAAGGGCCCCGGCCTCGAGGTCGAGGTCGCGATGCAGTGGAACAACGGGTTCACGCCGTCGGTGTACACGTTCGCCAACACGATCAACACCCACGAGGGCGGCACCCACGAAGAGGGCTTCCGCGCGGCGCTCACGCGCGTGGTCAACGCGTACGCGCGCGACAAGAAGCTGCTCAAGGAGAAGGACGCCAACCTCACGGGTGACGACGTGCGCGAGGGTCTCGCCGCGATCGTGTCCATCAAGCTCTCCGAGCCGCAGTTCGAGGGCCAGACGAAGACGAAGCTGGGCAACAGCGAGGCCAAGACGTTCGTGCAGCAGCAGTCGAACGAGTGGCTGGCCGACTGGTTCGAGCGCAACCCCACCGAGGCGAAGACGATCATCAACAAGTCGATCTCCTCGGCGCAGGCGCGCATGGCCGCCCGCAAGGCGCGGGACCTGGTGCGCCGCAAGGGCGCGCTGGAGATCGGCGGCCTGCCGGGCAAGCTCAAGGACTGCCGTTCCAACGACCCGGGCGAGTGCGAGCTCTACATCGTGGAGGGCGACTCGGCCGGCGGCTCGGCCAAGGAAGGCCGCGACTCGATGTACCAAGCGATCTTGCCCATCCGGGGCAAGATCATCAATGTGGAGAAGGCGCGCATCGATCGCGTCCTCAAGAACACCGAGGTCCAGTCGCTGATCACGGCGCTGGGCACCGGCATCCACGACGACTTCGACCTCTCGAAGCTGCGCTACCACAAGATCGTGCTGATGGCCGACGCCGACGTCGACGGCCAGCACATCACCACGCTGCTGCTCACCCTGCTGTTCCGCTTCATGAGCCCGCTGATCGAACACGGCCACGTGTTCCTTTCGCGGCCGCCGCTGTACAAGATCAAGTGGCCGCGCCAGGACCCGGAGTACGCGTACTCCGACAAGGAGCGCGACGCCGTGATCCAGGCGGGTGTCGAGGCCGGCCGCCGGCTGCCGAAGGACGACGCGATCCAGCGCTACAAGGGTCTCGGCGAGATGAACGCCGAGGAGCTGTGGGAGACCACGATGGACCCGGCCAACCGCCTGCTGGGCCAGGTCACCCTCGACGACGCCGCGCAGGCCGACGACCTGTTCTCCGTCCTCATGGGCGAGGACGTGGAGGCCCGGCGCTCGTTCATCACGCGCAACGCCAAGGACGTGCGCTTCCTGGACGTGTAGCCGTCCGCTGCCCCCTGACTGCCCAGACCTTTCCCCGAGAAGGAACCCATGACGGAAACCTTGCCGCCGGAGCACGACCGCATCGAGCCGGTCGACATCCAGCAGGAGATGCAGCGTTCCTACATCGACTACGCCATGAGCGTGATCGTGGCGCGGGCGCTGCCGGATGTGCGCGACGGTCTCAAGCCGGTGCACCGGCGCGTGCTCTACTCGATGTTCGACTCCGGTTTCCGGCCGGACCGCGGGTACAACAAGTGCTCCCGCGTCGTCGGCGACGTCATGGGCAACTACCACCCGCACGGTGACTCGGCGATCTACGACGCCCTCGTGCGCCTGGCCCAGCCGTGGTCGATGCGCTACCCGCTCATCGACGGGCAGGGCAACTTCGGTTCGCCGGGTAACGACCCCGCCGCCGCCATGCGGTACACGGAGTCGCGCCTCGCGCCGCTGGCGATGCAGATGCTGGCGGACATCGAAGAGGACACCGTCGACTTCCGCGACAACTACGACGGCCGCACGCAAGAGCCCAACGTGCTGCCGGCGCGGTTCCCGAACCTGCTGGTCAACGGCAGTTCCGGCATCGCGGTCGGCATGGCGACCAACATCCCGCCGCACAACCTGCGCGAGGTCGCTGACGGCGTCGTGTGGGCGCTGGAGAACTACGAGGCGTCCGACGACGAGCTGCTTGCGGCGCTGCTCACGCGCATCAAGGGTCCGGACTTCCCGACCAAGGCGATGATCCTCGGCACCTCCGGGATCGAGGACGCGTACCGCACCGGCCGCGGGTCCGTGCGCATGCGTGCGGTCGTCGAGGTGGAGGAGGACGCGAAGGGGCGCACCACGCTCGTCGTGTCCGAGCTGCCGTACCAGGTGAACCCGGACAACCTCGTCGAGAACATCGCGCACCTCGTGCGCGACGG
Source organism: Amycolatopsis sp. CA-161197 (assembly GCF_050942255.1). Lineage (NCBI taxonomy): Bacteria > Bacillati > Actinomycetota > Actinomycetes > Pseudonocardiales > Pseudonocardiaceae > Amycolatopsis > Amycolatopsis sp. CA-161197. The sequence goes on from NZ_CP192059.1 coordinate 9,853, forward strand.
CAAGCTCACGGGCATCGCCGACATCGCCGACGAGTCCAACAGCCGTTCCGGCATGCGGATCGTGATCACGCTCAAGCGCGACGCCGTCGCGAAGGTGGTGCTGAACAACCTGTTCAAGCACACCCAGCTGCAGCAGAACTTCGGCGTGAACATGCTGGCGATCGTCGACGACGTGCCGCGCACGCTGCGGCTCGACCAGATGATCCGGCACTACGTGAAGCACCAGGTCGAGGTCATCGTCCGGCGGACCAAGTTCCGCCTGCAGAAGGCCGAGGAGCGCGCGCACATCTTGCGCGGTCTGGTCAAGGCCCTGGACATGCTGGACGAGGTCATCGCCCTGATCCGGCGCTCGCCGTCGGCCGACGAGGCGCGGCCGGGCCTGATGGAGCTCCTCGACATCGACGAGATCCAGGCCACGGCGATCCTCGACATGCAGCTGCGCCGGCTGGCCGCCCTCGAGCGTCAGCGCATCATCGACACGCTGGCCGAGATCGAGCTGGAGATCGCGGACCTCAAGGACATCCTCGAGAAGCCGGAGCGCCAGCGCGCGATCATCCGCGACGAGCTCATGGAGATCGTCGACAAGTACGGCGACGACCGGCGCACGAAGATCATCCCGTTCGACGGCGAGGTGTCGGTCGAGGACCTGATCGCGGTCGAGGACGTGGTGGTCACCATCACGCGCACCGGCTACGCGAAGCGCACGAAGACCGACCTGTACCGCTCGCAGAAGCGCGGCGGCAAGGGCGTGCAGGGCGCCACGCTGAAGCAGGACGACATCGTGCAGCACTTCTTCGTGTGCTCCACGCACGACTGGATCCTGTTCTTCACGAACAAGGGCCGCGTCTACCGCACGAAGGCGTACGACCTGCCCGAGGCCAACCGCAATGCGCGCGGCCAGCACGTGGCCAACCTGATGGCGTTCCAGCCGGACGAGCAGATCGCCCAGGTCATCGAGATCCCGAACTACGAGGTGGCGCCGTACCTGGTGCTGGCCACGCAGAAGGGGCTCGTGAAGAAGACCAAGCTCACCGACTTCGACTCCAACCGCGCGGGCGGCCTCATCGCCGTCAACCTGCGGGAAGGCGACGAGCTGGTGGGCGCCGTGCTGGCGGCGGCGGAGGACGACCTGCTGCTCGTGTCGGCCGGCGGCCAGTCGATCCGCTTCCACGCGACCGACGAGGCGCTGCGCCCGATGGGCCGCGCGACGTCCGGCGTGCTCGGCATGCGGTTCAACGACGGCGACGAGCTGCTCGGCATCAGCGTGGTCAAGCCCGACAAGTTCCTGCTGGTCGCGACCGACGGCGCGTACGCCAAGCGCACGCCGATCGAGGACTACCCGGTGCAGGGCCGCGGCGGCAAGGGTGTGCTGACCATCCAGCACGACACCAAACGTGGGAGGCTGGTGGGTGCACTCATCGTCGACGAGGACGACGAGCTGTTCGCCATCACCTCGAGCGGTGGGGTCATCCGCACGCCGGCGCGCGACGTGCGCAAGGCCGGTCGCCAGACCAAGGGCGTGCGGCTGATGAATCTGGCGGAAGGTACGACTCTTCTCGCGGTCGCACGCAACGCGGACGAGGGGTCGGACGTCGCCAATGGTGGCGAGGACTCCGCGGATGCTTCCGAGGTTTCGGAAGGTTCGGAGGCTTCTGAAGCTTCGGTGGACGAGGCTGTGGAGACCCCCGCCGCCGACGGCGAGGCGACCACCGCGCCCGAGGACAGCACGGAAGAAGACGGCACGGCGCCGGAGCAGTGAGCGGCGCCCCACGCACGGGTAAGGACTGACTCTTCGTGACACCATCCGAGAAGGCAGACGGCACGTCGTCGAGCCCACCCTGGCAGCGCACCGCCAAGGACGGCGGCGGCGATTCGGAGGCCACGGTCTCGACCGGAATCGCCACCGACGATGTGGTCTACTCGGATCATGAGCAGGACGGACCGCGCGTGAGCGAGAGCGACTACCCCGCGGTGAGCGGCACGGCCGCGCCCCGGCTCTTCGGAGCCGAGGGCGCGCCGCCCGCCCCGGCCGCCGACGTGCCCCCGGCCGGCCGCACCCGCCCCACCCCGAGCGCCCTGCGCCGCCCGGGCCGCGGCCCGCGTCGCGCGTCGCTGCAGATCAAGCGCTTCGACCCCTGGTCGGTGCTGAAGCTGTCGCTCGTCCTGGGCGTCGCGATGTTCTTCGTGTGGCTGGTCGCCGTCGGCGTGCTCTACACGGTCCTCGACGGCATGGGCGTCTGGGACAAACTGAACGGCACCTACTCCTCCCTGGTCGGCGGCGAGGGCGCCAACGCCTCCACCGAACCCCTCATCAGCGCCGGCCGCGTTTTCGGCATCGCCGCCATCCTGGGCGCGATCAACATCGTGCTGGTCTCCGCCCTGGCCACGGTGAGCGCCTTCATCTACAACGTGTCCGCCGACCTCGCGGGCGGCCTCGAAGTCACCCTGTCGGAAAGGGAGTAACCCGGTTGCAGGGCCCCTCCGGGGGTCCTGTAAAGTTCTCCTCGTTCGACGGGCCCATAGCTCAGGCGGTTAGAGCGCTTCGCTGATAACGAAGAGGTCCCAGGTTCAAGTCCTGGTGGGCCCACCCAGTTCGCCCGGTCATACTCGCGGAAAGCGCTCGTATGACTGGGTGTTTTTGTTTCTGGGGGGGCGACCCCCCAGACCCCCACGGTGCGGAATGTGACTGACCCAGCGTTGGTGCGTTTTGGTGATGCTGTGGTGAGTGATCTTGCGTTGGTGAGTTGGCGTGGCCGGCTGTGTGGGGGAGACGGCGCGGATGAGCGGCTGGTCGGCGATCGAGGGCACGCACAGTTTCGTTGTCGGCGATCGCGCCGGTGCTGACGGATTGGCCAGAGCCTTGGCGGCCCATGGGTTCGCGCGGGTGGTCGCGCGGCCCGTGGGCCATGCCGGGTGGTCTGTCGATGCGTTGGACGAAGGGCCCTGCCCGGTCAGCCCGTTGGGGTTCCGCACCTTTGACGCGGTCGGACGTGCCGCGGCGCTCGTCGCGCGCGACTTCGGCGGCTACAGCCAGGGCGGCGGGCAGTGTGAGTCGGACATGCTGCACCTGTTCGCGGATGGGCCGATCGTCCACAGCAACCCTGGCGCGTGTCCGCCAATCCCCGATGTGGTCATCACGCCGGCGCCCCGGTCCGTGCCCTGGAGCTAGGCCCGCACAGCGCCGCCGCCGGCGCCGGCACGCTGGTCGGGCTCGACGACATCGAGTGGTCAGCGCTCAACCATGCCCACGGGTCCGCGGAGAACATTCCGGGCCTCATTCGCGCCCTCGCTCTGAACACCAGCACTTGGGACGCGACCCTCGGCGAGCTCTTCGGTGACGACCTCCTCCACCAAGGCGACTGTTACTCCGCGACTGCCCCGGCGCTTCCGTTCGTCGCCCAACTCGCGATATCGGATGCCTTGCCGCCGGCACGCCGCCTGGACCTCCACGTGTGGCTTCTCAGCGCAGCCGACTGCTGGGCGGCCAGTCTCCTCGCCGACGCCGACCGGGCCGCCGCACAGAGACGTTTCCCGACCGCGGCGCCGTGGACGCAGGAGGTCCACCTCGCAGTCGGCGACCAAGTGTCCGCACTGCTGGGTCGCTGGTCGGCCGAGCCCCCTGCAATCCAATTCGCTCTGGCCTGCCTTGCGGCGCTCTACCCACAGCACAGCCGGCACCTGACGCACCAAACGGCCGCCCTCGCAGCTACCTACGCGGGCACTCAACCCGGCGTCTTCGTCGAACTCGCGGCAGCTCTCCACCGCACTGACGACGATCAGGCCCTGGCCCTCGCTCACCAGATCGCCACCTGGGAAGACGACCTCGACCAAGACTGGCTCCACGCCCCCAACACCACCGCCGCCCTCCGCGCCGCCCACGCCCTGGCCACCGGCGCGCTACACCCCCTCGGCCACACCACAACTCCCTGACGTCCCTTGAGAACCGCGTCGACCGGACGTGCCGCGGTGCTGGATCTGTCCGGTGTGGACTGTTTCGCCGGCGCAGTTGGTGAAATGCGGTCGGTCGGTTCGCCGAATGGTTGGCACAGCACGATTCCTGCAACGTCGACACACTGAGTTCGTGTGGCTGGGCGAAGGATGGGACAGCGTCGCGACGCTTGTCGACGCGCGGTGGGTCGAGCGGCGGCCCCGGCGGGCCGAGGTGCGTGAGCTGCTGCTGCGTGAGACGCGGGTGATGCCGTGGCTCTCGCAGCGACTGCCGGTGCGGGTGCCGGTACCGGTCGTGTGGCGGGAGGAGCCGCTGGTGGTGCGGCACGAACTTGTGTCCGGCGGGCAGGCCGACGTGCTCACGACGGGCCACGGCCGGGTGATCGGGGAGTTCCTGCGGGTGCTGCACGCGGTGGACGTCGGCGAGGCGGCCGCGCGGGGTGTGGTGGCCACGGATCGGGCCGAAGTGCTGGCGGAGTTCGCCGACGTCGTGGTGCCGTTGGTCGGAGGTGCGGCCGTGCTCGACGAGATCAGGGCGTTCCCTGTCGATGCGGTGGTGCACGCGGACCTCGGACCCGAGCACGTGCTGGTTGACAAAGGGCAGGTCAGCGGCGTGATCGACTGGTCGGACCTGTGTGTGGACGACCGCGCGCGGGACTTGGCGTGGGCGCTGTTCGGGGCGTCGCCGGCGTTCGCGCTGGGGGTGGCCGAGGCCTACGGCGTGACCGAGGAGCTGCATCGGCGCGCGTGGGCGTGGCACCGGCTGGGGCCGTGGTTCGAGGTGACCCACGGCGTCGCGATGGGGCAGCCGGACCTGGTGGAGTCGGGTCTGGCCGGTGTGCGCGCGAGGCTCGCCGGACGCAAGTCAGCCCTGCCGGGAAGAGAAGGCCGGCAGGGCTGACATGTCTGCGATCGGCGCGCGCACGGTCGCCTCTCGGCGAAAGGCACGACGCGGCTCCAGCCGAACGGTATTCCGCGAAGGCAAAGGTGTGAGCCCGGGGGACACGTTGGGCGCACCGACCAGTTCGTTCAACGGCGCACCCACCGGAGGTATTCCGTTCGGCCTGTGACGCGGGTCGCCGGTGGTTCCACGTGGAACCAAGCCCTGGAACCGCCGGATCCGGCGCTCAGCGCGTGCAGTAGCATCGTGGAGTACGGAAGCAAGCTGGAAAAGGGGGCTTCGGATGAAGAAGCTGTTGGCACTCGCAGTCGTCGCGGGCGGCGTTCTGTTCGTCGTGAAGCGCAACAAGGCTGCCAAGGCCGAGGCGGACCTCTGGCGCCAGGCGACCGCCCCCACGGGCCCGGTCTCCGCGAACGGCAGCACCCCGGCCAAGGCCGCGGACGCTTCCCACAACTGACTTCACCGCGCGGGTGACCCACGGGCACCCGCGCCCGGGGCTGTAGCTCAATTGGTAGAGCACCGCCTTTGCAAGGCGGGGGTCAGGGGTTCGATTCCCCTCAGCTCCACAGCTCAAGAAACACGACGAAGGCCAGTTCAGAGGGGATCTCCTTTGACCTGGCCTTCGTAGTATCCGGCGGCCGTACCTCCCGCCGTGCCCCTGCGGGCGCTCACGCGCGGCCTCGATGTTGCGGCTCATCGAGTCCGCGATCGTGTGGTCGCGCTCGCGCCGAGTGCGGCCTTCAATCTCTGCGCCCTTCAGAGCTGGCAAGCGTCTCTGGTCGCGTTCGTCATGCCTCGATACGGTGCCCTCCGTGCAGCCATCCGATCTTCTGCGGGTCCGTGAGTCCTATGACCGGGTCGCCGACCTCTATGTGGAGCTTGGAGTGGGTCGGTTGGAGGAGGAGCCGTGGCTACGGGCCGCGCTTGCCGCCTTCGCCGAGTCCGTCCGCGGGCTCGGCCCGGTCCTGGACGTCGGCTGCGGCCCGGGCACCATCACTGCGCACCTCACCGAGCTCGGGCTGGACGCTGCGGGCGTCGACCTGTCGCCGCGCATGGTCGAGCACGCCCGGCGGCTTTACCCCGACCTGCGGTTTTCCGTCGCTTCGGCGACCGAACTCGACCTCGCGCCGGCATCGCTCGGCGGCGTGCTCGGCTGGTGGTCGCTGTTCAACCTTCCGCGTGAGGAGCTGCCCGGTGTGCTGAAGACCTTCGCTGAGGCGCTCGTGCCCGGTGGTCAGGCTCTTGTTGGCACGCACGTCGGCGACGGCGACGTGCCGCGGACCAAGGGCTACGGCGGCCTGCCGGTGTCCTGGACGACTCACCTGTACCGCCCCGAAGAGCTGGCCGGAATGCTGGCCGACGCCGGTCTGGAGCTGATCGCCGACCTGCGGATCCCTGCGCAGCCGCCGCAACCGCGCCCCCAGGTGCTGCTCGCCGCGCGACGCCCGGCAATGCCGGAGGCCAGCGGCGAGTAGCGCGGACTCGTGTGTGCCCGATCAACGGGGTGCACGCGTGGACTCGCGGGGACGGTCTCGCAAAACCGCTGGTAGACGCGCCATGAGATCTCGGCAGGTCGTCCGGGATCTGCGGACGGGCATTTGCAGGCGGGGTCAGGGGTTCGATTCCCCTTTGCTCGGCTGCCGGTCGTGGTGATGGGCGACGATCGCGCGCGCACCCTCTTGGTGGAATTCGAGCAGGCAGCGTTGCGAAGGCAGGTCCGTGACGGCGTCCAGCCTCAAGCCGTGGGCCGAGGCGAGCGTGCGGAACTCGTCGAGGCGGCGTTCGCGGCCGCCGAAGATGGTGAGCATGGCGAGGGCGCTTGCGGTGTCCGCCTGGTGGCCGGCGACGGGTTCGACGACGAGGATGCGGCCCGTCGAGCCGGCGGCCTCGGCGCAGCGCTCGAGGATTCGGTGGGCGTGGGTGTCGTCCCAGTCGTGGAGGATGTCGACGAGCAGGTAAGCGTCGGCGCTGGGCGGGAGCGGGTCGAAGAAGCTGCCGGCGGTGACCTGGGCGTCCAGGGCGTGGGCGGCGAAGGTGCGGCGGGCGTCGGCGGCGGTCGGGGCGAGGTCGAGCAGGTGGCCGCGCAGGCCGGGGTTCGCGGTGAGGATGGCGGCGAGGATGTCGCCGCGGCCGCCGCCGACGTCGACGATCGTGGAGAACCGTGCCCAGTCGTAGCCGGCGACGAGTTGCGGGATTTGCTCCCGATGCGGAAAGTCATCTGGCGGTCGAAGGATTCGCGAAGATCCTCGTTCTCGGCGAGATCCGCCCAGAAGTCCTGGCCGTAACGACGCGGGTAGGCGGCTTCGCCCGTAGTGATGCTGTGGGCGAGCTCGACGAACGCCAGCTCGGCGCGCCCGCCGGCGGTGTTCAAGTCGAGGAGCGTCGCGGTGAAGTCGTCGCGGAGGTGGTCGCCGTACGCGGTGGTGCGGTAGCCGGTGGGGGTGTGCTCGAGGACGCCGAGCGTCGTGAGGTGGTCGAGCAGGAGGCCGAGCGCGACGGGGTTCACCCCGAGCTCGGCGGCCAGTTCGGCCGGTCCCGCGGCGGAGAGCAGGCGCGCGGGCAGGCCGAGAGTCACGGCGACGCGCAGCGCCATCGGCGTCGCGAGTCCGGCGAGGCGGCGCAGGGAGTTCGTATCGTCGTGGGTCACGAAGATCTACTGTGCCGGGCCGGTCAACCGAAAAAGGAGAGCCGATGCGTCCCCACGTGCTGCTGAGCGTCGCGACGAGTGTCGACGGGGCGATCGACGACACGACCCCCGAACGGCTGCTGCTGTCCAATGCCGAGGACTTCGACCGCGTCGACCAGGTGCGCGCGGAGTCCGACGCCATCCTGATCGGCGCGGGCACGATCCGCGCCGACAACCCGAGGCTGCTGGTCAACAGCGAAGAACGTCGAGCCGAACGCGTGCGCGCCGGCAAGCCCGCGTACCCGTTGAAGGTGACCGTGACGGCGTCGGGCGACGTCGATCCGCAGTGGAAGTTTTGGCACCACGGCGCGGAAAAGCTCGTCTACACCACTGAAACGGGCGCCCCGACCGCTCGCGAACGGCTCGGTCAGCTCGCCGAAGTCGTCGCGCTCGGACCACAAGTCGACTTCGGCGCGCTGCTCGACGACCTCGGCCGGCGCGGCGTCCGGCGGCTCATGGTTGAAGGCGGCGGGCAGATCCACACCGCGTTCCTCTCGCAGAGCCTGGCCGACGAGATTCACCTCGCCATCGCGCCGCTCGTGGTCGGCGCCGCCGCCGCGCCGCGGTTCCTGCTGCCCGCGTTGTACCCGGGCGGGCGGATGAAACTGCTGGACACGCGGGCGATCGGCGACGTCGTGCTGATCCGCTACGCACCCAAGGCCGGCTGAAAGGCCGCGCGCAGAGCGTCTTCGAGTGGGGTGTCACCGCGCCATGCGACGGCGGCGTCGGGGCGAAGCAGCACGGCCGGCAACGCGGTGTCTGCCTTGGCGCGCACCAGGTTCACGCGCTCGGCCCAGCCGACGGGGAGCTCGACGTCGCCGGTGAAATCGAGGAGGACGGCGCGCCCGTCGCGTAGGACCTCGGCCACGCGGGTCGGTCCGTCGGCGGTCACGAGGTCCAGGTCGGGGAGCCGAGTGGGATCGTCCAAACCGGACATCATCCCGGCGAGGTAGCGGTTGGTGTCGGGCAGGCGCATGAGATCAGTGAAGATTTCGCTCAGCGCACGCAAATCCGGGTCCGGGTTCGGCACGGCGAGAACGCGTTGGGCCGACGTGTGGTGCAGCACGCGGGCGGCCTTCGGGTGGCGTTCGGCGTGGTAGGTGTCGAGGAGGCTGTCCGCGGCTCCTCGCAGCGTCGCGACGAGCTTCCAGCCGAGGTTGAACGCGTCCTGCACACCGAGGTTGAGGCCCTGCCCGCCAAGCGGCCCGTGGATGTGGGCGGCGTCGCCGGCGAAGAAAACGCGGCCGTGACGGTAGTTTTCGAGCTGGCGCGTGGCATCGCTGAAGCGGGAGATCGTGCGGACCTCGGCCAAGGTGGTGGGTTCGCCGTAGATCGCGGTGAGTGCCTGCTGCACGGCTTCCGCGGTCATCGGCGGCTCGGCTTCGTCGCGCTTGCCGTAGGTGAAGCGGTAGTGGTCGCCGCCGGTCGGCACGAGCATGCCCCAGTGGTCGGCGGTGGTCCTGGTCATCGTGCTCATGTGGCCGGCCTGCGCGGGCACCAGTTCGGAGACGGCCGATAGGCGCACGTCGGCGAGCACCGCCCGGTACGTGCCGGGACGGCCGGGGAACGGCAGGTCCAGCAGCTTGCGCACGGTGCTGTGCGCGCCGTCGCAGGCGACGACGTACCGGGCGCGCAGGTCCCGGTCGGTGGTCACGGTGACGCCGGTGTCGTCGGCGCGGACCGCGGTGACCTCCTGACCCCGCAGCACGCGAGCGCCACGGGCGGTCGCCGCCGCCTCCAGCACCTCCTCGACCTTCCACTGTGGAATGCCGATCGTATGGGGATGCCTGGTCTGCCAAGGCGTGCAGTCGAGCGGCACCGGCAGCCCGGCGAAGTGCCCGCCGACGGCGGCGCGCTCGAACTGCCGCTCGCGGATCGCGTCGAGCAGGCCTCGCGCGTCGAGCAGCTCGGCGGTGCGCGGCTGGATCGTGCCGCCCTTCGTCTGCTCGATGCGTTCGGTCAGCTTCTCCAGCACCACGACCTCGGCGCCGCCGAGGGCGAGCTCGTGCGCCAGCGTCAACCCGGCCGGGCCCGCCCCGACCACTATCACGTCCATGAAGTGCTCCTCAGTGCATAAGTAGACTGAGTGCAATATAGCCCTGAGTGCACCAAGGCGGTAGCCTGTTTTCGTGGACGAGCGGACCGGCCTGCGGGAGCGGAAGAAGCAGCGCACGCGCGAGGCGATCTCGAACGCCGCGCTTAAGCTGTTCTTCGAGCACGGCTTCGACCAGGTGTCGATCTCGCAGGTCGCGGAGGCCGCTGAGGTGTCGCGGCGGACGTTGTTCGCCTACTTCCAGGGGAAGGACGACCTCGTCCTGCACCGCATGGCGGACCACGAGCACGAAAGTGCGCGCGTGGTCCGCGCGCACCGCGACGCACCGCTTCCCGCGTTGCGCGCGCACTTCCTCGACGGCCTGCGCCGCCACGACCCGATCACTGGGCTCTGCGACCTTCCGCAGGTGCTGGCGCTGTACCGGCTGATCATGGGCACGCCGACCCTGCTGCCGAGCCTGTTGCGGTTCCGGGAAAGCGGGGAGCTGGCGCTGGCGGCCGAGCTCGGCGACTCACCGGACCTGTCGCCGCTGACGGCGCGCCTGGCGGCCGCGCAGATCGCGGCCGTGCAGTGGCGGCTGTCGTTGGAGAACCACCACCGGATGGCGAAGGGCGTCACCGCGACCGACGCCTACCCCGAGGCGGTCGCGGCGGCCGAACTGGGCTTCGACCTGCTGATGAACGGCCTCGGGACGCTCGGCAAGAGTTAGCCGCGGCGGATCCACAAGTCGTGCGGAGTGCGGCCGGGCTGGAAACCGCACGAAGCCGCCAACGCGGCGGCCTCGGCGAACGCGTGGCCGACGAGCTCGGGTGCGTGGGCGTCGCTGCCGAAGGAGAGGATCCGGCCACCTTCGGCGGCCCACCACAGGAGAACGTCGCGCGGCAGGGGCACTTTCGTGTTGAGCTCCAGGGCGCGCCCGCTGCCGGCCAGCGCGCGCAGGACCGTGCGGAACTCCTCCTCGAAGTCCGCGGCGACGAAGGGTTTCGACGAAGGCCAGGTGCGCAGCGCGTAGTCGATGTGGGCCAGGACCTCGAAATCGGCCGTCGACTCCACCAGCCCCAGGACCTCGCCCAGGTACGCGCGCAGCGTCGCGTCGGCCGGCCGGTCCGCGATCACGCTCAGCTCGTAGTGGTGCGACCCTTCCGGCAGCGAGTGCACCGAGCCCAGCACCCGCTCGAAGCGGTGCGCGGCCAGCAACGCGTCCGCTTCCGGCCGGTGCCAGTGCGGTTCACTCAGCTCGACGCCCGACAGGATCCGCAGGTCCGGGAACCGCTCGCGGCACTCCTGCACGCACGCGAGGTAACCCTCGACGTCGAGGGCCGGCGGCTCCAGCACGCCGTCGGTCCGCAGCCGCACGCGGAAGTGGTCGGGCAGGTGCGGCCGGATCGGCTCGGGGATGAGCCACGGCGTGAGGTCGGCGTGCTCCGTGAACGCCACCGACGGCAGCCCGAGCGCGAGTGCGCGTTGGCACGACTGGACCATCGACCCGGTGACGGTGTCCCACGACCACTCGGTGTGGACGTGGCTGTCCTGCGGCAGCACGCCCTCACACTACGAGTTGGCCCGCAGCACCGAAATCGCGCGAACGGTGGCGTAGCCGCGCCATTCGAGCGACGCCGCCGGCGAGAAGCTGGCGAAGTCGACCGTCCAGCCGCCGTCTTCGAGCTGCTGGGACTCGAGGCGCTCGAGCTCGGCGGCGATCGCGGCGGGGTCGAGCACCTTGCGCGACGGGCCCGGGATCGGCGAGAAGTCCAGAGGCCGCAGGACCTCGTCCTCGCCGCCGCCGGCGACGTGGAGGATGCCGTCGGGCGGCAGGAACTTGCCGAGGTGGCCGAGGAGTTCGTCGGCCTCGGGGCGGGTCGCGTGCGCGGCGTCGAGGAACCGGATGGCGAACGACAGCTCGATCGCGTGCGGCTGCTCTTCGACCCGGGCGATGGCCTCCAGGCAGGTCGACACGGCCGCGGTGAGCCACGGGTGTTCCGCCACGGCCTTGTCGTGCGCCGCGACGCGTAACGCCGTCGACGCGACGAAAGCCGTGCTCTGGAGCGAGAACTTCGTCGGGTCGGCGTCCGTCCAAAATGGAGCGCTCCCGGCGCGGTCCGCGACGGGGAACGCGAACGGCAACCCGCCACCCGGCAGCGACACGGACTCCAGCCAGTCGCACAGCTCCCGCGCCAGCGGCGTGGTTTTCGGCGCGATGTCCTCGAACACCTCGAACGCGTGCAGCGCCCCGCCCGGCTGGCTCTCCGGCGCGCGCAGGTCGGGCTCCAGGCCCCAGCCGTAACCACCGTCGGCATTGCGGTACGCCGCGACGGCCGAGAGCACGGCCTCCGCATCACCGTCTCCTCCGCCGAACAGCAGCTCGAACCGCCGGCGGTCGAGCAGCCGCCCGTGCGCGGCGAGGAAGGACGCGGCAGCAGCGAGGTTCACAGTCATACGACCACCGTCGCACGCTCCCGCGCGCGCGTCTTGAACAGTTCGGACACCGGGGGACCGCTCATGACCGAAGCACTGGCCCGCGCCCTCCTGCGCGACCAACCCCCTGAGGCGCGCTGGCGGGCTGGTGTCGACGCCCGCTGGCCTCGCCTTCGGCTAGCACCTTTCACGCTCCCCGGCCGGCTGCTCGGCCGACTTATCCACAATCGACCCCTCTGCGCTGAAGTAGTCCACAGATTCCCGCTGGGCCGATTTTTGGCCCCTCACCTCGATAGAATGGGACTGGGGACGCCCCCCGAGGAGGGCGGGGGTTCCGGCAAAGTCTTGTGGGCTGGTTGCAGGGCGGCGCGGCTCAGGTTGATCATGTGAGTGTCTAAGTCCCGTGATCGTCTGAGAGAGCCGTTCCGCTGCGCAATCGTGCCTGATCCCACCATCGTTGATCGCCTGACCGCGCTCATCACCTCGGACACCGATCTGGAACGGGCCACGGACCTGCGCGAACTCCTGCGGCACGTACCAGATCCACAAGACCGGCGCGTATACGCCATTCAGTGGCCTCGATCCTGGCCCTGGCCGCAGTGGCAGTCGTTGCCGGAGCACGCTCGTTCGCCGCGATCGGCGAATGGGCCGCCGACGCCCCGCAACACGTACTGGCCCTGCTCGACACCAGGCTCGACCCGGGTCAGGGCCGTTGCATTGCCCCCGACGAAGCCATCGTGCGCCGAGTCACCAGCCGCCTCGACGGCGACATCCTCGGCGACCTGATCAGTGCCTGGCTCACCGCGCGACACCCCACATCCCCAGATCCCGACACACCGCCCGCCGCGATCGCGGTGGACGGGAAGTCCCTGCGCGGCACCTTCGCCCGCGCCGGCGGCGCCGGTGTGCACCTGCTCGCCGCCATCACCCACGTGGACGCCATCGTGCTCGGGCAACGCCAGGTCCCCCCGGGGCAGTGGTGAGATCACCTGGTTTCCGCCCCTGCTCGACACCCTCGAACTGACCGGGCGGGTGGTCACCACCGATGCCCTGCACACCACCGCCGCCCACGCCCGCTGCCGGCATGCCCGCGGCGCCTAGCACGTGTTCACCGTGAAAGAGAACCAGCACTGCCTCCGCGGCCTGCTCCAGACGCTGCCCTGGCACGAGATCCCCACCCACATCACCACCGACCGCGGGCACGGCCGCACCGAACACCGCACCATCCGGCCCGCACCACTCGGGGATTTCCTCGGCCACCCCGCGATCGAGTTCCCCACGCCACCCACGCGTTCCTCATCGAGCGCCACACCACCCACCACAGCAACGGAAACACACCGCCCACACCGCGCTCGGCTTCACCAACATCACCGGCCAGTGGGCCCACCTCGCCCACATCAGCGGATACGTCCGCAGTCACTGGCACATCGAAAACAAACTCCACTGGATCCGCGACGTCACCTACACCGAAGGCCACTCCCGCACTCGCACCGGTGCCGGACCACGTGTCATGGCGACCCTGCGCAACCTCGCCACCAGCGCACTCCGCCACACAGGCTGGACCGACATCGCCGCCGGAATACGCCACATGACCCGAGACACCACTCGCCCACTCACCCTGCTCGGCATCCAGCCCTAAACACCACAACGACTTTGCCGGAACCCTGCCGAGGAGGGCGGGGGCGTGTCGTGCGGGGCCGAGGGGTGCGCGGGGCTGTGCGGCGGTCCGGGGAGTGGAGCGAGTGGCGGCGTGGGCGTGAGGTGGCGTTCGGGTCAGGGGGCTGTCGCGGCCGGTGTGCGGAGCGGTCTGTGGTCGTGGGGATCCGGAGCGAGCGGGGTTGGTGTCAATCGAAGTTGGTTGACGGTGAGAGCCGAAGTTTGGTCGCCAGGTGGGAAGGCACGGTGAGCTGGCCGGGGAGGGGTGGCCGTCCTGGCAGGCGTCGGGTTAGGGCCAGAGGCGTTCGCGGGTCCAGGTGTTGGCGTCGCGGAGGTAGCGGAGGCGGAGGTGGCGGCGGTCGTGTGAGGCTTGCCAGAATTCGACTGTCGTGGGGGTGACGAGGTAGCGCGTCCAGGTTTTGGGGGCGGCATCGGGGTTGTCGGCGACCCATTGGGCGGCGGCGTCGGCGGCTTCGGTGAGTTTGGCGGGGTCTGGGAGGGGTTCGGACTGGTGGCCGATGAACGCCTCGACGCGGGAAGCCGGCGGGCGGGCCAGGAAGTCTGCCGCGGAGATCTCCGGGGCGGCCGGGGCGACGGTGCCGCGGACGCGGACCTGGCGGCCGCGGGCGGGCCAGAAGAAGGTGAGGGCGGCGTGTCGGTTGGCGTCCAGCTGGTGGCCCTTGGGGCTTTCCGAGCTGGTGGCGATGGCCCAGGCCGACGGGGCGACGTCCTTGAGGATCACGACGCGGGCGTCGGGGAAGCCGTCGGAGTCCACTGTGGACAGGGTCACCGCGTGGGGCGCGAGGACGTGTTCGCCGGCTTCCGTGAGCCACTCGAGGAACAGCTCTTCGGGGGTTTCCGGGGCGGTGTCCGGGTCGAAGGGCGGGAGTTGTTCGGGGAAGGATTGCCAGCCGCGTAGGGAAACCATGTCACTGACCGTACGGTGGGCGGCCTGGTGGTGGGTAGAGCGGTGGCTGCGGGCCGGGTGGGCCGGCGGCCGGGGGCGGCGGGAGTTGCGGTTGCCAGCCGGGTGGGATTTGTTGGCCGGGGGAGCCGCCGGGGCCGGGGCCGCCGGCGGTGGCCCCGGTCGTGCCAGAGGCTGAACCGGGGTTGTTCGGTGCGGAGTCCGGGGCGCCGTCGCCGGGGGTGGCAGGGCTGTTCGCGGCAAGGCCGGGGGCGCCGTAGCCAGCCGCGCCAGGGGTGTTGTCGCCGTAGCCGGCCGTGCCGTAACCAGCCGCGCCAGGGCTGTTCGAGCCAGGGGCCGGGGCAACGTAACCAGCCGGGCCAGGTGCAACGTAACCAGCCGCGCCGTACCCGGCCACGCCGGGACCGGCGTTGTACCCGGCCTGCTGAGCCTGCCACTGCGCTTGCCACTGCAGCTGCTGGTAAGCCTCCGTCGGCTGGGGAAAGCAGAACAGTAGCTTCGCGTTCACCGAGCCCTGCACCGCCGCGCCCCAGAACTTGCCGCCGACCCAGGCGTACGTCATGCCGGCGTACGGGTCGACGGCGACCATGCGCGTCTCGCCGCCGAACTGGTTGGCGGTTTTGGCCGAGGCGGCCGTGGCGGCGTCGGGGTGGACGCGGCCCACCAGGCCCGCGATCACGACGGAGGCGGCGGTCCAGCCGACGGTGCCCTGGACGTTGGCGCGCGCGTGCTGGGTGGCGAGGCCGGTGAACTGGAACAACGTCTGCGCGTCGATCTCCGGGTACGCGGCCGCGACGACGCAGTAGTTCATGGTGGACAACATGATCGACTCGGTGAACAGGCCGACGGCCGCGGTCACGGGTCCGATCTGGACGGTGCTGAGCCGTCCGCCGCTGCGTTGGACGCGCTCGGCCACCACGTGCAGGTACTGATCCGGCGTGAACACTCGAACCCCCTGACCGCGACAACGACCGCCCGGCGCCCATCGTCGCACGCCGGGCGGCCGGGGGTGTCAAGCGGCGGGGACAGGGACTCCGCGGGTGCGGCGGAACAGGTCGGTCAGGGCCCAGTGGCCGCCGCCGGTGAAGGCGAGCAGGAGGAAGGCCCAGGCGAAGATGGCGGCCTGCTCGCCGCCGTTCTCGATGGGGAGCACGGCTTTGCCGAAGTGCACGGTGAAGTACGCGAAGGCCATGGAACCGGAGCAGATCACGGCGGCGACGCGCGTGCCGATGCCGAGCGTCACGGCCGCGCCGCCGACGAGCTGGATCAGCGCGGCCCACCAGCCGGGCCACGTGCCGACGGCCGTGGCGTGGTGCCCCCACAGGCCGAACACGGTCGAGGCCCCGTGGCAGAAGAAGAGGAAACCGAGGACGATGCGGAAGAGCGCGAGGACGTGGTCACGGCCTCTGTCGAAGAGTTTCACGGCTGTCGTCTCCCTGGCAGTCGGAAAATACGTGACTGCCAGGGTAGGTAAGCCAAGCCTCAACTATCACCACAGTGAGTGAAAGATCCCTTACTCGCTGGAACTTGAACCTTTCGCTCTTCACTCTCGTGTGACTGGACATGATTGACTGTGCGCGCTATGCGACGAATCCTCGCTCTCGCGCCCGCCCTGGCGTTGCTCGCCGGCTGCAGCGTGTCGACCCCCATCGCGGGCACCGCGCAGCCCGCGCCGCCGCCGACGACCACCAAGCACGCGGCTGAGCCCGGCCTGCCGCCCGATCCGCAGCCGGCCCGGGAAGCGAAGTGCCCATACCTCTCGGCCGAGACGGTGCAGGACGCGAACGGCCAGCACGTGACGACCGTACGCGTGTCCGACGACAAGCCGCACCCGTCGTGCTTCTTCTACCGCCCCGACGGCGGGCTCCAGGTGACCGTGCAGGTGTACGTGGGCACGAAGGACGTCGCGACGAAACTGGTCAACCGCGCCGCGCCCGTCGACACCTCGAACCCCGCTTCCGACCCCGCCGGGTGGAAGGGCGGCTACCAGCCGGCTGGTGACGGAGTGGTGTACGCGGTCTCGAAGGGGGGAGCTGCGGTCATCGTGACGAGTAACCAACAGCAGAGCATCAAAGCACGCACAGTGGCCAAGAAGGCTATCGCGGCCCTGAAGCTCTGAGTAGTGGCCTCCACACGGGTGAGTGAAGTTGATCTTGTATTACCCTGTGCGGCACGCGCAGGCCCTGGAGCACTCGCGCGGGCGGGTGCCCGTCCGGCACCACAAGCACTTCGCCATCTCTACGACAAGGACAAGATTCGTGGCTGACACCCTCAAGGAAATCCTGCTCGACTCCAGCCGTCGCCCGTCGGTCGTCACCGACCTCGAGGGCCTCGTGGACGCCGAGGTGTCCGACAAGGGCGGGGTCTCCGGCGCCGTTGTCAAGACCGGCTTCGCCGCCGTCAAGAAGATCAAGCCGGGCATCATCCCCTCGGCCGTCGACACCCTGCTGGACGACTTCGCCGTGGCCCTCGAGCCGTTCTACGGCGACTACCGCGCCCAGGGCGGCAACGACTTCGGTGCCTACCTGACCAGCCGTTCCGACGCGGCCGCCGACGCGCTGCTGAGTGTCACCGACTCGCGCGCCGACCGCAGCAGCCGCGACAGCATCAAGAAGGTCTACTCGAAGCTGCGCCCGAACGGCAAGAAGAACGTCGAGGAGGCCCTGCCCCGCCTCGGCCAGCTCATCGACAAGCACGCCGCGATGGCCTGATCTGCCTCAGTAACAACGGAAGAGGGCCCCGGGACGGCGATCCCGGGGCCCTCTTCGCGTGTGGTTCAGTTCTTCTTCTCGGCGGCCGACGTGCTGGGGGCCTTGCCGTTGCTCGCCGGAGACGGCTTGGTCTCCGAAGCGGGCTTCGCCGGAGGAGCCGGCGGGGTCGCCTTCGGCGGCGCCGGGGCGACCGGCGGCTCCTGCTGGCGCGACTTCAGCACCACGGCCGTGCCGACGGCGACGGCACCCAGGCCGAGCAGCCACGGCCAGCGGCGGCGCTTGCGCGTGCCCTTGGCCGCAGACTTCGCCTCGACCAGCGCGGCGCGGAAGTCCTTCTTCGCGGCCTTGAAGTCCTTCTTGCCCCGGCGCTTCGACTCACCGGCGGACTTCGCGGCCTTGATGGCGGCCTTCTTCGCCTTGCGGCCGGGCTTCTTCAGCTCGGCGACGCGGGCGAGGGCCTCCTTGCGAGCCGCGGCCGAGCTCTTCTTGAGCTCCTTGCGCGTCAACTCGGTCTTCTTCGCGAGCTTCTTGCGTGCCCGGCGGCTCTGCTTGGCGAACTCTTCGGCGCCGGCTTCCGCGGCCTTCGCCGCTGAAGCTGCCCCCGCCTTGCCCGCTTCGGTGGCTCGCTTGCGCAGGCCGACCGCGCCGGCCTTCACCGACTCGCTCACCGAATCTGCGGCCCGGGTCATGGCCTTCACCTCACCAATCGTTTTGATATCGCTCTGTTGCCCGTAACCTATCGTGCCCTTTTTCCCGGCGTGACGCTGTGTCTTCCCCCATCGGGAACCGGTGAAACCTCGGGAAATGCCCATCTTCCTGCGGTCCTGCCGCGGGGTTCCCCCGTGCCGAGCCCCCTGAACCCCCCAAATGTGGGAAGGGATGGCACGATGGCGGCGTGACTGAAAGCGCCCGCAAGGCCACCCTGCACACCAATCAGGGTGACATCCACGTGAACCTGCTCCCCGACCACGCGCCGAAGACGGTCGCGAACTTCGTGGGGCTGGCCGACGGCTCCAAGGAGTACACGCAGCCGAACGCGCAGGGCACGAACTCCGGCCCGTTCTACGACGGCTCGATCTTCCACCGGGTCATCGACGGCTTCATGATCCAGGGCGGCGACCCGACCGGCACCGGTCGTGGCGGCCCCGGCTACAAGTTCGGCGACGAGTTCCACCCCGAGCTGCAGTTCAACAAGCCCTACCTGCTGGCGATGGCGAACGCCGGGCCCGGCACCAACGGCTCGCAGTTCTTCATCACCGTCTCGCCGACGACCCACCTGAACTTCAAGCACACGATCTTCGGCGAGGTGGCGGACCAGGAGTCCCGCAACGTCGTCGACGCGATCGCGCGCGCGGCGACCGGCCCGGCGGACAAGCCGCTGTCCGACGTCGTCATCGAGAAGGTCACCATCGAGGCCTGAGGCCGTCTCGGGGGGATTTCGGTAGGTTGGAGTCATCGTGAACCAACCGCCGAATCCCCCCGCGTACCCTCCGCAGGCTGCGCTCCCCGGTTGCTGGTGGCACCCCAACCGCCCGACCGGCCTGAGCTGTGCGCGCTGCGGACGTCCGGCGTGCCCGGACTGTCTTCGCGAAGCCCCCGTCGGCTTCCAGTGCACCGACTGCGTGCACGCCGGCTCGCAGCAGACGCGGCAGCAGCACCGCGAGTACCAGAACTCCGGCATGGGCACGCGCACGATCGCGGGAGCCCGGCCGACGGACTCCGTCGTGATCACGACGACGCTGCTCGCCGTCAACGTGCTGATCTACCTGATCACGGCGTTGCAGACGAAGAGTCTTTTCGACAACGGCAATGCGCCTCTGGAGCAGTTCGGCTGGATGCAGCCCGCCACCACACTCGTCGGCGGCGAGTGGTGGCGGATCTTCACATCGGGCTTCGTGCACTTCGGGATCATCCACATCGCCGCGAACATGTTCTCGCTGTCGATGATCGGCCGCGCGCTGGAGCAGGTCTTCGGGAAAGCCCGGTACACGGCGCTCTACTTCGTGTCGATGTTCGGCGCGTCCGTCGCGGTGCTGCTTTTCGACAACCCGCTCCAGGTCTCCGGCGGCGCCTCAGGCGCACTGTTCGGGCTGCTGGGCTGCTACGCGGTGATCGTCGTCAAGCTGAAGCTCAACCCGGCCGGCTTGCTGGTCACACTGGCGATCAACGCGTACATCACGTTCTCGATCCCCGGCATCTCGATCCTCGCCCACGTCGGTGGGCTCATCACGGGTGCGCTCGTCGCCGTGGCCCTGCTCTACGCGCCGGAGCGCAACCGCGTGCGGTGGCAGGCGATCGGCGTGGCGATCATCGTGGTGGCGCTGCTGGGCCTGGTCGTCTACCGCGGCGTTGAGCTCTCGGCGCTGGCCGGCTAGAACGCGCCGCGCAGGGCGGTGATCGCGTCGAGGACGTCGCGCGGGTCTTCGCCGAGGTCGACGCGGCCGAAGATGTAGAGCTCGTCGTCGTGTTCGAGCTCCAGTGTCACGCCGTCGCGGCCCAGCCGGCGGGTGGTGCGCAGCTGGATGCTCGTCCGGTCCCACGGCAGGCGGTGCGTGCCGCCGAGCGTGCGGGTGACCAGGCCGTCCGCGTCGACGGACAGCCGTGGGCGCACCACGCTCCAGTGCACCGCGAACGCCCCGATCGCGACGGTGGCGAGCCCCATGAGCACCGCGCCCTTGCCGTCGCCGAAGAGCCCGTCGAGCACCGCGCCGGCGAGCAGCAGGACTGTGACCAGCCAGGCCACTACCACAAGGGCCGAACGGGGTGCCCACGAGGTGGGGTAGTTATCCACAGAGGTTATCCACACTGGGGATGAGTCACACCGATGTAATTCGGTGTCAAGCCGCCATCCGGAGTAATGATCAGCGCCAGCGCATGGTCATGAGCAGGCCGACGATCATCGCCGCGAAACCGATGCCGAAGTTCCAGTTCCCGAGAGACGTCAGGAACGAAATCTTGTCGCCGGCGATGTAGTTCACGATGAGCCACAGCAGCCCGAGGAGCATGAGGCCGAACATGACGATCTTGTAGAACAGGTTCGACGGGCCCGCGGCCTTGACCTTCACCGGCGTCCGGCGATCAACGGGCGGGGTGTACGCGGTCTTCTTGCGGACCTTGGACTTCGGCATCGTGTTCCTCGCGTGCTGTTCTGGCTCTGCCTGGTGGCGGTGCCTGTTCGCGGGCGTCCCGCTCGTCGGGTTGCGCAACCAGCGCCACGTGAACACGTTAACGTAAACGACGGCTCCAGAGCACTGGGCGGGAGCGGTCGGATTTCCGGACTGTGACAATAGCGCCACCGGCAGTTCCACCGGCGGTGTGAGAGGAGCTTGCGTGACGACGCAGGATTGGCCGGGTGAAGACGACCGCCGCCGCCCCGCACCAGGGCCCGACGGCCAGCGGCGACACCAGCCGCCGCCCGGTGCCGACGGCGCCGCGAGACCACGCAGGCAGCCCCCGGAGGACCCCACCCGGAGAGTGCCCCCGCCCGCGCGCCGCGTCGCGGGCGACCCGGCACGCAGGCAGGCCGACCAGCGCAGATCACCCGAACAGCGGCAGCCGCGTCCCACTCAGCAGAACGGCACCGAGCCGGGGCGCACGCCGGGTGCGGACGCCGGTGGCGCCCGACGGGGCGCCGGTGAACCGGCCTACGGCGCGCGAGGCGCCGACGCCCGTGGCCACGACGCAGGTGGGCAGGCAGGCAGCGGGCCAGGAGGCGCCGGCCGCCGAGGCGCCGCGCCGGGCGCGGGGGGACCGATGGCCGCCGGACCCGACGCCGGCGGGCCGCCAAGCGAGCCGGGCCGGCGCGCGCGGGCCGAGGGACCCGGCACGCCACCCCGCGGGATCGAGTCGGCCGGGGACCCGCCGACCGAGCGCATGGGCACTCCGCCCCGGGGCACCCAGCGGGCCGGGAATCCGCCCACCGAACGCATGGGCACCCCGCCGCGCGGGACTGGGCGGCCGACGCAGCCGCCACGCGGCGGAGCTGGGCCGGACCCCAGGCGCAGGCCGCGGCCCGTCGTGGCCGATCAGCCCACCGAGGTGTTCGCGGCCGTCGAGGCGGGGGGAACCGCCACCGCGGTGAAGGAGAAGCCCGAGCCCGCGCCGTTGGGCAAGGGGGGCGTCGCGATTCGGACGGCCGGGGAAATCCTCATCACGCTCGGCCTGGTCGTGCTGCTGTTCATGGTCTACGAGGTCTACGTGACCGACCTGTTCTCGGCCGAGAAGCAGTCGGCGGCGAGCGACCAGCTCGAGGGCGACTGGGCCAAGGACCGCACGCTGCACCCCGGCCTCGTCGACGGCAAGGCGTTCGCGCGCATCCACATCCCGTCGTTCGGTGCGGACTTCAACTTCACGATCCAGGAGGGCACCGGCGAGGACTCGCTCGCGATCGGGCCCGGCCACTACAAGGGCACGGCGCTGCCCGGCGAGCCCGGCAACTTCGGCGTCGCCGGTCACCGCGTGGGCAAGGGTGCGCCGTTCAACGACCTGGACAACCTCAGCTCGTGTGACCAGATCGTGATCGAGACGCAGACCGACTTCTACATCTACAAGGTCCTGCCCTACGACGACGAAATCTCCGGCTGGAGCAGCGGCAAGGGCGCGCAGCCGGAGTGCAAGGGCGTGTCGACGCTGCGCAACCCGAGCATTCCGGGCGGCGGCGCCTACGACCAGACGTTCGGCCGCAAGGTGGTGCTCCCGAGCCAGGGCGACGCCGTGAACCCGGTGCCGTACAAGCCGGCCGACACGCTGCCCAAGGCGCAGGAGGCCTCGCTGCTCACGCTCACCACGTGCCATCCGCAGTTCTCCGCGAAACAGCGGCTGATCATCACGTCCGTGCTCACGCAGCAGGTGCCGAAGTCGCAGGTGGCGGACTACGGGAAGCTGCTGACCGAGATCGGCGGTGCTTCCTGATGTACGCGTGGATCTGGCGGCGCCTGCCGGGACCGTTCGCGGTGAAGCTGACGATCGCCGTCGTGCTGGTGCTCGGCATCATCGCCCTGCTGATGTTCGTGGTGTTCCCGTGGCTCGACCCGCTGCTGCCGTTCAACGAAGTGTCGGTGGACAACTGAGGCACACCCGCTTCGGCGTCTTCCTCGTCTCCGGGCGGTTCCCGGGGCAGGAGGACGCCGAAGTGCTGCTCAGGACCGTGCGCGCGGCCGAGGCCGCGGAGGCGGCGGGCTTCGACGACGTCTGGCTCGCCGAGCACCACTTCCTGCCCTACGGCGTGTGCCCGTCGGCGATCACGCTCGCCGCGCACGTGCTCGGGCGCACGTCGCGGATCGCCGTCGGCACGGCGGTGAGCGTGTTGTCGACGACGCACCCGGTGGCGCTCGCGGAGCAGTGGTCGATGCTCGACGCGGTGTCCGGCGGCCGCCTGCGCCTCGGCGTCGGGCGCGGCGGGCCGTGGCGGGACCTGGAGGTGTTCGGCACCGGGCTCGAACGCTACGAAAGCGGCTTTGCGGAATCACTCGACGTGCTGCTCACCGCTGCGAACGGCACCGCGTCGGCGGCTGGTGAGCACTTCAACTTCTGCGAGGTGCCGCTGGTGCCGACACCGCGGCGGCGGCCGGAGGTGGTCGTGGCGGCCGGCGGCCCGAAGTCCGACGCCGTGCGGGTGGCCGCCGAGCGTGGGTTGCCGATGCTGCTCGGGCTGCACGCCGGTGACGACGAGAAGGCCGCGACGGTCGAGGCGTACGGCGGGCACAACAACCACGTGTCCACTGTCCTCTGCCAGGTCGGCGACAGCCGTGCCGCGGCGGTCGACGTGGTGCGGAAGTCGTTGCCCGGCTGGCTTTCCGACGGGCTCGGCGCGCACGTGACGGTGGACGGCCGGCCCGGTCCGTCGCGTGATCCGCACGAGTACACCGAGCACCTGTGCGAGATCCACCCCGTCGGCGATCCGGACTACTGCGTGGCGACGTTGGAAACGAGCCTCCGGCGCACCGGGGCCGCCCACGTGATCATGTTCGTGGAAGCGTCCGGTACGCCGGAGGGCACGGCGGAGAACATCGCGCGGATCGGCGCCGAAGTGCTACCCGCGCTCAGGGATTCAAAAGCCGGCGCTTAACAGTCGCGCAGCTCCGGGCTCTGGTTGAGCAGCTGCCCGCGCACCGACACGAACGCCCGGTAGCGGTCACCGTCCACTTCGGACGTCCGAAACACCGCGACCCGGTGGCAGTTCTGGAAAGCGAGCTTCACGCCGAAGTGGCGCTCGAGCCCGCCGCGGATGGCGTCGGAGGCCAGTGCGCGCAGCAGCTGCCCGCGGGCGGCCTCGCTCGGCGGCGGCGTCTCGTTGTCGGCGAAGCCGTCCGGCGCGCCGTCGGCCTCGGCGATCACGCCCGTGATCACTTCCCACGCGTACGGCAGCGACTCCCGCACGCAGGCGACGAACTCGGCGTCGGAGACCTCCCCGCGCTCGGCCTTTTCCAGCAGCGCGGGCGATACGTCCAGAGACAAGACAACCTCCATGGTGAGTGGTTCCCCTTCCTGGCTACTCGCCCGGCCGAGCACGCCACAAGAGAAAACGGTATTCATCACCACTTCGGTGGATCACTCCCACCGGAACAGCCGCACGGCCAGCGCCGTCCCGCCCAGCGCGAACGCGGCCAGAGCGACGAACTGCAGCGGCTGAACGCCCGCGCCCACCCACGCGTCCTGCAACGGCTGGGTGCCCGGCGGCACGTACGCGCCGATCCGCTGGATCACCTCGGGCAGCAGCGGCCGCGGCAGGTACACGCCGCCGAGGAACATGATCGGGAAGAACGCGATCATCGCGATCGCGGCCGCGGCTTTCGCCGTGCGGGCGATCGAAGCCGCGATGAGGCCGAGCGCGAACACCGACACCAGGCCCAGCAGCAGCGTCACGACGTAGGTCAGCGGGTGGCGCGGCAGCGGCACGTCGAACACGACGCGCGCGGTCACCAGCATGAGCGCCACGCCCGCGAGCGCCACGACGGCGTGCAGCACCAGCTGTGCCAGCAGCAGGAACGCGGGTGGCACGGGCGTGGTCGCGAGCCGGCGCAGCACGCCCTGCTCGCGATAGCTCGCGACAGCCGCGGGGATCGACTGCAGGCCCAGCATCGCGAGCGCGACGACCACGAGCGAGGGCACCCACAGGTCGATGAAGCGGTGACCACCGGTCACCTCGCTCGGTTCGCGCATGCCGGGGATGGAACCGACGCCGACCAGCACCGCGGTCGGCAGCAGGACGCCGAAGATCGCCCACATCGGCGTGCGTGCGAAGAGTTTCGCTTCGGTGGCGAGGAGTTTGGTGAAGGTGTGCACGGTCAGCTCCGTCCGGTGAGGGTGACGAACGCGTCGTCCAAAGTGGATTTCCCCGTGGTGGCACGGAGTTCGGCCGGGGTGCCGGTGGCGACGATCCGGCCGGCGTCGAACACGGCGACGCGGTCGCAGAGGCGTTCGGCCTCGTCCATGAAGTGGGTGACGAGCACGACGGTCACGCCGGCGTCGCGCACCCCGGTCACGAGCTGCCAGGTGTCGCGGCGCGAATGCGGGTCGAGACCGGTGGTGAGCTCGTCGAGGATCGCGATCTCGGGGTCGCCGACCAGCGCGAGCGCGATCGACAGCCGCTGCCGCAGGCCGCCGGAGAGCTTGCCGAACGCCGTGGCCCGGTGCTCTTCCAACCGCAGCTGCCGCAGCAGCACCCCGACGTCGGCCGGGTGCGGGTAGAACGCGGCGAACAGCTCCAGCGCCTCGGCCACCCGCAGCTTGTCGGGCAGCCGCGCGTCCTGCAGCTGCACGCCGACGCGCTGGTGCAGCCGGGCGGCGTCCGTCGCGGGATCCAGTCCCAGCACGGAAATCGCACCGCTGTCGGGCCGGCGCAGGCCCTGGAGGCATTCGACGGTGGTGGTCTTGCCGGCGCCGTTGGTGCCGAGGATGCCGAAGATCTCGCCGCGCTCGACGGTGAACGAAACGCCGTCGACCGCGACCCGCTTGCCGTAGGTTTTGCGGAGCTCGGTGACTTCGATGAGTGGCATGCGACAAACGCTAGAAGCGCGAGGCGTCCGGCAGAATGACGGTGAAACCCCAGCTCAGGTGGGGTTTCGCTGACGTGGGGGTGGGGCTGGGCCCACCCCGGTACGGGAGCTTCGGCCAGTGCGCCCGAGTGCCCGGCTCGGTCAGACTGCGGAAAAGGGGGTGCGGCGAATGGAATCCGTGCGGCGAGCGTTCGTCCTCGCCGGCCTCGCGCTGCTGAGCTGGGTCGACGCGCTCGTGGAGCTGCTCGCTTTCCTGCTGCTCTGCGTCGGACTGGTCTTCTTCTTCACCCCAGCCATCGACCGGGCCCGCGGGCGCTCGGCGCGCACGCGGGAGCTCGTCGGCCGGTGGTGCGGGATCGAGGTCGCGACGCCGTACCGGCCGGCCCCGGCGGAGCCGGAACGCGAGCGCGACGGCTGGTACCGCGACGGCAACCAGCTCTACAAACGGGCGTGGTGGATCCGCTGGAACCGACGTTTCACGTGGATCATGGAGGATCCGGCGACGAGC
The DNA here is from genome assembly GCF_050942255.1 of Amycolatopsis sp. CA-161197. Classification (NCBI taxonomy): domain Bacteria; kingdom Bacillati; phylum Actinomycetota; class Actinomycetes; order Pseudonocardiales; family Pseudonocardiaceae; genus Amycolatopsis; species Amycolatopsis sp. CA-161197. The sequence continues at coordinate 35,653 of NZ_CP192059.1, forward strand.
CGCGAGCTCGGCTGGCAGGTGCTCAACCCGCCGTTCGCGCTGGTCACGGCGGTGCTGTCGGTGGTGGCCGGACGCCACGCACTGCGCTGGTACGGCCGCTGGACCCGCCACTGGCTGGGGCCGCACCCGGCCGCCGACCCCGCCCGCAAGTGGTGGCTGCACCGCCACCTCGAGGCGGCTGGCCACCAGTTCGGCCTTCTCGCCCTGGCCTGCGTGCACCTGGTCTTCTCGGTCTGGCAGCTGGTGCTGATCGTCGGCGCGGCCCCGATGACCGCGTCGCTCGTGGTGGGCAGCCGGACCATCACGGACACGCTGCGGCGCGAGGCCGGGAACTGGACCGGCGTGCGCATCGACCGGCCGTACCTGCCCCCGCCCGGGCTGCCGGTGCCGCGCGCCGACGGGCTCTACCAGTTCGGCAAGCAGCTGTACGACGAGCCGTTCTGGCCCCTGCAGCGCGCCCGCACGCAGTGGGTCCTGCGCGACCGGGCCACCTGGCGCGACCTCGCCGGCGGCGCGCTGATCCCCGTGGTCTGCCTGCTGCTGACGTTGCCGACGGTCGCGTTGCTCGGCTGGGGCCTGACCGGCCTGGCGACGCTGTGGGTGTGGCGGCCGTTCGTGACGGCGCCGGACCAGCCGGTGCAGTGGTACCCGCTGCCCGAGGTGTCGACGCACCTCGGCGCGCTCGCGCAGACGACGCTCGCGCTCGTGCTGCTGGTCGCCGGACTGGCGCCGGCGCCGTGGCTGGCCCGCCAGCAGGCCCGCTTCGCCCGCGTGTGGCTCGGTCCGACGGAGGCGACGCGGCTGGCGCAGCGCGTGGCGCGACTGGACCAGTCGCGCACCGACGTCACCGTGGCCCAGGCCGCGGAGCTGCGGCGCATCGAACGCGACCTGCACGACGGCGTCCAGTCGCGGCTCGTGGCGATGGGCCTGAAGCTCGGCGCGGTCGAGGCGCTGATCGACAGCGATCCCGAAGCGGCCAAACGGCTGGCGGCCGAGCTGCGCACCGCGTCGGCCGACGCGTTGACCGAGCTGCGGCTGCTCGTGCGCGGCATCCACCCGCCGGTGCTGTCCGAACGCGGCCTCGTCGACGCCGTGCGCGCGGTCGCGCTCGACAGCCCGCTCAAGGTCGAGGTGACGGCCGACGTGCCCGGCCGCCTCGAGCAGCCGGTGGAGGCGTGCGCGTACTTCGCCGTGTGCGAGCTGCTGGGCAACGCGGCGAAACACGGTGGTGCGAAACGGGTTTTGGTCTCGCTGACGCACTCCGACGGTGTGTTGCGCGTGGTCGTGACCGACGACGGCAGCGGCGGTGCCGAAGCCGCGCGCGGATCGGGACTTCGCGGAATCGAGCGCAGGCTGGGGGCTTTCGACGGTACGTTGAGCCTCACCAGCCCACCGGGCGGACCGACCGAGGCGATCCTGGAGGTGCCGTGCCAGACAGTCCCGGAACCGGCGGGCCAGGAAGCGGCGCCGGCCGCCCCCGAACCGTCATCGCCGAGGACCAGTACCTCCTCCGAGACGGCCTGACCCACCTGCTCGCCGCGCACGGCTTCGACGTCGTCGCCGCGGTCGGCTCAGGCCCGGAACTCGCCGTCGCGCTGCGGGAACACCGACCGGACGTGTCCGTTGTGGACGTTCGCATGCCCCCGACCAACACCGACGAGGGCCTGCAGGTGGCGCTCGCCGCCCGCCGGGAGATGCCCGGCCTGCCGATTCTCGTGCTGTCGCAGCACGTCGAGCAGCTCTACGCGCGCGAGCTGCTCGCCGACGGAACCGGCGCCATCGGTTACCTGCTCAAGGACCGTGTGTTCAACGCCGAGCAGTTCGTGGACGCCGTGCGCCGCGTCGCCGCCGGCGGCACGGCCATGGACCCCGAGGTGATCGCGAAACTGGTGGCGGGCAACGCTTCCGACCCGCTCGCGGCCTTGACCCCGCGCGAACGCGAGGTGCTGGAGCTCATGGCCGAGGGCTGCTCCAACGCCGCGATCGCCGCGCGCCTGCACTTCAGCGAGGGCGCCGTCGGCAAGCACACGGCCAACCTCTTCGCGAAGCTCGGCATCGCCGCTTCCGACGACACCAACCGCCGCGTGCTGGCCGTGCTCGCCTACCTCGGCGCCAGTTGATCCCTTGACGCGCTAGTCTCGCGAAACCCGCACCATCTCGTCGCGCTCCACGACCTTGATCCGCTCCCGGCCGTGCGGCTCGCCCAGCGACTTCTCGTGCGCGTCGAGCTTGCCCCAGCCTTCCCACGTGGTGAACGGAATCCCGCGCCCGGTGAGGAAGTCGAGGATCGCGTCGGGCGAGTCGTGCTTCGGCGACGCGAGCGTGTCCGCGTCGGCCAGCAGGCTCGCGACGGTCTCCGCCGCGTCGCCCTTCGTGTGGCCGATCAGGCCGATCGGGCCGCGCTTGATCCAGCCGGTGACGTAGACGCCGGGCAGCTGGTTCTCGTCGAGGTCCAGCACGCGGCCGGCCTGGTTCGGCACGACGCCCGCGGTGTGGTCGAACGGGATCTCCGGCAGGTGCGACGACAGGTAGCCGACCGCGCGGTACACGGCCTGCACGTCCCAGTCGTGGAACTCGCCCGTGCCGCGCACGCCGCCTTCACCGTCGTACTCGGTCCGCTCGGTGCGCAGTCCGGTCACGCGGCCGTCCTCGCCGAGGACCTCGGCCGGCGCGTGGAAGAAGTGCAGGTGCAGCCGTTTCGGACGGGTGCCCTCGTCGCGGATCGCCCACTCCTGCAACGTCTTCACGACCATGTCGATCTGCTTCGACGCCCGCAGCGCCGTGATGCTGGCCTCGTCGAACTCCATGTCCTCGGGGTGCACGATCACCTCGACGTTGGGCGAGTGGTCGAGTTCGCGCAGCTCCAGCGGCGTGAACTTCGCCTGCGCCGGGCCGCGGCGGCCGAACACGTGCACGTCGGTGACGGGGCTGGCCTTCAGGCCTTCGTAGACGTTGGCCGGGATGTCGGTGGTGAGCAGCTCGTCGGCCGTCTTCGCGAGGATGCGGGCGACGTCGAGCGCCACGTTGCCGACGCCGAGCACGGCGACCGAGGTGGCGTTCAGGGGCCAGGTGCGCGGCACGTCGGGGTGGCCGTCGTACCAGCTCACGAAGTCAGCGGCGCCGTGGCTGCCGTCGAGGTCGGCGCCCGGGATGCCGAGCGGCCGGTCGGCCATCGCGCCGGTGGAGAAGATCACGGCGTCGTAGAACTCGCGCAGCTCGTCGAGCTTCAGGTCGGTGCCGTAGTCGACGTTGCCGAGCAGCCGGATGTTCGGGCGGTCGAGCACCTTGTGCAAGGCGGTCACGATGCCCTTGATCCGCGGGTGGTCGGGCGCGACGCCGTAGCGGATCAACCCGAACGGCGCGGGCATGCGCTCGAACAGGTCGACCTGCACGTCGGCGTCGGACTTGTCCAGGAGGTCGGCGGCGTAGATACCGGCAGGGCCGGCGCCCACGACCGCTACGCGAAGGAATCGGCTCACGGCACCCACGGTAAGTTAGGGCTACCTAACTTTCACTGTGATCTGGCGTACGGTCCAGCAGGTGGGAGCGGCACTGTGCCGGTTGTTTACTAATCCGACCACAGCCACGGCCGCATGGCTTGGGCAGCGACGGCTACGTCTCGCTCGGGGGAGCGGCCTACTTTTGGCCGGATCAGTAAAGTGGCCGCATGCGCGTACTCGTCGTCGACAACTACGACAGCTTCGTCTACAACCTGGTGCAGTACCTGGCGCAGCTCGGCGCCGAGTGCACGGTGTGGCGCAACGACGTGGTCGACCTCGAGCGGGTGCCCGAGTTCGACGCCGTGCTCGTCTCGCCCGGCCCGGGCACGCCCGAGCGCGCCGGCCAGAGCATCGAGGTCATCGCGAAGTGCGCCGAGACGCGCACGCCGATGCTGGGCGTCTGCCTCGGCCACCAGGCCCTGGGCGTGCACTTCGGTGCGACCGTGGACCGCGCCCCCGAGCTGCTGCACGGCAAGACCAGCCAGGTCCGCCACGAGGGCAAGGGCGTGCTCGCCGGCCTGCCCGACGGGTTCACCGCCACCCGCTACCACTCGCTGACCGTGCTGCCCGAGACGATCCGCGACGAGATCTTCGAGGTCACCGGCCGTACCGAGTCCGGTGTGGTGATGGGCATGCGTCACCGCGAGCTGCCGCTGGAGGGTGTGCAGTTCCACCCCGAGTCGGTGCTCACCGAGGGCGGGCACCGGATGCTGGCCACGTGGATGGCCTCGGCCGGCTACGCCGTCGACCCGAAGAAGGTCGACGAGCTGGAACGCGCCACGAAGGCGCTGCAGAAGGCCGCCGCTGCGTGACCACCCCGCTGATCCGGCTCGTCGGAGTCGGTAAGCGGTACGGCGGCGGCGAGCTGGTGCTCGACGGCGTCGACCTGGCTGTACCCGCCGCGTGCGTGGTCGGGATCCTCGGCGCCAACGGCTCCGGGAAGTCCACGCTGCTGCGGATCCTGGCGGGTGTTTCGCGGGCGAGCCTCGGCACGGTCGAGGGCACGCCGTCGATCGGCTACCTGCCCGACCGGTTCCCCGGCGGGCAGCGGCTCAGCGCGCGGTCGTACCTGCGGCACATGGCGCGCATGCGCGGCCTTGCCGACTCGTCGACGATCGACCCGCTGCTGGAGCGGCTCGCGCTCGTCGGCGGGCCCGACGCCCAGCTGCGCACACTCTCGAAGGGCAACGCGCAGAAGGTCGGCCTCGCGCAGGCCGTGCTGCCTCGGCCCGATCTGCTGATCCTCGACGAGCCGTGGTCGGGTCTCGACGTCGGCACCCACGCCGTGCTCGGCGAGCTGGTGGCCGAGACGCGGGCGCGTGGCGCGAGTGTGGTGTTCACCGACCACCGGCCGGCCGTCGTGCGGGAGAACGCCGACGCCGTCTACCGCATCGAAGCCGGCCGGCTCACGGCCGTGGGCGTCCGCGCGGAAACCGGGCCCGCCACCCGCATCGTCCTCGCGGGCACCGGCACCGACTGGACCGCCGAACCCGGCGTGCGCCACGCGATCGCCGAGGGTCCGCACGTGGTCCTGACCGTCGACGCGACGAGCGCCGACGCCGTGCTCCTGCGGGCGCTGTCGGGCGGCTGGTCCGTGCGGGAGGTGGCGCCGTGCTCGCCGTGAGCCGCTACTACCTCGCGCTGCTGGGCCATTCCCAGCGTTACCTGCCGGCGGTGCTGGCCTACCTCGCGCTTTCGGTGATCCTCTACTCCGACCCGCACTCGCCGGTGCTGCCGCTCTACGGCGTGAGCAGCGGTGCGCTGGTCGTCCTCGGCTGCTGGCTCACGATCGCCGTGCTCGACATCGAAGATCCGGTGCAGCGGCTCGTCACGCTCAGCCACGCGCGCAGCCGCCGGCGCACCATCGGCGGTGCGGTATGCGCGGTGTTCGGCTGCCTGGTGGTACTGACAGTGATCACGATCGTGTGGTCGGGGATCAGGACGTGGCAGCTGAACTGGGCGGCGTTCGGCGTCGGCCTCGTGAGCCTGCTGGCGAGCGGCCTGCTCGGGATCGCGATCGGCCTGCCGTGCTCGCGCCTGCTCGTCGGGCGCATCGGGTGGACGGTGCTCGCGGCCGTGCTCGTCCTCGGCCTGGTCCTGCTGGGCAAGTGGGTGCCGCTGGTCCACCCGCTGATCACGGCGCTCACCAACGGTGCGCCCTACGGCGGCGCGCTCGTCCTCGCCGTGGTCACGTCGGTGGTCGCGCTGGGCGTGAGCGCCGGCGTCGTCGGGTGGCTGGCGGGCCGGCGGGCCTGAGCTCGGAGCGGTTCGAACGTGCTCCGAGTGAATCTGCAAATTGCACATGGCAATTTCCGGTTCGGATCTTCCGGAGATCACCCGAGCACGCTAATGTTTTGCCTTCACCCACGCGGGTGGCACCGGCCAGCAGCAAAAACTGCTGCGGAGAGAGCCCGCGGCGTCGGGAAACGCTCCGGCGCCGCGGGTGGGTCTACCGGTCCACCGGCATTCGTCGGCTGCACGACGCGCCCGTGCCGACGGCGGATGCCGGTGCCCGGCCGGAATGATCGCTCGGAGTGATATGCAAATTGCAGTACGCAATTCAGGAAGGCGGTCTTCCTCCGCGCCGGCGCGTCGGTTACCCTCGCGCCGTCTGTTCACCCGTGAGGGGAGAGTCGTGACGGCTGGGATCGCCGCGATCACCGTGGCCGGCTCGGGTGATGAGCTGCATCAGCTCGCCTCCTGGCTGCGTTCCGAGGACGAGCTCCGCGACCGCGTCCGGCTGGCCGAGAGACCCGTGTCGGACGACGCGGCGGGTGACGCCGTGGTCGTCATGGTGAGCAGCCGCTCCGTGGGCACGCTGTGCCGCTCGTTGTTCGGCTGGCTGCGCAAGGGCCGCGGCGACGAACGCGTGCTGCTCAAGCTGAAGCGCTCCGGGGCGGTGGAGGAGCTCGACGTCGACTGCGGTTCGACCAGCGACGTGGACGCGGTGCTCGCCAGCGTCCGCGGGTTCTTGGACCAGGACTGAGTCTCGGCCAGGATCGGGAAACTTCCGCAGAAAGCACAGGGCAGAAAGCACAGGGCCCGCACGGAAACCGTGCGGGCCCTGTCGCGTTTCACCGGCTATGGATGCCGCACCGGCGGGAAGCCGGGCGGCAGACCGCCGGAACCGCCGTTGCCGGGATTGGTCGGCGTGGTGGTGTCACCGCCGCTGTCGGTTTCGAAGATCGTCAGCACGACCGTCTGGGTCGGCGAGATCGTCTGACCGGCCTTCGGGTTGGTCTTCGCCACGGTGTTCGGCGGAACCGTGGCGAAGTGCACCGACTCGGTCTGGATCTGGCCCGACCAGCCCATGCCTTGCAGCGTCTGCGTTGCCTGGTCCTCGGTCTGCCCGGTCAGGTCCGGCATCGTGATCTGCTGCGGGCCCTTGGAGACCGACAGCGTGATCTTCGAACCCGGTGCGACCTGACCGCCGTTCGGCTGCTGGTTGACGACCTGGTCCTTCGGCTGGGTCGAGTCCACATCGGTGCGGCTGACCGTGAAGCCGAGGCCTTCGAGCTGCTTCTTCGCGGTGTTGTAGTCCTTGCCGGTGGTGTCGGGAACCGACTTGAGGTTCACGCTGCCGCCGACGACGATGTTCACCGCGGAGTCCTGCGGTGCCGACGAGTTCGGTGTCGGGTCCTGCCGGATGACCTTGCCGACATCGTCCGGGTTGTCGACGTTCTCGCTCGTGGTGTTGCCCAGCTTCAGGTGGGCGTCTGTCAGCGCCTTGCCCGCGTCTTCCGCCGTCTTCCCGGTCAGGTCCGGCACCTGGGACGTGTTCGGCCGTGCGCCCACGTACAGCTGGATCTGCGTGGTCGTCGAGACGTTCTGGCCGGGGCTCGGATCGATCGCGACGACCTTGTCGATGAAGTCGTCGGTACAGGTCAGCGCTTTGGGGTTGGTGCTGGGGTCCGAAGCCCCGCAGATCACGCTCTTGTTCGGCGCGAACGACGAGAAGCCCGCGGTTTGCAGCTCCGACTTGGCGACACCCGCTTGGTGGCCCACCACGTTCGGAATCTGCGCGCTGGTGGTCTCGGCCCGGAAGGCACCGCTGAGCCAGAAGATCAGCAGCACTACGCCGGCCACGAGCAGAACCGCGACAATCGCGAGGATCGTGCGGTTGCGGCGCTTGACGCGCGGGTCCTCGTCCGGCTCGTCGGCGTACTCCTCGTAGCGCTGGGGCTGCCGGCGGTCCTGGTTCATCACCTGGGTGCGCTCGTCCTCCGACATCACCATCGGAGCGGACGGGCGCTGGCCCGAGAGAGTGCGCACGAGGTCCGAGCGCATCTCGGCGGCCGACTGGTAGCGGTTGGCCGGGCCCTTCGCCAGCGCCTTGAGCACCACGGCGTCGAGCTCGGGCGTCACCGCCGGGTTCACCGACGACGGCGGGTTCGGGTCCTCCCGCACGTGCTGGTAGGCCACGGCCACCGGCGAGTCACCCGTGAACGGGGGCTCTCCGGTGATGAGCTCGTAGAGCACACAGCCGGCCGCGTACACGTCGGAACGCGCGTCGACGGCTTCACCGCGCGCCTGCTCCGGCGAGAGGTACTGCGCGGTGCCGATCACGGCGGCCGTCTGCGTCATCGCCGACTGGCCGTCGTGCATCGCGCGGGCGATGCCGAAGTCCATCACCTTGACGGCGCCGTTCTTCGTGATCATCACGTTGGCGGGCTTCACGTCGCGGTGCACGATGCCGTGGCGGTGGGAGAAGTCCAGTGCCGCGCAGACGTCGGCCATGACCTCCATGGCCCGCTTCTGCGACATCGGGCCCTCGGTCTTCACGATGTCGCGAAGCGTCCGGCCCTCGACGTACTCCATGACGATGTAGGGCAGGTTCCCGAAGTCGGTGTTGGCTTCACCGGTGTCGTAGACCGCCACGATCGCGGGGTGGTTGAGGGCGGCCGCGTTCTGCGCCTCGCGGCGGAAGCGTTCCTGGAACTGGGGGTCGCGGGCGAGGTCCGCGCGCAGGACCTTGATCGCGACTTCCCGGCCCAGACGCACGTCGTGTCCATGATGGACCTCGGACATACCTCCGTAGCCGAGCGTCTCGCCCAGCTCGTACCGATTGGAGAGCAGTCTGGGTGTGCTCATCTCTGTGTGCCGTTCCATTCCGTCCAAGGTGTGGTCATGATGCCTTGCAGGCCCTGCTTCCCGCTCGCACCCGGTTCGGCGGGTCCGCCTGCGGTCGGTCCTCCAGCGCGGCCGGTCGGCTCGACTGGCGCCGGTCTGCCTGTGTCCACGCTTCTCGGTGTCTGTCCGTTGCCGGTGCCCACGACTTTGGCCACGACGAACGCCGCTGCCACGATCACGGCGACCACGATCACCGCGAGCAGCACCCACCAGCCCCACTGGCTCTTCCGCCGCGGCACGGGCGGGTGCACGGGGTGCACCGAACCCGGCGACAGCGGCGGGAACCCGGGGTTGGAACCAGGACCGATGGGCACGTGGGGGAGCTCGCCGGCCTGCGGCATCCCGGGGGGCGGCGACGGCGGGACCTGGCCCGCCGCGTAGGCGGCGTTGACCAGGCCGAGCGGCGTCGGCAGGGGGTGCCCGGCGCGAACGGCCGCGACGGCGGCAGCGAACTCGCCACCGCTCGCGTAGCGCTGCCGGGGGTCCTTGACCAGCGTGGCCTCGATGACCGCGCGCGCACCCGGTGGCACGTCGGGTGGCAGCGGCGGCGGGAGGTCGCGGATGTGCATCATGGCGACGCTCACCGCGTTCTCCGAGAGGAACGGCCGGTGGCCGGCAAGGCATTCGTAGCCGCACACGGCCAGCGAGTACACGTCGCTGGCCGGCTCGGCGTCGTGGCCCAGCGCCTGTTCGGGCGCGATGTAGTGGGCCGTGCCCATGACCATGCCCGACCGCGTGACCGGCGCGGCGTGCGCGGCCTTGGCCACGCCGAAGTCGGTGATCTTCACCTGGCCCGCCGGCGTGACGAGGATGTTGCCCGGCTTCACGTCGCGGTGCACCAGGCCCTGTTCGTGCGCGGCCTGCAACGCGGTGCCGGCCTGCTCCAGCAGGTCGAGCGTGTAGTCGGCCGAGAGGCGCCCGTGCTTGGCGAGGATGCCCGCGAGCGGGTCGCCCTCCACGAACTCCATGACCAGGTACGCGATGGGCAGCGCGTCTTCCTCTTTGCCACCCTCGGTTCCGGCGAAGGTCTCGCCGTAGTCGTGCACCGCCGCGATCCCGGCGTGGTTGAGCGACGCCGTCATCCGCGCCTCGGTCCGGAACCGGTGCAGGAACTCGGCGTCGCCGGAGAGCTCGGCCTTCAGCACCTTCACCGCAACGACCCGGTCGAGCCGGGTGTCACTCGCCTGCCAGACCTCGCCCATCCCGCCGACGGCGATCCGGTTCGTCAGCTTGTAGCGCTCGGCCAGCAGCTGACCCGAGGACAGCATGGGTCACCCACCCCCGAGGCGCGCGGCGATGGCGGCCCGGCCGATCTCGGCGGCGACGGAGCCACCGGTCGCGGCGAGCCCGCGGTTGCCGCCGTTCTCGACGATGACCGACACCGCGATCTGCGGGTTGTCCGAGGGCGCGAACGCGGTGTACCACGCGTGCGGCGGGGTGTTCTTCGAGTCGGTGCCATGCTCGGCGGTGCCGGTCTTCGACGCGATCTTCAGCGCCGGGTCCTTGCCCTTGCCCGCGGTGAAGCCTTCCGACGCGATCATCATCTGCGTGAGGATCTGGTCGTTCTCCGGTGACAGCGCCGGCGTGCCGGTGAGCTGCTCCGGGTCGGTGTCCTCGATCGTCGAGAGGTCGGGCGCCAGGATCGACTGCACGAGCTGCGGCTTCATCGCCATGCCGCCGTTGGCGACGGTCGCGGCGAGCAGGCAGTCCTGCAGCGGCGTGAGGCGCACGTCGCGCTGGCCGATGCCGCTCTGGTAGAGCGCGCCCTGCGAGTCGAGCGCGCCGACGGTGGACGGCGCCACCTTCATCGGCACGGTCAGGTCGGTCTGGCCGATGCCGAAGTTGGCGGCCGTCGCCTTCATCTTGTCGGGGCCGAGCTGGCCCGCGAAGGTCGCGAACGGCACGTTGCACGAGTGCGCCAGCGCGTCCTTGAACGTGTTGCCGGGGCAGGTCTCGCCGGCGTAGTTCTCGAGCGTGGTGTTGGTGCCCGGCAGCTTCACGTTGGGCGCGGTGTTGATCACGGTGTCGGGGCCGATACCGGCCTCGAGCGCGGCCGACGCGGTGACCAGCTTGAACGTGGACCCGGGCGGGTAGGTCTCCGAGATCGCCCGGTTCAGCATCGGGTTCTTCGGGTCCTTGGAGTAGTTCGCCCAGGCGGTGTTCTGGTCCTTGCCGTGCGACGCCAGCGTGTTCGGGTCGTACGACGGCGTGGACACCATCGCGAGGATGCGGCCCGTCTTCGGCTCCATCGCCACCACGGCGCCGGTGTAGCCGTGCTGGGTCATCAGGTCGTACGCGGCCTTCTGCACCTTCGGGTCGATCGTGAGCTTCACGTTGCCGCCGCGCGGGTCGCGCCCGGTGACCATGTCCGACAGGCGGCGCACGAACAGCCGCGGGTCGGAGCCGTTGAGCACGTCGTCCTCGGCGCGCTCGAGGCCGCCGGCGCCGTAGTTGATCGAGTAGAACCCGGTCACCGGCGCGTACATCGGGCCGTCGGTGTAGGTGCGCGTGAACTTGAACTTGTCGCTGGAGGCCTTCACCCCGGCCAGCACCACGCCGTCGGGCGTGACGATCTGCCCGCGCTGGCGCGAGTACTCGTCGTAGAGCACGCGCTGGTTGCGCGAGTCGGTGCGGTAGTCGTCGGCTTTGACGACCTGGATGTAGGTGTCGTTCGCGAGCAGCAGGACGATCATGACGAGCATCGCCATGCCGACCTTGCGCAGGGGAGTGTTCACGCGGTCCTCCCGTCACCGTTCGGGCTGCCCCCGGCCGGCGGGCGCTGCACCAGCACGGTGTGCGCCTCGGCGATCGGGGCCTGGGGCTGCTGCGGCTTGGCGCGCTTGGCCGGCTTGCGCGCGGCGTCGGAGATGCGCAGCAACAGGGCGACGAGGATGTAGTTCGCGAGCAGCGACGAACCACCCTGGGACAGGAACGGCGCCGTGATCCCGGTTTCCGGGATCAGCGCCGTGACGCCGCCGACGACCACGAAGATCTGCATCACCATCGTGAACGCGAGCCCGCCGCCGAGCAGCTTGCCGAACGTGTCGCGCACGGCCAGCGCGCTGCGCATGCCGCGCATCGCGATCAGCAGGTACAGCATCAGCACGGCGGCCAGGCCGATGAAGCCCAGCTCCTCGCCGATCGACGCGGTGATGAAGTCAGTGCTCGCCGCCGGGACGATGTCCGGCCGGCCCGCGCCGAGACCGGTTCCGCCGACCCCGCCCGTGCCGAGACCGAACAGGCCCTGCGCGAGCTGGTAGGAGCCGCCGAGCTCGTCGTAGCGCGGGCCCAGCGGGTTGAGCCAGTTCTCCACGCGCTGCTGGACGTGCGTGAACAGGTTGTAGGCGATGATGCAGCCGCCGATGAAGAACGTCAGCCCGACGACGACCCAGATCACGCGCTCGGTCGCGACGTAGAGCATCACCAGGATGATGCTGAAGTACAGCAGCGACGTGCCGAGGTCCTTCTCGAACACGAGGATGCCGATGCTCGCCGCGGCGGCGATGAGGATCGGGCCCAGGTCACGGGCGCGCGGCAGCTCCACGCCGAGGACCTTCTTGCCCGCCACCATGAACAAGTCGCGTTTGGACACCAGGAACGACGCGAAGAAGATCATCAGCAGGATCTTCGCGAACTCACCGGGCTGGATCGAGAAGAACGGCAGCTTCAGCCAGACCTTCGCGCCGTTGACCTCGGACAGGCTCGACGGCAGCACCGCGGGCAGCGCCAGCGCGGCGATGCCGATCAGGCCGAAGGTGTAGCCGTAGCGCGTGAGAGTGCGGTGGTCGTTGACCACGACCAGCACGACCACGAACAGCGCCAGCGAGATGACCGTGAACAGCACCTGCTTGGTCACTTCGGGGCTGTACTCGCTGCCCTTCTGCGCGGCCTGCTCGGCTTCGGCCAGGTCGAGCCGGTGGATCATCACCAGCCCGATGCCGTTGAGCAGCGCGACACACGGCAGCAGCACCGGGTCGGCGTACGGCGCCCAGCGGCGCACGGCGAGGTGCGCAGCGGTCAGGACACCAAGGTAGGCGAGGCCCAGCCACAGGATCGAGAGCGTGAGCTCCTGCTCCTGGTTGGCCTCCACGAGCACGAGCGCGAGGGTGACGATGAACGCGGCGAACGCCAGCAGCAACAGCTCGGTGCCCCGGCGCTTGGGCAGCTCCCGGGGCGGATTGGTCGCGAACTGGGCCGACAACGGGTCGGCCAGGGGCTGACCCATCAGTTACCGCCTCCTGTCGGCGCCGTACTCGACGTCGAGCAGTCCCTCCCCGCAGGCTGGTTCGCCGACGAAGACGCGCCGCTCGAAGGCGGCGGAACAGCGCTGCTCGACGACGCCGGCGGACCGCCGGGAGCCGTCGGCACGCCGGAAGTGGTGCCGGGGGGCGCCGGCGGGCAGTCGGACAGCTGCTTGCGCAGGCGCAGGAAGTCGTCGATGTACGTGCGGGCGTCGTCGAGGCTGTCGCGCTTCACGCCGTTCTGCACGGCGATGCGCGCGTCCTCCTGCAGGGCCGGCACGCGCAGCTTGTCGGTGCACAGCGTCCCCGGCGGGCACGAGCCCTGCTCGAAGGAGTGCAGCTGGATGCCGAGGATGCTGCCCGGCACCCCGCGGTAGATCACGACCTCCTGGTCGGGACCCTCGCCCACGTAGTACTGGCTGAGCACGAAGTAGCGCGTGGCGATGGCGGCCGCGGCCAGCACGATCAGCACCACGACGGCGCCGACGAGCCAGCGGAACCGCTTGCGGCGCTTGGCCTTCGGGTCCTCCTCGAACGCCTGCGGCTCGGGCCGCGGCTGAGGGGGCGGCTGCGTGAGCGCCCGGGCCCGCGCGGCCGGCGAGTCGCCCTGGTGCTGCTCGTCGCTGCCGTCGCCGGCGGCGCCGCCCACGATCGGCGCGTCGTCACCGAAGTCGACGTCGACCACGTCGGCGATGATCACGGTGACGTTGTCCGTACCACCGCCCTTGAGGGCCAGCTCGATCATCCGGTCCGCGCAGTCCTGCGGGTCCGGGATGCGGATGGCCTCGGACATCGTCTCGTCGGAGACCATGCCGGACAGACCGTCGGAACAGATGAGGTACCGGTCACCGGGACGCGCCTCGCGCACGGTGAGACTCGGCTCGACCTCGTGCCCCGTGAGCGCCTTGAGCAGCAGCGAACGCTGCGGGTGCACCGCGGCCTCCTCGGCCGTGATACGGCCCTGCTCCAGCAGCTCGTTGACGAAGCTGTCGTCGCGGGTGATCTGCGCGAACTGGCCGCCGCGCAGCAGGTACGCGCGGGAGTCGCCGACGTGCACGAGCCCCAGGCGGTTGCCCGCGAAGAGCACGGCGGTGAGCGTGGTGCCCATGCCGTCGAGGTCGGGATCCTGGGAGACGAGCTCGGCGATGGCCGCGTTGCCGTTGGTCACGGCCTCGCGGAGCTGACCGAGCAGGTCGTCGCCCGGCTCGTCGTCGTCGAGGGGGGCGAGTGAGGCGATGACGACCTTGCTGGCCACCTCACCGGCCGCGTGGCCGCCCATACCGTCGGCGAGCGCGAGGAGGCGAGGGCCGGCGTACACGGAGTCCTGGTTGTTCGAACGAACCAGGCCCCGGTCGCTGCGGGCCGCGTAGCGGAGGACGAGAGTCATGGGCGAAGCTCGATCACCGTCTTGCCGATCCGGATGGGGACTCCGAGCGGGACCCGGAGGGGTGCAGTGACCTTAGCCCGGTCGAGGTAGGTCCCGTTCGTCGAGCCCAGATCTTCCACGTACCAGTCCTCCCCGCGCAGGGCGATGCGGGCGTGCCGGGTCGACGCGTAGTCGTCGTCGAGCACCAGCGTCGAGTCGTCGGCACGGCCGATCAGGATCGGCCGGCCGTCGAGCGCGATACGGGTGCCCGCCAGTGCCCCGTGGGTCACCAGGAGCTGCTGCGGGGCCTTGCTGCCCCGCGGCTTCTTCTCCTTGTTCCGCCGGAACGAGGGCACCTGCACCCGCAGGCCGGACGCGGCGTAGAGATCCGAACGGACGACCCGCAGGGCGGCGAACACGAAGAGCCAGAGCAGCACGAGAAAGCCCACTCTGGTGAGTTGAACGACCAGCTCTGGCACTTGTTGTGTCCGCTCCCGACTCTGCCTGCAAGCCGCGGCGCGCGCGCACCGCGGATCCCCCCGCACGACAATTCTGCGGGAACCCCGTCACCGGCCTCTGGTCAGCCCTGGGTTCGGAACACCAACGAAGAGTGACCCACCCGGATGACGTCCCCGTCGGCCAGCTGCCACGTCTGCACCGGAGTCCCGTTCACGGTCGTGCCGTTCGTGGACCCGATGTCGGCGAGCGTGGCGCTCTGGCCGTCCCAGGTGATCTCCAGGTGCCGGCGCGACACCCCGGTGTCGGGCAGGCGGAAGTCGGCGTCCTGGCCGCGGCCCACGACGTTCCCGCCCTGCTTCAGCGAGTACGTGCGGTTCGAGCCGTCGTCCAACTGCAGGCTCGCGGCGAGCGCGCGACCGGCCGCGGGGGCGGGCTGGCCGTAGCCGGGCTGCTGCTGGGCGTACGGGTCGGCCGCCGGCTGGCCGTAGCCGGGCTGCTGGCCGTACGGGTCGGCCGCGGGCTGGCCGTAGCCGCCGCCCTGCTGGGGCTGGCCGTACTGGTCGTAGCCGCCCTGCTGGGGCTGGCCGTAACCCTGGTCGTAACCGCCCTGCTGGCCGTAGCCACCACCCTGCTGCGGCTGGCCGTACTGGTCGTAGCCGCCCTGCTGGGGCTGGCCGTAACCCTGGTCGTAACCACCCTGCTGGTAGCCCTGGTCGTAACCGGGCTGAGCGGCACCGCCCTGCTGGGGCTGGCCGTACTGGTCATAGCCGGGCTGCTGGCCGTAACCCTGCTGCTCGTAACCGCCCTGCTGGCCATAGCCCTGGTCGTACCCGGGCTGCTGGCCACCCTGCTGTCCGTAGCCGTACTGGCCCTGCTGGCCGTACGGGTCACCCTGGTCGTATTGGCCGTATCCGGGGGGCTGGCTCATTGCTGGGTCTCCTGCGTTGCTGGGTCGTGCCGACCGTGACGAGCCACCGGGTCCACTCGCGTGGGCGTCGGGATCGACGGACGAACGGGTCTTGAACTGTCCAGTATGCAGCGCCTCGTTGCGCTCGAGTGATACGACGACGTCACCATAGGTCTCCCAGCCGTGCTCGGCGAGGTGTTCGCCCACAGCTTGTGCGAGAACCGCAGTGACCCGCTGCTCGTCACCGGCCATCCGATCGTGGTCAGCCTGCCCCAAGGACACGATGTAGTGATTCGGGGCGAGCTGCCGACCTCCTGCCAGCTCACGAACGTTTTCCTCGCCTTCCCGCTCGAGCGCCACCGCCACTTCCTGCGTGACGACGTTGCCACCGAACATGCGCGCGAAGGTGTTCCCCACGAGGTTCTCGAGACGCCTGTCGAAGCGCTCTACCCGACCCACCTGGGGTGACCTCCTCGCACGTGTGCTTCCGCACCGATCCTATCCGGGAGAGGAAGCCTCGACACGACCCCCGCTGAAACCCGTGAAAACCCCCTGCTACGCTTTGCTGGCTGTCAGAGAGAAGCAACTCGGGCGAGTGGCGGAATGGCAGACGCGCACGGTTCAGGTCCGTGTGTCCGAAAGGACGTGAGGGTTCAACTCCCTCCTCGCCCACCTTGGTCGGAGCCCCAGTCGCTAGCGCGACTGGGGCTCCTCCCGTTTGTCGGTCGTCATTGCTCCCGGGGGGCCGAGCCCCCCGGACCCCCCACGGTGCCTTTGGTGCTGACCCAGCGTGGTTCAGACCTGTAGTGGTTGTGTTGAGCTGGGGTTATGAGGTTTGTCATGCGTTGGGTGTGGGGGATTCACGTTGGGGTGGTGAGGCGTGCGTCTATGGCCTGCGGCGGGTGAGCCGCAGGGTGGGGGCATGGGTAGGGAAGTGGTTGTCGAGGTGGACGGGCTGAGGGTCGAGTACGGGGCCTTCGTCGCGGTGCACGGGTTGAGTTTCACGGTGCGGGCCGGTGAGGTCTTCGGGTTGCTGGGGACGAACGGCGCGGGCAAGACGTCGACGATGGATGTGCTGGAGGGGTATCGGAGGCCGAGTGCCGGCAGTGTGCGGGTGTTCGGGGTGGATCCGGCGACGGAGAGGGAGAAGGTTGCTCCTCGTGTCGGGATCATGTTGCAGGAGGCCGGGTTCTTCGACGACCTGACGGTGGTCGAGTCCATTCGGGCGTGGCGGAGGTTCACGGCGGATGCGATGTCGGTCGACGAGGCCGTCGAGCTGGTGGATCTGGGGAAGGTCGCGGGTACGCGCGTCGGGAAGCTGTCCGGGGGCGAGAGGCGGCGGCTGGATCTGGCGTTGGCGGTGTTGGGGCGGCCGGAGCTGTTGTTCCTGGACGAGCCGACGACCGGGTTGGACCCGCAGGCGCGGCGGCGGACGTGGCACGTGCTGGAGAACATGGTCGCCGGGGGGATGGCGATTCTGTTGACCACGCACTACATGGAGGAAGCGCAGTACCTCGCGAACCGCGTGGCGATCATGGATCGCGGGCGGATCATGCGGCACGGGTCCGTGGACGAGGTGATCGGCGCGGACCACGGGTCGACGGTCACGTTCGTCAGCGAGGTGGTGGTGCCGGTCGAGCTGGCCGGGGTGTCGGAGGACGGGCGCCACTACGAGCTGAGCAGCACGGACCCCCAGGCGGATCTGCACCGGCTGTTCGACTGGGCTGTTCGCGCCGGGGCGCGGATCTCGGACCTCGAGGTGCGGCGCAACTCGCTCGAAGACGTTTTCCTCAAGGTGGCCGACGAGGCCGCCCTCGCCACCACCGCGAAGGAGCGCTGATGACCGCCATCGCCCCCGCGTACGCCGGACCTCGTCGTTCACTCGGCTTCTGGCGCTACACCTGGTCGCAATTCCTGTTGTCGCAGAAGGTGCACTGGCGCGATCTCGGATTCGCGCTCACCGGTGTGCTCATTCCGCTCGGCCTCGGCATCGGATTGCCGGCCAGCCAGCACGGCAAGGGCGAGATCGCCGGCGTCGACGGCGGCGTGTACCTGCTGCCCGGGATGATGGGATTCGTCCTCGTCTGGATCGTCTACAACGTGGTGAACTCCGCGACCAGCCGGCGCGGAAAACTGATTTACAAACGTCTTCGCGGCACACCGTTGCCGGACACCGCCATCATGACCGGAGAAGCGATGAGCGGATCGGTCACGAGCATCGCGCAGGTGGTCGTCCTGCTCGTTTTCGGGCTGACGTACCTGGGTGCGCCTGCGCCGGCCAACCCGCTGTTGCTGCTGGTCGGCGTGGTGCTGGGGGCGTTCACGTTCGCGGTGCTGGCGATCGGGGTGTCGGGTCTGCTGCCCACCAGTGAGGTGTCCACGTGGATCGTGACGCCATTCCTGTTCCTCATGATGTTCGCGTCCGGGATCGTTTTCCCGCTGTCCGAAATGCCGCACTTCCTGCAGGTGCCGGTGCAGTACCTGCCGTCGAGCTCGGTCGTGGAAATCGTGCGCACCGCGTATCTCGGCCGGGACTTCGCGTCGAATCCGGCGACGGCGCAGCTGCCGCACCAGGTCGGATTCCTGGAGTCGTTCAGGGCGTGCGTTATGCCGCTGGGACTACTGTGTGCCTGGATCGGCGTTTCCCTCGGCCTGGGCAAGCGCTTCTTCAAATGGGACCCGAAGCGGTCGAGCTGAGCAGGAGGAGACGTGGACCGGTGGAACCCCGGGACACTGGGCCGCGTCGTCGCGCTGCTGATCCTCGGGACCACCGCCGCGTTCACCGTCGAGGCGTTCTTCCTGTGGCTGAGCACCCACCCCCCGGTGCTCGACGTGCTCTTCGCGGTGCTGGCCGGTGCGGGTGTGCTGGCCGGCACCGGACGCATCGTGTGGGCGGTCGTGCGCCGCTCCGCCGCCCGCGGCGAGCACCTGGTCGACGTGGCGATCGCCACGAGCCTGGCGTTCGCGCTGCTGCTGGCCTTCGGGCCGGCGTGGCTGGCGCTGCCGTCGCTGGTCGCCGGTGTCTCCGCGATCAGCCTCACCGGGCTCAAGCGCTGGATCTTCCCGCTGGTCGTGCTCCTCGTCACCGCCGCTCTGGCCCTGTTGATGCAGGTGCCGGCGTACGCGGTGGCCGAGGTACTGCTGCGATCGCTGGTGACGATCGTGGTGCTGGCGGGGATGGGGCTGCTCGTCACCTACGCGGCCGAAGTCCACGCCAACCGCGACGAGCTGGCCCGCATGGCGGTGGTCGAGGAGCGGCTGCGGTTCGCCCGTGACCTGCACGACGTGCTCGGCCGCGGGCTGTCGGTGGTGCGGCTGAAGGCCGAGCTGGGCGTGCGGCTGATGGACACCGACCGCGAAGCCGCCCGCGCGCAGCTGGTGCAGATCGCGGAGCTGGCCGGTGGGTCCGTGACCGAGCTGCGCAAGGTGATCGCCGGCTACCGCCAGCCGAGCCTGGCCGAGGAGCTGCGCGGCACGTCGTCGATCCTCAGCCTCGCCGGGGTCCGGGTGGTCGCCGATACCGTTCCCGAAGGATTGCCCGGGCCGGTCGCGGAGGCGATCGGTTCGGCCATCCGCGAGGGCGGCACCAACATCCTGCGGCACAGCGCCGCCGAGAACTGCCGCGTCGAGTTCGTGCGGGACCCCTCGTGCGTCCTGGTCCGGATCCGCAACGACCGCCCGCACGCCGGCGGCACCCGCGCCGGCCACGGCCTCACCGGCCTGGCCGAGCGGCTCGCCGCCGTGCGCGGCACGCTGGAGCACGGCGAGGTCGACGGCGATTTCGTGCTCACCGCCCGCGTGCCCCTTGACCTGCCGAGGAAGAGCTCATGACCTTGCGGATCGTGCTGGCCGAGGACCACGCCCTGCTGCGCGAATCGCTGCGCACGGTGTTCAGCCTCGCCGACGACATCGACGTGGTGGCGGCTGTGGACAACGGCGCCGACGCGCTGGAAGCCATTCGCCGCGAGCGCCCGGACGGCGCCATGGTCGACATCGACATGCCGCGGATGTCCGGGCTGGAGGTGGCCGAGGCCGTGCGCGCCGAGGGTCTGGACTGCGGGCTGCTCGTGGTCACCAGCTACGGCAAACCCGGCTACCTGCACCGCGCGATGCGGGCCGGGGTGCGCGGGTTCGTCACCAAGAACATCTCGCCGGACGACCTGATCACGGCCGTGCGGAAGGTCTGTACCGGCGGTCGACATGTCGACCCGGAGATCGCCGCCGATGCGCTGGCCGTCGGGGAGACGCCTCTGACCGAGCGGGAGCTGGACGTGCTGCGGCTGTCCGGCGCGGGGCTGCGGCCCGCCGAGATCGGCGCGCGGCTGTCGCTGGCCGAGGGCACGGTGCGCAACTACCTGTCGAGTGCGCTGACCAAGCTGCAGGTGGACAACCGCGTGGCCGCGTACCGCGTGGCCGAGGAGGCGGGCTGGCTGTGACCGACCTGCTGGAGCTGTACCAGGACCTGCACGCACACCCCGAGCTGGCCGGTGAGGAGAAGCGGACGGCGGACGTGCTCGCTCGCGAGCTGACCGCGCTGGGGTTCACCGTGCGTAGCGGAATCGGTGGCCACGGCCTGGCCGCCGCGTTCGAAAACGGCGCCGGGCCGACGGTCGCGGTGCGGACCGAGCTGGACGCGTTGCCGCTCGCCGAGCGCACCGGTCTGCCGTACGCGGCCGGCGGTTCCGCCATGCACGCCTGCGGCCACGACCTGCACCTGGCCGCCGTGGTCGGCGCCGCTCGCGAGCTCGTGGCGGCGCGCGCGGAGTGGCGCGGCCGGGTCGTGGTGCTCGGGCAGCCGGCCGAGGAGACGCTCGAGGGCGCGCTGGCCATGGTGGCCGACAGGGTGCACGACGTATTCGGCCCGCCCGACGCGTTGCTGGCCCAGCACGCCGTGCCCGGGCCGGTCGGTCGGGTGGGCCATTCGCCGGGGCAGATCACCGCGCCGTGTGCCGAGCTGGCGATCACCGTGCACGGCCGGGGCGGGCACGCGGCGGTGCCGCACCTCGCCGTGGACCCCGTCGTGCTGGCCGCGCACCTCGTGGTGCGGCTGCAGTCGGTGGTGGCGCGGGAGACGAACCCGGCCGATCCCGTGGTGGTCACGGTCGGCTCCGTGCACGCGGGCGACGTGGCAAACGTGATCCCGGACCACGTGGAGCTCGGCGTGAGCGTGCGCGCGGCGAGCGACGGCGCGCTGGCCCGGGCGCTGGCCGCGATCGAGCGCGTGTGCCGGACCGAGGCCGCCGCGTCCGGCGCGCCCGTGGAGCCGGAGGTCGTGACGGTGCGCTCGGCGCCGGCGACCACCAACGACCGGCAGCTCGTGCTGGCCGTGCGAGCGGCGCACCTGGCGGGGCTGGGGGCGGACCGCGTCGGCTGGACGCCGCCCGTGGCCGCGGCCGAGGACTTCGGCCACCTGGCCGCTCTGCCGGACGGCACGACCGTGCCGCTGTGCTACTGGACGCTCGGCGTCGGCACGCGCGGCACCAACCACTCACCCGACTTCGCTCCGGAGCCGGCCGCGCTCACCGACGGGTGGCGGGCTCTTGTCCTCGCCGCCCGGGCCGTACTCGCTGTAACCGAGGAGTAGTCGCTCCGGCACCCATAGTTGATCTACCTTAAGGGAACCCTAGGAGAAACCTAAGATAGCTGTCAGCTAACTACTCCAGACGGGTGACATGTGTGATTTACCCTCCTCTTGCCTACCGAGTTGGGTTTAGCGTTCACCCTGTGCGAATCGCTCAGAGCGAATAGCACGAAACTGGGGAATCAAAAGCCTGGGGGGCTTGCGTGATGAGAACTGTTTTGGTTGCCGCGTTAGTCGTTGTGTCCGTTTTATCCGGTGTTTCCGCTGCTGAGGCCAGTGTCCCGGCGCCCCCGAGATGCGTGCCCAGCACGCAGTACGCGTACGTCGGCTTCGAGCTGGCGAAATGGGATTACGTCGGTGTCGACGGCGGGGAATACCTGTACCGGTACAGCTTCAACGGCTGGAATCAAGGCACCGTCACCTGCAAACCCGAGGCGTGAATTCCATTCGCTTTCAACCTTCTGAAGGGAGGTGAAGGGAATGCAGGAAAACACGACCGCCGTGGACGCGGTGGAGGAGCTGCAGGTCGAGGAGCTGGTGGAAACCACCGCGGCCGGCACCGCCTTCTGCATCGGCAGCGCGGGCTGCCCGTCCAGCGCCGGCACGGCGTCCAGCTTCGGCTGAGCAGTCCCACACCACTGATCCACGAACCTGAGGAGATCGAGATGAACGAGTTCGACAACCAGGTCGAGCAGGCGTTCGCCGAGGACATCACGGTGGAGGAGCTCGGCGAGGTCGCCGGCGCCGGTACCACCAACACCGGCGGCACCATCAGTTCCACCACCTGCCCGGCGTGCATCGGCACCGCCTTCAGCTGGTCCTGAGAGGAAAACGGTCATGGAGACGCAGGAAACGCAGGACTTCACCGAGGAACTGACCGTCGAAGAGCTGTCCGACGCCACGGGCGCCGGCTGGTGCGTCGGGTCGGCCGGCACGTTCGGCTGCCCGTCGAGCGCCGGCAGCTACGGCACCGTCAGCTCGCACTGACGCACTGATCCGAACCACTGACGCACTGAGTTGGGAGGAAAAGCAATGAACGAGGAAATCTTCGAGCCGGCCACGACCGAGCTCACGATCGAGCAGCTTTCCGACGCGCAGGCCGGCAGCTTCTGCCTCGGCAGCGTGGGCACCGCGGGGTGCCCGAGCTCGGCGGGCACGGTCGGCACCGCGAGCTCGAGCTGACAATCCCCCAGGACATCCGCGGCGAAACGAACCTCTGAAGGGAGGTTGTCATGGAGAACGTTACCACGCAGGCCCCGCAGGTCGAGGAGCTCGTGATCGAGGAGCTCACCGAGGCCGGTGCGAGCAATTGCTTCGGAACGGCGGGCAGCATCGGCTGCCCGGTGTGCTTCGGCACGTACGGCTGTGCCACCTGAGCCACCTGATTCCAGGTGAGGCAGGTCGGCTATTCCACCCACGCCGCGTGGTCGCCGTCGAAAAATGATTCATGAATGGCGGCGACCACGCGGTGCGGGAAAACACGCGTTCTGAAAGGGCCGGGGGATGTCGGAAATCGTCCAGCGGTTGTGGCGGCACTTCGCCCGCCTGGAGCCGTTCGGAATGCAGGCTCCGGATTTCTTCGCGGAGCTGGTGGAACAGGCGCCGGTGGTGCGCTTCGACGGAATGTGGGTCATTTCCGGCTACGAGCTGGTGACCCGCCTGTGTACCCACCCCGGCTTCCCCATGGCGGCCCCCGTCTTCACCGACGTGGTCCGCCGAGATAACCCACAGTTTGTTCGCTTCTTCGGCAGCACCATGTCGGTGCGGGCCGCCGAGGAGCACTCGCGGCTACGCGGTGTGCTCACCGGGGCGTTTTCCGGCCGTCGGCTGGCCGGCCTGCGCGACCGCATCGACGACGTGGTGGCCGATCTGCTGGCCGAACCGCTGCGTCGCGGCGAGGCGGAGTTCGTCTCCGAGCTGGCGACGCCGCTGCCGGCCGCCGTCACCGCCGTGCTGTTGGGCGTGCCGCCCGCCGACCGCGACTTCGTCACCGCGCGGGCCACCGGCATGATGAGCCAGCTCGCGGCCGGTTTCCTCACCGAGTCGCACCCCGAGGCGGGGACTTCGATCACCGCCGCCGAGTTCGCCGAGCTGCGCGACTATGTCGCCGGCCTGCTGGCCAAGCGCCGCGCCGAGCCGGCCGAAGACCTGATCGGGCACCTCGCCCAGGCGCAGGAGGCGGGCAAGCTCACCGCCGACGAAGCCGTGGACATGGTGCTGCTGCTGTTCATGACCGGCCTCGACACCGTGACGGCCGCGCTGGCCAACACGCTCGTCGTGCTGTCCGAGCAGCCCGACGTCGCCGCGGCGCTGGCCGCCGATCCGCGGTGCGGCGATCGCGTGTTCGCCGAGGCCATCCGCCTGCGCACGCCGGTCGCGTTCGGATCGCGCCAGGTCGCGCACGACCTGTCCGTCGGCAAGCTGGACTTCAAGGCCGGCGACACCGTTATCCTCGCCTTCGCCGCCGCCAACCTCGACCCGCGCAAGTTCGACGCGCCGCTCGAGTTCCGCTGGGACCGGCCGATGACCGGCAACGTCGCGTTCGGCCACGGCAGTTACTACTGCCTCGGCAGCGCGCTGGCCGCGATGACCGCGCAGTCGCTGCTGACCGCGGTGCACGACCGGCTGCCGACCCCGACCCGTCCGCCGGCCGAGCTGCCCTGGCGTGCGTCGCTGGCTTTCCCGACGCCGCGCGAGCTGCCGGTGACGTTCGCGCCCGCGCCGGCGGAAAGCGGTGCCCGGTGAGCACGCGCTACCGGTCTCGCGCCGGAGCCGAGTTCCGCCAGGTCGAGGAGTCCGACTGCGGTGCGGCCTGCCTCGGCATCCTGCTCGCCGGGTTCGGCAAGTACCTGTCGTGGCCGGTCCTTTCGCAGGCCTGCGGTGGCGGCCGCGACGGCATCAGCGCCGCGACACTCGCCCGGCGCGGCCAGCAGTTCGGCCTGACGGTGAGCGCCAAGCGCGTCCGGCTGTCCGGCGCCGAGGCCGACGTCGCCACCCTGCGCGGGCTGGCCGCGCCCGGCGTGGTCTTCGTGGACAACCGGCACTTCGCGGTGCTGGAACGCGTCGGTCGCGGCGGCAAGGTGCGGCTGCACGATCCCGCGGCCGGGCGGCACACGCTGTCGATCGTCGAGTTCCGCGAGCGGTTTTCGGGGCTGTACCTGGGTTTCCGGCCGGGTGCCGGCTTCGAGCCGAGCGGTGCGCCGCAGCGGGTGCTGCCGCGTGCGCTGCGCTGGCTGGGTGCGGGGCTGCCGGTGGTGCTCGGTGCGGTGGTGGCCGGCGTGGTCACGGCCGGGCTGACCGTGGTGGCCGCGCTGCTGGCCCGCTCGCTGGTCACGGCGACCGCCGGGCCCGGGGCGACGTGGTGGCTGGCCGCGGTGGCCGTGGGTGTCGCGCTCGCGGGCTGGGCGCAGCAGCGGCTGGTTTCGGCCGCTTTGCTGCGCACCTCGCTGCGGCGCTCCACCGAACTCGTCGAGCACCTGCTTCGGTTGCCCGGCAGCTACTTCCACCGCCGCTTCACCGGCGGCGTCGCGGCGCGGGTGCAGATCGCCGACACGATCGCGCAGCAGCTGACCACGGTGGTGCTGCCGGTCGCGGTGAGCCTGGCCGCCGTCGTCGGCCTGCTCACGGTGCTGGTCGTGCTCGCTCCGCCGGCCGCCGCGCTGCTGGCCGGGAGCACGCTGCTGACCGCGTTGGTCGTGCGGTTCGGGCGGCGGTCCGGGACCGAGCGGCAGTCGGCGTTGATGGTCGAACAGTCGGCGCGCGACGGACTTTCGCTCAACGTGCTGTCGGCCATCGACACGGTGAAGGCGGAGGGCAGCGGACGCCAGGCGTTCGGGCGCTGGTCTTCGGCGCAGCGCAAGGTGCTGGCCGCGCAACGGCGGGCGGCGCTGGGTGAGCACGGGATCGGCCTGGCCGTCACGGCGTTGCACGCCTTGGGCTACGCCGCTTGCCTTGCGCTGACCGCGCTGGTCGCGCCCGGCGAGGTGATCACCGTGGCCGTGCTGGCCGGCGTGTGGCAGCTGCACGCCGGCGGCCTCGTCACGGGGCTGCACCGGATCGGCGGCCTGCGCAGCAGCTTCGCCGCGTACGACGACGTGGCCGGCGCCGAGACCGATCCGTCCGATGTGGACGAACCCGTCGCCGTCGGGCCGGGGCGCGTCACCGTGCGCGGACTGCGTTACGGCTACGACACCAACACCGAGCCGCTGCTGGTTTCGCTCGACCTCGACGTGCCGCCCGGCGGCCGGATGACGCTGGTCGGCCCGAGTGGCTGCGGCAAGTCGACGCTGGCGAAGCTGCTGGCCGGGCTCGTGCGGCCGTGGTCGGGCGTCGCGCTGGTCGACGGGCGGCGCAGCGCGGATCTGCCGCCTTCGGTGCGGCCGTTCCTGGTCGGGTACGTGCCGCAGCGGCCGGCGTTCTTCGAGGGCACCGTGCGCGAGAACTTGGAACTCGGCACCGCGCTGCCGGACAGCGCCATCGCCGCCGCCCTCGACGACGCCCAGCTCACCGAGACGATCGAGCTGCGCGGCGGGATCGACGCGGCGCAGGTCAGCCAGCAGGCCCGCAACTTCTCCGGCGGCGAACGCCAGCGGCTGGCCCTGGCCCGCGCGCTCGCCCGCAACCCGCGTGTCCTCGTGCTCGACGAGGCGACCAGCGCGGTCGAAACCGCATTGGCCGCCCGCATCGACGCCGCCCTGCGCACCCGCGGCACCACCAC
The DNA here is from genome assembly GCF_050942255.1 of Amycolatopsis sp. CA-161197. NCBI lineage: Bacteria > Bacillati > Actinomycetota > Actinomycetes > Pseudonocardiales > Pseudonocardiaceae > Amycolatopsis > Amycolatopsis sp. CA-161197. The sequence goes on from NZ_CP192059.1 coordinate 61,554, forward strand.
GGTCGTCGTGGCCCACCGGCTTTCCGAGGTCCGCGGCGACGACACGGTCGTGTTGCTCGACCACGGCGCCGTGCGCGTCTACGGCACCCACGACGACCTGCTGGCCCACTCCCGCGGCTACCGCGACATCGCGGAGGTGGCCGGATGACCACGACGGTGCCCACGGAGAAAACCCGCTCGTGGTTCGAGGAAACGGGTGCGACGGCAGCGTCGCTGCGGCAGGCCGTCGCCGGTCGGACCAAGCCCGAAACGGCTGAGCCGCAGCCGATCGACGACGCATGTCTTGCGCCGACCGTTGTCCAGAAGCCTGTACCGGAGCCGCGCAAAGCCGTTCTGCCCCACGAAGGCAGCACCGGCCGGCACCTGCTGTCCTTCGCCGTGCGCGGCCAGCGGGCCCGGCTCGTGGTGAGTGCCGTGGTCGGGTTGCTGGCGACCGTGTTCGGGTTCGTCGTGCCGCTGGCCGGGATGGTGCTGGCGATCGCGATCGCCGCGGACAACCGCGACGCCCTGCCGTACCTGGCCGGCGCGCTGGTCGGGCTGCTCGCGTTGCAGCTGCTGACCACCGCCGTGGTCGAGCGCGGGCTGCTGACCCTGACCGACGGGGCGCAGGACCGCCTCGAGTCGGCGATCTGGCAGCGCCTGCTGAGCCTGCCCGCGACGTTCTTCCGCGACTACCCGCTGCGCCGCCTGATGGGCTTCTCCGGCGGGGTCGGCCAGCTGCGCGGGTTGCTCGGCAGCGGCGGCCTCACGGCGGCGTTGCACGCGGTGTTCGCGCTGGTCGCGATCGCGTTGCTGGCGCTGCTGGATCCGTGGCTGGCCGTGGCGGCGGTCGGGATCTTCGGGCTCGTGCTCGGGGCGATGCTGTGGCTTTCCGTGCGCCAGCAGCGGCACGACACCGAGGTGCTGTCCGCCGTGGACGACGTGCAGGCGGCCGTGTATCCCGCGATGCTCGGCATCGACGACGTACGGGCGTTCGGCGCGCAGTCCTATGTGGTCGGTCGCTGGAGCAAGGCGTTCCGCGCGCAGAAGCGGTCCGACGACGCCGGCCTGCGCTACGCGGAGATCGCGAGTGCGCTGGCCGTGGCCTGCTACCCGGCGCTGCTCGCGGTGCTGCTGCCCATGGCGTCCGGCCTGGGGTTCACCGGGCAGTGGACGGTGGTGATGGTCGCGATGACGCTCAACCTCACCGCCACCCGGCTGCAGAGCGCGCTCGTCGGCCTGTTCGCCATCGGCCCGGTGCACGCCCGTCTCGCGCCGGTGCTCACGACCCGGCCGGAGACGCCGGCGCGCCCGACCCCGCTGCCGGCCGCGCGCGGTGCGGTCGAGCTGTGCGACGTGAGCTTCCGCTACCCCGGCCAGACCCGTGACCTGCTCACGGACGTCTCCCTGCGCATCGAGCCGGGCGAGTTCGTGGCGCTGATCGGTGCGTCGGGCGCGGGCAAGTCGACGTTGCTGCGCCTGATGCTGGGCCTCGACCGGACCGAGCGCGGTGTCGTGCTGGTCGACGGCGTGGACGTGAACACCTGCGACGTCGACGACCTGCGCACGCGGATCGGGTACGTCGCCCAGGACGCGACGCTCATGCGCGGCACGCTGGCCGAGGTCATCTGCGGCGCGGCGGACGAGGTGGACCTCGACCTCGCGCAGCGGGCGGCCGAGCAGGCGCAGCTCGGAGACGTCGTCGACGCCTTGCCGATGGGCCTGCACACGCAGGTCACCGACGGGGAAAGCGGCTTGTCCGGCGGCCAGGTGCAACGCCTGCTGCTGGCCCGCGCCCTGGCCAAACGACCTTCCGTGCTGCTGCTCGACGAGGCCACGAGCGCACTCGACGCCGCCGCGCAGGAGCGGGTACGGCACGCGGTCGACGACCTCCGCCTGACCCGGGTGGTGGTGGCCCACCGGCTCTCCACCATCCGCTCGGCCGACCGGATCGCCGTGCTGGAGCACGGACGCATCGCCGACCTCGGCACGTTCGCCGAGCTGTCCGGCCATTCGACGGCTTTCGCCCGGCTGGTGGGCAACGCCCGCCGGCTCGACTGAGGGGACAACCATGACGAAGAGCATCAATCGGATCACGAGGTTCAACCGGTCGTTGCGGGTGCTGACCGTGCCCGGCGACGCGGTGTACCTCACGAGCGAGCGCACCACGCAGACCCGCCTCGCCGGTGCGTTGGTCGAGCAGCTGGCCCCGCTGCTGGTCGACGGGCAGCACAGCCGCGAAAGCATCAAGCAGGCGCTGGCGGAGGCCGATCCGGCGCGCATCGACGTGGCGCTGGACCGGTTGCGCCGCAGCGGGTACGTCGTCGAGGTGGACCCCGAGGTCGACCCGCGCGTCGGCGGCTACTGGGAAGCGTCCGGTGTGGACGGTGACGACGCCGTGCGGCGCCTGGCCGGTGCGGACGTGCGGGTGCTCACCGCCGGCGACGTCGACGCGGCCGGGTTCACCGAGGCGCTGGCGGCGCTCGGTACCGGCGTCACCACGGATCCCGACGCGCCGGCCGGCTTCACCGTCGTGCTCACCGACGACTACCTGCGTCCCGAACTCGCCGAGTGGGGCACGAAGTTCCACGCGGCGGGCACGCCGTGGCTGCCGGTGAAGCCGGTCGGCAGCATGATCTGGGTCGGCCCGGTCTTCGAACCCGGCGTGACGGGTTGCTACGAGTGCCTGCGGGTGCGGCTGTCCAACAAGAACGTGCTGGCCAGCTACCTGCGCCAGCGCGGAGTGCTCGACAGCCCGGCGCTGGTCAACTCCGTGACCGGCACCGGCGTCACGCAGGACCTGGCCCACCGCCTCGCCGCGCTGCACGTCGGCAAGTGGCTCACCGGCGCGTTCGCCGCGGGCCGGGTCGCGATGCCGCAGCCGCCGGGCGGGGTGGCCGCGCAGTACGGCACGCCGTGGCAGTCGGAGGTCATCACGCTCGACACGGTCAGCCTCACGCAGGAGCACCACCCGTTCCAGCGCCGGCCGCAGTGCCCGCTGTGCGGTGAGCCCGAGCTGCAGGCCGACCGCATGGCGGCGCCCGTGCAGCTCGAGCCGCGCCCGCGCATGGCGAGCAGCGACGGTGGTTACCGGTCGAGCCCGCCGGAGCAGTTCGTGGCGCGCTACGAGCACCTGATCAGCCCTGTCACGGGACCGATCAGCAACCTTGTGAAGGTGCCGTTGGAGGTCGAGGGCCTGCACACCTACACCGCGGGCCAGAACTTCGCGATCCCCATGGCCAACGCCAACGACCTGCGCGCCGGCCTGCGCAGCTGCAGCGCGGGCAAGGGGATGAGCGACGCGCAGGCCAAGGCGTCGGCGGTCGGCGAGGCGATCGAGCGCTACTCCGGGCTGTTCCACGGCGACGAGGCTCGCCGCACCGCTCGGCTGGCCGATCTGGACCCGGCCGAGGTGATCCACCCCAACGCGCTGCACCTCTACAGCGACGCGCAGTTCCGCGACCGCAAGGAGTGGAACTCGCGCCCGTCGCACTTCCACTGGGTCGCCGACGATCTCGACCCGCAGGCCGAGATCGAGTGGTCGCCGGTGTGGTCGCTGACCGAGCAGCGCACCAAGCTGTTCCCCACCTCAGGCCTGTATTTCGCTTACCACAACCCGAAAACCCCGTTCCAGGCCGGCGCGAACTCCAACGGCTGCGCGGCGGGCACGAGCCTCGAGGACGCGATCCTGCAGGGCTTCATGGAACTGGTGGAACGCGACACCGTGGCGATGTGGTGGTACCACCGCCTGCGCCGGCCGGCGATCGACCTGTCGACGTTCGACGTGCCGTACTTCGCGCAGTGGCAGCAGCGCTACGACGAGCTGGAGCGCGACACCTGGGTGCTGGACCTGACCAACGACCTGGGCATTCCGTCCGTGGCCGCGGTTTCCGTGCGCCGCGACAAGCCCGCGCAGGACATCCTCTTCGCGCTCGGCGCGCACTTCGACGTGGAGGTGGCGATCGGGCGGGCGCTGTCGGAGATGAACCAGTTCCTGCCGGCGGTGATCGGGATGAAGGCCGACGGTTCTGGTTCCTATGCCTACAACGACCCCGACCAGCTGCACTGGTGGCGCAACGCGACCGTGGAGAACCAGCCGTACGTGCTCCCGGCCGAAGGCGCCCGGCGCACCCGGGCCGACTTCGAGCGCTACCAAAGCACCGACGTGCGCGAAGACGTGCTGCGCGCCGAGCGGGCCGTCGCCGAGCGCGGGATGGAAATGCTGGTGCTCGACCAGACGCGGGTGGACATCGGCCTGCCCGTGGTGCGTGTGCTGGTGCCGGGGATGCGGCACTTCTGGCCCCGCTTCGCGCCCGGCCGGCTCTTCGACGTGCCGCGCGAACTGGGCTGGATCGATGAAACGCCGTCCGAAGCCGACCTCAACCCGATTGCGATGTTCCTATGACCACGCTCGAACGCACCGCCGAGTACACCGTCACCTTCCGCCGCGACGTCGCCGTGCTGACCAAGGACGACCAGGTCCTGCTCGGCCTGGCCGATCGCGCGGGTTACCGCCTGCGCGGCGTCGGCGCCCCGATGCTGGCGGCTCTGGAGCAGGTCCGCGCCGGGCTGCACACCGAAGAAGAGCTCGCCGCCGAGCACCCGCAGTCGCCGGTCGCGACCGTGCTGACGAAGGTGGAACCGTTCCTGGCCACGGGTTTTCGGCTTCGCGGCGAGCGCGTGGCCGTGCTGGAGCGCACCGGCGTGACCGGGCTGCGGCCCGAGCTGCCGGAGCTGGCCGGCACGTGGCTGCGGCTGGGCAAGTTCAGCCTGCTGCGCCGTCGCGGCGGCGAGCTGGTGGTGGAGTCGCCGCTGAGCAAGTACCGCGCGGTGCTGCTCGACGCGGCGCTGGCCGGCGCCGTGGCCGCCCTCGCCGTGGCACGGCCGACGTCGGAAGTGGACACCGAGTGGTGGCCGGTGCTGGCCGCGCTGGCGGGCGCTGGCTTCCTCGACGTCGGCGCCGACGGTGAGTTCCCCGTCGACTCCGACGACGTGCTGCGCCAGTGGGATGTGCACGACCTGTACTTCCACAGCCGCAGCCGGATCGGCCGCACCGACGAGGCGTTCGGCGGCCGCTTCCCGTACGTCGGCGACATCGAGCCGCTGCCTGCGGTGGCGCCCGCGCCGGAAGGACCGCGCACGGAGCTGTTCCGCCCGTCGTTCGACGCCGTGCGCGCCGCTGACCATGGGCTGCAGGAGACGATCGAGGCGCGCCAGTCGATCCGCACGTACGGCGAAGATCCCATCACCGTCGAGCAGCTGGGCGAGTTCCTCTACCGCACGGCGCGCGTGCGCGGCACCTACGGCCCGCGGCCCGAGGCGCGGATGCCGTACGAAGGTTCGAGCCGGCCGTACCCCTGCGGTGGTGCGGGGTACGAGCTGGAGCTGTACGTCACCGTCCGCCGGTGCACGGGGCTCGAGCCAGGCATCTACCACTACGACGCCGGCGAGCACGTGCTGCGGCTGATCAACACCGAGTCGCAAGCGCGTGACGAGCTGCTGCGCGTGGCGACGCTGTCGACCGGCGGCCAGGCCGTGCCCGACGTGCTGGTGACCATGACCTCGCGGTTCCAGCGGCTGTCGTGGAAATACCAGTCGATCGCGTACGCGGTGACGCTCAAGCACGCCGGCGCGCTGTACCAGACGATGTACCTGGTGGCGACCGCGATGGGCCTGGCCGGCTGCGGTCTGGGCAGCGGTGACGCCGACGCGGCGGCGAGTGCGTTCGGGCTGGACTACCTGAAGGAGTCGTCGGTCGGCGAGTTCATCCTGGGCAGTGCCCCGGCCGAGCTGCCCGCCGCGGTGAGCGGTGACGGCGCGCAGGACTGGCGGGGCGAGCTCGACCCGGGCTGGCAGGCCGAAGCTCTCGCCGCGCGGAGGCGGTGAGGTCGTGTCCGAGCTGCTCGTCTCCCGGATCTGCGGCCTGCCCGCCAGCGTGCTCGACGGTCTGCGTGCCCCGGAGACCGTCGCCCTGCTGGAGGAGGCCGAGTCCGCCGCCGCGCGCAAAACCGCGTTGGCGGAACCGGTTTGCGATGCGTTGCACGCCGTGATCGGCCGCGACGAGCTGTCGCGCGAGCAGCGGCGCGGGCTGATCCGGCTTCGTCGGAGCGTGTTCAACGACCGCTCCGACGAAGCCGGCGTCAGGCTCGCGCGGGAAGTGCTGGCCGCGGGGGAGGCGGACCGGCTCGGTGAGTGGCACCAGCTGCTGGTGCGCGAGCGTGAGCTGCTGGAAAAGGCGGCGCGGGCGCTCGGCGCGGAGCTGGCTTCGGCGCAGCACGCCGTGGCTTCGGCCCTGCGCAGCCCGCACGTACTGGCCGGGCTGGCGCTGGCGAGCCCGGAGTTCGTCACGGCGTTGACCGGCCGCGCCGAGCTGGGCAAACCCGGTGGCCGGCTCAGCCGCAGCGCCGTGTCGTACCTGGTGCGGACCACGGTGAAGCCGAGCCCGTTCGGCGCGTTGACGACCGTCGGCGTCGGAGACTTCGGCGGCGCGGTCGACCCGGGCGCGGGCTGCCGGCTGGTGAGCTCCTCGCGCGTCGCGGCGCGGCTCGCGTATGCGGCCCTGGAAGACGACCCGGTGGTGGTGCCCAATGTGGACACTCGCCTCGTCGGCGCGGAGTGGCTGGCCGCGCTGCCCGTGCACCTGATGCGCCACGGCGTGTACTTCCGCGAGGACGAGGTCACTGCGCTGGCCGGGCCAGTGCCCCTCGACGCTCGGCCGCGGCGCCTGCGTGAGCTGGCCGCGGAGCTGGGTTGCGCCGTCGACGACGTGCGCCGGCTCGTGGACCAGGGGTTGCTGCTGGTGAGCCCGCCGTGGCGCCTCGACGAGCCGCGGCATTTCACCGCGTGGGGCCGTCCTTCGCTGGCCGAAGCCGAGAAGGTCGTGGCCGGCAGCGCGGACGGCCGGCGCCGGGCCGACGCCGTGCTCGCGTTGCGCGGCCGGCTGCGAACCGTGCTGGCGGAACGCGATCCGGCGCGCGTCGGCTGGCTCGACGGGCTCGGGCTGGTGCACGAAACCGTCGCGCACGGCCCGGAACCGGAGACCGCGCCGCCCGCGTGGGTGGCGGGGGCGCTGGACCGGCTCGACGGCCTGCTGGGCGCGACCGCGCGGCCGCGGGCCGGGTACTACGACCTGGTCCGGTTTTTCCTGCACCACTACGGCAACGGCGGCGTCGCCGACCTGGCCGAGTTCGCGTTCCGCGCGGTGCGCGACCTGGACCCGATGCTGTGGCTTTCCCGCTGCGCGGTGCCCGAGCCCGACGTGCGCGACCTCGCCGGGCCGAGCATCGGCCGTCCGGCGCACTCGGTGTTCTGGCAGGTCGCGGGCGAAAAGCTGGTGGTCAACCAGGTGCACCCGGGGTACCTCGGCGCCGTCTCGCGCTGGGCCGGCGTGCCGGGCCTGGCCGCGCGGGTCGAGGCGGCCGTGACTTCGTTGCACGAGAAGCGTTTCCCCGGTTGCGCGGTGTACCAGGTGACCGCGCACGCCGACTGGACGGACACGCAGCGGCCGGCCGTGCGTTCGGCGCCGTGGCTGTCGTGGGGTGCCGAACGGCCCTCGGCCGGGCCCGGTGGCGTGCCGATCGACGGGTTTCGCGTGCGCCACGACCTGGCCACGGGGACGTTGGAGGTGCTCGACCCCGCCGGGCGGGCCGCCGCGTTGAGCTACCTCGGCGCCGTGCCCGCGCACCTGCTGCGCGGGGTGCCGCGTGTGCTGCAGCTGCTGTCGGATCCGTGGCTGTCGCTGGGCCCGTGGGCGCCGATGCCGGGAGCGGGGTTTCGCGAGCGCGTGACGGACGGACGACTGGTGCTGCGCCGGGCCCGCTGGACGCTGCCGGCGTCGGCGCTGCCCGATGTCGCCGGCGGACCCGATGTGGACTTCCTCCGCGCCGGCCGGATGTTCCTGGCCGAGCACGGGTTGCCCGAGCAGGTGTTCGTCCGCGGTCTCGGTGCGGGCGGGGTGCCGCAGGGCAAACCGCAGTGGCTCAGCTTCGCCCACCCGCTCGCGGCGTGGACGGCGCTGAAAGGCCTGGCCGGCGCGGAGGAGCTCGAACTCACGGAGGCCCTGCCGGCTGTTTCCGACGCCGGCTCCCGGCGCGTGACCGAGTTCCTGACGGTGGTGACCCATGCTTGAGACCCTGCTGCGGCCCGACTGGCGTTACTGGCGCGTGTACGTCCCGGACTTGCCGTCCGTGACGCGGCTGCTGACCGAGGTGGTGCGGCCGGTGGTCGGTGAACACTCGTTGCGGCGCTGGTTTTTCCTGCAGTACATGGACATGTCGGGCCTCCAGCTGCGCGTTCGGCTTCAGCCTGAGCCTTGCTCGGCCGCCGTGGTCGAAGCCGACCTGGACCGCCGCTTCGCCGAACGCGGCACCGAAGTCGTGAAGCGCTGGTACGAGCCGGAGCTGGCGAAGTTCCGCGGCCCCGACGGCGTGGAGTTCGCCGAGCGCGTGGCCCACCTGGGCAGCGACACCGCGCTGGAACTGCTGCCCGGCCGCGCTTCCGCCCACCGCATCACGCAGGCCGCGGCCCACACGGCCGCGATCGTCGAGGGCCTGCCCGCCGACCAGCAGATCAGCTTCCTGCACCAGTACGCGTGGTACTGGTCGGGCCGCGGCGCCCGCACCGTCGCCTGGCGCCCCGCGGCCGCCACCGCCCGCCCGGACGACCCGGCCGCCGTGCGCCAAGCGGGCAGGCTGTTCGAGAACGTGACGCGCGAACTGGCCACCGACCGCGTCGGCAAACCCCTGCGCCGCTACGCCGAGCGCTTTTGGACCGAGTACCGCGAATCGGCCCGGCGAGTTTCGCCGTACCGGGCGGCGTTCCAGCACGTTCACCTCATGAACAACCGGCTCGGCGCAGTTCCCGGAGAGGAGGCCCAAATCGCGCGGTTGTTGTGGGTGCAGCGATTGCGTAGCATCGGTAATTGATCGGGTAATCCGATAAAACAACAGTTGGGGAGAAATATCATGGACTCAGGCTCCAGCGGCGTTGCCGGCGGCATCGGCGACCCGGACGACGACCACCCGAACCCCGTCGGTGACGCCGTGGTCAGCGGCGTGCGCTCCGTCCTCGACAAACTCGGCCCGGCGGGCAAGAAAGCCGCCGACCAGCTGCCGAAGAAAAAGGACAAGTAAAGCCGCGATTATTCCGGCGAACGTGACCGCGCGCCGCGAGGGAAATTACGCGTGAACAATGCGGTCACGCACTGACCCGCCACCGGCAGGGGCGCGGAGAGCGATCCTGACTGTCGCTCTCCGCGCCGGCCGGGCGGTTGTTTCGGGCCGAACCTATTTGTCCGCCCTATTTCGTCCGGGCCGCGATCCAATCCGCGATCACGTCCACCCGCGACGTCGTTTCGACGGTCGCGTGGGGGCAGTCCGGACCGGTCGTCTCCACGGAGATGAGCTGGCCGCCGCTGCCGGAGGGTACGAAGTAGGGCGCGCCCGAGTCGTAGACGCACGCGCTGGTGGTCGGGGAAGGCGCGACACCGCGGACGCCGACGGTGGTGCTGCCCACGGAGGCGATCTGCACGGTGCCCTGCTGCAGCTTCGAGGACGGCACGGGGTTCTTCGCCGTGTGGCTGCCCCAGCCCGCGAGGGTGAGGCGCTGGCCGGCGGCCGGGATCAGGCGGTTCACGGTCAGCGGCGTGATGTCCGGGACCGCGCTGTCGAGTTGCACGAGCGCGACGTCGTTCTCCGCGGACTGCAGCACCTGCGTCGCCTTGCGGGTGACGCCCGCTTCCTTCGCTTCGTCCACCAGGCCGAGCGTGACGGTGGTCGGGTACGGCACCGGGCCGGACACGCGGTTGCGCTGCGCGTCGTGGAAGCAGTGGCCGGTCGTGATGATCCACGTGGGCGCGACGAGGGAGCCCGAGCAGAAGCTCGTGTACGTGCTCCCGTCCGGGCGCGGGATGCTCGCCATGGTCAGCTTGGCCGTGAAGCCGTACTGGCCCGGGGCCACGTCGGACCCGTCGGCGACGGCCAGGGCCGGGCCGGCGGTGAGGAGGGGCAGGAGGGCAGCTGCGGTGAGTGCGGCGCGGACGCGCATTCTTTCCCTTCGTCGGGCCACCGGCAGGGCGCCGATGATCGACCCTCAACGCTATCCAGCTACTTCCGGGTCAGGAATTCCCTTGTCGGGCGAAAGAAAACGGGCCCCGCGGCCTGTGCGCGGAGCCCGTCTTCTGGTATCCGGGTGTCAGTGGGTCTGCGCCAGCACCCAGTCGGCGACGACGTCGACGCGCGAGGTCGTCTCCAGCTGGTCGTGGGGGCAGTCGGGGCCTTCCGACTCGACGGCCACGATCCGGCCGCCGCGGCCGGAAGCCACGAAGTACGGCGCACCCGAGTCGTAGAGGCAGGCGCTGGTGTCCGCGGCCGGCGCGACGCCGTGCACGCCGAGGGTGGTGGCCGCGACCTCGCCGACCGCCACGGTGCCCTGCTGCAGCTTCATCGACGGTGCCGCGTCCACCGAGCTCAGCGCGCCCCAGCCGGCGAGCGTCAGCTTCTGCCCGACCGTCGGCTCGGAGCGGCTCACCTTGAGCGGCGTGATCCCGCGGACCGGCTTGTCGAGCTTGGCGAGTGCGATGTCGCCTGCGTCGGCCTGGACCACGTCGGTGACCTGGCGCGTCACGCCGAGCTTGCCGCGCTGCACGGTCGTGCCGAGCAGCACCGAAGTCGGGTAGGGCACCGGGCCGGAGATCGGGTTGCGGTTCACGTCGTGGAAGCAGTGCCCGGCGGTGAGGATCCACTGCGGCGCGACGAGGGCGCCGGAGCAGCCGCTGTCGTAGTGCGTGCCGTCGGGCCGCGGGATGTTCGTCATCGTGAGCTTCGCGGCGAACTCGAACCGGCCCTGCGGCACGTCGGATCCGTTGGCGACGGCCGACGCGGGTACGGCGGTGGCGAGCGCGGCTGAAAGCGTGAGCAGAGCCGCGGAAAGGATCGCGCGAACGCGCATGTCAGTTCCCCCTGGTCAGATGGCACCGGTCGAACCGGTGATCGGCCAGAGCCTAGCCAGCACCGGGGTTCACTCGAAAGTGTTCGGGCAACCGGGCTGCCACGGGGCCGACCCGGTTGCCCGGACGTCGATCAGTTCACGCCGACGAGGTCGACGACGAAGATCAGCGTCTCGTTGGGCTTGATCACGCCGCCCGCGCCGCGCTCGCCGTACGCGAGGTGCGGCGGGATCACCAGCTGGCGACGGCCACCGATCTTCATGCCGGCCACTCCCTGGTCCCAGCCGGGGATGACCTGGCCGGCGCCGAGCGCGAAGCGCAGGGGCTCGCCGCGATCCCAGGACGCGTCGAACTGCGCTCCGGTGGAGTGCGAGACGCCGACGTAGTGGACCGTCACTGCGTTGCCCGGCTGGGCCTCCGCGCCGTCACCGACGGTGAGGTCGGTGATCTCCAGTTCGGCGGGAGGGGGTCCGTCCGGGCGGTCGATTTCGGGCTTTTCCAAGGTCATGGCGCTCACCGTACCTAGCGGCGGCAGGCTGCGCCGATCGGACTAGGCCCAAAGAGGGGTTAAACGCGAATAGTCTTCACACTTCATCTACCCGTCGGTAGCGTGCGCTGGGTCACCCCTGGGGGAACCTCGTGGACGGGAGCTCCGGCATGCGACGACGCATCCGCACCCTGGCTGTTTCGGCCCTGGCCGTTGTCGCGGCGGGACTCGTGACAGCGGTCGGCGGCGCGCCACCGGCCTCGGCGGCCTTGCCCGGCAACGACTATTGCGCCGGCCAGTGCAACGACATCCTCCCGCCGGGGGAGAACGGCAGCGCGACGCTCGCGGAGATCCTCGGCAACAAGGCGTTCGGCACGCAGCCCGCGCACGCCGACGACCAGCTCGGCAAGTACGCCGACCTCGCCGGTGGCTACAAGACGCTGACGACGGACACCATCGGCAAGTTCTTCAACGACTCCTCCTTCGGTGTCCCCGCCGACCAGGTCGCGAGCACGCTGCAGCCCCGCTCCGATGTCACGATCACGCGCGACAAGGCCACCGGTGTCCCGCACATCCAGGGCACCACGCGTTCCGGCACGGAGTTCGGCGCCGGCTACGCGGCGGCGCAGGACCGCTTGTGGCTCATGGACATCATGCGCCGCGTCGGCCGCGGCCAGCTGACCTCGTACGCCGGTGGCGCGCCCGCCAACCGCGAGCTGGAGCAGTCGTTCTTCGCCGCCGCGCCCTACACCGAGGACGAGCTGCAGCAGCAGATCGAGGCGACGGCCGCCAGCGGCCCGCGCGGCAAGCAGGGCCTCGCCGACGCGCAGTCGTACCTCGACGGCATCAACTCCTACATCACCGACTCCCACAACGGCCGCTACTTCCCGGGCGAGTACGTGCTCACCGGCCACGTCGACGCGATCACCAACGCGGGGACCATCGAACCGTTCAAGCTCACCGACCTCGTGGTGCTCGCCTCCGTGGTCGGCGCGCAGTTCGGCGCCGGTGGCGGCGGTGAGGTGCAGAACGCGATCGCGAAGCTCGCGTTGCAGGAGAAGTACGGTGTGGCGAAGGGTGAGCAGGTGTGGCAGAGCCTGCGTTCGGCCGACGACCCCGAAGCCGTGAAGACACTCCACGACGGCCAGACCTTCGACTACGGCATGACCCCGGCCAACCCGCAGGGCCTCGCCATGCCGGACAAGGGTTCCGTCACGCCGCAGCAGCTCGTGTACGACCAGTCCGGGTCGGCGGCGACCAACACACCGGCGAAGGTCGACGTCAAGGCGCCGGCGGACCAGCAGGCCGCGAAAGGCATGTTCGACAACGGCGTGCTGCCCGGCGACATGCTGAGCGACAAGCACGGCATGTCCAACGCGCTCGTGGTCTCGGGCAGCAAGACCGCCAGCGGTCACCCGGTCGCCGTGTTCGGCCCGCAGACCGGGTACTTCGCGCCGCAGCTGCTCCTGCTGCAGGAACTTCAGGGCCCGGGCATCAGCGCGCGCGGCGCGTCGTTCGCCGGCATCTCGATGTACGTGCTGCTCGGCCGCGGCCAGGACTACTCGTGGAGCGCCACGACGTCGGCGCAGGACATCATCGACACGTTCGCGCTGCCGCTGTGCGACCCGAGCGGCAAGCCGGCCACGAAGGACTCGAACTACTACGTCTACCAGGGCCAATGCCTGCCGATGGACACCGTGGAGCGCAAGGACTCCTGGTCGCCGACGGTGGCCGACGGCACCGCCGCCGGTTCGTACACGCTGCGCAGCTACCGCACGAAGTACGGCCCGGTGACCAGCCGCGCGACGATCGGCGGCAAGCCCGTGGCGTACGCGTCGCTGCGGTCGTCGTACTTCCACGAGGTCGATTCGCTCATCGGCTTCCAGGAGTTCAACGACCCCGACTTCATCCACTCCGCGGCCGACTTCCAGCGGGCCGCGAGCGACGTGAACTTCACCTTCAACTGGTTCTACGCCGACTCCAAGGACGTCGCCTACTTCAACTCCGGCGCCAACCCCGTCCGCAATTCCACTGTGGACCCGATGATGCCGGTGTGGGGCGACGAGGGTTACGACTGGCAAGGCTGGAACCCGGACGGCAACAAGGCGAACTACACCCCGGCCTCCCAGCACCCGCAGTCGGTGAACCAGGACTACTACGTCAGCTGGAACAACGCCCAGGCCAAAGGCTACGCCTCGGGCGGCGCCGACAAGTCGGCCGTGCACCGCGCCGACCTGCTCGACACGCGTGTGAAGGCACTGATTACCAGCGGCACCAAGGTGACGCGCGTGAACCTCGCGCAGGCCATGGAAGACGCGGCGCTCGCAGACCTGCGGGCCGAGGAGGTCTTGCCGTTGCTGCTGCAGGTGCTCGACAAGACGCCGCTCACCGGCGCGGCGGCCGACGCCGAGGCCAAACTGAAGACGTGGCTGCAACACGGGCACCAGCGCGTGGAGTCTTCTCCGGGCAGCAAGATGTACAACGACGCCGACGCGATCCGGATCATGGACGCGTGGTGGCCGCTGCTCGTCACCGCGGAGTTCAAGCCGGCCCTGGGCGACGACGCCTTCACCGCGATGACGAACGTGCTGCAGATCAACGAAAGCCCGTCCGGCTTCCAGAACGAGCTGCCGGGCAAGCACGTCGGCCAGCCGCACCAGGGTTCGTCGTACCAGCACGGCTGGTGGGGTTACGTCAGCAAGGACATCCGCACGGTGCTGGGCCAGCCGGTCGCCGGCCCGCTGGGCGCGACGTTCTGCGGTGGCGGCGACCTCACCGCCTGCCGCACCGCGCTGGTCGACTCGCTCACGGCGGCCGCGGCGCAGCCCGCCACCACCGTGTACCCGGGTGACGCCGACTGCTCCGCCGGCGACCAGTGGTGCGCCGACACCGTGATCCAGCGGCCGCTCGGCGGCATCACGCACAACAAGATCAGCACGCAGAACCGGCCGACGTTCCAGCAGGTCGTCGAGTACCCGGCCCACCGTGGCGACAACGTCAGCAACCTCGCGGCGGGTAAACCGGTGAGCGCCACGAGCGCCGAGACGGGCTTCTACAACTCGCCCGCGTCGAACGCCGTGGACGCCAACGCGAAGACGCGGTGGGCCAGCGACTGGAGCGACAACCAGTCGATCACCGTCGACCTCGGTTCGGTGCAGCAGGTCGCGCGGGTGGTGCTCTCGTGGGAAGCCGCGTACGCGAAGGGCTACAAGGTGCAGCTCTCGGCGGACGGCGAGAACTGGCGTGACGCGGCCGTGGTGACCGACGGCAACGGCGGCGCGGACAACGTGTCGTTCACGCCGTCGGACGCCCGGTTCGTCCGGATGCAGGGCGTGCAGCGGGGGACCGGTTACGGCTACTCGCTGTACGAGTTCGAGGTGTACGCGCACTGAAAGGCGTGGTCGGCTCGCCGGCGCGGGTGAGCCGACCGCCACATCACGGCTGCCCGGCCGCGATAGCGCCATTGCCGATCCGGCCAAAAGCAGGCGCACCCCCGGCACGAACCGCAAGCCTGCGACGCAGGTCATAGCGCCGTGGCTGTGGCCGGATTGGCAACAAAGGCGCAGTACGGTGTTCGGTATGGATTGGACACCGCGCACGATCGCGATCGCGGCCGGGCGGCCGCACGGCCCCGGCGAGCCCCTGAACACCCCGATCGTGGCCACGAGCACGTTCGAAGCCGGCGGTGATTCCGTCTACGCGCGCTCCGACGGCACGGAGACCTGGCACGCGCTCGAAGAAGCCGTCGGTGCCCTGGAAGGCGGCCACGCCACCAGCTTCGGCTCCGGCGTCGCGACCCTGTCGGCCGTGCTGGACACGCTGCCGGTCGGCTCGTCCGTGGCGGTCCCGACGTTCAGCTACGCGGTGACGCGCGGCGCGATGCACCACGCCGAGAAGATGGGCCGCATCACCGTCACCGAGCTCGAACCCACCGACACGCAGGCGTGGCTCGACTGCGACGCCGACCTGCTGTGGCTCGAGTCGCCGACGAACCCGACGCTCGAAGTGATGGAGATCGAGACCATCGCGCGCGGCACCCGCGGCCGGGTGGTCGTGGACAACACCTTCGCGACGCCGTTGCACCAGCAGCCGCTGAAGCTGGGCGCGGACATCGTGGTGCACAGCGCGACAAAGCTCATCGGCGGGCACAGCGACCTGTTGCTGGGCATCACCGTCGCGGCCGACGAGACCGTCGCGGCCGAGCTGCGCGGGGCGCGTACGCGGATCGGCTCGACGCCCGGCGCGCTCGAAGCGTGGCTCGCGTTGCGTGGCCTGCGCACGATGCCGGTGCGGCTTGCGGAGCAGTCGAAAACGGCGACGCTGCTGGCTTCCCGCCTGGCGGAACACCCGGCCGTCACGAAGGTGCGTTACCCCGGTTTCGGGATGATGGTGTCGTTCGAGCTGGCCACGGCCGAAGCCGCCGACAAGGTGTGTTCCGCCGTCCGGCTGATCCGCGCGGCGACGAGCCTCGGCGGCGTGGAAAGCCTGGTGGAACGGCGTGCGTGGCTGCCGGGGGAGGAGCGCGTGCCCGCCGGGTTGCTGCGGTTCAGCGTCGGACTGGAGGATCCGGAAGACCTCTGGCGCGACCTCGTCACCGCGCTGGGCTGAATCCGGTCAACAATTCACGGAGATTCGCCGGTGGGCCGGAAACTGTTACAGTAAAGCCACGGTTCCGCCGGCTTTCGTGTGTGGGCGCGGGTGTCGAGCCAGATCATCGCCGGGCCCCGCGGGTTCGTTACCTCTATTTACGGTGCTTTTAATCACCGTCGAAATCGTTTCGTGTTTACCCCTTTGGTCCGGCAGGATCAGCGAACGCGGTGGGGGCCACCGCGCTTTCTTCCAGGGGAGAACAACACGTGAAGAAGACCCTGGGCAGACTCGCGGGCGCCGTGCTCGCGGGCGCCCTGATCAGCCTTGCCGTCACGCCCTCCGCGTTCGCGCAGGAGGACAACGGCGGCACGCCGACCACGTCCGAGGTCGCCACTCCGCCCACTTCGGACACTCCGGTCACCGACGCGCCCGCGTCGGACACGCCGTCTTCGGACGCTCCGGCGTCCTCGCAGGCACCGTCCTCTTCGGACAACCCGCCGGCGACCAGCGGTCAGCCGACCGAAACCAGCCAGCCGGGCGACCCGGGCAACCCGGGCAACACCGGTGAGCCGAGCGACTCCTCGACCCCGACCACGTCGGGCTCCGAAGAGACCTCGACCCCGGAGGAGCCGCCGTACGTCGACGACAGCGCCTACGGCATCGACTTCGACGGTGGCCAGGGCCTGTTCGTGATCGCGTGCGCCGCGGGCGAGCCGACCAACGTGTCCTCGAGCGACTTCGACCTGCTCGAAGGTCCGCACCAGGACGAGACCGACGGCCGCTACTGGGGCTGGCTCGTGCAGCGCCACGACGGCGTGTCCTTCGACGCCGGCAACGTGACCGCGACCTGGACCTGCGGTGGCGACCAGACCGGCGACCAGCCGGTGCCGCCGGCCGGTGGCGCGGGCGCGGGTTCCGCGGGCACGACCAACGGTGACGGCACCTCGCAGGTCAAGTACGCGCCCAAGGGTGGCGTCGAGACCGGCTTCGGCGGCATGGCCGCTTGATGGCGAAGAAGTACGGGCAGGGCGTCGCGATCGCAGGCGCCCTGCTCCTTTCCCTGACGCTGAGCGGCTGCGGTTCGGACGCCCCGGCGACCGCCGCGAAGCCCGCCCCGGCGAGCAAGCCGGTGCCGGTGACCAAGCCGTTCACCGGCCTGCGGCCGACGTCGGTGGAGATCCCGAAGATCGGCGCGAAGTCGTCGCTGATCACCGTGCTGCCCAACAAGGACGGGCAGATCTCGGTGCCGTCGGTGAAGACGCCGATGCAGGCCGCGTGGTACCGCCTCTCGCCCGTGCCGGGTGAGGTCGGCCCGGCGATCGTGCTGGGCCACGTCGACGGCAACCACCAGCCGGGCATCTTCTACAAGCTCAAGGACGTCAACCCCGGCGACGAGGTCGACATCGAGCGCAGCGACGGCAAGAAGCTGAAGTTCGTGGTGGACCACAAGGACGAGGTCCCCAAGGACACCTTCCCCACGCAGGCGGTCTTCGGCAACACCGACAAGCCCCAACTGCGCCTGATCACGTGCGGTGGCGTGTTCGACCACGCCGAGCACAGCTACAAGGACAACATCATCGTGTACGCGAACCTCGTCTCCTGAGCGTTCCCCCGCACGATCACGCAGCCCGGCGCCACCAGCGGCCGGGCTGCGGTCGTTTGCGGACCGGTTCGGCCGGCGCGGGCTCGACCCGGAACCACCCGATGCGCCCGGAGAGCTCCGGCATCCCCGTGGAAATCAGCACGGCATACCCGAGCCGCGTGGCGAGCCAACGTCCCATCCGCTGCACCTCCTCCGCCCCGACGTGCGCCGCGACCACTCGCACCGGCTTGCGTGGGAAGTACTTCAAGACTTCGTTCCACACGTCCGCAGGCAGGCGCGGTGGCACGTCCAGCACCACCGTCCGCTCGGCCTCCGCCGCAACCGCGCGGCTCAGCAGCCATGCCCTATCGCTGATGTGCTCGCCGAAGTACATGATCGTGGCGTTGCCGACCGGGAAACTCGCGGGTTCCATCACCCACCTCCTCACCTCCTGACACGGGCGGGGTGGCATCGGCGGTTCACCCGTCGCCGAGTTGCGTCGCTCCCGGCGTGAGGACGGTGCGGTCGAACGGCCCGCCGTGCATGGCTGCGTGGGCGACAGCGTCGTTGACCTGGTCGAGGTCGAACCGGGTGACGCGTTCGGGGGCGAGGTCCAGTGCCCCCGTCGCGATGAGCCGGATCATGGCGACGTTCGCTGTCCGCGGGTACATCCACTGGCCTCGGACGGTCACCGAGTTGCGCATGATCCACGGGTAGGGCAGGGCGAGATCCGCACCGCCGAGCATGCCGACGCCACCCATCAGCACGACCCGCCCGTACTCGCGCACGGTCATGACCGTCGCCCGGGTCACCGAGCTGGGTGCCTGGGGTGGCAGTAGATCCACCACGAGGTCGATCGGGCCGGCCGCGGCCATTCTCGTGCGGTCGGTGTCTTCGTCTCCACTGAGCTCGACCGGGCTCACCCGCGCGCCGAACCGGTCGGCGAGCAGGTCGAGGACGGCGCGGTTGCGGCCCGGGGCCACCACGTGCCCGGCACCCATGGCGAGCGCGACAGCGACCGCGCTGCTGCCGAGATTGCCGGTCGCGCCGCTGACCAGCACCGTCTCACCGGCCGCGAGCCGGCCGGCCACCAGCCCGCCGTAGGGAATGGTGTGCACACCCAGCGCGGACCAGCGGGCGGGATCGGCTGCGGCCGAGTCGGGCAGGGGGTGCACGTTCTCGGTCGGAACCCGCATGAGCTCGGCGAACGGTCCGTCGTGAAGGTAGCGGGCCAGCTTGGCGCCGCCCTCGCCGCGGGAGCTCCAGCCCTGCAGCGTGATGTCCGGGGTCAGGGCGTCGTCGCGAGCGCGGACCGTCGAGTCGCACCACACCAGGTCACCCGTCTTCAGCTTGGTCGCGTCCGGTCCCACACTCACCACCCGGCCGATCCCGCCGACACCGGGCACGACCGGTGGTTCGAGCGGATAGCGCCGTTCACCGCTGAACACCTCGGCCGCATACGGCGGCACGCAGGTCGCCAGGACCTCGACCAGTACCTCGCCGTTGCCGGTGCGCGGGTCGGGTACGTGGTGCACCTGGAGCGGGGAACCGAACGCGGTGAGTGTCGCTGCACGCATGGAACGCCTTTCTGTTTCGTCCTTCGCCACGCTAGGTACATCAGGCGCATGCCGGAAGCGATGATCCGGTATCTGTGCTATGCGTAGTCGGCATGGACGTTTCGAGCGCGACGCTGCGCGTGCTGTGCCAGATCGCCGAGTCGGGAAGCTTCACCGCGGCCGCCGCGGAGCTGGGCTACACGCAGTCCGCGGTCTCGCGCCAGGCGATCGCCCTCGAACGAAGCGTCGGAGCCACCTTGTTCGAGCGGCGGACCGACGGGGTGCGGCTCACGCCGCGCGGACTGACGTTGCTGCGCTACGCGCGAACGATCTTGGCGTCGGTCGACGCGGCTGAGCGCGACCTGACCGACGAGGCTCCTCGCACGGAACTGGTGCGGCTCGGGTCGGTCTTCAGCGCAGGCCCGGTGATCCTGCCCGCCGCGCTCGCCCGGCTCGCCAGGACCGCGCCCGGCGTCCGGGTTTCCACCCGCGAGGGCACCACGCCCGGCTTGGCCCGGGCGTTGCGCACCGGTTCGATCGATCTCGCCGTGCTCACCTCGCGCCCACCGCACCGGCCACCTGACGGCGAGTCACCTCGCCTGCACCTCACGGCCGTTCAGGACACCGAGCTCCTCGTGGCGGCCTCGGCCACCGGCCCGTTCGCCGGCCGCACGTCCGTGCACGTCGACGAACTGGTCGACGTACCGTGGATCGCCAGCCCCTCGTCGAGCGCGGAGCCGCTGCTCGGGGTCTGGCCCGGTCTGCCAGGGCGAGCACGCATCGTCCACAGTGCACGGGACTGGCTGACGAAACTGCACCTGGTCGCCGGAGGGTTCGGCGTCACCACCGTTCCGGAAGGCTTGGCGCCGGTTGCCCCGGCCGGGGTGATTTCCCTGCGCGTCGAGGGCGCGCCGGCCGAGATCCGCAGGGTTTTCGTGGCCCGGCTCCCCGGCCCTTCCACGTCGGCGATGACCGCGGTCACCCAGGCGATCGCCGCCACCGGCCGGCCGTGACGATTCACAGCAACGGCGTGAGCAACGCGCGCTGCCCTTCCGGTACGTACTCCGCGTAGTTGTCGTACAACGCTCTCCGTGCCAGCCGCGCCGCCAGCTCGCCGTCGGCCGCGCGCACGGCTTCGAGCACCTCGGCGTGGTGGCGCAGCCACGACTGCATCAACGCCGAACGGTCGCGGGCGTGCGAGAGCTTGTCCTCGATCAGCTCCAGCACCACGCCGCGCACGACCTCGGCGCTCACCACCAGCAGCGGGTTGCGCGACGCGCGGGCGATCGTCTCGTGGAACGCGACGTCGGCGTGGCTGAACTGCGCGAAGCCCTCCTCGGCGCCGGCGCGCATGGCCGCGAGTGCGGTGTCCAAAGCGGACAGATCGTCGTCGGTGCGCAGCTGTGCGGCCAGCAGGTGGGCTGAACCGTCGAGCACCATCCGGAACTGCAGCAGCTCCGCCAGCCCCACGTGGTCGGCGCGGGCGAGCCGGTGCATCGAGCGGTGCAACGCCGCTGGTGACGCGGCCAGCACCTCGGGCCCGCGCGGGTCACCGGGCCGCGACCGGATCAGCTCGGCGGCCTGCAGCACGCGCAACGCTTCCCGCACCGTCGAGCGGCCGACGCCGAACTGGGTCATGAGCTCGCGTTCGCCGGGCAGGCGCTCGCCGGGTTTGAGGCGGCCGCTGACCACGGCCTCCTCGATCTGCTCCACGATCCGCTCGTACGCGCGGACCGGGGCCACCGGCTCGAACTTCATCCCTTGACCTCAGCGTCGTGCGGTGCGAACCTCAGGCTACTGGTCTGACCAGTGTACTTGCTCAGTGTAGCGGCCGAGGGCCCGTCACAGGAGGCTGAATGAGAGCCCGGCTCCACCTCGCGGCGCTGGCGGTGCTGCTCGCGGCGTCGGCCTGCTCGGCCGGCTCCAGCGCGAGCGTGTCGAGCGGTCCCGACACGCTGTCGGTGGGTTTCACGGCCGAGCCCGCGAACTTCGACTTCACCCACGCCGACGGCGCCGCCATCCCGCAGGCCTTGCTGTACAACGTCTACGAGGGTCTGGTGAAGCTCGACGCGCAGGGCCGGATCGTGCCGCTGCTCGCCAAGTCGTGGACCGTGAGCCCCGACCGCAAGACCTACGACTTCCAGCTGCAGCCGGGCGTGAAGTTCAGCAACGGCGCGCCGTTCACCGCGTCGGACGTGAAGTTCTCGCTGCTGCGCGTGAAGACCGACTGGACGATCTCGATCAAGTCGGCCATGGACGTGGTCGACCACGTCGACGTCGTCTCGCCCGACCACGCACGCGTGGTGCTGTCGAAACCCAGCAACGGCTGGCTGTTCAGCCTCACCAGCCGCCTCGGCGCGATGTTCAGCCCGACCGGGGTGGCCGACCTGGCGAACAAACCCGTGGGCACCGGGCCGTACGAAGTGGCCTCGCGCCGGCGCGGGGATTCGATCGTGCTCAAGGAGAACCCGGCCTACTGGGGCCGCAAACCCGCGTACTCCACGGTGGTGCTCAAGTACATCGCCGACCCGACCGCGCTCAACAACGCCCTGCTCAGCAACGGCATCGACGTGATCTCCTCACTCACCTCGGCCGACTCGATCCCGCAGTTCCAGGGCGACGACCGCTTCACCGTGCTGCAGGGCACCACCAACAGCGAGGTCACGCTCGCGTTCAACAATCGAAAAGCGCCGCTCGACGACCCACGCGTGCGTCAGGCCCTGACGTACGCGATCGACCGGAAAGCCGTGCTGGACCTCGTCTTCAACGGCCGCGGCACCCTGATCGGCAGCATGGTCCCGCCCACGGACCCGTGGTACGAGGACCTTTCCGGCGTCTACCCGTACGACCCGGCGAAGGCGAAGCAGCTGCTCGCCGAAGCCGGTGTGAAGAACCTCAACCTGCGGTTGCGGATCCCGAACCTGCCCTACGCCGTGTCGGCCGCGCAGGTGGTGCAGTCGCAGCTGGCCGACGTCGGCGTGCGGACGACGATCGAGCCGCTCGACTTCCCGGCCGTGTGGCTCAAGCAGGTGTTCACCGACCACGACTACGACCTGTCGATCATCCAGCACGTGGAGGCCCGCGACATCACGACGTTCGGGAAACCCACGTACTACTGGGGTTACGACAGCCCGCGCGTGCAGCAGCTGCTCGCCGAGGCCGACAGCGGCACGCCGCAGCAGCAGGTCACCGACATGAAGCAGGTGGCGCGGCAGCTCAACACCGACGCCGCGGCCGACTGGTTGTTCCTCTACCCCAACGTGATCGTGGCGAAGAACAAGGTCACGGGATTCGCGAAGAACCAGGTCAGCGAGTCGTTCGACCTCACGGGGTTGAGGCCGGCATGACGGTGAAGGTGCTCCGCCGCGTGGCGATCCTCGTGGTCAGCCTGTTCGTGGCGTCGATCGTGGTGTTCCTGTTCATGGCCGTGCTGCCGGGCGATCCGGCGCAGGTCGCGCTCGGCGTCAACGCGACTCCGGAGCTGCTGGCGAAGACGCGCGCGGAGTTCGGCATCGACCGCTCGCTGGTGACGCAGTACTTCAGCTGGATCGGCGGGGTGCTGCACGCAGACTTCGGTCGCTCCTACGTCACTCGCGAAGCCATCGGGCCGCAGCTGCTCGACCGGCTCGGCGTGACGTTGTGGCTGGTCGGCGCCGGCATGGTGGTGGCGCTCGTGATCGCGGTGCCGGTGGGGATGTTCGCGGCCGTGCGGCACCGCAAGCCCAGCGGGGTCACGGTTTCCGGGCTGTCGCAGATCGGCGTGGCGATCCCCGCGTTCCTCGCCGGGATCATCCTGGTGCAGATCTTCGCGGTGCAGCTGCGCTGGCTGCCGAGCGGCGGGTGGACGCCGCCGGACCAGGATGCGGGGCAGTTCGTGCGCGGGTTGATCCTGCCCGCGTTGTCGCTCGGGTTGGTGCACGGCGCGGTGCTCACGCGTTACGTCCGCTCGGCCGTGCTCGACACGCTCGGACAGGACTACTTGCGCACGGCGCGGTCGAAAGGCCTGTTGCCGGCGCAGGCGTTGCGGCGGCACGGGTTGCGCAACGCGTCGGTGCCCGTGGTCACGGTGCTGGGGCTGCAGCTCGCGACGCTGCTGATCGGCGCGGTGGTGGTGGAGCGCGTGTTCGTGCTGCCCGGCCTGGGCAGCATGCTGCTCGACGCCGTGTCGTCGCGCGATCTGCTGACGGTGCAGGGGATCGTGTTGGTGCTCGTGGCGGGAGTGCTGTTGGTGAACTTCGTCGTGGACGTGCTCTACACGGTGCTCGACCCGAGATTGCGGGGTTCGTGATGACCACGCTCACCCCGGTGCGCAACCGCAGCCTCGTGCTCGGCGCGGTGCTGGTGGCGCTCGTCGTGCTGGCCGCGCTGGTGTCGTTCGTGTGGACGCCGTACGACCCGGTGCAGGTCAACGCGGCCGACAAGCTGCTGGGCTTCTCGGCCGAGCACCTGTTCGGCACCGACAAGTTCGGCCGTGACGTGTTCAGCCAGATCATGGTCGGCGCGCGCACCACGTTGTACGTCGGTGTGGTGGCCGTCGGCATCGCCGCGGTGATCGGCACGCCGCTGGGTGTGCTGGCGGGGCTGGCGCCGCGGTGGCTGGGCGAGTTCGTGATGCGCGTGAACGACCTGGTGCTGGCGTTTCCCGCGCTGCTGCTGGCGATCATGTTCGGCGCGGTGTTCGGCGCCGACACGCTCACGGCGATGATCGCCATCGGCATCGCGACCATCCCGTCGTTCGCGCGGATCGCGCGGTCGGGCACATTGCAGGTGGGCAGCAGCGAGTTCGTGCTCGCAGCGCGCGCGGCCGGGCGCTCGCGCGGGAACATCGCCGTGCGCCACGTGCTGCCGAACATCTCGGGCCTGCTGATCGTGCAGTCGTCGGTGTCGTTCGCGATCGCCGTGCTGGCGGAGGCGGCGCTGTCGTTCCTCGGCTTCGGCACGCGGCCGCCGACGCCGTCGTGGGGCCGGATGCTCCAGGAGTCGCAGGAGCTGTTGACCAGCCACCCGCGGCTCGCGCTGGTGCCGGGCGTCGCGATCGCGGTGGCGGTGCTCGGGTTCAACCTGCTGGGCGACGGCTTGCGCGACCGGCTCGACCCGCGATTGGCGGCCCGCGCATGACTCTCACGGTGCAAGACCTGCGGGTCGCTGACCTGGTGCGGGACGTGTCGTTCTCGATCGGCGCGGGCGAACGCGTCGGGCTGATCGGCGAGTCGGGGTCGGGGAAGTCGCTCACGGCGTTGTCGATCATGGGGCTGCTGCCGGACGAGCTGCGCGCGACGGGTTCGGTGCGGTTGAACGATCGCGAGCTGCTGGGCGCGTCCGAACGCGAGCTGTCTCGCTTGCGCGGCAACGGGTTGTCGATGGTGTTCCAGGAGCCGATGACGGCGCTGAACCCGGCGATGCGCGTGGGCCGGCAGGTGACGGAGCCGTTCCGCGTGCACGGCCGGCGCGGGCGTCCGGCGGAGGAACTGCTGGCGGCGGTCGGGCTGCCGGGCACCGCTCGGGCGTACCCGCACCAGCTTTCGGGCGGACAGCGGCAGCGGGTGGTGCTGGCGATGGCGCTGGCCAACGAGCCGTCGCTGCTGATCTGCGACGAGCCGACGACGGCGCTCGACGTGACGGTGCAGGCGCAGATCCTGTCGTTGATCAAGGGTTCGTTGTCTGCTGAGGCCGCGTTGCTGTTCATTACGCACGACCTGGCGGTGGTGGCGGCGGTGTGCGAGCGGGTGCTGGTGATGCTGGACGGGGAGATCGTGGAGCGTGGCTCGACGCCATCGGTGCTGACAGCACCGCAGCATGAGTACACGAAGGCCTTGCTGGCTGCTTCGGATCTCGACGCGGTTGGGGGGTCCAGGGGGGCTCGCCCCCCGGCTGGGGTCTGGGGCTCGGCCCCGGAGGATGGGGCGTTGCGATGAGTCCCGTGATCGAGGTCCGCGACCTGACGCGCGTGTACAAGCGCCGCGATGTCCAGGCGTTGCGGGGCGTGAGCTTCGACGTCGAGGCCGGTCAGCGGTTCGGCATCGTCGGTGAGTCGGGGTCCGGGAAGTCGACTTTGGTGCGGCTGCTCGCCGCGCTGGACCGGCCGACGTCGGGCACGGTTTCCTTCGCCGGGCAGCGGATCGACACCCTGCCGGAGCGGAGGCTGGGGTTCCTGCGGTCGTCGCTGCAGATCGTCTTCCAGGACCCGATGGGTTCGCTCGACCCGCGGATGCGCGTGCGGGACATCATTTCCGAGCCGCTGGGGCGGCGTTCGCCGCTGCGGGTGGCCGAGCTGCTGGAAGCCGTCGGCCTGCCCGCCGATGCCGCTTCGCGTTACCCGCACCAGTTCTCCGGCGGTCAGCGCCAGCGCATCTCCATCGCCCGCGCCCTGGCGCCGAACCCGAAAGTGCTGCTGGCCGACGAGCCGGTGAGCGCCCTCGACGTCTCCGTGCGCGCCCAGATCCTCGAGCTGCTGGCGCGCCTGGTGGCGGAGTTCTCGTTGACGCTCGTGTTCGTCTCCCACGACCTCGGCGTGGTGCGGCACGTGTGCGACCGCGTCGCTGTGATGCGGCGCGGGGAGATCGTGGAGATCGGCGCCGTCGAGGAGGTCTACGGAACACCGCAGCACGAGTACACCCGGGAACTGCTGGCGGCCGCGCCCAACCTGCGCGCCGAGCTGGCCCGGCTGAGTGGAAGGCCGAGCGGAGGGAGTGCGGATGCCTGAATACCCTGAAGGACTGCCGATCGGCGCCGGCTGGGTGTCTGTTTCGGACACTTCGGACGTGGTTTTTCCCTACGACGGCAGTGTGATCGGGTCTGCGCCGGTTGGCACTCCCGACCTGGCGACCCGGGCGATCGACGAGGCCGTGGCTGTCGCACACGAGGTCGCGGCTCTTCCTTCGCGGACGCGGCGGCAGCTGCTGAACGACGTGGCCGCTGCGCTGCGGTCGCATCGGGAGGAGTTCGAACAGCTTCTGGTCCTGGAAACCGGAAAACCACTGGTCGACTGCCGGGTCGAGGTCGCGCGCACGATCGTCACGTGGGAAGTGGCGGCCGAGGAGGTGTCGCGCCTGCACGGCGAAACCGTGCCCCTGGACCTGCTCCCTTCGGGCGACGGCCTCGTCGGCTTCTGGAAGCGCAAGCCGATCGGCGTTGTCGTCGGGATCGCGGGCTTCAACTACCCAGTGCTGCTGGCTTCGCACAAGATCGCGCCGGCCATCGCGGCCGGCTGCCCGGTGGTGGTGAAGCCCGCTCCGCAGACGCCGTTGGCCACGTTGTGGCTGGTCCACCTCGTCCGCTCGGTGGCGCCCATCCCGGCCATGGTGCAGCTGGTCACGGGCGACGCCGCGGTCGGGTCCGCGCTGGTCACCGACCGCCGCGTCGGCGCGGTGTCGTTCACCGGCTCGGCCGCGGTGGGTCACCAGATCGCCCGCGACGCCGCTCCGACCAAGGCCCTGCTGGAGCTGGGCTCGAACGCGGCTCTGGTGGTTGCTGAAGACGCCGACCTCGAAGCCGCCGCGGACGCCGTGTTGCGCGGAGGGTTCTACGCGTCCGGCCAGGCGTGCATCTCGGTGCAGCGGGTGCTGGTCGTTTCGTCGGTGGCTTCGGACTTCACCGCTCGCGTCCTGGCTCGCCTCGGTGAAGTCGTCGTCGGCGACCCGCGCGCGGAGACCACCCGCGTGTCCAAGCTGATCGACTCCCGCTCCACGGACCGCGTCGTCGAGTGGGTCGACAAAGCGACCGTCGCCGGTGCCCGCGTGCTGGCCGGCGGCTCGCTGGTCGACGGCGCCCTGGAACCGACGGTGCTGGCCGACGTCCCCGACGGCGTCGAATGCTGGGACGAGGAGATCTTCGGCCCCGTCGTCTGCCTCCGCACGGTGTCCGATGTGGACGCTGCCTTCGCGGCCGTCAACGCCTCCCGCTACGGCCTCCACGCCAGCGTCTACAGCCGGTCCCTCAGCACCGCCTTCCGCGCGCTCGACGAGCTGGACGTCGGCGGCGTCGTCGTGAACGAGGTGCCCGGCTTCCGCTCCGACACCATGCCGTACGGCGGCGTCAAGGACTCCGGCATCGGCCGCGAAGGCCCCCGCTTCGCCGTGGAAGAACTGACCGTGACCAGGATGGCGGTGCTGCGCCCGTGAGCTACGAAAACCTCTTCCGCCTCGACGGCCGCCGCGCCGTCGTCCTGGGTGGCGGCAGCGGCATCGGCCGCGAAGCCGCCCGCGCGTTGGCCGCGCACGGTGCCCACGTGATCTGCGCGGACCGTGATGTCGCCGCCGCGCGCGAGACGGGCGTGGCCGAGGCGTACGAGATCGATCTCCTCGAACCGGGCGCCGTCGAGAAGGCGGCCGCGGAGCTGGGTGAGCTCGACGTCGTCGTTCTCACCGCCGGCGTCAACGTCCGCAAGCGCCTCCTCGACTACACCCGCGAGGAGTTCGACCGGGTCGTGGAGCTCAACCTCGGGGTCGCGTTCGAGGTGGTGCGCGCGTTCGGCGGGCCGATGGTCGCGCGCGGCCGCGGCAGCATCATCGGGTTCTCCTCGATTCGCGGCACGACCGTCGAGCCGGGCCAAGGCCCGTACGCGGCGACGAAAGCCGGCCTCGTGCAGCTCTTCCGCACGGCCGCCGCGGAGTTCGGACCGAGCGGCGTCCGCGTGAACGCCATCGCGCCGGGTGTCGTCGAAACCCCGCTCACCGCGCAGATCAAGCAAAATCCCGGTTGGTACGACGCCTACGCCACCAAGGGCGCCCTCGGCCGCTGGGCGCGCGCCGACGAGCTGGCCGGCGCCGTGGTGTACCTCGCTTCGGACGCTTCGACGTTCGTCACGGGCTCCGTGCTCGCCGTCGACGGGGGCTGGACCGCCGTCGACGGGCGTTTCGAACCACCCGCTTCGTGAATCGGAGGTAACGATGGAGCTGGCCGATCTGACCGCGGTGGACCTGGTCGCGGGCTACCGCGCGGGCACGGTGTCGCCCGTCGAGGCGACCGAGTCCGTCCTCGCTCGCATCGAGGCGCGCGAGCCGCAGCTGCACGCCCTGTACGCGTACGACGCGGCTTCAGCGCGCTCCGCCGCGAAGCAGTCCGAAGCCCGCTGGCACGCCGGCGAACCACTGGGCCCGATCGACGGCGTTCCCTTGACGCTGAAGGAAAACATCGCCACCCGCGGCACGCCCGTCCCGCTCGGCACCGCCGCCACGGCCCTCACCCCGGCCGCCGCCGACGCCCCCGCCGCCGCGCGCGTCCGCGAGTCCGGCGCCGTGCTGCTGGCCAAAACGACCATGCCCGATTACGGCATGCTCACCTCCGGCCTCTCCAGCTTCCACACCGCCACCCGCAACCCGTGGGACCTCTCGCGCACGCCCGGCGGCTCCAGCGCCGGCGCCGCCGCGGCCGCCGCGTCCGGCTACGGTCCCCTCCACGTCGGCACCGACATCGGCGGCTCCATCCGCCTGCCCGCCGGCTGGTGCGGCCTCGTCGGCCTGAAGCCGAGCTTCGGCCGCGTGCCGGTGGACCCGCCGTTCCTCGGCCGCGTCGCCGGCCCGCTGACCAGGACCGTCGCCGACACCGCGCTGCTGATGGGCGTCCTGTCCGCCCCCGACCCCCGCGACCACCTCAGCCTCCCGCCGGCCACCCTCGACTGGGCCACACCGGCCGGTTCGCTGCGCGGCCTGCGTGTCGGCCTCCACCTCGACCCCGGCGTCGGCCTGCCCGTCGACCCGCAGATCACCGCCGCCGTCACCGCGGCCGCCACCCTCTTCGAATCCGCGGGCGCCGAGATCTCCCCGGTCGACCCCTTCCTCACCCGCGAACTCCTCGACGGCCTCGACGTCTTCTGGCGCGTCCGCGCCTGGTCCGACCTGCTGGCGCTGCCGGAAGACCGCCGCGCCCGCGTCCTGCCCTACATCGCCACCTGGGCCGGGTCCGCCGCCTCGGTCTCAGCCCTCGACACCTACCGCGGCTTCGCCTGCATCGACCGCATCAGCACCGCGGCACTGCACGCCACCTCGCTCTACGACGTCGTCCTCTCGCCGGTGTGCGCCGTCTCCGCCCCCGCCTTCGACGCCGCTTCCCCCACCAACGACCCGGCGCGCCCCTTCGAGCACATCCCCTTCACGATGCCCTACAACATGTCCGGCCAGCCGGCTATCGCCCTGAACTGCGGCTACACGTCGGACGGCATCCCGATCGGCCTGCAGATCGCGGGGCCCCGCTTCGCGGACCTGGCCGTCCTGCGCGCGGCCGCGGCGTACGAAGAGCTGCGGCCGGAGCAACGACCCTGGCCGGTCGGCTGACGACCGACCGTCCACCTGGGACTCAGCTGCCGACCGCCTCGGCCAGCGCCAGCACCCGCTGCGCTTCCTCCACGTGGAGGTTCTCGATCATCCGCCCGTCCACCGTCACCACGCCGCGGCCGGCCGCGCGGGCCTCGTCGAAGGCCGCGATCACGCGGCGCGCGTGGTCGACGTCCGCGGCGGACGGGGAGAAGATCCGGTTGCACGGCTCCAGCTGCGACGGGTGGATCAGCGTCTTGCCGTCGAAGCCGAAGTCGCGGCCCTGGCGGCATTCGGTCTCGAAACCCGAAGCGTCCTTCACGTCGTTGTACACGCCGTCGAGGATGACCTTGCCGGTCGCGCGGGCGGCGAGGACGGCGGCCGACAACGCGGAAAGCAGCGGCCAGCGGCCCGGGATGAAGGCGGCGTGCAGCTCCTTCGTCAGGTCGTTCGTGCCCATCACGAGCACGGTGAGCCGGGGCGACGCGGCGGCGATCTCCTCCGCGTGCAGGATCGCGACGGGCGTTTCCAGCATCGCCCAGATCTTCGTCGTCTCGGGCGCGCCGCCGAGCTCCAGGGCGCGCTCGATGTTGTGCACCTCGCCCGCCGAGTTCACCTTCGGCACGACCACGGCGGCGGGGCCGGCGGACGAGGCGGCGCGCAGGTCGGCGTCGTGCCACTCGGTGTCGAGACCGTTGACGCGGATGGCCACCTCGCGCGTCCCGTAGTTCCCGAGCGCGGCACACACCCGCTCGCGCGCGGCTTCCTTCGCGTCCGGCGCGACGGCGTCCTCGAGGTCGAGGACGAGCGCGTCGGCCGGCAGGGTCTTGGCCTTCTCGAGCGCGCGTTCGTTGGCGCCCGGCATGTAGAGCACCGATCGGCGGGGCCGGATCTGCGTCATGCTCGCTCCTCACGCGACTGGACTCGAGGGGACTCGACGAGTCGTCAAACCCTAATCCGGGCCCGTGTGACACCGCTGCGGCGAAGGTCACCGCCAACCGGGTGACCCCCTCCCACCTGCGACGTCCACAGTGGAACACCGTCCGGTTGCACCAAACGGCGTAACGCATTGGACTCTTTGCCACGCGGGCGTTCCGGTCCGTGGGTAGCCGTTCGTAGGCGGTCCGTAACGCCACTCATCCCCGGCTCACTCGCTTGGCGGCACCGTCGGGCCGAAGTCCACCGACCGCCTACCGACCGGTCACCGACCGCTGAGCGCCGCCGATCGCAGCCACTCGCGCAACGTGAAGACCCCGTGCCGTCGCACTGGTACTCAAGTCATGTGCCCGTTTCACAAGGCACACAGGGGTACAGGTTGTTGAAGGAGGCGGACTCGTGGCGGCTACACCTCAGAACACCGAGCGCTCGACGGTCGCCGGCGGCGCGAAGCGCAGCCGGTCGATGCCGAGCCGGGTGGTGCCGCCGATCGAGCTCCCCGCGAGCGTCGACGAGCTGGCGCGCAAGGCCGCGGCCCTTCTGGGCTGGAACGGCGTTGTGCTGCCCGAGGCGACCCTGCTCGGCCGCAAGGTCAGCATCGTCGCCCGGCTTCGTACCGACGTGCACGCGGAGCGGATCGCGATGGGTGTCGGTCCCGTCGCCGATCGCGCCACCGTCGACTGCTGGACCTGGCCAGAGCTGGCTGCGACCGCACCCGCGCCGGCCGCCGAGATCATCGGCGTCCTCGCGGTCGCACGGCACTGGCGGACCGCGATGGCCTCCGCGGTTCCGTTCGCACGTTACGGCGAGGCCGCGATGGTTCTCCCATCGCCTGCCGTACTGACGGAAGACTACGTGGCGAACTGCCTGCCGCGCGCTCGCGCGTACGGGCTCGGCATCGCCACCGCCGACCCCCACGCCCAGGTCGACCTCGACCTCGAGGGCCGCACCGAGCGCATCCTCCTCGCCGAGGACCCCGTGTCGCGCTGGGTCAACGAAATGGCGTACGACCTGCTGCTGCGCACCGCCGAAGTCCCCGCCGACGTCGACTGACCTGCATCGGGCCCCGGACCGGACTACCGTCGGGATCATGCGAGTCGTCATTGCCGGTGGACACGGCCAGATCGCCCTTCGTCTCGAGAAGCTGCTGTCCGAGCGGGGTGATCAGCCCGTCGGGATCGTGCGCAACCCCGATCACGAGGGCGACCTGCTCGCGGCCGGCGCCGAGACCGTGGTGCTCGATCTGGAGCAGTCCGATGTGGACGCGGTCGCCGAGGTCCTCCGCGGGGCCGACGCGGCGGTGTTCGCCGCGGGCGCCGGGCCGGGCAGTGGCGAGGCGCGCAAGGACACCGTCGACCGCGCGGCCGCGGCGCTGTTCGCCGAGGCGGCCCAGAGCGCGGGCGTCCGGCGGTTCATCCAGATCGGTTCGATGGGCGCCGACACTCCTGACGCACCGGGCCTCGACCCGGTTTTCCGCGCGTACCTGCACGCGAAGGCGGCGGCGGAGGAAGACCTGAAGGCCCGCGATCTCGACTGGACGATCCTGCGTCCCGGCGCGCTGACCAACGAGTCCGGCACCGGCAACGTCAAGATCGCCCCCAAGACGGGCCGCGCCGCCGTGCCGCGGGAAGACGTGGCCGCGGTGGTCGTCGCCCTGCTTGACGCGCCGTCGACCGCGCGCCGCACCCTTGAGCTGATCTCCGGTGAGGACACGATCCCGGACGCGATCTCGGCCCTCTGACCTGCACCTCTAGGATTGGATCCGTACCCACCGGACCAGTCGAACGGGGAATCCTTCCTTGCGGGACATCGCGGTTTTCAGCGGTAGCGCTCATCCCGAACTCGCGGCGGAGATCTGCACCCACCTCGGTGTGCCGCTGCTCCCGGTGCAAGTCGAACGTTTCGCCAACGACTGCCTCCAGGTGCAGCTGCAGGCAAACTGCCGCGAACGCGACGTGTTCATCATCCAGCCGCTGGTGAAGCCGGTGCAGGAGCACCTGGTGGAGCTGCTGCTGATGCTCGACGCGGCGCGCGGCGCGTCGGCGGCCCGCATCTCCGTGGTGATGCCGCACTACGCGTACGCGCGCTCGGACAAGAAGGACGCGCCGCGCATCTCCATCGGCGGCCGGCTCGTGGCCGACCTCATGGTCACCGCCGGCGCCGACCGCGTGCTCGCGATGACGCTGCACTCGCCGCAGGTCCACGGCTTCTTCTCGGTGCCCGTCGACCACCTGCACGCGCTGCACGAGCTGGCGCGCCACTTCCGGCAGTACGACCTGTCCAACGCCACCGTCGTCTCGCCCGACCTGGGCAACGCGAAGGAGGCGGCGCACTTCGCGCGGCTGCTCGGCGCGCGCGTCGCGTCGGGCACCAAGCAGCGCTACGCCGACGACCGCGTGGAGATCACGTCGGTGATCGGCGACATCACCGGCCGCGACGTGATCGTGCTCGACGACGAGATCGCGCGCGGCAGCACCGTGCTGGAGCTGCTCGACCGCCTGCGGGAGCTGAAGCCGCGCACGATCCGCGTCGCCTGTACCCACGGGTTGTTCGCCGACAAGGCGATCGACCGGATCGGCAGCCAGGAAGACGTGCTGGAGATCGTCTGCACCAACACGGTGCCGGTCGCGGTCGAGGAGCGCAGCGAGAAGCTGAAGATCCTGTCGATCGCGCCGGCGATGGCCGAGGCGATGCGGCGGATCCACAACGGCGAATCGGTCAGCTCGCTGTTCGAGCCGATCTAGGCCGGCCCGAGCACCCGGTCCAGGTACGTGTTGGTGAACGTGCCGGCCGGGTCGCACTCCTTGCGCACGCGCAGGAAATCGTCGAAGTGCGGGTAGCGCGTGCGCAGGGTGTGGGAGTCGAGGTCGTGCATCTTGCCCCAGTGCGGGCGGCCGCCGACCTGGGCGACGATCGCCTCGAAGCCCGCGAAGTACTCGCGGTAGGGCATGCCGACGAACTGGTGGATGGCGATGTAGGCCGAGTCGCGGCCGTTCGCGGTGGACAGCCAGATGTCGTCGGCCGCGGCCACGCGCACCTCGACGGGGAACATCACCGGGTTCTCGAGCCGCGGCACGAGCGCGCGCAGCTCGGCGAGCACGTCGAGCAGTGATTCACGTGGAACCGCGTATTCCGACTCCACGAACCGCACGCCGCGGTGCGTCACGAACACGCGGTGCGAGAGGTCGCTGTACTCGCGCGCCGAAAGCACCTGTGCGGCGAACCCGCCGAGCGGCTGCACGAGCTTCGGCACGGCGCGGCCGAGCCGGCAGATGCCGCCGAAGGCAACGTTCTCCGTGAGCTCGTAGTCCACGAACTGGCGCACCTTCGACAGGGGCTTGCGCTCGGTGCCGAGCGACTGCCGGTTGTTGCGCTTGACCAGGGCGTTCTTGCCGTAGGGGAACCAGTAGAACTCGAAGTGGTCGCACGCGGCGGCGAACTCGTCGAAGCCTTCGAGCACCTGCTCCAGCGGCTCGGGCCGTTCCTGCGCGGTCAACACGAACGAGGGTTCACACTGCAGGGTGACGGTGGTGATCACGCCGAGGGCCCCGAGGCCGACGCGGGCGGCGTTGAACAGGTCTGGGCGTTCGTCGGCGGAGCAGGTGACGACCGAGCCGTCGGCGAGCACGAGCTGCAGCCCGACGATCTGCGCGGAGATGCCGCCGAAGCGCGCGCCGGTGCCGTGGGTGCCGGTGGAAATCGCTCCGGCGATGGTCTGTGCGTCGATGTCACCGAGGTTCGTCATGGCCAGGCCGAGGCCGTCGAGCTCGGCGTTGAGCTGCTTGATCGTGGTTCCGGCGCGCACGGTCACGCGGTGCGTTTCGAGGTCGGCTGTCTCGATGCCGGTCCAGCGCGTGAGGTCGAGCGCGTCGCTGTGGGCGACGGCGATGGCCGTGAAGGAGTGGCCGCTGCCCCACGGCCGCACGCGGCGCCCGGCGTCGGCGATGCCGCTCACGACTTCGGCGACCTCCGCCGTGCTGCGGGGCCGGTGCACCCGTTGCGGGGAGGCCTTGGCGGTGCCGGCCCAGTTGCTCCACGGAGTCATCGCGCACCTTGTCGTCGCTGAGCTGAGTGTCGTTGAAGGTAGCTGGTGGAACAGTAAGTGAATGAGATTCGCGTTTCAAGCGTTGTTGTCGTACCGTAAGTCCGTGACCACCTCTCCGAACGGCTACGACCTCGCGACGAAGGACCTCGATCCGCCCTTCGCGATCGTCGACCTCGACGCGTTCGACGCGAACGCGGACGACCTGCTGCGCCGTGCCGCCGGCAAGCCGATCCGGGTGGTCAGCAAGTCGGTCCGGTGCCGCTACCTGCTGGAACGCGTCCTCGCGCGCGACGGCTTCGAGGGCCTGATGTGCTACTCGCTCGCCGAAGCCGTGTGGCACGTGGAGCAGGGCACCTCGCGCGACATCGTCGTGGCCTACCCGACGGCCGACCACGAGGCGCTGCGCCGCCTCGCCGCGTCGGACGAAGCACGCGCGGCCATCACGATCATGGTGGATTCCGCGGAGCACCTGGACCTCGTCGACGCCGCCCTCGGCCACGGCCACCCGGACATCCGCGTGTGCCTCGAACTGGACGCGTCGTGGCGTCCGCTGCCCGGCGTCCACGTCGGCACGCGGCGTTCGCCGGTGTTCACCGTGAAACAAGCCGTGTCCTTCGCCCGCGAAATCGCCGCGCGGCCGGGCTTCGTGCTCAAGGGCCTGATGGCCTATGAAGGCCAGATCGCCGGCCTCGGCGACGCGGCCGGCAGCGGCGTGTCCAACTCCGTGATCGGCTGGATGCAGCGCCGCTCGGCCGCCGAGATCTCGCGCCGCCGCGGCGCCGTCGTCCGCGCCGTGCGCGACATCGCCGACCTCGAGTTCGTCAACGGCGGCGGCACCGGCAGCATCGAAACGACCGGCGCGGAACCCGCCGTCACCGAAATCGCCGCCGGCTCAGGCCTCGTCGCGCCGACGCTGTTCGACGGCTACTCCCGCTTCCACCCGCGCCCCGCCGCGCTCTTCGCCCTGCCCGTCGTCCGCCGCCCGGCCCGCGACGTCGCCACGCTCTTCGCCGGCGGCTACGTCGCCTCGGGCCCCGCGGGCGCCTCGCGCGTCCCCTCGCCCTACCTCCCGGCCGGCCTGAAACTCCTGGGCTTCGAAGGCGCCGGTGAGGTCCAAACCCCGGTCACTGGCCCCGCCGCCCGCACCCTGCGCCTCGGCGACCGCGTCTGGCTGCGCCACGCCAAGGCCGGCGAACTCGCCGAACGCTTCGACACCTACCACCTCCTGCGAGGCGACCAACTCGACCGCACCGTCCCGACCTACCGCGGGGAACACAAAAACTTCGGCTGACGGCACCACCACGACCTGGAGCTCGTCCTCGTACACCACCCGCCCCGGCGCGGGCGACTCAACGCGCTCACACCCGACCCCGTGCGCGTCGAGGATCTCCAGGTACCCCCGCACCCGCGCGACGAACTCCTCCGCCCCCACCTTGAACCACGCCGCCGCACCGGGCCGCTCGTACACCCCGGGATCCGCCTTGGCGGGATTGGGGAAATTGGCGTCGTACCAATCATTCGAGGCCCGCCGGAACGCCTCCTGCTCCTCGGACAGCCGCCCCGCCTTCGCGAGCCCATTCACCAAGCCGAACACGCCGGTGAACCCATCCCGCCCGTTGCGGGTCGTGCTCTGAAACCTCACGAACACCACAACCGCCCCCCGCTCCGCGCCGCCGAAAAGTCGCCTGGCTCCGCGCCGGCTACACCTCCACTGGCCGTCGCTCCGTCGCGCCGATGTACCAGCCCTCCGCCCCGCAGCGCCGCCGGCCAACCCCCCAGCAACAACCCTGTTGCCCGCCCACCCCGGCGGAGACAAACCCCCGCCCACCACGGGGGACGCCCCGATCCCATTCTACCGGCCGGAAGTCGCGCCAAGGCCGCAAAAGCCGAGTTGTCCACAGCGGACACAAGTTGTGGACAACTCCTGTGGACAAACCGAAACCCTTGCGCCTCCCACCGGAGGAGCAGGCACGCTTGTCCCCGTGGAAGACGACGAACTTCTCTCCATCGGCGAGCTGGCCCGGCGAACCAAGCTGTCCGTCAAGGCGGTCCGCTACTACTCCGACCTCGGGCTGGTCCCCACCAACGGTCGGGATTCGGCCGGACGTCGGCGGTACAGCCCGGACGCCGTGAAAAGGCTCGGCGTGATCCGGACTTTGAGAGCGCTCGGCGTGGGGCTGAAGACCATCCGAGCCGTCGTCGGACACGAAGCCGAGCTGAGCGAGGTCGCGGCCGGAGAGGCTCAGGCGATCGGCGAAACGATCAAAGTGCTCCAGTTGCGGCGCGCGGTTCTCCTGGCCGTCGCGCGCAACGGGGTCGGCTGGGAGGAAGTCGAGATGGTGCATGAGCTGGCGGCAATGTCGGTGCAAGAGCGGCGGAAGCTGATCGGTGAGTTCCTCGACGAGGTCTTCGGTGGCCTCGACGCGCCACAAGCGGGCATCAAACGCACCCTCACCCCGGAGCTGCCCGACGAGCCCACCCCCGACCAAGTCGACGCCTGGGTCGAGCTGGCCGAGCTTACCCAGGACCCGGACTTCCGCGCCGCACTCCACGACCTGGCCGCCGCCCAGCCCCGCACGCGGATCCCGGCCAAAGACGTCATCGCCGAAGTGGCCGGGATCAACCAAGAAGCAGATCCCAGGGGACCGGAAGGCGCCCAAGCCCTCCGGCGCATCAACCCGACCCGGCAAGACCTGGCGCGCATCAGACAAGCCCAAGACCCCCGCCGTGACCGCTACCTCCGGCTACTCGCCACCGTCAACGGCTGGGCCGCACCAACGCCACTCACGCCGGCCCTCGAGTGGTTCGAAAGGGCCACCCGCCATCACTCGCCGAACTTGCTCGCCAAGTAGCCCTTCACCACGTGCTTGGCCTCCGCCACGATCCGCTCGTCGCCCTGCGGGTCGCGGCGGAAGGCCAGCTTCAGCAGTGCGTCGGCGGTCTCGTTGGCGATGGCGATGGCGAACCGGAGCTCGTCCGCCGGGCGGTCGACCTGCACGCGCAGGATGTCCACCAGCGAGTCGACGATCACGGAGTTGTTGTCGCGCTCCTCGTCGAGGAGCTGGACGTCGATGACGTCACCGAAGTGGACCTTGGAGAAGCCCGGGACCTCGCGGTGCATCCGCAGGTAGATGTCGAGCACTGAGTCGACGATGTTCCACCAGTGCTCGGGGTTGAGCTCCTTCAGCCGCTCGTTCACGGCGGCCACGAAGCGCTCCAGGTTGCGCTGCGTCAGCGCCTGGACGACGGCCCGCTTGTCGGGGAAGAACTGGTACAGCGAGCCCACCGCGACGTTCGCGCGTTTGGCGATCAGCGTGGTCGTCAGCGCGTCGTAGCCGAGCTCGTCGATGAGCTGCGCGCTGGCGTCGAGCATCTGCTCCACGCGCTTGGCGCTGCGCTGCTGCACGGGCTTGCGCCGCAGCGGAGTGGTCTCCGCCTGGGTCTCCGACACTGTCGTTCCTCGGTCCTTCTCGCTTCCCTGTTCCGCCGGTGCCGGCGGAACCACTCGTCTGATCTGGGACTTTAGCGCCCTTGTGGGCTTCCCCCTGGACGAGTGACGACCTAGCATATGAGAAATTTTCACGTTCACCCGACCGGGTGGCCGGATGAGAAAGGTGTGTTCCGCCGGTGGACTATCCGACCTTCCCGCCCGAATTCCTGTGGGGTGTCTCGACCTCGGCGTTCCAGATCGAAGGCGCCACGGCCGAAGCCGGCCGCGGACCGTCCATCTGGGACACCTTCACCGCGACCGACGGCAAGATCGCCCGCGGTGAGGACGCCAAGGTAGCGGCGGACCACTACCACCGCTACTCCGAAGACATCGCCCTGATGGCGGAACTCGGGGTGGGCGCCTACCGGATGTCCATCGCCTGGCCGCGCATCCAGCCGACCGGCACCGGCAAAGCATGCGCCGAAGGCCTCGCCTTCTACGACAAGCTCATCGACGACGTCTGCGCCGCCGGCATCGCGCCCGCCGTCACGCTGTACCACTGGGACACGCCCCAGGCACTCGAAGACGACGGCGGCTGGCTCAACCGCGACACCGCCCAACACTTCGCCGAATACGCCGCCATCCTCGGCGAACGCTTCGCCGACCGGGTGAAGCTGTGGATCCCGCTCAACGAGCCCATGGTCATGTCGATCTACGGCTACGGCATCGGCGAGTACGCGCCCGGCCGGTTCCTCCTGCTCGACGCCCTCCCGACGGCCCACCACCAGAACCTCGCCCACGGCCTCGCCACCCAGGCGCTGCGGGCCGCCGGTGCCGAGAGCGTCGGCACGGCCAACAACCACTCACCCATCTGGCCCGCCGACGAAGACGACGAAACCGAAGCCGCCAAAACCTGGCTCGACGCCCTCCTCAACCGCACCTTCGCCGACCCGGTCCTGCTCGGCAGCTATCCCGAGCAGATCCACCCCCACCTGCCCGGCGGCTTCGAAAAAGACCTGACCACGATCCACCAGCCGCTCGACTTCTACGGCGTCAACTACTACGAGCCCCAAGGCGTCGCGGCACCCGGCGAGGGGAATCCCCTTCCGTTCGAGCTGCGCCCGGTCGAGGGTTACCCGGTGACCACCAACGACTCGCCGATCGTGCCCCAGGGCCTGCACGAGCTGCTGGTGTCGTTCCAAGACCGCTACCGAGAGCACCTCCCGCCCGTCTACATCACCGAAAACGGCTGCAGCTTCGCCGACGCACCCGACGAACACGGCCAGGTCCACGACCCCGAACGCATCGACTTCCTCGACGGCCACCTCCGGGCCCTGCGCGAAGCGATGGACGTCGGCGTCGACGTGCGCGGCTACTTCGTCTGGTCCCTGCTCGACAACTTCGAGTGGTCCAAGGGCTACGCACCCCGCTTCGGGCTCGTGCACGTGGACTACGAGACTCAGCGCCGCACACCGAAGGACTCCTTCGCCTGGTATCGAAAGCTGGTCC
Organism: Amycolatopsis sp. CA-161197; assembly: GCF_050942255.1. Classification (NCBI taxonomy): domain Bacteria; kingdom Bacillati; phylum Actinomycetota; class Actinomycetes; order Pseudonocardiales; family Pseudonocardiaceae; genus Amycolatopsis; species Amycolatopsis sp. CA-161197. The sequence goes on from NZ_CP192059.1 coordinate 100,863, forward strand.
GCCATGAGTGACACGACCACCAACCGGCTTCCGGCGGCGCTGGCCGAACCCGTCGCGCGGGTGCGGCCGGGCTGGATGAGTCTGCTGTTCTTCGCGAACATCGCGATGTGGCTGGGGATCTACGCGCCGATCCAGGTCCTGCTGCCGCAGCAGGCCGAGCTGCTCGACGCCGCGAACAAGGAAACGGTGTTCGGCGTGGTCACGGGCGTCGGCGCGGCGGTGGCGCTCGTCGCGAACCCGCTGGTCGGCCTGCTGTCCGACCGCACGGTCTCGCGCTTCGGCCGCCGCCACCCGTGGACCGTCCTGGGTGCCGTCCTCGGCGCGGCCGGGCTGCTGGTGCTGGCCGAGGCGCCCAACGTCGTCGTGATGACCATCGGCTGGTGCCTCGTGCAGGCCGGGCTCAACGGCATGCTGGGCGCCACGCTCATGTGCGGCATCGCCGACCGCGTCCCGGTCGGGCAGCGCGCGCAGGTCGGTGGGCTCGTCGGCATCGCGCAGATGCTCGGCACGGTGCTCGGCGCCGTGGTGGTCGTGGTGATGCTCGACGTGGCGGGCCTGCCGCTGGGGTACGCGGTGTGCGCGGTGATCGTGCTCGGCGGGGCCGGCGCGTTCGTGTTCCGCACGCCCGACGCGCGCCTGCCCCGGGAGTTCCGGTCCAGCACGCGGTTCCGGCGGTTCCTCAACGACCTGTGGGTGTCGCCGAGCAAGCACCCGGACTTCGCGTGGGCCTGGGGCTGTCACTTCATGATCAACCTGGGCAACGCGTTCGGCACGCTGTTCCTGCTGTTCTTCCTCAAGGACGCGGTGCACTACCCGTCGCCGGAAGACGGGCTGCTCATCATGATGGGCCTCTACGGCGTGGCGCTGGTGATCGGCGCCGTGCTGGCCGGGCACTTCTCCGACAAGTCGGGCCGCCGCAAGCCGTACGTCCTGGCGTCCTCGGCCGTGATGGCGATCGCCGCGCTGCTGCTGGTGGTGTGGCAGACGTGGCCGGCGGCGCTGATCGCGTCGCCGCTGCTGGGCATCGGGTTCGGCGTGTACATGGCCGTGGCGCTGGCGATGCTCACGCAGGTGCTGCCGGTCGCGCAGAACCGGGCGAAGGACCTCGGCGTGGTGAACATCGCCGGTTCGCTGCCCCAGGTCGTGGCACCGCTGCTGACGACGCTGATCCTCAAGTTCCTCGGCGGCTACCCGGCGCTGTTCGGGGCGGCGGCGCTGGCGACGGTCCTCGCGGGTGTGCTCGTCACGCGAGTGAAAGCCGTGCGGTGATCAGTCCGGTAACCAGAGTGGTAATCGGGCAAACCCGATAACTCCGGGAAGTGGAACCGCGGGCCGGTGCCGGTCGGGGGAGGGGAGTGCAACGGCACCGGCCCGCGGAGTTTGTGGTCGTAGCCAGGGAGTTGGCCCGGCTGCGATGATCTTCAACCTAGCGGCGGATTTCGCCGTCCGCTAGAGCTTGCCGTGATAATTTTCGATTAATCGCGATGGGGACTGGGGTAACCGGGGCTGGTTCGCCTCGCTCGGGGGGACGGACGAACCAGCCCGCGGCCACGGCGAGAGTGCCGGTGCCGGTCCGACCGGGGCAGTCGGGTCCGGCGCTCGCTCGCCTGATCGGGATCAGGCCGTGACGGCCCGGGGGTTCACCAGCGCGTGGCGGCCGGTGGTTTCGGCGGGCGTCGCGCGCCGCGCCTGGTTCGGGACGCGGCGACGGCTCGCACGGCCCTCGTCCTGCGTGCGGGCCTGCGGAGCGAGGCCGCCGGCGACGAGGTGCTCGTGCGCCACCTGCCACACCGAGCACGGCGCCTTGCAGCGGTGCCACCGGGTCGAGCACGTGGGGCAGTCACCACGCTCGTCGGGCTCGTGGGCCTGCAGCATCGCCCGCCAGCCTTCGGTCAGGCGCGGCAGTTCGGAGCGGGCCACCGAAACGAGCGACTGGGCGTCGGCGCGGGTCGCCAGGTCGGACAGCATGTCGAGGCGTTCCCAGACCGCGTTGCGGAGGACCTGCCCGAGTACCTGATCCATGGAGAGCTCACCGTTACCTTTCCGCCATTTTGGCGGCTTCGTTGAGAGCGGCCCTGAGCTGGCCGAGCTGACCGGATGTCAGGCGAGCGGTCTCACCGGGAGGCGAAACGACGACGACCTGGTCGTTCTCCACGAACACCGTCACCGCGCGCTCGCGGCTGATGAGGTCGCCGCACTGCACGCGCCACACCAGCTGTCCGCCTTCGTAGTGACGGACACCCGCGGTGCGGGGGTCGGCCGCGGCGGAGGGGGTGACCGGCCGGGTCGCGGTCGCGATTCCCGGCACGCCCGGGGCGGGCCGCAAGGGCCGCATCGCGGTCCCGGCATGTCCTCCTGCGAGCGAGTCAACGAACTCCACTGGCCCTCCACCGCTCTCTCGTCCCTGTGTGCACCTTGCGAGATGCACATCCGCGTCGTCGCCGGTCTCCCGGTCTTCGTCGCTCTCCGTGATCGCTACCGGTGTCCGGGCGGTGACGGAGATCTGACAACTACAGTGAAGTGAAACCGAGTGCGATAGAAGGTCGAAACCGCGTCATAGCGGTGACCGGGCGGGGTTCCACGGTAAGCGGTCAGTGGAGTTCGGCCGGGCCGATCAGACACACTGTCTGCTCGATTCACATGCTTCTCGAGGTGTGCTTAGTCTGCTTCCGACGCCCAACGGACGGTGAGGGGTCGTTATGGACGCCAGTGCTGGCGACAGTGTTTCCGGTGGCACCGATGCCCGGCAGGGCAGCCCGGTTCCGCCCGATGCCTGGGAACAGCCGGAGATGCGCTCGGCGCTGGCGGCCCGGGAGGTCAGCGCGGTGTACCGCCTGTTGCGCAAGCACGGTGTCTCGCAGCGCCAGATCGCCGCGATGACCGGCCAGTCGCAGTCCGAGGTGTCGGAGATCCTCAAGGGTCGCCAGGTCATGGCCTACGACGTGCTCACGAGAATCGCCGACGGCCTGGGTGTCCCCCGTGGATACATGGGTCTCGCGTACGACGAGACCACGGCGATACGGGTCGTCGGTTCGTCCGATGGCCGGCAGGCTGAGGAGGACGAGTCCGTGAAGCGACGGAGGTTCCTCGCGCACGCCGCCCAGGTCACGATGGGCGCGGCGGTGTTCGGTCAGGAATCGGGGACGTGGTCCGCGGCCCCCGCGCGAACGCCCGCACCCGGGCGCATCGGCACGACCGACGTCCGCCAGGTGGAGGCGGCGACGAGGGCGCTTCGCGCGCTCGACTACCAGTACGGCGGCGGGTTCTGCCGCGACGCCGTGGTGGCGCAGCTGTCCTGGGGCCAGCAGATGCTCGAGTCCACCGCGACCGAAGCGGTGAAGCAGCGCCTGTTCGTCGCGCTCGCCGACCTGCACAGCCTCGCCGGCTGGACCTCGTTCGACACCGGCCTGATGGACTCCGCCCGCGGCCACTTCGCCAACGCGCTCGACCTGGCCAAGCAGGGTGACAGCCACCCGCTCGTCGCCAACGTCCTCTACCGCATGGGCCGCGTCTACCTGCACAACGACGCCCCCAACGACGCGCTGAAGCTCTTCCAGCTCGGCCAGATCGCCGCCCAGGAGTCGGGTTCCGAGCTCGCCGTCGCGGTGCTCTGCGCCAACGAGGCCTGGGCCTACGCGATGATGGGCAACGAGGAGCAGGCCACGAAGCTGCTCGGCCGCAGCAAGGACGAGTTCGCGCGCGCCGACATCGCCAACGCCGAGTCGTGGGTGAAGTTCTTCAACGAGACCGACGTCTACGCGATGACCGGCACCGTGCACACCGTGCTGGCGCAGAAGAACCCCGAGCACACCAAGTACGCCATCCCGGCCCTGACCAGGGCCGTCGACTCCTACACCGACGACATGGCGCGCAGCAAGACGTTCATGCTCAGCGCGCTGGCCACCAACCACCTGCTCGACGGCGACCTCGACCACGGCGCCAAGGTGGGCAGCAAGGCCATCGACTACGCCGAGAGCATCAAGTCGGAGCGCGTGAAGGACCGCCTGCGCCCGCTGCAGGTGGAGGCCGAGCGTCGACGCAACAACGGTGACGCCCGTGATCTCGCCGACCGGCTCAAGATCTTCTACGCCGCCTGACGTCGGCGGCCGGTTCACGCCCGCGAAGCTGCGGGAAGCGCTGACCGAAACGTGCGCGTTGCTGGGCCTGGACCCGGCCGGCGCGCGGCTGCTGCGGTTCACCAACAACGCGGTGTACGTGCTGGCCACGGCCCCGGTCGTGGTCCGGATCGTCGGCTCGACCAGGCTTCGGCACCGCGTCGGCACGGTCGTGTGCGTCGCGGAGCACTTCGCGCGCCATGACATTCCCGCGATCCGCCTGCTGGAAGGCATCGGCCAGCCCATGCACGCCGGGGCGCACCTGGTCACGGCGTGGCACGAGGTCCCGTCCGTCGGGCGCCCGCCCACGCCTGCCGACCTGGCCGGGCTGCTGCGCCGGGTCCACGCGCTGCCGCCGCCCGCCGGCCTCGCCGAGTGGGCGCCGTTCGACGCGGTGCGCGCCCGGGTGTCCGACGCCGAGGAGCTCGCCGACGACGACCGCCGGTTCCTGCTGGAGCGCTGCGCCGAGGTCGAGGCGCAGCTGGCCGAGCTGGACTTCCCGCTGGCCAGAGGCTTCGTCCACGGCGACGCCTACCCCGGCAACGTGATTCCCGGCCCGGACGGCCCCGTGCTGTGCGACTTCGACTCGTCCTGCGTCGGCCCGCCGGAGTGGGATCTCACGCCGCTGGCCGTGGGCCGTGAGCGATTCGGGGACCCGCCGGGCCGCTACGAGGAGTTTTCCCGCGCGTACGGCTTCGACGTCACGGCCTGGTCGGGCTTCGCGGTGCTGCGCGCCGTGCGCGAGCTGAAGCTCACCACCAGCGTGCTGCCGATCCTGCGCAGCCACCCGCAGGTGCGCCCCGAGCTGCACCGCCGTCTCGACGACCTCCGCCACGGCCGCACGGCCACCGGCTGGACGCGCTACCGCTGACCGGTACGAGTGGCCCGCGCCACATTCATGAGCCGCTGCACGTGCATTCGACGCCTGAAGAGGACCACTCGTCGCTTCCCCGAAGATCGCTTGCGGGGTCTCCGCGCCAGTAGAAAATTCGGTGCGGCCGATCGCCTCTAACGGAGGACTGCTACTCCCGTGGTGCAACTTGCAGCTACGTGCGGTGAGAACCAACGGGTAGCGGGCTGGGAAACAGTGGGATTTCGAGGAAATCGGCTTCAGGAGACCGCGACCGGCGCCCGTGTCAGCACGACGGCGAAGCCGAACGCCAACCCCATCACCGTGAGCTCGAGCGTCGCCCACGACGCGATCGCCGTGCGGTTGTGGCGCACGATCTGAGGCATCAGCCGCCAGCGCAGGTTGGCCGCGAGCAGCGCGATCACCCCGGTGCACGCGATCTTCAGCAGCACCAGCTGCCCGTACGGCGTCGTGAACACACCCGCCCAGAAGCTGATGGTCGGGTTGGCCAGGATCTCGACCGCGCCGTTGAACACGCCGGTCACCGCCGAGACGGCCAGGCACAGCGTCGCCAGCTTGGAGAACCGCGGCAGCGCGTGGGCCAGCAGCGTGCGGTTCGTCGCGAGCAGCACGATCATCGCGCCGAGGCCGCCGCACCAGGCGACGGCGCTCATTACGTGCAGCTCCATCGAGATCATCGTGTAGTCGTGCCACGACGAGTTGGACGCGTGGCCGGTCACCGGCAGCGGCAGCAGCGCGAACATGCCGACACCCACGCGCACCTCGGCCGGCACCTTCTCGCCCTGGCGCAGCGCGAGGAACCCGAGCCCGGCGTGCAGCAGCGCCAGCACCGCGACGATCACCAGCGCCTTGCCCGCGCCGACTTCGGCGATGTACGCGCCGATGTCGCTCGCGGTCAGCGTCGACTTGCCCGGCTTGTACTCCGCGGTCTGCAGGATCAGCGCGACCACCGAGCTCGCCGACCAGATGAGCGCGGCGGCGACGGCGGCCGGCCGCGCCCGACGCATGATCGGCTCGGTGAGCTTCGGCCGGTCGTAGCCGACCATCACCGAAAGCAGGCCAAGCCCGATCGTGGCGACCGCGGCCAGATCCATCAGTACGCGCACGATCGGGATGGCGGCCGAGACCACCTCGCTGGGCTCCACCACACCCGGGATGGGTGCCGACGCCGTGAGCGCGACGCCGATCAGCGCGCCCAGCAGGCCCGCCGTGACCACGCAGAGCAGCGTGGACCAGCGGACGGTCGAGGTGGTCTCGGCTCTCGTCACTGCTTCGTCTTCTCCTGGCTCGGCTCACGCCCGGTGCGCAGCGCGACGGTGAGCCCGATCGCGAGCAGCACCACCGCGCCCGCGATCCAGACCCAGATGGGAATCCCGGTCGAGCTGGACGTCGAGGACGTCGCCGACGTACCGGCGGCCGGTGCCCCGGACGCCTTGGCCGCGTCGACCTTCGCCGGCGTACCCGAGCCCGCCTTGGTGAGGGTGAACGGGATCTCGCCCGACACTGGGTGCCCGTCGGCCGACAGGATCCGGTAGCCGACCGTGTACTTGCCCGCCGGGCCGAGCGGCCGAAGCGGTGCGCTGATCACGTTGTTCTCCACGGTCACCGGGCCTTCGGCCCACTGGTTCCCGTCGGGTCCGGTCACCGCGATCTGGTTCACGTCGGCGTTCTGCACGTACTGGTCGAACGTCAGCGTGACCTTCGCCGGACCGGTGGCCAGCGATGCGCCGTCGGCCGGGTCGGAACTGATCAGCACGTTGTGCGCCAGCGCCGGGGTGGCCGTGCCCAGCAGGGCCACCCCGGTCATCGCCAGCGCGAGGAGCGCTTTCCGCATTTACTTGGTTCCTTCGGTGTTTCCGGTGCGCCGCGAGCGCGTGATGGCTCCGACGCCGAAGCCGAGCCCGAGCGCGCCGACGACGAGGCCGGCGCCGCCGAGCCAACGGGCGGTGCTGTCGGAGGAATCGACCGCGGCTGCCTGCGTTTCGGCGTTCGTGGTCGACGCGGTCATGCCGGCGTGCTCATCCCCGCCACTCTTGGCGGCGAGCTTGATGGTGGGCGCCGGGTGTTCCGGCTCCTCACCGCCGGCGGTCGCGGTTTCGTTCCAGGACACCACCTTGCCGGCCTCGTACGTCTGGATGGTTGGGAACTCGAGCTGGTCCACATTCGCCGGCAGCGGGCCGGCGCTGACCTCGAACTCCTGGAACTGGTTCTGCCCGATCTTGGTGCCGGTGTCGGCGGTCCAGACGACCTTGGTGACGGCTTCGGTGATCTTCGTGCCCGACGCGGTGGTCACCGGCTGGGGGAGCGTCGACTTGGTGACCTGCGCGGTCCAGCCCGGGATCGGCTTGGTGCTCACGCTGCCGATGCCGTACTCCGGCTTGAAGTCCACTTCGAGCCCGATGGTGCCGAGCTTCGCGTCCTCGTTGGGAACACGGAAGAAGATCGCGCCGTACCCGCCCTGGGTCGCCGGGGCGCCGTAGACGTTGGCGGTGACGTGGGCCGACGCGATGCCGGCGCCGAGCAGGCCGGTGATGCCGACGGTGGCGGCCAGCACACCGGCGCGCTTGAAGACGTGATGGGACACAACTGCTCCTGAACAGGGGGTGATCCGGTGGAGAGCCTTCGGGGGCTCCACCGGTGAGGGAAAAGGGAAATCGGGTTCAGGACAGTGCAGGAGGCCCGCGCCGGCCGCGGACGCGCCGCAGCTCGACGTCGAGGATCGCCACGGACCGCACGGGTCGCGGCGGGAGTGCCACGGCCGCGCCGGCGGGCACGGGCAGCGGCGGCGTGAGGAGCGGCAGGACCGCTCGCACCACGTGGAGCACGGCCAGCAGCAGCGCGTCGGCGCGGGCCAGCAGCAGGGCGGTGATGAGCGTGGCGACGGCGTGTGAAGCCGTCATCGTCCAGCCGCTCGCCCAGCCTGCGGCCGGGTGGCCGTCGTGGCCCGCGAGCGTGGTCAGCACCAGGTGCATCACCAGCTGGCCGGCGCCGAGCACGGCGATGGTCGCGAGGCGGCCGCGGGCCTTGCCCGCGAGCGCGGTGCCCGTCCAGCCGAGCAGGCCGGTGAGCAGGACCGTGAGCGCCGGGTCGGGCAGCCCGCCGTCGGCGACGCCGTGGGCGGTCACCGCGAGTGACGCCGAACTGGCCGCGAGCAGCCCGCCGCGCGCAGCGGCCAACGCGCCGCGGTGCCGGGTCCGGGTGCTCACGGACAGCAGTTTATCGGCACTCCGGCGGGTGATCGAGCGCTCCCGGCCTGTGAGCACGGTCTCGGTGAACGTTCAAGTAAATGCTGGTCGCAGCGTTGCGATCAGGTGACGACCGCCCGGCCAGGCCGCTCGCTTCGGTTGCCGATCGTCTCAGGATGCGAAACGGTGGTCTGACCAACGGTGAGACAGGAGGTTTGGTCCGCGGTCGTTCTGGGTAGTCACCCTCCCGGTTGATGAGCTACTCCGAACGGGTGACGTCTGGGGCTCCTCACTAGCGGCAGGAGAACGAATACGCATGAACCTCTTCGAGTACATCTCGGACCGGTGGGACCGGTTGTGGCTGCAGGCGTACCTGCACACGAGCATGGTCGTGCAGTGCACGATCCTCGCCGCCGTACTGGGTGTGGCGATCGGCATCGCGGTGTACCGCAGTCCCATCGGCTCGGCTGTCGCCACGGCGCTGGCCAGCACGATCCTGACCGTTCCCTCCTTCGCCCTCCTCGGGCTGCTGATCCCGCTCTCGGGGCTCGGCTCCACCACCGCGGTCATCGCGCTGGTGCTCTACGGCCTGCTCCCGATCGTGCGGAACACGATCGTCGGCCTCGCGGGCGTCGACCCAGCGGTGACGGATGCCGCGCGCGGCATCGGGATGGGCCGGTTCTCCGTGCTCACCCGCGTCGAGCTGCGGCTGGCGTGGCCCGCGATCCTCACCGGCATGCGCGTCGCGACGCAGATGCTGATGGGCATCGCGGTGATCGCGGCCTACGCGAAGGGCCCCGGCCTCGGATCCGAGGTCTTCTCGGGCCTCACCAACGCGGGCAGCGCCAACTCGCTCAACCAGGCCCTCACGGGCACCGTCGGCGTCGTGATCCTCGCGCTCGTGCTCGACGCCATCTACGTCCTGATCAAACGATTGACCGTACCGAGGGGGCTCCGTGGCTGAGCACGCTTTCGAAGACCACGCTGCCGACGACCATGTCTCCGGCGCCGAAATCGAACTGGAACACGTCACCAAACGCTATCCGGGCACGCGCGCGCCGGCCGTCGACGACTTCTCGATGGTGGTGCCCGCCGGCAAGATCGTCGTCCTGGTCGGCCCGTCCGGCTGTGGCAAGACGACCACGATGCGGATGATCAACCGGCTGATCGAGCCCACCTCCGGGCGCATCACGATCGGCGGCGAGGACGCGCTGAAGCTCGACGTCGACACCCTGCGCCGCCGCATCGGCTACGCGATCCAGCAGGCCGGGCTGTTCCCGCACTTCACCGTGGCGCAGAACATCGGCGTGGTGCCGGGGCTGCTCGGCTGGGACAAGAAGAAGGTCTCCTCGCGCGTCGAGGAGATGATGGACCTGGTCGGCCTTGACCCGGCCGACTTCCGCGACCGCTTCCCGCGCCAGCTCTCCGGTGGCCAGCAGCAGCGCGTCGGCGTGGCCCGCGCGCTCGCGGCCGACCCGCCGGTGCTGCTGATGGACGAGCCGTTCGGCGCCGTGGACCCCATCACGCGCGGCAATCTGCAGGACGAGCTGCTGCGGCTGCAGACCGAACTCAAGAAGACGATCGTGTTCGTCACGCACGACTTCGACGAGGCCGTGAAGCTCGGCGACAAGATCGCGGTCCTCGGCAACGGGTCGAAGATCCTGCAGTACGACACCCCCGACGCGATCCTCGCCAACCCGGCCGACGACACCGTCGCCGGCTTCGTCGGCGCCGGCGCTTCGCTCAAGCAGCTGACCCTGCTGCGCGTACGCGACGTCGAGCTGAAGCAGGATGCGCTCACCGCGGCCGAAGACGAAGACCCGGCCGACATCGCGCGCAAGCTCGACGACCAGCGCAAGCACTTCGTGCTCGTCCTCGACCGGCGCCGCCGTCCCACGCGCTGGGTGCACCGGCGCCAGCTCACCGCGGCGACCTCGCTCGCCGACGCGGGCAAGCCGTTGCGCGACATCGTGAGCCTGCAGTCGACGCTGCAGGACGCGCTGGAGGCCATGCTCGCCGAGGGTGGCTCGGTGCCGGTCACCGGCGCGCGCGGCGAGTTCGCCGGCACGATCGAGCTGGACACCGTGATCAACACGATCCAGCAGCTGCGCGACGAGCACGCCGACGATCACGAGACGGTCGGGGGTGTGACGCAGTGACAGCAGTCGTCGAAGCGGGCTTCTCCACCGAATCCGGCTCCCGCGGCGCGGAGCGCTTCCGCCTGTTCGCGCAGCCCATCGCCGTGGTCGTGCTGGTCGCGGTCACGCTCGGCTGGGTGTTCGGCACCGGCGTCACCGCCACCGAGGCGACCACGCTAAATGCCACTTCGCTGCTCACCGCGCTGCGCGACCACGTCGCGATGACGCTGGTCGTGGTGGTGCTCGTGGTGCTCGTGGCCGTGCCGCTCGGGGTCATGGTCACGCGGCGGTGGGCGCGGTTCCTCGCGCCCGTTTTCCTCGCAGTCGCCAACATCGGCCAGGCCGCGCCCGCGCTGGGTGTGCTGGTGCTGTGGTTCATCGTCACCGGCGCCGTCGGCGGGCTGTGGGTCGCGGCGCTGCCGCTGGCGTTCTACTCGCTGCTGCCGGTGCTGCGGAACACGATGGTGGGCCTGCAGCAGGTGGACCCGGCGCTGATCGACGCCGGGCGCGGCATCGGGATGTCCTCGTCGGCCGTGTTGTGGCGCGTGGAGTTCCCGCTGGCGATCCCGCTGATCCTGGCCGGTCTGCGCACGTCGCTCGTGCTGGCTGTGGGGACCGCGACGTTCGGGATGTTCGTCAACGCCGGTGGGTTCGGCCTGCTGATCGACACCGGCTACAAGCTCAACCTCACCAAGGTGCTGATCACCGGCTCAGTGCTGGCCGTCGCGCTGGCGCTGCTGGTCGACTGGCTGGGCGCGGTCGCGGAACAGTACTTCGGGCCGAAGGGGCTGCGCTGATGAACGTCCTCAAGAAGGCGGGCGTCCTCGCGGGGGCGGCGCTGCTCGCCGGGACGCTCTCGGCGTGCGGGCTCGACCTCAACACGTCCGTGCCGTACTCGATCCAGCCCGGTTCCATCCAGCCGATCCCCGGCGTGCAGGGTGTGCGCGTGGTGGTGGGGTCGAAGGACTTCACCGAGAACATCATCCTGGGCTACATGGCGGAGATGGCGCTGAGTGCCGCCGGCGCCGACGTCGTGGACCTCACCGACATCAAGGGGTCCAACTCGTCGCGCCAGGCGCTGCTCAACGGCCAGACCGACGTCACGTGGGAGTACACCGGCACCGGCTGGATCAACTACCAGGGCAACGAGCTGCCGGTGCCGGGCGGCGAGCAGGCGCAGTACGACGCGACCGCGAAGGCCGACGCCGAGAAGAACGGCATCACCTGGCTCAAGTACTCGCCGCTCAACGACCAGTACGCGTTCGCCACGACGGAGGCGTACGCCAAGCAGAACAACCTCAAGACCACCACCGACCTGGCGAACTTCCTCAAGCAGAAGCCCGACCAGGCGCGGTTCTGCCTGGAGACGGAGTTCACCAGCCGCCAGGACGGCTTCCCGGCGGCGGTCAAGGCGTACGGCTTCCAGAACCCGAAGATCGAGAACTTCGGCATCGGCACGATCTACTCAGCCGTGGCCAACGGCACGTGCCCGGTCGGCGAGGTGTTCACCACCGACGGCCGGATCTCGGGGCTCAACCTGCGCGTGCTGGAGGACGACAAGAAGGCGTTCCCGCAGTACAACGCCGCGGTGACGATGCGCACGGACTTCCTGAACCAGCACCCCGCGCTGCGGGGCCCGCTCGAGAAGGTGACCGCGGCGATCGACAACGAGCAGATGGTGCAGCTGTGCAAGCAGGTCGACGTCGACGGCAAGGACGCCGGCGTGGTCGCGCACCAGTGGATGCTCGACAAGGGGTTCATCAAGTAACCGGTCGGACGCGGGTCGTTCACTAAGGAATGCTAAGTTGCTCAGGATTCCTTAGTCGAGCGGCCCGCGTTCTGCCGGGCCGGGAGGAGGCGACGGCGTTGCCGAAGCTTGAGATCATCCTGGCGAGCACGCGACCGGGCCGGGTGGGCCTGCCGGTGGCGAAGTGGACGGAGGCCGCGGCGATCGAGCACGGCGGCTTCGACGTCGAGCTCGTGGACCTCGCCGTGGTCAACCTGCCGTTCTTCAACGAGCCGAAGCACCCGCGCCTCGGTCAGTACGAGCACCAGCACACGAAGGACTGGAGCGCGAAGGTGTCCGAAGCGGACGCGTTCGTCTTCGTGATGCCGGAGTACAACTACGGCTACAACGCCGAGCTGAAGAACGCCATCGACTACCTGCACAACGAGTGGAAGTACAAGGCCGTCGGCCTGGTCAGCTACGGCGGCGTCGCGGCCGGCACGCGCGCGGTGCAGCAGATCAAGCAGGTCGTGACGACGCTGCGCATGACCCCGGTCTTCGACGCGGTGTCGGTGCCGTTCGTGCAGCAGTTCATCAGCGACGAGGGCGAGTTCGTGCCCAACGAGATCGTGAAGACCTCGGCCAAGGCCATGTTCGACGAGCTGGTGCGGGTCACCGCGTCGCTGGCGCCGCTTCGCTCGGGCGACTGAGGGAATGGCCGTGGACCGGCAGGCGGAGGAAGCCCACCGCGTGTGCACGCGCTTCCACGCGGCGATCGAGCTGATCGGCACGCGCTGGACGGGCGCGATCCTGCGGGCGGTCTTCACCGGTCACCACCGCTACGCCCTGATCAAGGCCGCGGTGCCCGGCATCAGCGACACGATGCTGACGCAGCGGCTGCGGAAGCTGGAGGAGGACGGCCTGCTGGAGAAGCGCGTCCTCACCGCCACGCCGCTGCAGGTCGAGTACCACCTCACGGCGAAGAGCCAGGACCTGGAGCCGGTCCTCGACGCCGTGGTCGCGTGGTCGCACAAGTGGATTCCGCTGCCGTCTTGAGTCTGCTTGTCGAAACGGCCGAAGCCGGGCCGTTCACCACTTCGGGTGAGCGGCCCGGCTCGCGCTCAGACGCCGAGCCGGTGCAGCAGCTGTTCCTCCAGGGAGTCGAGCTCGCTCGCGACCGCGCGGTGCGCGGCCTTGCGCCGGGCGGCGGGCATCCGCTCGGCCGCGCGGACCGTGGCCGACAGCTGTTCGAGGGTGCCCTGGGTGTCGGTCGCGAACTTCGCGTCGGCGTCGGTGGCCTTGCTCGACTTCCTGAGCTCGCCCAGCCCCTGCACGAGACCGGCGATCCGCGCGTGCAGCGCGGCACCGCGGCCGGAGAACTCGCCGAGCTGGTCGACGGCGACGCCGAGCTTGCGCGCCTGGTAGCGGTCGTACATCTCCCGGGCCGCGCCCGCCGCGCGCACCGCGTACGGCGCGACGACCGGGATCACGGCCGGGCCGAGCACCTTGGCCACCGCGATCGCGTTCTTCGCCTTCTTCGGGGTGATCCGAGCTTCACCCGCGTCCTGCTTGGCCTTGCGCGCCATGGCCCACCTCCTGCTACTCGTCGGGGTCGAACTTACTGGTCCGAGCAGGGCCGGGCATGTCGGCTCGCAGCACGGAAAGGCAGTTCTGTCGGTGGGGGCGGATAAGGTGATCGTCATGGGTAACGAGGTGCTGCTCGACGCCGGAGCGGTCAGTCGCTGCCGTCGTCGTGTGCATCTGGAGCACGACCCCGCGATGCGCGACGTCCCGCTGCCGCCGCCGGATCCGACGGCGCAGCAGCGGATCGCCGACGCGACGGCGCACCGCGAGGCGATCCTGCAGCGCCTCATCGACGCGACCACCGACGTCGAGGGCTCTGATGCCGAGAACCATCAGGCGGCCGGCGCGACCTGGGTGCGCATCCCGCGTGACCTGCCCTCGGCCGACCGCGTGCGGCTCACGGAGGAGGCCTTCGCCGAGGGCGCGCGGTTCATCTGGGGCCCGCTGCTGCGGGCCGACCCGGTCGGGCACCGGCGCGGCGGCGTCGACCTGCTCGTGCGCACCGCAACCGGATACGTGCCGGTGCTCGTGGTGCGCCACCGCATCACCGACCGCGGCCAGGGTGCGCCGACCACCGGGCTGACCGACCTCGACCCGGCGCACCGCACGCCGGACGAGACGCGCAAGGTCCGTTCGCAGCCGCGCGACCAGCTTCGGCTCGCGCACCTGCGGCGGATGCTGCAGACGTACGGGCGCGCCGAGACCGGCCGCGCCGTCGGCGGGGTCATCGGGCTCGACGCCGACGTGGTGGTCTGGCACGACCTCACCGCCGGCACCTGGCCCGGCGGCCGCAGCGCGCTGGCGGAGTACGACGCGCGCTTCGCCGACCGGCTCGCCGTCGCCACCGCGGCCGCGACCGAAGGCGAACCGCTGGCTCAACCCTCGCGCGTGCTGGAGTGCCGGCGCTGCCCGTTCTGGCCCACGTGCGAGGCGCAGCTCACCGAGACCCGCGACGTCAGCCTCGTCGTGCGCGGCGAGGACGCCGGCGAGCTGCGCCGCGCCGGAGTGTCCACTGTGGACAAACTGGCCGCGCTCGATCCGGCCGCCGAGGTGCCGCCGATGAACTGGACCGGCGGCACGTTCGCCGACGCGATCATGCTCGCGCGCGCGTGGCTGGCCGACCTCACGGTGGTGCGCCGCACGCCGCTGGTCGAGGTGCCGCGCGGCGACGTCGAGGTCGACGTCGACATGGAGAGCTTCGGCGACGCCGGCGCGTACCTGTGGGGCACGCTGCTCTCGGGTGCCGACATCGGCGTCGAGCAGGGCTACCGCGCCTTCGCCACCTGGGAGCCCTTACCGACCACGGACGAAGCGCGTTCGTTCGCGGAGTTCTGGGCGTGGTTCACCGACGTGCGTGACCGCACGCTGGCGGCCGGGCTCACGTTCCGCGCCTACTGCTACAACGCGCTGGCGGAGAACCGCTGGCTGTTCGGCTCCGTCGAGCGCTTCGGCGACCACCCGGGGATCCCGGCGAAGAAGGACGTGCAGTCCTTTGTGGACTCCGACGAGTGGGTGGATCTCTTCCGTAGCGTCACCGACCAGTTCCTGTGCTCGCGCGGCAAGGGCCTCAAGGTGATCGCCCCCGTCGCGGGCTTCCAGTGGCGCGACGCGGAGGCCGGCGGCGAAGCGTCGATGCGCTGGTACCGCGACGCCGTGGGCATGGACGGCGAAACCCCCGACGACACCCAGCGCGAGCGTCTCCTGCAGTACAACGAGGACGACGTGCTGGCCACCAAGGCGTTGCGCGAGTGGATGTCCGATCGGGCACAAGTCGAGGTGCCTTTCATGCTCGACATCTGATCCGCGGTCCGGCGCGCAGTAGGGTGACCTGGTGATCAAGGTCGACCCGCCGCTGGCGATCGAGGATTCCGAGGCGGAAGCGCTGTTCCAGCTCGAGACCGGCGGTCCCGAGACGGTGCGTTCCGCGCTCGGCATGACGGCCACCCGCCTCGGCGGTGCGGTGGTGCTGGCGGTGCGCAACGACCCGACGGACTACTGGAGCAAGGCGCTCGGCTTCGGCCGCACGGAGCCCATCACCGCGGAGCTGATCGCCGAGGTGTGCGCGTTCTACCGCGCGGCAGGCACGCGTCGCGCCACGTTGCAGCTAGCGCCGTCGGTGATTCCGGACGACTGGGCCGAGATCTGCGCGCGCGAGGGGCTGACGACCACGTCGTCGTGGGCCAAGCTCGTCGCCCCCGTCGACGAGGTCGTGGCCCGTGCCGACGACGACGAGCGCAGGCCGGCCGACGGCATCCGGATCGCGCCGGTCGGACGCGGTGACCTGTACCGGTGGGCGGCGCTGATGCTGAGCGTCTTCGGCATGCCCGAAGAGCACTTCGCGGAGATGTTCGCCGCGTCGGCCGCCGAGCCGAACTGCCACCCGTTCGCCGTGTGGCTCGAGGACGAGATGGTCGGCACCGCGATGATGTATCGGCAGGGCGAGATCGGCCAGATGTTCGGCGGCGCGGTCGCCGAGCACGCCCGCAACCGCGGCGGGCAGACGGAGCTCCTCGCCGCCCGCGCCCGGCTCGCGGCCGAGCTGGGCTGCAGCCTGCTCGTCGCCGAAACCGGTGCCGAGGCCGAGGGTGAGCACAATTCGTCGCTGCACAACATGCTCGACCTGGGCTTCCAGGTGGCCTACGAGCGGCAGAACTGGGTGTGGCAGCCCGCCGAGTGACTCGCCGGCCCGAGTTCGGCCGCCCAGGCAACTTTCCGGTGTCCTCCGTGATCCAAGGGGGCGTCAGGTAGCGGAGGGCGGTGGGCGTGCGCGGGTTCGAGGTTTTCGTCGAGCAGCACTACGACGAGCTGTTTCGCTACGCGCTCGTGCTGACCGGCGACCGCGGCGAGGCCGAGGACGTGGTGCACGACGCGCTGCTGCGGCTGGTCAAGCACGTCGGCCGCGCGGACATCGAGCACGAACGCGCCTACGCGCGGCAGGCGTTGTTCCGTGTTTTCCTCGCTCGCCGCGACCGTCGCCGACGCGAGCGGCTGATGCCGATCGCCGGGGCAGACGTCGAGGCCGGGGGAGACGCATTCGCGGTGTCGGCGGGCCGGTCGGAGATGGTCGCGCTGCTGTGGCAGCTGCCGCCGCGGATGCGGGCGGTGCTGGCGGCGCGGTTCTACCTGGACCTCGGCGAGGCGGAGACCGCTCGGCTGCTGGGTTGCGGCGTCGGGACGGTGAAGTCGTCGACGGCGCGCGGGCTGGCCCGGCTGCGGGAGCTGTGGGAGACCACGCACGAGCCGAGTCCGGCGGCGAGCGGGAGGGGACCGCGTTGAGGCAGCAGGAATTCACCGACACCGTTCGCCGGGAGCTCGGCGAGACCGCGCTGACGGCGCCGGAGCCCGGGGACGCGGCTCGGATGGCACGGCGGGTGCTGAGGACGCGGTCACGGCGACGGCAGTGGACACTCGTCGGCGCCGCGGCCGCCGCGGTGATGCTCGCCCTGGGTGCGGCGACGGTCGTCACCACGCAGACCACGTCGTCGCAGGTCCAGGCCGTGCCGGTGACGCAGTGGCCCGCGCGGGGGTCGCTGGCCGGGAACGTGGACTTGATCGAGCGCGCGCGGTGGGGCTGGGGTGGGCCGGCGGCGCAGGTGGTGTTCGCGGGGAGCCGGCCGGAGGTGGGCCCGATCGTCGTGCTCCGCAGCCAGGAGCGCGACGGCGGCGTCCGGCTGGCGTTCCTCACTGGGCCTGAGCTGCGGGTTCAGGCGCAGCTGACCGTCCCTTCGGCACAGCTCACGGCTCCGGCGTACGGCTTTGTCGCTTCGGCGCCGGACGGCGGCCCGGCCACGGGCGTCGCGGTGACGGCTCCGCAAGTGGACACGGCGAGGTTCACCTCCGGCGAGACCCAGGTGGCCGACGGCCTCGCGACCGCGAAGCTCCCACCCACCGCGGCCGCGTGGAACACCTCGCTGGCCACCGGAAACCCGCAGCACCCCGTCTTCGGCACGCTCACCAGCTCGGCGCACGACCCGGCGGTCTCGACGGGGACCGTCGTGCGCGCAGGGGCCGCGGCACAGTTCGGCATCTCCGGTGTCGATGCGAAGCCCGGCGACGTGGTCGCGACGCAGGCCGGGTTCGTCGGCGTGATCACCACCGGGCTCGACGACTTCGCGCTCTTGAAGTCGAACCCGGACGAGCTGTCGGGACCCTGGGGTCTGCGCACGGTGGCGGCGTCCGGCGAGTCCGTGACGGTGATCGGCACCGGTGGCCCGACGACCGTCATCCCGGCCGCTGCGGGCGCGCTGCACGAAGGCGATCGGATCGTGCTGACCGGGTTCGGCCGCTCGGCCGCCGTGGTCGCGCTGGGCACGGTCCATGCCGGCAGAGACGGGTCTTGGCTGCTGCAGCGCGCCGTCCCCCTGCCGCCCGATCAGTCCTCGGTGCTGCTGATCCACCGCTGAACCCTGGCGATCACCGGCCGGCTGTGCCTATACTCGTCTGCGAATACTCGTAGACGAGGAAGTGGTGACCGTGAAGCGGCGCAAGGTCGGGAACATGCTGGGGCTGGCCGTGCTGTCGGCCCTGGTCGAGCGGCCGATGCACCCCTACGAAATGGCCTCCGTGCTGCGCGAACGCGGCAAGGACGCCGACATGAAGATCAAGTGGGGCTCGCTCTACACGGTCGTCGGCAACCTGGAGAAGCACGGCTTCGTCGCCACCGTGGAGAGCGTCCGCGACGGCGCGCGGCCCGAGCGCACGATCTACCGCCTCACCGACGCCGGCCGCGCCGAGCTGGAGGACTGGGTGGCCGAGCTGCTCGGCGAGCCGGACCTCGAACCGACGAAGTTCCAGGCCGGGCTGTCGATCATGGCTTCGCTCGGCCCGGACGAGGTGGCGGACCTGCTGACGAAACGGCTCACCGCGCTGGAAAAGCGCCTCGCCGAGCGGGTGGCGGCGCTCGACGCGTTGCGCACCGAGGTGCCGCGGCTGTTCCTCGTCGAAGGCGAATACGAGCTGGTGCTGCTGCGCGCCGAGATCGACTGGGTGCGCGGACTGCGTGACGACCTGGCCACGAGTGCGCTGCCGGGCGTCGCCGAGTGGCGGCACTACCGCGAGACCGGCGAACTGCCGGAAGACTTGACCGCTTTCGTCGAAGGCGGCCAGGAGTAGAAAGCCGGCCCCGGAGGCAGTGCTGGCACACCGCCACCGGGGCCGGGGAAACCCTCGAACCGGTTCCGCGGCAGCGGACCCGATCTTCAGGCTGCGATCACAGGATACGGGCCCGCACTCCCCGGAGCGGTTCGGCCGACTCACCGAACTGGAGTGCGATCATGACGAACACCGAGGTCAAACGGCACCGGACCAAGCTCGTGCCGGAGATGGAAGGGCCGGTTGCGCGGGCGTACGCGCGCGGTCGCGGAACGGCGCCGCAGCTGGCGTTCTACCGCTCGTCGGCGGCGGAGCTGGCCAAGCAGCTGCCCGGTGGCGCCGACGTTCTGGAGGTGGCACCCGGGCCCGGCTTCCACGCGGTCGAGCTGGCGCGGCTCGGCTTCGCGGTCACGGGGCTGGACGTGAGCCGCACGTTCGTGTCCCTGGCGAGCCAGTACGCGCGTGAGCAGGGGGTCGCGGCGGAGTTCGTGCACGGCGACGTCGCGGCGATGCCGTTCGCGGCGGAGTCGTTCGATTTCCTGATCACGCAGGCGGCGTTCAAGAACTTCGCCGACCCGGTCGACGCGCTCGACGAGATGTGGCGCGTGCTGCGGCCGGGCGGGGTGGCGCTGGTGCAGGACCTGCGCAAGACGGCCACCTCGGAGGACATTGCCGCCGAGGTGGCTGGGATGAACCTGGGGCCCGTGGGTGCGCTCACGACAAAGTGGACACTCGGGCAGCTGCGCAAGCGCGCGTACACGCCGGAGCAGTTCGAGACGCTGGCGCGCGAGAGTCGCTTCGGTTCCTGCCGCATCACCACCGACGGCATCGGGCTCGAAGCGCGGCTGACGAAGGGGTGACGCCGGGGCGGTCTGGACCACGCGCGTGGTCCAGACCGCCGGGGAGCATCAGCGCGGGGCCATGCGCAGCGCGCCGTCCATGCGGACGACTTCGCCGTTGAGGTAGTCGTGGTCGATCAGGGAGAGGGCGAGCTGCGCGTACTCGTCCGGGCGCGCCAGGCGCTTCGGGAACGGCACGCCGGCGGCGAGGCCCGCGCGGAACTCGTCGCTGACCGTCGCCAGCATCGGGGTGTCGACGATGCCCGGCGCGATCGTCAGCACGCGGATGCCCTGCGACGCGAGGTCGCGCGCGGCCGGCAGCGTGAGGCCGACGACGCCGCCCTTCGACGACGAGTAGGCGACCTGGCCGATCTGGCCGTCGTAGGCCGCGACGGAGGCGGTGTTGATGATGACGCCGCGGGCGTCGTCGGTCAGCGGCTCGGTCTTGGCGATGGCCTCGGCGGCGATGGTGAGCACGTTGAAGGTGCCGATGAGGTTGATCTGCACGACCTTCGCGTAGAGCGCGAGGTCGTGGCGGCCCTTCTTCGACAGGATGCGGGCCGAGGGGCCGATGCCGGCGCAGTTCACGACCGTGCGCAGCGGCACGCCCGAGCCGGCCGCGGTGTCGACGGCGGCCTGGACCTGGTCGGGGTCGGTGACGTCGGCCTCGACGTAGGTGACGCCGTCGACCTGTTCCGCCTTCTCGATCGACGCGGCGAGGTCGAGCGCGAAGACGCGCGCGCCCTTGGCGGCCAGCGCCTTGGCGGTGGCGCCGCCGAGGCCGGAAGCACCACCCGTGACGAGCGCTGCGGTGTCGGTGATCTGCATCTTCAGCCTTTCTGCTGCTCGTGGTGCGGCCCTGCACCGTAGCGACAGGTTAACGCTCGTTCGCACCGGCGCCGGGTGTGCTGCCTCACGCGAGGCCGTTCTTCACTTCTCGCGTGGAGTATTCGGCCCCGCCGTTTTCCGTTAGCGCCCGCTTCAACTCCGAATGTCACCTTCGGCATCATGAGCGCAGCTCGGATCGTGGTGGTGGGGACGGGGTACGTCGGATTGACCACGGGGGCATGTCTCGCGAGCCTGGGGCATCGCGTCACCTGCGTGGACGTGGACGAGGCGAAGGTCTCTCGCCTCACCGCCGGCAGAGTGGACATTCTCGAACCGGGGCTGGCCGAACTGGTCACCGGTGGCATCGCGGGCGGGCGGCTGTCGTTCGTCGTCGGCGCGCGCAAAGCCGTGCAGGAGGCGGACGGTGTCTTCCTGTGCGTGCCGACGCCGATGGGCGCCGGCGGTTCCGCGGACCTGCGCGCGGTGGAGGCGGTGACCGCCGAGATCGGCGACGTGCTGCCCGCCGGCTGCGCGCTGATCACCAAGTCGACCGTGCCCGTGGGCACGTCGCGGCGCATCCGCGCGATGCTCGGCCGCGAAGACGTCCCGATCGTGTCCAATCCGGAGTTCCTGCGGGAAGGCACGGCGGTTTCGGACTTCCTCAACCCCGACCGCATCGTGGTCGGCTCCGACACCCCCGGCGCGGCGCGCTGGGTCGGTGACCTCTACGCGGACCTCGGCGCCCCGGTCGTCGTCGCCGACGCGGCGAGCGCGGAGCTCGTGAAGTACGCGGCCAACTGCTTCCTGGCGCTGAAACTGTCCTATGTGAACTCGATCGCCGAGCTGTGCGAGCGCCTCGGCGCCGACATCGACTTGGTGACCGAAGGAATGGGCTACGACCGGCGCATCGGCCGCACGTTCCTCAAGCCCGGCCCGGGCTGGGGCGGCTCGTGCCTGCCCAAGGACACCAGCGCGCTGGTGAAGGTCGCGGAGTCGGTGAACTACGACTTCCGCATGCTCACCTCGGCCATCGACGAGAACATCGCCCAGCGCGACCGCATCGTCGCGAAGATCGCCGGCGCCTGCGGCGGCACCCTCGCCGGCGCGCGGATCGGCGTGCTGGGCCTGGCGTTCAAGGCCGGCACCAACGACCTGCGAGACTCGCCCGCCCTCGCCGTCTCCTCGGTGCTCGGCGCGCTGGGCGCGGAGATCACCGCCTACGACCCGGCCGTCGACGGCGCCATCGACGGCATGACCGTGGTCGACGACCCGTACCAGGTCGCGAAGGACGCCGACGTGATCGTCGTCCTCACCGAGTGGGGCGAGTTCAAGCACCTCGACTGGACCATCATGGCCGACGCCATGGAGGGCGACGACGTCGTCGACACCCGCAACCTCCTCGACCCGCGCACGGTCATCGACGCGGGCCTGTCGTGGCAGGGCGTCGGCCGCCCGCGCGCGGCGGGCCGAAAGCGCGTGACGGTTTCCTAGCCCCTGCCTTACTCATCCTCGCCATTCGCCGGACTGTGCGCCGGCACTTGCCGACGCACAGTCCGGACTAGCACTTCTCCGCGGCTTCCGTTGGCTCGATCCACTAGTTATCCACATCCCGGCCTGCCCACTTGCAGTTGTCCACAGATTTCTCGACACAAGTTTTCAGCCCATGCCCTCGAGTAGACTGGAAAAGGGACGCATCCCTAGGGAGGGCGGGGGTTTTGTCGCTCCCCGCCGGGCTGGGCACAGGTCACTGGCGGAAGAGTCCCGTGCCCCCAGCCGTCATTCGGCGGCAGCACTGCTGCTTCCGTTCCCCGAGACCGCGTTCGGTGCGTTTTCCCCACACCTCAAGGAAAAACCGCGACCACGTCGGTCCGGCCGGCGAGATCAACCACAACCACGGCGGCCGCGGCGTCTACTTCCTCGACCCGGGCGGCAACGGCATGGAAGTGATCACGCAGCCCTACGAGCCGGACCGCCGCCGCCCCGCTAGCTGGTGACGGTCGCCGGATCCCGTACGTCTTCCGGGCTGCGGGATCCGGCCACCTGCACCAGCACCGCCCCCGCGAGCAACACCACCGCGCCCGCCAGTTGGGTCGCGCCGAGGGTTTCACCGAGCCACAGCCAGGCCAGGCCCGCGACGACGAGGGGTTCCACCAGGGCCAGCACGCTTGCCAGGGCCGGGGGCAGATCGCGCAACGCGCGCAGCCCGGCCAGGTAGGGCAGCACCGTGCCGGCCACGGCCAGCACCAGCAGCGCCAGCCACACGGGCACGTGCAGGCTGCCGAGCGTGGCCGTCCGGGTGACCGCCGCCGGCGCGACCGTCCAAGGTGGACTGACGGCGCCGACCACCACGGCGCCGATCGCCAGCCCGACCGCGGTGAGGCCCACCGAGTCGTGGCGGCCGGCGCCGCGTTCGCCGAGGAGGAAGTAGCCCGCCGAGCACACGGCCGCGCCCACGCCGGCGGCGATGCCGAGTGTGTCGAGCCGGCCGCCCTGCCAGATCTGCGCGACGAGCGCGAGCCCGGCCACGCCGAGCGCGGTCCCGACCCACACCAGCGCCGGCAGCCGTTCGCGCCGCACCACGCGGACCCACAGGGCGACCAACGCGGGCGCGAGGTTCACCAGCACCATCGCCACCCCGACCGGCACACGGTCCACGGCCACGAAGAAACACAGCTGCACCCCGGCCACGCCGAGCACGCCGTAGCCGAGCACCAGCCACACGTCGGACCCGCGGAAGCGCAACGCCCGCGGCCGTACCAGTGCGACGCCGGGCACGAGCACCACAGCCGCCAGCGCGATGCGCACCGCCGTGACCGCGGCCGGTGACCAGCCTGTGCCCATCACGGCCTTCGCCACCGGCCCGGACCCGGCGAACAGCACCCACGAAGTGAGACTCAACCCTGTCGCTCTTCCTCGCCCGGTCATGACCGCAGTGTCGCCGCCCGCCGCGCCAGCCGACCAACGATTTTCCGGCGGCCCGAAATTCACCCGACGGAAAACGCCGCCGCCGGACGACGATGTGGGTGTGACGGAACCGCGGGTGAGACCGGACCCGGCTTTCGCGCTGCTCGGGCTGTACGAGTCCGCGCTGCCGGAGGTCTATGGGTACCTGCTCGCGCGCTGCGGCGACCGCGTGCTGGCCGAGGAGCTGACGTCGGAGACGTTCCTGGGGGCCGTGGCCGCGTGCCGCAAAGGGGGCGCGCCGCCGGTGAGCACCGGGTGGCTGATCGGGGTGGCGCGGCACAAGCTGGCCGACCACTGGCGCCGCAAGGCCCGGGAGGAACGCGGGCTGCGGCTGGTGCACGAGCCCGACACCCACGATCCGTGGGACACCGAGCTCGACGCGTTGCGCGCACGCCAGGTGCTCGAGTCGCTCGGCGCGCACCACCGGGCCGTGCTCACGCTGCGGTACGTCGACGGCCTGCCGGTCGGCGACGTCGCCGCCTGCCTCGGCCGCACGCTCAACGCCACCGAAGCGTTGCTGACTCGCGCCAAGGCCGCGTTCCGCCACAGCTATGAGGAGAAAGGGGGCCGCGATGACTGAACCGTTCGACGCGCTTCGCCTGCCCCCGACGCCGGTCGACCCGGACCCGGCGTTCGCCAGGGAGCTGCGGGACAACCTGCGGCGCCTCATTCTGAACGGAGCCGAGATGACCACCACCGAAACCCCTGCCGACGCCGCCGTGCGCGCGCTCGCGCCCTACCTCGTCGTCACCGATGCCCGGGCCGCGCTGGACTTCTACGTCGAGGTCTTCGGCGCGCGGCGACGCTCCGATCCGATCGTGATGGACGACGGCCGCGTCGGGCACGCCGAGCTGGCCATCGGCGACAGCGTGCTGATGCTCGCGGAGGAGTTCCCCGAGCTGGGCAACGTCGTCGCGCCCGAGGGCGGGCCGTTGATCCGCGTGGAGGTGCCCGACGTCCGCGCGTCGGCCCGCCGCGCCGTGGAGCTGGGCGGTGAGCTGCTTCGTCCGGTCGAGGACCGCGGCTACGGGCTCGCCGGCACGATCAAGGACCCGTACGGCCAGCGCTGGCTCGTCGCGCAGGCCGGGCAGACGACCAAGCACGCCGCGAAGCCCACCCGCCACGGTGCGGCCATGTACTTCACGTTCCAGGTGCCCGACGACGAACGGGCGAAGGCGTTCTACGGCGGCGTCGTCGGCTGGCAGTTCGCGCCCGGCTCCGTGCCGGGTGCCTGGCGCTTCGAAGGGCCCGGCCTCGAAGGTGGGCTGTGGGGCGGCCCGGGCCGGCAGGTCGGCTGGAAGCTGATGTACGCCGTGGACGACCTCGAAGCGGCCCTGGCCCGCGTCCGCGACCACGGCGGCACGGCCGGTGAGGTGGAGCACCACCCGTACGGCACGACCGCCGACTGCGTCGACGACCAGGGCATCGAGTTCTGGCTCTGGGAACAGCCGGCCGAGTGAGAAACCCCATGACCCCGGCGGCTCCCGCGCCCCCGGGCGCACACTCGAACCATGGCCGGGCACTGGACTCCGTGCAACGAAGCTGAGCTGACCGCGGGCTGGCGGCTGTGGCTGGAGCTGGGCTCCTGCACGTGGCCAGGGCCGGACTGGGACGGCACGCCCGCCGAGGCCGTCACCGGGCTGACGCGGCTGTTCGCCACTTGCAACGAGATCCTCGAGGCCTATCGCCGCAGCGGCGGCCCCGACAGCGCCGGGATCATCGGCCTGGTGCGCTCGATGTTCCTCGCCGCCAACTGGACCCTCGAACTCTGGCGCGACGACACGGTCCCGCTGGACGCCGAGCGCGCCGCGTTGCTCCACGGCGACCTCGCGAGCTTCGCCGAACACGCCGAGGCGGTCCGAACGCTGCTCGCCCGGGGCGGCGGTTGGTCGTCGCTCCCGGGCTGAGCGTTCACCGCGGGTCCGGCAGCTTCCGCGCCAGCACCACCACGAGCAACGCGACCGCGGCCAGCAGCGCCATGACCAGCACGAACGCCCCCTCGTAGCCCATCGACCCCGTGCTCAGGCCCGCGAACAGGCTGCCGAACACGGCCACCCCGAGGGCCAGCGACGTCTGCTGGGTCGTGGTCATGACGCCGCCACCGATGCCGGCGAGGTCGTGGGGCACGCGGGACAGGACGATGCGGAACAGCGTGGTCATCGCCAGGCCGTTGCCGATCCCGATGAGGACCATGGCGGGCGCCAGCTCCCACAGCGTGAGGTCCGGCCACGCCCACAGCGCCGAGCCCGCGAGCACGAGCAGGCCGAACGCCGCGATCACGCCACCGGCGAGTACCACCTTCTGACCGAAGCGCGCGACGAGGTGGCTGCTGACCAGCGACGTCACGAAGTACGCCACGGCCATCGGCGTCAGCACGAGCCCCGAGCCGAGCGGGCCGAGGTGCAGGCCGTCCTGCAGGGTCACGGCGTAGACGAACATGAAGGACCCGAAGCCGCAGAAGAACGGCACCGCCACAACCAGGCCGTGGCGCACGTTGGCCGTGCGCAGCAGCGCCGGTGGCAGCAGCGGCATCCCGCCGCGCGACTCCAGCCGGGTCTCGACGCGGGCGAAGGCCAGCACGGCGAACGGGAACAGCACCAGCAGCACGATCGTCCACCACGGCCAGCCGAGCGCGCCGCCTTCCATCAGCGGCACGAGCAGCGTAAGGAGCGACGCGGCGAGCAGGGCCGTGCCCCAGCGGTCGACGCCGAGCGGGTTCTCCGCGCGGCTGTCGGGCACCGTGCGGCGCGCGACCACCAGCCCGATGAGGCCGATCGGCACGTTGACCAGGAAGATCGGCCGCCAGCTCGTGCCCCACAGGTCGGCGGCCACCAAAGCGCCGCCCAGCAGCTGGCCGACGACGGTGGCGATGCCGCCCGTCGCGCCGTAGAAGCCGAGCGCGCGGGAGCGGTGTTCGCCGGTCGTGCCGGCCTGGATGATCGAGAGCACCTGCGGCAGCAGCATCGCGGACGCCGCGCCCTGCGCCGCGCGCGCCAGCACGAGCGTCGTCGCGTTCGGGGCGAGGCCGCAGACCAGCGACGTCAGCGTGAACAGCGTGAGCCCCAGCAGGAACAGCCGGCGGCGGCCGAACGCGTCGCCGAGCCGGCCGCCGAGGACCAGCAGCACGGCGTAGGCGATGCCGTACGCGGCCACCACCAGTTCCAGGGTCGCGGTCGAGGCGTGCAGGTCGGCATCGATGGTGGGGAGGGCGACGTTGACGATGAAGAAGTCGATGATCGGCAGTGCCGCCCCCAGCAGCACGGTGACCAGGCCGGCGGAGGTGAGTGCCGGTCTCGTCGGCACGCCGGTGGTGTGCACCGGCGTGGTGGTTGTCGTCATGACTACCACGCTCCGACGCTTTTGAAACTGGTACCAGGTGCGCTCTTATCCTGGTAGTGGGACTACCTGGTACCAGGCAACGCGCTGTGCTGAACTGGGAGCATGACCACCGCTGTCGAAGAACGCCTCCGCCGCGGCGAGCTCGGCGCGTTCCTGCGCAGCCGCCGCGCCCGCATCACGCCCGAGCAGGTCGGCCTGCCCCTCGGCGGCCGCCGTCGCACGCCTGGCCTGCGGCGCGAAGAGGTCGCGCAGCTCGCCGGTGTCGGGGTCACCTGGTACACGTGGCTGGAGCAGGGCCGCGACATCAACGCGTCAGAGCAGGTGCTCGGCGCGATTTCGCGGACGCTGCGCCTCGATCCGCACGAGCACTCGCATCTGTTCACCCTCGCGGGCGCGCCCGAACCGCCGGCCGCCAACGAGTGCAACGCCATCACGGCCTCGATGCGCAAGATGATGACGCAGCTCGAGCCCTTCCCCGTCGCGGTCCGCAACGCGCGCTGCGACCTGCTCGGCTACAACCGCGCGTACGCGTGGCTCATGGGCGACGTCGACTCGATCCCGTTCGAAGACCGCAACACGCTCGTCCAGTGCCTCCTCAACCCGGACTGGCGCAGCCGGATGCTCGACTGGGAGCAGAACACCCCGCGCGTGGTCGCGTCGTTCCGCGCGGCGATGGCCGAGCACGTGGCCGAACCGTCGTGGAAAGCGCTGGTCAAGCGGCTGAAGGCGGAGTCGCCGCTGTTCGAGCAGCTGTGGAACCGCCACGACGTGAACCCGGAGCCGATCCGCACGAAGTGCTACGACCACCCCGACGTCGGGCTGCTCAAGTTCAACTTCACGTACCTGTACTCGGGCCGCCGCTCCGAGATCACCGTGTCCACCTACACCCCGGCCGACGAGCAGACGGCCGCAAAGCTGCCGACTTCGTTCGACTAGAAGCGGACCAGCACCCGTCCGTCGTTGTCCTTGTCGGTTTCCACCCGGCGGTAGAGCTTCTTGAGGTGCGGCTGGTTCAGCGTGGCGAGTACGCGCTTCTTCAGCTTGCCGGAGCCTTTTCCGGTGATGATTTCCACGACCTCGACCTTTTCCCGCGCCGCGCGGAAGATCGCGGTTCGCACGGCCGCGTCGATGTCGCGGTCACTCCGAAAGATCGGGTGCAGGTCGACGGTCAGCATGTCCGGCATGTCAGCTCCTCGGGGCGTCGTACGGCACCAAACGTAGCCGGGGTGCCGCTTCCGGACGGACGCGCGAAGGCGCCGTGAGCGGTAGTTTTCTGCACCATGCAGGACTGGTGGCGGGCGCGGAACCCGTGGTTCGGACGCGTGTTCCGGACCGTCGTGGTGCTCGTGTTCACGCTCGGAGCCACGAGCGCGGCCGGCCGCTGGCAGCCGGGCGCTCACCTGCTGACCGCGGCGGGCGCCGCTTGGCTGGTCGCGACCGTGCTGACGCTGCTCGTCGTCCACCGTTACCCGCTGCCGGTATTCGTGGTCACGGCCGCGTCGGCGTATGCGTTCTACGCTTCAGCCGAGCCCGGCGGACCGATCATCCTGGTGCCGACGATCGCGTTGTTCATGCTCACCCGGCGCAGCGGCCCGGTGGTCGCGGGCTGGACCGGCGCCGGAGTGCTCGTCGCCGGGTACGCGGCACACGTGATCACCACGCGGTCGTTCGCGATCGCGCCTTCGGCCGGGGTGTTCGTGGTGTGGCTGGCGGCGGTGATCGGCATCGGCACCGCCGTGCGCTACCAGTTCGCGGCCCTGGCGGCGCGGCGTGAGCAGGCGGTGGAGCACCGCCACCGCCTGGCCGAGCAGGAGCGGCTGCAGATCGCGCGCGAGGTGCACGACGTCGTGGCGCACAGCCTGGCGATGATCAACGTGCAGGCCGGCGTCGCCGCGCACGTCGCCGATCGGCGGCCTGAGCAGGCGAAAGAGGCGTTGCTGAACATCAAGGCGGCCAGCGCGTCGGCGCTCAACGATCTGCGCGCGACCCTCGCCGTGCTGCGTTCGGGCGAGGACAAGGCACCCGCGCCGAGCCTCTCGCAACTGGGCGAGCTACTCGACCACGCTCGGTCCGCCGGCCTCGAAGTGCGGCTGCACGGCGACGCGGGCGACGTGCCGGCGCCCGTGGCCGGGGCGGCCTACCGGATCCTGCAGGAGTCGCTCACCAACGTCGTCCGTCACGCCGACGGGGCGCAGCACGTCGACGTCCACCTCGAACGGCGCCCGGGAGCCCTCACGCTCACCGTCCGCGACGACGGTCGCGCCACCACCGCCCCCACACCCGGCCACGGGCTGCGGGGCATGAACGAACGCGCGGCCGCCCTCGGTGGGACGGTCCAGGCCGGCTTGGTCAGTGCCGCCGAGGGCGGTTTCGAAGTCCGGGCCGAACTGCCCGTGAAGGGGGAAACATGACGATCACGGTGGTGCTGGCCGACGACCAGGCCCTGGTCCGCGCGGGGTTCCGCGTACTGCTGGAGACCGAAGACGGCTTCGACGTCGTCGGCGAAGCAGGCGACGGCGCGCAAGCTGTGGCGCTCGCGGCCGAGCACAAACCGGACGTCGTGGTGATGGACGTCCGCATGCCCGGCACCGACGGTCTCGAAGCCACCCGCCGCATCACCGCCGACCCGGCGCTGGCCGGCGTGAAGGTGCTGGTCCTGACCACGTTCGACGTCGACGAGTACGTCTACGAGGCCCTGCGCTCGGGGGCGAGCGGCTTCCTGCTCAAGGACACCGAGCCGGTGGAGCTGCTGCGCGCGTTGCGCGTGGTCGCCGCCGGCGAGGCGCTGTTGGCCCCGACCGTGACGCGCCGGCTGATCTCGGAGTTCGTCGGCCGCCCCGAGCACCGCCGTATCGACACGGCCGCGGTCAAGGAGATCACCGACCGCGAACGCGAGGTGCTCGGCCTCGTCGCCGGCGGCCTGTCCAACGACGAAATCGCCGCTCACCTGGTCATTTCCACCGCCACGGCCCGCACCCACGTCAGCCGGATCATGACGAAGATCGGTGCCCGGGACCGGGCGCAGCTGGTGGTCCTGGCCTACGAATCCGGCCTCGTGACCCCGCGACGCAACTAGCCCGAAGGTGTGAGTTACGCCGTGTCGGTGAACGTCGTCCCACGTTCGGACGCCTTACCGGCAGAGCATCGCCTCACTCAGCGATGTGTTCGGCGGAAGGAGCTCCCATGGCGTGGGAGATCGTCGTGGTCGCCGCGCTGGCCGTGGTCTTCCTGGTCAGACTGGTGCTGCAGCTCAAGCGGGGCTGAGGGCCGCCGCCGCGGCGTGCTGTGGCGGGCGCGGGGCTCGGCCGTGCGGTCGGAGCCCGACTCCTGCGCGAGCGGGGGCCGAGGCTGCGGCTGCGGTTGGGGCTGCGGCCGGCGAGCCGGGGCCGCCCGCGGCGTGATCACGGTCTGCTCCGCGTCGGTCGGCGGAGGCGGCTTCGGAGCACGTTGCGGCGGAGTCGGCGGCGGCTTGGGCACGCCCCTGGTCGGCAGGGGCGGCAAGCTGCCGTTCAACGAGCCGGAGACGGAGCCCACCGGCGCGTCACCCGCCCGGTGCCGAGGACGGTCCACCTTCGGGATCTCGATCGTGATCTCGCTGGTGACCTGGATCGGCGTCGGCTTCTCACGCCGGTACGAGAGCTTGCGCGCCAGCGCGTGGCTCGGCCGCTCGACGAACCGGTAGCTCACCTCGACCACGCCGAACACCGCCGGGATCACGATCAGCAACGCGATCGGCAGCGGCACCGCCGGGCGCAGCAGCTGCAGCAGCACGAACGAGACCAGCATGTGCAACAGGTAGATCGAGTAGCTGCGCTCGGACACGATCGTCCAGAACTTCCGCTGCTTGAGCTTCGGTTCCGCCATCATGCCCAGCAGGAACAGCACCACTGCGAACGCCATCGACAGGTTGTAGGCCGTGTCCACCCGGCCGACGTTGATGATGTCGCCGAGCACGTACAGGCTCCACGCCAGACCACCGAACACGCCACCGGCCCACAGCGGAATCTTCTTCGACGTGGTGGCCCAGATGACCTGGCCGATGATCATGATCGGCAGGTAGGACACGTTCACCGCGAACAGGAAGTACTCGGCGGTGAGCTGCCTGCCGCTCAGCATCACCACGAAGATGAACGTGATCTCGATGGCGATGGCCAGCCACACCCACCGGCGCAGCACCGGGAGCAACAGCATCAGGATGACGTAGAACAGGACCTCGACGATCATCGTCCACGCCACCGGCACCAGGACGACCTGCGGGTTGATCAGGTAGTTGACCAGCAGGGAGTTGGTGAGCACCGTCAGCGGCGTCAGCTGCTGCGACTGTCCCGGCGTCGCGGGCGGATGCAGGTGTACCAAGATCAGCAGCGCGGTCAGCAGCACCACGAACACCATCGGCGCGTACACCCGGATCAGCCGGTTCACGGCGAACCGCCGGCTGCCCTGCCGCAGCGCGATCGGGGTGACCACGAAACCGCTGACCAGGAAGAAGAACGGAACCGCGATCTCCCCGATGCCCTGTGTCGACATGTGCATCGGGTCGCTGGTGAGCGCCTCGATGAAGTCGATGTACGGCGCGTGCTCGCCCTTGGCCTTCACCCAAGGATGCGCGATGTGGCTGTAGAAGACCAGCAGCGCACCGAGCCCGCGGCCGATGTCGATGAAGACGATCCGGGTTTTCTTCGCCGGTTCGGTGGGCGTGACTGCGGTCAACGCCCACCCCCCAGCTGGTCGAACCGACTTAGTCCGTAAGGAGTGTAACTAAGAAGCACCGAGTGGTTTCCACGGATGGAAATTTACCCAGCTGAGGCGGGTTCGGGTCGGAGCCACAGCGTCACGAATTCCTTTTCGTTACGCCGGGCGGTGCGAATCAGCTCCCGGTCACCCTGTGGGTAGGTGACGGGCCCTTCGTCGCCGACCTCGATCGGCTGGTAGCCCAGCTCGCGGTAGCGGGCGAGCACCGCATGCGGATCGTCCCCGAGTTCCTCGATGGCGCCCGGGCAGAACTCGCACACGATGTGCGGGCGGTCGCGGCGCAGCACGTCGTCCAGCCCGGCCAGCGCCCGGTGATCGCGGCCCTGCAGGTCGACCTTGATCAGGGTGATCTGCTGCTCGCGCACCTCGGGCACCTCGCCGAGCCGGACCGCGGGCACCTCGATGCCCGGCCCGTCCTCGCTGACCCGGTTGTCGCCGCTGTTGTCGGCTTCCGGATGGGTGAGTCGCACGGTGCCGGCGTGGTCCCAGGCGGCCACCGGCAGGACCGTGGTCAGCTCTACCGCGGCGGCGGGCAGGTTCACCGCGAGGTTGCGGCGCAGGTATTGGGCGTTGAGGGGATCGGCCTCGACGGCGATCACCCGGGCGACGTCCGGGCAGGATCGCATCAGCCGCAGCGTGTGGTAGCCGACGTGCGCGCCGATGTCGAGGATGGCGCCGGGATGCCGGGTCACCAACTCGCACATGAGCTCGGCCTCGCTGTTCTCCCAGGACCGGTGGAACTGGATCCACGGGAGCATGACCTCGTCGATCGGCATCAGCAGCGCGCCCACGTCGCTGACCACGACCTCGGCGCCGCGCGGGATCGGAACATGCGAGAGCCGGGCGGCGTCGCGCAGCGCACCCAGGTCGACCGAAACGCGCTGAATTGCCTCTTCGTCCTGGTCGAGCCGTTGGTCGCGGGCCGAGAAGTCGGCGTGCACGCTCGCCGTGACCGACTCCAGCTCGCCGGTGAAGCTCTCCGACATCTTGCTGACGTCGGCCTCGATGTTGCGCACGGCCAGATCGAGGCCCGGCGTCTGGTCGCGCAGCTCCTCGACGAACGTCTCCAGCGCCCGCAGCCGGCCCTCGACCGAGGTCTTGACGGTTTCCAGCTTGTCGTCGAAACGGCGGCTCAGCTCTGCGGCTCGCTGCGCGTCGTCGAGGCGCGCCTCCACGGACTCCAAGCGGGCCAGCAACCTGCTGGTGGTCTCCTCCGTGGCGTCGCGGAGCTCGCCCATGACCCGGCGTTGATGCACGTCGTAGTGGTCGATGGCACGCAGCACGGCCTTGCGCATCGCGGGCGCGAGCGGCGTCCTCGAGGGCGCGGCCGGCTCCGGCCGCCAGTGCAGCGCCTCTGCGGCCTTGCGCACCGGGGTCAGCGGGTGCTCGGGCTCCTGCGGCCGGTACGCCTGGCGCGAACGCCAGATTTCGTAGGCGCCGCGCAGCTCGCGGTGCATCCACTCGGCGGCGGCCGCCATGGACCGCGTGCGCAGCACCTGCTGGCGCGCCTTCCGGCCGCGCCGCTCGGCCTCGTCCGGATTGTCGGCGACCTCGCGCATGGCGGCCGCGGCCGCCTCGACGTCCGGATCCGCCCACAGGGTGCCCGGCTCGTACGGGTCGTTGCCCTTGCCCACCGGGACCAGCCGGTAGGCCACCGGCCAGCCGGTGGTCGAGTCGAGGAACTCGGTGGTGCTGGAGTAGTCCGTCGAGATGACCGGCATGGCGCGCGCCATCGCCTCGGCCACCGTCAGCCCGAAGCCCTCGCCCCGGTGCAGCGACACGTAGCACGTGCTGCGGTCGTAGAGGTCGTGCAGTTCGGCCACCGACAGGTAACGCTCGATCAGCTCGATCCTCGGATCGCCCACAGCTGCCGCGCGCAGCCGTTCCGCCTCGAACGGGCGCTGCTTGGCGTTGATCGTCTTGATGGTCAGCCGCACGTCGTCGCGGCCGGGGAAGGCTTGCTGGAACGCCTTGATCGTGCCCCACGGGTTCTTGCGCTGCGCGATGCTGTTGAAGTCGAACGCGAACAGGAACCGGACCGGCTCACCGGCCTCGCGGGCGGGGCGAGAGGGTTCACCGGGATCGCGCACCGGAACCGGCACGGTCTTGACCGGGATCGGAGAGTGCTTGGCGATCGCGGTGCGGCAGAAGTCGCTGACCGTCCACACCTCGTCGACCAGACCGAACGCCTCGTGCATCGAGGCGGGGAAATCCTCGGTCTCCCACGCCCACAGGCCGATCCGGTAGCGGTCGTGCCCGACCTCGGGATGCGTGCCGAGCAGCACCCTCGTCTGGTCGGCGTTGACGGCGAGCACGCTCACCGGGAACCGCGGGTCACCGAGGCTCTCGGGTTGATCGAGACCGGTACGGTTGAGGATGCGTTCCTCGACCACCGACGCGATCGGCACTTCGGCGACCTCGATCGCCTCGTGCACGATCCGGCCCATCTCGCCGACACCCAGCTCGGCGGTCAGATAGCCGAGCAGGTTGACGCCGAACTCGTCCACCGGCGCGCGGGCGGCCACCGGATGACCGGGCAGCGCCCACTCGGCGAGTTCGCCCTCGCTGATGCCGGAGGTCACGCACCACGCACGGAACTGCTCGGAGTCTTCACCGGTCGGATGCGGGAAGGCGATTCGAAGATCGACACGGGAATCCCAGACGGCGAGCGCCGCCCGGTTCAGCCCGGACGCCGCTTGCGCCGAGTCCTCCGCGCCGGCCAGCCACTCGCGCAGGGCGCGGCCGCCGTCTTCGCCGTAGGCGTGCGGTGGGAGGCGCTTGTTCTTGCGCTCGGCCTTGATCCAGGCCTCGCGGAACACGCGCCGGGCCAGCCTGGGCAGCGGCGTGCCGTCACCGAAACCGGCGAAACCGTAGGGCACCACTTCCAGCGTCTCGGCGTAACCCGCGTCGCGCAGCGCCGCACCGTAGGCGTCGCACAGTTCGCGCAGTTCAGGGTTGGCCGAGAGCAGCACGCGCGGTTCGCGTGCGCAGTAGTAGGTCAGCAGCCACGGTGTCTCCGGCCGGTAACCGCTGAAGTGGAAGAACCGCAGTTTCGCTCCGCCCGCGGTCAGCTCGCCGTTCTCCTCACGGTTGACCGGGCGGTCGTGCAGGTTCCAGTACGCGACGTTGAAACCAGGGTCGACGAGCACGTGGTGGCCGAAGAGCGCAGGCACGTTGTCCACCCAGCGCTGGTCGGTGAACAGCTGCTGCTCCGGCGCCACGATCGCGTCGTGCCGCAGCCGCTGTGCCCAGAAATCGAGGAAGTCACCGGAGCCGGGACCGACCCCGATGAAGCCCAGGTTGAAGATCCCGGCGCCCATGATGACGGCCTCGTCGGGCTCCATCCCATCGCGTGGCAGCGGGGACAGCACGTGCGGGGTAAGCACGATGCCGTGCTCCATCGCGAGCTCCGCGATCTCCGGCATCGGCGCGAAGACCCTGATGTCCGGATCGAGGTAGATCGCCACGTCGTACTCGCGGCGCAGCTCGCGCAGCAGGTAGGGCTTGACCGAGGTGGCCAGCTCGGTGACCGAGTACGCCGTGGCCATGCGCAGGTAGTCGTCCCGGTCGATGCCGAACGCGTCCTGCCCCACGACCCGGTACCCGTCGCGCTCGTCCTCGTGGCCGTCGATGACCGCGATGACGAAGTCGTTTTCGGGGTGCTGCGCCAGGTAGGACCTGGCCAGGACGCGGGCCGCGGGCAGGTAGTTGCGCGCGACGATCGTGCACGCGGTGACTGTGCGCGCGTCACCCATTGCTCGGCAGCACCTTCAGCTGAGCGGCGAGGATCGTGTCGAAGTTCGTCCTCGCGGTCTGCAGGCTCCCCGGAGCGGTCACCTCGATCCGGATCACCACGTTGCCGTGCGAGTAGTGGCCACGGATCTGCGCGGGGGAGCTGTCCTTCGCGTCGACCGAGGTGACGAACACGCCGTCCGGGGCGTCGGTGACGCGGGTGGCGTCGTTGCGGATCTGCGTGGCCAGCAGCTTGCTCGCTGCGTTCTGCGCCGCGGCCGGGCTGCTCACCTTGGTCAACATGAGGATCGCCCGGGCCCCGCCGCCGAGGTCGTGCACCACGAACTTCACGTCGCCGGCCTGTGCGGCCTCGTACGTTGACAGCTCGTCGGAGGTGAGGTAATTCAGCGCCGGGATCTGCGAGAAGTTCTTGATGGTGTCGTACTTCTCCGCGGAGCCCGGAATGTCGGCGACCGCCATCCCGTCCGGCGGCTTCGGCGCGCTCGACGACGCCTGCTGCGTCGGCTGGGCGGTGGGCTGCTCGTTGCCGCCGCCCCTGTCGCGGCCCCAGAGCCAGTAGGCGCCGAAGGCGATCGCGGCCAGCACGACCACGGCGCCGACGATCGCGCCGATCTTCTTGCCGTTGCCCGACTTGGGCTTCTCGGCGAAGAACTCGGGGCCCTGGCGGAAGGAGTCGTTGCCGGTGGGGCCGAGCGGAGGCAGCTCGCCACCACCCCACGGCGGGCTCTGGTCGCCCTCGGGCGCGTTCCACGGCTGCTGCTGCGGGAAACCGCCGGCCGGGGAGGCGGGCTGCTGGAACCCGCCGGGCGGGGAGTACTGCGCCTGCGGCGGCTGCTGCGACGGCTGCACGTACTCGGTGCGTGCGGGGTCGGCCTGCTGCATCTGCCAGGACTGCACGGCCTGGGTGCGCTCGGCGCTCGGGTCACCGGCGGGCTGCTGCGGCGCCTGCTGCTGGACCGGCTGCTGCTGCGGCGCCGGCTGCTGCTGGGGCATCCCCTGCGGCGGGCTGACCGGCGTGATGATCTGCGTCGAGTCCGCGCTCGGGGCGGCCTGCTGCGGCGCCGGCTGGTCCTGCTGGCCGACGGCCGAGGACAGCACCTGGTCGCGCCGGATCCGGTAGTCGTCCGCGGACAGCCGCCCTGACGCGAGCTCCTCGTCCAGCCGCCGCAGCTCCTCCTGCCAGGACACCAGGGCCCCCCTTATCTGTCGGCATGGCGACGATCAGTGCGCCACCGCGACCCGATGTGTGTGACGACGTGGACATTGTGCACGGCTGTGACCCCGCGCGACCCCGCGGGTCGACTTCCGTGGCCGGGGCTCGCGTCAGCGGGCGGGCAGGGCCGCCGCGACCTTCGTGCGGATCTGTTCGATCCGCGACCGGAGCACCACCGCGTCGTCCGTGAGCGGCTGCGACACGCCGATGCCGATGGCCACCGGACCGGAGGTGTACCAGAACGCGAGCACGCGCCCGGCCGGGCTGCTGCCCGAGTAGAGGAGGTCCGTCGGCGCCGGTCCGAGCGGGGTGCTGCCGAAGCCGCCCGCCGTGAGGTTCTGCTTCAGCCCCTTCACGAGCTGCGCGGCCTGCGCGGGCGAGGGCGTCGGCACGGCCAGCAGGATCGTGCCGTTGTCGGTGTGCGTGGTGTCGGCGTAGGCGTGGTAGACGAGCTCGGACGCGGTGGCGGCCTTCATCAGGTCCGCGTCGGCCTGCGACACGACCTTGAGCTGCACGGCCTTGTCGAGCGACATCGTCGAGTTGTCGGGGTTGGGCGTGCCCGCCAGCTCCGGGAGCTTGTCCTCGAGCGAGGCCTCCTGGCCGCCGGAGGCCGTGGGCACCGGCGGCGGCGAGACCGTGTCGGCGTTGTCGCTCTGGTTCGGCCGGTTGCCGATGTACCAGATCCCGCCGACGACCAGCGCCAGCACGACCAGCACCCCCAGCGACAGGAACAGCCACGTCGGCTTCTTCTTGCGCGGCGGTGCTTCCTCCCAGAGGCGGCGCAGCTCGGGCGTTTGCTGCCGGCCCAGGTCACCCGTGTCGCCGGTGACGGGCAGGTAGCCGGTCGGCCTCGTGTCGGCCGGGCTCGGCGCGGTCGCGAACGACGGCTCACCGTCCTTCGGGCTCCACCGCGGCTTCCGGGTCAGCGACGACCGCGGCGGCCGCGGCGGCTTGGCCTTCTTCTTGTCCTGCTTGTCCGGCTCGGGCTGCGGCTCTGCGGGGACGGGCTCGGTGACCTGCTGCTGGACGGGGTGCCACACCGGCTGGGGCTGGGCTTGTTGCGGCTGGCTCGCCGGGTTGGTGCTGGCCCAGGTGTTCGCGGTGCTCGGAGCGGCCGGCGCCATCGGCGTGGTCTGCGTGGTCGGCATGGTCGGCGCCCAGCCCTGCTGCGACTGGTTCCACGACACCGGCTCGGCGTTCCACGTCCCCGCGGCCGGGCTCGGCTCGGTCACCTGGGCCGGGAGCTCGCTCGCACCCGCCCGCAACGGCGAAGCCACCGGCGAGGCCGCAGCCGCGCCCGACGCTTCCGCGAGCAGCTCCTCGCGCTTGTGCCGGTGCTCGGCGTGCCCGATCCGGCCCGCGGCCAGATCGGAGTCCAGCCGCCGAAGCTCTTCCTGCCAGCTCATCGCCATCCTCTGCCACTGGTCTGGGCCGTAGTTTTTCATGCACCCGGACCTGCGGGGGTACCGGTTTGTCGACTCGTGATCGATTCGTCGGCGAGATCATTCCGCGCCAGTCGCGTGGCGTCCAGGGTCCAGGGCCGTCCGTAGGATCGGTGTATGTCCTCCGCCCGCGGTGAACTGGCCGCCCTGGCCGTGGACCGGCTCGCCGGCCGAACCGTTCTTCCCGATGACCTGGTCGCCGCGGCGGTGCGGGCGGTCGTCGCGGGGCTCGACTCGCCGACGCTGCCAGAACTCGCTGGGCTCGGGCACGACGACGCGACCGCGCCCGACCTGTTCGCGCAGGTCGTGGCCGAGCTGGGCATCGAGGTGCCCGCCGACGCGGCGGCGGCCCGCTGGCAGCTGCTCGGCGAAGCGCTGGCCGTCCTGGCACGTGGCGACGTGTCGGTGAAGGAGGGTGCCACTGCCGTCTGGGAGCTCGATTCGCGGCTCGACCACCCCGGCGCGCTTGCCGAGATGCGGCGGTGGATCGCGATGCTCGGCTCCTGGATCCCCACCGACGTCACGCCCGTCAGCTTCTGCGAGGACCAGATCCTCCAGCAGGCCCGTGAACTTCTCGCCGGAACCTGGCCGCCGATCACCCGTTGAGCGGCAAAAACTGTCGTACACATGTTCTAAAATTGGCCGTGTCCAGGGGAGATGCCGCTCGCACACTGTTCACCAAGTGTGCAGCGCGGGCGGCATCGGCGAAGAGTTCGGACCGGAAGGCGGCTGTCCCATGGCCTACATCACCCTGCCCACGTTCGTCGGCTACAGCGCGAGCACGGGTCCCACGCGGTCGTCGTTCGTGCGGCGCCAGCGGCGGCTGTACGAGGACCCGGCGCGGGCGGCGTTCAACTACTACCGGCGGGCGGCCAACGCGGTGCGGGCCGGGCGCGCGGCTCGGCAGGACGAGGTGGCGATGCGGTCGCTCGTCCACCACGCGGACGACCGGACGCGGCCGCACTACTCGGCCATCGCGGAGGGCTGGCTGCGCTACCTGGGCCGGCGCGACCCGAAGCTGATCGAGGTCGGCCGGGCGCGCGTGCCGCTGGGGGAGCTTGAGGTGGGCCTCAGCCCGCAGCTCGGCCTGCGCAAGAGCAACGGCGGCCGCTACGCGACTTGGCTCTACTTCAAGGAGGAACCGCTCACGCGTGACGCCGCGCAGCTCGCGCTGTGGCTGCTCACCCAGGGCATGTCCGACATCCTGCCGGGCGGCGAGGCGCTGGTCGTCGACGTGCGGCGCGCGAAGGAGTTCACGCTCACGGCGCGCGACCGCGAGCGGCTGCGGCCGTGGGCGTTCAGCGAGGCGTCAGCGTTCATGACCCTGTGGGATGCTGCGTGAGGTGACGTTCGGTGACCGGGCGCCCCGGCTGCGCTCGGTCACCGAACCCCAGGCCACGGACACGAGACGCACCCACTCGGGTGACGCTTTTTGCACTGGGCGGCTGTGGACTGGACAATCTCGCCCCCGGACACGAAGCTTTCGACAGTTTTGAGCCGGCCGATGACTTCGAGGTCGATAAGTGAACGCAGCAGCCTGGGAACCGCTCTCAAGAGTGGCCGACGAGCCCGCTTGGTACTGGGTCTACAACAAGCTCGGCTTCTGGCCGAGCACTTTCGCGCACGACTGGCCCGGCTTCCGCGAGCCCACGCCGTCGCGGACGTGGGACCTGTCGGCGGGTGACTTCGACCGCGCGTCGGCGGAGTTCCGGCTCGGGCCGTACGCGGTGGAGGAGCCCGACGTCGCGCGGATCGTGCTGGCGGCGCTGAAGGAGAGCGTGCGCGAGGACGAGTGGCTGTGGGTGCTGCACTGGCAGCACCAGTCGTTCAAGTTCTGGCCGCACCGCATGGCCGAGGGCGCGGCGTGGCCGGTGCCCGTGTTCCCGCGCGGCGACTACCACCTGTTCCTCGCCGAGGACTTCAGCTTCGGCACGCTCGGGCACCCGTGGGAGCGCACGCTGTGCGCGTTCGGCGAGCGGCTGCTGCCCGCCGTGGAGAAGCACGGCGAGGGCGTGCTGACCAAGGTCCTGCGCCGCGACGGCCGCCCCAGCGCCCTGGCTCGCTGACCGCCCGTCCCGCCTGGAGAACCGCCCGTCGCGGCGGGCCGACCGGCGCATCGGTGCAGCTTGTGGCGCTGCTACCGTTCGCGACGTGTACGAATACCA
The DNA here is from genome assembly GCF_050942255.1 of Amycolatopsis sp. CA-161197. NCBI lineage: Bacteria > Bacillati > Actinomycetota > Actinomycetes > Pseudonocardiales > Pseudonocardiaceae > Amycolatopsis > Amycolatopsis sp. CA-161197. Next base: position 140,868 of record NZ_CP192059.1, read on the forward strand.
CGGCTGGGTGACCATCGCGGCGACCACGAGCGGCGACGACAACGCTGCTCTGCTGGAGCGCCTGGTCGATCGCGTCCACCGAGCCGTGCGGGACGCCGGCACGCTGGACCTCGTCGACCTCCGCTGGAGCGCGGGCATGCCGATGCTGCACCTCGGCGGCCTCGACAAGCACGGCGGCGCGATCGCGCCCGAGCTGCTCGAGACGTTCACGCGCGTCGGCGAGCTGGCGCCGGGTTCCTACGGGCTGCTGCACGTCTGGGACGACCAGGATCCCGATCACGACAACGAGTTCCGCGTGTTCCGCATGGCGCGCGGGGTCGTCTGCGAGCACCGCGACGAACACTTGACGCCCGTCGCCCCGACCGTGCTGGACGTCTACGAGCTGTAGGACCGTGCGGTAGCCAAAACGGCACGAACGGCCCCTTCGCGCTTGTGGCACGAAGGGGCCGTTCGCTTTTTCTGCCCGCGGGAGGGCGTTCTGGGTGGGACGCCGTCAGTGGTGGTGGTTCGGCGTCTGCGGGCGGCTGCCCGGCTCCTGGCGCGGCGGCTTCTGGTCCGTGCCCGGGGAACACGGGGGCGGGCAGGTTCGCGGCCTCGTAGCGCGACAGCGTGAGCGGGCCGGAGGTGTCGGGCAGCGTCGGCGGCTGAGCCTTGTGGTCGTTGAAGCGGAAGGCCGAGGTCATGTCACCGAAGGTCTTGCGGCGCCAGTCGGAGATGTTCGTCTCGCGCACACCGGTGACCTGCTCGAGGAACTGCAACGTCGACGTGTGGTCGAACGGCTCGCTGCACACCCAGCCACCCGCGGTCCACGGCGAGATGATGATCGCCGGCACGCGGTAGCCCGCGCCGACCGAGAGGCCGTTGCCCTTGGTGCCGCCCGGCGAGGTCTTGGTGACGAACTCGTGCGGGGTGCCGGCGGGCGGCATCGGCGGGACGACGTGGTCGAACAGGCCGTCGTTCTCGTCGTAGTTGAGGATGAACACGGTCTTGGCCCACACGTCCGGGTTGGACGCGATGGCGTCGATCTTCGAGGCGACGAACGCCGCGCCCTCGGCGGGGGTGTAGTTCGGGTGCTCCGAAGCCGTGGAGGTGCAGATGATCCACGAGACGGTGGGCAGCTTGTCGTTGCGCGCGTCGTACTCGAACTGGCCCTCGGGGCGGTGGGTCAGGCCGTTGACGGCGAGCGGCGAGTCGGCCGGCGCGTTCTTGAAGTTGGCGAAGTTCTCGAGCATGTTGCAGCCGTAGGTGTCGCTCTGCTCGTAGACCTTCCAGCTCACGCCCGCGGCCTGGAGGCGCTCCGCGTACGTGGTCCAGGTGTAGCCGCCGGCGGGGGCGTTGTTGTCGAGGATGGGGCCGCCGTTCTCGCCGTCGGGGTCGACGGTGCCGGTCATCCACATCATGCGGTTGGGCCACGTCGGGCCGAGCACCGAGCAGAAGTAGGAGTCGCACACGGTGAACGACTCGGCCAGCGCGAACTGGAACGGCAGGTCGGCGCGCGTGTGGTAACCCATCACGTACGGGCCGTTCTTGCCGTCGGCCTTGCGGTGGGCCGGCAGCCAGCTGTCCATCTTGCCGCCGTTGAGGGCGTCGTGCTGGACCTGCCAGGCGTGGGACGTCGAGGGGATCTTCTGGGCGTTGGTGGCGTGCGTGTCGAGGTGGAACGGCAGCGCGTAGCCGGCGGGGTTCTCGGCGTCGGGCTGGTAGAACACGGACTTGCCGTTCGGCAGCTTCTTGGCGTGCGGGTCGCCGAACCCGCGGACGCCGCGCATGGTGCCGAAGTAGTGGTCGAACGACCGGTTTTCCTGCATCAGCAGCACGACGTGCTCGATGTCCTTGATCGAGCCGTGCTTGGGCGCGCCCTGGGCGAGCGCCTTCTGCACGCTCGGCGGAAGGAGCGTGGCCGCGGCGGCGGCAGCGGCGGCCCCGGCGGTGGATCCGAGAAGACGGCGACGAGTCAGTTCGGTCATGGCTGACACCCTGCAGCCACGCCGTCACCCAAAAAGGTGGTTATCTCGGAACGAGTGACTAACACATGATGAAAACAACTGCCGAACTACCCAACAACCCCGAACCACCCTGTTCCCGCAGGTAGAGGCATTACGCCACTCGGCGGTTCCCTTCGGGCCATTGCTCCGCCTTGCCTTGCGCTGGTGGTCCTCTAACCGTCCGCTTGCATTCTGCTCTGGTGCCTTGGCCGTCGTCGGGTCACCTCTGCAGGTGGTTTCCGGGTGCCGCTGGACGCACCCCGATCATCGATTGTCACGACGGTCTGAATCACCTTGTCAAGGCGGGAAAGCGTGCCTTGACAAGCCGATTCAGACCGTGTGGGGGCTGCGGATCGAGGCGCAGGGAGGGGTCTGGGTGTTCCCGCTGCCGCGCTGCCGCCCTGCGGTTGGGTGCATGGCAGCCGCCGCCGGTTGGGAGCACGCTCGGCCACCGCGCTCAGCCCGAGCGCCTGGCCCGCCGGCCCCGCGCTCCCTCAGCGCCCCTGCCCCGCACCGCACCAACGCAGCCGTCTCACCACTCAACCCGGCCACTGCGCGAAGGTCAGCCACCCGCAACTTGCTCCGGGTGCTCGTCTCACCAGCGCACCTCAACCGCGCAGCGCCTCACCCGCAACTCGCCAGCGCAGGTCTCTCACCACTCAACCCGGCCACTGCGCGAAGGTCAGCCACCCGCAACTTGCTCCGGGTGCTCGTCTCACCAGCGCACCTCAACCGCGCAGCGCCTCACCCGCAACTCGCCAGCGCAGGTCTCTCACCACTCAACCCGGCCACTGCGCGAAGGTCAGCCACCCGCAACTTGCTCCGGGTGCTCGTCTCACCAGCGCACCTCAACCGCGCAGCGCCTCACCCGCAACTTGCCAGCGCAGGTCTCTCACCACTCCACTCGGCCGCGCAGGGGAACGGTCACTCCGCAACTGCCGCACGCATCTCACCCGCACCGCACCAACGCAGCCGTCTCACCACTCACGTCGGCCGCGCGAACAACGGTCACCCCGCACCTCGGCCCGCGCGCTCGTCTCACCGCTCGCCTCAACCGCGCAGCGCCTCCGACCCGCAACTCCCCAACGCAGGTCTCTCACCACCCACCTCGGCCGCGCAGCGCCTCCCGGCCGCACCTCAACAACGCGTCCGTCCCACCACGAGCACTGCGCTCCGCGCAGTAGCTCCCCCCACCCAGCCATGCAGGATTCGTCACCGATGGCACCGCGGGGGTCCGGGGGCTCGGCCCCCGGGAGACATGGCGAGGGCCACCGGGTCTGCGCTTTCCGCAGACACAGTGGCCCCTGGACCGAGCGGATGACGGGATTCGAACCCGCGACCCTCACCTTGGCAAGGTGATGCGCTACCAGCTGCGCTACATCCGCGTTGACCGCTTGTTGCTCGGTGTTGAGGTAACTCTATACCGAGGGGTGAGAGCCACTTTCGGGGGGTCCGCCTTGGGCCTTCGCGCCCTGTGACGTGCTTCGACTCGGTGCTTCGGTGTCACATCGGGCGTACAAGGGGTGACGACGGGCTTTTCGCTCCGTATGGTGTCCCCATTCGACCGAGTGGTGAGTCCTTCGGGGGAGGAGGTGCCTTGCCGGATGACCGAGCTGGGCACGGCGCCGCCACCAGCGGCCTCGGAATCCGACGAGCAGGCACTTCTTCAGCGGCTCCGCAATGGGGAAGACGCGGCGTTCGGGCAGCTGTTCGAGCTCCACGCGGCGGCGGTGCGGAGATTGGCGCAGAGCCTGGCGTCGGACAGTTCCGAGGCCGAGGACATCACGGCCGAGACGTTCTTCCGGGTGCTGCAGGCGCTGCGGCGCGGCTCGGGCCCGCGTGACTACGTCCGCGCGTATCTGCTGACGGTCGCGCGCCGGGTGTCGTGGGAGTGGCACGGGGCGCGCCGCGATGTGCCGGTGACCGATGACGAGCTGACGTTCCGCGCCGGCGCCGGTGCCGACACCAATGCGCGCACCGCCGAGCACACGTTGATCACCACGGCGTTCACGAGCTTGCCCGAGCGCTGGCGCACGGTGTTGTGGCAGACCGAGGTCGAGGGTGAGCAGCCCGCCATGGTCGCGCCGCACTTCGGGCTTTCGGCCAACGCGACGGCGGCGCTCGCCCGCCGCGCGCGTCAGGGCCTGCGGGCGGCGTATCTGCAGGCGCACCTTTCGGTGAACCGCGGACCCGAGACGTGCCGTTCGGTCGTCGAGAAGATGGGCGGCTTCACCGCCGGCAGCGTCACGGGTGCCGAAGCCGAGCGGATCAAGGCGCACCTGCTGGGGTGCGCCTCGTGCCGCGCGAAGCAGGACGAGCTGCGCGACGTGTGTTCCTCGCTGCGGGCGCACGCCGAGGTGATCGTGGTCGCAGTGCCCGCGCTCGTGGGCATCGGCAAGGCGACGGGCGTCGTCACCACGGTGAAGAGCGTGCTGTTCGGCTCGAAGGTCAAGGTGGGCCTCGCGCTCGCGTCGACGGCCGCCGCGGGTGTCGCCGGGTTCACGACCGGTCCGCTCATGTTCGGTACGCACCCGATGCAGGACGTCGGGCTCCAGGGCGGCGCGCCGGAGCTGGCGTTGCAGCCGCCCGCGCCGCCGGCTCAGCAGCCGCCGCCGCAGGTGCAGCACGGTCCGCGTGTGGCGACCGGCCAGTTGCACGGCGCCGCGCGGCCGCAGCGCTCGTCGGCCCACACCATCGCCTCGCACCTGGGCGTCAACGACGTGCCGAAGATCCCGGGCCGGCCCGTCGCCGGAACCGGTGCCGGGCAGCCGTCCGACAGTTCGCCCCGCGACGACCTCCCCGGCGGCAGCCCGTCGCACTCCCCGATGTCGAGCGAGAACTCCACGGACTCCCGCGCCGACACCGAGCCGGACCTGACGTCGGGCGACCCGTGCGACGACCCGACGATCGACGGCCCCTACAGCACCACGCGGACCTCGTACCCGCCGTCGTTCGTGCCGCCGCCGTCGTTCACGTACGTGCCCCCGCCGGAGACCTACCTTCCGCCGACGGTCACGACCACGCCGACGCCGGGCGACACCGTCCCGGAGAAGCCCGGATCATCCTCGAAGTCCGCTCCGACCAAATCCACGCAGTCCGAGACCCGGTCCGAGACGGACACGACGTCCCAGGACTCGGGAGACGTGACCCCCTCGGATGTCACCGGTTCGGCCGAACCCGATTCACCGTCGGCTCCCTGAGCAGCGAAAACCGGGCAAACCTCGCGCCACGCTCCGTGACCACCTCGCGCTGACGGGCGCCGTCACGGTAGCGTTGAGCGACTCGAGCGTCGCCCGGGAGGCAACAGGATGAACCGGCTGGTGCGCGGCGAAGACGGCCGCGACTGGGTGGTCCGAGCCCAGATGGAGTGGCGTGCGCCCGCCACCGCGGACGATTTCGAACACGACGTGGCCGGCAGCTACACGCCGGGCATCGCCATGCTCCTGGTCACGGCGTTCCTGGCCGTGGTGCTCGTGATCTGGACACCGGACCAGGTGCGCGTGCCGGCGTGGGTGTTCCTCGCGATCCTGCTGGTGCTGCTGTTCTTCCCGTTGCGCTGGATCCTGCGCCGGCCGTGGACGGTCGTCGCCGAGACCGAGGGCGACGTCACGGGCGACCGGCCGTCGGAGCGCTGGGTCGGCACGATCCGGGGCATGTTCACGGTGTCGGGCGAGGTCAAGCGGATCACGAAGACGATCCAGAAGCACTCGCTGCCTGATTTCGACGGACCTCTGCACCCGGTCGAATAGGGCTGTCGAACAAGGCTGCCGGACAACGGCACCTGGCCGATTCGGGCATCACGAGCAAGACTGGTGCCATGCCCGAGCTGCCCGAGGTCGAAGCACTGGCCCACCACCTGCGCGAACACGCCGTGGGCTCCACGGTGTTCCGGATCGACGTCGCCTCGCTCAGCGTCCTGAAGACGGCCGTGCCGCCCTACACCGAGCTGCACGGTCGCGAAATCACCGGTGCCACGCGCCACGGCAAGCACCTCGACGTGGTCCTCGGCGACCTGCACCTCGTCGTGCACCTCGCGCGCGCCGGCTGGCTGCGCTGGTCCGACCAGCTTTCGCCCACCCCGTTGAAGCCCGGCAAGGGCCCGATCTCGCTGCGCGTGCACCTCAACGCGGCGGCCGGCCCCGGCTTCGACCTGACCGAGGCCGGCACGAAGAAGGGCCTCGCCGTCTGGATCGTCCACGACCCGAACGAGATCCCGAGCGTCGCGCGCCTGGGACCCGACGCGTTGTCGCTCGACGCGTCGCAGCTGCGCGAGCTGTTCGCCGGCAAGGGCACGCGGCTGAAGTGGGCGCTCACCGACCAGTCGCTCATCGCCGGCATCGGCAACGCCTACTCCGACGAGATCATGCACAAGGCCAAGCTCTCCCCGTACGCCACCGTCGGCAAGCTCGACGAGGGCGCGCTGGAGACGCTGGCCGCCGCCATCCACGACATCGAGAGCGACGCCGTGCAGCGCTCCGTCGGCCAGAAAGCCGCGATGCTCAAGGGCGAGAAGCGCTCGGGCCTGCGCGTGCACGCCCGCACCGGCCTGCCCTGCCCGGTCTGCGGCGACACCATCCGCGAGATCTCCTTCGCCGACAAGTCGTTCCAGTACTGCCCGACCTGCCAGACGGGCGGCAAACCCCTGGCCGACCGCCGGATGTCGCGCCTGCTCAAGTAACGCCGGGCCCGGGCTCCGCGAACCGTCCGCACGACGGGTCCGTTCGCGCCGTGGGAGCGCTGGGCCAAACGGACGAAAGCCGGCCCGATGGCCGTCGCAGGGAGTGACCGTGCGGCCCTGGCCCGCCGCTCGGTAGGGTTCAGCCACCCTCGGTCGTCACAACTGGACAGAAAGTGGGGAGCAAGCCTTGCACCCGGTCGGTCGAGCGCAGAGCATGGACGTCGTGTCCGCCTTCCCCCTCGCGCAGGTCGTTCCGTGGGCGCTGGCCGGTGTGCTCGCGGTCATCGTGCTCGTGCTGCTCTTCAAGGTGCGCCGGCCCAAGGGCGTGATCCAGGACGCCGTGCTGCAGGCCGTGCACCGGATGTCGAAGGCCACGCCGAACCTGCGGGCCGGGCTCGACGAAGAGGCCGCCAACCGCATGACAGCCGAGCTGCTCGAAGTGCTCGACTGCCTCGCCGTGGGGATCACCGACAGTGAGGGCACGCTCCTGTCCTGGGCCGGCGAGGCCACCGACCACTACCTCGACCTCGTCGACGACATCGGCACCGCGCTGCGCAAGCACCGCCGCGCCGTCGCCGACCACAACCGGATGCCGTGCAACCACCGCGGTACCTGCAAGATGAAGACCGCCGCCATCGTGCCGATCCTGGTCGAGGGCACGGCGGAGGCGACGCTGATCGTCGTCGGGCGCACGCGCGGCAAGCTCGTGCAGATGGCCGAAGCCGTGGCGCAGTTCGTCTGCACGCAGTTCGAGCTGGCCCGGCTGGAAGAGTCGCGCAACCAGCTGCAGCAGGCCGAGATCAAGGCCCTGCGCGCGCAGATCTCGCCGCACTTCGTCTACAACGCGCTGAACACGATCTCCGCGCTCATCCGCACGGACCCCGAAGAGGCGCGCGAGCTGCTTCAGGACTTCGCGGACTTCACGCGCTACTCGTTCCGCACCTCCGGCATGTACACCACGCTGGCCGAGGAGCTGCGCAACATCGACCGCTACCTCACGATCGAGAACGCGCGCTTCGGCGGCCGCCTCGAGGTGCGCATGAAGATCGCGCCCGAGGTGCTGAGCGTGGTCGTGCCGTTCCTGATCATCCAGCCGCTGGTGGAGAACGCGGTGAAACACGGCCTGGCCAGCAAGCCCAGCGGCGGCTGCGTCACCGTGATCGCGCAGGACTACGGCACCGAGGCCCTGATCAGCGTCGAGGACGACGGCATCGGCATGGACCCGCGCGCGCTCACCGACCTGAAGAACGCGCACCGCACCGGCGCCCACGTCGGCCTCGGCAACATCAACCAGCGCATGCGCCAGGTGTTCGGCGAGGACTACGCGCTCACCGTCGACACCGCGCCCGGCGCCGGCATGAAGGTGACGCTGCGCGTGCCGAAGTTCAAGCTCGGCGTGCGCCCGAACATGCCCGACTACTCGGCCGACGTGCCGGCCCAGGGCGGGCCCGAGGACGACGAGGTCGAGCACAACGGTGTGAACGGATCGCGTTCGGGAATGCTGCCTGCCCTCTGACATGGCTAGCCTGGCGGCATGAGCGTTACCGAGAAGCTGACGTCCCGCCTGCCCGTGCTCGGCGACCGTGTCGAGCGCAAGGACGTGGTCGCGGTGGTGAAGCTGCACGGCGTGATCACGCCTTCGCCTTCGCCGCTGGCGCGTGGCTCGATCAACCTGGCGACCGTCGAGTCGGCGCTGACCAGGGCGTTCGGCCACGACCGGCTCAAGGCGGTGGCGCTGCTGATCAACTCGCCGGGCGGCGCGCCGACGCAGTCGGGCCTGGTCGCGGAGCGCATCCGCCAGCTGGCCGACGAGAAGAAGGTGCCTGTGCTGGCCTTCGCCGAGGACGTCGCGGCGTCCGGCGGCTACTGGCTCGCGTGCGCCGCCGACGAGATCTTCGCCCACCGCACGTCGATGGTCGGTTCCATCGGCGTGATCAGCGGCGGCTTCGGGTTCACGGGCCTGCTGGAGCGCTTCGGTATCGAGCGCCGGCTGCACACGGCGGGCGCGAACAAGTCGCGGCTCGACCCGTTCAGCCCGGAGAAGCCCGAGGACGTCGAGTGGCTGAAGAAGATGCACACCCAGCTCCACGAGCTGTTCGTCGACTGGGTCAAGGAGCGCCGCGGCGGTCGGCTCACCGACACCGAGGATCTGTTCACCGGTGACGTCTGGCTCGGGCAGAAGGCGCTCGACCTCGGCTTGATCGACGGCCTCGGCTCGCTGCGCCAGATCGTCACCGAGCGGTACCCGGACGCGGAGATCTCCGTCGCCGAGCCGAAGAAGCCATTGCTCGCGCGCCTCGGCATCGGCGCGCCCGCGGCGGCGAGCGCGGTGCTCGACGCGGTGACCACCAAGGCGGCGTGGGCCCGCTTCGGTTTGTGACCTCCGGACACCCGTGCGCGTCCGGTACTAGCCCGGTTGGCCGCACCCGTCGCACGGCACTGTGCCGCGCCCGTGACCAGGAATGGGGCAAAGGGGGCGTCGGCTTTCCCCGACGGGCGGATGAGCCGGACGGGGCTGGACATTGCACTCGGCAATGGGCAGGATGCGACTCACTGTGAGTGCTCATGAAGACACCCGGAAGCTCATCGTCCTGGCGGTGGACGACGAGCTCAACGGGCTTGACGAACTGACCCACGGCCTGAGGAACAACCCGCACATCCACCGCGTCTTCAAGGCGTCGGACGCCTCCGACGCGCTGCGGTTGTTCTCCCACGACGACCCCGAGCTCGTCGCCCGGCGCGCGCAGGGCCTGCCGACGGTTGACGCCGTGTTCGCCGACATCGACATGCCCGGCCTGTCCGGCATGGAGATGTCGCGCGTGATCGCGGCGATGAACCCGTCGCCGATCCTGGTGTTCGTCACGGGCCACGCCGAGGAAGCCGTGAACGCGTTCGACCTCGGTGCCGTCGACTACGTGCTCAAGCCGTTCCAGCAGGACCGCCTCGACCGGTCCGTCTCGCGCGTGCGCGAGAAGCTGGCCGCGGCCGCGTCGCCGCCGCCCGGGCAGCGCGCGGGGGAGCCGGTGAAGAACGACGACGAGGTCATCCCCGTCGAGCTCGCCGGCACCACCAAGCTCATCCCGCGTTCGTCGGTGCGGTGGGTGGAGGCCCAGGGCGACTACGCCCGGCTGTTCACCACCGAAGGCAGCCACCTGGTGCGCATCCCGCTGGCCCAGCTCGAGGAACGCTGGGAGAAGGCCGGGTTCGTGCGCATCCACCGGTCGTTCCTGGTCGCGTTGCCGCTGATCACGGAGCTGCGGATGGGCCAGGGCGGCTACCAGGTCGTGATCGGCAACGAGGAGAAGGTGCTGCCGGTCAGCCGTCGGCACACGCGAGCGCTGAAGGACCGGCTCGTCGGCTCCGGCCGCGGCGGCTGAGCCCGTGTCCGCGCCCGACGACCCGTACCACCGCCTGGCCAACGGGGTCCGCGAACCGGACCCCACGCTGGGTCGCGTGCCCGAGGACAGCGCGGTCGTGGAGCCGGTGCCACCGGCGCCCGAGCCGCTGCGCCCGGCCGAGCCCGCGCACGAGAAGCCGAAGCGCCAGCGCGTGGTGCTGGCCGACCCGCGCCAGTCGGCGGGCCGGATGCGGGCGCGCGTGGAGCTGGAGGAGCAGACCAGCTGGGGAAAGCTGCTGGTCCGCGACCTGGTGAAGGTGCAGCTGCGCACGGCCGTGCTGCTCGCGTTGCTGGTGCTGCTGGTGCTCGGCGCGATGCCGGTGCTGTTCTACCTGCTGCCCGCCGTCGCGCGGTTCACGGTGATCGGCATCCCGATCCCGTGGCTCGTGCTCGGGCTGCTGCCGTTCCCGTTCCTGTTCGCGGTGGGCCTTTGGTACAACCGGCTCGCCGAGCGCCACGAGCGCGACTTCGTGGACATGATCGAAAACTGACCGCCGCGGACGGGAAAGCCCCGGTGGCGGGGCATCACCGGCCCGCGGGCTCGTGCGAGGATTCCAGCCGTGCAGCTGAACCCGTGGGCGTTGACCGGCGTCGTGCTGGTCGCCCTCGCGACGTACTACCTCGGGTACCGCTCGTCGCGTTCGGCCACCAGCACACACGATTTCCTCGTCGCCAGGCGAACGGTCCGTTCGCGCCGCAACGCCGCGGCGATCTCGGGTGAGTACCTGTCGGCGGCGTCGTTCCTGGGCGTCGCGGGCATCGTGCTCAAGGAAGGCGCCGACGCCACCTGGTATCCGATCGGTTTCACCGCCGGCTACCTCGCGCTGATGCTCTTCGTCGCCGCGCCGCTGCGCCGCTCGGGCGCGTACACGCTGCCGGACTTCGTGGAGATGCGCCTCGGTTCGCTGGGGCTGCGCCGCTTCGCGACGGCGTTCGTCGTGTTCATCGGCATCCTCTACATGGTCCCGCAGCTGCAGGGCGCGGGGCTCACGCTCGCGTCGATCCTGCCCGTGCCCGCGTGGGTGGGCGCGGTCGTGGTCACGATTCTGGTGGGGATCAACGTGATCGCCGGCGGCATGCGCGCGATCACGGTGGTCCAGGCCTTCCAGTACTGGCTCAAGCTGTTCGCGATCTCCGTGCCGACTTTCGTGCTGTGGATGGTGTTCTTCAGCGGCGGCGGCCCCGGCGGCGTGCGCTCGCTCGGCTCGCCGGCCCCGCCCGTGTTCACCCAGGACACCACGGTTTCGGTGCAGACCGACGTGACGGTGAAGGTCTCGACCGAGACCTACTTCTACGCCGACGGCCGCATCGACGACGGCCCCGCGCGCGGCGTGGCGCGCTGGTCGCCGCTGGTCCCGCACACGGTCGAGAAGGGCACCACACTCAAGTTCGCCGCGGGCACGCCGGTGCCGGTGATCAGCGACGCGCCGGCGTCCAACGACGCGTGGCTGCACCCAGCGTCCGGCAAGATCACCGACCTGCTCCAGACGTACTCGCTGATCTTCGCGCTGTTCCTCGGCACCATGGGCCTGCCCCACGTGCTGGTGCGCTTCTACACCAATCCCGACGGCAAGGCCGCGCGCCGCACGACCGTCCACGTGCTGCTGCTGCTCGGGCTGTTCTACCTGTTCCCGACGATGCTGGGCGCGCTGTCGCGGATGTACGTGCCGCAGCTGCTCGTCACGGGCAACACCGACGCGGCCGTGCTGATGCTGCCGTCGGCGATGGTGCCGGGCGTGGCGGGCCAGATCCTCGCGGCGATCGTGGCGGCGGGCGCGTTCGCGGCGTTCCTGTCGAGCTCGTCGGGGCTGCTGGTGAGCGTGGCCGGCGTGGTGTCCACGGACCTGCTTCCGGGGCGCGTCAAGGACTTCAAGGTGGGCACGGCCATCGTCGCGCTGTGTCCCCTCGGCCTGGCGTTCCTGTTGCGCACGGAAGACATCTCGCTGTCGATCGGCCTGACGTTCGCGTTGGCGGCCTCGACGTTCAGCCCGCTGCTGCTGCTCGGCATCTGGTGGCGCAAGCTCAGCTGGCCCGGCGCGCTGGCGGGCATGCTCGTCGGCGGCGGGCTGGTGCTGGCCGCGCTGGGCGTCGACATCGCGGCCGGCTACGCGAGCTTCGAAGCGCCTTGGTACACGAGCCAGCCGGGCCTGATCTCGGTGCCGGCGGCGTTCATCACGACGTACGTGGTCAGCCGCCTGACCCGCTACGGGCGGCCGGAGCTGGTCAACGACATCATGCTGCGCCTGCACGCCCCCGACCCGCTCGGCCTCATGCGGGACCGGGCCGTCGCGCGGTTCGGCCAGGCGGAGGACAAGGCACGCGCCGGGCGGGGCCGGCACCGCAAGTAGGTCACTCGGGGTCACTCGGAGTTGCTCCTCAATCACCCGATTCGACGAGGTCGCGTCAGCCTTTCCGGGGCGCAAGATCTTCGTAATTGGTCGTGGTGGTGTCGTTGTCGGGAGGGGCGCCGTGGAACGCACCGAAGCGGACGTCGACTGGGAGCACGTGCAGGCGACGCCCGAGTTCCAGCAGCTGCGCCGGCGTCGGCGCGGGTTCGTGTTCCCGATGTCGGCGGCGTTCCTGGCCTGGTACCTGCTCTACGTGCTCCTCGCGGACTACGCGCACGCGTTCATGAGCGCGCGCCTGTGGGGCAACATCACCGTGGGTCTGGTGCTGGGCTTGGCGCAGTTCCTGACGACGTTCGTCATCACCGCGTTGTACGTGCGCTTCGCGAACCGCAAGCTGGATCCCCTGGCCGCGGAGCTGCGCGCCGAGTACGGGGGCTAGCGTCTGGTTCCTCACACGCGTACAACGCCTGGACATGGGAGCATGGAACTGTGGTGAGCCCCGCTGAACTGCCGACCGCCGAGGTCCGTGACCTGCCGACGGACGGCGTCGCCCTGCTGGACGTCCGCGAGGACGACGAGTGGGCCGCCGGCCACGCGCCCGGCGCCGTCCACATCCCCCTCGGCGAGCTGCCCGCGCGCGTCGACGAGCTCTCCGAGCTCCCTGACGACCAGCCCGTCTACGTCATCTGCCGCAGCGGCGGCCGCTCGGCCCGCGCCACCGCCTGGCTCAACGCCAGCGGCTGGGACGCCGTCAACGTCGCCGGCGGCATGGGCTCCTGGGCCCGCGAGGGCCGCCCCATGGTGAGCGAAACCGCGGGCGCCGAACCCGAGGTCATCTGACGGATGCCACCGGCCCAGCCCCCCGTCCCCCCGGGACCCGCCCACCCCGCGGGCCCTCAGGGCGGCGCGGGCTGGCCGCAGTACCCGCCTTGGCAGGGCGAGTCTTCTCCTGACGGCTGGGTGCCGGGGTTCGGTGCCCCGGCCGGCGGCTCAGACCCGCAGGCGGGGGTGCCACAGTCCGGGCAGGACTTTGGTGGGCCGGCTGATGGCGCTGGCTCGCCGGGCGCCTCGGGCCAGGCCACCGTGCCGGGCTTTGGTGGGCCGGCTGATGGCCCCAACTCACCCGCGGGCGCTTCGGATCCGTACGCCGGGGTGCCTCAGTCCGGGCAGGGTTTTGGTGCGCAGGCGGCTGGTGGTCCTGGTTCACCTGCTGGCGTCTCGGACTCGCCGTCTGGGGCGCCATGCGGCGCGCCGGTCGATGGTGCTGGCTCGGCCGCGGGCGCTTCGGATGCGTACGCCGCGGTGCCTAAGCCCGGGGAGGGTTTTGGTCCGCCGCCGGTCGGTGGTCCTGGTTCACCGGGCGCATCGGGCCAGGCCGCCGTGCCGGGTTTTGGTATGTCGGCTGGTGGCCCTAACTCACCCGCGGGCGCTTCGGATGCGTACGCCGGGGTGCCTCACTCTGCGCCGGGTTTTGGTGCGCAGTCGGCTGGTGGTGCCGGCTCGCCCGCGGGAGCCTCGGATCCGTACCCCAGGGCGCCTCACTCCGCGAGCGGCGCTGGGCCGGCTGGCCCGAGCCATGCCGGCGGGTACTCGCAGGCTGGCAGCTACCCGGCGCCCGGCGCAGGCGCCTACCCGGCCGACGCCGGCCATCACCCGGGATTCGCAGCCCCCGCGCAGCAGCCCCAGTACCCGCCGTTGTCTGCCGCGGCCCGCCCGTTCACCGCGGCCCCGCAGGGCCAGGTGCACCGCACCGGGCCGGAGCATCCGGCGCACCCGCGGCAACGTCCGCGCCTGAAGTGGGTCGCCTCGCCCCCACCCGGCTCGGTCACGCGCCGGCGCGCGGTGGCGGCCACGCCGTACACCGGCCCGCCGTCCTACCCGACCCCGCCGCGCTGGGGCTTCCCGAACCTCGTCTGGCGCCGCCCGACGACCGTGCCCGGCACCGCGTCCGGCGCTGTGCGCGCGATCGACCGCATCCCCGTCCTGGCGCAGAGCCTGAACACCATCCTGTGGACGTTCGTGGTCCTCGCGCTCGCCGCGGCGGGCTCGGAGATCTGGCGCTACGCCCTGCTGGTGCAGAGCCGCGACTCCGCGCTGAGCACGTCGGTGGTCGGCTTCTCCGACGCGTTCGTCGTCACCGCCGGCCTGCTGACCACCATTCTTTCGCTGCTCCCGGCCGGACTGGCGGTGTGGTGGCTGCTCGTCGCCCGCCACGCCGCCGCTGACGAGGCCGGCGTCGAGCCCGCGCGTCCCGTGTGGCAGGTGCTCGTCGGCGTGCTCGTGCCGATCGCAAACCTGCCCATGGCGCTGTCCGTGGTGAGCGAACTGGAACACGCAGTCCTCCGCCGCCCCCGCGACGAACGCCCCAAGCCCTCCCGCCTCGTCCTGGTCTGGTGGGCCACCTGGCTCGCCAACTGGGTGCTCCTCGCGGTCACGATCATCTGGCGCCTGCGCCCGGGCGTCCAGGCGATGGCCGACAGCGTCGTCCTCGTCGCCCTCACCGACCTCACGGCCGCCGCGCTGGCGATCACCACGGCCCTCGTCATCCGCCGTTTCTCCGATCTCCTGATGCCCATCGCCCCCGGCCGCCTGCGCACCCTCCGCGTCCTCAAGATCGACGGCGCCCCCGAACCGGAGCTGCACAACGCCCGCCCAGTCGGGGCTGCTCGCTGAGCGTCGCTGGGCCTTGGTCTCGGCGCGGGGTTCGGTGCTGCATCTGTTGTCAGGCCGACGGCACTCGTTGAGCCTCAGCCGAGCGCTGGTTCGAGCTGTCCGAATGCCTTCGTCGCCGCGTCGCGCAGTTTGGGGACCAGGTTGTTGTCGCCGGCGTAGGTGAGGTCCCAGGTCTCGTCGAAGAGCAGCCGCAGCACCGAGGTCAGGTGGGCCGCCGTCGTGCGCGCGAGGATGGGGGACTCGGGCTCCGGCAGGACGGCGGCGAGCTGCTGTTCCCGGTCGAGGTGCATCTGCGCGAGCGCGGCCATCAGCGTCACGCTTCCGCGCACCATCCCGACGAACTCGATCCCCGCGAACCCCAGCAGCGCACTCCGCTCGTCGAGCGCCGCGAAATACCCGTCGCGCACTGCCGCGAACGGCGTGCGCGACGGCGCCTGCTGCACCAGCTTCGCCGGCCAGTCGACGAAGTCGTTGCGGATGTCGAAGACCAGGTCCTCCTTGCGCCCGAAGTGGTTGGTCACGGTCATCTTCGCGACGCGCGCCGCCTCCGCGACGTCGGCGATCGTCACCCCCTCGAATCCCCGCGCGATGAACAGCCGCGTCGCCGCGTGCGAGATGTTCTGCCTGGTCTCGAGTTTCTTCTGCTCCCTGAGGCTCACCCGGTCAGCATACTAGGGCCGACCTAAATTTGTGCTTGACCCAGTAAAGTGGCCCAACCTAATCTTAGGTCCGACCTAACTAACGCCGAAGGGACACTTATGACCCTGCGCTTGCTCGCCGTCCACGCCCATCCCGACGACGAATCCAGCAAGGGCGCCGCCACCCTCGCCCGCTACGCCGCGGAAGGCGTCGACGTCCTCGTGGCCACCTGCACCGGCGGCGAGCGCGGCGATGTGCTCAACCCAGCCTTGGACACCCCGGCCATCCACAGGGACCTACCCGCCGTCCGTCGCCGCGAAATGGCCGCCGCTGCGGAGATTCTCGGTGTGCGTCAACAGTTCCTGGGCCACGTTGACTCAGGCCTCGACCAGCCGCTACCCGAAGGCTGCTTCGCGAAACTGTCCATTGAGGACGCCGCGAAGCCCCTCGAAGACCTGCTCCGCGAATTCCGTCCACAGGTCGTGATCACCTACGACGAGACCGGCGGTTATCCACACCTCGACCACATCCGGACCCACGAAGTCACCCGCGCGGCCTTCGCCGCCACCGACGACGGCACCCCACGCAAGCTCTACTACCAAGCCACCCTCAGCCGCGCGTGGTTCCAGGCCATGCACGACGCCACCCTCGCCGCCGGCCTCGAGTCACAAATGGGCCCGGTCCTCGACGAGCTTCAGCCGGACCGCCTCCATGCCACCACCAGAATCCGCTGCGAGCAGTACTTCGACACCCGCGACCGCGCCCTCAAAGCCCACGCCACCCAGGCCGACCCGGCCCACCCGTTCTTCCACCACTCCCGCGACGTCGAACGCGCCGCCTGGCCCTGGGAGGAGTACCACCTCGTCGGCAGCACCCCGGACACCCACGAAGACGATCTCTTCGCCGGCCTCCGCTGACCCGGCCGACCAGCCCCGCCTGACCCCGACCAGCCGGCTGGCCGACCTGACCGACCAACCCGGCCGACCAACCCGGCCGACCGACTAGCCCGGCCGACCGACTAGCCCGGCCGACCAGCCCGGCCGACCGATTCGAGCGACCAGGTCCACGCGCCTGGCTGGCCTGCCGAGCCGGCCGATCCGGCCGGGGAAATCAGACCACCCGGCTCGACCGGAGCACCTGGCCAGCCGGACCCGACCCGCCCGACCAGCAGGACCCGATCCGACCCGCCGAATCATCCTGACCCGCCCGACCAGCACGACCTAGCCAGCGCCCGGCCAGCCAAGAACCGATCAAACCGTCACCGGCAACGTCCTCAACCCCCTGATCACGAACTCCGGCCGCCGCTCCGGCTCGGCCGCCAGACGCAGCCCCGGCAGTCGGGTGGACAGTGCTGACAGCGCCGCCGCGATCTCCACCCGCGCGAGCGGCGCGCCCACGCAGTAGTGGATCCCCATCCCGAAACCGAGATGCGCGTTCGGCGAGCGCCCGATGTCCAGCACGTCCGGCAAATCGAACACCCGAGGATCCCGCGCCGCGGCACCCAGCAGCGCGCCGATCTTCGTGCCGCGCGCCACCCGGTACCCGGCGATGTCCACATCCTCCGTGGCCGTGCGCTCGAACAGCTGCAGCGGTGCGTCGAACCGGATCAGTTCTTCCACAGCCGAGTCGAGCAAACTTGGGTCCGACCCAAGTCGTTCCCACTCCGACCGGTGGGTCAGCAGCGCGAGCACCCCGTTGCCGATCACGTTCACCGTCGCCTCGTGGCCCGCCATCAGCAGGAGCACGGCCGTGGCCACGACCTCGTCCGGCGTGAGCTCGCTGGCCACCAGGTCGGCGACGATCCCGCCCGGCGTCCCGCTGACCACCGAGCGCAGGTATGCGACGAAGTCGGCCGCGGCCTGCTCGGCGGCGTCGCGGCCGGCTTCGGGCAGGCCGAACTCGTACATCTTCACGATCGCGTTGCTCCACGCCACCAGCCGCGGCCCGTCCTCGACGGGGATGCCGAGCAGCTCCGCGATCACGGCCACCGGCAACGGCTGCGCGAGGTGTTCCAGCAGGTCAGCGCTACCGTCGGCCTCGATCTTGCCCGCCAGTGTGTCCACCATGGACGAAGCGAGCCGCGCGACCATCGGCCGCAACCGCTGCACGTGGCCCCGCCCGAACTCGCCCGCGATCACGCGCCGCAGCCGCGTGTGGGCCGGCGGTTCGTTCTCCAGCAACGAGTTGCGGTGCAGCAGGTTGAACGACGCGAACCGCTCCAGCGGCTGCGCGTCCGTCCAGATCCGGCCCAGCCCGCGGTGGCGCAACACGGCGGCCGAAGCGGCGTGCGAAACGGTGATCGCCAGGTCGAGCCCATCGTGGTGGTGCACCTCGCCCTCGGCGCGCAGCGCGGCGAACGCGGGGTACGGGTCGGCGAGGAAGGCGGGATCGGAAGCGTCGAACACGAGCCGACTCTACTGCGCCGATCGTTACCAATCCGACCACAGCCACGGCCGAATGGCTTCGTAACAACAGTTACGCGCCGCGTAGGGGGCGGCGTGCTTTTGGCCGGATCAGTAACCCGGGCGCCCCTCACGGCCCCCGCTTCGATAGCGTCTGGCGTCGAGCTTTGAGGAGGCTGAAGTGGGTAAAGGCGCGCGGAAGAAGGGTCCCAAGCCGGACCGCAAACCGAAGGTGCGCGACGTTTTCGTCGGGCAGCCCTTCGAAGGTCTGGCCGCGGAGCCGGAGCTGATCGCGTTGCGCGAGTTCGTGCCGTCGGCCACGGCGAAGCTCACGCTCGCCGAAGGCGGCGACGTCACCCTCGGCACCGTGCTGCCCATGGCGGCCGCGGCGTTCGTCCGGTCCGACGGGCAGCGCTACCTCGGGCTGCAGGTGCAGACGCGGTCGTCGGACATCAGCCGCGACCTCGGCCGGTCACTCCGCTGGGTGCTCGACGCGAAGCCGGGTGACGTCCTGTCCGTCCCCGACACGACCACCCCGACCGACCCGGACGAGCACAACCGCCTGCAGGACCTGCTCGCGCCCGCCGCCGAGCTCGAGCTCACGCTCCACAGCGACTTCGGCTGGTGGCTGCCCGAGGACGCGGACGCGAGCGGCGACGTCGCGGTGTCCCTCGAGCGCGCCAACGCCGCCATCATGCCCACCGAACGCCTCGGCGCCGGTGCGTACTGGGTGCTCGCCGGCGAGAAGGCGCACCTGCGCTGGGTCCGTCCCGAACCGGAGAACCTGCTGCTGCAAGCGCTTGCGCGCCTGTCCGCGGCGGGCACGTTGGGCCTCGGCGAGGGCACGCGGTACGCGGGTTCGTTCCGCGCCCACGGCCTGCTCGTCCCGGTGTGGGACCTCGACCCCGAGGCGCACGCGCGGGAATGGGCCGAACCCAAGGACCAGCTCGGCGCCCGGCTCGAGGAGGCGCTGAAGTCGCTCGAAGCAGAGCCGCTCAACGCCACCGAGCGCCGCGCACGCGACGGCCTCATCGGCCGCCAGCTCACGATTCGCTGATTCGACCGGACGCTGTGGAAGTTCGACGCCGAACTTCCACAGCGTTGATCGCAGCGCCGAAGTCACACCCGCTCACCGGGTAAACCCATACCTCGACACGCCCCTGCGGTGGCACGATCGTCGGGGTGATCCTGCACATCTGTTCCCGCGACGAGTGGGCCGCCGTGCCCGAGGCCGGCGGATACACCGCACCTTCGCTCGCCGAAATCGGGTTCATCCACTGCTCCGACCCCGGCACCGTCAGCCTGCCCGCGAACGCGATCTACCGCGGCCGCACCGACCTCCTGCTGCTCGAGATCGACCCCACGCGGGTCGACGCGCGCGTGGTCTGGGAGGAGGGCGCCCCGCCGCACCCCGACGGGATCCTCTTTCCGCACATCTACGGCCCCATCCCGCGAAACGCTGTGGTCGCGGTACACGATTTCCCATCAGGCGCGGACGGTTCGTTGAAGCTGCCCGAGTCGCTCTCCGTGCGCTGAAATCGCGTGAACGTTCACGGAAAGTAGTCGCGAGAGCTGGACAACCTGCGGGGGCTGCCATGCGTGTGGGGGATGACGAGGACGCGGTGCGCGGCGATCTCATCCGGGGAGGGGGCGATTTGGTGACGGCAGCGGCACCGGTCATCTCGGGGGGAGAACCGACGTGGGTCGCGGGCGCGCGGGCGGCGGCCGAGCCCAGGGTATTCGCCGAGTTCGGCGACTTCGTCGAAGCCAGCCTGCCCGGCTTGCTGCGCTACGGCCACGCGCTCACCGGCAACCCGCACGACGCCGCGGACCTGGTGCAGACCGTGCTCGAGAAGATCGGTTCGCGCTGGTCCTATGTCCAGCAGAAGACGGGAGACCCGCTCGCGTACGTGCGGCGCTCGATGGCCAACGCGCACGTCAGCCGGTGGAGACGCACGCGTCGGGAGAACCTCGTCGCGGACCTGCCGGACACGAGCCCGTGCGCGCCGGACGACCCGTTCGAGCACGAGCCGCTGTGGCAGGCGCTGCGAAATCTGCCGCCGAGGCAACGTGCGGTGGTGGTGCTGCGTTACTACGAAGGACTGTCCGAGGCCGAGATCGCGGAAGCGCTCGGCGTCAGCCAGGGGACGGTGAAGAGCCAGGCCAGCAAGGCCATCGCTTCGTTGCGGACGAAGCTGAAGCACGGAGAAGGGAGCGAAGCGGGTTGAACGTCTCCGAAGACGAGCTCGAACAGCGGCTGCGCGCGCTCTTTTCCGACGACCGGCTAGGCGTCGCACCGCAGGCCGACGCGGCCCCGGCGATCATGGCCGGCGCGCGGCGACGTCGGCAGCGGCGCAAGGTGCTGGTGTCGGCGTCCGGGGCGGTGTGCGCGCTCGCGCTGGTGTCGGGCGGGCTCGTGGTGTTCAAGTTCCAGGCCACGACGGGCGCGGCCGACCTGACGGCTTCGCGACTGACAGTGCCGAACGTGTCCGCTCCGCCGCCAGTCGCGCCGGTGGCCTCGGCCTCGCCGCCGGCGGCTGAAGATCCGCCCGTGGACCCGCCTGCCGCGCCGTCGCACGTGTCCACCGCTCCGCCGAAGCGGCATTCACCGCCGGCGTCGACGCGAGGTGACGCACCGACGAAGGTGACGAAGGGACCGTTGCTGACGGCGGACGGTCTCGGAGCCTTGAAGCTCGGGATGACCGAGGAGCAGCTCGCCTCGTCGGGTCTGACGTTGACGGCGGTCAAGGAATCGGCCGGCTGCACGTACTACGACGTCGCCGGCGAAGGCGTCCCCGCCGCGACAGCCGTGGTTTCGCCGGACGCCGGCGTGGTGGTCGTGAAGCCGGACGGCGCTGCCCACACACCGGAGGGCGTCGGCGAGGGCTCGGCGAAGGAAGACGTGACCGCCGCGTACCCGGGAACATCGCAGGCCTCCGACGAGTTGGTAGCACCGACCGGCGACGAGGGCGCCTACCACTTCACCCTCGCCGACGACGGCTCCGTCTCGAGCCTCGACGTCCGCTCCGCCAACCAAACCTGCGCCGGCTGAGCCCGGCGCCGACCGAGGAACCCGGGCTATCCACAGGGGGAGAGCCCGGGTTCCTCTCTGTTCGGGGCCTTGTGGATGAGCGGACCCGACTGGGTGGGCTCGACCTAGTGAGCTGCCGGCCAACTGCGTTCGTGGGCGGCCTGGGTAGGTCGAACCCAGTGAGTTCGCAACGGGCCGCTGCACCTGCGGACAGCCGGGTGGGTCGGACCTACCGACCCTTAGCTCGCGACTCGAAGAGATGCTGCGGCTCGGGCTGTTGTTGATGACTGGCTATGACTGACCCAACTAACCACCAGTCGCTCGCACGTACCTCTGGCGCGGGCTCTTGGGGCTCGGACGTTGCGGATGGAGTTGGCTGGGGCCAACCTAATGCGTCCTGGGCGCGGCGCCGCGGAGTTTGCGCGGCGGCTGTCGCGTGGGAGGCGCTATGGGCAGTCGGGTAGGTCGGACCCAATGAACTCCAGCGCGGCTGTGCACGGGGCTCCTGGTGCTGGCATGGGCCCAGCGTTGTGGATAACTGGATGGGGCGGGCCCAACGATCTGCAGCTCGGCTGTGCACAGCGCTTGCGCTGGCGTGGGTCTGGTGTTGTGGGTGGCCGAGCAGGTCGGACCTAGCGAGCTTCAGCTTGGCTGCGGGCAGCGCTACTGGTGCTGGTTGGGGCTGGCGTTGTGGATGATTGAGTGGGCCGGACCTAGCGAATCAACCGCGCGGGCTGACTGCGAGCGGCACGAGCCGGCGCCGCGCGGCCGCGAACCCTACAAACGACGGAGCCCGGGTTGTCCACGTGGGGACAACCCGGGCTCCGCGATGGCTCGTCTGGTCGTGACAAGCGCCCGTTGGCTGGGCCGGTTGAGCCGGCAGCCTTACAGGGCGCCGCCCGCGACGGGGGGCATGGCGGCGTCGGAGGGGGACGTGCCGACGGACTCGCGGTGGAGGAACTTCTCGATCTCGTACACGTTGTCACCTGCGCGGCGCGCGACGGTGACCAGCGTGGACATCTGGGAGATCTCCTCGACCTGCTCCTTGAGGAACCACTGCGTGAACTGCTCGCTGATGTAGTCCTCTTCGGCGCGCGCGGCCTTCGCCAGCGCGGAGACGTCGGCGGCGACCTCCTTCTCCTGCTCCAGCGCGAGCTCGAGGAGCTCCAGCGGGGCGGAGAACTCGTTGCGGACGTCCTTCACGCCCGGCACCTCCACGTGGTGATCGCGGTCGAGCATGTACTGCACGAGCGCCATCGCGTGGTTCCGCTCTTCCACCGACTGCTTGTAGAAGTGCTTAGCGAGCTGCGGCAGGTCCTCGTTGTCGAACCAGACCGCCAGCGCGATGTACTGCTGGGACGCGTGGAACTCGTTGTGGATCTGCGCCTGCAGCAGTTCGTAGAACTTCGAGCGCGGTTCTTTCTTCGTGAGGGCCATGCCAATGACGGTACGACAACTCTCGATTAATTTCCACTTTTAGCTGGTGATATCCACCCTATTAGGGTTACCATTCCTAAAGAAATCATCCCTTATTTTGGTTAGCCTTCCCTTAATTAATTCCACCATTTAGGGAAGGCTAACTTCGCTTTATATCGTGTCCCGGACGATCGGACACGACATGCAGCGTGGGCCGCCGCGACCTGAGCCCAGCTCGGATCCGGCGATGGCCAGGACCTCGATCCCGGCTTCGGCCAGGCGTTCGTTGGTCTCGAAGTTGCGCTCGTACCCGACGACGACTCCGGGGGCCAGCGCGAGGGTGTTGTTGCCATCGTCCCATTGCTCGCGTTCGGCGGTCACCGGATCGAGTCCCGTGTCGATCACGCGCAGGCGGTCGATGCCCATTGCCTCGGCGGCGGCGCTCAAGAACGGTGCCGGCCCCGCGACTTTCACCCCGCCGTCGCCGGTGGGACGCACGGTGAACGCGGTGAGCGAATCGCGCGCGAGCGGGTACATCACGACGGCGTCGACCGCGACCATCGTGCACACCGTGTCCAGGTGCATCGTCGCGCGGGACTGCTCGATGGGCACGGCGAGCACGGTGTGCGCGAGACCGTCGGCGAACACCGAGCGCGCGAGCGACTCCGCGCCCGCCGGCGTGGTGCGCTCGCCGACGCCGATGGCCAGCACGCCCGGGGCCAGCAGCATCACGTCGCCGCCCTCGATCGGCGCGGAGTGCGCGCCGTACGCGCGTGCCGCGTGGCGGAAGCGCGGGTGGTACGCGTAGACGAGGTCGAGCACAGCCGTTTCGCGCCGGCGCGCGGGCATGGTCAGCGACGAGATCGCCACGCGGTCGCCGATCCACGCCGACGAGTCGCGCGTGAACAGTAGATTCGGCAGCGGGTCGACGGCGAACTCGTGCGGGTCACGCATCATCCGCACCAGCGAAGAGCCCTCCGACGTCGGCAGCTCTTCGAACGTCATGCCCGCCATGAGGACCTCGGCGAGCGTGTTCGCGTCGACGCCGCTCAGGTGCGAACGCAGCGAATCGGCGAGGTCGGCGCCGAGGCGCAGTTCATCCACAGCCGCGTGGACGCCCGCCGTGTGCGCGCGCGGATCCACCAGCGCCGTGCGCAAGGTGTCCGCCAGCAAGAGTACTTCGACGCCGCGGCCGCGAAGCACTTCCGCGAATGCGTCGTGCTCTTGCTGGGCCCGGTCCACCCACGGGATGGAGTCGAAGAGGAGCTGGTCGTTGTTGCGGGGCGTCAGCCTTTTGAGCTCGTTTCCCGGCCGGTGCAGGAGAACTGCACGAAGGGGTCCGACTTCGCTGTCCACCCTGGGCGGTGCCGTCACGTCGTTCACGAGGTCGAGCCTAATGAGCGCGCGTCAGGGGAGCCAGGAAAGATGGCCTTTCAGGAGTGAATAACCGACGAAAGACACCACGTCGAAAAGGGTGTGCGCGGCGACCAGCGGCCACAGCCGGTTGGTGCGCTGCCAGACGCGGCCGAACACCAGGCCCATCACGAAGTTGCCGACGAACCCGCCGAACCCCTGGTACAGGTGGTACGAGCCGCGCAGCGCCGCGGCGCCCACGAGCGAATTGTTCTCGCGCACGCCGAGCTGGCGCAGCCGCGTGAGCAGGTAACCGATCACGAGCACTTCTTCGGCGAACGCGTTGCCGAACGCCGAGAGCGTGAGCGCGATCGGCCGCCACCACGTGTCGCCCAATGTGGACGGTTGCACCGCGAGGCTGAAGCCGAGGTGGTAGGAGAGGAAGTACAGGCCCAGCCCCGGAATCCCGATCACGGCGGCGAGGCCCACGGTGATCAGTGCGTCGGACCCGGGGGAACGGCGGTCGAGGCCGATGTCACGGATCTTGAGGCCGGCGCGCCACAGCAGGTACAGGCCGAGCCCGCCCCAGCTGACGAGCTGCAGGGCGTTGAGCAGCTGCTGCAGCAGGTCGAGCAGGCTGGCGGCGGCCTGCGGGACGTTGAGCTGCACCTGTTGCTGCGCCAGCGGGACCGGACGCAAGAGCGAGTCCACAAGGGACAGCAGGCTGCGCGCGCCGGAGAGGCCGAGCGTGATGCCGAAGACGAGCACCAGCTCGAACTTGACGGCCCGGCGCTCCTTCTCGTCCACGATCGGGGCGGGCGAATCGGGCGGAAGGGGCAGCAGCCAGGACCTGATGCCCGATCGCTCTGTCGTGCTCATGAGCGCACGCTACCTTCGGGGTATGCCTCGGACTATCGCCACCAACACGAAGGTCGACCGCGACGCGCTGGTCGAGTTCCTCAAGCCCCGCCACCACGCGATCCTGGTCACCACCCGCGCCGACGGGCGGCCCCAGCTCTCGCCCAACACATGCGGCGTCGACGCGGAGGGCCGGATCGTGATCGCGACCTACCCGAAGCGGGCGAAGGTCGCCAATCTGCGGCGCTCTTCCGCCGTTTCGGTTTGCGTCCTGTCCGACGAGTGGAACGGCCCCTGGGTCCAGGTCGACGGCACCGCCGAGGTCATCGACCTGCCCGACTCCGTCGAACCGCTCGTCGACTACTTCCGCAGCATCTCCGGCGAACACCCCGACTGGGACGAGTACCGCGAAGCCATGCGCAAGCAGGGCAAGAGCCTCATCCGCATCACCATCGACCGCTGGGGCCCCATCGCCACGGGCGGCTTCCCGCCGGAACTGGCGGACGACTGAGCGTCTGCCCCTCTGGCGAACGGGCCGGCTCCACTGAGGTGGGGCCGGCCTTTGTCGTGTACGGGGCCGGGTCAGAGCGCTCGACGACTGGGATCTGTGGGGGCTGTGGAAGGTTCGGTGGGCGCGACCCAACTTCGAGCGCTCGACGCCGTGCCCGGGCCTGAGTCGTTGGGTTTGGCCTAACGACCGCGCCGGCCGGCGCTGAGCCTGGGCAACGGTTTGTTGGGTCGGACCTAACTTCCTAGCGGTGGCCTGCACTGAGCGTGCTTCGCCGTGCAGTTGGGTTGAACCCAACGAGGTTCGGCGGGTCACACCCCCGGTCCCGGCGTCTCGGTCGTACCTGACTCGGACCGGCTCGGACCTGACTCGGACCGGCTCGGACCTGGCTCGGACTTCGGTCGGGCCTGTCTGTGCCGGGCGGCGCTCAATGCGCGGCTGATTGGGTCCGACCACCTTTAGCCGGTCAGCTCGGCATGCTGTGAATGGCCAGCTGGGTCGGACCTAGCAAAGGTGCCCGCGTCCTTGTCCCCAGGGACAACTCATCCCCATGGGGACAGGTGCCGGGCTGTCCCCATGGGGATGGCCGCGAGTTGTCCACAGGTGGATCACTCGACATGCCCCCGCCCGTGGATGGCCGACGAATCATCCCCAGCCGGGAAAGCACGTCAGTCGGACCGGTGCTGCCGGCGAAGGAACGGGCAGCCGACCAGCCGGCGAAGCTCGGCGGCCAGCTTGGGCGGGCTGTCGATCGACTGGGAGAACGCCAGCCGCACGTCGTGGTCGCCGGTGTCGGATTCGACGCGCAGGCGCAGGCCGTAGCGGTCGAGGCCGAGCGGGCGGATGCGCCCGTGCTGCAGGCTCGGCGGCAGGTGCTGCGCGAGCTGCTCGACGACGTCGGAGTGGTCGCTCTCCAGGTGCCGCAGCCACTCGGCCTCGTAGCTGTGGAACGGGTCCGGCGGCGCCGCACTGAACATGTGCGGACGCAGCGAGTGGGTGCCCTCCGCGTCGGCCAGGACGAGGGACGCGGGGGTGAGGCGCAGGAGCGTCAGGCCGTGGCCGACGTCCAGGAGCCGCTCGTCCGGCCGCTGCTCGGCGATGGACACGGCGCGGGCGCGCGCCGAGACCGCCGAGAGCGGCCGGAGCCACCCGGTTATCCACAGCAGGCCGCGGATGGGTTCCCGCAGCTCCACCGGGGCGTGGTCGGCGAGCTCGACCATGACGGCGAGCTCGCCGCGCTGAGTCTGCCGCGACGTGCGCACCATCGGGTGCTCGTCGGGCAGAAGGATGCTGACGCTGCCGCTGTGGTGCACGTGGTGCAGCACGGGCACCACGCGCTCGGCCTCGCAATCGGCGCGCTCGACGGTCGGCATGATCGTCGCCGGTTCGTTGCGCGTCGCGATCGTCTTGGCCCGCTCGGCGGGGTTCGGCGCGGGCGGGCGTCGGACGGATGTCGGGGCCTCGGTCACGGGTCACCTCCTACTTAGGTGAGGCTAACCTGAGTCTGGCCAAGAAAGGAAGACCCGATCCGTAACGCACCCCGCACGAGTGGCGAATAGCCGGTGATCCATACCGCCACCTGGGGAGAACATGACCGACAAAACGACCACAATCCCCGTCTGGGAACCGCAACCGGGGGTGCCGGCTGCTGCACTGCCGCCATTCGGCGTCGTCTACGCGAAGGCCCGCCGCACTGCGGCGACCCAGGTGGCGATCGGGTCCGTGATCACGGCGGCCGGCCTTGCCCTGCTGTTCGCCGGCGCCAACGCACCTGCGTCGATCTTCGTCGCCTTCCTCGGCTGCCGGATCCTGCTCAGCTGGGTGCCGGCCGTCGTCTCGGGGATCGGGACGAAGCCGGGCCCGGCCGCCATGTTCGAGCTGGTGCTGGTGGATCCCGACGGTCTGGTCGCACGGCGCGGCCGCGTCGGTGTGCGGTTGCCCGACGGCCGCTGGCTGAACACCAGGCTGCCCGCCGGCGTCCGCCTGCAGCTAGCCGGGCAACGTCGGTTGTGGCTGCTCAGGCGCGGCGACCGCGTTTCCGTGGTGGTGCCCGGGATCGTACTGGTCTGGAAGGGCCGGCTGGCCGCCGCGCCGGTGAGAGGGGCAAAGCAGCTGCCGGTGATACCGCGTGACGTGGTCCCACCGCGCGAGGACCGTGTGCTCAACACGGACCGTCGCGCCAAGGTCCCGACGATGCTGATCGTGGTCCTGCTGAACGTGATCTCCGTCGGCTTGGCGATGTGGGCCGTGGTGGGCCTCAAGGCGGACGTGGTCGCCCGGACGGTCGACGTGGACTTCGCCGCGGCGACCGCCGCCGTGATCGCCGTCCTGGGTTTGTTGACCGCCATGCACACGCTGGTCGGCGTCGTCACTCTGTGGAAGCTGCTCAGGCCGCGCTCGGAGAGCTCGTGGACCGAATTGCCCGTGCTGGACCGGCAGATCACGTTCAGCGGCAGCTTCCGCGCGGTGCTGAAGGGGCATGTCCGGCTTCCCGACGGCAGCGTGGCCGGCTTCCGTACGTCGAAGGTCTTCGCCTCCCTCGCGCTTGACGTCGCCGCCTCCGATCGCCTGTGGACGCTCGGTGCCGCTCGGCTCGGCGTCGTGACCATCGGCGTGCCCGGCTATCCCGTGATCGGCGTGGCGCGGTTCCGACCGGCCCCGGACCGGGCGCCGGCGGAACCCGCCGCCCAGCCGGCCGGCCAGTGAACCACGAACGCCACCGAGCGGAGTGACGACGATGCCCACGTGGGAGCCCGATCCGACCGTCCCGGCCGGGGAGCTGCCGTTGTTCGACAAGATCTTTGCCGCGTCACCGCGCCAGGCGACCGGTCGCTCGATCGCCGCCGTTGTCCTGGTGGCGTTCGTCGTCGCGGTCGTCGTGGTCGACTACCACCTCTCCGTCGCGGACGTCGTGCTGTTGGCGTACCTGCTCGGTGGCTACCTGCTGCTGCACGCGCGGTCGGTTCTCGCCCACTGGCAGCTCAAACCACTGCTCGCGGAGGCCTTCGTGCTGGTGGACGTCGACCCTGGCGGGATCGAGGTGAGCCGCCGCCTGGTCGCGGTGCGCCTGCCGGACGGCGGCTGGCTCACGATCACCTCCAGGACCACGCAGCCCCCGCTGATCGCGCAACGGCGGCTCTGGGTGCTGCGGTACGGCGACCGGGCGCGGGTCCTGTTGCCTGGCGCCGGACTGCTCAAGGCCCGGATCCGCACCGAACCGCTCCGCAACGGCGCCCAGCCACCCCCACCGCCGGCCGACGCCTGGGAAGCCGCCCGGAAGTCGGGGAACCTCCGCCTGATCCGGCACAGGATGGTGGTGTCCGGGGTGACGACGGCACTCCTGGTCTGGGCGCGGCTGGGTTATCCGCAGGACGACCGCTCCTTCTTCGCCATCGTGCTGACGATCGGACCGGTGGTAACGGCGGTACTGACGCTGCAGTACGTCATCGGCGCGATCGCCGGGGGTGGCTCCCGACGGTGGTCCGAGTTCGCCGTCGACCCAGGCCCGGCCATCTCCTCCGTGCGGATGCGGCAGCGGCAGCTGCGCCTGCTGCGGGTCGAGGGTCGCGGCGTGCTTGCTGACGGCACGCGTGTCTCGTTCGTCGTCCCCGGTGCCGACCTCTTCCTCGCTCTCGAGTTCGCGTCGGCGGGACAGCTCTGGTTCAGCGGCAAACTCGTCCGGGCTCAGATCGGCGGCCGCCGGATCCACGTTCAGCGCCTCGACGAAGCCTGAGGAGCACCGATGCACTTCTGGGAGCCCGATCCCACCGTCACAGCGGAACGTTTGCCGTTGTTCTGCGAGCTGACCAAAGCAGCCAGGCGAGCGGAAGGGCGACAGTTGGCGTTGGCCATCGTGCTCGTGGCGGTCGCGGCGGGGTTCGTGGCCGGCGCGACGATGACGGTCGCCGAGGCGGTGCTGCTCGGCTACGTCTTCGTCGGGAGCGCGGTGGTGCGCGGGCTGGCCGTGGTTCGACAGCAGCGGGTGAAGCCGTTGCTGGGCAAGGCCTTCGAGCAGGCCGAAGTCCGCGCCGTCGTGGCCGGACGGGTGATCGGTGTGCAGCTGGCCGACGGGCGCTGGGTGCGGTTCAGGGCCTCGCGGTACGCGGCGGAGGTGCTCGCACGGCGCCGACGGCTGTGGCTGCTCCGTGACGGCGACCGCGCCGCGGTGCTGACCGCCGAAGCCGGCCTCGTCCCGGCGCGGATTCGCGCCGAGTCGCCCGGCGGTAGCCGCGAAGTGGCTCCGGCCCAGCCCACGACGACACCTGACGCCGAGCCCCTCCGAGCGCTGCGCAAGCGCCGGGAGTGGGTCGAAATCGCTGCGGTGGCGCTCCTCTCGGCGCTCTACGTGTCAGCGTGGCTCATTTTTCAGCAGGGAGACCGGTTGTGCTCCCCGTTGACGGTCGTTCTGGCGGCGCTCACAGTCCTGTCGACCGCACTCGCCGTGGTCCTGTGCCTACGGCCCTCCCGAGCCGCGGAGTGGACCGAGCTGGAGCTCGTGGCCGAACCGGCGATCGCGGTCACCCACGACCGGCTGACCGTCGAGAGCCGTGCTGTCCGGCCGGACAGCACCACGGCCGCCTTCCGGCTCCGCGGAGTTTCCTCGCCGCGGCCCTCGACATCGCTGCCTCCAGGAAGCTCTGGATCACCGGCTCACGAGCCGGCCTGCCCGGCCACGCCTGGATCGGCACCGTCCGGTTTCAGGATCCCGTCGGACCCCTCCCCGACCACGACCACGCGTAGCCCGGATCCTCCGATGCCGAAGCCGCCTCCCCGAGTTCCAGGGGCGCGAAGGTGTCCACCATCACCGCTGTCTCGTCGAAGAACTCCGCGCCGATGGACGCCTCCGCGGCGCCCGGCTGGGGGCCGTGGGTGAAGCCCGACGGGTGCAGGGACAGGGAGCCGATGGCGATGCCCGAGCCGCGGCGGGCTTCGTAGTTGCCGCGGACGTAGAACATGAGCTCGTCGGAGTCGACGTTCGCGTGGTTGTACGGCACGGGGATCGAGTCCTCGTGGTAGTCGACCTTGCGGGGGCAGAACGAGCACACGACGAAGTTCGGCCCCTCGAACGTCTGGTGCACGGGCGGTGGCTGGTGCACGCGGCCGGTGATGGGCTCGAAGTCGTCGATGTTGAACGCCCAGGGGTACAGGCAGCCGTCCCAGCCGACGACGTCGAACGGGTGGGTCGCGTAGGTGTAGCGGGTCAGGCCGGCGCGGTGGCGCACGAGCACGTCGACATCGGAACCGTCCACCAGCAGCGGCTCGACCGGTCCCCGGAGGTCACGCTCGCAGTACGGCGAGTGCTCCAGGAACTGCCCCTTCGCCGACAGGTACCGCTTCGGCGGGCCGATGTGCCCGCGCGCCTCCAGCACGTACAGGCGCACCTCGCCCTGCGGCACGACGCGGTAGGTGCACGACGTCGGGATCACCACGTAGTCGCCGTCCGAGGCCTCCAGCGTGCCGTAGATCGTCTCGAAGACAGCCGAACCGCCCTGGACGTAGAGCAGCTCGTCGCCCGCCGCGTTGCGGTACAGGGGCGAAGGAGTGGTGGCGACGACGAAGCCGATGGTCACGTCGGCGTTGCCGAACAGGCGGCGCCGGTCGGTCACGGCGTCGGCGGAGGCGCCGAACTTCAGTTCCGGCGTCTTGAAGTGCCGCGGCTTCAGCGGGTGGTTGGGCACGAGGGTGCCGCGGTCGTCGGGCACGGCCACGGCGTCGACGATCGCCGTCGGCAGGCCGCGGTGGTACAGCAGCGCCGAGTCGGCGGAGAAGCCCTCGACGCCCATCAGCTCCTCGGCGTAGAGGCCGCCGTCGGGCTTGCGGAAGGCGGTGTGCCGCTTGTGGGGGACCTCGCCTACTCGCCGGTAGAAGGGCATGGCTGACTCCTCCGGAAGTGTCCGCAGAACGAACGATTTTGTCCTGTTGTCGTACGCTACTAGCGTGTCATTCGTGTCAAGCGCTGTGGAACTCACGCCCCCCGGCCCCCGTGGAATTCCTCCCCTGTTCGCGCGGCTCGTCGACGACTCGGCGCTCTTTCCGCCCGCGGACGCGGCCATGCCCGAAGCGCTGCGAGCGCACTACGAGTCGCGGGCGGGTGAACACGCCGGTGTACTGGGTGTTTTTCTCTGCCAGGCCTCGCGGCTGCCGGAGCTGATCACCGAGTTGATCAAGATCAAGCCGAAGGAGCCGCTGCCCCTGTCACTGATCATCGACACCGGGCTCGGCGGCGTGCCCAAGGCCATCTCGATCGTCGAGTCGCGCAGCGAGCTGCTGTCGCTGCGGATGGTCGAGATGCCGGCGCCGTCGGACGTCGACGAGGTGTGGCTGGAGCGCGTCTCGGAGTTCGTGCCCGAGGACGTGATCCGCGTGGTCGAGCCGCGCCGCGGAGTCGGCTGGCTCGACGGCGTGCGCAAAGTGATCGAGCACGGCAGCTGGCCGAAGATCCGCTGCGGCGGCCCGGCGGGGGAGAACTTCCCCAGCGTCGACGAGGTCGCCGACTTCATGTCGGTGGTCAGCGGCGCGCCCGGCGCGTCGTTCAAGGCCACCAACAGCCTGCACCGCGCCGTCCGCCACACCGATGCGGAGACGGGCTTCACGCACCACGGTTTCCTGAACCTGATCGTCGCGTCGGCCCGCTGCCTCTCGGGCGGCGACGTCCGCGAGGCGCTGGAGTCCACCGACGGCAAGGCGCTGGCCGACGAGGCCCGCGCGTTGTCGGAGCCGGCCGCGAAGGCCGTGCGGGAGCTCTTCGCGTCGTACGCGGCGGCGTCGTTCGCCGAGCCGGTGGCCGACCTGGGTGAGCTCGAGCTGCTGTGAGCAGGGAGGGGTCGCTGACCCTCGACCGCGGCCTGGCGCTGCTGCAGGCGGTGGCCGACGCGGGCGAGGAGGCGGCGACCATCTCCGAGCTGGCCGTGACGATCGGCGCGAGCCGCGCGGCCGTCTACCGGCTGCTGGTGCCGTTGTCGGAGCGCGGCCTGATCTGGCGCGACGGCACGAAGGTGCGCCTCGGCGTCGGCCTGCTCCGGCTGGCCGGGCAGGTGCTGCCGCAGCTGCGCGAAGCGGCGCGGCCGGTCCTGCGAGAGCTGGCGGAGAAGGTCGGCGCCACGGCGCACCTCACCGTGGCGCAGGGCGATCAGGCGCAGGCCGTGGCGGTGGTGGAGCCGTCGTGGACGAGCTACCACGTCGCGTACCGCGTGGGCAGCCGTCATCCGCTGAGCGCGGGCGCGGCGGGCCGGGCGATGGCGCTGCG
This sequence comes from Amycolatopsis sp. CA-161197, assembly GCF_050942255.1. Lineage (NCBI taxonomy): Bacteria > Bacillati > Actinomycetota > Actinomycetes > Pseudonocardiales > Pseudonocardiaceae > Amycolatopsis > Amycolatopsis sp. CA-161197. The sequence continues at coordinate 173,402 of NZ_CP192059.1, forward strand.
GCCCGGGGGCGACGGCTGGGTCGCGTCCACGGGCGAGCTGGAGGCCGGTGCGTCCGGTGTGGCCGCGCCGGTGCGCGGGGTGCCGGGGCTGCGGGCGAGCGTCGGCGTGGTGTCGCTGGAGCCGTTGGACGCGGCCGCGGTCGGTCCCCAGGTCATCGCGGCGGCCGGAAAGCTGACCGAGGTGCTCAGAACCGACGCGTAGTGCGGCGTGGCGTGCTGGAATATGGTCTCGTGGAACAAAGGGGACGGCTTGCCGAGGAGCCGTCGCGGAGGTGCCCAGGTGAACGTTCCGAGTGAGCTCGTCGGTTGCGAGGTGCGCCGGACGTCGTTCGACTACCAGGTGCGCCTCGCGCTGGTCGATCAGCCGGACCCGGCCGACGAGCCGCGGGTGGACGCCGAGCTGGTGCTCGAGACGTCGTTCGTGCTGCGTGACGTCGAGGGCGTGAGCCACGAGCTGGAGCCCGGCAGCGGCGCGGCCCTGGCGCCGGTACTGGCGCTGTTCGGGCAACGTGTCACCGAGGTGGCGGTGCCCGAACAGGGCACGCTGACGGTGGTCTTCGACGGCGGCGCCGAGCTGCGCGTGGGGCCGGACCGGCAGTACGAGTCGTGGTGGCTCACCGGCCACGGCGTCGAGCCGATCCTGGTGGGCCCGGACGCCTAGCGGCGCGCGGCCGCCAGCAGCGGTCGCACCATGGTGAGCAGCAGCGCCAGGTCGACGCAGAACAGCAGCCGCTCGAACAACCCCAGCGTCACTTCCTGCTGCGCGGGGCCGGTGATCAGCTCGAAGACGAACCCGCCGAGCACGATCAGCACGCTCGCCAGGCTCGCGACGGCCAGGCCGCGGATGGCGGTCCGGCGCGGTTCCCACGGGCACTTCGGCGTGCCGCGGCGTGTGAGCAGCCAAGCGGCGGCCGGCAGGGCGAGGAACGCGGTGATGGCGGCGGCGTTGTGGAGCTGGCCGTCGAACGTGCGGGCCTGGCCGTCGGGGTCGACGGGGACGGTCGCGCAGATCGTGAGGCCCGCGCACCACACGCCGAGCAGCACGACGACCGCGGGCGAGCGGCGGGCCTTCACCAGCCCGGCCAGCAGCGCGACGGAACCGAGCGCCAGCGCCAGGCACATCGCGCTGAACAGCGGCGCGGCCGAGCGGCTGCCGAGGTGGCCGTAGACGTACTCCGAGAGCGTCTGCCACACCGGGCTGACCTGCGCCGACAGCCGCAGGTGCAGGTCAGCCGCGATGGCCACCGCGAGCGCCATGCCGGCCAGCGCGAGCCGGCCGTGCACGGGGGACACGGCGGCGGGCGCGGCCTTCGGCATGGGGGCACTCCTCGGTGGTCATGGCGAAGGGCAAGGCTTCCCGCGTCATCGCGGGTTCACCTTGCCCTCATCCACTGGATTCGAAGAGGCTACCCGGTGTTCCTGTGAAGTCTCTGTGGTCAACTCGCTCAGAAGGCGAGCTGGACCAGCGCGAACGCGGCGAATCCGGCGAACAGGAACCCCGCCGTGCACTGGATGAGCTTCGGCCGGATGCGGCTGCGGATCTTCGCGCCGATGAACACCGCGAGCCCCGCGACGGAGACCAGCGCCACGAACGCGCCGAGCCCGACCGCGAACGGGTTGCCGAGCCGCGCGACGAGCCCTGCCGTCGCCAGCTGCGACGCGTCGCCCCACTCGGCGGCGAAGAGCACGCCGAACGACGTCAGCGCGGAGCGCAGGAAGGACTTCGGCGCCGCGCCGAGGCGTGCGGCGTCGTCGGCCGCTTCGTCGGCTTCGCTGAATCCTTCGCGCAGGAGCATGAAGGCGCCGATACCGAACATCGCGGCCACGACCAGGGAAACCGCGGTTTCCGGAAGAAGGGTGAGTACGCTGCCGAACGCGACGGCTATAACACACTGGATAGCGAATGCCACGCACACCCCGGCGAATACCGGCCACGCGCGGAAACGCGTGGTCAGCACCAGTGTTGCGACCAGGGTCTTGTCGGGCAGTTCCACTGCCAGGACCAGGCCGAACGCGCTGATGAGAGCGATGAGTGCGGGAGACATGAGCTGGTGGACACCCCTTTCACTTCAACGATAAAGGAGGTGTTCAGAACGCGGCAAGTTGATCGGGTTTGCGAATTGCCCCATGAGGTTTGTTGAATAGCATTCGCCGGGTTCCCTGAATATAGTTTTCGGTGCGCCGAATTCTGTTTTGCGGATGCGGTACGGTGCGGGTCATGCCTGCTGACCACGTGGTTGTGTCCACCACTGTCGACCAAGAAGCGACCGCTCGGAACATCGCCACGAGCGCCGTCGAGGCGCGGCTCGCCGCCTGCGCCCAGATTGTGGGGCCGATCACGAGCGTGTACCGCTGGGAGGGCAAGGTGCGCACCGACTCCGAGTGGCGCGTCGAGTGCAAGACGGCGGCCGACCGCGCGGGCGCGCTGGAGGAGTTCCTGAACGTGCGCCACACGTACGCCCTGCCCGAGATCGTGGCGACGCCGATCGTCGGCGGGAGCCCGCGGTACCTGTCGTGGGTGGTGGAGCAGACCCGGTAGATCCCTTTCGGGTACACAATGGACGGATGGGCTCGGGACGCCTGACGTGGGCGTTTCCCGGGTTCAGGACGTTGGTCCCTCGTTTTTCGGGACGTGTTGAACTGGTTGGCGCCGCGCCGGCGGAGTTAGCTCGGGTACGTGGATGTCCTTGAGCTCGCGCGGTGGCAGTTCGGCATCACCACCGTGTACCACTTCTTGATGGTCCCGCTGACCATCGGACTTTCGGTGCTCGTCGCGGGGATGCAGACCGCCTGGGTGCGTACGGGCAATGAGCGCTACTTCAAGATGACCAAGTTCTGGGGGAAGCTCCTCTTGGTCAACTTCGCCATGGGCGTGGTGACCGGGATCGTGCAGGAGTTCCAGTTCGGGATGACCTGGAGCGCCTACTCCCGCTTCGTCGGCGACGTGTTCGGCGCGCCGCTGGCGATGGAGGGGCTCGTCGCGTTCTTCGTGGAGTCGACCTTCCTCGGCCTGTGGATCTTCGGCTGGGACCGGCTGCCGAAACGTGTGCACCTGGCGTGCGCGTGGGCGTTCGCGCTGGCGACGATGGCCTCGGCCTACTTCATCCTGGCCGCGAACTCGTGGATGCAGCACCCGGTGGGTGTGGAGTTCGTGAACGGCAAGCCGACGATGAACTCGATCTTCGCGGTGCTGGCCAACAACACGGCGCTGGCGGCCATCCCGCACACGCTGGCCGGGTCGTTCTCGGTGGCGGCGGCGTTCCTCGTCGGGGTGGCGGGCTGGCACCTGTGGCGGCGGCGTTCGGCTTCGGACTCGGACGCCGGCGTGCACCGCGACGTCTGGCGCGCGTCGCTGCGGCTCGGTGCCTGGGTCGGGATCGCCGCGTTCGCGGTGCTGGCCATCACGGGTGACACGCAGGGCAAGCTGATGTTCCAGCAGCAGCCGATGAAGATGGCGTCGGCGGAAGCGTTGTGCCACACGGAGAAGCCGGCGAGCTTCTCGATCCTGGCGATCGGCGACGTCGCGGGGGCCAACTGCGAGGACGTGAAGACGTTCACCGTGCCGGCGCTGCTGTCGTTCCTCGCGCACAACGACTTTTCCACCGAGGTGCCGGGTGTGGAAAACCTGATCGGCCAGTACCAGGCGAAGTACGGCACCAACTACCCGAACGACCCCGACCTGGGGCCGCTGGCGGGCAAGCCGATCGACTACGTGCCCAACCTGCCGGTGACCTACTGGGGATTCCGGGCCATGATCGGCTTCGGCGCGATCGGGGCGGGGATCGGCCTGCTGGCCCTGTGGCTCACGCGCCGCGGCCGGATCCCGGGCGGGCGCTGGTTCCCGTTGCTGCTGGTCGCGGGCATCGCGACGCCGTTCATCGGCAACAGCGCCGGCTGGATCTTCACGGAGATGGGGCGTCAGCCGTTCGTGGTCGCGCCGAACCCGACGGGCGTCGAGGGCATGTGGATGTTCACCGCGCAGGCGGTGTCGCAGCTGACGGTCGGTGAGGTGTGGACGTCGCTGATCTCGCTCACGGTGCTCTACCTGGGGTTGGGCGTGGTGGAGCTGTTCCTGATGCGCAAGTACGTGCGGGGTGGGATCGAAGGGGTTCTGCCGCCGCCGGCACACGGTGGGGAGGCGGGTTCGGATGACACGTTGTCGTTCGCTTACTGAGCCTCCGGTGGGTGCTTCGTCGGGTTGTTCGGTGGGTTCGACCCAGCGTGGTGGGTCGGTCACCCACGAGAGTTACCCACAGCTGATCTGTGGACAACTCGATGGGTTGTGGATAACTCAGGGCGATCTTGGGGATGAGTCATGACGACACTGCAGCTGGTGTGGTTCGGGATCATCGCGCTGTTCTGGCTCGGGTACCTGTTCCTCGAGGGCTTCGACTTCGGCGTCGGGATGCTGCTGCCCGTGCTCGGGCGCGACAACACCGAGCGGCGCGTCATGGTCAACACCATCGGGCCGGTGTGGGACGGCAACGAGGTGTGGCTGATCGTCGCGGCAGGCGCCACGTTCGCGGCGTTCCCCGACTGGTACGCGACGCTGTTCTCGGGCGCCTACCTGCCGTTGCTGCTCGTGCTCCTGGCGCTGATCGGGCGCGGGGTCGCGTTCGAGTACCGCGGCAAGGTCGACTCCGAGCGCTGGCGGCGCACGTGGGACCGCGCGATCATGGTCGGCTCGTGGATCCCGCCGCTGGGCGTCGGGCTGCTGCTCGCGACGACCGTGCTCGGCCTGCCGCTCGACGCCGCCGGCAACCGCGTCGGCTCGCCGTTCGAGGCGGTGCGGTGGGACACGCTGCTGGGCGCGCTCGCCGTGGTCGGGTTCTCGCTGGTGCACGGGGCGGCGTTCCTGGCGCTGAAGACGTCGGGCTCGCTGCGCGAGCGGGCGCGGGTGCTGGCGTTGCGGCTGCTGCCGGTGGCGTTGCTGCCGATGGTCGCGTTCCTCATCGTCGTGCAGGTGCGCGCGGGGCAGGCGTGGACGTTGGTCGCGCTTGTGGTCAGCGTGGTTGCCGCAATCGTCGCGTGGCTGCGGCTGCGCGCGGACCGCGACGGGCAGGCGTTCGCCGCGCTGGGCGTGGTGATCGCGGCCGCCGCCGTGACGATGTTCGGGGCGCTGTACCCGAACGTGCTGCCGTCGACGGGTGATCCGGCGAATTCGCTGACGATTGCGCAGGCCGCCGCTAGCCCGTACGCGCTGAAGGTGATCACCTGGGTCGCCGCGTTCGGTGCGCCGGCCGTGCTCATCTACCAAGGTTGGACCTACTGGGTTTTCCGCAAGCGCATCGGCGTTCAGCACATCCCGGCGGTGCACGCACCGTGATCACGCTTCCCGGCCGCACCACCCTTTCCGCCCCGAGGTCCACAGTGGACCAGGTGCGGCCGGGCAAGGGGCCGCTCGGCGCGCTCTCGGCTCTCGGGCCGGCCGCGCGCCGGGCGCTGCTCCTCGTGGCGGCGCTCTCGTTCGTCAACGCGGTTTTCCTTGTGGCACAGGCGTTTCTTCTGGCCGACGTGCTGGCTTCCATCGTCTCCACTGGGATCGGGGGCCGCACCGCCCAGCTGGCCGCTCTGTTCGCGCTCGTCGCGGGCCGGGCGCTCACCGGCTGGGCGGTGCGGGTGGTCTCCGCGCGCGCCGCGGCGACGGCCCAGCAGGACCTGCGCGCTCGCGTCGTCTCCCACAGCCTGCGGCTCGGCCCGGAGTGGCTGGCCCGCCGCGGCGACGGCTCGTTGACGGAGCTGGTCACCCGCGGCTTGGACGCGCTCGACGCGTACTTCCGCGAATACCTGCCCGCCCTGGTGACGGCCGCGGTGGTCCCCCTCGCGGCGGGCGCGGCGATCCTGTGGATGGATTGGCCGTCGGCGGTGATCGTGCTGGTGACGGTGCCGTTGCTGCCGCTTTTCGCGGTGCTGGTCGGCAAGTTCACGGCCGACCGCGTGGCCGGCGCGACGGACGCCGTGCACCGCATGTCGGGGTTGTTGCTGGAGCTGGTGCGCGCTCTGCCGGTGCTCACGGCGTTCCGCCGCGCGGACGCGCAGGGGGCCACGGTGGCGCGTGTATCGGACCGCCACCGCCGCGCGACGTTGAAGACTTTGCGGGTCGCGTTCTCTTCGGCTTTCGTGCTCGAATTGGTCGCCACTTTGTCCGTGGCCCTGGTCGCCGTCGTGATCGGCGTGCGGCTGGTGTCGGGCTCGCTGCCCCTGGCCATCGGGCTCGGCGTCCTGATCCTGGTCCCCGAGTGCTACCAGCCGCTGCGCGCGGTGGGCGCGGCCTTCCACGCCAGCGAAGACGGCGTCGAGGCGGTCCGCCGCGTCACCGACGTCCTCGCCGAACCGGCCCCGCACTTCGGCACCCGCGTCCCGCCCCGTGGACAACTCACTGTGTCCAACCTAAGCATCGCCCGCCGCGGCGGCTTCGCCCCCGACGGCGCCTCGTTCTCCGCCCGCCGCGGCCAAACGACCTGGCTGCGCGCCCCCAGCGGCGGCGGCAAATCCACCACCCTCTCCGCCCTCCTCGGCTTCCTCCCCACCCCCGACGGCACCATCACCCTCGGCGACGTCCCCCTGGCCTCGGTGGACATCAACCTCTGGCGCGCGGACGTGGCGTGGGTGCCGCAGTCACCGGTGTTCAGCGGCGGGACCGTCCGCGAGGAGGTGACGGGCACGGTTGCCGCCGGCTCCGTCGCGGGCTCGGCTCTCGGCTCGGCGCCGGTCGCCGCCGAAGGCGCCGACGTGGACGGTCCTTACTCGATTCATTCCGACTCGCCCGAGAGTGGGTCGGCCGCAGTCGGCACTGGTGGCTCGGACGCGGCTGGCTCTGCGGCCGGTGTTTCCGACCTGGCCTCGGCCGGCTCCGATGGTGTCGATGCGACCGACGTGATCGGGCCCGACTCGGCTGTCTTCGACCTGCCTGCGGGTGACTCCGTTTTGGGCTCGGGAGCAGTCGGCGCGGTGCTTCGCCCGGTGGGGGCTTTCGACGTCTCCGACTCGTCCGCGGGCGTCTCGTCGGACGCCGAGGGCGTCGGCTCGGCTGGCGACGGCTCCGCGCTCGGCTCGGGCTCGGTCGTCGCGGATTCGCCTGCGGGTGGTCCCGTTGTCGGCTCGGGGGCGGTTGGCTCGGCGCTGCGGGTGGCGGGTGGTTTCGGAGTGACCCCGGTTGGCTCTGGCGCCGTTGGCGCTGGCGCCGGCGAGGGTGATGTGGTCGAGGAGGTGCTGGCGGAGCTGGGGTTGTCGGGGTTGGGGGAGCGGCCCGTCGGGCAGTTGTCGCTGGGGCAGCGGCAGCGGGTGGCGGTCGCGCGGGCGTTGGTGAGGGTGCGGGCGGGGGCGTGGCTGCTGTTGCTCGACGAGCCGACGGCCCACCTCGACGAGGTCAACGCCCGGCGGGTGATGGGCGCCGTCGAGCGGGCCGTGGCGGGTGGGGCGGCGGCGGTCATCGCGGCGCACGAGCGGTCGGCGGCGGTGGTGGTGGCCGACGAGAAGCCGTTGTCCGGCAATGCTTCTGCCGACACCACGCGGGCCGGGCGGGCGTTGCCGTGGCGGTTTTTGCTTGACCGGCGGCTGTTTTCCGGAGCCGTGCTGGGTGCGGTGGCGCTGTTGGCGGGCGTTGCGCTGACGGCGACGTCGGGATGGCTGATCGCGAAGGCGTCGTTGCAGCCGCCGATCCTGACGTTGACCGTCGCGGTGGTGGGTGTGCGCGCGTTCGGGCTCGGGCGTGCGGGGCTGCGTTACGCCGAACGTCTCGTCACGCACGACGCCGCGTTCCGCATCGCTGGGCGGCTGCGGGTTCGGCTGTGGGATTCGCTGGTCCGCCTCGGTCCGGCGCGGGCGTTGGCGGCCGGCGAGGGGCAGCGTCGGCTGGTCACCGATGTCGACACCGTCCGCGACCTGCTGCCGCGGGTGGTGTCGCCGCCGGTTGTCGCCGGGCTTGTTGCGGCGGGCGCGATTGCGGTGCAGACGGTTGTGCTTCCGTCGGCCGGCCTGCTTCTTGCCGCCGCCGTGGTGGTCAGTCTCGCGGCGCCCCGGCTTGCCCTTCTGACCGAGCGGCACGCGACGGCTGCCCTTGCCGCCGGGCGCCGTGACGTCGCTGCGCGGGTTCTCGTGCTCTTCGCGTCGGCGGCGGAGCTGATTGCTTACGGCACGGCGGCGTCGCGTCGTCGTTCGCTGCTCGCGACCGATGCTCAGCTGACCGCCGCCACCCGCCGTCAAGCGTTCGGTGCCGGTGCGGCGGATGCCCTGATCGTCCTGGCCACCGGGGCCGCCGCCGTGGGGAGCACGCTTCTCGCTGCACCGGCTGTCGCGTCCGGCCAGTTGGCAGGGGTCATGGCGCCGTTGCTGGCGCTGGTTCCGTTGGCTCTTGCCGAGGTTCTCTCGTTGCTGCCACCAGCGGCTATGCACTGGGACACGCTGCGCGCGGCCCGGGTTCGCCTGGGTGACCTCGACGCTGCGCAGCCTGAGCCGACGCCGAGCGCGGACCTCAACGATCCGGCCGAACCGGCACCGAGCGCCGTGCGGCTTCGTGGCGCCGACCTCGGCTGGCCCGGCGGCGAGACCGTGCTCACCGACGTCACGCTCGACATCGAGCCCGGAACCTACGTCGCCGTCGTGGGCCCGAGCGGAGCGGGGAAGTCGACGCTGGTGGCGGCGTTGCTGGGGTTCCTGGAGCCGCGCGCGGGGGAGGTCGCGGTGCCCGAGCGGGTGGCGTGGGCACCGCAGGAGGCGATGCTGGTGTCGACGAGCGTGGCGGAGAACCTGCGCCTCGCGGATCCCCGGGCGACCGACGACGACGTCCGCCGGGTACTCGACCTCGCGCAGCTGCCGGAGCTCGACGCGGCGACCGTTCTCGACAGCGCCGGCAGCGGGCTTTCCGGTGGTCAAGCCCAGCGCGTCGCACTGGCACGGGCGTTGCTGGCCGCGCCGACGGCCGGCCTCGTGCTGCTCGACGAGCCCACCGCGCACCTCGACGAACGGACCGCTCGCGCCCTGCGCGCCACGCTGCGTACCGAGCTCGCCGGCCGCACGGTCGTGCACGTCACCCACAGCCTCGACGAGCAGCTCGACGCCGACGTCGTGCTGGAGGTCCGCGGCGGCCAGGTACTCGAACGGCAAGCGGTACCGGCCGCGAGGGGTGATTGGTGACGGTCACGATTCCGGGTCCAGGCCGCAAGCACACGCTAGGGTCGGTGTTGCTCATGGACCCGACACTTGCCGCGCGGGCGTTGTCCGCTGCCACCGAGATCACCAGCACCGCGTTGTCCGGCGACGACCCGGAGGCCGTGCTGGACACCGTCGTGATCCGCGCCGCCGAGCTGGCCGACGCCGACCTCGGGCTGGCCATGGTCAGCGCCGACGACGGGCACGTCGTGGTCGAGGCCGCCGTCGACCTCAGTGGTGCCGACCGCGCGCTGCAGGGCCTGACCTTGCCCGCCCACTCCGCTGCCGGCCGCGTCGCGCGCGGTGGCGAGCCGGTGGTCAGCGACAACTTCGTCGTCGACCCGCGCACCGCCCCCTTCGTGCCCGACGAACTCCGCGGCTTCGGCCCCTTCGCCGCCGCGCCGTTCGGCTCCGGCGGGCGGGTCCTCGGCGCGCTCACGGTCTACCGCCTGCAGGGCCGCGAGCCGTTCTCCGCGGGGACCGTCGAGATGCTCGTGGCGTTCGCCGCGCAGGCGGGCGTCGTGCTCGCGCTCGCCGAGGGCGCCAACGCCCGCCACCGCGTGACGCTCTACCAAGAGCGCGAACGCATCGCCCGCGAACTGCACGACGTGATCGTGCAGCGCCTCTACGGCGCCGGCATGCAGCTCGACCGCGTGCGCCGCAACATGCGCAAGCGCTTCGCCCAAGCCGACGGCGCGCGGTTGTCCGACGCCATCGACCAGCTCGACCAGACCATCGAGGAAATCCGAGGCACCGTGCGAGCCCTGCGCTCACCGGAACCACGCCACGACACCGGCACGCCGACCGACCTCGCCGAGTCAGCCCGCGGCGAAGTCCGCATCGCCGGCGAGCTCCTCGGCTACCCGCCGACCCTCGAGCTCTCCGGCGAGTTCGCCGACATCCCCGCCGAACGCGCCGACCACATCCGCGCGGCACTGCGCGAAGCACTGTCCAATGTGGTCCGCCACTCCGGCGCGAGCGAGACACGCGTGTCCCTGACCCGCGACCGCGACGGCGTGAAACTCCGCGTGCGCGACAACGGATCCGGTGTACCCCAAGGCGTCGCCACCCGGGGCCTGCGTCACCTCGCCGAACGCGCCGACGCCGCCGGCGGGAAGTTCTTCATCAACTCCTCACCGAGCCTCGGCACACTCGTCGCCTTCGATCTCCCTCTGGACTAGTCGCACGTTCGCGACCATCACCCACAGCGCGCTGATCCGGCTTCAGCCTTCACGCGTCATGTGAGCCGCTCCTTCCTCTCCGACGGGCACGCAACGCGTGTACGCGCAGCGTGCGACTTCCCGTACGACATCGACCAACACCCCAGCACCGCGAGTCGCGGCTCGCTTTCACCTGGTGGCGAGTCTACCGGGAAATCGAACACCCATTCGACTCACGATGGGGTGAATCCGAAAGGTCCTTGCCGAATCCCCCGTGGCCGACCGTGAGCTCACGCGCGCGAGAAACCTCCTAACGGCCTAAGCGCTTTCCGAGCGGCGGTACCGGGCGATCACTCGAAAATCGACGTCACCAGTTCTGTCGGAGGTGGCTGTTAGGGTCGCCATGATCAGTTACGAGGGGGTCGCTTCATGTGGGAAGCCGTGGCGGCGGAAGTCGTCAAAGCGATGGCTGTGGCCGCGGTCGGCGGGGTGAAACAGCTGGTGTCACGCAAACTCGAACAACGCCGGACCGCCACCGACGTGGTGGCGATCCTGGGCGACAAGGCGCGCGCCGTGACGGCGATCGCCGAGCTGCTCGCGACCGACCGAGAGTTCGCCGACCAGATCGAATCACTGCTGCCCCAGTCGACGGGAACCGGGAGCAGCAGCGACTTTCCCGCGTCGGCCGCACCGTTTGTCGACCGCGAAACCGAACGCGCGCTCGTCGCCGGCCCCGGTGCCCGCCTCGTCACCGGGCCGCGCGGCGCGGGCAAAACGGCGCTGCTGAGCCGTCTTGCCACCGATCTGCGCCCGCACCTCCCGAAACAGATCTACGTCGACCTCGCCGACTACCGGTCCGGTTCGCTGGTGCGCCGCACCGAGGTGGCCGCGCGAGTGGTGCGAGCGCTCGACGTCTGCAACGATCTGACCGCCACCGGAACGCCTCAGCTCTGGGAGCAATATCGCTCGGTCACCGCGCGCCACCGTTTCCTGCTGGCACTCGACAACGCGGAAGCGGCCACCGACCTGCACGGCCTCATCCCGCCGTCGCCGCACAGCGTCGTTCTCGTGACCGCGATCAAGGCCGGCGACGATCTCCGCATGGAGTTCCCGGCGCCGCCGATCGAGGTCGGCCGGCTCGCTCCACAGGACGCGCTCGCCCTGCTGAGCCACCTCTCCCACCCGAACGTGGTAGCGGCCGAACCCGTTGCGGCCCAAGAACTCGTGGACCTGTGCGACCACATGCCCTTCGCGGTCCGGCTCGCCGCGGTCCGCGTCGCGCGGCGCATGCAGCGCGGTCCCGGCGCCGTCGCGTCGGTGCTGGAAGGTTTCCGGGCCACGGGCAAGCTCGGCGGCGAAGACGTGATCGCGGCGGCCTTCGAGGAGTCCTTCGCGGAGCTGACTCCCGACGCGGCGGAGCTGTGCCGCCTCCTCGCCGCGCACCCCGGACCTGACTTCACGACGGCCGGCGCGACCGCGGTCTTCGGCCGCTCACCGGATGACGCCCTCGACGAGCTGGTCGACGCCGGCTTCGTCGCGCACACAGACACTTCGCGGCAGCGGCTGTACAACCTGATCCGCGAAGGTGCCCGCCGCCGCGGCTCGGCCGAGGTGGCGGTCGAACGAGCGCTCGAGTTCCACTGCGACCAAGCCGTGGCCGCGGATCTCCACAACGGCACGGATCGCCTCCGCCTGTACACACCGCGGCCCGGTGCCGAGTCGAGGGCGAACTTCGAAGGCCGCAAGCCACTCGACTGGGTCGAAGCCGCCCGCGAGACTTATGGCGCTCTCGCCCGGGAGGCCTACCTGCGTGAGCGCGATGTCGAGCTGGGCCAGATCTGCGGGTCGCTCGAAGTGCTCATGCTCAACCGCGGGTACCACCGGCTCTTCGCCGAAATCAACAATTGGGGCATCAGCGGCGCGCGCCGCCTCGGCGACCGGCCGTTGCTCACGCGTGTGCTGAGCCAGCAGGGCCGCACTCACCTGCTGATGCACGAGTTCACGACGGCTAAGCCGTTCCTGGACGAGGCGCTGACGTTGGCGCGCGAGCTGACGTTGCCGGGTCTGCTGTCGTCGGTGCTGGAGTTCTGCGGCCGGTTCCGTGAGGAAGAAGCCCGGCAGCACCCGCAGCAGGCGCCGGGACTGATGGCCGAGGCGGTGACGCTGCTGGACGAAGCGGTCCGCATCGACCGCGCCGCGGGACCGGAAGCCGCGCGAAGTCTCGGCATCCACACCCGGATGCTCGCCAACGTCCTCGTCGGGCTCGGGCGATGGGACCAGGTCTTCGCGCTGCTCGGCGAATCGGAGCAGCACACCGCCGACGACCGCAACCGCTCGCGGATCCTGCTGGTCAAGGCAAAGGCCGAGACCGGCCTCGGCTCTTTCGACGCCGCCGCCGACACCCTGGGCCAGGCGTGGCAGCTCGCGAACACCTCGGGCGCGACGCAATACGCGGCCGAGTTCGACGCCGCGTTCGCCACCCTCGCCGAGGCTCGCGGCGACCTGCCGGCCGCGCTCGACGCGTGGCGACGGGCGTGGCAGGTCTACTTCACCGCTGGGCATCCGCGACAGGCGGAGTTCGCGGCCAAGTTCAGTGCTGTCGAAGAGCGGATACGGGGGCGCCGTTGAGGTGACCGGTGAACGGCCGGCCTGTCGTCAGCTGCACGTAGGCGAAAGCGGCCAGCAGCACGGGATCCGCATCAGCCGTCAGCTCGTGCATCGCGCCGGTCGAGTCGCGCACGACGCAGCCGCCGTCGATCGGCGCGGCCGCCAGCCGAGCGGCCGGCCAGTGGGTGAGCAGGCCGGCGAGTCGTCCGGGCTCGTCCGCGTAGACGACAGTGGCGGCGTCGAGTTCCCGCAGCTCGGCGTTGTCGGCTTGGGCGAGCACGTGCCGGTACTCGAGGTCCGGCGACTTCTCCGCGACCAGCGGGAACCGCACGAGTTCACCCGATCCGTCGACGCCGGCCACGAACGCGGCAGCGGGCGAGGTCAGCGGCTCGGGATCGGCGACGGGCGGGAAAATCGGGTCGTCGGGCGGGTTCAGGTCGAGCAGTGAATAGAGCAGGCCGGCGAGCAGCGGCGCGCGGGAGTCTTCGACGGCTTCCTCGATGATCGGCGCGTGCGAGCCGAGCCGATGGCGAGTGATCGCGCCGTCGATCTGATCGCGCAGGCCGAGCCCCGTCACGAGCTTCGGCACGCTCCGCGCGAGGGCGGCGAGTGGCGAGTCCGCGACCGTCGTCGGTGATCCCGGTGTCGTGAGCAGCACCGGTTTGTCGACGGCGGCCGCGTACAGCGCGGCGGATCCTTCGTCCGACAACACACAATCCGCGGCGAGCACGGCCGCCTGCCAGCCGTGGTCGGGCGGGACGAGCGCAAGCCCCGCCGCGATGGCCGGCCGCAGCCACGCCCGCACTTGCCACGGCCCGTGCGCCGCCCAGACGCCCGGGTGCAGCGTCAGCGCGACGCGGTAGTCGTCGAACGGCAGACATCCCAGCAGTTCCACGGGCAACTCGGGACGGCGGCCGAACAGGGAGTGCTTGCCCCAGGTCGACGCGAGCGTCACGACCGTGCGGCCGCCCGCGTCGAGCGCCTTGCGGTAGCGGGGAGTGCGGTGCCGGCTCACCAGCATGCGGTCGAGGCAGGGGTCGCCGATGACCACGGCCCGTTCGGCGGCGGGCGGGCACGAACGGGTCAGCTGCGCGCGCTGGCTTTCGTGCGACAGCGCGATGGCCGCCGGCACCACTTCACCGTCGTGGACCAGCTTTTCCGGGTTGAAGCCGGACGTGACGCGGCTGCCGGGATAGTACTTCTGGTAGCCGATTCCGTGGGGCACCAGCAAAATCGGGGCGTCGAGCTCCGCCAGCACGTCGTTCTCGCTCGCCGCGATCGCGAGGTCGAATCGGGTCGCCGCGGCCTGGTCCCAGCCGATGACGGGCGGCCCAAGCCGGCGCAGGGCTTCCGCCACGCCGGCGGAGAGGATGCCCGGCCGGCGCTCGTCGTGGGTGAAGACGAGCTGGATCCGCCGGTCGCCGCCGAACAACGAGACGACGTCGAGCAGGCGCGTGAGCGTGGTCAGGGTGCGGACGACCACGAGCACCTTGCGGTCGAACGCCGTGGTCAGCCAGCGGTCATACGCCGGATCGACCGGGACCTTGGGCCAAAACGACGGGGGGGGGGTATGCGTTTTCGGGCATCACTTGCCGCGGCGGGCGATCCAGGCGGCGGCTTGGGTGCGGCGTTGCATGCCGAGCTTGGCGAGGACCGAGGTGACGTAGTTCTTGACCGTCTTTTCGGCCAGGAAGAGGCGCTCGGCGATCTCGCGGTTGGACATGCCCTGGCCGATGAGCTCCAGGACGTCGCGCTCGCGGTCGGTGAGAGCGGCGAGGTCGTCGGTGGGCGGGTGGCGCAGTTTGTCGAGCACGCGGGCCGTGGAGACGGGGTCGAGCAGGGAGTGGCCGGCGGCGACCTCGCGCACGGCGTTGACCACGTCCTGGCCACGCACCTGCTTGAGCAAGTAGCCCGACGCGCCCGCCATGATCGCGCCGACCATGGCTTCCTCGTCGTCGAACGCGGTCAGCATCAGGCAGGCCGGCGGGTTGGGCTTGGACCGCAGCTCGCGGCACAGGGTGATGCCGTCGCCGTCTCCAAGGCGGACGTCGACCACCGCGACGTCCGGCTCCACGTGCATCGCGACGGCCAGCGCCTCCTCGACGCCCCCGGCCTCGGCGACCACCTCGATGTCCGCCTCGTCGCCCAGCAGGTCGCGCAGGCCGCGGCGGACCAGTTCGTGGTCGTCGACGAGCAGCACCTGGATCGGCATACCCCGAGGTTACGGCGTCGCGCGGTCTGTCGCTGGTGCTGGTGCCGGAGGACACGTCGGTGGCGTGGCGTGGGCTCTGTGAAGGTGTGGCGAAAAATCACCGGATGCACCCGATCAGGTTGCCGCGGGAAATCGCACGGAATTGATCCGTAACGGTTCCGTTGGCACGGCGATATGCCCGACAACGCTTCGCCGGACTCTTCGGAAGGTTTTCCTGTTGCCTCTCTTTCGCTGTGTCTTCGGTACGTTCGCCCTGGTCGCAGGGATTACCGTGGTCTGGTCAGCCGCAGCACAGGCGGAACCGGAAAATCCGGCCGGCGCAATTCCGGAAACGTCGATATCCCCATTCGGTGATCCGTTCCTGGTGGCGTCGGGCGCTTTGCTCGCGGCCGCCGCGTCCGCCGGCATGGTCCTCCACCTGCGCCGCCGGCCGGCCTGATGCGCATCGCCGTGGTCGCGGCCCTGGCGGTGGCCGTCGCGGCTCTGCTGCTGGTCGCGTTCCTGCGCCCACCGGACCCGATGCCGACCCAACAGGTGGTGACGACGAGCAAGCCGTCGACGAGCAGCGAGTCCACATAACTCGTTGTCCCGCAGGCAAAAGTTGCCTGATCGAGACGAAAAGCGGCCGAACGGGTGGTTCAGCGCCGGCACCCGACACGAAACCTCGAGCCGTCGCGATCTTCCTCTCCGGTGACGGACGATGGCGCGCCTACGGGCCTCTTCCGCCGGGCCTGATCTTCTGCCATTCTGTACGGCTCGTCGCAGAACGGCGGGCCCTGTGCCACAACAGGTCCGAAGAACCGTTCTGCCGAGGAGACGAAGCGGTATGACCGCGCAGATCGACCCGCAACGGCTTGAGCTGGTCGCGGCGCAGGCCGACAAGTGGCGAAACCGGCTGACCGACGTCAGCCACAACAACACGATGGTCGTCTTCAAGAACACGAAGACGGGCAGCCTTGACCTGACGACCGCCGAGCCGGACGCCCTCGCCACTGTGACCGGCGGCAGCAAGCTCACGTTGCGGGCGCTGTTCCCCGAACCCGAGCGCCACCGGGCCGCCTGCACCAGCGCCCAGAGCCTGGCCCGCCGTATCCTGCTATTCGAGGAAGAGCAGGGTGTGGAGGTCGGCCGGATCGCGATGGGCTTCGTGGTCACGGATCCCCAGCAGCACAAGGGGTCCAAGCCCGTGCCGACGCTGCGCGCGCCGCTGTTGTTGCGGCCGATGACGCTGAAGCCACGCACCTCGGCGGAGAGCGACTTCACCGTGGAGCCGGGTGAGGACGTCGAGATCAATCCGGTGCTGCTGTACGTCCTCGACGAGCACTACGGCATCACCATCCCTGAGAACTTCGCGGCGCACGTGGAGAACGTGCTCACCTCGGGTGCCGGGCACGGGGAGCAGGTCGAAGCCGTGTTCGGCGAGCTCGCCGCCGTGGCCGCCGCGCAGAACGTGAAGCTCACGCTGCAGAACGACGTCGTGCTCGGCACGTTCAACTACGTCAAGCTCCCCATGGTCGAGGATCTCGCGAACGCCACCGAGCTGCTGGCGAGCCACGACCTCGTCGCCGCGATCGCCGGTTACCAGCCGGCCGCGGCCGAGCTCGCCGGCGCGGCGTCCGGGTTCGCGCCACAGTCCGTGGACCAGCTCCAGCCCGCCGACGAGTTCCTGGTGCAGGACGCGGACTCGTCGCAGCACCGGGCGATCATGACCGCGCTGGCCGGGCAGCACCTGTTCATCGAAGGCCCGCCTGGCACCGGCAAGAGCCAGACGATCGCCAACATCATCGCCGGGGCGGCAGCGATCGGGAAGAAGGTGCTATTCGTCGCCGAGAAGCGCGCGGCGATCGAGGCGGTGCTCAACCGCCTGGCCGACGTGCAGCTCGGCGGCCTCGTCCTCGACCTGCACCAGCAGAAGATCAGCAAGCGCGACGTCGCCAAGCAGCTTTCGGACAGCCTCGAAGCCGTCACGAAGCAGCCGCCGGTCGACGCCGAGCCACTGCACGGCCGCCTTTCCGGCGCGCGACAGCGGTTGCTGGACCAGTCGCGCGAACTGCACGCGGTGCGCGAGCCGTGGGGGCTGAGCGCGTACGAGGTCCGCGACCGGCTGCTGTCGCTTCCACCCGGAGACCGGCTGCCCGGCGCGTTTCGCGGCGCTCAGCTGCAGGCCCTGAACGCCACCGTGGTCCGGAAGCTCGAACAGGAGCTGCGCGACTTCGTCGAGCTGGGTGGCCCGCGCCTGGTGCGCAGGGAAACCCCGTGGTGCAACGCCGAAGTCCGGACGACGGACGACGCTCGGCGGGTGCTGGCCGAGCTCGACCAGCTGGCTGACAAGACGCTCAAGCGCGGCCAGGACGGCATGCACGCGCTGCTGAGCCAGACCGGGCTCATGCCGCCACGTGACATCGCGGGCTGGCAGGACGTGCTGGAGCTGCTGGACCAGGTTTCGTCAAGCGTGCACGCCTTCGGTCCGGACATCTTCGGCACCCACCTCGACGCGTTCTGCTACGCGACGGCCGATCGCGCCACCCGTGCCCGCTACCCGCAGCAGCTGCCGTGGAAGCAGCGGCGCGCGCTCGTCAAGCAGATCCGCGCGATGTCCACGCAGCACGTCACGAAGAGGCCCGAGCTGCACGCGCAGCTCATGCGCATCGCCGGGCAACGCGACCAGTGGCAGGCTCTCGGCGGCCGGCACACGCAGCCCGCGCATGTCACGGGCCTGGACCAGATGATGAAGGACTACGCCGAGTTGCGTCGTCAGCTCGCCGCGGTGGCGCTCTCGGCCCGGCGACCGGACTTGGAGAACGGGCCGGCGCCGCAGATCGAGCAGCGCCTGGGTGAGCTGCGCGCCGACCAGGACACGTTGTTCAGGATGCCGACGTTGATCGCACTGCAGGACCGGTTCCGGCAGCTCGGGCTGGGTCCCCTCGTGGAGGGGATCGCGGCCCGGAAGCTGGACGCCGACGGCGCTTGGGCCGCGTTCACCCGCATCTGGTTGGCTTCCATCGAAGACGAGCTGAAGCTGACCGTGCCGGAACTCGCTCAGTTCGTCGCCGATCGGCAGACGCGCGCGGCCGAGGAGTTCCGCAGCCAGGACGTCGAACACCGCGTGACCTCCGCCGCGCGGGTGCGCCGGGCGGTGGCCCGCCAGGTCAAGGAGGCGAAGGAGCAGCACCCGGAGCAGGCGAGTGTGCTGAAGAAGCAGGCGAGCCTGAAGACCCGGCACATGCCGACCCGCAAGCTGGTGGAGCAGGCGTCGGACGTGTTGCTCGCGCTGCGGCCGTGCTGGGCGATGTCGCCGCTGGTGGTGAGCCGGATGTTGCCGGCCGCGAGGCTGTTCGACCTGGTCGTGTTCGACGAGGCGAGCCAGATCCGCCCGCACGACGCCATCACGTCGATCATGCGTGGCCACCGCTTGGTGGTCGCCGGCGACGAGAAGCAGCTACCGCCGTCTGCGTTCTTCGACCGCGCCGTGACCGACGACGAAGAGGATGAGGACTTCTCGGGCGAGCTCTCGGACTTCGAATCCATCCTGACGGCGCTGCGACCGGTGGTGCCCAACACCGAGATGCTGAGCTGGCACTACCGCAGTGCCGATGAGCGGCTGATCGCATTCTCCAACCGGGAGATCTACCGCAACGGCCTGGTCACTTTCCCCGGTGCTCACCAGGAAAGCCCGGTGACGCTGGAGGTCGTGCACGGCGAAGCGTCGCCGGGGCAGAACGGCTCCGCGCCGGCCGAGGTCGCCCGCGTTGTCGAGCTGGTGCTGGAGCACGCACGGCTCCGCCCCGACGAGAGCCTCGGCGTGATCACGCCCGGCATGAAGCACCAGGCGCGGGTCGAGCGGGCGCTGCGCGAAGCCCGGCGGGACCACCCTGAACTGGAGGAATTCTTCTCTGGCGAGGTCGAGCTCGGCCGGCGGTTCTTCGTGAAGAACCTGGAAAACGTACAGGGCGACGAGCGCGACGCGATCATCCTCAGCGTGGGCGTGGCCCGCGACGCCGCGGGGAAGATCAACTACACGGCGTTCGGCATCCTCAACCAGCAGGGCAGCGAGCGACGGTTGAATGTCGCAGTCACACGTGCGAAGCGGCGGATGACGGTGGTGGCGTCGTTCACCGCCGCCGATCTGCGGCCGTCCGAACGCGTGACCGGCACGGAGTTGTTGCGCCGCTACCTCGACTTCGCCGAGCGGCGGGGCTCGATCGACGTGGTCGGCCGGCACGTCGCCGGCGAGCTGAACGGCTTCGAGCGAGCTATCGACGTCGCACTGAAGGGCCGCGGCGTGCCTGTGCACGCGCAGTGGGGTTTCTCCGACTACCGGATCGACTTCGCGCTCGCGCATCGCGACGATCCAGGCCGCATGGTGCTCGCCGTCGAGGCCGACGGGCACAAGTACCACAGCTCGCACAGCGCGCGGGACCGCGACCGGCTTCGGCAGACGCACCTCGAGACGCTCGGCTGGCGGTTTCACCGGCTTTGGTCGTCGGCGTGGTTCGCGGACCCCGTCGGGGAGACGGACCGGATCGTGGCGGCGTGGGAGAAGGCGATGGCCGACGCTGATGCCGAGCCCGCGGTCGTTGAGCAGATCGTCCCGGCGGCGCCGGTTGTCGCCGCGGTTCCGGTGGCGCGGGGACCGAGGCCTGATGTGCCCGCCGGGTTGAAGATCCAGGAGTACACCCAACGGCAGCTCATCGGGATCTGCCGCTGGCTGATGAGCGACGGGCTCCTGCTCGATCACGACGACCGGCTTCAGCAGGTGATGACCGAGCTCGGTTTCCGCCGACGTGGCTCCCTCATCGTCGAGCGCTTGAGCCGGGCGATCGAGATCGCCCAGCAGCTCGCCGACAAGGAGGAGAACTGATGTTCCCGCTGGACTCCAAGACCGTCGAACGGCTCGCCGAGGTGGTCGTGGACATGGGCGGCCCGTACGAACGCAAGGGTTACCAGCTCACCGAGCTGCTGGCTGCCGCGGGCTGGGCCGATCCGCCGGAGTACGACGGCTCGCCGCGCATCCCGTGGCTGACCGAGCAGCTCGAGGAGCGTCGGGAGAACCGCGCGGACGTCGAGCGGTTCCTCTGCCGCGTGTGTGACCCGATTGAATACGACGAGGGTGCGGTGATCGCGGACGAGTTCCGCGCGATCGTCAACGAGAAGCTGGCGCCGGAGGGCCTGGTCGTGACGGTGGTGTCCGGCCGTCCCGTGGTCGGGCGCCTGGGCCCCGACGGGAAGCAGCCGACCTTCTCCGAGCCCGCCGACTTCCGCCGCCGGCTGGAGAAGCTGCTGGCTGATCCGGTGACCATCGACATGCTGATGGGTCGGCTGGAGGAGACCCGGATCTGCGAGAGCGGTGGGGCTTACACGATGGCGGTGATCGGGATCGGGAGCATCGTCGAGGGGCTGTTGCTGCAGTTGCTGTTGGAGCGTGATGAGGAGCTGCGGGAGAAGGGGTTCCCGAACCCTCGTGATCCGGGTCGGCGAAACAAACCGGATCGAGTCACGCTGCAGCAGATGATCGACATCGCCCACGGCAAGGACTGGATTCAACTCGACGCGACGAAGTTTGTGCACACCGTCCGCGATTTTCGGAACTTCGTGCACCCGCGTAAGGAATTGGCAGAGCAGCCGAGGTTCGATCAGGACAGTGTCATGTTGTGCTGGGCGCCGGTGCACGCTTTGCTCAATGATCTTGAGGAAAACGTTCCCGCGATTTCATGAGATAGCGATAGCGGCCGGCGGGATTCTTCCCCGCCGGCCGCGTTTCGTCGTTGCTAGTCTTCGCAGGCTACGCCGTCGTGATCGCGATCCAGCGCGGACCGGTAACCGGGCTCACCGGCGTGCAGCGGTGCGGCGCCAGCGGCTTTGGCCGCGGTGCAGTTCTTGTAGTAGACCGACGAAGTATCCGGCTCTTCGACGGGCGGCGGCTCTTCGTGCGTTTGCGGCGGCGCCGGAGCTTCCTTCTTCTTGGTAACCGGAGGCGCCGGCGGGGCGGGAGCTTGCGGCGTCGGGCCGTCGATCGCGCCCTTGCACGGCGCCGCCCACAGGCCCGTGGCCGCCTCGCGGGCCGTCGTTTCCGCAGCTTGCAGGGCTGTTGACGTCGCGTCGACGGCGAACTTGGCGTAGCCGTTCTGCAGCGCGGTCGTCGCGTAGTCGGTGCCGTCCGCGAGGGCGAGCGCGACGCCGGTCGTCGTGTCCGTGGTGAGCTTGACGGCGGAACCGGCGAGCTTGCTGGTCGCCCAGGCCAGCGTTTCCGTTGCGTAGCAGTTGCTCCCGGTCGCCACGGTGACGCCGAGGACGTGCACGGTCCGGTGGGTGCCATCGCTGCCCGCGAGCTCGACGGTGGCGCCGTCCACGACCTTGTCCACGGTGTACGTGACGGGTGGCGGTGCCGAAGTGGTGGTGGGGGTGGTCGTGGTGGGGGCCGCGGGTGCGGCGACAGGCTGCGTCGGCGTTTCGGGGGCCTTGCCGAAAATGGCACCCAGGACGAACAGAACAACGAAAACGCCGAGCGTGACCATCAGCCACTTCGGAAAACGCTTCCGGGGTCGCGCGGCGGGCGCCGGGGTGGGATGCATTCGGGAATTCCTCGATCCTGGCTGCGATGTGCTGACTGGTTCTCGTTGGAAAACCCGTCGGCGTTACGCCCATGACGCGCAACTGACCATCATCACCTGAACAGCCCCGAGTTGATATCACGAAATTGTCACGGATTCGGGAATTCGGGAAAAGGCTGTCACGATCAACTGCGCGTGAGCGATCCTCCGCGGAACCCTCTCAGAAGAAAGTGCGGACTCGATGGCCGACTTGATCGAATTCCTGCCGCTCACTCGCAGTGGACGGCTGTCCGGTCGCGGGGTCGACTTCACGGCGATCGACGTGAAGAGCACCGGCCTGCGTTCGGGTCGGATCGTTGAGCTGGGAGCGGTGCGAGTGCGGGGTGACGGCGCCGTGCTGGGAGAACTGGCGACGTTGATCGACCCCGGCCGGTCGCTACCGGCGAGTTGGAGCGGTCCGCACCGGATCACCGCCGGAGACCTGGTCGGCGCGCCGTCGTTCGCGGACGTCCTCGGGCCGTTGCTGGACCTGTGCCGTGGCGCGGTGGTGGTGGCGCACGACTTGCCGCTGGTCCAAGGGTTTCTCGCCGAAGAGGTGGCTCGCGTGGGCGTGCGGCTGCCTGCGCTCCCGGGCGTCTCGACGGCGATCGCGGCGCAGGAGGCGCTGCGGCTGCCGAACTATCGGCTGGCCACGATCGCGCGGGCGCTCGGTATCCGTGACTTCCCGCCGCACCTAGCGTCGGCGTCGGCTCGCGCGTGCGCCCAGGTGGTGACGGCGCTCGTCGGCACGCACGGGCTGCGGTTCGCCGCGCCGCCGCGGTATCCCGAGCTCCCGCGCTACGCCCCCGGCGGGCGCATCCTCCGCCGCCCTGACGTCGAGGTGGCCGAGCGCGGCTGGATGTCCGGCGTCGTCGACCGGGTCGTGACCTCGCCGTCGACTGCCGACTCCGCCGGCGCGGCGTACCTGGACTTGCTGGCCGAGGCCGTCGCCGACGAGTACCTGTCCGGCGAAGAAGTGTGGGCGCTCGCCGGGCTGGCCGCCGAAGCGGGCCTGCCGGAGCCTGACGTCCGGCACCTCCACGCCGAGTTCGTCTCTGCGCTGCGCGCCGTCGCGGAGGCCGACGGCGTGGTGACCGCTGACGAGGACCGCGCCCTTCGTCAGGTCGCCGCGGCGCTCGATGTTCCCAACGTCGTCGCCGACCTTCGCCCGACCACCACCGACCGCAAAGCCACGCGCGTGCTGGTACTCGGCACTACCGCTGAGGCCGACCAGCTCCGCGCCCGCGTTCTCGACGAGGGCGTGCAACTCGCCAAGAAGCTCACGGCCACCGTCACCCACCTCGCGTACGACGCGAGCGTCCCGCCGACGGAGCCCCGCCTGACCCGAGCGGCGGACCTGGGTGCCGATGTCGTCGACGTCGCCACGGCTCCGGTGGCCCTTGGCTTCGACCTGCCCCCTGCGTCGCCGTCTCCTGCTTACGAGCTGCCGGCGCCGCCTGCTGCGCGGTACGAGCCGGTTCCGGACTGGCCTGTCGAGGAAGCCACGGCCGCCGCACCGCCGCAGCCGACTCAGCAGTTCGCGCCGGTTCCAGCACACTCCGCGCCGAAGTCTGCCGGACGCCTGCCCGCCGTCGTCGGCGGCCGCGCAATGATGGCCGTCGGCTTCCTGCTCATGCTCATCACCGTGATCAGCCTGTTCGGCGGCCTCGCCCTGGGCGGCGGGTTCTTCTTCGGCGTGCTCGGCGTTGGCCTTCTTGTGGGTGGCTGGTACGTCAGCGAAACCGGCCGAGCCCCTGCGGCGGGCTGATCAGCGCTGCACGGGTGGGAAGCGGGTCTCGTTGCGGTCGACCTTGGCGTTGCCCACTTCGAGGAGGTCGATGTCCAGGGAGTCGGCCAGTTGGATCAGGTAGAGGAGGACGTCGGCGATTTCGTCGCGGACGTTGGTGGTCAGGGTGGGGTCGGAGCGGTATGCGCGGGCTCCTTCGGGCGTGAGCCACTGGAAGAGGGAGATGAGTTCGCCGACTTCGCCGGAGAGGGCCATGACGAGGTTCTTCGGGTGGTGGAACGGTTCCCAGTCGCGGGCGGCGGCGAAGTCGCGGAGGCGTTGGGTGAGCGCGTCGAGAGTCACGGGAGATTGCGTACCACGGCGGTCACGGTGGGCTAACGGCCGTATGGCGGACTTTCGTTGACCGTCGCTCGGCGGTTTCCCTAGCGTGGTTGGCCGGGTCGGGGAAAAGCGGAAGGAAGGGCCGTGGAGTACCTGCGCAGGCGCGTGGTCCTGATCGCGTTCGTGCCCGGTGCGGCGCTGGTGCTGGTGGCGTTGGTGATCGGGATTTTCCTGGTGCAGCAAGCGAATCACGTGCGCGGGCTGGCGGACGAGACGGCGCGGGCGTCGAACGACGTGACGCGGACCGTGGTCGGGCTGCAGGAGCGGCGGGGCCACGCGCTGCTCGCGGGCGACCGGCTGGCTGAGTACACCGGTTATACGCAGCGTATCGACGACGCCATCGCCGGCCTGCGCGAGCTCACCCGGGCGGCGCCGGACGCGGAGACGGCCTACCAGCAGAACACGGCCGTGGACCTGCTGGTGGCGACGGAAGGCTTGTACCGCGCGGATTCCCTCGCGCTGGCGGGCCTCGACGGGACCACTCGGCGGCTCTTCACGGACGCGGTGGGCGGATACCGGACGACACTGTCGAGCGCCGCGGGCCGGCTCACGCAGAGTGGCCGGGACCGGTACGAAGCGCTCGTTCGCGGCGAGGACTGGAGCACGCTGACGGCGCCGGCGGCGTCGCGATCGTGGTCTTCGCCGGCGTGGTGATGGCGGTGGCGATCCGGCTCGCCGACCGCCTCACGGACCCGCGGCGGCTGGCTCGAATGGATGCATCGCCGCGGTCGCCCGGGCCGGAGCAGGGGTCTGGAACGGACCTGCGGCAACGCTCAGCACCGCGCCACCGGGCGGGGACAGCACGCAGCGGTTCGGCGACCCGCTGAGCTCGAGGAGTCCTCCAAAGACCGGTCACCACAACCCCAACCGGCCATAACCACAGGTCACCCCGGGTGTGTGGGTGGGACGGAAAGAGCACGCAGTTGGCCCACACGCGCGGCGAACGGCATGGGGCAGACTGGTGCGCGTGAGTGCTCCCCCGGATCTGCGGCCCTACCTGCGTACGTTGGACGCGGAAACGCTGGTGGACCTGCTGTACGCCCAGGCGCGGCGTGACCCTGAGTTACGGCATTCGCTGGAATTGCGGTGCGCCACTCAATCGGGTGAGGTGGCGGAGGCGCATCGGTTGTTGGACACCGCCGTGCAGGATGGCAACGTCGAGTACACGGCCAAGGTGGGTGCGGTGCTGGACACGCTGGAGCGGTTGCTCGATGCGGGCAGCCCGGCGGATCTGGCGCCGCTCGCGCGCCGGACGGTGGACGACATCGGCGAGGTGCTGGAGCAGTCCGGGGATCCGTCCGGGGACCTCGGGGACAAGCTGGATTTCGCGGTCGAGCTGTATGCGCGGGCGTGTGTCGCGCGGCCGCCCGATCCGGAGCAGCTGGCGGAATGGCTGCTGGAAGTGGAGTTCGACGGGCCGGGACGGCCGACGATCGCGCTGGCGGATTTTGCCGAGGCGTTGGGGGAAAAGGGGCTCGAGCGAGTCAAGTCCACTGTGGACGAGATCCTGACGGCCGGACCGACGGGGTATCGCCGGGACGTCGCGGAGCGGCTGCTGGAGGAGCTCGCCGAGGTCCGCGGAGATGTGGACGCGCTGGTCGCGATCCTGTCCGCCAAGCCGCCGCGGGTGGATGTGAGCCTGAAGATCGTGCGGGTGCTGCGGGCGGCCGGGCGGCACAGCGAGGCCATCGCGCACGCGGCTCGTGCGCTCACGCCGCACAAGACACAGGCCCCGAGGCCCGAGGCCGAAGACGAGACGGTCGCCTTGCGGCGCAAGGAGTTCGACGAGGCGCCGGGCAACGTCACGTACACGGCGTTGCGCGAGGCGGCCGTCGAAGCGGGCGTGTGGTCGGTGCAGCGCGTCGCGGCGCTTGCGCGGCTGAGGGAGCGCGCGGCCGACAGCGGAGAAGGCGCCGAAGAGCTCGCGCGGGCGCTGCTCGCCGAGGATCGGCCCGACGAGGCGTGGCGCGCGTGCGTGCGGTTCGGTGGGTCGCTGGCGTTGCGCGTGGAGCTGGCGGCGACGCGCGAGGTCGCGCACCCGGCCGAGACGATCCCGGTCTACCGCAGCCAGATCGAGCAGCTCATCGAGCAGAAGGACCCGCAGGCCTACCGTGAAGCGGCGAAGCATCTGAAGAAGCTGCGCACGCTGCACAAACGAGCCGGCACGGCGGAAGAGTTCACCGGGTACCTGGCCGACCTGGTGAGTGTTCACCGGCGGAAGACGCGCCTGATCGCGGAAGTGCGCGCGGCGCGGATCGCGTTGCCGAAACCGCGTAACCTTCCGGCGTCTGGCTCGTTGACCAGCTGAAACACCTCGCACGTAGCTCTTTTCCGCGACGTCGCGGTGGTCCCTCTTCGCAGCCGGCTCCCTGGCCGGCGGCGGATACCGCGCCCGGGGCCACCGCGGCCGCGCGTCCCGCGGATCCGCGCGCGCACCAGCGATGCAACGATGTTCCGCATGAGTCCGGTGAGCCGCGCCCGCAAGAAGACCCCCCAGCCCGCCACGCCGAGCGTGAACGGCCTGTTCAAGGACGTCCTCCGGGACTTCTCCACCGTCGCGGTGGAGCCCGGTCCGTTCGACGTCGAGCTCCTCGCCTCCGAGGTGCTCGGGCAGTGGTGGGACCTCACGATCGAGGGTGAGCCCGAGGGCGGCGAGCAGCTGGGCCTGGAGCTCATCGCGTTCGCGCAGCGCAAGATCACGCCCGGCGCCGCGGCGCTGCTGGCCGCGCTGAAGGTGCTGGCCGAGACCGACGAGGAGCGCACGGCGGCCGCCGACGCCCTCGCCGTCGTGCTCTCGCGCGGCATCCCCGAGCCCGAGTGGGCCGGTGAGGTCGGCCGCGTCACGGTCGGTGAGATCTGGCGGACCGGCGACGTCTACGGCGACGAGTCCTCGCTGCTCTGCACGTTCTCCCGCGGCGACGCGACGCTCGGCCTGCTGGCGCTGCTCGACTTCACCGAGCTCGGCCGCGTCCGCGACCTCGTGGTGATCGACGAGCCGCACGAGGTCCTCGCGGAGATGCGCACGCAGATCGCGGACGACGGTGAGCTCGTGGTCCTCGAGAAGGTCGACCCGGCCGACGCGCACCGCCTGCTGCTCGACGGCATCGCCGCGACGGATGGCATGGACGAGCCCGACGTCGGTGAGGACTACACGCGGTTCCACGCGGTGGCGATGGCGTGGTTGCGGGCGTTGCCGGAGCCCTCGGCTGCTCGTGGGGTGGAGGAATGGCCGGATTCGCGACGCGACGCGGTGGTGGACGAGTTCCTCGGGGAGGTGTCGTTCGCGGACGTCGAGGCGGCGCGGTCGGTGGCGCGGCTGCTGGTGGACCACGGGTGCCGGACGGAGCCGGCGGATCCGTTGCGGGTCGGGCCGGAGAAGCTGGCGCGGTTCCTGGAGTCGTTGCTGGGTGGGGACTACGAGGTCGAGGATGAGGATCTCGTCCCGCCGGTGGTGTTGGCGTGGGCTTCGTGGGCGGCGGCGCGGAATGGGTTGTCGGAGGTTGCTTCGGCTGCTCTCGTGGAGGACGTGAAGGAGTACTTGGCGGAGTATTTGTCCGATGAAGATGAATCCGAAGAGGATGATGTTTCGGATTATCTGGATGGGACGGAATCCGCTGAAGAGGTTTTGGGGGTTGTGGAGCGGCGACGGTTCGCGGTGCCGGAGTTGTCCACGGTGATCGGGGATGAGGAGTTGACGGATTTGGATCCGTCGGATCCGGAGCAGAGGCGGATGCTGGTTATTGGTGGGCATCCGGAGTATCACGAATCGCTGGCCAATGATGAGTTCGATGGCGCGGATGGGTTGAGGCTGGCGTTGGAGACGTCGGTGGTGGATCAGCTTTGGGAGGACTCGCCTGAAGAGGTTTGGGTGGCGGCTCAGAAGCTGATCGAGAAGGGGTTGACGAGGGAAGAGGTTTTGGGGGAGTTGGTGGCTGTGCTGGAGGGGCAGCTGGAAGAGGCTGAGGATGATGAGGATCGGTTGGATTATGATTTGGAAGGGTATCGGGAGGCGTTGACTGCGGTGGAGTGATCGCAGGTGGCTCGATCCGCTGGCGCGGATCATTGCGCTGGGAATGGCGGAGCGGCACCCCGATTTTTTAGTGTCACTACGGTCTGGACTATTTGTCAAGGCGGGAAAGCGTGCCTTGACAAATAGTCCAGACCGCGTGGAAGGCGGGGATCGAGGTGCAGGGGTGGGTCTGGGTGCACTGGTGAGTGTGTGAACTGGTGCGGTTGTGTGGGTGGCTAAAAAAAAGAAAGCCCCGGCCGGTGTGGCTGGGGCTTTGTCGTTTATGCCGTTGGGGTTTGGCCTGGGACTGCGGGTACGGGGACGGCGGCGGCTGCGGTGGCGGCCTTGCGGCGGCGTTCGCGCATGGCTTCGTCCAGGTCGACCAGGAAGGTGCTGGCGGCCATGGCGACGAAGAGGGCCAGTCCGAGTACTGCGCCGACCCACGTGAGGACGATTGAGAACACCGGGGGCCTCCTTCCCAGGTCAGGATGCGAATTTCCCTTCTGTTCAGGGTCGCTTTCACGACGCTCGCCCGGTATCGGCCAACTGGTTACGAAGCCGCCCTCCGAACTGGCCGATCGGCCGAGGTCGGAGGGCGGAGGGTGAGGAAGTGGGGCTGGAGAGGGCTATGTGGGTGACAGAGCGGTCGAACAACGCTGTCAGAGCTTGCGCAGGCGCACGCGGTTGATGGAGTGGTCGGCGTCCTTGCGCAGCACGAGGGTGGCGCGCGGGCGGGTCGGTTTGATGTTCTCCATGAGGTTCGGTTCGTTGATGGTGCTCCACAGGTGGCGCGCTTCCTCGCGGGCTTCGTCGTCGTCCAGGCCGGCGAAGTGGTGGAAGTGCGAAGCCGGGTCGGAGAAGGCGGTGTGGCGGAGCTTCAGGAAGCGCTCGACGTACCAGCGTTCGATGTCGTCGGTGTGCGCGTCGACGTAGATGGAGAAGTCGAAGAGGTCCGAGACGGTCAGGCGCGGGCCGGGCTGCAGGACGTTCAGGCCCTCGATGATGAGGATGTCCGGGCGCTCCACGACCTGTTCCTGGCCGGGCAGGATGTCGTACGCGAGGTGCGAGTACACGGGCGCGGACACGCGTTCGGCGCCGGACTTCACCTCGGTGACGAAGCGCAGCAGGGCGCGCCGGTCGTAGCTCTCCGGGAAGCCCTTGCGGTGCATGATGCCGCGGCGGGTGAGCTCGTCGCGGGAGTACAGGAACCCGTCGGTGGTCACGAGGTCCACGCGCGGGTGGTCGGGCCAGCGGGCGAGCAGCGTGCGCAGGATGCGGGCCGTGGTCGACTTGCCGACCGCGACGCTGCCGGCGACGCCGATCACGTACGGCACCTTCGTGCTCACGCACTCTTCGCCGAGGAACGTGGTCGTGGCCTCGTACAGCTGTTGCCGCGCTTTGACCTGCAGGTTGATGAGCCTCGACAGCGGCAGGTAGACGTCGGCCACCTCGGCCAGGTCGATCTGCTCGCCGAGACCCCGCAGCCGGACCAGCTCGTCGGCGGTGAGGGGCAGTGGGGTCGAGCTGCGCAGCTCCCGCCACTGTTCCCGGTGAAGCTCGACGTAGGGACTGAGTTCACGGACCCGTGGCATCGCACACTCCTCGGCCGTCGCCTGCGCTGGCTCCGTACTGGGCACTACCTTGCGAGTAACGCTCCATCAACGGTAGGGCCTACCGCGCGTGAACGCGCTGTGATGTGCTGCACGCGGTCTGAACCGTTGCCCAGCGCGATCACCGAGGGTTACGGCGGCGGCCGAAAACTTCCTCCCACGCCGCGGTCACCTGGCGCGCGCACGTGGCCGGGTCGACGCCGCCGACGCCGGTGCCCAAGCCGGGCATCGCGATGGTGTCCACGACCTCGCGCACCGGCCCTTCCTCGAGCATCCCGTGCTGCCACTGCAGGAACACCGCGCGCGCCGCGAGGTACGGGTGCACGGTGTCCGCGGGCAGCAGTTCGCCGGGCTCGCGCATGGTCGGCGAGCTGATCAACCACGCCGGCTCGGCCTCGCCCGTGGGCACGATCACGGCCTCGCCGATGGGCAGCTCTCCGCCGTACGAAGCCAAGACCGCGCTGCGCACGCTCTGCTCCACACCCGGGAACGCGCGCGCGTAGACGGCGTCGATCCCGCCGCGCATCCAGCCGTAGGAGTTGGCGGGGCTCACCACGGCCTGGGCGACGACGTCCAGCACCGAACCACGGTGCACCCGGACCGCGGCGGCCTCGGTTTCGAGGCGGCCGAGGGCGTGGGTCCACGCGGCGGCGAGCGGTTCATCGACGGCGCACAACACGAGTTCCGGCGTCCGGGACGAAACCGGCGGGCCGATGTCCTCGCGCCCGGTGTGTGTGCCCGATTCGGCGGTCACGGTTCAAGCATGGCAAAAAAAGCCACCCGGCGTAACCGGTTGGCGTACCGGCTGTCCGAGTGAAAACCGACACGTGTGTTGTAAGTAGCCTGGCGGTCGTGTTGCGGATCGCGTATTTCGGCCCTCAGGGCACGTTCACCGAACAGGCCGCCCGTGCGCTCGCGCCGGGCGAGGACCTGACCCCCTACGAGACCGTCCGGCTGGCGCTCACGGCCGTGCGCGAAGGCGCGGCCGACGCGGCGTGCGTACCGATCGAGAACTCTGTGGAGGGCGTCGTGCCGACGACGCTCGACGGCCTCAGCGACGGAGACCCCCTGGTCGCCGTCGCGGAGACCATCTTGCCCATCCACTTCAGCGTCCTGACGCGTCCTGGCGGCGGCGAGATCCGCACCGTCGCGAGCCACCCGCACGCGCTCGCACAGGTGCGGGAGTGGCTCGAGGCGAACTTGCCCGGCGCGACCGTGGTGGCGTCCTCGTCCACGGCGTCGGCCGCCGTCGGCGTGGTCGAGGGCACCTACGACGCCGCCGTGTCCGCCCCGGTCGCCATCGAGCACTACGCGCTGGAGGAGCTGGCCACGGGCGTCGCCGACGTGCCCGACGCGCAGACGCGCTTCCTGCTGGTCCGCCGCCCCGGTGAACTGCCCGAGCCGACGGGCGCCGACCGCACGTCGATCGTCGCGGCGGCGGTGAACCGCACCGGGACGCTGGCCGAGCTGCTCGCCGAGCTCGCGAGCCGCGGCATCAACCTCACGCGTCTCGACGCGCGCCCGACCCGCAACAACTTCGGCGAGTACCGCTTCTTCATCGACTTCGAGGGCCACGTCGCCGAGCCGCGGATCGTTTCCGCGATGGCCGCGCTGCGCCGCCGTTGTCACCTGCGGTTCCTCGGCTCGCACCCGCGGGCCGACGACGTCGCCGCCACGGTCGAGCCCGGCGCGGGCAACCAGGACTTCGTCGACGCCCAAGCCTGGGTCGACGCCGTGTTGAAGGGAGAAGGTGCGTGAGACTGTTCCTCGTCCGCCACGGCCAGACCGACGGCAACGTGAGGGGCGCGCTCGACACCGCGCTGCCCGGCCCGCCGCTCACCGAGCTGGGGCAGGAGCAGGCGAAGGCGCTCGCGGGCCGGCTCGCCGCGGAGCCGATCGTGGCCGTGTACGCGTCGCAGGCCACGCGCGCGCAGCAGACGGCCGCGCCGCTGGCCGAGGTGCTCGGCCTCGAGGTGCAGGTGATCGAGGGCGTGAAGGAGGTGGACGCGGGCGACCTCGAAGGCGCCACCGACGCCGAGTCGATCCGGACCTACCTCGAGACGGCCAAGCGCTGGACCGAGGGCGACCTCGACGCCGCCATCCCCGGCGGCGAGTCGGGCGCCCAGGTGCGGGCCCGCATGGTCGGTGCCGCTGACGACCTGCGAGCGAAGCACGAACAGACCGACCCGGACGGCATCGTCGTCCTGGTCAGCCACGGTGGCGCGATCCGGCTCGGCGCGGAGTTCCTGGCGCCGAACGTCCCCGCCGACCTGGCGAGCAGCGCGTTGATCCCGAACACGGGCGTCGTCGAGCTGGAGGCCCGGCCTGACGGCTGGCGCTGCCTGACGTGGGTCGATACGCCCCTATAGCAACCACGAGGCGAGATCGGCTTGAGGCGATCTCGCGCGCCTAGGCGGAGCCTAGGCAGAAAACACAGGCCAGCCTTCCTGGCGGTAGGCGCTGTCCCAGAACATCCACTCGTACTCACACGCCCGGGTGAATGCGGCGAGCATTTTTTCGCGCGTCGCCTCGCCCGCGGCGTCGGCGGCGCGGTCGAGGGCGTCGCGGCCCGTGCGGACGGTCGCTTCGAACTCGTCGCCCGCATACGTGTCGATCCACGGCCGGTACGGATTGTCGGTTTCGGGCGACTGTCGCGCGAGGATCCCGGCGCCCACACTCTGGTAGACCCAGAAGCACGGCAGCAGCGCCGCGAGGAGCTCGCCGTAGCTGCCCGTGTGGGCCGTGGCCAGCAGGAACGACGAGTACGCGACACACGTCGGCGACGTCTCGATGTCGGCCAGATCGGTCTCCGAGAGCCGGAACCACTTGAAGTAGCTCTCGTGCATCTCGCGCTCGATCACGATGGCGTCGCGCGCGGCTCCGGCGAGGAAGGCGACGTCGTCGACCTCCGGTGCCTTGGCCGCCGCGGCCGCCAGCGCGCGGCCGAAGCCGACGAGGTAACGCGCGTCCTGGACCAGGTAGAACTGGAATCGCTCGCGCGACAAAGTGCCGGTCGCGAGCTCTTCGTTGAACGGGTGGACCGACATGGCGTGTTGTAGTTTCACCGTGTGTTGCCATGCCTGGTGAGAAAAGCCCGTCATGATCGCCTTCCGTCTGGTGAAGAGTTCACGATGCCGGCGCAACCCGGTGCGGAGGTCGCACGTCCACTGAACGGTGGTTACCCAGCACGGGGAGGCAAGTGAAATGGTAAGCACGACAAAACCACGGATTCCCTTGGTCTTTCTTGCTGCGTTGGGCGCGTCCGGCGCCCTGCTGTTGTCGGCTTGTGGTAGCGGAACCACGCCGACCGCGAGCAACACGCCGAGTTCCGACACCTCGGCCAGCACGTCCGACACGTCACCGGCGCCCACGGCCAGCTCGTCCGAGTCCTCTTCGGACAGCACGCCGGCGTCCGGCCGGCCGGTGGACAACGGCCTGTGCAAGGCCGGCGACGTCACGCTCTCCCTCGGCCAGGGCGACGCGGGCGCGGGCTCGGTCTACCGGCCGATCCTGATCAAGAACTCCAGCGGCAAGTCCTGCACGATCCAGGGCTTCCCCGGCGTCTCCTACGTGACCGGCGACGACGGGCACCAGGTCGGCCTGTCCGCTTTCCGCGAGGGAACGAAGGGTGACGCGATCAAGCTGCAGCCTGGTCAGTCGGCCGCCGCGGACGTGCAGTTCGCGCAGGTCGCGAACTTCGACCCGGCGGTGTGCAAGCCGACGGCGGTGAAGGGCCTGCGGGTGTACCTGCCGCAGGAGACGGCGTCGAAGTTCCTGCCCGACCCGGGGACGGGGTGTGCCGGAGACAAGCTGCCCGGCAACCAGCTCGCGGTGAAGACGGTGCGGCGGGCCTGAGTTCCTAGCCTCTCGCGCAGAGTTGCTGGATGCGGATGATGTCGTCCTGTCCGGATCGGCTGTCGAAGCGGCCGGACAGGACCATTCCGTTGACGCCGGCGAGGCTTTGGGCCAGGGGCTGGTATTGGCCGTCGAAGGCGGCTGCGGCCTGGGCGAGTTCGTAGGCCGCGGTGATGCGGTGGGCGGAGTCGTCGGACAGGCGGGTGAAGGCGGCGGGGTCGTAGCCGCTCGTCGTGTCGGGGAGGTGGCCGGCGCGGGCGAAGGCGTCGCAGGCGGCTGCTGCGTCGACGTTGGCGCCGCCACGTTGGCCGGAGAGGCCCCAGAGGAGGCCGGTGATCAGGATTCCGATGGTGAATCCTGCGGTGGCGGCCAGGACTAGGGGTCTTCGGGAGTTTCCGAGTGGTGCCGGGGTGTCCTGGGGGTCGGCGGTCTCGGCTTTGTCGACTTGGGGAGTCCGGCGGTCGTCGTCCGGCAGGGGTGGGGTGTCGAGTGCGGTCATTCACGTCCTCCCGCCGGCCGGGTGATGTGCTATTTCAGCACCAAAATCGTCGGTGGGCACTGCTCTCGATGGAGTAGTTCGGGGGTTGAAGCTGATTCGTCATCTGGGGGTGGGTGGCGGGTGCTGGTGGGTTGCTGTCGGGTTGCTGTCGGCTCGGCGCGCGGAGCGCACCATTGCCGGGGGTGGGGGTGGCGGGAACCCCGATTTTTGATTGTCACGACGGTAGGGATCGGCTTGTCAAGGCGGGAAAGCGTGCCTTGACAAGCCGATCCCTACCGTGTTGTGGGAAAAGAATCGGGGGGCTGGGTGGGGGAAGGGTTCGGGGAGGGGTGTGTTGGGGGTTGGGTTGGGGTGCCCGGCTGGCGGGTGAGTGGGGGCAAGGGCCGCCGGAGGTGGGTGGGGCGGCGAGGTCTGTGGGCGGCCGGGGGTGAGTGGGGCAAGGAGCGCCCCAATGTGGCGTTGGGTGCGTTGAGCGCAACGAATGCCGCGTTGGGTGCGGGGGTCAGCCCCAGCCGAGTTCGTGGAGGCGGTCGTCGTCCAGGCCGAAGTAGTGGCCCAGTTCGTGCATGACGGTGATGAGGACCTGGTCGACGACCTCGGCCTCGGTGGAGCACATCCACAGGATGGGGCGGCGGTAGATGGAGATGCGGTCGGGCAGGACGCCGGCGTAGTTCGTGGTGCGGCGGGTGAGGGCGACGCCGTGGTAGAGGCCCAGGATGGTGGGGGACTCGTCGTTGAACTCTTCGACCAGGACGCCCACGTTGTCCACCGCCTCGGCGAACTGGGGTGGGACCTGGTCCAGGGCCTCGGACACGAGCTCCTCGAAGCGCGCGCGGGTCATTTCGACCGGCATGTCAGCGGGACCCGGTGCTGGTGGGTGGGGCGCTGCTCTGGCCGCCGCCGTTGTCGGAGGGTGGGCCGGCGGCGTCGGGCTGGCCGGCGTTGTCCTTGACGCTGCCGGTGACGGCGACGAAGCCGCTGTTGTCGCCGAGGGGGGCGGCGACCTTGCAGTTGACCTTGGTGGAGCCGGCGTCCCAGCTTTCCTGCTCGCGCAGGTCCCAGCCGAGGATGAGTTTCTTGGCGCTGAGGTCGGCCTTGCCGGTGTAGTCGTCGGCGGCCTTGTGGCACTCGGTGTCGAGCCACTTGTCCTGCTTGTCCTGGTCCGGGTAGCCGTCCTTGAACTGGGTGGCCAGGTCGAGCGTCGCGATGATCTCGTACGAGTGGGGGCGGCTGCAGTCGATCGGGTCGCCCACGCCCTTGCCCACGAGAGCGAGGCAGGTGCCGGGCGCCCACACGGCCGACTGGTCCTGCGTCTTCGCCGGGCCGGTGGTGGGCTGCAGGGCGCCGCCGGGGCCGGCCCACTGCAGGCCGCAGCGGAGCTGGCGGTCGCCGTCGGCCCACTGGTCGGCGCTGGGGCGCAGCAGGTTGGTCGTGAGCTTGCCGTACGGGTCGAGCGGGTGCCCGAGGTACGGCGTCACGTCGGCGTTGCACTTCGTCTGCGCGATCTGCTGCCACTGGTCGAGGTTCGGGAACGGCGCCTCGGCGTTGTACTGCGCGCCGACGTCGGCCAGGCCCGTCACCTCGAACAGGTGCGACTGGGTGCAGGGGACCTTGCGCACGTCGGACGCGTCCGGTGCGTTCCAGGTCAGGCAGCTGCCCGGCGGAGACTGGAACGCCTCCTGGGCCGCGGCCGACAGCTTGCCTTCACCGCCACCGGCGCCACCCGCGAAGGAGTCCGTCCACGAGAACGCGACGGACAGCCCCAGTGCGATCACGGCACCCAGGAACACCCCGGCCATCACCACGCGGGTGGTCAGGGTCTGCAGTGGCGAGTGGAACCGCTCGGCGTCGGGAGACATCGATACCCATGATGCCCGCGCCGCACGAGCCGTGCGCGTCCCGGGTCGTTAGTGTGGGAAGAGACTTCGCGGTGCCGGGGGATTACGGAGCGCAGATGACGCAGGACGACAGCAATGGGGCCCAGCCACCCCAAGAGCCGCCAACGGAGCCGACTCCGCGCGGATCCATGCGGTTCCAGAACGAGAGCACCACGCCGAGGGAGCCCTCGCTCGCCGAGCAGCGCGCCCGCCGGCAGGCGATCGCGGACCAGGAACGCGAGGAGGCCGAGGCCGCCGAAGCCGCGCGCAAGGCCGACCAGAAGGCCGCGACCAAGCGCAAGATCCTCATCGGCAGCGGTGTCACCGTCGGCCTGGCCGGCCTGGTCGCGACGTTCTACACGGTCGCCAAGCCGACCAACGAGACCGCCGTGTGCACGGACGCCAACGGCGTGATCCAGAACGACCAGTTCTGCGACGAGAGCTACGTCACCAGCCAGCACGGCTACCAGAGCGGCGGCTTCTGGATCATCCCGCTCGTGGGCGGTGGCTTCAACAGCTATCGCTACAACTACGGCGGCACCGGCACCATCGGCCAGCGCGTAGCCGGCGGCACCTTCACCGCGCCGTCGGGGAACACGAACGTCTCGACGAAGTCGGGCAAAACGGTGCAACGCGGTGGTTTTGGCATCAGTGGCAAGACGGGCACGTCCGGCGGCACGGGCGGCACCGGCAAGAGCGGGGGCTCATAGGTGTATCGCGACCGGAGCGAGCCGCGGCGCGACTGGCAGCGGATCGTCGAGGAACAGGGCCTCGTCTACGGCACCCCGGCGCGCGACGGCGCCGGCAAGGCCCGCCCGTACTGGGACGAGTCGGTGCACTACGTCTTCGACATGGACGAGGTCCTCTCGCTCGAAGCCGACGTCGAGCTGCTGCACTCCATGTGCCTGGAGGCCGTGGACAACGTCGTGACCACAGAGGGCTATCGGCGGTTCGGCATCCCGGAGTGGGTCTGGCCGCACATCGCCGAGTCGTGGAAGCGGCAGGACCCGCACGTCTACGGGCGCTTCGACCTGCGCTACGACGGCAAGTCGCCGGCCAAGCTGCTGGAGTACAACGCGGACACGCCCACGACGCTGCTCGAGGCGTCGGTGCTGCAGTGGCACTGGAAGACGACCGTCTTCGAGAACGACGACCAGTGGAACTCCATCCACGAGAAGCTCGTCGAGCGCTGGCGCGAGATCGGCGACAAGCTGCCGTCCAACGAGCTGCACTTCACCTGGTCCTCGGCCGATCCTTCCGGTGAGGACCACGTGACCACCGCGTACCTGCAGGAGACGGCCGCGGAGGCCGGGCTCGACACCGTGGGGCTCTCGATCGAGGAGATCGGCTGGGACCCGGTGCTCAAGCGGTTCGTGGACCTCGAAGAAGCGCAGATGTCCACGGTCGTGAAGCTCTACCCGTGGGAATGGGTGGTCGACGAGGAGTTCGGCCGCTTCGCCGTGGAGACGATGCCGCGCACGCTGTGGGTCGAGCCGCTGTGGAAGATGCTGCTGTCGAACAAGGCGCTGCTGGCCGTGCTGTGGGAGAACTACCCCGGGCACCCGAACCTGCTGCCCGCGTTCACCGACGACCCGGGCCTGCTCACGGAGTACGTGCGCAAGCCGAAGCTGGGCCGCGAGGGCGCCAACGTGCAGATCGTGGCCACCGGCTACGAGACCCAGACCGACGGCGTCTACGGCGCCGAGGGCTACGTCTACCAGGCGTTCGACCCGCTGCCCGAGTTCGACGGCTACCGGCCGGCGCTCGGCGCGTGGATCGTCGGCGACTCGTCCGCCGGGCTGGGGATCCGCGAGACGAGCGGGCTGGTCACCGACGACGGTGCCGCGTTCGTCCCGCACCGCATCCCCGAGTCGTGATACAACCTCCCCGCCTGATCTGCACGGTTAGCACTGATCGTTCTGGGAGACCGCTGTGACCACGACCCTTGCGCTGTCCGACACGTTCGGCTCCGACCTGCTGCGCGGGATCGGCGCGATCCTGTTGTACGGCGTCGTCGGCCTGCTTTTGATGTTCGCCGGCTTCTGGGCGATCGACTGGACGACCCCGGGCAAGCTCTCACAGCTCGTGCACCGCGGCCTGCCCAACGCGGTGATCGTGACCGCGTCCGGGCTGCTGTCGATGGCGTTCATCGTGGTCGTCGCGATCTTCAACTCGGCGAGCGACCTCACCGAGGGCCTGATCACGTCGCTGGTCTACGGTCTGCTCGGCATCATCGTCCAGGTGATCGCCGTGCGGCTGCTCGAGTGGGCCACCCGCATCGACGTCGGCTCCACGATCGAGAGCGAGAAGTTCGCGCCGGCGAGCATCGTCGTCGCCGCCGCGCACCTGGCGCTGGGCCTCGTGGTCGCGGTCGGCATTTCCTGAGTGCTGCTTTGCGGTCCCGTTCCCACTAGCGTGGAACCGTGCGACTGCTCAGGACGCCGGAAGACCGGTTCGCGGACCTGCCCGAGTTCCCCTACGAGCCGCAGTACGCGGAGCTCGCCGACCCCGACGGCGGCCTGATCAGAGTCGGCTACGTCGAGGCCGGCCCCGCCGACGGACCGCCCGTGCTGCTCCTGCACGGCGAGCCGAGCTGGTCGTACCTGTACCGCAAGATGCTGCCGGTGCTCGCTTCCGCAGGCCTGCGCGCGATCGCGCCGGATCTTGTGGGGTTCGGCCGGTCGGACAAGCCGGGCGACATCGTGGACCACACGTATGCGCGGCACGTGTCGTGGATGCGGGGCTTCGCCTTCGACGCGCTGGACCTGCGTGACGTGACCTTGGTCGGCCAGGACTGGGGCGGGCTGATCGGGCTGCGCCTGGTGGCGGAGAACCCTTCGCGGTTCGCCGGCGTTGTCGCGGCGAACACCGGGCTGCCGACGGGTGATCAGGACATGCCTGAGGTGTGGCACCAGTTCCGTGCGGCCGTGGAGAACGCGCAGGTGCTGGACATCGGGCGGTTCATCCAGTCCGGTTGCCGGTCTGTGTTGCCCGATTCGGTGCGCGCGGCTTACGACGCGCCGTTCCCGAACGAGATGTACAAGGCCGGCCCGCGGGCCATGCCGGGCCTGGTGCCGTACCGGCCGGACAACCCGGCTTCGGACGCCAACCGGGCGGCGTGGAAGACGTTGTCCTCGCTGGACTTGCCGTTCCTCGTCGCGTTCTCCGACGGCGACCCGATCACGGGCGCGATGGGACCGATCCTGCAGCGCACGATGCCGGGCGCGGCCGGCCGCACGCACCCGGTGATCGCGGGAGCAGGGCACTTCCTGCAGGAAGACGCGGGTGAGGAACTGGCGGAACAGGTCGCGCGCTTCGTCCGCGGCTGAGCCGGAACACCCCAATGCGGCGTTGGTTGCGTTGAGCGCACCCAATGTGGCGTTCGGTGCGTTGAGCGCAACGAACGCCACATTGGGGTGCTTGGGTCAGGAAAGAGCGGCGTGGGTGGCCGCCAGTGCGTCCACCAGGATGCCCAGGCCTTCCTGGGCCTCGGCTTCCGTCAGGGTCATCGGGGGGCCCAGGCGCAGGACGTTGTTGTGCAGGCCGCCCTTGCCGATGAGGAGGCCGCGGGCGCGGGTTTCCTCCAGCATCTGCTTGGCGGCCGCCGGGTGTGGGGCGGTGGTGCCGGGCTGGACGAGTTCGATGCCGACCATCAGGCCCTTGCCGCGGACCTCGCCGATCAGCGGGTTCGAGGTGGCGCGCAGGCCGGACAGCAGCTGGGAGCCGCGGGCCGCGCAGTTGGCCTGCAGGTCGTGGTCCTTGATGTAGTCCAGCACGGCCGTCGCGCCGGCCATGGCGACGGGGTTGCCGCCGAAGGTCGAGATGGACTGGGCGTTGATGGCGTCCACGACGTCGCCGCGGCCGACGACGCCGCCGATGGCCAGGCCGTTGCCGAGGCCCTTCGCGAAGGTCATGAGGTCGGGCACGACGTCGTGGGCCTGGATGCCCCAGAAGTGCGAGCCCGTGCGGCCCCAGCCGGTCTGGACCTCGTCGGAGACGAACAGGATCCCGTAGGAATCCAGCACCTCCTTCATGGCCTTGAACAGGCCGTCCGGGGGCAGCGAGAAGCCGCCGACGCCCTGAATGGGCTCGGCGACCAGGCAGGCGACGTCGCCGGAGGTGGCCGTCTCGAGGATGTCGACGAGGTCGGCCACGCAGGCGTCGATGTAGGCCGCGTCCGACAGGTCGCGGAACGGGCTGCGGTAGCGGTAGCCGCCGTGCACGTAGTTGACCTTCACCGGCGAAAGCGACGAAGCG
The DNA here is from genome assembly GCF_050942255.1 of Amycolatopsis sp. CA-161197. NCBI lineage: Bacteria > Bacillati > Actinomycetota > Actinomycetes > Pseudonocardiales > Pseudonocardiaceae > Amycolatopsis > Amycolatopsis sp. CA-161197. Next base: position 213,356 of record NZ_CP192059.1, read on the forward strand.
GACCAGCCGCGGTTGCCGGTGATGGCGATCGTGCCGAAGGAACGGCCGTGGTAGGAGTTGCGCATCGCCAGGACCTGGTTGCTGCCGCGGAACTGCGTGGCGAGCATCAGCGCGGTGTCGTTGGCTTCGCTGCCGGAGTTGGTGAAGAAGACCTTCGCGTCCGGGATGCCCGACAGCGCGGCGATCCGCTCGGCGAGCTCCACCTGCGCACGGATCAGGTACAGCGTGGACGTGTGCAGCACGCCGGTGTCGAGCTGCTTGCGCACGGCGTCGCTGATCTCGGCGACGTCGTAGCCCATGGAGTTGGTGAGCACGCCGGCGAAGAAGTCGAGGTACGTGCGCCCGTTGGAGTCGGTCACGCGCCGGTCCTGCGCGTGGACGATCTCGATCGGCTCGTCGTAGAACAGCGCCATCCAGGACGGCAACACCGCCCGGTGCCGGGCGAGCAGCTCGTCGGTCATGTCGTTCTCCATCCGTCTCGGCCTCTTCGGAGTATGGGCAGCGCCGGAAACGGGCGACAACGATCAGACTGCTCCGTCCTGCGACGAGGGCCGCACAGTTTGTCCGTGGACGACGAAGGGCAAACCGCGTCGAGGGGCCTGCTGGCCTGCGACTACCCTTTCTTCCGTGATTGACCCCAGGACTCTGCGCGAAGACCCGGAAGCCGTGCGCGCGTCGCAGCGTGCCCGTGGTGAGGACGAAGGAGTGGTCGACAAGCTGCTCGGCTTCGACTCCCGCCGCCGCTCCGCGATCGCCAACGCCGACAAGCTGCGGGCCGAGCAGAAGTCCGTGAGCAAGCTCGTCCCGAAGGCCGCTCCCGAGGAGAAGGCCTCGTTGCTCGCGCGCGCCAAGGAGCTGTCCGCGCAGGTCAAGGCCGCCGAGGTCGAGCAGACGGAGGCGTCGGAGGAGTTCGACCAGCTCTTCCGCACCGTGCCGAACCTGGTGCACCCCGACGCGCCCGTCGGCGGCGAAGACGACTTCACCGTGCTCAAGACCGTCGGCGAACCCACGAAGTTCGACTTCGAGCCGCGCGACCACCTGGACCTCATGGAGGGCCTCGGCGCCGTCGACATGGAGCGCGGCGCCAAGGTGTCGGGCTCGCGGTTCTACTTCCTGTCCGGCGTCGGCGCGCAGCTGCAGCTCGGGCTGCTCAACATGGCCATCGCGCAGGCGCTGGAAAACGGCTTCACGCCGATGATCACGCCCTCGCTCGTGCGTCCGGAGATCATGGCCGGTACCGGTTTCCTCGGCGCCCACGCGTCGGAGGTCTACCGCCTGCGCGACGACGATCTGTACTTGGTGGGCACCTCCGAGGTCCCGCTGGCGGGCTTCCACGCCGACGAGATCCTCGAGCTCGGTGACGGCGCGCGCCGCTACGCCGGCTGGTCGTCGTGCTACCGCCGCGAGGCCGGCTCGTACGGCAAGGACACCCGCGGCATCATCCGCGTGCACCAGTTCGACAAGGTCGAGATGTTCGTCTACACGACGCCCGCCGAGGCCGAGGCCGAACACGAGCGCCTGCTCGGCTGGGAAGAGCAGATGCTCGCCAAGATCGAGGTGCCCTACCGCGTCATCGACACGGCCACGGGCGACCTCGGCACGTCCGCCCACCGCAAGTTCGACTGCGAGGCCTGGGTGCCCACGCAGGAGACCTACCGCGAGCTGACGTCCACGTCCAACTGCACCACCTTCCAGGCCCGCCGCCTGTCCGTGCGCTACCGCGACGACAACGGCAAGCCCCAGATCGCCGCCACCCTCAACGGCACGCTGGCCACCACGCGCTGGATCGTCGCGATCATGGAGAACCACCAGCAGGCCGACGGCTCGGTGCGCGTGCCCGAAGCCCTGCGCCCCTTCGTCGGCGGGCGCGAGGTGCTGGAGCCGCTGAAGAAGCGCTGATCGGCGTGTTTTACGCGGCCGGGACCCTGCGGGGTCCCGGCCGTTGCCGTTTCTCCGGATAGCCGGTGCGAGCCCGGTGCGGCCGCTAGGGTTCGGGCGCGAGGAGGAAACGCCGATGGGGTTCAGGGGAGTCCGGGCGGCCGTCGCCGTGGCCGGGGTGGCCGTGGTGGTGGCCGGGTGCACGGTGCGGGTCGGGGGCGTCGCGGGGCCGGTCCCGGGGCAGGGGCCGGTGCAGCAGGTCGTGGACGCGTGTTCGCTGGTCGACCAGCAGCAGGTCGACGCGCTGGGCTATCGGGGGCCCGGCAAGGGGCAGGCGGCGAGCGAGAAGCTGCGCACGCCCGCGATGTGCCTGTGGAACAGCAAGGACGACAGTGCGGCGCTGACCATCCTCACCGTCGGCTGGTCGGTGGACCAGCCGCTGGACGACTACCTCCAGGGTGCCGTCGTGAAGGCGCCGCCCTTCGCGTCCGGTGGGTTCCAGTGGACGCGCTACGGCTCGTTCATCCCCGGCAGCTGCGACCTCTACACCACGCTCGGCCCGAAGTCGTATGCGTTCGTGAGCGTGTCCAACCCGGACGAGACCAAGGCGTGTGACGCGGCGAAGCAGGCGGTGCCGCAGGTCGCCGCACACCTGCCGGGTGGGCAGCCCGCGCCGCAGATCACGCCGACGGCGCCGAGCAGCGCGGCGCCGCCGAGTGGGCCGCTGGTGGGCCTGGACCCGTGCACGCTGCTGAAGCCCGATCAGGCCGCGTCGCTGCACGTGGCGCCGCAGGGCGAGAAGCAGAGCTCCAGCGTCGTGCCCAACGCGGTGTTCTGCCTGTGGGACGACACCGACGGCGAACGCGGCCAGAAGGCCTTCGAGGTGTGGCTCGGCCCCGACCTGCCGATGACGCAGTGGCCCGGCATGGACGTGCCGCCGGTCTCGACCATCGACGCCAACGGTCACCACTGGTCGATCTTCGCCAACTTCAACGACTCCGGCGGCGTCAACTGCGGCGCCGGGCTGGCCGTCACGCCGACGTCGTCGATCCAGATCGTGTCCGGGTACCTCGACGACCCCTCGAAGGCGTGCGACGCGGTCAAGGCGGGAGTTCCCCTGGTGTCGGGGAACCTCCCGGCCTGATCGTCCTGAGTGGACTGTCGCGTCAGGACACACCGGCGGGGCGGCGCGGCCCGGCCGGGGCGGTGCGCGCCACCGGGATGTTGCGTGACGCGGGGATGTTGCGCGACGCGGGGCGGGCCGGCCGCTGGGGAGACGGGGCGCGGCGCGTCGGCTCCGAGGCGTTGGTGTCGGTGGGCGCCACCTCGATGTTCACCGCCACTTCGTCGCCGCCGATCTCGCGGGTGATCCAGGCGCCGGACTCGACCATCACGCCCAGCGTCTTCACGTCGAGCGAGTTGATGCGCGAGCGGTACCAGGCGTCGTCGGCCAGGGCGCCCATGCGGCCCTCCAGCCGGGACTTCACGGCCAGCAGCCGCTTGTACAGCGTGTCGGCCAGCGCCTGGCGGTCTTCCTTGCTGGTCAGGCCGGCGCGGATCCGGTCCTCGATGCCGCGCGGCAGGCCGTTCTCGTCGGGGATCAGCATCGTCGTCCAGGCGCGCGACTTCTCGCGGTACTGCAGCTGCTGCATCAGGCCCTCGTGCGGCGCGAAGTCCGCGGCGCGGAACGCCCGCCCGGCCCAGCGCGACGCGAGGTTCGCGGCGAGCGACTGCACGCTCTTCACGCCGGTGTTGAGGCCGCGGCCCGGCCAGAAGTGCAGCGAGTTGGCCGCGTCGCCGAGCAGGAACGCGTACGTGGACGGCGCGAGCTGCGCGGTGAACTTCGGGTTCTGCTTCATGCCCAGCTTGAACGACGTGATGCCCACGATGTCGGCCATCGTCGCGCCGAAGAACTTCACCCCGTCGGCGATGCGCGGCCACAGGAACGACAGCTTGTCCACCGACGGCTTGAACACCGAGCGGTGGCGGTCGCACACGAACTTGTCGCCGTCCGGGCGCATGGTGCAGCCGAACTTGCCGATGCACGGAACCGGGCCGTTTTCGCCGTAGGCCAGGACTTCCGAGGCCTCCTCGGCGGTGAGGCGCATGTTGATGAAGCCGCCGCCGAGCGAGTTGAACAGGAAGCGGTTCTGGCACACGGTGAGCGGCACGGTGTGCTCGTCGGGCACCTTCCCCTTGATGCGGATGCCGAGCACGGTCTCGTCGAGTGGCTCCCCGCCCACGGAGTAGAGGTCGCGGCTCGACGGGCCGAACGCGTCCTTGAGGTCTTCGCGCGTCTTCGAGCGGGCGCCGTCGCAGATGGCGAGCACGTCGAGGCCGTCCCAGGTCTTCGGCTGCGCGTACGGCTCGGGGATGAGCTCGATGCCGTAGAAGTCCTGCGCCATCTCCAGCAGGCAGTCTTCGATCCAGCGGACCTTGATGTTGCGCGGGCGGCCGCGGTGCGTGGGGGAGTCGGGGCCCAGCGGCCACATCTCCGAGTAGTTGCCGGGGGTGAACAGGCGGCGCCGCACGAGCATCGGCAGCTGGCCCCACACGTTGCTCTGCAGCGTGACGACCTGCTCGCGACGGTTGTTGCCCTCCGCCGTGCCCTGCCAGGCGATGCGGCCGTCACGGCGCATCCAGCGGCGGTCGAACACGCGGATCTTGACCTTGTCGCCCAGCATCGAGCGCAGCGTGCACGCGAAGATCAGCCCGACCGGGCCACCGCCGGCCACGTCGACCCGCAGCGGCCGGGCCGAACCGGGGCGGGCCACCGCCTGAACCACGCGGCCCAGGTCCGCCGGGCCCTGGCCGCTGTTCGGCTTCAGGAACGTCGTGGCCGGCTCACCGAAGTGCGAGGCGTTGTGGTTCATGGCTTCCGGGACCTCCAGCGTGATCTTCCGCGTGCGGCCAACACACGGAACGAGGGGGCCGGACGGTTCACGGAAATCCCAAAAACTTTCCGCGAACTTGTTCGCGCAGCTCAGGCGGCTACCTGGTCGGCGATGTGCTTCGCGATCTCCAGTGCGCTCGTCGCCGCGGGGCTCGGCGCGTTGAGCACGTGAACCTGGTCGCGTGCGGTCTCGATGAGGAAGTCGTCGACGAGCGAGCCGTCGGGACGCAGCGCCTGGGCGCGCACGCCGGAGCCGTGGCGGACGATGTCGTCCTCCGTCACGGCGGGCACGAGCCGGGCGAGGCTGGCGGCGAAGCGCTTCTTGGAGAACGAGCGCAGCACCTCTTCCAGCCCCGTCGGAAACGCGTACTTGCGCGCCAGCCGCCACGCGCCGGGGAAGCGGGCGACGTCGGCGAGGTCCTTCACCGACACGTCGGCCCAGCGGTAGCCCTCGCGGCGCAGCGCGAGTACCGCGTTGGGACCGGCGTGCACGCTGCCGTCGAGCATCCGCGTGAGGTGCACGCCGAGGAACGGCAGCGTCGGGTCGGGCACGGGGTAGATGAGGCCGCGCACGAGGTGGCGACGCTCGGGCTTGAGCTCGTAGTACTCGCCGCGGAAGGGCACGATGCGCGCGCTCGGGGTGACGCCGGCCAGCTCGGCCACGCGGTCGGACTGCAGGCCCGCGCAGTTCACGAGCGCGTCGGCGTGGATGACCTCCGTGGCGGTGGCGACCTCCACCCCGCCGTGGGCGCCGGGGCGGATGCCGAGGACCTCGGTGTCGAGCCGCAGGTCCGCGTCGGCCTCGTCGAGCAGGCGCACGAGCGCGGCGCAGACGGCCGGGAAGTCGATGATGCCCGTCGACTCCACGCGCAGCGCGCCGACGCACGCCACCTCGGGCTCGTACTCGCGCGCCTCGGCGGGGGTGACCTTCTTGGCGGGCACGCCGTTGGCCTCGGCACGCTCGGCGAGGGTGTTCAGGGCCGGCAGCTCCGACTCGCTCGTGGCCACCACGAGCTTCCCGCACACCTCCACGGGCACGCCGTACTGCCGGGCGAAGTCCACAATGGACCGATTGCCGGCCACGGACATCCGCGCCTTGAACGAGCCCGGCTTGTAGTAGAGGCCGGCGTGCACCACGTTGGAGTTGTGCCCCGTCTGGTGTGCCGCCCAGCGGCTCTCCTTCTCGAGCACCGTGACGTCCTGCCCCCGCTGGGAGAGCTCCCAGGCCACGGCCAGGCCGACGATTCCGCCACCGATCACCACGACGTTACGCACGGACGGAAAGGCTACGCGACCTGGGCGTCGCTTGCGTAGCCCCAAGTGGTCTGAAGTGCGGTTTTTCACGGATCAGGTGACCCGTTGACGAACTCCGGTCCGAAGTGGACCTCCGCCCACCGCGGACCGGAGCGTGGTCTATTCGGCCTCGTCCAGCACCTTCGGCACCCCGCGCAGCGCGAACCACGCCACGCCCGCGACCAGCACCATCAGGCCCGCGGCGCCGAGCATCGTGACCTGCAGGCCGCCGACGAACGCGTGCCGCGCCGTGTGCAGCAGCTGCGCCCCGGGACCGGCCGGGAGCTGCGCGGACACCTGCGCCGCGCCGGCCAGCGTCTCGCGGGCCGGCGCCGGGACGTCCGCGGGCAGGCCCTGGCGGTACAGCGAGCCGAGCACGCTGCCGAGCACCGCGATGCCCAGCGCGCCGCCGAGCTCCGTGGCCGTCTCGGAGATGGCCGACGCGGCGCCGGCGCGGTGCTTCGGGACGACACCGAGCACGGTGTCCGTCGCGACGGTGAGGATCAGCGCGAGACCGATGCCGAAGACCACCATCGTCACCACGAGGTACGGATACGCCGTGCCGACGTCCGTGCGGCTGTAGAGGGCGAACCCGATCGCGGAGGCCAGGCAGCCGAGCGTGACCGTGCCGGCCCGGCCGAGCGACTTGATCAGCACGGCGCCGAGCGTGCCGCCGATCAGCGCGCCGCCCATGCCCGGCAGGCCCGCCAGCCCCGACTTCAGGGGCGACCACCCGTTGACGAGCTGGAAGTACTGCGTGGAGATCACGCTCACCGCCAGCTGCGCGAACATGGCGAGCACGGTGGTCACGACCGTCGCGGAGAAGGCGCGGTTGCGGAACAGCCGGAGGTCCATCAGCGGCTCGGCCAGCCGCGGCTGGCGCAGCACGAACACGAGCAGGCTGCCGACGCCGAGGATCGCCGCCGCGTAGCCGTCCCAGTGGTTCAGGCCTTCGTACGCGATCTCCTTTATGGTGTAGACCACGCCGAGGATGCCCACGAGCGACAGCGCGACACTGACGCCGTCCAGCCGCCCGGGCGCGGGGTTGCGCGACTCCGGCAGCACGAAGATCCCGACCGCGATCAGCACGATCACCACGGGCACGTTGATCAGGAACACCGAACCCCACCAGAAGTGGCTCAGCAGCGCGCCGCCGATGAGCGGGCCGAGGCCGAACCCGAGGATCGTCAGCCCGCTCGACACACCGATCGCCGCCGTGCGTTCCTTGCCGGTGAAGGTGTTGCGCAGGATCGACAGCGTCGACGGCATCAGCGTCGCCGCGCTCGCCCCGAGCAGAATCCGCAGCCCGATCAGCAACTCGGCACTCGGCGCGTACGCCGTGGCCACCGACACCAGCCCGAACACGGCCGCGCCGGCGAGCAACAGCTTCTTCCGCCCGATGCGGTCCCCGACGTTGCCCGCCGTGATCAGCAGCCCGGCCAACGCGAACCCGTACCCGTCGGCGATCCAGAGCGCCTGCGTGGTCGTCGGCCGCAGCGACTCGGACAACGCCGGGATCGCCAGGTGCAGCACCGTCAGGTCGACGGCCGTGAGTATCTGCACGAGCACGCAGACACCGATGATGGCGGCTTTGCGCATTGGCGTCAGCGTTCTCGCCGGCGCGGTCGATGCGGCGGTGATGGTCATGGTGGGCCTCCGTGGTTCGCTCCTGGCCCTCACGCTGCCGAGCCCCACTGACGACTCACGCACGAACGACGCACCATGGCTGACAGTGCAGGTCAGCAAGGAGTTAAGGAGCGATCCCCGCCGCCGTCAATGCTTTCTGCACCGGAAGCTCCCGGCCGCTGGCGTAGTACCGGTCGTAATCCGCGCCCAGCAATGCGCGGGCCCGGTCGGCCACCTCGGCGACGTCCGGTTGGCCCGCGACTTCCGTGCCGCGGGCGGCGACGGCGGCGCCGAGCAGCAGGGCGGCTTCCTCGGCGTGGTCGTCCAGCAACGCGGCGCCCGCGACGCACTCCAGGGCCGAGGCCAGCACGGTGCTGTCCTGCCACTGGTGCGCCGCCTCCACGGCTTCGCGCATGAGGGCGCGGGCTTCCGAGGCGCGGCCCGACGCGACGGAGACCCAGCCCAGCGCGATGGTTGCCGCGCCGCGGACGGCGGCGACCGAGAAGGAGCCGCTGGTGCACTCGGCCAACGCGCGTTCGGCCAGCGAACGGGCCCCCGCCAAGTCCCCGTCGCGGCGGGCCAGAGCCGCCAGGCCGACGTAGCCCGAAGCGCGCGTCTCCGGCATGCCCGAGCGCCGGGCCAGCGAGATCACGCGCGAGTAGTCCTCGCGGGCGCCGGTGACGTCGCCGCGGAGGGCACGGCTGTCGGCGCGGCGGCAGAGCAGGTCGGCGTAGTCGTCGGCCGCGCCGAGTTGCTGCATGAGGTCCATGGACTCGGTCATGGCGGCCATGGCCTCGTCCCAGCGGCCGCGCCAGGTGAGCAGCTGCGACAGGTGGTCGAGCGACATCGACAGGCCCCAGCGTTCGCCGAGGGCACGGTAGCGGGACTCGCCCTCGCGCAGCTTCGTCTCGGCCTCGTCGAGGTCGCCGGTGAGCATCGCGCGCAGGCCGGAGCCCATCGGCACGAGCGCGCTGCTCCACGGGTCGCCACCGGCCATGATGCTGCTGCGGGTGAAGAGCGTCTCCTCGTCGGCGGGCGGGCCGATCACCACGCCCAGTAGCAGGCTCAGTGTCGGATGCCTTGGCGCCCAGGCGACATCGAGCGCATAACGCTCCACTGTGGACTGATACGGCAGCGTCGCGTCGTGGCCCGGGGCGCCGGACATCGCGTTGAGCACGCACATGAGGAACTGCTCCTCGTACCCCTCGGGAGCCACCGGGCCACAGCGCTTCACGACCTCCAGCGACAGCATCGCGCCCTCGTAGCGCCGGCCGCGCATCCACCAGTACGTGGCCAGCGCTGCCGTCAGCCGCAACGCCGTGGGCAGGTCCGCGTCCGTCGACCACCGCAGCGCGGCGACGAGGTTGTCGTACTCCGCGTCGAGCCGGTCGAGCCAGCGCAGCTGGTCGGCGGTGCGCAGCAACGGGTCGGCTTCCTCGGCCAGCCGCAGGAAGGCCGACGCGTGCGCCGCCTCGAACCGCGCCGTTTCGCCCGCGCCCGCGAGCTTCTCCGCGCAGAACGCGCGGATCGTCTCCAACATGCGGTAGCGGTCGCCCGTGGTCTCGACCAGTGACTTGTCCGCCAGGCCCGGCAACAGGTCGACGGTGTCCGGCACATCGCAGACGAGCTCGGCCGCCGCCAGCGTCGCCCCGCCGGAGAACACGGTGAGCCGGCGCGCGAGCCGGCGTTCGTCGTCGTCCAGCAGCTCCCAGCTCCACTCGACGACGCCCCGCAGCGAACGGTGCCGCGTCTCGGCCGTGCGGCTGCCCCGCGCGAGCAGGTGGAAGCGGTTGTCCAGCCGGGCGGCGATCTCGCCGACGGGCAGCGTCCGCACCCGCGCCGCCGCCAGCTCCAGTGCGAGCGGCAGGCCGTCGAGCGCCGCGCAGATGTGCTGGACGTCGCCGATCGTGTCCTCGTCCACGCGGAACGCCGGGTCGCTCGCGGCGGCGCGATCGGCGAACAGCCGTACGGCCGGGAACCCCAGCGCCTCGGCCGCGGGCGTGCCCGGCGGCGGAACCGCGAGCCGCGGCACAGGCGCCAGCTGCTCACCGGTGATGCCGAGTGGCTCCCGGCTCGTCGCGAGCACGCGCAGGCCGGGGCACGCGGGCAGCAGGCGCGCGAGCAGCCGCGCGGCCGCGTCGACCACGTGCTCGCAGTTGTCGAGCACCAGCAACGTCGATTGGTCGCGCAACGCCGACACCAGCCGGTCCACCGGGTCCTGCCCGCCCGAACCCCGCAGCGGCGACGCACCTTCGCGCAGGCCCAGCGCACTCAGCACGGCCTGCCCCACGTCGTCCGCGACGTGCGGCGCCAGCTCCACGAATGCCGCCGACCCGGCGTGCGCCGTCGCGACCTCCACGGCCAGCCGTGTCTTCCCGGTGCCGCCCGGCCCCAGCAACGTCACCAGCCGCGCGTGCCGCAGCAGCTCGCCGACCTGCCGCAGCTCGCCGTCGCGGCCCACGAAGCTGGTCAGCTGCGCGGGCAACGGCGACGAGGCGGCGGCTGGTTCACTGCGCAGCGCAGCCAGGTGCGCCTCGGCCAGCTCGGGCCCGGGGTCGGCGCCCAGCTCGTCGGCCAGCGTGCGCCGCGCGTCCTCGAAGGCCGCCAGCGCCTCGGCCGAGCGGCCCGCCGCGTGCAGCGCCCGCACGAGCTGGGTGCGCGAACGCTCGCGCAGCGGCGCGGCGACGACGGCCGCCCGCAGCTCGTCGAGCACCTCCGCCGCGCGGCCCAGCGTGATCTCGGCGTCGACGCGGTCGCTCGCCGCGTCCGCTCGCAGCTCTTCAAGACGCGTTGTCTGCGTTGCCGCGAAGGGCGCTTCGGTCACGTCGGCGAACGCCGGCCCGCGCCACAACGCCAACGCTTCACCGAGCAGGTCGCTCGCGCGTGTGGCGTCGGCCGCCGCCAGCTCGCGCCGCCCGTCGCCGGCCAACCGCTCGAACCGGTGGACGTCGACCTCGTCGGGTTCCACCACGAGCCGGTAGCCCGCGCCGGTGAACTCCGCCGGCGCCACCGTCTTCAACGCGCTGCGCAGCCGTGACACCTGGGACTGCAGCGCGTTGGCCGCGCCGTCCGGCGGTTCTTCGCCGTAGAGGCCGTCGATGAGCCGCTCCGCCGGCACGAACCGGCCCGCCTCCAGCGCGAGCTGCGCCAGCAGCGCCCGCACCCGGGGACCCCCGACGACGACCGGCTCGCCCGCGGCGTCCCACGCCGTGACCGCCCCCAGAACCCCGATCCGCATGCGGCAAGACTAGGCGCTCGCGCGCCCGTTACCGGCAGGTTTCGTCCCCACGCCCGGCTCGGCGGAGCGCGTCTCTACACTTCGGGGCGAGCTTGCGCAACGCGTGGTGGCGCGAGGAACAAACTGGAGTGGGGATGTCTGGACAACCGGCCGACCAACAGGTGCTGCTCGGACGGCCGACGGTCGGCGAGGAGGAGCTGGCGGCGGTCGCCGAGGTGTTCCGCTCGGGGTGGCTCGCCGGCGCCGGTCCCGCGTGCCGCCGCTTCGAGGAGCGGTTCGCGCAGGTCACGGGCACCACGCACGCCTTGACCACCAGCAGCTGCGGCGCCGCGCTGTTCCTCGGCCTCAAGGTGCTGGGCGTGCACCCGGGCGACGAGGTCATCGTCGGCGACTACACGTTCCCCGCCACCGGCCACGCCGTGCTGCAGGCCGGCGGCAAGCCCGTGTTCGCCGACATCCGGCCCGACATTTTCAGCGCCGACCCGGCCGCGATCGAAGCCCTGATCACGCCGCGCACGGTCGGCATCCTCGCCGTGGACGTCGCCGGTCTGCCGGGCGACTTCGACGAGTACCGGGCCATCGCCGACAAGCACGGCCTGTGGCTGTTCGAGGACGCCGCCTGCTCGGCCGGCGCCACCTACAAGACGCGCCCGGCCGGCAGCCTCGCCGACCTCGCCGCGTTCTCCTTCCACGGCCGCAAGGGCATCACCGCGGGCGAGGGCGGCGCGCTCGTGTCGAACCGCGAAGACCTCATCGCCCATGCGCGCAAGATGCACACCTACGGCATCGAGCCGGCCATCAGCCGCGAGGGCTCGGGCACGCTGCCGGTCCCCGAGTTCCACGAGCTGGGCTGGAACTTCCGCCTGTCGGACATCCAGGCCGCCATCATGGGCGTGCAGCTCGACCGGCTGCCCGACCTGCTCGCCGCCCGCCGGTCCGTGGCGAAGCGCTACCACGAGGCGTTCGCCGACGTCGACGCGCTGACCGCGCCCGCCGAGCTGCCCGACCGAGAACACCCGTGGCAGGCCTACCTGCTCACCGTCGCGCCCGAGGTCAGCCGCGACGCGCTGGCGCTGCGCATCCGTGAGCAGGGCGTGCAGTGCAACTTCGGGACGTACGCTTCACACCTTCAGCCGGTATACGGCGAGCAGCAGCCGCTGCCTGTCTCGGCTGACGCGTTCCGCCGGCAGCTGGCGATCCCGATGCATGCGGAGCTGACCGAAGCCGAGGTGGATCGTGTGGTGACGACCGTGCGCGAAGCCGTCAACGCCCTCAGCTGAAGCCCGAAAACCGTGACCGCCGACGACACCGCCGACCGAGGAGAGACCGCGACCATGTCCGAGAAGAAGGTGTTCTTCACCGGCGGCGGTGGGTTCATCGCCGCGCACGTCATCCCGCTGCTGCTGGACGGCGGGTACACCGTCCGCATCTTCGACAACATGACCCGCGGCGACCGGGCTCGCGTGAACGACTTCGTGGCCACCGGCAAGGTCGAGCTGGTCGAGAAGGACGTGCGGTACGGCGGCGCGGTGCGCGAGGCCATCCGCGGCTGCTCGCACGTGATCCACTTCGCCACGGTCTCGATCAACAAGTCGATCGCCGACCCGCACGAGTCGATCGACATCAACATGACCGGCAACCACAACGTCTTCGCCGCGGCCGCCGACGAGGGTGTCGAGCGTCTGGTCTTCGCGTCCACCGCCTCGGTCTACGGCGAACCCAAGCGCCTGCCGATGCACGAGGACGACGAGCTGCGCCCGCTCACGCCGTACTGCATCTCCAAGCGCGCCGGCGAGGACCTGCTGGGCTTCTACGAGCGCACCAAGGGCCTGTCCTGGAACGCGCTGCGCTTTTTCAACGTGTATGGCCCGGGCCAGAAGATCGAGGCCTACTACACGTCGGTGATCAACCACTTCATCCAGCGCCTGCGCGCCGGCCAGCCGCCGATCATCGACGGCCGCGGCGACCAGTCGATGGACTTCGTGCACGTGAGCGACCTGGCCCGCTCGGTCGTCGCCGCGCTGGAGTCGGAGCGGTCGAACCTGCCGATCAACATCGGCACCGGCGTCGACACCTCCATCGCCACGCTGGCGAAGATCCTCATCGAGGCCGTGGGCGTCGACGTGCAGCCGCAGTTCAACGAGCGCGACGTGCTCGTGTCCCGCCGCGCCGCGGACATCACGCGGGCGCGCGAAATGCTCGGCTGGGAGCCGACCATCACCGTCGAAGAGGGCATGCGGGCTTTGGTCAGGGATTCCGAGTGAATGCCACCGCGGGCCCGGCCCGAGGACGTGCGATGCGCATCGCGGTGGTGAACAACTTCTTCCCGCCCCGCGTGGGCGGCAGCGCCCACATGTCGGCGTCGCTGGCGGGCGAGTACGCGGCGGCCGGCCACGAGGTCCTTGCGATCACGGCGGCCTACGGCGACGCGCCGGCCGACGAGCAGCGCGACGGCTACCGCATCGTGCGGCTGCCCGCGGCAAAGATGCCGCAGCTCGGCCTGTCGATCGACTTCGACATGAGCTTCGCGTCGTTGAAGCCGGGCAACTGGCGGCGGCTGCGGAAGCTGCTCGACGAGTTCAAGCCCGACGCGGTGCACCTGCACGGCCAGTTCTTCGACCTGTCCTGGCTGGCCGGGTTCTACGCGCGGCGGCACAAGCTGCCGGTGCTGCTGACCATCCACACGCTCCTGATCAGCGACAACAAGCTGTACTCGCGCGTGTTCCGGATGCTCGACGCGGTGCTGGTCAAGCCGGTGCTGAAGTACATCCGGCCGCGCTACGTCATCCTCGACAAGCTCGGCGTGGACTACTGCGTCGCGCGCTACGGCACGAGCGACGCGAACTCCGAGTACTTCCCGATCGCCGTGGACACGGGCAACTTCGCCAAGCCGGTGACGAAGGACGTGCGCGCCGAGCTGGAGCTGGGTGACGGGCCGGTGATCGTGTCGCTCGGCCACGTGATCCCGCTGCGCAACCGGCTGCCCCTGATCGAGGCCCTGCCCGCGGTGCTCGAACGGCACCCGGGTGTGCGCGTGGTGATCGTCGGGCGCGTCTACCACGACGCGTTCCTCAAGCGCGCCGAAGAGCTCGGCGTGGCCGAAGCCCTGGTCGTGACAGGTGCGGTGCCGAAGGAAGACGTGCCGGCGTACTTCGCGGCGGCCGACATCGTGACCCACGACCTCAACGGCGGCTGCGGCACCGCGTCGCTCGAAGCGATGCTGTCCGGCACGGCCACCATCGCGTCCGTCACGGAGGACAACTACCCGGGCATCGAGCTGCGCAACGGCGAGAACATCCTGCTGGTACGCCCGGACGACGCCGAGGCGGTGGCGGAGACCGTGCTGTCGCTGCTGGACGACCCGGAGCTCCGCTCGCGGATCGCGCAGCGCGAAAGCGCCATGGTCCAGGCCAACTTCGGCCTCGACGTCGTGGCCGAGGAGCACCTGCGCGTCTTCACGAAACTGGTGGCGGACCACGATGTTCTTCGATGACGACCGCAGCAACCGCCTGCGGCCGATGATCCTGAACGACCTCGTCGCGCAGTACATGAACGATGCCGAACGGGCTCGTTTCTTCGGGCTGCCCGAGTCGTGCCGCGTGCGCGAGCGCGTGAAGATCGTGAGCCCCGAGAACCTCACCATGGGCGAGCACTGCTGGATCGGCGAAGGCGCGACCCTCGACGCCAGCGGCGGCCTGGAGATCGGCGAGCACACCAGCATCGGCCTCAACACGCTCATCTTCACGCACTCGAGCTGGCTCGCGAACATGACGCTGCAGAACCACTCCGGCAGCGACCTCATCGAGCGCAAACCCGTGAAGATCGGCAAGGGCTGCTTCATCGGCGGCCTCGTCGTCATCATGGCGGGCGTGACGATCGGCGACTTCGCCACCGTGCAGCCCAACTCGGTGGTCGCGAAGGACGTCCCACCGCGTACCCTCGTGGCCGGCAACCCCGCGCGCGTCTTCCAGCGCTACGACGAGGAGTACATCCAGTCCGAAGTGGACCGCGTCCGGGCGGAGAACGCCCGCCGCCGCGCACTGTCGGACGACGCCGGCGGCTGGGGCTCCCCGGCGGGCGACTTCAGCGGGTAGCGTTGAGGTGACCGGTGAACGCGGACGGTAGTTTTGATCACTGTCCGAGGGCACCAAGCGCACCGACCAGGTCACCAAGCAGCGAGCACTCCGGCAAAGTCGAGCTCGATGTCGCGGGTGTGCCCGTCGTGCTGGACCTGGACGCGCTCATCGCGGGTCGCGTGCAAAAGCTCTGGCGGCGGCAACCTCGCGTGCACCCAGCCGTCCCGTAGACGTGGAGATCGGGGGTACGCGGGTGGCGCGCAGTGACGACGAGTTCGTCGAGTTCGTGCGGGCCTCGTCGAGCCGGCTCACGCATGCCGCGTTCCTGCTGACCGGGGATCGCCACCAGGCCGAAGATGCCGCGCAGACCGCGTTCACCCGCACGTACGCCGCGTGGGCGCGGGTGCGCCGCAAGGACGCGTACGCGTATGCCCGGACGGTGCTGGTCAACCACGTGATCGACGGCTGGCGCCGCCCGCTGCGGGAATACGCCTCGGAGGAGGTGCCGGAGCGGCCGACGGGCCAGGACGTCGCGCAGGCGGTGACGCAGCGGGAGTGGCTGACGTCCGCGCTGGCGCGGCTGACGGGTCGCGAGCGGGCCGTGGTGGTGCTCCGGCACTTCTTCGACCTGCCGGAACAGGCGGTCGCCGATGAACTGGGCGTGTCGGTGGGTACCGTCAAGAGCACGAACTCGCGGGCGCTCGCGAAGCTGCGGGTGGACGCCGGGCCGGAAGACG
This sequence comes from Amycolatopsis sp. CA-161197, assembly GCF_050942255.1. Classification (NCBI taxonomy): domain Bacteria; kingdom Bacillati; phylum Actinomycetota; class Actinomycetes; order Pseudonocardiales; family Pseudonocardiaceae; genus Amycolatopsis; species Amycolatopsis sp. CA-161197. Next base: position 229,097 of record NZ_CP192059.1, read on the forward strand.
TGCTGATCGGAGGGAGTGGGCGGTGAACGACCTCGACAAGCTGCGCGCCGCCTTGCGCGAACAGCCCGACCAGCCGTTCGCCGCGCCCGACCTGGGCCGGATCATCACCGAGGGCCGGCGCATCCGTCGTCGCCGCAGGATCGCCACGGGTGCGGGAGCGGCCGCCGCTGTGGCGGCCGTCGTCGGGATCGTGTTCGGGGCCGTCGCCCTGCGGACGCCGGCCGAGCCGGCGAAGGTGCCCGTCGCCGCGCCGCCGGCTCCGACGACCAGCGGCCCGCTCGCGTCTGACGGTGCTCGGCCGACCACCGCGCCACCGCCGAGCTCGGCGACCGACCAGCCGCCGACGTCAGCGATCCAGCCCTACGGCGACGTCATCCACACCGGCATCAAGACCGCCAGTGGCGAGCTCGTCTTCTACGCGACCAAGATCGACGACAACGCGGCCCTGACCGACGTCCACTTCGGCATCATGGCCGCGGTCCAGACCAACGGTGGCTACCGGTCGCTCTACGCCAGCAACGAGATCCGCGGCGCCGACCGCTCGTTCGGCTTCCACGCCACCGCGGGCGGCATGGAATCCGGCGGCACCTGGGTGCCCGTGTACGGCTACTTCTCCGGCCCCGCGGTGAAGATCGTCAGCACCGTGCACGGCAAGCCGGTGCTGGCGAAGACCGCTTCGTGGAGCGTCGACCCCAACGTGGTCGTGTTCTGGTTCGACCAGCGCGAAGTGCCCGACCCCGCCGTACTGACCCCGCTGGTCGCGTACGGCAAGGACGGCACCCGCCTCACCAAATGACTGCTAAGCCGCGGCCTGCGTCAGCACCTGCGCCACCACGTGGTGCGACGGCAGGATCAGGTCACGCTCCACGTCGGCGTCGATCTTGCCCTCGAGCAGGTCGAGGAAGCGCTCCAGCTGCGTGGCCAGCGGCTCGCGTGCGGTGACCAGCTCGGGGATCTCGATCACGGTCTGCTGCCGGTAGCCGAGGCCGTCCGGCGTCACGGAGTCGTGCGACACGTGCCGGTAGATCGTGACGTCGCGGCGCAGCAGGTCGATCTCGATCAGCCGGTCCAGTTCGGACACGACCAGTGACCGCACCTTGCGCTGGCCCAGCCGCGACGCGGACACCGTGGCCAGGCCGGTCGGGAACGACAGCACCGTCTCGATGGTGTCCTCCGCGCCCTCCACCGAGTTCGGGTGGAAGTAACCCGCGCCCGACGTGACGCGCGCCGGCGTGGCGCCGCCGAAGAACTGGATCGCCAGGTCGACGTCGTGCACCAGCAGGTCCCACGCGACGCCGGTCTTGATGCGCGGCGCGTACGGGCCGTGGCGGCGCGCCATCAGGTGCACCGGCTCGTTGACCAGCGCCCGGGCCGTCATCACGGCCGGGTTGTAGCGCTCGAGCAGGCCGCACATCAGCGGCACGTCCTTCTGCTCCGAGAGCGCCACGATGTCCTGCGACAGCTCGAGGCTGTTGCACACGGGCTTCTCGACGAGCATCGGCTTGCCCTGGCCGAGGATCTCCTGTGCGAGGTCGTAGTGCGCCTCCGTGGCCGACGCGAGCACCACGGCGTCCACATCGGACAGTGACCCGATCTCGGGCGTCCACTGGGTTTCGTAGCGCTCGGCGACGGTGCGGCCGGCTTCCTCGCGCGGGTCGATCACGCGGACGAGTTCCACGCGCTCGTTGGCCGCCAGCACGCGCGCGTGCAGCGAACCCATGTTGCCCGTGCCGATGAGGGCGATGCGGTGGGTCATGCGCCGAGCACCTCGCGAACCGTCTCGATGATCTTGTCGAGCTGCCCGTCGGTCAGGTGCGGGTGCACCGGCAGCGAAAGCGCCTGCGCCGCGACGGCCGAGGCGACCGGGAAGTCGCTCACGTCGGCGCCCGGGATCAGCGGGTGGCCGCGGTAGCAGTCGTAGTCGAACACGATCTTGGGGTAGTAGATCCCGTTGCCGATGCCGCGCTCGGTGAGCGCGGCGGCCAGCTCGTCGCGCGAGAGCATCGCGTGGGGGCCCACCAGCACGGTGTACTGGTGCCACACGTGCTCGCGGCCGGGCAGGACCTGCGGGATGTCGAGGCCCGGCGTGCCCGCCAGCCCCTCCGACAGCCGCTTCGCGTTGGCCTGGCGGGCCGCGGTGAGCTGGTCGAGCTTCTCCAGCTGCGGGATGCCCACGGCCGCGTGCAGGTCCGTCATCCGGTAGTTGTGGCCGGCCATCTCGTACTGGTAGCGGGCGCGCATGCCCTGGTTGCGCAGCACGCGCAGCTTGTCGGCCAGCACGTCGTCGTCCGTGGTGATCACGCCGCCCTCGGCGGTGGTCACGTTCTTCGTCGCGTACAGCGAGAAGCAGCCGATGCCGTACGAGCCGGCGGCGCGGCCCTCGAACGACGCGCCGACCGCCTGGGCCGAGTCCTCGATGATCCGCAGCTCGCGTTCCGCGGCGAGCGGGGCGAGCTTGCCCATGTCCGCCGTCTGGCCGTACAGGTGCACCGGCATCAGGACCTTGGTGCGGTCGGTGATGGCCGCGCCCACGGCGTCGGGGTCGATCGCGAAGTCGTCGCGCCGGATGTCGGCGAACCGGACGGTGGCGCCGGCCTCCAGGATCGCGTTCAGCGTCGCGACGAACGTGAACGGAGAGGTGATCACCTCGTCACCCGGTGCCAGGTCCAGCGCCTGCAGTGAGGCGACCAACGCGGTGGTGCCGTTGTTCACGGCGATGGCGTGCTTCGTGCCCGCGACGTGCGCGAAGGCGTCCTCGAAGCGCTTGACCATCGGCCCCTGTGCGATGGCGCCGGATCGCAGCACCTCGACGACGAGGTCTTCCGCGTCACGGACGTCGACCACGGTAATGGGGATCATCGGCAGTCTCTCTCGGCAGGCGATTTCGATGCGTCCGGTACAGTGCAGTGCGCTCAGGCCGCGAGGCCGGAGAGCCGCCGGTTCTGCGCCCGGCCGCCCTGCGTGAACGCGGGCCACACGTTACCGGGCGCCGCCGCCTGCCCCAGACCCCAGGCCGCTCGGACCCGACAGCGGCCACGAAACGGAACGGACGACCAGTGGCCAACCGGATCCACCCCACCGCGGTGATCGGCGAAGGTGTCGAGCTCGGCGACGACAACGTCATCGGACCGTACACGGTGATCGTCGGGCCGACCAGGATCGGCGACGGCAACTGGATCGGTCCGCACGTGACCATCGGCACGCCGGGCGAGGACCGCGGCGGCCCGCACCCCGTCGCGTGGGAGACGGCGCCGGCCGGTGATCCCGCGCTCGACGGCCACGGCGTGGTCGTCGGCAGCCGCAACCGCGTGCGCGAGTACACGAGCATCCAGCAGGGCACCTGGCGCGCCACGACCCTCGGCGACGAGTGCTACGTGCTGCGCGGCAGCCACATCGGCCACGACGTGCTGGTCGACGACCAGGTCACGCTCGCGTGCAACGTGCTGCTCGGCGGCCACACGCACGTGTGGTCGTTCGCGAACATCGGCATGAGCACGGTGGTCCACCAGGGCGGCAGCATCGGCCCCGGGGCGATGGTCGGCATGGGTTCGGCGGTCCGCCGCGAAGTGGGTGCGTTCACGATCACGGTGGGCAACCCGGCGCGCGCGACGGGCGTCAACGTCGTGGGCCTGTCCCGGCGTGGCCTGGACGAGGCCACCGTCGAAGCCCTCTCGCCGTGGGTGAAGGGCAAGGGCGACCTCCCGGCCGCCGGCCTGCCCGACGACCTCTCTACCTTGGTCAAGGCGTGGGACGCTCGCCCGCGCGACGAACACTAGGAGCTGTGAAGATGTCGGAAATCGCCCCCAAGCTTCGCGAGGTCTTCGTCGAGGCGCTGGACCTCGACGGCGACAGTGCCGAACTCGACGTCGAGAACCTGAAGTACCGCGACATCGAGGCGTGGGACTCCGTCGGCCACATGGCGCTCGTCGCGGCCATCGAGGACGAGTTCGACGTCGAGTTCGACACCGACCAGGTCATCGACATGTCGAGCTTCAAGGCCGCCGTGGACATGGTCACCGACTTGCGGTCCAAGAATGACTGACCTGACCGGTCGCGTCGCGCTCGTCACGGGTGGCACGCGGGGGATCGGGCTGGCCACCGTGCGCGCGCTCGTCGAAGCCGGCGCGACGGTGGTGCTGACCGGCCGCGACGAGGCCCGGGCGAAGGAGATCGCCGCCGAGGCCGGCGCCGCCGCCGGCCTGGCGCTCGACGTCACCGACGCCAAGGCGGTCTCGTCGCTGGTGCGCGGGGTGGCGAAGGAGCACGGCGCGCTCGACGTCGTGGTCGCCAACGCCGGGATCCTCGAAGACGCGCTGCTCGGCATGATCAGCGAGGACCTGGTCGACCGCATGCTGCGCACGAACGTCGGCGGCACGATCAACACCGTGCAGGCCGCGTCGCGGGTGATGAGCCGGCGCAAGTCCGGTGCGATCGTCGTGCTGGCCTCGATCGTCGGCGAGAACGGCAGCGCGGGCCAGACCGCGTACGCCGCTTCGAAGGCCGCCGTGGGCAACATCGCGCGGTCCGCCGCGAAGGAGCTGGGCCGGCACAACATCCGGGTCAACGCCGTCGCGCCCGGGGTCATCGAGACCGACATGACGTCCCACCTCGGCGAGAAGGTCATCGCCGGGCGCATCGAGGACACGGCGCTGGGCCGGCTCGGCAAGCCGGAAGAGGTCGCGAAGGCGATCCGCTTCCTGGTCAGCGACGAGGCGTCCTTCGTCACCGGACAGGTGCTGGGGATCGACGGAGGCTTGGTGCTGTGACGCTGTGGGGTGCGGGTGCCCGGCTGGTCGACGCGGCCGGGGGCCGCACGCTGGCGGGCGACGAGCTGGACGCGGAGGTCGCGCGCGTCGCGGCCGCGCTCGGTGAGCTGCCGGTGGGTGTGCTGTTCGCGCGGATGTCCGTCGACCTGGCGAGCGTGCTGCGGTACCTCGGCGCCGTCGAGGCCCACCGCGCGGTGGCGCTGATCGACCCGGCGCTCGACGCCGACGTGCTCGCGGGCCTGATCACGCGCTTCCGGCCCGCCGCCGTGCTGGCCGCGCCGGACGCCCCGGCGCCCGAGGGCTACACGGTGTCCGGCGAGAACTGGCTGCGCGAGTCGGCCGACGGCGTGAAACCGCACCCCGACCTCGCCGTGCTGCTGCCGACGAGTGGTTCCACCGGCAACCCCAAGCTCGTGCGCCTGTCGCGCAACGGTTTGCTCGCCAACGCCGAGGCCATCGCCGAGGTGCTGCACGTCGACGCCGACGAGATCGCCCCGACCTGCCTGCCGCTGCACTACAGCTACGGCCTTTCGGTGCTGAATTCGCACCTCGTGCGTGGCGCGACCGTGGTGATCGAAGCGTCCGGCGTGCTCGGCCGCGGATTCTGGGACGCGGTGAACGAGTACGGCATCACGTCGCTGTCCGGCGTGCCGTACCACTACGAAATGTTGCGGCGCCTCAAGTTCGACCCCGCGAAGTACCCGACGCTGCGCACGCTGACGCAGGCCGGCGGCAAGCTGCGCGACGAGCTCGTGGTGGAGTTCAACGACAAGATGCGCGCGGTCGGCGGCCGGATGTACGTGATGTACGGCCAGACCGAGGCCTCGCCGCGCATGACCACCGTGCCCGCCGAGCGCCTCGCCGACAAGATCGGCTCCGCCGGGCCGGCGCTGCCCGGCGGCGCGTTCTCCGTGCGCCGCGACGACGGGGTCGAGACCACACACCCCAAGATCGTCGGTGAGGTCGTCTACCGTGGCCCCAACGTGATGATGGGGTACGCCGACGACGAGGCCGGGCTGGCCGCGGACGACGAGTGCGGCGGGCTGCTCGCCACCGGCGACCTCGGGTACCTCGACGAAGAGGGGTACCTGTTCATCACCGGGCGGCTCAAGCGCATCGGCAAGGTGTTCGGCAACCGCGTGAGCCTCGACGACCTGGAGCAGGCCGTGCGCCAGGCCGCGGTGGGCATCGACGTGGTGGCGGCCGTGCCGGCCGGTGACAAGGTCGTGTTGTGGGCCGAGCTGCCCGAAGGCGACGGCGCGAAGGCGATCTGCAAGGACGCGTCGCGCGCGTTGTCGGAGCGGCTGCACCTGCACACCAGCGGGTTCGACGTGCGGCCGATCGACACGGTGCCGCTGCTGGCCAGCGGGAAGATCGACTACCGGTCGTTGGAAGGACGGGTATGAGTGTGTTCACGCGCTCGCAGGCCGAGCGGGAGGCGCTGCTGCTTCCCGAGCTCGCGGAGCTGACCGCGCACCACCGCGCGAGCTCCGAGGGCTACGACCGGATCCTGACGTCGCTCGGAATCGCGCCGAACGCGCCGTTCGCCACGATCGCGGACCTGCCGTGGCTGCCGGTGCGCATGTTCAAGACCCACGACCTCAAGTCCATTCCGGACGACGAGGTGTTCAAGACGCTCACGTCTTCGGGCACCACCGGCGCCGGCGCGTCGCGCATCTACCTGGACAAGGACGCGGCGGGCGCGCAGACCAAGCAGCTCGGCGCGACGCTGCAGGAGGTCCTCGGCGGCGAGCGGCTGCCGATGCTGATGGTCGACACCATCGGCATCATCAAGAACCGCCGCTCCTTCTCCGCGCGCGGCGCCGGAGTGCTGGGCATGGCCAACTTCGGCCGCAAGCACACGTACGTGCTCGACGAGAACGACCAGCCCGACGTCGAGGCGGTGAAGAAGTTCCTCGCCGAGTACGGGGACAAGCCGTTCCTGATCTTCGGGTTCACGTTCATGGTGTGGCTCTACCTCTACGAGGTGGCGCGCGACCACGGGCTGGACCTGTCGAACGGCATCCTCATCCACTCCGGTGGCTGGAAGAAGCTCATCGACCGCGCCGTGGACAACACCGAGTTCCGCCGTAGGTTCAAAGAGGACACCGGCCTGACTCGGATCCACAACTACTACGGGATGATCGAGCAGATCGGCACCGTGTTCCTCGAAGGACCGTCGGGGAACTCCCTGTACTGCCCGGATTTCGCCGACGTCGTGATCCGAGACCCGGAGACGTGGCAGGAGCAGCCGGTGGGCAAGCCGGGCGTGATCGAGGTCGTCTCGACGCTGCCGCGGTCCTACCCCGGGCACGTGCTGCTGACCGAGGACCTCGGTGTGTACAACGGCATCGACGACGGTGACTGGCCCGGCAAGCACTTCTCCGTACTGGGACGGCTCCCGAAGGCCGAGGCACGGGGTTGTTCGGACACGTTCTCGGGGGCTGCCGCATGACTTCGCTGGAGCAGCGGTTCCCGATCGCGGAGCCGGTCGAGGTCGGTGCGCTGCTGGACGAGGTACGTCTCGAGCCTGAGGGCGGCCGGCTGACCGTCGGCGACCCGCGCGTGGTCGAGTTCGTCACGAAGTTCGCGCGCAAGCTTCTCGCGCCCGCCCTTGCCCGCCGCTACCCGGAGCTGGCCTCGCTGGGTTTCTTCCTGCGCAAGGGAGAGCTCGCGAAAGCACTGTCTACTTTGGAAACCACGGGCGACTCGCTGCGGTTCCCGCGCGGGCTCGTGTTCCACGTGCCGCCGGCCAATGTGGACACGATCTTCGTGTACTCGTGGGCCCTTTCGGCGCTCGCGGGGAACTCGAACGTCGTGCGTGTGTCGTCGCGCTCGGCCGGGGCGGCCGAGGCCGTGCTGGAAGCGCTGAACGCGGCGCTCGACGACGTCTCCCCGGAGTCGGCGGCGATCATCCGCGCGACGCAGCGCATGGTCACCTACGACCGCAGCGACGAGGTCAGCGGCGCGTTGTCGCTGGCCGCCGACCTGCGCGTGATCTGGGGTGGCGACGGTTCCGTCGCCGCGCTGCGCAAGTACCCGCTGGCGCCGCACGCGCGTGACCTCACGTTCCCGGACCGCTCGTCGTTCGCCGTCGCGTCGGTGCGCGGCTGGCAGGAAGCCACGCCCGAGCAGCGGCGGGGCGCGGCCGAGGGGTTCTACAACGACTCGTACTGGTTCGACCAGGCCGCGTGCTCGTCGCCGAGGGCGGTGTTCTGGGTCGGCGACGCGGCCGGCGCGAAGGCCGCGGGCGAGGAGTTCCGGACGCTGCTGGCGTCGGTGCTCGAGGCCAAGCAGCACGTGACCGAGCCGGCGATGGCCGTGCAGAAACGCGTGTCTGCCTACGGCGCGGCCGTCGACGGGCTCGTGTCCGCGATCTCGTTCGACGGCAACTCGCTGGCGACGCTGGAGCTCGCCGACGCCACCGTGATGCCGCGCGAGTGGCTCGGCGCGGGCACTTTCGCCAACGCGCACCTCGCCTCGTTGGGTGAACTCGTGCCACTGGTTCTGCGCAAGGACCAGACCGTGGCCCAGTTCGGTTTCACCCGCGACGAGCTGGTGAAATTCGTGACGGAGCTGGCCGGACGCGGGGTCGATCGGGTGGTGCCGTTCGGCTCGGCCTTGACGTTCGCGGGCGTCTGGGACGGTTACGATCTGCTTGCCGAGTTCAGCCGTCTGGTCACGGTACAGGCCTGACCAGCGGTGACGAGTCAGTGTTGCGCTGTGAGGAGACTGGTCAATGACGACCGTTCGAACGCCTGAGGAGGACTCGCCGGCTCCTTCGCAGCCGAAGAAGGCGGCGAAGTCGACCAAGGCCAAGATCCTCGACGTGGTGCGGTGGCTCGCGATCGTGCTCGTGGTGGTCTTCGCGGCCAAGGCGCTCACGGACAACTGGACCGAGTTCTGGCACACGCTGTCCGATGTGGCCTGGCAGTCGTCGGTGCTCAGCCTCGTCGCGCTGGTACTGGCGATCATGGTGTCGACCTGGGGCTGGCAGGTCCTGGTCGACGACCTCGGCAAACCCGTCGGCTACATCCGCGGCGCGCAGATCTGCCTGGTCGGCTCCCTCGGCAAGTACGTGCCGGGTTCGGTGTGGGCGTACCTGCTGCAGATGGAGCTCGGCCGGAAGGCCGGGCTCGCCCGCGCCCGGATTTTCACCGGCTCGCTGATCCAGCTGGGCGTCGGCGTCGTGTCGGCGCTGGTCGTGTCGCTGCTGGCCGCGCCGGCGGTGTTCAGCAACAGCCCGCGCGCGATGTGGCTGTTCGTGCTGATTCCCGTCGGGTTGGCGCTGCTGCACCCGCGCGTGCTGACCTGGGGCACCTCGCTGGTGCTTCGCGTGCTCCGCCGCCCGCCCCTCGAACGCCCCCTGACCTGGGGTGTTGTGCTCAAGACCTTCGGCGCTTCGACGCTGGCCTGGGTCCTGCAGGGCGTCCACCTGTGGCTGCTGGCCAACTCCGTCGGCGCGCCGGGCTTCAACGGCCTCGTGCTGTGCGTCGGCGCGATGGCCGTCGCGATGACCGTGGGGACCTTCGCCTTCATCCTGCCCAGCGGCATCGGCGTCCGCGAGGTGGCCCAGGTCGCCGTCCTCACGGCCAGCGGCCTCACGGTCGGCCAGGCCACCGCCTTCGCCGTGGCCTCGCGGGTCATGTTCACCGTCGCGGACCTCCTCACGGCGGGCGGCACCGCGGGTGCCGCCTGGCTGTCGAGCCGCCGCCTGAAGGTCGTCGCCGGCTGAGGCTTCAGCTCTTGATCCGGTAGATCACCGCGTCCGAGTTCCGGTACACCTGCTGCAGGAACGGCAGCTGGGCGATTCCCACGAGGCCAGGCGACGTGTACGGCGGGTCCGGCGGCGCCGCGGGCTTGCCCAGGAACACCCAGTGGATGTTCAGCCGGGCCACGGCGGCGCGGACCTGCGGGTTCGTCTCGTACTCCTTGAAGTGCCGGGCCAGCAGCAAGGCGTCCGACGGAGGCGCGGTGCCGTCGTCGTGGGCGGCGACCGTGCGGACACCCGAGAGCGCGTAGGTCCAGACCGAGCCGTCGAGCCGGTCGTTCATGACCCATTGACCCGCCGGCACGAGGTGGCCGAGCTCGACCATCGCGGCTTCCTCGTCCGGCGTGATGTTCTGGTTGTGGGGGTCGGGCGAGCGGTAGCCGGACGCGAGGCGATCGCCGTTGGTCGTCGCGTACAGGCCCTTCGTGACGCCCACGAAGCCCAGCAGCACCAAAACCGCCAGAATCACCGCGGGTACGCGCGGGGGCAGGTGCTCGCTGATCCAGGCCTGCAGCGACGCGACACCGTGGCCCGCGATGAACGCCAACGGCACGATCGCCATGGAGATGAACCGGTACGGGTCGTCCCACCACGGCCGGGCCAGCGCCATCACCAGCGGCGCGTTCGACGACGAGACGGCCGCGTACGCGAGGCCGCTGATCAGCGCGGTCACCCCGACCCAGCGCAGGTCACCGAGGCGGCGGAAGAAGATGAAGCCCAGCAGCAGCGCGGCCGAGAGCCACAGCTGCGGGTGCGGCTCCCAGTGCTGGAACCCGAGCAGCGCGCCGATCGCGTTGGTCGCGCGCCACTCGCTCGGCCAGCCGAGGTAGGGCACGCCGCCGTTGGCCAGGCCGAGGGCGCCGAACAGCTGCAGCCACGCCACCAGCACGGACAACACCGCGATCGGCAGCAGCGCGAGCAGGTCGTGGCCGAATCGCCGCCAGCGCTCGCCCGGCGAAACCCAGCGCTGGAGCAGCAGCGGGCCGGCGAACAGAACCGCGCCGAACAACGTCGACGAGTGGATGCACAACAGCCCGACGGCCGACACGAGCAGCAGGAAACCCGTGTCCGGCGCGACGCGATCGAGGTAGCGCCGAAGCACCACCGCCGCGAGCGGCGTGAGGGCCAGCCCCAGCAGGAACGGGTACAGCGGCCCGCGGCTCATCGACTCGTACGTGCTCATCACCGGCGCCGCCGACGCGAGCGCCGCCGCGCCGGCCAGCACCGCGCGGCCGCGGAATTCGCGTACCAGCACGACCAGCGACAGGGCCAGAAGTCCCGGCAGCAGCACGGTGTTCACGTCGAGCGTCTGCGGGATCGATCCGCCGCTGAGCGTGTACTGGAGGGCTGCGAGCAGGTGGTAGGCGTTGGGGTAGAAGGGCGGCTTGCCGTCGCCGTACCAGTTGAGCGTGCCCATGCCGAAGAGGCTGCCGTCGCCGGTGGTGGCGATGTAGCGCACGCCGTTGGCCGCGTACGGCGCGTCACCGCCCTGCGCGATCGCGCCGAGGTGACCCATGCCGCGCACCGCGGCGTAGAACCCGAGCCCGGTCGCCAGTAGCAGGCACGCGATCACGCCCCACTGCCCGCGCGCGGACCACACCCGCGGTTCCGCCACCGGCGGCCACCGCCGCACCGTCAGCCGCCTCAGTCCGAACGCGACAGCCACGAAAACCACAGTGGTCAAGCAGAACGTGAGCGTGTTGAACGGCAGCCCCATCGCCGCGGTCCACGGCCCCGCGAGGCCGGCGATCGCGTAGCTCAGCAGCGGCGTCAGCCCGACCAGCACCCAGCCGCGCAGCCCCGCAGCGAGGCCGGTCAGCACCCCCGGCACGCCGAGCACGAGCAGCAGGACGGCAAAACTCGCCACATCGGACAACAGCGTGGGTTCGCTCGGCAACAGACTTCCTCGGCTGTGACGGATCCGCTTGGTACCCCCGGGTGGCGGATCGGAATCGGAGTCACAGATTAGCGGGCCCGATATACACCCGAACGGCTTATGTCCGGGAAGCGTAGTGAAGCGATTGACTGGACTGTGTGAAGTGACGACCGGAACCGCCCGACAACGCGGTGAATTCCGGTCAATCGCTCACCCGAAAGCGGGGTTTCGCCGCGGGGATTCACCGTGGCCGCAGGTGGGCAGCGGGGTGGCGGCCGGTGGGGACCGGCCGGGGGCTGGAGGCGGGGGGTCGCGTGGTCTACGCGGTCGTGGGGGGCTGGCTGGTGCTGGGCGCGCTGGTCGTCTTGACCTGGCGCCGGATCGCCACCGACGCCGGGTGGCGGGCGTTCGTGGTGGTGCTCGTGCTCGCGTTTTCGCTGCTGCACCAGCTGTTGTTCGCCACCGTGACCGAAGACGCGCTCGTCACCTTCCGTTATGCCCAGAACATCGCCGACGGCAACGGGCCCGTGTTCAATCCCGGTGACCGGAACGAGGGTTACGCGAATTTCCTGTGGCTCGTGGTGATCGCGTTGCCGCGCGCGGCATTCGGTGCGGATATCGCGACGGCGGCCGTTGTGCTGGGTGTCGCCGCGACGTTGGGATGTGTTCTCCTCGCGTACTTCCTCACCAATCGCATCGTGCGCCTGGCGCTGCCGGAAGGCGCCCAGGTGCAGCCCGCGATCGGGGTCGCCGCCGCCGTGCTGACGGCCGGCGCGAGCGGCCTCGCCGTGTACGGGCCGTCGGGCACCGAGCTGCCGATGTTCGTGCTGCTGGTGCTGGCCGTGGCCAACGCGCTGGTCGCCCGCCGGTCCGTGGTGGCGGGTGTGCTCGTGGCGGCCGCGGTGATGACGCGACCGGAAGGCTTGGTGCTCGCCGTCGTCGCCGGGGTGTGGCTGGCGCTCGCCGCCTCGCGCGGCCGGCACAACTGGTGGACGCCGGCCGGGTACGTGCTGGGCGCGCTGGTGTTCCTCGTGCCCTGGACGGCCTGGCGCGCCACGTACTACCACCATTTCCTGCCCGACTCCGCCGTGCGTGTGCTCGGCCCCGACTGGCATTACCTCGCGGGATTTTCCTTGGCGCACCTGGGTTTTCTGGTGCTCGCCGGCGCCGCTGTGGTGGGGTTGCTCGCGTTCCGCACGCCTGAACGTGCGGAAGAACCACGCTCGGCGCTGTGGCTGCTGTTCGCGTTGGCTTTGTGCTTCACGGTTTTCGTGGTCGTGCTCGACGGTGACACAGGCCCGTCGTGGCGGCTGCTGGTGCCCGTTCCGCCGCTGCTGGCCGTGGCTTCGGTGGGCGCGTACGGCGTGTTGACGGCCGCGAACCCGTCGCCGAAGCCGCGCACGGTGTCGCTGCTGGTGCCGGTGGTGGCGGCCGTGCTGACCGGATTCGCGGTACTCGTTTCGGTGGTGAGCCCGGACGTGCTCAAGAGCGTGCGGGCGTGGCACACGGACAGCGCGCAGCTCGCGGAAGTCGGCGACTGGCTGGCTTCGTACCTGCCGCCGGGCTCCGTGGTGAGCGCCGCCGCGCCGGGCGCCATCGCGAGCCGCGCGGGCTCGCGGCTGCTGGTGGGCACCGACCTGATGCGCGCGACGCTCGCCGTGCCCGAGGAATCCGGTTACGCCAAGAGCCAGCACTGCGCCGACGACACCCGGGCCTGGTACCGCGTCGCGACGTTCCACCGCATCGGCACGCCGTTCTGGATCTCCGTGTACCCGCGGGCCGACGAAGCGAGCCTGCTCATCGACTACCTCGATCGAGCGCCGGACTTCCAGTACGTATCGTGCCCGGGATGACGGTGACGCGCCGGTCCACGGCCCTCGGGCTCGGGGTCTTCGGCGTGTCCTTGGCCGTGTTGCTGGTGCGGTTCCTCGTGCCGCGCCCGGTGTCCATGTCCGACAACGGCGACGGCTTCCGCGTGCTGTGCGGTGCCGGGATCAAGTGGATCAGCAAGCCGGAAAAGTACGTCCACCTGGTGTACGCGGCGACACCCGGCGGCTGCGATCCGACGTATCAGCTGAGCCAGAGCTGGCTCGCCCGCCTGGCGGTGGCGTTCGGTTCGCACTCGGAGCTGAGCCTCGTGGTGCTCGGCGTGATTTCCTCGGTTCTCGCCGCGGCCGCGGTGGCCCTGGTGGTGGTCGGGTTGCCGTACGGCTTGCGCGTGCGGTTGCCGGTGGCCGTGGGGCTGTTGCTGGTGGTGGCGGATTCGGCGTTCTTCGGCTATTTCTCGTCGACTTTGGGCGAGGGGACGGCGTTTCTCGGCATTTTGCTCGCCGTCGGCGGCCTGCTGCTGATGGGGCGGCGGTGGCTCGCCGCCGGTGCGGTGGTGACCGTCGTCGGCGGGTTGATGGCGGTGAACGCCAAGGTGCAGACGTTGATGATCTTGCCGTTGCTGGTCATCGCGGTGCTGCTGGTGACGCGTTCTCGTTGGCTGCCGGGGATTCTCGTGGTTCTCGCGCTGGCCGGCGGGACTTGGTGGGCCCAGTCCGAGGTCACCCCGGCCGTCGCTCCGGACGGCACGGCGTCCGCGCGCCCCGGCGACGACTCGCGCGAGATCAACGTGGTGAACACGGTGTTCCTGAACATCATCGACGGCCACCACGACACCGCCGCCGACCTGGCGTCGCTCGGCCTGCCGGCATCGTTCGGCCAGTACGCGGGCAACGGTTGGTGGCACCCGCATCCCGTGACGCTGGATCCGCAGTACGCGCAGTACCGCGACCGCTTGAGCCGGCGCAACGTCGTGAAGTGGTTCGCCGCCCACCCGGACCGCACCCTGGGCATCCTCCACCGCGCGGCCGGCGACTTGCTCACGGCGCGCCCTCCGTACCTGGCCTCCTTCGACGCTTCGGCCGGCCTGCCGGCGGGGGCACAGGAGTACCGGGTGCCTGTGTGGTCCGGGTTGAGCGGGCTGCTGGCGCCCCTGGGCTCGTTTGCTTTGCTGCCGCTGTGGCTCTTGATCGGCTGGCGCGCGTGGCGACACCGGCGGGCCGCGCTGGGCGTGGCCCTCGCGCTCCTGCTGACGACTTCGGTGGGCCAGTTCGTCCTGGCTGCGCTGGGTGATGGGATCGAGAATGTGAAGCACCAGGTCGTGGCGTTGTTCTGCCTGCTGGTGGCGGTGGTCCTCGGCTGCTGCCCGGCGGTGGCGAAAGTTCCCGAATGACGGGTTTCGTGCCGACGATCACTTTGAGTAGCCGGCAGAAACCTACGGTCCCGTAGCCTCGCGGTATGGCTGACTTCGTGTACCCGCCCGTGCTGGTCGCCGCGCGGACGATGTTCCGGGTGCTGGACAACCGCATCCGCATCGACGGCGCGCACCACGTTCCGGCGCGCGGCGGGGCGGTGATCGCGTGCACGCACGTCAGCTACCTGGATTTCATCTACTGCGGCCTGGGCGCCCGGCCGGCCAAGCGGTTGGTGCGGTTCATGGCCAAGCACGAGATCTTCGCGAACCGCGTCGCGGGACCGTTGATGCGGGGGATGCACCACATTCCCGTCGACCGCTCCGCCGGCCAGGCTTCGTACGACGAGGCCGTCGCCCGGCTGCGCGCGGGGGAGGTGGTGGGCGTGTTTCCTGAAGCGACGATCAGCCGTTCTTTCACGGTGAAGGCCTTGAAGACGGGCGCCGTACGGATGGCCGCGGAGGCGGGGGTGCCCATCGTGCCGATGGCGCTGTGGGGCACGCAGCGCCTGTGGACCAAGGGGCACCCCAAAAACCTCACGCGGCGCCACGTGCCGATCTCGATCCTGCTGGGCGCCCCGCTGCACCCAGGTCTTGGCGACGACTGCGAGACGGGCACCGCCGAACTCCGCTCCCGCCTGTCGGAACTCCTCGACCGGGCCCAGGCGGAGTACCCGGAATCCCCGGCCCCCTCCGAACGCTGGTGGCTCCCCGCCCACCTCGGCGGCACCGCCCCCACCCCGGAAGCCGCCGCCGCCCTGGACACCCGCCCCGCCACCCGGGACTGACTTGCTGCTCCGGTTGGCAAGTCGCCATGCCGATTGGCAAGCGGTCGCCCAATCGGCAAGTTGCAACGCCTGCTGCAGAACGGGCCCTTGCCACTTGGCTGGCAAGTCGGCCTGCCTATTGGCAAGCGCGAGAGCCCAATGGCAAGTCGCCGCTGCGGATGGCAAATGCCGACGCGCGTGGCAAGTAGATCCCCGAGTGGCTAGCGGTGTGCCGCGGCAAGTGCGTCGGCGAGGTGGCAAGTCGGCCTAACGGTTGGCAAGTCAGGCCGCCGGGTGGCAAGAAGCCGCCACCAACGGCGAGTGCCGAAGCCAGCGGCAAGATGCCAACCCCATCGGCAAGACCGCCTAAAACCACCGCTCCAAAACCTGCGCCACCCCGTCCTCCGCGGCTGGCCCAGTCACCTCGTCCGCCACTTCCAGTACCGCGCGGTGGCCGTTCGCCATGGCCACCCCGTGGCCGGCCCACTGGAGCATCTCCACGTCGTTCGGCATGTCGCCGAAAGCGGTCACCCGCTCGGCCGGCACCGAAAACCGCTCGGCGACATCCGCGAGCCCAGTCGCCTTCGTGACGCCGTGTGCCGACAGTTCGATCAACCCGCCCGACGACGAGTACGTGATGTCCACGGCCCCGTCCAGCACCGCCCGTGCCGCCGCGGCCATCTCCTCCGAACCGAGGCCCCGGTGGCTGATGAGCAGCTTGATCGCCGCATGCCCCAAGACCTCGGCGCGCGGCGCGGTCCGGCCCTCGCCGTCGCCCCACGGGTTGCGGTACTCGGGCTCGATCACGAAGCTGCGGACGTCCGTGCTGATGCGCTCCGCCGCGAGCCGGCAGCCCGGCAAGGCCTTGTCCAGCGCGGAAGCCAGATCGTTCAGCAGCACCGGCGAAAGCAACCCGTGCACGGCCACCACCGACGACGTGGCGATGTCCAGCAGCACCGCGCCATTGGCGCACACCGCGTACCCCGTCAGCCCCAGCGGTTCTGCGATCGGCGGGATCCAGCGCGGCGGCCGGCCGGTGCACAGGACGAACGGGACGCCATCGGCGCGCACGCGCTGCACGACCTCGATGGTTCGAGCGGAAACGACCTCGGTGGGGCCGAGCAGGGTGCCGTCGACGTCGGACGCGATCAAGCGGGGTTTCTCCACGGCCCCATTGTCCCCGAACCGGGCACGGGCACCGCCCGTTCGAGCGAATGTCGGTGGTTGCCGATACCGTCCACCCTCGTGCGAGCAGGCATCGTGATCCTTCCGGAAGATCGTTGGTGGGCGGCCGAGCCCAAGTGGCGGGCCGCCGAGGAGTACGGCTTCGACCACGCGTGGACCTACGACCACCTGGGCTGGAGATCCCTGGTCGACGGCCCGTGGTTCTCCGCGGTGCCCACGCTCACGGCCGCCGCCATGGTCACATCCACCATCCGGCTGGGCACGTTCGTCGCCTCGCCCGTGGCGCGGCACCCGGTGCCGTTCGCGCGTGAGCTGATCACCCTCGACGACGTGTCCGACGGCCGCTTCGTGCTGGGCGTCGGCGCGGGCGTGGACGCGAAGAACTACGACGTGCAGGTGCTCGGCGCGCCCGACTACACGCCGAAGCAGCGCGCGGACCGCTTCACGGAGTTCGTCGAATCGCTCGACGGCCTGCTGATGACCGACCGCTTCGACTTCGAGGGCGAGTACTACCGGGCCCACGGCGCCCGCAACCTCCCCGGCACCGTGCAGCGCCCGAGGCTGCCGTTCGTCGTCGCGGCCAACGGGCCGCGCACGATGACGCTGGCCGCCCGCTTCGGCGCCGGCTGGGCCACCACCGGCCGCGGCGGCGCGACCACCGACGAGTGGTGGCAGGGCATCGCCGAGCTCAGCCGCGTGTTCGACGAGCGGCTCGACGCCGCCGGCCGCGAACGCGACTCCGTGCACCGCTACCTGAGCCTCGACGCGGCGCCGGTGTTCTCGCTGAGCAGCGTCGACGCGTTCCGCGAAGCCGTCGACCGCTCGCGCGAGCTGGGCTTCACCGACGTCATCGCGCACTGGCCGCGCTGGAGCGGCCCGTACGAGGGCCACGAGTCCGTGCTGGAGCAGGTCGTGGAGAACGTGCTGCCCACGCTCAAGGAAAACTAGGCCGATCAGGTGACTTCACCCCCGCCGGGAAACCGATTTCCCGACCCGGGCGTCAAGCAGGTGAGAAGAGGGGGAGACGGCCCTTCACCGGGCCGCTCTTCTCACCTGTGAGCACCCCGGGGGTGCTGGGGAATGGGAGGTCCTCGTGACCGCGGCCGGGGCAGCCGCGGTCACGAGGCTCCAAAAACCGCCACAAAACTCACTTCACGATCGTGTAGATCACCGCGCCGGGATTCCGGTAGTCGACCCGCAGGAAATCGCGCCCGTCCAGGCCCTGCAGCCCGGGCGCGATGGGCGTGTCCTTCCGGATCGTGCCGCTGCCCACCAGCACGTGGTGCACGTCGAGCCGCCGCACGGCGTCGCGCACGCGCGGGTCCGTGTCGTAGTCGCGGAAGTGCAGGGCCAGGTACACGGCGTCGGGCGACACGCGACCGCCGCCGTCGTAGTGGCCGGCCACGGGGTGCACGCCGGCGATCGCGTACATCCACGCGGTGCCGTCCATGCGGTCGTTGAGCACCTTCTCTTGCGCGGGAATTCCCATGGTGCCGAGGTGTTCCATGGCGGTGATCTCGTCGGCGCTGACCGGCGGTGTCACCTCGCCCTCGGGTCCGTTGTAGTACAGGTACGAGACGGCCGTCGCGTTCGCGTTGCGGTAGAACCCGCCGGTCAGCACGGCCATCGCGGCCACCACGACCACGGCCGCCACCAGCCCGAGCCGCGCCAGCACCTGGGGCCGCGAGCGCACCCACGAGCCGCTGCGGGCCAGGCGCGCGATCCACCGCTGCAGCTCCGCCATGCCGTGGCCCGCGAGCAGGCACAGCGGGATCGCGGCCAGCGCCATCAGCCGGTAGCGGTCGTTCCACCACGGCCGTGACAGCGACACCACCCACGGCAGGTAGCCGTAGCAGGTGACCAGCACGAAAAACCCCGAAAGCCCGATCGCCGAGAGCAGTACCCAGCGCATCCGCCGCAGTGTGAAAAACGTGAGCGTGCCCAGCGCGAGCAGCACCGTCAGCCAGATCTGGGGCCGGCTGAGCACCTGCTGGAACGTCACGAGCAGCTTCAGCGCCAGCGGGATCGGCAGGTTCGAGTTCCACGAGTAGTACGGGTACGCGCCGGAGGTGAACCCGATCGCGCCCAGGATCTGCGGCGCCGCCAGCACGCCGCTGACCACCAGCACCGGCAGCATCCGCAGCACGTCGCCCAGGATCACGCGCCACGCCGGCACACCATCAGCCACGCCGTCCACCCGCTTGCGCCGCAGCGACCGGTACCAGCGCTGCACCACCAGTGGCAACGCGAACAGCACCGCGCCGAACAGCGCGCTCGAGTGCGCCGCCAGCAGCCCGTCGGCCACCAGTGCCACGATCAGGCCCGTGTCGACGCCGGGGCGCACCAGGAACCGCTGCAGCGCCACCACGGCCAGCGGCGTGAGCACGATGCCCAGTGCGTACGGCAGCAGCCCGCTCGACACGGACTCGTACGCGCCCGTCGTGGCGGCCGCCGCGACCAGCGCCGTGCACCCCGCGTAGACCGCACGGCCGCCGAGCTGGCGGATGAGCGCCACCATCGACAGCGCGAACAGGCCCGCGACCGGCATGGTGATGCCGTTGAGCGTCACCGGCACGCTCGTGCCCGAGATCTGGTAAACCAGCGCGCCGACCAGGTGATACGCGTTCGGGTAGAACGAGCCGTCGGGGTACCAGTTGATGGTGGACATGCCGGTGAGCGAGCCGTCGCCGGTGTCGGCGATGTAGCGGATGCCGTTCGCGTGGAACACGGTGTCCCAGCGCTGGAAGACGGCCGTCGTGCCACCGCGCGCCGAGAGCACCACGGCGATCGACAGGCCCACGGCCACGACCAGGCACCCGGCCACGGCCCAGTGCGCGCGGTTGCTCCACTCGATCGGCGGCTCCTCCGCACCGGGCCGGAGCCGGCCGCGGGCCATCAGCAGCCGCCGGACGCCGTACGCGAGAGCCGCCAGGCCCACGCTGCACAGGGCGGCGGAAAGTACGTTGTACGGGAGCCCGGCGTCGGCGAGCCACGGGCCGGCCAGACCCGTCACGGCGTAGCTGAGCAGCGGCGCGAGGCCGGCCAGTGCCCAGCCGCGCACGCCGGCGGCCCAGCCCACCAGGCCGCCGGGTATCGCCAGCACGGCCAGGTAGGCGACGACCGCTACCAAGTAGCTCCCCAAGGTGTCCGGTGCAGGCATGCTTCTCACGTGTGTCGGTGCGGTACGGCCGGCGGTATGCCGAGGTCGGTTCGGGCCACGGTGTCAGGACTGCGTACCCTGGGCGCCCGTGAGCGAGCACACGAACCCCGCCAAGATTACTGAACACGAGTTCGCCGGCTACGACCTCGTCGTCGTCGGGTCCGGTTTCTTCGGGCTGACCGTCGCCGAGCGGGCCGCGGCCGAGCTCGGCAAGAAGGTTCTGGTGCTCGAGCGCCGGAGCCACCTCGGCGGCAACGCCTACTCCGAGGCCGAGCCCGAGACCGGCATCGAGGTGCACAAGTACGGTGCGCACCTGTTCCACACCTCGAACAAGCGCGTGTGGGAGTACGTCAACCGCTTCACCGAGTTCACCGGCTACCAGCACCGGGTGTTCGCCAAGGTCAAGGACCAGGTCTACTCGTTCCCGATGAACCTGGGCCTGATCAACCAGTTCTTCGGCAAGTCGCACACCCCGGACGAGGCCCGCGAGCTCATCGCCAAGCAGGCGTCGGAGTTCCAGACCGACGCCGCCGAGAACCTCGAGGAAAAGGCCATCTCGCTGGTCGGCCGTCCGCTGTACGAGGCGTTCATCCGCGGGTACACCGCGAAGCAGTGGGAGAACGACCCCAAGAACCTGGGCGCGAACATCATCACGCGCCTGCCGGTCCGCTACACGTTCGACAACCGGTATTTCAACGACACCTACGAGGGCCTGCCCGTCAACGGGTACACCGCGTGGCTCGAGAAGATGGCCGAGCACGAGAACATCGAGATCCGGCTGAACGTCGACTACTTCGACGTGCGCGACCAGATCCCCGCGGGCACCCCGACCGTCTACACCGGGCCGCTGGACCGCTACTTCGACTACTCGGCGGGCCGGTTCACCTGGCGCACCGTCGACTTCGAGTCCGAGGTCGCCCCGACGGGTGACTTCCAGGGCGCCCCGGTCGTGAACTACAACGACCAGGAAGTGCCCTACACCCGCATCATCGAGTTCCGCCACTTCCACCCGGAGCGGAACTACCCGAAGGACAAGACGGTCATCTTCCGGGAGTTCTCGCGCTTCGCGACGGAAGACGACGAGCCGTACTACCCGATCAACACGCCGGAGAACCGCGAGAAGCTCGAGAGCTACCGCGAACTGGCCAAGGCCGAGGCGCGCGAGAAGAACGTGCTGTTCGGCGGCCGTCTCGGCACGTACAAGTACCTCGACATGCACATGGCGATCGGCTCGGCGCTGTCGATGTTCGACAACAAGATCGCGCCGCACCTCACCGACGGTGCGCCGCTCGACGGGTCGATCGATGCTTGAGCAGACCACGGCGCCGGTTGACGCCGGCACTCCCGTGACTGCGCCCGCGGGCCCGGCGACCGGTGAGGTCGCCGTGTTGTCCCAGGCCCAGCGCTTCCTGAAGAAGCCGGGCACGGTGCAGGTCGCGCGCGGGATGTCGCTGTTCGGCGAGCACAGCGCGGGCTGGTTCGCGCTCGGCCTGATCGGCGCCGCGGTGGACAAGCCGCGGCGCAAGGACTGGCTCGTCGCGTCCGCCGGCGTCGTCGGTGCGCACGCCGCCTCGATCGCGGTGAAACGCGTGGTCAGGCGACGTCGTCCGGACCACCCGAGCGTCGAGGTCCTGGTCGGCACGCCGAGCAAGCTGAGCTTCCCGTCTTCGCACGCGACGTCCACGACGGCGGCGGCGGTGCTCTACTCGGGACTCACCGGGCGTAACCTGGTCCCCGCCCTCGTACCGCCGATGCTGGCCTCGCGGCTGTTGCTCGGCGTCCACTATCCGACCGACGTACTGGCCGGTGCGGCCCTGGGAGGCCTCGTCGGTGGTCTGATCCGACGGAAGCTGAAGAGACGATGAGCGAAACGACCGACGAGCGTGCCGAGAACTCGACCGACCCGGCTGAATCCGCGAAGACGGACGAAGCCGTGAAGGTCGAGACCGAGGAGGCTGCCGCCGACGCGGCCGCGTCCTCCGCTGCCGTTTCGGAGCCGGCGATCCCGGCTGCCGCTTCGGCCGGCACGAACCCCGTTGCGCTGCTGCTGGGCGTGATCAAGACCGCGCGCCCGAAGCAGTGGGTGAAGAACGTGCTGGTGTTCGCCGCACCGTTCTTCGCGTTCTCGAAGGCGACCAACCGCACCGAGCTGGTCATCGACGCGCTGATCGCGTTCGTCGCCTTCTCGTTGACGGCCTCGTCGGTCTACCTCATCAACGACGCCGTCGACGTCGAAGCCGACCGCGCCCACCCGACCAAGCGCAACCGGCCCATCGCGGCCGGGATCGTGCCGGTTCCGGTGGCCTACGCGGCCGCGGTGGTGTTCTTCCTGGCCGGTCTCGCGGTGTCGTTCACCGCGAGCTGGGAGCTGGCCGTGGTGCTCGGCGTGTACGAGGCTGTGCAGCTCGGGTACTGCTTCGGGCTGAAGCACCAGCCGGTGGTGGACCTCGCGATCGTCGGCTCCGGCTTCCTGATGCGCTCGATCGCCGGTGGTGTCGCCGGCGGGATCGCCATGTCGCAGTGGTTCCTGCTGGTCACGGCGTTCGGCTCGCTGTTCATGGTGGCGGGCAAGCGCTACGCGGAGATCATGCTGTTCGAACGCACGGGCGCGAAGATCCGGTCGTCGCTGAAGAAGTACTCGGCGAGCTACCTGCGCTTCGTGTGGGCGACGTCGGCGGCGATTCTGATCATGTCGTACTGCCTGTGGGCATTCGAGATTCGGCAGGCGGAACACGACTCGCTGTGGGCGGTCGTGTCGATGGTGCCGTTCGTGATCGCCGTGCTGCGGTACGCGGTGGACGTCGACGGCGGCAACGCCGGGGCGCCGGACGAGATCGCGTTGCGGGACCGGGTGCTGCAGGTGCTCGGGCTGACTTGGGTCGTGACGTTGTTCCTGTCGTTCTACCTGTGAATCGCGCTGGAATTTAGACAGCTGAGTATCAGGCTGCGCACAGAAATACCGGTCATCCTCGGAGGTGGGAGCGGGCAGGCCGCCCGTTCCCACTTCAGCCGGAGGAGCCGAAGATGAGTGACCAGGTCCCGCCGGAGCAGTCCGGCGAAGGTGGTTCGCCGCAGGACGCGACCGTCGAGAGCTCGCAGCCTGGTGTTGATGGTTCTGGGGAAGACGCGCGGGGTGCTGCGGAGAACCAGCAGCAGGTCCCGCCGGGACAGCAGCAGGCGCCGGGGGCGCAGCAAGCTGCGCCGGGACAACCGGGGCAGCCGCAGGCCGAGGCTCCGCAGCCGGGTGTGCAGCAGCCGGGTGCCCAGCAGGTCCCGCCGGGGCAGCCACAGCCCGGCGTGCAGCAGCCTGGAATGCCGCAGCAACCGTACGGTCCTCCGCCTGGGGTGTGGGGCGGGCCGCAGCGGGTTCGTCAGCCGGGCGGGTTCCGCCGCTTCGTCGGCAATCGTGTGACCCAGCTGGTCGGTGTCGGTGTGCTGGGGCTGCTCGTCGGTGGCGGCATCGTCGGCGGTGTCATGGCCGCGACTCAGCACGACGGGCGGCCGGGGATGTCGCACTTCCGTGACGGTGGTGGCGGCGGGTATCGCGAATTCCGTGGCGGACCTGGGTTCGGCCAGGGCGGTCCCGGTGGTCCTGGTGGTCCCGGTGGGACGGGGACCAGCAGCGGAATCGGGACTGGTTACGGGATCTGATCGCTCGGCCCCGGGCTGGTTCGTGCGCGGCTGACGGGGCACAAGTCTTCGGAGTAGGTCACAGGAAGATCACGGCCGTTGTGTACGGTGTCGCGTGATGCGAAGCGACACCGTTGTCCGGCCGGCCATCGACAGGTGGCTGCCGTTCGGTGTCGCGGGCGTGTCGGCCGTGGTGTTCCTGCTGGCCGGCCGGCATTTGGTCGACGACGCCTACGTCACGCTGTCTTACGCCCGCAACCTGGCCCTGCACGGCCATTGGGGCCTCGTCGAGCAAGGTACGGCCAACACGGCCACCTCACCCCTGCACGTGTTCGCCATCGCCGCCGTGACGGTTGTCGTCCGGGACGCGCTGGTGGGGGCCGGTGTGGTGTTCGTGGTGTGCCAGGTGGTGCTGGCGATGGGGCTCAAGCGGCTGGCCGAACGCACCGGGATCCCTTGCCGTTTCGTGCCCCTCGCCTTCGCGGGGTTGCTGGTGAATCCGCTGCTCGTGTCGGCGGTGGGCCTCGAAGTGGTACCCGCGGCGGCCGGTGCCGTGTGGGTGTTGGTGTTCGCGGTGGAGCGGCGGCCGGCTGCGCTCGGGTTCGCCGCCGGCGCGCTCGTGCTGGTGCGCGTCGACCTGGTGCTGGTCGCGCTCGTGGTGTTCGTGGTGCGGCCGAGGTTTTGGGAGGGCATCTGGCAGACGACGTTCGCCGCCTTCGTCGCGGCGGTGCCGTGGTTCGCGTTCAGCTGGTTCGTGCTGGGGTCGGCGGTGCCGGACACCGTGGTGTTCCAGCAGCCGACGGTGCCGTGGCTCGACTTTCCCGCGGCCGCGCTGATCGCGTTCCTGCCGGTGCCGCTCGCGGTGATCGTGGCGCTGGTACGCCGCGACGAAGCCACCCGGCCGTTCGCCGTGCTCGCGGGCGCCGGCATTGTGCACGCTGTGGTCGTCGCCTCGCCCAACCCCTGGTCGTACGCACCCGCGATTGTCGGGGCGACGGTGTTCCTCGCCGCGTGGATTTGCCTGACGCCCCACCGCATCCCGGTGATGGCGGCAGCCGGGCTGGTACTAGCCGCCGCCGTCGGCGTCTACGTGGCTCCCGGCGTGCCCCGGCGCTTCGCGCCCATCACCGGCAACCTCGCCGCGACGGACGAGTACCGCGAGATCGGCACGCAGCTCGCCACGCTGGCGAAGGGCCGCGCCGTGGAGAGTCCCGGCGAAGCGGGCGCGCTCGCGTACGCGTGCGACTGCCACCTCGTCGGCGAGTTCTCCGACCGCGGTGCCGTCGACCCGGCCATCACCGAGACGAAGCTGCGCAGCAACGAGCTCGGCCGCGCCCTCATCGAAGCCAACTTCCACCACTTCGACCACGGCGTCGCACCCACGCCGCCGGACCTCGTGCTCGAAACGACGACGCACGCGCCGCCCCCGACGGCCCTGGCGACCTGGACCATCGACTCACCGCGCGCCGGCACCCAGCACCTCTACCTGGCGCCGGCGCGCTAGCAGCAGCAACACCCGCCGGTGTCGTCCATCGCCGCCTGCACCGCGCCCGTCGCGCCGGTGCTCAGCGCCACGCTCCGGCCGGTGAACACAGCGAAGGCCAGCACTTGTGGCGCGTTGCCCATCGCGTCGGTGCGGAAGCTGACCAGCGTCGTCCGTGCGCCGTGACTGTCCACACTGGACGCCGTGTAGGTCGTGTTCGGGGCCAGCCCGCGGGCCTGCAGGCCGATGCTGTCGAGGCCGGCGATCGGCCGCACGGTGACCTCCAGCCGGCGACCCGTGGCCGGGTCGAGCGTGGTGCCGTCCGAACCGTCCGGAAGTGTCGCGGCGACGTCGTGGCCCTGCTGGCCCAGGCCCTGTGTGCCGAGGTTCGGCGCGCCGCCGCCCGGTGCCGCGTTCGGCACGTACACCAGGGCCTGCGGTTCCTGCCCGACACCGAACGAGCTGACCACCCGCTGCGTGCGCGTGTCGATCACGTCCACGCTGTCGGACTTCTCCATGCCCACGTACATGCGCGAACCGTCACCACTGGGCCAGATCCCGTGCGGAGCGTGACCGGTGTCGTGGACGGTCGCGACCAGCTTGGGTGATCCGGGGGAGCGGCGGTACACGAGCGTCTCGTCGAGGCCACCTACGGTGAGGTACGCGAAGTCGCCCGCGAAGTTCGGGTGGTTGGTGTCCGGCCCGGTGGTCAGCACGGCCTGCACGCGGTGGTGCACCAGGTCGACCACGCTGGTCTTGCCGGCGCGCTTGTGCGGCACCCACAGCTCGCGGCCGTCCGGGGAGATCGCCAGGTCGGACGAGAACACGTCGCCCAGGCCCGTGATGTGCCCGGTGATGCGCCGCGAGGCCACGTCGACCACGGTGATCTCGGGCAGCGCGATGTGGTTCACGTAGGCGGTGCGCCCATCGGGGCTCATGACCACTTTGGACGGTCCAGTGCCCACCGGCAGGTTCTCGATCACCCCGCCGTGCAAGGCGTCGACGATCGTCACCGTGTCGCGGCCGCGATCGGCGACCCAGAACTCGCGGCCGTCGCGCGTGAACGAGCCCTCGTGCGAAGCGCGCCCGACGTCGGTGTGGCTGAGCACCTGGTTCGTGGTGGTGTCGATGATGTCCACGGTGTTGCTGCCGATGCTCACCACGCCGAGGCGCTGCCGGTTCGGGGAGTAGGCGAGGCCGTGCACGTTCTCGTCGTCGAGGTACTGCGGGTTCAGCGTGTTCGACAGCCGCTGCGCGCCGAGCGCGATCGTCCCCAGCACCTTGTTGGCCGGCGGGTCGATCACGGTCACCGTGTTCGACGTCTGGTCGGCGGTGTAGACGCGGTCGTGCGAGGTGACGGGGACCGGCGCAGGCGGCGGCACGGCACTGAACCCGTCGTCGGGCGCCGACGCGGCACTGCTCGCCACCGCCACGGCCCCACCCGCCGCGGCGACGATCGCGAGCGCGAAGGAGATCCGGCGTTTCCAGGGCATGGTTTGCCTTTCCGTAGGGACTTCTACCGAGGAGCGACCGCGAGCTGCGCGACGCTGCGGCCGGCGTCGTCGCGCACGAGCAGCGCGACGATGGTGTCGCGGCTCATCGCCGTGACCATGCGAGTGCGCACGGGCCCGGTCCCGTCGGCGCGGACGCTGCCCGCGGGCAGGCTCCGCCCACCCGCCCCGACCGTGACCAGCTGGTAGGTCTCGCCGTCGCGCAGGCCGCTGAGCGTGATCGGCACCTCGGTGCCCCACGGGTGCGGAACCATCAGGCCGTCGCGGGTCAGCGCGACCGGCTGCGGTGGCTCGCCGGACGACAGCACCACGGTCCCCGTGACGACCGCCGCCACCACGACCGCCGCGGCGGCCAGCACGAGCCGTCGCGTGCGGCGCGCCCCGTCCGCCGCGCGCACGCGGGCGCCGATGCGCGGCCCCAGCTCCGGCGGCGTGGGCACCCGCGGCCCGCCCTCGGTGTAGGCGAACGTGGCCGCGACCTCGCGGAGCTCGGCGGTGTCACGGGCGCAGCCGGCACACGTCGCCACGTGGCGCGCGAGAGGCTCGGGCAGGGAGCGGCCCAGCATCAGGGCCTCGGCGACCTCGCCGCGGACCCGCACGCAGTCGTCGGTCATCGCACGAGCCCTCCGCTCTCGTCCAGGATCAGCCGCAGCGCGCGGATGCCGTAGTAGAGCCGGCTGCGCGCGGTCGACGCGGAGATCCCCAGCTCGGCCGCGTAGTCCGCGCAGGTGCGGCCCTCCACGTGGACGGCGTGGACCACGTCGCGGTGCTCGTCGCTGAGCCGGCGCATGGCCTCGTCGAGCTGGATGCTCACGAGCAGCCGGTCGAACGGGTCGTCGGCCCGGTCCGGTTCGCCGAGGGCGGGTGCCGGCGCCGGCCGGGTCGCACGGCGGCGTGTGGCGTCGACGACGAGGTTGCGCAGGATGCCGAAGAGCCAGGTCCGCAGGCTGCCACGCGCCGGGTCGAAGCGGCGGCCGGCGCGCCACGCCCGCACGAACGTCTCCTGCACCACGTCCTCGGCCAGGTGCCGGTCGGCCAGCGCGTTGAGGGCGAAGCCGAATAGCTCGCCGCCGTAGCGCGTGTACGCGGCCTGCACGTCGCCTTCGCTGCGCATCGCCTCGGTGTCCGCCGACCGTTTCAGCCGCACCGCCCACCCCGTTCCGTTGTGCCGCGAGGGGATACGCGTGCCGGAGCCGGAGTGTTGAAGCGGAACGCGATCTTGTTCAGTGCAGCACGGCGGGACTCCTCAGCGCACGGCCGCGGGGCGCCCGATCACGGTGCGCATCGAGCCCTCGCGCACGAGCAGCACCTGGGTCACGACCTGCAGGAGCACGAAGAACACGATCGACACCACCGTGTCCAGCGCGGGGACGTCGTCGACGGGCAGCGTGTACGCCATGGCGACGCTCACGCCGCTGTGCACCAGGCCGCCGACGCCCCAGACCACGGTGAGCACCCGCCACAGGCGCCGGAACGACGGTCGCTGCTCCCACGCGTCGTCGAGCTGCGTGCCCTTGCCCGGAAGGAGCGCGCGGGCGGCCTCGTAGGTGACCGGCCGGCGGCCGATGACCAGGCTCGCCAGCAGCCAGACACCGGCGAGCGAGCTGAACCACGCGTTGCGCACCAGCAGCAGCCGCGCGTCGCCGGTGAGCAGCGTCGTCACCACGCTCACGGCGACGATCGCCAGCACGAACAAGCCCATCCCGTCCACGCGCCGCCGCGTGACGGCCGTGTAGAGCACGCGCAACGCCGGCGGCAGGCCGCTCAGCAGCAGCGCCCACACGGGCACCACGCCGAACGCGCGCAGCAGGTAGTAGCCCCCGACAGGTGCGCCGATGTCGATGACCAGGGCGAACGCGGACGAACGGAAGTCTTTACCCATACGTCCGAGTGTTCGGGGCAACGCGGCCCGGAACCATCGTCGGTCCGGCCACCCGGCATCCACCGATCGGTTGATGCCCGTCAGCGGCGCGAGAGGGCCCTTCGCACCTTCATCGGTGCCAGCAGGTCACGCTGGGTCAGCGTGGAGCCGTCGGCGAAGGTGAACCGGATCCCCGGCTCGGGGGGGAAGCTGCGGCCGGGCGTCACGGCGTCGAGCCGCGCCACGACGTCGACCGGGAACTCCTCGGCCGTCACGAAGAAGTCCTTCGTGTCCGGTTCGGCCACGAACTTCGTGGGGTACACGAGCGCGAGCCGCCGATCGGTCCAGGTCAGACGCGCGGCGCCGGCGGAGAACGCGAGGTGGTCGGCGATCCGCACGGCAAGGGCTGCGGGCGTTGCAGCTTCGACGCGGTAGGCCAGCGACGGGTCGTCGGTCCAGTCCTCGTCGGGCAGCCCGGCGGGCGTCGGCCAGCGGCCCGGCGCCGTCGTGACCTTCACCGGCTCGCGCGCCGGCGCGTACGGCAGGTGCAGCGCGCCGCCGACCCACGCGACGACGTGGCCGTGCGCGGGCGGACAGCCCAGCAGCAGCTTTTCCTTACGCCGCAACCACACCTTCGCGTAGTCGCGCTCGATGATCTCGTCGACCTCGCCGGCCTGCTTCAGCTCGACCGCACGCATCACGCGACCCCGTTCGTGCGGGCCAGCAGCCACTCGAACGCCTCGGGCTCCTCGGCGCCGAACCGCAGCTCGAAGCCGGAACCGTCCACAAGGGACATCCGCAACCCACTCCGGGCCACGGCGAACCCGGCGATCTGCTCACGCGGCAGCGCCGCCGCCTCCTCGAACTCCCGGGGAGCCACCGGCTCGCCCTCGCGGTTCTCGCCGTACGTCTTGCGCCGGTCCGTGACGATCTCCGCCACGTCCTTGCCGAACTTCGCCATCCCCCGCCCGAAGCCCATCGCCTTGCCCAGCAACGACTTCTCCGGTTCTACGGCCGGCTCTTCCGGTACGACGACCCGTAGCAGCAGCAGTCGCGAGGTGGTCAGCACCCACAACGCGGGCCGCGCGCCCCGCACCAGTTGCTCGGCGAGCAGCCCGGACCGGTCACCGAAAACGACCACGGCGGGTTTCGGGTTGGGGCCGGTCCCCCCGCTGCCGCTGTCCTCGTCACCGGACAACGCCGCGTCGACCACGCCGCCGGCGAAATCCGCCAGCCCCGAGCCGACCTTGCGCATGAGGCTCTTCGCGGGATTGCCGAACTCGTCGAGACCACGGACGTCGTACCCGGTGACACCACCGAAGGCAGCCCACAACAACCGCTCGTCAGCACGCAGGTGTGGCCGCGCCTGCGTGGCGGCACCCAGGGGATCGGCGAGATTCATTCTTCGAGTGAGAATCCTCGGTCGGTCGCCTCGCGGCGCTCGTCTTCACCGTCGGTCTGAGACTGGTTGTAACCGTACTTCACGCCCTGCTCGATGCCCTGCTCGGCGATGTTCCCCGCGCTGCCCCGCCACGCCGCCTTGCCCACGCTCGACGTCCCGCTCATCCCCGCCAGCCGCAGGCCGGTCTCCGTGAGGTTGGTGGTCAACGCATCGGCGCCGTTGCCTCCGACGCCCAGCGCGTTGGCGAACCGGTTGCCCGTCCGCGAAGCCCCGGTGGCCGCGTCGGCCTTGGTGAGGATCTTCGCGATCGGGTTCTTGTCGATCATGTCGGCCACGCGCTTTTCGAGGAAGTTGCCGTTGCGCAGGCCTTCCACGCGTTCCACGACCTTCTTCAACGGCCCCGTGCGCAGCTTCTGCAGGATCTTCTCCAGCTCCTCGATGAGCGGCTTCAGCTTGCCCAGCAGCTGCTTCACCTTCATCCCGAGCCGCCCGCCGGTCACCGCGACCTCGCCCGTGGTCGCCGCCCCCGCGGCCCCCACCGACGCGCCTGCCGTGATCCACGACGCCGCCAGCGCCGCGAGCCACTCGATGATCAGGCCCATCACCAGCTCTTGCAGGATGTCGATCACGATCTCCACGAACGCGTCGAACAGGTCCGCGGCCAGCTCCAGGATCTGCTGCAGCCCGCGCACCTCGTCCGCGAATGCCGAAGCACCCTCGGAGAATTCGCCCATCTGCTTGCGGAACGCGTCGCCGCCGGAGCCTTCCCACGGCTCCTTCGTGAGGTCCGCGCGCTTGCGCTCGTGCTCCCCGACGCCGTCGAGCCACTGCGCCACCTGCGCCCAGCCCTGCGCGGTGCTGCGCATCTGCTCGGGGTCGCCGATCGCCGGCTCCAGCACGAACTCCACGAGCGGGCTGATCACGATGCCGATGAGGAACCCGAGCCCGTTGTCCAGCAACGACTGCCCGGGACTCGTCACCAGCTGGATCTGCTCCATGCGCGTGTGCACGGCCGCGATCGCGACGTCCGGCGGGCTGCTCGCCTGCGACACCTCGGTCGACGTGGACAGCCACGAGCTGCCGTAGCCGCCGTTCTGCTCCAGGTAGCTCTTGCGGCCCGCGTCGCCCGCGTGGTTCACGTCCGACAGCGAGCCCGCGCCACTACCACCGTCGGCGAGCTCCTTGCCGAGCCCGGTCACGGCGTCGGTGGTCGCGTCCTCGTGGCCCTGGTAGGCCTGCGCGGCCAGCGTGGTCTTGTCCGCGATGGCGTCCAGGAACGTTTTCGCCTGGTCGGCGAGGTCCTGGCACTCCTGCAGTGAGTCGAAGTACTTGTACGCCATCAGCTCGCCGAGCGGGCCGAAGCAGTCGTCGCTCACCCGCGCCTGCTGCAGCAGCTGGGCGAGGCTGCCGAAGTGCCCGGCCGCTTCCTTCGAGCCGCTCGCGTGCGCGTTCAGCGCCACCGGCTCGATCTTGAACCCACTGGTCACGATCACTCCCGCCGAAGAATGGGACCCCCGAAGTCGTCGTCTTCGACGGCTCGCGAGTTCGTCCGGTTCCGAGTGTTCTGCGGCGGTTGCGGCATTTGCGGCGGTGACGCGGGCTGCCCCGGCGCGGCCAGCGAGCTCGCCGGCGGCGGCGCACTCGGCCCGAGCGGCTCGACGTGCGCGTTGAACGCCTCTCGGAACTGCCCGGCCCGCTCACCCAGCACCGGCTCCACGGTCTGGTTCAGCGCCGCCGCGGCCTGCTGTGTCGCCGAGCGGATGGCGCCGAGGATCTCCTGCTGCAACGCGGTGTGCGAGCGGCGCATGGCCTGCGGGCTCAGCTGCAGTCCGAGCACGGCACCCGACGGGGCGACGGTGACCGTCACCGAGCCGTCGGCGTTGCGGGCGTGCCCGCGCAGGTTCGCGATCTGGTCCTTGAGCTCGGCGGCGCGGGCCGCCTGCTCCTGGAACCGCTGGAGCACGGCGTCGAGCCGCGCTGCCTGGTCCGGCATGGTGGAACCCCCAGAAAGGTGAAAGACCTTCGTCCACCATATGCGACGAAGGTCCCGCCTCGGGAGTTCCCGGTCAGATCGGCAGTTTCCGGAAAATCGGGCGCGGCACGTGCCGCAGCACCGACATGACCAGCCGGAACTGCGCCGGCGCCCACACCAGGTCCTTGCCGGTGCGCGCGGCGGTCACGGCGATGTCGGCCACCTGCTCGGCCGTCTGCGCCAGCGGGGCGTCCTTCAGCCCGGCCGTCATCTTCGTCTTCACGTGCCCTGGGCGGACGACGGTGACCTGCACGCCGTGGTCGGCGAGCGCCTCGCCGAGGCCTAGGTAGAAGCCGTCGAACCCGGCCTTGGTGGAGCCGTAGACGAAGTTCGAGCGCCGCACGCGCTCACCGGCCACCGACGACAGCGCGATGATCGTGCCGTGGCCCTGCGCCTTGAGCTTCTCCGACAGCGCCACACCCACCGACACGGCGGCCGCGTAGTTCACCGTCGCCAGCTCCACGGCCTTGGCGTGGTCCTGCCAGACCTCCTCGGGATCGCCGAGCAGGCCGAACGCGACCACGGCCACGTCGATGTCGCCGCCGGCGAACGCGCGGTCGAGCACGGCCGGGTGCGAAGCCGTGTCCTTCGCGTCGAAGTCCACAGTGGACACCTCGGCGCCGCGGTCCTTCAGGCGCTGCGCCGCGGCGTCGAGCCGGGGCGACGGACGCGCGGCCAGCACGACCCGCAGCGGCTTCTCCGCGAGGTACTTCTCCGCGATGGCCAGCGCGATGTCGGACGTGCCGCCGAGCAGCAGCAGGGACTGGGGGTTGCCAACGGCGTCGATCACAGTGCGAGCCTCCGGCTCATGTCAGAGGCGAAAACGCCTTCGGGGTCAACGGCGGCGCGGACCTTGCGCCACTCTTCGAGCCGCGGGTACATCTTCGCGAACGTCTCCGCCGTGGTCCGCGAGTCCTTCGCGGTGTACAGGCGGCCGCCCGCGGCGAGCACCTCGTCGTCGAGCTCGAGGCAGAACCGGCTCAGGCCGGCCTTGATCGGGAAGTCCACGCTCAGCATCCAGCCGGGCGAGGGCCACGACATCGGCGCCGGGTTGGCGTCGCCCATGCGCTTGAACACGTTGAGGAACGAGTAGTGCCCCGACGTCGCGATCCGGCGGCAGATGGCCTTGAGCTGGTCTTCCGCGCCGAACGGCACCGAGAACTGGTACTGCAGGAAGCCCTTGGAACCGTACGCGCGATTCCACTCCGAGATCATGTCCAGCGGGTGGTAGAACTGCGTCAGGTTCTGGACCTTGCCGCGCACGCCCTTCTTGGGCACGGTCTTCTGCCACAGCTCGTTGATCAGGCCGAAGGTGAGCTTGTTGCCCAGGCCATTGGGGAACACGTCGGGCAGTGTCGCGAGCTTCGGCGCGTCGAACTTCAGCGGCTCGCTGCGCAGCTTCGCGGGCAGCTGGTCCAGCGTGGCGAGCGAGCCGCGCGAGAACGTGGCCCGGCCCAGGCGTGAGTCGGACGAGATCAGGTCCGGGACCGACATCGAGTAGTCGTAGTTGAGGTCCGAACCGTCGGTGAACAGCGCGAGCGTCTCGTCGAGGCTCGACGTGCGGTCGGCGTCCACGTAGAAATACGCCGACTCCGTCTTTTTCATCCGGATCGTGGCGCGCGTGATGATGCCGGTGAGGCCGATGCCGGCCACGGTCGCCCAGAACAGCTCCGCCTCGTCGCCCTCCGGAGTGAGCGTGCGGACCTTGCCGTCGGCCGTGAGCAGATCCATCGACACCACGTGGTTGCCGAAGCTGCCGGCCGAGTGGTGGTTCTTGCCGTGGATGTCGTTGGCGATCGCGCCGCCGATCGTCACCTGGCGCGTGCCCGGCAGCACCGGCACCCACAGGCCGTGGGGGAGCGCCTCGCGCATCAGCTTGTCGAGGCTCACGCCGGCGTCGAGGTCGACCAGCCCGGAGCCGGGGTCGATCGAGTGGATGCGGTCGAGCACGGTCATGTCGACCACGAGCCCGCCGGCGTTCTGCGCCGGGTCGCCGTAGGAGCGGCCGAGGCCGCGCGCGATGACCCCGCGGGGGCCGGCCGACGCGACGGCGGCGGCGATGGTCTCGACATCAGGCGTGCTCAGGACGTCGGCGACGGTCCCGGCGGTGCGGCCCCAGCCGGTGAGCGTGCGTCGCTGTGTGTCGGGTGTCTGGGTCACCCGACCAGCGTATAGCCACGCCGAACACCGCCCGGAACGTGGCGTGCAAGTGACCGCTTCTACACTTTGCGCATCAAGGCACAAGCGTCCGCGCGTCAAAGTCGACACGGACAGGGCTTCCCGAGACGACGACGCATCGAGCCGAGAAGGTATTCCAGTGGTGGCTACTGAACCGCAGAGTGAGACGACGGTGACAACACCGACGGGCCCCGGTCTGCTCGGCCAGCTCATCCGCTTCGGGCTGATCGGCGGGTTCTGCGCGCTGCTGGACCTGGGTACGTACTCGCTGCTCAGGGCCGTCGGCATGGACGCGGTGCCGTGGGTCGACATCGCTCGCGCGATCAGCTTCGTCGTGGGCACGACCACGGCGTTCTTCCTGAATCGCCGGTTCACGTTCGCCGGCGGCCGTCGCGATGGCGGCACGCAGATCGGCAGCTTCATCCTGCTTTACGCCGTCACGTTCCTCGTGGCGGTCGGCGTGAACCAGTGGATGCTGCACCTGCTCCCGGAGTCGACGTGGAAGGCCACGTTCGGCTGGGTCGTGTCACAGGCGACGGCGACCGTGATCAATTTCGTCATGCTCAAGTGGGTCGTGTTTCGTGAGCGGCCGGTAAAGGAGAACTGAGTTCGATGCCCGGTAAAGCAGCCCCGGTCGCGGAGGCGGCCCCCGAAGGCGAGACCCGGTTCGCGGAGCACGCGCCCGAAGGGAGGCTGACGGCCCAGCGCGGGCTGTACGCCGGCCCGGCGCCGATCGTCAGCAAGGACCTCTACGCCGAGCTCGAATGGGGCTCCGCGGTGCGTGACCGCGACGCGCTCACCGTCGAACCGTCGTCGAAGGTCACCGGCAACACCTACTTCGGCCGCTTCCCGGCCAGCTACTGGCAGCGCTGGACCACGGTCACCTCGGTCACCGTGGAAGCCGTGGTCAGCGGCGACGGCCTGCTCTCGGTCGGCGCGTCCGACCTCCAGGGCGACGCCCGCGTGGTCAACGCCGAGCAGGTCTCCGGCGCCAAGGCCCGCAAGGTCACGATGGCCGCGAGCCTCGACAAGTTCTACGACGGCGGCGCGCTGTGGCTCGACCTCGAGACCGAGGGCGGCCAGACGCTGCGCGTCGAGCAGGTCCGCTGGACGGTCGACGCACCGGAGAAGATCCGCCCGACCGCGGTGACCATCTGCACGATGAACCGCGCGGACGACTGCCTCAAGAACCTGCAGGCGCTCGCCGCCGACGTGTCGTCGCTGCACACGCTCGATGCCATCTACGTCGCCGACCAGGGCACCGACCTCGTCGAGTCGCGGGACGGCTTCGAGCAGGTCGCGAAGGACCTCGGCGACAAGCTGCACTACATCAAGCAGCCCAACCTCGGCGGCGCCGGCGGCTTCACCCGCGGCCTATACGAGGTGGCCGGCCACACCGCCACCGAGCACGCCAACGTGCTGTTCATGGACGACGACGTGCTCCTGGAGCCGGACCTCGTCGTGCGCATGACGGCGTTCTCCAACCGCTCGGCCAACCCGATCATCGTCGGCGGCCAGATGCTCAACCTGCTGCACCCGAACCAGCTGCACGTCGGCGCCGAGTACGCGCGCCTGAACACGCTGGAGCCGGGCCAGCCGGTCACGCACTCGCTGTCCACGGCCGACCTGCTGGGCGTCGACGAGGAGACCCTCAAGCCCAACCGCCAGGAGCGCCGCCTCGACGCCGGGTACAACGGCTGGTGGTCGTGCCTGATCCCCTACGAGGTCGTGAAGGCCATCGGTTACCCGATGCCGTTCTTCTTCCAGTGGGACGACGCGGAGTACTCCTACCGCGCCCGCGAGTACGGCTTCCCTACGGTGACCCTGCCGGGCGCCGGCGTGTGGCACGCGGACTTCCACTGGAAGGACTGGGACGAGTGGCACCGGTACTTCAACCTGCGCAACTCGATCATCACCGCCGCGCTGCACTCGCCGTTCAACCTGAACCTGCTTTCGCGCGTGCTGCTCGCGCAGCTGGTGCGCTACCTGCTGGGCATGCAGTACGGCCTGTCGGCCACGCTGATCAAGGCTGTCGAGGACTTCCTCGAGGGGCCGGAGGTCCTGCGTGACGGCGGTGTCGCGGCGATGAAGGAGATCCGCCGGATCCGCGAGGCGTACCCGGAGACCAAGCGCCACAAGGCCACCGACGTCCCGGGCATCGCGTCCAACGACATCGGCATCATCAACAGCGCGCCGCGGCCCAGCATGCAGCGCCTGGTGCTGATCAAGCGCGTGGTCGACCGCGTGCTCGGCCGCAGCCGCTTCGGCCTCGGCGCGGTGCCGATCGACGAGGCGCACTGGTGGCACATCGCGCTGTTCGACACGGCCGTGGTCACGGACGCTTCGCAGGAAGGCGTGCGCGTGCGCACGTACGACAAGGTGAAGATGTTCGACCTCGCCCGCCGTGGCGCTCGCGTGATCCAGCGGCTGCGCAAGGAAGGCGCGGGCGTGCAGGAGCAGTACAAGCGCGCGATGCCGGAGCTGACGTCGCGGGAGAACTGGAAGCGGCTGTACGAGCTCTGATTCTTTTCACGACGAAGGCCACCACTGATCTGTGGTGGCCTTCGTCGTATCTGGCGTTTCGTCGAAGTTAGGTTACCCTAATTTCTGTGTCGAACCTCGTCGCCCGAGCGCGGGCCCTCGCCGATGACGTGCTGTTCCCCGCCGCCGCACAGGTCGACCTGCGTGGCGAGGTGCCGCGGTCGCACTTCGACGCGCTGGCCGAGGCCGGGCTCTACGGCCTCGCCGCACCCCCCGAGGTCGGCGGCCCCGGCGCGGGCCTGGCCGAGCTCGTCGCCGTGATCGAGACGCTGGCCGGCGGGTGCCTGAGCACCACGTTCACCTGGGTCCAGCACCACGGCCTCGTCGCCGCCCTGTCCGGTTCGGCCAACGAGGCACTGCGGTCGCAGTACCTCGCCGACCTGGTCAAGGGCACCGTCCGGGCGGGCGTCGCGTACGCCGGCGTGATCCCGACGCCGCCGCGAACCCGGGCCCGGCGGGTCAGCGACGGCTTCCGCTTCGACGGGGAGGCCCCGTTCGTGAGCGGGTGGGGCGGGATCGATCTGCTGATGCTCTCGGGCCGGACCCCCGAGGACACGGTCGTCACGACCGTGGTGGCGCCGGTGGCGGGCCACGGACTTCACGCCAGTCCGCTGCGCCTGATTGCCGCACAAGGGACCTCGACCGTCCGAATCGGACTGGACGACTACTACGTACCCGCCGAACGCGTGCTCGCCGAGGTCTCGCACGCCGACTTCGTCGCGGGGAACACCTTCGCGTCGCGGCTCAACGGCTGCGCCCCGCTCGGCCTGTCCGAACGCTGTGCCCGCCTGCTCTCCGACCTGGGCCGGACCGAGACGGCGGCCGCCCTGCGCGCCGACCAGTCGCAGATCCGCATCCGCCTGGACTCAGGCCTCACCGACCCCGCCTCGCTCCCCGCCGCCCGCGCAGCCGGCGCCGAGCTGGCCTACCGCAGCGCGGGCGCCCTCGTGGCCGCCACGGGCAGCCGCTCCGTGCTCACCGGCGAGCACGCGGGCCGGCTGGTGCGCGAGGCCACGTTCCTCCTGGTGGCCGCCAGCCGCCCGGAAATCCGCGACGGCCTGCTGGCCCTGGCCCGGCGCTAGCCCTGGTCCCAGGTGACCGGCAGCCGCTGCACGCCGTAGATGTTCTGGTGCCCTGGCCGCAGCCGCACGTCCTCGGGTGCGACGGCCAGCCGCAGCGACGGGAAGCGCCTGGCCAGCGCCGGCAATGCGACGCGGAGCTCGACGCGGGCCAGCTGCTGGCCGAGGCACTGGTGGATGCCGTGGCCGAACGTCAGGTGCCCGGGGCCGCCCCGGCTGAGGTCGAGCGTGTCGGGGTCGGCGAACCGCTGCGGGTCGCGGTTGCCGGCCTGCACGGACAGCGTGACCGACTCGCCCGCCTTGATCAGCTGCCCGTCGAGCTCGACGTCCTCCAGCGCCGCCCGCACGCCGGTGTGCGTGATGCTCAGGTACCGCAGCAGCTCCTCGACGGCCTTGTCGGCGAGGTCCGGGTCGGCGCGCAGCGCGGCGAGCTGCTCGGGGTGCTGGAGCAGGGCGAAGGTGCCCAGCGCCAGCATGTTCGCGGTCGTGTCGAGGCCGGCGCCCAGCAGGAAGGTGGCGAGGCCGGCCAGCTCCTCGTCGGTGAGGTCGCTGGTGGTCAGCTCGCTGAGGATGTCGTCGGTCGGCTCGGCGCGTTTGGCCGGGACCAGCCGGGCGACGTACTCCTGCAGCTTGCCGTACGCGGCGAAGCGTTCTTCGGGAGCGGCGTCCACATCGGACACCGCGGCGGCGTGGCCCTGGAACGACTCGCGGTCGGCGTAGGGCACCCCCAGCAGCTCGCAGATCATCACAGCGGGCACAGGGTGGGCGAAGGCCTGGACCAGGTCCACCACGGGCCCCTGCCGGGCCATCGCGTCCAGGTGCTCGGCGGTGACCTGCTCGACGCGTTCGGTCAGCTGCCGCATCCGCCGGACGGTGAACCGGCCGGTCAGGAGCTTGCGGTAGCGGGAGTGCTCCGGGTCGTCGACGCCGGTCAGGTCGCCGGGCGTCGCGGGTGGCACCTCGATGCCCTCCAGACCGGGCATCGGGTAGTGCGCCAGTTCGTAGCGGGAGCTGAAGCGCTGGTCGGCCAGCACCGCACGGACCTGCGCGTAGCCGGTGACGAGCCAGCCCTCGTGGCCGTCGGGGTAGGTCAGGCGGACCACCGGGTGCCGCTCGCGGATCGGGCCCAGCTCCGCGGGCGGGTCGAAGGGACAGCCGGCGGGACGGTCGGTCGGCAGTTCGGACAGGTGCGTCATCTCGGGTCCCTTCCGGCTCAGTGGGCGTATTCGCGGTTGAACAACCTCTTCGACCACAAGTAACCGCCCAGCGCGATCACCGCGCACCACCCCAGTGCGAACCACGCGTTGTCGCCGACCGGCTTGTCCATCAGCAGGCCGCGCAGGGTCTCGATGATCGGCGTGAACGGCTGGTACTCGGCGAACCAGCGCAGGCCGGCGGGCATGGAGTCGGTGGGGACGAAGCCGCTTCCGAGGAAGGGCAGCAGGATCAGCGGCATCGGCAGGTTGCTGGCCGTCTCGACGCTCTTGCTGACCTGGCCGAGCGCGACCGAGAGCCACACGAGCGCAAACGTCACCACCAGCAGGAATCCGCCCGTCGCCAGCCAGCCGCCGAGGCCGGCGGTGGGGCGGAAGCCGACGAGTAAGGCCACGCCGATCACGATGGCGAGGGTGAACGCCGCCTGGATCACGCTGCCGAGCACGTGTCCGGTCAGCACCGAGACGCGGGCGATGTGCATGGTCCGGAACCGGGCGATCACGCCCTCGGTCATGTCCATCGCGACCGAGATCGCCGTGCCCTGGACGGTGGCCGTCACGGTCATCAGGATGATCGCCGGCGCCACGTAGTTCACGTAGGTCTCGCGGCCGCCGCCGATTCCGGCGCCCATGGTGCCGCCGAAGACGTAGACGAACAGCAGCAGGAAGACCACGGGCATCCCGACGAGCATCAGCGTCATCGACGGGTAGCGCAGCATGTGCTTGAGGTTGCGGCGCAGCATCGTCGCCGAGTCGCGCAGCGGCTGGAACTTCAGGCCGGGGGCCGTGAGGGTAGTCATCGGGTCGTCACCTTCTCGTTCGCGGGGTTGCCGGTGAGGGCGAGGAAAACGTCGTCGAGATCGGGGGTGTGCACGGACAGCTCGTCGACCTCGATGGCCTGGTCGTCGAGCCGGCCGATGAGGGCCTTGAGCGAGCGCAGGCTGCCGTCGCTGGGCACGCGCAGGGTGAGCGAGTCGTTGTCGCGCGACGCGTCGTCGAGCGTGATCACGGCCGCGTCGAGGCCGCGCGGGTCGGCGAAGCGCAGCCGGACGTGCCCGCCGGGGATGCGGCGCTTGAGCTCGTCCGCGGTGCCCTCGGCGACGATCCGGCCATGGTCGAGCACCGCGATGCGGTCGGCCAGCTCGTCGGCCTCGTCGAGGTACTGCGTCGTCAGGAAGATCGTGACGCCGTCCGCCACCAAGCCGCGGACGATCTGCCACATGTTGCGACGGCTGCGCGGGTCCAGACCGGTGGTCGGCTCGTCCAGGAAGATCAGCCGCGGGCTGCCGACCAGCGTCATCGCCAGGTCGAGCCGCCGCCGCATGCCGCCGGAGTACGTCGACGCCGGCTTCTTGCCCGCCTCGGTGAGGTCGAACTGCTCCAGCAGCTGCGCGGTGCGGCGGCGCCGGTCGGCCCGGCCGAGGTGGTTGAGATCCGCCATCAGCAGCAGGTTCTCCTCACCCGTGAGCAGGTTGTCCACGGCGGAGAACTGGCCGGTGACGCCGATCGCGGCGCGCACCGCGTCGGGTTCGCGGACGAGGTCGTGCCCGGCCACCCGCACGTCGCCGGCGTCGGCGTTGATCAGCGTGGACAGGATCTTCACGGCGGTGGTCTTGCCGGCGCCGTTCGCGCCGAGCAACGAGAACACGGTGCCTTCCGGAACAGTGAGGTCGAGGCCGTCGAGCACGACGTGGTCGCCGTAGGACTTGCGCAGCCCCGTGGCGGAGATGGCGTGGTTGCTGGTCATGGTTTCCCCTTCGCTGGAAAGAAAAAGTCAGGCGCGGCGGATGATCACGTCGCCGTAGGAGGTGCGGCCGCGCACCTCGACGGTCTCGTCGGCTTCCTCGGGGCGGGTGGCGTTTTCCATCAGGTTGCGCACGTGGCCGAAGCCGGTCGTCACGGAAAGCCAGGCCGCGGTGCCCTCGGCGACCCCGATTTCCAGGTCCCCCATGGAGGTTTCGAGCGTCACGGCGCCGCGCACGATCTCGCCGAGGCGGATGAGGCCGGCCGACGTCTTCGCGTCGACGCCGGCGCCCGCGCGCTCGACGGTGATGTCGCCGTTGGCCGAGCGCACCCGCGCGTCGCCGCCGACGGAGCCGATCGTGGTCTCGCCGTTGGAGTTCTTGACCACCGCGGTGCCGTCGATCGCGCCGATCCGGATCTTGCCGGTGCCGCTGGAGATCTCGGCGTTGCCCGCCACGCCGTCGACGGTGACGTGACCGGCCGA
The DNA here is from genome assembly GCF_050942255.1 of Amycolatopsis sp. CA-161197. Lineage (NCBI taxonomy): Bacteria > Bacillati > Actinomycetota > Actinomycetes > Pseudonocardiales > Pseudonocardiaceae > Amycolatopsis > Amycolatopsis sp. CA-161197. Next base: position 270,018 of record NZ_CP192059.1, read on the forward strand.
AGTGGACAGGTGCAGCGGGCCGGTGCGGTCGATCCGGGCGTTGCCGGCCGAGGTCTTGAACCGGCTCTCGCCGAGGACGCCGGCGGTGCGGAAGTCGCCCGCCTGCAGTTCGGCGTTCACCGCGGACCCGGTGGGCAGCTCGATGGTCACGTCGACCGCGCGGGTCTTGCGGGAGAAGTCGAACGTGCGCTTCGAGCCGGTGACCGTGAGCGTGCCGTTGCTGTAGTCGACGCGGACCTGCTGCGCGGCCTTCACGTCGGACTCGTCGTTCTCGTCGCTCGGGCGGACGTGGACGACGGTGTCGAGCCGGTCGCTCGCGGAGATCTGCACGTCGCCGACGCTGAGGTCGACGGTGACGGAGATCGGGTCGGGGGTTTCGAATTTGGGCATGGCTGTCTCCAGAACTTGTGTCGGTGAACCGTCCCCGCAGGTCAGGGACGTGAGGTGAAGTGGTGCGGAAAGGTGTTAGCGGACCCAGCCGGTGAAGCTCTGCTTCGTCCGCTTGCCGCTGCTCGGCGGCTCGACGCGCTGGTCGCGGTCGGTGCGCTGCAAGGCCGTGGCGGCCGCCCGGACGAGCCAGGCGTTGACGGAGCGCCCCTCCTTGCCCGCGGCCTCCTCGACGGCGGCCTTGAGCTGTTCGGGCAGGCGCACGTTGATGCGTGCAGCCGGACCGTCTTCGGAGATGAGCAGTTCGCTCTCCCCAGTGGCGGCCGCGGTCGTGTCTTCGGCCGCGAGCTCGAGCGGCTCGGCCGGCGGCGTGGTCACGACGAACTGCGGATCGCGGCCACGCAGGCGCAGCTCCACGGATCCCGGAGCCAGGTCGCGAGTGATCTCGTCGGCGGCGGCCGACAGCGCGTCCAGCAGCGTCATCCGGATCGCCGACTCGAGCGACCCGGTCAGCCGCTCGACCAGCTCACGCGATTCCTCGCCGCCGGCTTCGGCCAGCGTGGCGAACTCTCGCCCGAGGTTGCTGACGTACGTGGTCAAGTCCATGGCACAACTATGGCACTCGGGTGGCACCACCGCAATGCCAAAGTGGCTCAGATTTGTGCCAAGGGTGGCACTCAAGCGCGCTCACGTGGAAAAAGCACAGGTCAGGGCCGTTTCGACCCTGACCTGGATGTGTCACCTCCCCCAGAACGGCGGGCTAGACCGAGAGCCCGAACTTCCCCTTCCGGCTCAGATCGTCGACGTACGCGGCGGCCACATGGACGAAGTTCACCGACACGGTGTTGCCGTCGCGCGTCCGCACGGAGTGGACCCCGCCGTGCTTGAGCAGGTCGGGGATCTTCTCCTCCACGCCGGCGGATTCGTCGGTGGTGATGGGGAAGATCAGCGGTTCGCCACCGGAGGAGAGGTGCAGGACGAGCGCGGGTTTCGGATCAGCCATGACTCCATGCCACCAGCGCGCGATCACCGGCGGCAAGCGGGTTCGCGCACAGCAGAGCACTTCACCGGTCCGGGTGCGGCGCCCGCGCGGCGTCGGCTAGCGTTTCGTGGCGGAAACCCGACCTAGGGACGGACGATGCCGTACTCGTTCACGTTGTCACCCGCGGCGGTGGACCTGCTGCTGGAGCGGCAGGGTCTCGGCCGCACGCCGGCCCCGTTTTCGGTGGCGCACATCGGCATCACCGGCCAGGAACGCGCGGGCGTGCGCGACGCCGTGCTGCGCGACCTCGACAACCGGGGGCTGGTGCACCGCGGTTACCTCGACGACGACCTGGAGCTGGCGCTCACCACGTTCGCCCGCGGCCGGCTCGCCGTCACCGCGACGGCGCAGCTCGACGGTCGGCAACAGGGCGCGGGGCAGCTCTTCGCCCGCGTCGCGTCCACCGGCGACCAGGCCGTGCTGGTGAAGCAGGACGACGGCATGTTCGTCTTCGAGCAGATCCGCCCGACCGGTCTCGTGCCGGCGCTGGTCGACCTTCTGCCGCCCGGCGCCGCCGCGCCCGGCCAGTCCGTGACGATCACGCGCCCGGCGAAGCAGCCCCGTCGCGACGGGTACGACCCGTTCGCCGCGTCGAGCGCCCCGCGAAACCCGCAGCTCAGGTCCGTCGAGCGGATCTTCGAGAAGCCCCGGCTTCGGGTCGGGCAGTTCACGATCGGCGCGCAGCCGCCGCTCGTCTGGTTCGACACGGAGCTGGGCCGCTACCTGCTCAGCACCCGCGTCGCCGACGACGGGCAGCGCTGGCTCACCTACGCGCCCGCCGACAACAACCGCCTCGCCCAGCAGCTGTTCACGCAGCTGGAGGCGTATTCCGCAAACGCCTGACCGCGGCCGTTGTCGTCAGTAGACTTCGGGTCATGACCTTGGTGGAGCCGGGACAGGTCGCCGGCCTGGACCCGAAGGCCGTCGCTGCTGCCGCGGCCGAGACGACGAAACTCGTGAACGCCGCGAAGTCGGGCAGCTTCAGCATCTCCGGTGAAGCGCTCGAGGGGCTGCGCCAGGCGCTGTCCGACATGGTGACGCGCGTGGACCGGCTGACCGGTTCCACGGCCGCGCTGGACCAGGCCCCGCAGCTCGGGAGCCACCCGTACGGGCACGCGGTCGCGGCCCACGACCTCAAGGCCGCTTCGCAGGACACCGGGTCCGTCCGGTCGGTCCTGGGGCAGTTCCGTGACGTGCTGACGCAGGCCGACGAGGCCCTCGCCCGTGCCGGCGGCGTCTACCGCACCGGTGAGGACAGCGCCGTCGACGCGCACGCCGCCCACAAGACGGGGGACCTCGCATGACCGCGCCGCAGCCGGGGCTCGAGCCGTCCGATGCCGACTACCTCGGCCACACCCACGAGCAGCTCCAGCAGTTCGTGACCATGAACCTCGACCCGAAGCAGGTCGCCGACGTCTCCGCGGCTTACACCGAGGTCACCAAGGCTTTCGACGACTTCGCGACGCAGCTGACCGAGGCCGTGAACAAGTCCAAGGGCTCGTGGGAGGGCACCGCGGCCGAGAGCGCGCAGGCCTACTTCGCCACGCTCGGCTCGTGGGCCGACGCCACGGCGCAGAACGCGAAGCTCGCCGCGCAGACCGTCGACGACCAGGGCACGGCCGCGCAGCACGCGCGCAACGCGATGACCGAGCCGATCCCGTTCGACTGGACCGACGAGATGGCGCACTGGACCTCGGCCGGGCCTTTCGACCTCGGCGACACCGTCGACCAGTCACTGAAGAAGCAGCAGGCCAGCCAGTCGGCGCACGAGCAGGCCGCGCAGACGATGTCGGACTACGACCACTCGCTGTACGCGGCCGCGTCGAAGCAGCCGGTGTTCGCGGACCCGCCGAAGTTCGGCGCGGGCAGCGTGTCCACGGCTTCGGCCGTCCTCCCCGCCGCGACCTCCACGGACCACCACGGCGGCGGTGGCTCCGACTCCGGCGGCCAGGTTTCGGCGGCGCCGAGCCAGATCACGGGCTCCGGCCACATGCCGCCCGCCCCCAACACGGCCACCACGGCGTCGAGCTTCGAGCCCGCGGCGGGCCAGCAGCAGGCCGGTGCCGCGGGCGCTTCGGGCGCCGGCGGCATGCCCATGGGTGCGATGCCGATGGGCGGCGGTATGGGTGCCGCCGGCGGCGGCTTCGGCGCCGACGAGGAGTACCAGTCCAAGTTCAGCCGTGGCGGCAGCTTCGGCCCGGGAGAAGGCGCCGCACCGGCTGCCGCGGGTGGCCTCAGCGGCGCGCCCGCACGGGCCGGCATGGGCATGGGGATGGGCGGCGGGGCCGCTCGCTACGAAGAGGACGAAGCGGACGGCTCGCGCTTCTTCTCCCATGTGGACGAAGACGACGAGTACGGCGCCGACCTTCGTGCCGCTCCGCCCGTGATCGGGGAGTAGACCTACGAAAAACGGGCCCTCGAACTGGTCGAGGGCCCGTTTTCGTGAGTTCGTCAGTACCGGTAGAACTTCTCCGCCCGGCCCTGGCGCACCAGCTTCAGCCACTGCAGGAACGCCTTCGGGTCGCGCTTCACGCCCACGAAGTACAAGCCGAAGCGGATCACTTCCAGGGCACCGATCTTGCGCATGCCCGGCTGCGAGAGCAGGTAACCACGGTTGCGGTAGGTGTAGTAGCGCTTGACCTCGTTCTCCGGGTCCTGCGCGTGGAACTTCCCGCCCAGCATGGGCTTGAACTCGTCCGAGCCGTCGGGGTGCAGGTAGGTCGTGCGCAGCGACGTGCCGAACGGCAGGCCCGAGCGCACGAGCCGGCGGTGCAGCTCCACCTCGTCGCCGCGGAAGAACAGGCGCAGGTCCGGCACGCCTGTGACGTCCAAAGTGGACGAACGGAACAACGCGCCGTTCATGAGCGACGCGATGCCCGGCAGGAAGTCCGTGCCCAGCTCCGCAGACGAGCGCTTCCACGTCAGTCCGCGCCGCAACGGGAACGCGAGCTTGGCCGGCGCGTTGATGTTCGCCACCACCGGCGAGATCTCCGCGAGGCCGCGCTTTTCGGCTTCCTCCAACAGGATCTGCAGCACGTGCTCGTCGGCGGGACGGCCGTCGTCGTCGGCGAGCCAGACCCACTCGGCGCCGAGGGCGAGCGCGTGGAGCATGCCGAGCGCGAACCCGCCGGCGCCACCGAGGTTCCGGTGCGACGGCAGGTACGTGTACGGCAGCGGGTACGCCTCGACGACGTCCCGCGCCGACTGGTCCGGGCCGTTGTCGACCACCACGAGGTGGTCGACCGGCCGCGTCTGCGCGGCGATGATCTTCAGCGAGTCCGCGAGCAGCTCACGACGGTGGCGCGTCACCACCACGCCGACGACGGCGCCCTCGGGCAGCTGCTGGGTCTCGCTGGTCATCATTCCCCGCCGTTCTTCGTGCCCACGGGCTCGATGCCGAGCCGCTCCAGGCCTTCCTGGCTCATGTTCTCGAACGGGTCGCGGCCCTTGTAGCCGGTGAGGACCTCGCGCAGCGAACCCTGCTGCTTGAGGTGGCCCTCGTCCATCCAGATCGCGGAGTCGCACAGCTCGAAGAGGAACTCGTCGGAGTGGCTCGCGAAAACCAGGATGCCGGAGCGCTTCACCAGGTCCTTGAGGCGGTCGCGGGCCTTGTTGAGGAACGCCGCGTCGACCGCGCCGATGCCCTCGTCGAGGATCAGGATCTCGGGGTCGATCGAGGTGACGACACCCAGCGCCAGCCGCACGCGCATACCCGTCGAGTACGTGCGCAGCGGCATCTGCAGGTAGTCGCCGAGCTCGGTGAACTCCGCGATGTCGTCGACCCGCTTCTCCATCTCCTTGGCGGTCATGCCGAGGAAGAGGCCGCGGATGATGATGTTTTCCTCGCCGGAGATCTCCGGGTCCATGCCGATGCCGAGGTCGAAGACCGGGGCGATCTTGCCGGCGATCCGGGCTGAGCCGCGGGTGGGCTCGTAGATGCCCGCCAGAAGGCGCAGCAGCGTGGACTTGCCGGCGCCGTTGTGGCCGACCAGGCCCACGCGGTCGCCTTCGCGCAGCTGCAGCGTCACGTCGTGCAGCGCCTCGATGATCGGCACCTTCTGCTCGGTGCCGATCCTGCCGCCGACCTTGCCGAGCACGCGCTTCTTCATCGACCGCGTCTTGGCGTCGAAGATCGGGAAGTCGACGAACGCGTTGTGGACGTCAATGCTGACCATGTGTCACACCCAATACGAGACGCGAGAGCGGTAGTTGCGCATGACCACGAGCGCGAGTCCCCAGCCGACGATCGTGATGGCACCCACCACGACCCAGCTGGTCCATCCCACGGTCTGCCCGATCAGCGGCGCGCGCACCACCTGCATGTAGTGGTAGAGCGGGTTGGCCTTGATGAACGGCAGCGCCCAGGAAACGCTGTCGCGCGAGCCGCCCGCGAGGAGCTGGTCGACCGGCCAGACGATCGGCGTGCCGTAGAACAGCAGCTGGATCAGGGAGTTGATCACCTGCGGGATGTCGCGGAAACGCGTCGAGATGATGCCCAGCAGCAGCGCGGCCCAGCACGCGGTGAGCCCGAGCAGCACGAAGCCCGGGATGGCGAGGAAGATGTTCCAGCTCAGGCCGGGGTGGCAGTACAGATCCGGCGCGCACGCTCCCTCGGGGTAGCCCGGCTCGGTACCCAGTGAGTACGGCTGGTTCAGCGCACCGAAGAAGATGATCAGCAGTACGACGTACACGACCATGTTGTGCGCGAGCATCAGGGTCTGGCGCCAGACGGTGCGGAGCACGTAGACGCTCAGCGGCGCGGGGAGCTGCTTGATCATCCCCTCGTTCGCGATGAACGTCTCCATGCCTTCACTCAGGCAGCCCTGGATGAAGCCCCAGATGATGAAACCCGTCGACAGGTACGGCAGGAACACCTGGATCGGCGTGTTGAACAGCTGCGAATACAGCAAGCCCAGCCCGAGCGCGATCACGCCCTGGCTGATCGTGATCCAGAACGGACCGATCACGGACCTGCGGTACCGCTGCTTGATGTCCTGCCAGCCAAGGTGGGTCCACAGCTCGCGGGCTGCGAGACCCTCCTTGATGTCGGTGATCGCCCTGGAGAACGTCTTGCGGTCCGACGCAGGGGGCATCGGCATCGAGACCTCGGGTTCGGCTACGTGAACCGTGCTGGTGGCATGCACGTGGACGAGGGTACCGATCGGAGGTCTCGTCCTCGGGACGCCCCGGCCCACGCGGGCGCCCGACCTGTCGATGCCGCACCGGACACACGGTGTGTCCTGGTAGTTTCTTGCCCCATGACTGCTGCTCTCGGTGCGGCGAGCTTGATGGTCGATCTCCTCGCGGCGTACGCCGATCGTCCCGACCCCAAATCGGTCGCGGTCGTCGGCAACCAGCCATTGGGCCCGGACCCGGCTCGGGCCAAGGCCGTGGACGACTGCGATCTCGTGATCCGCGTCAACGGTTTCGTCGTCGACGAGCCGGAAGGTCCGGACGTGACCGGGCGCAAGGTCCACGCGGTGGTCTTCAACCGCGCCGTGCGGGCCACTCGCCACGTTTTCCGTGACTACCGCAGCAGGCTGTACCTGCTGGTGGAGCCGGGCCGGCTGCACTGGGAACCGGAGGCACTGCCGGGCTGGTGGCCCGCCGACCTGGGGTTCGTGCCGGTGCCCAACCGCGAGGTCGTGCTGCCGCTGTCCGACGCGCTCGGCCTGCCGACGCGCACGGAGTCGACGTGGTCGACCACCGGCACGCTCGCGGCGTGGATCGCGCGCACGTCGTTCCCGGACGCGCAGCTGGTCCTCACCGGGTTCTCGTTCATCGACAACCCGAACCAGACTTCGTGGGAGCACGCCGCCGGCGATTCCTGCATCGTGGGTCCCGAGCACCAGATCGCCGCCGAGGGCAGGCTGCTGGACTCGTGGACCCGGACCGGCGACACCATTCTGCTGCGCTGACCCAGTTTTCCGAATCCCGAAGGAACCGTCCCCATGGCAGTCCAGAAAATCCGTTCCGGCCTGTTCAACCGGATCGCCCGGCTCATCGACTTCCGCATCGAAGAGCGCATGCGTGACACGGTCCGCGACCTGAACCACCGCGTGAACGACCTCGAGCACGCCACCGCCGACCACCGGCGCCGGCTCGACGCGGCGGAGTCCGGTCTCGAACACGCCCGTGGCGACCTGCTCTGGACGCGCGCCGAGCTCGACCGGATCATCCCGCACATCGCCGCGCAGGAGGCGCAGCTGGAGACGCTGCGGGAGTCGATGGTGCTCACCCCGCGCGCCGACAGTGCTGAAATCGCCGAGTCGCGGTCGCTGATCGAGGAGATCCAGCGCCAGCACGCGCAGATCCGCGTGCGGCTCGCCGGCATCGCGCGGTACGAGGACCGGCTGCGCCGCCTCGAGGACGACCGCCTGGCGCCGTCGGCCCAGTGAGCCCGCTCGCGGCTCGCGAGGCCACCGAGGCCGACGCCGAGCTGCTGCTGGCCTGGCGCAACGACCCGCGCACGCGGGAGGCGTCGCGGTCCAGCGGCGTGATCGCGCTCGCCGACCACCTGCGGTGGCTGCGTGGCGTGCTTGCTTCGCCGGACCGGCTGCTGCTGGTCGTTTCCGACGCCGACGGGCCTGTGGGCACGGTGCGGTTCGACCGGGAACGGCCGGGGGAGTGGGAAGTCAGCATCACGCTCGCTCCGGCGAGCCGTGGTCGGGGACTTTCCCGCGCGGTGCTCACCCTCGGCGAACGAGTGCTCATCGAGCGTGAGGACGTGCGCGTGATCCTCGCGGCCGTGCACCAGGACAACGCGGCTTCGGCGGCGTTGTTCGAGCGCGCCGGATACGTCGAGTCGGCGCCCGCCGAGGACGGCTTCCGGTGGCTGCGCAAGACTCGGGGGTGACCCGCACGCGCACCACCGGGAGGACGCCACCCATGTCCGAAGTCCGCATCGGCGCCCACACGCTCGGCCCGGACCGGCCGCCGTTCGTCATCGCCGAGATGTCCGGCAACCACAACGGCGACCTCGACCGCGCGCTCGCGATCGTCGACGCGATCGCCGACACCGGCGCGCAGGCGGTGAAGCTCCAGACCTACCGCCCCGACACGATCACGATCGACGTCGACGGCCCCGCCTTCCGCATCGGCGACGGACATTCCTTGTGGGGCGGGGAAAATCTGTACAAGCTGTACGAAAAGGCCCACACCCCGTGGGAATGGCACGAACCCATTTTCGAGCGCGCCCGCTCGCGCGGGCTGGAGGCGTTCTCCAGCCCGTTCGACCCGACGGCGGTCGAGCTGCTGGAGTCGCTGGACGTGCCGGCGTACAAGATCGCGTCTTCGGAGATCGTCGACCTGCCGCTGATCGATCTGTGCGCCCGCACCGGCAAGCCGCTCGTCATCTCGACCGGCATGGCGAGCATCGCGGAGATCGACGCGGCCGTGCAGACCGCTCGCGCCGCCGGCAACGACCAGCTCATCGTGCTCGGCTGCACCGCCAGCTACCCGGCCTCGCCGTCCGAAAGCAACCTGCGCGGCCTGCCGGTGCTCGCCGGCGTCACGGGCACGCTCGTCGGCCTGTCCGACCACACGCCGGGCATCGGCGCGCCGCTGGCCGCCGTCGCGCTGGGCGCCGTGGCGATCGAGAAGCACGTGACGCTCGCCCGCGCCGACGGTGGCGTGGACTCGGAGTTCTCGCTGGAGCCGGCCGAGCTGGCCGCGCTCGTCGTGGAGAGCCACCGCGCGTGGGAAGCCCTCGGCCGCCCGGTGATCGGCCCGCGCGAGAGCGAGAAGGAAGGCCTCCGCCTGCGCCGCTCCCTGTACGTCGTGGCGGACGTCCGCGCGGGCGACGAGGTGACGCCGGCGAACGTCCGGTCCATCCGCCCCGCCGGCGGCCTGGCACCGGCGGAGATCGCGAACGTCCTGGGCCGCACCTTCCGCGTGGACGCGGCAAAAGGCACCGCTTTGACCTGGGACCTGATCTAGTCTCGGCCGCATGGCCCGAGCCAAGTCCCGCACAGCACTGCTGACCACCCTCGGCGTCCTCGGGGCGATCCCCGTCGCCAGCGGCCTGACGGCCATCCTGGGCGGTCCTTCCCGCGCCCCGGGCGGTGCACCTGCCGCGCCGAGCGTCGACAGCGAATACCGCTTCGTCAACACGTTCTGGACCGCGGCGGGCCTCGCGCTCTGGTGGTCGCTGCGCCACCCGGAAAAACGCGCGGCGACCACCCGGGTTGTCCTCGGCACCGCCGCCGTCGGCGGGGTACCGCGGCTTATCTCGGCCCGGCGCGTGGGTGCGCCGCACCCGGTGTTCCGGGCCGCGATCGTGCTGGAGCTGGTCGTGGTGCCGCTGGTGATGGTGTGGCACGCGGTGGTGATGCGCGGTGCGGCTCAGACCCCGAAGAAGCTCCGCACCCCGTCCACAACCCGGTCCACATCCGCGTCCGTCAGGGACGGGAAGAGTGGCAGCGACAGCTCCTGCTCGTAGTACGCCTCGGCGTTCGGGCACAGGCCGCGGCGGTAGCCGAGGTCCTCGAAGACCGGGTGCCAGTAGGCGGGGATGTAGTTGACCTGCACGCCGATGCCGACTCCGCGCAGGTGGTCGAACAGCGCGCGCCGGCGGCCGTCGAGGACGCGCAGCGGGTAGAGGTGCCAGACGGGGTCGGCGCCGGGGCGTGCGGGCGGGGTGAGGACGCCGTCGACGTCGGCCAGGGCCGCGTTGTAGCGCGCGTGGATTTCGGCGCGGCGCTTCTTGAACTCGGCCAAGCGCGTGAGCTGGCTGCTGCCCAGGGCGCACAGCACGTCGGGCAGGCGGTAGTTCAGGCCGAACTCGTGCACCTCCTGGTGCCAGCCGCCTTCGTCCGGGTAGCGCTGCTTCGTCTTGTCGCGCACCAGGCCGTGGTTGCGGAAGGCTTGGGCGCGGCCCAGCAGCTCCGGCGAAGCGGTGACGACGGCGCCGCCCTCGGCCGTGGTGAGGTTCTTGGTGGGGAAGAACGAGAACGTGGTCAGGTCGGCGAGCGAGCCGACCGGGCGGCCCTGCCAGCTGCCGCCCACGGAGTGCGCCGCGTCTTCCAGCAGGAGTGCGCCCGCGTTGTGCGCGACCTCGGCCAGCGCGTCGAGCTCGGCGGGGTGGCCGGCGTAGTCGACGGCTGCCACGACCTTCGTGCGGCTGGTCACCGCAGCGGCGGCCGCGGCGACGGAAAGGTTTCCGGTGTCGTGCTCGACGTCGGCGAAGACCACCTTCGCGCCGTGCAGTGCGGCGGTGGCGGCGGTGGCCACGAACGTCATCGGCGAGGCCACGACCTCGTCGCCCGGCCCGACGGCAGCCGCCGCGTACGCGACGTGCAGCGCGGCCGTCCCCGAGGTCACCGCGACGGCCGGGACGCCGCCCGTGTGCAGGGCCAGGTCGGCCTCGAACCGCGCGACGGCGGGACCGGTCGTGAGCCAGTCTCCGCGCAGGACCTCGGTGACGGCGGCGATGTCGTCGTCGGTGACGGACTGGCGGCCGTAGGGAAGAAAGTCAGGCATACTGCTCGACCAGCTTGCGAAGTTCGTCCGCTTCGAGCCACAGGTCGTTGGTGTCCGAGCGGTACGCGAACCCTTCGGGCATCGGCTTGCCGTCGGCGGGCGCCTCGTAGCCCCAGCCCGCCAGGTGCGGCTGCACGACGTACCGATCGGGCAGCTGCACGGTCCGGCGCGCGTCGTCGGGGGCGATCATCTCCTCGTGCAGCTTCTCGCCCGGCCGCACGCCCACCTCGTGCATCGGCGAACCCGGCGCGATGGCCTGCGCGAGGTCGACGAGCCGCATGCTCGGGATCCGCGGCACGTACAGCTCACCGCCGTGCATCTGGTCGAACGAGTCCACCACGAACTGCACGGCCTGCGGCAGCGTGATCCAGAACCGCGTCATGTCCTTGTGCGTGATCGGCAGCGACTCGCCCTGCTCGGCGAGCTTGCGGAAGAACGGGATCACGCTGCCGCGCGAGCCCATCACGTTGCCGTAGCGCACCACGGAGAACCGCGTGACGTGCGCGGCCGCGTAGTGGTTGCCGCTGATGAACATCCGGTCGGCGCACAGCTTCGTGGCGCCGTAGAGGTTGATCGGGCTCGACGCCTTGTCGGTCGAGAGCGCCACGACCTTCTTCACGCCGGTGTCGATGGCGGCCTCGATGACGTTCTGCGAGCCCATCACATTGGTCTGGACGAACTCGAACGGGTTGTACTCACCGGTGTCCACCTGCTTGAGCGCCGCGGCGTGCACGACGTAGTCGACGCCGTGCATGGCGCGCTCGAGCCGGCGGCGGTCGCGGACGTCACCGATGAACCAGCGCAGCCGCGGGTCGTCGTTGAACAGCTGCCGGGCTTCGTACTGCTTGAGCTCATCGCGGGAGAGCACGACCAGCCGGCTGGGGTTCAGCTCGGCGAGGGCGTGGGTGATGAACGCCTTGCCGAACGAGCCGGTCCCGCCGGTGAGCAGGATGCTGGAACCATCCAGCTCGGACATCGACGACCTCCGCGGTTGGGGTTCTTGGTTCTGGCGCGTTGCCGCAGGCCATCATGTCACCCATGCGTGAAGGCCTCGGCGTCAACGCCGTGATCCAGGCCCGGTCCTCCTCGACGCGCCTGCCGGGCAAGGTGCTCCGTCCCCTGGCCGGGCGCAGTGTCCTCGGCTGGGTCGTCCGTGCGGCGGCCGCCGCTCCCGGTGTGGACCAGGTGGTGGTCGCCACCTCGGACGCGCCCGACGACGACGCCGTCGCCGAAGAGGCCGCACGGTGTGGCGCCCTGGTCGCGCGCGGCCCGCTCGACGACGTCGTGGCGCGCTTCGGCGTGGCCCTGGCCGCCTACCCGGCCGACGCCGTGATCCGGCTCACCGCCGACTGCCCGCTGCTCGACCCCGCGTTGATCGGCCGGCTGGCGGCGGTGTGGCGCGCGGAGCCGTCGCTGGACTACGTCAGCACCACCCTCGTGCGGACGCTGCCGCGCGGCTTCGACGCGGAGCTGGTGCGGGCTGCGGTGCTCGCAGAGCAGGTGGAGACTGCCGAGGGCCCCGACCGCGAGCACGTGACGTCGGCGATCTACCGGCAGTCCTCGCGGTACTCCTGCACGGGCGTCGTGGTGAGCCCGGCCGCCGACGACCTGCGTGTCACCCTCGACACCCCGGAGGACTGGGACCTGCTCGAGGCCGTGGTTTCGGTTCTGGGTGATGAGCCGGCGTCCTGGCGTTCGGTGGTTTCGCTGCTGCGTTCCCGGCCGGACCTGGTGGCGTTGAACGCGCACGTCGAGCAGAAGAAGCTCGGCCAGTGAAGCTCCTGCTCCGCGCCGACGCGTCCCCGGTGATCGGCGCGGGCCATATCGCGCGCGTCGTGGCCTACGCCGAGCGCGCCGTCGCCCGCGGCTGGGACGTCTCGTTCGCGGGCGCCACGGACAACGCCGAATGGCTGGCCTCCCGCTTCGCCGCGCTTTCGGTGCCGTTTTTGCCGGTTTCCGACTGGGCTTCCCTGGCCGCCGGCTTCGACGCGGTCCTCGTGGACCACTACTCGCTGGGCGACGTGCGCGGCGAGGTCAACGCCGCGGGCGCTCTGCTCGTGTCCCTTGAGGACGACACTTTCGGCCGCCGGCCCGCGGATGTCGTGGTGGACGCCGGGTTTTCGCCCGCGCCTCGCCCGGCGGATGGTTCCGGCGTGCTGCTTCGGGGCGTCGAATACACGGCGCTGCGCTCGGGGGTCTTGGCGGCTCGGGCACGACGCTCCGCTGTTTCTTCCGCGCCTTTGCACGTCACGGTCGTATTGGGCGGCGGCGCCGAATGGTCAGGCACGGTCAGCGTGCTGCTCCGCGCCCTCGCCGCCACGGGCCAGCCCTTCGCCGCCGACGCCCTCGTCCGCGGCGAGCCGGTGTTGCCGGTTTTGTCGGCAGGCCAGTCCCTCCGGGTCACCGCGCCGCACCCGGGCCTGCTCGACCTCCTGGCCACCACCGACGTCGCCGTCAGCGCCACCGGCGTCACCTTCCTGGAACTCTGCTGCCTCGGCATCCCGACGGCGGCGGTGCAGCTGGTGGACAACCAGGCCCCGGGCTACCGGGCTGCCGTGGATCTGGGCCTGGCCGTGGGGTTGGGCGAGGCGGGCTCGTTGGAGGATCGGCTGCCGGAGGTGGTTTCCGCGCTGGGTTCCCTGTTGACGGACGCCGGTTTGCGGTCCTCTTTGTCCTCCGCTGCGGGGTCTACTGTGGACGGACTCGGCGCGGACCGGGTCCTCGACGTCATCGCCTCGCTGTGATCGGAACGAACGTTGATCCCGAGGAACGGCGGTTGGTGGCGGAGGCGCTCGACGACCTTGTCGGCTGAGGTCCTCCCGGGTCCGCGATTCGGTGATTGAGGGCGGGATCTGTCCTCAAGGGGTTCTAGCGTTTTCCGCATGAACCTCACCCCCTTCCGAGTTCATGTCCCGCAAGCCGACCTCGACGACCTGCGCGAACGGCTCGCCCGGACGCGCTGGCCGGACCAGCCCGAGGGCGTCGGGTGGGAGCTGGGGATTCCGGTGGACGAGGTGAAGGACCTGGCGGAGCACTGGCGCCTGCGGTTCGACTGGCGGGCGGCCGAGGAGCGGATCAACGCGTTTCCGCAGTTCACCACCACCATCGATGGCGAGAACGTGCACTTCCTCCACGTCCGGTCGCCCGAGGAGGGGGCCACGCCGCTGCTGTTGACGCACGGCTGGCCCGGGTCGATCGTGGAGTTCCTGGACGTGATCGGACCGCTCGCCGACCCGCGCGCGTACGGCGGGGACCCGCGCGAAGCGTTCCACGTGGTCGTCCCGTCGATCCCCGGCTTCGGCTTCTCCGGCCCGACGCGCGACCGCGCCTGGGGCCCGGCCCGCGGCGCGCGGGCGTGGGCTTCGCTGATGACCACCCTCGGCTACGACCGCTTCGGCACCCACGGCGGCGACTGGGGCGCCCTGATCTCCCGCGAGCTCGGCGTGCAGTTCCCTTCGCGCGTGCTCGGCGTCCACGTCACGATGCTGCCCACCGCCGTCGCCCGCTCGGAGTCGGACCTGGCGGGCTTGACCGGCGCCGACCTTTCGCTGGGCGAACGGTCGTTGGCGAAGTCCCGCGCTTTCCAGCACACCGGAACCGGCTACGCGATCATCCAGTCCACCAAGCCGCAAACGCTTGCGTACGGCCTCACCGACTCGCCCGCCGGCCAACTCGCGTGGATCGCGGAAAAGTTCCGCTCCTTCTCCAACGCCCCGCACGACCTCATCGACCGCGACGACCTCCTCACCGACGTCGCGATCTACCGGTTCACCGGCACGGCCAACTCGTCCGCCCGCATCTACGCCGCCCTCGAAGGCCCCTGGGGCGCGCCCCTCCCCACCTCCACCGTCCCCACCGGCGTCGCCGTGTTCCCCGACGACATCGGCCTGCCCCTACGCCCCCTCGCCGAACGCACCGACCGCATCGTCCACTGGTCAGCGTTTCCGGCCGGCGGCCACTTCCCGGCCCTCGAACAACCGGACGCCCTGATCGGCGACATCCGGAAGTTCTTCGGGAGCCTCTGAGCTTGGGGTGCGGACGGTCCCTTCGCGCTCGACCCGCCGCCGCGAGGGGACCTTTCGCGCCAGGGCCGCGCCGCGAGGGGTCGTTTCGCGCCGGACCCGCACCGCGAGGGGACCTTTCGCGCCCACGCGATGGAACGGCGGGACCGCTCACGCCCACCGGCACGACCGGTCCCCTCGCACTCGGCTGGCCCGCACGAGAGGACCGTTCGCCTTCATCCGGCGGCGCGAAGGGACGTTTCGTGATCGCGCGGTGGCGCGGCGGGAGCACTCGCACATCTGGCGGCGCGAAGGGACGGTTCACACCAGGGTTGTGGCGGTGAGGGGACCTTTCGCGCCAGCGGCCGGGTACGGAAGGGCCGCTCGTGTTGGGAAAGCGGCACGAGGGGACTGTTCGTACCTATTCGGCGGCGCGAGGGGACTGTTCGCACCTACTTGATGGCGCGAAGGGACGGTTCGCGCTCGGGTTCCGGTGCGGCGGGACCGTTCGCGCGGCGGCGCCGGGTCGAGCGGACCGTTCGCGGTCGCCCGCGCGGTGTGAGGGGGCCGGTCGTGCTCCGGCGGCGGCGCGAGGGGACCCTTCGCGACCACACCGTGGCACGGCGGGACGGTTCGTGCTGGCCGGCGTGACCGATCCCCTCGCGTTCGATCGGTGGCGGACGGACCGGCCGCACTCATTCAGCGGCGCGAGGGTGCGGTTCGCGCTCGATTGCCGGCGCGGCGGGACGGTTCGCGTTCAGCCGGCGGCGCGCTGTGACCTGTCGCGTTCAGCTGGTGGCGCGCTGGGACCGTTCGCGCTGGAGTGCCGGTTCGAGCGGGCCCTTCGCGGCCGACCCGCGCGGCGCGTGGGGACCGGTCGCGCGGCAAGCGAGGGCACGGAACGACCGGTCGCGACCACCAACCAACCGCCCGAAAAGCCCCCAAGCCCCCCAAACAGCAAAGAAGGGACCGCCCCCACGCCACTCAGCGCACGAACGATCCCCTCATCACCCACGGCTCAAAGCCGCAGAGAGCAAGACCTCACAGATACTGCCCAGTCCCACTGATCCCAGGCCGCTGGCCCTCAGCGCCGGGCCCGCCCGGCATCACCGCGCCCGACGAGCCCGCGGGCAGGCCGCGGCGCATCTGCTCCAGCTGGACCCGCGCTGCCATCTGCTGGGCGAACAGGGCGGTCTGGATGCCGTGGAAGAGGCCCTCCAGCCAGCCCACCAGCTGGGCCTGCGCGATCCGCAGTTCGGCGTCCGACGGGGTCGAGTCGTCGGTGAACGGGTGCACCAGGCGCTGCAGCTCCTCGCGCAGCTCGGGCGCCAGGGCCTCCTGCAGTTCGCGCACGGAGTTCTGGTGGATCTCGCGCACCCGGTTCCGGCTGGCGTCGTCGAGCGGTGCCGCGCGGACTTCCTCCAGGAGCTGCTTGATCATGGTCCCGATGCGCATCACCTTGGCCGGCTCTTCGACCAGCTCACCGGCGGCTTCGTCGCCCTCGGGCGTGGCCGTGGGAACAGCGCCGACCGGGACCCCGTCGGGGCCGACGACCACCACGTGGGGGGTCGACTCGGCGTCGGAAGTCTGCCGGTAGTTCGGCTCGCTCATGGGCTCATCCCAATCAGAAATCGCTGGCGGTCGCGTCCGAGCCTAGCGTCATCCGGCTGCCCGGACCCAACCCCGCGGTAACCGCTAAACCGCACGTCCGTACGGTGTCACCATGGCGTTCGACGTCGCTCGTATCCGTGGGTTGTTCCCCGCGCTGGGTGACGGCTGGATTCACTTCGACGGCGCCGCCGGAATGCTGGTCCCGGAACAGGTCGCTTCGGCCGTTTCGACGGCCATGCGTGCCCCGGTGTCCGGGCCGGGCGGAGCGTTTCCGGCCTCTCAGCGCGCGGAGAGCATTGTCACCGCGGCCCGGCGGGCAGTGGCAGATCTGGTCGGGGCGGACCCGGCCGCCGTCGTGCTCGGACCGAGCGCGCCGGTGATGCTGCGCCGCCTCGTCGACGCGCTCGCCGAGCGCTGGACGATCGGCGACGAGGTCGTCGTGTCCCGGCTCGACGAGGAGGCGAACCTCGCGCCGTGGCAGCGCGCCGCGAAGCGCGTGGGCGCGGTCGTGCGCTGGGGCGAGATCGACATCGAGACGTGCGAGCTGCCCGCGTGGCAGTACGAGAACCTCGTGTCCGCGCGCACCAAGGCCGTCACGGTCACGCTCGCCTCGGGCTCGGTCGGCACACGCCCCGACGTCCCCACGGTCATCGAGTTCGCCAAGCGCGTCGGCGCGCTCGTGGTGGTGGACGCGACGTACGCGGCGCCGTTCGTTCCCCTGGACCTGCAAGAGCTGGGCGCCGACGTCATGGTCGTCTCCGCACAGGCCTGGGGCGGGCCGTCGGTGGGCGCGCTCGTGTTCCGCGACCCCGAGATGCTCGAACGCATCCCGTCCGCCTCGCTCGACCCGGCCGCCCGCGGCGCCGCGCGCCTCGAGCTCGGCCCCCACGCGTACCCGCTGCTCGCGGGCCTCGTCGCGTCGATCGACTACCTCGCCGGCCTCGACGACGCCGCCGCCGGTTCGCGCCGCGAAAGACTCGTGACGTCCCTCGGCTCCGCCAAGTCGTACCACGCGGGCCTGCTCGCGCAGCTGTCCACGGAGCTGCGCTCGCTGCGGCACGTGATGGTGATCGGCGACGCCATGCGCCGCATCCCCGCGCTCGCGTTCGCCGTGCAGGGCAAGAAATCGCCGGAAGTCGCGGAGTACCTGGCGTCGCAAGGCCTCTGCGCCTTCGCCGACGACGGCTCGGCCGGCGTTTTCGCGTCGCTCGGCGTGGGCGAAGTCGGCGGAGTAGTGCGCATCGGGCTCGCGCACTACTCCAACGTCTTCGAGATCAACCAGCTGGTGCGGGTGCTCGAAGAGCTCCGCTAGGACTTCGCGGCCAGCAGGATCTTCCCGAACACCGAACCCTCTTCGAGCATCCGGTGCGCCGAAGCCGCCTCGGCCATCGGCACGACCTGGCCGATGATCGGCTTCACGGAGCCGTTCTCCACCAGCGGCCACAGCCCTTCGCGCACGGACGCGACGACCTCGGCCTTCTGCTCCAGCGGACGCCACCGCAGCCCGGCCGCGAAGACGCTCGCGCGCTTGCCGAGCAGGCTGCCGATGTTCAGCTCGCCCTTGATCCCGCCCTGCATGCCGATGATCACGAGGCGGCCGTCGGCGCGCAGCGCGTCGACGTTGCGCTGCAGGTACTTCGCGCCCATGTTGTCGAGGATGACGTCGGCGCCCTTGGCCTCGGCGTGCATGACCTCGACAAAGTCCTGCTCCTTGTAGTTGATCGTGATGTCGGCGCCGAGCTGGCGGCAGCGTTCGAGCCGCTCCGCCGAACCCGCGGTGACGGCCACGGTCGCGCCGAGCGCCTTGCCGACCTGGATCGCGTGGGTGCCGATGCCGCCCGCGCCGCCGTGGACCAGCAGCGTCTGGCCTTCGGCGAGCTTCGCGTGCATCACGACGTTGGCCCACACCGTGCACGCGACCTCCGGCAGCCCGGCCGCCGCGAGCAGCTCGACCTCGCCGGGCACGGGCAGCAGCTGGCCGGCGGGCACGACCACGCGCTCGGCGTAGCCACCGCCCGCGAGCAGCGCGCACACCTCGTCGCCGACCTGCCAGCCTTCGACGCCCTCGCCCAGCTCGGCGATCGTGCCTGAGCACTCGAGGCCGATCGTCTCGCTCGACCCGGGCGGCGGCGGGTAGTTGCCCTGGCGCTGCAGCAGGTCCGCTCGGTTGACGGCGCTGGCGGCCACGTCGAGCAGCACTTCACCGGGGCCGGGGCTGGGGTCGGGGACTTCGGTCCACTCGAGAACTTCGGGACCGCCGGGTTCGCGGGTCGTGATCGCGTACATGCGCCCGACTGTATCCCCCACCTCGCGGTCTCCGCCGAATGCCGCATTGACGTTCCGGACACCGGGCACAAAGGTGAGCAACCATGTCATTAACCCGTAAAAGACTCATCCCGCCGGTGATCCTGGCGGCCTGCGCGACCCTGGCGCTGGGCACCACCCCGGCCGTGGCCGCGAAGAGCGACGACCTCGCGAAGCAGCTGACGAAGAAGGTGACCCTCGACGGCGTGAACCGCCACCTGATCGCGCTGCAGCGCATCGCCGACGCGAACGGCGGCACACGCGCGGCGAGCACCGACGGGCACAAGAAGTCCGCCGAGTACATCGCGGGCAAGCTCGAAGCCGCGGGCTTCAGCGTCACGCGGCAGGAGTTTCCCTTCACCTACAACGAAACCCTGGCCGAGACGCTCACCGTCGACGGTGCCGGCGTGCCAGTGATCGCGATGGAGTACACGCCGTCGACGCCGGTCGGTGGCATCAGCGCACAGCTCGCCGTCGTCCCCGCCGACGCCACCCCGGGCTGCGAAGCGAGCGACTACACCGGCGTGACCGGCAAGATCGTGCTCGTGCCGCGCGGCGCGTGCCCGTTCGCGCAGAAGCAGCAGGCCGCGGCCGACGCGGGGGCGATCGGCGCGCTCATCTCCAACAACGAACCCGGCCCGCTCAACGGGACACTCGGCACCCCGGCCGACGCGCGCATCCCCACCGGCGGCCTCTCACAGGCCGACGGCCAGGCGCTCGCCGCGAAGAACGGCGCCACCGTGCAGCTGGAGCTGCGCACCTTCCAGGAAGCGCGTACCAGCTACAACGTGATCGCCGAGACGAAGACCGGCCGCAAGGACAACGTCGTGATGCTCGGCTCGCACCTCGACAGCGTCCCCGCCGGCCCCGGCATCAACGACAACGGCACGGGCTCCGCGGCCCTGCTCGAAACCGCCCTGCAGCTGGGCGCGAAGCCGAAGGTGAACAACGCCGTGCGCTTCGGCTTCTGGAGCGCGGAGGAGTTCGGGCTCGTCGGGTCCACGTACTACGTCGGTTCGCTGAGCTTCGAGCAGCAGCTCGACCTCGCGCTGTACCTGAACTTCGACATGATCGGCTCGCCCAACGCCGGCTACTTCGCCTACGACGGCGACGATTCCGACCACGTCGGCGCCGGCCCCGGCCCGTACGGCTCGGCCCAGATCGAGAAGACGTTCGTCGACTACCTGACCGGCCGCGGCGTCGCCGTCGAGGGCACCGACTTCACGGGCCGCTCGGACTACGGCGAGTTCATCGCCGTCGGCATCCCGGCGGGCGGCCTCGACACGGGCGCCGAGGTGCTCAAGACCCCCGCCCAGGCCGCGAAGTGGGGCGGCACGGCGGGGATCGCGTTCGACCCGTGTTACCACCAGGCGTGTGACAACCTGGGCAACGTCGACCGCGTCGCCCTGGACCGCAACGCCGACGGGCTCGCGTGGGCTCTCGGGATGTACGCGACCAGCACGGAGTCGGTGAACGGCGTCGCGCCGGGGAAGCCGGGCAAGGCGGCGAAGAAGCACTCCGCGCACAAGCTCGCCACCACCGGCGACGCTGCGGCCGCGTAGTCCCGAAGCACCCCAATGTGGCGTTGGTTGCGTTCAACGCACCCAATGCGGCGTTCGGTGCGTTCAGCGCACCGAACGCCACATTGGGGTGCGGTCAGCCCAGGTTGTTGGTGCTGAA
This sequence comes from Amycolatopsis sp. CA-161197, assembly GCF_050942255.1. NCBI lineage: Bacteria > Bacillati > Actinomycetota > Actinomycetes > Pseudonocardiales > Pseudonocardiaceae > Amycolatopsis > Amycolatopsis sp. CA-161197. The sequence continues at coordinate 290,523 of NZ_CP192059.1, forward strand.
GGTGTTGCACCGCGCCGGCTGGCCCGAGGTGAAGCCGGTGGTGAACCACTTCTCCCGCTGCGCCGACGTGCCGTGCGTGAAGCTCGACGGGTCCGCGTGGCCGCTGCCGAGCTTCGTCTGGATGTAGTCGTCGCCGATGCGGGACGCCGTGTCGAGGGCGCTGGCGATGTCGTCCTGCGTGATGTTCTGGACCAGCGGTTTGCCGGATTCCGTCGGCGTCGTGGAGGCGTGGTTGGCCCAGACGCCGGCGTAGCAGTCGGCCTGCAGCTCCAGCCGGACGGAGCCCGACGTCGGCCCGGTGCCGGTGCCGCGCTTGGACGTGCCGGTGAGGTTCTGCACGTGGTGGCCGTATTCGTGGGCCAGCACGTACGCCTCGGTGAACAGCCCGCCCTGGGCGCCGAAGCGGGTCTTGAGCTCGTCGAAGAACGAGAGGTCGATGTACACGTCGGAGTCGGCCGGGCAGTAGAACGGGCCCGTGTCGGACGTCGCGCTGCCGCAGCCCGTGCGCACGCCGCCGGTGAAGAAGCGCGTCGGCGCCTTGCGGTAGGTCTGGCCGCTGCGCGCGAACTCCTGCGACCAGTAGTCCTGCACGGAGTTGATGATCGCGACGATCGCGCAGTCGTGGTCGCGGTTCGCGTCCGCGCCGGTGTGGCACTTCTGCGAGAGCGTGGTGCTCTCCAGCTGCTGGCCGGAGCCCACGTTGTCGAGCCCCAGCCCGCTCGACGCGCTGTTGGTTCCGAGGCTCGCGCCGCCGAACTGCGAGATCAGGAAGTAGATGATCAGGCCCACCACGCCGATCCCGCCACCGCCGATCGCCACGCGACCGCCGATGCCACCGCCGCCACCACCACTGCCGCGGAGGTCCTGGACCTCCGAGGTGTCCAGGCCCGCGTCGTCGTCGAATTGCACAGCGGCAGCGTAACGGGCGAGCCGGACGCAAGCCTGCCTGCGGGCCGTCCCCCGGACACAAGCCTGGGTGCGGTCCATGCGCTGCGGACCGCACCCAGGAACTACCGAGGTTCTTCTGTTGACGGCGGTTGGCCACCGGCCGGGCCGGCGTCCGGCGGTGCCGTCGCGGTGCCGAGGCCGCGAGGAGAGAACAACGCCAGATCGACGCCGGATGCGCGAGAAGAATGCCGAGCGCACCGTAGATGCCCACTCGTGCTGTTCACAGTCGCGACCGGTCCGTATTCAGGCCGTGCCGGCCGCGGGGACACAGCGGGCGGTCAACCGCGGGAATCACCTGCCATGCAACCACCTGGCCTTCCCGGTGGGAGGTCGGTCCGACGGTGCCCTGGCGGCCCGCCTGATACCCGATCAGCCCATCCGCTGACAAGCAGAATGCGCTTCTTCGGCCCAAGTCTCAACCTTTTCGTAACCCACCTTCGGGGGAAGGTTCCCGAGTTTTTCACCTGACCGCTCGGTTGGGTCTCGACCTGGTGGCGGGACGCGCAGGGCGTCGGCCCGCCTTCTACCCTTTTGCGATGACCGACGAGCAGGCGGTGCGCTGGCTGACCGGCGTCGAGCAGCACGCGTGGCAGATGTACATCGTCGCCTCGCTCCGGCTGCGGCAGCGGCTGCACCGCGAGCTCACCGAGGCCCACGGCGTTTCGCTCGCCGACTACGAGGTGCTCGTCTGCCTCGCCATCTACCCGGACCGGCGCGTCCGCATGTCCGAGCTCGCCTACCAGCTGGGCTCCACCAAGAGCCGCCTTTCACACCAGATCAGCAAGCTGGAGGTCGGCGGTCTCGTCCGGCGCTGCCCCGACCCGGACGACAAGCGCGGCGTCATCACCGAGCTCACCGGTGCCGGCCAGGCCCTGCTCGACGCGGCCGCGCCCACCCACGTGCGCGGCGCCCGCGAGCACCTCATCGACCTGCTCACCCCCGAGGAACAGTCCACGGTCGGCGCGGTCTTCGGCCGCGTCCTCGAACACCTGGACGACCTGGACAACCGGCGCGATACCCTGACCGACAGGGAAGCGTGGCAGAGCGGCCGAATGCAGACGCCTTGAAAGCGTCCGTAGGGAAACCTACCGGGGGTTCAAATCCCTCCGCTTCCGCAAGTACATGTCGAGAAAGCCGCTGAGGGCGGCTTTTTCTTTGCTCAGCATGATCTCCGGGTCCCTGTCACCGACCCGCGTGGAGGTCGACGAGCGAAACCCAGGACGGATCGGTCGCGCTTCCGTGGTCACCCGCGCTCATCAACAGGAACGGCGGTGAGCGTGATCATCAGCTCGCGCCGCGCCGGTGCGGGCAGGGCGGCCGGCGCGGGTCGGGAACGTCTCCGGCCCTGTCAGCCCGACGGACCCCCAGGTCGCGCCGCGAACGCCTCAAGCGTTTCCGGGCGGAGTCAGGGCTTCTTCAGTTCCTTCAACGCCATCCGCGCCCGCACTTCGGGCCGGCGCAGTGGCGGCACGGTGGCCGGGGGCTGGCGGCGGTCCGGGAGTTCGTCCAGGAGCCGCGCGGTGATCGTCGCGATTTCGGCCACGGCCGCCTCGAACGGGGCGCGCGTGGCGTCCGAAAGCGACTGCACGCCGGTCACCTTCCGGACGTACTGGCGTGCTGCCGCTTCGATCTCTTCGGTTGTCGCGGACGGTTGGAGGCCGCGCAGCGTCGTGATGTTTCGGCACATGCGTGACAGGGTACGTCCCTTCGGGAGCCCTCATCACACTGTCGGGCCATCCTCGTTGACGCCGCCAGACGCGCTTGGGCAGTCTCGATGAAGTGCCCCTCAGACCACGTTCGCTGCGTCCCGCCCGCCCCGCCGCCGCTCAAGAAGTCCCTGAAGACACACCGATTCCCGAACAGGTCTGGCAGCGCGTGCCCGCCGACGAACTGGTCACGCTCGTTTCCTTGATCCTGGTGGCACACGATTTTCCCGACGATCGCGCACGCATGGCCGCGGAAGCCTTGTGCCACGGTGATCTCACGGGCTCGCCCGACACCGGCGTCGTGGAGCTGCTGCGAATTCACCTGCCCGCCTTGGAAAACGGTGAGGTCGCCGCGCGCGCCGAGCCGTTGATGATCGCCGACCGCGGTGCCGCCGCGCTGATCGACTACCGCCGCGCGACGGGCCTGTGGGCCGTCGGCGACGCGATGGACCGGGCCGTCACGCGGGCCGGGCGCTTCGGCGTCGGGCTGATTTCGATGCGGGGCGTCGGGCCGTTCGGCCGAGTCGGGCACCACGCCGCGCGCGCGTTGCCGCACGGGATGATCGGCCTGGTGATGGCGGCCGGCGAAGTCGGCTCGGGCCACCCGCTCGGCATGGCCGCGCCCGCCGGCGCGTACCCGGAGTTCGTGCTCGATGTCGACCTCGGCGACGCCTCGCGCAACCCGCAGTTCGCGGGCTTCGCGCTGCTCGTCGACGTGCTGGCGGGCGTGCTCTCGGGCGTCGCCGACCACGAGAACGACACGGGCCTGCTCGTGCTCGCCATCGCGCCCACCACGCTGCGCAGCGCCGACGGCTTCTACCGCGCGGCCAGCGCGTTGTTCGGCAGCATGCTCGGCTGGGAGGGCGGCACGCCGATCCGCTACCCGGGCTGGCGCGAAGCGCAGTACCTCGAACAGTGCCGCGCGCTGGGCGTCCCGCTCAGCGCGCCGGTGCGGCGCCAGCTCGACTCGCTGGCGCTCGGGCTGGGGCTGCCGCCGCTGACCAGCGTCGGTTAACGCGCGAGCGTCACCCGTCCGCGGTCGCCACCGACGGCCACCACGTCGCCGTCGGAGAGCTGGCGGCCGCGGCGGGTCTCGACCTCGTCGTTCACGGTGACCTCTTCGTTCTCGATGAGGTCCTTGGCGTGGGCGCCGTCCTCGGCGAGGCCGGCCAGCTTCAGGAACTGGCCGAGCCGGATCGGTTCGCCGGTGATGGGCACGTCACGCACGGGCTCGCTCATACGCCGCATCATCCGCCATCGGCGCTCACGGGCGCGAGGTGGCTTGCCGGTACAGCGTGGTGACGTCGTCGTCGAAGTAGCTGGAGTACGACACGTCGTCGGTGTCGCCGCCGGTCTCGAAGCCGCCGACCACCCCGACGACGGTGCCGAGCTTCGTGCGCGGGTCGGCGTCGGCCACGAACGGGCCGCCGCTGGTGCCGGTGGCGAACCCGGCGCAGTCCACGCGCAGCTGGAAGGTGTCCTGCTTCGACGTGGTCGTGCTGCAGACCGTGGGGGCGTCGGAGCCGTCGGGGTAGCCGGTGACCGTCACGGCGCGTGCGAACGGACCGTTCGCGCCGAGCCGGTTCGCGCCGGTCACGGTCTCGAGCGGTCCCTTCGCGCCGGCCTGGTGAGCGGTGGCGAAGCCGACGTCGAGGTCGGGGTCGGAGTCCTCGGCCCAGCCGTGCGCCACGAGCTCGTCGCCGACGGCCCAGAAGCCGAACGGGGCCACGCCGTCGTGGAAGCCGGGCGCGAAGGTGACGCCGGTGAAGTACGTGCCGCCCGCACCGTCGTGGAGGCAGTGGGCGGCGGTGAGCAGCTCGTCGCCGCGGTCGCTGTGGACGACGCTCGCGGTGCAGTAGTGGGAGCCGTCGAGGAACAGCGCGCCGACGGCCGCGTTGTCGGGTCGGGCGGGCGTTTGCGCTGGTGACGCGCGGTGTCCGGCGACGGCCACGACGGTCCCCGTCGCGCCGAGCACCACGACCGCGCCCAGCGCGAGCAGCACCCGTGCCCGCCGCATCCGTCCTCCCGAAGATCGCTTCCGCCACTAGTATCCAAAACCTGGAGCACCGGACGAGGGGAGCGGCGATGAAGGAGTTCACCGACAAGGTCGCGGTCATCACCGGAGCGGGCTCGGGCATCGGCCGCGCGCTCGCGCTCGGGCTGGGCCTGCGCGGCGCGCGCCTGGCACTGTCCGATGTGGACACCGAAGGCCTGGAGGGCACGATCGAAGCGGCGAAAGCGCAGGGTGCGGACGTGCGCGGCTACTCGCTCGACGTCTCCGACCGCGCCGCCGTGCTCGCGCACGCGGACGAGGTGGCCAGTGCGTTCGGCCGGGTCAACGTCGTGGTCAACAACGCCGGCGTCGCGCTGGGCGCCACCGTGGAGGACATGACGTTCGAGGACTACGACTGGCTGATGGGGATCAACCTCGGCGGCGTCGTCAACGGGACGAAGGCGTTCCTGCCGCACCTCATCGGCTCCGGCGACGGACACCTGGTGAACATTTCGAGTGTGTTCGGATTCGTCGGAGTGCCCACTCAGAGTGCGTACAACGCGGCGAAGTTCGCCGTTCGCGGATTCACCGAGGCGTTGCGGGAAGAAATGCTCGCCGCGCGTCATCCGGTAGCCGTGAGCTGCGTGCACCCGGGTGGCATCAAGACCAACATCGCCCGCCACGCGCGCGGCGGCAGCGACGGCGACCAGGAAGCCGCGGCGGCGGGCTTCGAGAAAATTGCCCTGACCACACCGAAGAAGGCCGCCGAAACGATCATCCGCGGGGTGGAACGGCGGTCCGCCAGGATCCTCATCGGACCCGACGCGTACGTCATCGACGCCATCCCGCGCGTGCTCGGGTCGGCGTATCAGCGCCCGCTCGCGACTATGGCGCGCCTCGGCTTCAAACGGATGGGGAAGAACTGAATCGCGCCCGACGTGCGGGAGTTCGGCCGGGCCTTATAGTTGCCGTCACCCAATGGAGTTGCCTTTCTGACAAACCCGTCGGAAATGCACCAGAATGCTGACGTCCATCCGAGTGCCCGTACCCCGGAGGTACCTCCCATGCTGCGCACCGCCGAGCGACGCGCGACCTCGCCCGCCGATGAGCTGCTCGACCGCACGGGCATCCTCGCGGCGAGCGTGCCGCGCGGGCGCCGCAGCCCGGAGGACACCCAGCCGATCCCCGTGGTGCCCGCCCTCCTGCCCATCGCCGGCGACGGGGTCGCCCTCGCGCCTCTCGCCACGGCGCCGCTGCGCCCGCGCGCCGTCGCCCGCCGCCGCACGCGCGGCTGGGTCGCCGGCACCGCCGCCCTGGCGCTGCTCGCCCTCGGCTGGTTCGCCGGCGGTCTGTTCTCGGGCTCCTTCACCGGCCACACCACCGACGACGTCGCGGTGCCCACCGACCAGCACGAGCTCGTCGCCCCGGCGGCCCCGGCCGCCCCGCCCGCTCCTGTCTCGACGCCCGCCGCACCCGCCGCTCCCGCCGCACCCCCGGCCGCCCCGGTGACCGTGTACGTCCCGGTCCCCGACCACCAACCCGCCGCACCGGCGAAACAGCACGTCGCCAGCCGCCCCACCACCCCCCGCACCTCCGCCGGCGGCTCTGACCACCGCCCCACCTCCACCCCGGACGACGAAGACCTCCGCTCCGACACGAAGTCCGACCCGGCCAAGTTGCCGGCCGCCAAGGAGTTCGACCAGTACATGTCGCAGTGGCAGCCGTGGATCGACCTGGCGGACCGGATGTCGCGTCGCTGACCAGCAGTTTCGTTCGGCCGGGAAGGCTCGCGGCCGCCGGGCTCGGGCCGCGCCGGACGGTGTGCCCGCGAGCCGCGCGACCCCGGTCAGCCGGGAGGCTGGCAGTCATCTGGCAGCCAGACGAGGTCCACAACGCGGCGTGCGCGCGAGGTATGAGGCCCGCGCTAGTTGTCGGCGGCCGGTTGCCGCAGGCCTCGTTCCGAATTTGCGCTGGAGCGGTTGCCGTTGAGGCCGCTGTTTGGACGGCTGGGAAGCACGTAACCACGCGGCGCACAGTGGCTGACTGGCGCGGCCAGGGGTTCGCGAGAGGGGGCGTGTGCGCGAGCGGCGAGGCCGACGCCAGGTGTCGGCGGCCGGTTGCCGTCGGCCCATTCGGAACCTGCGTTGGAGCGATTGCTGCTGGGGCCGCTGACCAGTGGCTCACCTGGCCAAGAAGCACGTGACCGCCCGTGGCGCAGCGGCTGACGGCGCGCGGCCCGGGTTCGTGGGAAGGGGCGTGCGCGCGGCGAGGCCCTGTGCCTCTCCGGTCGTCGGGCCCGAGAGCCGGTTGAGACGTGTTGCGCCGGAGCAATCGCGCTCGGGCCACTGCCCCACAGCCGACCCCGGATTGGCGCGTGACCCGGAGCCCCAGCCGGGGTCAGCCGATCCAGGCGTACTCGTGTTCGGGGCGGCCCGTGGCTCCGTAGCGGAGACGCATTTCCACCGCGCCCGAGTCGGCGAGGGCGGTGAGGTAGCGCTGGGCCGTCGCGCGGGCCATGCCGAGTTCGGCGGCGATCTCCGCGGCCGACAGGGGCGCGGCCGAAGTGCGTAGCTGTTCCGAGACGAGCCGGGCCGTTGCGCTGGATTGGCCCTTCGGGGTGGCGGCGCGGTCCTGGTCGTGGAGGGCGCGGTAGGCGCGGTCGACGTCGTCCTGGGTGAAGGGGCGGTCGGTGGTCACGTGGGTGCGGAAGCGGGCGTACGCGGTGAGCCGTTCGGCCAGCTGGCGCGTCGTGAAGGGCTTGATCAGGTAGTTCAGCGCGCCGGCGCGGATGGCGGCGGTGATGGACGCCGCGTCGGTCGCGGCGGAGAGGACGATGGTGTCCGTGGCGAGGTCCGGCAGTACGGACAGGCCGGGTTCGTCGGGCAGGTAGACGTCGAGCAGCACGAGATCCGGCGTCAGCTCGCGCACGCGGGCGCGCGCCTCCGCGGCGGTGTGCGCGATGCCCGCGACGGTGAAGCCCGGCACTTCCGCGACGAACCCCGCGTGGACGCCGGCGACGCGGAAGTCGTCGTCGACGATCAAAGTGCGGATCATGAAGAAGCCTCCACGAGCAGATCGGGCAGTTTCGCGACGAACAACGCGCCCGCCGCGTCGCCGCCGGCGTCGGCGAGCCAAACGTCCCCGCCGCGGGCGCGGGCCGCCTGGCGCGCGAGGGCGAGGCCCAGACCGTGGCCGGGCGTGAGTTTCGTCGAGACGCCCTCGTCGAACAGTGTGTCACGCAACGGCTCCGGCACGCCCAGCCCACTGTCCACAACGGACACGTGCAGCGCCGCGCCCTCCGCGAACAGCCCGACCTCCACCGTCGCCGGCCGCCGCGGGCCCATGCGGGCGGCGTGCAGCGCGTTGTCGACCAGGTTGCCGATCACGGTGGCCGTCGCGACGGGATCGGTCACCGAGCCGCGCACGAACGAGTCGTCCGCCAGCTTCAGCTCCACGCCCTTTTCCAGCCCCTGCTCGGATTTCGCCACCAGCAACGCCTGCAGGTACGGGTCGCGCACCGCGTCACCGCCCAGCGGAGCCGAGCGCGCCGACGTCGTCTCGGTCAACGTCTGCAGGTACTCTTCGGCCTCGGCGTGGTGCCCGAGCTGCAACAGCCCCGACAACGTGTGCAGCCGGTTCGCGAACTCGTGCCGTTGCGCGCGCAGGCCGTCGGACAGCGAGCGGATGCCGTCGAGCTCACGGCTGAGCGTGTCGAGGTCGGTGCGGTCGCGGAAGGTCAGCACGGTCCCCAGTGCCCGATCCTCGCCCTGCACCGCGCGCGAGTTCATCACCAGCACGCGGTTTCCCGCCACCGCAAGGAGATTGTCCACAGGCTGCCCCTCCACCACGGCCTTGCGCACCCGCGGCGACAGCTCCAGTTCGTCCAAAGTGGCCCCCACCGGCAGGTCGATCCCCAGCAGCCGCTCGGCTTCGTCGTTGCGTACGGACACCCGCCGCGAACTGTCCACCGCCAGCATCCCCTCGCCGATGCCGTGCAGCACGGCTTCCCGTTCGTAGAGGAGCTCGGTCAGCTCGTGCGGTTCGAGGCCGTGGGTGACGCGGCGCAACCGGCGGTTGAGCAGCGCGGACGCACCGCCGCCGAGCAGCAGCGCGCCTGCGGCGAAGGCCAGGGTGATCAGCAGCAGCCGGTTGAAGTCCTCGGTCAGCTTGCCGACTTGGTACCCGACGCTGACCTCGCCGACCACCCGCGACCCTTGCCAGATCGGTGTCTTGCTTCGCACCGAAAGTCCGAGCGTGCCGCCGTCGAATTCGCTGATGACATCGTTGCCCGCCAGCGCTTCCTCTGCCGAGGTGCTGACCTTGTCGCCGATCTCGGCCGGCGTCGGGTGCGCGAGGCGAATGCCGTGATCGTCGGTGATCACCACGAACAGCGCGCCGTTGACCCTCGACACCGCGCCCGCGCGGGCCTCCAGCGCCCCACCCTGCCGCCGCGCCGCCGCACCCGCCACCACCACGGGGTCCGTCGCCACCGACTTCGCGACCGCCAGCGCCCGCTCGCCGTACTGCTCCGTCAACGTCGACCGCAGCTGCCAGCTCACGAGAGCGACACCGAGCCCCACCACCAGCACCACGACCCCGATCTGCAACAGCAGGACCTGGCGGGTGAACCGCATGCGTTCGAACAACGCCCACTTCGGCATGGCAGGCAACATACCCCCAGCTCAGGGCCGTGCGCGAAATGAGCAAAACGTGGAGAACGAGCAGAGCGCACGCAGAACGTCGACAAGCTTCCCGGGCTCTTGATGCGCTCTTAACCTCCGTCGCAGTCCCCACCGTGCCGAAGGAGTCACCACGATGGCGCCACCCCTCATCGAACTCGAGCACGCGACGAAAAGGTTCCCCAGCGGCTCCGGATCCGTGCACACCGCGGTCCGCGACCTGACCATGACCGTGCAGCCGGGCGAGTTCGTCGCCGTTGTCGGTCCGACCGGCTGCGGCAAGTCGACGACGTTGTCCCTGGTCAGCGGCCTGCAGCCCGCGTCGGCCGGCAGCGTCCGCGTGAACGGTGCCGAGGTGACGTCCATTCCGGACGGTGTCGGCTACATGTTCCAGACCGACGCCGTGATGCCGTGGCGCTCGGTGCTCGACAACGTCGCCTCCGGCCCGCGCTTCCGCGGAGTGTCCAAAGCGGACGCTCGTGAGAAGGCCCGCGACTGGATCAGCCGGGTGGGGCTCGAGGGTTTCGAGAAGTACTACCCGCACCAGCTTTCCGGCGGCATGCGCAAGCGCGTCGCCCTGGCGCAGACGCTGGTCACCGACCCCAAGATCCTGCTGATGGACGAGCCGTTCTCCGCGCTCGACGTGCAGACCCGCGCCCTCATGCAGGACGAGCTGCTGCGGCTGTGGTCCGGCTCCGGTGCCGCGGTGATCTTCGTGACGCACGACCTCGACGAGGCCATCGCGCTCGCCGACAAGGTCGTGGTCCTGACCACGAGCCCGGCCACCGTGAAGGCCGTCTTCGAGATCCCGCTGGAGCGCCCGCGCAAGGTCGAGGACTTGCGCCTCACCGAGGAGTTCCGCTCGATCTACTCCGACATCTGGGAATCGCTGCGCGGCGAGGTCGACAAGGCCCGCCAGAAGGGGGCGACCAGTGTCGCTTGATCTGATCGTCCCGCCGTCCAACCCGAACCCGCGGATCGAAGACGAAGCGAGCATCATCGCGCGGCAGAAGCTCAAGTCCAGCGCGCGCCGGCGCAACATCTGGTTGCTGCGCCTGGCGATCGTCGTGGTGTGGCTCGGCAGCTGGGAGCTCGCCGGCCGCTACTGGATCGACCCGTTCTTCTACTCGATGCCGTCGAAGATCTGGGAACGGCTCGTGGAGTGGTTCACGACCGGCACCGACTTCGGCTCCATCTGGTACCAGATCCTGGTGACGGTGGAGGAAGCCGTGCTCGGGTTCGTGCTCGGCGCGATCCTGGGTGTGGTGTTCGGGGTCGTGCTCGGTCGCAGCCAGTACCTGGCCGACGTGCTGGCGCCGTTCATCAAGGCCGCCAACGCTCTGCCGCGCATCGTGCTCGCCGCGTTGTTCGTGATCTGGTTCGGCCTCGGCATGTCGTCGAAGGTCGCGACGGTCGTGGTGCTCGTGTTCTTCGCGGTGTTCTTCAACGCCTTCACCGGCGCCCGCGAGGTCGACCGCAACCTGATCGACAACGCGCGCATCCTCGGCGCCTCACGCTGGTCGGTGCTGCGCTCGATCGTGCTGCCAAGCGCGACGTCGTGGATCCTCTCGTCGCTGCACGTCGCGTTCGGGTTCGCGCTGATCGGCGCGGTCGTCGGCGAGTACACGGGTGCCAAGGCGGGCATGGGGTTCCTGATCTCCAACGCGCAGGGCACGTTCGACACCGCCGGTGTCTACGCCGGCATGCTGATCATCACCGTGGTCGCGCTGCTGGCCGAATGGGGCATCGGCACGGCCGAGTCGCGGCTGCTGCGCTGGCGGCCGCAGGTCGGCGCCCAGGCCGGTGCGGTGATCTGATGCGTCTGAAAAGGACACTCGCGGTCGCCACCGCGGTGCTCACCCTCGCCGGTGTCACGGCGTGCCGCGACTCGCGTCAGATCGACCTCGGCAACGGCGGCAAACCGCATCTGAAGATCATGATCGGTGGCATCTCCAAGGTCATCTACCTGCCGGGCCAGCTCGCACAGCAGCTCGGCGAGTACGAGAAGCAGGGCCTCGACGTCGAGCTGTTCGACCAGCCGTCGGGCGCCAACGCGGAGACGTCGTTGCTGGCCGGCGAGGTGCAGGCCGTGGTCGGGTTCTACGACCACACCATCGACCTGCAGGCCAAGGAGCGGTGCCTCACGAGCGTGGTGCAGTTCTCGAACGTGCCGGGTGAGGCGGAGATGGTCGCGTCGGCCAAGGCGCCGCAGATTCAGTCCGGAAAGGACTTCCGCGGCAAGAATCTCGGTGTGACGTCGCTGGGTTCGTCCACGGACTTCCTCACGAAGGCGCTCGCGAGCCGCGGCGGGGTGGACGGCAAGGACTACACGCCGGTGAAGGTCGGCGCCGGGCAGACGTTCATCTCCGCGCTGCAGCAGGGTTCCATCGACGCCGGCATGACCACCGACCCGACGATCGCGCAGCTCACCAACACCGGCCAGGCCAAGATCCTCTACGACATGCGGACGGTGGAGGGCACGCGCGCCGCCCTCGGCGGGCTGTATCCCGCCAGCTCGCTCTACATGAGCTGCGAGATCGTGAAGCGCTACCCGGACATCGTGCAGAAGCTGGCCAACGCGTACGTGGATTCGTTGCGGTGGCTCAAGAACCACACGGCGGAGCAGGTCGCCGACGTGATGCCGCCGTCGTTCGCCGGCGGGGACAAGGCGTTGTACGTGAAGTCCCTCAAGGACAGTCTGCCGATGTTCACTTCGGACGGACGCATGGATCCGGCCGGGGCGCAGAACGTGCTCAACGTGCTCGGCGCCTCTTCGAGCAACGTGAAACCGAAGAAGGACCGGATCGACCTCTCGAAGACCTACACCACCCAGTTCGTGGACGCCGCGCTCACGCGCTCGGCGCGGTAGTCCACCCGTGTCCGTCCTTCCGCGCGGAGGACGGGCACACCGTGGCGGCCGCCTCGCCTTCCCGGGGCGGCCGTCACGGACTTCGGTGTACAGAAGGGAAATTCGGGACATATTGGTGAAGTTTTCCCGAGATGTGAATACCCTTCGAAAGTAGCTACCCACCTGCTCACGCGGATCCAACACTTGTTACCGGTGCGCACCGCCTGTAACACCCCGAGTCCCCATCGGTGATCAGATTGGATCCGCATGAACTCCCTCCTCTCCTCACGGACCGCGCGGGTGCTGGCCGTCACGGCGGCCGCCGCGGCGAGCATCGCGGCCGCGGCCGGCGTCGCCACGGTCAGCACGCCGTCGTTCGGCTCGTTCCACGGCCAGAGCTTCTCGGGCGGCAACTGGGGCGGCTACGTGAGCTTCGGCAGCTTCACGACCGCGACCGCGAGCTGGACGGAACCGTCGGTGACCTGCCGGTCGAGCAACGACCTGTTCGCCCCGTGGGTCGGCATCGACGGTGACGGATCGTCCACTGTGGAGCAGACGGGCGTGGCGACGGACTGCTCCAGCGGCCGTCCCGTCTACCAGGCCTGGTACGAGATGTACCCGGCCGCGCCGGTGTACTACTCGTCCTCGTCGGCCCCGGTCAGCGCCGGCGACCACATCTCCGCGACGGTCACGCGCACCGGGACGAACACGTACAAGCTGGACATCAGCGACACCACGAAGGGCTGGTCGAAGACGATCAGCAAGTCGCTGACCTCCAAGCACTCCTCGGCCGAGGCGATCATCGAGTCGCCGACAGACTCGTACCCGTCGATCTCGGGCGGGATCTCGTTCGCCGGCGTGAAGTTCAACGGGCAGAGCCTCGCGTCGACCAGCCCCGAAGGCCTCGACGCCGACGACCGCGGCACCGGCACGTTCAGCCCGGGCGCCATCGGCTCCGACGGCCAGAGCTTCACGATGACGCGCCACTGACGTCAGGTCCGGTCCGCGGGGGTTCTCTCCGCGGGCCGGGTCAGCGTTTGAAGCCGTACGACCGCTCGACGCGCGCCACCCGCACTTCGAACTCCTCGTACCAGTCGGCGCGGCCCCGCCGGCGGCTCTCGGTGTGGTCGACGTTCCTGCGCCAGCCGGCGATGGCTTCCTCGTCGCGCCAGTACGACACGGTGATGCCGAGATTTTCGTCCCGGGCCGACTCCTCGCCCAGGTAGCCGTCCTGCTCCGCCGCGAGTTTCGACATCTCGGCGGTGCGCTCGGCGTAACCGTTGTCGCCTTCGGTGCGGCGGGAGGTGAAGATGACCGCGTAGTACGGGGGCTCGGGCATGCACCGGGTATACCTGGTGGCCGGGGTGCGCCGCGAGTGTTTATCCCCGTAACGCGCCGACCGCCCACGCGAACACCATCACGGCGAGCAGCAGCGACACCCCCGCCTGCACCATCATCGTCAGCTTCGCCCAGATCCGCAGCGGCATGACGTCGGTGGGGCTGAAGGCCGTGGAGTTGGTGAAGGACAGGTACAGGTAGTCGGCGTAGCGCGGCTCCCAGTCCTCGCTCGTGAGCTCGGGGCTGTCCATCTGCGGGAACTGCAGGTCGGGGTACTCCGCCCGCCCCTTCGCCCGCCGCGCCGGCCCGCCGCGGTCGAACTCCCAGTACCAGAGCGAGAAGACGACGATGTTCGTCCAGTACACGATCGCGCCACTCACCAGCACCTGCGGCGCGTCCCCGCTGAACGACCCCTGCACGATCCCCAGCACCAGCCGCACCGCCGACGCCGCCGTGGTCGCGCTCACCACCGCCAGCAGCACCAACGACACGATCCGCTCGACCCTGCTGAACTCACCCATCCGCCCGGGCTGGATCAACAACAACGCGACGAGCAACAGCACCGACACCGCGGGCAACAGCCACCACGGCCTCAACACCACCCGGTCCGGCAACGCCAGCTGCAACGCGAGCGTCCCCACCACCACCCCGGCCGCCGGCCACCGCGTCTCCCCGGCGGTCGCCCTCCGCCACGCCGGCAGGGCGCCGCCTGCATCTGAGTCCACGGGGGTCACGGTAAGGCGGAGGGGGTGGTGGTGCAGCACGTGGTGGGTGGGTGGGGTGTTTGGGTGGGTTGCGATTTGCGTTGCGTCGGTGTGGTGTCGCGTTGGTGTGGCTGGAACCTGCCCCAACGAGCTCTCCGGCCGCGGGGGCAAGCCCGATGCGAACTACACCACCGCCGCGAAAGCGTCATACGCTCGCTGATCGAACAACACAAACCGCACAAACTCGAACGCCGAAGTGTCCGCCTCCCGGACCGTCGACACGGCGATGCGCGCCGCGTCGTCAAGTGGCCAGCGGTACACACCCGTCGAGATGGCCGGGAAGGCGATGGTCCGGGCGCCGAGGGAAGTGGCCACGGCGAGGGAGTTGCGGTGGCAATCGGCCAGCAAAGAGGAGCGGTCTTCCGAAGAAGACCACACCGGGCCCACCGTGTGCACGACCCAGCGGGCCGGGAGGCGGCCCGCGGTGGTGGCCACGGCCTGGCCCGTGCGGAGTCCCTTGCCGTAGTGGCCGGCGCGCAGGGCCCGGCATTCGGCGAGGATTTCCGGGCCGCCCTTGCGGTGGATGGCGCCGTCGACGCCGCCGCCGCCGAGGAGGGAGGAGTTGGCGGCGTTGACGATGGCGTCGACGTGTTGTTCGGTGAGGTCGCCGAGCGTCAGTTCGAGAGGGGCCATCCGAACAGCCTGTCACGAAACCGTCGCATCTCCCGACGGGAGGTGGCGGCCGACGTCGGCGCGGCCCCGGGCGCCCAGCTTGCGCAGGACCTTCGCGACGTGTTGCTCGACCGTGCGTGGTGACAGGAACAAGCCGTCGGCGATTTCGCGGTTCGTGCGGCCCTCGGCGAGCATGCGGGCGACCTCGCGTTCGCGCGGAGACAGCTCGCGCCCGTAGCCGCGGCGGCCGCGTTGGGAAGGGGCCCAGGCGCCGTGCTCGCGGAGCAGGTGGTGGCAGCGGCCGGCATCGCGCTTGGCGCCGAGGCGTTCGTAGGCGCGGGCCGCAGCCGCGAGGGCGTCGACGGCCGGGCGTTGGCCCGCCAGCAGGCGCAGGCAGGCGGCGCGCTCGACCATCGACGTCGCCAGGTACGGCATCGGCAGGCGGGCGTACGCGGCGGCCGCGGCGTCGAAGCCCGCGGCCGCGGCGAGGTGTTTGCCGCGGGCGCCCGTCAGGACCGCGCGGCCCGCGGACAACGCTGCGCCGGCCACGGGTGCGTCGCGGCCGGTGATGCCGCGCGCGAACTCCTCCACGAACGCGTCCGCGTCCGACCAGCGACCCGCCCGCGTGAACGCTTCGGCCGCCGCCGGCACGAGGGACGCCGCCCACACCCAGACGCCCTTGCGGCGCGCGGCGTCCACGGCGACGTCGGTGACAGCACAAGCGCCGGCCACGTCGTCGCCCGCCAAAAGCACCCCGATCTGCACCGACGCGGCCGAAAGCACCACAGGGATCGGCCCGTCGGCGGGCACCGAGGCGCGCGCCAAATGCTCAGCAGCCGTGGCGAAGTCACCGCGCACGGCCGCCAAACCGCCGAGCACCAGCGAAGTCTCCATCACGATCGGCCCCAGCTCCGGGTACCGCGAGCGCACGTCCTCCGCCGTCTCCGCGAGCCCGTCCCACTCGCCGCGGAACCACGCCAGCCGCGCCTGCGTGCCCTGGATCAGGCCGATCGCGTACAACGCACCCGCGTCCGAAGCGCGCCGCGCGCCCTCCTCGACGAGCCGCGTGGCCCGGTCGAGGTGCCCGGCCCACGACTGCGCGTCGGCCAGGTTGCACCACAGCCGTGCCAGCTGCACGCGCTCGGCCACGCTGTCGCCGACGTCCGGCAGCGCCTCGAAATCCGTCCACGCCGAGCCGTCGCCGATGTGCGAGGCGTTGGTGATCCGGTCGACGGTCAACGCCAGCCGCAGCTCCGGATCCGTCAGTCCGGAATGGACTTCCCGCGCCCGCCGCATCCAGCCTTCGTGCCAGGACAGGGGAGTGAGCCCGTCTATGGGTTGCGCCAGCAGGTTGATGCCGCGTGCCGCCAGCTCCGGGCGGTCCACGAGCTCGGCGACGGCGCGCTCCACCTCCTCGCGCCCGCGTTCCAGCCGTCCGATCGTGCGCACCAGCAGCAGGCCGAGCGACAGCCGGATCGTCCCGCGCACGGCCGGCGGCAACGGCCGGTCTTCCAGCACTCGCTCCAGCGTCTCGATCACGTCCGGGCGAAAACCGCGCAACGCGACCTGGCTCAGCTTCGTGGCGAGCCGTCCGACGTCGTCCGAAGCCGGCAGCACGGCCTGCAACAGGTCGATCGCACGCGAGGTCTCGCCGTGGACGATGGCCTCGTCGGCCGCCGCTTCCGCGTAACGAAGCCATTTCTCCGTACGCCCGGCCGCGAGAGCGTGCTGCGCCAGCAGCAAGGACGACGGCGACGGCAACGCGCCCAGCACCCGCATCGATTCGGTGTGCAGCAACGTCCGCTCCGGGCCGCTCACCGTGTCGTACACAGCCTTGCGCGCCAGCGGATGCCGGAAGCCGTACCGGTTTTCACCCAGCTCGGCCACCAAACCTCCGGCCAACGCGGCCAGCAACGCCGCCCGCAGCGACTCCTCGCCGAGCCCCGCCACCTCGGCCAACGTCGTCGGCTCCGCAGGTACCGCCAGCACCGCCGCGGCCCGCGTGAGCTGCGCCGCCTCCTCCGGCAGCGCGGCCAGCCGCTCCGTCACGGACTCCCGCAACGGCGCCGGCACCTCCAGGTTCTCCAGCAGCCGATCCGACAGCCCCTCACCGGCCGGCAGCGGCACGTTCCGCAAGGCCCGCAACGTTTCCTCGACCACGAACGGGATCCCGCCCGTGCATTCGTGCAGCTTCGTCGCGAACTCGTCACTCACGCGCGGCAGCTCCAGCACGTGCACGGCCATCACCCGCACCGCCGCGACGTCCAGCGGACCGAGTGCGACGCGTGCGGTGTGGACACTCGGCGCCGCTCGCACCGGCGCGCCCAGCGGCCCCGGCCACGGCTGCGCGCCCGTGCGATACGCAGCCACCACGGCCAGCTCCGGCGGCAGGTCGGCGGCGAGGAACCGCATCAGGTCGCAGGTGTCCTCGTCGGCCCACTGCAGGTCGTCGACCAGCAGGATCGTCGGTCCACAAGCGACGAACAGCTCCCGCACGGCGCGGAACACGCGGTGCCGCTGCGCGCCCGGGTCGTCCAGCGGCTCGGGCGTCGGCGGCAGCCGGTCGGCCAGCTCCGGCAGCAGCGGCCGCAGCACACCGGCGACGGGGCTCAGCGGTCCCAGCGGACGCTCGCCCGCCGCGTGCAACGCCTCCAGCACCGGCCCGTAGGGGAAGGGTTCGCGCAGGGGCTGGCAAGTGCCGCGCAGCACGCGGCCCTCGGCGAACTCGGGCCGTTGCGCCAGCTCCGCCAGCAGGCGCGAGCGGCCCATCCCCGGTTCGCCCTCCACGAGCACGGCGGCCGGTCGGTGGGTTAGTACCTCGGCCACCGCGGCGAGTTCCCGGTCCCGGCCCGCGAAAGCCGTCGGCCCGGTGCGCACGGTGACCGACGTCGGACGGGAGACGGCCTGCCACATGTCGACCTCCCTGCGCGCTTGTCCGTTTCGTCGGGAGCCTAAGCAGCGTTCGGTCAGCCGTAAACCAGCCGACGACCTGCACCTCGGCACCCGGCTCACACGTCTGCGTACACAGCGTCACCGGTTGGCAGACGGATCTTCGGCCCAGGATCACCATGCGTACGAAACTTCGGGCATCCCCTCGTTCCAAGGGCGCATGACGCGTTCCGGCCGTTGAAAGAGCTACGCAAAGTAGTTGCCGGAATCCCTACTTATGGACGGTGCCGCGGGAGAAAATGAGGCCGATACGGCGTCTGGAGCAGGGCGTTGGGCCAAGGGGAATGCGTATACCTATCCGCGCCGAGCCCTTATTGCAGTGGACTGGACCACCCTGCACGCTCTCACCCCGGGGGAAGGGATGCGCCGCGTGGCCGCACCGGTGCCGCGCGTAATCACGAGGGAGAAGCATGAAGATCATCAGATTCCTCGGTATCGCCGCCGTCGCCGCCGCGACGGCGGGCACGATGGCCGCGGTCACGAGCCCGGTCGCGGGTGCCGCCTTGTTGAACCCCGACATGGTGCCGGCGATGCAGCGCGACCTCGGTCTCACCCACGACCAGGCCATCGCCCGGCTCGCCACCGAGGACTCCGCCACGAAGGTGGGCCAGGCGCTGGAAACCGCGCTCGGCGACAGCTTCGGCGGCGCGAGCTACGACGCGGCCACGGGCAAGGCGCGCGTCGGCGTGACCGACGCTTCGCTCGTGGAGAAGGTACGCGCGGCGGGCGCGGAGGCGCAGGTCGTGCGCTTCTCTGAACGTCAGCTCGACTCCAGCGTGGCCAAGCTCAACGCGGGCGAGAAGACCGCGCCGCAGTCGGTCACGGCGTGGGGCGTGGACCCGGCGTCGAACCGCGTGACGATCACCGTCCTCAAGGGACAGCGGGCGGCCGCGGAGAAGTTCGCCCGCCAGTCCGGTGTGGACACTTCCTCGCTGGACGTCACGGAGACCGCCGCCACGCCGCAGCTGCATTACAACGTGCTCGGTGGTGACGCGTACTACATCGGCGGCTCGGCACGATGCTCCGTCGGCTTCTCCGTGAACGGCGGCTTCCTGACCGCCGGCCACTGCGCCGCGCTCACCGGTGCCGGCCCGCTGACCGGCTACAACCGCGTGTCGATGGGCTCGTTCTCCAGCTACCGCTTCCCGGGCAGCGACTACGCGTTCGCGCGGGTCAACAGCAACTGGACCCCGGTCGGCCAGATCAACAACGGCACCCGCGTGTCGGGCTCCACGGCCGCCGCCGTGGGCGCGTCCGTCTGCAAGTCGGGCTCCACCACGGGCTGGACCTGCGGCACGATCCGCGCGAAGAACCAGACCGTGCGCTACCCCGAGGGCACGGTCACGGGCATGGTGCTCACCAACGCCCGCTCCGACAGCGGCGACTCGGGCGGCTCGTTCATCTCCGGCAACCAGGCGCAGGGCCTGCTTTCCGGCGGTGACACGGTGAACACGTACTACTACCCCGTCACCAACGCCCTCTCCGCGACCGGCACCACGCTCGTGCGCGGCTGATTTCCCGGTGAACAGAAGAAGGGCGGATCGAGTGCCTCCAGAGCACTCGAGCCGCCCTTCTCCCTGTACCGCCGCGGGATCGGCAGTCTTCGGGGTCAGACGTTGCTGATTTCCTCGATCAGCCCGTCGATGTCGAAGTTCTCGCTCTCGGTGCCGAGCGGAACCAGTTCGTAGGAGGACTCCAGGAAGTTCTCGATGTCCCCGCGCTCCAGCTCGAACGACGCGTACCCGTCGGGTGACTCGATCTCCAGTGTCAGCATCGCCGGGTCCTCGGACAGGTCGGGGCGGATGCGCACGTCGCCCAGCCCGGACGGCTCCTCGAGCCCGGTCACGAGCAGGTCACGTGCGAACGTCCACTCGATCCACCGGCCGCGCTCGGTCCGGAACGCCACGGTGACGGCGAACGGCTCCGAGCAGTGGTAGGACAGGCGGGACAGCACCGGCGTGGTGCTCTCGTTCAGCAACACGAACTGGGTCTGGTGTACGGCGTCGGTGTGCACGGCTGCTCCTGGTGTTTCCTCCGGTGGTTCGCGCCCTGCGAACTGGTCGGCAAGGAGATGATCAGCTTCGGCACTCGTGACGCCGGTTCGGCGCCATTCACGCGATCGGCTGCATCCGTCCTCTGTGGCGTAACACGGACCACATACCCCTTGCGTTCGACCGTTGACCGCCCGTCACCCGATTTCGCCCGAGCGGGCAGGAGGCAGGGGACTTTCGCGCATTGGTCACGGGATTGTCACGGACGGTCCGATGTAGACCGTCGCGCTCAGGCCAGCGGCAGCGTGAGCCCGACCTTCACCCGGTCCATGGCGACGCTCGTGGTGAAGTGCCGGACGTTGGGGTTGTCGAAGAACATCCGCCGCGTGAACGCCTCGAACCCCGCCATGTCGGGGCAGGTCACGATCAACACGAAATCCGCCGTGCCCGTGACGTAGTAACACTGCTGCACGCAGCCGTCGCCCAGCACCTGCCGGCGGAACGCGTCCAGCACGGTCAGGTTCTCCCGCTCCATCTCCACCATGACGACGAACGTCATCGACAGCCCGAGGGCGCCGGGGGACAGCACGGCGACCTCCTTCTCGATCACGCCCGTCTCGCGCAGGCGCTTGATGCGGCGCTGCACGGCGGCGGCCGAGAGGCCCACCTTGGCGCCGATGACCTCGGCGATCGTGCGCGAGTCGGCCTGCAGGCAGGCGAGGATGGCGAGGTCCAGCCGGTCGAGGTCGGGAGTGAGCACGCTTCAGGCTAACCGGGTGCACCGACTCGACGCCTCGTCTTTACCGAGGCTCACCCACTGATCAAGAAGAGGTTCGCCCAATACCTCCTATCGAGCGAACGTGAAAGAGGAGGATGAGTGACGTGCACCACAACTGACCGGTCTACCCAGGGGTAGCCCATAGAAGTGGAGCGAGCCGGTGGAACCGCCACCCACCGGCCGGGGAGGTAATAACTGTGAGTCCTGTCGGGTTCCCACCTGGTCGTACCGCCGTCGTGACCGCGCTCGGCCGCGCGCTGCCCGAACGGGTCGTGACCAACGACGAGATCGCGCAGACCCTCGACACCTCCGACGAGTGGATCCGCACCCGCACCGGCATCCGCGAGCGCCGCATGGCCGCGCCCGGCGAGTCCACAGTGGATCTCGCCGTCGCCGCGGGCCGCGAAGCGCTCGGCGACAGCTCCGTCGACGCCGTGGTGCTCGCCACGTCCACGGCCGACCAGCTCTGCCCCGCCAGCGCGCCCCAGGTGGCGGCGCGGCTCGGGCTCGGCACGGCCGCCGCGTTCGACGTGAACGCCGTGTGCAGCGGCTTCGTCTACGCCCTGGCCACCGCGCAGGGCTTCATCGCCGGCGGCATCGCCAAGCGGGTGCTGGTGATCGGCGCCGACGTCTTCACGTCGCTGGTGGACCCGGCGGACCGCACGACCGTGCCCATCTTCGGCGACGGTGCGGGTGCGGTCGTCCTGCGCGCCGGCGACTCGGACGAGCCGGGCGCGATCGGTCCGTTCGACCTGCACAGCGAGGGCGAGCTGGCCGACCTGCTGTGGGTCGAGGCGGGCGGCTCGAAGCACCGCTTCTCCGAGGACCAGCGCGACCACCACCTCGTCATGCAGGGCACGGCGGTGTTCCGCCACGCGTGCGCGCGGATGGCCGAATCGTCGCGAGCTGTGCTGGAGCAGGCGGGCTGGATGGTCGGGGACGTCGACCGGTTCGTGGGCCACCAGGCGAACATCCGCATCCTCCAGGCGACGGCGAAACACCTGGGGCTGCCTGCGGACGCGGTGGTGGCCAATATCGACCGCGTGGGGAACACGAGCGCCGCGTCGATTCCGCTGGCGCTGGCGGACGCGGTGGAGGACGGGACGTTGGTGCCTGGTCACCGGGTGCTGCTGACGGCGTTCGGGGCGGGGCTGACCTGGGGTTCGACGTTGCTGACGTGGCCTGAGCTGGGTTAGTTCGTCCAGGCCTCGGTGGCTTGCTGACGGCCGCGCAGCAGGAGCGAGCCGTGCGGCTGCCAGAACTCGCGCTCACCGCCGAGCGCGGCTTTCACGGCGCCCTCGCTGGCCAGGATGCGTGACGGCACCGACTTCGCGTGCTCCGTGAGCCGCGCGGCCTCGTTCACGGCGTCGCCGATCACGGTGTACTCCAGCCGGCTCGACGTGCCCAGCTGACCCGCGAACACCTGCCCGCACGCGACGCCGATGCCCAGGTCGAGCTCGCCGTCGGCCACTACGGCATCACGGATCGCGCGGGCAGCGGCCAGCGCCATCGTCGGGGCGTCGGACAGGCGCGTGGGGGCGCCGAAGATGCACAGGGCCGCGTCGCCCTGGAACTTGTTGACCAGGCCGCCGCGCGCGTCGACGGCGGAGACCACGCTGGCGAAGAAGCGGTTCAGCTTGGCCACGAGCTCCTCGGGCGGCGTGCGCGAGGCGAGCGCGGTGGAGTCGACGACGTCGACGAACAGGGCCGTGACCTCGCGCACGTCGCCGGACAGCGAGGCGCCGTACTCGAGGGCGTGGCGCGCGACTTCTGTGCCGACGTGCCGGCCGAACAGGTCCCGCATCCGCTCCTGTTCGCGCAGGCCGGCGGCGAGTTCGTTCACGGACGTCTGGAGCATGCCGATCTCGCTGGAATCGTCGACGCTCACGGACACGTCGGTGGTCCCGCGGGCGATCCGGTCGAGCGCCACGCGCAGGCGGTGCAGCGGCGCGGCGACGGCGCGGGCGAGCAGCGCCGTGCCGATGGCGCCCGTGGTGAGGCCGATCACGGACAGCGTGATCAGGCTGGCCGTCGGGTTGGCGCGGCTGACGTCGGGCGGCGTCGCGACCAGCAGCACGCCCACGAGCGGCACGCCGCTGGCCAGGGCCCACGTGACGATCAGCCTGGTCAGCACGGTGACGGGCAGCGAGCCGTGGGGCGGCGTCACGTCGAGCGCGATCGTCATCACGGGCCGCGCCACCCACTCCGCGGCGAGGTACATCAGGCCGACGGTGGTCAGCCCGCCGAGGCCGATCGTCAGCGCCATGCCGGACGCGTCGTCGAACGAGCCCAGCACGCCGGCCAGCGTGCCCAGCGTGACGGTGCCGATGAGCCACAGCGTGCCGCTGACCACCGCCATGTCCACGGGCAGCCGCAGCGCGCGCTTGGCCTCGTCCTCCGTCGGCGGGCGGCCGATCGTGAACCACACCACGGTGCGTCGCTGCAGGTAGGCGGTCCAGAGCGTGCCCACGAGGAGGCTCACGGCCACGATCCCGCCCGCCGTCAGGCCGAGGATCCACCCACGGTCGCCGACGTCGCCGGGCAGCCCCTGCAGGAACAGCAGCAACGCGACGACCGCCGACCCGGCGACACTCGACCCGATGCCGAGCGCGGCGAAGCCCAGACTGGTGCGCAGTACCAGCCGGAACCGCCCCGCCGTTCGCTTGCGCACGCCGCCGATCGTATGGGCTGGCGGGTCTGTCTGCGAGAAAAGGCGTGGCAGCTCTCGCGGCCGCGTCGCTACCGTGCTGACTCATGCAACCCCTCGACGCCGACGCGATCCGCGCCTCCTTCGTGAACTGCTCCCGCGGCGAGGCCAAGTCCGTCACCCTCCCCGCCGACGTCCCGTGGGCCACCCGCGACTTCCTCGGCTGGCGCGACCCGAAGGCCCCCGGCCGGGCGTACCTGGTGGTGCCCCGCGACGGCGGCGTCGTCGGCCTGTCGTTGCGCGCCGCCCCGCCCGCTTCGTCGCGGCTGCGCAGCAACATGTGCGCCTTTTGCTCCACCACCCACGCGACCTCCGACATCACGCTGTTCACCGGCCGCCGCGCCGGCAAACCCGGCCGCGAGGGCAACACCCTGGGCACCTACGCCTGCGCCAACCTGTCCTGCAGCGCGTACGTCCGCGGGGAACTCAAGCCGGACGTCCCGCAACCCGTGGAAACCCTGTCCTTGGCCGAGCGCGTGGCCCGCCTGGAGGACAAGGTGCGGCGGTTCGTGGATCGGATCTTGGAACCGCAGTAGTGCGGGTGCTCGTCACGGGCAGGTCGGGGGTGGGTAGGAGTGCGCTGCTGGCTGAGCTGGCTTCGCGCGGGTTCGTGACGGTTTCGCGACGGTTGATACTGCGGCCCGTACACCTCGACGGTGAACGGCTGTGGCGCTCGGACGTCATGGCTGAGGTGTTGGGCTCGTCGTCTTCGCTGTTCGTCTCGGGCATGGTGCGGAACCCGGCGCGGTTTCGGCGGTTGTTCTCGCACGTCGAACCCGTATGGGAAGGACCCGGCGGAACTCGCGGAGACGTTGGTATATCTGGAGACTGTTGAGCCGTTGCTACACGCGTCGGCGACGCTTGAGGTGGTGACGACGGTTCCGGGGGCGGATGTCGCGGATCTTGTTTTGGCGCATGTGTTGTGAGGTCGGGTGTCTGGTGGTGCTCCCGCTGAGTCTCGGTGGCCCTGGCTGCGCTTGAAGCTCTGACCCGTCGTCTCCACGAAGCCTGTCGACCGAAGGTATGTACGCGTTGGCCCCGCACCGGGATCGCTTGGTTGCGGACCGGATGCACCGACTGCTCCACAGGCACCTGGCGGCCCACACCACCGAACTGACCGACCGACTCCGCATGACCCTCGACCGGGCTCCACGCCACCGCGACTTGAGCGATGTGTTTCCAGCACTCACCTTCGCGCGCGCCAGACAGCCCCCGCCCTCCCAAGGGGGGCGTCCCCATCCCAGTTTACCGTTGCCAGGCCTCAAAAAACGGCCGCGGTGGAATCTGTGGACAAGTGCGGTATCGAGTGGGGGAGCTGTGGACAAGTCCGGGTTCGCGGTTGACACGGGGAGCCGCTCGCGCACAGCCGAGGCGGCGGTGAATACGCCCGTGCAGATCTGAGGCAGCGGTGAAGGAGTGCAAACGCGCCTCGGGCGAGTCCAGGCGATGCGCGGGAGTGCACGCAGCAGCCAAGGCGCCGCATGGTCGAAGTTCCCCGATGTACCCGGCAGACTCCCGGCTACATCGCCGAGTCGTTGCCCGCCGCATAATCGTGGGCGTAGGACTTCGCGTCCAGCAGGTGCTTCAGCGTGATCTCCCGCGCGGCAGGACCGTTGGAGGACTTCAAAGCCGACAGGATCGCCCGGTGCTCATCCACCGCCTTGCGGATCTGCCCCGGCAGCCGCAGCGCCGCGCGGCGTTCTTCGCCCACCAGGGCCAGGACGGAGCGCAGGAGGTCGGCGACGTCGTCGTTGCCGGCGTTGCTCGCCATGACGCGGTGGAACTCGGCGTCCGTCGCGATGACGCGGAGCATGTCGCCCTCGGCGGCCGCGGCTTCCATTTCGGCGACGTTGTCCTCGAGCTTCTGGATCGTCCGCGGAGAGTGGTTGCCGGCGAGGCGCTCGGCGAGGGTGGGCTCGACCGTGGCGCGCAGGTCGAACAGCTTCTCCACTAGCTGTTCGTGCTCGGAGAACCAGCTGCTCAGGGGTGCTTCGGTCTGCTCGCGGACGTAGGTGCCGGAGCCCGCGCGGATCTGGACGTAGCCGATTGAGTCCAGCACCCGCAGCGCCTGCCGCAGCGAGCCGCGGCTGATGCCGAGCTGTTCGCACAGGGTGCGTTCCGCGGGCAGCCTCGAGCCCGGCGGGAGCTCGCCGCCGTCGATCATCGCGCGCAGGCGGTCGACGGTGGCGCTCCAGACCTGTTCGGATTCGTGGGCCACCCGCCCATCCTGGCAGGTCGCGGCGGGTGGCGGAAAATGTCGGTGGTGCGTGCCACGCTGAGGGCGTGACTGCGAAGTTCAAGGACTTGGCCCTCGACGCCCGGGACCACCAGAAGCTGGCTGACTGGTGGTGCGTCGCGTTGGGCTACACGCGACGTGCGGGAGATCGGTCAGCCGACGACCCGGTGCCGATCGTGGATGTCGCCGGGGTGGGGCCGTTGATCTGGGTGAATCCGGTGCCTGAGGCGAAGACGGTGAAGAACCGGATGCACCTCGACGTGTTCGGGGATGTGGGGGAGTTGGTGTCGTTGGGGGCGGTACTGGTGAGGAATAAGGGTGGGGATATTGATTGGTGGGTGATGGCGGATCCGGAGGGGAATGAGTTTTGTGTGTTCGATCCGCAGTGAATTGAGGGCTCGACCCGCTGCGCGGATCATTGCGCCCGGGGGCGAGTAGTGGGCACCCCGATCTTTGATTGTCACGTGGAAGGCGGGGATCGAGGTGCAGGGACGGGTCTGGGTGCGCTGGGTGTTGGGTGGGTCAGTTGCGGGTGGAGGGGGTCAGTTGCTGACTGTTGGAAGGCTGTTTCCGCGTTGCTGGTGCCAATTCTTGCCGGCGTCCGGGTGATCCGTTGAGCGGCTGAGTTCTGCCCATTTCTCGTCCACGGCAAGGCGGTTGCGCCAGATTTCGCGGCCGTATTCGTAGGCGTCGCTGCCCGCCAGGAGACGCAGCGGTGGGTCCGGGAGTTCGGCGACGCGAAGTACCAGGTCGGCGACGAGTGCTGGATCGCTGGTCGCGGTTTTCTCAAAGCCCGCCATGGACCGGGCTGAAGCGCCGACGGTCGGCTCGTAGGGGGCGCTGATCGGCGGTGTCGTCATCGACGAGCCGGCCCAGTCGGTGCGCATGCCGCCGGGTTCGAGCACGGTGACCTTGATGCCCAGTGGCGCGACCTCGGCCGCAAGAGCTTCGCTGAAGCCGCCGACGGCCCACTTCGCCGACTGGTACGCCGTCATCCCTGGGCTGCCGATGCGGCCGCCCAGTGAGGAGATCTGGATGATCCGCCCGCCGCCCTGCCGGCGAAGCACCGGGATCGCCGCCTTCGTGACGTAGACCGTGCCCAGGAAGTTCGTCTCCACCTGGCGGCGGAAGACGTCCAGCGACGTGTCCTCGAGGGCTGAGCGGTCGCCCTGGCCGGCGTTGTTCACGACGACGTCGAGGCGGCCGAAAGCGCGCACGCCACCTGCGACGGCGGCTTCCGCGGCGGCCGGATCGGTCACGTCCAAGGCCTCGACGTGGACCTGCGACCCGAAGCGTTCCCGCAGGTCATCGAGCGAACGCGGGCCACGGGCGGTCGCCACGACCTGGTGGCCGGCGGCCAGCGCGCGCTCCACGATCTGGCGGCCCAGGCCGCGCGAAGCGCCGGTGACGAAGAAAACCACAACAACCTCCGTGGTCCGATTTAACGCAAGTTGATTGCGTTAAGGCGACCGTAGCACCCCGAGACGAGGTAACGCATCCGACTTGCGTTAAAGTGTGGTGTGCATCGCCGAGCGCGTTCCGAGGAAGCCAAGCAGCAGCGCGCCGAGGACCTCCTCGCCGCGGCGCGCAGGCTGGCCGTCGAGCTGGGCGGGGTGCGGCACGTGACGCTCGCGGCCGTCACGGAGGCGGCGGGGCTGCACGCGTCGGCTGTGCGACGGTACTTCGCCAGCCGCGAGGAGCTGTTCCTCGAGCTCGCCGAACGCGGCTGGGAGGAATGGCGCGACGTCCTCACCGCGCGTCTCGCCGGTGCGCGCGGCCTGTCGCCGGGCGAGCTCGCCGAGGCGCTCAGCACGACGATCGTCACGCTCCCGCTCTTCTGCGACCTCCTCACGCACGTGTCGCTCAGCCTCGAAGGTGACGTCTCCGTCGAGCGCGCGCGGCAATACAAAACGCGGTCGTTCAAGTCGTACGACGTGATCGTCGAGACCCTCATCAGCGCCGGAACCCTTACCGCGCAACAAGTCCACGACGTCATCGCCGCCCTGCTCGGCACCACGTCGTACTTCTGGCAGCTCTCCCACCCCACCGCCAGCCTGGCCGAGCTCTACCGCCAGGAACCCCGCTGGTCCCACACGGCGCTCGACTTCGAGCCCCGCCTCACGCGGCTGCTGAAAGCGACCGCGGAGGGCCTGGCGGAGCGTTAGACGAGCGCGTTCGACGCCAGGTGCAGGACTTGCGCAACGCGGCGCAGTTGCCCGTCGTCGGGACGGCCGCTCGACCTGGGTCCACTGTGGCCTCGCGCCGCCGCCGGGAGCTTCGCCGAGTGACAGGAGAGCACCTCCAAAGTCACGTGCGGAGCCGCCTCGTTGCCGGTGACAGCGTTCGCCGTTGTGTCGCGCGCTACCGCCTGCGTTAGACGAGCGCGTTCGAAGCCAGGTGCAGCGCTTCGATCAGGTGGGCGCGGTGTCCGGGGTGGACGTTGATGCGGGCCTCGCCGTTGGTGTTGCCGATGAACGTCAGCACGCGGCCGCGGTCGGTGAGGTCGAGGACGGACATGGGGGTGCTGCGGGTGCGCCGGCCGGTGCCGTCGCGGGTGGCGACGTAGAGCTGGTGCGCGGCGTCGCGGCCGGCGCGCATGAGGCGGCGGAGTTCGTCGGCTTCGTGGGACATTTCGGTCAGGGGATTGTCGGACTCGTAGTCGCGGCCGGCGTCCTCGAAGTGGGCCTTCGGGACGCTCATGGGCGCCAGCCGCGCCGGCGGGCGGGTGGGCAGCGCGTCCACCAGGTGCTCCGCGACCTCGCGCGCAGGGATCGGATCGAGCTGCACCACGCGGTGGTCGGTGATCAGGCGGACGGCGTCACGGCCCGACTCGGCCACGAGGATCGCGCCGTCGTCTTCGCCGTCGCGGAAGTTGCTCCACGAGTACATCTCGCGCGCGGGGTTGGCGAGGACGTCCAGCGTCGCGCGCCACTGCGCGGTGAGCTCGCCGGCGGACGTGGCCAGCCCCAGGTCGTACAACGCATCCAGCGCGCGTCGCCGCAACGTCGCCGCGGCTTCGTCGGTGCGGTACGTCTGGTCCGGCCCGACCACGATCGGCGGCTCGCCGAGCTCGGCGACGGTCCAGGCAACCAGGAACACCGGCCGGGGCAACCGCACCGGTCTGTCGATGATCGTCATCGGTCTGCTCAGGCTCCGATGGTCGGGGGCGTCGGCGGGAGGCCGGTGTGGGGGTCGAGGAGCCGGCCGTCTTCGTCGTCGAGGAGTGAGAAGGCCGAGTCGTCGTCGATGCCGTACTTGCGCTGGTGCTCGGCGTCTTCCTCGCCTTTGCCCTTGCTGCCGGCCGCGCCCATGCCGCCCATTCCGGGCGAACCTTGGCGCCGGCCGCGCCGGCTGCTGCTCCGCGGCCGGCCAGCGCGCCTTCTTCCCCGAACGCCCCGGACCCGGCGCCGAGCCGCGACCCGGTTCCGGCGCCTGCGCCTGCGCTGCCACGTCCGCCGAAGGCCGTGGACCCGCCTGCTCCGCCGATGCCGGCACCGGCGCCTACGCCGAAGCCTCCAGGCCCGAAACCGTCCCCGCCACCGGTCGCCGACCACGACGGATTCCCACTGCCGACCGGGAACCGCTGCCCCGGTGGCGTGACCCGCTGATCGTCCAGATCGCTGGACGTGTGCGTGTCGTCGTCATCCTTCGTCCTGCCCGGCGGGTCGATGTCCCGCGGCGGCTTCTGCTCCGGCGGCGTGATCGGCCGCCCCGTCGGCGGCGGCGCGATCGGCGGCGGAATGTTCGGCGGGGGCGTCACCGGCGGCGGCGTGGCGGGCGGCGGCACATTCGGCGGCGTCACGTGGCGGGTGTCGACCTCGGACTGTGAGGTGGACGTCTTGTCGTCGCCGCCGGTTTTGGTCTTGGTCGTGCGGGTCAGCTTCTCGCGCTTGACCTTGCCGGGCTGGGTGATCGTGACGTTGCCGTCGAAGTTGTCGAGCTTTCCGTAGTCCGTCTTGAGGCCTTGGCCGCTGTTCTGCGCCTGCTGGGCGTAGCCGTTGTAGCGGTCGAGGTTCTGCTGGGCGAGCTGGTTGTACTGGTTGATCTTGTCTTCGGTGTCGGTGTCCCACGGGGTCGCCACATCAAGGAAGTCCTTGTGCGGCGGGGTTCCCGGCATGGGCTGCAGGGACTTCTTCATTTCGTCGAACCCGTGCGCCAGGCCGGTCAGGTTCTGGCCGTTGGTCGTGTACGTCTGCGACGCGGCTGTGGTGGCATCGGAGAACATCTTGATCCGGGCCTGCGCGGCGTCCGCGCCGCCTCCGGTCCACACGGACTCGAGGCCGGTGCTGAGGTTTTGGATGTCCGAGCTGAGCGAATGGTGGTCAGCGGCGATCTTGTTGGCTTTATCGGCCCCGTCGTGCCAGCTGCCGGCGCCCTGGCCGGCGAAGATCTTCTGCACCAGTTCGGGAGCGGGGACGGCCTGTTCGCCGACGTTGCCGTGCCAGACTTCGTCGACCCAGTGCCCGGCATCGCTGAACCGGTCGCCCACCCACTTTGCACTGTCGCCGATCGTGTCGAAGAAACCCATTACGCACCTGCCTTCTGGCGCAAGTTGGTGACGACCATGTCGGCCACCTGCTCGGCCACACCGCAAGGGTCGACCTTGCCGATCTTCGCAGTGCTCAAGCCCAGCGACGCATCGAACGACAGATCGTCCGCGATACCGACACTCACCTGGCAGAACCCGGTGTTCGTGCCGGATTCGTACGTCGAATGTGCAACAGCGGGAAAGCCCTGGATGGGCGCGAGCTCTTTCCACACAGTGGCTTGCGGCTTGGTGTTCTGGTACAGGGCGCTCAGTCCCTGGTGCGTCTGACTGGTGTAGCCGACACCCACGACGGCGGCCGTGTCGGCGTTGGTCCAGTTGCAGGCGGGACCGATCGAAGCGTCGTCGCGCTTGCCCTGGGGTGCGGTGCCGAGGATCTTCTCAAGCTGGTCTGCGGTGAGTGCTTGCTGGCAAGGGTCTCCGGCGAGCACTGACGCGGGAAGAGGGTTTTGGACCTTCGGGGCGCCGCTGTGCGGCAATGCCGGGGCCGTCGGCGACGGGTTCGTAGTCGCCGGCACGGCCGCGAGGCTACCGGAACACCCGGCGGCGAAAGCGAGGACGACCGCCGCGCCGGACATCGTGATCAATTGGCGGTGGTTGGTCACGCTAGCCCCTTGTCCTGACTGCCGCCGGCCGCGGTCTTCACGCCGGCTGCCGCTTGTTCGTCGGCCGATCCCGTCATTCCCAGAGCGTTTTCCAGCTTGGTCACCAGGTCCGAAGCGTATTTGAACTCCTTGTCGACCTGGGTTTTGCCTACGCTGAACGCACCCTGCCCGGTCGCGACGAGCTGCTTGTTGTAGCCGTTGCTCCCCGGATCGTCAGCTGGGGGCGACACCTGGGTCAGCCGCTCCGCGTCGTTCTGCATGGTGCGCAGCGTGGTCGCCACTCGTTTGGCGACGACTAGCATGCTTTGTGCTTCCTCGCGGCTGAGGCTGAACCGTCCCCCTCCAGGCGCACCGGAGCTGGGCGGTGCCCCGCCGCTGGAAGCGCCGCCCGCAGCGGGCGCGTCGGTGATGGCGAAGTCGAGCCCGGTGAGCCAGTTCTGCTCGGACGCAGGTTGCGCCACTGTCTTCCCCCCTGATGACACGTCGGGTCCGACCGCGGACCGTCCCCTGCGGTAACGGTAATGGACTGATCACCCTCGGGTGGGCATTTTGCCGAAGTCGGTCGAAAGGCGCTAGGTGTATTCGGCCGTCAGGTTGGTGGCAGTCGACTGGTGGGTGGATGCCCGCCGAGTGCGCTGTGGCGGCGTTGAGTGTTGTAGTGCTGGAGCCAGGGTGCAAGGGCTGCGGTGCGGTCGGTGTTGCTGGTGAAGGCCTGGCGGTAGGCCCATTCGGTTTGCAGGGTCCGGTTGAGGCGTTCGACTTTGCCGTTCTGCCAGGGGCAGTGCGGTTTGATGAACTTTTGCCGGATGCCGTGGCGGGCGCAGATCTCGCGTAGGGACCAGCGGTAGGCCCAGGCGTTATCGGTCATCAGCCGCTCGATGCGGGTGATGCCGTGGTCGGCGAAGTAGGTGATCGCCCGGGCGAGGAAGCCGGCGCAGGTCGGGCCTTTCTCGTCCGCGAGGATTTCGGAGTAAGCCAGCCGGGAGTGGTCATCGACCAGGGAGTGGACGTAGTCGTATCCGATCTTGGTGCTGCGGTCGCGGGTGGCTTCCCGCTGGGCCCGGCCGTGGGCTCGCCAGCCGCCGCCGTCGGGGATGCGGCCGATCTTCTTGATGTCCATGTGGACCAGTTCGCCGGGCCGGTCGCGTTCGTAGCGCACGGCTGTGGTCTTGCTGGCCCGGATCACCAGTCCGGTGATCGGGTCCAATGCGGCCAGCCGCGGGATCTGGTGGCGGGCCAGCACCCGTGACACCGTCCGTGTCGGGACACCGAGTTCGTGGCCTAGCCAGGCCGGGCCGCGGCGTTCACGCTGCCGCAAGGTGATGATCTGCTGTTCGACCTCGCTGGAGGTTTGCCGGGGAGAGGTGTACGGGCGTGAGGATCGGTCCCGCAGCCCGGGTTCGCCTTCGGTGGCGTAACGCTCCAGCCAGGTCTTCACGCATTTACGGGAGATACCCATCGCGGCGGCGATGTGGGCTTGGGGCCAGCCCGCGTGGTGACGCTGGACGATCAGCAACCTGCCCAGGAACGTGGTCCGGGCGTTACGGTGAGACACGAGAGCCTCCGGTTGACGTGGGTCCTAGACAAGCCACACCTCAACCGGAGGTTCTCCCCACGTCAACCAGAACCTTCCGCTACCAACGTCCTGGCCAAATACAGCTAGGGCGCTGTCGCCGATCGGGTGGAGGTTGTCCGTCACGCGCCGGCTTTGTGGCGGAGGTTGGTGACGACCATGTCGGCCAGTCGGGCAGCCACGTCGCAGGCGTCGGCTTTGGCCCGGTCGGGTATCAGTGATGCGACGCCGGAAGTGGGTGCGAGACCTTCGGGGCGCCGCTGTCGGGCAGTGCCTCAGTAGGCGACGAGGTGGCGGAGGGCGCAGCCGCAGGAGGGTTGGAGCAGCCGGCGACGACACTCACAACGCCGCACAAGGCGATAAGTCGCCAAATGTCACGCACTGTCGTCCCCCTCGGATGAGCCGGCCGGGGTCGGTCGGTTACTCCAGGTTACCGGGGCAAACGGGACAGAGCGTCACCTGCTAGGGGGCAAGGCGGGACTGTTCCTCCTGACACATCGCGTCGCGGGGGTGGGGTGGGGTGCTTAGGGTGCCGGGGTGGGTGAGTTATGACGTGGTGGCATGCGGTGATCATCTTTGTCGCCGGGGTGTGGGCGGGGACGATCAACGCGGTGGTCGGGTCGGGGACGTTGGTGACGTTTCCGGTGCTCGTGGCGTTGGGGTATCCGCCGATCACGGCGACGACGTCGAACGCCGTGGGGCTGGCGCCCGGGACGATCAGTGGGGCGTACGGGTACCGGGCCGAGCTGGAGGGGTACTGGCCGCAGGTGTGGCGGTTCTCGATCGCGTCGTTTTTCGGGGCGATCGGGGGGACGATCCTGCTTCTCACGTTGCCCAAGGACGCGTTCGAGACGATCGTGCCGGTGCTCGTGGGGCTGGCGGTGGTGCTGGTGATCGTGCAGCCGAAGGTGTCGAAGTGGGTGCAGAAGCGCCGTGACGCCAACGGCACCGAGCACAAACCCGGGCCGCTGCTTCTCGGGTTGTTGTTCGTCATCGGGATTTACGGCGGGTACTTCACGGCCGCGCAGGGCGTGATGATGATGGCGGTGCTGGGGATGCTGCTGTCGGAGCCGCTGCAACGGCTCAACGGAGTCAAGAACGTCCTCGCCGCCGTCGTGAACGTCATCGCCGGCCTGATCTACGCCGTCGTCGCCCCGGTGAGTTGGCCGGTGATCGGGTTGCTGGCCGTCGGGTCGACGATCGGCGGGCAGATCGGGGCGAAGATCGGGCGGAAGTTGTCGCCGACGGTGTTGAGGGCCGTGATCGTGGTGATCGGGGTTGCGGCGGTGGTGGAACTAGTTCTGAAGTGAGACGAACGCCTGCCATGCTTCGGCGGGTACGTGCAGTTCGCCCGCCGAACGAGCCTTGGTGTCTCGCACGCTGACGGTCTGAGTGCTCAGCGCGACCTCGACGCAGTTGCCACCGCTGCTGTTGCTGTAGCTGCTTTTGCGCCAGAGCTGGTCACGAGCGGGCATCAGGACCGTCCTTCGCTTGGTCGTACTCGCTCGCCAACGAGGCAAGCCACTCACGCGAGTGTCCTACATCCAACGCGAAACTTGCCGCCCGGGCCAACACTTTGCGGTAGGTCGCGACGTCGTCGGGCTTCTCGAGGAACAGGCTCAGGGTTTGGTTTTCCGCATAGACAGTGGGACGTTCATGGTTGTAGCGGAGGACCCTGAAGCTCGGGCCGAGAACACCGCCTGGGCAATTTTCGGTGAGGATCACTCGAACGGCGCAGCGCTCCAACGACGAAGCCAGCAGGAGGTGGAGGACTTGCTCATGCATAATCCTCGGCTCGGCAACTCGCGCCCGAAGAACTTGCTCGTGGATGTAGAAGGTTGCGAAGGGCGAATCTGGGCGGCTCAAGAGTTTCTGCCGCGCCATGCGGGCGTCCACCGCGCGCTCGACTTCTTGTGAATCGAGGTGGCCACCCCAGCGGAATAGGTTTCGCGCGTAGGGCTCGATCTGGAGAAGGCCCGGAACCACCTGGGGTTCGAACTCGATGATCTCTGTCGCGGTGGTTTCGGTGACGATGAGTGAGGGGAGCTGATCAACCAAGCGCGCTTCGTGTGGCCGAAGACGATAGCCATCATCTGCTTCGCGCACGAGCCCGACCAGGTTCAGCACCTCCTTGCGAGAAGCGCCGCAGTTCGCCGCGAAGAGAGTCGCGTCGATCTCGGTCACCCCGCGGGCGCCGCTCTCCATGCGGGAGATCTTGCTCGCCGAGAAGCCCACGCGCTTCGAAAGGTCGGCCGCAGTCAGGTCCGCGCGCACGCGAAGTCGTTTCAGCTCGTCGCCGATTTCGCGCTCACGCGCGGTGGTGTCTCGTTCGGTTGTCCCCGCCATCGGGCAAAACTAAGCCCGAGACCGCTCACGCAGTGAGTGCGACGCGGCAAGATCAGCGGAACGGATGCCGTCCCGCTGATCCATGCCACCCTGTCACACCAAAGATCAAGCCAGGAACTCGCGCGCGGCCGCCAGGAACAGGTCGTTCTCTTCGGGGGTCCCGATGGTGACCCGCGCGCCGTCGCCGGGGAAGGGGCGGACGATGAGCTTGCGGTCCAGCATGTGCTCGGCGAAGGCCACGGTGCGGTCGCCCAGGGGGAACCACACGAAATTGGCCTGGGTAACCGGAATCTCGTAGCCCATGTCCAGCAACGCGTCGCGAACGCGGTCGCGCTCGGAACTGATTTCGGCGCAGCGTTCCATGAGTTCGCCGGCGGCGTCCAGCGAGGCCATGGCGGCGACCTGGGCGATGGCGTTCACCGAGAAGGCCACGTACACCTGGCGAAGCGCCTCCGCGATCGGAGCGCACGCCACGGCGTAACCCACGCGAAGCCCGGCCAACCCGTACGCCTTGGAGAAAGTGCGCAGCACCGCGACGTTTTCCCGCGTACGCGCGAATTCGACGCCGTCGGGCACATCGGAATCCGTGACGAATTCTTTGTAGGCCTCGTCCAGCACGACCAGCACGTGCGAGGGCACGGCGTCGATGAAGCGTTCCAGCTCGTCGTGCGTGAGCACGGTGCCGGTGGGGTTGTTGGGGTTGCAGACGAAGATGAGTTTCGTCCGGTCCGTGATGGCGGCGAGCATGGCGTCGAGGTCGAGGCCGTGGGAAGACGTGAGCGGCACCTTCACCGGCTGGGCGTGCGCGACCTGCGTGACGATCGGGTAGGCCTCGAAGGAGCGCCACGCGAACATGGCTTCGTCGCCGGGGCCGCAGACGGCCTGGATGAGCTGCTGGCACAGGGAAACCGAGCCGCAGCCGACGGCGAGGTTCTCGATGGGCACGTCCAGGTCACGGGCGAGGCGTTCGCGCAGGGCGTGGGAGCCGCTGTCGGGGTAGCGGTTGACGTCGGCCATCGCGTCGGTGATGGCGGCGCGCACGCTGGGCAGCGGGCCGCCCGGCACCTCGTTGCTCGCGAGCTTGATCGCGCCTTGGATCGTCCGGCCGGGGACGTACTTCGGCAACGAATCGAGGTCGGGGCGGGGTGCGAGGGACGGCATCGTCGGAACTCCTCGGGTCAAACGGGACGGCCTGGCCACCGTATCTCGCGACGGCGGATCCACAAAGGTTTCCAATGTTCACCTGGAGGTGATTGCATGAGGTGATGACGTCGACGAGCACCGTGGATTACCAGCGTACCGACGGTCGCACACTGCGCCTCACCTTCGCCGAGCCCGACGGTGCCATCCGCGGCGGCCTCGTTGTCCTGCACGAAGGCGACGGGATCACCGACGGCGTGGTGTTGCTCGTCGCGAGCCTGGCGAACGAAGGCTGGCTCACCGTCACGCCCCACATCGACGGCGGCGAGAAGCTCACTCAGCAGGACCTGCTCGACGCGACAGACATCACACTCGAATGGCTGGTCGAGCACGGGGTGGAGGCCGATCTGCGCGGCGTCGTCGGGTTCGACCTGGGTGGCACGGCGGCGCTCGTGGTCGCGTCGCACCGCCGGCTCGGCGCGGCGGTGAGCGTCGGCGGCCAGCGCGTGACGGAGCTGCCGCGGCTGCTCGACATCGCGGGTCACGTGACGAGCCCGTGGCTCGGCATGTACGGCGACGCCGGTGACGAAGCCGGGGGCGCCGAAGTGGAGCAGCTGCGCGAAGCGGCGGCGTCGGCGAAGGTGGCCACGAACGTCGTGCGCTACCCGGGTGCCAACCACCGCTTCGACGCCGACCCGGGCGCGGCCGAGGAAGCCTGGCAGCGCACGCTGGACTGGTTCGACGCACACCTGCGCTGAGCCGGTGACAAGCCGAGACAACAGCGTTAGCCGCAGTTAACATCGGCGGGTGACCCAGACTGCCGATGTTCCCGAAGTGCTCTGGCGACCCGACCCGAGCCGCGTGTCCGACACCCGCATCGAAGCGTTCCGCCGCTGGCTGCAGGAAGAACGCGGGGTGGAGGTCGGCGACTACGACTCGCTCTGGCGCTACTCCGTGGAACACGTGCCCGACTTCTGGGCGGCCGTCGCCGAGTTCTCCGGCGTGCGCTGGCACGACGAGCCGCGAGAGGTCCTCTCGGGCACGATGCCGAACGCCAAGTGGTTCGACGGCGGCACGCTGAACTACGCGGAGCACGCGCTCAGCCCGGGCGTCGCGGGCGCGGCGAAGGGCGACGACGAGCTCGCCGTGATCTTCCACCGCGAAGACGGCTTCGCCGAGCAGCTCACGTACGGCGACCTTCGCGCGCAAGTCGCCGCGGCGCGGGGAGCGTTGAAGGCGCTCGGCGTCGCGAAGGGCGACCGTGTGGTGGCGCTGGCGCCGAACTGCCCGCAGACGCTCGTCGCGTTCCTGGCGGCGGCGTCGCTGGGCGCGATCTGGTCGTCGTGCTCACCCGACTTCGGCGTGCGCGCGATTTCCGACCGCTTCACGCAGATCGAGCCGAAGGTGCTCATCGCCGTGAACGGTTACGCCTACAACGGCCGCGAGTTCGACGTCACCCCCACGGTCGAGCGGTTGCGCGCCGACATCCCGTCGCTGAGCGCGACCGTTCTCGTGAGATACGTCGGCGACGGGACCGTTGACGGCGCCCTGGACTGGAACGCGCTGCTCGCCGAGCACGCCGGCACGCAGCTGGCCTACGAGCCGGTGGAGTTCGGGCACCCGCTGTGGGTGCTGTACTCGTCGGGCACCACGGGCCTGCCGAAGGGGATCGTGCAGGGCCACGGCGGGATCGTCGTCGAGCACCTCAAAGCCCTTTCACTGCAAGCGGATCTCGGGCCGGGCGAACGATTCTTCTGGTTCACCACCACCGGCTGGATGATGTGGAACTTCCTCATCTCGGGCCTGCTCGTGGGGTCGACGATCGTGCTCTACGACGGCAGCCCCGGCCACCCGGACCTCAACGTGCTGTGGCACCTGGCCGAGCAGCACCGCATCACGTACTTCGGCACGTCGGCGCCGTTCATCCAGAGCTGCCTCAAGGCCGGCCTCGAACCGTCGGCGCGCTACGACCTGAGTGCGTTGCGCGCCTTGGGTTCCACGGGTGCGCCGCTGTCGGTCGAGGGCTTCCGGTGGATCGTCGACAAGATCGGGAAGTCGGTGCAGATCTGCTCGGTTTCGGGCGGGACGGACCTGTGCGCGGCGTTCGTCGCGGCGTCGCCCGACGTGCCGGTGTGGTTGGGCGAGCTGTCGTGCCGGGCGCTGGGCGCGGCCGTCGCGTCGTACGACGAGGCCGGCAACCCGCTGGTCGACCAGGTCGGTGAGCTGGTGATCACGGAGCCCATGCCGTCGATGCCGGTGTTCTTCTGGAACGACCCCGACGGTAAGCGGCTGCACGAGGCGTATTTCGACATGTACCCCGGCGTCTGGCGCCACGGTGACTGGATCCGCGTGACCCCGCGCGGCTCCGCCGTGATCTACGGCCGCAGCGATTCCACGCTCAACCGAGGCGGCGTGCGCATGGGTACGGCCGAGTTCTACCGCGTGGTGGAGGGCCTCGACGAGGTCGCCGATTCCCTGGTCGTGGACACCTCCGCGGCCGGCAACGACGACGGGCAGCTGCTGTGTTTCCTCGTGCTGGCGCCGGGTGTGGATCTTGCCGATGTCGAGCCGAAGCTGCGGAAGGAGCTTCGTAGCGCTCTGTCACCACGACACGTTCCCGACCGGTTTGTGGTGGTCGGCGAAATCCCCCGTACCTTGAACGGTAAGAAGTGTGAGGTACCGGTGAAGAAGATACTCTCCGGAGTCGCGCCGGAGAGGGCTGTGAGCAGGGACGCGCTGGCCAACCCGGCCGCGTTGGCCCCGTTCACGGAGCTCGCGGGGGAGCTTGCCGGGCGGTGACGAAGCAGGGGGAAGCATGGCTGGGCCGTACGTGTTGCACGCGTGGTGACGGGGACACGCGCGCAGCACACCTGGCAGGTGGCGGGAGTGACGTCCGTCAAGGCGATCACCTGGGTGACCAGGCTCGCCGGGCTGTTGACGTTACTTTCCGTGGTGGTGCCGTCCGGCCGTAACCTGCGCGGTCACCTGGCCGAGTGGCTGGAGCTGCCTCAGGAAGCGACGGTGGCGGCGGCGACCGTGGCCGTCGTCACGGGCGTGTTGCTGATCATGCTCGCGGCGGGGCTGCGGCGGCGGAAGCGGCGGGCGTGGCAGCTCGCGGTCGGCTTCGCGGTGTTGTTGACCTTGTCACACTTGGGGCTGCGGCACGTGTTCGGCGCGGGCGTCGTGTCGGTGGTGCTGCTGATCGGGCTGATCGTGAACCGGCGCTACTTCGTCGCGGAGCCGGATCCGACGACGGGCCGCTGGCGCGCGGTGCGGGTGTTCCTGCAGCTCGTGCTGGCCGGGTTCGTGATCAACGTGGTGCTGCTGTCGGTGGCGTCCGGGCGGATGCTCGAGCCGCTGAGCTTCCCCGGCCGGCTTTCCCAGTCCGGGCTGGCGCTGGTGGGCGTGAGCGGTCCCGCCGTGTTCCACGGAGCGTGGCTGGAGGACCTGTCCGCGGCGATCGGGCTGCTGTTCAGCATCGCGGCGGTGCTCGTGTCGGCGTACTTCCTGCTGCGCTCGGCGGAGCCCGCGCCGGGGCTGTCGGACGAGGAGCTGGCGCGCCTGCAGGTCCTGCTGACCGAGCACGGTGACCGCGACTCGCTGGGCTACTTCGCGCTGCGGCGCGACAAGTTCGCGGTGTTCTCGAAGACGGGCAAGGCGGCGGTGACGTACCGCGTGATCGCCGGCGTCGCGCTCACGTCGGCCGACCCGCTGGGCGACCACGAGGCCTGGCCGGGCGCGATCGAGGAGTACCTGGAGATCTGCAAGCGCAACGCGTGGGTGCCGGCGGCGATGGGCGCGTCGGAGCTCGGGGCGACGGTGTGGGCGCGCTTCGGGCTGGAGGTGCTGGAGATCGGTGACGAGGCCATCGTCGACACGGCCGGCTTCACGCTGGACGGCCGCATGATGCGTGGCGTCCGCCAGGCGGTTTCGCGGACGCGCCGGGCGGGGTACAAGGTGCTGGTGCGGCGGGCGGAGGACCTGCGGCCGGGAGAGCTGGACGAGCTGGTGCTGCTGGCCGCGGCGTGGCGCGGCACCGAGACCGAACGCGGCTTCTCGATGGCCCTGGGGCGCATGGGCGACCCCGGTTCGGTGATCGTGACGGCGGAACAGGGCGGCCGCGTACGCGGAGTGCTGCAGTTCGTGCCGTGGGGCGCGCGGGGGCTGTCGCTGGATGTGATGCGGCGGGACCGTTCGGCCGACAACGGCGTGAACGAGCTGATGATCTCCGAGCTGCTGGTCTATTCGCGCGAGCACGACATCGACCACGTCTCGCTGAACTTCGCCGCGTTCCGGTCGCTGATGGAACAGGGCCAGCGCATCGGCGCGGGTCCGGTGGCGCGTATCTCGGCGAAGGTCCTGCACTTCTTCTCGCGGTGGATCCAGATCGAGAGCCTGTACCGCTTCAACGCCAAGTTCCAGCCGCGGTGGGTCCCGCGGTACCTCGTGTACCCCGGCGTGCGCGAACTCCCGCGCGTCGGCGTGGCCACCTTCGAAGCCGAGGGCCTCGGCGGCCGTTCCCCCTGGTTGCGGCGGTTGCTGCAACGCTGATCTTCACTTTCGGGGGGTGCCTTCGCGGGGTTTTGGGGGGTGTGTAAGCTATCTGGGCAGTGGTCGTTAAGGCCCAGGAGGCTTCGCCTAGTCTGGTCTATGGCGCCGCACTGCTAATGCGGTTGGGGGTAACCCCCCCTCCCGGGTTCAAATCCCGGAGCCTCCGCTGGTGCCTGTTTCGGCAGGTGCTAGATTAACAACTGAACAAGCGCCCGTAGCTCAGCTGGATAGAGCATCTGACTACGGATCAGAAGGTCAGGGGTTCGAATCCCTTCGGGCGCACGTCTGGTTGAGACAGCAGTACCAAGAAACCCTCTGCATTGCAGGGGGTTTCTTGCTGTCCGGGTGTTGTCCAACCGCGTGGACGCAGCAGACCCCGCCCGGGGCCGTGTCGGGGCGGGGTCTGCTCGCGGTGGTCCGTCGACCACCGCCGGGTGGGCGGTGAGAGTCACGCCCGCCCGGGGTCGGGTCAGGTCAGTACCGGGCGGCCCAGCGGCAGGCCCTTGCCGCCCGTGGCGGCGGACATCGCGCCGAGGTAGAGGTAGACGCCGACGGCGGTGAAGGCGAACGTGACGTAGCCGCCCGCGGTGGCGGCGCCCGGAGCGTTGCCCACGGTGCCGTACAACACGAGGGCGAGTGCGAGGTCGATCAGTACGAACAGCACCGTGAACGCGGCGGGCAGCCGGAGGGTGCCCAGGGTCAGCAGGACGATCGTGATGAGCCAGGCGATGAGGAACACGCCCTGGGTGGCGACCGCGGCGTCCGGCGTGATGCCGAACCAGTTGTGGGCCAGGCCGAGCACCAGTGCCGAGTAGCTGATCCAGAACCCGGTGAAGATGCCGAACACGGAGGCGACGGCGTTCTGGCCCAGCGACAGCGCCCACACGGCGGCGACGAGCTGGCCGAGGCCGGTCGCGGGCAGGATGACCGCGATCGAGGCGCCGACGGCACTCGCCGGGACGTACCCGGTCAGCACCAGGCCGAGCGCGATCGCGCCGACGATGAAGGTGGGCACGCCGATCATGGCGGGGTCACCCACCACCGCGGGCCGCGGCGGGGCTTCGACTTCGGTGGCAACGGCAGTGGACATCGTGTACTCCTCGTTGAGCTGCGAATGATCCTCGAGTGCGGTCGGGTCGGGCGGCGGTCCTGTGATCGGCCGGTCGTGACGTGGTGGCACCAACGCTTTCCGTGCCGAGCCGGGTTGTCGGCGCCGGGTCGAGGTGGCGCGGCGGTCCGTGATCAGCCGGACGTGCCCAGATGCGGTGGTGTCACCCGGTTTCCGTGCCGAGCTGATTGCCGGCGTTGGGTTGGGTGGTCCACCGGTCGGTGATCGGCCGATCCCGCGAGACGCGGTGGCGTCGCCCACGGCCCCGGTGCCGAGCTGGGTTGTCGGCGGTGGGTGCAGTGGCGGGGCCGTCTGTGGCGGGTGGTCTCCCCGGAAGGGGAAAGCCGCTTCAGACGGTTCTGGGCCACAGAGCCGACAGCTCGGGGTGGTCGTCGTCGATGAGGCGGTGGGCCAGGGCGATCGCTTCTTTGGGGTCGATCTGGTCGAAGTCGGGATGGCCCTTGGCGAGGCCCTCGAAGACGGCGGCGAGTTCGCTCGCCGCGGTGGGGGACAGGGTGGTGTCCTGAGTGCACTGCACGTAGCGCAGGCGCAGCACCTCCGAGGCCTGCATCAGCAAGGCGCAGTAGGTGTTCCGCGCGGCTGGTGCTCCGGATCGAGCACCGGACTCTTTGCCCTTCACGCCGACTCCTCTCTCTCGTCAAGTCTCCCGACGTGGCCGGTCAGGCGGCGGTGGCGCGCTTTTTGAGTTCCTTGGCCGCGGCGCCCGGGTCGGCGGCGTTGTAGATCGCACCCCCGGCCACCGCGACGGTGGCTCCGGCGTCGCGGACGGCGCCGATGGTGTCGATCTTGATGCCGCCCGCGATGGAGAACGGCACACCCGCCTCACGCCCGTCCTCCAGCAGCGTGTCGATCGTGTAACCCGGGCGGGCCTGCTCGTCCAGGCCGGCGTGGATCTCCACAAAGGACACACCCAACTTGGAGACTTCCCGGATCCGTGCGACGCGGCCCTCGACCACGGTGATCATGTCCGCCACCACCTGCTTGCCGTACTTGCGTCCCGCCGCCACCGCACCACGCACGGTGTCGTCATCGGCCGCACCCATCACGGTGACCAGATCCGCGCCCGCCTCGAACGCCAGCGCCGCTTCCAGCTCACCCGCGTCGGCGGTCTTCAAGTCCACGAACACCAGCTTGTCCGGATGCGCCGCCTTGATCGCGCTCACCGCACCGATCCCCGCCGCCTTCACCAACGGCGTCCCCAACTCCAAAATATCCACATGCTCGGCCACCTGATTCGCCAACGTCAACGCCGCCGGCAGATCCAGCACATCCAACGCCACCTGCAACCGCACAACCCACTCCTCACAACCAGCCAACAAATTGACCCCCACAACAATCCCCACCTGCCCCACCACCAGCAACACCCCACGACATGCAAAAACACAATCCCCCAATGCGCACAACAAATACCCATGTTTGCCGGACATGCGCAGCTCGGCCCTGGTCAGGAGGGCTCG
This sequence comes from Amycolatopsis sp. CA-161197, assembly GCF_050942255.1. Lineage (NCBI taxonomy): Bacteria > Bacillati > Actinomycetota > Actinomycetes > Pseudonocardiales > Pseudonocardiaceae > Amycolatopsis > Amycolatopsis sp. CA-161197. The sequence continues at coordinate 333,419 of NZ_CP192059.1, forward strand.
GCGGCCGGCTTCGGCGTGGGGCCCCGGCCCGTGTGGTGCGGCCAAGCGCCGAACATCGGCAGGTCAAGGGCCATTTCCGGCGGGGGTTCCCGGTACTGGCTGTGCGGCACTCCGCTCGTGGAGGCGCGGCGGCCGTTCGTCAGTGATTCGGTGCCGGTCGTTCGCGATTGGTTGCCAGGGCAGGCGCCGGCGAAGAAGCTGGGAAAAGAACAAGCCGGGTTCAGGGCGACGTTAGCAGAAGGCCGCCCTGGCCGAACCCTCGACGGGCAACGGTGCCTGATTTTGTCCGGCCGTTGCCGAGGTCGAATGTGAGGGAGGACGCCATGAGGTGGGAAACGCGTTATTCCGTGCTGCTCGAGGCGTGCTCCGACGCCGGCCCATGCCGGTATTGACGGATTGATTTCGGACGGTGTTCATACATTGCCTCGGAGCCGCGGCCGGTGGCGGTTATCCGCAGTGGAATTGCGCTTGCGCCGGCTGCCGCAAGGCCCGGGCCAAGCCTGAAGCCGCGACGGCACACGCCGGGATCGCGATCTCCGGAGACGGCGAGCAGTGGTTCCTGCTCAACGCGACCCCGGACGTCCACCACCAGATCGCGGCGGATCCCGCGTTGCACCCCGGCCCGGAGATCAGGAAGACGCCGGTCGCCGGTGTTCTGCTGACGGACGCGGAGTTCGACCACACGATCGGCCTGCTGATGCTGCGCGAGGAGTCTTCGCTGACGGTGTACGGCACATACCCCGTGCTGGAAGCGCTGACCCTGTGGTTCCCGGTCTGCGAACTGCTCAGCGACTACGCGAACCTCACCTGGTCCCAGGTCGACGTCGGCAAGCCGCTGGACCTGGACGACCGGCTGCGCGTGACCCCCTTCCTGACCGGGTCCAAGGCGCCGCGCTACGTCGGGGAGTCCCAGCTTCGCGGCCCGTCGTCGGAGTGGGAGGTGGGCTACCGCCTGGAGGACAAGCAAACCGGCGGGATCGCGGTGTACGCGCCGACGTTGCCCAAGTGGGACGACAAGTTCGCCGCCCAGGTGAGGTCGGCCGACTGCGTTTTCGTGGACGGCACGTTCTGGACGGACGACGAGATGTCCAGCCAGGGCGCGGGAAGCCGGACCGGCCGCTCCATGGGCCACATGCCCGTCAGCGGTGACGACGGCTCGGCCCGCGCGCTGGCCGCACTGCCCGCGAAGCGAAAGATCTACACGCACATCAACAACACCAACCCGATTCTCGACGAAGAGTCCCCGGAACGGCGCTGGGTCACGGACTTGGGCATCGAGATCGGCCGAGCCGGCTTGGAGGTGGAAGTATGAACCCGTGGTCTGCCGAGGAGTTCGAGGCGCACCTGCGGTCCATCGGAGAAAAGCGGTACCACCATCTGCACCCGTTCAACGAGCGGATGCACTCGGGCACGCTGACCGAGGAAGAGTTCCGCGGCTGGGTGCGCAATCGCTTCTACTACCAGATGAACCTGCCGAAGAAGGACGCGTTCATCCTGACCAAGCTCCCCGGCCGGGAGGACCGGCGCCAGTGGATCCAGCGCATCATCGACCACGACGGGCGCACGGGAGACGAGGGCGGTCTCGAGAAGTGGATCCGGCTCGGCGCGGCCGTCGGCCTGAGCCGCGAAGCGTTGTTCGACACCGACACGGTGCTGCCCGGGGTGCGGTTCGCCGTTGACGCCTATGTGGACTTCTGCCGCCAGAAGCCGTGGCTGGAGGCCGTGGCGTCGGCGCTGACCGAACTGTTCGCGCCGGATCTGCTCAGCCGGCGGATCACCGACGTCGAGCACCACTACCCGTGGATCGCCTCGGAAGGCCTGGAGTACTTCCGGGCGCGGCTCACCCAGCAGCCGAAGGACATCGCGCACCTGCTCGACCTGGTGCTCACCCACGCGAAGTCGCGGGAACAGCAGGACGCGTGCGCCCGAGCCCTGGAGTTCAAGTGTGACGTCCTCTGGAGCCTGCTGGATGCCGTGGAGCTCGCGTACAGCAAGAGTTCGTGATGGACGAATCCGACTTGACGGCCATTCCGAAGCTGGCGACCAAAGCGATGCTCAAGCACGACAACGTCCGTGACGTGGAACTGCTCCTGTTGCCGGAGCGGGTCGTGCTGCTGAACAAGTCCGGGGCGGCGATCCTCGGGCTGTGCGACGGCAGCCGGACCGTGCGGCAGCTGGTCGAACAGCTCGAACAGGATTTCGAGGCCGCCGATCTCGCGAACGACGTGATGACGTTCCTCCAGGATGCGCGCGGACGAGGTTGGGTGGTGGTCTCGTGAACGGCACACCGCAGCCGTACGGCCTGCTGGCCGAGGTGACGCACCAGTGTCCGTTGCACTGTGTGTACTGCTCGAACCCGTTGGAGCTGCTCGACCGGCAGGACGAGCTGGCGACCGAGGACTGGCTGCGGGTGATCCGCGAGGCCAACGACCTCGGCGTGGTGCAGGTGCACTTCTCGGGCGGCGAACCCCTCGTCCGCGGCGACCTGGAGACGCTGGTCGCCGAGTGCCGGCGCCTCGGCCTGTACACGAACCTGATCACCAGCGGCCTCGGGCTCACCGAAAGCCGGGCGAAGTCGCTCGTCGAAGCCGGCCTCAACAGCGCTCAGCTGAGCATCCAGGGCGACGCCGCCGAGTCGACCAACCTGGTCGCGGCGAGCAAACGCTTCGACAAGAAGGAAGCCGCCGCACGCATCATCCGTGACGCGGGCCTGCCGTTGAACATGAACGTGGTCCTGCACCGGATGAACCTGTCCCGGCTCGACGCGATCATCGACGTCTGCGTGTCGTGGGGCGCCGAGCGGCTGGAACTCGCGAACTCCCAGTACTACGGCTGGGCCCTGCGCAACCGCGATCTGCTGATGCCGACCAAGGCCCAGCTCGACGACGCGGTCGGCGTCTACGAACGCCGGAAGGCCGAGCTCGGCGAGAGCATGGAGCTCCTCTGGATTATCCCGGACTACTACGAGCCCTACCCGAAGCCGTGCATGGGCGGCTGGGCGCAGAACGCGCTGACCGTCGCGCCCGACGGCACCGTTTACCCGTGCCCGGTGGCCGCGGAGATCACGACGATGACCTTCGCCTCGGTTCGCGACCACGACCTCGCGTGGATCTGGGCGAAGTCCGACGCGTTCCAGGCCTATCGCGGCACGGAGTGGATGCCCGATCCGTGCCAGAGCTGTCCGCGCAAGGAACTCGACTTCGGCGGCTGCCGGTGCCAGGCGTTCGCGTTGACCGGTGACGCGGGGCGCACCGATCCCGTGTGCATGCACTCGCCCGATCACCACCTGGTGCAGGACGCGCTCGTTCGCGCCAATCAGGAGACGGTCCCGGCAGGGAGCCTGGTGTACCGCCGCCCGACGGTGTCGGCGCGCCGGCCCTGACGGATGCCGGTCGACGGCGGGGCCGCGTCAGGCGACAAGCTGACGGAGGCCGAGGCGGCAGCGCGTTCGGCCGAGGTCTCCGACGTCCACTACGCGGTGGCGCTCGACCTGACTGTCGGCGCGTGGAAGTTCGCAACGAGCACGGTGGTCCGCTTCCACGCGCGGTCCGGGGACGCGTTCGTCTTCCTCGACTTCGCGGGGCAAGTCGAGTCGGTCGAGTGCAACGGCCGTGAGCTGGAGCCGGGCGCGCACGAAGGGTCGCGCGTCCGGCTGGCCGTGCGGCCCGGCGCGAACACGGTGCGCGTGACCGGGTTCGCCGAGTATTCGCGAACCGGTGAGGGGCTGCACCGGTTCCAGGACCCGCTCGACGGCCGGGTCTACGTGCACACCAAGTTCGAACCCTTCGCGGCGCACCGAGTGTACGCGTGCTTCGACCAGCCCGACCTGAAGGCCACAGTGGATCTGACCGTCACGGCCGAGGCCGGCTGGGTCGTGGTCGCCAACACCGATCCCGAGGAGCCACCGACGGCCGGCGAGCGCTCGACGTGGCGGTTCGGCCGCACGCCACCGCTGCCGCCGTACCTGGTGGCGTTCGCCGCCGGCCCGTTCCGCCGGCTGCGGTCAAGCCACGGGGAAGTGCCGCTGGCGCTGTACGCGCGTGGCTCGCTCTTCGCGGACCTCACCCGCGACGCACCCGAGCTCTTCGCCGTGATCGGGCGTGGGCTCGACTTCTTCCGCCAGTTGTTCGACCTGCCGTACCCGTTCGCCAAGTACGACCACGTCTTCGCGCCCGAGTACGCGTTCGGCGGCATGGAACACCCGGGCTGCGTGACGCTCAACGAGCGGTTCGTGTTCCAGCACCGCGTCACGGCGGAAGCTCGGCGACATCGGGCCGAGGTCCTGCTGCACGAGATGGCGCACATGTGGTTCGGCGACTACGTGACGATGCGCTGGTGGGACGACCTCTGGCTGAACGAGGCTTTCGCGACGATGATGGCCGTTGTCGCGCAGGCCGAAGCAACGCCGCACGGGGAAGGCTGGACCGCGTTCACCCACCACGCCCTGCCGGCGGCCCGGCACGCCGACCGGCTGCCCACCCGCCACCCGATCCGGGTGGAAACCGCCGACACCGACGCCGCGCGGTCGAACCTCGGCCCGATCGTCTACCTGCGGGGCGCGGCGGTGCTCCACGACCTCGCTTCGCGCGTGGGCTGGGAAACGTTCGTCGCCGGCGTGCGGACCTTCCTGCGGACGCACGCGTGGAGCAACGCGGGCCTTGACGACTTCGTGGCCGCGCTGCGGAAGGTGTCCGACGAGGACGTGGACCGGTGGGTCGACGAATGGCTGCTGCGGAATGGAGTCGACACGGTCGAGGTCGTTCGCGGCCGTGTGGTGCAGGTTCCCGATCCGGAGGCACGGCACTTGACGGTGCGCGTCGCCGCGTTCGACGAACACGAGGGCGAGCTGGTGCTGCGGCATCGGGAGCACGTGTCGCTGGGTCCTCGCGGGGGCGCCCGTGACTTCGCCGGAGAACTGATCGTGCCCAACGACGACGCGGTGAGCCACGTGAAGGTCAGGCTGGACCCGCGGTCTCGGCGGGCCGCCTTGCGTGATCTGTCCACACTGGACGATCGGCGGACGCGGGCCGTCGTGTGGGGTGCGCTGTGGGACGACGTGCTCGACGCGCGCCTGCCCGCCCGCACCTATGCCGCGGCCGTGCTCACCCACGGCGTCCTGGAGAGCGATATCGGTGTCCTGGAAGCACTTGTGGAGCGTGCGGTGCGGGCGGTCGAGCTCTACGGGGACCCGGCCGACCGGGACCGGCTGCTCGAAGCCGTGGCACGCCGGGTGCGTGCGCAGCTGGCCACCGCGGCGCTCGGCAGTGACCGCCGGCTGGTTTTCGCCCGGGCTCTCGTCGACGTCAGCCGGGATCACGGTCTGCTGGGCGACCTCGTGCGCGGCCGGTCGCCGTGGCCGGACCTGGAAGTGGATCGGGACCTGCGGTGGCGCGCGGTGGTCCGGCTGGCCTCGACCGGGGGCGACATCGACGGAGTGTTGCGCGTCGCGCGGGAGGCCGATCCGGGGGACAACGGAGGCAGGAACGCCTTGACGGCGGAAGCCGCACGGCCAACCCGGGCCGCCAAAGAAGAAGCTTGGACGCGGGTGTTCGGCGAGGGTTTCTCGCTCGCGGAACGGAAAGCCGTCATGGCGGGGCTACGGCAACCGGGGCAGGAGGACTTGCTCACCCCGTACGCGGACCGCTACCTGCGGGCGCTGGAGAACCGCGCCGACGAGCCTGGGTTCGCGGTGGCGTTCGCCCGGGGGCTCTTCCCGCGGTTCACGACCAGGGAGGACGTCGTGCTGGCGCGCACGGATCTCTTGCTCGAGAGCGGGCGGCTGCCCGAGAACGTGCGCAAGGTCGTCCGCGAGGAGCGGGCCGAGCTGGCGCTCATGCGCGCCGCGCGGGCGTGTGACGCGGCGCGCTGAGCCCGGCAACAAGGTGGATGGCGCAAGGTCCCGGTGCTCTGTGCAGGCCGGAACCTTGCGCCAGCAGGAGTCCCGCCCGCGGACTCGGCCGAACACCGCGACGGCGAGAAAGGGAACAAAACTGTTACGGTTCTCCCGGGAGAAAGCAGCTGCGGCCCGGAATCCAGAACTTCGTCGCCGAACTATGGTCGCCGCGACGAAATTGCGGCAAGCCAGGGCGAACGAATGGCGGTGAATCCAGGACGAACGGTGCCGGTGCTGCCACGAAGGGGAACTCGAGTCCCTTGACGGCCGGCAGTCCGTCGTGTTGAGATTGCCGAACGGGTGCAGTTCACGGTCTCTTCGCCGCCACCCGATTGAGCCGAACGCCCGTATGTGGCGTGGTGCACACCGTTCATGTCCGCACGGCGCGCGTTCGTGTCGAACAGATTGACCACGCAATCCGAGGCCGGGCACGCTCGTTGCACACCGGGAGCCGCCGGTGTAGCCGACAACTGCATTTCGGTCGAGCGAAAGGTGGAATCGTGGTTCTTCCGTCAAAGATGCCTCAGCTCGCCGACCTCGATCTCCTGCTGTCCGTGGAAAGTCACGGCAGTGTGGGAAAGGCCGCGCAGGCGCACAGTCTTTCCCAGTCCGCCGCCAGTATCCGGATCAGCGCGATGGAACGCCGTCTCGGTCTTCGGCTGCTGGAGCGTTCTCCCACCGGTTCGAAGCTCACCGAAGAAGGAGAAATGCTGGCGAAGTACGCCCGCAACGTGATGAGTGCCGCGCGGGAGTTGCTGGAGTTCGGATCCGGGGCTCCGGCCGCGGAGGCGAAGCGGCTGCGGGTCGCGGCCAGCCCGGGCGTTTCCGAGCATTTGATCCCCGAGTGGCTGAACCGCTCCGGGTTCTCGTTCGGCGAGGCCCGGGTGGAGGTGCAGACCGGCAGCATCGACGAGCTGCGCCGGCTGATCCGGGCGAGCCACGTCGACCTCGCGTTCATCGATGGCTGGTGCCAGGCTGGAAGTCACGTGCAGAAGCAGTTCGGCGACGACATGGTCACCCGGTACATCTGCGACGACAGGTTGGCCGTGGTGGTCGGCGCGAAGCACCCGTGGGCCAGGAGGACCCGGCCGTTGACCGTGCGGGAGCTGGCGGCCGCGCCACTCGTCCTGCGCGAGCGCGGCTCGGGGCTGCGGGAGTTCACGGACGAGCTGCTGGTGACTGCGCGCGCCCCGCGCAGTTACGTCGAACTTCCCTCCAGCGCCGCGATCAAGCAGGCGGTCGCGACGAGCCAGCGGGTGACCGTGCTGAACATTTCCACCGTGCGGTCCGAACTCGCGGACGGCCGGCTGCACCTGGTGGCAGTTGACCAGGAAATGCCGGCGAAACCGATCTACGCGGCGTGGAGTGAGCGCCGCGAGCTTCCGGAGTACGCGCGGGAACTGGTGGAGATCGCGGCTTCGAAAGGAAGTCCGATGCCGGTATTCGTGCCTGGGCAGAAAGTCAACGGCAGTGGGCTCGCGGTCGCGAAAACCACCACGAAAACGTAATACGACGGTCACCGTCGGTCGATTCGCAGGAGGAGCAAGGTAGATGTCAGCACTGAACAAAATCGCGCGCACGCTCGTCTCCAACCGGCGCGGTATTCTCGCTGCCGACGAAAGCATCGGGACGATGTCTTCCCGCCTGGAGAAGGTGGGGGTCGAGCCGTCGGAGGAAAGCCGCCGGGTCTACCGCGAACTGATCGTGACGACTCCCCGCCTCGCGGAATCGATCAGCGGCGTCATTCTCGCGGACGAGACTTTCCACCAGAAAGTGACCAACGGGCGCACGTTCCCGGAGTTCCTCGACGATCTGGGGATCCTCGCCGGGATCAAGGTCGACACCGGAGCGAAGCCGCTGGCCGGCGCGTCGGACGAGAAGATCACCGAAGGGCTCGACGGGCTGCGCGAACGCGTCGCGGACTATGTGCGAGGCGGCGCGACCTTCGCCAAGTGGCGCGCCGTGATCACGATCGGCGACAACGTGCCGTCGGAGCGCGCGGTGCACGCGAACGTGCACGCGTTGGCGCGGTACGCGGGCCTGTGCCAGGAAGGCGGCCTGGTGCCGATCGTGGAACCCGAGGTGCTGATGGACGGTTCCCACTCGCTGGCGCGGTGCCGGCAGGTGACGACGTCCGTTCTGGAGGTGCTGTTCGAGGAGCTCGACCTGATGCGGGTGCAGCTCGATGGCATCGTCCTCAAGCCCAACATGGTCGTCGCCGGGTCCGGCAGCGGAGAGCAGCCCTCGGTCGCCGACGTCGCGAAGGCCACAGTGGACACTCTGCGCGCGACGGTGCCGGCGTCCGTGCCGGGCATCGCCTTCCTCTCCGGTGGGCAAAGCCCGGAGCTGGCGACCGAACACCTCGGGGCGATGCAGAAGCTCGACCCGTTGCCGTGGGAGCTCACTTACTCGTTCGGCCGGGCGCTGGTCGGGCCGGCTCTGGAGACGTGGCGGGGCGACGAGAGCAAACGGGCCGCGGCCCAGCAGGTGCTCTCGGACCGGGCCGTCGCGAACGCCGCTGCCCGCTGAGCGCTCGAGCCGGGGCGCCGCCCGCGGTGCCGGCGGTCGGCGCCTTCCTGAAGAGGGCGACCGGATCGATGAGGTGGTCTGCCGGTCCGGTCGCCCTCGGTTCCGTGTTCACGACAGCCATCTTCACCGACCAGTCCGAGGGGATTGAGGTTCATGGAAACCATGGAATGGGGCACCGGCGTCGACGGACTCGATCACGCCCTTGCGCTCGAACTCGTGCAGGTCACCGAAGCCGCCGCGCTCGCGGCCGCCAGGTGGGTCGGGCACGGTGACGAGATCAGCGGCAAGGCCGCCGCCGTCGAGGCGATGCACAACGTGATCGGGTCGGTGCCGATGCGTGGCGTCGTGGTGCTCGGCGAGGACGGGAAGCGACTGGTCAAGGGGGATGTGGTCGGCTCCGGAGCCGGGCCGGCCTGCGACGTCGCGATCAACGCGGGTGACGGAGCGCTTTCCGTGGCCAGGGACGTGCCGAACGCGCTCGCGGCGGTCGCGGTGGCCGAGCGTGGAGCGTTGTACGACCCGCCGCCGGATGTGGCCATGGAGAAGCTGGTCGTAGGTCCCGAGTGCGCCGGCGTCGTCGAGCTCGACCGCCCGGTGAGCGAGAACCTGCGCGCGGTCGCCTCGGCCAAGGGCGGCCGGGTCTCGGACGTCGTCGTCGCCGTGCTCAACCGGCCCTGGCACCGGGAACTCGTGCACGAAATCCGCGACGCGGGTGCGCGCGTGCACTTGATCGAGGGCGGCGAGATCGCAGGTGCGATGGCGGTGGCCCGCCCCGAGAGCCCGGTGGACGTCTTGCTGGGCACCGGGGGCGCGGCGGAGGGGGTCATCGCCGCGGCTGCCCTGTCCTGCCTCGGCGGGTCGGTGCAGGCGCGGTTGCGGTCGGACGGCTCCGGCACCCGCCACGACGTTCTCCACACCGGCGACCTGGTCCGTGGCGAGCGCATTCTGTTCTGCGCCACCGGGGTGACCGGCAGCGAGGTGCTGCGCGGGGTGCAGCAGCACGCCGGCCGGACCACGACACAGTCCATTGTGCTGTGTTCGCGGCCGGAAACGGCGCGGATCGTCAAAACCCAGCACCGATCCGCATGAGCGGGTACGAGCCCCTCATCACGGGTTACCGCGGCCTGATCTGCGATCTCGACGGCGTGGTCTACCGCGGCGCGGACGCCGTCCCCCGGGCGGTGGAGACCTTGAACCGGGTGACGGCGGACGGCGTCCCGGTCGTGTTCGCCACCAACAACGCGTCGCGCCCTCCCGAAGACGTGGGCAACCACCTGCGCGGCCTGGGGATCGCCCCGCGCGGCTGGTCGGTCGTCAACAGTTCGCAGGCGGCCGCGGCCCACCTGGCGCGGCAGCTGGCTCCGGGGACGCGGGTGTGCGCGGTGGGCGGGCCGGGCGTCGCCCAGGCGCTCGCCGAAGCCGGCCTGACGCCGATCCGCGTCGCGGATCTGAGCGGCGGACCCGTCGAGGCCGTGGTGCAGGGGCTGGGATCCGACGTCACCTGGACCGAGCTCGCGGAGGTGGGCCACCTCGTCGGCACCGGAGTCACCTGGGTGGCCACGAACGTCGACCTCACGTTGCCCACGCCGTACGGAGAGGCGCCCGGCAACGGCGCGCTGGTCGCGTTGGTGCAGACGGCGGTCGACGCCGCGCCCCACGTCGTCGGCAAGCCGCAGGCCGCCCTGTTCGACCTGTCCCGCGCCCGGCTCGGTACCGATCGGCCGGACACCCTGGTGTGCGGGGACCGGCTGGAGACCGACATCGAGGGCGCCAACGCGGCCGGCCTCGACTCGCTCTTCGTCCTGACCGGGATATCCCGGCTCCGGGACCTGGCGTTCGCCGAGCGAGCCGCGCGTCCGACGTATGTGGCCGCCGATCTGAGCGGACTGCACGAACCCGCCCTGGCGTTGTCCGCCGACTCGGGCGAGCAGGTCGTCGACCTCGGGCCCGACGCCGTCCCCCGAATGCCGAACGGCGGCGACGACGGCCAGGCCTTGCGGTCAGTCGTCACCACGGCGTGGGCTGCTCGCGACGCCGGTCGTGCGCTCTCCGACGACGAAGGCCGGTGGGGCGAGATCGAACGGCAGCTCGGGCTCCTCTGAGGTCACTGTCCGGGCAACGCGGGCGGTTCGCCCGTGCGCTCGTAGTCGGCCAGCAGGTCGATCCGGCGCTGGTGGCGGCCGCCCTCGAACTCGGTGCCGAGGAACGCGTCCGCGATGCGCTCGGCCTCCTCGACGGTGTGCATCCGGGCGCCGATGCCGGCCAGCTGCGCGTTGTTGTGCTGCCGGGCCAGCTTCGCCGTGTCGACGTTCCAGGTCAGCGCGGCCCGGGCGCCGGGCACCTTGTTCGCGGCGATCTGTTCCCCGTTCCCGGAACCGCCGATGACGAGACCGAGACTGCCTTCGTCGGCGACCACGCGCCGCGCCGCCTCGACGCAGAACGGTGGGTAGTCGTCATTCGCGTCGTAGGTCGCGGGGCCGACGTCGATCACCTCGTGGCCGAGTTCCGTGAGCCTTTTGACGAAGTGGTTCTTGAGTTCGAGTCCGGCGTGATCGGAGCCAAGATAAATTCGCACGAGAACAGTCTAATTCCGGATTTGTGAATCGGTCCTTCGTTATTTGCCGGACGGGCATGAGGATATTCGATGGGACAGTTGACGTCCTCGCTCGCGGACTCGTAGCCTGTTTCTGGAGTGTGCCCGGACCGCGGGGCTCGACATGCTCCGCTCGTGGCCAGGTTCTCGCAGGTCGACGGCGTGTCCGGGTGGTTGGGACGGCTGTCGCGCGGGGTGCCGTCGGTGAGCGTGGCCCCTCCACTCGTCGGCCTCGGGGCGCCGTTCGACACCGGTTCCCGACCACTGGTTCAAGGTCGGTTGCGACAACTGCGTTAAATCGATGATGCTCTTTCATGACCGCGAAATTTCGTGACGTTGTCCGCGAAATTGCGCGGATCACGAATGTCCGGTTTTGGCTCAGTCGCCGGGCGCAGCCAACAGCTGAGGAGGAAAACATGCAGTGGGAAACTCCGGAGTACACGGTCGTCGAGGTGTGCGCTGAGGCCACCGGCTACTTCTACCGGGGCTGACAGCCGGGCTCCACGGCCCGTGCCGCTTGATTTCTCGTAGCCGCGGCAGCCGGCCGAAGTCCGCGGCCGGGCTACGTCTGTGTCGCCGCAAGGCCCCGGAGCGAGTGAACCGTTCGCGCCGGGGCCTTGTGTCGCACGCTGAAAACAGTGCCTGCCGAGAATCGATTCTTGTGCGCAGTCTCCCTCCCCGGTGAACCCTGGTTGATCTGTTGAGGTGGTTCGGGTGTCTCTTGAATTCCTTCCGTTGATAGCGCTTGCCTTCGGCCTCAGTCTCGACAACTTCCGCTCGTCGATCGCCATCGGCACCATTCCCTTCGGCTGGCGTCGTGCCGTGCAGGTCGCCCTCGTCTTCGGGGTGTGGGACGCCGTGAGTCCGCTGCTGGGCGGCTTGATCGGCCACTTCCTGGGCGACTTCCTCGGCGACTGGGCGGACTACGTCGGGGCGGCCGCGCTCGGCTTGTACGGCGTCTACTTCATCGTCGGAGCGATCCGGCACCCGGAGCCGGCGGAGGAAGACCTGGACCACCCGTGGGTGACGCTCTTCGGGATGCCGCTTTCGCTGAGCATCGACAACTTCGTGGCGGGTGCGGGCCTGGGGATCGCGGGGTTCTCCCTCATCGTCCCCATGGTGGCCTTCGGCGCCATGACGGTGATCATGTCGCTGGCCGGACTCTTCGTCGGGCGGATGGCCGCCAAGGTCATCCGGATCCGCGCCGACCTGGTCTGCGGTATCTCGCTGCTCGGCGCCGCGATCCTGCTCCCGCTGGTGTTCGACTGATCGGCGCGGCCGGGGAGGACCTCCATGCCCGAGAATCCCGACACCCACGTCTACCGCACCTACGACCGGGTCCTGGAAGAGTCACAGCCGGCCCGGCGGCGCAACCACCCCACGGCGAGCGGCAACCCCAACGACTGGTGGCCGAACCGGCTCGACTTGAAGACCTTGCACCGCAACCAGCCCGCGGACAACCCGCTGGACGCGGATTTCGACTACGCGGCGCAGTTCGCGACGGTGGACCTCGACGAGCTGGCGCGTGACGTCGACGAGGTGCTCACGACCTCGCAGGACTGGTGGCCCGCCGACTTCGGGCACTACGGCCCCCTCGTGCTGCGCATGGCCTGGCACGCCGCGGGGACCTACCGGGTCAGCGACGGCCGAGGCGGTGCGAGCGCCGGGATGCAACGGTTCGCCCCGTTGAACAGCTGGCCGGACAACCGCAACCTGGACAAGGCTCGCCGGTTGTTGTGGCCGGTCAAGAAGAAGTACGGGCGCAGGATCTCCTGGGCGGACCTGATGGTTTTCGCCGGCAACCGGGCACTGGAGTCGATGGGCTTCAAGACCTTCGGGTTCGGCGGCGGGCGGGCCGAGGTGTGGGTGCCCGACGAGACGTACTGGGGGCCGGAACGCAAGTGGCTGGCGGACGACCGGCACAGCGGCCGCCGTGACCTCGACGAACCGCTGGCGGCCAGCGACATGGGGCTGATCTACGTCGACCCCCAAGGCCCCGCCACCAACCCCGACCCGGTGCTCGCGGCCCGCGACATCCGGCAGACGTTCCGGCGGATGGGCCTGAACGACGAGGAGACGGTCGCGCTGATCGCCGGCGGCCACACGTTCGGCAAGACCCACGGGCTGGTGGACCCGGCCGTGCGCCTCGGTCCCGACCCCGAAGCCGCGCCGCTCACCGCGCAAGGCCTGGGCTGGGCCAACGAGCACGGCACCGGCAAGGGCCCCGACACCACGAGCAGCGGACTGGAGGGGATGTGGACGCGCACGCCCGTGACGTGGGACCACACCTTCTTCGAGACGCTGTTCGAGTACAAGTGGGACGTCGAGCTCAGCCCGGCCGGGCTGTGGCAGTGGATCCCGGCCGACGGCCAGGGTGAGGGCACCGTGCCGGACCCGTACGACCCGGACGAGAAGCACCACCCGGTCATGCTGACCACGGACCTGTCCCTGCAGGAGGACTCGGTCTACGAGTCGATCTCCCGGCGGTTCCTGGAGCATCCGGACGAGTTCGAGGACGCGTTCGCGCGGGCCTGGTTCAAGCTGACGCACCTCGACATGGGCCCGATCGAGCGTTACCTGGGGCCGCTCGTCCCGGCGGAACGGCTGATCTGGCAGGACCCGGTCCCGGAGCCGGACCACGAGCTCGTGGACGCGGCCGACGTCGCGGCTCTCAAGCGCGAGGTCCTCGATTCGGGTCTGACGGTCGCGCAGCTCGTCGCCACGGCGTGGGCCTCGGCGTCGACGTACCGCGACAGCGACAAGCGCGGTGGGGCGAACGGGGCGCGGCTGCGGCTCGAGCCGCAGCGCGGCTGGGCGGTCAACGAACCGGAGCAGCTGGCCGTCGTCCTGCCCGTGCTGGAGGCGATCCAGGAGCGGTTCAACGCCGCGCAGCCGTCGGGCAAACGGATTTCGCTGGCCGACTTGATCGTGCTCGGCGGGTGCGCCGCGGTGGAACACGCCGCCGCGGCCGCCGGCCACGTCGTCGACGTCCCGTTCCGCCCCGGGCGCACCGACGCCACGCAGGACTGGACCGACGTCGAGTGGTTCGACGCGTTGCGACCCCTGGCCGACGGCTTCCGCAACTACCTCGGCGACGGATTCTGGATGTCGCCGGAGCACCTGCTGGTGGACCGGGCGAACCTGCTGACCTTGACCGCACCCGAGATTGCCGTGCTGGTCGGCGGACTGCGCGTGCTGGGCGCCAACCACCGCCGGTCGCCGCTGGGCGCGTTCACCTCGGCGCCCGGGACGTTGACGGACGACTTCTTCGTCAATCTGCTGGACCTGGGCACGCAGTGGGCGCCGAGGCGGAACGCCGACGTCTGGACGGTCGTCTACGAAGGCCGCGACCGGGGCACCGGCGAGCTGAAGTGGATCGCGAGCCGGGTCGACCTCATCTTCGGGTCGAACTCCGAGCTGAGGGCGCTCTCGGAGGTCTACGCCGCCGAGGACGCCGGCGCGAAGTTCGTGCGCGACTTCGTGTCCGCGTGGGTCAAGGTCATGGAGCTCGACCGGTTCGACCTGCGCTGACCGGCCGACCCCGCTCGCTCAGCCGCGGAACTTGTGCACGTCGCATGCGCAGTACATGAGCCGGCAGGTGAAGCACGCGGGCCGGTCGACGCACGCGATGCACGGCCCGCAGTGCACCGGCTCGGTGTGCCGCGCGAGATCGCCGGACTCGTAGGACTCCCCGCAGTTGAAGCACGGCAGACGCTCGATTTCCGCGTCGTGGGTGGGTGTCGACGACTGGCTCATCGGATCGCCTTTCGTTGTGTTCCCAAAGACCGAGGGATTTTCCCGGCAACGCAAAGGAACCCGTCCGGTGATCGAGGAGCCTCGATCACCGGACGGGTGTCAGGGGGACCGTCGGGAAGTCACCCCGGGTTGCGCTTTCCGATCACAGGGAGAACGTGATCAGCGCGGCACCGTGACCCTGGCCGGACATGCCGGGGACGATGCCTTCGAGCCAGCCACCCCAGCCGACCGGGACCGAGATGTACTGCTTGCCATCAAGGGACCACGTCGACGGGCTGCTGTGGTGACCACTGCCGCACTGGAAGCTCCAGAGCTTCTCACCGGTCTCGGCGTGCAGCGCCATGAACTCGCCCGCCGGCGTGCCGGCGAACACCAGGTTGCCCGCGGTGCTCAGGGTCGAGGCGGCCATCGGGAAGGGCAGCCGGTAGCGCCACTTCTCCTCACCGTGGGAGTCGAACGCGCTGACCGACCCGGCCATGTTGTCGACGTCGACCTCGACGGCGGCACCCCAGTAGGGCATGCCTTCCTTGAACTCGCGACGACGGCGGGTGGCCGTGGCGCCCACGTCGGCGACCGGAACGTAGAACAGGTCGTGCTCCGGGTTGTAGGAGGCGTGCGTCCACTCCTTGGCACCGGCGGGGCCGGGGTAGAAGTGGCAGGGCTCGCCTTCCTTGTCCGGGTACTTGCGCGGGGTCACCTTGCCGTCGCGGGTGATCACGCCCCAGTCGATGCGGTCGACGAACGGCGTCACGTGCTGCAGCTCGCCGTTGGTGCGGTCCAGGACGAACATGTACCCGTTCTTGTCGAAGTGGGCCAGCAGCTTCTTGCCGTCCCGCTCGAACAGGGTCATCTCCATCGTGGAGTCGTAGTCCCACAGGTCGTGCGGCGTGAACTGGTAGTGCCACTTGATCTCGCCCGTGTCGACGTCCAGCGCGACCACGCTGTCGGTGTAGAGGTTGTCCCCTTCACGGACCTCGCCGTCGAAGTCGGGAGCCGGGTTGCCGGTGCCCGCGTAGTAGAGGTTCAGCTCCGGGTCGAACGTTCCGGTGACCCAGTGGTTCGCGCCACCGCGCTGCCAGGCCTCGCCGTCGGCGGGCCAGGTCTCGGAGCCGGGCTCACCCGGCTTCGGCACGGTGTAGGTGCGCCAGCGCCGCTCGCCGGTCTCGAGGTCCCAGCAGTCGATGTGCCCGCGGACGCCGTACTCGCCACCGGCGGAACCGGTGATGAGGGTGTCCTTGACGACCAGCGGAGCGATGGAAGCGCTCTCTCCGGCGCGCACGTCGCCGATGGTCTTCTGCCAGACCTTCTGCCCGTTGGTGGCGTCGAGCGCCACCAGCTGGGCGTTCTGGGTCACCATGTACACCTTGCCGTTGGCCACCGCGCAGCCGCGGTTGACGTTGGCACAGCACAGGGTCACGTCGATCGGGATCGCGTGCTTGTAGCGCCACAGCTGCTCGCCGGTCCGGGCGTCGAGCGCCCAGAGCCAGCCGTCCCAGCCGGTGACGAACATGACGCCGTCGATCATCAGCGGGCTGGCCTCGAAGGCGTAGGTCGACGTGGAGGCGATCATGCCCGTCGCGCTCGCCTGGTGGATCCAGGCGACCTTGAGGTTCTTGACGGTGTCGACGTTGATCTGGTCGAGCAGGCTGTGCCGCTTGCCGTCGTAGGCGCCGTAGTACGTGATCCAGTTCTGGGATTCGTTGCGCGCGTCGAGGATGCGCTCGTAGTTGACGCCGCGCGTCACGTCCGGCGCGCTGTGCGGCAGGTTGGAGAGCTTGTTGTGGTTGAACGCCTTGCCGGCGTCGATGTATTCGAGGGTCATGGTGAGTCCTGCCTTTCTACGGCCGCGGCTGGGCGGGTCGGTCGAGCTTGGCTTCCGGCGGCACTTCGCCGGACACGACGATGGCGCCCTGCAGGCCTCGACCCTCGTCGTTGCCGGCCGGCGAGCCGTACCAGTAGCAGCCGGGACCGTCCAGCTCGAGCGTCGCGGAACCCTTCGAGTGGTTCAGCAGACCGATGAACTGCCGGTCGCCGTTGCTGGGCAGCAGACAGGCGTGGGTGTTCTTGTCGTCGTTGATGATCGTGAGCTCGAGGATGCCGCCGTGCGGCATGATCAGCACCCCCGGTTCCCACGCCATCGCGTCCTCCGGGATCCGGATGGTCCCCTCCATCGTCCCGTCGGGACGCTCGGTCGCCTTGGCGATCGAGCCGGTCCCGAGTACGGCACCGATGGTTGCCTTGTTCTGTCCGCTGAGCTCGGCCAGGAGATCTTCACGATCCTGAGTAGCCGTCATCGGACGTCACCTCCTCGTCAGCAAAAATGAAACTTCTGACAGATTTCGCGGGAGTGCGCACGCGAAAGCGCCGGCTCGTCGACGGCGAAATCGCATACTTTCCCAGTGCCGCGCCACCATTGGGCTCAGCGCGGCGGTTACCGGTGTAGATCGGGCTCCGTATTCCACTGCCCGGATCTTTTTTCTTACCCTGTAACGAGTTTGGACTCTACTCCCGGGCAAGCCGTTCCGATATGCGTCACCACAGATCGGCCGGACGCCGCCGTTCTCCCGGTGGGAGGTACCGTTCGTTCACCGGGAGAACTCCCGTTCTGCGGAAAGGGAAACCACGCCGGGCCACGACGGGGGCCATCAGATCTCCAGCGCCCGGCGCACCGCGGGGGTGTTCCGCCGGGAAACCGGCACCATCGTTTTCGCCTGGTCGTCCATGACGAGGACCAGCTCGCCCTTGTACCGGCGCTCGACTTCCCTGATGCGGCTGAGGTTCACCACGTACTGGCGGTGCACGCGCAGGAAACCGGAATCGCCCAGCTCGGTCTCGAGCTTGTCGAGGCCCGGCAAGGCGGATCGCAAGCGGCCCTGGTCGGTGGACAGCCACACGTCGCTGCCGTCCGATTGTGCGAACGAGACCTCGGGGAGCCGCAGCAGGACCATGCGGTTCTCGCGCGTCGCGACCATTCGGTGCGGCTGCGGACGAAGCGGGCTGTCGCCTCCGGACCGGGGGAGCGGATCACCCTCGGACACGCCGAACGAGACCAGGGTGCCGACCAGGTGCCCGGACAGGAACACCGGCCGGATGCTGATCGAGGTCGGTTCGTTGGAGAGCCGGGTGAAGATCTGCGTCGAACCGGTCCAGTCGCGGTTGCGGGTCGCCTGCTTGGCGGCGTACCGGGTGGCCCGGATGAACTCCGGCAGCTCCGGCTTCCACCGCACCGCAGGATCGGGCGCCGGCGTGGAGCCGGGGATGCCGAGGAGCACACCTGCCGTGTCGTCGGCGAGCACCACCCGGCCGGCGGGATCGACGGCCGCGAGCGGCGCGATCGAGCGGGATCGGGCGTGGTTGAAGGCGGCCATCAGTTCGGCACCGTCGTCCTGGGCGCGCTGGCGCAGGATGCGCTGCGTCATCGTGGCGGCCTTGCCGAGCCACGCACCCGTCGCCGCGGGGGGCTCGCTGCGCCAGCACGAGATGTTGAGGACGGCGACCGGTTCCCTGGTCACGACGTCGCGGACCGCGACACCCGCGCAGGTCCAGTCGTGGAAAGCCTGGCACCAGTGCTCCGCACCGCGGATCAGCACGGGGGTGTAGGACATCAGCGCGGTGCCCATGCCGTTCGTGCCGGTGGCACCTTCCGCCCAGCAGAACCACGGCGCCAGGTTGGCGTCGGCGGCGACGTTGCGCGTGGCCTGGTCGCCCCACTGGGCCAGGACGCGGCCGGAGGCGTCGGTGATGGTCACGATGCCGCCGACGTTGCCGACCTCGCGGGCCAGCGAGGCGGCGCGGAAGCCGAGCTCCGCGATGACGACGTCGTGCTCCAGCGCGTGGTCGACTTCGGCGACGGCCACGGGGGCTTCGGTGAGGTACGGGTCGACCCGGTACTGGTCCCGGCACCGCTGCCAGGAAATCGCTATCTCGGGCCGCACCCCGCGCAGGTCGTCCTCGCCCCGCACGAACCGCTCCCACGCTCCGTGCACCGTGGAGTCACCGCAGCTGCGAGAGGTCGGGTCGAGCCGGCGTACCTGTGTCATCTGAGACCGCCTTTGGTCTGGTACCACCCCGGACGGCACCCCCGCGCTGGGGTGCCGCTGACCGCTCGGGTGCTGCCCGACGTATCGGGTCGCACCGCGTCGCTTCGCCGCCGACGCAAACTAAACTCTTCGCCGATTCGAGGGCAAGCAGCTTGTGCTGACTGTGGGCGATTGACGCACGAACGGTCGCGCGGCGGCGATTATCGGTGGCCATCCGCCCATCAACGGTCACCGGGTTTCGGCGCCGATGATCGCTGTTCCGTATTCTGCACAAGATCATTTTCGACAGGGCCGACTTCCGGGACGCGACGCTTTGTCTTGTGGCTTTCCACAAACACCCTCGGCGAGCGGACCGGCGGCACGGTTTTCGCTGCTGACCAGGGAAAACCAAGGCTTCCGGCCAGGTCGGATCGATCAATTGACGTTGTACCACAAGGTGTTTCAGGCCGGTAGGAGCCGCCCGCTTTGCCAGTTGTACAGCCGGATTGCACCGTTGATCCGGCGTGGTCGAGCTGGTCGTGTTATGTCTACAGCTATGTGGCTGAACGCTGCGAAGCTGTCTTGAAATGCTTGCGGCATCGCGTTAGTTTGTAACTTCCGTCACTGCCCGGGTGGTCCCGCTGGGGCCCCGGCGTGCCTGGCGACAAGGAGGTCGCGATGACCGGGAGAGTGCCGCCGCTGGCGATCGCGCCGAGCCGGCCGAGCGGACGTGCCGACGTGTCGGATGGTGCCCTGGTGACCACCTCGTCGGCGCGAGAAGTCGCTCGCGCTTGGGAAAGTTTTGCCGCAGGTGAAGACATCGAGACGGGGGTCCGGCCCGAGATCCTCGCTTCGTGGTACAGGTGCCGCGATCGGTACGAGGTGGATCGGCGGCTGGACGTCGCGCCGGGGGCACGGGGCGACGACGCCCCGAGGATCGACAACGGCGTGATCTTCACGGCGCTCGGCGGTCTCGGTGCGCTGGCCGGTCAGGAAGTGGAACGGGACGGCGCCGTCGTCACCGTCACGGACGGGGACGGGCGGGTCCTGGGGGCCTGGGGTGATCCCTCCGCGCTGCGGCGGGCCGAGCTGCACAACCTCGCTCCGTGGTCGTCGTGGTCGGAGGAGTGCACCGGCACGAACGGGATGGGAACCTCGTTCGAGGTGTCCGGCCCGGTGACGGTGACCGGGCCGGAGCACTGGTGCGAAGCCTTCCACCAGTGGGCCTGCGCGGGGATTTCGATCCGCGACGTGGTGACCGGAGTGCCGGTCGCGTCGATCAACATCTCGCGGTGGAACGCGTCGCTGTCCAAGCTCGTGCCGGCGTGGCTGACGACTGCCGTCACGTGCGTCGAACAGGAGATCTACCGGCGTGCCGTCTACGAGGCGGACAAGGTGATCGCGGAGTTCAACCGGAAGTGCGCCCAGGCCAGTGGTCCCTTCATGGCGATGGACCGGGGCGGAAACGTGATCACGGCGAACGAGGCCGCGGTCGCGTTGCTCGGGTTGGCCGGCGAAACCCCCATCGTCGCGGGCGCGATCGAGCCCGCACAACGCTGGATGCCTGATATTTCCGGGCTTCCCGAGGTGGTTCGCTGGGCCAAGGAACGGGCGCAGGGAAGTACACAATGGAGCGGCTACGCGTATCTGCCGGTGAGCCCGGGGGAGGACGCGACGCCGGTGACCATGCGGCCCGTCGTCGACGCGAACCACGTGGTGGGCATGCTATGCGTGTTCGGGGTGCAGGAAGGCGAGCCGTACGAGAGCACTTCGGCGTCGGGCGTCGGGCCGCTGCCCCGGCGCGTGATCGGGATGCGCAACGACCGGCTGGTTCTGCTTGCCCCGTCGGAGATCCGCTACGCCGAGGCCGACCGGAACATCGTCTGGCTGGTCACGGAACGGGGGAGGATCCAAGCGGCGACCCGGGGCCTGGAAAACGTCGAGCGGTTGCTGACGCCGCACGGGTTCAGCCGGGTGCACCGGCGCTTCCTCGTGAACCTTCGCCGGGTGGCGGAGCTTGAGCGGGGCATCAAGGGCGAGCTGTTCCTGATCATGGATTCCCGCTCGCACGAGTTCGTTCCCGTTTCGCGGCGCCACGCGCCGGAGCTGAGGCGACTGCTGGGCGTCTGATCGAAACCGGCTCACGCCAAGGGAATCACCGCCGGGCGTGGGCGGAAACGGCCTCCGCCTGGCTGCGCAGCCCTGCTACGGCGCGGGCCGGATCCTCGGCGGCGTAAACGGCCGAGCCGGCGACGAAGCAGTCGACGCCGGCCTCGGCCGCCTGTTCGATCGTGTCGCGGTTGATGCCGCCGTCGATCTCCACGACCAGGTTCAGGTGGCCGGTGTCGACCATCCGGCGGGCCGTGCGCACCTTGGCGAGCACGTCGGCGATGAACTTCTGCCCGCCGAAACCGGGTTCCACCGACATCACCAGCAGGGTGTCGTAGTGCTTGAGCACGTCGACGTAGGGCTCCAGCGGTGTGTTCGGCTTGATCGCCAACCCCGCCTTCGAACCCGCGGCGCGCAGGTCCTTCGCGAGCTTGACCGGGTCGTCGGCGGCCTCGACGTGCACGGTCACGTTGTAGGAACCCGCTTCCGCGTAACCGATCGCCCAGTGGTCCGGGTTCTCGATCATCAGGTGGCAGTCGAGCGGTAGGTCCGTGGTGGCCAGGAGCGACTGCACGACCGGCAGGCCCAGGGTCAGGTTCGGCACGAAGTGCGCGTCCATCACGTCCACGTGCAGCCAATCCGCGCCGTGGCCCGGCTTTCCTTGCACGGCAGCCACTTCGTCGGCGAGCCGGGCGAAGTCGGCGGAGAGGATGGACGGCGCGATCAAGGGCTGGTTCGACACGTCGCCAAGCGTAAGCAGCCGGGGCCGGTGGATGGGTATTTGTTGTGCGCATTGGGGGATTGGGTTTTTGCATGTGGTGAGGTGTTGCCGGTTTTCGGGTGGGTGGGGAACTGTTGTGGCAGTTGTTTACCGGTCTTTCGCTCGGCGGGTGTTCCGTCGCTGGTTGTGAGGAGTGGGTTGTGCGGTTGCAGGTGGCGTTGGATGTGCTGGATCTGCCGGCGGCGTTGACGTTGGCGAATCAGGTGGCCGAGCATGTGGATATTTTGGAGTTGGGGACGCCGTTGGTGAAGGCGGCGGGGATCGGTGCGGTGAGCGCGATCAAGGCGGCGCATCCGGACAAGCTGGTGTTCGTGGACTTGAAGACCGCCGACGCGGGTGAGCTGGAAGCGGCGCTGGCGTTCGAGGCGGGCGCGGATCTGGTCACCGTGATGGGTGCGGCCGATGACGACACCGTGCGTGGTGCGGTGGCGGCGGGACGCAAGTACGGCAAGCAGGTGGTGGCGGACATGATCACCGTGGTCGAGGGCCGCGTCGCACGGATCCGGGAAGTCTCGAAGCTGGGTGTGTCCTTTGTGGAGATCCACGCCGGCCTGGACGAGCAGGCCCGCCCGGGTTACACGATCGACACGCTGCTGGAGGACGGGCGTGAGGCGGGTGTGCCGTTCTCCATCGCGGGCGGCATCAAGATCGACACCATCGGCGCCGTCCGCGACGCCGGAGCCACCGTCGCGGTGGCCGGGGGTGCGATCTACAACGCCGCCGACCCGGGCGCCGCGGCCAAGGAACTCAAAAAGCGCGCCACCGCCTGACCGAACCCATTCGCTGTGTGCCGGGCCCTGGCTCGGCACACAGCGGAAATGACCAGAAATCACAGTTTTGGCGCCGGAATGTGCCGAGTGAGAATTATCAGGAGTGCGCGTCCATGGCAGCAAACGGATCGATCTCCCGTTCCCGTGCGATCGAATCAGCCGAAGAGCTCGTTCGGTTGACCACCAAGCGACTCCCGGAGGACTGGACCGAGCTGGACCGGCGCGCGGTCGACACCGCCCGCGTGCTGGCAGCGGACGCGGTCGAGCACTGCGGGAGCGGGCACCCCGGCACGGCCATGAGTCTCGCGCCCGTCGCCTACGCGTTGTTCCAGCGGGTCATGCGGCACGACCCGGCCGACGCGCAGTGGCTCGGCCGCGACCGGTTCGTGCTGTCGGCCGGGCATTCGAGCCTCACCCTGTACGTCCAGCTGTTCCTCTCGGGCTACGGCCTGGAGCTCGACGACCTGAAGGCCCTGCGCAAGTGGGGTTCGCTGACCCCGGGGCACCCCGAGTACGGGCACACCAAGGGCGTGGAGACCACCACCGGCCCGCTGGGCCAGGGCCTGGCCAACGCGGTCGGGATGGCCATGGCCGCCCGCCGCGAGCGTGGCCTGTTCGACCCGGACGCCGAGCCGGGCAAGAGCCCGTTCGACCACCAGGTCTACGTGATCGCCTCCGACGGCGACATCGAGGAGGGCGTCACCTCGGAGGCG
Source organism: Amycolatopsis sp. CA-161197 (assembly GCF_050942255.1). Lineage (NCBI taxonomy): Bacteria > Bacillati > Actinomycetota > Actinomycetes > Pseudonocardiales > Pseudonocardiaceae > Amycolatopsis > Amycolatopsis sp. CA-161197. The sequence goes on from NZ_CP192059.1 coordinate 356,582, forward strand.
TCGTCGCTGGCCGGCACGCAGCAGCTCGGCAACCTCACGGTGATCTACGACAGCAACGAGATCTCCATCGAGGACGACACCCGCATCGCGTTGTCCGAGGACACCGCCAAGCGCTACGAGTCCTACGGCTGGCACGTCCTCACGGTCCACGGCGGGGAGGACGTGGCGGGGTTCCTCGCCGCGATCGAGCAGGCCAAGGCCGAGACCGCCCGCCCGACCCTGATCGTGCTGCGCACCGTGATCGGGTACCCGGCCCCGACCAAGATGAACACCGGCAAGGCGCACGGTGCCGCGCTGGGCGCCGACGAGCTCGCCGCGGTCAAGCGTGCCGTGGGCCTGGACCCGAAGCAGAGCTTCCAGGTCGACGACGAGGTGCTGCGCCACAGCCGTGAAGTGGCCGAGCGCGGGCGGGCCGACCGCGAGAAGTGGCAGCTCGAGTTCGACGCCTGGGCGAAGAGCAACCCCGAGCGCAAGGCGCTGCTCGACCGCATCGGCAGGCGCGCGTTGCCGGCCGGCTGGGCCGACGATCTGCCCACCTGGCAGCCCGACGCCAAGGGCATCGCCACCCGCAAGGCGTCGGCCGCGGTGCTGGCCAAGATCGGCGCCGTGCTGCCGGAGCTCTGGGGCGGGTCGGCGGACCTGGCCGAGAGCAACAACACCACGATCAAGGGCGCGGACTCCTTCGGCCCGGTCGAGATCTCGACCAACGCCTGGCAGGCCAACCCCTACGGCCGCACGCTGCACTTCGGCATCCGTGAGCACGCGATGGGTTCGATCCTCAACGGCATCGCCCTGCACGGCGGAACCCGCCCGTACGGCGGCACCTTCCTCATCTTCAGCGACTACATGCGCCCGGCGGTGCGCCTGGCCGCGCTGATGCGGCTGCCGGTCATCTACGTGTGGACGCACGACTCGATCGGCCTCGGTGAGGACGGTCCGACGCACCAGCCGGTCGAGCAGCTGGCCTCCCTGCGTGCCATCCCCGGGATGTCGGTGGTCCGCCCGGCCGACGCGAACGAGACCGCGTACGCGTGGAAGGCGGTACTGGAGGACACCGCCGGCCCGGCCGGGCTGGCGCTCAGCCGCCAGGACCTGCCGACACTGGAGGGCACCTCCGCCCAGGGGGTGGCCCGCGGCGGTTACGTCCTCGCCGAGGCGTCTTCGGGGCGCCCCGAGGTGCTGCTCGTCGGCACTGGCTCCGAGGTCCAGCTGGCCGTCGCGGCCCGGGAGGTGCTCGAGGCCGAAGGGGTGCCCACGCGGGTGGTGTCGATGCCGTGCGTGGAGTGGTTCGACCGGCAGGACCGGTCGTACCGGGACAAGGTGCTGCCCCCGTCGGTGCGCGCGCGGGTGGTCGTCGAAGCGGGGACGGCGCAACCGTGGCACCGGTTCGCCGGCGACGCCGGAGAAATCGTGTCGCTGGAGCACTTCGGTGCTTCGGCCGACTTCAAGACCCTGTTCAGCCGGTTCGGCATCACCGCCGAGGCCGTGGCCGAAGCGGCCCGGCGGAGCGTGCGGGCCGCGCGGTCGTGAATTCGTTGTCCTACTTGAGTTGTGGAGGAAGATCCCGGTGACGCACTCGATTTCGACCAAGCTCGACGCCGGCCTGTTCGTGGACGCAACGCGTGCGGTCATCGGCGAGGTGGACCGCGTGAGCACGGGGGTGCAGTCCCCGTCCTGGATCCGGGCCGGCGCGTTGCTGCTCAAGGCCCCGGCCGTGTTCACGATCGGCACCGGCCGCAGCGGGCTCGCCCTGCAGATGGCCGCGATGCGGTTCATGCACCTCGGCCTGCCCACCCACGTCGTCGGTGAGGTGACCGCGCCGGCCATCGGCGCGGGCGACGTCCTCGTGGCGGCCTCGGGCTCGGGGAAGACGGCGCGCGTGGTGCGAGCCGCCCAGACCGCCCGCGACCAGGGCGCGGACGTGATCGCGCTGACCACGGCGCCGGAGTCGCCGCTGGCCGAGACCGCGACCGAGGTGCTCATCATCCCGGCCGCGGACAAGCAGGACTTCGACGGGAACGCCTCCGTGCAGTACGCCGGCAGCCTGTTCGAACAGTCCGTGCTGCTCACCACCGACGCGCTGTTCCACACGTTGTGGAAGACCACCGGCAGCCAGGCCCGCGAACTCTGGCGGCTGCACGCGAATCTCGAGTGACCGGCGCCGCGATCTCACCGTCCTGATGCTTCAGCCGAAAAGAGGAGTCCCCGATGCAGGGTCAGAGTGAGGTCGAAGCGCGGGCCTGCGTTGACATCCACACGTTGGAGGGGGCGGCGCTGGCCGCCACGTCCCGCGCCGCGGTGGCCAGCTACGCCTGGGTGGGCCGGCACGACCAGAAAGGCGCCGACGCGGCCGCGACCACGGCCATGCGCGCGGCGCTGGCCGACGCACCCGGGCGCGGGACCGTCGTCATCGGGGAGGGCGAGAAGGACGACGCCCCCATGTTGTTCAACGGTGAGGTCGTGGGCAACGGTCACGGCCCGGATTTCGACATCGCCGTCGATCCGCTCGAGGGAACGTCGTTCTGCGCGAAGGACCTGCCCGGCGCGCTGGCCACGATCGCGTTCGGCGAACGGGGAACGCTGTGGTCGCCCGGGCCGGGGTTCTACATGGACAAGATCGTGGTGCCCGCCGCGGCGAAGGACGTCATCGATCTCGACGACCCCGCCGAGGTCACCTTGGCCAACGTCGCCAAGGCGCTCGGCAAGCAGGTCAGCGAGCTGCGCGTGGTCATCATGGACAAGCCGCGGCACAAGGACCTGATCGCCCGGGTGGTGCGGGCCGGCGCGGCCGTGCAGACGCCGGCGGGCGGCGACGTCGGGGGAAGCCTGGCGGTGCTCCTGCCGACGCTCGACGTCGACCTGCTCATCGGTGTCGGCGGCACGCCCGAAGGAGTGCTGACCGCCGCGGCCGTCCGGGCACTGGGCGGCGGGATGCTGGGGCGGCTGGCCCCGCAACGCACCGAGGAAGCCGACGCCATCCGTGCGGCGGGCATGTCCCTCGACCGCGTTTACGAGTGCTCCGAGCTCGTGGCCGGCGACGCGTTTTTCGTGGCCACCGGCGTGAACGGCGGGCCGCTGGTCGGGCGTCCGCGCAAGGGGGCGGGGACGACCGTCACCGAATCGCTCGTGATTTCCCGCGGCCAGGTTCGGCACGTGACACACACGACCTTCGAATGACCCCGTTTCGCGACAAGATCAAGGAGATACGGTGACGTTGCACTTGGACGACCTCGGCGTGCGCCGCCTCGGCGAGTGCCGTTACGACTCGCCGTTCTCCGAGATGCTCTCCACCAAGCAGACCTCCCCGCACTACGTCGCGGAAGGCGACCGGGTCCTGCTCGAGGACACCGTCTCCATGCTCGCCGAGCACAGCCTCCCGCCCGGCGAGGTGCCGAGTTTCGAAGCCGCCGGGCCGCGGCGGAAGATCTACTTCGACCCCGCACGCGTGACCGCCGGAGTCGTCACCTGTGGCGGGTTGTGTCCCGGGCTCAACAACGTCATCCGCGGTCTCGTGCAGGAACTCGCGGTGCACTACAAGGTCAAGCGGATCCTGGGGTTCCGCAACGGTCTGCAGGGCCTGACGGAACAACACCGCTACGACACCATCGAACTGACGCCCGAGCGCGTTCGCGACATCCACAACGCCGGCGGCACCATCCTGGGCAGCTCACGCGGCGGCCAGGACGCCGACGAAATGGTCGACAGCCTCGTCCTGCGCGGCGTCGACATCATGTTCGTCATCGGCGGCGACGGCGGGATGCGCGCGGCGACCTTCCTCGGCAAGGCGATCCGGGCGCGCGGTCTGGACATCGCCGTCATCGGCGTGCCGAAGACGATCGACAACGACCTGCCCTTCACCGACCAGTCGTTCGGGTTCCAGAGCGCGTTCGCTCGCGCCACCGACTTCATCTCCGCGGTGTCCGTCGAAGCCGCCGCCAGCCCCAACGGCGTCGGCATCGTGAAGCTGATGGGCCGGCACTCGGGGTTCATCGCCAGCTACGCCGCGCTGTCCGCCAACTCCGCGGACATCGTGTTGATCCCCGAGGTTCCCTTCGCCCTCGAGGGTGAAGACGGCCTGCTGGCCCACGTCGAGCAGCGCGTGAGAGCCAAGGGTTACGTCGTCATCGTCCTCGCCGAGGGCGCGGGCCAGGACCTCCTCGAACAACACGGCCTGCCCCAGCTCAACGGCACCGACGCCTCCGGAAACGTCAAACTCGGCAACATCGGGGAACTGCTCAAACAGCGCATCACCGCCCACCTCCAATCGGTCGGTCTTCCCCCCACGATGCGCTACATCGACCCGAGCTACGCGGTCCGCAGCATCGCCGCCAACGCCTACGACGCCGTCTACTGCCTGCGCCTCGCCCACGCCGCGGTCCACGCCGCCATGGCCGGCCACACCGAAGCCGCCGTCGCCCGCTGGCGCCGCCGCTTCGTCCACGTCCCCCTGTCCCTCATGACCAGCCGCCGCAACCAAGTCGACCCCGACGGGGACCTGTGGATGTCGGTTCTGGAGACCACCTGCCAACCGGCGGAGTTCGGTTCGGCGCCGGATCGGGTACGGGTGCGTTCGGGGTTCTGCTGACGTTCCGGAACCGGGTTGTGGCAAGGGGAACGAGCGCTGAAACCTCAGGCCTGCACGGAGCCCGACGCCGACCACGTCGGGGAGTCGACCGCGGAGTATTCCTCGCCCTGGCCGTCGAGGCGGCGCATGCGGCGGGAGGCGCGGTCGGTGAGGACGGTGGGGTCCAGGGGAGGCACGAAGGCGTTGTCCACCACCGTGTATTCGGCGGCGAGGCGGCCGATGGGGGCGATGGCGCCGAAGTCGATGCGGCCGTTGAGGTACAGGTCGTCGCGGACGTAGAAGTTGACGACCTCGCCCCAGACGATGTGGTGGAGGCCGTCGGGGGCGGAGAAGATCTGGTCCACTTTGCACTCCAGGGCGACGGGTGCGTCCTTGATGCGTGGGGGTTTCACGAGGGCCGAGGCGACCTTCTCGACGCCCACCGCGTCGAACTCGTCGACGTCGGGCTCGAACTCCTTGGCGCTGCGGTGGAGGGCGAAAGCCTGGGGCAGCGTGGCCATGTTGGTGACGAACTCGCCGGTGTCGCGGATGTTGACGAAGCTGTCCTTGAGGGTGGCGCCGTCGGATTTCGGTTGCATGGACAGGGAAACCTTGGGTGGTTTGCGGCCGATGCAGGTGAAGAACGATACGGGCGCGAGGTTGCCGACGCCGGACGTCGACTCCGTGCTGATCCACGCGATGGGCCGCGGGATAACGCTGCCGATGAGGAGCTTGTACGCGGACTTCGCGTCCAGGCCGGCGGATTCGATGTTCATTCAGTCCCCCAACAGTGCGACGGCGCCGTACCAGACCGGGCCCGGGTTGAGGCGGTCCGGGTGCAGGCGCAGGATTTCGTCGTAGAACTCGCGGGCGGTCGGCCGGGTGTCGAGCAGGCGGATGACGTCGTGCAGGTAGGCGCGCGTCCGGTCGATGGTGAGCGGGTCGTCGGGCAGGGCCTCGTTCTTGTGGCCCGCGACGACGGCGCGCGGCTCCAGCGCGGCGATCCGGTCCAGCGCGCGGAGCCATTCCTGCAGGCCGCCGTCGCCGCCTTCGAGGATGTACTGGTGGATTCCGTTGTAGACGGTGTCGCCCGCGACGACGAGGCCGAGGTCCGGCACGTGCAGCACCGAGGTGGCGTCGGTGTCGGTGTGGCCGACGTCCACGGCGCGGACGACGTGGCCCTCCAGCAGAAAGCCGTCTTCGGGAATCGGGTGCGCCAGCACGGGTGACGGCGGGATGTGGCCGGGGAAGTCGAGGTCCCACATCTGCGCGCGGCCGTCGGTGGCCTGCTTGTGCATCACGTCGATGGTGCCGGGGGTCGCGTAGACCTGGGCGCCGGGGAACCGCTTGAGCAGCTCGGCGGTGCCGAACCAGTGGTCGCCGTGGCCGTGGGTGGCGAAGACGTGGGTCAGGCGCTTGCCGCTGCGGGCGACCCAGTCGGCGACCTCGCGGATCTGGAAGTCGAGGAACGGCGGATCCACGAGCACCGCGTCCTCGGCCCCGGTGATGAGCGTCGTGGAGACCGGCGAGGAGATGATCGGCTCGCCCGTCGGCAGCGTCTGGCCGCGTTCGCGTCTCGCGCCGGCGGTGACCAGGACGTCGTAGGACAGGGTGGTCATGGGGTTCGCCTCTCGACATATCCTTAGCTCAGTTAGCTCTGTCTAAGCACAGTATGCATCCAGGTGAACACGACGGCAGGATGGAGTGACCGAGGTAACTGCCGACAGATATGACAGTGGTCAGCGAACTACAGTTCTGTCTTCGACCTCACGAGGTAACCCGCTTGACTACGTCGGCCACGGGCTGATCTGTCCACAAGGGACAATCAGTGTCGCGTGACCTCCGCCAGCTCGAACTCCATCAATCCGAGTGAGACGAACGGCAGCTGGGCCAGCTTGGCTTCCGCGTCTTCGCGTGAGGCGGCTTCGACGACGTTCACCACGCCCGGGCCGGGCTGCAGGAAGAAGACTTCCTGGATGAAGCCCTCGGCGCGCAGGCGGTCGAACACGCGGACCTCTTCGGGCATGTGGGCGGCGGTGTCTTCGGGACGGAGGATCCGGCCGGTCGCGAGGAAGTGCATGGGGTTTCTCCTGGTCAGTGGTCGGACTTGCGCGCGCGGTGGTTCGCGACGTTGGCGCGGTTGCCGCACAGCTCGTACGAGTGCCAGCGGCGCGTGCGGCTGCGGGTGGTGTCGTAGAAGACCTTGGTGCACTCGTGGTTGGCGCAGATGCGCAGGCGGGACCAGGTGCCGTTCGCCACGAGTTCGGCGACGTGCAGCGTGATGCCGCCGACGACCGTGTCGCCGGTGATCTGGTGGGGGACGACCTTGCCGGGTGTTGAGAAGTCCTGCGTGAAGGCGGCGCCGGACGTGCGTTCGGTGAACGTCATCCAGGCGGCCGGATCTTCGGTGGTCAGGAGCGTCATCAAGTTGCCCCGCAGGCCGCGGACGAGGTCCAGGCGCTGGGGCGGGATCGTGCCGGCGTCCTGGCCGAAGGGGGCCAGCAGGGTGTGGGCGAGGGCGGGGTCGTCGAGTTTGTCGGTGTGGATGGCGTAAGCGCGGGAGTTGAGCAGGTCCACGACCGCGGCCGCGGTGGCCGGGACGCTCGCCTCCGAGGCGGCAGTGGTGGTCATGGCGCCAGCGTACGTGAAAGGGTCTTTTATGAAAAGACCTTTACAGGTTCGCTGGAAAGCTGCTAGAACGGTAATCGTCAAAGTTCCGAAGACGATTACGGAACACCTTCACTGCAAGGGGAACTCCCATGAGTCAGCTCATCCTCACCGGCGTCGGCGAGGCCAACATCCGCATCGAGCGCGACGCCGATCTGACGCTCGGCGACGGCGACGTGCTGGTGACCCTCGAGGCCGCGCCCGTGAACCCGGCCGACTTCCTGCTCGCCAACGGCTGGTACGGCGTGCAGCCGCGGATCCCGAGCGTGCTCGGTTCGGAGGGCGTCGGCCGCGTGGTCAGCGTCGGCCCGAACGCGGACGCGGCGCCGGCCGGCAAGCGCGTGGTCATCCTGCCGACGTACGAGCAGGGCACCTGGGCCGACCAGGCTGTGGTGCCGGCGCGCAACGTGGTTGTCGTCCCCGACGACGCCGACGCGCGGCAGCTCGCGATGCTCGCCATCAACCCGGCGACGGCGTACCTGCTGCTCGGCCGCTACGTCGACCTCAAGCCGGGCGACTGGATCGGGCAGAACCTCGGCAACTCGGCCGTCGGGCAGGCCGTGATCGCGCTGGCCAAGCGAGCCGGCGTGAAGACGCTCAGCGTCGTGCGGCGCGAGGACGCCGCCCAGCAGTTGCGGGACCTCGGCGGCGACGTCGTGCTGGTCGACGGCGACGACCTCGGCGAGCGCATCGCCGGCGCGTTGGACGGTGGGCAGCTGAAGCTCGTGCTCGACGGCGCGGCCGACGCCACCGTCGGTGCACTGGCCGCGGCGCTCGAGTCCGGCGGCACGGTCGCCGCGTACTCGTCCGCGACGGGCACGGCGGCCCAGCTGCCGCTCGGCGACCTGATCTACCGCGAGCTGAACCTGCGCGGCTTCTGGCTGATCAACTGGATTCGCAGCGCGCCGCGGGAAGAGATCCAGCGCGTGTACAGCGAGCTGGCCGACCTCGTCGCGAAGGGTGTGCTGAGCGCGAACGTCGAGGCGACGTACCAGATCGAGGACTACCAGGCCGCGTTCGACCACGCCCGCAAGCCCGGCCGGGCGGGCAAGGTGCTGTTCACGTTCTGAGAGTGGTGCTTCGGATGTCGGGATCTCCTTGACATCCAGCAAGACGACCGGTCATATTTAATCCCGGTGCGGGCGCGGCCGACCTCCAGCGGCGGCGCCCGCGCCCACCCTTCACGGAGAAGAAATGCCTACCTACCAGGCGTTCCAAGTCACCGGGACGCGCCAGTTCGAGCTGGTCGAGCGCGCTCTCGTCGAGCCGTTGCCGGGCCAGGTCCGGATCCGCGTCGAAGCGTGCGGCATCTGCCATTCCGACGTCGCGGCCGTCGAGGGGATGCGCGAAGACCCCTCGACGCCGATCGTGCCGGGCCACGAGGTCGTCGGCGTGATCGACGCGGTCGGGGCCGGGGTGCACGCGCGGCATGTCGGTGACCGCGTCGGCGTCGGGTTCCTCGGCGGCCACTGCGGCGAATGCGAGCGGTGCCGCCGCGGCGACTTCATCAACTGCACCGACCAGCCCTACACCGGGATCACAGTGGACGGTGGCTACTCCGAATACGCGTACGTGCGTGCCAGCGGCCTGGTGCGCGTGCCCGAAGGGATGGACGCGATCACCGCCGCGCCGCTGCTGTGCGCCGGACTGACCACGCTCACCGCGCTGCGCTTGGCGGGCGGGCGCCCGGGGGCTTTGGCTGCGGTGCAAGGGATCGGCGGTCTGGGGCACCTCGCGGTGCAGCAGGCCAAACACCTCGGCTTCCGCGTCGCCGCCATCGCGCGCGGCACGGACAAGGCCGAGCTCGCGGCCGAACTGGGCGCCGACGTCTACCTCGACAGCACAGCCGAAGACCCCGGCACGGCCCTGCAGAAGCTGGGCGGCGCGGAAACGATCGTCGCGACGGCGGTCAGCGGCGCGTCGATGTCTCCGCTGGTCACGGGTCTCGCGCCGCAGGGCCGTCTGATGGTGGTCGGCGCCGCACCCGACCCGATGTCCGTGCAGACCATGGACTTGATCTTCGGCACCCGCACGATTGCCGGCAGCCTCACCGGCAGCGCGATCGACAACGAGGACAACCTCGCCTTCAGCCTCGCGCAGGGCATCCGGCCCTACACGGAGGTCCGCCCGTGGGCCGACGCGCCGAAGGCGTACGACCACATGATGACGGGCCACGCCCGGTTTCGGGTCGTGCTCGACCACGCTGCTTGACCGGCTGGTCGGGAAACCGCGGGGACGCCTGAGGTTCCCGACCAGCGGAACGCGCCGACGGAGTGACCGCACGGGCATGGCGTCGGCGAGTCCCCGACCGTGCCGGCTCAGCGGCCGGCCGGGGCATTCCGCGGACGGCCGGAATTTCCGGTCGGGGGAGTGACCTGCGTGGGTGTGGTGTCGGGGAGCGCCAGACCGCGTTGCACAGCCCGCAGGCCGGAGAACCACGGGGACGCCTGGGGTTTCCCGGCCGGCGGCGTTCCAAGCCGTTGCGCGAGGCGCATCGGTGGTGGCCGTGACGTTGCCGCGGAGTGCCGTGGGCCGAGGTGCCCGCCTGCGGTGGTGCGCCAGAGGCTTCGCCGCTCGGGAGGTGCGGCCGACCCTCGACCATCACCGGCCCGCGAGCCCGGTTTCTCCGGCGGACTGCGACGAATCGCCGACTCACACCCCTGTTCGCACGAACTCGTGGCCCGACATGTCCTCCAGGGTCACCGCGGCGACTTCGGACGCGGGCATGCTGGCGGAGCCGTACAGCTCGGCCCCTTGACCCGTGGCCGACGCCGAGAACTGCCAGCCGCCCGTGAGCTGGCGGGTGCCGTCCTTGCCGAGGACGACCAGGCGGCACTGGGTGCCGTCCGGAAGGCCGCGGACGTGGGCTTCCACGCGGACCCAGCCGCGCGCCGGGGTGACGGCGGCGGAGAGGTGCATGGGGCCGGCGGAACCGGTGAGCATCAGCGGGTCGGGCCGTGGTACGACGGCCAGGTCCGGGTCGGGGGCGGCGGCCGGGAGCAGAGGCGGCGCGGTGCCGGTGTGGCCGATCAGCGCGCCGAGGCCGAGCGCGGCGGCCGCCACGGCCACGGCGGCCGTGGCGGCCAGCGTTCTGCCGCGCCGGCGCGCGCCCGACGCTTCGGCGCGCACCTGCCGCAACGTGCGTTGCAGCAGAAGGTCCGCGTCGTCGGGTGGGCCGTCGAGGAGCAGTTCGGGCGGGATCGCCTCGAGGAACTCCTGCATCTCGCGCACTGATTCCACCTCCTTCCGGCAGTGCTCGCAGGTCAGCGCATGGGCAGGGTCGAGAGGGTCGTGGTTCACGCGGCACCTACTGGCTGCGGGCCGCCGAACGATTCGCGCAGCAGGCGCAGGGCGCGGTGCGAGCGGGACTTCACCGTGCCCGCCGGGATGCCCAGCTGCGCCGCCGCCTCGGGCACCGTGTGGCCGCGCAGGTACACCTGCTCCAGCACCTCGCGGTGTTCGGGCGACAGGCCCTCGAGCGCCTCGCGCACCACGATCGAGTCGACCACCGCCGACGAGTGGTCGCGCGCGACCGGCACGGTTGTCGGCGATTCGGCGACCTCCGTCGGCCGGGCCGCGCGCGCCCGGACCTTGTCGACGACGAGGTTGCGCACCACCGTGAGCAGCCACGCCCGCACGGAACCCTTGCCGTTGACCAGGCTGTCCGGGTTGCGCCACGCGCGGACCAGCGCCTCCTGCACCACGTCCTCCGCGGCCGCGCGGTCGCCGAGCAGCCGCGTGGCGTAGGCGAGCATCGCCTTGCCGTGTTCGGCGAACAACGTCCGCACGAGTGCCTCGTCGGCCACCTGCCGGCGGGCTCGCATCCCGGTCATCCGTCACCACCCTCTCGTCCGATGCTCTGAAAACGGACGCCGACCTGGGGGCGGTTCACCGATCGCGAAGATTTCTACCCGTCGTCCGGCGAGCGCACCGGCTTCACGTCCACCACGGGGGTGCCGTCGATCGCTTCGAGCTGCGAGACGAGCACCCGGAACCCGTCGACCTCGATGATCTCCACGCGGTGCAGCCCGATCGGGTTCGGCCGCGCGGGCGAGCGCGTGCTGAACACCCCGGCCATCGCGCGCGTCGGATCGCTGCGCGGGCGCACCGACAGCACCGAGCGGTCGGCCAGGTGGAGCCAGGTGAACACCAGCACCTGCTGACCGGCCTTCAGATCACGCAGGCCTTCGCCGACAGACGGAGAAAACACGAGCCACGCCGAAGGCGCGCCCTCATCGGGTTGTTTCGGCGCCCCGTCGAGGTCCTTCAGCGAGGATTCGACGTGGGCGATCGGCCGGAGCTCGAAGTGGGTCATGCCTCGGAAGCTACCGCCGCCGCCCGACGACAACCGGCCCCCAAGGCGAAATGGACCAAGGTTGTCCACAACACCGGAACGGCTGTGGACAACCTTGGGAACCCGGTGGTGACGGGGGATGAGCGCGCCACCGCCGGGGGGTCGAAACGGTCAGACGGCCGCCGGCTCGGCGGGGATTTCCTCGATCTGCTCAGGCGCCGGCCGCGTTTCCTCCACCGGACGACGCGCGGTGCGGTTCAGCAGCAGCCGCGTCACATCGGGGCGCGAGTAGTGCCCGACCGGGTCCGCGGCCGCCTTCGCCAGCGGGATCGCCGAAAGATCGATGTCCGCGTACAGAATTCCTTCCTCGTCCTCCGCCAGCGGCTCGGCGAGCGGGCTGCCGTCCGGGCCGAAGATGCGCGCGAACCCGCCGCCGCGCTGCAGCAGCTGCTCCTTCATCGGGGTGTCGCAGAACAGCTCCATCCCGGCGTCACCCACGAGCGCGCACGGAGCGATCACGAAACACTGGCCCTCCACCGCGTACATGCGCGAGGCCGACGTGTTCACCTCCGGCCCGAGCGCGTACGCCGCTCCCTTGTAGACGGAGAAGCTCGGCCACGAAGCCACGTGCACCTGCTCGTCCATGCCGTACATCGCGTACTTCGTGAGCGGCTGCAGGTGCTCCCAGCAGCACAGCGCGCCGACGCGGCCGATGCCGGCGACGTCGTGCACCACCAGGTCGGAGCCGTCGCCCTCGCCGTACACGGTGCGCTCCACGTGCGTCGGCTTCAGCTTGCGACGTGCGCCCACGAGCTCACCTTCGGCGGAGATCGTGGCCTGCCCCATGTACAGGCTGCCGCCCGACTGCTCGGAAAAGCCCATCACCACGTTGATCCCGTGCTGCTTCGCGCCGTCGAGCAGGCGCTGGAAGCGCGGGCTGTCGAGGCTGACGGAGTTCTCGTGGTACCGGCCCACGAACTGCATGCCCCACGCGGGCGAGTCGAGCCACAGCCACCACGGGTACCCCGGGACGAACGTCTCCGGGAAGGTGATCAAGCCGGCGCCGTTGCGCGCGGCCTCGGCCATGAGTGCGATCGACTTGTCGATGGTCGCGTCGGCGTCCAGCCACACCGGCTCCGCCTGCACGGCCGCTGCCTTGAAAGAGCCCGAGTAGGTGATCACGCGCTGTCCTTCCCTTGGTTGGGCTGTTCGGCCGAAGGTAGGAGCACCCGAACCCAGTGGCTTGCCTCACAGTGCACCGGGGGTTGACGCAGAGCGCACGGCTGGTGTGTCGCGCCCGGATCGGCGCATACTTGCTGCTCAGGTGGTGGTGCGATGAGCATGGTGCTGACAACCGACACGCAGCCGGAGGCCGAACGCGTTGCCTTCTGGCACGAGGTCGTGTGCCGTTCGTTCGTGCCGCTGACCGTCGCCACGCCCGACGCCGAAGCGTTTTCCGGCTCCGTCGCCAACGACCGGCTCGGCCGCCTCCAGCTCTCCACCGTGCACGCCGCCGCGCAGCGCGTCCGCCGCACTCCGCGGCTCGTGGCCGAGGCCGGCGACGAGTTCGTGCTCCTCGGGTTGCAGACGCTCGGCCCCGGCGTGGTCACGCAGGACGGCCGCCGCGCCGTGATCCGCCCCGGCGACCTGGTCTTCTACGACGCCGCGCGCCCGTACGAGCTGTGGTTCCCCGGCGAGTTCGAGATGAAGGTCTTCATGGTGCCGCGCCGCTTCCTCGGCGTCGCCGACGCGGACCTGCACCGCGTCACGGCCACCACGCTCCGGCCCGACGCCGGCGTGCCCGCGCTCGCCTCGCCGTTCCTGGCGCGCCTCACCGCGGCCGAAGGCGCCGCGGGCGAACGGCTGGCCGCCTCGGCGTTGAACCTGCTCGAATCGCTGGTCCTCGACGGCACCGAGACGCCCGAGCCGACGCTGCTGCTGCGGATCCGCACGTTCATCGCCGACCACCTCGGCGAGCCCGACCTGTCGCCGGCGACAATCGCGGCCGCGCACCGGATTTCCGTGCGCTACCTGCACAAGCTCTTCTCGGCCGAAGGCGTGTCCGTCGTGCGCTGGATCCAGCAGCAGCGGCTGGCCGAATCGCGCCGCGACCTGGGCCGGACCAGCGCGACAGTCGCGGCGATCGCCCACCGCTGGGGCTTCTCCGACGCGGCGCACTTCAGCCGTTCGTTCAAGGCGGCCTACGGGGTTTCGCCACGGGAGTGGCGGATCGCTTCCGCTCCCGGCCCGGGCGGCGCAGACTGAGCCGATGGCGCTCGGGCGCTTCGCGGTGCGGGTCGACGGGGTGGTGCAGGGCGTGGGGTTCCGGCCCTTCGTCCACGTGCTCGCGCGGCGGCTCGGGCTCGCCGGCTTCGTCGGCAACGACAGCCGCGGGGTGTTCATCGAGGTCGAGGGCGCTTCGGCCGACCTGACCGCCTTCGTCGTGGCGCTGCGGGCCGAGGCGCCGCCGCTGGCTGTGGTCGACGACGTGCGCGTGACCCGCGTGCCCGCCAAGGGGGAGCCGGGCTTCGAGATCGTCGCCAGCCCGGCCGGCGGTGAGGCGGCGACGCTGGTGTCCGCGGACAGCGCGACCTGCGCGGACTGCCTGGCCGAGCTGCGGGATCCGGGGGACCGGCGGTACCGGTACCCGTTCGTCAACTGCACCAACTGCGGCCCGCGGTTCACGATCGTGCGCGGGGTGCCCTACGACCGGCCGTTGACGACCATGGCCGGGTTCGCGTTGTGCGCGGAATGCAAGCAGGAGTACGAAGATCCCGGTGACCGGCGGTTCCACGCGCAGCCCGTGTGCTGCCCGTTTTGCGGGCCACAGCTCGTGTTCTCGGGTGGCGGAGAGCCGATCGAGTCCGCTGTGGACGCGCTCGAAGCGGGTGCCGTGGTCGCTGTGAAGGGGCTCGGCGGCTACCACCTCGCCGCGGTCGCGGCCGACGAAACGGCCGTGGCCGCGCTGCGCGGCAGGAAACACCGCGAGGACAAGCCGTTCGCCGTGATGGTCCCCGATCTCGCGGCGGCGCGGGAGATCGCGGAGGTCGACGACGTCGCCGCGGCCGTGCTGACCGGGCACCGGCGGCCGATCGTGCTGCTCCCCCGCGTCGCGAACGGACCGCTCGCGCCCTCGGTGGCGCCCGGCAACCGGCGGATCGGCGTGATGCTGCCGTACACCCCGCTGCACCACCTGCTGCTCGGCGACCTCGGCCGGCCGATCGTGCTGACCAGCGCGAACGTGTCCGACGAACCCATCGTCTACCGCGACGAAGACGCCTTCGCGCGACTGTCCGGGATCGCCGACGCGTTCCTCACGCACGACCGGGCCATCCACACCCGGACCGACGACTCCGTCGTGCGGGTGTGGCGCGACCGCGTGCAGCTGCAACGCCGTTCGCGTGGTTACGTGCCCGAGCCCGTGCCGCTGCGCTCACGGCTCACCGAGCACATCCTCGGCTGCGGCGCGGAGCTGAAGAACACGTTCTGCCTGGCCAAGGACACCCACGCGTTCCTCTCCCACCACATCGGTGACCTCGACAACTACGAGACGTTCAAGGCTTACGAGACCGGCATCGCGCACTTCCGCGAGCTGTTCGACGTGACGCCGACGGTGGTCGCCCACGACCTGCACCCCGAGTACCTGTCCACGAAACACGCGCTGGACCTGGAGCACGTCGAGCTCGTCGGTGTGCAGCACCACCACGCCCACATCGCCTCCTGCCTCGCCGACAACGGCGAAGCCGGCCCCGTCCTCGGCGTCGCCTTCGACGGCACCGGCTACGGCACCGACGGCACCCTCTGGGGCGGGGAGTTCCTGAAGGCCGACCTCACCGGGTTCGACCGCCTGGCCCACCTCGCGCCCATCCGGCTGCCCGGCGGCACCACGGCCATCCGCCAGCCGTGGCGCATGGCCGCGGCTTACCTCGACGCGGCCGGCGTGACGACCAAGGCCCTGCGAGACCGCCACGAAGACCAGTGGGACGACGTCCTCCACCTCGCCCGCACCGGCCTGGCCTCCCCGCTCACGTCCAGCGCCGGCCGGCTGTTCGACGCCGTCGCCGCGGTGCTCGGCGTCCGTGACGAGATCAACTACGAGGGCCAAGCCGCCGTCGAGCTGGAGCAACTCGCCGACCCGGCAGAACGCGCCGCCTACCGCTGCGGGCAGACCCCGACGCAACTGTCCGGTGTGGACCTGCTCCGCGCGGTCGTCGAGGACCTCGACCACGGCACCCCACGCGCGGTCGTCGCCGCCCGCTTCCACAACGGCGTCGCCGAAGCCATCACCGAAACCTGCACTCGCCTGCGCGACACCACCGGACTCGGGACGGTCGCCCTGTCCGGCGGCGTCTTCCAGAACCTCCTGCTCCTGGAACGAACCGTGGAGTCCTTGGTGCGCAACGGTTTCCGCGTCCTCACCCACTCCCGCGTGCCGACCAACGACGGCGGCATCAGCCTCGGTCAGGTCGCTGTCGCAGCCAGCCGTACCACTCGTCCAGGCCGTCACCGCGGGTCGCGCTGATCTCCACCACCCGCGCGTCCGGGTTGACGTGCCGCAGGTCGTCCAGGAACTCCGGCACCGAGAACGCGACGTACGGCAGCAGGTCGATCTTGTTGAGCAGCACCAGATCCGTCGACGCGAACATGTGCGGGTACTTCAGCGGTTTCCCCGGTCCCTCCGTCACGGACATGATCACCACGCGCGCCGCCTCGCCGAGGTCGAACAACGCGGGGCACACGAGGTTCCCGACGTTCTCCACGAACAGCACCGAACCCCGCGCCGGCGCCAGCGTGTCGAGCGCGCGCGACAGCATCGTCGCGTCGAGGTGGCAGCCGGCGCCGGTGTTGATCTGCACGACCGGCGCGCCCGAAGCCTTGATGCGGTCGGCGTCCAGCAGCGTCTCCTGATCACCTTCGACCACCGCGAGCGGCACCGACGTGCCCAACGCGTGCACGGTCTGTTCCAGCAACGTCGTCTTGCCCGCCCCCGGTGAGCTCATCAGGTTGACCGCGAAGACCCCCAGCTCGGCGAGCCGGGACCGGTTGTGCCCGGCCAGGTGATCGTTCTTGGCCAGCACGTCCTGCTCCAGCAGCACCGTGTGAGAACCCTCCGCGTGCGAATGACCATCGGCGTGGGAATGGACCGCCGCGTCATCCGAACAACCACACGTCGCACACACCTCAAACCACCTCCACGGACTTGATGCGCAGCTGCCGCCCCGCCAGCACCTCGACGTTCGCGCTGCCGCACGCGCACAGCAGGATCGGGTCGTCGATCCCGAACTCCGCCCCGCAGTCCCGGCACGCGGCCCGCCCGGGCGGCTCGTCGATCTCCAGTTCCGCACCCTGCAACGACGTCCCCGCGCACACCACGTCGAAGCAGAACCGCACGCTGTCCGGCACCACGCCGGACAGCCGCCCGATCTCCAGCCGCACGCTGCGCACTTCCGCGTCGCCGAGCCGCGAGACGATCGCGTCCACGACGCTCTGCGTGATCGACATCTCGTGCACTAGCAGATCCTCGGCAGCGGGTCGCCCACCAGCATGTCCACGATCCGCGTGCCGCCGAACGCGGTGTTCAGCAGCACCAGGCCCGGCGGGTCGTCGGCCACGCGGCCGATCACCGCCGCCTCCGCGCCGAGCGGGTGCGATCGCAGTGCCGCCAACGCGTCGTCGACCTGCGCGCCGTCGACGAACACCACGATCCGGCCCTCGCACGCCACGTACAGCGGATCGATGCCGAGCAGCTCCGACGCGCCGCGCACCTCGTCGCGCACCGGCACCGCGTTCTCGTCGACGATCACCGAAACCTGCGCGCCGGCCGCGACCTCGTTGAGGATCGTCGCCACGCCGCCGCGGGTCGCGTCGCGCATCGCGCGCACGCCGGGCACGGCGGCGAGCAGCCCCGCCACGAGGCCGTGGACGGGCGCGGTGTCGGACTCGATGTCGGCGTCGATGTCCAGCTCGCCGCGCGCCAGCATGATCGTGACGCCGTGGTCGCCGATCGGCCCGGACACCAGCACCGCGTCGCCCGGCCGGACCGAGGAAACCCCCAGTCCCGAACGGATCGAGACGCCGATGCCGGCGGTGTTGATGTACACGCCGTCGCCCTTGCCGCGCTGCACGACCTTCGTGTCCCCGGTGACGATCTGCACGTCGGCCGCGAGCGCCGCCGCCTTCATCGAGTCGACGATCTTCAGCAGGTCCTCGACGGGGAAGCCTTCCTCGAGGATGAACCCGGCCGTGAGGTAGAGCGGCCGCGAACCGGACACGGCGAGGTCGTTGACCGTGCCGTTCACGGCCAGGTCACCGATGTCGCCGCCGGGGAAGAACAGCGGCGACACCACGAACGAGTCCGTGGTCAGCGTCAGCTGCGCGCCGCCGATGGCGAGCGCGGCCGAATCCTCCATCGGCTCCAGCAGCGGGTTGCGGAACGCGTCGAGGAACACCGCCTCGATCAGCGTGTGCGTCGCCTTGCCGCCCGAGCCGTGGGACAGCGTGATGCGCTCCTCGCGCACCTTCGCGCGCCGCCGCCGGGCACGTTCGATGCGGTCGAGCACCTGCTGCTCGCGTTCCGTGGTGGTCATGCGTGGCTCGCCTCCCGCACGCGTTTGCGGCTGAACCGGCCGAAGTTGTAGTACGCCGCACACGCGCCTTCGGGCGAGACCATGCAGGTGCCGATCGGCGTCTCCGGCGTGCACGCCGTGCCGAACACCTTGCACTCCCACGGCTTCAGCACGCCCTTGAGCACCTCACCGCACTGGCACGCCTTGGGATCCGCCACGCGCACGCCCGGCACGTCGAAGAGGCGCTCGGCGTCGAACGCCGCGTACTTCTCACGCACGCGCATCGCCGAGTGCGAGATGAACCCGAGGCCGCGCCACTCGAAGTACGGCCGCAGCTCCATCACCTCGTTGATCACCTTGAGCGCCACGAGGTTGCCGTCCCACGGCACCACGCGCGCGTACTGGTTCTCCACCTCGGCCCGGCCTTCGGACAGCTGCACCATCAACAGGTAGATCGACTGCAGGATGTCCAGCGGCTCGAACCCGGCCACCACCACGGGCTTGCCGTAGTCGCGCGAGATGAACTCGTACGGCCGGCAGCCGATCACCGTCGACACGTGGCCCGGGCCGAGGAACCCGTCGAGCCGCAGGTCGGGTGAGTCGAGAATGGCCTTGATGGCGGGCACGATCGTCACGTGGTTGGCGAAGATCGAGAAGTTCGGGATGCCTTGGTCGGCTGCGCGCAGCAGCGTCATCGCGGTCGACGGCGTGGTCGTCTCGAACCCGATGGCCATGAAGACCACCTGCAGGTCGGGGTTCTGCCGGGCGATCTTCAGCGAGTCGAGCGGTGAGTACACCATGCGGATGTTGGTGCCCTCGGCGTTGGAGTCGAAGAAGTTCCCGCCCGAACCCGGCACGCGCATCATGTCGCCGAACGAGGTCATCAGCACCCCGGGCCGGCGCGCGATGCTGATCGCGTCGTCGATGCGGCCCATCGGGATCACGCACACCGGGCAGCCCGGGCCGTGCACGAGCTCGACGCTCTCGGGCAGGTAGTCCTCGAGGCCGTGCTTGTAGATCGTGTGCGTGTGGCCCCCGCACACTTCCATGAACTTGTAGTGCCTGCCGGGCTCGCACAGCGCGGTGATCTTCGCGGACAGCGCCCGCGCCTTCTCCGCGTCCCGGAACTCGTCGACGAACCGCATGGTTCCTCCTGGTCGATCAGTCGATCCGAGATTCGAGGAGGGCGGCCATCTCGTCCTCGTACGCCTTCCCGATGCTCTCCAGGAACTCCAGCGCCGCGGCGGCCTCCGCCTCGTCTATTTTGGACAGTGCGAACCCGACGTGGATGAGGATCCACTCACCGGGTTCGGGTGGGTCGTCGGCGAGCAGGCCGATGTTGATGGCCCGCTTCACCCCGCACACCGAGACTTTCGCGAGGTCCGGACGTTCCTCGCTGATCTCGATGATCTCGCCCGGGATGCCGAGGCACACGGCTATTTCCGGCTCATGTCGACATAACGCTGCACGTCCGGCTTCACCAGCCGGGCGACCCACGCCACCACACCGATGAGCACGATCAGCAGCAGCAACCGCTTGAACATGGTCAGACCTCCGTCTTGAGGGTGTCTTCCGGGAGACGCGGGGTGGTGCCCCACGCCAGTTCCTTCACCGCACGCACGGCCGCGGGCACGGCGGCCGCGACCTCCTTGCTGAGCCCGATCCCGGACTCGACCGACTTCGGCTCGCAGCCCACGATCAGCACCCGCCCCGCGTCGCCGCCGAGCAGGCGCAACAGGCGGAACACGGCCTCGGGCTGCATGCCGTGGGCGTCGATCACGGGCGCCGCCGCCATCGCGTCGACATCGGCCTCGATCAGCGACAACGTGCCCGGCTCGACCCCGTGCGGCGTGGCGTCGAGCAGGATCGTGGTGTCGTAGCCGCCGAGCAGGTCGTAGGCCAGGTGCAGGCCGGAGACGCCGTAGTCGGCGATCTGCACCCACTCCGGCAGCTCTTCGTGTTCGAGCTGCTTGAGCACTTCGACGCCGAAGCCGTCGTCGCCGAGGAAGATGTTGCCGATCCCCGCCACCATCACCTGCGGTCTCATGTCGGCTCCAGCTCGTCGGGGGAGAAGTAACGGAAGCGGCCGTGGGCGTTCTGCAGGTCGGCGCCCGGGTCGTCGTCGAGGGTCACGGCCACGTGGGTGGTTCCGTCCACATCGGACAGCACCGCGCGCACGGTGGCGACGCGGCCGGTGAGGAACATGTCCTGCGCGTCGGCGCCCCGCAGGTTCGGGTGCAGCCGCACGCGCGAGCCCGCGGCGACGCGGGTTCCGGAGACCACGACGCCGTCGGTCTCCGGGGACACGGAGGCGTCGGCTCCCGGGTCCCACCAGGGCACCTCGGGGTTCGCCGGCAGATCGGTCTGTTCCCCGGTAACCGAACGCAGGTACCGGACGGTGCCGTGCAGCCGGTCGAGCAGCTCCTGCGGCAGGTCGTCCACGCGGTCCACCAGCGCCGCCGCCCGGGGATCCGTGGCGCGGGCCTCGCGCTTCTCGTCGTCGGTGAGCGCCATCGTGCGCAGCGTGAGGATCTCGTCGATCTCGGTGCCGTCGAACAGCTCACCAGGGCTTTCAGGCGCGATCGACGGGTCGTCGTACAGGATGATGGGGGACGCCAGCATCACCCCGCTTCGTGACGACCCGCCGATCAGCACCGGCCACACGCGCTCGTTGACGCACGCCTCGACGGCCGGCTTCGCCCATTCGGGCGGGTCGAGCATCGAGAGGAAGTGACCGGAGTCCACCGCAAGGATCACGTGCGCGGCGAGCAGCGCCCTGCGCAGCGCCGATTCGCGGACGCCGTCCGACGGCCACGTACTCGTGTTGCGCAGGTCCAGTCGCAGCCGCGTGCCGCCGAAGGGGCCGTCGAGCGCGTCGAGGCGAGCCGTGAGCACGCCGGTCAGCTCGCCGGAGCGGCGCACGAGCGTGCAGTGGTCGCCGACGCACTCGCGCGTTTCGGCCGGTGGAACCGAGAATGGCAGCTCCACCGGCTGCGCGAGCAGCTCGGCCACGGGGACCACGAAGTTCAGCTCGTGCTCCACGGCTTCGTCCCACGTCGTGTAGTCCTTGCCGGCCACGGTCACGGAGTCGACGAACCCGTGGCCGTCGTGCACCAGGCGTTCCTGGGCCTGCAGGAACCGCAGCGTCAGGTGCACCGAAGTGTGCTTGCGGGGCTCCAGCAGGCACTCCGTGCGTGAAGTCGCGTACTCGCCGCGCTCCTCCGACGCATACGTTGGCGGCATCAGCACGCCCCACTGCCAGCGCACCCGGTTCTTCCGCGCCGACGCACGGTAGGGGTAGAGCAGGTAACCCTCGTACAGCACGGCGTCGCCGACGGCGCGGGCCTGGTCGAACACGCTGGTCACAGGTCATCACCCACGTTCGCCAGCAGGTGCTCCATCGCCGCGTCCCACGTCGGGATGGCGTGGCGCGACTTGTACCGCAGCAGCGCGTCCACGGTCTCGCGGTGCAGCTTCAGCCACGCGACGTTGGGGAAGTACTGGTTCATCAGCTCCTCCCACGCGGCGATCGGCATGCGGCACTCGGCTTCGGTGTGCCACGGCACGGGCTCGACCCAGAACCCCGGGCCGCCCTTCGCGAACACCGTGCCGCTGAAGAGCAGCACGAGCGGGACCACGCCGTCGGCGAGCGCGTGGAAGTACTTGCCGGCGGCCACTTCCAGGTCGTACGTGCAGGGCACCTCGAGCTGGAACTCCGTGGTGCGCGTGAAGCTCGGCACCATCACCGCCACGGTCGCGAACTGGAACGGCTTCAGCGTCTCGCCCCAGCGCGAAGGGTCGCCGAACAGGTTCGTGAGCAGCTCCGCCTCCCCGCTGCTGTAGCGGCGCCGCTGTGGTTCGATCCGCAGCTGCACCCGCAGCACCAGCGCGTGGATCGGCTGGGCGGTGAGCTCGGTGATCTTCATGCTGAACGCGAGCGTCGGCGACGCCGCGTACTTCACCGGGCGCACGTCCAGGCAGTCGAAAGTCAGCTCAGCCATCCGCGGCGACCTCTCCGCGGGCGCGAAGGTCGGCGAAGAACCGGTCGATGGCTTCGTGCGCTTCGGAGCCGCCGTCGAAGCCGCGCCAGTGCAGGCGGACGAGGCCGACGAGTTCGTAACACACGTCGATCGGCACGAGGAACGCCTCGAAGCCGACGTCGTGCTTGTTGACCAGCACCGCTTCGACGTCGGGGGCCACGGTGGCGAACTCGGGCTGCTCCTGCAGCAGCTCCGTCCACGTGTCCAGCGGCAGCAGCGACTCCGTCGCGCCGGCGGGGCTCGGGTAGAACGCGACTGCGCGCTCCTGCACCGAGTTGTAGAACAGGAACGCCATCCGCACGGGGATCCCGGCCGTCTCCCACAGCGTCGCGCCGGCCGGGAACCGCGCGGTGTGCCGGTAGCGCGTCGGCACCGCGCGGTGCCGTTGGCCGCCGGCGCCGGTGTGCGTGAACAGCAGGTAGCAACCCCGGCAGGTGCACATGATGGTGCGAGATTCGAGGTCGATCACGTGCCCGTGGCCGACGCCGACCGGCTCCGTGCACAGCTCACACCTTTCGCCGGGCGCCGGGCGCTCGGCGGGCGTCAGGAACTTGCGCAGACCGCCCGTCATGCCTGCTCCACGGGGACGGGGCACTCGATCGCTTCGAGCGGCAGCAGCGGACGTCCGCCCGGGCCGGTCTGCTCGGGCACCACCCCGGCCACGATGACGTCGGTGAGCTCCGGCGCGGCCTCGCGCACCACGCGTTCGATGGCCAGCTTCGCCGTGACGGTCGAGGACGGGCAGCCGTCGCACGTGCCCTGCAGCTGCAGCCGCAGCACGCCTTCGGCGTCGATGCCGACGATGTCGACGTCTCCGGAGTGCGAACCCAGGTACGGCCGCACCTCGTCGAGCGCCTCGGTCACACGGTCCAAAGTGGACTTCGGGTGCAGGTCGTGGAGCACCAGCAGCCCGCGCACGTGGTCGTCGCCGGCGAGGCGCTCCAGCAGCACCTCGCCGGCGACGTCCTCTCGCAGGACGGACACGATCGTCGTCAGGCCGGCGCCGTAAAACTCGAGCAGCGTGTGGACGAGGTCCTCAGCCCTGTCCGCCACGGTGCTGCCCGCCTCCGCCGCGAGCTCACCGAGGAGCTGCTCGATTCGTTCGCCTACCTGGCCGATGTCGCGCTCCGTCATGGTTCAGAACACCTCTCCGCCGAACGCGTGGGGGGTGTGGATCCGGTCGAGCGTCTTGCCCTTGCCGGTGTACATGTGCACGCCGCAGGGCAGGCAGGGATCGAAGCTGCGCACGGCGCGCATGATGTCGATGCCCTTGAAGTTCTCCTGCGTGTTCTCCTCGAAGATCGGGGTGTTCTGCACCGCGTCCTCATACGGGCCCGGCGTGCCGAACGAGTCGCGCACGCTGCCGTTCCACGGGGTCGGCGGGTACGGGTGGTAGTTCGCGATCTTGCCGCCCTTGATCACCATGTGGTGCGAAAGGACCCCGCGCACCGCCTCGGTGAACCCGCACGACGCACCTTCCTCGGGCACCTTGAACGGCTCCCACGTCTTCGTGTTGCCACCACGGACCTCCGCGAGCGCGCGTTCCGCGAAGTGCAGCGCGAGGCCGGCCGCGTACGCCTGGAAGTACGTGCGGGCGCGGTTGCGTTCGAGCGCGTTGCTCCACTTCGGGATCTTCCACTCGAAGCTGACCTCGGGTTTCGTGGCCGTGCGCGGCAGGTTGATCACCACGCTGTGCCCGGTGGACTTCACGTAGTCGGTGTCCACGAGGCCGGCCAGCGCCGTGACCCACAGCCGGGCGATCGGGCCGCCGCCGGTGTCGAGCGCGAGGTGGTCGGTGCCGTCGAACCAGCGCGGCGACATCGTCCACGAGTACTTGTCGTCGAAGTCGCGTTTCTGCGGACGCGGGATCGTGTGCTGGTTCCACGGGTGGCGCGAGTCGACGGGGTTGCCCAGCGGGTCGTGCGTCACGAACTTGTCCATGCCCTCCCAGTCCTCGTAGAAGGACGAGCCGAGCAGGATCCGGATGCCGAGGTTGATGTCGAGCAGGCTCGTGGTGACCAGCTTGCCGTCGACGACCACGCCGGGCGTCACGAACATCTTGCGGCCCCACGACTCCATGTTCTCGTAGGTGAAGTCGCAGTACTGCGGGTCGTTGAGGCTGCCCCAGCAGCCGAGCAGGATGCGCCGGCGCCCGACCTCTTCGTAACCGGGGATGGCTTCGTAGAAGAAGTCGAACAGGTCGTCGTGCATCGGCAGGCAGCGCTTCATGAACTCGACGTAGCGCATCAGCCGGGTGAGGTAGTCGGTGAACAGCTGCACCGTCGCGATCGTCCCGACGCCGCCCGGGTACAAAGTGGACGGGTGGACGTGCCGGCCTTCCATGAGGCAGAACATCTCGCGCGTGGAGCGGCTGACCTGCAGGGCCTCGCGGTAGAACTCGCCCTCCAGCGGGTTGAGCGAGCGCATGATGTCGCCGATGGTCTTGTACCCGTGGTCACCCGCGTGCGGCGCCTCGGTGCGGTTGGCCAGCTCCAGCACGCCGGGGTTGGTCTCGGCCACCATCTTCTCGCAGTAGTCGACGCCGACCAGGTTCTCCTGGAAGATGTTGTGGTCGAACATGTACTCGGCGGCCTCGCCGAGGTTGATGATCCACTCGCCGAGGTGCGGCGGGCGCACGCCGTAGGCCATGTTCTGGTTGTAGACCGAGCAGGTGGCGTGGTTGTCGCCGCAGATCCCGCAGATGCGGCTGGTGATGAAGTGCGCGTCGCGCGGGTCCTTGCCCTTCATGAAGATGCTGTAGCCGCGGAAGACCGAAGACGTGCTGTGGCACTCCACGACCTTCTTGGCCGCCCAGTCGATCTTCGTGTAGATCCCGAGGCTGCCGACGATGCGCGTGATCGGGTCCCACGCCATCTCGACGAGGTCGGTCCGGCCCTTGGTGCTGACGGCCTTGTCGCTTTCGGTTCGCGTCATGTCCCCAGTCCCTTCAGCGCCAAGAGGAGCGGTAGCCGGTTTCGAGCTGCTTGCCCTTGTGCCGCCACTTGGGTTCGGCGTCGGCCTTGCGTTCGGTGATCTTGCGCAGGCGCCGGATCACCGAGCCATATGCGCCGCTCGCCAGCGACGAGACGTGGGCGCCGGGCGGTTCGTCCATGAACGGCATGAACTTGTCCGGGAAGCCGGGCATGGTGCAGCCGATGCAGATGCCGCCGACGTTCGGGCAGCCGCCGACGCCGTTGATCCAGCCGCGCTTGGGCACGTTGCACTTCACGACCGGGCCCCAGCAGCCGAGCTTGACCAGGCACTTCGGCGAGTCGTACTCCTCGGCGAACTGGCCCTGCTCGTAGTAACCGGCTCGATCGCACCCCTCGTGGACGGTCGCGCCGAACAGCCATTGTGGACGAAGGTGGTCGTCGAGCGGGATCATCGGCGCGTGGCCGGCGGCCTGGTAGAGCAGGTAGGTGAGTGTTTCGGAGAAGTTGTCCGGGTGCGTCGGGCAGCCGGGGATGCACACGATCGGCAGGCCGGCGCCCGATTTCCAGTCCCAGCCCAGGTAGTCGGGCACGCCCATCGCGCCCGTCGGGTTGCCCTCCATCGCGTGGATGCCGCCGTATGCGGCGCAGGTGCCGGCCGCGACCACGGCGAGCGCCTTGGGAGCCAGGCGGTCGAGCCACTCGCTGGTGGTCATCGGCTGGCCGGTCTCGGGGTTGTTGCCGAAGCCGCACCAGTAGCCCTCGGCCTTGATGGCCTCGTTGGGGATCGAACCCTCGACGACCAGCACGAACGGTTCCAGCTCGCCGCGGTCGGCTTTGTAGAACCACTCGATGAACGTGTCGGCGCCCTTGTCCGGACCGCACTCGAAGTCGATCAGCGGCCAGTGCACCTGGATCTTCGGCAGGCCGGGCAGCGCGCCGAGCACGATCTCCTCGATGCTCGGCTGCGTGGCGGCGGTCAGCGCGACGGAGTCGCCGTCGCAGGACAGTCCGGCATTGATCCACAGGATGTGGATGGGCTTCTCTTCTTCTCGGGCTTGGGTCACGGCTGTTCACCCTCGAGATCGTCGAGCGCACCGAGGGTGAGTTCCCACAGTGCGTGGTAAAGGGTCGTCTGGGCTTCTTGGATGCGGTGCACGGAAGGCGACGGCACGACGAAGAGGTGGTCGATGCTGGTGAGCTCGGCCATCTTCCCGCCGTCGTACCCGGCGATGCCGACGGTGACGAGGCCGCGGCGCGCGGCCTCGTCGAAGGCGGCCAGCAGGTTCGCCGAGTTCCCGCTGGTCGACAGGCCCACGGCGATGTCGCCGCGGCGGCCGAACGCGGCGACCTGCCGGGAGAACACGACGTCGAACCCGATGTCGTTGGACAGGGCGGTGACCACGGCGATGTCGTTGGTGAGGCCGAAGGCGGGCAGGGGCCGCGCGTTTTTGCGGCCGTCGCCGGCGGGGCTCTCGGGGCTGAGGAACAGGCTCGCGAGGTCCTGCGCGTCGGTGGAGCTGCCGCCGTTGCCGAAGGCCAGCAACCGGCCACCGCCGGCGAACGCCTTCGCGAGGTCCCGCGCGCACGCGGCGAGGCGCTCGCCGTCGGTCTCGAGAACCTGACGGCGCAGCGCGACGATCTCGCCGGCTTTCTCCACAGTGGACTGCCGGACCTGGGTCAGGACGGCGTCGAGGTCGCTCTTACCCGCGTACAGGAACGGGTACAGCTCCTCGAGACCACTCGCGCCCACGGAATCCATGGCCGCTCAGCTCCCTCGGCTACTCGGAAATCTCCAGACGTGCGATGGCTTCGCCGGCGTGGACGAGGATTCGGTCGCCGACACCGGCATCCACCAGTGCCACGCTCACTTCTTCCCTGCCCTGGCCGGTATCCACGACTGCGAACCCGAGGTCCAGGAGTTCGACGACGGTCACTTCGACCGCGGTATCGGAACAGGTGATGCACACCCCGTCATGACAGGCGGGGGCCGGTGCTCTGTCGGCGTCATGGGCGTTCACGACGCCACCTCCGGTGTGAGGACACCGGGCTGTTCGAAGAACACGTGCACGAGTTCCCACAGGACGTGGTAGGTCGTGACGTGGATTTCCTTGACCACGCGGGGGTCGTCGGAGCGTGCGTGCAGCACGTGGTCGGCCGTGATGGTGCCCGGCCCGGTTCCGCCCGTGAGCGCGATGGTGAGCATCCCCAGCTCACGGGCGGCTTCGAGACCGCGCCGGACGTTGATGCAGTCCCCGTCGGACGAGATGCCGAGCGCGATGTCCTGCGGCTCGGCGAGGAACTTGATCTGGTAGGCGAAGATCTCGTCGAGGCCTTTTTCGTTCGCGACGCTGGTGAGCGTGGCGACGTCGGCCGTCAGCGAGATCGCCGGCAACGCGCGTTTCCCCACGATCACGGGGTGCACGAACTCCACGGCCACGTGCTGCGCGTCGGTGCCCGCGCCCCCGTTGCCGAACACCACGAGCTTCCCGCCGCGGTGAAACCGCCGCGCCATTCCGTGACACGCCTGCGCCACCGCCTCGGCTTGCGAGCCCAGCTCTCCACCCGGCACGACGCGGCGCTCGAACAGCGCCGCCACCGCACCGGTAGAAGTACTCGGAAAGCCGACCATGGCGGCACTTCCCTGCGCTCGGTGGTGGGAGCAGTCTCGTCCCACACTAGAGCTGTGAGTTGGATCACACAATAGATCGCGGGAATGGGCAGTAATTCACCCCAGTGGCGGCTGGTCATGATCCGCGCGGCAGCGCGCGGAACCGGGTCCGGCGTTTCTTGGGAACGACGTGGGGATGGCTGCGGATTTCGGCGGGTGATGTTGCGGTGGAACCGGGTTCGGGCGTCTGCGGGTTTCGGTCGGGGATTCGGCTCTGAGCTACGGGGCGCTTTCGTTTCTGCGGTCTGTCCACAGGCCACTCCGAGTTGTGGACAACTGGGCGGGGGTGGCGGCGATTTCTCAGAACTGTCGGTGGTGGCCGACAGAATGGGACGGGGACGCCTCCCAAAAAAGCGGCGGCTGTATGTCCGGTTGGGGTTCAAGCCCGGTCATGCTCCCCTTGGGACTCCTCCGCCCGCGACAGCCACGTGTCCGCCTCCTCCGCCGCACCCCTCGCCTGCAGCATCCGCGCCAAGCTCAACATCCCCTGCACATCCCCGGTCTCCGCCGCCGCCCGGAAGAACCGCTCCGCCTTCGCCAGCTCATCCCGCGCCTCGGCCAGGTGCCCGAGGTTCGTCAGCGCCGGGATGCTTCCATGCTCCGCCGCCTTGCGGTACCAGGCCGCGGCTTCGCCCTCGTCGCCGCGGTTGCGGGCCAGGACGCCGAGGTTGGTCATCGCGGCGGCGTCGCCGGCTTCGGCCGCGTCGAGGTACCAGGCTTCGGCCTCGTCGACGTCGCCGCGGCGGTGCAGGAGCAGGCCCAGGCGGACGGTGGCCTCGACGTTGCCGGAGGTCGCGCCCTGGCGGTACCAGGATTCGGCGTCCTGGAGCTTGCCGAAGCGTTCGGACTGGCGGCCGAGCAGGCAGGTCGCCGAGAGGTCGCCGTCGGCGAGGGCCTCGCGCCACCAGCGCGTGGCCTCGCTGTAGCGGCCGCGTTCGCGCATGACGATGCCGACGTCGATCATCGCGGACGTGTTGCCCGTGCTCGCGGCGCGGCGGCACCAGTCCTCGGCCTCGTCGTAGCGGCCGCGTTCGGCGAGCAGGTGCCCGAGCGCGCCCATCGCGTCGGCGTCACCGGTCACGGCGGCCTCGTGGAACCAGTACTCGGCGTCCTCGACGCGGCCGCGCCGTTCGTACGCGCGGCCGAGGCCCAGCATCCCGTGCGGCTCGCCGGCGTGGGCGGCCTCGTGGTACCAGCGTTCGGCCTCGTCGAGCACGCCGCGCTCGGCCAGGAGGTTCGCCAACGCCGTCATCGCGATGCGGTCGCCGCCGGCCGCCGCGCGGCGGAACCACGTCTCGGCCTCCGCCTGCTCGCCGCGTTCGCGCAGCGCCGCGCCGAGGCGTGTCATCGCGACGACGTTGCCGCCCTCCGCGGCCTTGCGCTGCAGGTAGTCGTCGACGCGCGAGTTCCACTTCCGCAGCCGCCCGCTCATCGGCAACGCTCCCTTCCGCCTACCCCCACCCCAGTAGTCGCTCGACGCGCCGCGGACGTGACACCGTGGTCCCGGACACGGTTCGCGCGCAGCTGAGAGTGTCGGCGCGATCACGGGCCTCGCGCCGGGCATACTGCGCCGATCATTACCAATCCGACCACAGTCACGGCCGGATGGCTTCGTAGCAACGGCTACGCGCCGCTTGGGGGTCGGCTTATTTGGTCGGATTGGTACTGCCGCCTCCTGAACCCGTCGAGAGGATCACGCGCGCATGGCCCGGACGTCTCCCACCCAGCGAATCCTGCTGGTCGTCGTGGTTCTCGTGGTGGCCGTCGCCGGGATCTGGTACGCCGGACGGCAGAGCGGCGCCGAGCCCACGGGTGCCGCACCTGCCGACGTCACGCAGCAGCTGGCGGAGCTGAAAATCGCGCCGCGCACGTCGATGTCCGGCTACTCCCGTGACAAATTCCCGCACTGGGACAACCAGGGGCACAACTGCAACACGCGCGAGCTCGTGCTCAAGCGCGACGGCAAGGACGTCAAGGCCGGCACCGATTGCAACCCGACGTCCGGCACCTGGTTCAGCGTGTACGACGCCGAGACCTGGACGAAGCCCGGCGACGTCGACATCGACCACATGGTGCCCCTCGGCCAGGCCTGGGCCAGCGGCGCGCGCGACTGGCCGCAGTCCAAACGCGAGCAGTTCGCCAACGACCTCACTCGCCCCCAGCTCTTCGCCGTGACGGACAACCTCAACCAGCAGAAGGGCGACAAGGCGCCCGACGAGTGGAAGCCGCCGCTGGTGTCGTTCTGGTGCACCTACGCGACGGACTGGGTGACCGTGAAGCACTTCTACGGCCTCACGATCACGACGGGGGAGAAGACGGCGCTGCAGGACATGCTGCGCCGCTGCCCGGCCTGATTCGCGGGCCGGAACTGTCGGACCCCTCGGTTACTGTCCCTGGCATGGCGACCTTCCTCCTCATCCACGGCGGTGGCGGCAGCGGCTGGGAATGGCACCTCGTCGTCGACGAGCTGCGGCGGCGCGGCCACGAAGCCGTGGCGCCGGACCTGCCGCTCGGCAACCCCGAGGCGAAGCTGGCGGAGTTCGCGGCCACGGCCACCGCGGCGGTGGAGGGAAAGCCGGACATCGTCGTGGTCGGGCATTCCTACGGCGGATTCACCGCTGGGCTGGCCGCGGCGCGGCTGGAAAACGCGCGGCTGCTCGTTTTCCTCGCCGGCATGGTGCCCGCGCCGGGGGAGCCGCCGGCCCAGTGGTGGGGCAACGTCGGGTTCGAAGGCCCGGGCGCAGACCTCACCGACACGGAGATCTACCTCGGCGACGTGCCGCCGCAGCTCGCCGCCGAAGCCCTGAGCCGCAGCCGCGACCAGCTCAGCGCGGAGTGGGACGACCCGTGGCCCGACGCGCAGCTGCCCGACCTCCCCACGCGGGTGCTCCTCTGCCGCGACGACAAGTTCTTCTCGCCCGAGCTGCAGCGGCGCGTCGCGCGCGAGCGGCTGGGCGTCGAGGCCGACGAGATCGACGGGTCCCACGGCGTCGCGTTGAGCCGTCCGGCTGAGCTGGCCGAGCGGCTCGAGCGGTATTTCGCCACGCTCTGACACCGCGGCGCCGCCAAATGGTCCAGACCTATTGACCGCTGGCTCGGTGCTCCCTAACGTCGGTCTCCCGTGCACGGTTCCTCCACCCCGGTCCCCACTGGAGGTTCCGAAAGTGAAACTCAGAGCCCTCAGCGCCGCCGTGCTCGCACTCGGCACGCTCGTCACCGTCCCCGTCGCGACGGCCAGCGCCGCGACTTTGCCCGCGTGCCAGCACTTCTACACCGGCCCGATCCCCGACCGCCCCGTCTCCGGCGGCCACGGCCCGGGCTCCCTCGTCGGCGCGGTCAACGTGAGCAACCGCCTGCCCGCGCCCACCGGCGTCTCCGGCGGCCTCGGCGGCGACGGCAAGGTCACCTTCACGTTCTCCCGCGTGCCGGGCGCCAAGGCCTACCGCGCGTTCCGCAACGGCCAGGCCCTGCAGTGGATCAGCGACTGGGGCCAGCCGACGCTCCAGGTCACCGACGCGAGCCCCTGCCAGAACGCCAACTACCAGCTCTACGCCATGACGGCCGAGGACAACTCACCCGGCTCGCTCGGCCAGATCTCCACCGCGTATCGCGTGGGCTCGTCCGGTCAGCTGGCGCCCTACGCCCTCGCCAAGGGCACCACGCTCAACTACCGCGTCACCGCCTACAACGACGTCGCTTAAACCGCCCTCGGCTACCAGGCCGGCCCGGGCTTCTGCGCCGTCGACGCCCGCAACATCCCTTGGGGCACCAGGATTTCCGTCCCGGGCTACGGCCACTGCTACGCGGCCGACATCGGCAGCTGGATCAAGGACGACATCGTGGACGTCTGGCTGCCGGGCAACCAGGCCAACGACTGGGGAGTGCAACGCCTGACACTCACGGTGGAATAGCGAGCCATCGAACAGAAGAAAGGGCTTCCTCGAGTGAATCTCCGCTCGAGGAAGCCCTTTTCCTAGCCCGTCACCACTTGTCGTGCACCAGTGGCCGGATCAGTTCGTCGTACGTGGCCCGCACGCCGGCCGCCGCTTCTTCCGGAAGCGGGGCCAGCCCGGCGGCGACGGTGTTGCTCCGTGCCTGCTCCGCGTTGCGCGCACCCGGGATCACCACGGAAACCCCGAGCTGATCCAGAATCCACCGCAGCGCGAACTGCACCAGGGTCTGCCCTTCCGGCACCAGCCCGCGCAGGCGCTCCACGGCTTCCAGCCCGACCTCGAACGGCACGCCCGAGAAGGTCTCGCCGACGTCGAACGCCTCGCCGTGCCGGTTGAAGTTGCGGTGGTCGTCGGTCCCGAAGGTCGTCGCGGCCGTGTAGCGGCCCGACAGCAGGCCCGACGCCAGCGGCACCCGCGCGATGATCCCGGCGCCCGTCTCCACCGCCTTGGGCAGCACGCGCTCCAGGGGCTTGAGCCGCAGGCAGTTCAGGATGATCTGCACCGAAGCGACGTTCGGCCGCGAAAGTGCCGTCAGGGCCTCGTCACACGTTTCGACGCTGACGCCGTAGGCCTTGATCCGGCCTTCGTCGACCATGCGGTCCAGCGCGTCGTACACGGCGTCCGACGAGTACACGGCGGTCGGCGGGCAGTGGAGCTGGACGAGGTCGAGGGTGTCCATCCCGAGGTTGCGGCGGGACCGATCGTTCCACTCGCGGAAGTTCTTCTCGACGTAGTTCTCCGGCACCTGCTCGGCGCGGCGGCCCATCTTCGTGGCCACGAACACGCCGTCGCCACGTTCGCGGTGGAAGCGGCCGACCAGCGTCTCGCTGCGGCCGTCGCCGTAGACGTCGGCGGTGTCGAAGAAGGTGACGCCCTCGTCGGCCGCCGCGTGCAGCACGCCCATGGCCTCGGATTCGTCGACGGTGCCCCAGTCGGCGCCGAGCTGCCAGCACCCGAGGCCGACGGCGGACACCTCACGCCCCAGCCGGGTGATCTTGCGAGTCTCCATACGAGCGATCCTAAGCGGACCCGGATCAGCGCCGAGCGGTCAAGGCACTCACGCGACCGGTCCCACCGCGAACGCTGCCCAGACGTACTTCCCGCCCGCGCACGGCTCGTAGCCCCACTCCTGCGACAGCACGTGGACCAGCTGCAATCCCCGGCTGCGCGCGGCCTCCGGTGAGGGTTCCTTGAGGCGCGGCACCTGGTGGCCGGCGTCGAAGACGCAGACCACCAGCCGTCCCTCCGAGAGCCGCAGCTCCAGCCGATCCGGCCGCTCACCGTGCTCGAACGCGTTGGTCACCAGCTCGGACGTCGCCAGCAATACGTCGTCCCGCCATTGGTCGCCCACAGCCAGCTCTTCGAGCGCGGCGCGGACAGCGTGGCGGGCGATCGCGGGCGCGGTGACGTCGTCCGGGAGCGCCAGGCGCACGGTGGCGGGTGTCGTGGTGCCTCGCGTCGGCATCTTCGACGTCGTCATGGCTTCCACACCTCCCGACCTGTCCGTTACTCGCACCGGCTTACTACCCAAGCGGGGGGACCCCGAATCAGGTGCCCTCGGTGATGTCGGTCTCGACGAGTCCGGTCCGCAGTTTTTTCAGCGTCGACGCGAGCAAGCGCGACACCTGCATCTGCGAAACGCCCACGCGGCGCGCGATGTCCGACTGGCTCATGCCCGACCCGAACCGCAGCGCGACGATCTTGCGCTCCCGCTCCGGCAGGCTCTCCAGCATGGGCCGCAGCGCCTCGCGCAGCTCCGCCTGGCTGAGGTTCGCGTCGGGCGCGCCGAAGCGCGTGTGCGCGGAGTTCTCCAGCAGGTTGTCCAGCGAAGCGCCGTAGCGGCCCTGGCCGGCGCGCAGGCCTTCGTACACGTCCTCCATCGGCACGCCGAGGTGCTGCGCGATCTCACTCGGGCGCGGCGCGCGCGAGAGCCGCACGGTGAGCTCCTCGCGCGCGGCGGAGATGGACGCGTTGAGCTCTTTCAGCCGCCTCGGAACCCGTACCGACCAGCTGTTGTCCCGGAAGTGGTGACGCAGTTCACCCGAAATGGTGGGGACGGCGAACGCCAGGAAGTCGGTGCCCTGCGTCGGGTCGTAGCGGTCGACGGCGTGGATCAGGCCGACCGTCGCGATCTGCACGAGGTCGTCCATGGCCTCGTCGCGGTTGCGGAACTTCCGCGCTAGGTTGCGGGCGAGCTCCAGGTGCTCGCGCACCAGTCTGTCGCGGATCTCCTCGCGGCGCGGCGAGCCTTCGGGCAGCTGGGCCAGCTCGTCGAACAGCGACGCCACATCGGTTTCGCCGCCTTCGGCGGGGGTGGTCACGGGCGCGCCACCTCGCTCTCCCGGACGAGCTGAACCCGGGAGAGGTACCGGCCCTCGGCCGGGGTCACGGTGCGGCGAGCCGACGTGGCCAGCGCCGTGAGCAGCTGCCAGGACAGACCGGTGTCGTCACCGTGGTCCGGGGTGTCGGCGACCACCGACACGGTGACCTCGATGCGCCCCTCGATCCACGAGAAGACGCAGGTCAGCTTGCCGTCGGCCGAGGACGGCAGGAGCATCGAGCACGCCTCGTCCACCGCCATCCGCAGGTCTTCCACCGCGTCGAGGTCGAAGTCCTGGCGCATCGCGATGTCCGCGACGATCGTGCGCAGCGTGGGCACCACGTGCGGGATGGCCGCCGTCCGCACCTCGATGAGCTGGGCGTCCTCCCGATCGAGCGGGGCGTTGTCCTCCACGTGCGGTCCTCTCTCCGGCTCACTCGGCCGTGTCCTGTGCTGCCCGGTCTGCTCATGCCCGGGGTGTGAGCAAACCAAACCCGGGTTTGATTCGCGCGACCGGCGGGCATGTAGCGGTCGAAGTGCTGATCCCGGGAAAGGTGGGGACGAGATGGCTGACGTGAGCCGGCTGCCCAACGTGGTCGCCGAGGAGTGGGAGTGGCAGCTGCAGGGTTCCTGCCGCGGCGCGGACAGCAGTCTGTTCTTCCACACCGACAACGAGCGTGGGTCCGCACGCGAGCGTCGTGAGTCGCGCGCCAAGGCGATCTGCCAGACCTGCCCCGTGCTGGCGCAGTGCCGCAAGCACGCCATGACCGTACAGGAGCCGTACGGCATCTGGGGCGGCCTCGGCGAGATCGAGCGCCGTGAGCTGTTCATGCGGGAACGCCGCGCCGCCAAGCGCGACCCGCTGTCCGCCTGACCCAGCCCCGAACCCGCCCCGCGTGCCCCGACGGCACGCGGGTCGATGTGTGCGCGGCCGTTCGCCTGAACGCCCTTGCCGCCGTCCGGCTCTTGCTCTCTTGCGCCGTTGTCCGGGACAGTGGCGGCCGACGCGGCGGCGGTCACCCACTGGGTTAGGGTTGGACTTTCCAGATGCCTGGAACCGTGAACGGTTGCCGCTTGAACTACAGGCGCGTACCGGCGCAGCAGCAGCGCCTGACGAGGAGAAACTGCATGCCCGCAGCCGACCAGAACGCCACCCCTCCGGGGTTCGGCATCACGCTGGACACCGAGGCCGCCGAGCCGCGGGTGGTGGTCAACGGTGAGCTCGACCTGCTCACCAGCCCGCAGCTGCAGGAAGCCCTTGCCGGGTTGATCGCGGACAAGAGCTCGCAGCGCGTGGTGGCCGACTTGACCGGGGTGACCTTCTTCGACTCCTCGGCGTTGAACGTGGTCCTGCACGCCCAGCGGCAGGCCCGTGAGCGGGACGTCGAGCTCGCGGTGGTCCCCAGCTCGGCCGTGAGCCGCGTCATCGAGCTCACGGGAGTGGCCGAACACCTGAGCGTGTCGGAGGAACCGCCCGCCTGATCCCCGATACGGTCGCGCGGACCTGAATTCCGCTCGCGACCTGGGGGAGATCCACGATGATGGGGCGCACCCACGCCCTGACCGGCTGGTGCGCGGGGCTCGCCCTCGCGCCCGCGGTCGGCGCCGGTTCCGTGCACCAGGCGGTGGTCTTCGCCGCCACCACAGCCGGCTTCGCGTTGCTCCCCGACCTCGACCACCCCGGCGCCAGCGCGTCCCGCCTCCTCGGCTGGCTGACGGGCGCGCTGTCGTGGCTGCTGCGCCGCGTTTCGGCGGCGGTGTATGCCCTGACGAAGGGGCCGCGCGACGAGAAGGTGACCGGCAAGCACCGCCACCTCTCGCACACGGTGCTCTTCGCTGCCGGTCTGGGTGCGCTCGCATCGTGGGGGGCTTCCGCCGGCGGTCCGTGGGCCGTGTTCGGTGTGATGCTCTTCGGCCTGCTGCTCGCAGAAGGCGCCCTGGGCGACTGGCTGCTGCCGGTCATCATCGGCGCCATCCTGTGGTGGTACCTCACCGCGCCGCCCGATCACGTCGCGCAGCTGCAGCAGATCTCGGGCTGGCTCGGCATCGCCGTGGCGGCCGGCTGTCTGGTCCACTGCCTCGGCGACTCGCTCACCGAGTCGGGCTGCCCGTTCCTCTTCCCGCTGCCCATCGCCGGCGAGACCTGGTACGAGATCCGGCCGCCGAAGATCTTCCGCCTGCGCACCGGCAAAAAGGTGGAGACACGGCTGGTGTTCCCGATTTTCGTCGTCGTGGGCGTGCTTCTGGTCCCCGGCGTGTGGGGCTGGACGACCTCGACGGCCGAACGCCTGTTCAGCCCACCGGCGGCACAGACCGCGACGCAGTGATCCGCTTCGCCGCCGCCGCGGTGTCGGTGTAGTCGCGGGTGTGGGAGATCTTGCCGTCGCGCACGGTCAGCACCATCACGTACGACGAGACGAACGGCTCGCCGCCGAAGTCGCCGTGGAGGTCGAACTCCGTGACGAGCACGGACGGGTCGGTGGTTTCGTGCACGACGACGTTGTCCGCCTTGGTCATGCGGCGCACCGCCGCGGCCGCGCGGAAGCGGCGGCGCAGTTCCTCGCGCCCGTGCGTCACGCGCGGCACGCCGGCCGGGGTGAAGGGCATTTCCAGCACCACGTCCTCGGCGTAGAGGTCGGCGAGGTCGTCCCAGCGGTTCTCCACGGACGCGTCCAGGAACTGCCGGAACACCGTCGCGGCACCGGTCATGGTGTGCGCGGCCGCGGTGTTGGGGAAGTCGCGGTACGCCGTTATCTCTCCATTGTGGACGGTCACCAGCCCGACCGACGACGGGAACCGGTAGCTCTCCCCGGTGTGCGGGTTGCGGCCCTCGACCGTGAGCTCCGCGACGAACCCGTCGGCCAGTTCGCGGACGCCGACTTCCACGGAGTCCAGCCCGAGCGCTCGGGCGCGGACGGCGCCGTCGCCGAGCGTCGCCAGGATCGCTTCGCGGCCCTCGACGCGGTGTCCGTGGAAGGGCAGGTCGTACACGGCTTCGGCGGCGAAGACGTCGGCGAGCGGCGCGGGGTCGAGCGTCTGCATGCTGCGGACGAACAGCTGCGAGATTTCGGACACGGTTCGGCTCATCAGGAGTTCTCCGAGGAAGAATAAGGTTTAATCGGAACGGTGCACCCGGTTCCCACGATACGGAGTGGGCGCTCCGGTTGTCAACGAGATCTGAGGAGGACGCCCGTGGACAAGCCAGTGCTGCGCGCCGACGCGCGCCGCAACCGGGCCCGCGTGCTGGCCGCCGCCGAGGAGGCCTTCGCGGCCGACGGCCTGGCCGTGCCCCTCGACGACATCGCGCGGCTCGCGGGCGTCGGCGCGGGCACGGTCTATCGGCATTTCCCCAGCAAGGAAGCGCTTTTCCAGGCCGTGGTGCTGGAGCGGCTGGAGCAGTTCGCGGCCGAGGCCCGCGAGCTCGTCGACGCCGAAGACCCGGGCGAGGCGTTCTACGACTACTTCGCACGCGTGATCAAGCAAGCCTCCCTAAACCGCGCGATCTGCGAAGCACTCGGCGCCACCACCGGCTCCGCGTACAAGGCAGACGTCGGCACGGAGTTCCGCGCGAACCTCGCCGCCCTGCTCGAACGCGCGCAGGCCGCGGGCGCCGTCCGCACCGACCTCGACGGCGACGACCTGCGTGCGCTCATCGTCGGTGCGTTGGCGGTGGAGCGCTATTCGCCCGGCAGTCACCACCTGGTCCGAGTGCTGCTCGACGGCCTCCGCACCGTCACCCCGGCAGGTCCCTGAGCTTCCGCGGCGGCGACGCGAGCAGGATCGCCGTCGACAACACCAGCCCGACGCCGACGACGTACGGCGTGGTGCGCATCGACGTCACCGTGGCTCAGGCCGCCACCCGCCAGGCTGCCCAGCGGCGCGGTCGCGGATCAGCGTCGTCGAGGTCACGCGGCCCAGCAGCCGCCTCGGCGTGACGGCCTGGCGGAAGCTCACGGGGTAGACGTTGACGAGGATGATCCGGAGTCCCGCGCCCGCACCGCCGGCGACGTACCCGCCCAGGCCGTCTGGCGCCTGTCGCCGCTGCCCTGTGGTCGACCTCGGCCCTCTGCCGATCTCAACTCTCTGTGACCTGCCCTCGTGATCCGCCGATGTCCGCTGCGTGACCCGCCCGAGTTGTCCACAGTGGCATCGAGTTGTGGATAACTCGGGCCTCTGCGCAGCTTTTCAACGGTCCTGTCGGCGCTGGCCGGTAGAATGGAGAGGGGACGCCCCCCTGGGAGGGCGGGGGTTTTGCCTGGTGAGCGCCTCGCAAAGGGTGATTGTCGAGCGCCGAGCCGGGCGCTGGGGCGGCGGGTGGCTGCGGAGCCGGCGCGAGTGTCGTCAGAGCGATCGGGCCGCGAGGGTGGCGCTGCTGGTGAGCGGAAAGCGGCAGAATCCGGTGGCGCCGCACAACGTTTGCTCGTCGAGGCCGGCCGGGACCGGTCGCGGCGAGCCCTTGGACCTGCGGCGCGGTGTCATCTGATCGAAAACTTGAGTTTATTCGGCTCAACTTGCACCGTCTGTAACGGGGCATAAGATCAACGCGACTACTCCTCGTACCCGCGCGTCGGCTCGGCGAGGGAGGTGCCGGTTTGTCCAACACGGCTCCGACCTGGGGTTCTGTCGTCGTAACCGGGCTCGCCGGCTTCGCCGTCGGCCTGCTGGTGGCGGCACTCCTCGTGGCCGGGAACTCGCCGGTGCGTCCGGCTGATTCGTCGGTCCCGTCGTCGCCACCGCCCGCGCAACCGGTCACGGTGACGGTCACGGGTCAGCCGCCACCCCCGGTGACTGTCACGCAATCGCAGTCCGGACAGTCCGAACCCGCGCCGCCCCTGCGCACGACGACGTCGACGGTGTCCGTGACCCGCGAGCCGCCGGCGCCCGTGTCGGAGTCGGGCTCGCCGACGTCGCTGGGGCCGACGTCGGCCATCGCGCCGAACGTCGCCTCGTCGCAGTGGTGATGCAACCGGCCGGGCGCCCCCGTACGTCTGGCTGACGTGCGAAGACACCTGGCCGTCGCCGTCCTCCTGCTCAGCCTCGCCGCCTGCAGCCCACCACCGCTCATGTGCCCGGCGATCGCCGCGCCCGACGGCCTCGCCATCGACGTGCCGCCCGGGCAGTTCAGTCGAGCGGAAGTAACGGCGTGCTGGTCTGGCCACTGCACCCGGCGCCAGGTGGAGTTCCAGAACGCCACCACTGCCGGCCCCACCACCTGCACCGCCACGGCCTGCGCAGCATCGGCCACGCCGACCGGCGGGCGGTACGGGTTCGTCGAGATCCCCGGACTGCCCGCCGAGCCCGTCGACGTCGAGCTCGCCTTCGACGGTGGCCGGCCGCAGCGAACGACCGTCCACCCGTCGGCGCCGAAGGCGAGCCGGTGTGGTGAACCAGGAGTCCAAGTCCGCCTGGTCGTCGGGCCCGACGGGACCGTTCGCTAACCCACGTCCCGCCGGCGCCAGCCGAACAGGCCGACCACCAGGCACGCTACCGCGATCACCAGCAGCCACACGATCGGCGTCGCCGTGAAGGCCGCGCCCGGGAGCTTCGGCGGGTGCTGGAACGGCGAAACATCCAGCACCGCCTGCGGCGCGTTCACCACCGGCCCGAAGAGGCTGATCAGCAGGCCCAACGCACCGGCCGCCCAGGCCAGGCCGGTGAAGCGCGGCAGCAGCCCGAAAAGCAGCGTGCACACCGAAACGATCACCCACGTCGCCGGCACCTGCACCAGCACGGCCGTCAGCATGTCGGCCACGGAACCCCCGACGTCGCCGGAGCGCAGCCCGTGCGAAATGCCCAGCAGCACTCCGCCGACGAGCACCAGCAGGGCCGTCCCGACGTACGCGAACACGAGGTGGCTCGCCGCCAGCCGCAGCCGGCCGACGCGGGTGGCGAGGAGCGGTTCGAAGCGCACGCCCGTCTCCTCGGTGCGCATCCGCAACGTCGCCTGCACGCCGTAGAGCGCGCTGAGCATGGCGAACAGGCTCACCATCGTCGCGAGGAACGCGTCGACGATCGCATCGGAACCGCCGAGGCGCTCGAAGATCTGACGCGTCTGCTCGGTGTCGCCGACGAGGCCGGAGATGCCGCTCGCGATGGAGCCGAACAGCGCGCCGCCGACGGCGAAGCCGATGACCCAGCCCAGCAGCGGGCCGCGTTGCAGCCGCCACGCCAGCGCGAACGGCGTGCGCAGCGAAGCCTTCGCTCCAGGCGGTCCCGGGCGGGGCGGCACCAGCCCGGTGCCGACGTCGCGTCGCGGCAGGAGGGCGTAGCCGGCGGCGCCCAGCACGAAACTCAGCACGACGGGCAGGAGCAGCACCCACCACCGTTCGCCCGCGAAGGGGCGCACCTGCTGCGACCAGCCGATCGGCGAAAGCCACGAGAGCCAGTGGGCGTCGGACGTCGAGTCGCCCGCGCCGCGCAGCAGGAAGGCGACGCCGATCACCGCGGTGCCGATGCCGTTGGCCGTGCGCGAGTACTCGGCGAGCTGCACGGCCACTGCCGCGACGCCCGTGAACACCAAGCCCGCCAACGCCGTGCCCGCGCCGAAGGCCAGCGCACCGTCGGCCGGCAGCTTCGCGCTGATCATCGTGCCGACCTGGATCACGCCGATCAGCACGCTCGCCGCGCCGGAGACGAGGACGGCCGCCGTCAGCGCCGCGTAGCGACCGACCACAGTGGACGCCAGCAGCTCCGCGCGACCCGAGTCCTCCTCGGCGCGCGTGTGGCGCGTGACCGTGAAGACCGCCATCAGCCCGATGAGCAGCGCGAGGAACCCGCCCATGCGCCACGCGATGAAGCCACCCGCCGTCGTGAGGTCGAAGGCGGGGCCGTAGAGCAGGGAGAACGACGGGTTCGCGGCGGCACCCGCGGTGAGTGCCGCGCGGCTGGCGGCGTCGGGGTAGAACTGGTCGTAGCTCGACACCGTGGCGGCCGGGACGATGCTGAGCAGCACGATCCAGATCGGCAGGATCACGCGGTCGCGCCGCAGCGCGAGCCGCGTGAGGTGCCAGGTGCCGACGAGCGCCGTGTTCGTGGCCGGCGCCCGCGTGAGGGTCGCGGTCATTTCCCGGTCCCCTCGGTGTAGTGGCGCAGGAAGAGCTCCTCGAGCGTCGGCGGCTGGCTGACCAGGCTGCGCACGCCGACCTGCGTGAGCTGGCGCAACGCGTCGTCGAGCGAGCGCGTCTCGACGTCGAACTTCACGCGGTTGCCGGTGACCTCGAGGTCGTGGACGTCGGCGAGCTTGGCCAGGCCGTTGGGCGGGCCGGCCAGCTCCGCGGTGATCGACGTGCGGGTCAGGTGGCGCAGCTCGGCCAGCGTGCCGGACTCGACGGTGCGGCCGTTGCGGATGATGCTCACCTTGTCGCACAACGCTTCCACTTCCGCGAGGATGTGGCTCGACAGCAGCACGGTGCGGCCCTGCGCGCGTTCCTCCTGGATGCACTCCTGGAACACCGACTCCATGAGCGGGTCGAGGCCCGAGGTCGGCTCGTCGAGGATCAGCAGGTCCACAGTGGACGCGAGCGCGGCCACGATGGCGACCTTCTGCCGGTTGCCCTTGGAGTACGTGCGGCCTTTCTTGCGCGGGTCGAGGTCGAACCGCTCGATGAGGTCCTTGCGCCGGCCTTGGTCGAGGCCGCCGCGCAGGCGGCCGAGCAGGTCGATCACCTCGCCGCCCGAGAGGTTGGGCCAGAGGTTGACGTCGCCGGGCACGTAGGCGAGGCGGTGGTGCAGGGTCGCCG
Source organism: Amycolatopsis sp. CA-161197 (assembly GCF_050942255.1). Lineage (NCBI taxonomy): Bacteria > Bacillati > Actinomycetota > Actinomycetes > Pseudonocardiales > Pseudonocardiaceae > Amycolatopsis > Amycolatopsis sp. CA-161197. The sequence goes on from NZ_CP192059.1 coordinate 398,326, forward strand.
CGTCGCGCCAGGGATCGCCGTCGAGCAGGCGCACCTCGCCCGCGTCGGCGTGCAGCAGCCCGAGCAGAACCCGGACGGTGGTGGACTTCCCGGCGCCGTTCGGGCCGAGAAAACCGTGGACTTCCCCCACAGGAACCTGGAGATCGAGGCCGTCGAGGGCCTTCGTCCGGCCGAACGACTTGTGGAGGCCGGAGATCGAGATGGCGTTTCCCATGTTTCGGAAGCTACACTTGTTTCACGAAGTTGTGAAGTTAAGAAAATGTCTGGATCTAGTGATCATTGCCTGGGGCGTGCGAGAGGATGGACGGATGACGACGCAGCGAGACGAGGACGCCGTCCGCCGGTACGTCGAGAGCCTGGGCCTCGTGCTGTCGCAGATCGGGATGCAGCGCATGGCCGCCCGCGTCTTCGCGGCCCTGATGACGACCGACGAAGGTCAGCTCACGGCCGCCGATCTGGCGTCGCAGCTGTCGGTGAGCCCCGCGGCCGTTTCCGGTGCCGTGCGGTACCTGGAGCAGGTGGGGCTCGTGACGAAGGTCCGTGAGCCGGGCGAGCGCCGCGACCACTACCGGCTGTACGACGACCTTTGGTACGCGACATTCCTCAAGCGCGACCGGTTCCTGATCATGTGGCGCGACGCGGCCGAGGAAGGCATCGACGCGCTGGGCGCGGACACGCCGGCCGGCAAGCGGCTGGCGGAGATGCAGGACTTCCTGTCGTTCGTGCTGAAAGAGGTCACGAACCTCTACGACCGGTGGCACGAGGAGCGGTCCCGGCAGCGGGCGGCCGAAGCCTGACGGTCTAGCGGAACCCGGCGATCAGCGTTTTCGCCAGGCGGGCCGCGACGGCGGTGCCGCTGTCGGTGTCTTCGAAGGAGTCCAGGAAGGACTGCTGGAAGCACGCGCCGAGCAGCAGCCGTGCCGCCGCGTCGAGGTCGGTGTGGGCGGGGATGCGGCCGAGCGCGGCTTCGGCCCGCAGGTACGTCTCCACCAGGACGATCGGCTGCTCGGGGCCGTGTTCGGAGTCGAGCGCGGCGCGGTGGGTGCGCAGCAGGTCGCGCGAGGAGAAGATCGAGACGGAGATCGGGAAGCTCGCGCGGTAGAACTCGAGCGCGGTGCCGGCCAGCTCGGTCAGGTTCTGTTCCAGTGACGCGTCGGCGGCGTGGCGCGTGAGGCGCGCGGCCGTGGCGCCCAGCGCCGGCAGCTCCTCGCTCAGTACGGCGAGGAACAACGCCGTCTTGTCGCGGAAGTGCTTGTACAGCAAGGCTTCCGAATACCCCGCGGCCTGCGCGATGGCCTTCGTGGTCGCGTGTGCGTAGCCCTGCTCGCGCATGACCTTGGCGGCTGCGGCGACGAGGTCCTGACGGCTTCCCAACGGTGCTCCCTGAGGACGTTCTCAGTGTGGTGAGTGTTCACTCACCCTACCTGGTGAGTAAACACTCACCCCTGGGTCGGAGGAGTCGCCATGAAGATCACCGTTCTCGGCGCGAGTGGACGGATCGGCACGCTGGCCGTGCGGGAGGCGCTCGCGCGGGGCTGGCACGTGATGGCCGTGGTCCGGTCGCCCGAGCGGCTGCACGTCGCGAGCCATCCGCGGCTGGACGTCGCGGTGCACGCGCTGGACGATCCTTCGCTGGGTTCGGCGCTGGAGGGACGCGACGCGATCGTCCTGGCGCTCGGTGCGCGCGACCGCCGCCCGACCACGGTGAACGCCGACGGTGCGCGAGCCGTGATCGCGGCGGCCGGGACCACGCGGTTCGTCGCGGTGAGCGCGATCGGCCTGACGACCGAGGGCGACGACCCGTTCACGCGGTTCGTGGTCAAGCCCATCCTGGGTGCGGTGCTGCGCAACGGTTTCGACGATCTGCGCGTGATGGAGTCGGCGATCCGGGCCAGTGACCTGAAGTGGACGATCGTGCGTCCGCCTCGGCTCACCGACGGTCCGGCCACGGGCCGGGTGCGGTCGAGTTCGCGAGGCGCTTTGCGGGGCGGCTTCAGCATTTCGCGCGCGGACGTCGCGACGTTCCTGCTCGACGCGGCGGAGGATACGGCGTTGGTCGGGGAAACCGTCGGGATCGCGCGCGGTTGAGGACGAGTTGTCCACAACTCGCTCTGCCTGTGGACAACTCGGCCTCGCGGGCCGGAACGGTCGGTGACCGTGTTTAAGGTCGGTGGCATGGCTCTCCTCCGGCTCTTCCTGTTCGCCGCGCTGGCCCCGGTCCTCGCGGTGCAAGCGCTGCGCGTCCGCCGCGGCACCCCACGCCTGCCCGGCGCCGGCGGGCCGACCTCGGGCGTCCTCGGCGACGGCCCGGTGGTCCGGCTCGCCGTGCTCGGGGAGTCCACCGTGGACGGTGTCGGCGTGGCCGCGCACGCCGACGGGCTCACCGGTCAGCTCGCGAACGAGCTCGCCCGCCGTGGTCTGCGGGTGCGCTGGCAGGCGGTGGGTCTGACGGGGGCGACCGCCGCGGTGGTCCGGCGGTCGCTGGTCGCGCGGCTGGCGCCGGCCGACGTCGTGGTGGTCGCGCTGGGGGTGAACGACACCCTCGAGTTGCACTCGGCCGCGCGGTTCCGGCGCGACCTGCTGGGGGTGGTCGCCGACGTGCGGCAACGGCTGGGGCCGGTGCCGGTGGTCCTGGCCGGGGTGCCGCCGATGGCGAGCTTCCCGTCGTTGCCCCGGCCGCTGCGCGACGCGCTGTCCGCGCGCTCGACGGCGTTGGACGCGGCGGCGGCCGAGCTCGCGCGGCTGCCGGGCGTCACGTACTCGGCGATGACACCCGACCTGCTGTACGAGGGCACGTTCGCCGAGGACCGCTTCCACCCGGGGCCGGCCGGGTACCGCGACTGGGCCGCGGCGCTGGCGCCCGCGGTGGTCGCCGGCCTACCCGGGGTCACGGTCGATCCGCATCCGAGGGAGCCGCGCCAACCCATCTGACCAGCGGAGACGAAATGTTCCCAGAAATCTTCGCTCTCCGTGTATCTGGGGGGACCCTTGTTGCGTCCTATGGGGCAGCCGAGGGAAAAGGGAGACCCAGATGCCCGCCGAGTCCACCGAAGAGAACACGCCGACCACCCCCGCTCCGCCGGTCACCACCGGCAAGCCGCCGCACGGTGGCGGTGGCACGACGCAGCCTGACGGCGCTTTCGACCCCTACGACGAGCCGACCACCTCGAAGTAGCGAGACCGGGCGGCGCCCGGGGGCCGAGGGGGCTGCCGGACGCCGTCTGCCGGGCGGGTTCAGGGGAGGAGCCGCCCGGACGGGTTCGATGGGGAGCGGACCCGTGGAAGAGGGAGGGGAGCGCCGGCCGGTGCGGGTGCACGCCCGCGCCGGTCGGTGCACGAAGCCGCACCACCGGGCCGGCCCACGGGGGAGCCGCCCCGGCGCGGCTACAAGGGCCGGTCCACCGGATCGGCCCACGGAGGCCCGGTGCGGCTGGCGATCCGGTGCACCACACCGGATCGGGTGAGCGGCCAGGCCGGATCACGGAGCGGGCCGGAGGACCAACCGGCCCGGGTCGGCGGTCTGGCGCACCACGCCGGATCGGGTGATCAACCGGACCGGAGGACCAGACCGGTCCACGACGAGCCGGCCCGCCACCGCGGACCACGAGGACAGGAACCGGCACACCACGCCGGCTCACAGCGAGACCAGGTGACTGAGGACCGACCCACCAGGTCGGGCCACGGAAGCCGGACCCGACGAGGGCGAGGACCGGCGTACCGAGCCGGCACGACCGACGACCGACCCGCCAGGCCGGAGCACCGCGACACGAGGGACCGACCCGCCAGGTCGGCCAAGGGCAACTGAACCGCGAGGACGAGGACCGGCGCACCGAGACGGCGAGGACCGAGACCGAGGACCGAGAACCGAGGACCGAGAACCGAGGACCGGCCCCACCAGGTCGGGCCGCGGAAACCGGCCGCAAGGGGCTGGCCCACCAGGCCGGCCCGCCCACGATCGGACCACCCAGCACCCGACCGTGAGCCACCGATCCACAGCACCCGATCCACAGCACCGATCACCACCACTCCGCAGCACCACTCCGCAGCACCGACCCACCACGACGGCCCACCACCCGAGTAAGTGACCCGATGTATCCCAGCCCTTCCTGCCTGCTCCTTCCCCGAGAAGGCCCCCGAGACAGACCCGCGACACCGCCGCCGAACCCAACGCGCCTCGAGAGCGAGGCAGATACGGTGACCGACGTGCAAACCACCGAGGTAGACCCGCCATGGGAAGGCCTGACCGGCGTCGACCTGCACGCTGCCTGCATGGAGGCGGCGCGGGCCGGTGACCGGCGGGCGATGGCGAAACTCGTCGAGGAGCTGACGCCGCTCGTCTGGCACGTCGCGCGCGCGAACGGGCTGAACCGCCAGGTCGCCGAAGACGTCGTGCAGACGGTGTGGCTCGCTCTGTTCAGCCAGCTGGAGAAGCTGCGCGATCCGCGCGCGCTGGCCGCGTGGCTGATCACCACCGCGAGACGCGAAGCAGCCCACCCGTACGGGCGCCGCGTCCAGCCGGTGCCGTTGAGCGACGAGGTCGCCGAGAACCTCGAAAGCACCCACCCCGCGCCCGAGGACGAAGCCGTGCGCGCCGACAACGACCGACGGGTCTGGCGCGCCTTCCTCCGGCTGCCCACTCGCTGCCAGGAACTGCTTCGCCTCACCGTTCTCGCCGGCCGCGCCGAATACCAGGCGGTGGCCGAAGCGATGCGGATGCCGCGCGGCAGCATCGGACCCACCAGGGGTCGTTGCCTCGACACGATGCGCGATCTCCTCGCAGGAGAAGGGGGTGGCCGATGAACGACATCGGCGCGCCGGGAAGTGGCAGCGCTCTGCCGGACGACGAGACGCTGCTTGCCGATCTAGGCCGTTTCCTCGACGAACTGGACCCGCCACCGGACGATCTGGTGCAGCGGGTCCAGTTCGCGCTCGAACTGGAGAACCTCGACGTCGAGGTCGCGCGGTGGGAGCGCGCCGGCGAGCTCGCCGGCGTCCGCAGCACGGCCACGGGCACGATCACGTTCACCGTCAGCGACCTGACGGTGATGATCAACTTGACCCGCGTCGGCAAGCTGCACCGGATCGACGGCTGGCTCGCGCCCGCCGGCGAGTACGAGGTGGAGATCCGCGTGGCCGACGAGGGCACGTTCGCCACCGTCGCCGACGAGGGTGGCCGGTTCGTGCTCGAGAACGTGCCGTGCGGGACCACGCAGATCCTGGTGCACCTCGGTGAGGGGCCGCGGCGCCGGACTGTCGTGACTCCCACGGTCGTGCTCTAGAACCCGGACGGGCGTTACGGCGTGTCGCTGGAGTGTGCTCAGATAGAGGGTGTGTCCGAGCAGCAATCCGCCTCCGATCGGGTGATCGCGGCGGCGGCTGACTTCTACACGAGGGGCCGCGCCGCAGCCGCCGACTTCCGGCCGGGCGCCGCGGTACGCCTGTTCCACCAGGCGCTGAACCGGCTCGCGCGGGCTCCCGAGCCGGTGGGCGACGTCCTCGAGCTGCACACCCGCGTGCTCATCAGCCTGGCCTCGGCCGAAGCGGAGGTCACGTCGACCGAGGCGGGTCTGGCGCACCTCGAGGTCGCCGAAACCGTGCGGCTGCGGCTTCCGGAGGGCGCGGTGCGCGGCTCGTTGCGGCTGATCATCAGCCTGCAGCGCGCCGTTGTCGTGATGCGCGCGGGCCGCTCCGCCGACGCGCTGGCCCTCTACGACCTCGTGCTGCCGTCCATCGAGTCCGAAGTGGACGACGGCTTCCTGCTGCTCGTGCGGACGCTGAACAACCGCGCCCTCGTGCACATGGCGATGAACAAGCCGGACGCCGCGCACCGCGACCTCAGCCGTGCGCTCACGCTCGCCGTCGAGCACGGTCACACGCTGCTCGAAGGGAAGATCCGGCAGAACCTCGGCGACCACGCCCAGCTCGTCGGCGACGTGCCCGAGGCCTTGCGCAACTACGAGGAAGCGGCGCGGCTCTACGGCACCGTCAGCCCCGGATCGCTGCAGGTCGTGCGCCTCGACCAGGCGCGGGCGCTGCTCACCGCGGGCCTCGGCGAGGAAGCGGCGCGCCACCTCGACGAAGCGCTCCCGCAGCTGCGGGCCAACCGCACGGGCCAGTACGTCGCCGAAGCGGAAGTCGCCCGCGCCGCCGCCGCGCTGCTGGAGGGAGACTTCGAGCTGGCGCGCAAGTTCGCGTCCGCCGCGCGCCGCCGGTTCCTGCGCCGCGGCAACACGACGTGGGCCGAGATCGCCGGCCTCGCCCGGTTCCGCGCCGACGCGCACAAGATCCTCAGCACGCGGGGCGCCCGGTCGACCCCGCGGCTGCCCGCCGAACTCGTGGCGCTGGCCGAACGCCTGTCGGGGCTCGGGGTGCGTGACGAGGCGGCCGTCGCGCGGCTGCTCGCCGTCCGGCTCCTGTTGCGGCGCCGGGAAATGGACGAGGCCGCGAAGGTGCTGGCCCGGGTGCCGAAGCCGCGCGAGACGACGCCGATCGACCACCGGATGCTGTTCCGGTTGTGCCGCGCGGAGCTGGCCGTGGCCACGGGCCGGCCGCGGTCCGCGCTCGCGCAGGCGCGCGCCGGGCTTCGTGAGCTGGGCATGATCCGCGACCGCATGGGCGGGCTCGACCTGGTGTGCGGCACGGCCGTGCACGGCGAAGAACTGGGCCGGCTCGCGATGCAGCTCGTGCTGCGCCGCGCCCGCAACAACGCCGCGGGCGCCCGCCGCATGTTCGCGTGGCTGGAGCGCACGCGGGCCCAGGTCTACCGCTACGAACCGCTGCCGGTAATCGAGGATCCGGTGCTGTCGAAGCACATCACGGAGATGCGGCACCTGCAGCGCACGATCCAGCGCGCCCGTGCCGAGGGCGAGCCTGTGAAGGCGCTGGAGCAGCGCTATTCCGCACTGCAGCACGAGGCGAGCCGGCTCGGCTGGCACACGAGCCCGTGGGGCCGGCCGCGGCCGGTCGCGACGCCGGACGAGGTCGTGGCGCAGCTCGGCGACCGCGTGCTCGTGAGCCTGGTGCCGTACAACGGGCAGCTGTACTCGGTGGTCGTCGACCGCGGGTCGTTCCGGCTGCTGAAGCTCGGGCCGTACCACGACATCGTGGAGACGGCGAAGCAACTGCACGCCGACCTCGACGCCCTTGCACCCGACCACCTGCCCCCGATGCTGGCCGAGACCGTGGCGGCGTCCGCCGTCCGGCGCGCGGACAAGCTCGACGCGCTGATCTCCGCGTCGCTGGTCAAGACGCTCGACGACCGCGAACTCGTGATCGTCCCGATCGGGCAGCTCTACGCGATGCCGTGGGGCGCGCTGCCGTCGCTGCGCGGCCACGCGGTGTCCATCGCGCCGTCGGCCACCGCGTGGATCACCGCCAAACGCGCTACCGACGCCGACGCCGTGCTGCTCGCCGGCGGTCCCGGCGTGCCCGGCGCGGTCGGCGAGGTGAGCAAACTGCGTTCGGTCTACCCGGACGCCCGGCTCGTCGACGGCTCCGGCGCCACCAGCTCCGCCGTCCTCGCCGCGCTCGACGGCACCCGCCTGGCCCACCTCGTCGCCCACGGCGCCCACGAGCCGGCCAACGCGTTGTTCTCCCGCCTCGAACTCGTCGACGGCCCACTGTTCGCGCACGAGACCTCGCGCCTCGCGAACCCGCCCGAACGCGTTGTCCTCGCGGCCTGCGAGCTGGCGATGAGCCACATCCGCCCGGGTGAGGAAGCCCTCGGCTTCGCCGGCACGCTGCTCGCGAGCGGCTCTCGTACGGTGATCGGCGCCGTCGCCCGCGTCGGCGACCGCGCGGCGGCGGACACGATGGCGGACCTGCACCGGCGGCTGTCCGACGGTACGCCGCCCGCGCTGGCGCTGGCGGAGGCGATCGCCGTGGACCCGCTGCGGCGACCGTTCGTCTGCCTGGGCGCGGGCTGACCGACTAGCCCAGGAAGTCCGCGAGCGGAACCGGCGTCAGGCCGTCTTTCTTGGCCTGCGCGAGAAAAGCCTCGTAGTCTTCCTTGAACGTCTTGCGGAAGTGCATCAGCACGATGTCGCCCGGGCGCAGCTTGTCGCCGACCTGGAACTGGACGTGGCCGTCGTTCACGGCCGCGGACCACAGCACGGCGACCCGCATGCCGCAGAGCTGGGCGGCGTGCAGCGTGTTGTGGTCGTAGTTGCCGAACGGTGGCCGGAACAACACGGGCCGCACGCCGAGCTCGCGCTGGAAGTCGTCGGCGTCGTCGCAGATCTGCTTTTGCTGGTAGGCCAGCGGTTTGCCCTTGAGGTTGGGGTGGTCGACGGTGTGGTCGCCCAGCGTCGCGCCCGTCGAGTCCAAAATGGACTTGAAGTAGGCCTCGTGGCCCTTCACGTAACGCTGGTTCAGAAACAGCACCGGGTGCCCGCCCGACTGCTGGATCAGGCCCGGCGCCGAGGGGTCCTTGACGGCGCCGTCGTCCATGGTGATGAACACGTACGGCTTCGTGGTGGTGATCCGGCGGACCACGCCGACCTTGCCGTCGGCGATGGCGGGCGCCTTCTGCTGCACCGTGCCGAACGGGTACGGCCCCGGCGGAACCGTCGGGTGCACCGCGCCGGGCGCGGGGTTCGGCTGGCTGGGCGACGGCGCCACAACCGGTGCCGGCGCGGAACAAGCCGCCACCGCGAACAACCCGGCCACCACCACACCCAGCTTCGTCACACGCTTCACACGAGGGGAGACGTCGCGCCCGGGGCCGGAGTTGAACCGCTGTGGCCCAGCGCACCCCGGTCAGCGCCCGGAGTCGGCCGCTTTGACCAGTTGTGCCGAGAGAATCCGGATCGCACCGCGGAGCGCGGCGGCGGCGAAGGCTCCGGTGCCGGGCACGGACTCGGTGAACGAACCCGTCCAGCGCAGGTCCGTGCCACCCGCGGAATTGGGGGTGAAGAACACCTCGGCGCGGTAGTCGCGGACCGGCCCGGAACCGTCGAACGTGTAGACGTGGCGCCGGTCGGGCTCGTACTCCACCGTCTTCTCCCGCAGCAGCACCGGCCACAATCCCACCTCGCGGACGGCGCCGACGCCGTTGGGATCGTCGTCACCCCGCCGTGCCCAGCGGGCCTGAACGATCAGCGGCCGGCCCCACGTCGACCACAGCGGACCCTCGGTTTCCAGGCGGAACAGGACTTCCGGCGGCGCCGTGCTCACGCGGTTGACCTCGAACGAGAACGTACGGCCCGGCATCGTCGGCCCCTTCCGTCTTGTTGACAGGGTGATAATTAACCCGAGACGCTCAGCGTAGGTCAAGATGGGTGCGTGAGCCGCCCCGACTTCGCCGCGCCGCACTGGCTGGTCCAGCTCCTCCGCTCGAAACCGGTCCCGGTGCCGTGGAACATGGTCGCCCGCGCCGTCCTCGCGCTCGCCACGCCGCTGGCCGTCGCGTACGCGGCCGGCGACATCGCGGTGGGTGCCCTGGTTTCCACCGGCGCGCTGCCCGCCGTGTTGTCCGAGGCCGCCGGGCCGTACCGCTACCGCGCGCGCCGGCTGGGCGGCGCGACGCTCGCGGCGGCCGGCGGATACCTCGTCGGCCTCCTCACGGGCGTGGTGCCGGCGTGGTCGATCCCGGCGATCGTCGTGATCGCCGCGGTGTCGGCGCTGATCAGCGCGGCCGGCAGCAACGCGTCGGTGGCGGCGCTGCAGATGTTCGTCTTCTGCGTGCTCGGCACCGCGCAGCACGCGACGGGCCTGAAGGTCGAAGAGCTGTTCGGCTACTTCTGCCTCGGCGCGGCCTGGAGCCTGTTCGTGGCGCTGGTGACGTGGACGGTCCGTGGCACGAGCCCCGAACGCACCGCTGTCGCGCAGGTCTACATCGAGCTCGCCGCGATGCTGTCGGCCACCGACGAGCCGACGTCGCGCGTCGCCCGCAACCAGCTGACCACGGCCATGAGCACCGCGTACGACCGGCTGCTCACCGCGCGCTCGTGGCTCTCGGGTCGCGACGCCGCGTACCGCCAGCTGCTGAACCTGTTGTCCGCCACCACTCCTGCCGTCGAGGCGTCCGTGGCGATGGTCAACGCCGGGCACCGGCCGCCGCCCGAGGTCATCGACTACCTCGCCGGCGCGGCCGCGTCCGTGCTCGCGACCCAGCCGCTGCCTGCGCCGCCGCCGATGCCCGAGGACGACCTCGACCCGGTGGAGTCCGCGCTCTACGCCGGTCTCGCGCGCATCGAGAAAGGCGACGACCGGCAGCGCCGCAAGCCCGCGTCGCCGGCGCAGCGCTTGCGCGAATGGCTCGGTTCGCTCGCTTCGGGTCCCTACACGTGGCTGGCCGCCCTGCGCCTCACGGTGTGCGTGGCGGTGGCCGAAGTCGTGGCGCTGCTGGTGCCGTTCGAGCGTTCGTACTGGATCACGCTCACGGTCGGTGTGGTGCTGAAACCCGACTTCGGCTCGGTCTTCGGCCGCGCGCTGCTGCGCGGCATGGGGACGATCGCCGGCGTCGGCCTCGGCGCGATCGTGCTCGCCGTCGGCGCGCGCGGCTGGGTGCTGGTGGTGCTGATCGCCCTGTTCGCGGGCGGCGCCGCGATCGGGAAGGTGCGCAACTACGGCATGCTCGGCACCTTCGTGACGCCGCTGATCATCCTGCAGATGGACCTCGCCCAGACGGGCAGCTGGTCGGTCGTCCTCGCGCGGCTGCTGGACACCGTCACCGGCTGCGTGATCGTGCTGCTGATCGGCTACCTGCTCTGGCCCGGCTCCCGCCGCCCGCGTGTCGGCGGCCGGCTGGCGGACAGCTTCGACACGGTCGCGGATTACGTGCGTGCCGCCTTGGTCCTCAACTCGACCCCCGAAGCACGACTGGCCCGTTCCCGCTCGCGCCGCGCCGCCTACCGCGCTCTCGCGGACCTGCGCACGGCGTTCCAGCAGGTGATCGTGGAGCCCTCACCCGCGGGCCGGCACGCCGTGGCATGGTGGCCGGTGATCGCCGGGCTGGAGCGCGTGGCCGACGCCGTCACCGAGGTCTCCGTGACACTCGGCCGCGGCGTGCCCGCCCCGTCGCCCGCGGAGATCTCGCTGCTCACCGACGCCTTGGCCGAACTCGCGGCGGCCGTGCGCGAACAGCGTGAGCCCGGATCCGTGCCCCTGCCGGACAGCGCCCAGCTCGCCGGCGTCGTCGACCAGCTCGGCTCGACCTTCGACGCGGTGCGCGGTCCGGACCTCGTCGAGACCACGCCGCTGCGGCTGGTGCGCCGGTTCCTGCCCTACCACCGGCGCACCTGACCGGCCGCCTACTGCTGCGGGGGCTGCTGCTGACCGTCGCCGGGCTTGTCGGTGCCGGCGAGCTTGCCGAGGAAGTCCTTGGCCTTCTCCACCCCGCCGTCGATCTGCGCGTCGTGGCCGCTCGTCTTGGCCTTGGCGAACCCGGCCGCCTTGTCGAGGCCCTGCTCGATCTTGTCGCTGTTGTCCCGCAGCGCCTCGGTGGCTTTGTTCTTGAGCTCGTCGAAGTTGATGCCCATGCTCGCTCCCCAATCCCGGAGTTCAGACGCCCCCATCGTCACACAACGGACGCCCCCGGCAACTCCGGCGAATTCCCTGGGGTCAGTTGACTTCCCCGCCGGCCACGCCGTCCTCCAGCGCCGTGATGCGGCCGCCGCGTTCGCCCAGGCCGATGAGGGCTTCGCGGGCGTCCGGGGAGGCGGAACGGCGTGACCGAGAGCGCGGCGCAGGTCGGCCTCGGTTTCCCGCCGGCCGGCGCACCGGTTCCGAAAACGGCGTGCTGGCCGGAGGCGATGCGGACGCGGTGCTTTCCCTGACCCGGCAACTCCGGCGAATTCCCTGGGGTCAGTTGACTTCCCCGGCGGCCACGCCGTCTTCCAGCGCCGTGATGCGGCCGCCGCGTTCGCCCAGGCCGATCAGGGCTTCGCGGGCGTCCGGGGCGGACAGGGTGATGCGGACGCCCGAGCGGGCGGCGTCGTGGGCGGCGGCCCAGGCCAGGGCGCCGTCGTGGCCGGCTTTGATGGTGGCGGCGAGGCCGCCGGTGGAGGCGAGCGAGCCGCGGGCGGCGCCGAGGCGGCCGAGGGCCTCGTCGACGATGGGCAGGAGCGCGTCGCGGTTGCCTTCGGTCATGGCGCGGACCAGTTCGGGGCTGGAGCCGGCCACGCGGGTGCCGTCGCGGTAGGAGCCGGCGGCCAGGGACATCGCGAGCGGGCCGCCCTGGGCGCCGATGGTCGCGAGGATCGCGGCGAACAGGTGGGGCAGGTGCGAGATCCGCGCGACGGTCTCGTCGTGTGAGTCGGCGGGCAGCGGCACGGCGAACGCGCCGACGTCGAGCACCAGCCGGGTCACCTCGGCCCACGCCTCCAGGTCGGTGTCCTCCTCGACGCCGACGACCCAGGCCGCGCCCTCGAACAGCGAAGCGTTGCCCGCGAGCCAGCCCGACTCGGCCGTGCCCGCCATCGGGTGCCCGCCGACGTAACGCGTGTACGGCGCGCGCCGGCGCACGGCGTCGAGCATCGGGCCCTTCACGCTGACGACGTCGGTGAGAATGCAGTGCGGTGCGTGCTGCGCGACCAGCCGCAGCAGGTTCTCGACGGCCGGCAGCGGCACGGCGAGCACGATCAGCGCCTCGGCCGACTCCGCCCGGTGCAGCGCGGCTTCCACGTCGGTGGTCACGTCGTAGCCCGCGCGGCTGGCGGCGTCGGCGTCCACTTCGGACACCGCGGCGCCCCACGTGGTCCTGCCGCCGGCCACGCTCGCGCGCAGCAGCGACCCGCCGATGAGCCCGAGCCCGATCACGCACACATCTCGCACGGGCCTCATCCTGCCAGTGGCCGCAACCCGGCTACAGCGTGGCCGCCAGGCGCGTGCCCTGGTCGATGGCGCGTTTCGCGTCCAGCTCGGCCGCCACGTCGGCGCCGCCGATGAGGTGCACCGGCGTCGAACCCAGCGCGTCGGCCAGGTCCCGCACGGGCTCCTGACCGGCGCAGACGACCACCGTGTCCACCTCCAGCAGCCGCGGCTTCCCGTCGACGGTGACGTGCAGCCCGGCGTCGTCCACCCGCTCGTACGTGACGCCGGAGATCCGCTCCACGCCCTTCGCCTTCAGCGCGGCCCGGTGCACCCAGCCCGACGTCTTGCCCAGCGACGCCCCGATCGGCGTCTTCTTGCGTTGCAGCAGGTAGACGGTCCGCGGCGACGGCGAAGGCCGCGCCACCCCGAGCCCACCCGGGGCCAGGTCGGGGTCCGTGACGCCCCACTCTGCCATCCACTCGTCGCGATCCAGGGACGACGACGTGAGGAACTCGCTCACGTCCACCCCGATCCCGCCGGCCCCGATCACGGCGACCCGCGACCCGACCGACGCGCCACCTCGCACGACGTCCACGTAGGACACCACCTTCGGATGGTCGATCCCCGCCAGCGTGGGCACCCGCGGCACGACGCCCGTGGCCAGCACGACCTCGTCGAACCCGGTCAGATCCGCCGCCGAGGCCCGCCGTGACAGGTGCACCTTCACGCCCGTGACCTCCAGCCGCCGTGCGTAGTAGCGGATGGTCTCGGCGAACTCCTCCTTGCCCGGGATCCGCCGCGCGATGCCGAACTGGCCGCCGATCTCGTCGGCCGCCTCGAACAGCTCCACGCGGTGGCCGCGCTCGCCCAGCGCCGTCGCGGCCGCGAGCCCCGCCGGGCCGGCACCCACGACGGCCACGTGCTTCGCCCGCCGAGCCGGCGACAGCACCAGCGTCGTCTCGTGCCCGGCGCGTGGGTTGACCAGGCACGACACGGGTTTGCGGCGGAACGCGTGGTCGAGGCAGGCCTGGTTGCACGCGATGCAGGTGTTGATTTCGTCGTCTCGGCCCTCCGAGGCCTTGCGGACCCACGCCGGGTCGGCGAGGAACGGCCGCGCCAGCGACACGAGGTCCGCGTCGCCGCGCGCCAGCACCTCTTCGGCGACCTGCGGCATGTTGATCCGGTTCGAGGTGACCACCGGGATCGACACGTGCGGCTTGAGCTTCCCCGTCACCCACGTGAACGCGGCGCGCGGCACCGAAGTCACGATCGTCGGCACGCGCGCCTCGTGCCAGCCGATGCCGGTGTTGATGATCGTCGCGCCGGCGGCCTCGACCTCTTTCGCGAGGGCCACGACGTCGTCCCAGCTCTGGCCGCCTTCGACCAGGTCGAGCATCGAGAGCCGGTAGATGATGATGAAGTCCGGCCCCACCTTTTCGCGCGTGCGCCGCACGACCTCCACGGCGAACCGGCGGCGCTTTTCCGTGGAGCCGCCCCAGCCGTCGGTGCGCTTGTTGGTGCGCTCGGCCAGGAACTGGTTGATCAGGTAGCCCTCGGAGCCCATGATCTCCACGCCGTCGTACCCCGCCTCGCGGGCGAGGGCCGCGCAGTCGGCGAACGCGCGGATCGTCCGCCGGATGCCGTAGCCGGTCAGCGCGCGCGGGCGGAACGGGTTGATCGGCGCCTTGAGGCTCGACGCGGAGACGCTCAGCGGGTTGTAGGAGTAGCGGCCCGCGTGCAGGATCTGCAGCGCGATCTTGCCGCCGGCCTCGTGCACGGGTGCGGTGAGCTGCCGGTGTTCCTTGGCTTCCGCCGTCGTCGAAAGCTTCGATGCGAACGGCAGCAGCCAGCCCGTGCGGTTCGGCGCGAACCCGCCGGTGACGATCAGGCCGACGCCGCCGCGAGCGCGCTCGGCGTAGTACTCGGCGAGCTGCGGGAAGTGCGCCGCGCGGTCTTCGAGGCCGGTGTGCATCGAGCCCATGAGCACGCGGTTGCGCAAGGTGGTGAAGCCGAGGTCCAGGGGTTCGAGGAGGTGCGGGTAGGGCGTCATCGGGCGTCCTTCTCGTCGTGGTGCAGCGCGGTCAAGACCTCGTCGAGCCACTCGACCTGGCCTTCTTCGGCCCGGATTCCGCCGCGCAGCACGAGGTACTGGTGCCGGGCGCGGCCGCTCACGGGGGCGGGGAAGTCGCGTTTCTCGATCCGGCGGTACGCGTCGAGCCGCTCGGCGTGGGCCGCGCGGTGCCGGGCCAGCTCTTCGGCGACGGCCTGTTCGTCTCCGAACGACGCCCCGCGCAGCTTCACCGCCAGCTCCTGCGGCCCGGCCGACGCGTTGGGCTCCGCGAGCCACCGCCGCAGCTCGGCGCGTCCGGTTTCGCTGACGGTGTGCACCTTCTTGTCCGGCCGCCCGTCCTGCGCGACGGTCTCCACGGCCACCCAGCCGGCCTCTTCCATCCGCTTGAGCACGCGGTAGATCTGCTGGTGGGTGGCGCTCCAGAACAGGCCGATGGACTTCTCGAAGCGGCGCGCGAGCTCGTAGCCCGAACCCGAGCGTTCGGACAGCGAGACGAGGATCGCGTGCTCCAGTGCCATGGCGCTCAGGGTGCTATGCAACTAGGTGCAGTGCAACCCGGTGCAACGCAGGTCACCCGGCAGGGTGGGGCAAATCGGGTCGACGAATGGCGTGAACCGACCAGGATGGACACCGTGCACCCGGTTCTGGAACTGATCAACGAGCGGCTGGCGTCGGGCAGCGTGCCGGGGGAGCGGAGTGACGACCGCCGCCTCGTGCTCGCGATCGAAGGGGGCAGCAGCCGTGGCACGTACTCGAGCGGCATGGTCCTGGCCCTGGACGAGATGGGCGCGACACCCGCGTTCGACGCCGTCTACGGCTCGTCTGCCGGCGCTCTGAACGCCGCGTGGCTGCTCTGCGGACGCTCGCAGACGGGCGTGCGCACCTGGTGGAACCCCACCGTGATGCGCCGGATCATCAACCCGCTTCAAGCACTGCGGGGCAAGTCCGTGATCGACCTGGACTACCTCGTGCACCAGGTGTATTCGGTGCTGGAGCCCATGGACTTCCCGGCGATCCTCGCCAACCCCGTCACCTTCCACCCTCTGGCGACCGACGCGGACACCGGCGAGTCCACCGACCTGCATCCGTTCATCTCCGAGGTTGCCGACATCAAAACCGCCCTGGCGGCCTCGTCGTGCATGCCGGTCCTCGCCGGCCCGCCCATCGCGATGGGCGGGCATCGCTTTGTCGACGCGGGCGTGGCGGAGCCGCTGCCCTTTCGGACGGCCCTCGCTCAAGGCGCGACGGACGTGCTGGTCCTGCGCACGCGCCGCTCGGACGAGCTCCCGGCCCCACCGCCCCGGGTCCAGGACGTCGTCGTGCCCCGCTTCCTGCGCCGCCACGCCCCGGGCACGATCAACGCCTGGCGCGACCAATACGCCCACGACCTCGACGACGAACGCCTGCTACGCGAAGACCCCCGCCTGGCGAGCATCCGCCCACCCGCCGGCTCCCCGGCCGTCGGCGCCCTGGAACGCGACCCCTCCGTCCTGCGCCGCGCGGTGGAACTAGGGCGGGACGCGGTGTACAGCGCGTTGGAGCAGCTGAGGGAAGCTTCCTGAAGCTCAGCTCCGCCGCGCTCGCCGCCGAACGCGTTCGATGCGCTCCTCGGCGGCTTCGGGCGTGGTCATTCCCTTCCGCGCCCGGCGCGCGAGGCGGTACACGACGTCGTCGGCCAGTGGCGCGTCGCGGAACTTCCGCCAGCGCTTGGTGAACCAGTGCGACTTCTTGACGCCGAGTCGCTCGTCCGCCTGCTCGGCGGCTTCGAGATCGACGGGACCGGCTGCCGCGTGCGTCACCAGGCGGTCGTGGCGCCGGTCAGCGCGGTTGGGCGTGCGCTTGTTGCGGTGGATGTTCTTGCGTGAGCTCTTGTCGTTCTCGCCGTAGTTGTTGCGCCGGTCCTTCTCGTAGCTCAGGGCCTTCTTCTCCTGCGGGCTCTTGCGCACCACTGCGTCAGACCGCCACGACGTGGTTGGCCCTCGACTGGACCACCAGCCGCTGCGCGCCCAGCGAAACCGCGAGGTACAGCAGGATCGAGGCGCTCCCCAGGCCCTTGGCCGGGCTGTTCGCGTCGATCACGAAGTCCAGTCCGATGTGGACGGCGATGGCGACCACCCACAGGACGACGGTGAGCCACGTGCCCTGGCGCCAGAGCTGGCTGTCGGCGCGCCAGAGGCGCACGGTGTAGGCGCGGACGAGGCCGAAGAGGGCCGCGACGACCAGGCTGCCGATGAGCAGCAGGACGGCGGGCGTGCCCGGGGTGGTGCCCTTGAAGAAGGACGCGAGGGAGACCACGCCGAGCACAGCGAGGATGAGCAGGACGGTCGGTTTGCGGTCTTCGCGAACGAGGCGTTTCTGCGTCTGTCGCCAACACAGCCACGCCAGCACGACGAGTCCGATGAGGATGTTGACGGTGTTGCTCACGGTGGTCCCTCCAGGCAGAACTCCAGGTGAGCACCAGCTTGGCGGGCGGCGGGCCGGCAAGCGTCAAACCCAGGGTTGATCCCGGGTCGGTTTCACCCCACCGGGGGCGGCGAAAACGGTCAGAGCGACGGTTTCCGCGCCACCCCGCCGATCACGCGCGACTCCGAAGGCGCCTTCGCGAACACGGAGTTGCGGTCCGGGTGCCACGCCGGCGCGTAGACGAGGCCGGGTTCCAGCAGCGGCCACCCGCCGAAGAACCGGGAGAACTCCGCCATGGTCCGCAGGACGCCGGGGTTGGTCGTGGACTCGTAGTACTCCAGGAGGTCGGCCAGCGCCTGGCGTTCGTCGTCGTCCACGGGGTTCTCGTTGGTCATCTGCGAGAGCACCAGCAGCGAACCGGGCGCGACGCGTTCGCGGTAGAAGGACAGGATGCCGTCGGGGTCCTGGTCGTCCTTGATGAAGTGCAGCACCGCGTTCACGATCAGCGCGACGGGCCGGCGCACGTCGATCACGTCGGAGTCCATCACGCGGTCCCACAGCTCTTCCGGCTGCAGCAGGTCGGCGGCCACGGCTTCGTGGCGCTCCGGGTCGGCGGTCTGGTCGAGCAGGATCTGCGAATGCGCGAGCGCCACGGGCTCGTTGTCGATGTAGAGCACGTTCACGTCATGCTCGCGGCGCTCGTTGTCGGCGACCTCGTGCACGTTGCCGGCCGTCGGCAGGCCCGAGCCGATGTCGATGAACTGCCGGATGCCGGCGCGCACGGACTGGCGCACGGCGCGGCCCAGGAACTGCCGGCTGGTCAGGCAGTAGTCGCCCATCAGCGGCAGCCGCGCGCGCACCTTCTCGGCGAACTCGCGGTCGATGGCGTAGTTCGTGTGACCGCCGATGAAGTAGTCGTAGATCCGCGCCGCGGACGGCCGGTCGATGCTGCCTTCGACAGCGCGCAGGGCTTCGTCTTTTTCGATCATCGCCGTCCTCACCGCCGGAGTTCGCGCCCATGCTAACCACGGCCGGCGGCGGGCGGATCAAGCCGTGGTCAGGGCCTCCCGATAGGCGTTCACGGATTCCGTCAACTGGTCCATCGAAGTGCGCAGCCGGACGATCGTGTCGAGGTCGAAGCCCAGCGCCCGGCCGATGTGCGGCGGGATCCGCTCGGCCTGTTCGCGCAACGCCTCGCCTTGGTCGGTGAGCGTGATCCGCACGGACCGCTCGTCGTCGGCCTGGCGTTCACGCGTGACGAGGCCGGCCTTCTCCAGGCGCTTCAACAGCGGCGACAACGTGCCCGAGTCGAGGTTCAGCGCGGCGCCGAGCTCCTTGACCTGCTGGGCGTCGTGCTCCCACAGCGCCAGCATCACGAGGTACTGCGGGTACGTGAGGTCGAGCGGTTCGAGCAACGTCCGGTAGAGCGACGTGACGGCGCGCGACGCGGAGTAGAGCCCGAAGCAGAGCTGGTCGTCGAGCAGGAGCGAGCCGGTTTCGCCGGGATCCTGGCTGGTCATGGGTACCTCCTCTGCAAGGTGTAACTCTCGATGATCCCCGAGATGTGCCCGTCCGGGCAACTCAAGTGCCTTAGATCTCATTGTCCTCCGTTTAGTTGTGCACAACTGAGTTGCGTAATAACTTCTTAAGAGTCAGCAACGGACACCGCCTGGAGGAGACCCGAGATGACCACCCCGAACCCGCAGAACCTCGCCCTCGAACCCGCCGCGCAGGCGTTCTCCGAGGCCACGGCCGCGCACCCGTTCCTGTTCGAGCTCCCGCCGGCCGAAGGCCGCAAGGCCGTGGACGGCGTGCAGGAAGGCCCCGTCGAGATGCCGCCCGCCGACATCGAGGTCGTCCAGGTGCCGGGTGGCCCGAACGGCGACGTCGAGGTCCGCATCGTCAAGCCCCAGGGCGTGACCGGTCCGCTGCCGATCCTCGTGTACGTCCACGGCGCCGGCTGGGTCTTCGGCGGCTTCCACACCCACGAGCGCCTGGTCCGCGAGCTCGCCGCCGGCACCGGCGCGGCCGTGGTCTTCCCCGAGTACAGCCTTTCGCCCGAGGCGCGCTACCCCGTCGCGATCGAGGAGAACTACGCGGTCGCGAAGTGGGCCGTCGAGCACGGTGCCGAGAAGGGGCTCGACACCTCGCGCGTCGCCATCGCCGGCGACTCCGTGGGCGGGAACATGACCGCCGCGCTCACGATCATGGCCAAGCAGCGCGGCGACGTGCGCTTCCTGCAGCAGGTGCTCTTCTACCCGGTCACCGACGCCAGCTTCGACACCGAGTCCTACCGCCTGTTCGCCACGGGCTACTTCCTGCAGCGCGACGCCATGAAGTGGTTCTGGGACCAGTACACGACCGACAAGGCCCAGCGCGCCGAGATCACCGCGTCGCCGCTGCGCGCGTCGCTCGAAGAGCTCGCCGACCTGCCGCCGGCGCTCGTGATCACTGGCGAGGCCGATGTGCTTCGCGACGAGGGCGAGGCGTACGCGGCGAAGCTGCGCCAGGCGGGCGTCGCCGTGACGGCCGCGCGCTACGGCGGCGCCATCCACGACTTCGTGATGGTCAACGCGCTGCGCGAGACCGGGGCCGCCGATGCCGCGATCAAGCAGGCGATCAGCGTCCTGCGTACCGCCTTCGGGGCCTGAAACCGCAGCTGAGACGCCCGGCGGGCTACCCTCTTGATCTTGTGACGGCGCTCACCTGATCACAACGGGGGTGGCCCGCCGAACGTTTCTTGTACAGGGGTTTGTACAGCGGGTTCGATCTTCCGGACACGCGCCGGAGGAGGGGGTCCCGTGCACCTGAGCAGCATCCGGCTGGACTCGCCGGTCGAAGTGATCGTGATCGGCGTGCTGGCCGTGCTCGCGGTCGTGGCCGTCCCTTGGTTCTGGGACCGCTGGCGCAAGCGCAAGCAGCTCGGGCGCAGCGCCACCGTGCTCACGGCCGTGGTGCTGGTCGTGGCGAGCGTTTCGCTCGTGGGTAACCTGATCGGCGGCTTCTTCCCGACGCTCGGCTCGTTGCTCGGCACGGGCGTGTACGCGGCCGAAAGCGTCGATGCCGAGGCCGGCGACAACGGCGCGGACCTCGACAGGATGCGCGACCTCGGCGTGGTCCACGCGCGCGAGGGCAAGGGGACCGTGCTGCACATGAAGGTCACGGGCCGGCGTACCGGGCTGGTGCGCGACGTCGCCGTGTACCTGCCGCCGCAGTACTTCCAGCAGGCGTACCACTCGCTGAAGTTCCCGGCGATCGAGTGGATCCCGAACTACCCGTCGGGCCCCGAGGTCGCCACGAGCGGCTACCACCTGCCCGAACAGCTCGACACGGCGATCGCCAAGCACGTGCTGCCGCCCACCGTCGTCGTGATCCCCGACCCGACGGGCGTCCCGAAGGTCGGCCACGACACCGAATGCGTCGACGAGGTCGGCGGCACCCCGAACGACACCTATCTCGCCGCCGATGTCCGCGAGTGGGCGATCCAACGGCTCGGTCTCAACCCGGCGCGCGGCGCGTGGACCATCGCGGGCTGGTCCTCGGGCGGCTACTGCGCCATGAACCTCGTGACGCGCCACCCGCAGTGGTTCGCGCAGGCGGTCAGCGTCAGCGGCTACGACCGGGCCCAGGTGGACTCCGAAACCGAAGACCTCTTCCACGGCCGCCACGACATCGACGACGCCAACAACGTCCGCGTGAACGTGCGGCTGCATCCGTCCCCTGTGGACATTCTCGCGATCTCCGGGGACAAGGAGAACTACGAGAGCTTCGCCATCGACCAGATCCGCGCCGCCGCGCAGGCCCCGATTCGCTTCTCCTCGTGGCGCATCCCGGACGCGGGCCACAACATGAACACGTTCAAGTCACAGCTCCCGGATGTCCTGGCGTGGATCGGCGCGCGCATCCCCGCGCCGTCCGCGGCCGGGCGGCAGGTCGACGTCAGCGGCGGTGTGCGGCCGTGGCCGCTGCCGAAGTCGGGGGCGCGCGGCGCGTTGTCCGCGATGGACGAGTGACGGTCACATTCCCAGCAGTGGCAAGAGGTTCTTCACGACGGACGTGATCTGCGCCGACGCGGTGGCGTAGCCGACCGACTGCGGCTGTTCGGTGAGGACGGTGACGAGGTAGCGGTCGTTCTTGCCGACGGTGCCCGAGGTGTGGAGCATGCGGGTCGGGCGGCAGCAGGACCAGCCTTGCTTCACGGCGAAGTTGCCGGCGCCCAGGGCGTCGGGAATGCCGAAGTACTGGCGGAAACCGTCGGCGCCGAACTCGGTGGTGCCGTGCAGGGCGGCGAGGATGATCGTGCGTTCGTCGGCGGGGGCCTTGGTGAACAGGTAGCGGTAGATCTTCGTGATGTCGCCGGCCGTGATCTCCGTGTCGCCCCAGCGGCCCGGGCTGGCGGGCGGGTGCGTTCCGGTGAGGCCCATGCGCTGGATTGCGCTTTCGACGATGTTCGTCTCCCCGTTGACAACCCACAGCGCGCTGGCGGTGTCGTCGTCGCTGCGGGACAGCATTTCCTTGACGACACCGGCCTGGGTGCCGTTCTCCAGAGCGGACACGGCGATCATCAGCTTCACCAGCGACGCCGACGTGTAAGTACGGTCCGCGTTCACCGAAAGCAGGGTGGTCCCCGCCGTGCGGTCGTAGACCACGACGCTCACGTGCCCGCGCGGGACGAGCGCCTCCAATGCTTGGGCGGTCGTCCCGCCGGACTTGGCGCCACCGGACGACGGAGTGGTTTTGCCGGACGGCGTGGGCGACGGGGAAGACGGGGTATCCGGAGCCGCGGAATCCGTCGAGCTCTCCGTGCCGGCCGCCGCGACCGGTGTCGGTCCCAGCGCGGTGACGATGTGGCGCTGCGGCTCCGCCACCACGAGCACCAGCGCGACGAGTGCCCCCAGGCACAGCCCCACGAGGAAGAGGATGTTCACTTTGCGCATGACCGGACTTGTCCGGTCACCCGTTCGGTGTTGCCGAATCGGGGGCCTTTTGTGGCATTGATCTCGAACAAGGCCGAATTCGGTGACGCTCCGGGGGCCTGCGGGCAAGCACCGGCGTTTCACTCCGGGTGAAGACGGGGTACTCCCTCCGCGTGAGTCAGCTCACCACGGGAAGGACTGAAGTCATGGTTCATGCGCACGGAGCCCGGATCCGGGTGGAGGGTCTGCAGCCCGCGCAGGTCCTGGCCGCCCTGGTGGGCATCGCGTTCCTTGTCTACGGCGTCATCGGCTTCGCGCGGACCGGCGTCGGGGCCTTCACCGGGCACCACGACGCGGGCTTCTGGCGGTTCTCCGGCAACCCGATGAACAACCTCGTGCACGTCGTGACCGGCGTGATCGGCGTGCTGCTCGCGTTCGGTTCCGGTCGCGCGCGGACGTTCGGCTGGCTGCTCTTCGTCGGCTACGGCGTGCTGTTCGTGTGGGGCCTGATGATCACCGGGATGGTCGCGGCCAACCCGTTCGCCGTCGCCGGCAACCCGCTGGACCTCACGACGCCGGACAACTGGCTGCACCTCGGCATCGCCGTGCTGGGTCTGGTGATCGCGATGGCGCCGGCGCGGCGCAAGGTGCGGCTGCCGGAAGAGGACGTGGAGCCGATCACGGCGGATCGGGCTCAGACGAGCGTGATCGAGCGGGTCGAGGACGACGACCACACGCCGACACGGGAGACGACGCGGGAGACCCAGACCCGGGAGATCCCGGCCCGGGACAAGCGCGGCCCAGGTCTGGCGCACTAGCCTCCCGGCGCGCCAACGTTTTCAGGCCGAAGGCCCGGCAACCCCCGCGGTTGCCGGGCCTTCGGTGTTCGGGAACTGCCCCTCCTTCCGCCGCCCGTGGCCGGTTGTCCAAGCGACGCGCTGTCGGGGCGCGGCGCCGGGTCTGGGGTCAGTAGCTGTACGGGTCGCTCGGCGCGGCCGCCGGGGCGCTGGTGGCCGGGGCGCTCGTGGTCGGCTTGGCGGGCGCGGTTCCGGTGCTCGTCGTGGTGCCGGACTTGCAGCCGTTGGGCTCGATCACGAACCAGGTGCCCTTCACGCCCATGCCGTTGGCCTGGCCGGGCGCGGTGTCCTTCGAGTACCGGTACAGCGGCCAGCCGCCGAGCGTGGCCTGCGTGGTGCCGTCGGCGCGCTTGACGCTGCCGAGCAGCTTGGCGTCGATGCCGTCGAGCGCGACGTCGCCGGTGGTCAGCACCGGCGGCCACAGCTTGGCGCAGTCACCGTTGCAAGTGGACTTCGAGGGTTTCTTGCTGTCCTTGGTGAACAGGTAGAGCGTGCGGCCGTCCTGGTCGACCACGGCCGCGCCGACGCCGTCGACCTCGCCGGCGCTGAGCTTCACACCGTCCGAAGTGGACTTGCCGGCTTTGCCGCCGGTCGGCGTGGCCGCGAACCAGGTGCCGTTCACGCCCTGGCCGGTGGCGTCGCCGGGCGTGGTGTCCTTGGCGTAGGTGTAGAGCGGCCAGCCGTTCACGGTCACCTGCTCGGTGCCGTCGGCGCGGGTCACGCTGCCGACGAGGCTCTTGTCGACGCCGTCGAGCTGCACGTCGCCCTTCGACAGCAGCGGCGGCCACGCCTTGGCGCAGTCGTCCACGCACGCGGACTTCGGCGGTTTGGCGGTGTCCTTGTCGAAGCGGTAGAGGGTGTGGCCGTCGGCGTCGGTGAGGACTTTGCCCAGCCCACCGACGTCGGTGGCCGCGAGTTTGACGGCCGTCTCGGTCACGGCCGCGGCGTTGCCGACCTGACCGCCCCCGGTCCCGCCGCCGGGCGCCGGCGCGGGTGGAGCGGTCGTGCCCGAGCAGGCGCTCAGCAGCGTGAGCCCTGCGGCCGCCGAGACGACGATGACGCCCGTGCGGAACCTGCGAAGCATGGAACTTCTCCTTGGGTACGTGGTCGCCGCGCCAGGCGCAGCTGCCGGTACCCCCCGCGTTCCGCGAGGAACGCTTCCCACCCTCCTACACGGGAGGTCGCGCGAAGCGGTTCAGCAGAAGTCGCAACTACTTTCCGTCACCTTCGAGGGCGAGGTCGACCAGTCGCCCGGCCGCGCCCGTGTACTGCGCGGGATCGAGGAGGTCGTCGAGCTTCGCGGGGTCGAGGACGTCGGTGACCTCGGGAACCTCGGCGAGAACCTCCCGCAGCGGCCGGTTCTCGCCGACCGCCCGCTTCGACGCTTCGCGGAGCACGTCCTTCGCCCGCGCCTTGCCGAGCAACGGCGCCAGCGCGGCCGACAGCCGTTCCGACACGATCAGCCCGTGCGTGAGGCCGACGTCCGCCCGCATCCGCTCCGCGTCCACGGTCAAGCCGCGCGCCAGCTCGACGGCTGTGTGCGCGGCCCCGCCCGTGAGGCGCAGACACTCGCGCAGCAGCTGCCACTCGGCCTGCCACACGCCGGCGGACCGCTCGTCCTCGGCCAGCCCGGACTGCGTCACGCCCGCCGCGAGCACCGGTACCTGCAGCGCGGCCGAACGGATCAGGGCCGACAGCACGGGGTTGCGCTTGTGCGGCATCGCCGACGAGCCGCCGCCAGTGGGTTCGGCGACCTCACTGATCTCGGTGCGCGTGAGCACCTGGACGTCGACGGCGAACTTGCCCAGCGCCGTGGCGGTTTGGGCGAGCGCGGCCACGAGATCGGCGACGGGCGTGCGGTTCGCGTGCCAGGGCAACGTCCTGGTGGCCAGGCCGGTCTCCTCGGCGAAGGTCTCGACGAGCCGTTCCGCGTAGTCCGCGGTGCCGTCGCCGTACTCGACGTACGCGGCCAGCGTCCCCGCCGCGCCGCCCAGTGACACGGGCAGCTCGAGGCGGCGCACCCGCTCGGCCGCGTCGAGCACGTACTGCCGCCAGCCCGCGGCCTTGAGCCCGAACGTCGTCGGCACGGCGTGGGCCGTGAGCGTCCGGCCGGGCATCACGGTGTCGCGGTGCGCCCGAGCCAGGTCCGCGAGGGCCGCGGCGGTGGTCGCCAGGTCGTCGCGCAGCAGCTCCAGCGCATCCTTCGCGACGATCATCAACGCCGTGTCGACGATGTCCTGGCTCGTCGACCCGCGGTGCACGTAGTCGGCGTGCTCGGCACCGACCGCCGCCGTGAGCTCCTTGACCAACGCGACAACGGGGTTCGCCGTCGCCCGCGCCGCCTTCGCCAACGCCGGCACGTCGATCTCCCGCGCCACCTCGGCGGCCTTCGCGGTGATCGCCTCCGCCGCCCCGGCCGGCACGGTTCCCAGCCGCGCCTGGGCCCTCGCCAGCGCCGCCTCGGCCGCCAGCATCGCCCTCACGACGGCGTTGTCCCCGGTCACGGCTTCGACCGGTGTTCCGGCCCGCACAGGCGACAACAACCCGGAATCAGGATCGACGCTCATGGCGCCCAGCATCGCACGCAGGCCCCGCCGCCACCGTGCTCCTGTGCGGAGCCTCGCATCGGGTCAGTGGCCCACCGTCCCGTCGAGGGATTCGCGCAGCAGGTCGGCGTGGCCGTTGTGCCGTGCGTACTCCGCGATCTGGTTCACCAGCAACCAGCGCAGCGTGAACGGCTCACCGGTCACCAGCGACGTCCCCTGGTCCTCCAGCGACGAAGCCGCCGCGACGATCTCCCGCGAGCGGGCGCACTCCTCGCGCCACAACGCCATGGCTTCGGTGACGTCGCCGTCGAGGGAGTCGAAGTCCTGGTTGGGGTCGTCGTCGGAGTAGTGGAGCAGGGGCACGTCCTCGCCGGAGAACTGTTGCCGGAACCACCACCGCTCGACGCCCGCGAGGTGCCGCAGAATCCCGTGCAGGGAAAGGCCCGACGGGGACACGGCCTTGGTCGACAGGGCCTCCTGGCCGAGGCCCGCGCACTTCAGCGCGAACGTCTCGCGGTGCCACTCGAGGAACGCGACCAGCGTGTTGCGCTCACTCGCGAGCCGGGGTATCGCCTCTCGCGTGCCTTCGGCCGTGGGCGAGAAGTGCTGGGGAATCTCCATCCGCCCACGGTCTCACCCGGCACCGACAATTCCGGCTCACCGGGCAACGAGCCGCGAAACCGCCGTGGCCAGGGCCGTTCGCTGCGAATCCGGCCACAACGCGGCGTTCCCGGCCTGCGCGATGTTGCCGTACGTCAACGCCAGGATCAGGTCGAGCAGAGTGGCGGCCGGCAACGACGCCGACACCGCCCCCGAAGCCTGCGCCGCCGCGATGCCCGCCACCTTGTCGGCCATCGCGCGCTCGACGGGAGCCAGCGACGGCAGCAGATCCGGCCGTTCGAGGGCCTGCCACAGGTTGAGCCGCACCATCCGCGGATTGGCGCGGTAGAAGTCGAACACCTGGCACGCGTACCCCGGCAGGTCCGCGGCGTCGAACGTCACCGCGGCTTGCGCCTGCAGCACCTTCTCCGTCAGCACGGCCTCGAACAGCCCGTCCTTGCTGCCGAAGTACGCGTAGATCATGCGCTGGTTCGCGCGGGCTCGTTCGGCGATGCGGCCGACGCGCCCGCCCGCGAGCCCGGCCTCGGAGAACTCCTCGATGGCCGCGTCGAGGATGCGGCGGCGGGTGGCGGCGGCGTCGCGGGCCGGAGCCTCAGTCATGGGCGTCCACCGAGCGGCTCAGCTCCTCCCACCGGTCCAGCTCGGCGAGTTTCCGCTGCTCCGCGGGCCGGATGAAGTCCACGGCCTCGCCCGAGAGCGGCAGCCACAACGGCGGGTCGGTCAGCTCGAACACACTCAGGATCATCGCCGCCGCCCGCGCCGGGTCGACGCCCGGGGCCCGCCCGGTGGCGTGGGCGGTGCGCATCGGCGCCAGCACGGAGGCGTACGCGGCGCTCGGCTCGGGCGCGTCCATCGACGAGTACAGCGACGTCGCCATCGACCCCGCCTCCACCACCGTCACGCGGACGCCGAACCCGGCCGTCTCCAGGGCCAGCGCCTCGGAGAACCCCTCCAGTGCGAACTTGGCCGTGACGTACGGCCCGAGCCCCGCCGCCGGCGCCAGCCGCCCGCTCACCGACGAGATCTGCACGACGTGCCCCGCGCCCTGCGCGCGGAACACCGGAAGGGCGGCGCGGCTGACGTGGATCGCACCCCACAGGTTCGTCTCGACCTGGTCGCGGAAGTCGGCGAGCGGGGTGTCCTCGAGGCTGGAGACATTGGCGTACCCGGCGTTGTTGACCACGCCGTCCAGCCGGCCGAACTCGTCCACCGCGACCTGCACCGCGCTCGCGGCGGCCTCGGGATCCCGCACGTCGAGGGCCACCGCGCGGGCAGATTCGGGGTACGCCGAGACGAGGTCCGCGACTGCGTCGGCTCGGCGTGCTGTGGCCACGACTTGGTGGCCGGCATCGAGGGCGGTGACCGCGAGTGCCCGGCCGAGGCCGCGGGAGGTTCCGGTGATGAGCAGGGTGCGTGGCATGGTTGTCCTTTGGGTAAGTAACTGGATACTTACTAACGTAGCGGAGGTTCCTCCGGATTGCCAGGGCGGGTCTGTCCTCGCAGGGCGTGTTGCGTTGGGAGTGCACCCCGAAGCTGGATTGTGTTGACGGCCGGTGACGCGTTGTCAAGGCGGGAAAGCGTGCCTTGACAACGCGTCGCCGGCCGCAAAGAGGCTTCGGATCGGGGTGCGGGGACGGGGCTGGCTACATGCGCCCCGCGGTGAGTTAGGGCCCGTTGCGTTGGCGGGGTGGTAGTCCGTCGCGTTGGTGGGTGGTTGTTCCGTGCGCCGGTGGGCGGTCGTCCGTCGCGTTGGTGGGTGGTAGTTCCTTGCGTTGGTGGGGTGGCGGGCCGTCACCGTGGGAAGTGCGGCCGGGGGCGACAGCTCAACGCAAGCTGTCGTGCTCGGCCGGGGGTCAGCTCTGAACGGTCGCCCGGAGTACCTTCCGAAGGATCTTGCCGGCGGCCGACTTCGGGATGGCGTCCACGAATTCCACCTGCCGCACCTTCTTGTACGGGGCCACCCGTTCGGCCACGAACGCCTGCACCGCGGCCGCGTCCAGCTCTGGTGACCGGCGTACGACGAAGGCCTTGGGTACCTCACCGGCCTCGTCGTCGGGGACGCCGATCACGGCGGCGTCGGCGATGCCCGGGTGTGTCAGCAGCAGGGCCTCCAGTTCGGCGGGCGGGACCTGGAAACCCTTGTACTTGATCAGTTCCTTGAGCCGGTCGACGACGTGGAACACACCACCGTCGTTGACGGTCACGATGTCGCCGGTGTGCAGGTAGCCGTCGCTGTCGATGGTCGCGGCGGTGGCGGCGGGGTTGTTGAGGTAGCCGCGCATGACGTTCGGGCCGCGTACCCACAGCTCGCCGCGTGAAGCGTCTTCGCCGGTCACGGGGTCGACCACGCGGGCCTCGACGCTCGGCATCAGCAGCCCGATCGACCCGCGGTCGACGTCGGGCCGGTCGGCCGGGATGCCGTGGGTGCAGGGGCTGGTCTCGGTGAGGCCGTAGCCCTGCAGGACCGTGACGTTCAGCCGCGCGGCCAGCTCCTGGGCGATGCCGGCGTCGAGCGGCGCGGCGGCGCTCATCACCACGTCGACGCAGCCGAGGTCGTAGTCGGTGACCAACGGGACCTTCGCCAGCGCCAGCGCGATCGGCGGCGCGATGAACAGGTGGTCCACGCGGTGCTCGGCCACGGCGGCGAGGAAGCCCTTGAGGTCGAACCTCGGCATGGTCACCACGGTCGCCCGGTTGAGCAGGCTGATGTTCATGATCCCGTTCATGCCGTAGATGTGGAACAGCGGCAGCACGGCGATCGCGCGCTTGCCCGGGCGCAGCTCGGTCAGCGGCTGCATCTGGCTGAGGTTCGCGGCGACGTTCCGGTGCGTCAGCAGCACGCCCTTCGGCAGCCCGGTGGTACCCGAGGAGTACGGCAGCACGGCGAGGTCGTCGGCGGTCGGCTCGGGAGGCACGGAGGCGGAACTGGTCAACAGGTCGTCGAGCGACGGCACGCCGTCGGCCGCGTCGAGCACCACGAGTTCTTCGACGCGTACGCCTTCCTCTTTCACAGCGGCGCGCGCGGTGCCGAGCCCGGCGGACGTGGTGAACAGGATCCGCGCGCCCGCGTCGCGCAGCTGGTGCGCCAGATCGGCGGGGGTGTTGAGCGGGTTGGCGGGCGACACCGCGGCGCCCGAGCGCAGCACGCCGTGGAACACCACGGGGTACTCGGAGCAGTTCGGCGCGGCGAGCACGGCGACGTCGCCCCGGCCGATGCCGCGTTCGGCCAGCGCGGCGGCGAGGCGTTCGACGCCCGTGGCGAGTTCGCCGTAGGTCAGCCGCTTGCCTGAGCCGGCGTCGATGACCGCGGGGTACGCGGCTTCCTCGGGAGTGAGCGAACCCAGCAGCAGACCGGGCAGGGATCCCTCGGAGATGACGACGTCGGGGTAGGTGCTGCGAATGACCATCGCTCCTCCTGGGCAGGCCGCGGGTTCAGCGCACGGGCTTGGGTTCCTTGGGCAGCCCGAGCAGCAGGTCGCCGACGATGCCGCGCTGGATCTGCGAAGAGCCGGCGTAGATTGTCCCGGCGCGGGAGTTGAGGTAGACGCTGGTCCACGACGCGGTCGAGTTCGGCGCGCCGGGATCGTCGGTGTGGTACCAGTTCGGCGACGGCCGCCCCGACGGCGTCAGCGCGTCGAGACCCAGCACGTCGAGCGCGAGCTCCGTGACCACCCGATGGTACTCGCTCCACAACAGCTTGAAGGCCGCCGCGCGCGGCCCGGGCTCCTCGCCGTCGATCAACTGCGCGGCTGTGCGGAGGCCGTGGCAACGCAGCTGTTCCACCTGCACGTGGCACCACGCGACGCGGCGGCGGATGTCCGGATCGGTGTCCAGCCCTCGCTCGCGGACCAGGTCGACCAGCCGGTCGAGCTCGGCGCGGAAGCGGATCGGGGCGTGCAGCGCGGTTTCGCCGCGCTCGAAGCCGAGCAGGGTCATCGCGACGGTCCAGCCGCGGTCGACGTCGCCCACCACGAGGTCGCGGTCGGTGGTGGCGTCGGTGAAAAAGACCTCGTTGAAGTCGGTGCCGCCGGTGATGTTGCGGATCGGCCGGATTTCCACCCCGGGCTGGTCGAGGGGGACCAGCAACATGCTGATCCCCTTGTGCGGCGCCGCTTCCCGGTTGGTGCGGGCGAGCACGAACATCCAATTGGCCACGTGCGCGCCCGAGGACCACAGCTTCTGGCCGTTGAGCCGCCAGCGGTCGCCGTCGGGTTCGGCGCGCAGGGCGAGCGACGCGAGGTCGGACCCGGCGCCGGGCTCGGAGAAGCCCTGGGCGAACACGTATTCGCCGGAGACGATGCGCGGCAGGAATCGCTGGAGCAGCTCGGGTTTCGCCCAGTGGAGCATGGTGTTGCCCAGCATGCCGATGCCGAACGCGTCGTTGTCGGAGCCGAACGGGATCCCGGCGGTGGACAGTTCTTCCACCAGCACCACGAGTTCGGCCGGGCTGAGGCCGGCACCGCCGTATTCGACGGGCCACGCGGGCGCGACCCAGCCGCGTTCGGCCAGCGCCGCGCGGGCCCGGGTGCGGAACTCGGCGTAGGCGTCGCCTTCGAGGCCGCCGATGCCACGCCAGCCGGGCGGTACGAGGGCGGCGACGAACTCGCGGACCTGCTCGCGGAAACTTCCCACGCGGCCTCCTGCCTGGGTGACAACTCTGTCCTGACCTCAACAGTTGCGTAGATAGACCCGATAGTCAATGCTTCGATGCGGGCCCGGTTCTTCGAGGAGGCGTGATGGGTTACGCGACGACGGACGAACAGCGCGAGCTCGCCGCGTCGGTGCGGCGGATGCTCGCCGACGCCGCGCGCACGGCGCCGCTGCCGCCCGCGTGGGAAGCCGTGGGCGCGGGTCTCGACGGGGCCCTGTGGAAGACGTTCACCGACGCCGGTCTGCTCGGGTTGGGCGTGCCCGAGGAGCGCGGCGGGTCCGGTGGTGGTTTACGTGAACTGTGTGTCGTGGCCGAGGAAGTCGGGGCAGCGTTGCCACGGATCCCGTTGGCCGCGGCGGTTTCCGCGGTGGCCGTCCTGAGTTCTGTACACAGTGTGGACAACATTGTGGATGGTTCGGTCTTGGCGGTGTCGGCGTGGGAGACGTTCCCCGTGTTTCCCGGGCACCGTTCGCCGTTGCGGCTGAGCGGGTCCACTGTGGACGGCGTGCTGCGCGTGGTGCCGTTCGGCCTCGACGCGGACGTGCTCGTGGCGGCCGTCGAGGGCCGGTTCGTGCGGATCGACCTGACGTCGGTCGGGGTGCGGCGGGAGGCGGTGGGGGCTTTCGACGTGATCGAGCCGGCCGCGGCGGTTTCGCTGTCTTCGGTGCCGGCCCTCGAGCTGCCCGGGGCCGACATATCGGCGCGGGTGCTCACGGTGCTCGCGGCGGAGCTGGTCGGCACGGGGCGGCGGGCGCTCGACGGAGCGGTGGAGTACGCGAAGCAACGGCAGCAGTTCGGGCGGCCGATCGGGTCGTTCCAGGCGCTCAAGCACCTGCTCGCCGACCGGTTCGTGCAGCTCGACGCCGCGCGGCTGCTGGTCGAGTGGGCTGCCTCCACCGTGGATTCCGGCGTCGACGGCCTGGCCGCGGCGCGCACGGCCGTGGCCGCCGCGAGCGACGCCGCCGACGCCGCGACCCGTGACGCCCTGCAGGCTCACGGTGGGATCGGCTTCACCTGGGAACACCCGTCGCACGTGCACCTCAAGCACGCCCGCGCGCGGCGCCAGCTGCTGGGCTCCACGGCGCGCCAGCTCGACGCGGTGGCGGAGCACGTGATCGCCTGAAACCTGGGTGCCTCCTTGATCCGGTTCGGGTATGTTTCCGACCCGGAAAGAGGGGGAAAAAATTCATGCGGGTTGTCGTGATCGGTGCTGCGTTGCTCGTGGCGTTGGCGGCATGCAGTTCCGGGCCGCAGGCGAGTGCGCCGGCGGGGCCTGAGGCGCTGGGACCCGACGGGTTGCGCGGCCTCGCGCCGGGCGTCGCCAAGGCGGCCACGGGCACCACGCTCGCGGCCGAGCCGATGTCGGGCTTCGACGGCTGCAAGGCGTACACGTTCGCGGGCGGGCCGGCGCCCGAACCGGGCGCGCTCGAGGCCGAGCAGCAGGCCGTGACCAAGGCCGACGACCTGAACCAGAAGGCCCGGGACGCCGATGCGCACGTGCTGGATCCGGGGCTGCGTGGTTCGGCGGCCGACTACGCGAAGTCGGCCGCTCAGTCGGCCGCGGCCGCCAAGCTGAGCGCGCAAGCGGCGGCGGCCACCGTCGTCGTCACCGAGCTGCGCGAGGAACGCGCGGCCGAGCTCGCGGCGAGCGGCGGGGCGGTGTTCGCCGGGGACAAGGTGCGCTCGGTGGTGGCTCCGCCGCAGGTCAAGACGCCGGAGGGAGCCGGGGCGGGCACGCCGCTGGCCGATCTGCACCGGCTCTACGACGCCAAGGGCCTCAAGCCGACGCCCGAAGGTCACTTCGCGGTGGCCGTGCCGGGTCACCCGACGTGGACGTACGACTTCACCGCCGTCGGCGCGAAGGTCACGTACGTCGCGTTGCTGGACGCCTCCGTGAAGTGCGGCTGATGGTCAGTTCTCCGGGTACGAGGGGACACTCGCGGCCGGCTGTCGTCGACCGGGTGGCACCGCGCGTGGTCTGATCGACTTCAGGAGTCCTTGTTGAAGGAGAGCGCGTGACGAGGTTTGAGTTTCCCGGGTCTCAGGGCACGTCGCTGGCGGCGCGGCTGGAGCTGCCGGAGGGCAAGCCCAGGGCGTACGCGCTCTTCGCGCACTGCTTCACGTGCAACAAGGACGTGCTCGCGGCAACGCGGGTCGCCCGGGGGCTCACGGCGTTCGGTGTGGCCGTGCTGCGGTTCGACTTCACCGGGCTCGGCGGGTCGGAGGGCGAGTTCGCCAACACGGACTTCAGCTCGAACGTCGGCGACCTGGTCGCGGCCGCGAACCACCTGCGCGACGAGTACGAGGCGCCGCAACTGCTGGTCGGGCACTCGCTGGGCGGGGCGGCCGTCCTGGCGGCGCGGCACGCGGTGCCGGAGGTGCGGGCCGTGGCGACGATCGCCGCCCCCGCGGATCCGCAGCACGTGGCGAAGCTGCTGGGCGACTGTCGTGACGAGATCGAGCGCCACGGCGAGGCCGAGGTGGTGCTGGCGGGGCGGCCGTTCCGCATCCGCAGGCAGTTCCTGGAGGACATCGCGGCGCAGCCGCAGGCCGAGCGGATCCGCGGGCTCAAGGCGGCGCTGCTCGTGATGCATTCTCCGGTCGACGCCGAGGTGGGTGTGGAGAACGCCCGCCTCATCTTCGACACCGCCCGCCACCCGAAGTCGTTCGTCGCGCTCGACGGGGCCGACCACCTGCTCACCGGCCGCGCGGACGCCGCGTTCGCCGCGGACATCCTCGCCACCTGGGCCAAGCGCTACCTGGTCTGACCCACGCCCCCAATGTGGCGTTCGGTGCGTTGAGCGCACCGAACGCCACATTGGGGCGTTCAACGCAACCAACGCCGCATCGGGGTGGGTCAGCCGAGCACGTCACGCCACTTGTCGGCGAGCGAGGTCAGGAACGCCGGGTCGCTGGTGGCCACCTTGGGGAAGGTGGCCAGGCGTTCGAAGGGGCGGCAGGCGTCGATGATGGCGCGGCTGTTGTAGGCGGGAGAACCGTCCACGTACAGCGGGTCCAGCTTGCTGCCCCACGTCTGCTTCATGATCTCGATGTCGCGCGACGGGTCGCTGCGGGTCGACATGGCCCAGATGACCTCGTCCGGGTCGGCGGGGTCGACGTCGTCGTCCACGACGACCACGTAGCGGTTCATGTACGCCGCGGCGGGGCACTGGGCGGCCAGGTACGCGACCTGCCGCGCGTGTCCCGGGTACTTCTGCTGCAGCGAGACGGCGATGAACAGCCGCCCGCCGCCCGATTCGTGTGCCCACGCCTTCACCACACCCGGCACGCCGGTGGCGGCGAGCTCGTCGTGAATCATCGCCGACTTCATCACGGTTCGCATGTACGAGTAGTCGTGCGGAGGTTTCCCGGGCGGTGCACCGAGCAGGATCGGGTTGTCGCGGTAGTACATGCGCGTGATGTCGATGGCCAGATTCGGCCGGCGCTTGCCCGAGTAGTACCCGGTCCACTCGCCGAACGGGCCCTCGTCGCGCTGGTGGTCCGGCCGCAGCCAGCCCTCGATGGCGATCTCGCTGCCGGCGGGGATGGGGAGCCCGGTGTCGGGGCCGAGCACCACCGGCACCCGAGAACCCAGCACCGCGCCCGCGTACTCCAGCTCCGAAACCCCGCCCGGCACCTCCGTGCCGCCGAGGACCAGCAACAGCGGGTCGTGGCCGAACGACACCGTGACCGGCGCGCGGCCCTCTTTCTCGAACCACGCGCGCACGTTCTGGTCACCGTGCTTGCCGGGGACCATGGCGACGGTGACGCCACGGCCGTCGTCCTGGACCTCCATGCGGTAGCAGCCGCCGTTGTGGACGCCGGTTTCCGGGTTGGACGTCACCACGAAGCAGCCGGTGCCGATGAAACGGCCGCCGTCGTCCGCGTGCCAGCGGGGCACGGGGAAGTCGAGGAGGTTGACCTCGGAGCCGGGCACGGAGTTGGCCAGCAGCGGCGCGTCCGTCACGGGCAGCACGGGGAAGTCCCGCGCCGTGGCCGACCACTGCGACGGCTTGCCGCGCAGGGCGTCCACCACGCCGACGGAGTCGAGGTCCTCGCCGAGCCGCAGCGTGCGGCCCAGCCGGCGCGGGGAACCCGTGCTGCCCGTCAGGACGCGCAGGCCGCTCGCGTAGCCCTTGATGTCGTCGAACAGCAACGCGGGCGGCGGGTCCATCCGGTAGCTCAGCTCGGCGATGCCGCCCAGCTCGAGGTCCCAGTCGGCGCCCTTCACGTCGCGCAGCTCGCCGTAGCCGGCGATCGCGTCGAGGTGGGTGCGGAGGCTGAGGAGGGGTTCGTCCGTCACTGCGTGCCGCCGAAGAACGAGGCGAGCGTGGGCCACAGGTCCGGTCGCTCCAGCAGGCTGAGGTGCCGCGTCTTCTCCAGCACCCGCAGCTCGGCGTTCGCGATACCCGCCGCCAGTGCCTCGGACATCGCGGGCGGAGTCGCGTAGTCCTCCTCGCCGACGACCACGAGTGTCGGAGCCTTCACGTCGCCGAGGCGGGTGCGTGCGTCCAGACCGCCGAGGGCGCGGCAGGCCGCGCCGTGAGCCGCGGAGTCGGTCTTGAGGAAGATCTCGCAGACGCGCTCGACCTCGTCCGGGTGGCCGGTGAGGAACGGCTCGGCGAACCACCGGTCCCGCTGGAAGTCGAGCTGCTTGTCCCGGGGCACTGTCGTCGCGCGCTCGGCTCGCTCCGCCCAGACGGGCACGGCGTCGTCACCGTAGTAAGCCGTGCCGTCGGCCAGGACCAGCCGGTGCACGAGTTCGGGCCGCGTCGCCGCGAGGGCCAGCGCGGTGCTGGCGCCCATGGACAGGCCGACGACGTCGGCGGGGCCGGCGTCCGCGGCTTCCAGAACCGCCGCCGCGTCCGCCGCCATGTCGTCGACGGTGAAGTCGGCACCGTTCCAAGTGGACTCGCCGTGGCCACGTGCGTCCAGCGCCAGGACCTGGGCCTTGTCCTCGAAGAACCGCGCGACCGGGTCCCAGACCGCTCCGGACAGCGCGAGCGGGTGCAGGAGCAGCAGCGGCCGGCCGGACGTGCCCGTCCGGTGGACGTGCAGTGTGCCCTGCGGTGTTTCGACGTTCACGCGGTGGCCCTTTCGTTCCTGGCGGCCCGGCGCGTGGCCGCGGCCTTGATCGCGGCGTGGATCTCGGAGTAGGTGCCGCAACGGCAGATGTTGCCCTCCAGGTGCTCCACGACCTCTTCGTCGGTCGGCTGCGGGTTCTCACCCAGCAGCTCGTGGGCCATCATCACGAACCCGGGGATGCAGTAGCCGCACTGCATCGCTCGGTTGGCGACGAACTCGTCCACCACCTCGTCGTCGTCCGGCAGGCCGTCGGCGGTCGTGATCTCGGCACCGTCGAAGCGCGCGGCCCGCGAGAGGCACGTCGACACGCTCTTGCCGCCGACCAGCGCCGTGCAGGCGCCGCACGCGCCGACCCCACAGCCTTCGCGCACGCTCGTGGTGCCGAACTCGCGGCGCAGCACGTCGAGCAGCAGCTCGTCGTCGGCCACGCCCAGCTTGCGGCGCAGGCCGTTGACCTTCAGTTCGATCTCCCTCACGGCTGTTCCTCCAGCGCGGTCAGGACGCGTTCGGGCGTCAGGGGAAGCGTGGTGATGCGCACGCCGGTCGCGTCGCGCACGGCGTTGGCGATGGCCGGCGCGAGCGGGATGATGGTGGTCTCGCCGACGCCCTTCGCGCCGAACGGGCCCGTCCGGTGTGGACTCTCGATGATGATCGGCGTGAGCTTGTCCGGCATGTCCTTGATGGACGGCAGCTGGTAGTCCAGCAGCGTGCCGTTCACGATCTGGCCCTCGTCGAACACCATCTGGTCGAACAGCGCGTGCCCGATGCCCATGATCGCCGCGCCGGAGAGCTGCTGCTCCACCATCGCGGGGTTGATCGCGCGGCCCACGTCACCGGCCACGGCCAGGTGCTCGATGTGGATGCGCCCGGTCGCCGTGTCCACGGTGAGCTGCACCGCGGCCGCGCCGGCGAACCAGTGCTCGGTGACCTGCGGCGACAGGCCGTTCTCGTGGTCGTACGGCTGCCACGACGTGGTGAAGTTGGCCTCCGCCGTCAACGTCGTGCCCCGCGCACCGAAGTGCCCGTGCAGCAGCTCCGACACAGAGACGGTTTCCTGCGTCTGCGCGCTGACGAGACCGTCGGACGTGAGCTTGATGTCCGTCGCCTCCACGCCGAAGCGCTCCGCCGCCAGCTCCACGAGCTTGTCGCGCATGTTCTCCGCGGCCAGGCGCACGGCGTTGCCGGTGTGGTAGGTCGAGCGGCTGCCGGCAGTGATCGTGTCGTACGGCGTCACGTCGGTGTCGGCCTGGATCACGCGCACGTCGCCCTCGCCGAGGCACAGCACCTCGGCCGCGATCTGCGCCATGATCGTGTCGCTGCCCTGGCCCATGTCGATGGTGCTGATCAGCAGCGACGCCGAGCCGTCCTGGTTGAGCTGCACCACGGCGTTGGAGATCGTCGGCGTCAGCACGGCCTTCACGCCGACCGCGACGCCGCGGCCGCGCACCAGCGTGCCCTCCTGCTTGACGAACGGCGTGCCCCACTCGATCGCCTCGGTCACGGCGTCGAGGCTGCCGAGGAAGTCGGCGCTGTGCATCGGCGTGCCGACGGGTGCGATGTCGCCTTCGCGCAGCATGTTGCGGCGCCGGAACTCCACCGGGTCCTCACCGAGCTGCCGCGCGAGCTCGTCGGCCAGCGACTCGTGCGCCCACGTGACCTGCGGCACGCCGAACCCGCGGAACGGCCCGGCCGACGGCTTGTTCGTGTACACGCACCGCGACCGCACGCGCACGTTGTCCACTTTGTACGGACCCGGCGCGACCAGACCCGACTTCGCGGTGATGCGCGGGCCGACGTCGGCGTACGCGCCGGTGTCGTAGCGAACGTCCGAAGTGGACGCCACGATCATGCCGTTCTCGTCCGCGGTCATGCTGCCTGCCACCGCACAGCCGTGGCGCGTGGTGAGGAGGAACGCCTCTTCGCGGGTCGCCGTGATCTTCACGGCCGCCTTCTGCGTCCACGCCAGCGCCGCGACCAGCGGTTCCAGGCGGTCGTACATCTTCGCGCCGAAGCTCCCGCCCAGCGGCGCGGTGCGCACGCGGACGCGGTTCAGCGGCAGGTCCAGCAGGTCGGCCAGCGACTGGCGCACGTACGACGGCGTCTGGGTGGTCGCCATCAGCTCCAGCCGGTCACCCTCGCACCAGGCAGCCGCGTACGGCAACTCGATCGGCACGTGGTGCGTCGGCGGGCACCAGAAGTCGTACGACACCGTGGTGCCGCTGACGCTCGACGGGTCGCCTTTGCGCAGGTTGTACTCGTAGTTGACGTTCGTGTCGCGCTTGCCGCGCAGGTGCTTCAGGTCGCCGAAGACGATCGACGGCCGCAGCTCGTCGTGCACGAACGGTGCGCCCTGCACGGCCTTGTCGACGTCGTGCACCGGCTCGAGCTCGTCGTAGGAGACCTCGATCAGCTCGGCCGCCTCCCGCGCCTGCTTGACGCCGTGGGCGATCACCGCGGCGATCGGCTCGCCGACGTAGCGCACCTTGCCGTACGCGAGGCACGGCTGGTCGGAGAACGCCGGCCCGGTCATGAGCCGGTCGCCGAACTCCGCGTACAGGTCGGCGCCGGTCACCACGGCGACCACGCCTTCGGCCGCGAGCGCGCGGCTCGTGTCGATGGCGGTGATCGTCGCGTGCGGGCGCGTGCTGCGGTGCACGGCGACGTCCAGGCACGGTCGCACGGGCTGGTCTGCCGCGTAGCGCAGCTCGCCGCGGACCTTGGCCCGGCCGTCGACACGCGCCCAGCGCTCACCGACGGCGGCGACCGAAGATCGAGACTCGACGGTGGTCATCGCTGCCCTCCTTCCAGGACTTGCGGATGGCTTCTTCGACGGCCACGAGACCGAGGCGCCGTTTGTAGTCGGAACTCCCGCGCACGTCGGGAAGCGGGTCGAGCAGCGGCGTCGCGGCGTCCTTCGCCGCGGTGACCACGTCGTCCACCGACGTGTCGGCCGCCGCCTCGAACTGCAGGAACACGGGCACGTGGCTCAACGCGCCGAGGCCGAGCCGGACGTCGCGCTTGCCGCGCGAGCGTTCCACGACGAGCGCCGCCGCCGAGGCCGCGGGCCAGTCGTTCGCCGCGAGGCTGGAGAGCTTCGCGAAGTGCGCGCCGGCGGATTCGGGCTGGCTGGGGATCTCGATCGCCGACACGAGCTCGCCGTGCTCCAGCGCGGTCTGCTGGAAGTCGACGAAGAACTCGCGCGCGGCCACCTTCCGCGAGCCGCGGCGCGAGGTGAGCTCCACGGTCGCGTCGAGCACCATCAACGCCGTCGGCGGGTCGAGCCGGTAGTCGCCGTGGGCGATGTTGCCGCCGACGCTCGCCGTGTTGCGCACGCGCGGGTTGGCCACCCGGCTGTACACCTCGGCCGCGAGCGGGGCGACCCGGCGGACGATCGGGCTGGTCTCCATTTGCCGCAACGTGACCAGCGGGCCGACGCGCAGCCCCTTCGAGGTCTCGGTGATCTCGGCCAGGCCCGGCACGCCGCCGATGTCGACCAGGTCCGTGGCGAACAGCACACCCTGCTTGAGCAGGATCTGCACGGCCGTGCCGCCGCCGTAGACCATCGTGTCCTCACCGTCGTCGAGGAGCGCGCAGGTCTCGTCGAGCGTGGTGGGGTAGTGGTAGGCGGTCATTTCTTGCCGCCGAACAGCTTCGCGAGCAGGCGGCGCCACCACGATTCCTTCGCAGGCGCGGCGTCACCGGCCGGCGTCTCGGAGACCCGCTTCTTCGGGCCTTCCCGTTTGGCGATCACGCTCGCCAGCCCGGGGTTGTCCGGCCCGGGCGGGCCTGCGGCGCAGATCTCGGCGAACGCGGCCACGAACTCCCGCTCCACCTCCTGCGAGCGGCGCCGGACGATCGACTCGCCCATGCGCCCGATCTTGCCCCAGATCGCGACGTCGAGGCTGTACTCCACTTTGGACGAAGTCTCGCCGTCGGGCTGCACGCCCAGCCGGGCGTCGATCTTGATCGAGCTGCCGAGCTTGTGGTCCTCGCCCTTCAGGAGGGCCTTGACCTCCTCGGGCTCGGTCAGCTCCGTGATCTCGGCGGAGAACCCGGCGCTGAACTTCACGTGCGCGATCTCGTTGACCAGCTTGCCGCGGTAGTGCGTGCTGTCCGAACGGACGAGCTCCGCGGCGCCGGGGATGGCGACCCGCATCGTGTCCGGGTCGAGGAAATGGGCGAAAACGCGTTTGTGGTCCGCGGGGACGACAAAGGAGGATCCAAGCTTCATAATGACCACCATAGAGGACTAAGTGTCTGCTCCACAGGACGTTACTGTATCAATGGTTGCTGATCCAGCCACAGTCACGGCCGAATGACCTTGTCGCGGCGGTTGCGTGCCGTAGCGGGGTCGGCCTGCTTTTGGCCGGACCAGCAACAGGTCCTGGCGAGTCCGGAAAGGGCTCGGCTACCGTGCGCTCAAGCAGAATGGCGAGGGGTGACGGATCATGAGCGACGTTCCGGCGGTGCTGAACGCGGTGCGGCTCCTGGAGCGAATTGCCCGCGATTGGCCGGAGCCGGTGTCTTCCGGGGCGCTGATCGAGGAGCTGGGGCTCAACCGCAGCACGGCGTACAACATCCTCGGCACCCTGCAGCGAGCCGGCTGGACCGCGACGCGCGGCGACCGCGGGGGCTGGTCGCTGGGGCCGCGGCTGCTCTCGATGGCCCGCGTGTCCGAGGACTGGATGACCGACATCGTGCAGCAGGAGCTCGATTCGCTGAGCCAGCGCACGGGCTTCATCGTCTTCGCCGTGCAGCGCCACGGTGCCGCCGAGTACTCCGTGCTCGCCAAGGGTGACCGCGGCAAGGGCGTGCGGATCACCGTCGGCATCGGCGACACGTTCCCCTTCTCTGCGCCCGCGATCATGCGCGCGTTCTACGCGTGGGAGGACCCGGCCAACGTCGAGCGGCTCGCGGATCGTTACGGGCTGGAGGGCTTCACAGCCGAAACCGTCACCACGCGGGCCGCGCTGCGTGCGGAGCTGGCGGCCACGCGCGAGCGCGGCTACAGCGTCAGCATCAGGGAGTTCGACCTCGGTCAGTCCGGGCTGGCGGCGCCGGTGTTCGACGCTCAGCGGCGCGTGTCGATGGTCGTCTGCACGCTCGCGTTCTCCTCGGAGCTGAACGAGTCCACTGTGGATCAGCATGGCTCGCTGATCCGCGAATGCGGACTCAGGATCACCGATCGCACCGGAGGTGCGGTGAAAATCGAAGAATAGTTCCGCATCTGCGGAAGTATTCCGATCTTGCCTGGTCGCGCGTTTCTTGACCGCTGTCGACCGGCTCGCTTAATGTGCCGCATGCGGGACTCAATGTCCTCAATAGAGGACAACGTGTCCCGCCCTTCGAATCTCGATCCGGCCCATGGCGGCCCGGAAAGGAGATGGCCATGAGCGACGTAGCCGTCAAACCCACCTCGTGGACCAAGACCCTGACCCGCACCCAGTGGCGGTCACTGATCGCAGCCAACCTCGGCTGGCTGTTCGACGGCTTCGAGACCTACGCCCTGATCCTCACGGCGGCGGTGGTGCTCAAGCGGCTCGATCCCGGCGCGCCCGCGAGCCAGGTCGCCTTCCTGACCGGCGCGACCATCGCCGTGACGCTCCTGGGCTGGGGCTTCGGCGGCATCCTCGGCGGCGTCTTCGCCGACTACTTCGGCCGGCGCCGGGCGCTGCTGACGTCGATGGTCCTGTACGCGGCGTTCACGGGCCTCACCGCCGTGTCGTGGTCGTGGACGTCGTTCCTGGTCCTGCGCTTCATCACCGGCTTCGCGCTCGGCTCCGAATGGGGCACGGGCACGTCGCTGGTCGCCGAGACCTGGCCGGCCAACGCGCGGGCCAAGGCCGCCGGGCTCATGCAGTGCGGGCTCGGGCTGGGCTTCTTCATCGCGTCGGCCTGCTGGCTGTTCATCGCGCCGCTGGGTGCGGACTCGTGGCGCTACATGTTCCTCATCGGCGTGCTGCCGGCGGTGTTCGCGCTGTGGCTGCGCAAGTCGGTGCCCGAGTCCGAGAACTGGAAGAGCGCGCACAAGCGGCGCAAGGAACTGAAGGAACGCAAGGGCGAGGCGCTCACCGAGCACGAGCAGTCGTTCACGCGGCTCACGTTGCGCCAGATCATGATCGACCCCAAGCTGCGCAAGCTGACCATCCTCGGGTCGCTCATGTCCCTGGTGACAACGCTGGGCTGGTGGGGCATCTCCACCTGGGTGCCCGCGTACGTCTCTTCGGTCGCGGCCCAGAACGGTGCTTCGGGCCAGTCGTGGGCCAGCGCGGCCGGGATGATCTACAACGCGGGCGCCATCGCCGGGTACATCTCGTTCGGCTTCATCGCCGACCGCTTCGGCCGAAAACCCGCGGTGCTGTTGTTCTTCGGTGCATCGCTGGTGCTCACGCCCGTGCTGTTCCTGTGGACGCACAGCCTCGGCCTGATCGTGGTCGTGCTCGTGGTCAACGGCTTCTTCACCCTCGGCCAGTACACGTGGATGCCGGTGTGGCTGCCCGAGTTCTACCCGACGCACCTGCGCGCGACCGGCGCCGCGTTCGTGTTCAACGCGGCGCGCTTCGTCGCCTTCCTCGGCCCGCTCACCGCGGGCGCGATCATCTCGCAGCTCGGCGGGTACGGCGTCGCCGCCACCGTCGTCGGGCTCATCTACATCCTCGGCCTCGTCGTCGCCCCGTTCTGCCCCGAGACGCGCGGCCAGCAGCTGCCCGACTGATCCTCGTTCCTCCCGACCCCCGCGAAAGGCCCCCGCATGTCGACCGTCCGCATCTCCGCCCCAACCGGCGGGGGCACCGGCGTCCACCCGGCAACCGCGCGCATCCTCATCTTCGCCTTCCTCGGCACGCTCTTCGACGGTGCGGAGCTGAACCTCGTCGGCTACCCGCTGGCGTACCTGTCGGAAAGCCTGCACGTGAGCACCATCCAGATCGTGCAGGTCGCGACGCTGCAAGGCTTCGCCTCGATCGCGGGCGGCATCCTCGTCGGCTGGCTCGGTGACCTCTACGGCCGCCGCTGGACCTACACGGGCTCGGTGGTCGTCTTCGGGCTCGCCGCGCTGCTGGGCGGGCTGGCGCCGAACTACCTGCTGTTCCTGCTCACACGGCTGCTCGCCGGCGTCGGCATGGGTGGCCTGTTCGGCCTGTCGTACTCGATGTTCGCCGAGGCGTGGAAGACGAGCAAGCGCGGCCTGATGGGCGGCTCGATCCAGTCGATGTACATCGTCGGGCAGATCGTGACCGAGGGCGTCATCTACTTCTGCATCGTCCAGTTCGGCACCGCGACTGGCTGGCGCGCGGGCTACATCGTGATCGGCGTGGTCACGCTGCTGATCGGGGTGTTCTCGGCGATCATGCTGCCCGAGTCGGACCAGTGGCGGACCTACCAGCGGGAGCTGCGCGAGGGCCGCGTGCCCGAGAACATGCGGCGCACCAAGGTGCCGATCGTCGACCTGTTCCGCCGCGGCTACGCGGGCGGCACCATCCTGTTCATGGGCATCGCGACGGCGCTGTTCCTCACCACGAACTCGATGATCTCCTACCTGTCGACGTTCCTGATCAAGGTGGAGAAGGTGCCGCTCGGCACGGCCAGCCTGATCGTGCTGCTCAACCTCATCGTCACGGCGGTCACCTATCCGATGGCCGGCGCGCTGTCCGACAAGATCAAGCGCAAGTGGGCCATGTTCGTCGCCGGCGCGTTCGGCGTGGTCGGCTTCGCCTGGTTCCTCATCCTCGTGGTGGGTCACAACGCGAAGATCGGGTCGAACTTCTGGGGCGCGCCGACGTTCTGGGCGCTGATGTTGTGCGCCGCGGGTGCCAGCGGCTTCGGCGTGCTCGGCGTGTGGATGGCCGAGTTCTTCCCCACGCGCGTGCGCTCGACCGGCTCGAACCTCAGCTACTACGCCGGCCGCGGACTGGGCGCGGGGCTGTTCCCGCTCATCGCGCTGTCGATCGCCGGCACGGTGCCGCTCGCACTGGCGTTCGGCATCGTCGGCCCGGTCGCGGCGGCGGTGCTCTCCCTGGCCGCGCCCGACTCGACCGGGCGGCGGATCGAAGCCGTCGAATAGGTCTTCAGCTGTGGTGCCTTGCCCGGTCCGTCGTCACTCGGCGGACCGGGCAAAACGCTGTCCTGCAAGGGATGGACCCTAGGCCGGCTTGGTTGCGACCAGCTTGGCCACGGAGAACACGCCGGCGGCCCGGGCCGCGTCGAGCGCGATTTTCGAGTCGTGGAAGAGATCGTTGCGGTCACCTTCGTAAGTGAGCCACTTGTCCCGCTCCTCCTCGGGCGTCGAGCCCCAGCAAGGGCCGGACGGGAAGAGGTCCACCGCTTCGCGCACGTCGAACCCGGCGGAGACCAGCATGTCCCGGTACTGCTCGACTGTGGCGTGGTACGGGATGCAGAACCCGCGGTTGACCTCGGCCATCACCGCCTCGATCTGCTCGGGGCTGCGGTGATCGCCCCACGGGCGCTGGATCCAGTCCACGGCGGCCAGCGTGCCGCCCGGGCGCAGCACCCGGAACGCGGCGTTGAAGAAGGCTTGTTTGTCCGGCAGGTGGACCACCGACTCCTGGTAGGTGATGGCCGCGAACGCGGCGTCCGGCCACGCCCCGAGCGTCCGGTACTCGGTGTCCCCGACGGAGTGGAAGAACGCCTTGTCCGCCAAGCCGCGCGCCGCGGCCAGCCGCTGGGCTTTCGCCGTCAGCGCGTCGTTGTTCGAGATGCCGACGAACCGCGCGCCCGACATCTCCGCCATGTTGACCACCGCGCCGCCGACCCCGGAACCGAAGTCG
This sequence comes from Amycolatopsis sp. CA-161197, assembly GCF_050942255.1. Taxonomy (NCBI): domain Bacteria; kingdom Bacillati; phylum Actinomycetota; class Actinomycetes; order Pseudonocardiales; family Pseudonocardiaceae; genus Amycolatopsis; species Amycolatopsis sp. CA-161197. The sequence goes on from NZ_CP192059.1 coordinate 443,015, forward strand.
AGCACGAGGTCGCCGGCGGTGATCCCGGTCGCGGCGACCAACTGGCGCTGCATGTCCAGCGCGGCTTCCTCCGAGGACAGTCCCGCGTTGTGAGCACGCTCGTCGCCGTGATGCCAGGCATCCTGGGGCATCATCACGGCATAGGCGTCGATGGCTGCGTTGTAATAGCCACGCACGGACTCTTCGACTCCGCCAGTGTTTGTCACTGAAGTCACTTCTGCACCCCTTCGGACCCGCCTGATGGCGCGGATGATGATGGCATCGGCCCCGGAACGCGTCCAGCCGCCAACCGGGCTGCTCGCCGCGCGTGCGCCCGCGTACCCGGAGTACGTAGTCGTGTCGATGCGTTGTTCAGGTGAACTCCCCGATCCCCCGAGCACACTCAGGCACGGCTTTTCGTGTCCGGATCGCCCCGTCAGCCGTAGCGGTGCGGAATTCACCCGGCTAATCTGTGCGACGGTTCTATTGGCCGCCCGCCAAACGAAGGCGGCGCGGTTGGGCCGAACGTACCAAGAGCGAGTGAACGGTGAATACTGCGCCATGGCCGGAGCGAGTGTGTCGATGGCTGATTTGTCGATGTACGCCCACCTCAGCGGACAACTCGAGCGACTGTGCGAAGTAGTCGGTTTCGACGGCGCGGACGGCCGTCACCTGCGTTTACTTCGCGGCCTCCTGGGTACCCAGGCGGAAAAGAGCTTGGCAACCCCGCCTGAATTCCCTTCGAATGTGGCAGATGACACAACTCCCATAGAGTTTTCCGTGGCCTTCGACACCACAGGTGAATGCGTGGTGCGAGTCCTCGGCGAGACGGTCGGGTCGAGGAGCCCCCGCGAGTTCCTCGACGAGGTGGTCGGCGAGTACGGCCTGGTCACCGACCGGCTCGACGCCGTGGCCGACCTGTTCCTGCCGCACGAGGAGAGGCAGGGGCCGTTCACGCTGTGGTACTCGCTGATCTTCCGGCCGGGTCGCGCGCCGAAGATCAAGGTTTACCTGAACCCGCAGATCAGCGGTCCGGAGATGGCTGATTCGCTGGTCAGCGAGGGGTTGAGTCGGCTGAACATCGCCGAGGCGTTCGATCCCATGATCGAGCACGCGCTGCGCCGCGGTGAGCGCGACAACTTCTCGTTCTTCGCACTCGACCTCGACGACGACCCGTTGTCGCGGGTGAAGGTGTACGTGTCGCACGACGCCGCCGACTCGGCGGACGCCGAATTCGCGGCGGAGCTGGTGGCCGGCACCGACCCGCTGCTGATCCGTGAATTCCTCGCCGTGCTGGGCGGCGGGAAAGGTCCGTTCGAAGGCCGGCCGCTGGTCTCCAGTTATTCTTTCGTCGAGGGATCAGGAGCCCGGCCGGCCAACTACAGCGTCTATCTTCCCATTCGCAGCTATGTGCCCGACGACGAAGTGGCGAACGCCCGCACGCACGCCGTTCTCGCGCAGTACGGCTTCGACGGGACAAAACTGGACAAAGCCCTGGCAGCGGTTTCGCAGCGGCCTTTGAGTGCCGGTGTCGGGCTGATCGCGCACGTTGCTCTGAGAATGGGGGAATTCGGCTCGGGAATCACCGTGTACCTGTCGTCAGAGGCATATCAGGTTCTGCCTGCGCGAAAGAGGCCGGTCCTCGGACCGGTTTCGTGACTGCGGTAGTTTTTCACCGACACCAGACAGTGGAGGAAATACCTGATGCGGACCTTCCCGCCCTACCGGGCCCAGGTTGTCGCCGAAATCCCGGTCACCACCAGCGCGGAGCGTGAGCGCGCGCTCGCCGCGGCCGGCTACAACGCGTTCAACCTGCCGGCCAACATGGTCTCGATCGACCTCCTCACGGACTCGGGAACCGGCGCGGTCTCCGCGAAGCAGGAGGCGGCGGCCGCGGCGGCGGATCGCTCTTACGCAGGCTCCGAGTCGTTCTTCCGCTTCCGCGAGGCGCTGAGCGAGCTCACGCACTACCCCCACCTCTTGCCGGTGCACCAGGGCCGTGCGGCCGAGCGCGTGCTGTTCACGAACGTGCTGGGGCCGGGCAAGATCTCGGTGAGCAACACGCACTTCGACACCACGCGCGCCAACGTCGAGTTGCTCGGCGCCGAGGCCCGCGACCTGCCGTGCGCGGAGTTCGGCGACCTCGACAGCTTGGAACCGTTCAAGGGCAACATCAACCTCGACGTTCTGGAGCAGCTGCTCACCGGCCCGGAGGCCGACCGGGTCGGCATGGTGCTCGTCACGATCACCAACAACGGCGGCGGTGGCCAGCCCGTGTCGATGGCGAACCTGGCCGCCGCGAGCCGCCTGGCCCGCGCGCACGGTGTGCCGATCTTCCTCGACGCCGCGCGGTTCGCGGAGAACGCCTGGCTCGTGGTGCAGCGCGAACAGGGCTACGCGGGCAAGACGCCGCGCGAGGTGGCCGAGGAGGCGTTCGGCCTCGTCGACGGCTGCGTGGCCAGCCTGAAGAAAGACGGCATCTCGCCGATGGGCGCGTTCATCGGTCTGCGCGATCCCGAGCTCGCGCAGCGCTGTGAGGCGCTTCTCATCGCCACCGAGGGGTTCCGCACCTACGGCGGCCTCGGCGCCCACGATCTCGACCGTCTCGCCAGGGGCCTGCAGGAGGTGCTCGACCCGCACTACCTCGAGGCGCGGGCGGCCGAGGCCGCGCGGCTGGCGCAGCTCGCGAACGACGCGGGCGTGGACATCGTGCAGCCGCCCGGCATCCACGCGCTGTACCTCAACGCCGGCCGCCTGCTGCCGCACCTGCCGGCGAGCCGGTTCCCGGGCCACTCGCTCGCGTGCGAGCTGTACCTGGCGGGCGGGATCCGTTGTGCGGAACTGGGTTCGCTCTACATCGGTGAGCTCGACGAGAACAACGAGCTGGTGACGCCGGCGCCGTTCGAGCTCGTCCGGCTGGCGCTGCCGCGCCGGACCTACTCCCGGGGCCACTACGACTACGTCGCCGAGATCCTGAGTGACATCGCGAAGAACCCGGAAAGCGTGCCGGGCTACCGGATCGTCGAGGCGCCGAAGATCCTTCGGCACTTCAACCTGACGATGGCACCCGTCGTCTGATCCAGTCCACAGTGGAGGGTTACTTCCGGTCGGGAGTGACCCTCCACTGCGTTCCATGGAAGCCGGTGTCTCACGCAGGCTGCGGAACCACGGTCATCGCGTGCTTGACGAGGCGGATCAATGCGATCTTGCTCGAGTCCCGCTGCCGCGCGTCGCACATGACGATCGGCACGCGGTCGGGCACGACCAGCGCCTCCCGGATCTCGTCGGCGGTGTAGCGCGGGGCGTTGTCGAAGCAGTTCACCGCGACGATGAACGGGATCCGCCGGCGCTCGAAGAAGTCGACGGCCGCGAAGCTCGTCTCCAGGCGGCGCGTGTCCGCGAGCACGATGGTCCCGATCGCGCCGCGCGCGAGGTCGTCCCACATGAACCAGAAGCGTTCCTGGCCCGGCGTGCCGAAGAGGTACAGCACGTGGCGCGGTGAGATCGTGATCCGGCCGAAGTCGAGTGCGACCGTGGTGGTCTTCTTGCGCTCGACACCGGACAGGTCGTCGACGCCGTGGCTCGCCTCGGTCAGCACCTCCTCGGTGGACAGTGGCGGGATTTCGCTGACCGAGCCGACCATGGTGGTCTTCCCGGCGCCGAACCCACCGGCGATGATGATCTTGACCGGTGTGGGGACCGAGTCGGCGCCCTTGCCGTCAGAGCTTGATGAGGCCATCGAGAACCGCCTGGAGAGTTTCGTGGTCCGGCGCCTGGGCCGGCTGGTGGGACGGGGACCGCGTGATGACGAGGCCGCGCTCGATCAGGTCGCCGCACAACACCCGGACAACACCGAGCGGCAGCTTCACGTAGACCGCGATCTCCGCGACCGACAGCGGCCGCCGGCACAGCCGGGTGATCGCCAGGTGCTCCGGGCCGAGGCCGGCCGGCTCCTGTTCCGACTGCAGGGTCATCACCTGCGTGGACACGTCGAGCTGCGCGCCTTCGGACGGCGTGCGGCCGCTGGTGATCGTGTAGGGCCGCACCAGCGGTCCGGCGGCCTCGTCGTACCAGTTGTCGTCTGTCATACCGCCTCCGCGGGAACAGGTAGGTCGGCAGTCGTCACGTGGCTTCCCTGAGCATGGTGGCGGCTTCGCGCGGCGCCGAGGCGAGGTAGTCGCCGACGCGCTTGACCAGCCGGTTCATCTCGTAGGCGATCATCTCCACGTCCACATCGGCGCCGGCCAGCACCGCGAGGCACGCGCCCTGGCCGGCTGCCGACACGAAGAGGTACCCGCCCTCCATCTCGATCATGTTCTGCAGCACGGGACCGCGGTTGAACTGCCGGCTCACCCCCTTGGCGAGGCTCTGCAGGCTGGACGCGATCGCCGACAACTGGTCGGAGTCGTCCTTGCTCATGCCGCTCGACTTGCCGAGCAGCAACCCATCGGCGGACAGCACGATGGCGTTCTGCGCGCCGACGACGCGGTGGACGACATCGTCGAGGAGCCAGTTGAGGTCGGGTTTGGAGTTCCCGTACTCGTTCATGCGGAGAGACCTTGACTTTCCTGTGTGGACTTTCCTGTGTGCTGTCGCGGACTAGGCATCTTCGGTGCCGCCACGGGCGCGGCGGGTGCCCTTGTGGAACGCCAGCAGCGTGCGGGCCGTGGCTTCGCCGGTGCCTGCGACGTCGACGTCCTGGTCACCCGGGTCGTCCTGCTGCAGTTGTGCGACGAGGTTCTGCTGCGGCTGCCGCCGGGGCAGCCGGGGCCGGTCGTCGCCGACCAGCAGGCTCTGATCGGGCTCGCGGGCCGGTTCCGCCGGCGCGGCGACCGGCACCTGGACCGGCGGTTGCGGTTGCGGGGGTTCCGGCTCGCCCGGGGTGTACGCACGAGCCGGGTACGGCCTCGGCTTGGCGTCTCGCCTCATCGGGATCTGGCCGGTGAACGAGCTGGTGGGTTCCATGACACGCGGTGAGCTTTCCAGTGCCGGACGCGCGGCACCGCCCACCGGCTCCAGCACCCCGGCTTGCTCACGCGGGGCTTCGGACCGGAACTCGGCGTTGCCGACGGCGTCGACCGACTCGTTGCCGGCCAGGTGTTGGGACGGGATCAGCACGGTGGCGCGTGTGCCGCCGTACCGGGACGGGTCGAACGTGACCGTGATGTCGAGGCGCGAAGCCAGGCGCGCGACCACGAACAGGCCCAGGCTCGAGTCGGCCCGTAGCGCCATGGCGTCGAACTCGGGCGCGTCGGCCATCATCGCGTTGGCCCACTCGCGCACGGCTTCCTTCATGCCGAGGCCCTGGTCGGACACGTCGACGACGACGCCGCGCGCGACCATGCGGCTGGTCACCTCGACCGGCGAGCCGGGCGGGGAGAACGACGTGGCGTTGTCCACGAGCTCGGCGATCAGGTGGATGGCGTCGGCCACGGCCGAGCCGACGATCGACACGTCGGGCACCTGCTCCACCTGCACCCGCGAGTACTGCTCGGTCTCCGAGACGGCGGCGCGCAGGACCTCCATGAGCGACACCGGCTTGCGCCAGCGCCGACCGGGCTGTTTGCCGCCGAGGATGATGAGGTTTTCCGTGGTGCGGCGCGCGCGGGCGGCGAGGTGGTCGAGCTGGAACAGCGACGCCAGCTGCGTCGAGTTCTCCTCGCGGCTTTCCATCTCGTCGAGGATCTGCAGCTGCCGGTGCACCAGCACCTGGTTGCGGTGGGCGATGCCGAGGAACACGTTGTGCACACCGCTGCGGGCCTTCGCCTCGCTCGCGGCCGCGTTGACGGCGGTCAGCTGGGCGGCGTTGAAGGCCTCCGCCACCTGGCCGATCTCGTCGCGGCCGTGGTCGAGCTGCGGGAGCTCTGCGCCGACGTCCACGGCTTCGCCGTTCTTGAGCCGGTCGACGATGTTCGGCAGGCGGTTGCGCGCGAGGTCGAGCGAGTCGTTGCGCAGGCGCGCCAGCCGCGTCATCAGGGTGCGGTCGACGAGCGATCGGGACACGCGCACGGCGACGATGATCGCGACCAGCGAGGCGATCAGGGCCGCGATACTGCCGATGATCGCGTTGCGCAGCTGCGAGTCGCCGGAATCGATGGCGGCGGCGGACACCTCGTCGCCCTGGGCGATCGTCAGCTGGGTGAGGCTGTTCGAGACCTGGCCGGTGAGGGTCAGCCAGTCCGCTGAGGTGACTGGCACCGTGTCCCGGTCCTCCGGCGTCCACGGGCCGTGCTTCACCAGTGCGCTCTCCGCGTCGGTGAGCTGTTTCCAGCCGGGGCTCGCCACGAGCGCCTGGTAGTCGTCGCGCACCGCGGGCTCGAGGAACGGCGCGATCTGGCTGACCTGAGTGCGGTAGAAGCCCGTCAGCTGCGTGAACTGCACGAAGTCGTCGGGTGCGAAGGTGCCGCTCGCGAGCGCGCTGGTCACCAGCGAGGTTTCGCGCGACATCAGGTCCGTCGCCCGGAACAGCGAGGTCGCGGAGATCGCGCCCTGCACGGCCGTCGCGTCGGGCACGATGCGGGCCTGCGTGTCGAACAGCGTCGACGCCGTGTCGAGCACGCCGTTGAAGTAGCTGTTCACCTGCGCCCGGCCGATGGTGCGGAAGTTGATCTGCGAACGCAGCACCGGCAGCTGGTCGAGCTGGGTCTTCAGCGCGGTGACCTTGTCGGCGATCTCGGCGGGCGCGCTCGAGATGGTGGACGCGAAGGCGTCCTGCATGCCCCTGAGCTTCTCATCGGTGCCCTTCTGCAGCTGCTGGAGCTCGCCGATCCCCGCGTTGGGGGTGTCGAGGAACTGAAGCGCGACTTGGCGCTCCTGCTGCAGTGACGACAGCGCCTGGATCGCGGGGATCGACACCTCACGCACGGAGACAGCGACGAGGCGCACGTACAGGCCGTTGATGAAAAAGTACGACGAGACCGCGGCCACCAGCACCAGCAGCGTGATGCTCGGGATGAGAACGGTCCTGGTCAGCCTTTTCCGGATCGACTTGTCGTACGCCTTGTCGGACTCATCTTTGTTCTCCACGACGATTCACGAACTCCTGAGTCACAGTCGGCGAAAAGCCGGAAGCCGGCAGGGGAAGCGGACACGACGGTGGGACCGGGGCGGCCGTCGTCACGAGTCCTCGACTCACCCTTCGTTTCACCACGGAACAGATCAGGGTCCGTTTTTTACCATGAACCGGGCCATCATGGTGCCACTGATCGGGCGCTCGACCTGCCGATGAGTGGCCCACCGTGACCCATCACTTCGCGTGAGGAGTCGATTACCGGCATTTCTGGTGGTGATGACCCCAGTAGGCAACCTCTTGGACGTGTGCTGAGCTGAACGGGTGAATGCGAAATCCGGGGAAAGGTGGTGAATCCCACTGGCCGGGTAGTCGCCGAATTGATTTGTCGACATACGGGTCGACTGTGTCCGAGTGTTCGGTGGGCTGGGCGGGTCAGTGTCCTGTCCGGATTGGTTCGGCGGGTAGCCAGGCCTGCATCAGCGCTGCGTATCGACTTGACTGGACCAGTAGTTCGGCGTGGCTGCCGAGCAGCGTCTCTCGTCCGTCGAGTACCAGGACGCTGCGCGCCCGCATGGCTGAGGACAGGCGGTGCGCGATCACGACCAGCGTGCCGCTGCGGTGGGTGAAGGCGCGTTCGGCGCGGGCCTCGGCGGCGGGGTCCAAAGTGGACGTCGCTTCGTCGAGGATGACGATGCGCGCCGCGCCCGCGTGGACGCGGGCGAGGGCGATGAGCTGGGCCTCGCCGCCGGAGAGCCCTTCGGCTTCGTGGCCGAGCTCGGCGTCGAGGCCGCCGAGGCGGGTGAGCAGCTCCTCGGCGCCGACGGCTCGGGCGGCGTCGAGGAGGTGCTCGTCCGACGCGGTGGGAGCGAAGAGGCCCAGGTTGTCACGCAGCGTGCCGGCGAAAACGTAGGCCTGCTGGGGGATGAGGGCGACGAGCTCGTGCCGGTTGGCGGCTTCGGCGACGGGCACGCCGCCGAGCAGTACCCGGCCGGCCTGGGGTGTGAGCAGTCCCGTGAGCAGGCCCGCGAGTGTCGACTTGCCGATCCCGCTCGGCCCGACGACGGCGAGGTGATCGCCCGCGCGCAGGTCGAGGTCCAGTCCACGCACGACGGGTTCGGGCGCGGCACCCCAGCGGAAGGTGAGGCCGCGGACTTCGAGGTCGGTGCCGTGGGCTTTTCGGGTTTCGGGTTTCGGCGGTGGTACTTCCGCGGTCTCGGCCAGCCGCTTGAGCGCCACGATGAGCCGGAGCACGACGGTGCTCGCGGTGGCGGCCAGGCCTCGCAGCGCCGGTTGCATCGTCGTCGCCAGGTAGACCAAGGCGCCGAGCGTCGCCCCGGCTGTCAGCTGCTTGCTCTCGACCAACCCGGGCGCGACCGCCAGGCTCGCGATCAACGGCACGAACGCCCCGAGCGAGATCACCAACGACCTCGCCGCCCCGGAATACGCCACCTTGACGGCAGCCTCAGCCTGCTTCTCGACGGCGTCGTACACCGCCAACGCCGCCCCTGGCTCAGCCCCGCAGGCCACCACGTCCCGCATCCCGCCGAGCACGGCGCCGGTGGTCTCGGCGGTCCGCTCGTCGGCCAGCACCAACGCCCGCTGCCTGCGCGCGAGCGACGGCAGCAGCACCGCGAACCCCGCGACGGCCACCACCACGGGCACCGCCACCGGCAGCAGCAGCTGCCCCGCGACGGTCGCCAGCCCCACGATCGCCGCCGCCGTCGTCACCACCATCGCGCGGGCCTGCACCAGCAGTCCCGCCGTGGCGTCGCGCACCACCTCCACGTGCTGCGTGATCCTCGCGACGCCACTCGCATCAGCCGCATTCCGCGGCGGGCTGGGGTCGTGCAGGACGCCGCGCACCACCGCCGTCACCAGCGCGTCCCGCAACGGCTCCACCACCCGGCCGAGCTGCCGCCACACCAACCGCGACCCGAACGCCCCGGCCAGCGCCGCCACCCCGAACAACGCCAGATAACCAACGCCCACCCCCGGCGCCCCCACCGCGAACCCCCGATCGACGGCCAGCTCCACCAACCGCCCGGAGAAAAACGCCGGCGCCCCTTCGAGCGCGGAGCAGGCCAGGAGCACGAGCCCGCCGCGCCATTGCCGGAGGAGAGTCGTGCGGTAGAGGTGAGTGACGCTCATCGTGCTGCCTTCGCGGGGTACTCGGCCGCGGCTTGGTGTGGGCGGTCGGCTGGTTTCGCGTGGGCGTGGTGGCCCTGCGGCGTCGTGGGTTGTGTCGCGAGTGGCAAGGCGGCGCAGGGTTGGCGCGCGGGCGTCGTGTGGCGGAGGTCGATGGTCATTCCGCCGCCTTCGCGTTGTGGTCGGCTGGGGTTTGTGTGGCCGCACTGGCCCTGCGGCACCGTGGGTTCGGCCGCAAGCGACGGGGTGATGCGAAGGTGGCGGGCGGGTGTTGTGCGGTGGAGGTCGTTGCGTCGCCGGTCGGCTGGATTCGCGCGGTCGCGTTGGCCTTGCGGCGTCGTGGGTTGTGTCGCGAGTGGCAGGGCGGCATGGAGTTGGCGAGCGGGCGTCGTGTGGCGGAGGTCGTTGGTCATCCCCGCTGCCTTCGTGTTGCGGTCGCGCTGGCCCTGCGGTACCGCGGGTTCTGCCGCGAGTGGCAGGCGGCGTGGCGTTGGCGGGCGGTCTGTTGTGCGGTGGAGGTCGTTGCGTCGCCGGTCGGCTGGTTTCGCGTGGGCGTGGTGGCCTTGCGGTGCAGTGAGCAGCAGGGCGGCGCAGGGTTGGCGAGGGGCGTTGTGAGGCGGAGAGCGTTGGTCATCCCGCCTCCGTGAATACGGCGCGGTACCGCGGGTCTTGCCACAGGACGTCGTGTGGGGCGATGGCTCTGACGTGGCCGTCGTCGAGCCAGATGACGGTGTCGGCGCGGGAGGCGAGGGAGGCGCGGTGGGTGACGACCACCAGGGTGCGCGCGCGGACGTCGGTGAGGACGGACTGTTCGGTGACGGTGTCGAGGCTGGCGGTCGCGTCGTCGAGGAGGAGGACGCGCGGGTTGTGCACGATGGCCCGCGCGAGGCCCACTCGCGCCGCTTCTCCGCCCGAGAGCGGGGTTTCGGCGAGTGGCGTGTGGTAGCCGTGGGGGAGGCGGGTGATGACGTCGTGGATGCGGGCGGTGCGGCAGGCCGTGCGGACGGCGGTGTCGCCGGCCCAGCTGCCGTAGCCCACGGCGTCGGCGACGGTGGCGCCGAGCAGGTGCGGCCGGGCGAAGCCGAAGCCGACGACGGCGCGGAGTTCCTCGGGGCGCAGGGTGGTGAGGTCGCGGCCGTCGAGGTGGGCTTCGCCGGCGTCGGGAGTCGTGAGGCCGCCGAGGAGACTGACCACAGTGGACTTCCCGGAGCCGGATTTCCCCACTATGGCGGTGAACGTGCCGCCGGGGATGGTGTGCGTGGTGGAGTGCAGGGCGCCTGGGACGGTGGCGTTGCGGAGGGTGAGTGTCCCGTTGCCCGGCAGGAGGCCGAGCTTGCCGCGTTCGGGGGTGGGGACGTCGAGCACCTCGGCGACGCGCTGGGCGCAGCCGCGGGCGCGCGAAACCGTGGTGAGCAACGGGATTTGCGTCACGAGCCCCATGCCGAGGGCGACGTAGCCGAGGGCGGCGAGCACGTCGCCGACCGTCAGCCGGTGGTCGAGCACCCCAAACCCCGCCGCGGCGAGCGCCGCCAGCTCCACGGCCGGCAACAGCAACGCGGCGCGCCACACCATCTTCGCCTGCGTCCGCCACATCCTGCGCCCGGCAAGACTGAGGCGGGGCAACGGTTTCAGCACCCGATCGGCCTCCCGGTCGGCGGTCCCGGAGGCGGCGATCGTGGCCAGGCCGGCGCCGGCGTCGAGCAGCCGCGCCGCGAGCTCGCCGGAGACGCGCTGGTAGGTGAGGACGTCGTCGGCGGTGTTCTTGAGGTGCGACCGCGCGAGGAGCAGCGCCACGGGGATGCTGCCGAGGAACACGAGCGCCAGCCGCCAGTCGAGGACCGCCAGCAGCACGATCGCCCCGACGGAGATCACCGCGGCGGACACCAGCTGCACCACGACCGGCACGATGCCGCCCGCCCCCACGGCGTCCCCGGCCATCCGGCTCACCGCATCCCCTTCGGCGAACGGGGTTTTGGTCTTCTGGGCGAGCAGCCGATCGATCATCCTGCGCCGCAACCACGCGCCGGCGCCACTGGTGACCCGCACGACGACCACCCCGCCGACCACGTCGGCCACAACCTCGGCCCCACCGACGACCACCAGCCAGCCCACCTGTTTGGCGGCACCGCCACCGCTGATCACGGCATCGGTGGCCCCCGCCAACGCCCCGGGCAACAACAAACTCGCCCCCACCGCGACAAACCCCACCACGACGAGCACCCCCACCCGCCACGGATCCCGCTTAGCGACTTCGCGCAGCAACCGATCCCCGGGCGAGGTTGGTTTCGCCGCCTTCCTCGCCTTTCGCCCGCGTCTTGCCACGGGCTGTGGCAAGCCGGCGGGTGGTTCGGCAACTTGCCGCGCAGTTCCGCCGGATGCCTGCCGGGTTCGTGCCGCTCGGCTGCGGTGTGCCGTTGGCTGTGGCAAGTCGGGTGATGGTTCGGCAACTTGCCGTTCGACTCCGCCGCGTGCCGGTCGTGCGGCACGGTCGTGGCGTGCCGTCGGCCGCGGCAAGTCGGGTGGTGTTGCGGCGTCTTGTCGCGCAGTTCCGCCGGATGCCTGCCGGGTTCGGGCCGCTCGGCTGCGGTGTGCCGTTGGCTGTGGCAAGTCGGGTGATGGTTCGGCAACTTGCCGTTCGACTCCGCCGCGTGCCGGTCGTGCGGCACGGTCGTGGCGTGCCGTCGGCCGCGGCAAGTCGGGTGGTGTTGCGGCGTCTTGTCGCGCAGTTCCGCCGGATGCCTGCCGGGTTCGGGCCGCTCGGCTGCGGTGTGCCGTTGGCTGTGGCAAGTCGGGTGATGGTTCGGCAACTTGCCGTTCGACTCCGCCGCGTGCCGGTCGTGCGGCACGGTCGTGGCGTGCCGTCGGCCGCGGCAAGTCGGGTGGTGTTGCGGCGTCTTGTCGCGCAGCTCCGCCGGATGCCAGCCGGGTTCGTGCCGTTCGACGCTGGCGTGCCGTCGGCTGTGGCAAGTCGCCATTCGACTCGGAGAACTGCCGTCGCGCTCGGTTGCTTGCCGCTTGCGGGCATGCCGTCGGTGCGGCGCTTGCCGGTGGTTCGGCAACTTGCCGCTCGGCCCCGCCAGATGCCGGTTGAGCTCGTGCCGCTCGGTCGTGGCGTGCCGTTGGCTGTGGCAAGTCGGAGTGAGACTTGGCAACTTGCCGCTCAGGGCGGTCAGTTGCCGGGCGGGGTCGTGCGGTGGGGGTGGGGTGTGCCGTTGGTCGTGGCAGGTCGTTGTGTGGGGTGGCAACTTGCCGTTCGGAACCGGTGCTTGCCGAATCGGTGCGGGGCGCGGCGGGGCCGGCGGTAGGCACCGCGTCGACGGGATTGTCGGAAGGTGCTCCGTATCCGGGCATCTCGCTCCTCGTCCAACCAGCCCAACCTGCCGCCAACCGCGCGGCAGAACCCAGCGAACCCGGTGACCAAACCCGCAGCCCCGGGGCAGAATGGTGAGGCGGGAGCGGCGCACTTGGCCTGCGCCGCTCCCGCACCCGGTCCGTGACGCCCGGCGCAAGGCACCCGGGAGCCGAAGCACCCGAGAACACCCGAACCGCCGGAAGAACGTCAGAAGGTCGACAAGGATCGAAGGGTCAGTAGGTCAGCTAACTCAGTGGCAGGTCAGCAGGCTGAGCGTGCTGTGCGCGCACGACGCCAGCAGGCTCAGGTTGCTCGGCGCCCCGTGGCCGTGACCGTGGCCGCCGCCGTGGCCTTCGAGGGCTTCGGGGGCTTCCAGGGCCTGCAAGTCGAGAACCAGTTCCATGGTGATCCCTTCTCGTGTTCTTCCGCCGGCCATCAGCGGCCGGAGGTGTGGGGGGACGGCGTGGCGCCCAGGAAAGGCAGCACCTCCGAGCCGTCCAGCAGGGCCGACAGCGCGAGCAGCACGCCCGCGCTCCCGGTGGTGACGTCGGTCGACAGGCGCAGCAGCTGGTTGCCCGGGAAGGCCAGGCCGCCGCGGTACGGGACGGCGTGCCAGGCCAGGCGCGCCAGGTGCAGGTCGATGGCGGAGCGAACCCGGTCAGAAGGCGCCTCGGAGAACGACAGCGCCGCCATCAGTCCCGCGCGGCCGTGCAGCAGGCCGGGCTGGATCACGAACTCGCCGCGGCACGCCTCGCGCAGCGCGGGCAGGTTGGAACACGCCAGGGCGGACGGCGAAACCCGCGCCAGCTGCTCCAGCACCAGCAAGATCCCGGCGCTGCCGATGCCCGCGTACGGCAGGGTCCGCCGCTCGCCGTCGCGGACCTGCAGGGAGCCGTCGTCCGCCGTGGCGCATTCTTCGAGGTCGCGGCGCAGTGCCTGGTCCGCGAACGACAGCCACGCGGGCTCACCGGTCCGTTCGTACAGCCGGATGAACAGCAACGCCGGCCCCGACCAGCCGCTCAACAGCCCCGCCCGCGCGAACTTCCCCGGTGGCGCGGCCGTCTCCAGGGTTTCCGCCAAAGACACCGCGGTTGCCAACGCCTGCCGCCCGTATTCGTTGTCGCCGCGCGAAGTCGCGAAGTGCAGCTGCGTCAGGGCGATCCCCGCGAGCCCGCCCTCGAACGCGTGATCAGTGGTCTGGTCCACCAGGGCCCGGGACGAGGCCAGCAAGGCCGAAGCCGCGTCGTGGTGGCCGAAGTGCTCCAGCACGTACGCGATCCCGTGGCTGCCGTCGAGGAACCCCGGCCGCGCGGGCGGCTCGCGGCGCACGGCGTCGAGCAGCCACTGCTCGTGCTCCGGAAACCGGCCGGCGCCCGCCACGTCCAGCGCCCACAGCACGCCCGCCGCGCCGAAGCCGAAACACGCGCCGCCCACCCGGAACTGCTCGATGTCGCCCGGGAACAACCGGTCCAGTCGCGACGGGGTGGCCGAAGCGAGAATCCCCTCCACGACCTGTTTGCGCACCAGCGTCCAGTCGGGCCGCTCCTCGTCGAGCGCGGTGTGGGTCACGCCGACGCCCGGCGAGCCCAGCACCCGCACCAGCTCGTCCGCGTACCCGTAGGGCAGCCCGAACCGCCGCTGCGCGAACTCGGCCGCACCGCGCAGCTTCGCCGGCGCCAGCTCCAGGAGCGTCGCCAACGGCAGGAACAGCCACAGCCGCAGCATCGCCAGCGCGTACCGGTCGATGTCGAACCCGTGCCGGTCGGCCGGCGCGCGGAACCCGGGTGCACCGAGCGCCGGCCGCGAACCCGAGGCGACGTCGAACGCCATCTCGAAGTCGATCAGCGACACGGTGTCGTCGTCGGCCACCAGCACGTTCAGCGCGTGCAGATCGCCGAACACCACCCCGCGTTCGTGCAGGTCGGCGACGATCCGCTCCACCTGCGCGAGCACCCCCAGCGCCCGGTCGCGGTACGCCAGCAGGTCGGTTTCGGTGCTGTCGCGGCGCGTGAGCGGGTAGTGCAGCGCGAGCCAGCTGCCCAACGACGTGCCCGGCATCCGCTGCATCGCCAGGTAGTGGTGCTCCCACACAGTGAAGTGCTCGTACGCGTCCGGAACGCCCGGAACGTCCGCCAGCCGCTGCAGCACGTCGTGCTCGCGCCGCAACCGTTCGACGGCGTCCACCAGCTCGCGGTCCAGCCCGGCGTGGGGCCGCGCCTCCTTGAGCACGACCGGCCGGCCGTGCTGTTTGTGCTCCGCGAGGTACACGCCGCCGCCGTTGGAGAAGTGCAGGGAGCTCGTCACGCGGTAGGGGAACTGCCCCGGATCGCCGCCTTTGCGAGCCGCGACGCTCGCGTCCAGACACGCCGGAATCTTCACCCAATCGGGTACCGAGAAAACGGGCTCGCGCCGGTCGGGCACGGGTGTACCGTCGGGTTTGCGGATCGCGAGCACTCGAGTGCCGTCGTGTTCCACCCATTGTTCGGCGAATCCGCCATAACGTACGTATAACGGTCCGGATTCGTAACGAAGGTCGCTGAGCACATAAGCGCCATGTTCGCCACTCAGCCGTTCGGAAAGATCTTGAAGAACTCGCGCCAGTTCGCACTCGTCGACCGGATAAATCGTGATCAACTTGCCGCTTCCGTCGCGCGGTGCGTATTTCGAATTCCGCGCCAGGAGGATGGTTCGGGACCGCAGGTGCTTGAACGCCACGCGACGGTCCACGCAGTACTCGTGCACCGCCGCCAGCACGCGGTCCGCATTGTCCATTCCGGCCGAAACGTGGACCTTCCAGCCCTGTTCGGGCAGGTCAACGCCCTGCGGGTGCAGCACGCGCCAGATGCCGCGGGTGCCCACCGTCCACATCGGTCCCGGCGCCGGCAGCGCGGCGGCGAAGTCGTCGGCGGGCGCTCCGGTTTCGCGTTGTTCGTCGAAGAACAGCGGATCCGCGAAGCAGAACGCTTCATACCGCATGTCCATGAAACCGCACCCTCCGCGTACTTCCGCACTCCCTGACGAGGAATATTCCCGCACGCCGGAGGTGCACAGGCCAATCCGCCAACCCGGGGGTTCGGCTGGGCTGATCAGGGTAGACAGAAGTGCCGCCGGAGTCCGAAACCGGGGACCCTGTGTGATTTCACGGATTACTCGACCACTCGGTCGTGGTGTAACACCCGGCGCTGCGCATTGTTCATGCAGGTCCGGCGAACTGCTGCGTAACTGTACCGTGAAATTGGCAGAATGCCATCAACGGATTCCCGTGTCCGATTTCGACGGCCGCGTGGACCTGGGGGAGGGCTCAGTCCACACGAGACCGACGGCCGTGGCGCCGGCCACGTCGGCAGCCCTCGGCGAACAGCCCCGGAAACGCCAGCGGGTACCTTGTGGCCAGCGCGGCAGAAGGAGGAACGGGTGATTCTCGGTTTCGCGGTGGCGGTGGCGGTGTGCGCACTGCTGGTCGCGCTGTGGAGCTTCGTGCAGGCCGCGCGCAAGCGCCTGCCGGACACCCCGCTGCTCGTCGCGCTCGGTGTGGTGGAGGTGCTGCTCGTCGCCCAGCTCGTGGTCGGCATCGTGCTGCTCGTGAGCGGTGAGAAGCCGGGCAGTCTCGCCACGTTCCTGGCCTACCTGATCGGCTGCCTGGTCGTGCTGCCGGTCGGGGCGGCGTGGGCGCTGGCCGAGCGGAGCCGGTCGAGCACGGTCGTGCTCGGCATCGCCTGCCTGGCCATCCCGGTGATGGTGCTGCGACTGAACGAGGTGTGGAGTGGAGCAAGCGCGTAAGACGGCCACGGGCCCGGGCCGGGTGCTGGTCGCGGTGTACGCGATCTTCGCGCTGGCCGCGACGTCGCGCGCCGGCGTCCAGATCGGCACGAAGTTCCACGAAGCGCCGCTGGCCTACGTGCTCTCGGCCTTCGCCGCCGTCGTCTACATCCTCGCCACGGTCGCCCTCGCCAAAGGCGGCGAACGCTGGTGGCGCGTCGCCCTCGTCGCGTGCAGCATCGAGTTCCTCGGCGTGCTGACCATCGGCACGCTCAGCATCTTCGACCGCCAGGCCTTCCCCGACGCGACCGTGTGGTCGGTCTACGGCCAGGGCTACGTCTTCATCCCGCTCGTCCTGCCGCTGGTCGGCCTGTACTGGTTGTGGCGGACCGCCCCCAAGCGCGTCTCGGCCTGAGCCCCGCAGCTGGTTCTCGCAGGTCGCGGGCGTCTGACGGATCGTGACCAGGCCGCTGCCCTCCGGGGACGGTGTCCCGGGCCCGCCCGCGACGGGAAGGGTCCGCGCCACTTCGTCGTTACGCACTACAGAACCCGCAGCGGAACGAGGAGACCCATGTCCCAGGCAACGCAGCAGAAGATCCCCGGCCCCGACCACCCGATCACGGTCGAGGTCAACCCGGCGCGCGTGGTCGTGAAGCTGGGCGACACGGTCATCGCCGACACGACGCGGGCGCAGGTGCTGCGCGAGTCCACGTACCCGGCGGTGCAGTACATCCCCCGGGAGGACGTCGACTTCGCCGCCCTCGCGCGCACTGAGCACCACACGTACTGCCCGTACAAGGGCAACGCGTCCTACTACTCCCTGACCCCGGCCGGCGCCCAGGGTGACAACGCCGTCTGGACGTACGAGGAGCCCTACGACGCGGTGTCCCCGATCAAGGACCACCTCGCGTTCTACGCCGACCGCGTCTCGATCGAGGAACTGCCCGCCTGACGCAGGAAAAAAAGCCGGGCGCGCCCCCCAAGGAGCGCGCCCGGCAATAGAACTCAGCGCGTCACAGTCAGCGACGCCGATCCCGTTACGCCACCGCTGGTCACCGAGATCGTCACGGTGCCCGCGCGGCGAGCGGTGATCTTGCCCGTCTTGGCGTCCACTGAAGCGACGCGAGTGTCGCTCGACGACCACACGTGCGAGGCCGGATCGGCGATCGGCATCGTGGCCGCGGGGAGGTTGTCACCGCCGACCTCGGCACCGGTGGCCGAAGCCACTGCCGAGGCGCCCACCTGCAAAGAGGGCACCGTCACGGCGATCGACGACAGCACCGGCTCCACCGAGAACTGCACGTCACCGCGGGCGGTGTGCAGCAGCACGAAGTGGTAGATGCCGCCCTCGTCCGAAGGCGCGTACGCCGGCATGCCGAGGTCCGCGATCGTCAGCTGCGGGATGCCCCCGGCGGCCGGCGACGTCGGGTTGCCCAGCGGGTCGATGACCTGGTCGGCGAACCCGCGCGCGTGGCCGTAGAGCATCACCACGTGCTTGTCCGGGTGCGTCTGCTGGTAGCGCTGCACCAGCCGCACGTACATGCGCGCTTCCCACCGGTCGCTGAACTGGCTGTTGGCCACCGGGTGCGGGTCGTACGCCGGCATGTGCGTGGTCACCAGCACGGTCTGCGACGAAGCGTCCGTGAGCTGCTTGACCAGCCACGGGTACTGCGCTTCGGCCGGCGACTGGAACGCGTCCGACGACTGCAGGCTGCCGTGCGCGTTGTCGGTGACAATCACCTGCGCGTCGCCGGCTTGGTACTCGTAGTGCGTGGCCCCGAAGACCTGGGCGAAGTTGCCGTTCTCCGGCAGCACGCCCTGGCTGATCTCGTGGTTGCCCACCACGTCGTGGTACGGCACGCCCAGCGCGGCGATCTTCTGCTGCGCGAACTGCAGGTCGGGCACCGCACCGTCGTCCGACATGTCACCGAGCGCCTGCACTGAAGACGGCCGCGCCTGCGAAGGCAACGCCGGCAGCCGGCCCTTGATCGTGTCCATCACGTTCGACGACGCCGAACCCGGGTCGCTCGCCACCAGGTGCGCGTCGTCGCCCAGCAGCATCGTCGAGCCCGACCGAGAGAAGTCCGCCGCGTTCTCCGAGAACTTCAGCCACGAGGGGTTCTGCGGAATCGCCTGGTACGGCGGCGTGACCAGCGGACGCGGTGAGTACAGCGCCTGCAGATCGCTCACGTTCAGCGTGCCCGACGTCGTCTGGCTCGGGTTGATCGTGAGGAAGTCGACGAAGCTGATCCGCAGCGGGAAGTTCAGCCCCGGCGGCAACGTCGCGATGGCGAGGCGCCAGTCCTTCCACGTCACCGTGGTCGGGTACAGCGTGGTGGTGGCGCCGTCGATGCCGATGTACGACTCGGCCAGCTGGATGCCGGTGCCGTCGCCCTTCACCCACACGCCGATGCCGGTCGGGTTCTGGCCGCCGGCGTTGGCGCCGGCTGTGATCGTGGCCTTCGGCGACAGCACGAGCTGCTTCACGCCGGAGCCCGCGGGCATCGTGTACGTCAGCTGCGTCGAGGCCGAAGCCGTCGACCCCGGCGGGACGACGCCCGGCGCGGCGACCATCGTCGCCGGCTGGCCCGTGGTGTTGCGCAGGTTCCACGCCGACGGGTCGCTGAAGTCGTTGAGCTCCTGCGACACACTGCCGATGGCCACGGTCGCGGTCGCTGTGGCGCCGCCGACCTTCGCCATCACCTTCTCCAGGCCCGAGTTCACCGCGTCCGCCGTGAACACCCCGGACTTGTCGACGCCGCCCAGCGACGCGTCGCTCACCGACCACGAAGCCGCGGCCGCGGGGATGGCGACCGCGGTGCCGGAGGACGTCGAACCGGACAGGGTGAACGTCTGCGTCCCACCGTTGTTCAGATCCGGGTCGGTCGGGGAGATCTGCAGCGACCCGAGCCGGTCGACGACGCGCAGCGGCTGCACGGAGACCGCGATGCCCGCGTGGGCGATCAGCACACCGGTGCCCGCGCGGCCCGCGGTGAACTGGCCGTCCTGCCACGAACCGAGCGTCGACGGCACGACCTGCACGGACGCCTTCTCCCGCGCGGGGTTGCCGAGCGAGTCGAGGCCGAACGCGGGGACCGGCACGGTCGCGCCGGGCACGGTGTCCACGCCCTTGTTGCCGTTGACGACCATCGACCGCGCGAAGCCCGGGGCCTGCTCGGTCGAGTAGATGAACACGCCGTTGGCGACGGGCCGCTCGTGGCCGTCGGACGGGCTGTTCATCACCGACACGGCCGGGTCACCCGGCTCGCGGGCCACCATCTCGGTGGAGCCGCCGCCGTCGAAGAGCACCGCGTTGTACGCGCCGTGGGTCACCATGTAGCCCGCGACCTGCGCCGGCGTCACGCCCAGCGCGGCGCTCGCGCCGAGGCGCCCGTCGAGCGTGGCGATGATCGTGTGCTTGCCGTCCTTGCTCACGCCGACCACGGTCTCGGGGTTGACGCCGCCCGGCGGGTTGCCGGTGGGGTCGTTGTAGACCGCGCCGTCCTTGACCAGCATGGTCGAGCCGGACAGCAGCTGCTTGAGACCGCCGGTGTCGGCCGTGACCGAGACCGAGTCTCCACTGTGGACGGTGGTCGACAGCCACGTGCCGCCCGCGCCGCCGCCGAGGAGGCCGAGCTGGCCCTTCGTCAGGGCCGGCGCCGCGGTGACGCCCGGCTGCACGGAGTCGACGACGAAGGTGCCCGCCTTCGTCTCGTGCCCGAGCACGAGCGTGCTGGCCGGGAGAGCCGTCGCGCCGCCGAGGTCGGGGGTGATCTCGGTGATGCCGCCGGACGCCACGTCGTTGACAACGTTGACAGAAGTCAGGGGAGTGCTGGCGGCGCCGTCTGTGATCGAGCCGGAGAACGTCTGCGGGCCGAGCACCATGGTGCCGTCGGCGCGCACGCCGAGCTGCGCGTTGAAGTTGGGGCGAGGGCTCTTGAGCAGCTTGCCGTTCGTGATCACGCCGCCGAGCGGGCGGCCGCTGGCGTTGATCTCGAAGAAGTCGCCGTTGACGCCGGCCACCGCGTGGGTGCGGGCGGCCATCGAGCCGACCGTCTCGTCGGCCGGGTTGGTGATCACGTCGCCGGCTTCGACCACGCCGAGGCGCACGTTCGGGTCGGCGAGGTTCACGTCGAGCACCTGGGTGTGCTGGCGGCCGCCGACGGTGTCGTAGGTCTCGGAGTACTGGGTCACGCCGCGCGTGACGGTCACCGGCGTCGTCTTCGTCTGATCGACGACGAGGCTCCAGTTCGCGGGAGTGGCCGGCAGCCACGGCTTGGGTGCCGCGGCCTCCGCCGTTCCGGTGGCCCCGAAGGTGACCACGCTTCCCGCGAGCAGAGCGGCCACCACCGCGCTGCTTCTTCGACTGCGTTTCAAGACAGCTCCTCGTTCCGGTGCACGGGGATGTGCGCACGTCACCCCAGCACCGCCCCGTGAAAACAAGATGTCCCGTCGTCGGCGCGCAGGGGTGCGGCAGGGAACGGGCGGCTCCGATCCGGGCGAAACGCCGCGTGGGTTGCGCCACATGAGCGGGGGTAGCCGTGAGAAGCGCCGCTACGCGCTGGTGTTGCCTAGGTCATAACGTTGATACGGGAATGCTCTAGCGCGGATACGAGTTCAGATGTAACGTTGGTACCAACAGAGCGAAACGACGATACGGAGACTGAGATGACCAGCAACGAGACCACGCAGCGCGTCGCGATCGTGACCGGCGGGTCGGGCGGGATCGGCCGGGTCGTGGCCGAGCGCCTGGCCAAGGACGGCATGCAGGTGCTGGTGCACTACTCGGGCAACCCGCAGCGCGCCGACGAGGTCGTAGCCGCGATCACCGCCGCCGGTGGCACCGCGAGCTCGGCGCAAGCCGACGTGGCGGACGAGGCCCAGGTAGAGGCCCTGTTCGACACCGCGGAGCAGCGTTACGGCGGGGTCGACGTGGTGGTGCACACCGCCGGGATCATGCTCCTGGCCCCGCTGACCGAGCTCAAGCTCGACGACCTGGACCGCATGCACCGCGTCAACATCCGCGGCACCTTCGTGGTCGACCAGCAGGCCGCCCGCCGGCTGCGCTCCGGCGGCGCCCTGATCAACTTCTCGACGTCGGTGACCAAGCTGGCGCTGAACAACTACACCGCCTACGCCGCTTCCAAAGGTGCGGTCGACGCGATCACCCTGATCCTGGCCCGCGAGCTGCGCGGACGTGACATCACCGTCAACGCCGTGGCCCCCGGACCCACTGCGACCGCCCTGTTCCTCGAAGGCAAGCCGCAGGAAGTCATCGACCGCCTCGCCAAGGTCCCGCCGCTCGAGCGCCTCGCCGTGCCCGAAGACGTCGCCGAAGCCGTCGCCTTCCTCGCCGGCCCGGCCCGCTGGGTCAACGGCCAGGTCATCTACGCCAACGGCGGAGCCATCTGAGTCACCCCGTCCCGGCAACTGAGGCTTCGAAGGAGAACTCCCATGTCCCAGACCATCGTCATCACCGGTGCTTCCAGCGGCTTCGGCGCCCTCACCGCCCGCGCCCTGGCCGATCAAGGCCACACCGTCTACGCCGGCATGCGCGAGACGACCGGCCGCAACGCCCCGCAGGTCCAGGCCGTCGCCGACTACTCGAAGGAGCACGGCGTCGACCTGCGGGCCGTCGAGCTGGACGTGAACTCGCAGGAGTCCATCGACGCGGCTGTCGCGAAGATCGAGGCGGAGAGAGACTCGATCGACGTGCTGATCCACAACGCCGGCCACATGGTCACCGGCCCGGCCGAGGCCTTCACGCCGGAGCAGCTCGCGGAGCTCTACGACGTGAACGTGCTCAGCACCCAGCGCGTGAACCGCGCCGTGCTGCCCGGCATGCGCCGCCGTGGCGAAGGCCTGGTCGTGTGGGTCTCCAGCTCCAGCGTCAAGGGCGGCACCCCGCCGTACCTCGCGCCGTACTTCGCCGCGAAGGCCGGCATGGACGCCCTCGCCGTGAGCTACTCGACCGAGCTGACCCGGTGGGGCATCGAGACATCGATCGTCGTCCCCGGCGCGTTCACCTCGGGCACCAACCACTTCGCGCACTCGGGCCGCCCGGCCGACGACGCCGTGGTCGCCGACTACGAGACGAAGTACGCCGGCCTGATGGAGCAGGTCTCGGGCAAGCTCGCCGCCCTCGAGCCGGCCGACGCCGACGTCTCGTCGGTCGCCGCCGAGATCGCCCGCATCGTCGCCCTGCCCCGCGGCGAGCGCCCGTACCGCGTGATCATCGACCCGTCCGACGACGGGTCGGCCGAGGTCTCGGCGGTCGCCGACCGCATCCACCGCGAGTTCTACGAGCGCATCGACCTGGCGGATCTGCTCACGATCCGGAAGTGACCGTCCGGAAGGGACCGTGGGTAAAGGGAGGGGAGCTCCGGCTTCCCTCCCTTCGCCGTGTCTACTTCACCCGGATGACGATCCCCGTGAGTCCACTCAGGATGCTCGCCACCCCCGCGCGCACGGCCGCCGCCGCCCGGGCCGGGGTGAAGGACCCGGGGTCGTCGCCCGTGGCCGCGGTGAGTCCGGAGCCGCGGAAGGTGGCGCCCGCCCAGTTGGCGGCGGTGACGTTGAAGGTCGGTTCGGCGATCTCCGCGCCGAGCACGAGGAACTGCCGGTCGAGGTGGCTGGCCGTGACCACCGTCACCGCGTCGATCAGCTCGCTGCCGGCGGTGATGATGAGGTCCGGGGCGAGGTTCATGGCCTCGACGATGCTGTCTATGTGGCGGGCGGGGTCGTCGGCCGTGACGACCTTGAGGCTCACCTTCTCCTGCGCGGCCCAGTCCTTGACCGCGCCGACCAGCGTCTTCGTCTGCGCGTCGGCGCCGGCGGTCAGGAGCACCACGCGGTAGCCGGGCGCCGGGTGCACGGTGTCCCACGAGCCCGGCCGCGGGGTGATCGTCGCTTCCGGCGTCGGCGGCGTGCTGGTGAAGCCCTGGCCGAGCACGCCGACGGCGGTGGGCGCGGGGTGTGGTCCCGACCAATCGTCGGTGGCGCCGCATCCGCTCAGCAGCACTGCCGTCAGTGCACCGACGACCACGAATCGTGAACGCAAGCCGGATCGTCCTTTCAGGCCAGTGGTGAGCGAGTCGGCCTCCTTCCTACCCGATCGCCGCCCGTTTCCGGTGCGCCGCTTTCTTCCGTCGGAATCCGGTCGCTGCATGTTCGCCCGCTCTCCGCCAGTTGTTCGCTTGAGCCCAGCAAAGTGCGGGCGAGCAACCGGGAAAGAGGAAGTCCATGCCCCGCCGCATCAGAAGTTTCGCCCGCCTGGCAACAGTTTTCGCGTTCGCCGCACTGGCGGTTATTCTCGGTACTTCCACCGCTTCGGCGCATGGTTTCTCATCGGTCGTGTACGCCGGCGTCACCTCACCCGGCTCCGGACAGGTGCGGGCGGAGCTCGGCCTCGAGTACGACCTGCTGGTGGTTTCCGTCGCGGACGCCGAACACGACGACCCGCTGTTCCAGCAGGGCACTGCTGCGTTCGACGCACGCGATTCGGCCGCACAGGCGAAAGCCCTCGAAGACCACTCGGCCGCGGTGATCAAGTACGTGACCGAACGCTTCCACGTGAGCACGGAAAGTCCCTGCACGCCAACGAAAGACGGCGGCTTCCGCATGGAGCAGCGGGAAGGCGTCCCGTACGCGGTGCTCGACCTCGACTACCGCTGCGGCAGTGCCGACGCCCACGAGGTGCGCAGCGCGCTGTTCGCCGACGCCGAGGGTTACGTCCGCGACACCAAGACGGTCGTCACCTACGACCTCGACCTGACCTCGGGCAGTGCCGCGCTCGACGCGCACCAGCCGTCGTTCTCCACGCAGCAGTCGTTCGGCGAGCGGTTCTGGGAGTTCTTCCGGCTCGGCGCGGAGCACCTGCTCACTGGTCTCGACCACATCCTCTTCCTGCTCGCGCTCATCGCCGGCTCCCGGCGCCTGCGCGAGATCGTGCTGGCGGCGACCACGTTCACCCTCGCCCACTCCGTCACCTTCGTGCTGGCGGCACTCGGCCTGGTCACGGTGCCCGCAGCGATCATCGAACCCCTCATCGCCCTGTCGATCGCGGTGGTCGCGGCCTGGCCGCTCTGGCGCCTGTGGCGGCGCAAGGTCAACGGCATCGACGACGACCTCCTCGGCGAAGGCCACTTCAGCCTCGACCGCACCGGGTGGACCCGGCTCGCCGTGGTCTTCTGCTTCGGTCTCTGCCACGGCCTCGGGTTCGCTTCGGCGCTGGGCATCGACACGGCGTGGTCTTGGACGCTCCTGTGGTCGCTGCTGGTGTTCAACGTCGGCATCGAGACGGTGCAGCTGGCGATCATTGCGATCGTTTTCCCGCTTCTCGTGCTGATCCGCCGCCGGGCGACCTTCGCTCCACAGTGGACGACCGGCGTGATCGCCGCGGCCGTTTCAGTGATGGGGCTCACCTGGTTCGTGCAGCGCATCGCGGCTGGGTGACCGCGCTATTCCTGGGTGGTCCACCCGTCCTTCGGGCGAAGTTCACCTACCGCACACCGAGGGCGATAACGCTACCAATCGGTCTTCCCGACCCATTGACCCGAAAGGGAAAGCAAATCCGATGAAACCACTCAGAACCGGGCGTAACCTCGCCTTCGGTGTCGCCACGGTGGGCGTGAGCCTCCTGCTGGCGTTCGGCAACGGTTCGGCGACCGCCGCCACCTGGACGCCGACCGCGCCGGCCAAGGCGAACACCATCGTCCTCGGCGTCGGTGCCAAGGAATCGCAGCGCGTCTTGTCGTGGTACACCGACACCAACGCCGACCAGACGGTCGAACTGGTGCCGACCAACTGGCTCAACCACGGCAAGTTCCCCACCAACGCCAAGAAGTTCGCGGCGGTCATTGGCAGCAACGCGGTCAACGGTGGGTTCAACGCGCACGCCACGCTCGACGGCTTGCAGCAGAACACGGCGTACTCCTACCGCATCGGCAACGGTGACGGCTGGTCGCCGACGTACTCCTTCAAGACGCAGTCCTTCAAGGGCGACTTCGACTTCCTGTTCTACGGTGACCCGCAGATCGGTTCGTCGGGTGACGTCGCGAAGGACGGGGCCGGCTGGGCCGACACCCTGAACGTGTCGCTCGCCGCCAACCCGAAGGCCGAGCTCCTCGTGTCGGGTGGCGACCAGGTCGAGACCGCCAACACCGAGGCGGACTGGGACGCGTTCCTCGGCTCGGACAAGCTGCGCCAGTACCCGTGGGCCGCCACCATCGGCAACCACGACGTGGGTGGCAAGTCCTACGAGCAGCACTTCTGGACGCCGAACACCGACCGTTCGACGCCCTTCTACAACGGCTCGCAGAACACCAACTCCGGTGGCGACTACTGGTACACCTACAAGGGTGTGCTGTTCATCGACCTGAACAGCAACGCCTACGCCAACGGCGCGGACGACGCGCACATCGCGTACGTCACCGACGTGATCAAGAAGCACGGCAAGGACGCCAAGTACACGGTGCTCGTGTACCACCACTCCATCTACTCGCCGGCCGACCACGCCAACGACGGTGACAACCAGCTGCGTCGCCAGGACTTCCCGACGGCGTTCTCGAACCTGGGTGTCGACCTGGTCCTGCAGGGCCACGACCACAGCTACTCGCGTAGCTACGTGATCAAGAACGGCAAGAAGGCCAACCCGGCCGAGCAGCCCGGCGCCACCTCGGTGGTCCAGGGCCCGGGTGGTGTCGTCTACGTGACGGCGAACTCCGCGTCGGGGTCGAAGTACTACGACCTCACCGACCCGGACACCACGAAGGACCCGAACTACGGGGCCGACCCGCTCAACCCGGACAATCACTGGGCCAACTCCGTCGAGAACCAGGAGCACGTGCGCACGTACGTGAAGGTCCAGGTGCGGGACGACAAGCTCGAGGTCCAGGAAGTCCGCAGCGGCACCTGTGCCGCTCCGAACGCCGCCGTCGAGCGCGGCAACGTCAAGTGGTGCGGCCCGAACGAGGGCGCTTCGCCCGCGGGCAAGGTCGGTTCCGTGATCGACCAGGTCGTCATCCACACCAAGGGTGACAACGGCCACGGCAACAACGGCGGTGGCAGCAGCAACGGCGGCCACGGCAACGACGGTCACGACGACCACGACGGTCCGCGCTGGGTCAGCCAGACCCTCGGCAAGCTCGGCTCCACGCTCACCGCGTTGAGCTGACTCGCCTGATCCCCCAGGCAGGGGCGGGTGCTCGCCGGCACCCGCCCCTGCCGCCCACCCCGCTCTGCCCACCTGCCCGAGGACTGCACATGCGTTCCACGCTCACCCGCGCGCTCGCCGCGGTGCTGCTCGCCGCCGGGTTCGCCGCCACGGCGGCGATGCCTGCCGCCGCCCAGGACACGGCTTCCCAGGACACGGCTTCCCAGGACACCGTCCCCTGGGCCGTCAGCACCGCGGCCAACGAGTTCGGCGCCGACCGTGTCAACTACAGCTACACCGCCGGGGCCGGGGAGCAGGTGCACGACGGCCTCAAGGTCGTCAACAACGGCACCGCGCCGCTGGAGCTGGCCGTGTACACCGCGGACGCGTTCACCCGGCCCGACGGGCAGGTCGACCTCCTCGCGCGCGACAAGAAGTCCGTCGGCGTCGGCGCGTGGGCGCGCGCGGCGGCCGACCACGTGAAGCTCGGGCCCGGCGAATCGGCCGACGTGCCCTTCACGATCACCGTTCCCTCCGGCACGAAGGCCGGTGACTTCCTGGGCGGCATCGTGACGTCGGTGCAGCAGGGCACCGTCGAGCGCCGCCTCGGCATCCGGATCCGCCTGCGCGTGGGCGGTGACCTGGCTCCCGCGTTGTCCGTCGAGGACGCGCACGTCGACTACTCGGGCACGGCGAACCCGTTCGGCTCGGGCGACGCCACGCTGTCCTACACCCTGCACAACACCGGCAACGCCATCACCGCCGCGCGCCAGAGCGCGTCGGTCTCCAGCCTGTTCGGCGCCTGGACCGCTCCGGCCGCCACGATCCCGGACTCGCCGCAGCTGCTGCCGGGGGAGACGTGGCACGTTTCGGTGCCCGTCCACGGTGTGGTTCCGGGGGTGCGGCTGTCCGCCGACGTCTCGCTGACGCCGTTGCTCACGGACGCGTCCGGCTCGGTCGCGCCGCTCGCGGTCGTGACGGGTTCGGCCGGTGGCTGGGCGATCCCGTGGACGTTGCTGGTCGTGCTGGTTTTGCTGGTGCTCATTGTGGTTTTCGTGGTTCGGCGGCTGCGGAAGCCCCGGGCGGGCTCGGAGGAAGGAAGCCCGGTCGAGCTCCCCTCCGAGACGCCTGAAACCGCTGCCGAGCCCGAAACCGCCGAGTCCGAAACTGCTGTGTCCTAAACCGCTGTGTCCTAAACCGCTGTGTCCTCAAGGTTCGGGTGCCGCTGCGCCCACGGTGCGACGGCTTCGAACGCCTTCGCCGCCGAGAACACCGTCTCGTCGTGGTACGGCTTGCCGACGATCTGCAGGCCCGTCGGCACTCCCGAGTCGCTGACGCCCGACGGCACGGTGAGCACCGGCAGCTGGCTCAACAGGTTGAACGGGTAGGTCAGCGCCCACGCGAGGTACGCGTCGACCGGTTTTCCGTTGACGGTGAAGGACTTGTCGTCGTTCTGGTGGTCCGCGGCCAGCGCGGGCACGGCCTGCGTCGGGCACACCATCAGGTCGTGGTTCGCGAACACGGCGGACCGCTTCGTCCACATTTCCGTGCGCACGAGCTCTGTCTTCTTGACCCGCACGTGGTCGAGCTGCTGGCCCTGCCGGATGAGCCGGCGCACGAACGGGTCCATTTTGTACTGCCACTGCGGGATGTGCTCCCCGGCGATGGCCGCGAACAGCCCCTGCCAGTGCGTGACCCAGGCGTCGTACGTGCTCTCGTTCCAGCCGAGGTCCACCTGCTCCACCACGGCGCCGGCCTCGGCGAGCTTCGCGACGGCTTCCTCCGTCTTCCGCGCCACCTCGGTGTCGACCTCGACGTAACCCAGGTCCGGCGAGTACGCGATCCGCAGGCCCTCGACAGAGCCCGGACCGGCGGGAATGGTCACGCGCTCGCGTAGCGTCGTGATGTCGTCCGGGTGCTGGCCGGAGACGACGTTCTGCGCGAGCGCGACGTCGCCGACGGTCCGGCCGAGCACGCCGACGTGCACGATGGCCTCGAACATCGTGTCCAGCAGCGCCGAGGGGTTGCGCCCGAACGGCGCCTTGTACCCGACGATCCCGCACGACGACGCGGGTATGCGCAGCGAGCCGCCGCCGTCGTCACCGCCGGCCAGCACGGCCATGCCGGTCGCGACGGCGACGGACGAGCCGCCGGACGAGCCGCCGCTACTGAAGTCGAGGTTCCACGGGTTGCGGGTGATGCCGTAGAGCGGGCTGTGGCAGTGGCCGCAGTGGGCGAACTCCGGCGTGGTGGTGCGGATGTGCATGATGGCGCCGGCGTCGAACATGCGCTGCATGGCCGGCAGCGTGTGGTCGGCTTCGACGCCTTCGAAGATCTTGGAGCCCCACGACGTCGTCACGCCCTTCACCGGGTGCAGTTCCTTGACGGCGAAGGGAATTCCCTCGAGCGGGCGCGCGGTTCCGTCGCGGTAGCGCTGGTCGGCATCGGCCGCCTGCTGCCGGGCCTGGTCGTAGAACCGGTTGGTGATCGCGTTGACGTGCGGGTTGACCTCTTCGCAGCGCTCGATCACGGCGGCCATGAGTTCACTGGGCGCGAGGGTGCGATCCTTGAACCGGCGCAGGGCTTCTTCGGCGGGCAGGTAACAGAGGCACTCGTCAACAGCGGCGGTGCTGCTCATCGCGGTGCCCTTCCTGTTCGGCTGGTGGGCTTTTCGAAGGTAGGACACCGCGGTGCCATGACACAAGGTTTCCTATTGTCAACCGTGTCTCATTATGAGACATCGACCAGGTGAGAGGCTTCGACACGTGAGGACCCTGCGGATGCTGCGCCGGGAACGCGGCTGGACGCTCGACGAGCTCGCCCGCCGGACGGGCCTCACCAAGTCGTATCTGTCCAAAGTGGAGCGGGGAAACAGCACGCCCTCCATCGCTGTCGCGATCGGCCTCGCGGAGGCCCTGGGCGTCGACGTCACCCAGCTCTTCGGCGACGCGCAGGACAGCGCCAACCTCGAAGTCCGCCGCGCCGGCGCCGCTGCGGACCCGACGGTCCCCGACTCCGGCTCGAGCTTCGTGCACCTCGCCGGCGGCGTGGTCGGCAAGCAGATGCTGCCGTTCCTCATCTACCCGCCGACCGACGAGGTCGAGTGCCTCTACCGCGCCCACTCCGGCGACGAGCTGATCCTCGTGCGCTCCGGCGAGATCGAGATGCGCTTCCCGGACCGCACGGAACGCCTGGCCGCGGGCGACTCGGTGTACTTCCGCGGCGGGATTCCCCACTATGTCAAGTCGATCAGCGCCGAGCCCGCCGAGGTGCTCGTGGTGATCGCGGCCCCGGAGGAGCAACCGTGACCAGGCGCGCGTTGGCGGTGCGACACGTGGCTTTCGAGGACCTCGGCGTTCTCGAACCGCTGCTGTCGGCCCGCGGCTACACCGTCGACTACCTCGAAGCCGGCGTCGACCCGATCACGCCGGAGCTGTTGTCCGCCCCGGACCTCGTGGTCGTCCTCGGCGGCCCCATCGGCGTCGGCGACACCGCGTTGTACCCCAACCTGGCGGCCGAACTCACCGCGATCGCCGCGCGGCTCTCGACGGGCCGCCCCACCCTGGGCATCTGCCTCGGCGCCCAGCTCATCGCCGCCGCCCTCGGCGCCGACGTCACCCCGACGGGCAAGAAGGAAATCGGCTACGCGCCGCTGACCTTGACCCCCGCCGGCCGCGACTCCGTTCTGTCTCCTTTGGACGGTGTCCCGGTCCTGCACTGGCACGGCGACCAGTTCGCCATCCCCGCCGGCTCGACGACGCTGGCCGAAACCCCGGGCTTCCCGCACCAGGCCTTCAGCCCCGCCCCGGGCACCCTCGCCCTCCAGTTCCACCTGGAGGCCGACCACACCCGCCTCGAACCCTGGCTCATCGGCCACAGTGTGGAACTGGCCGCCGCGGGCGTCGATCCCCGCACCCTCCGCGCCGACGCCGCTACCCACGGCCCGGCCTTGGCCCGCGCGGCGCGAACCGTCTTCGCGTCGTGGCTCGACGAAGCCGAAGAGATGCTCGCCGGTCTCGCGTGACCAGGTAAAATCGGGAAAGTTCCGTTGGGATCCCAGCGGCTTCACGGAGGCCGGCGGGATCGGAACCCGCCTGCACGGGCACGACAGGAGAACAGGCGGAGTGGATGAGGAGACGAAGATGTCGGAAGAGCTCGACGAGCTCACCGAGGCCATGCACGGACTCACCCGCGCGCTCGAGGACGACGAGCAGGGAACCGCGCTCTTCGAGGTGATCTGCGCGGAAGCCGTGCGCGCCGTGCCGGGCGCCGACTTGGCCAGCGTGACCGTGATCCGCTCGGGCAAGGGCGAGACCGCCGCGACCACCGACCCGCGTGCCACCCAGGTCGACGCCGCGCAGTACGCCGCCGGCGAAGGCCCTTGCTTGCAGGCCGCCGACACGGGCGAGATCGTGCGCCTGTCGCTGCCCGCCGCGGACTACCGCTGGCCCGAGTTCACCGACGTCGCCAAGGAATTCGGCCTCGGCAGCTACCTCGCGGCCCCGCTGCGCATCGACGAGGAGCTCTCCGGCGCCCTCAACCTCTTCGGCTTCGGCGACCACGGCTTCCGCGAGCTCGACAGCCAGCTGCTCAAGGTCTACGTCACCATGGTCGCCTTCGGCCTTCGCACCCACCACCGTTACCGCGCCGCCCGCGGCCGCGCCGAACAGCTCGACCACGCGATGCAGTCGCGCGCCGTGATCGAACAGGCGAAGGGCATGCTCATGGCCATCCACCGCATCACCGCGGACGAAGCCATGCAACGCCTGATCACCGAATCGCAGACGACCAACACGAAACTCCGCGACATCGCCACGCGTTTCGTGACCACGGTGTCCGACCGCTGACCCATCCCGCCGCGGCGCCGGCGAAACCGGTACCACCGGATCGACCGTACATTCCCGCGCAGCCGCGATTCCTGTGCGGCTCAGCCGGGGTGCGCACGTCCGAGTCGCACTGCCAGACCGTGGAGCTGGGTGACCCGCGACGGGTAGCGTGCCGGTCGTGGAACCCATCGCGATCCCCCTGGGCGGCCCGCGCGAGGAGCGCGCCGACGCGGCCCGCAACCGCGCGCACCTGATCGAGGTCGCGCGCGCGATGGTCGACGAGCTCGGCGCCGACAAGGTCACGATGGACGGCCTCGCCGAGCGCGCCGGCCTCGGCAAGGGCACCGTCTTCCGCCGCTTCGGCACGCGCGCCGGCATCTTTCTCGCGCTGCTCGACGTGGAGGAGACGGCGTTCCAGGAGCGCGTGCTCAACGGCCCGCCGCCGCTGGGTCCGGGCGCGCCCGCCGTCGAACGCCTCGTCGCCTTCGGCCACGCGCGCATGGCGTTCCTCATCGAGCACACGGTGCTGGCCCGCGCGGCACTCGATCCGGGGCAGCCCATCCCGGTCTCGGCGAGCCCGTCGCTGTTCCACGTGCAGATGCTGCTGCGCGAGGCCTGCCCCGACGTCCCGGGAGTCCACGCGCTGGCCCTGCAGCTGACGGCCGCGCTCGAAGGCCCGCTCCTGCTCTACTTGCGCGCCCCGGACGGCACCGCCCCCGCCACCATGCCGCGGGATCTCGCGGCCGGCTGGAAAACCCTGGTCGAACGCGTCTGCGGCTGATCTTCACCGTCGGTGTTGCCGCGGTCACGTCCACTCGGCGAAGCGGGGTATAGTCCGTTTAAGGGTCTCAGGGCGAGGCCCCCGATACGAAAGGTGCGGACATGCCGCTGACCGGCGAATACGAGCCGAGCCCCTTCGATTTCAGCCGTGACCAGGCGGAGCTGATCGAGAAGTCCGGTGGCCAGGACGGCACGGACAACCAGGGCAAGCCCGTCATCGTGCTGACCTCGGTGGGTGCCAAGACCGGGAAGCTCCGCAAGACCCCGCTGATGCGCGTCGAGCACAACGGCGAGTACGCCGTGGTCGCCTCGCTCGGCGGCGCGCCGAAGAACCCGGTCTGGTACTACAACGTCGTCGCGAACCCCCACGTCGAGCTGCAGGACGGCCCCGTCAAGAAGGACTACGAGGCCCGCGAAGTCCACGACGCCGAGTACGCCACCTGGTACGACCGCGCGGTCGAGGTGTGGCCCGACTACGCCGAGTACCAGACCAAGACCACCCGCAAGATGCCGATCTTCGTCCTCAGCCCGATCGAGGCCTGAGCGCTCTCGACTTCGTCGCGGGTGACGGTGGCCAGAACTGCCCGTCGCACGGCACGTTCTGGACCATCGCCCGGGCATCGGTGGCAGTTGGAACCCACGGGCCGGCGATCAGCGCCGGCCCGTGGAGTGTCTTGGGAGTGCCTTCGATGTCCTCAGCGTTGCCCAGCACGGCGTCCCCCGCTGCCGCCCGGAGGCGGTGGTGGGGGCTGATCGTCCTCGCCGTGGCGCAACTGATGTTGTTGCTGGACACCACCGTCGTCAACGTCGCGCTCGCCCCGATCCAGCACGACCTCGCCTTCTCCCACGTCGGGCTTTCGTGGGTGGTCAACGGCTACACGCTCCCGTTCGGCGGTCTCCTGCTGCTGGGCGGGCGGATCGCCGACGCGCTCGGGCGGCGCCGCGTGTTCCTGGCGGGGCTCGCGTTGTTCGCGGTGGCGTCGGCGATCGGCGGCGTGGCGGTGACGCCGGCGATGCTCGTCGTGAGCCGCGTGCTCCAGGGTGTCGGCGGCGCGTTGGTGGCGCCCGCCGCGTTGTCGCTGGTCACGGTGCTGTTCACCGAACCCGCCGAACGCTCCCGCGCGCTGTCGACGTGGGGCGTGCTGCGCGGTTTGGGCGCCGCGCTCGGTGCGGTGCTGGGCGGCGTGCTGGTCACGTACCTGTCGTGGCGCTGGGTGTTTTTCGTGAACCTGCCGATCGCGGTGGTCGCTTTCGTGTGCGCGCCCGCGTTGGTGCCGGAAAGCCGGAGCCCGCGGCGCGGCCGTCCTGACATCGCGGGCGCCGTGCTCGCGACCGTGGGCCTGACCCTGATCGTCTACGGCCTGCTCGCGTCCGCCGGCCGGTGGGCCGCGGTGGTGGGTGTAGTGCTGGTCCTCGTGTTCGGCTGGTGGCAGTCGAAGGCGAGCAACCCGTTGGTGCCACTGGGTTTCCTGCTTTCCCGGCGCCGCGCGATCGGCAACTTCGTGTTGCTGACGTTCAGCGCGGCCATGGGGGTGCTGTTCTTCACGATGGCGCTGTACCTGCAACAGGTCGCCGGCCTGAACGCCCTGTACTCCGGGTTGTCGTTCCTGCCGATCGGCCCGTTGTTCATGCTCACCGGCTGGCTCACGGCCCGGCTCATCCCGCGCATCGGCCAGCGCGCGGTCATGGTGCTCGGCCTGCTGCTGCTCACCGCCGCGTTCGTGATGTTCGCGGGCGTGGACGTCGGTGGTTCCTATGTGCGTGACGTTCTCATCGGCATGCTGCTTTTCCCGCTCGGCGCCGGCTTCGCGGTGATCTCGGGGATGATCGCCAGCGTCGACGGCACCACGGGCGCCGACGCGGGTACGGCCAGCGGAATCAACAACACGTCCCAGCAGATCGGCATGGCCCTGGGCCTGGCCTCGCTCGTCGCGGTCGGTGACGCGCACACCCGTTCGCTGCTTTCGTCCGGGGCCGACGGCGCCCATGCCGCCGCCGGTGGTTACGCGCTGAGTTTCGCCGTCACCGCGGGTCTGATGGCCGTCACCGCGCTGGTCGCGGCCGTCTTCCTGCCGAAGCCGCGGCTAGCATCGAAACCGACCCTGAACGGAGGTGGCGGGTGAGCGCGTCGAACGGTGCGCGCCGGGTCGTGGTGCTGGCCTACGACGGCGTCCGGCTGCTCGACCTCACCGGGCCGCTGGAAGTCCTCACCACCGCCAACGACTTCGGCGCGCGCTACGACATCACGGTCGTCTCACCCGACGGCCACCCCGCGGCGACGTCCAACGGCACCGCGCTGGCGGTCGACGGCCGCATCGCCGACGTCACCGGCACCTGCGACGTCCTCCTCGTCGCGGGCGGCGCGGACTGGGCGTCGAGCGCCTTCGAACCGCCGATGGTCGACGCGGTGCGCGCCCTCGCGGCTCGGGCGGGCTGCGTCGCGTCGATCTGCGCCGGCGCCTTCCTCCTCGGCGCCGCGGGCCTGCTCGACGGCCGCCGCGCCACCACGCACTGGCGCTTCACCGGCGAACTCGCCACGCGCTTCCCGACGACAACCGTCGACCCCGACGCCCTCTTCGTGTGGGACGGCAAGGTCGTCACGTCCGCAGGCGTCAGCGCCGGCATCGACCTGACGTTGGCCCTGGTGGAACGCCAGTTCGGCGCCGACGTCGCACGCGCCGCCGCGAAGGACATGGTCGTGTTCATGCAGCGCCCGGGCGGGCAGTCGCAGTTCAGCGTCCGCTCGAGGATCACACACCCGCGCCACGAGCCACTGCGCAAACTCCTCGACACCATCACCGCCAACCCCGCGGCGCCCCACTCGCTCGCCAGCATGGCCCGCACGGCCGGCCTCAGCGTCCGCCACCTCAACCGCCTCTTCCGCGACGAACTCGACACCACCCCGGCCCACTACGTCGAACAACTCCGCATCGAAGCCGCCAAATCCCGCCTCGAATCCTGCGACGACGCCATCGCCACCATCGCGCGCCAGGTCGGGTTCGGCTCGCCGGCTTCGTTGCGTCGCGCTTTTGCGCGTGAGTTTGGTGTGACGCCTACGGCTTTTCGGGAGAGGTTCGCCAGTACGGGGGGTTGAGTTTGTTGTTCGACGGTCTGCTCGCCGCCAGTGCGCGTGAGGTCGGTATGACGCGCGCGGCTTTCGAGAACGTTGCCCCGGCGCGGGGTTGAGCTGATCGTTCGACGATACCGTTGCGACCATCGTGCGCTGGTCGGGTTCGCGTCGTCGTTGGGCCGTGCGTTCGCCCGCCGGTTCGGTGCGACCCCCACGACCTTCCGCGAGCGCTCACCGGCACTGGCGGCTGAGTTGGTCGGGCGACGGCGCGATCGCCACCAGTGCGCGCGAGGTCGGTTTTGGTTCGCCGTCGTCGTTGCGGCGGGCTTTCGCCCGTGAGTTCGGCGTGACCCCGGCGGCTTTCGGGAGCGTTGCACCAGCGCGGGTGGCCGAGTGGATCGTTCGACGATGCCGTTGCGGCCATCGTGCGCTGGGCGGGTTCGCCGTCGTCGTTGGGCCGCGGGTTCGCCCGCCGGTTCGGTGTGGCCCCAGCGGCCTTCCGATCGCCACCATTGCGCGCGAGGTCAGGTTCGCTCGGACGTTGTTGCGGCGCGCTTTCGCCTGCCGGTTCGGGCGACCACCGAGCCTTTCGCGAGGCGGTTCACCAGTACTGGCGGCTGAGTTAATCGTTTGCCGCAGTCAGCGTGGTCTTGTCTGATCGGGCCATGTCGATCGTGCTGAGCGCCCCGGCCGTCGCTGAGCTGCCCGAGGTCGTGGACGCGCTGCGCGGGTGGCAGCGCGACCGCGCCCCGTGGCAGCTCCACCCGGGTGACGTGGGCTGGTTCTGGCGCGCCGGCGCTGCGCGGACGGCCGAGGCCCTGCGCACCTGGCGCCGCGCCGGGCGGCTCGTCGCCGTCGGTCTTCAGGACGGCCCCACACTGCTGCGCCTCACCACGTCGCCCGACACCCGTCGCGACGACGGCCTGGCCCAGCGGCTCTTCGCCGACGTCACCTCGCCTCATCGGGGCGTCCTCCCCGCGGGCCGCGTCAACCTGGAGGTCCCCGCCGACGCCCTGCTCCACGGCCTGCTCGCCGACGCCGGCTGGCCGCTCGACGAGCCGTGGACCCCGCTTCGCCGCGACCTTTCGGCCCCGATGGAGGCGCCCGGTGTGCGCTTCGAGATCGTCGGCCCGTCGCAAGCGACCGCGCGCGCCGCCGTCCAACGTGCCGCCTTCACCGCGTCGACGTTCACCACCGACGCCTGGCACACGATGGCCGCGGGCGCCCCCTACGCCGACGCCCGTTGTCTCCTCGCCGCCGACCCCCACGGGACCCCGGTCGCCGCCATCACGGTCTGGTCGGCCGGCCCCGGTCGCCCCGGCCTCATCGAACCCCTCGGCGTCCACCGCGACCACCGCCACCAGGGCTACGGTCGCGCGATCACCGTCGCCGCGGCCGCCACCCTCCGGTCGCTGGGGTCGTCGAGCGCCCTCGTCTACACGCTGAGCTCCAACACGGGCGCGGTGGCCACCTACCGGTCCGCGGGCTTCGAGGCCCTGCCCGAAATCCACGACCGCTACCGCCCCGCCTAGCTCGGCGACGTCTCGCTCACCTCACCCGCGGGCAGATCGACCATCCTCCGCAACGGCGACAAGACGAGCGGCACCGCGGCCAGCAGCATCCCGCCGCCCGCCACCCACAGCATCGGCCGCAACCCGATCCCGGTCGCGAGCACGCCCGCGAGCAGGCTGCCGACCGGCGCGGCGCCCCAGTAGAGGAAGTTCATCGTCGCGTTCATGCGGCCGAGCAGGTGATCCGGGCACAGCGTCTGCTGGAAGCTCACCTGCACGACGATCACGATGATCACGCACGTGCTCGTGAACAGCCCCGCCACCACGTACCACGCCAGCTGCCACCCGGGCCCGGTCAGCGGGACCAGCAGGTACGCCAGCCCCTCCACCACGACGACCGTCACCAGCAACCGCGCCGCGCCGACCTTCCTGCTCAGCCGCCTGGCCAGCACCGACCCCAGCAACGCCCCCACCAGGCCGAGGCTCCCCAGCAGCCCCACCGCTCCGGCGGACAGCCCGATCACCCGCACCAGGAACAGCGTCGAAATCGCCAGGTACGCGCTCGAGAACAACGCCGACACCATGTTGTTCAACGCGATCGCCCGCAACACGGGATGGCGCAGCACCAGCCGCAGCCCCTCCCGGATCTGCTCCCGCAACGCCGCTTCCCGCAGTCCGGGCGCGACGCCCTCTCGCACCCGCACCGTCCTCAACCACGCCGCCGACCACAGATAGCTCACCGCGTCCACCAAAACGGCCACCGGCGCCGCCAGCCACTGCACGAGCAGCCCACCCAACCCGGGCCCCACCAGCGCCGCCGCGGACGTGCTGAACTTCAGCTTCGCGTTCCCCTCGATCAAATCCGCTTTCGCCACCAGCCTCGGCAGAAACCACTGGTGCGCCACATCGAAAAACACCGTCAACACCCCGGCGACGAAAACCGCCGCGTACACC
This sequence comes from Amycolatopsis sp. CA-161197, assembly GCF_050942255.1. NCBI lineage: Bacteria > Bacillati > Actinomycetota > Actinomycetes > Pseudonocardiales > Pseudonocardiaceae > Amycolatopsis > Amycolatopsis sp. CA-161197. The sequence goes on from NZ_CP192059.1 coordinate 480,556, forward strand.
TGCCAGATCGTCAACGCCCCGAACACCGCGGCCACCGGAATCGACCCCAGCGCCACCGCCCGCCCCAAATCCGCACCCACCAGCACCGGCCGATTCCGCACCCGGTCACACCACGCCCCCGCCTGCAGTCCGATGAGTAAGTACGCCAACGTCTGCAGCGTCCGCAGCACCGAAACCTCGAACGTCGTGGCGTGCAGCGTGATCACGACCAGCAGCGAGATCGCGGTGCCACTCACCCTTGTGCCGACTTGGCTGATCGCGTCGGCCAGCCAAAAATGCCGGAAATCGCGATGTCGGAACAGCCCACCCATTTTCTGTTTCGCCACGCTCGACACGCAATGATCTTACCGCACCGAGCATTTTCACTGCCAGGCTTGACAATCAGCGGTTCTGCCTGGCTGGGTTGATTATGCGGCGGTTATCGTCGGAAACAATGGTTCGCGCCCTTCTTGGTTTCCTCTGACGTAGAGACGAGCACTGCATTCTTCCGAAAACGCACCCCATCCCGGCCGACGGTTGAACCGTCGATGATCGTTGCGAAGTGAGCACGAGGGCACTAGCGAGCCGTCTGACGTCGGAAGACCCCTGCTGCCGAGGCTGACCTGTCCGAAGCAGGCCGATTACTCGACTACCGTGAACGCTGGGTTTCGCGCGGACAGCACCTTCCAGCAGATGGCCACGAAAGTTGACACGAGGAGCCATGGGGACCAGTCCTAATGTCGACAAGTCGCTCACTGTCGAGCAGATCGAAAACAGTCACTGGGGCAACCCGCCGGCCGATGCAACCCGGCTGGTCGAAACCGTCTACGAGCTGCGGCAGAAGCCAATCGGTGCCATGGACACCGAAGACCTTCGCGTGCTGCTGCTTCAGCAGGAAAGCGTTGACGTCCTGATGCCCCTTGCCCTGTCCCGCCTCGACCAGCGCCCACTCTCCGAAGGCGACTTCTACCGTGGCGACCTGCTCGTGGCTGTCCTGAAGATCCCACAGCCGTACTGGCAGCAGCACCCCGACCAACATCGTCGTGCGTCGGCCGTGATCGGAGCAGTCGAAGCCTTGGGCAACCTTGACGACCACGACGCACCACACGACACCATCTGGCACCAGATCGACGAGTTCCGTCGCGCCGAAAGCGACCCACGAGACACTCGGACAGAACACGCCACGAAGGCAGGTCGTTCGACTCAATCAGAGCTCTGACCTGCGGAAAGTGGTGGGCCGCCAGGGGCTCGAACCCTGGACCCGAAGATTAAAAGTCTCCTGCTCTACCAACTGAGCTAGCGGCCCGCGGGGTCAGTTTAGCGGGCGGTCGCCGTCTCACCAGCAGGGTGGGCCTTGATCCTCGTCACCTTGTGGGTGGGGTGGGGGATCCACAGTGGACAGGGGCTCACCGGGCCCGGTCGTAGACCATGGCCATCTCGCCGAGGGCGCCGGTTTCCTGCAGGGAGAGCTGCCACTTGGTGGCGGGCAGGCCGTCGTCGAAGAGGCGTTGGCCGGCGCCGGCGATTTCGGGGGTGAGCATGAGGTAGAGGCGGTCCAGGAGGTCGGCTTGGAGGAGGGCCTTGATCACGGTGGTGCTGTTGTTGACCAGGATGTCGCCCTCGCCGCTGGCCTTCAGGTCGGTGATGACGTCGGCGGCGGGGGCGTTGGCGATGCGCGCGTGGGGCCATGGGGCCTCGGTGAGCGTAGTCGACAGGATGACCTTTTCCGTGTCCACCAGCCACTTCGCGTAGCCGCGGTCGCGGGGGTCGGCGTCCTCGTTGTCGATGACGGTCGGCCAGAAGCCCAGGAAGCCTTCGGCGTTCACGCGGCCGAGGACGGCCGTGGTGGCGCCCTCGTGGAGGCGGGCGAGGTGGTTGCGGGCGACCTCCGTCATGGAGTACGGGACGATCGCGGCGAGGTCGCCGGGGCCGCCCGCGCCGTTGTAGCGGCCGTCGAGGGTGATGCTGATGTTGGCGGAAACCGTGCGGGTCATTTCTGTGCTCCCAGGGTGTCGGTCTTGATGGTGTCCATGAGGTTGTCGAGGACCTGGCCCCAGCCGGTCGCGATGCCGGCGATGTGCGGCGCCGCCTCGACGGTCGTGTCGGTGATGCGCAGCCCGAGCCGCAGGTGGGTGCCTTCGGCGACTTCGTCGAGCTCCAGCTCGTACTCGGTCGTGAACGACGCGTCGCCCAGCACGGCCAGGTCGAACACGAGCCGCTCGTTCTCGGTGGCTTCCCGCACCTGGCCCTCGGACCGGTAGCTGGCCTCGGCGTCGCGGAACTCCGCCACGGCCGCGCCACACGGCACCGGGTCGAGCACGACCTCGACCACCGAGAACGCCGGCGGCGCCCACCAGCCGGCCAGCTTCGCCGGCTCCACCCAGTACCGCCACACCACGTCCGGCGGCGCGGGCACCAGGCGCTCGAACGAGAACTCCCGCCCGTCCGCCCACTTGTCCCGATCCGCGGCCGCCGTCTCGGCCTCGACGGCCGCCCGGTACCGCTCGAGCACGTCTCGCTCGCCGGCGTGCGCCTCGACCTTGCCGAGGATGACCTCCAGCCGATCCGTGAACGCCCTCAGCGGCACGGCGTCGACCGCGTACACCCGCCTCTGCCCGAGCGGCGTCACGGACACCAGACCGACCTTCGCGAGTGCCTGCAGGTGCTTCGTCGTCTGCGGCTGACGCAGCCCCGTGAGCTCCGCAAGCTCCCCCACGGACCTCGGCCGCCCCGCCAGCAACTCGACGATGCGCCACCGCGCCCCGTCACCCAAAGCTGCTGCGATCTCGTTCATGCGGAGAAGTATTCCTCGACCGGAATATTCTTGTCAAGGAATATACGCAAACAGAACGCTGACCTGCGGGTTCACCAAGAAAAATCAGCCGGCAGAAGTCCGCGGAGCCCGAAGACTCAGCCTTCCGACCCCTTCACCCGAGCCGCCTCCCGGCGCACCTCAGCCTGCGTGGCGCGTTCCCGCTCCAGCCACTCCGGCTCCGCGGCCTTGATCTCGTCGATCTGGGCCGTCGTCAGCGGCTCGGTGAGGCCCGCGCGCGAAAGGCCGCCGATGGAGATGCCCAGCTTCGCCGCCACCACGGGGCGCGGGTGGGGGCCGTTGCGGCGCAGGTCGCGGAGCCATTCGGGCGGGTCGGTCTGCAGGGCGTTGAGCTCGTCGCGCGACACGGCGCCCTCCTGGAACGACGAGGGGGTCGCCTCCAGGTACACGCCGAGCTTCTTCGCGGCGGTGGCGGGCTTCATCGTCTGGGGGGTCTTGCGCGAGGTCATGGGGCCCAGGGTAACCACCGTCGGTAACCTGGCCTGCGTGACCGGCCCGGACGCACCGCCCTCGTTCACGCTCGGCTACGTCCCGGGCGTGACGCCCGGCAAGTGGGTCCGCACCTGGCAGGAGCGCCTGCCGAAGGTGCCGCTGATCCTCAACACGATCGACCCACCCGAAGCGACCCAGAAGATCCACGATCGAGAAGTCGACGCCGCGCTCCTGCGCCTGCCCATCGACCGCACCGGGCTGCACGCGATCCCGCTCTACATCGAGACCACCGTGGTCGTCGTGCCGAAGGACCACGTCGTCGCGGCCGCCGACGAGGTCACGGTCGCGGACCTCGGCGACGAGCTCTTCCTCCACCCCCACGACGACACCCTCGACTGGCCCCACCCGCCCGGCAAGCTCGCCGAGCACCGGCCCGAGACCACGGCCGACGCGATCGAGCTCGTCGCCGCCGGCGTCGGGCTGCTCGTGGTGCCCCAGTCGCTCGCCCGGCTGCACCACCGCCGCGACCTCACCTACCGGCCTCTCGTCGACGTCCCGGAATCCCAGGTCGCGTTGTCCTGGCTCGAAGACGAGACCACGGACCTGATGGAACAGTTCATCGGCATCGTCCGCGGCCGCACCGTCAACAGCACCCGCGGAAAAGCGCCGGAACCCAAACAACCCAAGGCCAAAGCCAAAACCAAGAACCCCAAGAAACCCCAACAGCCTCCCAAGCGCGGCAAACCCCGCCGCCGCGGCTGACCCCGCCTCGGCCATTCGGCCGCACCTCACCCGCGAACCCCAGCCGAACGGCCGGCCCGGCCCGGCCGTTCAGATGATCAACAAAAACGCCGTTCCCAGCAAGCTCGGACTCCGGATCAAGCACACCGGAGCACGAGGTGACTGGGGACATGCTGCAAGACCAACCCGCCAAGCGAAAACTGCTCTTCGCTGCCGCCGCAGCGGTGATCGTCGGGGGAGTGCTCGCCGTCGTCGGCAGCTTCGGCCCCGTCGACCTGCAGGTCTACCGCTTCGGCGCCGACGCGGTCCTCCACGGCGGGGACCTCTACGGACAGCTCCCCGCCACCACCGCCGGCACGCCGCTGCCCTTCATCTACCCACCGTTCGCGGCCGTCGTCTTCACGGTCATGACGCTCCCGCCGCTCGCCGTCTCGGCAGTGCTGATGGACCTCGTCTCCGTCGTCGCCCTCTGGGTCACGCTCTACGCGACCGTCCGCCGCGTGAAACCGAGCCTCAACGCCGTGCTCCCGGCCACCGCGCTCACCGTCGCCGCGCTGGCCTTCGAGCCCGTCCGTTCCACGCTCTCCTTCGGGCAGATCAACCTCGTCCTGATGGCCCTCGTCGCCGTCGACATCCTCATGCCCCACCCGCGCCGGCCCCGCGGCATCGGCGTCGGCATCGCGGCCGCCATCAAGGTCACCCCCGCGGGTTTCCTCCTGTTCTTCTTGCTCACCAAGGACTTCCGCTCCGCCCGCAATGCCCTGATCGCCGGCGCCGCGGCCACCGCCCTCGGTTTCCTGGTCGCCCCGGCCGCCTCCGCGAAGTACTTCTTCCACGGCGGCATCACCGGCGCGGCCGGCCTCAGCGGCTCGCCCTACGCCACCAACCAGACCATCGAAGGCGCGCTCCACCGCCTCAACCTGCCGCCGCTGGCGTACGACGTGCTCTGGCTCGGCATCTCCGCTTTCGTCATCGCGGCCGCCGTGGCCGTGATGCGCCGCGTCGACCCGCCGCTCGCCTTCGTCGTCAACGCGACGGCCGTCCTCGTCCTCTCGCCGATTTCCTGGTCCCACCACTGGGTCTGGGTCGCCCCGGCGCTGATCATCCTGGCCACCCGCGTCCGCACCACCCGCCAAGGCGCGGCCCTCGCCGCCGGCGCGCTCGTGTTCATCGCCGCGCCTCACGCCTTCCTGCCCAACAGCGACATGCGCGAACTCGCTTGGACACCCTGGCAGCACGTCGTCGGCGACTCCTACCTCCTGCTCGCCCTCGGCTTCCTCACCTGGCTGCTGGTCGTCACGCAACCGGCCGCGGTCCGCCTCGAAGAACCGGCGCAAACCGCCACCGGACGCTTTTCCCCACTCACCGAACAGAATTCATAATCGCGACCACCGAAACAGAACAATTTCTCTCCCCGTCGAGTGACCGCGCCAAACAATCGGTCACCCCGCCGCGAGCCCGCCAGGGCTGAGTCGGTGAACGCACTGCTCTGTTCGGGGGAATTGCCACGCACAACGCCCGGGCCGCGCGAAAGGTCCCGCGGTGCGCCGTGATCACACGCAGCGTCACATCGGGAAACGCGAAGAGTGGCGACAGGCCGGAAATCCCTCGTCAAACCACTGCCGTGAGGCCCTATTAGCACCTCGCCAGGGCACTGGTGCTCGCAGCCTGGATGTGATGGCGCTAATATCCGGGTCCCGTCATCCAGGCATGGGGGAGCGGCGCCACCGGCGGGAAGCGAAAACCGCGCTTTTGCCGAAAGCCGTGAACCAGCGAAGAGCCCGAACAACGAGCCAGAACGACGAACCGGAACAGCAAGCAACACCACCAACCCGGCGCACGGCCTGCCACCAACCGGACGCGAGGACTTGAAGCCATGTCGGAACAACTGCCCGCCCGCCACGCGCAGCAGCGCGGGCGCGCCGTCCCGGCCGCGGTCGCGGTCCCGGTGACGGCGGTCGTCGCCGGTGCGCTGTGGGCGTGGGTGACGCTGGAGGTGCCCGAGCAGAACCGGGTGCTCGTCGCGGTCGTCGCGGCCGTCACCTGGGTCGCCCTCGTCGTCGCCGTCTACCTCGCCACGCGCGGGTCGTCGGCGCTCACCGAGATCGAGGAGCGCGCCCGCCACGCCGAGCACCGGGCCGAGGTCGAGGCCCGGCACACGACGGCCGTGAACCTCGAGCTCTCCATGATGGTCGACCAGATCCTGCCGGCCGTCGCCAACCGCCTGCGCGACGGCACGAGCGCCGCCGACGTCTACAACTCCACGCAGCTGCCGGAAGACCCGTTCCAGAACCGGATCATGCGCCTGTTCATCGACGAGGTCGCCCAGGGCGAACGCCGCCGCGCCGCCGCCACGGCCGCGTGCGCGAACGCCGCCGGCCGCGTGCAGGCGCTGTCCACCAGCATCCTCGCCGACCTGCGCGAGATGGAGAACCACTGCCCCGAGGACATGCTCGGTGAGGTCCTCAAGGTCGACCACAGCACCGCCCAGGCCGGCCGCCTCGCCGACTCCATCGCGGTGCTCACGGGCGCGCGCTCGGGCCGCCGCTGGGCGAAGCCGATCCGCATGGAGAGCATCCTGCGCGGCGCCATGGGCCGCATCGGCGCGTACACGCGAGTCCGCATCCACTCCACCAGCGGCAGCGCCATCGCCGGGTACGCCGCCGAGGACGTGATGCACGCGCTGGCCGAGCTGATGGACAACGCCACCAAGTTCTCCGCCCCCTCCGAAGAGGTCCACGTCTACGTCGAGGACCTCCACAACGGCGCCGTGATCACCATCGAGGACGGCGGCCTCGGCATGAAGCCGCAGGCGCTCATGCGAGCCGAGCTCGCCGTGGCGCAGAACGAAAAGCTCGACCTCACCACGATCTCCGGCACGCGCCTCGGCCTCGCCGTCGTCGGCCAGCTCGCCCGCAAGCACCAGCTGCACGTGTTCTTCCGCCCGTCCTCGCGCGGCGGCACGGGCGTGGTCCTGCGCATCCCCAACCACCTGATCACGCAGCCGCGCACCGACCCGTTCTCGGACCCGGTCCTGGACACGCAGTCGCGCCGCGAAGCGGTGGTCAGCGCCGTGCGCGTCGAGGAACGCGAGTCCACGCGCGGCACGCTGGAGCCCGCGCTCAGCGAGTCGGGCGGCCTGCCGAAGCGCCCACGCGGGCAGACGCTCGCGGCGTCGCGCCAGCTGGCGCCGAGCCCCGGCCCGCGGCCGACCAACCGCAGCCACGGCGACAGCGGCGCCCGGTTCGGCGCGTTCCAGCAGAGCCGCACCCGCAGGGTCGCCACCAGTCCGGCCGAGTCGCAGGCGGACGCCGATGACAACGACTGAGCCCCTGCCGCACCGGAACCCCCAGATTGGAGTGAGGGGGCGCGCGTTTTCCGCCCCCGGATCCTCGATGACCCAGAACACGAACCTCGAATGGCTCCTGGAGAACCTCGTCGGCAACACGCCGGGAGCCGTCCACGCGCTGGTGCTGTCGAAGGACGGCCTCAAGCTCTGCCACACCGCCGGCCTCAGCGTCGACAAGGCCGACCAGCTGGCCGCGATCGCCGCGGGCGTGCAGGCGCTCTCACACGGCGCATCGGCCGAGTTCGGTGACGGCAGCGGCGGCATCCGCAACTCGATGACCGAGTTCCACGGCGGCATCCTGTTCATCGTCGAGGCCGGCATCGGCGCGCACCTCGCGGTGATCGCCGCCGAAGACGCCGACGTCGGCCTGATCGGCCACAACATGGACGAGCTGGTCGAGCAGATCGGCGCGTTCCTGACCGCCGCTCCGCGCTACGCGCAGGCCGGTCCGACGGCATGATCCGCCGCGCTGTCGAGGAAGAGGACCCCGACCGCCTCTACACGCTCACCGGCGGGCGCAGCCGCACCGACGACATCGAGCTCGACCTCGTCACGATCATCGTCGCCGAGTCGGCGCCGTCGGCCGGGATGCAGTCCGAGCACGTGCGGATCCTGCGGATCACCCTGCACCCGACGTCGGTCGTCGAGCTCTCCTCGGAGCTCTCGCTGCCGGTGAGCGTCGTGAAGATCCTGGTCACGGATCTGCTCGACAGCGGCAAGGTCTCGGCCCGCCACCCCTCGTCGGCGCTGCAGCGCGCGTCCATCCCCGACTCCGAATTCCTCAAGAAGGTGCTCGTTGGACTCCGCAATCTCTGAACGCACCCCTCGCGCCCCGCTGGCCGCCACCGCCGCCGACGGGCTGAAGATCGTGATCGTCGGGGGCTTCGGCGTCGGCAAGACCACGATGGTCCGGTCGGTCAGCGAGATCCGGCCGCTGAGCACCGAGGAGACGATGACGCAGGCCGGTGTCGGCATCGACCAGGGCCTGCAGGGCAAGACCACGACCACGGTCGCGTTCGACTTCGGCCGCATCAGCCTCGACGAGCGCATGGTGCTGTACTTGTTCGGCGCGCCCGGCCAGGAGCGCTTCTGGTTCCTGTGGGACCGGCTGTTCTCCGGCACGCTCGGCGCGGTGGTCCTCGTGGACACCCGCCGCCTGGCCGACTCGTGGTACGCGATCGACCGGCTGGAGCACCACGGCACGCCGTTCATCGTGGCGCGCAACAACTTCGAGCCGCCGGCCCACGATCTCGACCAGGTCCGCGACGCGCTGGACCTCTCGCCCGACGTGCCCCTGATCGACTGCGACGCGCGCCGCCGCGACTCGTCCAAGCAGGTGCTGATCTCGCTCGTCGACCACCTCTACTCGTTGTCCACCGCCCGGGAGAACCAGCCGTGACCGAACACCGGCCTGAAGTGTCCACAGAGGACTTCATCAAGCTCTACGGCGCGCAGTTCCAGGAAGATCCGGCCACCCTGTACGGGCGGATCCGCCAGGAGTACGGCGGTGTCGCCCCGGTGCTGCTCGACGGCGACGTCCCCGCGTGGCTGGTCTGCGGCTACCGCGAGGTGCACCAGGTCACCAGCGACTCCCAGCTGTTCGCCCGCGACACGCGCCGCTGGAACCAATGGGAGAACGTGCCGGCCGACTGGCCGCTGCTGCCCTACGTGGCGCACAACCCGTCGGTGATGTTCACCGAGGCGCTGGAGCACCGACGCCGCGCCGGCGCGATCGGCGACGCACTGTCCGCAGTGGACCAGTTCGACCTGCGCGCGCACTGCGAGCAGATCGCCGACCGGTTGATCGACACGTTCGCCGGCGCCGGCGAGGCCGATCTCATCAGGCAGTTCGCGATGCAGATCCCCTTGCTGGCCATCGCGAAGATGTACGGCATGCCCGAGGCCGAGACCCCGGCGCTGGTGCGCGACGTCGCGATCTCCCTCGACGTCGGCCCCGACGCGATCCCGGCGTACGGCCGCGTGCAGGAGGCGATGGGCCGGCTGCTGGCGCTCAAGCACCGGCAGCCCGGCCACGACGTTCCTTCGCACATGGCCCAAAACCCCGCGGGGCTCACCGACGCCGAGATCGTGCAGGACCTGCTGGTGGTCACGGCCGCCGCGCAGCAGCCGACGGCCAACTGGATCGGCAACACCATCCGGCTGATGCTCACCGACGACCGCTTCGCGATGACGCTCTCGGGCGGGCGCGGCAGTGTCGGCGAGGCCCTCAACGAGGTCCTCTGGCACGACACGCCCACCCAGAACTTCATCGGCCGCTTCGCCACGCGCGACACGCAGCTCGGCGGCCGCCGCATCCGCACCGGCGACCTGCTCGTGCTCGGCCTCGCCGCCGCGAACGCCGACCCGCACGTGCGCCCCGACCTCGCCGGCGGCGCCGTCGGGAACCACGCGCACATGTCGTTCGGCCACGGCGAACACGGCTGCCCGCACCCCGCACCGGAGGTCGCGGAGGTCATCGCCCGCACGACCGTCGAGGTGCTGCTCGACCGGCTGCCCGACCTGTCGCTGTCGGTTCCGGACGAGTCGCTGAAGTGGCAGCGGTCGATGTGGATGCGCGGGCTGGAGTCGCTGCCCGTCACGTTCACGCCGACGTACGTCGCGAGCCACGTCGCCAGCTGGGGCTGATCAGTTGGGCGTGAACCGCACCGGCAACGCCGACGGCCCGCGCGTGAACACCCCCGCTTCGTGGGTGTCCGCGTTGTCGGCGAGCCGCACGTTCGGCATCGCGTCGAGCAGCTGCGCCACGCCGACCTCGATCTCCGTCTTCGCCAGCAGCGCGCCGACGCAGAAGTGCCGGCCCAGCGCGAACGACAGGTGGTTCGCGGCCGCGGAGAACGCGGTCTCCGTCGGAAGGTCCGTGCGGAAGATGTCGAACTCGTTCGGGTTCCCGAACCGTCGCGGGTCGCGGTTGGCCGCGCCGATCAGGCAGGTCACGGTGCTGCCGGCCGGTACGCGCTCGCCCGAGATCTCGATGTCCTCGGCGGGCTGGCGCATGATCATGTGCACTGGCGGCGTGTAGCGCAGCGTTTCCGCGAACGCCTTCGGGATCAGTCCGTGGTCGGCTTGCACGGCCGCGAGCTGCTCCGGATTTTCCAGCAGGTTCTTGAACACGCTGGCGATCGCCTTGTCGGTGGTCTCCCCGCCGGCGGCGAGCAGCAGGCTGCAGAACGCCTTGATGTCCTCGTCGCTCATCCGCGTGCCGTCGACCTCGGCCGAGCAGAGCGTGGAAAGCAGGTCGTCGCCGAGGTTTTCGCGGCGGGCCCGGATGATCGGGATCAGGTACTCCGCCAACTCCTCGCGCGTGCGCACGCCGGCCGCGGCCACGTCGGGGTCCTGGCTGAGGTTGCCGAGGAAGCCGATGATCGCGGTGTACCAGTGCTGGAACCGCTCGTGGTCGCTCTGGTCCAGACCAAGCATGTCCACGATCACGTTGATCGGGAAGTGACGCGCGTAGTCCTGCACCAGATCGGCTTCGCCGCGGCCGCGGAAGCCGTCGATGAGCTGACGGGAGTTCCGCTCGATCACGGGCCGGAACTTCTGCTCCAGCTCGTTGCCGCGGAACGCCGGCACCACCAGCGCCCGCCGGATCGAGTGCTCGCGCCCGCTCATCTGCAGGATCGTGCGCCCGTGCGCGGGCTCCAGCTGCCAGCTGTAGTTGTCCGTGGTGAACACCGGCTCCCGAAACGCCCTGGCGACGTCGTCGTAGCGGGAAACGATGTAGCTCTGCATACCTTCATGCCAGACGATGGGCTCGTCTTCCAACATGATGTCGTACGCGGAATACGGGTCGGCTGCGAATTCGGCGGAAAGGATGTCCGGCGCGTGACGTGCCGTGGTCATGGAGCTCCCTCGCTCTGGCGGTGGAACATCCACGTTATCGACGGACGTTGCGTGTGCGGGGAAAATTCAGGCCATTGGAGCAGACCACTGCTCCAGGTGGATTACCGGCCGAACACTGTCCGGTGTCGGCGCGTAGTGATCGGGGACCGCGCGTCACTCACTAGAGTTTTTCCGGTCATCGGGATTACCGAACCGGGAATTACCGGACCGGACGCCTTCAGCCCCTCGGCGCGATCGAATCCCACGTGCTCAGCAGCTGATCGGCGTCCATCACCGCGCCGAAGTACTTGTCGATGTTCATCAGCGCGGCGTCGTGCTCGGCTTGGGTGAAAGCCGCGCAGCAGTCGCCCATGAACGCGATGTGGTAATCGAGCATGTAACCGTGCCGCGCGGTCGATTCCACGCAGACGTTCGTGCTCACGCCGGCCATCACCAGCGTCTCGGCCCGCAGCGTGCGCAGCACCGAATCCAGCCGCGTGTTCACGAATCCGCTGTACCGGTGCTTCAGCACCACGGTTTCCCCTGGCAGCGGCGCCACCTCGAACGGCTCCGCGCCCCACGTCCCCGCCCGGCAGACCACACCCGAACGGCCGCCGGACCGCGCGGTCAACGCCGCCGAGTCGGTCGCCTTCTCGTGCGCCGTCTGCACGAACACGACCGGCACCCCGTGCGCTCGCGCCCCGGCCAGCAGCGCCTGCAGCCGGGGGACCATCTCCTTGGCCGCGCTCACGTCCTCACCACGCCGGGCACACGCGCCGTCGGGGTGGCAGTAGTCGTTCTGCACGTCCACCACCACGACGGCCGCCTTGGCGGGGTTCAGCTTTTCCTCGTCGAATCGCACAGTCGCCACCTCGGTCGAGCCACTTCGGGAGCCGCTTCGGGAGTCGGGAACCTACCGGCCGGACCACACCCCCACCAGGAGGGTTTCCACTGGCTGAAAATCAACCGGCCGGGGCCAGCTCCGCCAGCGCTTCCCGCAGCTTCCCCGTCACCTCGACGGGCCGCCGAGACTCCCGGTCCACGAACACGTGCACGAACTGCCCCTCCGCCACCAGCACCTCGGCGGCGGTGTACATCCCGATCTCGTACCGCACGCTCGACCGCCCGAGGTGCGCCACCCGCAGCCCGACCCGCAACGACCCCGGGAACGACACCGAAGCGTGGTACTGGCACCGCGACTCCACGCACAGCCCGATCACCTCGCCGGCTTCGATGTCCAGCCCACCGCGGTCGATCAGCCACGTGTTGATGACCGTGTCCATCAACGAGTAGTGCACCACGTTGTTCACGTGGCCGTAGACGTCGTTGTCCTTCCACCGCAAGGGAACCGTCTGCCAGAACGGGTAACTCACCACAGCTGCACCGAGGATCGCAGAATCCCGGCCAGGTCGGCCTCGGAAGCCTCCCGCGGCGCCGTCGCCAGCAACCGCTGCTGCTTCAGCGTCCCGGAGACCAGCGAGTCCACATCGGACTCGGCATACCCGACCGCACCGATGCCGGCGGGAATCCCGATCTCCCGCATGAGGTTCACCAGCACCGCCGGCAGGTGGTCCTCGAAGTCCCCGGCCCACTCGAAGTCCGGCGCCAGCAACCGCGCCACCCGCAGGTGGCGCTCCGGCGCGGCGGAGAACGTGAACCGGAACGCCTCGGGCGCCGTCAGCGACACCGCCATCCCGTGCGGCACCATCGCCTCGTCGCCCGGGTAGCCGTCCGGGTGGAACTCCCGCACCTGCCCCGCGATCGGGTACGCGTTGGCGTGTGGGATGTGCACCCCGGCGTTGCCGAACCCCAGCCCCGCGAAGGTGGCCGCCAGGGCCATCGCCTCACGCGCCTCCAGGTCCGAACCGTCGCGCACCGCCCGGGGCAACGCCCACGACAGCAACGACAACGACTTCTCCGCGAACATGTCCGCCAACGGGTTCGACCCGCAGTACGGCACCCGCTGCTCGGGCTTCTTCCGGTCGAACGACGTATACGGCTTCGCCGTGTAGCTCTCCGCCGCGTGACAGAGGATGTCCATCCCGGACGCGGCGGTCACCCCGGCCGGCTGCGTCACCGTCAGCCGCGGGTCCACGACCGCCAGCGTCGGCCGCAGCCGCAGGTGGCTGATGCCGCTCTTCACCCGCAGTGACAACACATCGAGCACACACACCGTCGTGCTCTCCGACCCGGTCCCCGTCGTGGTCGGCACCGCCACGAGCGGCTTCAACGGGTTCGACGGCGCCCGCCCGCCGCCCACCGGCGCGTTGACGTAGTCCATCAGCGAGCCCTCGTTGGACGTCAGCAGGTTCGCCGCCTTCGCCGTGTCGATGCTCGACCCGCCACCCACGGCGACGAACGCGTCGTACGGCCCGCTCCCGCGCGCGAAGTCCACGGCCTTCTGCATGCTCACGTCCGTCGGCTCCACGTGGACGCCGTCGAAGATCTCCGTCGCGATCCCGTACGACTCGATCCCCGAGGCGATCCGCGTCGGCCACCCCGTCTCGGCGACGGTCGGATCCGTGACCACGAGTACCCGGCGAACGCCGTACTGCGTGAGGTCGTAACCGATCTCGTCGCTGGATCCCGTGCCGTACTTCAACGCGGGGGCGCCATACGTGAAAACGGTTTCATGCTCGGGGGACGTCAAGGCCGTGGTCCTCGCTTCCTGCCAGCGGGCGGTCAAAGCGGACATTCGTCCCATTTTCGCAGTCATTACCCGAAGATCACTTGACTGCGGTGAACCGTGCCGCCCTAAGCTCTCCTCATTAGATACCAATTGGGAGCGACCGTCGCCCAGACGGCCGTGCGCATCCTGACCGAGGCCCAGGTCCGCCGGGTGTACGCGGTCGTCGGCGAAGCGTTCCTGGAGCTGCTCGACGCGTTGCAGCGCGAACGCGAAGTGACACTCGTCTCCGCGCGCCACGATTCGGGCGCCGCGTTCATGGCCGAAGCCGAGGGCAAGCTCACCGAACGGCCCGCCGTGCTGCTCGCGAGCCGCGGCCCGGGTGCCGCGAACCTCGCCATCGGGGTGCAGACGGCATACCAGGACGAGACGCCGATGGTCGTCCTCCTCGAGACGCCGGCGCTCGACCGCACGATCACCGGCGAGCTGCCGACGTCCGACCTCACGGCGATGTTCGAGTCCATCGCGAAGTGGTGCGTGCGCGCCGAAGACCCCGACGCGGTGCCGGGCTTGCTCGCCGAAGCGCTCACGCGCTGTCGCGAAGGTCGTCCGGGACCGGTCGTGCTCGGCGTGCCCAGCGACGCGTGGGGAGTGCCGTACGACTCGGCCAAGCCGGTGGCCAAGGTGCGCCCGCCGGTCACGGGCACGCTGGGCCGTTCGGCCGAAGCCGTCGCCGGGCTCGTCGACGAGGCCCGCTACCCGGTGGTCATCGTCGGCGGCCGCGCGCGTTCGGCGCGCGACGAGCTGATCGCCGTCGCCGACGAGCTCGCCCTGCCTGTCTACAACGCCTTCCGCCGCCAGGACGCCTTCCCCGAGACGCACGCGCGTTACGCCGGCCACCTCGGCCTCGGCATCCCCGCGCGTCAACTCGACGCCCTCGAACGCGCCGACCTCGTGCTCGCCCTCGGCACCCAGCTCGACGAGGTGACCACCCAGGGTTACCGCTACCCGACGGCCCAGCAGACGCTCGTGCTGGTCGGCACCGGTATCGACGAGCAGCGTCGCCGCGGCCTCACCTTCCGCGTCGACTCCGAGGTCGAGCCGTTCCTGCGTGAGCTGCGCACGATCGCGACGCCGCGCGCGCGTCGGGCATCGGCGGCCAACGCCGCCGTGCACACCTTCATGACCCCGCCCGACACGAGCGGCAACACGCGCGTGCACCCCGTCGACGTGATCCGCGCCCTGCGCAAGCTCGCGCCCGAGGACACGATCGTCACGAGTGACGCGGGCAACTTCGCGCAGTTCATGCACCGCTACTGGTGCTTCACCGCACCGCGCAGCCAGCTCGGCCCGAGCAACGCGGCCATGGGCTACGCCGTGCCCGCTGCCATCGCGGCCAAGCTCGCCGAACCGCGCCGCGCCGTCGTCGCGATGGTCGGCGACGCCGGCACCCTCATGACGGGCCAGGAGATCGAGACCGCCGTCCGCTACCGCGCGCCGGTGATGGTGGTCGTGTTTCAGAACGGCGTCCACGGGGCATTGGCCATGCACCAGGCCCGTGCACACGGGCGGCTCTCCGGCGTCACGATTCCGCTCACGGACTTCGCGTCGTGGGCGCGCGGGCTCGGCGCTGCCGGGTACACGGTGGACGATCGCGAAGAGCTCGAAGCGATCGTCGCGAGTGCGTTGGTGCGCCAGCGTCCGTGTGTGATCGATGTGAGGACGGACCCGGACGTCGTAACGCCGGACGTCCGCCTGAGCACTTTGCTGAGCGCGGTTCGCCCGCAATCGCCCGGGCAGTGATTTTCCTCCGGCGCGCAACAGGAAACGCCGGGAGAGTTCAGTGGCCGCAGGGGGGTGGCTCCGGTAGCCTGGCGGTGTTCCCAGGGGTTCGCGGGAGAACCGGGATCCGGCAGAGTCACATGCACGGTCGTATCGGGACGCGCCGCGCGCACGGATCAGCTTCCGTGGCGCGAGGGTTACCGATTCAGTGGTCTGGTCCGGACGGGAACAGCCGGTTTCTGTCGGTGCCGGATGACATCATCACGGCATCGCCCGCTGGGAGGCGGGTGGGAACGAGGGGAGTTCAACATGGCCGACGAAAAGACCACGGTTTCACGTGGTTCGTCAGCCCGCACCGCCGCGGCGCGCGCCGCCGGGGCGCGCACGGCGACGGAGCAGGTCCGCGAGACCTCGGGTGTCGTGCCGGTGCTGTTCAGCGCCGTCGCGGAGGCCCACGACGTGGCCGTCGTGGTCGGTGACCAGGACGCCGGCTGGCGTTCGCCGTTCGGAGGCGGTCTGCGTCCGGCGAGTGGCGAATAGCTCACCCCGGCCCGGCTCCGGCCTGGTCACGAGGGTGAGCGCGGGTGACTCGGGTTGTCCCTGTGCCACGAGCTGTGCTTTACTTTAGATGGTCTCGATTTTTGTGAGTCACGCTCGCAGATTTCAGCGGGCGTAGTGTCTCCTCACTCGAGGAAGCAAACCGCCCGGGTTTGACCCGGGATGCTGATGTGGCTTCCCGTTTGGTGTTATGTATGGAGATATTTAATGACTCAGGGCACTGTGAAGTGGTTCAACTCCGAGAAGGGGTTCGGCTTCATCACCCCCGACAACGGTGGCGGCGACGTCTTCGTTCACTACAGCGAGATCCAGGGTAGCGGCTTCAAGAGCCTCGAAGAGAACGCTCGCGTGGAGTTCGAGATCGGCCAGGGCCAGAAGGGCCCGCAGGCCACGTCGGTCACCGTCATCTGACCTAGACCTTCGTGAAGGGGCCGTCACCCACGCTACGGGTGGCGGCCCTTTTCGTATGTCAACGCTGTCGTACGCCATACCGTTGCGCGCTGCGCCGGGGTTGTCCCACGATCTGGTTTCCCTTGCCGGACAACGACTTCCGTGCCTCCGGCTCACCCTGCTATCACCCGATCGTGTCCGACGTGGACCTCGTAGGCTGCGCGCCATGATCGAGAACGGCTACACCGTCTCCGGGATGTCCTGCGGCCACTGTGCACAGTCGGTCACCGAGGAAATCACCGAACTTCCGGGCGTCGAAAGCGTCGAGGTCGACGTCGAAACCGGCCGCGTCGTCGTGCGCAGCGCCCAAGAGCTCAGCGAGGACGCCGTCCGCGGTGCCGTCGAAGAAGCGGGTTACACCTACGAAGGCACCGTGGCACTCGTCTAGCCGATCGGAATCAGCCGATCAGAGCACGGCGTCCGCGAGCCGCTTGACGTCGGCCACGTCGTCGGTGCCCGGGTTGAAGATCAGCTCGTCCACGCCGAGGTCGGCGAACGACGTCATGGTCGCCTTCAGCTTTTCGGGCGTCCCGCACAGGCCGGACACGGCGAGCTCGGTGAATTCGCCCGCGCCGGCGTAGTAGTCGCCCACGTTCGCCCGGCCCTGGTCGGGGTCGCCGAGCGCGAAGTAGGCCAGCGCCACCAGGTAGGGCTCACCGGCGCGGCCGGAGTCCTTCCACGCGGCGCGGGCCTGCTCGAAGTGCCCGGCTACGAACTGCGCCGGAGCCGAGCCGCCGACGTAACCCTGGCCCCACTTGGCCATGCGCGCGAACGACGCCGGCGCCATGCCGCCGAAGAGCATCGGCACCTCGCGGGTCTCGGCCGGCACGCCCGGGTTGGCACCGCCACCGACCGGCTGTCCTGTCCACATCGAACGGTACGTCTCGAGGTCGCGGTCGATGCGCGCCCCGAGGCCCTTGGTGCCGAGTCCGTCCACGACGAAGTCGTCCGGGCGGATGCCGATCCCGAAGCCGACGGTCAGCCGGCCGCCGGAAACGCCGTCGATGGCGGCGAGTTCCTTCGCCAGCAACGGCGCCGGCCACACCGTCGCCAGCAGGACACCGCTCATGAGCCCGATCGACTTGGTCGCGCCCGCCGCCGCGGCCAGTGCCACCGTGTCCATCACGCCGGGGTAGGCGATCCGGCCGACGGTGGCCAGCGACGAGAATCCCGCCTCCTCGGCCTGCGCCGCCCATTCGGGGATGACCTGCGGGCGGACGTCGCGCACCTGGTTCGGGATTCCGACACCGATCTTCATGCTCACCGCTTTCCGGGTAAGGGATTTACCGGTCGGTCTAACACGATCGACCCGTTTGCCGGGCCGCGTCACCGGATCGCGCGCGTCCTGCCGCGCGGTGTGCCCCTTCATCCCCTGCCTCGGCTGGGTGATTCCCCCGGCCGAAGTACTGGGCCGTCCGGGTGAGCATTCGAGCTGCAACCCTCCGCAACCCTTCCCCTATCCCGCTTCACACGGTCTGCTGAACCGGCACAAGCAGGACAAGGAGATCTGTGGTGGGCCCAGGTGTGGCGGGCATCGTTGCCAACCCGGCGTCGGGGCGGGACATCCGACGGCTGGTGGCGCAGGCGTCCGTGTTCCCGACGGCCGAGAAGGCCAACATGGTCCAGCGCGTGCTGGCCTCGCTGGCCATCACGGGCGTGGGGAGAACGCTCGTTTCCACGGACCTCGGTGGCATTTCCGCAGCCGTTCTCCGGCAGCTCGGGCGCCATCCGCTGCCGGGTGTCGAGTTCTGCGACAAAGACCCGCTCACGGGCACCGCGGAGGACACGATGAACGCCGTCCGCCGCATGGTAGATGCGGGCGCCGGCGTGATCGTGTGCCTCGGCGGCGACGGCACGGCCCGGGTCGCCGCGAAGGCGTGTGGCGAGGTGCCGCTGCTCGCGCTGTCCACCGGCACCAACAACGCCTTCCCGCAGATGCGCGAAGCCACCGTCGCGGGTCTCGCAGCCGGCTTCATCGCGAGCGGTCAGATCGACCCCGACCTGGTCACCCACCGCGTGAGCAAGCTCGAAGTCGTCACCAAGGCGCGCCGCGAGATCGCTCTGGTGGACGTCGCCGTGACCCTGAGCAAGCACGTCGGTGCGAAGGCGCTGTGGGATCCCGCGTCGCTCACCGAGCTCTACTGCACCTTCGCCGAGCCCGACGGCATCGGCCTGTCCAGCATCGCGGGCCAGCTCTGCCCGAGCCCGCGGTCCAGCGCCGACGGCGTCGCCCTCAAGCTCGGGCCCGTCGGCGTCACCCCGCACGTGGTCCACGCGCCCATCGCCCCCGGCCTGGTGAAAGCCGTCGGCGTGCGCGGCTGGGGCGTGCTCCAGCAGGGCATGCGCGTGGACCTCGCCGCCGGCGGTGGCGTGATCGCCGTCGACGGAGAGCGCGAGCTCGAACTCAAGCCAGGGGAGAGCGCGTACGTCGAGCTCCGGTCCGATGGGCCGTGGTGCGTCGACGTCCGCGCGGTGATGGCCGAAGCGGCCAGACGGGGGTTGTTGCGCACCACGTCCGCGAACGAACCGAATAAGGAGCGTCGACGATGACGGAAACCTTGCTGGAGGCCTATCGCACCATGCGCACGATCCGCGCGTTCGAGGAACGCGTGCACGAGGAGTTCGCCAGCGGCGACATCCCCGGCTTCGTCCACCTCTACGCCGGCGAGGAGGCCTCGGCCGCCGGCGTCTGCCGCCATCTCGACCGCCGCGACACCATCGCCAGCACCCACCGCGGCCACGGCCACTGCATCGCCAAGGGCGTGGACGTGAAGGCCATGATGGCCGAGATCTACGGCCGCACCACGGGATCTTGTCACGGCAAGGGCGGCTCGATGCACATCGCCGACCTGTCGAAGGGCATGCTCGGCGCCAACGGCATCGTCGGCGGCGGCCCACCGCTCATCTGCGGCACCGCGCTCGCCGCGAAGCAGCAGGGGACCGGTGGCGTCGGCGTCGCCTTCTTCGGAGACGGCGCCAGCAACCAGGGCACCACGCTCGAAGCCCTCAACCTCGCGTCCGTCTGGAACCTGCCCGCGCTTTTCGTCGCCGAGAACAACGGCTACGCCGAAGCCACGTCCAGCACCTGGTCGGTGGCCTCGGACAACATCGCCGACCGCGCCGCGGGCTTCGGCATGCCGGGCGTGATCGTCGACGGCTACGACTTCTTCGCCGTCACCGAAGCCGCCGGCGAGGCCATCGACCGCGCCCGCAACGGCGGCGGTCCCACGCTCCTGGAAGTGAAGTTCACGCGCTACTTCGGCCACTTCGAAGGCGACCAGCAGAGCTACCGCGCCGACGAGGTCGCAAACGCCCGCGAAAACCTCGACTGCCTCAAGCGCTTCCGCACGCGCGTCGTCGAAAGCGGCGAGCTGTCCGCGGAAAGCCTCGACGAGGTCGACACCGAAGTCGCGAAACTCGTCGAAGAAGCCGTGGCGGAAGCCAAAGCCGCACCGAAACCCACCCGAGCCGACTTGGAGACCGACGTCTACGTCTCGTACTGAAGGGAGCGCGAGTCATGGCACGCACGATCAGCTACCGCGAAGCGATCAACGAGGCCCTCGCGCAGGAGATGCAGCGCGACGAGTCGGTTATCGTGATGGGCGAGGACAACGCCGGCGGCGCGGGCAGCCCCGGTGAGGACGACGCGTGGGGCGGCGTTCTCGGTGTCACCAAAGGGCTTTACCACCGCTTCCCGGGTCGCGTGCTCGACACGCCGATTTCGGAGTCGGCCTTCATCGGCGCGGCCATCGGCGCCGCGACGGCCGGCCAGCGGCCCGTGGCCGAGCTGATGTTCATCGACTTCATGGGCGTCTGCTTCGACCAGATCTTCAACCAGGCAGCCAAGTTCCGCTACATGTTCGGCGGCAACGCGCGCACGCCCGTGGTGATCCGCACGATGTACGGCGCGGGCCTGCGGGCGGCCGCCCAGCATTCCCAGTGCCTGTACCCGATCTTCACGCACATCCCGGGCCTCAAGGTCGTGGTGCCCTCCAGCCCGTACGAGGCCAAGGGCCTGCTCATCCAGTCCATTCGCGACGACGACCCGGTGATCTTCTGCGAGCACAAGGCGCTTTACGACACCACCGGCGAAGTCCCCGAAGACAGCTACACGATTCCGTTCGGCGAAGCCAATGTCCTGCGCGACGGCGGTGACATCACCATCGTCGCGATCGGCCGCATGGTCGGTGTCGCCGAGGAAGCCGCGCACGAGCTGTTCGAAAGCGGCATCGAGGCCGAGGTGATCGACCCGCGCACGACCAGTCCCCTCGACACCGAGACGATCCTCGAAAGCGTCGAGAACACCGGCCGCCTCGTGATCGTCGACGAGGCTTCCCCGCGCTGCAACCTCGCCACGGACATTTCCGCGCTCGTGGCCCGTGAAGGGTTCGCGTCGCTGCGGGCGCCGATCGAGATGGTCACGCCGCCGCACACGCCCGTGCCCTTCTCCGACGCGCTCGAAGACCTCTACATCCCGGGCCCCCAGCAGGTGGTCAACGCGGCGAAAGCCGTGGTCGGCTGGACTCGCTGATGGCCGACATCCAGCGCGTCACCATGCCCAAGTGGGGCTTGTCGATGAAGACGGGCCGCATCACCGACTGGCTCGCCGCCGAAGGCGACGAGATCACCGAGGGTGACGATCTCGTCGACATCGACACCGACAAGATCACCGGCACGCTGGAGTCCCCGGGCTCCGGCGTGCTGCGCCGGGTGATCGCGCCGGCGGGGGAGGACGTGCCCGTCGGCGCCACGATCGCCCTGGTCGCGCCCGCCTCCGTCGCCGACGCCGAGGTCGACGAAGCCGCTGAGGTCGCGTTGCGGGAGCTGGCCGAAGGCGTGGTCGAGGAGGCGGCGGGACCGGTCACCGGCACCGTCGAGGTCGACGGCCGCAAGCTCAGCTACGCCACGCTCGGTGACGGTGGTGGTGCGGACGGCGAGGTTGTCGTCCTCGTCCACGGCTACGGCGGCGACAAGAACTCCTGGCTCTTCGTCCAGGAGCCGCTCGCCGACGGCCGCACCGTCCACGCCCTCGACCTCCCCGGTCACGGTGAGTCCACCAAGGACGTCGGCGACGGCTCGCTCACCACCCTCGCCAACGCCGTCCTCGGCTTCCTGGAAACACTCAACGTCACCCGAGCGCACCTCGTCGGCCACTCGCTCGGCGGCGCCGTCGTCGTGGCCGCCGCCGCGGCGCAACCCGCGAAGGTCTCTTCGCTGACGCTGGTGGCCCCGGCGGGCTTCGGCGACCGCATCAACGCGGGTTACCTGCGCGGGTTCGCCACCGCCACGTCGAGGCGAGAGCTGAAACCGCACCTGGGTGCCCTCTTCGCCGACCCGGACCTGGTCACGCGCCGTCTCGCCGACGACCTCCTCAAGTACAAACGCCTCGACGGCGTCGACCGCGTCCTGGAGAAGCTCCTCACCACCCTGCTCGAAGACGACGACAGCCCGGCTCTGCACGTCGCCCCGCTCCTGGCGCAGTACGGCGGCCCGGTCACCGTGGTCTGGGGCAGTGAAGACGCCGTGCTCCCGGCCGAAAACGCCGCCGGTCTCCCGGACGTCCACCGCGTCGAAGGCGCCGGCCACCTGGTGCACTTGGAGAAACCGTCGGCCGTGGTCGAAGCCGTGGTCGAGGTTGCCGGGAGAGCGACGGAGGGATCGTCACGGCCGAGATCGACGCCGTTACGCCCTTGATCGACTCTGTCGGTGAAGTCACCGCCTCTTCCGATCACGGCCCGCTCACCGGCACACTGGCGCCGGAAGCCGGGTGAGGAGCACCCCAATGTGGCGTTGGGTGCGTTGGGGGAGTCGGACGAGGAGCGGTGGTTGGGCCAGCAGCACCTCGAGGCAGCGTTGCCGGTCGGGGTCGACCCCCGGCGGCACGCGCGCGCTCTCGCCCGCGTCCACGAGGCAGCCATCGCCGGCGAAGAGCTGCCCAGTGCGCCGCGGTCGGTGATCAGCGAGTCATGGTCGCGGGTGCAGGCGCTCGGCGTCGATCCGGACCGTGGCGCGTCGTCGCCGGTGCTCGACGTCGCCGAGCTCGAAGAACGCCGCCGCGAAAGCGGACTCGCGCCCCTGCTGCCGATCCTGCGCGGCGGCCTGCTGAGCTTGGCCGATCAGGCCGCGCACATCATGGTGATCGTCGACGCCGCCGGCCACGTCCTCTGGCGCGACGGCTCCGTCCCGGTCCGCCGCCGCGCCGACCGCCTCGGGTTCGTGGAGGGCGTCGACTGGCAGGAAGAAGCCGTCGGCACCAACGCCATCGGCACGGCGCTCGTCGCCCGGCGGCCGGTGCAGGTCTACTCCGCCGAGCACTACGTCCGCGCCCAGCACGACTGGACCTGTGCCGCCGCCCCGCTGCACGATCCCCGCGACGGCCGGCTCCTCGGCGTCGTCGACCTCTCCGGCCCCGCCTCGACGGTCCACGCCACCACCCTCGCCCTCGTCGACGCCGTCGGCCGCCTCGCCGAGTCCCAGCTGCGCACCTCGCACCTGACCGACCTCGAACGCCTGCGCGGCATCGCAGTTCCCTTGCTGGCCAAGGTTTCCGGCCGCGCGCTGGTCACCGATCCACACGGCTGGATCGCCGCCGCCACCGGCTTGGCGCCCGCCGGCCGGCTGCCGCTGCCCGCGTCCGTGGGGCCGGGTCCGCTGTGGCTGCCGGCCCACGGCCACTGCGTGGTCGAACCACTGCCCGGCGGCTGGCTCATCCGCCTGGCCGACTCCGAAGCCGCGCCACCGATCCGGGTTTCCCTGGACCTGCGCGTCCCCGGCGAACCGATGCTCACGGTTTACGGCGCCACGAGCGAATGGACCCACCGCGTCTCCCCGCGTCACGCACAGCTCCTGCACGCCCTCGCCACCCACCGAAACGGCTGCAGCGCCTCACAATTGTCGTCCGTCTTGTTCGGCGACGCGACGCGCACGCTCACCGTCCGCGCCGAGGTTTCGCGGCTGCGGCGGATCGTCGGCGGGATCATCGTGGGGCGGCCGTACCGGTTCGCCGACAACCTCGAAGTCGTCGTGCACGGACCTGACGGATCTGCTGTAGCGGGCTAGTTTTGGCCTGCGAAGCAGTGGCACGCGCGGGTTGCCCCGCGTACGCGCAACCACCATTGGTGTGAGTGATCTTTCTTGCCCGCGTGGCAAGCGGCGATGGTGTGCACCATGACCAAGCGAACATCGGTGCGGCAGCGCCGGGTCTCCGCGGAGCTGCGGACGCTGCGCATGGCGGCGGGCATGACGTGCAAAGAGGTTTCCGACGGCCTCGGCTTCTCGGAGAGCAAGATCAGCCGCATGGAGACCGGCGACCGCGGCCTGTACGCCGACGACGTCTCCGCCATCCTCGGCTTCTTGCGCGCACCGCAGGACAAACGCCAAGAGCTGCTGGAGCTTCTCCGCGACGGCGAACAACGCAACTGGCACGAGACGAACGGACCGCTACCGCCGCGCTGGAAGGACCTGATTCGCTTCGAGGAGACTGCCTCTGCGATCTCGAACTTCGAGACGATGGTGGTTCCGGGGCTGGCGCAGATTCCCGAATACTCGCGAGCCCTGATTCATGGAGTCAACTCGCAGCTCGCCGACCACGAGGTCGAGCGGTTGCTTGCCGCGCGCGCCACTCGTCAGACGATCGTGAGTCGCCGAGATGGGCCCGCAGTGCATCTGCTTCTCGAAGAAATGGTGTTGCGGAGATCGGTTGGCGGCTCTGAGATCATGGCTGCGCAGCTGGAACATCTATTGCGGATGGGCCGCCGTTCCAACGTCACGATTCAGGTGGTTCCGTTCGCTGCGACACCGCACCCCGGCCTGACCGGACCGTTCGTGGTCCTGGAGTACGCCGACGAACCCGCCCTCGCCTACGTGGAGAGCCGAGGCACCAGCAGCTTCCTCGAAGAAACAGACCTGGTCAGCAGTATTCGTCTTGCCTGGCGTGAGCTTCGTGCCATCGCCATGTCACCAGAGGACTCCTCTCGGCTGATTGCCGATACGATCGGCGTGCCGACACAGGAGGAGCAATCACCATGATGACCCCCGGGTTTCAGCCCGTTTGGCGCAAGAGTTCTTCCAGCACTGACCAGGCCAACTGCGTTGAGGTTGGGGCCTGGAGCAAGAGCTCCTACAGCACTACTCAGGCGAACTGCGTTGAGGTGACCGCCACCCCGTCGATCGAGATCGGCGTGCGGGACACGAAGGATCGTGGTGCGGGTCACCTCACCGTTTCGGCTGAAGCCTGGACCGCGTTCTTGGCGGCTGCTGCTTCCCCTGCCGGGCGCTGATCGAGATCACGTGCTGGTGACACCTTCCGGGTGAGGTTCGCCCGGCGCTCCGCGACCGGCTACCTTCTGCGGGTGGCGTACGGGGAGGATCGGGGATGACCAGCACGGTGACGCGGCCGGAGACGTCTGCGGGCACTGGCGGTACGGGTGCTTCCGCGCCCCCGCCTGAGGAACCGGAGGGCCGCAGCGGCATCGCGGGCTTGCTGGAGCTGCCGGGCCAGGCGGTGCGCGCGGTCGTGAGATCGGCGGCGACCACGCCGGGCCGGCTTTCGGTGATCGCGGTGGGGTTGGTGTTGCTGTCGCTGGTGGCGGGGCTCGTGGGCACGCTGTCGGCGCAGAACAAGGACGACACCATCTCCGGCCTGATCAGCTACCGCGAACCGCTCGCGTCGGCGGCGCAGCAGGTGTTCCGCTCGCTGTCCGACGCGGACGCGACGGCGGCGACCACGTTCCTGTCGGTGGGCACCGAGCCGCCGGAGCTACGCAAGAAGTACGAGCAGGACATCGCGGAGGCCGGTTCGGCGCTGGCGAAGGCCGCGTCGGACACCGCTGATGTGGGTGACGCCGCTCACCAGGTGGACATCCTGAACCAGAAGATCCCCGTGTACACCGGGATCGTCGAGACGGCGCGGGCGAACAACCGTCAGGGCTTCCCTTCGGGTGCTTCGTACCTTCGCGAGGCTTCGCAGCTGATGCGGACGACGATCCTGCCCGCGGCCGAAGCGCTGTACCGCGCGGACACCGACAAGCTCGCCGCCGAGCAGGACGACAGCACCGGGTTCCCGTGGGCGGCCGTCGCGCTGTTGCTGGTGCTGGCGGCGGCGCTGGTCGTCACGCAGGTGTACCTCACGCGCAAGACCAACCGTGTCATCAACATCGGCTTGCTGGTGGCGACGGCGTGCATCGTGCTGTCGATGCTGTGGGGCGCGGTGGCGCTCGTCGTGCAGGGCAGCCTGGTCGGCGCGGGCAAGACCGACGGCAGCTCGCAGGTCGACGTGCTCGCCCGCGCGCGCATCGCCGCCCTGCAGGCCCGCGCCGACGAGACGTTGACCCTGGTCGCCCGCGGCGACGGAGCCAGCTACGAACAGCAGTTCATCAAGCTCGCCGAGCAGCTCGTCGGCGCCGACGGCCAAGGCGGCCTGCTCGGCCAGGCCCGTGACCTCGCCGCCGGCACGCCCGGCCAGCAGAAGATCGAGGCCGCCGAACAAGCCGCACGCGAGTGGTCGCTGGCCCACCTGGAAGTCCGCAAGCTGGACGATTCCGGGCAGTACCAGCAGGCCGTCGATTTCGCGACGTCCGTCAGTCAAGGCAGTGCCGCGGCCGCGTTCGCGCGCCTTGACGCCAACCTCCAGGACGCCATCGAGGTGTGCCGCCAGGAGTTCCTGGACGACACCCAGGCCGGCGGCAACGCGTTGACGGCCCTGGCCCCCGGTGTCGGCGCCCTCGCGGTGCTCGCGGCGGGCGGCGTGACGGTCGGCGTCCGGGAACGTCTGCGGGAGTACCGGTGACGTCGGGTGCGCGCGTGAGACGGAGATCGACGGCAGCCGGCAGCGTGACCTGCAGACGGCGGAGATTGAGGGAGTACCGGTGATTCGGTCGCGTCACTTGTTCCGGGCAGCCGCATTGGCAGTGGTCGCGGTATTGGCCACCGCGTGCGGCTCGGCAGCTCAGCCGATCGACCTGGCCCCGGTGAGTGACGCGGCCTGGCCGATGCCCGCGGGCGTCAGCGGCCCCGACGCCTCCGCCGGCGGCTCGTCCGACACCAGCTGCGACCCGACGGCCAGCCTGTCGCCGGCCGGCGCGTCCGCGTCGTCGCCCTCGGTGGCGAAGATCAAGGCCCGCGGCAAGCTGATCGCGGGCGTCGACCAGACCACGTACCTGTTCGGCTTCCGGAACCCCAAGACGGGCAACCTCGAGGGCTTCGACATCGACATGGTCAACCAGATCGCCGCCGCGATCTTCGGCTCCGCCGAGGGCCACGTGCAGTTCCGGGCGATCGCTTCGTCGCAACGCGAGCAGGTGCTGAAGGATCACCAGGTCGACATCGTCGTCCGGACGTACTCGATCACGTGCGCGCGGTTGAAGGACGTGGCTTTCTCGTCGGTGTACTACGTCGCCGGCCAGAAGATCCTGGTGCCCAAGGCCTCCAACGCCGAATCCCTGTCGGACCTCAAGGGCAAGCGCGTCTGCGCCACCAAACAGTCGACCTCGCTGGCCAAAATCGCCACCGATCCGGCCCACCCCACCGCCGTCTCGGTCGACAACTGGTCCGACTGCCTCATCATGCTCCAGCAACACCAGGTCGACGCCGTCTCCACCGACGACACCATCCTCGCGGGCATGGCCGCCCAAGACCCCACCGTCAAGGTCGCCGGCGCCCCCATGACCACGGAGAACTACGGCATCGGCATCCCCAAGGACCAGCCGGACCTCGTCCGCTACGTCAACTCGGTCCTCGAAACCACCCGCACCAACGGCACGTGGGCCGCCAGCTACCAGAAATGGGTCGGCGCCCGCCTCGGCCCGGCCACACCGCCTTCGCCGAACTACAAGTAGTCCGATGCGCCGCGCGACTGGACCTCTCGCGCCGGGCAGGCCCGCGCGAATGGACCGCTTGCGCCGCTCAAACCGTGCGAGGGGACCGTTCGGGTCACCGCTGCGAGTGAGCGGACCGGCCGCACCGGTCCGGGCGCGCGACTGGACCGGTGGCTGCGGCGCGCGCGACCGGACCGGTCGACCCGAATCCGTCCGCGAGTGGTCCAGTCGCGCCGGTTCCCAGCTCCGCAGGCGGTTCCGTCGGCCGAGCGCCGGGGTGCGGCAGGTCCCTTCGGGCGGACCTGAGGCGTCTGGGCCCCGGCTTCGCGGTGCCCGACTAGGATCAATGAGGGACTTTTTCCGCGGGGATCTCGGGAGGTAGTTGTGTCGGAGGAGCCGCGCCGTCCTCGGCACGCCGCGCCGGACGAGAACGCGGGTGCCGAGACGCCCTCGTGGACTCCGCCGCCGCCGGTTCGCTGGGACACGCCGGAGCCGTCGGTGTCCGGCCGCCTCGACCCGGCCGCTCGGCCGGACCCCGAGTCGCCGACCGTGATCAACACTCCGGTCTACCGCCCGCAGACCCCCGTGCAGGGGGTGCAGCAGCCGTACCAAGGTGGTCCGGGCCAGCCCGGTCAGCCGCAGGGTGGCCAGGGGCAGCCTGGTTCAGGCCAGCAGATGCCGGGCGCTCCCGGTCAGCAGGGCCCGGGCCAGCAGGGGCAACCCGGCTACCCCCAGCCTCCCTACGGCCAGCAGCCCCCGTCGCAGAACCAGCCCTACCCGCCGCACCCGCAATCCCCGCAGTCCCAAGCCCGCGCGTACCCCCAGACACCCGGCTACCCGCCCCCGTCCCACACGGGCCAGCAGCGCCACCCCGCCCGCCCTGGAACCCAGGGCCAGCCGTACCCCGGCGGGCAGTACGCTCCCGGCCGACCGGCTCCCGAGCAGCCCAACCGCGTCGCCGAGCCCTCTTCGCAGCCCGGCCGCCCGGCGGACCCAGGCGTGACCGGCACCCCGGGCCAGGGCATTTCCGCTCAGCCGAACCGCGCCGCTGAGCCGGGCGCCACCGGCACCCAGAACCCGGGCACGTCTTCGCAGCCGGGTCGCCCCGCTGACTCAGCGATCCCCTGGAAGCAAGTCCAACCAGGACAAGGAACCCGCACCCCGGAAAGCTCCGCGCAGCAGCCGTCCGACGCCGGAAACCGCAACAGCGAAGCCGCGGACCCGAACCTGAGCAGCCGCCAGCCGTCCGAGCAGGCCAACCGCGTGGCCGAACCGAACGCGACCGACGCCGCCCAGCAGCAAGAATCAGGTCCGCAGCAAGACCCCGCCCACGCCGAAAACCCCGAAGCCAAGCCGGAAGATCCCACCCGACCCCCGGGTGACCTGGCTCCGGTCATCCTCCCGCAGTCGCAGCAGCCGGTCGCGCCCGTCGATCCGGCGGCGCCGATGCCCACCAGCGTCCTTGCCAACCCGAGCCCCGGTACGCAGAGCATCATGCCGCCGTCGCCGCGTCTGCAGCCGCAGGAGTCGTTGCCGGATCCGGGCACGGACAGCGTCGTCGCCGCGAGTCGCAGTGAAGGCCACGGCACGGGCACTCGCAGCGAAGGCGGTTCCCAGGGTTCCCAGGGCAGCGGCACCGGCTCGTTCCCCGGCACCTCGCGCCGCACCGGCTCCCGGACCTCCAGCCGGCGCTCCCGCCGCGGCCGTCTCGGCGCCGGGCTCATCGACGTTCCGCCCGTGCCGTACCGCGACCCCGCGACGGCCGTGCTCGCGAACCCCGTCGTCTCCGAGGAAAAACGCTTCTGCGGCAACTGCGGCGCGAAGGTCGGCCGCGCCAAGGACGGCAAACCCGCCACCCCCGAAGGCAAGTGCGACAACTGCGGCACGTCCTTCTCGTTCCTGCCGAAGCTTCAGCCCCACGAGCTCGTCGGCGGCCAGTACGAAGTGCTCGGCGCTCTCGCGTACGGCGGCCTCGGCTGGATCTACCTCGCGCAGGACCACAACGTCTCCGATCGCTGGGTCGTCCTCAAGGGCTTGATCGACACGGGCGACGCGACCGCGATGGCCGCCGCCGCCAACGAGATGCGGTTCCTCGCCGAGGTCGAGCACCCGAACATCGTCAAGATCCACAATTTCGTGCAGCACCCGGACGCGCAGACCGGCAACTCCGTCGGCTACATCGTGATGGAGTACGTCGGCGGCCAGTCGCTGCGGCAGCTCGCGCTGCAGCACCACCGGGAGAGCAAGCGGCCGGAGCCGTTGCCGATCGGGCAGGTCATCGCGTACGGCCTCGAGATCCTCCCCGCGCTCGGCTACCTCCACAGCCAGGGCCTGCTCTACTGCGACCTCAAGCCGGACAACGTCATCCAGACCCACGAGCAGCTCAAGCTGATCGACCTGGGCGCCGTCCGGCGGCTCGACGACTACGAGAGCCCGCTGTTCTTCACCACCGGCTACAGCGCGCCCGAGCTGGCGACGCAGGGCGCGTCGATTTCGAGCGACCTCTACACCGTCGGCCGGACGCTCGCCGTGCTGAGCTTCGAGTTCCAGGGCTACACCACGAAGTTCAAGTCGTCGCTGCCCGGTCCCGACGCCGTGCCGCTGTTCGCGCTTTTCGGTTCGTACTACCGCTTCCTCAAGCGCGCGACGCACGTCGACCCCGACCGTCGCTTCCTCGCCGCCGAGGACATGGCCGACCAGCTCACGGGCGTGCTGCGCGAGATCATGGCGCTCGGCACGGGCAAACCGCGGCCGGCCGCGTCGACGGTCTTCGGGCCGGAGAGCCGCGCGTTCGGCGTGCACCTCGTCGTCCCCGAAGCCGGCACGAGCGTGCCGCTGCCCGAGCCCGCCGAGGTTGTCGCCGGCCTGCCGATCCCGCAGGTCGACACGGACGACCCCGCGGCCGGCGTCCTGGCGACCACCACCGCCCTCGACCCGCGCGAAGCCATCGAAGCCCTCGCCGGCGCTCCGCGCGAGTCCATCGAGGTGCGCCTGCGCATCGTCCGCGCGCGCATCGAGCTGGGCGAGTTCGTGGAAGCCCAGCGCCAGCTCCAGGCGGCCCAGTACCTGGCCATCCGCAACGGTTTCCCGCACGACTGGCGCATCGACTGGTACCGCGGCCTCATCGAGCTGGCCGGCGCCCGCCCGCGCGTCGCCCACGTCGCCTTCGAAGCCGTCTACGACGACCTCCCCGGCGAAATCGCGCCGAAGCTCGCCTTGGCGGTGAGCGCCGAGGGCGTCGGCGACTACTTCGGCGCCGCGCGCTACTACGAACTGGTCTGGCGCACTGACCGGACTTACGTCAGCGCCGCCTTCGGCCTCGCCCGCGTCTACCTGGCCCAGGGCGCCCGCGCCGGCGCCGTCGAGGTCCTGGAGATGGTCCCCGCCACCTCCACGCACTACATCGACGCCCAGGTCGCCGCCATCAAGATCAAAACCCAATCTGGCGCCGCCTCCGAGCAGTCCCGCATCTCCGAACAGGACCTCCTCGACGCCTCCCTGCGCCTCGAACGCCTCAACCTCGACGCCGAACGCCGAACCCGCCTGTCCGCCGAAGTCCTCGAAGCCGCGTACGACTGGCTTCGCACGCCCTCCGCCCCTTCCCCGGCGGAAACCTCGAAGGTCCTGGGGTACGCGCTGGAGGAGCGCGATGTGCGCTTCGGGTTGGAACGGTGCTACCGCACGTTGGCGCGACTGGCGGGGTCGACGGAGGACCGAGTTGCACTGGTGGACAGGGCAAACTCGATCCGACCGAGGACGTTTACGTAGGTCTGCGTTTTGGGGGTGTGGGCTCTGTCTTGGATGGGCTCTATTCGGTCGGACCGTGTCTTGAGTGGGCTCTGTCCGGAGCCCCGGTCGTGGGCGCGAGCCCTCGCGGGTCGAGTGCGGGTCGCGGACCCTGTCTTAGGGCCCTTGTCGTGGGCGCGGGCCCTGTCGGGGGACGGCTATGTCCGAGGCGGGCCGTGTCTCGGGGGCGCTGTTTCAGGCGGACCTTGTCTTGAGTGGGCTCTGTCCAGGGCAGGCCCTGTCTCAGGAGGCCTCTGCCGGGAGCGGCCTCTGTCCGGGGCTCCTGCCGTGGGCGCGGGCAAGTGCCGGGGCGAAAGTTGAGCCCCCCTTGCGCGGTTCCGCTCGCGTAGGCCCGCCCGGAGTTTGCTAGGGCCTGTGCCGTAGTGGGCACGGGCCTTGGCTGGGGAGGCATCTGTCCGGCGGCTCGTGTCGCGGGCCCTGATCCTGGGCGCTCACGAGGCCTTCTGTCCAGCTGTAACCGCTCCGCGGCTGACTCTGCCGCCTCCGCCGCAATCACTCTTCCGGGTTGTGGATAACTGCCCCTCCGGAGGTTCTCACCAGCGTTTTTGTCGGTGGGGGCCGATAGAATGGACTCGGGGACGCCCCCCCTCGGGAGGGCGGGGGCCTGTCCTCCCGGCTGGGCCCAGGGCAAAAGAGCCGAGTCGGATGTCCGGCTCTGCGTCAGCCCAGCAACCCTCGGCACCAAACCCGCCGTTGTCGTTGCTGCGTTGCGCGAGTGTGTGCGGGGCGTGGAAGAAGGCCGATGGCCTGGGTGGACTGGCCGCGCCGGTGCGTGGATCCGCTCGGCTTGGCGCAACTCTTGTGGCGAGGCCGCCACCGGCACTGATGGTGTTCATGCTGCTCGGGCGGCGGCTCGCTGACGGTTCGCGGTCGCGTCGTCGATCCGGACCTGCCCGCCGGCCGCTCTTGTGCCGGTACCTGTTCCCAGCAGCGCAAATTCCTCGGTCAATGCTCCGCCAGGCCGACCAGCGCTCGAACGAGGCCGCCCAAGGGACCGGGCCTCGCGCCGATCTGGACACTGAGACAGCCAAGTTGTGCAGCGATCCAGGGAGGGCAGGGGCTTGTCCTCCCGGCTGGGCCCACGGGCAAAGGAGCAGAGCCGACCATCCGGCTCCGCTCCAGCCCCCAGCGATCCCCAGCACCAACCCGCCGTCACAGGCTGCGTGCGTTGATGTCCCCGTACTCCGTCGTCGCCTCGATGGTCAGGGCGGCGTCGCCGGTGTTCTGGAGCGAGTTGCGCACCCGGCCGTAGGACGTGCCCGCGTCCAGGGTGGCCGAGACGCCCGGGGCGGCGGCCACCGAGACGTCGCCGGCCGAGGTGCGCAGCACGACCGAGCCGCGGACGGCTGAAGCGATGTCGATGTTTCCCTTGCCCGTCGTGATCGAAGCGGGGCCGTTGAGGCGGCCGACGGAGACGTCACCGGCCTGAGTGGACAGTCGCAGGCCGGCCGTCTCGTCGAGCTTGACGGCGCCGTGCGAGCCCTCGAACGAGACTTCGCCGAGGCGGCCCACGCCGCGGAAGTCGGCGGCGGCCGCGGAAGCCGAGACGCGCGAGTCGGCGGGCAGCTGCACCGTCACCTCGATCGAGCCCGACGCGCCGAGCATCTGGTTCTTTGCGGTGGCCTCGATGCGCAGCACGCCGTCCGTGAAGGAGACCGTGGTCTGCTCCGCGACCTTCACGTCGCGCGCCTTCGAAGCGTCCGCCGGCCGGACCTCGACGGTGGTGTCCGCGCGGTCCGCGGCGATGATCTGAACGCGCCCCGCGGGAATGGCGACGAAGGCGGAGATCGGGGCGGTGGTGGTGAACTTCTGCATCTGGATCAGCTCCTGTGCTCGTTGTTTCTGACATGAGAAACGCTACGTTGCGTTCAAGAATCAGGCAATAAACTCGTTGCACAACACGAGCATAAGAACAGTTCAGAGGCTCACAATCATTGCGATGGAGCAAAATCTAACGCAACAAAGCCGTTGCAATGAACTGAAACAAAACGCTACGCTGAAGACCCAGGCAACCACCACGAGGGAGAACCACATGCCCGGCGGCCGCCTCACCCGGCAAGAGCGTCAGCAGATCGCGCTGGGCCTCGCCGACAGCCTCGCCTACGCGGAGATCGCCCGGCGTCTCGATCGCCCCACGTCGACGATCACCCGCGAGGTCATGCGCAACGGCGGGCCCACCTCGTACCGCGCCGACCTGGCTCACCACGCCACGGAGCACCGCACCCGCCGTCGGAAGAAAGCAGCACCCCCGCAGCAAGCAGTCCCGCAAGCCCACGGCCGCGACGCCGAAGCCGTCCGCGAGTACGAGGAGACGTTCACCGTCCTCCTCATGCAATCCGGCCTGCCCCGGATGGCCGCCCGCGTCCTGACCTGCCTCTACATCAGCGACGACGGCAGCGTCACCGCCGCCGAACTCGTCCGCCATCTGCAGGTCAGCCCCGCGTCCGTCTCCAAAGCTGTCTCACTTCTCGACGGCCTGGGCCTGCTCAGCAGGGAACGCGACGAACGCCGCCGCGAGCGCTACGTCGCCGACAACGACGTCTGGTACCAGTCCGTCCTCGCCAGCGCGCGCGCCAACGCCCAGCTCGCCGAGACCGCGCGCCAGGGCGTTGCGATCCTCGGCCGCGACACCCCAGCGGCTGCACGCCTGGAGAACATTGCCCGGTTTGTCGATTTCGTCGGCGAGAGCATCGCTCGCGCCGCGGAGCAGGCCCGCGAAATCCTGTACGCGAAACCCGAGGTCAGGGATTGATCTCCCACTCCTGACCGTCCTGCGCGCGCCGCTGCTTCTCGCGCGCGTCGGCCAGCTTCTGCAACGCCGCCGAGTCACCGTGCGTCGTGAAGTGCTCGAACCCGACCGCCACGAACAGGGCGCGCGCGGTCACGGCGATGGGACCGTCGGGGGCGTCGAGGTGACCGTCGGCGGAAACGTAGATCTTGCGCCCCGCCGTGCCGTCCAGGCGGGCCTCGATGTGCAGGGTCGAGCCGACGGGCACGGGCCGGCGGAAGTCCGTCTCGAGCTTTCCGGTCACGGCCGGGCGCCGCAGCAGGTTGCCGACCGCGCTGCCGAGGGCCTCGTCGAACGCGCACGCCAGCAGTCCGCCGTGCGCGAGGCCGGGCGCACCCTGGTGGGCGGGCGTCACGGTGAACTTCGACAGCACCGTGTGCCCCTCGCCGACGACCGAACGCAGGCGCAGACCCGCGTCCACCTCGTCGCCGCAGCCGAAACACTCGTCGAAGTGCACGCCGAGCTCGGTGCCGGCGGCGGGGGCCTTCGGGTGCACGGCGGGTGGCTCCACGGACACCGGCGGCCACGGTCCAGAAACACGACTCATGCGCTGACGTTAACCCGCGAGTAGCCGTTCGCGGTACGCGGCCTGACCTGCGGCGCGCGTTTTCCTCAGCGCACAGTAGTCGGAAAATTCCGTACGGTAGAACTTTCGCGACTCACGCTGCCGATTAATCCCAGCCGGACAACACTCGGGAAATGAGCTGTATCGGAGCTACTGGGTCGCGTACGAGGAGGTCGTCGCGGGGATGAGTGAGGCAACGGCGAAGAAATCAGACGTCGACCAGAGAACCGTCAAACGGGCAGTCCTCGCGTCGGCGATGGGTAACGCCACCGAGTGGTACGACTACGGCGTCTTCACCTCGGGCGCCATCGCCACGAGCATCGGCACGGTCTTCTTCCCCGGCGAAGGCAACGCTGTGCTGAAGTCGCTGGCGCTGGTCGCGGTCGGGTTCATCGTGCGGCCGTTCGGCGGGGCGTTCTTCGGCCCGCTGGGCGACAAACTGGGGCGGCAGAAGGTTCTCGCGATCACCATTCTGCTGATGTCGGGCTGTACTTTCCTGGTCGGCGTGCTGCCGACGTACGCGGGGCCGTACAGCATGGGCATCGCGGCACCGATCGCGATCTTGTTGCTGCGCTTGATCCAGGGCTTCTCCACGGGCGGTGAGTACGGCGGCGCGGCGACGTTCATCGCCGAGTACGCGCCGACGAAACGCCGTGGTTTCTTCGGGTCGTTCCTGGAACTGGGGACGCTGAGCGGCTACGTGCTGGGCAACGTCGTCGTGCTCGCGGTCACGCTTTCTCTGCCGGCCGACCAGGTCGAGGCGTGGGCGTGGCGGATCCCGTTCTTCGTCGCGCTGCCGCTGGGCCTCATCGGTCTGTACCTGCGGTCGCGGCTCGAGGACACGCCGGAGTTCAAGCGGCTCGAGGCTTCCGGCAACAAGCCGAAGAAGGCGCCGCTGAAGGAGACCTTCACCCGCAACTGGCGGATGATCCTGAACCTGATCGGCATCGTGCTGCTGCTGAACATCGCGGACTACATGCTGCTCACGACCATGCCGACGTACTTCACGGATACGTTGAAGATCAACGACAACACGTCCACGTTGATCATCATCGGCGTGGAGCTCGTGCAGGCCGCGATCATCCTGCCGCTGGGCGCTTTGTCCGACCGCATCGGGCGAAAACCGTTGCTGATCACCGCCGCGATCGGGTTCCTGGTGCTGAGCTGGCCGAGCATCAAGCTGATGCAGTCGGGCAGCATCCTGTGGCTGATCGTCGGGTTCGGCATCGTCGCGTTCCTGCTGGTGCTGATGCTGGCTGTGATCGGCTCGACCTTCCCGGCCATGTTCCCGACGCGCGTGCGCTACGGTTCGTTCGCGATCGGCTACAACGTCTCGACGTCGCTGTTCGGTGGTACGTGCGGTGTCGTCGTGACGGCCCTGATTCAGGGCACGGGCAACAACGACTGGCCGGCGTACTACCTGATGATCGCCGCCGTGATCGCGCTGGTGCCGATCTTCAAGATCCCGGAGACCTCGCAGGTGCCGATCGAACAGATCGACACGGCGGACACCGGTGGCAAGTTGGCGGGTGCCACTCGCTGAGGTTCTTTGTGTTCGCGGCCCGTCCCCCTTGCTTGGGGGACGGGCCGCTCTTCTGCCTGCTGTGTCTGCCTGCTGTGTCTACTGTGGACAGCTCTGGGGCTGCTCCGCTCAGCGAACTTCGGCAACCTCGACCGGGCGAGGAGCAGCGAAACGCTTGCGCGCCCAAGTCGCCAGCCCACCGGCGACCACAACAGCTACTACGGTTTCGATCATGAGTGCGGCGAACACCATTTTTGCTTCCTCCTCGAGTTCTCGGGCCGGCTCGCTCTTCGTTCGACCGGCTGAGCAACAGTCCGTCGGCGGCCTTGGTCGACCACCACAGGAAACATCGCCACGAGGCGGCCGGATATTTCGCCGAAAACCCACCTGGCCGGGGTGACGTCGACCACCCTGGTTGTGGGGCGGTAACTGTGGTCTGAACAGGGGATTGTCGGCCTCACTGAGTGAGAGGTCTGGGCCGCTGGGGGCTCTGTTTTGTCCCCGACCCGCGCCCCAGCCCCAGCCCCAGCCCCGGCCCCGGCCCCGCCCCGACCTCGGGTCTCGGGCCACCGGCCCCGGCTTCGGCCCCGGGTCACTAGCCGGCCGCCGCCCCCGGCCACACAGCTGGGCACGACCGGCCCACTCGCTCTGCCACCACGACGCGACCGGTCATCTCGCACATTCGACCTGGTGCGGCTGGTCCCCTCACACCGATGCAGCGCAAGGGGACCGCTCGTGCCGCCGGAACAGCGCGAAAGGTCCACTCGCAGCACCGACGTGGTTCGACCAGTCCACTGGCCACGCGAGCGCGGCTCGAAAGGTCCAGTCGCGCGGCGGTCGTGGCTCGACCGGTCCGTTCGTGCCGGACCGCGCGACAGGTCCGTTGGCG
Organism: Amycolatopsis sp. CA-161197; assembly: GCF_050942255.1. Taxonomy (NCBI): domain Bacteria; kingdom Bacillati; phylum Actinomycetota; class Actinomycetes; order Pseudonocardiales; family Pseudonocardiaceae; genus Amycolatopsis; species Amycolatopsis sp. CA-161197. The sequence continues at coordinate 517,531 of NZ_CP192059.1, forward strand.
CTGCGAACGCTGCGCGACTGGTCCGCTCGCGCTGCTGCGAACGCTGCACGACCGGTCCACTGGCGCTGGTCGCGCTGCACGATCGGTCCGCTCGCGTCGGCCGCGCAGCACGATCGGTCCGCTCGCGCCGCGGTGGCGCTGCACGACTGGTCCAGTCGCGCAGCCGAGGTCGCTCGATGGGTCCGTTCGTGGGGCAGGAGCGGCGCGACTGGTCCGCTCGTGTCGGTCGCGCGGCACGATCGGTCCGCTCGTGCTGGTGGCGCGGCACGATCGGTCCGTTCGCGTGGGTGACACGGCGCGGCCGGTCCACTCGCACCGGTCAGTCGGACTCAACGGTCCACTCGTGCGGGCGGCGGTGTCTCAGCGGGTCGTGGCGATCGGGGGTGCGCTCGCGTGCGTGGGGATTGTGGTGGCCGACGGCGGAAGGCGGACGGGCGTGCGCGGGCTCGACGGAAGGGACGCTGGCGGCTGGCCCGGCGCCTGGACCGCGGAACGGCTCGGCGTCGGGGCACCGGGCGGACGGGCAGTCGTGTCGGCGGTGGGTGGGGCGGTCGGCAGGGAGCTCGACGGGGGAGGCGTCGGCGCGATGGTCGACAGGCCGGGGCCCGCGGGCTGGACGGGCGCCGTCGGGCCGTGGTGGCCGGCCGCGAAGCTCACGGCGAGGCCCGCCACGACGAGGACCGCCGCGGTGGCCACGGAGCTGCCCGCCACGGCCAGGCGCTTGCGGCGGCGTCGGATGCGGGCGCCGTCGTTGATGACGTCGGCGGCGGAGAGGGTGAGGGGCGGACCGTCCGGGAGAGTGGAGAACAGCGCGCGGACGTCGGTGTCGGAGGTCGGGGCCGAGCTGGTGTCGGCATCCGAGCCGAGGTCGGGATGCGAGTCGTAGTCGAAGTCGCGGCCGGAGCCGGAGCCAGAGCCAGTCGAGGCGGAGCTGTGGCCCGAGCGGTCAGGTCCAGCCGAGCCGTCAAACTCACCAAAATCGCGGTTCACCAGAACAGTCACCTCCCTCCAGGAACAGCCATGGCCGCGAAGTGCGGCCCCAGCCGGTTGCGCAGAGTGGCCAGGCCGCGGGCGGCCTGGCTCTTCACCGTGCCGGTGCTGCAGCCGAGGGTGGCGGCCGTCTCGTCGACGGACAGGTCCTCGAAGTAGCGCAGCACCAGCACGGCGCGTTGACGGGGCGCCAGCACCGCGAGGGCCTGGCGCACCAGCATGTCGTGTTCGGTTTCGGTGTCCGTGGTGGGGACGTCGGGGGGTGCGTCGGTCAGGCGTTCCCGTTTCCAGCGGCTGCGGCGGTTTTCGGCGAGGAACGTGCGCAGGACGATCTTGCGCGCGTACGCGTCCAGGCTGTCGTGCCGGGACAGGCGCGGCCACGCGAGGTACAGCTTCAGCAGCGCCGCCTGCGCGAGGTCCTCGGCGCGGTGCCAGTCGCCGCACAGGAGGTACGCCGTGGCCCGCAGGCTGTGCGCGCGCTCGCCGAAGTACCGGGCGAACTCGCCGTCCCACGGCGAGCTCGGCCCGGACACCGGACGGGAGCGGGAGATCACCTGCGCGATCAGCCCCAGATGTCCGGCAGGTTCAGGTCACCGGTCGGCCCCGCGGGGATCGCCGTGGGCACGCGCACGCCGCCCGGCGCCGTCACGCCCGGAGCCTGCGGCGGCACGCGCGACGGCACCGCGGTCGGGGGCGCCACCTCGGTCGGACGCTGCGTCGGCAACGTCGGCCGCGGCGCCTCCGTCGGCGGCGCCTGGACGGGCGCGCTCGGCTGCGCCGTCGGCGGCGCCGGCTGCGCGAACGCCACCGCCCCACCCGTCACGGCACCCCCGGCCAGCAGCAACGCCCCGACACTCAACGCGAAACGAATACGCACAACAGCTCCTCAACTCACGAGCACCCCAGTCGGCGGCGCCTCTTCTGCCCCTAGTCATGCCGCCGGCGCCACGGCGGGTTGCATCGAGTTCGCCAAGTTCTTCCCGCACCCAGCGCCGGCGTTCGCGCCCGGATCGCGACGACTGCGCCGACACCCCGCCTCACCGATGCGCGGCCAAGCCGGGCCGCCCTGCCCACCGGCACCGGCTGGCCCGTGATCGACCATGCCCCACACCACGCTCGGCCAAGCCGAACGGCTGGTCCCGTCGGCACCAGCTGTCCCGTCGGGCTCCGCGATCTTCCGCGGCCAGGCGTCGACGTGCGCCCAAACCGGGCCCCGCTGGCCACCGGCAACCGTCGGCCCGCCGGACACCGCAGTCGACCACCCGAGAACTCGGGCCCTGTTCCTCACCGGGTCACAAGGCCCGCAACTCAACCGCGCGCCCTGATCGCAAACGCTTGCGCCTCCCCAGAACGACCCCACCAACGACAAACGGCCGGAGGCACCAACCCCCGGCCGTTCACCGAAAACCGCGAAAACTCACACCGCCGACAACTTGCTCCACGAAGCCCAGTCGTACGTCCAGTCGCTGTAGTCGCCGTCCTTCGACGTCAGGGTCTGGGTGCTGCCGGTGATCTCCACCGGGTCGCCCGGCAGGACGCTGTCGTAGTAGATCTTCGCGTTGGCGGGCGACAGGTTGAGGCAGCCGTGCGAGATGTTCTTCTTGCCCTGCGCCCAGATGGAGCCCGCGAGGCCGTGGATGAACTCGCCGTTGTTGGAGATGCGGACGGCCCACGGGACGTTGACGTCGGTGTAGCCGTAGCGCGGGTTGCTCATCGAGTAGGTCGCGTGCTTCGACATGACCACGTGCACGCCGCTGTGGGTGACGCGGCCCGGGTCGGAGTCGAGGCCGTAGCTGACCGGGAAGTCCATCACCTGCTTGCCGTCGCGGATGACCTGCATGCGGTGCTGCGTGGTGTTGCCCTTGACGATCTGCGAGCGCCCGATCTTGAAGCTCGCGGAGAGGTCCTGGCGCCCGTACGTGCCGCCGCCCATGGGCACGCCGTAGATGTTCGCGTTCACCTTCACCTCGGTGCCCGGCGCGAAGTACTCCTTCGGCCGCCAGTGCACGGAGGTGTCGCCGTTGAGCCAGGCCCACGAGCCCTCGGTCTTCGGCGTGGTCTCCACCGACAGCGCCTTCTCCACCGACGCCTTGTCCTTCACGGCGCTCGGGAACGTCAGCGCGATCGGCATCGCGATGCCGTACGTCTGGCCGTCGCCGACGTTCAGGCTGCCCGCCATCTGCCGGCGCGGCTTCACGGTGGTGAAGGCGCCGCTGATCTGCACCTGCTTGCCGTCGCTGCCGGTCGCCTGGCCGGACCAGGTGTACGTCTTGCTGTAGCCCAGGTCCTCGGTCGTAGACCAGCTCGTCTTGTCCGCGGACGGCTGGCCCTGCACCTGCTTGCCGTCCGGGTTCGTCAGCGTGACGGAGTCGATCGTGCCGTCCGCGACGCTCACCTTCACCGGATCACCCGGCGCCACGTCCTTGGCGTTCGCCGCGGGCGCGAGCGTGATGCTGGCCGGCTTGGCGACCGGCGCGGCCTTCGTCGGGCCCCCGCCCGTGTTGCCGCTGGCGCTCACGGTGGCCGGATCACTGCTGCACGCACCGAGCGCGAGCGCGGCGACGACCCCCAGAACCGCGATGCCCGCTCTCCGGCGCGCGAAGTTTCGGATAGTCACACCGATCCCCAATCTCCCCTGGACAACCCCAACCACCCAGACGTCCCGAAGAGCCCGAACGTTGATCGATCGAATAGTGACCAATGTCACACCGACCCTCATCATGCTCACGTACGGGGTCCAGACGACTCCGGGACGTGCACGGTGATGTCCGGCGCGGCCGTGCTCGATCAGCGTAACCGGCACCACTGACAGCGCTGCGTAGGCGGCGATACGACGTTCCGGTGACGTGCGAGTCTGTGAACCGATCCGCGAGATCACGGGCTTCAGATTTGGCCAGATCCCGGTAGGCTGCTGAGCAGGCCGTCGTTTTGCGTGTTCGTGGCTTCACACTCGCGGAACTTCTGACGCGAGCCGTGGGGCCCGACAGCTCTTCGCTCGACTCGTTGGAACCGCCCGGGACGGCCGGGGTGCCGCTTCGGTGGCATTCGAAGCGGATCTGTTACGAGGAGTACAGCGGTGGCGCAAGGCACTGTGAAGTGGTTCAACGCGGAGAAGGGCTTCGGCTTCATCGCTCAGGATGGCGGTGAGGGTGACGTGTTCGTGCACTACTCGGAGATCGACGGGCGCGGCTTCCGCACCCTCGAGGAGAACCAGCGAGTGGAGTTCGAGGTCGGCCAGGGCCAGAAGGGCCCCCAGGCCCAGAAGGTCCGCCCGATCTGAGACAGGCCCAACGCGTTTTCTCAGGCCTGAGTAAGGAACTCCCGGCGAGTCGCTCGCCGGGAGTTTCTTTTTGTTGTTGTGTGACACCGTTTTGTTGACACAGCGTGGTTTCCCTGACGCATCGTGACTTCCGGTCACGGAAAAGCCCCCGGCGCTGGTGCACCGGGGGCTTTCTCGGCTGTGTTCGTCGCGCTTCGGTCAGCGGGGGAGAAGCGGTTCGTCGAAGGAACCCTGGGGGAAGCTGAACTCGTCGGTCATGGCGTCGGAGTGCCGGCGATCCTGCGCCGACGCGGCCTGGCCCTCCCAGGAGAGGCGCTCCAGGATCCACTCCATCGCCAGCGCCTGCGGGGAGATGTCGCGCTCGTTGGCGATCTCCTTGAGCTGCTGGCTCGCGATGAGGTTCATGCGCAGCTGGTAGACCTGCGCTTCGCCGAAGCGCTTGCCGGTCCCGGTGCTTTCGGGGTCGGAGTCCGGAGCGAGAGCCGCGAGGTAGCTGGTGAGCTCCTTGTCCTCGACGACTTCTTCGCCCGCCGGCTTGGCGGCGTTGCGGTGCCGTCCGGACGAGACGGCCTTGAGGTTCGTACGGCTGCCGAGGCGGCCGAGTGAGGGAAGAGGCACCCGAACACGATAACGGTTGGGTCTCGGCAAACAAACGACTGTGAGACACGACACAAGCAATTCGGTCGCTCATTGAGCCTATTCGATCACCTGAACAGCCCAGCGGTAAACGCTGTTCAATGACCGTCTGTGGATGTGCTGTTCACGCGTTGCGCAAGGCGGGTTTCAGCAGGTCGACACGTAAAAGTGCAGAAATGGAGAGACCCCCGCGCCAGGGGGAGGAACGCGGGGGTCGGAGGGGATCTCCACAGGCGCTGACCGGGGGTGTGTCAGCACCATCGATTGTTGCACGAGTTCCGGGCTTGGGCGAGTGGAACCCGTGAGAAATCCACACTCCGGTTCACATTCACGATCTTGTGAATGTGTCCGGCGATTGCGCAGGGTTGTGCGGAGAGTGTTCCCAGGTTCACTCTCCGGGGGGCTGCCTGTGGCGCTTTCCTCTGGTTAGCCTCGCGGCCAGTTGTTCAGAACCGGGCGGAGGGGCCATGAGCGGGTCTGTGGAAGTTCGACAGTTCCTCCTTCGGTACGAAGGTGCCGATGGCGGAAGCACGTCGCTGACCGGCGGCGGCGTGCCGGCGCAACGCGGGGCCACCGACGGCCAACGCGTCTCCGACGACCAAGTGCGGCGCGCCCGCCTTGCCGTCGCCAACGGCGCACTGGGGGTCGAGGACTGCGCCCAGCTGTTGGAGATGCTCGGCCTCGATCTCGACGAGGGCGGACAGGCGCCGGTTCAGCGCTGAGGTCTGCCGTCGGCTGGGGTTCGGGTCGTGCGGTGGCTCGGTGGGCTGTCGTGTGACTTGTTGACGGGTCTCGCGGCGTCTTGGGTGTCTCCGGGTTGATCGACGCCCGGTTGGGGGCGACGGCCGGCCGGCTCGCCTCTCCGGCGCGTAGGATCGCTGTTGTCGCAGGTCATGAGCTTGCCGGAGAGTTAGTCACCCCCCGGTGTGAGGCGGTGGGGGCGTGCCCTATGCTTGTAATCGCTCCCGGGGGAACCTGAGAGCGCGGTCGGTCGGTTCGCCGAAACCGGCTGGGCTCCCATCGTTCAGTGGCCTAGGACTCCGCCCTTTCAAGGCGGCAACGCGGGTTCGAATCCCGTTGGGAGTACGCAGTACCGTAGTACCAGCAAGGCCCTGTGGCGCAGTTGGTTAGCGCGTCGCCCTGTCACGGCGAAGGTCGCGGGTTCGAGTCCCGTCAGGGTCGCAAGATCGTTCGGCTGCTAGCCGGCGTTCCCGGCCAGGTAGCTCAGTTGGTACGAGCGTCCGCCTGAAAAGCGGAAGGTCGCCGGTTCGACCCCGGCCCTGGCCACGCTCGAAGAAGCCGTCTTGACTCACGTCAGGGCGGCTTTCTTGTGTCTGAGGGCGGATTTGGCGCGAGTGGCGCCGAAGCCGGGGCGACGATCGCGGGGACGCCGCCGTGGAGGCGGCTCGTGCCGCCTTCACGGGACGCGACGTCCCCGATGATCGTGCTACTTGCTGTGTTTCGGTTCGGCCGCCGGTGTCGTGGTGATCACAACCGGTCGGCGAGGGTTTTCGCCAGCGTGGTGTAGCCGGCGCGGAACCCGTCGTTGCGCGGAGCGGCCAAGGAGAGGTGGGCGACACGGGTCACGCCGTGGCTCGGCTCGATGACCGCGATGTCGGTGCCGTTGCCTTTGCTGAGGCAGTAGATCGCGGCTTCACCGAGCGGCTGCGCCTTGTCGGCGCACTCCTGTTCGGCGACTTGCAGCAGTGTCTTCTGCGCAACCATTGTCGGGGTCTCGGCGATCTCGAGGGCTGCCAGAAGGGAACCGTCGTCGTCGGTGCGGTGGTACTTGCAGGTGTAGACGGTGAGCCCGCCCTGGACTGACGGGATTTGTTCGCTGCTGTCGTAAATGTTCGGGTCGCTGAACGCCTTTGCGATCTCCGCCGAGTCCAGAAACGGACACGCCGCCGTCAGCTTGGCCGGCGACACTGCCGGCACGAACGGCGGAGGGGGAGGGCTGGCGCTCGTGGTGGGCGCAGGACTGCTGCTGGAGGCCGGCGCCACGACGGCTCCGTTGGCACCGGTCGAACATCCTGCGGCAGCCGCCGCCACGAAGGCGGCGGCGATGAATCTTCGAGACAAACGCATGCACCGAATCCTGCCGGACATTCCCGGAATTCCCGCTCGCGGAGATCCACTTGTGATCACTCAGGGTGGCTTGTTCACCGAATCTTCTTGCTGTGCGTGAAAAACTATGCGGGTTGAGGGGGCGTGCGTTCTTCGAAGCCTGGCTCAGAGAACCGCGCAAGGTGAAGCGCGTCTCCGTGGCGGACGCCGCTGGCAGGATGCCGAACGTGACGCACGAGCTGTGGGACGCGCACGCCGCGGAGTTCGATGAGCAGCCCGATCACGGGTTGCGCGACCCCGTCGTGCGCGAGGCGTGGCGGGAGCTTCTGCTGTCGTTGCTGCCGAAGGCGCCGGCGTCCGTGGTTGATCTGGGTTGTGGGACGGGAAGTCTCGCCGTGTTGTTGGCCGAGGTCGGCTATGAGGTGTGTGGGGTGGATCTGTCCCGGCGGATGCTGGCGCTCGCCGAGGAAAAGGCGGCGGCGGCGGCCGGGGTCGAGGTCGAGTTTCGGCATGGCGACGTGGCGGATCCGCCGGCGGGTGCGTACGACGTGGTGCTCAGCCGGCACGTGCTGTGGGCGATGCCCGATCCCGCGGCCGCGGTGGCGCGGTGGGTCGGGCTGCTGAGGCCCGGCGGGCGGCTCGTGCTGATCGAGGGCCGGTGGTCCACCGGGGCCGGGCTGACCGCGGCGGAGTGTCAGGGACACGTGCTGGCTCATCGGCGGGAAGCGGGTGTCGAGAAACTGGATGACCCGGCGTTGTGGGGTGCGGAGATTGAGGATGAGCGATACGTGGTGACCAGTCGAGCCTGAAGACGCACGACGGTGGCTGCGATCGATCGGGTACAAGTCGAGGCTGCTCGGGGCCGTGGTGAATCGGCTGAAGGCCCACTTCGGCTGATCCGCAAAAAACTTCGCGCGGCCGTGTCCGGACCACCACGCCGGCTCCGACCACTCGGCGAAAGACACCGTCGAGACCCAAGGAGCACACCGTGAAGTACCTGCTCACCATCAACATGACCCCCGCCCTGTGGGAGAGCCTCCCCGAAAGCGCGAAGCAGGACGTGTACGACGGACACGGCGCCTTCATGAAGAACAACGCCGCCGAGTTCGTCGAGACCAAGGCGCTGGCCGGGCCCGGCGAAAGTGTCACCGTGCGGGTGCGCGAGGGCGAGACGCAGCCCGAGATCGGCCTCATCCACGGCAGCGAGACCTTCCTCTGCGGCTACTACCTCGTCGACGTCCCCACGAAGGACCGGGCGATCGAGCTCGCCGCCGAGGTTCCGGAGGCGAAGCACACCGCGGTGGAGGTGCGGCCGGTCGAGTACGAGGGTTGACCTGCACCGAGGTCGAGGTTGCACGCTGATCACCATGTGGACCATCGACGCCGTGGACGTCAACGCGTACCTCGAGCGGGTCGGGCGCCCGCGTCGGCCACCGTCAGCCGAGGCGCTGCGGGAGTTGACGCGGGCGCACGTCGAGACGATTCCGTTCGAGAATGTGGACGTCGTGCTCGGGCGGCATCGGGGGATCGGGCTGGACGTCGTCAGCGAGAAGCTGATCACGCAGCGAAGAGGGGGGTACTGCTACGAGCAGGCCGGCCTCTTCGCGGCCGTCGCGGAACGGCTGGGGTACGACGTGCAGCGGACGGTTTCGCGGGTGCAGCCCGACCGGGGCGGGCCGTACACGCACATGACGTTGATCGTCGCCGTGGAGAACACGCCGTACCTCGTCGACGTCGGGTTCGGGTCGGGGATGCTCGTGCCGATGCCATTCGAGGACGGCGCGGTGGTGGACCAGGGCGGGTGGCCGCACCGGCTCATCCGCCGGGACGACTGGTGGGTCTTCCAGAAGAAGGACCAGCACGGCTGGGAAGACCTCCACGAGCTCCTCCCGCAGGTCCACAGCCGGCCCGTGGACTACGAGGTCTACCACCACTACATCTCCACCCACCCGAAGTCGGTGTTCTTCGGGCGGCTGGTCCTCATGCGCCTGGAGGACGGCCGGCTGCGCCGCATGATCGGGCGGGAGCTCACCGAGTCCCGGCCCGGGATGACGGACGTGACCAGGACGATCGCGCCCGAAGAGCTGGAGAAGACGTTGGCGGACCTGGACATCGTGCTCACCGACGAAGAACTCGACGCACTGCTGAAGGTCTACTGAGCGAACAGCTCCGCGGCAGGCAGCGGCCGGCCCAGGTGGTAACCCTGGGCCTGGTCGCAGCCGAGCTGACGCAGCAACGCCAGCTCCTCGGCCGTCTCCACCCCCTCGGCCACCACGGTCAAGCCGACCGCGTGCGCCATCGCGATGATGCTCGCGACGATCGCCGCGGCGTCGCGGGAGTCGGCGATGCCGGTGATGAACGAGCGGTCGATCTTCAGCGTGTCCAGCGTCATGCGGCGCAGCTGCGCCAGCGACGAATAGCCCGTGCCGAAGTCGTCGATCGCGAGCAGCACGCCGAGGGAACGCAGTGCTGCCAGTACTTCCGCGGCGGCGACCTCGTCGCGCATCAGCGCGCTCTCCGTCACCTCCAGGCACAACGCGGACGCCGGGAGGCCCGTCGTCGCCAGTGCGTCGCGCACGGCCGGCACCAGCTGTGGATCTTCCAGCTGGCGCACGGAAAGGTTCACCTTCAGCGACAGGTCCAGACCGCGGGCCGCGCGCAGCGAAGCCACCTCGCGCGTGGTGTCGCGCAGCACGAACTTGCCGATCTCGTTGATCAGCTCGCTTTCCTCGGCCAGCGGGATGAACTCCGCGGGCGAGATCGCGCCGTGGGTGGGGTGCGTCCAGCGCAGCAACGCTTCCACGCCCACCATTTCGCCGGTGTGCAGGTCGACCACGGGCTGGTACGCGGGCCACAGCTGTCCACTGTGGACCGCGTCGCGCAGGTCCTGCTCCATGCGCAGCCGCCGCTGCATTCGCATCCGCAGGGCGACGTCGAAGAACTCGTACCGCCCGCGGCCGAGCGCTTTTGCTTGGTACATGGCGACATCCGCGTCACGCAGCAGGTCTTCGGCGCTGCGCTGGTCGCCCGCCGCGACGAGGACGATGCCGATGCTCGCGTCCACGTGGAGCTCGCGCCCATGCACGGAAATGGGCTCCGCCAGCACCGAACGCAGGTGCGCCGCGAGCGAGCGCACCTCGGCGTCGGCCGTGGCCCCGGCCGTGACGACCACGAACTCGTCACCCCCGAAACGGCCCACCACGTCGGCCGCGGCCGTGGCGCGGCGCAGGCGTTCGCCGACGATCCGCAGCACCTGGTCGCCGACGGAGTGGCCGAGGGAATCGTTGATGATCTTGAACTTGTCGAGGTCGAGGAACAGCACCGTGGTCGGGTTGACGCGGTCGCGGCGATCGAGCCGGTCGAGCACGAGCGTGCGGTTCGCCAGGCGCGTCAACGGGTCGTGGGTCGCGTCGTGGGCCAGGCGGGCGCTGATGGCGCGCCGTTCGGTGATGTCGGTGAACGACGTGACCACGGAGACGCCGACGGGGTCGTCCGGGTTGAGCAGCCGCGACGTCAGCGCCACCCACACGTCGCGGCCGTCGGCGCGGCGCAGGCGCAGGACGAGGCCGTTCTGCGTGATCCCGGTGCGGCGCGTGGAGATCGACGGCAGCTCGTCCTCGGACAGCCGGTGCCCGGACTCGTCGAAGAGCACGAGCGACGAGCACGGCACGCCGATCAGCTCGTCGGCCGGCACACCGAGGATGCGGCTCGCGGCGGGGTTCACCGACTCGATCAGGCCTTTCGGGCCCACGACCAGCACACCTTCGTCGAGCGCGGCCACCACCGTGCGGTAGTGCTGCTCCGCTCGGCGGCGCGCGGTCTCGTCAGCGCAGACGAGCACGTGGCCGTCATTCATCTCAGCTGCGGAAACGCGGACCGAGAGCGGAGCCCCTTCGCGATGGTGGTGCATCTGCTGCACCACGCCTCCCGCGAGCTGGACCGCCACGGGATCGGGATCGGCGCCGAGCAGCTCGCGTGCCGGCCGGCCGACGGCTTCCGCCGCGGTCCACCCGTACACGGTCTCCGCTGCGGGGTTCCAGCTCGTGATGATGCCGTCCGCGGTCACCGCGATGATCGCGTCGCTCACCTGCGACACCACCGCGGCCTGAGTGGCGGCGGCCCGGAGCCCGGCGACGTCGCGGATCACGACCTGGATCGCCGACGCGGCCTCGTCGCCGGTGCGCAGCGACACCGTCTCCACGGCGAACGTGCTGCCGTCGACTCGTTTCACGACCGTTTCGACCGGTTCGGCCGCAGGCTCCTCGGCGCGGTCCCGTTCGGCTACCACGAAGTCGGTGACCGGCCGGCCCACGACCTCGGCCGTCGACCGGGCGCCGAAGAGATCGAGCGCCGCGGGATTGGCGTAGGTGATCACGCCGCTTTCGTGCACGCAGGTGGCGTCGGCGCTCAGCTCCACGAGCCGCCGGTAGCGTTCGGCCAGCTCGGCGAGCTGCGCCTTGGCTAGGGCGTCGGCCTCCATAGTGCGTCCGGTCCCCCTGTGTCGGCGTGTGGCCCGTCGATTACACCACCAAGGGATCAGTCGTGTATATGCGCCGGGGAACCTTCGTATATCACGTGCCGCCGGGCCCCGGCTCCGCGAATTCCCTCGGTGTCGCGCCCCTCGGACGCCGGTTCACGGAGTCGCGAAGCCGTGGGCCCCAGTAGAAGAGGCCGAAGTGCGCCGCGCACGCGTGGCCGAGCACGGTGACCACGGAATCGAGGCTGCCGGGCGAATCGGACACCCAGACCACGGCGATGAACAGCTCCATCACCACGAGAACCGCGATGCGCAGCCGGCCGCGCAGCAGGAACACGAGCGCGCCCGCCGTGGTGAAGAAGCCGTAGCTCACGCCGATGTCGAGCCAGCGGCTCGCGGTCGTCGGCAGCACGCCGCCGCTGATCAGCAGCATCACGGGCACTTCCGTGGCGAGCGTGGCCAGCACGTGGCCGCTGAAGAAGACGATCGCCGTGCGGCCGGGCCCGAACCGGCGTTCGAGCGGGGCGAGCGCGATGGTGAAGATGATCGCGTAGGCGAGCCAGCCGCCGTCTTCGAGCCACAGCGCGCTGCTGAGCAGGGAGACCAGCGGGCGGCGCCAGAGGTTGTGGGCGTCGGTGCTCGAGAGCTGCAACAGCTTGGCCGTGACGACCGGGTCGGCGAAGCGCAGCACGAGCGTGGTGCCGAGCAGGACGATGAGGTAACCGAACGTGAACGGTGTCGACCGGGGGGTCGGCAGCGCCCGCGCGAAGCTGCGGCCCACTGCTCGCCAGGTCAGCGTCACCCGGGTGGGCGCGGCCTCGCCGACGAGCCGGTGGGTCCACCAGTCTCGGAGGGTGACCGGCTGTCGGGCTCGCAGCAGCATTACTCCAGGCTCTCCGGGCATCCTGGGAGTTTCGCTAAGGGCAGCTGTGAAACCGCTGTGATTCTCACCCGCTAGTGTGACGCACACTGCGTAGAACTTTCTGTCATTATTCACCCGTTCGGTGGCCTGGTGCGGTATGAATGGCCCACTCCTGGTGAAAGGCCCGCTGGTGGACGAAGAGGTTTCGGTCGCCGAGCTACTCGTGCGCGAAGGTTGGGGCGAACGTCTGCCGCCGCCTTCGCGCTCGCGTTGGCGCATGGTCGCCGTGATGGTGGCGGTGGTCGTCGGGTGTGGCGCCGCGGCGATCCTGGTGTCGTTCGGCACGACGGCGAACGACGAGGCCACGCGCCTCACCGAGATGAAGGTCATCGAGATGCCCGACCGCACCGACGGTGCGGGTGGCGTCTCGGAGTCGAACCCGCCGCCGGCCACGATCGCGGGGTCCGGGCAGGGCCACGACTCGAACTCTTCGAGCGACGACGAGACCACCGAGGCCAGCGCCCCGAAGATCACGTCGATCATCGACCCGCTCAACCCGCGCGGCGGTGGTGAGCCCGGCGCGACGTCGAGCAGCAACTCCCGCACCGCGACCAGCGGATCCGACTCGCCGACCTCGCCGACGGGCACCGCGCCCGGTTCGGGTGGCACCTCGTCGGACAACCAGCCTCCGCCGCCTCCGCCCCCGACGACCACGACGAAGACCAACCGGCCGTGTGTGCTGGGCATTCTCTGCATCTGAGTTCGGCTGCTGTTAACCGACATCACCAGTCTTGACCAGTCCTGACCGGGCATGATCACGGCGTGGTGAACGTCAAGACCAGGCCCGGCCTGCGGACGTGGCTGCTCGAAGGCGAGCACAAACGCGCCGAGCAGCTGAAGGGCGGCAAGCGGGAGACCGCGAAGGAAGCCGAACACCCGTGGTGGAAGGTCATGTGCCTCACGGGCGTCGACTACTTCTCCACGCTCGGCTACCAGCCCGGTATCGCGGCGCTCGCCGCCGGCGTGCTGTCACCGTTGGCGACGGTCGTGCTCGTGATCCTCACGCTCTGTGGTGCGTTGCCGATCTACCGCCGCGTCGCGCGCGAAAGCCCCCACGGGCAGGGCTCGATCGCGATGCTGGAGAAGCTCCTGTCGTGGTGGAGCGGCAAGCTGCTCGTGCTGGTGCTGCTGGGTTTCGTGGCCACCGACTTCGTCATCACCATCACGCTCTCGGCCGCCGACGCCACCGCGCACGTGGTCGAGAACCCCTTCGTCCCGTCCGCCCTGCACAACGGCCAGCTGTGGATCACGCTCGTGCTGATCGCGTTGCTCGGCGCGGTGTTCCTCAAGGGCTTCGCCGAGGCGATCGGCGTCGCGGTGGTGCTGGTGGGCGTGTACCTGGCGCTGAACGTGGTCGTGGTCGCCACCGCCGTCGAGCACGTGGTGACGAGCCCGAAACTGGTGGTCGACTGGCAGAACCTGCTGGTGGCTCAGCACCCCAATCCGTGGCTGATGGTGGGCGTGGCGTTGGTCGTGTTCCCGAAGCTGGCGCTGGGCCTGTCCGGCTTCGAGACGGGTGTTTCGGTGATGCCGCTGGTGAAGGGCAAGCCCGGCGACAGCGAACCGGAGCCGGAAGGCCGTATCCGCAACACGCGCCGGCTGCTGCTCACCGCGGCGCTGACGATGAGCGCGTTCCTGATCACGTCGAGCTTCGCCACCACGGTGCTGATCCCGCAGCAGGAGTTCCAGCCCGGCGGCGCGGCCAACGGTCGTGCGCTCGCGTTCCTCGCGCACCAGTACCTCGGCGACGTCTTCGGCACGGTCTACGACGTCAGCACCATCGCGATCCTGTGGTTCGCCGGCGCGTCGGCGATGGCGGGGCTGCTGAACATCGTGCCGCGCTACCTCCCGCGCTACGGCATGGCTCCCGACTGGGCCCGCGCGACGCGGCCGCTGGTGATCGTGGTGGCGCTCATCGCGTTCGTGATCACGCTGATCTTCGACGCCAACGTGGAGGAACAAGGCGGCGCGTACGCGACGGGCGTGCTGGTGCTGATCTCCTCGGCCGCCGTGGCGGTGACGCTGTCGGCCCGGCGACGCCGGCAGCGGCGGGCGTTCGTGGCGTACCTGGTGATCACGCTCGTGTTCCTCTACACGACCATCGCCAACGTGATCGAGCGTCCGGACGGCGTGAAGATCGCGGCGTTCTTCATCGTCGCCATCGTGCTGACGTCGATGATCTCGCGCGCGACGCGGTCGCTGGAGCTGCGCGTGGAGGAGGTCGACTTCGACGCGGCGGCCCAGCGGATCCTCGACAAGGCCGTGCGCGCGGGCGAAATCCGCATCATCGCCAACGAACCGGACGCCCGCGACGAGGCCGAGTACCGCGACAAGGAACGCGAAGCCCGCGAGGACAACCACATCCCGACCGACTGCGCGATCCTCTTCCTCGAGGTGACGATCTCCGACGCGTCCGACTTCGAAACCACGCTGCGCGTCCACGGCGAAAAGCGCGCGGGCTACCGGATCCTGCGCATGAAGAGCCCGTCGATCGCCAACGCCATCGCCGCCGTGCTGCTGCACATCCGCGACGAAACCGGGAAACAGCCCCACATCTACTTCGCCTGGACCGAGGGCAACCCCTTCAAGTTCCTCATCCGCTACCTCATCTTCGGCGACGGCGACATCGCCCCCGTGACGCGGGAAGTCTTGCGGCGCGCGGAACCCGATCCGCACCGGCGGCCGCTCGTACACGTGGGTTAGCTGTCGTCGTCCGGCATCAGCGGCCGCATGAAGGTGCGGCGGTGCCGCACGACGCAACCGGACTCGTCGCGGATGCGGTCGGCCGCGATGAAGTCGGGGTCAACGCCGAAGAGCGCGCGGTACTGCTCGTACGCGGCGAGGCTTTCGAAGCTGAACAACGCCCTGGCCTCGTCACTCGCCCCTTCGGCGGGCAGGAAGTAGCCGTGGTGCACGCCGCCTTCGCGGGTGACCAGGCGCATCCACGCCTGGGCGAACCGTTCGAACTCGGTGATCTTCGCGGGATCGATGACGTAGTCGACCACGCAGGTGATCACCGGCCCCACACCCGTTCCGCGGTCGAGACGATGAGCTCCAGCTTGCGCAGCTGGTCGTCCGTGGTGAGCTCGTTGCCTTCCTCAGTCGACGAGAAACCGCACTGCGGCGAGAGGCAGAGCTGGTCGATGTCGACGAACCGCGAAGCCTCCTCGATGCGGCGCACCAACGTGTCCGCGTCTTCCAGCTCCGGCCGTTTCGTGGTCACCAAACCGAGCACCACGCGCTTGCCCGGCGGCACGAACCGCAGCGGCTCGAAGCCGCCGGAGCGTTCGTCGTCGAACTCCAGGAAGAAGCCGTCGACGCCGAGCTCGCCGAACAGCGCCTCGGCCACGAACTCGTAGCTGCCCGAAGCCGCCCACGACGAGCGGAAGTTGCCGCGGCACAGGTGGGTCGTCACGCTCATGCCCTCGGTTCGGCCGCGCAGCGCCGCGTTGATCTGCTGGATGTTGCGCAGGTGCAGGGTGTCCGGGTCGCCGCCCATGCGCGCGACGAGCTCGCGCTGCGCCGGGTCGTTGAGGTACGCGAGGCTGGTGTCGTCGAGCTGCAGGTACGTGCAGCCGAGCTCGCCCATCGCCGTCAGCTGCGCCGCGTACGCCGTGGCCAGGTCGGCGAAGAACTCCTCCAGGTCCGGGTACACGGTCTCGCTCACCGCCGCCCGGCCGCCGCGGTAGTAGATCATGCTCGGCGACGGGATGGTGAGCTTCGGTGTGATGCCGGCGTCCACGTGGGACTTGAGGAACGCGAAGTGCTCGGCGAAGATCGGCTGGTCCAGCCGCACGCGGCCGTCGACCTGCAGGCCGGGTGGGCTGAACTCGAGGTCGCCGGCGAGGTTGTGGAACTTCACGTGCAGGCGCTCGTCGCTCTGCGAGATGCCGCCGAGTGAGTAGATGAAGTCCATGTGCCAGGACGCGCGGCGGAACTCACCGTCGGTGGCCGAGGACAGGCCGGCGACCTTCTGCATCTTGATCACGTCGCGGATCGCGTCGTCTTCGACGGCCTTGAGCTGTTCGGCGGTGATCTCACCTGCGGAGTGGCGGCGGCGGGCGTCGCGCAGAACCGGCGGCCGCAGCAGGCTCCCGACGTGGTCGGCGCGGAAGGGGGGACGCGGAGTCATCCTCGCATCGTCACACACAAACCGGCGGTATGCGTCGTGAGAAGATGCGCGATCGGATCCGCGTGAAAGGGCTGCCCCCATGACCAAACACCCGGTCGACCAAGGCCTCCCCGCCGGCCGGCTGCTCCTGCTCGGCCTGCAGCACATGGCGATCATGTACACGGGGTCGGTCGCTGTGCCGCTGATCGTCGGCAGCGCGCTGAAGCTCGACGCGGCGACGATCGCGTTGCTGGTCAACGCCGACCTCTTCGTGGCCGGGATCGCCACGCTGGTCCAGTCCATCGGCATCGGCAAGCTCATCGGTGTGCGGCTGCCGGTGGTCGCGGGCGCGACGTTCACCGTGGTCAACCCGATGATCCTGATCGCCTCGCAGTACGGCCTCACCGCGGTGTACGGCTCGATGATCGCCTCGGGCGTGTTCGGGCTCCTGCTGGCGCGGCCGTTCGCGAAGATGATCCGGTTCTTCCCACCGCTGGTCTCGGGCACGTTGCTGCTGGTCATCGGCATCTCGCTGCTCGGCCCGGGCGCGGCGATGATCGCCGGCCACGACACGGAGGCCCCCGACTACGCGACCCCGTCGCACCTCGGCATCGCCCTCGGCGTGGTGGCACTGATCGTGCTGCTGACCCGGGTGCTGCGCGGGTTCGTCGCGCAGATCGCGCCGCTGGTGGCGCTCGCCGTCGGGCTCATCGTGGCGGTTCCCCTTGGCCTGACGCAGTTCGGCGGGGTCGGGCAGGCGAGCTGGTTCGGGCTCGCGTCCCCGCTGCACTTCGGCGCGCCGACGTTCCCGATCGCCGCCGTGCTGTCGATGTGCGTGGTCATGCTGGTGACGTTCACCGAGTCCACCGCCGACATGATCGCCGTCGGCGAGATCACCGGCCGCCCGGCCACCGACGCCGACGTCGCCCGCGGCCTCGCCACCGACGGCCTGTCCGCCATCCTCGGCGGCTTCATGAACTCCTTCCCCGACACCGCGTTCGCCCAGAACGTCGGCCTCGTCCAGATGACCCGCGTGCGCAGCCGGTGGGTCGTCGCCGTGACAGGCGGCCTGCTCGTGGTGATGGGCGTCGTGCCGAAGGTCGGCGCGGCCATCGCCTCGATCCCCGAACCGGTCGTCGGCGGCGTCGCGGTGATCATGTTCGCGATGGTGGCCGCGGTGGGCGTGCAGAACCTCAAGAAGGTCGAGTTCACGGGCAACCACAACACGTTCATCGTCGCGGTGTCCCTCGGCGTCGGCCTCCTGCCCGCCTTCGCCACCGACCGCTTCGGCACGTCCATCTTCTTCCAGCACTTCCCCGCGTGGCTCCAGACCATCTGCGGCAGCCCGATCACGCTGACGTCGATCCTGGCGTTCCTGCTGAACCTTCTTTTCAACCACCTGGGGGCGAGGAAGGATCCGGACCTGCTGGCGGCACCGTAGGGGTGCTTGACGGTGCCGCCGGCATCGCCGCGGTCGCACCGAAGGCAGCGGCGTCGATGCGCTGGGACGAGATGGCGGCGCGTTCGTCCGGATGGGTGGGCGGCGTCGCGGGGTTGCGAATGGGCCACTTCGCCGACGACCGGCAGGTTTGAGTGCCCGCTCGGCCCGGACACGCGGCGCGCCACTCGAGCGGCGCACTGGCCTGTGCTCACCTGAGACACCGGCGCCGTAGGGGTGCTTGACTGACACCCATGCGGCACAACGCGCAGCGGCCACCGTCGGTCGTGGAGCGGGTGTTGGACGTGCTGGGCGCGTTCACGTCCGAGCGACCGGTGTTGACGCTGTCCGAGCTGAGCCGGCGGGCCGGGCTGCCGTTGTCGACGACGCACCGGCTGGCGGGTGAGCTGGTGCGGCGCGGGGCGTTGCAGCGCGACGAGCAGGGGCAGTTCCGCGTGGGCCTGTGGCTGTGGGAGGTGGCGTCGCTCGCGCCGCACGGGGCGCAGTTGCGGGAGAGCGCGATGCCGTTCCTCGAGGACCTCTACGAGGCCACGCACCAGAACGTGCAGCTGGCCGTGCTCGACGGGGCCGAGGTCGTGTACCTCGAACGGCTCTCCGGGCGCCGCGCGGTGAACGTGATTTCGCGGGTGGGCGGGCGGCTGCCGTTGCACGCGACGGGCGTCGGGCTCGTGCTGCTCGCGCACGCGCCGGCCGAGGTGCAGGAGCAGGTGCTCGCGCTGCCGCTCAAGCGCTACACCGGCAAGACGATCCGCTCGGCCGAGCAGCTGCGGCGGGTGCTGGCCGACGTCCGCCGCAACGGCTACGCGGTGAGCGACGGCCAGATCGAGCTGCCCGCCCTCTCCGTCGCGGCGGCGGTGCGCGGCGCGTCGGACACGGTCGTCGCGTCGATTTCCGTGGTCGTGCCGGCCGAGGGGACGGACCCGTTGACGCTGGTCCCGGCCGTGCGGGCGGCGGCGCGCGGTATTTCACGCACGCTCGGCGCCACGCTGCGGCTTTCCGAAGACGCGCACCGCGAGACCCACTGAAACCTTCCACTCAGTGGAAGACGGGCTGCGGTCAACGGCCGCGAACCAGCACGCTGAGGGCCATCCCGACGACGTGAGGAGGCCCGGTGATCACCCTCGACGACGATCCGTTCGCCGACGAAGTCCTGGCCGACCCCGTGCCGCTGCACCGGCGGCTGCGCGACGCCGGTCCCGTCGTGCGCCTCGGCCGTTACGACGTGTGGGCGATGGCCCGCGCCGAGGAGGTCACGCAGGCGTTGACCGATCCGGAGACGTTCTGCTCGTCCGCCGGCGTCGGGCTCAGCGACTTCCGCAAGGAGACGCCGTGGCGCCCGCCGAGCCTGCTGCTCGAGGCCGACGCGCCGGAGCACGACCGGGCCCGCCGCACCGTGACGAGCGTGCTGACGCCGAAGGTCGTGAAGACCTACCGGGACACCTTCGCGCGTGAAGCGGAGAAGCTCGTCGCTTCGCTGGTGGAGCGCGGCGAGTTCGACGCCGTCCCCGACTTCGCGGAGGCTTTCCCGCTGAAGGTCTTCCCCGACGCCGTCGGTCTGCCCGCCGAGGGCCGTGAGCACCTGCTGCCGTACGGCGCCATGGTGTTCAACGGCTTCGGCCCCCGAAACCACCTGTTCACCGAGGCCATGGAGCGCGGCGCCGTGGCCCACGAGTGGATCGCCGAGCACTGCCGCGCCCAGAATCTGGCGCCGGGCGGGCTCGGGGCGCGGATCCACGAAGCTGCAGCCGACTACCCGGCCGAGGAACGCGCGCTGCTCGTGCGCTCCTTCCTGAGCGCCGGCGTCGACACGACCGTCCACGCGCTGGGCAACGCCGTGTTGTGCTTCGCGTCCTACCCCGACCAGTGGGCCGCGCTGCGCGAGAAGCCGGAACGCTCGCGCGCGGCGTTCGAAGAGGTCGTGCGGTTCACGTCGCCGGTGCAGACGTTCTTCCGCACCACCACCCGCGACGTCGAGATCGGCGGCGAGCGGATCCCGGCGGGGGAGAAGGTGCTGCTCTTCCTGGCCGCCGCCAACCGCGACCCACGGCGCCGGCCCGACGCGGACACGTTCGACATCACGCGCCGCGCGGCCGGGCACGTTGGGTTCGGCTCGGGTGTCCACGCGTGCGTCGGCCAGATGTTCGCGCGGCTCGAAGGCGAGGTGCTGCTCGCGGAGCTGGCCCGGCGCGTCACGACGATCGAACTCGCGGGCGAGCTGCGGCCCCAGCTGTCCAACACCCTGCGTGGCCTCGCGTCGCTGCCGATTCGGGTTCGGTGAGCAGGATGCCGAAGGTCACCTACGTGCGGCCCGACGGGACCTCCCGCACCGTCGACGCCACGGTCGGTCGCTCGCTGATGCAGGTGGCGCTCGACCACGGCGTGGACGGGATCGTGGCCGAGTGCGGCGGTAACGCCATGTGTGCGACCTGTCACGTCTACGTCGACCCGGCGCGCCTCGACGATCTTGGGCCCTTGTGCTCAGATGAAGAAGAGATGTTGGACTGCACGGCCAGCCCGAGGGCGGCCACCAGCAGGCTGTCCTGCCAGCTACCGGTGACCGAGGACCTCGACGGTCTGGTCCTGCGTTTGCCGGAGGAGCAGTTATGACCACAGGATCCTCGCCCGAGACCGTGCTCGTCGCCGGCGGCGGCCAGAGCGGCTTCCAGGCCGCGGCTTCGTTGCGGGACAAGGGTTTCACCGGGCGGGTGGTCCTGGTCGGCGACGAGCCGGGCGTGCCGTACCAGCGGCCGCCGCTGTCGAAGGCCTACCTCAAGGGCACGGCGGGCGACGAGCAGCTGCGGCTGCGGCCGGAGGACTTCTTCGCGGAGAAGGGCATCGAGCTCGTGCCGGGGCGGGTGGCTTCGGTGGACCGGGCGACTTCGCGGGTGATTCTGGAGTCGGGCGAGGAGCTTCCGTACGACCACCTCGTGCTGGCCACGGGTGCGCGGAACCGGGTGCTGCCGGTGCCCGGCGCGGATCTCGACGGCGTGCTGATGCTGCGGACGCGGGACGACGCGGACCGGCTGCGTTCGTCGTTGGAAAGTGCTTCGAACGTCGTGGTCATCGGCGGCGGCTTCATCGGGCTGGAGTTCGCCTCGCACGCCGGGCGGCCCGTGACGGTCGTCGAGGCGCAGGACCGGCTGCTGGCGCGGGTGGCGTCGCCGGAGGTGTCGGCGTTTTTCAAGGAGCTGCACGAAAAGGCCGGGCACACGGTGTTGCTCGGAACAGGTGTTACGGCTCTGCACGGCGACGGGCACGTCTCGTCGGTCGAGCTGGCCGACGGCTCGCGGCTGCCCGCCGACCTGGTCGTGGTCGCGGTCGGGGTGGTGCCGGAGACGACGCTCGCTTCGCAGGCCGGGCTGGCCGTGACCAACGGTGTGGTCGTCGACGAGCACCTGCGCACCGAGGACCCGAAGATCTTCGCGATCGGCGACTGCGCCAACTTCCCGTGCGTCCACGCGGGCGCGGCGACGCGGCTGGAGTCGGTGCAGAACGCCGTCGACCAGGCCCGATGCGTCGCCGCGGCGATCACCGGCGACGCCGCACCGTACGACAGCCTGCCGTGGTTCTGGACCGACCAGACGGGCGCGAAGCTGCAGATCGTCGGCATTCTGGCCAATGCCGACCAGACCGTGGTGACGGGCGACCGGGCCGAGGGGCGGTTCTCGGTGCTGTCGTTCCGCGACGGTGTGCTGATCGCCGTCGAGTCCGTGAACCGCCCACCCGACCACATTGCCGCGCGCCGGCTGTTCACGGCGGAGCTGCGTCCGTCGTACGCCGATCTCGAAGCCAGCTCGTTCGATTTGAAAGCCCATGTGAAGTCGCGTTCCGCGGCTTGACGTTCGTTCGTTCGTTCGTTCGGAGGTACCCCCGTTGCGCACCCAGGTCGCGGTGATCGGCGCAGGCCCGGCCGGTCTGCTGCTTTCGTACCTGCTCCACTCCGAGGGCGTGGAGGCCGTCGTGCTGGAGGCGCGCGATCGCGAGTACGTGCGCCAACGCGTGCGCGCGGGGGTCTGCGAACAACCGACGGTCGAGCTGCTCACGGAGATCGGCCTCGGCGACCGGCTGGCGCGGGAAGGCTTGCCGCACGAGGGTTTCTCGCTCCGGTTCGACGGCCAGGACCACCGCATCGCGCTGACCGAGCTCACCGGGCGGTCGATCACGGTGTACGGGCAGCAGGAGATCGTGAAGGACCTCGTGGACGCGCACGAACGTCAGGGATTGCCGCTGGAGTTCGAGGTTTCGGACGTGGCTGTGTCTGATGTGGACACTTCGCGTCCGGTGGTCCGTTACGTGGATTCCGCTGGTGTTGCGCAGGTTCTGGAATGTGACGCCGTTGTCGGCTGCGACGGTTTCCACGGGGTGTCTCGTCCGTCCATTCCGGACGGTGTGTTGCAGTTCTTCGAGCGGGAGTACCCCTTCGCGTGGCTGGGTGTCCTGGCGCAGACGCCGCCTTCGCACGAGGAGCTGATCTACACGCACCACCCGCGTGGGTTCGCCTTGCACAGCATGCGCTCGCCGGAAATCACGCGCCTCTACCTGCAGGTCGACCCCGCCGAGGACCTCGCGGCCTGGTCCGACGATCGCATCTGGTCCGAGCTGTCCCTGCGCCTGGCGGTCGACGGCGAGTTCACCCTGCGCGAAGGCCCGATCCTCGACAAGGGCATCACGCCCATGCGCAGCTTCGTCGCCGAACCCATGCGCCACGGCCGGTTGTTCCTCGCCGGCGACGCCGCCCACATCGTCCCGCCGACCGGGGCGAAGGGCATGAACCTGGCCGTCGCGGACGTCCGCGTCCTCTCGCGCGCCTTGGTCGCCCTGCTCAAGGGCGACCCCGCCCTGGCCGACGCCTACTCCGACACCTGCCTCCGCCGCGTCTGGCGCGCCGAACACTTCTCCTGGTTCATGACGACCATGCTCCACACCGACCCGGGCGCCGACGCGTTCGCCCGCCGGCTGCAGCTTTCGCAGCTTCGCTACACCGCCTCGTCGCGCGCTGCGGCGACCAGCGTGGCGGAGAACTACGTGGGGTTGCCGTTCGGGGGTTGAGGTTTTGCGGTCTTGCTGGGGCTCGTGAGTGGACCTCTCGCGCTGCGCGGCGGCGCGAGTGGACCTTTCGTGCGGTGGGCCGCCCGCGGCGGGACCGTTCGCGCGCGCCGGTGAGTGTGTGAACGGTCCGTTCGCGCGGCTATGGCGGGGCGAGTGGACCGCTTGCGCGCTGGTGAGTGAGCGAGTGGGCCGCTCGCCCTGTGTCGGAACCGCGACCGGACCGTTCGCCCGGCCGCGATGTCGCGAGTGGACCTCTCGCGGGGTGGTGTGGGGTGCGAGTGGACCTTTCGCGCCGTGATGTGGGTGCGAGTGGACCTGTCGTGCTGCGGGGCGGTCGCGGCGGGACCGTTCGCGTACCGGTGGGTGTGCGAGTGGACCTGTCGTGCGGTGGGGCGGTCGCGAAGTGACCCTTCGCGTGCCGGTGAATGGTGCGAGGGGACCGTTCGGACCGAGCCCCGGCATGCGAGCGGACCGCGGACGCCGCGACCGGCGGCCGCACCCGTCGCCAAGCGGGCTTGACTCTGACACCGTGTGAGACCCGAACGTAGGTGGTGTCATGTTCAGCATCGGAGAGTTCGCCAAGGTCGGCCGCGTGTCCGTGCGGATGTTGCGGCACTACGACGCGCTCGGGCTGCTGAGGCCGGCGCGGGTGGATCCGCACAGTGGGTATCGCTACTACGCGGCGGACCAGCTCGCGCGGCTCAACCGCATCCTGGCGTTGAGCGATCTCGGGATCGGGCTCAAGCAGGTCGCCGAGGTGCTCGACGAGCGGCCCAGCGCGGAGCAGCTGCGCGGGATGCTCAGGTTGCGCCGTGGGGAGCTGGCGGAGCGGGTTGCGGCGGAGACGGCGCGGCTGGCGCGCGTGGAGGCGAGGCTCCGGTTGATCGAAGTGGAGGACACCATGTCCGAAGTGGACGTTGTGGTGAAGCCGGTCGAGGGTGCTCGTGTGGTGGCCGTCGGGGGGATTGCCGAGTCGTTCGAGTACGACGACATCGGGCCTGTCGTCGGCGGGCTGTGCGCGAGTCTCGCCGAGCGGATGGAGCGTGCGGGCCTGAAGTTCGCCGGGCCGGCCATCGCTTGGTACGAGCCGGCTGACGATCGGGTGCACGTGCAGGCCTGCGCGCCCTACGTCGGGTCGCCGGAGGGCGCCGCGCTGGACGAGGTGGAGCTGCCGGCCCTCGCCCACGCCGCGACGCTCGTCCACCGCGGCACGATGGCCACCATCGCCGAGTCGTACCAGGCCCTCGCGCGCTGGATCGACGACAACGGCTACCGCGCCGAACCGGGCCACGCCCGCGAGGTCTACCTGCACACCGACGGCGACGAGACGGGCTGGGTGACCGAGCTGCAGATCCCGGTCTCGGCCGCCTGACGAACAAGGCTGGGCCGGCAAACCCGGCCCAGTCCGCGCGGCTGAATCGCCACGGTTGCGGCCGGTAATGCGGCCGTGTCGAGGGCGACCGGGGCCAACGCAGCCCGGACAGTGGGCGATCCGGCCGCGCCGAAGTCGCCGACCTGCCAGGCCCTCGCGACCCGGCAACCACCGGCCAGGTCCAGTCTCCTGCCGATCCAGGCCGTGATCCGCCCAACCTCGACCAACCGACAAGTCGACCCCATCCCCAAACCCCAACCCCAACCCCAACCCATCGTCAACCCAAGGTTGACGACACCGAATCGTCAACCTACAGTTGACGACATGACCTACCCAGTGAAGCTCGACGACCTCATCAGCGCCATCAAGGCGAACAACGACAAGGACGCCCTCGCGCAGCTGTCCGACGCGGTCTACCTGGGCGAGCACCTCGGGGAGCTCGCCGATCACCTCATCGGGCACTTCGTGGACCAGGCGAGGCGCAGTGGCGCGTCGTGGACGGAAATCGGGACGAGCATGGGCGTGTCGAAGCAGGCGGCCCAGAAGAGGTTCGTGCCGAAGGTCGACCCGGGGGGTGATCCGGGCGGGATGATCGAGCGGCTCTACGGCCGCTACACCGATCGCGCGCGGCACGTCGTCGTGGCGGCGCAGGAGGCGGCGAAGGACGCGAAGAGCCCGGGCATCGACACCGTGCACCTGGTGCTCGGGCTGCTCACCGAACCGGCCGCCCTGGCCGCCGGGATCCTGGTGTTCCAGGGCGCCAGCCTGGACGCCGTGAAGGAAGCGGCGGAGGCGCGGTTGCCCGAGCCCGTCGACCCCGTGCCGGACCCGATGCCGTTCACCGCGGCGGGCAAGAAGACGCTCGAGCTGACCCTGCGCGAAGGCCTGCGCCTTGGCCACAACTACATCGGCACCGAGCACATCCTGCTGGCGATCCTGGAGCAGGGCGAAGGTGCCGGCTACGAGGTGCTCGCCGGGCTGGGCGTCAAGAAGGAGCTGGCGGAGGCGAAGATCCGCGAAGCCCTGGCCGAGATCCTGGCGGCGCGAGGGCAGTGAGGTACGTGGTGCTGGCAGTCGTCGTCGCTTTGCTTCTGGTGGCGGCGACCGCCTGACCCCTAGGCTGGCCGGCATGGCCGACCGGTTCATGGAGGAATTCCGCCGGGCGTTCGAAGACGCCCAGGGCGACGGCCCTCCCGCCATCCAGAGCTTTGAAATCGTCGAAGACAACGACGAAACCCTCGCCGCCGAAGCCGGCCGCCTGCTGGAGCCGATCGTGCAACAGCTCGCGGTGCTCGGTCCCCAAGGCTGGGAGTGGTTCTCCGCCGAGTTCTCCTTCACCGTCTCCGCGGAAATCGCACTCCTGCGGTTCTTCGCCGGCAACCAGCACCAGGACGTCTACGTCCCCGAGCCCATCACCGCGATGCTGCGCAACCAGCGCCACGTCGCCGCGCAGATGTCCGCCGGTCCGTGGTGGCGGCTGATCCTGAGCGTGCTCAACAGCGGCCAGCTCAGCGTCAACTACGACTACGGCGACGAACCCTTCCCACCCCACCAGCTCCTGCCGCCGCAGCACTACCGCGACGACCTCAACACCTACCGCCGGCCGCAGATCCCGCCTTGGCTCGCCGAGTACACGCGATGAAAAAGGGACCCCCACCAACCCGGGTGGGGGTCCCTTCACCAAACGATCAAGCACCGACCTCGTCACGGGAATCCGTGGCCCACAGGGTGTGGAACGAACCCTCGCGGTCGACGCGCCGGTAGGTGTGCGCACCGAAGAAGTCACGCTGACCCTGCACCAACGCGGCCGGCAGCCGGTCGGCGCGCAGGCCGTCGTAGTACGCCAGCGCGGTGGAGAAGCCCGGCGTCGGGATGCCCAGCCGCACCGCCGTGGAGATGACCGAACGCCACGAGTCCTGCGCGTCCTCGACGGCCTTGCGGAACGCGCCCGCGGTCAGCAGCGTCGGGAGAGCCGGGTCCTCGGCGTAGGCCGCGGTGATGTCGTTCAGGAACTTCGCGCGGATGATGCAGCCCCCGCGCCAGATCGACGCGACGGCGCCCAGGTCGATGTCCCAGCCGTACTCCGTGGCGCCGGCCTGGATCTGGTTGAAGCCCTGCGCGTACGCGACGACCTTCGACGCGTACAGCGCCTGCTCGACGTCGTCGGCGAAGGTCTCCAGCGCGGCACCCTTCAGCGGCGTCCGCGCCGGCCCCGCCAGCCCGCGGGCGGCCGCGCGAAGCGGCTTCGAGCCCGAAAGCGAACGCGCGAACACGGCCTCGGCGATGCCACTGATCGGCACGCCCAGGTCGAGCCCGATCTGCACGGTCCAGCGGCCCGTGCCCTTCTGCTCCGCCGCGTCCTCGACGATGTCGACGAACGGCTTGCCCGAACCGTCGACGTGCTTGAGCACCTCGGCGGTGATCTCGATCAGGTACGACTCGAGCCGGCCGGTGTTCCACGTCGAGAACACGTCGGCGGCCTCTGCGGGCGAGTAGCCGGCGGCGCCGCGCAGCAGGTCGAACGACTCCGCGATCAGCTGCATGTCGGCGTACTCGATGCCGTTGTGGACCATCTTCACGAAGTGGCCCGCGCCGTCCGCGCCGATGTGCGTGCAGCACGGCGCGCCGTCGACCTTGGCCGAGATGTCCTCGAACAGCGGGCCCAGCGACTCGTACGACTCCTTCGACCCGCCCGGCATGATGCTGGGGCCGTTGAGCGCGCCCTCTTCACCACCGGACACGCCCGTGCCGACGAAGTGCAGCCCACGCTCGCGCAGCGCGGCCTCGCGCCGGCGGGTGTCCGCGAAGTGCGCGTTGCCGGCGTCGACGATCACGTCGCCCGGCTCCAGCAGCGGCGCGAACTCCTCGATCACGGCGTCGGTGGGCCCACCGGCCTGCACCATGATCACGATCTGCCGCGGCCGCTCCAGCGCGTCGACGAACTCCTGCGCGGAGTACGCCGGGATGAAGTCGCCCTCGTCGCCGAACTGCTCGACGAGCGTGCGCGTCCGCGCCTCGGAGCGGTTGTGCAGGGCGACCGTGTGCCCGTGCCGGGCCAGGTTCCGCGCCAGGTTGCGGCCCATGACCGCCAGGCCGGTGACCCCGATGCTCGCCTTCTTGCTCATCCGAACCCTTTCCGAAGTCTCTGCCGGAGTCCGAGCGTAGTCCGGTTCGCGCTCACGCGAACCTGCGAGAACACTCACGGGGGTCCGGGGGAATGAATCACTGGCGGCCCGGTGACCGGGACCACTTCTGTCGTGTGCCGGGCCTCAGGAGAAACAGCGGATGGGCGCGCCGTTGTACGCGACCATGTCGGTGATCGCCGCGACGAGGTCGATCGGCGCGCCCCACTCGGCGCCGTCCAGTTCGGCATACGCGCGGTGCAGGTTGCCGGCCAGCCGTTCCTGTTCGGACAAGTCCGAAAAGGTCCCGAGGTCGGTCTCTTTCGCCAGCTGCAGCGGCGAAAGCCCCGCCGCCTTGCCGCGTTCGGCCGTGTCCTGGACGAACTTCAGGTACGCGTCGACGACGTCCACCGTCTCCAGTCCACACGGGCCGCCGTGGCCGGGCAGGATCAGCGCGGGTTCCAGCTCGCGGATCACGTCGAGGGCGGCGCGCCAGCCGGCGACCGAGCCCATCAGCGCGAACGGGCTGCCGCCGTTGAAAACCAGGTCACCCGCGAACAGCACGCGCTGCTCGGGCAGCCAGGCGAGCACGTCGTTGGTGGTGTGGGCGGCGTGGCCGGGGTGCCGGAGCTCGATCGCGGTGTCGCCCGCGTGGACGGTGAGCCGGTCGTCGAACACGACCTCGGGCGCGCGCAGCAGCAGGTGGCCCCAGTCGTTGCCGACGAGCACACCGTCGTAGGTTTCGATGCCGGCGGCGAGCATCGCGTCGCGCGTCTTGCGCTGGCCGATGATCGTCGCACCGCCGACGAGGTAGTTGCCGTTGGTGTGGTCGGAGTGGTGGTGGGTGTTCACGAGCGTGGTGACCGGTCCCGTCGTGTCTTCCACGGCGGCCAGCAGGGCGCGCGTGCGCCGCTCGGTGGCGCACGTGTCGATGAGCACGGTGTGGTCACCCGCGGACACGAAGCCGCAGTTGTTGATGAACCAGGAACCATCGGGCTGCACGTAGCCGAAGACGCCGTCTGCGAGGCGCTCGACCTTCGCGGCGCCGGGGGAGCGATCGATCACGTCCGCCACTATGCCGCAGAACCGAACGGCGCAGAACCGGCCCCGGTAGTCCGGATGGAGCAGCGACGGTGTCCGAAAGGCGCTATATGGCCTGGTCCAGGCGAGTGACACCCGGGGTGACTGGCTTTTCGGATCATTTCCTGGAACGCTGCGCGGTGTCATCATCGAACCCCGTTGGGTAAAGGCACTAACCTGGGTGGTTCGAACGTTCGCGCGTCGGCAGTGGTCGAGAGACCGCTCCGGCGGTTAGTGGTCCGGGAGAGCAAGGCTGATGGCGAGCACCGTCACCTCGCGCCGGAAGCAGCTCGGCAACGAGCTCCGGCATGCTCGAAACGCCGCGCGGATGACACAGCAGCAGGTCGCCGAAGTTCTCGGCTGCACCCAGGGCAAGGTCAACAAGATCGAGTCCGGAGCAGTGGGGGTCAAGCTCGGAGATGTGCGATCGATGCTGAACGCGTTCGGGATCAACGGCGAAGAAGCCGACACCCTGATGAACCTGGCCCGCGCCGCCGCCGGGCAGCGCGGTCACTGGTCGGGCTACCGCTCGGTGGTGCCGCACTGGTTCCGCACCTTCACCGACCTGGAGCCGGCCGCGGCGGAGATCCTCACCTGGCACGGTGAGCGCATCCCGGGCCCGCTGCAGTCCGAGCACTACATGCTCAAGCAGTTCACCGAGGCGGGCGCGACCGACGTCACGTCGCTCGTGCGCAACCGGCTCGACCGCAAGGCCGTGTTCGATCAGCAGCAGCCGCCGTACTACCGGTTCATCGTGAGCGAGGGCGCGCTGCGCCGCGCTCCCGGCGGGACGGCGCCGGCCGTGATGCTGGACCAGGTCGAGCACATGCTGGCGCTCGACCGCTACCCCCGCGTGTACGTGCACGTGCTGCCTTTCGGCGCGAAGCTCGCCGCGGTGCCCAACGACTTCACGATCATGCGCTTCCCCGACCGCACGCGGGACTTCGTCTACATCGAACACTCCGCGGGCGGGCTCTACCTCGACGACGTCAAGGACTTCAACATCTTCGTCGACTCGTGGGACCGGCTGCGCGGTGCGGCACTGGAGCGCGGCGAGACGCGCCAGTTCCTCAAGGAGCTCGCCGAGGGCTACCGGGCGCAGATGTCGCAGTGATTTCCAGCAGTGGCACGGTTTCTTCCGCGCCGGGCTGGCCGTTGATCTCCTCCTGCACGCGCTGAGCCGCCTCGCGCCACCGCGGTTCGGTGAGCAGCCGCGCGGCCGCGTCGTGGATTTCGTCCGGTGTCGCGGTTTCCGGGTCCAGCGCGATGCCGGTGCCGAGCCGGGTGGTCTGGCGGGCGTTGCCGGGCTGATCGGCGCCCATGGCGAACACGAGCGACGGCAGGCCGTGCGCCAGCGCGCCCAGCAGGCTGCCCGATCCGCCGTGCGACACCACCAGGTCGATCGACGGCAGCAGCTCGGCCTGGGGCACGAACCGTTCCACGCGGACGTGCGCGGGTAGCGGCCCGAAGACGGCCGGGTCGAGCTGGGTGCCGACGGTGGTGGTCACGTCCGCGGTCAGCCGCGCGAGCCCCGCCAGCGTGCGTTCGAAGAGGTCGCCGGACGCGGTGTTGAAGTCCGTGCCGAGGGTGAAGTACACGCCGGGCGGCTCGTGCGGCGGCCGCGGCGGGATCGGGTCGCCCTGGCGGAAGGAGAACGCACCGGGCGGCAACGGCGAGGCCGGGTCACGGACTGACGGCGGGAACGGCGAGAGCACGAGCTGCCCCTCCAGCATCGTCAGCTGGGGGTCCGTCGGCAGGCCGTGCTCGGCGCGCAGCTCGTGCAGCGGTTCGGCCACGAGCTCCTTGCGCAGCAACGTTCCCGCGGCCAGCACGAGAACGTTCACGCACGGCACGCCCAACTGTTCGGCGGCGATCGCGGCGCCGAAGTCGACCTCGTCGCGGATCACGACGTCGGGCCGCCAGTCGCGGATGATCTCCAGCAGCTTCCCCGCACGTTCGCGGCCGGCACGGCGCGCGAAGAGCTCCTGGATCTCCCAGTCGTCACGCGCCGGGTCGACCGGCGGCAGCGGCTCGCGCGTCGACGCGGTCTGAGCGCGCGGTGCGCTCGTGGCCAGGGCTGTGAACCCCGCGCGCTCGATCGGCGGCACGTGACTGCCCGCCCCGGCCACGGCGACGGTGTGCCCCCGCGCCGCGGCGGCCTGCGCGACGGGTGCCATCGGATCGAAGTGGCCCCGGCCGCCGACGAAGGTGAAGAGGAAGCGCATTCCCGGCAAAGTACTGGTTGACGACGGGGCCGGTCTCTCCGTTTTCCTGGGCTTTCGACGCCGGGCCCCCGATCGGGTGTCACTCGATCGGGGGTCGGCTGCGGGACGCGCCGGGAGATCGGCAGACTGGTCCGCACCAGCACACCGCGGGTCGGAAAGGGACAGCTGATGACACAGGTACCGGATCCCGAAGCCCCGGAGGGCATCGACCTCGATCGGCCCAACGCGGCCCGCATCTACGACTGGTTCCTCGGCGGCACGGCCAACTGGGCGATCGACCGCGAGTTCGGCGAACGCGCGGTACAGACCTTCCCCATGATCAAGACCATCGCGAAGTCCGGGCGCGAGCTGCTCGGCCGCACCGTGCGCTACATGGCGCGCAACGGCATCGACCAGTACCTCGACCTCGGCTCCGGGGTGCCGACGGCCGGCAACGTGCACGAGATCGCCACATCGGTGAACCCTGACGCGCGCTGCGTGTACGTGGACAACGAGCCCGTGGCGGTCGCCCACTCGCAGATCCTGCTGGAGCGTGAGGGCGTCGCCGACCGGCACGCGGTGCTGCACGGCGACCTGCGGAACCCGGGTGACATCTGGCCGCGTGCGCTCGACACCGGTGTGCTGGACCCGAAGCGCCCGATCGGGTTGATCATGTCCGGCGTCCTGTACTTCATCGGCCGTGACGAGGGAGCGCACGAGATGGTGCGCAAGTACCTCTCGCTGGTGCCGTCGAGCTCGTTCTTCATGGCCTCGCACATCACGCTCGACGGGGTGCCGGAGTCGGACGGAGACAGCCGCGAGTCGATCCACGAGCAGTACAAGCAGTCGAGCACCCCGATCCACTTCCGCTCGCGCGCGGAGTTCGCGGAGTTCTTCGACGGCCTGGAGCTCGTGGACCCCGGGGTGGTCTGGGTTTCGGAGTGGCGGCCGGAGGAAGGCGAGTCGCGCAACAGCGACCGCATGGCCGCCGACCCGTCGTTCAGCGGCGGAATCTGCGCCGTCGGACGGAAGCCGTAACGACGAAAGCGCGCCCCGGGAGGGTGGCCCGGGGCGCGCTGGTTCGGTGGTCTGTGTCGCGCTTACGCGCGGGACGGGCCCAGCCCGTGGACGAGCGGCGCGAGGTCGACGCGCGCCTCGAGCGGCCGCGTGGCGCGGACCAGGTCCGGCTGGCGCGGGGCGGGCACGTCGAGGTCGGTGTCCCAGGTGACCGGGCTGCGCAGCGGCGCCTGGATCAGGCTGAAGCCGAAGCGACTGCGCAGCTCGTGGTTGATCCCACGCCGGCCGTGAGTGTGTTCATCCTCACGACGGAAGAGCGTGGTGAGCCGGACGGCCATGAGATCACACCCCCAGTTCCGATTGCGGTGACCGGGGCAGATCCGCTCCGGCCAGACCGAGACAGCTTTCGCACGGCATACCCACGCCCGGCGCCAGCCACTCGATGTGGGTCCGGGGAAACGACTCCCCGCACCGCGCGAGCACCTCTGCGGAAGAACCCGCTGCGTCCACCTCGAACACGTGCACGACGCGGCGGGATTCGCCGACCCTGCCGGGCGCGAGCCTGCCCGTCATGAGCACGTTCGCCGTCATGCTGTCCTGGATGATCACGCGGTCCCTCCCCCCGAGGTCGGTGCCGGTTCGTGGACTCCGCTGGTGGGCTGGGCCGAATGCAGCAAGCCATTCACCCACCACTGGCGCCCCGATCGATGCGATTAATCCTACTCCTGGAATAATCTTCATGTCGAGATCGGGCCGAGTTGATCACCCGCTTGGCCCTGCGGTTTGCTCCGTAGTGACAGAAAGAAGCCGGGGACGTGTGTGGCGACCGCACGCCCTGCAGGAGGCTCGGAGGTACGACCCATGACGGATTATCCGTCGCTCCAGGATTACGACCCGGACACGGCCGAGGGGCTGTTCGAGGACGCTGCCTGGGAGAAGTCGTTCGCCAGTGAGCCGAACGGCGGCAGCTGCGTCGAGGTCAACCTGGGCCGTTCCGACCTCGTCGGCGTACGCGACACCAAGCTCGCGTCCAGTCCGGTCTTCGTGTTCGACCGGGGCGAGTGGGAGGCCTTCCTGGTCGCGGTGAAGGCCGGGCAGTTCGACCTGCCGCCGGACGCTTGACGCGCGGTTCGCGATTCACGCGGGAACCCGCGTGCGGGCCTTGCCGTGAGGCTTTCACCAACTGTCACTCGAACGAGTGATTGGTGCTGACCCTGGGTGGTCGTGCGGCGCAAAGCACCCCAATGTGGCGTTCGGTGCACTCAGCGCACCCAATGCGGCGTTCGGTGCGTTGAACGCAACCAACGCCACATTGGGGTGCGCTGAGCTGTGGATCAGGCGGCGGCCGGCACCCCGCCGCCGCGCAGCCGGCCGCGCGTGCGACGCCAGGCGATGACCACGAGCACCACCAGCCCGATCAACGGCAGGCTGCTGATCGCCCAGCTCAACCCCATCGGCGGTCCCGGCTGTGACAGCACCGGCAGGCTCTTCAGCTCACCGCTGCCCTGACCCTGGGGGCCGTTGATCGTGAAGCGGAACGCCCACGTGCCCTCCGTCGGCAGAGCGCGGATGTCCAGACCCCAGACGTCGCGCTTGCGCGGGTGGCGCGCCAGCGGCTGCGGGCGTTGGAACGCGGCGGCCGAGGGGTTGTGCATGGCGAGCGTGCCGGTTTTGGTGCCGATGCCGCCGTCGGGGATGAACGTGAAGTCCAGCGACCGCATGGCGCGCAGCGGCCACGTCGAGAAGCCCACGGTGAGGCCGTACGGCCCCGCCTGCACGCGTTCGGTGTGGACGATGTTCACTGGCTCGTACGCGTTGGCCGGCAGGGCGGTGGCGAGCAGCAGGCCGATGACCGCGCCCAGCGCCAGCAGTGTCTTACGCATGGGTCTTCACCTCCGAAGCCGGGGCGAGCAGGCGGAGCATGCCGCCGAAGCGCCAGCCCGCGAAGCCGCCCGCCAAACCGAGCGCGCCGGCGGCGAGGCCGGTCGCGAGAACCGCCGTGAGGTCACCGACGTGACCGGAGTAGACCAATCCGCGCTGCACCAGCAGGGTCGCACTGACCAGGACCCCGGCCAGCCCGCCCGCGAGCACGGACACGCGGCCCAGCTGCCACCCCCGCCGTCGCGCGATCAGCAAGTAGCCCTCGACCAACGCGGCCACCGGCAGGAGCGCCATCGGCATCAGCGCGGGCATGTCCGGCACGCCGCTCACGTAGTCGCGCACCGGCAGCCCGACGAGATCGGCGTACGCGCGCGCAGCCCACGGTGAGAACCACCAGAAGACGGCCTGGATCACGGCCAGGATCGCCGCTGTCGCCACGGCGCCGCCCGGCCGGCGCAGGAACCCGGCGCCGGCGAACACGAGCAGCACGGACAACAGCGTGGAGCCGACCGACGTCGCCTCCACCGGGTCGAGGTCCACCTGCTGCAGCCCCAGTGCCGTCACCGCGCTGAACGCGATCAACACGGCCAGCGAGCCGAACACCCCGATCCGGCCCCAGCGCTGCTCCCGCGCGGCCGCGAAGACCATCGTGGTGCCGATGATCGACAGCGTCACCGAGAGCAGCAGCCCGATGTGCGGCGGCGAGTCGATCACGGCGTCGAAGCCGTACAGCCCGTGCCACCACTGGTCCCACAGCCCGTAGAGCAGGAACAACGCGGCGCCGACGCCGGAGGTGAGGTAGCCCGCCGGCGCGGCGAACGTCCGGCCGAACACGCCGATCGCGCGGCCGCCGATGCGCGGGTCCACCGGCCGCCCGGCGCGTTGCGCGGCCGTGGTCAGCAGCACGACGGCCAGGCTCGCCAGCCCGACGATCGCGCTGCCCGAGTACAGGAACAGGTGCGGCAGGGTGAAGAACGTGTCCGGGCCGACGTCGTCGTGCCACTGCACGTCCCACGTGAGCCCGACCATCGAGATCACCGACCCCGCGAGCACTGTGCACGCGGGCGCCAGCCCCGGCCTTCTCGTCGCGGAGACCACCCGGGCCCCCGACGCGGTGAGATCCATCCCCAGCCCCCTTCTCACTGGTTGACCAACACGGGAAACACGACCTGGCCGGCACCCGCCGGCCCACGCAGGGAGACCGTGATCTCCCACTGGCCCGCCATCGGCAGGCCGACGTCGGCGGCGCGGAAGTGCCCCGGGCCGTCGGCGGTCGCCGGCACGGGTGTGATGGCGTGGCCCATCTGCGGCATCACCGGCTCCACCGTCACGCCGTCCACGGCGGGACCGGTCACCGCGAACGCGAACGTGTTGCTGCCGACGCGTGGCGCGTCCGCGGACAGTTGCACGGTGTAGGGCCCGGTCGTCGACTTGAGCACGGTGGGACCGCTCGGCCCGCCGCCGAACAGCAGCCAACCGGCGATCACCGCGGCCACCACCACGACGACGCTGATCAGCACCACCGGACGTTTCGTTTTCATTGGCCCCCTCCGGGAATGGCCGGCACGTCGAGCACCACCGGCACGGTCAGCACGAACCAGCCGCGTTCGGCCTGCAGCCACAGCCGGTAGCGGCCGGGCGCGGGGAAGGTGTACGTGAAGGGCACGTCGGGCCCGTACGCGGCGACGGTTTCGTCCGGCACGCCGGTGAGGCCCGGGACGTACGGCGGCATCGCGTGTGCGTGGGCCCACGTCGGTGCGGTGGCGGCCGCGGCGCCGACGTCGGTGTCCGACGGCAGCGGCCCGACGACGATCAGGTGGCCCAGCATGCCCAGCCACGGCTGGAGGTCGCCGGAGGGGAAGTGCGCGGTGACGGTGACCGGGGTGCCGGCTTGCACAGCCGTGGTGGTGACGTCGACGGGCACTCCGTCGACGACGCGTTTTCCTGGTCCGGCGGGGACTTCGGCGGGGTTGCCGGTTGTGCTCTTTGCGTCCACAGTGGACCGCGCGAGCTGAACGCCGCCGCCGCGCCGTTCGAGTTCCGCGGCCACCGCGTAGCTTCCGGCTTCCGGCGCGGTGAAGTCGACGCGGTACTCGCCGGGCGCCACCCGCACCGGGTGCAGGTGCCACAACCGGCCGGAGGGGGAGACGACGATGAGGTGGACCAAGGCGTCGTCGTGGATCACGAGGTCGTCGGCGGGCCGGCCGGTGGACCCGTCGGTGAAGCGGAGATCGAGATATTTTCCTTGCGTGCCAACGGTCAGGTTCACCGGTGGCCGTGAGTAGTCCGTGACGGGCAGGCGTGACAGCGCGTACGGGTCGGTGACGTTGTCGACGGTCGCGTCCAGCTGCGCGCCCGGCGCGGGCGGCGGGGGAGTGCTCGTCGACAGCAGCGCGCCGGTGACCGCGACGGCCAGCGCCGCGACCATCCCGCCCGCCGGCAGCAGGGCGTAGGCGGTGCGGCGTGACCGCACGGCCACGACCAGGGCGAGGAGCAGAAACGCCCCTGCCGCAACGAAACCGCCGTACGCCGCCTTCTCCCAGGGCGGCACCACGCGCGCCGGGACGACGAACGGGATGGTCGCGGTGGTCGTCCCGTCGTTCAGCCGCAGTTCCCATGGCCCGGCGTGGTCGACGCCGACCGTGCCGGGGTAGAGCCCGGGCGTCGCGCCGAGCGCGACGTCGCCGCGGGAGAACACGACGCCGTCGGCGGCCGCCGCGAGGTGCAGTGGGCCGGGCGCGGTGCCCGCGTGTGTGGCGATGTCGACGTGCAGGTCGCCCGGTGTCACGTCGATCCGGCGGATGATCACGGTGAGCTCGCGCGAGCCGAGGGTCTGCGCCACCTGGATGTCTGCGCCGACCGGTGCCCCGTCGGCGCGCGCGGTGCCGCCGCCGAGCGCGATCCCCAGCGCGCACAGCACCAGCAGCAGCGCCGTTGTCTTTGTGGTCCCCATCACGGCAAAAGGTATCGAGGTTACGGAGGTCGAATCGTCACGGAAGCGGGGGAAGATCCATCCCCGGTTCGGGGGATGCGAACCCCTAGGTACCAGCTTCCTTGCGAAGTGGAACGTTGCTCCGTATGGTTATCGGAGCAACGTTCCGTTTGCTCTTCGGAGGACGATTCCATGCAGTACCGCACCTTGGGCCGCACTGGTGTGCAGGTCAGCGCGCTGTCGCTCGGCGCCATGAACTTCGGCGCGATCGGCCGCACCACGCAGGACGACGCCACGGCCATCGTCGACGCCGCGCTCGAAGGCGGCATCAACGTCGTCGACACGGCCGACATGTACGGCGCCGGCGAGTCGGAGGTGATGGTCGGCAAGGCCATCGCCGGGCGCCGCGACGACCTCGTGCTCGCCACGAAGGCCGCCATGCCGATGGGCGACGAGCGCAACCACCGGGGCAGCTCGCGCCGTTGGCTCGTCAGCGAGCTCGACAACAGCCTGCGCCGGCTCGGTGTCGACCACGTCGACCTCTACCAGATCCACCGCTGGGATCCCTCGACCAGTGACGAGGAGACGCTTTCCGCGCTCACGGATCTGCAGCGCGCCGGGAAGATCCGCTACTTCGGCTCGTCGACGTTCCCCGCGTACAAGATCGTGCAGGCGCAGTGGGCCGCGCGGGAGCACCATCTGGGCCGCTACGTCACCGAGCAGCCCAGCTACTCGATCCTGCAGCGCGGCATCGAGGCCGACGTGCTGCCGATGACCGAGGAGTACGGCCTCGGCGTGCTGGCGTGGAGCCCACTCGCGTCCGGCTGGCTGTCGGGTGCGGTCCGTGAGGGGCGCGAGATCGCCACGAGCCGCTCGAAGGCCCTGCCGCAGCGCTTCGACCTGGCGCTGCCCGCCAACCGGGCCCGGCTCGACGCGGTGGAGCGTCTGGCGAAGGTCGCCGCCGACGCCGGGCTGACGCTGATCCAGCTCGCGCTCGGCTTCGCGACCGCGCACCCGGCCGTGACCAGCGCGATCATAGGCCCGCGCACGCCGGAGCACCTGCGCTCGCACCTCGCGGCCGCCGACACCGTGCTGTCCGCCGACGTGCTGGACGCGATCGACGAGATCGTCGCACCCGGCGTCGACCTGGCCGCGCACGAGAAGTTCGACACCCCTCCCGCTCTGCTCGATCCCTCCTTGCGTCGCCGCTGAAAGGACTTCCCATGTCACCTCGGTTCGGCATCATGACCGCCCCGATGCAGGTTGACTACGCCGACCTCGTGCGTGTCTGGCGCGAAGCCGACACCCTGCCGGAGATCGAGCACGCCTGGCTCTTCGACCACCTCCTCCCCATCGCCGGCGACCCTGATGGGCCGATTTTCGAAGGCTGGACCCTGCTTTCGGCTCTCGCCGCGCAGACTTCCCGCCTGCGCCTCGGCCTCATGGTCACCAGCAACCGCTTCCGCCCACCCGCCGTCCTCGCCAAGATCGCCACGACCGTCGACGTGGTTTCCCACGGCCGCTTGGACTTCGGCATCGGCGTCGGCTCCCGCCCGAGCCACCCCCTGGCCCGGCGCGAGTACGAAGCCCACGGCCTCCCGTTCCACGACACCGCGCACGCCGTGCAGGCCCTCGCCGAAGCCTGCACCGTCATCCGTCGCCTGTGGACAGAGGACGCGACCTTCGACTTCGTGGGCGACACCGTCCAGCTCGAGGGCGCGTTCGGCAACCCCAAGCCCGTACAGCGCCCCCACCCCCCGATCGTCATCGGCGGCCGCGCCTCCGCAACCCTCCGCGTCGCCGCCACCCACGCCGACGTCTGGAACATCCCCGGCGGCGACCTCGACGACTGCATCAGCCGCAGCGCCCTCCTCGACCGCTACTGCACCGACATCGGCCGCGACCCGGCGGAAATCACGCGCTCGATCCACCTGCCGGTGTCCTATGCGGACCCGGGCCTCACGCGCAAAGCCATCGCCGAGGCCGTGGACGCCGGCTTCGAGCACGTGGTGCTCGGCCTGCCGTCGCCCTTCCCGGAGGGTGTCGGGCAATGGGTGGTCGATGAGCTGATCAAGGGCTAACCGCGCGGCCCTCGCCGCCCACAACGACGACGTCCGGCGGCATCTCTCCGGAAGTGGCCGCTGTCGGGCCTGGCCCTCGCGTTTCTGAGCGCAGGCTCGGTTCAGCGCTCATGTGCCGCGTGGCCGGCGACTTCTGGCTGCTCCTCCGGGGGAAGCGGCCGCGGTCCGTTTGCCTCGGCGTTGCGGAGCGCGGGCTGGATGGGGTGCTCAGCCGCCTCGCAGCCGGCGTTCCCCGGCGGGTGTGGCGCGGCCGCCGGCCGACGAGCTGATCAAGGCCCAGGCGAGAAGCTCGCGTAAGTGCGATCACCACCTAACCCAAGAACTCACGCAAGTGCGACACCACCGCCTCCGGTTGTTCCTCCGGTAGGAAGTGGCCGCAGTTCTCGAGGCCGACGCCGGTGACGTTGTCGGCGTAGTCGCGCCAGAGGTCGAGGGTGGGGAGTTTGCCGAGGAGGCCCGCTTGGCCCCACATGGCGAGAACGGGCTGGGTGAGGCGCTTGCCGGCGGCGTAGTCGGCGTCGTCGAGGGCGGCGTCGTCGGGGAAGGAGGCGCGGTAGTCGTCGAAGCCGGCGCGGAGGGCGCCGGGGGCGGAGAAGGCGCGTACGTATTCGGCGACGTCCTCGGCGGGCAGGCCCTGGCGCTGGAAGGTCCAGCGTTCGAAGAAGTAGCCCAGGTAGGCGGCGATGTTGCTGCCCGCCAGCAGCTCCGGCAGGTCGGGTTGCAGGTGGAACAGCCAGTGCCAGTAGCCCTTCGCGACATCCGAATCCAGCCGTTTCCACATCTCGCGCGTCGGCGCGATGTCGAGGACGGCCAGGCGCTCGACCTGCTCAGGACGGTCCAAAGCCCAGCGGTGGCCGACGCGGCCGCCACGGTCGTGGCCGACCACCGACACGCGGTCGAAGCCCAGCTGCTCGGCGAGCTGGGCGAGATCGGCGGCCATGGTGCGTTTGTCGTAGCCGCCGCGGGGCTTGTCGGTGCGGCCGTAACCACGCAGGTCGGGCGCGATCACGGTGTGGGTTTCGGTGAGCGGGCCCGCGACGCGGTGCCAGCAGTGCGACGTCTGCGGCCACCCGTGCAGCAGGAACACGGGTGGGCCGTCGCCGCCGCGCAGGTAGTGCAGCCGGAGGTCGCCGACCTGCGCCATCGAAGGTTCTAACCGGCTCATGGGGTTAGACGCTACCGGACGCGCCTAACCGGTGACAAGGGTTAGAATCAACCCCATGGAGTGGGTTTTCGACGGTGGCCGGCCGTGTCTCGACCTCGTCAACACGCTGCGCGACCGCTACCAGCCCGAAGGGGTCGAGCTGCTGACCTCGCCCGAAGCCCTCGCCGAATGGCTCTCGCTCGCCGGCCTCACCAAAGGCCCGGTGCCCGTCACGCAGGAAGACCTCGAAACGGCGAAATGGCTCAGGGAAGCCGTGAACCGGCTGGTCACCACCCCGCCGGCACCCCCTGACGTCGAGCTCGTGAACAAAGCCGTCGAGGAGCCGCTGCCCAACGCGCGCCTGCGGCTGTCCGACGGGGAGCTGCGCAAAGCGGCACCCACCCCGCGAAACCCGGTCGCGGCCGCCTTCGCGCTGATCGCCACCGACGTGATCGAGCTGGCCACGAGCCCGGTGGACGTCCGCGTCTGCGCCGCGGACGACTGCGGCCTGCGCTTCGCCGACGCGTCACCACGAAGGACCCGGCAGTGGTGCTCGATGTCCCGCTGCGGCAACCGCGCCAAAGCCCGGGCCCACTACGCACGGCTGAGTCAGGGCAGGAGCCGGTAAGCCCACGGATGGGCCCGCAACCACACGTTCAGCTTGCCGATCCACCGCATGTGCGCCGTCCGCAACGGCGCGGGCACCAACCAGCCGACGATCCGCACCACACGGCAGAAGCGCGCGAACCGCAGCTGGTCACGAGAAGTCCACTGTAGACCGAGCTGCCCCCGCAAAGCCGCCGGCAACGTCGCCCGGATCAAGAACAGCTGCCCGGCCGCCTGCGCATCCCGCAGCCGCGGCCACCACCGATCCGGCAGCCACCGCACGGGTTTCGGCACGGTGTGGATGGTCTCCAGCAACGTCGTCATCGTCTCGTTCGGCCGGAACGCCGCGACCATCTCGTCGTAGTACCGCGAGAACGCGGCCCAGTCGGGTGGCAGATCCCGCTCCCGCACCCCGAGCACCCGGCCGATGTCGCACATCTGCGCGTAGTACTCGTCGAGCTCGCCCGGCGTCAGCGGCCGCCCGAAAAACCGTTGTACATCAACGGGAACCTTCACCAACGTCGCATGCACCCACGCGTAAGCACCCGGATCCAGCCCGCTGTACCGCCGCCCGTCGGCCACCCCGGTGAACGTCCGGTGCAGCTCCCGCAACCGCGAAGCCTCGAACCGCGCGCCGGCAGCACCGCCGTACACGTAGATCGACAGCGAAGCCCCCGTCCGCATCAACCGCGTCCAGGGATCCGAAACGTAGTCCGAGTGGTCCCGCACCCCGGCCGCCACCACGGGGTGGGCCACCTGCAGCACCAGGACCTGCCCGGCCAGCAGCACGTCGCGGAAGTCACCGAAGTACCGCCAGGCCGCGGTGCCCCGCACGACCGGCGGCGCCACGTCAGGCCCCGCGCAGCAGCATCATCAGCGGCTCGGCGGCCGGCACGTCGGTGCCCGTCGACAGCCGCCGCAGCTGCAACCCGGCGATGAGCGCGACGACGGGACCCGCCACCCGCGCGGGATCGGGCACGCCGAGCGCGCGCAGGATCGTCGTGGCCAGGTCGTCGTACGCCGCGAAGCAGCGCGCCGACGCTTCGCGCAGCCCGGGATCGCGCGCGGCCTGGAGGTACAGCTCGTGGGGTGCGAGGTCGTCGGTGCCGAACGGCAGCTGCTCGATCACGTGCTCCACCACGGCCGCGGCCTGCTCCAGGCTGAGGCCGTCCGCACTGTGCGCGTCGGCGATCGCGGCGAGCTTCGCCGTCTCCTCCTCGGCGAACAGCAGCATCGCCTCTCGCAGCAGCTCCGTCTGGCTGGGGAAGTGGTAGGTCAGCGTGCCGAGCGAGACGCCCGCGGCGGCCACGATGCGGCGGTTGGTGAGCCCGCCGACCCCTTGCTCGCCGACGACCTCGAGCGTCGCCCGCAGGATCGCGTCGCGGGTGTTCACCACACCCTTGCGGGCCGGCGCAGGTGCCACCGTTGGACCTCTTCCAGTTGCGCGGCCACGGAGATCAGCCGCTCCTCGGCGTGCGACGGGCCCAGCAGCTGGGCGCCGAGGGGGAGCCCGTCCGCGGTTTGTCCGGCCGGGACGTTGATCCCCGGCCAGCCCAGCACGTTCCACGGCCAAGCGTAGGGGCACGCGGCGATCATCGTCTGGTCGGTGCGCCAGCCGGTGAGGCCGTCGAACGCGCCGGTCTTCGGCGGCGGCGTCGCGGTAGTCGGGGTGAGCAGCACGTCGACGCGCCCGAAAACGGAACCGATGCGGCGTTGCAGCGCGGGTTCGAGAGCGCGGGCGAGTTTCAACGCACCGGCGAGCACGGTGCCCTGCTGCGCGTTGCCGCGCGTGCGGGGGTCGAGCTTGGCCTTCTCGGGCACGCGAGCGGCCCAGTCGCGCACGCCGGTGAGCGAGCGCGGCAGGAAGGTGAGGCCGATGAGCCCGTAGCCCGGGTCGATCTCGACGATGTCGTGGCCCAGGTTCGCCAGCGCCTCCGCGGTGTTGCGCACGGCCGCTTCGACGGCCGGGTCGAGGCTGGTTTTCGTTGCGGTGAACGGAATCCTCGTCGACAGCCCGATGCGCAGCCGGCCGGGTTCCCGGCGGGCGGCCGCGCGGAACACGCCGTCGGAGCCCGTGGTGACATCCAGCAGGGTCGCCGCGTCGGCCACCGTCCGGGCCAGCGGGCCGAGCACGGTGAGGCCGTGGAACAACTCCCCACCGAGCGGCGCGCGGCCGCGCTGCGTCTTGATGCCGACGAGCCCCGTCCACGCCGCCGGGATGCGCACCGACCCGGCGCCGTCGGAGCCGAGCGCCGCCGCGACCACCCCGCCGGCCACCGCGGCCGCCGAGCCGCCGGAGGACCCGCCGGGCGTGTGGTCGGGGTGCCAGGGGTTACGCGTGACCCCGAACGCCGGCCCTTCCGTGAACGGCCATTGTCCCAGCTCAGGCGTGTTCGTCTTGCCGATGATCACGGCGCCGGCCCGCTTGAGCAGCGCCACGGCGGGTGCGTCGGCGGTCGCGTCCGGGAAGTCACCCGCGCAGCCGAACGCCGTCGGCAGGCCCGCGAGGTCCACGTCGTCCTTGATCGCGACGGGCACGCCCAGCAACGGCGTCCGGTCACCTCGCGCCCGGCGCCGGTCGGTTGCTTCGGCCTCGGCGAGGGCTTCGTCGTCGCGGATCCGGCGGAACGCGTTGAGCACGGTCTGGCTCGCGTGCGCCTCTTCCAGAGCCGCTGCGGTGAGCGCCACCGAGGTCGTTTCGCCTGCTTCGAGCGCCGTCACCTGGTCGGCGACGGTCGTGAACGCGGAAGTCCTGACGGTCATCGGGCCACCCCCGGGTTCTCG
Source organism: Amycolatopsis sp. CA-161197 (assembly GCF_050942255.1). Taxonomy (NCBI): domain Bacteria; kingdom Bacillati; phylum Actinomycetota; class Actinomycetes; order Pseudonocardiales; family Pseudonocardiaceae; genus Amycolatopsis; species Amycolatopsis sp. CA-161197. The sequence continues at coordinate 560,745 of NZ_CP192059.1, forward strand.
TTCGTTCGAACGAACGTTACCACCGGACTGTGATTCCGGCTCCCTGGTTCGACAGCCGACCCGCCCGAGGCCGACGATGAGCCCGAGACCCGCCCCAGCCCCACGGAGGATCGATGACGTTCGACTTCGACCGGTTTCCCGTTTTCGACGCGTTCCCGCGGGCGGGGCTCGGCACCGGGCCGACGCCGCTGCTGGCCGCGCCGCGCCTGGGCGAGGCGCTCGGGCTGCCGCGGCTGATGCTCAAGCGCGACGACGTCCACCCGCTCGGCGTGGGCGGCAACAAGCTGCGCAAACTCGACTTCCACCTCGGTGCGGCACTCGCCGCCGGCGCCGACACGGTGATCACCTTCGGCGCCCTGCAGACCAACCACGGACGCCAGACCGCGGCGGCGTGCGCGCGGCTCGGGCTGCGCTGCGAGCTCGTGCTCACGGCGAAGGTGCCGCGCCAAGGCGAGGCCTACGAGCATTCCGGCAACATCCCGCTCGACCTGCTCTTCGGCGCCCGCTTGCACATCTGTGCCACCGTCGAGGAAGCCGAGCGCACCTACGAAGAGCTGCTCGCGTCGGCCGACTACGAGGGCCGCAAGGTCTTCACGGTCCCCGTCGGCGGCTCCGACGCGCTCGGCACCCTCGGCTACGTGTCCGCGACCCACGAGCTCGCGCAGCAGCTCTCGGCGCTCGGGATCGACAGCGCCCGCATCGTCGCGCCCCACGCGAGCGGCGGCACGTCCGCCGGCCTCGCGCTCGGCACGGCGCTGCTCGGCAACCTCGGCGCCGACTTCGCCTGCGTGAGCCATCCGCTCGACGAGGCCACCGACAACCTCACCCATCTCGTCACCTCAGCCGCGCAGCTGCTCGGCGTCGACACGCCGTCGCTGGACCACGTGCGCATGAGCGACTCGACCATGGGCGAGGGCTACGGCATCCCGGCGCCGTCGACGTGGGGCGCGCTGCGGCTGTTCGGCCGCACCGAAGGTGTGGTGCTGGACCCGGTCTACTCCGGCAAGGCCGCTGCCGCGCTCGTCGAATGGGCCGCGGACGGCCGGTTCGACCCCGGGGAGACGGTGGTGTTCGTGCACACCGGCGGCCTGCCCGGGCTGTACGGCTACGCGCCGGAGTTCGTCGCCGCGATGCAGGAGTGAGTCAGTCCCGCGCGGCGGCCGGTTGCAGCTCGGCCGCCGCGCGGGTGGCGTCGACCCGCACCGCCACGCGGACCAGGCCCAGCAGCAGCACGACGTCCGCGACGAGCATCAGCCGTTGCGTGGCCCCCACCGGCAGCAGCTCGGTGACGGTGTGGACCGGCAGCCCGGCTTCGTCGAGGCGGGCGAACAGGAAACTCACGCCGAACACCACCAGAACGGCCACCCCGAACCGCAGCCACCGCGCCACGAGCGCGCGCTCGGCCGTGCCGCGCAACGGTTCCAGCAACGTCAGCGCCGCGGCCGGCAGGCTCGCGAACGCCACCACGCACGAGTACAGGTGGATCTCGCCGCTCGTCAGGTCCGGGTGCGGCGGGTAGCTCGCCGGGAACACCGCGGCCGTCGCCAACCCCAAGGCCCACAACGAAAGCAGCACTCGCGTGGTCCGAGGCAGCGGCACGCCACCGGCCGCCAGGCAACCGAGCACGGCCAGCGAACCGACGGCGAGCGCCAGCACGCTCGCGCTCAGCAGGCCCGGGTCGGTGGTGGTGTAGCTCGACAACGTGTCGTGGATCGGGTCGTGGGAGCTGATCACGTGCATCAGGGTGATCGTGAACAGCCCCCACCCGATCGCCACCAGTGCGCCCATCCGCCAGATCCGCAGCCCCCGTGAAATCCCCATGGTCCCCAGCGTTGCGGGGCCGGCGCGATCCGTGATCCGGGATCACCCTGAATTCGACCCCTATTCGACCTCGCTGGTGAATTCGGCGAGCACCAAGGCTTGATCGTCGTGCCGCTTCGCCCGCGGCCAGCGCGAACCGTCGGGATCCTGCGTTTCCGCGGTTCGCACGGCGTCCAGCACGGCGTCCGGGCCGTTCACCCGGGCGAGGCGCAGCACGTCGGGCCAGCCGAAGAGGCCGTAGTCGTCGACCCCGGTGGACACGCCGTCGGTGGCGAGCAGCACGGCGTCGACCTCGGGGCGCGGCCACGAGCGCCGCACAGCCTTCGCCGCCGCCTCGGGGTCGGCTTCGGCGACCCAGAAGCCGTCTTCGGCGTTGCGGCGGCGGCGCACGTCGGCGCCGGTCTGCAGCAGGCCGCCGTCGCGCAGGGAGACCAGCCGGTCGTCGGCCACGACGTCGACGCCGAACTGTCCGAACGCGACAACCGGACTGTCCGCCAGCACAAGGGTTTCGACCTCGGCCGCGTCCCAGCGCAGGATCGACACGGTGCTCGACGGCGAGTGCCCGGGCTCCAGCCCGTGCGCCGCCGCGACCCCGGCGATGGACGACGCCAGCGCCACGGCGAGGTCTTCCTTGGGACTTTCTCTCAGCTCGTCCGCCAGCCGGCGCACCAGCAGGTCGGCGTACCAGCCGCCGGGCGGCAGGTCGGGGCTCGGTGACGTGGCGCCGTCCAGCAGCAGCACGGCGTTGTCCAGCACCACGACGTGGTCTTCGCTCGCGCGAGGCAGGCCGTCCGCGCCTACTCCCGCGCGCTCCGCGATCGCGATCTCGGGCATCACCCGATGCTAACCCGAACGACTGACCGGGACCGGTCTGTCAACTTCGGTTGACAGACGTGGTGTGTCAACCTAGATTGACATCATGACCGAAGCAACAGACCTGGCCGCGAGGGCGGGCGACCGTGATCCCCGAGTGGGGCTTCGCGCGGTCGCGGCGCTTCGTCGGCTCCTGGAACAACTCGAAGCCGTGCAGGTGCGCAGCGCCCGCGTGCACGGCTGGTCCTGGCAGGAGATCGCCGCCGAGCTGGGGGTCAGCCGGCAGGCCGTCCACAAGAAGTACGGGAGGCACTGATGTTCGAACGGTTCACGCTCGACGCGCGGCTGGCCGTGGTCGAGGCCCAGATCGTGGCGCGCGAGGCCGGTGCGCGGCAGATCGAGCTCACCGACGTGCTGGCCGGGCTCGCCCGCACCGAGAACGGCGCCGGCCTGCGGCTGCTGCAGGAGCTCGGCGTGTCGCGGGAAGACGTGCTGGGCGAGCTCGACCGCATCCGCCGGCGCGGCGGGATCAGCGACGCCGAGGTCGCCGCGCTCACCGAGTTCGGCATCGACGTGGAGCAGATCGTCGAGCGCGTCGAGGAGACCCACGGCCCGGGTGCGCTCGCCGGTGGCGGCAGACGCGCGAAACGCGGCCACATCCCGTTCGCGGCCGACGCGAAGCGGACGATGGAGCTGAGCCTGCGCGAAGCCGTGAAGCTGGGCGACAAGCACCTCGGGCAGGAGCACCTGCTGCTCGCGCTGGTGCAGCAGAAGGGCCCGGTGCCCGACCTGCTGGCCGCCCACGGCGTCGACTACGTGTCGGTGCGCCGGGTGGTCGGCCAGCGGGAGGCCGGCTAGTGCTGCTGCTCTTCGCGGCGCCCGGTCCGCCACGTGACCAGGGGCAACAGGGCCTGCGTGAGCGGTCCGATCGTGAGCGCGTAGAGCACGGTCCCCACGCCGAAGGTGCCGCCGAGCAGCCAGCCGACGGCGAGCACGGTCACCTCGATCCCGGTGCGCACCAGCCGCACGGACCAGCCCGTGCGTGCGGTGAGGCCGGTCATCAGCCCGTCGCGCGGACCGGGGCCGAGGCGGGTCCCGACGTAGACGGCGGTGGCCACGGCGTTGAGCACCACACCGCCGACGAGCAGCAGGATCTGCAACGCGAGCGTGTGCTGGTCGGGCAGCACCGCGCGGACGGCGTCGACGGTCACGGAGATCACCACGACGTTGGCCACCGTGCCGATGCCGGGCCGCTGGCGTAGCGGGATCCACAGCAGCAGCACGAACACCGACGCGATGGCCGTGACCGTGCCGAAGCTCAGGCCGGTGAGCTTGGTGAGGCCTTCGTGGAGCACGTCCCACGGGTCGAGGCCCAGGTGGGCGCGGGTGAGCATGGCCATGCTGGCGCCGTAGAGCGCGAGGCCACCCAGAAGCTGGGCACCACGGCGGACGGGCGCCCGGCGGACGCTGAGGGGACTGAGGTCGACAACTGCCACTTCTCCACTATCGGCGACAAGTGGACTGGTAATCCATGGCCAATGTCGGATAATTGGTCTTATGACCTCGCATCTTCCGCTGGGTAGCCGTGTCTCTGGTACCCGATTGGCCGTGTTGCTGGGGGAGTGGCGCCGCCGTGGCTCCCGGCAGGGGGCGGCGGATCTGGCCGCGGCCGTCGAGCTGCAAGTGCTCGACGGCCAGCTCCCCATCGGCACCCGGCTGCCCGCGGAGCGCGAGCTCGCCGACGCCCTCGGCGTCAGCCGCACCCTCATCGGCGCGGCGCTGGACCGGCTGCGTGCCACCGGTGTCGTCGCCAGCCGTCGCGGTGCCGGTTCGTGGATCTCCGGTGCCGGCCACCGTTCGGCCGCGCCGGCCCAGCACGAACGCGACGGCTTGATCGACTTGGCCCGGGCCGCGCCACCCGCGTTGCCGGGGCTGATCAACGCCGTCGACACCGCGCGGCGCGACCTCGTGGAGCACCTGAGCGGCAACGGGTACCTCACCGGCGGCCTGCCGCTGCTGCGCGAGCGGATCGCCGAGCGCTACACCGCGCGCGGCCTGCCGACGACTCCGGACCAGGTGATGCTGACGGCCGGCGCGTACTCGGCTTTCGTGCTGTGCCTGCGCATGCTGGCCGGCCCGGGCGACCGCGTGCTGGTGGAGCAGCCGACTTACCCGAACGCGATCGACGCCGTACGCGCCGCGCACGCACTGCCCGTGCCGGTGGCGCTCGACCCCGTGCGCGGCTGGGACCTCACGGGGATCGAGGCCGCATTGCGCCAGGCGTCGCCGCGATTCGGCTACCTCGTCGTCGACTTCCAGAACCCCACGGGCCTGCGCCTCGACGCCGCGGGCCGCGAACGCCTCGGCGGCCTCCTCGCGCGCTCGCGCACGCCCGTGGTGGTCGACGAATCGTTGGTGGAGCTGGATTACGAGGGTGATCCGCTCGACGCGCCGCCGCCGCTGGCCGCGTTCGCGGGGGACCTGGCGCTGACGGTCGGCTCGGCCGCGAAGTCACAGTGGGGCGGGCTACGGCTGGGCTGGATCCGCGCGTCAGCCGACCTGCTCGACCGGCTGCTGTCGTCGCGCTTCGCCGTGGACCTCGGGGCGCCGGTGTTCGACCAGCTGGTGCTGGCTTCGCTCTTGGAGCCGGCCGGTTACGCGGCGTTGGCCCAGCGGCGGGTGGATTTCCGGCTGCAGCGCGATGCCCTGATCGACGCCGTGCACGCCTACTGTCCTGAGTGGACGTTCGAGGTCCCGGCCGGCGGCCTGTCGTTGTGGTGCCGCCTGCCGGAACCGATGAGCACGCGCCTCGCCGTCTCGGCGGCGAACCACGGCGTGCAGCTGGCGCCCGCCTCACGCTTCGGCGTGCACGGCGGCCTCGAACGCTGGCTGCGGCTGCCGTTCGGCCTGCCGCCCGACCAGCTACTGGAGGCCGTGCGGCGGCTGAGCCTGGCCGTCGAGTCGGTGCGCGGTTACGCGGATGTGCCGGCGGCGAACGTGCCGGTGACCTGAGCTTCGCTGGTGCGGCAGCGTTTCCCGGGCCAGGGCTCAAAAGATAAACAGCCGGTGCGCCGGATGTTCCAACCACTCCAGGGATGGTGGTGGTCGCATCCGGCGCACCGGCTGTTCGTCACCCGCTCCGTTCAGAGCGGGCGCCGCGGCGGCTTCCCGGCACAGCCCCTCGACGTGCCGGGAAGCGCCGACGGCTCAGGCGGGCTTCGGTTGGCGCAGGTTCCCGCTCGGCGCGGTGAGCGGGAACCTCCGGAGCACGCCCGTTGTGGGTCCCGGCGCCGCGGGGGCAGCGCGGCGCCGGGACCAGGACCCGATCCGGCCGGGCGCGGTCGGCCGGTCGGGAAGGCTGGTCGTACGCATGGATCGCCCCTTGTGGAGTGACACCTGGATTGACGCGTGGAATGACACGTCGAATGACTGGTGCGAAAGGGTGAGCCAGGCGCAGCGAACGGGCGCGCGCTCCAAGAAGTTGATCTTGGTTTGGACGTGGCTCTCCCCGGTGGACCGGGTGCCGGTCAGTCCGGGGAGGTGGTGGGCAGGGCTGCGTCCCTGCCCGCGCCGGCGACCTCGTGGTCGCGGCTGACGCCGATCAGCTTGAGCTGCGTGGTGGTCACGCTGTCCCCGACGACGGCGAACGGCTGCCGTGCGCCGCCCGGGCCGTCGTGGCCCGGGTTGGCGGTGGTGGTCGGCGCGACGGGCGCGCTGGGCGCCGCGGGCAGGCCACCGCCGCCCCCGCTGCCGCCGCCACCTGTGACGCCGACGCGGGAGTTCTCGTTGTGCGCGGGCTGCGCGCCGGTGCTGCGCTGCTGCACGGGAATCAGGTGCACGACGCTCGGGTAGTGCACCAGCCCGGCCGCCTTCGGCACGGTCACCGGCGCCGGCGGCGGCACGATCACCGGCACGACGGCGCTCACCACTTCGGCGGGCTGGGCGGTCAGCTCCGGCACGGTCGCCGTGACCCCGCCGCTCACCGTCCCACCCGAGAACACCGGGCCGAGCACGTCTCCGATCGGGATCAACGGCGGTGCGTCATCCCCACCCGGCATCGTCGTGACCGGCGGCAACACGGTTCCCCCGACGTCGTCCACGGTCCCGACCACACCGGTGATCGAGTGCACGGTGGTGTCGACCAGTCCGAGTACGCCCCCGAGCAACCCGCCGAGCAGGCCATCCTGGTGCGACGGCGTGACGCGCAGCGGCGCGTCGGTGGTGCTGGGATCCGTGGCAGTGCTGGGATCGCTGGTGGTCTGGTCGGTTGCGCTGTGGTGCGTTCCGTCGCAGTCGCCGGTCTCGTGCTGCTTCGCGCCGGCGGACCCGTCAGGCCCGACCTGATCGGAGCCGGCGGTGGCGCCGCCCTGGCTCGCGCCGGTCGTGGCCCCGGAGTCGGTGCTGTCGCCGGAAACGGCGGGCGTCGCGGTCTGGTCCGACGTGCTCTCGTCGGAAGCGTTGGTGCCGGAAGCGCTCGGCTTGGCGGCGTCCGTGTCGGAGGTACTCGTGTCCGAGGCGCTCGTGCCGGAGGTGGTCTCGCCGGAAGTGCTTGTGCCGGAAGTGCCCGTTGCCGCGGCATCCGAGCCGGTGCCGCCGGTCGAACCCTTGCTGTCACCGGAAGTCCCCGCGGCACTCGAGTCCGCAGTGGACCCGGTCGAAACGCCGTGCCACGGATGTCCGTGCGGCTCTCGACGGTGCTCCCGAGCCTCGCCGTGCCCGGTGTGCCCCGGCGCGGTCACGGCCGTGTTCCCGGATGCGTCCCCGTGCGGCTGTTCCGCCGCTTCCGCCCCGGCTCCGGCGACCAACGCGCCGAGCAGCCACCCGGCCAACGTCAACCCGCCTGCCAGCGCGATCCGCGCGGCCGGCCTCGCCAACGGGGCCGCCCACGGCCGCGGCCGGCGTACTGCAGGCCCTGAAGACACCGAAGCGCGGCCACTCGGAACACCAGCAGGCAGAACAACACAAGGGGTCAGCCCGGGATCAGCGCTGCTCACGAGTGGTGCGTCGGTGCGTGCGGCTGCCATGTCGCTCACGCCACCACCACCGTCCGCGCCTGAAGCTCATGCGGCCGCCGCACGAGACTGATCCAACTGGGGTTCTTCTCCGGCCAGGTCGCAGTTCCCCCGGGGCTGCACTCTTTCTAGCACCGGTCGCGAGTGTTTCATCTTCCCTGCGTTCGATCCACCCCGTAAGGCGGAACGGACTTACCGGCTCCGGTGTCCGATCAGCCGAAGTTGATCACTGAGCGTGTGCCCGACAGGACCCTCTGCGGCCATCCGGGCGGACGCCCGCACGGCCGTTGACCTGATGTTTCACCTCGAAAACATACTCTCGGTATCGAATCACTAACGCACCGTCGACGAATCTGGAGCGTAACCGCTCCGCAACTCGTGATTCGGTAACCGCAGTGGTCAGACGAGTTGCCGCAATCGCGCGACGGCCTCGTCGATGACTTCGTTCCGCTTGCAGAACGCGAACCGCAGCAGGTGTTTCCACTCGTCCGGGTGATCTGTGAACACCTTGACGGGCACGGCCGCGACGCCGACGCGTTCGGGCAGCTCCCACGCCAGCTCCGCGGCGTCGGTGAACCCGAGTGGACGGACGTCGGCTGTCACGAAGTAGGTGCCGCTGCTGGGCCGCACGGCAAAACCCGCGTCCGCGAGTCCCGCCGACAGCCGGTCGCGCTTGTCCTGCAGGCTCGTCCGCAGCTCTTCGACCCACGGCAGCTCGTGGTCCAGCGCGTACGCCACGGCCGGCTGCAGCGGGCCGCCCGAGACGAACGTGATGAACTGCTTCGCCGCCTTCACTGCGGCCACGAGCTCCGGCGACGAGCAGACCCAGCCGATCTTCCAGCCGGTGCAGTTGAATGTCTTGCCGGCGCTGGAGATCGACACCGTCCGCTCGCGCATCCCGGGCAGCGTGGCGAGCGGGATGTGGGCCGCGTCGTCGAACACGAGGTGTTCGTAGACCTCGTCGGTCACCGCGATGAGGTCGTGCTCCACGCACAGCGCCGCCACGGCCTCCAGCTGCGCGCGCGAGAACACGGTGCCGGTCGGGTTGTGGGGCGAGTTCAGCAGCACGGCGCGCGTGCGCGGCGTGATGGCGTCGCGCAGGGCGTCGAGGTCGAGCTCGAGACGCCCGTCTTCGGCCTCGACCAGGCCGATCACCCGCCGCTGGGCGCCGGCCATCGCGACGGCCGCGGCGTAGGAGTCGTAGTACGGCTCGACCACGATCACCTCGTCGCCGGCCTCCGTCAGCGCGATGAGCGCGGCCGTGATGGCCTCGGTCGCCCCCGCTGTGACCAGGACTTCCGTGTCCGGGTCGTACTCGGTGCCGTAACGCAGCCGGTGGCGCGCGATGGCGGCGCGCAACTCGGGGCGGCCCGGGCCCGGCGGGTACTGGTTGTCACCGCCGAACAGGGAGTTCTTCGCCGCTTCGAGCATGCCGGCGGGCCCGTCGGTGTCGGGAAAACCCTGGCCGAGGTTCACGGCGGCGTGCTTCACGGCGAGCGCCGTCATCTCGGCGAAGATCGTCGCGGTGAAGGGGCGGAGGCGGGGGACGAGAGCTGGTTCACGCACGAAAACGCATCCTCACGGACAATGGCGTCGTGGAGCAACTCACCCCAGCCAAGGTCACGCCCGCAGACCCGCCCGGTGGCGCCGCCGGTGAAGCGGAAAAACGGCGCGGCTTGCGGAGGATGAAGCAGGTCGCGCTGTCCTTCCTCCTCGGCGCCACGGTCGTCTTCCTGCTCACGAGCTGGGCGGAGTCGGCCGGCTGGCCCGCGTGGGTCGGCTACGTGAAGGCGGCGGCGGAAGCCGGCATGGTCGGCGCGCTCGCCGACTGGTTCGCCGTCACCGCGCTCTTCCGCTACCCGCTGGGCCTGCGGATCCCGCACACGGCGATCATCCCGAACAAGAAAGACCAGCTCGGCAACAGCCTGGGCGACTTCGTCGGCTCGAACTTCCTCTCCGAGGACGTGATCCGCGACAAGCTCAAGCGCGTCGAGATCTCGCGTCGCCTCGGCGGGTGGCTTTCGCAGCCGGACAACGCTGAGCGCGTGACGTCGGAGCTGGCCACGGTCGTGCGCGGCGCCGTGACGGTGCTGCGCGACGAAGACGTGCAGGCGATCATGGAACAGGCCGTGGTCAAGCGGATCGTCGACCGGCCGTGGGGCCCGCCGCTGGGCAAGATCCTCGAGGGCGTGTTCGAGGACGGCGCGCACCACAAGCTCGTGGACCTGATGTGCGACCGCGCGTACGAGTGGGTGCGCGACAACCACCAGGCGATGCTGCGGGTCGTCTCCGACCGCGCGCCGAGCTGGTCGCCGAAGTTCGTCGACGAGATGCTGGCGGACAAGGTGTACGGCGAGGTGCTGTCGTTCGCGTGGGCCGTGAAGACCGACGTGAACCACCCGATGCGCCTGGCGCTGGACAAGTTCCTCGGCGAGTTCGCGCAGGACCTGCAGAACGACCCGAAGACCATGGAGCGCGCCGAGCAGGTCAAGGGCCAGATCGTGCACCACGACGAGGTTCAGAAGCTGATCGGCAACGCGTGGGCCACGGCGAAGGAGATGCTGCTCAACGCGGCCGAGGACCCGTCGAGCGAACTGCGCCGGCGCGTGCGCGCGGGCCTGCAGTCACTGGGCGAGCGGCTGATCACCGACGACTCGCTGGCGTCGAAGGTGGACAGCTGGGTCGAGGGCGCGGCGGCGTACCTGGTGAAGAACTACTCGAAGGAGATCACCACGATCATCACCGACACCGTCGAACGCTGGGACGCCGAGGAGACGTCGCGGAAGATCGAGCTGCAGGTCGGGCGCGACCTCCAGTTCATCCGCATCAACGGCACGGTGGTGGGCGCGTTGGCCGGCCTGGTGATCTACACGGTGGCGCAGCTGCTGTTCTGACCTGGGCTTTTCTCGGTTTTGTCGGGGTTCGTCACGGTTCTGAGGTGGCCGGAGCGTGGCTGCTCATGCGCAGCCGGTGCGTATACCACACGTGGGGGAGCTTCAAACCAGTTGTCCACAGGAAGCTGAGTTATCCCCCGGGTTATCCACAACTTTTCACGGATCTGGCCTAACACGCATCCACAAGTTGTGGGGATCCGGTGCGTCTGCACGTGCATATCTGGTGGCTGTGCACGAGTTGTCCACAGGTCCTCAGTTGTGCACACCCGTCGCGCGGGCGCGCCAGGTGCGGGCCTTCTCGCGGTTGCCGCAGACGCGCATGGAGCACCACGTGCGCGAGCGGTTGCGGGACTCGTCGTAGAAGGCTTCGAGGCAGTCGTCGGCCGGGCAGATCTTGAGCCGGACCCAGTCGCCGCGGATGGAGAGCCGGGTGGCGGCGACCAGCACCGCGGAGACGGCGGTTGTCCCCAGGAGCTGGGGTCCCTGGTTGTCGAGCGAGAACGTCAGCGGGACTTCGAGCTGCTCCACGGGGAGCCGCGGATCTCCGACGGCGGCGCGCAGCGCGTCGCGGATGGCGCGGGCTTCGTCAACGTTGCCCGGGGAGACGCCGCGTTGGGCGGACCAGCGTTGCCACAGCCCGGGGTCGTCCAGCAGGTCCTCGCCGCGCTCGATGTCGACGGTGTTGAGGAAGTCCACCACCAGGGTCGCGTCGGTGTGCACGCAACCAGTGTACGAGCGAGGGTGGTTGCTTCGTCGGCTGATAACTCCCATACTCCGAATACTGGTTACTGGAGGGAGTCACGATCATGGGTGCTGTTCCGACATTCGGCTCGACCGTCTTCGACTGCCCGGAACCCGCCGCGCTCGCCGGCTTCTACCGCGCGGTGCTCGACTGGCCCGAACCTGACGTGCACGAGGACGGCGGCTGGGCCCGGCTCGTCAACCCGGCGGGCGGCGCTCGGCTGGAGTTCCAGCAGGTCACGGACTACCGCGCCCCCGAATGGCCCTCGGCTTCGCAACCCCAGCAGGCGCACCTCGACCTGGACGTGGCCGACCTGGAAGCCGCGCACACGCGCGTGCTCTCGCTGGGCGCCAAGCTGCTCGACGACTCGCCCTCGACCTTCCGCGTCTACGCCGATCCGGTGGGTCATCCGTTCTGCCTGTGCGCCTGCTGACGCGCCGGGCGGAATCTGCGTAGTCTCGGATGTGTGATTTGTCCGAAGTGTCAGAACCGGATGCGGACCGTCGACAAGAACGGCATCCACATCGAACAGTGCGAAGCCTGCCGGGGGATCTTCTTGGACCACGGTGAGCTGGAGCAGATCGCCGGGGCGGAGAGCTCGTACTACGGCGGGGTGCCGACGCCGCCACCGCGTTATGCGCGGCCGGACTCGCCGCGCCCGTACCGGGGCGGCCATGGGGACTCGCCTCGGCCCTACCGGGGCGGCGGGTACTCGGACTCGCCCAAGCCGTACGGCGGCGGGTACTCGGACTCCCTACGGCCCTACGGCGGCGGCCACCGCGGCTACGCCGATTCGCCTCGCCCGCACGGCCACCGCAAGCGCGGCTTCCTCGAGCACCTGTTCGACTGAGTTGCCTGTCGTCGATCCGATGAGCGGCCCGGGCTCGGCGTCGGCTCTTGACTCGGTGCCCGCCCTCGACCTGCGGATTTGTCCCGAGTGCGGCGATCGCGCCGAACGCCCGCGGGCCGAGGGTGCGGTGCTGGAGTGTGTCCTCTGTGGACATCGGTGGCCGTTCCGGCGGTTGCCGCTGTTCGCGCTGACGGGTCCGAGCGGCGCGGGCAAGTCCACGGTCGGCCCGGCGCTGGCGGCGCGGCTGGCCGGGGACGCGGTGGTGCTGGAGCAGGACGTCCTCTGGGCCGGCGCTCTCCGGGACGACATCCCGGCGTTCCGCGCGGCCTGGCTCCGCATGGCGGCGATGCTGCACCAGAACGGCCATCCGGTCGTGCTGTGCGGCACTGTCGCCCCGCAGGAAGTCGAGCCGCTGCCGGAGCGTGTCTTCTTCTCCGACGTGCACTACCTCGCCCTCGTCGCCGACGACGCGGTCCTCCGCAAACGCTTGCGCGCCCGCCCTGCCTGGCGCGAATGGGATGAGGCGCGCATCGACGAGATGCTCGAGTTCAACCAGTGGATCCGCAGCCAGGTCCCGTACCTCGACACCACCGTCGCCTCGCTCGACGATGTGGTCACCCAGGTGGAGAAGCGGGTCAGGTCGAACCTGACCGGCTAGCGGCCGGGAAATGGCTTCGGATCGCAACGGTCTCGAACGTCCGTGGGTAACGTCCGTCCCATGAACGCGGACGACGTGATCGAGGCTCTGCTGGCGGCCGGCGTCGCGCGCTACGCGATCGACCACCCGAGCGGCACCGACCTGTCGGTCTGGGTCACGACGATCGATGGCGGCCGCATCAGCCTGGGCACGCGCGGGATGGACGAGCACGGCAACCTCGACGCCAGGGGCGCGTGGTGCTGGGCCCGCTACGACGGCCGCACCGTGATCCGCACGGGGGAGGCACTCGATGTCGCCTGGGCCGCCGCCGAGGTGGCCAGGCAGGTGGGGATTCCGGGCTCGATCGCGGCCGAGGAATGAGCACGGCGCTCGCGCCGCCACGGACGTAGCGGCTTCGACCGGATCGACAAGCAGCGGTTGGGTCCGACCTAATTCAGCTCCCACCGAAGCCCGTCCGGCTCATCCAGCCAGAACTCCTGCCGCGAACCGTCCACGGTCAGGCCGAAGCGGTCGCGTTCCGGGCGGCCCAGGGAGTTCCACAGGACGAGGGCGCGCTCGGCGAGCTCCCACAGGCCCCGGGGGCCGCCTTCGGCGATTTCGAACGTGTCGCCGTGGGCGCGGAAGCGGGCCCACGAGCCGTCGGGATGGGTGAGGGCGAAGGCCCCCACGTGGGGGTCGCCCGAGGAAACCGGGTTGCTCGAGCCGTCGGGGAGTTCGCGGACCGGCTGGACGCCCGGGAGTTCCAAGGAGGCGAAGAACTCGAACTGCAAGCGCGGCTTCAGCAGCAACTCGATCGGCAGCTTCGACGGTCGCCAATCCGAGGCGGCGAGCGGGGGCAGGGCAGCCGGGGCGGGAAGGCGGTGCCCGCGCAGGGGCATGAAACGACCGTCGCGAGTCAAAACCCGGCCGTGGCCCGTCGCGCCCGGGCCGGCGACCAGGCGAACCAACCCCGCGCCCAGGGGCCGGTTCAACGTCGTCACGACCAACCCGCCGGGCACGGTCTGCTCGAGCCAGGCCGGCGGCACCGAAGAAGCCGAAGCCGTGCACAGCACCCGGTCGAACATGATCCCCGCAGGAAAACCCAGCGTCCCATCGCCGACTTCGCACGACGGCGCGTACCCCGCCTCCTGCAGATGTCCGCGCGCGGCCGAAACCAGTCCCGCATCGACGTCCACAGTGGACACCGAACCGGATCCGCAACGGTGGCTGAGCAAAGCCGCGTTGTACCCGGTGCCGGTGCCGATCTCCAGCACCCGCTGCCCGTCCTCCACGCGCAGCTCTTCGAGCATGATCGCCATGATCGCCGGCATGCTCGAAGAACTTGTCGGCACTCCGTCGATGGGCCCGTCGCGCCGGGCCTTCTCCCACAGGGACGAGTCGTCGTCGAGCTGCGTCACCAGGACGTCGGGGGAGTAGACGCGTTCCAGCCACCCGGGATCGTCACGGTCGACAGCCGCCCAGCCCTCGTCGACGCGCGTGAAGAACCGCGGCAGGAACACGTGGCGCGGCACGCTGCGAAAGGCGTCGACCCACTTCGGGTCGTGGAGCACGTCCTCCTCGACCAGGTGTTTGACCAGCCTGCGGCGCAACCGTTGAGTCGCCATGGGGACCACCGTAGCCGGGTGAGCGGAACCACACCCGATGGTGCAAGCAGAGTGCTTGCAATAGCTAGCACGTCCGCGTACGGTCGGAAGTGTCGCGAGGAGGTGACCGGATGACAGAACCCGGCGGGACCCAGAACCCGATGGAGAAGGTCGCGGACATCGCCTCCGACATCGGCGAGTACATCCGCCAGCAGCGGAGTTCGGCGAAGATTTCGTTGCGCCAGTTGTCGAAGCTCGCCGGCGTGTCCAATCCGTACCTGAGTCAGATCGAGCGCGGGGTCCGCAAACCCAGCGCGGAGATCCTGCAGCAGATCGCCAAAGGTCTGCGGATTTCGGCCGAAGCGCTGTACGTGCAGGCAGGAATCCTCGACGTGCCCACGGGCGGCCCGGTCGGCGACGCGATTCGCGCCGACACCGTGCTGACCGAGCGGCAGAAGCAGGTTCTGCTCGACGTCTACGAGTCCTTCCGGCGGGAGAATGCCGCCGGCACGCCCGCTGAACCGACAACCACCAAGACCACCCACGACACCACAGAGGAGTCGGCATGACCACGCCCAAGACCGAGGACGTCCGCAAGGTCGTCAGCACCGCCATCGACCAGGTCCGCACCCCGCTGCTCGCCGCGCTCGGCGCCGGCAACCTCGCGAGCCAGGCCGTGACCGACGCGGTCGCGAAGGCGCGCAAGAGCGGCGAGCACGCCCGCAAGAACCTCGAAGAGCTGCCCACCGACGTCGAGAGCCTCCGCGGCAAGCTCGACCCGGCCGAGCTGCGCAAGGTCATCGACGAGTACACCGAGGCCGCGCTCAAGCTCTACAACAAGCTGGCCGAGTCCGGCGAGCAGACCTGGGACAAGATCTCCGCGCAGCCGCAGGTGAAGAAGGCCCTCGACCAGCTCGAGGACGCGCTGACCACCGCGCAGCAGCGCGTGGACGGCCTGGCCGGCGAGACCCGCGAGCGCGTCGACGGCGTGCTGGCCAAGGTCACCAAGCGCACCCGCTCCGCCGGCGAGAAGACCGCCCGCAAGGTGACCGAGGTCGCCGACGAGACCGCCGCGGCCGTCGAGGACCTCGGCGACGACCTCGCCCACGAGACCCGCTCGGTCGCCCGCAAGGCCGCCAACCGCACGGCGCCGAAGACCGCTTCGCCCGCCCGCCGCACCACTACTACGGTCGCGAAGAAGCCGGCCACCGAGCCGAAGACCGAGAAGTAAGCCCTCGCACGACACCGCCCGCTCCCCGGCGCCACCTCGACAGGTCGGCCGCCGGGGAGCGGGCTCTGTGTGGTTGGGCAGGCAGGAGTGGGCACGGCGCGCGTCGCGGTGGCCTGCGCCGAGTCGAGCGCCAAGATCGGCAACGACCCAGCCGGATTCAGCGCGCCGTCGCTGCCGGAGCCTTCGGGCGGTGAGCTGCACCAGGATCGGCGACGGCGCGGAGGCTGAGCGCGGGCCGCAATGCGGCCGCGGGGACACACCAACACCGGCAACGCGCACGACTGGCCGCGGCCTCCGGGCACCGGCAGCCCGCCGCAAGCCGGCTCGACGGAGCCTCCGGCGTCCGCCACGCCACCGCGTCGGCAATCCGAGCCGCACGCCCCAGCGCAACACCGCCACCACAAAGAGAACTACGTCACACCACCCCCGCCCTCCGGCGTCGGTGAACTGCCGGGCCACGGGCGCGTTGGGTGGTTTGCCGTAAGCTGGGGCGCGTGCTGGTTGCCGCTTGGATACTTCAGATCATCCACTGGGGCAGCGCCTTGGTCGGGCTCTTCGCCTTCGTTCACGCGCTGCTGCAGCGCTCGGACGCGTACCAGGCGGCCGACCGCAAGACCAAGCCGATCTGGTTGCTGATCACCGGCGGTGCCACGGTCGCGCTGGTCCTGTTCGGCAGCAACGTCAGCGGGGCCGGGTTCATCTTCTGGGTGCCCGCGATGGCGGCCGCGCTCGTGTACATCGTGGATGTGCGGCCGCGGCTGATCGAGGTGCAGCGGGGCAACCGCAACTGGTAGCCGCGTAGATTCTCTTGATGTGACCACCTGGACCATCGCCGGGAGCCTCACGGTCGTCCCCGCGCCCACCCGTACCGACCTGCTCGCCGAACCCGTCGCGAAGGCGCTCGCCGCCCTCGCGGAGCCCGACGCGGTCGGCGTCACGGAGATCGATCCCGAGCTCGCGGACACCGCGGCCTTCTGCGAGACGTACGGCTCGCCCCTCGACGCGTCGGCCAACTGTGTCGTCGTCGCCGGCAAGCGGGCCGGCGAGGTGCGCTTCGCGGCGGCCCTGGTGCTCGCCACCACGCGCGCCGACGTGAACGGCGTGATCAAGCGCCGCCTCGACGTGCGCAAGGCGTCGTTCGCGCCCATGGACGAGGCCGTGTCCCTCACCGGCATGGAGTACGGCGGCATCACACCCGTCGGCCTGCCCGCCGAGTGGCCGATCCTCATCGACGCCCGCGTCGCCGCCGCGCCGGAGCTCGTGATCGGCAGCGGCATCCGCGGCAGCAAGCTCCTCATCTCCGGCGCCGCCCTGCAGACGCTGCCCAACGCCGAGGTCATCGAGGACCTCGCCCGGTGACTGGGCCGCACTCTGTCTGGCTCCGCTACCTCACCGGCGACGACATCGACAGCCTCGGCATCACCAACGCCGACATCGTGGGCGCCGTCGAGGACGTGCTGGTCGACCACGGCCGCGGCGACGTCGTGTTCGAGCCGCGCACGCACCTCGTGCCGGACAACGGCGGCAAGGGCCACTTCAACATCCTGCGCGGCCACCTCTCGGCCAAGCAGGTCAGCGGCGTGAAGGTGGTCGGCGACTTCGTCGGCAACTTCGAACGCGGCCTGCCCAGCGAGATGGCCCTGATCCTCCTGCTCGACCCCGAGACGGGCATGCCGCGCGCGATCGTCGACGGCACCATGATCACCGAGGCCCGCACGGGCGCGATGACGGCCGTCGGCGCGAAACACCTGGCGCGGCCCGGTTCGAAGGTGCTTGGCCACGTCGGCGCGCGCGGCACGGCGTGGTGGAACGTGGTGCTGCTCGACTCGCTGTTCGACTTCGACGAGATCCGCGTGACCAGCAAGCGCCCCGAGTCCCGCGAGGACTTTTCGCAACGGCTCACCGAGCACCTCGGCAAGCAGGTCCGCGTCTGCGAAACCGCTGCCGAAACCCTCGACGGCGCCGACGTGCTCGTGGAGGCCTCCCGCCTGACCGAGCCGGAAGCGTTGGTGCGCAAGGAGTTCCTGCGGCCCGGCGCGTTCCTCGTGCCCTACGGCACCATCAGCGCCCTGGAGCTCAGGCTGCTCGACGCCGTGGACAAGGTCGTGGTCGACAACTGGCGCGAGTCGCAGTCGGGCAACCCCCGCTTCGGCGCCCTGCGGCCGCACCTCAACGCCGGGCTGCTCACGGAAAGCGGCGTGCACGCCGAGATCGGCGACGTCGTCGCGGGCAACCGGCCCGGCCGCGAGAGCGACGACGAGCGCATCCTCTTCTGGCACCGCGGACTGTCCACAACGGACGTCGCTGTCGCGCACATGATCCTGCAACGCGCGGAAGCGGCGGACGTCGGCACGATGCTGCCGTACCGGTGATCGTCCGCGAACCCGCCGACGTCCTGGCGGCCGGCAGCGAGCCGGGAGAACCCCTCGAACTGCACCCGGACCTGCTCCGGCGCGTCAAAGAGAACCGCGCCGCGATGCTGGCCGTGCTCGACGCCGCCGACGGCCCGGTCTACGGCGTCAACACCGGCATGGGCCGCCTCGCCGGCGTCAAGCTCACCGCCGCTCAGCAGGCCGAGCACCAGCACAACCTGCTGGTCGGCCGCGCCGTCGGCGGCCCGCCGTGGCTGTCGGCGGAGCTCACCCGCGCGCTCCTGCTGATGCGGCTGCGCGGGTTCCTCCGGCTCGACGCCGCCGTGAGCCCGGAGCTCGTGACGTTCCTCGCCGACCGCCTCAACGACGGTTTCCTCCCCGCTGTCCCTCGCGACGGCCTCGGCAGCGCCGGCGAGATCATCCCGCTGGCGCACGCGTTCCAGACGTTCACCGGCCTCGGCTCGGTCCTGGAGGACGGTGTCCTCACGCCGGCCGCGACCGCGCTGGCCGACCGGAACACGCCGCCGCTCAAGCTCGGCCCCAAGGAAGGCGCGAGCCTCATTCAGGGCTCCCCGCTGGCCCAGGCCTACGCGTGGACGCTGTCGGGCCGCGTGCAGCAGCTGGTCGACCTGCAGACGTTGTGCGCAGCCATCTCCGTCGACGTGCTCGGCGCACCGCGTGAGGTGTACCGCTATCCGGTGGCGAACCGGCACGCCCAAGCCGTGCTGTCCGAAGTGCTGTCCCTCACCAGCGGCTCCGCCGCGCGCCCGGTCGTCCAGGCGCCGGTTTCGGTGCGGGTCGGCCCGCGGGTGATCGGCTTCGCGGGCCAGGTGTGCGCCGATCTCGTCGAAACGCTCCGGGAAACCTGGGTGACGCCGGACGACTCACCATCCTTTGTAGACGGAAAGCTCGTGCCCACGACCGGCTACCACGCCGCGGAGCTCGGGCTGCGGATGGACGCGATGAAGGCAGCGCTCGTGCACGCCGGCGAGATCTCCGTGCAGCGCCTCCACCGGCTCCTCGACCCGCAGTTCAGCGGCTTGCCCCCGCAGCTGGCCGTGGACCCCGGGCCGCAGGCCGGCCTGACGCCGCTGCACAAGCGCGCGGTCGGCGAGCTGCACTCGCTGCGCCGCCTCGCCGCCCCGGCGACACCCGGCTCACTGGACACCTCCGCCGGTCAGGAGGACGTGCAGGCCTTCGCCTGGGCCGCGGGCCACGAGCTGGAAGTGGCCGTGGACCACGTCTTCGCGATCACTGCGTGCGAGCTGATCGCCGGCGCGCAGGCCCGCCACCTCGCCGACGGTCCCGGCAGCCCCGGGCTCCACGCGATCTTCGAGTGGATCGCCGACCGCGTGCCGCCGGTCCTGGTCGACCGGCCGCTGGGCCCGGACGTCGAACGGCTCGTGGTCGCCTGTCGCCAGGCGTACTTCAACGACCTCAGGGACCTCGGCTAGTCGCGTCGAGCCGTCTGCAGCGCGACACCCTTCGGCGTCGCCCAGCGCGTCAGCAACGCGAAGATCCCTTCGCACAACAGAGCCAGGATGATCACGGCGAGCCCGCCGCCGAAGATCTCGCCGTAGCCCTGGGCGCCTTCGGCGAAGCCGTCGACGATGTAGCGGCCGAGGCCGCCGCCGTCGTTGACGATGGCGCCGATCGCGACCGTCGCCACCAGCTGCAGGAACGCCACCCGCGCACCCGCCACGATCACGGGCGAGGCCAGCGGCAGCTCCAGTTTCAGCATGATCTGCCACTCGCGGTAGCCCGTGCCGCGCGCCGCGTCGATCGTCTCCTGCTCCAGCTGCACCACGCCGGCGTAGGTGTTGGTGAACAGCGGCGGCAGCGCCAGCCCGACGAGCGCGAGCAGCAGCGGCCAGAAGTCCGTGTCCGCGCCCCAGCGGCTGGCCAGGAACCAGAACAGGATGATCAGGCCGAAGCTCGGGATCGCGCGCCCGATGTTCACGGCGCTGCTCGCGAGGAACGCGCCGCGGCGGTAGTGCGCGAGCCACAGCGCGAGCGGGATCGTGAGCACGGCCGCGACCACCAGCGACAGTACGGAGAACCACAGGTGCTCCACCGTCCGATAGGGGACACCGGCGGGGTCGGTCCAGCTCCACCGGTTCGGCGCCGAGAGCCACTCGCCCAGCTGCGTGAAGACGTTCATCGCGCCCGCACCTTCCGCACCCACGGCGCCAGCGCGCGCTCGCTCAGCCACAGCAACAGGTCGACGACCACCGCGAGCACCACCGACAGCACCACACCGACGATGATCGGGCTCGGGTTCGGCGTGGTCGTCTGGATGCCGGCACGGATGAAGTACCCGAGCCCGCCCATGCCGAGCAGCGACGTCACGGTGACCAGGCCGATCGTGGTCACGGCGGCCACGCGCAGGCCCGCGATCACCACGGGCAGCGCCAGCGGCAGCTCCACCTGCCACAGCAGCCGCCCGCGCGTGAAGCCCATGCCGATCGCGGCCTCGCGCACCTCGGCGGGCACCTGCTGCACGCCCGTGACGATGTTGCGGATCAGGATCAGCAGCGTGTACGTGGCCAGCGGGATCACCGCCGTGGTGAAGGTGAGCCCGAAGAACGGCACCAGCAGCGCGAACGCGCCGAGGCTCGGGATCACGTACAGGGCACCGGCGGTGCCCAGCACGAACGGGTAGAACCAGCGGTAACGCAGGCAGAGCGTCGCCAGCGCCAGCGACACCACCAGGCCGATGCCCAGGGCCGTGGCCGTCAGGGCGATGTGTTCACCGAGGCGTTGGCCGATGGCGTCGGCGTTGCGCTCGACCCACCGCCACTCGAAGATCGGCCGGCTGCTCTCAGTGAGCAGCGGAGTGACCGCGGACGCATGCACCACGGAAGGTTACCCCGTTCGAGCGCTGTGATTCCGGTTGTTGAGATTCGATGCCGGTGATTCCCGGTATGTGGTTTCTGTCGTGGCTCACGGTTAGGGTCCAATCCTCTGTTCGTGACACGAGGAGTGTGGGGACGTGCGCTGGACCCGGAACATCCGAGCGGCCGCGCTGGTGGCGGTGGCCGCGCTCGGTCTGACCGCGTGCGGTGGGGGTGGGGGCTCCGACAGCGGCCAGCCCGCCGCGCAGAGCAAGGGCGGGGCGCCGATCGTCGTCGCGTCGTTCAACTTCACCGACAGCCAGATCCTGGCGGAGATCTACGCAGGCGCGCTCGAGGCCAAGGGCTACCCCGTCACGCGCAAGCTGAACCTGGGGTCGCGGGAGCTGATCTACCCGTCGCTCAAGTCGGGTGAGCTGCAGTTCCTGCCCGAGTACCAGGGCGCGGCGATCACCACGGGCTTCGGCAAGGACGCGGTGAAGACGGCCGACGGTGAGCACCAGCAGCTCACCGAGCTGTTCGCGCCGGACGGCATCGCGCTGCTGAACTACGCCGCGGCCGAGGACAAGAACACCTACATCATGAAGGCCGACCTCGCGAAGGCCAACGGAATCACGAGCATCAGTGACCTCAAGAAGCTGCCCAAGGTCGTCATGGCCGGGCCGCCGGAGTGCGAGTCGCGGCTGCCTTGCTACAAGGGCTTCACCGACGTCTACAAGCTGACGAACACCTCGTTCCAGACCGTGCAGGAAGCCGGGCCGCGGGTGCAGCAGCTCAATTCCGGTGCGGCGACCGTGATCCCGGTCGACTCGGTGAGCCCGCTGGTCGGCGACCCGCAGTACGTGGCGCTGAAGGACGACCTGCAGATCGTGCCGACGGAGAACGTGGTGCCGGCGGTGAACAAGAAGGTGCTCGACGAGCGTGGCGCCGACTTCGCGGCCGTCGTCAACGCCGTCTCGGCGAAGCTGACCACCGAGGGGATGCGCGAGTTGAACAAGCGCGTGGACTCCGACGGTGACCCGGCTGCCGACGTCGCGAAGGACTGGCTGACGCAGCAGGGCCTCGCCTGAGCGTGCGCAACGCGAAACGGGCTGTCCGGGACTTTCCGGGCGGCCCGTTTTCGTGTGACCCTCGGCGGGAAACCCCTGGTGACGCGGTGCCCGATCGGGTGGTGTGCGAAGGTGGCGCGTGAGGGGTTCTCCAGTACAATTGAGGAGCGAGATGGGTAAGGTCACGGCCACCGCGGAGCGCACGATCGACGCGCCGGTGGACAGGGTTCGCGAGCTGGTCGCCGACTACGCCGAGACCCGGCCGAAGCTGCTCACCGAGCACTACCGCGACTACGAGGTCACCGAGGGTGGCGTGGGCGCGGGCACCAAGGCGAGCTGGAAGCTGCAGGCCACGTCGAAGCGTGTGCGCGACGTCGCAGCGACCGTGAGCGAGCCGTCGCCGGGCACCCTCGTGGAGACCGACGCGAACTCCAGCATGGTCACGACCTGGACGGTTTCGCCTTCCGGCGCGGGCAGCGTCGTGCGGATCCAGACGAGCTGGGACGGCGCCGGTGGCGTCGGCGGTTTCTTCGAGAAGACCTTCGCGCCCGGTGGGCTGAAGAAGATCTACGACGGCGTGCTCGGCAAGCTCGAGGAGATCGTGTAGCGCCTGCCACACGGCCGGGCATACTGTGCCGATCATTACTAATCCGACCACAGTCACGGCCGAATGGCTTCGTAACAACGGTTACGTGCCGTTTGGGGGGTCGGCCTACTTTTGGCCGGATTACTAATCGGGAATGATCGCCCCGGTTGGCTCGTTGGGGCGAAGGTATGCGGGGCGATGGCCCCGGTTCAGGCCTCTTCGATTTGGAGTTCAGTGGTGAACGCACCGACCCAGGCGACCGAGATCCGGCTCGCGTCCCGTCCGCACGGCGTCCCGACGCCGGCCAACTTCGACGTCGTCGACATCGACATCCCGACGCCGGCCGAAGGTCAGCTCTTGGTGCGCAACGTGTTCATGAGCGTCGACCCGGCCATGCGCGGCCGCATGAACGACGCGAAGTCCTACGCGCCGCCCTACGCGGTCGGCGAGGCGATGAGCGGTGGCGCGGTCGGTGAGGTCGTGGAGTCCACTGTGGATGGCTTCAAGCCCGGTGACCACGTGCTGCACCAGCTCGGCTGGCGCACCCACGCCGTGGTCGACGCGACGAAGGTCGTGAAGGTCGACGGTTCCGTCGCGCCGCTTTCGACGTACCTGGGCGTGCTCGGCATGCCGGGCCTCACCGCGTACGCCGGGCTCCTGGTGACCGCGGAATTCAAGCCGGGCGACACCGTCTTCGTCTCCGGCGCGGCCGGCGCGGTCGGTTCGCTCGTCGGCCAGCTGGCGAAGCTCAAGGGCGCCAAGCGCGTGATCGGCAGCGCGGGCTCGGCCGAGAAGGTCCGCCACCTCGTGGAGGACCTCGGCTTCGACGCGGCCTTCAACTACAAGGACGGCCCCGTCGTCCAGCAGCTGGCGGCCGCCGCGCACGAGGGCATCGACGTCTACTTCGACAACGTCGGCGGCGAGCACCTCGAAGCCGCCATCGCGTCGATGAACCTCCACGGGCGCATCACGGTGTGCGGCATGATCTCGCAGTACAACGCCACCGAGGCGACGCCGGCGCCGCGCAACCTGGTGCAGATCATCGCCAAGCGCCTCACGATCCGCGGCATGCTCGTGCTCGACCACTGGCACCTCCAGCAGCAGTTCGTGTCCGAGGTGGCGCCCCTGGTGGCCTCCGGCGAGATCAAGTACTCGGAGACCATTGTGGACGGCATCCGCAACGCGCCGGACGCCTTCCTGGGCCTCCTCGGCGGCGCGAACACCGGCAAGATGCTGGTGCGGCTCAGCTGATCTCGGCGGCCAGCTCGGGCAGGCTCGTCGCCGTGTGGGTGGCGGGCCGGCCCGGAAGGGTTCGCTGCCCGGTTCTCGCTATCAACGCCGTCTCCATGCCGACCGCCTCGGCGCCGGCCAGATCCCACCCGTGTGCGGCGATCATCACGGCTTTCGTTGTGCGGTAGGCGTTCAGCACCTGCCGGTACGGCTCGGGCGCGGGCTTGAGCCGGCTCACCTGCTGTGCGGAGAAGATCCGGTCGAACCTCTTCGCGAGCCCCGCGTTCTGCAACTGCGCCTCCGCCGTGGCGAGCGGCGAGTTCGTCAACGCGACGACTTGGTGGCCGGCTCGCTTGAGCGTTCGGAGCGCTTCGTCGACATCGGCGTGCGCGGGCAGGGACCGCAGCCCGTCGCCGATCCTGGCCAGGTCGTTGTCCGTGAGCTCACGGCCGTACCGGTCCGCGGTGTCCACGGCGGCCAGCCCGGCGATCTCCGCGAAGTCCCGGTACCCGCCGGCCGCCGTCACGGCCAACGCCGTGTGCACCACCAGCGCGAACCACTCCTGCCGTGCCGTGAGGCTCCCCGTGAGCTCGCGGAACAGCGGATCGAGCGCCCGGAGGTCGAGCAGCGTCTCGTTCACGTCGAACACGCAGAGCATGCGCACTCACCTCACTGCGTCCGGTACGCCTCGATCACGATGCGCGCCGCTCGCGTCGACTTGGCCACCACCTGCTCGGCCGAGTAGCCCATGCGCGGTGACACTCCGTCCAGATACAGCGCCCCGTAGCCGTGGGATTGGGCGTTGAGCTGTTCGAGGAGTTCGAGGGCGTCGGCGTGGCCGTCGGTGACGGCGAGGCTGAGGGTGAGGAACGTGTCGAACAGGGCGCGGCGCTGGTCGTGCATCTCGGTGTACTCGGGGTTGGCCAGGCCGTCGGCGAAGAGGACCGCGTAGCCGAGGCGGGTGTCGATGAAGAAACGCGTGTAGGCGCCGAGTGCGGAGGCCAGGCGGGTGACCGGGTCGGTCTCCTCGGCGATGACCTGGTCGACCAGGTCGCGCAGGCGGCAGGCGGCCGCGGCGGCGACGGCGGCCAGCAGGCTGGACCGGTCGGGGAAGTGTCGGTACGGCGCGGCGGCGGAGACGTTCGCACGCTTCGCGACCTGGGCGACGGAGAAGCCCTCCAGGCCCTGCTCGGCGATCAGGCCGAGTGACACGCGCACGAGCTCGGCGCGCAGGTCGCCGTGGTGGTACTTGCCGCCCATGTCGTGGATCACACCCGATCTCGGTCGCGCGGATGTAAGACCCCTCTTACTGTAGAAGATGTAAGAGGGATCTTACATGGTCCGGGCGGCGGAGCCCGGAATCGTCTGGAGGATTTCATGACCACCACCACGCCCGCCATCGCAGCACCGGCCGCGGGGCAGCCGCTCGCGCCGACGACGATCGAGCGCCGCGACCTGCGTCCGGACGACGTGCTGATCGACATCGCCTTCGCCGGCATCTGCCACAGCGACATCCACCAGGTCCGTGACGAGTGGGGCGGCTCGACCTTCCCGATGGTGCCCGGCCACGAGATCGCCGGCGTCGTCGCCGCCGTCGGCTCGGGCGTCACGAAGTACCAGGTCGGCGACCGCGTCGGGGTCGGCTGCATGGTCGACTCGTGCGGCGAGTGCGAGTACTGCATCGCCGGCACGGAGCAGTTCTGTGTGAAGGGCAACGTGCAGACCTACAACGGCGTCGGCTTCGACGGCGAGGTCACCTACGGCGGTTACAGCCGCCAGGTTGTGGTGAAGGACGCCTTCGTGTGCCGTATCCCGGAGGGTATCGGCCTCGACGTCGCCGCACCGCTGCTGTGCGCGGGCATCACCACGTACTCGCCGCTGCGCCAGTGGGGCGCGGGCCCGGGCAAGAAGGTCGCGGTCGTCGGCTTCGGCGGGCTCGGCCACATGGCCGTGAAGCTCGCCGCGGCGATGGGCGCCGAGGTCACCGTGCTGAGCCAGAGCCTGAAGAAGCAGGAAGACGGCCTCAAGCTCGGGGCGAAGGACTACTTCGCCACCAGCGACGAGTCCACTTTCGACGTTCTGCGCGGCCGGTTCGACCTGGTGCTCAACACGGTGTCGGCGAAGCTGCCGGTGGACGCTTATCTGAGCCTGCTGCGCGTCGGCGGCGCGATGGTGAACGTCGGTGCGCCCGGCGAGCCGTTGGAGTACAACGTTTTCTCGCTGCTGGGCGGCAACAAGATCCTCGCCGGCTCGATGATCGGTGGCATCGCCGAGACCCAGGAGATGCTCGACTTCTGCGCCGAGCACGGCGTCGGTGCCGAGATCGAGACGATCACCGCCGACCAGGTCAACGCCGCCTACGAGCGCGTGGAGAACAGCGACGTGCGCTACCGCTTCGTGATCGACGCGTCCACGATCGGCGCCTGACCGGCCGCGCGGCCTGCGCTCAGAACACCATCGTCCGGTTGCCGTGCACCAGCACGCGGCCCTCGAGGTGCCAGCGCAGGCCGCGCGCCAGCGTCACCTTCTCGATGTCGCGGCCCTTGCGCACGAGGTCGTCGACGGAGTCGCCGTGGTCCACGCGGATCACGTCCTGCTCGATGATCGGGCCGGCGTCGAGGTCGGCCGTCACGTAGTGGCAGGTCGCCCCGATCAGCTTCACGCCGCGCACGTGCGCCTGGTGATAGGGCCGCGCGCCGATGAACGACGGCAGGAAGCTGTGGTGGATGTTGATCGCCCGCCCGGCCCACTCGTCGCACAGGTCGGCCGGCAGCACCTGCATGAACCGCGCCAGCACCACGGCGTGGGGGTCGTAGTCGTTGACGAGCTTGCGCACCTGGGCGAACGCCTCGGCCTTCCCGTCGGCCGGGAAAGGCACGTGGTAGAACGGAATCCCGTGCGCCCGCGTGATGTCGGCGAGCGACGCGTGGTTGCCGATCACCGCCGCGATGTCCACGTCCAGCTCCCCGGACGCGACGCGGCCCAGCAGGTCGTACAGGCAGTGCCCGGCCTTCGAGACGAGCACGACCGCGCGCGGCCGCTCACCCGTGTCGCGCACCTGCCAGCTCGACTCGGCCGAGAGCTCCTCCGCGACGGCGGCGAACCGCGCCCGCAACCCGTCGGCGTCGAACGGCAGCGACCCCGCCAGCACGACCTGGCGCGTGAAGAACCAGCCCGAGTCCGGGTCGGTGTGGTACGCCGCCTCCACGATCATCCCGCCGTGGTCGGCGAGGAAGCCCGAGATGCGGGCGATGATGCCGGTGCGGTCGGGGCAGCCGAAGGTGAGCACGTAACGCTGGGGATCAGGCACGCCGACCATTCTCGCCGGTGCTGGTCAGGGCGCCGCGAGGGGCTCGGTGAGTGCGACCTGGCCCACCATTCGCGCGGCGTTCGGCCGGCCCCAGAGGGCGCGGTAGACGTCGTCGGGTGAGCCGCTGATGGTGAGGTCCGCGGGGCCATCGCCCAACGTCGGCATCTCGCCGGAGCGCAGAACCACCGTCCACGCCCGGTCTCCGGCTTCGATCCGCACGACGCCGTCGTGGTGAACGGCCCGGCGGGGGACGAAGAACGTCAGGAACTCGTCGATCCCGTCCAGCGCGAAGACGTCCGCGTACCGCGTGGCCGGCGGCTCGGGCAGGGCGCTCTCCGCGTCCAGCCGGTGGATCGCCGTCTCGTGCGCCAGGCGCCGCGCCCAGCGGCCGACGGTCAGCAGGCCACCGCCGGGGAACGGCGACCGCACCGGGGTCTCGCCAGGCAGCCGGAGGGCTTCGCGGACGGCGAGGCGCTGGCCGTCCCACCGGCCGAGCGCGTCGGCCCAGTCGGCGGGCGGCAAGGGGTCAGCGGGGCGGTCCGTGATCGCCGCCACCGTGGACGAGAGCCCCGTCGCCAGGTGCGTCACCAGGTCGTGCATCGTCCACTTCGGACAGTTGCGCAGGTGCGCGGACGGGCCCGCCGTCAGGGCCGCCGCCTTCAGCCGGTCGGCGTGGATGTCGATCGCCTCGGTCAGGTGCATCGCCCGACCGTAGCCGTCGCAGGCGAAGGCGCCGCCCGAACTCGATGAGGGTGACCAAGCCGAGGCCGAGGAGGAACGACAGGAGCAGGCCCTTCACCGGCTCGTCGGCGAACGTCGCGCCGCCGACCAGGCCGATGAGCACGCTGTAGACCGACCACACGGCGGCGCCGACCGCGTCGAGCGGCATGAAGCGGCGCAACGGGTAGCCGAGGCTGCCCGTCGCCAGCGCGCTCGCCACGCGGCCGCCCGGCAGGTAGCGCGCGGCGATGATCAGCAACGGCGCCTGCCGCCGCACCTGCTCGCGCGCCCATTCGTAGCGCTGCCGCCCCGACGGCCCGCGCTGCAGCCGCGCGATCGCCCGCGGTCCGGCGGCCCGGCCCACCGCGTAGCCGAGGCAGTCGCCGGCCCACGCCCCGGTCGCCGCGACGAGCGCCAGCAGCGCCAGCCGCTCCGGGTCGGGCCCGAGGAGGACCGCGACCGTCACCACGGTCGTCTCGCTGGGCATGAACGGCAGCAACGCGTCCAAGCCCGCGACGGCGAACACGAGCAC
This sequence comes from Amycolatopsis sp. CA-161197, assembly GCF_050942255.1. NCBI lineage: Bacteria > Bacillati > Actinomycetota > Actinomycetes > Pseudonocardiales > Pseudonocardiaceae > Amycolatopsis > Amycolatopsis sp. CA-161197. The sequence goes on from NZ_CP192059.1 coordinate 589,000, forward strand.
CCAGAGCCACGGCGAACCCAGCGCGCCGCGCAGCAGGTCGGTGACGTGTTGAAGCAGTTCCACCCGCCCATGGTGATCACCGCAGGTCACCACGGGGTGACACCGCGGGGGTGGGTCGGTGAACAGGTGGGATTCGTACCCGGACGACGCATTCGTACCCACACTGATCAGCCCAGTCGGGCACTCTGTGTAGTCAACTCAGAGCGGGTTCACACTGTCCCACGGCACCGTCAGCTCCCCGAGCCGCCAGCGCTCCGGCCGGCCCAGCAGCGGCCAGCCGCGGTCCCGCAGCAGGCCCACCGCCGACACCCACCGCGCCCGGACGCCGAACGACCGGTGCGGCGCCGCGGCGGCCCAGCAGTCGTCCAAAGCGGACAGGAACGCGTGCACCGGTTCGCCGGGAACGTTGCGGTGGATGAGAACCTTGGGCAGTCGTTCGGCCACAATGGACGGACGGTCCAGCTCGGCGAGCCGCATCGACACCGTCAGCGAAACCGGGCCGGCCGCGCCCACGACGACCCACGACGCCAGCCGCCCGATCTCGTCGCAGGTGCCCTCGACGATCAGCCCCTCGTCGGGCATCGCGTCGAGCATCACCTTCCACGCCCCGGCGACCTCGTGCTCGGCGTACTGGCGCAGCACGTTGAACGCCCGCACCACCACCGGCCGCGCGCCCGCCAGCTCGAATCCGCCGCGGCGGAAGTCCAGCCACGGAGGGTCGGCGGCGCGGCGCGCGAACGCCACTCGCTCGGGATCGATCTCCAGTCCGAGCACCCGGACGTCGGCGCGGACCCGGCGAAGCCACCGCTGGAGCTCGATGGTCGTCACGGGTGACGCGCCGTAGCCGAGGTCGACCACGAGCGGGTCGGGCGTTCGCCGCAACAGCCGCGTCACCGCGGGGTCGTTCGCGAGCCAGCGATCGACTCTGCGTAACCGATTGGGATTGGTGGTGCCCCTCGTCGGGGCGCCCACCGGGCTCAGGCGTGCTCGGCCAGCCACGACGCGGTGAAGTCGGCTTCGCGAGCCAACAGGTTCGTCACCTGCTGGGCCACGAACTCCTCGATCTTCCCGCCGAACAGCGGGATCCGCACCGTCACCTCGCCGGACGTCCGGAACTCCACGCGCTCACCGCGTGGCGTCAGGAAGGTCTGCGCGCCGATCTCGCCCGGCACGCCGCTCACACTGACCTCGACTTGGCCCGTGTACGCGTCGCCGGAGCGCTGCCACACCTGCTTGCGGTGCACGACGATGTCGCCCCGGTGCAGCGCCTGCACGGCCTGGGGGAGGCGCTGCGCGGCGATGCCGTGCCGCAGTTCGTAGCGCACGGTGTCGCCGTCAACAGCATGTGCAAGGAGCGCGGCGTTGTCGCCGCCCAGCTCCTTCAGGCGCGCCCGCAGCGCGTCCTCACCGGACACGGCGGCCAGCACGGCCCCGAGTCCGGCGGAGAACTCGGCACGGTGCTCGATCCGGGATCCCATGGGCCGGACAGTACCGTTAGGCAGCGTGAACCCCGTCGAAACGCCCGCGCCGCCGCGCCTCGCCGAGTACACGACGCTGCGCCTCGGAGGGCCCGCGCGCCGGTTCGTGCGCGCCACGACCAGCGACGATCTCGTCGCTGCCGTGCGCGAGGCCGACGCCGCCGGCGAGCGCGTGCTGCTGCTCGGCGGCGGTTCGAATCTCGTGGTCGCCGACAGCGGGTTCCCCGGCACGCTCATCCAGGTCGCGAACACCGGTTGGACGCGCGACGGCGACGTCGTCGAGGCCGCCGCCGGGCAGGAGTGGGACGCGTTCGTGGCCGGGCTCGTGGCCGCGGGCATCGGCGGGCTCGAATGCCTGTCCGGCATCCCGGGTTCCGTCGGCGCGACGCCGATCCAGAACGTCGGCGCGTACGGCTGCGAGGTCGCGGAGTCGATCGTCTCGATCGAGCTCTACGACCGCGCCGCGCGCGAGGTGCGCACGGTCAAGGCCGACGAGCTCGGCTTCGCCTACCGCGCCAGTGTGCTCAAGGGCACTGACAGCGGTGTGGTGCTCAGCGTGCGCTTCCGCGTCGACCCGGCCGGCGAGTCGGCGCCCATCCGCTACGCCGAGCTCGCGCGCACGCTCGGGGTCGAGATCGGCGCGAGAGTCCCCGCCGCCGCCGCGCGCGCCGCGGTCCTGGGCTTGCGCCGCGGCAAGGGCATGGTCCTCGACCCGGCCGACCACGACACGTGGAGCGCCGGCTCGTTCTTCACGAACCCGATCGTCCCGTCGGCCGACGTCGAGGCTGTTCTGCAGCGGATCACCGCGGTCGTCGGCCCGGACGTCGCCGTACCCCAGTACCCGGCCGACGCCGGCGTGAAGCTGTCCGCCGCCTGGCTGATCGAACGCGCCGGCTTCGCCAAGGGCCACCCGGGCCCCGGCGCCCGCGCCTCGTTGTCGACGAAACACACCCTCGCCCTGACCAACCGCGGCACCGCCACCACGACCGATCTGCTCACCCTGGCCCGTGAAGTCCGCGACGGCGTGCGTGACCGCTTCGGGGTGACGCTGCACCCGGAGCCGTTGCTGATCGCCTGCTCACTCTGACTCGTCCCAACCTCGCGCTGGGCTCGTCACAACCCCGTCACCAGCAGTCGGACCGCGCAACCGCCCGGTGGATGAAACGTCTTGTCGACAAGACGCGGGCCACATGGACTGGGTGAACCCGGTGCCGGCAGGTAACGTCGAGTCGCTCACCGGCGCTGACAGCGTGGAAGCATCCGCCGGTGCGGGGGCCGTCGTGGTCCGAAAAAGGGGAGGTTCACGGGGATGGAACGGCGCACGGTGTTCAAGGCGGTGCTCGCCGCGGGGGCGGGGGCGCTCGCGGCCGCGTGTTCGATCACCACGAACGGCACGGCGCTGCCGCTCGGCGGGAGCGGGGAGGACGGCGGCAAGCCCGTGGACCCGGTGGCGAAGATCACCGCCACGCCGGCCGTCGACGCGAAGGACGCGGACGTGCGCGAGCCCGTGGTCGTGAAGGTGACCTCCGGCAAGCTCAGCGAGGTGAAGGTCACCAACTCCGACGGCGACACCGTCAAGGGCGACCTCGCGGCCGACGGCCTGACCTGGAAGAGCTCCGAATCCCTCGGCTACGGAAAGACCTACACCTACGCCGCAAAGGCCACCGGTACGGACAACCGCCCGGTGGAGCTGAAGGGCTCCTTCGCGACGGTCAACCCGGCCAAGCAGCTGCGCGCCACGCTCAATCCGGCCGACGACGCCCACGTAGGCGTCGCGATGCCGATCAGCGTGAAGTTCAAGGAAGCGCCGAAGGACCGCGCGGCCGTGGAGAAGGCGCTGAAGGTGAAGACCGACGTCGAGGGCTCGTGGGGCTGGCTCTCGCCCACGCAGGTGGACTGGCGGCCGAAGGAGTACTGGCCGGAGAACACGACCGTGGAGGTCGAGGCCAATCTCTACGGCGTCGACCTCGGCGGTGGCGCCTACGGCAAGGCCGACGTCACGACCAAGTTCAAGATCGGCCGCAACCAGGTCGTGAAGCTGAACACCCCCGACCACGTGATGAAGGTCTACCGCGGCGGCTCCGAGTACAAGAGCTACCCGTGCGCCAACGGCCTCGACTCCGATGTGAATCGCAACACGCCCAACGGCACGTTCATCGTGATGTCGAAGGAGCCCACGGCGGTGTTCGACAACGCCCGCTACGGCTACACGAACGTCAACAAGAAGTGGGCCTGCCGCATCTCCAACCACGGCGAGTACATCCACGAAAACCAGGACAACGCAGCCAACATCGGCAAGGCCAACAACTCCCACGGCTGCGTCAACCTGCTGGAAGCCGACGCGAAGGACTACTTCGACTCCGCGCTCATCGGCGACCCCGTGGAGGTGACCGGTTCGCAGCTGTCCAGCCCCACCGGCTCCGACGTCAAGGACTGGTTCTACGACTGGTCCACCTGGAAGACGCTGTCGGCGGCCAAGTGAAGCGTGCTACGAACTGACGTCGTGAACACCGAAGTGGTCGGTACCTCCGGCGTGCGCATCGCGGTGCGCGTCGAGGGTGCCCAGAACTCCCGTCCGATCGTCTTCGTGCACGGCTGGGCCCAGTCGTCGCGCGCGTGGGCGGCCCAGCTGGCCGACCCGGCGCTCACGGAGCGGTTCCGCCTGGTGGCGATGGACCTGCGGGGCCACGGTGCGTCCGACGTCCCGGCGGCCGGCTACGACGACCCGCGCCAGTGGGCCGACGACCTCGCCGCCGTGCTCGACTTCGCCGGCCCCGACGCGATCGTCGTCGGCTGGTCCTACGGCGGGCTCGTGATCGCCGACTACCTGCGGGTGCACGGAACCGCACGGCTGGCCGGGATCGTGCTCGTCGGTGCCATCACGGAGATCGGCCGGGGCCGCGAAGGCGGTAAGACCGGATCGGTCATGCGGGCCGCGCTGCCCGCGGCGCTCTCGGACGATCCCGAGGTCGCCGTGCCGGCGTTGGTCGAGTTCAGCCGGGCCCAGGCCAACGCCTCGGTGCCCGGGACGTTCGCGCAAGCCCTGCTCGGGATGTCTTTGGCGGTGCCGCCGGCCGTGCGCGCGGCGCTGTTCAAGCGCGACGTGGAGAGTTCGGAAGTGCTGGCCAAGGTCGACAAACCGGTGCTGGTCGTGCACGGCACGGCCGACCGGGTGGTCGATCCGTCGGCAGCGGAATATTCGGCCGGGAAGATTCCGGGGGCGGTTCTGCGTTGGTTCGTTGATGCGGGGCATCTGCCGTTCGTCGAGGACGCGGGGGAGTTCAACTCCGCGCTGCGGCGGTTCTCCGGGGAAACAGCCGAGTAGCGCACACAGGAGTAGTGACCAGGTGACCATCTCCTCTCTGTCGGGGTTCCGTGCTGCGCCGCGTCGCATCGCGGTGCTGTCCGTGCACACCTCGCCGCTCGAACAGCCGGGCACCGGCGACGCGGGCGGCATGAACGTGTACGTGCGCGAGACCGCCACCGAGATGGCGCGCCGAGGCGTCGAGGTCGAGGTGTTCACGCGCGCGACCTCGTCGGACCAGCCGCCGCTGGCCGAGCTGGCGCCGGGCGTGACCGTTCGCCACGTGCAGGCCGGCCCCTTCGAGCCGCTGGGCCGCGACGAGCTGCCCGCGCAGCTGTGTGCGTTCACCTCGGGTGTGCTGCGCGCCGAGGCGTTCCACGAGCCCGGCTACTACGACCTCATCCACTCGCACTACTGGCTCTCCGGCCAGGTCGGCTGGCTGGCGCGCGACCGCTGGGGCGTACCGCTGGTCCACACCGCGCACACGCTGGCGAAGGTCAAGAACTCACTGCTCGCCGACGGCGACAAGCCCGAGCCGCGCACCCGGGTGATGGGCGAGGAGCAGGTGGTGACCGAGGCCGACTGCCTGGTCGCCAACACCCAGGTCGAGGCTCGTCAGCTCGTGGACCTCTACGGCGCCGATCCGCATGCGGTGCACGCCGTGCCGCCAGGGGTCGACCTCGACCGCTTCACGCCGGGCTCGCAGGCGCTGGCGCGCGACGCGTTCGGGCTGCCGCGCGACGCCGTGGTGCTGGCGTTCGCGGGCCGGATCCAGCCGTTGAAGGCGCCGGACGTGCTGCTGCGCGCGGCCGCCGAGCTGCTGACCCAGCGGCCGGAGCTGCGTTCGAAGCTCGTGGTGCTCGTGGTCGGGGGGCCATCGGGCACCGGTCTGGAGCAGCCGCAGGCGCTCAAGGAGCTGGCGTGCACCCTGGGCATCCAGGAGCAGGTGCGCTTTCTGCCGCCGCAGCCGGGGCAGAAGCTCGTGAACGTGTTCCGCGCGGCCGACGTGGTGGCCGTGCCGAGCTACAACGAGTCGTTCGGCCTCGTGGCGCTGGAGGCGCAGGCCTGCGGCACGCCCGTGGTGGCCGCCGAGGTCGGCGGGCTGCCGGTCGCGGTGCCGCACGGCGTGTCGGGACTGCTCGTGCCTTCGCACACGGCCACCGACTGGGCGGACGCGCTGGCGGCCGTCGCGCTGCGTCCGGAACGCCGGAGTGAGCTCGGTGCCAACGCCGTGCTGCACGCCCGCCGCTTCTCCTGGAGCCGCACCACGGACTCGCTGCTGGAGATCTATGCTCAGGCGACCAAGGCGTTCCGCGGGGCGCTCGAAACGCGGGCGGAGGTGGCGGTGTGAGCCTGGACGCGACGATCAAGTCCACTTTGGACGCCGCCGAACTCAAGTACGACCGGCGTGGCGAAGGAAAGTACTTCGTGACGTTGCCTGGGACCAAGAAGCTCCAGACCAACTGCTGGCTCGTGGACGGCGACCACGCGTTCTCCGTGGAGGCGTTCGTGTGCCGCCGCCCGGACGAGGCGCACGAGCAGGTGTACCGCTTTCTGTTGCAGCGCAACGCCCGGCTCTACGGCGTGCACTACACAGTGGACAGCATCGGCGACATCTACCTCGTCGGGCGCTTCGGCAAGGAGACGGTGACCGACGCCGAGCTGGACAAGATCCTCGGGCAGGTGCTCGAAGCCGCCGACGGTGACTTCAACACGTTGCTGGAGATCGGGTTCGCGTCGTCGATCAAGCGCGAGTGGGACTGGCGCGTGTCGCGCGGCGAGTCGCTGGCGAACCTCCAGGCGTTCAAGCACCTCGTGGCGCCTGAGAAGCCGCACGAGCCGGGCTTGACCGAGTCGTGACTCGGGCCGTGCAACGCCGCTGAGGCCGGGGTCCGTCCGTCTGCCACCCGAGTGGAGGAGGACGGATGAGGACTCGATGGAGATGGGTGCCGGCCGGTGCCGTGTTGCTGGTGGCGCTGGCGGGGTGCACGGCGAATGAGCCGAGCTCGACGGAGGCCGACAGCGGGGTGGCGGCCGCGCCTCAGCAGGGCTTGGCCGAGAAAGCCGCGCCGGCCGTGCCCGCACCGGGAGCGCCGGGGGCTTCCGGTGCTTCGGCCAACGCGCCGGCGGTGGGAGCCACGGGGACCACCGACCGCAAGCTCGCGCGGAGTGCACGGCTGGACCTCTCGACCCCGAGGCTCGACGACGTCGTGTCGCGGGCTCGGGTGATCGCGACCGGAGCCGGCGGGTACACCGGCCAGGAGAGCACGCTGGAGTCGTCCGCGACCCTGAGCCTCGCCGTGCCCGCCGAAAAGCTCGACGGGGTGCTCGACCAGCTCGCCGGGCTCGGCAAGGTCACCAAGCGCGAGCTGAGCTCCCAGGACGTCACCGCCCAGGTGGTCGACGTGGACGCGCGCCTGGCGACCCAGCGCGCGAGCGTGGACCGGATCCGGGCGTTGCTGGCGAAGGCGACGTCGATCTCCGAGATCGCGAGTGTGGAGAGTGAGCTCACCACCCGTGAGGCCGCGCTGGAGTCACTCGAACAGCAGCAGAAGGCGCTCGCGGGAAGCGTCGCGATGGCGACGGTGGCACTGTCCGTGACCGCAGAGGTCGTGACCGGTCCCGGGCAGACATCCGATGACTTGCCGGGCTTCCTCGCGGGGCTTGCCGGTGGCTGGGACGCGTTCCTGACCTTCGGCGGCGGCTTCCTGACGGCGCTGGGGGCGATCGCGCCGTTCGCCGTGGTGCTCGGGATCCCGGCCGGGGCGGTGTGGTGGTGGGTGCGCCGGCGGCGTCGTACGCGTCCGGCGGATGACGCGGCTGTCCCCGCCGGACCTGCGGGATAACGGGAAAGGCGGGACGGCTCGAGGGAGGGGGGAGTCGCGATCTCGAGCCGCCCCGCTGAAGTTCCCGCCGATCAAGGACCCGGTGACGAGGGGGATGCCAACGGGGCCGGCGGGCCGCGGCTCGGCAGGGGGGAGACGAGCCGCGGTCATAGCCCGCCGTCAGCCGGGGAGTGCGTGGAATCCGGCTGAGCGGGACATGCCAAACCTGTCAGATGTCCACCTGTAATCACAAGACTACTCGTTACTCCATTCGAGTGAACTTCACTCAGCGGGATAACAGCGCGCAGCACATTGCACCCAATTCGCGGCTTGTTGACGGGCTGACTTCTGTTCGGGTGAAGGTGTTACTATGGAGTAACACACTCTCTGTAGAACATCGTTCAAGCGGGACTCACCAGTCACGAACCTGGTCCGCTCTGGCAGGCTGTGGGCCATGGCCGAACTTGGGACGCTGGTGCTGCTGCGTCACGGACAGAGCACGTGGAACGCGGAAAACCTGTTCACCGGATGGGTGGACGTGCCGCTTTCGGAGACGGGCGAGCGCGAGGCTCGCCAGGGTGGCCAGCTGTTGGCCGAGGCGGGGCTGCTGCCCGACGTGGTGCACACGTCGCTGCTGCGTCGCGCGATCGGCACGGCGAACATCGCCCTCGACGCCGCCGACCGGCACTGGATCCCCGTCAAGCGCGACTGGCGGCTCAACGAGCGCCACTACGGAGCGCTGCAGGGCAAGAACAAGAAGCAGACGCTGGAGGAGTTCGGCGAGGAGCAGTTCATGCTCTGGCGCCGCTCCTACGACACCCCGCCCCCCGCCATCGACCCGGCCGACGAGTTCAGCCAGGCCGGCGACCCGCGCTACGCCAACCTCGGCGACAACGCGCCCCTGACCGAATGCCTCAAGGACGTCGTCGAGCGCCTCCTGCCGTACTGGGAGTCCGCGATCGTCCCCGACCTGCGCGCGGGCAAGACCGTGCTGGTCGCCGCGCACGGCAACTCGCTGCGCGCCCTCGTCAAGCACCTCGACGGCATCTCCGACACGGACATCGCCGCCCTCAACATCCCCACCGGCATCCCCCTGCGCTACGACCTCACGGACGACCTCCAGCCCATCAAGCCGGGCGGCCTCTACCTCGACCCGGAGGCGGCCGAGGAAGCCGCCGCCGCGGTGGCGAACCAGGGCCGCTGAGCCCGCTCACCCACGGACGAAGGGCCATCGCGCGAGCTGCGCGGTGGCCCTTCGGCTTTTCCGGAGGGTCGCGCGGGGTGGTGCGGGTGCCGGGCTCGGGGTTGCCGGCCCGACCGCGGGCCGCGTGGGGCGAGGCCGCCGGAGCGGGGCGGCGAGCCGGCGCCGGAATGCGGAGGTCAATGCCGCGGAGCCGACCAGCGCCGTGACCTGTGGTCGCGGCGGGTGCGAACCGTGGCGGGCGAGCTTCCTTCACGACGAAGGGCCATCGCGCGAGCTGCGCGGTGGCCCTTCGGCTTTTCCGGAACCGGCCTCAGGCCGCGTTCAGCGGATCGATCGCCGACACCTTCCAGCTGCCGTCCGGTTGGCGGGCGAGGGTGAGGCGGACGGGGATGGTGCGGTCCTGCGGGCCGCCCTGTTGCTGGGTCGAGACGACGGCGTCCAGGAGCACCGTGGCGGTTTTGCCGTCCGCGGAGGTCGACGACACGGCGGCCGCGGACTGGGGGTTGAAGGAAGCCTTGGCGCCGCTGTTTTTCATGCTGTCGACGGTGGTCTGGCGGGTCGCGCGGAACTGCGTGAGCAGTGGGTCGACGGCGACGCTCTCGTAGCCGTCGTACACGGCGTCGGCGTTCTGGGCGTCGACGGTCAGCAGGACCGAACCGGCGTGGCGGGCGGCGGCGAGGGCGGAGTCGCGTGTGACGGCGGGGCGCGGGGCGCCCGGGTCGGCCGTGGGGCCGAGGGTGCCGCGCGGGTTGAGGTTCAGGTCGCTCACGCGCCAGTGGTCGCCGGCCGGGGCGGCGGTCACGAGGACGACCGCGAGTGCCGCGTTGGTCTTGCCGTCGGGGGTCTGGCTCTGCTGCTTGATCGCGGCGAGCATCGTGGCCCCGTTGGGCGACAGCGACGCGACACCCGAATCGACCACGTGCGTCTGCGTCTTCACCGCGGCGGTCTTGATCTGCGCAAAGGTCTGGTCGAACTGCGTGCGCGCGTTGCCGGTGAAGTACTCCTGCTCGTTCTTCGCCACCGTGGCCGTGTCCGTGGAGTCGAAGCTGAACACGGTCTCCACGGCCTTCTTGATCCCCGCGGACGCGTCGCTGGTGGCCTTCGCGTCCACGTAGGCCAGGTTGGCGGGCTGCGGCGGAACCACGGCCTTCCCGCCCACCGCCGAGCTGCACCCCGCGGACACCAGACCGAGCAGGGCCACCGACACCACGAAACCACGCCTCACAGCAGACCGGCCTCCTTCGCGCGCGCCCCGGCCTGGAACCGCGACGTCGCCCCCAACGCTGCCATCAGCTCCGCGACGTAGCGCCGGTAGGTCCGCAGGCCGACGCCCATCGTGCGCGCCGCGGTCTCGTCGGTGCAGCCCGACAGCAGCAGGTCCAGCAGCCGCGGCGTGTTCTGCCGCAGCTCGGCGAAGCGCGTTTCGAACGCCGCGAGATCCGTCGACGAGCGCCACGCGGCCTCGAACAGCGACGAGATCCCGTTGACCAGGTCGGGTCGCGAAAGGACGGTGTAGCTGCGCCCGTCGGGCGTGACCTCGGCGGCGAGGATCGCGAGGCGGCCGTCGAGGATGATCGTCTCGTTGATCTCGCGCTCGCTGATGCGGATCTGCGCGCCCAGCGAACGCAGCATGCGCAGGTGCTCGACGCTCGCCTCGTCCAGCAGCACGCTCGGCAGGTAGATCTTGCGCGCCCGCCGGCCCTGCAGGTCCGGCACCGCGCGCACGCCGGTGCCCGGGCGTGAGGCGGCCCAGGTGTAGAGGGTGTTCGCGGCGCACGCGATGTCCGTCGCGCTGCCGAACAGGTGGGCGGTGCGGTCGAACAGCTCGCGTTCGCCGCGCACGGTCACGACGTCGTCGACTCGAGTCACGCGTCCCAGTGTCCCCCCGATGAGATCCGGTGGCAGCTTCCTGCCAATCCGGGCGCCCCGAACCCCGCCGGGACACGCTGGAAGTCATGACCCAGACAGCACTTCCCGCCGCGGCCGCCGGCACGTGGCGGCTCGGTTCCCTGACCGTCAACCGCCTCGGCTTCGGCGCCATGCGGCTCGTCCCGTTCACGGGCGGCACCAGCGCCGACCGCGAGCGCGCCCTCACCGTCCTGCGCCGTGCGCTCGAACTCGGCGTGAACCACATCGACACGGCGGCGTTCTACTTCACGCCGGAGTTCTCCTCCAACGAGATGATCAACACTGCCCTCTCGCCGTACGCCGATGACCTGGTCCTGACCACGAAGGTCGGTCCGGGCCGCGACCCGTCCGGCGAATTCCTGCCCTTCGCGCGCCCCGACCAGCTGCGCGGCCAGGTCGAAGAGAACCTGCGCCAGCTCGCGCGCGACCACATCGACGTGGTCAACCTGCGCATCGGCACGGGCCTCGGCCGCGGCACGGGCTCCATCGCCGAGCACTTCGGCGCACTGGCCGAGCTGCGCGACGCCGGCCTCATCCGCGAGCTGGGCATCTCCAACGTCGGCCCCGAGCACCTCACCGAGGCGCTCGCGATCGCGCCCGTGGTGTGCGTGCAGAACCAGTACGGCCTCACCGCCGTCCGCGAGGACGACGAGCTGCTGCGCCTCTGCGGTGAACACGGCGTGGCCTTCGTGCCGTGGTTCGCCGTCGCGAGTGGACAAACCGACGAATCCGGGGTCGAAGAGCGCGTGGCGGCCGTCGCGAAGCGCCACGATGCCACATCGGCCCAGGTCCGTCTCGCGTGGACGCTCGCGCAAGGTGATCACGTGCTCGCGATCCCGGGCACGGGCAACCCGGACCATCTGGCACAGAACGTCGCCGCCGCGCAGCTGCGCCTGACGGCCGACGATCTTGCCGACCTCGACGGAGCGTGAACATCCTGCGGGAAGGTCTCGGGAGGGTGAACAGGGCCTGACACCAGGGCGAACATGTCGCCCGTAGGTGTCACGCGCCTCACGACCGGGCTTCCAAGACTGGTCCGAAAGGCTACCGGGATGCTTACGATTCCTTTGTGACCACGCCAGTTGCCCTGATCTCGGCCATCGGCGCTCTTGCCGTCGGCGCGGTCGTCGGGTTCCTCATCGCCCGGGCGCGAGCCCGGAAGGAGACGGCACGGCCGGTGGGACCGACCGTGGCGGAGCTCCTCGAACGGCTGATCCGGTCGTCCCGGAGCGGCGTTGTCGTCCTCAACCGCTTCGGTGACCTCGTGCTGCACAACCCGAGGGCCTACGAGCTCGGCCTGGTTCGCGTGAACCAGGCCGACCCGCGGGCCCGTGCCGCCGCCGAGCAGGTGGTGGAGACCGACGAGCCGATGGAGATCGACCTGTCGCCGCTCGAGAACCGCGGGCGGCGCCAGCCGGAGGCGGTGCTCGGCGAGGTCCGCCCGCTCGGCGACGGCTTCACCGTGGTCGAGGCCGTGGACCACTCCGAGGCCATCCGCCTGGAGGCCGTGCGGCGCGACTTCGTGGCCAACGTGAGCCACGAGCTCAAGACCCCGGTCGGCGCGATCGCGCTGCTCACCGAGGCCGTGCTCGACGCCGCCGACGACGTGGCCGAGGTCCGCCGCTTCGGCAGCAAGATCCTCCGCGAGTCGACCCGGCTAGGCACGCTCGTGACCGAGCTGATCGCGCTTTCGCGCCTGCAGGGCGCCGAACGGCTGCCCGACCTCAACGTCGTCGAGGTCGACGCCGTGGTGCGGGAAGCGCTCGGCCGGACAACGTTGTCAGCGGAGTCGGCGGAGATCACCATCACCACCGACACGGCCAGCGGCCTGCTCATCGAAGGCGACCGGACGCTGCTGGTCACGGCCCTGTCGAACCTGCTGGAGAACGCCGTCGCGTACTCGTCGCCGGGCAGCCCGGTGTCGATCTCGCGCCGGCTCGCCGACGGCATGGTCGAGATCGCCGTGACCGACCGTGGCATCGGCATCGCCGAGGACGAGCAGCAGCGCGTGTTCGAACGCTTCTACCGCGCGGACAAGGCCCGCTCCCGCGCCACCGGCGGCACGGGGCTGGGCCTGGCGATCGTGAAGCACGTCGCGGCCAACCACGGCGGTTCGGTGGGCCTGTGGAGCAGACCCGGCACCGGGTCCACGTTCACGCTGCGGATCCCCGCGCACGTCAGCCCCGAGCCCGGCGGCGACGGCGCGCGCGGCGGCAAGCAGACCCAGCCCGCCATCGTGGTGCGGCAGGACAAGACCCCCGAGCGGACACCCCGGCTCGTGGCAACCGGGCAGGAGCTCTCCGGCCCAGACCATGGAGGAAACCTGTGACGAGGGTTCTCATTGTCGAGGACGAAGAGTCCTTCGCCGACCCGCTCGCCTTCCTGTTGCGCAAGGAAGGTTTCACGGCCGCGGTGGCCGGGACGGGACAGCAGGCGCTCGAGGAGTTCGACCGCAACGGTGCCGACATCGTGCTGCTCGACCTCATGCTCCCGGGCATGAGCGGCACGGACGTGTGCAAGCAGCTGCGCCAGCGTTCGGCCGTGCCGGTGATCATGGTGACGGCGCGCGACAGCGAGATCGACAAGGTCGTGGGCCTGGAACTGGGCGCCGACGACTACGTGACGAAGCCCTACTCGGCCCGGGAGCTCATCGCGCGCGTGCGCGCGGTGCTGCGCCGCGGCGGCGAGCCGGGCGCGGAGGGCGAGCTGGCCCCGCTGGTGCTCTCGGCCGGGCCGGTGCGGATGGACGTCGAGCGCCACGTCGTGACCGTGGACGGCGCGGAGGTTTCGCTGCCGCTCAAGGAGTTCGACCTCCTGGAGTACCTGCTGCGCAATGTGGGCCGCGTGCTCACGCGCGGCCAGCTGATCGACCGCGTGTGGGGCGCCGACTACGTCGGGGACACCAAGACCCTCGACGTGCACGTGAAGCGCCTGCGCTCGAAGATCGAGCCCGACCCGGGCTCCCCGCGCCACCTCGTGACGGTGCGCGGCCTCGGGTACAAGTTCGAGACGTGAGCCGGCGGTAGGGAAAACACCGGAGCACGGCCGGGATGGCGGGGTTTTTTCTTGCCACCCCGGCCGTTTTCGCTCCTGGGAAAACGCCTCATTTTTCACCCTGCGCGGGCGCTCGGGCACGCAGAGTCGAGCCCGGACCGAGTGGTGTTGGTTACAGTTTCGAGACCTGGCTGTGGGACCGGTACGCTGGATCCTCGTGCGCCTAGGGGTACTCGACGTCGGGTCCAACACCGTCCACCTGCTGGTGGTCGACGCCCATCGTGGTGCGCACCCGACGCCCATGCACTCGGAGAAGGCCGTGTTGCGCCTCGCCGAGCAGATCACGCGAACCGGAGACCTCAGCCGCGCGGGGTCCGACCAGCTGGTGCGGGCCGTGGAGTCGGCGCGGGCTGCGGCCGTGCGACTCGGGTGCGAAGACGTGATGGCGTTCGCGACGTCGGCCGTGCGCGAGGCCAAGAACTCGGCGAAGGTGCTGGCCAGGGTCGCGGACGAGACCGGCGTCGAGCTGAAGGTGCTCTCCGGCGTCGACGAGGCGCGCCTGACGTTCCTGGCCGTGCGCCGGTGGTTCGGCTGGTCGGCCGGCCAGGTGCTGGTGCTCGACATCGGTGGCGGCTCGCTGGAGGTCGCGATGGGCCGCGACGAGGAACCTGTGCTCGCGGAGTCGCTGCCGCTGGGAGCCGGGCGCACCACGCGCACGCGCTTCCGCCACGACCCGCCGACACGCTCGGAGGTCGTGGCGACCTCGGCGTGGCTGGAGGACCAGCTCAGCGGGCTCGCGAAGAAGGTCGCGAAATGGGGTGAACCCGATCGGGTGGTGGCGACGTCGAAGACGTTCCGCTCCCTGGCCAGGCTCACCGGCGCGGCCCCCTCGGCGGCCGGCCCGCGCGTGCGCCGTACGCTCACGGACACCGCGTTGCGCCAGCTCATCGCCTTCATCTCGCGCATGCCCGCAGCGGACCTCGCACAACTCGAGGGAGTCAGCTCGAGCCGGTCGCACCAGCTCGTGGCGGGTGCTCTGGTGGCGCAAGCCGCCATGCGGGCGCTTTCCCTCGAAGAACTCGAGATCTGCCCGTGGGCGCTGCGAGAGGGTGTCATCCTGCGACGGCTGGACCATTCCAACGGCGCGGACGAAACTGGGGCCGCCCTCGCCGGCGTTTCGGCGAACGGGGAGGACCGGTGACAGCAGTGGACTGGACTTCGGTGACGGAAAACAGGCACGGTGAAGAGGTGACGGACATGCACAGCACGGTGTTCAGCGCGCGCGGCGCCGCCTGCGTCCGGCCGCCGGCACCTGCCGTGGCCAACCCCGAGCGCGCTTTGGACAGCACGGTATGACCGACGAGAACGGCGCCCCGCCCCAGAAGACCGTGGCCGAACTGCTCGCCCAGCACGGGCAGCAGGTCGAGGGTTCACGGCGGCGCAGGCGTCGCGCAGCGGAAGACGACGACGCCCCCGAGCAGCCGCCGGAGGGCGGCCGCCGCGCGGCGGGCGTGAGCGACACCGCTCCGCAGGCGATCATCGACCGCGTAACCAGCGACGGCGGCACTCCGCCGCCGCCTTCGCGCTCGGCGGGTGGCCGTCGTCGTTCGGACGGGCCCGCGGCCCCCGCGCCGCGCGCGGTGCCGCAGGAGTCGGGGCCGTTGCAGCGTCCGCCTGCTGCTCCTCCCGCGCCGCCCGCCGGTCCCCAGGGGCCGGGTGGGATGGCCGGTCCTGGTCCCGCGGGTCCGGGTGGACCTGGTCCGTCCGGTCCGCCGACGCGGTCGGTCCGCCCGGTGAACGGGCAGCAGGATTCCGGGTTCGTGCGCCAGCCGCCGCAGGAGTCGGGGCAGTTCGCCCGCCCGCAGGAGTCCGGCCAGTTCGTGCGGCCGCAGGAGACGGGGTACACCCGCCCGCCCGCGCCGCCGCAGGAGTCGGGTCAGTTCGTGCGACCGCAGGAGTCGGCACAGATGCCGGTTCCGCCTTCGCCCGAGTCGAGCCAGTTCGTGCGTCCGCCGGCGCCGCCACAGGAGTCCGGCCAGATGCCGGTGCCGCCGCGGGGACGTCCCACGCGTCAGCAGCCGGTGCCGCCGCCGGGTGCGGAAGAGACCCGCAACCAGGTGCCGCCGGTCCGCCGCCGTCCCGGCCCGCCGCCCGCGCCGGGTGGCACGCTCGCGTCGCGGCTCGACGGTCTCGACGGAACGCCCGACGCCGACGTGCCCGAGCCGCCCATGGCCAGTGGCGCGTTCCCGACGGGTGCGCCGCAGCGTCCGCGCCGCGCGCCGGCCCGCCGGCCCGCGCCGCAGCAGGACCCGCACACGGAGCAGTTCGACGCCGTGGCCGGCGTCGAGCCGGAGGCGCCTGAGGTGGCTCCCGGTCCTGGTGGTCCCGGCCCCGGTGGCGCCGGCCCGGCTGGTCCTGGTCCGAGTGGTCCTGGTGGTCCGCCCGCGCAGCCGCCGGGCTTGGCGGGCTGGCGCAAGCGTCGCCAGCAGGAACAGCTCGAGGACACCGAGATCGGCGTGATGCCGGTCGTCCCGGGCGAACCCGCCGACGCCTACGCCGACGAGGACTACGCGGCCGACGACTACGCCGAGCCGTACCCACCCGAGGGCGACTACGACGGCGGCCCGCCCACCATGGCCGCCCCCGCCGACTTCGACGCCGGCCCGCCCACCGCGGGCTACCCGGCGCCCATGCCGTTCGCCCCGGGCGGCGGCCCCGTCGACGACGACCTGTCCGAGTACGAACGCGAGTTCGCCCAGCCGGGCTCCCCGGACTTCGACGGCGACGACTACGGCTACGACCAGCACGGCGACTACGAGGACGACTACGACGACGTCGCCCCCGAAGAACCCGCCGCCGCCCCCGCGGCTGCCGAGCCGGTCCCCGAAGGCTCCCCGGGCAAACAGTGGCTCACCCTCGCGGGCCAACTGGCCCTCGGCGTCGTCGGCGGCGCCGCCGTCTGGCTCGGCTTCAACTGGCTCTGGGTCAACCTCGCCCCGGCCGCCCTCGTGGGCGCGCTGCTGGTGATCGTGGCGCTGGTGTGGATCGTCCGCAAGATCCGCCGCGCCGAAGACCTGCAGACCACGCTGCTGGCCATCCTGGTCGGCCTGGTGGTGACCGTTTCCCCCGCAGCCCTGTTGCTGGTGGGGCGCTAGGCACCTATCGCGTCGGAACTCCCGGCCCCCGCTTCGGCGGGCCGGGAGTTCTCGCATTTCGGCCCGGCCCGGCACACCCCCACCCACCTCACCCCAATGCGGCGTTCGGTGCGCTCAACGCACCGAACGCCGCATTGGGGCGCTCTGGCCCCCACCCAACCGCCGGCCGCCCACCCGACTCACCACCCACCCGAGCCAGGCGCCACCGCCAGAACCGCCGCCCACCCACGCGACCAAGCCCCGCACCCAGACCCGCCCCGGCACCCCGATCCGAAGCCTCCTTGCGGCCGGCGACCTTGTGTCAAGGCACGCTTTCCCGCCTTGACACAAGGTCACCGGCCGTCAACACAATCCAGCTTCGGGGTGCACTCCCCAGGCAAGCCGCCCTGCGAGGACAAGAACACGGACAACAGCTCTGCGGAGACCCACGGCACCTGCGACACGCCCACCCAGGCAAGGCAGGATGTCCCCCGTGAGCGCGCCTGAGAACCCGATCCCCGTGGGCCTGAGCACTGCGTCGGTGTGGCCCCTGCGGGCCGGGGCGGCGTTCGAGCTCGCGGCGGAGCTCGGGTACGACGGGGTCGAGGTCATGGTGTGGGCGGACCCCATCAGCCAGGACGTCGCGGCGGTGCGCCGGTGGTCGAAGCGCACGAACGTGCCCATTCTCTCCATCCACTCGCCGTCGTTGTTGATCACGCAGCGGGTGTGGTCGCCGGATCCCGAGATCCGGTTGCGGAAGTCCGTGGAGGCCGCGCAGGAGCTGGGGGCGCGGACGGTCGTCGTGCACCCGCCGTTCCGGTGGCAGCGGCGGTACGGCGACGCGTTCGGGGACCTCGTGGACGAGCTGGAGGAGAAGTCCGGCATCGAGGTCGCCGTGGAGAACATGTTCAAGGTGCGGCCGCCGGGTGGGTCGCGGAACGCGCGGGTGTCGGCGTTCCGGCCGTCGATCGATCCCACGGACGTCGGGTTCCGGCACTACACGCTTGATCTTTCCCACAGCGCCGCCGCGCGGATGGACGCGCTGGCGCTGGCCGAGCGGATGGGGGAGGGCCTGAGCCACGTCCACCTGGCCGACGGCACGGGCGTGCCCAAGGACGAGCACCTCATCCCGGGCCACGGCGGTCAGCCGTGCGCCGAACTGCTGGAAAAGCTGGTCAGCGACGGTTTCACCGGTCAGGTCGTGCTCGAGGTCAACACGCGGCACGCCGTGACCACCGCGGAGCGGGCCCGCGCTCTCGCGGAGGCGCTGCTGTTCGCCCGGTTGCACCTCGGACAGTGACCAGGTCGTTAGCATGATCGGCTGTCCGGGCGGTCCCGGGCCCGCCGACACCCTCTTCCGGCTCATCGACACGTAAAGTGCCGACCGTGAACTCGTTGCGATCGTTGAACTTCTCCGCCACATGCACCGCCGTGGCCGGCCGTTCGTGAGCCGGGCCGAACAGACGGCGACGGCTTTCGACGCGGCCAGCACGGTCCGTTCCCTCGGGGACGGGACTTTCACGGCCACGCTGAGAGCGGAATGGGCGATCGCGAACCACCCCCACGGCGGATTTCTCCTGGCCCTGCTGGCCAAGGCCGCCACGGCCGTGCTCGGCGAACGCGGCGAACCCACGGCCGAACCGCTGGTGGTCAGCGCCGAGTTCCTGCACGCCCCGGCGCTGGGCCCGGTGCTGCTGCGCACCGACGTCCGCAAGGTCGGCCGCCGCGCGTCGGTGGTCGGGGTGCGGCTGGAGCAGCGTGGGCGAAGCTGCGTGGAGGCGCGAGTGACGACCGGGCGGCTGCCGATGCGGCGCCCGGACTGGAGTGACGTGCCGCAGCTGCCGGCCGAACCGCCTTCGGGCGCGGTGCCACTCGGTGCCGAAACGTCGGAGGGCGTGTTCAACCTCTCGTCCAGCTGCGAGGTCCGCGTGGACCCGGCCACGGCGGGGTACCTCGCCGGGCGCGCCGGCGACCCGCCGCGGATGAAGTTGTGGGTACGTCCCCGAGACGGGATCGGCGACGTCTACTTCGCACTCCTCGCGGGCGATCTCAACCCGCCGGTGGTGGCCAACCTGGGCCGCGTCGGCTGGGCACCCACGGTGCAGCTCACGGCCTTCCTGCGCACCCGCCCGGCCCCGGGCTGGCTGCGCATCCTGGTGGAATCGCGTTCGGTGCACGAGGCCTGGTTCGACTCCGACGCCACGGTGGTCGACTCCCAGGGGCGGCTCGTCGCGCAGGCGCGCCAGCTCGCGCTCGCCCCGGCACCGGGAGCCTGACGCGCGTTTGGCACTCTCAGTGGCATGAGTGTGATTGCGGTGCTGGGCGCGGGAAAGATCGGCGAGGCCCTCCTGTCGGGGCTGCTGCACGGGGGCCACGCGCCCGGCGACCTGCTCTTCACCGAGCGCTACGAGGGTCGCGTCCGCGAGCTCGAGGAGCGCTACCCGGGCATGCGCGCGGCCACCGTCGAGGAGGCGGCGAAGCGTGCGGACGTGCTCGTGGTCGCCGTGAAGCCGCAGGACATCGAGCCGGTGCTGGCGGAGCTGGCGCCGCTGCTCGGGGCGTCCTCGCTGGTCGTCTCGCTGTGCGCGGGGCTGCCGACATCGCTGTACGAGCGGCGCCTGGCCGACGGCGTGCCCGTGGTCCGCGTGATGCCGAACACGCCGATGCTGGTCGGCGAGGCCATGAGCGCGATGTCGCCCGGCCGCTACGCCACCGCCGAACACCTGGCCACGGTCCACGAGCTGCTCTCGCACGTCGGCCAGGTCGTCGAGGTGCCGGAATCGCAGCAGGACGCCGTCACGGCCCTCTCAGGCTCAGGACCGGCCTACTTCTTCTACCTGGTCGAGGCCATGATCGACGCGGGCATCCTGCTCGGCCTCCCGCGCGCGCTCGCGGGGCAGCTGATCATCCAGTCGGCCGTGGGCGCCGCGAAGATGCTCGCCGAGGGCACGGACCACCCCGTGCTGCTGCGCGAGGCCGTCACGTCGCCCGCCGGCACCACGATCAACGCGATCCGCGAGCTCGAGAAGCACGGTGTGCGGGCGGCTCTGCTGGACGCGATCGAGGCCGCGCGCGACCGTTCGGAAGAGCTCGGCCGCGCCCACGAGGACTGACAAAACCGGCAAACCAGACCCGGGAGGGTTATCCGCGCGCGGAAAACCCGCAGGTAGGGGCCCATCCCGGTGACAGCCGTCGCACTAGTCCCACGTGTCCCGCTACCCTCTAGGAGAGCACGTGCGTGTCGATACCACAGGTGGGGAAGCCTCGTGGCGCGACACGTGTCGAAGGACGCGGTAATCATGTCGCCGAACAAGAAGGAGGATTTGCCCGCGGTAGGGCAGGTCCAGTTTTTGACAGTCGCCGAAGTGGCCACGCTGATGCGGGTCTCGAAGATGACCGTGTACCGGCTGGTGCACTCGGGTGAGCTCCCCGCCGTGCGGGTGGGCAAGTCGTTCCGGGTGCCCGAAAAGGCTGTGCACGAGTACCTGCAGGGTGCTTACTTCGACGTCGGATAGCAGCTCAGTGCGGCGAGCCGCTCCGTTGAGGGCGGCGGTGGGCGGGGCTGCGCGGTCGCCGGGCATGCGCTAGCCATGCCCGCCGACCGGCCCGCGTCAGGGCGCGGGTAACCTGGTAGACCGCTCGTGCCTGTGCGCTCCACCCGTTGGACGCTGCGCCGGGCAGCGTGACCGACGACAACTGAGGAGCGCCCTATGGGTTCCGTGATCAAGAAGCGCCGCAAGCGCATGTCCAAGAAGAAGCACCGCAAGTTGCTTCGCCGTACGCGAGTGCAGCGTCGTAAGGCCGGCAAGTGAGCCAGCCCCACAGCTGATGCGCCGTGGCCCGTCCAGTCTCTGGACGGGCCACGTCCATGTGGTGGGCCTTCTCCCCCGATCGAGTGAGGCGTGAGCCGCAATTCTCGGGTGGAGTTGTAAATACGAAGTAAGACCTGGTCAGGGCACCCCCCGGCGCCGGTAACATCGGTGGTGCGTCCGCGCGATGCTTTCAATGAGTGCAGGCTCGTGCACTTCGGGTGATCGTCCGCCCTCTCACGCCCAGCCGAACAGCCCAGCCGCACAGGGAGTCCCATGCCGTCGAACATCGTGCTCGTCACCGGGGTCGCCGGAGACCTGGGCGGGAAGCTGCTCGCCCGCCTCGGCACCAACTCCGCCTTCGAGCGCGTGATCGGCGTCGACACCGCGCCGCCTCCGAAAGAGGTGCTGCAGCGGATGGGCAACGCGGAGTTCGTGCGCGCCGACATCCGCAACCCGCTGATCGCCAAGGTCATCAGCAGCGCCGGCGTCGACACGGTGGTCCACACAGCGTGCCTGGCCCACCCGGCCGGCCCGAGCCGCCGCTCCGCCGTCAAGGAACTGAACGTGATCGGCACGATGCGGCTGCTGGCGGCCTGCCAGAGTTCGCCGAAGGTGCGCAAGCTCGTGGTCAAGTCCACTGCGGCCGTCTACGGCGCGGGGGCGCGTTCGCAGGCCGTGTTCACGGAGGACTCGGAGCTGATCCCGACGTCGTCCAGCGGCTACGCGAAGGACGCGGTGGAGGTGGAGGGCTACGTGCGCGGCCTCGCCCGCCGCCGGCCCGACATCACCGTCACGCTCGCGCGCTTAACCAACATCATCGGGCCCGAGGTCGACACGGTGCTCTCGCGCTACTTCGCGCTGCCTGTCGTGCCCACCGTCTTCGGCTACGACGCGCGGCTTCAGCTGCTGCACGCGTCCGACGCGCTGGGCGTGCTGGAGCAGGCCGTGCTGCAGGACAAGCCGGGCGTGTTCAACGTCGCGTCGGAAGGGGTGATCGGGTTGTCCCAGGCGATCCGCCGGGCGGGCCGCGTGGGGCTGCCGATGCCGAGCGCGGTGGTGCCGTCCGTGGGCAAGGTCCTGCGGGGCGCGCGCGTGGTCGACTTCTCGGCCGACCAGGTCCGCCTGCTGAACTTCGGGCGGGTCGTGGACATCACGAAGCTCAAGACGGAGTTCGGCTACCAGCCTCGCTTCACCACGCGCGAGGCGTTCGACGACTACACCGCGGGCCGCGGCCTGCGCCCGGTGTTCGACGGCGCCCGGCTGGCCTCGCTGGCCGGCAAGGTCCTCGTGGCCGCCGCGACCGGGCAGGCCGGCCGATGAGCCCCGCGATCGGAAGTGAGGCGCACACCGTGAACGGAGCCGAGGCCCAGGTGATCCCGCTGCACGGCCCGGGGCGGGTTTCGCAGCCTGCCGCGCCGCCGGCCGAGCCTGCGAAGTCTGCTTCGGACGCGCCGGTGGTGGCTTTCCCGGCCGCCCCGCCGGCTCCCGCCGAGCCGGAACCCCTGCCGGAGTCCGTGCGCTCGGCGCTGGCGTTCCTGCGGAACCGGCTGACGGGCGACTACACCGTCGACGAGTTCGGCTTCGACGCCGAGCTCACCGAGACCCTCGTGCTGCCGCCGCTGCGCGCGTTGTACGAGAAGTGGTTCCGCGTCGACACCTTCGGCGTCGAGAACCTCCCGGCGACCGGCGGCGCGCTGCTCGTGTCGAACCACTCGGGCACCTTGCCGCTCGACGCGTTGATGACCGCCGTCGCCGTCCACGACGAGACGGGCGGGCGCCACCTGCGCGGCCTCGGCGCCGACCTGGTGTTCAAGATGCCGCTGGTGGGCTCCTTCGCGCGCAAGTCGGGCCAGACGCTGGCCTGCAACGCCGACGCCGAACGCCTGCTGCGCGGCGGCGAGCTCGTCGGCGTGTGGCCGGAGGGCTTCAAGGGCATCGGCAAGCCGTTCTCCGCGCGCTACAAGCTGCAACGCTTCGGCCGCGGCGGCTTCGTCTCCGCCGCTATGCGGGCGGGCGTGCCGATCATCCCCGTGTCCGTCGTCGGTGCGGAGGAGACGTACCCCAAAATCGGCGACATCCGCCTGCTCGCGCGGGTGCTCGGCCTGCCGTACTTCCCGGTCACGCCGTTCTTCCCGCTGTTCGGTGCCCTCGGCGCCGTCCCGCTGCCCACGAAGTGGACCATCGAGTTCGGCGAACCCATCCGCACCGACGACTTCACCCCGGACGCCATCGACGACCCGATGCTGGTGTTCACCCTGACGGACCAGGTGCGCGAATCCATCCAGCAAGCCCTGTACCGCCGCCTCGCCCAGCGCAAGAACATCTTCCGCGGCTGAGGCGCCTCGGTCCGCCGGTGACAACGTCAGCGGCGGCGGTAGGCCATCCCCGCGGCGACGGCGCCCGCCAGCGCGCCCGCGCCCAGGACCGACGGGACGCCGATCTTCGCCGCCTTGCGGCCCGTGCGGAAGTCGCGGATTTCCCAGCCGCGGGCGCGGGCCACGTCGCGCAGGCCGGAGTCCGGGTTGATGGCCACGGCGGTGCCGACGGCGGACAGCATGGGGACGTCGTTCTGTGAGTCGGAGTACGCGGTGCAGCGTTTGAGGTTCAGACCTTCGCGCGAGGCGAGCGCGCGGACGGCGTGGGCCTTGGCGCGGCCGTGGAGCAGGTCGCCGACGAGGCGGCCGGTGTAGACGCCGTCCTTGGTTTCCGCGACGGTGCCGAGGGCGCCCGTCAGGCCCAGGCGCCGGGAGATGATCGCGGCGAGCTCGATGGGCGTGGCGGTGACGAGCCACACGCGCTGGCCCGCGTCGAGGTGCATCTGGGCGAGCGCGCGGGTGCCGGACCAGATCTTGTCGGCCATGAGCTCGTCGTAGATCTCTTCGCTGATGCTGGTGAGCTCCTCGACGGTGCGACCGGCCACAAAGGACAGTGCGCGCTCGCGGTGGGACTTGATGTCCTCCTTGTTCTCGCGCCCGCCCAGGCGGAACTTCACCTGCTGCCACACGAAACCGGCGAGGTCGGCGGACGTGAAGAACTTGCGCGCCGCGAGGCCGCGCGCGAAGTAGAAGATCGACGCGCCCATCATCATCGTGTTGTCGACGTCGAAGAACGCGGCCGCGGTCAGGTCCGGTGGGGCCGGGGGCACGGCGGGCTCGGCGTTCGCCCTGATCTGAGCGGCCTCGGCCGACGCCTCGCCCGCGAGCGTGGCGAGCCGTTCGAGCTCCTGACTCTTATCCTTGCCACGCCAAGCTGACACGCACACCGCCTCCACGTTCGGGCACGTCCCGGCGGCCGGGAACGGCCGGGTCCTGACGCACAGCGTAGCGACCACGCGACTCACCCGTTCCAGGTGTGGTGAGGGCCTCGATCAGGGGTTGCCGAAGCTCCGAGTGATCACCTGGCTCCTTCGTCCGTGGTGACTGCGGTTGTTCGTGACCGGCGTCCGCGATTTCCGACCTTCGGCCGGAAGGATCGAAAGTCGTGCTCGGGGTTGTCGATCCCGGATACCGTCGTTCGACGCGTAGTCGAAGGCGCCCGCAGGGGGCGGGCGCTCACCCCGACACCAAGGACAGTGCCATGACCGAGCTGAACGCGGAAACCGTCCGGCGCGCGATCGTCGACCACACCCGGCGGCTGGCGGAATCGGCCGCCGTGGCCGGGCCCGGCGCCGCCGTGCCGACGGCCCCGGAGTGGACCGTCACCGACCTGGTCGCGCACGTGGGCCAGACGCAGAACTGGGTCGCGGAGATCATCGAGCGGCGCATCACCGATCCCACACAGCTGCCCACAGAGATGGCCGTGCTGCCGGCCGAACCCGGCGAGTGGCCGGCGTGGCTGGCGGAGTCCGCGCAGCGAGTGGCGAGCGCGTGCTCCGACGACGCGCTCGGGGCGCCGGTGTTCAACGCCGCCGGCGACGAGCGGTCCGGGGCGCAATTCTGGATGTCCAGCATGCTGAACGAGGCCGTCGTCCACGGTTTCGACGCAGCCAATGCGGCGGGCCGCCCGGCCGATGTCGACGCCGGTGTCGCCGCCGCGCTCATCGGCAACCACCTCGCGATGCTCACCTCGCCCACGTGGACGATGCAACGGCCCGAGTCCGCTCACGCCGTCCGGGGCACCGGGCAGACCCTGCAGTGGCGGGCCACCGACACCGACGGCGCGTGGTTCGTCGAACGGCGCCCGGACGGAGCGACGTGGCAGCCCGGGACCCGGCAGGCCGACGTGACGGTGACCGGCCCGGCACAGTCGCTGCTGATGGTCCTGACCCGCCGGCTCCCTCTCTCTGACGGCGAAACCATCAGCGTCGACGGCGACCTCGACCTCGCCCAGCACTGGCTCGACAACACCGCGCACGCCAGCGACTGACCGGGCCGAGTCCCGCCCCCGCCGACGATCACCCGATGACGATGGGCGGAAGTCCCGGCAGCAGCGGCGGGATCGAGATCAACGGCGGCGGCGGGCTGGTCGTCGGCAGCCGCGGCGTCGTCGGCGCGGTGATCGGCGGCGAGAACACCGGCGGGGGAGCCGTGGCGCTGCCCCCGGACGTCGGCGTCGGCGTGCTGGACACGGCCAGGTCCGGCGGGTACGACGTCCCGGTCGCCGGCGGCACCTCGCTTTCGGTCGGCGTAGGGGTGGGGCCAGGTGACGAAGGCGAAGGCGGCGCCGGCTCACCAGGACGCGTGGGCTGCTGCGTACACGCGCCGCGCGCCGGAAGCAGGCCCAGCTCGTCGGAGCTGCCCGTGGTGATCTCGTAGCAGTTCAGCCGCGACACCAGCGCCGACGTCCGCTGCTGCACTCGCGTGAGCAGCCCGCGCGCGCCGCTCAAGTCCGCGCGCGCGGACGTCGGGACCCGCGGCTGCTCGGCCGCCAGCAGCCGCGCCTGCTCCTTCGTCCACGTCTCGAGGTCCGACAGCTGCGTCCGCCCGCTGCCGCCCGTCGCCAGTGCCGTCAACGCCGTGACGCCCGCGCGGACGTCGCTGCCGAAGTCCCCCAGCGCTGTCCGGTACGCCGACGGCGACGCGTCCCTCATCAGCCCCAGTTCGCTCACGCGGTTGGCGGCGAACTCCAGGTGCTTGCGCGCTTTGGCCTCGTCGCCGAACGTCAGCCCCAGCGACGTCTCTTCACCCGCGCGCTTCACGGTGTACAGCGCGTCGCCCGGCATGGCGTTGCGCGACAGCAGCAGCGTCAGTCCGGCCAGCCCCAGCACGAGCGCGATGCCGGCCGCCACCAGATCGGCCATCCGCGGCTTCCGGCGCCGCCGGACGACGGGCTGGCCGAGCCGGCCCTCGATCTCCGCCCGGATGCGCTCGCGCGTCGCGACGTCGGGCGCGCCCGCCTCGCCCAGCGAACGCAGGGCGGCGACCACGGCCAGCTCGTCGGCGAACTCGCCGTCGCGCTCGACGGGCGACGGGTCCAGCGCGCGATCGAACCGCTCGTTCTCGGCTCGATCCCGCGAAAACCACCCGGGGACGCCCACGGTGCTGCTCCGTCTCCACAAAGCTTCACAAAGCTCTACAAGCCCCGGCCCTGACAGCCGGTCTGCGTGGAGAAACGATTAGAAGACGAAGAAGTTACGGTTGCGCCGGGACGTGAAAAATGTCAGCGCAGCCCGGTGGGCAGCAATTGGGCCAGACGGCGGACAGCGCGGTGCTGCAGCGCCTTGATCGCGCCCTCGTTGCGGTGCATCACCTGGGCCGTCTCCGCGACCGACAGCCCCTGCAGGAACCGCAGCACGATGCACTCGCGCTGGTCCTCGCCCAGCTCGGCGACGCAGCGCAGCAGCTCCGCGCGCGTGGCGCCCGCGATGGCCTGCTGCTCCGGCCCGGCCGGCGCGGCCGGCCCGACGGCCGAAACCGGTGCCGCGCCCGGCTCGCTGACCTCGTCGGTCACGACCTCGAGACGGAAGCGGCTCGACTTCACGTGGTCGAGGATCAGGTTCCGGGCGATCGTGACGAACCAGGCCCCGACGTCGCGGCCCTGGTAGCTCACGGACGTGATCCGGCGCAGCGCGCGCAGGAACGTCTCGCTCGTGACGTCCTCGGCCAGCTCGCGATCGCCGAGGCGGAACAGCGCGTAGCGGTAGACGACGTCGACGTACCGGTCGTAGAGCTTCCCGAATGCCGAGGAGTCGCCCTCCTGCGCTTCGCGCACGAGGTCCCACGCCTCGATCTTGGCGGCTTCGGCGGGATCCGGCGCCTGCGCAGCCGCGGTCGTCCGGGCCAGCGGGACGGCGGCGGGGCGCCCGAACGCACGTTCGGCGAACATCACGAGGGGGCCGCGGTTCGCGGTGGTCGGCAGGGTCACAGGGCGGCACCTCCTGCGGTCCGGAGGCCGGGCGGGCGGCCTCCGCGGCGAGCTGTGCGCCCGTCCCCCACGCGAGCAGGAATGGGCCGCTGAACGTGTTCCACGACTGCGTGGACCAGCAAGTTCGTCACGGCGACTCCCTTTCTCGCGTCACCCGGCAGTGATCAACGCCACCCGGCGACGCAGTGCAGCATACGTGTAGTTACCGCGAAGTAGGTAGAGGTCCCGCGGTACCGGAGGTGCGACGATCGCGCGGCGTCCCCGTTACGGGTGACAAGATGACAAAAGGGCTACAGCAGGAAGGGGGCCCGGTGGAGGGTGTCGCGCAGCTGCTGACCGAGGCGGCGGCCAGGTGGGCGGACGAAACGGCCATCACCGAGACCGGCACGGGGGCCACGCTCACCTGGCGGGAGCTCGACGAGGCGGCCCACGCGCAGGCGCGGCGGCTCGTCGAAGCCGGCGTAGGCCCGGGCGACCGGGTCGTGCTGCGGCTGCCGACGTCGGCGGATTTCGCCGTCGCCCTGTACGGCGTGCTGCGCGCCGGCGCGATCGCGGTGCCGCTCTCCCCGCAGGCGCCCGCGCCGGAGCTGGAGCAGCTGCTTTCGCACTGCGACCCGCGGTTCGTGATCCAGCGCGACGACGACACCGACCTGCCCGAAAGCCTCACGGCGCTGTCACCTCGCGGCGAACTCGGGGGAGACCCCGTGGACCTCGGCCGCGCCGGCGAGGACATCGCGGTGATCTCCTACACCTCCGGGACCACCGGCCCGCCGCGCGGCGTGCTGCTGTCGCATCGCGCGCTGCTGGCGAACCTCGAGCAGCTCAGCCAGGTCGAGGGCGTGCCGGTGCACGAGGACCGCGTGCTCGTGACCATCCCGCTGTTCCACGTCTACGGCCTCGGCCCGGGCCTGCTCCAGGCGACGGCCGTGGGCGCGACGCTGGTGCTCTCGGAGCGCTTCGAGCCGGCGAAGACGCTGGACGACTGCGCCGAGTACCGCGTCACGTCGATCGCCGGCGTGCCGACCATGTACACGGAGTTCGCCGACCTCGGCGCCGAGGAGCTGGCGCGCGGGCTCGCGACCGTGCGGATGCTGACCTCGGGTGCCGCGCCGCTGCACCCGCGCGTGCTGGCGGCGATCCGCGAGGCCACCGGCCACGACGTCTACGAGGGCTACGGCCTCACCGAATGCGCGCCGGTGGTCACCTCGACGCTGGTCACGGGCTACCCGAAGCCCGGCTCGGTCGGGCGGCCGCTGCCCGGCATCGAGCTGCGGCTGGTGGACAGCGACGGCACCGAGGAGGGCGTGCCGCTCGACCCGGACGACGTCGCCGACGTCTTCGAGTCGGGCGGCGACACCGGCCTGGTGTCGATCCGCGGCGCGAACCTGTTCTCGGGCTACTGGCCCGACGGCGCGCACGGCCCCGACGCCGAGGGCTGGTTCCGCACCGGCGACGTCGGTTACCTCGACCTCGACGGCGACCTGCACCTGGTCGACCGCGCCAACGACCTGATCATCGTCAACGGCTTCAACGTCTACCCCCACGAGGTCGAGGACGTGATCTCGCGGCTGCCGGGCGTGGCGGAGGTCGCCGTGGTCGGGGTCGTCGACGAGCGCAGCGGCGAGGCCGTGAAGGCGGTCGTGGTGCCGGCCGAGGGCGCGGCGCTGTCGGAACAGCAGGTGAGCGACCAGTGCGCGGCGAACCTGGCCGGGTACAAGGTGCCGCACCTCGTGGAGTTCGTTTCGACGCTGCCGCATTCGGCCACCGGGAAGCTGCGGCGGCTCAAGCTGCGCTGACGCGGTTCTAGACTGCGGTGGTGCATCAGGTGACGGTGATGACGCGCGCCGGCTGCCACCTTTGCGAGGTGGCCGAGGCCGAGGTCGCGCGGATCTGCGGTGAGCTCGACGTGCCGTGGGAGCTCGCGGACGTCGACAGTGACGCGGAGTGGCGAGCCGAGTACGGCGACCAGGTTCCGGTGATCCTCATCGACGGTGCGGAACACGGGTACTGGCGGGTGGAGGAAGAGCGGTTCCGCCGGGCGCTGGCCGGCTAGTTCCGCCCGATAGTCCGATGCGGTAATCAAGTCGTAAGGGTTCCCGGCGGTATCGGGGGTCGAGCCCGCCGAAGATGGTGGGGTGAGCGCGTTGAAGGAAGCCCCGCAGACCGTCAAGCCCCCTGAGCCGCGGCGGCTGTCGTTGCCGATCGCGTCGTTGATCGGGCTGGCGGCCTTGATCACCGCATTGGGTGTGGGGCACCTGATCGCCGGCTTCGTCGGTTACAACGCGTCGCCGTTCGTGGCCGTCGCCGACTTCGTGATCGCGCACAGCCCGCACGCCGTGGTGGTGTGGGCGGAGCAGACGCTCGGCACGGCGGACAAGACCGTGCTGAAGATCGGCCTGGCCGTGGTGCTGGTGCTGTTCGCGGTGCTGGCCGGGCAGGTTTCGCGCCGCACGCCGCGAGGTGGCCAGATCGTGGTGGTGCTGCTGGGCATCGCCGGGATCGCGGCCGTCTACGAGCGCACCGACGTCGGGCAGCTCGCGCTGCTGGCGCCCGTGGTGTCGCTGGCGGCTTCGGCGTTCGTGTTCACCTGGCTGCACCACTACGCGCTGCCGCCGGCGTTCGACGAGGCCCGCCCGCCGAAGGGCCCGACGCGGCGGCAGGTCCTGTCGCGCGGCATCGGCGTCGCGGCGGGCGCGGGGGTCGCGGCCGTCGCCGGGCAGGCGATCTCGAGCACGGGCAGCGCCGACACCTCGCGGGCGGCCGTGGGACCGCTCGTCGCCGCGCGCAAGGCCCCGCCGCTGCCGCCGGACGCCGATTTCCAGAAGCTGGGCTCGCCGCCGTTCATCACGCCGAACTCGGACTTCTACCGCATCGACACGGCGTTCGTGGTGCCGCAGGTGCGCACCGAGGAGTGGAACCTGAAGATCCACGGCCTCGTCAACCGTGAGGTTTCGTTCTCCTACAACGACATCCGCTCGCGGCCGCTGGTCGAGCGCGAGGTCACTTTGACGTGTGTCTCCAACGAGGTCGGCGGGGACCTGATCTCCACGGCCAAGTTCATCGGCGTGGACCTCGTCGACCTCCTCGACGCGGCCGGCGTGCAACCCGGCGCGGAACAGATGTACGCGACGAGCGTCGACGGCTTCACCTGCAGCACCCCGGCCAAGATCGCCCTCGACCCGACGCGCGGCGCCATGCTCGCCATCGGCATGAACGGCGAACCCCTGCCCGTCGAACACGGCTTCCCCGCGCGGATCGTCATTCCGGGCCTGTACGGCTACGTCTCCGCGACGAAGTGGGTCACCAGCCTCGAGTTCGCCAAGTGGGACGACCGCCAGTCCTACTGGCTGCAGCGCGGGTGGGCCGAGCAGGCGCCCATCAAGACCGAGTCGCGCATCGACACCGCCAAGGTGACCTCGGGCAAGCTCCGCGTCGCCGGCACGGCGTGGGCCCAGCACATCGGCATCGCCAAGGTCGAGGTGCGCGTCGACCAGGGCCCGTGGCAGCCGACCACCCTGTCGACCGAGGTCAACAAAGACACGTGGCGCATGTGGTGGACCGACCTCGCCGTGCCGTCGGGCAGCCACACGGTGACGGTCCGCGCGACCGACCAGTCGGGCTACACCCAGACGGACCAGGCCGCGGAGCCGGTGCCGAACGGAGCTTCGGGCTGGCACTCGGTGATGGTGAACGCCTGACGCTGGGTCAGCCGAGCCGCGCACGGGTGAGCAGCTCCCCGAGCTGCTCCAGCGCGGGCTCCACGCGGCCGAGGTCGAACCGCCCTTCATCCCAAACGAGGACCTCGCCGCCGTCGACGCGAAACGGTCGCGGGTGGGCGGTGAGCCAGACCTGCGCTTCGGGAGTGAGGCTCGTGGCGTCGCCTTCGACCACGAACCGCCGATCGAAGTCAGGGTCACCGGTCGCGTTCCCACCCACGCCCAGCCGTCCCGCGACGACACCCGCAACCCCGCGGCGCCGCACGGTGAGCACTGGCGCGCCGGCGACCTTCACGGCGTACACCTGCAGGTACAGCCGCTCGGCGCTGTCGTTGCTGTCGACGTCGGAATGCCCGACGACCTCGCTGTACTCGAACGAGGTGAACTCGCGCCCGTCGTGGCTCCCGCTCACGGCGTGCCACGCCCGCGGCCGTCGTCCCCGCCCGAAGGGGTAGCCGTGGCACCGCCCGAGCAACTGGGGCGCCCGTTCCCGGTAGGTCCACCCCCGCTCGCGCGCCCCGGCGGCGATGGCCGCGGTCCGGCGCCGGTAGCCGCGCAGGTACCAAACCCCGTAACCGCCGACGACAAGCGCCAGGACGACGTACCAGTACCAGTGCCCGGCCAACGCTCACCCACCTCCACGTACGACGGGTCTCAGCCCGGCAGCTTCTCCACGATCCGACCCGCGACCTTGTCCGTGACTCCGCCAGGTCGGCGATCTCCGGTTCCGCGCGCTGGGCGTCGAACCGCCCGCCGTCCCAGGATCGGCGCGATAACGCACCAGACCCAGTGGGTGGCCATCAGCCTGAACGACCTCCGAAACGCGGGCGGGGCGCGGATGATCTTGCCCGGCCGGCCCCGGTGCCCGCCGCGACCCGGGCCGCTGTCACCTGATCGGGCGCGGGTGTGGGTCGTGTCATGTCGATGACCAGTGACTTTGTGCGTGCGTTCACAAGTGGACTACCGTAGGGAGCCGTCCCGCAAAAGCCCGGCATTGAACCGGACTCCAGTCGCGGGGTCAAGAGATGCGACCCAATCTTGAGGAGTGACCGGGCGTGGTGACACAGCGGGGGAGGCGCAGCGGTGCCGAACCGCCCGCTGAACCACCCCGCCGGGCCGCGAAGGGCAACGGCCGCGCCCGGCGGGCAGCGCCTGATGCCGACAACGCGCCCACGGCGGAGATGCCCGCGGTCGACAGCGCCGTCGAGACGGCCGTCCGCGCGAAGCAGATCCCCGAAGCGGCCGTCGCGCGCCTCGCCGTGTACCTGCGGGTCCTGTCGGGCATGGCGGAGCAGGGTGCGACCACCGTCTCCAGCGAAGAGCTCTCCGCGTCCGCCGGCGTGAACTCCGCCAAGCTGCGCAAGGACCTGTCCTACCTCGGCTCGTACGGCACGCGTGGCGTCGGCTACGAGGTGCAGGTGCTGGTCAGCCAGATCGAACGCATCCTCGGCCTCACCCGCCAGCACCGCGTCGCCGTGGTCGGGATCGGTAACCTCGGTCACGCGCTGGCCAACTACGGCGGGTTCCCCGGCCGCGGTTTCCCCGTCGAGGCGCTGTTCGACCTCGACCCCGACCTAGTCGGGGTTCCCGTAGGGGGACTGCCCGTCTCGCACCTGGACGAAATCCCGCGCGTCTGCTCCGAACGGCAGATTTCCATCGGGATCATCGCCACACCTCCTACCGCTGCGCAGTCCGTGTGCGACAGGCTGGTAGCGGGCGGCGTCCAGTGCATACTGAACTTCGCGCCGGTGGTGCTCCAGGTACCGGCGCACATCGAGGTCCGCAAGGTCGACCTGGCGGTCGAACTTCAGATCCTCTCGTTCCACGTGGCTCGCCGTGCCGATGACGCCCTGGCAATTCAGGGGAATACCGGGTTACCCGACGCCGGCCTGCCGATCGACAATGGCAGTAACGGCAACGGACAGGCAGACGGCGGTCTTGGAATGGTGGTGCGCGGATGAGCGTGTTGGCGGTCGGGCTCTCCCACCGAAGTGCGGAGCTGACCACGCTCGAGCGGGCCGCCGTGCCCGCGGAAGAGGTCACCAAGGTCCTGCACGAGCTGCAGCAGGCCGAGCACGTGAGCGAGGCCATGCTGGTCTCCACGTGCAACCGCATCGAGGTCTACGCGGTGGTCGAGACGTTCCACGGCGGCGTGAACGACGTCTCCGACGTGCTCGCCCGCCAGGCCGGCATGGAGCCGGCGGAGCTCTACGACAACCTCTACGTGCACTACGCCGGCGCGGCCGTCGAGCACCTGTTCTCCGTGACGTCGGGCCTCGACTCGATGGTCGTCGGCGAGACGCAGATCCTCGGCCAGGTCCGCTCGGCCTACGCCACCGCGCGTGAGGCCGGCACGGTCGGGCGCACGCTGCACGAGCTGATCCAGACGACGCTGCGCGTCGGCAAGCGCGTGCACTCCGAGACGGGTCTCGACCAGCTCGGCGCGTCCGTGGTTTCCGAGGCGCTGGCCGCCGCGGGCGACCTCGTCGGCAAGCACGCCCTGATCGTCGGCGCCGGCTCGATGGGCGCGCTCACCGCGTCGCACCTGCGCAAGGCCGGCATCGGCGAGATCACCGTGGCCAACCGCACCGAAGCCAAGGCCGCGCGGCTCGCCGAGAAGACCGCGGTGGAAGGCGTGCCCGCGCGTGCCGTGCCGCTGTCCGAGCTGGCCGACGCCGTGGCGAAGGCCGACATCGTCGTGTCGTGTACCGGCGCGCAGGACGCCGTGTTCCTGCCCGAGCACGTGCCCGCCCGCGCGGGCCGCCCGCTCGTGGTGTGCGACCTCGGCCTGCCGAAGGACGTCGACGCGGGCGTGGCCGACCTGGCCGACGTCACCGTCGTCGACCTCGAGACGATCCAGCGCCGCATGCGCGACGCCGGCGCCCCGACCACCGAACGCCAGACGATCAGGGCCAACGGCATCGTGCTCGACGAGGTGCGCGACTACCTCGCCGGCCAGCGCAGCGCCGAGGTCACGCCCACCGTCACCGCGCTGCGCCGCCGCGCGGCCGAGGTGGTCGACGCGGAGCTGCTGCGTCTGGACAACCGCCTCCCGGACCTCGACACGCAGGTCCGCGAAGAAGTCGGCCGCACGGTCCGCCGTGTCGTCGACAAACTGCTGCACGCGCCCACAGTGCGGGTGAAGCAGCTGGCCGCCGAGACGGCCGACACCGACTACGCCAACGCGTTGCGCGAGCTGTTCTGCCTCGATCCGCAGGCCCCCGCGGCTGTGGCGAGCCCCACCGCCGTGCCGCCAGACATCGAGAAGAAGTAAGCAGTGGACAGAGTGATTCGCATCGGGACGCGCGGCAGCAAGCTCGCCGTCGCGCAGACCGAGACCGTGGCCGACAAGATCCGCGCCACCGGCGCCGAGGTCGAGATCGTCACCGTCACCACCCCCGGCGACGTCTCCAGCAAGCCGATCCCGCAGATCGGCGTCGGCGTCTTCACCTCAGCGCTGCGGGAAGCCTTGCTGCGCAAGGAAATCGACGTCATCGTCCACTCGTACAAGGACCTGCCCACGGCGCCGGCGGCCGGGATCGTGCTCGCCGCCGTGCCGCCGCGCGAGGACCCGCGCGACGCGTTGATCGCCCGCGACGGCCTCACGCTGGGTGAGCTCCCGCCGGGTTCGAAGGTCGGCACGGGGGCGCCGCGGCGCACCTCGCAGCTGCTCGCGCTGGGTCTCGGTTTGGAAATCGTGCCGATTCGGGGCAATATCGATACCCGCATGCGCAAGGTCACTGACGGCGAGCTCGATGCCGTGGTGCTCGCGCGTGCCGGACTGGCCCGGATCGGTCTGGTGGGGGCGATCACCGAGACCCTCGACCCGATCCAGATGCTGCCCGCTCCCGCGCAGGGGGCGCTGGCGGTGGAGTGCCGGGCCGAAGACGTGGACGTGGAGCACCTGCTCGCGTCCAGTTTGGACGACGAGGGCACGCGGGCCGCGGTGACGGCCGAGCGTTCCCTGCTGGCCGCGCTCGAGGCGGGGTGCAGCGCACCCGTGGGTGCGCTCGCCGAGATCGTCGAGGACCTCGACTCCGAGGGCGCGGTCGTGGAACGGATCTCGCTGCGCGGCACCGCGGCCGTCGAGGGCGAGAACGGCGCGGTCGACATGCTGCGGGCTTCCGCACTCGCCGACTTCGCCGAGGCGGAGCAGCTCGGCCGGACGTTGGCGGCCGAGCTCCTCGACCTGGGTGCCGGCGCACTGCTGTCCGGCCCCGCCCAGTGACGCAACCCGCAGAGCACTCGAATGACCAGCACCCGAACGACCAGCACCACACACCTGCGGCCGATGACGTACCCGGCCGCCTGACAGGAGAAACGCCAGAGATGACCCCCGCTCGCAAGACCGCTGGGCGCGTCGCCTTCGTGGGCTCGGGCCCCGGTGACGCCGGGCTGCTCACAGTCCGCGCCCAGGAGCTGCTCGCCAAGGCCGAGGTCGTGGTGACCGATCCCGACGTGCCCGCCACCGTCCTCGCGCTCGCCGCCCCCGGCGCCGAGGTCCGGCCCGCCGTCGGTGAGCCCGCCGACGTGTCGAAGGACCTGACCACCGAGGCCAAGGCCGGGCGGCTCGTGCTGCGCCTGGTCGCCGGCGACCCGCTGACCACCCCCGCCGTGGTGAACGAGGTGCAGGCCGTGGCCCGCACGTCCGCCGTGTTCGAGGTGATCCCGGGCGTTTCCCCCGGCGCCGCGGTGCCGGCCTACGCCGGTGTCGCCCTCGGCGGCACCCACACCGAGGTCGACGTCCGCGGCGAGGTCGACTGGGCGGCGCTCGCCGCGCAGCCCGGCCCGCTCGTGCTGCACGCCACCTCGGCGCACCTGGCCGAGGCCGCCAGCCGGCTCACGGAGAAGGGCATGCCGCCGTCCACGCCCGTCGCCGTGACGGCCAACGGCACCATCAACACCCAGCGCACGCTCGACTCCACGCTCAGCACGCTGGGCAATGACGCCGGTGAGCTCGTCGGCCCGCTGATCGTGACCATCGGCCAGGCCGCCGGGCAGCGCTCGAAGCTGTCGTGGTGGGAGTCGCGCGCGCTGTACGGCTGGAAGGTCCTGGTGCCGCGCACCAAGGAGCAGGCCGGCGAGATGGCCGACCGCCTCCGCAGCCACGGCGCGACCTCGCACGAGGTGCCCACGATCTCCGTCGAGCCGCCCCGCAGCCCGGCGCAGATGGAGCGCTCGGTGAAGGGCCTCGTCGACGGCCGCTACCAGTGGATCGTCTTCACCTCCACCAACGCGGTGCGCGCGGTGTGGGAGAAGTTCGAGGAGTTCGGCCTCGACGCCCGCGCGTTCTCCGGCGTGAAGATCGCCTGCGTCGGCGCCTCGACGGCCGCCAAGGTCCGCTCGTTCGGCATCATCCCCGAGCTGATCCCGTCGGGCGAGCAGTCGTCCGAGGGTCTGCTCGCCGAGTTCCCGCCGTACGACGACGTGCTCGACCCCGTGGACCGCGTGCTGCTGCCGCGCGCCGACATCGCCACTGAGACGTTGTCCGCCGGCCTGCGCGACCGCGGTTGGGAAATCGACGACGTCACGGCCTACCGCACGGTCCGCGCCGCCCCGCCGCCCGCCGAGACCCGCGAGATGATCAAGACCGGCGGCTTCGACGCGGTCTGCTTCACCTCGTCCTCGACGGTGCGCAACCTGGTCGGCATCGCCGGCAAGCCGCACACGCGCACCCTGGTCGCGTGCATCGGCCCGAAGACCGCGGAAACCGCCGTGGAATTCGGCCTGCGCGTCGACGTCCAGCCGGAGAAGGCCGACGTGCCCCACCTGGTGGACGCCCTGGCCGAGCACGCCGCCCGGCTTCGCGCGGAGGGCGCCCTGCCGCCGCCCCGCAAGGCGAAGCGGGCGCGTCGCAGCTGACGGGTTTGGTTCGGGAAGGGCCCTTCTCCGGTTTCCGGGGAGGGGCCCTTTTCGTGTCGGGGGCAGGTCCTTGTGGGCATAGTTGTCCGGATGGCGCGGCTGAACGCGGATGTCCCCGGCGAACTGGCTGAACGGGTCGGCGCAGCTGGACCGAAAGCGAGCGTTCCGGTCCAGATGGGCCGCCACACATCGCATCGGCGGGCGATTGACAGCTGGCTCGACGCCCTGCCGTCTCCTTGCGGCGCCGTTTTACCCGCCGCAGTACTCAGCGTGGTCGACTCGGTCCGGGCCGAGGCGGGTGATGAGCGTTTGGCTGAGCCGCGAGGCGGAAATCGTCGAGGCTCGCGAAAGCCGTCCCTTTCCGCGCCCGACATTTTCCGGACACCTTGTCAGAACGTGGTTTTTCCCGAGGGCAGCCGAATTGCCCCCCGAGCAGCGGGAGTACCGTGGACGGCGTGTTCCCTGAGCATCGACCCCGCAGGCTCCGTACCACGCCGGCCATGCGCAGGCTGGTCGGTGAAACGACGCTTCGCCCGCGTCAGCTGATTCTGCCCATGTTCGTGGCCGAGGGGATTGACGCGCCGCGGCCGATTTCGAGCATGCCGGGGGTTGTGCAGCACACCCGGGACACGTTGCGGAAGGCCGCGGTCGACGCGGTGAACGCGGGTGTCGGTGGGCTGATGCTGTTCGGCGTGCCGGAGACGCGGGACGCCGAGGGATCGGGCGCCGTCGACGAGAACGGGATCCTCAACGTCGCGCTGCGGGACCTGCGTCAGGAGCTCGGGGACGCGACCGTGCTGATGGCCGACACGTGCCTCGACGAGTTCACCGACCACGGCCACTGCGGCGTGCTCGACGCGGACGGCGCGGTGGACAACGACGCGACCCTGCGCGTGTACGCGGAAATGGCCGTGGCGCAGGCGGAAGCGGGCGCGCATGTGCTCGGGCCGAGCGGCATGATGGACGGCCAGGTCGGCGTGATCCGCCGCGCGCTCGACGAGGTGGGCCACAGCGACAAGGCCATCCTCGCCTACTCGGCCAAGTACGCCAGCGCGTTCTACGGCCCGTTCCGCGAGGCCGTCGACTCGCAGCTCAAGGGCGACCGCAAGACCTACCAGCAGGACCTGGGCAACGCGCGCGAAGCGTTGCGCGAGATCGAGCTGGACCTCGGCGAGGGCGCCGACATGATCATGGTCAAGCCGGCACTGTCCTATTTGGACGTCATCAAGGCGGCGGCGGACATCTCGCCGGTTCCGGTGGCGGCGTACAACATCTCCGGCGAGTACGCGATGGTCGAGGCCGCCGCGGCCAACGGCTGGCTCGAGCGCGAGCGCACGATCCTGGAGGTGCTCACGTCGATCCGCCGCGCGGGCGCCGACCTGATCCTCACGTACTGGGCCACCGAAGCCGCCGCCTGGCTCGACTGAGCCCGCACTGGGCTAGAGTCCACGAGTGGCCGAGAAGGACGACAACACCGCCGAACCCGCGGGGCTGACCAGCGAGAACCTCGCGAAGCCGGAGCCCGCGCCGAACGAAGCCGAACAGGCCGAGCAGGCCAGGCCCGCCCCGCAGGTCGAGCAGCCCGAGCAGGTCAAGCACGTCGAGGAGCAGGCGAAAGAGCTCCCGACCGGCTTCCCCAAGGCGCCGCCCGTCGCGTCGTCCCCGGAGTACCTGCAGAACGACGCGGAGCCCTCGAAGGAGCAGGCCCCGGGCCCGGTCAAGGCCGCGTTCATCCTCACGATCGCCGCGTCCGTGGTGCTGCTGATCGGCCAGGTCGTCACGATCTTCTTCAAGCAGCAGCTCGTCGACCAGGCCGTGAAGGCGACGCCGGCCGGCCGCAAGCTCGACATGGCGCAGCTCGAGTCCAACGCCACCACGCTCGTGTGGGCGCTGTTCGTCGGCGCGCTCTGCTTCAGCATCATCATGGTGCTGTTCGCCTACAAGGCCCGCGAGGGCACGCGTTCGGCCCGGACCGTGGTCACGATGCTGGCGCTGCTGGGGCTGGTGTTCCAGCTCGGGCTCGTGCGCAGCGTGTTCTCGGTGGTGTCGTCGCTGCTGCTGGTGATCCTGGTGGTGCTGCTGTACCTGCCGAGCACCAGGGACTTCTTCCCCAAGGTCGGCAAGCAGCTGTAATGGACCGCACGCTCTACTCCGAACCCGGCGTCGGCTGGCGCTCGCTGGCCTGGGGGCCGCTGTTCGCGGTGCTCGGCGCGGTGGCGGAGCTGGCGACGGGCGGACCGGTGCACTGGATCCCGTGGCTGCTGATCGCGGTCGCGCTCTGCGGGCTCACGATCCCGTGGGTTTACGCGCGCAGGCGGTTCCTCTCGCTGGAGGTGACCACGCAGGAGCTGCGCCAGGGCCGCGAAAGCGTCGAGGCGAAGCGGATCGCGGACGTCACCGACGTCGGCACCCCCGTCGGCGCGCGCGTGCTCGGCGGAGGCTGGAGCGTGCCGAACAAGTACGACGAGCTGCCCGTGAAGCTCGACGACGGCACGGTCGTGCTCGCGTGGGCCCGGGACGTCGAGGCCCTCAAGGCGGCGCTCACCCGGCTGGTCGAGGCGAACGAGACGAAATGACGCAGGGCGAGAAACCTGAGAGGCTTGATCCCGTGATCGACCTTCCCCAGCCGACCGGCGCCGATCTGTGGCCCGGCGATTCGGCCAAGCCGGCGCGGCTCAACCAGCCGTGGCGCGCGTTCGTGGCGCTCGGCGAGCTCGTCGTGGCCGCGTTGGCGCTGTGGCTGGCGTTCGTGCTGTGGCACGCGGGTGTCGTCACGGTCGTCACCACCGCCGGCGACGGCGCCCAGCTGGCGTCGCAGCGGTACTTCGGCGGGCACATCGCGGGGGCGCTCGCGCTCGGCGCGCTGTGCGCTGTGCTCGTGGTGGACGCGGTTCGTCAGCTGCTGCTCGCGGTGAGTGCGCGGCACCGCCGGAAGAAGCGGTGACTCCGCAACTCGAGGCGCCACATCCACAGCTGGCCCACAGGGAACCAACAGCTGACTGCTAAGCAGCGCCACCAGTCTTGCGGCCATGACGCGGCTGCGTACCCGGACATGGGTCATCAACGGGGTGCTGGTCGTACTGCTCGGCGGTGCGGCTTTCGGGATCTACCAAGCATTCACGCCGGCGGGCAACACCGCCCAGGCACAGACCCGCACCACCCCGGTGCGCCGTGGCGACGTGACCGAAACGGTCTCCGCCGCGGGCACCCTCTCGAGCGGCTACACCGGCGCCGCCAACTTCACGACCTCCGGCAAGGTCACGAGCATCGACGTGAAGGTCGGCGACGTGGTGAGCGCGGGGCAGAAGCTCGCCACGATCGACTCGACGCAGGCCGAGAAACAGCTTCAGGTCGCCAAGGACAACCTCGCCGTGGCGGAGGACAACCTCGCCACCGGTGAGGACACTCCGACCACCACGTCGGGCTCCGGCGCCGGGCAGGGCCAAGGCCAGCAGCAGAGCCAGGAGTCCGTGACCTCGCTGCAGGCCAAAGTGGACCAGGCGCAGCTCGACGTCGACACGGCCCAGTCGGCCGTCGACGCCACCGTGCTCACCGCGCCCGGCGCCGGCACCGTGACGGCGATCAACGGCACCGTCGGGCAGCAGGCCGGCAGCGGCGGGTCGGGGAGCACGGCGAGCAGCGGCGGTTCCGGCGGCAACGGCGGGAACGGTGGCAACAGCCAAGGCTCGTCCGCGAGCTCGTCGAGCAGCTCGTCGTCCAGTGGGTTCGTCCAGATCACCGACATGACCAACCTGCTCGTGGACACCTCCGTCGCCGAGATCGACGTGAGCAAGGTGAAGGCGGGCCAGAAGGCCACCGTCACGCTCAACGCCTCGCCCGACCAGCCGATCCAGGCGTCCGTCTCGAAGGTCGACCTCACGCCCACGACCAGCGGCAACGTCGTCTCCTACGGTGCGCAGCTCACGCTCACCAACCCGCCGTCGGGGCTGCGGCCCGGGCAGTCGGCGAGCGTCGTGATCACCGTGGCCGAGGCCGACAACGTGCTGAGCGTGCCGGCGGCCGCCGTCACCACGGCGGGCACCACGAACGTCGTCACGATCCAGGAGAACGGCCGGAACGTGCCGCAGCAGGTGGAGATCGGCGTGCGCGGCGAGTCCACTGTGGAGATCAAGTCCGGCTTGACCGAGGGCGAGAACGTGGTGCTCACGGCCGCGTCGCCGACCACGGCCACGGGCGGCGCGGGCCAGCGCGGCGCCGGCGCCGGTGGGTTCGGCGGCTTCGGCGGCACGGGCGGTACCGGTGGCGCCGGCGGCGGCTTCCGCGGTGGCCAGGGTGGCTTCGGTGGCGGGGGACGCGGATGAAACCCGTGATCGCGGTCTCCGGACTGCGCAAGACCTACGGCGCCGGCGAGACGGCCGTCCACGCGCTGCGCGGGGTCGACCTCGTCGTGCGGCCGGGGGAGTACGTGGCCATCATGGGCGCGTCCGGCTCCGGCAAGTCGACGCTGCTGAACATGCTGGGCTGCCTCGACGTGCCGACTTCGGGCAAATACCTGCTCGACGGGTTCAGCGTCGCGGACCTCAACGAACGCCAGCTCGCCTTGCTGCGCAACCGGAAGATCGGGTTCATCTTCCAGTCGTTCAACCTCGTGCCGCGTACGAGTGCGTTGTCCAATGTGGAACTTCCGCTCGTCTACAGTGGACTTCGCCGGGCCGCGCGGCGGGAACGGGCACTGGCGGCACTGGAAATGGTGGGGCTCACCGAGCGCGCCAAGCACCTGCCGAGTGAGCTGTCCGGCGGCCAGCAGCAGCGCGTCGCCGTCGCGAGGGCCCTGGTGACCGGACCGGCGTTGCTGCTCGCCGACGAGCCCACCGGCAACCTCGACCGCGCCAGCACCGAAGACGTGCTCGGTGTGTTCGACCGGCTCAACGCCTTGGGCCGCACGATCGTCGTGATCACGCACGAGGACGAGGTCGCCGAGCACGCGCACCGCGTCGTGCGCGTCAGCGACGGCCGGATCGTGAGCGACGAGCTCAACCGCAGCGTCGGAGTGGTCGCGTGAACGTGTTCGAGGTGCTGCGCTTCGCCGTGCGCGGCCTCACCGCCAACAAGCTGCGCTCGACGCTCACCACGCTCGGCATCACCATCGGTGTCGCGTCGGTGATCCTGCTGGTTGCAGTGGGCAACGGGGCTTCGGCCGCGATCGCCGCCAGCATCCAGGGCCTGGGTACGGACGTGGTCAACGTGTCGCCGTCGCGCGGCGGCGGGCAGGGCAGCGAGCCACGGCCGTTGACCGTCCAGGACGCTCACGCCCTCGTCGACCCGGTCGGCGCGCCCGACGTGAAGGCCGCGTCGCCGGTGGTGAACACCAGCGCGACGGCCACCTACGGGCAGACGTCGTACGACATCTCGACGGTCGCGGGCACCGAGCCGGCTTACTTCACCACGACCAACCGCCAGATCGCCGACGGCGCGCTGTTCACCACCGAGGACGTGACGCAGGCGCGCAAGGTCGTGGTCCTCGGCCCGACCACGGCCCAGGCGCTGTTCGGCACCGCGGAGCCGGTGGGCAAGAACGTGCTGCTCAACAGCATCCAATTCACCGTGGTGGGCGTGCTGCAGGCCAAGGGCAGCACGGGGCTGCAGAACGCGGACGACGTCGCCATCGCCCCGATCAGCGCGGTGCAGAACTCGCTCGCGGGTTACGGCAACCTGAGCCAGATCGCGGTGCAGGCCACCTCGGCCGACTCCGTCTCGCTCGCGCAGGCCGAGATCACGGCGATCCTCAACGCGCGCCACGGCATCCGCCTCGGCGGCACCCCCGACTACCAGATCCAGAACTCGGAGCAGCTGCTGGCGACGCGCACGTCGGCCACGCAGACGTTCACCGTGCTGCTGGGCGCCGTCGCCGCGATTTCCCTCCTGGTGGGCGGGATCG
Source organism: Amycolatopsis sp. CA-161197 (assembly GCF_050942255.1). Classification (NCBI taxonomy): domain Bacteria; kingdom Bacillati; phylum Actinomycetota; class Actinomycetes; order Pseudonocardiales; family Pseudonocardiaceae; genus Amycolatopsis; species Amycolatopsis sp. CA-161197. The sequence continues at coordinate 631,439 of NZ_CP192059.1, forward strand.
GCGTCACGAACATCATGCTCGTGACCGTGACCGAGCGGATCCGCGAGATCGGCATCCGCAAGGCGATCGGCGCACCGCGCTCGGCGATCCTCGGCCAGTTCCTCGCGGAGGCGACGATGCTGAGCCTGTTCGGCGGGTTCCTCGGCGTGGTGATCGGCGTGGTCGGCAGCCAGTTCAGCTTCGCGGGCATCACCCCGGTGGTGGTGCCGTCGTCGATCGTGCTGGCCTTCGCGGTGTCGGCGCTGATCGGTCTCTTCTTCGGCAGTTTCCCGGCGAACCGGGCCTCGCGCCTGCGCCCGATCGACGCCCTCCGGCACGAGTAGGAGCCTCCGCACATGTCTTCGTCCACCCAGTCGCCCGGGTTGGGAAACCCCGTCCCCGACGAGCCGACGACCGAGTTCCCACCGGTGACGGCGCCGTTGGCGGCTTCGCCTTCTCCTTCGCCGGAAGAGATCGTGGCTTCTCCGGCGGTCGACGGTGATCTGAACCAGGAGATGAAGCGGGTCGCCAAGCCGTTCGGCAAACCGACGTTCGTGCTGGCCGGCCTGCTGGTCATCGCCCTGTCCTTCGCCGGCGGCGCTTGGACGCACGCGGCTTTCGGCTCCGGTTCCGGCGGCGGCGGTGCCGCGGCTGCCCGCACCGGCGGCCAGCAGAGCGGCGCCCGCGGCGGCTTCGGCGGCCGCGGCACGGGCACCGGCACGGGTACGGGGACCGGGGCGGGCACCGGCGCCGCCCAGCAGGGCCAGGGCTCCGGCGGCTTCACCGGCGCCCGCGGCGGCGCGGGCCGCGGCACCGTCGGCACGGTCGAAAAGGTCGACGGCACCACCGTCACCCTGAAAACCCTGCAGGGCACCGACGTCACCGTGTCCACTTCGGACTCCACCACCGTCGGCCTCACCCAGCCCGGCAAGCTGTCGGACCTCAAACCCGGCGCCACCGTGACGGTCCAGGGCCGCCCCGGCTCCGACGGCACCGTCGCCGCGCAGGCGATCGTGCAGCAGCCCGCGCGTTAACGCTCGGCGGCGTCGAGGGCCGGCACCAACGGGGCCAGCGACGTCCGCAGCAAGTCCGGCAGGGAACCCGAAACCACGACAAAACCCGAGGTCACGGGCTGGGCCCACTGTTCGAGTGCGATCCGCACCGCGGCGGCGACCGCGGCGGCCAGCACGCGGGCGGTGGGCCCGTCCGGTAGCCGCTCGGCCAGCGCGGAAGTCAGCGGCGGTTCGAGCGCCGTCGCGGAGCGCGCGTACGCGGTGCGCAATGCGGGGCTTGTCGTGATGAGCAGCAGTGCTTCGCGGGCGTTCTCGTCGGGCTCGGTGTACTGCGAAACAACGGCCTCCACCACCGCGTCGGCCAAGCCAGCCGGAGAAGCGCGGACGGCGGCCGCGACCCGCGCTTCGCGGTCGCTGGTCACGGCGAAGACGATCGCGTCCTCGCGGCTCGCGAAGTAGTTGTTGTAGGTCCGCGGTGAGACCCCGGCGGCTTCCGCGATGTCGTCGACCCGCACGTTCTCCGCGCCGCGCTCGACTGCCAGCCGCAATGCGGCGGAGCTCAACGCCGTGCGGGTGGCTTGCTTCTTGCGTTCACGCAGACCGGTCACCGGTCCAGTAAAGCCGAAAACCTGCGAATCCGAAATCTTGCGCGCACGCAACATTGCGAGCTAGCCTCGCCGCCATGAGAGCCAACGGCATTGCCTACGACACCGGATTCCTCAGCAACGGAGCCACTTCCTGGGACGACTTCGACGCGGACGTCGTCCGGCGCGAGCTCGCGATCATCCGCGACGACCTGCACTGCACCGCCGTCCAGCTCGTCGGCGGCGTTCCCGAGCGGCTGGAGATCGCCGGCCGGCTCGCGGCCGAGCTCGGGCTGGAGGTGTGGTTCTCGCCGTACCCGCTGGACCTGACCGTCGACGAGCTGCACGCGCTCTTCGCCGACTGCGCCGAACGCGCCGAGCGGATCCGCCGCACCGGGGCGGAGGTCGTGTTCGTCGCCGGAGCCGAGCTGTCCGTGATGGTCCAGGGCTTCGCCGACGGCGCCACGCTGGAGCAGCGCCTCGGCTGGCTGCTCGGCGACCCGGCCGACCGGCCCGCGCGCCTGGCGAAGGCGAGCGAACGCCTCGCCGACTTCTTCCGCGAAGCCGTGCCCGCGATCCGCAAGACCTTCGGCGGCAAGGTCACCTACGCGGCCATCCAGTTCGAGCGCGTCGACTGGGACCTGTTCGACTTCACAACGCTGGAGCTCATCCGCTCGGCCGCCGTCGCCGACGTGTTCCGCGAAGGCGTGCGGACGTTGACGCGCCAGGACAAACCCGTGGTCATCACGGGGTTCGGCACGGCCACCTGGCGTGGCGCCGGTGACGTCGCGCCGCGCAGCATGGAGATCGTCGAGAACGACGAGCACGGCCGGCCGATCCGGCTGAACGACGTCTACGAACGCGACGAACCCGGCCAGGCCCAGTACTTGACCGAACTGCTGGAGATCTTCGAGGAAGAAGGCGTGGACAGCGCGTTCGTCTACCTCTTCGCCCTGCGCACGCACCCGCACCGCCCCGACGGCGACCCGCGCGACGACCTCGACCTCGCGGGCGGCGGCATCGTCAAGGTGTTCGAGGACCGCACCGGCACGACGTACCCCGGCCTGCCGTGGGAGCCCAAGGCGGCTTTCCACGCTGTCGCCGAGCGTTACCGCATCCAGGACTAGGTACCCGGCCGGGTGCCGCCCTAACCGGTGGTACCCGGTTCCGTGTCCGATCGTGCACCCATCGGACCCCTGACGGTGGTAATTCCCTTAGTCTTCCTTGCTCACGGCGCGTCCCGCGTGGATCACTGGAGAGAGGCCGGTGTCGCACGACGGGAGCGTTCCAGTGAATTTCCGGGTCCAGGAAAGGAAAATTCGGACAACCAGCACGGTCGCGGAACTCGACGCGCTGTTCCTCGACCTGATTTCCCTGCTGCGGCCCAGAATTTTCGTCGAAGCCGGCGCGTTCGAGGCCGAGACTTCGCTGAGGGTCGCCGAAGCGGTGCCGGAGTGCACGGTGGTGGCGTTCGAGGCGAATCCCTACGTGCACCGGAAGTTCACTGCTGCCACGGACTTCGCGGCGCGTGGTGTGGACTACCGCCACCAGGCGCTGGCGAGCGAACCCGGCGAGGTCACCTTCCTGGTGATCACCGACAGCGCCAGCCTGGCCGACGACCGCGTCGAGGGCTACAACTCCCTCCTGCGCCGCAGAGGCGACGACTGGCTCGGCGACGTCGAGTATGAAGAGGTCACCGTCGCGGCGACGACGCTCGACCGCGAATTCGCCGCCGCACCAGGGCCGTTCGCGTTGTGGATGGACGTCGAAGGCGCCACGGAACAGGTCCTCAGCGGCGCGGGAACCTTCCTCGACCGGTGCGACCTGCTCAAGATCGAGGTCGAGGAAACCCCGTTCTGGCAGGACCAATGGCTGGCCGCCGACGTCGTGGAGAAGCTCCGCCAGCACGGCCTCGAACCGTTCGCCCGAGACACGCAGACCGAAGACCAGTACAACGTCCTCTTCACCAGGAAGCGCTTTCTGCCTGCAGACCTCGAACCGGTGAAGGGACTCGCATGACGTTCGCCCGTCGCCTTCTCGACCTCGAATCCCGCCTCGACTCGCGAAACCTCGACTGGTACGTCGACAACCTCGACAACCCCGTCATGGACTACTGGCAGGTCGAGCGCCCTGGCCGGCTCATGCGCGACGCCGAGACCGGCGCCCCCGTGACCGACCGCATCACCATCGCCGAGTTCCTCCGCCGCACCGGCACGGCCGAGCTGTTCGAGCGCTCCGCCGGCATCACCGCCGTGCAGGCCGCCGTGATCAACCCGTGGGGGTTCGTCGGGTTCCAGTTCGGCGAAGGCCTGCTCATCGACCTGCAGTACTACCGCCCGGTGCGCGAAGCCGTGGTCCTCGACGGCGAGGAGGTCAAACTCCCGTCGTACTACGCGCCCGCCCTGGCGGAACGCACCTGGCGCGGCGGCACCACCAGCCACGTCCACCTCGACGAGGGCACCGGGCACTGGCGCATCGGCACCGACGTCAACGAGTGGCGCGGCACGTTCACCGGCCGCGACGGCATCCACTCGCTCGCCGACCTGCGCGACCACGACCGTCAGCTCGCGGTGTTGCGCCGGGCGCTGCGGCACAACGCGAGCATCCTCGACCGCCACTTCGCCAAATCCGGCGGTGACCTGTGGTCGTCGAGCGACCCGTCGCCGGCGTCGCTGCTCGGCGCCGCACACCTCTGCGGTCCGTACGGCGTGCTCGCCTACCTCGAGAGCGGGCAGAGCCGCAGCGACGAGGCCGGCACCTCCATCACCGCCTACCTGGACGCGTTCGCCGACGTCGAGCTCACGCCGGACGATCTCGGCCCGTCATGACGGTCGTGTTCTGGGTGCTGACCCTGTTGTCCGTCTGGTCGTCCGGGCAAGGTTTCGTGCTGCTCGCGCTCGCACGCAAACCCGTGCCACCACCGCCGAGCGGGCCGCGCCGGCGGGTGTCCGTGCTCGTGCCGTGCTTCAACGAGGCCAAGGTGCTGCGCAAGACGATCGACGCCATCCTCGCCTCGCGCGGCGTCGAGCTGGACCGCGTGATCTGCGTCGACGACGGCTCCACCGACGCCACCCGCGCGGTGATGCGGGAAGCAGTGGCGCACTACGGCGACGTGATCCTCGTGCTCGGCCAGCGCAACCTCGGCAAAGCGGCCGCGCTGAACCGCGGCCTGACCGCCGTGACCACGGAGTTCTTCGTCTCCGTCGACGCCGACACGCAGGTGCTGCCCGACACCCTCGCCCGCCTGCTCGGCCACTTCGCCGACCCGCGCGTGGCCGCCGTGTCCGGGCAGATGATCGTCGGCAACCGCCGGCCGGCGCAGGATTTCGTGTACGCCGCGCAGGTGCACGAGTACGAGACCGCGAACAACATCGAGCGCCGCGCCTTCTCGCGGATGCGGCGGATCACCGTGATCCCCGGCGCGATCGGCGCGTTCCGGCGGCGGGCCGTCGCCGCGGTCGGTGGGTACCCCGAGGGCACGCTGGCCGAAGACGCGCACCTCACGCTCGCGTTGCTGCTCGCCGGCCACCGCACGGTGCACGAGGCTTCCGCGGCCGTGCTCACGGAGGCGCCGGACACGATGGCGAGCCTGCGCCGCCAGCGCGTGCGCTGGGCCACCGGGAAAACGCAGGTGCTGCTGAGGATCGCGTGGCCGGCGCTGCGGCGCGGCGGCATCGCGGCGATGCTGTGGTTGTACCTGCTGTGGAACAACTCCGTCCTGCCGCTGGTGTCCGTGCCGAGCGCGGTGCTGCTGCCGCTGTCGGCCGTGGTGCTGCTCCTGCGGGGCGACGACCTGCCCGAGGTGGTGGCGGTGGCCGTCCTCACGATCGTGGTCAACTACGGCTACTTCGTCGTGTCGAGGAGGTTCGCGCGGTCCCTCGACGCGGCGGGCCGAGCGGCGGCGGGGCTGGTGGCCGCGCGCACCAGCTTTCGGTCCACTGTGGTCATTCCGGTCGTGGGTTCATGGGCGACGTGGATCGCCTGGGCCCGGATCGTGACCGGCCGGCGCGGCGCGTGGGACAAGCTCGACCGCAGCGGTGACGTGCAGGTGCAGCCGGTGGGGGTGCTCGATGCCGACTAAACGCGTGGCCTTCACCTTCGACGACACCCCGCACGACCCGGGCGTCTTCTTCACCCCCGACGAACGCACGGCCGCCCTCGTCGAGCAGCTTCCCGAACAGGCCGGGTTCTTCGTCGTGGTCGGCGATTTCCAGCAGCCGCGCGGCGTCGGCGGCGAGGCCCGGATCAAGGCCTACACCGCGGGCGGCCACGTGCTCGGCAGTCACAGCTACAGCCACCCACGGCTGGCGGACACGTCGGTCGCCGATTACCTCGCCGACCTCGACCGCGCCGCCGAGTGGTTCGAAGGCCGCGAAGGCGCCCGGCCGTGGTTCCGCTTCCCGTTCCTGGACGAGGGCGACGACGACCCGGCCAAGCGCGCCGCCGTCCGGAAAGCGTTGGCGCGACGGGGATTGCGCAACGCCTACGTCACCGTGCTCACCCTCGACTGGTACCTCGACGCCCTCGTCGCCGAGACCGTCCGCGCGGGCCGCGCGTACGACCGCGAAGCCCTGCGGGACCTCTACGTCGAGTCCCTCCTGGCGCCGGCGGAGTTCTACGACCAGCTCGCCGTCGCCGCCACCGGCCGCTCACCCGCCCACGTGGTGCTGCTGCACGAAAACGACCTCAACACCCTCTTCATCGCCGACGCCGCCCGCGCCTTCCGGGAGGCCGGCTGGGAGATCGTGCCGATCGACGAGGCCTACCGCGACCCCATCGCCGAGCTCGACCCCGAAGGCTGGTGCGGCTCCGGCCGCGTGAGCGCGTTGGCCTTGGACAGCAAGAAGATCCGCCCCGGCGGTCTCGACTTCGAAGCGCTCGAACCGCCCGTGCTGCAGCGGGAGTTCGCCCGCCGCGTGGCCCGGTAGTTCAGGAAGGAGAACCGTGTTCGACCTGTGTGTGGGGCTCGGCCAGCACTGCGAGTCCACCTACCAGATCCGCCGCATCACCGGCCAGGAGTCCGCGCACTTCTTCGACTGGCTCGAAATCGACCTGGTTTTCGTGCAGCAAGCCCTCGACACCGACTTCCGGGGCCTGCTCAAACCCGGCCGCATGGCGCTGACCACCGACGGCGAAGGCGCCATCGACCTCGACGCCGGCATCGAGTTCTACCACGAGTTCCACGCGAAGCCGGACGCGAAGCTCACGCTCGAAGACGTCGAAGAACAGCTTCCCGCCGTCCGCGAGAAGCTGGCGTTCCTCGCCCGGCGCTGGCGCGAGCTCGTCGCCTCACCGCAGCGCGTGCTGTACGTCCGCCAGGACGCCAACGGTGTCGAGACCGCCGCCGACCTCGAACGGCTCCAGACCACCCTGCGCGAGCGCTACCCCGGCCACGACTTCGCCCTCCTCTGGCTGCGCCGCACCACTCCCGAGGACCTCGACAAGCTTCCGCCCGGCATCGCGTACCGCGAGATCCCGCTGCTCGAAGGCCGTTGGCAGGGCGACGACGCCGCGTGGGACGAGCTGTTCGCGACGCTGCCGTACGACGAACTGTGGCCGTGAGCGCCGTCGTCGTCGACGGCCTGTCGATGACCTACCGCGTCCCGGTGCGGGAGGCGGGGCTGAAGGCCGCGTTCCGCTCGCTGGTGCACCGGCGCTACCGGGAGGTCGAGGCCGTGCGCGACCTGTCGTTCGAGGTCCCGGCCGGTGAAGTCGTCGGCCTGCTCGGGCCCAACGGCGCCGGCAAGACCACCGCGATGAAGCTCATGTCCGGCCTGCTGCACCCCACGGCCGGGTCCGTCGAGGTGCTCGGCTTCACGCCGTGGCAGCGCCGCACGCCGTTCCTCAAGCAGATCGCGCTCGTGCGCGGCAGCCAGCCCACGGGTGGCGCGCAGGAGCTGACTGTGCTGGATTCCCTGCAGTACCAACGCGTTCTCTACGACATCCCGGAAGCCGGCTACCACGCCGGGCTCGACGAGCTGGCCGAGCTGCTGGAGCTCGGCCCGCTGCTGCACCGGCAGCTGCGCGCGCTCAGCCTCGGCGAGAAGATGCGCGCGGGCCTGGCGCTTTCCCTGCTGTACCGGCCGAAAGTGCTCTTCCTCGACGAGCCGACGCTCGGCCTCGACGTGTCCGCCGCCGCGGCCATCCGCCGGTTCCTCGCCGCCTACACCACGCAGAACGGCGCCACGATCGTGCTCACCAGCCACTACATGGCCGACGTGGAGTCGTTGTGCCGTAGGCTGATCCTCGTCGACCACGGCCGCGTGCAGTACGACGGTCCGCGCGAAGAGCTGGCCGCGCGGCTCTCGCCGTACAAGCTGCTGCGCATCAGCGCGCCCGCGGCGGTGAAGGAGGACTTCGACGGGGTCGCCGAGGTCGTGGCCACCAGCGGGGTGTCGTGGGACCTGCGCGTGCCGCGGGATGACGTCGCCCGTGTGACGTCGCAGCTGCTGACCTCGCTCGACGTCGTGGACCTGGCGGTGGAGGAGCCGTCGCTCGAGATGGTGCTGGACCGCGCGTACCGGGAGGGCGTGTGAGGACGGCCCGGCTGCTCGCGCTGGCGGTGCGCCACCAGTTCCTGGAGTGGGCGGGCACGTGGTGGTTCACCGCGTCGCTGGTCGTGAACTACGCGATCGGGCCGCTGATCGGGCTCGTCGTGTGGTCCGCCGTGCTCCCGGGCGACGCGCGGATCGTGCGGTACTTCGTCGCGTTGGTGGCCGTGCACCTGCTCACGGCTTCGTTCGAGGACTACACCTTCGCCGAGTCGGTGTACGACGGGAAGATCAGCGCCCGCCTGCTGGAACCCCAGCCCGTGGTGCTCGGACCGGCGGGGGAGAACCTCGCGATCCGGCTGTGGCTGGCGCTGTTCGGGCTGCCGTTGACGGTGGTGGTCGCCCTCGTCACCGGTGCGTCCTACCGCTGGCCGGACGTGCTGCTCGCGCTGCCGTCGCTCGTGCTGGCCGCGGTGCTGCGGTTCCTGTGGACCTGGCTGCTGGCGCTGGCGGCGTTCTGGACCGAACGGGTGCACGCGATCGTCGCGCTGGGCAACATCCTCGTGTTCCTGCTCGGTGGCATCGCCGCGCCGCTGGCCGATCTGCCCGCGTCCTGGCGGCCCGTGGCGTCGCTGCTGCCGTTCCACGCCATGCTCGGGCTGCCCGCCGACATCGCCTCCGGGACGCTGCCGGCGTCGGGCGTGGCGGTGCAGGCCGGCTGGTGCGTGGTCTTCGCGGTGGCCGCCGTGGTCGTCTGGCGCTCCGGCGTACGCCGCTACACGGCGGTGGGCGCGTGAAGCTGCTTCGGTTGTTCGCGACGAGTTTCTCGTTGTCCCTGCGCCAGGCGCTGGCGTTCCGGGCGAACCTCGTGTTCGACGCGGTGCTGTCGGTCGTCGCGCTGGCCTCGACGATCGCCACGGTGCTGGTCATCTTCTCCCGCACCACGACCCTCGCCGGCTGGACGCGACCCGAGGTGCTGGTGCTCATCGGCACGTTCGAGCTGCTCAGCGGCGTGAAGACGACGTTCGTCGACCCGAACCTCGCCGGCTTCCCGACGCGCGGCGTGCGCGAGGGCCGCCTCGACCACCACCTGCTGCAGCCGGCGCCCAGCATGTTCCTCGTCAGCTTCGCCACCGCCGCGCCGCTCGCCGGCGTGCAGATCCTGCTGGGCCTCGGCGTGGTCTTCGCCGGCGCGGCCGAGCTGCCCCGGTTCCCGGGTGCCGGCGCGTTCTCGGTGTGGGCTGTGCTCGTGGCCGCCGCGACCGTGACGACATGGGCGGTCGGGATGATCTTCGCCAGCCTCGCGTTCTGGGCGCCGAAACTCGACCTCCACAGCCTCTTCGGCAACGTCTGGCAGCTCGCCCGCTATCCCGCCGACATCTACGCCCGCCCCGTGCGGCGCGTGTTCACCTACGTCCTGCCGCTCGCGGTGGTCGCCTCCGCGCCGGCCCGCGTCCTCGCCCGCCCGGTCGACGCACTGCTCGTGCTCGGCGCGCTGGTCACCACCGCCGCCTCGGTCCTCGTCGCGATGTTCGTGTGGCGCACAGGCCTGCGCCGCTACACGGGCGCGAGCAGTTAGGCGGGTTCGCGGGGGCGTCCAGCGCCGCGAGCGCGGCCGAGTTGCGCCAGGAACGGGGGCTGGCCGACGACGAGCTGCGGGTCACGGTGATCAGCGCCGGCGACGACATGGTCATCCGGCCGCGGCTCCACGAAGCCGATCCGGACCGCATGCGGGTGCCGCTGGATCGGGTGCTCGGGCCGGTCGGCGTCCGCCGGGTTGCCGGCAGCCGCGTTTGCCGGGCGTCTCTTCGACATCGACACTCTGGCCGGCGCGGCCACGCTCGACGCTCATCTGCGTCGCCTTCCGGACCGCGCAACCGAGGCCGGTCGGTTCACCGCGGTGGTCGTCGGCGGCCGAAGTCCGCGGCCTCGTTGCGCATTCCGGCCGGGTGGGTACGTGGAGCGGCTGGGCCGGATAGAGGAAGCGATGACACTCACCAGCAATGCCGCTGAGTCCTCGGAACCGCGGGTCGGGGGTGTCGCGGAAGCTGTCGATCACGGCCGAAGTCGCCGTCTCCCAAGAGAAATCCATCAGGCCACGTCCCGGTCGGTGCTTTCGAAGTGGCGAACCTCGGCCTCGTCGGCGAAGAAACCCGCGACCTGTTCGGCGAACCGCTTGCCCCCATCGCTCGCGGGGAAGACCACCAGATGGTCTTCGAGCCGCTCCCAGCCGACGCGGAGCAGGTACGTCGAGCGGTGCTCCGCGTCGCGGAAGAGTTCCACGCTCGTGCAGCCCTGCGCTTGCGCGAGAAGGGGTTTGGCCGCGCGGAACGCCTCTTCGAAGTCGTTCTCGCGCCCGTCGGCGATCCGCAGGTAGGCCTGCTCCACCACCATCGTCACTCCATTCCGTCCGGCGGGCTCCGGGCACCCGCGCGCGTCGACGGTAGGACGGCCGCCGGTCGTGGCGTGCCCTGATCGCGACGGCGCAGGACGGATCGCGAAACCCTTTGCCGGGAAGGAACAGCGGCCTGGTCTACCGCGCGTCGCGCAGCGTGGCCGACCGTGTTTTGCCGAACTGCTCGCGGTAGGCGCGGGAGAAGCGCCCGAGGTTCGAGAACCCCCAGCGGTTGGCGACATCGCTCACGGAACCCGCGTTCTCCCGTAGGTCTTGCCGCGCGCGCTCGAGGCGGACGCGCCTGAGGTAGGCCATCGGGGTGATCCCGAGGTGTTCCTGGAAGCCCTGCTGCACTCGCCGGCCGCTGACGCCGTCGACGACCATGGACTCGAGGTGCTCGCGGTGCCGCTCCGAGCGGTGGACCAGGCTTTCCCGATCGGCCAGCTCGGACAGCAGCAGCTTCACCGTGGACAACCAGCTTCGCCCGGCGCCCGGCGTGAGGGAGAAATCGAGATCGAACCGGACGGAGGTGCCCACCGGGTGACCGAGCAGGCCCTCCAGCTCCGCTTCGAGAGAGCGGGTGGAGATCTTGACGCAGATCTGTTCGGCGTCGGCCGCCCAGCGCGGGAGGTACGTGTGCTCCGACGGGGTGAACACCGCGGCGTGGCCCGGCGTCGCGATCATCCCGCGCGGCCCGCAGCGCGACTCGACGGCGCCGAACGTGGGGATGTTGACGTGGTAGGCGCCCAGCGCGCCCGGGTCGACGCTGGTTTCGGTTCCGAAACAGACGTACCCGACGGTGAGGTGCTGGAGCTCCGCCGCGCTGAGGCGGGAGCTGGGGAGCACCGGGCGGCGCGTTCCCGGACTTCGACCTTCGCGGGGTAGAAGACGCTGTTCAGGTTCTCGCGGAAGACCTCGAACCGAATCGCCCGGCACAGCTGGCGCAGACTCCACCGCCCCGAGTCGTCACCGTCGACTCGCGGGGCCGGGTCGGTCCTCGTCACCGTGTGGTCCGTCGGCGCGCTCCTTTGCGCTGGTCGTCGGCCGCCACTCGCCGGCCGGCACCTCTCCGGGAGGTCGATACTCGCTGGTCATCGGCCGGAGCTGGCATTCGCCATCGCAAGTCAGGCACAGGGCGCCGCTGTCCTCGTCACGCAGCGTCCGGCCGGAAAGCGAAACCCGCGCTTCGCAAACCGGACCCCGGACCGGTCGTTCCCGCGTACGATTCCGGCGCATGGTCGCACTCGTGCTGAAGATGTCGGTCTCGCTCGACGGCTACGCCGCGCCGGCCGACGGGCGCGTGGACTGGTTCGCCGCGGGCCGCTCCGAGGACGGGGCCGCGGCGAACGTCGAGACGCTGAGCGGCGCCGGTGCGCACCTCATGGGCGCCACCATGTACACGCAGGTGGCCGGCTTCTGGCCGACCGCGACCGGGCCGTTCGCCCAGCCGATGAACGACATCCCCAAGATCGTCTTCTCGAACTCGCTCACCACCGCCGACTGGCCTGAGACGACGATCGTCACCGGCGATCTCGCCGAGGCCGTCACGCGGCTCAAGCAGGAGGAGCGCGACGGCTACCTGCTCGCCCACGGCGGCGTCCGGTTCGCCCGGTCCCTGATCGAGACCGGGCTGATCGACGAGTACCGCCTCGTCGTCCACCCGGTCGTGCTGGGCGCCGGTGAGCGGCTCTTCACGAAGCCGCTCACCCTCGAACCGGTGCGCACCACTGCGTTCAGCCGCGGCACCGTCGCCCACGTCTTCACGGCGGCGGCCGCTAGTTGAGGTTCTCGTTCAGCGCGATGATCGCCACGTTCAGCGCCGTCGCGTAGACGATCCAGAGGAAGTACGGCAGCAGCAGCACCGCGGCCAGGTGCGAGCGGCGGTAGAACAAACCGATCGTCATCAGCGTGGTGAAGCCGAGCAGGATGATGTCCACGCAGGCCAGCCGCGTGGAGCCGCCCGCGAAGAACAGCGGCGTCCAGAGCAGGTTGAACAGCAGGCTGACGCCGTACATGGCGAAGCCCTGCGTCTCACCGTCCGTGCGCCAGTAGACCCAGCCGGCGAACGCGAGCAGCACGTACAGGAGTGTCCACACAGGACCGAACAGCTTCGCCGGCGGCGCCCAGTCCGGCAGCACGAGCCGCGCGTACGTCTCGGGCGCCGACGTGGCGGCGAGCGACCCCACGACGGCGACCACGGCGACCAGCACGAAGAACACCACCAGCACGACCCAGGGGTTGCGCCTGTGCGTGGGCGTGGTCACGTTGCCCTCCCCGTTCACGGCGGCCCGGCGGCACCTGGCTGAACCGCCCGTGATCGGCAGGTTACCAATCCGACCAAAGGCAGGCGGGCACCAAACGGACGTTTCCCCGGTTCACAACCGTCCCCGCCGTGACCGTGGTCGGATTGGTAACCAGCAGCACAGCGGAGCACCGCGGCCCGCGCGCGACGTCGGCCACCGGCTGGGCTCGGGGATTTGCAAGACTGGACGGGTGAGCACTGGCACCGAGCAGTCCAAGGTTTGGTTCGAACGCGCGAAGGCGGCCGTCCCGGGCGGGGTGAACTCGCCGGTGCGGGCGTTCAACTCGGTCGGCGGCACTCCGCGGTTCATGGTCCGCGGCGAAGGCCCCCACCTGTGGGACGCCGACGGCAACCGCTACGTCGACCTCGTCTCGTCCTGGGGTCCGATGATCCTCGGGCACGCCCACCCGCAGGTGGTCGAGGCCGCGCGCGCGGCCGCCACGAGCGGGCTCTCGTTCGGCACGCCGACGATCGGCGAGGTCGAGCTGGCCGAGGAGATCATCGGTCGCGTCGAGCCCGTCGAGCAGGTGCGCCTGGTCAACTCCGGCACCGAGGCGACGATGAGCGCGATCCGCCTCGCCCGCGGGTTCACCGGCCGGGCGAAGATCGTGAAGTTCGCCGGCTGTTACCACGGTCACGTCGACGCGCTGCTGGCCCAGGCCGGCTCCGGCGTCGCGACGCTCGGGCTGCCGACCTCGCCCGGCGTCACCGGCGCGCAGGCCGCGGACACGATCGTCCTGCCGTACAACGACCTCGACGCCGTGCGGAAGTCCTTTGTGGAGAACGAGGGCGAGATCGCCGCGGTGATCACCGAGGCGGCCGCGGGCAACATGGGCGCGATCGCGCCGGATGCCGGGTTCAACGCGGGCCTCGCGGAGATCACCCGCGAGTACGGCGCGCTGCTGATCATGGACGAGGTCATGACCGGCTTCCGCGTCTCGCGCGCGGGCTGGTTCGGCCTCGAAGGCGTGGCCGGTGACCTGTACACGTTCGGCAAGGTCATGTCGGGCGGGCTGCCGGCCGCCGCGTTCGGCGGTCGCGCCGACGTGATGGCGAAGCTCGCGCCGGGTGGTCCCGTCTACCAGGCCGGCACGCTGTCGGGGAACCCCGTCGCCGTCGCCGCGGGCCTCGCGACGCTGCGCGCGGCCGACGACGCCGTGTACGCGGCGCTCGACGCCAACGCGAAGCGGCTCGGCGGGCTCTTCGACGCTGCGCTGACCGAAGCGGGCGTCGCGCACAACGTGCAGTACGCCGGCAACCTCGTGAGCGTCTTCTTCGGTGACGGCGCCGTGCGCGACTACGCGGGCGCGCAGGCCACCGAGACCTGGCGTTTCCCCGCCTTCTTCCACGCACTACTCGACGCCGGCGTGTACGCGCCACCGAGCGCGTACGAGGCGTGGTTCGTGAACGCCGCGATGGACGACGAAGCGTTCGGCGTGATCGAGGCGGCCCTCCCGGCCGCCGCCCGCGCCGCGGCCGAGGCGGTCAAGCCGTGACCACCGTCGTCCACCTCCTGCGCCACGGCGAAGTCCACAACCCCGACAAGATCCTCTACGGCCGCCTGCCGAACTTCCGGCTGTCCGACCGCGGGCAGCGCCAGGCGCTCACCGTCGCGGAAGCCGTGGCGGGCCACGACCTCGCGCACGTCGTCGCGTCGCCGCTGCAGCGCGCCCAGGAGACGGCGGCGCCCATCGCGGCCGCCCACCGCCTCGACATCGCGACCGACGAGGGCCTGATCGAAGCGGGCAACGTCTTCGAAGGCCAGCGCGTGGCCGTCGGCGACGGGGCGCTGCGCCAGCCCAAGGCGTGGCCGCACCTGGTCAACCCGTTCCGCCCGTCGTGGGGCGAGCCGTACGTGGAGATCGCGCACCGGATGCTCGGCGCGGTCTACCGCGCCCGCGAGCAGGCCGAGGGGCGCGAGGCCCTGTGCGTTTCGCACCAGCTGCCGATCTGGACGCTGCGCCGGTTCCTCGAGGCCAAGCGCCTGTGGCACGACCCGCGCAACCGCCAGTGCTCACTGGCCTCGCTGACGTCGCTGGTCTTCGACGGTGAGGCCCTGGTGGACATCGTCTACAGCGAACCCGCGGGCACCACGGACCCGAAGGTGACGGGCGCATGAAACGGGCGCTCGGTGCCTTGCTGGCCGCCGCGCTGCTGGTGGCCGGCTGCTCGACGGGCAAGGACGCCGTCGTCTCCGGCGGCACCTTCACGTTCGTGTCGCCCGGCGGGCAGATCGACATCACCTACCCCCTCGACAAGCGCCAGACGGCCCCGGTGCTGGCCGGCGACGACCTGATGAACGAGGGCAAGCAGCTGTCGCTGAACGACTTCGCGGGCAAGCCCGTGGCGATCAACCTGTGGGGCCAGTGGTGCGGGCCGTGCCGCGCGGAGGCGCCGGAGCTGGAGAAGGCGGCGAAGCAGTTCCAGCCGCTCAACGCGGCGATCGTCGGCCTCGACGTCCGCGACCCGGCCCGCTCGGTCGCCCAGGACTTCGTGCGCGACCGCGCCATCACGTACCCGTCCATCTGGGACCCGTCGGGCCGTGTGCTGCTGCAGCTCCAGGGCTACCCGCGCAACATCATCCCCTCGACGATCATCCTCGACAAACAGCACCGCGTGGCGGCCGTGTTCCTGCGCGACGTCCTCGCGACCGACCTCGTCCCGGTCATGCAGCGGCTGGCGGCCGAGAAGTAGCCTGCCCGCCCGCTCGTCACTTCGGTGATCGGCGCCGCCGGATCCGTCCGGCAGCGCCGGTCACGAGTGGGACCTTGGTCCCGTTCGGGCTGTGGCGTACGTCCTGTGAGCTGCCCCCGCCCGTCTCACGCGAAGCTCACTGCCTACTCTCAAGTGCGTGAACTCCGTGTCCGAGCTGGCGATCTCCGGACCGCTGCTGCTCGCCGCGGGCGTGGCGTTGCTGGCCGGCGCGATCTCGTTCGCGTCGCCCTGCGTGGTGCCGCTCGTGCCCGGGTACCTGGCGTACCTCGCGGCGCTGGTGGGAGCCGACGCGCCGGCGGTGAGCGTCGACGAGGAACGCAAGAAGGGCCGCTACGCCGTGCTGGGCGCGGCGGGTCTGTTCGTGCTCGGGTTCACCGTCGTGTTCGTCGCGACGCTCGGCACGCTCGTCTGGCTCGCGGACACGCTGCTGATCAACCAGGACCTGTTGCAGCGCATCGGCGGGGTGCTCACGATCGCGATGGCGCTCGTGTTCCTCGGCTGGATCCCGGGCCTGCAGCGGGAGGTCCGCTCGCACCGCGTGCCGGGCGGTGGGATCTGGGGCGCGCCGCTGCTGGGTGCGGTATTCGGGCTCGGCTGGACGCCGTGCATCGGCCCGACGCTCTCGGCCGTCACGAGCCTCGCGAGCGCCACGGGCGGCGCGGCCGCGCGCGGGTACCTGCTGGTGCTCGTCTACTGCCTGGGCCTCGGCCTGCCGTTCCTGCTGATCGCGCTCGGCGCCCGCTGGGCCGTGCGCGCCACCGACTGGCTGCGCCGCAACGGCCGCCGCGTGCAGCTCATCGGCGGTGGGCTGCTGATGGTCGTCGGCATCCTGCTCGTCACCGGACTCTGGGGAGACGTCATGGGCTGGCTCCGCAACTCCGTCGCCTCGAACCTGGTGCTGCCACTGTGACCACCACCGAAGCACCCCCGGCCAGCCCGCAGCGCCCCTACCGGCCGTCGGCCGGCAAGCAGCTGCTCGCCTTCCTGCGCAACACCTGGCGCGGCCTCACGTCGATGCGCACCGCGCTCGTGCTGCTGTTCCTGCTGGCGCTCGCCGCGCTGCCCGGCGCACTGCTGCCGCAGAACCGGCTCAACGCGGCCAAGGTCGACGAATACATCACCAGCCACGGCTGGTGGGGCAGCCTGCTCGACAAGCTGCAGTTCTACGACGTCTACTCCAGCGTCTGGTTCTCGGCGATCTACCTGCTGCTGATGATCTCGCTCGTCGGCTGCCTCACGCCGCGCAGCTGGGACTACGTGCAGCAGATGCGCGCGAAGCCGGTGCTGACGCCGCGCAACCTCGCGCGCATGCCGCACCACCGCATCGTCCGCACGGCGCGCACCCCGGAATCGATCCGCGAAGACGTGCGCAAGCAGCTCTCGGGCTGGCGCAAGATCGAGCGGGACGAAGAAGGTGGCTTCTCCATCTCCGCCGAACGCGGCTACCTGCGTGAGACCGGCAACCTGCTCTTCCACTTCGGCATGCTCGGCCTGATCATCTTCTTCGCCCTCGGCAAGCTCTACAGCTACGAGGGCCAGGTGATCGTGCAGGCCGACGGCAGCCAGTTCTGCAACTCCGGCATCTACAACTACGACTCGTTCGAAGCCGGCCTGCGCATCGACGGCACCGACCTCGACGAGTTCTGCGTGAAGGTCAACGACTTCACCGCGAACTACACGCCCGCCGGCGAGGCGGACTACTACCACTCGAACATCCAGTACCAGTCGGGCGAAGACCTCAAGACCAACACGTGGCGGCCGTACAACCTGCAGGTCAACGACCCGCTGCGCACCGTCGGCGACCGCGTCTACCTGCTGGGCAACGGCTACTCGCCCCAGTTCACCGTGACGTTCCCGAACGGCGAGCAGCGCACGCAGAACACGCAGTGGCGGCCCACCGACACGACCACGATGCTCTCGCAGGGCGCCACCAAGTTCGACCAGCCCGGCATCACCGACGAGATCCAGCGGCGCACCAAGCAGCTCGCGATCACCGGTGTGCTGGCGCCGACGTCGTTCGTCCACGGCGGGATCCTCACCTCCACCGCGCCCGAGCTGAACAACCCGATGGTCGCCGTCGACGTGCTGCGCGGCGACCTCGGCCTCGACGCGGGCCGCGGGCAGTCGGTGTTCGAGGTCGACCAGGACCGCGTGGCCGACGGGCGCCTCAAGCGCGTCGCGCGGCAGAACCTGGCCATCGGCCAGTCGGTGACGCTCGACGACGGCACCAAGGTCCGCTTCGACGGCGTGAACAAGTGGGTGAACCTCCAGATCTCCCACGACCCCACGCAGGTGTACGTGCTCGGCTTCGCGATCGTGATGTTCGCGGGCCTGGGCGGATCGCTGCTGGTCAAGCGGCGACGGGTGTGGGTGCGGGTGCGCCAGGGTGACGACGGACACGCGGGTACCGTGATCGAGGTCGCCGGGCTGGCGCGCACCGACCAGGCAGGGTACGGCGAAGAGTTCCAGCGGATCAGCGAACGGCTGGTCACGGGCCGGAAAGGCAGCTGAGGCATGCAGATCAACGAGACGTTGTCGCAGTATAGCGACTGGTTCTACACCACGACGGTGGCGATCTACGTCCTCGCGCTCCTGCTCTCGCTGTTCGAGCAGGCCTTCGGCGCGAAGGGCCGCCAGGCCCACGCGCGCAGCGCGCAGAAGTCGCTGGTCGGCGCCGGCGGGCCGGTGATCGAGGACGCCGACACCCCGGCCGAGCCCGAGGCTCCGCGTGAGGTCGGCCGTCCCGAGCGCATCGGCCGCATGGGTGCCTCGCTGCTGGTGCTGGGCGCGCTGCTCCAGCTCACCGCGATCGTGCTGCGCGGCCTCGCCGTGCACCGCGCGCCGTGGGGCAACATGTACGAGTACGGCATGGCGGTCACCTTCATCACGGTGGTCGCGTGGCTGATCGTGATCCGGAAGTTCCCGGTGCGCCACCTCACGGGCTTCCTGCTGCTGCCCGTCGTGATCCTGATGTTCATCAACGGCACGCTGCTCTACACGGTGGCCGCGCCGGTCGTGCCCGCGCTGCAGTCGTACTGGCTCTACATCCACGTGTCGGCCGCGATCATCGGCTCCGGCGTGTTCCTGGTGCCCGGCGTGGCGAGCGTGCTCTACCTCTTCCGCACCGCATACGACCGCAACCCGGCCAAGTTCTCCGGCTTCGGCCCCAAGCTCCCGGCCGCCGACGTGCTCGACCGCATCGCCTACCGCGCCACGATCGTGGCGTTCCCCATCTTCACCTTCGGCGTGCTGTGCGGCGCGGTGTGGGCCGAGGCCGCGTGGGGCCGGTTCTGGGGCTGGGACCCGAAGGAGACCGTCGCCTTCATCGCGTGGGTCGTCTACGCGGCCTACCTGCACTCCCGCGCCACCGCCGGCTGGCGCGGCACACGGGCAGCGGTGATCAACATCGTCGGGTTCGCGGTGACGATCTTCAACCTGTTCTTCGTCAACCTGGTGACTGCCGGACTCCACTCGTACGCCGGGGTCAACTGACCGGGGGTCCACGCGGTTCGTAACACTCCCCCCGACTACCGTCGATACCTGAGGATCCAGCAGGCGGTGCGATCGGGAGGTTGGCAGCGGTGACCGGACCCAGCGAAGAGGCGGCCACCCGGGCGGAGTCCGGCGGTGTTCCAGGGCAGCCCGAGCAGGCTCAGGCACAGCCCGAGGCGACTCCGGAACCGGCGGCCGAACTGTTCTCCGACGAACGCACGGACTCGACGCCGCACCCGGCCGCGGACGCGTACGAGGCCCAGCCGACCCAGGTCGTGGCCTCGCCCAACCCGAACTCGGGGCCGCACGCCGTGCCGGGTCAGCCCGTCGCACAGGCAGCGCAGCCAGGCCAGCCGGCGCAACCGGGTCAGCCGGGGCAGCCCGGGCAGGTTCCGCCGGGGTACGCGCCGCAGCAGTACGACCAGAACCTCCCGCCGCTGCAGCCGCAGCAGCAGTACCCGCCCGCGGGTTACCCGCAGCAGCAACCGCCGTCGCAGCAGGCGCCTTCGGGCCTGCCGCAGCCCGGTGGTCGCCACTCGACTGTGCCCGACGACCTGACCACGGCGCACCTGGTGAAGCAGGCCAAGCGCACGCCGCAGTCGGGCTGGCGCAAGGCGCTCTACCTGGGCACCGGCAAGCTGCTCAACCCCGGCGAGAGCCCGGCCGACACGCGCCGGCGCGAGCTGATCGCGCGGGTGAACCAGCCGCTGCGCGGGTGCTACAAGATCGCGATGCTCTCGCTCAAGGGCGGCGTCGGCAAGACCACCACCACGACCACGTTGGGCTCGACGTTCGCGTCGCTGCGCGGCGACCGCGTGGTGGCCGTGGACGCGAACCCGGACCGCGGCACGCTGTCGCAGAAGATCGCCATCGAGACCACGGCGACCGTGCGGCACCTGCTGCGCGACGCCGAGAAGATCACCCGCTACAGCGACGTGCGCTCGTACACCTCACAGGGCTCCAGCCGGCTGGAGATCCTCGCCAGCGAGCAGGACCCGGCCGTGTCGGAGGCCTTTTCCGAGACCGACTACCGGCGCACGGTCAACCTGCTGGAGCACTTCTACAACATCGTGCTCACCGACTGCGGCACCGGTTTGATGCACTCGGCGATGAAGGGCGTGCTCGACGTCGCCGACTCGCTGGTGGTCGTCTCGTCGGGCTCGGTCGACGGCGCGCGCAGCGCCTCGGCCACGCTCGACTGGCTCGAGGCTCACGGCTACGGCGACCTGGTGAAGCGCTCGGTCGTGGTCATCAACTCCGTGCGCCCGAAGGGCAGCTCGGTCGACCTCGACAAGCTCTCGGCCCACTTCGGCGCGAAGGTCCGCGCCGTGTGCCGCATCCCGTTCGACGCGCACCTCGAGGAGGGCGCGGAGATCGAGCTGGAACGCCTGGGCGGCGACACGCGCCTGGCCCTGCTGGAACTGGCGGCGACGGTGGCCGACGGCTTCGGGGCTCAGCAGTACCGCTGACCCCGGCTTCGTAAAGCACCCCAATGTGGCGTTCGGTGCGCCCAACGCACCGAACGCCGCATTGGGTGCGCTCAACGCAACCAATGCCACATTGGGGTGGTCGGGGCCAGGTGGCGGGTCAGGCGTCCGGGTCGTCGGTGGGCCGCTTGCGCTGCTGCTCGCCGAGCTTGCGCAGGAAGTCGGGGTCGTCGTCGGGTGCGAGGGTGGGGCGCCGATCGGGCACGCCGATGCGTTGCGCCCCGAAGGCCCGCCACAACAGAACGGCGATGGTGATGGCGCCCACCGCTGCGAGCAGAGCGATCATGCCCGGTCCTTCCGTCGTGCAAGGCCTTGCCGGTGTCCCACGTTACCAATCCGGCCTGAAGAAGGCGGGTACGCAACCGGACGTCAGGGCCCATCGCAAAACGGTCCCGCCGTGACTGTGGTCGGACTGGTAACCATCCGCACAGTAGCCGTAAAACGGCGAACCGGCCCGAACCCCGGGTACGACGAAGGGTCGTGACCGGTAAGAGGTGCGGGAAGTCACCTCTTACCACTCACGACCCTCTTGTCGCGCTGGTTCAGGCCTTGCGGGCCGGTTCGCTCGCGTCGGTGGTGAGCTCGGCGAGGAGCTCGTTCACCTCGGACTCGCGGAACCTGCGGTGCCCGCCCGGGGTCCGGATCGAGCCGATCCGGCCGGCCGTGGCCCACCGGGTGACCGTCTTCGGGTCCACCCGGAACAAGGCGGCCACTTCACCCGGGGTGAGCAACCTTCCGCCCATCGTCGCGGTCATTTTCCGCCTCCTTAACGACCTACTTGCTATACCGGAGGCATCGGGCCTTTCGCCCGTCGCGCCGGGGTAGCCAACGCGGCAATCGTGGCACTTCACCCGTCGGGTACTCGAACGGTTGTCCTTGAGTAAAGAGCCCTTAAAGTGCAAAAGGGACATAACCTCTGGCGTCCTCCCGCGTGTGAAGTCCTTGTTCAAATGGCTCTGACCAGGAGGTTTTCTTCTGCGGAACGGCGGCCTCAGGTAAAGACACGCCAAAGCGGCATCGCGGGCCATAGCGGACCATCGGCGACGTTGTGACGCAGTAGACACTGTGTCTGTCGCCGGGGGCGTCTCACCTTCCCTGCGGCCGGCGCCGGCCGCGCAGCATAATGAGCCGGTGGATCAGCTGGACCGGAAGATCATCGCGGCGTTGCGGGTCAACGGCCGGGCCACCTACGCCGACCTCGGCCGCTCCGTCGGGTTGTCGGCCTCGTCGGTGCACGAACGCGTGGGCAAGCTCGAGGCCGCGGGGGTGATCACCGGCTACCACGCGATGGTGGACCCGGGCACCGTCGGCCTGGGCGTGACGGCGCTGGTGGGCATCCACCCGACCGACACCGCCACCGACGAGGACGTGGCCGCGGCACTTGGTGAGCTGCCCGAGGTGGAGAGCTGTTACGCCGTGGCCGGCGACGAGGCGTTCGTGGTGAAGGTGCGCGTGTCGACCGTCGACGAGCTGGAGCACACACTCGGGCGGCTGCGGCGCATCCCGGGCGTCGGGCGCACCAACACGACGGTGGTCCTCTCGACCCGCTTCGAGGGCCGTCCGAACAACGCGGGCCTGGACGAAGAGGCCGAGAACAAGGCGTAGCCTCCCTTGATGTGAGCGAATCGCCGGAACACGAATCGCCGGAACACCTGCCCCGTGACCTGACCCTGTACCTGGTCGCGCGCTTCGCGCTCGTGGCCGTGGTCGCGTGGGTGCTGGTGCTGGTCGGAGTGCCGCTGCTGGTGTCCCTCCTCATCGGGCTCGTCGTGGGCCTGCCGCTGGGTCTGCTGCTCTTCCGCAAGCTCAACGCGCGCGTGACGGCCGGGCTGGCCAAGCGCAACGAGTCGCGGGCCCGCGCGCGGGCCGCCCTGCGCGCCCAGCTGCGCGGCGACCTGCCGACCAACCCGGGCGACGAAGCCGCGTGAGCAGGCTCCACAACCGGGCCTGGGTGCGCGAGGCCGTCCGCATCATCGAGGCCGACGCGAACCGCAGCGCCGACACACACCTGCACGTGTTCCCGCTGCCCCCGGAGTGGGGTGTCGACCTCTACCTGAAGGACGAGTCCGTGCACCCCACCGGCTCGCTCAAGCACCGGCTGGCCCGGTCGCTGCTGCTCTACGGCCTGGTCAACGGCCAGATCGGCCCGGACACCACGCTCATCGAGGCCTCCAGCGGGTCGACGGCGGTGTCCGAGGCGTACTTCGCGCGCATGCTGGGACTGAAGTTCGTGACCGTGGTGCCGCGGCGGACGAGCAAGGAGAAGATCGCCCTCATCGAGTTCTACGGCGGTGAGTGCCACTACGTCGACCGGGCGCCGGACATGTACCCGGAGGCGGAGCGGCTCGCGGCCGAGTGCGGCGGGCACTACCTCGACCAGTTCACCTACGCCGAGCGCGCGACCGACTGGCGGGGGAACAACAACATCGCGGAGTCGGTGTTCGCGCAGATGCGGGCGGAGCGGCATCCGGTGCCGTCGTGGATCGTCGTCGGAGCCGGCACGGGTGGGACCAGCGCGACGTTCGGCCGGTATGTGCGGTACAAGCGCCACACGACGAAGGTTGCGGTGGTCGACCCGGAGAACTCGTCGTTCTTCGGTGCCTGGGAGACCGGCGCGCTGGACTACGCGACGGGGATGCCGTCACGGATCGAGGGGATCGGGCGGCCGAGGGTGGAGCCGTCGTTCGTTCCCGGGGTGATCGACGAGATGTTCTCGGTGCCGGACGCCGGGTCGCTGGCGGCGATCCGGTTGTTGAGGGATCACACGGGGCATTGGGCCGGCGGGTCCACGGGGACGAACCTGTACGGCGCGTTTTTGTTGATCTCGCGGATGGTTGCCGAGGGGCAGGCTGGGTCCGTCGTGACTTTGCTGTGCGACGGCGGCGACCGGTACGCGAACACGTACTACTCGGATGAATGGCTGGCCGAGCAGGACCTCGACATCGCGCCGTACCGGGCGAAGTTCGACGAGTTCATGCTGACGGGGCGGTTTGAGGGGTAGGCCCTCGCGGGGGCGTGTTGCGTTGGGCGTGCACCCCGAAGCTGGATTGTGTTGACGGCCGGTGAGCCGTTGTCAAGGCGGGAAAGCGTGCCTTGACAGCGGCTCGCCGGCCGCAAGGAGGCTTCGGATCGGGGTGCCGGGGCTGGGCTGGGTGCAGGTTTCGTCGCGTGGGTGGGCGGCGGTTGGGTGGGTGGCGGTGTGTGTGTCGCCTGGGGTGTGTGGTCAGAGGGCGAGTGCGATTGCGCTCAGGACCGCCCACGCGAGCATGGCCAAGCCCGTGTCGCGGAGCGCCGGGATGAGTTCGCGGCCCACTTTGCCGCCGCCGACGGCGCGGATCGACTTCAGCAGCATGGGGGCGGTGATCAGGGCGATGAGCTGGAGCGGGTGCCAGATGCCGAGGATCACCGTCAGGACGTAGGGCACGGTTACCAGGGCGAGGTAAAGGCTGCGGGTGCCCTTGTCGCCGAGGCGGGTGGCGAGGGTGCGTTTGCCCGATTCGATGTCGGTGGGGATGTCGCGGAGGTTGTTGGCCGTCAGCACGGCCGTGGAGAAGGTGCCGACGGCGACGGCGCAGGCGAGGCCGGCCCAGCTGACGCGGCCGGCCTGGACGTAGACCGTGCCCAGGACGCCGGCGAGGCCGAAGAACACGAAGACGGCGATCTCGCCGAAGCCGTAGTAGCCGTAGGGCTTCTTGCCGCCGGTGTAGAACCAGGCGCCGAGGATGCAGACGCCGCCCATGATCAGGAGCCACCAGAAGCCGGTGAGGGCGACGAGCAGCAGGCCCAGCACGCCGGCGAGGCCGAGGCACACCAGCGCCGCCGTGAGGACGGCTTTCGGGGCGGCCGTGCCGGAGCCGACGAGGCGCAGGGGGCCGACGCGGTTCTCGTCGGTGCCGCGGACGCCGTCGGAGTAGTCGTTGGCGTAGTTCACGCCGATGATCAGAGCGAGCGCGACCAGCAGCGCGAGCACCGAACGCCACCACGAGAACGCGTCCAGCGCGATCGCCGCACCGACGCCCGCGACCACCGGCGCGATCGCGTTGGGCAGCGTCCGCGGGCGGGCGCCTTCGATCCACTCACTCACTGTCGCCATGGTCGTTATTCAACGCCATGCGATCTTCACCCGATCAGGAACCCGTGACCTGCCACGTGAGAGTCCCACTGGTGTTCGGTTCGTCGGCCGACGCGGCGCCCGCGCCGATGAGCAGCCCCACCGCAAGAGTCACGACCGCGACGGCCGCCTTGGTCCACCTCGTCATACCCCGAGGCAACCGCGATCACTGGCACCCTGTCAACGATCCGGCGGGATTTCACGCCATCCGTAGGTCGAAGTGGGCTTTGACGGCTGCCCGGTCGATCTTCCCGGGGCCCCGCAGCGGCAGCTCATCCGCGAACTCGATCTGCTTCGGCGTGGCCGCGGCGCCCAGCTCCTCGCGGGCGACGGCCTTGATCGTCTCGGGCGCGACCGGTCCCTCCGCGACCACCAGCGCGACCACGGTTTCACCCCACTGGGGGTCCGGGATCCCGACCACGCAGACATCGCGCACGCCCTTGATCGCGCCGAGCACCCGCTCCACCGACCCCGCCGACACCTTCACGCCGCCGGTGTTGATCACGTCGTCGGCGCGGCCGAGCACCTCCACGCGGCCGTCGTCGAGCAGCCGGCCGCGGTCGGACGTGCGGAACCAGCCGTCCTGGAACGACTCCGCGGTCAGCTCCGGCGCGAGCCGGTAGCCATGGGCCAGCACCGGCCCGGAGATCCGCAGCCGCTCGTCCGCGTCCGGCTCCACGCGCACCCCGTCGAGCGGCACCCCGTCGTAGACGCAGCCGCTCGCGGTCTCGCTCATGCCGTACGCGGGAACGATCCGCACGCCGGCCTCCATCGCCCGCGTACGCAGCTTCGCGGACGTCGCCGCCGCGCCCAGCACGATCCCGTCGAACGCCTGCGCTGCGGACAGCCCGGCCCCGCCGTCGTCGAGCAGCCGGACGAGCTGCGTCGGCACCAGCGCCGTGTAGCGCGGCCCGGCCTCGGCCAGCACGGGCGCGGCCGCCGCGGCGAACTCGTCCGGCCGGAAGCCCGTGCCGGTCAGGAACGCGGGTTTCGTTCCGGCCAGCCGAGCGCGGACGAGCACCTGCAAGCCGCCGATGTAGTGCGCCGGCGTGGCGAGCAGCCAGTGGCCGGCGCCGCCGAGCCGGGCGTGCGTGGCGGTGGCCGACGACGTCAGCGCGCCCGGTGACAGCAGCACGCCCTTGGGCGCGCCCGTCGACCCGGACGTGGCGATGATCACTGCCGTGTCCGGTTCGACCGGGCGGTCGGGCGCCATCGCGTCGAGGACGCCGGACGCCGCCGGGTCGGCGCTCGAAAGCGGCAGCACGGCCTCGCCACCGTCGAGCGCGGCCGCCACCGCCGTGTCCAGCGTGGACACCGCTTCGGCGCTCCCGTCGAGCCACACCACACGCACAAGGTCTCCCGGAGGATCAGTAGTAGTACGGGACGTCGGACCAGTCCGGGTCCCGCTTCTGCAGGAACGCGTCGCGGCCTTCCACGGCTTCGTCCTGCATGTAGGCGAGCCGTGTGGTCTCGCCGGCGAAGAGCTGCTGGCCGACGAGGCCGTCGTCGATCGCGTTGAACGCGTACTTCAGCATGCGCTGCGCCGTCGGGGACTTGCCGACGATGGCCCAGCCCCACTCCAGCGCCACCTTCTCCAGGTCGGCGTGGGGGACGACCTCGTTGACCGCGCCCATGTGGTGCATCTGCTCGGCGGTGTAGTCGCGGCCGAGGAAGAAGATCTCGCGGGCGAACTTCTGCCCGACCTGGCGGGCGAGGTAGGCGGAGCCGTAGCCGGCGTCGAACGAGCCGACGTCGGCGTCGGTCTGCTTGAAGCGCGCGTGCTCGGCGGAGGCGAGCGTGAGATCGCACACGACGTGCAGCGAGTGCCCGCCGCCCGCGGCCCAGCCCGGGACGACCGCGACCACCGGTTTCGGCATGAAGCGGATCAAGCGCTGGACCTCGAGGATGTGCAGCCGGCCGGCGCGTGCGGGGTCGACCGTGTCGGAGGTCTCCCCGCTCGCGTACTGATACCCGGAGCGTCCGCGAATACGCTGGTCACCGCCGGAACAGAACGCCCAGCCGCCGTCCTTGGGCGACGGCCCGTTGCCGGTGAGCAGGACGCAGCCGACGTCGGAGCTCATCCGGGCGTGGTCGAGGGCGCGGTAGAGCTCGTCGACCGTGTGCGGGCGGAAGGCGTTGCGGACCTCCGGACGGTCGAACGCGACGCGGACCACCCGTTTGCCGGAGCGGCTCTCGGCAGAGCGGTGGTAGGTGATGTCGGTGAAGGCGAAACCTTCGACCTCGGTCCACGCGGCGGGGTCGAACAGCTCGGAAACTCGGGCGTCATCCACGTTTGGGAGAATAGGACCTGTGGACATCTCTGCTGTGCCTGATGCCGCCTCCGCGGGAGGTAGCGCGTCCGTGGGCGACTTACCCGGAGCCTGCCGGTGAACCCCTCCACCGCGCAGGCCAGGGTCATCGTCGACGAACTGGTCCGCAACACCGTGTCCCACGTCGTCCTCTGCCCGGGCTCGCGTAACGCGCCGCTGTCGATCGCGCTCTACGACGCGGCCGCGGCCGGCCGGCTGAAGCTCCACGTCCGCATCGACGAGCGCGGCGCCGCCTTCCTCGCGCTCGGCATCGCCGCCCGCACGGGCCGGCCGTCGGCGGTGGTCTGCACCTCCGGCACGGCGGCCGCGAACTTCCACCCGGCCGTGCTCGAGGCCGACCGCGCGGGTGTGCCGCTGATCGTGCTCACCGCCGACCGGCCGCCCGAGCTGCGGTCCGCCGGCGCCAGCCAGGTGATCGACCAGTACCAGCTTTACGGCGACGCCGTGCGCTACTTCGACGAGCTGGCCGTCGCCGAGCGGCGCGCCGGCCAGAACTCCTACTGGCGCAGCCAGATCTGCCGCGCCTGGAACGCCGCCTACGGCGAGTGGCGCAGCGGCCCGGTGCACCTGAACATCCCGTTCCGCGAGCCGCTCGTCCCGGACCTCGACGACGACGGCGAGTGGTACGAATCCACCGAAGGCCGAGCCGACGGCGAACGCTGGACCGAACTGCCCGACTTCGGCGCCCTGCCGTCGTTCGTGGTGCCCTCGGCCCGCCACGGCCTCGTGATCGCGTGCGACACCGGCGTGCAGGCGGCCAGCGAGTGGGCCGAGCAGCACGGCTGGCCGGTGGTTTCGGAAACCGGTGGTCTGGGCTTGTCCGGCTCCACGGCCATCTCGTCGGGCGCGTGGCTGCTGGGCGTCGAGGAGTTCATCTCGCACCACAAGCCGGAGCAGGTCCTCTGCCTCGGCCGGCCGACGGTGTTCCGGCAGGTCCAGAAGGTGCTCTCGGACCCCGCGGTCGAGGTCCTGCTCGTCCGCCCGGACTCCGACTGGCCCGCGCCGGCGCACAACGTCCGCCAGGTCGGCCAATGGTTCGCCGAGCCCACGAAGCCCGCCGACCCGGAGTGGCTCGCCGGCTGGCAACGCGCCGACGCGGCCGCCGCGGCGGCCGTTTCGTCGGCTCTCGCCGCGGAACCGTGGCCCAGCGGGTTGAGCGTCGCGTCGGAACTGGTGGACGCCTTGCCTCAGGGCGCGCTTCTGGTGGTGGGCTCCTCGAACCCGACCCGCGATGTCGCCCTGGCCGGGACCCTGCGTCCCGACGTGCTGGTCCACCGCAACCGCGGCGTCGCCGGCATCGACGGCACCGTCTCCACGGCCATTGGTGCGGCCACCGTGCACCGCGCGCCTTCGTACGCGTTGCTGGGCGATCTGACGTTCCTGCACGACGCTTCCGGCCTGCTGACCGGTCCCGCCGAGCAACGTCCGGACCTCACCATCGTCGTCCTGAACGACGACGGGGGCGGGATCTTTTCCTTGCTGGAACAGGGCGCGCCCGAACACGCCGACAGCTTCGAGCGCGTGTTCGGCACTCCCCACGGCGCCGACCTGGGCGCGCTGTGCGCGGGCTACCGGGTGCCGCACGTGGTGGCCACCTCGGTGTCGGAGTTCCGCGCCGCGCTGAAGCCCGCGCCAGGCCTGCGCGTCGTCGAGGTGCGCGTGGACCGCTCCCGCCACCGCGACCTGCACGCGCGCCTGCGCAAGGCCGTGGCCTCGGCCGTCGGCCACGGCTGAGGTTCAATCCAGCGCTGCTCGCCACGCGTCCTGGTGGGCGTCGAGGTAGTCGGCGGTCGCCAGCCAGTACGGGCCGTCCTCACGCCAGATCCGTGACCACGGCCGCGTGCCGGCGTTCGCCCGCAGGAAGTCGTGCATCGCCCGGGCGCGGCGGCCGAGCGCGGCCGGGAGTTCAGCACGCCGGCGCTCGTCGAGGCCGTAGCCGTCGGTGAACGCGCGCAGACGGGCGGCGGATTCCGCGACCGGCCGGTCGGCGCGCAGGTCCGCGGCGGTCTGCGCGGTGTAGGCGAGGTCCCACACCGTCGAGGCCGGCGCGGTGCAGTCCCAGTCGATCAGCACCCACCCCCGCTCGGCTCGCACGATGTTCCACGGCGCGACGTCGTTGTGGCACACGAGTTCCTCACGGTCCAGCGGGATGAGCCGCTGCCAGACCGCGCCCGGCGGCGGCACGAAGCCGGCCAGCGCCTGGTGCAGCTCCGCCAGCGTGCGGCCGAGCTCTCGCAGGTCGCCGGGGGAGTACGGGCCGCCCACGTCACCCGGCACGAACTCCAGCACCTGCCGGCCGCGCTCGTCTCGCCCGAGCGGCCGCGGCGCCGCGCGGAAGCCGGCCGAATGCAGGTACCCGAGCACCGCGTCGACGGCTCCAGTCCACGGCCCCGCCGGGCGCCGCACCGTGGCGCCGACGCGGACGATGCCGCTCGTCACGTTCCCGACCAGCGGTTCTTCCGTCACCCGACCGAGTTTCGCCACCCCGTCAAGTGATTACCTTCCGCGGTCCCAGCGGGTAAGAACCTCCCAACGGACGTACCTCGCAACTCGAACCCTGGCTACGTTCGAGCGCGTTGATCACCGTCTGGGAGGA
This sequence comes from Amycolatopsis sp. CA-161197, assembly GCF_050942255.1. Classification (NCBI taxonomy): domain Bacteria; kingdom Bacillati; phylum Actinomycetota; class Actinomycetes; order Pseudonocardiales; family Pseudonocardiaceae; genus Amycolatopsis; species Amycolatopsis sp. CA-161197. Next base: position 660,934 of record NZ_CP192059.1, read on the forward strand.
AACGCCATGCGTGGAAGAGGTCGGGCCGGGCTCGGGTTGGTCGCGGCGGGAGTGGTGTCGGTGCTGGTGGCGGGGGTGGCGTCGGCCGCGCCGCAGCCGGGGGCGCCGGGGGTGGGTGATCCGTACTACCCCAACGCCGGCAACGGCGGCACCGACGTCCTGCACTACGACATCCGCCTGACCTACCAGCCGGACACCGACCGGCTGGCGGGCACGACGACCCTGCTGCTCACCGCGACGCAGGACCTGTCGCGGTTCGACCTCGACTTCGCGCTCAAGGCCAAGAGCGTGCTGGTCGGCAACGAGGCCGCGACGTTCGCCAACCAGAACGGCAACGGCGAGCTCGTCATCACGCCCCAGCACCCGTTGCTGAAGGGCCAGACCACCACCGTCGTCGTGGCCTACGACGACACGCCGTCCACCGAGGCCGTCGACGGGTTGCACGGCTGGAAGCACGGCGCGTTCGGCGCGCTGGGCGTCGACGAGCCGCAGAGCGCGCAGTGGTGGTTCCCGTCCAACGACCACCCGACGGACAAGGCCACCTACGACGTCAGCATCGAGGCGCCCGATGGCAATGCGGCCATCACGAACGGGACGCTCGTGCGCAAGACCCAGTCGCGCGCCGGCTGGACGCGGTGGAACTGGCGCAGCACGAAGCCGCAGGCCACGTACCTGACGTCGTTCGTCGTGGGCAAGTACGAGGTCAACCAGTCGACGACGCCGGACGGCAAGCCGTTCATCACCGCGTACGGCTCCGACCTCGGCGACTCCCTGTACGCGGCCAAGGCGAGCGTCGAGCGGACGCCGGAGATCGACGCGTTCCTGGCCACGCAGTTCGGGCCGTTCCCGTTCGAGGCCGAGGGTGGCGTGGTCACCAGCGGCATCACGTTCTCGCTCGAGAACCAGACCCGCCCCACCTACGGGCTGAAGAACTTCCTCAACGGCTCCAACACCACCCTCATCGCCCACGAGAACGCCCACCAGTGGTTCGGCGACAACGTCTCCCTCGGCAAGTGGAGCGACATCTGGCTCAACGAGGGCTTCGCGTCCTACGCCGAGTACCTGTGGTCCGAGCACGAGGGCGAGGGCACAACGGCCGAGCTCGCGCAGTACGCCTACGACTCCTACGCGGCCGACGACGCGTTCTGGCAGGTCCTGCCCGGCGACCCGGGTGAGGAGAACCAGTTCGACGGCGCCGTCTACGACCGCGGCGCGATGGCCCTGCAGGCGCTGCGCACCACCGTCGGCGACGACGCGTTCTTCGCCATCCTGCAGAAGTGGCAGGCCACGAAGGCTGGCGGCAACGGCGTGATCCCGGAGTTCGAGGCGCTGGCCGAGCAGGTGTCGGGCAAGCCGCTGCAGGCGTTGTTCCAGACGTGGCTGTTCACGAAGGGCAAGCCGGCCGTCGGTCCCAACGGTGCCGCGGCTCGGTCTGCTCGGGCGGCCCACGCTCTGGTCAAGCCGAAGTCCTACGACCAGATCCGGGCCAACCACCGCATGCTCGCTGCCGCGGGCGAACGGTGACGCTCTCCTGTACCGATCGTTACCGATCGGACCACAGTCACGGCCGAATGGCTTCGTAGCAACGGTTACGTGCCGAGCGGGCGTCGGCCTGCTTTCGGCCGGATTGGTAGCCTTGCGACGTGACGGTCAGGCGTGAGCGGGCGAGGCGCATCGGATGGTTCGCCGTCCTCGGTGTCGCCTCGCTCCTCACCGTCATGTGCGTGAGCCTGCTCTTCGCGGCGATCCGCAACGACAACGCCATCGAGTCCCACCTCGGCACGGCCACGGCCACCGTCGAGTCCGTGAACTTCGACCGCACGATCATCCAGTTCCAGAGCCCGGACGGCATCGTCCACAGCCCGGCCAACGGCGTCCTGTATCCGTCCGGCCTCCTGGCGGGCCAGCTCGTGGCCATCGAGTACGACGTCACGAACCCCGACCGCACCGCCCGCGTCGCCGGCCGCACCGCGACGCTCACCCTCCTGCCGCTCGGCACGACGATCCTGATCACCTGGCTGGTCGCGGGCCCGCTGATGTGGTGGCTGCGCCGCCTGATCAAGCGCGACCGGGCCGCCCGGGCGGCGACCGAGGTGCCGGAGGTCCCGGTCGCCTGACGCGGCCGCGCTCGGTGGTCTCTGCCGGCGGCGCTGACCCTCTTGCTGTGCGCCGCGGCCGTTGTCGCGCGGGTGGCTGTGGGCTTCGGGTTCACCGGACGGCGGGTTCGCCGCGATCAAGCGCAGCGCTCAGGCGACCGTGCCCCGGCCGCCCGAACGCCGCGTCAGGTCGTGGCGACCGTGGCCGTCTCCTGCCACCAGCTCAGCACCTCGTCGGCGACCCCCGGAGCGGCCACCAAGAGGCCGTCTGTCGGCAGCGTCGTGTCTTCGCCGTGCTTGTCCAGCACCACCGCGCCGGCCTCGATGGCCATGGCGACGGAGCCGGCGACGTCCCATTCGTGGTAGCTGTGCAGCACCGCCGCGGCCGCGTGGCCGAGCGCGACCTGCGCGATCGACAGCGCGGCCGAGCCCAGCACCCGCACGCCCGCGTGGGCGGCCGCCGCGCGCTCGATGAAGCCGCCCATCCCCGGCCACGGCCCCTTGCGCGCGAGCTCGGTGCAGACGATGGCGCCGGCCGTCACGCGACGGTCGACGAGCTGGATGGGCTTGCCGTTGGCACGGGCGCCGCGGCCGCGGGCGGCGGCGTAGATCTGGGCGCGGTACGGGTCGGCGACCACCCCCACCACCGGCCCGGACGCGTCGATCAGCGCGAGGCTGTACGCGCACCACGGCACGCCGGCGACGTAGTTGGCGGTGCCGTCGACGGAGTCCACGACCCAGCGGTACTCGGCCACGTCGGCGCCGTGGTCGGCGCCGAACTCGTGACCCACCACGGGGATGCCGGGGAACTCGGCCGTCAGCACCCGGCGGGTGTGGCGCTCGAGGATTCTGTCGGTGTCGGTGACCCAGTCGAACGGGGAGTCCAGGGTCGAGGGGTGGGCTCCGCGGCCCGCCGTCGCGGTGATCACGTCGGTGGCGTCGTTGGCCAGCCGGCCGGCCACCTCGAGAGCCCTCGAGAGCAGCCCCGGCTCCACGGGCTGCGACGGCCTGGAGGACAAGAGGGTCATGCCTGCTTAGTCTGGGCCGTCCTGGTTTCCGGGACACGACCTTGAGGTGACATGTCGTGGCGAATCTGTCGACGGACTGTATTCGGACCCGGACGCTTCGGAGTGTTCGAACACCGTTGGCCCATCGGTCACGAAGGATTGGTCCGGTTCGCGCACGCCGGTGCGACAGTGGCCGGGTGCGAGTCGCCATAGTCACCGAAAGTTTCCTGCCCCAGGTGAACGGCGTGACGAACTCCGTGCTGCGGGTCGTCGAGCACCTGGTCGACCGCGCCCACGACGTGCTCGTGGTGGCGCCGGGACCGGGGCCCGAGTCCTACCGCGGCGCACCGGTCGTCCGCATCCCCGCGCTGGACGTGCCCGGCGTGCACTCCCTGCCGATCGGCCTGCCGACGCGCACGGTGCTCACGGCGCTCAGCGGCTTCCGGCCGGACGTGGTGCACCTGGCGTCGCCGTTCGTGGTGGGCGCGCGCGGCCTGGCCGCCGCGCGGCGCCTGCGGGTGCCGTCGATCGCCGTCTACCAGACCGACATCGCGGGCTTCGCCACGTCGTACGGCTTCGGCATCGGCGCGCGCGCCGCCTGGCGCTGGGTGCGCCGAGTGCACTCGCGCGCCGACCGGACGCTCGCGCCGTCGTCCGACTCCGTCGAGCAGCTCCAGCTGCACGGTGTGCCCCGCGTGCACCGCTGGGCCCGCGGCGTGGACATCGACCGCTTCTCGCCTTCGCACGCCGACCCGGCGCTACGGGCCGAGCTGGCACCCAACGGCGAGCTGCTCGTGGGCTTCGTCGGCCGCTTGGCTCCGGAGAAGGAGGTCGACCGGCTGGTGTCGCTGGCCGGCGTGCCCGGCATCCGCGTGGTCGTGGTCGGCGACGGCCCCGAGCTGCCCTCGCTGCGCGAACGTCTCCCCGGCGCCGCCTTCCTCGGCGCGAAGTACGGCGACGAGCTGTCGGTGGCCTACGCGAGCCTCGACGTGTTCGTCCACACCGGACCGCACGAGACGTTCTGCCAGGCCGTCCAGGAAGCCATGGCCTCCGGCCTGCCGGTGCTCGCGCCCGACGCGGGCGGCCCGAAGGACCTCGTCCTGCCCGGCCGCACGGGCTACCTGCTGCCCGCCGACCGCGACGAGTTCGGCCGCGCGCTCGTCGAGCGCATCGACGACCTGCGCGATGCGGCCCTGCGGGCGCGGCTGGGGGAGAAGGCCCGCAAGGTCGTACTGGGCCGCACGTGGCCCGCGGTGTGCCGAGAACTGGTGGGGCACTACGAGGCCGTGCAGGACCGGGCCGCGCGCGCGGCCTGAGCGATGCACATCGTCCAGCTGGCGAACTTCTACGGGCCGCGCTCGGGAGGGCTGCGGACCGCCCTGCACCACCTCGGCGCGGGTTATGTCGCCAGCGGGCACCGCGTGACCCTCGTCGTGCCGGGCACCCGGTACGCGGTGGAGACACTGCCCACGGGCGTGCGCCGGTACTCGCTGCCGGCGCCCCGGATCCCCGGCACGGGCGGCTACCGGGCCGTCGACCCGCACCGCGTGCGGTCCGTGCTGCGGCGGCTCTCGCCGGACCGGCTGGAGGTCTCCGACCGGCTGACGCTGCGCGGCATGGGCACCTGGGCGCGTCGCAACGGGGTGCCCAGCACCGTGATCTCCCACGAGCGCCTCGACCGCCTGCTGGAGCAGTTTCTCCTGCCCCGACCGGTCGCGCGGGGCGTGGCGGACGTCGCCAACCGCCGCATGGCCGCCAGCTACGACACGGTCGTCTGCACCACCGCTTTCGCCCGCGCCGAGTTCGACCGGATCGCGGCGCCGAACGTCCGCCGGGTCCCGCTGGGCGTCGACTTGGCGACCTTCGCCCCGTCGATGCGCTCGGACTCGTGGCGCCATTCCCTGGCCGATGGGGCGGATGCGTTGTTGGTCCACTGTGGACGCCTATCTCCCGAGAAACACGTCGAGCGCAGCGTGGACACCGTGGCGGAACTGACGGAGTCCGGCGCCCGCGTGCGCCTGGTGATCGCCGGCGACGGGCCTCGAAGACGCGCGCTGGAACGCCGCGCCCGCGGCCTCCCCGTGACGTTCCTGGGCTTCCTCTCCGGCCGCGACGAAGTCGCCCGCCTGCTGGCCACCGCCGACGTGTCGCTCGCCCCGGGCCCCCACGAGACCTTCGGCCTGGCCGCCCTCGAGGCCCTCGCCTCCGGCACCCCCGTCGTGGTCTCCGCCTCCTCCGCCCTGCGCGAAATCGTCCGCCCCGGCTGCGGCGCCGCCGTCGACGACCACGCCCCCGCCTTCGCCACCGCCGTCACCGGCCTCCTGGACAGCCCCGAAGACCTCCGCCGCGCCGCCGCCCGGGCGCGCGCCGAGGAATTCGCCTGGCCGGAGTCGGTGCGGGGGATGCTCGCAGCGCTTGGGTGAGGTTTCGCTTGGGTTGGTTCGGGTTTGGTCCGTGGGGATCAGTTCAGTTCGGACCAGCCCACTGACCCGGGGTCCCAGCCGAACCGCGACCGGTCCCCTCGCACCGCCCAACGGGCACGAGTGGACCGTTCGCGCCGTGCGCGGGTCGCGAGGGGACGGTTCGTGCCGCCTGCTGGGTGCGAGTGGTCCGATCGCGCCCTACCGCAGGTGCGAGGTGACCGCTGGTGTCGCGCACTGGGTCCCGAGGGGACGGTTCGGGAGATGCGATGAGCGTGATGCGACCGTTCGTGCCGGCCCGCTGGGTGCGAGTGGTCCGATCGCGAACGGTCCAGTCGCGCCGACCCGTGCTGAGCGAGGGGACCGTTCGTGCCGTCGGCGGCGCGCGAGGGGACCGATCGCGCCATCCGAGGGTGCGAGGGGACCGTTCGCGCCGGTTGCTAGGTGCGACGGGACCTTTAGCGCCGCGCGGCGGGCACGAAGGGGCCGCTCGCGGTGTGCAAGCGGCGCGAGTGGACCGTTCGCGCCGTGCCGCACGTGCGAGGTGACCGCTCGTGTCGCCCACTGGGGCATGAAAGGACCGTTCGCGCCGTGCGCGGGTCGCGAGGGGACGGTTCGTGCCGGCCCGCTGGGTGCGAGTGGTCCGATCGCGAACGGTCCACTCGCGCCGACCCGAGCGGCGCGAGTGGACCTTTCGTGCCGTCGTTGGCGCGCGAGGGGACCGATCGCACCGCGTTGGTGGGGCGAAGGGACCGTTCGCGCCGGTGGTGGCGTGCGAGTGGACCGTTCGTGCCGTTGGCGGCGCGTGAGGGGACCGTTCGTGCCATGGCCGAGGCGCGACAGCGCCCCTCACGCCGCGCCAACCGTCGCGACCGGACCCCCGTGACCGCGACAGAGCCCCGCCGTCGCGGCCCGACCCCCGCCGTCGCGGTCCCGGACCGGGCCCGACCCAACCCGACCCGACCCGACCCGGCCCTCCTGACCAGCGCCTCAGCCACCCTCAGCGTCCAGTCCGCACGCCAGTGTCTAGATTCGAGGCATGCCCCGCGCCAGTCTGGACAAGGATCCGCACGAAGTCGCCGCGATGTTCGATGGCGTGGCGTCCGGTTATGACCGGGCGAATTCGTTCATGACGTTCGGGTTCGATCGGCGGTGGAGGACCACCACGGCGCGGGTGCTGGACGCCAAGCCGGGGGAGAAGGTGCTGGACCTGGCGGCCGGCACGGGCGTCTCGACGGTCGAGTACGCGCGCAACGGCGCCTACTGCGTCGCGGCCGACTTCTCGCTCGGGATGTTGCGGGCGGGACTGCGGCGGAAGCTGCCGATGGTCGCGGCGGACGCGTTGCACCTGCCGTTCGCGGACGACTCGTTCGACGCCGTCACGATCTCCCTCGCGCTGAGGAACTTCGTCGACACCAAGGCCGCCCTCACGGAAATACTGCGGGTGGTCAAGCCCGGTGGCCGGCTGGTCATCTGCGAGGTCTCCACGCCCACCTTCGCGCCCATCCGGTTCTTCTACCGGCGCTTCGTCCTGAAGCTGCTCACCTGGGTCGGCAGCCGCTCGTCGACGAACCCCGAGGCGTACTCCTACCTGGCCGAATCCATGCTCGCGTGGCCCGACCAGCGGGCGCTCGGCGAGATCATCGCGAGCGCGGGCTGGATCGAGGTCGAGTGGCTGAACCTCACATTCGGCGTCGTCGCCATTCACCGCGCGAAGAAGCCCTCCGTAGACTCGTGACATGACGATCTCCCGCCGCAGCCCGGACCACGACGCCGAAGTGATCGTGGTCGGCGCCGGACCGGCCGGTTCCACCGCGGCCACGTACCTCGCGCGCGGGGGGGTCGACGTGCTGTTGCTGGAGAAGACCGAGTTCCCGCGTGAGAAGGTCTGCGGCGACGGCCTCACGCCGCGTGGCGTGAAGCAGCTGATCGACCTGGGCATCGACACGAGCGAGGAGAACGGCTGGGTCCGCAACCGCGGCCTGCGCATCCTCACCGGCGACCTCACGCTGGAGCTCGACTGGCCCGACCTCACCAGCTACCCGCCCTACGGCGTCGCCCGCACGCGCCAGGACTTCGACGACCTGCTGGCCAAGACCGCGGTCAAGGCCGGCGCGCGCCTGTACGAGCGCACCACCGTCACCAACGCCGTCACCAGCCCGTCCGGCCGCGTGATCGGCGTCGAGGCGAAGGTCGGCCCCGAGAAGACGCCGGTCAGCTACCGCGCGCCGCTCGTGCTGGCGTGTGACGGGGTGTCCGCGCGGCTCGCGCTGAGCGTCGGCATCGAGAAGAACGAGAAGCGCCCCATGGGCGTCGCCGTGCGCCGGTACTACAAGAGCCCGCGCCACGACGACCCGTTCATCGAGGGCCACCTCGAGCTGTGGGACCGCTCCGACCCGCGCAACCCCAAGCTGCTCCCGGGCTACGGCTGGGCCTTCCCGCTCGGCGACGGCACCGTCAACGTCGGCCTCGGCATGCTCTCCACCTCGGCTTCCTTCCGCAACACCGACTACCGCGCGCTCCTGCGCCAGTGGCTCGACGGCACGCCCGAGGAATGGGGCTACCGCGAGGAGAACGCCATCGGCAAGGTCGGCGGCGCCGGTCTCCCCATGGGCTTCAACCGCACCCCGCACTACCGCGACGGCCTCCTGCTGCTCGGCGACGCCGGCGGCATGGTCAGCCCGTTCAACGGTGAAGGCATCTCCGCCGCGATGGAGTCGGCGCAGCTCGCGTCGGAGGTCGTCGTGCAGGCGCTGGCCCGCCGCGAAGGCCCTTCGCGCGAGCGCGCGCTGCAGGGTTACCCACGCGCCGTCGGTGAGCTGATGGGCGGCTACTACCGCCTCGGCAACGTCTTCGCGAAGCTCATCGGCAACCCCAAGGTCATGCACGCGTGCACCAAGTACGGCCTGCGGATCAACAAGATCCTTCCGTTGGTGTACAAGGGACTTTCCGGCTGCTACGACGCCAAGGGCGGCGACGGCGTCGACCGCCTCATCTCGGCCCTCGCGCGGGTCACGCCCACTCCTCGCTGACCGAGCCGACTACCCCCAACGACCGGCCGGAGGACCCCGCTCCGGCTCGCTGCCGTCCCACGAGCCGGTGCGCCGATACCCGGCTGGAGCAATGGTTGCCCGGCCGGTCAGGTGGGATACGTCACAAGATCACGTCCGGATTGTCCCCGGCTCATCCGGTAATCAACCCCTAAATCGCTGGTCCCGCGAGTGCGACCGGCGCCGCACCGTCCTGGCCGGGCGGTCAAGTTAGGTAAGCCTCATACCACGGCCCCTAGAGACGGCCGTGTGAGTCGCGTCCTACACTCCCCCCATGCTTGTGAATCGCTTCACATCCACGACGAGTGGCTTGTGAACTATTTCACAAGCACCCCTCGGCCCGGCCACGGGCCGTAAGGGTGCCCTGACCCTCGGCGGTGTGACCCAGCTCCCTTAGGGTGCCGACGAGGAAGCGGACCACCACCCGAGAAGCAACCCGCAGCGGCGCGGAAAGGATGGCGAAGACCCCGTGCTGATGTTGCCCGTGCTGGCGCAGGCCGACCCCAGTGGAGCTGCGGCCGCGCCTGGCCTGAAGGTGTACCTGCCGCTCGTCCTGTTGTTCGTGCTGGCGCTCGCGTTCGCCACCCTGTCGGTGCTGCTGGGCCCGCTCGTCGGCCCCAGCCGCTACAACAAGGCGAAGCTCTCGGCCTACGAATGCGGGATCGAGCCTTCGCCGCAGCCGCTCGTCGGCGGCGGCCGGATGCCGGTGGCGTACTACATCACGGCGATGCTCTTCATCCTGTTCGACATCGAGATGGTGTTCCTCTACCCGTTCGCCGTGAACGCGAACGCGCTCGGTGTGTTCGGCCTGGTGGAGATCGTGCTGTTCATCGTTACGGTCGGGTTCGCGTACGCCTACGTATGGCGGCGCGGCGGCCTGGATTGGAACTGAAGCCATGGGCCTCGAAGAGAAACTCCCCAACGGCATCCTGCTGGCCAGCCTCGAGGGCCTGGTCAACTGGGCGCGCAAGAACTCCCTGTGGCCCGCCACCTTCGGGCTCGCGTGCTGCGCGATCGAGATGATGACGGTCGGCGGTTCCCGCTACGACATCGCGCGCTTCGGCATGGAGCGCTTCTCCGCCACCCCGCGCCAGGCCGACCTGATGATCGTGGCCGGCCGCGTGACGCAGAAGATGGCGCCCGTCCTGCGCCAGATCTACGACCAGATGGCCGAGCCGCGCTGGGTGCTCGCGATGGGCGTGTGCGCCTCGTCGGGCGGCATGTTCAACAACTACGCCGTGGTGCAGGGCGTCGACCACGTGGTGCCGGTCGACATGTACCTCCCCGGCTGCCCGCCGCGCCCGGAGATGCTGCTCGACGCGATCCTCAAGCTGCACGCCAAGATCCAGGACGAGCCGATCAACGCCCGCCGCGCCGCCATCCGCGCGGCCAGCGGCGCGCGCACCGAGCTGATCCCCTCGTCGATCAAGTACGCGAAGAAGTGAGCCCGGTGGCCGACAACCCCGAAAACGCAGAAACCCCCGAAACCGGTGGCGAGCAGTCCAGCGCCGAGCGCCCCGAAGCCGGTCTCGAGCCGCAGGGCACCACGCCCGCCGCTCCGGTGGAACCCGTTGTCGCCGGCCGCGCCCGCAAGGGCATGTTCGGCGTCACCGGCAGTGGTGACACCTCCGGCTACGGCGGCGTGCGCCTGCCCGCCTACAGCCCGCCCCCGGCCGAGCGCCCGTACGGCGGCTGGTTCGACGAGTTCGCCGACGAGTTCTACGCGGCCTTGGCGGACAACAAGGTTCCGGCCGCGGCGATCCTGCAGACCACGGTCCACCGCGACGAGATCACCTTCTACGTCGACCGCGAGCACCTGCTGGAGGTCGCCCGCGTGCTGCGCGACGACGCCGGCCTGCGCTTCGAGCTGCTGAGCTCGGTGTCCGGTGTGGACTACGGCGTGGACGTGCCGCAGCGCCTGCACTCCGTGTACCACTTCACGTCGATGACCTACCGGCGCCGCATCCGCGTCGAGGTCACCCTCGACGTGGACGACGCGCACGTGCCCTCGCTCGTCGAGCTCTACCCGACGGCCGACTGGCAGGAGCGCGAGACCTGGGACATGTTCGGCATCGTCTACGACGGCCACCCCGCGCTGACCCGCATCCTCATGCCGGACGACTGGGACGGCCACCCCCAGCGCAAGGACTACCCGCTCGGCGGGATCCCGGTCGAATACAAGGGCGCGGAAATCCCGCCGCCGGACCAGCGGAGGTCGTACTCGTGACTACCAGCGAGAACATGTCCGAGATCATCGACGGCGACGAAGAAGCTTTCGGTTACGCCGACTCGCGCGACACCACCGAAGGCCGCGTCTACACGGTCTCCGGTGGCGACTGGGACGACGTCGTCGCCGACGCGCAGCACGACGAGCGCATGGTCATCAACATGGGCCCGCAGCACCCGTCGACGCACGGCGTGCTCCGGCTCGTGCTGGAGATGGAGGGCGAGACCGTCACGCAGCTGCGGTCGGTCATCGGCTACCTCCACACCGGCATCGAGAAGAACTGCGAGTTCCGCACGTGGACCCAGGGCGTCACGTTCGTGACGCGCATGGACTACCTGGCGCCGCTGTCCACGGAGATGGCCTACTGCCTCGGTGTGGAGAAGCTGCTGGGCATCAAGGCCCCGCCGCGCGCGGAGCTGCTTCGCGTGATGCTGCTGGAGATCAACCGCATCGGCTCGCACCTGGTCTACATCGCCACCGGCGGCATGGAGCTCGGCGCCACCACGGCGATGACGCTCGGCTTCCGCGAGCGCGAAGAGGTGCTGCACCTGCTGGAGCACCTCACCGGCCTGCGCATGAACCACGCGTTCATCCGCCCCGGCGGTCTCGCGCAGGACATGCCGGCCGACTTCCAGGAGAAGGTCTCCGCGTTCGTCAAGGTGATGGACAGCCGTCTTCCCTTGTACGACAAGCTCTTCACCGGCCAGCCGATCTGGCGCAACCGGCTCAAGGGCGTGGGTGTCCTGCCGGTCGACGCGTGCCTCGCGCTCGGCGTCACCGGCCCGATCCTGCGTTCCGCGGGCCTGCCGTGGGACCTGCGCAAGACCGAGCCCTACTCGCGCTACGACGAGATCGAGTTCGACGTCCCGACCTCGACCGACGCCGACTGCTGGGCGCGCTACCTGATCCGCGTCGAGGAGATGCACCAGAGCCTGCGCATCATCAAGCAGGTCCTGAAGATGCTCGAGCCGGGCCCGGTCATGGTGGAGGACAAGAAGATCGCGTGGCCCGCGCAGCTCTCGATCGGCAGCGACGGCATGGGCAACTCGCTCGAGCACGTCAAGAAGATCATGGGCCAGTCGATGGAATCGCTGATCCACCACTTCAAGCTCGTGACCGAGGGCTTCCACGTGCCGCCGGGCCAGGTGTACTCGCCGGTCGAGTCGCCGCGCGGTGAGCTCGGGGCGCACCTGGTGTCCGACGGCGGCACCCGGCCGCTGCGCGTGCACGTGCGCGAACCGAGTTTCGTGAACCTGCAGTCGATGCCCGCGATGGCCGAAGGCGGGCTGGTGGCCGACGTGATCGCCGCGGTCGCGTCGATCGACCCGGTGATGGGGGGAGTGGACCGATGACGTACTCGACGGCAGTTCCGGAGCCGGGGCCGCACGACGCCAAGACGACGCACGCCGCGGCGGGCCCCGACACCGACGTGGTCGGCATCGCGCCCGACCCGGCCGCGGCCGAGGGCATCCTGGCCGACAACCCGCCGGTGGACCCGTTCGGCGAGGACACGCACACGCGGGCGAAGGAGATCATCGCCCGCTACCCGGTGGCGCGCTCGGCGCTGCTGCCGATGCTGCACCTCGTGCAGTCGGTGCAGGGGTACGTGAGCCAGGAGGGAATTTCCTTCTGCGCCAAGCACCTCGACCTCTCCGACGCCGAGGTCAGCGCGGTCGCGACGTTCTACACCATGTACAAGCGCCGCCCCTGCGGCGAGCACCTGGTGAGCGTCTGCACCAACACGCTGTGCGCGGCGATGGGCGGCGAGGCGATCTACAAGAAGCTCCAGACGCACCTCGGTTCCGAGGACGCGCCGCTGGGCCAGGAGGAGACGGCGGGCACGCCGAACGAGCCGGGCTCGATCACGCTGGAGCACGCCGAGTGCCTCGCGGCCTGCGACCTCGCCCCGGTCATCCAGGTCAACTACGAGTACTTCGACAACCAGACGCCGGAGAAGGCGGTGGCGCTGGTCGACGCGCTGCAGGCGGGCAAGAAGCCGGCCCCCACGCGCGGCGCGCCGCTGACGAACTTCAAGGGCGCGGAGCTGCAGCTGGCCGGGTTCTTCCCGGAGGACGAGCTCACCTACCGCGGGGACGTCGACGGGCCGTCGCAGGCCGTCGAAACCCTGCGCGGCGCCCAGATCGCGGCCGACCGTGGCTGGACGGCGCCCGCGACGCAGGATGTTCCGCTCCCTGAAGTGGAGAAGAAGTAATGCCCGACCCGATTACCCCGGTCCTCACGAAGCGCTGGCTGTCGCCGAACTCCTGGCGCATCGAAACCTACGAGCAGCTCGAGGGCTACACCGCGGCGCGCAAGGCGCTCGCCGGCACGCCCGAGCAGCTGGTGCAGGTCGTCAAGGACTCCGGTCTGCGCGGCCGCGGCGGCGCGGGGTTCCCGGCCGGCGTGAAGTGGTCGTTCATGCCGCCGAACTTCGACAAGCCGCACTACCTGGTGATCAACGCCGACGAGGGCGAGCCGGGCACGTGCAAGGACATCCCGCTCATGATGGCCGACCCGCACTCGCTCATCGAGGGCTGCATCATCGCCTCGTACGCGATGCGGTCGAACCACTGCTTCATCTACGTGCGCGGTGAGGCCCTGCACTGCATCCGCCGGCTCAACGCGGCCGCGCGCGAGGCGTACGCCAAGGGCTACCTCGGCAAGAACATCTTCGGCACCGGCTACGACCTCGAGCTGACCGTGCACGCCGGCGCCGGCGCGTACATCTGCGGCGAGGAGACGGCGCTGCTCGACTCGCTCGAGGGCCGCCGCGGCCAGCCGCGCCTCAAGCCGCCGTTCCCCGCGGCCGCCGGCCTCTACGCCGCGCCGACCACGGTGAACAACGTCGAGACCATCGCGAGCGCGCCGTTCATCATCAACGCGGGTTCCGACTGGTTCCGCGAGATGGGCCGCGAGAAGTCGCCGGGCCCGAAGATCTACTCGATCTCCGGCCACGTCGAGAAGCCCGGCCAGTACGAGTGCCCGCTCGGCACCACCCTGCGCGAGCTGCTGGAGCTCGCGGGCGGCATGAAGGACGGCATCCCGCTGAAGTTCTGGACGCCGGGTGGTTCGTCCACGCCGATGTTCACCGCGGAGCACCTCGACGTGCCGCTCGACTTCGAGGGCGCGGCGGAGGCCGGCTCGATGCTCGGCACCACCGCGGTGCAGGTCTTCAACAAGACCGTGTCCGTGCCGTGGGCCGTGATGAAGTGGACCGAGTTCTACGAGCACGAGTCCTGCGGCAAGTGCACGCCGTGCCGCGAAGGCACGTACTGGCTCGCGCAGATCCTGGAGCGCATGGTCGAGGGCCACGGCACCGCCGAGGACATCGACACGCTGCTGGACGTCTGCGACAACATCCTCGGCCGCTCGTTCTGCGCCCTGGGTGACGGCGCGGTGTCGCCGATCCAGAGCGGGATCAAGTACTTCCGCCAGGAGTTCCTCGACCTGTGCGAGAAGAACAAGGCCGCCCAGCCCGAATTGGTGGGAGCTCAGGCATGACGATCGCCCCTGACAAGCCCGCGACCACGGAGACCCCGGTCCCCGAGGGTTACGTCAAGCTGACCATCGACGGTGAAGAGGTCATCGCGCCCAAGGGCGAGCTGCTGATCCGCACGGCGGAGCGCCTCGGCACGGTCATCCCGCGCTTCTGCGACCACCCGCTGCTCGACCCGGCCGGCGCCTGCCGCCAGTGCCTCGTCGAGGTGGAGATGGGCGGCCGGCCGATGCCGAAGCCGCAGGCCTCCTGCACGATGACGGTCGCCGACGGCATGGTCGTGAAGACGCAGCTCACCTCGCCGGTCGCCGACAAGGCGCAGCAGGGCGTGATGGAGCTGCTGCTCATCAACCACCCGCTCGACTGCCCGATCTGCGACAAGGGCGGTGAGTGCCCGCTGCAGAACCAGGCGCTGGCGCACGGCCGCACGGAGTCGCGGTTCGTGGACACCAAGCGCACGTTCCCGAAGCCGCTGCCGATCTCCACTCAGGTGCTGCTGGACCGCGAGCGCTGCGTGCTCTGCCAGCGCTGCACGCGGTTCTCCGCGCAGGTGGCGGGCGACCCGTTCATCGAGCTGCTCGAACGCGGCGCCCACCAGCAGATCGGCACCGCCGAGACGGCCGACGTGCTGGACCTGGCCTCGCGCACCACGAGCGGCGAGCCGTTCCAGAGCTACTTCTCCGGCAACGTCATCCAGATCTGCCCGGTCGGCGCGCTCACCAGCGCCGCGTACCGGTTCCGGTCGCGCCCGTTCGACCTGGTGTCCTCGCCGAGCGTGTGCGAGCACTGCTCGTCGGGCTGCGCGGAGCGCACCGACTTCCGCCGCGGCAAGGTGCAGCGCAAGCTCGCCGGCGACGACCCCGAGGTCAACGAAGAGTGGCTGTGCGACAAGGGCCGCTTCGGGTTCCGCTATGTGCAGGCCGACGACCGCATCCGCCGCCCGCTCGTCCGCAACGAGGCCGGCGTGCTGGAGGAGTCCTCCTGGACCGACGCGCTGCGCATCGCGGCCGCCGGGCTGGCGAAGGCGCGTGACGGCAAGGGCGTGGGGGTGCTCACCGGGGGCCGGCTGACCGTCGAGGACGCCTACGCGTACTCGAAGTTCGCGCGGCTCGCCTTGCGCACCAACGACATCGACTTCCGCGCCCGCGCGCACTCGGCCGAGGAGCTGGCGTTCCTCACCTCGTCGGTCATGGCCACCACGCCGGAGACCGGCGTGACCTTCGGCGAGATCGAGCGGGCGCGCACGGTCCTGTGCGTGGCGTTCGAGCCGGAGGACGAGGCGCCGATCGTGTTCCTGCGGCTGCGCAAGGCGGCTCGCAAGAACCGCACCCGCGTCGTCCACTTGGGACAGTGGACCACCTCGTCGGTGCGCAAGACCTTCGGTGAACTGCTCGCCTGCGTGCCGGGTGGCGAAGCCGCCGCGGTCGACGGCATCGCGCAGCACGCGCCGGACCTCGACTCCGCGCTGAGCGGCGGTAACGCGGTGATCCTCGTCGGCGAGCGCGCCGCCGAGGTTCCCGGCCTGTTCTCGTCGCTGCGGGCGCTGGTCGAGCGCACGGGCGCGCGGCTCGCGTGGATCCCGCGCCGAGCCGGTGAGCGCGGTGCGCTGTCCACCGGCTGTGTGCCGACGCTGCTGCCGGGTGGCCGTTCGGTCACCGACGCGGCGGCTCGCGCCGAGGTCGAAAAGCACTGGGGCGCCGAGCTTCCCGCTGCCGACGGCCGCGACACCACGGGCATCCTGGAAGCCGCTTCCGGTGGTGACCTCGACGGCCTGGTCGTCGGCGGGCTCGACCCCAACGACCTGCCCGACCCGGACCTGGCCCGCCGCGCGCTCGACAACGCGGGCTTCGTGGTCAGCCTGGAGCTGCGGGCGAGCGAGGTCACCGAGCGGGCCGACGTGGTCCTGCCGATCGCGCCGTCGGTCGAGAAGGCGGGCAGCTACCTCAACTGGGAGGGCCGCCGCCGCGACTTCGACATCACGGTGGAAGGCACCGGCGCCCTGTCCGACGGCCGGGTGCTCGACACCCTCGCCGTCGAGATGGACGTGGACCTGTTCACGCAGACGCCGGCCGCCGCGGCGGGCGACTTCGCCAAGCTCGGCCAGGGCACCACGAAGTTCGGCTACATCGCCACCGGCGCGCAGGCCGCACCGGCGCCGGGCGAGGGCCAGGCCGTGCTCGCCACCTGGCGGCAACTGATCGACAACGGCTCGCTGCAGGACGACGAACCGCACCTCAAGGGCACGCAGCGCAAGCCCGTGGCCCGACTCTCGGCGAAGACCGCCGAAGGCCTGGGCGCCACGGTCAGCGTGTCGAACGAGCGCGGCTCGATCACGCTGCCCGTCGAGGTCGCCGACCTGCCCGACGGGGTCGTGTGGCTCCCGGGCAACTCCGACGGCTCCGCCGTCCGCGCCGCACTGGCCGCGGGTCACGGCGCGCTGGTGCAGATCTCCGGAGGTGAACAGTGAGCCCGCAGCTCATGCCGTTCCTGGCGCAGATGCCGGACGCGGCAGAACGCGCTCGCCTGCTCGCGGACGACCCGTGGTGGCTGGTCCTCATCAAGGCCGTGGTCATCCTGCTCATCGGCCCGATCCTCACGATCTTCCTGATCGTCTGGGAGCGCAAGGCGGTCGGCCGGATGCAGAACCGGCCCGGTCCCAACCGCGTGGGCCCCGGTGGGTACCTGCAGTCGCTGGCCGATGCGATCAAGCTCCCGTTCAAGGAGCAGATCATCCCGGACACGGCCGACCGCAAGGTGTACTTCCTCGCACCGGTGCTCGCCGCGGTCCCGGCGCTGATCGCGCTCTCGGCCATCCCGTTCGGCCCGGTCGTGTCGATCTTCGGCCAGACGACCACGCTGCAGCTGGTCGACCTGCCCGTCGGCGTGCTGGTGATCCTGGCGTGCTCGTCGATCGGCGTGTACGGCATCGTGCTCGCCGGCTGGTCCTCGGGCTCGCCGTACCCGCTGCTCGGCGGTCTCCGCTCGGCGGCGCAGGTGATCTCCTACGAGATCGCGATGGGTCTCTCGATCGTCGCGGTGATCCTCTACTCCGGGTCGCTGCAGACGTCGGAGATCGTGGAGCAGCAGGCCCACGGCTGGTACTTCTACATGCTCATCCCGAGCTTCGTGATCTACGTGATCTCGATGGTCGGCGAGACGAACCGCGCGCCGTTCGACCTCCCCGAGGCCGAGTCGGAGCTGGTCGGCGGCTTCCACACCGAGTACAGCTCGATGAAGTTCGCGATGTTCTTCCTCGCCGAGTACGTGAACATGGTGATCGTCTCGGCGTTCTGCACCACGCTGTTCCTGGGCGGCTGGCGGTTCCCGTTCGTCGGCGACGACTCGCCGCTGAACCAGAACTGGTGGCCGATGCTCTGGTTCTTCGCGAAGACGTTCATCCTGCTGTTCGGCTTCATCTGGCTGCGCGGCACGCTGCCGCGGCTGCGCTACGACCAGTTCATGCGCCTGGGCTGGAAGGTCCTGGTGCCGATCAACCTGGTCTGGATCCTCGTGGTGGTCGCGATCAAGACCATCCAGTGGAGCTGGCCGCAGATCCTCGTCGGCGTGGGCATCGTGCTGGTGGTGCTCGTGCTGATCAGCCTGGCGGTGCCGAACAAGAAGCTGCCGGAAGGCGACTACGTCGACCTCACGGGCGGCGGGTTCCCCGTGCCGCCGCTGGACCTGAAGGTCCCCGAGAGCACTCCGCGCCAGAAGGCGCTGGCCAAGGCGGAGGCGAGGGCGGCCCGGCGCAAGCCGGCGGCCGTCGGCACCGCAGCACAGGAAGGGGCAGAAGATGGCGGCAACTGACTTCCTGAATCCCATCAAGGGTTTCGGCGTCACCTTCGCGATGATGTTCAAGAAGGTCGCCACCGAGGAGTACCCGGAGGCCGGCGCCCCGGCCGCGCCGCGGTACCACGGCCGCCACCAGCTCAACCGCCACCCGGACGGGCTCGAGAAGTGCGTCGGCTGCGAGCTGTGCGCCTGGGCCTGCCCGGCCGACGCGATCTTCGTCGAGGGCGGCAACAACACCGAGGAAGCGCGTTTCTCCCCGGGTGAGCGGTACGGCGCGGACTACCAGATCAACTACCTGCGCTGCATCGGCTGCGGGTTGTGCATCGAGGCCTGCCCCACGCGGTCCCTGACGATGATCAACTTCTACGAGCTCGCCGACGACGACCGCCAGCGGCTCATCTACACCAAGGAAGACCTGCTCGCGCCGCTGCTGCCCGGCATGGAGCAGCCGCCGCACCCGATGCGCCTCGGCGACAACGAGCAGGACTACTACGTCAACGGTCCCGAGCTCGAAGCACGCTTCTCAGCTGAGAGCTCATCAGGCACAGCGGCCAAGGCGCAGCAGCAGGAGGCCCAGCAATGATCACGGCCCTTCTGGCGCAGGCGCCGCCCCCCGCGTCGACCTCGGTGTCGGTGGGCGAGGCGATCGCGTTCTGGATCCTCGGCCCGCTGTCGCTGCTCGGCGCGCTCGGGATGATCTTCTCGCGCAACGCCGTGCACTCGGCCCTGTGGCTGGTGCTCACGATGCTGAGCCTGGGCGCGCTCTACATGACGCAGTCGGCGCCGTTCCTCGGGTTCACGCAGATCATCGTCTACACCGGCGCGATCATGATGCTGTTCCTGTTCGTGCTGATGCTGGTCGGCCGCGAGAGCTCCGACTCCGTGGTCGAGGTCCTGCGCGGACAGCGGTTCGCCGCGACGATCCTCGGCATCGGGCTCGCCGCGCTGATCGCCGCCGGCGTCTTCCGCTCGATGGTGAACGTGACCCCGGCGCCGTCGCTCGACCCGTACGCCGCCAACGGCGGTGGCGCGGGCGGCCTCGGGCGGATCATCTTCACGCAGTACCTCTTCCCGTTCGAGCTCACGTCGGCGCTGCTCATCACCGCCGCGCTCGGCGCGATGGTGCTGGCGTTCACCGACCGCCACAAGAAGGGTGGCAAGCTCCCGCAGCGCGAGCTCGTGAAGCTGCGCTTCCGCGGCGAGCATGACCGCCCGTCGCCGCTGCCCGGCCCGGGCGTGTTCGCCACGGCCAACTCGGTCGCGGTACCGGCCCTGCTGCCCGACGGCTCGATCGCGCCGGAGTCGCTCTCGGCGATCATCGAGTCCACCTCGGCGCTGCAGCTCATGCGCGAGCGCAAGCTCATCGCCGACGAGGGCCCCAAGCCCGACGCCCACGCGCTGGTCGGCGGCGACAGCGTTGCCGCGGGCACCGACGAAGAAGGGGAAGGAAAGTGACCCCGAGCTACTACCTGCTGTTGTCGGCGTTGCTGTTTTCCATCGGCGCCGTGGGCGTCCTGGTCCGCCGCAACGCGATCGTCGTGTTCATGTGCGTCGAGCTGATGCTCAACGCGGTGAACCTCAGCCTGGTCACGTTCGCCCGCATCAACGGCGGGCTCGACGGTCAGGTGATGGCGTTCTTCGTGATGGTGGTGGCCGCCGCCGAAGTCGTGGTCGGCCTGGCGATCATCATGTCGATCTTCCGCACCCGGCGCTCGGCCTCGGTCGACGACACCAACCTGCTGAAGTACTGAGAGGGCTAGTGTGACCGCATCATCGTGGCTGCTGGTGGCCCTTCCGGCCCTCGGAGCCCTGATCCTCCTGCTCGCCGGGAAACGGGCGAAGGCCTGGGGGCACCTGCTCGGCACCGCCACCGTCGTCCTGGCTTTCGTCTACGCCGTGATCCTGTTCTTCTCGACGGCGGGCAACGCGACCGAGAACGTCAACCTGTACTCGTGGATCCCCGCGGGTCAGCTGCAGGTGGACTTCGGGCTGCGCATCGACGCGCTGTCGCTGACGTTCGTCCTGCTGATCACCGGCGTCGGCATGCTGATCCACTTCTACTCGATCGGCTACATGGCCGACGACGAGGGCCGGTACCGCTTCTTCGCGTACCTGAACCTCTTCGTCGCCTCGATGCTGATCCTGGTGCTGGGCAACAGCTTCGTGACGCTGTACCTCGGCTGGGAAGGCGTGGGTCTCGCGTCCTACCTGCTCATCGGCTGGTACCAGAACCGCCCGTCCGCGGCCACGGCCGCGAAGAAGGCGTTCCTGATGAACCGCGTCGGTGACGTCGGGCTCGCGCTGGCGATCTTCCTGATGTTCAAGTACACGGGCTCCACCGGCTACACCCAGGTCTTCGACGGCCTGACCAACGGCCAGATCCCGCCGGCCGCGATCACCGCGATCGCGATCCTGCTGCTGCTGGGCGCCTGCGGTAAGTCGGGCCAGTTCCCGCTGCAGGCCTGGTTGCCCGACGCGATGGAGGGCCCGACCCCGGTCTCGGCCCTGATCCACGCGGCAACGATGGTCACCGCCGGCGTCTACCTGGTCGCCCGCTCCAACGTGATCTTCTCCGCGACGCCGGACGGCCGGCTGGTGGTCACGCTCGTCGGCGCGGTCACGCTGCTGATCGGGTGCATCGTCGGCTGTGCCTACGACGACATCAAGAAGGTGCTCGCCTACTCCACCGTCAGCCAGATCGGCTACATGATGCTGGCGGTCGGCCTCGGGCCGGGCATCTACGCGCTGGGCATCATGCACCTCGTGGCCCACGGCTTCTTCAAGGCCGGGCTGTTCCTCGGGGCCGGTTCGGTCATGCACGGCATGAACGACGAGGTCGACATGCGCAAGTTCGGCGGCCTGGCCAAGAAGATGCCGATCACCTTCGTCACCTTCGGCCTCGGTTACCTCGCGCTGATCGGGTTCCCGTTCCTCGCGGGCTACTACACGAAGGACGCGATCATCGAGGCGGCGTTCGGCCAGGAAGGCTGGCGCGGCTGGGTCTTCGGCCTCGCGGGCATCATCGGCGCCGGGCTCACCGCGTTCTACATGACGCGCCTGATGATGATGACCTTCTTCGGCAAGTCGCGCTGGAAGGAGATCAAGAGCTCCGACGGCCGCGACTTCCACCCGCACGAGTCCAAGCCGATCATGTGGATCCCGATGGCGATCCTGGCAATCGGCTCGGTCGGCTCCGGTGCGTTCTTCGCCATCGGCGACCGGTTCGAAAACTGGCTGGCCCCGACCGTCGGCGCGTACCACGAAGCCGAGCACGCCCCGATCTCCGCCGCCGCGATCCCGTGGCTGACCCTCGCGCTCGCGCTGATCGGCGCACTGCTCGCGGTCTGGATCTTCCGCCCCGGCCGGGACATCCCGGTCGAGCGCCCGCAGCGCGTCTCCTGGGTCGTCCGGGCGGCTCGCAACGACCTGTACGGCAACGCCCTCAACGAGACGCTGGTCGCCCGTCCGGGCACCTGGCTCGCGCGGGCGCTGGTGTACGTCGACAACCGCGGGGTCGACGGGGCGGTCAACGGCCTCGCCGCGGCCCTCGGCGGCGGGTCCGGCCGGCTCAGGCGGCTGCAGACCGGTTTCGTCCGGTCGTACGCGCTGTCCATGCTCGGCGGCACGTTCCTGCTTCTGGCGGCCCTTCTGCTGGTGAGGTTCTCCTGACATGACTTGGCTCCTGGCGCTCATCCTGTTGCCGCTGGTCGGCTCGCTGGTGCTGGCGTTCCTCAAGGGGAACGACCGGGCCGCGATCGCGACCGCGCTCGTCGTGTCCATTGTGGAGTTCCTGCTGATCATCCCGTTCTGGGCGAGCTACTCGCCTTCGGGAGCGAGGATCCAGCAGGCCACCTCGATGGACTGGATCCCCACCTTCGGCATCCACATCTCGTTCGGCACCGACGGCATCTCGCTGATCATGATCGCGGTGATCGCCCTGCTGGTGCCGATCGTCGTGGGCGCGCTCGGGCTCACCGACAAGCTCCCGGCCGGCCGCAGCGCCGGCGGGTTCCTGTCGCTGATCCTGCTGCAGGAGGCGATCACGATCGGCGTCTTCGCGGCGACCGACGTGTTCCTCTTCTACGTGCTGTTCGAGATCATGCTGATCCCGATGTACTTCCTGATCGGCGGCTACGGCGGCGCGAACCGGCAGTACGCGGCCGTGAAGTTCTTCCTGTACTCGTTCCTCGGCGGCCTGATCATGCTGGCCTCGGCGATCGGCGCGTACTCGCTGGCGGCCGACAAGCTGGGCCACGGCACGTTCGACTGGGCCACGCTGGTCACGGTCGTGCGCGACGCGCCGACGGGCACGCAGATCTGGCTGTTCCTCGGCTTCTTCCTCGCCTTCGCGATCAAGGCGCCACTGGTGCCGTTCCACACCTGGCTCCCGGACGCCGCGGGCCAGGCCCCGATCGGCGTCGCGGTGCTGCTGGTGGGTGTGCTGGACAAGGTCGGCACGTTCGGCTTCCTGCGCTACTGCCTGCCGATGTTCCCCGAGGCGAGCAAGGCGCTGGCGCCACTGGTGCTGGTGCTCTCGGTGATCGGCGTGATCTACGGCTCGATCCTCGCGGCCGGGCAGAGCGACATGAAGCGGTTCATCGCCTACGTCTCGATCGCCCACTTCGGCTTCATCTCGCTGGGCATCTTCGCCTTCAACGAGCAGGCGATGATCGGCTCGGTCTCGTACATGCTGAACCACAGCCTGTCGACCGGGATGCTCATCGTGGTGGTCGGCCTGATCGTGATGCGCGGCGGGTCCACGCGGATCTCCGACTACGGCGGCATGGCGAAGGTGACCCCGCTGCTCGGCGGGATGCTGCTGATCGCCGGCCTTTCGGCGCTGTCGCTGCCGGGCACCAACTCGTTCGTGAGCGAGTTCCTGGTGCTCATCGGCTCGTTCGTGACCCAGCCGGTGTACACGATCATCGCGACGGTCGGCATGGTGCTCGCCGCGGCCTACGTGCTGTGGCTCTACCAGCGGATCATGCAGGGCCCGGTGCGCGGAGACGCGCTCATCGGCGTGGGCGGCGGCCCGGGCACGGCGATCGCGCCGGAGCTCGGGGCCAAGAAGGCCATCAAGGACCTCGGCGGGCGGGAGATCGCGATCCTGGCCCCGATGGTCATCCTGATCATCGGTCTGGGTTTCTACCCCAAGCCGGTGCTCGACACGATCACCCCGTCGGTGCAGGCGACGCTGTCTGCCGTGCAGGGAGGCAAGTAAACCGTGCTCGACAGTCTCATTGAGCCTGTTCTCTCCCAGGCTCCGTCGACCCAGGTGGCGACACCTTCGGTCGACTACGCGGCCGTGCTGCCGTTGCTGATCATCTTCGGCGTCGCGTGCGTCAGCGTGCTGGTGGAGGCGTTCGCGCCGAAGGCCTCCCGCTGGTACGCGCAGGTCTTCGTGACCGTGATCGCGATCCTCGCGTCCGGGGTCTCGCTGATCATGTACGCCACCAAGACGGCGCCGAAGGCGGGCGTGACCACGTTCGCCGGCGCGATCTCGGTGGACCGCCCGTCGCTGTTCCTGTGGGGCACGCTGCTCCTGCTGGGGCTCGGCGCGGTGTTCCTCATCGCCGACCGCAAGGTGGAGCCCGGCGGCGCGTTCGTGGCGCAGGCCGCGATCAGTCCCGGCACCGTGCAGGACCGGGCGCAGGCGGTCGGGACGGTGACGTCGCAGACCGAGGTCTTCCCGCTCACGCTCTTCGCACTCGGCGGCATGATGGCCTTCACCGCGGCCAACGACCTGCTGACGATGTTCATCGCGCTCGAGGTGCTGAGCCTCCCGCTGTACCTCATGTGCGGCCTGGCCCGGCGGCGCCGGCTCATCTCGCAGGAGTCGGCGGTCAAGTACTTCCTGCTCGGCGCGTTCTCCTCGGCCTTTTTCCTCTACGGCCTCGCGCTGCTCTACGGCTACGCGAACTCCGTGAAGCTCGCCGACATCGCCAACGCCGCGGCCGGCTCGGACCGCTCCGACACGCTGCTGTTCGCGGGCCTCGGCCTGCTCGTGGTGGGTCTGCTGTTCAAGGGCTCGGTCGGCCCGTTCCACACCTGGACGCCGGACGTCTACCAGGGCGCGCCGACTCCGGTCACGGCCTTCATGGCGGCGTGCACGAAGGTCGCCGCGTTCGGCGCCATCCTGCGCGTGCTGTCGGTCGCCTTCTCTTCCACGAGCTGGGAGTGGCGCGGGGTGCTGTGGGCCGTGGCGATCATCTCGATGGCGATCGGCGCGATCCTCGGCCTCACGCAGACTGACGTGAAGCGCATGATCGCGTACTCCTCGATCGCCCACGCGGGTTTCCTGCTCGTCGGCGCCATCGCGATGACCGAGGACGGCCTGTCGAGCACGCTGTTCTACCTGCTCGCCTACGGCTTCACCACGCTCGCCGCGTTCGGCGTGATCAGCCTGGTCCGCGACTCCAGCGGTGAGGCCACGCACCTGTCGGCCTGGGCGGGGCTGGCGAAACGCTCGCCGGTGCTGGCCGGGGTGTTCACGTTCTTGCTGCTGGCGTTGGCCGGTATCCCGTTGACCAGTGGGTTCGTGGGCAAGTTCGTGGTGTTCTCCGCGGCCCTGTCCGACGGCATGGCCCCGCTGGTGGTGATCGCGCTGGTGTTCAGCGCGGTGGCCGCGTTCTTCTACCTGCGGGTGATCGTGCTGATGTACTTCTCCGAGCCGGCGGCCGACGGCCCGACCGTCGCCATCCCGGGCGGCTTCACCACGGCGGCCATCACGCTCGGTGTGGTGGTGACGCTGGTGCTGGGCCTGGTGCCCTCGTTCGCCCTCTCGTGGGCCAGTTCGGGCGGATTCGCTTCGTAGGGTTTCTGAACCACTGGGCGAGATCGCGCCGGTTTCTTCGCTCCTGATGTGGTCGGCCCCCGGGCCGACCACATCAGGAGCGAAGGAGCCGGCTCAAAGGCGATCTCGCACGCGTCGGCGGAGCCGACGCCAAAAACACAGATAAGCTTTTCACCATGCACATCGAGCGGGTGCGGATCACGGACGTCCTGGGGTTCCGTGGTGCCCGCACGGTGGACCTGAAGCTGCCGGGGCCGGGCTGGACCGTGCTGGCCGGGCGCAACGGGTCGGGCAAGACGACGTTCCTGCGGGCGCTGGCGCAGGCCCTCGTGCAGCCGCCGTTCGCCGAGAGCCTGGTCGCCGAGGGCAGCTCCATCGACGTCGAGGTGGTGGGCGAGGGGCCCGCGTTCTGTGCCGGCTACGGCCCGTTCCGGCGGCTGGCCGGGGGCGCGCCCGAGGCGCAGTCGCTGATGCGCGGCGAGTTCGCGCGGGTGGCGAGCCTGTTCAGCGAGGACGCTTCGCTGGCCGAGGGCGTGGCGTGGCTGATCAACCAGCACCTGCGGGCGCTGGAAGGCAAAGCGGGTGCGCGGGAGCTGAAGGACTCGGTGCTGACGCTGCTGGGCGACGGCCTGCTGCCCGACGGCTACCGCGTGCGCGACGTCGACTCCGACGGCCTGTGGGTGTCCTACCGCGGCGAACGCTTCCCACTGCGCGAGATGAGCGACGGGTACCGCACGGTCACGGCGCTGGTCGTGGACCTGGTGCGGCAGCTGGCGGACGCGGGCCTGGGGGTCGACGCGTCGGGCGTGGTGCTGATCGACGAGGTCGACGCGCACCTGCACGTGTCGTGGCAGAAGCGCATCGGGCCGTGGCTGAAGGCGCATTTCCCGGGGATCCAGTTCGTGGTGAGCACGCACAGCCCGTATGTCTGCCAGGCCGCCGATCCCGGTGGCCTGATCCGCCTGCCGGGGCCCGACGAGCAGGAGCCGCCGCGAGTGGTGTCGGACGAGCTGTACCAGCGTGTGGTCTACGGCAGCGGTGATGACGCGGTGCTGTCGGATCTGTTCGGGCTCGATACCCCGTACTCGCCGCGGGCCGTGGAGTTGCGGGAGCACCTCGCCGAGCTGGAGATGCTCGTGGCGAGCGGCCAGGCGGACGCCGATGGCGTGCGCGAGTGGGAGCAGCTGCGTGACCGCTTGAGCAGCTCACCGCCCAGCCGCGTCGACGACGTCACGCGCCACTTCGACGAACGGTGATCGCGCTGCGCCGGGTGGCGCTGCCCGCCGTGGTTGCTCTCGAGCTCGCGCGGCTCACCTCGCGGATTCCTTCTGGCGACAGCAAAACCGCACGTCGCTTGTGGACTTCCGCCCGCGGCGCCCGCCGCTCGATCCGCACGCATCTCGCCGCGATGGCCTCGGGCCGCGGCTACTGCATGTACTGCGGCGACGGCCTCGGGTCCACTGTGGACCACTTCGAACCGGTGGCGCGTGCGCCGCGGCGGGCGTTCGACTGGCTCAACCACCTGCTGGCGTGCGAGTACTGCAACAGCCACCACAAACGCGACCGCTTTCCGGTGGACGACGTCGGCCGGCCGCTGCTCATCGACCCGACCGCCGAGGACCCGCTCGACCACCTGTTCCTGGTGCTGTCCATCGGCACCTATCGCGCTCTGACGGACAAGGGCCGCGCGACGATCGAGGTGTGCGGCCTGAACCGGCCCCTCCTGGAACGCGGCCGCGCCGCCGCCGTGGACCAGGTGGCGGCCCTGGTGTTCCACTGGTGGAACGGCGACGCCGACACCCGCCGCCGCGCCATCTGGACCCTGCGCGACCAGCCCCACGCCGACGTCCTGCACGCCATGCTCCGCCAGGCCCTGCTGCCGGGCGCGCCACGGATCTTCTCGGACGCGTCCCTGCTCGACCTGCTCCGCGACGCCGACCTGCGCGCTGAACTGCTGGCTTAGCGCCGCGGAGCCGGGGCCAAATTACGGCGTGGGGGAGCAGGCCGTGCGGCCCACGGTCACGCTGCCGGAGATGCCCGAAGCGGGCAGGAAGTCGATGCGCAGCATGGTCAAGCTGATGCTGCCGTCGCCAGGAAGGGTCTGGGTGTTGAACACCGCGTTGGCGAGCACGGTGCCGTTCGACTTCGTGATCGGCTTCGTGTAGCCCGACGGCACGGGCGAGGGCAGGCCGGTGATGCCGGCCAGGCCGCTGAACGTCCAGTTGGCGCTGGTCTGGCGCTGCACGGCGTCGCACGTGACGGTGTAGCTCGACAGCCGGATGCGCGGGCCGCCGGCGCTGACCAGGGCCGAGAGCTCGAAGTTCTTGCCGGTGGCCGTCGACTTGGTGCTGGTGGTGTCGTTGTCGGGATCGACCACCGTCGTCGTGCAGGACGAAGTGCCGCCGCCCCAGCTCAGGCCCGTCTTGCTCAGCGAGCCCGCCGACGCGCTCGTCGGCCCCTCCACCGCGCACGGCGCCAGCGTCGGCACCGTCACCGTCGTCGAGCCCTTGGTGAAGCTCGCTTCACCGAGATCGGCCACGCCCGCGGGTGTCTCCGCGTGGGCGACGCCTCCGGCCACCACGCTCCCCGCCATCACCACCGCCGCGACGAGCCCCGTCTTCACGTTCTTCAGCATGTCCTGACCTCCCTGCACTCAAGCCGCACGGACCGCGCCGGCGAACTCCCACTGAGTGAATATCCGCGCGCCCGTTTCGCCCGTTGCGCTGCCGGGCGTTGATCACTCGTCCGTGCCGGGGGATCAACCCGTTCGGGGTCCGGAGTCGGTTTCCGTAACGGCTACGACTGCGAACACGACTTCCGTGCGGCGGTCGCCGAAAGCTCTCAGAGGGGTCGTAGTGGAGAAGAAATTCACCAGCGATGAGGTTCCGTTAGCGCAGCTGCTGGACCAGGCGAAATCGGGCGTGCTCCAGCTGCCTGACTTCCAGCGCGGCTGGGTCTGGGACGACAGCCGGATTTCGCGGTTGCTGGCATCGCTCTCGGTCTCGTACCCGATCGGTGCGGTGATGACCCTGCAGACGGGGAATCCGGATGTGCGGTTTCGTCCGAGGCCGCTCGAGGGGATCGAGCTCTCATCACCGACTGAACCCGAGTTCTTACTCCTCGACGGTCAGCAGAGGATCACCTCGCTGTACCTCGCGCTTCGCTCAGGGCAGCCGGTGGCGACGAAGGACTCGCGGAACAACCCGATGTCGCGCAGCTACTTCGCCAACATCAGGGCTTGCATCAATCCGAACGCCGATCGCGAGGACGCCATCGTCAGCGTGCCGGGAGACGGACTGCGGAGGACGTTCCGTGGCGAGACGATCCTCGACGTCTCGACTCTCGACGCTCAGATCGAAGCCGAGATGTTCCCGCTCTCGATCGTCCTCGACTACACCGAGACGATGAACTGGCAGCTCGCGTACCTGGAGCGCGGACCCGGAACGCAGGCGGAGCGGATCCAGGTCTGGACCGCCTTCACCGCGACCGTCATCAATCCGTTCGTTCAGTACCAGGTGCCCACGATCGCACTCGTGAGGTCGACGCCGAAGGAAGCCGTCTGCCAGGTCTTCGAGAACGTCAACACCGGCGGTGTTTCCCTGACGGTGTTCGAGCTGCTCACCGCGACATATGCCGCTGACGACTTCAACCTGCGCGACGACTGGGACAAACAGCAGGAACGGCTGGCAGAGCAGCGGCTCCTGACCGGCTTCGAGGCCACGGACTTTCTCCAGATCCTGACGTTGCTGGCCACCTACGACAGGCGGCAGCGGCATCTCGCGGAGGGGCTGGGCGACGACAAAGCACCGGCAGTCTCTTGCAAACGTCGGGACATGCTCCGACTCGAGTTGGCCGACTACAAGAGGTGGGCCGACGACGCGGCCAAGGCGTTGGATCGGGTTGTCGGGTTCCTTCACGGCGAGCACGTGTACCGCTCGAACGACTTGCCGTACGCGACTCAGCTCGTTCCCCTCACCGCACTGTTCGTGCTACTCGGGGATCGGGCCGACAGCTGGGACGCGCGGCGCCGGCTGCAGCAGTGGTACTGGTGCGGCGTCTTGGGGGAGATGTACGGGGGCTCGACCGAGACTCGTTTCGCCAACGATGTTCAAGACGTCGTTGCATGGATCAACGGCGGCGAAGAGCCTCGCACGATTCGCGAGGCGCAGTTCCAAGCCAGCCGGTTGCTCACCCTGCGGACCCGCAACAGTGCTGCATACAAGGGCATCTACGCCCTGTTGATGAAACGCGGAGGTCGCGGCTTCCGCACGGGTGAGCCGATCGACGCACACACGTACATCGAAGATGCGATCGACATCCGCCACGTGTTCCCGAAGAAGTGGTGCGCGGAGAACCAAATCGAGGGTGACATCGCCGACAGCGTGGTCAACAAGACCGCCATCGACGCGCGGACCAGCCGGCGGATGGGCCGCAACGCCCCCAGCACCTATCTCGTCCGGATGGAATCGTCCGAGGGCATCGAAGTGGCCGATCTCGACGGGATCCTGCGGTCGCACGACATCGACACCGTCGCGCTGCGCAGCGACGATTTCCCGTCGTTCTTCAACGCCCGCTTCGAGCGGTTGCTCAAGCAGATCGAAGAAGCGATGGGCAAGCCCGTGAACCGCGCAGCTGACAGGGCGGAGAGCCCGTTCGTCGACGTCCGGAAGGATCCGGCGCGGCTCGCCGCCGACATCCGCGCGGTGATCGAGGCGGGCGAGAGCAAAGTCGTTGAATTCAAGTCAACCGGTCGGAAGAACCTCAAGACCGGTGAAAAGGACGACGCGATGGAGTGGGTGATCGTCAAGACGATCGCCGGGTTCATGAACGCCTACGGCGGCACGTTGCTCGTCGGGGTCGAGGACAAGGGTGCGGTCGTCGGGATCGAAGCGGACTTCCCGACGTTGGGCAAGAAGAACCTGGACGGTTGGGAGCTGTGGCTCACCGAGCTCGTCAACGCTCGGCTCGGCAAGGTCGCCGCTGCTGGGCTTGATCTCCGGATGGGGACGCTGGACGGGCGGACCGTGGCGCGCATCGAGATCGCGCCCGGCGCGAAACCGCAGTTCGCCACACCGGCCAAGGGTGACAAGAAGCCGCAGTTCTTCGTCCGCATCAACAACTCGACCCATGAGCTGTTCGGAGATGACCTGGTCGACTACCAGCGGAAGCGATGGACTGACTGAACGCGTGGCTGCGGGCGTGGGGACCCTTCCCGGCGCCCGCAGCAGAACTGCTCTCACTCTCAGTTACGGTACGCCCTCCGGTGTCATGTTCGTCACCGTTTCCCCTGGACAGCGGGTAAACGGCGTACCAGGGGTAGCCACTACTCTGAAAGCCGGATAACCCGACCGGCGCATGAGAGAGCGGAGCCGACGTGTCTGTGTCTTCACCACCCCCGGGGGCGGGAGCCGCCGCTGCACGGGATGGCGCTGTCGAGGACCTGCGCGCGACCGTCGGGCTGCAGATCGAGGACGAGAAGCTGCTGAGGGCGATCGCCGGCGGGCTGGCGGACGTCGAGGCGATGCTGCGGGACGTCGTGAAGAGCGATGTGCAGGCGGTGCACGACGCGGCGTTGCACCTGGTCGAGGCGGGGGGCAAACGTTTTCGTCCCCTGTTCACGCTGCTGTCGGCGCAGTTCGGGCCGCGCCAGGGTGACCATGTGCTCATCGCGGCCGCCGCGGTGGAGCTGGTGCACCTGGCGACGCTGTACCACGACGACGTGATGGACGAAGCGACCATGCGGCGCGGCGCGGAGAGCGTGAACGCGCGCTGGGACAACACCGTCGCGATCCTGACCGGCGACTTCCTCTTCGCCCACGCCTCGCGCCTGGTGGCCGACCTCGGCACGGACGCGGCGCGGATCATCGCCGAGACGTTCGGCGAGCTCGTGACCGGCCAGATGCGCGAGACGGTCGGCCCCGGCCCCGGCGACGACCCCGTGGAGCACTACCTCACCGTCATCGCGCAGAAGACCGGCTCGCTGATCGCGACGTCGGGGCGCTTCGGCGGCATGATGTCCGGCGCCCCCGAGGAGTACATCCAGGCGCTGCGCCGGTTCGGCGACATCATCGGCACGGCGTTCCAGATCTCCGACGACATCATCGACATCGCGTCGCCGTCCGACGAGCTCGGCAAGGCGCAGGGCACGGACCTGCGCGAAGGCGTGCGCACGTTGCCCATGCTCTACGCGCTGGCCGACCCGGACACCGACCCGCGGCTCGTGGAGCTGCTGGCCGGCCCGATCGCCGAGGACGAGGTGGTCGCCGAGGCCCTCGAGCTGCTGCGCCGCTCGAGTGGACTCGAACGCGCGCGCGTCACCCTTTCCGACTACGCTTCCCGGGCACGTGCCGAGCTCGCAGCGCTGCCCGCTTCCCCTGCGCGAGACGCTTGCGAATCGGTGGCCGACTACCTGGTCGCGCGGACGCATTAAAAGGGGCAGAGAAGATGTCCATTTTCGGACAAGTCTGGCTGTGGAGCCTGCTGGCGTTCTTCGTCGGCGCGCTCGTGGCCTGGTTGGTCCTCGTGTTGCCGGCGCGCAAGCGCATTCGTGAGCTGGAAGACGCGCTGGCGTCGGCGCACGCCGAGAACGCGCGCACCCCGGCCAATGCGGCCGCGCTGGCCGCCGCGTCGGGCCGGACGTCGGTGCTGCCGCCGGTCGACGCGCCCGTGGCTTCGGAACCGCTGGGGTTCACGTCCGATCTCGCGGAGCCGGACAGCGAGCCGGCGTGGACGCGCGACGAGCGCGAGCACGCGCCGACCGAGCTGATCGCCGCGGCGCCGCCCGCCGGGTTCGACCCGGAGGCGGAGTACGACGCCGAATACCGCACCGCGCCGGAGCCGGGCGCTTCGCCCGAAGCGGACGAGCCGGCCCTGGCGTCCTCCGTGGACAGTGGCGACGTTTACCGCGCGGCCGCGACGGAGTACCTCAGCCCGGTCTCGCGCGAGCCGGACAGCGGGTACCACCACGCGGTAGAACTCGAGGACGAGGACCACGGCAGCGGCTACCACCGTGCGGTGGAACCGTTCGAGAGCAAGCTCGAACCGTTCGAGACCACGTCGTCGTTCGAGAGCCGCCTGGACCCGCCCGTCGTGCCCGACGAGCCGGTGTCGCTGTTCCAGCCCGCGCCCGCGGCGGATCAGTCCGAATCGGACTGGTTCTCGAAGGAACTGCCGGAGCGCTCGCCGTTCGAGGACGCGCCGGGCGGCGACTACCTCGACGAGCCGGAGTCCACTGAGCACCTGACGCCGGCCATGGCGCAGCCCGCGGCCGCAGTCGACGAGCCCGAAGAGTCCACAGAGGAACCCCTGGAGTCCGGCGGCCTGCCCAAGCGCCAGCCCCGCGAATCCCCGCGCGGCGGCTTCGACCCGCCGCGGCCGATCCAGCCGTCGATGCGCCCGGTCGAACGCCGCGAGCCGGACCTCACGGGCGCGCACAGCGGTTCGCTGTTCGAGCCGTCGGTGCAGCCCAACCAGGTCGCCGCCATGGCCGCCCCGGAACCACCCCCGGCCCGCGACACCGGCGAGGACTCCGTGCCGCCCGGCCCCTTCGGCCCCGGCTCCGCCATGCCCCGCCCCGGCGGCGGCCGCCCGTCGGACGCCTTCACGGTCAAGGCCAGCGTCACGGCGTTGCGGTACTGCACCGAGGAATCGCCACAGTTCCCACGCATGGTCGCCGAAGTGTGGTTCAGGACTTCCGCTGACGCCGAGCGCGTCGGCTTCAGGCCCTTGAGCTAATCCGTTGTAGACAGACCAAAAAGGCCGCTGCCCCGTTGTGGGCAGCGGCCTTTTTGGTCAAACTCGGAGACTTTAAACCACCGTCCAGGTGTCCTTGCCGCGCAGGAGGCCCTGCAGGTCGGGCTTGCGGGCCGCGCGGGCCTCTTCCACCTGGGCCCGGGCGCCGTCGTCGTAGGTGGGGCGTTCGACCTGGCGCAGGATGCCCGTGGGGACGTGCGTCAGGTTCTGGTCGCCCAGGCGGGTCAGCGCGAAGGCGTACGACGTGTCGGCGATGGTCGGGTCGTGGACGACCACGTTGTCCTCGCCGATGTCGCTCACCTTGGCGATGTCCAGGCCACCCCACTCGCCGCGGCGGACGCCGAACTCGCCCTCGGCGCCGAAGCGCATCGGCTCGCCCGCCTTCAGCGGGATGAGCCGGGACGCGGCCTCGTCCTTGTCCTTCAGGACGTCGAAGGCGCCGTCGTTGAAGATGGGGCAGTTCTGGTAGATCTCGACGATCGCCGAGCCGCGGTGGCGGGCCGCCGCCTCCAGGACCTCGGTGAGGCCCTTGCGGTCGGAGTCCAGCGCGCGGCCCACGAACGACGCCTCGGCGCCGATCGCCAGCGACAACGGGTTGAACGGCGTGTCCACCGAACCCATCGGGGTCGACTTGGTGACCATGCCCTGGCCCGACGTCGGCGAGTACTGGCCCTTGGTCAGGCCGTAGATCCGGTTGTTGAACAGCAGGATCTTGATGTTCACGTTGCGGCGCAGCGCGTGGATCAGGTGGTTGCCGCCGATGGACAGCGCGTCGCCGTCGCCGGTGACGACCCACACCGACAGGTCCGGGCGCGTGGTGGCCAGGCCGGTCGCGATCGACGGCGCGCGGCCGTGGATCGAGTGCATGCCGTAGGTGTTGAGGTAGTACGGGAAGCGCGACGAGCAGCCGATGCCCGAGATGAACACGATGTTCTCGCGCTTGAGGCCCAGCGTCGGCAGGAACGACTGCACGGCGTTGAGCACCACGTAGTCACCACAGCCGGGGCACCAGCGCACTTCCTGGTCCGACTTGTAGTCCTTGGCCTTCTGCGGTTCGTCGGTGGTGGGGACGAGGTCCAGACCACCGAGCTGCGGCAGTCCGAGGTCGATGGCGGTCACTTGACGCCCTCCGGAACGGTGCTGGTGATGATGTCGGCGAACACGTTCTGCAGCTCTTCGGCCTTGAACGGCAGCCCCGCCACCTTGGTGTACGAGCGCACGTCGACCAGGAACTTCCCGCGCAGCAGCAGCGCGAGCTGGCCCAGGTTCATCTCCGGCACCACGACCTTGTCGTAGGCCCGGAGCACGTCGCCCAGGTTCGCGGGCAGCGGGTTGAGGTGACGCAGGTGCGCCTGCGCGATCGGCATGCCCAGCTTGCGCACGCGCCGGCAGGCCGCGCCGATCGGGCCGTAGGACGAGCCCCAGCCGAGCGCGAGCACGCGCGCCTTGCCGCCCGACGGGTCGTCGACCACCAGGTCGGGCACGTCGATGCCGTCGATCTTGGCCTGGCGCAGCCGCACCATCTTGTCGTGGTTGTCGGGTTCGTAGGAGATGTGCCCGGTCCGGTCGGCCTTCTCGAGGCCGCCGATGCGGTGCTGCAGCCCCGGCGTGCCCGGCACGGCCCACTCGCGCGCGAGTGTCTCCGGGTCGCGCACGTAGGGCCAGAACTCGCCGGAGTCGTTGTCGGAGTTGGGTTCCGTGGCGAACTCGACGCGAAGGTCGGGCAGGTCCTCGACGTCGGGGACGAGCCAGGGCTCGGAGCCGTTGGCGATCGCGCCGTCGGACAGCAGCAGCACCGGCGTGCGGTACTTCAGTGCGATCCGCGTGGCCTCCAGCGCCGCGTCGAAGCAGTCGGCGGGCGACAGCGGCGCGATGATCGGCACGGGCGACTCGCCGTTGCGGCCGAACATCGCCTGCAGCAGGTCGGCCTGCTCGGTCTTCGTCGGCAGACCGGTGGACGGACCACCGCGCTGCACGTCGATGACCACGAGCGGCAGCTCCGTCATCACGCCGAGCCCGATGGTTTCCGACTTCAGCGCGATGCCCGGGCCGGACGTCGAGGTCACGCCCAGCGCGCCGCCGTACGAGGCGCCCAGCGCCGCGCCGATGCCGGCGATCTCGTCCTCGGCCTGGAAGGTGATGATGCCGAAGTTCTTGTGCTTGGACAGCTCGTGGAGGATGTCCGACGCCGGGGTGATCGGGTAGGTGCCGAGCAGGATCTGCAGCCCGGACTGCTGCCCGGCCGCCACGATCCCGTACGCGAGCGCCGTGTTGCCGGTGATCTGCCGGTAGGTGCCCTGGTCGAGCTTCGCCGGCGCCACCTCGAACGTCGTCGCGAACGACTCGGTGGTCTCGCCGTAGTTCCAGCCCGCGCGGAAGGCCAGGATGTTGGCCTCGGCGATGTCCGGCTTCTTGGCGAACTTCTCGCGCAGGAACCGCTCCGTGCCCTCGGTCGGCCGGTGGTACATCCACGACAGCAGCCCGAGCGCGAACATGTTCTTGCACCGCTCGGCGTCCTTCTTGCCGAGGCCGGTGTCGGCGAGCGCGCCCTGCGTCAGAGTCGACATGGCGACCCGGTGGACCTGGAAGGCCGACAGCGTCTCGTCGTCGAGCGGGTCGTTGTCGTACCCGACCTTCACGAGGTTGCGCTTGGAGAACTCGTCGGTGTTGAGGATGATCGTGCCGCCCTGCGGGACGTCACGCAGGTTCGCCTTCAGCGCCGCGGGGTTCATTGCCACCAGCACGTCGGGCCGGTCGCCGGGCGTGAGGATGTCGTAGTCGGCGAAGTGCACCTGGAACGACGAGACACCCGGGATCGTGCCTTGTGGTGCGCGGATCTCGGCGGGGAAGTTCGGCATCGTCGACAGGTCGTTGCCGAAGGCCGCGGCCTCGGACGTGAACCGGTCGCCCGTCAGCTGCATGCCGTCGCCCGAGTCACCGGCGAACCGGATGACCACCCGGTCCAGCTTGCTGACTTCGGTCGACCTCGAGCTGGTCAGGGAAGCGCTGCTGTGACCGTTGCCGGCCGCCGTGCTTCCCGGACCGCCGTTCGCACTCGTGCTCATGGGTCAGGGAATCCCTCTCTCCCGACGTGCTGCGACCCCGGGTCGGCCCCCGGGGAAACGCCCGCCCGGCGATGTCGGCTGGATCACCAGGCCTCCCCCGAGGTTACTCGTCGAGGACTCGGGAGTTCCCGAAGTGTGGGGTACCCGGAGTGGAGGCCTTCATCCCGTCACCGGCGGCGGGCGCCCTTTGTTACCTGTAACCGATGGTAACGGGATTTCCGGGGGAACCGCAGTGACGCACGTCTCCCACCGATGGGCCACACAAACCGGATTTCCCGGTCTGTGGCATGGACGATGCCACCGAATGGACTGGTCCCGCATCCGTGTCCCGGCATGTGGATAAGTTCATTCGAGTTCCCGATGAAGCCCGGGCCGGTTGTCCGGTCCAGCCGGTCAGCTCTGCGGGTTCGGCGGGCGTTCGAGCAACCGCGACAGGACGACGGTCGAAACGGTGCGGTCGATGATCTCCAGCCCGCGCAGCCGTTCGAGCGCCGTCTCGAGGTGGTGGATGTCGGCGGCGCGCAGGTGCACGATCGCGTCGGCCGCGCCCGAGACGGTGTAAGCGGCCACGACCTCCGGCAGTGGTTCGAGCCGCGCGCGGATGCGGGCGGGCGTGACGTTGCCCTGGCAGTGCACCTCCACGAAAGCCTCGGTGCCCCAGCCGAGCGCCTCCGGGTCGACGACCGCCGTGAAGCCGCGCAGCACGCCCGTCTCCAGCAGCCGGTCGACGCGGCGCTTGACTGCCGGGGCGGACAGCCCGACGACTTTGCCGATCTCGGCGTAGCTGGACCGCGCGTTGGCCACCAGGCAGGAAACGATTCGCTGGTCGATGGTGTTCACACGCAATGTTTAGCAGGTATGTGCGCAGCGAACAGCGATTGATTGCGCGGTTAGGTCGACCTTACCCTTCAATCATGCAGGCAGAGTCTGTGCAGCGAGTGCCCACCACCCGCCGTTACCTGATGTGCCCGCCGCGGTTCTTCGCGGTGGACTACGTGATCAACCCGTGGATGGACCCGACGCAGCCGGTCAGCGCCGACGTCGCGGTGGCGCAGTGGACCGAGCTGCGCGACACCTACCGCCGTCTCGGCCACACGGTCGAGGAGATCGAGCCGCAGCCCGGCCTGCCCGACATGGTGTTCGCCGCAAACTCGGGCACCGTCGTGGACGGGCGAGTGCTCGGCTCGCGCTTCCGGGCGCCGCAGCGCGCGGCCGAGGCCGAGCACTTCCGCCGCTGGTTCGTGGAGCACGGCTACCGCGACCTGACCATGCCCGAGCGGATCAACGAAGCCGAGGGCGACTTCGCCTGGACGGGCAGGCTGCTGCTCGCCGGCACCGGCTTCCGCACCGACCCGGCCGCGCACGCGGAGGCGCAGGAGGTGCTCGGCGTGCCCGTGGTGTCGCTGAGCCTCGTCGACCCGCGTTACTACCACCTGGACACGGCGCTGTTCGTCCTCACCGAAGCGACGGACACGACGGCCGCGCAGATCGCCTACTACCCGGAGGCCTTCTCGCCCGGCTCGCAGCGCGTGCTGCGGCGCCTGTTCCCCGACGCCGTAATAGCCACGGCGGCCGACGCCGAGTGCTTCGGCCTCAACGGCGTCTCCGACGGGCGCAACGTCGTGCTGCCGCTGGAGGCCGTCGGACTGGGCGCGCAGCTGGCCGAGCGGGGCTACGAGCCCGTCTACCTGGATATTTCCGAACTGCGGAAGGCCGGCGGCGGGCCGAAGTGCTGCACTTTGGAGATTCGCAAATAACTTTGTGTAGATAGTGTAACTACTCCATTTGCCAAGTCGATTAATCGAGAACAGGAGGTCCGACGCTCCGAACCGGGACGAGGTGCGATGGTCAACTTCACCGTGCACGGCATCGGCAGGCCCCAGCGCGCGCTCGATCCGGGCGAAGACGAGCGCTGGATCACGGTGGAGCAGTTCGAGACCTTGCTGGACGTCGTCGCGAAGTGCCCTGAATCACGGTTGACCTTCGACGACGGGAACGTCTCGGATGTCGAGGTCGCATTGCCGCGGTTGGTGGAGCGTGGGCTGCGCGGGGAGTTCTTCCCGCTCGCCGGCCGGGTCGGGTCGCGGGGGTTCGTGGACCGGGCCGGGTTGCGTTCGCTGGTTGCCGCCGGGATGGACGTCGGCTCGCACGGCTGGGATCGGTTCGGTGCGCGGCGGTTCGAGGAACGCGTGCTGCGGCGGGAGCTCGATGCGGCGCCGCGGTTGCTGGGGGAGCTGAGTGGGCGGGCGGTGTGCCGGTACTCGCTGTCCGGGCGCCGGGTGGATCGGCGGGTGTTGGGGCGGTTGCGAGCTGCTGGGGCGACGCGGGTGTATGCCGGGTCGGGGCCTGGGGGTTCGGGGGTTCGGGGTGGGGAGTGGTTGCAGCATCGGGTTGAGGTGCGCCATGACCTTGATCGGAAGTGGGCTGAGGGTGTGTTGGTGGGGCGGTATGGGCGGTGGCCTGGTCGGCTGACGGGGTTGCTGGACTTCTGAGTTTTCGGTCCTTCTGAGGTTTCGGTCCTCGCAGGGCGGCTTGCGTTGGGGAGCACCCCGAAGCTGGATTGTGCCGCAGGGAGGCTTCGGATCGGGGTGCCGGGCGGGGGCTGGGTGCTGGGGTGCGTTGCGTTGTCGGCTTCCGTTGGTGGGTGGGGGTCCGCTGCGGCGGGTGCGTGGCGTTCGCTGCGGTGGGCGGGCGGTGGGGGGCTGCTGCGTTGTCGGCGTGCGGTGGTGGGTGGCGTTCGCTGCGGTGGGTGTGTGCCGGTGTTCGGGACTTCGGTTTTCGGGGTTCGCGAACGGTTTTGTGGTTGTACCAGCGGTTTCGTCAAATGTCTGCAACCGGTGGGAAAACCACTGACGGGCGAAGTCTTGTCACCGTGTGCGTCCGGGGGCATCCTGTGCGCTACGCCGCAATCAGTAAGGAAACTTTCCTAACTAACGTCTCTT
This sequence comes from Amycolatopsis sp. CA-161197, assembly GCF_050942255.1. Taxonomy (NCBI): domain Bacteria; kingdom Bacillati; phylum Actinomycetota; class Actinomycetes; order Pseudonocardiales; family Pseudonocardiaceae; genus Amycolatopsis; species Amycolatopsis sp. CA-161197. Next base: position 699,574 of record NZ_CP192059.1, read on the forward strand.
GACTGACAGGGAGCCTCGATGAGGAAGCTGATCCTGTTCGCAGCCATGGCGGTCGCCGCCGCGGTGATGCCGGCGGCGGTGGCGTCGGCGTCGGCCGGGCCGGCGGGGCCGGACCACGCGCAGGTCGCCGCGGCGCCGGCGGCCGGGCCGACGGCGGCGCAGTTGCTGGCGAAGACCAACAGCTGCAACCAGATCTCGAACGGCAAGTACAAGACCGACGAGGACGCCGGGTCCAAGACCGTCGCCGTGTGCGACGCGAACGGGGCTGTGTTCTGGAAGGCCGACATGGACATCGACTGCGACGGGCAGCGCACTTCGCAGTGCAACGAGAACACCGACTGCTGTTTCCAGGGCGACACGGCGTTCCACCAGAGCGACGGAAAGCCGCTGAACGCCGCGACGCTGCCTTACATCGTCGTGCCGAGTTCGAGCGGCACGTGGAACTACAGCTCTTCCGGGCTCAAGGGTGGCGGCAGTTGCGCGGTGATCTACAACGGAAAAGTCGAATACACCGTCATCGGTGACACCGGGCCGACCGGGATCATCGGCGAGGCTTCGTACGCGACGGCCAAGGACCTCGGCATCAACCCCGACCCGTCCAACGGTGGTACCGACTCCGGCGTGACCTACATCTGCTTCAAGAACTCGAAGGTCTCGCCGATCGAGAACCACGGCACGGCCACGAGCACGGGTCAGGGTCTCGCGAGCACGTTCGTGAACAACAACTGAACTGACGGCACAACGGGCGCCGGGGAAGCTTTGTCGAGCTTCCTCGGCGCTTCGTCGCTTCTTGGCCGAAATGGCGCTACGACAACGGGAAATGTTGTCGAGACCACTACGCCGAGCTGAAACACTGCCGAAACAGCGCAAAATCGATACGCAAATCCGGTTGCCATTTCTCCACTGGCCTGAACGGGTAACGAACTGCGTCCGCGCGCCGACCAAGGGATCAGCGAATGCGGGCGGAGGTTCAAGCGTGAGGATCAGTGTCTTCGGGCTGGGGTACGTGGGGTGTGTGTCCGCGGCCTGTCTGGCGGGGAACGGGCACGAGGTCGTCGGGGTCGACGTGAACCCGGTGAAGGTCGACCTGGTGACGCGCGGCAACGCGCCGGTGGTCGAGGAACGCATCGGTGAGCTGACGGCCCAGGTGGTGGCGTCGGGGGCGCTGCGCGCGACCACCGACGTGGCCGAGGCGGTGGCGGCGACCGACGTGTCGCTGGTCTGCGTGGGCACGCCTTCGGCGCCCAACGGCAGCCTCTCCACCGAGTACCTCGAACGCGTGGCCGACGAGATCGGCGAAGCGTTGGCGCACAAGGCTGTGACATCCAAAGAGCGCCGGCACACGGTCGTCTTCCGCAGCACGATGCTGCCGGGCACCTGCCTCGACCTGCTCGTGCCGATCCTCGAGAAGTCCAGCGGCCGCACCGCGGGCGTCGACTTCGGTGTGGCGGTTAACCCGGAGTTCCTGCGCGAGGGCACCAGCGTGCGCGACTTCTTCGACCCGCCCAAGACCGTGATCGGCGAGCTCGACAGCGCCAGCGGCGACATCGTGGCCGAGCTGTACACGGGCCTGCCCGGCGACGTCTTCCGCGTGCCGATCCCGGTCGCGGAGATGACCAAGTACGCCGACAACGCCTTCCACGGCTTGAAGATCGGCTTCGCCAACGAGCTCGGCGCCGTGTGCCGCGCCCTCGGGCTCGACTCGCACAAGGTGATGGACGTCTTCCTCGCCGACCGCAAGCTCAACGTGAGCCCCGCGTACCTGCGCCCGGGCTTCGCGTTCGGTGGTTCTTGCCTGCCGAAGGACCTGCGCGGACTGGTCTACGCCGCGCGCCGCGCCGACGTGTCGGTGCCGATCCTCGAGCACGTGCTGCCGTCGAACGAAGATCACCTGCAGCGGGCGTTCGACCTCGTCGCGCGCACCGGCAAGCGCAAGGTGGGCCTGTTCGGCCTATCGTTCAAACCGGGCACGGACGACCTGCGCGAGAGCCCGCTCGTCGAGCTGGCCGAGCGGCTGCTGGGCAAGGGCTTCGACCTCAAGATCTACGACGCCAACGTGAGCCTGTCGCGCCTGATGGGCGCCAACCGCGAGTACATCGAGAGCCGGCTGCCGCACCTGGGCCAGCTGCTCGCGGGCTCGGTCGAAGAGGTGCTGGAGCACGCCGAGGTGTGCCTCGTCGGCACCGCCGACCCGGCCGTGCTGGCCGCTCTTCCCCACGGCGGCGAGCAGACGCTCGTCGACCTCGTCCGCCTCCCCGACGCCGAGGTGCGCCGGGCCGAAGAGGGATACGTCGGCCTTGCCTGGTGACAAGAAAAAAGCCCTGATCCTGGTCGAGAACCTCTCGGTCCCGTTCGACCGCCGCGTGTGGCAGGAGTGCCAGACGCTGCGCGACGCCGGCTGGGAGGTGCACGTGATCTGCCCGCAGGGCACGAAACGCGACACCGAACCCGAAGCCGTCATCGACGACGTGCACATCCACCGCTACCCGCTCAAGGCCGCGACCGGCGGCCCCGCGGGCTACGTGCAGGAGTACGGCTCCGCCGTCTGGCACACGTTCCGGCTGGCCCGCAAGGTCGGCCCGGTCGACGTGGTCCACGCCTGCAACCCGCCGGACCTGCTGTTCCTCGTGGCGCGCATGCTCAAGCGCCAGGGCGCGAAGTTCATCTTCGACCAGCACGACCTTGTGCCGGAGCTGTACTTGTCGCGCTTCGACCGCGGCCAGGACCTGCTCTACCGCGGCGTCTGCGCGCTCGAACGCTCCACGTACCGCGCGGCCGACGTCGTGATCGCCACCAACGAGAGCTACCGCCAGGTCGCCCTCATCCGCGGCGGCAAGCGGCCCGAGGACGTGTTCGTGGTCCGCAGCGCGCCCGTGGTCGAACGCTTCCACGAGGTGCCGGCGGAGCCGGAGCTCAAACGCGGCAAACCACACCTGCTCTGCTACCTCGGCGTGATGGGGCCGCAGGACGGCGTGGACTACGCGTTGCGCGCGCTGGCTTCCCTGCGCGACGAGATCGGCCGCGACGACTGGCACGCCGTGTTCGTGGGTGCCGGCGACGCGTTCGACGACGTGGTGGCGCTGTCGAAGGAACTGGGCCTGGAAAACCAGGTCGAGTTCACCGGCCGCGTGTCCGACGCCGACCTGCTGCGCTACCTGTCCGCGGCCGACGTGTGCCTTTCGCCCGACCCGCTGAATCCGCTCAATGACGTGTCGACCATGAACAAGATCATGGAGTACATGGCGATGAGCAAGCCCATCGTCTCGTTCGAGCTGCGTGAGGCCCGCGTGTCCGCGGGGGAAGCCGCGCTCTACGCGCCGGCCAACGACGTGACCGAGTTCGCGAAGCTCGTCGCCGTGCTGCTCGACGACCCGCAGATGCGCGTCCGGATGGGCGAACTCGGCAAGGCGCGGGTCAGTGGGCCGCTGGCCTGGGAGAACTCGCAGAAAGCGCTGCTCGCGGCGTATGAGCGGGCTGTGCGCTGAGCTCCTGTGCTTGATCGCGGTTTGAACAAGGTTCGTGCGTTCGGTGTAACCAACGCCTCCAGCACGACGACGGGGTCAGTGACCGGTACGCCACTTTCGGAGGGGAGACCCCGGTTTTGAGTGACGACACGGTACGACTTTCGATGGTGGGGCAGGTTCTGCGCAGACGCTGGAGGGCGCTGCTGATCCTGGTGGTCGTGGGGGCGGGCGTCGGTGCGGGGGCTTCAGTCGTGCTGTCGCCCGGGTACGAGACCACGGCGAGCGTGCTGCTGCAGGGCCCGCGCCAGGCCGACGAGCTGCTGACGCAGGCCCAGGTGGCCACCAGCTCGGTGGTCCTGGACCGCGCGGCCGCGGCGCTCGGCATGCGGGACAGCGGTCCGGACCTCCAGAAGAAGGTCACGGCCTCGGTGGCGCAGGGCAACGTCGTGGCGATCACCGCGAGCAGCGACACCCCGGCGCACGCGCAGCAGCTGGCCGATCAGGTGGCGCAGGAGTTCGTGAAGTACTCCACGCAGCTGCTGTCCAACTCGGCCGGCTCGTCGGCGCAGCTCGCGCAGGAGCAGCGGGAGGCGCTGCGCCAGCAGGTGGCGCAGACCAACCAGCGCATCCTCGACCTGTCCCGTTCGGTGTCCGACGGCCAGACGGTGGAGGGCGTGCAGGTCCGCACGGAGCTGCAAGGCCTGCGCACCTCGCTGGAGCAGGCGATGAACAACCTCGACGCGGCCGACGCGGCCACGGGCGCCGGGAACATGGTCGTGATGGGGCCGTCGGAGAAGCCGACCTCCGCCGCCGCGCCCACGTTGCCGCAGCTCGCCGGCGGCGGCGCGATCCTGTTCTTCCTCATCGGCCTGCTCAGCTACCTCTTCGGCGCGCGCAGCGACCGCCGTCCGCGCAGCGAGACGGAGATCGGCTCGGCGCTGGGCGCGCCGGTGCTGGCGAGCGTCGACGTGCCGGAGACCGGTGAGCGCGAGAGCGTCGGCGGGTTCCGGGGTGTGCTGCGCCGGATCACGGGCAGCGACAAGCCGTGGAACCTGCCGGAGGTGCCGGCTTCGGCCGACGCGGCCAGCCGCGAGGTGCGCTACCGCCGGGTGTTCGCCCGGCTGGGCACCGACCGCGACGGCGTGCTGCGGCTGCTCGTGCTCGTCGCCGCCGGCGACAGCGCGGCCCGGCGCGCCGCGGCGCAGTTCGCGAAGGTCGCCGAAACCGAGCGCGTGCGGGTGGAGCTGACGATCACGGAGGTCACCGTGGGCTCCGGCGCGCAGCCGACCGTGCCCGACGGCACCGCAGGCGTGCTCGTGGTGCTCTCGGTCGGCAGCCGCAGCGCGTGGGAGCTCGTGACGATCGCCGAGGCGTGCGCCGACGCGGGCCACGAGGTGCTCGGCGCCGTGCTCACGCGTCAGGTCCGCGTCACCGGGAAACCACGCAGAGACCCCGCCTCGGCGGATCCACCCCAGGTCCCGGTGGACCGTGACGTGATGGCAGGTTCGTCGTGACCGGTTCGCAGAATTCCTCGCCGCCGCTGATCGACTTCCAGCGGCTCGTCGTCGCCGTGCGCCGGCACCGCCGGCTGTGGGTCACCTTCGCGTTGCTGGGCCTCGTGCTCGGCGGTGCGGTGGCCGTGCTGCTGCCGGCCCCGCCGACCGCGGTCACCAAGATCATCGTGATCCACCCGGACGACTCGCCGACCGACAGCGGCACGCTGATGCGCACCGACGTCGCCGTGCTGGAGACCGCGAAGATCGCGTCGGCCGCACTGCAGAAGGTGCACAGCACCGAGACGACCGAAGACTTCCTGAAGGACTACACCGGCCTCGGCCTGACCAACAACGTCATGCAGGTGACGGTGACGGCCAAGACCAAGGACGACGCCGTCGCCAAGGCCAAGGCGCTGGCCGACGCCTTCATCGCCGACCACGTGCAACGCAACCAGGCAGCGGCGACCGCGCAGGCCAAGGCGCTGACCGATCAGCGCACCCAGGCACAGCAGCAGCTGGCGCAGATCGACGCGCAGGCCGCCGCCGAAGCGGACAAGGGCAACCGGGCCAACGCGGGCACGCTGGAGCAGCTGTACACGCAGCGCGCGGACCTCGTGTCGAAGATCGCCGACCTGCAGAACCAGGCGCAACAGGCGGGCATCGGCACTCCGCAGGTGGCCGCGGGCACGCAGATCGTGGACGCGCCGGCGATCCAGAAGGTGTCGTTCCTCAAGACGGCCGCCACCAACGGCGCCATCGGCTTCGCACTGGGGCTCGCCCTCGGGCTGGCCCTGGCGATGGTCACCGCGCTCGTGCGCGACCGGCCGGTGCTGCGGCGCGAGGTCTCCGAGCACCTCGGTGCGTCGGTGATCGCGCAGCTGCCGTCGAAGCTGCGCGGCCCGAAGCGGCTGTGGGCCAAGTCGAAGCCGGTGGTCGAACGCAAGCGCGTGGCCGTGACGCTCGTGCGGGCGGCCCGGGCCGAACGTGGGCCGCTGTCGTTGCTGGAGCTCGGGGCGCCCGGCGTGGCCGCGGGGCTCGCGGTGGACATGGCGGCGGAGCTGGCCGAGGACGGGCCGGTCGTGGTGATCGACGACCTGCCGCGCCACGACGCGAAACGGCTGACCGTGGCCGGCGACGTGAAGGTGGTCGAGGTCGGGGACCCGTCGATCAAGCGCGCGGTCTACCGGCTCGGTGTCGGCACGGTCGCGCCGGGCACGGCGTGGACGGACCTGGAATATCTCGGCACGGAGACGGTGCTGGTCGTGCGCTCGGGCCACGCGAACACACTGTGGCTGCACACGGTGGCCCGGCAGCTCGCCGACTGCGGCATCCCGATCCTGGGCGTGGTGCTCGTCGATCCGGACCCGAAGGACCAGACCGACGGGACGTTGTGGGACGGGCTGCACACCGCGTTGCGCGGGCGTGCGTCCGTCGTCGCGGCCAAGCAGATCGAGAAGCCGCCGCGGAAGTTCGTCGAGCAGGAGCCGGAGAAGCCGATCGACTGGCCGGTGGAGCATGACAGCGAGACGACTGTCGAGGCTTCGGTCGTCAATCCGGTCATGCCGGCCGAGAAGAAGGACCACCTCGAAGCGCCGACGCGTCGGCTGAGCCCCGTGCCGCGCAAGCCCGAAGAGCGCGCGCCGGAACAGCGCAAGTCCGAGCCCGGCAACTCCGAGATGCCGACCAAGAAGTTCGCGCCCGTCCAGTCCGGTCCGGAAAGCTAGAGAGGGTCACGCACATGTGCGGCATCGCAGGTGCCTACCACTGGCCGGACGGCGGCCCGCTCACCGATCGGCTCACGAAGTGCCTCGCGCACCGCGGGCCCGACGGTTCGGGTCGCTACGACCACCGGGCCGGCGCCGGGGAAGTCCACTTCGGACACCGCAGGCTGTCGATCGTGGACCTGTCCGAGACGGGCGCGCAGCCGATGGTGGCCGAGGGGCTCGCGCTGACGTACAACGGCGAGCTCTACAACGCGCCCGAGCTGCGCGCGGAGCTGGAGGGCAAGGGCGTGCGGTTCCGCGGCACGTCCGACACCGAGGTGCTGCTGCGGGCGTGGCGCGAGTGGGGCGTCGACTGCCTGCCGCGGCTGCGCGGGATGTTCGCGTTCGGCGTCTTCGACGAACGCACCGGTGAGCTCACGCTGGTGCGCGACCAGCTGGGCATCAAGCCGCTGTTCTTCGTGCAGCGCAACGGTGGCGTCGCGTTCTCCTCGGAGCTCAAGGCACTGGCCACCGAGCTCGGCGGCACGCTGGAAGTCGACAAAGCGGCACTCATCGCGTCGCTGCTGTACTACTGGGTGCCCGACAGCCGGTGCGCGTACCGCGAGGTCGAGAAGCTGCAGCCCGGCACGTGGGTGCGCTTCCGTCCCGACGGCACGAGCGAGCGCGGCGCGTACTGGTCGCTGCGTCAGGTCGCCGAGGAAGGCGAGGCCTATCGCGGCGACGTCGACCTGCACCAGGTGATCGCCGACTCCACGAGCAAGCACCTGCTCTCCGACGTCCCGGTCGCCACCTTCCTCTCCGGCGGCCTGGACTCCAGTTACCTCACTGCGCTCGCCGCGCGCCGGCAGCCCGGGATCTCGGCTTACACCATCGGTTTCCGCGCCGAGGACGCCAAGTTCGAGGCGATGCCGGACGACCTGAAGTACGCCCGGATCGTCGCCAAGCAGTTCGGCGTGGACCTGCACGAGATCGAGATCGCGCCGCAGGTGCTCGACCTGTTGCCGCGCATGACCTACCACCTGGACGAGCCCATCGGCGACCCCGCGGCCATCAACTCGTTCCTCATCTGCTCGGCCGCGCGCGAGGCCGGTGTGAAGGTGATGCTGTCCGGCATGGGCGCCGACGAGATGTTCGCCGGCTACCGCAAGCATTACGCGAACCAGCTCGCCCTGCGCTACCAACGCGTTCCGGGCCTGGTGCGCAAGCCCATCGAGACCGTCGTGGACCGCCTGCCGGTCGCGTCCGCCAGCCGCGGCTACCGCACGGTGCGCTTCGCCAAGCGGTTCCTGTCGTTCGCGGAGCTGCCGGAGGAGACGGCGTTCCGGCGCAGCTACACGATGTACGACCGCGGCGAGCTGCTCGACCTCGTGAACCCGGACCTGGCCGCCGACGTCGACGACGTGCTCACCGAGCACGCCGACACCTACCACGACCAGCACCTGCGTGACTACGTCAACCGCATGTGCCTGGCCGACACGCGGATGTTCCTGCCCGGCCTGAACCTCACCTACACCGACCGCTCGACGATGGCCGCCTCCACCGAGGTGCGCACGCCGTTCGTCGACGTCGAGGTGGTCAAGGCGGCGTTCCGGGTGCCCGGCAACAAGAAGATCGTCGGCCGCCAGGGCAAGGCGGCGCTCAAGGAAGCCGCGCTGGCGATCCTGCCGAAGGAGATCGTCTACCGCCCGAAGGGGCTCTTCAGCGCCCCGCTACGGGCCTGGATGAGCCGAGACCTCGCCCCGCTGGTGCGGGAGGTCGTGAACGAGGGCGTGCTCGTCGAATCCGGGTTCCTGCAACGCGAAGCGCTGCAGAAGCTCGTGGCCGAGGACGCCGCCGGGCAGCAGGACCGCGCGAAGCACCTCTGGCACGTGTTGACCCTCGAGTACTGGTACCGCGCCGCTTCTTCCACCGCGATTTCGAGCAGCTAGGAGTGCTGTGAAGCAGGTAGTGCAGAACTACAAGAGCGGGGAGCTGGCCCTCCTCGACGTCCCCGTGCCGGCGTGCAAGCCGGGCGGCGTGCTCGTGCGCACGGTGTACTCGCTGATCTCGACCGGCACCGAGATGATGAAGGTGTCCGAGGCGAGCATGTCGATGATCGGCAAGGCGCGGTCGCGGCCGGACCAGGTCGCCAAGGTGATGCAGAGCGTCGCCACCAACGGCCTCGCCGCCACCTACCGCAAGGTCACCAGCAAGCTCGACTCCTACACGCCGCTGGGCTACTCGCTGGCCGGTGTGGTCGTGGAGGTCGGCGCGGGGATCGACGACGTCGCGGTGGGCGACGTCGTGGCGTGCGCGGGCAACGAGCACGCGCTGCACTCCGAGCTCAACTGGGTGCCCAAGAACCTCTACGCGCGGGTGCCGGCCGGGCTCGAACCCCGGCACGCGGCGTTCGGCACGGTCGGCTCGATCGCGATGCAGGGCGTGCGCCGCGGTGAGCCGCAGCTCGGCGACCTGGCTATGGTGATCGGCCTCGGCCTGATCGGGCAGCTCGTGGTGCAGCTGCTGGTCGCCTCCGGGGTGCGCGTGGTCGGCGTCGACCCGGACCCGTCGCGGTGCGAGCTGGCCGAGCAGCTCGGCGCGCTGGCCTGCGCGCACCCGGCGTCGGACACGATCGAGAGCGCGGTCGCGGAGCTGTCCGGCGGCCACGGCGTGGACCAGGTCTACCTGGCCGCGGGCGGCGCCTCCAACGACCCGGTGGAGCTGGCCGCGCGGCTCGCGCGCGACCGCGGCCGCGTGGTCGACATCGGCAAGATCTCGCTCAACCTGCCGTGGAACGCCTACTACGAGAAGGAGCTCGACGTCCGCTTCTCGCGTTCGTACGGGCCGGGCCGCTACGACTCCGAATACGAGCTCGAGGGTCGCGACTACCCGATCGGCTACGTGCGCTGGACCGAGCGCCGCAACATCGAGTGCTTCCTCGACCTGGCCGCGCGCGACAAGCTCGACGTCGAGCCGCTGATCACGCACACCGCGGACTTCTCGACGGCCGTGGAGACGTACAAGTCGCTGCAGGACGGCGAGCTCAAGGCCGTCGCGGTGCTCTTCCAGTACCCGGCCGGCCCGGAGGGCGAAGCCGAACCGGTGGTGTCGTCGGTCGCGCCGCCCGCTGCGCTGACCACGCGGGCGACTCCGCGCGGACGCCTGCGCGTCGGGTTCGTGGGCGCGGGTAACTACGCGTCGTCGATGCTGCTGCCGCACCTGGTGGAGCAGGACCGTGTGGCACTGTCCGAAGTGGTCACCACGTCGGCGCTCTCGGGCGCGAATGCCAAGCGCAAGTTCGGCTTCGCGAAGGCCACCACCGACCTCGACGCGCTGCTCGCCGACGAGTCCGTGGACACCCTGTTCGTGGTGACGCGCCACAGCTCGCACGCCGAGCTCACGCGGCGTGCGCTGCTCGCGGGCAAGGCCGTGTTCGTGGAGAAGCCGCTTGCGCTGTCGGAGAAGGAGCTGCGCGGGATCGTCGAGGCCATCGAGGAGTCGGGCAACAACCGGCTGCAGGTGGGCTTCAACCGCCGGTTCGCGCCGCTGCTCAACGAGGCCAAGATCCAGTTCGGTCCCCGGTTGGGCCCGGCGTCGGTGCGGTACCTCGTGAACGCGGGCCGCCTGGAGTCCAACAGCTGGTACAACCAGGCCGACTCCGAGGGCTCCCGGTTCGTCGGCGAGGGCGGCCACTTCATCGACACAGTGAGCTGGTTCCTCGGCAGCGACCCGATCTCCGTCTACGCCACCGCGACGCCGGGCAACGACGACCTGCAGGTGCTGCTGCGCTACGCCGACGGCTCCACCGCCGCCATCAGCTACGTGACCAGCGGCTCCACGTCGTTCCAGAAGGAGACGCTGGAGGTGCTGGCCGACGGCAAGGTGCTGAAGTTCGACGACTTCGCCCGCGCGTCGGTGTACGGCAAGAAGCGCTGGGCCAGCTCACGCATCCCGAAGGGCCGCGACAAGGGCCAGAAGGCCGAGATCGACGCGTTCGTCACGGCGCTGACCACCGGCGTCGCGATGCCGATCGGCGTCGAGTCGCTGGTGAACACCACGCTGGCCACGCTCGCCGTGAACCGCAGCCTCGAAACCGGCGCGCCGGTGCGGCTGGAGCCGAAAGAGGTGCTCGGCTGATGGATCCCGCCTGGTACCTGCGAAGACTTTCGGCCATGAGCCCGGCCGAGGTCGCCGGGCGCGCCACGGACGCGCTGCGCAAGCAGCAGTGGCGCGGGGTCGCGAAGCAGAAGGCCACGTGGCTGCCGCACCGCGCGTTCGCCGGGCCGGCGAGCGTCGACGGGGTGTCGGCCGAGGCGCGCGCGGAGCTGCTGGCCACGGCCGAGCGGCTGATGGACGGCCACGCCGAGTACTTCGGCGTGGAGCGCGCTGACCTCGTGACACCGGACTGGTCCTTCGACCCGAAGACCGGACGCCACGCGCCGGCCGACGCGTACTCCTTCGACATCGCCTACCGCAGCGAAGACACGGTCGGCGACATCAAGCAGATCTGGGAGCCCTCGCGCCACCAGCACCTGACCGTGCTGGCCGCCGCGTACGCGCTCACCGGCGAAGACCGCTACGCCCACCGCGTGGCCGATCACCTGAAGTCCTGGTGGGCGGCCAATCCGCCGATGCGCGGCGTGCACTGGGTGAGCGGCATCGAACTGGGCATCCGGCTGCTGTCGTGGGTCTGGGTGCGCCGCCTGCTCGACGGCTGGTCCGGCGCGTCCGGTCTGTTCGAGGACAACCCCGAGGCGCTGCACCAGATCTGGCACCACCAGCGCTGGCTGGCGGCGTTCCCGAGCCGCGGTTCGTCGGCCAACAACCACGTGATCGCCGAGGACGCCGGACAGCTGGCGGCCGCCTGCGCATTCGACTGGTTCCCCGAGTCGCCCGCCTGGCGCGACGCGGCCGTGAAGTCCCTGGACACGCAGCTGCAGGCCAACACGTTCGCGTCCGGGCTCAACCGCGAGCTGGCCACGGAGTACCACGGCCTGGTGCTGGAGCTGGGCCTCGCGGCCGCGCTGGAAGCCGGGCCGCTGGTGCCGACGTCGACCTGGCTCGTGCTCCGGCGGATGTGCGACGCACTGGCGTCCATTGTGGACTCCAGCCTGCGGCCGCCTCGCCAGGGCGACGCCGACGACGGCTACGGCCTGATCGTCGACGGCACCGGCACCAGCCGCTGGGCCTCGCTGCTCGCCACCGGCGACGCGTTGTTCGGCCGGCAGGAGTGGTGGCCGAAGGTGCCGGGCAGCTTGAACAACACGGTGCTTGCGGTCGTTTTCTCTTCGCTCGGCACGGTTCCCGAGCTCGCCGACCCGCGACCCCCTCGGCGGATCGACGACCTCTTCGACGCCGGCATGACGATCCTCCGCACCCCGGCCGGCGAACCCGAGGAGATCTGGGTCCGCTGCGACGGCGGTCCCCACGGTCTCCTCGCCATCGCCGCCCACGCCCACGCGGACGCGCTGGCGCTCGAGGTCCGCCACGACGGCGTCGACATCCTCGCCGACCCGGGCACCTACTGCTACCACGGCGAACCCGAGTGGCGCTCCTACTTCCGCTCGACGCTCGGCCACAACACGCTGCAGCTCGGCGACACCGACCAGTCGACCTCGGGCGGGCCGTTCCTGTGGACCCGGCACGCGCGGACCCGCACGCTCGCCGTCGGCCCGGTGCGCTGGCGCGCCGAGCACGACGGGTACGCGCCGGCCGTGCACCGCCGGTGCGTGGAGCTGGAAGACCGGACGCTGACGATCCTCGACGAGGTCGACGGCGACCTGACGCTGCCGGCCAAGCTGGCCTTCCACCTCGGCCCGCTCGTCGAGGTCACGCTCGACGGCAGCACGGCGCGGCTGAGCTGGCCCGGCCACACGGCGACGCTGGCGCTGCCGCCGGCGTTGACCTGGACCGCGCACCGCGGCGAGACGAGCCCGCCGCTCGGCTGGTACTCCGCCGGGTTCGGCCGGCGCGAACCGTCGACCACGTTGATCGGCGTTGGCACGGCCGCGAAACCCTTGACCACCACGTTGAGTTTTTAAAGATCGAAAGGATCCACCCGGTGCGATCGACCAGCAGGCTTTTGCTGTTCCTGGGTCTGCTGTGCCCGCTCGTGCTCGCCGGGTGCTCGAGCGCGCCCGACGACGATGCCGCTTCGAGCCAGGCCGCGGCGACGTCGGCGGCGCCGACCGGACCGGTGGCGGCGGTGTGCGACAAGATGCCGCCCGGTCCCGCCACCGCCCCCGCGGGCGCGGTGAGCGTGGACCCGGCGGTGCCGGACGACCTCGCCGCCAAGACGCGCACCGCCCCGGCCGGCACCACGTTCTGGCTCGCGCCGGGCAGCCACCACCTCGGTGACGACCGGTTCGACCAGGTCCAGCCGAAGGACGGCGACGTCTTCATCGGCGGCCCGGGCGCGGTGCTCGACGGGCGCAAGGTCAACCAGTACGCGTTCACCGGTCACGCCAAGAACGTGAAGATCACCAACCTCACCGTGCAGAACTTCGTCGCGCCGCGCGACGAGGGTGTGGTGAACCACGACTCCGGCGACGGCTGGACGATCCAGCACACCACGCTGCAGGACAACGACGGCGCGGCCCTGATGGCGGGCAACAAGCAGCAGGTGCTCGACAACTGCCTGCGCCGCAACGGCCAGTACGGCATGAACGCCTTCTCCGCCGGCGACGACATCACCGGGCTGGTGGTGCGCGGCAACGAGATCACCGGCAACAACACCGGTGACTGGGAGAAGAAGGTCGACGGCTGCGGCTGCACCGGCGGCATCAAGTTCTGGGCCGTCAACGGCGCCGACGTGATCGGTAACTGGGTGCACGACAACCGCGGCACCGGCCTGTGGGCCGACACGAACAACAACGACTTCCTCATCGAGGGCAACCTCATCGAGAACAACGACAGCTCGGCCATCACCTACGAGACCAGCTACAACGCCGTGATCCGCAACAACACCATCCGGCGCAACAACCTCGTCGACGGCCGTGACTACGCCGACCGCGGCGACTCGTTCCCGATCGCGACCATCTACATCTCCGAGTCCGGCGGCGAGCCGCGTGTGACGGCGCGTACGTCGAAGCTCGAGATCTACGGCAACGTGTTCGAGAACAACTGGAACGGCATCACCCTGTGGGAGAACGCCGACCGCTTCTGCAACAGCCCGGCCAACACCTCCAGCGGCGTCTGCACGAAGCTCGTCCCCGACACCGCGAAGTGCGCGGCGCCGGCGATCGCGCAGAAGCCGCTGTACGACGACTGCCGCTGGAAGACTCAGCGCGTGGACATCCACAACAACCGGTTCTCGCTGGTGCCCTCGGCGATCGGCTGCGAGGAGACGTGCGGGCGCATGGGCCTGCTGTCGAACTTCGGCACCTACCCGGACTGGTCGCCGTACAAGGGTGACGTGGTGCAGAACGCGATCACCTTCAAACAGGGCAACAGCTGGCACGACAACGCGTACGTGGGGCCGTGGACGTTCATCGCCACCGACATGAGCCACGTCCTCGGCATCGGCGAGTGGGAGGGCGCGCCGTACAACCAGGACGCGCGCACGACGTATGAGCGTGGTGGGGGAGGCTGATATGGCCCTACTGACCAGTATCCGGCAACCGACGGCGGCGGAGACGGGTGAGCCGACGCCGAAGCTCGTCGGCGCCGCGTGGGCGTTGCTGATCCTCAACACCCTCGGCTCGACCGGCGCGGAGACCGTGGTCCCGCTGCCGCGCGCGGTGAGCCAGCTCGTGACCATGGGCGCGCTGATGACCGCGTTCGTGATCGCGCTGGCGCTGAACCCGCGGCTGAAGATCCGGCCGAGCGCGTACCTGCTGCTGCTCACGTTGCTGCTGGTCACGAGCACTGTCGCGAGCCTGCACCTGGAAGCCGGGTTCGGGTCGCTGTTCCGGTGCTTCCGGTTCGGGGTGTTCCTCGCGACGCTGTGGCTGCTCACGCGCTGGTGGAACGGCGGGTTCACGTTCGTGCGCCACCACATCAAGATGTTCAGCGCCGTGCTGGTGTCCGTGGCGATCGGGCTCGTCATCGCACCGGGCAAGGCCATGCCGGAGAGCTACGGCGGCCGGCTCGCGGGTGCGGTGTGGCCGCTGACGCCGCCGCAGGTCGGGCAGTACGCGGCCGTGATCGCGGGCCTGGCGGCGCTGCTGTGGCTGGGCAAGCGCACGACGATGACAAGCGCGTTGATCGTGATCGTGCCCTCGCTCGGGCTGCTCCTGCTCTCGCACACGCGCACGGCGACGCTCGGTCTCGTGGCCGGTCTCGTGGTCGCGCTGCTGTCGCTGACCATGACGAACGCCCGCGCGCGCAAGGTGTTCACCACGTTCGTGCTGGTGGCGGGCTTCGCCGTGGTGGTGCTCGGCGGGCTGCTGCAGGCGTGGTTCCTGCGCGGGCAGAGCGAGGAGAACTTCTCCAGCCTCACCGGCCGTGCGAAGGTGTGGGACGCGCTGCTGGCGGCGCCGCGCACGGTCAACGAGTACATCTTCGGCGTCGGGCTCACCGACAAGTCCTACGACGGCCTGCCGATCGACAACAGCTGGCTCGCGGTCTACCACGAGCAGGGGTTCACGGGCATCGCGATCGTCGCGGCGTTCCTGCTGGTGCTGGTCGCCGTGGCCGTGCTGCGCCCCCCGTCGCTGGCCCGCGCGTGTGCGATCTTCCTGATCACGTACTGCATTTCCGCCTCCTACACCGAGGCCGGGCTCGGTGACGCGTCGCCGTACCTGCTCCACCTGGCGCTGGCCGCGTCGCTGCTGGCCCAGGGCACCGTGCGGACCGCTTCCGACGAAGAGTTCATTCCGAAGGGGCAGCCCGCATGAAGGTGCTCGTGGTCCACAACCGCTACCGCTCGGAGCAGCCGAGCGGGGAGAACAACGTGGTCGACGCCGAGACGGCTTTGCTGGCCGCCGGCGGCGTTCGCGTGTCGTTGTTCGAGCGGCTAAGCGACGACATCGCGGCCATGTCGTTGCCGCGCAAGGCTTTGGTGCCGGTGCAGGTGCCGTGGAACCGGTCGGCGCGAGCCGAGCTGACGGCTCGGTTGCAGGTCGAGCGGCCGGACGTGGTGCACGTCCACAACACGTTCCCCCTGCTGTCACCTTCGGTGCTGGCGGCCTGCGCGGACGCGCGCGTGCCGGTCGTGGCGACGCTGCACAACTACGGCATGGTCTGCCCGCCCGGCACGCTGTATCGCGACGGCCGCATCTGCACGGACTGCGTGGGCGGCGCGCCCGTTCCCGCCGTTCGGCACGGGTGTTACCGGGGTTCGGCCGCGGCGACGGTGCCGATGGCCGCGAACCTCCTGCTCAACCGCTCGCGCTGGCGCAGCGACGTGACGCGCTTCTTCTGCATCTCCGACGCCCAGCGGCGCTTGCTGGTCGACGCGGGCATGCCGCCTTCGCGGATGACCGTGAAGCACAACTTCGTGACCGATCCGGGTGTGCGGCGGGCGGGCGAGGGTGCCCACGTGCTGTTCCTCGGCCGGCTGACGGAGGAGAAGGGCGTGCCGCTGCTGATGGCGGCGTGGGACCGGCTCGGCGGTTCGCTCGGCTTGCCGCTGGTGATCGCGGGGACCGGGCCGCTTTCGGACGAGGTCTCGGCTTGGGCCGCTTCGCGCACGGACGTTTCGTACGTGGGCCTGCAGGACAAGGCTTCGTGCCAGGCGTTGACGGCTTCCGCGGCAGCGGTGGTGGCCCCTTCGGCGTGGCTGGAGGCGTTCGGGCTCGTCGTGGTCGAGGCGATGGCCGCCGGCGTGCCCACCGTCGCCCCTGCCCACGGCGCGTTCCCGGAACTGATCTCCGACGGCGTCACGGGCCTGCTTCACGAACCGGGCTCGGCGGTCTCGTTGGCCGAGTCACTGCGCGACGTCGTCGCGGACCCCGAACGCAACCGCAAGATGGGCGACGCCGCCCGCCGGCGCTACGACGAGGACTTCACCCCGGCGGTGGGCTTCCGCCGGCTGGTCGAGGGCTACGAAGCGGCGATCGCCGCCCACCGTTTGACACCAAGGTGACGACGAGAGCCGTACGTTTTCCTCAGAGGTCCCGCACGGTCGGGCACCGCGGCTGAAAGGGCGCTCGCCTCCATGCAGACCTCCCGCAGCACCACCCCCACGCTCTGCCCGCCGGCAGACTTCGCGCCGGTGGCCTGGGCGCCGACGAACCGCACGCCGGCCGGCTCCGCGCTGATCGGCGCCACTCGATGAGATCCGCCGTCCGGGCGGCGCCGCCCGCGTTGCCGGTTTCCGTGCGCACGCCGGTGCTGGTCGTGGCCGGCCTCGGTCTGGTCGTGCTGGTGGTGCTCGCCGTGCTGTTCGCGGGGGAGTCCCAGCCCACGGCGTTCGACACGCCGCTCCTGCCCGGCCCGGACCTGCTGCCCGACCCGTGGTGGTACATCGCCACCGCCGTGGACTTCGTGGGCGAGCCGGTGGGCTCGGCGATCGTCATCGTGCTCCTCACCGGCGGCACGCTGCTCGCCCGCCGCCCCCGCACGGCCGTGCTCACGCTGGTCGGCTGCGGGCTCACGGTCGCCGTGACGTCGCTGCTCAAGCCCATCACCGGCCGCACCATCCACGGCCACTTCCTGTCCTACCCGAGCGGCCACACGGCCTTCGCGACGGCCCTGGCCCTCATCGCCGCCTTCCTCCTGGCCGACCGCCTCCGCCGCCCGGCCGCGCTCACCGTCACCGCCGCCCTCGCCCTCGCCGCGGCCGCCCTCATGGCCTGGGCCGAAGTCGGCCTCGGCGCCCACTACCCGACCGACACCATCGGCGGCTTCGCGGCGGCGCTCACCATCATCCCGGCCACGGCGCTCGCCATCGACCGGATCGCCGCTCGGCTGTAGGGGTTTAGTCCTTCGCGGGGGCGGCTTGTGTTGGGCATGCACCCCGGCCGGCGGTGGGGTAGGTGCCAAAGCGCCTCAATGTGGCGTTCGGTGCGTTCAGCGCAACGAACGCCGCATTGGGTGCGTTCAGCGCAACCAATGCCGCATTGGGGGCGGGGCGAGAAGACGAGCGCCCCTGGCGGGACCTTGGCGCGATGTGCGGCGTCAGAACTTGCTGCCCTGGTCCTGCCCGTACGGGCCCGCCTGCCATTGCTCCGGCGTGAGGACCCGGCTGGTGTCGTGGGCGACAAAGGTCCACGGGCCGGAGTACGTGTTGTCGCTGAAGTGGTTGTTCTGGTCGAAGGTGATGGCCTGCTGCACCACGTCGCCCTTGTACGGGGACCAGTCGGGGTAGCTGCCGTAGTTGGACAGCACCGCCATGCGGCCGCAGAACTGCGTGCAGCCCAGGTGTGCCGGGTCGAAGGTGAAGGTGTTGTCGTGCACGGTCACGTTCTGGGTTTTCCAGCGGCAGTCGTCGTACAGCGGCTTCTGCGTGATGGCAGGCGCGGTGCACTGGGCCTTCGTGGCGAACGGCGTGCAGTAGCCCGTGGACGTGTTGGCCGGGCTGTTGCAGAAGCGGTCGGCGTTCTCCCACAGGGCGACGCCGCCCCAGTTGTCGTCGAAGGTGTTGCCGCCGATGTCGATCTGGTGGGTGCGCGCGCCGAGGCGGGGTTCGCCGCCGGACTCGGAGAGGTAGATGGTGGCGACGGGGAAGTTGTCGCCCTTGGCGGCGCGGGCGCGGCCGGCGACGAGGCCGTTGCGGCGGAACACGTTGTCGCTGACGGTGAGGTTGTGGCTGATCTCGTAGAATAGCGCCTCGGCGTCGTTGTCCTCGATCACGTTGTCCTGCACGAGGAAGTCGTTGTCGTTCGTGTCGGCCCACAGGCCGGGGCCGTGGTTGCCGTGGACCCAGTTGCCGGTGACGTCGGCGCCGTTCACGGCCCAGAACTTCACGCCGCCGCTGCAGCCGCAGCCCGGCGACTTGGTCTCCCAGTCGTCGGTGTTGTTGCCGGTGATCTCGTTGCCCTCCAGCACGAGCCCGGTGATGCCGTCGCCGGCGCGGTAGGCGTTCATGCCGTACTGGCCGTTGTCCTTCAGGCAGCTGCGCCGGACTTCCTGCCGGTCGCCCGCCATCAAGGCGGCCCCGCGGTTGTCCTCGATGGTGCTGTCCTCGATCACCCAGTGCGTGCCGGAGTCGTGGTTCACCACGCCCTGGTCCTGCGGCGCGGCGAAGCCACGCACGGTGAGGCCGCGGATCGTCACGTCCTTGGCCTGCCCGGTGAACGCCGCCTGGTTGACCCCGCGGCCGTCGAGGATCGCGCCCGGTGCGCCGAGGTAGGTGTCGCCGTCCTTCGGCTGGACCTGGCCGAACGCGTCGGTGCCGAGCGTGTGCGTGCCGGGCTTGAGCCAGAACGTGGTGCCCGCCGGGCTGGCCGACGTGCGCTGCGCGAGCTCGCTGTCGTGCGCCGGATCCACCACCACGGCCCCGGACGGCGCCGAGGCGTACTCCGTCACCGTCGTGCCGCACACCGCGGCGGTCCCGGCCGAGGCCGTCGTCCCGGAAAGGCTGCCGGCGAGTACGACGAGCCCCACCACGACGGCCACAGATCTACCCATGGCCCAACGCTACGGTCCGCCGGCGCCCCCGTAACTTCCCTGATGGGGTTCGCCGGCTGCCCCGACGAGTGAATCTCCCTTGCCTGACAACACATTTCCGCGAAGTTGCGCAATTAGTGGATCATTTCCGAAGTGGACTGATCAGCTCAGATCCGTGGAACCGTCGATCCGCTGGAACGAGCCTCCCGTGCCGTCGCCCTTCACCTGCGGCACGCCGAGCAGGTCGCCGATCCCGGCCGACCTCGGCGGCAGGTCGACCCCGCCGACGTTGACCGGTGCGGCACCGTTCCAGTTGTGCGGTTTGCCGTGCGCCTCGCCGATCTCCATCACGTACTTGCCCGGGTTGGCCGCCTGGTGGTACTGCACCGACTCGGCGCCGTAGGAGTTGAACATCGCGTGGCGCTGGAACAGCCCGGCGCTGCCGTCGAGATCGCGCCGCGCCGGGTTGCCGCCGATGCCGATCACGTCGACGCCCTCCTTCTTCGCCGACTCGATCACCTGCCCCACCAGCTTGCCGTTCGGGCTGGAGTCGAGGTACTTCTTCAGGTCCGGGTGCATCTCGCTGCCGGGCGGGGAGTTCAGGTAGTCCTTGACCATGCCGTTGTGCGCGTCGTCGCGCAGGCTCTCCAGGTAGACCTTGTTGACGCCGTTCTGCTTGAGGTCGCCCATGTTGTCGCGCATCATCTCGAGGCCCGGGTGCTTGCCGTCGTGCTTGCCGCCGACGACCACGCCGTCGTACTTGTCCAGCAACGAGCCCGTCGCCTCGTGCTTGTCCATCACGGGGCGCAAGCGGTCGTCCACTTCCTGATCGCGGTCGGCGTCGCGGTGGTCCTGCTTGTTGTTCTCGGCCACCTGGTTCGCCGTGTGCTGGTCGCGGCGGTCCTGCTGCTCCCAGAAGTTGCGCGTGTTCGGGTCGTTGCGGCCCAGCGCCTCGACGGCCTGGCGGTCCTTGGACACCGGGTCGACGAGACCTTCACCGCGTGCGTGCTCGTGCAGCTTTCCGCCGAGCCCGCGGTTGTTCTCCAGCATCGTCTGGGCGTCGCCGTCGAGCGTCAGGCGCTGCTTGTGCGGGTTCGGCACGCCGGCCGTCTGCGCGATGTCGTTGAACTTCTCCTCGTCACGGATCTTGTTCGGCGTCCGGCCCGTCTTGCCCGACTTGCGCGGCCCGCGCAGGTTCAGCGAAGGCCCGTCCGGCGTGCTGTGCGCCTGGTCGAACGACAGCTTGCACGGCGCCAGCCCCAGCGGGTCGGTCCAGCCGACGGGGTCGGCGACGTAGGCGTACGGGTTGGTCGCGGGGCTCAGGCCCGACGGGTCCGGGCTGAGGTACCGCGCCGCGTTCGGGTCGTAGTAGCGGTGGAAGTTGTAGTGCAGGCCCGTTTCGTCGTCGTGGTACTGCCCGGCGAAGCGCAGCGGCGTCGGCATCGGACCGTTCGCGGCGCCCCACGCGGTGAGCGTGCCGTGCCAGACCAGGCCCTGTTCGGCGTCGAGCAGCTCGGTCGGGGCGCCGGCGAGGTCGGTGATCACACCGCGGAGGCTGTGGTCGCGCCATTCGCCGCTCGCCTGGTGCAGCACGCGTTCGGTCTGCGTGAGCACACGGCCGCTGCCGGGCTCGGTGTGCCAGACCAGCGCGCGCACGCCGTCGGTGACCTGCTCGGCCAGCTGCTCACCGTCCCAGGTGAACTCGGTGCGGGTGCGCAGGGTGCCGGTGGCGTCGAGGAGTTCCTTCGCGACGCGGCGGCCGAGCGCGTCGTAGCGGTAGCGCCAGTGGTGGCCGGCCGGGGTGTGCACGGCGACGAGCCGCTCATGACCGTCCCATTCGTACCGCCATTCGTTGCCCTCGGCGGTCCGGCGCAGCACGAGCTTGCCGTCGGGGTCGTACTCGTACTCCGCGGTGTCATCGCGCTTGAGCAGGCTGCCGGCGTACGCGCGATTTCCCGGCTGCACGAGGTTGCCCGCCGCGTCATAGCCGTAGGTCTCCCGGCTCGCGGGGCCCTCGACGGCCAGCGGACGGCCGATCGGGTCCAGCCGCAGCTGCCGCTGCCCGGTCAGGGCGTCGTCGATTGCGGTCACGGTGTCGTCGTGGCGGTAGTGCAGCGAGCGTTGCTGCAGTGGCCGGCCGTTCGCGAGGGTCTGCGTGACGAGCCGGTCGCGGGCGTCCCAGCCCTGGCGCAGCCGCACGTTCCCCAGCCGCCGCTCGACTTCGCGGCCTTCGAGGTCGCGCACGGAGGTGAGCTCGCGGCCCGCGGTGAGCAGCGCGATCGGCCGGCCCGCCGCGTCGTGGCGCCATTCGGCGTGAGCGCCGGTCGGTGTCGTGCGCGAAGTGCGCCGGCCCGAAGCGTCGAAAGTGGACGACAGCACGCGGCCGTTCACCGACTCCTCGACGAGGCGGCCGGCCGGATCGTAGGTGCGGCGCAGGTCTGCGTCCTCGTTGACGGCCCGGACGAGCCGGCCGGCGGGGTCGTACTCGTAGGTGGCGACCGCACCGTCGGCGTCGAGCCGCACGATCCGGCCCAGCGCGTCGTAGCCGAAACGCAGCACCCGGCCGCTCGCCGAGGTCTGCTCGACCAGCCGGCCTGCCGCGTCGTAGCGGAAGGCGCGGCGGCGGCCGTCGTAATCGGTGTCGGCGGCGAGCCGGCCCGCGGCGTCGTACTCGTAGCGCCACTGCGCGCCCAGCTCGTTGCGCACGCCCGTGACGCGGGTTTCGGTGTCGTAGCTCAGTTCCACGTGCGAGCCGTCGACCGCGGTCACGGCGACGGGCCGGTCGAACCCGGAGTAGTCCGTGCGCGAGACGGTGGTGGCTTCGCGGGTTTCGCGGAGGTTGCCTTCGCCGTCGTGGCGGTAGGACACGCTCGTGCCGTCCGGTCGCGTGACGCTCAGCCGCTCGCCCTCGACGGTCCACGCGGTGCGCGTGACCGCGCCCAGCGCGGTGGTTTCGGCGGCCGGTCGGCCGAAGCGGTCGAAGACCGTGCGCTGCGTCGCGCCGACGGCGTCGGTCACCGCGACCGGGAGGCCGGCGGCGTCGTACTCGTAGCGGGTCGTCTCGCCGAGCGGCCCGGTGACGGAGGCGGGCAGGCCCGGCCGCGCGTACTCGAAACGCGTGCGGGCGCCGAGCGGGTCGACGGCCGCCGCGACGTCACCGTCCTCTGTGTACTCCCGCAGCCACACCGCGCCGTCGGCCTCGACGACCTTCACCGGGCGGTGCTCGTCGTCGTATTCGGCGGTGGTGCGGGAGCCGTCGGCGGCCACGATCGCCACGAGGTCGCCGGCGTCGTCGTAGTGGTTGCGGGTGGTGGCACCCAGCGCGTCGGTGCTCGAGAGCAGCCGGTCGCGGTCGTCCCACTCCATCCGCGTCGTGAAGCCAAGCGGGTCGGTGACCGCGACGACCTGGAACGCGTCGTTGAGGTCGAACACCGTGGTGGCACCGAGCGAGTCGACGGCCGTGGTGCGGCGTGGCTCGTACGCGAGGCTGTAGCGCAGGTCGCCGTCGCGGCCTTCGGCGCGTACGCAGCGGCCCTGCGTGTCGTAGGAGTAGCGGTACCACATGCCGTTGCGGTCTTCCCAGCTCGCGAGCCGGCCCTCGGCGTCGTAGCCGAAGCGCAGCGGGAGGTCCGAGGAGTTACGGACCTCGGCCAGGTTCGCGCGCTCGTCGTAGGCGTAGCGCACGAGCACGACCGGCGCACCGCCGCTGAGTAGCGTCAGCTCGGTGACGCGGCCGCCGTCGGTGGTCACGCCGACGTGGTGGCCCGCGGAGTGCGTCAGGTCGGTCAGCGTGCCCGCGTCGTCGTAGGACAGGCGGAAGTGCTGATCGCCGGCCATGGTGCTCACCGTGACCAGGCGCCCGGTCGCGCCGGAGAACAGCAGCGCGCGGCCGCGGTCGGGCTGGGTGAGCACGTAGGAGCCGTCGATGCCGCGCGTCAGCGGCCACGCCGGGCCGGTCACGGGCAGCACCTCGCCGCCGACGACGGGCTTCGGGTATTCGAGGAAGGTGCCGTCTTCGGCCGCGAAGTGCACGGCGTCGCCGTCGGCTTCGAGCCGCTGGTCGAGCGTCGAGGCCCACGACGCGCCGAAGGCCCGCCCGATCCGGTACGACGACAGGTGCGTGCGCGAAAGGACCAGTGGCAGCGCCGCGTCCAGCCGGACGTCCTCCTGCGTGAGCATGACCCGCCCCGTGGAGACGTCGATCGGGTCACCGCAGGCGAGGCGGTCGGCCGTCGGGGTGTCGTTCGAACGCGGGGTGGTGTTGGCGTCCTTGATGGAGCTCTGCGCCGACGTGGTGTCCTTGCCCCCGCTCTTGCCGCCACCTTCGCCGCCGGGCAGGCCGCGGTCGGCCGGCGGCGGGTCGAGCGGCGGCGGGCTGCTCTTCGCCGGCGGCGGGGTGTTGCCCGCGCTGGACGCGCTCGTGGAGTCGTTCGGCGGCGGGCTGTTCCTGGCCGGCGGGGGCGGGGTGCCACCCGCGCTCGACGCACTGGTCGAGTCGTCCGTCTTCACCGGCGGCGGGTCGCTCTTGACCGGCGGCGGCGTGTCCCCGGCACTGGACGTCGTCGTCGCGTCGTCGTTCTTGGCCGGCGGGGGAGTGTCGTGCTTGGGCGGCGGCGTGTAACCCGACGCCGTGGTGCTGTCGCCCCCGCCCTTCGGCGGCGTCTTCACGTCGGGTGCCTTCGGCGGCGCATCGATGCTCTTCGGCTTCGGCGGCGCCGAGATCTTGCCCCCCTTGAGCCCCTTCAACGCCTTGCCCGCGTCCTCGAACAGCGTGCCCGCCTTCTTCAGCAACGGCATCAACGCCTTCAGCGCTTTGATCAGCTTCGTGGTGACGTCGGTGATCTTCGACGCGGTCTTGGCCACCGCGTTCACCACCTGCGGCACCACCCACGTCAACCCGATCCCGAGCGTGAACACCACCTGCAACGCCCAGCTGATCATGTGCCCGACCAGATCCGCGATGATGTCGCGCACCAGCGCCCGCACCGCGCCCACGACCTCACCAGCCGTCTTCACGCCGCTGGCCGCGCCCTCCGTGCCCTTCTGCGCACTGCCCAGCAACGCCGCCAGATCCTGGCTCCGCTGCCGATACGCATCCGCCGCCGCCCCCGTCCACGACTGCAGATCCGCCTGGACCATGTCCTGCAGATCCGACGCGACGGCCTCCAGCTCACCCGCGACGTTCTTCCACGTCTCCGACTGCGCCGCGATCTGATCCGCGTTGCCGGTCAGCCCGTTGAGCGCCTCCTTGAGCGGCCCGACGTGCTCCATCAGCCACCCGACGCCGGCCGCGAGGATCGCCCCGAACGGGTCCATCGCCATCGACAGCGCGTCCAGCGCCGTCCCGACCGCCCCCATCGCCACCGACGCCCAGTCGCCGGTCTCGATCGCCGTCTTCAGATCGTTGGCGTCTTCCAGCAGCGTGATGCCCGAATACGCCTTCGTCGAGTCCTGGGTCGGCGCGATCAAGGGGTTGCTCATGAATGAGACACGGTGCCAGAAACCCCTTCGGTTCACCTTCCGTTCAGCCGAGATGTCGATCACTCCGGCGCCGGAAAACCACGTGACACCGGTCCGGCCCGGCAGCGAGGCTGTCGCCCGTGCCCGACGACTTCACGCTCTCCCGCCGTTCCGCCATGCGCTGGAACGCCCCGCTCGACGAATCCCACGCCGCCCTGCTGCTCGACCGCCTCGACGTCACCGACGGCACCGTCGTCGACCTCGGCGCGGGCTGGGGTGAGCTACTGATCCGCGCGGTCGACGGCACCGCCGCGCGAGGCATCGCCGTGGACACCGACGAGGTGGCGATCGAACGCGGCCGCCTCGCCGCGAAGGAGCGCGGCGCCCAGGTCGAGTTCGTCGAGCAGGACGCCGCCACCTGGCAGAGCCGGGCCGACCGCGCGCTCTGCATCGGCGCGTCGCACGCCTTCGGCGGCACCCGCCAGGCGCTGGCCGCCCTCGCCGGCGTCACCGACCACCTGCTCTACGGCGACGGCTACTGGTCAGCCGACCCCACACCCGCCGCCCACGAAATCTTCGGCGACGACGTCCTTCCGCTGCCCGACCTCCTCGACGCCTGCCGCGACACGGGCTGGCGCGTGCTCCACCTGAGCACCGCCGACCAGCGCGAATGGGACGACTTCGAGTCCACCTCCCGCGCCGGCCGGCTGCGCTGGCTGCTGGCGAACCCGGACGACCCACGCGCCGCCGAGACGCGCGAGTGGCTCGACACCCGCGAACGCGAGTACGTCACCGCGTATCGGGGTGTGCTCGGGTTCGCCTACCTGGTGCTCGTCAAGTAGTTCAGGCCTTGCGGCGGAACACCGGCTTCACCGGCCGCCCGCCCAGCCACGGCGACGGGTCGCCCGCGTCCAGGGCCTTGCGGTAGACCACGCAGGCCCCGGAGACGACCTCGACGGTGTGGTCGATGTCCGCGTCCGTCAGGGCCGCGCTGACCACGAACGACGGACCCAGCACGCCGCCCGTCACGAGCTGGCGCAGGAACAACGTGCGGTAGTCCTGCGACGGCGCGCCGGACGCGTCGAGCGTGCCGAAGACCAGGTTGCTGTCGCGGCCGCGCACCACCACGTGGTCGGCCACATCGTGCGACGCGGCCACCTCGCGGACGCCGGCGGCCAGCCGCGCACCCAGCGCGTGCAGCCGGGCGGTGACGTCCTCGGCCTCGTAGGTGTCCATCACGGCGATCGCCGCGGCCAGCGAGTGCGTCTCGGCGCCGTGGGTGGTGGACAGGAGGAACACGCGGTCGCGCGAGTCGCGCAGGCCGCCGAGCTCCATGAACTCGCGCTTGCCGGCCAGTGCCGACACCGCGAAGCCGTTGCCGAGCGCCTTGCCGAACGTCGAGAGGTCCGGCGTGACGCCGAACATCCCCTGCGCGCCGTGCTCGGAGAAGCGGAAGCCGGTGATCATCTCGTCGAAGACCAGCAGCGCGCCGTGGCGGTGGGCGAGGTCGCGCAGGCCCGCGAGGTACCCGTCGGGCGGGTCCTGCTGCGTCGCGGCCTCCAGGATCAGGCACGCGATCTGCCCGTCGTGCTGCTGCAGCAGGGCTTCGGTCGCCGCAAGGTCGCCGTACGGGAAGCGCACGGTCAGGTCCGTGATCTCACCCGGGATGCCGGCCGCCATGGCCGTGGTGCCGATGAACCAGTCGTCGGTGGAGAAGAACGCGTGGTCGGCGCACAACGCGACCAGCGGCCGGCCCGTCACGGCACGCGCGAGCCGCACGGCGGCCGTCGTCGCGTCGGAGCCGTTCTTGGTGAACTTGACCATGTCCGCGGTCGGCACGTTCCCGAGGAACCGCTCCGCGGCCTCGGCTTCCACAATGGACGGACGCGCGAAGTTGCTGCCCCGCTCGATCTCGCGGCGCACGGCCTCGGTCACGCGCGGGTGGGCGTGCCCGAGGCTCACCGACCGCAGGCCCGAGCCGTACTCCACGTACTCGTTGCCGTCGACGTCCCACACGTGCGCGCCGCGGCCGTGGGAGATCACGGGCGCGAGGTGCTCGGGGTACTGGTCCTCACCCTTGGCGTAGGTGTGCGCGCCGCCGGGGATCACCCGGTGCAGCCGCTCGTTCGCGGCACGGGAGCGGGGCAGGTCCATTGTGGTCACCTTCTAGGTCTGCAGCGCCTCAGCCAGCGAGGGCGCGGTCTTGTCGCGTTCGGACATCAGCGTGGGCGGCAGCGGCCACGGAATGGCGAGTTGAGGGTCGTTATAGGCGATACTGACGTCTTCGTCCGGATTGTGCACGCGATCGATGCGATACGAGACATCAGCGATATCGGAAAGTGCCTGAAACCCGTGTGCGCACCCGGCGGGGATGTAAATGCTCACCTGGGTGTCGCCGGAAAGCCGGAACGTCTCCATGGCCCGGAAGGTCGGCGACTCCGGCCGAAGGTCCACGACCACGTCGAACACCTCGCCGAACGAGCACCGCACCAGTTTCGCCTCGCCGTCGCCCGAGCGCAGGTGCATCGCGCGCACCACGCCCCGCACGGACCGCGACACGCTGTCCTGCACGAACGCGTCCGGGTCGATGCCGACGGACCGCGCGACGTCCGCGTCGAACGTGCGCGAGAAGAACCCGCGTTCGTCGCGGTGCGGCGTCGGCTGGAAGAGGATCAGGCCGGAGATCGCCGGCACGGGAATGGCTTTCATCGGGCCTCCGAAAAGGGGAACAGTGTGGACGACAACACGGCGAACTGGGATTTCAGCCGTTGCTTGTTGTCCTCGTTGCGTTCGTCCAGCGTCGTTTTCAGTTCCGTCGCGCGGTGTTCCAGCTCCTCGAACTGCGCGATCAGCCGCGGCACGTCCACCGACCGCGCTTCCTGGCAGAACTCGCCGAGGCCCATTTCGGCCATCAGCACGTCGTTCTTCTTCGCGTACCCGATCGCGACGGTCGGTTTCCCGGCCTTCAGCGCGCACAGCACGTTGTGGTAGCGCGTGGCCACGACCGTGCCGACGCCGGCCATCGCGGTCATCAGCTCGCCCAGTGACCCCGGCGGCTCGGCCGTGACCAGCGGTGAGTCCACCTCGGCCACGATCTCGTCCACCACGGCGAGGTCGGCCCGGTCGCCGATGAACAGCCGCACCGGCCGGCGGTCGGCCACGAGGTACCGCACGAACTCCGTCAGCGAGTCCACATAGGACCGGTAGATCTCCTCGCCCCGCGCCCGGTCGTCGTTCCCGCCGAAGTAGGCCATCACGCCGACCCCCACGGCCCGGGGGTCTTCGTCCGCGACCGGCGTCGGCAACGAGAACGCCAGGTCCGGGTACACGTTGTCACCCGCGGTCCGCACGCCCATGTCCGCCATGGCCGAACGCGACAGCTCGTCGCGGTAGGACCGGTACGCGGCGAGCTGCGCCGCCTGCCGCACCAGGAACCGCGTGGCCGGCATGGTGATCCGGTCGGCGCCCACGCTGACGAGCGCCACCTTCGTGCCGAACAGCCGCCCCAGCAGCGAAAGCAGGAACAACGCGTAGGGGAAACCCCACGGTCGCAACGGGAGCGTCGCCTCCAGCACGCCCATGCCCGGCACGATCACCACGTGCTGGCGGCGCACCCAGCGTGCCGTGCGCACCACGTCGACGAGCTTGCCCAGCGCCTTCGTGGCGATCGCGCGCACGCCGGCCGCCGTGCGGTACTCATCGGAGTACCAGTTCAGCCGGGTGGCGGGCACGCCGTAGCGGGCCTGCACGACGTCCGGGCCGCCGCAGAACGCCGACACCGCGGCGTCCGGGTGTTCCGCGCGCAGGAAACCGAGCACGGCTTCCAGCGACCCGTCGTTGCCGAGGTTGCCCGAGCCCAGGAGCCCGAACACACCGACGCGTGTGGTCACGAAACCCGCCGTTCGCGGCCGGCCACGACCAGGTCGACGGTCATCGACAGCTCGTCGGCCGCCACCGGCGCGCGGTCCTCCACCCGCTCCCCGGCGCCGCCCGGGCGCGCGCGGCTCGTGAACCACTCGACCAGCGCGAGGTAACACGCCCGGCGTTCGCGCGAAGACAGCGGCGCCTTGCGGATGCCGTGCACGTAACCCCACACGTACTCGGCCAGCAGCCGCGCCGTCGGGTTCGTGATCGGGTTGCCGCGCTTCGGGTCGAGGTTCGCGCACCGCGAGCGCTTGCTCGGATTCGCGCGTTCGGCGCGGTCCGGGTGGTCGCGGCGGAAGTACAACAGCTCCGGCACCTGGTGGAACGGCCCGTGCAGCGCCAGCTCGGCCACGTAGGTGCGGTCGGCGTGGTGGTAGCTGTCCATCGGCGTGACGCGGCGCAGCACGTCGGTGCGCATCACGCCGTAGAAGTCGTCGCCGCCGGGTTCGAACAGCAGGCTCTTGAACCGCGTCGACGGCCGCGGCGCATCGGTCTTGTGCACGTAGTCCAGCGGCACGGTCACCGCGCCGTTCTCGTCGATGATCGCCTGGTGCGAGTGAGCCAGGATCACCTCGGGCCGCTCGTCGAGCGCCGCGATGCACTTGGCCAGCAGTTCGCGCCCGTAGAGGTCGTCGTGCGAGGCCCACTTGAACAGCTCGCCGCGCGCCATGTCGAGCAGCACGTTGTGGTTGGGCGTCGCGCCGATGTTGCGGGCCTGGCGCACGTAGCGGATGCGCGAGTCCTTGCCCGCGTACTGGCGGCAGATCTCTTCGGTGCCGTCGGCCGACGCGTTGTCGGAGATGACCAGTTCGAAGTCCTCGTACGTCTGACCGAGCAACGCGTCGAGCGCCTCGCCCAGGAACTCCTCGCCGTTGTACACGGGCAGACCGATGGTCAGCCGGGGAACCGCGCTCATCCCGTTCTCATTTCTGTCATTCCGTCTGACGCCGAATGAAGCTCTTCATGGCTGAACGATCCTGAAACCGGGCGGAACTCGAGGGAGTGCTCGCCCGTGCGCGGCGCCGGCGTGGCGGGGACGTTCTCCGCGATGGCGAAGTGGTCGCGCAGCGCGATCCGCAGCTGCCACCACCACACGGCCGAGCCGGTGATCGTCGCGATCGCGACACCCCACTCCGACCCGGCGGCACCGCCCAGAGCGGCCCCGATCAAGCCGAACACGACGTAGAACACCGAAGCGATCAGCTGCGAACGCAGGCTGCGCTTCGCCGTGCCCAGCGCGCGCAGGCCCGCCGTCGCGCCGGTTGTGAAGCTCGCGCCGACCACGGCGAACGTCACCGGCAGGATCAGCAGCGACGACGTGTCCCACAGCGAACCGAGCACGAACCGGCCCGCCTCGGCCGGGATGAGCAGCAGCAGCCCGAGGCCCCACGCCAGCGCGGCCGCGGCCTGCACGCCGCCGAGGACCACGCAGAAGTGCCACAGCCGGTGCGGCGAGCGCTGCAGCACCCGCGCGCCTTCGGCCACCGTGACCAGCGAAAGCCCCATCAGCAACGCGAGAAACGGCCCGAGCAGCTGCTCCGCACCGCGCACCGTGCCGACGGCGGCGAGACCGGCGACCGCACCCAGCCCGTACGCGCGCAGCTGCGAAGACCCGCTGTTGCTCACGTTCTCCAGCAGGTAGCGCACGCCCAGCTCGCGGTGGTCGCGCAGCCACGCGCGCACCCCGGCCAGCCGCGGCAGCACGCTCGTCTGCACCCACCCGAACGCCGCCGCGACCCCGGCCGAACAGCCCCAGGCCAGCAGGAACGCGACCACGGTGCCGTAGCGTGCACCGATCACCAGCGCCGGGAACAGCGCCACGGCCTGGATGCCGTCGTTCACGAACGCCTTCTGCCCGGTACCCGCCGCGAAGAAGCCGAACCGCCACGAGTCCTGCACCAGCAGGAACGGCAGCACCACGCCGAGCGCCACGAACGCGCCGCCCAGCGACCCGCCCACGATCAGTCCGAACAGGACACTCACGATCCCGCTCGCGACACCCACGAGCAGCGCCGTGCCCACGGCCTGGCCGAGCGCCTCGCGCCAGCGCGCCTTGGGAACCCCGGAAAACCGCACCATCAGTGGGTCGGTGGCCAGGCCGCGCGAGACGTTGAGGATCACGCCGTAGGTGACCCACGCGATGCTGAACAGGCCGAACGCCGCCGCACCCAGCGATCGCGCGACGTAGAGGCCCACCACGAAATTGGTCAGGCTCGACACGGCCTGGTCGCCCAGGCCCCAGCTCAGCCGCCCCGCCATGGCGCGGACGGCCCGCGAACGCAGGATCGGAGGCACTCGGCCTCACTCCTTGAGCAGGCCGGCGACCTGCAGGGCCTGGGCCGCGGTGGCCACGGCGCCGAACGGCAGGTCCGCGCGTTCGGCGATGTCGAGGAGGCTGTGCTCGCCGTCGGAGTAGGACAGCACCCACAGCATCGCCATCTGCGCTTCCTTGGCGTCGCTGCGGCCGCCGAGCGAGTCGTACAGCCCGCGCTTGCCGAGCTGCGGCTCGCCGTAGGGACTGAGGTTCACGTAACGGCGGTTGCGCTCCAGCACCGAGAACGCCGTCTGCAGCGTGTCGAGCGTGTCCTCCATGGCCTCCGGCGAGACGAAGGCCGGGTTGTCGGCCGACGTGTGGTACTCCGGGTAACCCGCGTACGGCGTGCGCGTGAGGGACCCGACGCCCAGGTTGAAGCCGGGGGAGCAGAACTGCCGCTCGTCGTAGCCGTACGGCGAGAACGCGCGGATCTCGTGCGGCTTGTCCTTGAGCACGTGGGCCATCACGCGGTCGATGTCGGCGTCACCGCGGCGGCTTTGCTTGTACGTCAACGAGCCGCGGTCGCCGGCGCAGGCCAGCACCACGCCGTGCTTCACGCGGTCGACGTGCTCGGCGTTGCGCGCGAGCCACGTGATCGCGCCGATCGTGCCCGGCATGAACAGGAACCGGTACGTGAAGTGCGGCTTTTCCGCCGCCAGCCCCTGTGCCAGCGACACGGCCACCGCAATGCCCGCGAGGTTGTCGTTGGCCAGCGACGGGTGGCAGACGTGGCACGACACGATCACCTCGTCGCCCACCTCGCCGGGCACGACGTGCTCGCCGTAGGTGAGCGAGCCGTCGGCCAGCGTCGAGTCGATCTTCACGTGGTAATCGCCCTCGGGCAACGCGTCGAGCACGTCCTGCGCGACGCAGAAACCCCAGGTGGGCGAGTAGTAGCTGGTCCGGTAGGGGACCCAGGAGGGGCTTTCGGGCAGCGTGTGCAGGCGCCCGCGGAGCTCGGCGAGGCTCATCGTCTCGTCCGCCGGCACGCTGTAGCCGACCACGTGCAGGTTCGACTCGCGGAAGTCGATCACGCGCCGGCCGGAGGCATCCGCGACGTACGCGTCGCGGATGTTCCACTCCTGCGGCACGGTCCAGTCCAGCACCTGCGTGCCGGTGGGCACCTCGTGCACCTTCAGGTCCAGGTGCTCACCGACGATCGCCAGCGTCTGCCGGACGCCGTCCCCCGTGATGCTGCGGCAGAGCGGGTAAAGCCGCTCCACCAGCGCGTGCATCTCGCCCCCCGTGAGCATCAGCGCTGCCGCAGCGTGTCGTCGACGGCTCCCGCAGCCTGACGGTCGGACAGCCAGTTGAGTCGCGTGAAGCGGCGCTCGAACTGCTCCTTGGTGAGCTCGTAGGCGCGGTAGGCGTCGATCAGCTGCAGCGCGCCGTCCTTAACGCCCCACTCGCACTCGAAGCCCGGGATCGCCTCGCGGAAGCGCGAGAAGTCCACGCGGTACGAGCGCGGGTCGGCGCCGGCCTCGCCGGTGATGCGCAGCTTGGAGCCGGGCACGGCCTCCACGACCTCCTGAGCGATCTCCGCCACTGTGACGTTGTTGCGCTCGGTGCCGATGTTGAACGCCTTGTTGTGCACGGCCTCGCGCGGCGCGTCGAGCGCGGCGGTGAAGGCGCGGGCGATGTCGCGCGCGTGAACCAGCGGGCGCCACGGCGTGCCGTCGGACAGCACGAGAACCTCGCCGGAGAGGTAGGCGTGGCCCACGAGGTTGTTGAGGACGATGTCGGCGCGCAGCCGCGGCGAGAAGCCGAACGCGGTGGCGTTGCGCATGTACACCGGGGTGAAGCCGTCATCCGCGAGCTTCGAGACCTCGTCCTCCACGCGCACCTTCGACTCCGCGTACGGCGTGACCGGCCGCAGCGGCGCGTCCTCGTCGACCAGGCCGCCGCCGCCCGAGGCGCCGTAGACCGAGCAGGTGGACGCGTACAGGTACCGGCCGACGCCGGCGTCCTTGGCCAGCCGGGCGAGCCGGACCGACGCGTGGTGGTTGATGTCGTAGGTGAGCTCCGGCGCGAGCGAGCCCAGCGGGTCGTTCGACAGCGCGGCCAGGTGGATCACCGCGTCGAAGCCCTCGATGTGCTCGGGCCGCACGTCGCGCAGGTCGACGGTGATCGACGGCAGGTCCTTCGGAGCCGGCCCCAGGAGGCAGCCCGCGAAGAGCCCGGAGTCGAGGCCGACGACGTCGTGTCCGGCTTCGGTGAGCACCGGCGCCATCACCGTGCCGAGGTATCCCGTGTGCCCGGTCAGCAACACCCGCATGTCAGTCAGCCCCTCAGGTCGAGAACGAGTTTGTTCAGTTCGAACGCTTCCGCGTACCGCTGCTGGCATTCGATGCCGCGGATGCGGGCGAGGCCCAGGAAGGCCTCGCGGTCGTACCAGGGGCGGTGGCGCTGGGAGGCGTAGTGCTCCTGCAACAGCCGCACCTTCTGCTCGGCCAGCTCGTCCGCGAGCGGGACGTAGGCCGGGAGGCGGCCGAGGTCGCCGTCCCACTTCACGATCTCGTAGCCCAGCGCCAGGTACCCGCGGTAGACCGTGGGCACCAGCTGCGCGAGGCCGCGGTGGTCCTGGTGCGCGTCGACGGTGCGCGGTGCGAAGACCACGTCCGGGTCGGTGCGCTGCTTGAGCTCTTCCAGCGCGTTCTTGGCCTCGTCCCAGTGAGCCGGGAGGCGGCCGTCGGGGAGCTTCAGCACCGTGACGTCGAGGTCCGCGCCCGGGCAGAACGCGGCGAGCGCCGCCCGTTCCTCGGCCTCGCGTTCGGTGCCGCCGCCCGACAGCACCAGCGCGTCGACGCGGAGGCCGGGCCGCTGCTCGCAGATCGTGAGCAGCGTCCCGCCGGCGCCGATGGCGATGTCGTCGCAGTGCGCACCCAGCACCACGACGCTGTCGAGCTTTTCCGCGCCGAGCTTGATCACGCGTGCACCCGGTCCCGTTCCCACAGCGCCCACGGCCGGTCGCCGCGGGTGTAGCCCTCGTCGAGCGCGAAGCGTTCCTTCACGGTGTCGGTCGGCTTCCAGAACCCGCGGTACGGGTAGGCCAGCAGCCGGCCGCGCTTGGCGAGCTCGCCGCAGCCGTCGGCGACCAGGTCGCCGTTCTCCTGGATGTGGTCGAAGATCTCCTGGCGCAGCACGAAGTACCCGCCGTTCTCCCACAGCGGCATGTCGCTGACCGGCGTGATCGAGCCGATGAGCCCGCCCTCGTCCATCTCCACGCAGTGGAACGACGACTGCGGCGGCACGACCATCATCGACGCGCCGGCGTCGGTCTGCTCGAAGCGCTCCACCATCCTGTCCAGCGGCGCGTCGGTCAGCACGTCGGCGTAGTTGGCGAGGAACATCTCGTCGCCGTCGAGGTACTGGCGCACGCGGCGCAGGCGCTCGCCGATCGGCGACTCGATGCCGGTCTGCACGAAGGAGATGGTCCAGTCGGAGATGTCGGTGCTCAGGAGTTCGGGTTTTCCGTCGCGGAGCACGAAGTCGTTGGACGTCGTCTCCTTGTAGTTGAGGAAGAACTCCTTGATGTGGTGGGCGCCGTAGCCCAGGCACAGCACGAACTCGGTGTGGCCGAAGTGCGCGTAGTAGCGCATCACGTGCCAGATCAGCGGTCTCGGCCCGACCATGGCCATCGGCTTGGGCACGTCGGAGGCGTCTCCGTTGCGCATCCGCATGCCGTAGCCGCCGCAGAACAGGACTACCTTCAATTGTTCACCTCGACGATCTCGAGACGGGGAATCGGGAACACGAGCCGCCCGCCCCAGTCGTCTACATAGGACAGTTGTTCGGTGAGTTCCTTCCTGAGGTTCCAGGGAAGGACGAGGACGTAGTCGGGCTTGTCGGCCGCGATGCGCTCGGGCTCGAGGATCGGCACGCGCGTGCCCGGGGTGAACCGGCCGTGCTTGTACGGGTTGCGGTCGACGGTGTAAGCCAGCACGTCGGGCCGGATGCCGCAGTGGTTCAGCAGCGTGTTGCCCTTGCCGGGTGCGCCGTAGCCCACCACGGTCTTGCCCTCCTTGGCCGCCTTGACCAGGAACTCCAGCAGGTCGAGGCGCACGCGCGTGACGCGCTCGGCGAACTCGGTGTAGCCCGACAGCTCGTGCAGGCCCGCGGCCTTCTCGCGCGCCAGCACGTCGACCATCCGCGCGCTCGGCTCGCCGGCGACCTCCATGGGCCGCGCCCACAGGCGGATCGAGCCACCGTGCGTGGGCAGCAGCTCGACGTCCACAACGGACAGTCCGCCGACCGCGAGCGCCCGGCGCGCGGATTCCACGGTGTAGTACTGGAAGTGCTCGTGGTAGATCGTGTCGTACTGGTTCTCGCTGATCAGCGTGAGCAGGTGCTGCACCTCGATGCTGATCCAGCCGTCGTCGGCGACCAGGGCGCGCAGGCCGTGGGTGAAGCCGATGATGTCGGGGATGTGCGCGTAGACGTTGTTCGCCGCGACCAGGTCCGCCGGCCCGTGTTCCTCGCGAACGTCGCGCCCCGTCTCGGGACTGAGGAACGCCGTCTTCGTCGGCACGCCCTTGTCGCGCGCCGCCTGCCCGACGTTCACCGACGGCTCGACACCCAGGCACCGGATGCCCCGCTCGACGACGTGCTGCAGGAGGTAACCGTCGTTGCTCGCCACCTCGACCACGAACGAGTCGGGCCCCAGCCCGAGCCGCTCGGCCGATTCGGTGACGTACTGGCGCGCGTGCTCCACCCACGACGTCGAGTACGACGAGAAGTACGCGTAATCGGTGAACGTGTCCTCGGGAGTGATCAGCGGCGGGATCTGCGCCAGCCAGCACTCCGTGCAGACCTGCAGGTGCAGCGGGTAGGTGTTCTCGGGCTCGGCCAGCTGTTCCGCGGTCAGGAACCGCTCACACGGCGGGGTCGCTCCGAGATCGACGACACTCACCAGAGCTGTCGAACCGCAGAGTCGGCATGTGGTCATCAACGGGCTCCTCGGCTCGCGGCTTGCGTGCTAGACACGTCGATGACCAGCGGGGGCTCGTTACAGCGAGCGTGTGAGGGGTGGAGCACCGTTTTCTGAATGAGATGTGCTCAGCCCGGCCCGCAACGCTTTTCCCGGCCTGTTCTCCTGGTGGGAGCGGGGGATTGGCGTGGTCTTTACCTTGCCGGAGCCGTGTGCGGAGAGTAACGCCGCG
Organism: Amycolatopsis sp. CA-161197; assembly: GCF_050942255.1. NCBI lineage: Bacteria > Bacillati > Actinomycetota > Actinomycetes > Pseudonocardiales > Pseudonocardiaceae > Amycolatopsis > Amycolatopsis sp. CA-161197. Next base: position 735,586 of record NZ_CP192059.1, read on the forward strand.
CCGGGGTGCGTGGGTTTTTCCCGCACCCCGGCGCGGGACTGTTGCTGCGTCGCGAGGGTGGTCTAGAGCTTTTCAGCCGCCGGGATGACATCCGTCGCGAACTTCTCGATCACCCGCGGATCGGGCACGCCCGGGATCCACCCCGTGGCGGCGTGGATGCCGAGCTCGGCGAGCTGGCCCAGCTCGTCGAGGAGCTGCCCGGTCTTCTCGCCGTTCTCGCCGATGTCGAGCCACAGCGCGACGGTTTTGGTGATCTCGTCGTAGTCGCGGCCGACGGCGTCGCAGTGCTGCTTGAGCACGTCGAGCTTGTGCGCCAGGTCGGGACCGGGGAAGAGGTTGCAGAGGTCGGCGTACTGCGCGACGAACCGCAGCGTCTTCTTCTCGCCGCTGCCGCCGATCAGGATCGGCGGGTGGGGGCGTTGCAGGGACTGCGGCGAGTTGAGCAGGCGCTCGCCTTCGAAGTGCTTGCCGGAGAACGCGTCGTCGCCGTCGGCCCACATCTGCAGGACGTAGCGCAGGGCGTCTTCCAGCTGTTCGAAGCGCTCTTTGAGCGGCGGGAAGCGGAAGCCGAGGCCGCGGGATTCCTCTTCGTTCCAGCCGGCGCCGATGCCGAGGATGGCGCGCCCGCCCGACAGCACGTCGAGCGTCGTGACGGCCTTCGCGAGCAGGCCCGGGTGCCGGTAGATCACGCCACTGACGAGCGTGAGCAGCTTGACGCGCGACGTGTGCGCGGCGAGGAAGCCCAGCGTCGTGTACGCCTCCAGCATCTCGCGCTCCGGCGGGCCGTAGCGCGAGATCTGGAAGAAGTGGTCCATCACCGACAGGTACTCGAACCCGGCCTCGTCGACGGCCCGAGCCACCGTGGCGAGGTCGGGCCCGAGTGCCGCCGGACCGTTCGGCCAGGTCAGCTGGGGGAGGTGCAGTCCGAGTTTCATCCCAGCTTCTCGACCGCCGGGATGACGTCCGTGGCGAACTTCTCGATCGCCGAGACGTCCGGCAGCGTCGGGATGCTGCCGATGGCCGCGTGGAAGCCCAGGCCGTGGAGGCGCTCCAGCTCCGCCACGAGCTCGCCGGTCTTCTCGCCGTTCGGGCCGATGTCGAGGGTGTGGTAGACGGTCTTGGTGATCTCGTCGTAGTCGCGGCCCTCGTTCTCGCAGTGCTGCTTCAGCACGTCGAGCTTGTGCTCCACGTCGGGGGCGTTGAAGATGTTGCACGCGTCGCCGTACTTGGCGACGAAGCGCAGCGTCTTCTTCTCCCCGCCGCCGCCGATCATGATCGGCGGGTGGGGGCGCGTGATCGGCTGGGGCGAGTTCAGCAGGCGCTCGGCCTCGAAGTGCTTGCTGGAGAACGCGGCGTCGCCGTCGGCCCACATCTGCAGGATGTACTGCAGGTTCTCCTCGAGCAGCTCGAAGCGCTCGGCGGTGGACGGGAACGGGAAGCCGAGGCCCTTCGACTCCTCCTCGTTCCAGCCGGCGCCGATGCCGAGCACCGCGCGGCCGCCGGAGAGCACGTCCAGCGTGGTGATGGCCTTCGCGAGCAGGCCCGGGTGGCGGTAGATCACGCCGGTGATCACCGTGAGCAGCTTCGCGCGCTCGGTGTGCGCGGCGAGGAAGCCCAGCGCCGTGTACGCCTCGAGCATCTCGTTCTCGCTCGGCCCGACGCCGCGGATCTGGAAGAAGTGGTCCATCACGGCCAGGTACTCGAAGCCGGCCTGGTCGGCCGAGCGCGCGACGGAGGCCAGGTCGGCGCCGAGCTTCGACGGACCGTTCGGCCAGGTGAAGTTGGGGATCTGCAGTCCGAGTTTCATAAAACCGAACGTATACCTGGAGTTACACCAGCTGCGCGGTCAGAAATTGTGGATGACGGAAACGGTTCCGTGCAAGGGATCCGTCACGTAAACAGCGCGCGAACGCTGGTCGACCGCGACGTCGCCCGGATTCACGCCGAGGCTCAGCTCGCCCGTCAGCACGCCGGCCTTGCCGTCCACGCGGGACAGTCCGTTCTGGCCGCCGTTGGTGTAGATCATGTCAGTGCCTTGGTGCACGGCGATCGCCGAAGCTTCGCTGCGCAGCAGCACGGTCTTGCTCTGCTTGCGCGTCACGGCGTCCACAATGGACATGTGGTGGATCGCCGAGTTGGCCACGAACACGGTGCCGCTCGCCTCGTGCACCACCACTCCCGTGGGTGACGCGCCGACCCCGGCGCTGCCGGTGAACTTGCCGGCGTCGATGTCGTACACCTCGACCGAGTCGGTGGTGGGGCTCGTGCAGTAGGCGACGCGCCGCCCGGTGTCGAGCGCGATGCCCGCGAGGCTCGGCTTCGGCGCCGCCACCATCCGCAGCGTGGTGAGGCTGAGGGTGTCGAGGACGGCGAGCGTGCCCTTCGTGCCGCTCACGGCGTAGACCTTGTTCGCCGCCGAGTCCACGGCGAGCGACGACGCGCCGGCGCCCGCGCCGATGACGCTCACCGTCTGGTGGCTCAGCGCGTCGAGCGCGATCACGGTGCCGCCCGGCGGGTTGGCCACGTACACGCGGTTGGCGGCCGAGTCCACGGCGACGTCGCTGGGCTTGCCGCCGACGGTGATGATCGTGGTCACGCGCCCCGCGGCCGGGTCGATCACGGCGACGGAGCCGGAGTTCGAGTCGGTCACGTACACCAAGCCGGTGACCGGATTCACCGCGACGGCCGTGAGCCGCCCGCCGACGTCGACCACGCTCACCTGCTCCGCCCACGCGGTCGCGGGGAGCACGGCTGTGGCCACACCCGCCGTGGCCAGGGCGAACAGCCCTCGTCGGCTCAGTTCGGGACCGTGCATCGCCCACCTCCGCCGAGGAAGATCACCTGGGGAAAACTTTCCCGACCCTAACCCGCTGGTGGATCATGCGAAGGAACTTCGGGTCCCCCGATCGCGTTGTTTCCGATGAGTAATCACCCTTGAGAGCGGACGGAGGCGAGCCGCGTGCACAAGCACCAGAACGGGCTGAAGACGGCTTTGCTCCTCGGTCTGCTGTCGGCGATCATCATCGCGATCAGCAGCCTCTTCGGCCGCGGCGCCCTGATCATCGGCCTGGTGCTGGCCCTCGGGGTCAACGCGTACGCCTACTTCAACTCCGAGAAGCTCGCCCTGCGCGCCATGCGCGCGCGGCCGGTGTCGGAGGTCGAGCAGCCCGCGATGTACCGCATCGTGCGCGAGCTGGCCACCACCGCGCGCCAGCCGATGCCCGCGCTGTACCTCAGCCCCACGGTCGCGCCCAACGCGTTCGCCACCGGCCGCAGCCCGCAGCACGCCGCTGTGTGCTGCACGACGGGCATCCTCGACCTGCTCAACGAGCGAGAGCTGCGCGCCGTCCTCGGCCACGAGCTGTCGCACGTCTACAACCGGGACATCTTGATCTCCTGCGTCGCCGGCGCGCTCGCGAGCGTGATCAGCGTGCTCGCCAACCTGGCGTTCTTCTTCGGCGGCAACAACCGCGACGGCAACCCGTTCGTGTCCCTGCTGCTTGTGCTCCTGGGCCCCATCGCGGCGTCGGTGATCAAGCTCGCCGTCAGCCGCTCCCGCGAGTACCAGGCGGACGCCTCGGGCGCCGAGCTCACGGGCGACCCGCTCGCCCTGGCCTCGGCCCTGCGCAAGCTCGAAAGCGGCACGCGCGCGGCGCCCCTGGCCCCCGAACCGGCGGTCGTCTCGCAGTCGCACCTGATGATCGCCAACCCGTTCCGCCCGGGCGCCGGCCTGTCGAAGCTGTTCTCGACGCACCCGCCGATCGAGGACCGCATCCGCCGCCTGGAAGCGATGGCTCGGGGCTTCTGAGTTACGCCCCCGTCGCACCCAACGACTGAGCGACACTCATCACGTAGTCCCCATACCCCGACTTCGCGAGCTTCGTCCCCAGCGCATAACACTCGTCCGGGCTGATGAAGCCCATCCGGGCCGCGATCTCCTCCAGGCAGGCGATGCGCACGCCCGTGCGGTGTTCGAGCACCTGCACGAACTGGCCGGCCTCCAGCAGCGAGTCGTGGGTGCCCGTGTCGAGCCAGGCGAAGCCGCGGCTGAGCTCGATGAGGGTGGCGCGGCCTTCGCGCAGGTAGGTGAGGTTGACGTCCGTGATCTCCAGCTCGCCGCGGTGCGACGGCTGGAGCGCGCGCGAGATGTCGACGACCCCGTTGTCGTAGAAGTACAGCCCGGTGATCGCGTTGTTGGACCGCGCCTTGGCCGGCTTCTCTTCGATCGACACGAGCTTGCCGGACCCGTCGATCTCGCCGACGCCGTAGCGCTCGGGGTCCTTGACGCGGTACCCGAACAGCACGCAGCCGTCGAGGTCGGTCGACGCGTCCTGCAGGGTGCGCGAGAAACCCTGGCCGTAGAAGATGTTGTCGCCCAGGACCAGCGCCACGGAGTCGTCGCCCACGAAGTCGGCGCCGATGACGAAGGCCTCGGCCAGACCGTTGGGGCTGGGCTGCTCGGCGAAGCTGAACGACAGCCCGAACTGGCTGCCGTCACCCAGCAGGCGCCGGAAGTTCGGCAGGTCGGCGGGCGTGGAGATCACCAGGATCTCGCGGATCCCCGCCAGCATGAGCACCGAGATCGGGTAGTAGATCATCGGCTTGTCGTAGACCGGCAGCAGCTGCTTCGACACGGCCTGCGTGATCGGGTGCAGCCGCGTCCCGCTGCCGCCCGCCAGCACGATGCCCTTCATCCGTCTCCTCACTCGTGGCGTTCACCGTTCCGAGTGAGTGTGTCAGCCCATCGGACCTTTGCCGAAGTAGGCCTTGCAGCCGAGGTTGTACTCGGTGGCGATTTCCAGCACGTTCTTGCCGCCGTCCACCGGCAGCAGCGTGGACGAGTAGTTGGGGCAGAAGTTGTTGTAGATGCCGGTGATGAGGATGGGGGCGGGCAGCGGGTACCAGTTGCCGGCGCCGAGGTTGTCGTTGGCGAGCAGGGTCTGGCCGTTGCCGGTGACGGGCGTGCCCTTGGCGTTGGTGTAGATCTGCCCGACCATGACCAGCCGCACGCCGTTCGGGCCGCCGGGGAACAGCGTGACGGTCTGCGCGTGCTGGAAGTAGTTGCCGCTGGCGGTGTTCACGCGCGTGCCCGGATCGGCCGGATCGCCCCAGTTCGCGCCGTCCGCGGAGATCTTGTAGTACGGGTCGCAGTAGCGGTCGCCGTAGTTGCAGATCTCGTAGCTGAACCAGTACCGGCCGTCGGGCAGGCGCCGGATGATCGGCATGCCCGGGCGGACGCGGTCGGGCGGGATGGCCAGCGTGAGCTGCTTGGTGCCCCAGTGGATCCCGTCGGTGGACGCGACGCGGTTGAGCACCTGCGCGTACTTCGGGGCCTGGGTCTCGTCGGCGTAGTGCAGCCAGAGCGTGCCGCCGGCGTCGACGGTGAACTCGGGCTCCCAGATGCCGTCGTGGTTGTGCGAGATCGCGGCCTCGGACAGGTACGTCCAGCGCTTCCCGCCGTCGGAGCTGGCCCAGACCTTGATGCCGATGCGCCGCTGGGCTCCGGCGTCCTGCCGGTAGCTCGCGGCCCACAGCACGGTGCCCGCGCGCAGCCGGCCGACGCGTTGGGGCAGCTCGTAGAGGGTGCCGCAGCATTCGCCGAGCTTGCCGTCGGGGTCGCGGATCTCGCCGATCTTGTGGAAGCTCGCGCCCTCGTCGGTGCTCTCCATGATGGGCGTGAACTTGCCGCCGGCGTCCTCGCTCGTGAGCGACGCGAGGATGTGGCCCTTGCCGAACGGTGAGTACTGCAGCCGGATCAGCCGCGCGTACGAGCCGTACCCATCCACCAGTTGCTTCTTGTCCACTACGGCCGACGCGGGCGTGAGCCCGGCGGCCACCACCACCAGTGACGTGAGGAAGGCGATCACGGGTGTCCAACGGCGCATCGACGAACCTCTCTCGCGGGCGGGCCGCGCGATTACACCACGCAACCGGCCGGCTTCAGACGCTCGTTCCGGCGCTTCCGCAGGTCAGCGCTAGGACTCCACCCGGTCGAGGGGTTTGACCCGCCCGATCGGGTGTCAGGTGGAGGTAACGGATCGTCAAAGGGTGACGAAAGATCACGTGAGAGCCACGCGGTGGCTCACGAGGGGGAATGTCTGATGACGCGCGTCCGCGGGCGTGTTGCGGTGCTGCTGCTCGCGGGCCTGGTCACGGCCTCGTGCAGCGTCCAGCCGTCGGGGCGCGGGGTGCTCCTGGGGTCGCCGGGTCTCGACGTGCCTTCGTCTCCGTCGACTTCGGTCGCGCCGCCACCGCGCCGCCTGGAAGCCCCGACGGAAACCCACACCGGCAAGGGCAACGCCACGGTCCAGCTGTCGTGGCCCGCCGACGTCCCCGGCTACCTCACCTTCGACTGCCCCCGCTGCGACTCCAACATCTTCGTCCACACCGACGGCGACGAGTTCTCACTCATCAACGCCATCGGCGCGTACCACGGCACGGTCTGGTTCAACGCCATCGAAGGCCGCGACCCCTCCCGCGTCCTCACGATCACCGCGAACTCCTCGTGGACCGCCACCATCACCGACCACCGCACCCTCCCGACCGTCACGGCGGGCAAGCCCCACGCCGGCAAGGGCGACGCCGTGCTGGCCATCCCCGCCGGCGTCACCCACGCGACCTTCCAGACGTCCGCCAAGGGCCACTCCGCCGTCTGGGTCCAGGGCGGCGGCACCATGGACCTCCCGGTCAACGAAATCGGCGCGGCAACCGTCGACTTCCCGGTCCAAGCCCCGACCTTCCTGGAAGTGGAGGCGTATGACGGCTCGTGGACGGTCACGGCGTCGTGAGGGAGGTGCCGCAGGAGGAAGCCGCCGAGGCGATGGCGTGGCTTTCCGCACGCGGCGACAGGGAGGCGGCCCTCGGTTACCACCCCGACGGCTGGCCGGACTCCGTCTGGATCCTGCACGCGATGTACGAGCAGCCCGCACCTGACGTCTCTGCCAACGGCTTTCGGCGCGAGGTGATCGTCGAGCCCTCCGTGTTGCCCGGTCTCGACGTCGCCGCGTACAGCACCGGCATCCCGTTCGGCTTCACCGAAACCCCGGGCGAGGGCTGGACCCGGCTCACGTGGCGGTCACTGACCGAGCGCCTCGGCCGCCGGCTGGGGGAGGGGATGACTTACCCGCCGGACCTCGACTGGTTCCCCTTCCGCAGGTGGCCGGCGTCGATCCGGCCGCCCGCCGAGGGGTCGCTGACCGAATCCGACGTGCACGCGCTGGCCGAGGTGCTCACCGACCACAGCGGCTCGGCGCCGGACCAGTGCCTGGCCTCCTACGGCTACCTCTCCTACGGCGTCATCCCCGCTGGCGATGACGCCGCGACGCTCACTGTCTGCGCTGGTCCGTGGCCCGATTTCGCAGCCCTGCTCCTCGGCCTGCCCGAGGCGGGCTCGAGCCCCAGCAACGTCTGGCCCGCCGACCGTTCCTGGTTCGTCTCCACGAACTGGGACCTCATGGCGACGCGGATCAGCGGCTCACGCGAGCTCATCACCGCCGTCGAAGCCCATCCCGGCCTCGAAACCCTGCGCTGGACCGGCTCCACCGCCGGCTGATCACTCGGCCGCCACCAGCTCCAGAACCGAGTACCCACCACCCACCGGATACGTCTTCACCCGCCGCCACCCCGACGCCGCGAACAACGCGTCGTACTCGTCGAGGTCGCGTTCCAACCCCTCGGTGGCGGTGAGCATGTCCATGTCGACGCGCGTGGCGAAGTCGGGTTTGCCGAGCTCGCCGATCACCATTTCCACGACGAGCAGCCGACCGCCGTCGGTCGCGGCGGTTCGGCAGTTGCGCAGGATCGTGAGGCAGCTCTTGTCGGACCAGTCGTGGAGGATCACCTTCAGCAGGTACAGGTCCGCGGGCGGGACCTCGACGATGAAGTCACCCTCGACGGCCTCGAAGCGGTCGGCCAGGCCACGCCGCGAAGCCTCCGCGCGGGCGCCCGGAACGGCGTGCGGCAGTTCGAGGACCTGACCGCGCAGCTGGGGGTTCGAGGCCATCAGCCCGAGCACGAAGTCACCGTCCGCGCCGCCGGCGTCGACGACCGTGGTCACGCCCGTGGTGTCGACCGCGGCGACGGCGCCCTGGGTGACCAAACCGGACAGATCTCCCATGGCGCGCGCGAACAGCGCCGCTTCTTCTGCGTTCTCGGGACGGCCGAAGTAGCCGAACAGGTCCGTGCCGTGCGTCTCGCGCATCTGGTTGCGTCCGGTGCGCACGGCGTCGGGCAGCCGCTCCCATGCCTGCCAGTGCGCGTGCTCGTTCTGGATCATCACGAGCGACCGCATCGACCGCGCACGTCGGAGCGCAGCAGCGCGCCCAGCGGCGTCAGCCCCGAGCGACGCCACGGCGCGCATCAGCCGGTACGTCGTGCGCGGGTCGCTGCCCACCCGCTCGGCGACTTCGGCGGCGGTGGCGGGACCGTGCGCGAGGTGGTCGGCGATGTTCAGCGTGGCCGTGGTGCGCCGGATCTGGGCGACCCAGGCGCCGGTGAGCAGGTGCAGCAGCACGTCGGCGTCGGCCGCCGAGTCGGTGGTCACGAGCGAGTCGGTGGGCATGGGGGGGTCCTCCCTCGGCGAGCGCCGGTGCTTCCGGCGGTGCTGAGGTCACGCTAGAAATCGCGCGGGTCCGCCTGATTGGACTTCGCCGCCACGTTCGTTGAACCTGCGTGCCAAGTCGCTCGTGGAGTGGGTGTGCAAGCCCGGCGGAAGTACTCCGTGGACGTGACGGTGCCCGCGCACGCGCGCGACTGGCCCGAGGTGCTGCGCCGCGGCTGGGACTTCCAGGTCGGCCGCGTGATTCCCCCGCCGCCCGCCCAACCCGTCGGCGCCGGCGACTACCGCGTGCGCATCCGCCACGCCAAAGTGGACGACGCCGTCGTCGAGCGCCTCTACAGCGAATCCGTCGCCGGCGGCGAGTTCAACCACCCCCACAACCGCGTCGTGCTCCACGGCGAGTGACGCTTCACCGGCCCGCGCCGCACCACCACGACCGTTCTCGGTGGACAGTTCATCGTCCGCCTCAACGATCCCTCGTGGACATTCGAGGTCGAGCCGCGCACCACCGCGCTGGTTCTGCGGCTGCCCGTCGACCAGCTGCGCCCCCACCTGGCCGACCGGCACGTGATCGGCGCGGCGACCTCCGCCGAGGTCCGCCTCCTCCTGGCCCAGACCCGCGCCGTCGAAGCCACCGTCGACACGCTGACCCCGGCCGGCCTCACCGCCGCCCGCGCGTCCCTGGTGGAACTGGCGAAGGGCGTACTCCTCGGCCACGCTGACTGCGCGGACCCTCTGCTGGCCCCCGCCTTGGCCCAGGCCGCCCGCGACCTCGCCGACCGCCTGCTCCCGGACGCGGACCTCTCGCCGGCCGTGCCGGCCCGCCACTTGAACGTCTCGGTCCGCACCCTCCACCGCGCCTTCGCCACCTGCGACGAATCCGTCACGGCCTACGTCCGGCGCCGCCGCCTGGACCACGCCCGCGCGGACCTGGCCACGGGCCGCGCCACCGTCTCGGAAGTCGCGGCCCGCTGGCAGTTCTCGGACAGCAGCCACCTGATCCGCGCGTTCAAGTCCCGCTACGGCCGGACTCCGACGGAGTTCGTGAGATCGGCTCAGCGGTAGTTCGTGAACTGCAACGCGATCTCGAAGTCCTTGCCCTTCAGCAACGCGATCACGTCCTGCAGCTGGTCCTTCTTCTTGCCCGACACCCGCAGCTGGTCGCCCTGGATCTGGGCCTGGACGCCCTTCGGGCCTTCGTCGCGGATGAACTTGGCGATCTGCTTCGCCTTGTCCGACGCGATGCCCTGCAGGATCTTGCCGCCGATCTTGTAGATCTTGCCGGACAGCGCGGGCTCGCCGGCTTCGAACGCCTTCAGCGAGATGTTGCGCTTGATCAGCTTCTCCTTGAAGACCTCCACGGCGGCGAGCGCCCGCTCCTCGGTCTCCGACTCGATGGTGAGCGCTTCTTCGCCGGACCAGTTGATGCTCGTGCCCGTGCCCCGGAAGTCGAACCGGGTGCCCAGCTCCTTGCTCGCCTGGTTCAGCGCGTTGTCGACCTCCTGGCGGTCGACCTTGCTCACCACGTCGAAAGAGGGATCCGCCACGTGTCCTCACACCTCGTACTCGCTCGTCAGGGGCCACCAGCCTAGCCCCTGTCACCCGGTGGGGTCCCCGGTTGATCCGCGCGTCGGGCCGTTGGGTATCCTTCTCTCCGGCCGGTTCACCCGGCCATGGCAGGTTACCCAAGCGGCCAAAGGGATCTGACTGTAAATCAGACGGCTCAGCCTTCGGGGGTTCGAATCCCTCACCTGCCACACCAGCCCCCGCGAAGACTCGTGGGGGTTTGTTGTTTCACGAGGTACTCAGCTTCGTCGGCGTCACCACCACCGCGACGGAGAACAGCTCGGCGAACCGCTCAGGCGTGTCGAACAGTGCCGCGATGCGTTCTGTGTACTTGGCCAGGTACGCGGGGTTCCGGTCGGCCGGCGGTGCCTCCGCGGCGGCGGCCGCGCCTTCGATCCGCACGACGTTGCGGCCGATGTCGGTGACGTCCAGCACCAGGCTGACCTTCGGGTTGGCGGCGATGTTGCGCAGCTTCCCCACGCCGGGGCGGCTGTAGAGCAGGAAGGTCCCGTCGTCGCGCGCGAGGAACCACACGGGCACGGTGACCGGCTGCCCGTCCGGCCGCACGGTGGTGAGCCACGCCATCAGGTTGCGTGCCAGCCGCGCCTCGACCCGTTCGCGGTCGGCAGGCGGCAGGTGCGTTGTCAGTTCCACAGTGGTCCTCTCCCCAGCGGTGTTCCGCAACGCTAACGGCGAGGTCCGACAATTTCGGGTGATCAAAGGCCCGACCAGGGGATTCACACCCGGGTGGGATGGCAGACTTCCCGACATGGGCGAGGTCATCGGGTTCCACCCGTTCCGCAGCAGCTTCCCCGCACCGCCGCCGGGCTGGCACGACGCCCACGCCGGCGCGCTCGACGAGTTCGACCACCTCATGATCTACGTGTGCCGCGCGGCGGTGCCGTCCGACGTGGACGTCGAGGACCCCACCTACGAGGCCTGGGACGACTGGGACGTCCAAGCCCTCATCGACGCCCTCGGCGGCCAGGCGCGGCTCGACGAGCTCCTCCTCGACCCCGCCACCGCGCCCACCCTGCTCGCCCGCCTGCCGGAAACCCTGGAGCGCCACCGCCAGGTCGTGATCGACATCGACATCTACTACGCCCTCACCAAACTTGGCTCCATGCTCGGCCGCGTCGAGGCGACGTAGTCTCGACAAAAACTGGGGAAGGATTGCCGATGAGTTTCGACCTTGCCGTCTGGTTCGCGCCCGCGGAGGTCACCGCCGCCGAGGCGAAGGCGCGTTACCACCAACTCGCCGACGCCGAACCCGGCGACGTGAAGCACCCGCAGGTCGCCGCGTTCTACCGTGAGCTCACGGCGCGCTACCCGGAGCTGGTCGACGACTTTGAGAACTCGCCGTGGGCCGCCGGCTTGGACGTGACCGAAGACGCCGTCGTCATGCCGATCACGTCGCCGCACGCCGAGGTCGCCCGCTTCGTCCTCGCCCTGGCGCAACGCCACGGCCTCGTCGCGTACGACCCGCAGAGCGGCGAAGTGCACAACCCGGGCGTGCTCACCTTCACGTCGGCCAACGGTTTCCGCGCCGAAAACCCCGACGAAACCACCATCCGCACCGCCCTGCACCGCCTGTCCCGCACCAACTGGCACGCCGTCCTCGAACGCGGCGACGCCTACGTCCAGGTCGGGCAGGGCCGAAACGCGGGCGCCCCCGAAGGCCACTACGCCCTCGAACACCGCGACGGCTCCCCGGACCGCCACTACCGCACCGACGTCCCGTCACTCGACGACGTCACCACGGCCTTCCTCGCCTTCGCCACCCACGACGACACCTGGCGGACCCACTTCGAGTGGCGCAAGCTCGACTTCTGATGGCCTACGTCCTCGAGGCCGTCATCGCCACGGCCGAGGTCCTCCGCGGGCTCCCGGGCGACCCGGTGATCGTCCGGCTCGGACAGGGCCTTTCGCTCGTCCCGGTCACCAGGGACTACGCCGCCTCGGTCGCGGACCCCGAAGCCCCCGAGCTCGCGCCGTTCCTCGAATTCCCGCGCGGTTTCGAAGAGGTCCTGGCCCGCTGCTCGTTGGCCGGCCCCATCGCCTACGTCGAAGTGGAACTCTTCGGCGGCGACGGCCCGAGCACCGCCCAGGTGTGGGAAGCGGGAGCCGTCGGCATCGGTTCACCGAGCAGTGGCTTCCCCGATGGTTGTTGCCCTGATCACACACCCGCCTTCGCGCAACACCGGTGAAACGTGCGTGGTGTCCACTCGACGCGACAACGAGGAGGGACCCATGCCCGAGGTCGTGTTCCGAGTGCGCTGGCCGGATTCCTCGGTGCAGCGGTGTTATTCACCGTCCACTGTGGTCGAAGAGCACTTCACCGCGGGGGAGGCGTACCCGGTCGCGGAGTTCGTCGAGCGGTCGCGGGCGGCGTTGACGCTCGCGTCGGAGCGGGTGCTCGCGCGGTTCGGGTTCCCGTGTTCGCGGGCGGCCGCCCAGCTGGCCGACATCGAGCGGCGCGCGGAGAACTTCCGAGACGACCAGGAAAGGGTCGTCGTGGAGGGCTTCGAACAGTGAAAAGCCCCCGTTCCCAAGGGAAACGGGGGCTGTTCACGGCAAGCCTCACGCAGCCTGCGGAACCTCCGAAGAAGCAGGCGTCAACGCCAGCTCCAGCACCTCACGGACGTTCGCCACAGCGTGCACGTCGAGCTGCGACAGCACCTCGGCAGGCACATCGTCGAGATCCGGCTCGTTGCGCTGCGGGATGATCACCGTCTTCATCCCCGCGCGGTGCGCGGCGAGCAGCTTCTGCTTCACCCCGCCGATCGGCAGCACGCGGCCGGTCAGCGAGACCTCGCCGGTCATCGCCACGTCGGCGCGCACGACCCGGCCGGACAGCAGCGACGCCAGAGCCGTCGTCATGGTGACGCCGGCCGAGGGGCCGTCCTTCGGCACCGCGCCCGCGGGGACGTGGACGTGGATGCCGCGGTCCTTCAGGTCGCTGACGGGCAGTTCGAGCTCCGCGCCGTGCGAGCGCAGGTACGAGAGCGCGATCTGCACCGACTCCTTCATCACGTCACCGAGCTGACCGGTGAGCTGAAGGCCCGTCGAGCCGCTTTCCGGGTCGGCCAGCGACGCCTCGATGTAGAGGACGTCACCACCGGCGCCGGTCACGGCCAGGCCCGTCGCGACGCCCGGGATGGACGTGCGCTGGGTCGAGGTCGGCAGGGACGACTCCGGCACGTGGCGCGGGCGGCCCAGGTAGGTCTCCAAGTCCGCGGCGTCCAGCGACACCGGCAGCGCGGTCTCGTCGAGAGCCACCTTCGTCGCGATCTTGCGCAGCAGCTTGGCGATCGTCCGGTTCGCGTCGCGCACGCCCGCCTCGCGGGTGTACTCGGCGGCGATCCGGCTGAACGCCGCGTCGGTGATCACCACGTCGCCGGTCGCGAGGCCGGCGCGCTCCAGCTCGCGCGGGAGCAGGTGGTCACGGGCGATCGTCACCTTCTCGTGCTCGGTGTAGCCGTCGAGGGTGACGAGCTCCATGCGGTCGAGCAGCGGGCCGGGGATGGTCTCCAGCGCGTTGGCGGTCGCGAGGAACACGACGTCGGACAGGTCGAGCTCCACCTCGAGGTAGTGGTCGCGGAACGTGTGGTTCTGCTCCGGGTCCAGCACCTCAAGCAGGGCGGCCGTCGGGTCGCCGCGGTAGTCGGCGCCGACCTTGTCGATCTCGTCGAGCAGCACGACCGGGTTCATCGAGCCGGCCTCCTTGATGGCCCGCACGATGCGGCCCGGCAGCGCGCCGACGTACGTACGACGGTGCCCGCGGATCTCCGCCTCGTCCCGGATGCCACCGAGGGCGACGCGCACGAACTTGCGTCCCATGGCCTTCGCCACGGACTCACCCAGCGACGTCTTGCCGACACCGGGAGGGCCCGCGAGGGCGAGCACGGCACCCGAACGGCGTCCACCGACCGGGCCGAGCCCCGACTCCGCGCGACGCTTGCGCACGGCCAAGTACTCGATGATGCGTTCCTTGACGTCGTCGAGGCCCGCGTGGTCCGCGTCGAGCACGGCGCGCGCGGCGGCGATGTCGTACACGTCCTCGGTGCGCTCGTTCCACGGCAGTTCGAGGACAGTGTCGAGCCAGGTGCGGATCCAGCCGCCCTCGGGCGACTGCTCGGAGGTGCGCTCCAGCTTGTCGACCTCGGCCAGCGCGGCCTTCTTCACGTTGTCGGGCAGGTCGGAGGCCTCGACGCGGGCGCGGTAGTCGTCGTCCTTGTCACTGCCGTCGAGCTCACCGAGCTCCTTGCGGATCGCCTCGAGCTGGCGGCGCAGCAGGAATTCCTTCTGCTGCTTGTCCATGCCCTCCTGGACGTCCTTGCGGATGGTGTCGGTCACCTCGAGCTCGGCGAGGTACTCCTTGCTCCACTCCATGGCCTTCTCGAGCCGCTTGCTCACGTCGAGCGTGGTGAGCAGCTCGATCTTCTGCTCCGTGGCCAGGTACGGCGCGTTGCCCGACAGGTCGGCCACCGCGGACGGCTCCTCGACCTGCTGGACGGCGTCGATCATCTGCCAACCACCGCGCTGCTGGAGCAGCGAGATGACCACGGCCTTGTACTCGGACGCGAGCTGCGCCGAACGGTCGTCGGTGAACTCGGTGGCCTCGTCGGCGTGGACCCAGCGCGCGGCGCCGGGACCGTCCGCGATGCGGCCCACCACGGCGCGGCCGGTGCCGCGCAGCAGAACGGCGGCCTTGCCGCCGGGAACCCGGCCGATGCGCTCGACGGTGGCGACCGTGCCGATCTCGGCGTACTCGCCGTGGATGCGGGGGACGATCAGCACTTCGGCCTTGGTGGCCGCGCCGGAGCGGATGCCGGGGAACGACGCCGTCGCGGGCGTCTTGGCCTGAGCGGACTCCACTGCGCCCCGGGTCTCGGCGTCGGTGAGGTCGAGCGGGACCACCATGCCCGGCAGCACGACGTCGTCATCGAGCGGGAGAACGGGCAGGAGGCGGGGATCTGACATGTGCACTCCTCGATTAGTTGAGTCTGCCTTGCTCAACTATCCGTGGGGCAGGTTTGTTTCCCGGGGAGTGTTCGCTGGCAGCGATCAGCTGTTTTCGCAGGTCAGAGGCACGTGGGCCCCGTCGCGGCTTCTCCGCGACCCCGCACCAGGCGAACGGCCGGGTCTCCGCCTCCAGCGCTGACACCGGCTGGTCGGGGCGCCAGTCCGGCAGCGCGGACAGGCCCGGCTCCAGCAGGGGCCAGCCGCCGAACCACGGCAGGATCTCGGCATCCGAGCGCAGGTAGGCGGGGTTGGAGGTGTCGCGGTAGGCGTCGATGAAGGCCTTCACCTCGGCCGCGCGCTCGGGTGGCGCGTCGTCGCGGCAGGTGCCGTGGGTCACGGCCAGCCAGGAGCCGGGGGCGAGCTTCGCGCGGTAGGTCGCCATGAGCCCGTCGGGGTCGTCGTCGGGCCGATGAAGTGCAGCACGGTGATCATCAGCAGGCACACGGGCTCGGACCAGTCCACGAGCCGCCGCGTGGTCTCGTCGGCGAACAGCGCCACGGGGTCGCGGATGTCGCGCTGCACGAGGCCGGCCCAGTCGCCCGCGTGCTCGCGTTCGAGGATCACGCGTGAGTGCGCGGCGGCCACCGGCTCGTAGTCCACGTACACCACGGACGCGCGCTCGTTCTCAGGCAGCCGCTCGCGCACGATCTCGTGGACGTTCCCCGCCGTCGGCACCCCCGAGCCGAGGTCCACGAACTGCCGGATCCCGGCGTCGAGCGCGGCGCGCACCACGCGGTTCATGAACGCCCGGTTCTGCCGCGAGATGGGCCGGATCAGCGGCCACACCTTCTCCACGCGCCGGCCGAACTCGCGGTCGACGGCCCAGTTCTGCGAACCACCGAGGTACCAGTCGTAGACGCGCGCGGCCGACGGCTTCTCGATGTCCACCCCGGCCGGCGCGTCCGGCGCGGTCACGGCTTCTCCGCGACCCCGCACCACGCGAACGGTCTGGCTTCGGCCTCCACCGCGTTCAGCTCACGCTCCGGCCGCCAGTCCGGCAGGTGCACGATGCCCGGCTCCAGCAACGGCCACCCGCCGAAGAACGGCACGATGTCGTCGCGGTCACGCATCCAGACGGGGTTGCTGGTCTTGCGGTACTGCTCCACGAACCAGCGCAGGCCTTCGAGCGCAGGCCCGTCGCCGTCGCCCTCGCTCATCTGCGAGATCGACAGCCAGCTGCCCGGCGCGAGCGCGTCGCGGTAGGCCTTGACGAGGCCCTCGGGGTCGTCGTCCGGGCCGACGAAGTGCAGCACCGCCATCATCAGCAGGCACACCGGCCGGGAGAAGTCGATGAACTCCCGCGTGATCGGCGAGCGCAGCACGGCGTTCGGGTCGCGCAGGTCGGCCTGCAGGATGCCCGCCCAGTCGGTGGCGGCCTCTTCCTCGAGGATCAACGTCGCGTGGGCCACGGCCACGGGCTCGTAGTCCACGTACAACACGGTCGCGCGGTCGTCGTCGTCCAGCTCGGCCTCGATGACCTCGTGGACGTTGCCGGCCGTCGGCACCCCGGAGCCGAGGTCGATGAACTGCCGGATCCCGGCCTTGAGCGCGGCGCGCACCGCGCGGTTCATGAACTCGCGGTTCTGCTTCGCGCCTGGCCGCACCAGCGGCCACTGCTGCTCCACGCGCCGGCCGAACTCGCGGTCGACGGCCCAGTTCTGCGTGCCGCCGAGGTACCAGTCGTAGATCCGCGCCGCCGAGGGCTTCTCGGTGTCCACGCCCTCGGGCGCCTTCGGCGCGGCCGCCGGCTGCTCGCTCACGTCGGATCTCCCCTCGTCGCCGAAGGCCAAGCCTAGCGAGCAACGGTGATGATCTCCCGCCGACCGAGCCGCATCACCACCCCGGCGCCGACGACCCGCTGGACGAGCTCGCGCACGCCACGGATCAGCGGACCGCGGGCCTGCGCTGCCACCCCGTCCACAACGGCCGGTACCCCTGCACGTACCAGAACGGCGTCGACCGCGGGTTCAGCACTGCTGTGTGCAGCAGCACGACATCCGCACCGGCCTCGTCGAACACCTGGTGCGCGTGGGCCGCCAGCGCCGTACCCACACCGGCCGACCGCGCGGCCTCCGAGACTGCGAGCGAAGACAGGTAGCCGATCCGCGAAGCGGCCACCCGGTGCTGGATCCAGGCCGTCTCGTCGGGCATCTGCAGCACGGCCAGGCCGAGCGCCTGCCCGTACAGCTCGGCGATCCACACCTGCGGCTCCGGCCGCTCCAGCAGCCGCAGGAGCTCCTTGCCCACCAGCTCGTCGATGCCCGGCCGCACGGTCACGCGGCCGAACTGCGCGTCGTAGCGCTGGAGTTCGAGCATGAGGTGCACGGCGGTGTCGAGGTCGTCCGGAGTGGCGTGGCGGATGCAGACGCCGGGGGTCGTCGCCGGCCCCGCGGCGGCCATGCGCTGGGCCGGGCGGACGGCGATCACGCCCACCGGAGCGAAGCCGTGGCGCAGCATTTCGGTCACACCGGCGGTGTCGCGGCTGGGCCGGGAGACCACGGCCGAGCACTCGGGATCCCCCGGGCGGGCGATGGTCGACAGGTGTTCATCCCATCGAGTGAGCAACGCGTCGAGGCCAGCGGCGGGGTCGGGGCCGGCGAGCTGGACCTCGAGCCGGTGCTCGGTCAGGGCCCGCCAGATGGACTGGGAGCTGTCGGGGCCGAGCTCGGTGCTGGTGGCCAGACCGGCGGCCGTCGTGTCTCCGACCTGCGCCGACAGGATGGTGGCGTCGTCGTGGACTTCGAAGGGGAGGGGTGCGGGGAGCAGGGCGTCCACCGTGGCGATCCGCGCCGCGTGCCCGGTGGCTGTCACGTCGTTGTGCATGTACTTCATTGTCGCCCCGCTGGACTCGGCAGAACCCCTGAACACACCCCGGGCCGCCGAATCAGGCACGAACGGGGAGTTTCACTCCTTGGTCCACGCAGGTCAGCGCCACAAGCCCATTGTTAACCCTGGGGTGATCTCCTACTGTCTCGAAAGGGACACGGGTACGCCCTCCGGGGTACGGTATGGCCCTTGTCCACACCTGACGTCACTGACGAGCGCGACCGGTGGGCAGCCGGGAAGGAAGGTCGGATGCCGGACAGCAACGGCAGGCCTGATGCCGCCCCAGCGGCGAAACAGGCCAAGGGGGGCGCCGTTTCCGGGACCTTCACCGAGGCCCGCACGGACGAACGCCGGTTCCGCATATACACCTTCGCCGTTCTCGGCCTGGGTCTGATCACCGCCTTCGCGGTCGGTTCCTGGTTGCCCTTTCACGGCTCGGCCAAGCTCTGGTGGATCGGACCAGTGCTGGCGCTGGCGTTCCTGCTCGCCGAACAGCTGGGCATCAACGTCGACGTCCGAAGCGGCATTTCGTGGACGATCTCGTTCACAGAAATTCCGCTGGTAATCGGTTTCTTCGTTGCTCCGTTCGAGGTCGTGCTGGCCGCGCACCTGGTCGCGGGCATCGGCACGCTGCTGGCCCGCAAGGTCGCCGGACGTGTCCTCTACAACGCGGGCGCGTTCCTGCTCGAGATCACCGGCGCGTTCGCCGTCGCGGGGCTCGTGAAGCAGGCCGTGGGCGGCGGCGAGGCCATGCCGTGGGTCGCCGCGCTGGCGGGCACGCTCACCGCGCCGCTGGTCAGCACGCTGCTGGCGCTGGCCGCCGTGCGCGTGCTGCGCCGCCGCATGCGCGTGAGCACCGCGATCCGGCTGACCGGCCGCATCCTCGTGGTGGGCTTCGTGAACGCGTCGGTGGGCCTGTCCGGCTACCTCGTGATCGCGAACACCCCGCAGGCGTGGCCGTTGGTGCTGGCCGTGTTCCTCGGGCTCACCGCGCTGTACTGGGCCTACTCCGACCTGCTGCGCGAGCAGCGGGACATGGAGGCGCTGTCCGACGTGAGCCTCATGGTCGCGCGCTCGGGCCAGCAGGCCGCCGCGCGTCCGGCCGGGCGGGCCGACGAGCTCGTCGGCGGCGTCGACGTGCGCGAGTGGGCCACGATCGCCGAACGGATCAAGGACCAGCTGGCCGCCGGCCGCGTCGTGCTGCGACTGCGCCTGGAAGCCAAGGACACCATGCGCGTGGTCGTGGCCGGCGACGAGCTGCCGCCCGTCGACCCGAACGCCGACGACCCGCTGCAGCGCCTGCCCGGCGCCCACGTGCGCCACTTCCGCATCACCGAGGCCAACCCCGACGTCCGCGCGGCGCTGCTCAACCGCGGCGCACAGGAGGCGCTCGTGGTGCCGCTGCGCAGCGCCAACCAGCTGCTCGGCGTCGTCGAGGCCCACGACCGGCTGTCGCGCTGGCGCGGCTTCGGCAAGTACGACGTGCAGCTGCTCGGCACGATGGCCAGCCACCTCGCGACGTCGCTCGACAACCGGCGCCTGCTCGCGACCCTGCGCCACGACGCCTACCACGACCCGCTCACCGGCCACCTCAACCGGCCGGGCTTCCAGCAGGTCGCCAAGGAGCCGCTGCGCGACTTCGCCAACGCAGTGGTGCTGCGCATCGACCTCGACGTCTTCTCGACCGTCAGCGACGCGCTGGGCTACTCGTGGGCCGACCGCATGGTGATCGCCGCCGGCCGCCGGATCCGCGACGCGCTGGGCCCGGACGTGCCGCTCGCCCGTCTCGAGGGCGCGTCGTTCGCCGCCCTGCTCGTGGGCTGCACGCCGGAGAACGCCCACGCCGCGGCCGAACGCCTGCGCGTGCAGCTCTCGGCGCCCTACCCCGTCGACCGGCTTTCGGTCGAAGCCAACGCGATGATCGGCTACGCCACCACCTCCACCGAGGACGGCGGCGAGCCCGTGGACGTCGACGGCCTGCTGCAGCGCGCGGACGTCGCCGTCCGCGCCACCCGCGGCGGCGAAGAGGTGCGCGGCTACGTGCCGAGCATGGGCCAGATCTTCCTGCGCCGCTTCCAGATGGTGACGCAGTTCCGGCAGTCGCTGGAGGACGGGCACGTGTCCGTGCACTACCAGCCGAAGATCACGCTGCCGAACCGTCAGGTGCAGGGCGTCGAGGCGCTCGTGCGCTGGGTGCACCCGGAGTTCGGCCGGCTCGGCCCCGACGAGTTCGTGCCCGCCATCGAAGCGGCCGGCCTCATCGGCGTGCTGACGTCGTTCGTGCTGGAGGCCTCGCTCAAGCGCGTGCGCAAGTGGCTCGACGAGGGCCTGCGCATCTCCGCGGCCGTGAACCTGTCCGTGCGCAACCTGGCGGACGAGGACTTCCCGGCGAAGGTCCAGCGCGAGCTGGAGCGCTACGACGTGCCGCCCGAGCTGCTCACGTTCGAGCTCACCGAGTCCGGCGTGATGTCCGACCCGCAGAAGGCCCTGCCGATCCTGCGGGAGCTGCACTCGCTGGGCATCGTGCTGGCCGTGGACGACTTCGGCACGGGCTACTCGTCACTCGCGTACCTGCGGCAGCTGCCGGTGGACCAGGTGAAGATCGACAAGAGCTTCGTGCTCGGCATGGGCACCGACCTCGGCGACCTCGCCGTGGTGCGCTCGATCGTCGAGCTGGGCCACTCGCTGGGCCTCACGGTGGTCGCGGAGGGCGTCGAAGAGGACGTCGCGCGCGACCAGCTGGAGGCGATGGGGTGTGACGTCGCCCAGGGCTACCTGATCTCGCGGCCGCTGCCCGAGGACCGCCTGGAGGCCTGGCTGCAGGCCCGTACGGCGCGGTCGCCGGGCCGGCACTCGGAGACGGTCTTGACCCTGCTGACCTGAGGTTTTGTGCAAATGGGACCCCTCGTGCACGGCCGGGTGAACCCCCTTGCTAATCTTTTCAAGTCCTCACAGAGGCAGGCCCCTTTAGCTCAGTCGGCAGAGCGTCTCCATGGTAAGGAGAAGGTCTACGGTTCGATTCCGTAAAGGGGCTCGCGAGTGAACGAGCTATGCTTGCGGAAAACGCAAGCCTAGCTCGCTTCGCGGCGTCCATCTGGGGGTCGAACCCCCAGGCCCCCGCCAGAGGGCTTCGCCCCCTGGACCCCCCGGGGTTGGGCGTGGTTAGGGCGGTGTAGCTCAGTTGGCAGAGCAAGCGGCTCATAATCGCTGTGTCGCCGGTTCAAGTCCGGCCACCGCTACGCGGTAACGACGGGGCTGGCCCCCGGATCTGAGAGAGAAGGAAACGCTGTGGCTGCCACCGACGTGCGACCCAAGATCACGCTGGCGTGCGAGGAGTGCAAGCACCGCAACTACATCACCAAGAAGAACCGGCGCAACGACCCGGACCGCTTGGAGATGAAGAAGTTCTGCCCGAACTGCGGTACGCACCGGACTCACAAAGAGACCCGCTGACGTTAGCGGTTCTCGTCCAGCTTCGAACAGCCGCCTCGGCCCAACGCCGGGGCGGCTTTTCGCTGTTCAGGGCCAGTTTTGGGCCGGCCGAGGGCACGTCCGGGGACCTCTCGGACAACGGTCCCGGGTCGGCTAGCCTCAGCGGGTGCCTTTGGACCAGTCGTTCGCCGGGCGGAGCTATCCGCCGGCCGGAAAGTACGCGGTGAGCCGCGAGAAGATCCTCGAGTTCGCCGAGGCGATCGGGGACCCCAACCCGATCTACCGCGACCCGGAGGCGGCCCGCGCGGCCGGGTTCCCGGACGTGGTCGCGCCGCCGACGTTCCTCACGCTCCTGAACCTGCCCAAGGTCAACGGGATCGTGGCCGACCCGGAGCTCGGGCTCGACTACTCGCGCATGGTCCACGGCGACCAAGGCTTCACCTACGAGCGCCCCGTCCACGCGGGTGACGTGCTGGAGATCGGCGCGACCATCGAGAACATCATGGCCCGCGCCGGCAACGACTTCATCAACGTCAGCGCCCGCATCACCGACGCCGACGGCAAGCTGGTCTGCACCACCCGCGCGCAGCTCGTGGTGCGAGGGGAGGACGCGTGAACGTCGGCGACGAACTGCCCTCGCTGAAGGTGCGCGTCACGCGCGAGCAGCTGGTCCGCTACGCGGGCGCCGCGCTGGACTTCAACCCGATCCACTGGAACGAGCGCTTCGCCAAGGAAGTCGGCCTGCCCGACGTGATCGCCCACGGCATGCTCACCATGGCTCTGGCCGGCCGTGTCGTCACCGACTGGCTCGGCGACCCCTCGCGCCTGCTGGACTTCAGCGCCCGCTTCACCCGCCCCGTCGCGGTCCCCGACGACGCCGAGGGCGCCCTCGTGGAGATGACGGGCAAGGTCGGCGCGATCTCCGACGACGGCGTCGCCCGCCTGGACCTGGTCGTGAAGTTCGACGGCAAGACCGTGCTCGGCAAGCCGCAGGCGCTCGTCCGCGCGTAACGCGCTCAGCTCACCACCGACTCGACGGCCGTCGCCATGCCCGCTTCACCCCGCGCGTTGGGGTGCAGCGGGGCGGCGGCCGACGTCGGCACCAGACCCTCCACCCAGCGCGTGCCGGAGCCCGTGCACACGTCGTGGCCCTTGCTCGGCCCGGCCGTGTCGGCGTAGCCCGCGTTGTGGGTCTTGGCCTGCTCTTCGAGCACGTCGTCGAGGTGTTTCAGCGAGTCGCGCAAGTACGCGACATCGCCGGACCCGACGGGGATCGCGGGCCAGCAGCCGTCGCCGTCGGGCAGCACGGTGGGATAGCCGACCACGACCACCCGGGCCTGCGGGGCCTGGGCGTGGATCTTGTCGAGCACCGCGCCGAGCTTGCCCGCGACGGCGTCAATGCGGTCGGACAGCTGGTCGTGCCCGCCCGCGGTGAGCCGGTCGTGGCAGGGCGCGCCGTCGCGGTGCGAGGTGGCGCAGCTGGGGGCGAGCGCGATGAACCCGACGTCGTTGCCGCCGATGCCCAGCGTCACGAGCGTGGTCGCCGACGTCACAGAGTCCAGCTGCGGCGGGTTCGTGCCGTTGTGGGTCGACTGGGAGCCCGTGAGGTCGGCCGTGGTGGCGCCGCTGCAGCTGACGTCCACGAACTGCGCGGGCTTGATCTTCGCGGCCACCAGGTGCGGGTAGTTGTTGTCCGAACGGTCGCAGCCCGCGGGCGTGCCCGCCGCCTTCCCCGTTCGCGGCGCGGAGGTGTACGAGTCGCCGAGCGCCACGTAGCGGCCCGTACCGCCTCCCGTACCGGCGCCGGCCGGCGGCTCGGTCGACGACCCGTGCTTCGACTTGTAGTACCCCACCCCGAGCAGCGCGACCACGACCACCAGGACCAGCAACCCGCATCCGCCGCGCTTCTTCGCTGCCACCTGATCGTTTCTACCGGTCCGCGACCCCGCGTGACGACGGGTATCCGGGTGAGACCCCCTACCGGTCGACGGCGGCGCGCAGCTGTTCGGCCAGGTCCAGCGCGTGTTCGACGCCGTCGGCGATGTAGTGCAGGTCCACGAACGCCTCGGTGAACCCCTCGTCGGCGGCACCCTTCAGCGCCGACGCGAGGTCGGCAACGGTCACCACGGGCGTGCCCTCGCGCGGGTTGACGCGCAACGGGCGCCGCAGCGTCGCCGGGTCGCGGCCGGCTTCGGTGGCGGCGTCGGCGATCACCGCCCACGTCCGGTGCAGGTACTGCGGGGGCAGCAGCGTCGGGAGCCAGCCGTCGGCGCTCGTGCCGACGCGGCGCAGGGCGCGTTCGGACATCCCGCCGAGCAGGATCGGCGGGTGCGGGTTCTGCACTGGCCGCAGGCCGACGTGCGAATCGGGGATCTGCCAGTGCGCGCCGTCGTGGCCCGCGGGGTCGGCGGTCCAGAGCGTGCGCAGGACCTGGATCAGCTCGTCGAGGCGGCCGCCGCGCCCGGCCCACGGCGCGCCGGTGGCGGTGTACTCGTCGCGCAGCCAGCCGAGGCCGAATCCGGCGTCGAGGCGGCCGCCGGAGAGCAGGTCGAGCGACGTGAGCGTCCGAGCGAGCAGCACCGGCGTGTAGACGGGCGCCGAGAGCGTGCTCATGCCCAGCCGCACGGTCTTCGTGGCGCCGGCGGCGGCCGTCAGCGCGACGAACGGGTCGACGAAGTGGATGAACTCCGGCGGGTACGGCCGCTCCGGTGTCCCGCCTCCCGGGTACAGGTCCGAGGGTTCGAGCGGGGTGAGCACGCGGTCACCGACCCACAGCGAAGCGTAGCCGAGATCCTCGGCCGCGGCGGCGAATCCGGCGATGGCAGTGGGGTCGGCGAGCTTGCCGTACTGCGGCAGGGCGAGTCCGAGTCGCAACGCGGTCACCGGGCCTCCTCGGGGACGACTTTCCTTGCGGGACAACGAAGATCACGCGCCGCACCGGGGACCTCGCTGGGGATCACCGGGTTCTCGGCCGCGATGCCGGAATTTCCCCGCTGCGGCACGGTTTTCCGGCGGCTTCCGAAGTGCCGCGCGAGTCCGGGATGAACGACCGCGGAATCCGCGTTGACCACCGTGCGGAGAGTCGTTTTCCGATTAATCGCGGACGGGCGCATGCGGCCATCCTGGCACGGCTCGGCGGCGCTCGCCGGTCACGTTCCCGGCGCGCTGGAGCAGGGCATCGGGGGTCGGTGCGAGGGCGCCCGACTAACGAGGGGGGCGCGGTTGCGGGCCTCGATCCGGCTTGCCGTAGACTTCGGAACTCGGAACGCACTACGGTCATCCCCGCCGGATGGTGGGGACGATGGAATGCGTCCTCCGGAGCCTGGGTGACCAGGTTCCACAGGGGTGTAGCTCAATTGGCAGAGCAGCGGTCTCCAAAACCGCAGGTTGCAGGTTCAAGTCCTGTCACCCCTGCGTACGGGTACTGGTGGAGCGGAGGAGTGGTCGTGAGCGACAGCGACGCCAGCGGCGAGCACGAGCAGGACGCGTCGGGCGAGAAGCCCGGGGTCGAGTCCCGCCCGGCGACCGCCGCGGCTCGGCGTGAGCGCCGCGCTTCCGCCCGCCCGTCCGGCAAGTCCGAGGCGCGTTCGGGCGGCACCAGGCCGTCCGGCAAGGCGGGCGACAAGGTCGCGAAGCCCGCCGACGCCAAGGGCGCGCCGACCCCGAAGCGGGACCAGAAGCCGAAGAAGGCGTCGGTCTTCGCGCGGATCATGCGGTTCGTCCGCGAGGTCTGGGCGGAGCTGCGCAAGGTCATCTGGCCCAACCGCAAGCAGATGGTCACCTACACCGCAGTCGTGCTGGTGTTCGTGGTGTTCATGGTGGCCCTCGTGAGCGGCCTTGACCTGGCCTTCAAGCAGGTCATCGGGCTGGTCTTCGGCTGACGCCGAAGGGGCGCGCCACCGTGCGCCGCGCGGGCCGGCCTGCCCGAGCCCGGCAAGTGATCAACTGAGAGGACGGAACGTGACCTCCGACAACGGCACAGGAGCCGGTCGCGACCTGACCGAGCTTTCCGACGAGCAGGTGCACGCGGCACTCGGCGACGAGGAGTCCGCTCACCTCGAGCCCGTCGAGGTGCCCGACGCCGGCGAAGAGGTCGACGCAGCCGTCGAAGACAGCGCTGACGACGCCGAGGCCTCAGACACCGAGGCCGACGCGGCTGACGACAGCGAAGCCGACGCCGTGGCCGACGAAGCCGTCGAGTCCGAGCCGGCCGCCGAGTCCGACGACCCCGTCGCCGCGCTGCGCGCCGAGCTGATGGCCGCGCCGGGCGAGTGGTACGTCGTGCACAGCTACGCCGGGTACGAGAACAAGGTGAAGACCAACCTCGAGACCCGGACCACGACGCTGGACGTCGAGGACTACATCTTCCAGATCGAGGTTCCGACCGAAGAGGTCACCGAGATCAAGAACGGCCAGCGCAAGCAGGTGCAGCGCAAGGTGTTGCCCGGCTACATCCTGGTCCGGATGGACCTGAACGACGCCTCGTGGAGCGCGGTGCGCAACACGCCGGGCGTCACCGGGTTCGTCGGCGCGACCTCGCGCCCGTCGCCGCTCACCGTGGACGAGGTGCTGAAGTTCCTCGCGCCGCAGGTCGAGAAGGAAGCCCCGGCGAAGGCCGGCAAGGGCGAGGCCGCCGCGGCGTCCACGCCGTCCGGTGGCGGCGCCGTCGAGGTCGACTTCGAGGTCGGCGAGTCGGTCACCGTCATGGACGGCCCGTTCGCCACGCTGCCCGCGACGATCTCCGAGGTCAACGTCGACGGACAGAAGCTGAAGGTCCTGGTGTCGATCTTCGGCCGGGAGACCCCGGTCGAGCTGTCGTTCACCCAGGTCTCCAAGATCTGACGGTCGGGAATACCGACCGGCAGTCCCCGCGTACTGGCAGGTGTGCGGGGGACTCACGTCAGTAAGAAGGACACAAGGTAATGCCACCCAAGAAGAAGAAGCTTGCGGCGATCATCAAGCTGCAGATCAAGGCGGGCCAGGCCAACCCGGCCCCGCCGGTCGGCCCGGCGCTGGGCCAGCACGGCGTCAACATCATGGAGTTCTGCAAGGCCTACAACGCCGCGACCGAGTCGCAGCGCGGGGACGTCGTCCCGGTCGAGATCTCCGTGTACGAAGACCGGTCGTTCGACTTCAAGCTGAAGACGCCGCCGGCCGCCAAGCTGCTGCTCAAGGCCGCGGGCGTGGAGAAGGGCTCCGGCGAGCCGCACAAGACCAAGGTCGCCAAGGTCACCTGGGACCAGGTCCGCGAGATCGCCAAGACCAAGGAGACCGACCTCAACGCCCACGACATCGACCAGGCGGCGAAGATCATCGCCGGCACCGCCCGCTCCATGGGCATCACGGTCGAGGGCTGATTTTCCCCTGAGCACTACCGCGAGATCGCGCCGGTTTCTGGACTGAGCGATTTCGATCGGCCCCGAGGGCCGAGCGAAATCGGGAGGGAAGAAATCGGCTCAGGGCGATCTCGCCGCCTCGACGGAGTCGAGGCAATCGACACCGTGGGAGAGCCAGTGCTGGCTCTGACACCACACTGATCCGTTTTCGAAGTTAAGGACAGAAGCATGACCAAGCACAGCAAGGCTTACCGCCAGGCTGCGGAGCTCATCGACAAGGAGCGTCTCTACGCCCCGCTCGAGGCCGCGAAGCTGGCGAAGGAGACCTCCAAGACCAAGATGGACGCGACCGTCGAGGTCGCGATGCGTCTGGGTGTCGACCCGCGCAAGGCCGACCAGATGGTCCGCGGCACCGTGAACCTGCCGCACGGTACCGGTAAGACCGCTCGCGTCATCGTGTTCGCCGTCGGCGACAAGGCCGCCGAGGCCGAGGCCGCCGGCGCGGACGCGGTCGGCACGGACGAGCTGATCGAGCGCATCCAGGGTGGCTGGCTCGACTTCGACGCCGCCATCGCGACGCCGGACCAGATGGCCAAGGTGGGCCGCATCGCCCGCATCCTCGGCCCGCGTGGTCTGATGCCGAACCCGAAGACCGGCACGGTGACCCCCGCGGTCACGAAGGCCGTGCAGGACATCAAGGGCGGCAAGATCAACTTCCGCGTCGACAAGCAGGCCAACCTGCACCTGGTGATCGGCAAGGCGTCGTTCGACACCGAGAAGCTGGTGGAGAACTACGCGGCCGCGCTGGACGAGATCCTGCGCGCCAAGCCGTCGTCGGCCAAGGGCCGCTACGTCAAGAAGATCACCTTCACCACCACGATGGGCCCGGGCATCCCGGTCGACCCGCTGCGGACGCGCAACCTCCTCAGCGAGGACGCGGCCGTCTGAGTCGCACATCACGCGAAAGGGCGGTCACGCAATGTGCGTGGCCGCCCTTTTTTCGTGTCTCATGGACACTATGCCGACGACGACATTCACCGCTCCCGACGGGCTCCGCCTGAGCTACACGGTGTGGGAGGGCGACGGGCGGCACCGTCGCCCCGTCGTGCTGCAACACGGCTTCGCGGCGGACGCCCACGTGAACTGGGTCGGCACCGGCGTCGTCCGTACCCTGGTCGACGCCGGGTTCACCGTGATCGGCCTCGACGCCCGCGGCCACGGCGCGTCGGACAAGCCCCACGACCCGGCCTGCTACGGCCAGGACGTGATGGCCCGAGACGTGTCCGCCCTGCTCGACGAGCTGGGCCTCGAAGAGGTCTCCCTCGCCGGCTACTCCATGGGCGCGATCGTCGCCCTCATCGTGGCCACCACGGACAAGCGCGTGCGCTGCCTGGCCACCGGCGGGATCGGCGCGGGCATCATCGACTTCGGCGGCGTCGACACGCGCGTGGTCGAGCCCGAGCAGCTCGCCGACGGCCTCCTCGCCGACGACCACGCCAATGTGCCCGCCCAGGTCCGCCCCTTCCGCCGCCTCGCCCGCCGCACCGGCGGCGACGTCGACGCCCTGGCCGCCGTCCTGCGCGCCTCCCGCCGCACGTCCATCCCCCTGACCGAGATCACCGTCCCCACCCTGATCCTCGCCGGCGAACGCGACCAGCTCGCGGCCCAGCCCGAGCGCCTCGCCATCGGCATCGCGGGCGCCCGCCTCGTCCGCGTCCCGGGCGACCACATGACGGCCGTCGCGGACCCCGCGTTCGCCCTGGCGCTGGCCGACTTCTTCGCCTACTCGGACACGGGGGAGACGAGGTTCGCGATCTCCTCGCCGGCGTAGCCGAGCTCGGCGAGCAGCTCGCTCGTGTGCTCACCGCGCGCGGGCGTGTGGCGGCGGACCGACGCCGGCGTGTCGGACAGGATCATCGGTGGCCCGACCTGGCGGTACGTGCCTTCCGTCGGGTGCTCGGCGAGGGAGACGAGGCCGCTGCCCGTGTAGTACGGGTCGGTCTCCACGTCTTCCAGCTCCAGCACCGGCGCGAACGGGATGGACAGCTCGGCGCAGATCTCCTGCCACTGCGCCGTGGTCTTCTCGAGCGACAGCTTGCCGATCTCGTCGTACAGCTCGCCGTAGTGCTTCGCGCGGCTGGCGGGGTCGCCGAACCGCGGGTCGGTGGCGAGGTCTTCGCGGCCGGCAGTGCGGAAGAAGTCGGCGATGTTCTTCTCGGTGTAGGGCAGGACGCAGGCCCAGCCGTCGGCCGTCCGCACGGCCTGATGGCCCTCGGTCATCGACCGGTTGAAGCCCATCGGCCCGATCGCGGGCTCGAACGTGTGGCCCGCGAGGTGCTCGACGAGGTTGAACGCCAGCATCGTGTCGGCCATCGGCACCTCCACGCGCTGGCCGCGGCCGGTCGCGCGCTGGTGCACCACGGCGGCGAGCACGGAGTAGACGATGGTGAGCGCGCACAGCTTGTCGGCGAGGATCGTCGGCGCGTACATGGGCGTGCCGGTCGCGCGGCGCATCAGGTCGGCCATGCCTGAGGACGCCTGCACGATCTCGTCGTAGGCGGCGAGGCCGGCGCGGTCGGAGTCGGTGCGGAAGCCCTGGGCGTTGCAGTAGACAAGCCGCGGGTTGAGCTCCGCGAGCTGCTCGTAGCCGAGGCCCAGGCGCTGCAGCGCGCCGGGGCGCATGTTGGTGACCAGCACGTCGGCTGTCTTCACCAGGCGCAGGAAGGCCTCGTGGCCCGCGGCCGACTTCAGGTCGAGCTCGACGCTGCGTTTGTTGCGGTTGACGTTGAGCGCGAGCGCACCCATGCCGTCGTGGCGCTGAGGGTGGGTGCGGCGGGTGCTGTCGCCCGCGGGGGACTCGACCTTGACCACGTCGGCCCCGAGGTCGCCCATGATCTGGGTCGCGTACGGGCCCATGACCACGGACGACAGGTCGATCACGCGAATGCCGTGCAGGGCGCCTTCGGTCACTTCGTGCCTCCTTGATCGATAACCTCTCCCTTAAGTTAGGTAGGCTAAGTAATTTACGCAATGTGATACTCTGTTACCTATATGGGTAATCGTCAGCACCACCGCACCGTCGATCGCGTCGCCGCGATCCTGGAGGCGGTCGCGAACAGCGCGCCGGGGCTGACGCTCACGCAGCTCGCGGCTCGGCTCGACGCGCCCGTGTCGTCGGTGCAGAAGCTGGTGAACGGCCTCGCCGCCGTCGGGTACCTCGACGAGCAGGAGCGGCACTTCGTGCTCGGCCCCGCGCCGCACGTGCTCACGGTGCGCTCCGGCCGCGTGCCGGTGCGGTCGGTGTCGCATTCCGCGCTGGTTTCGTTGAGCTCTGCGGCCGGGTGCGCGGCGCTGCTCGCGGTGCAGGTGGGTGACAGCGCGGTGTACGTCGACTGGGCCGGAACGGACGAGCCATTCGACTACGCGCTCTCCCGGTCCCTTCGCTCCGCGCTCCCGCGTACGGCGGCGGGGCGCGTGCTGCTCGCTTCGCTGCCCGAAGCCGACCGCCGTGCGGTGGTGGCGCAGGAGCCCGACACCAGCACGGGCGTCGATCTGCTCGCGGAGGCGGCGGAGATCCGCGAGCAGGGTTACGCCGTGGTCGACTCCGGGCACGCCATGGAGACGATGGCCGCCGTGGCTGTGCCGGTCACTGAGTCGGGGCGCGTCGTGGCGGCTGTGGCGCTGGCGGCACCGTCCGAAGTGGTCGAGGCGCGGCTGCCGGATCTGGTCAGGACGTTGGGGGAGTGGAACTCGACGCGGGCCCGCACTTCTCCGGACCCGGCGAGTGGCCCGTGATCAGCCACTGACCTTTGTCCACTTGGGACACGGTGAAGACGCCCAGTGCCGGGCCGCCGGAGATGGTGAAGTCGCACGAGTCGATGGTCACCACGCCCGCCGGCGGGGGGCCGGAGACGTACGAGGGCAGTGATTCGGCGTAGTCGTTCTCGTTGGTGACCTGCGCGTGCAGCTTCTCGACGGCCACCTTGCAGTCGGGCTGGCCGACGTCCTGGGCGAACTTGGTCTGGATGGGCTCGTCGAACCGGCCGCACGCGTCTTGGACCAGGCCCTGCGCGATGTTGTGGTAGACGAAGCGGACGGCCTCGTACGGATTCGTCGAGAAGATGTGGTTCGTGTGGTAGGTCCCGCCGCCTTCGGCCGCGATCTGAGCCGAGGACTTGCCTTCGTCGCTGGGGAAGTAGTGGCGGTAGGCCCACGTGGCGGCGATACCGAGGATCACCAGCACGATCACCCAGCCCAGGATCTTGCCGCCGAGGCGCTTGAGCCAGCGGGGCACCGGGCGGTGACGGCGGGGTTCCTCGTAGGGCGCCAACGCGCCGGGCGGGCCCGGGGGGACGGGCGGCTGCCAGCCCGGCTGGGTCTGCGGCTGGCGGGAGCCCGCGGGGACGAGGCCGGCGTCGGGCGTGGGGGCGGGTTGGTTGCCTTGCTGGGCTTGGGTGAAGCGGAGGTAGTCCTGGAACTGCTGGAACTGGCGGAACTGCTCCAGCTGCGCGGCGTCCAGCTGCGGCTCGCCCTGGGCGGGCTGGGACGGCTGCGGCAGCGCGGGCAGGTGCGACGGCTCCGCGGCTGGGGGCGGCGAGCCCGACGGCAGGCCGTTCTGCGGAACCCCCGGCGCTGAAGGCTGCTGCGAACCTGGCCACTGACCCGAGCCAGACTGCCCCGAAGGCTGCGGCAACCCGCCCGGAACCGGTTGCGTGCCGTCGGCAGGTTGGGGGCCGGGGCCGGTGGGGTTGTCCGGCTGTCCGTGATCACGCTGCTCCGCCACGTCACCAATGATGCCCGCTCGGCGGTGAATCCCCGAGTCCGGGCGGCTTGTCGCTGGTCAGGCAGGGGGTGGGCGAAAGGCGGGAAAGCCCTCACGTATAGTTGACGACGGTTCTACCGAAGACCGCTGGTTTTCCGGGTGCTCCACGGCGCTCGGAACGAAGGTCCCGCGAGATGAGCGGGCGGCCCGCGCAGGAGGAACGAGGTTCGGCTTCCCCTCGGGGAAACGCCGTGTGACGCCCCGTGCTGACTGCGCGTGGGCGTTTTTTCGTCTCAGAGGGCTCTCGAAGGACCAGTGGAATCCACTAGCCAAGAGAGGAGGCGACCATGGCGAAGCCCGACAAGGTGGCGGCCGTCGCCGAGATCGCGGAGAGCTTCCGCAGCAGCTCGGCCACCGTCGTTACCCAGTACACCGGCCTCTCCGTGTCCCAGCTGTCCCAGCTGCGCCGCGCTCTCGGCACCAGTGCCAAGTACCGGGTCGCGAAGAACACCCTCGTGAAGCGTGCCGCCGAGGACGCCGGTGTGCAGGGTCTGGACGACCTGTTCGTCGGTGCCACCGCGATCGCCTTCGTCGAAGGTGAGCCGGTCGACGCCGCGAAGGCGCTTCGCGACTTCGCGAAGGACAACAACGCGCTTGTCATCAAGGGCGGCTACATGGACGGCAAAGCGCTGTCCGTGGACGAGATCAGCAAGATCGCCGATCTCGACAGCCGTGAGGTCCTGCTCTCCAAGGCAGCGGGCGCGTTCAAGGCGAAGCTGTCCCAGGCCGCCGCGCTGTTCCAGGCGCCGGCGTCCCAGGTCGCCCGCCTGGCTGCCGCGCTGCAGGAGAAGCAGGGCGGCGCCGCCGGTACCGAAGCAGCCGAAGCACCCGCCGAGAGCTGATCACCCCCACCCCGAACGTCGAGTTCGTTTTTCTGAGAGGAAGCCATCATGGCGAAGCTGAGCACCGCCGAGCTGATCGACGCCTTCAAGGAGCTCACCCTTCTTGAGCTGTCGGACTTCGTGAAGGAGTTCGAGACCACCTTCGACGTCACCGCCGCCGCCCCGGCCGCCGTCGTCACCGCCGGCCCCGTGGGTGCCGCCCCGGCCGCCGCCGAGGAGCAGGACGAGTTCGACGTCGTCCTCGAGTCCGCCGGTGACAAGAAGATCCAGGTCATCAAGGTCGTCCGCGAGGTCGTCTCGGGCCTGGGCCTGAAGGAGGCCAAGGAGCTGGTCGAGGCCGCTCCCAAGGCCCTCCTGGAGAAGGTCGACAAGGAGGCCGCCGAGGCCGCCAAGGAGAAGCTCGAGGCCGCCGGCGCCAAGATCACCATCAAGTGATCCCGGGCGCGCAAGCGCCTACCGCACCACCTCGTTGAAGGGGCGGGCATCCACTTCGGATGCCCGCCCCTTTCCTTTTGATCAAGAGCGTAACAACCAAGGCCGGCGAAGCGGTTTCCCGAACACCACCCACCGTGATCAGAAGGGCTGCCCATGACCGACGGCACCGCCGCCTTGCCGCGCTACTACTCGACCAGCGACCTCCATCCCGACGAAGTGCAGAAGAGGCTCAAGGAATCTGCCGAAGCCGGCCACAACCAGGCCCACGTGCAGCGCCTGCTCGTCGAGCTGGTGGCCCAGCAGGTCGCCATCCGCCGCTACCTCCTCGTGCTCACCACGATCGCCGTGCTCGGCCTCGTCGCGTCCGTGATCTGCGGCATCGCCATCGCTGCCGGGTGACCAAGGCGAACCACTCGATCACGTCGAGTTCGTCGTCGATCTGTTCCGTTTGCTCCTGTTAGCCCGACGGAGTGAGGCCGTTTGGGCCATCTGGATCTGCGTCACTGAGTGACGTGCACTACCGTGCTGCCAGCAGTCACCGGACAAGGCCACGAACGGGTGAGGTGCTCACCGGCCTCGCCAGGGCGGAAAACTGGTGAGTAACCTGTTCGCACTCAGCTCGTTGCACCTGGTTGACGCGGAGATCGCGGCGCGCATCGGCGCGGGCTCCGCTGCCAGTTGCCGCGGGGCGGCGGTGCGCGACGACGCGGAACAGCTCCTGGAGGTGTGATGGGCGCCGAGGTGGTCATCGAAGGTCTGACGAAGTCCTTCGGCAGGCAGACCATCTGGCGGGACGTGACGCTGACGCTGCCCCCGGGTGAGGTGTCCGCGATGCTCGGCCCGTCGGGAACCGGCAAGTCGGTGTTCCTCAAGTCCATGATCGGCCTGCTGAAGCCCGACAAGGGCCGCTGCGTGATCAACGGCGTGGACATCGTCACGTGTTCCGAGCACAAGCTCTACGAGATCCGCAAGCTCTTCGGCGTCCTGTTCCAGGACGGCGCGCTGTTCGGGTCGATGAACCTGTACGACAACGTCGCCTTCCCGCTGCGGGAGCACACCAAGAAGTCCGAGTCCGAGATCCGCCGCATCGTCCAGGAGAAGCTGGAGATGACGGGCCTGGCCGGCGCCGACCGGAAGCTGCCCGGCGAGATCTCCGGCGGTATGCGCAAGCGCGCGGGCCTCGCGCGGGCGCTGGTGCTCGACCCGCAGATCATCCTGGTCGACGAGCCGGACTCCGGTCTGGACCCCGTGCGCACCGCGTACATCTCGCAGCTGCTCATCGACCTCAACACCCAGATCGACGCGACGATCCTCATCGTTTCCCACAACATCAACCTCGCGCGCACCGTGCCCGACAACCTGGGCATGCTGTTCCGCAAGGAGCTCGTGATGTTCGGCCCCCGCGAGGTGCTGCTCACGAGCGACGAGCCCGTGGTCGAGCAGTTCCTCAACGGCCGCAAGCGCGGCCCCATCGGCATGTCCGAGGAGAAGGACACCGCCACGATGGCGCGCGAGGAGGCCGAAGCCGCCGCGGGGCACTCCGACGGCTCGCCCGACGAGGACGTCCGCGGGGTCGTCCCGCAGATGCAGCCCAGCCCCGGCCTGCCGGAGCGCGCGGGCGCCCGCCGCCGGATGGACCGCGTGATGCGGATCCTCCACACGCTCCCGGCCAACGCGCAGGAGGGCATCATCGAGTCCCTCACGCCGGAGGAGCAGCGGCACTACAACGTCCAAGCGAACGTCCAAGCGAACGTCCAAGCGAACGTCCACGCGCCGGCCCGCCGCCCGGGGCCCGAGGACACGCAGCAGATCCCGCGGATCACCGACCGCGGCCCGGTGCCGAACCAGCACCAGGGCCAGCTGCCCGCCGACCAGGTCGCCCGCATCCCAGGCGACGCCAACCCGCAAGGACCGGGCGGCGGCTACTTCGGCCGGACCGGCAACGGGCCGGGTGGCGCGTGAGCTCGAACGCAGCGCCGGCGAAGAAGATCCCCGGAGCGGGCATGCTCCGCGAAACCGGGAACCTGTTCGCCCTCGGTCTCGACATCATCCGCGGCATCTTCCAGCGCCCGTTCCAGCTGCGGGAGTTCCTCCAGCAGGCCTGGTTCGTCGCCAGCGTCACGATCCTGCCGACGGCGCTCGTCGCGATCCCGTTCGGCGCGGTCATCTCGCTGCAGTTCGGCGCGCTCGCCCGCCAGCTCGGCGCGCAGTCCTACACCGGCGCCGGTTCGGTGCTCGCCACGGTGCAGCAGGCCAGCCCGCTCGTCACCGCGCTGCTGGTGGCGGGCGCCGGCGGCAGCGCGGTCTGCGCGGACATCGGCGCCCGCACCATCCGCGAGGAGATCGACGCGATGGAGGTGCTGGGCGTCTCGGCGGTCCAGCGCCTGATCGTGCCGCGCACGCTCGCGATGATGCTCGTCGCCCTCTTGCTCAACGGCATGGTCAGCGTCATCGGCGTGCTCGGCGGCTACTTCTTCAACGTCGTGCTCCAGGGCGGTACGCCGGGCGCCTACCTGGCGAGCTTCTCCGCGCTGGCCCAGGAATCCGACCTCTGGGTCGGTGAGCTCAAGGCCCTGATCTTCGGCTTCATCGCCGCGGTCGTGGCGGCCTACCGGGGCCTGCACCCCAGCGGTGGCCCGAAGGGCGTGGGCGACGCGGTGAACCAGTCGGTGGTCATCACGTTCCTGCTGCTCTTCGTCGTGAACTTCGTGATCACGCTGATCTACCTGCAGATCGTGCCCGGAAAGCTGGACTGACATGACGTTCATCTCGGGTGCGAAGCGCGTCGCCCACCGTCCGCTGGAGACCCTGGACACCCTGGGCGACCAGATGTCCTTCTACGGCCGCGCGCTGCTGTGGACGCCACGCACGCTGCGCCGCTACATGAAGGAAGTCCTGCGGCTGCTCGCCGAGGTGAGCTTCGGCTCCGGCTCGCTCGCGGTCATCGGCGGCACGGTCGGCGTGATGGTCGGCCTCACGCTCTTCACCGGTGTCCTCGTGGGCCTGCAGGGCTACTCGGCCCTGAACTCCATCGGCACCTCGGCGTTCACCGGCTTCCTCACCGCATTCTTCAACACCCGCGAGATCGCGCCGCTCGTCGCGGGCCTGGCCCTGTCGGCCACGGTCGGCGCCGGCTTCACCGCGCAGCTGGGTGCCATGCGGATCTCCGAGGAGATCGACGCGCTGGAAGTCATGGGCGTGCCGAGCCTGCCGTACCTGGTGACCACGCGGATCATCGCCGGGTTCGTGGCCGTGATCCCGCTCTACATCATCGGCCTGCTGAGCTCCTACCTCGCGTCGCGGCTGGTGGTCATCTACATCTACGGCCAGTCAGCGGGTACCTACGACCACTACTTCGACCTTTTCCTACCACCGCAAGACGTTCTGTACTCGTTCATCAAGGTGCTGATCTTCAGCGTCTTGATCATTCTTTCGCACTGCTACTTCGGCTACCGCGCCTCCGGTGGGCCGGCCGGCGTCGGCGTGGCCGTGGGCCGCGCGGTGCGCCTTTCCATCGTCACGGTTTCGATCGTGAACTTCTTCATCGGTTTCGCCATCTGGGGGACCGACGTCACGGTGAGGATTGCGGGATGATCACACTGCGGCGCAGGCTTCTGGGCCTGCTGCTCGTGGCGCTGCTCGTGGGAGGTGTGGCCCTGAGCATCGCCTTGTACAACAAGGCGTTCACCAAGTTCGTGACGGTGAAGCTCGAGGCCGACAGCATCGGCAACCAGCTGCTGGAGCAGTCGGACGTGAAGGTGCGCGGCCTGATCGTGGGGTCGGTCAAGACCATCGCGGCCACCACCGACGGGGCCGAGCTCACGCTCGACCTGCAGCCGGACTACGTGAAGCTGATCCCGGAGAACGTCTCGGCGCGCTTTCTGCCCAAGACGCTCTTCGGCGAGCGCTACGTCTCGCTCGAGATCCCGAAGAACCCGTCCGCCAAGACGCTCACCGACGGCGACGTGATCCCGCAGGACCGCACGTCGGGCGCGATCGAGCTGGAGCAGGCGCTGCAGCACCTGCTCCCGGTGCTGCAGGCGGTGCAGCCGCAGAAGCTCTCCAGCACGCTCACCGCGATCTCCACCGCGCTGCAGGGCCGCGGCAAGCCGCTCGGCGAGACGCTCTCGCAGCTGGGCCACTACATCGGCAAGCTCAACCCGCACGAGCCGCAGCTGCAGCACAACCTCAAGGCCCTCGCGGACTTCTCCGACAACCTGAGCGCGTCGGCGCCGGATCTGGTGCAGAGCCTCGACAACCTGAGCACGACCACCCGCACCGTGGTGGACGAGCAGCAGAACCTGGCCAGCCTCTACGGCAACCTGACCACGGCTTCGCAGAACCTGCAGTCGTTCCTGGAAGCCAACTCCCAGAACATCATCAGCCTCGCCGACACCGCACGGCCCACAGCTGAGCTGCTGGCCAAGTACGCGCCGGAGTACCCGTGCGTGATCGGGCAGATGGCGAAGCTCGTGCCGGTCGTCGACAAGGCCCTCGGCAAGGGCACCAAACAGCCCGGCCTGCACGCGACGATCGAGGTGGTCGTGAACCGCGGTCCCTACAAGGCGGGTCAGGACGAGCCGCGGTTCGAGGACAAGCGCGGCCCGCGCTGCTACGACCTGAAGAACCTGCCGAACCCGTTCCCGCAGGAGCCGCCGGACGGCGCGTTCAAGGACGGCACCAGCCACACGAACGCGCCGAACTCCCACAGCACCGGCCTCAACCCGGGCAACCTCCTCGCCGACGCTGCGGGCCTCGGCGGCGGCACGGGTGGTGGCGACCCGGCGTACTC
Source organism: Amycolatopsis sp. CA-161197 (assembly GCF_050942255.1). Lineage (NCBI taxonomy): Bacteria > Bacillati > Actinomycetota > Actinomycetes > Pseudonocardiales > Pseudonocardiaceae > Amycolatopsis > Amycolatopsis sp. CA-161197. The sequence goes on from NZ_CP192059.1 coordinate 773,219, forward strand.
CGGCGCGGAGAACGACTTCCTCGGCCAGCTCGTGGGGCCGGAAGTCGGGATGTCCCAAGGTGACTTCCCGGGCTGGGGCTCGCTGCTCGTCGGCCCGCTCTACCGGGGTGCGGAGGTGACGGTGAAGTGAGGGGACTGGCCGCACCGCTGATCAAGCTGTCGATCTTCGTGGTGATCACCGTGCTGTTCACCGCAGTGCTCGGCATCAGCATCGCGAACATCAACACCACCAGCACCTTGGACTATTCGGCGCGCTTCACCGACGCGACGCTGCTGCTCAACGGCGACGACGTCCGCATCGCCGGCGTCCGCGTGGGCACGGTGAAGGACGTGAAGATCGTCGACAAGCGCCAGGCGCAGGTCGACTTCACCGTCGACGCAGGGCGGCAGCTGCCGGCCGGTGTCACCGCGCAGATCAAGTTCCGCAACCTCGTCGGCCAGCGATACCTCTCGCTCGGCGAGGGCAGCGACACCTCCGGCAAGACGCTGGCGCCGGGCGGCACCATCCCGCTCGAACGCACCACCCCCGCCCTGGACCTCACCGAGCTGTTCAACGGGTTCAAGCCGCTGTTCACCGCGCTGAACCCCGACGACGTCAACAAGCTCTCCTACGAGGTCATCCAGGTCCTGCAGGGCGAGGGCGGCACCGTCGAAAGCCTGCTGTCGCACACCGCGTCGCTGGCCACCACGATCGCCGACAAGGACAAGGTGATCGGCGAGGTCATCGACAACCTGAACTCGGTGCTCGACACGGTCAACGCGCACACGCCGCAGCTGAGCAACCTGATCGTGAAGCTGCAGCAGCTGGTGTCCGGCCTGGCCGCCGACCGCAAGCCCATCGGCGACGCGATCGACAGCCTCGGCACCCTGGCCCAGACCACCGCCGGCCTGCTCGGCGACGCGCGCCAGCCGTTGAAGGACGACATCGGCGCGCTCGGCGACCTCGCGGGCAAGCTCAACAAGAACGAGCCCACGCTGGAGCACTTCATCCAGTTCCTGCCGACGAAGGTGAGCGCGCTGACCCGCACCGCCGACTACGGCTCCTGGTTCAACTTCTACGCCTGCGAGGTCAAGGGCAGCGTCGCCCTGCCGCCGCTGGTCAACCAGCCGATCGACGTGCCGCTGCTGCCGTCCAACCGGGAGAGGTGCAGCGGATGAAGTCCTTCCAGAAGCGCAACCCCGTCCCGATCGCGCTGGTCGGGCTCGCGGTCCTCGTGCTCGGCTTCATCGCCGCGCTCAACTCCGACGACCTGCCGGTGATCGGCGGCGGCACGACCTACAGCGCCGAGTTCTCCGAGGCCGCGGGGCTCACGACCGACAACGACGTGCGCATCGCCGGTGTGAAGGTCGGCAAGGTCTCCGAGATCAAGCTCGACGGCGCCAGCGTCAAGGTGTCGTTCAAGGTCAAGGACGCCTGGCTCGGCGACAAGACCTCGGCCGCGATCAAGATCAAGACGCTCCTGGGTCAGAAGTACCTTTCGCTGGACCCGCAGGGCACCGGCACGCTCAACCCGGGCCAGCCGATCCCGCGCGACCGCACGATGTCGCCCTACGACGTGCTCGACGCGTTCCGCGGCCTGTCCCAGACCGTTGACGACATCAACACCGACCAGCTCGCGAAGAGCTTCGACACCATCACGCAGACGTTCGCCAACACGCCCGAGGACGTGAAGGGCGCGCTCTCGGGCCTGTCGAAACTGTCGGACACCATCGCCTCGCGCGACGCGCAGCTGTCGAACCTGCTGGCCAACACCCGCGAGGTGTCGCAGACGCTGGTCGACCGCGACGCCGAGGTGCAGAAGCTGATCACCGACGGCAACCAGCTGCTCGACGAGATCTCCAGGCGCGAGCAGGCCATCACCGCGCTGCTCCAGGGCTCCCAGGAGCTCGCCACGCAGCTGCAGGGCCTCGTCGACGACAACGACAAGCAGCTCGACCCCGTGCTCACGCAGCTGGATCAGCTCACGTCGATGCTGCAGCGCAACCAGGACTCGCTCGCGCAGGGCATCGCCAAGTTCGCCCCGTTCGTGCGCGTGTTCACGAACACCATCGGCACCGGGCACTGGTTCGACAACTACATCTGCGGCCTGGTGGCGCCGTCGGTCGGCCCGCTCAACCAAGAGGGGTGCTACACGAAATGAGTGACACCCGGTTCGGCCAGTCGCTCCTGCGCGGCGCGTCCATCGCCGTCGTGCTGGCCCTCGTGGTCGCGGGCGGCATCTGGTGGACGCTCAAGGACGCGGGGCGCAACCACCTCACCGCGTACTTCTCCGGCGCCGTCGGCCTCTACGAGGGCAACAGCGTGCGGATGCTCGGCGTCGACCTCGGCACGGTCACCAAGGTCCAGCCGATGGGCAACCAGGTGCGCGTGGACTTCGAGTACGACCGCTCGGTGCCCGTGCCCGCCGACGCGAAGGCACTGATCGTCGCGCCGTCGCTGGTCAGCGACCGCTACATCCAGCTCGCGCCCGCGTACACCGGCGGCCCGAAGATCTCCGACGGCGCCGTGATCCCGCTCAACCGCACCGAGGTGCCGCTCGAGGTCGACCAGCTCGCCGCGAGCCTCGCGAAGGTGAGCGAGACCCTCGGCCCCAACGGCGCCAACAAGAACGGTTCGCTCTCGGACCTGCTCAACACCGTCGCGAAGAACGTGGACGGCAACGGCCAGGCCCTGCACGACACGATCGCCAAGCTCGGCCAGGCGTCCGGCACGCTCGCCGGCAACAAGGACGACCTGTTCCAGACCGTGCAGAACCTCGGCCAGTTCTCGCAGACGCTGGTCAACAGCGACAGCCAGGTGCGCCAGTTCGAGAGCCAGCTCGCCGACGTGAGCGGGTACCTGGCGGGGGAGAAGGACGACCTCGCCGCCACCGTGCAGCAGCTGAGCACCACGCTGCAGTCGGTGCAGGGCTTCATCGAGCAGAACCGCGGCCGGCTCAAGTCCAATGTGGACAAGCTGGCCAGTGTCACCAAGGTGCTCGTGGACCAGCGCAGCGCGCTGTCGGAGATCCTCGACGTGGCGCCGGTGGCGCTGTCGAACCTCGTCAACGTCTACAACGGCTCCTCCGGCACGCTCGACGCGCGGCCGAACCTCAACGAGCTCACGCAGCCGCCACTGGTGATGGTGTGCAACCTGCTCAAGCAGACGCCCGACGCGCTCAAGCTGCTCGGCAACACGTGCAGCTCGATCGCCGGCGTGGTCGACGGCCTCGTGCCGCTGCCGTCCACCGCGCAGGTGGTGCAGTCACTGCAGAACGGCAAGCTTCCGCCACTGCCGCTCCCGCTCGCGGGCCAGGTCTACGGGACAGGGAGCTGAGCATGAAGCGCCTCCAGAGGTTCGCCGCCGCCGGCGTGGTCACCACGGTGTCCGCGCTGGTGCTGTCGGGCTGCGGGTTCACCGGCATCTACGACGTGCCGCTGCCCGGCGGTGCCGACCTCGGCAGCCACCCGTACAAGGTGAAAGTGCAGTTCCAGGACGTGCTCGACCTCGTGCCGCAGGCCGGCGTGAAGGTCAACGAGGTGCCGGTCGGCCAGGTCGAGTCCGTCGGCCTCACCCCCGACGGCTGGCACGCCGAGGTCACCGTGGAGATCAACGGCGACGTGAAGCTGCCGGCCAACGCGCTGGCCAACGTGAAGCAGTCGAGCCTGCTCGGCGAGAAGTACGTGGAGCTCTCCTCACCCGGCGACGGCCAGGCGCAGGGCACGCTCGCGAACAACGCCACGATCCCGCTCGCGCGCACCGGCCGCGACGTCGAGGTCGAAGAGGTCCTCGGCGCGCTGTCGCTGCTGCTCAACGGTGGCGGGGTCGACCAGCTCAACACCATCACCAAGGAGCTCAACAACGCGACGGCGGGCAAGGAGCCCGACATCAAGGCGCTGCTGGACAACGCCAACGAGCTCGTGACGAACCTCGACGAGCAGTCGCGCAACATCACCCGCGCGCTCGACGGGCTCGACCGGCTGTCGATGACGCTCAAGGACCAGAAGGACAAGCTGGTGGGCGCCGTCGACAACCTCGGGCCTGGCATCGGCGTGCTGGAGCAGCAGCGCGGCCAGCTCGTGACCATGCTCAACGCGCTGAACAACCTCTCCGGCGTCGCGACCGACACCGTGAACAAGAGCAAGGCGGACCTCGTGGCCGACCTCAAGGCCCTCACGCCGACGCTGCAGAAGCTCGGCGAGGCCGGCAACGACCTGCCGCAGGCGCTGCAGATCCTGCTGACCTTCCCGTTCACCGACCAGGCCTACGACGACGTGAAGGGCGACTACTTCAACCTCTTCGCGAAGGTCGACCTGAACCTCAAGGACATCATCGACAACCTGGGCCGCAGCCGGGACAACCCGCTGTCGAACCTGCTGCCGGTGCCGGGCCTGACCGGCGGGGTGAGCGGCACGCCCGCCGACCAGCCGCCGCCGCTGTCGTTCCCCGACCAGTCCGGTTCGGGCTCCGGTTCGAAGCAGCCGAACTCGACCGGCGGCCAGGGTGGCGGGCAGCCGTCGCAGGGCGGGCTGTCCGGGCTCTTCGGGATCCTCTCGGGAGGTGCGGGCTGATGTTGCTGCGCAAGACGAAGATCCAGCTCGTGGCCTTCGCGATCATCTCGATCGTGGCGCTCGTCTACGCCCTGGTCCGCTTCGCCGGCCTCGGCTCGGTGTTCGGCGACAGCGGTTACACGGTGAAGCTGCAGCTCAACGAGTCGGGCGGCATCTTCACCAACGCCGAGGTGACCTACCGCGGCTTCAACATCGGGCGCGTCGGCCAGCTGCGGCTCACGCAGACCGGCCTGGAGGCCGACCTCAACATCGACCCGTCGGCGCCGCAGGTGCCCGCGGACCTCGACGCCGTGGTCGCCAACCGCTCGGCCGTGGGTGAGCAGTACGTGGACCTGCGGCCGAAGAACGACAAGGGCCCATACCTCGCGGGGGGCTCGGTGATCCCGGCGTCGAAGACGACGGTGCCGGTCAGCACCGACCGGCTGCTGTCGGACCTCGACTCGCTGGCGGCCTCCGTGCCCACCGACTCGCTGCGCACCGTCGTGGACGAGTCCTACGACGCGTTCCGCGGCACTGGCGGCGACCTGCAGCAATTGCTCGACACCGCGCAGAGCTTCACGGCCACGGCCCAGCAGTACCTGCCGCAGACGGTGCAGCTGCTCGACGCCGGCGGCCAGGCGCTGGACACGCAGAACCACGAAGCGTCGAACTTCGCGGACTTCTCCAAGAACCTCAACGAGCTCACGGGCACGCTGAAGAACTCCGACGGTGACCTGCGCAAGCTCATCGGCGTCACACCGCAGGTCGCGGCCCAGATCAACCAGGTCGTCAACGAGACCGGGCCGGGCCTGGGCGCGCTGACGGCGAACCTGCTGACCACGGCCAACGTCACCGTGACGCGGCTGGACGGCATCGAACAGGGGCTGGTGACCTACCCGGCGCTGGCCGGCGCGGCGTCCAGCGTGGCGCCGGGCGACGGCACCGCCCACCTCGGGCTCGTCCTCAACCTGTTCAACCCGCCGGCCTGCACGAAGGGCTACCTGCCCTACAGCCAGTACCGCACGGGCGCCGACACGTCACCGCGGCCGGCCGACGACAACGTGTACTGTGCCGAGCCCAAGGGCAGCCCGATCAACGTCCGCGGCTCGCAGAACGCGCCGTACGGCGGGGCCCCGGTCGCGCCGTCGCAGGCGGACGTGGACGCCAACGCGGGCCGTCCGGCCCAGGAGCTGCAGGACATGCGCGACGCCGCCGTGCCGGGCGTAGCCGGAAGCCCGGGTGTCTCGTTGAACAGCCTGGGAGCGCTGCTCGGCCTCGCCGGCTGAGCGTCCTGACCGGTATTTGACGACCGTTACCTACCCTGGAGTGATATGAGTTCCGAACAGGCCGCCGCCGAGGAAGGGGTGACCTCGTCGCCGCCGGAAGCCTCGGCTTCCGCTTCGGAGACCACGTCGCACGCGGCCGCCTCGCCGGCCAAGCGGTCCCTGCCGGGCTCGCCGCGCGTGTGGCTCTTCGGCGCCGGGGCCTTCGCGCTCGCCGCCTTCGTGGTCGCCGTGGTCTTCGGGATCATGTGGTGGGTCGCGGGCACGGGCGAGAACGCCGACCTCGCGAAGTCCCGCGACGACGTCGTGAAGGCGGGCGCCGCGGCGGTAGAGGCCTACACCACCGTGGACTACACCAACCTCAACGAGTACTTCGACCACCAGAAGGCCGTGTCGGACACCAACATGGCCCAGCAGATCGACGCGGGCCGGGCGACGTACTCGAAGGCGCTGACCGACTCGAAGGTGAAAGTCACCGCGACGGTGCAGGACATCGCCGTCGAGGAGCTCGACGACCACGAGGGCAAGGCGAGCTTCCTGGCCGCGATCACCACGACGAACAGCGCGGGCGGCCAGACCAGTTCGAAGGCGCTGCGCTTGGAGGCCTCGATGACCCGCGTCGGGAGCGAGTGGAAGCTGTCCGGCATCGACAGCGTCCCCCTCGTCGCCTCCGGACAGTAGTTTCACCGCAGAACGGAGTTCTCCCAGTGCCCCCCTCCCGCCGCCAGCCGCCCCGCAGCAGCACCCCGCCGGCCCGCCGGCCGAGGGTCGCCGGGCTGCGCAAGCCGTCGAGCGCGGACGGCGCACCCGCGTCCACCGACGAGCGGCCGACTCCCCCCGCGACCCCGGCCCCGGCCAAGCCGCGCCCGCGTCCGGTGCCGCGGCCCGGCCCGCTGACCAGCGCGGACCCGTCCGAGGTCACGCAGGAGATCCGGTTCCCGAAGAGCGCGGGGATCTCGCGGTCCCGCGGGCCGGCGACCGAGGACACCTCGGCCCCGGTCGAGGACGAGGCGGAGGTCGACGCCCTCACCGGCGAGGCCGTGGAAACCGAAGCTCCCGAGAAGACGGAAGCTCCCGGGAAGCCAGAAGGGCCGGCCCACGCCGCTCCCCGCCGGAAGCGCCGCGACGCGGGCCGCGCGAAGCCCGTGGACCGTGACGAGGCCGAGCAGGAGGCCGCCGGCGCTCCGGCCACGCCGCCGCCGTGGGCGAAGCTGCAGCCGCGCGAGGACCGCTCGGTCGCTTTGGTCGTGGTGCTGCTCGTGGTGGGCCTGGTGTTCGCCGGGGGCGCGGTGTTCTTCAAGCTGAAGTTCGACGACGTCTCCGACTCCACGAGCAACGCCGCCCTGCTCGACGTCGCGAAGACCGCGCAGGTCAAGGACCAGGTCTCGAAGGCGACCGAGACCCTGTTCTCCTACGACTTCAACAACATCAAGAAGACCGAGGACGCGGCCAACAGCCTGCTGGCCAACGACGACGTCAAGGCCAAGTACAACTCGCTCATGGGCGAGGTGAAGCGCCTCGCACCGCAGCAGAAGATGGTGGTGACCTGCAAGGTCACGCGCAGCGCGGTGATCATGCTCAACGGGGACCTCGCCCGCGTGATGGTGTTCGTCGACCAGACCTCCACGCGCACCGACACCAAGCAGACCACCGCCGGCTCGGCCCAGCTGCACGTCGACGCCCAGCTGCAGGGCGACACGTGGAAGATCACCGACCTCGACACGTACAAGGCCCCGGCGCCGCCCGCGGCCAAGGCGCCCGCTTCCTCGGCGCCGGCCTCGCCGCCGCCGTCGAAGTAAGGACCGCAGAAGGCCCGGTGCCCGCTTGAGCGGGTGCCGGGCCTTCTTGCTTTCCGCCGGTGTCCGGAGAGCCTCAGCAGAGCGACTGCAGGGCCGTGCGCAGTGCCGTGCGGTGCAGCGCGTCGAGGTGGTCGACGACATCGGCCGAGATCTGCGCCTCGAGCACGTCCACGCGGCGCGGGGAGCCGGGCTCGCGGACGTCGTTCGTGGCCACCAGCTCGGTCAGCAGCGACGTCGTCAGCTCGTCCAGCTCGGCGCGGATCTCCGTGAGGTCCGGGCGCGTGGTGGGTGCCTGCTCGGGGTGCGCGGTCCAGCGGTCGAACAGCCCGCGCTGCACGACCTTGCTGGCGGTGATCTGGTCGGAGAAGAACGCGGCCGTGCGCTCGGGGTCCAGCCCCAGCGCGAACGCCCGGGTGCGCACCGCGGCGAGCTCCTGCTCCTCGCGCGCCGGGTCGTCGATGGGCTTGCCGGTGCCGAACTTCGACGCCGCCACACGATCGCTCACCCGCAGGCGCTCGACCACGAGGTCCGTGAGCGGCCCGAGCCGGCCGAACGCGTGGCCCGTGCTGTCCTTGGTGTCTGTGGCGGTGTTTTCGGATGCGGCCATGGCCTGAGTGCCTCCGACGGTGAGTGCGGCCAGGGTGACGGCGAGAATCACGGTGGAGCGGCGAGCGGTCTCGTTCCCGAGCATGAGCACTCCGTCGTGGGCCGGCGACCAGGATCGGATCCGATTTTAGCGGTGGGGAATTCACGAAACCCGGACAATCTCGCCGGGTGGACGCGCAATCGTGCCGATGCCGGATTTGTCTGCCCGGACGTACCGCCGCACCCGGCTCCCGGGTCACGAACCAGCCCCTCGATCCGCCGCGAGCAGCGCGCCGACAAACCCTCAGCCGCCCGCCACACCACGCCCGTGGGCCGACTGGACCACTCACCCCGCGACCCCTGTTCGTGACGCAGAACACCGTTTGAATCCCGCCCCGACCGACCCCGCGACCGCGATTCCGCAGGTACCGGCGGGTAACCGGGATGATCATCCCGGTTGTCACCCTCCGCATGCCCCGGTCGACGCTGCGCCAACCGGTCGGACCCCCGAGTGGCATCTTGACTCGAAGGCGTCGTGGGTTCAGGCTTACTGCCAACGGTCACGGCCGGGAGCGCGAACCTTGCGGGAGGGACGCAGAACCCGGGCGGGTCGGAGGCATTGCTACAACGCCGCGAGGCAGGCTGGGCCCCATCGGGAGCGCCCCCTGGACAGACCGCGTCGTTCAAGCTAGACTGCCTCTTTGCGCTGCCCTCTTTCAGGCTGCCCGGAGCCGGTAGTTAGAGTAGTGGGCACACGGCACCCCTGACAGTCGCGACGGCACCTGTTGCCATAACGGCTGCTCACCGCTCATTGTCCCCGGAAGGACGCATCTTGGCAGTCTCTCCCGCGAACCAGGCCACTGCTGCGACCACCTCGGCTGTATCCCGCTCGGAGTCCACGGGTATCCCCGGCGCGCCCAAGCGGGTCTCCTTCGCAAAGATTCGCGAGCCCCTTAACACCCCCAACCTGCTGGACGTGCAGCTCCAGTCGTTCCAGTGGTTCACCGGCGACGAGGCGTGGTTCGAGCGCCGCGTCAACGAAGGTGACGAGAACCCGGTCGGCGGCCTGGAGGAGGTCCTCAACGAGATCTCCCCGATCGAGGACTTCTCCGGTTCCATGTCGCTGTCCTTCTCCGCCCCGCGCTTCGACGAGGTCAAGGCCTCGATCGAGGAGTGCAAGGACAAGGACATGACCTACGCGGCCCCGCTGTTCGTCACGGCGGAGTTCGTCAACAACAACACCGGTGAGATCAAGAGCCAGACGGTCTTCCTCGGCGACTTCCCGGTGATGACGGACAAGGGCACCTTCATCATCAACGGCACGGAGCGGGTCGTCGTGTCCCAGCTCGTGCGTTCTCCGGGCGTGTACTTCGACAGCAGTGTCGACAAGACGACCGACAAGGACGTCTTCAGCGTGCGCGTCATCCCGAGCCGCGGTGCGTGGCTCGAGTTCGACGTCGACAAGCGCGACACCGTCGGCGTGCGCATCGACCGCAAGCGCCGCCAGCCGGTCACCGTGCTGCTGAAGGCGCTGGGCTGGACCACCGAGGCGATCCGCGAGCGCTTCTCCTTCTCGGAGACGCTGCTGGCGACCCTCGAGAAGGACCACACCGCCGGCACCGACGAGGCGCTGCTCGACATCTACCGCAAGCTCCGTCCGGGCGAGCCGCCCACGAAGGAGAGCGCGCAGACGCTGCTGGAGAACCTGTTCTTCAAGCCGAAGCGCTACGACCTGGCCAAGGTCGGCCGCTACAAGGTCAACAAGAAGCTCGGTCTCGACACCCCGTACGACACCGGCACGCTGACCGAAGAGGACATCGTCTCGGCCATCGAGTACCTGGTCCGGCTCCACGCCGGCGAGGACAAGATGACGAGCGTGTCGAACGTCGAGGTGCCGGTCGAGACCGACGACATCGACCACTTCGGCAACCGCCGCCTGCGCACGGTGGGTGAGCTGATCCAGAACCAGATCCGGGTCGGTCTCTCCCGCACCGAGCGCGTCGTGCGCGAGCGCATGACCACGCAGGACGTCGAGGCGATCACGCCGCAGACCCTGATCAACATCCGCCCGATCGGCGCGGCGATCAAGGAGTTCTTCGGCACCTCGCAGCTGTCGCAGTTCATGGACCAGAACAACCCGCTGTCGGGCCTGACCCACAAGCGCCGCCTCTCGGCGCTGGGCCCCGGTGGTCTGTCCCGTGAGCGCGCCGGCATGGAGGTCCGCGACGTCCACCCGTCGCACTACGGCCGCATGTGCCCGATCGAGACGCCGGAAGGCCCGAACATCGGCCTGATCGGTTCGCTCTGCTCCTACGCGCGGGTCAACCCGTTCGGCTTCATCGAGACCCCGTACCGCAAGGTCGTCGAGGGCCAGGTCACCGACCAGGTCGACTACCTCACGGCCGACGAGGAAGACCGCTTCGTCAAGGCGCAGGCCAACGCGCCGATCACCGACGACGGCCACTTCGTCGAGAACAAGGTCCTGGGTCGCCGCAAGGGTGGCGAGGTCGAGCTGATCGACCCGCTCGAGATCGACTACATGGACGTGTCGCCGCGGCAGATGGTCTCCGTCGCCACCGCGATGATCCCGTTCCTGGAGCACGACGACGCGAACCGCGCGCTGATGGGCGCGAACATGCAGCGCCAGGCCGTGCCGCTGCTGCGCAACCAGGCCCCGTACGTGGGCACGGGTGTGGAGCTGCGCGCCGCGGTCGACGCCGGTGACGTCCTCGTGGCCGAGCAGGCCGGCGTGGTCGAGGAGCTGTCCGCGGACATCATCACGATCATGCACGACGACGGCACGCGGAAGAGCTACGGACTGTACAAGTTCCGCCGCTCCAACCACGGCACGTGCTTCAACCACCGCCCGATCGTCGACGAGGGTGACCGCGTCGAGAAGGGCCAGGTCATCGCTGACGGCCCGTCCACCGAGAACGGTGAGATGGCGCTGGGCAAGAACCTGCTCGTGGCGGTCATGCCGTGGGAGGGCCACAACTACGAGGACGCGATCATCCTCTCCGAGCGCCTGGTGCAGGACGACGTGCTCACGTCGATCCACATCGAGGAGCACGAGATCGACGCCCGCGACACCAAGCTGGGCGCCGAGGAGATCACCCGGGACATCCCGAACGTCTCCGAGGAGGTGCTCGCCGACCTCGACGAGCGCGGCATCATCCGCATCGGTGCCGAGGTCCGCGACGGCGACATCCTGGTCGGCAAGGTCACGCCGAAGGGCGAGACCGAGCTGACGCCGGAAGAGCGCCTGCTCCGCGCGATCTTCGGTGAGAAGGCCCGCGAAGTCCGCGACACCTCGCTGAAGGTGCCGCACGGCGAGACCGGCAAGGTCATCGGCATCCGCGTGTTCTCGCGCGAGGACGACGACGAGCTGCCCCCGGGCGTCAACGAGCTGGTCCGCGTCTACGTGGCCCAGAAGCGCAAGATCCAGCCGGGCGACAAGCTCGCCGGCCGCCACGGCAACAAGGGCGTCATCGGCAAGATCCTGCCGGCCGAGGACATGCCGTTCATGGAGGACGGCACCCCGGTCGACATCATCCTGAACACGCACGGTGTGCCGCGACGGATGAACATCGGCCAGATCCTCGAGCTGCACCTGGGCTGGCTGGCGTCGCAGGGCTGGACGATCGAAGGCAACCCGGACTGGGCGAAGAACCTGTCCGAGGAGCTCTACGACGTCGCGCCGAACACGAACACCGCCACCCCGGTGTTCGACGGCGCCAAGGAGGAGGAGCTCACCGGGCTGCTGGGCTCGACCAAGCCGAACCGCGACGGCGAGCGCATGGTCAAGGAGAACGGCAAGGCCACGCTGTTCGACGGTCGCTCCGGCGAGCCGTACCCGTACCCGGTGTCGGTCGGCTACATGTACATCCTGAAGCTGCACCACCTGGTCGACGACAAGATCCACGCCCGCTCCACCGGCCCGTACTCGATGATCACGCAGCAGCCGCTGGGTGGTAAGGCGCAGTTCGGTGGCCAGCGCTTCGGTGAGATGGAGTGCTGGGCGATGCAGGCGTACGGCGCTGCCTACACGCTGCAGGAGCTGCTCACGATCAAGTCGGACGACGTGGTCGGCCGCGTGAAGGTGTACGAGGCCATCGTCAAGGGGGAGAACATCCCCGAGCCGGGCATCCCGGAGTCGTTCAAGGTGCTCCTGAAGGAGCTCCAGTCGCTGTGCCTCAACGTCGAGGTGCTCTCCAGCGACGGTGCGGCCATCGAGATGCGCGACTCCGACGACGAGGACCTCGAGCGCGCCGCGGCCAACCTCGGCATCAACCTGTCCCGCAACGAGTCGCCCAGCGTCGACGACGTCGTTCACTGATCGTGTGCTGAGCCGGGGGCCGGCCTCCCGCAGGCCCCCGGCTCGCCACCAAGACTCCTCTAGCCGATACAACCCCAAGGGGACTTAGACGTGCTGGACGTCAATTTCTTCGATGAGCTCCGCATTGGTCTCGCCACTGCTGACGACATCCGTCAGTGGTCCTACGGCGAGGTCAAGAAGCCGGAGACCATCAACTACCGGACGCTCAAGCCCGAGAAGGACGGCCTCTTCTGCGAGAAGATCTTCGGCCCGACCCGGGACTGGGAGTGCTACTGCGGCAAGTACAAGCGCGTTCGCTTCAAGGGCATCATCTGTGAGCGCTGCGGCGTCGAGGTGACTCGCGCCAAGGTGCGTCGTGAGCGGATGGGCCACATCGAGCTGGCCGCGCCGGTCACCCACATCTGGTACTTCAAGGGTGTTCCTTCCCGCCTGGGCTACCTGCTGGACCTGGCGCCGAAGGACCTCGAGAAGATCATCTACTTCGCTGCTTACGTCATCACGGGCGTGAACACGGAGCTGCGCCACAACGACCTGCCGACCCTCGAGAACGAGATCGGCGTCGAGCGCAAGAACCTCGAGACCAAGCGTGACGCGGACATCGAGGCTCGCGCGCAGAAGCTGGAAGCCGACCTGGCCGAGCTGGAGGCGGAGGGCGCCAAGTCCGACGTGCGCCGCAAGGTCAAGGAGGGCGGCGAGCGCGAGATGCGTCAGCTGCGCGACCGCGCCGGCCGCGAGCTCGACCGCCTCGAGGAGGTCTGGACGACCTTCACGAAGCTCGACACCCGCCAGCTGATCGCCGACGAGCTGCTCTACCGCGAGCTGGTCGACCGCTACGGCGAGTACTTCACCGGCGGCATGGGCGCGGAGGCCATCCAGAAGCTGGCCACCGAGTTCGACGTCGCCGCGGAGGCCGACAGCCTGCGCGACACCATCCGCAACGGCAAGGGCCAGAAGAAGCTGCGCGCGCTCAAGCGCCTCAAGGTCGTGGCCGCCTTCCAGGCGACCGGCAACGACCCGCGTGGCATGGTGCTCGACGCCGTGCCGGTCATCCCGCCGGACCTGCGCCCGATGGTGCAGCTCGACGGTGGCCGCTTCGCCACGTCGGACCTGAACGACCTGTACCGCCGCGTGATCAACCGCAACAACCGCCTCAAGCGGCTGATCGACCTCGGCGCGCCCGAGATCATCGTCAACAACGAGAAGCGGATGCTGCAGGAGGCCGTCGACGCGCTGTTCGACAACGGCCGCCGCGGTCGTCCCGTCACCGGCCCGGGCAACCGGCCGCTGAAGTCGCTGTCCGACCTGCTCAAGGGCAAGCAGGGCCGGTTCCGCCAGAACCTGCTCGGCAAGCGCGTGGACTACTCGGGCCGTTCGGTCATCATCGTCGGTCCGCAGCTGAAGCTGCACCAGTGCGGTCTGCCGAAGGACATGGCGCTCGAGCTGTTCAAGCCGTTCGTCATGAAGCGACTGGTCGACCTGAACCACGCTCAGAACATCAAGTCCGCCAAGCGGATGGTGGAGCGTTCGCGCCCGCAGGTGTGGGACGTGCTCGAAGAGGTCATCACCGGCCACCCGGTGATGCTGAACCGCGCGCCGACCCTGCACCGCCTCGGCATCCAGGCCTTCGAGCCGCAGCTGGTGGAAGGCAAGGCCATCCAGCTGCACCCGCTGGTCTGCGAGGCGTTCAACGCGGACTTCGACGGTGACCAGATGGCGGTGCACCTGCCGCTGTCGGCCGAGGCGCAGGCCGAGGCCCGGATCCTGATGCTGTCGGCGAACAACATCCTGTCGCCGGCGTCGGGCCGTCCGCTCGCCATGCCGCGTCTGGACATGGTCACGGGCCTGTTCCACCTGACCCGCCTCAACGAGAAGGCCGAGGGTGCGGGCAACGCCTACTCCTCGCCGGCCGAGGCGATCATGGCGTTCGACCGCAAGGCGCTGAGCCTGCACGCTCCCATCAAGATCCGCGTCACGGACCGCCAGCCGGCCAAGGCCGACGAAGCGCGGCTCGCGGAGAACGGCTGGGAGGCGGGCAAGATGTGGCTGGCCGAGACGACCCTGGGCCGCGTGCTGTTCAACGACCTGCTCCCGGCGGACTACCCGTTCGTGAACGAGCCGATGCCGAAGAAGCGTCAGGCCGCGATCGTGAACGACCTCGCCGAGCGCTACTCGATGACGCAGGTGGCGCAGACGCTGGACAAGCTCAAGGACGCCGGCTTCTACTGGGCGACTCGCTCCGGTGTCACCGTCGCGATCTCGGACGTGCTGACCCCGGTCGGCAAGAAGGCCATTCTCGACGAGTACGAGGGCAAGGCCGACCAGGTCGAGAAGCGGTACCAGCGTGGTCAGCTGTCCCACACCGAGCGCAACAACGAGCTCGTCAAGGTGTGGACGCAGGCCACCGAAGAGGTCCACAAGATCATGGAGACGGCGCTGCCGGACGACAACCCGATCGCCATGATCGTGAAGTCGGGTGCGGCGGGCAACATGACGCAGGTCCGGTCGCTGGCCGGTATGCGTGGCCTGGTGTCGAACCCGAAGGGTGAGTACATCCCGCGTCCGATCAAGGCCAACTTCCGTGAAGGCCTGTCGGTGGCGGAGTACTTCATCGCGACGCACGGTGCCCGGAAGGGTCTGGCGGACACGGCTCTCCGTACCGCCGACTCGGGTTACCTGACCCGTCGTCTGGTGGACGTCTCGCAGGACGTCATCGTCCGCGAGATCGACTGCGGCACCACGCGCGGTATCTCCATGGTCGTCGGCGAGGACGTCGGCGACGGCAAGGTGATTCGCGACCAGCACGTGGAGACCAGCGTGTACGCGCGGAACCTCGCGACGGACGCGGTGGACGCCAAGGGCAACGTCGTGCTCAACGCGGGCGACGATGTGGGCGACCCGGCCATCGAGAAGCTGCTCTCCAGCGGCATCTCGAAGGTCAAGGTCCGCTCGGTCCTGACGTGTGAGTCGGCGGTCGGTGTGTGCGCGACCTGCTACGGCCGCTCGATGGCGACGGGCCAGCTCGTCGACGTCGGCGAGGCCGTCGGCATCGTCGCCGCCCAGTCGATTGGTGAGCCGGGTACGCAGCTGACGATGCGTACGTTCCACCAGGGTGGTGTCGCCGGTGACGACATCACGACCGGTCTGCCCCGTGTCACGGAGCTCTTCGAGGCTCGCGTGCCGAAGGGCAAGGCGCCGATCGCGGACGTCGACGGCCGCGTGCGGATCGAGGAGAGCGAGCGGTTCTGGAAGATCACCCTGATCCCGGACGACGGGTCGGAGGAGATCGTCTTCGACAAGCTGTCCAAGCGGCAGCGGCTCGCCAACACCCCGAACGGCCCGCTGGGCGACGGTGACCACGTCAACGTCGGGCAGCAGCTGCTCGAGGGCACGCCCGACCCGCACGAGGTGCTCCGCGTGATGGGCCCGCGTGAGGCGCAGATGCACCTCACGGACGAGGTCCAGAAGGTGTACCGCGCGCAGGGTGTGTCGATCCACGACAAGCACATCGAGGTCATCGTGCGGCAGATGCTGCGCCGCGTGACGATCATCGACTCCGGTGCCACGGACTTCCTGCCGGGCGAGCTGCCCGAGCGGACGAAGTTCGAGGCGACGAACCGCGCCGCGGTCGCCGAGGGTGGCGAGCCGGCTTCGGGTCGCCCGGTGCTGATGGGCATCACGAAGGCGTCGCTGACCACGGACTCGTGGCTGTCGGCGGCCTCGTTCCAGGAGACCACGCGAGTCCTGACCGACGCGGCCATCAACGGCCGTTCGGACAAGCTCGTGGGCCTCAAGGAGAACGTGATCATCGGTAAGCTGATCCCGGCCGGTACCGGAATCAACAAGTACCGGAACATCCAGGTCCAGCCGACCGAGGAGGCCCGGGTCGCGGCTTACGCGATCCCGTCCTACGACGACGGTTACTACACCCCGGACGTGTTCGGTTCGGGCACCGGTGCCGCTGTTCCGCTGGACGACTACGACTTCGGTCGCGACTTCCGCTGATCGGTTCGTAGCCTGTAGCCGAGAAGGCCCCCGTTCCCGGGTTTCCGGGGCGGGGGCCTTCTTCATGCGGCGGCGTTAGCTGAGATGAATGCGTTCGGTAGTCGCGTTGTTGTCGGCACTTCTACGGTCCCCGCGCCGCGGGAGCGCGCCTACCTTGGCAGCCGTGGCTGACGTCGTGCCGTTCACGGACAACTTCTCGGACATCTCCAACACCCAGGGCTACCAGTTCGAGTTCCGCTGTGAACGCTGCGGAAACGGCTACCGGTCGGCCTTCCAGCGCGACGCGGTCGAGACGGGCCGCGGCGTGCTGCGCGCGGTCGGCTCGTTCTTCGGCGGCAAGCTGCAGGACCTGAGCTACTCGGCCGACCAGTGGCGCTACGACCGCGCCACGAACTCCGCCGCGAAGGACCGCGCGCTCGCGGCCGCGGTGAAGGAGATCTCGCCGAGCTTCCGCCAGTGTCGTGGCTGCAGCGACTGGATGTGCGCGGACCAGTGCTGGAACACCGAGATCGGGCAGTGCCTGCGGTGCTCGCCGAGCGTCGCGGAGGAGATCTCACGCGCCCAGGCTTCCGCGCAGCGCGACCAGATCTGGGACCGCGCCCGCGACCGAGACTGGACCCGCGACCTCGACCTGGACACCCGCGCCCACCTGACCTGCCCCAGCTGCGGCGTCAAAGCCGAGGGCGGCAAGTTCTGCGCCGCCTGCGGCTCGTCCCTGGCCCCCACCGTCCACTGCACCGAGTGCGGCAAGCCCGCCACCGCCGGCGCCGTCTTCTGCGGTGACTGCGGCACCCGCTTGTAGCTAGGCGCTCGTCGTTTCCTGGGCCTTGCGTTGCTTCCTGACGCGCCGGGGCGGCCTAGGCCGGTAAGTGGCCTTCGCGAGCAGCGCGCCCGCGAGAAGCGGCAGGAGAGCGACGAGCAGCACGTAGATCGCCGCGAGGCTGCTCTCCAGGACCGGGTGCCACCAGATCGGGCCGATCTCCACGTCGAGGACCTCGCCCTTGGCGGGCAACGTGTCGATCCATTGGGACGACACGTCGTGGGTCGTGCCGTCGAGCACGTACCTGCCGCGGACCCAGTCGCTGCTGCCGGTGCAGCCGCCGCGGCCGCGGGAGCAGTCGCCGGCGAAGCCTTCGTGCGCTTCGAGGACGGTCAGCTGGGTCTGGGGCGACACGTTGACCAGCGCGGCCAGGGAGTTCAGGACCGGCAGCAGCCCGAGCAACACCAGGGCCAGCGCGATGACCGTGCGCGTGGTCAGTGACACCGACGTGACCGGCTGCCGGTCCGCCGCCTCGCGGAAGCGGTTGACCGGTGTCCGCAGGAACCCGCCGCGACCGCCGTTCCAGGAGATGTAGCTCGTGTCGGACTCGGCGGCCACCGCGGCGAACGCCTTGTCCCCGCCCCACACCTCCCATACCGGCGCGGGCACGACCGCGGCCAGCATGGCGAGCCGACGGGAGTTGCCGAACATGCGGTCCTCGGTCAGCGCGCCCGATTCGGTGGTCCACATCGCGTCGCCGTGGAGGGCGACCGAGCGCACTCGGAACCACAGGTCGTTCATGATGAAGGCGCGCACGTCGTCGGTCAGCACCGCCGCGGCGAACTCGGGGTCCGAGGTGGTCACCGTGAACCGCCGGTCGAACTCGGCGTCGACCTCGTAGGTGTCCAGCGTGAGGTCGGGCTTCAGCCAGCCGACGTAGTTCCGGGTGATCCGGGCGTCTTCCAGCGGCGTGGGGTACTCCGGCTCGAACGCTCCGGTCCGCGGTGAGATCACCAACGCCGGCACGACCGGGATCCGCAGCTGAACGGAAGAGTTGATCGAGTCGATCTGCTCCGCGACCTTGGCGGTCGCGGCGCCCGGCTCGTTCGGGTGGGGCGGCGCGGTCGAGTACTCGGTACCCAGCACGCGGTGGCCCTGCTGGTCGAACTCGACCGCCGTACGCACGGAACCGGGGTCCGGGTGGTCGAGCGCGACCCCGCGGCCGAGGTGGGGGAGCACGCCGAAAGTCTGCTGCCTGGTCGCGCCCGCGATCCGCGCGATCCACGTGCGCTGCCGCCAGCCCCGCCACGCCACCAGCGCGGCGAACGCCACCGGGAACGCGATCCAGATCAGCTGGGGGACGAAGCTGCCGGTGCCTGCGGAAAGCCAGTACAGCGCCGTTGCAGAGAAGGTCACACCGCACAGGGCGTAGCACGCGGTCGCGGCCAAGCCGCTGCGCCCGTCAAGCCGGCCGGCGAGCCACAGCAGCGCGAACCCCAGTACGAAACCGCCGACGACGAACCACGGTTCGAACAGGTCCATCTACTGGTCCATGTCCAGGTTCTCGCGGGTGTCCTCTTCGGAGTGGTAGCTGGCTGCGTCGCTGCCGCCGCGGGACTCCAGGATGTCGCGAGTGTTGTCGATCGCCTTGTTGGCGAAGTCGAAGCCGGCCTTGCCGTTGTAGGCCGAGCCCTTGTCGAGGTCGCCGAGCTTCACGCCGGTCACCCCCTTGAGGGCCTCTTCGCCGCCGGCCTTGACCGACTCCTTGAGGGCCTCGACCGTCGCCGCGCCGCGGGAATTCGTCGCCGAGGCGAGCGCGCCCGTGGCGGCCTTCTCCATGCCCGGCGTCATGCCGCCGGCGCCCGACGGGGAGAGCTTGCTGCCCTGCTTGAGCAGGTTCTCGCTCCACTTCCCGAGGAACGCCATGAACTTCTCGAGCAGCTCGCCGAGCTTGCCCATCTTCGCGGTGATCCGGCTGAAGAAGGCGGCGGCCTTGCCGATCGACGCCGTCATCGCGGCGGCGACCGACGAGCCGAAGCTCACGATCGAGGCGGCGAGCGCGGGCAGCCAGATGTAGATCAGCCAGCTGACCAGCTCGCTGATGATCGCCTTCACGACCTCTTCGATGACGGTCATGACCATCGACCACATCTGAAGCGTCTCGCCGACCCCGCCAGTGGTCGAGCCGATGCCCTTGATGCCCTCGGAGAACTCGTCCAGCGAACTGCGGGCCGCGTTGCCACCGTCACCGACCCAGGTCCGGAGCTCCTCCTTGCCCTTCTTGGCGAAGTCGTCGCCGAGCTTGACGAAGCCCACGCCGATCTCGCTGAAGTTGCCGGCCGCCTCCTTGAGCGCGGGGCCGTCGCCCGTCACGAAGTGCAGCGCGTCCTGCAACGGCGAGATCAGCTCCAGGAGCATGTTCAGCCCGTTGCTGACCAGCCAGCCGACGGGGTCGAGCGCGAAGCTCGCCACGTCCACCGCGGCTCCAGCGACGAAGCCGGCGCCGTCCTGGAGCATCTGCCCGGTGGCCGCCGCGAACTCGCCGGCGTCGTCGGCTTCGCTGAAGCCCTTGATGCCTCGTTCGACGCCCTCGACCCCTTTGCCGATGATCGGCGCTTTCTTGGCGGCTTCGTTGGCGTCGTGGACGAACCCCTCGCCCTCGTGCTCGAGCTTGACGCCGTCGGCGATGCTGTCGGCCATTTCGGTCTCCCCCTGCTCAGAGCGGTCCGTCGATGTTCGCCTTGAACTTGCCGAAGGTCATGACGGTGTCCTTCTCGTGGCCGTCGTAGATCTCCGCGGCCTGGTTCATCTTCCCGCCCAGCGTGTCGACGCCGGTCTTCATGAGTTCGAGCATCTGCCGCAGGTCGTCGAGCTTGCTCGTGTACGTCTGCTTCACCGCCAGCCCGATCAGGCCCCACGACTTGTCCGTGACGTCGGCCTGGTTGACGAGGTTGCCGAACTTGGTCGTCTCGTCCTTGTAGTGCGGCAGCGTGCTCGACGCGTAGGTCTTCAGGATCTGCGGATCCACATCGTGTGCCATCAGTCCTCCTCGTGGTCCCACAGGCGGCGGACGCCGTCGTCGGCCGGTTTGGCCGGGGGCGGTGGCGGGGGAGCGACCGGGGGCTCGTCGCGGCGCAGGATGTCGCCGTGTTCGAGGTCGTCGTCCGAGAGGCGGCGGGGGGCCCGCTCTGCCTCCGAGGCTTTGGACTTCAGCTCTTCGGCTGTGGTTCCCATCGCTTCGGCCTGGGCCTCGAGGACCTGGTCGGACACGTCGACGCCGAAGGCGGCGCCCACGTGCGCGTCGACGATGCCGGCCTGCTTCAGCGCGGCGTCGGCGACGGCGCGGTGCAGCGTCGACAGGATGGCCGAGGCCAGTTGCTGCGGCTGCTGGCGAAGGGCGTCGGCGGTCAGGCGGATGTCCTTCACCGAGCCGCCGGCGCCCGCGACGACCGTGATGGCGCGGTCGGGCGACATCGCGGTGGCCTCGAGTGCCGTCACCTCGTCCTGCATGTCGCCGACCTTGGCGAAGTTCGCCTCGGCCTGTTTGATCCTGCTCTGGAACTTCTCGAACTCGGCGACGAGACGATCCATCTCAGCCGACACGGCGGCCCCCTCACGTGCACGACGGGTGTGCGGACGTGCGGATTATGCCGCTTCTGTCGCGTTCGCGCTGCGAAGTCGTGAATCTTTTCCCAGAAGAGGCGACGGCGCCGCCGCAGTACACGAACGCTGCTCGAAGTCCTTTGTGGAGCAGGTAAATCCGGTGTGGACAGTGGGAAACCGTTTCACCTGAGCGTTTTAGCGAACCAGTGCTCCGCGTACTTGTCGTCGTTGAACGGCTCGACTTCCGCGTATCCGGTCCGTGCGTACAGGGCCCGGGCCTCGACGAGGTCGTGGCGGGTGTCGAGCCGCAGCGTCTCGGCGCCCAGCGCCCGCGCCGCCTCCTCGGCCGCCGCGACGAGGCGCGCGCCGCCGCCCTGGCCGCGGTGGGCCGGGCGCACGTACACCTTGGTGAGCTCGTTCAGCCCGGGCCGCACCACCCGCGTGCCGGCGCAGCCGGCCACGGTGCCGTCCGGCAGGCGGGCGACGAGGAACGCGCCGGTCGGGGGCGCCAGGTCGTCGCTCGGTGCCTCGGCCAGAGCCTGGTCGACCTCGGCGTCGGTGGCCGGGCGGCCCCAGTAGCGGCTCGCGACGTCGGTGAGGTACTCGCGCAGGATCGCGCGCGCGTCGAGATGGTCGACGGGGATTGGCGTGATGGCCCAGTTCGTCGTCACGAAATCATCGTGACCGGTCCGTCCACTGGTTAACGGCCAAGTCGATCACCTGAGGAAAGCGACGTTCGATCCCCATGTGTCACCGTTCGTGGAAATGGGTAGCGTGCGAGCCGCAGGGAAACCGACTTGAGGAGTGCGTCATGGACGGCAACGGCACCGCCGACCGGCCTGAAGAGGGGCAGAAGGACACCAAGGGGAGCCACGCCGCGCCTGAGGGGGCCGGCGTCCACCCGCTGATCGACCTGTCGCGCGACCCCCACCCGGGGCGGCCCGACCACGCGAAGCCGGACGAGGAATAGCGGCGACGTCCGTCACGTTCCGAATAACGGGACCTCCGCGTCGCTCTGGCCGCAGAGCCCTCATCTGGGGTTACGATGGGCGGTCACCGTCACTTCGGACCCCCCGCCCGGACCTCCCGTCAGGTGGCCGGGTATCTTTGGAGACCGTGCCCGGCAGGCGTCGGGCCGCTCCGCGTGCCGTACGGCATGAGCGGGGTGCTCGCGCACCCGGTTCACCGGCCTCTCCACGTGGGGTTGCGACGGAAAATCCCTCCGGGAAGTTACCGGTCGAGAGACCGTGACGCGGGCCGACACGCCCGACCGCGGGGGCCGGTGAAGACACGAAGAAGCAAGATCACGACAGGAAGCTGGTCCATTGCCCACGATCCAGCAGCTGGTCCGCAAGGGCCGCCAGGACAAGGCTGCCAAGCAGAAGACCGCGGCCCTCAAGGGGAGCCCGCAGCGTCGTGGCGTGTGCACCCGCGTGTACACCACGACCCCGAAGAAGCCGAACTCGGCGCTGCGCAAGGTTGCGCGTGTGAAGCTGACGAGCGGCATCGAGGTCACGGCGTACATCCCCGGTGAAGGCCACAACCTGCAGGAGCACTCGATGGTGCTCGTGCGCGGCGGCCGGGTGAAGGACCTGCCTGGTGTTCGCTACAAGATCATCCGCGGTTCGCTCGACACCCAGGGTGTGAAGAACCGCAAGCAGGCGCGCAGCCGCTACGGCGCGAAGAAGGAGAAGAGCTAATGCCCCGCAAGGGTCCGGCCCCGAAGCGGCCTCTGATCTCCGACCCGGTCTACGCCTCCCCGCTGGTCACCCAGCTGGTGAACAAGGTGCTGAAGGACGGGAAGCGGTCGCTGGCCGAGCGCATCGTGTACGGCGCACTGGAAGGCGCTCGCGAGAAGACCGGCACCGACCCGGTCGTCACGCTGAAGCGCGCGCTCGACAACGTGAAGCCCACCATCGAGGTGAAGAGCCGCCGCGTCGGTGGCGCCACCTACCAGGTGCCGATCGAGGTCAAGCCCGGCCGCTCCACCACGCTGGCCCTGCGCTGGCTGGTCTCCTTCTCGCAGGCTCGCCGCGAGAAGACCATGATCGAGCGGCTGCAGAACGAGCTGCTCGACGCGAGCAACGGTCTTGGCGCCAGCGTCAAGCGCCGTGAAGACACGCACAAGATGGCCGAGTCCAACAAGGCCTTCGCGCACTACCGCTGGTGATGACCGCCCGGCTGCCGATCCAAGCCATGCCGGGCCCCACGCTCGAGACAGGGGAACACTCTCGTGGCACGTGAAGTGCTGACCGACCTGAACAAGGTCCGCAACATCGGGATCATGGCGCACATCGACGCCGGTAAGACCACCACCACCGAGCGGATCCTGTTCTACACCGGGATCAACTACAAGATCGGCGAAGTCCACGACGGCGCCGCCACCATGGACTGGATGGAGGAGGAGCAGAAGCGGGGTATCACCATCACCTCGGCTGCCACCACCACGTTCTGGGCCGATCACCAGATCAACATCATCGACACCCCCGGGCACGTCGACTTCACCGTCGAGGTGGAGCGCTCGCTCCGCGTGCTCGACGGCGCCGTGGCCGTCTTCGACGGCAAGGAAGGCGTCGAGCCGCAGTCCGAGCAGGTCTGGCGGCAGGCGGACAAGTACGAAGTCCCGCGCATCTGCTTCGTCAACAAGATGGACAAGCTGGGCGCCGACTTCTACTTCACCGTGCGCACCATCGAGGAGCGTCTCGGTGCCCGGCCGCTGGTCATCCAGCTGCCGATCGGCGCCGAGAACGACTTCGAGGGTGTCATCGACCTCGTCCGCATGAAGGCGCTGACCTGGCGGGGCGAGGTGAGCAAGGGCGAGGACTACGAGATCGAGGACATCCCCGCCGAGCTCGCCGACCGCGCCGCCGAGTACCGCGAGAAGCTGGTCGAGACGGTCGCCGAGGCCGACGACTCCCTGATGGAGAAGTTCCTCGAGGGCGAGGAGCTCACGGAGGCCGAGATCAAGGCCGGCATCCGCAAGCTCACGGTCGCGCGCGAGGCGTACCCGGTGCTCACCGGCTCCGCGTTCAAGAACAAGGGCGTGCAGCCGATGCTGGACGCGGTCATCGACTACCTGCCGTCCCCGCTGGACGTGCCGGCCGTCGAGGGCACGCTGCCCGACGGCGAGACCCCGGTCTTGCGCAAGCCGTCGGTCGACGAGCCGTTCTCCGCGCTCGCGTTCAAGATCGCCGCGCACCCGTTCTTCGGCAAGCTGACCTACATCCGGGTCTACTCGGGCAAGGTCTCCGCGGGCGCCCAGGTCGTCAACGCGACCAAGGAGCGCAAGGAGCGCATCGGCAAGCTCTTCCAGATGCACTCCAACAAGGAGAACCCGGTCGAGGAGGCCCAGGCCGGCCACATCTACGCGGTCATCGGCCTGAAGGACACCACGACCGGTGACACGCTGGCCGACCCGCAGAACCCGGTCGTCCTCGAGTCGATGACCTTCCCGGATCCCGTTATCCGCGTGGCCATCGAGCCGAAGACGAAGGCCGACCAGGAGAAGCTGTCGCTCGCGATCCAGAAGCTGGCCGAGGAGGACCCCACCTTCCAGGTCCAGCTCGACGAGGACACGGGCCAGACGATCATCGCGGGCATGGGCGAGCTGCACCTCGAGGTGCTGGTGAACCGCATGAAGTCCGACTACAAGGTCGAGGCGAACATCGGTAAGCCGCAGGTCGCCTACCGCGAGACGATCAAGAAGACGGTCGACAAGCTCGACTACGTGCACAAGAAGCAGACCGGTGGTTCCGGCCAGTTCGCGAAGGTCATCGTGAAGCTGGAGCCGCTGCAGACGACGGACGGTGCACTCTACGAGTTCGACAACAAGGTCACCGGTGGTCGCGTGCCGCGGGAGTACATCCCGTCGGTCGACGCGGGCGCGCAGGACGCCATGCAGTACGGCGTGCTGGCCGGCTACCCGCTCGTCGGGTTGAAGTTCACCTTGTTGGATGGTGCGTACCACGAGGTCGACTCTTCGGAGATGGCGTTCAAGATCGCCGGTTCCATGGCGATGAAGGAAGCCGCGAAGAAGGCCGGCCCGGTCATCCTCGAGCCGATGATGGCCGTCGAGGTCACGACTCCCGAGGACTACATGGGTGACGTGATCGGTGACCTCAACTCCCGCCGTGGCCAGATCCAGGCCATGGAGGAGCGCGCCGGTACCCGTGTCGTGAAGGCACTGGTGCCGCTGTCGGAGATGTTCGGTTACGTGGGCGACCTGCGGTCTCGCACCCAGGGTCGCGCGAACTACTCCATGGTGTTCGACTCCTACGCCGAGGTTCCCGCGAACGTCGCGAAGGAAATCATCGCGAAGGCGACGGGGGAGTAGTTCCCCCTCGCTCGCGGGCATAAGGAACACTCCTGAACGTCCGCAGCAAAGACGACGAGTAACAATCCCCGGCCGGCAGCCACGTCGGCCGGGGAGCACAAAGCGAAATCAGTCCAGGAGGACATTCCAGTGGCGAAGGCGAAGTTCGAGCGGAGCAAGCCGCACGTCAACATCGGGACCATCGGTCACGTCGACCACGGCAAGACCACGCTGACCGCGGCGATCACCAAGGTTCTGCACGACAAGTACCCGGAGCTCAACGAGTCGCGTGCGTTCGACCAGATCGACAACGCGCCCGAAGAGCGCCAGCGCGGTATCACGATCAACATCTCGCACGTCGAGTACCAGACCGAGAAGCGTCACTACGCGCACGTCGACGCCCCCGGTCACGCGGACTACATCAAGAACATGATCACCGGTGCCGCCCAGATGGACGGTGCGATCCTGGTCGTGGCCGCCACCGACGGCCCCATGCCGCAGACCCGCGAGCACGTGCTGCTCGCCCGCCAGGTCGGCGTGCCCTACATCGTGGTCGCGCTGAACAAGGCCGACATGGTCGACGACGAGGAGATCCTGGAGCTCGTCGAGCTCGAGGTTCGCGAGCTGCTGTCCTCGCAGGAGTTCCCGGGCGACGACGCGCCGGTCGTGCGCGTGTCGGGCCTGAAGGCTCTCGAGGGCGACGCCAAGTGGGCCGAGGCTGTCCTCGAGCTCATGACCGCCGTCGACGACAACGTGCCGGACCCGGTGCGTGAGCTCGACAAGCCGTTCCTCATGCCGATCGAGGACGTCTTCACCATCACCGGCCGCGGCACCGTGGTGACCGGTCGTGTGGAGCGTGGCGTGGTCAACGTCAACGAAGAGGTCGAGATCGTCGGCATCAAGGAGAAGTCGCAGAAGACGACTGTCACCGGTGTCGAGATGTTCCGCAAGCTGCTCGACTCGGGCCAGGCGGGCGACAACGTCGGCCTCCTGCTCCGCGGCATCAAGCGCGAGGACGTCGAGCGCGGCCAGGTCGTCGTGAAGCCGGGTACCACCACCCCGCACACCGACTTCGAGGGCCGGGTCTACATCCTGTCGAAGGACGAGGGTGGCCGTCACACCCCGTTCTTCAACAACTACCGCCCGCAGTTCTACTTCCGTACGACCGACGTGACCGGCGTCGTGACCCTCCCCGAGGGCACCGAGATGGTCATGCCGGGCGACAACACGGACATCTCGGTCCAGCTGATCCAGCCGGTCGCGATGGACGAGAACCTGCGCTTCGCGATTCGCGAGGGCGGCCGCACCGTGGGTGCGGGTCAGGTCACCAAGATCATCAAGTGATTTCGACGCCCTTGGCTGGGGCAATACACCCCCCAGTCAAGGGCGTCAACTCACGTGTGCGACACTATTCAGGTTGCTCGTCCCGGGGCGGCCGAATCCCAGAGTTGTGCGAATGACTCACGGGGTTCCGGCCGCCCCTGTACGAGCGGCCACGGTCCGTCCAGCTCTTCCTTCGGGGTGAGGCTAGCGGGCAAAGGCCAACCAGCCGGCGGTGCTGTTTTGCGGCACCGCGGGCTCGCGGCCTCCTCACGTTGAGGAAGACCAGGCAGGACGATCCCACGGGATCCGTCTGTGCGTCGGGCGCGACACGCCCGACCGCGTGGACCGGGGACAGGGCCGTTGAACTGCTGAAACCGGGGCTGGCGCCCGGGTTGACGAGACAAGCGGCACGAGACGACGAAGGAACGAGCAGCCACCATGGCGGGACAGAAGATCCGCATCCGGCTCAAGGCCTACGACCACGAGGCGATCGACACCTCGGCGCGCAAGATCGTGGAGACGGTCACGCGCACCGGCGCCCGTGTTGTCGGGCCGGTGCCGCTGCCCACCGAGAAGAACGTTTACTGCGTCATCCGCTCGCCGCACAAGTACAAGGACTCGCGCGAGCACTTCGAGATGCGCACGCACAAGCGTCTGATCGACATCCTCGACCCGACGCCGAAGACGGTCGACGCGCTCATGCGCATCGACCTGCCGGCGAGCGTCGACGTCAACATCCAGTAGCGGCTGGCGAGCGGCGGAGAGTAAGAGACTCATGTCTGACAGGCAGATGAAGGGCATCCTGGGCACCAAGCTCGGCATGACCCAGGTCTTCGACGAGCAGAACCGGGTTGTCCCGGTCACCGTCGTGAAGGCCGGTCCGAACGTGGTCACCCAGGTTCGGACCCAGGACAAGGACGGCTACGCGGCCGTGCAGCTGGCGTTCGGCGCGGTCGACCCGCGCAAGGTGAACAAGCCGCGCACCGGCCACTTCGACAAGGCGGGCGTGACCCCGCGGCGCTTCCTCGCGGAGCTGCGTACCACGGACGCCGAGACGTACGAGGTCGGTCAGGAGATCACCGCTGAGGTGTTCGCCGCCGGCGTCGAGGTCGACGTGACCGGTACCAGCAAGGGCAAGGGCTACGCCGGTGTCATGAAGCGCCACGGCTTCAAGGGCCAGGGCGCGAGCCACGGTGCTCAGGCCGTGCACCGCAAG
The DNA here is from genome assembly GCF_050942255.1 of Amycolatopsis sp. CA-161197. Taxonomy (NCBI): domain Bacteria; kingdom Bacillati; phylum Actinomycetota; class Actinomycetes; order Pseudonocardiales; family Pseudonocardiaceae; genus Amycolatopsis; species Amycolatopsis sp. CA-161197. The sequence continues at coordinate 800,968 of NZ_CP192059.1, forward strand.
CCGGGTTCCATCGGTGGCTGCGCCACCCCCGGCCGCGTCTTCAAGGGCCTGCGCATGGCGGGTCGTATGGGCTCGGACCGGGTCACCACGCAGGGCCTCACCGTGCACGCCGTGCGCGCCGAGGACGGCCTGCTGCTGATCAAGGGCGCCGTGCCCGGTCCCAAGGGCGGCCTGCTGTTCGTGCGCAGCGCCGCGAAGGGTGGTAACTCCGAATGACAAGCGTCGAGCTGAAGACCCCGGCCGGTAAAGCCGACGGCACCGTGGACCTCCCCGAGGAGATCTTCGACGTGCAGGCCAATGTCGCGCTGATGCACCAGGTGGTGGTGGCCCAGCTGGCCGCCGCGCGCCAGGGCACGCACGACACGAAGACCCGTGGTGAGGTCTCCGGTGGCGGCAAGAAGCCGTACCGGCAGAAGGGCACCGGTCGTGCCCGCCAGGGTTCGACCCGCGCGCCGCAGTTCGCCGGCGGTGGCGTCGTCCACGGCCCCACGCCGCGTGACTACACCCAGCGCACCCCCAAGAAGATGAAGGCCGCCGCTCTGCGTGGCGCCCTCTCGGACCGGGCCCGCGCCGGGCAGCTGCACGTCGTGACCGAGCTGGTCGCCGGTGAGAAGCCGTCGACCAAGGCCGCCAAGACCGCGATCGCCGCCGTGACGCAGGCGAAGCGCGTTCTCGTGGTGCTGCACCGGGACGACGAGCTGTCCTGGGTTTCTCTGCGGAACCTGCCCGAGGTGCACATCCTCTGGGCGGACCAGCTCAACACCTACGACGTGCTGGTCAACGACGACGTCGTGTTCACCAAGGCCGCGTACGACGCGTTCGTCGCAGGCCCCGTCCGTGGCAAGGCCGTCAAGGCCTCCGCGCGGTCGGGCGAGGTTACGGAAGGGAGTGACGAGAAGTGAGCTCGGTCGCCATTCCGGACCACCGCGACATCCTGCTCGCGCCGGTCATCTCCGAGAAGTCCTACGGGCTGCTCGAGGACCACAAGTACACGTTCATCGTCCGCCCGGACGCCAACAAGACCCAGATCAAGATCGCGGTCGAGAAGGTGTTCGGTGTCAAGGTGGTCAGCGTCAACACGGCCAACCGTCAGGGCAAGCGGAAGCGGACTCGCGCGGGCTTCGGCAAGCGCAAGGACACCAAGCGCGCCATCGTGACTCTTTCGCCCGAGAGCAAGGCGATCGAGATCTTCGGCGGACCCACCGCGTAAAGGACTGAGCTGACAATGGGCATCCGCAAGTACAAGCCGACGACCCCGGGTCGTCGCGGTTCGAGCGTCTCGGACTTCGCCGAGATCACCCGCTCCACGCCGGAGAAGTCGCTGCTGCGTCCGCTGAGCGGTTCGGGCGGTCGCAACTCGTCGGGCAAGATCACCACCCGGCACAAGGGTGGCGGCCACAAGCGCGCCTACCGCGTCATCGACTTCCGTCGCAATGACAAGGACGGCGTGCCGGCCAAGGTCGCGCACATCGAGTACGACCCCAACCGCACCGCGCGCATCGCGCTCCTGCACTACGCCGACGGCGAGAAGCGCTACATCATCGCGCCGGACAAGCTGAAGCAGGGCGACACCGTCGAGAACGGCCCTCGCGCCGACATCAAGCCGGGCAACAACCTGCCGCTGCGCAACATCCCGGTCGGCACCGTGGTCCACGCGATCGAGCTCCGCCCCGGTGGCGGCGCGAAGATGGCGCGTTCCGCCGGCGCCCGCGTGCAGCTGGTCGCCAAGGACGGGCCGTACGCCCAGCTGCGGCTTCCCTCGGGCGAGATCCGCAACGTCGACGTGCGCAACCGCGCGACCGTCGGCGAGGTGGGCAACTCCGAGCACGCCAACATCAACTGGGGCAAGGCGGGTCGTAACCGCTGGCGCGGCAAGCGCCCCACCGTCCGTGGTGTCGTCATGAACCCGGTCGACCACCCGCACGGTGGTGGTGAGGGCAAGACCTCCGGTGGTCGCCACCCGGTCAACCCGAACGGTAAGCCCGAGGGTCGTACGCGCCGCCGCAAGGCGAGCGACGCTCTCATCGTCCGCCGCCGTCGCACCGGCAAGAACAAGCGCTGAGCAGGGAGGTAGAACAACATGCCACGTAGCCTCAAGAAGGGCCCGTTCGTGGACGACCACCTGCTCAAGAAGGTGGACGCGCTGAACGAGGCCAACAAGAAGACCGTGATCAAGACCTGGTCGCGTCGCTCGACGATCATCCCGGATTTCCTGGGCCACACGATCGCCGTGCACGACGGCCGCAAGCACGTCCCGGTGTTCGTCACCGAGGCCATGGTGGGTCACAAGCTGGGCGAGTTCGCCCCGACTCGGACCTTCAAGGGCCACATCAAGGACGACCGCAAGTCGCGCCGCCGCTGAGCGGGCACGAAACAAGACAAGGGAAGTAGCGATGAACGCCCAGAACGACGCGACGGTCGAGGCTCTGCCTACGGCTTACGCGCGGGCTCGCTTCGTCCGGGACTCGCCGACCAAGGTGCGCCGGGTGATCGAGCTCATCAAGGGACGTAGCGCCGCCGACGCCTTGGCCGTGCTCCGGTTCGCCCCGCAGGCGGCCAGCGAGCCGGTCGCGAAGGTGCTCGCCAGCGCCGTGGCCAACGCCGAGAACAACCTTCAGCTGGACCCGGAGACGCTCTGGGTCAAGAACGCGTACGCCGACGAGGGCCCGACCCTCAAGCGCATCCGCCCGCGGGCCCAGGGCCGCGCGTACCGGATCCGCAAGCGGACGAGCCACATCACCGTCGAGGTGGAGTCGCGTCCGAAGGCCGACGTGAAGAAGGCTCAGAGCAAGAAGAAGGCAGGTGGCCGGTAGTGGGCCAGAAGATCAACCCGCACGGCTTCCGCCTGGGTATCACCACGGACTGGAAGTCGCGCTGGTACGCCGACAAGCAGTACTCGGAGTACGTGGCCGAGGACGTGAAGATCCGCAAGCTGCTGTCCACGGGCATGGAGCGCGCCGGCATCTCCAAGGTCGAGATCGAGCGCACCCGTGACCGCGTCCGCGTCGACATCCACACCGCCCGGCCGGGCATCGTCATCGGCCGTCGCGGCGCGGAGGCCGACCGGATCCGTGGCGCGCTGGAGAAGCTGACCGCCAAGCAGGTCCAGCTGAACATCCTCGAGGTCAAGAACCCCGAGGCCGACGCGCAGCTCGTCGCGCAGGGTGTCGCTGAGCAGCTGAGCAACCGCGTGGCGTTCCGCCGCGCGATGCGCAAGGCGATCCAGACCTCCATGCGCTCGCCGCAGGTCAAGGGCATTCGCGTGCAGTGCGGCGGTCGTCTCGGCGGTGCCGAGATGTCCCGCTCCGAGCACTACCGCGACGGCCGGGTCCCGCTGCACACGCTGCGCGCCGACATCGACTACGGCTTCTTCGAGGCCAAGACGACGTTCGGTCGCATCGGCGTGAAGGTGTGGATCTACAAGGGTGAGCTGGTCGGTGGCCTCAAGGCCCGCGAGGCGCGCGACGCCGCCGCGGCCGCCGAGCGGGCCCCGCGCCGCGACCGTGGCGACCGTCCCTCCCGTCCGCGCCGCTCCGGCGCTTCGGGCACGACGGCCACCTCGACCGAAGCCGGCCGCGCCGCAGCCGCCGCGAAGACCGAAGACACGGCACCCGTGGCGACCGAAGCGGCCCCGGCTGCCGAGACCGCAGAAAAGACGGAGGGCTGAGACGTGCTCATCCCGCGCAGGGTCAAGCACCGGAAGCAGCACTCCCCGAAGCGCCACGGCGCCGCCAAGGGCGGTACGAAGGTCAGCTTCGGCGAGTTCGGCATCCAGGCGCTTGAGCACAGCTACGTGACGAACCGGCAGATCGAGTCCGCTCGTATCGCCATGACCCGTCACATCAAGCGTGGCGGCAAGGTGTGGACGACGATCTACCCGGACCGCCCGCTGACCAAGAAGCCGGCCGAAACCCGCATGGGTTCCGGTAAGGGTTCGCCCGAGTGGTGGATCGCCAACGTGAAGCCGGGTCGCGTGATGTTCGAGATCAGCTTCCCGAACGAGGAGACGGCCCGTGAGGCCCTCCGTCGCGCGATCCACAAGCTGCCCATGAAGTGCCGCATCGTGACCCGTGAAGGTGGTGAGTTCTGATGGCCAACGGCGCCGCCCAGGCATCGGAGCTTCGTGAGCTCACCGCGGAAGAGCTCGTGCTGCGTCTGAAGGAATACAAGGAGGAGCTCTTCAACCTCCGCTTCCAGATGGCGACCGGGCAGCTGGACAACAACCGTCGGCTGCGCACCGTCCGCACGGACATCGCGCGGATCTACACGGTCATGCGCGAGCGGGAGCTCGGGCTTTCCGTGGCCCCCGACAGCGAGAGTGAAGGTGCCGCATGAGCGAGCCCACCACCGAGACCGAGAAGGTCGTGCGCAACTACCGCAAGGTGCGCGAGGGCTACGTCGTCTCGGACAAGATGGACAAGACGATCGTGGTCGAGCTCGAAGACCGCAAGAAGCACCCGCGCTACTCGAAGGTTCTGCGCAGCACCACCAAGGTCAAGGTGCACGACGAGAACAACGAGGCGGGCGTGGGCGACCGGGTCACCCTGATGGAGACCCGGCCGCTGTCGGCGACGAAGCGCTGGCGCCTCGTGCAGGTCGTGGAGAAGGCCAAGTAAGCAGGGCTCTTCGGAGTCCTTGGTTCCGCAAGGCTCGCGTTGTGAGACAACACGCGAGAACCGGCGCGACATACAGGAGTTGACGTGATCCAGCAGGAGTCGCGGCTACGGGTTGCCGACAACACCGGTGCGAAGGAGATCCTTTGCATCCGGGTGCTCGGTGGTTCGGGGCGGCGCTACGCGGGTATCGGCGACATCATCGTCGCCACCGTGAAGGACGCCATCCCGGCTGCCGGGGTGAAGAAGGGCGACGTCGTCAAGGCCGTCATCGTCCGCACGGTGAAGGAACGCCGTCGTCCGGACGGTTCCTACATCCGCTTCGACGAGAACGCCGCTGTGCTCATCAAGAACGACAACGAGCCCCGTGGCACCCGCATCTTCGGCCCGGTGGGCCGCGAGCTGCGCGACCGAAAGTTCATGAAGATCATTTCGCTCGCGCCGGAGGTGCTGTGATGAAGGTGAAGAAGGGCGACACGGTCGTCGTCATCGCCGGCAAGGACAAGGGCGCCAAGGGCAAGGTCATCCAGGCCTACCCGGAGCGGGACCGCGTGCTGGTCGAAGGCGTGAACCGGATCAAGAAGCACACCCGGATCACCCAGACCCAGCGTGGTGCGCAGTCCGGTGGCATCGTGACCCAGGAAGCGCCCATCCACGTGTCGAACGTGATGGTCGTGGACTCGGACGGCAAGCCGACCCGCGTGGGCTACCGCATCGGCGAGGACGGCAAGAAGGTCCGGGTCTCGCGCCGGAACGGCAAGGACATCTGACATGACCACCGCAGAGAAGATCGTGCCGCGTCTGAAGACCCGGTACCGCGACGAGATCAAGGGCGAGCTCCAGAAGGAGTTCTCCATCCCCAACGTGCACCAGATTCCCGGCGTCGTGAAGGTCGTCGTGAACATGGGTGTGGGTGACGCGGCCCGCGACAGCAAGCTCATCGAGGGTGCTGTCCGCGACCTGTCGCTGATCACCGGCCAGAAGCCGGAAGTCCGGAAGGCCCGCAAGTCCATCGCGCAGTTCAAGCTGCGCGAGGGCCAGCCGATCGGCGCGCGCGTGACGCTGCGCGGCGACCGGATGTGGGAGTTCCTGGACCGGCTGCTCACCATCGCGCTGCCCCGTATCCGCGACTTCCGCGGCTTGTCCGGCAAGCAGTTCGACGGCAACGGCAACTACACGTTCGGTCTCAACGAGCAGTCGATGTTCCACGAGATCAACCCCGACGACATCGACCGTCCGCGCGGTATGGACGTCACCGTCGTCACGACCGCCACCACCGACGACGAGGGCCGGGCGCTGCTGCGCAAGCTCGGTTTCCCGTTCAAGGAGAACTGAGCCGATGGCCAAGAAAGCGCTGGTCCACAAGGCCGCCAAGAAGCCGAAGTTCGCCGTGCGGGGTTACACCCGCTGCAACCGTTGTGGTCGGCCGCACTCGGTGTACCGCAAGTTCGGGCTCTGCCGGATCTGCCTCCGGGAGATGGCGCACGCGGGCGAGCTGCCCGGCGTCCACAAGTCCAGCTGGTAAGAGGCTCGAAACTATTTCCCAGTTCGCCACAGGCCCCGCCCTCACACGGCGGGGAACCAGGCGAGAAAGGTTGACAGGTCACCATGACGATGACCGACCCCATCGCAGACTTCTTGACGCGTCTGCGTAACGCGAACTCGGCGTACCACGACGAGGTCGTGCTTCCCCACTCGAAGATCAAGGCGAACATCGCCGAGATCCTCAAGCGCGAGGGCTACATCGCGGGCTACCGCGACGAGCCGGGCGAGAAGCACAAGAACCTGATCGTGGAGCTGAAGTACGGCCCCAACCGTGAGCGCAGCATCGCCGGCCTCCGGCGCGTGTCGAAGCCGGGTCTGCGGGTGTACGCAAAATCGACCGAACTGCCGTCCGTGCTGGGTGGCCTCGGCGTCGCGATCATCTCGACGTCCGGCGGCCTGCAGACCGACCGTCAGGCCAAGCGCAACAACGTGGGCGGCGAAGTCCTCGCCTACGTCTGGTAAGGAAGGGGGCACAGACATGTCACGCATCGGAAAGCTGCCGGTCGCCGTCCCCTCCGGGGTCGAGGTGACCATCAACGGTCAGCACATTCAGGTCAAGGGTCCCAAGGGCACCCTCGAGCACACCGTCGCCGAGCCCATCACCGTCGAGCGCGGTGAAGACGGCGCGCTGCAGGTGAAGCGCTCGGACGACGAGCGCACCTCCAAGGCGCTGCACGGTCTCACCCGCACGCTGGTGAACAACCTCGTCGTCGGTGTCACCACCGGCTACGAGAAGAAGATGGAAATCCACGGCGTCGGTTACCGCGTGCAGGCCAAGGGCTCGGACCTCGAGTTCGCCCTCGGCTACAGCCACCCGGTGAAGATCGAGGCGCCGGAGGGCATCACCTTCAAGGTGGAGACCCCCACCCGGTTCTCGGTGTCCGGCATCGACAAGCAGAAGGTCGGCCAGATCGCCGCGGTCATCCGCAAGCTGCGCCGTCCCGACCCGTACAAGGGCAAGGGCCTGCGCTACGAGGGTGAGAAGATCCGCCGCAAGGTCGGAAAGACGGGTAAGTGATCATGAGCGACACGACTACGACGAAGCGCAAGCCGGTCGGCAAGGACATCTCGACCCGCCGCCGCGTCGCGAAGGCCCGTCGGCACTTCCGCCTGCGCAAGAAGGTCAGCGGCACGCCGGTTCGTCCGCGGCTGGTCGTCAAGCGTTCCTCGCGGCACATCGCCGTGCAGGTGATCGACGACCTCGCCGGCCACACCCTGGCGTCGGCGTCCACCCTCGAGGCGGACGTCCGCGCGGCCGACGGCGACAAGAAGGCCAAGGCCGCGAAGGTCGGCGAACTCGTCGCCTCGCGCGCCAAGGCGGCCGGGATCTCGGCTGTGGTGTTCGACCGTGGCGGCAACGCCTACCACGGCCGCATCGCCGCGCTGGCCGACGCCGCCCGTGAGGCGGGGTTGGAATTCTGATGCAGATGCTCGTCAATGGAAGGAAAGCCTGATGCCGGGACGTACGCGGCAATTCGGCGGCGGCCAGGGCGGACCGGGCGGTCAGGGCGGCAACGACCGCGGTGACCGTCGCGACCGCCGGGACCGGCGCGACAGCGGCCGTGGCGGGGCGGCCCAGGACAAGACCCCGCACCTCGAGAAGGTCGTGACGATCAACCGCGTCGCGAAGGTCGTCAAGGGTGGTCGTCGCTTCAGCTTCACCGCCCTCGTCGTCGTCGGCGACGGTGACGGCCAGGTCGGCGTCGGCTACGGCAAGGCCAAGGAAGTTCCCGCGGCCATCGCCAAGGGCGTCGAGGAAGCGAAGAAGAACTTCTTCCGCGTGCCTCGCGTCGGTGGCACCATTCCCCACCCGATCCAGGGTGAGGAAGCCGCCGGTGTCGTGCTGCTGCGTCCGGCTTCGGCCGGTACCGGTGTCATCGCCGGTGGCCCGGTGCGCGCGGTGCTGGAGTGCGCGGGTGTCCACGACGTGCTGTCGAAGTCGCTCGGCTCCGACAACGCGATCAACATCGTGCACGCGACCGTCGCGGCCCTGAAGGGTCTGCAGCGTCCCGAAGAGGTCGCGGCCCGCCGCGGTCTCCCGCTCGAGGACGTCGCTCCGGCCCGGATGCTGCGCCAGCGCGCGGGCCAGGGGGTCTGACATGACTCAGCTCAAGGTCACCCAGGTCAAGAGCAAGATCGGCACGAAGCACGCTCACCGCGAGTCGCTGCGCACCCTCGGGCTGCGCAAGATCCGCCAGAGCGTCGTGCGTGAAGACACCCCCCAGGTGCGCGGCCTGATCCACACCGTCCGCCACCTGGTGGAGGTCGAGGAGGTCCAGGCATGACGGCCATCAAGATCCACCACCTGCGTCCGGCTCCGGGCGCCAAGCGCGACAAGATCCGCGTGGGCCGTGGTGAAGGTTCCAAGGGCAAGACGGCCGGCCGCGGTACGAAGGGCACCAAGGCCCGCAAGAACGTGCCCGCCGGCTTCGAGGGTGGGCAGATGCCCATCCACATGCGGCTGCCGAAGCTGCGTGGCTTCAAGAACCGCTTCCGCACCGAGTACCAGCCCGTGAACGTGGGCGACATCGCCCGCGTGTTCCCGGACGGCGGCAAGATCGGCGTCGAGGAGCTCGTCGCGGGCGGTCTCGTCCGCAAGGGCAGCCTCGTGAAGGTCCTCGGCAACGGAGACGTCAACGGCGTGAAGCTGGACGTCACCGCGGACGGTTTCTCCGGCTCTGCCAAGGAGAAGCTCGAAGCTGCCGGTGGTTCCGCCACCGCCAACTGAGGCACCTGAAGCACTGATACCCGACTCGGGCCCATCCAGCGCACCGCTGGGTGGGCCCGAGTCGTTGTGTGGGCTCTTCCACAGGCGCGTTCGCGGCCGTCGCGGGGAGCGGGCCCGGCGGGTCCGCTCAGGGCCACTGAGGACGTTCGCGGCCGGCCGTGCGGCAGTCGGTGCCCGCGGCCCGATCCGTTGTGCGCCAACGAAGCAACCCGGCCCGGCCCCGCGCGTCCACCGTGTAGCGGCCACCGGCACACGACCGAAGACCGGGGCCGAACAGGTGATCATTTCGCCTGCGAACGGTCCAACCTGCGGCATCGCCCCAGGCGTCTCGAAGCCGGCTGAGACGGAAAACGCACACGCGCTGCGGACACGCCCTGTGAAGCTGTTAGAGTCGGCCACACGCTTCGGGACCAGTGTGCCCTGAGGCGTTCCTGGCTTGCCTGCCAGTGAGCTGTGTTCCCGCCGGTCTCGTGCCGGCCAAGCCGATCGTCGGTAGGACAGCCGACGACGCCGAGGAGGTCCCCCGCGTGCTCAGCGCCTTCCGCTCGGCTCTCGCGACGCCGGATCTACGCAAGAAGATCCTGTTCACGCTAGCCATCGTCGCGGTCTACCGGATCGGTGCCGCCATCCCGGCCCCGGGGATCTCGTTCTCCGCCGTGCAGGCCTGTAGCTCTCAGGCTGACCAGCAGGGCGTCTACCAGCTGCTGAACCTGTTCAGCGGTGGTGCGCTGCTCCAGCTGTCGCTGTTCTCGACCGGCATCATGCCGTACATCACGGCGAGCATCATCATCCAGCTGCTGACCGTGGTGATCCCGCGGTTCGAGGAGCTGAAGAAGGAAGGCCAGGCCGGCCAGAACAAGCTCACGCAGTACACCCGGTACCTCACGATCGCCCTGGCGATCCTGCAGGCCACCGGCGTTGTCGCGCTGGCCGACCGCGGCACCCTGTTCCAGGGCTGCCAGCAGCAGATCATCCCGGACAACAGCGTCTACTCGCTGGCGCTGATCGTCTGCACCATGACCGCGGGCACCGCCGTCATGATGTGGCTGGGCGAGCTCATCACCGAGCGCGGCGTCGGCAACGGCATGTCGGTCCTGATCTTCCTCAACATCGCGGCCCGCATCCCCACCGAGGGCGCCAACATCATGAGCAACGGCGGCGCGGTCGCCCTGGTCATGATCTGCGTGTTCGGCTTGGTGATCATCGCGAGCGTCATCTTCGTGGAGCAGGGGCAGCGCCGGATCCCGGTGCAGTACGCCAAGCGCATGATCGGCCGCCGGATGTACGGCGGCACGTCGACGTACCTGCCCATCAAGGTGAACCAGGCCGGCGTCATCCCGGTCATCTTCGCGTCGTCGCTGCTGTACCTGCCGCAGCTGCTCAGCCAGCTCATCGGCGACCCGAACAGCAACTCCGGCTGGCAGGCCTTCATCCAGAACTACCTGGTCAACCAGAGCAGCTGGGTGCACATCCTGCTGTACTTCGCGTTGATCATCTTCTTCACGTACTTCTACATCACGATCACGTTCAACGTCGACGAGCGTGCGGACGAGATGAAGAAGTTCGGTGGCTTCATCCCGGGTATCCGCCCGGGCCGTCCCACCGCCGAATACCTGAGCTACGTCCTCGGCCGGATCACCCTGCCGGGCTCGCTGTACCTGGGCATCATCGCGATCCTCCCGAACTTCTTCCTGTCCCTCACCGGCAGCGGGAACAACCAGAACTTCCCGTTCGGTGGCACGGCTGTGCTGATCATGGTGGGTGTCGGCCTCGACACCGTGAAGCAGATCGAAAGCCAGCTGATGCAGCGCAACTACGAAGGGTTCTTGAAGTGACGCGAGTGGTTCTCGTCGGCCCGCCCGGCGCGGGTAAAGGTACGCAGGCGGTGGCCCTGTCCGAGCAGCTGCGGGTTCCGCACATCTCGACCGGTGACCTGTTCCGCGCCCACGTCGGCCAGGAGACGCCGCTCGGCCAGGAGGCCAAGCGCTACCTCGACTCGGGTGAGCTCGTCCCCGACTCGGTGACCAACGAGATGGTCCGCGAACGGCTCGCCGAGCCCGACGCGAAGGCCGGCTTCCTGCTCGACGGTTTCCCCCGCAACACGAAGCAGGCCGAGGTCCTCGGCGAGATGCTGAAGGAATCCGACTGCGCGCTCGAGTCGGTGATCCAGCTGCAGGTGCCCGAGGACGTGGTCGTGTCCAGGCTGATGGCCCGTGGCCGCGCCGACGACACCGAAGAGGTCATCCGCCGCCGCCAGCAGATCTACTGGTCCGAGACGGCCCCGCTGCTGGAGTACTACGCCGACATCCTGGTGGCTGTCGACGGCGTGGGCGACGTGCAGGAGATCTCGGACCGCGTGCTGAAAGCGCTGCGCGACCGCACGTGAATCTCGGAGGGTTGCGTGTTCTGCAAGTGCTCCGCCGTGGGCGCATGATCGAGGTCAAGACGCCGGGCGAGCTGCAGGCGATGCGGGCGGCAGGGCTGGTCGTCGCGAAGACGCTGGCCGCCGTGCGCGAGCGTGCGCAGGTGGGGGTCAGCACCGCCGAGCTCGACGAGCTGGCCGAGCAGACGATCCGCGACGCGGGGGCCGTGCCGTCCTTCAAGGGCTACCACGGTTTCCCCGCGTCGATCTGCGCGTCGGTGAACGAGCAGATCGTCCATGGCATCCCGTCGAGCCGGCAGGTGCTGGCCGACGGTGACCTGATCTCGGTCGACTGCGGCGCCATCCTCGACGGCTGGCACGGCGACTCCGCCGTGACGCTCGCGATCGGCGCTGTCAGCGAGAAGGACCTCGCGCTGTCCGCCGCCACGGAGAAGTCCATGTGGGCCGGCATCGAGGCCGTGCACGCGGGCGGCCGGCTCACCGACATCTCGTTCGCCGTGCAGACCGCGGCCGAGAAGGCGGGCCGCGACAACGGCGTCGAGTACGGGATGATCCTCGAGTACGGCGGCCACGGCATCGGCCGCCAGATGCACATGGACCCGTTCCTGCCGAACGTCGGCAAGCCCGGCAAGGGCCCGCGGCTCAAGGTCGGCATGGCGCTCGCGATCGAGCCCATGCTCACCGGGGGCGGCGGCGAGACCGTGGAGCTCGAGGACGGCTGGACCGTGGTCACGGCCGACGGCTCCCGCGCCTCGCACTGGGAGCACACCGTCGCCATCACCGAGGACGGTCCCTGGGTGCTCACCGCGCCCGAAGAGGACTGATACGGCGTTCACCCAGCCGGCAAAGTTCACCTGACCAGGCGATTCTCGCAGGTCGGCTCGTTTTCAGGCATACTGGAACCCTGGCGCCCCACCGCCGGCTTGTAGCACAGTTACCCCCCGTTTGGGGGTCGCGACACGAGTTGCGTACACTGTCAAGTCGGCGTACTCATCGCGCCGGTTCCTGCGCGCTCGTGAACTCTCGCGAACACTCGGAGTCGGGGTGGAGTGTGCCGGAGCAGCACCCCAGTAAGCAAGGGACTCGAGCTCAAACCGATCACGCTGTGTGCATCAAGCGTGCATTCAGGGATTGCGGAGGACATGGCTAAGAAAGACGGGGCCATCGAGGTCGAAGGCCGCGTGGTCGAGCCGCTCCCCAACGCGATGTTCCGCGTCGAGTTGGAGAACGGCCACAAAGTTCTTGCCCACATCAGCGGCAAGATGCGGCAGCACTACATCCGCATCCTGCCCGAGGACAGGGTCGTCGTGGAGCTTTCGCCCTACGACTTGTCTCGTGGTCGCATCGTCTACCGCTACAAGTGATCACGAAGAGCTGAGAAGAAGCAGGAGAGTCGGAGACGTGAAGGTCCAGCCGAGCGTCAAGAAGATCTGCGACAAGTGCAAGGTGATCCGCCGCCACGGCCGGATCATGGTGATCTGCGAGAACCTGCGTCACAAGCAGCGTCAGGGCTGAGCACCGCACTCCAGCAGAGCGGATTGACGGCTACACACCCTCCCCGCACCTGCCGGGCCGCGTGAGCGGTCCGGTTCACCCCCGGACTTCAGGCCGGGGCCGGGACACCCGCAGCGCAAGCCGCGGGCACGACAGGCGAGTCGGTTCCGGAACCGGACGGGGAGAAGACCTGAAGATGAAATCGAAGAAGGAGCTACAGCGCCCATGGCACGACTCGCTGGCGTAGACCTCCCCCGCGAAAAGCGGTTGGAGATCGCGCTGACCTACATCTACGGCATCGGCCGTACCCGCTCGAAGCAGATGATCGCTGCTGCCGAGCTCAACGCGGACACCCGCGTGAAGGACCTCAGCGATGAGGACCTCATCAAGCTTCGTGACTACATCGACGAGAACTTCAAGGTCGAGGGTGACCTGCGTCGCGAGGTGAACGCCGACATCCGTCGCAAGATCGAGATCGGCACCTACCAGGGCCTGCGCTGGCGTCGTGGTCTGCCCGTCCGCGGTCAGCGGACCAAGACCAACGCCCGCACCCGCAAGGGTCCGAAGAAGACGGTCGCCGGCAAGAAGAAGGCTGGCAAGAAGTGAGCGTCAAGGGCAAGAAGGTCGTGCAGATGGGCGGCGGGAACCGTCGCGGCACGGCTTGTGTCTCGCCCAAGGCGCTCTACGCCCGCCCGATGGCGCTGCGGAACCTGTACACCGACGCCGGATCGATCATCCGACGCGGTCAGGCCGAAGCGGTTGCCGCTCACCAAGAGAACGCGCGCTAACAGGAGAACCCTCAGAACATGCCACCGAAGTCTCGTACTGCGGCGGGGGCCAAGAAGGTCCGCCGCAAGGAAAAGAAGAACGTCGCGCACGGTCACGCGCACATCAAGAGCACGTTCAACAACACCATCGTCTCGATCACGGACCCCACGGGCGCCGTGATCGCGTGGGCGTCGAGTGGTCACGTGGGCTTCAAGGGCTCGCGCAAGTCCACCCCGTTCGCCGCGCAGATGGCCGCCGAGAACGCGGCCCGCAAGGCTGCCGAGCACGGCATGAAGAAGGTCGACGTCTTCGTGAAGGGCCCGGGTTCGGGCCGCGAGACGGCGATCCGCTCGCTGCAGGCCGCCGGTCTCGAGGTCGGCACCATCCAGGACGTGACCCCGCAGCCCCACAACGGCTGCCGCCCGCCCAAGCGGCGCCGGGTCTGAGGAACGGGGAGGAGTAAGAAGAAATGGCTCGTTACACCGGCCCCGCGACGCGTATTTCGCGTCGCCTCAAGGTTGACCTCATCGGCGGCGACCAGGCTTTCGAGCGTCGCCCCTACCCGCCGGGCCAGCACGGCCGCGGGCGCATCAAGGAGTCCGAGTACCTCCTGCAGTCGCAGGAGAAGCAGAAGGCTCGCTACACCTACGGCGTTCTCGAGCGCCAATTCGTCCGGTACTACAAGGAAGCCGTTCGGCGTCCGGGCAAGACCGGTGAGAACCTGCTGCAGATCCTCGAGTCCCGGCTGGACAACGTGATCTACCGCGCCGGCATCGCCCGCACGCGCCGCCAGGCGCGCCAGCTGGTGAGCCACGGCCACTTCCTGGTCAACGGCGTCAAGGTCAACGTCCCGTCCTTCCAGGTCTCCAAGTGGGACATCATCGACGTGCGGCCGAAGTCGTTCTCGATGCTGCCCTTCGTGGTGGCGAAGGAGTCCTTCGGCGAGCGCCCCATCCCGGCGTGGCTGCAGGTCGTCCAGTCCAACCTCCGCGTGCTGGTCCACCAGCTGCCGGAGCGTGCGCAGATCGACGTTCCGGTTCAGGAACAGCTGATCGTCGAGCTCTACTCGAAGTAACCCAGCTTCCGGGCTGAGTTACGGGCGGCGGCGCAACAGGTGCGCCGCCGCCGCGCCATCCCTTCGACGTCATATGGCGGGCGTCGTCTGGAAAGGAACCAGAAGAAATGCTGATTTCCCAGCGGCCGGCTCTCGGCGAAGAGACGGTCAACGAGACCCGCTCCCGGTTCACCATCGAACCGCTGGAGCCCGGCTTCGGCTACACGCTCGGCAACTCGCTGCGGCGCACGCTGCTGTCGTCCATTCCGGGCGCGGCCGTGACGAGCATCCGCATCGACGGCGTGCTGCACGAGTTCACCACCGTTCCCGGGGTGAAGGAAGACGTCACCGACATCATCCTGAACCTCAAGGAGCTCGTGGTGTCCTCGGAAGAGGACGAGCCGGTCACCATGTACCTGCGCAAGCAGGGCCCCGGTGAGGTCACGGCAGCCGACATCGTGCCCCCGGCCGGCGTCACCGTGCACAACCCGGACCTCCACATCGCGGCCCTGAACGGCAAGGGCAAGCTCGAGATCGAGCTCGTCGTCGAGCGTGGCCGCGGTTACGTTCCGGCTCTGCAGAACAAGCAGGCCGGCGCCGAGATCGGCCGTATCCCGGTCGACTCGATCTACTCGCCGGTGCTGAAGGTGACGTACAAGGTCGAGGCCACTCGTGTCGAGCAGCGCACCGACTTCGACAAGCTGATCCTGGACGTCGAGACCAAGCCGTCGATCACGCCGCGCGACGCGGTCGCGTCGGCGGGCAAGACGCTGGTGGAGCTGTTCGGTCTCGCTCGCGAGCTGAACGTCGACGCCGAGGGCATCGAGATCGGCCCGTCGCCGCAGGAAGCGGACACCATCGCTGCCTACGCGATGCCGATCGAGGACCTGGACCTCACCGTCCGGTCGTACAACTGCCTCAAGCGCGAAGGCATCCACACGGTGGGCGAGCTCGTCTCGCGCAGCGAGGCGGACCTGCTCGACATCCGCAACTTCGGTGCGAAGTCGATCGACGAGGTCAAGCTGAAGCTGGTCGGTCTCGGCCTGGCGCTCAAGGACAGCCCGCCCGGGTTCGACCCGACCGCGGCTGCCTCGAGCTACGACGGTGAGGGCTGGTCGGGCAGCGT
Organism: Amycolatopsis sp. CA-161197; assembly: GCF_050942255.1. NCBI lineage: Bacteria > Bacillati > Actinomycetota > Actinomycetes > Pseudonocardiales > Pseudonocardiaceae > Amycolatopsis > Amycolatopsis sp. CA-161197. Next base: position 816,679 of record NZ_CP192059.1, read on the forward strand.
GGCCGGCATCGGCGGCGGGATTTCGGACGAGGGCCACGACGATGGCCAGGACTACGCAGAGACGGAGCAGCTGTAAGGCCGCGTAGGCCTGGAGCTGTGCAGCTGAACTAGGAGAACCAATGCCCACCCCTACCAAGGGAGCCCGGCTCGGCGGGTCGTCCGCGCACGAGCGGCTGATCCTGGCCAACTTGGCCACGCAGCTGTTCGAGCACGGCAAGATCACCACGACCGAGGCGAAGGCCCGCCGGGTGCGCCCGCTGGCCGAGAAGCTGATCACCAAGGCGAAGCGGGGCGACCTGCACAACCGTCGCCAGGTGCAGAAGGTCGTGCGTGACAAGGACGTCGTGCACAAGCTCTTCGCCGAGATCGGTCCGCACTTCGCGGAGCGCGCCGGCGGTTACACCCGCATCACCAAGACGATGCCGCGCAAGGGCGACAACGCCGCCATGGCCGTCATCGAACTGGTCGCGGAGAAGACCGTGACGTCGGAAGCCGAGCGGGCTCGCAAGACGAAGTTCGCGAAGGACGAGAAGCCGGCCGAGACCGCCGTGGTCGAGGAGACCACTGCTGACGAGGCCGTCGCCGAGGCTCCGGCCGAGGAGACCACCGAGGCCGCGGCTTCGGAGGAGGCTGCTTCGGAGGAGGCCGCCGCCGACGAGGCTGCCGCTGACGACGCGGACGCCAAGAAGGACTGAAGTCCTGACGGCACAGTCGACACCGGACGAGCCCGCCACTCCCTCCGGGGAGGGCGGGCTCGTTCGTCTGCGCTTGGACGTTTCCTACGACGGCACGGACTTCTCGGGCTGGGCCCGCCAGCCCGGCCGGCGCACCGTGCAGGCCGAGCTGGAGGCGGCCCTGCAGCGCCAGCCTCCGGGCGCGTCCGTGCCCAAGTCGGTGGTCGTGGCGGGCCGCACGGACGCCGGCGTGCACGCGACGGGTCAGGTCGTGCACGTCGACGTCGTCCCGCTGGAGCCGAATGCTCCCGGCCGCGTGCCGGTTGACGCGCACGGCATCCCGGACCTGACGCGCATGACGGGCCGCTGGAACAAGCTGATGCCCGCCGACGTGCGGGTGCTCGGCGCCCGCGTCGCCCCGGCGGGCTTCGACGCCCGCTTCTCGGCCATCCGCCGCCACTACCGCTACCGCGTCTCGGATGCGCCGTGGGGCGTTGACCCGTTGCGCCGCAACGACACCCTCGCCTGGGGCCGTCCACTGTCGACGGACGCCATGAACGAGGCCGCCGCGGACCTGCTGGGCCTGCAGGACTTCGCCGCGTACTGTAAGCAGCGTGAGGGCGGGACCACGATCCGCGAGCTGCAGCAGCTGGAGTGGACCCGGCTCGACGAGCACCTGCTGGAAGTCCGCGTCTCCGCCGACGCCTTCTGCCACTCCATGGTCCGCAGCCTCGTCGGCGTGCTGCTGATGGTCGGCGACGGCCGCCGCCCCCGCTCCTGGCCCGCCGAGGTGCTCTCCAGCGGCACGCGGGACAGCGCCGTCGCCCCGGCCCACGGCCTCACGCTCACCGCCGTGGACTACCCGCCGGACGCGGAACTCGCCGCGCGTGCCGAGCAGACGCGCAACGTCCGCTCCGCCGAGGACCTGTAGCTTCTCTCCCCATGGGGGAGCACCAGGATCAGACCGGGGCGGCCTACGACGGCGTCGTCGAGCTGTACGCGTCGCTCTTCGCCGATCGGACGCTGGAGACGATGCCGTTCACGCGGACCATGGTCCGCACCTTCGCCGAACTGGTTGCCGCGACGGAGAATTCGCAGGTGGCCGACATCGGCTGCGGCCCCGGACACATCACCGCGCTTCTCGCCGACCAGGGGCTGGCCGCCCGCGGCCTCGACCTTTCGCCGGGCATGGTCGAACACGCCCGCACGTCCTTCCCGGCGCTGCGTTTCGACGAGGCCCGCACGGAAGCCCTGCCGCTCGACGACGGCTCCCTCGGCGGCGTGGTCGCCCACTACTCCCTGATCCACACCCCGCCGGCCGAAGTGCCCGCGCTCCTGGCCGAGCTCACCCGCGTCCTGGCGCCCGGCGGTCTGGCGCTCGTCTCGTTCTTCGCGACCGACGCCCCGGAGCCGGTCCGCTTCGACCACAAAGTGGCGCCCGCCTACAGCTGGCCGGTGGACCACTTCGCCGAGCTGCTCACCAGCGCCGGCCTCACCGAGTCCGCCCGCCTCGTCCACGACCCGCGATCCGAGCGCGGCTTCCTCGACGCGCACCTGCTGGCGCACCGCTAGCGCACTCGCGGCCTGCCGGAGCCGGATACCGAGCTTGGCGGCGAACGGGCATCAAGAGGCGGCTTATCGGTGGTGAGCCACGCCATGGGGGTGATGACCTGGTGTGGTTCCCCATCGCGAGCCCAGAAGGAGATCTGCCATGGCGACGTTCGTCCTCGTGCCCGGTGCGTGGCACGGTTCCTGGACGTTCGAGTCGGTCGTCCCGCTGCTGGAACGGGCCGGGCACACCGTCCACGCCCTGACCCTGACGGGATTGCGGCCCGACGATGACGCCGCGACGGTTGCGAGCGCCAACCTCGACACTCACGCCGAGGACGTCGTGAGCCTCCTGGACCGCGCCCGGATCACCGACGCGACGCTGGTCGGCCACAGCTACGGCGGGATGGTGATCTCCGCCGCTGCCGACCGCGCGGGCGGGCGTGTCTCCCGGCTGGTTCATCTCGACGCCTACGTTCCGCGCGACGGCGAGTCGTGCTGGTCGTTGACCACCGAGGGCTATCGGCAGGCGTTCGTGGCCGGTGCGGCTGACACGGGCCACGCCGTCCGTCCACCGTTCCGCGCCCCGCACGGCGGCGATCCCCGTCGCCGTCCCCACCCCCTCGCCTCCCTCGTGCAGGCGATCCGGCTCACCGGCGCCGTCGATCGGGTGCCCCGGCGCGATTTCGTGTACTGCTCCGGCTGGGAAGACCGCACCCCCTTCGCCGGACTCCGCGCCCGGCTCGAAGCCGATCCGGGCTGGCACGTCCACGACCTCCCCATCGCCCACAACGCGATGCGGGAAGCCCCGGGTGCCGTCGCCGAGCTCCTGATCTGAACACAGCGAAGGCCTCCTCGAACCCGTCGAGGAGGCCTTCACCCAAGCGAAAACCGGCTCAGTCGCCCCGGCGCACCGGGCCGAGCAGCTGCTGCTCCTTCTGCGTCGTCACCAGGCGCAGCGGACGCCACAGGTTGCGGCCCAGCGCCACGACCTGGTCGTCCTTCAGCGTGGTCAGCTGGCGCATCATCTGGGGCGGCAGGCGCCAGATACGGGCCGCCAGCTCGGCCTGGCCGGCGGGCAGGCGCTGCATCAGCACGAGATCCGCGGCGTTGGCCGTCGCGCCGGCCTGCGGGTGCAGGTACGGCAGGACGTAGACCGTGGTCTGCCACGGGGAGCGCGGCGGGAAGAGGTCCTGCGGGGTCGGGCCGCCGTCGGTGACCACGAGCAGGGGCGCGTCCTCGGACGGGCGGGGCAGCTCGACCGGCGACAGGCGCCGGATCTGCACCAGCGGCGAGGGCCGGCCGTCGCGGTTGCCGGCGGCCTGGGAGAGCACCTGCCAGGCCGCGGGGCGCCCGGTGGCCACAACCACCCACGCACCCACCGCCATCGCGCGCAGCGCCACCTGACGGGCCAGGTACAGCCCGCCCACGAGGACGATGCGCGTCGGCGCGGAGCGCAGGGCGGAGATGGTGAGCGGTTCGCCCTTCAGGCCCGAGCCGAGGACGATGCCGCCGCGGTCGCCCGAGGGGCTGATGGCGTCGAGCATCGCGGGGTCGACGGTGAACTCCGGGGCCACGCCGGGGTTCTGCCCGGCGTCGCGAAGGCGGGTGCTCATGCCGTACCTCCGATCGGCAGGGTGGCGGCGAACGCGGAGATCTGCAGACCCCGCAACGGCGTCAGGTCGACGTCGAGCCGCTCCGAAACGGACTTGAGCCGCTGGTCGGCGGCTTCGAGTTCACGCGGGTTGCGCGCGCTCACGCGCACCACGCCGCGCAGGCCGATGCGGCCCTCGTCCGCGGCGGGGGAAATCGACATGGCGACCGTGGCCGACAGCGCGCGCACACTCGTGAGCGCGTCGAGGCTGCCGGTGATCTTTCCCTTGGGCCAGCTCGTGATCGCGTAGCTGGAGTGCCCGATGCCGGCCGCCGTGACGCCCGTCCAGCTCTCCTGCAGCGTCACCTTCGTCGACGAGCCCGCCACGGCCGTGAGCTCCGCGGCGGAGATGCTGGCGCGCAGCAGCTCGTCCGGGTCCAGCGGCCGCGTCGGCACGCCCTGCGACTCCAGTGCGTTGCGCACGCGCGACAGCGCACCGATCAGCGCGCGGTGCGCGCCGACGACGCCGCCACCGCGTTCCCGGATCGCTTCCGGGCAGCGGCGCGGGTCGAGGCGGATCGCGATCCACGTGGTGCGCCGGGCCGCCGCGGGCAGCGGGCCGAGCACCTCCATGTACGAGCTGAGCGCCGGCGAGTCCGACGGCAGCGCCGCGGAACCCGGGTAGCTGTGCCAGATCATCTGGATCGAGTCGAGCACCACACCGCGGTCCTCGAGGCACGGCGCGAGCGCCGACAGCGGCAGGCTGGGCGCACCGCCGGCCTGGGTGATCAGCGCGGGCGTCGGCTCCACGAGGAGCACCGCCGTCCACGTGCCGTCGTTCCAGGCGAGGCCGACCTGCTGGCGCTCGTGGTCGACGCCGTGCGCCACCACGAGGTCCGGCACGGCCAGGCGCAGCAGGTTCACGCGCGCGTCGTCCGGGCCCGTCACGGTGGTGTTCTCGGCGGCCAGCTCTTCGAGGCTGCTGGGCGGCGGCGGGGTCGCGATGCGGTCGTGCGAACGGAAGCGGTAGCGCAACGTGAGGCCGAGCCACTGGGTGAACCAGCGTCCGCCCCAGCGCAGGAACGCGAAGATGAGGAACACGGCCGCGACGCCGATGGCGATGTACTTCAGCTGGTCGGTGTTGATGGCGAGCAGCACGAGTCCGATCGCGACACCCACCTCGAGGAGCACGAGGTTCGACACGGGAAGGGGGCCGAGGTTGATGCCGCCGGAACGCTGACGCGAAGGCGGGGCCAGACGCGTCGCGGTCGCGGTGCCACCGCCCTGCGGCGAGCCACCGGGACCGTCAGGACCGGGACCGCCGGAACCGCCGCCAGGTCCACCGGGCCCGCCAGGTCCCCCCGGACCTCCAGGGCCACCGGGTCCACCCGGACCGCCGGGTCCTCCGGGACCACCCGGACCGCCGCCACGGGGGCCGGGAGCGCCGGGTCCGCTGGGTCCACCGAGACCGCCCGGGCCTCCGGGGCCACGCGGGACTCCGCCGGGGCCGCCAGGACCGCCCGGCACGCCACCAGGTCCACCCGGTCCGCCTGCTCTGCCCGGCCGCTGCGGCGGGCCCGGAGGACGTCCTCCGGGCGGCGGTGGCCCGGGGGGCCCTGGCGGACGTGGAGGCGTGGTGACGGACATCCGCGCGTTCTCTTCCCCTCGTGAGTGCTACGTTCCCGGAAAGCCGGTCCCGAGGTATCCGACCCTAGCTTGAGTTGGTAGAAACCCCACACCAGACGGTCCCCGTACGGCTATCCTGCGGAACCGTACCGCGACGGGGAGGACTGTAGGTCGAGAATGCCATCAACACCCACGACTAAGTCACAGGTTCAGGCCTACAAGTTCGTCATGCGCCGGATGCAGTCGGCGCTCGTCCGCCGCGACGCGGTGATGCTCCACGACCCGATGCGCACGCACTCGCGGGCGACCGTCGTCGGGGTGATCCTCGGTGTGCTCGGTGCGGTCGTTTTCGTGTTGATCGCCCTGCTCAGCCCCGCTCCGTCGGTACCCGCGTCGGGCGGCATCGTGATCGGTGAGCAGTCCGGCACCGTTTACGTGGTCACGGGCAATCCGCAGAAACTGATTCCTACGTTCAACCTCGCTTCCGCGCGCCTGATCCTTCTTGCGCAGACGCAGCAGCAAGGACAAGGCGCACAAGGCGGAGCGCAGCCTCCGGCGAATACCGCGCCGGCCGCGGCCGTCAATCCGACCGTCGTCTCCGATGAACAGCTCAAGAATATTCCGCGCGAGAAGCTGACCGGCATTCCCGATGGGCCACAACTTCTGCCCGATATCACCCAGCGCATTTCCCCCAACTGGGCGGTCTGCGATCAGGTGGCGCTCGACACGCGGCTGCCGCAACCCGACAGCGTGAATCGCACCGACACGACCGTGATCGGTGGCGTCGCGAACGTCGGCACGGAACTCGCCCGGGGCCAGGCGCTGCTCGGTCGCGCGGACGACGGCAAGACCTACCTGATCTACCGCCTGCAGGCCACGCAGGCGCGGCCCGACGCCAACACCGTGCGCGCGGAAGTCGACCTCGGCGACAACGACCCGGTGCGGGCGGCGCTGCAGCTGCCGGCCAAGGCGCGCAAGGCTTCCCAGGCGTTCCTCAACGCGATCCCCGACGTCGGCAAGCTGGTGCCGCCGGTCGTCCCGGGTGCCGGTGAGACGCCGCCGCAGGACTTCGACGGCCTCACCGTCGGCGACGTGTTCTCCACGAGCCCGTCCGGTGCGCCGACGGAGTTCTGGCTGATCACCCAGGACGGCATCCAGAAGGTCTCGTCCGCGGTCGCCGACATCGTGCGCGTGGCGAAGAACGGCGGCGGGAGCAAGATCACCGACCTCGGCCTGGAGAAGATCAACAACGTCCGCCGGCTGCAGCCCACCGACCCCGGGTTCGTGAAGGTCGAGAACTACCCCGAACAGACCCCGGTCGTGCTCGACGCCACGCAGGGCTCGCCGGTGGCGTGCCTCGGCTGGTCGCTCGACAGCAACCGGAAGGCGGCCCACACCTCGGTGTACGTGAGCAAGGGCCTGCCGGCCGAGACGACGAACGCCGACGGCTCGAGCAAGGTCCAGAGCATCAGCAACACCGGTCCGAACGGCCTGCCGATCACCGGGTTCTACATGCCGCCGGGCTTCGGCGCCGTGGTGCAGTCGGCCACCGAGTCGAGCGCGACGTTCTTCAAGGGCCCGATCCAGCTGATCAGCGACCGCGGCCTCCGCTACGGCGTGCCGGACCAGGCGACGGCCGGCGCGCTCGGCCTGACCGAGGCGCTGCCCGCGCCGGAGTCGATCATCGGCCTGCTGCCCACGGGTTCGTCGCTGAACACGCAGAACGTGATGAAGCAGTTCGACTCCGTGCCGATCGACCCGAACGCCGGTTCGTTCTCCTCGCCGACCAACCAGCAGGCCGGGCAGCCGGCGGGGAACTGAAGCGGGTTCGCGTCCGTCACACTCGAAGACAGTCGGGTGAGCGGAGGGATGTCGTGGCAGCGGGGAACAACGCGCTGAACATCGACGGCGAAGTCGTCGGCGGCTACGCGGCCAAGGTCGCGCTGGCCGCCAACGAACTGGACACAGCCGCGGGCGGTGTCGGCGCGGGAGCGACCACGGCCGAGGCGTACGGCGAGCTCGGTGGCCGCCTCGGCCTGGACCAGTCGTACGCGCGGGCGGCCAGGGCGCTGCGGCAGCAGCTGCAGGCAGGTGCGGCCGCGCTGCGTTCGGCCGCGGAGGCGCTGGACCAGCTCACCGCCGGCCACGCGCAGCGCGACGCCGATGCAGCGGAGCAGATCAAGCGGGCCGGGGGGCTGACGTGACGGAGCCGTCGCTGACGTTCGTGTCCGAGCTCGCGGGTGAGCTCGGCGTGACCGACCCCGTCGAGACGTACTACCGGCCGCTCGTCGGCCGCTGGACCGAGCTCGACGAGGAAGCCCAACGCCTGCGCACCGCGGCGAAGACGGCCGGCGGCGTGTCCGCCGACCTGGCCGACGAGCTCGGCCGGCTCGACGCGTCGTGGTCTGGTGACGACGCCGATGCGTTCGTCACCTACCTGGGTGAAATCCGGTCCGCGAGCGAAGGCGTCGAGGACGCGCTCGACGAGCTGGCGGGCGCGCTCGAGGAGCTGGCCGGATCGCTGCGCAAGATCGTCGGCGACGCCACCGACGTGCTCGTGGACTCGGCCGACCTGCTGTCGGAGTCGGCGATGCTGCCCGTCGGTGGCGTCAGCCGCTCGCGCGCGCAGTTGCGCGAGACCGAGCAGTCGGTGAAGTCGTTGTACGACGCGGCGGAGGACGTGCTGCAGCACTTCGCGCAGCTGTGCAACGGCGTGGACGCACCGGCGGGGGAGCAGTCGAGCATCGCCGTGCGCCAGCACTACCCGCAGGAGCAGTTCCGGCTGCACGAAAGCGATTCCGCGCCGGCGCAGCAGCCGTCGACGGGCACCGCGGGGCCGTCCACATCGGAGCAGCCGACGCAGGACGGCGCGGCTCAGCAGGCCGTGGCTCACACCGGTGTGGCGCACACCGAAGCCGCAGCGACCCACACCGACGCCACGACACCGTCGGCCGACGACTCCGTTTCGGCGTCCGCGGCCGAGGAACCCCACCAGGGCAAGGAAACCGGCGCCGACCCTCGGCTCACCCCGGGCCAGGCGGGCGTGCCGCCGATCGGACCCGAAGGCCTCGCCCCGGCGCCCGCGCTGGCCGCCGCGAACGAGTCCGGCGGCATGTCGATGATGCCCATGATGCCGATGGGCGGCATGGGCATGGGCGGCGGCGGGATGGGCGGCGGCGGTGGCGGCTCGCGCCAGGCCAAGAACCGCACGCCCGCCAAGCCTTCCGAGCTCCTGGGCGATCCCGCGCCGGTCACGCCGCCCGTGATCGGGGAGGACCCTCAGAAGCCCGCCAAGGCCAAGAAACCCCAGAACTGACCGAAGGGGCCCCCACCGCTTTTCCGCGATGTACGGCCCCTTCAGCGTCTTCGGACGGGTGCGGCTCAGCTCGGTGGGCCGGTCGGGCGGTTGCGCCGGATGGTGTGCATCACGAACAGCGTGATCAGCAGCGCCACGATGCCACCGCCGGTGCCGGCCAGCGCCACGATCATCGGCGTGGAGCTCATCGAGTCGGCGGGCGGCAGCACCGCGGTCTGCACCACGGGTTTCGGCTTCGCGAGCTCGCCCACGTCGTTGGGCAGGTTCGCGGTGAGCGCGGCCACGGGGTCGATCACGCCGTAGCCCACGAAGTCGTCGCGCCCGCCCGGCGCGGCCGGGTGCTGCGCGGTGGCCTCGATGCGCTGGATCACCTGGCGCGCCTTGAGCTGCGGGTACATCGAGCGCACGAGCGCGGCCACCCCGGCCACGTACGGCGCCGCGAAGCTCGTGCCCTGGATCGGCGACTGCGTGGTGCCGTCGATCGTGAGGTTCGCCAGGCCTGTGGAGCCCTCGGCCGGGTCGAGCGACACGATGTCGGTGCCCGGCGCGGCGACGCCGACCCACGGCCCGTGCACGCTGAACGACGCGACGCCGCCGGTCTCGTCGATCGCGCCGACCGACAGCACGTCGTCGGCGAACCACGGCGGCGTGACGATCGAGCGCGGCTTGTTCGGGTCGGGCTGGTCGTTCTGCGGGCAGTCGTCGGAGACGTTGCCCGCGGCGGCGACGACCACCACGTCCTTGTCGGCCGCGTACCTCACCGCGGCTTGAACCTGTTGCTCGCCCGTCTGGATGCTGCCGGTGCCGTCGGCGGCGCGGCAGTGGTCCACGGACATGTTGATGACCTTGATGTCGCCCCTGTCGGCGACGCCGCGGATGATCTCCGCGAGCGTCTGCAGCGTGCCGGCAGTGCCTTCCTTCTGCAGCTGCCGGGTGTCGCCCTTGTCGTCCTGCTCGGGAGCGGTACCGCCGCCGACTTGGCCGCCCCCGCCACTGTTGCCCGGGAGCTGGCCGCCGTTCTGGCCGCTGGGCGGACTGCCGCTGTTGCCGGGCGGCTGTCCGGTGTTGCTGCCGGGCGGGCTGCCCGCATCGCCACCGCTGTTGCCGGAGCTGTTCTGGTCCGCGGCGTAGTTGGAGCTCAGCTGTCGGTAGGAGACGATCGTGGCGTCGGGCGCGACGCCGATGAAACCGACCTTCGGGTCCTGCGGATTGCCCGCGATGATGCCGGCGACCTCGGTGCCGTGGCCGTCGCAGTCCTGCAAGCCGTCCGGCTGGCCGTTGTCCGGCTTGGCGACGTAGTCACCGCCGCTTTCGACCCGGCTCTGGAACCACGGGTGCGGCGTGACGCCGGTGTCGATCACCGCGACTTTGATGCCGCCGCCGACGCTGTTGGTCGCCGCGCGCACGATCTGTTGCGCTTTGTCCAGCTGCAGGTAGCTCTGGCCCCATGGGATCGTCTTGATCTCGACGTTCTGCCCGAGGCTGCGCTGCACGCACTGGGTTTTCTTCGTGTAGGTCTTGTCCGGCTGGTGCGTGTCCGGGGGCAGGACGGTCTCGTCCACCTGCGGCGGTGTGGCCCAGGTGCCCGCGGCACCGGTGTCCTGCTGTGCCGACGCGGGCGAGACGACCGCGAACGGCGACAGCACCCCGAGCCCGGCCGCGAGCAGGACGACACCCGTGCGGCCACCGATCCCGAGCCGCCGGACGAGCGGACGTCGCGCGCGCATCTGCTGCCTCACTTGAGGTTCAGGTGGCGCAGCGTCGTGTAGAGGTCCATCACGCCGAGCGCGAGCGGCAGCACGACCGCGATGCAGATCGCCTCGAGGATCTCCACGGTGCGCCGCAGCGGCGGCGAGAAGCGCTGGTTCGGGAAGATCACGCCGACCACGAGCGAGCCCGCGGCGACCACGATCAGGGCGCCGAACACGTACAGCAGCCGGAACTCCGCCGTCGTGGCGAAGAGCCAGCCGACGAGGATGCCGGCCGCGGACACCATGCCGGTGGTGAGCAGCGCGATGGCCTGCGCGCCGTTGGCGTACGCGCGGGCGCGCAGCAGCAGCACGAGCGTGGCGATCACGCCGAGGATGACCCCGAAGTAGCCCGGCGCGGTCGCGGCGATCACGGCGGAGACCGCCGTGGTGGCGCCGCAGCCGATCATCAGGCCGGTCATGTAGTCGTGGGCGATCGCGGTGCGCTGCTCGATGGCCTGGTAGTCCGGGAAACCGGAGTCTTCCTTCAGCTCCTCCGCGGTGCTGGGCACGTGCGGCAGCGGGAGCTTCGCGAGCCAGATCGTGGCGCGCGGCAGGATCGAGATGCAGGCGAGCGACACGGCGACCGCGCCGGCGCCCACACCGGCCGTGGTGGCGCCGGGCACGAGCGTGGCGACGAGGAACGCGATCGCGCCGAACGCGCCGGCCGTGGCCGCAGCGATGAAAACGCGGATGCCGGCGCCGATGATGAGGATGCAGACCGCCGAGACGATCAGCACGAGCACCGCGCCCAGCAACAGGTTCGCGCGCACCGAAAGGCCGGGCACGATGTAGAAGCCGCTCACGAACGCCAGCGGCAGGCCGCCCGCGGCCGCGATCAGCACGCCCGTGGCCTCGGCCTGGTAGGCCTTCGCGAGCGTCGCGCCGATCGCCACGCAGGCGATCGCGCCGAGGCCGCCGGCGATGGCCGCGCCGAGCGAGCTGCCGCCGTAGAGCGAGCCGCTCATGAACAGCGCCAGCGCGGAGATGAACAGTGCGAGGCCGCCGGCGACGTGGCCGAAACGGCGCGCCGTCTCCTTGGTCCACGGGCGGAAGCTGTCGGGCGTCGACTCGGCGATGGCGTCGACGACGTCGTCGTACAGCGGCGGCGGCGGGTTCTCGTTGCGCTTGCGCAGCTGCAGCAGCTCGCCGTCCACGACGCCGAGCGACGCCAGCGTGCGGCTCGGGTCGAGCGGGGCGTCGCCCAGCTTGGCCAGTGCCCAGCCGCCGTGGCGCGCGCCGCCGTCGGGTGAGGTCTCCTTGGCCATCTCCAGCAGCATCGGCAGCAGGTCGGCCACCGCGACGTCGGCCGGTAGCGCGACGTCGATCCGGGTGTTCGGTGCGACCACCGTCACCCTGCTGAATACCGTCGTGCCCGTTGCCACTAGATGCCCCCGCTCTGAAGAGTCAGCTCCCGGGGGAACTTATACCGAACCCTGGCGCCGGGATCATCGACTGTCCGAAAATCCCTGGCGAAAGTACACCGGCCGGACGACGGACGGGCGGCGCGACCAGGTGGGATCGGTCGATTCGGGCCCTCGCTGTCGGTGGTGGGTCGTACACTCCGATGATCAGAGGAAACGGGTTCGCGGGCGAGGTGCCGGACGTGCCGGTATCCGTCGGTGTCCGATGAGGGGGCAAGCGCGGTGCACTTGCGGGCGTTGGCCGGAATTCCCCGGCGACGTTCGATAGGTTGTCACGCGCGCCCGAGCGCAGGAGCCGGCCGGCAATCGTCGAGTTGGAATAGAGGGGTCCTTCGATGAGCACGCTTCAGTTCAAGAAGTCGCCGCGGCTGGCGGCGCCGCGCCCGCCGGGCGGCGAGGTGCACCTCGAGCCCCCACCCGAAGTACCCCGCACGATCCCGGGCAACATCGTCGCGAAGGCGATTCCGGGCGTCATGATCTTCGCTTCGCTCGGGATGATGGTCTTCATGTTCACGGCGGGTGGGAAGAACCCGACCACGATCATGATGAGCGGCATGATGCTGATGGGCACCGTCGGCATGCTCGCCGGCGGTGGTGGCCGGGGTGGTGGCCAGAAGAAGGCCGAGATGGACGAGGACCGCAAGGACTACCTGCGGTACCTGGGCCAGATGCGCGACCGGGCCCGTGAGGCGATGGTCGATCAGCGTGCCGCGCTGGAGTGGGTGCACCCGGATCCGCAGTCGCTGTGGTCGCTCGCGGCCAGTCGCCGGATGTGGGAGCGCCGGCAGAACGACCAGGACTTCCTGCACCTGCGGGTCGGCCGCAGTTCGCATCGTCTCGCGACGCGGCTTGTGCCGCCGCAGACCGGTCCGGTTGATGAGCTGGAGCCGATCGCCACCCTCGCGCTGCGCCGGTTCGTGCGCGCGCATTCGATCGTGCCGGACCTGCCGACGCAGATCACCCTGCGGGGGTTCGCCGCGGTGAGCATGCAGGGCGAGCGCTCGCTCACCCGTGGTCTCACCCGTGCGATGCTCGCGCAGCTGATCACCTTCCACAGCCCGGACGACGTGATGATCGCGATCGCCACCGCGGGCCGGGCGAAGGAGGAGTGGGAGTGGGCGAAGTGGCTCCCGCACGTGCAGCACCCGACGATGTCCGACGGCATCGGCCAGCTGCGCATGATGGCCGGTTCGCTGGCCCAGATCGAGCAGTGGCTGGACGAGGAGCTGCGTGACCGGCAGCGGTTCTCCCGCAACGCCACGCCCGCGCCCGACCAGCCGCACGTCGTGATCGTGATCGACGACGCCGAGGTCACGCGCGAGGAGCAGATCATCCTCGAGGAGGGTCTGGTCGGTGTCACGCTGGTCGATTTGTCCGACACCCTCGGGAACCTGTCGGCCCGCCGCGGCCTGCGGCTGGTGGCCGAGCCCGACCGCCTCGGCGCGCGCAGTGCCGGCGGTGTCGAGTGGTTCGGCCGGCCGGACACCTTGTCGGTGGTCGAGGCCGAGGCGCTGGCCCGGCTGATCGCGCCGTACCGCGTCGGGGGCGGTGGCGGCGCGGAGGCGTCGGACGACGAGCCGTTGCTGTCCAACCCCACGTTGCTGGAGCTGCTCGGCATTCCGGGCGACCCGATGACGTTCGACGTGCAGGGCGCCTGGCGCCCGCGGCCGGTGCGCGACCGCTACCGCGTGCCGTTCGGTGTCGGTGAGTACGGCCAGGCCGTCGAGCTGGACATCAAGGAAGCGGCGATGGAGGGCATGGGCCCGCACGGCCTGTGCATCGGGGCGACGGGTTCCGGTAAGTCGGAGTTCCTCCGCACGCTGGTGCTGGGCCTGCTGGCCACGCACTCGAGCACGTCGCTCAACATGATCCTCGTCGACTTCAAGGGTGGTGCGACGTTCCTCGGTCTGGACAAGGCCCCGCACGTCGCCGCGACGATCACCAACCTCGCGGGTGACCTCACGCTGGTCGACCGCATGAAGGACGCCATCGCGGGTGAGGTGTCCCGGCGCCAGGAAGTGCTGGCGAAGGGCAACTACAAGAACGTGTGGGACTACGAGAAGGCGCGTGAGAACGGCGCCGACCTCGACCCGCTGCCCGCGCTGTTCATCTGCATCGACGAGTTCTCCGAGATGCTGACGGCGAAGCCGGACTTCATCGACATCTTCCTCCAGATCGGCCGTGTCGGCCGGTCGCTGCAGATGCACATGCTGCTCGCGTCGCAGCGGCTGGAGGAGGGTAAGCTGCGTGGTCTGGACACGTACCTGTCCTACCGGATCGGTCTGAAGACGTTCTCGGCCGCGGAGTCGCGGGCCGCGATCGGTGTGCCGGACGCGTTCGAGCTGCCGTCGATCCCGGGTTCGGGCTATCTCAAGTACGACACCTCCACGATGGTGCGGTTCAAGGCGTCCTACGTCTCGGGCCCGTACCGCCCGGCCGGCATCAAGGCGGCCGGGCCGGTGGCCACGGTCGTGCGCGCGGACAAGCGCCCGCAGCTGTTCGTGCCCGACTTCGTCGAGCTGCCGCCCGAGCCGGAGCCGCAGTTCGAGCCGGTCGAAGAGGTGGCGAAGCCGAAGGAGTCGGAGGAGGCCACCGAACCGAGCGAGCTCGAGGTGATGGTCGACCGGTTCATCGGCCAGGGCCCGCCCGCGCACGAGGTGTGGCTGCCGCCGTTGGACGAGTCCAACTCGCTCGACACGATGCTGCCGAACCTCAACCCCACCGACGACCGCGGCCTGTCCCCGGTCGGGTTCTTCGGCAACGGCCGGCTGCAGGTGCCGCTGGGCATCGTCGACCGGCCGTTCGAGCAGCGCCGCGACCTGCTGTGGGCCGACTTCTCCGGTGCCGCCGGCCACGCGGTGATCGCCGGTGGCCCGCAGGCCGGCAAGTCGACCATGCTCCGCACGCTGATCATGTCGATGTCGCTCACGCACACCCCCGAGGAAGTGCAGTTCTACTGCCTCGACCTCGGTGGTGGCACGCTCGCCGGGCTCGCCGACCTGCCGCACGTCGGCGGGGTGGCCGTCGCCCGGCGCGAGCCGGACAAGGCCCGCCGGATCGTCGCCGAGCTCACCACGCTCATGACCGAGCGCGAAGGCCGGTTCGGCGCGCTGGGCATCGACTCGATGACCGAGTTCCGCAACCGCAAGCGCCGCGGCGAGATCTCCGCCGACCAGGACCCGTTCGGCGACGCGTTCCTGATCGTGGACAACTGGCGTGCCATCCGCGACGACTTCGACGAGCTCGAGGCGTCGATCACGCGGCTGGCCCAGCAGGGTCTGTCCTACGGCGTCCACGTGATCATCTCCGCCAACCGGTGGGCCGACCTGCGCCCGGCGATCAAGGACATGCTGGGTACGCGGTTCGAGCTGCGCCTCGGTGACCCGACCGAGTCCGACATCGACCGCCGCGTGGCGGTCAACGTGCCGGCCGGGCGGCCCGGGCGTGGCCTGACCCGCGACAAGCTGCACATGCTCACGGGCCTGCCGCGCGTCGACGGTTCCAGCGACGCCGAGTCGGTGGCCGCCGGTGTGGCCGACGCCGTCGCGAAGATCCGCGGCGCCTGGCGCGGCCGGTCGGCGCCGCAGGTCCGCCTGCTGCCGGAGATGATCACCTACGAGGAAGTCCTCAAGATCGACTCCAAGCGCAACACGAAGCTGGTGCCCTTCGGCGTCAACGAGGACGACCTCTCGCCGGTCTACCTCGACTTCGACGCCGAGCCGCACTTCTTCGCCTTCGCCGACGGCGAGTCGGGCAAGACGAACCTGCTGCGCCAGATCGGCCGCGGGATCGCCGAGCGCTACTCACCGCAGGAGGGCGTGATCCTCCTGGTCGACTACCGGCGCACGATGCTCGGCTTCCTCGAGGGCGACTCGCTGCTCGGCTACGCCGTGTCGTCCAACCAGCTCGACAGCATGGTCAAGGACGTGCACGGCTCGATGACCCGGCGCCTGCCGGGTCCGGACGTCACGCAGGACCAGCTGCGGAACCGGTCGTGGTGGACCGGGCCGGAGCTGTTCATCCTGGTCGACGACTACGACCTGGTGGCCACGCAGACGTCCAACCCGCTCAAGCCGCTGGCGGACTTCCTCGCCCAAGCGAAGGACGTCGGCCTGCACCTGATCATCGTGCGCCGCACCGGTGGTGCGTCGAGGGCCTCCTACGACCCGGTCATCGGCAAGCTCAAGGAAATCGCGGCGCCGGGCATGGTCATGAACGGCTCGAAGGACGAAGGCGTGCTGATCGGCAACATCCGGCCCTCCGCGATGCCCCCGGGCCGAGGCGTGATGCTCAGCCGCAAGAACGGCAGGCAGCTCGTGCAGGTGTCGTGGATCCAGCCCGACTGATTTCGGCGGCCGGCCGCGGCGTGCGCGGCCGGTGCCCGGGCGACGGCGGGGGTGACGGGTGACAGTGCGGGTCGCGGTGGACTTCGGGACCACCAGCACCTGCGTCGTCGCCTCCGTCAACGGCCGCGAGCCGCAGGTCGTGGTGATCGACGGCCAGCCGTTGATGTCGTCGGCGGTCTTCGCGGCCGCCGACGGCACGCTGTTCGTCGGCCAGGAGGCCGAACGGCAGGCGGCCGTCGACCCGTCGCGCTACGAGCCGAACCCGAAGCGGCGCATCGACGAGGGCGACCTGCTGCTGGGCGACTCGGTGCTGCGGGTCACCGATGTCGTCCACGCCGTGCTGGGCCGGGCCGTGGCCGAGGCGCGCCGTATCGCAGGCGACGCCGAGGTCGACCTCCTCGTGCTCACGCACCCCGCCGACTGGGGTGCGATCCGCACCCGGCTGCTGCGGCAGGCCGCGGGCCGGCTGGCGCGCGAGGTCGCGCTGGTGCCGGAACCCGTGGCCGCGGCCGTGTACCACGCGGCCACGTTCGCGCCCGTCGCGCAGCCGGACGGGCGCACCGTGGAGTTCAGCGGCCGGCCCGGCGACGCGCTCGCGGTGCTCGACCTCGGCGGCGGCACGGTCGACGTCAGCGTCGTGCGGCGGCTGCCCGAGGCCGGACGCGGGCCGAGTGCTCGTGGCGGGTTCCAGGTGCTCGCCACCCGCGGCGACCCGAGCTTCGGCGGCGCCGACATCGACCAGGCCCTGCTGGAGCACATCGGCTCACTCGTGTCGGGCGCCGATCCCGACGCGTGGCGGCAGCTGGTCACGGGCCGCGAACTCGCTGACCGGCGCCGGCGCCGCGTGCTGCGCCAGGACGTGCGGGGCGCGAAGGAGACGTTGTCGCGCCACGCCTACACCGACGTGCCGATGCCGCCACCGTTCGCCGACGCGCACGTGACGCGTGAGGACCTCGAGAAGCTCATCGCGGCGCCGCTCGGGCGCACGGTGGAGCTGACCAGCGCGGCGATCGCCGACGCCGGGCTGCGGCCGAAACAGCTCACCGCGATCTTCCTCGTCGGCGGCTCGAGCCGGATCCCGATGATCTCCCGCCTGGTCCACGAGCGCACGGGTGTGGTGCCCACGAGCCTCGACCAGCCGGAGACGGTGGTGGCGCGCGGCGCGCTGCGGGCGGTGCTCGTGGACCCGGACCGCACGGGCGCGCTGCCCGGCTCCTCGGCGCCGCGCCTGGCCGGCGCTCCCGGTGGCGTTCCGACGGCCGAGCGGCGCACCGACGTCGTGCGGCCCGGCGAGCTGCCGAGGCCGGGCGACGCGCAGGTCGACGGTGACGGCCGCACCGAGCTGTTGTCGCGGCCCGCCGCGCCGCGGGTTCAGCCGAGACCGCAGTCAGGGCCTCAGCCAGTGCCCCAGTCAATGCCGCAGCCGGGGCCCCAGCCGCCGTCCGGGCCGATCCCGGCAGTGCGGCCGACGCCGGGCCGAGGTTTCGCGGGACCCCCTGCCGGCGGGCCACGTCCCGCTCAGCCAGGTGGTCCAGGCCGCCCGCCGTGGCCGCCGGAGACCCCTGCGCGCGGCAAGAGCCGGAAGCGGCTGTGGGGGATCGTCGCGGTCGTGGCGGTGGTCGTGGTCGCCGCCGCGGGCGTGCTGTTCGTGGTCAACCGGGGCGGCGACGACCCGGCGGGGCTGCCGGGCAAGACGTTCGTCCAGTACGACTTCAGCGTCAGCGCGCCTCAGGACTGGGTCCAGACCTCCGACCAGGTGGCCGAGCGCCAGGTGATCCTGCACCCGCAGGACGCCTCCGCCGGCAACGACCTCGTGGTCGCGCAGGAGTTCGTGATGGACTACGACGCGACCGCCGACCGCGCACAGCTCGTGAACTCTTTGCAAGCGCAGGCGGCCAGGGACCCGAACTACAGCGCCTTCGATCCGAACCTGACGTACGGTGGCCGCACCGTGATCGGGTACCACCAGCGCAAGAGCGACCAGCTCACCGTGAACTGGTACGTGGTGGTGCAGGGGAAGATCCGGGTACACGTGGGGTGTCAGTACGAAACGCCCGCGTTGCGGCAACGCGTCGACACGGCCTGCGAGCAGATCGTGCGGACGCTGAAGATCACCAGCTGAAGGAGTGCCCGTGCCGTCGGAACCCGAGTCCGCCGCGGCGGCTTTCACCCGAGCGGGGCAGGACGCGGTCACGCACGCGCGCCGCGTCGCCGGCACCGCGCTCGCCCGCAACGTCCGCCACCGCGAGGACAACCGGGAACTGATGAAGGCCTACGCCCGGCACCGCCTCGCGGGCGGCGGCGCCGTCGAACCCACGCCGCGGGTGCTGCGCGGTGCCGCCGCCCGGTTCCGGGCGGCGTGCGGACTGCCGATGCCGCACCTGCCGACGGAGGCCGAATTGGTCCGGTCCGCGCCCGAAGTTCCGTCGCCGGCCGCACGAACGAGTGATGAGGAAGAGGACTTTTCGCAGTTGCGAATCATGAGCAGGGAACCGTGAATCTCGTTCATTCCGGCTGTGCGTGTGCTAATTGCCCAGTAGGCCAAGGGTTTTGCGACTTCTCCCGGCGGCGTCGCGCTCGGCTCGGCGGCGTCGGTTCCCTCGGGTGGCGTTCACGCAAGCAACTACTTGGGAAATCTCGCACCAAGGGTGAACCGAACCTGGCACTGTCTTCGTCGTAGGGGTGTACGGCGGAAACAGGACGCCGATACGCACGACCAATGAAACGAAGGGGGTAGTTCCCATGGCGGCTGGCGGCTTTGAAGGAACTCCGGAAGAGTTCACCGCTGCTGAGAACCAGGTCACCGACGTTCGCGTCTCGATGGACCAGCGGCTTTCCACCCTGCAGGGTGAGATCGAAGCGACCCGCGCGGGCTGGGACGGCGAGGCGGCTCAGGCGTTCAACAACGTCATGCAGCGCTTCGACGAGTCGGGCAAGAAGCTGAACCAGGCGCTCCAGCGCATTGCGGACCTGCTGCAGGAAGCCGGCTCCAAGTACCAGCGCACTGAAGCCGAGCAGAACGAAATCGTGAGCAGCTTCAACAAGGGCTTCGGCGTCCTCGGCTGAGCCGAGCGGCAACGTTCAGTTCATCCATTCCACACCCCGACTTTGACAGGAGTAAGACATGGCACGCATCCTCGTTGACCCGGCCACGATCCACCGGGCGGCTGACGACTGCAACGCGACCACCAAGGACCTGAAGTCCTCGTTCGACCGGCTCAAGGAAGACCTGAGCAAGCTCACGAACACCTGGACCGGTGCGGCCAAGGACAACTACATGAAGGCCCAGGCCGACTGGGACAACAGCTTCAACGACCTGACCCAGCTGCTGGCGCAGATCGCCATCGCGCTGCCGGAGATCGCCGACGGTTACACCAAGACCGACAAGGACGTCGAGAACCTCTTCTGATTCTCGGGTTCTGACGAAACCACGGCGGGTTCCGCACTTCGGTGCGGGCCCGCCGTTTTGTTGTGGTGCGGTCGTTGTGGCGCAGTCGTGCCCGGGGCGAGGGGATTCGCCGCGTCCGTTGTGGACTGGCGCGGCGCGCCCCGGCGCTCAGTGCGGCGCGCCGACCTCGTACTCGGGCTTGTCGTTGAGCACCCGCACCGTGACCTTGCGCGGCTGCCCGCCGAGCTGCAGCGTGCAGTCGAAGGTGGTGCCGTTCTGAGTGGACTCACCCGAGGGACAGGCCACGTTCTTCACGTCGGGCTCGCCGTAGTTCTCCGCGAGCACGCGGGAAACGCCGTCCTGCAACGACTTCTGGTCGAGCGTGTCCCCTTGGAACGCGCCGAGCAGCCACGCGGCGCCGCCACCGATGACCACCACGGCCACGGCGGCGCCGGCGATCACCCACGGCCGCTTCGAGCGCGGGGCCTTCTTCACGGCTTCGGCGGAGAACGCGCCGAGCCCGCCGTACGTCGTCGGCTGGAACCCGCCGCCGAACGCCGCGCCCTGCTGCTGCGGCGGCACTCCCGGCACCTGCTGGGTCTGCGGGCCGGTGGCGTAGGGCTGCTGCTGCGGTCCGCTCGCCGGGTTCGCGTACGGATACTGCTGCGGGGCGAGGCCGGGGTAGGGCTGCGCTGCGGTTGCGGGGTTCGCGTACTGCTGCGGGTTGGCGTACTGCTGCCCGCCGGTGTTCGGGTACTGCGCCGGCGTGCCCTGCGACCACGGATTTTGCTGCGGCTGCGGGTTTTGCGGTTGCTGCCACGCACCCTGCTGCGCCCCGCCCGGCCACTGGCTCGGGTACTGGGCTTCCGGCCCGCCGGGACCGCCGGACGCGGGGGCCGCGGGTGGCTGCCACCACTGCTGCGGCTGCTGCGGCTGCTGGGGCGGCTCAGGCTGGGTCATCGGAGGTCACCTCGGGTGCTCATCAGTTGCCCTGCAGCTGGGCGAGCCGGTTGTAGAAGTCCTGCTTCGCGGCGTCGTCCGGCAGTGCGGTGATCTGGCTCGCGTCCGGCAGCTTCGGCAGGTCCTGCACGGTCGCCTTGCCGGTGAAGCGGAAGTCGTAGTTGAGCTCGATATTGTGCCCGTCCCCGGAGAACTTGGCGGCCATCACGAACTCGGCGAGCGAACCGTCCGGCTTGAGCTTGATCGTGGTGGGGATCACGGACTTGTTCAGCTGCGGCCCGACCTCTTTGAGCAGCGAGTCGGGCAGCAGTTCCACGCGCTTGTCGAGGAACTGCGAGAAGGGGACGTTCACCGTCAGTTCCGCCGAGCCGTCGGCCGAACTCTTCGCGCCGCGCACGGCCTTCTTGTCGGCGTTGTACGAGTCGTCCACGGCGTTGGCCATCTTGCAGGCCGTGAGCACCCCGCCCCATGCGCACGGCTGGATCAGCCCGGCTTCCGGCTTCGGCATCGACACCCACGCTGTCGGCTCGAGCGACTTGTACGTGGGGCCGAGGTAGACGTACTCGAGTGGCCCGTCGGCGGGGGTGAACGTGTCGATGATCTCGTCGGGGTTCTTCTGCGACCGGTTGTGGACCACGCGGCTCTCGGGGCGGCCGGTGCGGGCCGAGGTGATCACGCTGTGGATCCACTTGTCGTCGAACTTGAAGTACGCGTCGGCGGAGTTGGTGACGTCGCGCGCGTCGAGGATGGAGTTCTCGAGCTTCGACATCGCCTTCTCGAACTTGGCGCCGACGTAGGCCGAGGCCTGGTCGCCGTTGGGCAGCGCGGTGCCGGCGCGGGCCTGCCCGCACGCGGTCGCGAGCACCAGCACGGCGCCCAGGGCGAGCGCCGCTCGGCTGGCCCGTTTCGTCATCGCTTTCCCCCGGGTGTTCGGCTGTCCGCGCGGATCGTCTCATCTTGGCTTGTCGCGCGTGCCCGCGTGGGTGGTTCGGCGAGGTCGCCCGGTATGCTGTGGGCGCGGTCCGAGGAGCGCGGTCGCCGGGACTTCCGGCTGCCGGGCACCCCCCGCTGTACGGGTCACGTGAACAGGGGCGTATCTTCATATGTCGTTGTGCGTTGCGGCGCGTCAGCGCTAGGCCCGCACAGAACCCACACGCAATGTTGACGACGAGGTAGACCCTTGCCCACGTACAGCCCCAAGCCCGGCGACGTCACTCGTGCCTGGCACGTGATCGACGCCGAGGATGTCGTGCTCGGCCGGCTCGCGACCGAGGTCGCCACGCTGCTGCGCGGCAAGCACAAGCCGACTTATGCCCCGCACGTGGACACCGGCGACTTCGTCGTCATCGTCAACGCCGAGAAGGTCGCGCTCACCGGTAACAAGCGCGACCAGAAGTTCGCGTACCGCCACAGTGGCTACCCCGGTGGTCTGCGCAAGCGTTCCTTCGGTGAGCTGCTCGACACCAAGCCCGAGCACCTTGTCGAAAAGGTCGTGAAGGGCATGCTGCCGAAGAACAAGCTCGGCCGCGCCATGGCCAAGAAGCTGAAGGTGTACGCCGGCCCGCAGCACCCGCACGCCGCGCAGCAGCCGCAGGCGCGCGAGATCACCAAGATCGCGCAGGTCGCGCAGTGAGTGAGGAACAGTCTGTGACCAGCACCGAGACCGAGGTCGTCGCCTCGACCGAGACCCCTGAGGGCGAGGCCGTCGCCACCAGCGAGACGCCCGCCGCCCCGCGTCCGTCGCGCGCCGCGGGTGGCAACGCCCAGACCGTCGGCCGTCGCAAGGAGGCCGTGGTCCGCGTCCGCGTCGTTCCCGGCACCGGTGAGTTCAAGCTCAACGGCCGCAGCCTCGCGGAGTACTTCCCGAACAAGGTGCACCAGCAGCTCATCCGTGAGCCGCTCGTCACGGTCGACAAGCCCGACTCGTTCGACATCTTCGCCAACCTCCACGGTGGCGGCATCTCGGGCCAGGCCGGCGCTCTGCGCCTCGCCATCGCCCGCGCCCTCGTCGAGGTCGACGCCGACGACCGCCCGGCCCTGAAGAAGGCCGGCTTCCTGACCCGTGACGCGCGCGCCACGGAGCGGAAGAAGTACGGCCTCAAGAAGGCCCGTAAGGCTCCGCAGTACAGCAAGCGCTGATTCGTGTGGGGGTTTCGTACCCCCGTGTCCCTGCACAGGGGCAACCTCGGGAGCGCCCATCCGTCCATCGGATGGGCGCTCTCGTGCTTTCCGAGTGCTGTACTGAACGTGTTCTCTGGGACCTCATGTGTCTCATCCGCCCCACAGTGATGCATTTCGCGCGCGGTCCGCGACATTCCAGGGGTGGGGGCAGGGCCCGGCCGGGTCGCAGCCGCCGCTAGGTTGTCGTGGTCGATTTGGACCTAGGAGGTCGTGGAGATGGCCCGACTGTTCGGTACCGACGGGGTACGAGGCCTGGCCAACGCCGAGCTGACCCCCGAGCTGGCGCTTTCGCTCGCGGCCAGCGCCGCGCGTGTGCTCGCCGCGCACGACCGTTCGCACCGCCCGGTGGCCGTCGTCGGCCGCGACCCGCGTGCCAGCGGCGAGATGCTGGAGGCCGCCGTGGTGGCGGGCCTCGCGTCCGCCGGCGCCGACGTGCTGCGCCTCGGCGTGCTGCCGACGCCCGCCGTCGCGTACCTCGTGGGTGCGCTGGAGGCCGATCTGGGCGTGATGATATCGGCCTCGCACAACCCGATGCCGGACAACGGCATCAAGCTCTTCGCCGCGGGCGGGCACAAGCTCCCCGACAGCATCGAGGACGAGATCGAGGCCGGCCTCGGCGGTGCCGACGTCGTCCGCCCGACGGGCTCGGGCGTCGGTCGCGTGTCCGACGTCTCCGACGCGCTGGACTTGTACGTCGACCACCTGCTCTCCGCGACGCCGCACCAGCTCGAGGGCCTGAAGGTCGTGGTGGACTGCGCCAACGGCGCGTCCGCCGTCGCCGCCCCCGAGGCCTACCGCCGCGCCGGCGCCGAGGTCGTCGCCCTCCACGCGGAGCCCGACGGCATCAACATCAACGAGCACTGCGGTTCGAACCACCCCGACCTGCTCCGCGCCGCCGTCGTCGAGCACGGCGCCGACCTGGGCATCGCCCACGACGGCGACGCCGACCGCTGCGTCGCCGTGGACGCCTCGGGTGAGCTCATCGACGGCGACCAGATCATGGCCGTGCTGGCCCTCGCGCTCGCCGAGGACGGCGAGCTGGTGAAGGACACGCTCGTCGCCACCGTGATGAGCAACCTGGGCCTCCACCTCGCGATGAAGGCCCACGGCATCACGGTCGTCACCACGTCCGTCGGCGACCGCTACGTCCTCGAAGAGCTGCGCGCCTCCGGCCTCGCCCTCGGCGGCGAACAGTCGGGCCACGTGGTCCTCCCCGCCCACGCCACCACCGGCGACGGCCTGCTGACCGCCCTGCGCCTCATGTCCCGCATGGCCGCCACCGGCAAGAAGCTCGCCGAGCTGGCGTCCGTGATGAACCGCCTGCCCCAGGTCCTCGTCAACGTCCCAGTCGCGGACAAGGCGGCCGTCGCGGGCTCCTCCGAAGTCCGCGACGCCGTCGGCGAGGTCGAAGCCGAACTCGGCGAAGAGGGCCGCGTCCTCCTGCGCCCCTCGGGCACCGAACAGCTCGTCCGCGTCATGGTCGAGGCCCCGGCCCACTCCACGGCCCAAGCGGCGGCCGACCGACTGGCCGGCGTGGTGTCCGCGGTCTCCTGATCGTCCCGGATTTGATGAACGCCCTGCGCCCTCGGTGACCCCGGAGGTACATTCCGCATGCAGTGCGGACCGACGGGGGAGTGGGATGGACGGGCAGGAGGGGCTGAGTCCTCAGTTCACCAGGAGCCTGGTGGCGATGGAGGAGGTCAGGGCCCAGTACCGGGCCGATCACGAGCGCGCGCTGGCCGACGACGAGAAGCGTCAGGCGGAGTTCGCCAAGCTCGTCGAGGAGAATCGCGCCCGAAGCGAGCAGCTGCGCGCGGAGCGTGAGGCCGCCGGAACCGAGAGCGATCCCGCCGCGTCGAAGGAAGCGGAACTGGCCGCCAAACGGGCGGCGGAGAACGCCGAAGACGGCGCGATCTTCCGGTTCGAGGACGAGACGGGGGTGGAAGCGCCGCCGCAGCCGGTGGTGCCGGCGTTCCGGCCGCCACCGCCGGAGGCGCCGGCCCGCCCGGCCGCCCGGCACCGCGCGGCGGAGGTCGACGACGACTTCTCGGCCACGAACTGGGTCGACGACCACTGAGCTGTTCCGCACGAGGGGAGAAGTGCGTTGGCCGGATTCAACATCGAACCGGATCAGGTGAAGAACGTCGCGAACGAGGTGTCCTCGATGGCGACGTCGTTCGACGAGATGAAGACCTACACCGCGCAGTCGCAGCTGACGCCCGCGCACTTCGGCAAGATCCCCGGCCTCTCCGAAGCGGCCGGCGCGTACGTCGCGAAAGCCCAGGCGCTCGGTGATTCCGCCACCAAGGGTGGCGCGTTTCTCAAGGACTACGCCACGCGGCTCAACCAATCGGCGACCCTGCACTCGGAGAACGAGCAGGAGAGCACCTGGGGCATCACCGACGCGGGCAGGGAGGCCTGACCGTGACTCCGCCTCCCGCCTCCGGCCGCCTCGGCGACACCATCATCGCCCCGCTGCAGCCCCCGGCCGACGTCCACCTGGACGACACGTCCGACAACATGCTGAAGTCACTCACCGGCTTCCACGACAAGATGACCGGCAAGCTCGGCGGCCTCTACGCGCGGTGGATCGGGCACCCGTCGCGGAACCTCGCGTTGCAGTTCGCGGCTCCGTACGGGCAGGGCGACGAGGAGAACCGGCTGCTCGGCGAGCTGGGCGGTTTCGGCTTCGGCTATTTCTGGGGCGCGCAGGGCCGAGCGGCCAACCTCGGCAAGGCGGCGAAGGCGGCGCAGGACGCGGGCGGCCAGGTCAAGCAGGATCTGTCCGCGGCTTGGCAAGGCAAGGCCGCGGACTCCGCCGGCGAGAAGATGGACGACCTGAACAAGGTTCTCGGCGACTACAGCGGCACGGTCAACGGGTTCAGCCAGCTGCTGCAGAACCTGTGGCACACGGTCCGGCCGCCGATCGCCGACTTGGCGAAGCTGCCGGATGCGGCGGGTCAGGCGCCGAAGACCTTTGTGGATGCGCACAACCCCGATGACTGTGATGGCTTGTCGATGTTCATCGACCGGCTCGACGAGGCCATCAAATGGGGTCGTGACAAAGGGGATGACGACAGCATCGCGGCGCTTTGGGGTAATCCTCGGAGTGGGTCAGAGGTCGCGAGAAGCCAGGAACATGGAACTGGGCCGATCGCGCCGCAGGACATTCGGCACATGTCGGTGGACCTCGACACGGACTACGACTCCAAGTGGTCCGACATGCTGTGCAGCCAGATGGATGAGTACAGCACCCAGTACTCCAATGCCATGAACACCTTCCGGCAGGCGATCCGCAACGCGCACACCACCGCGACCAACGCGCTGCGGGTGTTCTCGGATGGCCTGAACGTGCCGACGGACCCGTTCGGCTCCCTGCACCTCGGTGCGTCGCCGGACACCGGCGGGGGCACCAAGACCAGCAGTTCGGGTGGGCACAGCAGCGGCCCGGGCGGACCATCTTCGGGCGGTGGTGGCGGCAGCATGACTCCGCCGCCGGCCACCCCGATGCCAACCCCGGCCGTGACGGCGCCGGCGGCCGCGGATCCGAACGTCAACCCCGTCACGCACCAGCCCCTCGAGGTGGATCCTGCGACGGGCCAGCCCTACCCGATCGACCCGAAGACCGGCGAGGCGATCAAGTCCGACGCGACGGAGCCCGAGACGGTGACCGTCGAGCAGGGCGACAACAAGATCTCCATGTCCGAGCCGGACGACCACGGGACGATGGGCATCACCGTCGACGACGGGACCGGGCAGGAGAAGAAGTACCAACTCGACTTCGGCGACGATCCCGAGCCAGGCCAGGGCGCCGACTTCGGCCCGCAGGGGCACGACGGCGCGCAAGACGCGTCAGGCCGGCCAGACGACCTCGGCCCGCAAGGGCACGACGGCGCGCAGGACACGCCGGGCCAGCCCGGCGCCGGTCGTCACCAGGCTCCGCAGCCCGATGGCGCATCCACACCGGCCGGCACCGCGACGTCGGGCCACGTTTACCAGCCTGGTCCCGACGGCAAGATCCACATCGACGACGGGAACCTCAAGATCACCGCCGAGCGACCCGACGGCGCGGACGGTCCCACGGTGGTGACCGTCGACGACGGTTCCGGCCAGCCGACGAAATACACCCTCGGCGACGACGGCGACCTGCACCCCGCCGCCACTGCGGACGGGCAACCCGCCGGAAACTTCGCGCAGCCCACGGCGGCTCAGCACGCCGGCGTGGCGGACCAGACCGGCCCGATCGACCACGCGACCCCCGTCGGCCACAGTGCGTCGGACCAGATCGGCGCAGTCGACCACGCCGCCCCGGTCGGTCACGGTGTGTCGGACCAGACCGGCGCCGTCGAGCACTCCGGCGCCCACGACGCGACGGACGCCGGGGCGACGACTGGCCGCCACCACGCCGCGCCGGATGTCGGGATGCCGGCCGATCCGGTCGATGCGCCGGCCGCATCGGTCGATCAGCCGAGCGTGGACGACTCGACGACCGCCCAGTCGCTCACCGATCCCACCGACAGCCACAGCGGCCTCGGCCCGGGGTTCGACAACGGTCTCGGCCAGACCTCCGAACCGGCCGACTGGCAGGGCGGCGGTGGCGCCACCGCTCCGACCTCCGGCGACCTCGGCACGGCCCCGACCACCACCGACCAGCAAGGACAGCCCATGGCCATGATGGGCGGCGGAATGATGGGCGGCGGTGGGCTCGGCAACACCGGCGGTGACCAGGAACGCGGGTCGAACCCGTACCGGTCCGGCCTGTTCGACTCGACGCCGAGCGGCCGCCGGATCAGCGGCTCGTTGCTCGACGACGAAGACTGAGCTTTTTGTCGACTCCAGCCTCCTGAATCGCTAGATTCCCGGTGGCACCGGGCGCCGTCGGCGTGCGTCGGAGGGTGCGGGGCGGCGGAGTGAGGGGGTGGCCATGCCGGAGGGCAGCCACCGGGCGGACGCGGCGGCGATGCGCGCCGCGAAGGGCGCACTCGAGGCTGCGGCCGGAAGGGTTCCCGGGGTGGCGTCGCAGGTCGCCGAGGCTGACTTCGGGCGCGGGCACGGCGGGGCGTTTGCCGCGTACCGCAACGGGTTCGCCGCGCTGAGTGACGCCGTCCAGGCTTACGGCGGGGCGCTCGCGTCGTTCGGCAGCAGCCTCGACGTGGCGGCCGAGCGGTACGCGTCCATCGAGGACGAGCACGTCGACACCGCACGGAACACGGCAGCGCGATGACCGACGCGCTGCGCGGCCCCGAGCCCGGCGGCGTCGGGGTGGCGACGTCCGACGAGGTGCTCGCGCTCGCCGCGCCGGCGCTGGATTTCTTCGCGCAGTGGGCCCCGGTCTGGAACACCTTCGCGGCCACGAAGATCGACGTCGAGCGCGACATCCGCCTGCGGTTCGGGGACAGCACCGGCCTCGACTTCTGCAAGTTCCTCGCCGACGCCGCCACGCTGTCCCACACCGGCGACACCCTCGCCTCCACCCACACCGACGCGACCACCGCCACCACCGCACTCTTCCGCGACTGGCAAAGCCCCGCCGCGACGGCCGCGCAGAGCGCGTACCACCGCCTCGCGCCCGATGACTTACTCGACCACCTCTCCGGCGCCGCCCAGCTCATCCCCGAGACGATGACCCACGTCTTCACCGCCCTGAAGACCAAAGTGGACGAAGCGCTGCACCTCCGCACCGACTCCATCGCGGGCGCCCCTTTGCCTGTGGCGCAACGGATCGCCGCGCTCGCCCAAGGCGGCACCGTCTCGAAGGCCGAGCTGCTCGACCTCGCCCATTGGCTCGACTCCACCAGCCCCGGTAACGACCTCCACAACCGCCTGCACGACTGCGACCCCGCCGACAGCGACTACGCCGTCCGCGCCGCGCGCCAATGGCTGAACGGTCCTTTCGCGACCGAGTTCACCAGCCGCTACGCCGCGTTCCAGGCCCTCTGCGCCACGGCCACCTCCACCATCGACGGCCACTTCCGTGCCCTGGTGGGATTCCTGGCTTTTTCGGATTCGTCCACAGTGGAGTCATCGACAGACTCGCCCACTCCGAGTCTGACCGCTCCAGCGAACTCACCAACTCGCGCTCTGGGCTCGCTCGTGGACTCACCAACTCGCGCTCCGGGCGGTCCCGTGGACTCGCCGACTCATGCTCCGGGCGCGCCGGTGGACCCGCCGACTCCCGCTCTGGGTATCGCTGTCGGCTCACCGACTCCCGCTCCGGGCCCCGTGGACTCACCGGCTCATGCTCTGGGCGCGGCGGACTCGCAGACTCCCGCTCTTGGCCTACCGGCCGGCTCCGCTGGTCCAGTCCTTGGCGTCCCCGCGGACTCGCCTGGTCCAGCGCTTGGCCTGCCCGCTGACTCACCGGCTCATGCTCTGGGCACGCAGGCGGACTCGTCCGCTCCCGCGGTCGGCGTCCCCGCGGACTCGCCCGGCTCCGTCCTCGGCGTCTCCGTGGACTCGCCGACTCCCGCTCTCGGCCTCCCTGTCGTTCCGGCCGGCTTCGACCCGTCGTCCGGCTCGACCTCGGGCGACCTGAACCTCCCGGACGACAGCACCACGGCCTCGGCCTCCCTGGCCGACCTCGGCGCTCACATCGTCGACCCACCCCAAGACCAGCAGCCCTCCGCGGAACTCGGCACGGCCCCCGGCGGCGACGTCACCTTCGACCCCCTCGGCCCCACCCCCGACTCCCTCCCCGACGGCATGAACGGCTTCGGCGCCCTGTCCCTCCCCGGCCTCAACGGCCTCGGCACCGCCCCCGGCGACCAAACCCGCCCGGCCACCCGCCTTGGCTCGGACGTCTTCGACACCCACGGCTCGGCCGGCCGCATCAGCGGCTCCCTCGAAGACGGGCCCGGGCGTTGACCGCCAATGACCCGCCCGCCCCACGCAACCTGACCGCCGCCGCTCAGCCCGCCGGATGTCGGCGCCCGAACACCGTGGCGCAACGACGCGCGCCCGCCGCTACCCAGCTCACGAGACGGCGACCCCAACCGTGACCACTGCCGACCGCCTCGCCGCTGCCCGCGCTGCGCAGGACGCCGCCGCCCGCGAACACCAGGAGCAACGCGCCCTCCGCGACCGCCACGTCACCTCGGCCACGGCCGACGCCACCGAATCCCTCCACCGCGACGCCGCCACCCACGGCCGCTACCTCACCCGTGCGCAGGACCTCCAGCGCCGCCACCGCGAAGCCGGCGGCTGGCTCACCGAAAAAGCCATGACCGACCGCACGCACACCATCGACCTCACCCCACCCGCCGACCGGCCACCGGACGAGCCCACCCCGCCAACCCCGGGCCACCCCATCCGCCCCGGCCGCTTCGACGACCACGACTTCGCCAACAACACCTGGATGGTCGACTGACCCAGCCGGTCGCCGCATGAAGGTGTGAAGGGGCCCTTCATGCCCTCATCGCCACGTGAGGTGACCGCCGCCGATGCCAGGGCGCGAAGGGTCCCCCGACGCCTCCCGCCGCTGCCCACCGAAGCCAGCCGATGACGCGAGACCGGCTGCCTGAGGGCGGCACGATGGGTCCGTTCGCACGATCGCCGGCCCACGAGCGGTCCCATCGCGATCGCCGCGGCTCGCGAGTGGTCCCATCGCGATCGCCGCGGCTCGCGAGTGGTCCCGTCGAGCGTCTTGCGGCTGGCGAACCGACCCGCGCGCGACTCCCCGTTGGTGAACGGTCCCGACGCGACCAGGGAGCGGCAACGCAGCCTGACTCGCGGACATCAGCCGAGTAGCACAACAAGCGAGTCCCAACCGCGCAGACCGCCATCCGCGCCGGGAGTAACTGCGGAGGAGACGGGTCCGTTCGCCCATCGGCGTGGCGACGAGATGTCCCCTCGCGCGCAGCCAACGTCGGCAAAGCCAGATCCCCAGCCCACCAACCGAAGCGATGAAGGTCCCCTTCACCCCAACCCCGGTCACCGACCGTCAGGCAGCCGGTTCTTCCGTCAGCTCGATCGGCGCCCGCTTCACGTCCGCGTCCAGGAGGGGCAGGTAACGCTCAGTGCCCGTCAGGTGCGTCAGGAAGAACGCCGTGAACAAGGCCCGCGTCAGCTGCTGCGTGCGGCGGTTCGGCTTGCCCTGGAGAAGCAGCTGGCTCCAGTGCCGTCCCTCCGTCACGCCGAGGTGGGAGGACTTCCCCAAGGTGCGCAGCTGAACCGGCCCGGCCCAAGCCGCAGCGATGGCTTCCGCGTGGGCGACGGCGGGTGCGACCAGGTCCTCCTCCGCCGCGAGGTGCAGGCCGGGGGCGGTGATGAGCTGGGCGGCGGCCGAGGCGGAGGGGAGGGTCTGGGCGGCGGTGATCGTCGCGACGGCGCGGATGCGGGGGCGCACGGAGTCGTCGGCCGCGGCGGCCTGGGCGGCGGCGAGGACGGCGGAGCCGCCGCCGGTGGAGTGGCCGGCGAGGCCGAGTTTGGCGGGGTCGACGCTGATGCCGTCGGGGCCGAGGCGGACGGTGGTGACCACGTCGAGCGTCGTCAGCAGGTCGCTGGCCAGCAGGCGGTACGACGGCAGCGGCCCACCCTGCGTCGCGGGCGCGGCGGCGACCACGCCCCAGCTCGCGAGGTGGTGCAGCAGGTGCCGGTAGCGCGACGCGGGCTGCAGCCACCCGTGCCCGAACGCGATGGCCGGCAGCCCCAGCCCTTGGCGGGGCGTGAACACGACCCCCGGCAGCCCGACCAGGGCCAGGTTGCCGCGCAGGACCTCGTGGGGCCCCGGGTGTGACAGCTCCGCGAGCAGGTGCTTGGGCTTGCTGGCCATGCGCGTGACCTTACTGCCCGCGCCCGGCCCCGGCCCGCCCGCCGCTCCGGGCCAGGTCATGCCCGCTCGTAGTACGCGATGAGCACGCCCTTCGTGGTCGCGATGCTTCGCGTGAGCCGGAACTCGGTCAGCGGTGCCGGGCCGTCGAACAGCCGCGCGCCGACGCCGAGGGTGAGCGGGTGGATCACCAGCGTGTAGCGGTCGACCAGCCCGGCCGCGTGCAGGCTCCGCACGAGCGCCGCGCTGCCGACGATCGCCAGGTCGTTCCCCGGCTCGGCCTTCAATTCGGCGACGTTCTTCGTCGCGTCGCCGGGCAGGAGGATCGAGTTCTGCCACGCGTCGGCGCTCGCGAGGGTGGTCGAGGCCACGTACTTGGTGGCGGCGTCGAGGTGCGCGGTGAACGGGTTGCCGTCGTCGCGCCCCGCCCACGCGCCGATGAAGTCCTCCCACGTCCGGCGCCCGAACAGCATGTCGCCGGGCCGACTCATCCCCTTGGCCATCTCGCGGCCGAGGACCTCGTCCTGGTACCTCGTGCCCCAGCCCCCGTGGGGAAACCCGCCGCGCCTGTCCTCGTCGGGCCGCCCGAGGCCCTGCACGACCCCGTCGAGGGTGATGTTCATGGTGACGCTGAGGGAACGCATGTTTTCTCCTCTCGGTTCACCCTCTACACGAGCGGGCACACCCCGATTCGACACAGTGCCGAAAAGCCCCAGAACCCCACCGATCAGGGGCCCGCCACCGCCAGCCCACTCCGCACCGTCACCACTCGATCTCCGCTGGTCAGGTGGGTTGAAAAGCCTCGGGAAGGTACCGGAGTAGGGGACTGGACATCCCTCGTTAGGCTTGTTCGCGTGTGTGGAATCGTGGGATATGTCGGACACCGGCCGGCGCTGGATGTGGTCCTCGGTGGCCTGCGGCGGATGGAGTACCGCGGCTACGACTCGGCCGGGGTGGCGGTGCTCGACGGCGCCGGCGCGCTGAAGGTCGAGCGCAAGGCAGGTCGGCTCGCCAACCTGGAGGCTCAGCTCGACGTCGTGGGCAGGGATGGCTTCACCGGCACCGCCGGCATGGGCCACACCCGCTGGGCGACGCACGGCGCGCCCGTGGACAGGAACTCGCACCCGCACCAGGACGCCACCAGGAAGGTGGCCGTGGTGCACAACGGCATCATCGAGAACTTCGCCGCCCTGCGCGCGGAGCTCGAGGCCGACGGTGTCGAGATGGCGAGCGACACCGACACCGAGACCGCCGCGCACCTGGTGGCCCGGGCGTACAACAGCGGTGACACCAAAAACGACTTCGCCGCCAGCGTCGCGGCCGTGTGCCGGCGGCTGGAGGGCGCGTTCACGCTGGTCGTGACGCACGCCGACCAGCCGGACACCATCGTGGCCGCCCGCCGTTCCTCGCCGCTGGTGGTCGGGGTCGGGGAGGGCGAGCACTTCGTCGCGTCCGACGTCGCCGCGTTCATCGAGCACACGCGCGAGGCCGTGGAGCTGGGGCAGGACCAGCTGGTGATCATCACCCGCGACGGCTACGAGGTCACCGACTTCCACGGCGACGCCGCGCAGGCCAAGCCGTTCACCGTCGACTGGGACCTGTCCGCCGCCGAGAAGGGCGGCCACGAGTACTTCATGCTCAAGGAGATCGACGAGCAGCCCGAAGCCCTGGCCAACACGCTGCGCGGCCACTTCGAGGCCGGCCGGATCATCCTCGACGAGCAGCGCATCTCCGACCAGGACCTGCGGGACGTCGACAAGGTCTTCGTCGTCGCCTGCGGTTCCGCCTACCACTCGGGCCTGGTCGCCAAGTACGCCATCGAGCACTGGACGCGCCTGCCCGTCGAGGTCGAGCTCGCCAGTGAGTTCCGCTACCGCGACCCGGTGCTCGACCGCGACACGCTCGTCGTCGCCGTGTCCCAGTCCGGCGAGACGGCCGACACGCTCGAAGCCGTGCGGCACGCCCGCGAACAGAAGGCCCGTGTGCTCGCCGTCTGCAACACCAACGGCGCGCAGATCCCCCGTGAGTCCGACGCCGTGCTGTACACGCACGCCGGCCCCGAGATCGGCGTCGCGTCGACGAAGGCGTTCCTCGCGCAGATCGCCGCCAACTACCTCGTGGGCCTGGCGCTCGCGCAGGCGCGCGGCACGAAGTACCCCGACGAGGTCGCCCGCGAGTTCGCCGAGCTGGAGGCCATGCCGGCCGCCGTGCAGAAGGTGCTGTCCACTGTGGACCAGGTCCGCGACCTCGGCCGCCGGATCTCCGACTCCAAGGCGGTGCTGTTCCTCGGCCGCCACGTCGGGTTCCCGGTCGCCCTCGAAGGCGCGCTGAAGCTCAAGGAGCTCGCCTACATGCACGCCGAGGGCTTCGCCGCCGGCGAGCTCAAGCACGGCCCGATCGCGCTGGTCGAGGAAGGCCTGCCGATCGTCGTCGTCATGCCCTCGCCCAAGGGCCGCGCGGTGCTGCACTCCAAGCTGGTCTCCAACATCAGCGAGATCCAGGCCCGCGGCGCCCGCACCATCGTGATCGCCGAAGAGGGCGACGAGGCGGTGCGGCCGTTCGCCGACGAGCTGATCGAGATCCCCGCCGTGCCGACGCTGCTGCAGCCGCTGGTCTCCACCGTGCCGCTTCAGGTGCTGGCCGCGGAGATCGCCCGCGCCCGCGGGTACGACGTCGACAAGCCGCGTAACCTGGCGAAGTCGGTCACTGTCGAATAGCAGAAAGGCCCCCGCCGTGCAGGGAATCTGGACCACGGAACGGATTCGCGAGGCGGAGGGCAAGCTGTTCGCCGTCACGCCCGACGGCGAGCTGATGCGCCGGGCGTCGTTCGGCCTGGCCACGCACCTCGCGGGGTTCCTGGCCGAACGCACCGGCGGCGTCGCCGGCCGACGAGTCGTGCTGCTCGTCGGCTCCGGCGACAACGGCGGCGACGCCCTGTGGGCCGGCGCGTTCCTGCGTCGCCGCAGCGTGGCCGTCACGGCGGTGCTGCTGAAGCCGGAGAAGGCGCACGCGAAGGGACTGGCGGCCCTACGGAAAGCCGGCGGCCGCGTGGTGTCCATTGAGGACAGTCCACGGTGGATCAAAAAGGCCGACGTGGTGGTCGACGGCATCGTCGGAATCTCCGGCAAAGGCCCGCTGCGCCCGGACGCGGCACGGCTGATCGAGAACATCGACGCCCCCATCGTCGCCGTGGACCTCCCCAGTGGCGTCGACCCCGACACCGGCGCCGTCGACGGCCCGCATGTCACCGCCGCGCTCACCGTCACCTTCGGCGCCCCCAAACCCGTCCACGCGCTCGCGCCCCGGCAGTGCGGCGACGTCGTGCTCGTCGACATCGGCCTGCGCCCCGAGCTCGGCGAACCCGACCTGCGCCGCCTGGAGCTCACCGACCTCGCCGACCTCTGGCCCATCCCCGGCGCGGGCGACGACAAGTACAGCCAGGGCGTCGTCGGCATCGCCGCCGGCTCGGCGACGTACCCCGGCGCGGCCGTGCTCGCCTCGGGCTCCGCCGTGCACGCCACCGCCGGCATGGTCCGCTACGCCGGCCGCGCGGCCGACGTGGTCCGCGGGCGCTGGCCAGAGATCGTCGCGACGGGCTCGGTCACCGACGCCGGCCGCGTGCAGGCCTGGGTCGTCGGCCCGGGCATCGGCACCGGCTCCGAAGGCCGTGAAGTGCTGCGCCACATCCTCGGCCAGGGCGTGCCCGTCTGCGCCGACGCGGACGCCACCACGATCATCGCCCAGCACCCCGAGGTTCTGGACGCCCGCGACCCCGACACCCCGCTCGTGCTCACACCCCACGCCGGCGAGTACGAACGCCTCATGGGCGCGCGCCCCGGCGCCGACCGCGTGCAGGCCGCCCGCGACGCCGCGAGGAAGTACAACGCCGTCGTGCTCCTCAAGGGCCACTGCACCGTGATCGCCGCGCCGGACGGCCGCGTCGCCGTCAACACCCCGCGCGGCTCCTGGCTTGCGACGGCCGGCTCCGGCGATGTCCTCACCGGCGTCATCGGGTCGCTGCTCGCCGCCGGCCTCGACCCGTGGCTGGCCGCCGCCGCGGGCGCGCAGGTGCACTCGCTCGCCGGGGCGCTGGCCGCGGACGGCGTGCCGACCTCCGCGTCCGGTCTGGTCGACGCGATCCCGGGGGCGCTCAAGCTCGTCCGGGGCACCAGCGACGTAGAAGTTATCGAGTTACCCGTTAACTAACGCGATAAAATCTGGTAAGAACGAGGTGTGAGCACTGGCGCCCCCGATCAGGTGACCCTCAACCGGGTCGACGGTGAGGTGCGCCGTGCCTAGGACTCGCCCGTCCGACGCGGCCGTGGAGCAGCGGCGGCAGGATATCCTCGACCACGTCATCGAGCTCGGCGAGGCGCGCATCGACGACCTCACTGCCCGCTTCGGCGTGAGTCTCATGACGATGCACCGCGACCTCGACGACCTGGCCGACCGCCGCCTCCTGCGCAAGCTGCGCGGCAAGGTCGAGGCCTACCCGGCGCTGACGATGGAGACCGCCAGCCGCTTCACGCTGCACTCCGCCGAGAAGGAAGCCCTCGCCGAGGCCGCGATCAAGCACGTCGAACCCGGCCAGACGGTGTTCGTCGACGACTCCACCACGCTGTTCCCCCTGGTCGAGCGCTTGGCCGACCTCGACGGCCTCACCGTGATCACCAACTCCCTGCGCGCCGCCAAGCTGCTGGGCGACGGCGTGACCGTCGTCGTCGCCGGTGGCCGCTACCACCCGGAATACGACTCCTGCTCCGGCCCCGACGTGCTGGCGCTGCTGGAACGCACGCGCGCCGACATCGCGTTCGTGTCCGTGAGCGCCGTCGCCGTCGGCCGGCTCTTCCACCCCGTGCAGGACTACGCCGAGCTCAAGAAGGCCGTGCTGCGCGCCGCGAACCGCAATGTGCTCGTGCTCGACCACTCGAAGTTCGGCCGCACCGCGACCTTCGCGCACGGCGACGTCGGCGACTACGACCTCCTGATCACCAGCGAGATCACCCCGACCGAGGAGATCGAGGCCGCGCTCAACGCCGGCACGGCCGTGGAGACCGTCGAGCACGTCGAGGAGGGGCAGCCCTATGACAGCTGAGCTGGTGGCCGGGATCGACTCGTCGACCCAGTCGACGAAGGTCGTGGTCTGCGACGCCCGTACGGGCGCCGTCGTGCGCACCGGCCGCGCGCCGCACCCCGACGGGACCGAGGTCGACCCCGCGGCCTGGTGGCAGGCGTTCGGCGAGGCCACCGACGGGCTGCTCGACGGCGTGAAAGCCCTCGGCATCGGCGGCCAGCAGCACGGCATGGTCACGGTCGACGAGGACGGCGAGGTGGTTCGCCCCGCTTTGCTCTGGAACGACACGCGCTCCGCGCAGGCCGCCCAGGACCTCACCGAGGAACTGGGCGGTGCCGGTGTCTGGGCCAAGTCCGTGGGCTCGGTGCCGGTCGCGAGCTTCACCGTCACCAAGCTGCGCTGGCTCGCTGAGCACGAGCCCGCCAACGCCGACCGCGTCGCTCGTGTCCTGCTGCCGCACGACTGGCTCACCTGGCGCCTGCTCGGCAAGCCCGAGCAGGCCGTGACCGACCGCGGCGACGCGTCCGGCACCGGCTACTTCTCGCCGACGGAGAACGCCTACCGCGTCGACGTCCTGGCCCACGCGTTCGGTGGCCGCACGCCCGAGCTGCCGACCGTGCTCGGCCCCGCCGATGTCGCCGGACACACGTCAGACGGCCTGCTCGTCTCCGCCGGAACCGGCGACAACATGGCCGCCGCGCTGGCGCTGGAGCTCGCGCCCGGCGACGCCGTGATCTCCCTCGGCACCAGCGGCACCGTCTTCGGCGTGACCGAGACCGGTTCGGCCGACGCGAGCGGCCTGGTCGCCGGGTTCGCCGACGCCACCGGCCGCTTCCTGCCGCTCACCGCCGCCCTGAACGCCGCCCGCGTGCTCACCGCGGGCGCGACCATGCTCGGCGTCGACCTCGCCGAGTTCGACCGCCTCGCGCTCGCCGCGGAAGCGGGCGCCGGCGGGCTCACGCTGCTGCCGTACCTCGACGGCGAACGCACCCCCAACCTGCCCGACGCCACGGGCTCGCTCCACGGCCTGACCAGGGCGAACATGACGCCCGAGAACCTGGCCCGCGCCACCGTCGAGGGCATGCTGTGCGGCCTGGCCGCAGGCCTCGACGCCGTGCGCGCGCAGGGTATGGACGTCCGCCGCGTGCTGCTCATCGGTGGCGGCGCGCAGTCGGCGGCCGTGCGGGCCGTGGCGCCGATCGTGCTCGGCGTGCCCGTGGTGATCCCCGAGACGGGCGAGTACGTCGCCCTCGGTGCCGCCCGCCAGGCCGCCTGGGCGCTGGCGGGCACCGCCGAACCACCCGCGTGGGTGGCCGAAGGACCTGGAAACCGGCTCGTGCTGGACGAGCCGGCCGAGGCGCAACGCGCCGCGGGCAAGGAAATCCAGCGACGCCACCTCGAAGTGCGGGAAGCCGCGCACGGGGTTCCCGCGAAATTCGGAGAGGACTGACCGATGGCCACCATCACCTACGACAAGGCGACCCGGCGCTACCCCGGCACCGAGCGGCCCGCCGTCGACGCACTCGAGCTGGAGATCTCCGACGGCGAGTTCCTCGTGCTGGTCGGCCCGTCGGGTTCGGGCAAGTCGACCGCGCTGCGCATGCTCGCGGGCCTGGAGGATGTCGACGAGGGTTCGATCTGGATCGGCGACCGCGACGTGACGCAGCTGCCGCCGCGTTCGCGCGACATCGCGATGGTGTTCCAGAACTACGCGCTGTACCCGCACATGACCGTCGCGCAGAACATGGGCTTCGCGCTGAAGATCGCGGGCCGCCCGGCGTCGGAGATCAAGCAGAAGGTGCTCGAGGCCGCGAAGCTGCTGGACATCGAGCAGTACCTCGACCGCAAGCCGAAGGCGCTCTCCGGTGGTCAGCGCCAGCGTGTCGCCATGGGCCGCGCGATCGTGCGTGAGCCGCAGGTGTTCCTCATGGACGAGCCGCTGTCCAACCTGGACGCGAAGCTGCGTGTCTCCACGCGTACGCAGATCGCCGCGCTGCAGCGCCGGCTCGGCGTCACCACCGTGTACGTGACGCACGACCAGGTCGAGGCCATGACGATGGGCGACCGCGTGGCCGTGCTGTCCGACGGTCTGCTGCAGCAGTGCGACACCCCGCGCGCGCTGTACGACCACCCGGCCAACGTGTTCGTCGCCGGCTTCATCGGCTCGCCCGCCATGAACCTCGTCTCGGCGAAGCTCACGGCCGACGGCGCCGAGATCGGTGGCGCGAGCGTGCCGCTGGCGGCGTCGATCCGCTCGGCCGCCGACGGTGACACCGTGACCCTGGGCTTCCGCCCCGAGTCGCTCGAAGCCACCACCGACACCAACGGCACGCTGCCCATCAAGGTGGACCTGGTCGAGGAGTTGGGCTCCGACGCGTTCGTCTACGGCAAGCTCGCCGGCGGCGCGGGTGACCTGGCCGCCGAGGGCGCGTCGAAGAACGTCGTCGTGCGCGTGGACCCGCGCCAGACGCCGTCGATGGGCGACACCCTGCACCTGCGGATCCGTCCCGACGAGCTGCACGTGTTCTCCGGCACCACCGGGCTGCGCCTGCCCTGACGCACTGCCCTGTCGGACCCGCATGGGAAACTGGCGGTCGCTATGACTGCCAGTTTCCCGCGCGCGGAGGTCGTGATCGACCTCGACGCCGTGCGCCACAACGTCGCCCTGCTGGCCGGCCGTGCCGCCGGCTCGGCCGTGATGGCCGTGGTCAAGGCCGACGCGTACGGCCACGGCGCGGTCCCCGTCGCGCGGGCCGCGGTGGAGGCGGGCGCCACCTGGCTGGGCACGTGCTCGCTGGGTGAGGCGCTGGACCTGCGGAACGCCGGGCTGTCGGTGCGGCTGTTCAGCTGGCTCGACGTGCCGGAGGTCGACTTCGGGCCCGGCATTCTCGCGGACATCGACCTGGGTGTGAGCTCGGTCGACGAGCTTGAGCGCATCGCTTCGGCCGCGAAGCAGGTGGGTCGTCGCGCGCGCGTGCACCTGAAGATCGACACGGGCTTGTCGCGCAACGGTTGTCAGCCCGCCGACTGGCCCGCGCTGGTCGCCGCGGCCGCTGCTTCGTCCGACGTGGACGTGGTCGCCGTCTGGTCGCACCTCGCGTGCGCCGACGAGCCGGGCCACCCGTCGATCGACATCCAGGCCAAGCGCTTCGCCGATGCCTATGACGTCGCGCGTGCTGCCGGGCTCGACCCGCTGCGGCACCTGGCCAACTCCGCGGCCGTCCTGACGCGGCCGGACCTGCACTTCGACCTCGTGCGGCCCGGCATCGCGATGTACGGGCTGAACCCCGTGCCGCAGCACGAAGACCTGCGCCCGGCGATGACGTTCCGCGCGGCCGTGGCGCTCACGAAACGCCTGCCCGCAGGCGAGTCCGTCTCCTATGGACACACGTGGACGGCCTCGCGGGACACCACCGTGGCCCTCGTACCGGCCGGATACGCCGACGGGGTGCCGCGGTCGTTGTCGGGCCGCATGGACGTGTGGCTGGGCGGGCGACGGCGGGAAGTCGTCGGGCGCGTGTGCATGGACCAGCTCGTGGTCGACTGCGGTGACGACGCCCCGGCGGTCGGCGAAGAGGTGGTGCTGTTCGCGTCCGGTGCGAGCGGTGAGCCGACCGCGCGCGAGTGGGCCGACAAGCTGGGCACGATCGACTACGAGATCGTCACGTCGATGTACCGTCCGCGCGTGCAGCGGCGGTACCTGGGGGAGAGGCCGTGAGCCCTTCGGCTCGGTTGTGGGCGATCGTCGGCGGTCTCGGCGCGGTGGCCACGGGTACGGCCGCCGCGGCCCTCGTCGCGGCGCAGCAACGCAGGCAGAGTGAGGACCAGTACGTGGACGAGCAGCTGGGCGAGCTGAAGCCCGACCGCACGTCGACGGTCGCGGCCGAGGACGGCACGCCGCTTTCGGTGGAAGAAATCGACCCCGAAGACGGCGGCGAGCCCGAGGTGACGCTGGTCGGCGTGCACGGGTTTGCGTTGTCACGCAAGTCCTGGCACTTCCAGCGCCGCGCCATCGCGGCGCTGCGGCTGCCGCGCGTGCGGCAGGTGTACTACGACCACCGCAGCCACGGCCTTTCCGGCGCGGCGACGGCCGACACCAGCACCATCGAACAGCTCGCGCACGACCTCGACAGCGTGCTGCGCGCGATGGTGCCCGAGGGCCCGATCGTCCTCATGGGACATTCCTTGGGCGGCATGGTGATCATGGAGCTGGCGGCGGAGAACCCTTCGCTGTTCGAGGATCGCGTGTGCGGGGTCGCGTTCATCGCGACGGCCGCGGGCGAGGTGGGCGCGCGCGGGCTGCCGCGTTCGCTGCTGTC
Organism: Amycolatopsis sp. CA-161197; assembly: GCF_050942255.1. NCBI lineage: Bacteria > Bacillati > Actinomycetota > Actinomycetes > Pseudonocardiales > Pseudonocardiaceae > Amycolatopsis > Amycolatopsis sp. CA-161197. The sequence goes on from NZ_CP192059.1 coordinate 857,644, forward strand.
GAAGTACAACCCGTTGACGCGCGGCGTCGGCAACCTCGCGGGCTGGCAGCCGGGCCTGGTGGAGTTCGTGCGCGCGGCCGGCGGGCAGCTGGAACGGCAAGCCGTGCGGCGCCTGGCGTTCGGCAGCCGCGACGTCTCGCCGCGGCTGGTGGACTTCATGATCGCGATGCTCGCCGTGACGCCCGTGCGCGGCCTGGTGAACTTCGTCGGCACGCTCGGCAGCCACAACCGCTACGCCGCCCTGGCGGGCCTCAAGCACACCCAGGTCCTCGTGATCGGCGGCGACTCCGACCGGTTCACGCCGTTCTCGCACGCCGAGCGCATCGCGGCCGAACTGCCCGAGGCCGAGCTCGTCCGCGTGCGTGGCGCGGGCCACATGGTGCAGCTCGAACAGCCCGACCTCGTCACGGGCCGGCTCATCGATCTTCTGCAGCGCTGTTCCGGAAGCGCCGCACCCAACCGGCGGAACTGGTGGTGGACACGGTGACGTTCCTTCTCGCGACCCCCGACGACACGATGGCCTTCGGCCGCTCCCTGGGCGCATCCCTGCGCGCGGGCGACCTGGTCCTCCTGGCGGGCCCGCTGGGCGCCGGCAAGACCACGCTCACGCGCGGCATCGCCGACGGCCTCGGCGTCGGCGGGCGCGTCAGCTCCCCGACGTTCGTGCTGGCGCGCGTCCACGCCCCGGGCGCTGCCGGCGTGCCCCTCATCCACGTCGACGCCTACCGCCTGGGCGGCGACCTCGCCCAGCTCGACGACCTGGACCTCGACACGGACCTGGAACGCTCCGCCGTCGTGGTGGAGTGGGGCGAGGGCTCGGCGGAACGGCTGTCCTCGGACTACCTGGTCGTGCGCATGTCCCGCCGCGACGACGACGTGCGCGAGATCTCGCTCGAACCGCACGGCTCTTGGGCCTCCCGAATGTCGGCCCTGCCGACGGCCTAGGCTCCGGCCCCCGCACGACGCCCTTCGCCCATCCCATCGCGGCGGGCCTGCATCCGGCTGCCTTTCCCATGGCAAGCTGCCAATCTCTGTGGCAACCCGTGATCCCTTGCCGCAAACCTCAGTGACGTTCGGCAAGCTCCGCCGTCGCATGGCAACTTGCCGCCGCCTCTGGCAGGCCCGCCACGCGACTGGCGACTCAGACCCGGCAAGCTGCCCGCCCCTATGGCAATCGCACGCTCCCCGGGGCAAGCCTCGTTGATACTTGGCAAGGCGCGCCATTGACTGGCCGCGTGCCGGGGCGTGTGGCAAGTCGGCTGGGCGCGGCGGCTCTCCGGCAGGCTGCGCGCTTCTGTGGCGTTCGCGGGCTCGGGGCGGCAAGCCGTGTTGAGGGTTGGCAAGGTGCGCCGTTGACTGGCCGCGTGCCGAGGCGTGTGGCAAGTCGGCTGCTTGGTTGGCGGCTGCGGCTGGCAAGCTGTCCACCTTTGCGGCATCCACGAGCCACGTTTGGCAAGTGTCGGTGGTATTTGGCAAGGCGCGCCGTCGGGTGGCAGCTTGCCGGTGTGAGTGGCAAGTGCATCGTGGCCGGCAACTCGGTGGGTGGCCGGCCGCACCGTTCAGGCCTTGACGATCCCCCGCGCCAAGCCGAGTTCGACGAGGTCCTGAGGGCGCAGCCGGAGCTGGTCGGCGGTGGCTGGGATCTCCGTCATGGGGCGTTTCAAGATCGCGGCCGCGGCTTCCGGCGAGGTGACCGAGAAGTATGCGTCCGGAGCGATCCAGGTGTTGTCCGGGGCCGCGAAGGCCAGGGCGCCGCCGGAGCCGCCCTCGCCGATGACCAGGGTGGTGACCGGCACCGTCGCGGTGGCGATGGCCTCGAACAGCGAGGCGATGGCCGGCCCGGCGCCGCCCTCTTCGGCGGAGGCGTCGTTGGCGGCGCCGGGGGTGTCGACGAGCGTCAGGACCGGGATGCCGAGCCGCGAGGCCAGGTGGACCAGACGCGCGGCGGTGCGGAAGCCCGCCGGACGCGTCGCGGTGCCGCACTGGGCGGCGAAAGCGAGCGCGCGCCCGTCGCGCCAGCCGAAGCCGCACAGGACGCCGTCGTCGACGGCGCCGGTGCGGTCGCCGCGCAGGAGCTCGTGCCAGTCGAAGTAGGCGTCCAGGTACGAGGCCGCGCGGGGCCGCCGAGAGGAGCGGGCGGCGCGGACGGCGTCCCAGCCGGTCGAGGGCACCGGCACGTCACGCAGAGCCGCCGGGGGAGGGGCCGGCGACGAAGACCGCGAAGTCACCAGCCGCAGCCAACGCTCCAGCACCGACCCGAGCGAAGAAGGCGAAACCAGCTGGTCGACCTGCCCCCACTCGTACTTCGCCTCGACCGTGTAAGCCTCCGAAGGCGACGTCGCCGGCCGCACGCGCGAGCCCGCGAAACCCACCTGCGCCAGCGGCAAGCCGAGCACCACGTCGGCGCTCGCGCCCAGCGTCGCCCAGCCGCCGCCGGTCGTGGGGTCGCGCAGCACGGAGATCTGCGCGACGCCGTCCGCCCGCGCCGCCGCCGAAGCGCGCGCGATCCGCTGCAGCTGGGACAACGCGCGCATGCCGTGCTGCATGCGACTGCCGCCCGTCGCGATCAACGCCACCACGGGCAGTTTCCGCGACCGCGCCAGGGAAAACGCGGCCTCCACCCGATCACCGGTCCGGCGCCCGATCGACCCGCCGAGGAACCCGAACTCCCACACCACCAGCACCGCGGGCGTCGCACCCACCAGCGCCTCACCGACGATCACCGACTCCGTCTCGCCCGTCCGTGCCGCGGCCGCCGCGTAGGCGTCGCGGTAGCCGGGCCAGCCGAGTGGATCGTCGACACTACCGTCCACATCAGACAGTTCAGTGAACCCGGTCGACACCTGCGCGATGACCTCGCGGGCCGAGGGCCTCACCCCAGCGCTCGCTTCAGGATCTTGCCCATGTCGTTGCGCGGCAACGCATCCAGGAAACGCACGACCCGCGGCCGCTTGTGCGGGGCCAGCAATTTCGAGACGTGATCCGCCAGCTCGGCAGCCGAAGGCGGCGAGCCCGAAGGCACCACCCACGCCACGATCCGCTCGCCGAGATCGTCGTCCGGCTCTCCCGTCACGGCCGCCTCGGCGACGCCCGGGTGCTCCAGCAGCGCGTTCTCGATCTCCCCGGCGCCGATCTTGTACCCGCCGCTCTTGATGAGGTCGGTGGCCTTGCGCCCGACGATCTTCACGTACCCGTCGGCGTCGCGCGTCGCCATGTCGCCGGTGCGGAACCAGCCGTCGGCAAGCGCGGCAGCCGTCGCGTCCGGCCGGTTGAGGTACTCGGTGAACAGGTTCGGGCCGCGCACCTGGATCTCGCCGACGGTCTCCAGTTCAGTGATCTCGACGCCCGCCTCGTCCACCAGCCGCAGCTCGACACCCGCCAGCGGCACGCCGACCGTGCCCGGCTTGCGCTCGCCGTCAGCGCGGACGCTGGTGTTCATCAGCGTCTCGGTCATCCCGTAGCGCTCCACGACCTGCTGCCCGGTCGCCGCCGTGATGCGCTGGTGGTCGTGCACGGGCAGCGCCGCCGACCCGGACACCAGCAGCCGGGCCCCGCGCAATGCCGCGGCCAGCGCGGAGTCCGAAGCCACCGTCTCCGCGATCCGGTGGTACATCGTCGGGACGCCGAACATCATCGTCGCGCCGCTGGTCAGTTCCTTCGCGACGCCCTCGGTCGAGAACCGCCCGAGGTGCCGCACCGAGCCACCCCGGCGCAGCGGGCCGAGGATCCCGAGGATCAGCCCGTGCACGTGGAACAGCGGCAGCCCGTGCACCAGCACGTCGTCGCCGGTCCACTCCCACGCGTCCTCCAGCGCGTCCAGCGTCGACGAGACCGCGCGGCGGGGGAGCACCACGCCCTTCGGCGGGCCGGTGGTGCCGGAGGTGTAGACGATGAACGCGGGCGCCTCGGCGTCCGGCTCGGCAGCCGGCACGGACCCCGACCCGGTGAGCGGGATGTCCCGGCGTTCGAGCTCCGCGAGCCCGTCGGGAAGCGTGACGCCGGCCTCCGCCAGCACCAGCGCCGGCGTGCTGTCGGCCAGGATGTGAGCGAGCTCGCGTTCCCCGATCTTCGGGTTCAGCGGCACCACGGGCACCCCCGCGAGCAGCGCGGCGACCACGGCGACGCTGGTGTGCAGCGTCGGCGTCGCCCACACCGCGACCCGGCCGGCGGGCAGCTCGCTCGCCAGGGAACCGGCGACCGCGCCCAGCTCGGCGTAGGTGAGCGCCTGGTCACCGAACCGCAACGCCTCCCGGGGAGAACCGTCGGTGATCGCGGGGAACAGCGGATCGGGCACGGTGAGGACCTCCTGCGGCGCGGCGTCGGCGGGCGTCTCACCGGCACCGTACCGCGCCGTGACCTCGGCCACCTGCGACGCGATTCACACGGTTGTGGGGTTGCCCCTTCGGCCCGCCAGCCTGTCACTCTCGGACTGGACGTAAGCTGGGAAACCGTGCTGGTACTGGCGATCGACACCTCGACCCCGGCCGTGACCGCGGGCATCGTCGCCGTGGACGAGTCGGAACTGACCACCCGGGCCGACCGCGTCACGGTCGACCCGCGAGCCCACGGCGAGCTCATCACGCCCCACGCCCTCGCGGCGGCCGAGGCAGCGGGCGTGACCCTGCGCGACCTCGACGCGATCGTGTGCGGCGTCGGCCCCGGCCCGTTCACGGGCCTGCGCGCCGGCATGGCCACGGCCGCGGCGTACGGCCACGCGCTCGGCATCCCCGTCTACCCGGTCGGCAGCCTCGACGCGATCGCCGCGGAGGTGGTGCGCACGGACAAGCCGTTCCTCGTGCTCACCGACGCCCGTCGTCGCGAGGTGTACTGGGCCGAGTACGACGCGGCCGGCACGCGCGTGAGCGGTCCCCACGTGCAGCGTCCCGCCGAGGTCGAGACCACTTCGCGCGTCGCCGCCGGTGACGGTGCGCTGCAGTACGCGGACGCGGTCGGCGTCGTGCCCATCGAGCCGCGGTTCCCGTCGCCGTCCGGGCTGGTCCGCGTCGCGCGCGAAGCGCTGCTGTCCGGCGCGACGCCCGAGCCACTGACGCCGCTGTACCTGCGCCGCCCCGACGCCGTCGAGCCCACCGCTCGCAAGAGGGTGACGTCGCCATGAAGCTCGACCGCCTGCGCCGCAGCGACGCGAAGCGCTGCGCGGAGATCGAGCAGGTGCTCTTCCCCGGCGACGACCCGTGGAGCGCCCGCGCGTTCCACTCGGAGCTCGACCAGGGTCACTTCTACCTGGCCGCGCGCACCGACGACGGAACCGAGCTGCTCGGCTACGGCGGCCTCGCCGTGGTCGGCCGCCGCGGTGAGTACGAGGCGGAGATCCACACCATCGGCGTGGTGCCTGAGGCGCAGGGCCAGGGCATCGGCAAGGCCCTGCTGCGGGCGTTGCTGGAGCGCGCCGACGAGGTGTCGGCGCCCGTGTTCCTCGAGGTGCGCACCGACAACGACACGGCCGTCGGCCTCTACGAACGGCACGGTTTCGAGAAGCTCGGCATCCGGAAGCGCTACTACCAGCCCTCCGGTGCCGACGCGTTCACCATGGCCCGCCCGGCGCGGACCCCGGCAAAAGACGAGGTGGCCGGCTGATGTCGCGCGTCATCATGGGCATCGAGAGCTCCTGCGACGAGACCGGCGTCGGCCTCGTCCGCCTGCACGACGACGGCGCGGTGGAACTGCTCGCCGACGAGGTCGCCTCCAGCGTCGAGCAGCACGCGCGCTTCGGCGGCGTGGTGCCCGAGGTCGCCAGCCGCGCGCACCTCGAAGCGATGGTGCCCACGGCCGAGCGGGCGTTCGCGACGGCCGGGCTGAAGCTGTCCGATGTGGACGCCATCGCCGTGACGGCCGGGCCCGGGCTCGCCGGCGCGTTGCTGGTCGGCGTGTCGGCGGCGAAGGCCTACGCGTCGGCGCTCGACGTGCCGCTCTACGGCGTGAACCACCTGGCCGGGCACATCGCGGTGGACACGCTGCAGCACGGTCCGTTGCCCTCGCCGGTGCTCGCGCTGCTGGTGTCCGGCGGGCACACGCAGCTGCTGCGCGTGGACGACATCGCGTCGAAGATCACCGAGATCGGGTCCACTGTGGACGATGCCGCCGGTGAGGCCTACGACAAGGTCGCCCGGGTGCTGGACCTGCCGTACCCGGGTGGGCCGCCGATCGACAAGGCGGCCCGGCTGGGCAACGGTTCCGCCATCGCGTTCCCGCGCGGTATGACGGGTCCGCGCGACGCGAAGTTCGACTTCTCGTTCTCCGGCTTGAAGACCGCCGTGGCGCGGTGGGTGGAGAACGTCGAACGCGACGGTGGCGAAGTGCCGGTGAACGACGTCGCGGCTTCGTTCCAGGAGGCCGTGGCGGACGTGCTGACCGCGAAGGCCGTGAAGGCGGCTCAAGAGCAGGGGATCGGCACCATCGTGATCTCCGGCGGTGTCGCCGCGAATTCCCGGCTGTCCGAGCTGGCGGCCGAACGCTGCGCCGCAGCGGGCATCGAGCTGCGCGTGCCGCGGCCCCGGCTGTGCACGGACAACGGCGCGATGATCGCGGCGCTCGGCGCCCACGTCGTCGCGGCCGGGCGGCCGACGGCACCGTGGGAGTTCTCGGCCACCCCGGGGCTGTCGGTGGAGATCGTCTCGCTCTAGGAGTGGGCCTGCTGCAGTGCGGTTTTCACGCCCAGCAGGCGCTCGATCGCGGTGGTGGCCTTCTCGGCGGCGTGGCCGTCGCCGTAGGGGTTCGGCGTCTGCGCGGGGCACAGGCTCCCGGCCAGCAGCCGGGTCGCGGTGCCGGTGATCTTCTCCGGATCCGTGCCCACCAGCCAGGCGCACCCGGCGTCGACGGCCTCGGCGCGTTCCGTGACCTCGCGCAGCACCAGCACGGGCGTCCCGAACGTCGGCGCCTCCTCCTGGATGCCGCCGGAATCCGTGAGCACGAGCGACGCCAGCCGCAGCGCGCGCACGAGGTCGGGGTACTCGAGCGGCTCGGTGATCGTCACGCGCTCGACGCCGCCGAGCGTCGCCGTCACCTGCGCCCGCACCGCCGGGTTGGGGTGGACGGGGAACAACACCTGCACGTCGGGATGGGTTTCGACGATCCGCCGCACGGCGCTCAGCGTCTGATCCAGCGGCTCGCCCCAGGACTCCCGGCGGTGCGACGTCACGAGCACCAGCCGTTCCCCGGCCTCCGCGATCTCCATCTCCAGCAACGCCAGCGCCGGATCGTGCGCGGGCAGGTCGCGCGCCGTGATCGCCAGCACCGCGTCGACGACCGTGTTCCCGGTCAGCACGATCTTCTCGTCGGCGACGCCCTCCGCGCGCAACGCCTTCGCCGCCGCTTCGGTCGGCGCCAGGTGCAACGCCGCGATGCGCGCCACCATCTGCCGCGTGCCCTCTTCGGGGAACGGCGCGGCGAGATCGTTCGTCCGCAGCCCGGCTTCGAGGTGCACCACCGGAATCCCCAGCCAGAACGCCGCCAGCGCCCCCGCCAGCCCCGTCGTGGTGTCGCCCTGGACGACCACCGCCGCCGGCCTGAGGCTCCGCAGCTGCGCGTCCAACGCCGGCAGCAGCCCGCTCACCAGCTCGGCCTGCGTCCCGCTCACCCGCTCCGGCACGTCCAGCCACGCGTCCACGCCCAGCCCGAACGGCACGAGCGCCTGCTCCACCATCCCCTGGTGCTGGCCGCTGTGCACCAACACGGGCCGTACCCCGGCACGCCCCTCGAGCGCCACGACGAGCGGCGCCAGTTTCACCGCCTCCGGCCGCGTGCCGGCCAGCAACATCACGTCCACGTGTTCCACACTTTCGAGTGTCCCGGAAACCCCAGCTCATCGACGTTCGAGAGAACGACCGGGCCTTTCACCGGCCGCGAATCACCGCGGGCTGCGGCCGGCGGGGGTCTTGTGTTGTTCGTTTGTGTCTTGCTTCCGCGCGCCTGGCGGCTCCGCGGTTCGCGTCCACGCCAAGCGGGGCCGCGTGAGTCCCGGCAGTCGCTTGCGCCCACGCTGCTTGCGACGACTACGCCGGTGGCCGCCGAGGTAGGCCCGAGAAGGTTCCCCAGGCTCGGGTCTACCTCGGCGGGTGCGGGCTGTCGTCTTGTAGTTGTGGTCATCGGTTCGCCGCTGACGCATCGGGCCCGGGAGGGCCGCGCGGGTTTCCGCGTCCGGCCGCTCCCACCCGCGTGGTTGTGGTCGCTTGGGCCGGTCGCCCTCGGGTTGGCGGTCGGGCGGTGAAGCGGTGCGCCGGGCTGCTCGCTGGAGGTGAGCAGCCCGGCGCGGCACAGCCCGTGGGCCGCCGGCCGAAGCCGGTGGCCCACGGTGCTGCTAACTGCGGGCGAGCCGCCGGTTGCGGCGGTAGGCGGCGATCACCGCGACGGTCCCGAGGACCACGAGGAGCGCGCCGACCGTGATCCACCAGCCGACGTCGGCGCCGGTGGCGGCGAGGGTGCCCACGCCGCCACCGGCGACGCCGACGCCCGCACCTGGCATCTTGTACATCAGTCGATCACCCCGGACCGGTCAGGCGACCGAGCGGCGACGGGTGAACCGCAGGCCGACCGGCACGGCGACGGCCGCGAGCACACCGAGGCCCACCCACAGGCCGGCGCCGGACGCGAGCGGCATCGGCGGAGCGGCCGGGCCGCAGGTCGCCGACGACACGATCACGTCGCCGCTGCCGAGGGCGCCGACGACGCCACCGAGCAGCTTCAGGTGCAGGGCGTTGACCGTGAGGCTGCCGTCCTTGTTCTTGATCTGCTCGTTGAGGATCAGCGTCGCCACGTTGACCGGGCCGAGCCCGACCTTGATCTGCGTGTTCGGCGCCGGGTTCGAGTCGACGTCGCCGACACTGCCCAGATCGGCCCCGACCAGCGTGGAGCTGCCCTTGACGCCTTCCTGGGTCGCGGTGCAGACCGCCTCCACGGCCTTGATCCCGACGTTGCCCAGCGCCGCCTTCAGCAGCGGCAGCCCGACGTTGGCGGTGCTCGCCTTCGCCGTGACCGCGCCCGAGTTGTCGTCGCGGACGGCCGAGGTGTTGATGACGCCGGCGGTGAGGATCCCGGCGGCGTTGGCGCTGACCGTGCTGTTGCTCGTCGGTCCGTCGGTGTTCGCCGCCGCGAGCGGGCCGAGCTTGACCGCGGACGCGCCGAGCAGCTTCACGTCGACGTTCACGCCGTAGGCGGAACCGTCACCGGGCGCCGCCGAAGCCGGAACTGCTCCGGCGAGGGCGATGCTCGCCACCACAGCGGCGAGCATCCCGCCTCGTCGCAAGAGGTGTTTCTTCACTGGTCCTCCGATTTTTGTCAGGGCGAGCCGCTGCACGGACGAATCCCGCTGAACAAGAGTCGGCACGCTGATCGAATATCGGTGGCGTTGCCGGAAATGGCACACAATTCCGGGGAGACCACCGTATCGGGTGGTTTATCCGGGCCGGTTCCCACGTCGGTGCAGGCATCACCCGAACGGCCTAGCAAGCTTCTCGCCATTCGTGCCGAAAGGCGCTGGGAGATCCCTGAGAAGGGGGATACCCGTCGAAAGTTCCGGCACTGGTGTCTTACGCTGGCGCCGGGGTCCGCCGTTCTTCCGAAGGTTTCCGGCTGAGAGGGTCGTCGTGGCAGTAGTGAACACACCTGTGTCCCCCGTCTCCCGGTTTCCGCTGCGTATGGCGGTGCTCGGGGTGGTCGCGGTCGGCGTGGTCCTCGTGCTCGTGGAGCGGTCCTACCGCGAGCTGGAAGTGCAGCTCGCGGGGGCGATACTGAGGGTCATCACCTCATCGGGTGTTTATGTGGCCGGTAGTCGCGAATCCGTGTACTTCGGGTTGACCGGCGCTACTCCGTTCGGGTTGAGAATGACCCCGGAATGCTCTTCTGTATTCCTCTTGCTGCCACTTCTGCTCGTGACTGCGGTGCTCCTCTACTTCCGTCCGCGGAATGCGCGCCGACTGTTTCTCTCGCTGGGAATTGCCGCGATCGCCGTCATTCTCGTGAATCAGTTGCGTATTCTCACCATCGTCGGTCTGGTCCACGCGCTGGGCACCGACGAGGGCTACTACTGGGGCCACACGCTGCTCGGCTCGATGGTCAGCGTGCTCGGCGGCGCGGTGTCGCTCGTGCTGTTCGTCTGGCTCGCGACCCGCAAGACGAAGGCGGAGAAGAACCAGGGCACGGCCGCGTGAACGACACCGGGTTCAAGGTCCTGCTCTCGATCACCCAGGCGTTCGCGCTGACGATGAGCGTCGCGTTCATCGTCTACGTCGCGATGATCGTGGTGCCCTACCTGCGCCGCAAACCCGCCCCGGTCGGCGATCCCGACGCGTTCGCCTGGCACTTCTTCGTGCCGTGCCGCGACGAGGAAGCCGTGATCCGCGAGACCGTGCGCTACCTGCGCACCACCTTCCGCCGCGCGCACGTGTGGGTCGTCGACGACGACTCCGACGACCGCACCGCCCGCGTCGTCCGCTCGGTGTGGCGGCGCAACGGCGGCTACGACCCCAACCTGCACCTGGTGGCGCGCAAGCGGCCCGAGGCCCGCACGGGCAAGGGCGACGCCCTCAACGCCGCCTACCGGGCCCTCGACGAGTGGCTCGAACCCGACACCGACCGCGACCGCGTGGTCGTGGTGGTCGTCGACGCGGACGGCCGCCCGGCCGCCAACTGCCTCGGGGTCTGCGCGGCCGACCACCTCTTCGGCGACCGGAAGATCGGCGCCGTGCAGCTCGACGTGCGCATGAGCAACGTCCGCACCCGCCCGCCGGGTCGCACCTGGTTCGCGCGCGCGTTCGGGCTGAAGCTGGCGCAGCTGCAGGACCTGGAGTTCCGCACGGCGATCGCCGCGATCCAGACCTCCCGCGGCTTCACCGGCACGATCTCCATGGGCGGCAACGGCCAGTTCACGCGCCTGGCCGCGCTCGACTCCATCGGCGGCGACGAGCACCAGCCCTGGCGCGGCTCCCTGCTGGAGGACTTCGAGCTCGGCGTCCACCTGCTCACGGCCGGCTGGCGCACGGGCTTCACGCCGGATTCGCACGTGGCGCAGGAAGGCCTGTACAGCCTGCGGCGTTTCCTCGTGCAGCGCACGCGCTGGGGCCAGGGCACGATGCAGTGCTCGCGGTACCTGCGCCGCATCTGGGACTCACCGCACGTGTCCACTTTGGGCGCCGCGGAGATGATGTACTACCTGGCGCAGCCGTGGATGCAGCTGCTCGGTTCGCTGCTCTACCCGGTGCCGTTCATCCTCCTGCTGGCCACCACGGCCGGCGATCCGTCGCAGGTCTGGACGTGGTTCACCGGCGGCGCCTGGATCCTCTTCGCCATCTACGGCTCGTTCGGCCTGCTGCCGTTCGTGGTGTGGGGCCCGATCTACCAGATGAAATGCCTGGGCAGCAAGAACATCTTCCGCGGCCTCGGCATGGGTCTGCTGTACGCGGCCTACATCTACACCTTCTACATCACGTCCTGGCGCGCCGTGACCCGTCTCGTGCGCGGCCGCAACGGCTGGTCCAAGACGCGGCGCAACACCGAGGTCACCAGCGGCGTGAAGGTGGCGCTGGACAGCTGAGGCAACGAAGAAGGGCCCCTCCGCCGGGAGGGGCCCTTCTTCGTCTTCACAACCTCAGAAAGCCGGCTTCAGCACCACGTCGTCGAGGTTCACGTACTCGACGCGGTGTCCGAACTGGACTTCCACGTACTTCGTCTTCCCGCGCACCACCACGTGGTCCGACACGTCGAACGTCGTCGCCGAGTAGTACTCCGACGGAACGACGCCGCCGACGGAGTAGGTCTGGCCCGCCGCGAACGTGTAAGGCATGGGCGCCAGCGCTTGCGGCGTGATCCCGGCCGGGTACGCCGACGCCTCCGGGAACGCCCGCCCGTAGACGGGGATCGTCGGCTTGCCCGGCTTCGGCGTGGCGACGAGGCCGCTCGCCGAGACCACGGTGTTGCTCGGCAGCCAGCCCTTCTGACCCAGGTACCAGATCGCCGTCCAGCCGCCCTGCCGTCCGGCCACGGCGTACTGCTGGCCGGTGGCCACGCGGCTGCCGACGTCGGAAACGTCCATAGTGGACGCCCCGGTGCCGTGCAGCCCGGCGTCGGACAGCAGGGGAGACGCGGCGTCCGGCGCGGTGTGCAGCACCACGGCCTCCGAGCCGCGCGCGGCGCACGGCGTGCCGGAACCGATCTTGTCGCAGCCGGTGAACACGGGCTGGTTGGCGGCGAACTTCGGCGCGATCGTCACCATCGACGAGCCGGCCCGGCCGGTGGCCTTGATCGGCGCGCCCAGCAGGTCGAAGTAGTGCGACCAGTCCCAGTAGGGGCCCGGGTCCCAGTGCATGCCGGGGATGGTGGCGGGCGTGGTGCCCGGCACGTTGTCGTGGCCGATGATGTGCGCGCGGTCCAGCGGCACGCCGTAGCGCTTCGCCAGGTAGCCGACGAGCTTCGCCGACGACCGGTACATCGCCTCGGTGTACCAGGTGCCCTGCGCGGCGAAGCCCTCGTGCTCGACGCCGATGGACTTCGCGTTGACGTACCAGTTGCCCGCGTGCCAGCCGACGTCCTTGGTCGGCACGTGCTGCGCGATCAGGCCGTCCTGCGAGCGGACGGTGTAGTGCCACGCGAGGTAGGTCGGGTCCTGCGCCAGGGTGAGCGCGTCGTCCCAGTAGCCCTCGGTGTCGTGGATGACGATCGTGTCGATCTTCTGGCTCTGCGGCCGGTTCGCGATGTCGTGGTTGCCGTAGTCGCCGCCGGGCAGCTCCTGGTACGGCGCGGGCACGGACTCGCAGGCCACGGACTTCGGGCACTCGGTGGCGGGCGGGGCGTCGGCTTTCAGGCCCAGCCGCTCGGCCTGCGCCCGGTCGGGCGTGACGCCGGGGGTCGCGGCGAGCGTGACGGCTTGGCCGTCGTCGGTCGTGCGCGTCTCACCGCCGGCGATGGTGGTGTAGACCTCGTCGGCGAAGGTCTGGGCCGCAGTCAAGTCCTCGGAGCCGCTGTACGCGGCGACGGCGCCGTACCAGTCCTTCGCGTCTTCGCTGCGCACGCCGAGCTTGCGCTGGTACTCGGCCAGCAGGGCGGCGCCGCCGCGGATGTTCTGCTTCGGGTCGGTGCGCAGCGTCGCCGCGTCCGTGTGCAGCAGGGCCGCAGCCTGGTCCACGGTCTGCAGGCCGGGCGGGATCGCGGCGGGCTGCTGTGTGGGCTTCGGGTGCAGCGCGGGCCGGGCGTCGTCGCCGCGCGGGTCTTCGCCGCTCTGGTCGAACTCGCTGGTCACGACGCCGGCCGTACGCAGGTCCGTGAGGTGCATCGGCCCGTAGCCGGCGGCGGTGCTGGGCGTGCCGGCGTTGTAGTCCCAGCGGGATTCCAGGTACGAGACGCCGAGCAGCACGTCGAGCGGGACGCCGAACTCCTTCGCCGCGCTCGTGAAGTCTTGTTGGCGCTGCTGGTTCGCCGGTTGGGCTTGGGCGGGTGCCGACGTCGCCAATGCGACCGCCAGCAACCCCGCCCCGCCCGCGACGGTCAGCCGCCGCGTAACGGAGTGGAACATCGGTGGGGACCCCCAGGTGTCGGTGCTTTTCCGGCGAAACTTAACCAGAAACGGGGGCGGCTGGTAAGACTCCGCGACGGCGCTTTCGCCCAGCGGTCGTCAGCGCCCGATCACGAGCACGAGCGAGCCGTCGAACGTGGGCTGTTCCTTGAGCGCTCGGTGTTCGGCCGCCCAGGTCCCGTCGGCGAGATCGCTGGTCAGCTTGCGCGTGAACCGCGCCACGGCCGCTTCGTCGACAAAGCTCCACGCCGAACACGCCTGCCGCGCCGCCGGCTCCAGCAGCATCTCCGGCCGCGCGTAGTACGCCTCGTTGAACCCGTCGACGCAGTCGCGCGGCACCGGCACGGGCACGACCTCGGTGTCGCCCAGGTACTTCGCGATCTCGCTGATCGCGGGGTACCGGCGTGCTTCCGTGTCGAGCACTTCCGGGGCGTACTCGTACAGCCAGAAGTCCCGTACCCGGTCGGGATCGCAGGTGAGGATCGCGACCGGTCCCTTCGTGACGCGCCGAACCTCGCTCAGGCCCTTCGCGAGATCCGGCCACTGGTGCACGGTGAACGTCGCCATGGCTGCGTCGAAACTGTTGTCCTCGAACGGAAGATCCTCCGCCGTCGCGTCCACTGCGGGCCGGTCCTCCGGCCGCAGCGCCCGCATCGACGCGGACGGCTCGACGGCGGTCACGGTCCGGCCGGCCGGCTCGTACGACCCCGCGCCGGCCCCGACGTTCAGCACGGTCCTCGCGTTCCCGAGCGCTTCGTCGACCGCGGCGGCGATGCGGGGGTCGGGGTTGCGGTAGCCGGTGTAGACCTTGCCGATCTCGCCGTAGTCCGCGTCGCCCGCGCTGCCGTCGGCCATCCTGCTGCTCACGGCCACGAGCCTAGCGATCTTCGGCCGTGCTCAGGCGGTGTTCGTCCGTCCGCGGTCGACGCCTGACCCAAGTTCCGGGACGAGCGCCCGCACGCGATTGCGGATCTCGTCCCGGATGACGCGGACCTCGGCGAGGGATTTGCCGGCCGGGTCGTCGAGTTCCCAATCGAGGTACGTCTTGCCGGGGAACACGGGGCAGGCGTCGCCGCAGCCCATGGTGATGACGACGTCCGACGCCTCCACGGCGTCGAGGGTGAGAACCTTCGGCGTCTCCGCGGTGAGATCGATGCCGGCCTCGGCCATGGCTTCGACGACGACGGGGTTGAGCGAGTCGGCCGGTGCGGAGCCGGCCGAGCGGACCTCGACGAGGTCACCGCCGAGGTGCGAGAGGAACGCGGCGGCCATCTGCGACCGGCCCGCGTTGTTCACGCAGACGAACAACACGGACCGGGTCACGAGCGAGCCTCCTGGAGTGTGCGGGGAACGCCGAACAGCAGCGCGACGAGCCCGAGGCCGACGGCGGCGCCGACGACCTGGGCGGCGACGAAGGGACCGACCGAGCCGGGTGCGATCCCGGCGAACGTGTCGGTGAAAGCGCGTCCGACGGTCACCGCCGGGTTCGCGAACGAGGTGGAGCTCGTGAACCAGTAGGCGGCGCCGATGAACGACGCCACCGCCACCGGTGCGTGGTGCCCGCGTCCGGTGCGGTCGAGCCCTGCGATCAGCATGAGCAGACCGGCCGTCGCCACCACCTCGCCGAGCCACAGGTTCCCGGCGGTGCGGTCATGACCGGACCACTGCACGAGCGGGCGGGCGAACATCGCGTTCGCCAGGACCGCGCCGCCGATGCCGCCGGCGAACTGCGCGGGCACGTACGCGGCGACGTCGCGCAACCCGAACTCCCCACGACGGGTGAGCCACGCCGCCAGCGAGACCAGCGGGTTGAAGTGCGCGCCGGACACCGGCCCGAACAACGCGATCAGCACGCCCAGCCCGAAAACGGTGGCCAGCGAGTTCGCCAGCAGCTGCAGGCCGACGTCGCGCGACAGCTCGGCGGCCTGGGCACCGGAGCCGACGACCACGGCCACCAGCGCGGCCGTTCCCACGGCCTCGGCGGCCGCGCGGCGAAGAAGCGAGGTGGTCACGCCGGGGCCACCTGCGGTACGCGCAGCACAGCGGCGAGACGCTCCATTGTGGACGGAAGCGCCCAGTAGTAGACCCACGTCCCCCGGCGCTCGCAGTCGATCAAACCGGCCTGGCGCAACAGTTTCAGGTGGTGCGAGATCGTCGGCTGCGCGAGGTCGAACGCCGGCGTCAGCTCGCACACGCACATCTCGCCGCCCTCGCGGGAGGCGATCATCGACAGCAGCCGCAGCCGCACCGGGTCGCCCAGCGCCTTGAACACGCGGGCCAGCTCGGCGGCCTCGGCTTCGGCCAAGGGCGCCGAGCTCAGTCCCGCGCAGCACCCCTCGCGCTCGTCGGGCAACTCCTGGATCGACATGCTTCTATATTGACGTTTGCCGATCCAGGGCGCAAGGTTGTTTCCACAAACGTCGATACAAGCTGATCCAGCAAGGAGAAGCACGATGACCGACCTGCGTGAAACCGTGCGCCGGCGCTACGCCGCGGCCGCCCTCGAAGTCACCTCAGGCGGGACCGGGTGCTGCGGCCCGGCACCGGCCGACGTCGACTTCGGCTCCGGCCTCTACGCCGCCGACGAACGCGCCGAGCTGCCCGTCGACGCCGTCGCCGCCTCCCTGGGCTGCGGCAACCCCACCGCGGTCGCCGACCTGCACCCCGGTGAGCACGTGCTGGACCTCGGCTCCGGCGGCGGCATCGACGTCCTGCTGTCCGCCCGCCGCGTCGGCCCTGCCGGCAAGGCCTACGGGCTCGACATGACCGACGAGATGCTGGCGCTGGCCACCGCCAACGCCGCCAAGGCCGGCGCCACCAACGTCGAGTTCCTGAAGGGCGCCATCGAATCCATCCCGCTGCCCGCGGACTCCATCGACGTCGTGATCTCCAACTGCGTGATCAACCTGTCCACCGACAAACCCGCCGTCTTCGCGGAAACCTTCCGCGTCCTCAAGCCCGGCGGACGGATCGGGGTGTCCGACGTGGTCGCGGAAGACACCCTCAGCCCCGCCCAGCGCGCCGAACGCGGCGACTACGTGGGTTGCATCGCCGGCGCCCTGTCCTTCGCCGAGTACCGCGCGGGCCTGGAAGCCGCGGGCTTCACCGACATCCAGCTCACCCCGACCCACCTCGTCGCCGACGGCATGCACTCCGCGATCGTCCGCGCCGCCAAACCCGTCTGACCTGGCATCGTCGGGCGGGTGCCCCTGAACGTCGTCGGCCAGGCCGTGGGCCTGTTCGCCGTGACCAACGTCGACGACCTCCTCGTGCTGGCCCTCTTCTTCGCCCGCGGCGCGGGTTTGCCCGGCGCGACCCGGGCCGTCGTGACCGGCCAGTACCTCGGGTTCGCGGCGATCCTCGTCGTCGCCGTGGCGGCCGCGTTCGGGGTGACGTTCCTGCCGGCCGGCTTCATCCCGTACCTCGGCCTGCTGCCGATCGCCCTGGGGATCCGCGCCGCGGTGCAGGCCTGGCGCCACCGCGGCGACGACGCCGAACCCGCCCGCCCCGGCGGCCCACGGACCCTCGAAGTCGCCGCCGTCACCCTCGCCAACGGCGGCGACAACATCGGCGTCTACGTCCCCGTCTTCGCCACCACCGGCCCGGCCGGCACGACGGTCTACGCGGTGGTGTTCCTCGTGCTGGTCGCCGCCTGGCTCGCCGCCGGCCACCACCTCGCCACGCGTCCCGCCGTCGCCCGGACCCTCGCGCGTTGGGGCCACATCGTCCTGCCCGCCGTGCTGATCGCCCTCGGCCTGCTCATCCTGATCGACGGCGCCTAGCGACGGCCGGCGGAACCAGTGCGAAATGAAGTCGCTGGTCAGCCCGCCTCGGCGAGGATTCCCCCACGTCAGATGGACCCTCCTTGCAATGCTGGCACTCCCGTGGCTAGAGTGCTAATCGAACGGCCCGAACACGCCCGGCACCCGCGACGGCGGGGGTGGTAGGAGCCGTAAGTCATCCTGCCGACGCTTTCGACGACCGTGGAGGTCAACCCGGTGAGCGTGAACATCAAGCCGCTCGAGGACAAGATCGTTGTCCAGACGAGCGAGGCCGAGGAGACGACCGCTTCCGGCCTCGTCATCCCCGACACCGCCAAGGAAAAGCCCCAGGAGGGCAAGGTTCTGGCCGTGGGCCCGGGCCGGATCGACGACAAGGGCAACCGCGTGCCGCTCGACGTGGCCGTGGGCGACGTCGTGATCTACTCCAAGTACGGCGGTACCGAGGTCAAGTACAACGGTGAGGACTACCTCATCCTCTCCGCCCGCGACGTGCTGGCCGTCATCAACTGACGTCCGCTCGCAGCGCATGACGCCCCGGGCCCCGCACAAGCCGGGGGACGGGGCGTTCTTGCGTTCAAAAACCCCTGAAAGGTAAGCGGAACACGCTATGCCCAAGCAGATCAGTTTCGACGAGGACGCTCGTCGCGCGCTCGAGCGCGGGGTGAACAAGCTCGCCGACGCCGTCAAGGTGACCCTCGGCCCGCGTGGTCGCCACGTCGTTCTGGACAAGAAGTTCGGCGGCCCGACCATCACCCTCGACGGCGTGACCGTCGCGCGTGAGATCGAGCTCGACGACCCGTTCGAGAACCTCGGCGCGCAGCTGGCCAAGAACGTGGCCACGAAGACCAACGACGTCGCCGGTGACGGCACGACCACCGCCACGGTGCTGGCCCAGTCGCTGGTCAAGCACGGTCTTCGCAACGTCGCCGCCGGTGCCAACCCGACCTCGGTCGGCAAGGGCATCGAGGCCGCGGCCGAGAAGGTCGTCGAGATCCTCAAGTCCAAGGCCACCCCGGTCAAGGGCCGCGAGAACATCGCGCAGGTCGGCACCGTCACCTCCCGCGACGCCACGATCGGCCAGCTGCTCGGCGAGGCCGTCGAGCGCGTGGGCGAGGACGGCGTGATCACCATCGAGGAGTCGTCGACCCTGGCGACCGAGCTCGTGATCACCGAGGGCGTGCAGTTCGACAAGGGCTTCCTGTCGGCGCACTTCGCGACCAACCCCGAGGACCAGAAGGCGATCCTCGAGGACGCCTACATCCTGCTGTCCCGCGAGAAGATCTCGGCGCTGGCCGACCTGCTCCCGGTGCTGGAGAAGGTCGTCGAGGCCAAGAAGCCGCTGCTGATCATCGCCGAGGACGTCGACGGCGAGGCGCTGTCGACCCTCGTGGTGAACTCGCTGCGCAAGACGATCACCGCCGTCGCGGTCAAGGCGCCGTTCTTCGGTGACCGCCGCAAGGCGTTCCTGGACGACCTCGCGTTCGTCACCGGCGGCGAGGTCGTCTCCGCCGAGATCGGCGTGAAGCTGTCCGAGATCGACCTCAGCTCGCTGGGTCGCGCTCGCCGGATCGTCGTCACCAAGGACGACACCACGATCGTCGACGGCGCGGGCTCCAAGGACGCCATCGCCGGCCGGATCGCGCAGATCCGCAAGGAGATCGAGACCACCGACTCCGACTGGGACCGCGAAAAGCTGCAGGAGCGGCTCGCGAAGCTCGGCGGCGGCGTGGCCGTGATCAAGGTCGGCGCGGCCACCGAGACCGAGCTCAACGAGCGCAAGCACCGCATCGAAGACGCCGTGGCGTCGACGAAGGCGGCCGTCGAGGAGGGCATCCTCCCCGGTGGTGGCTCGGCGCTGGTCCACGCGGTCAAGGAGCTCGAGGGCGACCTCGGCCTGACCGGTGACGAGGCCACGGGCGTCCGCATCGTCCGCGACGCGCTCACCGCCCCGCTGTTCTGGATCGCCAGCAACGCGGGCCACGAGGGCGCGGTCATCGTGAACAAGGTCCAGGAGCAGAGCTGGGGCCACGGCTTCAACGCCGCCACCGGCGAGCTCACCGACCTGATCGCGGCGGGCATCGTCGACCCGGTCAAGGTGACCCGCTCCGCGGTCGCCAACGCCGCGTCCATCGCCCGGCTCGTGCTCACCACGGAGAGCTCCGTGGTCGAGAAGCCGGTCGACGAGGAACCCGACGCCGGCCACGGCCACGGTCACTCGCACTAGTTCCACCAGCACGCCGAACCGGGGCGGCACTCCCTTGCGAGGGGGTGCCGCCCCGGTTTCGTTTGCGCTGAGGGAGCTGCCGTGAACCTCGCCACCTCGCTGTCTTCGACGGCGACCGCGCGACCTACGAGGTGAGCACCAACGTCGAGCTCTGCCGGGATCGCTTGGCGCACCTGGGTTTCGAGCCCGCGGGCACCGACCGGTCAGCCGGCGGCGCGGACTGGCCGATCGCGTGACGAAGATCTTGGCCGCGGGTTTTCCCGACGCCGTCGAGTAGTCTCAGTGTGACTACTGGAGGCGTCGATGACTTCGGGAACGCGAGAGCTGTCCGCCACGGCCTACGTGGTGCTCGGCATGGTCGCCCAGCTCGGGGTGACCACGCCGTACGCGGTGAAGCAGGCGTTGCGCCGCTCGATCGGCCAGTACTGGCCCATCCCGCACGCGCAGCTGTACGCGATTGCCGGCCAGCTGCAGGAACAAGGCCTGCTCGAAGGCGACCAGGAGACCTCCGGCCGCCGCCGCAAGACCTACTACGTCACCGAAGCCGGCCACCGCGCGCTGCGCGAGTGGCTGAGCCGCCCCGACGCCGAACCGGCCGAGATCCGCAGCGTGGCCTGGCTCAAGCTCGCCTTCAGCGACCTCGCCGACCCCGAGAGTCTCTCGCAGCTCGCGGCCGAGCAGGTCGCGCAGCACCGCAGCCGCATCGCTCGCCACGGCACCGCCGCCGTGTCCGACCACGCCACGCAGCTGGCCCTCGAACTGGACCGCGCCGCGTTGCGGTTCTGGACCGGGCTGGCGGCGCGCCCGGGGCCGGTGACGGCGGCCGATCAGGCCGTGAACCCGCCGTCGACCGTGATCGCCGTGCCCGTGAGGTAGCGGCCGTCGGGGCCGGCGAGGTGGGACACGGTCGCGGCGACGTCCGCCGCGTCCGCGTAGTGGCCCAGCGCGATGTGCGGCACCTGGGCCGCGGCGGAGGGACCGTCGACCGGGTTCATGTCGGTGTTCGTCGAGCCCGGGTGGACCACGGTGGCGGTGATGCCCCGCGGCCCGAGGTCGCGCGCCAGGCCACGCGTGAAGCCGATCAGCGCCGCCTTGCTCGCCGAGTACACGCTCATCCCCGGGAACGGCACGCGCTCGGCCAGGTCGCTGCCGATCGAGACCACGCGGCCGCCGCGGGGGAGGTGCTTCAGGGCCGCCTGCGTGGCGACCAGCACGGCGCGCACGTTCACCGAGAGCGTCTGGTCGATGTCGGCGAGGGAGAGCTCGTCGAGCGGTGCCGCGATGGAGACGCCGGCGTTGTTGACCAGGATGTCGAGTCCGCCGAGCTCCTCGGCGACCCGGTCGACGGCCGCCGTCACCGCGGCGGCGTCCGCGGAGTCGGCCTGCAGGGCGAGGCCGCGCCGGCCCAGCTCCTCGACCCCGGCGACCACCTTGGCCGCCTTGTCCGCCGAGCGTTCGTACGTGATCGCGACGTCGGCGCCGTCCTCGGCCAGCCGTTTCGCGATCGCCGCGCCGATGCCCCGGCTACCGCCGGTGACCAGTGCGACCTTGCCGTTGAGCGAACCCATGTGTCACCTTTCTGTATCGATGACTACATAAAAGACGCCGTACCATGGGGCCGTCAAGTTTTTCTGTATCGCTCGCTAAAGAAGGTGGTCCATGTCACCGCGAGGCCGGCCACGCGCGTTCGACCGGGAGCACGCCCTGACCCAGGCGATGTTCGTGTTCTGGGAGCGCGGCTACGAGGGCACGTCGCTGGCCGATCTGACCGGCGCCATGGGCATCAACCCGCCGAGCCTGTACGCGGCCTTCGGTGGCAAGGAGGCGCTGTTCCGCGAAGCGGTCGAGCGCTACGGCGAGACGTACGGCAGCTACACGCCCCGCGCGCTGCGTGAAGAGCCAACGGCACGCGAGGCCATCGAAGCGATGCTTCGCGACAACGCCCGCACGTACGTGGATCCCGAGCACCCCACAGGCTGCATGGTCGTGCTCGCCGCCACGAACTGCTCACCCTCGAACCAGGGCGTGTGCGCGTATCTCAAGGCGCAGCGCGAGGAGGTCCGGGACCTGGTCCGGGCCCGCCTGCGCCGCGGGATCGAGGCCGGTGAGCTCGCCGAAACCGTCGACGTGGAGGCGCTCGGCGCGTACTACGCCACGGTCTTGTTCGGCCTGTCGATGCAGGCCCGTGACGGCGTGGACCTGCCCGGGCTCACCGCGATCATCGACGCGGCGATGCTGTGCTGGCCTGGTGCCACGGAGAACGCGACAGGGGCGGCGTCCGAAGTGGACACCGCCCCTGCCGTGAGTTCGTGAGCGCGCTCAGCCGCCGGACATGCTCAGCGCTCGTTTGTCCTGCTTGATCAGGTTCTCCCGCTCGGACTCCGACAGTCCGCCCCAGATGCCGTAGGGCTCGTGCACGGCCAGTGCGTGCCGCCGGCACATGTCGAGCACCGGGCAGGCCAGGCAGACCGCCTTCGCCCTGGCCTCACGGCGTGCCCTAGCCGGCCCCCGCTCGCCGTCCGGGTGAAAGAACGCCGCGCTGTCCATCCCCCGACACGACCCCTCCAGCTGCCAGTCCCACATATCTGCGTTGGGACCGGGGAGCCTGCGCGTGTCTGCCATCCTGACCGCCTCCGTCATCCGGTCGATGCCATTAGCTGCTCTGCTGTGGTGCCGATACTCCATTCGGTGCAACGGCGGTAACGTTAGAAGCGCGCCAATAGTTGTTCAAGAGCTTCGGGATGATTCAGCCGTTAGGCATCCCCCGGAATGGTGAGCAGGGGTTTTGGCTCCGGTTGCCGTGACTCTCGCGGGCCTGGATATTGGCCGGGTGGGATCCGGAGCTCGTGAAGGAGAACCCACCCTGCCGGTGGCCTCGGTCGCTCGCCGGCTCGGGGTCGCCCCGTCGACCCTCCGTACCTGGGACCGCCGCTACGGGCTGGGCCCCAGCCGCCACACCGACGGCAGGCACCGCCGCTACGGCAGCTCCGACATCGACCGCCTCGAGCTCATGCAGCGCGCCCTGCTGCGCGGCGCCTCGACCGCCGAGGCCGCCCGCTACGCGCTGCAGCAGATGCCGCGCACGGAGATCGTCCCGCCCGCCGACGAACCCGCGACGCCGGCGCACCCCGCGCCCGCCGACGGCGAGGTCCCGTCGCGCCTGGCCCGCCGCCTGAGCACGGCCGCGCTGGCCATGGACGTCGGCGCCGTGCAGCGCATGCTCGCCGAGGCCCTCGACGAGCTCGGCGTGCTCGCCGCGTGGTCGGGGGTGGTCGAACCAGTGCTCACGGCCCTCGGTGCGCGCTGGCGCGGGGTCAGCGCCGGCGCCGAGGTCGAGTACCTGCTGGCCGAGTGCGTCTACGCGGCGCTCGTGCGCGCGACGCCCGTGCTCGACGCGCCCCTCAACCTGCGTCCGGTGCTGCTCGCCTGCGTGCCCGAGGAACGCGACACCATGCCCGTCTACGCGCTCGCGGCGGCGCTGGCGGGGCGGCGGATCGGCGCCCAGCTGTTCGGCGTGCCGCTGCCCGCTGAGGTCCTGGCGGTGGCTGTGCGACGCAGCGCGCCCGCCGCCGTGGTCCTCTGGGCGCACCGGCGTGACGTGGCGGACCCGCGGCTGTTCGCGCGGGTGTCCCGTGGCCGTCAGCGCAGCCGGCTGTTCGCGTGCGGGCCCGGCTGGGACGTCGCCACGCTGCCCGACAAGGTCGAGCTGCTCGCCGACCTGCCGGCCGCCGCGGGCCGCGTCGAGCACGTTCTTGTCGGGGCGGGGCGCTAGAAAGGTCCCGTGCTCCGAACCTTCCTCGCCGAGCTCGCGTTCGGCGATCTCGTGCCGCCGCCGGTGCCCGTCACCGCGCCGCGCTCCGCCGAGCCCCGGCAGCGGCTGCTGGCCGCCGTCGTGCTCGGCGCCCAGGGCCGCTACGCCGCCGCGGCCACGGCGCTGGCCGACCTGCGCCGGAGCGCCGACCCCGTGATCGCCTCGCTGGCCGCGACCACGCTGGCGTCGCACCGCCGTCAGCTCGGCGGGCACGTCGCTGCGCGGGCGCTGGACGGGGAGGCGCTGGTAGCGCTGGACGGCGCCCGCTCGCAGCCGGACCCGGACGGCCTCGACGTGGCCGGCGCACGAGCCGACGCCCTGCTCGGCCTGGCCGCCGACAACCTCGCCCTGGGCCGGCTCACCGCCGCCCGGCGCCTGTCCGCCCGCGCGGCGGAGGCGGACGATCGCTGGCGCGCCACCGTCCGTGGCGGCTGGGTCGGCGCCGAGATCGCGCTGGCCGCCGGCCGTCCGGGGGAGGCGCTCGAGCCTGCGCGGCGAGCTGCGGAAACGGCGCGGGTGCGCGGCTCGCACCGGCACATCGTCAAATCCGACATCGTGTTCGGAGTCGCACTCGCGACGGCCGGGGAACCGGAGCAACGCGCTACTGCACTCGACGTCGTCACAAATGCCGCCATGACCGCCGAGAAATACGAACTCTATTCACTTATTTGGGTGGCGACACGCGTGGCGGCCGATCTGGACCCCGGACACGCCGAGAAGTATCGATTCAGAAGCCGCGAGGTGTTGCACGCAGTGTTACGGCACGCAGATCCTTGCGTGATGCGGATCGCAGAGGATTCACCGTGGGTGCCCGACAGGCCGGGTTGAGCCCTCTGGAAACGCCGTTCCGGCATCCGGGCTAAGAAACTTCAAAAAAAGCCACCGGATCGTGTCAAGGTTCGGGCTAAAGCGTCCGATAGGGGAAGTGGAATGTCACCCGGCTGCAGGAAGGAAACCCCGTGACGACGGTCTTGATCTGCGACGACCGACGCAGTGTCCGCGAAGGGCTCACCCGTGTGATGTCCGCGGTCCCAGGGGTCAGTCGCATCGACTGCGTAGCGCACGGTGACGAGCTGCTGGCCCGGTACACCCGTCAGCCGGTCGACGTCGTGCTGGTCGGGACGCAGCGCGCGGTCCCGACGGGCGTCGAAGCCACTCGGCGGCTCGTCTCCGCGAACCCCCAGGCGAACGTCATCGTCTTCGGTGCCCCCGACGACGCCGGCAGCATCGCCGCCGCCATCGCCGGCGGTGCCCGCGGCTACCTCCGCTGGGACGCCTCGCGCCCCGAGCTGGTCGCCGCACTGGCCCACACGCTCGCCAGCACCTCGGTGCCGGCGCCGCGCCAGCCGTCGGACCCCGGCGTGCAGCTCACCGAGCGCGAGCTGCAGGTGCTGCGCGGCATGAGCCAGGGCAAGAGCAACGGCCAGATCGGCCGTGAGCTGTACCTGTCCGAGGACACGGTGAAGACGCACGCGCGGCGGCTGTTCCGCAAGCTCGGCGTCCGCGACCGCGCCCAGGCCGTGGCCCACGGTTTCCGCCGTGGCCTCGTGTCCTGAAGCCAAGTAACTGCTAGACCACGCTCTGCGTGACAGGTTGTCCGTTCTGATGCCACGGTGACGACGGGCCAGGGTTGCCGCCCTGGCCCGTACCTGTGTCCTCGGGTCTTGACCTGTGTCATCGGTGACGGATGTGTCACCTGTCACGTTCGTCGCCTTCGTCCCCACCGCTCGGGCAGGCTCCCAGCCGGCGCCACTCTCCCGGGCAGCAAGCCGTACCCCGCAGGTCAGCCGCTCGTTGGTCCTCTGATGGACGTGTGCGGTGCGGCCGGGTCCACGACGCGGCACGCCGGTGACCACCTCTGGCGGTTGTCGGAGAGGTCGCCGACGGTACGGTAACTGTCACCGGCGGGCGGGGCACGATGACCACGCGCCGGATTCTTTGCACGCCTACACGTAACACTGGGACTGTTGTCTGCGATGGCCAATGTGGGGGATGGACTGGATGAGCCGGTCGCCGCTGCCGTAGAGGGAGATCCTCAGGCGGTGGACCGGCTACTGGCGGCCATCCGCCCCCTGGTAGTGCGGTATTGCCGTGCTCGGGTTGGCAGGCAGGAGCGTTCGTTCGCTTCGGCAGACGATGTTGCGCAGGAGGTGTGTCTCGCGGTGCTCACGGCATTGCCTTCGTACCGTGAACAAGGCCGCCCGTTCCTGGCTTTCGTCTACGGGATCGCCCAGCACAAGGTGGCCGACGCGCATCGCGCGGCGGCCCGTAACCGGGCTGAGCCGGTGGCCGAGGTCCCCGACGAGGTCGAGGTCGGCGTCGGTCCGGAGCAGCGCGCGTTGCAGGGCGAGCTGAACGAGCGGATGGCACAGCTGCTGCAGGTGCTCCCCGACAAACAGCGCGAGATCGTCGTGCTGCGTGTCGTGGTGGGCTTGTCGGCGGAAGAGACCGCGGAGGCCGTCGGGTCGACGCCGGGTGCCGTTCGAGTGGCCCAGCACCGAGCGCTTGCCCGCCTGCGTAAGGTGCTCGCCGCCGAGGAGGTGATCTGAGTGACTGATCACGACGACGATCGTGACCTGTCGCCGTCCGCGTTCACGAGCGGCATGACGGCCTACGACCCGGAAGCCGACGGTGACCTCACGGCCATCCAGGCCGACGACGCGCTGCTCGACGCGCTCGGAGGCACGGACCCGGCCATCGCCGACGGGCTCGGTGACCAGGAGCTCAACGCGCTGCTGCTCGCGTGGCGCCGCGACATCGACAGCGAGCCGCTGGCCGAGCTGGTCGACGTCGACACGGCCGTCACCACGGTGAAGACCGCTTCGCTCGCACGCAAACGCGCCGACCGCAGCCGCCGGCGCCGCATCCTGGTGCCGGTCGCCGCCGCGTGCGCCGCGGTGGCCATCGCGTTCGCCGGCACCGGCCTCGCCGCCCGCGACGCCCAGCCGGGCGACACGCTGTGGGGCCTGACCAAGGTCCTCTACACCGACCACGCCCACTCGGTCGAAGCCGCCGCCGCGGCGAAGCTCGACCTCGAGAAGGCCAACCTCGCCCTGGCCGACAACCGCCTCGCCGATGCCCGCAAGGCCCTCGACGACGCGCAGGCCGCCCTGAACCAGGTCACCGACGACGAGAACCGCGACCAGCTGCTGGAGCAGCACCGCCAGCTCGCCGCCCAGCTCGGTGACCCGATCGCGCCCACCACGGGGGGCCAGAACCCGCCGAACAACCCGGCCACGCCGCCGCCGGCCAACAACCCGGCCAGCACGGCGTCGCAGCAGCCGAGCGGCCAGCCGACGTCCCTGCCCGGCACCGGCTCCACCAGCCAGCCGGACACGACCAGCGTCGTACCGCCGCCTCCGCCTCCGCCGCCCCCGGACACCACCACCGTCACGCCGCCGCCGTCCACGACGCCCACCGACGTCACGGGCAACGACCCCGGCAGCGGCAGTGGCAGCCCCCGCAACGAGTCCTCGGAAAGCGGGACCGTCGGCGGCCAGAACAGCGTCGGCGGCCAGAGCAACACGTCGGAGAACCCGTAAGGCTCAGCATCGAAAAACGCCCTGGCTCAGGCCGGGGCGTTTTTCGTGAGCGGGTGTTGCCGGCAGGGGTGGGCGACCGGTTGTCCACAGAGTTGCCAAGTTGTGGACAGCTTCGCGCTTCGGCGGCTTGAACAGCGGTTTTGTCGGGGGTGGCCGATAGACTGGGCTGGGGATGGCCCCCTGGGAGGGCGGGCTGCGTCCTTGCTGCCGCGTCTGGTCAGAAGCCCCGGGCTCCCACCCGCAGCGGCAAACCCGACAACAGCCGAACCGCCCCGGTGACACGAAGGTCACCAGGGTCGTTCGAGCGCGGGCCACCGAGACGAGAACGGCCCTGGTGAGCAGTCTCACCAGGGCCGTTCAGCGCAACCGCAAAGCTCAGTACGCGCTCTCGTTCGCCGTCACGCCGTCGGCGAAGCCGCGGCAGTAGTCCCAGCTCACGTAGTCGCCGGGGTTCGGGTCGAAGGCCGGTTCGTGGGGGCGCATGCGGCCGTCCGCGAGGAGCTGTTCGAGGCTGGCGCGCAGGAGGTGCCAGTCGTGGTAGTGGGGTTCGTCGCATTCGCCGCAGTCCACGACGATGCCGCGGACGCCGCGAGGCTCCAGGAGGGCTTGGTACACCGCCAGGTCGGAGAGGTCGGCCAGCAGCTCGGTGCGTTCGTCCGGGCTGATGGGCTCGTCCAGCTGGTCTTCGGGGTCGAGGAACGCCCGGGCCGGGTCGTCCGGGTCGTCCGCGAAGGGGTCGGGGGGCAACACGTCGTGCGGCACGGCCTGCACGGTACCCGCCGTGTGGCGCCCGTCCCCACCCACCCGGGTCAGGGGCGGAGCCCGGATATCATGAGGGGAAGGCTCAGCCAGCCCCTCGGCCAGATCGCTCACCCCCGCCAGGAAGGCCCTTCGCCCGCTATGACCAGCGAAAGCATCACCGCCCCCGTGCCCAGCAAGTTCGCGATGCTGGGCCTGACCTTCGACGACGTGCTGCTTCTGCCGGCCGAATCCGACGTGGTGCCCAGCGGGGTCGACACCAGCACCCGCCTCACGCGCAACATCACCCTCAACGTTCCCCTGGTCTCCGCCGCCATGGACACCGTCACCGAGGCCCGCATGGCGATCGCCATGGCGCGCCAGGGTGGCATCGGCGTGCTGCAGCGCAACCTGCCGATCGACGAGCAGGCCGCCGCCGTCGAGGTGGTGAAGCGGTCCGAAGCCGGCATGGTCACCGACCCGGTCACCTGCTCGCCCGACGACACGCTGGCCGAGGTCGACGCCCTCTGCGCCCGCTTCCGCATCTCGGGCGTCCCCGTGACCGACGCGTCCGGCTCGCTCGTGGGCATCATCACCAACCGCGACATGCGGTTCGAGGTGGACTACACGCGTCTGGTCAGCGACGTCATGACGAAGGCGCCGCTGATCACCGCGCAGGTCGGCGTCACGGCCGACGCGGCCCTCGGCCTCCTGCGCCGGCACAAGATCGAGAAGCTGCCGATCGTCGACGGCGCGGGCAAGCTCCGCGGCCTGATCACGGTCAAGGACTTCGTGAAGACCGAGCAGTACCCCAACGCCACCAAGGACACCGACGGCCGCCTGATCGTCGGCGCGGCCGTGGGCGTCGGCGCCGACGGGCACAAGCGCGCGATGACGCTGGCCGAGGCCGGCGTCGACGTGCTGATGGTCGACACCGCCCACGGCCACTCCCGCGCCGTCGTCGAGACCGTGAAGCTGCTGAAGAAGGAGCTGGGCGACACCGTCGACATCGTCGGCGGCAACGTCGCCACGCGCGCGGGCGCGCAGGCGCTCGTCGACGCGGGCGTGGACGGCGTGAAGGTCGGCGTCGGCCCGGGCTCGATCTGCACCACGCGCATCGTCGCCGGTGTCGGCGTGCCGCAGATCTCCGCGATCTACGAGGCCGACCAGGCCTGCCGCCCGGCCGGCATCCCGGTGATCGGCGACGGCGGCATCCAGTACTCCGGCGACATCGCCAAGGCCATCGCGGCCGGTGCGTCCACGGTGATGCTGGGCAGCCTGCTCGCCGGCACCGCCGAGTCGCCCGGCGACCTGATCCTCGTCGGCGGCAAGCAGTTCAAGGTCTACCGCGGCATGGGCTCGCTCGGTGCGATGCAGTCGCGCGGCCAGGGCAAGTCGTACTCCAAGGACCGCTACGCGCAGGACGACGTGCTCAACGAGGACAAGCTCGTCCCGGAGGGCATCGAAGGCCGCATCCCATTCCGCGGGCCGCTCGCCAACGTCGTGCACCAGCTCGTCGGCGGCCTGCGCGCGGGCATGGGCTACGCGGGCGCCGAGACGATCCCGCAGCTGCAGGAGGCGCAGCTCGTCCGCATCACCGCGGCCGGGCTGAAGGAGAGCCACCCGCACGACATCACGATGACCGTCGAGGCCCCGAACTACTCCGCGCGGTAACTCGTTCGGATCTTCCGGACATCCCGCCCGTCCCGGCACACTTCGAGACGTTGATCTTTCTCGGAGGGGGCGGGCGGGATGTCCATTTCACGACGGGTTGTGCTGATGGTCACGGCGGCGGCACTGCTGGGCGCCGGCGGGGGAGCGGCGGTGGCCGCGCCGGTCAATACCCCCGCGCCCGCGACCGCTGATCGCGGCGACGTCTGGAAACGCACCGAGCTCTACTTCGGCACGGGCAAGCCGGACGGCGGCGTGGTCAGCGAAGCGGACTTCGCCGACTTCACCGCGAAGGACGTCACCCCGCGCTTCCCCGACGGCTTCACCCAGCTCGAAGGCACGGGCCAGTACCGGATCGCGTCGGGTGAGATCACGCGCGAGCACTCGATCGTCCTCGTGATCCTGTACCCGTTCGACGATCGTGACGCCGACACCGACCTCGAGCAGATCCGCACGGACTACAAGAAGCTGTTCCAGCAGGAGTCGGTGCTGCGAACGGATTCCGTGGAGCGCGTCTCCTTCTGACGCGGATTCCGGGGCCCCGAACGCTGAGCGGCATTTGTCCCCTCACGGCGACGGCCGCGGTGCGGCTGAGTGGTGCGGTGAAAGCGGATCGTCTCGCCGAGTTGTTCGTGGTCGTCGTCGGCTTCGCCATGCCGGCGGCCGTCGGGGCCGGCGTCGTGGTTCAGGTCGCCGGGCCGTCGCACGTCGAGGCGGCCCACGTCGTGAGCTGCGACGAGGTGCGCGACCCCGACAACCCGCCCACGCGCTACGTCCTGCGGTTCCTCACGGAGGGCGGCGAGAACGTCGACATGCTGAGCGTGGATCCGGCGCTCGACACCCGCGTCGGCACCGCGGTGGAGCTCACGCGCTCGAACCGGTCCGGCGCGGTGCGCGAGGTGCGCCGCGGCGACGAGGTGGTCGGGGTGCGCACGTCGTCGTTGATCGGGCCGGTGTGGGGTGGCCTGGTCGGGGTGATCGTGCTGGCCTACGCGGTGTTCCTCATGGTGCGGGGCGGGAAACGGGCGCTGCCGGTGTCGCTCGCGGTGGGCCTGCTTTCCGCGATCGCGGGGGCCGTGGCGGGCGCGACGTTGTTCTGACCCGCCACAGCAGCACGGGCGTGGCCAGCATCAGCAGCCCAGCCAGGCCGATCGCTTCGCGCGTGCCGAGCCACGCGCCGAGCGCGCCCCACACCAGCGTCAGCGCGGCCCGCGTCGCGCCGCCGGTGATGCTCCACGCCGACAGCACGCGGGCGGCGCGCGAGGTTTCCGTCTCCTGCAACCGGTAGGTGGCGGACACCGGGTTGAAGATGCCGATGGTGAGGATCAGCCCGAACTCCACGAGCATCACGAACCCCAGCCCGGCGAGCCCACGCGGGGTGAACCCGAGCGCCACCGGCCAGATCACGCGCAGCGTCCCGGTGACCAGCAGCACGCGGTCCGGGCCGAAGCGCGCGGTGATGCGGCGCGACAGCCGTGAGCCGAGCAGCCCGCCCAGGCACGGCACGCCGAACGCCAGCCCGTACTGCCACGCCGCGAACCCGAGCTCGCGCAGGAGCAGGACCGCGAGCAGGGGCGAGGTCGCCATGATCAGGCCGTTCACCAGCGTGGTGTTGAGGAACAACGCGCGCAGCCGCGGGTGACCGAGGATGTAGTGCCAGCCGTCGAGCACGTCCCTGGTCCGGACTGTCGCCGGACGCGCGGTGGGCGGCGGCTCGGGCGTGCGGATGGCGCCGATCGCGAGCGCGGACAGCAGGTAGCTCACGCTGTCGAGCACCACCGTCGTGAGTGGTCCGAACACGCCGATCAACGCCCCGCCCGACGGCGGCCCGACGGCGGTGGCGGTCCACTGCGTCGATTCGAACCGGCCGTTGGCCACGAGCAGGTCCTCACCGGTGGCCAGGCCCTTGAGGTAGGCGCCGCTGGCCGCGGTGAACACGATGTCCGCGGCCGCCACGACCACCGACACGGCCACGAGCTGCCCGAACGTGAGCCCGCCGAGCGCGTACCCGAGCGGCAGGGTGAGCAACGCGACGAACCGCAGGAGGTCCATCGCGACCAGCACCGGTCGTTTGCGCCGGAACTCCACCCACGGCCCGAGCGGCACGGCGATCAGCGCGCCGACGGCCAGGCCCGCCGCGGCGAGCACCGAGACCTCGGTGGTGCTGCTGTGGAGCACCGTCACGGCGATGAACGGGAACGCGTCGAGCGCGAGCCACGTGCCCGCGGTGCTCGTGGCGTATGCGAGCCACAACCTCCGGAAGTCCTGCCCCAGCGCCACTCTCGTCCCCCTGTTGTCGTCCGACGCATCCAACAGCGCGCGAAACGGCGGTGGCAAACAACCTCGTGACGTGGTGCACAACCTGCGGTTGTTCGCCCTCGAAAGAGGCCCCGTGCGTTGGTCACCCACGCGGACTAGCGACAATGGACGACGTTGTCGTCGGTGCGAGAAGGGACATCACGTGCGGGATCTGGTCGAGATCGGGATGGGTCGCACCGCTCGGCGGGCGTATGACCTCGATGACGTGGAGATCGTGCCCTCGCGGCGCACGCGGTCGTCGTCGGTGGTGTCGACCTCGTGGCAGATCGACGCGTACCGCTTCGACCTGCCGCTGGTCACGCACCCGACCGACGCCATCGTGTCGCCGGGCACGGCCGTCGCGATCGGTGAGCTGGGCGGCCTGGGCGTGCTCAACGCCGAGGGCCTGTGGGCGCGCCACGCCAACGTCGAGGACGCCATCTTCCGGCTGGTCCGCGCCGCGGAGGACACCGAGGACCCCACGGCCGTCGTCCGTGAGCTGCAGGAGCTGCACGCCGCGCCGGTCCGGCTCGACCTGCTGAGCGAGGCGATCAAGACCGTCCGCGAGTCGGGCGTCACGGTGGCCGCGCGCGTGAGCCCGCAGCACGCCGCCGAGCTCACCCCCGACCTGCTGGCCGCCGGCGTCGAGATCCTCGTGGTGCAGGGCACGATCATCTCCGCCGAACACGTGGAGCGCGACGCGGAACCGCTCAACCTCAAGGAGTTCATCGGCCGCCTCGACGTGCCCGTGATCGCCGGCGGCGTGAGCGACTACCGCACGGCCATGCACCTCATGCGCACCGGCGCGGCGGGCGTGATCGTCGGCCACGGCTACACCCCGGGCGTCACCAGCACCGACCGCGTGCTCGGCATCGGTGTCCCCATGGCCACCGCCATCGTCGACGCCGCGGCCGCCCGCCGCGACTACCTCGACGAGACCGGCGGCCGCTACGTCCACGTCCTCGCCGACGGCGGCATGACCACCTCGGGCGACATCGCCAAGGCCATCGCCTGCGGCGCCGACGCCGTGATGCTCGGCGCGCCCCTGGCGACCGCCTCCGACGCCCCCGGCCAGGGCCTCTATTGGACCGCCGCCGCGGCCCACCCGTCGCTGCCCCGCTCGCGCGTCGTGGCCGGCCCGGACTCCGACTACGCGGTGGACCTGAAGACGCTGCTCTTCGGCCCGTCGTCCGACGCCGAGGGCGTGGTGAACCTCTTCGGCGCCCTGCGCCGCGCGATGGCGAAGACGGGGTACTCGGACCTGAAGGAGTTCCAGCGGGTCGGGCTGACGGTCCGCCGCTGATCGTTCGCTTGCCGAGGCCCCCGCGTCCTGGACGTGGGGGCCTCTTTCACGACTTCAGGCTTTCAGGACTTCAGGCTTTCAGGACGCTGTGCGGGACGCCCAGTGCCGGCCGCGCCTCGGGGTGCGCCAATGCCGTCCGCGCTCGGGACGCAGGGGACCGCGCCGCTGGTGCGCAGCGAACCGGGCCGCGGTGAGTCCCATCAGGACGGGATATCGCACCTCCCCGAGGCGCAGCTCGGTGTCGCGTGGCCGGCCCTCCTCGCGGAAGCCGAGTTCTCCGTGCAGCGCAAGGGAAGCGAAGTTGGCGCCGTTCACGCTCACCACGCACTCGCGGTAGCCGCGCTGCTCGAACATGACCGTGAGCAGCACGGTGACGGCGTCGGCGGCGTACCCGCAACGGCGGTGCTGCGGGCCGATCCCGATGCCGTAGCTGAAGCGGCGCGTCGCCGGATCGGCCTGGATCCACATGGACCCGACCACGGCCCGGCTGTGCCGCGCCTCGATGGCGAAGTGGAAGTCGTCGCCGGAGTCGGCGACCCGGCCGCGGTGCGCGGCCCAGTGCCGGTAGCCGCCGAGGCGCAGGTCGTGGCCACGCGCCGCGTCGCGGTCGAATCCGGCGAGCACGCGGTGGTCGGCGGGGCGGATCTCGCGCAGGCGCACCTTCAAGCCGGTCTGGCTCGCCTCGCCGGCCCGTCGCCGGGCTCGGACCGAATTCACCGTCATCGGCGGGCATCGTATCGGTTGGCCGAGTCCGGCTTCCGCGGTTCGGCCATGTAACCGGCGAGTAACTTACCTCTGGTCAGAAGGACATCCCCGGGTTACGCTCGGACCTGTGACTGCCAGTAACACCACCACAGCGCAGGGCGGGCCCGACTACGACGTCGTCGTGGTCGGGTCCGGGTTCGGGGGCAGCGTGGCGGCGCTGCGGCTCACCGAGAAGGGCTACCGCGTCGCCGTGGTGGAGGCGGGGCGGCGGTTCGCGGACGACGAGTTCGCGAAGACGTCGTGGGACCTCAAGCGGTACCTGTGGGCGCCGCAGCTCGGGTGTTTCGGCATCCAGCGCATCCACATGCTCAACGACGTGATGGTGCTGGCCGGCGCGGGCGTCGGTGGTGGGTCGCTGGTGTACGCGAACACGTTGTACCGCCCGCTGAAGCCGTTCTACGCCGACCGCCAGTGGGCGCACATCACCGACTGGGAGGCGGAGCTCGCGCCGCACTACGACCAGGCGAGCCGGATGCTCGGGGTGGTCACGAACCCGACGCTGACGCCGTCCGACGTGGTGATGCGTGACGTCGCCAAGGACATGGGTGTGGGCGAGTCGTTCCACCCGACGCCGGTGGGCGTGTACTTCGGCAAGCCCGGCGAGACCGTGCGCGACCCGTTTTTCGGCGGCGCCGGGCCCGACCGCGTCGGCTGCACCGAGTGCGGCGCCTGCATGACGGGCTGCCGCGTCGGCGCGAAGAACACGCTGGTCAAGAACTACCTCTACCTCGCCGAGCAGGACGGGGCCAAGGTCATCCCGCTGACGACCGTCTCCTCGGTCGAGCCGGTGGGCGATGGCTACCGCGTGACGTTGCAGAAGACCGGCACGCGCTCGAAGCGCTTCAGCACCACCGTGACGGCGGGCCAGGTCGTGTTCGCCGCGGGCACGTGGGGCACGCAGAACCTGTTGCACCGCATGAAGGACACGGGTGCGTTGCCGCGGTTGTCGCGTCGGCTCGGCGAGCTGACGCGCACGAACTCCGAGGCGATCATCGGCGCCGCGCGCACCGCGGTCGACTCCGCGCGCGACTTCAGCCGCGGTGTGGCGATCACGTCGTCGATCCACCCCGACGAGAACACCCACATCGAGCCCGTGCGCTACGGCAAGGGCAGCAACGCGATGAGCCTGCTGCAGACCGTCGCCACCGACGGCGCTTCGCCGGTGCCGCGCTGGCGCCAGGCGCTGACGTTCCTGGTCAAGCACCCGCTGCAGTCCGCGAAGCTGCTCAACGGCTACCGCTGGAGCGAACGCACCGTGATCCTGCTGGTGATGCAGAGCCTCGACAACTCCATCACCACGTACACGCGGCCCGGGCTCTTCGGGCGGCGCAAGTACACGTCGAAGCAGGGTCACGGCGAGCCCAACCCGAGCTTCATCCCGGCCGGGCACGAGGCCAACGTCCGCACGGCCGAGCGCATCGGCGGGATGCCGGGCGGCACGTGGGGCGAGATCTTCGACATCCCGCTCACGGCCCACTTCATCGGCGGCGTGCCGATCGGCGACAGCGCGGAGTCCGGCGTGATCGATCCGTACCACCGGGTCTACGGCTACCCGGGACTGTCCGTTGTGGACGGTTCGGCGATCACGGCCAACCTCGGCGTGAACCCGTCGCTGACGATCACGGCGCAGGCCGAGCGGGCGTTCTCGTTCTGGCCCAACAAGGGTGAGGTTGACCAGCGACCGGCGCAGGACGCGGCGTACGCACGGTTGGACGCGGTGGCGCCGAAGAACCCGGCGGTTCCCTCCGACGCCCCGGCCGCGCTGCGCCGATAGCTCCCACGGCCGATAGCTCCTACGATCGCCGGGTGACGACAACGGCGTTGACCCGCGTGAAGGAACTGCAGGACGAGTGGGCCGTGGTCATCGGCTCCCTCGACGAGACCGCGGTGCGCGCGCCGAGCGCGTTGCCCGGCTGGACGCGCGCGCACCTGCTCTCGCACCTGGCCCGCAACGCCGACGCCGTCGGCAACCTCCTGACCTGGGCGGCCACCGGTGTCGAGCACCCCATGTACGGCCCCGGCACCGCCCGCGACGACGACATCAACGCCGGCGCCACCCGCGGTGCCACCGAGATCCTCGCCGACGTCGTCACGTCGGGGGAGCGGCTCGTGGACCTGGCCGCTTCGCTGCCGGACCACGCGTGGACCGCGCCCGTCCGCGGCCGCGGCGGCCAGGCCATCACCGGCGCCGATGCCCTCACACTGCGCCTCGCGGAGACCACCATCCACCTCGTCGACCTCGACGCCGGCCACGACTTCACCAGCGCGTGCTCCCTGCTGGGCGACTACGTCGACGACGTCGTGACCAACATGATCAACATGTACCTCGGCGACCTGCCCCCGATCCGCCTCACCGACGGCACCCACACGTGGACCATGGCCGACGGCTCCGCCGGCCTCGTCACGGGCACCCCCGGCGACCTCCTGGCGTGGCTGTCGGGCCGCGGCCCCGGCGCCGCGCTGGACGGCCCCGTGCCGGAGTTCAAGTCCCTGGTGTGAGGCGGTTTTTCCCGTTGTGCTTGGCTTTGCCGGGTACTGGGGAAGGGACGGCTTTCGTGCGCTGGTCTTCGGTTGCGGCTGTGCTGGCCGCGGTGGTGGTTTCGGGCTGCTCGGCGACCCCGCCTGCTCCCGCTCCTTCGCCGGCGTCGTCCTCGCCGGTGGACAACACCGCCTACCACTGGGTGGGCGAGTTCTGCAGCGGCCCGTCGGCAGCTCTGCTGTCGCTGAAGAACACCGGCTTCAACGACATCCCGTACGCGGCGATGGTCGACGCCACCACCGCCGAGCGGCAGCAGGCCCAGCAGGACGCGCTCCAGAACCTGACCACCCTGGCGCAGGTGGTGAAGACCAACGCGGCCCACGTCGCGAGCGCCCCGCCGAGCTCTGCCCGCGACCGCCTGACCGGCGTGTACGCCCAGCTGCGGGACGATCTCACCCGGATCCAGCAGCGCGTCGCCCAGCTGTCGCCCTCCGCCGCCGCCACGTTCGGCCCCCAGCTCCAGACCGACGCCGGCCAGGTCCACACCTCCTTCGAAGCCGCGCGCCAGGTGTTCGCCGCGGAACCCGCGACGGGCCGCTTCCTGCGCGACTACGCGGTCTGCTCCTAGAAAGGCTCGGCTCGTGCGGCGGTTCTCACTCCTCGTTGTGTCGGTCGCGTTGACGGTCTCGGGCTGCGCGGCCGCCCCGCCGCCCGCTCCCGCCCCGTCGAAGCCGGCGGCTCCGACCCTGTCCCCGGCCGAAGAGCTGGCCTGGCACTGGGTGGGCGCCTTCTGCAACGGGCTCCGGGATTCGCGGACGGCGCTGCGGAACCTCGGCGCCCAAGCGGTCAACACCCACGGTGATCCCGCTCAACGTCAGCAGGACCAGCAGACCGCCGCGCGGCTCACGGCGGCCATGGTCCAGATCGTGCACGACAACGAGGCGAAGGTCGCCGCCGCCCCGGCGAGCCCCGCGCGCGACCGGCTGTCCGCGACCTACGGCAAGCTCGAAGCCGCACTCACCCAGGCCCAACGGCACGCGGACCAGCTGCCGACCACCGACAGCAGCACCTTCGGCGACGCCGTCGAGGCGATCAGCACCGAGGTCGAAGCGGCACTGCAAACCGCCAGGGCTACCCTCGCGAAGGACCCGGCCACCAAGCGGTTCATGGCTCAAGCCGGGACCTGCTTGCTGAGCTGACCGACACTCGCTCGGGCGATCCGATGAACCACCCCGCTGTCCGGAACGTCTGATCAAACATGACTGTCGGGAGAAGGACGTTGCTGCGGGCCGCCGGGCTCGCCACCCTCGGTGCGGTGGCCGCCGCGTGTGCGCCGGGCTCGGCGCCGACCGGGCAGCCACCGGCGACGGCCACGCCGACCAAGACGACACCGGTGCCGCCGACATCGACGAAGCCGTCCGGACCGCCGGACTGGAACGCGTTGAGGAGCAAGCTCAGCGGCGACCTCCTGCTGCCCACCGACAGCGGGTTCGCCACGGCCAAGCGGGGCTTCAACCCGCTCTTCGACGGCCACACCCCGGCCGCCGTGGCGAAGGTGCGCAAGCCGGAAGACGTGCAGGCCTGCTTCGAAGCCGCCGCGCAACGGCTGCCGATCGCCGCCCGCAGCGGGGGACACAGCTACGCCGGTTACTCGGTGCCCGACGGCGGCCTGATCGTCGACGTCGGCGGCATGTCGAGCGTCCAGGTCCAGGGCGACCAGGTCGTGATCGGCGCCGGGGCAAGGCTGGGCGACGTCTACGCGGCGCTCGCCAAGGCCGGCCGCTGCCTGCCCGCCGGCTCGTGCCCGACGGTCGGCATCGCCGGGCTCACGCTCGGCGGCGGCATCGGCGTCGTGGCGCGCAAGTACGGCCTCACCTGCGACCACCTCGTCTCCGCCCAGGTCGTGACCCCCGACGGCAAGCTGCGCACCGCCAGCGCGGACTCCGAGCCCGACCTGTTCTGGGCGCTGCGCGGCGGCGGGGGTGGCAACTTCGGCATCGTCACGTCGTTCACCTTCCGCACCGATCCCGCACCCGGGATCACGGTGTTCTCGCTGCACTTCCCGGGCGGCTCGGCCGGCGACGTGCTCGACGCGTGGCAGCAGTGGCTCCCGACGACCCCGCCCGAGCTCTGGTCGAACCTCGTCGTGTCCGGCGGCTCGCCGGTGGCGTGCCGGGTCGGGGGCGCGTTCGTCGGCGGCACCGCCGAGCTCAACTCCCTGCTGGGTAAGCTCAACGCGGCACCGTCCAGCCGCACGATGAAGAGCCTCAGCTACGGCGGCGCCATGAACTACTTCTCCGGCAGCTCCGCGCGCCAGACGTTCGTGGCCTCGTCGCGGATCATCACCGACCCGGTGGCGGGCGCGAAGGTGAGCGACCTCGCCGCCGGCCACAAGGGCATGGATCTGCTCATCGACGGCCTCGGCGGCGCGGTCGCCGACGTCGCCCCGGCCGACACCGCGTTCCCGCACCGCAAGGCGCTGGCCAGCATCCAGGTCTACGCGCCGGCCACCACGGGCAATCACACGAGCGTCGCCAAGTCGGTGTCCACTGTGGTCAGCGGTCTCGCCGACGCGGGCGCGGG
The DNA here is from genome assembly GCF_050942255.1 of Amycolatopsis sp. CA-161197. Lineage (NCBI taxonomy): Bacteria > Bacillati > Actinomycetota > Actinomycetes > Pseudonocardiales > Pseudonocardiaceae > Amycolatopsis > Amycolatopsis sp. CA-161197. The sequence continues at coordinate 896,359 of NZ_CP192059.1, forward strand.
CGGCGGCTACGTCAACTACGTCGACCCCGCCATGCCCGACTGGAAAACCGCGTACTACGGCGACAACGCCGCCCGGCTCGACCAGGTCGCGAAGACCTACGACCCGGACGGCGTCCTCAAGTTCGCGCAGTCCGCTTGAGCCCTACAGATCCACCCCGGTGAACACCGTCACCTGCTCCTCGGTGAGGTCGTTCATCGCCGCCAGCACACCCTCACGTCCGACGCCCGAACCCTTCACGCCGCCGTACGGCATCTGGTCCGCGCGGTACGACGGCACGTCGCCGATGATCACGCCGCCCACCTCCAGTTCGGCCGACGCGTGGAACGCCAGCTGCACGTCGGAGGTGAACACGCCGGTCTGCAGCCCGTAGGCGGAGTCGTTGACGGCAGCGAAGGCCTCGTCGACACCGTCCACAACGGACACCGCCAGCACCGGCCCGAAGACCTCCTCCGACCACACGCGCGCGTCCGGCGGCACGTCCGTGAGCAGCGTCGGCGCGACCTGCGTGCCCTCGCGCGTGCCGCCCGTGAGCACCTTCGCGCCGGCCGCCACGGCCTCCTCGACCCACGCGATGATCCGCTCGGCCGCGGCCTCGTCGACGACCGGGCCGACGTCGGTGTTGCGGTCGTACGGGTCACCCGTCTGCTGGGCCTCCACGGCCTCCACCAGCGCGGGCACGAACTCCTCGGCCACCGCCGCGTCGACGATCACGCGCTGCACCGAGATGCACGACTGCCCGGCCTGGTAGTTGCCGAACGTCGCGATGCGCTGCGCCGCGCCCTCGGGGTCGGGCCAATCGCGCAGGACCACGGCCGCTGCGTTGCCGCCGAGCTCCAGCACCACGTGCTTGCGCGGCGCCGCGTCGGCGATCGACCAGCCGACGGGGCCGGAGCCGGTGAACGACACCACGGGCAGCCGCGGGTCGGCCACCAGCGCCTGCGTCGCCTCGTTTCCCAACGGCAGCACGGAAAACGCGCCGGCCGGCAGATCCGTCTCAGCCAGGATCTCGCCGAGGATGAGCGCTGACAACGGCGTGCGCGGCGCCGGCTTCACGATGATCGGCGCGCCGACCGCCAACGCCGGCGCGACCTTGTGCGCCACCAGGTTCAGCGGGAAGTTGAACGGCGAGATCCCCAGCACCGGCCCGCGCGGCACCCGCCGCGTGAGCGCCAGGCGCGCGTCGCCCGACGGGTCGGCGTCGAGCCGCTGCACGTCACCGCTGAATCGGCGGGCCTCCTCGGACGCGATGCGGAACACCGAAACCGCGCGATTGACCTCGGCTTCCGCCCACTTGAGCGGCTTGCCGTTCTCCGCGGTGATCACCTCGGCGATCTCCTCGGCCCGCATCCGCAACCCGCGCGAGACGTGCTCCAGTGCCGCCGCGCGCTCGTGCGCGGGGGAGCGGCGGAACTCCCGCGCGACCCCCGCGGCGGCCGCCACGGCGCGCTCCACCTGCTCCGCGCCGGGCACCGCCACGGTCGCCACTTCGCTGCCGTCGACCGGGTGCCGCACGACGAGGGTCTCGGCGCACTGCTCCGCCCGTCCGGCGACCCACGCGGGCCGCGGCTCCGGGGTGATCATGTCCATGCGTACCAAGGTATGGGGGCGCGGTGCGCGCCGCGTGAACCCCCACCCTTACGGGGCTCACGCGGCGCGTCGCTCACGGCTTGATGAGCACCTTCAGCGCCTCGCGGTCGGCCATCGCCTGGTACCCCGCCGGCACGTCGGACAGGCCGATCGTGCGGTCGAAGACCCGGCCCGGCTGGTAGCGGCCCTCGAGCACGTCGGGCAGCAGCTCCGGGATGTAGTGCCGCGCCGGGGCGACGCCGCCGGTGATGGTGACGTTGCGCATGAACACCGAGCGCCCGATCGGGCCCTCCGGGTACTGCGGCACGCCGACCCGGCTCAGCGCGCCGCCCGCGCGCACCACGCCCAGGCCCATCTCGAACGCCGGCTTCGTGCCCACGCACTCCAGCACGGTGTGCGTGCCGTGGCCACCGGTCAGCTCGCGCACCCGCGCGATGCCCTCCTCGCCGCGCTCGGCCACCACGTCGGTCGCACCGAACTCACGGCCGAGGTTCGTGCGGTCCTCGTGGCGGCCCATGAGCACGATGTGCTCGGCACCGAGGCGCTTCGCGGCCAGCACGGCGGACAGGCCCACCGCGCCGTCGCCGATCACGGTCACCGTCTTGCCCGCCGTGACGCCCGCGGTCACGGCCGCGTGGTGCCCGGTGGAGAACACGTCCGACAGCGTGAGCATCGAGGCGAGCAGGTCCTCGTCCTCGGTGTGCGGGAGCTTGACGAGAGTGCCGTCGGCCTGCGGCACGCGCACGGCCTCGCCCTGGCCTCCGTCGACGCCGTCGGCGCCCCACCCGCCGCCGTGCAGGCACGACGTCTGCAGCCCTTCGCGGCAGAACTCGCAGGTGTTGTCCGACCACACGAACGGCGCCACGACCAGGTCGCCCTTGCGCACGCTCGTCACGTCGGCACCGGTCTCCTCCACGATGCCGAGGAACTCGTGGCCGATCGGGCGGCCGTTCTCCTGCGCGGCCATGCCGCCGTACGGCCACAGGTCGCTGCCGCAGATGCAGGAGCGCAAGACGCGGACCACGGCGTCCGTCGCCTGGGCCACCTTCGGGTCGGCCACCGTCTCCACTCGGACGTCGCCGGCGCCGTAGATGAGTGTCGCTCGCATAAAGATCCTTTCCGGGTTTTCGCGTCTCACCTGTTCCGAGTCATCCGGGCCGGGATTCATTCCTCATGACGCATGCCCCGGCCCGGTCGTGACAAATGTCCGGGGTGCTCGCACGGGGCTCTCCCTACGTTCAGAGCATGACCAACCGGACCTCGGAACGCTGGCACAGCAACCCGTTCGTGGCCGTCTTCGACCGGATCGGCCCGCGCCGGGCACCCGTCCTCACGGGCGCGGTGTTCCTCGTCACGGCGGCGGCGCTCGTCGCTCAGCTCGCGGCGGCGGGGCTGCTCGAGCACGTCCGGCGCGACGGCGCGGCGATCGACGCCGGGCAGTGGTGGCGCTTGCTCACCGGCATGTTCTTCCAGGACGGCGGACTCGTCGGCGGCGTCTTCAACCTGGTGGTCCTGGCGATCTTCGGCACGCTGGCGGAAAGCTACTTCGGCCGCGTGCGCACGTTCGTCCTGTACTTCGGGTGTGGGCTGTTCGGCCAGTTCATGAGCTACGTCTGGCTGCAGCCCGTGGGCGCGGGCAACTCGATGTGCGTCGCGGGGCTCATCGGCGCGCTGGCCGTGGCGCTGCTGCGGGCGCCGGCGCGCCACGGCGTGCAGCTGCCGACGCAGGTGCTCGTGGTGCCGATCCTCGTGGCACCGCTCGCGATCGTCGACACGCTCGTGCACGACAACCACTGCCTGCCCGCGTTGCTCGGCATGGTGCTGGGGTTCGCGCTCCTGCCGAAGGTGCGCGCCTAGCCCGGGGGTGCTGGGGGTACGACGGCCCGGTCGGGGGACCGGGCCGTCGTCGTGTCAGCGGTTGCGGTAGAGATCCCGCAGCAGCAGCACTTCCGCGCAGTGGTGGATGGTCTCGCGGTTGATGTGCAGCACGAGCGCGGCCATCGGGTACTCGGCGAACGGACCCTCGGCCTTGCCCACCGGACGCGCGAGCGCTTCGGCGTCGAGCCCCCGCACGCCCTTGATCCAGTTGTCGTACGCGGAGTCGAGCTGGTCGAGCGCCTCGGCCGCGGTGCCGGCGTAGGGGAAGGTCTCGTAGCTCATCGCCGGCCCGCCGAAGTGCGACGCGGCGCGCATGCCGAGCACCCCGACGATGATGTGCGACAGGCGCCACGAGATCGTCGTGACGGGCGGCGGCACCGGCTCCGGGTAGGCGAAGTCGACGGTGAAGTCCCCGGCTCCGGGCCCGTCCGGCTTCTCCGCACGCGGGCGCACGGTCCAGCAGTTCGGCACGGGCTGCCAGAAGTACTCGTCGTCCGTGAGCCCTTCCAGGCGCGAGCGCACGTGGTGCTGCCAGTGCCAGTCGAGCTGGTCGTGCAGTTCAGTGGTCCATGCGACAGTCATGGGGGAACCGTAAGACGCTTCGCGGACAGGTGCGGTCCTCATTCGGGGCCGGGTGACGGGGCGAGTTGCGGGGTGCGGGCGGCGTGACCCAGCCCACCTGGGACGATGGAGGCAAAAGCGCTCATTCGCCTGGAGGTCGTAGGTGGCCAATCCCACCGGTCCGGTACTCGTCGTCGACTTCGGGGCGCAGTACGCGCAGCTGATCGCCCGCCGCGTGCGCGAGGCACAGGTGTACTCCGAGGTCGTGCCGTCGAGCTCGACCGCCGAGGACCTGCTGGCCAAGAACCCGTCGGCGATCATCCTGTCGGGTGGCCCGTCGAGCGTCTACGCCGAGGGCGCTCCCGGCATGGACCCGAAGCTGGTCGAGGCCGGCGTGCCGATCCTCGGCATCTGCTACGGCCACCAGCTGCTCGCCCGCGCGCTCGGCGGTGTCGTCGAGCCGACCGGCGTGCGCGAGTTCGGCCGCACCGACGTGCGCGTGGTCGGCGAAGGCGGCCGGCTGCACGCCGGGCTGCCCGGCCACCAGACGGCGTGGATGAGCCACAACGACAGCGTCACCAAGGCGCCCGAGGGCTCCGTCGTCACCGCCAGCTCCGACGGCGCGGCCGTGGCCGGCTTCGAGGACGTCGACCGCGGCTTCGCCGGCGTGCAGTACCACCTGGAGGTGGCGCACTCGCCCCACGGGCAGGAGGTGCTGCGCCGGTTCCTGACCGAGATCGCGGGCATCAAGGCGCAGTGGACCACGTCGTCCATTGTGGACGAACAGGTCACGCGCATCGCCGAGCAGATCGGTGACGGGCGGGCGATCTGCGGCCTGTCCGGCGGCGTCGACTCGGCCGTCGCGGCGGCGCTGGTGCAGCGCGCGATCGGCGAGCGGCTCACGTGCGTGTTCGTGGACCACGGACTGCTGCGCGCGGGCGAGCGCACGCAGGTGGAGCAGGACTTCGTGGCGGCCACGGGCGTGAAGCTCGTGACGATCGACGCGCGCGAACGGTTCCTCGGTGCGCTCGCCGGCGTGACCGACCCGGAGGAGAAGCGCAAGATCATCGGCCGCGAGTTCATCCGCGTGTTCGAGCAGGCCGAGCGCGACCTGAAGGCGCAGGGCGACTACAAGTTCCTCGTGCAGGGCACGCTCTACCCCGACGTCGTCGAGTCCGGCGGCGGCGAGGGCACCGCGAACATCAAGAGCCACCACAACGTCGGCGGCCTGCCCGACGACCTGCAGTTCGAGCTCGTCGAGCCGCTGCGCCTGCTGTTCAAGGACGAGGTGCGCCGCGTGGGCCTCGAGCTGGGGCTGCCGGAGACGATCGTGCAGCGCCAGCCGTTCCCCGGCCCGGGCCTGGGCATCCGCATCATCGGCGAGGTCACGGCCGACCGGCTCGAGACGCTGCGGGCGGCCGACGCCATCGCGCGCGAGGAGCTCACGTCCGCGGGCCTGGACCAGGAGATCTGGCAGTGCCCGGTGGTGCTGCTGGCCGACGTCCGCAGCGTCGGCGTGCAGGGCGACGGCCGCACCTACGGCCACCCCATCGTGCTGCGCCCGGTGTCGTCCGAGGACGCCATGACCGCCGACTGGACGCGGCTGCCGTACGAGGTGCTGGAACGCATCTCCACGCGCATCACCAACGAGGTGCCGGAGGTCAACCGCGTCGTCCTCGACGTGACGAGCAAGCCGCCGGGCACCATCGAGTGGGAATGACCTGAACGCGAAGGGCCCGTCGGGATTCGACGGGGCCCTTCGCGTTGAGTGGTGCCGGGTGTCAGTACCGCTTGCGCCGCAAGGAAGCCGCCAGCAGCAGCACTCCGATGAACACCGCGCCGCCCGCGACGACCCAGCGGAAGTCGAAGGTGGGCAGCCAGCTGGCGCCGTCGGAGAGCACGTAACCCGAGACCAGCAGGGTCGCGAGGCCGACGATCAGGGTGATCACGTCCACGCCACGGCGGCGGGTCGGGATGTTCGAGTTGTCAGCCACGGAGCACCTCCACGCTGCCGGCACCGTTGGTCACGTTCAGGGTGATCTTCTGCCCGCCCACACCGTCGTCGCCGAAGTCGGTGCCGGTGAGCGCGGGCCGGCCCACGCCGCTCGTGGAGCGGTCGAGGCAGTCGACGTCGCCGGCGGAGTTCTTGCAGGTGTAGGTGACGTCGGCCGTCGACGGCACGGTGATCCGGGTGTCGCCGGCGCCGTTGCTGACCGAGGTGGCGATCGGGTCGCCGGCCGGCAGCTGCGTCAGGTCGAGGTCGATGTCGCCCGCCGCGTGCTGGTACACCGGCTGCAGCTCGGACACCGAGTGCGGGGTCGCGTTGAGGTCGCCGACACCGCCGCGCAGGTCGATGCTGTTGAACGCGCTGGTCGTCATGATCATGCCGACGATCGCGAGCGGCAGCGCCAGTGCGATGAGCCCGCGGGAGCCGCGGACGAACGCGCCGGCCACCATGCCGATACCGAGCACGCCGAGCACCAGGCCGATGATGTGGTGCACCGAGAACCAGTCGACGCCGTTGAGGTTCAGGGCCGCGCCCACGCCGGCCACGACCACGGCCGCCGCCATCGTCACCGAACCGATCTTCGACCGCGGCTGCCGCGGCTGCGGGGTGGGGTCGTTCGACTCGTAGTGGTAGGGGTTCTCCGGCGGCGTCGGGCCCGCCGGGTCCGGCAGGTCCCAGCCTGCCGGATCGGCGGCCAGCGGGTCCCAGCCGGGAGCGGCGGCGCCCATGGGCTCCGTCGTGGTGTCCGTCATCGTGAAGGCTCCGGTTCCGGGCACGGCCTGGGCCGTCTCATGCGCGGGGTACGCGACGACCGGCGCCGGGCGGTTGTCCTGTCCGCGGCTGCGGTGCAGGAGGTAGAGGCTTGCCGAGAGCAGCGCGAACCCGATGAGGCCACCGCCGTCGAACCAGCCGTTGCCGAAGGTCCACCCCACCGCCGGGATCAACGCCAGCGTCAGGACCACGGCGAACGCCTTAGACATCGTCGAGCGCCCGCGGCCGATCATCGCCTCGAAGCCCGAGGTCTCGTCGCCCTCGCTCGGGAACAGCAGCCAGCCGAGCAGGTAGAACACCAGCCCGAAGCCGCCGAACACCATCGCCGCGACCAGCGCCACCCGGATCACGACCGGGTCGATGCCGTACCGGTTCCCCAGCCCCGCCGCGACACCCGCGACCTTGCGTCCCGCGTGCGGCCGGCGTGGCCGGCTCACCCAGAAATCCTTCACCGTCTCCTCGAAGCCGTTGAAAGGATTCGACTTCGGGCTCGGCGCCTCGTTCGCACCACTCATAGGCCAAAGCATGCGCGGCCCGCGGCGGCGCCACATCGGGGACGTTCCCTGAGGTTTCCCCTGAGTGCCGCCGGTGTCCGGGTCGTGATCAGGGGCTTCCCCGATGTCAGAACCGCTCGCGGCGTGTGACGATGGACGACGTGCAGGACTTCCTCGACCTCGGCGCCGCCGGGCAGGTGAGCGACCCGGCCCGGGGGCCGGTGCCGCCTGCCGTCATGACGGCCACCGCGGCTTCGCCGACCCCGGCGACATCCGGGAATTCCGAGGTCGGCGAGCGGGCCGGGCGGCCGAAGATGTACCGGCGCCGCAGCGGGCGGGCCGTGGCCGGTGTCGCGGGCGGGCTCGCGGACCACCTCGGGGTGCCCGTGGTGTGGGTGCGCACGGCGTTCGCGCTGCTCGCGGCCCTCAACGGCGCCGGCTTGCTCGCGTACGGGCTGCTCTGGGTGTTCGTGCCGCAGCAGGCCGAGGACACCGCCGAGGTCGACAGCAAGAAGCTGACGAAGGAACGTCAGCAGGCGTTCGGGCTCATCGCGCTGGGCATCGGCCTCGCGATCGCGAGCGGCACGCTCAGCGGCACCATCCGCGGCTGGGTCGCGGTGCCGCTGGCCATCGCCATGCTCGGCGCGGCCGTGGTCTGGCGGGAGGCCGACGAATCGCAACGCCGGCGCTGGCGCACGGGGGCGCGCGACGGCGTCACGGGTGCGTTCGTGGGTGGCGGCGGCCGCAGCGCGGCGATCATCCGGATCCTCGCCGGCGTCGCGTTGGTGGCCACCGGCATCGGGGTCGTGGTCTTCCGCAGCGGCAGCTTCGACCAGGTCAAGTTCGCCCTCATCGCCGTGCTCGCGACGCTGGTGGGCGTGGCCGTGCTGACGATCCCGTTCTGGCTGCGCCTGGTCCGCGACCTCGGCGACGAGCGCCGTGCCCGCATCCGCACCGACGAGCGCGCCGAGATCGCCGCGCACCTGCACGACTCCGTGCTGCAGACGCTCGCGTTGATCCAGCGCCAGTCCGACCAGCCGCACGATGTCGCGCGGCTGGCGCGGGGCCAGGAGCGCGAGCTGCGCGGCTGGCTCTACGGCCCCGGCGGCTACGGCAAGCCGAGCGACAAGAAGTCGAAGGAACAGGAAGAGGGCGCCGTCCCGCTCTCCGAGGCACTCGGCGCCGCGTGCGGCGAGGTCGAGGACACCTTCGCGATCTCCGTCAGCCAGGTCGTGGTCGGCGACGTCGAACTCAACGAACCCCTCACCGCCCTCGTCCAGGCGGCCCGCGAGGCGCTGGTCAACGCGGCCAAACACGCCGGCGTCGACGAGGTCAGCGTGTACGCCGAGGTGGAGCCCACCGAGGTCACCGTCTTCATCCGCGACCGCGGCAAGGGCTTCGACCCCGACGTGGTCCCAGCCGACCGCCACGGCCTCGCCGACTCGATCCGCGGCCGCATGGAACGCCACGGCGGCACGTGCAAGCTGCGCACCGCGCCGGGCGAGGGCACCGAAGTCCAGCTGGCCATGCCGCTCAAAGCGGCCAAGGGCGCGGCGTGACGTCGCTATGCTCAGGCTGGGCGACAACGAGCGAGGGAGCAGCACGGTGACGGAGACCCAGCGCGAGCCGGTCAAGGTGTTCCTCGTGGACGACCACGCGCTCTTCCGCGCCGGGGTCCGCACGGAGCTCGACTCGATCACCGACGAGGTCCAGGTGGTCGGCGAGGCCGGTTCGGTGGCCGACGCCGTCGCCGGCATCGCGCGCACCAAGCCGCAGGTCGTGCTCCTCGACGTGCACATGCCCGACGGCGGTGGCGCCGAGGTGCTGCGCCGCGTGCGCCCGGAGCTGCCCGACGTCGTTTTCCTCGCGCTGTCGGTTTCCGACGCCGCCGAGGACGTGATCGCCGTGATCCGCGGCGGCGCGCGCGGCTACGTCACCAAGACCATCTCGTCGAAGGAACTCGTGCGCGCCATCGTCCGCGTGGCCGACGGCGACGCCGTGTTCTCCCCGCGCCTGGCCGGCTTCGTGCTCGACGCGTTCGCCGACCGGCCCGGCTCGGCCCCCATCAACGACCCCGAGCTCGACCTGCTCACCCCTCGCGAGCGCGACGTCCTGCGCCTGCTCGCGCGCGGCTACGCGTACAAGGAGATCGCGTCGGAGCTGTTCATCTCGGTCAAGACGGTGGAGACGCACGTGTCGAGCGTCCTGCGCAAGACCCAGCTGTCGAACCGCTACGAGCTCTCCCGCTGGGCGTCGGACCGCCGGCTCGTCTAGGCGGCGGGCTCCGCCGCCACCAGCGGCGCCGGGGCCTCGGTCTTCTTCCTCCGCTGCACCCGCGTGAGCGCGACGCCGCCCAGCACCACGACCATGCCCGCGATCACGCGGAAGCTCAGCTGCTCGTGCAAGAAGATCGCGCCCAGCGCCACCGACACGATCGGCAGCAGGTAGCCGACCACCGAAGCCGCGACGGCGCCTTCGCTGGCCAGCAGCTGGTAGTTGAGGGCGAACGCGATCCCGGTGCCGCCGATGCCGAGGATCACCACGGCGAACGCGGCCAGCGGTGTCAGGTGGATCGGCGACAGCCCCCCGAACGGCACCACCAGCACGAGGAACCCGGCGGCGATCATCATCTGCCCGCCCGACAGCGCGTAGGGCGAGTCGCCGGTGTCCGAGAGGTAGCGGCCCTCGTAGACGAACGCGAAGCCGTAGCTCGCCGCCGCCGCGAGGCAGGCCAGCGCGCCCCAGCTCAGCAGACCCGACGCTTCCCAGGGCGCGAAGATCAGCAGGATCCCGGCCAGGCCGACCACGAGCCCGGTCGCGCGCATCGCCGTCATCCGGTGCCGGACGCCGAGGAACGGCGCCACCACGAGCACCCACAGCGGCGTCGTCGAGTTCAGCACGCCCGTGATGCCGGAGTCCACAGTGGTCTCACCGATCGCGAAAAGCAGGAACGGCAATGCGTTGTGGAAGAACGCGGCCACGGTGAGGTGACGCCACGTGCGCTTGTCCGTCGGCAGCCGCCGGCGCCCGAGCCGGCACAGCGCCACGAGAACCACGGCGCCGAGCACCAGGCGCGCCAGCACCAGCTGCACCGGCGAGAACGCCGCGAGCCCCAGCTTGATCCAGAAGAAGCTCGAACCCCACATCAGTGCCAGCGCGGCAATCCTGAGCAGGGTCTTCGTCTCGCCCACCCCAGTTCCTCCTTCTCGGCCGAAGTCCAGCCTGACCCGGCCCAGACGTAAGGACAAGCGAAAATAACTGCAGGAACGCTTAAGCTCAGCTGTAGAATTCAGCGCATGCTCGATGTGCGGCGAATGCAGGTGCTGCGCGCGGTGATCACCAGCGGGTCGATCACCGCCGCGGCGCGGAACCTCGGGTACACGCCGTCGGCGATCAGCCAGCAGCTCTCGGTCCTCGAACGTGAGGCCGGCACCGAGCTGCTCGAACGCGTCGGCCGCGGCATCCGCGCCACGCCCGCAGGCGTGCTGCTGTCGGAGCACGCGGAGACGCTGAGTGCGGAGCTGGCGCGCGCCGAAGCCGCGTTGACCGAGCTCAAGGAGGGCCGCACCGGCAAGCTGGCCATCCGCTACTTCGCCACGGCCGGCGCGTCGGTGATCCCGCACGCCGTGGCCGCCGTCCGCCGCGAGCACCCCGGCGTGTGGCTCGACCTCAAGCTCGTCGATCCGGACGACCCGATGCCCGAGGTGGAGGAGGGCCGCGCCGACGTCGCGATCGTCGTCTTCCCGCGGCCCGCGCCGCCGGCGAAGGGGATCGAGCTCGTGCACCTGCTCGACGACCCGTACCGCGCGGTGCTGCCGCGCGCGCACCCGTTGGCGCGCAAGCGCGTGCTCGACCTGACCGACCTCGCCGACGAGCCGTGGGTGGGCGTGGACCCGATGCCCGGGATGTGCCGCGCGATCCTCGACGGCGCCTGCGCGTCGGCCGGGTTCGCGCCCAACATCGTGGTCGAGTCGGAGGACTACCTCACGGCGCAGGGCTTCATCGCGGCCGGGCTCGGCGTGGGGCTGGTGCCGGAGCTCGGTGTCGGCACACCGCACCCGGGTGTGGTCGTGCGGCGGATCCGCAACCCCGAGCCGTGCCGGATCATCCAGGCCGCCATCGCCGCGCGGGCCGTGGGGAACCCGGCTGTCCGGACGCTGATCGACGCGATGCGTGAGGCGACGGCGAAGGTCGCCTGACGGCGCTTACGACCCAGACGACTCAGACGAAGAACAGCTCGGAAACGCCGATCCCGATCAGCACCGCGCACAGGATCGCGGCCACGGTGAGGATCAGCTTCCGGCGCGCGGCCGCCTTCTGCCGCACCTCGGCGGCTGCCGCCGCCTGCTGAGCCGCCGACGGCACGAACCGCGCGGACGGCTGCTGCACCGGCTGCTGCTGGGGCGGGATCTGCTGCGTGGGCTGGGCGACCATCGGCGGCTGCATGGGCTGCGGCGCGGCCGGCGCGTAGGGCACCTGCTGCACCGGCATCTGCATCAACGGTCCCGGCTGGCCCTGCTGCGGCGGAGGCATCGGCCGCGACGCGGGCATGGTCGGCATCGCGGGCGCAGTCGGCGGGATGAATGCGGTCTGCTCGCGGCCCTCGGTGATGGCGCTGAGCGCGGCCACCGTGTCCGCCATCGTCGGACGAGCCGTCGGGTCCATCCGCAGCATTTTGCGCAACGCGCCGGCGAGCACCCCGGCGTTCTGCGGCGGCCGCTCGGACGCCTCGCCGTCCTCGCCGAACGGCGGCACGCCCTCCACGGCCGTGTACAGCGTGGCGCCGAGCGAGAACACGTCGGCGGCCGGCGAGGCCGGGGCACCGCGGGTGACCTCGGGCGCGCGGTAGGCCGGGTGCGCCCCGCCGCCGGTGATGCCGATGTCGGTGAGCTTCACGCCGCCGTCGTCGGCCAGCAGCACCGTGCCGGGTTCGAGCGTGCGGTGCACGATGCCGGCCGCGTGGATCGCCGCCATCGCGTCGCCCAGCATGATCCCGAGCGACGCCGCCTGCTCGGGCGTGAGCCGCCCGTGCTCGGCGAGGAACGACGCCATCCCGCGCGACGGGATGTACTCCATCACCAGCCAGACGTCAGGTCCGTCGGGCAGCACGTCGTACACGGTGATCGCGCTTGCGTGGTCCACGCGCGCCGCGTCCTTGCCCTCCTGCATCACCGCGGCGCGCGCCTGCTCGGCGCGGTCCGGCGGCAGGCCGACGGGCAGGTACATGCGCTTCATCGCGACCGTGCGGAACAGCCGCGTGTCGAACGCCTGCCACACGATGCCCGCGCGGCCGCGGCCGATCGGCTGGTCGAGCCGGTACCGGCCGCCGACGATGGTGCCTTCTGAACTCAAATCTGATCCTGGATCAACTGTTCGACGACGGCGGACTGCCCGTGGACGTGTCCGTCGAGGTCGGAGGCGAGACTGTCTTCGAACTCGAAGTAGTGGACGGGGTCTCTTGTTCGGACGAAGTCTCCCGCGAAGGAGTGTTCCGCTGGGTTGTCCGGCGAGACGACGTCGTCTCGCGTGTAGAGGACTCCTCAGAAGAGGACGTCTCTTCCTCGCTCGTGGTTGCTTCCTCGGTCGAAGGCACCGAACCTGTGGTCGGCACCACATTTGCCGAGGTCGACGGGGGAGCGGGCTGCTGCGACGCGTCCGGCGGGTTGTTCGAGCTCAGCAGCCACACGCCGAGCGCCACCAGGCCGACCACCACGATCGCGCCGATGATCGCCGGCTTCTTCCACGCGCCCGGCTTCTCGTCCTCGTCGTCGGTGGGGCTGGTCTGGCCGCGCGCCGGGGGCGGCGGCTCGTCGTAGCCGTCGTCATACCCGTCGTCGTACTGGTCGTCGGCGTAGACGTCGTGTGTCGGCACGGACCGGGTGGCGGCCAGGCCGTTGCGGCCCGGGTCGCCGTACAGCGGGGGCTCGCCCTGGTACTGCTGGTCGTAGCCGTCGTAGTCGTTCTGGGGGTACGCGGCGGCCGCGGGGTAGTCGGCCTCGTCGTCGTAGTACTGCTGCGCCGGGCCGGGCGCGTCGAGCAGCGTGCCCGAGTGCGCGGCGTCGTCCATGTCCTCTTCGGGGAACAGGTGCGTGGCGGCAGCGCCGGCCACGGCGGCAGCGCCGAGCGTGCCGGCCGAGGCCACCATCACGGTCTCGCCGGCCGGTCCGCCCAGCGGCGTTTCGCCCCGTGCGACGGAGGCCAGCAGCTCTTCGCACTCCTCGGCGGTGGGCCGGTGGTGGATGTCGGGGTGCAGCAGCACGGCGAGCACGCTCGCGAGCGGACCCGACTGCCGCGGCGGGTTGATCTGCCCCGCGGCGACGGCGTGCAGGAGGCTCAGCGTGTTCTCCGACAGGCCGAACGGCGGCTGGCCTTCACACGCGGCGTACAGCGTGGAGCCGAGCGAGAACACGTCGGACTCGGGGCCGGGGTCGCCGCCGATCGCGACCTCGGGCGCGAGGTAGGCGGGCGTGCCGGCGATCATCCCGGTCTTGGTGACCGTGACGTCGTCCTTGGCGCGCGAGATGCCGAAGTCGGTGATCTTCACGGTGCCGTTGCCGGCCAGCAGGATGTTGCCGGGCTTGATGTCGCGGTGGACGATGCCGACGGCGTGCGCCTCGCGCAGCGCAGCGGCCACCTGCGCGCCGATCCGCGCGACCTCCAGCGGCGGCAGCGTGCCGCGCTCCTGCAGGACCTGGGCCAGGCTCGTGGAGTTGAGGTACTCCATGATCAGGCACGGCTGACCGTTGTCGTCGGTGACGACGTCGAACACCGAGATCGCGTTGGGGTGGTGCAGGCGCGCGGCGATGCGGCCCTCGCGCATGGTGCGCTGCCGGGCGTCTTCGGCGTCGTGCTCCTCGAGGCCCGGCTGCATCAGCAGCTGCTTGACGGCCACCGTGCGGCCCAGCACCTCGTCGTGTGCCTGCCAGACGGCACCCATCGCGCCCGTGCCGATCCGGCCGATGATGCGGTACCGGCCGGCGACCAGACGACCCTCGTCGCTCACGCGACCTCCCTTTGGGGCTCCGACTGCCCGGAGCGGGACGTGCCCACCCCGAAGACGCGACCTCGAACCGGCCGCAGCACCGCAGCGTAGGCACCTGTCGTGGGCCGTGTGCCGGTTTTCCCGAGACCGGCCCGTGACAAGGCTAGGCGTTCACTCTGTGCACACACACTCGGCACGGTCTGATCGTCTACCCGGAACTGGATCGTCGCAGGTCACGAGAATGCGACGGCGGAGAGCAGTCGCGCTTCGGAGATGACGTCGTGCTCCACGACGTCGAACATCTGCGTGACGCGGAGCAGTGTTCCGTCGGCCTGGTGCAGCACCGCGACCGCGACCACCGAACCGTCGCCCTGCACGCGGGTCTCCTGGACGTCGATCGAGCGGGCCGCGCTCCACGCGCGGACCAGGCTGCCGGCTTCGCCCTGGGCGAGGCCGGGGGCGAGCAGCGCCAGCGCGCTGTCGGGGTTCTTGTCGATCGAGGAGTAGAAGGCCTTCACGGCCTGCAGCTTGTCGGCGTCGGACGTGGCGTCCGCGCCCTCGGACTCGGCGTGTTCCGACGGCGGCGTGGTGCTCGGCGCGGCCGTGCTGGGCGCGCCGGTCTGCTGCGTCGTCGAGCCCGTGTCCTGCGTCGGCTGCGTGGTGCCGGACGCGGCCTGCGTGCCCTGGCGGTGACCGGACGTCGTGCCGCCGGCGCCGTGTTCTTGCGGGCCGGGCACGGCCTGGCCGCCGAGCGCGGCGGCGCCGCTGAAACCGGCGGGGATGGTGTCCTCGGCGACCGGCGTGGTCGGCCGGGGACCGCCGCTGAGCAGGGCGGCGGTGACCACGGCGCCCGCGACGAGCGCGCCGGCGCCGACGAGGCCCGCCTGCTTGGCGCGGCGGGCGAAGCGGCTCTCGGGCTCTTCGGCCGGCTCGGCGGATCTGGCGGCCTCCGCGCGGTGCGACCGCGGCGGCAGGTACTTCTGCGGCTCGCGGAAGACCTGCTCGAGGTAGTCGCGGTCCGCGTCACCGACGCCGTCGAGCAGCTCGGGAGGGATCACATCCTCGACGCGGACGGCAGTGACCTCGCGGGCCTCACGCCGTGTGCGCTGCCGATCAAGCACGAAAGTCCTCGCTCTGGGGTTCGGGGGACGGCGGTACGGCCGTTCGGTCGTACCGCCGCTGGTCCGGACGGCCGATTCGTGGTCGGTTCCCGGACCCGCTGTCGCCAGGTAACCCTGTGGCGGCGGGCACCCGCCAGGCTCAGTCGCCGGAATGCCGTCGTCATACGACGAGCGGCAGCTTATGTCACCCACCCGGAGCAAGTTCAACCGCTTACCGCACCGCACGTGCATCGGAACGGGCAGTCTGCACCTGCACGAAACGTTCGGCCCGGGCCGGACGATCAGGCCTGGTCAGGCGCCGTCGTCGGCGATCTTCTCGTCGTCGCCGAAGGTGAGCGTGCGCTGCTCGATGGTCTTGGTGCCGTCGGTGTGGGTCACCTCGAGCGTGTTGACCGTGGTGTTGTTGTCCGGGTCGATCTCGACCTTCTTCACCTCGAAGTAGGCGACGTTCGAGTAGCGCTGGCGCAGGCCCTGCGCGCCCTCCTGCTTGAGGTCCCCGGTGGTGACGGCCGCGGCCGCGTTCGGGTCGGTGGTGACGTTGTTGAAGAACTTCTCGGTGTTGTCCCCCATTGCCTGGGGGTCCTTGCCGGTGTCGTACCAGACGGTGGTCGGCGCGGTCTCGCGCGACGCCGGGGTGACCGGCGGCTTCGCGGGCGGCTGCTCCGGCGTCGACGTCGGCCCGGTCGTGACGGGGTCCGACGAGCCGGCGCTCGACGACGAGTCCGTCGGCGACTGGTCTTCGCTGGTCTCGGAGCCCACGGCGTTCTGCGGGTGTGTGTTCGGGTCGTCGTCTTCCCGCGTGCCGGAGCGGCCGCCACCGGCGCGGCTGCTGTCGGGCGAGTCGCCGCCCGTGCCGCCCTGCTGGCCGAGCGACGGGTCCGGGAGGATCAGCGGGTTGCCGCCGTTCTGCCGGCCCGGCCAGCCGCCGCCGAGCGCGTCGGTGGTCGTGGTGGGTCCGCCGACGAGGAAGGTCCCGGCGAACAGCAGCCCGACCACCACCGCGCCCGACGCGCCGGTCGCGAACCAGGCGGCCTTCCGCCACGTCTTGGGCGGGGTGACCGACGCGGGCACGGAGCCCAGGTCGAACTTCCCGAGCCCGTCGAGCAGGGGAGCGGCGTACACCCGCACTTCGTCGTCTTCGTCGAGCGAGGCCTCGTCGAACGGCCCGCGCACCCGCGGCTTGGCCGGCGCCCGCAGCGTGACGCGCTGACGCCGCGGCGGCTCAGGCTTCACCGGCTCCTCGGCGGCGGGCTCCGGCGCCGCGCTCAGCCGGGTGACCTGGTCCTCGTCGTGCTCGCCGGGTTCGCCGGATTCACCGTGCTCGTCGTGCCCCGGGGCCTGCGGCTGGGCCAGCGTGGCCGCCGTCGCCGCGACCCGCTCACGCCGGCTGCGCCGCACCTGCGGCCGCCCGAGCCCGTCGCGCCCCGGCACGTCGGCGAGTGACCGCGTGGTCCCCGGCGCGGCCCACGCGCGATCGATCTCGCTCACGGGCTGCGGATCCGGCACCACGGCCTGCCCAGTGGGCACGCGCCGCTCGTCGTCCGCGAAGTCGGGGCCGGCCGTGTCGGCGAGGTCGTGGAGGTGCGGCTGCTTGGCCTGCGCGGTGGATCCGCGCCATTCGTCGTGCGCGAACGCCGGCCCGGCGGCGACGGCACCGGGCTGTGGCAGCACAGCCTGCCCGGTGGACACGCGCCGCTCGTCGTCCGCGAAGTCGGGGCCGGCCGTGTCGGCGAGATCGCGCGACTGCGGTTGCCCGGCGGACCCCCGTCGTTCGGCCGGTGAGAACTCCGGCCCGGCCACTTCCGCGAGGTCACCGGAGTGCGCCCCACTCCAGAGCGACTCCGGCTCAGGCATCGTCGGGCCACCGATCAGGCCGGCCTCGTCGAGGCGCCCGGCGGTGAAACCCCGGTCGCCCTGGCCGGGCTGGGGCAACTCGGTGCGGCTTGGCGTGGGCGGCGGGGCGTACGGGCCGCGGCCGTTCAGCGCGTGCTCGGGAAGCGCGCCGTAGGCGTGGTAGTCCTCGTGGAGACGGTGCTGCTCACGCGGCTCGTCGGGCCGGCGCGTCGGCTGCGGGAGCGGGATGGGGCGGCGCGGGTGCGGTTGCCGGGCCTGCTGGGGCTGCGGCAGGAGCACGCCGGGTCCGGGCACGGGCAGAGTGCCGTTCGTGGGCGCGAACGTCGAGGCCGCCCGTCGGCGAGGTGGGGACAACGGCGGCGCGTCGACCGGCTCGGCGCCGGGCCGGTGGCGGTGGTGACCTCCGCCGTGTGGCGGGACCACGGGCGTCCACGTGTCCGTGTCCTGAAGACTGCGAGCGCGGTGCCTGCCCGGCACCGTGACCTCTGCGGCCGTCACCGTGTCCGGGTGGCTCGAGCTTCTCGACCCACCCATCGCGTTTCCCGTCATGCCCGTCCGACCCCTCCCCGGTGTGGGCGTGACGGCGCCGGCACTCCGATCAACCCGATCGGAGCAGAGGCGCGAACGGAGTCACTTGCGTCCACACTTGCGAACTCCCGCGCATCTGCACGCGCACGCGGCAGTAGGCGCGCGGAGCCGCAGCTCCCGCGCGTCCTCCGGGCGTCGCCCGACCCAGACGCATGGGTCCTCACGAACCCAAGACTAGAAAACCGCCAGGCGAAAGTCTCGGGGCAACCTGCAACTTGCACAGGTTTCACTCTGTCGGGGGCGACCGAACAGGCGTGAGGTCACGCTACGCAGTGCAATCGCCGCAGGTAGAGCTGCTCACCCTCCGCTGCGGTACTTCTCCCGGGTCGTCTGGAGAGCCTTCGTCGCCACAGCACCGCTACCGACAGCAATCAGAATGGCGATGATGTCGGCTGCGCCTCCCCCTAAAGTGAGCAGCCACGCGAACAGTGATGCCGCCGTGGTACCACCGGCGACCGCCCAGCGGCTGCGCACGTACTGCGCGACGGGCGCACCGCCGGCCCGCTTACCCGCCGCGTTGTTGAGCAGCGCCAGGTAACCGACATGGCCCAGTGCCGCCAGCACGCTCGCGATCGCGATGATGACGGCGATGACGTTAATCATGGGTCCAGTCTGCCCGTTTTCGCGGACCGGCGGATCGGGGAAGTCCCTGATGTGGCCGTAAGTTCACCGGCCGAGGCGGCCGCGGCCCAGGTTGAGCAGCGCCATCGCGAGCTGGCGGCCTTCCGGACCCAGCTCGCGGTAGCGCGCGAGCACGTCCATCTCGCGGTTGTAGACGATCCTCGTGCCGCCGGCGGCCATGCGGGCCGCGCCGATCGTCTGCGACACCTCCACGCGGCGTTTCACCAGCCGCAGGATTTCGGCGTCGAGCCAGTCGATCTCCTTGCGCAGCGAGGAGATGTCCTCGCCGGCGGCGGTGTTCTCGGCGGGCTGTCCGTCGGCGTTCTGAGTCTGCGCGTTCATCGGGACCTCTCTGAAGTCCGGACTCCCAGTGGCCCCTGGGACGGCGAAAGCCCCGGGTCCGTGGACTCCGGGGCTGCGGGTGATGGCGGGTGGGGCACTACGCGATCACGGGAGCCGGAGTCCGGGTCCCGTAGAAAAATCGCTCACTGCTGTGCCGCACGCGGTCAGTATGGCACAGGAGTTTCACCGCGCCGCCGGAAACTCCGCACCCGCGCGTGCACCACG
This sequence comes from Amycolatopsis sp. CA-161197, assembly GCF_050942255.1. Lineage (NCBI taxonomy): Bacteria > Bacillati > Actinomycetota > Actinomycetes > Pseudonocardiales > Pseudonocardiaceae > Amycolatopsis > Amycolatopsis sp. CA-161197. Next base: position 915,392 of record NZ_CP192059.1, read on the forward strand.
AGGGTGACGAACAGCCAGAACAACGGCATCGCCGGCCAGAAGAACCCGACGCCCAGCACGGCCCACCGCACGATCAGCAGCACTGCCAGCGCCACCACGATCACGGCGTGGATCCGCAGCGCCGGGTGCTCGCGCAACGCGGCGCGGGTGAGCGGCCAGCCGGATCCCGGCCGTCGCGCGACTTCGGGGCGCGGCAGGTCGGTGGTGAGCGCGCCGAGCTCGTCGACGTAGCGCGTCGCGTAGACGGTGCCGAGCCGCTCCTCCACCTCTTCGAGCGTGAGCCGGCCTTCGGAACCGGCGGACTGGATGATCGCGGCGACGCGTTCTCGGTCGCTGTCGGATGCCCTCAACCGGGCGGGGATCTTGTCTTCCATACCGTTCGATGCTCCGCCCGCGGACGCCTCCGCGCGTCGGACGGGAGGCGACACCGTCGTGTACGTCGACAGGCGCAGTTGCCTGTGAAGAACGTGTCGTACCCCAGGGGTAGCGTGGACAGGCGATGGACACCCTCTTCGATCTCCCCGCAGAAAAGCCCGCGCCTGCCCGGAAGGCCACCGCCGAGCTGCTCGAGGACCTCAATCCCGCGCAGCGCGAAGCGGTCATGCACGCCGGCGGGCCGCTGCTCGTCGTCGCCGGCGCGGGGTCGGGCAAGACCCGTGTGCTCACGCGCCGCATCGCGTACCTGTTGGCGGAGCGGGGGGTGCACCCCGGCGAGATCATGGCGATCACGTTCACCAACAAGGCCGCGGCCGAGATGCGCGAACGCGTCGCGTCGCTCGTCGGCCGCCGCGCCAACGCGATGTGGGTGTCCACGTTCCACTCGATGTGCGTGCGGATCCTGCGCCGCGAGGCGAAGACGCTGGACATGTCGTCGAGCTTCTCCATCTACGACTCGGACGACACGAAGCGCCTCATCACGCTCGTCGCGCGCGACCTCGACATCGACCCGAAGAAGTACGCCGCGCGCACGCTCGCGGTGCACATCTCGAACCTCAAGAACGAGCTGACGGACCCCGACGCGGCCGTGGCGAACGCCGCGAACGACCTGGAGCGCCGCGTCGCCGAGGTCTACGTCGAGTACCAGCGCCGGCTCGAAGCGGCCAACGCGTTCGACTTCGACGACCTGATCATGCGCACGGTGTCGCTGCTGCAGGCGTTCCCGGACGTCGCGGAGTACTACCGCCGCCGGTTCCGCCACATCCTGGTCGACGAGTACCAGGACACGAACCACGCGCAGTACACGTTGGTGCGCGTGCTCGCGGGCACCGAGGCCACCGACACCGGCATCGACCCGGCGGAGCTGGTCGTGGTGGGTGACGCGGACCAGTCGATCTACGCCTTCCGTGGCGCGACGATCCGCAACATCGAGGAGTTCGAGCGCGACTTCCCCAACGCGCACACCATTCTCCTGGAGCAGAACTACCGCTCCACGCAGACGATCCTGTCGGCGGCCAACGCCGTGATCGAGCGCAACCCCAACCGGCGCGCGAAGCGGCTGTGGACCGACTCGGGCGACGGCGAGAGGATCGTCGGCTACGTCTCGGACAACGACCACGACGAGGCCGCGTTCGTCGCGGGCGAGATCGACGCGTTGGCGGAGAAGGGCGAGGCGGACTACTCCGACGTCGCCGTCTTCTACCGCACCAACAACCAGTCGCGCGTGTTCGAGGAAATCTTCATTCGCCTCGGCCTGCCGTACAAGGTCGTCGGCGGCGTGCGGTTCTACGAGCGGCGCGAGGTGCGCGACATGCTCGCGTACCTGCGCGTGCTGTCGAACCCGGACGACACGGTTTCCTTGCGCCGCATCCTCAACGTGCCCAAGCGCGGCATCGGCGACCGCGCCGAAGCGGTGGTCGCCACGCACGCGGAGCGCGAGCGCATCACTTTCGCGGCGGCGTTGCGCGATGCCGTCGAGGGCAAGGTGGCGCTGCTGAACCCGCGCTCCGCCAAGGCGATCACGGGGTTCGTGTCGCTGCTCGACGATCTGGGCGAACTGGCGGCGTCGGGCTCGGAGGTGCACGACCTGCTGGAGGCCGTGCTGGAGCGCACGGGCTACCGCGCGGAGCTCGAGGAGTCGGACGACCCGCAAGACGCCTCCCGCGTCGAGAACCTCACGGAGCTCGTCACGGTGGCGCGCGAGTTCGCCGAGTTCACCGCCGAGGTCCAGCAGGACGAGAACGCCGAGCTGGTGCTCGACGACGGCGTGCCCGCGCCCGGTTCGCTCGCCGCGTTCCTGGAGCGCGTGTCCCTGGTCGCCGACGCCGACTCGATCCCGTCGCCCGACGGCGGCGACGAGGGCGACGGCGGCGCCGGGGTCGTCACGCTGATGACGGTGCACACGGCGAAGGGCCTCGAGTACCCGGTGGTGTTCTGCACGGGCTGGGAGGACGGCGTCTTCCCGCACATGCGCGCTCTGGGCGACCCGACGGAGCTCGCGGAGGAGCGTCGGCTGGCCTATGTGGCCATCACGCGCGCGCGGCAACGGCTGTACGTCTCGCGCGCGCTGGTGCGCTCGGCGTGGGGCCAGCCGCAGATGAACCCGGCTTCGCGCTTCCTCGACGAGCTGCCCCCGGACCTCGTCGACTGGCGGCGGCTGGAGCCGTCTTCGCCGGGCTTCGGCAACTTCGGGTCGTCTTCGGGCTCGTCGTCCTCGGGCCCGCGTGCGGCTACGACGTGGGGCCGGCGGTCGCCGTCGTCGTCCTCCACTACGTCGTCGTCGCCGTTCGGCAAGGGCTGGAAGGACACGGTGGCCCTCAAGCTCGACGTCGGCGACCGTGTCAGCCACGACAAGTACGGCCTCGGCACCGTCATCTCCTGCGACGGCGTCGGTCCCCGAGCCACGGCCACCATCGACTTCGGTGCGTCCGGCAAGGTCCGCCTCATGCTGATCGGCAGCGTGCCGATGGTGAAGCTCTGATTTTTGTCGGACCCCTCGGTTAGGCTCCCTCCAGTCGAACACAAGTTCGAACGAATGAGGTAGGCTGGTGCTCGTTCACCGGCCGCCTCGGGAGGGAGCACGAGGGTGTGGACGCGATCTTGTTTGGGGTCCTGGCCGCAGGGGTACAGGACTACCTACGGGGAGTTCTGGGGACTTCGGGACCTGCGGGGGTTTCCGGCGGTTCTGCCGATACGGGGTGCGGCTCGTCGGGGTTCGGTTCAGCCGGCGCTGTCGGCGCTTCGGGGCCCGGTTTCGGGTGTGCGTCGGGGGAAGCGCACCGCTTGGCCGCCGCGTGGCGCGCCCTGCTCCGTCATCACGACCTCGGGCCTGACGGCCACTGCCAAACCTGCGGCGCGGGCCGCCTGGGCCGGTGGCCTGTCCGTCGGCGCTCGGCCGGCCTCTGCACGGTCTGGCAGGTCGCTGTCGCGTACTTCATCCGCCGCGCGCCCACCGGGGAGCGTTAGAGCTGTCTGCTGCGGCCGAGAGGACGCTCGGGCGCCGTAGCCGCGCGATCTCCGTGGTGCTGAGGGCGTCGGGCAAGCAGCCGCGGGGACGCGGCGAGGAGATCGAAGCGGGCGGGCCGAGCGCGGGTCTCGGACGGCTCGCGGCGCCCAAGCCGATTCGGTGGCGGTGCCGCCGCACCGTGCGCTGCGGCGAGGGCTTCTCGTTGCTGCAGCGGGAAAGCACAACGGCCACGGAGAGCGCGGGGGGCGCGGACCGTGGCCGGGTGGAAAAGCGGTGAAACCGAAGAACAGTAAGGAGAGCCAGTCGAGAATCAGACCACGATGCCGCGGGCAGCGAGCCACGGGCGCGGGTCGATCTTCTTCGTGCCGTTCTGCCAGACCTCGAAGTGCAGGTGCGGGCCGGTGCTCTCGCCGCGGTTGCCGATCTCGGCGATCTGCTCGCCGCACTTGACCTTCTGGCCTTCGTGGACGGAGAAGCTGTTCATGTGGCCGTAGACCTGGATGGTGCCGTCGTCGAGCTGGATGCGGACCCAGAGGCCGAAGCCGCTGGCGGGGCCGGCCTGGATGACGGTGCCGTCGGAGGCGGCGTAGATCGGGGTGCCGATCGAGTTCGCGATGTCGATGCCGAGGTGGCTGCTGCCCCAGCGGGCGCCGAAGCCCGAGGTGAACGTGCCGTGGGCCGGCAGGCAGGTCTTGGGGCGCTCGGCTTCTTCCTTGGCCTTCTGCGCGGCCGCGGCTTCGGCCTTCTCGCGGGCTTCGGTGACCTTCAGGCTGTCGGCCATGCGGGCGGCCTCGGCGGAGGCGTCCATCGAGTGGCCGGCGGGCAGCAGCTCGGGGGCTCCCCCTGAACCCGCGCTGCCGAGGGTGAACGAGGCGCTCGCGTCCTGGGCGTTGGCGAGCGGGGTGACGGCGGTGTCGGAGTCGGTCGTCACGGTCTTGAGGGTCTGGCCCGCGGCGGCAGCGGCGAACGCGCCGGCCGCGACAGCTGCGACCACGACCCGCCCACGCAGGGCGGAGGACGGCGGGGCGATGCGGTGCGAACCCCGCACGCGGATGACCGCACCGTCCAGTGCGTCCTTCAGCGCCGGGGAAGGGGCTTGGCCGCCGGGGGAGCGGTGTGAAGCCAAGACAGGGCCTTCCATCGTCGGGGAGCCGGATCGTCGCGCGACTACGGGCGGGGGATCCCGTTGAGCCAATCTCGGGGGTGGTTGGCTCGGCGTTGCGCTTCGTGACCTGACTGTAATGGGGACCGGGGGACAGTAACGAAGGGGCACCGTTTTGAGCAAGGTGCCCCCGCTGTTTCGGCCGAACGGGCGGCCCGCATCACGCTGCTAGCTGTAGGGATTACCCAAAGTTAATCCGAAACTACTCCGATCAGTGTGATCTCCATTACAGGACTTTCGGGCATCCGCGCCCCCGAACGGCCCCCTCGCACCCCGCCGAACGGCCCCACCGTTGAAATAAACGTTTGCGCCCCTGTGTTGAAGGGAATTCACGCCCGCTCGTGTGGCGCCGGTCACTCGCCTCCCTGGGTGATCACCCGATCGCCCGATCAACCCACCGACGTGCACCGACGCCTCACCGCCACCGGTTGCAGTCCTTGCGGCGCCGGGCCCCGTTGTCGACGGCTGCCCTTCGCGCCTCCGGCTTCCTCCCTCCCACTGCGGGGGCCGCGCGGTGTCCGACTTGCTAGCGTCGCGTCCGATGACTTCGTCCGAAGGACCCCACGACGGGGACTCCTCCCCGGCCCGTTCCGATTCCGACCCGGACAGCCCCAGGCCGCCCGCCGGCCCCCGACGGCCCAGCCTCGCCGAGCGCAAGGCGGCCGCCCGGGAGCGCGCCCGCGCCGAGACCCGCCGTGAGCGCCGGGGGAGTAGCCGCAAGTCCGCCGACGGGTCCGGCGCCCCCGCCGATGCCACCGGCGGCGTCTCGTCCCGTGCGAATGGCAACGTCCCCGCGAATGGCACGTCGACCGCACACCGCGGGGTCGGCAGCGGCAGGGGCGAGAGCCGCGGTGGGAGCGGCGGTCCCGACGCCGAGCGCGCCTCCTCGAACACCTCGGCCGATCACGCCCATGGTGCGAGTCGCCGAGGAGAGAACAGTGCGCGCGGAGCAGCGGGCGAGAGCGGTGATGTGCGGAGCACTGGCGGCGCCGAGGCTGTAAGCGATGGCGGGCGGCGCATCGCGAATGGCAGCGGCCGTGACAAGGCGGAAGTCGAGAGGTCTGGCCAGAGCGCAGCGGGCAGCGGTGGCGTCACCGGCACCAAGCCCACCGGAGCCGGAACCAGCTCCACGACCACCGAAGCGGACCCGGCCCCCAGCCCCCACTTCGACCTCGAATACACCGACCGCACCCCCTCCCCACCGCTCAAAACCGCCGTCACACTCCTCGGCATCGGTGCCCTCGCCCTGACGGCCGGCGCGATCCTCCCCGTCTCGCCCGACGCGAGCCCGGGTTACCTCGCCTGGCCCCTTCTGGCCCTCCTCGCCCTCGTCCCGGCCGGGATCGTCGCGGCGGCGGCGTACAGCGGCAGGCACGGCCTGGCCGCCGGCCTCACGATCGGCCTGGCCGCCCTGGCCCCCGGCCGCCTGCTGCTCGACCTGCAGTTCTTCGCCAACGGCTCCAAAACCGTCCGCCCGGAGCTGTACCTGCCCGACCGGCTGCTGGACCGCAGTGCGGTCGGCGCGGGGTTCTGGCTGCTCGTCGCGGGCCACGTCCTCACGATCGCCGCGGGGATCGCGGCGGCGCAGGTGGCGCGGCAGCTCAACGAGGTCGCGGGGGACGACGGCGGACGGCGGCGCTGGCGGCTGGTCGTGCCGCTGCTCACGATCGCGGCCGGCGTCGGGCTGTTGATGGCGCCCGTCGTCTCGGACAACCCGTTCTTCCCGGCGCACTCGGCGTTCGAAGGCCCCGGCCTGGCGCTGACTGGCTACCTGGTCATGGCGGGCGCGCTGCTGCTCGCCGTCGTGCTCGGGTTCGGGGCGGCGTCCGACGGCGTCGCGCGCGGGACGCTCGGCGGCGCGGCCGCGGCGACGTTCGCCGTGGCGCTGCCGCCGCTGGTCGGCGGGCTGGCGGTGGGCGGGCTGCACCTCGCGTGGGGACCGGTCGTCGCCGTGGTGGCGATGGTCCTCGTCCTTGTTCTCGCGCCCCTCGCGACGCCCCAAATCGCGCAGGTCGAACGCACCGACCTCGCCGGCGAAGCCCGCGTCCCGAGCCTCACGTTGTGGCGCACCGCCACGGCCCTGCTCGCCTTGCTGACGGCAGTGGTCGGAGTCGTGGGCGCGCTCGCCCCACAGCTCGACACGGCCACCGCGACCCAGAGCCCCGCGCGCTGGCTCCTGCTCACGGCCGCGATCCTCGTCGCCCTGCCCGCGCCGTTCCTGTTCGCGTACAAATCGGCCCGCGGCATCCTCGCCGTCGTCTGGGCCGGCGTCGTCCTCGCCGGCACGGCCGTGCTCAGCACCGCCATCACCGCGTCACAGGCGACCGGGCTGACGGGACTGGACAGTCTCGGCGGCACCCTCAGCTACCACCTCGGCGCCGGCGCCGTCTTCACCGCGATCGCGCTCGGCCTCGCCGGTCTGACGGCGCTCGCGGCCGTCGTCACCGGCGTCGTCGAGCGCGACGACGAAGGCACCGAAGGCCCGCGCCCCCGGGTGCTGCTGCCGGTCGTCGCGGCGGCGATCCTGTCCGTCCTCGCCCTCGGCTTGCCGGTGTTCACCGCGCCCGGCTACTCGTCGCCCGGGCTTTGGTCCGATTTCGACACTCCGTCGTGGGGACTGCTCACCGCGCTGCTCGTCGTCCTCGGCGTGCTCGCCCTGAGCGTCCGCTCCCGGCCCGGCGCCGCCGCGGCCGCGCTCACCGGTGCGGTGCTCGTGCTGGCCGTCCACGTGGCACAGCTGCCGCTCGTAGGGATCGCCGGACGGACGCCCGCGCTCGGGTTCTGGTTCGGCCTCGCCGCGATCGTCGTCACGGCAACAGCCGCCGCGACGGCCGCCGCCGGGGGCGAAAAAACAGCCCCGGTGGGCGGACTCACACCCCCTGACCGCGTACGGTGACCGACTTCACCAGGTGCGGAGTCCCCTGCTTCTGCGCTGGTCGCTAACCTCGACTGGTCCGACAGCGCGGTTCGGTAACGGACCACCACAGTGGCGTGTCGTCAGGAGACTGGAGTAGTGGACCTCTACGAGTACCAGGCGAGGGATCTCTTCGCCGCCCACGGAGTACCGGTTCTGCCGGGCTCGGTGGCAAACACCCCCGAAGAAGCCAAGGCCGCCGCGGAGCAGATCGGCACCCAGGTCGTCGTCAAGGCGCAGGTGAAGGTCGGCGGCCGCGGCAAGGCCGGCGGCGTCAAGCTGGCCCAGACGCCGGACGAGGCCAAGGAGAAGGCGGAAGCCATCCTGGGTCTCGACATCAAGGGCCACATCACGCGCCGCGTGCTCGTGGCGGAAGCGTCGGACATCGCGTCCGAGTACTACTTCTCCTTCCTGCTGGACCGGTCGAACCGCACCTTCCTGGCGATGGCTTCGTCCGAAGGCGGCATGGAGATCGAGCAGCTCGCGGTGGAGCGCCCCGACGCGCTCGCGAAGATCCCGGTCGACGCGATCGCCGGCGTCGACAAGGCGAAGGCGCTCGAGATCCTGAAGGCCGGCAATTTCCCGGCCGAGATCATCGACGAGGCCGCCGACGTGGTCGTGAAGCTCTGGGAGACCTTCGTCTCCGAGGACGCCACCCTCGTCGAGGTCAACCCGCTGGTGCGCGACCCCCAGGACAAGATCATCGCCCTCGACGGCAAGGTCACCCTGGACGAGAACGCTTCCTTCCGTCACCCGGGTCACGAGGCCCTGGTGGACAAGGACGCGGAGAACCCCCTCGAGGCGAAGGCCAAGGCCAAGAACCTCAACTACGTCAAGCTCGAGGGCCAGGTCGGCATCATCGGCAACGGCGCCGGGCTCGTCATGTCCACTTTGGACGTCGTGGCGTACGCGGGTGAGAAGCACGGCGGCGTGAAGCCGGCGAACTTCCTCGACATCGGCGGCGGCGCGTCGGCCGCGGTCATGGCGGCCGGTCTGGACGTCATCCTCAACGACACCGACGTCAAGAGCGTCTTCGTGAACGTCTTCGGCGGCATCACCGCTTGCGACGAGGTCGCGCGCGGCATCGTCGAGGCGCTGAAGATCCTCGGCGCCGAAGCCACCAAGCCGCTGGTCGTCCGCCTGGACGGCAACAACGTCGTCGAGGGTCGCCAGATCCTGGCCGACGCGAACCACCCGCTCGTCACCGTGGTGGACACAATGGACAACGCGGCCGACAAGGCTGCCGAGCTCGCCGCGGCAGGTGCGTGAGATGTCGATCTTCCTGAACGAGAACAGCAAGGTCATCGTGCAGGGGCTCACCGGCTCCGAGGGCATGAAGCACGCGACCAAGATGCTGAAGTCCGGCACGAACATCGTGGGTGGCGTCAACGCCCGCAAGGCCGGCCAGACCGTGACCATCGAGGGCAAGGACCTCAAGGTCTTCGGCACCGTCGAAGAGGCGATCAAGGAGACCGGCGCCGACGTGTCGGTCATCTTCGTGCCGCCGAAGTTCGCCAAGGACGCGGTGCTCGAGGCCGTCGACGCCGAGATCCCGCTCGCCGTGGTGATCACCGAGGGCATCCCGGTGCACGACTCGGCCTACTTCTGGGCCCACGCCGTCGCCAAGGGCAACAAGACCCGCATCATCGGCCCGAACTGCCCGGGCGTGATCAGCCCCGGCAAGTCCAACGCCGGCATCATCCCCGCCGACATCTCGGGCCCGGGCCACATCGGCCTCGTCTCGAAGTCCGGCACGCTGACCTACCAGATGATGTACGAGCTGCGTGACATCGGCTTCTCCACCGCCGTCGGCATCGGCGGTGACCCCATCATCGGCACCACCCACATCGACGCCCTGGCGGAGTTCGAGAAGGACCCCGACACCAAGGTCATCGTGATGATCGGTGAGATCGGTGGCGACGCCGAAGAGCGGGCCGCGGCCTTCATCAAGGAGAACGTGACCAAGCCGGTCGTCGGCTACGTCGCGGGCTTCACCGCCCCCGAGGGCAAGACCATGGGCCACGCGGGTGCCATCGTGTCCGGTTCCTCCGGCACGGCGGCCGCGAAGAAGGAGGCCCTCGAGGCTGCCGGCGTGAAGGTCGGCAAGACCCCGAGCGAGACCGCCGTCCTCGCGCGTGAGCTGTACAACAACCTCTGACCTGCACCAACGCGGTCAACGCGGGCCGGGCACCGGGATCGGTGCCCGGCCCGCGGCGTTTCCGGCCGCAACCGAACGGGCATCCCGTGCGTCCAACGGCCCGGACGGGGGACCCTCGGATGCGCTAGCGTTCGGCGACGCGGCCGTCACGTGTTTCGTCCGGGTGCCACCTTCCCCCGGAGTTGCCGGCGAACGACAGGAGAGCTTCCGATGACCTTCCCCAGCGGCGGGCCTGGCTACCCCCAGCAGGGCGGTGGCCAGCAGCAGCCCCAACAGGGACCGCCCCCGTCCGGCGGGTTCCCGCAACAGCAGCCGCAGCAGGGACCGCCGCCCTCGGCCGGGCCGGTGCTGCCGCAGAACCTCCCGCTCGTGCTCGCGCTCGTGGTGACCGTGCTGGGCATCGTCCAGTACTTCATCGGCTTCTCCGACGAAGCGGGTGACGTCGGCCAGGAAACGATCTTCCTGCTCACCGGTGGCCTGCTCGCGGCGATGCACGCCCTGCCGAAGGCGCCGCGCGTGCTGCCGTTCGCCGCGCTGTTCAGCGTGGTCGGCGCGCTCGGAGCGCTCGACACGGTGGTGGCCGAGCCGAGCACGCCGGGCATCGTCACGGTGGTGCTGATCCTCGGCATCGTGCAGATGCTCGTCGCGGTGGCCGCGCTGCTGATGGAGTACGGCATCCTCAAGCCGCCGGCGCCGAAGGCCGCCGTGCCGCACTACCAGCAGCAGTACGGCCAGGCCGGCCCCTACCAGCCGCAGCAGCAGCCGGGCCAGTACCCGCAACAGCCGAGCGCGACGCCCCCGGGCCAGCAGGCGACCACGTACGCGCCTCAGCAGGGCCAGTTCTTCCAGCAGCCGCAGGGCGAGCAGGGCAAGCCCCCGGGCACCCCGCCGGGCGGCTTCGGCCAGCAGGGCTGACCCACCGGGCCCGGCCCGACTGCCCGACGCGCCCCAATGTGGCGTTCGGTGCGCTGGACGCAACCAACGCCGCATTCGGTGCGTTGAGCGCAACCAACGCCGCGTTGGGGTGCTTGTCACCTCGTGAAAACACCCGCTGTGACTCTCCGTGTCACAGCGGGTGTTTTTCGTGTTCGGGTGCCCCCGACCGGGTGGGTTAACTTCGCCAAGCCCGGGGCGGGCGGCGTGCCTCACCCGGACGGCCCAGGCCGGGTGTCAAGGTGCGAAGCATGCAGCAGCTCACCAGGTCTCCACGCCCGCCGGGCGGCGAGCCGGTGGGCGACACCGTCGAACTCGACGCCGAGGCCGCGCCCGCCACCCGGGTGCGGGTGTTGCTCACCGCAGCCTTCGGCCCGTTGATCACGGAGTACGCCGTGGTCGCGACGCTGGTCGCGCTCGTCGCGCTGACCGCTGAGCGCACCGCGTTCTCGGCCGGCGGCGTGCTGCTCTCGGCCGGCCCCGGCTGGCTCGCGGGGTTCCAGGTGCAGCTCGGCATCGGCGGCCACCCACTGGGCGTGCTGCCGCTGCTGCCGACGGTCGGCGCCGTGCTGCTCGTGGCGCGGACCGCGTCCGGCGCAACGCTGCGGCTGGGCTGCACGACGCTGCGCCAGGCCGTCCCCCTGATCTCCGTGATCGGCGCCGCCCACGCGTTGTTCGGCCTGCTGATCGGGCTGCTCTCGCTCGGCGCGCCGGTGCGGGCGAACCCGTTGCTGGCGTTCGTGGTGCCCGGCGTGTTCGCCGTGCTGGCGGCCACGGGCGGTGCGGTGCGCCGCTGCGGCCTGCCCGCGGCGGTGGCCGAACGGCTCGACCCGCTGGCCCTGCGCGGCCTGCGCGCGGGCGCGCTCGGACTGGCGGCGCTGCTGGCGGTGGGTGCGATCGTGTTCGCGGCGGCCACGGTGCTCTCGTGGTCCACTGTGGACGATCTGTTCGAGCCGTCGTTCGGCAACAGCTTCGGGCTGTTCCTGCTTTCGGTGGCCTACCTGCCCAACGCCGTGGTGGCGGCGCTGTCGTTCGTCAGCGGACCCGGTTTCACGGTCGGGTCGCTCGACGTCAGCCTCGTCGCCTACCGCGGTGGCTCCGTGCCCGCGGTGCCGCTGCTCGGCGGCATCCCCGAGCACACCGCCGCGTGGTGGCCCGTGCTGCTGGTGCTGCCGGCGGCCGTCGGCGCGCTGGTCGGCTGGTCGCTGCGCCACTCCGACGACGATCCGGCCGCCCGGATCCGCATGGTCGCCGTCGCGGGTGCCGTGGTCGCGTTCGGCTGCGTGGTGCTGGGAACGCTCGCGGGCGGCCGGCTCGCGGACGGGCCGTTCGACCCGGTCAGCGTGCCCGTCGGGGTGGCGTCGATCGTGGCGTTCTGCTGGATCGTGATCCCGGGCGGGTTCGTGGCGTTCTTCGCCGGTGCGCACGCGCCGGCCGCGCCGCCGGACACGCTGGAGGTCGAGGAAGAGCTCGTCGACGACGAAGACCTGGCCGACGAAGCTGAAGACCTCGAAGAGTCCGAAGAGTCCGAAGAGGACACGGACGAACCGGGCGACGAAGACGTCGACGAGCTCGATCCCGACGAGGTCCTCGAAGACGTCGACCCGGAAGAACTCGACACCGACGAGTTCGAGGCCGAGTTCACCGAACCGGAGCTCGAAACCGCTCCCCAGCCCCGGCAGCCCGAGCCCGACTACGACGAGTACGACGCCGAAGCCGAGGCCGAACTGGGCCTCGAGCTGCCTGAAGACGTCCCGCTCGATCAGCCGGAACCCGGCCCGGACGACGACTCGGACGGCGGCTCGGACGGGCCCGGAGCTGTGACCGAGTCCACCGACGGCTCCGGTGCGGACGAGGGCCGCGAGCGCGACCGTTAGGGTTGGGGTGACCTGGTGAAGCGCGGTGCGCCCGAGGTGCGCCGCCGCCGTGCAAGGAGCCCGTTCTGGCCAGCCGCTTGGACCTGCCGACCCCGGTGAAGATCGTCGTGCTCGCGTCCGGGTCGGGCACGCTGCTGCAGGCGGTGCTCGACGCCGTCGCGCGCCCCGCGTTCCCGGCGCAGGTCGTGGCCGTGGGGGCCGATCGCACGGGCATCGAGGCGCTGGCCCGCGCCGAGCGCGCGAGCGTGCCGTCGTTCACCGTCCGCGTCGCCGACCACCCCGACCGTGACGCGTGGGACAAGGCGCTCACCGAGGCCGTCGCCGCGTACTCGCCCGACCTGGTCGTGTCGGCGGGGTTCATGAAGATCCTCGGCGCGCAGTTCCTGTCCCGGTTCGCGAACCGGGTGATCAACACGCACCCGGCGCTGCTGCCGTCGTTCCCGGGGATGCACGCGGTCGCCGACGCGCTGGCGGCCGGGGTGAAGGTGACCGGGTCGACCGTGCACTTCGTCGACGCGGGCGTGGACACCGGCCCCGTCATCGCCCAGGAGGCGGTGGTCGTGGAGGCCGACGACACCGAAGACGTCCTGCACGAACGGATCAAGGCCGTGGAACGCAGGCTGCTGGTTGAAACGATCGAGCGACTCGGCCGTGGTGGCTGCACCGTGGACGGACGAAAGGTGAGGTTTTCGTGAGCACTGCAGAGGGACGGCGCCCGGTCCGGCGCGCGCTGATCGGCGTCTCGGACAAGGCCGGCCTGCTCGAGCTCGCGACCGGTCTGCACGCCGCGGGCGTGGAGATCGTGTCGACCGGCGGTACCGCGAAGGTGATCGCGAACGCCGGGGTCCCCGTCACGCCGGTCGAGCAGGTGACCGGGTTCCCCGAGTCGCTCGACGGCCGTGTGAAGACGCTGCACCCGCGCGTGCACGCGGGGCTGCTGGCCGACCAGGACAACCCCGACCACGTCGAGCAGCTGCGGAAGCTCGAGATCGCGGCGTTCGACCTGCTCGTGGTGAACCTGTACCCGTTCACGCAGACGGTCGCCTCCGGCGCGAGCCCCGAGGACTGCGTGGAGAACATCGACATCGGCGGCCCGGCGATGGTGCGTGCGGCCGCGAAGAACCACGGCAGCGTCGCGGTGGTCGTGGACCCGGCGCGCTATGCGTGGGTGCTGGAGCAGGTCGCGGCGGGCGGCTTCGAGCTCGTCGACCGCAAGCGGCTCGCGGCGCAGGCGTACGCGCACACGGCGGCGTACGACTCGGCTGTCGCTTCGTGGTTCGCCAACGTGTACGCACCGGCGGACGACTCCGGTTTCCCCGACTTCCTGGGCGCCACCTGGGACCGCGCCGACGTGCTGCGCTACGGCGAGAACCCGCACCAGAAGGCCGCGCTGTACCGCAGCGCGCAGCCGGGTCTCGCGCACGCGGAGCAGCTGCACGGCAAGGCCATGTCGTACAACAACTACGTCGACACCGACGCCGCTCGCCGCGCCGCGTTCGACTTCGCCGACCCCGCCGTCGCGATCATCAAGCACGCCAACCCGTGCGGTATCGCGGTGGGCGCGGACATCGCCGAGGCGCACCGCAAGGCCCACGCGTGCGACCCGGTTTCGGCCTACGGCGGCGTGATCGCCACCAACCGCCCGGTGACGGTCGACGCGGCGGAGCAGATCGCGGAGGTGTTCACCGAGGTCGTGCTGGCGCCCGACTTCGAGCCGGAGGCGCTGGAGATCTTGCAGCGCAAGAAGAACGTGCGGCTGCTGAAGCTGCCCGTGATCGAGAACCCGGCGCCCGTCGAGCTGCGGCCGATCTCCGGCGGCGTGCTCGTGCAGACCGTCGACGCGATCGACGCGCCCGGCGACGACCCGGCCAACTGGCAGCTCGCCACCGGCACGCCGGCCGACGCGGCGACCCTGGCCGACCTCGCCTTCGCGTGGCGCGCGCTGCGTGCGGTGAAGTCCAACGCGATCCTGCTGGCCCACGACGGCGCGACCGTCGGCGTCGGCATGGGCCAGGTCAACCGCGTCGACTCGTCGCGGCTGGCCGTCGCGCGCGCGGGCGACCGGGCGAAGGGCTCCGTCGGCGCGTCCGACGCGTTCTTCCCGTTCCCGGACGGGCTCGAGGTCCTGCTGGAGGCCGGCGTGCGCGCCGTCGTGCAGCCCGGCGGTTCCATCCGCGACGCCGAGGTGATCGCGGCAGCCGAGAACGCGGGCGTGACGCTGTACCTGACGGGGACGCGCCACTTCGCGCACTGAGGTTTTCTCTGGGGCCGGCTCTCTTTGGGGGCCGGCCCCTTTTTATTCGCGAAGGCGCGCGTACACGACTTCGTCGCGGTAGGCGCCGTCTCGCCAAGTCACCTGGCACATCAGGCCCTCTCGGTGGAAGCCCGCCTTCTCCAGCACGCGCTGCTCGGCGACGTTCTCGCTGTCGGTGAACGCCTCCAGCCGATGGGCGCGCGTGAAGCGGAACAGGTGCTCGACCAGCAGCCGGTGCGCCTTCGTACCGAGGCCGACCCCGCGGTGGTCGGGCAGCAACGTCACCCCGACCTCGAAACAGCCCCCCGCCGGCCCACCCCGATCGGCGGCCTCCCAGCTGGCCATCCCCGCCACCACGCCATCCACGGTCACCGCGACGGCCGTCGACTCGTCACCGATGAACCCGTCCTCGGCAAACCGCCGCCGGCGCGCCTGCGCACTGCCGAACCCGGCCCACTGGAACGCACCCAGCACCTCGGGCTCCACGGCGAACCGATCGAGCACCGGCAGATCTTCCTCGGCGAACGGCCGCAGGGCGAGGTGTTTCATGCTGCTTCTCCACCAGCTTCACTCGGACTTGGCGCGGGCCGGTGGCCCCATTCCCGGCAGTGTATCGCGGACACCGAGGGTGTTGTGGTTGTCGCGCTTCGGTTCTGTGGGTCTACTTAGGACAGTTGTGGGCGCAGTGGGCGGAAGAACTCGCGGATCTCGGTGACGAGCTCGTCCGGTCGCTCCAGTGCGGCGAAGTGACCACCGTCGTCGAACCGGGTGAATCGGGTCAAGTTGTACGCGCGCCGCACCCACTCCTCGGGCGGGGTGAAGTTGTCCTTGGCGAAGGAGGCGAAGCCGGTGGGCGTGGCGACGTAACCGGGCGTGTTGCGGCCCAGCATGCCTTCGGTGTGCATGGTTTCGTAGTAGAGGCGCGCGGAAGTGGCGATGGTGCCGGTCAGCCAGTAGAGGGTGATGTCGGTGAGGAGTTCGTCCTTGCTGAACACGGATTCGACGTCGCCGCCACAGTCACTCCACGCGCGGAACTTCTCGACGATCCACGCGGCCAGCCCGGCGGGGGAGTCCGACAGCCCCGCGGCGAGGGTGGCCGGCTTGGTGCCCTGGAGCTGGGCGTATGCGCCTTCGGCGGTGAAGAAGTGTTCGGCCTGGGCGAGGAAGGCGTCCTCGGCGGGGGTGAGCGGCGTGCCGTCGAGCGCCGGCGTGGCGCCCATCAGGTTGAGGTGGATGCCGATCAGGTGGTCGCCGTGGTCGCGCCCGAGGCGGCTGGTGATCTGCGCGCCGAAGTCGCCGCCCTGCGCGGCGTAGCGCGAATAGCCGAGGGCGTCGGTCATGAGCCGGTCGAACAGGTTCGCGATGGCCGTCGGGTTCATCCCGGGCGTGCCGGGGTGCGGGGAGAACCCGAAGCCGGGCAGGCTCGGGGCGACGACGTCGAACGCGTCGGCCGGGTCGCCGCCGTGCGCCGCGGGGTCGGTGAGCGGGCCGATGATCTTGGTGACCTCGAAGAACGAGCCCGGCCAGCCGTGCGAGAACAGCAAGGGGAACGGCTGGGGCCCGGTTCCCTTGGCGTGGACGAAGTGCAGCGTGGTGTCGCCGACGTCGGCGACGAACTGGGGGAGCGCGTTGAGCCGGCTTTCGGCCGCGGGCCAGTCGAATTCGGTACGCCAGTAGTCGACGAGCTCGGCCAGGTAACCCGGCGGTGTGCCGTGGGTCCAGTCGCGCCCGGACAACGCGGGTGCGAAGCGGGTTCGGGCCAGGCGATCTTTCAGGTCGGTGAGCTGTTCTTCGGTGGTTTCGCTGCGGAACGGGCGTAGCACTCAGGTTCTCCTTCGTTGTGATCTCCCCTCGAGAATGCGGCCGTGGTGGGGATGGGGCTGGCAGGAATTCGACATCAGACCCGGCTTGACACGGCTGCCGGATCCCGGTGTACTTGAGACATCGAACAGGTGTTCGATGCGGGGTGTCGAGGGCCGCCTTCCCCGCGGTGCGTCGGTGCTCGTCCTGTGGGGCCCTGGCCTGGGCCTGCGGTGAGGGTGGGCGCCGGCGTGTGCGTGGAGGGGAGGGGTGTGCGGTGACGGCAGTGGTGGAGCCGGTGGCTCGGCTCGCTGCGCTGCCCGGCGTGAGCACGGCGAGCCGGGTGGCGGAGCAGGCCGAGCACGCCAGGACGACGGGAAGGGTGCTCCCGGTGTCCCCGGCGTTGGCCGGCCTGCTGCCCGACGCGGGGCTCCGGCGCGGGAGCACCGTGGCGGTCCACCGCTCCCCGTCGCTGCTCCTCGCCCTGCTCGCCGAGGCCACCGCCGCCGGGTCGTGGGCGGCGGTGGTCGGCGTGCCCTCCCTGGGCATCGCCGCGGCGGCGGAACACGGCGTCGCGGTGTCGCGTCTCGCCCTCGTGCCCCGCCCGGGCGCCGAGTACCCGGCCGTGGTCGCCGCCCTGCTCGACGGCGTCGACCTCGTGGTCACCGAGCCCCGCTCCGTCACCCCCGCGGTCGCCCGGCGCCTCTCCGCCCGCGCCCGCCACCGCGGCACCGTCCTGCTCACCCTCGGCCCCTGGCCCGCGGCCGACGTGGAACTCCACTGCACCCCAGGCGAGTGGACCGGCCTCCTCGGCTCCGGGGCGGGTTTCCTGCGCTCCCGGCCCGCCGAGGTACACGCACGCGGGCGGGGTTCCGCCGCCCGGCCCCGGTCGGTTTCGGTCGCTCTACCCGGCCCCGACGGCCGTGCGCTCCCGATGGAGCCCCTCGCGACGCCGGTGGGGCTCCCGCTGCAGCGCCTCGACGAGGAGGCGGTGGGATGAGACAGCGACTTGGCCGCGGTGCCGGTTTCGCTCCGGGCTTGGCGTGGGATGGTCGTGCGAGGGTTGGCGGCGGTCTGGGGAGTGCCGCTTGTGCGCTACGTGGATCGCTGGGGCAGCGGCTTGGTCATGGTGTCGTTTTTGCTCCGGGCTTCGCGTGGGATGGTCGTGCGAGGGTTGGCGGCGGACGGGGGAGCGCCGCCTGTGCTTCGCCACGTGGATTGCCGGGGCAGCGGCTTGGTCGCAGCGCCGGTTCCGTTCCGGGTTTCGCGTGGGATGGTCGCGCGAAGGTCGGCGGCGGTCTGGGGAGTGCCGCTTGTGCTTCGCCACGCGGATCGCTGGGGCAGCGGCTTGGTCGCAGCGCCGGTTCCGTTCCGGGCTTCGCGTGGGATGGGCGCGCGAGAGCCGGCAACGGCCGTGGCGTCGAGCCGGAGATGACCGCCCGCGAGAGTTTCGCCGTTGTGCCACGTGGGTCGGCCCCTCGGCGACGGCGTGCGCCGGGCGACGGCCGTGGGGCCGCAGCGACCGCGGGAGGCGGGGCGCGGGGATTCGAGGCGTGGTCCGCCGCAGCAGGTCAGGTGCAGAGCCGGGGAACTCGCGTGACATCCGTCCACATCGGACAAATCGAGGTGGCCGGATGACCATCACCCGGGAACCACCCAGAACCGCCAACCTCCCCATCCGGATGCTCGTCCTGTGGTGCCCCGACTGGCCTGCCGTCGCGGCGGTGGCCGCGGTGGGTGCGCCGCTCACCAGGCCGGCGGCGGTGTTTCTCGCCAACCGGGTCGTGGCGTGTACGGCGGTGGCGCGCAGGAACGGCGTGCGGAGGGGGATGCGGCGGCGGGAGGCGGAGTCGAAGTGTCCCGAGCTGGGTGTGTTCGGCGTGGACGACGGGCGGGACGCGCGGCTGTTCGAGAACGTCGCGCGGGCCGTGGAGGAGCTGGTCGTCGGGCTGGAGGTGGTGCGGCCGGGGCTGATCGCGGTGCCCGTGGCGGGCGCGGCGGGCTACTTCGGCGGCGAGCACCCGCTCGCGGAGAAGCTGCTGGACCAGGTGGCCGCGGTGGCGGGCGTCGAATGCCAGGTCGGGGTGGCGGAAGGGCTGTTCGGGGCCACGATCGCGGCCCGGCACGGTGAGTTCGTGCCGCCCGGGGAAACCGCGCAGTTCCTCGCGCCCCTGCGTGTCGCCGAGCTGGACCAGCCCGACGTCGAGCGCAAGGAGCTCGTCGACCTGCTCACGCGCCTGGGCCTCAAGACGCTCGGGGCGTTCGCGGAGCTGACCGAACGCGACGTGATGTCCCGCTTCGCCCTCGACGGCGTGCTCGCTCACCGCCTGGCGCGCGGGCTGTCGGAGCGCCCGCCGCTGCGCCGCAAACCGCCGGCCGACCTCACGCTCACCGAGGAGTTCGACCCGGTGCTGGAGCGCATCGACGTCGCGGCGTTCCTCGCCAAGAACCTCGGCGCGCGGTTCCACGCGGCCCTCGCCGACCGCGGCCTGGCGTGCACGCGCCTCGGCATCTACGCCACCACCGAGGACGGCGAGCAGCTCGGCCGGGTCTGGCGCTGCGCGGAACCCCTGACGCCCCAAGGGGTCGCCGACCGCGTGCGCTGGCAGTTCGAGGGCTGGCTGAAGGGCAACCGGCCCACCTCGGGCGTCGCGCGGCTGCGGCTGGAGCCGGAGGAAACGGTCGAGGGCAAGTCCTTGCAGCTCGGCCTCTGGCACGGCGGCAACCGCAGCGAGGACGACGAGCTCACCACCGAACGCGCCGCCCGCGCCTTCGTGCGCGTGCAGGGCCTGCTCGGCCCCGAAGGCGTCGTCACCCCGATCCTCGACGG
This sequence comes from Amycolatopsis sp. CA-161197, assembly GCF_050942255.1. Classification (NCBI taxonomy): domain Bacteria; kingdom Bacillati; phylum Actinomycetota; class Actinomycetes; order Pseudonocardiales; family Pseudonocardiaceae; genus Amycolatopsis; species Amycolatopsis sp. CA-161197. Next base: position 934,723 of record NZ_CP192059.1, read on the forward strand.
CGGTCGCGACCCCGCCGGCCGCGTCCGCCTCATCCCGTGGGGCGACCCGCGCGAGCCCGTCTCGCCGCCGGACGCCACGTGGCCGGGCCGCCTGCCGGCGCCGTCACCCGCGACGGTGCTCGAACAACCCGTGCCGGTGCAGGTCGTCGACGAGCAGGGTGTGCCCGTCGGCATCACCAGCCGCAAGCAGCTCACGGCGCCGCCGTGCCGGCTGAGCGTGGCGGGCGGGCCGCCGCGGACGGTCCTCGACTGGGCCGGGCCGTGGCCCGTCGCGGCCAGCCGACGCGCGGCCACGCCGCAACAGGCCCGCCTGCAGCTGCTCCTGGCCGCCACCGGCCGCGACGACGCCGACGAAGCCGTGCTCGTCCTGTGCTCCGGCACCGAAAATCCTGTGTGGACAGTGGAAGGAATCTACGACTGATGGAAGAGAACACCAGCCTGCTCATCCCGAGCCCCCGCAAGTCGCCCGAAAACGACTAGATGGGCTGGAACAACCCGCCCGTCCCCTGGCAGGACCTCGCCCGCGCGCTGAGCGGTGACAGCGAAGTGCCGCCCGGCGACCACGGCGACAGCCCGGCGTGGGGCCGCAAACGCGACGTCTACCGCCGCCCCGCCGACGTGCTGCCGCCGCGCAGCGAGGTCGAGTCGGGGCCGCGCGTGCCGTACGCCGAGCTGCACTGCCACTCCAACTTCAGCTTCCTCGACGGCGCCAGCCACCCCGAGGAGCTCGTGGAGGAAGCCGCGCGGCTCGGCCTCGACGCCATCGCGCTCACCGACCACGACGGCATGTACGGCGTCGTCCGCTTCGCCGAAGCCGCGAAGGAGCTGGGCGTCGCCACGGTCTTCGGCACCGAGCTGAGCTTCGGCCTCTCCGCGCCGCAGAACGGCGTCGCCGACCCCGAAGGCGAGCACCTGCTCCTGCTCGCGCGCGGCGACGACGGCTATCGAAGCCTGTGCCGCGCCATCACCGCGGGCCAGCTGCGCGGCTACGACAGCACCGACACCTCAGACCAAGAGCACGCCGAAAAAGGCCGCCCCATCTACGACCTGCGGGCCGTCGCCGAGGAAGTCACCGGCCAGTGCGCCGTCCTCACCGGTTGTCGCAAAGGCTCCGTCCGGCAGGCGCTGCTGAGCGAAGGACCGGCCGCCGCGGCCACGCAGCTGCGAAAACTCGTGGAGCTCTTCGGTCGCGACAACGTCTACGTCGAGCTCTTCGACCACGGCCAGCCCCTCGACAGCACCCACAACGACCTCCTCGCCGAGCTGGCGAACGACTTCGGCCTGCCCGCCGTCGCCACCACCGCCGCGCACTACGCCCGCCCCGAACGCGGCCGGCTCGCCGACGCCGTCGCCGCGATCCGCGCGCGCCGCAGCATCGACGACCTCGAAGGCTGGCTGCCCAGCGACGGCGCCGCCTTCCTGCGCTCCGGCACCGAAATGGCCGAGCGCTTCCGGCGATACCCCGGCGCCGTCCAACGCTCGGCGCTGCTGGGCGTCGAATGCTCGTTCAAGCTGGAGCTCCTCGCGCCCGAGCTGCCACCGTTCGACGTGCCCGAGGGCCACACCGAGACGACGTACCTGCGCGAGCTCACGATGAAGGGTGCCGAAGAGCGTTACCTCGGCAAGGAGGACGAAGCCGCCGGGTACGCCCAGATCGAGCACGAGCTGAAGATCATCGAAGACCTCGGCTTCCCCGGTTACTTCCTGATCGTCTGGGACATCGTGCGCTTCTGCCACGACAACACCATCCTCTGCCAAGGTCGCGGTTCGGCCGCCAACTCCGCCGTCTGCTACGCACTGGGCATCACCAAGGTCGACCCGGTGAAGTACAAGCTGCTCTTCGAACGCTTCCTCGCCCCCGACCGCGACGGTTACCCCGACATCGACCTCGACATCGAGTCCGACCGCCGTGAAGAGGCCATCCAGTACGTCTTCGCCAAACACGGCCGCCTCAACACCGCGCAGGTCGCCAACGTGATCACCTACCGCGCCCGCTCCGCGATCCGCGACGCCGCCCGCGCGCTCGGCTACTCACCCGGCCAGCAGGACGCGTGGAGCAAGCAGATCGACCGCTGGGGAGCGTTGCGCAGCACCGAAAAGGACCACGACCACGACATCCCCGACGACGTCGTGCAGCTCGCGTTCGCGCTGGAAGACTTTCCGCGCCACCTCGGGATCCACTCCGGCGGCATGGTGATCTGCCAGGAGCCGGTGAGCCAGGTCGTGCCCGTGGAGTGGGCGCGGATGGAGAACCGCAGCGTGGTGCAGTGGGAGAAGGAAGACTGCGCGGCGGCCGGGCTGGTGAAGTTCGACCTGCTGGGCCTGGGCATGTTGTCGGCGCTGCACTACATGCTCGACCTCGTCCAGGACTACAAGGCCGAGAAGATCGACCTGGCCGACCTCGACCTCAAAGACGCCAACATCTACAAAATGCTGTGCCGCGCCGACGCGATCGGCGTGTTCCAGGTGGAGAGCCGCGCGCAGCTGGCCACGCTGCCGCGGCTGCGGCCGGAGGAGTTCTACGACCTGGCCGTGGAGGTCGCGCTCATCCGGCCCGGGCCGATCCAGGGCGGCTCGGTGCACCCGTACATCCGGCGCAAGCAGGGGCGCGAGGAGTGGGATTACGACCACCCGCTGCTCGCGAACGCGTTGCACAAGACCAAGGGCGTGCCGCTGTTCCAGGAACAGCTGATGCAGATCGCGCTCGACGTCGCGAACTTCACCGCCGCGGAGGCCGACCAGCTGCGCCACGCGATGGGGTCGAAGCGGTCCGAGCGGAAGATGGAGCTGCTGCGCCGGCGGTTCCTCGACGGCGCCACCGCCAACGGCCTGGAACCGGAGCTCGCGGAGAAGATCTTCCTGAAGCTCAAGGCGTTCGCGAACTTCGGCTTCCCGGAGAGCCACGCGCTGAGCTTCGCGTACCTGGTGTTCGCGAGCGCGTACTTCAAGTACTACCACCCGGACGCGTTCTGCGCGGGGCTGCTGCGCGCGCAGCCGATGGGGTTCTACTCGCCGCAGTCGCTGGTGGCCGACGCGCGGCGCCACGGCGTCACGGTGCTCGGCCCCGACATCAACCGCAGCCTGCCGCACGCGACGCTGGAACCGTTGCCAGACGAGGGAAAGCTCCACGCGGTGCGCGGCGGACTCGGCACCGTGCGGCTGATCGGTGACGAGCTGGCGGAGAAGATCGTCGCCGAACGGTCTCGCGGGGAGTTCGCGAGCATGTCCGACCTCGCCCGCCGCGTGCGGCTCACCGCGCCGCAGCTGGAGGCCCTCGCCACGGCCGGCGCGTTCAGCTGCTTCGGCGGCGACCGCCGGCAGGCGCTGTGGTCCGCGGGAGCCGTCGCGCAGGACCGTCCGGAGAAGCTGCCGGGCACGGCTCCCGGCGTCGACGCGCCGACGCTGCCCGGCATGGACGAGCTCGACCTCGCCGCCGCCGACGTGTGGGCCACGGGCCTCTCGCCGGACAGCTACCCGACGGAGTTCGTGCGCGACCACCTCGACACCCTCGGCGTCGTCCCGGCGTCGCGCCTGCTCGACCAGCCCGACGGTGCCCGCGTCCTCGTCGGCGGTGCCGTCACGCACCGCCAACGCCCCGCCACCGCCGGCGGCGTCACGTTCATCAACCTCGAGGACGAGACGGGCATGGTCAACGTCGTCTGCACCCTCGGCCTCTGGCAACGCTTCCACCGCGTCGCGCGCACCAGCACCGCCCTGCTGGTCCGCGGCGTCGTCGAGAAGGCGGACGGCGTGGCGAGCGTGCGGGCTCAGAAGCTGGAGCCCCTGCCCCTGCGGATCACGGCGAAGTCGCGCGACTTCCGGTGAGCAGGGCGCTGAGCCAGGCCCGCGGAAGCCGTGTGACATCCTGTCGAGGTGATCGAGACCGGTGAGGACTACCGCGACGCCGTGCTTTCCGGGCAGTGGTGGGAAAAGCGTCAGTTCACGGGCTGCGACTTCACCGAGGCCGACCTGCGTGACCTGCGCACGCGCGGCTGCACGTTCGACAACTGCGACTTCACCAAGGCCGACCTCGCCGGCTCACGCCACGATGCCTCGGCCTTCCGCAGCTGCACGTTCGACCGCGCAGTGCTCGCCGACAGCCGGTGGGCTTCGTGCTCGCTGCTCGGATCGTCCTTTGTGGACTGCCGGTTCCTCGGCATCGCGCTCACGGAGTGCGACCTGTCGCTGGCCTCGCTCGCCCGCGGCCGCCTGCGCAAGCTGCACCTGTCCGGCCTGCGCATGCGCGAGGTCAACCTCACCGAGGCCGACCTCACCGACACCGACCTGCGCGACTCCGACCTCACCGGCGCCCGCCTCCTCGGCGCCAAGCTCCCCGGCGCCGACCTGCGCGGCACCCGCCTCGACGCCAACGCCCTCGTGCAGGCCGACCTGCGCGGCGCCTACGTCGACGTCGAGACTGCCATCGGGTTCGCCGCCGCCCACGGCCTCATCGTCAAGTGAAACCGGGCACCGCCCGCCGAGACGTGATGGGCCGATGCCCCCGGACGACGTGATCAGCGCCTACCAGGCGTTCTTCGCCGGCGAGCGGCGTCCCGGGGTGGACCCCGAAGTACTTCCCGGTCGGCGTCAAGCGCCGCTACGCCCGCGGCACGTGAAAGGGGCGGGACCCGAAGGCCCCGCCCCTTTTCGCAAGCAACTCAGTCCACAAGCGACTCAGTCGATCGGCGGTTCGCCCGGCTCGAGTTCGAGCAGGTCGCCCTCGGCGAGAAGTTCCTCGATCGACGCGGGCAGCAGGTAGGCCGAACCGCCGCCGGGCTGGTTGAACCACGGGATCGCGACGCCGGCGAGCGTCTCGAGCGGACGCTGCACGCGGTACACGTGGTAGGGCCGGTTCACCCACTCCGGCACCAGCGAACGCTCCTCGAACGGCGTGCCCGCGGCGTAGGTCAGGTTGCCGTTCGGGCCGCCGAAGCGGTCGAGCTCGCTGCCCGCGGGCAGCTCCCGCATTTCCTTGCCGCGGAACAACGTCAGCGGCGGCTCGCCCGAGAGCGGACCGATCGGCCACTGGTTGTTGCCGCCACCACCGGCGGCGGCGCGCGACGACCCGTTGGCCCGTGCCGGCTCCTCCCGGCGCGGCGGTGCGACGGGCGCACCAGGCCCACCCGGCCCGCCGGGACCGGCCGGGCCACCGAGCCCGGGACCGCCAGGGCCACCAGGACCGCCGGGTCCACCAGGACCAGCAGGCCCACCAGGACCAGCGGGCCCACCGGGTCCACCCGGTCCGCCGACGTGAGCACCCGGCGGCACACCGGGCCCGGTCGGCAGACCCAGCCCGCCACCCACCGGGGGCGCGGGCGGCATCGGGGGCTCCCGGCGCTGCTGCATCGGCTGGACCGGCGGGGTCACCTGCGTCGGCGGCTGAACCGGCGGGGGCGGCGGGGCCTGCCGCTGCGGCGGCTCCTCGGCCTCCGGCTCGTCACCCAGCAGCTCCTCGGCCGGCGTGAACGCCGTCTGCTCCTGCGGCGGCACGGCCTCGCGCGGACGCACCGGGAACGACCCCGTCGCGACCTCCGGCGAAAGCGTCGCCACCACCGGCGGCTTCGGGGCCTCGGCGACGGGCTCCGGCGGCGGCGGGGGCGGCTGCTCCTCGGCGGGCTCGTGGCCGTCGGGGTGCAGCAGGACCTTGCCGAGCATGAACGCGGCGGCGTCGTCGGAGTCGCCGAACACGGCGGGGTTGATCAGCTCGCCGTCGTACCAGCCGACGCGCCAGCCCTCGTCCACCTGCTCCACGGTCCAGCCGCGCTCGGTCGGCGTACCCAGCTGGTAGGCGGCGTCCGGCACGTCGAGCTCGTCGAGGCGCGTCTGCAGCTTCGCCAGCGCGGGTTCGGCCGGCAGCTCGCGACGCGGCCGCCTCGGCGGCTGCTGCGGCTGCCGCTGCGGGGCCTGCGGTTCGGCGGCCGGCTCCGGCCGGGCGCCGGCGCGCGGGGACACGGGCAGCTCGGGCACGGGCAGGACACCCGGTACACCCTCGTCGGGCGTGATCATCGCCGTCGGCGGGCCCGAGTCGAAGTCCGGCTCCCGGCCGGCGGCGGCGCCACCGTCGTGGGGCTGGTCGCCGTACTGGCCTTCGCCGTACGGCTGCTCGCCGTAGTGCTCGTCGTCCTCGTACTGCTCGTCCTGGTACTGGCCGGACTGGTCGTACTGGCCGTCTTCGAAGTGCGGGCCGTTCTCGAACGTCTGCGTGTTCTCGAGCGGCTGGCCACCCTCGAACGACTGGGCGTCCTCGTACTGCTCGGCGTTCTCGTACTGTTCAGCGCTTTCGTACTGCTCGGAGCCGCGGTCAGCCGGGGCGTACAGCGCGGTGTGCTGCTCGGCCGGCTCTTCGTGGCGGGAAGGTTCGTGCCGCGAAGGTTCGTCGGTGTGGGTGAACAGCACCGGCTCTTCCTCGAGCGGCTGCTCGGTTCCCGCGGCGTCGACGGGCGCGTACAGCGCGGTCTGCTCGGCGTCCTCCTCCGGCGGGGCAGAGTGCGGATCGACCGGCGCGTACAGGGCCGTCCGCTGCTCCTCGCGCTGCGGGGGGGGCGGCGTTGGGGTCGACGGGCGCGTACATCGCCGTGCGCTGCTGTTCCTCGTGCGCGGGCGGTGGCGAGTTCGGGTCCACCGGCGCGTACATCGCGGTCCGCTCGGCCACCGGCGTCGGGTTGTCGCCCCCGGCCCCGGCCCCGTTCGGCGGTGTGCCCGCGTTCGACCCGGCACCGTTGGACGCCTGGTCGTGGGCGGGTTCGAAGTCCGGGTGCTGCTGGTCCTCGAAGTGGTCTTCACCGGCGAAGCGGTCGCCGAACTCGTCGTAGTGCTCGTCCTGGTACTGCTCGTTCTCGAAGCCCGGACCGTCGTCGTGCTGCGGGCCGGACCCGTCGAAGACCTGCTCGAACGGCGGTTCGGCCGGCGCCTCCGGCTCGGCGGGCGGCGTGTGCACGGCCAGCGGCACGTCGACCGGCGCCGGCGGGGCGGCTTCGGGCGCCGGGGCCGGCGGCGCCTGGGCCACCGGGGGAGCGGGCGGCATGGGCGGCTGTGGCGGCTGCTGCTGTTGCGGCGGCGGACCCGGCCGCTGCTGCTGGCTGCCCCGCGTGAGGTATGCGGCGGCACCCTGCAGCGCGCCTTCGTCGACCTGCGGCAGCTGGAAGCCGTTGGACCGGATGTGCTCCACCAGGTCGGGCTCGGGCGAGACGCCGTACTGGCGCAGGTAGAAGTTCACGGCCGCGGGCCAGATCCACTGCCCGTCGCTGTGGAAGGCCACGGGCACGGTCGCCTCGGGCGTCTGCGCGAGTCGGTCGATGTCGTAGCCGCGATCCTGCACCACCACGGGCGCGTGGTCGAGGTAGTCGAGCAGGCGGTCCTGCTCGGAGACGTCGAGGTCGGGCCGGTTGATGACCGGGCGCCCGGCGGGGCCGATCGTGTCGAAGATCCGCGCGATGCGGAAGTGCGGGCCGGGCTGCTCGGGGCCGAGGCCGGACAGGCGCCGGATCAGCCACTCCGGCACGTTCTCCTCCGTACGGGGGAACATGCGCAGCTCGTCCTGGTACGCCTGGGGCGGCGGCGCGAGGTGCCAGGTGGGCTCCTCGCGGTTGTACTCGAGGTTGTAGCTGGACGGGTGGTCGAGCTGGTAGCGCGCGTTGAACCACGTGCCGCGGCCGTCGCGGTACATACCCGCGCGCAGCCGGCCGAAGAGCGTCGCGATGTCGTGGGTGGCGACCCACTCCTGCCCGGTGCCGTCTTCGGTGCGGATCTCGCCCGTCAGCTCGTGGTACCTGCCGACGGCCCGGTACTCGACCGTGACCTTTCGCCAGTCGCGCGGTGCTGCGCGCAGCAGGGCGAGCCCGATCTGCTTGACCAGTGTGTCCTGCTCGGTCGCGTTCAGCTGCGTCGTCGGTTGTGCCACGGGAACATTTTGACTGTTCGCGCGCGCGAACGCACCCCGCATAGGTCTTTTGCCACTCAGGGACGGTCTGACCTCGGTCGACGCACGATGCTCAAGATCACACACCCGTGCGGGCTGGGACTGGGCTCCGGCGTTGGGGTGACCACGAGTCTACGTCCGGTGGCGCTGCGCGTCCGCTCGCGACGCGCAGCGCCGATCGGGTGGTGCGGTGACCACGCTGCGTGTGCGCCCCGGGCGAGGTCCGGGCGCGGGCGGTGCTTTGCGAGAATGGTCACCGTGACGGCGAAGATTCTGGACGGCAAGGCCACCAAGGACGCCATTTTCGCGGAGCTGCGCCCGCGGGTGGCCGCCCTCGCTGAGCGGGGCGTCGTCCCCGGGCTGGGCACGGTGCTGGTCGGCGACGACCCGGGCTCGCACTCGTACGTGAAGATGAAGCACGCGGACAGCGCGAAGATCGGCATCAACTCGATCCGCCGCGACCTGCCCGCCGACATCTCGCAGGAGAAGCTCGAGGCCGTCATCGACGACCTCAACGCCGACCCGACCTGCCACGGCTACATCGTGCAGCTGCCCCTGCCCAAGCACCTCGACGCCAACCGCGTCCTCGAGCGCATCGACCCCGACAAGGACGCCGACGGCCTCGCGCCCACGAGCCTCGGCCGCCTCGTCCTCGGCCAGCGCGGTCCGCTGCCGTGCACGCCGTACGGGATCGTCGAGCTGCTCCGCCGCCACGGCGTCGAGCTCAACGGCGCGCGCGTGACGGTGGTCGGCCGCGGCATCACCGTCGGCCGCACCATGGGCCTGCTGCTCACGCGCCGCAGCGAGAACTCCACCGTGACGCTCTGCCACACCGGCACCCGCGACCTCGCCGCCGAGGTCCGCCGCGCCGACATCGTCATCGCCGCCGCCGGTGTCCCCGGCATCATCAAGCCCGACATGGTGGCCCCCGGCGCGGCCGTGCTGGACGTCGGCGTCTCCCACGTCGACGGCAAGCTCACCGGCGACGTGGACCCGGGCGTGGCCGAGGTCGCGGGCTGGCTGTCCCCGAACCCGGGCGGCGTCGGCCCGATGACCCGCGCGATGCTCGTGTCGAACGTCGTCGAAGCCGCCGAGCGCGCGGTCGCGAGCCGGTGACCATGACCGCCGACCGGCCCCGCACGAAACGGTCGTGGACCGTCCACGTGCCATTCGGGCTGGTCATGCTGCTGCTGCTCGCCGCGGCGCTGCGGATCCTGCAATACCACTGGCGCGAGGGCGCGGTGCTGGTCGGCGCGGCGCTGCTCGTGGGCGGGCTGCTGCGGCTGCTGCTGCCGGAGGACCGCGTCGGCTTGCTGGCGATCCGCGGCAAGGTCGTGGACATCGTCACCTACGCGGCGCTGTGCGCTGCCGTGTTGTACATCGCCTTCACGATCACCGGCGGTCCGTTCGACTCCACGTCCTGACGTTCCGTACGACAGCGGCCCCGCACCGGGTAGGTGCGGGGCCGCTGTTCATTTCTGCTCTGGTCCGGGTCACGAAGCCAGAGCGAGCTCCCGTTGCTCGGCCGCGCGGGCGTCGCGCCGGTCGAGCGAGCCGGAGACGGCGGCGATCGACAGCCCGAGCACGGCCAGCGTCGCGCCGACCCAGTTGGGCGCCACGAGGCCCAGACCACCGGCGATCACGAGACCGCCGAGGTACGCGCCGATCGAGTTCGCGATGTTGAACGCCGACTGCACGGCCGCCGACACCAGCGACGGAGTGCCGCCGGCCTTCTGCATGATCCGCGTCTGCATCATCGGGCCGATCATGAAGCCCGCGACCCCGACGAAGAAGATCGTGATGGCCGCGCCGACCTTCGACTGGGCCGTGAGCGTGAAGATCCCCAGCACCACGGCCAGCGACAGCATCGCCGCGTACAGCGAAGGCATCAGCGCGCGGTCCGCGAGCCGGCCGCCGAGGTAGTTGCCGACGGTCATGCCGACCCCGGCCAGCGACAGCAGCAGCGTCACGTCCGCGGGCGAGTAGCCGGCGACGTCGGTGAGCATCGGCGCGATGTAGGACATGCACGCGAACACCCCGCCGAGCCCGAACGTCACGATCGCCAGCGCCAGCCACACCTGCGGCCGGCGGAACGCGTCCAGCTCACCGCGTAGCGAAGCTTCGGCCGGCCGCCCCTGGTGCGGCACCAGCTTGGCGATCGCGGCTGCGGCGAACAGGCCGATCACCGCGACCACCCCGAACGTCGTCCGCCAGCCCACCTGCTGGCCCAGCAACGTCCCGAGCGGCACGCCGACGACGTTCGCCAGCGTCAGCCCCATGAACATCATCGACACGGCCTTCGCGCGGTCACCCGGCTTCACCAGGCTCGAGGCGACCACCGCGCCGGCGCCGAAGAACGCGCCGTGCGGCAGGCCGGCGAGGAAGCGGAACGCGATGCCGAAACCCTGGTTCGGCGACAGCGCGAACAGGGCGTTGCCCAGCGTGAACAGGCCCATCATCGCGAGCAGCATGGTCTTGCGCGGCAGCCGCACGGCCACCGCGGTCAGCAGCGGGGCGCCGATCACGACGCCGAGCGCGTAGGCGGAGATGAAGTAGCCGGCGGTGGGGATGTCGATGTGGAAGTCCGCGGCGGCCTGGGGCAGCACACCCATCATCACGAACTCGGTGGTCCCGATGCCGAAGGCACCGATGGCGAGCGCGAGCAACGCGACGGGCACGGCTCTCCTTCCTTGAGAAATCGATTACTCAGCCCGGGGAGGCCCCGTTCTGAAGCGCTTTAGACGAAGGGCAAAAAACAAGACAGCCGTGTGCGGCCCCGACGCCGTCGTGCTGTCTGCAACCCAGTTCAACCGATGGGGTGGGGGTTTGTCATCCCGGTATCCGGGTGAGGCTCTTCACGTAGCGCGACCGTCAGCGGCGCGCGGCGAGCACTCCGTCGAGAAGGCCCGGGGCCAGCTCGTCAAGATCGTTGCGGCGCAAGGAGTTGAACCGCGTCGTGCCTTCCTGCCGGCCGGCGATCACGCCCGCGGCGCGCAGGATGCCGAGGTGGTGCGTGAGTGTGGACTTGGTCACCGGCACCTCGAGCCCGCCGCACGACACCTCGGCCTCGGTCCGGGCCAGCTGGCGCACGATCGCCAGGCGCACCGGGTCGGCGAGGGCGCGCAGCACGGCCTCGACGGTCATCTCGTCGCGCTCGGGGTGGACGAGCGGAGTCAGGTGCGCGGTGGCGGGCATGCGTCCATAGTACGACGTTCCTCGAAATTGTCAGGCCCGCGGTGTACGGTCGTCATCGAACTACGACGTTCGTCGAACCAATCCCGTTCACCTCTTGGGGGCACCACCATGTCCAGCGTCTCCACCACCGGGAGCTCGCGGAACGCCGTGCTGGCGTTCGGGGCCTTCGGGGTCGGCACCAGCGGCTACATCGTCGCCGGGCTGCTGCCGTCGCTCGTCTCGGAGCTGCACGTGTCGGCCACCGCTGCCGCGCAGCTCGTCACGTCGTTCGCCATCGCGTACGCGATCGGCTCGCCGCTGTTCGCCGCCGTCACCGGGCGCTGGGAGCGCCGGACGCTCCTGGTGGCCGCGCTCGTCGTCACCGGTCTCGGCAACCTGTTCGCCGCCGTCGCGCCGGGGTACACGACGCTGCTTCTCGCGCGGGTTGTCACGGCCGTCGGCGCCGCCGTCTTCACCCCGGCTGCCAGTGCCGTGGCCGCGGAGCTGACCACGCCGGAGCGCCGCGGCCGCGCGGTCGCGATGGTGTTCGGCGGGCTCACGGTCGCGTTGATCTTCGGGGTGCCGCTGGGCAGCCTGGTCTCCCAGCAGTGGGACTACCAGGCCGCGTTCCTGCTCGTCGGTGTGCTGTCGCTGGCCGGCGCGGTCGCGGTGCGAGTCGTGCTGCCGCGGGTCGCACCGCCGCCCGCGGTGCGGCTGGCCGAGCGTTTCGCGGTGGCGCGCGACAAGCGCGTGGTCGCGCTGCTCGTCACGACGGTGCTCGCGTGCCTCGGCGCGTTCATGGTCTACACGCTCTCGTCGCCGCTGCTCGCCGCGACGGCCGGCGTCACCGGTGGCACCGTCACGGTGCTGTTGTTCTGCTACGGCATCGGCGGCGCCCTGGGCAACTACCTCGGCGGCCGCGCAGCCGACCGGTGGGGCGCACGCGTGCCGGTGCTCCTGGTGCTGGGCGCGATGACCGTCGTGCTGGCGCTGCTGCCGTTCACGTCGGTGACCGTGGCCGGCGCGGGCGTGACGTTCTTCGTGTGGGGCACGATCACGTGGGCGATCAACCCGCCGATGCAGCACCGGCTCATCGAGCTGTCACCCGGGCACGCCGGTCTGGCCCTCTCGCTCAACGCGTCGGCGATCTACCTCGGCGTCGGGCTCTCCGGCATCGTCGGCGGCGCGGTGCTGACGTCGGCCGGGCCGACGGTGCTGCCGGAGATCGCCGCGGTGCTCAGCGCCGTCGCGATCGCGGTGATGGTGTTCTTCTGGGAGACCCGCCGCACTCGTCGCGTGGCGGCCCGGGAAGAAGTGGCCGTCGGCTAGTCGGTGACAACCTCGCAGTCGGGCCCGGGGTACAGCAGTGCTTCGTGCCCGTCGGCGAACCGCACGACGTACGGCGGTGAGCCGTCCGGGCCGCGCACCTCGAGGATCTCGGCGCGCTGCTCGGCGGCCCCCACCGTGCGGCCGTGGACCTGGATCTCGTCTCCTACCGTCGCGTGCATGGGGTTTCACCTCCGCCATTCAGGGTAGGAGCGCCTCGCGGCCGCGTACAGGGCAGTTGTGAAAAGCTGGCCCGGTGGCTGAGGTTCTGGACGTGGCCCACGGGTTGGGCGGTGAGCTCGTGCTCCGCCGTGACGGCGCGGCGCTCGAGGTGATCGAGAACGGTGTGTTCCTGATGGACACCCGGAACGGGGAATCGGAACGGCTTCTCGTGACCGGGGCCGCCGACCTGCTCGCACCGGGCGCCCGCGTGCTCATCGGCGGCCTGGGCGTGGGTTTTTCATTGCGGGCGGCGCTGGATCACCCGCATGTCGGCTCGGTTGTGGTGGTGGAGCGCGAGCCGGCGGTGATCGCGTGGAACCGCACGGGCCCGCTGCGCGACGTGCACGGTGCGGCGCTGGAGGATCACCGGGTGTCGCTGGTGGAGGCGGATCTGGTGTCGTGGCTGCGTTCCGCGGGTGAAACCTTCGACGCTCTCTGCCTCGACATCGACAACGGTCCCGAGTGGACGGTGACGGAAGGCAACGCCTCGTTGTACGGCGAGTCCGGAGTGGACGGTCTGGGCCGCCTGCTGCGCCCGGGCGGCGTCCTGGCGGTCTGGAGTGCCGGCGCTTCTCCCGCGTTCACGGACCGGTTGCGGGAGCGCTTCGCCGACGTGCGCGTGGTGCCGGTCCCGGTGCCGCGCGGAGAACCGGACGTGCTGTGGTTCGCCCGCCGCTGACCGCGGCCGTCTCGGCGAACGCGGCTTGGTGCGACGTTTTCTGCCGCATCTCAGGCGTTTCCGGCGCCTTCGGCCCGCACGCCTGGACCGCGCCCGCGCGCACACCGGAGCTCTTTCCCGACGCGGTGACCTTGTCGCCGGACGCCATCGCCGCCGACATCTTGCCCTTCGTGGACGCTTCGGCCGGCTGCTCCGTGAAGGACAGCTTCGCGTCCCTCGACCTGCCGGGCTTCGAGGTGCTGTTCTCGGCGACCTGGCTGCACTTCCCGGTGCGATCGTCGTCGGGATGGCCCTCGTCGGCGTCACCGGACCCTTCGTTCGTCCACCTCCGCGGCCCGACCGTCGCCCACCGCGGGCCGGCCGCGGTCGGCCTGTGGAACTTCACCGGCGACGACTGGGCCGGCGCGGTCGCCGGCGCCGCCGCCGCGTTCCCGGGTCTGCCGATCGTCGGCTACGAACGCGGCGACGAGCTGGCCTCCGCGCTGGCCTACGGCGCCACCCCACTCGGGGAGCTGCGCGTCTGGGTTGCGACCTGCCAAAATGGACCGCATGACGCGTGAAGTGCACCTGAGCGGCGACGCCGAGGCCGACAAGCTGCTGAGCGAGGACCCGGTCGCCCTGCTCGTCGGCATGCTCCTCGACCAGCAGATCTCCATGGAGGTCGCCTTCCTCGGCCCGCGCAAGATCGCCGACCGCATGGGCGGCTTCGACGTGCGGCGCATCGCGGAGGCCGACACGGAGGAGTTCGTCGAGATGTGCGTGACGCCGCCTGCCATCCACCGGTATGGCGGTTCGATGGCGCGTCGGGTGCAGGCGCTGTGCCAGTTCCTCGTGGAGCACTACGACGGCAACGCCGAGGCCATCTGGACCGAGGGCCGGCCCAAGCCTGATGGCGCTGAGGTGTTGAAACGGCTCAAGGCCCTGCCTGGTTACGGGGAGCAGAAGGCCAAGATTTTTCTCGCGTTGCTGGGGAAGCAGTACGGCGTGCAGCCGAAGGGATGGCGCGAAGCCGCCGGTGCCTACGGTGACCGCGGGTCCCGCCGCTCCATCGCGGACGTGGTGAACGCCAAAACACTGGCGGAGGTCCGCGCGTTCAAGAAGGAACAGAAGGCGGCGGCGAAGAAGTAGCGCCGCACCGACCCGGCCGCGTGGCCGATCCCATGCCCCGCTGAGCGGTTGTCCGCCCAACGGCGGCTATCCCCGGTGGCTCCGGCGTTGGAAGGATCTTCGTCGGTGCTGCAGGTGCAGCATGTCAGGGGAGGGGAATTCCGTGATTTCGAGCCGGGTGCTGATCGTTGCGGCTGCGGCGGTTGTGGTCGGTACGGCGGGCGTCGCGGTGGCTCAGGCGGATCCGCAGGACGCCTTCACCTACACGTCCGAGGCCGGTGCGCACGCGTTCGTGGGCAGCTACTCGTGGGGCGCGGACCAGTTGACCGCATCGGAGTACGACGGAGCCGTGAAGGTCGACGCCGACGGCGGCTGGGACTGGGCCCGCCTGGAACTCAGCGCGCCCGCCGGTCGGCAACTGCAGGAAGGCACCTACACCGGCGCGCGGTTCCGGGGCCAGTCCGCGCCGCAACTCGACACCGCGGGCTTCGCCGCCTTCCGCGGCACCCAGGCGGACGGCACCCAGGCCTGCACAGACCCCGCGGACGACGCCACCGCCGACTTCACCGTCACCCAGCTCTCCCGCGCCGCCGACGGCACCATCACCGACCTCGACACGATCTTCACCCTGCACTGCTCCGGCCCCACCGGCCCCGCCACGACTGGTGCGGTCCATTTCCACCACTGACGCCTGACGCGAGCAGTCCCGGCCACCGATCTCGGCGGCCGGGACCTCGGCGGTTCGGGCGGTGTTCAGTCGATCCGGCGCCCGGCGACCTGCAAACGCCGCGCCGCAGCGGGCCGCACGGCGTTCGCAGGTCGCTGATGCACCGCTCCGCCGTCGCTTAGGTCGTCGGAAGAGCGCGAGCCCTTCGGCGCTCGTGGCCCTGCCCCCATTGCGAAGCGACGCCGATCAGCCACCGCCGATCCGGCTAGCGGACCGCCCGTACCGCGAAAACCAACCGATCCCGGCCCCCGATGTCGGCTCGCACCGTCTGCGCCGTCGCGGAGTGGAAGCCCGCGTCGGTCGCCAGGGCTGCGGCCTCCGTCTCCGAGCCGGGGATGCGCAGGTCGTGAGCCATCACCTCAGACATCGAGCCGCACGGGTTGAAGCGGGCCGACGAGGAGATGCTGAAGGCCAGGACCCCGCCCGGGCGTAGGACGCGCGCCCAGTCGGTCAGGGCGGTGGCGCCCAGGAAGTGCAGGGCAGAAGCGCACACGACGGCATCGGCGGCGCCGTCGGCGCAAGGCATCGGCACGGCGGGCCCCACTTGCCAGGAGATCACCCCGGCCGGGTCCAACGAGGGGGCCTTCGCGCGGGCCAGGGCCAGCATGCCTTCGGAGATGTCCCCGCCCAGCACCGAAGCGGGCGACAGCCGCAGCGCGGCGAACGCTGCGGCGCCCGTCCCGGTGGCCACGTCGAGCAGCAGGCCGGGGCGGGGAGGCAAGAAAGAGATCAAAGTGTCCGCCACCAGCGGGTGGAAGAGATCGTCGTCGTACTCGGCGGCCATTTCGTCGAAAACAGAGCTCACGAAGCCCAACGTAGTGGCGCTGACCAGCGAATTTCAGCTCAGCCGCCGGCGCCCCGCGAAGCCGAGGTCGGCGCGGTGGTACCAGGCCAGCTCGGGGTCGCCTTCGAGCCAGCAGAGCAGGACGTCGTCGCCGTCGAGGGACGCGGGGAAGTCGACCAGGAGGGGAGCGAAGCCCTTCAGCTCGGCGCCGGTGCGTTGGACGGTGGTCATCAGCTCGTCGAGGCGGGCCTGTGCGGCCTTCCACTCCGGCAGGCCGCCGAGGTCGGTGTCGCGGCCGCCCGGGCGCAGCGACGCGGCGAGCTCGGCCGCGTCGGCGCGCACGCGGACGAGTTCGGCGAGGACCGGGAGCAGCCGGGAGAGCTCGGCGCGCGCCTCGGCCACGGTGAACAGACCCATGTGACGATGTTCTCACTGCGGTCCGGACGCCCTCACCGCCCAGGTCGCCGCCGCGCCACCGTCGTCGCCAGACCCGTGCCGACCAGCAGGAACCCGGCGGCGAGCAGCGCGCCGGAGAACAGCCACGACGTCAGGCCGAAGGAAAGCCCGCCGTGCGGGAGGACGTTCAGCAGGTCGAGGCCCCATTCCGGCATCGCCAGCGCGATCACGCCCGGCAGCACGCCCCACACGACCCCGCCGAGCAGCGGTCCCGAGGACGACCACGCGCCCAGCGCCGCGACGCCCAGTAACAGGATCGCGCCGGCCGCCATCAAGGCGATGCCGAGCGCGTCGCGGCGGGCGGCGAAGGCCTCCATCACGATCACCTGCTGTCGGTAGCCCCCGGCCGCGAGCAGGCCCAAGGCCACAGGCGTGAGCACGAGGCCCAGCAGCCCGCTGAACACCCGCGCCAACGCCCGGCTGGGTGGCGGTGCCTGGTAGGCGGGCGGTTGAAAGGTGGTGTACGGGTCGGAGTACGACATAGCGTGACCTCCCGAGTGGCTGGTTCCCCGATGGGATGGTTGCCGACCTCACCCGGTTCCGCGACCGGCGAACGCGTGGTGTGTGCCCGCTCGTCGGAGCCGCGAGCAAGAGGTGGAGACTTGATACCGACCACTTCTGGAACCATCCAGCTCCGGCAAGCAGTACGCTTGTACCGCTACCGACGAGTCGAAGAAGTAACGCGAAGATCCGCGGAAGGAGCACCGCTGCTCATGGCCAAGATCAAGGTCCAGGGCACCGTCGTCGAGCTCGACGGCGATGAGATGACCCGCATCATCTGGCAGTTCATCAAGGACAAGCTGATCCACCCGTACCTGGACGTCAACCTGGACTACTACGACCTGGGCATCGAGGAGCGGGACCGCACCGACGACCAGATCACCATCGACTCCGCCAACGCCATCAAGAAGCACGGCGTCGGCGTCAAGTGCGCCACGATCACGCCCGACGAGGCGCGCGTGGAGGAGTTCGGCCTCAAGAAGATGTGGCGGAGCCCCAACGGCACCATCCGCAACATCCTCGGCGGCGTGGTCTTCCGCGAGCCGATCATCATGCAGAACGTGCCGCGCCTGGTACCGGGCTGGACCAAGCCGATCATCATCGGCCGCCACGCCCACGGCGACCAGTACAAGGCCACCGACTTCAAGGTCCCCGGCCCCGGCAAGGTCACCATGACCTACACCCCGGCCGACGGCTCCGAGCCGATGGAGTTCGAGGTCACCAACTTCCCCGAGGGCGGCGGCGTCGCCATGGGGATGTACAACTACCGCAAGTCGATCGAGGACTTCGCGCGCGCGTCGCTGCAGTACGGCCTCGACCGCGGCTACCCGGTCTACCTCTCCACCAAGAACACGATCCTCAAGGCCTACGACGGCATGTTCAAGGACGTGTTCCAGGAGATCTTCGAGGCGGAGTACAAGGCCGACTTCGACGCCAAGGGCCTCACCTACGAGCACCGCCTCATCGACGACATGGTCGCCGCGGCGCTCAAGTGGGAGGGTGGCTACGTCTGGGCCACCAAGAACTACGACGGTGACGTGCAGTCCGACACCGTGGCCCAGGGCTTCGGCTCGCTCGGCCTCATGACGTCGGTGCTGCGCACGCCGGACGGCAAGACCGTCGAGGCAGAGGCCGCCCACGGCACGGTCACGCGCCACTACCGCCAGCACCAGCAGGGCAAGCCGACCTCCACGAACCCGATCGCGTCGATCTACGCGTGGACCCGGGGCCTGGAGCACCGCGGCAAGCTCGACGGCAACGCCGAGCTCATCGGCTTCTCGAACACCCTCGAGCGCGTGGTCATCGACACCGTCGAAGGCGGCAAGATGACGAAGGACCTGGCGCTGCTGGTCGGCAAGGACCAGGCGTGGCAGACCACCGAGGAGTTCCTCGGCACGCTCGACGAGAACCTGGCCAAGAAGATCGCCCAGGGCTGATCGAAGGCCGCACCAGCCACCGGCTGAACTGCCTTTCCCACCACCGCGAAGGGGCACCTCGGAGGAGTCTTCCGAGGTGCCCCTTCGTCGTGACTACCGGTTGTCACCGGAGGGTGACGCTGTTGGCGCCTCCGGGTGGTCTGCCCGGCCGGACCTGTCGGGCGGACCTACTCCGTGTCTACCCTGGTAGAGCCCAATTTCTTGCGACCGAGTTTTTTCACGACTGAGGAGCGGCCGTGATCCTGGGGTTGATACCGAAGAAGACCCTGATCATCATCGGTGTGATCGTTGCCGTGATCGTGATCTACGTCCTGAACCAGAAGGGCCAGGCCGACGCCCAGGGTTCCCCGACCGGGTGCAAGGTCACGGTGACCGCCGACGTCCTCAACGCCCGCGAAACGCCGGACGGCAACGGCAAGATCGTCGGCAAGTACCTCAACGGCGCCGAGTTCGACGCGATGCCGGTGCAGCAGAACGGATTCCGCGAGGTCGCCAAGGACAAGTGGGTGGCGAGCAGCTTCGTGAAGCCGCTCGAGGGTTCCAAGTGCTGAGTGGTTCACGTCAGCGCGGTTAGACGCCCGCGAAGTCCAGCGCCACCGTGACCACGCCGGAAAGCGCCGCGATCAGAGCCAGCGTGCGTGCCTTGCGCCGGTCGCGCGTCGCCGCGGCCCGCCAGTAGAGGCCGATCCCGGCCACGAGCAGCAGGACCTCCACGGTCATCGACACCGCCGGCAGCCGCCACAGGCCGAAGCCGAAGGTCGGCAGATCGCCCGCGTTGCCGGGCAGGATCGGCAGGTCGGCGCGGTGCACGACGAGGTCGAGCAGCCAGTGCGAAAACGCCACCGCGCCGAGTGTGACGCCGGCGCTGCGGCCCAGCCACCGCGCCGCGACCAGGCCGAACAGCGCCGAGAGCACGAGCGCGCCGACGAGCGAGTGGGTGTAGTCGGCGTGGATCACGCCCTCGCCGTAGCCCGTGCCGCCCGACTGGTCGATGGTTTCGATGCCGGTCAGGTAGAGCGGGGTGAACACGATGTCGAGCCACGCGGTGGCCAGCATCAGTGTCCACACGGGAATGGCGGGCCGGCCGGCTTTCACGGCAGCGGCGAGGCCGAAGTGCCCGGCGATCATCTGGCTGCCTCGCTCTCGGCCGGCTTGGCGTTGGTGTGCCAGGGGAAACGCGCGTCGGGGATCCCGAGCGCGACGGTGAACAGCAGAACGGCGAGGACGAAGGACATGGTTCTCCTCAGCTGGCGTAGTCGGTGATACCGCGGACGAGCATCGTTTTCAGGAGCGTGAAGCTGGCGTCGACGTCTTCGGGCCGGCCGAAGCCGCCGGACGCTTCGAGGCTCGCGAAGCCGTGGACGGCCGCGCGCAGGCACCGCGTCGCGTGCACGGTTTTCGCCTGGTCGAAGCCGTACGGGCGCAGCACGGCGAAGGCGACTTCGGCGACGCCGTGGGTGGCTTTCGCGAGCTCCTCGTCGCCCTCGTCGGGCGCGGTTTCCAGCGCGGCGACGCGGTGGGGATGGCTGCGCAGGTACGCACGGTAGGCGTCGGCGAGACCCTCGATCGCGTCGTCACCGGAACGGCCGGTCGCGGCACCGCGCAACGCTTCGGTCATCTCGGCGACCACGCGCAGGTCGACCAGCCGGCGCAGGGCGGCGAGCCCGCCGACGTGCTTGTACAGCGAGGGCGTGGCGACACCCGCGCGCTCGGCGACCTTGGCGAGGCTGAGCGCATCGGCGCCGTCGGCGTCCACCACCTCGAGCGCGAGGGTGACGACGGCGTCCGGCGTGAGGCCGGCTCTAGGGGACATCGGGCTGGCTAACTGTCATAGCTTAAAAGCTAATGGCGTTAGCTAGCGGTCGTCAACCTCGATGGTCAGGCCTTCGTCCGCGACGACCACGTCGCCGTCGAACTCACGGCGGGCTTCCGCGGCGGACGCGGAACGGTCGGCGCCGGGCCAGAAGTGCGTCAGCAGCAAGGTCCGGACGCCCGCTTCGGCCGCCGTCCGCCCGGCTTCCGCGGCCGTGAGCAGGTGGCGTGGCTCGTCCGGCTGCTCGCCTTGGAGGGTGGCTTCGCAGATGAGGAGGTCGGCGTCTCGCGCCAGCTCGACGAGCAGCCGCGACGGGCCGGTGTCGCCGGAGTACGCGACGGTGCCGTGCGGCGAGCTCAGTCGCACGCCGTGGCTGGGCACGTGGTGGGGGAGCGGTGTGGAGGTGAGCTGCCAGGGACCGACGGTTTCGGGCTGCGCGAAGAGGCGGACGTCGAAGATCGTCGCCGGGTGCGGGCGCGGCTCGGCGGCTTCGAGGCGGTGCAGCACGCCGGGGGTGCAGTGCAGCGGCAGGCGCCGGCCGTCGACAGTGTAGTGCCAGGCTCGGCTGAGCGCCGTGAGGTCCGCCATGTGGTCGAGGTGCTCGTGGGTGATCACGGCGGCGTCGAGGTCTTTCGCGGCGACGTGCGTGAAGAGCCGGCTCGCCGCGCCGTACCCGAGATCGAGCACGACGTGGTGATTTCCTTGTGAGAGAAGAAATCCCGCGCACGCGCGGCCGGGTTCGGGCCAGGCGCCGCAGCTGCCGAGCACGGTGAGTCGCGCCATGCGCGCAGTCTGGCACAGGATTGTCACGCCCGGCGGGTAGCGTGCGCGGGGTGCTGACCGTCTCCACCGTGAATGTCAACGGCCTGCGGGCCGCCGTGAAGAAGGGCTTCGTCGAGTGGCTCGCCACCACGAAGGCCGACGTCGTCGCCTGCCAGGAGGTGCGGGCCGAGGCCGCGCAGCTGCCCGCGCACGTCGTCGAACCCGAGGGTTGGTTCGCCGCCCACGCGCCCTCGGCCGCGAAGGGGCGCAACGGCGTCTCGCTCTACAGCCGCGTCGAGCCCGACGAGGTGCGCGTCGGCTTCGGCGAGCCGGAGTTCGAGGACAGCGGGCGCTACCTCGAGATGCACCTGCCGGGCGTCGTCGTGGCGAGCCTGTACCTGCCGAGCGGCGACGTCGGCACCGAGCGCCAGGACGAGAAGGAGCGCTTCATGGCCGCCTTCCTGCCCTACCTCGGCGAGCTGCGCGCGAAGTCCGCGGCGGCCGGCCGCGAGGTCGTGGTGGTGGGCGACTGGAACATCGCCTACGACACCGTCGACCTGAAGAACTGGAAGGGCAACCACAAGAACTCCGGCTTCCTGCCCGAAGAACGCGCCTGGCTCGGCCGCGTCTACGACGAAGCCGGCTACGTCGACGTCCAGCGCCGCCTGCACGAAGGCCCGGGCCCCTACACCTGGTGGTCCTACCGCGGCCAGGCCTTCGACAACGACTCCGGCTGGCGCATCGACTGCCAGCTCGCCACCCCCACCTTGGCCGCCTCGGTGCAGTCCGTGGTCGTCGAACGCGCCGCCACCTACGCCGAACGCTGGTCCGACCACGCCCCCGTCACGGCGACTTACGACGTGTCTTTCCCCCGCTGACCCGCGGTCGAGGATCAGCCCCGACGCCGGGGCTGATTTCCTTACCGGCCAAGCAGAAGGGCTCCTCAGCCGCCACTGAGGAGCCCTTCTGTCGAGCAACCTGCAACAGCCTCAGCAGCTGAGGTTGCCACCCGGGTCGACGCCCAGGATGCCGGTGATCTTCTGGTACGCGTCGATGCGGCTCTGGACCTGGGCGGGGTTGCCGCCGTTGCATTCGATGGAGCCGTTGATGCTGCGGATCGTCTCGCCGAAGCCGCGGCCGTTGACCATGGCGTCGTGCGGGGTCATGGTGCCGGGGCCGGACTGGGTGTTCCAGTACCAGAGGCCGGTTTTCCAGGCGACGGCCGAGTCGTTCTGCACGAGGTTCGGGTTGTTGAGCAGGTCGATCCCGAGCGCGTCGCCCGCGGCCTTGTAGTTGAAGTTCCAGCTGAGCTGGATGGGGCCGCGCCCGTAGTACGCGGCGGTGCCCGCCGGGCAGCCGTACGACTGGCTGGTGTCGCAGTAGTGCGGGTAGTTCGCGGTGTTCTGCTCCACGATGTACACGAGGCCACCGGTTTCGTGGCTCACGTTGGCCAGGAAAGCCGCGGCTTCCTGCTTCTTCACCGTGTCACTGCCCGAGTTCGCGAAGCCCGGGTATGCGCCGAGGGCGTCGGTCAGTCCACTGTAGCTGTAGAACGAGTTCCGCCCCGGGAACATCTGGTTGAACTGCGACTCGCTGACTACGAAGCTCGCGGCCGGTTCGGCGTTCGCGGCCGTGGTTGCCGGCACGAGCACCGTGATCGCGGCCGCGGCGGCCAGCCCGACGGCGGTGAGGATCCTTCGGAGAGACATGGGCTCACTCCTTTGTTCGCCCCTGAAGTGGTCTACACCACAGAGGTATAGACCAATCACAAGAGCGACAACAGGCCCCGAAGGTCAAAAAGACGCGATCAGACCAACAAGGTTGGTGAATAACTTGCTGTCCGTAGTTCGGCGCCGCCAAACGGGTGAACGTTTTTCACGTTTTGCTCGCGCCGTGCGACCGGAACCGGACCAAGCCGACACTCGAGACAGCCGTTCGAGCGACCCGGACGGCCCGGAAAACCGGCAGCAGAGCGCTGACCACCAGTGACACCGTCAGCCCGGGGGTGGTCACCCGCCCTCCCCGGACGGGCGCTAGTCTCGGCGCCCGAGTTGATCAGAACCGACAGGTCTTGACACGCTCGGTAGTTTTTCACTGTATGACTCATCCTTACGGGTGAGAGATCTCGCCAGGAACATCACTTCGCGGGAGGCACTCCGGTGCGCAACCCAGGTCATCTCCTGTTGCGGTCCACGCTGCACTCGGCCCGGTCGGCGACGCTCGTCGTGCTGCCGGCCGTCCTGCTGCTCGCGGGCAGCGGCACGGCGTTCGCCGACGACGGCGTGGTCCGTGCGGAGACCCCTTCGGCGGCGGGCTTCGGCTTCCTCGGCCCGGTCGGGCTGGTCGCCGTGGCCCTGGGCATCGTCGGCATGGCCCTCGGCGTGCTGCGCCAGCGGCGCAAGGCGCGCGCGGCGACAGCCACGGCTCTGCCCGCCCCTGAGCCCGCCGACGCCGAGGAGCCCACCCGGCCCCTCGCGCCGATCCAGCACCCCTAGAAACCCGCCGGAACCCCCGCCGAAGCGCCTCAGGGAGACCTCCCTGTGACCCGCCTCTCCGGCTCCTGAAAGAATCGCCGACGTGTCCGACGAACAGAACGGGCGCCTGCGGGTGCTTTCCGGGATCCAGCCGACGGCCGACTCGTTCCACCTCGGCAACTACCTCGGCGCCCTGCGGCAGTGGGTGAAGCTGCAGGACACGCACGAGACCTTCTACTGCGTCGTCGACCTGCACGCCATCACGGTGGAGCAGGACCCGAAGGTGCTGCTGGAGCGCACGCGCCGTTCGGCCGCGCAGCTGCTCGCGATCGGCGTCGACCCTGACCGAAGTGCCCTGTTCGTCCAGAGCCACGTGCCCGAGCACGCGCAGCTCGGCTGGGTGCTGGAGTGCCAGACCGGCTTCGGCGAGGCCAGCCGGATGACGCAGTTCAAGGACAAGTCGGCCAAACAGGGCGCCGACCGCGCCAGTGTGGGCCTCTTCACGTACCCGATCCTGCAGGCCGCCGACATCCTGCTCTACCAGGCCAACGCCGTGCCGGTGGGCGAGGACCAGCGCCAGCACCTGGAGCTCACGCGCAACCTCGCGCAGCGCTTCAACAACCGCCTCGGCAAGACGTTCACGGTGCCCGAGCCCTACATCGTCAAGGACACCGCGAAGATCTACGACCTGCAGGACCCGACGGCGAAGATGAGCAAGTCGGCGTCCGCGGCCAACGGTCTCGTCGAACTGCTCGAAGACCCCAAGCGTTCGGCCAAGAAGATCCGCTCCGCCGTGACCGACACCGGCCGCGAGGTCAAGTTCGACGCGGAGAACAAGGCCGGCGTCTCCAACCTGCTGAGCATCTACTCGGCGCTCACCGAGCGCTCGATCGCCGACCTCGAAGCGGCGTACGAGGGCAAGGGCTACGGCGACCTCAAGAAGGACCTCGCCGAGGTGCTCGTCGAGTGGGTCACGCCGCTGCAGACCAAGGTCCAGTCCTATTTGGACGACGTCGCCGAGCTCGACAAGGTGCTCGCGCGAGGGGCGCAACGCGCCCGGGAGGTGGCAGCGCCGACGCTCGCCACCGTATACGAGCGGTTGGGCTTCTTGCCCGCTGCTCGCTGAAAATCACTTGCCGGGGGGCAAAAGTGAAGAAACACCTGTCCATTTTGGCTGCCGTCGTGCTGCTCGCCGGGTGCGGTGAGTCCACTCCGGACAGCCAGAAGGCGATGGCGGTCTCGGACGGCCAGACCATCCAGCGGCCCGGCTACGAAGGTTCCGGCTACCCGGACGCCGCGCCGCTGAAGGAAACGGCGGACCCACGGGTCGCGCAGGTCGGCGGGAAACCGGTGATCGAGGCCTGCAACCTGTTGTCGCTGAACGACCTGAAGGACTTCGGCATCCGGGTCGGCTCGCGGCCGGACCCGAACATCGTCAACTTCGAGCGCGTCTACCTGGTGGGCGACGGCACCGGTCCGCTCAAGAACTCGTTCCCGTCCTACTCGAAGGCCGACGGCGAGGCGCTCAACAAGTGCACCTACGCCCTCGAATCGAAGGACGGCACGCTGCAGGAAACCCTGGCGGTCGCGGTGTCTCAGCCCGCCTACGTGCCCGACACGGCCGAGGCGGCCGCCGCGTTCGACGGCGCTCCGGCCGGCATCACGCTCGGCCCGGTGCACCTCTATTCGAAGCGCCGTCCGGTTCCCGGGCCCGACGCGTCGGGCCAGGCGACCGTGATCCTCGGCGACACCATCGCCAGCTTCGACTTCGACCTCAAGGGCAACGGCAGCGCCGGCAAGCTGCAGGACATCGCCAAGCGCGTGATGCAGAACCTCGAGAAGCAGACGAACGCGCCGGCCGGCCCGAGCACCGTCGACTACTCGAGCCCGGTGTTCCCGAAACCGGTCGCGCAGCCGTGCCCGCTGCTCACCGCCGGTGTGGTGAGCCCCGCCATCGGCGCCGACGTGTCGCCGTTGGTCTCCGAGATGCCGGGTACGGCCGTCGGCGACATCGTGTTCCCGAAGGACCCGCTGCAGCGCAACTACGTGCAGCTCGAGTGCGAACGCGGCACCGGCGAGGACGACCCGCTCTCCCGCAAGGCGCTGTCCCTGACGGCCACGAGCTTCCTGTCCGACGACGCCGCCAAGGAATACGTCGACAACACCGCGGGCGCGCACGGTGGCCAGGCCCCGTCGGCCGCGATCGGCGACGAGTCGCGGATCATGACCGACACGATGTCGGTGAAAACCGAGGGCGTGCTGATCTTCCGCAAGGGCCGCTTCGCCTTCGAGCTGTACCTCGACGACCACGACGCGCACCCCAACGGCATCAGCCTGGCCGAAGCCAACACCCTGCTGGTGCCGGCCGGGCAGAAGATCGCCCAGGCTTTTCAAGGGGTCTAGGTGCGGCTGATCGTCCTCAACGGACCGCCCGCCATCGGCAAGTCGACGCTGGCGGGCGGTTCGCCGAGGACCATCCGCCGACGCTGAACCTCGACGTCGACCGCGTGCGTTCGCTCGTCGGTGGCTGGCGCGCGCAGCCGGCAGAGTCCGGCTCGGCGGCGCGCGCGTTGGCCCTCGCGGCCGCCCGCGCGCACCTGACCGCGGGCCACGACGTGGTCGTTCCGCAGCTGCTCGCACGCCCGGAGTTCCTTGTGCAGCTGGAAGAACTGGCTCACGACGTCGGCGCCGAGTTCCACGAGCTGATGCTCACGGACACCCGCGAAAACGTCCTCGACCGCTTCTCCGCCCGCGCGCCCGGGCCGCACCACCACGACACCACCGCGGCCGACGTCGCCGCGTTCCACGACCGCCTCGAATCCCTCCTCGCCGACCGGCCGCGGGCGCGGGTCATCACGACGTCAGCCGGTCACGTCGACGCCGCCTACCGAGCGGTGCTCGCCGCTCTGGACTGACCCTCGGGTACCCGCTCGCGTTGCGGCTCTCACTCACCGTGGTTAGCGTTTTACGGTGGCGACAAAGACTGGTGACCAGGAAAAGCTGCTGCCTCGGCTGCGGCGGAAGTACCCGTGGCTGGATCACCTGATCCGAGCCAACGAATCCTTCGGCGAGCACTACGGCAACCACTACGCCGCCGCCATCACCTATTTCAGCGTGCTGGCGGTATTCCCGATCTTCATGGTCGCGTTCGCGATCGTGGGCATCGTCGTGGGCGGCGACCAGGCGGTGATCGACCAGATCACCAACGGCATCAAGAATTCCGTGCCCCCGGCATTGCAGGACCTCGTGAACACGATCGTCGACGCGGCGATCAAGTCCGGCAGCGGCATCGGGATCTTCGGTCTGCTGCTGGCGCTCTATTCCGGCATCGGCTGGATGTCGAACCTGCGCGACGCGCTCACGGCGCAGTGGGGGCAGGAGAAGAAACCACAGCCGATCGTGTCGACGACGATCAAGGACCTGCTTTCGCTCGTCGGGCTCGGCGTGGCGCTGATCGTGTCGTTCGCGGTGACGGCGGCGGGCGGCGGGGTGGGGCAGTACCTGCTCGAGCTCGTCGGCTTGGAACACCAGACGTGGGCGGTGTGGGTGCTGCGCGTGGCCACGATCATCCTCGGCCTGGCGGCCAACACGCTCGTGTTCATGTGGGTCATCGCGCGGCTGCCGCGTGAGCACGTGGCGATGCGCAGCGCGGTGAAGGGCGCGATCGTCGCCGCGATCGGGTTCGTCATCCTGCAGCAGGTGGCGTCGATCTACCTGGAGAGCGTGACGAAGTCCCCGGCGGCGGCGATCTTCGGGCCGATCATCGGTCTGCTCGTGTTCGCGAACCTCGTGTCGCGGTTCCTTCTCATGGTCACCGCGTGGACGGCGACCGCGAAGGAGAACCAGCGCAAGGTCGTGCGGCCGCCGGCGCCCGTGCTGCTGGAGCCGAGCGTGACCGTCCACCGCGGGTTCGGACTGGGCACGGCCGCGGGCGTGTTCAGCGTGGGCGCGCTGCTCGGCTGGATGGGTCGAAGGCGGGACTAGGCTCGCGCTACTGCCGGGCCTGCTTCTTGCGCTGGTGGCCGATCACGAACCCGCCGACGATGATCAGGGCGACCACCAGCGTGAGGATCCAGCCCGTGGTGCCGAACGGGTCTTCCTTCGCCTGGGCGGCCGACGAAGCGGCGCCGGCCGCGACGTTGGCCGGGGGAGCGGGCGGCGCCGTGGCCACCAGGGCTTCGTACGCGATGCGCCCGACGGGCTCGGCGTGGTCGGCTTCGAGGGCGAAGCCGTAGTCGAGCAGCTTGCCCGCCTGGTCGACGACCTTCGTGGGCCGTTGCTCCGCACGCATCATCACCACGGCGAGGCGGCGGCCGTCCTTCTCCGCGGCACCGACGTAGGTGTGGCGGGCGTCGTCGGTGAAGCCCGTTTTGCCGCCGAGGAAGCCGGGGTAGACGCCGAGGAGCTTGTTGTCGTTGTAGACCGGAATGGCGGGTTTGCCGCCCGCCGGCGGAATCGTGTACGACTGCGTGGCCACGGCCTGCGCGATCTCCTGCTGCTTCATCGCGTAGTGGAAGATCAGGCTCAGGTCGTAGGCCGAGGTGGACATCCCGGGCCCGTCGAGCCCCGACGGCGTCGCCGCGCGCGTGTCCATGGCGCCGATGCGCTTGGCCAGCAGGTTCATCTTCGTGGTCGTGACGTCGACCCCGCCGAGCGCGGTCGCGAACGCGTGGGCGACGTCGTTGCCCGAGTGCATCAGCAGGCCGTGCAGCAACTGGTCGACCGTGTAGGACGCCCCGGCGACGATGCCGACGCAGGTGCACTCCTGCTCGGCGTCCTCCTTCGTGGGCACCACGATCTGGTCGGGCTTCATCTCACTGGTCACGACCAGCGCGAGCAACGTCTTGATCAGCGACGCCGGCCGCTCCCGCGCGTGCGGGTTCTTCGCCGCGATGACGTCGCCGGTGTCGAGGTCCTGCACCACCCACGAAGCGGCGGTGTTGCCGTCCGGCGGGTTGAGCGCGCCGTCGGGCAGGATCATCCCGCAGCCGCCCATGCGCAGCCCGCCGACGGGCTCCGCGGGCACCGGCAACGGTGGCGGCACCGTCTGCCCGGGCGCCGGCTTCTCGGAGGTGTCCACCGGCGCCGGCGGTGCGGCCTGGTCCTGACAGGGTTGAGCCTGGGCTACCGCCGCGGTGGGACTTCCTGCGCCGAACAGCCCAAGGGCCACCACCGCGACGAGGACCGGGAGCGACCGGGAGAAAACGCTGTGCACCCACGCAATCTAGCGTCGAGAGCCCGGTTGCATACTCAGGGGCATGCGCATTTCACGAGGTACTGCGGTCTTCCTGCTGTTGTTCGGCGTGTGGTCCTGGATCATCTGGATCACCTTCGCCAAGAACCTCTGGGCCAGCTCCCAGTCCTGGTCAGCCGATGGGTCCCCCACGGCGTACTTCATCGTGCACGCGGTGCTGACGGTGGTGTCGTTCGTGCTGGGGACGATCATCGGGATCCTGGGCTGGCGAGCGCTGCGGTCCACCCGATCGAAGGAACGTTCCCCGGCCGACTCCTGATCAAGGGGCAGGGTGGCTCGGCGGTCGCCGGATACGGCCGTCCGCCGGTATGACAGCGGGGCGCAAATGGAGTAGGGTCAGCGCTCTCGCGAGCCACTCCAGCGTAGGCTCGCACTATCCGAATGGAATTCGTATGTCCGGCGGTTCCGAAACGGGTGGCAACTGATCGGTGTTCCGATCGCGCACCCGAAAAACCCGGAGTCCGCACTCCGGGTTTTTTTATGACCGTCACGAATCCGGTGAATAGTCGGCGATGAATCCCATGTACTGAGACATTTTCGGGTTCGCCGCGGAGAACTCCACGATCACGTCCTTGCCCTGCCGGAGCCGCCGTAGCCCTTGCGCGCCCTGGTTTCGCACGACGAAGGCGGAGTCGCGTTTGACGTTGCGGAAGATCACCCGGTGCTCGAACTTGCTGATTTCCTTGCGGAACATCACGTCGAACGATTCGGGCTCGGTGCCCGACATCAGGTCCACCGAGTACTTCGGCCACGTCCATTCCACGGTGACCACGTCGCCTTCCTGAACGATCGTGCCGAGATGGATGTAGATGTCCAGTTTCGGTTTCCCGTTCGCGGACGTGGACCAGATCGAAGTCGCGTTGGCGCGGGTCTTCTGGTCGATGTCTTCGGTGCCGGCGTGGAAAGCCTTGCACTGCACCAACCGGCGGTCGCGCTCGGTCATCGGCGTGGTGCCGTAGTAGACGAGGTTCACGGACAGATAACGCGGGATGTTGTCGTTCGCCTCGTGGAGCACGAGCACCCGGCGGCAGAACGCGTCGCCATTGTCCTCAATGGTCACTTCCTGCATCCACTCCTGCACGGCGATGGGCTTGCGCGTGCGCATGGCGAGCGCGTCGGCGTACCTGTGCAGCAGCTCCTCGCTGTGCTGCACCTGGTTGCGGAGCTTGTGGGTGCCGGCGAAGGAGATCGCGCTGGCGATCACGAACAACCCGCCGGCGATGCTGGCGAACGTCGTGCGCAGCCACTCCATGCCGACCACCTCGCCGATCAGGCCCACGCTGCCGAGCATGGCGACCGTCGCCGCGAACACCCGCAAGTAGCCATGTCGGAACACGAGTTCTTCGAGATCTGCGATGAACGGTGTCAGGTGTTGGGAAAGCACCTTCCGCAGTTCCGTACCAGCACTCATCTGTTCGTTCCCCGTCGCACGACCGTCCGAGTCATCGGTAACGGGTAAGAATAGCTCAGTCACGCAGGGTCGCGTTAGCGCCGAACAGGGGAGTTTTGTCTGTCTTGGCTGCGAATCGGCAACGAAAAGGCCCCCACCCGGCGAACCGGGCGAGGGCCTCCCCGCAACGAAATTCTCAGACGCGCTTGAACAGCAGCGCCCTCTTCACTTCCTGAATCGCCTTGGTCACCTGAATCCCGCGCGGACAAGCGTCCGTGCAGTTGAAGGTCGTGCGGCAGCGCCAGACGCCCTCGGAGTCGTTCAGGATGTCGAGGCGCTCCTCGGCCGCGTCGTCGCGGGAGTCGAAGATGAAGCGGTGCGCGTTGACGATGGCGGCGGGGCCGAAGTACGAGCCGTCGTTCCAGTAGACCGGGCAGGACGACGTGCAGCAGGCGCAGAGGATGCACTTGGTGGTGTCGTCGAAGCGGTCGCGGTCGGCCTGCGACTGGATGCGCTCGCGGGAGGGCTCGTGGCCGTAGTTGATCAGGTACGGCTTGACCGACCGGTAGGCCTCGAAGAACGGGTCCATGTCGACGTAGAGGTCCTTCAACGTCGTCAGGCCCTTGATCGGGGCGATGGTGATGGTGGTCTTCTTGCCGCCGGTCTCCAGCAGGTCCTTCATGAGCACCTTGCAGGCCAGCCGGTTGATGCCGTTGATCTGCATGGCGTCCGAGCCGCACACGCCGTGGGCGCACGACCGGCGGAACGAGAACGTGCCGTCGATGTAGTCCTTGACGTAGAACAGCAGGTTCAGCAGCCGGTCGGTGCGCTGCGCCGGGACGTCGTAGGACTCCCAGTGCGGCTCGGTGTCGACCTCGGGGTTGAAGCGCAGGATCTTCAGCGTGACCGTGATCGGCGTGTGGTCCTGCGAGGCCGCGGGTGCTTCTTCGGTGGTTGCCGCAGTCATCAGTACTTCCGCTCCATCGGCTCGTAACGCGTGAAGGTCACCGGCTTGTAGTCGAGGCGGATGTCGGCCGAGAGGCCCTCACCCTGCTTGTACGCCATGGTGTGGCGCATGAAGTTCGTGTCGTCGCGGTTCGGGTAGTCCTCGCGGGCGTGGCCGCCGCGCGACTCCTTGCGCGCCAGGGCGCCCACGATCAGGACCTCGGCCAGCTCCAGCAGGAAGCCCAGCTCGACGGCTTCGAGCAGGTCGGTGTTGTACCGCTTGCCCTTGTCCGACACGGTGATCCGCGTGTACCGCTCCTTCAGCGCCTGGATGTCGGTCAGCGCCTGCTTGAGCGTGTCCTCGGTGCGGTACACCGAGGCGTGCGAGTCCATCGTCTGCTGCATTTCCTTGCGGATGTCGGCGACGCGCTCGTCACCGTGCTCCGACAGCAGGCCGGCGATCTGGTCCTCGACGAGCTTGGTCGGAAGCTCCGGCAGCTCGACGTGCTCGTGTGCCAGCGCGTACTCCGCGGCCGCGATGCCGGCGCGGCGGCCGAACACGTTGATGTCGAGCAGCGAGTTGGTGCCCAGGCGGTTCGAGCCGTGCACCGACACGCACGCGACCTCGCCGGCCGCGTACAGGCCCGGGATCACGTTCTCGTTGTCCCGCAGCGCTTCGCCGTGGATGTTGGTCGGGATGCCGCCCATCACGTAGTGGCAGGTCGGGAACACCGGCACGGGTTCCTTCACCGGGTCGACGCCGAGGTAGGTGCGCGAGAACTCGGTGATGTCCGGCAGCTTGGTCTCGAGGACCTCCACCGGCAGGTGCGTCACGTCGAGGACCACGTAGTCCTTGTTCGGGCCCATGCCGCGGCCCTGCAGCACCTCCTGGACCATCGAGCGGGCGACGATGTCGCGCGGCGCGAGGTCCTTGATGGTGGGGGCGTAGCGCTCCATGAACCGCTCGCCGTCGGCGTTGCGCAGGATCCCGCCCTCGCCGCGGACGGCTTCGGAGATCAGGATGCCCAGGCCCGCGAGGCCGGTCGGGTGGAACTGGAAGAACTCCATGTCCTCCAGCGGCAGGCCCTTGCGGAAGATGATGCCGAGGCCGTCACCGGTGAGGGTGTGCGCGTTCGACGTCGTCTTGAAGATCTTGCCCGCGCCGCCGGTGGCGAACACGATGGACTTGGCCTGGAACACGTGCAGCTCGCCGGTGGCCAGCTCGTAGGCCACGACGCCCGACGCGATCGGGTTGCCGTTCTCGTCCTCGCTGGTCACGAGGTCGAGCACGTAGAACTCGTTGAAGAACTCCGTGCCGTACTTGACGCAGTTTTGGTACAGCGTCTGCAGGATCATGTGGCCGGTGCGGTCCGCGGCGTAGCAGGCGCGGCGCACGGCCGCCTTGCCGTGGTCACGGGTGTGGCCACCGAAGCGGCGCTGGTCGATCTTGCCCTCGGGCGTGCGGTTGAACGGCAGGCCCATCTTCTCGAGGTCGAGGACCGCGTCGATGGCCTCCTTGGCCATGATCTCCGCGGCGTCCTGGTCGACGAGGTAGTCGCCGCCCTTGACGGTGTCGAAGGTGTGCCACTCCCAGTTGTCCTCTTCGACGTTCGCCAGCGCGGCGCACATGCCGCCCTGGGCGGCGCCGGTGTGGGACCGCGTCGGGTACAGCTTCGTGAGGACCGCGGTGCGGGCGCGCTGGCCGGCCTCGATGGCCGCGCGCATGCCGGCGCCGCCGGCGCCGACGATCACCACGTCGTACTTGTGGAACTGCATAGGGATTGCTCCGCTTATCAGGAATCGAGCACTGTGTGTGGTGGGTGCGCCTAGCTGGCGGGCATCTCGGGGTCGAACGTGAAGATCACCAGCGTGCCGACGGCCAGGATCAGGACCATCGAGACGTACAGCAGGATCTTCAGCCAGAACCGCGTGGAGTCCTTGCGGGCGTAGTCGTCGATGATCGTGCGCAGCCCGTTGCCGCCGTGGATCTCGGCGAGCCACAGCATCGCGAGGTCCCAGAACTGCCAGAACGGCGAAGCCCAGCGACCGGCGACGAAGCCCCAGTTGATGCGGTGCACACCGCCGTCGAGGATGTTCATGATCAGCAGGTGGCCCAGCACCAGGATGATCAGCGCGAGGCCCGAGATGCGCATGAACAGCCAGCTGTAGAGCTCGAAGTTGCTGCGGCGGGCCGCCGGGCGCTTGGGGGTGCGCGGCGATTCGATGACGAGCGAGTCGGCCATGGTCAGTTACCCCCGAAGAGCGTCTCGACCGTGCGCTTCAGCATGAAGAACGCACCCGGAATCATCACGACGACCCACACGACACCGATCACCCACAGCATCGTCTTCTGGAACTTCGGGCCCTTGGACCAGAAGTCGACCAGCATGACGCGGACGCCGTTGAGGGCGTGGAAGAGGACCGCCCCGACCAGACCGACCTCGAGCAGGTTCACGAGCGGCGTCTTGTACGTCTCGATCACCTGGTCGTAGGTGTTCGGCGACACGCGGACGAGCGCGGTGTCGAGCACGTGCACGAACAGGAAGAAGAATGTCAGCACGCCGGTGATGCGGTGCAGCACCCAGGACCACATGCCGGGGTCGCCCCGGTAGAAGGTCCCCTGCCGGCGTGAGGCACCCGCCCGATCGCTCGCTCCTGCCTCGGTGGCAGTGCTCGCCGTGGTGGACATCGGTGAACGGCCTCCAACGTCATCTGTTGTGCCCGGCTGACCGGTGAGGTCCGCACCCGCTTCAGCGTCGGTCCACTGGGGACAACGCCGGCAGCGGTGCCGAGATCTAAGGCCATCGAGCGTGGATGAAAGGATGCTAGACCCGCCATCTGGACCCGGCTCACCTCCGGGTTCGTCTCTGTGATGGACCAGACACCCGGAGCGTCCCGCACCACTCGGACGTGTGGCGCCGGCCACGCTCCACGGGCGGTCCAGGGCGAATCCGACCTGGGGCTCCCGGCCCGGTCGATTCGATTCAGCAGACCGGAACCGGATCCGGTCGCGAGTGAAAAACCAGCCGGGCCCGAACGGGTTTCGTGATGTCCGCAACGCCCGTCCCGCGGGGCCTTCGCCGGGCGGTGGACGAAGATCGTCCGGACGGGTTCCGTCGCGCGGCGACGACGGGCCGCGGTGCCCCGGACTGTGACAGCTGGTGAGCACTTGCCTGATTCAGTTGATCACCGTAAGTACACGATCGGTCGCGAATCAGACCGCTGAGTAAACGTTTGTGTTACGTAGCGTGCCTTTCCTATGGCGGTTGTCTGGCGGTTGGGTACGGTCTGGCGGTTGAACTCGGCACTGACGAAGAACTGCCGGGTCGCTTCCACTTAGTCCGCTGGATCAGCGGGGAGGGAGACACACGTTGCGTCGCATGCGTGGAACCGCGCTGGCCGCCGCGACCATGGCCGGGGTCCTCACCTTGGCAGGGTGCGCGAAGGACACCGGCGGGGGCAGCAGCAACAACACGGCCGCGGCCGGCAGCTCGGACTCGAGCTGCGTCACCGCGCCGAAGCCGCCCGCGGCTCCGGCGGCAGCCACGACCAGCAGCTCGTCCGGCGAGAAGGTGGACGGCAGCAAGCTCAAGGTCGGCCTGGCGTTCGACATCGGCGGCCGGGGTGACGCCTCGTTCAACGACGCGGCCGCGGCCGGCGTCGACAAGGCGAAGTCCGAGCTCGGCATCACGACCGTCAGCGAGAGCACGGCCAGCCCGAGCGAGAGCGAGTCGGCCAAGCAGCAGCGGCTCGAGCAGATGGCGTCGCAGGGCCTGAACCCGATCATCGCGGTCGGCTTCGCCTACGCGCCGTCGGTGGCCGCCGTCGCGCCGAAGCACCCGAACACCCGCTTCGCGATCGTCGACGACGACACGATCAAGCTCCCCAACGTGACGCCGCTGGTGTTCGCCGAGGAACAGGGCTCGTTCCTGGCCGGCGTCGCCGCGGTCTACAAGAGCAAGAACTGTCACATCGGCTTCGTCGGTGGCGTGGACACGCCGCTGATCCAGAAGTTCGAGGCCGGCTACCTGCAGGGCGCCAAGGCCGTGTCGAACAAGGTCAAGATCGAGGACGAGTACCTCACGCCGGCCGGTGACTTCTCCGGTTTCCAGGACCCGGCCAAGGGCAACGTCAAGGCCGCCGCCGAGATCAACAACGGCGCGGACGTGATCTACCACGCCGCCGGTGCCTCCGGTAAGGGCGTGTTCGACGCCGCCAAGACGTCGGGCAAGGCGTTGGCCATCGGGGTCGACTCCGACCAGTACAACCAGGCCACGGTCGCCGCGGACAAGGACATCATCCTCACCTCGATGATGAAGCGCGTGGACGTCGCGGTGTTCGACTTCCTGCAGGCCGACGCGAAGGGCGACCTGAGCGTGCTGCCGAAGCGCTTCGACCTGAAGGTCGACGGCGTCGGCTACGCCACCTCCGGCGGCAAGGTCGACGACATCAAGGACGTGCTGGACGGTTACAAGGCCCAGATCATCTCGGGCGCCATCCAGGTTTCGGACAAGCCGGCCAAGTAGTACCCGCCACGTGCCAGGGCTCGGAAGGATCTTCCTTCCGAGCCCTCACGCGTTTCGACAGAACTGGATGCCCCAGCAATGAGCACTGCCGAGGCCGATGCCGTCCCCGACCGGGGCACGACGGCCGTCCAGCTGACCGGGATCACCAAGCGCTTCCCGGGTGTGGTCGCCAACTCCGACGTCAACCTCACCGTGGCCGCGGGCGAGGTGCACGCCCTCTGCGGCGAGAACGGCGCGGGCAAGTCGACCCTGATGAAGATCCTCTACGGGATGCAGCAGCCCGACGAGGGAACCATCGCGATCAACGGCACCGAGGTGAAGCTGCGCAACCCGCAGGACGCCATCCAGGCCGGGATCGGCATGGTGCACCAGCACTTCATGCTCGCCGACAACTTCACCGTCTCCGAGAACGTGTTCCTCGGCGCCGAGGCCCTCCACGGCATCGGCGGCGCGGCGCGCGCCCGGCTCAAGAAGCTCTCCGAGCAGACGGGCCTGCGCGCCAAGCCCGACGCGTTGCTGGAGGAGCTCGGCGTGGCCGACCGCCAGCGCGTGGAGATCGTGAAGGTCCTCTACCGCGGCGCGAAGATCATCATCCTCGACGAGCCCACCGCGGTGCTCGTGCCGCAGGAGGTCGACGCGCTGTTCGCCACGGTCCGCGAGATGCAGGCCGACGGCTACACCTTCCTCTTCATCTCCCACAAGCTCGACGAGGTGCGCTCGATCGCCGACACCGTCACGGTGATCCGGCGCGGCACCACCGTCGGCACGGTCGACCCGAAGTCCATCACCAGCCGTCAGCTGGCGGAGATGATGGTGGGCTCGGAGCTGCCGAGCCCACAGACGCGCGAGTCGACGGTGACCGACCGCGGCGTGCTGCGCCTGACCGGCATCAGCCTCACGGCCGAGAACTCGTCGCTCCGGCTGCTCGACGACATCGACTTCACCGTGCACGCGGGCGAGGTGCTCGGCATCGCGGGCGTCGAGGGCAACGGCCAGACCGAGCTCGTCGAGACGATCATGGGCATGCGCAAGGCCAGCGGCGGGCACATCGAGCTCGCCGAGGCCGACGGCAAGACCCACGACCTGGTGAAGCTGGGCACGCTCGCGCGGCGCGAGGCCGGCATCGGCTACATCGCCGAAGACCGCACGCGCCACAGCCTCCTGCTCACTCAGCCGTTGTGGGCCAACCGGATCCTCGGCTACCAGACGCGCAAACCCGTCTCGAGTGGACAGTTGCTCGACATCGCCGGCGCGCGTCGCGACACCGAGCGCATCGTCCGCGAGTACGACGTGCGCACGCCGGGCATCGACGTGCCGGCCGCCGCGCTCTCGGGCGGCAACCAGCAGAAGCTGATCGTCGGGCGCGAGCTGTCGGGCAATCCCGTGCTGCTCATCGCTTCGCACCCGACGCGCGGCGTCGACGTCGGTGCGCAGGCCATGATCTGGGAGCAGATCCGGCAGGCGCGCGCCGACGGGCTCGCGGTGCTGCTGATCTCCGCCGACCTCGACGAGCTGATCGGGCTCTCCGACACGATCCGCGTGATGCTGCGCGGGCGCCTGGTGAGCGAGGCGAACCCCGCCACGGTGACCCCGCAGGAACTCGGTTCCGCCATGACCGGTGCCGAAGAAGGTGAAGAAGCGTAATGACTTCGTGGCGCACGCGGCTGCTGCCGCCCCTGCTCGCGATCGTGTTCGCCGTGCTGCTCTCGGCGATCGCGCTCGTCATCTCCGGCGCCAACCCGC
Source organism: Amycolatopsis sp. CA-161197 (assembly GCF_050942255.1). NCBI lineage: Bacteria > Bacillati > Actinomycetota > Actinomycetes > Pseudonocardiales > Pseudonocardiaceae > Amycolatopsis > Amycolatopsis sp. CA-161197. Next base: position 971,960 of record NZ_CP192059.1, read on the forward strand.
TGGAGGCGTACGGGACCATGGTGGGCCAGCTCTTCAAGGGCTCCACCGCCGTGGACACGGTGAACCTCGCGACGGTGTACTACCTGTCCGGGCTCGCGGTGGCCATCGGCTTCCAGATGAACCTGTTCAACATCGGTGTCGAGGGCCAGTACCGGTTCGCGGCCGTGGTCGCCGCGATCATCGGTGGCGCGCTGCAGCTGCCGCCGGTCCTCCACACCCTCGTGATCCTGATCGTCGCGGTCGCGTCGGGTGCGCTGTACGCGCTGGTCCCCGCCGTGCTGAAGGTGACCCGCGGCGTCAGCGAGGTCATCTCGACGATCATGCTGAACTCGATCGTCGCCGGCATCATCGCGTTCCTCGTCAACGCCGACCAGTTCGGCGTGCAGACGGGCAACAACATCGGCACGCGCACGATCGCGCCGTCGGGCCGGATTCCCGGCATCCCGCTCGGCTCGGGCGTGCTGTTCGGGTTCTTCTTCATCGCCATCGTGATCGGCATCGCCTACTGGTTCATGCTCAACCGCACGCGGTTCGGCTTCGAGCTCAAGGCGAGCGGTGAGTCGTCGACGGCCGCGGCGGCCGGTGGCGTGAGCGCGAAGCGGATGACGCTGATCGCGATGCTGCTCTCCGGCGCGGTGGCGGGTCTCGTCGCCATGCCGGAGCTGCTCGGCCGCGACTACAGCTACGGCATCACGGCCACGCAGATGTACGGCTTCACCGGTATCGCCGTGGCGCTGCTGGGCCGCAACCACCCCGGCGGCATCGCGTTCGGCGCGCTGCTGTGGGCGTTCCTCGACACCTCGGCGGTGTCGCTGGAGCAGATCAACGTGTCCAAGGAGATCGCGACGATCATGCAGGGCATCATCGTGCTGTCGGTCGTCGTCGCGTACGAGATCGTGCGCCGCGCCGACCTCGCGGCGGAACAACGCAGGGTGGGCCGGGCGCTCGCCGGCAACGGGCGCAAGGGTTCGTCCGTCGCGGAAGGCGGTGCGGTGTGAGCCAGGTGACGGAGTTCCCGATGCCGGATCCCGCCTCCGGGATCACCGAGCCGGTGATGCCCCGGCGGCGGATGCCCGGCTGGCTGCGCGGCGTGATCTGGGCCGTCGTGGCGATCGCGGTGATGTCCACGGCGTCGTACTCGACCGGTGTTTCGGCGCTGACGTCGAGCAACACGGCGTCGACCGCGCTGCGGCTCGCGCTGCCGATCCTGCTGTGTGCGCTCGGCGGCCTGTGGTCGGAGCGCGCGGGCGTGGTCAACATCGGCCTCGAGGGCATGATGATCCTCGGCACGTTCGGCGCAGCCTGGGGCGCTTACTACGGCGGCGTGTGGGTCGGCCTGATCTCGGCGATCGCGTTCGGCGCCATCGGTGGCCTGCTGCACGCGGTGGCGACGGTGACCTTCAACGTCAACCACATCGTCTCCGGTGTGGCGATCAACTTGCTGGGCTTGGGCGTCGCGAAATACCTGGCGAACCTGATCTTCGAGCCGATCTCGGGCAACCCGCGGCAGTCGCCGCCGGTGCCGAAGTTCGACACGTACTCCGCGTCGGGCCTGTCCGACTGGCTCGGCACGCTGGAGAACGAGCAGCGCGTGGGGATCTCCGACGTCGCCGGCATTCTGCGTGGCCTGGTCACCGGCATCGCGCCGCTGACGATGATCGCGATCATCCTGGTGCCGGTCAGCTACTGGATCCTCTGGCGCACGCGGTTCGGCCTGCGCCTGCGTTCGTGCGGTGAGAACCCGGTGGCCGCGGAGTCGCTGGGTGTCAACGTGTACCGCTACAAGTACCTCGGCGTGCTGATCTCCGGCGGCTTCGCCGGCATGGGTGGCGCTTCGCTGGTGCTGCTCAAGGGCGGCGCCGACTACTTGGAGAACCAGACCAACGGCCGCGGGTACATCGGTCTGGCCGCCATGATCTTCGGCAACTGGCGCCCGGGCGGCCTGCTCGGCGGTGCGGCGCTGTTCGGGTACGCGGACGGCCTGCAGCTCGCCGGCGGTGGCACCGCGGTGCTGGCGCTGTTGTACGGCGCGGTGATCCTCGTGGCGATCATCGTGATCGTGCAGCTGTTCCGGAAGCGCTGGCTGTCGGCCGCGCTCGGCGTGATCGCCGCCGGCGCGCTGTACGCGATCTACTGGACCAATGACACGTTGCCGAGCGACCTGATCCCGTACACGGCGCACTTCGTGACGCTGATCGTGCTGGCGGTGGCGTCTCAACGGCTGCGTCCACCGAAGGCCGACGGCGCACCGTATCGACGAGGGGAGGGCGACTGATGTCTTTCGACTGGGACGCGCTGCGGGCCGCCGCGGTCACGGCCGCTTCTTCGGCGTATGCGCCTTACTCCGGCCTGCACGTCGGCGTCGCGGGCATCGTGGACGACGGCCGCATGGTGACGGGCTGCAACGTCGAGAACGCTTCGTACGGCCTGGGTCTGTGCGCCGAGTGCACGATGGCGGGCCAGCTGCGGCTGTCCGGCGGCGGCCGCTTGGTGGCCGTCGCCTGCCGCAGCGGCGCGGGCGAGCTGCTCATGCCGTGCGGGCGGTGCCGGCAGATCCTGTTCGAGCTGGGCGGATCTGCCTGTCTGGTCGACACGCCACGCGGAATCCTGCCGATGTCCGACGTCCTGCCCGACGCCTTCGGGCCCGAGGACCTCCCGTGACCTTCGCCGCCGTCGACATCATCCGAACCAAACGCGACGGCGGTGTTCTGTCGGACGCGCAGATCGACTGGGTGGTGGACGCCTACACCCACGGGGTTGTGGCCGAGGAACAGATGGCCGCGCTGGCCATGGCCATCTACTTGCGCGGGATGACTCCCGGCGAGACCTCCCGCTGGACGGGCGCCATGATCGCGTCGGGCTCGCGGCTCTCGCTGTCCGTCGGGCGCCCGACGGTGGACAAGCACTCGACGGGCGGCGTCGGCGACAAGATCACTTTGCCGCTGGCGCCGTTGGTCGCTGCTTGCGGCGCGGCCGTGCCTCAGCTGTCCGGCCGCGGCCTCGGCCACACGGGCGGCACCCTGGACAAACTGGAGTCCATCCCGGGCTGGCGGGCTTCGCTGTCGTTGGCCGAGATCACCGCGCAGCTCTCTTCGGTCGGTGCTGTTGTCTGTGCGGCCACGGAGGGTTTGGCCCCGGCGGACAAGAAGCTGTATGCCCTGCGGGATGTCACTTCCACCGTGGAGTCGATCCCGCTGATCGCCTCGTCGATCATGTCGAAGAAGATCGCCGAGGGCGCGTCGGGCCTGGTCCTGGACGTGAAGGCGGGCTCGGGCGCTTTCATGAAGACGGTGGCGGACGCTCGTTCGCTGGCCTCGACTCTGGTCTCGATCGGCGCGGCTCACGGCGTCGCGACGACGGCTCTGATCACGGACATGAACGTGCCCTTGGGCCGTGCAGTCGGCAACGCCGTGGAGGTCGCGGAGGCAGTCTCGGTCCTCCAGGGCGGCGGTCCGGCCGACGTGGTCTCCCTGACGATCGCCCTGGCCCGCGAGATGCTCGCTCTGGCCGGTTTGTCCTCAGTGGACCCTGCGGCCGTACTGGCTTCGGGCGAGGCTTACGAAACGTGGGCCCGCATGATCACCGCTCAGGGTGGGGATCCTTCGGCTCCGCTTCCTACACCTGCGCACGTCCACGTGATTCCGGCGCCTTCGTCGGGGGTGCTGGCCTCGCTGGACGCCTACGCGGTCGGCGTGGCGGCCTGGCGCCTCGGCGCGGGCCGCGCCCGCAAGGAAGACCCGGTGCAGTCGGCGGCCGGCGTGCTGTGCCTCGCGAAGCCGGGGGATCCGGTTGTCGGCGGCCAGCCTTTGCTGGAGCTGCACACCGACACACCTGATGCAGTGGCCGGCGCTCTGGCGGCTTTGGACGGGGCTTTCTCGGTGTCGGACACGGCTCCGGCTGTGGGGCCGATCGTCCTGGAGACCATCCGCTCCTGACTCGCGGCCGAGTTGTTCACACCATCCCTGAGTTGTGGACAACTCGGCCCCCGATCGCCTTGGCCACCGCTTTTGTCGGTGGGGGCCGATCGAATGGACCAGCCCTGAACACAAGAGTGTCCCGCAGGAAGCCTGCGGGACACCTTCGCCAGGTGGTCCAGACGAAGAAAGCCCCCGCCGAGGCAGGGGCTTTCTCCAAGAGGACTAAACCTCACTCACCAGCAGCGTCTTCCGGCTCAGACCCGTTCTTCGCCTTCGGGTCCACCGCCTTCGGGGACCGGCCGTTGCGCGAGCTGCGGCGCGGCTGGCGCGGCGCCGGGGCGGGCGGGGCGATCTGCTGCACGGCCGGGCCGCCGCCCAGCATCAGTTCGGCGAAGGTGGCCATGGCCTCGTCCAGCTGGCCGCCGATCCGGCGCACGGACTCGTCGTTCGAGCGGCGCACCAGGGAGTCGACGGAGTCGGTGTCGGGCTGCTTGGCGAGCGTGCCCTCGACCTTGGAGAGGCCGGTCTTGATGGAGCCGTCCAGGTCGCCCAGCTGGGAGACGAAGCCGTCTTCGACCTTGTCGAGGCGGTTGCCCAGGTCGTCGAGGCGCTGGGTGACCGTGTCGAGGCGGTTGACCAGACCTTCGAGGCGCTCGGAGGCGTCGACCATCTCGCCGGTCTCGGTGATGGCGGTGCGCAACGCGTCCGTGGTGCTGCCGAAGCGCTCGCGGGTGGCGCGGTCGAGCTCGTCGACACGGGTGCGCAGCTCGTGGTCGGCCGTCTCGATGCGTTCGCGCAGGCTGGCGTCCGCGATCTCGATGCGCTCGCGCAGGGTGGCCTCCGCCAGCTCGATGCGCTCGCGCACCGGGCCCTGCGTGGTCTGCGGGATCGAGTCGAGCTTGGCGTCCTGCTTGTCCAGGTGGCCGCCCAGCTCGTCGAGCCGGCGGTGGATGTTCTGCAGCTTGTCCTCGAGCCCGTCCATCCGGCCGGCGACGCCCTCGAAGCGCGCGGCGACGCCGTCGAGCCGGCCGTCGAGCTGCGCGAACGGCTTGGCCAGCTTGTCGACGATGCTCTCGACCGCGTGGGTCAGGGCGGCGATCGCGTTGTCCTGGGCCTCCAGGCGCGTCATGGCCTCGTCGAGGCGCTCCGCGATCACGCCGACCTCGGTGCGGTCGGGCATCTCGGACAGCCGCTTGCGCACGGCGCCCAGCGAGTCGACCGGGGCGAGGCGCGCGTAGATGTCGTCCAGCGCGTCGAAGATCTGCTGCTGTTCGCTCTCGCGCACTTCGGCCGCGCGCACCAGCATGTTGCGCATCCGGTCGAAGGACGGAGCGGCAATGTGGTTGTCAGTGGTCACTGCTGTGTCCTTCGTCGGCGGGGAAATGGAAGGGACGTGGCCCGAAGCTTATCTAGTGAAAAATTGCTGTGCGTGTGGGCCCCGCTAAGACGGGATAACGGCGGCGTTACCCGGATGGCCGATTCCTTCCTTGATCGTCAAAGCTCAGGGTTGCCTCGACGCTCAGAGTTACCGCCATGTAGGGGAATGACAACAAGACTACCGTTGGTGCATGTCAGACGTAACCCCGCTCGACGCAGCGACCCTGCTCCGAGCCCCCAAGGTCCTGCTGCACGACCACCTGGACGGCGGCCTTCGCCCGGCCACCGTCGTCGAGCTCGCCGAAGCGACGGGCTACGACGCCCTGCCGACCACCGACGTCGAGGCCCTCGGCCGCTGGTTCCGCGAGGCCGCCGACTCCGGCTCGCTCGTGTCCTACCTGGAGACGTTCGCCCACACCTGCGGCGTGATGCAGACCGAGGAAGCGCTGGTCAGGGTCGCGGCCGAGGCTGTGGAAGACCTCGCGGCCGACGGGGTGGTCTACGCCGAGCTGCGCTACGCACCGGAGCTGTTCGTCGAACGCGGCCTGTCACTCGATGCGGTGGTCGAAGCGGTCCAGACCGGTCTCGACGAGGGAACACAGCGCGTGGCCGCCGCGGGCGGTGCGATCAAGGTCGGCACGTTGCTCTGCGCGATGCGTCAGCACGCCCGCGCGCTCGAGATCGCCGAGCTGGCCGTGCGCCACCGCGACGCCGGCGTGGCGGGCTTCGACATCGCCGGCCCCGAGGACGGCTTTCCGCCCACCCGAAATCTCGACGCATTCGAATATCTGCGTCAGAACAACGCGCATTTCACGATTCACGCCGGCGAGGCATTCGGTTTGCCGTCCATTTGGGAGGCCCTCCAGTATTGCGGCGCCGAACGGCTCGGCCACGGTGTCCGGATCGTCGAGGACATCAAGACCGATTCGGACGGAACGGTCCACCTTGGACGGTTGGCGAGCTACGTTCGGGACCGCCGCATACCCCTGGAGATCTGCCCGACGTCGAACGTCCAGACCGGCACCGTCTCCTCGTTGGCCGACCACCCGATCGCGCAGCTCGCCCGCCTGCACTTCCGGGTCACGGTGAACACCGACAACCGGCTGATGAGCGGATGCACGATGACCAGTGAATTCACCGCTCTGGCGACCACGTTCGGGTTCGGTCTTGATGATCTTCGCTGGTTCACGATCAATGCCATGAAATCCGCGTTCCTCGATTTCGACGCCCGGTTGTCGCTGATCAACGACGTGATCAAGCCCGGGTACGCCGCTCTGGCCTGACGCCGCTTGCTGCCGAACGCGACCGCCCGCCTGGTGGTTGCGTTCGTTAGCATGCCCAACTAAAGTTCAGAATGTAGGAACTAATTCTCAATATGTGAGACGGTGAGGAAGATGTCGCAGGTCGCGGCCGGGGAGTCGATACGCGAAAAGCCCAGTTCTCGACGGTGGCTCATCCTCGCGCTCGGCCTCGCCGCGCAGACCGCGAGCTGTTCCTTCCTCTACGGGCTGCCCTTCCTGGTCCCCGCGATGCGCGCCGCCGACGACCTGACGCTCGCCGAGGCCGGCACTGTCGTCGCCGCGCCGAGCATCGGCCTGCTGCTCACCCTGATCGTGTGGGGCGCGGCTGCGGACCGTTACGGAGAGCGTCTGATCATGGCCCTCGGACTGGGCGTTTCGGGGTTACTCCTGGTGTACGCCGCGCTGTGGCATCACCCGGTCGGGCTTCTCTTCGGCGTGTTCCTTGTTGCCGGAGCGTGCACGGCGTCGGTCAACGCGGCGAGCGGCCGGGTCGTGATGGGCTGGTTCTCGAAGTCCGAGCGCGGCATGGCGATGGGCATCCGGCAGACGGCCCAGCCGCTGGGCGTCGGCGTCGCCGCGCTGGGCCTGCCGCCGCTGGCCGCGCGCTGGGGGTTCCAGGCCGCGATGCTGCTGCCGGCCGTGCTGGCGATCCTGGTCGCGTTGCTGGTCGCGGTGTTCGTGATGGACCCGCCGCGGCCGCCGCGCCCCGCCGCCGGCGCTTCGAAGCCGCCTTCGCCGTATCGCAAGCCGTGGTTGTGGCGCGTGCACGGCGCGAGCGCGCTGCTGGTCGTGCCGCAGTTCACGGTGTCGGCGTTCGCGCCCGTCTACCTCGTGTCGCAGCAGCACTGGAGCCCGTCGGGCGCCGGCGTGTTCCTCGCGGTGGCCCAGGTGCTCGGCGCGGCGGGCCGGCTGGCATCGGGCTACTGGTCCGACCGCGTCGGCAGCCGCCTGCGCCCGATGCGCCAGCTCGCGATGGCCGGCGTGGTCGTGATGCTGCTCGTCGCCCTCGGCGACGCGACCTGGTTGTGGCTCGTGCTGCTCGCCCTGGTCCTCGCCGCGATCATCACGGTCGCTGACAACGGCCTCGGCTTCACCGCCTCCGCCGAACTCGCCGGCGTCGCCTGGTCCGGCCGCGCGATGGCCACCCAGAACACCGCGCAGAACATCGCGGGGGCCCTCACGCCACCCCTGCTCGGCCTCCTGATCGGCGACAGCCGCTACGCGCTGGCGTTCTGCGTGGTGGCGGTGTTCCCGGCGCTGGCGATCGCCGTGGTGCCGGTGCGCGCGGAGGCCGAAGCACACCACTGAGCGGGACGGATTCCGAACCGTTGTGCGGTGGGCCGGGCTCACGCGGGCCTGGAAAGACGCCGGCGGCCGCACTCTGGATTCGAGTGCGGCCGCCGGCGGTGCGTCAAGAGGTTCAGACCACCGTCAGGCGGTTCTCGAACGACTCCACCAGCTTGCGCCACGCGCTCTGCTCGGTGTCGAACGGCGCGCTCGGCTCGAGGCGGGTCGGGTCGGGGCGCAGGACGAACGAGACCAGCCAGCCGAGGCTTTCGTTCTGGGACAGGGCGGTCTCGACCGAGTCGTCCTCGGCCCAGTCGGCGGCGTCGGTGATGAGCTCGACCGCCAGCTCCAGCTGGTTGGGGTCGATGGACTCGACGCCCGCGGCGATGTCGTCGTCGAGGCCGGTGAGGACGTAGGTGTTCTCGGCATCGATGTCGATCTCGAGGTCGTCCGCCGCGGCCTTGGTCAGCACGTCGTCCCAAGTGGACACGTCGGCGAGGTCGGTGTCGGCCACGTCCTTGCCGTCCTTGAGAGCGGCGAGCAGGGCCTTCTCGGAGGGGAAGACGTCGATCTCGCCCTCGCTGCCGAGGAAGATCGGCTTGTCGTCGAGGTAGCAGCGCAGCGTGTAGTACTCGGCGCCGGCCGTGACGATCTTGATCGGGTCGATGCCGACCTCGCCCCAGAAGCCGACCGGCTCGTCGTCCTCGTCCTCATCGGAGTCGGGCGCGTCCACGGCTTCGAGGTCCTCCGGCTGCGCGGCCTCGGCCTCGGCCGACTCCTCGTGGAACGCAGCCAGCTCCTCGGCCGTCTGCTCCAGCACGGCGGCGTCGACCTCGGGCACGGTCACGAGGTTGTCGATCGCGTCGAGCACGATGTCCCACTTCTCGGACACGGCCTTCGACAGGTCGTTCCACAGGGCCTCGCCCTCGCGGCCGGTGAACGGCAGCCGGCCCTGCTCCAGGAGCGAGAAGCCCTCGTACGCGTCGAGGACCTCGTGCACCTCGTCGAGCTCGCAGACGTCGGCGAGCGACCGGACGATGCCGACGATCTCCGCGAGCTCCGCGATCGTCCACGAGTCGGGCTCCTCGGCGACCAGCTCGGGCACGCCGACGAGGTCGTAGGAGTGGTCGTCGTCCGGGATCAGCTCGGGCACGTTCAGCGCCGGCACCGCGTCCCACGCCGGGTGGTCGAGCAGGTCGTGCTGGTCGGACGTGCGCACGAAAGCGGCCAGGTGAGCGGCGTCGGGGAAGGCGTACAGGTCGTCCTCGTCGCCGAGGAACGCTTCCCACTCCTCGCCGTCCTCCCGCCACCGCGGAGCCCACAGGGTGACGACGTCGCCCTGCGGCAGCCCGAGCTCGATCGGGATGATGTCCTGTGCCATTCTGCGAACCCTCCGGAGTACCGCCCGTGTACGCGCGCCCGCCCGGAAGTATCCCCCGGTCGGTGCGCGGTACCGCGAAGCCTACGGGTTGGGGCAAGCAGCCGCGATCGCCCCTGGGGAACTGGCGGCCCGGGGATGGCACGATGGGCACCGCGATGACACTCACAGACCTCCTGCCAGCGGATCCCGACGCCGACTCCCTGTTCGAAGCCTTCTCCACGTGGACGGCCGAGCGGGGCATCCAGCTGTACCCGGCCCAGGAGGAGGCGCTGATCGAGGTCGTCTCCGGCGCCAACGTGATCCTCTCGACGCCCACCGGTTCCGGGAAGAGCCTCGTGGCCGTCGGCGCCCACTTCACGGCGCTCGCCCACGGCCGCCGCAGCTACTACACCGCCCCGATCAAGGCGCTGGTCTCGGAGAAGTTCTTCCAGCTCATCGAGATCTTCGGCGCCGACAAGGTCGGCATGATGACCGGCGACTCCAGCGTCAACGCGGATGCCCCGATCATCTGCTGCACGGCCGAAATCTTGGCGAACATCGCGTTGCGCTTCGGTGCCGACGCGCCCGTGGGCCAGGTGGTCGCCGACGAGTTCCACTTCTACTCCGAGCCCGACCGCGGCTGGGCGTGGCAGGTCCCGATCATCGAGCTGACGGGCGCGCAGTTCGTGCTCATGTCGGCCACGTTGGGCGATGTCTCGTTCTTCCAGAAGGACCTCACGCGGCGCACGGGCCGCTCGACGGCCGTCGTGACGTCGGCGCAGCGGCCGGTTCCGCTGACCTTCCGGTACGCGCTCACGCCCATCCACGAGACCATGTCCGAGCTGCTCCACGGCGGCCAGGCGCCCGTGTACGTGGTGCACTTCTCGCAGGCCGCCGCCATCGAGCGGGCGCAGACGTTGATGAGCATCAACGTCACGACGAAGGCCGAAAAAGACGCGATCGCCGACCTGATCGGTGATTTTCGCTTCTCCGCGGGCTTCGGCAAGACGCTCTCGCGGCTCGTGCGCCACGGCATCGGCGTGCACCACGCCGGCATGCTGCCGAAGTACCGGCGCCTGGTCGAGACGCTCGCGCAGTCCGGGCTGCTCAAGGTGATCTGCGGGACGGACACGCTCGGCGTCGGCATCAACGTGCCCATCCGCACGGTCGTGTTCTCCGCCCTGACCAAGTACGACGGCGTGCGCCAGCGCCACCTCAAGGCGCGCGAGTTCCACCAGATCGCCGGCCGCGCGGGGCGCGCCGGGTACGACACCGACGGGTACGTGGTCGTCGAGGCGCCCGACCACGTCGTGGAGAACGCGAAGGCCCTGGAGAAGGCGGGCGACGACCCCAAGAAGAGGAAGAAGATCGTCCGGAAGAAGGCGCCGGAGGGGTTCGTCAACTGGACGGAGAGCACGTTCGACCGCCTCATCGCGGCCGAGCCCGAGCCGCTCACGTCGAGCTTCCAGGTGTCGCATTCGATGCTGCTGAACGTGATCTCCCGGCCGGGCAACGCGTTCGACCACATGCGGCACCTGCTGGAGGACAACCACTCCGACCGGCCGACGCAACGGAAGCTGATCCTGCGGGCCATCGCCATTTACCGGGCGCTGCTGGCCGCGGGCGTCGTGGAGCGGCTGTCCACTCCGGACGCCGACGGCCGGATCGTGCGGCTGACGGTGGACCTGCAGTTCGACTTCGCGCTGAACCAGCCGTTGTCGCCGTTCGCGTTGGCGGCGGTGGAGCTGCTGGACGTGGAATCGCCGTCGTACGCGTTGGACGTCGTGTCCATTGTGGAATCCACCGTGGACGACCCGCGGCCGGTGCTGTCGCAGCAGCAGTTCAAGGCCCGCGGCGAGGCCGTGCAGGCGATGAAGGCCGAGGGCATCGAGTACGACGAGCGCATGGAGCTGCTCGAGGCGGTGACGTACCCGAAGCCGTTGGAGGAGCTGCTTTCCGCGGCGTACGCCAGTTATCGGCAGGGGCACCCGTGGGTCGCGGACTACCAGCTGTCCCCGAAGTCCGTGGTGCGCGACATGTACGAGCGCGCGATGAACTTCGTGGAGTACATCGGCTTCTACCAGCTGGCCCGCTCCGAGGGCCTGGTGCTGCGCTACCTGGCGGACACCTACGACGCGCTGCGCCACACCGTCCCGGACGAGGCGAAGACCGAGGCGCTGCAGGACCTCATCGAGTGGCTGGGCGAGCTGGTCCGCCAGGTCGACTCCAGCCTGCTGGACGAGTGGGAGGCCTTGCGGCACCCGTCGGCCGACGGTTCTCCTCTGGAGCGCACGCCTTCCGAACCACCCGCGGTCACCCGCAACGAACGCGCCTTCCGCGTCCTGGTGCGCAACGAGCTCTTCCGCCGCGTCGAACTCGCCGCCCGCCGGAACTACTACGCCCTCGGCGAGCTCGACGCCGCCACCGGCTGGGACGCCGACGCCTGGGAAGACGCCATCGAGGACTACTTCGACGAACACGACACCCTCGGCACCGGTCCCGACGCCCGCGGCCCGGCGCTGCTGCTCATCGAACAGGAAGCCGACTTGTGGCGCGTCCGCCAGATCTTCGACGACCCCGCCGGTGACCACGACTGGGGCATCAGCGCGGAGGTGGATCTGCGCGCGTCGGACGAGGTGGGTTCGGCCGTGGTGCGGATCGTGGACGTGAACCAACTCTGACGGCCGCGTCCGTTTGAGTGAGGTTTGTCTGAGTGGCCGTGGGGTCCTCCGGTGCGCCCTAACGTTTGGGCGAGCCGAGAAGGAGGAGGGGGCCATGGTGGAGGACAAGAACAACAGCGGTGGTGACGTCGAGGCCAAGCCGGCGAGCGGCGGAGATGTGGAAGCGAAGCCGGCGAGCGGTGGGGACGTGGAGGCCAAGCCCGCCAGCGGTGGGGACGTCGAGTAGACGAGCGTCAGGCCACGGCCAAGCGCTGCCGCCGTCCGCTGAGCAGGACGACGAGCATCACCAGCGACAGCGCGGGCAACGGGTAGCCCAGCACCAGACCCGCGGTGGTGTCGAGAACCGGCGCGACGATCGCCGCCACGAACACCCACGTGGGCGCCGTCGCGGGTTTGGTGGTGGGGGACCAGGGCGTGCGGGACCAGGGCTTCGCCACGGAAATCCACGCCTGCACGGCCAGTCCGCCCGCCATGAGCCCGGCGCCGGCGGCCTGTTGCCACGTCGGGGTGGCCGTTGCGGCGGCGTTCTCCAAAGCGGGGGACACCAGGAAGATCCCGGCGTACAGCTGCACGAGCGTGAGCCCGAACTTCACGAGCACCCACCAGTGCCGGAAGAAACCCCAGGCGGTCGCGCCTGCCAGGACGAGGCCGGTGAACGCGGCGGCGTTGGCCATGGGCGCCAGCAGCGCCGTGTCGAGGTGCCGCGCCATGTTCATCGCGGCGGCGCGGGTGGTCCCGTCGCCCCGCAGCGCCACGAGGGTCAGCGTCATGAGCCCGAACGCCTGGCTCATCCACGCGATCGACGACACCGCGTGCAGCCACACCACCGCCTGCCGCCACCGCGGCGAAACCCTTGTCACACCAGTAACAATCGCCTGGACACCACCGCGGGCACATCCGGTGAACACCCTGAGATCACCCCGAGACGAACGCCGCCCGCGTGTCGAAGCCGGCGCGCCACAGACCGATCGCGAACGCGGCGGTCGCTTCCAGCAACGTGGCACGCTCCAGGCCGCCGGCGGCCAGGGGAGTGCATCCGACGTCGGGCGTTGTCGCAGGCTGCTTGTGCTCGCGGCGGTCCGGGAAGTCCGCGGATTCGCTGGTGTTACAAGTCCGCGTATCGGCGAGCTGTGAACCCGGTGGGCTCTTCCCGCGACGTGTTCTGAGTCGCGGCCGGCTGCGAGCGCACTACGCCACGGCCCGCGCCGCCACGGTGAGCTGCTCGCGCGCATCGGCGGGATCAGCGCGAAGGTGCTGACCGAAGCCGTCCGCCGCCTCGAGCGCGACGGGCTCGTCCGCCGCGTAGACGGCCGCTACACCCTCACCGCGCTGGGCGAGAGCTTCCTCGGGCCGATCGAGGCGTTCGGTCGATGGGCTGACGAGCACGGGGATGAAGTGGTCAAGGCCCAGAACGCCTGAAGGCTTCGTCACAAACCCAGCCCCTGCCGGACAAACGCGGGTTACCGTCCCCCGGAACGAAATCCGAGGAGGCGAGCCATGGTCGACTGGGCCGGTTTTGTCCCCGCCGCGGTCCTGGTGTCGCTCATCCCGGGCGCCAACCAGCTGCTCGGCCTGCGCAACGCCGCCCGCTACGGCATCGGCTACGCCATGGCCGGCATCGGCGGCCGGTTCGCGGCGTTCGTGGTTCTGATCGGCCTCGTCGCGGCCGGTCTGGGGACGCTGCTGGCCGCGTCCGCCGAGCTGCTCACGATCCTCAAGTGGATCGGCGTCGCCTACCTGCTGTGGCTCGGCATCAGCAGCATCCTGCGCGCCCGCCGCGAGATGAGCCAGGCGCCGGAACCGCCGAAGAGCAAGAACCTGCGGGCCGTCGTGGTCAACGAGTTCGCCGTCGCGATCAGCAACCCCAAGGCGTTGCTGCTCTTCGCCGCCCTCCTGCCGCAGTTCACCACCACCGGCAGCCCGACCGCGCTAGCCGAGCTCGGCGCCGCCTACCTCGGGGTCGAGCTCGTCGTCGGCCTCGCCTACGTGCTGGTCGGCCGCGCCATCGGCGTCGCCGGCGTGAAGGCCAGGACCCAGCGCAAGGTCGACGCCGGCTCCGGCATCTGTTTCGTCATCCTCGCCGGTGTGCTCGCGGTCGACAGTTCACTCTGACAGCGGCCGCTTCTCCGCCAACTCCAACAGCGGCACCGCAGCCGCCGCGTCTGTGATGAGCGTGGACACCATGCCGGACCGCAGCACGGCGTCCACAGCGGCCGCCTTCGGGGCGCTGTAGCCGATGGCGATCACCTCCGGTACGGCGAGCAGTTCTTCCGTGCTGATGGCCAGGACGTGGTGCGCCAGGCCGGTCGACAGGGCGTTGCCCGAGGCGTCGAACAGGCGGGCGGCGACCTCGGCCGTCGCGCCGCGGGCGGCGATGGCGGCGCGCTCGGCTTCGTCCAGGGCGTCGTAGACGGTGGACTCGCCGGGTAGCCAGGCGCCGATGCTCACGACGGCCTTGGTCAGCTTGCCGAACTGCCCGAAAGTCTCCGCGATGCCGGGCTGGTGGCGCAGGATCTCCGTGGTCCGGCGGTCGGGGAGGACGAGGGGGCCGAAGATCGGATAAGCGTCGCCGCCGGAGACCGAGGTCACGCGGCTCACGGTTTCGACGGAGCGCCCGCGCATGTCCATGCCGGCCTGCACGCCGCACAACTGCACGATCGGGCAGCGCGGAAGTGTTCTGATGGCCTCGGTCATCGCGTTGACCGACCGGGCCCACGACAGCCCGATGACGTCCGTCGGGCGGGCGATCTCCTCGAGGAGGTGAGCGGCGAGCGTCCCGACCTTCTTGCGCACGACCTCGCGCGGCTCCTTCGCCGCCGCTCGTTCGAGCACCAAAGCGCGCCGCAGCCCGTAGGCGCGCCTGACCTCGTCGGACAGCTCCACGTCGAGCGGTGCCGGCAGGTCGAACTCCACCCTGACCAGGCCCGTTTCGCGGGCGGTGTCGAGCAGGCGCGCGACCTTGAACCGGCTGACGCCGAACTCCTCGGCGATCTCCAGTTTCGACCGGCCCTGCACGTAGAAGCGGCGGGCCATGGTGGCCAGCTCCAAGCTCTCGGTCAGCAGCGGCCGAGCCTTCTTCCTGCTCATATGAGCACCATACCGCAGAATCCCAACCAAAAGGTTGACGAAACCCCTAGAAAACACCTGTAATGCTTCCACCAATTAGCTGCGTGATACGCCGATACTGCTCATATGAGCGCCTAGGGAGGGGATGAGGCATGCGTGCCGCGATCGTGGACCGGCCCGGGGAAATCCGGGTCGGCGACGTTCCCGATCCGAAGCCCGGAGAGCGCCAGGTCGTCGTGAAGGTCGGCGCCTGCGGGATCTGCGGGACCGACCTGCACATCGCCGACGGGCACTTCCCGCCGACGCCGTACCCCATCGTTCCCGGCCACGAGTTCGCCGGCGAGATCGTCGAGCTCGGCGCCGACGTGCCGGGCGAGTGGAAGATCGGCGACCGCGTGGCCGTCGACCCGTCGCTGTACTGCGGCTACTGCACGTCGTGCCGCTCCGGCCACGGCAACCTCTGCGCAAACTGGAACGCCACCGGCGACACCGTCAACGGCGCGTTCGCCGAGTACGTCGCCGTCCCGGCCGACACCTGCCACAAGATGCCCGACTCGATGACGTGGGAACAGGGCGCGCTCGTCGAACCCGTCTCGTGCGCCGTGCACGGCGTGCGCCGCATCGGCGTCGAGGCGGGCGAACGCTTCCTCGTGGTCGGCGCCGGCACGATGGGCCTGATCATGCAGCAGCTGCTCCAACGAGCGGGTGCCGAAGTCACCGTCGTCGACCGCAACGCGAGCCGCCTGCCGCGTGCCACCGACCTCGGCGCGACCGCCGTGGCCGAGGACGTGTCCGCTTTGGACGGTGAGCTCTACGACGCCGCCGTCGACTGCACCGGCGCCGCCCCCGCCATCGAGTCGGCCTTCGACGCGCTGCGCCGCGGCGGCCGTCTGCTGGTGTTCGGCGTCGCGCCTGCCGAGGCCCGCGTGGCGCTGTCGCCGTTCCGCATCTACAACGACGAGATCACCATCGTTGGCTCCATGGCCGTGCTCAACAGCTACGGCAACGCCCTCGGCCTCGTCAGCAAGGGCTACATCGACACCGAAGCGCTGATCACCGACACCCTTCCGCTGGAGCAGTACCCCGACGCGCTGGCCAAGATGCGCAGCGGCTCCGGCCTCAAGATCCAGGTGCTCCCCGGAGGCGGCCTTGCGTAAACTCCTGTGCCTCCTTGCCGCAACAGCGTTGTTCGTCACGGGATGCGCCGGAGCCGGGTCGTTCGGCAACGGTGGGCGGACGCTCGTCATCGCGATCGTCTCGAACCCCCAGATGAAGGACGCCATCTCGCTCTCGAGTGAGTTCGAGAAGGCGAACCCGGGCGTGCACCTCAAGTTCGTCTCCCTGCCGGAGAACGAGGCGCGCGCGAAGATCACCGCCTCCACCGCCACCCAGGGCGGCGAGTTCGACGTGGTGATGATCAGCAACTACGAGGCCCCGCAGTGGGCGGCCAACGGCTGGCTCGAGAACCTCGAACCGCACATGAAGGCCACCCCGGGCTACGACGAGAACGACTTCATCCCCAGCATCCGGCAGTCGCTCTCGTACGAGAACCAGATGTACGCGGTGCCGTTCTACGGGGAATCGTCCTTTGTGGTCTACCGCAAGGACCTCTTCCAGAAGGCCGGCATCACCATGCCGGCGCACCCGACGTGGCAGCAGATCGCGGACTACGCGGCGAAGCTCGACGACAAGAACGCCGGCATCGCGGGCATCTGCCTGCGCGGCAAGCCGGGCTGGGGTGAGAGCCTCGCGCCGTTCACCACCGTCGCCAACACCTTCGGTGCGCAGTGGTTCGACAAGGATTGGAACGCCAAGCTCACCAGCCCGGAGTTCACGCAGGCGGCGAACTTCTACGTGAACCTCGTGCGCGACCACGGTGAGGTCGGCGCCTCCAGTGCGGGGTTCTCCGAGTGCGGCACGCGCTACGCCCAGGGCCAGGCCGCGATGTGGTACGACGCCACGTCGATGACCGGCACCACCGAAGACCCCACCAGCAGCAAGGTCGTCGGCAAGAACGGCTACGCGCCGGCCCCGGTCGAGAAGACGCAGGCCAGCGGCTGGCTCTACACGTGGGCGTTGGGTATCCCGAAGGTCGCCAAGGACAAGGACGATGCCTGGAAGTTCATGGCGTGGATGACCGACAAGGCGTACGCGAAGAAGGTCGGCGAAACCTACGGCTGGAACCGCGTACCGCCGGGCACCCGCCAGTCGACGTACGAGATCCCGCAGTACCGCGACGCGGCCAAGGCGTACGCCCAGCCGACGCTCGACGGGATCGCCGACGCCAACCAGCAGAAAGCCATGGTGAGCCCGGTGCCGTACCCGGGGATCCAGTTCGTCGGGATCCCGGAGTTCCAGGACCTCGGCACGCGCGTCAGCCAGCAGTTGTCCGCGGCGATCGCGGGCCAGACGTCGGTGGCTGATGCGCTCGCGCAGTCGCAGAAGTACGCCGCAACGGTCGGCAAGTCCTACCAGGAGGTGCAGGGATGAGTACGATCTCGGTCCCCGCCGGCACCGCGCCGGCCCGCACTCGTACGAGCACCACCAAGAAGGCCACCGGGACGGCCGGCAAGCGGCGCCTGCCGTTGCTGCCCGCGTTGATCTTCGTGATCGCGGTGACGCAGATTCCGTTCCTGCTCACCATCTACTACTCGTTCCAGTCGTGGAACCTGGTGCGGCCGGGCTCGTTCCACTTCGTCGGCTTGCAGAACTACGCCGACGTCTTCACCGACACCACGTTCCTCGGCGCGCTGCTCAACACCGTGGTGCTCACCGTGGTGTGCGTGTTCGTGTCGCTGCTGCTCGGGCTCGGCCTGGCGATCCTGCTGGACCGCAAGTTCGTCGGCCGCGGTTTCGTGCGGACGTTGCTGATCACGCCGTTCCTCATCCTGCCGGCGGCCGGCGCGCTGCTGTGGAAGACCACGATGTTCGACCCGACGTACGGCTTGCTGCACTTCGTGTTCGGCACCGACGTCGACTGGCTTTCGCAGTTCCCGCTCGCCGCGGTGATGGCGCAGATCATCTGGCAGTGGACGCCGTTCATGATGCTGCTGACGCTCGCCGGCCTGCAGAGCCAGCCGAAGGACGTGCTGGAGGCCGCCTCGGTCGACGGCGCCGGCCGCTGGCGCACGTTCGTGTCGATCACGCTGCCGCACCTGTCGCGGTTCCTGCAACTCGCCACGCTGCTGGGCGCGATCTACATCGTGAACAGCTTCGACGCCATCTTCCTCATGACGCAGGGCGGTCCCGGCACGGCCAGCACCAACCTGCCGTTCTACATCTACCAGCGCGCGTTCGAGGGCTTCGACATCGGCCAGTCGTCGGCGATGGGCGTGGTGGTCGTGATCATCACGATGATCGTCGCGACGTTCGCCCTGCGCCTCATGTTCCGCGCGTTCTCCGTGGACGGAGGGACGAAATGACCACGGCTGTTTCCGGGATTTCCGGGCGCAAGCGCCGCTACGGGGCGGGTTCGCTCACCGTCGCCACGTGGATCGTCGCCATTCTTTTCGTGTTCCCGCTGCTGTGGATGATCCTCACGGCGTTCAAGCAGGAATCCGACGCCTACACGGACCCGCCGAAGCTCTTCTTCAGCCCGACGTTCGACCAGATCTCGGGTGTGCTGAAGGGCGGTTTCCTGCCGTACCTGGCGAACTCGGCGTTCGTCACGGTGGTGTCCACGCTGCTGGTGCTGCTGCTCGGCATCCCGGCGGCGTACGCGCTTTCGCTGGCGCCGGTGAAGAAGACGAAGAACGCCCTGAGCTTCTTCCTGTCCACCAAGATGCTGCCGATCGTCGCGGCCATCATCCCGCTGTACGTGATCTCCCAGAACACCAACCTGCTCGACACGGTGTGGGCGCTCATCATCCTGTACACGTCGATGAACCTGCCGCTCGCCATCTGGATGATGCGCTCGTTCTTCCTCGAGGTCCCCGGCGAGATGATCGAGGCGGCCCACATCGACGGCGCGAATCTGCCGACGTTGCTGCGAAAGATCATCATGCCGGTGGTCGCTCCTGGTGTTGCCGCGACGGCTTTGATCTGCGTGATCTTCTCGTGGACGGAGTTCTTCTACGCGGTGAACCTGACGGCGGCTCGGGCTGGGACTGTGCCGGTGTTCCTGGTCGGGTTCATCACCAGTGAGGGGTTGTACTGGGCACAGCTGTCGGCGGCGGCGTTGCTGGCTTCGCTGCCGGTGATGATCGTGGGGTGGTTCGCGCAGAACCACCTGGTGCGAGGGTTGTCGATGGGGGCGGTCAAGTAGGTTCTGTTTTCGGGTGGCCGTCCTTGTTGGTTCGAGGGTGGCCACCTTTTTTACGCGAGAACACCCGACAGCACCGCCGCGACCATGGGGCGCAACGGCGACGCCTCGGTGGAGCGGTCGGCAAAATGAAGATGCCCGGCGCCCACCAAAGTCGGGGCGAGGGTGTCGACGTCGGCGTTCGGGGTGAGGCGGCCGAGGGTGCGTTCGGCGGTGAGGTAGCGGGCGAGCATGCGGGCGGCGTCGGAGGCGAGGGGGACGCCGGTGCCCGGGCGTGCGGTGCGGAGGCGGGTGCGGAGTTCGTCGCGGAAAGTGATGAGGGCGACGACAGAGATGGCGACCGAGGTGAAGACGTCGTGCAGAGCGGAGCAGACGTTGTCCACCACTGAGCCGGTGCCGGCGGAGGCGGCCAGGGTGTCGGAGAGGGCGTGGACCTGGGCGATGCGGTCGAGGACCAGCTCGGTGAGGAAGCCGTCGAAGTCGGTGAAGTGTTTGTGCAGCACGCCTTTCGCGCAGCCGGCCTCGTCGGTGACAGCGCGGCTCGTCAGGGCGCTGGGGCCGCCTCGAAGCAAGACGCGTTCGGCGGCGTCGAAGAGCTGGGCACGCACGTCGCGGAGGTGGACACCTGTCGGCAAAGCAAACTCCGGTAGCTAAGTGGGCGAGTGCCCATTAGAGTGGGCGCATGCCCACCTTACCGGAACAGCAAGGCGAGTCGCGGCCTGAGCCGCACGAGTTGAGGCAGACGGCTGAGTCGTTCGGGGTCGACGCCGCGCGCTACGACCGTGCGCGTCCGGCGTATCCCGAAGGGCTGATCACCGAGATCATCGGAAACGCCTCCGGCGCGAGCATTCTTGACGTCGGCACCGGCACGGGCATTGCTGCGCGGCAGTTCGAAGGCCGAGGTTGCCGAGTACTCGGAGTGGAACCCGACGGGCGCATGGCCGACTTCGCCCGAACCACCGGGATCGACGTCGAAGTGGCCACGTTCGAAGAGTGGGACTCGAAGAACCGCACGTTCGACATCCTCGCCGCCGGCCAAGCCTGGCACTGGGTGGATCCGCAGAGCGGCGCCGAGAAAGCTGCCCGAGTGCTCAAGCCGGGAGGCACCTTCGCGGTCTTCTGGCATCTCTTCCTGCCACCGGACGACATCGCGGAAGTCTTCGGGGAAGCGTTCCACAAGGTGGCCTCGAACTTCCCCATCAAGGTCGGCAGAACACCGAACAGGGAACCATACAAACCCATCATCGACAAAACCGAAGAAGCCCTGGACAAAATCGGCTTCCACAACCCGAAGAGGCACCTCTACACCTGGCAACAGAACTACACCCGCGCCGAGTACCTCGACCTGCTGCCCACCCAGGGCGGCCTCACTCGCGTCCCGCAGGCACAGCAGGAGGTAGTGCTGACTGCCGTGGGTGCCGCCATCGACGCTCGCGGCGGTCAGTTCGCCTGCGACTACACCACGGTGCTCTTCACCGCGACCCGCTAGTACTGCAACGGCAGTCAGGTGAGTGGACAGCCGCGTTGTTCGTAGTGGCTGAGGCGTGCTTGGTGTTGTCGTCGTCGGGCCCAGCGAGATCAGGACCAAGCGTGCTCGATGGCGTCGGCGACACGCAGGATCAGCTTGGCGAGCAGGCGTCGGATCTCCGGTAGCGTGAAGCCGATCATGTGCGGCTCGGCGGCGCAGATTCCCCTTTTGTGGCAAGAGATCTGGCCATGGCGAGCCACGCGTGAGCGAGCGCGGCCGAGGCGATGTGGGCGTACCACGCCCGCCAGGATCGGACCTGGTAGTGACCCAGACCGGCCTCGGTTTTGGCCTGCTGGGAGCATTCCTCGATCCGCTGGCGGACCCTTGCGATCCAAGCCAGGTCCAGCAGCGTGGACCGGCGGGGTCCATGGCAGACGTAGTAGGCGATCTCGCTCGGATCGGTGACCTTGCGGCGGGTGAGTAGCCAGTGCCCGCCCCGGGCTGCCAGTCGATCCGGATCGGCGTCCGCGCCCACTCGTACTCACGCGGCCCGTGCGCGCCCGCGCCGATCGACAAACGCTGCCACGGCCGGCCAGGCAACGCTGAAATGAGCTCATCGGCGGGGACTTCGCGACCGTCGGTGGTGACCAGCGTGTCGTTGACCTTGGCGGGAAGCACATAGGCGGCATCATGGGCTTCCAGCCACAATCGCAGACACTTGACAGAACGGCACACCCACTGCGAACGCCCGAGCCTGCATCGACATCGCCTGCTGCGGCTTCGTTTCAAACCCGACCTCGTTCTGGGACCCCCGCCGGCAGCGGTCCCGATCGGCGATCCACGGCTCGGGCACGTACGACGCCTGGTCGGTCAGTGCATGCCTGCGAGACGACGCATAGGCCAAAAATGTGCCGATCTGGCAGCACTCGATCCAGGCCGCCGTTCCCGAGGCCTGGCGCCGCATCCCGTGCGGCGACACTTCACCGGCTTGCTTCCAGCCGGTCTTCCGCTCCGAGCCCGCAACAAGCCCGGACACGTTCCCCCGGCAGGCGCCCGCGGCTGTTAGTCGGTTGGCGCTGGCGCAGCGGTTCCGCGCTTCTTGGCCGCAGCGGTGAGGTGGCAGCCGAGGTTGATGCGGAGGCTGGTGTTCTGTGCGGTGCCGAACGAGATCTCGCCGTCGTCGTGTGTGTTGTGGAAGATGGCGTCGTGAGATCCGGGACTGTCGTGCAAGCGCTGAGGTTGCGGTGTGAACCCGTACTTCTGCGCCACGGTTCCAATCACGGTCAACGCCTTCTCGTAGTCGCTGTCGGGCAGGTTTCCCGCGACGATGTGACTTGCCAGACTGGCGGTGACGCCGTCGGCGTCGATTCCGGGGTAGTCAGCGGCGCAGGAGGCCCGTGAACCTTCGCTGCCGTTGGTCCAGGTTTTCAAGGATGCGATCTCGCGCGACAGCGATTGGCGAAGCTCGGTATCGATGGCGAGGTATTGCTGCGTCGCATCTTCGATGTTCGGTCGTTGCATCAGCGCCGCGAACGTCTTCGCGGTATCCGCGTTCACGTTTCCTCCTGAAGAGTCGTCGGTCGCGCCGCATGCGGCAGCGCTGCCTACGGCAAGGACGACCAGCAAGTTCGTCGTCCACCGCGCGCCGCTGTGACGCCTCATCGGGGAGCTCCAGCGATGACAGTGCCCTTGTATTGCGCAAGGTCGGGGTGTCCGGTGGTGATAGCAGCCATGTTGTAGAGACTGGTGGATTTGCCGTCGAGGTATCCACTGAGGCCGCTCGTGGCGTTGAGCCGGCCGAGCTCTGTAGCGCTGGCGTCGGTGGACATCTGGTGGTACTGCGACATCGCGTCCGGGCTGTAATAGGGGCTCGGTCCGAGTGTCCCGTAAATGTTCGGCACCAGGTCGTCACCTGCGTCGTGTTCGTTGAACAAGTGGCCCTGCGGAACGTTGAGATGGTCGGAACCCTGTCCGGGGGAGCCGAACAGCACGGCGTCGTCGACAGGGGTGTCGTGTCCGAGAGCGAACCCGGTGGTGGTCGAGCCGTAGCTGTGTCCGAGAGCGGTGAGGTGCAGTGGCGTATTCGATGCGTCGTGACCGGCGCCGATTCCGTTGTAGAACTTCGCGAGGCTGTCTCCCCCGGCCTTGGCGAGTTCGGGGCTGGCCACCGACTGGCTGGGATCCGCGACACCGTCCCACTGCGGAGCTTGATATCCGATCCAGGTGACTGTCGCGGTGGGGCCGCCTCCGTGGCGGTCGGTGATGTCGTTGGCCATTCCCTTGAGGTCGTTCATGTTCTGGTCGTACTTGCCCAGGGAGCCGTCGACTGTCGTGGTGAAGCCCGGGGTGAAGACCGCGACGTTGCTGGCCTTGTCTACGTCGCCGACCGCGATCGCGGCTTCGACGCGGGGATGGCTGGTGTCCAGCAGGAGAAGTTGGCGACCCCCCTGGCCCGTTGTTGTCGCGATCGCATCCAGTGACGCGAGTTTGTCGTTGGCTTGCTGCAGTTGGCCCAGGGCTGCCTTCATGATTCCACCCGACGGGTCATAGACCGCTTTCGCTTGTTCGATCATGGCCTGCGCGGCGGTGCGTTGTTGCTCCAGGGCAGCGCGTTCGGCCGGCAATCGGGCCATGTTGGCCTGGGAGCGTACGGCGGCGGGCAACCCGTCGCGGTTGCCGAGCCAGTCAGGGTGATCACGAAGCAGGATCGCCCGCCTCGCGGTCGAGAGGGTGGCCCACCAGGCCGCGTTCTCGGCCGGGGTCGCATGGGGTGGGGATTCGGGCAGGGTGAGCCCGGGATCTTTGGCTCCGTTTGCGGCAGCGGCGGCGACCGTGGATTCGTCGCCGGTACCGAACTGGCCTGCCGCTGCCCGGTCCAGCACCGAGGCCAGGTCCGTGTCGATGTCATCGGCGGTGCGCAGGATCTGCGCGACGTCGTCCACCAGCTGGGTGTGGGCGCGTGCCCGGTCCTCGGGGCTCAGGTCCGGGGGCACTTGCTGTCCGGCGAAGGTGTCGGCGACAGCACCGGCGTCGGTGATCTGGTAGCCGTACTTGTGGGCCAACTCCTCCGCATTGGTGAGGGCGCTCTGGACACCCGTGATGGCGTCGGCGGCTTGCGCGATCGTTTTGCCGAGGGCTGCGGCTCCCGCGGCGACGGTATCCAGCCCGCGTGTCAGGGCGCGGTGCTGGGCGGCGGCGTTGTCAGCGGCATCGCCGCTCCATCCCACGACGGGGAGGGTCTTGGCGAAGTCGTCCCCGTCATTGATCAGGATCTGGGTACGAGCCTGCAGCAGCGAGAAAATGTCCTCCAACGCGGCGGGGCTCCAGGCCCGGACATCGGCGAGCGACACCATCAGCGCGGCCCTCTCATCCCCGGCGCCGCCCGCGGGAACACCCCAGCCAGTGCATGATCGCCCTGACGGTAGCGGTCAGCCGCCGTGCCCAGGTGCTCGGCCAGCCGCTGCGCTTCGTCGCACCACTCCGTGAACGTGGCCGCCAACGCCTCCCGGCACCGCCCCGCCGCGGCCGCAGCCTTGCCCCCGGGCACCGCCGCAGCCACTCGTCCGGCCGGCTCAGCGCAGTCAGCACCACGCAGGCCGTCCACCTTCTCCCCGGCTGCCCGGCCCGCCGCACTGAGCGCGTCGGGCACCGCCGTGAAGCCTCCCGACGCCATCGCCCCGCCTCCCCTGCCACCAAGCCCTGTCGCCAGTGGCGTCGTGTCACCGCATGGTCACCGTACGACAGTGATCACGCCGGGTTCAACGCCGCAGGTCACGGACGCGTAGATCTACTCAAGCCCGCCGGGGCCGATCTCGGGTCCCGTTCCACCACGGCCAGGTACAGGGCCACTACTGGGCGCTCTCCCGGTTCGGTGATGCCGGCGAGCCTGACACCTCCAGCCCAAGGGCGTGTACGACAAATGCTGCGTGGTGTTGCCGGATGGCCTGGGACGGCACGTGGCACATCGTGTTGCGGCGGCTGTTCACCGCTGCGGACGCGGCCGGATGGTGGAGTGGTCGGCGTCGGTGGATTCGACGATCGCGCGGGTGCAGCAGCACGCCACCAACGTCAGGCGTGTCACGGGGCTGGGTCGAACTACACGGATCTGCTCGCCGAGCCGCTTGATCCTGCGATCGCCCGCTCCCGCGGCGGCTGGAGCACCAAGGTCCACCATCTCGTCGACGGCAACGGCCGGCCGCTGGAAAGTCTGGTCGGTCCCGGCCAAGCCGGAGACGCGCCGATGTTCCCGCACCTGATGCGACATCTGCGCGTCGACCGAACCAGGTCGGGCCGGGCGCGCACGCACCCGGCCCGACGTGGTTCGGGGCGACAAGGCCTATCCGTCGCGGGCGATCCGTTCGACGCCCGCGATTACCGTGGGCGCAACGTCGTCGAACACGGCTTCAACCTGCTCACGCAATGGCGCAGCTTGGCCACCCGCTACGACAAGCTCGCCGTCGTCTACCGCTCCGCTACGCTCTCGCACGCCGTGATCGCCTGGATCAAGGCATTGTCAGACACGGCTTAGCTCACTCCTGCAGCGAAAGCGCCTGGCTCGGGCAGACGTTCACGGCCTCGCGGGCCTTGTCCACGAGCTCGCCCTCGGGCGTCTCGTTCAGCACGATCACCGTGCCGTCGTCCTCGCTCTGGTCGAACAGGGCGGGCTCGGTGAGCACGCACTGGCCGGCGCCGACGCACTTGCCGGTGTCCGCGATGATCTTCATGGTTCCCTCTTCCTTGCTCGTGGTGGGAGCGTTGTGATGTTTACCAGCTCACGGGCAGCCGGCGCAGCCCGTAGACCGAGGCCTTCTCCTTGCCGGGCAGGTCGTCCACCGCAGCGGCCAACTTCAGCGTCGGGATGCGGCGGAACAGTGTTTCGAACACGATCTGCAGCTCGGCGCGCGCGAGGTTCTGGCCCAGGCACTGGTGTGGCCCGAACCCGAAGGCCACGTGGTGCCGGGCGCCGCGAGTGAAGTCCAGCTCCGAAGGCGAAGAAAACGCCGCCGGGTCCCAGTTCGCGGCGTAAAGCGACGGGAGCACCCCGTCACCCGCCTTCACGATCACCCCCGCGACCTCGACGTCCTCCACTGCGATGCGCAACGGCACCGTGTCCGTGATCGAGAAGTACCGCAGCAGCTCCTCGACGGCGTCGGGCACCGCGGCGGCAGTCAGGGAGGCCGGCAGGTGCTCCAACAGCCCGAGAACGCCCAGCGAGATCATGTTCGCCGTGGTCTCGTGGCCCGCCGCGAGCAGCAGGAACGCGAGCCCCACCAGGTAGGGGTGGTCGTGGGCGCCCGCGGCGATCTGGCGGCTGAGCAGGTCGTCGCCGGGCTCGGTTTCCTTGGCCTTGACCAGCTCGCCGAGGTAGCCGTAGAGCCGTTCGAACGCGGCCGCCGCGACCTCGGGCGGCATCTCGCGCGCGAACAGCGTCGCGGTGCTCTCCTGGAAGAAGCTGTGGTCCGCGTACGGCACGCCGAGCAGCTCGCAGATCATCAGCGACGGCACCGGCAGCGCCAGCATTTCCACCAGGTCCACGGGCCCGCCGGCCGCCAGCATGTCGTCGACCAGGCCGTCGACGATCTCCTGGATCCGCGGCCGCAGCGCGGCGACCCGTCGCAGGGTGAACTCGCCGAGCACGGCGCCGCGGGCGGCCCGGTGCTCCTCCGCGTCCATGCCGAGCATCGTGCGCATGGACTCGCCGCCGCCACCGGCCGACAGGCTCGGGAAGCCCGGTTTCGAGCGGTCCGAGGAGAACCGCGGATCGCTCAGCACCGTGCGCACGTCGTCGTAACGGGTCACGAACCACGCGGACCGGCCGCTCGGGGTGCGGACCCGGGCGACCGGTTCGTGCTCACGCAAGCGCGGGTGCAGCTCCGGTGGCGCGAACGGGCACGTCCGCGCCACCGGCAGCTCCGGAATGGTCATCTACCAGGTCACCGGCAGCCGGTAGAGCCCGTAGATCGACGCGTCCTCCTTGAACGGCAGGTCGGCCACGTCGACCGCCAGCCGCAGTGAAGGAATGCGCCGGAACAGCGTGTCGAACACGATCTGCAGCTCGGCGCGCGCGAGGTTCTGGCCCAGGCACTGGTGCGGCCCGAACCCGAACGCGACGTGATGCCGGGCGCCGCGAGTGATGTCCAGCTTCGCGGGCTCGTCGAACACCGCCGGGTCCCAGTTGGCGGTGTACCCCAGCGCGAGCACGCCTTCACCCGCCTTGATGGTGACGCCGTCGAGCTCCACGTCCTCCACCGCGACGCGCGCGGTGGCCGTGTCGACGATGGTGAAGTAGCGCAGCAGCTCCTCCACCGCGTCGAGCGTCTTGCCCGGGTCAGCCTTGATCGTCTCCAGCTGCGACGGGTTCTGCAGCAGGCCGACGGTGCCCAGCGAGATCATGTTCGCCGTGGTTTCGTGGCCGGCCACAAGCAACAGGAACGACAAGCCCAGCACCGCGCCGTGCTCGTAGTTGCCTTCCTCGCGCAGCTTCACGATCTGACGGCCGAGCAGATCGTCGCCCGGGTCGGCTTCCTTCTTGGTGATCAGCTGGTCGAGGTAACCCCGGACGCGCTCGAACGCCGCGCGCCGCTCCTCGAAGCTCACTGTGCGCTTCAGGATCTTCGCCGTGTTCTCCCGGAAGAAGTCGTGCTCGGAGTACGGCACGCCCAGCAGCTCGCAGATCACGAGCGACGGGACCGGCAGCGACAGTTTCTCGACCAGGTCCACGGGCTCGTCGGACTTGAGGATGTCGTCGATCAACCCGTCGACGATCTCCTGGATCCGCGGCCGCATTGCGTTCACGCGTTTCACCGTGAACTCGCCCAGCACCGACTTGCGCGCCGGGCCGTGCTCCGGCGCGTCCATCGTGATCATCGTGCGCTCGGCGTTGGTCTGGCGGAAGACGTTGCCGCCCTTGACCAGGATGGGGAAGTTCGGGTTGAAGCGGTCGGAGGAGAAACGGCGGTCGTTGAGCACCGTCCGCACGTCCTCGTGCCGCGAAACCACCCAGGCTTCCTTGCCGTCGGGGATCTTCACGCGGGTGATCGGCTGTTCCTCGCGGATCTGCGTGTACTCCTCGGGCGGTGCGAACGGGCACTTCCGCGCCACCGGCAGTTCGAGTTCTTCGGCCGTGGTCATCGCTCCTCCTTCACCGGGTCACGGGCAGTTCGTAGAGGCCGTAGATGAGCGCGTCGTCCTTGAACGGCAGGTCGTCGACGTCCTGGGCGAGCTTCAGCGTCGGGATGCGGCGGAACAGCGTGTCGAACACGATCTGCAGCTCCGTCCGCGCGAGGTTCTGGCCCAGGCACTGGTGCGGCCCGAACCCGAACGCCACGTGGTGGCGCGCCCCGCGCTCGATGTCGAACGCCGACGAGTCCTCGAACACCTCCGGGTCCCAGTTCGCCGCGTACGTCATCACCACCACGCCGTCGCCGGCGGGGATGGTGACGCCGCCGATCTCGACGTCCTCCTTCGCCATGCGCGTGGTGTTGTCCACGATGGAGAAGTAGCGCAGCAGCTCCTCGACGGCGGTGAGCGTCTTGGCCGGGTCGGCCTTGATCAGCGCCAGCTGCTCCGGGTTCCGCAGGAACGCGACGGTGCCGAGCGAGATCATGTTCGCCGTGGTCTCGTGCCCGGCCGCGAGCAGCAGGAACGCGAGGCTGACGAGCTTCGCCCGATCGTAGGTACCTTCTTCGCGCCGCTTCGCGATCTGCCGGCTGATGAGGTCGTCACCAGGGTCGGCTTCCTTCTTCGCGATGAGCTCGCCCATATAGGCCTGTACACGCTCGAACGCGGCCCGCCGGTCTTGCGCGGTGGTCGCGCGGTTGATCAGCTGTTTGGTGTTCTCCTGGAAGAAGTCGTGGTCTTCGTAGGGAACACCGAGCATTTCGCAGATCACGAGCGAGGGGACCGGCAGCGCGAGCTTCTCCACGAGGTCGACGGGTCCGTCGGCCTTGAGGATGTCGTCGATCAGGCCGTCGACGATCTCCTGGATCCGCGGCTTCAGCTCGGCGACGCGCTTGACGGTGAACTCCCCGAGCACCGCCTTGCGTTCCGGGCCGTGCTGCGGCGCGTCCATGGCCAGCATCGTGCGCTCGGCCTCGGTGCGGCGGATGACATTGCCGCCCGGGACGAGCGTCGGGAAGTCGGGGTGGAGGCGGTCGGCGGAGAACCGCGGGTCGTTGAGCACGGCTCGCACGTCCTCGTGCCGCGAGACCGTCCAGGCTTCCTTGCCGTCCGGGATCTTCACCCGGTGCACGGGCGCCTCTTCGCGCGTGGCCGTGTACTCCTCCGGCGGCGCGAACGGGCACTTCCGGGCGACCGGGAGTTCCTCCATCGTGCTCATGCTTCCTCCCTCACCAGGTGACGGGCAGACAGTGCAGACCGAAGATCGCGGAGTCGTGCTTGAACGGCAGCTGGTCGACCGGGGCGGCCAGCTTCAGGGTCGGGATGCGGCGGAAGAGCGTGTCGAACACGATCTGCAGCTCCATGCGCGCGAGGTTCTGGCCGAGGCACTGGTGCGCGCCGAAGCCGAACGCCACGTGCTTGCGCCCACCGCGGGTGATGTCGAGCTTTTCGGGCTCGGGGAAGGCGTCGCCGTCGAAGTTGGCGGCGTAGCTGAGGCCGATCACGCCGTCGCCGGCGGGGATCGTGACGCCCGCGAGCTCCACGTCCTCGGTCGCGACGCGCGTGGTGGCGAACTCGGCGATGGTGAAGTAGCGCAGCAGTTCTTCGACGGCGTCGAGCGTCTTGCCGGGGTCGGCCTTGATCGCCTCGAGCTGGTCCGGGTTCTCCAGGAGGGCGACGGTGCCGAGCGAGATCATGTTCGCCGTGGTCTCGTGGCCGGCGATGAGCAGCAGGAACGCGAGTGACGTGAGGTCGTTGCGGTCGTACTCGCCCTCTTCGCGCTTCTTCGCGATCTGACGGCCGAGGAGGTCGTCGGTGGGCGTCTCCTCCTTGGCGGCGACCAGCTTGTCGAGGTACTCCTCCAGGGCGAGCACGGACTCGAGCCGCTCGTCGGAGGTGATGTCGCGGCTGAGGATGCGCGAGCTGTGCTTCTGGAAGAAGTCGTGGTCGCTGTAAGGCACGCCGAGCTGCTCGCAGATCACGAGCGACGGGACGGGCAGCGACAGCGCCGAGACCAGGTCGGCGGGCTTGTCGCCGGCCAGCATCGCGTCGATGTGCTCGTCGACGATCTCCTGGATGCGGGGCTGAAGCGCCTTCATCCGCTTCACGGTGAACTCGCCGACGACCTCGCGGCGCGCGGGGCCGTGCTCCGGCGCGTCCATGTTGATCAGCGACGGGTTGAGCTTGCGTTCGCGGCGCGGCGCGCCGTCGCGGAACAGGACCGGGAAGCCGGGGTTGAAGCGGTTGGAGCTGAACCTGGGGTCGTTCAGCATCGCGCGCACGTCCTCGTGCTTCGACAGCACCCAGGCGCGCTGCCCGGAGTCGAGCTCGACGAGCTTCGCCCGCGCGTCCTCGAAACGCTCGTACTCCGGCGGCGGCGCGAACGGGCACGTGCGCGCCATCGGGAAGCTGGCGAGCTCGGGTTCGGCAACTTCTGTCATGGTGGGATCCCCTTTTGGTGGTTTTGAACCTTTACGCAATGTATATGGAGGATTACATTCCGGTTCATTGCCCACGGTACCGAAGCGGAGGATCTCCGTCCACTAGCAAAGGGGTGACGGGTTGTGGTCGCAGTGCGTGGAGCGGTGTCCATGCGAGAATTTGCGCGCGTAACGAGTTCCCGGCGAGCGGAAGGTGGGCCATGAGTGCGGATCCCCAGGTCCCCTTGCGTGCGGACGCGCGGCGCAACCGCGACCAGATCATCGCCGCGGCGCGCGCGATCTTCGCGGAGTTCGGGCCCGAGGTGCCGATGGAGGAGATCGCCCGCGCGGCCGGCGTCGGCGTCGGCACGCTGTACCGGCGCTTCCCCGACCGCGACGCGCTGATCCGGGCGGTGGCCGTCGACAACTTCTCGCGGGTGCTGGACGACGCACGCGAGGCGGCCGAGCAGGAGCCCACGGCTTGGCGCGCGCTGGTGCGGCTGCTGCACCAGTCCGTTGAGCTGCACCTTTCCGTGCAGCTGGCGATGTTGTCGAAGAAGGCGCACGAGATCCTGAAGGAAGACCCGGCGATCGCGAGGTTGCGCGAAGAGCTGCTGGTGGAGCTCGAAGCGATGGTGCAGGGCGCGCAGAACGAGGGGACGTTGCGCCCGGACGTCGCCGAGGGCGACGTGGCCATGCTGTTCGCGCTGTTGCTGCGTCAGCTGGAGTCTCGTTCGCCGGAAATCGCCCGGATGTCCACGGCGCGGAGTATCGCGATCATGATCGACGGGCTGCAGGCCCGGCCGGGGACGCCGCTGCCGGGTCGGCCGTTGGGACGGCACGACATCAACTGAACCGCGCTCGCGCGCGTGTTCACTCTTTGTGACGCTTCGGGGCGGTTGGGGTTGCGTTTCTGCGGCTGATCCCACAGCCGAACATCCCACGTGTGGTGTGGACGTCTTTCCCGGTGAGAGCGACCGAGGGGAATGAATCACCAAACCGGTCGTTCTGCCGGGCGGAGAGGCTGCCCGGGGTTCGAACAAGGGGAGAGTCCGACATGACCACACGCAAGACCATCAGCCGCGTTGTCGCCGCCGTCGCCGTGGCCGGGATCGCCGCCGGGGCAACGGCTCTGGCTGCCGGGACCGCGAGCGCCGCGCCTGCTTCGGCTGCTTCGGCCGGCTCGTCTGCGTCGTCTGTGCAGCCGTGCACGTCGAACCAGTTCACCTCGAAGCTCGTCTACGGCGGCGCGGGTGCGGGCAACCGCTACGGCGCCCTGCAGTTCACCGCCAACCCGGGCGAGCGCTGCTACCTGCCCGGCAACCTCGAGGTGGACCTCGTCGGCGCGCACAACGTGCTGATCAACAACACGGCGCCGGCCGACGCGCCCGCCGTGGCGCTCGTCGACGGTTCTTCGGCCTACGTGCCGCTGCACTGGACCGGCATCGAGCCCTACGCCCAGCAGCAGACGCCCAACGCGGTGAACGTCGTGGCGCCGTCCGACTCCAACCAGCACGGTGACTACATCAACCCGAACATCACCGTCGACTGGACCCTCGGCGTGGTCGACGCCGACTCGGTCAGCCACACCATCGACGTCGGCGCGGTGACGCAGGGGCTCGCGCCGACCGCGTGACCGTTGTTGTTCCAGGGGCAGGCGGCACACCAGGGGGTGCCGCCCGCCCCTTTCTGTTGGTCCAGGCCGGCTGCTGGTCTGGGCCGGCTGTTGGCCCGGGTTGGCTCAGACGCCCAGCGGGTGCCAGACGGTCTTCGCCTCCAGGTACCGGCGCAGCCGCGAGAGGTCCGGCGTCGGCGTCCAGTCGGGTTCGGCGTCGGGGACCGTGAGCACGCGCTTGACCGTGCCCGCCGCCTCACGCGCCAGCGTGATGCGGTCCTCCGGCGTGGCGCCCGTCGGGTCGAGGGCGTTGACGTCACCGTGCGAGGCCAGCCACGGGCCGAGCTCGGCCGCGCGGCCGGTCAGCACGTTGGCGACACCGCCCGGCAGGTCGGACGTCGCGAGGACCTCCGACAGCGTGATCGCGGGCAGCGGCCGCTCGGCGCTCGAGACGACGACGGCCGTGGAGCCACCGGCCAGCACCGGCGCCAGCACGCTGACCAGGCCGAGCAGCGACGACTCCTGCGGCGCGAGCACGCCGACCACACCCGTCGGCTCGGGCACGGTGAACGAGAAGTACGGCCCCGCAACGGGATTCGCCGCGCCGAGCACCGACGCGATCTTGTCCGTCCAGCCCGCGTACCACACCCAGCGGTCGATGGCGGCGTCCACAAGGGACTCCGCCTGGCTCGGCGCGAGACCTTCCGAGGCGGCGACCTCGCTCACGAACTGCTCGCGCCGGCCCTCCAGCATCTCGGCGACGCGGTAGAGCACCTGGCCGCGGTTGTAGGCCGTGGCGCCCGACCAGCCGGGGAAGGCTTTGCGCGCCGCCACCACGGCGTCCCGTACGTCTTTGCGCGACGCGTGCGCCGCGTTGGCCAGGAACTTCCCCTGCGGGTCGGTGACGGGGTAGACCCGGCCGGACTCCGAGCGGGGGAAGGCCCCGCCGATGTAGAGCTTGTACGTCTTGGCCACGGAAATCCTGGACTCAGACATCGAGGTAAGCCTCCAGACCGGTGCGTCCGCCCTCGCGGCCGAACCCGGACTCCTGGTAGCCGCCGAACGGCGCGGCGGGGTCGAAGCGGTTGAACGTGTTGGCCCAGACGACGCCGGCCCGGAGCTTGTTCGCCATCCAGAGGATGCGAGAGCCCTTCTCGGTCCAGATGCCGGCCGACAGCCCGTACGGCGTGTTGTTGGCCTTCGCCACGGCCTCGTCCGGCGTGCGGAACGTGAGCACCGACAGCACCGGCCCGAAGATCTCCTCGCGCGCGATCCGCATCGACTGGTGCACGTCGGAGAACACCGTGGGAGCGAAGAAGAACCCGCGGTCGGGCACCGGGCACGGGCTGGTCCAGCGCTGCGCGCCCTCGGCGTCGCCGGATTCCACGAGCCCGCGGATCTTCGCCAGCTGCTCGGCGGAGTTGATGGCGCCGATGTCGGTGTTCTTGTCGAGCGGGTCGCCCATCCGCAGCGTCGAGACGCGGTAGCGCAGCTTCTCCATGACCTCCTCGGCCACGGATTCCTGCACCAGCAGCCGCGAACCCGCGCAGCAGACGTGGCCCTGGTTGAAGAAGATCCCGTTGACGATCCCCTCCACGGCCTGGTCGAGCGGCGCGTCGTCGAACACGACGTTGGCCGCCTTGCCGCCCAGCTCCAGCGTGAGCTTCTTGCGCGTGCCCGCCACCGTGCGCTGGATCAGCTTGCCGACCTCGGTGGAGCCGGTGAACGCGATCTTGTCGACGTCACCGTGTTCCACCACGGCCGCACCGATGTCGCCGGCGCCCGGGAGGATGTTCACGACACCCGGCGGGAGTTCCGCCTGCTGGCAGATCTCGGCGAACACCAGCGCCGTGAGCGGCGTGGTCTCCGCCGGCTTGAGCACCACGGTGTTGCCGGTGGCCAGCGCGGGCGCGATCTTCCACGCCAGCATCAGCAGCGGGAAGTTCCACGGGATCACCTGACCGGCGACGCCCAGCGGCTTCGGGTTCGGGCCGTAGCCCGCGTACTCCAGCTTGTCGGCCCAGCCGGCGTGGTAGAAGAAGTGCGCGGCGGCCGTGGGGATGTCGGAGTCGCGCGATTCCTTGATGGGCTTGCCGTTGTCGAGCGACTCCAGCACCGCCAGCTCGCGCGAGCGTTCCTGGATCAGGCGCGCGATGCGGAACAGGTACTTCGCCCGCTCGCTGCCCGGCATCCGCGACCAGACCGTTTCATAGGCGGCGCGCGCCGCGCGGACGGCAGCGTCCACATCGGACACCGACGCCGTGCCGACCTCGGCGAGGATCTCCTCGGTGGCCGGGTTCACCGTCTTCAGCGACTCGCCCGAACCGTCGACGAACTCACCGCCGATGAACGGCCGGTAGTGGTCCTTAAGGTTCGCGATGTCGCGCGACTCGGGCGCGGGGGCGTATTCGAAGATGCCCATGGTCAGTCCACCGTCACGTAGTCGGGGCCGCTGTAGTGGCCGTCCACCTGGGTGCGCCGCTGCAGCAGCAGGTCGTTGAGCAGGCTGGACGCGCCGAAGCGGAACAGGTCCGGGGTCAGCCACTGCTCGCCGGCCACCTCGTGCACGGCGACGAGGTACTTGATCGCGTCCTTGGTCGTGCGGATGCCGCCCGCGGGCTTGACGCCGCGCAGCTCGCCGGTCTGCTCGTGCCAGTCGTGCACCGCCTGCAGCATCACGTGCGTGACCGGCAGCGTCGCCGCGGGGGAGACCTTGCCGGTGGACGTCTTGATGAAGTCACCACCGGCGAGGAGCGCCAGCCACGACGCGCGGCGGACGTTGTCGTACGTCGCCAGCTCGCCGGTTTCCAGGATCACCTTCAGGTGCGCTCCGCCGCACGCCGCCTTGATCGCGCGGATCTCGTCGAAGACGTCCATGTAGCGGCCCTCGAGGAACGCGCCGCGGTCGATCACCATGTCGACCTCGTCGGCGCCGTACTCCACGGCCAGGCGCGTGTCGGCCAGCTTCACCTCACGGCTGGTGCGCCCGGACGGGAACCCGGTCGCGACGCTCGCCACGTGCACGGCACTGCCCTTGAGCGCGTCGACCGCGGCCTCGACCATGTCGGGATACACGCACACGGCGGCCACGCGCGGGCAGTCCTGCCGCTCCGGGTCGGGGCGCAGGGCCTTCGCCGCGAGCCCGCGGACCTTGCCCCGCGTGTCGGCGCCCTCGAGCGTGGTCAGGTCGACCATCGAGATGGCGGTGTCGATCGCCCAGCGCTTGGCGTCTTTCTTGATGCTGCGTGTGCCCAAGGCCGCCGCTCGCTGCTCGACCCCGACCTGGTCGACGCCGGGCAGCCCATGCAGGAACCGGCGCAGGCTCGCCTCGTCGCGAGTCACGTCCGCCAACGGCGCCGGGGTGTCCGGCACCGCGTTCGGGCTGGTGGTTGTGGTCATGCCTGTGAGTGTAGGTGGGCCACGTCCTGTGCCGGGTCACTCACGGAAATCTGTGGATTACTCGTCGGTGGTGTGCACAACTCCGGGCTGGTCCCGCTCGCGAGGAACTCGTGCAGCCCGCGGCGAACTGTGGCCACCGGCACTTCGACGCCTGCGAGGACTTCGGGCACGTTGCCCTGGTACACGTACTCGACGAGCTCCCCGGGATCGCCGTCGCCTCGGATGCTGCCGCCTCGGGTGTCGTGGTGGCGATGAAGCCGAGGTTTGCGCCGAGGCCGACTTCGAGCACGGGGTCGAGCAGCTGGTCGAGCGCCGTAGGAGTGGCCACGACGATTGCCGGGCCACCCTCGGCGAAATCGTTGTCAGGTTCCTGGTCGTACCAGATCTCTGGCTCGACCACTTGTTCCTCGCCAGAACCCTGCGCTGTGCCGGGTAATTCATTGGGTGAGTTGTCCACAGATTTCGATCGAGGGCTTGCAGCGGCGAAGGGTAAGGCGGGTCATCGGTACCGCAACCTTCGCTGGACCTTGTTGGCGAATCGTCGGGTGGTCGAAACGTGAGACGACTCCACGAGATCGAGTCCTCTGGTGTGGGATTCGCTTCGCCCGCTGAAGCGAGGAGGTTTGCGAGCTGTGTCGGAAGAGACGAAATCAGGCTGGGTGCATCGCTGTGCTGCAGCAGCGCCAGCAGGAGGTCGGTGCTTCGGACCGCGACCGAGGTGCTGGTGCGGGTTCGGGTGTTTTCCCATGCCGCGCGAAGGATCTGCTTTGTCGTCGCGGAAAACGGAGGAGGCGAAACATCACCCGGTGTCGACGTTTGTCGCACGGCGACCAGCCGCTTCTCGCTGCGCAATCGACACAGCCTGCGCTGCGGCCGTGCTGAACCGCTCGAACATCGGCCCGCTCCTGTGCCGGCTTTCGTCAGGTCGCGCGTAGCGCCGCTGTAGGTCTCTCGCGGTCAGGACTCCAGCTGCCGGTTGTCCTTCTTCGCGGGTTTGCGGTAGACGACCACGCCGCCCCAGAAGGCGAGGCCGTTGACGGTCAGGGTGGGGGCCGTGGGGGGTGCGGGTGGGGCGCCGGACTTGTCTTCGAGGATGAAGCCGCCCATGAGGCCGAGGCCGGTGACGTCGACGTTGATGTCGTCGGGGACCGTGATCTCGATGCCGCCCATGATGGCGACGGCGGTGATGGTGGACTGTTTGTCGGCGAAGCGGGCGTTGCGGAGGTCGATCTCGGCGCCGCCCCAGAAGGCGACGCTCGTGTGTTGCGGCGGGAGGACCCAGCTGCCCTTGCGGACGGCGCCGGAGAGGACGCCGATCGAGACGTTCGAGCCCGGGTGGCCGCCGATGCGGCTGTCGGGGAGGCCGAGGGCGCGGCTGGTGGCCGGCTGCAGAGCCGAAGAGGGCGTCGACGGCGTGGCGCCGATCGGCAGGTCGCGGGTCACGGGCTTCAGCTCGCCGATGGTCTTCGCCGCGTAGACGGTGGAGAGCCGTTCCTCGAGCTCCGTCATCGTGATGCGGCCCTCGGACAGCGCTTGGTGCAGAACCTGCGCGACCTGCTCGCGGTCGGCGTCGGAGGCCCGCATCTGGTCGGGGCTCGGAAGGGCTGCGTCGTCACTCACCCGGGGCAGCCTAGCCCGATCGGGGGTGGTCCGGGGTCCATCGAACGACGGATAAGGGCCAAGATGGGGCGATGGCATCTGCACTGGTGGGGACCCTCGCACTGCCCGACGGCGCCGTCCTGCGCGGCCGCGGCCTCGGCCGGCCCGCGCCGGAAGGCCCGGCTCCCGCTTACGGCCTCTACCTGGGGTCGAACCGCCTGCGCCGCAAACACGACGACGGTCTCACCTGGGACCACGACTGGATCCGCTGGCCGGACTTCCTGCTACCGCTGAACTGGGCCGACGCGCGGCGCAAGATCCTCGCGCTGCACGCCCGCGCGCTGGCGGGGGAATCGGTGGAGGTGGCCTGCTACGGAGGCGTCGGCCGCACCGGCACGGTCCTCGCCTGCCTTGCCAGCATTGCCGGCTTGTCCCCGGACGACGCCATCGAGTGGGTACGCGAGAACCACCACCACCGGGCCGTCGAAACGGCCTGGCAGCGGCGGTGGGTTCGCTGGTTCGCTAGCGCGCGGAGCTGAGGAACGCAGTCCACGCGGCCGGCGACACGGTGAGGTGGCCGCCCGCGCGGTCCTTCGTGTCGCGGATCCCGATCTCGACCGGCGAGGTGGCGACCTCGACGCAGTTCGACTGGTCTGTGCTGTGCGAGCTCTTGTGCCAGGCCGCGAACTCGACGCAGTTGGAGTCGTTCGTGGTGTAGGAACTCTTGCGCCACGCGGCCTGGGCGAAGTCTGGGGCGATCATGGTTCGTACTCCTCAGCTGGTGTCGGCTCGCCGATGATATCGGCAATCATCCGGGCCGAGTCGCCAGTTGACAGCGCGATGGAGCGAATATCACGCCAAGCGGCCTTGACGTTGTCGACAAAGTCATCCCCTTCGAGGAAGCTGCTTGTCCCTCGGCTCTCGACGTGTGCCAGCGTGGGTTCGTTGAAGAACTCGAGGAGAACGAATGGACCGCGAAGCCCGGCATGTGCACGAGTTGAAAAGGGCACGATCTGGAACGTGACGTTCGATCTGCGCCCAAGGGTCAGGAGGTGGCGAAGCTGGGCGCGCATGGTTTCCTGATCGCCGATCGGTCGGTGCAGAGCCATCTCATCGACCATGACATGGAAGGCAGGAGCGTCTCTTCGGCTCAGAATCAGCTGGCGCTTGATCCGGGCGGCGACTAGCCCTTCGAGTTCAGGGTCGGTCAGGTTGTGATCGCCACCGTGAAGCAGCGCTCGGGTGTACTCGGGGATCTGCGCGATGCCGGGGATCAGCAGAGTCTCATAGTTCTTGATGGCCGAAGCCTGCTCCTCGAACCGGATCAGGTCCTTCCACGTCGGTGGCAATTTCCCGTTCACTTCATGCCAGTTGCGCTCCTCGCCGCCCCTCACGAGGGCCATGAGCTCTTGCCGCAGATCCGACGGGGCCTGCAGGAAACCCAGGATCGCGGCGACGTCGTCGGGATACAGGCCGCGGTCGCCCGTTTCCATGCGGGAGATCTTGCTCTCCGAGAAGTCCACGCCTTCGGCCACCTGTTTGCAGGTCATCTTCCGCAGCAACCGCAGGCGGCGCAGTTCTCCGGAAACTCTCCGCTGCCGAACGGAGACCCCTTTGTTCTTCGTCATGGGCACACTTTGTCCTCTTGCCACGGTGGCACGAAAGATCGCTCACCTGAAGGAAGGTTGCGTGCGGTTCTGGCATCGGGAGAACGTTTGGCTCGTGTTCTCGCGGAGGAGGAAACCCATGCGCCAGTCTTGGAAGATCAGTGGATCGTACGCCAACTGGAGGATGATTGTCTGCATCGAGCCGCCGGATGATGCGAACGTCGCGGATGTGCCGGCGTGGCCGTTCGACAAGCTGGCTCCGGTCGTCGGGCATTTCTTCGAGGCGGTGAACTACTACGAGATGAGCCGAGACGCGGACGACACCCGGCAGCTAAGTTAGGCGGCATGGATGTGCACGTCGTCGATCACCCGTTGGCCAAGGCCCGTCTGTCCACGATGCGTGACGCGCGGACGGACAGCGCGGCGTTCCGGGCCGCGCTGCACGAGTTGACCGTGATGCTCGTGTACGAAGCCACCCGTGACGTGCCCGTGCGCACCGAGCGGATCCACACGCCCGTCGCGCGCACGGAGGCCTACCGGCTGGCCAGCCCGCCGCTGCTGGTCCCCGTGCTGCGCGCCGGCCTGGGCATGGCCGACGAGGCGCACAAGATGATCCCCGACGCGCAGATGGGGTTCGTCGGGCTCGCGCGCGACGAGGAAACCCTCAAGCCGACCCCGTACCTGGAGTCGCTGCCGGAATCGCTGGCCGACCGGCCCGTGATGGTGCTCGACCCGATGCTCGCCACCGGGGGCTCGATGGAGTACACCATCCGGCTGCTCACGGACCGGGGCGCCACGGACGTCACGGCCATCTGCGCGCTGGCCGCGCCCGAAGGTCTGGAGCACCTGGAGAAGACCGGGCTGCCGGTGCGCGTGGTCACCGCGAGCATCGACGAGCGGCTCAACGACTCCGGCTTCATCGTCCCCGGGCTCGGCGACGCGGGAGACCGCCAGTACGGCGCGGTCTGAACCAAGCCGTACTGAACCAAGCCGTACTGAACCAAGCGGCCTGAACCACCAGAAAGACACCCACAACACTTCCGAGGTTCCCGGCCACTTCCCGGTGTGACCATCCAAGGGGTGACCGTGGACGCCGAGCTCTTCGGGCGCGCGGCAGGCGGGGACGAGAGGGCGTTCGGCGAGCTGTTCGAACGCCACGCGCAGGCGGTGTGGAACCACGCCTACCGGTTGACCGGGTCGTGGGCGGTGGCCGAGGACCTGACGTCGAACACGTTCCTGATCGCCTGGCGCAAGCGGGCCGAGCTGAAGCTGATCAGGGACAGCGCGTTGCCGTGGCTGTACACGGTCGCGGGCAACCTCGCCCGCACGGAACACCGCGGCGCGCGCCGTCGTCTGCGGTTGCTGACGCGCATCCCCGAGCCGCCGGCGGTGTCGGATCACGCCGACGAAGTCGCGGCCCAGCTCGACGGCGAAGCACGCCTGAAAGAAATCATCGAGGCCGTCTCCGGATTGCCGAAGGCGCAGCGCCAGGTCGTGGAGCTGTGCCTGCTGGGCGACCTGCCGACCGCCGACGCGGCGGCGCTGCTCGAAGTCGCCGAGGTCACCGTCCGCTCGCACCTGTCCCGGGCGCGAGCCCACCTGCGTGCCCTCCTCGACGACAAGACTCTGGAGGACAAATGATCGACAACCTCCCGCCGCGCCGCGAACTCCCGCCCGAGGTGCGCGACCGCATCCGGCTGCGGGTACGGGCCGGGCTCGCCGAGGAGAAGAGGCCCGCTCACCGGCGGCGTTCCGTGTGGCTCGTGGCGGCGGCCGTCGTGGTGGTGGCCACCGGTGTCGTGTTCGCGGCCGGCGTACCGCGTGACGACTCAGCGGGACCGCTCGCTCCCGCCAGACCGCGCGACCCGGGCCACGACACGTTCGACCGCTGCTGGAACGCGATGAAGCCCTACTACCCG
Source organism: Amycolatopsis sp. CA-161197 (assembly GCF_050942255.1). Taxonomy (NCBI): domain Bacteria; kingdom Bacillati; phylum Actinomycetota; class Actinomycetes; order Pseudonocardiales; family Pseudonocardiaceae; genus Amycolatopsis; species Amycolatopsis sp. CA-161197. Next base: position 1,012,356 of record NZ_CP192059.1, read on the forward strand.
ACCATCGCCGATCCGAGCGCCTGGGACATCCCGTTCGTCCTGAGCCACGGCGCCGCGACCCTGACCGCGGCGATGATCGGCGGCCGGCCGCTGTTCTGCGAGACGACCGCGACGACGGTGACCGTCTCGGACCCCGACGCGGTTCCTTCGCCCGTGCCCGGGTCCCAGGCCAAGGTGTACCTGCGCACGGCCGACGGCCTGGTGGCGGGGATGGCGGACCCGGCGTGGCAGGGCGTGCGGGCCGCCACGCCCGACGTGACGCTGCAGCCGGACGGGCCGACGGCAGAGTGGGTCTCGCCGCTGTCGCACCAGTTCGCGGTGTTCACGGGCGCGGGCCCGGCGGTGCGGCTCGCCCTGGGGCCGGATGGCAGTGAGGTGGACCCGTCCGCCCTCGTCTCGGCCCCGGCCGCGCTCACCATCAGGGTCGACCGGCCGGCGTCGGCGGATCGCCGGTCCGAGGCCGGCAGGTTCCTCGACGAATGCCTCGCGTCCGCTCCACAGCAGGTGCCCGACCGAGGCGCCTACGTCGCCGGGCCGTACCTGACCTGGAACGACCGCAAGCTGGTCGTCGCCCGGCTGGGGCAGCACATGCTGGCCTGCTCGGCGCAACCGTATCCGGGACGGGCCGGAGCGACCTACTACGCGATCGACCCTTCCTCGGTACAGGAGCTGAAGGTGGGCGCCGGCGGCGCTGCGCTTATCCCCGTGTCAGCGCCGGTGAAGGACACGGGCGAGCCGGAGCGGCTCGTGCTCGCCGGGGGCGTGCCGGACAACGTGACGAGGGTTTCGGTCACCTACCCGGGAGGGACGCCGAGGGATGCGACGGTGGCGCACGGGACGTTCGCGATCTGGCACACCGACGCCGACAATTCGTCCACAGTGGACGCCAGGACCAATGTGAAGGCCTACGACGCCGCGGGCAACTTGGTGATCGAGGCGTCGCTCAAGCTGTTCTGACCGGCTTCGACCCGAACACCCAGCGGATTTGGGTGATCGGGTCGACGACGGCGGGGTCGGGGCCGCGGCCGTGGCGGGTGGTGAAGTCGGCGACGGGGGAGCTGGTGACCGTCCAGCCGGCGGCGCGCAGGGAGGCGGCCGAGTCGGGGCGGGTGCCGTCGTCGAAGAGGCGGCCGATGTTGGTGCCAGTGCCGGCCTCGGTGGCGGCGTAGAGGTCGTGGGAGCGCAGGGACTCGGCTTCCTGGCCGAGCACGATTTCGTAGCCGATCTGTCTGTCGGGCGCGGAAAGGCAGTCGACGGTGGCCATCAGCCGGGCCTCGGCGGCGCCGGAGAGGTAGGGCAGCACGCCTTCGACGAGCCACGCGGTGGGCTCGCCGGGCTCGAAGCCGGCGTCGGTGAGCACGGCGGCCCAGTCGTCGGTGAGGTCGGCGACCAGGAACTCGTGGCGAACCCGCGGCGCCGCGTCGGCGAGGACGCGGCGTTTGAAACCGAGGAGGTCGGCTCGGTCGAGCTCGAAGAACCGCAGGCCGGCGGGCAGGTCGAGGCGCCAGGCGCGGCTGTCGAGACCGGAGCCGAGCAGCACGGCCTGGGTGACGGTTTTGCTCGCGGTCAGGAGGAAGTCGTCGAAGACGCGGGTGCGCAGGCCGGAGTAGGCGCCGCCGCGGCCCCAGAGCGGGTCGGCGTCACCCTGTTCGACGTCCTCGATGCGGGTGGGCAGATCCACCGCGCCCGCGCGGACGAAGCGTTCGGCCCACTCGTTACGGATGAGGCCGTCGGGGCGGTTCGTCTCGACGGCGCGCGCCGCGGCGATCATCAGCGCCGTGGCGCTCACCCCGGGTTCGGTCACTTCAGCCAGCCGGAAGCGTTGGCGCGCAACGCTTCCTCATACGCGCCGCCCACGCTGAACTCCGGCGGCAGGTTCCCCGACAGCTCCAGAGACACCAGCCCGTGGGCGATGCCCCACGAGCTGACGACGATCACCTCGGGCGCGACGTCGACGAGCTGCCCCGACGCGATGCCCCGCCGCACGGCGTCCTCGAGTGGCTCGAGGGTCGCGCGGGCCTGGCGGTCGGCCTCGGCGTTGGGCTCGAAGCCGGGCACGGAGCGGGTGAACATGATCGCGTACAGGTGCGGATCCGCCTGCGCACTCGCGCGGTAGGCGACGCCGAGGCGCACCAGGTCCGCGACGGCGTCGCCGGTCCGCGCCACGGCGTTCAGCCGCGCGCCGAAGCGGCGGAAGCCCTCGACGTACAGCGCGTTGACCAGGTCGGGCTTGCTGCCGAACAGCGAGTACACGGCCGTGGTCGACGTCCCGGCGTCGGCGGCAAGCTTGCGCAGGGACAGGGCCTTGGGGCCGTCGGCGGAGATCAGCTCGCCGGCCCGGTCCAGCAGCTTCAGCCGGAGGGCTTCGTCGTGCGTACGGGGACGGGGCATGTGCTCAGGGTAACGCAACGGTGTTACGGTACGCGACCCTTCGCGGGGTGATCTTGGGTGCGGGAACCGGTTCCGCCTCGGCCGATCCGCTCCGCGGGGCCGACATTGTGGCGCCGGTCGCCTGCTGACCTGCACAATCCAGGCATCACCCCACCCGGTCGGGATTTGACCTGGAGCGCACTCCAGGTCGTACTGTCGAGCGCATGAGCTACTCGATAGCGGAAGCCGCACGACGTAGCGGCCTGTCGATCGACACCCTTCGGTACTACGAGCGGATCAAGCTCCTGGACCCGCCGGCCCGCGACGCGGCGGGGCGGCGCGCGTATTCGGACGACGATCTGAACTGGCTCGGGTTCCTCACCAAGCTGCGGCTCACCGGCATGCCCATCAAGAGCATGCGCGAGTACGCGTCACTGCGGCGCCACGGCGTCGCGAGCGCCGGACGCCGCAAGGCGATCCTCGTGGAGCAACGCCAGTCGGTCGCCGACCGGATCGCCGAGCTCCAGGGTTGCCTGGACATTCTGGACTACAAGATCAGCAACTACGACCAGGTGGAACGCAAGGTCCTCGGCCACGTGTCCGCCATGGAGGAGATCTCCGCGTGATCGCTACGAGGAAACTCGGTGAGCTGGAAGTAAGCGCCCAGGGGCTGGGCTGCATGGGGATGAGCCAGGCGTACGGGGTGCGCGACGACGAGGGTGAGTCGATCGCCACCGTGCACCGCGCGCTGGAGCTGGGCGTGACGCTGCTGGACACGGCCAACGTGTACGGCGCGGGGGAGAACGAGAAGCTGGTCGGCCGCGCGATCGCGGACCGGCGCGACCAGGTGGTGCTCGCCACCAAGTTCGGCATCGTCTGGAAGGACGGCGGCATGAGCGCGCGCGGCGACGCCGCGTACGTGAAGCAGTGCTGCGACGAGTCGCTGCAGCGCCTGGGCGTCGACCACATCGACCTCTACTACCAGCACCGCGTGGACCCGGACACGCCCGTCGAGGAGACGTGGGGCGCGCTGGCCGAGCTGGTGGCCGCCGGAAAGATCCGCTACGCCGGGATTTCCGAGGCGAACGCCGACACGATCCGCCGCGCCCACGCGGTGCACCCGGTCACGGCACTGCAGAGCGAGTGGTCGCTGTGGACCCGTGGCATCGAGGACGAGATCCTCGCGACCTGCCGTGAGCTGGGCATCGGTGTGGTGCCGTTCTCGCCGCTGGGCCGCGGTTTCCTGACCGGCGCCGTGACGTCGGTGAAGGACCTGCCCGAAGACGACATGCGCCGTGGGATGCCGCGCTTCGCCGACGGCAACTTCGAGCGGAACATGGCCATTGTGGACGCTCTGCGCGCGCTGGCCGAGCAGAAGGGCGTGACCGCCGGGCAGCTCGCGCTCGCGTGGGTGCAGGCCCAGGGCAACGACGTGGTGCCGATCCCGGGGACGAAGCGGCGCAAGTACCTGGAAGAGAACGTCGCCGCGGCGCAGCTGGAACTGTCCGAAGAGGACATCGCCGCGATCGCGCAGGCGGCTCCGGCCGACGCCGTGGCCGGGGCTCGCTACCCCGAGCGGCTCGCGCGGGCCGCCGGCAAATGAGCAACCGCCACTTCACGAATCGGGAGACGACATGACGCTGCCCGCCCGCCGCCTCGGCACGCTCGAAGTGAGCGCGCAGGGCCTCGGCTGCATGGGGATGAGCGAGTTCTACGGCGAGGGTGACGACACCGAGTCGATCGCCACCATCCACCGCGCGCTGGAGCTGGGCGTGACCCTGCTCGACACCGCCGACATGTACGGCATGGGGGCCAACGAAGAGCTCGTCGGCCGCGCGATCGCCGACCGGCGCGACCAGGTCGTGCTCGCGACGAAGTTCGGCTTCGTACGCGACCCGGAGGACCCGAGCAAGCGCGGGGTGCGCGGCGACGCGGCGTACGTGCGCGAGGCCGTGGAGAACTCGTTGCGGCGCCTGGGGATCGACCACATCGATCTCTACTACCAGCACCGCGTGGACCCGAACGTGCCCATCGAGGAGACGGTCGGGGCCATGGCCGAGCTGGTGCAGCAGGGCAAGGTGCGCCACCTCGGCCTGTCCGAGGCCGGCGCCGAGACGATCCGCCGCGCCCACGCCGTGCACCCGATCTCGGCCGTGCAGACGGAGTGGTCGCTGTGGTCGCGCGACATCGAGGACGCCGTGGTGCCGGCGTGCCGCGAGCTCGGCATCGGCCTGGTGCCGTACTCGCCGCTGGGCCGCGGGTTCCTGACCGGCAAGTTCACCTCCGCCGCGGACTTCGGCGAGGACGACTTCCGCCGCCAGACGCAGCCGCGCTTCGCGGACGAGAACCTGGCGAAGAACCTCGCGATGGTCGAGGCGCTGCGGGCGCTGGCCAAGGAGAAGGGTGTGACCGTGGGGCAGCTCGCGCTCGCCTGGGTACAGGCCCGCGGCGAGGACGTGGTGCCGATCCCGGGGACGAAGCGGCGCAAGTACCTCGAAGAGAACGTCGGTGCCGTGGCGCTCGAACTGTCCGAAGAGGACATCCGGGAGATCGAGACCGCCGTGCCCGCCGCCGAAGTGGCCGGCCCGCGCTACTCCGAGACGGCGATGAAGCTGCTGTCACGCTGAGCCACCAACGGTGAAGGGCACCTCGAGGGACAGTGATTCCCGCGAGGTGCCCTTCCCGGATTTTCGCCCGCCCGCTGATCGGGATCTCTGAGCCTTTTCTGAGATCTCCGGATCAGGCTGTCGGCCGTCAGGCGAAGATCGAGGCTGGAGGCCGGTGTGGTGGACGACGTTCTGGACTATCTGGTGGTCGGCGCGGGGCCCGCGGGCCTGCAGCTCGGCCGGCAGCTCGAACAGGCAGGCCACCGCTACCTCGTCCTCGAAGCGGGCAGCACGCCCGCCACGTTCTTCACGAGGTTCCCGCGCCACCGCACGCTGATCTCGGTGAACAAGAAGCACACCGGCTGGACCGACCCCGAGCTCAACCTGCGCGTCGACTGGAATTCACTCCTCGACGACGGTCCCGACCCCCTGCTGTTCACCGACTACAGCGCCGAACTCTTCCCGCCGGCCGAGACGTTCCTGCGTTACACCGCCGACTACGCGGCGAAGCACAAGATCGCCATCCGCTACGGCACCCGGGTGACGCGGATCAGCCGTGACGCGGAAAGCGCTCTCTTCACGCTCACTGACGGCGACGGAAACACCTACACCACGAAGCGCCTGATCATGGCGACGGGCGTGCCGAAGCCGTACATCCCCGACGTTCCGGGCATGGAGCTGGTCGACCAGTACGCCGACTTCGACACCGACCCCGCGCAGTTCACCAACAAGCGCGTGCTCATCCTCGGCAAGGGCAACTCGGCCTTCGAGACCGCCGACAGCGTGAACGCGTACGCGGCCGTGCTGCACGTCGCCGGTCCGCGCCCGGTGAAGCTGGCCTGGCGCACGCACTTCGTCGGCCACCTGCGCGCGTTCAACGCCGGCGTGCTCGACATGTACCAGCTCAAGCTGCAGCACGCGATCCTCGACGGCGACGTGCGCGAGATCCGCAAGGACGAAGACGGCTACCACGTGAAGTTCGCCTTCGCCCGCGCCGACGAGGTGGTGAAGGAGATCCGCTACGACCGCGTGATCGCCGCCACCGGCTTCCGCTTCGACGCCTCGATGTTCGACGAGGACTGCCGCCCCGAGCTCACGATCAACGGCCGCTTCCCGGCGCAGACGTCGTCGTGGGAGTCGGTGAACGTGCCCGGCCTCTACTTCGCCGGCACGATCACGCAGGTCCGCGACTTCAAGAAGGCCACCAGCGCCTTCATCCACGGCTTCCGCTACGGCGTGCGCGCGCTGTCGAAGGTGCTCGAAGAGCGCTACCACGACAACGAGTGGCCGCAGACCGTGCTCAAGGCCGAGACCGGTGAGCTGGTGGACGCCGTGCTCAAGCGGATCAGCCGCACGTCGGGGCTGTTCCAGCAGTTCGGGTTCCTCGCCGACGTCCTCGTCGTCGAGGGCGGCCAGGCGCGTTACCTCGAAGAGATGCCGGTGGCCCGCTTCGCCGACACTCCGCTCGGCGAAGCCGAGAACGCGTTCCTCATCACGCTCGACTACGGCCCGGACCACGACAAGGTCGACCCGTTCGACTTCACCGTGAAGCGGGCGAGCCAGGACGTCGCCAACGACAGCGGCGAGGGCCACTACCTGCACCCGATCGTCCGCCACTACCGGCGCGGCGAGCTCGTGGCCACCCACCACGTGACGGAGAACCTCGACAACGAGTGGGACCGGCCCGTGCACGTGGAGGCGCTCACGAAGTTCTTCACCGGCCAGCTGGCCTGAGCCGTGCGCACGATCGCGGAGCTCGAGGCCGCGGCGCGCGAGCGGCTCGACCCGGTGCACTACGACTTCTACGCGGGTGCCGCCGGCGACGAGCTGACGCTGCGGGCCAACGAAGAGGCGTTTTCCCGGCGCGTGCTCGTGCCCCGTGTGCTGCGGGGCGCGGCCAAGCGCGACTTGGCGACGGAGCTGGTGGGCTCGCCGCTGTCGATACCGGTGCTGGTGTCGCCGACGGCGTTCCACCGGCTCGCGCACCCCGAAGGCGAGCTGGCGACGGCTCGCGCGGTGGCTAAGGCCGGCACGGTGCTGGTGGTGAGCATGGCCGCGACCACGGCCGTGGAGGACATCGCCGCCGCCGCGCGCCAGGCCGCGGCCGACCCGGCGCTGTGGTTCCAGCTGTACCTGCAGCCGGACCTGGAGTTCACGGAGTCCGTGGTGCGCCGGGCCGAACGCGCGGGCGTGCGGGCGTTCGTGGTCACGGTCGACTCGCCGGTGTTCGGCCGGCGCGAACGCGACCACCGCAACGGGTTCCACGACCTGCCGCCCGGACTGGTCGTGGAGAACCTGCGCGACGGCTCGGGTCGCGTGCGCGACATCGAGATGTCGGCCGAGTTCACATGGGAGCACGTCGCCTGGCTCAAGCGGACGACGGCGCTTCCCGTGCTGCTCAAGGGAGTGCTGCACCCGGACGACGCCCGCCTCGCGGTGGAGGCGGGCGTCGACGGGCTCGTGGTGTCGAACCACGGCGGCCGTCAGCTCGACACCGCCGTGTCTACTGTGGACGCTCTGCCCGCGCTGGCCGAGGCCGTCGCGGGCGCGATCCCGCTCGTGCTCGACGGCGGTGTGCGGCGGGGCACCGACGTGGTGAAGGCGCTCGCGCTGGGCGCCACCGCCGTCGGCGTCGGCCGGCCCGTGGTGTGGGGCCTCGCCGCGGCGGGTGAGGAAGGGGTGACGGAAGTGCTGGAACGCCTCCGGGAAGAGACCGACCACACGCTCGCGCTGTGCGGGGCCGCCGCACTCGGCGACCTGACCGCGGACCTCGTCCGATGAGGCGCCTGCTCACGGCGGCGCTGGCGGCCGGGCTCGTCGGTTCGCTGCCGAAGTGGCTGCCCGGCCGCGTGGTCGCGTTGCGGGTGAAGATCTTCGCACTGGTCAACGGCGAGGAAGGCCTGCCGATCCCCGGCGACCGCGTGGGCGTCGAGAACTTTCGCCGGGTGTACGCCGATCCGGCGGCCAATGGGCGCAGCAAGGGCGCGGCGCTGTCGGACCTGTTCTGGTACTGGCTCGCGCCCGGACCCGAGGTCCACCAGGAGCACCTGGAAGCGGGACCGCGTTACGACGAGGTCGCCAAGACCACGCGCCACATCCTCGTGAAGACGCGCGCGGAGTCGGAGGAGCTCACGCGCCGCGTGACCGAGCACGTGCTCGACGGCCTGGACGTCGGTGACGGCCGGCTGATCCGGTTGCGCGACGAGATGATGCCGATCTGGGCCGAGCTGTACTACGAGCTGGTGTTCGGCGAACCGTGCCCGCCCGAGGCGCGCGACCTCATCGTGGGCCACGCCGACGACGTCGTCTCCGCGCTGAAGTGCGTGCGGCCCCGCAACATGCGCCGCCGCGCGAAGCTCACGAACTACCTGCGGCGCCGCCTCGGCGACATCCCGCACGCGCTGCCGTCCCGGCTCACACGCGACGAGCAGGTCTTCTACCTGCAAGGCACGTTCTTCAACACCGCCGTGGTGCAGATGTCGGAGGCGATGGCGCACCTGCTGATGATCATCGCGCAGCACCCGGACGTGCAGCGTCGGCTGGTCGCCAACCCGGACGACGACGAGTACCTCGACCGCGTGATCGACGAAGGCCTGCGCACCTACCCGCTCTTCGGCATCGCCCACCGCATCACCACCGGCGACATCGAGCTCGACGACACGACGATCGACGCCGGCACCGTGCTCCTGTTCAGCTACCCCGACTTCCACCACGCGGGCTTCGAACGGCCCGAGGAGTTCGATCCGTCGCGCTGGGAGCCGCCGGCCGGTTGCCCGGCGCACGCGGGATTGTCGAAGAAGGACGCGAACTTCCTGCCCTTCGGCGTCGCGCAGAACCGCGCGTGCCCGGCCCGCGGGCTCGCGCCGATCACCATGCGCGTGGTGACGCGGGAGTTCCTGCGCCGCTACTCCGTCGCGTCGAGCGCGGCCCACACGCGCTCGATCCCCAACCGCGGCCCGGTGTTCCTCACCCCGCGTGGCTGGGCGCGCTCGACCCGCGGCCCGCTGGCGTACCTCGCCGTGCGTGACCGCTGGGAAGACGTGTGGCGCAGCCTTGCCCAGCTCGTGTTCGGCACCTACATGGTGCTCGACGCGCGGCAGAAGCGTTTGTGCGTGAACTACTTCGCGAACCACGGAGGCGAATGATGACCCCGACCGAGGCCGCGCCGGCGTTCTTCCTGGCGGTGGTGGTGATCCTCGCCGTGGTGCGGCTGGTGAGCGCGCTCGTGGTGAGGGTGGGCCAGCCGCCGGTGGTGGGCGAGATGATCTCCGGAGTGCTGCTGGGACCGTCGCTGCTCGGGCTGGTGCTGCCCGGCGTGCAGGCGGCGCTGTTCCCCGACACGGTCCGCACGTTGCTGTACCTGGGCGGGCAGATCGGGCTCGTGATCTACATGTTCGGGGCCGGTTACGAGTTCCGCGTGGGCTCCATCAAGGATTCGGCCCGGTCGGTGGCGGCGGTCTCGGCCGCGGGCACGGTGGTGCCGCTCGCGCTCGGAGTCGGCGTCAGTGTGCTCGGCGCGAGCTGGGTCGGGATCCTCAAACCCGGGGTCTCGCCCGTGGTGTCGGCGGCGTTCGTCGGGGTGGCCATCGCGATCACGGCGTTTCCGATGCTCGCGCGGATCATCACCGAACGCGGCCTCGGCAGCACGCGGTTCGGCTCGCTCGCGCTGGCGTGCGGCGCGCTCGACGACGTGCTGGCGTGGATCCTGCTGGCGGTCGTGCTCGGCATGCACGCCGGCTCGGCGGGGCCGGTCGTGACCGCGATGGGTGGCGGGGTGCTGTTCGCGCTGCTCGTGTGGCTCGTGGTGCGGCGGGTGCTCGTGAAGACCATGGCGAGCCCGCGGGTGAGCGAAAGCCAGCGCATCCTCGTGACGGCGATGATCCTGTTCGCGGCGGCGTGGTTCACCGACACCATCGGGCTCTACGCGGTGTTCGGCGCGTTCGTGATCGGCATCGCGTTCCCGCGCGGCGAGGCGGCGGACAAGGTGCTCGCGAAGATGATGCCGCTCGGGCAGATCGTGTTCCTGCCGCTGTTCTTCACCTATTCGGGCCTCAACACGCGGTTCGCGCTGCTGGCCGACCCGAACCTGTTGCTGTTCGCGGTGGTCTGCGTGGTAGTCGCGGTGATCGGGAAGCTCGGCGCTTCATGGGGCGCGGCGCGGCTGGCGGGGGAGCCGCAGCCGATCGCCGTGCGCGTCGGGGTGCTCGTGAACGCGCGCGGGCTGATGCAGCTGATCGCGCTGAACGTCGGGCTGGCCGCGGGGATCGTGTCGCCGGCGTTGTTCACCGTGCTCGTGCTGGTGGCTCTGGTGACGACGATCATGACCTCGCCCGTGCTCGGCTGGCTCGACCGGCGGGATCGGCGGAAGTACTCCTCCGATCAGCTGCCGGAGTTCCTCCTTTCGGCCCAACCGGCGGGTAAATGATCGATTCCCTACGAAAGTTGAGGGTTCAATCGACGCTCTGACTGCGAGTATGGACACGTGCACGAAGAGGCAGGAACCGCAGCCCGAGTGCTCCTCGTGGAGGACGATCGTGAACTGGCCGGAATGCTGTCCGAGCTGCTCACCGACGAGGGCTACGAGGTCGAGCTCGCCCACGACGGCCAGCGCGGCCTGCACCGCGGCCTCACCGGCCACCACGACGTGATCATCCTCGACCGGCGGCTGCCGGTGATGGACGGGCTGGAGGTGCTCGCCGGGCTGCGGCGCCGGGCCGTGACCGCGCGCGTGCTGGTGCTTTCGGCGCTGGGCGAGCTGGCCGACCGCGTCCACGGTCTCGACGCGGGCGCCGACGACTACCTGGTGAAACCGTTCGAGACCGACGAGCTGCTGGCCCGGCTGCGCGCGTTGTGCCGGCGGGATCTCGACGGCGCCGAGTGCCTGCCGCTGGGCACGGCGGCGCTCGACCTGCTGCGCCACGAGGTCGTGCTGTCCCGCGGCGAGCGCGTGACGCTGTCGGGCCGTGAGTTCGAGCTGCTGCGCACGCTCGCGCAGCGGCCGAAGGCCATCCACCCGCGGGAGGCGCTGCGCACCCACGTGTTCGCCGACTCGACGGGGGAATCCATTGTGGACACCTACGTGTACTACCTGAGGCGCAAGCTGGGGCGCGAGGTGGTGAAGACCGTCCATGGCCTGGGGTACCAGATCGGGGCCATGTGACGGTGATCGTCGATCCCGACGAGCGGGCGCTGCGGCGCGCGCGGCGGACGATCGCGAGCCAGATCGCCGTGGTGATCACGCTGGTCGTGCTCGCCGCCGGCGCCATCGCGTACTGGGTGCTGGTGCACGGCCAGCGCGAGGAGGTCGACCGGCAGATCGACTACACGCTGGCCCAGGGCCTGTCGGCGACGCCGCCGGGCTGCGTGTTCCTGGTGACGCCGGCCGGGCACGTGCCCGCCGCGTTGCCGTTCGTGCCGCCGCCCGCGCCCGCCGTGCCGCCCGGCGGTTCCGTGACCACGGAGCAGGAGCTGGCCGGCTCGACGTTCACGGTCCGCGCGGTGGACCACGGCGGCCAGGTGTGGCAGGTCTTCGTCGACCAGCGCTACCAGGCCGCCGACCGGCAGCAGCTGCTGATGGGCCTGGTGATCGCGGAACTGGTGGTGCTGCTGGTTTCCGTCTTCAGCGGCTACGTCCTGGCCGCGCGCGCGATCCGGCCGCTGGGCGAGGCGTTGCGGCGCCAGCGCACCTTCGTCGCCGACGCGTCGCACGAGCTGCGCGCGCCCCTCACCCGCCTGCACACGCGCGCGCAGCTGCTGGCGCGCCGGGCGCGGGTAGCGCCGGTGCCGTCGGACGACCTGGACCTGCTGGTGTCGGGCACGCGCGAGCTGGGTGAGGTCGTGGAGGACCTGCTGCTGTCGACGCAGGCGTGCAACGAGCGGCCACTGCTGGAGCCGGTGGAGCTGGGTCTGCTGGCCGAACAGGCGGTGGAAGCCGAAGCCGTGCGCGCGGGGGACCGGCGTGTGCGGATCGAGGTGCGCCGTTCGCCGGGGCTGCTCGACGTGGTGCCAGGGGTTCCCGCGGCACTGCGGCGGGTGCTGTCGGCGTTGCTGGACAACGCGATCGGCCACACCCCGCCGGGCGGCTCGATCGAGGTGACGCTGGAGAACCCCGACGATCGCCACGTCGAGATCCGCGTCGCCGACACCGGAGTCGGCTTCGCGCAACGGGACGCGGAGCGGCTGTTCGAGCGCTTCGCCCACGGCGGCCAGGGCGAGGGCCGCCGGTTCGGCCTGGGCTTGGCCCTGGTGCACGAAGTCGTGACAGGCCACGGCGGCACCATCGCGGCGGCGGGGGTTCCGGGTGTCGGGGCGACGTTCACGTTGAGGTTCACGCGGGCCTGAGTGCTCGATCCCGAGGTCAACGATGGGCGCGGCATTAACCGTGACAGTGTTTTAAAACAGTGTTACGCTCCCGGGGAACGCTCTGGGAGGAGAAAGCCATGCACGGACCGGTCCAGCTGTTCACCGTCATCGCCCTCGTGTCGCTGCCCACCGTGATGTACGGGGGTTACGCGCTGATGGGGCTGCTCAAGCGCGGGGTGCTCAACGACCAGCAGAAGAGCTTCTTCCGCGCCGGCCACGCGCACGCGGGGGTGCTGCTGGTGCTCGCGCTGGTGGCGTTGCAGGTGCTCGACCGCAGCGGGCTGTGCGATACCGGGCGGTGGGTTGCCTGCTTCCTGCTGCTGTTCGGCGTACTGGCGCAGTCGGGTGGGTTCTTCCTGGCGATGCTGCGCACGCGGGTCGGCATGTCGATCACCACGGTCGGCGCCGTGCTGCTGGGTGCGGCGATGCTGCTCACGGCGTATGGGGTGGCGTTCCTCTAACGGTTGGGCGCGGTCGTTAAGCTTGATGACGTGCCTGAATACCTGTCGACCGCGCCTGTCAAGGGGACCCGAGACTTCCTCCCCGCCGAAATGTCCGTTCGCACGCAGGTGTTCGGCCATCTCTACGAAGTGCTGGAGCGCTACGGCTTCCTCCGCTACGACGGTCCCGTGCTGGAGCCCGCCGAGATCTACGAGCGGAAGTCGGGCCAGGAGATCGCCGACCAGCAGCTCTACACGCTGACGACGAAGGGTGGCGAGCGCCTCGCGCTGCGCCCGGAGATGACGCCGTCGGTGGCCCGGATGATCGCCGGCAACGCGAAGTCGCTGTCGTTCCCCGTGCGCTGGTACAGCCACCCGAACTGCTTCCGCTACGAGCGCCCGCAGCGCGGCCGCGTGCGCGAGCACTGGCAGATCAACGCGGACATCTTCGGTTCCGAGAGCGCGAACTGCGAGATCGAGATGTTCGAGCTCATCCACGACCTCATGCAGTCGGTGGGCGCGTCTTCGGACATGTTCGCCGTGCGCGTGAACGACCGGAACCTGCTGACGTCGGCGCTCACCGACGTCGTGGGCGTCTCCCCGGAGCACCTGCCGGCCGTGTTCGGCCTGGTGGACCGCTGGGAGAAGACGTCGGCGGAGGAGCACGCCACGTCCGCCGAGGAGATCGGGCTCACGGACAAGCAGTTCGAGAAGCTCACCGAGGCCCTGGGCTCCGGCGCCGCGCTGCTCGACGAGCTGCCCGCGGAGGTCAAGGAGCGGTCCAACCTGGTGCGCGTGCTGTCCAGCTCGGCCGCGAGCCTGGTGAAGTTCGAGCCGATGATCGTGCGCGGGCTGGCCTACTACACGTCCACGGTGTTCGAGGTCTTCGACACCTCGCCGAAGAACCGCCGCGCCCTCTTCGGCGGCGGCCGCTACGGCGACCTCGCGTCGCTCTTCACCAAGGAACGCATCCCCGGCATCGGCTTCGGCATGGGCGACGTCACGCTCATCGACTTCCTCGACACCCACGGCCTTACGCCCGCCCCGCGCAACGAGGTGGACGTGATGGTCATCCCGGTCACGGAGGACCTCGCCGACGCCGCCCGCCAGGTCGCGACCTCCCTGCGCCGCGCCGGCCTCCGCACGTCGACCCCGATCGAGCACCGCAAGCTGGGCAAGGAGCTGACGCGCGCCGACAAGGCCGGCGCCGCCGCCGTGGTGATCGTGGGCCAGGAGGACTGGGACGGTGGGAACGTGACCGTTCGCAGCCTGGCCACGCGGGAACAGCAGCAGGTCGCGCTGGCGGATGTCGCCGCGATCGTGGGCGGGATGGTTACGCCGGCTTGAGTTTTTGCTGGTAGATCAATCGAAAACAGCCCCGCCGGCGCGATGCCGGCGGGGCTGTTTCGTGCCTCCCGTTGCCACTGCGGCGGTCCCGCCCCCTCGGCGGGGCCGGGTCAGGGCGCGAGGGAGAAGGAGGCGACCAAGGCGGCCACTTCGGCCGGCTGGTCGGTGAACGGGGTGTGGCCGGCGTCGAGGAAGGCGACGTCGGCGCCGGCCGCGCGGTAGCGGGTGGCGCTGCCGGTGTGATCGTAGAGGCGGTCGCGGCGGCCGAGGACGGCGAGGGTGGGCAGGCCGAGCGCGGAGACCTGCGCGTCGAGCGGAGTGGCGGCCAGGAGGCGGCGCCGTTCGGTGAGGACGGCGTGGGCCATCGCCGGGCTGGTGGCGGAGAAGTCGGCGTGGGCCTGGCGCAACGGGGTGGGGCGCAGCACGAAACCGAGCGGGGCCAGTGAAACCAGCCGGTGCAGCGAACGCCCGATGAACGGTGCCGCGAGCAAACCGTTGCCCGGCGGGAAAGTGGCGTGGCTGTAGTCCGGTGCCTGTCCGATGAGGACGGTCCGGGTCACGGCCCCCGAAAGCGCAGCGAGCGCCAGGACCACGTCGGCGCCGAAGGAGTGCCCGACGGCGGTCAGCCCTTCGGCGCCCACGATCTTCAACGCGCCGGCCAGGGTCGTGGCCTGGGAAACCGCGTCGAGGCCGGTGTGGCCGCCGGTACAGCCGTGGCCGCGCAGGTCGGGGCGCAGCACTCGGAAGCGGTCGGACAGCAGGGGCGCCAGCCGGTCGTAGGAGTGCAGCGAGCCGCTGAAGCCGTGTACGAGCAGCACGGCCGGGGCGTCGGCGGGTCCGTCCTCACGCAGGTGCAGGGCGATCCCGTCGACGTCCAGGACCGTGCCCGTCGTCCGCCGCGTCACTCCACCGCCCGGGCCATGGCGCGCCCGGCGGCGCGGCCGGAGAAGATGCAGCCGCCGAGGAAGGTGCCCTCCAGCGCGTTGTAGCCGTGCACGCCACCACCGCCGAAGCCCGCGACCTCGCCCGCCGCGTACAGGCCGGGCAGCGGCTCACCGTCGGCCCGCAGCACGCGCGAGTCGAGGTCGGTCTGCACGCCGCCCAAGGTCTTGCGCGTGAGGATGTTCAGCCGCACGGCGATCAACGGCCCGTGCGCCGGGTCGAGGATCCGGTGCGGCTTCGCCACGCGCGCCACGCGGTCGCCGACGAACTTGCGCGCGTTGGCCACCGCCATCAGCTGCAGGTCCTTCGAGTACCGGTTGCCGACCTCCAGGTCCCGCGCCACGATCTGGCGCTCCAACGCGGCAACGTCCAGCGCCGGCCCGCGCGCGATCTTGTTCATCCCGTCGACGAGCGTCTCCAGGTCGTCGGCCACCACGAAGTCGACACCGTGCCGCTTGAACGCGTCCACCGGTCCCGGCGCGCCCTTCGCGGCGCGGCTGAGCAACGTCTGCTTCAGGTCCTTCCCCGTGATGTCCGGGTTCTGCTCGGAGCCCGACAGCATGAACTCCTTCTCGAGGATCGACTGCGTGAGCACGAACCACGAGTAGTCGTACCCGGTCGAGAGGATGGTCTTCAGCGTCCCCAGCGTGTCGAAACCCGGGAAGTTCGGTGCGGGCAGCCGGACCCCGTTGGCGTCGAACCACATCGACGACGGCCCGGGGATGATCCGGATCGCGTGGTCCGGCCAGATCGGGTCCCAGTTGTGGATGCCCTCCACGTAGTGCCACATCCGGTCGCGGTTCACCACACGCGCGCCCGCGGCCTCGCTGATGCCGATCATGCGACCGTCCACATGGGCCGGAACGCCCGGGATCATCGTCTGCGGCGCCGGGCCCAGCCGGTCGACGGGCCAGTTCTGCCGCACCAGCTCGTGGTTGTGGCCGATGCCGCCGGAGCTCACCAGCACCGCCGGCGCCGACAGCTCGAACTCGCCGGCCGCGACGCGCGAAGACTTCTTGCCCCGCGGCAGATCGCTCGGCTCCAGCACGGTTCCGCGCACGCCCGTGACCACGCCGTCGGTCTCCACCAGCTCGTCGACCTGATGCCGGAACGCGAAACGCACCTGGCCGCGCTGCTCCGCAGCCAGCACCGGCTCGGCGAACACCCGCACCACCTCGGGCCCGGTGCCCCACGTCAGGTGGAACCGCGGCACGGAGTTGCCGTGCCCGCCGGCCTTGCCGCCGCCACGCTCCGCCCAGCCGACCAGCGGCGTCACGCGCAGGCCCAGCTCGTGCAGGTAATCGCGCTTCTCGTACGTGGCGAAGCGGACGTACGCCTCGGCCCACTTGCGGGCCCACAGGTCCTCGTCCTCGCGGTCGAAACCGGCCGAGTCGAGCCAGTCGCGCAACGCCAGCTCGTAGGAGTCCTTGATCCCCAGCCGGCGCTGCTCGGGGCTGTTCACGAACAGCAGCCCGCCCAGCGACCAGAACGCCTGCCCGCCGAGGTTCGCGCGGTTCTCCTGGTCCAGCACGAGCACGCGGCGCCCGGCCTTCACCAGCTCGTGGGTCGCGACGAGACCGGCGAGGCCGGCGCCGACCACGATCGCGTCCGCTTCGAAGTCCAACTCAAGTCTCCTCGGTGTAGGCCGTGATCACCTGTACGCACAGGTCGCGGCGCCGCTGCCACACGAGCGGGTTGTCGGGGTCCATCAGGCACTGCACGCTGGTGCCGTCGTGCATCGCGACGAGCGCCTGGCCCAGCGCCACCGGGTCGGGGATCGAGCGGCCGGCCCGCGCGAGCAGCTCGACCATCAGCGGCATGAGCGCTTCGGCGATGGCTTCCTCGCGCGCGGTCATCACGCGCCGCAGGCCTGGGTTGCGCAGGGCGTGGGCGGTGAACTCGGCGCTCACGCGGAACCACGCGTCGTCCACGGGGATCGCGGGCAGCACGCGCTCCACGATCGCTCGCACGTCGGGCAGCTCGACCGGCGTGAACGCGTCGAACGCCGCGCGCACGGCCGCGATCATCGCCGCCGACCGCCCTTCCCACATGGCCAGGAACAGCTCGTCGAGCGAGGCGAAGTTCGAGTAGAACGCACCGCGCGTGTAGCCCGCGCGCTCGCAGATCTGCTCCACTGTGGACCGTCCGAAGCCCTCCTCGGCGAACACCGGGAGAGCGGCTTCGAGCAGACGCCGGCGGGTCTCCGCACGGCGACGCGGCACGCGGTCCGCCGTCGGTTCGATCATCAGGCCTCCCGCTTTCGATACACGAGCGTACTCAATACGTCGGTGTATCGAAAGGGAGCGTGACCAAGGTCAAGATCGACCCTGCTCAGAAATTCAGGCGGCCACGACGCCCTGCGCCATGACCAGCAGCGGCTTGCCCAGCGCCGCCAGCTCGGCCAGCGGATCACCGTCGACCACCAGCAGGTCGGCCGCCAGCCCGGGCTCCAGCCGGCCCGTGACCGAGCCGAGGCCGAGGCCCGCCGCGCTGTCCTCGGTGGCGATCTCGAGGATCCGCCGCCGCGAGAAGCCGAGCCATTCGTACAGCTCCAGCGCGCCCACGGGGTCGTCGAACGGGGAGCCGGGCAGGCCCGCGTCGGTGCCCGAGAGCAGGCGCACGCCGTGTTCCTCCAGCCACGGCAACCGCCCGTAGACGCGGCGTGCGAGGTCCTCGCCCATGCGCTCGACCATCATCCGCCAGTTGCGGCTGCTCGTGGAGCACGCCGAGACGCCGCCCTTGGCCATGCGGCGCGCGACCTCCGGGCGCAGGTCGGTCTGCTGCGGCCCGGTCATGAACGTGCAGTGCTCGATCGTCGCGACGCCGGCCTCGGTGCAGTCGGCGATCGCGTCGGCGCCGTGGGCGTGCGCGGCGACCGACAGACCGCGGCGCGCGGCCTGTGAGACGACCACGCTCAGCTGCCGCGCGTCGAACTGCGACTCCCACATTTCCGCGCCACCGGGCGTGATCTGGCCGCCGCCGGCCATCACCTTGATCACGTCGGCGCCCGCGGCCGCGTTGGCGTCGATCCGCGCGCGGATCTCGGCGTCGGAGGAGACCACGCCGCCGAAGAAGTGGCAGTGTCCCTCCGGGACGGTCAGCGGCGGCCCGGCCGCGAGCACCCGCGGACCGCCGGCCGGCTTCAACACGGTGCGGCCGCCGAGGTCGCGGACGGTCGTGACGCCGGTGCGCAGCAGCTGCCCGAGCCGTTCCTCGGCGCCGATCGCGACCTCGGTGTCGTCACTGGCCAGGAAGTTCGGCAGCATCTCGCGGCTGGCGTCGAAGCACAGGTGCACGTGGGAGTTGACCAGCCCCGCCAGCACCGTCGCGTCCGGGAAGTCGTGCACCACGGGGTTCACGGCCGCCGCCGCCACCTCGTCGGGCCGGCCGACCGCGACGATCTCGCCGTCGCGCACCAGCACGGCGCCGTCGTCGATCGGGGTCGAGGGCCGGGGCAGCACCCGGGCCGCCGTGATCAGGGTGTCCACCGTTCAGCTTTCCTTTCCCACCAACGAAGTCGACAGCGACAGCAACGGCCGCACGTCCGATTCCAGGTCCGCGCCACCGCCCGGCAGCACGAGCTTGGCCCGCCCGTCGCTCACCTCACCCGACGCCTGCCGGGCCAGCGCGGCCCGCAGTGCCGCGGCCGCGGCGGACGGATCGTCGGCCGCGAGCGAGGCCAGGTCCGTCTCCAGGTACGGGCTCAGCTGCACCAGTCCGTCGCGGATCTCGATCACGCGCCGGTAGTAGCGGCGGTGCACGGCGAACCGGTCGCGCAGTCCGCTGCCCGGCGGCGTCCGCAGCACGATGCTCGGGTACGCGGCCACGAGCAACGTCCACAGTGGAGCGAGCCGGTGGTGGTCGGCCCGGTGCCGGCGCCGCCGGACCACGGCCGCCACACGGGCGCGCACGCCGGGGTAGGTGATGCCGGCCAGGAACAGCACGCTGCCGAGGATCACCAGCGGCACCCCGAGCCACAGCAACGCCGGCACGGTCACGTCGAACACCCACGCCAGCACCAGGTACAGCGCCCGGAACACGCTGCCGGCCGCCGCGGCGACGAGGCTCGCCGCGCCGATGCGCAGGCCTGTGCGCAGGTGCGGGTCGGCCACGCGCTGGTAGCGCCCGATCCACACCGCGCACGCCGTGATCGCGTAGATCAGGCACGCGCCACCACCGAAGTAGAACAACGCGATCCCGGGCTCGTGCACGGTGTCCGGCCCGAGCGCGGCGCCCCGCAGCGGCACCGGCGTGATCGCCAGCGCCACCGTCATCACGGCGATCGCGGCGGCCAGCGGCACGAGCTCCAGCGCGACGCGGCGGGCCTGGCGCGGGCCGAGCGCGGAGCCGAGGAAGAAGATCAGCAGCGAGCAGACGCCGCACGAGAGCAGCACGTTGTTCGCCAGTCGCGCGCCACCGGGCGCGGTCAGGCCGTCGAACCACGTGGTGACCCCACGTTGCTGGGCGAGGAACGCCAGGGCGAACGCGGCGATCGTGACCGTGACGGCCCAGTTCGGCAGCCGCGGCGAGCGCACCAGCTGGTAGACGCGCCAGGCGAGCGCGGCGGAGAAGAGGACGAAAAGCGCAGCGGTCACAGCCAGCCCTGGTGGTCGCCCAACGTGCCTTGGATGCGCCGCAGGTCGTGGTCGGCCGCAGCGCGCGGGATCGTGTAGTTCAGCACCGACGCCCACTCGAGGATGATCGTGGCCACGGTCTCGGCCTCCCACTCGTGGGCCTCGTCGTAGGAGGTGCGGCGCAACGCGCGGCGCACGGCGTCGCCGTCGAGGCTTTCCACGGCCGGGCCCCGCAGGAAGTCGGCCGGCTCCGCGTCGCCGCCCGGCTCGTGGTCGGCGAGCAGGTGGCCGAGCTCGTGCAGGATGATGTGGTCCTGGTGGGCTTTCGTGGTTTCCTGCTGGAAGAAGATGTAGTCGGCGGTGGCGGTCGCGATCCAGCAGCCGAACGGGCCGGGCACCTCGAGCGGGTAGGCCATGAGCCGGATCGGGCGGCCGCGGCGCTCGCCGAGGCGTGCGCAGAGCTGCCCGACGTCGAGCGGCGGGCTGATACCGAGGTCCTTCAGCAGCCGCCGGCAGCGTTTGCGGAGTTCGCGTTCCTTCACGGTCCGCTGTGGCCTTCCCGTTCGGCGCGCTCGTAGCGCTCGACGAGGTCGAGCAGGTCCATCACCTGCCGCCGGCCCTGCGGAGACAGCTCTTGCGCCCGCATGGCCATCAGCTTGGCCTCGACGGCCGGGGCGTCTCCGGAAGCGCGCTCGTCCTCGTCGTCGAAGAAGTACGTGACCGGCACTCCGAACAGCTTCGCCAGCGCCTCGACGTAGTGGATCTTCGGGTTGATCCGCTTGCCCGTCGCCAGCTGCTGCAGGTATGCCGGGGACATCGCGGGCCCGCCCGCACGCTCGATCGCCGCCGACATCTCCCGGTAGCTGTGCGGTGCGCGGCCGTCCGCCCGGGACGAGTCGATGAGCGTGCTCAGCTTCTCCGCGAAGGTGCGTTGGCGTGGCATCACCGCCCCCTTCTCCCTTGTCCGGATAGTAGCGCCGAGTCCACTGTACGCACCTGTTGACACCACCTGTATGCAGTGGTTTACAGTGGCCGCGTCCCGCTTCGGACACGTCCGCACTCTGGGGGTGTTCGGAACCCGGAGCGGGATCTTGTCCTGCGCCTGGCTCGCCGTGATCAGCCATTTGTAGTACGCTTGCGTGGTCAAGGTTGATCGCCTCGTAGCGAACCCTTGATCTGGCCTGTTGCCGGAGGTCGACCCCCAGGGCTTCCGGTGACAGGCCCCTTTAATTTCCGGGTTGTCTCTCCGGGCCGGTCAGTCCATGAGCGTCGCGGCCACCGTCGCACCCAGCTCCTGCAACGCTTCCAGCGCCGCCTTGTCGGGTTCGCCCGTGAGCAGCACGGGGTCCGCGACCTGCGTCCAGCCCAGCCCCGTGGTGATCGACGCGAGCTGGCGCGCGGTGCCGGCCGTGTCGTTGTTGCCGTGCACGTACGCGCCGAACGGCCGGCCGCGCGTCGAGTCGAGGCACGGGTAATAAACGGTGTCGAAGAAGTGTTTCAGGGCACCGCTCATGCTGCCGAGGTTCGCGGGAGTGCCGAGCAGGTAACCGTCGGCGGCCAGCACGTCGGCGGCGGTCGCGCCGAGCGCGGGGCGGCGGACGACGTCGACGCCTTCGATGTCCGGGTGCTTCGCGCCGGCGAGCACGGCTTCGAACATCGCCTGCATCGACGGCGATGGGGTGTGGTGCACGAGTAACAGCGTGGCCATGACCGCAGCCTGCCACTTGTGCCCGTGTCCACGCGCGGGCAGGCTGGGTCCGGTGATGGGGGAGAGACTGCGGCCCCTTCTTTCCGTGGCCGCACTCGTACTGCTCGGCATAGCCGGGCTGGTCTGCACGATCGCACTGGTCTTCTCCGCGTTCGCCGACGCGATCTTCTCGCCCGGCGACTGGACCGGCGAGGTGGACCGGCTGTGGCCGTGGATGGTGCCCGCGGTGGTCGGCCTGATCTTCGCCATCGTCTTGCGGCGGCGGGAGTTCATCGTGGCGTTCGTGGTGCTGCTGCTGGTCGACGTCGTCGGCCTGCTCGGACCGAGCCTGCTCGGCCGCGACGTCGAACCCGGGATCCCGGTCCCGCTCAGCTCAGCAGCGTGCTTATGTCCGCCCGCACCGCGCTGAGCCGCGCGGAAGCGGTTTCGCGCGCCGCCGCGAGGTCGCCGGTCACCGGCGTGACCACCTGCAGGTAGGCCTTCAGCTTCGGCTCGGTGCCCGACGGGCGGATCACCACGCGCAGGCCTTCGCCGCGCAGCCGCAGCACGTCGGCGTCGGGCAGGAGGTCTTCCTGCGTGACAGGTGTGCCGCCGAGTGTCACCGGCGGCTCGGCGCGCAGGCCCGCCATCAGCCGGCCGCGCACGGCGAGGTCGGTGACGCGCAAGGAAACCTGGTCCGTCAGGTGCACACCGTGGCGGGTGGCGATGTCGTCGAGCACGTCGAGCGGCGTCCGGCCCGCGGCCTTGAGCTCAGCGGCGAACCCGGCGGCGAACACCGACGCGGCGATGCCGTCCTTGTCCCGCACGAAGCCCGGGTTCACGCAGAGGCCGAGCGCCTCCTCGTAGGCGAAGATCAGTCCCTCGCCCGCGCGGACCAGCCACTTGAAGCCGGTGAGCGTCTCCGCATAACGCGCGCCCGCGGCCTTCGCCAGCTCGCCGAGCAGCGAGGAGGACACGATGGTGGTGGCCACGAGCGGGTCGGGGCTGTCCGTTGTGGACAGCAGGTGCGAGCCGAGCAGCACGCCTGTCTCGTCGCCGCGCAGCATGCGCCACTCGCCGTCGCGGCCGCGAACGCCCAGGGCGCAGCGGTCTGCGTCCGGGTCGAGCGCCACGGCGAGGTCGGCGTCCACTTCGGACGCGAGCGCCAGCAGCAGGTCGGTGGCGCCGGGTTCCTCGGGGTTGGGGAACGAGACGGTGGGGAAGTCGGCGTCGGGCCGCGACTGCTCGGCGACGAAGTGCACGTCGGTGAACCCGGCCTGGGTGAGCGCCGTTTCCAGCGTCGCCGCGCCGACGCCGTGCAGCGCGGTGGCGGCGATCCGCAGCTCGCGCTCCGGGCTCTGCGGCAGGTTGGCGACTTCGGCGAGGTACGCGGCGCGCGGGTCGACGACCTCGGCGCCGGGCGCGCGCGGCACGTCGACCGCCGCGGGCGCGGCCTGGATGGCGTGCTCGATCTCGCCGTCGGACGGCGGCACGATCTGGCCGCCGGTGCTGTCGTAGAGCTTGTACCCGTTGTCCGCGGGCGGGTTGTGCGACGCGGTGATCTGGATCCCGGCGATCGCGTCGTAGTGCTTCACCGAGTACGCGAGCAGGGGCGTCGGCAACGGCAGCGGCATCGTCTTCACGGCGAAGCCCGCCGCGACGAGCACCTCGGCGGCCGCTTGCGCGAACGCCTCCGACCCGTGCCGCGCGTCGCGCCCGACCACGACCACGCCACCCGCGAGGCCCTTGTCTGCGAGCCACCGCGCCACACCCGCGGTGGTCCGCGTGACGACGGCGACGTTCATCCCGTTCGGCCCCGCCCGCACCGGCCCGCGCAGCCCGGCCGTGCCGAACTCCAGGGGTCCCGCCATCCGGTCGGCGACGTCGCCGGCCGCGGTGGCGTCACCCGCGAGCGCGCGGTCGAGCACTTGCCGCAGCTCCTCGCGCGTCGACGGGTCGGGGTCTTCGGCGATCCACCGGTGGGCGGCGTCGCGCAGCTCGGGGGTAATCGTGTTCTGCACCGGGTCACTCTACGGGTTTGGACCGCCGAACCCCGGCCACGACGACGGTGAGCAGGGCGTCGGCCCGCTCGGCGTCGTCCTCGGTGGCCTGGGAGATCGCGTTGACGAGCAAGAGCAGGTCGTCGATGTCGGTGGCTTCGTTCGCCTCGCCCGCCTGCTGCGCTCGCGACAGGAGGCGGTGGCCGGCGTCGAGGATTTTCGCGTGGTGCTCGCGGCCTTCCTCGGCACCGAGCAGCTCCGCGACGACCTCGACGGCGGTCGCGAGCAGCCGCTCGTAATTGCGGCGGGCGTTGGCGCGCATCGGGGCTGCCTACCTGGCTGAGGTGGGGTGGATCTGGATGGATCTCGGGTGGCCTCCTGGTCGGACTGGCCTTGAATGGGTCGGCGCCCCGTTCGAGTGGTGTGAAGCTTCATGGCGAGGCCCTGTCGCGGTTGTCCACAGGCGACGCGCTCGCGGCGAGGTTGTCCACAGATTCGGCTGGGGCGTTTTTCTAGGTCAGGGGCCGATAGACTGGGACGGGGACGCCCCCCCCAGGGAGGGCGGGGGCTTTGTCTCGGCGGGGTCGGCCGGCCCGTCGGAATCTGCCGGGTTTTCGGGACCGGTTCGGCCTCGCGAACGCCGCCAGGATCTGCTCCGCAGAATTGGTTGACGTCGGGGTGGGGATCGCCGGGATGGCGGGGCTGCCGGTGGGTCGGCGGGTGCGGGAGTGCCACGAGGTGCTGATTCCGTTGCTGAGTGGGGAAAGCGTCGCGTTTTCCGGCGAGATGCTCGGGGCGTTCGGGTCCGTGGTGGTGCCGTGTGCGCGGCCGCCGTCCGTGGGCGTGGCGGCCTTGGGCCCGCGATGCTGCGGGTCGCCGGCGAGCTGGCCGACGGCACGGTGACGTGGCCGGCCGGGCCGCGGACGTTGGGGGAGTACGTCGTGCCGTCGATCCGGGGTGGCAAGCGGGTGATCGCCGGGCGTCACCGCCGAGGAAACCGGTCCGGTAACGGATTTCGGCGAACTTCGCGCTGGCCGCTTCGTCGCCGGAGTACGCCGCGGTCTTCGAGCGCGAAGGCGTGGCCGGGGCGGGTGACGTGGCAGTGGTGGGAGACGAGGACTCCGTCGCCACTCAGCTGGGGCGGCTGCGTGACGCCGGAGTGACCGAATTCGTCTTTTCGCCCCGAGGATCCGTTACGGAGCAACGAAGAACTGCCGAGGTTCTGTCGGAAACTGCCTCGAGGTGGCGGGAAAAGCCGTTACTCTCGGGAAAGTGCGATTGATCTTCACCTCCCTCGCGTCCTATGGCCACCTCTACCCGCTGCTCCCGCTCGCCGTCGCCGCCCGGAAGGCCGGGCACGACGTCGTGTTCGCGACGGCGGCCGACTTCCACCCGACGGTGGAGAAGGCCGGGCTGGAGCCCGTCGACGTCGGGCTGACGATCCAGGACGCCTTCATGGCGCAGTACGACGGCGACCTGAGCAAGCGCAACGAGGTGGCGCCCGCCGAACTCGAGGCGACCATCGCCCGCGTGTTCAGCCGGGTGCTGCCCGATCGTTTCATCGCGGATCTCGACGCGGTGTTCGAGAAGCAGCGACCCGACCTGCTGGTCTACGAGATCGGCAACCCCGGCGGCGCGTTCGCGGCGATGAAGGCCGGGATCCCGGCGATGGGCCACGGCTTCGGCCGGGTCGCGACCGGCGGGATCGCGGACGGGATCCGCACGGCGATCCAGGAACACGCCGTCGAGCTCGGGATCGCCGGCGACGAGCAGTTCTCCTGGGGCAACCCGTTCGTGGACATCTGCCCGCCGTCGGTGCAGTCGCCGGAGTTCCTGGCGGGCGCGCGGCGGCTGCCGTTGCGTCCGGTGGGCTGGAGCGAGCCGGGTGACCTGCCCGCGGGCGTCGTGGATCACGAGCGGCCGCTCGTCTATCTGACGCTGGGCACCACGCCGATGAGCCAGGCCCACATCCTGACCTCGGCGATCAGCGGGCTGGCGGCGCTGGACGTCGACGTGCTGGTGGCGACCGGGCCGTCGGTCGACGTCGCTGCGCTCGGTGAGGTGCCGGCGAACGTGCGGCTCGAGGCGTGGGTGCCGCAGTCGGAGCTGTTGCCGCACGTCGACCTCGTGGTGCACCACGGCGGCAGCGGTACGACGATGGGTGCCTTCACCGCGGGGGTGTCGCAGCTCGTGCTGCCGCAGGGGGCGGACCAGTTCAGCAACGCCGAGGCCGTGACCGCGGCCGGCGTGGGTGACCAGCTGGTGGGCGACGCCGTGACGACGGAAGCCGTGCGGGAGAAGGCCCGGCGGCTGCTGGCGGACTCGGCCGTGGCCGACGCCGTGCGGGCGCTGGCGGCCGAAGTCGCGGCGATGCCGTCGCCGGACGAGGTTGCCGCGCAGCTGCCCGACTACGTCTGATGTGAAGGGCGCCTCGATTCCTCGAGGCGCCCTTGTGTCACGCGCGGGCGATGAGTTCCTTGAGCAGCGAACCCATGCGCGTGGCCGCCTGGCGGCCGGCTTCGAGGACCTCTTCGTGGTTGAGCGGCTCACCCGTCATGCCGGCGGCGAGGTTGGTGACGAGCGACAGCCCGAACACCTCGACCCCGGCGGCGCGGGCCGCGATGGCCTCCAGGACCGTCGACATGCCGACGAGGTCCGCGCCCATCGTGCGCAGCATGCGGATCTCGGCGGGCGTCTCGAAGTGGGGGCCGGTGAGGCCGGCGTAGACGCCTTCCTCCAGCGAACCGTCGATCTCCTTGGCGAGGCCGCGCAGGCGGGCGGAGTAGAGGTCGGTGAGGTCCACGAAATTCGCGCCGACGATCGGCGAGCGGGCCGTGAGGTTGAGGTGGTCGGAGATCAGCACCGGCTGCCCGACGCTGAAGCCCTCGCGCAGGCCGCCGGCCGCGTTGGTGAGCAGCACGGTGCGCGCGCCGGCCGCGGCCGCGGTGCGCACGTTGTGCACCACCGGGTCGATGCCCTTGCCCTCGTAGAAATGCGTGCGGCCGAGCAGCACCAGCGCGCGCTTGTCGCCGATCTTCAGCGACCGGACGGTCCCGCCGTGCCCCACGGCGCCGGGAGTGGTGAAACCGGGCAGCTCTCCGAACGGGATCTCCGCCTCGGCCGTCCCGATCACGTCCGCGGCCGGGCGCCAGCCCGAGCCCAGCACCACGGCGATGTCGTGCTTCTCGACGCCGGTCCGCTCGGCGATGGCGGCCGCGGCCGCTTCCTCGTGGTTGGTCATGGCGCCGAGCGTATCCGGGCACTGCGCAGCGCCAGGAACACCACCAGCCCGAACGGCGACAGGAAGATCGTCAGCACCAGCACTGGGCTGACCTGCCACCACGGCATCTTCAGCCGGCGCCCCTCGAAGAACATCCACCGCCCGAGGAACAAGTCGAACGCGATCAGCTGCGCCCAGACCAGAGCCGCCCCCGCCGGCGACCCCGCAAACGCTTGCAACAGGGAAAGGTCCGGCCGGCTCACCGCCTGCCACAGCTCCCCGAAGTGCGGGACCGCGATGGCGAAGTAACACACCAACGGCAACAACGGCACCCACGGCGACGCCATGACCCGCCGCGTCCACCGCCAGCCGGGGGCGAAGATCATGAGCAGCCAGAAGGGCGTGGCGAGGGGGAAGGTCCAGGTGAACAACTGCTGGGTCATCGCGGGACCTCCCGACGAGGTGGGTGGCTGAGCGCGGTCATCGCACGAGCTCGCGGGTCGGGCGGTGCACCGAGGCGAAGCCGGCCAGTGCCACGGCGGCGAGCAGGGCGCCGAAGGCCGCGAGGGTCGGGGTGGTCGGGTGGATCAAGGACTCGCCGCGCAGGGCTTGCCAGGTGACGAGGGCGACGAGGCCCGCGTAGCCGAAGCTCGCGACCCACACCAGCCGGACGCGGACCGCGCTGTCGCGAAGGCGCGGTACTCGCGACGCGAGCAGGCCCAGGCCCAGCGCGACCAGCGGAAGTAGCTGCAAGGCGTGCATCCCCGTGAAGTGCGGGATCCGCAGGTCACCGCCGGTGGTGCTCCAGCCGAGGATCGGCAGGCCGGGGCCGCCGTCGGCGACGCCGACGCTGTGGGCGCCGATCAACGCCGACGTACCGGTGGCGTTGAGCGACGCCTGCTGGGCGGCCGTGGGGCCCGTCATGAGGGCGCCGAGGCCGATGCCGATGAGCGAGATGACCGCGCCGGTGCGCACGGCCCAGTGGGTGGCGCGGTCTTCGAGGCGCGTGAACATCAGCAGGATCGTGAGCACGAGCGTCGCGACCCAGAGGACGGCGATCATGCCGCCCATGATCTGGAACAGCGTGTTGTCCAGGGGCGTCGCGTTGTTGAAGTGGCTGGGCCGGCCGCGCGCGGCCTGGAACACCATCACCACGTACTCGGCGGTGAACACCGCGATGGCCACGTTCGTGGCGACGTGCGCGGTCCGGCGGAAGCGGGGCAGCAGCGACACGAGCCAGCCCCAGGTGAAGAAGTACAGCGCACCCGAAATGGCGAACTTCAGCAGCTTCGCCCACACGGGCGCGCCCAGCACCGTGCGCTGGTCCACCACCATCGCGATGACGCAGGCCAGCGCCGTGACGACGAGCGCCGCCGCGAAGAGCGTGGACGGTCGGTGCCAGGTGTTCGTTCGGCTCGGAAGCCTCGAAAGCAAGGTCATGGCGTCCCTCCCAGGATGGATAGTCATAGTATCCATTATGGGAAGCTAGACTATCCAAGCTGAGAAGTCCTCAGGGTTTTCCCCCGAGTTCCAGGGAGTTGATGCGGCCGTGCGGATGGCCGAACTGAGCGCCGAGTCCGGCATGCCGGTCGCGACGATCAAGTACTACTTGCGCGAAGGCCTGCTCCACCCGGGCGAGCGCACCAGCCCCAACCAGGCGCGTTACGGCGACGAGCACGTGCAGCGCCTCAAGCTCATCCGCGCGTTGCTCGACGTCGGCGGCCTGTCGGTGGCCACCGTCGGCGGCGTGCTCGCGGCGATCGACGCGGGCGAGCCCACCAACGAGGTCCTCGGCGTCACCCAGCGCGCCCTCGTCGGCGGCGCGACCGACGTCGACGAGGAGGCCCGCGCGTGGGCGCTGGACCTGCTGGAAAAGGTGACGGCCGCCCACGGCTGGAAGTTCGCGCCCGAGCACCCGGCGGCGCCCGGGCTGATCACCACGCTGTGCACGATCCGCGCGCTCGGTCACCCCGCGCTGCTCGACCGCATCGAGGACTACGCCAAGCTCGCCGACCGCATCGCCGAGGTCGACCTCGACACGCTCGCCGCGCAGCCGTCGCTGGACCGGATCGTGGAGGCGGCCGTGGTCGGCACGGTGCTGGGCGACCGGCTGTTCGCGGGCCTGCGCCGCCTCGCGCAGGCGGCCGAATCCGGCCGGCGTTATCCCAACGGGCTGGGCTGAACCCCTACTGCTCGGCCGGGAACGACAGCGTCGGCTCGATCTTGTCCCACGTGGTGACGCCGTCGGGCTCGATCTCCGACGGCACCGTGAGCGACACGGCCCACAGCGCGTCACCCGAGGACTTCAGCACCGCGAAGGTCGTGCGGGTGACCGAGGAGTCGGCGCCGCTCTGCCCGGAGCGGCCGCGCTCCGCGGTGCGGTAGACCATCTCGGTTCCCGTCGCTGTCTTGGCTTCCTTGACGAGGGCGAACGCGCCGGCGTCGGTCCCGGCCCGCACACTCGCCTCGTAGTCCGAGACATCGTGCTTCTTGAAAAAGTTCGGGAAGCGCTCGATGCGCAGCGACTCGCGCCCGTCCGGCGAGACGTACTGCACCACCGTGGACGAGCCGACGATGTTCGACGTCCGTGCGGCGATGAAGCGCAGCCAGCCTTCCGGTACCGAGACGACGTACGCGGTGTCGCGCGACACGTTGGCCGTTTCGCTCGCGTTGCCGCGCTGCTCCACCAGCTTCACGTCCTGCGGCGGCGCGGTCGTGCTCGGCGCCCCGGCGGAGGCCGCGCTGCCGGCCGGCGGGATCAGCGACTGCCCGCTGATCAGCCGGGCCAGCGCGAACCCGCCGACACCGGCGATGAGGAACAGCACCACTGCCGCCACCGCCAGCAACGCCGACGCCCGCGGACTGCGGCGCGGCGAGACAGAAGCAACCGGAGCCGCGACAGCAGGTGCCGGGCCCTGACGCAGGAACGGCAACGGGCCCGGGTCCGCCGCCAGTGCGCCACTGGCCTCCGACTTCTTGTCGGTCGGTGCCACCGTCTCCAGCACCTGCGTGTCGGTCGCGTCGAGCTGCGCCGAGGTCTTCTTCCCGTCCGGCGTGCGGAACAACTCCGGGCCGAACAGGTCCAGCGCTGTCTTGCCCTGCAACGGGTACAGCCGGTGGCGCACCTCGCGCAGCGAGATCCGCTTCTCCGGCTCCTTTTTCATCAACGCGGCGATCACGTCGGCCAGCGGGCCCGGCTTCGGCTTGGGCACCGAGCCGTTCACGACCTTGCCGACTGTCTCCAGTGGATCGCCGTCCGCGTCGTACGGCGGCGCGCCCTCGACCGCGGCGAACAGCGTCGCGCCCAGGCCCCACAGGTCGGCCGCCGGCGTGACCGCGCCCCCCGACGCGACCTCCGGCGCGATGTACGCGGGCGAGCCGAGCATGATCCCGGTGCGCGTCATCGTGGCTTCGGAAACGTTGCGCGCGATGCCGAAGTCGGTGAGCTTGATCCGCCCGTCGCCGGCCACGAGGACGTTGCCCGGCTTCACGTCGCGGTGCGTGATGCCCGCGTCGTGCGCCGCTTCGAGCGCGGCGGCGACGGCGATGCCGACGGCGGCCGCCTGCTCCACGCTCAACGGCCCGTGGTCGCGCAGGATGTGCGCGAGGCTGCGCGAAGGCAGCAGCTCCATGACCACGAACGGTTCGTTGTTGTCGCGCGCGACGTCGTGAAGGATGATCACGTTCGGGTGGGACAGCACCGCGATCGCGCGCGCCTCGCGCAGCGTCCGCTCCCGCAGCTCGTCCGCCTGCGACGCCGGCACGCCCGGCGGCAGCTTCATCTCCTTGACGGCCACCGGCCGGTGGAGGAACTCGTCGTAGGCCGACCACACCGTGCCCATCGACCCCGAACCGAGCACGGATCGCAGCCGGTAGCGCCCGGCGACCACACGGGACTGCGGCTCGGCGGCACCCGACTCTGCTGGGGTCGGCTCTTCCTTCGAGGAGGACACCCCCTGATTGTGTCGTAAGGCACCGACACTCTTCGACCCAGTGTGCAAGACCTGCCCACCCGCGTTCCGCGGATACCCCTGAACACTCTGGTGGGGCGACTAGAGTCACAGGTGCCGGCACTGGCGTGCCTCTACCATCACTGGGTATGACGAACGTGGCTGGGCCGGAGTCGGTGCCGATCTCCGAACCCGAGCTCGCGCTGGCGGCCGAGTTTCCGGCCGCCGACCGGGCCCGGTGGCAGGAACTCGTGGCGGGAGTGCTGCGCAAGAGCGGCCGCCTGCCGGAGGACTTCGCGGGGGCGCCGGAGAGCAAACTCGTCACCCACACGTACGACGGCATCGACATCCAGCCGCTGTACACGCGCGAAGACGCCGTCGGTGAGCCCGGCAACCCGGGGCTGCCGCCGTTCGTCCGCGGCACGCGGCCCGAAGGCGTGATCGGCACCGGGTGGGACGTGCGCGTGCGCCACCTGCGCGCCGACGCGAAGGCCACCAACACCGCGATCCTCGCCGACCTCGAAGGCGGCGCCACGTCCGTGTGGCTGCGCGTCGGCGGCGAAGCGCTCCCGCTCGACGCGCTGGCCGACGCGCTCAACGAGGTCTACCTCGACCTCGCGCCCGTGGTCCTCGACGCCGGCGCCGAGCACGCCGCCGCGGCCGAAGCGCTGCTGGACGTGTTGGCCGAGCGCGAAATTCCGCCCAGTGAGGCGATCGCGGTGCTCGGCGCGGACCCGATCGGCGTCGGCGCGCGCACGGGTGAAGCGCTGCCCGTCGCCCCGGCCGCCGAGCTGGCCGCGCGCGTCGCGGCGAAGTACCCGAAGGTGCGCACGCTCGTGGCCGACGGCCTGCCGTTCCACGAGGCCGGCGGTTCCGACGCGCAGGAGCTGGGCGCGACGATCGCCGTCGGCGTCGCCTACCTGCGGGCGCTGACCGAAGCCGGTCTGGACGTCTCCGCCGCGGCCGCGCAGCTGGAGTTCCGCCTGGCCGCCACGGCCGACCAGTTCCTCACCATCGCCAAGTTCCGCGCCGCGCGCCGGCTGTGGGACCGTGTGCTCGAAGTTTCGGGTGCGCCCGCCGGTGCGCGTGGTATGCACCAGCACGCCGTGACCTCGCCCGCGATGCTGACGCAGCGCGACCCGTGGGTGAACATGCTGCGCACCACCGTCGCGTGCTTCGCCGCGGGCGTCGGCGGTGCGGACGCCGTGACCGTGCTGCCGTTCGACTCGGCGATCGGCCTGCCCGACGCGTTCTCCGCGCGCATCGCCCGCAACACCAACGCGGTGCTGCTGGAGGAGTCGAAGCTGGGCAGCGTGATCGACCCGGCCGGTGGTTCCTGGTACGTCGAGCAGCTCACCGACGAGCTGGCCAAAGCCGCGTGGGCCGAGTTCACCGCGATCGAAGGCGCGGGCGGCGTCGAGTCCGAGCTGGCCTCGGGAGCGCTGGCCGGGCGCCTGGCCACGACGTGGGAGAAGCGCGCGAAGCGCCTGGCCACGCGCCGCGACCCGATCACCGGCGTGAGCGAGTTCCCCAACTTGGATGAGAAACCCGTGACCAGGGAAGCGGTCGGCTCCACTGTGGACGGTGGCCTGCCGCGGCACCGCTACGCCGAAGCGTTCGAGCGGCTGCGCGACGCGTCGGACGCGTACCTGGCCGCGCACGGGGAACGGCCGAAGGTCTTCCTCGCCACGCTCGGCCCCGTCGCCGCGCACACCACACGTGCCGGGTTCGCCGCGAACCTGTTCCAGGCCGGCGGCCTCGAGGCCGTGAACCCGGGCGCCACCGACGATCTGCCCGCCGCGTTCCGGGAAAGCGGGGCGCGCATCGCGTGCCTCTGCGGCACCGACGCCGCGTACGAAGAGCAGGCGGCCGACGTCGCCGCGTCGCTCGGCGCCGAGACGGTGTTGCTCGCGGGCAAGGCGAGCTACCCGGGCGTGAGCGGCAACGTCTTCGCCGGCTGCGACGCGCTTGAAGTCCTGACCGGCATCCACGCCAAGCTGGGAGTGTCCGCATGAGCATCCCGAACTTCGCCGACGTCCCGCTCGGCACACCCGAGCCGGGGGACCGCGCCGCGTGGGCGCAGGCCGTGCAGGACGCCACCGGCAAGGGCGCCGACGCACTGGCCTGGGAGACGCCCGAGGGCATCGGCGTGAAGCCGGTGTACACGGCCGAGGATCTGTCCGATGTGGACTTCCTGGGCACGTACCCCGGCATCGCGCCGTTCCTGCGCGGGCCGTACCCCACGATGTACGTGAACCAGCCGTGGACGATCCGGCAGTACGCCGGGTTCTCCACCGCGCAGGAGTCCAACGCGTTCTACCGTCGCAACCTCGCGGCCGGGCAGAAGGGCCTGTCGGTCGCCTTCGACCTGGCCACCCACCGCGGTTACGACTCCGACCACCCGCGCGTGTCCGGGGACGTCGGCATGGCGGGCGTGGCGATCGACTCGATCTACGACATGCGCCAGCTCTTCGACGGCATTCCGCTGGACAAGATGTCGGTGTCCATGACGATGAACGGCGCCGTGCTGCCGGTGCTCGCGCTCTACGTGGTCGCGGCGGAGGAGCAGGGGGTGAAGCCGGAGCAGCTCGCGGGGACGATCCAGAACGACATCCTCAAGGAGTTCATGGTCCGCAACACCTACATCTACCCGCCGCAGCCCTCGATGCGGGTCATCTCCGACATCTTCGCGTTCACCTCGCAGAACATGCCGAAGTACAACTCGATCTCGATCTCCGGCTACCACATGCAGGAGGCCGGGGCGACCGCCGACCTGGAGCTGGCGTACACGCTGGCCGACGGCGTCGAGTACATCCGCGCCGGCGTCGACGCGGGGCTGGACGTGGACAAGTTCGCGCCGCGGCTGTCGTTCTTCTGGGCGATCGGCATGAACTTCTTCATGGAGGTCGCGAAGCTGCGGGCGGCGCGGCTGTTGTGGGCGAAGCTGGTGAAGCAGTTCGATCCTCGCTCGGAGAAGTCGCTTTCGCTGCGCACGCACTCGCAGACGTCGGGCTGGTCGCTGACCGCGCAGGACGTCTACAACAACGTCGCGCGCACCTGCGTCGAGGCGATGGCCGCGACCCAGGGCCACACGCAGTCGCTGCACACCAACGCCCTCGACGAGGCGCTTGCGCTGCCCACCGACTTCTCCGCGCGCATCGCCCGCAACACGCAGCTGCTGCTGCAGCAGGAGTCGGGCACCACGCGGGTGATCGACCCGTGGGGCGGCAGCGCGTTCGTGGAGAAGCTGACCTACGACCTCGCGCGCAAGGCGTGGGGCCACATCACGGAGGTCGAGAGCGCGGGCGGCATGGCGCGCGCGATCGACGAGGGCATCCCGAAGCTGCGCATCGAGGAGGCCGCCGCCCGCACGCAGGCGCGCATCGACTCCGGCCGCCAGCCCGTGATCGGCGTGAACAAGTACCAGGTCACCGACGACATCGACATCGACGTGCTGAAGGTCGACAACGCCGGCGTGCGCACGCAGCAGCTGGAGAAGCTGCGGCGGCTGCGAGCCGAGCGTGACTCCGCTGCCACGGAAGACGCGTTGCGGCGGCTGACCGAGGGCGCGCAGAACGGCGGGAACCTGCTCGCGCTGGCCATCGACGCGGCGCGGGCGAAGGCGACCGTCGGCGAGATCTCCGACGCGCTGGAGAAGATCTGGGGCCGCCACTCCGGGCAGATCCGCACGATCTCCGGTGTGTACCGGGA
This sequence comes from Amycolatopsis sp. CA-161197, assembly GCF_050942255.1. Classification (NCBI taxonomy): domain Bacteria; kingdom Bacillati; phylum Actinomycetota; class Actinomycetes; order Pseudonocardiales; family Pseudonocardiaceae; genus Amycolatopsis; species Amycolatopsis sp. CA-161197. Next base: position 1,046,565 of record NZ_CP192059.1, read on the forward strand.
AGAGGTGGGGAAGTCGGACAACGTCGAGAAGGCCCGTGCGCTGGTCGAGAAGTTCGCCGAGGACGAGGGGCGCCGGCCGCGCATCCTGATCGCGAAGATGGGCCAGGACGGCCACGACCGCGGCCAGAAGGTGATTGCCACCGGCTTCGCCGACCTCGGCTTCGACGTCGACGTCGGCCCGCTGTTCTCCACGCCCGGCGAGGTCGCGCGGCAGGCTTCGGAGGCGGACGTGCACGTGATCGGCGTGTCTTCGCTGGCCGCCGGGCACCTGTCGCTGGTGCCGGCGCTGCGGCACGAGCTGGCGGAGCTGGGCCGGTCCGACATCATGGTCGTCGTGGGTGGCGTCATCCCGCCGCAGGACTACGACGAGCTGCGTGCCGCCGGTGCCGCCGCCATCTTCGGGCCCGGCACGGTCATCGCCGACGCGGCGATCGGCCTGCTGGAGCAGCTCGCGCACCAGGAGTCCTGAGCCTTGCCGCGCAGGATCGACGTCGCCGCCTACGCGAAGGGCGTGCTCGCGGGCGACCGCGGCACCCTGTCCAAGGCGATCACGCTGGTCGAGTCGCACCGGGCGGACCACCGGGCCCAGGCGCAGGAGCTGCTCGTCGAGCTGCTGCCACACGCCGGCGGCGCCCAGCGAGTCGGCATCACGGGCGTTCCCGGTGTCGGCAAGTCGACTTTCATCGACCAGCTGGGCACCGACCTCACGGCGGCCGGCCACCGCGTCGCCGTGCTGGCCGTCGACCCGTCGTCCACCCGCACGGGGGGCTCGATCCTCGGTGACAAGACCCGGATGTCCCGCTTGGCCGTGGATCCCCGGGCCTTCATCCGGCCGTCGCCGACCTCGGGAACTCTGGGCGGGGTCGCGCGGGCGACTCGCGAGACGATCGTGCTGATGGAGGCCGCGGGCTTCGACGTGGTGCTGGTGGAGACCGTCGGCGTCGGCCAGTCCGAGGTCGCAGTGGCCAACATGGTCGACTCCTTCCTGTTCCTGACTCTGGCCCGCACGGGCGACCAGCTGCAGGGCATCAAGAAGGGCGTGCTCGAACTGGCGGACGTCATCGCCGTGAACAAGGCCGACGGCCCGCACGCGCGCGACGCCGCCCGCGCCGCCCGGGAGCTGTCCGGCGCCCTGCGGATGATCTACGGCAAGGACGCCCCGTGGACGCCGCCGGTACTCACCTGCAGCGCCCTGGAGGGCTCGGGCCTCGACGAGGTCTGGGCGACCATCGGCCGGCACCGCTCGCTGATGCAGGAATCGGGCGAGCTCGCCGACCGCCGCCGCCAACAACAGGTCGACTGGACTTGGTCGATGGTCCGCGAGCAGTTGCTGGACCGCCTGACCTCGCACCCTTCGGTGCGCGCCCAGGTCGCCGACGTCGAACGCGCCGTCCGCGCCGGCGAACTCACGGCGACACTGGCGGCGGACCGGATCTTGACGGCGTTCGGGGAACCGACGGACGGCTGAGCTGGTTTTTGTGCCGGGGCGGCCTCCGCCCGATGGATGCAGCTCCCGCCTGGCGTTGCCGGTCGTTCTTCAGCGATCTCGCTGGTGGCATGCGGCGGCCCTGGTCTCGTCTGGCTACTTTGCTCATTTCGTGGAGACCGGCCGACTTGGCGCGGCCGCAATCGCCCGCAACGCCTCCGCAGGTCGATCCCCGGTTCCGGATTCCCGATGGCGATCCGCTCGGCCAAGCTCCGGGCGGGCACTGCCGGCTTGGCAACCCGCGCAGCTGCTGCCGCCGCTACTTTTCGCCGTCCGAAGGCTCGCTAGTTGAACCTCACCGCCCCGCCAGACAGCCCCCGCCCCGCCAGACAGCCCCCGCCCCGCCAGACAGCCCCCGCCCCGCCAGACAGCCCCCGCCCTCCCTTGGGGGGCGTCCCCATCCCAGTCTATCGGCCCCTGACCTCGGAAAACTGCCGAAACGAAATCTGTGGACAACTCCGCCCGCCGCGAGCGCCTTGTGGATGAATGCGGAGTAACAAGGCGACACTTCGTAGACGGAGGAGCCACCTTCGCCAACTCCGCAGATGGTTGTGAGGCGCCACCGCCCGCCAACCCTGTGAAGGGCGGAGCCATCACCGCCAATGTCGTAGTCGTTTGCGCAGTCACCGCCCGGAAACTCAGCTGCCAGCGGAGCCGCGATCGCCAACTTCGCGGTCGATTGCGGAGCAACCACCCACCAACCCCGACGGACGGCTGACCCACCACCCACCAACCCCCGTTCGAGACACCAACGCAGTGAAACGCCCACCAGACCCACCCTCGGTGGACCAACGGCCCCGTTCGGCTGACGAACGGTCCCCCGAAGTGACTTTGGTCTGACCTCACGACCGCTCCACGCTCCGTGACGACCGGTCACCGTGTGGAGGTGCGGTCGGCGGGCGGTGGCGCGGGCTGAGCGGAGGGGCTCCACCGCGTGGCGGCTGACGTCGCGGCCGTTCGGCGGGCAGAATGCGACGCAGTGCCGTAGAAGGGATGTCATGGCGAAGGTGCGGGGACTGCTGCTGGTCGGCCTGCTGGGCGCGTTGTTCTACTGCGCGGCTCCGGCGGAGGCGGCCGTCGTCGTGGCGCCGGCTCAGGCTCACGTGCAGGTGCCGGCGCGGACGGCGGCACCTGCGGAAGCGCTGTTCCCGGCCCCGCAGCAGGCGGCGCCGGGCCCGGTGCTCGACCCGACGCAGACCGACAAGGCCAACGCGCAGAAGACGCGGAACAAGCTGATCGCGGGCGGGATCGCCGTCGTGCTGCTCGCGATCGTGTTCTTCGGGCGGCGGAAGCGCAAGAAGGGCAACGGCTGAACGGGCCCGTTCACCCAGACCGAATTTCGTCGGGCCGTTCAACGCAGATCCGGTACCGGCCGTCTCGGCTCCCCCGCCGCGGCGAGCGGCTTGCCACCTGCATGGTGCACGATCATCTGCAAATGCGTACGACAGATCGAACGGCACGGTGCGGGTCCCCAGGCGCCACCCGTGTTGCGGGAGGAGGTGCGGCGTGACTGTGCTTGATTCACGTCCGGACGTTCCAGGTGATTCCGAGGGTCGCATGGCCAACCCGATCGAGGCGCCCACCGCGCTGATCACCGAAGCCGGCGTCAGCATGGCACCTGTGGAGGATCTCGGTGCGGGTCGCGGCCCGTTCTGGCTGGACGACTGGCTGCGGGCCAACGTCACCGACGTGCTCGCGTGGCGCCGCCACATCCACGCCCACCCGGAGCTGTCGCGGCACGAGTTCGCGACGACCGAGCTGGTCGTGTCGCTGCTGCGCGCCGTCGGTCTCAAGCCGTGGGTGCTGCCCGGCGGCACCGGCGTGGTGTGCGACATCGGCCAGGGCGAACGCTGCGTCGCGCTCCGGGCCGACATGGACGCGCTGCCGCTGACGGAGGACACGGGCCTCCCGTACGCCTCCACCACGGAGGGCGCGGCCCACATGTGCGGGCACGACGCCCACACCGCCATCCTGCTGGGCGCGGCCCGCGCGCTGGCCGGCGCGCCCGAGCTGCCCGGCCGTGTGCGCCTGATCTTCCAGGCCGCCGAGGAGGTCATGCCCGGCGGCGCGCTGGACATGATCGCGGCGGGTGCGCTCGAAGGCGTCGAACGGATCTACGGCCTGCACTGCGACCCGCGGTTGGAAGTCGGCAAGATCGGCACCCGCGTGGGCGCGCTGACCTCGGCCGCCGACCTGATCGAGCTGCGCCTGACCTCGCCCGGCGGCCACACGTCGCGGCCGCACCTCACCGCGGACCTCGTGTACGCGCTGGGCACGGTCATCACGTCGCTGCCGTCGGTGCTGTCCCGCCGGGTCGACCCGCGCTCGGGCACGGTGCTCGTGTGGGGCGCGGTGCACGCCGGCCAGGCCGCCAACGCGGTCCCGCAGGACGGCGTGCTGCGCGGCACCCTGCGCACGGCCGACCACGAGGTGTGGACGGCGCTCGAACCGCTCGTCGCGTCGTCCGTGGAGTCGCTGCTCGCGCCCACCGGCGTCGGCTTCTCGCTCGACTACCGCCGCGGCGTGCCCCCGGTCGTCTCCGACCCGGAGTCCACGGCGCTGCTGCGCGCCGGCGTCGAAGCCGCCCTCGGCGAACAGGGCCTGGCCGGCACGGAGCAGTCCTCCGGCGGCGAGGACTTCGGCTGGTACCTCGAGCACGTCCAGGGCGCCTTCGCCCGCCTCGGCGTGTGGCCCGGCCCACCCGCGCCCCAAGCCGACATCCACCGCCCCACCTTCACCCTCGACGAGCGGGCGCTGATGGTCGGTGTCCGCACACTGGTTCACACGGCGCTGGCCGCCCTGGCCTGAGGTTCGGGCCACGGTTGGCCCCGGCCATGAGGTCGGCCCGCCCCGTCGGGACGGGCCGACGGGGTCGCGGGAAGGGCGAGCGCGGCGCTGTGGTTGACGTCCGCACGCTGGTCCACGAGGTGCCGGCCGCTTTGGCCCGAGGTTCGGGCCGGCGCTGGCCTCTGGCCGAGAGGTCAGCTTGCCCCGTCGGGGCGGGTCGGCGGGCGCTGCGGTTGACGTCCGCATGCTCGACCACGAGGTGCCGGCCGCTCTTGCCTGAGGCTCGGGCCGCCGTTGGCCCCCGGCCGCGACGGCGGCCTGTCCCGTCGGGCCGAGTCGGTGGGTCGTGGGAGGGGCGAGCGGGCGCTGAGGTTGACGTTCGCACCTTGGTCCACACGGCGCTGGCCGCTCTGGCCTGAGGTTCGGGTTGGCCCGGCGGCGCGGTCGGCCTTACCCGTCGGGGCGGGGTCGCGGCCGACAGGCGAGGTGCTGCGGCGAGCGGGTCGCTGAGGTTGACGTGCGAACGCTCGGCCACACGGATCTGGCCTGAGGTTCGGGCGCCGACTGCGGTTGGCGCGGCCACGAGATCGGCGGGGTCGGGCGTGTCCGCGGCCGAGGAGCGAAGCGTCCCCGGCGAGCGGGCGCCGACGGTCGGTGTCCGAACGCCGGTCCACCCACCGCAGGCCGCGCTGGCCTGAGTTATCCACAGGCTCACCCGCTTGAGTTATCCACAGCTCGGCCGAGCTGTGGATAACTCAAGCGGGTGGTTTTTGCCTCTACGCAAAGCCCTGTGGACACCTATTTCACCCGGTCTCGTGAACGCACAGCATGCCGCCACCCGGCCTATTCACCGCGGGTGATCGCCAGTCGCCGCAGCACTTCCGCGAAAATGCTTGAAACGAGCGTTTTACTTACCCCCCAACGAATCCACGCCACCTGTAAGCACGTTCGACAACACATGCGACGGCCGCGAAATAAAGCGTCGCAAGCAGAAAACGTGAAGGGGTGTCAGAGCTTTACCGGCTGATGGTGAACACCGTTCATGATGCCCAGGTCAGCGCGTGAATCCGCCGAGTTGTCCACAGGGCTGTGGTCAGCCGGTGATCCCGGAGCACGGCCGGGTGCGCAGGTCATCCACATAGTCCGCGGGGGCTCCGGCGGCCTCGGCGGCGTCGGCGAGCACGCCCAGGTAGCGGGCGGACGGGAGGCCGCCCTCGTAGGCGTCGAGCACGTACAGCCAGGCGAGCACCGAGCCGTCCATGGTCTGGACGCGCAGGCGGATCTTGTTGTGCATGCCGAGCTCGCCGCCTTCCCAGCGGTCGAGGCCGGCCTCGTCGAGGGAGGTCACGTCGTAGAGCACCACGAAGACGCGGGAGGCCGGGTCCTCGACGATGGTGGCCAGCGCGCCTTCCCAGCCGAGGTCCTCGCCCCCGAAGGTCAGCCGCCAGCCCTCCAGCCAGCCGGTGCCGGCCATCGGTGCGTGCGGGGCGCGCTCCAGCATCTGGGCGGGCTCCATGTTCGATCCGTAAGCGGCATACAACGGCACGGGCGACAGCCTAGCGACCCGCCCCGCGCACAAGCGGATGCACATGCCATGTCCGGCCACTTCGCTGGTCGCGGACCCCTCCGCGTAACGTTGGGACCACCGGCCACACGCGTATCGAGGAGGACCTCAGGTGACCAGGATCGTGATCATGGGCGGGGGCCCGGCGGGTTACGAAGCCGCCTTGGTCGCCGCCCAGCACGGCGCCGACGTGACGATCGTCGAGCGTGACGGCCTGGGCGGCGCTTGTGTCCTCTACGACTGCGTTCCGTCGAAGACGTTCATCGCGTCCTCCGGCGCGCTGGCGAAGATGCACGACCTCGGTGAGCTGGGCATCAACACCGACCTGGCCGACACGAGCGTCGACCTGCCGACCGTCCACGGCCGGGTGAAGGGCCTCGCGCTCGCGCAGTCGGCCGACATCCGCGCCCGCGTGCAGCGCGAGGGCGTGCGGGTGGTCAACGGCACCGCCCGCTTCTGCGACGAGGAGCCGGGCCTGGCGACGCACAAGGTCGCCGTGACCCACGCCGATGGCACCACGGAGGCCCTGCAGGCCGACGTCGTCCTCATCTCCACCGGCGCCACCCCGCGCGTGCTGCCCGGTGCGGTGCCCGACGGCGAGCGCATCCTCGACTGGCGCCAGCTCTACGACCTCACCGAGCTGCCCGAGCACCTCGCCGTGATCGGTTCGGGTGTCACCGGCGCCGAGTTCGCGTCGGCCTACACCGAGATGGGCGTGAAGGTCACCGTGGTGTCCAGCCGCGACCGCGTGCTGCCCCACGAAGACGCCGACGCCGCCGCGGTGCTCGAAGAAGTCTTCTCGCAGCGCGGCACCACCGTCGCGAAGCACGCGCGCGCCGAGCGCGTGGAGCGCACGGAGAAGGGCGTGGAGGTCCACCTGGCCGACGGCCGCGTGATCGAGGCCAGCCACGCGCTGATGACCGTCGGGTCCATTCCGAACACCGCCGACATCGGCCTCGACCGCGTGGGCATCGAGCCCGGCCCCGGCGGCTTCATCACCGTCGACCGCGTTTCGCGCACCAGCGTCCCCGGTATCTACGCCGCCGGCGACTGCACCGGCTTGCTGATGCTCGCGTCGGTCGCGAGCATGCAGGGCCGCATCGCGATGTGGCACGCGCTGGGCGAGGGCGTCGCGCCGATCAAGCTGAAGACCGTGGCCGCCAATGTGTTCACGCACCCGGAGATCGCGACGGTCGGCATCAGCCAGCACGCCATCGACTCCGGCGAGGTGCCCGCGCGCACGATCATGCTGCCGCTGGCCACCAACGCGCGCGCCAAGATGGAAGGTCTGCGCCGCGGTTTCGTGAAGCTCTTCTGCCGCCCCGCCACGGGTGTGGTGGTCGGCGGTGTGGTCGTGGCGCCGTCGGCGAGCGAGCTGATCCTTCCGATCGCGCTGGCCGTGCAGAACCAGCTGACGGTGGACCACCTGGCCCTGACGTTCTCGGTGTACCCGTCGCTGTCGGGTTCGATCACCGAAGCCGGGCGCCAGCTGATGCGCCACGACGATCTCGACTGATCCGGTACGAAGGTTTTTCCGTTCCCGCGCAACCCCACGTGGCTCGCCGCGTCTTGTGCGGTGACAGGCTGATGTGACGACGCACGACAAGGGGTCAGCGGGTGCGCAAGAGGGCGGTTTTCGTTGCGGCGATGGCGATCGGGACGATCGCCGTGGCCGGCCAGGCAGTGGCGGCGACCGGAAGGCCCGCGCTCGCCGCGGCGCCCGCACCGGCCGTGACCGTGCAGCTGAACCAGGACACGGCGGCCCTGCACGGGCTGGTGAACCACTTCCAGCGCGGCGAGTCCAACGTCGCCCTCGCCGACTGCCCCGGCGCCAAGGCCGGCTCGACCACGTTCAGCTCACCAGTGCTGAAGTTCGCGAACTACGACTTCGGTCCCTTCATCGGCGTCAACGCGACCGTCTCGGCCGACGCCGACCTCGTGTCCGGCACCGCCGCCGGCGACTACCCGCTCACGGTGGCGTGCGGCGGAAAGACCTACAGCGCCACGTTCACCGTGCCGGCCAGCCAGGTGGCGACAGTTCCGGAAGGCGCCGCGAAGGCGGGCGACGGAAGCCTCGCCGAATAACGCAGCCAGACCCACGAAAAAGCCGCCGGGAACCATTTCCGGCGGCTTTTTCGTGTGCTTCGAACCCAGTTCCCGATGTGCCCGAATCGTTACCCTGATTGACAACCCGGTGCAGGTCAGAGACGTCTTCATGGTGTCGGAGGAGCACACCCGTGCGGCAGGGGGAACTGCGCACGCGGGGTTGCAGAATCCGCTGTTCTCCGTTGCGAAAAATCATTTGAGGGGAAATTCCATGAAACGCATTGCGGTAATTTCGTCGATTGTCGCGGCCGGCTTCCTCCTGGCGGCGCCGGCCTTCGCGGCCGAAGCCACCACGCCGACCACGCCGGAGCAGCCGACGTCGAGCACACCGGTCCCGCCCACCTCGGACAAGCCCACGCCACCGACGGGCGACCACAAGCCGCCCAAGCCGTCGGTGTCGGTCCTGCCGCGCGCGGCCAGAGCCGGTGACTCGGTCACGGCGCGCGTGGTGTGCACGCCGAAGACGAGCATGACGCTGTCTTCGTCGGTGATCACGTTCGGGAAGCTCGAAGCCGTCGGGACCGAGGTGGACCTCGACACCGCGACCGTCTACCAGACACTCGCGGACGTGAACAAGAACGCGAAGCCGGGCACCTACACCGTCACGTTCCTGTGCGGCAAGGCGAAGCTCACGGAGAGCTTCAAGGTCCTGCCGGCCAAGGACGCCGTGGCGACCCCGCCGACGACGCCGAAGCAGGTCACCAAGGTGCCGGTGGGGGCGCCGCAGACCGGTGGCACCGACGGTCCCGTCGACGACTCGTCCTCCGGGCTCGCCGTGGCCGCGGGCGCGATGGGCGTGCTCGCCGTCGGCGGCGCGGGCATGGTGCTGGCGCGGCGGCGCTCGCGCGGCTGACGAATCCCGGTCGCCGGAGGGGAGTCGCGGCCCCTCCGGCGACCGCGCTCGGTCACCTGGTTGGGTGCTCAGTGCGCCCTCGGGACCCGAAGGGGGAGACATGTTCAGGAAGACTTTCGCCGCGGTGGCTCTGGCCGCGCTGGCCGTGCTGGGTGGCTGCGCCGCCCCGTCCGCTTCGTCCCCGCCGCCGGTGGGGCATTCCCTGACGCCGCCGGCGCCCGAGACGTCCGTGGTGCTGCCGAAGTCCAGACCGGTGTCGTTGGACATCCCGAAGATCGACGCGCACTCCACGCTCGTCCCGCTCGGGCTCAACGCCGACAACACCGTGCAGGTCCCGCCGGTGAGCACGCCGCTGCAGGCGGGCTGGTACGAGTACTCGCCGACGCCGGGGGAGCGCGGGCCGGCGGTGGTGCTCGGGCACGTGGACGGCAACAAACACGAGGGGATCTTCTTCCACCTCAAGGAAATGGCGCCCGGGGACCAGGTGTCGATCAAGCGCGAAGACGGCAGCACGGCGCACTTCGAAGTGACCAAGGTGGACCAGGTGCCGAAGGACGTGTTCCCGAGCGACGCGGTGTACGGCGACACTCCCGACGCGCAGCTGCGGCTCATCACGTGCGGCGGCGCGTTCGACCGCGCGGCGCACAACTACGAGGACAACGTGATCGTCTACGCGCGACTCGTCGCCGACGGTCACTGATCGCTGCTCGTTCGTGATGGTTCGGGTTTTTGTCGGTCGCCGGTGCAAGACTGTGGCCGCAGACACAATCCGCAACGGATCATGGGGAGTGCAGATGTTGTTCCGTGACGAACGCTGGCCCGACGGCACGCCGTGCTGGGTCGACCTGATGGTGCCCGACAGAACCGCCGCCGCGACGTTCTACCAAAGCCTGCTGGGCTGGGACGTGCAGTTCGGCGGCGCCGAAACCGGCTACTACGGCATGGCGCAGCTCGCCGGCCGTCCGGTCGCCGGGGTGGGGGAGATCCCGGCCGAGCAAGCCGGCATGCCGGCCGCGTGGACCACCTACCTGGCCGTGTCCGATGTGGACAAAACGGTGGCCGCCATCACCGAGGCCGGCGGCCACGTCGTCGCCCCGCCGATGGACGTGATGACCCAGGGCCGTATGGCGATCGCGACGGACTCGACGGGTTCGGTGTTCGGCCTCTGGCAGGCCGGTCAGCACAAGGGCACGGAGGTCACGCTCGCGCCGGGCGCGCTCGCGTGGAACGAGAACATGTCCCGCGACTTCGCCGCCGCCAAGACGTTCTACGGCAACGTCTTCGGCTACTCGTTCAACGACATCTCCAACGACGAGTTCACCTACGCCACCCTCGACATCGACGGCCGCCCGACCGGCGGCCTCGGCCAGGCGAACGGCGACTACGAACCGGGCTGGATGACCTACTTCTGGTCCGCCGACGTCGACGCCGCGGCGGCCAAGATCCCCGAGCTGGGCGGCACCGTGACCGAGAACCCGGTGGACACGCCGTTCGGGCGGATGCTCATGGCCAAGGACAACCAGGGCGCGTCCTTCCAGCTCATGGCGCCCAACGAGCAGTCCGGGACCCAAGAGGGCTGGGGCGCCTGACCCGGACGACGCCGCACAGCCGTTTCCACGAACGCGAACGGCCCCCGCCCGAACCCGGACGGGGGCCGTTCGCCGGCCGAAGCAGCGGGTCAGTCGACCCAGTCGAACGTCTTCGTCACGGCCTTCTTCCAGTTGCGGTACTCCGACTCGCGGCGCGACTCGTCCATCGACGGGTCCCACTGCTTGTCCTGCGCCCAGTTCGTGCGGATGTCGTCCTCCGACGCCCAGAACCCGACGGCCAGCCCGGCCGCGTAGGCCGCGCCCAGCGCGGTGGTCTCGGCCACCACCGGCCGGATCACGGGCACGCCGAGGATGTCGGCCTGGAACTGCATGAGCAGCTCGTTCACGACCATGCCGCCGTCGACCTTCAGCGACTTCAGCGGCACGCCGGAGTCGGCGTTCATCGCATCGATGACCTCACGCGACTGGAACGCGGTCGCCTCGAGCACGGCCCGCGCGAGGTGGCCCTTGTTGACGAACCGCGTGAGGCCGACGATCGCGCCGCGCGCGTCCGAGCGCCAGTACGGCGCGAACAGGCCGGAGAACGCCGGCACGAAGTACGCGCCGCCGTTGTCCTCGACCGTGCGGGCGTGCTCTTCGATCTCGGCGGCCGAGGCGATCATGCCCAGGTTGTCTCGCAGCCACTGCACCAGCGAACCGGTGACGGCGATCGATCCCTCGAGCGCGTAGACCGTGTCGTTGGAGCCGATCTTGTAGCAGACCGTGGTGAGCAGGCCGTTGTCCGACATGACTTTTTCAGTGCCGGTGTTGAGCAGCACGAAGTTGCCGGTGCCGTAGGTGTTCTTGGCCTCGCCGGGCGACAGGCACGCCTGGCCGAACGTCGCGGCCTGCTGGTCGCCCAGGATCCCGGCGATCGGCACACCCGCGAGCGCGCCCTTTTCGCGGACCTTGCCGTATTCCTCCGACGACGAGCGGATCTCCGGCAGCATCGAGAGCGGAATGCCCATCTCAGCGGCGATGTCCGCGTCCCACTGCAGCGTCTCGAGGTCCATCAACAGCGTGCGAGACGCGTTGGTCGGGTCGGTGACGTGGATGCCGCCGTCGACGCCGCCCGTCATGTTCCACAGCACCCAGGTGTCCATGTTGCCGAAGATCAGGTCACCGGCCTCGGCTTTCGCTCGGGCGCCGTCGACGTTGTCGAGGATCCACTTGACCTTCGGGCCGGAGAAGTACGTCGCCAGCGGGAGGCCGACCTTCTGGCGATAGCGTTCCTGGCCGCCGCCCAGCGCGCCGAGCTCGCCGACGATCTTGTCCGTGCGCGTGTCCTGCCAGACGATCGCGTTGTACACCGGCTTGCCGGTGGTCCGGTCCCACACCAGCGCGGTCTCGCGCTGGTTGGTGATGCCGACGGCGGCGATGTCCTTCGAGGTCAGGTCCGCCTTGGCGAGCGCGCCCGCGGCGACGGCGCGCGTGTTCTCCCAGATCTCCTCGGCGTTGTGCTCGACCCAGCCGGCCTTCGGGAAGATCTGCTCGTGCTCGCGCTGGTCGACGGCGACCACCCGTCCGGAGTGGTCGAAGATCATGCAGCGAGTCGACGTGGTGCCCTGGTCGATCGCGGCTACGTACGAAGTCATCGTTGCTCCCTCGCTCTGGCGAGATCCGTCGGAACGGCGATCTTGTCGGTCATTCGGCGGCCGTCCGCTGGCCTTCCGCCGATTGGTCGGCAGGGACCCGTCCCGGCTCAGGCAGGAACTCACCGGGAGCCTTCTCCCGCGCCGTGAGGACCTGGCCGATGAGCAGGTCGTAGATCAGGATGCCGACCAAGCCACCGACGAGTGGCCCGACGATCGGGATCCACCAGTAGTTGCTGAACCAGTCACCGTTGCCGGGGAACGCCTTGTTCCCCCACCCTTCGAACAAGGTCAGCAGCCTCGGTCCGAAGTCACGCGCCGGGTTGATCGCGTAACCGGCGTTCGTGCCGTACGACAGCCCGATCCCTACGACTACGAAGCCGATCAGGGCCGGCCCCAGGTTGCTCTCGGGGGCGTTGTTCCGGTTGTCGATCAACGCCGCGATGATCCCGACGAGGATCGCAGTGCCGACGATCTGGTCGAGCAGCGGTCCCCACACCCCGCCGCCGAAGTACTTGGCCGGGAAAGTCGCGAAGATCGAGAACGTGCCCAATGAGTCCGGTCGCGACAGTGGTGGGTTTTGCGCTGCGTTGAAGGCGTCGATGGCGTCGTGGTAGACGGCGTAGACCACTGCGGCGCCGGCCAGCGCGCCGAGTACCTGGGCCAACCAGAACGGCGCCACCTTGGCCCAGGCGAACTTCCGCCGCACGGCGAAGGCCAGAGTCACCGCCGGGTTGAGGTGCGCGCCGCTGACGCCGGCTGTCATGTAGACCGCGAACATCACCGCGAAGCCCCAGCCGAACGCGATAATCAGCCAGTTGGACGCACCGAAGTCGACCGATTGCCGGCCGGATCCGGGGAGACCGACCACCGCGACCGCGACCGAGCCACAGCCGAGCAGGATGATGACGGCTGTCCCGAGAAACTCGGCGAGCATTTCGCCGCCAATGTTCGAGCGTAGTCGGCTCCAAGCGTTTGACCTCTGAGAGTTTTGCTCGCTCATCGCTTCCCCTCTCAATTCGACGCCTCCTTGCGTCGAGACCTACCATGCTGCTCTGCCTCGCCGGAACGGACAAGTTTCCGGTTGGGCGGAACGCTCGGTCCTCGTGCGATGCTGGGAGTGTGTACAACCGTAAGTTGCAAGGAGGGCAGGCGCTGTGACGGAAGCGAAGCTGGGACCGGCGGCGCGTGAGGAATCCTGGCAGCGCCTCGGCAAGGAGACCTTCGACCTGGTCGTGATCGGCGGTGGGGTCGTGGGTGCCGGGACAGCACTCGACGCGGCGACGCGCGGCCTGCGCGTGGCCCTCGTAGAGGCCCGTGACCTGGCATCCGGCACGTCCAGCCGGTCGAGCAAGCTCTTCCACGGTGGCCTGCGCTACCTGGAACAGCTGGAGTTCGGATTGGTCCGCGAAGCGCTCCACGAGCGCGAGCTGATGCTGACCAAGCTGGCCCCGCACCTGGTCAAGCCGGTGAGCTTCCTGTACCCGCTGACCCACCGCGGGTGGGAGCGGCCGTACACCGCCGCGGGCCTGTTGATGTACGACACGATGGGCGGTGCGCGGTCCGTTCCGGGGCAGAAGCACCTCACCCGCGCGGGTGCTTTGCGGATGGTTCCTGCGTTGAAAAGGTCGGCCTTGATCGGTGGCATCCGCTACTACGACGCGCAGTCCGACGACGCCCGCCACACCATGACCGTCGCCCGCACCGCCGCGCACTACGGCGCCGTGGTGCGCACGTCGACCCAGGTGGTGGGTTTTCTGCGCGAAGCCGACCGCATCTCGGGCGTGCGGGTGCGGGACGTCGAGGACGGGCGTGAAACGGAGATCCAGGCCGGCGCGGTCATCAACTGCACGGGTGTCTGGACCGACGAGCTGCAGCGCCTCTCGGGCGGGCGCGGGCGGTTCCGCGTGCGCGCGAGCAAGGGCGTGCACATCGTGGTGCCGCGTGACCGGATCGTCTCGGAGTCTGGGCTGATCCTGCGCACTGAAAAATCTGTCCTGTTCGTCATCCCGTGGCGCAACCACTGGATCGTCGGGACCACGGACACCGACTGGCACCTCGACCTGGCGCACCCCGCGGCCACGAAGCACGACATCGACTACATCCTCGACCACGTGAACACGGTGCTGGCCACCCCGCTCACGCACGACGACATCGAGGGTGTGTACGCCGGCCTCCGTCCGCTGCTGGCGGGCGAAAGCGAGGAGACGTCGAAGCTCTCGCGTGAGCACGCCGTCGCGCGCGTCGCGCCGGGCCTGGTCGCCATCGCCGGTGGCAAGTACACGACGTACCGCGTGATGGCGGCCGACGCCGTCGACGCGGCCGTGGTGGACCTGCCGGGCCGGCCGCCGTCGTCCATCACGGACCAGGTGCCGCTCGTCGGTGCCGACGGCTACCACGCGCTCGTGAACCAGGCCGACCACCTGGCCGCGCAGCACGGCCTGCACCCGTACCGCGTGCGGCACCTGCTCGACCGCTACGGCTCGCTGGTCCACGAGGTGCTCGCGCTGGCCGACGGCCGCCCGGAGCTGCTCAAGCCGATCGACTCCGCGCCCGACTACCTGGGTGTCGAGGTCGTCTACGCCGCCAGCCACGAAGGCGCGCTGCACCTGGAAGACGTGCTCGCGCGGCGCACCCGCATCTCCATCGAGTACGCCCACCGCGGCGCCGACTGCGCCGACCAGGTCGCGCGCCTCGTCGGCGAGGTGCTGGGCTGGTCCGCGGAGACGATCAAGCGCGAGGTCGACGTCTACACGGCCCGCGTGCAGGCCGAACGCGAATCGCAGTCGCAGCCGACGGACGAGTCGGCGGACGCGCTTCGCGCCGCGGCGCCGGAGGCTCGGTCGGGCATCATCGAGCCGGTGAGCTGAGGTTCCGTCGTTGCCGTGGAGGGCACCACGAGGTGCCCTCCACGGCGATTCACCGTCGCTGAATTTTCACCGCTGGTTCAGGCCTTGCGAATCCACCTGATCAACGGCTCGCCGGTCGGCGCCGGCGTCCGCTCCGGCCCCACGTACGTGAACCCGCACTTCGCGGCGACCGACGCCGACACGACGTTGCTCTCCTCGTGCCGGTAGCTGATCTCCTGCAGCCCGAGCCCGCCGAAGCCGTAGCGGAGGGCCGCGCTGAGCGCCGTGCTCGCCACGCCCTTGCCGCGCTCCGTGGGATGCGTCCAGACGGACGCTTCGGCCGTGTCGAACGTCAGGTCCAGGTCCCGCAACCCGACCTCCCCGAGCAGCCGCCCGGTCGTCGGCTCCGCGACCGCCCACGAGCACCGCTCGTCGCACGACCACTGCGCCGTGCGCAGCGCGATGTACTCGGTGGCTTCGTCGAGCGTTCGCAGCCGGTAGTTCAGCACGTACCGCCGGTGCTCGGGATCGGCGAACGCCTCCATCAGCGCGGCCCGGTCGTCGAGGTGCCGGTCCGCCCGCAGCTGGCGCAGGTAGTACGCGCCCGCGTTGATCTCCACGGGTTCCACGTCACGAGGGTAACCAGAGTCGGGTGCTCAGCGCTTCCGCATGACGGGTGCGCCACTCTGGTCGAGCGGCCGGTTGGACGCGATTTCGGGCCGGCGTCACCGACGGATCGGTCAGAGCAGCCCGCGCCGGTACGCCTCGCCGACGGCGGCCGCGCGGTCGTTCACGCCCAGCTTGGCGTAGACGTGCAGCAGGTGGGTCTTGATGCTGGCCTCGCTGATGAACAGCTGGTTCGCCGCCGCGCGGTTGGTCGCACCGGCCGCGACCAGGCGCAACACGTCGAGTTCGCGGGCAGTCAATGCGCCCGGCGCCGGACGTCGAAGCGGCGCCATCAGGCGCGCAGCCACAGCGGGTGCGAGCACCGACTCGCCGCGGGCGGCGGCGCGCACGGCGTGCTGCAGATCGGCGACGGGCGCGTCCTTCAGCAGGTATCCGGTGGCGCCTGCCTCGATGGCGGGCAGGACGTCGGCCTCGGAGTCGTAGGTGGTGAGGACCAGGACGCGCACCGCGCGGTGCTCGGCGGCGAGCCGGCGGATCGCGCCGACGCCGTCGAGTTCGGGCATGCGCAGGTCCATGAGGACGACGTCGGGGTGGTGGCGTGCGACGAAGGCCAGGGCCTCGACGCCCGTGGCGGCCTCGCCGATCACCTCGATGTCGGCGCAGCCCTCGAACGCGCCGCGCAGGCCGTCGCGGACGATGGGGTGGTCGTCGGTGAGCAGGAGGCGGATCATCGGTCCGCCGGGATGGCCGGGAGCTGCACGTTGACCGCGGTGCCTTCGCCCGGCGCCGATTCGAGCGCGAACGTCCCCGCCACGCGCCGCACGCGCTGGCGCATCGCCTGCAGGCCGAAGCCGGTGCCGTCGCCGCGCTCCGGTGAGGCGGGGTCGAAGCCGGCGCCGTCGTCACGGACGTCGAGGAGCACCACCTCGCCGGCGTAGGTCAAGGAAACGGCGATCCGCGAGGCGCGGGCGTGTTTTTCCGCGTTGGCCAAGGCTTCCTGTGCGACGCGGTACAACGTCACCTCCAGCTCCGGCAGCAGCGGCACGGGTTCACCACTCGTGTGGGCGGTCACGGCGACGCCCGAGGTGCCGGTGGCGCGCCGCGCCAGTTCCGCCAGTGCGTCGGGCAAGCGCGAGTCCGTGAGTGGCTCGGGCCGCAACGCCTGCACGGCGCGGCGGGCCTCCGTGAGGCTGTCCTTGGCGAGCGTGTGGACCTGGCTGAGGTGCCGCTGCCGGGAGTCCGCGGACGAAGCCCGGTCCGCGGCCTGCAGCTGCGTGACGATGCCGGTGAGGCCCTGCGCGAGGGTGTCGTGGATTTCGCGGGCCATGCGCTGGCGTTCGTCGTGCACGCCGGCCTCGCGCGCCTGGGTGAGCAGCTGCGCGTGGAGCCCGGCGTTCTCCTCGAGCGCGGTTTCGAGGCGGGCGTTGGCCTCGGCAAGGGCCGCGTTGGCGCGCCGCCGTTTGTCGTTCTCCGCGCCGACGAACCACGCGGCGTACAGCATCGGCCCGACGACCGAAGCCACGGACACCCACGCCGGCGCCGGCGTGTCCGTGCCCAAGATTTCCTTGGCCAGCAAGGGAATCGCGGCCGTCGCGGTCACGGCGAAGACGCTCCAGCGCGCGGCGAACAGCACGAACGCGATGGGGTAACCAACCGACGCGAAGGCGGTGTACGTGGTGTCGAGCGTCGTCAGGGCGGCCGCCCCGGCGAGCAGCCCGGCGAAGAACCCGACCGCGAGCCACGGGTGCCGCTCCCGTAGCGGGAACAGCGGCACGAGCAACAGCAGCCACGCCGCCGACAGGCCCGCGACGACGAGCGTCACCGTGCCGACGTGGTCACCCGCCGCCCAGATCGTGCACACCGCGAGCACCACGATCCCGATCGCGGCGAACAGCGGCCCGGCCAGCCGCTCCCCGCGCGGGTGCACGGCACCCGGCACCACACCCATCATGGGCGCGATTCTCGCAGCTCGACGCCGCCGCGGGGGTCCACCGTTCGACGCCGGCCTCCACCGATCGGTGGATCAGCGCCGGCGCCAGCCCGTGATCAGCAGGATGGCCAAGGGCAGCGCGAAAACGAGGATGAGCCGCCCGCGCGAGAGCACGAACACCGCGATCGCCACCACCACGGCGATCGGCACGGCGAACCGCAGCGCGAAGCGCATCAACGCGCTGTCGCCGGCGGGGCTCGGGGCAGGCACGGCGGTGGCCCCGGCCCGCGGAATCGCCAGCAGCGCGCTCGGCCGGGGTGAGGGCAGGTCGTCGAAGAGGGGTTCCAGGTCGCTGACCCGCTTGGCGGCCGTGACCTTGGCCGAACGGGTGCCGTATTCGTCGACGTCCAGGCGGCCGGTGCGGACGTGCTCGGAAAGCACGTCCAGCGCGTCCTGGCGTTCCTCGTCGCTCAGCCGCATGTCGGGCACGGGGGCCGCCTCACCAGCGGTCTCGTCGGCGGCGGTCGCGGAACTCGTCGCGAATTTCCCGACGAGCCTCGCGGTGGTCGAGCCGGTGTTCGCGGCGCGCGCGGTCCCGATGGTCGTAGCGGTCGCCGCCGTGGCCCCACAGTGCTCGGCCGATGATGCTGAGCGCGATCGGCGCGATGACCAGCGGCCACGCGGGCAGCGTGCTGGTCGCGATCAGCGCGATGGTCGCGATCCACACCAGCGGCACCAGCGCGGCCACTGCTCGCTGGCCACCGTTCCAGCCGTCCGGCCGGGCCACTGCCGTCTGCGGGGCCGGGGCGGGAACCGGAGGCGCGGCGGGAGCAGCGACGGGCGCCGCGCCGCCGTACACCGGGTGCGGAGCGGGCAGGTCGTCGAACAACCCCGCCAACTCACCCCGCGTCTTGGCCGCGGTGATGCGCGCCGAGCGCTCGCCGTACTCGTCGATGTCGATCCGCCCCGCGCTCATGTGCTCACCGAGCGCATTCAGCGCGGATTCCCGTTCCTGGTCGCTGATCCGCAGTTGCGGAGACGGCACCTCTGTCACACCGATGATGGTATGCCGCCCCGGGCCTGCGGACCCACGACATTCAGCACAACTTCAGTCCTTGAGCTCCAGAAGTTGCGTTCCCTGAGTCACGGCGGCGCCGACCTCGACGGAAAGCCCCGTGACGGTGCCCGCTTTGTGCGCCGTGACCGGGTTTTCCATCTTCATCGCCTCGAGGACCACGATCAGCTCGCCCGCTTCGACGTGCTGGCCTTCCTCCACGGCGATCTTAACGATCGTGCCCTGCATCGGCGCCGTGACGGCGTCGCCACTCACCGCTGCCTTCGCACCGCCCGAGCGCTTGCGCGGCTTGGCCTTCGTGGCCGTCGCCCCGCCGCCCGCGCCTTCGAGCGCGAAGCCGCCCGGCAGCGACACCTCGAGCCGCCGGCCGCCGACCTCGACCACCACGTTCTGCCGCGGCGCTTCTTCCTCGGCCTCGGTGTCGGGTGCGGTGAACGGCTCGATCTTGTTGTCGAACTCGGTCTCGATCCAGCGCGTGTGCACGGAGAAGCCGTTTTCGTCGCCGATGAACGCCGGGTCGTCCACGATCACGCGGTCGAAGGGCAGCACGGTCGCCATGCCCTCCACCACGAACTCGGCCAGCGCGCGCCGGCTGCGCTCGAGGGCGTTGTTGCGGTCGGAACCGGTGACGATCAGCTTCGCGAGCATCGAGTCGAACTGGCCGCCGATCACGCTGCCGGACTCCACGCCGGAGTCGACGCGCACGCCGGGGCCGTTGGGCGAGATGAACTTCGTGACCGTGCCCGGCGCCGGGAGGAAGCCTCGGCCGGCGTCCTCGCCGTTGATGCGGAACTCGATCGAGTGCCCGCGCGGCTCGGGGTCTTCGGTGATGCGCAGCTTCTCACCGCGCGCGATGCGGAACATCTCGCGCACGAGGTCGAGGCCGGTCGTCTCCTCGGAAACGGGGTGTTCCACCTGCAGGCGGGTGTTCACCTCGAGGAAGGAGATGGTGCCGTCGGTGGCCACGAGGTACTCGACGGTGCCGGCGCCGTAGTAACCGGCCTCCTTGCAGATCGCCTTGGCCGAGGAGTGGATCCGGGCGCGCTGGTCGTCGGTGAGGAACGGCGCGGGCGCCTCCTCGACGAGCTTCTGGTGGCGGCGCTGCAGCGAGCAGTCGCGCGTGCCGACCACGATCGCGGTGCCGTGCTGGTCGGCCAGCACCTGCGCCTCGACGTGGCGCGGCTTGTCGAGATAGCGCTCCACGAAGCACTCGCCGCGGCCGAACGCGGCCACCGCCTCGCGCGTCGCGGATTCGAACAGCTCGGGGATTTCCTCGCGCGTACGGGCGACCTTGAGGCCGCGCCCGCCGCCGCCGAACGCCGCCTTGATCGCCACGGGCAGACCGTGCTCGTCGGCGAACGCGATGATCTCGTCGGCGTTCTTCACCGGCTCCTTGGTGCCGGGCACCAGCGGTGCGCCGGCGCGCGTCGCGATGTGCCGCGCGGTCACCTTGTCGCCGAGGTCGCGAATGGACTGTGGGCTGGGGCCGATCCACGTGAGCCCGGCATCCAGTACGGCCTGGGCGAAATCGGCGTTCTCCGACAGGAACCCGTATCCCGGGTGGACGGAGTCGGCGCCGGAACGCTTGGCCACGTCGAGGAGTTTGTCGATGGAGAGGTAGCTCTCGGCGGCGGTCGTGCCGCCCAGCGCGAACGCTTCGTCGGCCAGGCGCACGTGGGGTGCGTCGCGGTCGGGATCGGCGTACACGGCCACACTTTCGAGACCCGCGTCCTTCGCCGCCCTGATCACGCGGACCGCGATCTCACCGCGGTTGGCGACGAGGATCTTGGTCACCGGACCACCCGTGCTCGCGACGTCCTGCTCGGTCACCCGGTACCTCCCGTGAGCTCCACTGCCTGGTGTCCCGGAGTCTACGGACCGCACTACCCGCTGGGATGAGAGCTGGACCACCCGGTGGTTTCGTTATACCCGCGCGGTGTGGCGCAGCTCGACCGGGAGTTCGGAGTCGAGCACGATCACGTCGTAGGGGTTGACCTGGTGGATCTTCGGCAGGTGCTCGGTGTTGATCATGATCCACGGCTGGTGCTCGCCGCAGCAGTCGATCAGCCGGTCGAGCGCGGTGAACGCGACCAGGGCCACGCGGCCGTCGGGGGTGCGGCGCAGCTCGATGTTGGCACCGGTGCCGCCGTCGGTGGTGCCGGAGACCGGTCCGGTCGGCAGGTACAGGGCCGGGGGGAGGTTGGGGTTCGTCACGGGAACAACATAGACGGACACCGTCCGCAAGGTCGCCTACAGTCTCGGATATGCGGACTTCGCCGACCCGGACCCCACGGTCCGCGCTGCTCACGGCGGTGCTCGCCGCCGTGGTGACGGTGGCGGCGCTGGTGGTCGTCGTCGTGCTGCGGCCGAAACCCGACGGTGCGCCCGGCGTTCCGCCCGTGAGCCTGGAGCCGGCGGCGCCCACCACGGCGACCTGCGGCAGCGGTGCGTGCCGCCAGCTGGCCGCGATGACCGTGGGCGGTACCCCGGTCGTGTTGCTCTCCGACGCGTCCGGCGGTTGGGGGCGCGTGCAGGTGGGGCCGCAGCCGGGCACGGAGTTCGAGCTCGCGATCACCACGATGGGGGCGAAGCTCAACGCGCAGTCGTTGCGCTGCATCGCGGGGGAGACGTCGGCGTGCCTCGTGACCGGCGACGTCGGCGGGGGCGACGGCGCGGGTGGGGCGTACGGCGAGCTGCTGATCGGCTCGGGCGGCGTGTGGCGTGACTTCGGGAAGCCCTACTTCGCCGACGCCGGCACGCTTTCGCTGTTCGACGTCAACACCGACGGCCGGCCCGACGTGATCGTCGTGCGGCACGAGTGTCCGGATGCGACACCGGGCACGCCCAAGTGCCAGGCCGCACCGGTGCTCGCCGAGGTCTACCAGCTGAGCGGTACCGAGCTGGGCTGTACTCGGACGGTGGTGTCGCCGTCGGATCTGAGGGGGTGGCCGCAGGTCGAGGTGCGGGCCTCGGAGCTGCGGCCGTGTGCGGACGGCGGCTGAGCTCGGCTGTTGCTGCTTTCGCCGGTGCCCAGCCGCCGTCGGGTTCGTACTAGGCGCTGACGGGTTCGGCCTTGGCCTTGGCGACCGGGGCGTCGCGCACCGTGTCGTCGAGCAGGCCTTCGGCGCGCGCGACGATGGTCGGGACCACGATCTGGCCGGCGACGTTGGTGGCCGTGCGCATCATGTCCATGATCGGGTTCACGGAGTAGATGAGGGCGATGCCCAGCGCCACCTGCTTGGCGTCGAGGCCGATGAACGCCGTGGTGAGCGTGAGCGCCGTGAGCCAGCCCGTGGTGCCCGCGGTGGCGAGCGCGCCGAGCACGGCGACCACGACGATGCCCACGTACTGCCCGATGCTCAGCTGCACACCCGACAGGTTGGCGATGAAGATGGCGCCGATGGCCGGGAAAACGGCCGCGCAACCGTCCATTTTGGTCGCACTGGCGAGCGGGGTGGCGAAGGCGGCGTAGGACGGTGCGACACCCAGGTTCACCGCGGCCTGACGGGTGAGCGGCAGCGTCGCGGCGGAGGACTGCGAGGCGAACGCGAACTGGATCGCCGTGCCGGCCTTGGCGAAGAACGTGGCCGGGCTGATCTTGGCGACGAACCTCAGCAGGATCGGGTAGACGACGAACAGCACCAGCAGGCAGCCGACGTAGACCGCGGCCGTGGTGGACAGCAGCGGGCGGAAGAGGGCATCGCCGTAGTTGGACACGGCCGCGCCGATCAGGCCGGCGATGCCGAGCGGGGCCAGGCGCACGATCCAGCCGAGGTAGCGCTGGATGATCTCGAAGACGCTCGTGGTGAAATCGACGAACGGCTTCGCCTTGTCGCCGAGGCTGTAGGCCGCGGCGCCGATCAGCACGGCGAGGAAGAGCACCTGCAGCGTGTTGCCTTCCGCGAAGGCGGAGAAGAAGTTCTGGGGGAGCAGGCCGTTGATGAAGGCGTCCCAGGAGCCCCAGTCGCTCACGCTCTTCGCGGCCTTGTCGGCGTTCTTCGCCGTGGCCGCGATGCCCGCGCCGAGGCCGCCGGCGCCCGGGTTGAACAGCTTGCCGATCGCGATGCCGATGAGCGACGCGATGAACGACGTGATGGCGAACCACAGCACCGTGCGGCCGCCGAGCCGCGCGGCCGTGCGCCCGCCGCCGAGGCCGCGCAGGCTCGTGATGCCGACCACGATCGCCGTGAAGACCAGCGGGATCACCGCGATCTGCAGCAGCGTCGTGAAGATCGAGCCGATCTGGTGCAGCACTTCGGTGAGTGTGGTGGCGCCCGTCGTCCTGGCGAGAACGCCCAGCAGGGCGCCGACGACGAGCGAACCGATCACGGCGGCCGCGAAGACTCGAGGTTTGGTGTACGCGCGGAGGAAGGACACGAAGCCACCCCAGAGGTCGAAAGTTCCCGTTCAGGCCCGAACCGGGCCGAACATGAACTTTCTTCGATCACTCGGTGGAGTGAAAGTCTTCTCAGGATGTGGGAGCGGTCCAGAGATCCACGACACTCACGCCGACCTCGGTCAGCAGACGGCGTACGAGCGGCAGGCTGAGCCCGATGACACTCGACGGGTCGCCCTCGATGCCCTCGACGAACCAGCCGCCGAGCCCGTCGAGCGTGAACGCGCCCGCCACCTGCAGCGGCTCGCCGGTGGCGATGTAGGCGTCGAGCTCCTCGGCACTGGGCCGTCCGAAGTGGACGGTGGTGCGCTGCGTGCCGGCGGCTTCCTTGGTGCGGTGGCCGTTTTCGACGCGGATGATCGCGTGGCCGGTCAGCAGCTCGCCGGAGTTGCCGGCCATCACCTCCCACCGCCGCCGCGCGACCTCGGGCGTGCCGGGCTTGCCGACCATCTCGCCACCGATCGACAGCATCGAGTCGCACGCCACGATCACCGCGTCGGCGTGGATGCCGGCCACTTCGGCGAACACGGCGTTGCCCTTGGCCGCGGCCAGCGCCATCACCAGCTCGTCGGGCGCCGGATCGGTGAGCGCCGCCGCCACGGCGTCCTCATCGACACCGGACACCACGACGCTCGGCTCAAGACCGGCGGCGCGCAACAACGCGAGACGGGCGGGGGACTGGGAAGCAAGTACGAGACGCACGGGTGAAAGCTACCGCGCGTAGCGAGCGTTGCCGAATTGTGACCTGCAACACCCGACCGTGGAGCTAGTTTGTTGTTGCTCGCAACATATCGACCTCAGCTCGCCTCGACGGTATCAAGGCAGATGCCGGGAAGGGACCACGGTGCCGCATGACGGTCCGGGTGACGGAATCCACGCCGCCGACCAGGCTGCGCTCCGCGTGGTGGTCGCGCCTGCGCGCGCCGAAACACCGCGACCCTGTTCGCGCTGGTGGCACTGAGGTCCTGAAGAGCTCCCCACCCCTTCGCGGCTGACCCTGCCGCCGGCCCGCGCCCCTCGACTTTCTTCTCCCGCGGTAAACGTGCCGCCCCTCGGCCCCGACTCCCGCACCGGCGGCCGAGGGGCAGCACGTCTTTGCACGTCGAGGCCGCGGAGGATTGTTCGGACTGACTGGCCCGCTCGGCCGGATACGGGCGCGGTGGCCCGCAGCTGTCGGCCGCCGCCGGCGTCGCCGGTCCACGCCGCCTTGGGGCCTACTGCCGGCCAACGCTCGTCCGCGGTGGTGCCGCCAGGGACAACCCCGCCGCCGGGTGGCCTCGCGCTTGCTTTGCCGTACCCCAGCCGAGCCTCGTGAGCGCGAGTTGAAGCTCAGGCGCTCACGAGGCTCGCCGTGCCTGTCGGGTCAGGCGGTGACTGGGGTTTCCGAGGTGGTCGGGGTGGTGGGTGTCGGGGCGGGGCGGGGGGTGACGCGGCGCAGGAACGCGGCCGAGACGACGCCCAGGAGCAGCACGGCGATGGGCAGGATCAGGGTGGCGCGGGCGGCGTCGGTGAGGCCGTTGTGGACGGCTTCGGAGGCGAGGCGGCCCGCTTGGGCGGCGACGTCGGCGGGGAGGCCCGGGATGGGCGCGGGGCCGCCGGAGGCGCCGAATTCGCCGGTGGACGCCGCGGCGTGGGCGATGCCGTCGGCGAAGGGCTGGCGGTACTGCTCGGGCAGCTGGGTCGCGGCGGTGGTGGCCTCGTCGGCGATGGAGGCGCTGATGCGGGCCTGCAGGAGCACGCCGATGGCCGCGCTGCCGAGGACGCCGCCGACCTGGCGGGCGGTGTTGAAGATGCCCGACGCGGTGCCGGCGAGCTGGGGCTGCACCGAGGCCATGGTCAGGTTGCTCATCGGCGAGAAGATGCAGCCGATGCCGAGACCGCAGACGAGCAGGGCCGGGATCAGCGCCCACGGGCTGGTGTCCGGGCCGGCCTGCACGGCGATGATGCCGATGCCCAGCGCGAGCAGCGAAAGGCCGCCCATCACGAGGTACTTGCCGTTGATGCGGTCCGACGCGCGGCCCACGAACGGCGCGATGACACCCGACAGCAGCGACATCGGCGCGGTCAGCACACCGGCAAGCGTGGGGCTCAGGCCGAGCACCGTCTGGATGTAGATGATCAGCGGCAGGAACATGCCGGTCATCGTGAAGCCGACGGTGGTGGCCGTGAGCGTGCCCGCGGAGAAGTTGCGGTTGCCGAACACGGCGAGCGGCACGAGCGGTTCGCGGCGGTTGTACTTCTGCCACAGCACAAACGCCACCAGCAGCACCACGCCGGCGCCGATGAACTCGAACACCGTGATGCCGGCGAAGACCGTGCCCCAGTCGTACTGCTGGCCGTTCTGCACACCGAACACCAGGCAGAACAGGCCCGCCGCCGACAGGAAGATGCCGATGAAGTCGAACGCGTGCGCGTGTTTCGGCTGCCAGTCGGGCACGAGCAGCACCGTCAGGACGATGGCGATCACGCCGATCGGTACGTTGACGAAGAAGATCCACTCCCAGCCGAGGTGGTCGACCAGCACGCCGCCCAGCAGCGGGCCCGCAATGGTGGCCAGGCCGGCGACGCCGCCCCACGCGCCCATCGCCGGGCCGCGCTTGGCGGGCGCGAACAGGTGCGTGATGAACGCCAGCGTCTGCGGCGTCATCAGCGCGGCACCGAGGCCCTGCACGGCGCGGGCCGCGATGAGCATCTCGACGCTGCCGGACAGGCCGCACCACAGTGACGCGCCCGTGAACACGATCAGGCCGGCGAGGAACACCCGCTTCGGCCCGAAGCGGTCACCCAGGCGACTGGTGAACAACATCGGCACGGCGTAGGTCAGCAGGTAGACGCTGATCACCCACACCACGGAGTTCAAGCCCGTGTTGAGCTTGCTCAGCATGTTCGGCACGGCGATGGACACGATGGTGGTGTCCAGCAGGATCATGAAGAACCCCAGGCACAACGCGCCCAGCGCGGCCCACGGGTTAGCTTGTCTTGCGTTCATGGTCTTCCTTGGTGATGAGGCTGAGGGAGGGCTTCTCGTCCTGGAACCGGATGCGCCCTGAGGAAAGGTCGGCGTACAGGCGTTCGCACCACTCGAGCTCGAAAACCCGGTGGGCGGCGGCGTAGCGGAAGTCGAGCCAGTAGATCTCCGGGACCGCCTTGTTCCGCACCTTCTCGAACATGACCTGGTCCGCCGCGACGCTCGCGCGCAGCAGCGTGAGGCGGTGCTCCAGCTCGACCAGCGACTTGTCCCGGCCGAGGTCGTCGATGACCGCCAGCCCGCTGAGGAACTCCGGGTACTCCTGGGCGACGTCGCCCAGCATCTCCCGCGCCCGCTGCTCGAACACGTCCCGGCCGGCCGTCGTCATCGCGTACACGGTCCGTTCGGGCCGCCGGCCGTCGCGCTGCGTGTCGACGATCTCGACGAAACCGTTGTGCTGCAACCGTTCCACGGTGTGGTAGAGCGACCCGGCCTTCAGCTTCACGCGCTGGTCCACGTACCGCTCGCGCATGAGCTGAGCCATCTCGTAGGGGTGCATCGGCTTCTCGTGCAGCAGCTCCAGCACGGCCACCCCCAGAGCGGTCAGCTTCGCCGCAACCATGGCTGTTGATCCTTTCGAGTGATCCGGCGTGGTTATTCCGTGTGGACTATACGGTGTTGAGTAGAGGCGGGTCCAGTGCGATTTGCGCTGGTGAGCGCGCTGTCGCGCACGGTGATGGCAAGGCTTGGACCCGATGCCGACACGGTAATCCGCGGCACCGACAAAAACGGCGGTTGCTGTGCGTGACCAGCGGAAACGACGCCGCCCGCCGCCCCCGAGAAGGGATGACGGGCGGGTGGTGCGGCGGATCGGCGCGGGCTGCGGTGCTGCGGTGGGAGGTGGCGCCGGGTGTCTCGGAGGATCGGCGTCTCGCGGTGCCGGGGCGGGTGGCCGTGGCCACCGGGTGCGGCGGTGGCCACGGTTGCCGCGCTGTCGAGGTGGGTGGCCGCGGATCGGCGCGGTTCGCAGTACTGCGGTGCGCGGAGGCGGCGGCCGCAGCGGCTCGGCGGCCTGCCTGGCACCCGGAACGACGCAACCCGTCAGCCAGCCACGTGCTGCAGCTGCTTCCGGGCCTCCCGCGCTCGCTTCCCCCACAGGGAGTACCAGCCGGAGATCCCCGTCCCCACCGTCAGTGCGGCTGCGCTCAGGCCCAGGGACCAGTGCACGCCCACCGCGGCGCCGAGGAGGCCGACGGTGAAGCCGCTGCCGGCGCGCAGGCCGTTGGCGGAAACGTTGTAGACGCCGATCACACGGCCCCGTTCGGCCGGTTTCGCGAGCAGCTGCACCACCGTCTGCCCGATCGACATCGACGCCAGGTTCGCCACGCCGCCGATCACCAGCAGCACCAGGGCGAGTGGGTAGCTCGCGGTCAGGGCGAAGAAGAGGCTCGACAGCCCGTAGATCGCCGTGCTGACCACGGCCGCGAACACGCTCGGTTTGATGCGGCCCGTCGCCTCGAGCAGGATGCCGCCGAGGACGCCGCCGGCGCCGTTGGCGAACAGGAGCACGCCGTAGGCCGTGCCGGCGCTGCCGGCGCTGCCGGCGCCCAGGTCCTGGGCGAAGATCGGCATCGAGCTCTGCAGGGACGCGCCGACGAAGAACGCGCCGAGCCCGGCCAGGATGATCATGCCGACCATCGTCGGGTTCGCGCCGACCTCGCGCAGCACCCGCACCGAGTCGAACAGCCCCACGCGCGGGCGCGCCACGATGCCGCCGTCGCGGGTGTGGCCGGTGAACTTGGTGCGGAACAAGAAGATCGTGAGCGGCAGGTAGAACGCGACGTTCACGAAGATCCCCGCCACCGGCCCCAGCCCGAGCAGCAGCGCCGACCCGACGACCGGGCCGAAGAGGATCCCCAGGCTGCGGAAGGTCGCGTTGAGCCGCACCGCGCTTGGCAGCTCGGCCGGGCCGACGAAGTCGTGCAGCATCAGCTGTTCGCCCGGACCCCACACGGCGCCCGCGACGCCGTGCAAGATCAGCAGCACGCACGCGCTCCAGACCTGCAGCGTGTCGGTGAGGATCAGCACCCCCCACAGCGCCGACACGAGCATGAACAACGCCTGCGCGGCCTGGATGATCCGCCGGCAGTCGTGCCGGTCGGCCAGCCCGCCGAAGTACACCGAGAACAGCAGGAACGGCACCCAGTGGCTGATCACCTCGAAGCCGGTGAGCGCGGGCGAGTGGAACTTCTCCCACAGCACCCAATACGTGATGACGTGCTCGATGTTGTCAGCCATCATCGCCAGCGCCGCGCCGAACAGGTACGGGCGGCAGTCCTTGTTGTACAGCGCGGCGAACTTGCGCGGTGCGGGCGCGACCGGGCTGTCGCCTTCCTCCAGGACGTGCGTCGGCACGCCACACGCGGAACACATGTCGAGTGACCCCCTTTTGCCGCGGCCTACGCTAGACGCGACGTTGCGTCTTGTCTAGAAGCGGATTAGGCTCGCCGAGGTGGGAAACACCACCGCACCGGACACGCGCCGGCACCACGGGAACCGCTACGGCCGCAGCGAGGACGCACGCCGCGCCGTACTGGAGGCCGCCGACGACCTGCTGGTGGAACACGGCTTCGCCGGGCTCACGATCGAGCGCATCGCGGCCGCCGCGGGCGTGGCGAAGCAGACGATCTACCGCTGGTGGCCGTCCAAAGTGGACATCCTGCTGGACGCGCTGGGCGACGACCTCGCCGAAGAGCTCGTGCCGCCCGACCACGGCGACCTGCGCCGCGACCTGCGGGAGCACCTCGCGGCCGTCGCGACCTTCCTGACCACGGCCGACGCCGGCGCCGTGTTCCGCGCGCTGATCGGCCAGGCGCAGCACGACCCGGAGCTGGCCGCGCGGCTGCGCGCGGAGCAGATCCACGGGCAGCACGAACGCGACCGGCTGCCGTTCGAGCGCGCGGTCGCCCGCGGCGAACTCCCGGCCGACACGGAGCTCGACAGCCTGGTGGAGCAGGCCATCGGGCCCGTCCACTACCGCGTGCTGGTCACCGGCGCGCCCGTCACGCGCGAGTTCACCGACGCGCTGGCCGACCGCGTGGTGAACGCCTGCGCCGGCATCTGACACACCGCCCCAATGCGGCTTCGGTTGCGCTCAACGCACCGAACGCCGCATTGGGTGCGCTCGGCGCACCGAACGCCGCATTGGGGTGTTTGACGTGCTTGGGTCAGCGGGGCAGGGCGGAGGCGCGCCAAGCGCCGTCGCCCGGTGCGGGCGAAGTGCCGAGCCGGGTCGCGCGGTCGTTCCACCACGACGTTCGCCGCCGAGGCGCGGGTGAGCCACCCGAAGCCGCCGCCACCGCCGCGACGACGGCGGTGAGGGCGGCTAGTTCGGCGTCGTCCGGGTTGCCGCGGACGACGCGGAGCAGGGGGCGATCGCTCACGGGAGACCTCACAGGGGGATGTTGCCGTGCTTCTTGGGAGGCAGCGTTTCGCGCTTGGTCTTCAGCAGCGCCAACGCCTTCGTGATGTGGCCGCGCGTGTGCGCCGGAACGATCACCGAGTCGACGTACCCGCGTTCGGCGGCGGCGTACGGGTTCAGCAGCGTGTCCTCGTACTCCTGGATCAGCTCGGCGCGCAGCGCGTCCACGTCGCGGCCCTCGGCCGCGGCGGCCGCGAGCGTCTTGCGGTGCACGATGTTCGCCGCGCCCTGCGCGCCCATCACCGCGACCTGCGCGGTCGGCCAGGCCAGGTTGACGTCGGCGCCGAGGTGCTTGGAGCCCATCACGTCGTACGCGCCGCCGTAGGCCTTGCGCGTGATCACCGTGACCAGCGGGACCGTGGCCTCCGCGTACGCGTAGATCAGCTTCGCGCCGCGGCGGATGATGCCGTTCCACTCCTGGTCGGTGCCGGGCAGGAAGCCGGGCACGTCGACGAACGTGAGCACGGGGATGTTGAACGCGTCGCACGTGCGCACGAACCGCGCGGCCTTCTCCGACGCCGCGATGTCGAGGCAGCCGGCGAACTGCGTCGGCTGGTTCGCGACCACACCCACGCTCTGCCCGTCGACGCGGCCGAAGCCCACGAGAATGTTGGGCGCGAAGAGCTCGTGGACCTCGAGGAATTCGCCGTCGTCGAGCACGCGGGTGACGACCTCGTGCATGTCGTACGGCGTGTTCGGCGAGTCGGGGATGATCGTGTCGAGCTCGCGGTCGGTGTCGGTCACGTCGTCGAAGAACCCGGCAGGCTCACCCGGCTCGAAGGCCGGCGGCTCGGACAGGTTGTTCTGCGGCAGGTACGACAGCAGTTCCTTGACGTAGGCGATCGCGTCCTCGTCGTCGGAGCCCAGGTAGTGCGCGACGCCCGACTTGGTGTTGTGCGTGCGCGCGCCGCCGAGCTCCTCGAAGGTCACGTCCTCGCCCGTCACGGTCTTCACGACGTCCGGGCCGGTGATGAACATCTGCGACGTCTCGTCGACCATCACCACGAAGTCGGTGAGCGCGGGGGAGTAGACGTGGCCGCCGGCGTTGGCGCCCATGATCAGCGAGATCTGCGGGATCACGCCCGACGCGTGGGTGTTGCGGCGGAAGATCTCGGCGTAGAGGCCGAGGGAGACCACGCCTTCCTGGATGCGCGCGCCGCCGCCCTCGTTCATGCCGATGATCGGGCAACCGGTCTTGATCGCGAGGTCCATGACCTTCACGATCTTCTCGCCGTACACCTCGCCGAGCGCGCCGCCGAAGACCGTGACGTCCTGGGAGAACACGCACACGGGCCGCCCGTTGACGGTGCCGTAGCCCGAGACCACGCCGTCGCCGTACGGGCGGTTCTTCTCCAGCCCGAAGTTCGTGGAGCGGTGGCGCGCCAGCTCGTCGAGCTCGACGAACGACCCCTCGTCGAGCAGCAGGTCGATGCGCTCGCGGGCCGTCTTCTTGCCCTTGGCGTGCTGCTTTTCGATGGCGCGCTCGGATCCGGCGTGCACGGCCTCGTCGTAGCGGCGGTAGAGGTCCGCGAGCTTGCCGGCCGTGGTGTGGATGTCCGGTTCTTCCTCGGGCGGAGTCCCGAGCGGCTGCGTCGCACTGCTCATGAAGCGGAGCTTAGCTACCGCCAGGTCGCTTCGCGTGTGGCGTACGCCTCCCCGGGCATAGGCTGGCGGCGTGCTTCCCGTCCGCCCGCTCGGGCCCGCCGACCTGTCCGCCTGCCTCGACCTCGGAGCCGACCGCGACTGGCCGCGGGAGCACCGCAAGTGGTCGATCCTGCTCGACGTCGGGCGCGGTTTCGGCATCGACGCGCCCGACGGCGGGCTCGCCGCCACCTCGATCCTGGTCGAGACGGGGCCGGTCGCGTCGATCTCGATGGTCGTGGTCGCCGCCCGCTACGCACGCCAGGGCCTGGGCGGCCGCGTGACGTCCGAGGCCGTCGCGGCCGCCGGCGACGCCACGGTGTTCCTGCACGCGAGCGACTTCGGGCTGCGGCTGTACGAGTGCCTCGGCTTCGTGGCCGACGGCGGCTGCGAAGGCCACCTCGGACTGCTCGCCGACGACGGCGGCCCGGCTTCGCGGCCGATCACGCCGTCCGACGTGGCCCGGGTGTACTCGCTCGACGCCGACGCGCAGGGCTTCTCGCGAGAAGCGCTGCTGGACCGGCTGCTGTTCGAGGCCGAGCACGTCCACGTGACGGACGACGGGTTCGCGTTCGGCACCGTGCTGGACGGCGTGACGGTGATCGGCCCGGTGGTCGCTCCGGACGAGGAGCAGGCGCGCGCGTTGATCCGCGGCATTGCCCGTGCGGCCGGGGGCCGGATCCGCGTCGACGTGGACCTCGCCCACCCGGGTCTCTCCGGCTGGTGCCGCGCGTCCGGTCTGCTGCCGATCGGCCCGGCTCCACGCCTGGTCCACGGTGGCCGGCCGCTGCCGGGTGACGCGGCGCGGCGGTTCGCGCCGTACAACCGCGCGCTGGGCTGAGCTCACCGCGCCAGCCAGGACGCCTCGGGTGGTGGCGATGTGGTGCATGTTCGTCTCGCCCCATTCGCCGAGGGTGAGGAGCGCGGTGTTGAGCGCCTGGCCGCGCTCCTCAGGCACGCCAGGCGAAGCCCGTGCCACGGCGAAGTGGGCTTCGCAGTACGGCGAAGGCGTGACCCCGGAGTGGTTCACGCCGCCGGCGACGGGCGACTACCGCACGGAAGTGTCCTGTGTGGACATCAACGCACGGGGGCTGGCGCACCTCCTCGAGACTTCACGGGGCCTCGACGCGCGAGTGCCGGCGGCGGGTGCGTGAGCTGTTCGGCCAGGCGGTCGTGAAGGGGCACGGCAAGCACGGCGTCGCCAGCGTGATCGAGGTGATCGAGCAGCCGTCAGCCCAGGTGCGCATCCAGGCCTGAGCGTCCGGGTGCCACCTCGGGTCGAAGCACCAGGTCACGGCCGTAGTCGCCGCCGTTCTGGTGGCGGAACGGGAGAGGCTCCGTGCACGCGAGATCACGCAACCGCGAACGCAGCCCGGAGACGGCCGCGGCGAAGGCGCACGGCGTCATCCGGTCCGCGTCGTACACGGCGAAGGGTGGCAGCACCGACATGCCGGTGTAGAAGAGCGTGCCGTGCTGCAGCCCGAACAGCAGGTCCGGCAATGGACCGTTCACGCCACGCGGGCCGAGCGCCGGGGCGGGCGAGCCGGTGGTGACGACGACCAGCGCGCGTTTGCCGGCCAGTGCGCCTTCGCCGTAGCGGAGGGTGCGGCCGTCTTCGCTGCGGACGTCGTAGGCGTAGCCCTTCACGAAGACGCGGTCGAACCAGCCTTTCAGCATGGCGGGCGTGCCGTACCACCAGAGCGGGAACTGGAAGACCACGGCATCGGCCCAGGTCAGCTTGGCCTGTTCGGCCCGGACGTCGGCCGGGACCGCGGCGATCTCCTCGACGACCGGGTTCCACTTCATGGCGTACAGGTCCGACTCGCGCACGTCGTGGCCGAGGGCGCGCAGCGTCGCCAGGCCCTCGTCGCGCAGCGCGCCACCGAGGGAGTGCGGGTCGGGGTGGGCGAAGAGCCAGAGGACGTTCATGCCGCCAGGGTCGCTCGCGGGCCGGACCGGAAAAAGTGGCCCGATGGACAACCTGTGCAAGAATCGGGCCATGTCCGTTTTCCGGCACCCTGACAGGCACCACGTGGCGGTGCTCGTGCGCCACGGCATGCTCGTGATGGAGCTCGGCATCGTGCACCGCCTGTTCGGCCAGGCGCGCTCGGCCGAGGGCGAGCCGCTGTACGAGGTGGTCACGTGCACGCCCGAGCCCGGCGACGTCCGCACCGACTCCGACGTGGTCATCCCCGTCGCGGTGGGGCGGGAGGCGATCGCCGAGGCCGACACGGTGGTGATCCCGGCGTCGTCGCTCGAGTACGAGCCCACCGGCCGCGAGTACCCGCCGGCGCTGGCCGCCGCCATCGACCGCATCCGCCCCGACGCGCGTATCGCGTCGATCTGCACCGGCGCCTTCGTGCTCGCCGCCGCGGGCCTGCTCGACGGCCGCCGCGCGACGACGCACTGGCGTTCGGCGTGCGAGTTCCAGCTGGAGTACCCGCGGGTGAAACTCAACCCCGACGTCCTCTACACCGAAGATGGCAACGTCTTCACCTCCGCCGGCGTCGCGTCCGGCATCGACCTCTGCCTGCACCTGATCCGGCGCGACTTCGGCGCGGCGGTGGCCAACGAGGTCGCGCGCGGCACCGTCGTCTCACCGCACCGCGAGGGTGGGCAGGCGCAGTTCATCCGCCGCCCGGTGCCCGAGCCGCAGACCGCGTCGACGGGCGCCGCGCGGGCGTGGGCGCTGGAGCACCTCGGCCGGCCGCTGACGCTGCGCGACCTGGCGGCGAAGGAGGCGATGAGCGTGCGGACGTTCACGCGGCGCTTCCGCGAGGAGGTCGGGATCTCGGCGTTGCAGTGGCTCACGCAGCAGCGCGTGGAACGCGCACGGCAGCTGCTGGAGGAGACGGACTTGCCGATCGACCGCATCGCGACCGACTGCGGCTTCGGCACGGCGGCTTCGCTGCGCCAGCACCTGCAGAGCGCGCTCGGGGTGTCGCCCAGCGCCTACCGGAGCACGTTCCGCCGCACCGCGTGAATCGGCGGTCCGTGGGGCACCCTTCGCCCGGGCCACCCCACGGACCGACCCCCAGAATCCGCCGAAGACGGTGGGAGGGTCGTCTTCGCTGCGACCCATTTTCCGGGCGGAATGGGAGTGTTCGGTACCAACCTGACCAGGTCTTACAGAATCTGACAGCGTCAGGGGACGACGGTCACCAGCACGTACACCGGACGCTTCGTCGTGAAGAACTCCGTGCCCGCCGCGTCGACCATCTTCCAGCCGATCCAGCAACGGCCCGGTGCGTCCGACGCGGTCACCGGCACGCTGATCATCACGTGCTCGCCGGGCGCGGTGTCGCCGATCAGCACGCGGTCGGGCGTGCGGCAGGTGCCCGGCGCGGGCGGCAGGTCCATGCGCTGCAGGTAGCGCTCGTGCCAGCGCACCGAACCCGCGTTCTCGAGCTCCCACACCTTCTGCACGGTCACGCCGACGTGCACCGCCGTGCCATCGGGCACCGTCACGTCGGCGATGAACTTGGTGTTGTCGCCCGGGATGCGGGCGCTCGGGTCGCCCGCCGGGGTGCCCAGCTTGCCGGGGATGACGAACGCGGCCACGGCCGCCAGCACGGCGACCACGGCAGCGCCGACGACCAGCGCGTTCCGGCGGGTCGAGCGCTTGCGCGGCGGCGGGGCGAGGCGGACGCCTTCGACACCCGGCTCGACAGCATCCGATTCAGCAGCATCCGATTCAGCAGGACCTGCCTCGGCCCCGCTGAGCTGGGCCTCGTTGACCTGGGCCACCGCGACGGGTTCCGGCACCGGCGGCACGCCCTTGAGCTCCACCCACCGCGCCCGCCACGGCTCTTCGTCCGCGCCACACGCCTTCACGAACTCCCGTGTGGTCTCCCACGACGGGAACCGCGTGCCCTTCACCGCCTCGTGCAAGGTGGTGTGGGAGATGCAGCCGGAACGTTCGGCCATCTTGCGGAACGACGGGTTGCCGGCGCTCGCGCGCAGCGCGGCCAGCTCCGCGGCGAGCACGTCGGCCGGGTCCGGCTCCGCGCTCATCGGTCTCCCTGGGTGTCAGATCCGCTCTTCCGGACAAGTCTGACACCCGGCGGGGCCTCGCCGGCGCCCGGGGAACGGTCAGCCCAGCGCGGCCGGCGACTCCGCGTCGGGCACCAGCACGCGCGGCACGCCACTGCCGTCGGCCGGCACCGTCCAGACGTCCGAGTGCTGCGTGCCACGCGGGATGGCGTACGCGACGGAGCGGTCGTCGAGCCACGCCGCCTGGTCGTCGACGCTGCGGGTCTCGGCCAACGGCGTCACGTGGCCCGAGGCGAGATCGAGCACCGAGAGGCGCCAGCCCTTCGCCGGGTCGTCGTCGATGGCCGACTTGAACGCGATGCGCGTGCTGTCCGGCGACAGCGAGGGGCACTCCACGTTCTCCCGGATCGACACGATCGTGTGCGCTCGGAAGTCGCCGCGGACCAGGTAGCGGTGACCGGCGGTGGACATCGTGGCGTAGAAGGTGTGGTCGTCGCGGGTGAACGTGACGCCCCAGAAGTTGAGGTCCACGGCCTGGTACGGCTTGCCGTTCAGCGTCACCGCGAAGTCCTCCAGCGTCGGCGCCAGCTCGCCCGTGCGCGTGTCGAGGATGCCGGCGCGGGTGGAGAACACGCCGCCGTTGTAGGAGTCGCCGGTGACGAACACCGTCCACGCCACCAGGTTGCCGCTCGGCGAGACACGCGCGCGGTTGGGCAGGCCGACCAGCGGGATCTCCCGCTTCGACGTGAGCCCGGAGTCGAGCACGGCCAGCTGGTACGTGGTCAGGTCGCCGTCCTGGCGCAGGCACAGGCCGGTGCCTGCGGCGGCGTACACGCGGGCGCAGGTCACGGGCGACACCGCGCGCGGGCCGCCCGGATCCGCCGCCGACACCGTGACGACGTGGCCGCGCGAAGCGTCGGCCGTGCTGCGCACCAGCAGCCGCGGGCCGGGAGCCAGGGACACCGTGCCGGTGGCCGCGACGTCGCGGTTGCGCGCCGCCGCCATCCCGACGTACACCGCCGCCGCGGCGACCAGCACCACGACGCCGGCCACCGCCACCAAGATCCGCGTTTTCATCGCGCCTTCCGAAGGAGTCCGAACGTCACCACGATCGCGAGCACGGCCGCGCCCGCCGCCACGGCCATCGACGGCCCGATGCCCCACACCTGCCACGCCAGCCCGAACAGCGCGGACGAGACGAAGTACGCCACGGCCTGGCCGGTCTGGATGAGCGAGATGCCCGTGGTGCGCAGGGCTTCCGGTAGGACCGGTCCCGCCAGCGCCATCAGCACACCGTCGGTGGCCGCGTAGAACGCGCCGTAGAGCGCGAGCGACAGCACCACCAGCGGCCAGCCCGACACGGGCCCGGCCAGCAGCAGGTAGACCACGACCAGCGCGCTGTATCCGCAGAGCACCACCGGCAGCCGCCCGAACCGGTCGGCCAGCGAGCCCAGCGGCGCGGCCAGCACGAGGTAGGCGAGGTTCGTGCCCACGGCCAGCAGCGGGAACCAGCCCGTGCCGATGTCCTCACGGCGTTGCAGCAGCAGGTAGACGAAGCCGTCGCCGATGGTCGCCGTGCCGAGCACGCACGCGGCGATCAGCAGCCGCCGCACGGACGCCGACTTCAGCAACGCGGCCGCCGCACGCGGGGACACCGTGCCGGTGGCCGGGCGCGGCGTGCGGTGGTCCCGCACGAAGAGGATCAGCAGCAGCACGCCGATCGCCGCGATGCAGAAGCTGGTGACGAACACCGCGTCGAACGCGTCGGTGCTCGAAGCGCCGACCAGCGCGAGCACACCCAGCGCCACGAGCGGTCCGGCGAACGCACCGGCGCTGTCCATCGCGCGGTGCACGCCGAACGCCCGCCCGAGCATGTCCTGCGGCGCCGACAAGGTGATCAGCGCGTCGCGCGGGGCCGTGCGCAGGCCCTTTCCAGTGCGGTCCGCGGTGATCACCGCGCCGATCGCGCCCGCTGACGCGCCGGCGGCGACGAGCCCCAGCTTCGCGAGGGCCGAGATCGCGTAGCCGATCCCGGCGATGGTCTTGCGCCGGCTCACGCGGTCGGCGAGGTAGCCGCCGACGAGCCGCAGCAGCGCCGTCGCGCCGGTGTAGAGGCCGTCGACGAGGCCGTAGATCGCGGGGCTCAGGTGCAAGCTGAGGACGAGGTAGATGGGCAGCACCGCCGTGACCATCTCCGAGGAGATGTCCGTGACGAGGCTGACGGTGCCGAGCGCGAGCACGTTCGCGGCGATCTTCCCCTTGGAGACCTTGTGCTCACTGCGGCCGATGGTGGAGAGGTACACGGACGCGCCCTTCTGGAGCCGCGGGCGCGCCCACTGTGTCTACAGTGGACGCGCCCGCGGAGGGATCACTGCCAGACGTCGAGGATCGGCGACTTGCTCGCCGCGCCCGCGATCCCCGGCAGGCCGTAGGAGGCCTCGATGGTGCGCAGGACCGTGTAGTGGTTGATGGATTCGGAGTAGCTGCCCGGCTTCACGTGGGCGCCGACGAACGTGGTGTAGATCTGGTTGACCGAGGTGCCGCTGTCCTCGTCGAACGTGACGATCAGCAGGCTGTTGTGCGTCTTGGCCCACTGCGCGTACGAGTCGAGGTGGCTCTTCAGCCAGGTGTCACCGGTGCCGATCGAGCAGTCGTGCATGTCGCTGCACATGTTCGGCGTCACGAAGGAGACCGTGGGCAGCTGCGTGTAGTCGGTGGGGAAGCTGGAGTAGCGGACGTTGCTGGCCGCCGGGACGTTCGAGAAGTCCACCCAGCTGTTGTGCTTGCGCTGGTAGTTGCCGCTGACGCAGCCGGTGTAGCCGTCGGACGGCATGGACTCCGAGTAGCCCTTGAACGTCTTGCCGGCGCCGATCAGCTGCTGGCCGAGGTTGGCCTTGCTGCCGAGGTTGGCGGGGCAGGAGTCGCTCGTGACGCCCTGGGTGGCGCCGGAGAACAGGGCGACGTAGTTGGGCTGGCTCGGGTGGGTGATCGCGAAGGAGCTGGTGAACTTCGCGCCCTGGCTGGCCAGGGAAGTGAAGTACGGGGCGGCCGACGAGGTGATGGACGAGGCCTTCTTGTTCTCGAACATCACCAGCACGATGTGGTCGAACGCCGGCACGGCCGCGGCGGCGGGCGCCACGTCCGGTTCGCCGGTGTTCGTGACGGCTGCCGTCACCACGCCGGCCGCGGCCAGCGTCGTCGCGGCGAGCGCGGCCACGATCCGCTTGCGGATCATGAGTCCTCCTGGGTCGGGGGGAAGGGCGACTCATGATGGGGACGCCAGCGGGCCGGGGCGTGCCCGGTTGGGGTCCGGGGCGTGGTCGGAAAATGAACAACAAGGGTGTGGAGTAGCGCATTCGTCCGCTTGGCGCGGTCTGTGGCCGGTTCAGACGGTGGCGACCAGGAAGTCCTCTCCGGTGGACGGCCGCAAGCCGTCCGCGCGGCCGGCGAAGTACCGCTCGGCCAGGGCGGTTCCGGAGACGTGGCGGACGTCGGCGAACCCCGCGTCGCGGGCCGTTGCCAGCACCTCGTCGGGCCGGTAGAAGCTGACGAACGGGGTGCCGGCGGCCTTCGCGCCGTCTTGGCTGGCCCGCAGGCCCGGGCGGTCGGTGGTGTCGAGCAGGTCCTGGGGCAGCAGGAAGGTCATGGCCAGCGTCGTGCCTTTCGCCAGGCCGGCGACGGCGCGCAGGGTTTCCGCGGTGGTGGCCTTCGACAGGTACATGCTCACACCCGTGGACGCGAACACCGCGGGTTGTGCCGGGTCGAAGCCGGCGGCCGTCAGCTCGGCGGGCCACGACTGGCCGGATTCGAAGTCGACGGGCACCAACGTCGGCAGCGGGTAGCCGAGAGCCAGCAGGCGCTCGCGTTTCCAGGCCTGGGTGCCGGGTTGGTCGATCTCGAAGACGGTGGTCTTCCCGGGCTGACGCTGGGCGAACGAGTCGAGGCCGGCGCCGAG
The DNA here is from genome assembly GCF_050942255.1 of Amycolatopsis sp. CA-161197. Classification (NCBI taxonomy): domain Bacteria; kingdom Bacillati; phylum Actinomycetota; class Actinomycetes; order Pseudonocardiales; family Pseudonocardiaceae; genus Amycolatopsis; species Amycolatopsis sp. CA-161197. The sequence continues at coordinate 1,085,457 of NZ_CP192059.1, forward strand.
GATCACGTACTGGCTCGCGTTTCGTTCCAGCACCAGCTCTTCGACGAACCGAGCGCGCGCGACCATGCTCGCCCGGAACCCTCGGGTGGTCATGGGATCCATGTCCGGGCGCCGGCGCCAGCCCTCGTCGGGCGCCGCGAGCTCCAGGCCGACGCGGTCTTGGAACACGTGTGGTGCGGCGTCCACTTCGAGGTGCAGGGCGCGCCACAACGCGGTGCGCAGCGCAGTGTTGTCCACACTCATGCCTGCAGTGTCCACAAGCGACCGTCGGGGTCGCGCACGGTCATCTCTTCCGTGCCGTAGTGGGTGGTTTCGTACGGGGTCACGACCTCGACGTCCGGGCCTGGTTCGGCGGCGCCGGGTGCCTTGAGTACGAGCCGCGTGCGGGTCTCCTGCGTTTCCGGCACCTCGGCGATGAACACGGACGGCCCCTGCTTGCCGTGGAACTGTCCCGAGTGGTGGTCGGTCTCGAACTCCAGCTCGAACCCCAGCGACTGGAAGAACTTCGCGGCCTTGCCCCAGTTGTGCGTTTCGAGGAACACGGCCTCGATGCCTTCGGTGGTCATTCGCTCTCCTCCTCGAGGTATTCGCGCAGCGCTTCCGCGACCAGCGCGGACAGCGACGAGCCCGTCTCGATGGCGCGGATCTTCACCTGCTTGATCAGGCTGACCGGCAGGTACACGTTGAACTGCTTCACGTCCTCGTCGCCCACCTCCTGAAGCTAGCATGCTAGCAAGCTAGCCCGCAACGGTTCGCCGCCAGTCCGACGGGCTGACGCCACGGGCGCGCTTGAACGCGACGCTGAACGCGAACGCGTCGGTGTACCCGGTCTCTCGGGCAACGTGGGCGATGGGTTTTTCCGTGTCCCGCAACAGATCCGCGGCCAGCGTCATGCGCCAGCCGGTGAGGTAGGTCAGCGGCGGCTCGCCGACGAGCGTCGCGAACCGGGCGGCGAACGCGGCCCTCGACAAGCCGACCTTGGCGGCCAGCTCGGCGACCGTCCACCGGCGCGCGGGATCGCCGTGCAACAGGCGCAGCGCTTCGCCGACGCTCGGGTCGGCCAGCGCGCGGTACCACGACGGCGGGGTCGGCGACTCGGCGCACCAGGCCCGCAACGCCTGGACCAGCACCAGATCCAGCAGCCGGTTGAGCACGGCGTCCTGGCCCGGTTCGTCGCGGGAGACCTCGGCGGCGAGTAGATCGAGCGTCGCGCCGGTGCGGGGTCCCGCCCGCACCACGGCCAGCTCCGGCAGGAGGGCGAGGAGCCGGTCGCTGACCTCGCCGTGGAGCTCGTACGCGGCGCGAAGCATCACCGGCGCGCCGGGCAGCCCGTCTCCGTATGTGCGCGGGGCGAGGAACCAGTGCTCCGTCGTGGGTTCGCCGCTGGGCAGGTACTTGCGGTTGCCGCGGATCGTGACCTGCTCGGCCGTGCCCGGGTCGTCGGCGATCGTGTAGTCGCGGCTGGTGACCAGCGCGATGTCCCCGGCTTCGAGGCGCACGGGCTCGCCGCCGGCCCGGATCGACGCGCGGCCGCCGAGCGTGGCCATCACGGTGAGCGCGGGCGCGTCCGCGTACGAGACCGACCACGGCGGGCGCTGGACCAGCCGGCGCACCAGTGCGGTCCTCGCGCGGGCGCGGTGCAGGAGGTCGGTGAGCACGTCCATGACCTCGACGGTAGACGATCGCAAAGGAATCCTGGACTGTCGACCATGGATGGTCTGGCTGCGGCGGGGTTGGCTGGTCACCATGACCAAGTCGCTAGTCGTGTTCGGAGCCGGCCCGGGAGTCGGCCGCGCCATCGCCCGCCGCTACGGGAAGGCGGGTTACGACGTCGTCCTCATCGCCCGCCGCCGGGCTCCGCTGGAGGAGTTCGCCGCCGTGCTGGCGGCCGACGGCACCACCGCCCACGTGCTCACCGCTGATCTGTCCGAAACCACTTCGATCCCCGCTCTCGCCACGCAGATCCGCGCCCTCGTCGGAGACCCCGACGTCGTCTACTACGCGCCCTCACCCGGCGACCCGGACTTCACCTCCGCAGCGGCGCTCACCTCGGCCCGGCTGCACGCGTTGCTGCCACTGGCCCTCGACGCCCTGATCGCCGTCGTCGCGGAGTTCCTGCCCGCCATGCTCGCGCGCGGCGACGGCGCGATCCTCACCGCGCAGGGCGCCGCCGCCGTCAAGGGCCGGCCCCACATGAGCGGCTGGGGGCCGCTCTTGGCCGCGCAGCGCAACTACCTCCAGTCGCTGGCCGCGGAGGTCGCCGACCAGGGTGTGACCGTCGGCCAGCTCCACATCGGCGCGCGCATCACCGGCACGCCGTTCGACGATCACTACCGCGCTTCGGGCCGGCCGGAGGCTGCTTTCCCGGCCGCCGATCCGGCCGACCTGGCGGAGTTGTTGTGGACCATGCACGCCGACCGCAAACCGCGGGAGCTGCTGGTCCCGTCGGACTGGTGACGCGGTTCCGGTCGCCGTAACTCGGTTGAGCGCCGTCGTACGGTGATCGGTACCAGGGGAACTCGTCGAAGGAGCCGGCCGTGCCATTCACCGAATCGACCGAACCGGTTCCCCCGGAGCTGAGGACCGACGAGTTCTTCCTGCGGCCGATCGTCGTTGGTGACACGGAGAAGGACTACGCCGCCGTGATGGAAACGCGCGAGCCCCTGCGGTTGTGGCGGCAGTCGACGTGGCCCGAGGACGAGTTCACGGTGGAGGAGAACCGGAAAGACGTTCTCGACATGGAAGAACGCCATGCCGCGCACCGGGCGTTCAACTACACCGTGCTCGACCCGGCCGGCACCCGGTGCGTGGGCTGCGTCTACGTCTTCCCCACGAGCGCCACGTTTCTCGCGAAGGCCACAGTGACTCCTGTCGCGGACGACTCCTGGGCGGACGTCGACGCGGTCGTCTTCTTCTGGGCCCGGCTGCCCGAAATGGAGAAGGGCATGGACGAACGCCTTCTCGCGGCGCTGCGCACGTGGTTCAGGGACGAGTGGAAGTTCTCGAAGACCGCCTACGCCACGAGTGAGCCGTTCACCCAGCAAGTGGAGCTCTTGAAGCGCGCCGGTCTGAACCTGAAGTTCGAGCTGCTCGAACCCGCCAATCCGGGAAAGCGGCTCGTCTTCGGCTGAGCGGAAAGCTCAGCCGAGTTCGGGGAAACACGCGGCGGCGAGCAGGCGCAGGTCCTTCGCGTTCCCGGCGGGCGATCGGTCGGGCGGTGGCCCCTCGGCCGCTGGGCCGGGCACTCCCTGGGCGACGCGCCGGGTGTTCGGCGCCTTCTCCAAAGAGTGCGCGCGGTATCGCCACCGCTCGGCGCGGCGGGGCTGGACCCGGCCCGACAGCGCCGCGGGAGCCGGGAGCTCCGGGAACAGCCCGGCCAGGAACTCGACCTCCGCGTACGGCCGGGCGCCGTTGGGGTCGACCGACCAGACGTACAAGGTCACCCACCGGTCGGCGGCGATCCGCATGGCGTACACGTCGCCCGCCGCGGCCGGCTCCGTGCCGACGGATCGCGGAACCGCTGCGGCGCGGGTTTGCTTCGCCAGCTCCCGGACGCGTTTCCTGACGGCGGCCGCGATCGTCGGGCCAGGTGTCGGCCGCGGCGCGTCGAGATCCACGTCGCCGGTGTCGAAGTCCGCGAATACCTCGCGCACGACGTCCTCGCGCAGCCCGTCCGACGATCGCCACCACGCCAGCGGTCCCGGGACCTCGACCCGGTCGTTCGGGCGCTGGTCCCGCTCGACGTAGTCCGACCAACGCCGGGCCAACCCGGGGTGGTCCGCCGTCGCCACCACCCCGACGAGCGCGAGCTCTTCGAGCAGGCCGCCGTATGCGTGGACCGCGGTCGTGCCCAGCAGCCGGTGGCGCTTGAGTTCCGTGCGGGCAACCCCGTAACCCTTGCCTGCGGGCAAGGTGCGAAGCACGGTCAGCACCGCGCGCAGCACCCAGCGGTCGTGCTCGGACGGAACCGGCCGCGGCTGCCCGGTCAGCTCTTCCAGCGCCAGAACGTGACCCGGCACGTCACCGTCGATCGGCGCGCCCTCGGTGTGCCGCCGGTACCAGGCATCCGTCGGCGCGAGCACCGGCAACGCCTTCGTCCCGCACACTCGGCAGACGTCCGACCCTGGATACGGAACGGACTCGTGCTCGGGCAGCCCGCGCGCGAGGAGCGCCCCGGTCAACGCGGGTCGCCAAGCCCACGACGCCGACCACAACCCGGCGACCCACACCGCTGCCGCATCTGTTGGGCCCCACGCTGCCCCGAGCTCCCGGAGCGTGGCGACCGCCTCGTCGTGGGTGGTCCGCCGGAGTGCGTCGTGCGCACGACCGGCGGCGGCCAGCACGTCCGCGTCGCCCTTCGTCGCGTCCGTGACCTTCGGCAGGGAGACGCCGGTCCGGTCCGCGCTCACCCGCGCGTATCGCGCGAGCAGATCGACCAGCGCCCCACCGGATTCCTGGCTGTGCACGGCGAAAGGCTATCCGAGCTCGCCGTCGCCAAGACGGCCGAAGTAACGGTGATCAGGCCGGGCGGCCCGCACCCGCGTAGTCGTCGCCGGGGGAGTGGTAGGTGTGGATCTGGATGGCCTGGCCCTCGGTGGGCGCGTTGATCATCAGGCCGTTGCCCAGGTACAGGCCGACGTGGTGGATGCGCGTGGCGGGGGAGCCGTAGAAGACGAGGTCGCCGAGCTGGGGTTCGCCGGTGACCGGGGGCAGGGCGCGGAACTGGCTGTCGGCCGTGCGGGGCAGGGCGACGCCGGCGCTGTCGTAGGACGCCTTCGTCAGGCCGGAGCAGTCGAAGCCCGCGGCGCCGGCGTCGGGGCCGTTGCCGCCCCAGACGTACGGCAGGCCGAGCTGGCCGAGGGCGAAGCGGGTGGCGCGCACGGCCGGGCTGTTCGCCTTCGCGGGGTCGAGGGAGAGCGTGGCGTAGAGCTGCGCGTTGCCGAGCACGCGCTGGCGGAACAGCTCACTGTCCTTGCTCGCGTACGCGGCGATGGACTTCCACCAGCCCGTGCCCGCGGACAGGTCGGCCCCGCCGGCGCACAGGGCGCGGCCCGCGGCGACCGACGCCGAACTCGGGTCGGTGAGAGCCGGCTTGTCGACTCCCGGGATTTTCGCGCCGTACTTCTTCCACGCCGCCGGCGAGAGGCCCATGGGGTTGTCGCCGTGGCGGCCGTGGTCGGAGCCGGCCTCGCCGACGCCCGCGAGCGTCACCCACGACAGGTGGCAGCCGGGGTCTTCGGAGCGCAGCGCGAGCTCGCCGTTGGCGTAGCCGATCAGCGCGTCGGCGGGGATGTCGAGGGGGCCGGCGAGCGACTCGGCCCACTGCTGCAACGGCGTCTTGCCGCCACCGCCGGCTGCGCCCTGCCCGGGTTCCTGTGCCGCGACGGGCGCGCTCACCTCGAGCACCGACGGTCCGGCCTGCGCCGTCGCGGCGGTCGCGACGGGAGTCTGCGGCGCGGGTTGGTCGCGGTCGGCCACGAGCCAGCCCGCGGTGACGAGGCCGGCCACGAGCGGCAGCGCGACGAGTCCACGGTGGAACGCACCGCGCGCCCAGGACTTGCCTGCCCCCTTGCCGGCAGCGGCAGACGAGGGCGCGGCTTTTTCGTCCGGCACGGCTTTCGTATCCGGCACAGCGTTTGAATCGAACACAGCGCTGTGCTCGGGGTCAGGCGGCGTCACGGCGTCCAATCTAGAAGAGCGCACCTCTGCGTAACGAGCGAGTCGCTTGCACGTTAGGGGGACTCTCATATTCTGGGCACATGTCTGGCATGGACGCAGCGCGACTGCGGGATGGACTCGGCGATCGGTACTCCCGGGTGGACGTGGTGGAGACCACCGGCTCCACCAACGCCGACCTGCGAGAAGCCCTGGAAGACGGGGGTGTCGACCGCACGGTGCTGCTCGCCGAGGAGCAGACCGCGGGCGTCGGCCGGCGGGCGCGTTCGTGGAGCTCGCCGAAGGGCGCCGGGCTGTACTTGAGCGTGGCGCTGCGGCCCGCGGGCGTGCCCTTCGCGGCACTCGGCTCACTGTCCGTGGTGGCGGGCCTCGCCGTGCGCGGGGTGGCCGCCCAGCTGGGGGTCGACGCCGTTCTCAAATGGCCCAACGACGTGCTCGCCGGACCCGACCGCGCCAAGTGCGCGGGGATCCTGGCCGAGGCCGTCGCCGGCGGCGAGCCGGCGGTCGTGCTCGGCATCGGCCTCAACGTGCTGCCGCTCGGTGAAGACGTGCCGGCCGGCCCCGGCGGCCTGCCCGCGACGTCGCTCGCCGAGCAGGGCGCCCCCGACCCGGACCGCACCGAGGTCGCGCTCGCCCTGCTCAGCCGCCTCGACGACCTCGAACGCCGCTGGCGCGCCGCGGCCGGCGACCTCACCGCCGCCGGCCTGCTCGACGACTACCGCGCCCACTGCGCCACCCTCGGCCAGGAGGTGCGCGTCGAGCTGCCCGGCGACCGCGCCCTCACCGGCCGCGCCGTCGACCTCGACGCGATGGGCCAGCTGCTCGTCGACGCCACCGACGGCCGCCGCGTGACCGTGTCCGCCGGCGACGTGGTGCACGTTCGCCCGGCGTGACCCGCTGTGCTGATCGTTACCAATCCGACCACAGTCACGGCCGGATGGCTTCGCGGCAACAGTTAGGTGCCGCGCGGGGGTCGGCCTGCTTTTGGTCGGATCGGTGAACCGCGGCGTCCGCGCGCCGCGAGCGCCCTCGCGCCGGTACGGTGAGTCGACCAGCGCAGACACACACCAGGGGAGCGTCCGTCGTGGCCTATCCGGACGATTTGCTCAGTCAGAACGAGGAAGTGGTGGTGCACAGCCACCCGCATTTCAAGATGCTGATCTTCCCGTTCGTCGCCTTCGTGATCACGATCGCGGCCGCCGTCTGGCTCATCCTGCTCGTGCAGGACGCGACGGCCCCGTGGAACAACGTCGGGATGATCGCCATCGGCGTGGTGGCGCTCGTGCTCGTGGTGTGGCTGTTCCTCGCGCCGCTCGTGCGCTGGCGGACCACGCACTTCATCGTGACCACCGACCGCCTGATCGCGCGCGAAGGCGTGGTGAAGCGCACCGGCATCGACATCCCGATGTCGCGCATCAACAGCGTCCAGTTCGAGCACGGCCTGCTGGACCGGGTGTTCGGCTGCGGCACGCTGATCATCGAGTCGGCCTCGGACGAGCCGCTGCGGTTCGACGACATCCCCCACGTCGAGCGCGTGCACACGGTGATCTACCGCGAGGTCAACGACAACCCGTACGACGACTACCGCGGCGCACCCGGGCAGGCCGGCCCCCAGGACACCGAGCCGTTGCCGCCGACGAACCACCCGCCGCGCGGACGGCGGCGCTGACGTGGGCGCCCGCGAAGTCGGCCTGCCCGAACGGGTCCCCGCCGAAGGCCTGCCCCAGCGCGTGACGATCTGGGAGGTCGGTCCGCGCGACGGCCTGCAGAACGAGTCCTCCGTCGTCCCCGTCGAGGTGAAGCTGGAGTTCCTCGACCGACTGGCCGCCGCCGGCCTCACCACGCTCGAGGCCACCAGCTTCGTGCACCCGAAGTGGGTGCCGCAGCTCGCCGACGCCGAACAGCTCCTCGCCGGCCTCGACCGCCGCGAAGGCGTGCGCTACCCGGTGCTCGTGCCCAACGAACGCGGCCTCAACCGCGCGCTCGACGCCGGCGTCTCCGACATCGCGATCTTCGCCAGCGCCACCGAGACGTTCGCGCAGAAGAACCTGAACTCGACGCTCGACGAGCAGTTCGCCATGTTCGAGCCGGTCGTCACGCGGGCGCGCGCCGAGGGCCTGGACGTGCGCGGCTACCTGTCGATGTGCTTCGGCGACCCGTGGGAAGGCGTGGTGCCGGCCGAGCAGGTCGTGCGCGCGGGCAAGCGGCTGCTCGACTTCGGCTGCTCGCAGCTGTCGCTGGGCGACACCATCGGCGTCGCGACCACGGGCCAGGTCACGCGGCTGGTGCAGGAGTTCGAGAAGTCCGGAGTGGACGTCTCGGCGCTGGCTGTGCACTTCCACGACACCTACGGCCAGGCCCTGGCCAACACCGAGGCCGCGTTGCGCGCCGGCGTGTCCACTGTGGACTCGTCAGCCGGTGGCCTCGGCGGCTGCCCGTACGCGGAGTCGGCCACGGGCAACCTCGCCACCGAGGACCTGGTGTGGCTGCTGGAGGGCCTCGGCGTGGAGCACGGCGTGGACCTCGGCAAGCTCGTGGAGACGAGCGTGTGGATGGCCGGGCGGCTCGGCCGGCCGTCTCCGTCGCGGGTCGTGAACGCGCTCGCCGGCTGAGGTGCGCGAGTTTGTTCCGCTCGACGCGGCGTCGTGGCCGCTGTTCGAGCGGCTCTTCGGGCCGGGCGGGGTGCAGGGCGGCTGCTGGTGCGCGTTCTTCCGCCTGACCGGGCCGGAGTTCAAGGCCGCGGGCCGCGACGGACGCAAGGCGCATGTGCGCGGCGCGGCCGGGTCCGGCGTGCCGCTGGGCCTGCTGGCCGTGATCGACCGCGAGCCGCTCGGCTGGGTCGCCGTGTCGCCGAAGCCGGACAATCCGCGGCTGGCGCGCTCGCCCGTGGCGGCTTCGGCCGAACCCGGGAACGTCTGGGCCGTGACGTGTTTCTACGTCGACCGCCGCGGCCGTCGGCGAGGACTGGCGGCCGAGCTGCTGCACGCGGCCGTCGCGTACGCGGCGGAGCACGGCGCCGACGTCGTCGAGGGCTACCCCGTGGCCGACGGCGACCGGCCGCCGGCGGATCTCTACCACGGCACGCTCGGCCTGTTCACGCGCGCGGATTTCGAGGTTGTCGAACGACGCGGAGCGGCGCGGGCGTTGGTGCGGCGGAAGATCGCCCGCGCCGGATAAGGTGGAATCACCACCTTGTCCGGTGCCGCGCGGAAGTTCCCCCTATCGGGGAATTGTGTGGAACCGGCTGGCGCGGCGGACGTCTTTCCTGAAGCCGGAGCAACCGAGAAGAGGGTGTCCGTGTCCGAACACGCCGAACCGGTCGACACCGACTTGGCCACCGGGCCTATCCGGCTGCCCGCGCAGTACGGCGGCCTGCTCGACGGCGGGTTCGACGACGCCCCGACACCCCCGACCGGCACCCGTCTCCCGCCCGCACAGCCTGCGCCGCGGCTGCCGTTTCCCGGCCGGCCGCACAACCAGGTCTTCCGCGGGCCCGTGCCGTACCCGGCTCCGCCGCCACCTCCGCCGATGGGCGCGCTGCGCACCGAGCGCGAGAGCGTGCTGGCGTTGTTCCTGGTCCACATGTTCCCGATCGGGCACCTGCCCGTGGCCGCGGACCGGCCCGCGCTGCAACTGCCGTTGCCGGACAACGGTTCCGGGCCGTTCGACCACCCGGACTCCGCGCTGCTCGACGACACCGCCACGCTCGAATACGTCTCGCGCGGCCTCCGTCGCGCGCCCGCCCCGCCGGCCGACCCGCGGCCGCCCGCCGCGCTCTTCGAGGGCTACGAGCCGGGCGCCGAGGACCTCGCGTGGCCACCGGTTCCGGAAGAAAACGCCGTGGTGCTCCCGGAAAACACCCTGCTCGACCGCTTCGGCGACGAACTCGGCCGCCTCTTCGCCGCCGACGGCACGCCGTTCGCGCAGCGGTCGCTGCCCGGGTCCGCGCGCCACGCCGGCTACCGGCGCTACCGCGTGGTGAAGCCGGTGCCGATGTGGAGCTCGACCGCACCGGAGTGGTTCGGGCAGCCGGGCGGCGGGATCCGCTACCGTGCCGTGCTGGCCGCCGACGAGCTGGTCACCCTGGGGTTCCTGGCCGACGTCACGCGGGAGGCGCGATGAACACGCAGTCGATCCGGCGCTGGCTCGACCGGCTGGGCGTGCCCGCGGAGGTCGTCTCCGTCGGCACCGAGGCCGACAACGCGTGGTGCCTGATGCCGGCCGACGACGAGGGCTGGGAAGTCTTCTGGCGCGAGCAGGGCAACCGCTACGACTGGGCGCGCTTCACGTCCGAGCAGGTCGCCTGCCACTACCTCTTCGGCCGCCTCGCGTGGTCGCAGGTCGCGCGCGGCGCCGTCGGCGTGCTGCCCGGCCATTGAACCGATCGGGGCCGGGCAGCACCCGCCGGGCTAGCGCTTGAGGAGGCCGAGCGCGGCGTCGTGCAGCGCGCCGTTGCTCGACAACGCCGAGCCGCCCTCGCAGGTCGCCGCGCCCGTGAGGTCGCTGAACCGCCCGCCGGCTTCCGTCACGAGGACCTGCGCGGCCGCGACGTCCCACGGGTTCACGATGCACTCGGCCGCGAGGTCCAGCGCGCCCTCCGCGACGAGGCAGTGCTGCCAGAAGTCGCCGAACGCGCGGCTCTCCCAGCAGGCCTCCGTCAGGGCGAGGTACTTCTCGCGGGAGTGGTACTCGGTCCACGTGTTGAGGTCCGTCGTGGAGAGGTACGCGTCTTCCAGCGAAGCCACGGCCGACACAGAGAGCCGCCGCACGCCGGCCGTGTCGCTGCTGTACGCGCCGTCGCCGCGCGAAGCCCACCAGCGGCGGCCCAGCAGCGGCGCGGTGATCATGCCGACGACGGGCGAACCGTCCTCGACCAGCGCGATCAGCGTCGCCCAGACCGGCACGCCGCGCAGGAAGTTCTTGGTCCCGTCGATCGGGTCGAGCACCCACGCGCGGCCGGTCGCGCCGGCCGTCCCGCCGCGTTCTTCGCCCGCGACGGCGTCGCCGGGGCGCTCTGTGGCGAGGATCGCACGGATGGCGTCCTCGACCGCGGTGTCGGCGTCGGTCACCGGGGTGCGGTCGGGTTTGCGGGACACCGAGAGGTCGAGCGCGCGGAAACGCGCTGTGGTGATCGCGTCGGCGGCGTCAGCCAGCCGGGTGGCAAGGGTCAGATCATCCTCGTAGCCAGGCACGGTCACGATGGTTTCACGGGTGTTCGCCGTAAGGTTGGCGAGGTGAGCATGGTCCTACTTGCCGAAGACGACCCCACCATCGCCGAGCCCCTGTCCCGGGCGCTCCAGCGAGAGGGGTACGAGGTCGAGGTCGTCACCGACGGACCGGCGGTGCTCGGCGCCACCTCCGCCCACCGCGTCGACCTGCTCGTGCTCGACCTGGGCCTGCCCGGCATGGACGGGCTCGAGGTGTGCCGCAGACTGCGCGCCGGTGGCACCGAGCTGCCGGTGCTGATGCTCACGGCCCGTACCGACGAGGTCGACTTCGTCGTGGGGCTCGACGCGGGAGCCGACGACTACGTGGCCAAACCGTTCCGCCTGGCGGAGCTGCTGGCCCGCATCCGCGCGCTGCTGCGCCGCCGGGTGCCGGAGGTGCTCGAGTCCGGGGGCGTCCGCATGGACCTCGGCGCGCGGCTCGTCACCGTCGACATGCACGAGGTGCAGCTGGCGAACAAGGAGTTCGAGCTCCTGCGCGTGCTGATGAGCCGCGCCGGCCAGGTCGTGAGCCGCGACGAGATCCTCGCCGAGGTGTGGAACGACCTGGAGTCGAAGACGTCGAAAACGCTCGACATGCACATGTCCTGGCTGCGGCGCAAGCTCGCCGTCGCGGCGGACGAAGCCGCCGGGCGCCCGGCCAAGTCCACTCACTCCGACGGCGAACGGCGCATCGCGACCGTCCGCGGCGTCGGCTTCCGCTTCAACGTCGAATAGCGCCGCGCGATGAGCATGCGCCGCCGCATCCTGATGGCGATCCTGCTGGCCGTGCTCGTGACCGCGGCGGTGCTCGGGATCCCGCTCGGCGTCACGGCCTGGCGGCTGGTGGAGAACCTCAATCGCGAGAGCCTGGCCGAACGCGCGCGCGTGATCGCCGCGACCGTCGACACGCAGGTCGCCAACGGCGACGAGATCGACATCCAGCAGTTTCGCGTCGGCGTGCCGCACGGCGGCTTCCTGGAGGTCCGCGGCGACGGGCTGATCGAGAAGCACCTCGGCGTGAACCCCGGGCCCGACCCGGTGGTGGAGCGCGTGCCGACGGCACGCCACGGCGAGGTGGTCCTGTCGATCCCGCGGGGTCCGGTGCGCACGAAGCAGACGCAGGTGACGCTGCTCGTGGTGCTGCTGGTGGTGCTGTCCGTCGGCACCGGTGCGGTGGTGGCGACTGTGACCGCGCGCCGGCTCGCGAAACCGCTGCGGCACGTCGCGGACCGTGCCTCGCGCCTCGGCGGCGGCGACTTCCGGCCCGACCCGGGGCGCTACCGCGTGGCCGAGCTGGACATGGTCGCGGAGGCGCTGGACACGTCGGCGTCGGCGCTGGCGCAGCTCGTGCAGCGGGAACGGCAGCTCGTCGGCGACGTCTCGCACCAGTTGCGCAGCCGGCTCACCGCGTTGCAGCTGCGGCTGGAACCGCTGACGGTGCACGGCGATCCCGACGTCGTCGAGGAGTCGCGCGCCGCGCAGGAGCAGGCCGACCGCCTGGCCGAGGCCCTCGACGAGCTGCTCGCCGCCGCGCGCGCGGCCCGCGAGGTGGACGCCGAGCCCGTCGACCTGCACGCGACGCTGCCCCAGGTCGCGGAGGAGTGGCGTCAGCTGCTGCGGGTCGAGGGCCGCAACCTGCGCCTGAAGGTCGCCGACGGCCTCATGGCCCGCGCGACGCCGGGCCGCCTGCGCGAGGTCATCGGCGTCCTCCTGGACAACGCCCTGCGCCACGGCGCCGGCACCGTGACGCTGGCCGCCCGCCGCGGCGAGTCCGACGCCACGGTGGTCATCGAGGTCGGCGACACCGGCTCCGGCGTGCCCGACGAGCTCGCCCCGCACATCTTCGAACGCGGCTTTTCCGGCGGCGGCTCCACCGGCGTCGGCCTCGCCCTGGCCCGCGCCCTCGTCGAAGCCGACGGCGGCCGCCTGGAGCTGTCCAACAAACGCCCGGCGATCTTCAGCCTGTTCCTCAAAGTGCCCCGCCCGGACGACGTCGGCGAGGTCCGCTGGCCGGCGGAGCCGGTGCCGCGCTAGCGCGTCCGACGCGGGTAGCGGCCGAGGTGAACCGCCTGCTTCGCCCGTTCGAGCAGCGAGAAGCCGTTCTCCACCAGACCCGCGACGACGATCCGGGCGCCGTCGCGCAGCTCGACCTTGCCGCTGGCCGTCCAGCGCGTGCCGCCGGTGCGCTGGTGCACGTAGGCGACGTCGGCCCACTTGACCGTGCGCGTGCCGTGGCGGTCGGTGTGAACGAAACCGCCTTCGTGCAGCCGGAACTCCTCGTCGCCGTGCCGCACCTCGCTGACACCGACGCTCACGCCACTCGCCAGCACGGCGAACGCGAGCCCGGCCAGCCCCGCGTAACCCCCGATCGGCACCACGTGGTCGGACGAGTCGTCGCCGAGGGCGATGAAGGCGAACCAGAGCACGGCCGCGAGCCCGGCGAAGCCGATCACGGTGGCCCACAACGCGACCCGGCGTCGCCGGTGCCGGCCCGCCGTGCGGTGGACCGACACCAGCGAACCCAGCTCGGCGGGACCCGGCTTGGTTTCCCGGACCCGGGCGATCTGGCGCACCTGCTGTCGCCGAAACGCCCTGGACGAGCGGATCTTCGCGATGGTGTACCAGGTCATGCCCACCAGCCAGATCGCGCCGATCACGAGCACGACCTCGGGCACCGCCGGTTCCGCGTCCACCTCACGCCCCCTTCCGGCGGCCGAGGTTAAGGCCGCGGGCGGGGACCGGTCCCCGGCCCGGCGGCTTCCCGGGCCCACTCGGCGAACGTCAGCGGTTTGCGGCCCAGCAGCCGTTCCACCGTGTCGAACACGACGTCCTCGCGGCCGGCTGACTGGCGCTTGAGCTCGAACGCACCGTCGACCGCGTCCGCGGGCCAGCCCAGGGCGAGCAGGCGCGCGCGGGCGGCGGGTTCGGGCTCTTCGACGTAGCGCACCGGACGGCCCAGCGCGGCGCCGAGGATGGCGACCTGCTGGGCGGGCGTGAGGGCTTCGCCGCCGGTGAGTTCGTAGGTGGCGCGCTCGTGGCCGGCGGTGGTGAGTGCGAGCGTGGCGACGGCGGCGATGTCGCGGACGTGCACCAGCGCCGACGCGGGGTCGCCTTCGGGGACGTACACGGCGCCGTCCGTGCGGGCGGTATGGAGCCAGAAGCGGCGGTTGTCCATGAACGCGCCGGGGCGCAGGATCGTCCACGCCGGACCGGCTTCGCGGATCGCCCGCTCCGCGCGGGCGTGGGCGCGGGTGATCGGGTCCGTCTGTCCGAAGTGGACGCCCGCGGTGGACAGCTTCACGAGGTGTGTGACGCCGGCCCGCGCGGCAGCGCCGGCCAACGCGGTTTCCCGCGCGGCCAGGTCACCGCCGTGGCCGGAGGTCAGCACGAACACCCGGGAGACGCCGGACAGCGGCACAGAGTCGACGTCGTCCAGGTCGCCGCGCACCACTTCGGCACGCGGGTCGATGCGGGCGCGGGCGGGGTCGCGCGTGAGGGCGCGGACGGGGGAGCCGGCGTCGAGCAGGGCGGGAACGAGGGCGCGGCCGACCTTGCCGGTGGCGCCGAGAACGAGGATCACGAAAAGAACTCCTTGAGACAGAACGAAAACGCACGAGGGCGTGCGAGGGCACGAGACGGGAAAAGGGTCCAACCGTCACCCGCGATCGGGTGCGGTCCTCTTCGCGCTCGGCGACCACCTCGGATTCGTCCCACCGGCCCGGTCGACCCCGGGCGGTGTCTCAAGAAGGAACAACGACGAACAGGACGCTAGGCAAACACAGGTCCGCGCACAACCGAGTTACCGCGGCAGCCGCGTGACCTGTTCACGCCGGCGTTCGCCCAGTTCGGCCGGGAAGACCCACTTCTTGAAGCCCCAGTACCGGAACACCATCGCCAGCAGCATGCCGATGATCGAGCCGCTCGCGAAGTCGGCGAACTCCTGCACGAACCTCGAGACGAACGGCTCTTCGAGGTGCAGCACGTACCGCGAGACGTACAGCGGGATCAGGTTCACCACCACCGCCACGCCGCTGATCACGAAGAACAGCGCGGCCTCGTGGGTCCGCTCGCGCCCGCCGCGGGTGCGGAAGGACCACTCGCGGTTGAGCACGTACGACACGATCGTGGCCACGATGATGGCGATGGCCTTCGCGGTCGTCGGCTTCGACTCGAGGACGCTGAGCTTGAGCAGGTACCAGACGCCGTTGTCGACCACGAAGGTCGTGCCGCCGACGATCGCGAACTTCAGCATCTCCCGGTGCTTGATGAGCACCGAGCGCAATGGGTCCGGTGTGCGGGCCAGCACGGTCTCGACAACGGTCACGCCCGCCAGTTTAGAGAACCCGAGGTCACCGCGGGTCTCAGGCGGCCTTCCTGTCGGAAATGTCCGCATCGTCCGATGACCTCACCGCACGCAGGCGAGCACCCTCCGTGGGGAACACCCACTTCTTGAACGCCCACCAGCGGAACAGCGTGCCCAGCAGCGTCCCGAGGATCATGCCGCTCACGAAGTCGGCCACTTCCTGCCCGAGCAACGTGAGGTGCGGCTGCTGCAGGTCGAGCACGTAGCGCGAGATCCACTGCGGCAGCGCGTTGAGCCCCAGCGCGATGCCGCTGATGAGGAAGAACAACGCGGCCTCGTGCGTGCGCTCGCGGCCACCGCGGGTGCGGAAGGACCACTCGCGGTTGGCGACGTAGGAGAAGATCGTGGCGATCAGCACGCCGATGATGAGTGCCGTGACGGGATTGCTCCGCAGCACGGTGAACTTCAGGACGTAGGTGATCGCCGTGGTGATCAGGAAGCTGATCCCGCCGACCACGGCGAACCGCAGCAGCTCGCGGTGCTTCGCCAGGAACCCTCGCACCCGGGCGACGCTACCCCCTCAGCCAGTCGAAAAAGCCGCGGGGCTCGATCGACGGCGGGGTCTCGCCGGGTTTGCCGGAGTTGCCGCTTCCCGGGGTCGGGGGCGCGCTCGTGGTGGTCGACGGCGTGCTCGGCGGGGTGGTGGTGACCGGGTCCGTGGGCTTCGCCGGCGGGGTGCTCGACGGCGTCGGCTTCCGGTGCGGCGGCTTCTTCGACGAGCTGGCCGACTCGGGGGTGTCCGAGGTCGTCGGCGAGGAAGAAGGGGAAGAAGTCGGCGTCGGCGGGACTCCGGTCGTCGGGTACGGCACGTCGCAGATCCCGAGCCAGCAGCCGAACGACACCTTGGCCTGCTGCGCCGCCTTGCCGAGTGTGGCGTTCACGGTCACGGCCGCGTTGTGCGCCGGGCGGCCCTTGAGGCGCACCCACAGGTTCACGTGCTGGCCCGGCGCGAGCGCGCCCCGCGTGGTGCACGTGGCGCCCGTGTCGGTGGAGTGGCACGGGAAGCCGCTGAGGCTCCACGACTGGTACAGCGCGTGGTCGAAGGTGACGGTGACCGGCTTGGTGGTGTCGCCGGTGTTGCGGACGCGGACGTAGACGAGCGGGTTGCGCGTCCACGGGAACGCCGAGAGCCCGTCGGTGTCGGCCTGCAGCGCGAGCAGGTCGGGTGGCGACTTCACGGTGACCTTCACGCTCACGGCGACCTTGATCGTCGCGCCCGCCGTGACCGAACCCGTGACGGTGCCGCCCTGCGCGGAGTCGTCGGCCTGAAGGCGGAACGTGAGCACGGCCGTCTGACCGGGCTGCAGGCCGGAGCCCGTTTTGCACGTCACGGTGCCGGTGCCGCCGGGGCAGTCGATGCTGAGCTGGGTCGTCGCCGGGGTGTCGGCCTGGCGCGAGAACCCGCTCACGGCACCGCCGCCGCCACCCGCGGGCACGGCGGACACGCCGGGCGGCAGGTTCAACGCGACCTGGACGGGGTCGGACGGGCTGCCGCCGTCGTTGCGGACCGTGATCGGCAGGTTCACCGGCCCGGCGCCGGGCTGGAGTTCGAGATCACCCGAAGGTGTGGTCGCGGACATCTTCGCCGCCGCGGGTGCCGCCGGGGGAGGCGGTGCCGCGGGCGGAGCGGCGGGCGGCGGCTGGACCGGCGGGGGTGCCGGGACCGCCGGCGGCGGCGCCTGCGGAGGTGCGGGCGGGGCCGGCGGCGCGGGAGGCGCGGGCTTGGCCGGCGGCACCGCGGGCGCGGCGGCCGGCGGCGGAACCTGCGCGGCCACGGGGATCTCCTGCGGCGAGCCGGCCGCGGCCAGCGCGACCGCCACCGTCGCCACGATGGCGGCGCCCGAAGCCGCGACACCCACGAACTGACGGGGCGCGGAAGCGGCGGCCGCGGCACCGGCCTTGGCGCCACCCGCCGCGGCGGCGCCCGCACCCACGGCGGCACCCGCCGTGGCCGCGCCCGCCTTCGCGGCGCCGATCGTCGCGAGGTAACCCAGCGCGGCGCCGCCCAGCACGATCGGGGCGATGATCGCGCGCAGGCCGCCGTTGACGTCGGCGAGCTCGGCGGCCAGACCGCGGCAGTCCTCGCACTCGTCGAGGTGGCTCTCGACCTGGGCTCGCTCGCGTTTGGACAGCCCGTCGCGAGTCCACGCGCCGAGCCGCTCCGCGGTGGCGTGACAGCGTTCGGCGGCGGTTTCCTGCAGGTGGACCTGCAAGTACGCCTGGCGCAGGCCCTCGCGGGCGCGGTAGGCGAGGGCGGACACGCCGTTCGCGGTCAGGCCCAGCAGCGGCGCGACCTCCGCCGGGCTCTGCTGCTCGATCTCGGTGTGCCAGAGCACGGCCTGCCAGCGTTCGGGCAGCCGCGCGAACGCTTTCGCGGCCAGCGTGCGCTCGAGCCCGGCCACGGCGGTGTCGGAGAACGGCACGGTCAGCGCCTCGCCGACGGCCCCGCCGACGTCGCTCATGTCCTCGTTGAGGTCGACGCGGCGGTCGCGTCGGGTCTTGTCGTACGCGGTGTGGCGAAGCGCGGTGAGGAGGTACGCGCGGAACGCGGTGTCCGGACCTTTGCCGCCGCGCAGCGTCTCGAGGACCTTCGAGAAGGCCTCGGACACGAGGTCGTCGGCCTCGGAGCTCGAGCGCGCGAGCTGGCGGGCGAGGTTGTGGGCGGCGCCGCTGTGGCGCTCGTACAGGGGCCCGTAGCTGGCGATGTTCCCTGAGCGGACCTCGGCGATCAGCTCGGCGTCGCTCTTACCGGACAGATCGGCGGGAACGGTGGACACGGGGCTCCTTCATCTGGCACACGCGGCCTTGGCCAGCCACGATCTACCTCTCCAACGCGAGCACAAGTGTGACGGACGCGGCGATACGCGTCACCTCGTGGTCGGTGTGTTGACTCCGTCGGCGCAACAAGTTCACCCGGGTCTGGGGTGTGTCGCTGCGGCGGTCCTGCGAAAAGACCCCGGAACGCCGTCACGCGGACGGCGGTGTCACGTCCCCTGAGTGGAGCAGGACAAGATCGACATCGACCGGGAAGGAGCGGTGGCCAGTGGACGTACCGGCGACCGGGGCACTGTCCGGTCCCGCCGGCGAGCAGGAGTCCCGTGCCCGGTTCGACCGGGACCGGAACCTGCGCGCCCTGCGGGCCAGATGGCGCACCGCCAGTCTCGCCGCGGGGTGGCGTTTCCCGAGCGACTGGGCACTGCCCGAAGTGGACGCCGTGTGCGCCGCGGTGGTCCGCCACGGCGCGACGGGCGCCGAGACGGCGCTGGCCGGCCTCGGCCGCGCCCGGGCCGCCGCGGGCGCGAACCTCGCGGAGACGCTGTCCGACCTGGCCGCGCTGCACGCCGTGCTCGAGGACCCGGACGCGGTCGACGGCTTCGTCTCACCGGACGTCGACGCCACCCCCGCCCGGTTATTGCGCGTGACCGCACTGGCTTGGGCGGACGTCGCCACGGATCAGCTGGTGCACACCGAGGTGACGGATCCGTTGACCGGCTTGCCTTCCGCCTCGTATCTGCGGACGCGGCTGGCAGAGGTCTACCGGGCGAGCGCCGCGGACGAACACGTACTGCTCGTAGTCGCGATGGACTTGACCACCGTGTCCGGCTGGCCCCGGCTCACGGGGATGATCTTGGTGGCCGACGCGTTGCGCGCGGTCTTCGACACCGGCGAGAGCCACGCGACGCTGGGGCCGTCGGTGGTCGCGGTGCTGTGTCGCCGGGACGGCCGCCTGGCTTCGCGAGGCGTGGCCCTGCGCCGGGCCCTGAACGACCGGCTGTCGGTCGACGCGCAGCTTCGCGAGGTCAACCGGCCGCGCGTCTCGGCGGTCCGCCTGCCGGGTTCGCACGACAGCGCGTGCGACTTGCTGTCCGACCTGGCCCGCGGCTGACGTTGTCCGGAGGTGCGCCGGATGTGGTTCTGATCTTGGCCCGGTGAAGGCTCGCGGCCCGACCCATCGGGCCTGCTGCGGCGCGTTCATGATTTCCTGGTGTGGTGACCAGGACCGTTCCCTCCGCCTTCGACGGCGAAGTTCCGGTGAGCGCTGCCCAGCCTCGCCTGGCCCTGCGCAGGTCACTCGCCAGGCTGTCGATGCGGCCGCGGTCGATCCTGATCCTCTCGGTGATCCCGCTGGTCGCGATCGGCGTCGGGATCTGGGGCTGGACGCACGAGTGGGGGCTGGGCGTCGACAGCGCGGTCTACCGCGGCGGCGCGCTCACCCTGCTGCACGGGGACTCGCTCTACGACACCAACACGCTGTCCACCGAACCGTGGTGGGCGCTGCTGCCGTTCACGTACCCGCCGACGGCCGCGTTGTTCTTCGTGCCGCTCGCGCTCGTGCCGACGCAGGTGGCGTGGGGGTTCCTGACAGCCGTGTCGCTGGGTGCCCTCGCGTTGTCGGTGCGGATCTCGATCGGTGCGTTGCCGCGTCCCGACGAGGACGGGCCGCGGTGGTGGGCCTCGCCCGCGCGGTCGACGATCGTGTTCTTCGTCGTGTTCCTCGGTCTGGAACCCGTGTGGCGCACGATCTTCCTGGGCCAGATCAACCTGATCCTGATGGCCATGATCCTGCTGGACATGCTCGTGCTCGGCGCGCGCGGCAGCCGGTGGGGCGGCGTGCTGGTGGGCGTCGCGGCGGCGATCAAGCTGACGCCACTGGTGTTCCTGGGCCACCTGTTCATCACCGGCCGCCGCAAGGACGCGTTGCGCGGGCTGGCGACGTTCGTGGTGTTGCAGGGCCTGATGTTCCTGATCAACTCGCACGACGCGTGGCGCTACTGGACCGCGACGCTGCCCGACACCGGCCGCATCGGGCCCGTGCACTGGGCCGGCAACCAATCGCTCAACGCGCTGATGAACCGCGCCACCGACCTCGCGCCGTGGGCGTCGAAGGCCGCGATGGGCATCGGCCTGCTGCTGGCGATTCCGGCGCTGTGGCTGCTGATCCGCTTCCACCGCAAGGGTCAGGCATTGGCCGCGCTGCTGGTGACGGCGTTCTGGACGCTCCTGATGTCGCCGATCTCGTGGTCGCACCACTGGGTGTGGGTCGCGCCGCTGATCGTGCTGCTCGTGTCGCGCCTGCCGAAGACGACACCCGCCACGGCGTGGAAACGCTGGCTGGGTACGGGGCTCGTGGCGTTCGTGTTCGTCAGCTGCGTGCTGCTGATCCTGCCGAACGGGCGCAATGTGGAGCTGCACTGGAAGGTGTGGCAGAACGTCCTCGGTGACGCGTACATCCTGATGCCGGTGGTGCTGGGGGTTGCCTTGATCCTGCGGTGGGGGCTGCAGCGGCGGGCGCGTAATCGCGGTTCCTCGCCGGATGCGGGGCCGGACACGGGACCGGGTTCCGGTTCCGCGCCGGGTTCCGGTTCGGGTTCGGGGGAGGCCGCGGACCGTGCCGACGCCACGCCGGCTCACTGACCCGCGCCTGCTGGCGCTGCCGTTCCTCGCACTTGTCCTCGGAGTCGTCGTCTGGCTCACGCATCGGCACCTCGGTGCCGACAGCGCCGTCTACCGGGCCGGGGCGCTGACCCTGCTCAAGGGCGAGCCGCTCTACACCACCGGCGACCTCACGACGCTGCCCGACTGGGTCCGGCTGCCGTTCACCTACACGCCCGCCGCGGCCGCGCTGTTCGTGCCGCTCGTCCTCGTGCCGGCCGGGCTGGTGTGGGGCGTGGTGGCGGTGTTGTCGGTGGTGTCACTGACGGTGGTGATCGCGGTCGTCGCGCACCCCTCGCGCTGGTGGCTGCTCGGCGGCACGGTGCTGGCCTTAGGCCTGGAGCCGGTGTGGAAAACGCTGTTCCTGGGCCAGATCAACCTGATCCTGATGGCGTTCGTCGTCGTCGACGTCCTGGTGCTCTCGCTGCGCGGCTCACGCTGGGCCGGCGTGCTGATCGGCGTCGCCGCGGCCATCAAGCTGACGCCCCTGATCTTCGTACCGCACCTGTTCTTCACCGGCCGCTGGAAAGACGGCCTGCGCGCCCTGGGCACCTTCGTCGGCCTCGAGGCGATCATGTTCGCCGTCATCCCGCACGACGCGTGGTTCTTCTGGACGAAGTCCGCCACCGACCCCAGCCGCGTCGGCTCGGTAACGTGGATCTTCAACCAGTCGCTCAACGGTCTCGTCAACCGCGCCTCTGCCCTCGCCCCGTGGTCGTTCACGGTGGCCGTCGCGGTCGGCGCGGTGCTCGCCGTGCCCGCCGTGTGGCTCGTGATCCGCCTGCACCGCCGCGGTGAACCGGTGGCCGCCCTGCTCGTGACGGCGTTCTACGGGCTGCTGCTTTCCCCCGTTTCCTGGTCGCACCACTGGGTGTGGGCCGTGGCGCTCATCGCCCTGCTCGTCACCACGGGCCGCCGCTGGTGGGCCCTCGCCGCCACCGCGTTGTTCGCCTCGCACATCGTCATGCTCGTCCCGAACGGCGCCGACATCGAGCTCAGGTGGGGCCTGGGCTGGTCGATCCTGGGCAACGCGTACGTCATCGTGGCGGCCGGCACGATCCTCGGCCTGGCGGTCCGCGAGGTGCGGATGAGCTCTCCGGTGGCGAGGCTGGCGAAATAGCACCGCTCCCCAGCGTCGGATCCACGTCGTACAGTGGAACGACTGCCGGGAGGTGCATGGCGGTGGTGAACGGCGAGGCGGCCGAGCGGGCCTTCGCCGGACAGGCGTGGCGAGAGGTGTACGCGGGGCTCACCGGAGGTCGTGCGGCACTGACCGCGGACGATCTCGTACGCCTTTCGACGGCGGCTTACCTGCTCGGGCACGACGACGAGAGTTTCGAATCGCGGGAGCGCGCGTATCTCGAGTACGTGCGGGACGCCTGCCCGGCCGAGGCTGCCCGGTGCGCGTTCTTCCTGGCCCTGCCCCTGCTGTTGCGGGGTGAGCCGGCGCGCGCGAACGGCTGGCTGGCCCGGGCGCGGCGGCTGCTCGACGAGCACGGGCTGGACTGCGTCGAACGGGGTTACCTCCTGGTCCCCGTCGGTCTGCAGCGCATCCACGGCGGGGACACCCGGGGCGCGCACGACGCGTTCACCTCCGCGGTGGAGATCGCCGCCCGCTTCGGGGACGCGGACCTCCTGGCGCTGGGCCGGCACGCGCAGGGCCGCGCCCTGATCAAGCTGCACCGCACCGCCGAAGGACTGGCTCTGCTCGACGAGGCGATGGTCTCGGTGACCTCGGGCGAGGTGTCGCCGATCCCCGCGGGAGTCGTCTACTGCAGCGCGATCGAAGGCTGCCACGAGGTTTTCGACGTCGTTCGCGCACAGGAGTGGACGGCGTCGCTGAGCGCGTGGTGCGCGGCGCAGCCGGACCTGGTGCTCTTCCGCGGCCAGTGCCTGGTGCACCGTTCGCAGGTGCTGCAGGCGCTCGGCGCGTGGCCGGAAGCCCTGGTGGAGGCCCGCCGAGCCGGTGAGCGGCTTTCCGGTCCACGCCGCCAGCCGGCGCTCGGCATGGCGCTGTACCAGGAAGCCGAGCTGCACCGGCTGCGCGGCGAGCTCGCCGCGGCCGACGACGGCTACCGGAGAGCCGGCGAGTACGGCCATCCCACCCAGCCCGGCTGCGCGTTGCTGCGCCTGGCCCAGGGCCGGACAGCCGCGGCGGTCTCGGCGATCGGCCACGCCGTGGTCGAGGCGGTGGACGACCACCTCGTGCGCGCCCGGATGCTCGCGGCGCAGGTGGAGATCGTGCTGGCCGCCGGAGAACCGGCTGCCGCCCGCGGCGCGGCCGACGAGCTGTCGGCGATCGCCGCCGAGATCGGCATGCCACTGCTGTGGGCGACGGCCGCGCACGCGCGAGGCTCGGTCCTGCTGGCGGAGGGCGATCCTTCGGCCGCGCTCGGTGAGCTGCGCGCCGCGTGCGAGGGGTGGGCCGAGCTGGACGCGCCGTACGAGGGAGCGCGCACACGCCTGCTCATCGGCCGGGCCCGGCAGCTGACGGGCGAGGAGGACGCGGCCGAAGTGGACTTCGCCACCGCGCGCGAGGTCCTGCAGCGACTCGGCGCGGAGGTCAGTACCCCGCCGACTTCGCAGACCTCGCTCACCGAGCGGGAACTGCAGGTGCTGGCACTGGTGGCCGAGGGGCTGTCGAACCGGCAGATCGCGGCGCGGCTGGTGATCAGCGAACACACCGTGCGGCGCCACCTGCAGAACGTGTTCGCGAAGCTCGGCGTGCCTTCGCGCGCCGCCGCGGCCACCCACGCGGTGCAGCAGCACCTCATCTGACCCGTGGTACGGACGGACCATCCCACTTCGGGCGAAGTGGTACGGCTGTTCGATGCCGCAGGCGTCACCGGCTCCTAACGTGCTGGTCAGGAGGTAGGACTGATGAACGAGCACACCGAGACCGTGGTCATCGGAGCGGGGCAAGCGGGGCTGTCGGCGGGGCACCACCTCGCGCGGCGCGGCCGCGACTTCGTGATCCTCGACGGCAACGACCGGATCGGGGACAACTGGCGCTGCCACTGGGACACGCTGCGGTTGTTCACGCCGGCCCTGGCAGCCGGGCTGCCCGGCATGGCGTTCCCCGGGTCCGCCGATGCACTACGCGACCAAGGACGAAATGGCCGACTACCTGGAGACCTACGCGCGCCGGTTCGCGCTGCCCGTGCGGGGTGGGCAGCGCGTGGCGCGGGTGTCGCACGACGGGGCCGGTTTCGAGGTGACCACGGAGACGACGACGTTCACCTGCGACAACGTGGTGGTCGCGACGGGCACGTTCGGCCGCGCGACGCGCGTTCCCGAGTTCGCCGACCGGCTCGATCCCGGGATCCGGCAGCTGCACTCCAGCGAGTACCGCAACCCTTCGCAGCTGAAGCCGGGGCCGGTGCTGGTCGTCGGCGCTTCGCACTCGGGCGGCGACATCGCCTTCGAGGCCGCCCGGGCGGGCCATCCGGTGGTGCTCAGCGGGCCGATCCGCGGCGAACTGCCGTTCGACATCAACCGGCGCCCGGCGCGCGTCCTGTTCCCGGTGCTGTTCTTCGCGGCCAAACACGTGCTGACGCTGCGGACGCCGCTGGGCCGCGCGCTGCGGTCCGAAATCCGGGCACACGGCGGCCCGTTGATCCGCGTGAAGCGCGCCGACCTGACCCGCGAGGGTGTCGAGCACGTCGCCGACCGCACGACCGGCGTCCGCGCCGGTGCCCCCGTCCTCGCCGACGGCCGGGTGCTCGACGTCGCCAACGTCGTGTGGTGCACCGGCTTCCGCCAGGACTTTTCCTGGATCGACCCACCCGTCACGGACGACTCCGGCTGGCCGCGCGAGGACCACGGCGTGGCGACCACGGCCCCGGGCCTGTACTTCATGGGGCTGTCCTTCCAGTGGGCCTTCTCGTCGATGCTCGTCGGCGGCGCCGGCCGCGACGCCGAGTACGTCGTGAAGCACCTGACCGCGCGCACCGACGCGGCGGCCCGGCCCCGAACCGGCCGTACACGCCTGGGCGCGGGTGCCGGTGGCGCCGGTCACTGAGCCGGTACCCGCAGCTCCGCCAGGTCTCGCCAAGTAACCTGAGCGGCGCTATGGACAAACGAACCGGTCTTCCCGTGGTGGGCATGGTGGGCGGTGGGCAGCTGGCCCGCATGACGCACCAGGCGGCGATCGCCCTCGGTCAGTCGCTGAGGGTCCTGTCGGCGAGCGCCGACGATTCGGCCGCGCTGGTCGCGTCCGACGTGGTCATCGGGCACCACACGGATCTCGAGGCGCTGCGGAAGTTCGCGCAGGGTGTCGACGTGCTCACGTTCGACCACGAGCACGTGCCCGGCGAGCACCTGCTGACGCTCGTGATGGAGGGCGTCGTGGTGCGGCCGGCGCCGTCGGCGCTCGGGTTCGCGCAGAACAAGCTCGTGATGCGCGAGATGATGGCCGGGATGGAGGTGCCGGGGCCGGACTTCGCCGAAGTGTCCACTGTGGACGACGTGATCGCCTTCGGCGCAGCCCACCGGTGGCCGGTGGTCCTCAAGGCCGCCCGCGGCGGGTACGACGGCCGCGGCGTCTGGATGCTCGACACGGCGCAGCACGCGCGCGAGGTGGTGCCGAAGCTGCTCGACGCGAGCACGGCGCTGCTGGTCGAGGAGAAGGTCGACATGAAGCGCGAGCTGGCGGCGCTGGTCGCCCGCTCGCCGTTCGGCCAGGGGGCCGCGTACCCCGTGGTCGAGACGGTGCAGACCGGCGGCATCAACACCGAGGTCCTCGCCCCCGCGCCCGGCCTGTCCGAGGAGCGCGTGCACGAAGCGCAGGACCTCGCGTTGCGCATCGCGTCGATGCTGGACGTCACGGGGCTGCTGGCGGTCGAGCTGTTCGAGACCGAGCGGGGCCTGCTCGTCAACGAGCTGGCCATGCGCCCCCACAACTCCGGCCACTGGACGATGGACGGCGCGCGCACGTCGCAGTTCGAGCAGCACCTGCGCGGCGTGCTCGACTACCCGCTGGGCCGCACCGACCTCGTCGCGCCCGCGTGCGTGATGGCCAACGTGCTCGGCGCCGACGTCGCGCCGCAGATGAGCCCGGACGAGCGCGTGCACCACCTGTTCGCGCGCTACCCCGAGGTGAAGATCCACCTCTACGGCAAGCAGGACCGCCCCGGCCGCAAGCTCGGCCACGTCAACTTCGTCGGCGACAACATGGACGACCTGCGCAACCGCGCGCTGCTGTCGGCCCACTGGCTGTCCCACGCAGTCTGGCTCGACGGCTACGAGATCCACTGAGATCCACCGAGATCCACTGAAGGGAACACATATGGCGCCGCAGGTGGGCGTGATCATGGGCAGTGACTCCGACTGGCCCGTCATGGAGGCCGCCGGCCAGGCCCTGGCGGAGTTCGGCGTGGAGTACGAGGTCGGCGTCTACTCCGCCCACCGCACCCCGCAGCGCATGCTGGACTACGCCACGTCCGCCGCCTCCCGCGGCCTGCGCGCCATCATCGCCGGCGCCGGCGGTGCCGCCCACCTGCCCGGCATGGTCGCCTCCGCCACCGTGCTGCCCGTCATCGGCGTCCCGGTGCCGCTGAAGTACCTCGACGGCCTCGACTCGCTGCTGTCCATCGTCCAGATGCCCGCCGGCATCCCCGTCGCCACGGTCTCCGTCGGCGGCGCGCGCAACGCCGGCTTCCTCGCCGTGCGCATCCTGGCGGCTTCGGACCTGCAGCTGCAGTCGAAGCTGGCCGAGTTCCAGTCGAGCCTGGAGACGCTGGTGCTGGAAAAGGACGCGGCGCTGCGCGAGAAGGCCGGCCAGTAGGTCAGGGCAGCTGCTTGCGAAGTTCCCGCTTCAGCACCTTCCCCGCCGCCGACACCGGGATCTCGTCGACGAAGTGCAGCTCCCGGATCCGCTTGTACGGCACCACCTTCTCGTTCACGGCGGCGATCAGCCCGGCGGCATCGAGGTCGGCATCCGGCTGCCGCACCACGAACGCGACGGGCAGCTCGCCGACGTCGGCCTGCGGGCGGCCGACCACCGCGGCCGTCGCGACGCCCGGCAACGCGATGAGCAGCTCCTCCAGCTCGCGTGGGAAGACGTTGTACCCCTTGTACAGCAGCATGTCCTTCTTGCGGTCCACAATGGACAGGTAACCGTCGTCGTCGAGCACGCCGATGTCGCCCGTGTGCAGCCAGCCGTCGACGAGCGCGGCGGCCGTTTCGTCCGGCCGGTTGCGGTAGCCGCGCATCATCTGCGGCCCGCGCAGGCACACCTCGCCCTCGGCGCCGGCGGGCAGCGGGGTCTCGTCGAGGCCGACGATCTTCACCTCCGTGTCGAAGATCGGCCCGCCGACGGAGCCCACCTTGCGCACACCTGAGCGGTACGACGGCGAGATCACCGCGCCCATCGTCATCTCGGTCAGCCCGTAGCCCTCGGCGATCACGACGCCGGGGAAGCGCTCGTGGAGTGCGCGGATCATCTCGTGGTTCATCGGCGCCGCGCCGGAGCCGATGCTGCGCACGGACGACAGGTCGGCCGTGTGGAACGCGGGCGTCGCCAGCAGCGCGGCGAACAGCGCGGGCGCGCCGCCGAGTGAGGTGACGCGCAGGCGTTCGGCGTCGGCGACGTACGCGGCCGGATCGAAGCGCGCGTGCAGCACGGTCTGGGTGCCGCTGAGCAGCAGGGCGTTGAGGCCGGCGATCACGCCCATCGCGTGGAACCACGGTGTCAGGTTGATCGCGACGCCGGTGCCGAGGCGCCCGGGCCACTCGTCCTCGCTGCCGATCTGGTCGAGAATGACGTCACCGTGCGTGTCCAGCGTCGGGACGGACCCGCTGCTCCAGCACGCGCTCTGGAGCGTGTTGGCCACGATGTTGCGGTGCGTGAGCTCCACGCCTTTCGACCGGCCGGTCGTGCCGCCGGTGTAGGCGAGGTGGGCGAGGTCGCGGTGGACGTCGATGGCCACGTCGGGCCGGGTGGCGGGCGCTTCGGTGAAGAATTGTTTGAACTCCACGACGTCGTCGGACCAGGCGGGCGCGCTCGGCGCGACGACGATCGTCAGCCGGGCCGGGATCCGGTCCGCGACCGCCGCGACGGTGCCCGCGACCGGCCCGAACGTGACCACGGCGGCGGCTTCGCAGTCGGTGAGCTGGAAGGCCAGGTCGTCGGGCGGAAGCAGCGGGTTCGTGGGGCTGAAGGTCGCGCCGGCGAGCAGGGTGCCGTAGTAGGCGATGGGGTAGGCGAGGCAGTTGGGCAGGTGGATCGCGACCACGTCGCCGTGGCCGATGCCGCGGGCGAGCAGGGAGTTGGCGAACTTGCACGCACCTGCGTAGGTTTCGGTGAAGGAGAGGCTGTCGTCGCCCATGGCGAACGCGGTGCGATCACCGAAGCGGGCGGCGGCGCCGGCGAGTATCGAACCCACCGGAACCTCGGGGTAGGTGAGGGAAGCGGGCAATCCGGGCGGCGGCGTCGACGCGGTGATGGCCATCACCCGACCTTACGAAGAGTGCGGCCAAGGACACAAGATCGAGCGGCGCGCCCGGCGTGAACGAGCGCTAACATCGACAAAACTCTCCCCATTGCTGCAGAGAAGGTGACGGAAGTGGCCGAGGGCCTGTACCAGCTTGCCGAGGAGCACGAGGAGCTGCGGGCCGCGGTCCGGGCTCTGGCCGAGAAGGAGATCGCGCCCTACGCGGCCGACGTCGACGAGAACGAGCGGTTCCCGACCGAGGCGCTGGAGGCGCTGAACAAGTCGGGCTTCAACGCCGTGCACATCGGCGAGGAGTACGACGGCCAGGGTGCCGACGCCGTGGGCGCCTGCATCGTGATCGAGGAGGTCGCGCGGGTCGACGCGTCGGCGTCGCTGATCCCGGCGGTGAACAAGCTCGGCACGCAGCCGATCATTCTGTCGGCCTCGGAAGAGCTGAAGAAGATCGTGCTGCCGTCGATCGCGCGGGGCGAGGCGATGGCGTCGTACGCGCTGTCGGAGCGCGAAGCCGGCTCGGACACCGCCTCGATGCGTGCGCGGGCGAAGCTCGACGGTGATCACTGGGTGCTCAACGGCACCAAGGCGTGGATCACCAACGCGGGTGAATCTTCGTGGTACACGGTGATGGCCGTGAGCGATCCGGACGCGGAGAAGAAGTCCAACGGCATTTCCGCGTTCGTCGTGCACAAGGACGACCCGGGCTTCTCGGTGGGGCCGAAGGAGAAGAAGCTCGGCATCAAGGGCTCTCCGACGCGCGAGATCTACTTCGAGAACTGCACGATCCCGGCCGAGCGCATCATCGGCGAGCCGGGCACGGGGCTGAAGACGGCGCTGAAGACGCTCGACCACACCCGCCCGACCATCGGCGCGCAGGCGCTGGGCATCGCGCAGGGTGCGCTGGACGCCGCGATCGCGTACGTCAAGGACCGCAAGCAGTTCGGCAAGTCGATCTCCGAGTTCCAGGGCGTGCAGTTCATGCTCGCCGACATGGGCACGAAGATCGAGGCGGCCCGCCACCTCGTCTACGCCTCCGCCGCCGCCTCCGAGCGCGGCGACAAGCGCGCGGGCTTCATGGCCTCCGCCGCGAAGGCCTACGCGTCCGACATCGCGATGTCCGTGACCACCGACGCCGTGCAGCTCTTCGGCGGCGCCGGCTACACCCGCGACTTCCCGGTCGAGCGCATGATGCGCGACGCGAAGATCACGCAGATCTACGAAGGCACGAACCAGATCCAGCGCATGGTGATGGCCCGGGCTCTGCTCAAGGGCTGAGGTTCTCGGCTTTTCGGCCCGCGCACCGTTTCCGGGTGCGCGGGCTTTTTCATTGCCTCCGCCAGCCGGCGCGGATCTTGGCGGCGTCTTCGATCCGGTAGAGGACGTCGAGGCAGATCAGTTCTTTTTCTTCCAGTTGCAGCAGCCTTGACTCGGTTTCGGGGTCGGTCGCGTCGGCGTTCTTCGCCAGATTGATGCGCTGTTGTTTGAACGATTCCCGCTGCTCGCTCCAGGTGCCGGCCAGACGGTGCAGGTCTCGGGCGGTGTAGCGCAGGATCTCTTGCAGGCTGGGCACTTCGCGTTCGACGAAACGGCTTTGCAGCGTGCGGACTTTTTCCTCGGCGTCGTCGCGGTGGCGGTTGGCGGTGTCGGCGGCGTCGGTCGCGGATTCCAATTCTTCCGTCGCTTGGGACAGTTGTTCGAACAGGCTTGACCGCGCGGGCAGGACCATGTTCGCGAGCGAAGTGTCGAGGACCTTCGCGATGGCGACCGCTTCACTGAGGCGAATTGTCCGGCCGGTGGTGCCGTCGGCGTGTTTCTCGATGCGGGTGATGGCCGTGCTGTCGAGTTGGATTCCCACTCGTTCCAGCTTCTTCGCGAGCCCAGCCTGGGACACGCCCAGCTCTTCTCGCAGCGCACGCATGTTGAGGGCGAAGGTGCGCTCGGCTTGGGCGCCGATGGCGTCGCCGGGCGCTTCGCGCGGTGGTTCCGGGAGATCCTGCACGAGGAGCAGTGTAGTGCTTGACGCGCAGCGTCGCCTAAGGCACGCTGGGTGACAGTGGTGCTGATGGAGCACTGCGCTGCACGAGGAGCAGTGGATGAGGAGTGTTGATGGCGAAGACGTGGTCCACCGAGCGGCAGACGGTGCTGGTGCACGTCAAACCGGGACTGCTGGGCCGACGTCGAGGTCGACGGCGCCGGGGCGCGCGAGCTTGCCGTGCAGCTGGTTGCCGCGGCGGAGTTGATCGAGGTGCCGTCGAGGGGGATCGAGGTGCCGTTGCGGGGAGTGGCGTGACGAAGAGGACTCGGCGGTCCTTCGCGCGATTCCCGGCGGAGGCAGAAGAATCGAGGTGAGGGGTGGAGAAATGAGGGCCGAGCTGCGGCCGCCGGGTGGCTTCCGGTGGGTCGATCGCTGGGCCGGGCGCTCGACAGGAAGGGAGTGGGATGGCGTTTGCGGAAGAGGCGTTCGCCGCGTTCAGGCGAGGGGAGACCGACGCTGTCGAGCGGATGAGTCGCACGGAGCTCGCGCGGGCGAAGGCCGCGGGCGACGCGGCCGGCGAGGTCGTTGCGTTGTGCATGTTGGCCCGGGTTGCCGTGCGGGGTGGGGAATTGGCCGGGTGCCGGGAGCTGGCCGTGGCGGCGCTCGAGGTCGCACGCCGCAGTGGTGACTCGGCGTTGGAGCGGGGGCCGGTGCATGTGCTGGCGGCGGTGGCGCGGATGACGGGAGAGCTGGAGGAAGCGAGGGAGTTGTTCGCGCGGAGCATCGCGTTGCGGGAGGAGGCCGGGCTGGCTGATCTCGTGGTCTGGGAGCAGCTGAACCTCGGGTACGTCGAGCTGGAGTCCGGCGATGTCGGGCGGGCGCGGGAGTTGTTCGAGGGAGTTCGGCGGTACGCGAGGGAACACGACGTCGGCGACCTGGTGCCGTACGGCGAACTCGCGAGTGCCGTGCTGGCGGAGAGGGATGGCGACGCCGCTGAGGCCGTGCGGTTGCTGGCGGAAGTGGACCGGGCGTTGCGGGAGCGGGGCCAGGTGCTCGATCCTGACGACGCCGAGGTGCGGGAGGCGTTGCGAGCGCGGCTGGTCACGACACTGGGAGAGGAGGGGTGTTCGAAGGAAAGCTAACCGTCCACTTTGGCCGGTGACGTCCAGCTCGCCAGGAGGCGCAGGCGTTCCTCGGAAGGGGAGCCCGGCTCGACGGTCGTGATGCCGAGGGTCTGCTCGGGGTCGTCGACGGGGGTCATGGCTTCGTAGCCGAGGGTCAGCTCGCCGACGAGCGGGTGGTGGTAGTGCTTGACGCCGTGGGTGCGTTGGAAGACGTCGTGGTCGGCCCACCAGTGGCGGAAGTCCTGGTCGCGCACGGAGAGTTCGCCGATGAGCTCCGCGAGGGCGGGGTCGTGTGGGTAGCGGCCGGCGTACAGCTGGAGGGTGGCGACGACGCCGCGGGCGGCGCCCTCCCAGTCGGTGTAGAGGCCGCGGACGGTGTCGTCGAGGAAGATGAGCCGGGCCATGTTGCGGGAGCGAGGAGGGAGGGCGTCGAAGTCGGCGTAGAGGGCGCAGGCGAGGCGGTTGGCGGCGAGCACGTCCATGCGGCGGCCGAGCACGATGGCCGGCACGTGGTGGAGGCTGTCGAGCACGAGCTGCAGGCCCGGGCGCACGCGCTGGGGCGGCAGGGGCCGCGGCCGTGAGCGCGTGGGCTTGGCGAGGGTGAAGAGGTGGGTGCGCTCGAGGTCGTTGAGCTGCAGGGCTCGGGAGATGGCGTCGAGGACGGACTCGGAGACGTTGAGGTTGCGGCCGCGTTCGAGGCGGACGTAGTAGTCCACGCTCACGCCCGCGAGCTGCGCGACCTCCTCACGGCGGAGGCCGGGCACGCGCCGGGGGCCGGGGTGCGGGGTGAGGCCCGCGTCGGCGGGGGTGATCTTCGCTCGGCGCGAGCGCAGGAAGTCCCGGAGTTGCTCGCTCATGCGATCCAGCGTAGGGCCGATCGCCGCCGCGAGAGGGGGTCTGCTGGACCCCCGGTGGAGGGAGTCCTCTCACCTCGGGAGCGAACGGTGGTTGCGTGGGAACCATGAAACGACGCATTCTCGGCGGCACCGGCATCTCCGTGAGCGAATACGCGCTCGGCACGATGATGTTCGGCGCCATGGGCAACACCGACCACGACGAGTCGGTCCGCATGATCCACGCGGCGATCGACGCCGGCATCAACTTCCTCGACACGGCCGACGTGTACTCGGCCGGGGAGTCGGAGGAGATCGTCGGCAAGGCGCTCGCGGGGCGGCGCGACGCGGTGGTGCTGGCGACCAAGTTCGGCCTCCCCATGGGCGAGGATCCGAACCAGCGCGGCGGCTCACCGCGCTGGGTCAAGCGGGCGCTGGAGAACAGCCTGCGCCGGCTCGACACCGACTACGTGGACCTGTACCAACTGCACCGTCCCGACCCGGACACCGACATCGACGAGACGCTCGGCGCGCTGTCGGACCTCGTGCGCGAGGGCAAGGTGCGGGCGATCGGCAGCTCGTTCTTCTCGCCGGAGGAGACCGTGGAAGCGCAGTGGACGGCCGAACGCCGCGGCCACCACCGCTTCCGCACCGAGCAGCCGCCGTACTCGATCCTCACGCGCGGCGTCGAGCAGCGCGTGCTGCCGACCGCGCAGCGCTACGGCATGGGCGTCCTCACGTTCGGCCCGCTCAACTCGGGCTGGCTGTCCGGCCGCGCGGACCCGACCGCCGGGCATCGCAACGCCGGCCGTGGCGCGCAGATGTTCGACCTCTCGCGGCCGGGCGTGCAGGCGAAGGCCGACGCCGTGGCCGAGCTGACCAAGCTCGCCGCCGACGCGGGGATCTCCGTGCCGCACCTGGCGATCGCGTTCGTGCGCGCGCACCCGGCGGTCACGTCGGTGCTGATCGGCCCGCGCCGGCCAGAGCACCTCGCCGACCTGCTGGCCGGCGCCGACGTGGAGCTGAGCGACGACGTGCTCGACCGCATCGACGAGATCGTGCCGCCGGGCGTCGACGTGCACTCGGGCGACTTCTACATCAACCCCACACCGGCGATCCTCGACAAGCGCTTGCGCCGGCGCTGAACCACCGGCCGCGGCGGTCACTTCGCGAAGCGCTTGCGGCCGGCGCTGAACCACCCGGCCGCGGGCTACTTCGCGGTGGCGAGCAGCAGGCCGATGACCTGAACGGCGTCGTCGAGCCGGGGTTCGCCGCCGAGGAGCTGGGAGTACATGAACGAGTCGCCGATGCGGATCACGGCCTGGGCGACGGCCTCGGTCGGGGCGTCGAAGTGGAGGCCGTTGCGGTCGAGCAGTTCGGTGAACAGGCGCGCCGCGCGGGACTCGACCTCGCCGGGTGACATGATCACCTTCGCGAACAGCACGGGGTCGCGGCGGGCGAGGTCCTTCAGGGGCGCGAGCGTGACGACGGTGCGCATGAACCGCTCGACCACCACGAGCGTCCGCGTGAGGCCCGGGGGACCGGTCACGCCGGACTCGATCGCGAGGTAGGTCCGTTCGGTGCTGTCGGCGAGCACGCGCCCGAGCAGCTGCTCGTGGTTGCCGACGCGGCGGTACAGCGTCGCGCGGCTCAGGCCGAGTTCGGCCGCCAGTGCCGACATGTCGATCGGCCGGCCGCGCAGGTACGCCTCGGTCGCCGCGCGGACGACGTCGTCGGTGGAGGGTGGGCCGGCCATCCGCGCAGTATGGCCGAGTCCGCTTGCCAAAACACCTCGAACGTGAGACAAAACGTCTGTCTGTCTCAATGCGGAGGTGCGGTGTGGCCACGGTGACCGTGAACGGTGGGCAACAGGTCCACTACGTCGACCACGGTGGCGACGGCCCGGCCGTCGTCCTGCTGCACAGCTTCCTGATGGACGTCGACATGTGGCTCCCGCAGGCCGAGGCGTTCCGCGGTGACCACCGCCTGATCGCGATCGACGAGCGCGGCCACGGCGAGACCTCCGCGGACGGACCGTTCGACTACTGGGACATCGCCCGCGACGCGCTCGCGGTGCTCGACCACCTCGGCTTCGACCGCGCCGCCGTGATCGGCACCAGCCAGGGCGGGTTCGTCGGCCTGCGCATGGCGCTGCTCGCCCCCGAGCGCGTGACCGCGCTGGCCGTGCTCGGCACGTCGGCCGACGCCGAGCCCGCCGAGGTCGCGGCCGTCTACCGGCAGCTCGGCGACGTGTGGGCGCAGGACGGCCCCGACGGCGTGATCGACGGCGTCGCCGCCATCTGCTTCGGCGACAGCTTCGACGCCACGGCGTGGAAGGCCAAGTGGCGCGAGCACTACCAGGGTGAGCAAGCCCGCCTGCTGATCGGCGCCCTCGCCGGCCGCGACAGCCTCCTCGACCGCCTCGGTGAGGTCCAGACCCCGGTGCTGGTCCTGCACGGCACGGCCGACCGCGCCTACCCCCTCGAGAAGGCCGAAGAGCTCGTCAACGGTCTGCCGAACGCGAAACCGCTGGTCACGATCGCGGACGGCGCGCACTTCCTCAGCCTCACCCACGCCGCCGAGGTCAACCCGCACCTCAAGGGTTTCCTCGCCGCGCACGCCGCCGCGCGCTGACCCGCGCCGCACCGGCGAAAACCGCGGCGGAGACCAGGCATTCGGGTGAGGATTTCCCAGCCTCTTGCCCGACCCGGGCGCAGGTGAGACATGTGCCATGCTGATCCCGAACGCGGAGGTGTCGGATGGCCACGGTGACCGTCAACGGTGGGCAGCAGGTCCACTTCGTCGACTACGGCGGTGACGGCCCCGCTGTCCTGCTGCTGCACAGCTTCCTGATGGACATCGACATGTGGCAGCCACAGGTCGAGTCCTTCGGCACGGACTACCGGCTCATCGCGATCGACGAACGCGGCCACGGCGCCACCCCGGCCGACGCGGACTTCGACTACTGGGACGTCGCCCGCGACGCGTTCGGCGTGCTGGACCACCTCGGCATCGAGCGCGCCGCCGTGATCGGCACCAGCCAGGGCGGGTTCATCGCCCTGCGCATGGCGTTGCTCCAGCCTGAGCGCGTGACCGCGCTGGCCGTGCTCGGCACGTCCGCGGAGAGGGAGGCCGAAGGCACCGCCACGGTCTACCGGCACCTGATTGCCGCTTGGCTCGAAGCCGGGCCGGAGCCGCTGGTCGACGGCATCGCCACGTTCTGCCTGGGCGACTTCGAAGCGTCCGACTGGAAGACGAAGTGGCTCAAGGTCCCCGGGGAGAAGTTCCAGCGGATCATGGAGACCCTCGTCAGCCGCGACAGCGTGCTCGAACGCGTGGGCGAGATCCAGGCGCCGGCGCTCGTGCTGCACGGCAGCGGCGACAACGAGTACCCGATGGCCCGCGCCGAGTCGCTCGTGGCGGCGCTCCCCAACGCCGAACCGCTGGTCACGGTCGTGAGCGGCGCGCACTTCCTCAGCCTCACCCACGCGTCGGACGTGCAGCCCCACCTGAAGAAGTTCCTCGAAGCCCACGCTGCGGGCAAGTAACCCACTTGGAGGAGTTTCCGTTCCTCTCTCAACGCGTTAACTGATCAGGTGACTGGGGTCACCATCGGTTCACAGAGAGGTGGAGCGGATGGGCGTGCGCGCGTTCGGGCGTCGGGTAGTGGTTCTCGTGGCGGCACTGGGAGCGGTCGCCCTGAGTACCGGCACCGCGGACGCGGCGGTGAAGGAGCCGACCGGCCCGGTCCAGCCGAACATCATCTCGGCGGCGCTGTACTCCGTGGTGCAGCCGACCATCGCGCCACCGGGCGCCAACGACTGGAACTGCAAGCCTTCCGCCGAGCACCCCAACCCGGTCCTGCTGTCCAACGGCACCACGGCCAACGCGTACGAGAACTGGGCCAATCTCTCGAAGGTGCTCGCCGACCACGGCTACTGCGTGTTCGCCGGCAACTTCGGCGGCTCGCCGGGCAGCTTCCTGCAGACCGTCGGCCCGGTCGCGGGCACGGCCGCGCAGCTCGCGCAGTTCGGCGACAAGGTCCTCGCGGCCACGGGCGCGGCGAAACTGGACATCGTCGGGCACTCGCAGGGCGGCATGAACCCGCGCTACTGGATCAAGTACCTCGGCGGTGCCTCGAAGATCGGCAAGCTCATCGGCCTCTCGCCGTCGAACTACGGCACGAGCCTGTTCGGCCTGCTCAGCACGCTGCAGGCCATCCCGCCGGTGCGTGACCTCGTGGGCCTCGCGTGCGCGTCGTGCAACGAGCAGTCCACCGGCTCGGCCTTCCTGACCGACCTCAACGCCGGCGGCGACACCGTGCCCGGCATCGACTACACCGTGATCCAGACGAAGTACGACGACGTGGTCACGCCCTACACCAACGCGTTCCTCAAGCCGGCGCCGAACGTCGAGAACATCGTGCTGCAGGACGTCTGCTCGGCGGACTTCACCGACCACCTCGGCATCCCGTACGACCCGATCGCCGAGCGCGAGGTGCTCAACGCGCTCGACCCGGCGCACGCGCAGACCCCGAAATGCGTGTTCGTGCCTCCGGTGATCAGCTGAGCGACTGGTACATCACGTGCAGCCCGACGTACCCGTGCGTCGGGTGGTGGAAGGCCCCGGGCACCGTGCCGATCACGGTGAAGCCGAATGATTTCCACAGGGCGACCGCTCGGGTGTTGGTCTCGACGACGGCGTTGAACTGCACCCCGCGGTAGCCCTCGGCGCGCGCCCACTCCAGCATGTTCTCGCCGAGGGCGCGGCCGGCGCCTCGCCCGGCGGAAGCGGGCGCCACCATAAAGCTTGCGGTCGCGATGTGCGAGCCCGGTCCTTCGCGGTTCGGCCCCATCTTCGCGGAGCCGAGAATGTCACCGAAATTGTTCACAATCACGGCTGTGCGCGATGGCGGGGATGCCAGCCAGTAGTCGCGGGCGGCCTGTTCTCCCAGGTCACGGGGCAGCGCGTAGGTCTCACCGGCGGCGACGATGGTGTGCAGGAACGGCCAGATGGCGGGCCAGTCTTCGCCCGTCGCGTCGCGGATGAGCACGTAACGAGGATTCCAGAAGTAGGTACAAACGCGAACTCTTTTCGTCCCGTTGTGCCATTCCGGTTGTGCAGGCCCGCGGCAGAGTGTCACAGTCGTCGACATGTTCTGGCCGGTCCCTGACACCTGGAAGCCGAGCGACGATGCCGAGCTGGTCGCCGGCTGGCGCTTGTGGCTCGAGCTGAGCGACCGCGCCTGGCCCACGGCCGCGTGGGACGGCACCCCCGCCGACGCGGTCAAACAGCTGCGCGAACTGCTCGACGCCTTGGACGACATCGAGACCGTGTACCGCGAGTCTTCCGCCGACCCGTCGGAGGAGTTCGTGCACGTGATCCAGGCCCTGGCCCTTTGCGCGAGCGCCGTGATCGGCCTGTGGTGGGACGACTTCGCGCCCCTGGACTCCGACCGCGCGCCCAAGCTCCACGAAGACCTGCAGCGCTTCGCCGCGCACGCCGAACAGGTCCTGACGCTCCTGGCCACCCACGGCGGCTGGGCCGCCCTCGACTCCGTCCGCCGCGGCCCGGCCTGAGTCCACACGCGACAGTCGATTGAGCCGAACGGCCCAATCGCCGGGCTAATCCTGTCCAGGCGGGTAGCGGCGGTCATCGGCGGGTAAGCCTCCGGGAACGGAGGTGCCCGATGACCGCTCCCCAGTCCGCCGCAGTCGCGGCGAGATCGCACGTCGAAAACCCGCGCCGCAGCAAGGTCGCGCAAACGCTCGGCCGCGCAGGAATGGCGTGTTACGGCTTGGTACACCTGATCATCGCCTACCTCGCGCTGCGCATCGCCTTCGGCGGTGGCACCGGTCAAGCTGCGGACCAGAACGGTGCGCTGCAAGAGATCGGCTCCAACGCGTTCGGCTCCGCGGTGCTGTGGGTGCTCGCGGTCGGGCTGATCGCGTTCGGCTTGTGGCAGGTGCTCATGGCCGCGACCGGGTACGAGTGGGTGTCCGGCGGCAAACGGGTGCGCAAGCGCCTCGGCTCGGGCGGCCGCGCGATCGTGGTGTTCGCGCTGGGGTACAGCGCGATCCGGATCGCGGTCGGTGCCGGTTCGTCCGCGGGCAACCAGCGCCAGCAGGAGGCCACAGGGAAGGTGCTCGCGTTGCCTGCCGGGCCTGCCCTCGTGGTGGTCGCGGCGTGCTGCGTGGCCGCGGTCGCCGTCGCATGTGGCGTGAAGGGTGTGCGGCAGTCGTTCCTGGAGGACCTCGACACCTCAGAGCTGCCGCGGGGCACGCGGCGCTGGGTGGCCCGCCTCGGCACGGGTGGGTACGTGGCGAAAGGCGTGGTGCTCGCCCTGGTGGCCGTGCTGCTCGGGTATGCCGGTCTGCAGTCCGACGCTCGGGAGGCCGGCGGTCTCGACGCGGCGCTGCGGACGTTGGCCGGGCAGCCGTTCGGCGCGGTGCTGCTCACGATTGTCGCGTTAGGACTCGCGGCTTTCGGTGCGTACTGTTTCGGGGCGGCGTGGGCGCACAAGCGGTGACGCTCAGCGCGGCCGGTATTCGGCGAACTCACTGAAGAACACCCCCTCGCCCTGTGTGAGTGCGGGCAACGCCTGTTCGAACTCGTGCACGGACGCGGCCGGGATCGTTCCGTTGACGGTGCAGCCGGTGGCCGTGACCGCGGGCTCGTCGGGCACGGCGCGCAGCTCCACGAGCTTGCGGAGCACGCCGCTCACCGCGTTCGCCGGGGCCTCGACTTCGAAGCTGTGCACGGGTTCGTGCACGCGGGTGCCGGCGGCGCGCAAGGCGTCGGCGACCACGAGCGCGGTCATGCCGCGGAAGTCGCCGGCTGTGGTGAGCGGCGGGAAGAACGCGGCGTCGGTCAGGGTCACCACGCAGTCGATCACCGGGCGCGGGCGGTGGCTCAGCTGAGCGCGCACGGTCTCCTCGATGGCCTTGTGGAACGCCAGCGGCAGCGAGCCGAGCTCCACGCCCAGCCGGTACGCGACGCCGGAGGCCGGCGGGCCGGGTTCCACGCGCAGGCCGACGGTGGCGAAGAAGTACACGCGTTCGTCAGGTGCGCGGTGGCCCACGGCGTGGCCCGCACGGCAGAGGCGTTCGACGAGCAGGATGCGGGACTCCTCGAACTCGGCGGCCAGGCCGAAGTCCTCGGCCAGCGTCGAGCGGATCACCTCCTTCTGGACTTCGCCGTAGAGCCGTACGGAGACTTCGTGTTCGTGGCGGCGGACGCTGATCAGCGGGTCCTGTTCGGACATTCGTTCCAGCACCGAGTACAGGGCCACGGCGTCGTCCGGGTCGACGGGCCGCACCACCGTCTCCAGGCTGGGCGGGGCGAAGAATCCGCGCTCGGCCAGGGGGCCGGCGAGACCCAGGTGGTCGCCGATCCGCATGTCCTTAAGTCCCCAGACGCGGGCGACGTCGCCGGCGCACGCCGAGTCGTCGACCGGGGTGGCGCCGTGTTCGTAGACGCGCACGGCGGACGCGCGGCCGGTCAGCTCGGTGAACGTGCCGTCGGTTTCGCGGCGGTGGAAGGGAAACGGCGTGCGTGGGCTCAGCGAGCCCGACCGCACTCGGACGTACACGATCTTCTCGCCGGCGCGCCCACGTTCGATCTTGAACACGGTGGCGGCCAGCTCTCCGGCGTCGGTGCGTTCCCGTGCCGGAAACAGGTCCCGGACGCGCGAGAAGAGCGCGGCCACGCCCGCGCCGGTGATCGCCGAGCCGAAGACCACCGGGTGCACGGCACCGCGTGCGACCTGGCGGACGAGGGCCGCGTGGTAGTCCGGTTCCCGTCCCGCTACATAGGACGCGAGGAACTCGTCGTCGTCCGCCAGGGCTTCGGCCAGGTGCTCGCCGGGCGGCAGCGGCACGGGTTTCGCCTGCGGCGTCCCGAGCCCGGTCACCGTGTCGAGGGCGACGCAACGCGGGGAAAGGCGGGTGCGCAGCGCGTCGAGCAGAGTGGATTCCTGCGCGCCCAACCGGTCGATCTTGTTTACGAACACGAGCACGGGAATGCCGAGGCGGGTGAGAGTCCGCATGAGCACGCGGGTCTGCGCCTGCACACCCTCCACTGCGGACACGACGAGCACGGCGGCGTCGAGCACGCCGAGGGCACGTTCCACCTCCGCGATGAAGTCGGAGTGACCGGGGGTGTCGACGAGCGTGAGCCGGTGCTCGCCCGTGGTCACGGCGACCACGGCCGACTTGATGGTGATGCCGCGGCGGCGTTCGAGCTCCAGGGAATCGGTCTGGGTGTCGCCGGAGTCGACGCTGCCGAGCCGGCCGATCACGCCGGTCTCGAAGAGCAGGCGCTCGGTCAGGCTGGTTTTACCGGCGTCGACGTGCGCGAGAATGCCAAGGGTGAGGGTCTTCATGGGTGGGTGAGGTCCTCATCGATGCGATGGACAGGCCGAACTGGGGTCGGTCGGACTGTCGGCGCATCGGGGTCTCCTCACCGTCTCGGACAGGGCGGTCGGCACGATACCGCTCGGTGACGGACGCGTACAGCGAGTATTTTCCGGTGCCTGTCGGTTTCCTGTCGATCACTCGCCGAAGCGGGCTTCGGTGGTGCGCGCCGACCTACTGTGTGCCGGGACAGTGGGAAGATCACCGATCAGGAGTTTTTGATGGACACTCGAGTCAAGGATGTCGCCCTGCTGCTCGGCCGGATCGGCGTGGCAGTGGTTTTCTTCGCCCACGGGGTGCAGAAGTGGGATAGTGGCGTCGGCGCGACCGCGAACTTCTTCAGCCAGGTCGGTGTCCCGTTGCCCTCGGTCGCGGCGGTGTTCGTGATCATCCTCGAGGTGCTCGGCTCGATCGCCTTCGTCGCCGGCTTCCTGCTGCCGGTGATCGCCCTCGGCTACGTCGTCGACATGACGGGCGCGCTGCTCTCGGTCCACGTGTCCAACGGCCTCACCAGCGACAACGGCTACGAACTCGTGCTGGTGCTCGGCCTGGCCGCCCTCGCCCTCGGCTTCAACGGCGGCCGCCTGTCGGTGGACCACGTGCTGTTCTGGCGCAAGCGCGAGACGCGGCCGGCCGAGCTGGAAACCGTCTGACGTCCGTCAGCCGAGGTCGGTCGTGGTGCGTTCGGCGTCGCGTTTGCGGTCGAGCTTCGCCGGGTCCGCGTGGGTGACCTGGACGAGGTGGGCGCTCGCGGCCAGAGGCACGAGGAAACCGTCGAGGACGCCGTCGGGGATGGTCCAGTCCAAGGTGGACAGAGCGCGGTCGGCGGCGGTCAGGCCCAGCTTTTCGGCGCGCGCACGGGCTTCCGAGAGAATCTCGTCCACAGTGGACGAGCCGAGCGCGGGAGTGTCGCCCGGGATGGCCGACATCGGGGTGAACTGGTCGCCCGACATCCGCGCCTCGGTGAGGTAGTCGAGCGCGCCGCCCGCCGGGGGAGTGGACAGGCCGCGGCCCATCGGGTCGAGGGAGACCACGGCGACGGCCGGGGCGTCGACGGAAGCGTCGGGGCCGATGAACACCACGCGCGCGCCGTTGGGCTCGGGGACGACGCGGGCGCCGCACCACCAGGCGCCGAGCAGGATGCCCGCGGTCTGCCAGTGGGCGGGCAGCTGCACGGCGACGTCGTCGCCCGGCTCGACGTCGAACTCGTCGACGAGCCAGTTGGCCGTCTTCGCGGCCCAGTTCAGCGTGGTCGCCACCGACAGCTCGACGCGGCTGCCGAGCTGGTCGTCGTAGTGCGTGATCAGCGGTTTCGCGGGCGACGCCAGCAGCGGGCGCAGCAGCTGTTCGGTGAGGCTCATGCAGTCCAGGCTAGCCGGGGCCTCAGTCGACGCACGGCACGCCGGGGATGCCCGACTGCAACTGGAGTGCGGGCGCACCCGCCGCGGCCCCGCCGCCACCCATCGGCGCGCGCCCGACCAGGCCGGCCACGAACTTGCGCACCGCCGTCGGGTCGACCTCGACGATGCTCTGCCCGTCGGCGCTGCGGCCGTTGGCCGTGATCACCGGCACGGTCGTGAAGTTCAGGTCGCCCGACGCCACGCCCTTCACCTGCTGCGCGAAGTCGAGCACGTCGAGGCCGTCGTCGAGCGTGATCGAGCGGTGCACGGCGTCCATCAGGCTGCTCATCGTCGACGGGCTGGTCAGCGTGCCCGCCGACAGCACCTGGTGCAGCGCCGAGGACAGGAACGCCTGCTGCCGCACGATCCGGTCGAGGTCGCCGTGGGGCAGGTTCTTGCGCTGGCGCACGAACGACAGCGCCTCGCCGCCGGACACCGTCTGCACGCCGCGGCGGAAGTCCGCGCCCGAGTCCTTGTCCGACGTCGAGTGGTTCAGGCACACCTTCACGCCGCCGAGGGCCTCGGTGAGCAGGTAGAAGCCCAGCAGGTTGATCTCGGCGTAGTGGTCCACGCGGATCTGCGTGAGGTCCTGCACGGTCTGGACCAATACCCGGCGACCCTCGCTGTCGGAGTCACGCTCGATCTTCGCCTGGTCGCGCTCGCCCTTGGCGCGCTCGGCGTCCGCGAACTGGGCCTTCGCCACGCCGTACGCCGAGTTGATCTTCGCCTGGCCGCGGCCCGGGATGTTGACCCAGCTGTCGCGCGGGATCGAGACGCCCGACGGCTTGCTGCCGTCCTTCGGGAAGCGCAGCAGGATGATCGTGTCGGTGTTGATCCCCGCCTTCTCCTCGGTGCGCAGCGACTTCAGCATGCTCGTCGGCAGCGGGTTGCCCTGCGCGTCGGTCCGCGCGTCGCTGCCGACGAGCAGGATGTCGGTGGCGCCGTCGTCGGCGGGCGGGGCCGGCGGTTCACCCGCGCGGGGGGTGAGGACGTCGGTGGTGGGGACGTTGCTCTGCAGCTGGTCCTTCGTCACGTACGCGTAGCCCGTGGCGCCCAGCGCCAGCACCGACACGAGCCCCAGCGCGATCCGCCGGGTGATGCGGCCGGCGCGGCCCGGGCGGACACGCGGGGTCCGCACCGTCGGCTGTGGCAGGTCCAACCGGGGGTAGGGCGACGGCTTCCACTCGGAAGACTCCGCGGATTCGTCACTGTCCGTGTCCGATTCCGGCGTCTCGTCAGCCTCAGCCGGCTCGACGGCTTCTTCCGGCGACGGCTCTGCCGGCTCCTCGCCCTCGACCCGGTCCGGCTTGTCCTCGTTCTCGTCCACCCCAAGTACCTCCCCATAGCCCAGCCTAGAGGCCCGCCCCGGCCGCCACGCTGAGTGCCCGACTCTAGTTGACGCAGGGCACTCCGCCGGCCGTGATCGGCGGAGCGGGTGGTGCGGCCGGCGCGGTGGGCGCGGTGGGCGTTGTCGGGGTGGTCGTGACCGTCGATCCCGACCCGGCGCCCGCGCCGCGCCGGTCCTTGCCCAGCAGCACGCGCACGTGCCCGGCGGTGACGTCGGAGTCGGGCTCGGCCTCGAGGTCGCCGCCGAGGGCCTGGCGGACCAGCGCGAGCGCGGCGTCGTCGGCCGGGTTGTAGCGGATCACGGTGCTCGCCCGAGCGGACAGCTTCGTGTCACCCGCGAGCTTGAAGCCCTTGCCCTGCAACAGGG
Source organism: Amycolatopsis sp. CA-161197 (assembly GCF_050942255.1). Taxonomy (NCBI): domain Bacteria; kingdom Bacillati; phylum Actinomycetota; class Actinomycetes; order Pseudonocardiales; family Pseudonocardiaceae; genus Amycolatopsis; species Amycolatopsis sp. CA-161197. The sequence continues at coordinate 1,129,044 of NZ_CP192059.1, forward strand.
TGTGGGTCTGGGTCGCGACGTCGGCGCCGCTGCCGTCGAACAGCTCGACCGTCACGGCGCCGGCGCCGGGCAGCGTGGCGGGCGTCGAGGTCGGGGTGTCGGGCGTGCCGTCGGAGGTGAGCCGGTCGACCTCCGCCTGCACCTGGGCCGGGTCGACGCGCAGCACGTCGGCGCCGCCGATCACCGCGTTGCCCTGCGTGGGGATGGTGTGGAACTCGACGTTGCCACCCGTCAGGCCGCGCATCTGCTCCGCGAACTCGGTGAGGTCCCAGCCCTCGGAAAGCACCACGGACTTCTTCACCGCGGCCACGAGCTGCGCGATCTTGGCCGGGTTGGTGAGCACGTCGCCGGAGAGGACCTTGTTCGCCAGCCCCGAGAGGAACGCCTGCTGGCGCGCGATGCGGTCGAGGTCGCCGTTGGGCAGGCCGTAGCGCTGGCGCACGAACGCGAGCGCCTGCACGCCCGAGATGCTCTGGCGGCCCGCCGGCAGGTCCACGCCGGACTTCTTCTCCTTCACCGGCGCCTTGAGGCACACGTCCACGCCGTCGATGGCCTTCGTGATCTCGTAGAAGCTCGCGAGGTTCACCTCGGCGTAGCGGTCGATCATGCCCGGCTTGCCGATGAACTTCTCCAGCGTGGCCACGAGGTTCTTGCGACCGGCCACCTTGGACTTCTGGTCGACGTCCTTGAGGTCGGTGTCACCCTGGTTTTGCAGCGTCTTGAACGTGTCGTTGTAGGCGTACACATACGCGCTGTTGAGCTTGTGCTTGCCGAAGCCGCCGGTGATCTCCACCCACGAGTCACGCGGGAACGAGATGGCGACGGCGTGCTGCCCGTTCTGGGGGATGTGCACCAGGATCATCGTGTCGGTCTGCTTTTCACCGTCCGCGATGCCGGCGTGGAGCATGTCGAGCACCTCGCGCGGCAGCGGGTTGCCCTGCGCGTCGGTGCGGCTGTCCTGGCCCACGAGGAGGATGTCGACGGCGCCGTCGAGCGGCTTGGCGTGCGCCTCGGGCTGGTCGAAGATCTGCGTGGTCGTGAACCCGGTCTGCGGGTCGCCGATGAACTGCCAGCCGTACCAGGTCAGGGCCAGGATCACGATCGAGAGGATCGAGAGCACGACCTTGCCACCGCGGCGCAGCCCGACGAGCACGCCGCGGCCGTGCGCTGCCGGTACCCGCTGCGACGGCAGCGGAGACCCAGGCCACTCGGTCACGCGTTCCTCCCCCACCCATGCCCCGTGGGCACCGGAGTGCCTTCGGGAGACTCTACCGAGTCTCGGGTGGGTCATCCGTAGTCTGGTGCTCGGATTGCCCGGTCGGGCACGAGAAGCGGGCACGAAGGGTGGAGAAGGATGCGAGTCCTGGTCACGGGCGGTGCGGGATTCATCGGATCGCACTACGTCCGGCAGGTGGTTTCGGGTGCCTACCCGACGCTGCGTGACGCCGAGGTCGTGGTGCTGGACAAGCTCACGTACGCCGGCAACGAGGCGAACCTCGACCCGGTCGCCGACAGCCCCCGCCTGCGGTTCGTCCGCGGCGACATCTGCGACGCGCCGCTGGTCTCGGACTTGATGCGGGGTATCGACCTGGTGGTGCACTTCGCGGCGGAGTCGCATGTGGACCGTTCGATCCTGGGCTCGGCCGACTTCGTGCTCACCAACGTGCTGGGCACCCAGACGCTGCTGCAGGCCGCGCTGGAGGCGGGCGTCGGCAAGTTCGTGCACGTGTCCACCGACGAGGTCTACGGGTCCATCGCGGACGGTTCGTGGTCGGAAGACCACGTGCTGGAGCCGAATTCGCCGTACTCCGCGTCGAAGGCGTCGTCGGACCTGATCGCGCGCTCCTTCTTCCGCACGCACGGCCTGCCCGTGTGCGTCACACGGTGCTCGAACAACTACGGCCCGTACCAGTTCCCTGAAAAGGTCATCCCGCTCTTCACCACCAACCTCCTCGACGGGCTGAAAGTGCCGCTCTACGGCGACGGCCTCAACGTGCGCGACTGGCTCCACGTCGACGACCACTGCCACGGCATCCAGCTCGTCGCCGACGGCGGGCGCGCCGGCGAGATCTACAACATCGGCGGCGGCACGGAGCTCACCAACCGCGAGCTCACCGGACGGCTGCTCGACGCGGTGGGCGTCGGCTGGGAGCGGGTGGAGCCGGTGGCGGACCGCAAGGGCCACGACCGGCGCTACAGCGTCGACATCACCAAGATCAGCTCCGAGCTCGGTTACGCGCCGCGGGTGTCCTTCGAGGACGGTCTGGCAGGTACGGTGCGCTGGTACGCCGACAACCGCGCGTGGTGGGAGCCGCTGAAGGGCCGCGCCGCGCTCGGTACGTCCTGAGGATTTTTCGTGCTTTTCGTGTGGAGGTAAGACGGTGCGGCTCGCTCTGCTCGTCCCCGGCGGTTCCGGCCAGCTCGGCCGCGACCTGGCAGCGCTCGCGGGTCCCGAGGTGGAGGTGGTCGCGCCGGCTTCGGCGGAGCTCGACGTCCGCTCGGCCGGTGAGGTGGTCCGGGCGCTCGACGCGCTGGTTTCCCGGGCCGCCGCCTCGGGTGCGGCGCCGGTGGTCGTGAACGCGGCGGCGTACACGGCGGTCGACGCGGCCGAGCAGGACGAGGTCCGCGCGTTCGGGGTGAACGCCGACGGGCCGCGGGTGCTCGCCGCCGTGTGCTCGTCGCGGCGGGTGCCGCTGGTGCACGTGTCCACGGACTACGTGTTCCCGGGCGACGCTTCGCGGCCGTACGAGGTCACGGACGAGCTGGGACCGAAGAGCGCGTACGGGCGGACCAAGGCCGCCGGCGAGGACGCGGTGCTCGGGTCCGGCGCGTCGGCCTGGGTGGTGCGCACGAGCTGGGTCTACGGCAAGAGCGGGGCCAACTTCGTCAAGACCATCCAGCGGCTGGAGGGCGAGAAGGACCAGCTGACCGTGGTGGACGACCAGACCGGGTCGCCGACGTGGTCCGCGGACCTGGCCGCCGGGGTGGTGGAGCTGGCCGGGCCGATCGCGGCCGGCGAAGGTCCGTCGTCGCGGGTGCTGCACTGCACCGGCGAGGGCGAGGTGACGTGGTGCGGGTTCGCGAAGGCGATCTTCGAGGAGATCGGCGCGGACCCCGAGCGGGTGCGGCCGTGCACGACCGAAGAGTTCCCGCGGCCGGCGCCGCGACCCGCGTATTCGGTGCTGTCCAACGCGTCCTGGCGCGAGGCGGGGCTGACGCCGTTGCGGCCGTGGCGCGAGGCGCTCGCGGAGTACTTCCGGAGCTGACCGGTGAGGGCGCGGTGCGCCCTCACCGGCGGTTTAGCGCTTGGCGGCCCGGCGGTAGGCCTCGACGGTGAGCGTCGCGCAGTTGCGCCAGGTGAAGCCGGCGGCGTGCGTGCGGCGGGCCGTCGACGTGGCCGTCGCGTGGGGATCGAGCACTGCTTGCCGCAACGCCGTCGCCAGGCCGTCGACGTCGTCGTAGGGCACGAGCGTCGCACACGGACCGGCCACTTCCCGCAGCGCCGGAATGTCCGTGCAGACCACGGGAACGTCCGACGCCATGGCCTCCAGCACCGGCAGCCCGAAGCCCTCGTCGCGCGAGGGCAGCACCAACGCCGCCGCCCCGGCGACGACGGTCCGGAGGTCCACATCGGACAGATAACCCGTCTGCCCGGAACGCGGCAGCCGCGGGAACGGACCCGGCCCGGCGAACACCAGCGGCGGCAGATCCGGCGCGGACGCGTGCGTGCGGGCCAGCCAGTCGAGGCCCTTGCGTGGCCCGGCGGCACCGGCGAACAGCAGGTACTTCTCCGGCAGGCGGAGCTTCGCGCGCTGGCCGTCGTCCGGCGGACGTGCAGTGAACCACGCCGGGTTCACGCCGAGCGGGGTGACGACGATCTTGTCGCGAGCAACGTCCAGGCGCTCGGCCACCGAGTCGGCGACGGCCGCGGTGGGGGTGCAGATCACGTCGGCGCGGCGGGCGCCGCGGCGGACCAGCTCCGGCAGCGTCCGGTCGGACGGCGCGAGCTCGCCGGGTTCGTCGAGGAACGCCAGGTCGTGGATGGTCAGCACGCCGGCGGCGCGCAGCCGGCCGGGGAGGACGAAGTTGGTGCCGTGGACGACGTCGGTGGGGCCGGCGAACAGCTCGACCGGCGGCAGCTCGGACCGCAGCCACGCGCGTCGCAACAACCGCGCGGGCACGGGCATCCCGCGCGCCCGCGCGCCGTGGGGCAGGACGCCGCGCAGCTTTCGCCAGCCGCGCAACGTGAACGCCACCGCGCGAGGGTCCACTTCGGACATCGACGCGAGCTCCTCGCTCAACGCCGCCGTGTAGCGGCCGATGCCCGTGCGGGAGCCGAGCAGCGGGGTGCCGTCGAGCAGCACGCGCAGCGGTCGGTCAGCCACGGCGCAACCGTTGCCGGGCGACCTTCACGACGCGGCCGCCGACGCGGCGGGCCAGCTCGCTCGGGCCGCCCTGAGCGAGGTACTCGCGGACGAGGTCGACGTCGCGGCGGACCAGCGCCGTGCCGCGGACGGGGGCGGTGGTTGTAAGGTCTGCGCCGCCCGGCAGCCGGTCGGCGGCCGGGCGCGGGTTGCGGCAGAACTCCACCAGCGGCTTCAGTGCCTCCGGCCACGCGTAGCGGCGCGCGACCTCGGCGATCCGCTCGACGCAGCCGGCCGCGAACTCCTCGTCGTACAGCGACTTCTCCAGCGCGGCCGCGAGCGCCTCCGCGTCCTCGGCCGGCACGACGACCCCGAGCCGCTCGGTGCGGACCAGGTCGGCGAACGCGTCGCCGTCCGTGGTGACGATCGGCAGGCCCGCCCACAGGTAGTCGAGCACGCGGGTGCGGAAGGCGAACGTGGTCTCGACGTGCTCGTAGTGCGTGGTCACGCCGCAGTTGGCGTCGAGCAGCCAGTTCTGGCGCTCGCCGTAGGGCACCCACTGCTCGTTGAAGAACACGTGCTTGTCCGTGAGGCCGAGCGAGTCGGCCAGCCGGACCGTGCGGGCGCCGATGTCCATCTCGGCGACCTCGGGGTTCGGGTGCTTCATACCCAGGAACACGAGCCGTGCGTCGTCGCGGTTCCGGCGGAGCAGATCCACGGCGCGGATGAGCGTGAGCGGGTCGAACCAGCTGTACACGCCGCCGGCCCACAGCACCACGTGGTCGGACTCGCCGAGGCCCAGCGACGCGCGCAGGCCAGGGCCGGTGCGCACCGGTTCCTGCGGCGAGAGACCGAACGGCACCACGGCCAGCAGCGACTGGGTGGTCGGGTCGGCGTCGTAGAGCCGCGGTGAGAGCCGGCCCAGCGCGGCGAGGTGGCCCAGCCAGAAGTGGCGCTGCCGTTCGGAGGCGCAGAGGAAGAAGTCGGCGCGCTCCAGCTGTGCGTCGAGGACCTTCGTGACGCCCGCGAGGTCGAGCGCGCGCTGGTCGTCGGCCACGCCCTTGCCCTGCTCCAGCAGCTCGAGGTGCATGGGGTCGTAGACGTCGGCGACCACGATCTTGTTGGCGTGCTGCTTCTTCAGCGTCGGCGCCAATTCCAGCACGTGACCCTGCAGGATGATCACGTCGGCCCACTCGATGGGGGCGTCGAGGTCGCGGAACTTGCCCGAGCTGATGCGGAACGCCGCGGCCGGCGGTGAGAGCAGCGGGTTGGTGGTCATCAGGTGCACTTCGTGCTCGGCGGCGAGCGTCGAGGCGATGTTCCACGCGCGGATCGCGGGGCCGGCCATGCGCTCGGTGATCGAATCGCCCGTGAGCACGAGGATCTTGCGGCGCTGCCCGAACACGGCCTCGATGCCGAAGGCCTCGACGAGGATTTCGTGGGCCCGCAGGTAGTCCGGCAGGGGATATGCGGGCTCCAAAGCCTTGCGTAGCAAGGGAAGCAGGTCGGCGTCGGTGCGGACGCGCGCGGCCTGCTCCTCGGCGCGGGACTCGGCGAGCGAGGGCATCATTTCCACGAACCGGTCGATGGCCAGCACGCCCGCGACCGTCGTCCGCGGCACGGCGAGGTCACCCGTCTCGACCGGGCCGACGCCCTTTTCGAGGTTCAGCTGCTCGGGGTCCAGGCCGCCGCGGGCGGTGGCGCGCCGGACGGCCAGCGCGAGCGCCGCGGGCAGCGCCTTGGCGAGCGACTCGTCGGAGAGGTTCTTGTACAGCGCGGCGAGCGCGTTGCGTTCCAGGAGGAAGGTCTCGCGGCCGGTCTCGGGCGCGTCGACGGCGGACATCGTGCCGTGGTGACGGTGGTACGCCAGCGATTCCGGCACGTAGCGCACGCGCCAGCCGCGCAGGTTCAGCCGCCAGCCGAGGTCGACGTCCTCGTAGAACATGAAGAATCGTTCGTCGAATCCGCCGAGCTCGGCGAACACCGAGGCGCGCACGAACATCGCCGAGCCGGTGCCGAAGAGCACGTCCTTGGCGACTTCGCGCTCGGCCTCGGGCACGTCGGCCAGCGGGCTGCCCGCGTGGCGCTTGTAGCCCATGCCGAACCAGGTCAGGCCCGCGTCGACGAAGTCGGTGCCGGTGCCGTCCCAGTCGACGACCTTGCTGGCCACCGCGGCGACGGTCGGCTGCGCCTGCAGCTCCGCGACGGCCGCGGAGACCCACGCGGGCGCCGGGCGGGCGTCGTTGTTGAGGAAGGCGAGCACGGTGCCGTTGGCGTGCTTCGCGCCGAGGTTGCAGCCCCCGGCGAAGCCGCTGTTCACGGGCGACTCGATCAGCTTCACGGCCGGCACGGCGGCGCGGATGCGCTCGGCGTCGTCGCCGCCGGAGGCGTTCTCGACGCAGATCAGCTCGACGTGCTCGTAGTCCAGGTCGGACAGCGCGCGAAGGCAAGTGATCGTGTCTTCGGCGCCGCGGTAGTTCACCACGATCACCGAGACGAGCGGTTGCGGTTCCCCCAGCGCCAAAACGAGCTCCTGTCCGTGATGTCGGGCCTCGCCCAGCTTAAAGGCCCGCCCAGGCGTCCCAGATCGCCCCTCGACCGAGGGTGGTGATCTCGCCTGTGCGTCTGCGGGCGCGCAGGGTGGCGGGGAGTCTCAGGGCCACTTCGGCCAGCACGCGAGCGCGGAGGCCGACGCGGAAGTTGGCGGCGGCGGGCTTGTTGCGGCGCAGCGGGAGCAGCGCGGTGATCAGGGCGAACCGGACGATTTCGCGCACGGCGATCGCGGCCGGGGCGCAGCGGAGGAGCATGAGGAGGCGGTTGCGTTCGTTCCAGCGGTGGAACAGGGGAGAGCCGGGTTTGGTGCTGGCCCCGTGGAGGTGGTGGACGCGGGCCTTCGGGGCCGAGACGACGTGCCAGCCGGCCAGCCGCAGGCGCCATGCGGTGTCGGTGTCCTCGTAGTAGCAGAAGAAACTCGCGGGGACGCCGCCGACGGCTTTGAGCGCGTCCGTGCGCAGGAGGGCGGCGCCGCCGCAGAAGCCGAAGACCTCGTCGGCGGGTTCGGTGAGGTCGGCGCCGTGGCCGTCGGCGGTGAGGCGGACGCCGGTCGACTGCGTGGTGCCGTCGGCCAGCTCCAGGCGGCTCGTGACGGCGGCGGCGAGCGGCTGTTCGGCCAGGGTGTCTTCGAGCTCGGCGAGCCAGGTGGGTTCGGGGGCGGCGTCGTCGTTGAGCCAGGCCACGTGTGGGGTGGTGGTGTGGTCGAGGGCCACGGCCATCGCGCCCGCGTAGCCGGTGTTGCGCTTGAGGCGGATGACCTGCGGTTTCGACGGGTGCGCCTGGAGGAGGGCGGCCGTGCCGTCGTCGGAGGCGTTGTCGATCACGAGCGTCCGATGTGGACGCGTCTGGGCGGCGAGGGCGTCGAGGCAGGCCTCGACGTGAGCCGCGCCACGCCAGGTGACCACGACGACGGTGCTGCCGGTTTCCGCGCTGGTCACCTGGGTGAGAATAGCGGCGTGCCCGAACTGGTAGTGCTCGCCGAGCAGCTGCTCGCCCCCGTCCCGGGTGGTACGGGCCGGTACACCGCCGAACTGCTGCCCGCGCTGGCGCGCACCGCGCCGCCGGGCTGGACGGTGTCGAGCGTGGTCGCGCGCCACGCGGATGTTTCTGCCGCCGTCGTCGAAGGCGTCGAGGGGCCGCGTGCGCTCCCGGTGCCGCCGCGCACGTTGGTCGGCCTGTGGCAGCTGGGCGTGCCCTGGTGGCCGGGCGGCGACGCGGTGCACGCGCCGACGCCGTTCGCGCCGCCGCGCCCGCCCGCGGGCAAGACGCTGACCGTGACCGTGCACGACACCGTGCCGTGGACCCACCCGGAGACCCTCACCGCCCGCGGCGTGAGCTGGCACCGGTCGATGATCGCCCGCGCCGCGCGCCGCGCGTCGACCTTGATCGTGCCGACGCGCGCGGTGGCCGACGAGCTGGCCGTCCTGGTGGACGTGACCGTGCCGGTGCGCGTGGTGCCCCACGGCGTGACCGTGCCCCAGGGCTCGGCGGCGCTGGACCTGCCGTCGAAGTACGTCCTCGCGGTGGGGACCATCGAGCCGCGCAAGGGCATCGACGTGCTCGTGGACGCCGTCGCCGCGGTGGGCGACGTGGCCCTGGTGCTCGCCGGCCAGCCGGGCTGGGGCGGCATCGACCCGGTCGCGCTTGCCGCTTCACGCGGCCTGACCGACGTGCACGTGCTGGGCAAGGTCACCGACGCGGAACTGGCCACGGCCCTGCGCGGCGCGAGCGTGCTGGCGGTGCCCAGCTTGGCGGAGGGCTTCGGGCTGCCGGTGCTCGAAGCGATGGCCTCGGGGGTCCCCGTGGTGCACACCGACGTGCCGGCCCTGGTGGAGGTCGCCGGCGGCGCGAGCGTGGTCGTACCGCGCGGCGACGCGGTCGCCTTGGCCGCGGGGCTGCGCGAGGTCCTCGGCTCCCCTGCACGCGCGGCGGACCTGGCGCGGCTGGGCCGCGACCGCGCGCGGGAGTTCACGTGGCGATCCGCCGCGGAGGCGGTGTGGGCGGCGCACCGGAAGCGGACGTGACCGCGGGCCGGGTCTCTGGAGTCGGCTGGGAGCCGGACACGGGCCAGTCATCGACGTGGTCCGGTGCTGGATGGCGTGTGGTGGGAACTGGCGGCCGACCCGGTGTCGGCTCGGCGGGGACCGTCGCTCTGCGTGAGCGCTTTTCGTGAGCTGCTACCCGACGCGAACGTAGGTTCGCCGCCAGTCGGCGTGAGTGCGGACGGCCGGGCGGTGCGCGAGCGCCCCATCGGCGCTGCCTGAGCTTGGGCAGCGAACGTGAGTGGCGCGCAAGATCGTTTGCGGCGATCTTGCCGCGTCGGCAGGCAACACAGTGCCGGAGGCGGACAACACAGCACAGTTCGTCGGTTCCTCACCTATGCGTTGGGTGATCGCCGTACTCTGCTCACGTGACCGGTGATCCCCGTGTGTTGATCGACGCGACCGCGGTGCCCGCGGATCGGGGTGGCGTCGGCCGGTACGTGGACTCGCTCGTCGCGGCGTTGGACCAGGACGGGGCGCGGCTGACGGTCGTGTGCCAGCCCCGGGATCTGTCGCTGTACGACCGGCTCGCCCCGAGGGCGCGAGTGGTGCCCGCGTCGCCCGCGACGTCCACTCGGACGGCCCGGCTGACCTGGGAACAGGCGACGTTGCCGCGGCTCGTGCGTCGCCTGGCGGCGGACGTCGTCCACTCGCCGCACTACACGATGCCCCTCGCGAGCCCCGCGGCTTCGGTCGTGACGCTGCACGACGCGACGTTCTTCACCGACCCCGTGTTGCACTCGTCGGTGAAGGCGCGGTTCTTCCGCGCGTGGACGGTGGCCGCCCTGCGCCGCGCGACGCTGTGCGTCGTCCCGAGCCAGGCGACGGCGCTGGAGCTCGGCCGCGTGACCCCCGTGCGGCACGCGGAACTGGAAATCATCCACCACGGCGTGGACTCGGAACGCTTTCACCCACCGTCCCCCGAGGAGATCGCCGCGGCGCGCGCGGCCGTCGGCATCGGGCGGACGCCGTACATCGCGTTCCTCGGGGCGCTTGAGCCGCGCAAGAACGTGCCGGCCCTGATCCGCGGTTACGCCCGCGCCGTCGCCGGCCAGCCGGACGCGCCCGCGCTGGTGCTCGCCGGCCAGCCCGGCTGGGACACGCAGGTCGAACGCGCGCTGGACGCCGTGCCGCACCGGCTGCGCGTGATCCGCGCCGGCTACCTGCCCTTCGGGACCCTTGCGGGCTTCCTGGGCGGGGCCGAGCTGGTCGCCTACCCGTCGCTGGGCGAGGGCTTCGGCCTCCCCGTGCTCGAAGCCATGGCCTGCGGCGCCGCCGTCCTGACCACCCGCCGCCTCTCCCTCCCGGAAGTCGGCGGCGACGCCGTCGCCTACTGCGGCGTCGGCGCGGGCGACGTGGCCGCCGCGATCACCGAACTCCTCGCCGACCCGCCCCGCCGCGCCTTCCTCTCCGCAGCCGCCCAGCAGCGCGCGAAGGACTTCTCGTGGGCCACAACGGCGGAACGTCACCGCGAGGCGTATGAGAAAGCGTGGGACCGGCACCGCAGGATGCATTGAGCCGGTTCTGCCAGGTTCTGCTACCATGATCGTGCGAGGTCCCGGTGGGACCGAGAAGAGAGCCTGTGATGCGTCCGGACGGTCGTCTCACAGGCTTTTCGCCTTTTCAGAGCCGAATGTGCTCCTCGATCAACCCTTCGATCTTGTGCGTCCAGTTCCCGGCTGCGCCGAAGCACCAGGCGACGGCGTCGGAGATCCAGAGCAGGGGCTCGAGCGTTGAGTCCAGGTGTTCGTAGGTCAGCTCGGTCTTAGACGGTTGAGTACCCAGCGTCTCTTGAATCGTCCGGCGGTCGTGGTCGTCGCGCTCGTTCCGGGTGTCCAGGACGAGACGGTGCGCGCGGGTTTCGAGCAGGTCTTCGACAGTCCTGCGCAGGCATTGCTGCCGCACGGCTTCTTCGGTCTTGGGTGTGCACGACCCGGTGTACATGCGAACAGAGACCGACATCTTGGCCATTTGATCGATGAGTTGTCTAGGCTCCTTCTCCTTCTTGAAATGCAGCTCCCGCGCGCCACGGAGGAGCAACTCCGTCAACGCGCGCCGCGTTGGGCGGAGGTGGGCAGGTTCGACGAGGGTGACGCACAGCAGGAACTGGCGATTCCGCGCCGATTCGTCGACGAAAGCGTGCACAGACATCCGCTCATTCTGGCCGCCCTGCCATCACCCTCGGTGACGGGGTTGATCCACGCCCGTAGCCGTGCGTGAGCGGGGGACAATGGCGCCCGTGACCGAGCAGCAGCGCACCTACGGCGACAAACTCGCCGTCGTGACCGTGACCTACTTTCCCGGCGACATGCTCGAGAAGTTCCTCGACACGTTGGACAAGGCGACCGACCGGGAGGTCCGCGTGGTGGTCGCGGACAACGCGTCCACGGATGGCGGGCCGGAGAAGGCGGCGGAGCGCGAGAACGTGCAGCTGGTCAGCATCGGCGAGAACGTCGGGTACGGCACGGCCGCCAACCGCGGCGTGGCGGCGCTCGACGACGGCTACGGGTGGGTCGTCGTGGTCAACCCGGATCTGGAGTGGGAGCCGGGGTCGTTGGACGCGCTGCTGGAAGTGGCGAAGCGGTGGCCGCGTGGGGGTGCGTTCGGGCCGTTGATCCACGATCTCGACGGGACCGTCTACCCGTCCGCGCGGTTGCTGCCGTCGTTCGGGCGCGGGATCGGGCACGCCGTGTTCTCGAAGGTCTGGCCCGGCAACCCGTGGACGCGCCAGTACCGCCAGGAGAACGCCGCGCCGCAGGAGCGCACGTCGGAGTGGCTGAGTGGCTCGTGCCAGTTGTTCCGGCGCGAGGCGTTCGACTCGGTGGGCGGCTTCGACACGCGCTACTTCATGTACTTCGAAGACGTCGACCTCGGCGACCGGCTGGCGAAGGCCGGCTGGCTGAACGTCTACGCGCCCTCGTCGAGCGTGATGCACATCGGTGGCGTGTCGACGGCGCGCGTGTCGAAGAAGATGCTGCGCGCGCACCACGCCAGCGCCTACCGCTACCTCGCCGACCGGCACCAGGGCGTGCTGTGGAAGCCCGTGCTGGCGGCGGTGAAGCTCGGGCTGGCCGTGCGCGTCAAGCTCGAAGGAGCCTGATCACAGCCCGTCGAGCCGCCGCGAGAGGTTCGACCGGCCGGTGCTCTGCTTGATCGTCGGCACCAGCCCGGTCAGCTCTTCCTCGGCCGGCTCCCGCAGCGGGCTCGGCACGGGCGCGGCCTGCGGACGCGGCACCAGCGGAGTGGTCACCTGCGCGGCCGGCACCTCCAGCGGCGTGGTCGTGCTCGGCTTCGCCAGCGGGTGCTCGTCGTTCTCCTCGATCAACGACGCCGGGAGCTGCGTCGTCGTGTCGGGATCCTGCTGGTCGAGCTCCGAGACCACGGATCTCGGGATCTGCTGCGTGTTGGAGGCGTCCATCGGCGACGTCATGTTGTCCGGCGTCACCACGAAGGCGCCGCGGGAACGGGCGCGTGCGAGCAAAGCGTCCGCGCGATCGCGGGGGTCCATCCCCTCGGCCTCCCGACTGACCCGGGGCCTCTGGGGAAAGGCCCACCTGTTTCCTGTCTAGGGTAGGCCCTCGGGGGCGCAGCCGTCAGCGTTTCCCGCGGCTTGTCGCTCAGCGGTGCGTGATACAAGAGGAGTTTTCTGTGACGTCCGAGCTCGAGGTCGACGCCGTCGTGCTGGTCGGGGGCAAGGGCACCCGCCTGCGGCCGCTCACCCTGTCCGCGCCGAAGCCGATGTTGCCGACGGCCGGGACCCCCTACTTGAGTCACCTGTTCTCGCGAATTCGCGCGGCCGGGATCCGCCACGTCGTGCTCGGCACGTCCTATCGCGCCGAAGTCTTCGAGGAGTACTTCGGCGACGGTTCGGCCCACGGCCTCGAACTCGAGTACGTGGTCGAGGACGAGCCGCTGGACACCGGCGGCGCCATCCGCAACGTGTACGACAGGTTGCGCGCGGACCACGCGATCATCTTCAACGGCGACATCCTCTCCGGCGCCGACCTGCGCCATCAGCTCCAGACCCATGTGGACACCGGCGCCGACGTCACCCTCCACCTCCAGCGCGTGCCCGACCCGAGCCGGTTCGGCTCCGTCCCCACGGACGAGCACGGCCGCGTGCAGGCGTTCCTCGAGAAGACGCCCAACCCGCCGACGGACCAGATCAACGCCGGCTGCTACGTCTTCCGCCGCTCGGTGGTCGAGACCATCCCGGCGGGCCGGCGCGTGTCGGTGGAGCGCGAGACCTTCCCCGGGCTCCTCGAAGCCGGCGCGCACCTCCACGGCTTTGTCGACTCCTCGTACTGGCTCGACGTCGGCACGCCCGAGGCGTTCGTGCGCGGCAGCGCGGACCTGGTGCGCGGCATCGCGCCGACGTCCGCCCTGGCGAGCCCGACCGGCGAGTCGCTGGTCCTCGACGGTGCTTCCGTGGCTTCGTCCGCTCAGCTGACGGGCGGGACGACGATCGGGGAGAAGGCCGTGATCGGCGACGGGGTGACGGTCGACGGTTCGGTCGTGTTCGACGAAGCCGTGGTCGAGGCCGGGGCCATTGTGGAGCGTTCGGTGCTGGGTCGCGGCGCGTTCGTGGGGGCGGGCGCGGTGCTGCGGGGCGTGGTCCTGGGCGACGGCGCGTCCGTCGGCGCCGGCTGCGAGCTCCTCGACGGCGCCCGCGTCTGGCCCGGCGTCACCCTGCCCGACGGCGGCATCCGGTTCTCGAGCGACGCATGATCGAGTGGCGACCGCCCTTCCCGCTGGACCTGGCCGCGGTGCTGGGCCCGCTCAGCCGCGGGCGCGGTTCGCTGAACTTCCGCGGTGAGCGTGGCGTCTGGTGGCTGGCCGCCAACACGCCGTCCGGCGTGGGCACGCTGGCGCTGCTGCGCCGGCCCGACGGCGTCGTCGAGGCCGACGCGTGGGGCCCCGGCGCGGAGTTCCTGCTCGACGGCGTGCCGGCGCTGCTCGGCGCCGAGGACGACGACACCGGCTTCGTCGCGCACCACCCCGTGGTCGCCCGCGCGCGCCACGACGCCCCCGGCCTGCGCCTCGGCTCGACGCGGCGCGTGTGGGACTCGCTCGTGCTCGCGGTGCTGGAGCAGAAGGTCTCGGGCAAGGAGGCCATCCGGTCGTGGGCCGAGCTGTGCCGCTGGTTCGGCACGCCCGCACCCGGCCCGGGACCGGCTTCGCTGCGCGTGCCCCCGTCCCCGGTGGCGATCAGGTCCATTGTGGACTGGAACTGGCACCGCATCGGCGTGGACCTCAAACGCCGGACAGCGCTGATCAACGCCGCCCGCGTGGCTCCGCGGCTGGAGGAAGCCGTGGCGCTCCGGGGTTCCGCGGGCCGAGCCCTGCTGCGCAAAGTGTCGGGCATCGGCGTGTGGACCGCCGCCGAAATCGCCCAACGCGCCTGGGGCGACCCGGACGCCGTCAGCTTCGGCGACTACAACATCCCGAACATGGTCGGCCACACACTGCTGGGCCGGCGCATCGACGACGAGACCATGGCCGAGTTGCTCGCGCCCTACGCCCCCCATCGCCAGCGCGCGATTCGGTACCTGGAAGTCGGCGGGGCCCGCGCGCCGCGGTACGGGCCCCGCATCGAACTCCGCGACTACCGCGCGATGTGACCTACTGCGGCGGCTGCTGACCCTGGCGGGGCTGCTGGTTCGGGTACTGCTGCTGTTGCGGTGAGGGGTAGGGCTGCCAGTTCTGCACGGCTTGCTGATTCGGCTGCTGCGCCGGATAACCCTGCTGCGGATACGGCCCTGGCTGCTGCCCGGGATACCCCGGCTGCTGCGGGTACTGCCCCGGCTGCATCGGCTGCTGCTGCGGATACTGCTGCTGTGGCGGCGGATACTGCGGCCCAGGCTGCTGCTTCGGCTTCCGCCCCACGGTGAACTTCAGCACGAGGATGACCACCAGCACGATGATCAGCAGCGCTGGGAGCACAAAACGCAACACGACGGCTGAATCTCCTTCTCAGTTCCCGAATCCGGACGGCGGTGTTTGACCCGGCTGCTGCGGCGGATAGGGCTGCTGCGGGTACTGGCCGGGTACCGGAGGCTGTTGCTGTGGATAACCGGGCTGGCCCGGGGGATATCCCGGCTGTTGCGAAGAAAATGGCGGTTGGCCCGGGTACTGCTGAGGGCCGGGCTGCGGCGGATACGACGGTTGCCTCGGCTTTCGCCACACCGTGAGCTTCAGGACGAGAAGGATCACGAGCAGAGCCACCAGCAGGATCGGCGTGATCAGGTTGTGAATGTTCACCGGTCGCCTCAGTTCCCGAATCCGGACGGCGGCTGTTGACCCGGCGGCTGCGGCGGATACGGCTGCTGCGGGTACTGGCCGGGTACCGGAGGCTGTTGCTGTGGATAACCGGGCTGGCCCTGCGGGTATCCCGGCTGTTGCGGATAGCCGGGTTGCTGCGCCGGCTGTCCCGGCGGGTAGCCGGGCTGTTGCGGGTAACCCGGATACCCCGCCTGCCCGGGCGGATAACCGGGGTAGCCCGGGTAACCCGACGGTTGCATTCCTTGCCACGGCGGCGGAATCGGCGGCTGACGGCGTTTCTTCGAAGACCGCACGCCCACCACGATGGCCGCGACGATGCCTGCCAGCAGCAGCAAGATGATGAGATGCCAAGGCTGAACGGCGTTCACGACAAAAGTCCCCTCTCCCCGGCCCATGGTCATCGTAGGGGGAGTGGCCGTCGGGGGCTGGGCGAGACCGGAGCGGTCAGCGCAGCGCGGCCGTCACGATGGCCAGCGCCTCGTCCGTCGACAGGCCCAGCTGTCGCGTCACTGCTGCATAGTCGGCGGCCGCCGACAGGGCCCGCGAACGCGACTCGTCCCCCGAGGCACCCACGAAGCTGCCGGCGCGGCCGCGCGTTTCGATCAGGCCGGCTTCCTCCAGCTCCCGATACGCGCGAGCCACGGTGTTCGGGGCGACGCCCAGGTCCGAGGCCAGCGCGCGAACGGTGGGGAGCTTGGTGCCGACGGCGAGGGTGCCGGCGTTGATCTGCGCGGCGATCGACGAGCGCACCTGCTCGAACGGCGGCACCGAAGAGGCGCTGTCGTAGCTCACGGTCACCGCGAAACCTCCCTAACGCCGGCGCTTCCTGCGCAGGCTGACGACCACACCCACGACGACCAGCACGAACGCCACCCCGAACCCCACGGCCACGACCCAGCCGCTCACGAACCCGCCGTCGCCGGTGTGGATGTGCGGGTTGGCGAGCACCAAGGGCATGCCGACCATGCTAACGGGACGAAACGGCCGCGTTCACGAGTTCGGCCAGATCCTCCGACCCCGCGGGCAGGGCGTCGACCGGCCACCAGCGCAGGTCGTCGGACTCGTCGCTGCGGACGGGCAGCGCCCCGGCCGGCGCGCGGACCGCGTAGCGCACGTCGAAGTGCCGCGTCGGCACGCCGAGGGAGCACGTGATCGGGTGGACGTCGAGGTGCACCGGCTCGGCGCCGATCTCCAGGCCCGTCATGCCCGACTCCTCCGTCGCTTCGCGCAAAGCCGCCGAGGCGACCGAAACGTCGGACGGCTCGCAATGCCCACCCAGCTGCAGCCAGCGGCCGACACGCGGGTGCAGCGTCAGCAGCACCTGCGTACCCGTCGAGTCGAGGACCACCGCTGAGGCCGTGAGGTGCCCGGCCGCGCACGAGCGTTGCACGGTGTCGTCCCGCGTGGCCAGGAAACCCAGGAACGCCTGGCGCAGCGACTCCTGCGAGCCCAGGGAAGGAGCCCACGCCGTCAGGGTCTTCACCGCGTCCCCATGCAGCGTCACAGTTCGACCAGCCCTTCGCCCGGCTCACCCAGCGAGCGCGCGGCAGGCGTTTCGAGCGGGTGCCCGATCGCGACCGCGCCCAGCGGCTCCCAGCGCGAGTCCAGGCCCAGCGTCGAGCGCACGAGGTCGGCCGCGAAGATCGTCGACCCGATCCAGCACGAGCCCAGGTCCTCCGCCGCCAAGGCGACCAGCAGGCCCTGCACCGCGGCGCCGGCGGCGACCGTGAACATCGTGTGCTCGCAGTCGTTGCGCCGCTGGTCGCGGTAGGTGTGGGCGCCCTCGGGCACGAGGAACGGGATCACGACCTCGGGCGCGCGGTACAGAATGTCCCCGCGCGACAAGCGTTTCTCGATCTGCGACGGCGTGAAGTCGTCGTTCGAAAGGTCCGCTCGCCACGATTCGCGCATGGCGTCCAGCAGCTTCGCGCGCAGCCCGGCGTCGCGCAGCCACACGAACCGCACGGGGTGTGTGTGGTGCGGCGCGGGCGCGGTCAACGCCGCCGCGACCGCGCGCCGGACGACCGAAGGATCCACCGGCGCGTCGGAGAACGTGCGCACGGAACGCCGGTGCGGCACGGCTTCCCGCCGGCCCTGCGCCAGCGCTTCGTTGGTGCCCAAGCGGAACAGGTCCTCGTCGACGGGCCGGATCAGGTTCCGCGCGGTGGAGCCGTCGTCGGTGAGCTGCAGGCCGCGCACGACCGCCACCGGCAGGCCGCCGAGCTTGCCCTTCACCAGGTCCGCGGCGGCGGCGAGCTCGTCGGCCACCGCGATCTCCGTCACGGCCAGCTCGTTGCCCTGCGAGTCGACCTGCCCCGCGTACGCGTGCAGCACGCGCAGCCCCGAAGCGCCGATCGCCGCGTCGGTCTGCCCGACGCGCCACGCGCGGCCCATCGTGTCCGTGACGACCACGGCGACCTCGACACCCAGCCGGTCCCGCAGTCCGCCGCGCAGCGCGTGGGCCGACGCGTCCGGGTCCGCGGGCAGCAGCGCGACCTCGTCGCCCTGCACGTTCGACGCGTCGATCCCCGAAGCGGCCTGCACGATCCCCAGCGGGTTCTCCGTGATCACCGTGCGCGCCACCCGCGCGACGACCCGCACCGTCTCCTGGTCGATCAGCTCGCGGCGCGCCGCGTCCCGGGCCTCCGGGTCGCTCGGCACGCGCACGAGCCGGCCCTCGACCTTCGAGAACACCTTGCTCGTCACCACCACGACGTCGCCCGACCGCAGCCACGGCGCAGCCGCGACGATGGCGCCGGTGAGATCGTCGCCGGGGCGGAACTCCGGCAGCCCGGTCACGGGCAGGATCTCGACCTTGGCCGAAGCGTGATCACTGAACTCAGACACCGGACACTCCCGCAACGTCGAAGGCCGCCCGCACCATCGCGGCCGTGGCGTCCACATCGGACATCAGCAGCGGCACCGCGCGCACGTCGACGCCCGGCACCGTCACGTCGTGGTCCTCCTCGGCGATGAGCCAGCCGTCCAGCACCCCGCCGTCGGAGCGGGCGCCGTAGTGCCGGCCGACCGCCTCGGCGGAGGTCTCCACGCCGATCGCCGTGAGGCACGCGTCGGCCATGCCGCGCAGCGCCTTGCCGCCGATGATCGGCGAGATCCCCACGACCTTGGCCTTCGACTTGCGCAGCGCCTCGCGCACACCCGGCACCCCGAGCGTCGTCCCGACGCTCACCACCGGGTTCGACGGCGCGAACAGCACCAGGTCGGCCTCGCCCAGCGCCTCGAGCACACCCGGCCCGGGCTTGGCCTCGTCGGCGCCGACCGAGACGATCGAGTGCGCCGGCCGGTCGGCCCGGTAGCGCACCCACCACTCCTGGAAGTGGATCGCCTTCTGCTGCTCCGGCTGGTCGGGGTCGTCGATCACGACGTGGGTCTCCACGCGGTCGTCCGACATCGGCAGCAGCCGCACACCCGGGCGCCAGCGATCGCACAGCGCCTCGGTGACGGCCGAGAGCGGGTAGCCCGCGCGCAGCATCCGCGAGCGGATCAGGTGCGTCGCGATGTCCTTGTCGCCCAGCCCGAACCACGTCGGCTCCGCGCCGTACGCGGCGAGCTCCTCCTTGACGACCCACGTCTCACCCGCGTGGCCCCAGCCGCGTTCGGTGTCGATGCCACCGCCGAGGGTGTACATGCAGGTGTCGAGGTCGGGGCAGATGCGCAGGCCGTGCATCCACACGTCGTCGCCGGTGTTCACCAGCGCCGTGACCTCGTGCGGGGACGGGCTCTCCGGCTCGCCGATCGCGGGCATCCCGAGTGCGGTCTTCACGCCGAGCAGGAAGCGCGCGCCACCGACTCCACCGACCAAAACGACGATCTTCACGACTGCGGATCCTCGCACGCGCCCGGTCCCGGGCCCCAGTAGCGGTACCTGTGGTGCTCCGTACAGCCGAGCGCGGAATACAGCTTCAACGCGCCTTCGTTGTCCACGGCCACCTGCAACACCCACCTCTCCGCACCGTGCGCGCGACCCCACCCGGCCAGCGCGGACATGAGCGCCGACGCGAGCCCACGCCGGCGGAACTCCGGCCGCACGGCCAGGCGCGACACGTGGAGCCACCCGTCCACGATGGCACCGCGCACGGCTCCGGCGGTGACACCGGCAGCGTCGTCCACGTCGTCCACGTCGACCACGCCATAACCCACCTTGCCCGTGCTCAGCACGTGGCGTTCGGCCGCGCCCGGCGACGGGCTGTCGGCCGCCAGCTCCCACCACGCCGTGGTCGGCTCGTCGAGGATCTCGGCGTCCTGCGCGGGCCCGGCCGGCAGCGGCCCGACGAGCACCGACACCTCGTGGCCCGCGGCGTGTTCGGTCCACTCGCGCCAACCGGCGGCTGCGACGGCACGCTCGGTGGCGCTGTCCTGGATCACCTGCGCAACAGGTGGGATCCCCCGATCGTGGGCGAAGTCACAGACGGCCGTCAACGCGGCGGCCACGCTCCGGCCGGGGTCGCCCACGGCGAGTGCGCTGTTGGCGCGCCCGGTGAAGCCGTCGGCCCAGCGCAGGCGCCAGTCGCCGAGGGGTTCGTCGACCACCGGGGGCCAGGCCCGCGCACACACGAGTTCGAGCATTTCCGAGTCGTTCACGGTTAGATTGTCCTTGACGCGGCACCCCATTTTCGCAGGGAGAACCGATGAGCTACGTGCGCAGGGACGACAAGCACAACGACGACCTGGTCGACGAGATCGCCGACGGTTTCGAACGCACGCTCAAGGAGAAGCGCGAGGGCGACACCAAGCCCACCGGCCCGGGGTTCACCATCACCGGCGACGCGCGCAACGCCCCGAAGCCCCGCCGCCGGGACCGCTGAGCGGGACATTCGGCCCCATACCAGGGGTATGGCTAAGGGTTGCCTAAGCACCACCGGTGCCTCGGGAAGCGCGTAATGTCCGCAGGGACTGGCTAAGCAGAGAAAAGCAGGAGTACGCAGTGACCTACGTGATCGCCGAGCCCTGCGTCGACGTGCTCGACAAGGCGTGTATCGACGAGTGCCCCGTGGACTGCATCTACGAGGGCGAGCGGATGCTGTACATCCACCCCGACGAGTGCGTCGACTGCGGCGCCTGCGAACCGGTCTGCCCGGTCGAGGCGATCTACTACGAGGACGACGTCCCCGACAACTGGTCCGACTACACCAAGGCCAACGTCGACTTCTTCGACACGCTGGGCTCGCCCGGCGGTGCCTCCAAGGTCGGCAAGACCAGCCACGACCCCGCCTTCATCAAGGCGCTGCCCCCGCAGGGCGAATGACGACCCGCCCCCTGCCCGACTTCCCCTGGGATTCGCTCGCCGAGGTCAAGGCCCGCGCGCAGGCGCATCCCGGCGGGATCGTCGACCTCTCCGTCGGCACGCCCGTGGACCCGGTTCCGGCCTCGATCCGCGACGCGCTGGCATCGGTCTCGGAGATCCCGGGCTACCCGGCCACCCACGGCACGCCCGCGCTGCGGACGACCGCCGTGGAGGCGCTGGGCCGGCGCTACGGCGTCGAGGGGCTCGAGCCGGACGCGGTGCTGCCGACGATCGGGTCGAAGGAAGCCGTGGCCTGGCTGCCGCGGCTGCTCGGCCTCGGTCAGGGCGACACCGTGGTGATCCCCGAGCTGGCGTACCCGACCTACGAGGTGGGGGCGCTGCTGGCGGGCGCCGACGTCGTCCGCGCGGACGGGCTCACGCAGCTCGGGCCGCAGCGGCCGGCGATGATCTGGCTCAACTCGCCGTCGAACCCGACCGGCAAGGTGCTCGGGGTCGAGCACCTGCGCAAGGTCGTGGAGTGGGCGCGTGAGCGCGACGTGATCGTGGCGTCGGACGAGTGCTACCTCTCGCTCGGCTGGGACGCCGAGCCCGTGTCGGTGCTGCACCCGTCCGTCCACGGTGGACGGCTCGACGGGCTGCTGGCCGTGCACTCGCTGTCGAAGTCGGCGAACCTCGCGAGCTACCGCGCGGGCTTCATCGCCGGCGACCCGAAGCTGGTCAAGCAGCTGCTGGAGATCCGCAAGCACGCCGGGATGATCGTGCCGCGTCCGGTGCAGGAAGCCATGGTGGCCGGCCTGACCGACGACGAGGCCGTCGCCGCGCAGCGCGAGCGGTACCTGCGCCGCCGGCTCGTGTTGCGGAAAGCATTGCAGGACAACGGTTTCGAGATCTCCCACTCCGAAGCCGGGCTGTACCTCTGGTCCACGCGCGGCGAACCGGCGCTGGACACCGTCGCGTGGCTGGCCGAGCGCGGCATCCTCGTGGCGCCGGGCACGTTCTACGGCCCGGCCGGCGGTAACCACGTGCGCGTGGCCCTGACCGCCACGGACGAGCGCATCGACGCCGCCGCGGAGCGGCTGAACTCCTGATTCCTGAGCGGGCGCGCTTCGGTGCGCCCGCTCAGAAATCCCGTCCCGTGAAGCCCCGGTAGACGAACCTCGTGAGCGCCTCGACGGCCTCGTCGTCACTCGGTGCCGTCCAGCCCGTCGGCGCCGGTGCGGTGAGCCACATCTGCGCGAAGTTGTCGATCAGCTGGTACATCATCACGATGCTCAGCTGCGTCGACGCGGGCAGCTCGTACCCGGCCGCCGTGACCCGCTCGAGGTGTCCCGCGATGTCGGCCGCCTGCGTGACGCCGAAGCTCGCGAGCGTGCTCGCGAACCCGTCGTGGACCATCGACGCCTGGCGCAGCGCCTGCATCGTGGCCGCGTTTTCCTTGTAGAAGGCCCAGTACTGGCGCACGTGCCAGCGTACGGCCTCGGGGTCGCTGAAGTCCGACAGGTGGCCCTCGGAGGCCGCCTCCTCGTCGCCCGCCGCCGCCAGGTCGCCCAGGAGCGCCTCGAGCAGCTCCTCCTTGCTCGCGAAGTGGTTGTAGAACGAGCCCGCCGCCCGGCCGGCTTCCGCCGTGATGTCGGTGATCTTCGTGTTCAGGTAGCCCTTGCGCGCGAACACGCGCTTGGCGGCCTCCTTCAACGCGGTCTCCGTCTCGGCGGCCTTCTCCTTGCGGCTCGTCGCCGTCATCTCGGCACCTCCCTTGACAGGAACGCTAGCAGCGCGCATTCTGAATTCAGATTCACTGAATTTGAATTCACTGGAGGGGAAATGGACACCACGGTGCTGATCGCGGGAGCCGGCCCGACCGGCCTGACCCTGGCGATCGAACTGGCCCGGCGCGACGTCGCGGTCCGGATTGTCGACAAGGCCCCGGCCTTCTTCAACGGCTCGAGAGGCGACGGCCTGCAGCCCCGCACGCTGGAGGTTTTCGAGGACCTGGGCGTGCTCGACGCGGTGCTGGCGGCGGGCTCGCCGCAGTACCCGATGAAGGTCTACCTGGACGGCGAGTTCGTGCAGGAGCGCTGGATGAGCGACACCGTCGAGCCGACGCCCGCGGTGCCGTACCCGAACATCTGGTTCCTCGGGCAGTCGCAGACGGAGGGCATCCTGCGCGAGCGGCTGTCGTCTTTCGGGGTGCGGGTGGAGCTCGGGGTGGGGCTGGCGGGGTTCACGCAGTCCGCTTCGGGCGTGACGGCTTCGCTGTCGACGGGGGAGACGGTCGAGGCTTCCTACTTGGTCGGTGCCGACGGCGGGAAGAGCTTCGTGCGCAAGGCACTGGGGATTCCGTTCGAGGGCACGACCGACGAGTCGATCCGGATGTTGCTGGGGGACGTCCAGGCTTCGGGGCTCTCGCACGACTCGTCGTACTGGTTCGCGCCGGCTTCGTCGCCGATGAGCGGGGTGGCGTTCACGCCGCTGGCCGGCACACCGCACTTCCAGTTCGGGGCGCCGCTGGGGGACGGGGACCTGGCGGTGGAGACCTCGCTGCCGGCGTTGCAGGCGCGGCTGGACTCGGTGTCGGGCGGCGGGATCCGGCTGTTCGACCTGGCCTGGTCGACCGTGTGGCGGCCGAACATCCGCCTGGCCGCTTCCTTCCGCGTCGGGCGCGTGTTCCTCGCCGGGGACGCCGCGCACGTGCACCCGCCGACGGGTGGGCAGGGCCTGAACACGGGGGTCCAGGACGCGTACAACCTGGGCTGGAAGCTGGCCTCCGGGTCTCGCTCGCTGCTGGACACCTACGAACCCGAGCGGCGGGCGGTGGCGGCGCGGGTGCTGGGCATTTCGACGGCTCTGATGGAGAAGTACGCCGACGGCGACGAGGACGCCCATCGGCGGGGGTCGGAGACGCAGCAGCTGGATGTCGGGTATCGGGGTGGGCCGTTGGCCGCTGCTGGTTCTGGCGCGCTTCGGGCTGGGGACCGGGCTCCGGACGCGCCGTTGGTGGACGCGAACGGGAAGCCGGTGCGGCTGTTCGAGCTGTTCCGGGGCCCGCACGCGACGGAGCTCGTCTTTGGTTCGGGTGCGGTGGGTTCCTCCCCGGAGGCGCACCGGATCTTGCCCGCCGGGTCGATGGCTTCGGGCTCGGATCTGGTGGACGCGGGCGGCCACGCGTACGCGGCTTACGAGGCCACGGCGGGGCGCCGCGTGCTGATCCGCCCGGACGGCTACGTCTGGTCGATCACGGCGGAGTGATCTGGCCGAGGGTCAGAGAGCCGTGTCTGCCGCCTTGTCGATGCGGGCCCAGACCGCCGGCCAGGCCGCGCGGGCCTCGGTGCGCTTGAGGAGTTCGTGTTCGGCGATGCGGCCCGCGATGAAGCCGACCTCGCTGTCGACGCTGGCCAGCACCGCGCGCACCCTTTCGGCGGCGATCACGGCGTCCTGGTGGTCGCCGAGGACGGTCTGGAGTTTGCGGGTCGACTTGACGAGTTCGGTGAGGGCGGTGGCCTGCTTCTTCTTCGCCGACGAGCGGGCCAGTTCGGCGGTGTAGCGCAGCTTCTTGCCGTAGATGCGCAGGGCGTGCAGGTCGTCGTCCGGCGGGTCCGCGGGCAGGGCGCGGACGGCCTTCGACAGGCGGCGGTACGGCTTGCGGACGTCGGTCGCCAGGCTGCCCGAGCCCAGCGGCGTGGGGTCGAGCTCGTGGTCCGGGATGCGCGTGAGCTGGGCGATGCGCTGCAGCAGCGTGGCGTAGCGGGCGCTCGACAGGGCGCGCGTCAGGCGGCGGCGGGCGGCGCCGCGTTCGGTGACGAACTTCGAGACCAGGCGGCGGCCCGCGGGCTGGTCGCGGACCTCGAAGGTGGCGATCACCTCGCGTAGGTGGCCGATCAGCACGTCGTAGTCGCGGACCTCGCCGAGGGACTGGCCGAGCCAGCCCAGCTCGGCGCGCACGGGCTCGGCGGACTCGCCCAGCAGCGAGCCGGAGGTCTTCAGCACGCTGCGCATGCGCCGGAGGGCGACGCGCATCTGGTGCAGGTCTTCGGGGTCCGTGCCGCTGCGGGTGCCGGGCTCGCGCGACAGCAGCTCGCGCAGCTCGTGGTCCAGCTTGGCCCGGATGTGAGTGGCCGCCGGGTCCCGGGGGCCGGCTTTCGCGGGCTCGTCGGGCAGGCCGAGCTCGGCCGGGGTCGTCGGCTCAGGTGCGCGGCGGCGGGTCGAGGAGGGCAACGATTCGGTGGTCACGACATGAATGGTAAGTGAACACGCAGGCAGAGTGGATGTGACTCGTGACGAAAAGGGCGCCACCCCGGTGGGGCGCGCCCTTTTCGGCAAGACGATCAGTTCGCGTGCAGCGCTTCGTTCAGTTCGATCCCGACGCCGGTGCGCGACACGACCTCCACCGCGCCCGTCGCCGAGTTCCGCCGGAAGAGCGCACCCGAAATACCCGAGATCTCACGCGCCTTCACGGTCTTGCCGTCGACGACGACCTTCGTGCCGGCCGTGATGTACAGCCCGGCCTCGATCACGGAGTCGTCGCCGAGGGAAATGCCCACGCCGCCGTTGGCGCCGATCAGGCAGCGCTCGCCGATCGCGATGACCTCCTTGCCGCCGCCCGAGAGCGTGCCCATGATCGACGCGCCGCCGCCGACGTCGCTGCCGTCGCCCACGACCACGCCCGCCGAGATCCGGCCCTCGACCATGGACGCGCCGAGCGTGCCGGCGTTGAAGTTCACGAAGCCCTCGTGCATCACGGTCGTGCCGGAGGCGAGGTGCGCGCCCAGGCGCACGCGGTCGGCGTCGGCGATGCGCACGCCCGAGGGCAGCACGTAGTCGACCATCCGCGGGAACTTGTCCACGCCGTACACGGCCACCGCGCCACGCGAGCGCAGCCGCAGGCGGGTCTGCTCGAAGCCCTCGACGGGGCACGGGCCGTGGTTCGTCCACACGACGTTGGCCAGCTTGCCGAAGATGCCGTCGAGGTTCTGCCCGTGGGGCTGCACGAGCCGGTGCGACAGCAGGTGCAGCCGCAGGTAGGCGTCGTGCGCGTCGGCAGGGGCCGCGGCCAGGCTGCCGATCGTCACGCGCACCGCGACGACCTCGACGCCACGGTCGGTGTCGGGCCCGAGCAGCGCCGCCGCAGCGTCACCGAGCAGCTCGGTGGTCTCGGCGGCCGACAGCCGCTCGGTGCCACTGGTGCCGGTGCCGGTCAGCTTCGGGTGCGGGTACCAGGTGTCCAGCACCGTCCCGTCGGACGCGACGGTGGCCAGCCCGACGCCGACGGCGCCGGTCGTTTCGGGGTCAGGGGTCTGCTCGCTCACGCCGGTCACGGTAGTCGAGCCACGCGCCTCAACCGGTGGTGGCCTGCTGGTTCACGAGCTTCTTCACCGACGTGAGCGCAGCCGAGATGGTGATCAGCGCCTGCGTGCAGGCGCCGCCCGCGGTGGGCACGGTGGTGCAGCCCGCCCCGCGGAACGCGCTCACGCCCTGGTCGAGCGCGGCCGCCGCGTGATCGAGCGCCACGTCGACGGTCTTGCCGGCCGCCGCGCGCTCGTGCACCGACGCGGCCGTGCCGCCGACCTCCGTGACGAACTTCTCGCAGCCCTTGGGCAGCTGCGTCTGCGGGCTCGTGTAGCAGGCGTCGGCGGACAGCGCGTCGAGCTTGATCGGCAGCGCGTCAGGGCCCGGCGACCCGGGGTTCGGGCCGGGCGTGGGGCCCGCCTCGGAGCCGCAGCCGGTCAGGACCAGGGACAGGAGGACGCCGCCGAGAGCGACCAGAGAGCTTCGCGTGCGCACGTCCCTCACGGTAGCCCTCGCGCCGGGTCGGTACGGTGCCGGTATGACCTCGCTGGACCTGCGCGCCGACCCCGCCGACCTCACCGCCGCCCTCGTCGACGCGTTCAGCGTCTCCGGCGAGGAGGCCCGGCTCGCCGACGCCGTGCAGGCCGCGCTCACCGAGCAGGCGCCGCACCTCGAGGTGGTCCGCAACGGCGACGCCGTGCTCGCGCGCACGAACCTCGGCCGCAGCTCGCGCGTGATCCTCGCCGGGCACCTCGACACCGTGCCGGAGAACGCCAACCTCCCGTCGCACCGCACCGGTTCCGGCGACGAAGAGCTGCTCCACGGCCTCGGCTCCGTCGACATGAAGGGCGGCGACGCGGTGTTCCTGCACCTCGCCGCCACGCTGCCCGAGCCTCGCCACGACGTGACGTTCGTCTTCTACGACAACGAAGAGGTCGAAGCGGTCAAGAACGGCCTCGGCCGCATCGAGCGCGAGCTGCCCGAGTGGCTGGCCGGCGACCTGGCGGTGGTCGGCGAGCCCTCCAACGGCGTCATCGAGGCCGGCTGCCAGGGCACGCTGCGCGTCGAGATCCGCACGAGCGGGACCCGCGCGCACACCGCCCGCGCGTGGATGGGCGAGAACGCGATCCACGCCCTGGCCGAACCCCTGCGCCGGCTCGCCGAGTACGCGCCGCGCGTGGTCGACATCGACGGCCTCACCTACCGCGAAGGCCTTCAGGCCACCAAGATCTCCGGCGGCGTGGCCGGCAACGTCGTGCCCGACGCCGCCGTGCTCACGGTCAACTTCCGCTTCGCCCCGGACCGCAACCCCGCGCAGGCCGAGGCCCACGTGCGCGAGGTCTTCGACGGCTACGCCGTGACGCTCACGGACCTCTCACCGGGCGCGCTGCCT
Organism: Amycolatopsis sp. CA-161197; assembly: GCF_050942255.1. Lineage (NCBI taxonomy): Bacteria > Bacillati > Actinomycetota > Actinomycetes > Pseudonocardiales > Pseudonocardiaceae > Amycolatopsis > Amycolatopsis sp. CA-161197. The sequence continues at coordinate 1,156,227 of NZ_CP192059.1, forward strand.
GGCCTTTCGGCCCCGGCGGCCGCCGAGCTCGTGGCCGCCGCCGGTGGCCGCGCCGCCGCGAAGCTGGGCTGGACCGACGTCGCCCGCTTCGCCGCGCTGGGCATGCCGGCCGTCAACTTCGGCCCCGGCAACCCGAGCCTCGCGCACACGCAGCAGGAACACGTGCACGTCGCGGAGATCCGCCAGGTGGCCGACGTCCTGCGCAAGTTCCTGGGCTGACCCCCGGCCGCTTGCCGGTCCTGCGCCCCCAATGCGGCGTTCGGTGCGTTGGGTGCACCGAACGCCGCATTGGGGTGCTCGCCGCGACCCGGTGGCCGGGGGTGAGCAGCCGGGTGGCTAGGCCGTTCCCGCGCGGACGGCCTGGATGTCGAGCTGGATCTCGATCGTCGAGCCGACCATGACCAGGCCCTTGGCGAGCGTCTGCTGCCAGTTGATCGTGAAGTCCTCGCGGTGCAGCTCGGTCGTGGCGACGGCACCGAGGCGGTCGCCGTTCCACGTTCGCAGGCCCAGGTAGCCGGCGTCGAGGCGGACGCCGCGGCTGGCGCCGTGCAGGTTGAGCGTGCCGTCGATGCTCCAGCGGTCGCCGGGCGCGCGGCGGAACCGGTGGCCGTGGAAGCGGATCTGCGGGAAGCGGCGCACGTCGAGGAAGTCGGGGGAGCGCAGGTGGTCGTCGCGCTTGTCGGCGGAGGTGTCGATGCTCGCGGCGTCGATCACGACCTCGACGGTGGAGTCCTCGATCTGCTTGCCGACGACGATGCTGCCCTGGAAGCTGCGGAACCGGCCGTGGACCTCGCACAGCCCGATGTGCCGCGCGATGAACCGGATGGCCGTGTGGTCGGGGTCGAGCACCCATTCGCCCGGGTCAGGCAGCTGGCGGTTGTCGTCCGGCACGAGCCGCAGGTCTTCGAGGGAGGTGTGGTCGCCGCTCACGACCTCGACCGTGCTGTTGCGTGGCTGGTAGCCGCGCGCGCTGACGGTCACCGCGTACGTCCCGGCCGACAAGGTGCTCACCGCCAGGCCGAACTCGTCCGCGACGGCCTTCGTCTGCCGCTGGGTGCGCTTGTGCAGCATCACCATCTGCGTGCCCGGGAGCGGGCGGCCGTGCTCGTCACCGACCCGCACGCTGAGGAGTCCGGCTTCGGCGTTGAACGTCACGGGCCCGCCACGCTGTCCGTTGTTTCGCTTGCGCCCGAACACGTCGTCTCCTCTGCTCGACTTTGTCGGGGCACGTTATCAGCGACGTCAACGACAAGCCTTGGGCCACAGCGGTATCCGGGAGCGGTTCCGGCGCCGAGGCCTGGTGTTCGGGGCCCCGTCGCCGGATTTCAGCGGCCTTCGAGCGAGCGGACGTTGTCGCCGAACGTCCAGTTCTTCGAGCCATCCCAGTTGATGGACCAGGTCATCAGGCCCTTCACGCCCGAAACAGCGCGATACGCCTGCGAGACGAGGTTCGGCGCCAGATACCCGCCGCCGGCACCCTGCTGGGCCGGGAGGCCGGGCACCTGCTTGTCGAGCGGCACTTTTACTGTTGTGCCCTGCACGACCAGGCCGTTGGCGAGGCAGTTGGTCTGCGTGGTGAAGCCCTGCACGGTGCCGGCCTCGTAGGAGTCTCCGGAGCAGCCGTACATGGAGCCGTTGTAGTACTGCATGCTCAGCCACCACAGGCGGCCGTTGTCCGCGTACTTCTTGATGATCGGCAGGTACGAGCCCCAGATCGAGCCGTAGGTGACGCTGCCGCCGGTCACGTAAGCGGTTTCGGGCGCCATCGTGAGGCCGAAGTTCGACGGCATCTGCGCGAGCACGCCGTCGATGATGCGGATGAGGTTCGCCTGCGAAGCCGAGAGCGAGTTGATGTTCCCGCTGCCGGTCAGGCCGGTCTCGATGTCGATGTCGATGCCGTCGAAGTTGTACTTCTTGAGGATCGGCACGATCGTGCTCACGAACTTGTCCGCGACCGCCGTCGACGACAGGTCGATGCCCGCCGCCGCGCCGCCGATGGACATCAGGATCGTGGCGCCCGAGGCCTTCGCGGCGCACATGTCGGCCGGCGTCGCCACCTTCACGCCGGCGTCCATGCCGTCTTCCCACAGCACCGTGCCGTCGGAGCGGATGACGGGGAAGGCCGCGTTGATCACGTTGTAGCCGTGGGACTTGATGCGCGCGTCGGTGATCGGGACCCAGCCGAGGCCCGGGTGCACACCGTTGGCGGCGCCGTCCCAGTTCTCCCAGTAACCCTGCAGCACCTTCCCGGCGGGCTTCGACTTCACCGCACACGTGTCGGCCTGCACCGACGCGCCCGCGGTCCCCGTGAGCCCTGCCAACGGCAGGGCGAGCGCGGCGGCCACCACCGCACCGAAGATCCGTGACCTGCGACCGAACATCCCGGCTCCCGTCTCGCGACAACGCTGTCCCAGCACGCGGCGTTCCGACGAACGGTAGGCGGCGTATGGAGCAGTTGACTACCTACGAACGGGTGGTCTAGACAAATAGGTGGTCTGGACAAGCCGGCCGAGGGTGCTGTCGCCGCGTCGCCACCCTCGGCCTTGTCCTCACGTGGTCGCCAGCTGCCACACCGCGTAGCCGATCGCGTCGCTGTTGCGCTCCAACGGCGCGTCCGGGATGTTCGCGACGGTGTCGCACGCGCGGTGGTAGCAGTTGTCGAACGCCGCCCCCGCCGTCCCGCCCCACTTGCGTTGCTGCGCGGTGGTCTTCACGTCACCCGCGCCGGTGGCCAGACCGCCGACGGGAATCCCCGCGCTCTTGAACGACGCGTGGTCCGAGCGCCCGTCGCCCTCGCGGTCGCCCTCGGTCTGGATCCCGACGGACGCGAAGTACCGGTCGAACACGTTCTTGATCGGAGCCACGTCGTCGTAGACGAAGTACCCCCAGTTCTTCGAGCCGATCATGTCGAAGTTGAGGTACGCGGTGATCTTCGCGCGCTCGGCCGCCGAGAGGCTGTTCACGTAGAACTTCGAGCCGCGCATGCCCGACTCCTCGTCGGCCCACCACGCGAACCGCACGCGCTGGGCCATCGCCGGGTCGGCGCGGGCCAGCGTCAGTGCGACTTCGAGAGTTGACGCGCTGCCGGAGCCGTTGTCGTTGATGCCCGGCCCGGAGCTGACGCTGTCGAGGTGCGCGCCCAGCATGAGCACGCGGTTCGAGTCGCCCTTCGGCCAGTCCGCGATGAGGTTCTGCGTGCGCCCGGCGCAGCTCGTGCACGTCTGGCGCGTCACGGTGTAGCCGGCGGCGCGCAGCTGACCCTCCACATAGGACACCGAGGCCGCGTAGCCGCCACCGGCCGACCGGTTGCCCCGTTCTGGCGGGCGATGGCCTCCAGCTGGCCGAGGTGGGTCTTGATATTGGCGAGCGAGATGTCCGGCGCGGCCGCGGCCGACGCGACCGGCGGTTGCGCCAGCGAGCCCACCGCGAATGCCAGCGTTGCCAGGCCCGCGACGGCTTTTTTCTTCCACAGCAATGGTTTCCCCTTCCACGGGGGAGGCCGCCGCCCCGGGGGAGCGGCGGCCTCCGGGGCGGGCTAGACGGTCAGCGTCCAGGAGTCGAGCCGGCCGGTGTCGGCGCGGGCGACGTCGCGGGCGCGCAGCTGCCAGGTGCCGTTGGCGGCTTCGGTGGAGGCGTTCACGGTGTAGGTGGTGTCGATGTTGTCGGTGGAGTCGTTGCTGGAGTTCTTCAGGCGGTACGCGCGGTGCCGTCGGGGGCGACGAGGTCGAGCACGAGGTCACCGACGTAGGTGTGCACGATGTGCACCTCGACCCGGGTCGAAGCGGAGGCGGCGCGAGCGCAACCCGAAACAGTGAGGCTGCTGGCCACGGTCGCGCCCGCGTCGGGGATCGCGACGTCGGTGCCGTTGGAGACGGCGGCGCAGTCGGTGGGCGGGGTGGTCGTGCCGCAGCTGGTCGGCTCGCCGGTCGCCGCGGGCACGCTCACCGCGTCCCACGCCGCCTTCACGGTGGTGAACTCCGCGCAGCTGTCCGGGTACAGCGCGAGCGCCGTCTCCAGCGTCGCCTTGCGGGCGGCGCGGTGGTTCCACGACGAGGTCTTCTTCAGCAGCGCGTTGTAGAAGATCTTGCCGGCCTTCTGGATGCCGATGCCGGTCACGCTGCTGCCGTTGCACGTCGGGCTCGCCGGCTTGCCGACCGGGGCGGAACCCTCGGCCAGCAGGTAGAACCAGTGGTTCTGCGGCCCCGCGGCGGCGTGCACCTCGGGCGGCAGCGACGTCGAGTAGCAGTTGGGGTCGCGCACCAGCGACGGGTTGTACATGTAGCGGATCGGGCCCTGGCCGTCTAGGTTCACGCCCTCGCCCACCTCGTAGTCGGGCCGGTCCTTCGGGTTGTTCGCGTACGCCTCGGTGAGTGCGCCGAAGATGTCGCCGGTCGACTCGTTCATGCCGCCGTTCTCGATGCTGCCGCCGGCGCCGCCCGGGGTCGTCTGGAAGATGCCGTGGCCGAACTCGTGGCCGACGACGTCCATCGACGTGGCCTGGCGCTGGTTGTCCGACGAGTGCCCGAAGTGCGTGGAGCGCCCGTCCCAGCCGGCGTTGACGTCGTCGAGCCCGACCGACGCGGGGTAGCCGCCGCCGGTGCCGTTGATGCCGTTGCGGCCGAGCCAGTCGCGCAGCATGTTCCACTCGGTCTGCACGCTGTAGAGCACGTCGACGCACGCGGTTTCGAGGTCGGTGCCGCTGCCGTTGCCCCAGCTGTCGTCGGGGCCGGTGAACACCGAGCCGCCCTCGCGTCCGCAGCTGATGCCGGGACGGCCGGGGTCGCGCATCGAGAACGACGAGCCGGAGCCGGTGGTGTCGATGCTGACGTTGCCGGCGTAGAAGCTGTTGCCGGCGGCGAGCGGGGCCGCCGCCGTGGTGCCCGCTTCCCGATCGCCCGCCTCCGACCTCCAGTCGTCGCGCTGCTGGAGCACCGCCCCGGTGGTGGCGTCGACGAACACGTGCAGGCTGCTCGGCGCCTTCGCGGTGCGGCCGGTGACCACGACCTCGTAGGCGAGCTTGGGCTGCTTCCCGGCGAGGACGACGAGGTCCGGCTTGGCCACACCGTCCACAGTGGTCAGTTGCCGGCGCGCGGTGTCGGCGGCGCGCGTGGCGTCGAGCGTCGCGATCGTCGGGACCGACAGCGGCGCGGTATCGGCCGCCGTGGTGTCGCGGACGCGCCCGGTGCCGTCGGCGACGACCACGGCGTCGCCGCCCACCACGCGCAGGCCGCGGTAGGTGCGTTCGTACGCGCTGTAGTAGAGCCCGCCCCCGCCGGCGGTGGTGCCGACGCGGTGGAACGCCTCGTCGGCGCTCGAACGCAGCGCGGAGAGGCTCGTGGCCTGGTCGGACGCGGTGGCGGCCAGGGTCAGGGGGTCGGCCGGTGGGGGTGCGGCCGACGCGGGCGCAGCCGGGACGGTGAACGCGGACAGGGCGAGCCCGGCGGTGGCCAGGCCTGCGGTGATCCCTCTTCTGCCGGTCATCGGGTTCCCTTCGGGGACGGGGATGATCACCGTGAGTAAAGGAGTCGCCACAGGGTCGGGCAATGCTCCGAACGGCCTAGGAAAGCATTACTCGGGCATTAATCAACCGCGAAAAACCCTTGAACATCAGGGCGTTTCCCGGTCCGCGGTACGCGGGGCTACTTTCGTCGGGACTTGCCGTGAACCGGCCGTTGGTAGGTGTGGACCGGTGGTCCACAAGGGACCGTTCACCTCGCGGTCACCGGCGGCGCCCGATGGTGGCGACGCTGAGGTTCTGCCTGGCGGGACGGCCCGTAGGCTGGGTTGGTGAGTGAACAGTCTGAGTTTCCGGACGGCCAGTACCCCGAGCGCCCGGTGGAGCGCCACAAGGGCCCGGTCGTGCTGCGGCGCGACCGTCGTGACCAGGGCAGCACCACCGACCAGCGGCTCCTGGACGCGCGCGGCCCGAGCGACTGGGTGCACACCGACCCGTGGCGGGTGCTCCGCATCCAGGCCGAGTTCGTGGAGGGCTTCGGCGCGCTCGCGGAGGTGCCGCGCGCGGTGACCGTGTTCGGCTCCGCGCGGACCAAGCGCGACGACCCCGAGTACGACCTCGGTCGCAAGATCGGCGGCGCGCTCGCCGAGGCCGGCTTCGCCGTGATCACCGGCGGCGGGCCGGGCGCGATGGAGGCCGTGAACCGCGGTGCCAACGAGGCCGGCGGCTTCTCGGTGGGCCTCGGCATCGAGCTGCCGTTCGAGCAGGGCCTGAACCCGTGGGTCGACCTGGGCGTGAACTTCCGCTACTTCTTCGCGCGCAAGACGATGTTCATCAAGTATTCGCAGGCCTTCATCTGCCTGCCCGGCGGCTTCGGCACGCTCGACGAGCTGTTCGAGGCGCTGGTGCTGGTGCAGACCAAGAAGGTGACCAAGTTCCCCGTGGTGCTCTTCGGCACCGAGTACTGGGGCGGGCTCTACGACTGGATCTCGAAGTCGGTGCTCGACGGCGGCAAGATCAGCGAGAAGGATCTCGACCTGCTGCACCTCACCGACGACATCGACGACGCCGTGCGCGTGGTCGAGGAGTCGTACCAGGCCTGGGAGGACACCCACTGATGAGCTCGTTGCGCCGGATCTGCGTCTTCTGCGGGTCCTCGATGGGCTTCTCCCCGGCGTACGCGGAGGCTGCCGCCGAAATGGGAAAGCTGCTGGCCCAGCGCGGGATCGGGCTCGTGTACGGCGGTGCGAGCGTCGGCACCATGGGCGTGGTCGCCGACGCCGCGCTGGCGGCGGGCGGTGAGGTGATCGGCGTGATCCCCGAGGCGCTGTCCAGCGTGGAGATCGCGCACGCGGGCCTCACGGAGCTGCACGTGGTCCCCGACATGCACCAGCGCAAGGCCAAGATGGCGGCGCTGTCCGACGGTTTCCTCACGCTGCCCGGCGGCGCCGGGACGTTGGAGGAGCTGTTCGAGGTGTGGACCTGGGCCCAGCTCGGCCTGCACTCGAAGCCCATCGGCCTCGTGGACGTCGGCGGCTACTACGGCCCGCTCGTGTCCTTCGCCGACCACATGGTCACCGAAGGGTTCCTCGGCGCCGGCTACCGCGACCTGCTGCTGATCGACTCCGACGTGTCGGCGCTGCTCGACCGCTTCGCCGAGTACGCCCCGCCCGCGCCCCCGAAGTGGAACTGACAGCTCAAGCAGCGCCCTCGCTCGGGCGCTTGTGGTAGGTGTCCACGTACTCCTGGCCCGACAGTTCGAGGATCGAGTACATGACCTCGTCGGTCACGGAACGCCGAATGGCCGACGACGAGTCCTGGCCCTCGTAGCGCGAGAAGTCCAGCGGCGTGCCGAACTTGATCTTGATCTTGCACACGCGCGGGATCTTCGAGCCGTTCGGCTGGATGCCCTCGGTGCCCCACAACGCGACGGGCACGACCTTCGCGCCGGTGGACAGCGCGAGCGCCGCGACGCCCGTGTGGCCGCGGTGCAGGCGGCCGTCGAGCGAGCGCGTGCCTTCGGGGTAGATGGCGAACACGCCGCCGTCTTCGAGCACGCGGCGCCCAGCTTCCAGCGCGGCGAGGCCGGCGGAGGCGCTGCCGCGCTCGACGGGGATATAGCCCAGCGCGTCGAGCGAGTTGGCGATGAAGCGGCCCTTCAGGCCCGTGCCGGTGAAGTACTCGGCCTTGCTGAGGAAACGCACCTTGCGCGGCGTGGTGAAGGTGATCACGCCGGTGTCCAGTGCCGCGCGGTGGTTGGCGGCGAGCAGCACCGGTCCGTCGGTCGGCACGTTCTCCACACCCTCGACTTCGGGGCGGTAGATCGCGCGGACCAGCGGGCCGAGCACGAAACGGACGAGCAGGGGCAGCAAGGGGTCTCCCTCCGGCGGGCAGGTCGGTGTCACCAGCATGGCACGATCGGCCGATGAGCTGGTTCGAACGTCGCACCTGGCAGGAACCCGCGTGGACGCCCGCGGACATCCTCGCGGCCAAGCGTGACCGCACGGTTTCGGTGGTGCTTCCGGCGCTGGACGAAGAGCGAACGGTCGGTGACGTCGTCGCGTCGGTGCGGCCACTGCTCGGCACCGTCGTCGACGAGCTCGTGGTGGTCGACTCCGGCTCCACCGACGCCACCGTGGAGGTCGCGGCCGCGGCCGGCGCGCGCGTGGTGCACCGCGAGGACGTGCTGCCGGACCTGCCGCCGCGCCCCGGCAAGGGTGAGGCGCTGTGGCGGTCGCTGGCCGCGACGACCGGCGACGTCGTGGTCTTCCTCGACTCGGACCTCGTCGACCCGGACCCGGCGTTCGTGCCGGCGTTGCTCGGGCCGCTGCTCACCGAACCCGGCGTGCACCTGGTCAAGGGCTTCTACCGGCGCCCGTTGCGGCTGGAGAGCACGGGCGGCGGCCGGGTCACCGAGCTGCTGGCCCGGCCCGTGCTGTCCGCGCTGCGCCCGGCGCTGGGCGAGCTCGTGCAGCCGCTCGGCGGCGAGTACGCGGGCACGCGCGAGTTCTTCGAGTCGGTGCCCTTCGCCGGCGGCTACGGCGTGGAGATCGGCCTGCTGCTCGACGCCGAGCAGCGCTACGGCCTCGACGGGCTCGCCCAGGTCAACCTCGGCGTCCGCAAGCACCGCAACCGCTCGCTGCTGCAGCTGGGCGTGATGGCCCGGCAGATCCTCGGCACGGCCCTGGCGCGCTGCGGCGTGCCGACCGACGCCGAGGCGCGGCTGACGCAGTTCGTGCAGGTGTCGGGGGAGTGGCTGCCCGACGTCAGCGAGATCCCCGTGCTGGACCGGCCACCGATGGTGCAGGTGCGGGCCGTCCGTCCTCGAGGCTGAGCACGCGGTCGAAGTTTTCGAGGTGCTCAGGCCGGTGCGTCACGAGGACGACGGTCCCTCGGGCGTTGGCGAGGACGCGGGCGAGGACCTCGTCGCCGTGTGTTTCGTCGAGGCCTTCCACCGGTTCGTCGAGCACGAGCACCGGCGGGGCGGCGAGGACGGCGCGGGTGAGGACCAGGCGCTGGCGCTGGCCGCCGGACAGGGTGGTGGCGTCGCGGTCGAGCGGCACGTCGAGGTCGGTGACGGCGCAGGCCGTGCGGAGCTCGTCGTCGGTCGCCTCGGGCGCGGCGATGAGGAGGTTTTCGCGGACGGTGGTGGCGAAGACGTGCGCGTCGGCGAGGGCGCCGGAGACCACCCGGGGGCTGGGGCCCTGGATCGGGTGACCGTCCACTGTGGCCTGTCCGGACGTCGGTGCGGTGAAGCCGAGCAGGACGTGGAGCAGGGTGGTCTTGCCGGCGCCGGACGGGCCGAGCACGCCCAGTCGGGTGCCGGGCGGGAGGTCGAGGTCGACGTTCTGGAGAGCGGGTTGCCGGCCCGGGTGGTGGACTGTGACGTTGTCCAGCTTCAGGTGACCGGGTCCGGTGTGTTCGGGGGTCTCCGGCGGGGTGGTCGCGAGCAGTTCACGCACGCGGCCCAGCGACGTCCGCAGTTCGGGGACGCGCTGGGCCGCGGCGGTCAGGGGAAGGACGATCTCGAACAGGGCCAGCACAGCGAGCGTCAACGCGGCCGTCACCGGCAGGCTCGCGCCGGCGAGCAGAGCCACGCCTGCGGTGGTCGCCAGCTGGACGAGGGCGCCGGCCGCGGTCAGCACGGACAGCCGGGCCGAGACACTGCGGGCCCTTGCGGCTATTCCGTCGATGATGGCGCCGGCGGCTTTCGTCGCCTGGGGCCCGACGCCGTAGGCCACCAGTTCGTGGCGCCCGGTGACCAGCTCGACCGTGCGCTCGGCCAGCTGCTGCCGCGCCGGCGAAGTGAGGGCCTGGCTCTTCGCCGTGACTCGCGCCGCCAGCCACGGCAGCAGCCCGCCCGTGAGGAGCAGCCCGGCCACGAGCACCGCCGCGGCCGGGAAGCTCACGAACGCCGTGACCGCGGCCAACGCCAGGCCCACGAGTCCGGCCACCGCGGCCGGAAGCGCCAGCCGCAGCACCGCGTCCTGCACCGCGTCCACATCGGACACCAGCCTCGTCACCAGGTCGGCGCCGGAGTGCTCGGCGACGCGCCGCGGCACGAGCGCCGCGTAGACCCGAGCACGCAACGCGCCGAGGTACCGCAGCACGACCTCGTGCCCGGCCAGCCGCTCGGCGTACCGCAAACCGCCGCGCGCCAAGGCGAACACCCGCACCGCCACGATCGCGACGGTCAACGCGGCGAGCGGCGGACGTTCGGCCGCCCGCATCAGCAGCCACGCCGCCGTGCCGGTGAGCGCCAGCCCGGAGACCTCGGCCCCGGCGGCGAGCAGTGCGGCGCGCAGCAGGCGTGTGGTGTTCATCGGACCTCCAGCGGGACTCGGCCGTCCGCGAGTGGGATGGTGCGGGTGGCCATGGCGGCCAGCGCGGGGTGGTGGGCGACGAACAACGCCGTGCGGCCGGGCAGCAACGCCGCTGTTCCGGCGAGTACAGCCTGTTCGGTGCCGCGGTCGAGGCGGGCCGTGGGTTCGTCGAGCAGGACCAGCCCGGCGTCGGTGCGGGCGAGTGCGCGGGCGAGGCCGACGCGTTGCCGTTGGCCTGCCGACAATCCTGCGCCCAGCTCGCCGATGCGGGTCGCGTAGCCCTCGGGCAGGTCGGTGACCACGTCGTCGAGCGCGGCGGCGCGGGCGGCGGTGCGCACGTCGGCTGATGAGCCCAGGGCGATGTTCTCCGCGACGGTGCCGCTGAACAACGTCGGCCGCTGCGGTAGCCACGCCGTGTCGCGCAGCCAGGCCGCGTGGTCGAGGGACCGCAGGTCCACGCCGTCCACGAGCACGCGGCCGGCGGACGGCGTGACGAACCCCAGTAGCACGGCCAGCAGCGTCGACTTCCCGGAACCGCTCGGCCCGGTGAGGGCGACGTGTTCGCCGCGGCGGATCACCAGGTCCACTTCGGACAGTGCGGAAACTTCGCCGTAATGCACGGAAACGCCGGCGAACTCGACCTCCGGCCGCCCCGCCGGCCTGGTGACCGTGCCACCGCGTCGAGTCGCAAGCGGCGTGGCCAGCGCTTCGCGCAGAGCCGTGAGCCCCTCGGCCGCTGCGTGGAACTTCGCGCCCGCCGCGCGCAGCGGCAGGTAGGCCTCGGGCGCGAGCACCAGCACGAGCATCGCGGTGTGCGCGGTGAGGGAGCCCTCCAGCAGGCGGAAGCCGATCGGCACGGCGATCAGCGCGATCGACAGCGTCGCCACCAGTTCCAGGACCAGCGACGACAGGAACGCGACGCGCAGCGTGCCCAGTGTCGCGTCGGCGTGCGCGTCGGCCATCGCGCGCACGTGCTGGGCTTGTGCGCGGGCGCGGCCGAAGAGCTTCAACGTCGGCAGGCCGCGCACGGCGTCGAGGAAGTGCCCGCCCAGCCGGGTCAGCAGCGCCCACTGCCGTTCCGTCCGCGCCTTCGCGCGAGCCCCGACCAGCGCCGCGAACACCGGGATCAACGGCAGCGTGGCCACCACGATCAACGCCGACGTGAGGTCCGTCGTGACCAGCCGCACCACCACGGCGATCGGCACGAGCACCGACGCGACGAGCGCCGGCAGGTAGCCGGTGAGGTACGCCGTGGTCGCGTCGACGCCCTTCGTGACCTGCGTGGTGACCACGCCGGCATCGGCCGTCGACCCGAGCAGCCGCCGGCGCAGCCCGGCCTGGGCGCCGGCCGCGAACCGCCCCGTGACCACCCCCATCGCGAGTGCCAGCAGCACTCGCAGGGCCACGGCGACGACCAACGTGACACCCAGGCCGCCGCCGGTGAGCAGCGTCGCGAGGCCTTCGGCCTGCAGCAGGACCACGCCGGCGGTCAGCGCGCCGAGGAGCCCGAGCAGGAACAGGTACCGGCGCAAGCCGGGCAGTGACGGCATTTCGTTCCCCCTCTAGAAGTGCAGCAGCGACTGCCGGTCGACGGGCCCGCGGTTCGCCCGCCAGGTCAGCCACTGCACGACCACCAGCACCACGAGCACCGGCACCGCGAACCACACCAGCAACGACGCCGTCTCAGGTGCGGTGAACGCGTCGGAGACGGTGAGCGCGTACCCAGGGTCCGAAGCGGACACCAGGATCGTCGGGAACCGCAGCGCACCGACCACCAGCGCCGGGGTCGCCGACAGCAGCATCGCCGCGGGCAGTGCGAGCCGGTACCGCTTGGCTCGCAGTCCGAACAGGACGGTGCCGAACGCGGCGAACGCCAGTGCCGTCACCGCGACCGCGGCCCACGAGATCCCCGAAACGGCAAGCGCACCCCACGCCGTGGCCACCACCAGGAACGTGCCGACCGGCGTGGTGAACGTCTTCGCGAGCCGCGCCGACCGGCCGGTGAGCTCCGCCGGCCCGCGCACGGCGAGGAACACCGCCCCCTGCAGCCCGAACAGTGCCACGAACCCGAGGCCCCACAGCACGGCGTACGGGTCGAAGAGCGCGAGCACGTCGTCGACCGGGTTGCCCTGGGCGTCGACCGGCAGGCCGAGCACGAGGTTGCCGAGGAACAGGCCCCACGCCAGCGTGGTCACGAGCGCGCCCGCCGTGATGCCGAACGACCACGGTCCGCGGCGCCCATCCGGCCGGCGGCTGCGCAGCTGCACCGACGCGGTGAACGTGACGAGCCCCAGCAGCAATGCCACCACCAGCACGTACGCGCCGGCGAACACCCGGCCCTCCAGGTGCGGGAACACCCCGAACAGCACCCCGACCGCCGCGATCAGCCACACCTCGTTGGCCAGGAAGAACGGCCCGAGCGCACCCAGCGCCCGCCGTTGCTTCGCCTCGTCCCGGCCGAGGCCGGGCAGCAGGAAGCCGACGCCGTAGTCGTAGCCGGCCAGCGCGAAGTACCCACCGAGCAGCAGCCCGAGCACACCCCACCAGATGGTCGTCATCGTCAGACTCCGCTCAGTACGGGAAGTTCGGGTTCCGCGGGCGCCTCTTCCGGCTCGGGCCCGCGCCGCGCGACCCGCGACATCAGCACCCAGTCGGCCACGGCGAGCGCCGCGAACAGCAGGCCGAAGGCGATGAAGGAGAACAGGACCTGGCCGCCGGGCACGTCCGCGACCGCGTCGGCCGTGCGCAGCTTGCCCCAGATCAGCCACGGCTGGCGGCCGAGCTCCCGCACGAGCCAGCCGCAGATCGCGGCGGCGAACGGCAGCACGATCGCCGGGACCATCAGGTAGTGCAGGAACCGGGCGCGCATCAGCCAGCCGCGGATCAGCAGGATCGTGCCGGCCAGTGAGCACAGCAGTGCGACGAACCCGATTCCGATCATCGCGGCCAGCGGCACCCCGACGGCGCTCTCGCCGAGCTTGTCCGGCTGGTACTTCGCCAGCTCGCCGAACTGCTCGAAGCCCTGGTTGATCGTGACGATGCTGCCGATCAGCGCCGTGACCACGCCGAACCGCATCGAGCGGGTGAAGAAGTCGACCTGCGCGGTGCGCTTGAGGAAGTGGTACGCGCTCACGCCGGTCACGAAGAAGCCGCCGGTCATCAGCGCGCCGCCGATCACGTGCGGCAGCGACGCCACGAGGGCCGGGTTGGTGAGCAGCGCGCCGAAGTCGTCGAGGCGCAGCACGCCGCCCTGCAGGTGGCTGCCGACCGGGTTCTGCAGGAACGAGTTGGCGACCATGATGAACAGCGCCGACGCGTACGCGGTGAGTGTGACCAGCCAGATCAGCGACAGGTGCAGCCACTTGTTGAGCCGGCCCCAGCCGAAGATCCACAGGCCGAGGAATGTGGACTCGAGGAAGAACGCCACCAGCGTCTCGATCGCGAGCGGGGCGCCGAATACGTCACCGGCGAATGCGGAGAGCCCGGTCCACGTGAGCCCGAACTGGAATTCCATCACGATTCCGGTCGCGATGCCCAGCGCGTAATTGATCACGTACAGCCGGCCCCAGAACCGGGTCATGCGGAGCAGCTGCGGCGTGCCGCTGATCGTCGCGCGCGTCTGCATGACCGCGGTCACGGTCACCAGACCCAGTGTGAGCAGCACGAACAGGAAGTGGAACGACGTGGTGGTCGCGAACTGGAGTCTCGCGATGGGTAGGGGGTCCATGGCGAGCGAGTGTATAGGTAGTGCGGCTACATGTAGTAGAGAAATCTATGAGACCAGGGTCATCTCAGGGTTTTCCCCGGGTCCCCTAGGAGGAACGGGGGATTACGCTTCCGGGGACAACATGAGTAGACTGCCCACCTATGAAGGCGGACACGTTGCGCGGGCACCTCGACGCGCTGCTGCTGGCTGTGCTCGACGGCCGGAAGCTGCACGGTTACGCGATCATCGAGGCGCTCTCGCTGCGGAGCGACGGCGCGCTCGACCTGCCGACCGGGACCGTGTACCCGGCGCTGCGCAGGCTGGAGCGGGCCGGCTACCTGGCCAGCGAGTGGGACGTGGTGTCGGGACGCAAGCGCCGCACCTACCGGCTCACCCGCTCCGGGCAGCAGGCGCTCGCTGCCGAGCGGGCCGAGTGGCGGGAGTTCACCACGGTGATCGGCGGCGTCCTGCGGGCGGAGGCATGACGGCGGGGGAGGTCCGCGTGAACGCGATCGAGGGGTACCTGAGCGACCTCGACCGGCGGCTCGTCGGCTGCCGGTCGACGAAGGACGACCTGCTCGCCGAAGCGCGAGACGGCCTGCGCGACGCGGCGGACGCGTACCGCGAAGGCGGCTGGCCGCACGACGAAGCCGAGCGCCGCGCGGTGGCCGACTTCGGTGGCGTCGACGTGGTGGCCGGCGACTACCAGGCGGAGCTGTCCATGCACAGCGGCGTGCGCACGCTGTGGAAGCTCGTGCTCGGCGTGCCCGCGATGCAGCTTTCCTGGGACTTCGCCCGGATTCTCACGTTCGGCGACTGGACGCGCCTGTCGACCCCGACGCCCGAGTGGTACCGCGTGGCCACGCACTTCTCCCACGGCGCGGTGTTCGTGGTGCCGGCCGTGGGGCTCGTCGCGCTGGTCTGCGCGCGGTGGCTGAGCCGGCGTGTCGACGGTGTCCGCCTGGCGCGCACGTGCGGGTTCTTCATCGCCGGCGCCGTCGGGATCAACCTCGCCTCGGTGCTCACTCTCGTGGTGGCGACGGGGTTCGTGGACGTCTCGCGGCTGTTCCTGTCCGTTCCGTGCGTGTTGCTGATGGTGGCGTATGTACTGCTGTCGGTGCGTCTGGTCGTGCTCGCGCGACGTTCCTGGGGCCGGTGTGCCACGATCGTGGCGTGACGACCGCGCTGATCTACCTCGTAGTCATGCTGCTGGTGGCCGCCGTGGTGTTCCTGCTCGCCGCCGTGGTGTTCGGCCGGGGCGAGGAGCTGGCCCCGCTGCCGCCGGGCAGCTCGCCCACGCGCCTGCCCGCCGAGGACATCACCGGCGAGGACGTGCGTCACGTGCGCTACCAGCTCGTGCTGCGCGGGTACAAGATGTCCGAAGTGGACTGGGTGATGCGCCGGCTCGGCGTGGAGCTCGACGAGCTGCGCGGCCGCGTCGCGGAGCTCGAAGCGGCCCAGCCGGAGCCGAGGCCCGCGGGTGAGTAGTGACCTGATCCTGTCCGTCGAGGTCGAGGCGCCGGCGGGCACGACGTGGCTGGCGCTCACCGACTGGCCGCGCCAGAGCGAGTGGGTGCTCGGCACCACCGTGCGCGTGCTCGAAGGCAACGGGCGCAGTGTCGGCTCGAAGATCGCGGCCACCACGGGGATCGCCGGCGTCGGGTTCACCGACACCATGGAGGTCACCGCGTGGGAGCCGCCGCTGCGGGTGACGATGCGCCACCTCGGGAGCCTCGTGCGCGGCACGGCGGCGTTCCAGGTCGTGGCCAACGGGCCGACGCGCTCCACGTTCGTCTGGGCCGAGCACCTCGACCTGCCGTTCGGGCTGATCGGGCGCCTCGGCTGGCCCGCGGTGCGCCCGGCGTTCTCGCTCGGGGTGCACCAGTCGATGAAGCGGTTCGCGAAGTTCGTGCAGGACTATTCGGTCGGTGAGCAGTGACCGAACTGCTGGGCCAGGACGGCGTCAAGCGCTGCTCCTGGGGGAACTCGACGCCGGACTACGTGGCCTACCACGACGAGGAGTGGGGCACGCCGCTGCACGGCGAGGCCCCGCTGTACGAGCGGCTGACCCTCGAGTCGTTCCAGTCGGGACTGTCGTGGATCACGATCCTGCGCAAACGGGAGAACTTCCGCAAAGCGTTCCGCAAGTTCCAGCCGGCGAAGGTCGCGCGCTTCGGCGACGCCGACATCGAGCGGCTGATGGCCGACGCCGGCATCGTGCGCAACCGCGCGAAGATCCTCGCGGCCATCAACAACGCCCGCGCGATCGCGGACCTGGACGTGCCGCTCGACGAGCTGCTGTGGTCGTTCGCCCCGGCGAAGCACAAGCGGCCGCGGACGATGGCCGACGTGCCGGCCGTGACCGACGAGTCGAAGGCGATGGCGAAGGAACTGAAGAAGCGCGGCTTCGCGTTCCTCGGCCCGACGACGTGTTACGCGCTGATGCAGGCGACCGGCATGGTCGACGACCACGTCTCGGGCTGCTTCCGGGCCAAGCGCTCGTGAGTGTTCCGTCCGGTTTCGGCCGGACGGAACACCCCCGCGGACTACTTGCCCTGGAAGTTCGGCTTGCGCTTGCCGACGAAGGCCTCCACGGCCTCGGTGTGATCGGCGGTGGCGCCGAGCGCGGTCTGGGCCTCGTCCTCGGCCGCGAGCGCTTCGTCCAGAGAGGACTGCGCGGCGACGGCCAGCACGTGCTTGATCTTCGAGTACGCCACCGTCGGGCCGGTGGCCAGCTTCGCGGCCACGGCCTGGGCGCGCGCGGCGAGCTCCTCGTCGGGCACGACCTCGCCGACCAGACCGATGCGCTGGGCCTCGCTCGCGTCGACGGTGCGGGCCAGCAGCATCAGCTCGGCGGCGCGGCCGAGGCCGATCAGCCGCTGCAGCGTCCACGACGCACCCGAGTCGGGGCCGAGGCCGACGTTCGCGAAGGCCATGAGGAACGACGACGACTCGGCGGCGATCCGCAGGTCACTCGCGTAGGCGAAGGCGGCGCCAGCGCCGGCGGCCGTGCCGTTGACCGCGGCGATGACCGGCTTCGGCATGTCCACGATGGCCTTGACGATCGGGTTGTAGTGGTCGCTCACCGTGTGCAGCGGGGCCGGGTCGTTGGCCTGCAGCAGCCCGACGTGTTCCTTCAGGTCCTGTCCCGCGCAGAACGCCTTGCCCGCGCCGGTGAGCACGATCGCGCGCACGTCCGCGTCGTCGGCCGCGGCGCGCAGCTCGGCGAGCAGCCGTTCCTTGAGCTCGACGGTCAGCGAGTTGTACGCCTCCGGCCGGTTCAGGGTCAGGGTGCGCACGCCGTCTGCGTCGGCGGTCAGGAGGACGTCGGGTGTGGTCACTGTGGTGCTCCTCTTGGCGTAATCGTGGGTCCTCCGCCGAGTCTTTCAGCCCCGCGTGGCGCATACCAGCACCGATACGGCGGCAAATGATCGGTCCGCGTTCGCGCCCGGCCGCTGATGAGGGACAATGGGGGTCAAGACCCGGCTGGCATGGGAGTGCGCGACCCGGGCGCGCCGGTTGAGACGGAGGGAGCACGCTATGGCGGCCATGAAGCCCCGGACCGGAGATGGTCCCCTCGAAGTGACCAAGGAGGGGCGGGGCCTCGTGATGCGAGTGCCATTGGAAGGTGGCGGCCGTCTCGTCGTCGAGCTCTCCGCGGAAGAAGCGAAGGACCTCGGCGCAGCACTTCAGGAGGTCACCGGCTGATTCCGGCTCCCCTCCCCATCCACTCACCGAACCCCGGTCTCCTCATGGAGGCCGGGGTCGCGGTTCGTCTGCGCCCAAAGGTTGCTCACCGTGCGTAACTCACTACCGCCTGTCCCGACCAAGCTGCCCGAGATCGAGGTCGCCGACGCGTTCCGGCGCGGCGCCCCGCAAGTGGTGCTGGCACTTTCGTCCGCGGAGCTGGAGCTCGGCGGGGTGAAGGCGACCGGCAAAGCGGGCGACGTGCAGGAAGTCCCGTCCGACGGCGCGGTCCGCTGGGTCGCGGGCCTCGGCGCCGGCGAGCCGCGCGACTACCGCCGCGCGGGGGCGGCCCTGGCGCGCGCGGTGTCCTCCGTGGACCAGCCGGCTCGGACCGTCCAGGTGGGGCTGCCCGAGGACGTGGCCGCCGCGCACGTCGGCGAGCTCGCGATGGGTTTGCTCCTGGGCGGCTACCGGTTCGTCGTGACCACAGAGGACCCGAAGCCCGCGGTGCAGACCGTCCGGCTGGTGAGCCCTTCGGCCGCGGCTTACGCGGACGAGGTCGCGCGCGTGCGTGAGCTGGCGGCCGCCGCCGCGCTGACGCGGGACCTGGCCAACGCGCCGTCGAACATCAAGAACCCCGCGTGGCTCGCGAACACCGCCGCGAAGGTCGTCGGCTCGGCCGCGGTGACCGTGAACGTGCGCGACGAGAAGTGGCTCGCGGACAACGGCTTCGGTGGCGTGCTCGCGGTCGGGGGAGGTTCGGACTCGCCGCCGCGCCTGATCGAGCTCTCGTATTCTCCGCGCGGCGCCAAGACCCACCTGCTGTTCGTGGGCAAGGGCATCACGTTCGACACCGGCGGCCTGTCGGTCAAGCCCGCCGACGGCATGCACCTCATGCGCACCGACATGGCGGGCGGCGCGGCCGTGATCGCCTCCGTGCGCGCCATCGCCGCGCTGGGTCTGGCCGTGCGCGTGACGGCGTTGGTGCCCGCCGCCGAGAACCACGTCTCCGGTGGTTCGTACCGCCCCGGCGACATCGTCCGCCACTACGGCGGCCGCACCACCGAGGTCGGCAACACCGACGCGGAAGGCCGCATGGTCATGGCCGACGCCCTCGCCTACGGAATTCAGACGTACAAACCCGACCTCGTCGTGGACGCCGCCACCCTCACCGGCGCCATGAAGGTGTCCCTCGGCCTCCGCACCGGCGGCCTCTTCTCCACCGACGACGACCTGGCCTCCCGCGTCATCGCGGCCGGCACCCGCGCCGGCGAATCCTGGTGGCGCATGCCCCTGGTCGACGACTACGCCCCCTCCATCGAAGGCGAACTCGGCGACGTCCGCCAAGCCCCCGGCGGCCCCGGCGGCATCATGGCGGCCCTCTTCCTCCGCGAATTCACGGCCGGCCTGCCCTGGGCCCACCTCGACATCGCCGGCCCCGCCCGCGCCGACAAAACCTACGACGACGTGGTCCCCGGCGCCTCCGGCTTCGCCGCCCGCACCCTGGTGGAACTGGCCGCCTCCTACTCAGCCTGACCCCTCACGAGGCCGCACACCCCATGCGGCGTTGGTTGCGCTCAACGCACCGAACGCCGCATTGGGGCGCTCTGGCTTCCACCCAACCGCCACTCGCCTGCCCAACTCACGGACCGCCCAGGCCGCGCAAACCCCACCAACCGCGGCCACCTACGCGACGGAACCTGCACCCAGCCCCGCCCCGGCACCCCGATCCGAAGCCTCCTTGCGGACGGCTCACCGGCCGTCAACACAATCCAGCTTCGGGGTGCACTCCCAACGCAACACGCCCCCGCGCAGGACCCAGAACCCCTCACACCCCACCCAACACAAACTCCCGAAAAACCCCCACAGCCCGACTAACCGGCTCCCCTCTCCGCCAAGCCAGCCCGATCGTCCTCCCCACCCCCGGCTCGATCGGCACCTCCGCCACCCCCGCCGGCGCCCCCGGCTCAAAGTGCGGCAACAACGCCACCCCCAAGCCCGCCGCCACCAATCCCCGCACGGTGTCCGACTCCTGCCCCTCGAACGCCACCTTCGGCGAAAACCCCGCCTCCGCACACAACTCGTCCGTGATCCGCCGAAGCCCATACCCGGGCTCCAACATCACGAACTCCTCATCCGCCAGCTCCTCCATCCGCACCCCCGCCCGCCGTGCCAACCGATGCCCGGACGGCACCGACAACAAAATCGGCTGCGTCGACAACACCGCCGTCTCGAACACCACATCGTCGGGAACCGGCGCCAGCAACGCCAAATCCAGCTCCCCACCCGCCAACCGGTCGACCATCTCCTGCCGCGACCCCTGCACCAACGTGAACCGCGCCCCCGGCACCTGCGCCCGGTACCCCCGCAGCAACGACGGCACCAACGACCTCCCCAGCAGATGCAGGAACCCGAGCACCACCCGTCCGCTCTCCGGCTCGATCTCCTCCCTCGCCAGCCGCGCCCCCGCGTCGACGGAAGCCAGCGCCCGCTCCGAAGCCTCCGCGAGCAACTCGGCCGCCCGAGTCAGCCGGATCCCGCGCCCGTCCGGCACCGTCAACGGCGCGCCCAACGACTCGCCGAGCGCGGCCAGCCGACGGCTCACTGTGGGCTGCGGCACCCCCAGCAACTCGGCCGTGCGTGTGACGTTCCTCGTGCTCCGCAGGGTCGCGAGGAGCAGCAGGTGGGGCGCGAGCTGGGAAGTCAGGCTTTCATGCGACACGGTATGGATTATCGCGCACAACCGTATTGGACGTATTGGTTAGCTCTCCTTACTTTCGGCAGATGTGACCACTACCGCCAGTACCACCGTCCGGGTCAAGGTCGCCGTCGCCGCTGCCGGGTTCACGTCGTTCGCGCTGCTCTACGCGCCCCAGCCGGTGCTGCCGCAGCTCGCGCAGCAGTACCACCTCGACCCCGGTGGCGCGTCGCTCGCGGTGAGTGTGGCGACGGGGGCGCTGGCGATCTCCGTGCTGCCCATCGCGGCGCTGTCCGAGGTGGTCGGGCGCCGGTCGGTGATCATCGCGTCGGTGGTGATCTCGGCGGTGCTGGGGCTGCTGCTGCCGCTCGTGCCGTCGTACTCGGTGATGCTCGTGCTGCGGGCCGTCCAGGGCGTGGCGATCGCGGGGTTCCCCGGCGTCGCCACGGCGTACCTCGTCGAGCGGCTCGGCAAGGTCGGGGTGGCGGCGGCGGTGGGTGCGATGATCGCCGGCAACTCCATCGGCGGCATGACCGGCCGTCTCGCGACGGGCTTCACCGCGGGCCCGCTGGGCTGGCGGGGCGCGCTGTACGTCGTGGCCGGCATCTCGCTGGTCTGCGCGATCGTCACCGTCGTCGCGCTGCCGAGGGGCCGGCAGCACCGGGAAGACCGCCAAACCCTGCGTGACGTCGGTATCGGCCTGCTCCACGCCGTGCGCAAACCGGTGCTCCTGGCCCAGTACGTCGTCGCGCTGCTGGCCATGGGGTCGTTCGTCGCGCTCTATAACGCCGCCGGCTTCCGCCTCACCGGTGAGCTGCACCTCTCGCCGGCCATCGCGTCACTGGTCTTCCTCGCCTACGCGCTGGGCTCGGTCTCCTCGGCGACGGCCAACCGCCTGGCGACGAGGATCGGGCGCCGTCGCGCCATCATCGGCGCGCTGCTGCTCATGGCCGTCGGCGCGGCCCTCACGATTCCGGACTCCGTGGCCATGGTCGCCGTCGGTTTTGTAGTGCTGACCTGCTCGTTCTTCGCCGCCCACGCCATCGCCAACAGCTGGGCCGCCGCGGAGGCGCCGGAGAACGCGCGCGGGCAGACCGGCGGTTTCTACACGCTCATGTACTACCTCGGCAGCAGCGTCGGCGGCGCGGTCGGCGCGGTGATCTACGGCGAAGCCGGCTGGGCCTGGCTCATCGCCGCCGTGGCCGTGTGGCTCGTGCTCGCGGCGGCCGCCGTCGGGGTGGGCACCACCGTCCGGCTCCGCCCGCGCGAGCTCGCGCACACGTGAGAACTCAGCCGACCGCCGCCACCAGCAGCCCGCCGCCGACCGGCAACAGGGCCGGGACCAGGCGTTCGTCCTCCCGCATCGCCCGCGCGACCTCGCGCAGGGCGAGCGTCTCCGGGTCGCGGCGCGACGGATCGGCGACGCGGCCGCCGGCCAGCACGTTGTGGAAGGCGATGATCCCGCCGCGGCGCAGCAGCGAGACGCCCTTCTCGTAGTAGTTCGGGAACTCGAGGCGCGCCGCGTCGACGAACACCAGGTCGTAGCCACCGGGGGTGAGCCGGGGGAGCACGTCGAGGGCGCGGCCGACGATCAGCCGCGTGCGGCCGGGCGGGATGCCCGCTTCGCGGAACGTCGTGCGCGCCGCGCGCTGGTACTCCGGCTCGAGGTCGATCGACGTCAGCACGCCGTCGGGAGCCATCCCTCGCAGCAGGTGCAGGCCGCTCACGCCGACCCCCGTGCCGACCTCCACCACGGCCCGCGCGCCGAGCGTCGCGGCGAGGAAACGCAAGGTCGCGCCCGCCCCCGAGGCCAGCGGCGCGCAGCCCAGGTCGGCCGCGCGCGCCCGCGCCGCGGCCAGTACGTCGTCGTCGGGAAGGTACCCGTCGACGTACTCGGCGCCGACCGGCTCGGCCGCCGAGGCCGCATGCGTCCCGGAACTCACGCGCGAAGGTTAGCGTTGCTTGTCGATAAATCAGCGAAGGCTCCCTGGTAAGCCCGCCGAAATAACTTCTCAGGCTGCTCTCAGTCCCGTCTCACTAGAACCATAAGGAAACCCGACAAACTCAATCTCGACCGCGCGGGAACACCGTGCCCGAGAGCAGCGTTGGCTGAGCAGAAGAGGAGAGTCGCAGATGGAGGTGCCTGCTCCCCTGATGCAGAACGCCGACAAGTCGGAACCCGAGCCGGTGACCGTGGACTCGGGCGAGGCCACCTGGACGCCCCCGTCCTGGGACGAGGTCGTGCGCGAACACGCCGACCGCGTCTACCGCCTGGCCTACCGCCTCACCGGTAACACGCACGACGCCGAGGACCTCACGCAGGAGACGTTCATCCGCGTCTTCCGCTCGCTCGCGTCGTACAAGCCGGGCACCTTCGAGGGCTGGCTGCACCGCATCACCACGAACCTGTTCCTCGACATGGCCCGCCGCCGCTCGCGCGTGCGCATGGAGGGGCTGCCGGACGACACCGACCGCATCGTCGGCGACGACCCGAGCCCCGAGCAGGTCTACACCGACACGCACCTCGACCCCGACCTGCAGGAGGCGCTCGACGAGCTGCCCCCGGAGTTCCGGGCCGCCGTGGTGCTCTGCGACGTCGAAGGCCTCTCCTACGAGGAGATCGGCGCCACGCTGGGTGTCAAGCTCGGCACCGTCCGCAGCCGCATCCACCGCGGCCGGCAGGCGTTGCGTGCGTCGCTGGAGCGCCGCCGTGCGCTCCGCGACGAGTCTGCGAAGGTGTCGGTATGACCGCTGCGCGAGGGTGGGGTCTCCCCGAGTCGCACTTGCTTCCCGATGTCGTGGTCGCGCTCGTCGACGGCGAGCTGTCGCTCGGCGCGCAGGACCGCGCGTCGGCCCATATTGCCCGTTGCCCGGGGTGCGCGGCCGAGGTCGCCGCCCAGCGGCAGGCCGTCGAGGCCGTGAAGCGCGCCGGCGAGCCGTCGATGTCGGCCGGGTTCCTCGCGAGCCTGCGGTCGATCCCGGACCACACCGAACTGCCCGGCACCCCCGACAACCTGGCCATGACGGCCGACGGCCAGCTCGTCGCCATCCAGCGCCCCGACCGCGTCGCGGGCCTGCGAGACGCGGGGGTTCTCGGAGGTACTGCCCCGTTGGGCTCGTCCACGCCGCTCGGGCACTCGTCCCACGTGCTCGGCGGCGGCCGTTTCACCCTCACCCGTAAGCGCGCCGCCCAAGGCGCGGGCGTCGTCGTCTCCGGCTTGGTGCTGAGCGCCCTGGCCCTGGTCGGCACCACCGCCGACAGCGGCGAAGGCGCCCCGGACACCGGCGGCGTGCCGCAGCCGAACGCGAACCTGCTGCCCGCCCAGATGGCCGTACCCCGCTCCGAGCCGACGCTGCCACCCCCGTCCCCGACGTCGCCGACAGCCACGCCGGTGGTCGACCGGCTGACCCCGGTCCCGGCTCGCTGAGCCGCCCGCACCGCTTCTCCAGGGGGAGGTAGCGGTGCGGGGCAACAGCCTGTGCTGCCGGTGTGTTCGACACTGCGCCGGTCGGCCTCCGGCGGTCCGGCACGCGGAGTCAGCCATCGGCCGCCGACTGCCACGTGGGCGGTTGCCCGCGTTCGAGCTCTCCGAGCCGACCCGCCGCAACGGAGCCAAACTGCCGTCGCCCGGACCATGCTGGCGGTCGCGAATCGGCTCGACGAGCGGCCCCGACCACTGCGCCAGATCGGGCCGGGAGCGCGGGGCAACAGCCATTTCACCGTCGTCTGGGCAGACTCGGACGTCGAGGCTTGGGTATCGTCACGCCCAGCCACCTGATCTCAGCCCCGGGGAATGATGACCGAGCAGCCGAACGCGAACTCCGCCCAGCCGCCTGCCGCGGGCGACGATCGGCTGGGGCCACGGCCGCTCGATCGCCCCGCCGTGGACCCGGCGCAGGAGGCGGTGTTCGGCCGGCCGCGTGGCGTCGACGGGGCGTTCGACAAGCTCTACACGCCCGCCGCCAACGGCAAGGGGAACCTCGACCTGGCCCCGCCCACGCCCGAGTCGCTGGCGGAGGCGTTCCGCCGGCCGCCGGGGGCCGAAGGGGTGGTGCTGGAGCGTCCGCGGGAGGCGACCGGCGAGCAGCCCGCGCCCGAGGATCCGCTGTGGACGGACACGCGCGACCCGTGGCGTGATCCCGCGGCCGGTGCCGTGCTGGCCGGTCCGGCGATGCCGGCGGAAGACGAAGAGAAGCCCGGCCAACGCCCGTCCGGTGCGCTGCTGAGCCTGCCCGAGGTGCTGTTCGGCCGTCGCGTGAAGCCGAAGGCGCTCGCGCTGCTCGGCGTGGTCGCGCTGCTCGTGGGTGCGGTCGGCGGGCTCGTCGGCTGGTGGATCGCCGACACGGGTTCGGCGCTCACCGGCAGCGCCACGATCTCCGAGGCCGAAGCGTCGAAGGAACGTCCGCCGGGGTCGATCGCCGACATCGCGAAGCGCGTGTCGCCCGCGGTCGTGTCGCTCGAGGTCTTCAAGCCCGGCGCCGACTCCGGTGAGCAGGGCTCGGGCGTGATGATCGACCCGCAGGGCTACATCCTCACCAACGAGCACGTGGTCACCACCGCCGTCGCCGACCCGACCGTGAAGATCACCGCCATCTTCAACGACGGCACGCGCACCGAAGCCAAGATCGTCGGCTCCGACCAGAAGACCGACCTCGCCGTGGTGAAGGTCAACGTGACCAACCCCGTGGTGATGCAGATCGGCAAGTCGGCCGACCTGCAGGTGGGCGACGCCGTGATCGCCGTCGGTTCGCCGCTGGCGCTGCAGAACTCCGTGACGTCCGGCATCGTCAGCGCGCTCGACCGGCCGATCACGGCCGGCGGCGACAGCGGCGAGCCGCCCGTGACCTACGAGGCCATCCAGACCGACGCCGCCATCAACCACGGCAACTCCGGCGGCGCGCTCGTCGACTCCACCGGCGCGCTGGTGGGCATCAACTCGTCGATCCGCTCCTCGAGCGCCGACGGCGGCAGCATCGGCATCGGCTTCGCCATCCCGAGCGACTACGCGATGAAGATCGCCAAGGCGCTGATCAAGAACGGCAAGGTCGTCCACGCGGACATCGGCATCAACGCCTCGTCCACGGTCGCCGGCTCGTCGACGATGGGCGCGCAGGTGAAGAACGTGGAGCCCAACGGTCCCGCGGCCGCGGCCGGCATCAAGGAGGGCGACGTGATCACGAAGATCGGCGACCGCCTGGTGCGCGACTCCGCGGAGCTGACCGTGGCCGTCCGCAACCACGACGTCGGTGAGGTCGTGCCCGTGCAGCTGGCGCGCGCCGGCGCGGTGCTGGTTGTCGACGTGACTCTCGGATCCGACTGATCGACGTCACATCGTCTTAAGCCCCGCTTCGTCCTTCGGGCCTGCCGGAACGCGGGGCGGCCCGGGTACTCTGACCGGGGAAGTACCGAGCGGAGGTTCACGGGTGTTCGACAGTGTCGGATGGGGCGAGATCCTCGTGCTCATCGTCGCGGGGCTCTTCATCCTCGGCCCGGAGCGACTTCCGGAAGCCGCGTCGTGGCTGGCGAAGAGCGTGAAAAAGGTCCGCGAGTTCGCCAACGGTGCGCGCGCGCAGCTGCGCGAGGAGATGGGGCCGGAGTTCGACCAGCTCCGCAAGCCGCTGGAGGACCTGCGCGGGCTGCGCAACTTCGACCCCAAGCGGGTCGTGACCCAGCACCTGTTCGACGGCGACGCGGATCCGTTGGGGCTCAACGGTTTCAACTCCACGAACGGTTCGAACGGGACGAACGGCTCCAACGGTTCCGCCGCCGTGAAGCCGCAGAGCGCCCCGCCGCAGGCCGAACCGCTCAAGCCGGGCGAGCGGCCCCCGGTCGACCCCGACGCCACCTGAGCGCCGGGTCCGTCCCCTTGCGACCCGTCCGGGTGTGACCTCGGCCGGACCTCGCGACGTCGGGTGCGCGCCGACTTGCGGCGCCGGGAACGGGCGAGTTGGCTGTGCCGGGTTGCCGATGTGGCGGCCGGCCCGGCGTGACCCGACCTCTCGCACGACCAGACGAACTTCCTGGGTAGCCTCGGGCAAACCGCCCATAACGACCCTGGAGGTCTCTGACATGTCACGCCGTGCGGGCGCTCTGGCCGCCATCATCGCCGCCGCGGGTGTCCTGGCCGCCGCGTGCACCGCGGACGACGAGCCCAGCACCCAGCCACCGGCCACCTACACGTCGGTGCCCGCCCCCGCGACGACCGGCGGCCCGTCCGGCTCGCCGTCCCCGAGCAGCACGCTGAACGCCCCCGCCGGCGACCAGGCCTTCGTGAAGCGCGGCGCCCAGACCGGCGTGCCCGACGTCGACGTCCTGATCACGCTCGACTGGGCCAAGGGCAAGATCAGCCCGCCGGCCGGCACCGTCGACGTGCAGGTCGGCAACCGCGTCCGGGTCGTGCTCACCTCGGACCAGCAGGTCGACGTGAACGTCGACGGCCACCCCGAAGCCGCCACCGCCGTCGGCCCCGGCGACTCCGCGAACATCGACTGGGCCGTCACGCAGCCCGGCGCCACCGCGGTGACGCTGGGCGCCGACAAGACGCTGCTGACGACGGTCCGCGCCTCCTGACCTCAGGCGCGGACCCGGCGGACCCAGCGGTTCGAACGGCCGGGCTCAGCGGCCGGCGGGGCTGACGTTCAGCATCATCCCCGCCAGGCCGCGGGCCCGGACGGTGAGCTTCTTCGCCGCTTCCTTGAGCACGAGCGACGCCGGCGCGTCCGGCTCCGCCAGCACGATCGGCGTGCCCTCGTCGCCCTGCTCACGCAGGCGCGGGTCGAGCGGCACCTGGCCCAGCAGCGGCACCTGCGAGCCCACGGACTTCGACAGCGAGTCGGCCACGGCCTGGCCGCCACCGGAGCCGAAGATCTCCATGCGCTCGCCCGAGGGCGTCTCCAGCCACGACATGTTCTCGATCACGCCGGCCACGCGCTGCCGCGTCTGCATCGCGATCGCGCCCGCGCGCTCGGCCACCTCGGCGGCAGCCTGCTGCGGCGTGGTGACCACGAGGATCTCCGCGTTGGGGATCAGCTGCGCCACCGAGATCGCGATGTCGCCGGTGCCCGGCGGCAGGTCCAGCAGCAGGATGTCGAGGTCGCCCCAGAACACGTCGGCGAGGAACTGCTGCAACGCGCGGTGCAGCATCGGGCCGCGCCACACCACCGGCGCGTTGCCCGGCGTGAACATGCCGATCGAGATCACCTTCACGCCGTGCGACTGCGGCGGCATGATCATCGTCTCGACCTTGGTCGGCTTCTCGCGCGCGCCCAGCATGCGGGGGATCGAGTGGCCGTAGATGTCCGCGTCGACGACACCGACGGACAGGCCGCGCTCGGCCATCGCGACGGCCAGGTTCACGGTGACCGAAGACTTGCCGACCCCGCCCTTGCCCGAAGCCACGCAGTACACGCGGGTCATCGAACCCGGCTGCGAGAACGGGATCACCGGCTCGGCGGCGTCGCCGCGCAGCGACTTGCGCAGCTCCGTGCGCTGCTCATCGCTCATCACGTCGAGCTCGACCCGCACGTCGGCGACGCCGGGGAGCTTCTTGACGGCCTTGGTGGTGTCCTCGGTCAGCGTCGCCTTGAGCGGGCAGCCCGCCACGGTGAGGTAGATGCCGACGGCGACCACGCCGTCTTCGCCGACCGCGACATCCTTGACCATGCCGAGGTCGGTGATCGGCTTTTTGATTTCGGGGTCGTACACGTCCTTCAGCGCGGTGCGGACGTCTTCGACGCTGGGGAGTTGCTGTGTACTCGTCACCAGACCCATGTTACGTACCGGTCGGCACGTCCGATTTCGCCGCCTGCTTCGCCTTGCGTGACTTCGGGCTCATCGCGAGGTCGTCGCGCAGCCGTTCGAGCTCGCTGCGCAGGTAGTCGCGGGTGGCGACCTCGCCGACCGCGAGCCGCAGCGCCGCCAGCTCGCGTGCCAGGTACTCGGTGTCGGCCTTCGTCTGCGCGGCGCGCGTGCGGTCCTCTTCGAGGGAGACGCGGTCACGGTCGTCCTGCCGGTTCTGCGCCAGCAGGATGAGGGGCGCGGCGTACGCGGCCTGCGTGGAGAAGGCCAGGTTGAGCAGGATGAACGGGTACGGGTCCCAGCGCAGCGACACCGCGGCCAGGTTCAGCACGATCCAGACGATGACGATGAGCGTCTGCCAGAACAGGTACTTGCCGGTGCCGAGGAACCGCGCGATGCGCTCGGTGAAGCGGCCGAAGGTGTCCGGATCGATGTTGAGGCGAAACCGCGCCTGGCTGCGCGGCTGGTCGAGCCGGCGGCCCGAGGTGAGTTCAGGCACGGTCGGCCTCCTGGATGTGGGCTTCGGCCTGGTCGTGGACTTCGGCGGGCACGTCGGCAACGTCGTGCAGGCCGGTTTCGCGCCAGTCGTCGGGCAGCAGGTGGTCGAGCACGTCGTCGACGGTGACGGCGCCCAGCAGGTGCTCCTCGGCGTCGACCACGGGGCCGCACGCGAGGTTGTACGCGGCGAAGTAACGGGTGACCTCAGCCAGTGAGGCCTCGGGCCGCAGCGCGGTGAGGTCGGTGTCCACGGCGCTCGCCACGAGCTCCGCGGGCGGCTCGCGCAGCAGGCGCTGGAAGTGCACCACGCCCACGAACCGGCCGGTCGGCGTCGCCGTCGGCGGGCGGCACACGAACGCCATCGTGGCCAGCGCGGCGGGCAGGTCGGCGTTGCGGATGTGCGCGAGCGCCTCGGCCACGGTCGCGTCGGGTGTGAGCACCACCGGTTCCGGGGTCATCAGACCGCCGGCGGTGTCGGACGAGTAGGCCAGCAGCCGCCGGACCGGCTCCGACTCCTCGGGCTCCATCAACGCCAGCAGCCGGCTCTGGTCCGCCGGCGCCAGCTCGGCCAGCAGGTCGGCGGCGTCGTCTGGGCTCATCGCCTCGAGGATGTCGGCCGCGCGCTCCTCCGACAGGTAGGCCAGCAGCTCTTTCTGGTCGTCGTCGGGCAGCTCTTCGAGGACGTCGGCGAGGCGTTCGTCGTCCATCGCGTCGGCGACCTCGTGCCGGCGCTTCAGTGGCAGGTCGCGCACGGTGGCGGCGATGTCGACGGCCCGCATGGTGTCGAAGAGCATCAGCAGCTGGCCCGCGCCTTGGGGTTCCCGCGCCGACAGATCGGTGAGGCCCAGCCCGGCGACCTCGTTCCACGGCACGACGTGCATGGCGGTGCGGCGGCGGGCGATCCCGAGCCGGGTCTGGCGTTCGCGGATGGCGAGCTTCGCGAGCACCCAGTCGCGCGTGCGGGTGGGTTCCATCGCGGCGTCGACGACCGCCACGCGCGTGTCCGTACCGGCGAGCGACGCGTGCGCGTCGAGCAGCTGCCCGCAGACGAGGACTTCGTTGGGGCGCTGGGTGAAGTGCCGCATGTTCACCGATCCGGTGGCCAGCGTCACAGCCGTCGGCTCGATCGTGGTGACGCGCAGCATCGGCACGAAAACGCGCCGCCGCGTCGCGAGCTCGACCACCAGGCCGAGGATGCGGGGCGGCTGCTGGTCGAGCCGGAGGCCCGCGACGACGTCGCGGACCTTGCCGATCGACTCGCCGTCGGGCCCGAACACCGGCAGACCCGCCAGCCGAGCCACGAAAACCCTGTTCACGGCAGCCATGAGGCAGACACTATCCGCAAGCAGGCCCCGGCGCCCGCGTCGCGCGACCGTGTCTTGCCAGCGTCCTCTCAGCTAGGACTCGCAGGCCCTGGCGGTCAAAGCGGGCAGAGCCGCAGAGGAGGGCTGCTCGTCGCCGAGATCGGTGAAGTCGCGCAGATCCGACTCGAACCACAGCCGGTTCTGCACCGCGCGCACGAGCGTCCACGCACGGGCGCGATCGGGGTCGAGTCCCGTGGCGGCCAGCTTGGCGTCCACTGTGGATTCGTCGAACCGGTTCCACAGCAAGGAGAACACGCCGTACTCGAGGTCGCCGGCGATCGGTTTGGGGTCGATCACGAGCCACGGTTCGCGCCGGGCGGCCAGCACGTTCTCGTAGTGCAGGTCCTCGTTCACGAGCAGCGCGCCCGCGGTGGGGCCGAGGTCGCGGCACACGGCGAGGGCCGCGTCGAGCTCGCGGCGGGGGAACGGGCCGCCGAGGTCGTGCCAGCTCTTCGGCAGCTCCTCCAGGAAGCGTTCGGCTTCGCCGGTCAACGTCCGCGACAACTCCGGTGGCGCCGGCACGGCCAGCCGGCGCGCGAGCTCGCTCATGATCTCCACGGCTTCGAGCACCGGCTCGGTGTGCAGGGTCCGCGTGTGGTCGAGGCGCTCCAGCAGCTGCACGCCTTCTTCCGG
The DNA here is from genome assembly GCF_050942255.1 of Amycolatopsis sp. CA-161197. Lineage (NCBI taxonomy): Bacteria > Bacillati > Actinomycetota > Actinomycetes > Pseudonocardiales > Pseudonocardiaceae > Amycolatopsis > Amycolatopsis sp. CA-161197. Next base: position 1,186,889 of record NZ_CP192059.1, read on the forward strand.
CGCGGACTCCAGCAGCAGCACGGCACCGCGACCGGCCCATGTGGACAGTGCCAGCGGCTCGTCCCGGGATTCCTCGTGCGGCCAGCCGAGTTTGAGCACGACCGGCGTGCCATCGATCCGGCGCGCGGGCTGCACGACGCCGACGAACCCGTGCATCGCCTCGCCTTCGAACTCCAGGCCCCATTCGCGGGCGAAGCGATCGGCCAGGCCGGGCAGCGCCGCCAGCCACGGCTGGGACTCCGGTCCGAGGAGCCGGGGCGCGCGGGTGGCGAACGACGGCGGGATCACGAGTCGGGGCACTCGACCATCGTGGCAGTCACGTCGAGTCATTTCCCTGGGCACCAAGCGCGCGTACAGTAAAAATCCAGGGGTTCTGCGATCCCGGGGAGCTGCCATGATCGTTGAAATTCTCAGCGCGGTGGTCGTCGTGGGCGGAGTCTGGCTCGCCTCCGGTGTGCGCGTGGTGAAGCAGTTCGAACGTGGCCTGGTGTTCCGCTTCGGGCGGGTTCGCCCGGAGGTGCGCGGGCCCGGCCTGACGCTGCTGGTACCGGTTGCGGACCGCATGCACAAGGTGAACATGCAGATCGTCACGATGCCCGTGCCGGGCCAGGACGGCATCACGCGTGACAACGTGACGGTCCGCGTCGACGCCGTTGTGTACTTCAACGTGGTCGACCCGGTGCTGGCCGCGGTCAACGTGCAGGACTACCGCGCGGCTGTCGGCCAGGTGGCCCAGACGTCGCTGCGGTCCATCATCGGCAAGAGCGACCTCGACGACCTGCTGTCGAACCGGGAACGGCTCAACCAGGGCCTCGAGATCATGATCGACAGCCCCGCGATCGACTGGGGCATCCACATCGACCGCGTCGAGATCAAGGACGTGGCCCTGCCGGAGTCGATGAAGCGCTCGATGTCGCGCCAGGCCGAGGCCGAACGCGAACGCCGTGCGCGCGTGATCTCCGCCGACGGTGAGCTGCAGGCGTCGGAAAAGCTCGCGCAGGCCGCGGCGGCCATGAGCGACCACCCGGGTGCGTTGCAGCTGCGCCTGCTGGAGACGGTGGTGCAGGTTTCGGCAGAGAAGAACTCGACGCTGGTGCTGCCGTTCCCGGTGGAGCTGCTGCGCTTCCTCGACGCGAACACCCCGCAGGGCAAGAAGCAGCCGGCCCAGGAGCCGGCCACCCCCGAGACACCCGAGCCCGAGCCGCCCTCGCTGGAGCGACCCGTGCCGCAGGTGACCGCGCCGGTGCCCAACGGGCACGCCGGCCCGCCGCAGCCGCGCCAGGAGGGTGATGCGCTGGCTGAGTGACGGCTGCTAGTTGTCGAGGTACCCGTTGGTTCCGAGGATCACGATCGTGACGAAGAAGCCCACGTACAGCGCCACGATCACGTAGCCGATCACCACGGCCGAGAGCGCCATGCCGCGGCCGCCCGCTTCGCCGCGGTTGGCCTTCGCGAGCGCGATGTGGCCCATGACGATGCCGGGGATCGCGATCAGGCACGTGAGCAGGCCCAGGAGCGAGCAGACGAGCGCGCCGATGGCGAGGCCGTTGGACTGCTGCGGGCCGTACGGCGAGTACGGCTGACCGTAGGGCTGCTGCGGGTAGGGCTGGCCGTACGGCGCGGCGGCCGGCACGCCCGGAACACCGGGACCTCCCGGCGCACCCGGGTACGAGGCGGTCGGGCCCGGGTACGGCTGGCCGGGGTAGGCCGGAGCCGCGTACGCACTGGACGGCTGGACACCGGGGTACGCGGCGGCCTCGGGCTGGCCGGGCGCCGCGAAGCCGCCGGAGGGCTGGCTTCCGGGCGCGGCGTACGGGGACGGCTGCTCACCGCTGCCCGGCGCCGCGTACGGCGATGCGGCCTCGGTCGAGCCCGGCGCGGCGAACGCGGTCTCGCTCGAAGACCCGGTGCTGTCCGGCGCTGCGAAGCTCATCGGCTGGTCGCTCGCCGTGCTGACGCTGTCGGGCGAGCCGAACCCCGTCGCGTCGGAAGCCGGCGGGTCGTACGGCGCCGGGTCCGCGGTGGCCGGCGGGTCGTACGAGCCGGGTTCGGCGGTCGCCGGCGGCTCGTACGCCGTGGTCTGGTTCGGCCGGTCCTGCGGCTCGGACGGGTTGGTCATCGGGTTCCCCCTCGGTTCTGGTGGTCGCCCACCGCGAGCCTTCTCAGCCGAAGGCGCCGTACTTGTCCAGCTCGTGCAGCACGAGCGGGATCATGATCCCCCACACGGCCAGCGCCAGGTAACCGATCACGAAGCCGGCGATCGCCAGCGCGCCGCCGGTCGCCCGCCCGTGGCGCGAGCGGTAGTAGGCGATGTGGCCCATCACGACCCCGGCGATCGCGGCGGGCGCGCACACGATGAAGCCCGCGATCGAGCACACCAGCGACCCGATCGCCAGACCCGCGCCGGGCGGCGGACCCTGCGGCGGGTACGGCTGGTGCTCGAACGACGGGTGTTCGTAGCTCTCGTTCATCACGCTCCTTCCCAGCCACAGGTTGCCTGGAACCGCACTTTACTGATCCGGCCAAAAGTAGGCCGACCCCCCACGCGGCACGTAACCGTTGCTACGAAGCCATTCGGCCGTGACTGTGGTCGGATCAGTAACGATCGGTACAGTAACGGGGCAAACGCGGCCTGGGCGTGAGCACCCTCATAGGCGGGTACCCGCCCGGCCGTCCATACTCCGCGGTAACCCCGCGGAAGGAGCCCGTGATGGCCCGCCTCGCCCAGACCGCCGGCCTGACCGACGTGCAGTCCGAGATCCTCGCGACCGTGCGTTCGTTCGTGGACAAGGAGGTCATCCCGCGCGCGCAGGAGCTGGAGCACGCGGACGCCTACCCGGCGGAGATCGTCGAGGGCATGAAGGCACTGGGCCTGTTCGGCCTCACCATCCCCGAGGAGTACGGCGGCCTCGGCGAGTCGCTGCTCACCTACGCGCTCGTGGTGGAGGAGATCGCGCGCGGCTGGATGAGCGTCTCGGGCGTGATCAACACGCACTTCATCGTCGCCCACATGATTTCCCGTCACGGCACCGAAGAGCAGAAGCAGCACTACCTGCCGCGAATGGCCACGGGTGAGGTGCGCGGCGCGTTCTCGATGTCGGAGCCGGACCTGGGTTCCGACGTCGCCGCGATCAAGACCCGCGCCCGCCGCGACGGCGACGGCTACGTGATCGACGGCGCCAAGATGTGGCTCACCAACGGCGGCACCTCGAACCTCATCGCGTTGCTGGTGAAGACCGACGAAGGTGCGCAGAAGGCCCACCGCAACCTCACGACGTTCCTCGTCGAGAAGCCCGAGGGCTACGGCGAGGTGCTGCCGGGCCTCACCATCCCGGGGAAGATCGAGAAGATGGGGTACAAGGGCGTCGACACCACCGAGGCGGTGTTCGACGGCTTCCGCATCGACGCCGGCCAGGTGCTCGGCGGCGCGCCGGGCGAGGGCTTCGCGTACATGATGGACGGTGTCGAGGTCGGCCGCGTGAACGTGGCCGCGCGGGCGTGCGGCATCGCGATCCGCGCGTTCGAGCTGGCGGTGGAGTACGCGCAACAGCGCAAGACGTTCGGCAAGCCCATCGCCGAGCACCAGGCCATCGCGTTCAAGCTCGCGGAGATGGCGACGAAGGTCGAGGCCGCGCACCTGATGATGGTCAACGCCGCGCGGCTCAAGGATTCCGGCGCCCGCAACGACGTCGAGGCCGGCATGGCGAAGCTGCTCGCGTCCGAGTACTGCGCCGAGGTCACGCAGGACGCCTTCCGCATCCACGGCGGCTACGGCTACTCGAAGGAGTACGAGATCGAGCGGCTCATGCGCGAGGCGCCGTTCCTGCTGATCGGCGAGGGCACCAGCGAGATCCAGAAGACGATCATCAGCCGCGGCCTGCTGCGCGAGTACAAGTCGAAATCCTGAACACCTGCCTGACCACACCCTCTTCGCTGCCCGGAGTGCCCGAGTTCACGCGGAACTGCACCGGACCGCTCGTACATTGGAGTGGTGAGCGAGCTTTCGGACGCCGAGCTGACACGCGCCGCGCAGTCCGGTGACGTGACGGCGCTCGGTGTGCTCCTCGCGCGCCACGAAGCCGGCATGCGCGGCGTCGCGATCGCGCTCCTCGGCTACACCGCCGAGGCCGACGACGCCGTGCAGGACGCGGCCGTGGTGGCACTGCGGCGAATCGGCGACGTCCGCGACCCGGCCGCGGCCGGCGCGTGGCTGCGGATGGTGGTGCGCAACGCCTGCCGCGCGCGGCTTCGGTCCACACGCGACATTCCCGTCGCCGACGGCTGGGACCTCACCGCGTCGACGCTCGCCACTCCCGAGCAGCTGCTCGACGACCACGCCTTGCGCGACTGGGTCTGGCAGGCCGTCGAACAGCTTTCGCCGCCCGTGCGGATGGTGATGATCCTGCGGCACTTCTCGCTCGGCGTCACGTCGTACGAGCAGATCGCGCGAGCGCTCGGCGTCCCCGTCGGCACCGTGCGCAGCCGGCTGAACCACGGCCGCGCCAAGCTCGCCGAAGCACTGCGCGCCACCGCGGCTTCGGCCCACGACGACGCCGGCGCGCTCGTCGCCGGCAGCAAGCTCGACGCGCTGGACACCCTGGCCGCGGCCGAGCGCGGCGAGTTCACCCGGGTGCTCGCCGACCGGTGGGCCGAGGACGTCGTGCTCACCGCGGGTGACGTCCGCGGCGTGGGCCACGACTTCCTGCTGCGCGGCATGGAGGGCGATCTCGCTGCGGGCGTGCGCCAGCGGCCGGTGCACGTCGTCGCGAGCCGTGACGTCGTGGTGTGGGAGATGGACCTGGTCAACCCGCCCGACAACCCGACGCACTGCCCGCCCGGCGTCGCCTGGCTGATGACGCTGGACGGCGGCCGCGTGGCGGAGCTGCGGCTCCACCACGCGCCTATGGTCGCCGTCACAGCGAACGGATCGAACTAACCGCCGCCGCTGCGCATCGTGCGGGTGTCCAGAACACCCGTACGAGACGGAGCACCCCGTGACCGACCCAGCTGTGACCGACCACCTTTCCCCCGGCACCCACACCGTCGAGCTCGACGGCCTCGCCCAGCGCTACCACGTGCACGGTTCCGGGCCCGTCCTGCTCGCGCACTCCGGTGGTCCCGGCATCGACTGGGAGTACCTGCGCATGCCGGTCGTGGAGGAGCAGTTCACCGTCGTCTACCCGGAGCCGATCGGCACCGGCGGTTCGAGCCGGCTGGCCACGCACCCGGACGGCTACACCCGCGACCGCTACGTCCGTGCGGTCGTCGCGCTGCTCGACCACCTCGGGCTCGAGAAGACGCTCTTCCTCGGCCACTCCCACGGCGGGTTCGTCGCCCAGCGCCTCGCGCTGACACACCCCGAGCGCGTCTCCGGGATCGTGCTCTACGACAGCGCGCCCGTCGTCGGGGCGGAGCACGGCGAGGAGCTGATGCGTCAGCTGGAGGCGTACGCGGCCCGCTCCGAAGGCGACCGCGGGCTGCCGGACGTGCTCGCAGCGTTCCAGTCGATCGGCTCGATCTCGTCCGACGAGGACATGACCCGGGCCGTACGCGGGGTCCTGCCCGCGTACTTCGCCGACTTCCGCGGCCGCTTCGCCGAGTTCGGCCCGCTGCAGGATCAGGTCGGCGGCGTCTACATCTCCGGCCGCGACGCCGACGGCACCCCCGACCTGTTCGACGACCGTCCGGTGCTGACCACGATCGGGGTGCCGGCGCTCGTGGTCGTCGGCCGCTACGACGTGATCTGCGGCGTGCGCTGGGGCCGCGAGCTGCACGACGGGATCCCGGGATCGCAGCTCGTGGTCCTGGAGCACAGCGGGCACTTCGGCCACCTGGAGGAGCCCAGGCCGTTCGCCGACGCGGTGGCCGGTTTCGCGAAGGGGCTGGACCACTGAGCCATCGCGGGTGAACGGCATTCACCAGTACGCGGTTCGCACGGTTCGCCGGTTCTTGACAAGATGGACCCCTCGGACCGGACGAGTACGCAGGTGATGATGGTGAGCAGTCCCTTTGGTGGTGGACGGCCGGCCGGGCCGCCGCGGCTCCCGACGCCGCCCACCGGCTGGCCGATCGGGTCGTACGGTACCTACGAGGAAGCCCAGCGCGCGGTGGACTTCCTGGCGGAGAGCGAGTTCGCGGTCACCGACGTGACGATCGTCGGCGTGGACCTGATGCTCGTGGAGCGCGTGATCGGCAGGCTCACGTGGGGCCGGGTCCTGGGCGCGGGCGCGATGTCCGGCGCGTGGTTCGGCTTGTTCGCCGGGCTGCTGCTGGGCCTGTTCGTGAACCAGGGCTTCGCCTTGCAATTGCTGACCGGGCTCGTGCTCGGTGTCCTTTCGGGTCTGTTGTTCGCGGGTATCGGCTACCGCGCGGCCCGCGGGCGCCGTGACTTCTCGTCGGCGAGCCAATTGGTGGCCGGCCGTTACGACGTGCTGTGCCAGCCGCGTTCGGCCGAACAGGGGCGGGAACTGCTCTCGAAGCTCGCGTTGAAGCCGCCACCCGCCACCGCCTGACGCCCGTTCTCCACTGCCCGGCGCCGCATCCCCGTGGTGCCGGGCAGTGAAGAAGAGGGGGCCGATTAGGGGCCTTCCTAGGCCGAATTCGGGTTGTGCCGATGGCGAATTCGTGCTGAGTCACCCGAATGGAAGCACTCCCGGTCCACAGTTCACCCCAATAATTCCGGCGTTTCGCGCTGCACAAGCCTGAATCGTTACGGATACTGCTTGCGGGGTGTGATCGCCGGGCATAGGTTGTCCGACACCAGTCGGGCGGCCGCGTCCTCCAGCGCGACCGACCGAGCACTAGCACGTCGGGGTGCTGGCGCGACTCGCCTCATCGCGTCGTGATGCCTGGGGGCGTCACGGTAACCGGCGTGCGCGGGTGAGGAGGCTTTTGTTCGATGGGGAAGAAGAGGCTACGGGGTCGCTCGCCCGCCCGAACGGGCGCGCTGCTGGCCGCCGGATTGATGACCACGGGTCTGCTCGCCGCGTGTGGCACGGGCGGGGGACCGATGAAGATCAACGTGTACTACGCGCCTGAGGACAATTTCCAGACCGTTGTCGACAACTGCAACAAAGCCGCGAACGGGCGCTACGAAATCGTCTACAACAAACTCCAGCGCGGTGCCGACGACCAGCGAATCCAGATGGCGCGCCGGCTCGCCGCCGGTGACACCTCGATGGACATCCTCGGGCTCGACGTGACGTGGGTGTCGGAGTTCGCCGAGGCGGGCTGGGCCGAGGAGTGGACGGGCCAGAACAAGGCCGCGGCGTCCGACGGTGTGCTGCAGGGCCCGCTCGAGACGGCCACCTACGAGGGAAAGCTCTACGCCGCACCGAAGAACACCAACGTGCAGCTGCTCTGGTACGACGACCGCATCACCCCGAACCCGCCGAAGACGTGGGACGAGATGATGCAGATGTCGCAGCAGCTCAAGCAGGAGAAGAAGCCGTACAGCATCGTCTTCACCGGTGCGCAGTACGAAGGCCTGGTCGTCATCTACAACACGCTCGTCGAATCGCTCGGCGGCCACATCCTGTCCGACGACGGCAAGTCCGTGGTGATGGACCAGGGCGCGGTGGACGCGCTGGCGCTGCTCAAGCAGGTCACGTCGTCGGGCATCACGGACCCGTCGCTGACCAACCAGAAGGAGGACGACGTCCGCCAGACGTTCCAGCGCGGCAACGCCGCGTTCGAGCTGAACTGGCCGTTCGTCTACGCCTCCTACGCGGAGGAGAAGCCGCAGGACCTGTCGCACTTCAAGTGGGCGGTCTACCCGGAGGCGAAGGCCGGCATGCCGGCGAAGACGACCATCGGTGGTTACGACCTCGCGGTGAGCACGTATTCGCAGCACAAGCCCGAGGCGTTCGAAGCCGCGTTGTGCTTGCGCAGCGCGGAGAACCAGAAGTTCTCGGCCATCAACGACGGTGTGCCGCCGACCATCGAATCGGTGTACCACAACGACGTTCCGCTCGACCCGTCGAAGCCGGCGTCGAACGACAACCCCAACATGGCCATCAAGTACCCGATGCGCGACACCATCCTCGACGCGTTGAAGACCGCCGCGGTGCGCCCGCTTTCCCCGGCGTACCAGAACGCGTCCACGGTCATGTCGAAGATCCTGTCGCCGCCTTCGGAGATCGACCCGCCCGTGACGGCGCAGCAGCTGCGGGAACAACTCAGTGACGCGCTCCAGTCGAAGGGAGTGATCCCGTGACCGTCCAGGACCCCTCAACCGGCACCGCCGACCCCGCCGAACCCGCCGGCGCACCACCGGCCGCGCACGAGGCCGTGAGCCACCGCAAGGGAAAACCCGTTCTCAGCGAGGGGAAGAAGGCCGAACGACGGCTGGGCCTGTGGCTCTGCGCGCCGGCGTTCCTCGTGATGATCGCGGTGACGGGCTACCCGATCGTCTACTCGATCTGGCTTTCGCTGCAGCGCTACGACCTGAGGTTCCCGGCGCAGCAGGAGTTCATCGGGTTCGCGAACTACGGCGCCGTGCTCACCAGCTCCTACTGGTGGACGGCGTTCGGCACCACGATGTTCCTGACCGTGGTGTCGGTGGCGATCGAGTTCGCGCTCGGCATGGCGCTCGCGCTGATCATGCACCGCACGCTCGTGGGCCGCGGGCTCGTGCGCACCGTCGCCTTGATCCCGTACGGCATCGTCACGGTCGTGGCGGCGTTCTCGTGGTACTTCGCGTGGACGCCGGAGACCGGTTACCTCGCGAACGCCCTCGGTGAAGGCGCGGCGCCGCTCACCGAGCAGTGGCCGTCGCTGTTCATCATCATCCTCGCCGAGGTGTGGAAGACCACGCCGTTCATGGCGCTGCTGCTGATGGCCGGCCTCGCGCTGGTGCCGGAGGACCTGCTCAAGGCCGCGGCGATGGACGGCGCGAGCGCGTGGCAGCGGTTCACCAAGGTGATGCTGCCGGTGATGAAGCCCGCGATCCTCGTGGCGCTGCTGTTCCGCACGCTCGACGCGTTCCGCATCTTCGACAACATCTACGTGCTCACGAACGGAGCGCAGGATACGGGGTCGGTGTCGATGATGACCTACGACAACCTGGTCAAGGGTCTCAACCTCGGCATCGGGTCCACGATGGCCGTGCTGATCTTCATCACGGTGGCGATCATCGCGTTCCTCTTCATCAAGGTGTTCGGCACCGCCGCACCCGGCACGGACGACGGGGGTAAACGCTGATGGCCATCGGTGGTGCGGTCACGACCGGCCGCAAAGTGAGGTGGGGCCTCGTCGACATCCTCGTCGTGGCCTTCGCGCTGATCCCCGTGCTGTGGATCATCTCCCTGTCCTTCAAGACGAAGGACACGCTCAACGACGGCAGCTTCTGGCCCCAGCAGTGGACGCTGAAGAACTACGCCGACATCTTCCAGACGTCGGAGTTCCTGCGGGCCTTGGTGAACTCGATCGGCATCGCGGTGATCTCCACGGTGATCGCGGTGGTGCTGGGCACGATGGCGGCCTACGCCATCGCGCGCCTCGAGTTCCCCGGAAAGCAGCTGCTCGTGGGGCTTTCCCTGCTGATCGCGATGTTCCCGCAGGTCTCGCTCGTCACGCCGCTGTTCAACATCGAGCGCAACCTGGGCCTGTTCGACACGTGGATGGGGCTGATCCTGCCCTACATCACGTTCGCCCTGCCGCTTTCGATCTACACGCTCTCGGCGTTCTTCCGGGAGATCCCGTGGGAGCTCGAAAAGGCGGCGAAGATGGACGGCGCGACGCCGGCCCAGGCCTTCCGGAAGGTGATCGCGCCGCTGGCCGCGCCGGGCGTGTTCACCACGGCGATCCTGGTGTTCATCTTCTGCTGGAACGACTTCCTGTTCGCCATCTCGCTGACGTCCACCACGGCGTCGCGCACGGTGCCGGCCGCGTTGTCGTTCTTCACCGGGTCTTCGCAGTTCGAGGACCCGACGGGTCAGGTGAGCGCGGCCGCGGTCGTGATCACCATCCCGATCATCCTGTTCGTGTTGTTCTTCCAGCGTCGCATCGTGGCGGGGCTGACGTCCGGTGCGGTGAAGGGCTGAGCCATGGCTGAAATCGTCCTCGACAAAGTTTCGAAGCGTTACCCCGACGGTGCGCTCGCGGTGTCCGAAGTGGACATCACGATCGCGGACGGCGAGTTCATCATCCTCGTCGGCCCGTCCGGCTGCGGGAAGTCGACCACGCTCAACATGGTGGCCGGGCTGGAGGACATCTCGTCCGGCGAGCTGCGCATCGACGGCAAGCGCGTGAACGAGCGGGCGCCGAAGGACCGCGACATCGCGATGGTGTTCCAGTCCTACGCGCTCTACCCGCACATGAGCGTGCGCGAGAACATGGCGTTCCCGCTGCGACTGGCCAAAGTGGACGACGCGACGGTGCGCGCGAAGGTGGAGGAGGCGGCGAAGATCCTCGACCTCACCGCGCACCTGGACCGCAAGCCGTCGAACCTCTCCGGTGGCCAGCGCCAGCGCGTGGCGATGGGGCGCGCGATCGTGCGCAATCCCAAGGCGTTCCTGATGGACGAACCACTGTCCAACCTGGACGCCAAGCTGCGCGGGCAGATGCGCACGTCGGTGTCGAAGATCCAGAAGCAGCTGGGCACGACCACGCTGTACGTGACCCACGACCAGACCGAGGCCATGACGCTGGGCGACCGCGTGGTGGTGCTGCGGGCCGGGTACGTGCAGCAGATCGGTTCGCCGCAGTTCCTCTACGACAACCCGGCGAACCTGTTCGTGGCCGGCTTCATCGGCTCGCCGTCGATGAACTTCGTCCCGGCGACGCTGGAGAACGGCGAGCTGCACAGCCCGCTGGGCACCACGCCGCTCACCGACCGCGTCCGCCGCATGGCCGAGGCCGCCAACGCCCCGCGCGAGGTGATCGCCGGCATCCGGCCGGAGAACTTCGAGGACGCGTCGCTCGTCGACGCCGCCCAGCGCGGTGCGGGTTCCACGTTCACCGCGCACATCGACGTGCTGGAGTCGATGGGCTCGGAGAAGTTCGCGCACTTCACGGTGGAAGGCGAGGTGGCCACGTCGGCCGAGCTCGCCGAGCTGGCCGCCGACAGTGGTTCCGCCGACGTGCCAGGCGCCGCGTCGCTCATCGTGGCCCGGCTGTCGGCCGAGTCGCAGGCCGCGGAGAACGCGGACCTGGAGATCTGGTTCGACGCGGACAAGGTCAAGCTGTTCGACCCGAGCAACGGCCGGAACCTGACCTACCAGGACTAGGTTCCCGACCCGGAGGCCCCTTCACGCTCAGCGCGGGAAGGGGCCTTCGTCGTGCTCAGGGGATCTTCGCGAACACCAGCGCCGCGACCTGGCTCGCGGTGGGGCACGCGGCCGCGCCACTCGAACCGCTCGTGTCCACCACGCTCACCACCGCCTGCTCGCCGCGCCCCGGGGTGTCCGGCGACGGCTGCGTGGTCGTCAGGTGGCAGAACGCGCCGTCGGTGCTCTGGCGCGCCGTGCGGCCGCCGAGGGTTTCGGTCGCGCCGGTGGGGGCTTGTTTCTGCACGGAGAACGCGACGCTCACCGTGCCGCGGATGCAGGAGTGGCCCGACAACCCGGCCGACGGCTGTGTTCCGGCTCCGGCGATCGCGTCGAGCTCGTGGACGTTGAGCAGCGCGCACGGGTCCACGCGGCCCCACGAACGGTCGGGGAACTGGTGGTGGCGCACCTTGCCGCCGCTCGCGGCGGCGAGGACCCCGCCCACCACGGCGTCGGCGTCGGAACAGCGGTCGGCCGACGCGCCGGCGCCTTCGCCGTCGGTCACGGCGACGTTGAGGCGGATGCCGTCGGCGAACGTCACCACGCGCGAGCACGTCTTGTCGGGCGTGAAACCGGCCTGCTGCACGGCGACGCCGTCGGGGAGCGGGCCCGAGTACTCGTACGGCTTCACGTTCGGGTCGGCGTCGGCCGCCAGCGGGCCCACGCTCACCGTGTGCTGGCGCCCGCTGCGCACGTAATCGGTGCGGCAGTCGGTGAACGACGAGTCGGGGTCGTCGGCCGTCGCGCCGCGCAGGCGGGAGACGTCGAGCAGGCTGCAGTAGTCGAGCGTGGTGAAGTCGCCGAGCGCCGCCACGGCCGTCATCGGCGAGGGGGCTTGCGAAACGGGCGCGGGGGCGGCCGCCGAGGAACAGCCGGCGAGCAGCAGCGCGCCACCGAGCGCGACGACAATGGGTCCGAAGGGGGAGCGCACGGGGTGCAGTATCACCACGAATCGCGCGAAAAATCAGCCCTGACAGGGAAATCCCACACCGCGCGGTGGTGTTCGCGCAGGTCAGCGTCGTGAAATCGAACGCCGGTGCGAGCGTGGCGAGAAGACGGGCCCGGGCCCTTAGGGGTCCGAATCGTCCCGGGGAGCGATGTGCCCGCGGCGCGGTCCTGGTGTCCTGGAGTCACTGACCCAACGGGAGGGACCACGATGACCGCACCTGTCACGCAGAGGCTGAGCCGCCCGCGCAACGACCGCATGATCGGCGGCGTGTGCGCCGGGCTCGCCCGCCGCTTCGGCACGACGCCGGGCAAGGTCCGTGTGCTCGCGCTGCTGTCCTGCCTGCTGCCCGGCCCGCAGTTCGTCGCGTACCTGATTCTGTGGGCCATCATGCCCAGCGAGTGACCCTGCCTTTGCGCGCCCCAATGCGGCGTTCGGTGCGTTGAGCGCACCGAACGCCGCGTTGGGGCGTTCGGTGCCGCGAGCGGGACTTACTGCTTCGGGCGAGGGATGGGCGGCGTCGCCGGGTGGGGGTGGCGGGGCTGGCGCCACGCGCACATCGCCTGGTCGATCTCATCCTGGTCGAGTCCGGGGTGCGGCAGCGCCGTCGCGCGGCCCGGCTCGGCGCGCAGGCCGTCGAGGATCAGGGCGAGGCAGCGGCGCCACAGGTGCGGCTCGACGGCGCTGGTGTACTCGATCGCCGCGCCGACCATCTGGTGGATGAGCGGCAGGTCGGTGGGCACGAGGTCCGCCCGCAGCTGGCCGGACTCCTGCGCGCGCTCCATCACCCGCGTGATGAGCGGCACCATGTGCGCCTTCACCTCGGCCACGTGCTCGTGGCCGAACGCCTTGGACAGCATGATCTCCCGCAGCCCGCGGTCCGCGGAGTGCAGCTCGACCGTGCGCCACACGAAGTCGACGAAGCCGTCCCACGGGTCTTCGGCGCCCAGCGCCTGCTCCGCGAGGTCGGCGATTTCCTGCAGCCGCTCGACGAACATCGCCTCGACCAGGTGTTCCTTGCTGGGGAATCGCCGGTAGACGGTGCCGACACCCAGGCCGGCGTGGTGCGCGACGTCGTCGAGCGTCGCCTCCAGCCCGCGCTTGCCGAAGACGGCGCGAGCGGCTTCGAGGATGCGCCGGCGGTTGAGCTCGGCGTCACGCCGCAGCGGCCGCGCCGGTGCGGCGGGAGCAGCGTCCCGTGTCATGACGCCCAGGTTACCAAAAGAAGTCGAGACACTGTCTCCGGTTTTTGTGTACCTTGGGTCGAGTAAGGGGAGGTATCTACTCCACATAGCGCTGTGATCACTATCCGTGAGGGAAATCCGCATGCCTGACTCGACGGCCACGCTCGAGCGTCCGGGGGAGGACGCGCCGAGCCACGCCCAGAACCCGCACCATTCCAGACGCTGGGCCATCCTCGTGGTGATCGGCCTGGCCCAGCTGATGGTGGTGCTCGACGCCACCGTCGTGAACATCGCGCTGCCTTCGGCGCAGGTCGACCTCGGCTTCTCCAACGACGCCCGCCAGTGGGTCGTCACCGCGTACGCGCTCGCGTTCGGCAGCCTGCTGCTGCTCGGCGGCCGGCTCGCGGACCTGTTCGGCCGCAAGAACGCGTTGCTCGTGGGCCTCGCCGGCTTCGCCGCGGTGTCCGCGATCGGCGGCGCGGCGAGCAGCATTGAGATGCTGCTCATCGCCCGCGCGGCGCAGGGGGTGTTCGGCGCGCTGCTCGCGCCGGCCGCGCTTTCCTTGCTCACCACCACGTTCACCGACCCGAAGGAACGCGGCCGCGCCTTCGGCGTGTTCGGCGCGATCGGCGGTGGCGGTGCCGCCGTCGGCCTGCTGCTCGGCGGTGTGCTCACCGAGTACCTCGACTGGCGCTGGTGCATGTTCGTGAACATCGTGTTCGCGGTCATCGCCTTCATCGGCGGCGCCCTGCTGCTGCGCCGCCAGGAGTCCGACGGCCCGCGCCCGAAGCTCGACCTGCCGGGCACGATCAGCGCGTCGGCCGGTCTGTTCGCCCTCGTCTACGGCTTCTCCAACGCCGAGCACGACTCGTGGGGCTCGGTCTCCGTGTGGGGCTTCCTCGCGGCGGGGCTGGCGCTGCTGGCGACGTTCGTCGTGCTGCAGCAGCGCGTGAAGCACCCGTTGCTGCCGATGCGCGTCCTGCTCGACCGCGACCGCGGCGGCTCGTACATCGCGATGTTCCTCATCGCCATCGGGATGTTCTCGATCTTCCTGTTCCTCACGTTCTACGTGCAGCAGAACCTGAAGTTCACGCCCATCGAGAGTGGCTTCGGGTTCCTGCCGATGGTCGCCACGCTGATGGCTGCCGCCACCACCGCGACAAGCGTGCTGCTGCCGCGCTTCGGGCCCAAACCGCTGGTGCCCACGGGCATGCTGATCGCCGCCGGCGGCCTGCTGTGGCTGAGCGCGATCGACGTCGACAGCACGTACGTCGGGGGAGTGCTGGGGCCGCTCATGGTGCTCGGTGTGGGCATCGGGCTGTCGATGGCGCCGGCGATGAGCGTCGCGACGTTCGGGGTCGAGCTGCACGACGCGGGCGTCGCGTCGGCCACGGTCAACACGATGCAGCAGGTCGGCGGCTCGATCGGCACCGCGCTGCTGAGCACCCTCGCGGGCAACGCGGCGACGTCCTTCCTGGCCGGGCGCACGCCCACCCCGCAGCTCGCCGCGGCGGCCGCCGTGCACAGCTACACCACGGCGTTCACCTGGGCCGCGGTCATCTTCGCGGCCGGCGCCGTGATCACCGGCCTGCTGCTGCGCCCAGGCGCGCCTCGCGGCGCGGCCGTGGTGCCGGCGGTTCACGTGTGATCACTGATCGGGGGTGAACGGTCCCTTCCCGGCCCGGCCGGGGAGGGACCGTTCGTTTTTCAATGCCGGTAACCCGTGTCGTGGCGTGCCCGACTGACCGGGCATGACGGATCCGGCGAAGGTGTTCTTCAGCGATCCCGGCTACGACGGCCAGTTCACGCGCACGCTCAACGCCGCGGTGGTGCACGCGGCCGACCTCGGCGAGGCGTTCGCGACGGCGCGCGGCGTCGGCAAGCTTTCCGGCGGCGGCTGGTACGACGCGTGGTCGGCCCCGGCGGATCGGGCCCGGGTGGCGGCGGACTCGGCGCTGGCGGCGGGTGACCGCGTGAGCGCGCGGCACGCGTTCCTGCGCGCGAGCGAGTACTTCCGCCAGGCGTACTTCTTCATCCGGTCCGATGTGGACGATCCGCGGCTGCAAACGGCCTACCGTGGTCACGTCGAGGCGTTCGCCGACGCCGTGAAGCTCCTCGAACACCCGGCCGAGGCGGTGCGGATCCCGTACGAGGACACGACTCTGCACGGCTACTTCTTCGCGCCGCACGCCTCCGATACACCGCGGCCCACCGTCGTGCTGCCGTGCGGCTACGACTCTACGGCCGAGTCCGGCTGGCTCGACGTGCCCGCCGCCGTCGACCGCGGTTACAACGTGCTCGTCTTCGACGGCCCCGGGCAAGGCGAGACGCTCTACGTCCAGCACCGGTACCTGCGCCACGACTTCGAACACGTGCTCACCCCCGTCCTCGACTGGCTGCTCGACCGGCCCGAGGCCGACCCGGCGAAGGTGGTGCTCGTGGGCCGGTCGTTCGCCGGCTACCTGGCCCCGCGCGCCGCGACCGCCGAGCACCGGATCGCCGCTCTCGTGTGCGACCCGGCGCAGCCGGACCTGGGCGCGCGGGTGCCGTCCGGTGCCGCGGCGCTGGCGGCCGCACCCGTGGTGCGCGTGCAGATGCGCCGCAACGCCGACCGCGCGGAGTTCTTCCGCGCCCGGATGGCGGCGCACGGCCTCGACTCCGTCCGCGAGTACTTCGCCGAGCTGCGCCGCTTCACGATGCTGGCCGACGCGGCGAACATCACCTGCCCGGCCCTGCTCGTGGAGTCGGAACACGACTTCACGGCCGGCGGCGGACCGCAGCTGCGCGACGCGTTGACCACAAATGCCCAGGTCGTGCAGCTCACCGCGGCCGAAGGCGCCGACGGCCACTGCGCCGGCCTCGGCCAGCAGGTGTGGACGGGCACCGTCTACCCGTGGCTGCGAAAGACGCTGGCCGCTTGATCGAGCCATTGGACGGGTCCGGCCATGTCCTGGAGGCTCAGGTCACGACGCGATACCGGAGATGCACGACGCCGTTGTCGAATCGGCGCTCATCGAGGAGTTCCAGATCGGCGCGAACGTCACTGG
This sequence comes from Amycolatopsis sp. CA-161197, assembly GCF_050942255.1. Lineage (NCBI taxonomy): Bacteria > Bacillati > Actinomycetota > Actinomycetes > Pseudonocardiales > Pseudonocardiaceae > Amycolatopsis > Amycolatopsis sp. CA-161197. Next base: position 1,203,333 of record NZ_CP192059.1, read on the forward strand.
GCATCGCCGGCTTTCCGCCGCCGATGATGCTGGGCCAGACGAACAGCCGGCACTCGTCGACCAACCCGGCCGTGAACGCCTGCGCCGCCAGGTGTGCGCCCCCCACGGTGAGATCGCTGGTGGCTGAGGCCTTCATCGCGCGCACCGAATCAGCATCGAAGCGTTTTTCGAGCCGGGTCTTGGCGGTTGACGCCGCGGCCAGTGTCGTGGAGTAGAAGACTTTGTCCGCCGCTTGCCAGGCGGTCGCGAAGTCGGCGGTGAGGCCGGACTGCGCGGCGAGGGCGGCGTCGGTTTCCCAAGGGGCCATCGTTTCGTACAGCCGGCGTCCATAGAGGAACGTGCCCACGGCACGGATGAGGTCGGTGGTGGCCGCGAACACGTCGTCGTTGTGCGGGTACAGGTTGAAGGCGCCGTGTTTGTCCTCGATGTACCCGTCGAGAGACATGTTCGTCACGTAGATCAGCTTGGCCATGTCACAACACCTCGACGCTCGACGGCGAGGTGCGGGTACCGATCAGTGCGGCGTCCAGCTTGGTCAACGCCTCGCGCCAACCCTGCTCGGCATTGCCGGTCTGGTGCCGGGGGAGCCACTGGCGGATCTCGAGTCGCGTCCGCCCGTCGGCCTCGTCGGAGAACTCGACCCGGAGTCTCGTCTCGAACGGCTCGATGCCGTCCGGGAGCTGACCGGTGACGTGCATGCGGCCGTCGAGGAGCTCGCCGTCGGTGACGTCTGTGAGCTCGACGTAGACGTGGACCCGAATGCCGGGATCGGCTGGGGAGACCTCCGTCCATCGCTGGTGGCCGCCCGGGCGCACGTCGAAGTCGATCTCCTTGCGCGGCAACGAATTGCCGATCGGGCCCCACCAGGCCACGAAGTGGTCCGGCTCGGTGAAGGCTCGGTAGACGAGCTCCCGCGGCGCGTCGAGCACGCGCGAGATGTCGATCTGCGGGGGTTCTGCCTGCATCAGGGCTCCTTGTGGTCCGAGGCCGTGTCGGTGGGCGTTGTGGGGTCGCCCTCCGTCGAGTCCGTTGCGCGTTCAGCGGCCTGCACAGCGGCGAGGTGGGCATCGAGGCGGGTGAGCGACGTGTCCCAGAACTTCCGGTAGCGCTCGATCCAGTCGGCCGCCTCGCGCAGCGGGGCAGCTTCGAGGTGGCTCGCGCGCCACTTGCCGGAACGCGTCCGCGAGATGAGCGTGGCGCGTTCGAGCACCTTCAGATGTCGCGATACCGCCGGCATCGAGATGGCGAGAGGCGCGGTGAGCTCGGTGACCGTGGCATCGCGCTCGGCCAGTTCGGCGAGGATCGCCCGCCGAGTCGGGTCCGCGAGTGCCGAGAAGACGGCGCTGAGCTGATCGGTGCCGGCCACTCCCACCTCCCATACATTTAACCAACACGTTAAACGTATGGGAGGGGAGCGAGGTCCGTCAAGGCAGCTGAGTGCGCCGATGGGCCTGAGGCCGACGATCGACTCATGGCTCACTTGTCGGCTGAGAACCGTTCCCACGCCGACTGCCGCGTCACGCCCAGCGCTTCACCGATGCGCGCCCAGGCGACGCCGCGCGAGCGCAGCAGATCCACCTGCGCCTGGATGCGTGCGTCGGCCTGGGCGCTCACCATGGCCATGCGCGGGATGCTCTGCAGGATCTCGTCGTCGGACTTCCGTTCCCACAGCGTGACTTCCGGTGTGGCCGGCTCGTGCTGCCCGGCGAGGATCTCGCCGCACAGGCCCACGCAGCCGTCGCAGATGTACACACCGGAGCCGGAGATGAGTTTGCCGACCTCGTTGGCGGGCTTGAGGCAGAAGGAGCAGTAGCTGTCGTCGGTCATCGCGGGACCTCCCCAGGAGCGTGTCAGGACTGCCCTGACGCTAGCGACGTCAGGGCGATCCTGACAAGAGCTCAGTGGCGACGCGAGCGCAGTGCCTCGATCACGTCGTCGTCCCAGCGGTGGGTGCGGATGAGCCGGTACCGCTCGGCGGCGACCCACAGGTAGGCCTCGGCGTCGGTGCGGTCGCCGACCAGGTCGGCCTGGCGCAGCATGCCGGTGACGGGCGTGAACTCCTCGTCGAACCAGCGCTGTGCGAGCTTGGCGCGGTCGGTGAAGCGGCCCTCGTCCTGCATGAGCCGGAAGCCCCAGGCTTCCACGTGTTCGCCGAGCTGCGCGTAGTCCCACGGGTCCGACATGATCACCGACGCCCGCGCGTGGCCGGTCAGCGGCACGCGTTCGAGGAACAGCCGCCGGTAGTCCTTCACGATCAGGTCGCCGCGGTAGCGGATGCCGGTGGGGTTGAGCTTCGTGCGCACCACCGTGACCTGGGCCTCTATTGTGGACACACCCTGCGCGTGGGCGACGGACACGCGGTGGTGGCCGTCGATGATGAAGTGCAGCTCGCCCACGCGGTACACCTCGATCGGCGGGATCGCCTCCCCGCGGCGGGCCGCGAGCGCGAGCCGTTCCCAGCGTTCGCGCACGCGCCCGGACGTCGGGCGGAAGCGGCGGTCGAAGTCGCGGCTGCGGTCCACCGTGCCCACGATCGAATCCAAAGTGATCACTCGCAGCCCGATGCGCGACTCGCCCGCGTAACCCAGCGCGTCGACGACTTCGTGGAACGGCAGCATGATGTTCACGTCGTCGGGCTCGCGGCGCAGCCAGGTGGACAGTCGCGAAAGGACCTGGCCGCGACGGGCACGCAGGAAGTCGTGTTCGGCGTCGGCGCGAGGGAAACCCGTGGGTCTGGTCATCGCGGGAACTCCATGATCCGGTGGCCCACCACGTTGCGCACGCGGGTGGTGCCGACCACGCGGTCGGGCACCGGTTCGCCGTGCGGGTGGATGTGGCCGTGCAGCAGCCAGCTCGGCCGCAGCGTGGCGATCGTGCGGTGCAGGCAGGCGAAACCGCGGTGTGGTGGGTCTTCGCGGTCCCCGAGGTGCAGCGGAGGGGAGTGGGTGAGCAGCACGTCGACCTCGCGCCCGTCACGGCGGCGCCGCCACTTCGCGCGCCGCTCCAGCCCGCGGGCCCGGCGCGACTGCTGGCGCTGCGTCCACTGGTTCGGGCCGTCGTTGTAGCGGATCGAGCCGCCGAGCCCGGCGAACCGGAGGCCGGCGACGTCGACCACGCGTCCGTCGGCGTTGATCCCGCCCGCGGGGCCGGGCCACTCGGTCGGGAAACCGTCCTTCATGGACAGTCCGCCGTACCGGGTGTAGCCGCTCAGGTCGGGATCGTGGTTGCCCGGCACGAACACACACGGCACGTCGAGCGCGCCGGCGAGGAATTCGAGGTAGTCGTAGGGCAGGTCACCGGCGGCGACGACGAGGTCGACGTCGAGCGAGCGGACCGCACCGGTCCACAACCGCTCGTCGACCTCGTCGGCCACCACCAGTGCCTTGGGCATGCGCCCAGGGTAAGGCCTGGTGGCGTCACTTCATGCCGTGCGAGAACCCCGGGTTGAGGCTGATCACGGTGACGATGCCGAGGATCCAGACGATCCCGAGGGCCAGGGCCCAGAACTTGAGGTTGGTCAGCAAACGAGGCATGGGGGTGCTCCTGTAGCGCTACCGGGTGAAGGAACGGGGACCGCGTGGCGGCCTAGAGCCAGCCGTTCTTCCGGAATATTCGGTACAGGAGCAGGCAGATCGCGAAGATCACCGTGACCGCGATCGGGTAGCCGAACTTCCAGTGCAGCTCGGGCATGTAGTCGAAGTTCATGCCGTAGATCCCCGCGCCCATCGTGGGCACGGTGATGATCGCCGCCCACGCGGTGATCTTGCGCATGTCGGTGTTCTGCTGCAGCGAAATCTTCGCGACGGTGGCGTCGACCAGGGTGCTCAGCAGCTCGTCGAACGCGGCCACGCGCTCGGACACCGTCACGAGGTGGTCGGCGACGTCGCGGAAGTACGAACGCACCTCGTCGGGCACCAGCCGCGTGTAGCCCTCGGCCAGACGCGAGACGGGCGTGGCGAGCGGCAGCACGGCGCGGCGCAGCTCCAGCACTTCCCGCTTCATCAGGTAGATCTGCTCGGCGCTCACCAGCGAACGCGGTGCGAAGACCTGCGCCTCGATCTCGTCGATGTCGGACTCGATGCGGCTGGAGACCTCGAGGTAGTGGTCGACCACGTGGTCGGCGATGGCGTGGACCACCGCGGCCGGGCCGAGGCTCAGGCGCTCGTGGTCGTCGTCCATGTCGCGGCGCAGCCGGGCGAGACCGGAGTGGTTGCCGTGGCGCACGGTGATCACGAAGTCGCGGCCGAGGAACACCATGAGCTCGCCGGTCTCGACGATCTCGTTGGCTGTGGTCGGCGACTCGTGCTCCACGTAGCGGACGGTCTTGAGCACCAGGAAGAGCGTGTCGTCGTAGCGCTCGAGCTTCGGGCGCTGGTGGGCTTCGAGCGCGTCTTCGACGGCCAGCTCGTGGAGCCCGAACGTGTCGGCGATGCCCTGGATCTGCTCTCCGTCCGGTTCGTGCAGTCCGATCCAGACGAACCCCGCGTGCCGCTTGCGCACCTCTTTGATGGCCTCGGAATGCGTCCAGCGGCCGGGCAAGCGAGCGCCGTCGACGTACACCGCGCAGTCGACGACGTACGCCGACAAGGGCACGGGGATGGGCCGCTCGAGCATCGGCTTGGTGCGGCTGCCGCCGCGGCCGCGAAGGCCTCCGAGGGAGGGGATGGCAGGCATGGGATCTCCTGGGCTGGCGTCGTGGTGGAACCCGAAGACGACGGCCAGGCGGACTTCAGCGTCCGTCCGGCATCACCGGCGTTCCCTGTTCGCCGGACTACCAGGAGAAAAATCGGCCGGCCGGCTGGGCGGGAACGCTGGGACTACTAGGGAGCGGACTATCGCCACTACTCATGGGGCGTTCCTCACCTCCTTCGGGCCGGCGCGATCGTGAGACGCGGAGAGTGGTGGGGCTCGCGTTGACGCACGAACACCAATGGTCGAGGGTACTCCTCACCACCGGTGAGTGTCGCAAGTGGCTCAGGCGGCGTTACCCCGGTACGGAGCTGTTCGAGGAGGAGCGCGGGTGGCCATCGCCCTGGAAGAGATCAAGCGGCGGTTGCGAACGTTCGCCGAGGTCGAGGCGCGCGGGGTCTCGCCGCTGTACGACCACCTCGCCACGCAGGCGGCCGAGGACGACGACGTCGCCGGCCTGCTCACCGACGCCCGCGGCGGCGAGGCTCGCGGCACCCTGCTGCTGGCCGCCGCCCACCGCCTCATCCAGGCCGACCCGATCCACCCGCTGTCGCGCTACTACCCGTCACTGGGCGGGTTCGACGGCGTGGACAACGAGACGTGGCCGCTGTTCCGCACCTTCCTGCTGGAGCGCGCGGACAAGGCCCGCGAACTGATTTCGACGCGCTACACCCAGACCAACGAGGTCCGCCGCGCGTCGCTGGTGTACCCCGCGGTCGCGGCGGCGGCCAAGGAAGCGGGCGGCAAGATCGCCCTGCTCGAGGTGGGGTGCAGCGCGGGTCTGCTGCTCGGCCTGGACCGCTTCTCCTACCGCTACCAGTGCGACGGCGGCGAGCAGCTCGTCGCCGGGCCGGCCAAGGCCGCCGTCGGCCTGCACTGCGCCCTGGACCTCGCGCCCGGCGCCGTGCTGCCGAAGCTGCCGAAGAAGGTCGCCGTCGCCGCGCGCGCCGGTCTGGACCGCGCGCCGGTCGACCTCGCCGACGAGGACGAGCTGGCCTGGCTGGAGGCCTGTGTCTGGGCCGACCAGCCGGACCGCATCCGCCTGCTGCGGACGGCCGCCGCGGAACAGCGCAAGCACGTCCCGCCCCTGATCGCCGGCGACGGCGTGGACGACCTGGCCGCGGCCGCGGCGACGCTGCCGGCCGAGCTGCCCTTGGTGGTCCTGACCAGCCACGCGCTGGCCTATTTCGGTGACCGCCGGGCCGACTTCGTGGCCGAGCTGGCCGCGCTCGCGGCCACGCGCCCCCTGTGGTGGGTCACGCAGGGCTTCTACGAAGCGGGCCTCAAGCTGCTGCTGCCCGACCGCACCGACCTGGACGCCCTGGCACCGGACCCGTCGGACGCCGGCGTACTCGGCCTGGTCACGTGGTCGGACGGGAAGCCGGTCGTCCGCACGTTGGCCCGGACGTCGCCGCACGGCCAGCGCATGACCTGGCTGCCGGCCTGACCGCCGGCGCAGGTGCACCGGCTGCACGCTGTGTCACCTGTGTCACATTCACCCCATCAGTCACACCCGTGGACCGTGCGCGCTTGCGTCTTCATATGCACGGGCATTGATACGGAATTGCTCAACTCCGCATTTCCCGTGCTCATCCGGCGGTCTGTGCGGAGATAACACCATTCACCGGCGTGCGAAAACCACGAACATTCGCGCAAGCAATCGCCGTGTCGCGCAATTGCACCGATGGAATCAGGCTCGCGGCAACGCACCCCAGTCACGCAGCGTGATGAAAAGCAAGTCCACGAGCCGGCCCGACGTGTCCAAATCCACCAGTTCGGCCGAGTCGACCCAGCGGGCATCGTCGGCGTCGTCGCCGGCGGTGAGGGTTCCGGCCGTGACGACGCACTCGTAGTCCCGGATGTCGTAGGGGCCCCGGGCGACCATGCCCACGAATGTGTGCGGGCTCACGTCGAGTCCGGTCTCTTCCCGCAGCTCGCGGACGACGGCTTCGGCGTCCGTTTCGCCCTGTTCCACGCGGCCGCCGGGCAGTGACCAGAGGCCTTTGCCCGGATCGTGGCCACGCTGGATGAGCAGCAGTCTGCCCTGGTCGTCGAACACGATGCCGCCCACGCAGGGCACTCGGGTGTCCATGGGTGTCAACCATAGATTCGTCACGCTGTACACGGAGAGTAGCCATACGGTACACTTCGGACGGCCTGCTGACCCATGCGCGGGACTTTCCTGCCGCGTGGGTGGTTGGTGCGGTACAACGTAGAAAGTCAGTTTTCCGGTGCCACGTTTAGAGACGGGATTGATCGCTGTGAACGCGAAGAAGCTTGCGGGTCTCGTGGGTATCGCGTTGGTGCTGTTCTTCGTGATCGCTCAGCCGAACCAGGCGGCAGGTCTCGTCGGCAACATCGTCGACTTCCTCCGTAGCTCGGCCGAATCGGTGGTCTCGTTCGTCAGCAACGTCTTCAACGGCTGACGGGGGATAACCTCGAGACATGTTCGCGCCACGCGACCCCGACGAGTACCTGCTCGACACCGAGCGGCGGGTCATCCGCATCCGCCGCCACTGGGCAGTGCTGCTCTGGGACACGTTCGAGGCGGCGGCCCTGCTCGCCGTCTGCGTGCTGGTCTCCTACCTGCTGCCACCGTCGTTGTGGGTGGTGCAGAACATCCTCTGGTACGTCGCGCTGCTGGTCGTGCTGCGGTTCGCCTACGCGGTGGTCCAGTGGTGGGTGGAGCGCCTCGTCGTCACGGACAAGCGGTTCGTGCTGACCAAGGGCGTCATCACCACGAAGGTGCTGATGATGCCCATCACGAAGGTCACCGACCTCACCTACGAGCGGCCCGGCTGGGGCCGGGTGCTCGGGTACGGGACGATGGTCGTCGAGTCCGCCGGTCAGATCCAGGCGCTGAACCGCATCGACTACCTGCCGCGGCCCGAGGAGTTCTACGACACGATCTCGGAGCTCGTGTTCGGCGACAAGCAGAAGCAGGCCGAGCGCTTCTCCATGATCAAGGCGCAGCGTGCCGCGAGGGGCAAGAAGCCCGTCGGCTGACCTGCGGGCGTTGTCCCAGGTACCGGCGTCGCTGTGACGCAGCGCATCGTCGAGAATGGTCACGATGCGCATCGACCTGCACGCCCACTCCACGGCCTCAGACGGCACCGACAGCCCTTCCGGGCTCGTCGAAGCTGCCGTCCGGGTCGGCCTCGACGTGGTCGCGATCACCGACCACGACACGACCGCCGGCTGGGCGCCGGCGGCGGAGGCCGTCCCGCCCGGGCTGACTCTCGTTCCCGGCGCCGAGCTGTCCACCGTGTCCGTCGACCCGGAAACGGGCTGGCGGATCAGCGTGCACCTGCTCGCGTACCTCTTCGACCCGACCGCGCCCGCGCTCGTCGCCGAGCAGACGCGCCTGCGGGCCGAACGCCGCACGCGGCTGCGCGCGATGGCGGACCGCATGGCCGCCGACGGGCTCCCGATCGACGCCGACGAGATCATGGGCCTGCTGCCCGCCGACTCGCCGGCGGGTCGCCCGCACCTCGCGCAGGCGCTCGTGCGCGCCGGGCTGGTGTCGAGCGTCGACGAGGCCTTCGCGGAGTACCTCGGCAGCCGCCGCGGTTACTACGTGCCGCGCCACGACACCCCCGTCGAGGAGGCGATCGACATGATCGTCGCCGCGGGCGGCGTCACGGTGATCGCGCACCCGTTCGCGTACAGCCGCGGCGCGACGATCAGCGAGGACACCCTGCGTGATCTGGCCCGTCGCGGCCTGACCGGCGTCGAGGTCGACCACCCCAACCACGAGCCGGCCACGCGCGTCCGCACGCGTGAACTCGCCGACGAGCTGGGGCTCATCCGCACCGGGTCGAGCGACTACCACGGCACGAACAAGACGATCGGCCTCGGCCAGGAGACGACCGACCCCGGTCAGTTCGAGCAGCTCGTCGCGCGCGCCACCGGGTCGCAGATCGTGAAGGGCTGAGATGGGCGTCGCGCAGTTCTTCGACGCGAAGCTGTTCATCAGCGCCACCATCACGCTCATCGTGATCATGGACCCGCCGGGCACCGTGCCGGTGTTCCTGAGCCTGGTCGGCCGCAAGCCGATGGCCACGCGCGTGAAGGCGGCGCGCCAGGCCGTGCTGGTGTCGCTGCTGGTCATCACGCTGTTCGCGGTGGCCGGGCAGGCGATCCTCGCGTACCTCGGCATCGGCATCCCCGCGCTGCAGGGCGCCGGCGGCCTGCTGCTCCTGCTCATCGCGCTGCAGCTGCTCACGGGCAAGGGCGGCACCGAACCCGAGGCGGCCGACGACGTCAACGTCGCCCTCGTGCCCCTCGGCACGCCGCTGCTCGCCGGCCCGGGCGCCATCGCGGCGACGATCGTGTTCGTGCGCCAGGCCGACGGTCACCTCGGCGCGTACATCGCGCTGGGCTGCGCGATCGTCGCCGTGCACTTCGTGATCTACACGTGCATGCGCTTCTCGGGTGTGGTCATCCGGCTGATCAAGGAAAGCGGCATCACGCTCGTCGCGAAGATCGCGGGTCTGCTGCTGGCGGCGATCGCCGTGGAGCTGGTGGCGAACTCGGTGAAGGGCTTCATCGCCGGGAACTTCTGATCAGCGGAGCTTCCTGGGCTCCGTCAGCAGTTCACTCGCCGAAGTGTGCACCTGGGCCAGGAGGCCCAGAAGTCGGTCTCGCTCGGGTTCGGTGAGGTTCGCCGTGAGCTTGGCTTCCAGCTCGCGCCGCTCGGCCTCCACCGGCTCCTGGAGCGCGCGCCCGGCGTCGGTGAGCCACAGCCGGACGAGGCGGTTGTCCTTGTCGTCGCGGCGGCGCGTGAGCAGGCCTGCGGCGGTCATGCGGGTGGCCATCTTGACCACGGTGGGCGTGGTGACGTGCACCTGGGCGGCGATCTCGCCGGGGGTGGCTCCGTCGGTGGCCCAGAGCGCGGCGAGGAGCACGTTCTGGCCCTCGTGCAGGCCGTGGTCGCGCATCGCCGAATCGGAGAGCGCGCGGACCGCCTTGTGCGTCTTGCTGAACAGGTCGAGGAACTCGGGCACCACGCCTCCCCAATCGATTGACGGCTAATCATTTCCCGGCTAACGTTTTCTTGAAGTCAATAGACGGCAAACGATCTGGGGAGTTCATGCTACTGGTCATCGGAGCCACCGGGAACATCGGCCGTGATCTCGTCCGCGAGCTGGCGGACGTGGGTGCGGACGTCCGCGTGCTGACCCGCGATCCCGCCCGCGCGGCGGACCTGCCCGCGCAGGTCGTTGTCGGCGATGTGGAGGAGCCGTCGACGCTGCCGGCGGCGTTCGCGGGGGTGGAGCGGTTTTTCCTGCTGACACCGGGGCTGGGCACCACCGGCGTGGCCAACGCCGTTGTGGCGGCACGCGAAGCCGGCGTGCGTCACGTCGTGCACCTGTCGTCCAGCAACGTGCTCGGCGACCCGATGCCGATGATGGGCCGCTGGCACCACGAGCGCGAGGAGCTCGTGCGGGCGTCGGGAATCCCGTTCACGATCCTGCGGCCGGGCGGTTTCATGCTGAATGCGTTGGAGTGGCGAGAATCCGTGCGGGCCGGGTACGTGCTGGACGCCCTCGGACCCGGCCGGCAGGCGCCGATCGACACCGCCGACATCGCGGCCGTCGCGGCGTTGGTGCTGACGTCGGACGGGCACGAGGGCGCGGAGTACGTGCTGGCCGGAGGCGAACTGCTGACGGTCGCGGACCAGGTGGCGATCCTGTCCGTCGTGTTGGGGCGGGAGATCGAGGTGCGGGAGCCGAGCTCGCCCGACGAGATCGTGCGGTCGCGCTTCCCGGCGGGGGCGCCGCCGGCACTCGCCGAGGCCTTGCTGGAGACCGCCGCGCTGATGCGCGCCGACGTCGAAGGTTCGCGCACCGACACGGTTTCGCGGCTGCTGGGGCGTGAGCCGCGGACGTTCGCCGCGTGGTGTGAGCGCAATGCGGCGGCGTTCGGTTGAGAGGCCGCCCCCGCGCCGGAAAGTGTCGGTGGTGGTGCGTAGCGTGGGCGCCGGAACCGAACGGGGGTCGAGTGAAGGAACAGCTGGGGTTCGATTTCGGCGTCGAGCAGCCGCAGCGGCTCACGAAGGTGTCGCCGGCGCGGTTGAGCACGTTCGAGGACTGCCCGCGCCGCTACCGCCTGAGCTACCTGGAGCGCCCCACGCCGCAACGCACCGGCCCGTGGGCGCACAGCACGCTGGGTGCGGTGGTGCACAACGCGTTGCGGGCGTTGTTCGACCTGCCCGTCGCCAAGCGCACGGCGCAGCGCGCGATGGCGCTGGTCGGCGAGTACTGGAAAGACGCGGGGTTCGAGGACGCCGAGCAGGCCGCGCGTTACCGGGCGCGGGCCAAGGGCTGGGTCGGGGAGTACGTGGAGGACCACGACGTCACCGAGGATCCGATCGGCCTCGAGCGCTGGGTGTCCGCGCCGGTGAGCACCACTGGCGGACGGCCCACGATGATCATCGAGGGCCGCGCCGACCGCATCGACCAGCGCGGCGGCGAGCTGGTGATCGTGGACTACAAGACCGGTCGCCGCGCTCCCGACGAGTACGAGGCCCGCGCTTCGCAGGCGTTGGCCATGTACGCGGTGGCTTCGTCGCGCACGCTTCGCTTGCCCTGCACCAAAGTCGAGCTCCACCACCTGCCCACCGGCACGATCGCCGCGGCCGAACACACGCCCGAGTCGCTGAACCGCCACCTCCAACGCGCCGAAGAAACCGCGGGCGACTTGCGGTTGGCCACCGATACCCTCGACGCAGGCGCCGACGGCGACGCCCTCTTCCCCGCCCGCCCCGACCGCCGCTGCTCCTGGTGCGACTTCCGCCCGAGCTGCGCGGAAGGCCAGCAGGCGGGCCCCGCGTCCCAACCCTGGGACCTCCTGGCGCCCTGACCACCCTCCCTCCGAGTCGATGATTGGACGGACCCCCCACCGTGGCCTCACCCGACACCGAGGAACTGACCGCCGCCCCCTTGGCCGCGGCGGACGTGGCCGCTCCTGCGGCGGGCGGCGCCGACGTGTCGGACAACGCGACGGCGCCTTCGGCCGAGGCCGTGGCACCGGCTGAGCGCGCTTCTGCCGCCCCGGCGCAGACCACGACCGACGCCTCGCAGGGCAGCAGCGTCTTGCCACAACCCGTGGACGCCCCGCCGCCCGCCAACGAGATGCCCCGAACCGATTCCGGAGCTGCCGCCGCCTCGGAGCGCGGCGAGGTAGCTGAGGACGCCCCTGCCTCCGCGGCCCAGACCGGCGAGGCCGCAGCTGAGTACGTCCCCGCCTCCGCGGCCCAGACCGGCGAGGCGGCGGCTGAGTACGTGCCTGTCGCGCCGCCGCAGCGGATCGAGGCCGTCAGTACGGGAAAGCCGCGCGGGCGTTGGTGGCGCGGTTTCACCGGGTCGATCGCCGCGGGGCTGGCCGTGCTGGCGGTGGGCGTGCTGGGCGTCGGCGCGGTCTGCCTCGCCACCGGGGCGCCGGGGCCGAGCGTGCTGTTGCTGGTGGGCCACCCCGTCGCCGCGGTGGCCGCGTTGGTGCTGCAGCGGGTCGCCGACCGGCGCTACGGCCGCACGGCCGGCCTGGCGGGCCTCGGCGTGCTGGTGGTCGCTTTCGTGGCGCTCACGGTGTTCTGGTGGGCCTGACGCCCCGGGCGCTCTCCGACGACGAAGCCGCCGAGCTGTACGACGTCCTCAACACCTGGGGCGACTTCCCCGCGGACCGCTTCTACGACGGCCTCGTCGAGAGCGCGCAGGACGTCCTCGACGTCGGCTGCGGCACCGGCGGCATGTTGCACCACGCCCGCGAACGTGGCCACCGAGGTCGACTGGTCGGCCTCGACCCCGATCGTGCGGCGCTCGCCCGCGCGAGGCGGTGCACGGACGTCGAGTGGTGGGAAGGAACGGCCGCCGCACTCAGGTCGGAGGCCGAGTTCGACCTCGTCACGATGACCGGCCACGCGTTCCAGTGCCTGACCACCGATGAAGACCTGCGCTGCTCCCTCAGCGCCATCCGCCGCGCATTACGGCCTGGCGGGAGGTTCGCGTTCGAGACGCGCCACCCGCAGGCAAAGGCTTGGGAGGACTGGACTCCCGCGAACCAGGTCACGGTCTCGCGGCCACGCCCGCTCCGCCTGTGGCACGAGGTCGAGTCGGTCGTCGGCGACGTCATCACGTTCACCGAGACGTCGGCCGACCCCGAAGGCGCCGTGCTGCGCGTCGACCGCGCGGCGCTGAGGTTCCTCGGCCCCGAAGAGCTGGACGCGTTCGTCGCGGCAGCCGGATTCGCCGTCGAGGAGCGGTTCGGCGACTGGGAGCGCGGCCCCCTGACCGAGCAGAGCCGCGAGATCGTCACGATCGCTAGCGCAGTGCGGCAACCACAGGGCCGCGCTGCTCAAGCAGCACCGGGCCCAAAGCCGTGAGCCGGACGACGCCGTTGTAGCCGCCGCGGTCGACGCCGACCGTGCGGATGGTGGAGCCGTTGGATTCGTTGAGCACGGCCAGGCCGCCGTTGATGGGCACGACGAGCTGGCGCGCGAAGGTGATGCCGGGGCCGCGGGTGCTGTCGAGGGTCCAGCGGGGGGTGAGGTCGTCGCGGGACAGGGCGACGGTTTTGGTGCCCGTGAACCAGTACACGCCGCTGTCGGTGCGGGTGGTCTGTTCGACGCCGCCCGCGGGGTCGCCCGCGAGATCACTCGCAGGGAGGTCCATGGGGTAGGCGGAGCGCTCGTTGCCGTCCGGGCCGTAGATGACCAGCAGCTTCTGGTCGGGCAGCAGCACGGCCGTGAAGTCGCCCGACATGGCGATCACGCGGGCGCGCGAGCCGGCCAGGACGGAGCTGAAGACGACCTGCGGCTCGTCCTCGTGTTCGGCCGTCGCCTTGTAGACGGTGAGGCGGTCGTGGGGGTCGCCGGGGCAACGCTCGATCACGCCGACCTTGTCGGCGGCCGCGGCGACCGTGCCGTACGTGCAGCCCGTACGCGGCTGCTTGTTCGGGTTGACCAGGAACGGGACCTGGCCGTACTCCATGCTCTTCACGAGGTCGTCGCGCCAGGTGTCGAGCAGGTGCTTGCCGGTGGTGGTCACGTGGCTGCCGTCGCTGACGAGCTGGGTGCCGAGCTCTGCGTCGCCGTTGCGCTGGGCCGTGATCTGGCCCGTGGTGGGGTCGAGCTGCGTGACCTCGCTGCAGCCCATTGCCTTGTGGTACACCGCGTTCACGCGGCCCCACGCAGTGTCCACAGTGCACAGTTGCAGGTTCTCGCGCGTGTAGTGCCAGCGGATCTTGCCGGTGAGCGGGTCGCGGCCCGCGACCTCGCCGCCGTCGGCGGTGGTCACGGTGTCGCCCTCGCCGATCGGCACGGGCGTGGCCGAGCTGGGCGCCTGCCACAGCTGAGCCATCGAACCCGGCACGGCCGCGGGCGCCGGCGGCAAGGTCGGCGGCGTCGAAGCGAGCGCGCGGCTGGTGTGCAGGTTGTCGCTGTTCAATGCGACAACCAGCGCCACGACCACCACGACCACGGCGATCAACGCCGCGATCACCCGATCCCGCCCGCGGTTCCACGGCGAACGCCGCACGCGGACGGGAGGCCCCGTCACCGGGCTCGGAAAGCCCTGCGACGGGGGCAGAACATCTTCGGTGCCGAGCGGGCGGTGCGAAACCACCCCGGAGTCCGAAGGCGGGACAAAAGCCGGAACGTCCGGTTCAGACTGGTCCGGTGCGCCGTCCTCGTGGTCGCTCACGTACCTGACTCCCGCCGTCGGCTCCGCTGTTCCCCTCAGTCTGCCGACGCAGGTGTATCAGACGTCGCGGAGGGGCGGCGACGACGGCGCCGACGTGCCGGACGCTCACCCGTTTCTCCGGTTTCTCCCGAAACCGAGGCCGACGCGGTGGCCGCACCGGCGGGACCGGTCGACTCACCACCGCCGCCGCTGCGGGTGCGGCGACGCGAGCGCGTGCGCTCCTCACCCGAGGCCGAAGCCGAGCCCGTCGCAGCGGCCTCGGAGGACGAAGCAGCAGCGGCGTCCGCCTTCTCGACCGCCTCAGCGGCCTTCGCACCACCGCGGGTGCGCTTGCGCGGCGCCCGCGTGCGCTTGCGCGGCGCGTCTTCCGAGCCGGCACCGGCGCCCCGGCCACCACGGCCGCGGCGCTTGCCGCCCAGGTCCTCTTCCTCCTCGGCGGCCAGCCCGGCGCGGGTCCGCTTCGCGAGCGGGAGCCGGCCGGTGGTGCCCTCCGGGATGCCGAGGTCGCTGAACAGGTGCGGCGACGACGAGTACGTCTCCACCGGCTCCGGCTTGTCCAGACCCAGCGTGTCGGAGATCAGCTTCCAGCGGGGGATCTCGTCCCAGTCGACGAGCGTGACCGCGACACCCGTGCGCCCCGCGCGGCCGGTGCGGCCGATGCGGTGGACGTAGGTCTTCTCGTCCTCGGGGCACTGGTAGTTGATGACGTGGGTGACGTCGTCGATGTCGATGCCGCGCGCGGCGACGTCGGTGGCCACCAGCACGTCGACCTTGCCCGAGCGGAACGCGCGCAGCGCCTGCTCGCGGGCGCCCTGGCCCAGGTCGCCGTGGACGGCGGCCGCGGCGAACCCGCGCTCCACCAGGTCGTCGGCCACCTTCTGCGCGGTGCGCTTGGTGCGGCTGAAGATCATGGTGAGCCCGCGGCCCTCGGCCTGCAGGATGCGTGCGATGACCTCGGGCTTGTCCATCGAGTGCGCCCGGTAGACGAACTGGGTGGTGCGCTCGTGGATCGCGCTCGCGTCGTTCTCTTCGGCGCGGATGTGCGTGGGCTGGCGCAGGAACGTGCGCGCCAGCGTGATGATTGGGCCCGGCATCGTGGCGGAGAACAGCATCGTCTGCCGCTCGTCCGGCACCATGCGCAGGATGCGCTCGATGTCGGGCAGGAAGCCCAGGTCGAGCATCTCGTCGGCCTCGTCGAGCACGAGCCCGCGGACCTTGCCCAGCACCAGGTGCTGCTGCTCGGCCAGGTCGAGCAGGCGGCCCGGGGTGCCGATCACGACGTCGACGCCCTTGCGCAGGGCCTCGATCTGCGGCTCGTACGGACGGCCGCCGTAGATGGCCAGCGTGCGGATGCCGAGGTGCTTGCCGGCGCCCTTGAGGTCGTTGGCGACCTGGATGCACAGCTCGCGGGTCGGGACCACGACGAGCACCTGCGGGGTGCCGTCGCCGGGCACCTGCACGCGGTGCAGCAGCGGGACGCCGAAGCCCAGCGTCTTGCCCATGCCGGTGCGGGCCTGGCCGATGAGGTCGTCGCCCGCCATGGCCAGCGGGAGCGTGAGCGCCTGGATGGCGAACGTGCGCTCGATGCCGGCCTCGCTCAGCGCCTTCACGATCTCCGGCTTCACGCCGAACGAAGCGAACGTGGGCGCCTCGGGCTCGACCTCGACGCCCGCTTGCAGCGGGTGCGAGGTGTCGAGCGCGGCCGGGCCGGACTCGCTGTGCTCCAGCGCGACCGCGGGGGTGGTGGTTTCTTCGGTTGTGGACTGTTCTGCGGTCAGGGTGATCGCCTCTCTCGTGACCAGCGCGCACAGGCCGGTTGTCACTCGACACTCGACCGGGGGTCTGACGGGCACCGGAGAGTTACGCTCGGCGCCGCAGCCGCCCTCCCGGGAATGCCGCTGGAGGCGTGCACGCACAAATTTCGGCGAACCCCGGCAGCCCTGGTGGCGCCGGTCGCCCGCCTGTTTCCCGCAGCCATGAGACGTGCGGAAGCCTTGTTTATCTTTCCGCAGTGTACCTGGTCAGGAGTTTTTCAACAGTACCGGGCGCGACGGCGCGGCGTGGGATCGGTCTCTTCACGGCGTCGACCACGGGTTCGGCGATACCCTCGTCGCCGTGACCGACCCGAAAGAGATCAGCGAAGGCGTCGTCGACCTGCTCGGCGTGATCGCCTATCTCGAGCTGTCCGCGTTCGACCGGATGGCCGAGGACGCCCGCACCGCGCCGACGCTCGCCGGCCGCGCCGCGCTCGCCTCCATGGCCGCGGCCGAGATCGGTCACTTCGACATGCTTTCGGCCCACCTCGCCGCCCACGGCGTGTCCGTCGACGACGCCATGCGCCCCTTCGTGGCCCAGGTCGACGCCTGGCACGCGTCGACGCGGCCCAAGTCGTGGCTGGAATCGCTGGTCAAGGCCTACGTCGGCGACGGCCTCGCGGCGGACTTGTATCGCGAGATCGCCAGCTGGCTCGACCCGGAGACGAAGGACCTGGTGCTCACCGTCCTCGCCGACACGGGTCATTCCGCGTTCGCCGAGCGCGAAGTCGCCGCCGGCATCAAGGCCGACCCGAAGGCGCGCGACAAGCTCGCGCTGTGGGGTCGCAGGCTGCTCGGCGAGGCCCTCACGCAGGCCCAGTACGTGGTCGCCGAACGCGATGGCCTGGCCGAACTCATCGTCTCCGGCTCCGGCGACCTGTCGGGAATCGCCGGGTTGTTCCGGCGGTTGCAGCAGGGGCACACGAAGCGCATGCAGGCGCTCGGTCTGGGCTGAAGTGCCGGTTCACCACGCGGTGGCGCGACACCGCAGCGCTGCGGTTGGGCTAGCCTTGCCAGGCGTAACGACAACGAATTTCCAGCGGAGGTCCCACGTGGAGGTCAAGATCGGCATCAAGGACACGCCGCGCGAGCTGGTGGTGTCCAGTGGCCAGACCGCCGACGAGGTGGAGAAGCTGGTCGC
Source organism: Amycolatopsis sp. CA-161197 (assembly GCF_050942255.1). Taxonomy (NCBI): domain Bacteria; kingdom Bacillati; phylum Actinomycetota; class Actinomycetes; order Pseudonocardiales; family Pseudonocardiaceae; genus Amycolatopsis; species Amycolatopsis sp. CA-161197. Next base: position 1,220,678 of record NZ_CP192059.1, read on the forward strand.
CGAGGCCCTGACGGCCGGTGACGGGCTCTTCCGCCTCAACGACGAGAAGGGCCGCAAGTACATCGTCCCGTCCGACCGCATCGCGTACGTCGAGATCGCCCCCTCGGACGTCCGCAAGGTCGGCTTCGGCGTCGGCGACTGAGGTCTCGCCGGTTCTGGCGGTTCTTGAGGCTTTACCGGAAAGCCGCCCTGGGCTTTGGCCTGGGGCGGCTTTTTCTTGCCCTTGGTCGGGCCTGGGCGGTCGTGCTCTGAAGGTCCGGCGGTTGCCAGCTGGACCTAGGCGGTCGCCGCTTCCACTTCTTCCAGGCTCGTCGGCACCGAGAACGGCGGAGTGGACGTCCCCATGATCCGGTAGCGGCCCCACGGGTCCGGGTCCGAAAGCTCGCCGGCAGCCGAACGATCACCCACCACCACCGTGCAAGCCGTCTTCCGGCCGCCCACCGCAGCGGAGAGCTCGGGGGAGGTGGAAACCCGTCCGTACCAGTGGTAATACCCGTCGATCGGCTGGAAATAGCCGCGCAGGTCGATCTGCACAGCCATTTCCACGCCGTCGACAACAAGGGTCGCAGTGCCGGCGTAACCGTCTTCGTCGCTCATAAAAGCCTCCCAACGAGAGAAACCGAGAGAAAGCGGCTCAGCCCGCGTCGCTGTCCGCGGGGGACTCGGTTTTGCGGCCGAGCTGGACGACCTTGTTCTCTTCCAGCGGCAGGTTCGGGTCGATCACCACGCCGTGCTGGCGGGTGAGCCCGTCGATGGCCGCCCAGATGATCTGCGTGAGGTATTCGACCACGGAGTCGCGGCTCATGGAACGGCGGTCGAGCCACCATTCGCCCGTGCTCTGGACCATGCCGACGATGCCGTGCGCCCACGGTTCGGCCGCGCCGGAGTCCATGGAGAACATGCGCATGTAGTCGCCGAGCAGGGCGGTCAGGGCGGTGGCGATGACCTCCTTGTCCTCCGCGACGACGTCGGCGTCGGTCACCGTTTTCTCCTGCAGGCCGCCGCGGGCCAGGAGGCGGTAGAGGTTCGGGTGCTCCTCGATCACGGAGAAGAACGCGTCCAGCGCCATGCGGATGCGCGGCACGGGCGCGAGCTCCGCGTTGATCGCCGGGATCAGGCGCTCGAACAAGATCTCCGTGCCGCGCTGCCCGAGGGCCACGTACAGGTCGGCCTTGTCCTCGAAATGCCGGTACAGCACGGGTTTCGTGACGCCGGCCTCCGCTGCGACGTCCTCCATCCCCAGGTCCGGACCGTGGCTGTCGAGCGCCCGCAGCGCGGCCTCCACGAACTCCGCCCGCCGCGCGATGCGGTGCTTGCGCCACCGGTCCCGCCGGGCGTCGCCGGTCGCGGCCTCCCCCGGAGCCGGGTGCTTGCCGGACTGCTTGCTGGCGCGCTTGACACGTTCGATCACCCGGGTCATGCTACCAGAGGTAACTGTTACCTCAAGTTACAGCTACAAGAGAGAGGGCGAGCGATGACGCGGACGCTCAAGGAGACCGACCGGGAGAAGACCGCCGACCGGCTGCTGAAGTCTTCGGCGAACAAGTTCTACGACCCCGACGTCGACATCGACTGGGACGCACCGCTCGTCGACGGCAAGAACTACATCCTCCCCGAGCGCTCGTCGCTCTACGGCACGAAACTGTGGGACACCCTCACCCCCGAGCAGCGCATCGAGCTCGGCAAGCACGAGGTCGCGAGCGTCGCCACCACCGGCCTGTGGTTCGAGATCCTCCTGATGCAGATGCTGCTCAAGGAGGTCTACGACGAGGACCCCACGAGCTCCCACGCGCAGTTCGCCCTCACCGAGATCGCCGACGAGTGCCGCCACTCCACGATGTTCGCCCGCATGGCCGCGCGCATCGGCTGCCCCGCCTACGGCCCGGTGCCGGCGCTGCGCCAGTTCGCGAAGCTGATGCCCACGATCTCCTACGGCCCCGCCCGCTACGGCGCCATCCTCGTGGCCGAAGAGGTGCTCGACCGCCTGCAGCGCGAGCAGATGGTGAACGAGGACGTGCAGCCGCTGGTGCGCATGGTCAACCGCATCCACGTGCTCGAAGAAGCGCGCCACGTGACCTTCGCACGCGAAGAGGTCACGCGCGGGATGGCCAAGCTGGGCAAGCACGAGATCGCCTACCAGCAGTTCATCATCGCGTTGATCTCGTACTTCGTCACGCGCGCGTTCATCAACCCCAACGTCTACAAGGCCGTCGGCATCCGCCCGCGCGACGGCGTCGAAGCGGCGCTGAACAACCCGCACTGGCGGGGGACGATCGCGTGGGCCGGGGAGAAGATCATGCCGTTCCTGCAGGAGTCCGGCCTGGTCGGCTTGCCGGGGCGCTACTTCTGGAAGAAGTCCTTCCTGCTGCCGGAGGGCAAGTGACCACCCTCGAACGGCTCCGCAACCCTTCGCGGGAGCACCGGTTCGTGACCGGTGACGGGGCCGCGCTGCACGTAGAAACCTCCGGTCCCGCCGACGCGCCGGTCACGCTCGTGCCGGTGCACGGCTGGACGCAGGACCACCGCACGTGGGACGGCGTCGTCGGGCACCTCGGACCGGCCACGCGGGTGGTGCGCTACGACCTGCGTGGCCACGGGGGATCGTCGCCGGCTCGACGGGGGGCGGCGACGATCCCACGACTCGCGGACGACCTCGCCGAGCTGATCGCCGAACGCGTCCCGAACGGCCCGCTCGTGCTCGCCGGCCATTCCATGGGCGGCATGACGATCATGGCGCTCGCCGAACGTCATCCGGACCTGGTGAAGGCGCGCGTCGCCGGCGTGGCGTTCGTGGCCACGTCGTCGGGCCAGATGGACCGCATCACGCTCGGGCTGCCGGGGCCGGCCGGGTCGATATCGGCGCGGTTCGAGCGCCGGCTGGCCAAGGCGCTGGCCCACCGCAAGGGCGACCGGCTGCCGCTGAGCCCGGCGATGGTGCGGTCCGGCGCGCGGTTCCTGGTGTTCGGCGACAAGCCGAAGCGCGGCGACGTGGACAGCGTCGTCGACCAGCTGCTGTGCGCGCATCCAGCGTCATTGGGGGAATTCCAGGACGCGATCTCCGTGCACGACTGCCGCGTGGCGTTGCGCGCGCTGCGGACCGTGCCGGCGGTGGTCCTGGCGGGGGAGAAGGACCGGTTGTGCCCGCTGCCGCACGCGAAGGTGATCGCCGACGAGCTGCCCGACGCCGAGTTCGTCCGCTACCCGGGCGCCGGGCACATGCTGCCGCAGGAACGCGCGGCCGAAGTCGCCACGCGCGTCAAGACCCTGCTGAACGCCGCTAGGACCCTTGCCCCATAAGAGACTTCAACGCGGCAACGGTCGCGGGCACATCCTCGAACACCGGCGTGTGTCCAGTGTCCACTGTGGTCAGTTCCGCCGCGGGCAGGTGTTCGACCAGGTACCGCGCGTCCGCCACGGACCGGGCCCGGTCGCGGACGCCGTGCAACACCTCGACCGGGCACCGGATCGACGCGAGCTCCGGCGTCAGATCGAGATCGCGCTGGCTCGTCAGCACCTCCAGCGCGGCCTCCTGCGGCACGCGCGCGGCGTACGCGAGCAGGTCGTCGCGCAGCTCCACCGGCAACGGTGAAGCGAACGACCGGTCCAGCACCGCCGCGTGCAGCTCCGGCCCCCACGCCTGCGAGATCGTCGTCAGGATCCCGTCGACGTCACCGTGGCCCCGCATGTGCGCGCCGGTGTTCGCGAGCAGCAGCCCGGCCACCAGCTCAGGGTGATCAGCTGCCAGCCGCAACGCGATGCAGCCACCCGTCGAATGCCCCACGAGCAGCACCGGCCGGTCGATCCGGGCCGCGATCCGCGAGGCCACGTCGTCGATCCGCCACGGCCCGGGCGCCGTCATCCAGTCCACGGCGTGCACCACGCCCGGCCACGCCCGCGCGAGCGGACCGAAGACCGCCGGGCTGCAGAGCGTGCCGGGGACGGCCACCACGAGCGGGGTCAAGCGCGTCAGCCGTCCTTGAGCGGGAAGCCACCGCCGATGCCGCGCCACGCGAGGTTGGCCGTGAGCGCCACGGCTTCCTCCTGCGACATCGCCTGGTTGTGCTGCAGCCAGTAGCGCGCCGAGACCTGCGACATGCCCACGAGGCCGACGGCCAGCAGCCGGGCCTTGTGGTCGTCGAGCCCGGCGTCCGCGGTGATGGTCTCGGTGATGGCCTCGACACTGGCCGAAGTCGCGCGGTCCACCGCCTCCTGCACGGCCGGCTCGCCGCGCAGGTCGCTTTCGAAGACCATCCGGAACGCGCCGGCGTCTTCACTCACGAAGTCGAAGAAGGCACCAACCGTGGCCGGCACGCGCTGGCGGTTGTCGCTCGTCGAGTCGAGCGCCCCCTTCACGCGGCTCACCAGGTCGTCGACGTGGCTTTCGAGCAGCGCGATGTAGAGGTCGAGCTTGCCGGGGAAGTGCTGGTACAGCACGGGCTTGCTGACGCCCGCCTCCTCGGCGATCTCGTCCATGGCCGCGGCGTGGTAGCCGTTTTCGGCGAAGACGCGTTGCGCGGCCGTCAGCAGCTGGGCGCGGCGTTCGGTCCTGGGCAGCCGGACGCCTCGTTGCTGCAGTCGCGCCATTTCCGTCATTCTTCCTCCCGTCCACGGCTTCGCCGGGCAGTAGCACCACCGCGTGAAGCGGGTTTGAGATTACTCGCGGGTACGCCTGAAACGCCAAGTGTCGGGCATCCTGGGGTGGTGACCACATCCACGACGCGCCCGGCGACCGCGACGGCGGTGCGCCCGGCCGTGACCCACGTGCCGCTGTCCACGGCGCCGTTGCCCGCGCTCGAGCCGGTGCTGCCGCCGTGGCCCGGTGTCGTCGAGGACGTGGGCGGAGTTTCGCTGAACGTACGCCGCACCCCCGGACCCGACGGTACCGTCGCCGTCTACGTCCACGGGCTCGGCGGGTCGTCCAGCAATTGGACCGACCTCGCCGCGCTGCTCGCACCCACCGCGAGCGGCCGCGCGATCGACCTGCCGGGCTTCGGCTTTTCCGAGCCGGCCCCTGGCTTCGATTTCAGCCTCGACGAGCACGCCGAGGTCGTCGCGCGCTACATCGAGGGCCTCGACGCGGGGCCGGTGCACCTGGTCGGCAACTCCATGGGCGGCGCGATCGTGCTGCTCGTGGCCGCCGCGCGCCCCGAGCTGGTCCGCACGCTCACGCTGATCTCGCCGGCGATGCCCGACCGCCGCCCGGACCCGCGGCGGCTGTCGGACCCGATAATGGCGCTGGCGTACCTGCCGGTGATCGGCGCGCGCGTGCGCCGCCGGCTGGCTTCGGCGACGGCCCGCGAACGCGCGGCCCAGGTCATCAAGCTGTGCTTCTACGACCTGGCGAAGTTCCCCGAGCAGCGGCTCGACGAGCTGACCGAGGAACACGGCGCCCGCGCCGCGCTGGCCTGGGCCGCGCCCGCCATGGCGCGCAGCACGTTCGGCATCTTCCGGCGGTGGACCGCGGTCGGCGACGCGTCGCTGTGGTCCGTGGCGGCGCGGGTGAGCATCCCCACACTCGTCGTCTGGGGTCTTCACGACCGGGTGATCTCCGTGCGACGCGCCCCGCGCACCGCCCGGCTGCTCCGACACGCCCGGCTGCTGGTCCTTCCCCGAACCGGGCACGTGGCTCAGATGGAACGCCCGAATGTCGTAGCGCGGGCCGTCCTGGGGCTGTGGGAGGCCGCTGAGAAGGGCACCTGGTAGTCCGAACGGGTGACAGATCATCTCTCGGTCATCAGCCGGTCGCCGAGAGCATCACGGTTCGGATATGGCACCCTGGGGCGGTGGACCGGCCCAAGGACGCACGAGGAGACGACCGGCGAGCCTCGTACGCCGGTTCAGCCAGGCGTGCGACGTCGGCCTCGGCAAAGAATTCGTCGAGCAGTTCGTCGACCAGCTCGAGGAGCTCTCGCAACTCACCCCTCACGGACACGGGCTCGCCGCGCGTCGGCCAGTTCCGGCCGTCGAAGCCGCCCGCCCAGCGCGTCGGCGAAGACCGCTACCGGCCCGGCTCCCGGCGCACCAGCGCGGAGCCGCTGAAGGCGTCGTGGCAGCCGAAGGGCGACGAGGAGAAGCCCACCGCCCGCAGGCCGGCTGCGAAGAAGCGCGGTGTCGGCGGGTTCGTGAAGACCTACGGCTGGCGCGTGTACGCGCTGCCGATCCTGGTCGTCATCACCGCGCTCGTCGTGGTGAACACGGCCACGAGCCCGGCCGAGCCCGGGTCGACCACCACCGCGGGCACCGGCGAGTCGGCGGTGGGCGACGCGGCGGCCGGCGCGATCGACGGCGGCCAGGCCATCCCCGAGAACCCCGCCAAACCGGCGGACGTGAACGTGCCGACGGCCGAGCTGCCCACGGGCGGCAACTACACCGAGAGCGGCAAGGGCACCTGGCACGTCGTGCCGGGCTCGGGCCCCACGGTCGGCAAGAGCGGCAAGCTGTACACCTACACCGTCGAGGTCGAAGACGGCATCGACCCGTCGAGCTACGCCGGCGACGACAGCTTCGCCACGGCCGTGCAGGGCATCCTGTCCGACCCGCGCAGCTGGACGTGGAACGGCAAGATCCGGCTGCAGCGCGTCGACGCGAGCTACCCCGACCCGAGCTTCCGCGTGAGTCTCACCACGCCGAACACGACGCACCGCGCCGACGCGTGCGGGTTCCAGATCAAGTTCGAAGCCTCGTGCTACCGCCGCAGCATGGGCCGCGTGCTCATCAACCTCGCCCGCTGGGTGCGCGGCGCGAAGGCCTACGGCGCCGACATGACGGGCTACCGGCAGTACGCCATCAACCACGAGGTGGGCCACGCGCTCGGCAACAACCACGTGGGCTGCCCCGCCAACGGCGACCCGGCGCCCGTGATGATGCAGCAGTCGTTCGGTGTGGCCGACGACTACGTGGCGATGCTCAACAACATCCCCGGCGGCGACAAGGGGAAGGTCGCGGCCGACCACCACGTCTGCGTGCCCAACGCCTGGCCGAACCCGACGCCGCAGGCGTAATCACGGTCTCGCGGTACAAAGCAACCCTCGTCCCACGATCCGGACGCCGGGAAGCCCACCTTGCCTGCGAGCGTTGTGGATACTGGGATTGACTACGCGATCCACGCGAGTATGGAGGACCCGATGTCAGACACGGCACTGCCGCCGCTCGTTGAGCCGGCTGCGGAGCTCACGAAGGAAGAGGTGGCCCGGTACAGCCGCCACCTCATCATCCCGGACGTCGGGGTGACCGGGCAGAAGCGGCTGAAGAACGCGAAGGTCCTGGTCATCGGTGCCGGCGGCCTCGGCAGCCCCGCGCTGCTGTACCTCGCCGCGGCGGGGGTCGGCACGCTCGGCATCATCGACTTCGACGTGGTCGACGAGTCCAACCTGCAGCGCCAGGTCATCCACGGCGTGTCCGACGTCGGCAAGCTCAAGGCCGCGTCGGCGCAGGAGTCGATCGCCGAGATCAACCCGCTCGTCAAGGTGCATCTGCACGTGGAGCGGCTGGAGTCGTCGAACGCGCTGGAGATCTTCAGCCAGTACGACCTGATCCTCGACGGCACCGACAACTTCGCCACGCGTTACCTGGTGAACGACGCCGCCGTGCTGCTGGGCAAGCCGTACGTGTGGGGCTCGATCTTCCGCTTCGAAGGCCAGGTCAGCGTCTTCTGGGAAGACGCGCCCAACGGCAAGGGCCTGAACTACCGCGACCTCTACCCGGAGCCGCCGCCTCCCGGCATGGTCCCCTCGTGCGCCGAGGGTGGCGTGCTGGGCGTGCTGTGCGCGTCCATCGGCTCGATCATGGTGACCGAGGCGATCAAGCTCATCACCGGCATCGGTGAGCCCCTGCTCGGGCGGCTCATCAGCTACGACGCGCTGGAGATGAAGTACCGCGAGGTCAAGATCCGCAAGGACCCGGAGACCCCGAAGATCACCGAGCTGATCGACTACGAAGCCTTCTGCGGTGTCGTGTCCGACGAGGCCGCGCAGGCCGCTTCGGGCAGCACGATCACGCCGGCGGAGCTCAAGGCCAAGTTCGACAACGGCGACGACTTCGCCCTCATCGACGTCCGCGAGCCCGGCGAGTACGAGATCGTGAACATCAAGGGCGCCACGCTGATCCCGAAGGACCGCATCCTCTCGGGCGAGGCGTTGGCCGAGCTGCCGCAGGACAAGCCGATCGTGCTGCACTGCAAGTCGGGTGCGCGTTCGGCGGAGGCGCTGGCCGCGCTGCACGCGGCCGGGTTCAAGGACGCCACGCACCTCGGTGGCGGCATCCTGTCCTGGGCCAAGCAGATCGACCCGAGCCTGCCCACCTACTGACGGTTTCCGCCCAGGAAGGCCTTCCCGGTTCGCCGGGGAGGCCTTCCTGGCGTTTTGGGCCGGTGGCGGCGGCTGTGTCTGAAATATGAAAGCGGTCCGTGACCAGCGCGTCTTCTCGTTCGTGGCGCGTGCGGGCGGGTACCTTCGGTTCTCGTGCGGTCCACTCTCGAACGGCCATCCGAGCGGGTGTGCGCGGCCTTCGGCGGCGACATCGGCCTCGTTTCGGCGTTGCCGGACTCGACGGCCTGGCGCTGCGGCGACCTCGTGCTGAAGCCGGTTTCGGACCGGTCGCGCACGCTGTGGACCGCCCGCGCGCTGGAGCACGCCGAGGATCCGGGCCTGCGGATCGCGAAACCGGTGCGCGCGAGCGACGGCCGCTGGATCGTCGGTGACTGGTCGGCCTGGCGCTACGTCTCGGGCACGGCCGAGAACCACGTCGACGGCGCCATGCTCGCCGCGGTGAAGCTGCACCGCGCCACGGCCGACCTGCCGCGGCCCGATTTCCTGTCCGCACGCGACGACCTCGACGCGGTGGCCGACCGCATCGCGTGGGAAGAGCTCGACCGCCCGCTCGACGAGGCCAAGGGCGGCCGCTGGTTCGAGGTGCTCGCGCCTTCGCGCCGGCCGATCAAGCTGCCGTTGCAGGTCGCGCACGGTGAGCTGCTCGCGGGCGTGCTCTTCGACGGTGACGCGGCGCCCGGCATCGTCGACTTCGTGCCGTACTACCGGCCGGGCGAGTGGGGCGCGGCGATCGTGGCCGTCGACGCCCTGGCGTGGGGCGGTGCCACCGGCGAGCTGCTCGACCGCTGGGCGCACCTGCCGGAATGGCCGCAGCTGCTGCTGCGCGCAGTGCTGTTCCGCTTGGCGGCCAACGCGTTGAACCCGCGCTCGACGGGCGCGGCGCTCGACGGTCTGCGCGCCGCGGCGCGCGAGGTCAGCGCGATCCTGTAGTTCTCACCGCGGGCGCGCGGGAAGTGGCGAGTGATGTCAACTGCCTGAAACAATCAGGCATCTTCAGGTAACACGGCGTGCTTAGCGTCGGGGCCATCGCCGACCCCGAGGAGCGCCCGTGCCGCACGTCGACACGCATTGCCCCTACTGCGCGTTGCAATGCGGGATGCGCTTGGCCGGCACGCGCGTCACGCCGCGCGACTTCCCGGTCAACGCTGGCGGTCTGTGCCAGAAGGGCTGGACGTCCGGGGAGCTCCTGCGGTCCGGCGATCGGCTGACCACGCCGCTGATCCGGCGCGACGGTGAGCTGCAGCCGGCGAGCTGGGCCGAGGCGCTGGATCTCGTGGCGGCGAAGCTGCGTGAGCTGCGTTCGTCGCACGGGCCCGACTCCGTCGCGGTGTTCGGCGGCGGCGGGCTGACCAACGAAAAGGCTTACCTGCTGGGGAAGTTCGCGCGGGTCGCGCTCGGGACCTCGCAGATCGACTACAACGGCCGGTTCTGCATGTCGTCGGCCGCGGCGGCGGGGCTGAAGGCGTTCGGCGCGGATCGCGGACTGCCGTTCCCCGTCACGGATCTCGCGGACGCGGACGTCGTGCTGCTCGCCGGGGCGAACCCGGCGGAGACGATGCCGCCGTTCGTGCAGCACCTGCGAGGTGCCGAGCTGATCGTCATCGACCCGCGGCGCACGCCGACCGCCGAGCTCGCGAGCCTGCACCTCGCGCCGGCGCCGGGGACGGACCTGGCTCTGGCGTTGGGAATCCTGCACGCGGTGGTCGCCGAGGGACACCTCGACAAGTCCTATGTGGATCTCCGGACGGCCGGGTTCGACGAAGCGTGGCGCCTGGCCGCTGCGTGGTGGCCGGAGCGGGCCGAGCGCGTGACGGGTGTTGCCGCGGCGGACCAACGACGGGCCGCCGCGATGTTGGGTGAGGCGCACAACGCGTATGTCCTCACTGCGCGGGGCACCGAGCAGCACGCGACGGGGACGGCGAACGTCAGCGGGTGGATCAACCTGGCGCTCGCATTGGGGCTGCCCGGTCGTGTCGGCTCCGGGTTCGGCTGTCTCACCGGTCAGGGCAACGGCCAGGGCGGGCGCGAGCACGGGCAGAAGGCCGACCAGCTACCGGGATACCGGAAGATCGACGACCCGGCCGCGCGCGAGCACGTCGCCGGAGTCTGGGGCGTCGCGCCGGAGAGCCTGCCGGGGCCGGGGCGTTCGGCGACGGAGCTGCTCGACGCGCTGGGGCAGGAGGGCGGGCCGAAGGCCTTGCTGGTGTTCGGCAGCAACGTCGTGGTGTCGGCGCCGCGCTCGCGGCGGGTCCAAGATCGACTGTCCGCTTTGGACTTCCTCGTGGTCGCCGACTTCGTGCTGTCGGAGACGGCCGAGCGCGCCGACGTCGTGCTGCCCGTGACGCAGTGGGCCGAGGAAGACGGCACGCTCACCAATCTCGAAGGCCGGATCCTGCTGCGCCGCAAGGCCGTCGACGCGCCGGCGGGCGTCCGGTCCGACCTCGACGTGCTGCGGGAGCTCGCGATCCGGCTCGGCCAGCCGGCCGAGCGGTTCCCGGTCCACGCGGAAACCGTCTTCGAGGAGCTGCGCGCGGCGTCGAAGGGTGGCACGGCCGACTACTCGGGCGTCACCTACGACCGGCTGCGCACCGGTGACGCGCTGCACTGGCCGGTGCCTTCCGCGGAGCATCCCGGAACCCCGCGGATGTTCCTCGACCGTTTCGCCCACCCGGACGGCCGGGCGAGGTTCGTCGCCGTCGACCACACCGGGCCCGCTGAGCTGCCCGACGCAGAGTTTCCCTTGCAGGCCACCACGGGTCGCGTCTTGCAGCATTACCAGTCCGGTGCCCAGACACGCCGGATCCCGGAGCTGGTGGACGTCGTGCCCGAGATGTTCGTGGAGGTCCATCCCGACACCGCCGACCGCGCCGGTCTCGCCGAGGGGGAACGGGCGCTGGTCCGTTCGCGGCGCGGCGAGACGGTCGCGCGGGTGCGGTGCGTCGCCTCGCTGCGGCCCGACCTGGTGTTCCTGCCGTTCCACTTTCCCGGTGAGGGGCGCGCGAACCTGCTGACGAACCCGGCGCTGGACCCGGTGAGCCGTATGCCGGAGTTCAAGGTGTGCGCGGTCGCACTGTCCAGAGTGGATGCTGGAGTGGACGCATGAGCGCCCGGCATGTGGTCGTGGCAGGCTACGGCATGGCCGGGGCGCGGCTGGCCGACGAGATCCGCCGCCGGGACCCGTCGGCGGGGCGGGCGCGGCTGACGATCGTCGGAGCCGAGCCGCATCCCGCGTACAACCGGGTGCTGCTGTCGTCCGTGCTCTCCGGCGGGCTGAGTGCGGCGACGGTGCGGCTGCACGACGAGGACTGGGCGGCTCGCGCGCACGTCGACCTGCGGCTGGGGACGTCCGTCACGGGTCTCGACCGCGTGAACCGCCGCGTGGAGACCACCGACGGACCGCTGGACTACGACGCGCTCGTGCTCGCGACCGGCGCCACGCCGTGGCTGCCGCCGGTGGAAGGGCTCGAGCCGGGGCCGGGCGTCGCGACGTTCCGGACCCTCGACGACTGCACCCGCATCCTCGACGCCGCCCGGCCCGGCGCACCCGTCGTGGTGCTCGGTGGTGGGCTGCTCGGCCTCGAAGCCGCGCGCGGCCTGGCCGGGCGCGGCGCGAACGTGACCGTGGTGCACCCGCACGGCCACCCGATGGAACGCCAGCTCGACGCCGGTGCCGGCCGCGTGCTCGCTCGGCGGCTCGCCGAGCTGGGCGTGACCTTCCGCTTCGACGCGACGGCCGCGCGCCACCTGCCCGGCGACGGCGTGAAGCTCGACGACGGCAGCTTCATCCCGGCTGATCTGGTCGTGGTCGCCGCAGGCGTCCGGCCGGAGACCGCGCTCGCCGAGGCAGCGGGGCTCGAAGTGGACCGCGGCGTGCTCGTCGACGACCTGCTCCGCACGAGCGACGGCCGCGTCCACGCCCTCGGCGACTGCGCGCGCCACGCGCACGCGCCGGCCGGGCTCGTGCAACCCGCGTGGGAGCAGGCGGCGGTCCTCGCGGATCTCCTCACGGGCACCGACACCGCAGCGCGCTACCGCGGCACGACCGTCGTCACGCGGCTGAAGGCTCGCGGTGTCGACCTGACCGCGCTCGGCGAGACGCACGCGAGCGACGACGCCGACGTGCTCACGATCGACGACCCGTCCGGCGGCCGCTACGGCAAGCTCGTGGTCCGCGACAACCGAGTGACCGGCGCGATCCTGCTCGGCTTGCCCGACGCCGCCGCGACCGTCACGCAGTTCCACGACCGCGGCATCCCGCTGCCCGAAGACCGGCTCGCCGTGCTGCTCGGCCGCGCGCTGCCCGCGGGCACGCCGGCCGCCGCGAGTCCGGCCGACCTGCCGGCGTCGGCGTTGATCTGCCGGTGCAACGCCGTGACCAAGGGCCGGCTCGTCGACGCGTGGCGCGGTGGCGCGACCGACGTCGCCGCGCTCGCCCGTACCACCCGCGCCACCACCGGCTGCGGCGGCTGCCACGACACCGTGTCGGCCGTGGCGGGCTGGCTGGCCGCGCAGTGACCATCCGACTCTCTCTTGCCAAGGAGGACGCCGTGAAGAACCGCTGGATCGAGCACTGGGCACCCGAGGACGAGACCTTCTGGGAGACGACCGGAAAGCGGATCGCCCGCCGCAACCTGTGGTTCTCCGTGTTCGCCGAGCACATCGGCTTCTCGATCTGGACACTGTGGTCGGTCATCGTGCTGTTCATGGGGCCCGCCTACGGGTTCTCGGCGGCGGACAAGTTCCTGCTGGTGTCCACACCGACGCTTGTGGGCGCGATCATGCGGCTGCCCTACACGTTCGCGGTGGCGAAGTTCGGCGGTCGCAATTGGACGATCTTCAGCGCGGCGCTGCTGCTGGTGCCAACGGTACTGACGGCGATCGTGCTGCACCCGGGAACGTCGTTGGGCACCTTCGTGCTCATGGCCGCGCTGGGCGGCGTCGGCGGCGGGAACTTCGCGTCGTCGATGACGAACATCAACACGTTCTATCCCGAGCGGTACAAGGGCTGGGCGCTCGGTCTCAACGCGGGCGGCGGCAACCTGGGTGTCGCCGTGATCCAGCTGGTCGGGCTGCTGGTGATCGGCACGGCCGGGGCGACCGCGCCGCGGCTGGTGCTGTTCATCTACCTGCCGCTGATCGTGATCGCGGCCCTGTGCGCCGCGCTGTTCATGGACAACCTCGCCACCGTCCGCGGTGACACCAGGGCCATGCGCGAGGTCGTCCGATATGGACACACGTGGGTGATGTCGCTGCTGTACGTCGGCACGTTCGGCTCGTTCATCGGCTACAGCTTCGCGTTCGGGCTGGTGCTGCAGAACCAGTTCGGCCGCACGCCGTTGCAGGCCGCCGCGGTGACGTTCCTGGGGCCGCTGCTCGGCTCACTGGCGCGGCCGCTGGGTGGCCGGCTGTCCGACCGGCTCGGCGGCGGCCGGGTCACGTTCGCCACGTTCGGCCTGATGGCACTGGCCACGGTGGTGCTGGTGCTGGCGTCGTCGGCGAACTCGCTGGTGTTGTTCACGATCGCATTCATCGTCCTCTTCGTCCTGACGGGCGTCGGCAACGGCTCGACGTACAAGATGATCCCGGCGATCTTCCAGGTGAAGGCGCGCGCCGCCATCGACCTCGGCGGTGACGAGGCCGCGGAACTGCTCAAGGCCCGCCGCCTGTCCGGCGCGTTGATCGGGCTGGCGGGGGCGATCGGCGCGTTGGGCGGGTTGTTCATCAACCTCGCCTTCCGGCAGTCGTTCGCCGACGCGCACAGCGGGATCCCCGCGTTCATCGGGTTTCTGGTCTTCTACGCGGTGTGCGTGGGCGTGACGTGGCTGGTGTACCTGCGCAAACCCGCGGTGCGGGCGCAGGTGGCGCTGGCCGGAGCGGAGGTCTGATGAGGACACTCGTGGTGGCCGGGCACGGCATGGTCGCGCACCGGCTCGTGGAGGCGCTGCGCGCGGCGGATCCGGCGGGCGAGTGGCGCGTCGTGGTGCTGGCCGAGGAGAACCGGCCGGCGTACGACCGGGTGGCGCTGACGTCTTATGTGGACACCTGGGACCCGGCGGCCTTGGCCCTGCCCGGCTCGGACTATGCGGAAGATCCCCTCGTGGAGCTCCGGCTGGGTGACGCTGTGGCAGCGGTGGACCGCGGAGCTCGCACGGTGACCACCGCGTCCGGCCGCGTGCAAGAGTACGACGCTCTGGTGCTGGCCACGGGGTCGCGGCCGTTCGTGCCGCCGGTGCCGGGTCGCGACCTGCCGGGTGTGTTCGTGTACCGGACGATCGAAGACCTCGATGCCATCCGGGTGGCCGCCTCGAAGCCGGGCCGTGGGCGCCGGTCCGCGGTGGTGATCGGGGGCGGGCTGCTCGGGCTGGAGGCCGCGAAGGCGTTGCGGGATCTGGGCTTGTCCCCGCACGTGGTGGAGATGGCGCCGCGGCTGATGCCGTTGCAGGTCGACGAGGGCGGTGGCGCGCTGCTGCGGCGGCTCATCCAGCAGCTCGACGTGACCGTCCACACGGGAACCTCGACGGACTCTCTCGAAGCCGACGGGTCCCGGCTGCTGGCCAAGCTCGGCAACGGCACCGAGCTGGACGTCGACCTCGTGGTGTTCTCCGCGGGAGTCCGGCCGCGGGACGATCTGGCGCGGGAGTGTGGCCTGGCCGTAGGCGAACGTGGTGGGGTGCTCGTGGACGCCGAGTGCCGCACCAGCGATCCGGCGGTGTTCGCGATCGGCGAGTGCGCGGCCGTCGAGGGGCGGGTGTACGGGATCGTCGCGCCGGGGTACGCGATGGCGGAGGTCGTCGCGGCGCGGCTCACCGGGGGAGCGGCGTCGTTCCCGGAGCCGGACACGGCCACCAAGCTGAAGCTGATGGGAGTGGACGTCGCCAGCTTCGGCGACGCACACGCGGCGACCGAGGGTGCGCTCGAAGTCGCGGTGAACGACGCCGTGACCGGCACGTACAAGAAGCTCGTGGTCACCGACGACGGCCGGACGCTGCTGGGCGGCGTGCTCGTGGGCGACGCGGCCGAGTACCACACGCTGCGGGCGCTGGTCGGCCGTCCGCTGCCCGCGGAGCCGGGTGCGCTGCTCGCCCCGGCCGGCGGCGGCGCGGCGGTCGGGGTCGAGGCGTTGCCGGACGAGGCGCAGATCTGCTCGTGCAACGGCGTTTCCAAGGGTGCGCTGACGCGGGCGATCCACGAGGACGGCTGTGACTCGGTCGGCAAGCTCAAGGCGTGCACGCGAGCGGGCACGTCGTGCGGCTCGTGTGTGCCGATGTTGGGAAAGTTGCTCAACGCGTGCGGAGTCGAACAGTCGACGGCGCTTTGCGAACACTTCAGCCAGTCGCGGGCGGAGCTGTTCGAGATCGTGCGGGCCACGCGCATCACCACGTTCAGCGAGCTGGTCAGCCGCTACGGCACGGGCTCGGGCTGCGCGGTGTGCAAGCCGGCCGTCGCGTCGATCCTGGCGACGCTCGGCAACGGCCACATCCTCGGCGGTGAACAAGCGACGCTTCAGGACACGAACGACAAGTTCCTCGCCAACCTGCAGCGCAACGGCAGCTACTCCGTGGTCCCGCGCATCCCCGGCGGTGAGATCACGCCGGAGAAGCTGATGGTGATCGCTCAGGTCGCGAAGGACTTCGGGCTGTACACGAAGATCACCGGCGGCCAGAGGATCGACCTGCTGGGTGCCACGGTGGACCAGCTGCCGGAAATCTGGCGGCGGCTCGTGGACGCGGGGTTCGAGTCCGGGCACGCGTACGGCAAGGCGCTGCGGACGGTGAAATCGTGTGTCGGTTCGACGTGGTGCCGCTACGGCGTGCAGGACAGCGTCGGCCTCGCGATCGAGCTGGAATTGCGGTATCGCGGGCTGCGTTCGCCGCACAAGATCAAGTCCGGCGTCTCCGGCTGCGCGCGGGAATGCGCCGAGGCGCGCGGCAAGGACTTCGGCGTGATCGCGACCGAGCACGGCTGGAACCTCTACCTCGGTGGCAACGGCGGCGCCACCCCGCGGCACGCGCAGCTGTTCCTGTCCGATGTGGACACCGAGACGCTGATCCGCACGATCGACCGGTTCCTCATGTTCTACATCCGCACCGCCGACCGGCTGCAGCGCACGGCGCCGTGGCTGGAGGAGCTCGACGGCGGCCTGGAGCACCTGCGCGCGGTGATCGTCGACGACAGCCTCGGCATCTGCGAGGACCTCGACGCCGCGATGGCCAAGCACGTCACGGACTACGAGGACGAGTGGCGCGGTGTGCTGGAGGATCCGGAGAAGCTGGCGCGGTTCAGCTCGTTCGTGAACGCGCCGGGCACGCCGGACCCGTCGATCTCGTTCCGGCCGGAACGCTCGCAACGGGTTCCGGTGCTGCTGGGCGTGCCGCAGCTCGGGAAATCGGAGGTGCGGCGATGACAACGTCGATCGAACGGACCTGGACGGCCGTGTGCGCGGCCACGCGAGTGGGCGACTGCTCCGGCGTGGCGGCGCTGGTCGAGGGCGAGCAGGTGGCCGTGTTCCACGTCGGCTCGGAGTGGTTCGCGCTGTCCAACTGGGACCCGTGCAGTGGCGCGGCGCTGCTGTCGCGCGGGATCGTGGGTGACGCCGGGGGTGAGCCCGTGGTCGCGTCGCCGGTCTACAAGGACGGTTCTCGCTCCGCACTGGACAGTGCCTCGACTCGCCGGGCGTTTCCGTGCCTGTCTACCGCCTGCGGGTGCGGGAAGGAATCGTCGAGGTGGGCTCCCCGTGACGGACGTGCTCCCGCTGGCGGGTTTCGTCGCCGGCATCACGGCGGCGCGCCGGGCCGACGAGCTCGGCGCGCTGCTCGTGCGCAAGGGAGCTGGCGTGCGGTACGGGCCGGCCATCCGCATCGTCCCGCTCGCCGACGACACCGAACTGCACGCCGCCACCGTGCGCTTGCTGGAGTCCACAGTGGACGTCGTGGTCGCCACCACCGGCATCGGCTTCCGCGGCTGGGTGGAGGCCGCCGAGGGCTGGGACCTCGGCGACGCGTTGCTGACCCACCTCGCCCGCGCCCGCCTCGTCGCGCGCGGCCCGAAAGCCACGGGCGCCTTGCGGGCCGCGGGCTTGTCGGAGGACTACTCCCCGCCGTCGGAAAGCAATGCCGGCGTGCTGCAGTACCTCCTTGAGTCCGGTGTGGACGGCTTGACGATCGCCGTGCAACTGCATGGCGAACCTCTGCCGTTCTTCACCGAGGCCCTGCGCGCGGCGGGCGCGGCCGTGATCGAGATCCCTGTCTACCGCTGGGTCGGCCCGGCCGACCCCGGCCCGCTCGACCGCCTGCTGGACGCCGTGCTCGACGGCACCGTCGACGCCCTGCCCTTCACCTCCGCGCCGGCCGCCGCGTCGACGCTCGCCCTGGCCCGCCGCACCGGCCGCCTGCCCGGTTTGGTCGACGCCCTGACGTCGCGCGTGGTCGTCGCCTGCGTCGGCCCCATCACAGCCGCACCCCTTGCCGCGCTGGGCATCCCCACCGTCCAGCCCGCGCGCTCCCGCCTCGGCGCCCTCGCCCGCACCGTCGCCGATGCGCTCCTGGCCCGCACCCCGTGCCTCACCGTCGCCGGCCACGCCCTCGAACTGCGCGGCCACGCCGTCCTCCTCGACGGCGACTGGCACGACATCGCCCCGGCCCCCATGGCCCTGCTCCGCGCCCTGGCCCACTCGCCCGGCCGGGTCGTCTCCCGCCGTGAACTCACCACGTCCCTCCCCGGTGGCGGCGAGGAACACGCGGTCGAGACCGCCATCGGCCGCCTGCGCACCGCCCTCGGCGGGCCGGCCGTCATCCAGACCGTGGTCAAACGCGGCTACCGGCTTGCGGTGGATCGGTGAGATCGGCGCGGATACTGGAGCCATGCCGCACCCGCACGAGACCGCGATCACCCACGTGGCAGCACGCGCGGCCGGTGCGCCCGCGGACCCGTTGTGGCGAGTGACCCTGCACTTCCACCCGGACCGGCTCGTCGCCGGGGCCCCGATTCTGGACCTGATGGCTCGTGACGGGGTCTACCGGTCGCAGTTCGAGACCGGCACGGGCAACGGGGGCCTCACCGCGCATCCCGGCGGCGACCGCTGGCGCTGGGAGAGCCGGATCTTCGGCGGCGCCTACGACGACGCACCGCCGGCGCAGCGGCCGAAGTACGGTTCGCTGAACTTCCGCCGCCGCCGGATCGGCGGCTCACCGCGGTTCGGGTCGGCCCACCTGCGCCTCGCCGCGCCGGTTCTGGCCCGCACCACGTTCTGCTACCCCGACAGCTTCTTCGAACCCCGTCGGTTCGGCGTCGCGGCAAGCCTGTCCGCGTTGATCACCGCAGCCCTGAGCGACGATCCTGATCCGCTCGACGACTACGTCGAAGCGCACGTCCACGGCGTGCTCGATCTTCGCGCCGACGTCGAAGCCGTGGTGCTGGATCCCTGCTACCGCGGCACTCCGATCGAGGCCGCCGCCGCCCGGTTGCCGTGTGCCGTCGAATGGCACGGCGGCTTCGTCCTGACCACGAGCGAACTGCGCCGGCACCCGGAGTACCGCGGCCCGGAGTTCGTCCGGCTCGGGGAATCGCTGGCTTGCGACGGACGTCTCGATCCCCGTGTGCTCGGCGACGCGTCGCGCACCGGCCGTCACGACGAGCAGGCGCTCAAGCGGGTGTGGCACTGCGTGGCGAGGTTCGGCTCCGCCGAGCTTCGAGACTGAGCCCGCACCGGACAGTCCGAAAAGGACGCAACCGGTCATACGCGGCTACCGGCCGGCCGTCGACCGCTGAAGTCCGGCAGCTCCAGTGCACTGTGCTCCGGGCGGCCCGGGCCGCCGGGCAACGTCGTGAGTTCGCGCAGGTAGGCGTTGCGCTCGGCCAGCGCTTCGGCCGTGGCGGGGAACATCGTGGCGTTGCCTTCGGAGACCATGGCCTGGTTGGCCTCGACGAACGGACGCGCGGTCTGTTCGTAGGCCTCGAACGCCGTCGTGTGGTCGGCGCGGGTGGCCAGCTCACCCGCAAGCACGTACGCACCGACCAGCGCGGTGCTGGAGCCCTGGCCCGTGAGGAACGACGGCGCGAACGCGGCGTCGCCGACGAGCGCGACGCGCCCCGCGGACCAATGCGGCAGGTGGATCTGGCTGACGACGTCGAAGAACAGGTCGTCGGCCGTGCGCATCCCCTCGACCAGGCGGGGGATCTGCCAGCCGTCGCCCGCGAAGACCTCGGCGACGAGCTCGCGCTGCGCGTCCGGGTTGCGGAACGCCGCGAAGGGCGGCTCGGGACGCGCGAAGGTGAGGAAGCCGTGGATCTGCTCGCTCTCGCCCGCCGCGTAGAGCGCGGCGCCGCGGCCGGGCAAGCTCCAGAGGACGCCCTCGCGATGCAGGCCGAAGGTGTTGGGCAGCGTGAAGCCGTCGAAGCAGTAGCCGAGGTAGGTGTGGAACTGCTCTTCGGGACCGAACTTCAGGGCGCGGACACCCGAGTGCAGGCCGTCAGCGCCGATGACCAGGTCGAACGTGCGGCGCCGGCCGCTGCGGAAGGTCACGTCGACTCCGTCGTCGTGGTCGTCGAGGGCCGCGACGCTGTCGTTGAAGAGGAACTCGACGCCTTCGCGGATGGTGCTGTAGAGCGCTTCGGCGAGGTCGCCGCGGCGCACTTCCAGGTCGCGGCCCTCGATGCCGCCGGTGATGGCGTCCGGGCGCAGCGAGGCGATTGTGCTGCCGTCGGCGCCGAGGAAGGTGAGCTGCCGCGTGTTGACGTCGGCCTCACGCAGCCGCGGCATCAGGCCCATCTGCTCGACCACGCCGAGGGCGGTGCCGCGGATGTCAATGGGGTAACCGCCGCCGCGCAGGGCCGCGGCCTTCTCGACGACGGTGACGGCGAAGCCGTATTCACGCAGCCAGTAGGCCAGCGCGGGGCCGGCGATGCTGGCGCCGGAGATCAGGACGGTGGACATGGTGACTCCTCGATAGCTAAGTTAGGTATGCTTCTCGCGAGCGCAAGGGTCCCTGGTTCGACCTTGCGCCTTGAGGCAACTATATAGCTAACTTAGGTATGTAAGAGGTGTGATGAGCGACATAGACGGCCGGCTCGATCCGATGACGGTGCTGCCGCGCCTGATGCAGCTGAGCACGGTGCTCAACCGCAGCCATATCGCCGAGCGCGCCATGGAGCAGGCCGGCCTCACCCTCGACCGGCCGGCGCTCACCGTGATCATCACCCTCCAAATGGCGGGCAAGCCGCTTCGCGTCGGCGAGATCGCCACGCGCATGCAGGTCGTCGGCCCGCACGTCACGCGCCACCTGAACGCCCTGGAGAAGCGCGGCCTCGTCCGCCGCGTCGCCGACCCCGACGACCAGCGCGCCCGCCTCATCGAACTCACCCCGGACGGCGCCGCCGCGGCCGGGCGCTACCTGCAGACCGTCCTGAGCTGGTTCACCGAGGCGGTGGCCGACTGGTCCATCGAGGACCAGCGAACGTTCGGCACGCTGCTCAACCGCTTCGTCGACGACCTGACGGCTCGGGTGTCCGAAGTGGACTAAGCCGTGTCTCTGAACGTGCGACGCAGTAATCGCCGATAGCCCCACAGCGTCCTGTGTGACCACGAAACTGTCCCACGGGGCATCGGGGGCGCTGCGGCGTTTCGCGGGCCGGGTTGCTCGCGGCTCGGTCGGGCATCCGCTTCTCGACGGGATCGACTATGGGGACGATCTGCGCGACTCTCCGAGCCGGATGGAGGCTCTGTTCGCGATCTTCGCCAAAGTGCTGGAACTCGACGATCAGGGCGAACCCGTGAACGATGATGACGGCCACTACGACGGCGCCGCGGTTCGGAGATCACGGCCCTGATCCCGCACCCGCGCAGTTCGGTCGGTTGGCTGCGGAGGTGTAAGTCTTGTCCTCCGGCCAGATTCGCGGCTGCCCACCTTCGACGCGGTACCCGGATGCCGGGCAGAACCGCCTGCAACTGCTTGCCGTCGCAGCCCGGCCCGGCAGCGACCACGGCGGCCCTTGCCGTCCACCGCGTAGCGGACCCTGGTCGTCGGTCCGCCGCGCGCGCGTCACTCAACGGTTTGAAGACACGGACTAAGCCCAGGTGACGGAGAAGTCCGCGTACCCCCGCGCCGCGGCGGCCCGGGAGGCTTCTTCCTCAGCCGCATCCCGATCCGCCGCGCGGAGTGGGTCGAAGGCGGTCACGGTGAAGGCCAGGCGTTTGCCGGAGCCGCGGGTGCGCCAGACGCCCATCACTTCGCCGTCCACCAGTAGGGCGCCGGGGCTGCCGAGGATTTCCCACACTTCCTTCGCGCGGGCCTTGTCCGGCACCAGCACGGTTTTGTCGCGGGCCTGCGTGAACGGGTCCAGCGGCGGCAGCAGCCGGACCACCGACGGGGTCGGCGGGTTCTCCAGCGCGGTCACCTGGTCGGCGGGCAGGAAGGCCCGGCGACCGTCCACTTTGACCTCGGCCAGATCGTCAGGCCAGGCAGCCGACAGAGCCGTCTTCGCCGTGCCCACGAAACCCGCCGCGTCGCCCTGCGTGGCGGGACCGTTGGCGACCAGGTAGCCGCGCACGACGCGTGATACGGCGGCTGCGTCGGGTGAAGTCCGCATGCGGCCGCGGTTTTCCAGCGGCGCGAGCGTCGCCGGGGACTGGTCGGCCTCCAGGCGCACGCCGCCGTGGAGGGTGGCCAGGCGCATGAGCTGCTCCTGGATGTGCGTGGCGTTGCAGGGCCGGCACCAGCGCGAATACGAATCCGGCAGCTCACGCGTGGCGGCGGCGCTCGCGGCGCCCTTCGACATCGGCTGCGTCACGACCTTGCGGATGGCCCGAGCGGCGGTGAAGAGCACCTCCGACGCGGGCACGCCCGTCGCGCCGATTTCCTTCTTCTGCCACAGCATCCGGGCCAGGGCGTCGGCGTCGTCGAGGGGGATCAGCGAGGTCACGAGCTCGCGCAGGTCCTCGCGCCGGTGGAAGTGCGGGGCGCCGCGGTGGGACCAGACGAGCACCACGCGCGGATCGTCCACAAGGGACGTCGGTACCACCGGCGACGAAGACCGCGCCGAGAGGGCGAGCAGGGCGGTGTCACGCATGCTGTCCTGCAGGCCGAGGTCGAACAGCGGCGACGCCACCGGGTCCGCGAAGTCCCGGTGCAGCCCGTGCCGCGCGACCCGGTACGCCATCACCTGCTTGCGTGACACCTCGAGCACAGCGGCCTCCTTCAGCTCAGCGCGTAGTCGAAGGTGTACGACACCGTCGGCTCGCCCATCGTGCCCTTCACCGTGCCCGACCCGGTCAGGCCGGTGAGCTCGCCCGTCGCCGAGCCGGCCACGACGTCGAACTTCGACCAGATGCCCTTCGGGTCGAAACCGCCCTCGTGCCGGACCACGAACGTGCCGCGGCGGCCGTCCACGGTCGCGTCGAACCGCTCGAAGCTCGGTGACGTGGTGCCGCCGCCGTCGTAACCCTCGCCCGCGTAGTACAGCAGGTAATCGCAGATCGACTCACCTTCGATCACGCCGCTGTACTCCATCGTGGCGTGCGCGTAGGCCACGCGCGGGCCGCCTTCGCTGCCGCTGGCGAGGTGTTCGTCCCAGTTCTTCATGCTGAACGTGTTCATGGGGACCACTCAACCGCCCATACCTGTCAGCTTGTGTCAGGATTTTCGGTCATACTCGATTCATGCGCGCGTCCCGGCTGCTCACGGTGCTTCTCCTGCTGCAGAACCGCGGCCGGATGACGGCCGAGGAGCTGGCGGCCGAGCTGGAGGTCTCGGTCCGCACGGTCTACCGCGACATCGACGCGCTGTCGGCTTCCGGCGTGCCCGTCTACGCCGACCGCGGCCGCACCGGCGGCTACCAGCTGGTCGACGGCTACCGCACGCGGCTGACCGGGCTCACCGAGGAGGAGGCGCAGTCGCTTTCGCTGGCCGGGTTGCCCGTCGCCGCCGCGGAGCTGGGGCTCGGCACGGTGCTGGCGGCGGCGCAGCTCAAGCTGTACGCCGCGTTGCCGAAGGAGCTGCGCAGCCGTGCGGGCCGCGTCGCCGAGCGGTTCTACCTCGACGTGCCCGGGTGGCACCGCGGGATCGAGAGCCTGCCGGTGCTGTCCGAGGTCGCCGACGCCGTGTGGACGAGCCACCGCGTCCGGATCCGCTACGAACGCTGGGGTCAACGCGAGGTCGAGCGCGTACTGGAGCCGCTCGGCCTGATTCTCAAGGCGGGCAACTGGTACCTCGCCGGGCGGTGCGAGGGGACCGATCGCACGTACCGGATTTCGCGGATCCGGGAGCTCACGGACCTCGGCGAGGACTTCGAGCGACCGGCGGATTTCGACCTGCCTCGCTACTGGCAGGAGTGGTCGGAGCAGTTCGAACGGCGCATGTACCCGCGGCTCGCGACCGTGCGCCTGTCGCCGCGGGCGCAGGGGCTGCTGCCGTTCTACGCGGGCAGCGTCGGCGCGCGGGCGCTGCGCGAGGCCCGGGACGGCGGCGCCGTCGCGGATGAGGAAGGCTGGCTCACGATGCAGCTGCCGGTCGAGCCGGGGGAGCCCGCGATCGGCGAGTTGCTGCGGTTCGGGCCGCACCTGGAGGTGCTCGAGCCGGCGGACCTGCGGGCGCAGCTCGCGGAGGCGATCAGGGAGATGGGCGCGACCTATGGGTGAGCTGGACGGGGTGCGGATCGGCGTCACGGCCGAACGCCGCGCCGACGACCTCATCTCGGCGCTGCTTCGCTACGGCGCGCAGGTGCGCCACGCGCCGACGATCACCATCGTGCCCCTCGCCGAAGACCCCGAGCTGCGGCTCAGTACCGAAGCCGTGCTCGCCGCGCCGGTGGCGTTCACGGCCGTCACGACCGGCGCCGGCTTCCGCGGCTGGCTCGCCGCCGCCGACGGCTGGGGCCTCAAAGCCGACCTGCTCACGGCTCTGGGCGCGTCCCGCATCTTCGCGCGCGGCCCGAAAGCCGTCGGCGCGGTGCGGGGCGCGGGCTTGCGCGAGGAGTTTTCGGCGCCGGGGGAGAGCAACGCCGAGCTGTTCGGAGAGCTGGTCTCCGCGGGCGTGGTCGGTTCCCGCGTTGCCGTCCAGCTCCACGGCGCCCCGCTGCCGGAATTCACCGGTCTTCTGGTCGGCGCCGAGGTCGTCGCCGTGCAGCCCTACCGCTGGCACTCACCCGCCGACACCGCCCCGGTCGTCTCCCTGGCCCACGACATCCTCGCCGCCGAGGTCGAAGCCCTCGTCTTCACCAGCGCGCCGGCCGCCACCAACTTCCTCACGCTGACCGCCGGCACCGGCGCCCACGACGTCCTCCGGCGTGGTGCGATCAAGACCTTTTGCGTGGGCCCGGTGACCGCGGCGCCGCTGGAAGCGCAGGGCATTCCGACGGTTCAACCCGACCGGCAACGGCTCGGCGCTTTGGTGAAGCTGGTGGTCTCGACACTGGGGAGGGCTTGATGGGTGAGTTCAGGGGTTCGTTCGCGGTGCCGCTGGACGACGAACGGACCCAGCTCGAGGCGTTCATCGAGGAATACCGCGTGGGCCTCGAGAAGACGCTCGACGGGCTCACCGAGGAGCAGGCCCGCCGCCGCCTCGTGCCGTCGGCGACCACGCTGCTCGGGCTGCTCAAGCACGTCACGTGGATGCAGCGCGTGTGGTTCGAGGAATGCGTCGGCGGCACGTCCCGCGGTGAGCTGGGGCTGGTGCGGAGCCCGGACGAGTCGTTCCGGCTCGCCGACGACGACACCGTCGCCTCGGTCACGGCGGCCTACCGGGAAGCCTGCGCCACGGCGCGGACCGCGGTCGCGGACCTGGCGCTGGACGCCGTCGTGACCGGCCACCGGTCCGGCCCGCGCACCGTTCACTGGGTGTACCTGCAGGTGCTGCGCGAGCTGGCCCACCACTGCGGCCACGCCGACATCCTGCGGGAACAGGTCCTGGCCGCCTGAGGTCAGGACGCCGCTTCCACGCGCTCGCGCCCGACCGCGTCCTCGCTGAGGCCGTGGCGCCAATAGCCGGTGAAGCAGATGGCCGCCTTGTCGAAGCCGCGGTCGCGGACGAGGTGGCGGCGGACGTGTTTCACGATGTCGGCCTCGCCCGAAACCCAGGCGTACGGCGCACCGCCGGGCAGGCTTGCGGCGCGCACGGCGTCGAGCAACGCCTCGCCGTGGGGCCGGTTACCGCGCACGATCTAGTGCAGCTCGACGGCGCCGGCGGTCTCGAACGTCTGGCGTTCGGCGCGGTCCGGGATCTCGACGTAGATCGACGCGCGGGCCGAGCGCGGCAGGTGCTCCACGATCGCGCCGATCGCCGGCAGTGCGGTCTCGTCGCCCACGAGCAGCTGCCACTCCACTGCGTGCGGCACCTCGTACAGACTGTGCGGGCCCACGAACGCCACCAGGTCGCCGACCGCCGCCCGCGCGGCCCACGCCGAAGCCGGGCCCAGATTGTCGTCGTGCAGGACGAAGTCGACGTCGACCTCGTCGAGCTCGGGCCGCAGCGCGCGCACGGTGTAGGTGCGCATCGGCGGCCGGACGCCGTCGGGCATCGCGAGGTAGGTCTTGTACCAGGACACCACGTCGCCGCTCGACGGCGCGGGCGGCAGCTGCGGCTCGTCCTGGCCTGGCAGCGGGAAGAACACCTTCACGTACGCGTCGGGCCCGAAGCCCTCGGTCGCGGCGAGTGTTCTGCAGTCGAACGTGATCCTCACCATCTGCGGGGTGACCCGCCGGACCGCGGTGACCCGGCCGCGGTGCGAAGCTAGCAGCGCCATTAGGCAAACCTAACCTAAATATCGGGGATCTCAAAGAGCCCGACGGGAGCGTCCTCGTCCGCCAACCCGTCCGGCTGCCAGCGGTACTTGCGCAAGTCCACGCGCTGGCCGTCCGCGAGCACGCCTTCCGCGCGCAGGAGTTCGAGCTGGCGGTGGGCCAGGTGAGGCGCCGGAGTGCCGTTGGCGCGCAGGATCCGCTGCCACGGCAGGTCGTGCCCGTCTTCGGCGAGCACCCGCCCGACCAGCCGGGGCGAGGGTGCGCCGCTGAGCGTGGCGATGTCGCCGTACGTCGCGACGGTCCCCGCGGGGACGTCCTTGATGACAGCCCGGATCCGTTCGTGCAGTTCGTCGTCCATCCCCGCACTTTGCCGCACCACACCGACAGTTCAACGTCCCGACCCGGGAAAGGCGTGCCGGTGCGCCACCCGTGCGTGTCAGCATGGTTCCATCGCTGGTGTGAACGGGCGGAGAACGGCACACGGACAGGCGCGGCTCGTGCGCCCGCCCGCCGCCGGCGCACCCACGTTCACCTGGGACGTGGGCGCGCGCCGACTGCTGTCCACGCCCGCCGGGTTCCTCCGCGTGCTCGGCGGCCCCGGCACGGGCAAGACGACCTTGCTCGCCACCGCGGCCGCGCGCCGCATCGCCGACGGCGCCGACCCGGAGAGCGTGCTCGTGCTCACCTCGTCGCGCCGCGCGGCCGACGCGCTGCGGGCCGACATCACGCGCCGCCTCACGTCCGATCCGGAGCAGTCGTCGGTGCTGCCGCGCACGGTGAGTGAACCACTCGTGCGCACGGTGCACTCGTACGCGTTTTCGCTGCTTCGCCTCGAAGCCCTCGCCGAAGAGCTGCCGCCGCCGCGGTTGCTGGCCGGCGCGGAGCAGGACGTGGTCGTGCGCGAGCTGCTGCAGGGTGACCTCGATGTCGGCGCGCCCGACTGGCCCGACCAGCTGCGGCCGGCGCTGCTCGTGCCGGGCTTCGCCGAAGAGCTGCGCGACCTGCTGATGCGCGCGGCCGAGCGTGGGCTCGGCCCCGAGGACCTCGTGGAGCTGGGCCACCGCAAGGACCGCGAGGAGTGGGTCGCGGCCGGGCACTTCTGGGCGCAGTACGAGGAGGTCACGCAGCTGCAGGGCGCGGGCGGCAACGCGCTCGGCGTCCGCAGCGCGCCCGCGCTCGACGCCGCCGAGCTGGTCACCTCCGCCCTGCTCGCCCTCGAAGACGACGAGGAGCTGCGGGAGCGCGAGCGCGGCCGCGTGCGGCACCTGTTCGTGGACGACGCCCACCACCTCGACCCGCTGCAGGTGCAGCTGATCCGCCAGATCGGCCAGACCGCGGCCGAGTTCGTGGTGGCCGGCGACCCCGACCAGTCCGTGTTCTCCTTCCGCGGCGCCGATCCCCGGCTGTTCGCCGACACGGACGCCGAGGGCGATCGCACGGTCACGCTCACCACCTCGCACCGCCTCGCCCCCGCCGTGCGCGAAGCCGTGACGAAGCTCGGCGCGACGCTGCCGGGTGCGTCGCAGCATCGGAAACTCGTGTCACCCCCCGGAAAACGCGGCGGCAAGGTCCGCGTCCGGCTGATGCCGACGCCCGCCGCCGAGGCGAGCTGGATCGCCGACCAGCTGCGCCGCGCCCATCTCGTCGACGGCGTGCCGTGGTCCGAAATGGCGGTGCTCGTGCGCTCGCCCGCGCGGACTTTCCTGGTCCTGCAACGAGCTTTGCGCGCGGCGGGGGTGCCGATCGGCTCGGCGACGCAAGAGCTGCCGCTGGCCAAGCACTCCGCCGTCCGGCCGCTGCTGGCCGTGCTGCGGATCGCCGCTCAGCCGGAGCTGCTCGACGTCGACCTCGCCGAAATGCTGTTGTCCTCGGCGCTGGGCGGTGCCGACCCGCTCGCGTTGCGCCGCGTCCGCCGCGGTCTGCGCCGGCTGGAGCTGGCCGGCGGTGGCCAGCGCTCCAGCGACGAGCTGCTCGTGGAAGCCCTGCGCGGCGGCGACATCCTGGTCGGGCTCGCCGACGCCGAAGCGACGCCCGTGCGCCGCGTCGGCAAGCTGCTGAGCGTCACGCACCAGGCCGTCGCGCGCGGCGAAGGCGTGGAACAGGTGCTGTGGGAGCTGTGGGAGGCCAGTGGCCTGCAGGAACGGCTGCTGCGGTTCGTCGACCGCGGCGGCTCGCTCGGCGCGCAGGCCGACCGCGACCTCGACGCCGTGGTCGCGTTGTTCGACGCCGCCGGTCGTTATGTCGACCGGCTGCCCCGCGCGAGCGTCGCGTCGTTCGCCGACTACCTGTCGTCGCAGAACATCGCGGGGGACACGCTGGCGCCCGCGGCGATCCCGGGCGAGGGCGTGTCGCTGCTGACCGCGCACGCGGCCGCGGGTCGCGAGTGGACGGTCGTGGCCGTGGCCGGCGTGCAGGAAGGCGCGTGGCCGGACCTGCGGCTGCGCGGTTCCCTGCTCGGCGTGGAGCGGCTCGTCGACCTGCTGTCCGGAGTGGACGATGGTGACAAGGTGTCGGCCATCGCCCCGATCCTGGCCGAGGAGCGGCGCTTGTTCTACGTCGCCGCCGCCCGCGCGCGCCGGACGTTGCTGGTCACCGCGGTGGCGGGCGAAGACGAGCAGCCGTCGCGCTTCCTCGACGACCTGGAGGAGAACGGCGCCGACGACGGTGCGCTCGATTCCCGCATGAAGCCACCCGGCCGGTCGCTGGTGCTGGCCGAGCTCGTCGGCGAGCTGCGCGAGGTCGTGTGCGACGACAAGGCCGACCCCGAGCGGCGGGCCCGCGCGGCGAAGCAGCTCGCGCGGCTGGCCGACGCCGGCGTGCCCGGCGCGCACCCCAGCACGTGGTACGGCCTGCTGCCCTCCTCCACCGACGACCCGGTGCACAAACCCGGCGACCTCATGCGGATCTCACCGTCCACAGTGGAAATCCTGGTCAAGTGCCCGCTGCGCTGGCTCGTCGAGCGCCACGGCGGCAGCGACCCCGCGCAGCTCGCCGCCGTCACGGGAACGCTGGTGCACGGCCTCGCGCAGGCCGTCGCCGGCGGCCGCACCGAAGACCAGATCCAGGCCGCGCTCGACGACGCGTGGGTGCGCGTGGACGCGGGAGCCCCGTGGTTCTCCCGGCGCGAGCGCAACCGCGTGGAGCAGATGCTGCGCAACTTCGTGGCGTGGCTGGAAGGCAGCCGCAAGGAGCTGATCGAGGCGGGCGTCGAGCAGGACATCGAGGTCGAGCTGCCGATGGGCGACGACGAGGTACGGGTGATGCTGCGCGGCCGCGTCGACCGCGTGGAGCTGGACAAGGACGGCCGGCCGGTGATCGTGGACATCAAGACCGGCAAGGTGCCCGTGTCCAGCGCCGACGCCGAGCAGCACCCGCAGCTCGCCGCGTACCAGCTCGCGGTGCTGCTCGGCGCGATCGAAGGCAAGAACACCCCGGGTGGCGCGCGGCTGGTGTACGTCGCGAAGACGAACAACAAGACCGGCGCCACGCAACGCGACCAGCCGCCGCTCGACGACGACGGTGGCCGGCAATGGCTCGACCTCGTCCGCTCGGCGGCGGCCGCCGCGGCCGGGCCCGACTACCAGGCCCACGAGAACCCGGACTGCGACCGCTGTCCCGCCCGTGGGTGTTGCCCGCTGCGCCCCGAGGGCAGGCAGGTGACCGGCCCGTGAGCTTCCGGCTCATCGCCAACCCGGTCGAGCCCGCGGAGATCGCCGACGCGCTCGGCCTGCACCGCCCGACTCCCGAGCAGGCCACGGTCATCGCCTCGCCCGTCGAGCCGTCGCTCGTCGTCGCCGGTGCCGGCGCGGGCAAGACGGAGACGATGGCCGCGCGCGTGGTGTGGCTGGTGGCCAACGGGATCGTGAGCCCCGAGCGCGTGCTGGGCCTGACGTTCACGCGCAAGGCCGCGCGCCAGCTCGGCGAACGCGTTCGTGCCCGGCTGCGGCGCCTGGCCGGGTCCGGACTGCTGGAGAAACTCGACCCGTCGGGCGGGTTGCGCGCCACGGTCGTCGCGGGCGAGCCCACCGTGCTGACTTATCACGCGTACGCCGGGCGGCTGCTGTCGGAACACGGCCTGCGGCTGCCGGTGCAGCCGGGTGTGCGGCTGCTGTCGGAGACGTCTTCGTGGCAGCTCGCGCACCGCGTGGTGTCCACTTGGGACGACGACCTCGACACCGACCGGGTGCCGTCGTCGGTCACGGCGCAGCTGCTCGCGCTGGCCGGGGAGCTCGGCGAGCACCTCGTGTCGACGGAACGGCTCGCGGAGTACACGACGTGGCTGTGCGAGGTGATCGAGAACGCGCCGCGCGCCAAGGGCCAGCGGGCGGCGCTGCCGCAGAAGCTGCAGGAAGTGATGGCGGCGCAACGGTTCCGGCTGGCGTTGCTGCCGCTCGTCGAGGCGTACCACCGGCGCAAACGGGCCGAGGGCGCGCTCGACTTCGCCGACCAGATGTCGCTGGCGGCGCAGCTGGCCGACGGCTACCCGGCCGTGATCACCGGCGAACGCGAGCGTTACGGCGCCGTGCTGCTCGACGAGTACCAGGACACCGGCCACGCGCAGCGCGTGCTGCTGCGGTCGCTGTTCGGCGGGGGAGACCACGCGCCGATGCCGGTCACGGCCGTGGGCGACCCGGCGCAGGCCATCTACGGCTGGCGTGGCGCTTCGGCGGCCAACCTGCCGCGCTTCACCACCGACTTCCCGCGCCGCGACGATGGACGGCTCGCGCCCGCGCACCAGTTCGGCCTGCTCACGAGCTTCCGCAACCCACCACAGATCCTCGACCTGGCCAACGCCGTGGCCGAGCCGCTGCGGGCGCGCGGCCTCGGCGTCGAACCGCTGCGGGCGCGCGACGGCGCCGGCCCGGCGGACATCGCCGTGGCGCTGCTGCCGGACGTGCGCGCCGAACGCGAGTGGGTGGCCGACGCGCTGGCGCGGCGCTGGCTCGCCGAAAAGGAGGAGACGGGCAAGCCGCCGACAGCCGCCGTGCTGGTGCGCCGGCGCGCGGACATGGCGCCGATCGCGGCCGAGCTGCGGATGCGCGGGCTGCCGGTGGAGGTCGTCGGCCTCGGCGGGCTGCTCGACGAACCGGAGGTCGCCGACCTCGTCAGCACGCTGCGGGTCCTGGCCGATCCGCTCGCCGGCAGCGCGGCGGCCCGCCTGCTCACGGGTGCACGGTGGCGGCTCGCGGCGGCGGACCTGGCCGCGCTGTGGCGACGTGCGGGGGAGCTGTCCTCGCCCGCACCGCAGGGGGATTCCGAAGACGAACCCGTGCTCGTCACCGAACGCGCCGAGCAGGCCGGGCTCATCGACGCCGTCGACGAACCCGGCAAGCCCGAGCGCTACTCCGAGGACGGCTACCGGCGGATCCGGCGCATCGGCGCGGAGCTGGCCGCGTTGCGCCGGCGCCTCGACCAGTCGTTGCCCGAGCTGGTGACCGACGTCGAACGCACGATGCTGCTCGACGTCGAGTCCCTGGCCCGCCCCGGCTCGGCCGGCCGCGCGCACCTCGACGCGTTCGCGGAGGTCGTCACCGACTACGCCGAGACGGCGCCGACCGCGACCCTGCTGTCCTTTGTGGACTACCTCAACACCGCCGCCCACGCCGAGGACGGCCTCACGCCCGGCGAGGTCGAGGTCGTACCCGACCGCGTGCAGGTGCTCACCGTGCACTCCGCCAAGGGGCTGGAGTGGGAGGTCGTGGCCGTGCCGCACCTCGTGGCCGAGGTGTTCCCGAGCAAGCGCCGGTCCTCCTCGTGGCTGCGCACGTCGACGTCGCTGCCCGCGTTGCTGCGCGGCGACTCGGCCGACCTGCCGGAGCTGCGAGTTTCCGACGGGTTCGACCGCAAAGAGGTGCAGGAGGCCCTCGAACTGCACGAGGAGGGCTTCGCCGAGCGGGAGGCCGACGAGGAACGTCGGCTCTGCTACGTCGCCCTCACGCGCTCGGAACGCGCGCTCATCGTGTCCGGCCACTGGTGGAACGAGAGCAGTACACGCGCGAAGGGACCGTCGGTGTTCCTCACGGAGATCGCCGACGTCGTGCGCGAGGCCGACCCGCCGATCGGCGTGCTCGACGCGTGGGCCGACGAACCCGCCGACGACGAGGAGAACCCGCTGGTCGCGGACTCCCGCAAGGCGAGCTGGCCCGTCGACCCGCTGGGCGACCGGCGGACCGGGGTGTCGACGGGCGTCGAGATGGTGTTCGCGGCGATGGCGGCGTTGCCTGAAACACCTGAAACACCCGAAACGCCCGAAGGGCCCGAACCCGCGAAGGCCGAACCCGAGCAGCCGGAACTCTTCGGCATCGGCGAGGACGACGAGGTGCCGCTCCCGCCCGAACCCGACGAGTTCGACGAAGAACCTTACGAGGACGAAGAAACCTACGACGAAGACGACGATTCCGACGAAGACGAAGTCGATCCCGAAGACCCCGACGGCTGGGCCGCCGACACCGACGTCCTGCTCGCCGAACGCGCCCGCGCCCAGGCCACTGTGGACCGGGTCGTGCTCCCGGCCCAGCTTTCCGTGAGCCAGCTCGTGGAGCTCGCCGCCGACGCCGAAGCCCTCGCGCGGAAGCTGCGCCGCCCGCTTCCCTTGCCGCCGAACACTTTCGTTCGCCGCGGCACGGCGTTCCACACGTGGCTCGAACAGCGCTTCTCCGGCGAGGGCCTGCTCGACATCGACGACCTGCCCGGCGCCGCCGACCTCGGCGAGGCTCCCGACTCGGATTTCGAGGCGCTGCAAGAAGCCTTCGAACGCAGCGAGTGGGCCGAACGCGTGCCGCTGGCCGTGGAGGTGCCGTTCTCGGCCGACGTCGAGGGCATCACCGTGCGCGGCCGGATGGACGCCGTCTACGCGGATCCCGACGGCGGCTGGACCGTGGTGGACTGGAAAACCGGCTCCGTGCCGTCAGCCGACCGCCTGCCCGCGCTGGCCGTGCAGCTCGGCGCGTACCGGCTCGCGTGGGCCGCGCTGAAGAACGTGCCGGTGGACCGCGTGCGCGCCGCGTTCCACTACGTCCGCCACGGTCACACGCTCAGTCCCGCCGACCTCCTCGACGCCGAAGGCCTGCGCGACCTGCTCCGCAGCGTCCCGCGGGAGTGAGCTTCAAGCGTTGTCGCGGACCTTCAACGCCCACTTGACGAGCGGCCACTGCGCCGTCAGCCGGAACCACGCCGCCGCGCGCACCGGCGCCGCCAGCTTCTTGCGCTCGAAGTCCAGCGCCATCTTCACGTTGCCCGGGAACACGCCCACGAACAGCAGCGCCGCCGCGAGCCCGCCCAGCCGGCGCGTCCGCGGCAGCGCGATGGCCGCGGCCACCCCGAGCTCCGCCGCACCGAGGCGTACGTCCACGCGCGACGCCAACCGGGGAGCTCCTCCGGTACCAGCGCGTCGTACTGCTTGGGGCGCAGGAAGTGCGTCAGGCCGGCGGAGGCGAGGAAACCGGCCAGCCAGTAGGCGGGCCGTTGCGGCCTGCTGGAGTCGGACATGCGTCCAGCCTGCCATAACGTGATCACCGCGACGGGTGTGCGGGAGATGACCTTCGGCTATCCTCCCCGCTGTGAGTGACGCCGAACACCCGCGGGGAGCCGGTGCATGAAAGCCCTGAAACGGCTGCCCCTGAACGTCCGGCTCAACGACCGCCCCGACCACGAGCTCGTCGGCGTGATCCGGATGCCGGAGTTCACGTCGAGCCCGATGCGCTCGATCGTCAAGCGGATCATCGGCGCACTGCTCGCGCTGCTGGCCACGGTGCTGATCGTGTTCGCCGACCGCGGCGGCTACCGCGACGTCAACGGCGACGGGGTGTCCTTCCTCGACGCGATCTACTACTCCACCGTCTCGCTCTCCACGACCGGCTACGGCGACATCGCGCCGATGTCGGCCTCCGCGCGGCTGGTGAACGTCCTCATCATCACGCCGTTGCGCGTGCTCTTCCTCATCGTCCTCGTCGGGACCACGCTGGAGGTGCTCACGGAGCGCTCCCGGCAGGCATTCAAGATCCAGAAGTGGAGGACGAAGGTGCGCGACCACACCGTCGTCGTCGGGTTCGGCACGAAGGGCCGCTCGGCCGTCAACGCGCTGCTCGGTGACGAGGACGTGCAGCCCAGCCGCATCGTCGTCGTCGACACCGACCAGCAGGCGCTGGAGGCGGCCAGCTCGATGGGCCTGGTGACCGTGCACGGCTCGGCGACCAGGGCCGACGTGCTGCGCGTGGCCGGCGTGCAGCACGCGAAGGCCGTGGTCGTGGCCCCGAACCGCGACGACACCGCCGTGCTGGTCACGCTCACCGCGCGTGAGCTGGCGCCGAAGTCGCACATCGTGGCGTCGGTGCGGGAGGCGGAGAACGTCCACCTGCTCAAGCAGTCGGGCGCGAACCAGGTCGTGGTGTCGAGCGAGACGGCCGGGCGCCTGCTGGGCATGGCGACGTCGACGCCGCTCGTGGTCGACATGGTCGAGGACCTCATTACGCCGGAGTCGGGGCTGGCGATCGCCGAGCGCGCCGTGGAGCCGTCCGAGGAGGGCGGTTCGCCGCGGCACCTGCCCGACATCGTGCTGGGCGTGGTCCGCGACGGCGTGCTGTACCGCGTCGACGCTCCGCAGGCCGACGCGATCGAACCGGGCGACCGGCTGCTGTACGTCAAGAAGGTCACCTCGGCCGACAAGGTCGAATCCTGAGCCGTCGAATCCTGCGCCGTGACTTCCTGACCGCTGGGTGACGGCCGATCGGCGGACGGTGACCGGGCCGCCGGGACCTCACTGGGTTTTGCCCCGTGGATCTGGAACCATGGCGGCGTGCAGCTCTCCGACCTCACGAGCAAGACCTCAGTCCAGAGGTGGCTGCAGGTGGGCATCCCGGCTGCCGCCGGCGTGCTCGTGGTGGTGCTGGCGTGGCTCGCCGGGCCCGGCCTGTTCGGCATCGCGGGCAACGACGCCGGCGCGCCCGTGCAGGCGGAGGTGACCCAGCCGGCCGAGTGTTCGGCGGGCAACCCGGTCGAATCCGTCACGTTCAGCCTCGGCGGAAAGCCGCGCCAGGGCACGCTCAACGGTTGCGGCCACGCCAAGGGCGAACGCGTCGAGGTCGGCGTGCCCGTGGACGCTCCGGCCGACGGCGCGATCACCGTCAGCGCGGCCGACGCCTCGGCGGGCGCTCAGGACGCGCGCGGCCCGGTCGCGCTCGTGCTGCTGGTGTTCGCGTGCTTCGCGGGCGGCATGTACGCGTTCCTGGTCATCCGGGGCTCGGGGAAACTGGCCCTCCTGCACTGAGCGCGCGCTCGATCTCGCCGAGCTGCCGCCGGGCACCGTAGGCGTCCGGCACGTCGTGTTCCTCGATGATGTCGACGGCCTCGCGCACGAAGCGCCTTGCCTGCTCGTGGTCACCGGCTTCCGTGTGCGCCTTGACCACCTGCTCCAGCACTTGCAGCGCCCAGCGCCAGCCTTGCGACGCGCGGAACCGATCGATCGAGGTACGCCAGATCTCCGTGGCCCCGGCCAGGTCGCCCGCCGCCAGCCGGACCTGAGCGATCGCCCCCTGCGCGGTGCGCAGCGCGAGTTCTTCGCCGGCCGCTTCGCAGAGCTCGGCCGCGTGCTCCGCCAATGCCACCGCCTCGTCGAGCCGGCCGAGCTTGGCCAGGGGGTAGGCGATCCCGGCCATCGCGATCATCTCGGCTTTGGTGTTGCCGACGGCTCGATGCAGCTCCATGCCCCGCCGGAAGTGGTCGACGGCTTCGGCGTACCGGTCCGGGCCGCCGACATCGCCCAGGATCTGCCCGAGGTTGATGTGCAGGTAGGCCCGCTCGGCGTCGTCGGTCTGCAGGTCCATCGAGCGGCCCAGCTCACGCAGGCAGTCCTCGTGACGCTGCACGGTGTAGTACGCCAGACCGAGGCTCCGGTGCAGCTGCGCGACCAGCGGGTCGGCGCCGTCGATGGTCTCCAGTGCCAGTTCGATGCCCGATGCCCATTCCTCACCGCGGACGAACTGCTCGTAGGGCATGGCCAGCGAAAGCGCCAGCGGCGCCGTTTCGCAGCGCAGTGCCGGGGTCGCGGCCAGCTCCCGGACCAGCAGGGTGAGGGTGGGCAGCTCGGCCTCGTACCACGCCACGCCGTCGTCGTACCCGCCGATCCGGGTCACGGTCACACCCGGCTCCGCCACCGGTACGCGGTCGTTGGGTGGCCGCACCGGGCGCAGCGCCAGGGTGGCCGCGTGGGCGACGCACCGGTAGTGGTTGACCAGCCGCCGCAGCGCCGCCGCCCGCTCCTCGGGTGAGTCCGTGGCCTCCATCAGCTCCAGGGCGTACGCGCGAACCAGATCGTGGGCGGTGAAGCGGTCCGGCCGGTGCTCGGTGAGGTACCGGACGCGCGTGAGTTCTTCCAGCAGTTCGCGGCCATGCGGCAGCGGCACGCCGGCGAGGCTCGCCGCGGCCTCGGCGGAGATGTCGACGCCGTGGTGCAGGGACAGCAGCCGGAACAGCCGCGCCGCCGCCTCGTCGAGAGTCCGGTACGACCAGGAGAAGACGGTGCGGACGTCGCCCACGTCGTCGGTGCGGAAGGCCGCCAAAGTGCCGCGGGTTTCGCGCAGCATCGTGGCGAGGGCGGCCAGGGTGAGCTGCGGACGCGTGCGCACGCGGGCCGCGACGATCGCCAGCGCGAGCGGCAGCCGGCCGCACAACCGGATGATCTCGGTGGCGGCCTCGGGCTCGGCCGTCACCCGCTCTTCGCCGAGCCGCCGGCCGAGCGCGTGGCGGGCTTCGTCCTCGGTGAGGGTGTCGAGCGTCAGCACCTCGGCGCCGTCGGAGACGACCAGGGACGCGAGGTTGTTGCGGCTGGTCACGATCACCGCGCAGCCCGGTGTCCCGGGCAGCAGCGGCCGGACCTGCTCGGCGTCGCGGACGTTGTCCAGCACCACGAGCATCCGGCGGCCGACCAGCAGGCTGCGGTACAGACCGCTGCGTGCGTTCAGCCCGGTGGGCACCGAGCCGGGCGCGAGCACTTCGAGGAAACCCCGCAACGCGTCGGCCGGGTCCAC
Organism: Amycolatopsis sp. CA-161197; assembly: GCF_050942255.1. NCBI lineage: Bacteria > Bacillati > Actinomycetota > Actinomycetes > Pseudonocardiales > Pseudonocardiaceae > Amycolatopsis > Amycolatopsis sp. CA-161197. The sequence continues at coordinate 1,257,760 of NZ_CP192059.1, forward strand.
CACCGCGCCGCCGGGGTCGAAGCCGCGCAGATCGACATACAGCTGGCCGTCGGGGAACTGCGCCGCCACCCGGTGGGCCACGCGGACGGCCAGGGACGTCTTGCCCACGCCCGCGAGGCCGTCGATCACCGCCAGCCGCATGGTCCCGGCGTCCGCGGCCGGCTCCAGGACGCGGGACAACGTGGTCAGTTCGGCGTCGCGCCCCGTGAAGGCGGCCAAACCCGGTGGCAGCTGCGCGGGCCGCACTCGTGGAGCGGCCGGCCGTTCGGGCCGGCGCTCCGGTTCGGCGAGCAGCTCCCGTTGGACTCGGGCCAGCTCGGGCCCGGGCTCCACGCCCAGCTCGTCGACGAGCCGGTCCCGGATCGCCCGGTGGACCTCGAGGGCGAGCGCTCGGCGTCCGAGCGCCGCGAGCACGCGAATCAGGCGCGCGTGCACGCCTTCGTCGAACGGGTCCAGCGCGGCCACCCGCTGCAGGTGCGGCAAGAGCGGCTGCGGCGACTGCCCCGTTTCGAGGGCGAGATCGGCGGCCTGCATCAGGACCGCGGCGACCTCGCGGTCGATGCGGGCCAGCAGCGCGGCGACGCGCGACGGCACGGCCGCCCCGGCTCCGGCGGTGGCGCGGCACAGGTCCAGGGCCTTGACGAACCAGGCCATCGCCTCGCCCGACTCCTCGACCTGCCGGGCCTGCTCGGCGAACGCGCGGAACTCGGCGAGATCCGACGTCGTGGCACCGGGCCGCAGCGCGTACCCACTCGAATCGCGCACCAGCCACGAGCCCTGCGTCCGCGCGGGCAGGCCGGGTTCCACCAGACGCCGCAACGCGCCGACGTAGCGCTGGATCACGTTGGCCGCGCTGGCCGGCGCGTCGTCCTCCCACAGCAGGCCGACGAGCTCGTCGAGCCCGGCCGGGTGGCCGCCGCGCGCGAGCAGGACCGTCAGCAGCAGGCGCTGCGCCGGCGGGCCCAGGGCGAGTTCACGATCTTCCCGCCACGCGCGCAGGTGGCCGAGCAGCTCGAACCGCACCTGCGGTGCGCCGGGCGTGCTCACCTGATCCCTAGCTGACCAGGGACGAGGGCGCCGCGAACGTGTTGCAGTCGGCGATCCGGTTGGCCTTCGCGCCCTGGCGCCACCAGTAGGCGTAGTGGGCGTTGGTGCCGTGGTCGTGGCTGTGGGAAGTGTTGTCGCCGCGGGTTTCCTGGTCGTTCCAGGCCTTGTTGTACATGTCGCGGGTGATCGTGCCGCCCTGGTCCACGTGGGCGCCGAGGAACATGCCCGAGAAGCACTGGGCCTGCAGCTCCTTGCGGCGCGACATCTCCAGGCCTTCGGGGCTGTTCTGGCCGGCCGCGTAGATCTTCTGCCACGCGGCGTCCATGATCCCGGCGACCTCCTGCACGTGGTGGCCGTACTCGTGCGCGAACAACGCCAGGTAGACGCCCGGGTTGTTGCCGTACTGATCGGTCTGCAGCCCGGCGAAGGGCACGTACAGGTTGTCCTCGCAGTAGTACGCCGCCGTCGCGATACCGACCTGGATGGTGCCGCACGCGGTCTCGAAGCTCGGCCCGGTCGGGAAGTGCAGCGCGGGCGGGGTGAACGGCAGGTCGTAGGCCTGGAGGAACGGGCCCCACGCTGCGTCGAGGCACTTGCTGGCCGCGGTGAAGAACGCTTCCGCGCCCGACTGCGTGCTCTGCCACGCCGGCAGGTCGCAGACGCGGTTCTGCAGCCCGGCGTTGGGGTCCTGCAGGATCGGGTGGTCGGCGAGCTTGAGGATCTTCTGCGGGCCGGTGGAACTCGGCTCGGACGTCTCGGTCGGCGCCGACGAGGCGGTGGAGGACGAGCCGTTGTTCGGCGGCAGCTCGAACGCGCTGGTCGGCGCGGACGCCGGCGGGTTCTGGTAGCCGGTGGCGTTCACGTTCTGGCTCGGCCGGTTCAGCGCGACGATCGCGACGACCCCGAGCACCAGCACCGTGACGGCACCGAGCGCGATCCCGATGATCGCGCCCGGCGACTTCTTCTGGTGCTGCGGAGGGAAGCGCTGCGGTGGGTACTGGCCCATCCACGGGCTCTGCGGCGGCGGCCCCTGCGGAGGTCCCTGGGGCGGACCCGGCACCGACGGACCCTGCCGCGGGGGCCCTTGGGGTCCCTGCCTGCCGGGCCCGTGACCCGGGACCGGCGGCGGTTGAACGGTCCCGCGAGGCGGCACCTGGCCGTAGGGCGGTTGCGTCATCAGGGCAGTCCCGGAGGGTCTCGGCACGGGCCGGGCGGCCCCCGGCTTCCGTTCAGCATATCGGGGGAACGGGGGCCGTACGCAGCGCTCGTGCCGACGCCGTCACCCGACCCGGGTGTCACCCCAGGTCTGGCCCGGTTTGGGCGCCTCTGGAAGAGTGAGCGGCAGCAAGTGACGGGTCGTGAGTACGAGGGGCTTCGATGACAGACACACCCGGTTCGCCGGGGTCCGGCGCGCCCGACGACGACGCGCCCACCCCGAGCCAGGGTTTCCAGCGCCCCGAACCGACCAGCCCTGACCAGACCGGCGCCTCCGCGTCCGGCACTCCTGGTTCCACCGCTCCTGGGTCCAACAGCGCGCAGCCCGAAGGCGCGCGACAGACGCCGGGCACCGACGGCGTTCCGCAGCAGCCCCAGACCCCGCAGACCCCGCCGCCCGGCTGGCAGTCGCCGGGCGGGCAGACGCCGGCGTCCGGTGGCCAGTGGCAGTCGCCCGGTCAGCAGTACGGGCAGCCGATGCCGCAGTACCCCGGCGGCGCCTACGGGCAGCAGGGCGGCTGGACTCCGCACGGCCTCGGCAAACCCGGTGTGATCTCGTTGCGCCCGCTCAACGTCGGCGACATCCTCGACGGCGCGATCACCGCCATCCGCCGCTACCCGGTGCTGATCCTGGGCACCTCGGCGGTCATCGCGGTGATCGTGGCGGGCCTGACCCTCATCGTGCAGCTGGTGGTGCAGCCCGACCTCAACCGCGTCGCGACGCTCGGCCCGGCCGCCACGCAGCAGGAAGCGCTCGACGCGATGTACAACGTGCTGGGCAGCACCGCGTTGTCGCTGATCCCGGCGCTGATCATCACGCTGCTCGGCCAGACGTTCCTCACCGGCTTCCTCACGGTCGTGATGGGCAAGGCCGTGCTCGGCCGCCCGGTCGACTTCCGCTCGGCCATGCAGGAGGTCACGCCGCGGCTGCTGCCGTTGCTGGGCCTCACGATCCTGTACGGGCTGGCCACCATGGTCGCCGCGATCTTCTGCCTGCTGCCGGCCGTGATCCCGTACGTGTTCTGGGCGCTCGCGAGCCCCGCGCTGGTGCTGGAGCGCGGCACGATCCGCCAGGCCTTCGGCCGTTCACGCACGCTCGTGTCGGGCGCGTTCTGGCGCGTGCTCGGCATCCTGCTGCTCGCCGCTGTGATCGGCTGGCTGATCACAGCGATCATCGGCATCCCGTTCGACCTGGGCTCCGGCGCGTTCTCGGGCCTGTTCGACCCGCAGGCCACGGCGCCGGTCCAGACCACCGGCGGCCTGGTGCTGAGCGCGGTGGGCTCGGTGATCGCGAGGACGATCGTCGCGCCGTTCATCGCGCTGGTCACGGTGGTCCTCTACATCGACCAGCGGATGCGCCGCGAGGGCATGGACATCGAGCTGGCGCGGGCCGCGGGCCTCAACCCGCCGCCGGCGCCGCGGCAGGCGTGGTGACGTTCCTGCTCACCGACGTCCCGGTCGACATCGACCGGGACCCGGCCCGCCTGCGAGCGATCCAGGAGCTGAGCGACCCGGCGTACGCGGCCGCGCGACCCGGGTTGCTGCAGCGGGTCGCGCAGTGGCTCGGCGAGAAGTTCAGCGAACTGCTGAACAGCCTGTCCGGGGTGCCGGGCGGGCCGTTGGGGCTGCTGCTGATCATCGGGCTCCTGATCGTGCTGATCGTGGTGGTGCGGCTGCGTGCCGGGAAGGTCGGGCGCGCGGCGCAGGCGGCGCGGCAGGTCTTCTCGGGCCGTCGCCGCAGCGCCGCGGAGTACCGGAAGGCGGCCGAACAGGCGGCCGCGCAAGGACAGTTCGCCGACGCCGTGCGTGAGCGGTTCCGCGCGATCGTGCGGGGTCTCGAAGAACGGGCGCTGCTCGACTCGCGGTCCGGTCGCACGGCCGACGAAGCCGCTGCTGAAGCGGGCGCGCTGCTGCCGGACCTCGCCGCGGGGCTCGCGCTGGCCGCGCGGCACTTCGACGACGTGCACTACGGGGGCCGGCCCGGCACCGAAGCCGCGTACCTCTCCGTGACCGCGGTCGAAGACCGGGCCCGCTCCGCGCGGCCGGTGCTGGTGGGCGCGTGACGAGCACTTCGGTTTCGCCCGATCTGCGGCGCATCTGGCGCGGCGTGCGCGTTCCACTCGCGCTCCTGCTGCTGATCGTGCTCGCCGGGCTCGTGCTCGTGCTCAGCCGCGGCGACCAGACGAGCGGCGAGCTCGAACCGGGTTCCTACGAACCGAACGGCAGCCACGCGCTTTCCCACCTGCTGCAGGAAGAAGGCGTAGACGTCCACCCCGTCCACACCATCGCCGAGGCGCTGGCGCAGGTCGACGGCGGCACGCTCGTGATCACCGCGCCGGACCGGGTGCCGGGCGACGGGCTCGTGGACCTGCGCCGCCGCGTCGCGCACCTCGTGCTGCTGGCGCCGGGTCCGGAGGCACTGTCCAAAGTGCTCCCGACGGTGAGCGCCGTCGGCAGCGGCGACGTCGCCACGCTCGACCCCGGCTGCACAGTCGGCGCGGCCGTCGGCGCGGGACCCGCCACGCTCGGCGGCACGCGCTTCCGCACCGACGACCCCGAAGCCCGCCAGTGCTACCGCGACGGCTCGGCGCCGACGTTCGTTCAGGTCGCCGACCGTTCGGGCACCGTCACGGTGCTCGGCACGGGCGCGCCGCTGACCAACGACCGTCTCGCCGACGAAGGCAACGCCGCGCTCGGCATGCGGCTGCTGGGCGACCACCAGCGGCTCGTCTGGTACGTGCCGTCGCCCGCGGATCCCGCGCTCGGCGGCGGGCAGAAGTCCTTCTACGAGCTCATCCCGCCCGGCTGGCGCTACGGCGCCTTCACGGCCGGGATCGCCGTGGTACTGCTGGCTTTGTGGCGTGCACGCCGCCTCGGCGCGGTGGTGACCGAACCGTTGCCGATCGTGGTGCGGGCGGCGGAAACGGCCGAGGGCCGCGCGCGGCTGTACCGCCGGGGCGGCGCGGCCGGGCACGCGGCGGAGACGCTGCGGGAAGCGGCCCGCGCGCGGCTGCGCACGACGCTCGGCTTGCCGCGCGACGCCGAAGCGGCCGCGGTCGTGGAGACGGTGAGCGCGCGCACGGGCCGCAACCCGGCCGAGGTCGGCGGCGTGCTCTACGGTTCGCCCCCGGCCGACGAAGCCGGGCTGGTCCGGCTGGCGGACGAACTGGACAGCGTGGAACGAGAGGTGGAGCGGTCTTGAGTACCGAACAGACGCAGGCGCCGAATCAGGCTCAAGACGCGCGAGCGGCCCTGATCGCCCTGCGCGCCGAGGTCGGCAAGGCCGTGGTCGGCAACGACGCGGCCGTCACCGGGCTCATCCTGGCGCTGCTCTGCCGCGGCCACGTGCTGCTGGAGGGCGTGCCCGGCGTCGCGAAGACGTTGCTGGTGCGGGCTCTGGCGGCCTCGCTCGACCTGAAGACCACGCGGGTGCAGTTCACGCCCGACCTGATGCCGGGCGACGTCACGGGTTCGCTCGTGTACGACGCGCACAGCGGCGAGTTCTCGTTCCGCGAGGGCCCGGTGTTCACGAATCTGCTGCTGGCCGACGAGATCAACCGCACGCCGCCGAAGACGCAGTCGTCTCTGCTGGAGGCGATGGAGGAGCGGCAGGTCTCGATCGACGGCACGCCGCGGCCGTTGCCCGATCCGTTCATGGTCATCGCGACGCAGAACCCCGTGGAGTACGAGGGCACCTACCCGCTGCCGGAGGCGCAGCTGGACCGGTTCCTGCTCAAGCTCACGATGCCGGCGCCCTCGCGTGAGGACGAGATCGGCATCCTCTGGCGTCACGCGCAGGGCTTCGACCCGCGTGACCTCGCCGCCGCGGGCCTGCGTCCCGTCGCCGGCGCCGAGCAGCTCGCGACCGCGCGCCAGGCCGTGGCGCGCGTGACGATCGGGCCCGAGGTGATCGGTTACGTCGTGGACCTGTGCCGCGCGACGCGGGAGCTGCCGGCCGTGCGCATCGGCGTTTCCCCGCGTGGCGCAACGGCTTTGCTCGCCGTCACGCGCGCGTGGGCCTGGCTCGCCGGCCGCGACTACGCGACGCCGGACGACGTGAAGGCGCTGGCCCGGCCCGCGTTGCGGCACCGGCTCGACGTGCGGCCCGAGGCCGAGCTCGAGGGCGTGACCGCCGACGGGGTCCTCGACCGGGTGCTGGCCTCCGTGCCGGTGCCGCGCTGAGCGGTGGCCCTCACCGGGCGGCTCGGGCTGCTGGCGCTGCTGGGTGCGCTGGTGGTCGGGCTGCTGTTCCCGTCCGCGACCGGCGTGCTCGGCGTCGTCGTGGTGCTGCTCGTGCTGGTGGCCGTGGACCTGCTGCTCGCCGGCAGCGTGCGTGCGCTGCGGTTTTCGCGCAGTGGCACCACTTCCGTGCGCCTCGGCGAGCCGGCCGAGGTCACGCTGACCGTCACGAACCCGGGCCGGCGCGCGGTGCGCGGGCTGCTGCGCGATGCGTGGCCGCCGAGCGCGGGCGCCGACGACCGGCACCGGATTTCCGTGCCACCGGGCGAACGACGGGTCTTCACCACCGCGATGCTGCCCACTCGCCGCGGCGACCGCGTGGCGTTCCGCGTGACCGTGCGCGCGGCGGGACCGCTCAGGCTCGCGGCGCGCCAGGGTTCGCACGAGGTGCCGTGGTCGGTGCGCGTGCTGCCGCCGTTCCACAGCCGCAAGCACCTGCCGTCCCGGCTGGCGCGGCTGCAGCAGCTCGACGGTCGCAGCGCCGTGATGATCCGCGGCCAGGGCACGGAGTTCGACTCCTTGCGCGAATACGTCGCCGGCGACGACGTCCGCTCCATCGACTGGCGCGCCACGGCCCGCGCGGCCGACGTGATGGTCCGCACCTGGCGTCCGGAACGCGACCGGCACGTGGTGCTCGTTCTCGACACGGGCCGCGTCTCCGCCGGCCGCGTCGGCGACGCACCCCGCCTCGACGCCGCCATGGACGCCGCGCTGCTGCTGGCCGCCTTGGCCTCCCGCGCCGGCGACCGCGTCGACCTGCTGGCCTACGACCGCCGCGTGCGCGCCGCCGTGCCGGGCTCGTCGGCCACGACGTTGCTGCCGTCGCTCGTGAACGCCATGGCGCCACTCGAACCGTCCCTCGTCGAGACCGACTCCCGCGGCATGGTCGCCGAAATCCTCCAGCGCACCCGCCGCCGCGCCCTGGTCGTACTCCTGACGGGCCTCGACGCGGCACCGCTGGAGGAGGGCCTGTTCCCCGTGCTCAGCTCCCTGACCTCCCGGCACCAGGTGATCGTCGCGTCCGTGGCCGACCCGCGCGTCGCCGAGATGGCCGCGGGCCGCGGCGACGCCGAAGCCGTCTACGACGCCGCCGCTGCCGAGCGCACCCTGGCCGAACGCGCCTCCGTCACCGCCCGCCTGGGCCGCCGCGGCGTCGACGTGGTGGACGCCGTGCCGGAGGACCTGCCCCCGGCGCTGGCGGACCGGTACCTGGCGCTGAAGGCCGCCGGCCGGCTGTAGGGGATCCGGCACTCGATGGAGTGGCTTCCCTTGGTGCCGCGCACTCCCTGCTGTTAAGCCGGAAGCAACTTCGGCTCCGAGGGAGTGCGCGTGCGTCGGCTGGTGTTCGTGGTGGTACTGCTGCTGTTCGTCGGATCGGGCGCGGTCGCTGAGGCGGCCGACGGCGCGCCCGTGTACCTCGCCGACGGTGGGGGCACGGTCTCCCTCGCCGCCGCCGGCGGCAAGGTGCAGCTGGCCGACGCGAAGGACCCCGGCGCGGCCTGGACGTACGACAAGGCCTCCCAGCACTACCGCAATGTCGCGAGTGGACAGTGCCTCACCGCGCAGAGTCCGGTCGACGGCGTGGGCGTGCTGCCGGCCGCGTGTGCCGACGGGGACCACCGGCAGCAGTGGCGCCGTGTCGCGGGCAACCCGGGGCTGGTGACGATCGCGAACGTCGCGACCGCGCGTTGCCTCACCGCCGAGGCGCCGACGCCGGGCGCGCGGCTGTACCAGGAAGTCTGTTCGCTGCCGGGCCTGTCCAACGCGTGGGCCGCGGGCGGCCGCACGCTCGCCATCCTGTCCGGCAACGGCCAGCACCTGGCCACGAAAGACCCCGCGAGCCCGTTCGTGGTGCGGGTGATCGGCGACAACGGCCAGCCGGCGCCCGACGTGCCCGTGACCTTCTAAGTCCACGCCGCCCGGGCGCAGAACGTCCTGGTCTTCGAAGGCGGCAAGGAAACCGCGCAAGCCAAGACTGGCGCCAACGGGGAAGCCACGAGCCCCAAGCTCGTCCTCACCGACCCCGGCGAGTTCGACATCCGCTTCACCGGCAGCGCCACCCTCGACGACGGCAACTCCATCGCCTTCGAGGGCAGCTGCCTCTGCTAACCCGCCTCGGGCAGCGCGTCGCCGGTGTAGCGGCGGTCGAGGTCGCCCAGCTCGCCGTCGCGCGCGGCGCGGCGGCCGAGGGTGAAGACGTAGGTCAGGAACAGCAGCTCGACGACCGCGCCGATGCCGACGCGCACCCACGTCGGCCAGCCCGAAGGCGTCACGAAGGCTTCGATCACGCCGGACACCAGCAGCACGCACGCCAGCCCCAGCGCGATCACGACCACGGACCGCCCCTGTTCGGCCAGCGCGGTGCTGCGCGAGCGGCGGCCGGGGTCGATCACGGTCCAGCCGAGCTTCAGGCCGGTGCCCGCGGCGATGAACACGGCCGTGAGCTCCAGCAGGCCGTGGGGCAGCAGCAGGCCGAGCAGCACGTCGCCGCGGCCGGCCGAGGACATCAGGCCGATGGCGATGCCCGCGTTGAGCGAGTTGAGCCACAGCGCGCTGATCACGGGCAGGCCGAGCGCGACACCCAGGAACAGGCAGGTCGCGGCCACCCAGGCGTTGTTCGTCCACACCTTCGCGGCGAACGAGCTCGCCGGCCCGGTCGAGTAGTACGTCTCGTACTGGCCGCCGGGCGTCGTCATGGCCTTGATCTCATCGGGCGAGACCAGCGCCGAACGCACGGACTCGTCGCCCGCGATCCACACGCCGAGCACGGCCATCACGACCACCGACGCCAGCGCGGCGGGGATCCACCAGCGCCGGCTGAGGTACACCGCGGCCGGGAACCGGCGGGTGAAGAACAGCGCGACCTCGCGCCACGCCGGGCTGTGGGAGCCGGTGACGGCCGAACGGCCCCGCGCGACCAGCGTCGACAGCCGCGCCAGCAAGGCCGGTTCGGGCGCCGTCGAGCGGATGATCGACAGGTGCGTCGCCGTGCGCTGGTAGAGCGTCACGAGCTCGTCGGCCTCGGCCCCGGACAGCCTGCGCTGCCGCACGAGCTCGCCGAGCCGGGCCCACTCCGCACCGTGCGCCGCGACGAAGACGTCGACGTCCACCCGATCACCTCCTGGAACACCAGCCTAGGGCTCACCGCGCCGTGACTGTTGCCGATCCGGCCACAGTCACGGCGGAAGCGCCGCGACATACTGGCGGCGCTCGGTCGGGTATTCGCCTGCTTTCGGGCCGGACCGCCAACTAGGCTGGCCCGGTGCAGGAAGAGTCCGATCTCGTCACCGGTGAGGCCGTGGTCCTCGACCTTCGGGTGGCCAAGCTCGCCAGCCGCGGCGTCGCGATGTTGCTCGACGTGCTGGTGCAGGGCGCGCTCCTGCTGATCGTCGTGGTCACCGTGACCCTGACCTCGTCCGATCTCGACCCGGCGCTCACGATCGCGCTGCTGCTGTCGGTGTTCGTGCTGATCGTGATCGGCTACCCGGTGCTGTTCGAGACGCTGACGCGCGGCAGGTCGCTCGGCAAGATGGCGCTCGGCCTGCGCGTGGTCCGGCTCGACGGCGGCCCGATCCGCTTCCGCCACGCCCTCACCCGCGCGCTCGCCGGCTTCTTCGTCGACTTCTGGGCGCTCGGGTTCCTGGGCGCGGTGGCCGTGATCGTGTCGCTGAGCTCGTCGAACGGCCGCCGCGTCGGCGACTACCTGGCGGGCACGCTCGTGATCCGCGAACGCGTGCCGCAGAGCGCGCAGGCCTACGTCGCCATGCCGCCGGGCCTCGAGGACTGGGCCGCACAGCTCGACCTCAGCCGCCTGCCCGACGACCTGGCGCTCGCCGCACGCCAGTACCTCAACCGCTTCCACGAGCTGCGCCCCGACGCCGCCCACGCGCTCGGCCAGGGCCTCGCCGACCAGACGGCCCACGCCGTGGGGGTGGCGGTGCCACACGGGATGCCGGCGTGGGTGTTCCTCTCGGCGGTGCTGGCGGAACGGCGCAACCGCGACCAGGCGCGGCTGGCGCAGCAGGTGTACGCGGGGCCGCCACCGGCTTACGCGGGGCCTCAGCCGGCCTATCAGCAGACTCAGCCGCAGCCGTTCCAGCAGCAGCCGCCTTCCCAGCAGTTGCAGCCGGTCGTCCAGCAGAGCCAGCAGCAGTTCCAGCCGACGGCCCAGCAGACCCAGTCCCAGCACTCCCCACCGTCAACGGCCGAGCAGCCCCAACCGGCCCAAGAGCCCCAGGCGACGGCCCCGCAGCCGGAGAACCCCTTCACCCCGCCGAGCTGACCCGTGCTCCTCGAACTCGCCACGGCGCTCGCCGGGCTCACCGCCGACGTCACCGCCACGGCTCACCCCGACGGTTCCGTCACGGTCACCGAACAGGTCACCACGGCCACCCCCGCCACCCACCGCATCGCCCTGCGCGTGGCCACGACCGACGACGAGGACCGCGTCTACACCGTCCGCGACGCCCGCCTCACCGGCTCCGGCCACCTCGACGAGAACTCCGACGGCCTCGTCGCGACCTACACCGGCCCCGCCACCCTGTCGTACACAGTGGACGGTGCCGTCGCCGACGGCGGGCAGCTGCGCTGGCAGGTCACGGGCGGCTGGGACCAGGACCTCACTCGCCTGACCACGGCGTTCAGCGCCCCCGGAATCTCCACTGTGGACTGCTACGCCGGCGCCATCGGCTCGGCGCGCCACTGCACGTTCTCCGAGCTCGGCGCCGGCGGCATCGCCCGCGTCGAGCAGGACGGCCTGCGCCCCGGCGAGCGCGTGGACCTCGCGGTCGCGATCCCGCCCGGCGTGCTGCCCGTGAACGCCCGGTTCGTCGCGGTCTCCCCGGTCGCCGAGTTCTTCAAAGGGCCGGGCATTCCGGTGCTCGCCCTCGTCCTGCTGCTGATCGCCGCCGTGCCGACGTGGCTGCACCGCCGTCGCGGCAAGAACCGCATCGAGGTGCTCAGCCGTGGTTAGCCTCCGCAGGTTCGCCGTCGTCCTGGCGATCCCGGCCCTGGTCCTCGCCGCCGCCCCGGCCCAGGCCCAGGACCTGCCCGCCCTGCCGCAAAGCGCCGAGGTCACGCTCAAACTCCAGCGCGACGGCAGCCTCTCGGTGACCGAGGCTGTCTCCGTCCCGGCCGGCACCACGATGACGCGCACCCTCCCGCTGCGCACGTCCGCCGACGCCGGCCACGACCGCGTGCTCACCGTGCGCGACCTCAGCATCGAGGGCGCCGGCAGCGCGCAGACCACGGACGACCAGATCGTCGTCGACCTGCGTGGCGGAACTTCGGTGGTGCGCTACACCGTCGTCGGCGCTGTCGGCCGCTCGCTCGGCGTCGAGCACCTGACGTGGGACCTCGCCGGCGGCTGGGACACCCGTCTGGAGCTGCTGCGCGCGACCTTCGCCGCGCCGAACCTGCCCGACGCCGTGACCTGCCTCGCGGGCCCGCCCGGCTCCGCCACCCCGTGCGGCGCCGCGCAGCTCGACCACTCCGGGCTCACGCGCGTCTCGGTGTCGAAGCTGGCGCCGGGCGACCGCGTGGAGCTCACCGCGGAACTGCCCGCCGGCACCGCGCCCACGACCGAGCAGCTGGTGCCCGCGAAGTCCGTGGCCGGCGCCTTCCTCGTCACCGCACCGATCCTGGCCGCGTGGCTCGCCTTGGCGGTGCTCGTCCTCGCCGGCCTCGTGACGGTGCCGGTCCTGCGCCGTCGCGACCGGGCCGCCGCGCTCCCGGTCCGCCTCGAAGCCGACGGCCAGTTCTCCTCACCCCAGGGTGTGCTGCCCGGCCACGTCGGGTTCCTGCTCACCGGCCGCACCGACGACCTCGACGTCGCCGCGACCGTGCTCGACCTCTGGGTGCGCAACTACCTGTGGGTCAGCGAAGACGGGGAAGAAGGCTGGACGCTCCACCGCCGCAACCCGCCCGACGAGTACCTCACTGCCTTCGAACGGACGGTCTACGAAACCGCCGTCCCCGGCGACTCGGCGCTGCTGGCCACCATCACGCCGGACATCGAGGACGAACTGCGCACGGCCGTCGTCCGCCGCGGCTGGCTCACCCGCCGGCCGGCCCTGCTGGCCAAGATCGCCGTCCGCCTCTGCTTCTACGGCGTCTTCCTCACTGCCCTGCTCGCCTTCACCGCCGGCTACGCGCAGCTCGGCCTGGTCGTGGTCGCCACCGGTGCCGCGCTCGGCCTTTTCACGCAGTGGCTGCCGCCGCGCACCCAAGACGGCAGCCTCCTGCGCGACCAACTCCTGGGCCTGCGCACCGAACTGGCCAACCCGGCCGAAGTCACGGAACTCATCTTCTCCCGCGCCCTCCCGTACGCCCTCGCGCTGGGCGAAACCGACCAGTGGCTCGGCACACTCGCGGCACCGGATTGTTCGCTTCAGGCGTACTGGTTCGGCGCTCCCGCCACACCTGCCCGGACCAGCGCTTTCCTGGCCGCGCTCGGCGCCGCGACGACGAGCGCGCGCCACACGCTGGGAGCGGTGCCACCAGCCGAGCCGAGGGTCGGGTCCTCTGCGTAGGGTGGGGGGCATGGCCGATCCCGAGCTCGTCCGTTTCACTATTGACAACGGTCTGCGCGTGGTGCTCGCCCCGGACCCGACCGCGCCTGTTGTCGGGGTCAGCGTGCACTACGACGTGGGCTTCCGTTCCGAGCCGGAGGGGTTGACGGGTTTCGCGCACCTCTTCGAGCACTTGATGTTCCAGGGCAGTGAAAGCCTGGAGAAGCTGGCCCACTTCCGCCACGTGCAGTCGAGCGGCGGGACCTTCAACGGGTCCACCCACCCCGACTACACCGACTACTACGAGGTGCTGCCGTCCGCGGCCCTCGAGCGCGCGCTGTTCCTCGAAGCCGACCGCATGCGCGCCCCGAAGCTGACGGCGGAGAACCTGGCGAACCAGATCGAGGTCGTCAAGGAGGAGATCCGCCTCAACGTGCGCAACCGTCCGTACGGCGGGTTCCCCTGGATCCTCCTGCCGCCGGTGCTGTACTCGACGTTCGCCAACGCCCACGACGGCTACGGCGCGTTCGAGGACCTCGAAGGCGCGACGCTGGACGACTGCGCCGCCTTCTTCGACACCTACTACTCGCCGGCCAACGCGGTGCTCACCGTCGCCGGCGACTTCGAGGTGGAGAACGCCAAGGCGCTCATCCAGAAGCACTTCGGCGACGTGCCGCACCGGCCCGCGCCGGTCCGCCCGTCGTTCGCCGAGCCGCTGCCCACCACGGAGCTGCACGGCGAGCACGAGGACGCGCACGCGCCGCTGCCCGCGATCGCCGTGGGCTACCGCATGCCCGACCCGATCAACGACCTCGACGGTTACCTCGCGTACCTCGTGCTGGCCGGCGTTCTCACCGACGGTGACGGCTCCCGTCTGCAGCAGCGCCTGGTGCACCGCGAGCCGCTGGTGGTCGACATCGGTGCCGGTGCGGGGCTGTTCGGCCCGTTCGAGGCGCGCGACCCCGACACGTTCACGATCACCGCGATCCACCCGCCGGACGTGGAGCGCGAGCGCGTGCTGGCCGCCCTCGACGAGGTGCTGGACGAGCTCGCGACGACGCCGCCGGACGAGCAGGAGCTCAAGAAGGTGACCGCGCGCTGGGCCGCGAGCCTGCACTCGGAACACGACCGGCTGGTGTCGCGCACGCTGGCGCTGGGTGCGTTCGAGCTGCTCTACGGCGACGCGTCGCTGGTGCACCGGCTCGCCGACCGCATGTCGGCGGTCACCGGCGAAGCCGTGTCGGCCGCGGCGAAGGCGCTGCGCCCCGACGCGCGCGCCGTGCTCGTCGTGAAGCCCGCCGCCAACACCGAAGGGATCGAAGAGCAGTGACTTCGGCAACGCATCGCAGCGCGCAGGAGATCGGCCGCACGTCGACCGGTCCGCGCCCGCTGCCCCCGCTGGGCGAGCAGCGCGCCGCCACCGACCTGTCCCACGTGGACACCACGCTGAGCAACGGCCTGCGCGTGCTGGCCGTGCGCAAGGCTTCGGTGCCGCTGGTGGAGGTGCGGCTGTGGATCCCGTTCGCGGGTGAGGACGCGCTGCACCCGGCCACCGCGGAGGTGCTGGCCGAGACGCTGCTCACCGGCACGGCGAAGCGCGACCGCGTGGAGATCGACGCCGAGCTGGCGCTGATCGGCGGCGACCTCGGCGCCGGCGTGGACCCGGAACGCCTGTACCTCAACGGTTCCGCGCTCTCCGATGGCCTGCCGACGCTGCTGGACGTGCTCGGCGACGTGCTCACCGGCGCCACCTACGGCGAGCCCGAGGTGACCCGCGAACGCGAGCGGCTGATCGAGCGCATCGCGGTGTCGCGCACGCAGCCGCGCACGATCGCGCGGGAAGCGTTGCAGAAGCAGCGCTACGGCGATCACCCCGTCACGCGTGAGGTCCCGCAGGCCGACGATGTGGCCGTCGTGACGCCGGAGCAGGTGCGGGCGCTGCACGCGGCTTCGGTGCTGCCGCGCGGTTCCGTGCTGGTCATCGTGGGCGACATCGACCCCGACGCGGTGCCGGCCGAGCTCGAACGCGCACTCGGTGGCTGGGTTTCGGACCGTTCGGCTCTCGTGCTGCCGCCGCTGCCGGAGCTGACCGGCGGCAACGTGCTGCTGGTGCCGCGCGCCGGCGCCGTGCAGTCGCAGATCCGGCTTTCGGCGCAGACGGTGGCGCGCACGCACCCGTCGTACCCGGCGCTGCAGATGGCGAACCTGGCGTTCGGCGGGTACTTCTCCTCGCGGCTGGTCGAGAACATCCGTGAGGACAAGGGTTACACCTACGGCGCCCACTCCGGCTTCGAGTTCACCGGCGACAACGCGGTGGTGAACGTCGACGCCGACACGGCCAACGAGGTCACCGCCGCCGCGCTGCTCGAAACGCGCTACGAGCTGGCGCGCCTCGGGCTCGTGCCGCCGACGGCCGAGGAGGTGGAGTCGGTGCGCCAGTACGCGATCGGCTCGCTGCTCACCTCGACGTCGTCGCAGTCGGGCCTCGCCGGGCAGCTGATGGCGCTGGCGACCGCGGGCCTCGGCGTCGAATGGCTGCAGGAGCACCCGGCGCGGCTCGCGGCCGTGACGGGGGAGCAGGTGGCCGAGGCGGCGCTGGAGTACTTCGCGCCCAAGCGGTTCACGGGCGTGGTGGTCGGCGACGCGGAGCTGCTCGCGCCGAAGCTGACCGCGCTGGGCGACGTGACGGTGGGTTCGGAGTGACCGTCCCTTTCGAACTGGCGGCACTGCCGACCCTGTCGCGGTCCACTGTGGACCGTCAGGAGACGTTGCGCACCAACCCGGAACGCCTGATCTCGAAGTGGTCCGAAGCCCGCGTGGTGCTGCTCGACGACACCGGCCGCACGCCGGTCGTCGAGGGCAGCTCTTCGCTGGCCGCTCGCAAAGCCGTTGATTTCGGCACGGAACCCCCGGCCGACGCGGTGTTCCTCGGCGAGTGGGAGGACACCGACTACTGGTCCCTGCCCGGCCGCCCCGAGGGCGACGCGGAAACCGTGCAGATGGCCGGCAGCTGGGGCGTCGTCGAAGAGGTGCCCCGGGTCGACGGCGAGATCTGGGTCGAGCTGCGCGGCTACGGCGACCAGCTGGACGACACGTCGGCCGGCCTGTTCACCACCGCGCAGGCCCTGCGCCACTGGCGGCGCCAGTCCCGCTTCTGCACCCGCGACGGCTCACCCACGAACCTGATCCAGTTCGGCTGGGCCAGCAAGTGCGAGGCCAAGGGCCACGAGGAGTACCCGCGCACCGACCCGGCCGTGATCTGCCTCGTGCACGACCAGGACGGCGTCAACGGCTCCCACGTGCTGCTCGCCCGCCAGCCGGTGTGGCCTGCCGGCCGCTACTCGGTGCTCGCCGGCTTCGTGGAGGCCGGCGAGTCCCTGGAGGGCTGCGTCTCACGGGAGATCCGCGAGGAGGTGGGCGCGGAGGTGTCGGACATCCGCTACCTGGGCAGCCAGCCCTGGCCCTTCCCCCGCTCGATCATGCTGGGCTTCACCGCCCGCGCCGACCGCTCCGCCCCACTGGTCCCCGCCGACGGCGAAATCGAGGAGGCCCTCTGGGTCTCCCGCGCCGAGGTCCGCGCCGCCTTCCACAACAGCGGCACGAACACCCCGACCCCCATCGCGGGCGGCGCTTCGGAGATCATCCTGCCCGGCAACTCGTCGATCGCCCGCGTGATGCTGAAAGCGTGGGCAGACGCGCAGGAGTGAGCTTCGGCTTGTCCGTGACAGGGCCCTTCCCGGCTTGAGCCGAGGAGGGCCTTTGTCGTTCGCCGTTGGGTTTTTCGCTGTCCCCGGTTTCCGGGACGGACGGCGTCCGGCGAGCCTCCGCCGACCGCGCTCTCCCGGTGCCAGCATGGGGCTCATGGACACCGTCGCCGTCCCGCGGAGCGTCGTCAGTGCGCTGAAGCAAGCCAGCATCACCGGAACAGCCACCGTGCTGATCGACCGATTCCGCACCACCGCCCGGGACGAGGTCGCCCGCCCGCCGGCCGCATTCGGCGAGGTCCTGGCGTGGCTGTGGCAGACCGATGCCGATGCCGCCGTGATCCACATCGCCGAGCTGATGAAGCAACTGCGCGAACACCATCCGCTCGCCCACGTCGTGACGCCGCCCGTCGGATTCGCTGAGCTCCTCGACGGCGTGCGCGAGTGCTTGCCCGCCGAATTCACCCAGGCCGACCTGCTGATCTCCTACACCCGCACCACGCTGGGCGACTTCTACGGCGGTTGATCGCCCCCCCGGCTTCGCACCGCACCCGAGGCCGACCCCCGTGGGCCGGTCGTGCCGGCGGACTCGGAAGTCGAAACTGGGCAAGCGGTTCGGCGGGTAGGGATCAGCTATCAGACGGCGAAACCGTGGCAGGGGCGGTGGTCGAGCGCGCTGGCCGGTTCGGGATGCTGCGGCACCCGCCCGACGGTTACGCACCTGGCTTGGCCCGTGACACCGGGGCCGCCAAGCTCGGGCCACGCCTGCTGCTCGCCGCCTAGCGCAGCTGTTGCAAACACCGCAACCGCTGCGGCCCCTCACCGGATACTTGCGACCGCACACGCTGAGCACTCACCCCATCACCTACCGCTGCGCCCGAAACCTCCCCGACTCGAAGTGTTACCCGCTCGTTCCGGATGACCATTGACGCGGTGTGGCCCCGCTCACTACAGTCGCCCGAAACCGTCTGTAAAGTATCCTAATTAAGGGGCCACGAGTGCGCGCCGGAAGTCCGCGGATGTTGCGCGAGATCAACGATCGCGCGGCGATCGAGGCGTTGTTGCGGGGTGGGCCGCTTACGAGGGCGGAGCTCGAGGTCGTGATCGGGCTGTCGAAGCCGGCCACGGCGCAGCTGTTGACGCGGCTGGAGCAGGACAACCTCGTGGGCAAAGCCGGCGAACGCGCGGGTGGCGGGCGCGGGCCGCGGGCGCAGTTGTGGGCCGTCAACGGCAGTCTCGCCCACGTCGCGGCCGTGGACCTCACGCCGCACGTCGCCGATTTCGTGATCGCGGACGTCGCGGGGACCGTCCAGGCCGAGTACCAGGTCGAGCTGCCTGTACACGAAGGCGCCGACGTGATCGGCACGTTCGGCAAGGCGCTCAAGCACGTCACCCGAAAAGCGGGCAAGAGCCTCGACGACCTGGCCAACGTCGTGATCGGCGCGCAGGGCGCGTTCGATCCGCGCACGGGCCTGCTCTCCTCCGCGCCGCACATCCCCGGCTGGCTCGGGTTCGACGTGCCCCGGAAACTCAGCGAAGAGCTCGGCATCGCCGTCACCATCGAGAACGACGTGAACCTGGTGGCCGTCGAGGAGATGACGGTCGGGAAAGCCCAGGACGTCGACGACTTCGTGATGGTCTGGCTTTCCGAAGGCGTCGGTGGCGCCGTGGTCATCGGCCGGCGGTTGCTGCGCGGCGCGACCGGCGGTGGTGGCGAGATCGACTGGATGCGCGTGCCCGATCCGGCCACTGTGGACACCGGCGACCGCTGGCCCGAGGCCGGCGCGCGCTTCGGCAACCTCGTCGACTCGCCCGCCATCGCCAGGCTCGCCCACGCTCACGGCCTGGCCGCGAAAACCGGCCCCGAAGCCGTCGAACAGGCGACAATCCAGAGCCACCAACGCTTCCTCGACGATCTGGCCCGCCGCGTCGCCGGCGGCCTCGCGAGCCTCGTCGCCGTGGCCGACCCGCAGCTCATCCTGCTTTCCGGCGACACGAGCCGGGCCGGCGGTGAGGAGTTCGCCGCGAGAGTCGCGACCAAGCTCCACGAACTGGTCCTGCCCCGCACCCCCGTCGCACTCGCTTCGGTGCAGGGCAACGCCGTGCGCGCGGGCGCGTTGCAGTCCGCGCTCGCCACCGCCCGTGAAGACGTCTTCGGCGTCGTCACCCCCACGCTCCGCGGGCCGAGCCGACCCGCAGAGGACACAGCGGGAGCGCCGCGCACGGCACTCCCGAGCTCTGCCCCGTCCCCGACCGAGTAACCACCATGAGGAGGAGGGTCATGGCCCCCACGACCCGCATCCGGAGGATCGCGCGAAGGCGTGGTTCTCTGCTGCTGTCCGCCGCGGCCGCCGCCACGCTGCTGGCGACCGCCGCGTGCGGCGCGGCCGCGCCGAGCGGCTCGGGCGACGCCGCCGCGCCGCCGAACAAGGACGACAAGCTCACCCTCACCGTGTACAGCAAGTTCACCGACCGCGAGTACGGCGTGGTCACGGCCGCGTTGAACAAGCTGAAGGCCAAGTACCCCAACATCACCATCAACCACGAGGGCAACCAGGACGACGACAAGCTCACGCAGTCGATCCGCGGCGGCAACCCGCCCGACGTGGCCATCTCCTTCTACACCGACAACCTCGGCGCGTGGTGCTCCACCGGCAGCTTCCAGGACCTCAAGCCGTACCTGGACCGCGACAAGATCGACGTGAACCAGATCCCGCAGGCGGTGCGCGACTACACGTCGTACCAGGGCAAGCGCTGCGCCATGCCGATGCTCGCCGACGTCTACGGCCTGTACTACAACAAGGACATGTTCGCGGCGCACGGCATCTCCTCGCCGCCGAAGACCACGACCGAACTGTTCGAGGACGCGAAGAAGCTCACCGAGTTCAACGCCGACGGCTCGATCAAGACGATGGGCTTCATCCCGTCGATGCCGTTCTACGCCAACCAGGCGCAGTACTGGGCCCCGAACTTCGGCGCGCAGTTCATCGGCCCGGACGGCAAGTCGTCGATCTCGTCCAGCCCCGGCTGGAAGGCGATGTTCGAGTTCCAGAAGAAGCTCATCGACTTCTACGGCGGCCACGACAAGGTCGAGAAGTTCAAGGCCGGCCTCGGCGACGAGTACTCCGCCGACAACGGCTTCCAGAAGGGCAAGCTGGCGATGATGTACGACGGTGAGTTCCGCACCGCGTTCATCAAGGACCAGACCCCGACGCTGAACTACGCCACCGCGCCCGCGCCGGTGCTCGACAGCATGGCCGACCACTACGGCGCCGGCTTCGCCACCGGCACGATCATCGCGATCCCCAAGGGTGCCAAGAACCCCGGCGCCGCGTGGGAGCTGATCAAGCAGGTCACGCTCGACACCGACACGCTCGTGGACATGGCCAACGGCCTCAAGAACGTGCCCAGCACCACGGCTTCGCTGTCCTCGTCGAAGCTCGACGCTCCGCCGCAGTTCAAGACGTTCCTCGACATCTACGGCAGCGGCAAGCTGGTCGCCAACCCGTCGACGCCGATCGGCGACGCCTTCCTCAAGGCGGTCAACGACTTCGCCGAGAAGTGGCAGGCCGGTTCGGTACCGGACCTCGACGCCGGCCTCAAGCAGGTCGACGCCCAGGTCAACGACGAGCTGGCGCAGAAGGGCGCCGGCGGATGACCTCCGTCCTAGAAGCCAAGACCCCGTCCGCACCCGCCAAGGTGCGGGCGGGGTCGGTCCGGGCCAAGCGCCGTCGCACGGTGTTCTACTTCATGGCGCCGGCGACGCTGGGGTTCCTGATCTTCTTCGGGTACCCGCTCATCGCCACGATCTACTACTCCTTCACCCGCTACGACCTGATCAATCCTCCACAGTGGATCGGGTTCGACAACTACGTGCGCATGTTCACCAGCGAGCCGCTGGTGAAGACGGCCGCGTACAACACGTTGTGGCTCGTGATCATCCTGACCATCTGCCGGGTGCTGTTCTCGCTCGGCGTCGCGTCGGTGATCTCGCGGCTGAAGTCGGGCGTCGGCCTGGTGCGCACGTTGTGCTACCTGCCCGCGCTCGCGCCGCCGGCCGCGGCGACGCTCGCGTTCGTCTTCGTGTTCAACCCGCAGTTCGGCCCGGTGAACCGGTTCCTGCACCTCGTGGGCATCGACGGCGGGCTGTGGTTCAACAGCCCCGTGATGTCGAAGCCCTCGCTCACCCTGCTGGCGCTGTGGGGTTCCGGCGAGCTGATGATCATCATCCTGGCCGCGCTGCTCGACGTGCCGGCCGAGCAGTACGAAGCGGCCGAACTCGACGGCGCCGGTCCGGTCCGCCGGTTCTGGCACGTGACGCTGCCCTCGATCTCGCCGGTGCTGCTGTTCGGCGTGGTCAACTCGATGATCTACGCGCTGCAGTTCTTCACCCAAGCGATCGTGGCCGCGTCCGCCTCGGCGGGCACAGCCGACGTCGCCGGGAACTCGAAGCTGATCGGCGCACCCGAGAACTCGACGCTGACGTATCCGATCTGGCTGTACGTGCAGGGTTTCCGCTACTTCAACATGGGTTACGCGGCGGCGATGGCCGTGCTGCTGTTCATCGTGTCCGCGGCGTTCACGTGGGTGCTGGTTCGGCAGCTGCGTAAATCCCAGCACCAGGAGGAGGGCGCATGACCACCATTTCGGCCCCAGCACCCGCACCGGCGCCGCCCCGCGTCCAGTTCAAGCGTCGTTGGGACAAGCGGCTGGGCTTCATCGCGACGCACGCCATCGGCATCGCGCTCGGTGTGATCTTCGTGCTGCCGCTGCTGTTCGTGTTCCTCACCGCGGTGATGAAGAGCGACCAGGCGATGACGTCGAGCCTGTGGCCCACGGAATGGCACTTCGAGAACTTCGTCGAAGTGTTCAGGAAAGCACCGCTGCTGGAGTACTTCGGCAACAGCCTGCTCTACTCGTCTCTCGCGACGATCGGCGCGCTCGTGTCCGCCATCCCGGCGGCGTACGGCCTCGCGAAGCTCAAGTGGCGCGGCCAGAACTTGTTCTTCATGCTCACGGTGGCCGCGATGATGCTGCCTCCGCAGGTCACGGTCGTGCCGCTGTACGACCTGTGGGTGCGGATGGGTCTCACGGGCACTCTCGTTCCGCTGATCGTGCCGTACTTCTTCTTCGACGCGTTCTCGATCTTCCTGCTGCGCCAGTTTTTCCTTACCATCCCCAAGGATTACCTGGAAGCGGCGAAGATCGACGGCTGCAACGAGTTTCGCGCGATGACCCGGGTGCTGCTGCCGATGGCCCGCCCCGGGATCGCGGCCACCGCGATGTTCTGTTTCCTGTTCACCTGGAACGACTACTTCGGACCGCTGCTCTACACCGGCGAGAACCAGGACAACTGGCCGCTTTCGCTGGCCATCGCCTCGTTCCGCGGCATGCACCACGTGGAGTGGAACCTCACGATGGCCGCGACCGCGCTGATCATGGCGCCGGTGATCGTGCTGTTCGTGTTCGCGCAGAAGTCGTTCGTCAAGGGCATCACGTTCACGGGAGTCAAGGGATGAAGCTGGCAGTCGTCGGTGGCGGGTCCACCTACACGCCGGAGCTGGTCGACGGCATCGCGGGCCGCAGGTCCACTTTGGATGTCGACGAGATCGTGCTGATCGACCCGGACGCCTACCGCGTGGAGACCGTCGGGGGGTTCAGCCGGCGGCTGCTCGACCACGCCGGGCACCCGGCGCGGGTGCGCACCACCGCGAACCTCGAGGAAGGCGTCGAGGGCGCTTCGGCCGTGCTCATCCAGCTGCGGGTGGGCGGGCAGAAGGCGCGGGCGTCGGACGAGACGTTCCCGCACGCGTGCGGCTGCGTCGGCCAGGAGACCACGGGCGCGGGCGGCCTCGCCAAGGCCCTGCGCACGGTGCCGGTGGTGCTCGACATCGCCGAACGCGTGCGCAAGGTCGCGGGTGACGACACGTGGATCGTGAACTTCACGAACCCGGTCGGCATCGTCACGAGGGCGCTGCTGCAGGAGGGCCACCGCGCGGTGGGGCTGTGCAACGTCGCGATCAACCTGCAGCGGAAGTTCGCCAAGCTGCTGGGCGCGTCGACCGACGACGTGCGGCTCGTCCACACGGGACTCAACCACCTGAGCTGGGAACGCGGCGTGCTCGTCGACGGTGTCGACCGGCTGCCCGAGCTGCTGGACCAGCACGCGGAGTTCCTGGGTGAGGAGGTGACCGCGCCCGTCGAGTGGATGCGCCGGATGAACGCCGTGCCGTCGTACTACCTGAAGTACTACTACTCGCACGACGCGCAGGTGGCCAAGCAGCTCACCGAGCGGCCGCGCGCCGAGGTGGTGAGCGACGTCGAGGAAGAGCTGCTGAAGATCTACCTCGACCCGGAGCAGGTCACCAAGCCAGACTCGCTGGAGAAGCGCGGCGGTGCGTACTACTCGGAGGCCGCCGTGCAGCTCGTGCACGCGTTGACGGCGGGCGGGCCGGCCGAGGAGCACGTGGTGAACGTGCGCAACGACGGCACGTTCTCCTTCCTGCCCGACGACGCCGTGATCGAGGTCTCGTCCACTGTGGATTCCGAGGGTGCCCGCGCGATTCCCCAGCCGACGGTGGAGCCGCGCTTCGCCGGCCTCATCGCCGCGGTGACGGCCTACGAGAACCTCGCGCTCGAAGCCGCCGTGAAGGGCGGACGCGACCGCGTGGCCGACGCGCTGCTGGCCCACCCGCTCATCGGCCAGTACCCGAAGGCCGACCAGCTGGCCGACTCCCTCGTGTCGATCAACCGCGATTTCCTGCCGTGGGCGCGCGGATGAGCGAAGCCGGACCCGCGGTCGTCGCGATCGACGGGGGGAACAGCAAGACCGAGGTGCTCGTGGTGTCGCGCGAAGGCGGCGTGCTCGCCGAATCGCGCGGCCCGGGCGCCTCACCGCAGAACATCGGCGTCGACGGCTGCGTCGCGGCGTTGGAGACGTTGGTGCTGTCGGCCTTGACGTCGGCGGGTTTGCCGACGACGCGGCCGTTCGGCGTGCACACGTCGGCTTACCTCGCGGGCCTGGATTTCCCGCGTGAGGAAACGGCGCTGCATGCCGCGTTGTTCGCGCGCGGCTGGAGCTCCACCCTGCACGTGGGCAACGATGTGCTCGCCCTGCTGCGTGCGGGCAGCTCCGACGGCACCGGCGTGGCCGTGGTGTGCGGCGCCGGGATCAACGGCGCCGGCGTCGGCCCGGACGGGCGCGTGCACCGCTTTCCCGCGCTGGGCAAGATCTCCGGTGACTGGGGCGGCGGGTACCGCCTCGGTGAGGAAGCCTTGTGGTGGGCCGTGCGCGCGGAGGACGGCCGCGGGCCGTCCACGGCATTGCAGGCGGCGGTGTCGGGCTTCTTCGGTGTTTCGCGGGTGTTCGACGTGGTGCAGGGCCTGCACTTCAAGGAGATCGACTCCGCCCGGATCCACGGCCTGTGCCCGCTGCTGTTCGACGTCGCCGCCGCCGGCGACGAGGTCGCGCAGCAGGTCGTGACGCGGTTCGTGGAGGAGGTCAGCGTGTTCGCCGCCGTGATCCTGCGGCGGCTCGACCTGACCCAGTCGGCGCCGGAGGTCGTGCTCGGCGGGGGAGTGCTGACGGGCGTCGGCCCGTCGGTGATCTCGGAGATCGAGCGGCGCTGCCTGAAGGTGGCTCCGCGGGCGGTGGTGCGCGTGGTCGACGTGAACCCGGTCGTCGGCGCAGCCCTGTTCGGCCTCGACGAGCTGGGCGCCTCCCCGGCGGCCAAGGCCGCCCTCAAGGCGGCCACTCAACGCGCCCCAATGTGGCGTTCGGTGCGTTGAGCGCACCCGATGCGGCGTTCGGTGCGTTGAGCGCACCCGATGCGGCGTTCGGTGCGTTGAGCGCAACGAACGCCGCATTGGGGCGCTGGGGCCGGGCCTCAGCCGACGATGTTCTTCCCGGTCTCCAGCACGGACTTGAGGTCGGACAGCACCCAGGCCCAGCCGCCACCGGCGTTCTCGCCCGGACCGGCGTCGACGTTCTCCATCGCCCCCGACACCAGTGCCGCGTGTCCGGGCGCGCCCGTGACGTCGTGGGTCACGGTCAGTCTGGTGCCGGCGGTCTTGGTTTCCTCGATGTCGTAGGTGAGCGTGGTGTAGGGCTCCGCGACGAGGCTGGGGTCCATCAGCAGCTTCCACGTGATCACGAGCTTGCGCGGCGGGTCGGACTCGAGCACCTCGCCGTCCAGCAGGTCACTCGTGAAGCCCGCGTCGATGAACTCCTGCGTCGGCTTGGTGCGGTGCTTGCCGCCCGTCTTGAGGTCGAACTCGGCCAGCCCGGAGTACCCGTACTTCTGCGTCCACTCCGGCTTGGTGATCGCGTCCCAGATCGCCTGCGGCGTCGCCTTGATGTACACGCGGTTGACCTGCACGGTCTTGGTCTCGGTCATTTCGGTGGCTCCCTCTCCAGATCGGTCTTGAGCTCCATCAGCGCCGACACGTGGCGCTCGGTGTACTTGTCGATCCACCGGTCGTGGATCTCCCGGATCGGCACGGGGTTGAGAAAGTGGAGCTTCTCCCGCCCCTCCTTGCGCGTGACGACGAGACCGGCCTCCTCGAGCAGCTTGAGGTGCTTCATCACCCCGAACCGCGTCATGTCCACTTCGGACTCCAGCTCCGTGAGCGTGCGGCCGTCACGCTCGAACAGCCGGTCCAGCAGGCCCCGGCGGGTCGGATCCGCCAGCGCCTTGAACACCAGGTCATCGTCAGGCACTCGCCGAGAATAGGTGACCAAAAGGTCACATGTCAACCCGTGCTCGAACCAGGGTGTGGTGTTTGTGCTGATCAGCGACCGCGGCTGCTCGCCGGCGTCCGGCCCGTCACCCGCTTGAACGCCGCGCTGAACGCGCTCTCCGAGCCATACCCCCAGCGCGAAGCCAGGGAAGCGACCGTCCGGCCCTCGGCCAGGTCCCGGGTGGCGCCGGAGATCCGCCGGTGCAGCAGGTAGTCCATCGGCGACAGCCCCACGAGTGCCTTGAACCGCGTCGCGAACACTGTGCGCGACAGGTGCGCCTCGCTCGCCAGGCGGGCCACCGTCCAGCCGAACGCGGGGCGCCGGTGCATCGCGGCGAGCGCGGCGCCGATGGCCGGGTCGCGGAAGCCGGCCAGCCAGGCGGGGCGCGCGTCGGCGCCGAGGAGGCTGCGCAGCACGTGGAGGGACAGGATCTGCGTGAGGTGCTCGCGCATCGCGCCGCCGCCCGGTCGGCCGGCGGTTTCGAACGCCAGCAGCCGCAGCGTCGAGTTCAGGACCTCGGCGGTGTCCGGGTCGGTGATGCGGGCCGAGGAACCGAGGTCCTCCAGCAGCACCGCCGCCGCGGGGTCGGTGAAGTCCAGGGTGGCGCCGACCAGGGCGACTTCGGCGGCGGAACCGGCCCGCCCGTCGTTGCCGGCGAACACGCTGCGGGCCTCGATCGGCGCGACGTCCGGCGTGCTGGCCGTGACGTACGCGGCGTCGCGGCCCACGAGGTAGCAGCCACCCGCCGTCAAGAAGACCGGCGCCGAGCCCTCGGGCAGCACCCAGCACGAACCCGCCGTCACGGTGATCACCTTGGGGTGCGAGCCGCCGAACCGCACCGCCCAGTCGCCGCCCGCCGTGAGCCGGGCCGGGAGGGCCGGGCGGACGTCGGCCATCGACAGGACGCCGGCGAGGGGATCCGGACGATCCAGCACGAGCTCCGAACGCTCACTCATGGTCCGCACCCTCCGCTCTGCCTAGCGTGGGAAGCACCGAAGAAAGGAACCTCCGTGCAGTACCAACAACTCGGCGCCACCGGAACTTTCGTGTCCAGGATCGCACTCGGCACCATGACGTTCGGCGGCTCCGGCCGGAAGCCGTGGGACGTGATCGGCGGACTGGACCTCAAGGCGGCCGACGAGCTGGTCGGCATCGCCCTGGACCACGGCGTGAACCTCATCGACACGGCCGACATGTACGCCGGCGGCGAGACCGAGGAGCTGCTGGGCAAGATCCTCAAGGGCCGCCGCCGCGACGTGGTGCTCGCCACCAAGGCGTACTCGCGCATGGGCGCCGGGCCCAACGAGGTCGGGCTCTCCCGCGTGCACCTGCGCCACGCGATCGACGACAGCCTCCGCCGCCTGGGCACCGACCACATCGACCTCTACCAGATCCACGCCCACGACCACCTGACCCCGCTCGACGAGACCCTCTCGGCCCTCGACGACGCCGTTCGCCAGGGCAAGATCAGCTACATCGGCACGTCCAACACCTTCGCCTGGCAGCTGGCCAAGGCTCTCGGCGTCGCCGACTTGCACGGCTACTCGCGGTTCGTGTCGCTGCAGGCGTACTACTCGCTCGTCGGGCGTGACCTCGAGCGCGAGCTGCTGCCGCTGGTCAACGAGGAGAAGCTCGGCCTGCTCGTCTACAGCCCGCTGGCCGGCGGCTTCCTCTCCGGCAAGTTCACCCGCGACAGCCAAGACGCGTCCGGCCGCCGCGCCCAGGCCGACAACCCGCCCATCGACCGCGAGCGTGGTTACGACATCGTCGACGCGCTGCGCAAGGTCGCCGAGCGCCACGACGTCGGCGTCGCCCGCGTCGCGCTGGCCTGGGTGCTCGCGCAGCGCGGCGTGACCAGCGTGATCGTCGGCGCGAAGCGGCCCGACCAGCTGCACGAGAACCTCGCAGCCGTCGACCTGGAGCTCACCGAGCAGGACCTCGCCGAGCTCGACGCCGTCAGCGCGCTGCGCCCGGAGTACCCGGCCTGGACCCTCGACGGCGCCTACCCGTCGCGAACGCCCTAGAGCAAGCCGCCCAGCGGCAGGATCAACGCGATCGACACGACCGAGATCACCGTCTCCATCACCGACCACGTCTTCAGCGTCTGCCCCACGGACATGCCGAAATACTCCTTGACCAGCCAGAACCCGGCGTCGTTCACGTGCGAGAAGAACAGCGAACCGGCGCCGATGGCCAACACCAGCAGGGCGTTGTGGGTCGGGTCGAGGGTGGCGGCGAGCGGCGCGACGATGCCGGCGGCGGACACGGTGGCGACGGTCGCGGAGCCCGTCGCCAGCCGGATCGCCACGGCGACCAGCCAGCCGAGCAGCAGTGGTGACAGGTGGGCGCCGGTGGACAGGTTGGTGATCACGTCGCCGACGCCGGCGTCCACCAGCGTCTGCTTGAAACCACCGCCCGCGGCCACGATGAGCAGGATGCCCGCGATCGGCGCGAGCGAGTCGCTGATGATCGACGACAGCTTCGCGCGGTGCAGGCCCGCCGGGCGGCCCAGCGTGACCATGCCGACGAGCACCGCGAGCAGCAGCGCCACCAGCGGGTCGCCGATGAAGTCGAGCACGCGGCGCACGGCGTTTTCCTTGCCCAGCAGGATGTCCGAGAGCGCCTTCAGCAACATCAGCGCCACGGGCAGCAGCACCGTGGTCAGCGTGGCGCCGAAGCTGGGCCGTTTGTCGACCTCGGTGCTCTCCGACTCGGGCACCAGGCGCTGCGGCGGGGTGGCGTCGGGCACCCACCGCGCGGCGACGCGCCCGAACAGCGGGCCGGCGATCACCACCGTCGGGATACCGACGAGCAGACCGAGCGCGAGCGTGATGCCCACGTTGGCACCGAGCGCGCCCGCCGCGGCCAGCGGGCCGGGGTGCGGCGGAATCAGCCCGTGGAGCACCGACAGGCCCGCGAGCGCCGGGATTCCCAGCAGCAGCACGGGTTTCCCGCTGCGCTTGGCGACCAGCAGCACCACCGGGATCAGCATCACGAGGCCGATCTCGAAGAACATCGGCAGCCCGATCAACGCGGCCACCAGCGCCATCGCCCACGGCAGCCCCTTGCCGTGCACGCGCCCGAGGATCGTGTCCACGATCCGGTCCGCACCACCGGAATCGGCCAGCAGCTTGCCGAGCATCGCGCCGAACGCGATCAGCAACCCGACCGAAGCGACCGTGCTGCCGACGCCGCTTTCGAAGCTCTTCAACAGCTTGTCCACGGGCATGCCGGCCATGAGGCCGAGCACGCCGGAGCCGATCGTCAGCGCCAGCAGCGGGTGGAGCTTCAGCTTGCTGATCAGCACCACGATCACTGCGATGGCGAGCACCGTCGCCAGGATCAAGCGGGTGTCGTGGCCGGTCCAGCCGGCGGCGAGGGTGGTCATGCACGCTCCTGGAACGCGTGAATCGCCGCCTCGACGAGGGCGGCGGGGCTTTCGGTGATCTCCAAGACGAGGCCCGGCTCGTCCGGCTGCAGCGGTTCGAGGTCCGCGAGCTGGGAGTCGAGCAGCGACACGGGCATGAAGTGGCCCTTCCGGGTCTGCATGCGCTCGGCGAGCACGTCGCGATCGCCGTGGAGGTGGAGGAACCAGAC
Source organism: Amycolatopsis sp. CA-161197 (assembly GCF_050942255.1). Classification (NCBI taxonomy): domain Bacteria; kingdom Bacillati; phylum Actinomycetota; class Actinomycetes; order Pseudonocardiales; family Pseudonocardiaceae; genus Amycolatopsis; species Amycolatopsis sp. CA-161197. The sequence continues at coordinate 1,286,811 of NZ_CP192059.1, forward strand.
GTTGCCGCCGGCTCTCAGCTCGTCGCGGTACCGGCGTTTCAGCGCGGACGACGACACGACCCCGCCGGATTCCTGGTGTTCCGCGATCCAGTGCGCGATCGCCTGCAGCCAGGGCTCACGGTCGGCGTCCGTCAGCGCGTGGCCGGCGGACATCTTCTCGATGTTCGCCTTCGAGTGGAAGCTGTCGGCCTCGGCGTACTCCACGCCGAGGCGCTCGGCCAGGGCCTCGCCGACCGTCGTCTTCCCCGAGCCGGACACGCCCATCACGACGATGACGGTCATCCGCACCTCCTTGTGTCCGGAAGAGTCAAACCCAAAAGTAGTACTTATTCAAGAAGAAGTACTACTTAATCGAATCAGAGCGGTAGGTTGGCCGCGTGGGGAGCGACCGGCACGAAGAAGTCCTCGACGCGCTGGGCGCGGCGATCGCCAACGGCGAGCTGGCACCGGGCGCCGTGCTGCGCTCCGACGAGCTGCAGGAACGCTTCGGCGCGTCGCGCACGGTGGCGCGCGAGGTCGTGCGCGTGCTGGAGACGATGGGGCTGACCACGAGCCGCCGCCGCGTCGGCGCGATCGTGAGCGACCCGGGGGAGTGGAACCACTACGACCCGCGCCTGATCCGCTGGCAACTCGTCGGTTCGGGGCGCGCAGTGGCGCTGCGGACGTTGACGGAGCTGCGCTCGGGCGTCGAGCCGTGCGCCGCGCGGTTCGCGGCGCTGCGCGCGACTCCGGAGGACCGCGGGCGGCTGCGTGCGCTGGGCCACCGCCTGGAGGAGACGGCCCGGGCCCGCGATCTGACGACGTTCCTCGGCCACGACATCGCGTTCCACGACCTGCTGCTCACCGCGTCGGGAAACCCGATGTTCGCGCAGCTGTCCTCGGTGGTCGCCGAGGTGCTCGCGGGCCGCACCTCCCACGGCCTGATGCCCGAGGAACCGCAGCCCGAAGCAGTCGCGCTGCACGTGGAAGTCGCCGTGGCCGTGGACGCCGGCGACGCGGACCGGGCCGAGCGCGCCATGCGCGACATCGTGGACCAGGCACGGGACGAAATCGCCGCCGCGGTGTCGAGTAATCTCGGCGGGCAATAACTCGCCAGGCCATCGCGTCGGCGGCATCGAACCACGTTCCCGGGGGGCACTGTGCCGATCGTTACCAGTCCGGCCACAGTCACGGCCGAATGGCTTGGTGGCAACGGTTACGTGCCGCGTGGGGGTCAGCCTGCTTTCGGCCGGATTGGTAACTGGTGAGCGCGGCACGCGCGATCGGCTTGGTGCTCGGCCTGGCGGCCGACGGCGTCCTCGGCAACCCCCGGCACCGCCCGCCCGTCACGGCGTTCCGCCGCGTGGCGACGCTGGGCTCCGGCGCCGCGGTGCGCGCCGGGAGCGGTGTTGCTGTTGGGGCGTCTGGGGAATCCGCCGTCGGTGCGCCCGCCGGAGAGCGCTCCACCACGATGTCCGCTCGCGCCGCCGTCACCGGTCTTGGCCTGGCGGGTGCCGCGGTCGCGGCCGGGCTGTTCGCCGAACGCGCCGCTCGTGACCGGCCCGTGGTGCAGGCCGTGGCCACGGCGGTCACGACGTGGGCGGTCGTCGGTGCCGCCGGTCTCGCGACGCAGGGCACGGAGCTCGCGCGCGACCTCGAAGAGGGCCGGCTCGAACCCGCGCGCGGCACACTGTCCGAACTGGACCCGCGCGTCGCCGACGGGCTCGGCATGATCGCGCTTTCCCGTGCGTCCGTGGAGACTCTGGCCGAGAACACGTCCGAAGTGGTCGTCGCGCCACTGCTGTGGGGAGCGCTCGCCGGCGTGCCGGGGCTGCTCGCGTCCCGGACCATCAGCGTCCTTGCGCGCGGCTCGGCGGGCCATTGGCTGGTCGCCCGGCTCGACGAGCTCGTCCACCTCGTGCCGACGCGGATCGCCGCGGCCCTCACCGTGCTGGCCGCCCCCGTCGTCGGCGGTTCCGCGGGCGGCGCGTGGCGGGCTTGGCGGCGCGACACGATCGCCCACCCGAGCCCCAACGCGGGCCGCGTCGAGGCCGCGTTCGCCGGTGCGCTGGAGATCCGCGTGGGCGGGCGCACGGTGTACCCGCACGGGGTGGTGGAGCTGCCCGTGCTGGGCGTCGGTCGCAACCCCGACGCCGGGCACGTCACGCGCGCGGTGGAGCTGTCGCGGGTGGTCGGCTGGCTGGCGGGCGCGACCTCGGTGACGGTGGCCGTCCTCGTCGGCGCGCGCCGCCGCCGTCGTAGGTGAGTCAGCTGCGCCGCTGAAGGTGCTCCAGCGCGGCCGCGTCCAACGGCCCGCCCCGAGCCGCCAGCTTCCCCGAGATCCGCTCCCGGTCGGCCGGCGTCTTGTTGCCGCCGTACTTGAACTTCGCCTGCACGGACGTCACGGTCAGCTCGATCCCGCGGATCCCCGGCAGCAGCCGCCGGTCCGGCGCGTCGACCGACGACACCGGGGTCCGGCCGCTGCCCGGCTCGAAGTGCCCGAGCTGCCGGTTGAGCACCTCCGCCTTCTCGGCCGGGTCGTCGACGATCCGCACGTCGCAGGCGAGCTGCGCGCTCGCGTAGTACGACGTCGGTACGCCCACGGCCGGGTCGTCCGCGGTGTTCCAGTCCGACGGGATGTAGGTGTACTCGCCGATCACCGTCAGCAGCGCGCGCGGGTGTTCCTCCAGTAGCGGCCACACCGGGTTGGGGCGCGCGAGGTGCAGCCACACGGTGGCTTCGCCGTCGAAAGTGAAGTGCGTGGGGACGACCACCGGGAGGTCACGGCCGCGGCCACCGGCCACGAGCTGACCGAAGTCGTGGCCCTTGAGCCACTGCCGCCATTCCGTGTCGTCTCCGGCGTCCCAAGGGTGGATCAGCATGTCACCGAGTATCACCCGGCGAAGTGGCCCCGAGAAAGGGCCAGTTCCGGGCTGGAGCAGGAGACCACTTGCCTACGCCGAGGGAGTGAACTCTTCCTCGTCTTCGGCCAGCATCTCCGCCACGGACTTGCGGCGCGTGCGCTCCGGCTTCTCCGTGGTCAGCGCACCGCCGGGCTTGAGCTCCCGGATCGTGAAGTACAGCCAGCCCAGGACCGCCATGCTGCCGAACGCCAGCCACTGCAACGCGTAGGAGAAGAACGGCCCCGAGTCCAGCTGCGGCAGCGGCAGCGCGCCGAGCACACCGGGCTGGTTCTGGTCGAGCTGGAAGTAACCGGGCCGGATCTTCAGGCCGGACGAGCGCGCCACCACCTGCGAGTCGACGGTGTAGCTCTGCAGCTTCCCCTTTGTCGACGCATCGGAGAACGCGTCGCGGTGCTTCGGGTCCACCTCGTCGCTGCGCACCCGCGCGACCACGGTGACCTGGCCCCCGGGCGCGGCGGCGTAGGGGAGGACCCCGGACTGGTCGTCGAGCCGCACGTAACCGCGGTCGATGAGGTACACGGTCCCGTCGGCCGCGCGCAACGGCGTGAGCACCTCGAAGGCGGCCTCGCCCTGCACGGTCCGCAACCGCGCGACGACCTCCGCCGACGGCAGGTACGTGCCCGTGATCGACACGAGGTGCCACTCCGTCTGCTGGCCGGGCGTCGAGGCGGCGGGCAGCAGCTGCGCGACGGGCGCCGGCTGGGCCGTGAACGACGCGGTGAGCGCGTTGTTCTGGGCCTCCTGCTCGGCGTCGCGCCGGAACTGCCAGGGCGCGAGAAGGGTGTAGCAGCAGACGGCGAAGGTGAACACCACCACCGTCAGTGCCAGCCAGCCGGGCCGGAGCAGAAACCGCAACCGCACCCCTCCACGGTAGGCCGTCGTCCCCACGGACCGCGCGGCGACCTCTCCCACCTGTGATTTCGTGCGGGACAAACCGGTCCTAACCGTGCGCGCGGACCCACTCGATCAGGCCGGGCATCGCGCGCTCGATCATCGCGAGCACGTCCTCGAAACCCTCGTCACCGCCGTAGTACGGGTCCGGTACCTCTGCGCCGACCTTCGCCGACGGGTCGAACTCGCGCAGCAGCCGCACCTTCGCCGGATCCTCGACGCGCCCGCGCAGGAAGTCGAGGTGCCCCTCGTCCGCCGCCAGCAGCAGGTCGGCCTCGAGGTCCTCGTCGTTCACCTCCGACGCGACGTGCTGCGTCGGGTAACCGTGCGCGCGCAGCGTCGCCTGCGCCCGCCGGTCCGCGGGCTCCCCGGCGTGCCACGGGCCGGTCCCGGCGCTGGACACCCGCACGGAGTCCGCCAGCCCCGCCTCGGCGAGCTTCGCCCGGAACACCAGCTCCGCCATCGGGGAGCGGCAAATATTGCCTGAACACACGAACACCACTGAAGTCACGGGTCCCGAGTCTGCCGCAACCGTCGTGGGAAGATCCCCTGGTGCCTGCCCTAGCCGAGATCCTCGACGTCCTCGAACGCCACTACCCGCCGCGCCTCGCCGAGAAGTGGGACGCCGTCGGGCTCGTGTGCGGGGACCCGGCGGAGGAGGTCACGCGGGTGCTGTTCTGCGTCGACCCCGTCGAGGAGACGGTGACCGAGGCCGAGGACCTGGGTGCGCAGCTGATCGTGGCGCACCACCCGCTGCTGCTGCGCGGGGTGCACGGCGTGCCCGCCGACACGGTCAAGGGCGGCCTCGTGCACCGGCTGATCCGCGGCGGCCGCGCGCTCTACTGCGCGCACACCAACGCCGACTCGGCCGACCCCGGCGTGTCCGACGCGCTCGCGAACGCCATCGGCCTCACCGTCGACCGGCCGCTCGACCCGCAGGAGCCCGGTGGCCGCACGGGCATCGGGCGGATCGGGCACCTGGCGGAGGCCGAGCCGTTCGCGGTGTTCGTGCAGCGGGTCGCCGAGGCGTTGCCGGCCACGGTGCCGGGCGTGCTGGGCGCGGGGGACCCGGACCGGCCGATCCGCACCGTCGCGGTGTCCGGCGGTGCGGGCGATTCCTACCTCGCGCGCGCAACGGCCGAGGGGGTCGACGCGTACGTGACGGCGGACCTGCGCCACCACCCCGCCGGCGAGCACCTCGCCGCCTCGGGGCCCGCGCTGGTCGGGCTCACGCACTGGGCCAGCGAATGGCCCTGGTGCGGGCAGGCCTCGGCCCTTGTCGACGCGGCCTTTGCGGGTAACGTCGACAGTCACGTCTCCACGAGGTGCACCGACCCGTGGACCGTCCGCGCGACCCCCGCCAGCTGACTAACGCAAGTCCCCCCCAATTCCACAAGGAGCACCGTGAAGGCCGACCCCGCCGTCCAGCGCCAGCTGCTCGAACTCGCGAAGGTGGACGCCGAGCTTTCGCGCACCGCGCACCGCCGGCGCACCCTGCCCGAGCTCGCCGAGATCGACGCGGGCGAGAAGGCCGTGCGCGAGAAGCGTGACGCGCTCGTGTCCGTGCAGACCGCCGCGTCGGACCTCGACCGCGAGATCGCGCGGCAGGAGAAAGAGGTCGAGTCGGTGCGGGCCCGTGAGGACCGCGACCGCAAGCTGCTGGAGTCGGGCTCGGTCAACGCCAAGCAGATGACCGACATCGAGCACGAGCTGCAGACGCTCGGCCGCCGCCAGAGCGCGCTCGAAGACGACCTGCTGGAGCTCATGGAACAGCGCGAGGCCCTGGAGCTCGACGCCCAGCGCACCGGCGCCGAGGTCGACAAGGCCGAGGCGGGCGTCGCGGCCGCGATCGAGCGCCGCGACGAGGAGTTCAAGAACCTCGACACCACGCGCGCCCGCCGCGACGAGGACCGCGCGAAGCTGCTGCCGCGCTTCCCGGAGCCGGTGCTCAAGCTGTACGAGCGCGTGCTGGACCACAAGGGCATCGGCGCGGCGCTGCTGCGCGCCCGTCGCTGTGGCGCCTGCCAGCTGGAGCTCGACCGCAACACCATCGCCGAGATCAAGGCGACGCCCGAGGACACCATCGTCCAGTGCGAGAACTGCGGGGCGATCCTGGTCCGCACGATGGAGTCGGGCCTGTGACCGACCGGGTTGTCGTCGAGGCGGACGGGGGGTCCCGGGGCAACCCGGGCCCGGCCGGCTACGGCGCGGTCGTGAAGGACGCCGCCACCGGCGAGGTGCTGGCCGAGCGCCACGAGTACCTCGGCGTGGTGACCAACAACGTCGCCGAGTACTCCGGGCTCATCGCGGCGCTGACCGCGGCGGCGGAGACCGGGGCGTCCATTGTGGACGTGCGGATGGACTCCAAGCTGGTCGTGGAGCAGATGTCCGGCCGCTGGAAGATCAAGCACGCCGCGCTGCAGCCGCTCGCCGCGCGGGCGCGTGAACTCGCGGACGGGTTCGATCGTGTCACCTACATGTGGATCCCCCGCGCAGAGAACTCCCACGCCGACCACCTCGCCAACGTCGCGATGGACAGCGGCACCGGCAAGGCCACCGCCCCGGCGCCGGCTCAGGACAAACCGCAGGTCAAGACCACCTCCGGCACCGGTGAGGCCGACCGCGGCGCCAAAGCCGGCTGGACCGGTGCGCGCGGCACACCCACCCGGCTGCTGCTCCTGCGCCACGGCCAGACCGAGATGTCGGTCGACCGCCGCTACTCCGGCCGCGGCGACGTGCCGCTCACCGAGCGCGGGCGCGGCCAGGCGGCCGCGGCGGCGAAGCGGCTCGGCGCGTGGCCCGGGCTCGTCTCCGAAGACGGCGAGGCCGCCCCCATCGTCTCGTCACCCCTGACCAGGACGAAGCAGACCGCGCAGGCCGTGGCCGACGCGCTGGGTACCCGCTTCGTCACGCACCCGGGCCTCATCGAGACCGACTTCGGCCAGTGGGAGGGCCTGACTTTCAAGGAGGCCGCCGACCGCGACCCCGAGCTGCACGGCTGCTGGCTGCGCGACTCGTCGTGCGCGCCGCCCGGGGGCGAGAGCTTCGACGCGGTCCACGAGCGCGTCGACCAGGCCCGCCGCGACCTCATCGAGCAGTACGAGGGGAAGACGATCATCGTCGTCAGCCACGTCACGCCCATCAAGACACTGTTGCGGATCGGCCTCGACGCGGGTCCGAGCCTGCTGTTCCGCCTGCACCTGGACCTGGCGTCGCTCTCGATCGTGGAGTTCTACCCGGATGGCAACTCCTCTGTGCATCTGGCCAACGACATTTCACACCTCTCCTGACCGGGGCTCTGCTGATCGTTTACCGATCCGGCTTCAGCCACGGCGGGTACGGTCGCCGGACGGGATCCCGTCCGGTTGGGTGCCCACCTGCTTCCGGTCGGATTGGTAAATTGTGGGGTGGATCACGCGCAGGGACGACGCGTGAGCGGGTGCCGATCCGGTATTGGCTAGAGTGCTGTGTCGACCGCGGCGCCGCGGCGCGGGTTCCACCCGGGATCCTCATCAGGGGGGCGCAGGCTCGTGCGTTTCTCGGCAAGCTCTGCGAGTAGAAACAGTGACGAGGTAATGACCGCTAGCGCACTCACCGAAGCATCCGAACGCGACCTCCCCGGCGAGGACGCGCCCGTGACCGCCGTCGGCCTGCGCCACGGCTGGATCGCCTCCGTGCTGGCGGTACTGGCCGGTGTCGCCGCGGTCGCCTGGCACGCCACGCGCTACGGCCACTGGATCGTGGACGACGCGGCCATCACGTTCTCCTACTCGCGCAGCCTCGCCGACGGCCTCGGCCCGGTCCTGCAGCCGGGTGCGCCGCCCGTCGAGGGCTTCTCCGACCCGACGTGGATGGTCCTGCTCGCGGGCGGGAAGCTCGTGGGCCTGTTCGACCACGGCCTGCTGTTCGGCATCCCCGACTACGTGCTGTTCCCGAAGGCGCTCGGCCTGCTGTTCACCGCCGGCATCCTCACGCTGTGCCACGTCGTGGCGCGGCAGATCTTCCCGCGCCACGCGTGGGCGGCCACGCTGGCCGTGGGCCTCACGCTGGCGACGATCCCGTCGTTCGTGATCTGGGTGGTCTCGGGGCTCGAGAACTCGCTGTTCGCGTTCGCGGTGCTCGGTCTCGCGGTGCTGCTGTTCACCGCGGTCCGCAAGGAACGCACGCTTTCGTGGAAGGTCGCGGTGGGCGCGGGCGTGATCGTGGCGTTCGCCGCGCTGACGCGTCCCGAAGGCCTGATCTACGCCGCCGCGTTCCCGCTCGTCCTGCTGTACGGCGTGCGGCGCGAGGGTTTCTGGGTCAGCTTCCGCTACGCCGTTCTGTCCATTGTGGCCTTCGCGGTCCCGTTCGGCGCGTATGTGGCTTGGCGCCACAGCGAGTTCGGCGGCCGGTTCCTCGCGAATCCGTCGGTGGCGAAGAAACAGGGCCTGCCCGACCTGATGTCGTTGGTGCGGCCCGGAACCCTGATCCTCTACGCCGGTGTCGCCGCCGTGGTCGTGCTCGCGATCGTGGTGATCTGGGCGCTGCGCAAGGCGCCGTGGCGGCGTCCGCTGGCCGCGTTGATCACGCCGTTCGCGCTCGGCGTGATCGCCTTCGGTGTGCTGATGCCCGACTGGATGGCGCAGTTCCGCTTCGCGACGCCGGTGTGGGTGCTGGGCGTGCTCGCGGGCACGTTGTCCTTCGGCGAGCTGCTGCGCACGGTGAAGGTGCGCTGGCGCGCGGTCGCGTCGGTGGTCGTGGTGGCCGCGGCGATCCCGTCAATGGTCGGGTTCGTGCAGCAGTCCGACGAGTTCATCAAGAGCCCCACCGTGCCGGCGTGCCTGATCGCCGACCGCTTCGGCCGCGGCTTCAACACCTACGCCGACATGCTGGGCCTGCAGCAGGCGTCGCTGCTGCTGCCGGACCTCGGCGGCTCGTCGATGACCAGCCGGCTGCAGCTCGTGGACATGGCCGGCCTCGTCAACGCCCCCATCGCGGACCTCACGCACGACGAGAACATGGCGGGCCTGCGCGACTACGTGTTCGACACGGTCAAGCCCACCTTCATCCACTCGTGGGGCCCCTGGGCCGGCGGCAACGGCATCTCCCTCGACCCCCGCATCGACCGCGACTACTACCCGATCTTCATCTACCCCGGCCCCGGCCTCCGCAACGGCGACTGGGTCCGCAAGGACGCGGTCAAGGATCCGGCCAAACTCCAGGCTGTCCAGCACTACGCGGCGACCACGATGATGGACGTCGAGGCCTACCGCTTCGGCAACGGCCTCGACGACTGCGGCCCGACGCTGGAGCCGGGGCAGACCATCCCGCCGCGTTCGTAGCCGGGTCCGTCCCGATCCGTCACGGCAGCACCAGCCACAACGCCGTGGTCGCCGCCGCGAGGGAGACGGGGGTGGTCAGCGCGCCCAGTGCCGTGAACTCGCGCGCGCTCGGCGTGTGGCCGTGGCGGGCCAGCACGCGCCGCCACAGGAGCGTCGCCAGGGAGCCGAGGTAGGTCGCGTTCGGGCCGACGTTCACGCCGATCAGCACGGCCAGCAGCACGCCCGTGTTCGGGTGGTCGCCGAGCACCGAAAGCAGGATCAGCGTCGCCGGCAGATTGTTGAGGACGTTCGCCAGCACGGCCGCGATCGCGGTGGTGAGGAGCAGGTCGGGGAGCGCCGCCGTGGTCGGCAGGAAGGCCTTGAGGGCGCCGCCGAGCCCGTGCTCGTCGACGGCTTCCACCGTGATGGCCAGGCCGAGCACGAACAGCACCAGCAGCGGCGACGCTTCCGTCACCACCTGCCACGGCTTGATCTTGCGCTCGGCCAGCGCCCGCGAGCTGAGCACGAGCGCCGCCAGCGCCGCGACCCACACCGGCTCGACGTGCACGAGCTGGCCCACCCCGAAGCCCACGAGCATCACGCCGAGCACGACGAGCGCGAACACCGGCGGCTCCCGGTGCTGCGGCTTTTCGGTGCTGCGGGGACCGGCCAGGTCGCGTTTGAAGAACCGCGCGAACACGGCCAGCTCGATCAGGATCGTGACCAGCCAGGGCAGCGCCATCAGCGCCGTGAACCCGGCGAACGTGAGCCCGGACGCCGCGAACGCCAGGAGGTTCGTCAGGTTGGAGACGGGCAGCAGCGTCGAGGCCGAGTTCGCCAGGTGGGCGCACGCGTAGACGTGGGGTTTCGACTCGAGCCTGAGCCCCTCCGCCGTGGCCAGCACGACGGGCGTGAGCAGGACGACAGTGGCGTCGAGGCTCAGTGCCGCCGTCACACCCGCCGCCGCGACGAAGGTGAACACGAGCAGCCGCTTGGGCTTGCCCCGGCACACCTCGGCCAGCCGGCTGCCCAGCCAGGTGAACACGCCGTCGATCGCGGCGAGGTGGCTGACGAGCAGGATCGCGGCCAGGAATCCCATCGTCGGCAGGATCTCGACGACCCGCTGCCACGCGGCCTGCGGCGTCGTGAGCCCGATCGCCAGCACCACCCCCGCGATGGGCACCGCGGCCACCGCCTCGGGCAGCCCACGGGGGCGCACCATCGCGAACCCCAGCGTCACAGCCAGGAGCACGAGGGACACGACCGCGGCGAGGGGTTCGGGCACGCGAGAACGCTAATCGAGCGTGCGGCCGTCCCCCTCGCCGGTGCCTCAGAGAACCGCTGGTTCGGGAATGCCCTTGCCCTTCGCGAGTTCGGCTTCCTTCTCGCGGATCACGGGCAGCACGTTCTTCCCGAAGTGCTCCACGTCTTCCAGGTAGTGCAGGAAACCGAGCAGCAGCAGGTTCGCGCCGCGTTTCTTGTATTCGATGGCGCGGTCCGCGATGTGTTCCGGCGTGCCGATGAGCTGGGTGCGGAAACCGTCGTTGTACTGCACGAGGTCCTTGAACTCGGAGTCGGCCCACATGCCCTTGTTGTCCGACGTGGACTTCCCGGCCTGTGCGACGGCGGAACGGAACCCTTCGACAGCCGGCCGGTTCGCCTTCTCGATGATCTCGCGCAGCACGGCTTCGGCTTCGGAAGCCGTTTCGCGCGCGATGACGAATCCGTTGAGTCCGAAGCGGACAGTGCGGCCGTCGGCGATGGCACGGACGTCTTCGACCTGTTCGGTGAAGCCGTCGTAGTCCTTGCCGTTGCTGAAGTACCAGTCGGACACGCGGCCGGCGACCTTGCGCGCGGCCGTGGAGTTGCCGCCCTGGAAGATCTCCGGGTGCGGCCGTCCGGGGGAGACCTCGGGCTTGGGCTTGATGTCGAAGTCGTGGATGCGGTAGAAGTCGCCGCCGAACTCGGCGTGGTCGTTCGTCCAGAGCTCGCGCACGGCGGTGATGAACTCCTCCGTGCGGCGGTAGCGCTCGTCGTGTTCGAGCCACGGTTCGCCCAGTTTGGTGAACTCGTCCTTGAACCAGCCGCTGACGACGTTGATGGCCGCACGCCCGCCGGAGATCACGTCGGCGCTCGCGACGAACTTCGCGAGCACACCGGGGTGCCACAGCCCGGGGTGGATCGCGGCGATCACCTTCAGCCGCTGCGTGGCCAGCAGCAGCGCGAGGCTGAAGCCGGTGGATTCGTGCTGGTAGGCGGCGCCGTAGCTGGCGGTGTAGCGGACTTGGGTGAGCGCGTACTCGAAGCCGTTGTTCTCGGCCAGGACGGCGAGCTGCTTGTTGTACTCGTACCCCCAGTCGGTGCGCTGCTCGATGTCGCTGGTGACCAGGCCGCCGCTCACGTTCGGGACCCAGTAGGCGAATTTCAGGGGCTCGTGCAGGTCTGGTGCGGACATGTCGCGAGTGAAACAGCGGCCCTGAGCAGCGTCAACGCACGTCCACGGCTTGAGATCATCCACAAAGGACCTTGCGCTGATCGACTTGAACCGGTCTCGGACGGGACCCGTACTCCCCTTTGTGAAGGGAGCTGGTGGCTCGTGAACCTGATCAACGTCGTGGAGCTCGTGGCGCTGGCGGTGATCGTGACGCTCGGCGTCGTCGAACTGCTCGCCCCGCCGCGCGCCCGTCCGGCGGTGCGCGGGTACGATTCCCAGGCGGACGAGTTGGCTGGACGGTCGCGAATCGGGGTGACCCGGTCCGAGGAAAGTCCGGACTCCGCAGGGCAGGGTGGTTGCTAACGGCAACCCGGGGCGACCCGCGGGACAGTGCCACAGAAAACAGACCGCCTCCGTCCTCGGACGGGGGTAAGGGTGAAACGGTGGTGTAAGAGACCACCAGCACCCCGGGTGACCGGGGTGGCTCGGTAAACCCCACCCGGAGCAAGGCCAAGAGGGAGCTGCCGCTCCTGCGCAGGCGTTTGAGGACGGCCCGTCCGATGCCTGCGGGTAGGCCGCTGGAGCCTGCCGGCAACGGCAGGCCGAGATGGATGACCGTCGCCCGACCGGCCGCGAGGCCGCGCCGGGCACAGGATCCGGCTTACACGCCAACTCGTCCGCCCTGTCCGGGGCGCCTTCTTCCCCGCAACCAGCCGAAAACCCACCGGCATCCCCGCAGACAAAAAACCTACCGCCCGGTAGCATCCCGCCCATGGGCGAAGCAGCCGAAGCGGCGAAGAAGTTCAAGGGCACCTTCGACACCCTCCACTCCCTGATCTACTTCGTCCCCGAAGCCGAAGAGCACCTCACCGCCGCGGGGTTGCGACCCGGGCGCATGACGTACTTCGCCAGCCGTTCGGCGCCGATGGGAGCCGTGGAAGCCGGCGTGGTGGCCGCGACGTTCTACAACTTCAACCCCGAGATCGTCGAACGCCACATCCCGCGCGCGTGGACCCTCGCCGAGCCCGAACGGATCATCGAGGCCCGCTTCAGCGCCGTCGACGCCGCGCTCACCAGGCTCCTCGGCGACGAGGTCCACGCCGAAACCACCGCCGAAGCCGCCGAGCTCGCGCGGGAAGCCACGGGCGGCTGCGGCCCCGAAGGCCGGGCCCTCTACGCCGGCCACGCGAGCCTCGCCTGGCCCGAGAAGCCCCACCTCGTCCTCTGGCACGCCCTCACGCTCCTGCGCGAGCACCGCGGCGACGCCCACGTCGCCGCCCTCATGCTCCACGGCCTCGACGGCCTGGCCGCCCTCGTCACCCACGTCGCGAGCGGCGCCGGCTTCACGCCCGAGATGGCCAAGAGCACGCGCGGCTGGAGCGACGAGCAGTGGGACGCCGAGGTCGCCCGCCTGGCGAACCAGGGTGTCATCGGGGCCGACGGCGACCTCACGGACCAGGGCGCCGACCTCCGCGAGCGCGTCGAGGCCGCCACGAACGCGGCCTCCGAAGGCCCGTGGCGGCACCTGGGTGGGGAAAAATCCGCCCGCCTCGCCGAGCTGTGCCGGCCGCTGAGCCGCGCCGTCGTCAAGGCCGGGGCGTTTCCCCGAGCGGTGACGTCTTCCCGATAAGGCACCTCTCGTGCCCGATGTCCGGCATCACGCTATGTAGTGAAAATCCTGGCCCGGCTTGCGCGTATCGTGACGAGCGCCTCACTGCTCCCGGCGACCCTGGGGCAGGGCGGCGGTGACACTGCGGGCTCGCTCGGGGAGGCCGAATGGGGCATGCCACACTGGTTGCGGCCGGATCCCGACCACTTGGGAAGCACCGAGAGTGAGCAAAATACTCCCAGCAGGGTGAGTTCGTGGGTCCACTGCGAAATCCGGGTGGCCGGGGTTAATCCCAAGCACCCTTGCCACCATGATGGAGGGCGAGGAATTCTGACCAGACGACCCCTGCCTCCGCCCGTGTCCACAAGTCGACATTACACAGCGCGCTTTGACCACTACCCCTTGTGACGCCATGATGTTGTTCGAAGCTTCGCCGAAGCCAGAACCGCGCGGGACCGTCCGCGCACCGGGAGTAACGCGATGATGACCATGACCACCCTCGAGACGCTGGCTGCCGGCGAACTCGGCACCGGAAACGTCCGAAACTGGTTGCTCGACAACATCGTCCCCCTGGTGTTGCTCGCCGTCGCGCTCCTGCTGCTCTGGCTCGGTGGCGGCAAGGGTGACAACGCCGGTGTCATGCGCAGGCTCGCCGGTGTCGTCATCGCGCTCGCCATCATCGGACTCGCGGTCAGCGGCGCCGGCGTCAACGTGGGCCAGTGGATCGCCGGCCTGTTCACGGGCTGAGGCGGAGCAGGCGTGCGCATCAGGACGGATGACGAGGTCTATCGGGTCGACGCCGTCTGGCTCGGCCCGCCGAAGGCGACTTTTCCCTGGAGGGCCCGCTACGTAGCGTGGCTCATCGGCATACCGGTCTTCCTGGTCGTGCTCACCGTCGAACGGTGGGCCGGCTGGAGCTTCGGGTTCTTCTCCACGGCGTGGGCTTTCGTGGCCACGATCGTGATCACCCGGTTGATCACCGCCAAGATCAGCCACGAGCGCCCGCTGGGCGCGGTGATCGCGATGGCCGGCCGAGAGCTCAACACACCGCGTGAGAAGGCCGCGGGCACGGGCGGCGCCGTCAGCGCCAGCCGCATCCGCGTGCGGGCCGAGCGCCCGCTGCCGAAGCACAAGAGGAGGCGGCAGTACCGGCACCACGGCTACGGCCAGGGCGCCGGAGTTACGGCCGGAGCACAGGGAGCACCACGAGCGCGCCGGAGCCGCCCTGCGGCTCGGGCCGGGAGGTAGTCGTTGTTCGGTCGCGGCGGAAGCCGAGGAAAGCGGGATCGAAGCGTGCCCACGGGCGCCTGGGAAACCCCGCAGCAGGTCCGGCAACCCTCGCCGAGGAACAACTCCTCGGCGGGCAAGAGGCTGCCAGGTGAGCAGGCCATACCCGCGTACACGCCGTCGATCGCGGCGCGCAGCATCGACGGGCACCTGCTGCGCACCGGGCACGAGGTGTACGCCTGGTACCGGCTCGCGCCGCAACGGTGGTCGTTCCGCTCCGACTCGCAGCGCCGCGACCTGATCGCAGCCATCGCGGGCCAGTACGCCGAGCTGCAGGGCCGCTGGCTGCACCTGCGCGTGACCAACCGGCCGTACCCGATCCGCATGTGGGCCGAGGCCCACGTGCACAACGCCGTCGGCCGGCCGCAGGACGTGCAGGGCGCGCTTTCCTTCGACGACTACCTCATCGGCGAGCAGCAGCAGCTGATGGGCCGTTCGATGGCGGAAAAAGAGGTCTACCTCGGCGTCCAGGTGCAGACCCGGCGCATGGTCGACCGCGCCGTCGAACGCGCGGCCCCCGTGCTGCGCAAGATCCTGCCCGAGGCCGTCGACGCCGAGCTGGTGGCGCTCGACTCCGAGGTCGAGCACCTCGACCAGGTCATCGGCACCGCCGGGCTGGAAGGCCGCCCGGTGCACGCCGAGGAGATGTCCTGGCTGATGCACCGCTCGTGCTCGCTGGGCCTGCCCGCGCCGCGCAACATGCCGGCCGTGCCGGGCGCCGCCTGGGAGCCCGAGGACCTCGCCAGCTTCACCGACGCGGCCGACTTCCACGCCGACCCGTACGCGC
The DNA here is from genome assembly GCF_050942255.1 of Amycolatopsis sp. CA-161197. Taxonomy (NCBI): domain Bacteria; kingdom Bacillati; phylum Actinomycetota; class Actinomycetes; order Pseudonocardiales; family Pseudonocardiaceae; genus Amycolatopsis; species Amycolatopsis sp. CA-161197. The sequence continues at coordinate 1,302,022 of NZ_CP192059.1, forward strand.
CCACAGTCACCGTCCGTGGCCGCACGGGGTCCAACGCGGGCGTGTCGCGGCACCTCGCCGTGCTCACCGTCGGCCAGATGCACGGCCTGCAGATCCCCGAGGTCGACGACCCGTGGATCCAGCACGCCGACCGCCTGCCTGCCGCCGTCGAGGTGTCCGCGCGCATCTACGTGCGCCGGCCCGAAGAGGTCGCGGGTGAGCTGCAGCGCCAGATGAACAAGGTGCGTTCGCAGGTCAAGCACTACACCGACGAGCACGAGCTGGAGCCGCCGCAATCGCTTGCGCGCCAGGCCGGGCGCGTGCTGGAGATCGACGACGAGATGACGTCGGGCTTCACCGCGCTGGCCACGCGGGTGCGCTCGTGGTGGCGCCTGGCCGTGTCCGGTCCGACGGAGCGTGACGCGCTGCGCCTGGCCCAGCAGCTGCTCGACCTGTACAAGCCGAAGGTCGCGATCGAGCACCCCGAGGCCCAGTACGCGATGGCGCGGGAGTTCATCCCGGGTGAGCCGCTGGCGTCGGCGGCGTACATGCGCCGCGGCTCGGTGGTGTGGACGGCGTCGGCCGTGCCCACGGCCACCGCGGAGGTCGGCGACCGGCGCGGCATCCTGCTCGGCGAGACCGTGACCGCGACCCGTCGTCCGGTGGCGTGGGACCCGTGGATGGCGCAGGAGATCCGCGACGGCTCGGGCCTCACCGCGATGGTGGCCGGCCTCGGTGGCGGCAAGTCGTTCCTCGGCGGCGGCATCGTCTACAAGACGCTGCGCGCCGGGGCGCACTGGACGATCCTCGACCCGTCGGGCCCACTGGCTCGGCTGTGCGACCTGCCGGAGCTGCGGCCGTACGCGCGGCCGATCAACCTGCTCAACGCGCAGCCCGGCATCCTCAACCCGTACCGCGTGGTGGCCGACCCGCTCATCGAGCACTTCATGGACGAGGACGACCCAGAGCGCTCGTGGCGCCGCGAAAAGGCGCTCGCGGGCGCGACCCGGCGGCGGCTGGTCCTGGACGTGCTGTCGGGTGTGCTGCCGTACGAGGTGTCGCGCATGGCGCAGACGCGGATCGTGCTGCTGCGTGCCGTCCGTGCCGTCGGCGGCCGCTTCGACGCGGACCCGGGCCAGGTCATCGACGCGCTGCGCCGCGACTCGAGCGAGCACCACGAGCACGCCGTCGTCGTCGCCGACTTCCTCGACGAGATGCGCGAACGCATGGCGCTGCTCATCCCGGAACGCGACGCCGACCCGTACTCCGAGACGCGCGACGACCGCATGACCGTGCTGACCATGGCGGGCCTGACCCTGCCCAAGGACGGCGTGCCGCGCGAGTACTGGACCGACGCGGAGTCGCTCGGCGTCGAGATGCTGAACCTCGCGGCGTGGCTCACGCAGCGGTCGGTGTACGAGAAGCCGAAGGAACAGCGCAAGGGCGTCTGGATCGACGAGGCGTTCTTCCTGTCCGAGGTCCCGACCGGCCGCGTGCTGATGAACCGCTTCGCGCGTGACTCGCGAAAGTGGAACGTCCGCGTGCTGCTGTCCTCGCAGATCCCGGCCGACTTCCTGAAGATCCAGGGCTTCGTGGCGCTGCTGGACTCGGTCTTCGTCGGCCGCCTCGACGACGACGACGCCCAGGCGGATGCGTTGCGCCTGCTGAAGGTCCCGGTCGGCGTGGGCTACGAACAGGTCGTCGCCGCCCTCGGCCGCCGCCCCGGCGCCCAACGCGGCACGGAACGCGACGTGGAACCCCGCCAGTTCATCTTCGGCGACGGCGCCGGCGGCGTGGAACGCATCCGCGTCGACTTCTCCGGCCCCCACCTCGACCAGCTGCGCTCGGTCATGGACACCACCCCGGGTTCCCCCGACGCACACACCAAGCCGGGCGCCGCCCTCGTGCTACCCCACGAGGAAGCGCCCGCCCCCTACGTCCCCACCCCACCGGAGGACGACGAGCTGGAACAAGACTTCGAGCTCCAGGCCGAGCTCGAAGTCGGCCTGACCGACGAGCAGCTCCTCGGCTCGCCGGACCCGCTCGCGTCCGAGACCGGCGAGGTGGAGGGTGCGGTGCACAACGGAAACGGACAACCTGCCAACGGACACTCCCCGGACCGGCACGCCCGGGCCGGCGGCAAGGGTGGTACCGGCAGGGATGCCGCGTGAACACAGTCTGGACGCTGGCGTTCGTCCTGTCGTTCGCCGCCGGCTGGCATGCCCTGAAGCGGCGCATCAAGGAGGGCCCCAAGCCGGGCGGGCGCCGGCAGCCGAGCCGGCGGGCCGCGATGCTCGCTGTCATCACGATCCTCGGCCTGCAGACGGTGCTCATGGCGCCGTCGGCCAACGCCGCGGCCTGTGGTGAGTCGCCGAACCCCGAGCGGCCGGGCTCCGGCATGGTCGGTGCGATCGACCCGCCGGAAGGCCACGGCGAGCCGGGCAGCGCGTACATCGACTACAGCTACGCCGGCATGGTCTGGAACACCTACCAGACCAACTGCACGGCGCTGTCGGCCATCGCCTCGCCCAGCTCCACGATCGACACGTGGGCGGGCAACCAGCTGTTCAACATCGGCAAGAACATCGTCGGCGCCACCAACTCGCTGCACTACACCGTGCTCGAGGGAGGGCTGCTGAACCCGATCTACAACGCGGTGAAATCGGGCGCGGAGAAGGTCTACAACAACATCTACGCGCAGCTGTTCGGGCTCGTCGCGCTGATCCTGTCGATCCTGTTGTTCCGCCAGATCTGGCGGGGTGACCTCGCGGCGGTGAGCAAACGGGCCCTGTACGCGCTCGCGGGGGTGTGGCTGGCGGCGTCTTCGCTGGCGATGCTGCGGTACTTCGACCCGATCGACAAAGCGATCGTCCAGACCACCACGAACATCCAGGCGGGCTTCGTCGACGAGAGCTCCGACCGGATCGTGCGCGACATCCTGCCGACGAACCTGCACACGCAGATCGTCTACGACAACTGGCTGCGCGGGGAGTTCGGTTCGCCGACCGCGCCGCAGGCCGACCAGTTCGGCAAACCGCTGCTCGACGCGCAGGCGTTCACCCGCGACCAGCTCGTGAACGGCGACGACGGCAAGCAAAACGTCGTCGACGCCAAAAAGGCCGCCTTCAAAGACATCTCCGGCAAGCTCGGCCCCGCCACCGGCTACTTCACCGGCGAGTCCGGCGGCCGCACCGGGGCCGGGTTCCTGGCGCTCGGCCAGAGCATCGTCTATTCGCTGTTCCAGTTGCTGGCCAAAGCTTCCGTGCTCCTCGCGCAGGTCCTGATCCGCCTCTTCACGCTCACCGCGCCGCTGATCGGCCTCGTCGCGTTGCTGCACCCGGACATCCTGCGCCGCGTGCTGAAGGTGGCCGGCGGGATCGCGTTCAACCTGGTGGTGCTGTCGGTGCTCGCGGGTGTGCACGCGCTGCTGCTGCAGGCGATCTTCGACGCGGGTAACTCGCTCAACCTGCTCACGCAGATGGTGCTCGCCGGCCTGATCACGGTGCTGCTGTTCCTCGTCGGACGGCCCGTGCGGCGGCTGTGGCAGATGGTCGAGATGTCCGTCAACGTGGTGGGCGCGGCCGTGCCTTCGCCCAACGGCGGCATTTTCTCCCGCTTCCGCAAGAAGGCCGGGCCGACGCCGCAGGACGAGTTCTGGCAGAACGTGCGCGAGACCGACGACGTGGTCGACGGCGAAGCGCGCGGCCCGATGGGTGCGACCGTCGGCGGCGGGCGCTACCGGCCGGAGGCCGCGGTCTTCGCCAGCGCGCAGCGGCTCGACAACGGTTCCCGCTCCGCGCGGCCGGCCGCCGCGTGGTCGGGTGCGCCGTGGCCCGGCGCCGTCGGCTCGGCCGGCGAGCGCGCCGCGCTGACCTCGGGCGGCGGAGGAGCGCCGGTGTTCTCGCAGTACAACCCGGTCACGGGCGAGCCGGGCGACTACGCGGTCGGCGGCCGTCGCGTGCCGACGCAGGAGAGCCGGCGCGTCGACACGTCGCCGGTGGCCGACCGGCGCTGGAGCGACGAGCAGGAACCCGTGGTCGTCCCGTCGCGGATGAGCTCGTCGGATCGGGGCTACGCGTCGCCGGAGTCGATTCCGGAGCAGGCAGGTGTCCACACACCGCCGGGCATCCGCGCGCAGCCGCGCCGGGTCGACCCGGAAGTGGTCGCGGGCAAGCCCGTTTTCGTGCTGTACCGGCCTTCCCGTGGCATCGAGGTCCGCGACACCGACCAGCTCATGGGGCGGTGACGCGTGCCGATCCGCACCAACCGCGGCCGGACCGCGGTCTACCGCCGCCTGTGGGGCTACCCGCTCCGCTCGCCCCGGCACCTCGTGGGCACGCTCGTGTTCCTGGCGATCGTGGTCACCGCGCTCGGCATCGTGCTGCCGAAGGTGATGGGGAAGCCGGCCACCGCGACGCCGGGCGCGCCGGGCAGCACTTCGGTCGCCACGACCACGTCGCCGCCGCCGGGCCTCGCGGCACCCGTGCCGACCACCGCGACGCTCCCGACGCGGCTGTCGAGCCCGCTGCTGACCCCGACGTCGGCGGCGCCGAACCCCGAGGCCATCAACGTCGCCAAGCAGTGGGCCACGGCGTGGGTCAACCACCCGGCGGGCATCACCAACGCCGACTGGCTCAACGGCATGCGCACCCTGACCACCGACGAGTTCCTGCCCCAGATGTCCACTGTGGACCCCGCGAACATCCCGGCCACGCGCGTGACCGGCGACGCGACGGTCCAGTCCTCCTACACCAGCTCCGTCGTAGTCCTCGTCCCCACTGACGGTCCGAAGCTGTCCATCACCGTGGTCAACACCGGCGCGGGGTGGCGGGTTTCGGACTACGACCAGGCGAGCTGACACGGTGAAGATCGCGATCCTCGTCGCGGTGCTGGTCGCTGCTGTCTTCGCGACGGTGCTCACCGCGAGCACCGTGACGAAAGTCGTGGTGGACCAGCAGGAAGCTGCCGCGGGCGGCATTCTCAACACCTCGTGCGACGCCGCGATCGGCCCCACGCAGCCCGGCCAGCCGGAGACCGGGGCGGCGCAGGCGCAGAACCTCGACAACGAGCAGCGCGGCATCGTCTCGCTCATCATCTCCATCGGCAAGCAGCGCAGCCTCGCCCCGCGCGCCTGGCAGGTGGCGATCCAGGCCGGCATGACGGAATCGGGTCTGCACAACCTGAACTACGGCGACCGCGACTCGCTCGGCATCTTCCAGATGCGCCCGTCGATGAACTGGGGCAGCGTCGCGCAGGTCACCGACCCGAACTACGCGATCAACAAGTTCTACGACGTGCTCCTCGCCGTGCCCGACTGGCAGAACAAACGCCCGGGCGACGCCGCGCAGGCCGTGGAGCGATCGGGTTTCCCCGACCGCTACCACAAGTGGGAAGCCATGGCTTCCGTCCTGATCGAGAACCTGGGCCAGGTCGTCGACGCGTCCGGCTGCGGCCAGGGCCTCGGCGCCGCGCTCCCGCCCAGCCAGGCGGCGGCGCAGGCCATCAAGTTCGCGCTGGGGGAGCAGGGCAAGCCCTACGTGTGGGGCGCGACCGGTCCCGACGCCTACGACTGCTCCGGCCTCATGCTGCGCGCCTACGAGTCGGCCGGCGTGATCCTGCCGCGCGTCTCCCAGGACCAGTACAAGGCCGGCGCGATGCTCCCGGTGCGCGAGGCGCAGCCCGGTGACCTGATCTTCCTCGCGACCGACCCGGCGGATCCGTCCACCATCCACCACGTGGCCATGTACCTGGGCGACGGCAAGATCGTCGAGGCCCAGCAGACGGGCGTCCCCGTGCACGTGCGCCCCTTCTCCTTCGACGAGGCCGAAGTGGTACCGCAGGCGGTGCGCCCCGGCGTCTAGCATGGAGTTCGGGAGTCACCGGCTCTTGACACGGACCGGGGTGACCGCTAAGGCGCTGGACCGGCGCCGCGGATTCACCCGAAGTCGCGGCCTGTCCACGAGCACGCGGCCGCGCGCTGGCAGAGGATGACACACGTGGCACGGAAATTCGGCAAACGAGGCAAGCCCGGCCAGGGCGAACCCCAAGACCCGGCGACGTTGTTCGGTGCGCCCCAGCCCCCGCGGCAGGCCGCGCACCCCGCGTCGAGCACCCCTCTGGCCGACCACCTGGCTCACGGCTGGCCCGGCGTCGACCCCGGGTACGTCGTGCTGCCGCGGTCCTTGGCCGAGGGCATGTCGTTGCCCTGGCAGCAACAGATGGCGGCCCTGCTGGCCCAGTTCCACGCCGAACACGCCCAGCTCGCCTGGCCGATCTACCGCGTCGTCCCGTCGCGCTACGAAAAGCTCGTCGACCTCGACGAGGAGCAACTGGCCGAGGCCGGCTACCTCGTCGAAATCGACACCGAAGGCGAGATGATCTACCGCGAACGCAGCGGCCGCAAGGTCGACGACCCCCTGAACACGACCGTCCTGGTGTCATGCCTGGACCCGATTCCCAAGCCCACGGCGCGCCCTGCCGCTCCCGCCCCCTCCCAGCCTCTGCGCGCGCCCGCACCGATGAACATCGGCCCGGCCCCGGTGTGGCGGACGGTGCCGCACCCAGGTGAGGGTGAGGTTCCGGGGGTTTCTGGTCCTGGTGGTGGTGTTCCCGGGGCTCCGGGGTTCGGTGCCACCGGTCCTGGCGCTCCGGTTCCTGCTTCAAACCCTGGCCAGAACCAGAGTCAGAGCCACGGCTCGGGCTCTGGCGATCCTGGCGCTCGGGCTCCTGGTGCTCCGATTCCTGGTGGTCCGAACCCTGCTGCTCCCGACCCGGCGCAAGGCAGTCAGGGCCCTGTCGGCCCGGGCCCTGGCGCTGCTTCGGCTCCTGCTACCTCAAACCCTGGCCCAGTCCCGGCCGATCCTGTCTTCCAGAGGCCAACCCCCGGACCACCGCACCTCGGTTTCAACCCGACTCCTCACACCGCACCGTCGCCCGAACCAGCCGGCTGGCAACACTCCGCCGCAGTTCACCCTGGCGGTTCAACCTTCGCGACCGGCGCCGTCGACCCGACCACCGCGACCTTCGACACGGGCTCTCCGGCCATCGGCGGCGGTCCGAACTTCGCCGGAGGACCCCCAGTCCCAACCGCGGCACCCGAGACTGCTCAGACACCGTCGGCGCCGGTGCCTGTCGTGCCTGCTCAAATCCCGGTCTCCACCCAACCGCAGTGGACCTCGGCTCCCCAGCCACCTCCGGCCCTCCAGCCGCCGATCACCCAGACGCCCGAACCCGGCCTGCTCCCACCCGAAACCCCGCAGGCCGCGGAACCGGTCACGCACCCCGAGCCCCTTCAGTCGCCTCCTTCTGCGGAGCCCGAGCCCGTCCAGACGGTAGCCCCGCCTACGGAGCCGGAGCCTGCCCGGACTTCAACGCCCAACCTCGCCGACTCGCCTACCGGCGCCATTCCTTCGGCCCCTCCGGCAGCGACACCCGCGCCCACCCCGGCGCCCACTGCCGAAGCCGCAACGCCGACCCCCGAGACTGTGCCGGCCCCGGCCGAGCCGCTGGCGCCAGAACCAAACCCGGCTAGCCGCGTCCCCTCACTCGAGCCGACCATCGCGGCCGGTTTGCCGGAACCCTCCGAGGCCCCCAATGGCGGCACACCGGACCCCGGCGAACCTGCGGCACAGATTCCCGAGCCAACACCGCCACCCGCACCTTCGGTCGAACACCCGCCATCCACTGATCAGCAGACGTCACCGGCGACGGAGTCTTCGCCCCAGTCACCTGATCAAGGGGCGGCAGAGGCCTCCGCAAGTGCGATCGAGCAGGCTTCGCCGCAGGTTGAGGTGCAGCAACCAGACCAGATGGCTGCGGGCGCTGCGGCGGATCAGGCCGAAAGTGCTGAACCGCCCGCGCTGACTCCGCAGCCCGAAGCATCCGAGCAACCGGCGGATGCGCAGGCCGACTCAACACCGGTGCCCTCCACGGCTGAGCCGGAGCTGCCCGCAGCGGTCGATCGGCCGACGTCGCAGAGTGCCGCGCCGGAGCAGCAGGTTCCAAGCGCGGAGCACGAGCCGTCCGGCGCGAATGCAGGGTCGGCTGAGCAGGAGGTCGAGCGCCTGCAGGAGGAGTTCCCGCCGGCGCAGCAGGGCCCCGCACCGTCGCAGGTCCCTCTGGCTGTGCAGTCGGAGCACGTTGCCGGTCACCCGCACCACAGCGAGCCGACAAGTGGCGGTGCGCCGGACGGCAGTGCGCTGCCGCAGCAACCTTCCGAGTATCAGCCGACCCAACCTCCGGCTGGTGCGCCGCTGCCGCCGAGCGAGGCAACGCAGCAGGGGACCGATCAGCCGACCGCAGCGCAGCCACAGTCTGGCTGGACCCAGCCCCAGACGGGAAGCGAACAGCAGCCGTCCGCCCAGTGGCGCCAGCCGCAGCAGGGCGAACCTGTGCCGGGTGGTGCACAGCCGGAGTCTGCAGGCGCCGTCAGCGGGGCGCCCCAGCCGGGTGCGCCGCAGTTCGCTGGTGCGCAGCCCGATGCAGCCACGAGTGGATTGCCCCAGCCAGGCGGAGTGCAAGGCCCCGATGAGCAATCGCCGGCCGCCCCGGTCAGTGACCCGCCCCAATCGAGTGCGCAATCGGCGGTTCCAGGAAGCGGCGTGCCACAGCCAGAGGGACACCAGTCGCCGGCCCCGGCGAGCGGCGTGCCACAGCCGGGCGCACAGCCGGAGGTGATGCAACAAGCGGCTTCGGTCAACGGCTTGCCCCAGCCGAGCGGACTGCAAGGACCCGGCGGGCAGCCGCCGTCCGGCTCGGCGAGTGGCTTGCCGCAACCGGGTGCACAGCCGCAGGTGCCCCAACCGGCGCCCCCGGTGAGTGGCTTGCCCCAGCCGGGTGCCCAGCCGGAGGGACAGCAACCAGCGGCTCCAGTGAACGGCTTACCGCAACCGGGTACACAGCCCGATGGACAACAGCCGCCTTCCCCGGTGAGCGGCTTGCCGCAACCGGGTGCGCAGCCCGATGGACAACAGCCGCCTTCCCCTGCAAGTGGCTTGCCGCAGCCTGGCTGGGGCCGGCATGAACCGCGAGCCTCCTGGCCCGAGCTGCCCCAACCCCAAACACGGCCCGCGCTGGGTCCCGACGGCCGCCCCCTGCCGGTGTTCCCCGGTCAGGAGACCGGGCCTGTGGCGCCCCCGCCCGCGGCGGCGCGGGCGTATCGCGCCGCGCCGCCGGTGTTTCCCGGGAAGGAGCCCGTGGTGCCGGTGGTGCCGGAGGTGAGCCGGCCCGTTGAGGAGAAGCCGGGGTTGCCGCAGCCGTCGTCGATGGAGAGGAAGTTGGCGGGGCAGCAGGGGCAGGCGGAGGGTGCCCAGGTGAGGGAGGTGCCGCTGGGGTTCTCGGAGCAGACGGTCCAGGGGCAACAACCGAGCGCACCCCAAACCCACCCCGCCGACGACACCCCCACCCCACCCCGCGGCATCCCCCAGGTGCGCGGCTGGTTCGACCAGCACCCCGACAACCCCAGCACCGCACCGCAAACCGCCACGCCACCCAACAGCGACGACCCCGACGGCGGCGAGTTCGGCCCCACCGGCGACCCGACCGAGATCCCGTTCCGCTGGCGCAAGTGACCTGCCGGATGTCAGGCTGGACGCATGGCTGACGACCCCAACCCCGACCCCGGCTGGTACTACAACACCCGCACCCACGAGGTGGAACACCTGGAACGCAGCCGGAGCATCGACCTCCTCGGGCCCTACCCCGACGAGGCCACCGCCCGCCGCGCCCTCGACATCGCCCGCGAGCGCAACCGCCAGGCCGACGCCGCCGACCGCGAATGGGACGGCGACTGAGCACCCGCCACGCCGGGCCGGGTCCATCCGGCCCGGCCCGCTGACGTCCGCCCGCGCTCTCCGGCGAGCCTGATCGAGGCCCGCGAAGGTCGGCGCGGCCCGACCAGGCCGATGCGCCGCCGCCCAGGACAGGTCAGCTCAACGCAGACGGAGTCGCAGCCGCGACCGGAGCGGTTGGCGCAGGCGTGACTCCGCCCCCACTGGCAGGTACGGGGGCAAGGCCAGCAGGGACGTCGGAACCGCCGCCGAAACCAGAGCTGACAGCGGAGTCGTCAGTTCGCCCGCCCGGCATGCGCCTCTGGGGCAGGTCAGCAGAGGGCCTGGTCCGCCGGCGAAACAGGGGCTGATAGCGGAGTTGCCGGATCGCCCGCCCGGCATGCGCCTCTGGGGCAGGTCAGCAGAGGGCCTGGTCCGCCGGCGAAACAGGGGCTGATAGCGGAGTTGCCGGATCGCCCGCCCGGCATGCGCCTCTGGGGCAGGTCAGCAGAGGGCCTGGTCCGCCGGCGAAACAGGGGCTGATAGCGGAGTTGCCGGATCGCCCGCCCGGCACGCGCCTCTGGGGCGGGCCAGCAAAGGAGCCGGACCGCGGGCGAAACAAGGGCTGATGGCGCAGTCGTCAGTTCGCCCCGGCCGCGACGTCGCCATCCTGGGCATGCCGGCAGGGCCGCGGCAATCGGCGGCGAAACAGGGGCTGATCGTGCAGTTGTCAGTCGGCCCGGCCTGCTCGTCGCCGCTCGGGGTCGCCGGTTCAATGTGCGGAGTCGCCGCCGAAACCGGCGCCATGGGGGCTACAGCAACCACTGGCCGGCACGTTGCTGCCGTGTCCGGCTCAGCGCACTGACGCACAGCCGATGGACCGGCCCGAGACGTCGCCGCGCGAGTGCAGTCGCCAGGCCGACGCCGCCGACCGCGAATGGGACGGCGACTGACCGCCAGCCGCGCCGGGCCGGGTCCATCCAGCCCGACCCGACGGATCCCGATTCATCAGGCCCGCTGTCGTCTGACCCGCGTTATCCGGCGCGCCTGATCGCAGTCTGCGAAGGTTGGCGCAGGCCGACCCGGTCGACACCTCGCCTCCTAGAGACCGTGGCCAAAGCGAGGCATGGGCTGGTTGCCACAGCCCGGCCCGGCCCGGACCGGACCGGGCACGTCGCGGTCCGGCTCGGCGAGCCGGGCCGCCGAGGCGTGACCGGCACCCCGAGCCGGACACTCGCCGACCCCACAACCTCACAAAGACGTCGAAACCCCCGGCCCCAACACGAACTCAGGGTCCACCTGGGCCTCGAGGTCCTCGCCGGTGCGGCCGTTGGCCCAGGCGCGGGCGTTGCGCAGGTGGAAGTCCACCGCCTGGCGCTGGTAGCGGGACCAGTCGCGGGTGACGCCGTCGACCGTCGAGAGCATCGACGACAGCGTGCCCAGGTTGTGTGGTTCCAGTTCGCCGATGGGGCGCGAAGTGCCGCGCTCGCCGGCGCGGACGTGGCGCGACGACTCGAGCCAGCCCAGCAACGCCGGGCCCAGCGAGGACTGCAGGAAGGCCACGTCCTCGGCGTCGGTCACCTTGTTGCCCACCGCCACCAGGTGCACGCCGAAGTCGCGCGCGTGGTCGGCGTACTGGCGGTACACGCCGACGCTGCGCAGGGTGGGCTCGCAGACCAGGAACGTCACGTCGAAGCGCGTGAACAGGCCGGACGCGAAGGCGTCGGCGCCGGCGGTCATGTCCATGACCACGTATTCGCCCGGGCCGTCGACCAGGTGGTTGAGCAGGAGTTCCGCGGCGCCGACCTTCGAGTGGTAGCACGCCACGCCGAGGTCGTCCTCGTCGAACTGGCCCGTGACGCCCAGGCGCACGTCGCCCAGGAACCGGAAGCACGCGTCGGTGACGGGGTTGTCCTCGAACGGCGTGACCAGGCGCGATCCGCGGCCCGGCGGCGTGGTCTTGATCATCGCCGACGCGGAGGGGATCCGCGGGTTGTCGCCGCGCAGGTAGTCCTTGATGAGCGCCATGTTGTCGCCCAGCGTGGGCCACGCGAGCGCTTCCTCCTCGGTCGCGCCGAGGGCGACGGCGAGGTGCTGGTTGATGTCGGCGTCGATGGCCAGCACCGGTTTGCCGGCGTCGGCCAGGTACGAGACGAACAGCGACGACAGCGTGGTCTTCCCGCTGCCGCCCTTGCCGACGAACGCGATCTTCACGGCGAAACCCTTTCACAAAATGAAGATGGTTTTCATTACAGCACGGATCAACGTACACCCGCGCGGCTCGCGCCCGAACGGGCGATCGGCGGCCGTCGCGCGGGATACTGTTGTGTGGTGCCACTCGTGATCAGGACACCCGCGTCGGGAGGGGACTTCGGTCGGCTCCGGACGGAGTTCGCGTTGCCGGAGTCCTTCGGCCCCGAGGTGCTGGCCGAGGCGGAGGCCGCCGTGCTCTCCGCGCGCGCCGAGGGCCGCGAGGACGCCACGGACCTGCCGTTCGTGACGATCGACCCGCCCGGCGCCAAGGACCTCGACCAGGCGATGGTCGTCGAACGCACCGCGGGCGGCTTCCGCGTGCACTACGCCATCGCCGACCTTGCCGCGTTTGTCCCGCCCGGCGGCGCGCTCGACCACGAGGCCCGCCGCCGCGGCCAGACGCTCTACCTGCCCGACGGCAACGTCCCGCTCCATCCCACCGTCCTGTCCGAAGGCGCCGCGAGCCTGCTGCCCGGCGAAATCCGGGCGGCCGTGCTCTGGACCATCGACGTCGACGCCGCCGGCGAGCCCGTCGCCACCCGCGTGCGCCGCGCGCTGGTGCGTTCGACCGAGCAGCTCGACTACGAGAGCGTGCAGGCCTCGCTCGACGCCGGCACCCCGCACCCCTCCGTCGCCGCGCTGCCGGAGCTCGGCCGGCTGCGGCGCGAGCTGGCGGTGCAGCGCGGGGCTGTGGAGCTGCAGCTGCCGGAGCAGGAGATCAGCGGTGACCCCGACGGCGGCTGGGCGCTGGCCCGCCGCCCGCGCACCGCCGTCGACGCGTGGAACGCCGAGATCTCGCTGCTCACCGGCATGGCCGCGGCGCAGATCATGATCGAAGCCCGGGTCGGCGTGCTGCGGACGCTCCCGCCGCCCGAGCCGGACGCCGTGGAGTGGCTGCGCCGCTCGGCCTCGGTCGTGGGCGTCGCGTGGCCGGCGGGGCTCGGGGTGTCGGAGTTCCTGTCCTCTTTGGACCCCGGACGGCCCTCGTCGATGGCCATCTTCGCCGACACCACCAGGCTTCTGCGCGGCGCGGGCTACACGTCCTTCGACGGATCCCTGCCCGCGCTGACGACCCACGCGGGCATCGGCGGCGCGTACGCCCACGTCACCGCACCCATCCGTCGCCTGGTCGACCGCTTCGGCACGGAGGTCTGCCTCGCCGTCACCGCCGGGCGTGAGGTGCCGTCGTGGGTTCGCGACGCGCTCGCGGAGGTGCCACTGCAGATGTCCGCTTCGGACGGCCTCGCCGCCCGCGTCGAACGCGCCTGCATCGATCAGGTGGAGGCGTGGGTCCTGGCGGAACGCGTCGGGCGCGAGTTCACGGCTGTGGTGCTGCGCGCGGAGGAGACGCGCGCGGAGATCCTCGTGGAGGACCCGCCGGTGATGGCCAAGTGCACGGGCGAGAAGTTCCCCGAAGGTGAACGCATCGGCGTCCGCCTGACCGCGGTGGACGTCGACAAGCGGAAGGTGTCGTTCGAACGCGTATGAGCAACCTGGTCGACGACCTCGGCGAGCCGGTGCCCCTCGCCGGGCCGCCCGAGCGCGTGGTGTCCCTGGTCCCCTCCTTGACGGAGGCGGTCGAGGTGAGCGCCCCCGGTCGTCTGGTGGGTGCGACGGATTACTGCACGCATCCGTCCGATTTGGACGTTTCACGCGTCGGTGGATCGAAGTACCCGAAGATCGACGACGTCCTCGCGCTCGAACCCGACCTGGTGCTGGCGAACTCGGAGGAGAACCGCCCCGAGGACGTGCAACGGTTGCGGGCCAACGGGATCCCGGTATTCGTCATGGAGGCGGCCGCTTCGGTGCCGGCCGCGCTGGGCTCCTTGCGGCGGCTCTTGACGCAGGTCTACGCCCTCGACGAGCCCGCGTGGCTGGTCACCGCCGAAGAACTCTGGCGCACGACGGCCCCGATCCGATTCCGCGCCGTCATCCCGGTCTGGCGCAAGCCGTGGATCGTCCTGGGCCGCGACACCTTCGCCGGCGACGTCCTCCGCCGCGTCGGCGTGGCGAACGCGTACGCCGACGCCGACGACCGCTACCCGCGCCCGCCGCTGGAAGAGCTGCGAGCAGCCCGAGCCGACGTCGTGGTTTTGCCGGACGAACCGTACGAATTCACCACTGACGACGGCCCGGGCTTCTTCCCCGGCTTCCGTCCGCTGCTGGTCTCGGGCCGCCACCTGACCTGGTACGGCCCGTCCCTCGTCGAAGCCCACGCCGCGTTGACCGAGGCGATCGCGACTCGGTCAGAGCGTTAGTCCCGTCAACACGGTCACCCTTTCCTCCGTGAAGTCCGCCATCGCGGCCGCCGGGCCTTCGCGGCCGACGCCCGAGTCCTTGACGCCGCCGTAGGGCATCTGGTCGGCGCGGAAGCTGGGAACGTCGCCGATGAGGACGCCGCCGACCTTGAGGCGCGCGGAGACGTCGAACGCGGTGGGCAGGTCGCGCGTGAAGACGCCGGCCTGGAGGCCGAAGCGCGAGGCGTTGATGCGCGAGATGCCCTCGTCCACAGAGGACACCCGGATCAGCGAAACCACCGGCCCGAACACCTCCTCGGCCATGACCGAAGCGGATTCCGGGACGTCGGCGAGGACCGTCGGCTCCACCGTCGCGCCGGAACGGCCGCCGCCGGTCAGCAGGGAAGCGCCGGCGGAGACGGCGTCCGAAACCCACGAAGCAACGCGCGAAGCCGCGGCCTCGTTGATCAGCGGGCCGACATCCACCCCGTCCGACGCGGGGTCGCCGGTGCGCAAAGCCGCGACCTGCGCCAGAACCCGCGACTCCAGCTCGTCGTAAACATCGGTGTGCACGTAGACCCGCTGCACCGAGATGCACGACTGGCCCGCCTGGTACATCGAGAACGTCGCGATCCGCTGCGCCGCGAAGTTCAGGTCGGTCCAGTCCGGACAGACCAGCACGGCGCCATTGCCGCCGAGCTCCAGAGAAACGTGCTTTCGCGGCGCACTGTCCCGAATGGACCAACCAACGGGAACCGAGCCCGTGAACGAAACCACCGGCAGCCGCGGATCCTGCACCAGCGAAGCCGTTTCCTCATTGCCCAGCGGCAGGATCGACCAGCTCCCCGACGGCAACGCGGTCTCCGCCAGGATCTCGCCCAGCAGCAACGACGTCAGCGGCGTCGCCGGCGCCGGCTTCAGCACGATCGGCGCGCCGACCGCGATGGCCGGCGCGACCTTGTGCGCCGCCAGGTTCAGCGGGAAGTTGAACGGTGTGATGCCGAGTACCGGCCCGCGCGGCACGCGCCGCACCAAGGCCAGCCGGCCGGTGCCGCCCGGGTCGGTGTCGAGGCGCTGCAGCTCGCCCGAGAACCGGCGAGCCTCCTCGGCGGCCCAGCGGAACGTCGACACCGCGCGCCCCACCTCGCCGCGCGACCACTTCAACGGCTTGCCCGACTCGGCCGTGATGAGGCGCGCGATCTCGTCGGCCCGCTGACTCAACGAACGGGACACGTGGTCCAACGCGCCCGCGCGCACGTGCGCGGGCGTAGTGGCGAACTCATCGGCCACCGAAGCCGCCGCGGCCACCGCTTCCTCGACGTCCGACGCGGACGGCAGGTAGTGCGAACCGGCCTCGCTCCCGTCGTAGGAATGGCGGACGACCGCGGTCGAAGAACTCGTCACCGGCTTGCCGGCGACCCAGAACGGAACAGTCACTTGCGCACCTCCGTGCGGACCGCGTGCTCGAACACGGACAGGCCCTCGTCGAGCAGCTCGTTGGACAGGGAAAGCGGCGGCAGCAGCCGGATGACGTTGCCGTAGGTACCGCAGGTCAGCACCACCACACCGAGCGCGTGGCACACCGCCGCGACGCGCTTCGTCAGGTCGGCGTCCGGCTCGGAAGTACCGGCGCGAACGAACTCCGCAGCCAGCATCGCGCCCCGCCCGCGCACGTCGCCGATCACGCCCGTCTCGGCCGCCAGCGCGCGCAGCCGCGGCAGCACCACGGATTCCACCCGCTGCGCGGACGACGCCAGATCCGCGGACCGCATCGTCTCGATCGAACCCAGCGCCGCGGCACACGCGATCGGGTTGCCGCCGTAGGTCCCACCGAGCCCACCGGGCCCGACCGCGTCGAGCAGCTCCGCACGCCCGGTCACGGCCGACAGCGGCAGCCCGGCCGCGATGCCCTTGGCCGTCGCGATCAGGTCCGGCACCACGCCCTCGCGCGACGACGCGAACCAGTCGCCCGTGCGGCAGAAGCCGGTCTGCACCTCGTCGGCCACGAACACCACGCCGTTCGCGGTGCACCACTCGGAAAGCGCGGGCAGGAACCCGGGCGCCGGCTCGATGAACCCGCCCTCGCCCTGGATCGGCTCGATCACGACGGCCGCCACCTGGTCGCCGCCGATCTGCTTCTCGATCCGGTCGATCGCGATCCGCGCGGCCTCCGGGCCCGAAAGCCCGTCGCGGTACGGGTACGACCCCGGCACGCGGTACACCTCGGGGGCGAACGGCCCGAAGCCGTGCTTGTAGGGCACCGACTTCGCGGTCAACGCCATCGTCAGGTTCGTGCGCCCGTGGTACGCGTGGTCGAACACCACCACGGCCTGCCGCCCGGTCGCGGCGCGCGCGATCTTCACCGCGTTCTCCACGGCCTCCGCGCCGGAGTTGAACAGCACCGACTTCTTCGCGTGGTCACCCGGCGTCAGCTCCGCCAGCGCCTCGCACACCTCCACGTAACCCTCGTACGGCGTCACCATGAAACACGTGTGCGTGAACCAGCACGCCTGCTTGCGCACGCGGTTGACGACCTCGGGCGCGGAGTGGCCGACGTTCGTCACGGCGATGCCGGAGCCGAAGTCGATGAGCACGTTGCCGTCGGCGTCGGTGAGCAGGCCGCCGCTGGCCGACGTGATGTAGGCGGGCAGCGTCGAGCTCACCCCCGCCGCGACCGCGGCCGTCCGCCGCTCCTGCAGCGCGCGCGACGCCGGGCCGGGGATCTCGGTGCGCAACTGGCGCTGACGCGGCGCCGGGGCCACCAGGGTCTCGGTGGTCGTGGTCATGGGCTCAACTCCTGGGAAACGGGCTCGGTCACCTCCCAGGATGAGGCGGTGAGGCCGCGGCGTCTGCTGGCCAAGTTGTCCAGAAACGCGCGTAAACTTGGCCACTATGGCACTCACCCTGCGCGCGCTCGCCGAACAGCGGCCGCTCGCCCTTCGCGTGGTCGCGGGGGAGGCCGGGCTCGACCGCCCGATCGGCTGGGTGCACCCGACCGAGCTCACCGACCCGCACGCCTTCCTCGAAGGCGGCGAGCTCCTGCTCACCACCGGCCTGGCGCTGGACGACACGACGTCCGAGGCCTACGTCCGCCGCCTCGTCGAAGCGGGCACCGCCGGGCTCGGCTTCGGCGTCGGTCTGAGCCATGAGCACGTGCCGGCCACGTTGAAGGCGACCGCCGACGAGGTCGGCCTTCCGGTGCTCGAAGTGCCCCGCAAGACGCCCTTCATCGCGATCACCCGCGCCGTCTCCCGCGCGGTCGCCGCTGACGAATACGCCGCGACCGTCCGCATCGGCCGCGCCCAGCAGGAGCTCACCCGCACCGCCGTCGGGAAGACGGGTGCGGCCGGCGTCGTGCGCCGTCTCGCCCGGCTCGTCGACGGCTGGGTCGTGCTCTTCGACGCCACCGGCCGCGTCCGAGAAGTCTCCTCCGCGGCCGCTCGCGCGCACGGGGAACAGCTCGACGTGAGGGACCTGCGCGCCGGCACGCGGGTCGTCACGCTGGGGGAGCAGGAGGTCGTGCTCCAGACCTTGCACACGCGCGGCACCCTCGCGGTCGGTACCGCCGAGCCACTCGACTCGACCGGCCGCCACATCGTGAACACCGCTGTCTCGCTGCTTTCCCTTGCCTTGGAACAGGATCGTGCTCAACGCGGCGCGCTGTCCCGGCTGCGCACCGGCTTGCTCGACCTGTTCACCGACGGCCAGGAAACCCTCGCGCTCGACGTGTTGCGCACCGTGCAGGGCGCGCCGCCGCAACCGTGGACCGTGCTCGCCGTCGCGGGCCCGCCCGCCGTGCGGACCGCCGTGTACGACCGCCTGGAACCCATTGCGGCACAGGTGTTCTACGCCCACTCCGAGGCGCTCCTCGTCGCCGCGACCGACGACGCCGACCGCGTGCTCACCGTGGCCGCCGAAGTCGGCGGTTGCCACGTCGGCGTCGGCGACGCCACTGAGTTCCCGGCCGCCCTGCGCCAAGCCAAGCAGGCGGCTGAAACCGCACGCAGCCAGGGCATCCCGATCCTGCGCTACGCCGACCACGCCGGCCGTGGCCTGCTCAACCTCCTGGATCCCCTTGCCGCCCAAGCCTTCGCCCACGAGCTGCTGAACCCGCTGCGCACCCACGACGAGTCCGGCCGCGGCGAGCTGGAGGAGTCCCTGCGCTGCTGGCTGGAAAACCACGGCCACTGGGACCGCGCGGCCTCGCAGCTGCACATCCACCGCCACACCCTGCGCAACCGCATCACCAAGGCGGCCGAGCTCCTCGGTCAGGACCTCGACTCACCCGGCACCAGGGCCGAACTCTGGCTGGCCCTGAACGTCACACGCTGACGAGCAACGCGATCGGCGAATCCCCGCACCGCCGCAACGTCGCGCCGCCCGACATCGTCTGCGGTTCCGCGCCCGAGGTCCACCACGCCGGCACGTCGACGTCGCGCACCAGCGAACCCGTCGCCTGCCGGACGCTGTTCGACACGATCACGCGCCCCTGCGCGTTGAGCAGCGCCGCTCGCCGGCCCAGCGACCGCAGCCGCCGGCTGACGGTGCGCTCGAACTCGCGCACGTAGACGTCCGCGCCCACCACGCCGGCAAACGCGCCGTCGCGGTACACGGGCAGCGTGAACGTGAGCGTGTACTCGTCGGTGCAGAGGTAGTCGACGTACGGCCCGTTGATGTGGCGCCGCCCGCTGTCACGCGGCACGGTGAACCACGACTGGCGCGTGTAGTCGAGGAAGTTGGGGCTCTCCGGGTCGAGGCTGATGAACAGCTGCTCGGGCGTCTGGTCCGAACCGGTGGTGGTCCACCACTCGAAACCGAACTCCTGGTCCGACAACACGTGGGGCGCGCTCACGAACCCGGCGCCGATCACGAGGCCGCCGAGGGCCTCCAGCACCTGCGGCCGGATGCCGTGGAGCGTGCCGGAGCCGGCGCCGCCGGGCTCGGCCAGCAGCGTCTCGGCCGCGGCCAGCACGGGCTTGAGCCGCTCGAAGATCTCCTCGACCAGCGCGGATACCTGCGCGACGACCTCGTCGCCGGTCAACGTGCGGGTGTCGGTCACGATGCTCACCTCGATCGCGGGGTCATCGAAGCTTACGGCGTTTCGAGGCTTAAGTGCAGATCCACGAGCCGGTCGAGCGCGCTCAGGATGTGCTCCTCGGTCAGCTTGCGGGCCAGGTCGCCGTCGGCCGCCGCGATCGCGGTCACGATCGCGTGGTGCTCAGCGTAGGACTGGCGGCAGGTGTCCTCGCCGTCGAGGGGCACCCAGAGCAACCCGCCGTGTTCGCCCTGCAGTTGGACCTCCTGGTTGGTGAGCCGCGGCGACTGCGCGGCGGCCGCGATCTCGAGGTGGAAGTGCCGCTCGGCGCGGGTCGCTTCGGGACCGGTCGTGCCGAGGAGGTCTTCGCTGGTCAGACGCAGTCTTTCCAGGTCTTCTTGCGAGCTGCGCTCCGACGCGAGCTTGGCCGCCGACCCGGCCACGGCGAGGTAGTGGTCGCCGAAGTCGCGCAGATCCGCGAGCGAGACGAGCCGCAGGCGCTGGGCCCACGAGCTCGGTGCCGGCCACGCGGGCGTGCGCACGAAACTGCCGCCGCCGCGGCCGCGCCTGGTCTCGACCAGCCCCTGCTGCCGCAGCACGGCGAGCGCTTCCCGGACCGTCACGGTGGACACGCGGAACTGCGCGGCGAGCTCGACCTCGCTCGGCAGCTGCTCGGCGTCGTCGAGCAGACCCAGGGTGATGGCGTCGAGCAGCCTGGCCGCGACCGCCTCGGCGCGGCCGAGCTGGTCCAGCGGAGCGAACATCGCCAGTCGTGCGCTGTTCGACATCTCCTTGCGCATCGTGGGTCCACCCGTCTCGGCGTGCGATTGGGGCCAATAGTGCCCCAGGACCTTGTCATGTGAAATATGGAGTTATATGTTTCACCCTGCCACGGAGAGTCAGGAGGCGCACGCGTGCAGGAACTGAAGCACTACGTCGGCGGGAAATTCGTCGACTCGCTGTCAGGGAAGGTTCTCGAGATCGTCGACCCGGTCACGGGGCGCGCGTACTGCACCGCGCCGGTGGCGGGCGCCGAGGACGTCGACCGCGCGCTCAAGACCGCGGCCGAGGCGTTCGAGAGCTGGAAAGAGACCACGCCGGCCCAGCGCCAGCTCGCACTGCTGAAGATCGCCGACGCCGTGGAGGCCCGCGGCGAGGAGCTCATCGCCGTGGAGTCGCGCAACACCGGCAAGCCGGTGGCGCTCACGATGTCCGAAGAGCTGCCGATGATCGTCGACCAGCTGCGCTTCTTCGCCGGCGCCGCGCGCGTGCTCGAAGGCCGTGCGGCCGGCGAGTACATGGAAGGCCACACGTCCTTCATCCGCCGTGAGCCCGTGGGTGTCTGCGCGCAGGTGACGCCGTGGAACTACCCGCTGCTCATGGCGATCTGGAAGATCGCGCCGGCGCTCGCCGCGGGCAACACCGTGGTGCTCAAGCCGTCGGACACCACGCCGGCGTCCACGCTGCTGCTGGCCGAGATCTGCGGCGAGTTCCTGCCGCCGGGCGTGTTCAACGTCGTGACCGGCGACCGCGACTCCGGCCGTGCGCTGGTGGAGCACCCGATCCCCGCGATGGTGTCGATCACCGGCTCCGTGCGCGCCGGCATCGAGGTCGCGGGCGCCGCGGCCCGCGACGTCAAGCGCGTGCACCTCGAGCTGGGCGGCAAGGCGCCCGTGATCGTCTTCGAGGACGCCGACCTCGAGGCCGCCGCCGAGACCATCGCGATGGCGGGTTACTTCAACGCCGGCCAGGACTGCACCGCCGCCACCCGCGTGCTGGTGTCCGACGACGTGCACGACACCTTCGTCGCCGCCCTCTCGCGCCAGGCCGAGGCCAACAAGACCGGCAAGCCCGACGACGACACCGTCGCCTTCGGCCCGCTCAACAACGCCGCGCAGCTGGAGAAGGTGTCGGGTTTCATCGACCGCCTGCCCGGCCACGCCACCGTCCACTGTGGAGGGCGGCGCGCCGGCGACGAGGGGTTCTTCTACGCGGCCACCGTGGTCTCCGGCGTCACGCAGGACGACGAGATCACCCAGAACGAGGTCTTCGGCCCGGTCATCACCGTGCAGCGCTTCTCCGACGAAGCCGACGCGGTGAAGGCGGCCAACGGCGTGCCCTACGGCCTCGCGTCCTCGATCTGGACCAAGGACCACCAGCGCGCCATGCGCGTGTCCGCCAAGCTCGACTTCGGCTGCGTGTGGATCAACACCCACATCCCGCTCGTCGCCGAGATGCCCCACGGCGGGTTCAAGAAGTCGGGTTACGGCAAGGATCTCTCGCTGTACGGCCTCGAGGACTACACCCGCGTCAAGCACGTGATGAGCGCGCTGTAGGTACCAGGTGACGAGATCCACGGGAAGGCCCGCCATGCCCCACCAAGCCCCGACGACCGCCCGCCGGCCCGAACGGCCGCGGGCCGGCGGTGAGCCGGCGATCCGGCTCACCGGGCTGCAGAAGCACTTCGACAAGGTCCGCGCCGTCGACGGCGTCGACCTCGACATCCCGCCCGGTGAGTTCTTCTCCATGCTCGGCCCGTCGGGCTCGGGGAAGACCACGGTGCTGCGCATGATCGCCGGTTTCGAGCTGCCCACCGCGGGCTCCATCGAGCTGGCCGGCCGGGAGGTCAGCCAGCTCGCGCCGTTCGAGCGCGACGTGAACACCGTGTTCCAGGACTACGCGCTCTTCCCGCACATGTCCGTGCGGCAGAACGTGGAGTACGGCCTCAAGGTCAAGCGGGTCGGCAAAGCCGAGCGCCGGCAACGCGCCGCGGAAGCCCTCGAGACCGTGCGCCTCGGGGAGTACGGCGACCGCAAGCCTTCGCAGCTCTCGGGTGGTCAGCGCCAGCGCGTCGCTCTCGCGCGGGCGCTGGTGAACCGCCCGAAGGTGCTGCTGCTCGACGAACCGCTGGGAGCGCTCGACCTCAAGCTGCGGCAGGCGATGCAGATCGAGCTCAAGCAGATCCAGCGCGAGGTCGGGATCACCTTCGTGTTCGTGACGCACGACCAGGACGAGGCGCTGACCATGAGCGACCGCATCGCGGTGTTCAACGCCGGGCGGATCGAACAGGTCGGCACCCCGGTGGAGGTGTACGAGAGACCGGCGAGCGCGTTCGTCGCCGGCTTCGTCGGCACGTCCAACCTGCTCAGCGGGCGTGGGGCCGAAGCGGTGATCGGCAAGCCCGGCGTGTACAGCATCCGGCCGGAGAAAATCCGCATCGATGCTGATCTTGCGTCACCGGCCGGTCCGGGCGAGACTTCGGCGACCGGAATCGTCACGGATGTCGTATACGCCGGATCCACAGTGCGCTACGCTGTCGCGCTCGATGCGGGGGGTCAGTTGTCCGTGGTCCGCCAGAACACCAGTGAACCGACCGAGTTCGCCGACGGCCGGGTCCGCCTGCGGTGGCGCCACGAACACAGTTTCCGGGTCCCCGAAGCCGGCTAGTTCTCACGGGAAGGTTTCTCTCGACATGAAGAACAGGAAGACGCTGCTCGCGGGTCTGTGCGGCGTGAGCCTGCTGCTCGCGGCCTGCGGGACGTCGGGCTCCGACTCGAGCGCGGGGTCCGCGCCGGGCGCCCAGGGGTTCACCCCGCCCAAGCTGGCCGCACTCACCCAGCTGGGCCAGCCGGAAGGCCAGCTGAACGTGCTCGCGTGGCCCGGTTACGCCGAAAACGGCGCCACCGACCCGAACGTCAACTGGGTCAAGCCGTTCGAGGACCAGACCGGCTGCAAGGTCAACGTCAAGGCGTTCGGCACGTCCGACGAGGCCGTGACGCTGATGAAGACAGGCCAGTACGACGTGGTGTCCGCCTCGGGCGACGCCTCGCTGCGCCTGGTCGCCTCGGGTGACGTCGAGCCGGTCAACACCGCGCTCGTGCCGAACTACAACGACGTCTACCCGTTCCTGAAGAACAAGCCGTGGAACAGCGTCAACAACGTCGCCTACGGCATCCCGCACGGCTGGGGCGCGAACGTGCTCACCTGGCGCACCGACAAGGTGAGCCCGGAGCCGACGTCGTGGTCGCCGATGTTCGACGTGAACTCGCCCTACAAGGGCAAGATCATCGCCTACGACTCGCCGATCTACATCGCCGACGCCGCGCTGTACCTCATGGCGCACCAGCCCGAGCTCGGCATCAAGAACCCGTACGCCCTGGACGACAAGCAGTTCAACGCGGCGGTGGACCTGCTGAAGAAGCAGCGGCCGAACGTCAGCGAGTACTGGGCGGACTACCTCAAGGAAACGCAGTCGCTCAAGAACGCGGACGCCGTGATCGGCACCGCGTGGCAGGTCACGGTGAACCTGGCCAAGAGCGAGGGTGCTCCGCTGGGCGCGACCGTGCCGAGCGAAGGTGCCACCGGCTGGTCGGACACCTGGATGGTGGCCACGAAGTCGCAGCACAAGACGTGCGCGTACAAGTGGATGGACTACATCATCAGCCCCAAGGTGAACGCCCAGGTCGCCGAGTACTTCGGTGAGGCACCGGCCAACTCCAAGGCCTGCGCCGAGTTCACCGACAAGTCGCTGTGCGACACCTACCACGCCAACGACGCGGCCTACGCCGCCAAGATCCAGTACTGGACCACGCCGATCCCGCAGTGCCTCGACGGCCGCACGGACGTCAAGTGCAAGGACTACGGCGACTGGACCCGTGCCTGGACCGAGATCAAGGGTTGACGTGTTCACGGGTGCCTTCACCGCACCCGTGAGATCTCCCCGGTAGCTCCGGGGGCGGCGGGCACCCTCCCCCCTCGTCCGCCGCCCCCGGACCCCCTTTCCCGAAGGTGTCTTCCTCATGACCGCCGTGAGCCCGCCGAGCCGCCGCGCTTCGGCTTTCTTCTTCCGCAAACCCAAGCTGCGCCTGGGCATCCTGCTCACGGCCCCGCTGCTGTGGCTCGGCCTGGCCTACCTCGGTGCGCTCGCCGCCCTGTTCATCACGGCCTTCTGGACCACCGACGTGTTCACCGGCCAGGTGGTCACGGACTGGTCGTTCGACAACTTCGTCACCCTCTTCACCGACTCGGTCTACCGCACGATCACGCTGCGGACCGTCGGCATCGCACTGCTGGTCACGGTGATCGACGCGGTCATCGCGTTCCCGATGGCCTTCGCGATGGCCAAGCTCGCTTCCCCGAAGGCGCAACGGATCCTCGTGATCGCCGTGATGACGCCGCTGTGGGCGAGCTACCTGGTGAAGGCCTACGCGTGGCGCACCCTGCTTTCCGGCAACGGCGCGATCAGCTGGCTGCTGAGCCCGTTCGGCCTCTCCGGCCCCGGCTACGGCGTCGCGGCCACCGTGATCACGCTGTCCTACCTGTGGCTGCCGTACATGATCCTGCCGATCTACGCGGGTCTCGAGCGGCTGCCGGACTCCCTTGTGGACGCTTCGGGCGACCTCGGCGCGAAGTCGTTCCGCACGTTCCGCTCGGTGATCCTGCCGCTCGCCTTCCCGGCGATCGTGGCCGGCTCGATCTTCACGTTCTCCTTGTCGCTGGGCGACTACATCGCCGTGAAGATCGTGGGCGGCACGTCGCAGATGCTCGGCAACGTCGTCTACGACAACATCGGCGCGGCCAACAACCTGCCGTTCGCGGCGACCGTGGCCATCGTGCCGGTCGTGATCATGCTCGTGTACTTGGCCGTCGTGCGTCGCACCGGCGCGCTGAACAACCTCTAGGAGACCGCCGTGCGCATGTCGAAGACCGGCCGGGTGGTGCTGTGGACGGCACTCGGGGTCGGGTTCGCGGTGATCTACTTCCCGCTTCTGGTGGTGCTGCTCAACTCCGTGAACTCGGACACCACGTTCGGCTGGCCGCCGAAGAGCTTCACCCTCGAGTGGTGGGGCCGCGCGGTCACCAACGCCGGCGCGCTGCACGCCTTGTGGACCAGCATCGAGGCCGGGGTGGCGGCCACGGCGATCGCGCTCGTGCTCGGCACGATGGCCGCGTTCGCCCTGCAGCGCTACCGGTTCTTCGGCCGGGACTCGATCTCGCTGCTGATCATCCTGCCGATCGCGCTGCCCGGCATCGTCACCGGCATCGCGCTGAACAACGCGTTCCGCACGATCCTCGGCATCGACCTCGGCCTGCTCACGGCGATCATCGCCCACGCGACCTTCTGCATCGTCGTGGTGTTCAACAACGTCGTCGCCCGCCTGCGGCGCATGGGCGGCAACCTCGAGGAAGCGTCGATGGACCTCGGCGCCGACGGCATCACCACGTTCCGGTTGGTGACGTTCCCGATGCTGCGCTCGGCACTGCTGGCGGGTGGTCTGCTGGCGTTCGCGCTGTCGTTCGACGAGATCATCGTGACGACGTTCACGCTCGGCACCGGCATGGAGACGTTGCCGATCTGGATCTACGACAACCTGTTCCGCCCCAACCAGGCCCCGGTGGTCAACGTGGTGGCGGCGGTGCTGATCATCGTCTCGACGGTGCCGGTGTACTTCGCGCAGAAGCTCTCCGGCGGTGACAGTTCTTCGGGCGGCCGGATCTAGGGTTTCCTAGATCACGGAGCGGATGGTGCCACCGTCCACGCGGAGGGTGGCCCCGCTGACGTAGTCGCCGTACGGGCTCGCCAGGTACGCCACGGCGCCCGCGATCTCCTCGGGCCGGCCGAAGCGGCCGATGTCGTTGGGCACGAAGTCCTGCGCGGCGTTGTTTTCGATCGTGTCCCAGGTCTCGCCCCAGCCGTGGTCCGGCGCGAGGTCCGTGAGCAGCTTCTGCACGGAGTCCACGAGGATCGCGCCGGGTGCGACCACATTGGACGTCACGCCGGTGTCTTTCAGCTCCCGCGCAAGGGAAACCGCGAGGTTGTGGCGGGCGGCGAGCGTCGCGTTGTAGTGGGGGAGCGACGCCATCGGCTGGCCGGACAGACCGCCACCGATCTGGATCACGCGGCCCCAGCCGCGTTCGCGCATGCCGGGCACGAGGTGCCGGATCATGCGAACCGACGAGACCACGTTGACCTCGTACGTCCGCGCCCACTCCTCGGGCTCGGCCTCGGCCCAGCTCAAGTGCTGGTAGGCGCCGGCGTTGTTCACGAGGATGTCGACTTCGCCGGCTTCTTCGGCCACTTTCGCCGCGCCTTCGTCGGTCGCGAGGTCGCCGATCGCCACGGCTTTCGCGCCGATTTCGTCCGCCACCGCACGGGTCCGGGCTTCGTCGCGGCCGTGCACCACGACGTCGGCGCCCTCTTCCGCGAGCAGCCGCGCGATCGCTTCGCCGAGGCCGGAGCTCGAGCCCGTGACGAGTGCGCGGCGGCCGGTCAGGTTGAGTTCCATGGTTCTCCGTTCAGGTCTACGGGTGTAGATTTAGTTTTAGTCTACACTCGTATACATGACTGCACCACGTCGTCGCGACGCCGCCGCGACCCGGGAAGCGATCCTGCGCGCGGGCGTCGAGGCGTTCACGCGCTTCGGCTACGACGGCGTCGGCGTGCGGGAGATCGCGCAGACCGCCGGGGTCACGGCAATGCTGGTGAACCGCTACTTCGGCTCGAAGGAAGGGCTCTTCGCCGAGGTGGTGGAGGTGTCGATGACCGAGCGGACCGTGCTGACCGGCGACCCGGCCACGCTCGCGCGCGACGTCGCGGCTTCGCTGGTGTCCCGGACGTCACCCGATGCCGACAACCTCGACCCGTTCCTGCTCATGCTGCGCTCGGCGCCCAATCCGCGCGCCGCCGAGATCCTGCGCGCGGGCATCGAGAAGCACGTCGAGGCACACATCCTCGACGTCGTCCCCGGCGCGCGCGGGACCGATCGCGCGGCCGTGGCGCTGTCGCTGATCGCGGGGTTCTGGTTGATGCGCAAGGTGATCGGCAGCGCCGCTCTGAACGCGACTGACGAGGCTGCGTTGACCTCGACGTTGGAAGGGCTCTTCCGGCTGCTGCTGGCCGTCTAGCGGAAGTCGTCGGTCGCCTGCCGCAGTGCGGCCAGGGTGCCCGGGTCGTTCACGGCGTGCCCGGCGCCTTCGGTGATGCGCAGGATCGAGCCGGGCCACGCGTGGTGCAGCTCGTACGCGGTGATCGGCGGGCAGACGGCGTCGTAGCGGCCCTGAACGAGCACGCCCGGCACGCCGGCGAGCTTGCCGGCGTCGCGGATCAGCTGCCCGTCCTCGAGCCAGGCGTCGTGGCTGAAGTAGTGCACTGCCAGCCGCGCGAACGTCAGCGCGAACGACGGGTCGGCGTACCGGTTCAGGAACGCCTGCTGCGGCATGAGCGCCACCGTCGCGCCTTCCCAGACGCTCCACGCGATCGCAGCCCGCTCCCGCACGCCGCGGTCGGGGTCGTCGAGCAGCTCGGCGTACCCGGCGAGCGGATCCTTGTGGTGCTCTTCGGGCAGCGGCGCCAGGAAGTCCTCCCATTCGGCCGGGAAGAGGTTCGCCGCGCCGCCGCGGTAGATCCAGTCGAGCTCGCGCTGCCGTGCCGTGAAGATCCCGCGCAGCACCAGCTCCGTCACCTGATCGGGGTAGGTCTGCGCGTACGCCAGCGCGAGCGTCGACCCCCACGACCCGCCGAACACCTGCCAGCGCCGGATGTTCAGCCGCTCCCGCAGCAGCTCCATGTCCGCGACGAGGTGCCACAACGTGTTCGTGCTGAGGTCCACGCCCGGATCCGCGACGCTCGGCGTGCTCCGCCCCGCCCCACGCTGGTCGAACAGGATGATCCGGTACGCGGCGGGGTCGAAATGCCGGCGCGCCATCGGCGCGATCCCGCTCCCCGGCCCCCCGTGCAGCACCACCACCGGCTTGCCCTGCGGGTTCCCCGCCTCCTGGCAGTAGATCCGGTGCCCGTCGCCCACGTCGAGCATCCCATCGGCCAACGGCTGCAGCGGCGGGTAGAGGTCGTCCATACCGATCACTCTGCCGGACCGGCGGCCGTCGCGCGGGAGTCGCCGCACCGTTCAGCCGAAAGGCCGCGAGCCGTCCGGGTGTCGGCCGGCCTGGTGCGCGCGGACGCCGGTTTCGCCTCCGTGCGCGGCCGCCGCCGAAAATGCGGCTGTGTAGTGCGTCACGCGGGAGTCGGGACCGCTTTCCTCTGACGTCGGGCGAAACGGTCGCGGTCCGGGTTCGCAGCGAGGCCGCTTGCACTGTCGCGCGTGCGGCCGGCGTCTCGCCGTGCTCAGCGGCACCCGCATCGAGAGAGAAGGTGGAGGCCCGCCCCCGCCGCCGGGCTGAGCGGGCCCCCGTCCGTGTCGCGTCGGTGGCTCACGGGAGACGTGGCCGCGTCGCGATTTCCTTCACCGGGGTGCGGACCTCGGGCGGCGGGTCGCACGGGAAGCGCGTGAAGCTCCGGCTGCTTCCGGCATCCCGTCCTCCTCGCTCGGCTGAGGTTCACACCTTCGTGGTGGGGACCACGCTAAGCCACGGCCCGAACACCAGTCAAGGACATGATTCGTGTTCATGGATGTGAACAAGCACAGGCCGGCTGAGGAGGTTCTTTCGCCCCCTTGCCCCGCGTTTACCCGGTAGTGGGTAGCTTGCGCGAGGAAAGGCCGAACCGACGCGAGAAAGGCTCGAGAATGTCCGCGGTCACGTATGTCGAGTCGATCGTCGTCGGCGCGCTGCAAGGCGTGTCGGAATTGTTTCCCGTGTCCAGCCTCGGGCACAGCATCCTGTTGCCCGCGGTGATCGGCGGATCTTGGCAGCGTGATCTGAGCATCGGTGAGGATTCGCCTTATCTCGCGGTGCTCGTGGCGATGCACGTGGCCACGGCGCTCGCCCTCGTGCTGTTCTTCTGGCGCGACTGGGTGCGCATCATCGGCGGCCTGATCTCCTCGATCCGCCACCGCGAGGTCCGCACGGCCGACCAGCGCCTGGCGTGGCTGCTGATCCTCGCGACGATCCCCGTCGGCATCGCCGGTCTGCTGCTGGAAAGCCTGCTGCGCGACTTCCTCGGCAAGCCCGTGCCGTCGGCCATCTTCCTCATCCTCAACGGCGGCGTGCTCTACGCGGCCGAACGCTTCTCCCGCGCCGCGCCGAAGACCGGGATCTCCGGCAGGACAACGGAAGACACCGTCGACTTCAGCGCCGAAGACACCCTTGTGATGCGCGCGATCACGGTCGAGGAAGCCACCGACGCCCGCCTCTCCAAGCTCAGCGTGAAGGAGGCCGTGCTCATCGGCTCGGCTCAGGTTCTCGCGCTCCTGCCGGGCATCAGCCGCTCCGGCATCACGATGGTCGCGGGCCTGCGCCGCGGCCTCGGCCACCAGGATTCGGCCCGCTTCGCGTGGCTGCTGGCCACCCCGGTGATCCTCGCCGCGGGCGTGCTGAAACTCCCGTCGTTGTTCACGCCGGAGAACAGCCCGTCGCTCGGCCCGGCGCTCGCCGGAAGTCTGGTGGCCGGTATCGCGTCCTACATTTCTGTCCGTTTTCTCACGAAATACTTCGAAACGCGCACCTTGACGCCGTTCGCCATCTACTGCGTCCTCGCCGGAATCGCCAGCCTGCTCGTCTTCAGTTTCTGAGGGCGGTGTCCCGGCCCGATTTCCGGAAGGGGACACTGGCGCTATCGAAACCCCGCTGACCGGCACCACGCTCTTCACGGCCTGGACACTCGACGTCCCGGCCGTGGTCGTCGTGCTCGCCCTCGGCGCGGCCTACGTCGTCGCCGCGCGGAAGCAGGAGACCTGGGCACCCGGCCGGACCACGGCGTTCCTCGCCGGCCTCGCCACGATCGTCCTCGTCACGTGCTCGTTCCTCGGCGTCTACGACACCACGCTGTTCTGGATCCGTGCCACGCAGAACACCGTGCTGCTGATGGTCACGCCGCTGCTGCTGGCCCTCGGCGCGCCGATCACGCTGCTCATGAGCGCTGCGCCGCCCGGGCTGGCGGCGTGGTTGCGCCACCACGGCCGCAGCGCGTTCGCGAAGTTCCTGACGTTCCCGCTCACCGTCACGGTCGTGCTGATCGCACCCTTCGTGATCATCTACCTGACGCCGCTCTACGGCCTGGCGCTCGACTACCCCGTGGTCGGCGGCCTGGTGCGGGTGTTCCTCATCGCCGCCGGGTTCCTCTACTTCTACAGCCGCGTGGCGCTCGATCCGACCCCGCGCGGCGGCTCACACCTCGTGTCCGTGTGGATCTCGTTCACGGAAGTCGTCTTCGACGGTGCGCTCGGCCTCGTGCTCTGGCTCGGCCCGCTGCTGGCGCCCGCGCACTACGCCACGGCGCACCCCGGCTGGGGCCCGGACCCGCGCACCGACCAGATCATCGGCGCCGGCGTGCTGTGGATCGGCGGCGACGTGGCGGGCCTGCCGTTCGTCGGCGCGCTGTTCGTGCGCTGGGTCCGCGACGACCAGAAGCGCGCGAAGCAGATCGACGAGCGCCTCAACGAGGAAGCCGAATCCGGTGAGGCCCCGACGGGTGGCCTCTGGTGGCAGAACGACCCGGAGCTCGCCGAGCGGTTTCGCCGCCGGTGAGCCCCGGGCCTGGGAAATCTCAGTGGAACGCGTGCTCCGGAGCCGGGAACTCGCCGCGGCGGACGTCCTCGGCGAAGGCCGAGGCCGCGCCCTGCAGCACGTCGGCGAGCTCGGCGTAGCGCTTCACGAACCGCGGCGCCTTGCCCCGGCGCAGCCCGGCCATGTCCTGCCACACCAGCACCTGCGCGTCGCAGTCGGGCCCGGCGCCGATGCCGACCGTCGGGATCTTCAGCTCGTGCGTCACGCGCTTCGCGGCTTCGGCGGGCACCATCTCCATCACCACGGCGAACGCGCCGGACTCCTGCAGCGCCAGCGCGTCGGCGAGCAGCACGTCCGCCGCTTCACCGCGCCCCTGCACCCGGTAGCCGCCGAGGTTGTGTTCACTCTGCGGGGTGAATCCGATGTGTCCCATCACGGGGATGCCGGCCGACGTCAGCGCCTCGACGTGCGCGGCGAACCGGCGCCCGCCTTCCAGCTTCACGGCGTGGGCGCGGCCTTCCTTCATGAACCGCACGGACGTGGCCAGCGCCTGCTCGGGCGAGAGCTGGTAGGAGCCGAACGGCAGATCGGCCACGACGAGCGCCCGCTTCACCGACCGCGTCACGGCGCGGACCAGGGGCAGCAGCTCGTCGACCGTCACCGGCAGCGAGGTGTCGTAGCCGAACACGTTGTTGGCCGCGGAGTCGCCGACGAGCAGCACCGGGATGCCGGCCTCGTCGAAGATCTGCGCGGTGTACATGTCGTAGGCGGTGAGCATGGGCCACGGCTCGCCGCGTTCCTTCAGCTCACGCAGGTGGTGCACGCGGACCTTGCGCCCGGTCGTCGCGGGTTGCGCGGGCGCGGCGCCTGTTCCGTACGGGGCGGCCACCTCGTCGGATCCGTTCGGGTTGGCAGACATCGTCGTCGACCGTCCTTCCCTCGAGGCCTCGGTGAGGTCCCCGGGTCGTGGAGTCAGAACACGTCAAAGCCTGACATGTCCGTCGGGCCGCCCCAAGGTCGTGCGATGAGCTTCACACGCGCGTGGTGTGCTCCGTCAGGACGATCCCGGCTCAGCCTGCCGGGTGATGACTGGTGTTTGTCCTCAGACAACCATTCGCTGTTCACTGACGTCTCTGCACCAGTCGTGAGGATCACGTGAGAAGGGCACCGATGGGAACCCCAGCGAGCACGCGCACCCGTATCCCGGCCTGGAAGGCCAGGGCGGGCGGCATCGTGGCGACCGTCGTGCAGCTCGCCGCCGTCTTCTCGGTGGTCCTGCTGATCGCCGGCGGCACCCGCGGGCGCCTGCTCAACGGCATCGACATGGCCTTCTCGGCCCTCAGCGTGCCGACGAGCGCGAGCCTCGTGATCGTGCTGCTGCTCGTCGTCCTCGGCGCCGCCCTGCGCCGGCGGAAGAAAGCCGCGCTCTACACGTTGCTGCTCTTCCAGCTCGCCGGCCTGGCCATCACGCTGGCGCTGCAGGCGGTCCTGCTGTGGGCACCCGACCTGCTCACCCTCGGCCCGCGCCAGATCCGGCACATCCCGATGCAGGTCGGGGTGCTGACGATCGCCGACGTCCTGTCGGTGCTGCTGATCTGGCTGCTGCTGGCCCTGCGCCCGGCGTTCCCCGCGCGGCTCGCGCCGGGCGCCTGGCGCGACGGGCTGGCGGTGCTCTTCGGCGGCCTGCTCGTGGTGGTCGCGCTCGGCTGGGCGGTCACCGAGGCGTTCCCCGGCACGCTCGGCGACTCGTGGGAACGCCTGGTCTGGGTGCTCAACCACGCCACCGGCGAGAACCTGCAGCTGCGCAGGATCGGCGTCGGCGAAGGCCCGGCGTGGATCGACGTCGTGCTCGACCTCGGCGCGACCTTCGTGGCCACCGGCGCGCTGTACACGCTCTTCCGCGGCGTCCGGCACCGCCGCCGGCGCACCGACGACGAGGAGCTGGAGCTGCGGCGCCTGCTCGCCGAGTTCGGCGACGACGACTCCCTCGGCTACTTCGCCACGCGCCGCGACAAGAGCGTGGTCTTCTCGCCCAACGGCCGCGCGGCCGTCACCTACCGGGTGCTCGGCGGCACCAGCGTCGCCAGCGCCGACCCGATCGGCGACCCCGACGCGTGGCCCGACGCGGTGCGGGCGTGGCTCGACGAAACCCGTTCGTACGGCTGGATTCCCGGCGTCCTCGGCGCGAGCGAGCGCGGCGCGAAGACCTACGCCGCCGCGGGCCTTCGGGCGCTGGAGATCGGCGACGAAGCCGTGCTCGACGTCCGCGAGTTCTCCCTGACCGGGCCCGAGCGCAAGTCCGTGCGCCAGGCCGTGAAGCGGATCGAACGCGCGGGGTACACCGCGCGCGTCCGCCGGCACGGCGAGATCCCCGACGACGAGATGCAGGGCCTGCTCGCGCGGGCGCAGCAGTGGCGCGGCGCCGAGTCCGAGCGCGGCTTCTCGATGGCGCTGGGCCGCCTCGGCGACGCCAGCGACGCCCGCAGCGTGATGGTGGAGGCCTACGACGGCGAAGGCGAGCTGCGCGGCCTGCTGTCCTTCGTGCCGTGGGGCCGGCGGGGCCTCTCGCTCGACCTGATGCGCCGCGACCGCGCCGCGGAAAACGGCCTGAACGAGTTCATGGTCGCCGAGGTCGTCGCGGCCGCACAGCACCTCGGCGCGCAGCGGATCTCCCTCAACTTCGCCATGTTCCGCGCGGTCTTCGCCGAGGGCGAGCGCATCGGCGCCGGCCCCGTGCTGCGCCTGTGGCGGTCGGTGCTAGGCCTCGCGTCGCGGTTCTTCCAGCTGGAATCGCTGTACCGGTCCAACGCGAAGTACGGCCCGGACTGGGAGCCGCGCTTCCTCTGCTACTCCTCGGCCCGCCGCCTGCCGCGCGTCGGCATCGTCGCCGGCGCGCTGGAGGGCTTCGTCCCCACGGGCCGCTCGCGCGTGCTGCGGCTCGAGACGGTGAGCGACGAGTTCGTGGCCGAGGTCCGGCGCATCGAGGACGCCGCCGCTCGTGTCGTCCCGAAGGCCGCGCGGCGTCCGGAGCAGGTGCGCGTGCGCGTGGCGAAGCTGGACAAACTACGTGATCTCGGCGTGGACCCCTATCCTGTCGGCTTCAGCCGCGAAGACCTGCTGGGCGACGTCGTGAGCAAGTTCGCCGATCTGCCGGCGGATTCGCGGACCGGGCACCGCGTGCGCGTGGCCGGCCGGGTGCTCGCGCTGCGGACGCTCGGCGGGCTGTGTTTCGCGCGCATCAAGGACTTTTCGGGCGAAGTGCAGCTGATGCTCGACGCGGGAGTGCTCGACCTCGTGGGCTGGCGCACCGGCGTGGACCTCGGTGACCACGTGGGCGTGAGCGGTGAAGTGATCACGTCGCGCCGCGGTGAGCTGTCCGTGCTCGTGGACGAGTGGACGGTCACCGCGAAGTGCCTGCACCCGTTGCCGGACAAGCGAAAGGGCCTCACCGACCCCGAGACGCGCGTGCGCCAGCGCTACCTCGACCTGGCCGTGAACCCGGAGTCCGCGCACATGCTGCGGCTGCGGTCCACGGTGGTCCGCGCCGTGCGCGAGCGGTTGCACCAGGGCGACTACCTCGAGGTCGAGACGCCGATGCTGCAGACCGTCCACGGTGGAGCCAACGCGCGGCCGTTCGTCACGCACATCAACGCCTACGACATGCGCATGTACCTGCGCATCGCGCCGGAGCTCTACCTCAAGCGCCTCTGCGTCGCCGGCGTCGAGCGCGTCTTCGAACTCAACCGCAACTTCCGCAACGAAGGCGTCGACGCCACGCACAACCCCGAGTTCACGATGCTCGAGGCGTACCAGGCCTACGCCGACTACAACTCGATGCGCGACCTCACCCGCGAACTGGTGCAGCACGCGGCCGAAGCCGCCTTCGGCGCGCAGATCGTGCGCCGCCACGACGCCGACGGCCAGGTGACCGAGTACGACATCTCCGGCGACTGGCCGGTGATCCCCGTGCACGAAGCCGTGTCGGCGGCGCTGGGCGAGGAGATCGACTCCGGCACCTCCGTGGCCACGCTCCGGCGCCTCTGCGGCGCGGCCGGCGTGCCGGTGGGGGAGGACGCCGGCCACGGTGACCTGGTGCTCAAGGCCCACGAGCACCTCGTCGAGGGCTCGACGGTGCTGCCCACCTTCTACACGGACTACCCCACGGACGTCTCGCCGCTGACCCGCCAGCACCGCCGCGACCCGCTGCTGGCCGAACGCTGGGACCTCATCGCGTTCGGCTCGGAGGTCGGCACCGCGTACACCGAGCTCACGGACCCGATCGAACAGCGCCGCCGCCTGGAAGCCCAGTCGCTGCGCGCCGCGAGCGGCGACGTCGAGGCGATGGAGCTCGACGAAGACTTCCTGCTCGCGCTCGAACACGGCATGCCGCCCACGGGCGGGCTGGGTCTCGGCGTCGACCGCCTGCTGATGATGCTCAGCGGCGCGTCGATCCGGCAGACGGTGCTGTTCCCGTTCGTGCGCCCGCACGCCTGAGGTTCGTTGCGACCAGGGAAAAAGTGACACCTCCGCGCGCAACGTCGCACGGCTTCGCTTAATGTGTGGGCGTGCGTACTGCGCGACTCACCGTGGTCGCCCTGGTCGGGCTCGGGGTGGTGGTCTATTCCGCCTGGCTGCTCGAATTCTTCCTGCCCACCGGCGTTTCGCCGGCCCAGCAGACCGTCGAAGCGTTGCTGCGGGCAGATCCGCTGTTCCGGATCACCACCGGGGTCGCGGGCTTCGCCTTCCTGCTCGCCTGCCCACCGCTGTTGCGCCTGGTGCCGGTGCACTGGACCGGCCGGGTCGCCGCGATCACGCTCGGGTTCTTCGGGCTCGTCCTGGTCGCCGACGCACTGGTGCCGGGCACGACCGCCGCGCAGCTGCTGGAGAACCTCGCGTTCGTGGGGGGCTCGTTCAGCCTCATGTTCTGGTGGCCGCCGCCGTGGCGCGAGTGGGCGATGGCGGGGTTCGCGCTGGTGCTCGTCACGTGGGCGCTGGTCCTCATCGCGTCGCTGCTCGGGCCCGGACACCTGGCCGGCGTGTTCAGCCGCGTGCAGCTCGGGGTGCGGGCCGCGCTGCTGATTTCGGGCGTCGCATACATCGTCATCCGGCCCCTGCCGCGCTTCGCCTCGCGTCCCGTTCGCTGAGTTTTGTCGGGGGTCGCTCGTACCCTGGGCCGATGAGGTCCGGATTCACCGTTTTCGACACGCCGCTGGGCGCGTGTGGGCTGGCCTGGCGCGAAGGGGTCATCATCGGCACCGCGCTGCCCGGCAGCTCGCCCGCGAGCACCCGGGCCTTCCTGGCCCGGCGGTTCCCCGACGCGGTGGAAGCGGTGCCACCTCCCGAGCCGGCCGACGCGATCGAGAAGATCACCGCGCTGCTCTCCGGCGCGCACCACGACCTGCGCGAGATCCCGCTCGACCTCGACTCCGTCCCGGAGTTCAACCGCCGCGCCTACGAGATCGCCCGCGCCATCCCGCCGGGGAAGACCAAGACGTACGGCGACATCGCCCACGAGCTGGGCCTGCCCGGTGCCGCGCAAGCCGTCGGCCAGGCGATGGGCAACAACCCGTTCCCGATCGTCGTGCCGTGTCACCGCGTGCTCGCGGCCGGTGGCAAACACGGCGGCTTCTCGGCCCCGGGTGGCGTCGAGACCAAGCGGCGGATGCTCGTCATCGAGGGTGCGCTGCCCGACGAACCGACGCTTTTCTAGGCTTTGCGCTCCCGCCACGCGTTGGTGATGGGCAGCCGCCGGTCGCGCCCGAACGCCTTGAAGGTGATCTTCGTGCCCGGCGGGTACTGCCGCCGTTTGTACTCCGCGCGGTCGACCATCCGCACGACCCGGTCGATGGTCTCCGGCTCGAATCCGGCGGCGACGAGGTCGGCGTAGCCGCGGTCGCCCTCCACGTAGTCGTCGAGGATGTCGTCGAGCAGCGCGTAGTCCGGCAGTGAGTCGGTGTCCACCTGACCGGGTGCGAGCTCGGCCGAGGGCGGTTTGGTGATCGAGTTCTCCGGGATCGGCGGGGTTTCGCCGCGCTTGGCCGCCTCGTCGTTGCGCCAGCGCGCGAGCTGCCAGACGTGCGTTTTGAACACGTCCTTGATCGGTGCGAACCCGCCCACCGCGTCGCCGTAGATCGTGGAGTAGCCCACGGCCAGCTCGGTCTTGTTGCCGGTGGCGAGCACGAGGTGTCCGTCCAGGTTGGACAGTGCCATGAGGAGCATGCCGCGCGTGCGGGCCTGGATGTTCTCCTCGGCGAGCCCCGTCAGCGCCAGCTGGTCGACGTAGACCTTCACCATGTCCTCGACCGGTTCCACGCGGTAGTGCGCGCCGATGCGGCGCGCCAGGTCCGCGGCGTCGTCCTTGGAGTGCGAGGACGAGTACTTCGACGGCATCGAGACGCCGTACACGTTGTCGCCGCCGAGCGCGTCGGCCGCCAGCGCCGCGCACACGGCGGAGTCGATGCCGCCGGAAAAGCCGAAGGTGACCGACGAGAAGCCGTTCTTGTGCACGTAGTCGCGCAGCCCGGTCACGAGCGCCGACCACACCTCGGCCTCGTCCGAAAGCGGCTCGCTGAGCACCGGATCCGTCAGCGGCGGGTACGCGGGCAGCGGCTCGGCGCTCAGCACCCGCCGGTGGACGTGCAGGCCCGCCAGCGCGCCGTCGCCGGCGTGGCCGCCCGACGTCAGGTCCATGTCCACCACCAGCAGGTGCTCCACGAACTGCGGCGCCCGCGCGAGCAGCTTGCCGTCGGCGCCCACCACGAGCGAGTCGCCGTCGAACACGAGGTCGTCCTGGCCGCCGACCTGGTTCGTGTAGACCAGGGGCGCGCCCGCCTCGGCCGCGCGCCGGGCCACCAGCGGCAGCCGCTGCTCGTCCTTCGACCGCTCGTAGGGCGACGCGTTGGGCGCCACGACCAGGTCGACACCGGCCTTGCCCAGCGCGGAGATCGGGCCGCCGTCCTGCCAGATGTCCTCGCAGATCACCATGCCGATGTCGATGCCGTGCAGCCGCAAAACCTGCAGCTCCGTGCCCGGCTTGAAGTAGCGGTGCTCGTCGAACACGCCGTAGTTGGGCAGATGGTGCTTGTACTGCTTCGCCACGACTTCGCCGCGGAACAGCGCGGCGGCCGCGTCGCGTGGGCCGGCCTCGTCGTGGTCGAGGTAGCCGACGTAGGTGAGCACCTCGCCGCAGCCCGCTTCGGCCAGCCGGCGGGCCAGCTCGTCGAGGGACTTGCGCGACGCCTGCGCGAAAGTGGCCCGGAACGCCAGGTCCTCCACGGGATAACCCGTCTGGGACATCTCCGGGAACACGACCACGTGGGCGCCCGCCTCGGCGGCCCGGCGGGTCCACTCGACCGTCAGCGCGGTGTTGCCGTCGATGTCGCCGACGGTGGGGTTGACCTGGGCCAAGGCGATGCGCAGTTGCGGCATGCGGTCATTCTGACCCGGTCCCGCGCCCCGGACCGAGCGAATGTGGGCCAATCAGCACAGTCCGGCCCGGGTGTGGGCAAAAAAGGAGCCCGGCCACCAACACAGGTGACCGGGCT
The DNA here is from genome assembly GCF_050942255.1 of Amycolatopsis sp. CA-161197. NCBI lineage: Bacteria > Bacillati > Actinomycetota > Actinomycetes > Pseudonocardiales > Pseudonocardiaceae > Amycolatopsis > Amycolatopsis sp. CA-161197. Next base: position 1,340,240 of record NZ_CP192059.1, read on the forward strand.
CCTCAAGAACAAGATCAGGACTTCTTCATCCGCATCATGCTGCGCACCTTCTTCACCGTCTGCTCGAAGTCCGAGTCGAACGGGTTGTCGTGCACCAGGTAGGTCCACGTCGTGTTCGCCCGCCGCACGCCGGCGTCGGCGAGATCGATGCCGTGGTCGGTGATCTCGGCTTCCTCGAGCGTCTTTGAAGCGCGCGCCGCCGACTCCGGGATGATCTTGTGGAACTCCGGGATCGCCGCGCGGTGGAACTCGTCGAGCGGCGTCTCCCGGGCCAGCGCCCGCAGGTGGATGCTCTCGCGCACGTCGGTCAGGTACGCGAGGTGGTCGGACCAGAGCTGGTCGAGGTGGAACAGCACGACCTCGCGCGAAAGCTGCTCGAGCCGCTCGGTGTCGTCGAGCTTCTCCTTCACCTCGGCGAACTTCTCCGGCTGCGCCTTCTCCAGCTCCTCGGCCGCGAACGCCGTGTGCAGCACCTTGTCGCGGTGCTCCAGCAGCTCCGTGCGCTGCCGCTCGATCAGCCGCGTGTAGCGCCAGGTGTTGCGGTGGATCTCCAGGTCGACGCCCTCGGCCACGCGCTGGGCGTGGTTGATCTGCCGCAGCGCTGCCGGGTCGGTGATCTCCCCGGTCTCGGCGTCGGCGTCGATGCCCTCGGGGATGTCGGGCGCGTTGGAGAGGACCAGGTCGTCGTTGAGGCTCGCGAAGAAGATCGCGCTGCCCGGGTCGCCCTGGCGGCCGGAGCGGCCACGCAGCTGGCCGTCGAGCCGGCTCGACGGGTAGCGCGCGGTGCCGATCACGTGCAGGCCACCCAGCTCGGCGACCTCCTCGCGGCTCGCGCCGTCGGTGCCGCCGAGGCGGATGTCGGTACCGCGGCCGGCCATCTGCGTGGACACGGTGACCGCGCCCTTCTTGCCGGCCTCGGCGATGATCGCGGCCTCTTCGGCGTCGTTGCGCGCGTTGAGCACGACGCACGGCAGGTCCACCTTCGCGAGCTTGTCGGCCAGCTCCTCGGACTCGGCCACGTCCTGGGTGCCCACGAGGATGGGCCGCCCGGTCTCGTGCACCTTCCGGATCTCCTCCTCGATCGCGCGCAGCTTCTGCGACGGCGACCCGAAGATCCGGTCCGGCTGGTCCTCGCGGACGTTGGGGGTGTTCGGCGGGATCACCGCGACCTCGAGGCGGTAGAACTCGCGCAGCTGCTCGGCCACGGCCACGGCCGTACCGGTCATGCCCGCCACTGAGGGGTAACGCGCGAGCAGCGCCTGCACCGTGATCGAGTCGAGGATCTCGCCGCGGTCGGTGGCCGCCACCTGCTCCTTCGCCTCGACGGCGGCCTGCAGGCCGTCCGGCCAGCGCTGCAGCTCGGCGACGCGGCCGCGGGCGGCGTTGATGAGCTGCACCTTGCCGTCGCGCACTAGGTAGTCGACGTCGCGGGTGAGCAGCGCGTGGGCGTGCAGGGCGACGTTCACGGCGGCCAGGCGGTCGGAACCCGTGTCGCCGTAGAGGTCGATGCCGCCGAGCGACTTCTCGACCACGGACGCGCCGGCGGTGGTGAGCCACGCGTTGCGGCCGTCGGTGTCGGTCTCGTAGTGCAGGCCGAGCCGCAGGCGCCGCACGACCGTGGCGACCTCTTCGTCGGCGTCGTTGTGGTCGATCGAGCCGGCCATCACGAGCGGCACGCGGGCCTCGTCGACCAGGACGGAGTCGGCTTCGTCGACGATCGCCACCTCGGGCGCGGGCTGCACCAGGTCGTCGACGTTCGTCACGAGCCGGTCGCGCAGGACGTCGAAGCCGATTTCGGCGACGGCGCCGTAGGTGACCTGCTTGCCGTAGGCGTCCTTGCGCTCGTCGCGCGAGTGCGCGGGCTCGACCCAGCCGACGGTGACCGCGAGCAGGTCGTAGACGGGCTTCATCCACTCGGCGTCGCGTCGGGCGAGGTAGTCGTTGACGGTGACGACGTGCACGCGGCTGCCGCGCAGGGCGTACCCGGCGGCCGCCAGCGCACCGGCGAGCGTCTTGCCCTCACCGGTCTCCATCTGCACCACGTGCCCGGTGAGCAGCCCCATCGTGCCGAGGATCTGCACGTCGAACGCGCGCTCGCCGAGCGCGCGCCGCGCGGCCTCCCGGCCGAGAGCGCAGGTCTCCACCAGCTGGTCGTCGTTGAACACCTTCGCGCCGCCGAGGTCCTCGCGCAGCTTTTCGGCACGTTCGGTGAGCTCGGCGTCCGAGAGCTTCTCGAGCTCGGGTTCGAGCTTCGCGACTGCGGGCAGCAGCGCTTCGTAGCGGGTCAGCTCGACGCTGCCCGGCCGCTGGATGATCCGGCGGAGCCGCTTGCCCACCCGGCTGATCAGTGCCACCCCTGGTCTCCCGTCCTGTCTTGCTCGTGTCTCCGACCGCCACCTCGAATTACCCAACGCGCCGGTGGTGCGTCGGAGTTCCGCCGCCGGATGGCACGATCAAACCGTGCCTCCCCATGCCAGCGCCAGCTCTCGCGCCCTCCGGATCGCCGCTCTCGCGGTGGCCGGCCTGCTCGGCGGCACGCTCGTCGCGTGCTCGTCGAACACCGGCCAGACCGTGCCCTCGCCGACGACCGAATCGCACCCGCCCGTCGGGCCGGCGCCCACGGGGCTCGCGCGCTTCTACGGCCAGAGCATGACCTGGGCCGACTGCGCACCCTACGCGACCTCGGACGACGCGCAGACCGCCTTCCGTCGGTCGGATATCCAGTGCGCTCGGCTGACCGTGCCGCTGGACTATGACAAACCGGACGGACAGACCATCACGCTCGGCGTCCTGCGGCACAAAGCGAGCGAACCGGACGACCGCATCGGCTCGCTGGTGGTCAACCCGGGCGGTCCCGGCGCGTCCGGCATGGTCGCCGCCGCCGGTTTGATCGACCAGGTCAAGAACAAGGACCTCGGCAAACGCTTCGACCTCGTCGGCTTCGACCCGCGCGGCATCGGCGCGAGCGAACCGCAGATCCGCTGCCTCACCGACAGCGAGCGCGACGCGGACCGCGCCGACGACAGTGAAACCGACGGCACGCCCGCCGGCGTCACGAAGCAGGAGACGCAGGAAAAGGACTTCGCCGCGAAGTGCGCCCAGCGCACGAAACTCGGCGACGACATGCTCGAACACGTCGGCACTCGCGACGTCGCCAAGGACCTGGACGTGCTGCGGTCCGTGCTCGGCGACGAAAAACTGACCTACCTGGGCTACTCCTACGGCACCCTCCTCGGCTCGACCTACGCCGAGGACTTCCCGCGCAACGTCCGGGCGCTCGTCCTCGACGGCGCCGTCGACCCGACGCAGGACCCGGAAGACTCGCTCGTCGCGCAGGGCCAGGGCTTCGGCGTCGCGTTCGGTGAATTCGCGAAGTGGTGTGCCGCTCGGCAGGACTGCGCGCTCGGCACCAACCCGGCCGGGGCGACGAAGGCGTTCCAAGACCTCACCCGCCCGCTGATCGACTTCCCGGTGCCGGTGGGCGACGGCCGCAAGCTGTCGTACGAGGACGCCACCACCGGCGCCATCCAGGCGCTCTACCAGCAGAACCTCTGGGAGTACCTCAACACGGGCCTCAACGAGCTGCGCAACCAGCGCGGCGCCACGCTCGAGCAGCTCGCCGACATCTACAACGAGCGCGGCCCCGACGGCCGCTACGGCACCACGCAGGACGCCTTCACCGCCATTCGCTGCGTCGACGACCCGCGCGTCACCGACCCGAAGGCGATCCTCGACGCGCAGCAGAAGTACGAGCAGGTCGCGCCGTTCCTCGACGACGGCCGCCCGGCCAGCTCCGCGCGTGACGCCTGCGCCTTCTGGCCGGTGCCGAACACCATGACGCCGCACGAACCGCAGGTCGAGGGTCTGCCCAAGACGCTCACCATCTCCACGACCAACGACCCGGCCACGCCCTACCAGGCAGGCGTGAACCTCGCGAAGGCGCTGAAGGGCGCCTTGCTCACCTTCGAGGGCACGCAGCACACGGCGTTCCTGCAGGGCAACGCGTGCGTGGACAAGGCGGGCATCGCGTACCTCGTCGACGGCACGGTGCCGGCCGACGGGACGCGTTGCGCGGGTAGCTGAGTCAGCCGAGCGGAGTCGGCACGGGCTGGTTCTCGTTCGAGAGCGTGACCTCGAACATCACCGGGCTGTCCTTCTCCGTCGGGGGCGGGACCTGCAGCCAGAACCGGGCGAACCGCCGCGGCTCGGCGGCCGTGACCCACACCTTCACGTTCACGTCCGAGTGAATCTGGGGGAGCAGCCGCGTCGCCACCTTCGCGGGCAGTACCCCGCCGACGCGGTAGGTGTCGAGGCCGTGCACGGGCTCGCGCGTCTCGGTCTGCGGGTTGCCGAGTGAGCTGAGCATCCGCGCCAGGCCGCCGTCGCGGCCGAGGAAGTCTCCGACGGTGAACGTCGCCGGGCCCGACCAGGTCGCGCCGGGGCTGTCGTGCGTGGTGGCGTGGGTCCCGTCGAGGACGAAGGAGAGCTTCCGGTCGCTCGTCGCGTTCTCCAGCTCGGCGGTGCCGGCCGCGTGGCCGCCGTCGTCGAGCGTCGCGTCGCCGTCGACGGTGCTCAAGGGCAGGCCGGGCAGTACGCCGTTCACGACCACGGAAAAGTGCAGGCTGCGCACGCCGGCGAAGTTCGCTCCGGCCGCGCCGAGCAGGTCACCGGCCGGGGGCAGCGAGGGCGCTGTGCACCCGCCGACGAGTCCGAGGAGCAGCAGCGCCGGCAGGAAGCGTCGGCAGCGCATGGCGGTGAGACTACCCGTGGCCCGATCCTTTCGGACGGTGTCCTTCAAGCCACTGTCGAGGACGCCGAAGACGAATCAGACTCATCACCCGTGACCGTCGAGACCCGCACCGCGCCCCGCGTCCACCGAGCCTGGTTCGTGGCCGCGGCCGCGTTCATCGCCCTGCTGGCCGCGGCCGGGTTCCGGGCCGCGCCGAGCGTGCTGATCGACCCGCTGCACGAGGAGTTCGGCTGGTCCCGCGCGACCATCGGCCTGGCGGTTTCCGTCAACCTCGTGCTTTACGGCCTCTTCGCCCCCTTCGCCGCGGCGCTCATGGAACGTTTCGGTATCCGGCGTGTTGCCGCGACCGCCTTGTTCGTGGTCGCGCTCGGTGCGGGTGGCACGGTGTTCATGAGCACGAGCTGGGAGCTGATCCTGTGCTGGGGCGTGCTCGTCGGCGCCGGCACGGGCTCGATGGCCATGAGCTTCGCCGCGACCGTCACCACGCGCTGGTTCGTGCGCCACCGCGGCGCCGTGACCGGCATCCTCACCGCGGCCGGCTCGACGGGTCAGCTCGTGTTCCTGCCCGTGGTCGCCACGCTGGCCGTGAACGACGGCTGGCGCACGGCGTCGCTGGTCATCGCCATCGCGGCGCTCGCGGTGGTCCCCGTCGTGCTGCTCGTGGTGCGCGACCACCCGGCCGACCTCGGGGCGGTCGCGTTCGGCGCGCCGGAGGGCACGGAGGTCGCCCACCCGGACGTCAAACGCGGCTCGGCGGGCCGGGCGATCCGCGTGCTGTTCCAGGCCATGCGCTCCCGCTCGTTCTGGCTGCTGGCCATCGGCTTCGCGATCTGCGGGGCGACCACGAACGGCCTGGTCGGCACCCACTTCGTGCCGGCCGCGCACGACCACGGCATGCCGCAGACCACCGCGGCGAACCTGCTCGCGCTCGTCGGCGTGTTCGACGTGGTGGGGACCGTCGTGTCGGGCTGGCTCACCGACCGGGTCGACCCGCGCATCCTGCTCGGCGTGTACTACGCGCTGCGGGGGCTCTCGCTCGCGTTGCTGCCGCAGCTGTTCACCGACTCCGTGCAGCCCAGCATGTGGGCGTTCATCCTTTTCTACGGTCTCGACTGGGTCGCCACGGTCCCGCCGACGGTCGCGCTCTGCATCCGCTCCTTCGGCGAGGCCGGCCCGATCGTGTTCGGCTGGGTCTTCGCGTGCCACCAGCTGGGCGCCGCGTTCGCGGCGTCGGCGGCCGGAGCCGTGCGCGACCAGCTGGGCGACTACGCCCTGGCCTGGTACGTGGCGGCGGGCCTCGCGGTGATCGCGTCGATCGCGTCGGTGTCGATCACCCGATCCGGGAAACGCGAGCTCACGTTCGTGGCCTGAGGTGAGTTCGCGCATTGTGGACACTTCCGGCGCGTCGCGAAACATGTCGTTAACACGCCGTCGTTAGGGTGCGGCCATGGATCGCCAGCAGGAATTCGTGCTCCGGACGTTGGAAGAGCGCGACATCCGTTTCGTCCGGCTCTGGTTCACCGATGTGCTGGGGTTCCTCAAGTCCGTCGCGGTCGCGCCGGCCGAGCTCGAGGGCGCGTTCAGCGAGGGGATCGGCTTCGACGGCTCCGCCATCGAGGGCTTCGCCCGCGTCTACGAGTCGGACATGGTCGCGAAGCCGGACCCGTCGACGTTCCAGGTGCTCCCGTGGGAGACACCGGACGGCGGCCCGTACTCCGCGCGCATGTTCTGCGACATCGCGATGCCCGACGGCTCGCCCTCGTGGGCCGACCCGCGGCACGTGCTGCGTCGCCAGCTCTCGAAGGCCGGCGAAGCGGGCTTCACGTGCTACGTGCACCCGGAGATCGAGTTCTTCCTCCTCGCCACCCTGCCCGACGACGGCAGCGAACCCGAGCCGGCCGACAACGGCGGGTACTTCGACCAGGCCAGCCACGCCACGGCCACGCACTTCCGCCGCCACGCCATCGAGACGCTCGAGGCGATGGGCATCTCCGTCGAGTTCAGCCACCACGAGGGAGCGCCGGGCCAGCAGGAGATCGACCTGCGGTACGCCGACGCCCTCACCATGGCCGACAACGTGATGACGTTCCGGTACGTCGTCAAGGAGGTCGCGCTGACGCAGGGCGTGCGCGCGACGTTCATGCCGAAGCCGTTCACGGACCAGCCGGGCTCGGGGATGCACACCCACGTGAGCCTGTTCGAGGGCGACCGCAACGCGTTCTACGACGCGGAGGACCCGTACGAGCTGTCCGCGACGGGGAAGGCCTTCGTCGCCGGTCTGCTGCACCACGCCAAGGAGATCTCGGCGGTCACCAACCAGTGGGTGAACTCGTACAAACGCCTGATCAGCGGCAGTGAAGCGCCGACGACGGTGTCGTGGGGCCGGGCCAATCGCTCGGCGTTGGTGCGCGTGCCGATGTACTCGCCCGGCAAGGCGTCGTCGCGGCGGGTGGAGATCCGCACGCTGGATTCGGCGTGCAACCCGTACCTGGCGTACTCGGTGATCCTCGC
>NZ_CP192059.1:1350000-2400000 GCF_050942255.1 Amycolatopsis sp. CA-161197
GCTTGCGATCGTGGAACGCGTGGCCGGCGCCTGGAGGGCAGGTTGTTCGCTTGCACACTGTTGGGTCCTGAGGCAACACGCCGAGGGGCTCTGCCCCGGGAATGCGGTTTGTTTCTGGTGTGGTGTTTGAGAACTGTAGAGTGGATGCGAGCATCTTTGTGGTCAAGTTGTTAAGGGCACATGGTGGATGTCTTGGCTTCAGGAGCCGATGAAGGACGTAGGAGGCTGCGATAAGCCTCGGGGAGCTGTCAACCGAGCTGTGATCCGAGGATTTCCGAATGGGGAAACCCAGCACCAGTGATGTGGTGTTACCCGCCGGTGAATATATAGCCGGTGTGGAGGGAACGCGGGGAAGTGAAACATCTCAGTACCCGTAGGAAGAGAAAACAACCGTGATTCCGTGAGTAGTGGCGAGCGAAAGCGGAAGAGGCTAAACCGATTGCATGTGATACCTGTCAGGGGTTGTGTGGTCGGTGTTGTGGGACCCATCTTCTCAGAGCTGACACTCTGGGCATGATGCAGCATGGTTAGTGGAACCGCTTGGGATGGCGGACCGGAGTGGGTGAGAGTCCCGTACGCGAAAACTGTGTGTGTGTTGTGTGGTGGTGTTCCCGAGTAGCAGCGAGCTCGTGGAATTTGCTGTGAATCTGCCGGGACCACCCGGTAAGCCTAAATACTTCCTGAAGACCGATAGCGGACGAGTACCGTGAGGGAAAGATGAAAAGTACCCCGGGAGGGGAGTGAAAGAGTACCTGAAACCGTGTGCCTACAAGCCGTCAGAGCCTATGGGTGATGGCGTGCCTTTTGAAGAATGAGCCTGCGAGTTAGTGCTGCGTGGCGAGGTTAACCCGTGTGGGGTAGCCGTAGCGAAAGCGAGTCTGAATAGGGCGTGTTAGTCGCGTGGTCTAGACCCGAAGCGGAGTGATCTACCCATGGCCAGGGTGAAGCGTCGGTAAGACGTCGTGGAGGCCCGAACCCACCAGGGTTGAAAACCTGGGGGATGAGCTGTGGGTAGGGGTGAAAGGCCAATCAAACTCCGTGATAGCTGGTTCTCCCCGAAATGCATTTAGGTGCAGCGTCACATGTTTCACCACGGGGGTAGAGCTACTGGATGGTCTAGGGGCCTTACCGGGTTACCGAAATCAACCAAACTCCGAATACCGTGGTGTGAGAGTGTGGCAGTGAGACGGCGGGGGATAAGCTTCGTCGTCGAGAGGGAAACAGCCCAGAACACCAGCTAAGGCCCCTAAGTGTGTGCTCAGTGGGAAAGGATGTGGGATTGCCCAGACAACCAGGAGGTTGGCTTAGAAGCAGCCACCCTTGAAAGAGTGCGTAATAGCTCACTGGTCAAGTGGTCCTGCGCCGACAATGTAGCGGGGCTTAAGCACACCGCCGAAGCTGTGTCATTGACACAATAGATCCGCTTTCTTCTTCGGAAGATTGTGTAGTCGTGTTGATGGGTAGGGGAGCGTCCTGCATCCAGGGAAGCGGCCGTGTAAACGAGTCGTGGAGGGTGTGGGAGTGAGAATGCAGGCATGAGTAGCGAATGCAGAGTGAGAAACTCTGCCGCCGGATGACCAAGGGTTCCTGGGCCAGGCTAATCCGCCCAGGGTAAGTCGGGACCTAAGGCGAGGCCGACAGGCGTAGTCGATGGACAACGGGTTGATATTCCCGTACCCGAGCATGTGCGCCCATGACGAGGCGTTTGATACTAACCACCCAAAGCGTGTTGGTGAAGCCTTCGGGTGGAGCCGGCATTGTGGAGCGTGGGACCTGATTTCGTAGTAGTCAAGCGATGGGGTGACGCAGGAAGGTAGCTCCGCCAGGCGATGGTTGTCCTGGTGTAAGCGTGTAGGCCGGAACATAGGCAAATCCGTGTTCCATGTGGCTGAGACGTGATGCGTAGCCGTTTGAGGCGAAGAGGGTGATCCTATGCTGCCGAGAAAAGCCTCTAGTGAGTGCATGCACGGCCCGTACCCCAAACCAACACAGGTGGTCAGGTAGAGAATACCAAGGCGATCGGGTGAACTGTGGTTAAGGAACTCGGCAAAATGCCCCCGTAACTTCGGGAGAAGGGGGGCCAAACACCTTGAGGCCTTTTACAGGCTAGGGGTGGGTGGCCGCAGAGACCAGCGGAAAGCGACTGTTTACTAAAAACACAGGTCCATGCGAAGTCGCAAGACGATGTATATGGACTGACGCCTGCCCGGTGCTGGAACGTTAAGAGGACCGGTTAATCCCTTCGGGGGTGAAGCTGAGAATTTAAGCGCCAGTAAACGGCGGTGGTAACTATAACCATCCTAAGGTAGCGAAATTCCTTGTCGGGTAAGTTCCGACCTGCACGAATGGCGTAACGACTTTCCGGCTGTCTCAACCACAGGCCCGGCGAAATTGCACTACGAGTAAAGATGCTCGTTACGCGCGGCAGGACGGAAAGACCCCGGGACCTTTACTATAGTTTGGTATTGGTTTTCGGTTCGGCTTGTGTAGGATAGGTGGGAGACTGTGAAGCGGTGACGCTAGTTACTGTGGAGTCGTTGTTGAAATACCACTCTGGTCGAATTGGGAATCTGAACCTCGGGCCATGATCTGGTTCAGGGACAGTGCCTGATGGGTAGTTTAACTGGGGCGGTTGCCTCCTAAAGAGTAACGGAGGCGCCCAAAGGTTCCCTCAGCCTGGTTGGCAATCAGGTGTTGAGTGCAAGTGCACAAGGGAGCTTGACTGTGAGACAGACATGTCGAGCAGGGACGAAAGTCGGGACTAGTGATCCGGCACCACCTGGTGGAAGGGGTGTCGCTCAACGGATAAAAGGTACCCCGGGGATAACAGGCTGATCTTGCCCAAGAGTCCATATCGACGGCATGGTTTGGCACCTCGATGTCGGCTCGTCGCATCCTGGGGCCGGAGTAGGTCCCAAGGGTTGGGCTGTTCGCCCATTAAAGCGGCACGCGAGCTGGGTTTAGAACGTCGTGAGACAGTTCGGTCCCTATCCGCCGCGCGCGTAGGATACTTGAGGAAGGCTGTCCCTAGTACGAGAGGACCGGGACGGACGAACCTCTGGTGTGCCAGTTGTCCCGCCAGGGGCATGGCTGGTTGGCCACGTTCGGAAGGGATAACCGCTGAAGGCATCTAAGCGGGAAGCCTGTTCCAAGATGAGGTATCCCACCCCATGTGGGTTAAGGCCCCCAAAAGACGATTGGGTTGATAGGCCAGAGATGGAAGCACAGTAATGTGTTGTTGAGTTGACTGGTACTAATAGGCCGAGGACTTGCCTACGAAGATGTTACGCATCCACTCTACGGTTCTGAAACACCACACCGGTGTCTATGACAGACGCGGTGTGTGTTGTTTCGTAGTGTTTCGGTGGTTATAGCGCCAGGGAAACGCCCGGTCCCATTCCGAACCCGGAAGCTAAGCCTGGTAGCGCCGATGGTACTGCAACCGAAGGGTTGTGGGAGAGTAGGACGCCGCCGAACTTACTTTGACAGTCAGGCCCCGGTTGAGAACCCCAGTGGTTCTCCCGGGGCCTGACTGCATTTCCACACCATTTTCGACGGCCGCGTTCAGGTCGGGCGGGTGATCGGCCGGCTCGCGACGGGGGACGAGAAGACCAGCGAGGTGGTTGTCTCGCCGTAGCGCTGGGCGCGTTCCACGAAGGCCTCCAGTTCGGCCGTGGAACGGCAGCGCACACGCAACAGCCAGCACTCGTCGCCGGTGATGTGGTCGGCGGAGGAGACTTCCGGTAGCGGCAGGATCGTCGAGCGGAACCGTGGGCCGTCGAGACTGCGCACGCGCACGCGGACCATTGCCTCGATCGGCAGGCCCAGCTTCGAGGCGTCGATGCGGGCGGAATAGCCCGTGATCACCCCGCGCTGCTCGAGGCGGCGCACGCGTTCGGTTACGGCGGGGGCCGACAGCGACACGCGCCGGCCGAGTTCGGAGAACGTGAGGCGGCCGTCCGACTGCAGGAGCTCGATCAGCTGCCAGTCGACGGTGTCGAGGTCCACGAAATGGTTCACAGAACAAACTCCCGGCAGAGCGCGGCCCGAACAAGGAAATCCCAGGCTAACCAACGCGATCACCAGGAATCGGCGCTGTGGCGAACACCCCGCGCCCGGCGACGATTGACCGCATGAAACCCCGCATCCTCCAGTTCGACACCCCGACCCCCAACGAAGCCGTCGCGTACTTCGGCCGCGAACTCGGCTTCGAGGTTGACCCCGTCGACCTCGCCCAGGACCTGGAAGACGGCCGCACCGACGGGTACGTCCTCGCCGAGACCCGCGGGGCCGAGGCGTACGCGCGAGCGCGCATCCCCGGCGCCATCCACCTGCCGTACCGGGACATCATCGAGGACAGCACGCGCGACCTCGACAAGAACCTCGTCTACGTCTGCTACTGCGAAAGCATCCACTGCAACGCCGCCACCCAGGGCGCGCTCCGCCTGTCCGCCCTCGGCTTCACCGCGAAGCGCCTCTCCGGCGGCATCACCACGTGGCAGAACGCCGGCTACCCCACCGAAAGCACTCCGGGCAGCCACCTCCGTACCCTGGGGGAGTGACACGTCTGCTGATCATCCAACCCGACGCCGGCGACCCCCTCGGCCCGCTCGGTGACTGGCTGACCGAGGCCGGCGCCGAGCTGGATGTCCGGATGCCACCCGAGAACGAGTTGCCCGCGGACCTCGACGGCTACGCGGGCGTCGTCTGCCTCGGCGGCGGCATGGGAGCGCTGGACGACGAACGCCACCCGTGGCTCGCCGACGTCCGCAAGCTCCTGAGCCAGGCCACCGGAAAGCAGCTCCCGACGCTCGGTATCTGCCTCGGCGCCCAGCTGCTCGCGGCGGCCACCGGCGGCCAGGTCGCGGTCGGGGAGGACGGGCCCGAGGTCGGCCCCGCGCTGGTTTCCAAGAAGGACGCCGCCTGGACCGACCCGCTGTTCGCCGACCTGCCGCTGATGCAGGACGTGATCCAGTTCCACAACGACGTGATCAAGCGCCTCCCGCCCGGCGCCGAGCTGCTCGCGTCCGCGCCGCGGTACCAGAACCAGGCCTTCCGCCTGCGCCGCTGCGTCTACGGCGTGCAGTTCCACATCGAGACGACGCCGGACCTCGTGCGCCGTTGGGCGGAGGACGAGCCCGAGATGGCGGAACTCACCCGTCCGGGCGCGCTGGCGCCGGAGAAGCTGATCTCTGTGCACGCGGACATCGCCGAGACCTGGCGGCCGTTCGCGCACCGCTTCGTCCGATTGGCCGCCGGAGAGCTCGACGCGGCGGCGGAGAGTCAACACACGTTGCCGCTGGCTTAACGGATGATGTCTGGATCACTAACGCAACGTTGACGATTCACTCGATCGGTCAGGTACCTTGCGAGAGATGCTCCCGTAGGTATGGAGGACCGGGGTGGATCCCTCGCTAGTGGTCGTCGTCGTCATCGGCACGGCCCTCGTCTTCGACTTCACCAACGGCTTCCACGACACGGCCAACGCGATGGCTACCTCCATCGCCACGGGCGCGCTCAAACCGCGGGTCGCGGTGGCCATCTCGGCAGTGCTGAACCTCGCCGGTGCGTTCCTGTCGGTGGAGGTCGCGAAGACGATCTCCAGCGGCCTCGTCGACGACACCAAGATCGGCCCGTCGATCGTCTTCGGCGGGCTGATCGGGGCGATCGTCTGGAACCTCGTCACCTGGTACGTGGGCCTGCCGTCGAGTTCGTCGCACGCGCTGTTCGGCGGCCTCATCGGCGCCACCTGGGTTTCGGCGGGCGCCGACTCGGTGCACTTCGGCAAGATCGTGGACAAGGTCCTCGTGCCGGCCGCCGCGTCGCCGGTCATCGCCGGCGTGGTCGCGGCCGCCTTCACGTACCTGGTCTACAAGCTCTTCGTCCGCAAACGCGGCGGTCGCGGCTTCCGCGTCGGGCAGATCGTGTCCGCATCGCTCGTCTCGCTCGCGCACGGCACCAACGACGCCCAGAAGACCATGGGCGTGATCACCCTGACGCTGGTCAGCGCCGGCAGCCTGCCCGCGGGCTCGGCGCCGCCGGTGTGGGTGATCATCAGCGCGGCGTCGGCGCTCGCACTCGGCACGTACCTCGGCGGCTGGCGCATCACGCACACGCTCGGCAAGGGCCTCACCGACATCGAAGGCCCGCAGGGCTTCGCCGCGCAGACGAGCAGCGCCGCCGTGATCCTGCTGTCGTCGCACTTCGGCTTCCCGCTCTCGACCACGCACGTGTGCTCCGGCGGAATCGTCGGCTCGGGCGTCGGCCGTCGTGAGGCGCCGGTGCGCTGGCGGATGGCCGGGCGCATGGTCGTGGCCTGGCTGTTCACGCTGCCCGCGGCCGCCCTCGTCGGTGCGGCCGCGGGGAAGCTCGCGTCGCTCGGCACGGCGGGGACGATCGGCGTCGGCGTGGTGGGCATCGCGATCGGCGTCGGCATCTACGTGCTCTCGCGCCGGCGGCCCGTCACGGCGCACAGCTTCCAGGTGCCGGAGCCCTCGGCCGCAGACACGGAACCCGACCGCCTCGCCGCCTGAAAGTGAACGCGTGCCTGCCTGCTCAGCCGACGCGGATCCCGCTACGGTGAAGGAGATGGCAGAGCGCGCGCGGACGGCCGCATCGGCGGCCCGGTACGGCTTCACCGACGACAAGGCCGACGCCCAGTTGCGCGCGGCGGGCTGGTGGGACGCCGCGGGACCGGTCGAGGGCACCGCCGACGTGCTCGCGGCCCTCTCGCGCGCGGCCGACCAGGACCTCGCGCTGCAGGGACTCGACCGCATCCGCGAAGCCGACGAAGGCGCGTGGCCCGAGCTGGACCGCGCCCTGCGCGACAACCGGACGTTCCGCGGCCGGCTGCTCGGGGTGCTCGGCACGTCCACGGCGCTCGGCGACTTCCTCGCCGCCAACCCCGGCGAGTGGCACTGCCTCGTCGACCACCGCTGCACCGTGCCCGAGCAGTTCGCCGACCGGTTGCTCGACGACCTGCGCCAGGACGACGGCACGTACGTGACCGGAATGGCCGCCGAGCAGGCGCTGCGGACGGCATACCGGCGGCTGCTGCTCGGCATCGCGGCCGTCGATCTCGGCCACCTCGTGGAGGAGGGCCTCGACCACCCGTCGTTCAAGGACATCACCCACCAGCTGACGCTCCTCGCCGAGGCCGCGCTGAAGGCCGGTCTCGCCGTGGCCGAGCAGGAGGTCGGGGCGAGCGCCGAGGGTGCGCTGGCCGTGATCGCGATGGGCAAGACCGGCGGGCGCGAGCTCAACTACGTGAGCGACGTCGATGTGATCTTCGTCGGCGCCGGCGACCTCGGCGTGGCGACGCGGCTGGCCAGCACGATGATGCGGGTGGTCGGCAAGGCGTGCTTCGAGGTCGACGCGGCGCTGCGGCCGGAGGGCAAGAGCGGCGCGCTCGTGCGCACGCTCGACGGGCACACGGCGTACTACCGGAAGTGGGCGAAGACCTGGGAGTTCCAGGCGCTGCTCAAAGCGCGCCCGGTCGCGGGCGACGCCGAGCTGGGCCAGGAGTACGCGGAGATGGTCGCACCCATGGTGTGGTCGGCCGCCGACCGCGAGAACTTCGTGACCGAGGTGCAGCAGATGCGCCGGCGCGTGGAGGACCACGTTTCCGCGGAGCACGCCGAGCGCGAGCTGAAGCTGGGCCGTGGCGGGCTGCGTGACGTCGAGTTCGCCGTGCAGCTGCTGCAGCTCGTCCACGGGCGTGTGGACCCCGAGCTGCGCTCACCGTCCACAATGGAGGCTCTGGCGGCACTGGGCGAGGGCGGGTACGTCGGACGCGCGGACTCGGCGGAGATGGGGACGTCGTACGAGTTCCTGCGCACCGTCGAGCACCGGCTGCAGCTGCGCCGGCTGCGGCGCACGCACCTGTTCCCGGAGTCGACCGACACCGACGAGCTGCGCATCCTCGCGCGCGCGTGCGGGATCCGCGCGGCGCGCGGCCGCAGCCAGGGCCAGGAGCTGCTCGCCGAGTTCCGCCGCCACGCGCAGGGCATCCGGCGGCTGCACGAGAAGGTCTTCTACCGCCCGCTGCTGCAGTCCGTCGCGAACGTGCCGACGGAGGCGTTGCGGCTCACGACAAAGCAGGCCGCAAGCCGGCTCTCGGCGCTGGGTTACGCGGCGCCGGAAGGCGCGCTGCAGCACATCAAGGCGCTGACTTCGGGCGTCTCCCGGCGCGCGGCGATCCAGCAGGCGCTACTGCCCGTGCTGCTCGATTTCCTCGCCGACACCCCGGATCCCGACGGCGGTCTGCTCTCGTACCGCAAGGTGTCCGAGGCGCTGGAGGACACGCCGTGGTACCTGCGCGTGCTGCGCGACGAGGGCACGGTGGTGGAGCGGCTGGCGTTCCTGCTGGGCACGTCGAAGCTCGTGCCCGACCTGCTCGTGCGCGCGCCGGAAGTGCTGCAGCTGCTGGGAGAACCGGCCCGGCTGACGGGCCGCAAGCCGGCCGAGGTGGCGACGTCACTGCGGGCGGCCGTCCGGCGTCAGCCCGGGCTGAACGCGGCGGTCGCGGCGGCGCGGTCGTTGCGGCGACACGAGCTGTTGCGTGTGGCGTGCGCGGATTTGCTGGGACTGCTGGACGTTCCGGCCGTGTGCGAGGCGCTGTCGAGCGTGTGGGTCGCCGTGCTGCAGGGGGCGCTGGCCGCCGCGTACCGGCAGCGGCAGGCGGAGCTGGGGCGCACGCCGGCGACCGTCGCCGTGATCGGCATGGGCCGGCTCGGCGGCGCGGAACTGGGTTACGGCTCGGACGCCGACGTGCTGTTCGTCTGCGAGCCGGCGGAAGGCGTGTCGGACTCCGAAGCGGCGAAGTTCGCTTCGTCGGTGGCCGAGACCGTGCGCAAGATGCTGGGCGCACCGAGTTCCGACCCGGCGCTGGAGGTCGACGCCGACCTGCGGCCGGAGGGACGCAGCGGGCCGCTGGTCCGGACGTTGGAGTCGTACCGCGCGTACTACCAGCGCTGGGGCGAGGTCTGGGAGGCGCAGGCGCTGCTGCGCGCGCGGTTCATCGCCGGCGACGAGGACCTGGGCGAGCGGTTCATCGCGATGATCGACCCCGTGCGTTACCCCGAGGGCGGCCTGGACGCGACGAAGGCCCGCGAGATCCGCCGCATCAAGGCACGCGTGGAAACCGAGCGCCTGCCCCGCGGAGCCGACCCGACCCGTCACACGAAGCTCGGCCGCGGCGGGCTGGCCGACGTCGAGTGGACCGTGCAGCTGCTGCAACTGCAGCACGCGCACGAGCAGCCGAGCCTGCGCACCGCGTCGACGCTCGACGCGTTGACGGCGCTCGCCGAAACGGGACTGGCTCCCGCGGAGTCGGTCGACTTTCTGCGCGAGGCGTGGCTGCTGGCCACCCGCGTGCGCAACGCCGGGATGCTCGTGCGCGGCAAGGCCGTCGACGAGGTGCCCAGTTCGGGTCGCGACCTGGCCGCCGTGGCGCGCGTGTTCGGCTACACCGTGGACGACGATCCAGGCGAGTTCCTCGACACCTATCGCCGGGTCACGCGCCGAGCCCACGCCGTGGTCGAGGAGCTGTTCTACGAGACTTAGAGTGGGGCGTGTGACCGACCGCGAACCGTTCCGCACCCGCATCAAGGTGCGCCACTACGAGCTCGACACGCTGGGCCACCTCAACCACGCCGTGTACCACTCCTACGGCGAGGTCTCGCGCACCGAACTCTTCGCCTCCGCCGGGGATTCGCTGCTGCACGAGGCGAATCTCGCGCCGGTCCTGCTGGAGTCCCACATCGTCTACCGCCGCGAACTCCGCGGCGGCGACACCGTCGACGTCACCTGCGACGCCCGCTTCGGCGACGGCAAGGTCTTCCGGATGACCTCCCGCATCCTCAAACTCGACGGCACCCTCTCGGCCGAGATCACCTGCACGGTCGGCCTGATGGACCTCGAGGCCCGTCGCCTCGTCGACGATCCCCGCGGCCGCTTCGAACGCGCCGGCCTGAACCTCAAGGTCCTCTCGACGGGAGAGTAGTGACTTCTCCCTGGCTGTCGGAGATCCGCGCCTCCTACGACACCGTCGCCCCCAGCTACGCGGCCCAACTGCGCGACACCCTCGCCGGCAAGCCGCATTTGCGCGCCTTGCTGGGCCTCTTCGCGGAGCTCGCCGACGGCCGCGTCGCCGACGTCGGCTGCGGCCCGGGCTGGGTCACCGCCCACCTGCGCTCGCTCGGCGTCGACGCCTTCGGCCTCGACCTCTCACCCGAGATGATCGCCTTCGCCTGCCGCACCCACGCCGACGTCCCCTTCGCCGTCGGCTCGATGACCGACCTTCCCCTTCCGACCGATTCGCTGGGCGGCATCCTCGCCTTCTGGTCCCTCATCCACCTCCCCGACGCGGCCCTGCCCACCGTCCTGGCCCACTTCCACCGCACCCTCCGTCCCGGCGGCGTGGTTCTGGTGGGCTTTCACGTCGGTGACACGACTACGTGCAAGACCTCGGGCTACGGCGGCCACCCCATGCACGTCCACATCCACCGCCGCCGCCCGGCCACCATGTCGGCCTTCCTGCGCGCCGCCGGCTTCACCATCGAATCGGAGACCCTCTTCGACCCGGATGCCGGGTCCCGGGTGCTGTAGTGATCGCGCGGGCGGGTCAGTCCCAGTAGCTGAGGTGGCGGACGTCGAGCTCGGCCATCAGTCGGCACGCATGCCGCGCCACACGAAGTCGACCAGGCTTTCCGTGGCCGCCTTCCAGTCCTCGTCCGGCCTGAGCAGCAGCAGGCCCGCCATCGCGCGCATCACGGTGTCCACCGAGGTGTCCGGGCGGACGGTGCCGGCGGCGATGTTGGCCTTCAGCAGGGTGGCGAGGGCGTCGACCAGGGATTTGTACGCGTGCGCCGGCAGTTCGGCATTGCTCGAGGCCGCGCGCAGGGCCTTGGCCAGGCCGCGTTTGGTGATCAGGTAGTGGGCGAGGTGATCGCTCGCCCAGACACGGAACGCCTGCTCCGGCGAGCGCTCCTCCAGCAGTGCCGGCACGACTTCGACGAGCTGGCACACCTCCCGCTCGTACACGGCGAGGATGAGATCGGCCGCGGTGGGGAAGTGGCGGTACACGGTGCCGACGCCGACTTCGGCCTGCTTCGCGATGGCGTTGAACGAGACCTCACCCGAGCACGCGAGCGCCTGGGCCGCGACGGCGAGGATGCGCTCGTGGTTGCGCCGGGTGTCGGCGCGCCGCGGGCTGACCGATCCCGTCGACATCGTTCCTCCCGTTCCCGGCGGCGTCTTCCCTGATCACGACTCTAGTGCAGCCCTGGAGCGACTCCAGCGCAACTTCCATTGCGAAGCGGATAGTAATCCGATAGCCTCGGAAACACGAGTCGTAGCGGATCACTATCCGCTAGTTTACGCCGGCCGGGTGGCCGGCATCTCCCACCACATCTGCGGGAAAGAGATCCGAGTGGACATCTCCCTCGAAATCAACGGACGGGTCGAACAGCTCGCCGTCGAACCCGGCGTGACGCTGCTCGACGCGTTGCGTGAACGCCTGGGCGTGACCGGTCCCAAGAAGGGCTGCGACCGCGGTCAGTGCGGCGCCTGCACCGTGCACGTCGACGGCAAGCCAGTGCTCTCGTGCCTCACCCTCGCGGCCACCGTGCGCAAGCCGGTCACCACTGTCGAAGGTCTGTCCACTGAGGACGGATTGCATCCCGTGCAACAGGCGTTCGTGGACCAGGACGCGTTGCAGTGCGGCTTCTGCACTTCCGGGCAGGTGATGTCGGCCGTCGCCGCCGTGCGCGACGACGTCACGGACGTCCGCGAGTTCATGTCCGGCAACCTCTGCCGCTGTTCGGCCTACCCGAACATCGTGGCTGCGGTCGAGCAGGCGAGGCGGGCCGATGCGACCGTTTGAGCTGACCGCGCCGACCACCGTCGAAGACGCGCTCGACGCGTCCGGAACCTTCCTCGCCGGCGGCACCACGCTCGTCGACCTGATGAAGCTCGACGTGCTCACCCCGCAGCGGGTGCTGGACATCAACGACCTCCCGCTGCGCGGCATCGACACCACCGACGGCCTGCGTTTCGGGGCCCTGGAACGGATGGGTGACATCGCCGCGCACCCCGGCGTGTACCCGGCGATCTCGCGCGCGCTGCTGCTGAGCGCTTCGCAGCAGCTGCGGAACATGGCCAGCATCGGCGGCAACCTCATGCAGCGCACGCGGTGCTCGTATTTCCGCGACGTCAACGCGCCCTGCAACCGGCGCGACCCGGGCAGTGGCTGCTCGGCGCTGGCGGGCGTCAACCGCATGCACGCGATCCTCGGCACCAGCGACGCGTGCGTTGCCGCGCACGCCAGCGACGTCGCGGTTGCGCTCGTGGCGCTGGACGCCGAGATGGAACTCACCGGCAAGACCGGCAAGCGCACGGTGAAACTCACCGATTTCTACCGCACGCCAGGCGAAACGCCGGACGTCGAGCACGACCTGCGCCCCGGCGAGCTGATCACCGAGGTGCGCGTGCCGCGGCTCGACTGGGCCGAAAACTCCACCTACGTCAAGGTTCGCGACCGCCAGTCGTACGAGTTCGCGCTGGCTTCGGCCGCCGTGGCGTTGGACGTGCGGGACGGCGTGATCGCCGACGCGCGGGTGGCCGTCGGCGGGGTGGCGACCGTGCCGTGGCGGCTCACGGCCGTCGAGGAAGCGTTGCGCGGCAAGGCTGTCACGCAGGAGTCGTTCGAGCAGGCGGCTTCGCTGGCCGCGGAAGGCGCGCGGCCGCTGGCGTTCAACTCGTTCAAGGTGTCCCTGGTGAAGCGCACGGTCGTGCGCGCGCTGCTGGAGCTGACCGAAGGGAGCCGTCGATGAACGACAGGCTCGATGCGCCGCTGAAGGTCACCGGGCGCGCGAAGTACGCGATGGACCACAGCTTCCCGGGCATGGCCTACGGCTACGTCGTGGTCAGCAACGTGGCCCACGGCCAAGTCGAGAGCATGGACGTCAGTGCGGCGACGGAGGCGCTGGGTGTTGTCGGCGTCTACACGCCGTTCGACCGGCTGGACCTGCGCACGCCGCCGGTGTCGCCGATCATGGGCGAGACCTGGGTGCCGCTGCGCAACACCGACGTCGACTACTACGGGCAGCCGATCGGGTTCGTCGTCGCGGAGTCGTTCGAGCAGGCGCGCGACGCGGCGATGCTGGTGCGCGTCACCTATGACGAGAAGCCGGCGCTGGTGTCGTTCGACGAGGGCCTCGCGTCGGCCGAGGACGCGCCGGAATCGCGCGGGAACCCGCCGCAGATCGAGGTGCTGGCCGACGACGTCGAGTCCATTGAGGACGTTTTCGCGGCGGCGCCGTTCGTGGTGGACCACGCTTATCGCACGGCCACGCAGAACCACGCGGCGATGGAGCCGCACTCGGCCGTCGCCGTGTGGGACGGTGAACTCACGGTCTACACCGGCAACCAAGGCAGCAACCTCATCGCCATGGAGCTCGCCGGCGCGCTCGACCTCGACGTGTCGGCCGTGCACGTGATCAACCCCTACGTCGGCGGCGCGTTCGGCGGCAAGGGGCGCACGTCCACGCCCGCGTTCCTCGCGGCCGCGGCGGCGAGGGAGCTGGGCCGGCCGGTGAAGGCGGCGCTGACGCGCGAGCAGGTCTTCACGGCGACGGCCACGCGCGCCGAGACGCTGCAGAAGGTCACCATCGGCGCCGACGCCGACGGCACGATCCTCGGCCTGCGCCACGACTCGTGGTCCAGCACGGCGATGGACCGCTCGTTCGTCGAGCCGACGTCGCACGGCACCTCGCGCGAGTGGTACGCGACGAAGAACCTGTCCATCAGCCAGAAGATGGTGCCGCTCAACATCCCGCTCACCACGTTCATGCGCGCGCCGGGCGAGGCGCCGGGCTCGTTCGCGCTGGAGAGCGCGATGGACGAGCTCGCCGTGGCCCTCGACATGGACCCGATCGAGCTGCGCGTGCGCAACAGCTCGCTCGCCCCGCCCGGCAAGGACCTGCAGTGGTCGAGCAAGCACCTCGACGAGTGCTTCGCCGTCGGCGCGCGCGAGTTCGGCTGGACTCCGCGGCCGAAGGGGCGCGTCGACGGCGACTGGCTCGTCGGCGTCGGCATGGCGACCGCGATGTTCCCCGCCCTGCGCTTCCCCGCGACGGTCGGCATCACCCTCCACGCGGACGGCACCGCCGAGGTCGCCACCAGCGGCGCCGACCCGGGGACGGGCCTGCTGAACGTCATGTCGTCGGTCGGTGCGGAGTCGCTGGACCTCGCGCCGTCCCGGATCACCCCTCGCCTGGGCGACTCGAAGCTGCCCCCGGGCGGCATGTCCGGCGGCTCCACGGCGACCGCCAGCGTCGGCACCGCGATCATGCTCGCGGCGAACGAGGTCCTCGACACGCTGCTGGCCCTGGCCTCCGCACCGGGCGCCCCCTTCGCGGGCCAGGAGGTGACCTACGCCGACGGTCACATCCACGGCGACACCGACACCATGCCCTTCGGCGCGCTGCTGCGTGCGATCGGCCGGGATTCCTTGTCCGCCAACGGCTCTTCAGCCCCGGGCGAGGAACTGACGAAACACTCGTTCAGCTCCTTCGGCGCCCAGTTCTGCGAGGTCCGCGTCCACCGCCTCACCGGCGAAGCCCGCGTCTCGAGGTTGCTGGGCGTCTTCGACGGCGGCCGAATCATCAACGACAAACTCGCCCGCAGCCAAATCAAAGGCGGCATGATCTGGGGCGTCTCCGCCGCGTTGCACGAGGCCCTCGAACTGGACGGCGCCGGCCGCTTCGCCAACGCCGACTTCGCCGGCTACCTCCTGCCGGTCAACGCCGACATCCCCGACGTCGACGTCCACTTCGTCCAGTACCCCGACACCTTCCACAACGCCGTCGGCGCCCGCGGCATCGGCGAAATCGCCACCGTCGGCGTCGCCGCCGCCATCGCCAACGCCATCCACAACGCGACCGGCGTGCGCGTCCGCCACATCCCGATCACGGTGGAGGACCTGCTGGTGGACTGAGCCTTTCCTGACGGGGGTGTGAAAAGCGGGACGGCGGCCGAGGTATTTCCTCGACCGCCGTCCCCGTTTTGCCGAGCGCTGACAGAGGCCTGGACGGTTGCGCCGACGCAACAGCGTGACGCGCTCTCGAAAGACAGGCTCACCAGCCGGACGTTCGCCACTCATTCGCTCTGCCCCGCGACCGGCTGCGGACGTTGCGGCCGACATTGATGGCGACGCCCAGCCTGGCGCCGACAAGCCCTGCTCGCCTGGCGGATCTGCCGACCGCACAAAAATCGGGACGGCGGCCGAGGTATTCCCTCGACCGCCGTCCCGCGTCTTACCCGGCCGTCAGGTCACGGCCGGCCGATCACACGTCGTAGTAAAGCGCGAACTCGTACGGGTGCGGGCGCAGCCGCAGCGGGTCGATTTCGTTTTCGCGCTTGTAGGAGATCCAGGTGTCGATCACGTCGGGCGTGAAGACGCCGCCCTCGAGGAGGAAGTCGTGGTCGGCTTCCAGGGTGTCGAGGACCGTGCCGAGGTCGCCGGGGACGAGCTTGACGTTCTTGGCTTCCTCGGGCGGGAGCTCGTAGAGGTCCTTGTCGATGGGCTCCGGCGGCTCGATCTTGTTCTTGATGCCGTCGAGGCCGGCCATCATCATCGCGGAGAAGGCCAGGTACGGGTTGCCCGACGAGTCCGGGCAGCGGAACTCGGCGCGCTTGGCCTTCGGGTTGTTGCCCGTGATGGGGATGCGGACGCACGCGGAGCGGTTGCGCTGCGAGTACACCAGCGACACCGGCGCCTCGAAGCCCGGCACGAGGCGGTGGTACGAGTTCACCGTCGGGTTCGTGAAGGCCAGCAGGCTCGGCGCGTGCTTGAGCAGGCCGCCGATGTAGTGGCGCGCCGTGTCGGACAGGCCCGCGTAGCCGGACTCGTCGTGGAACAGCGGCTGGCCGTCCTTCCACAGCGACTGGTGGCAGTGCATGCCCGAGCCGTTGTCGCCGGCGAGCGGCTTCGGCATGAACGTCGCGGTCTTGCCGGCGGCGAACACGGTGTTCTTCACGATGTACTTGAACAGCTGCAGGTCGTCCGCAGCGTGCAGCAGCGTGTTGAACTTGTAGTTGATCTCCGTCTGGCCGGCGGTGCCCACCTCGTGGTGCGCGCGCTCGATCTCGAAGCCGGAGCCCTGCAGCTGGCGGACGATGTCGTCGCGCAGGTCGGCGAAGTGGTCGACCGGCGGGACGGGGAAGTAGCCGCCCTTGAACTTCGTCTTGTAGCCCTGGTTGCCGCCGACCTCGTCGGCGCCGGTGTTCCACCAGCCCTCGACCGAGTCGATCTCGTGGAACGACGCGTGCTCGGCCGAGTCGAAGCGCACGGAGTCGAAGATGTAGAACTCCGCCTCCGGGCCGAAGTACACGTTGTCGGCCACGCCGTACTCGGCGATGTACTGCTCGGCCTTGCGCGCGATGTTGCGCGGGTCGCGGCTGTAGGCCTCACGCGTGAACGGGTCGTGCACGAAGAAGTTCAGCGAGAGCGTCTTCGCCTTGCGGAACGGGTCGATGCGCGCGGTCTCGGGGTCCGGCAGCAGCAGCATGTCGGACTCGTGGATCGACTGGAAGCCGCGCACCGACGAGCCGTCAAAGGCCAGGCCCTCTTCGTAGGCTTCGAGGTCGAAGGCCTTCGCGGGCACCGTGAAGTGCTGCATCACGCCCGGCAGGTCGCAGAACCTGACGTCGATGGACTCCACCTTCTCGTCGGCGATCAGGCGCTGGATGTCGTCTGGAGTAGTGGGCACCCTCGGTGACTCCTTCTTCGATCGAGCTCGCTCGGCAGTACTCTCTTCGGCTCACGCTAAGAGTGCGGTGTTGCCCGACCGTCACCCGTATGTTTCACACACGTTAACGGGTGGCGTGACACGCGCCATCCGACCAGGGCGGATGTGGTGTGCGCCACCGGCATACCCTGGACGGGTGGCGAGATGGACGGGCGAATGGCTCCCCGGGACCGGCAGCGGACCGGGCTCGGAAAACCGAACCGCGCCGAAGTGGCCCGGTGAAGCGTTCGGGCTGCCCGAATCGGGCGTCGGCTCCGTCGCCGGCTTCGGTCCGCGCCTGCTGGCGCTGGTCATCGACCTGGTGCTCGCGGGCCTGATCACCACGCTGTTCGTGCGCTACGACCTGCAGGACGTCGCCGCGATGCAGACGTTCAACTGGTGGGCCGGCGTCGTCTGGGCCGTCATCACGACCGTGCCGGCGATGTTCTTCGGCTTCACGCCGGGGATGGGCGCCGTGGGCGTCCGCGTGGCGCGGCTCGACGGCGCCACGATGGTCGGCCCCTGGCGCGCGGTGGTGCGGATGGTGCTGACGGTCGTGATCCTGCCGGCCCTCGTCCGCAACACCGACGGCCGCAGCTGGCTCGACCGGGTGACCGGCACCGTCGTGATCCGGATGCGCTGACCCCAGACCCACGAAACACAGACCCGCGAAAC
The DNA here is from genome assembly GCF_050942255.1 of Amycolatopsis sp. CA-161197. Classification (NCBI taxonomy): domain Bacteria; kingdom Bacillati; phylum Actinomycetota; class Actinomycetes; order Pseudonocardiales; family Pseudonocardiaceae; genus Amycolatopsis; species Amycolatopsis sp. CA-161197. Next base: position 1,367,466 of record NZ_CP192059.1, read on the forward strand.
GCGGTCCCACGGAAAAGGCCTCCCACTCGGCGACGAGTCAGGAGGCCTTTCCGTGAACCGTGGGTCAGCGACGGCGGATCGTCCGCTGCACGTTGCGCATCTTCGCGCCGGCGGGCATCGGGCCCTTCGGCATGGCCGCGCCGCGGTTGCCGAGCGCCGCGAGCTTGGCCTCGAGCGCGTCGACCTGCGGCGGCTTGAGGTTGCGCGGCAGCTTCATCAGCGTGCTCTGCAGCTTCTTGAGCGGGATCTCGTTCTCGGCGTTGCCGATGGTGTAGTCGTAGATCGGGGTGTCGCCGATCAGGCGCGACACGCGCTTCTTCTCCTGCGAGAGCAGCGCCTTCACGCGGTGCGGCGCGCCCTCGGCCACGAGGATCACGCCGGGCGCGCCGAGCACGCGGTGCACGGCGTCGAGCTGCGTGGTCGCGGCGACGGTCGGGGTCACGCGCCAGCTGCCGCGCATGTTCTCCAGCGCCCACGCGCCGGCGCCGGGCTGGCCGTCGGCCTTCGAGTACACGGTCTTCTGCACGCGGCGCCCGAAGATGATCACCGCGAGCAGCACGCCCAGCACGATGCCCAGCGGCAACAGCGTCCACTGCAGGTCGAAGATGAACCCGATCCCGAACAGGACGCCGGCGACGACCACGATCGAACCGACCATCCAAGGAATCAGCATCGGGTCTTCGCGGCGCTGCATCTTGAACGCCTCGAAGAGCTGCCCGCGCTTCGCCTTGCTCGCCGCGCGCTTCTCCTGCTTGGCCAGCTTGGCCGCTTCCTTGTCCTGCTTTCCCGCCATCTGACCAGGATACGGCCGCGTGCCCTGCCACGAATCCCTCGGCCCCCTCTGCGAGGATCGAGGGGTGGCAAGCGCATCGTCTCCGAAGAGTCGCCAGGGCCTGCTCGACGGGCTGGACCCCGAGCAACGAGCCGCCGCCTCCGCGCCGCGCGGGCCCGTCTGCGTTCTCGCCGGCGCCGGCACGGGCAAGACGCGCACGATCACGCACCGCATCGCGCACCTGGTCGGCGCAGGTCACGTCTCCGCCGGGCAAGTACTCGCCGTCACCTTCACCACGCGCGCGGCGGGCGAGATGCGCACGCGGCTGCGCGGTCTCGGCGTCGACGCCGCGCAGGCGCTCACCTTCCACGCCGCCGCGCGCCGGCAGCTGCGGTACTTCTGGCCGCGCGTGGTGGGCGACCGGCCGTGGGACCTCGTCGACAACAAGTTCCGGCTCGTGGCGCAGGCCGCGCAGCGCGCACGGCTGAGCACGGAGACGGAGGTGCTTCGCGACCTCGCGAGCGAGATCGAGTGGAGCAAGGCCTCGCTCGTGTCGCCCGACGACTACCCGGCCGTCGCCGCGCGCACGCAGCGCGACACCCCGGCCCCGGTGGCGCAGGTCGCGCAGGTCTACCGGCTGTACGAGGAGATCAAGAACGCCGCGCAGGTCCTCGACTTCGACGACCTGCTCCTCCACACCACCGCCGTGCTCGAAGAACACGAAGCTGTCGCCGTCGAGTTCCGCGACCGTTACCGCTGTTTCGTGGTCGACGAGTACCAGGACGTCACGCCGTTGCAGCAGCGCCTGCTCGACGCGTGGCTCGGCGGCCGCGACGACCTCACCGTCGTCGGCGACGCCAACCAGACCATCTATTCCTTCGGCGGCGCCTCGCCGCGGCCGCTCCTGGAGTTCACGCGGCGCTTCCCCGAGGCGACCGTCGTACGGCTCGAGCGCGACTACCGGTCGACGCCCGAGGTCGTCGGGCTGGCGAACCGGGTGATCGGCGCGGCGCGCGGGCGTCCGGCGGGGTCGCGGCTGAAGCTCGTCGGCCAGCGGCCGCCGGGGCCAGAGCCGCGCTTCGCCGAGTACGAGGACGAGTCGGCCGAGGCGGCGGCGGTCGCGCGGCGCGTGCGCGAGCTGCTCGACGGGGGAGTGTCGGCCAGTGAGATCGCGGTGCTGTTCCGCGTGAACGCGCAGTCGGAGGCGTACGAGCAGGCGCTGTCCGAGGCCGGCATCCCGTATCTCGTGCGCGGTGGCGAGCGGTTCTTCGCGCGCACCGAGGTGCGGCAGGCGATGTCGGCGCTGCGGGTGGCGTCGGCCGATCCGACCTCGCTCGACCTGGTGACGGCGGTGCGGTCGGTGCTCGCGCGCGTCGGCCTCACCGAGCAGCCGCCGGCCGGTGGCGCGGCGAAGGAGCGGTGGGACGCGCTGCTCGCGCTGGTGGAGCTGGCCGAGGAGCTTGCGGCGAGTGTCGCCGACGCCGACCTGCCGCGGTTCGTCGCGGAGCTGGAGCAGCGCGCGGCGGCGCAGCACCCGCCGACGGTCGAGGGCGTCACGCTCGCGTCGCTGCACGCGGCAAAGGGCCTGGAGTGGGACGCGGTGTTCCTCGTCGGCCTGTCCGAGGGCACCATGCCGATCCTCCATGCGGGCGACGACGAGGCCGCGATCGAGGAGGAACGGCGGCTGTTCTACGTCGGTGTCACCCGCGCGCGGGAACACCTGTCACTCTCGTGGTCGCTGTCGCGCACACCGGGTGGCCGCCGCAACCGTCGCCGCAGCCGGTTCCTCTACGGCCTGATCCCGGAGGACCACCCGGCCGCCCGGGTCGCGCGGTCGCAGCAGGCGTCGGCGCCGGGCTCGAAGGTGGCACGCTGCCGGTTGTGCGGCGGGCCGCTGCTGCAGACGATCGAGGTGAAGCTGGGGCGGTGCTCGAAGTGCCCGTCCACAGTGGATGAAGGGTTGCTGGAGAAGCTGAAGACGTGGCGCGGCGAGCGTTCCCGGGAGCTGAAGGTGCCGGCGTTCGTGGTGTTCACCGATGCGACACTGATGGCCATCGCCGAACAGCGACCGACCGACGACGGAGCGCTCGTGTCGATCTCCGGCATCGGCGCGACGAAGCTCGAACGCTTCGGCGCGGAGGTGCTCGACGTGGTTCGCTCCTCGATGCGGTCTTGACCGCGTCCGCACCCTGATCGGTGCGGCGAACCCGCTGCTCGGAGGCGATCTTCGTAGCTTCGGAGAGTTTTCGGGAAAATAAGTTGCCCCGGTGTGCGAGGGGCAATAATCTGCTCGTACCCGGGTGGGAAGCCCCCGGTCTGGGGATCCATATGACGCGCGCCGCCTCGGGTGGCGAACGTCCGGACAGCGGAAGGTGGTGCCGGTGAAATGATCAGCAACATGATGCTCACGAACCCTGGCACCGGTCTGTCCGGCTGCGGTCTCATCCCCGCTTCGCGCCAGGGTACCGGTGTGTCCACGAGCGCCCACTTCGGCGGAGTCCGTCGGAATGACGAGCGTACGTGGACCGCGGTTGAGGTCACCCTGGCTAACGCCGCCCTCGTTGGCGCGTACCCGCAGGTTGACGTCGATCTGCCGACCATCAAGCAGTTCCGTGTTCCGTTGTCGATACGGGAGCGAAGTTCCTGACCTAGTCAGGACACGAGGCTCACGAAGGCCGCGGAACCGGTAACCGGATCCGCGGCCTTCGTGTTTTTTTGGCTGCACAACCCCACGAGGAACAAGTTGTCCAGTTCGATCGACAGTCCCAAAACCACCGAAACGACAAGAAGGAGCACGGAAATGTCGTCCGCCATCGCCTTCGCCGAGGGGTTCGACCTCGGTATCGGCGACCTGCTCGACGGGGTCGCCGCCCCTGAGCTCGACCTGCCCTGCCGTTCCCGCGACGCCGACCTCTGGTTCGCCGAGTCTCCCGCCGAGCTCGAGCGCGCCAAGGCCCTGTGCGCCGACTGCCCCGTCCGCGAGGCCTGCCTCGCTGGCGCCCTCGCCCGGCGCGAGCCGTGGGGCGTCTGGGGTGGCGAGATCTTCGAGCGCGGTGCCGTCATCGCGCGCAAGCGGCCCCGTGGCCGCCCGCGCAAGAACGCCGCCCTCGAGCCCGCCGCCGCAGCCCGGAGCGCCGCCGCATGACCGTCGAACTCATCACCATCCGCGACTACGAAGCGCGCACCCGCGAACCCGACCGCGCGCACCCGTTGCCGAAACAGCTCGATACCCAGGAGACCAGCGAAATGTTGCTTCACGAAGAACTGTCCCGGGCCCGAATACGGGACCTGCAGCAAGAAACCCAAGCGCTCCGCCCCTGGCGCCGCGCCCGAGCCGCCCGCCGGTGGTCCCGCGTAGCCCGCTGGGCGGCGGAACGCTCCAAGCGATTCGAGGACTGAGTTGTCTTGGGGGACTTTGAGGTTCTGAAGGTCTTGTGGTCTGAGGCTTGACGTCGTTGAGGCTGTTAGGCCTCTGTGGTGTTGAGTCTCGGGTGCTTGAGGCTCCTAAGCGCTGGAGCTCAATGTCATTAAGGCCGTCGAGCCTCCGCGGCGCAGAGTCTCGGGTCGATGTCTCCCAGGCCTTGGGGCTCGATGTCATTGAGGCCGTTTAGCCTCCGTGGCGCAGAGTCTCCGGCCACTGAAGTCCTTGCTATCTCTCCGGAGTCTCTGAGGTTCTAGGGCTTTCGAAATCCTCGATTTGTTGTCCGCGTGGAGGGCCGGTCACCCGTGTGGTGACCGGCCCTCGGGTCGTTTCGGGTTCGCCGGTGTCGGCGATGCCGCGCTGCGCCGGCCTCGACGTGCAGCGTGGCTGTCGCTGCGGTTGTGTCGTCGTGGCGGATCCCAGCCGGATCTGGCCCCGGCAGCGACGTTTGCCGCTTCGGCCGCTCGATCTGTGCGGTGTTTGGCGCAACCGGCCGGTGGCCGGCTACTGGCGCCTCAGCTGATCACCGCGGTGCTGCCGAACCCGCGCGGGCTTTGCCGGCGCGCGACCGGTTAGTCGACTCGGTTCCGGTGGGGCTTGGGGTGTTGAATGAGGTCGTGTCCGCTCACACGCACGACCACATCGACTGGGCCGACCGGCTGACTCAGCTCCGCACGGCTGACACCCTCGACGCCGACGCCCTCTCGGCCATCGCCCGGCGGCTGGTCGCCGCCCTGCCCCCGACGCCGACGATCGTCGACCTCGGCTGCGGCGCGGGCGGCATGAGCACCCACTTCGCCCGCGCCCTCGTCACCCACGGCGGCGGCACCCTCATCCTCGTCGACGCGACGCCCGAGCTGCTTGCCGAAGCCGAGAAATCGGTCCGGGCAGCCGCCGACACCGCCTCGAACACCGCCGGCGTGGGCGATGCGCAGGCCGCACCCGGCGGCGTTGGGGGCGCCGGTTCGACCGGCAGCCTGCCGGCGTCGGAGGACCGCGGCGACGGTGGTTCGACCACTGCGGCCCCGGGCTCGGCCGATGGTCAGGCCACGCCCGGCGACCTTGCGGGCACCAGTTCGCCCGCAGGGCGGCCGGCCGCGAGCGATCGTGCGGAGGGCGGCCCGACGAGTGCGCCGACCGGTGCCGTCGAGGTGCGGGCGGTGCGGGGCGACCTCGCGGACGCCGGGCTGCCGGGGGAGTTGCCGGCGGCGGATTTGGTGTGGGCGTCGCGCGTGGTGCATCACTTGCCGGACCAGCAGGGAGCCGTGGGGACCGTCGCGGCGGTCGCGAAGGCGGGCGGGCTGGTCGCGCTCGCGGAGGGTGGGCTCGATTTCCGTTGCCTGCCTTGGGACTTGGGCGTCGGCAGGCCCGGACTCGAGGACCGGCTGCTGGCCGCGCAGGCCGAGTGGTTCATCGGCATGCGCGAGGGCATCGAGGGTGCCGTCGCGATGCCCTACGGCTGGTCCGTCGCGCTGGAGCGCGCCGGGCTCACCGAAGTCGACTCGTTCGGCGCGCTCGTGCACCACCCAGCGCCGGGCCCCGCGATGCTCGCGGACTACGTCGTCCACCGCGTCGCCCGCATCCTCGAGTTCGGCGGCGAGCACCTCACCCCGGACGACCGCGAAACCCTCACCTCTCTCCTCGACCCCAACAGCCCCCACCACCTCGCCACCCGCCACGACCTCTACCTCACCGGTGCGAAGACCGTCCACTGTGGACGACGCCCGTGACCGCCCCGGACCCCACGTGCTCCCGTTGCGGCCGCGCCCGCTCCGCGGAGCCCGACCCGCTCGCCGCCCTGTCCTGGGTCTCCACCAAGGACAACGGCCGCTCCCAATGGCTCTGCGCGACCTGCGCCCGCGACCACGTCCGCGACATCGAAGCCAAACTCCCCGACGAGTACTGGTGACCCGTCAGGCGACTCTCACCTTCCCTTCGCTGATTGACAGGGCGACCGCCAACCGGATCGGTCGCTCGCTCCCTGCGCCCTCGCCTGGACTTCCGGGCCGGCTCGCCGCTTCGCACCCGAGGCACTCAGCAGGCCACAGGCCAATCACTTCGGGTAGCAAACCCAACGAGCCGGAAACGCTCCGCTCCGGCTGGGCACCGCGGCCGGCGCTGGGCCGACAACTTCGCCGCCGCGAGCGCAGGCCCTTTGGCCAGCGCTCACGGCGGCCCACGCGACCGTCCGGTGCAGTTGCGCCGCGTCTCCAACTCGCATCGCGGGTGGAGCCGGGTTGGCAGGTTCGCTGCCGTGATCGCGGGCCGTTCGGCCCGCTGATCGGCTGCCGATCCGCACTGCTGTCTGGTGCGGTTGCACCGGTCACTCCGACTCGCATCGTGGGTGGACGCGGGCTGGCAGGTTCGCTGCTGCGATCACGGGCCGTTGGGCCCGTGATCGCCTGCCGATCCGCATTGCTGTTTGGTGCGGTTGCGCCGCGACTGCAGCTCGCATCGTGGGTGGGGGCGGGCTTGCTAGCTCGCGTTCGTGAGCACGTGCCGTACGGTCGCCTGCCGATCCGCATTGCTGTTTGGTGCGGTTGCGCCGCCACTGCAGCTCGCATCGCGGGTGGAGGCGGGCTTGCTAGCTCGCCTCCGCGAGCACGTGTGCCGTACGGCCGACGATCGCCTACTGGCCCCCACTGCCTTTTGGGGTGGTTGCGCCGCGACTCCAGCTCGCATCGTGGGTGGGGGCGGGTTGGCTAGCTCGCCTTCGTGAGCACGTGCCGTACCGCCGACGATCGCCTACCGGCCCTCACTGCTGTTTGGTGCGATTACACCGCCACTCCAGCTCGCATCGCGGGCGGAGGCGACCCGGCAGGTTCGCCTTCGTGAGCACGTGTCGTGCGACCCGTGATCGCCGCTGGCCCCAACCAGAGTCGGGTGCGGGCGGGGCGCTGCCCAATCCACATCGCGGATGGAACGGCTCAGTGCTTTCGCCGTCACGGTCTGCGCTCGCCAGCCCGTCTGGAGGCGTCCGGCGCCGCCGTTTCCCTGGACTTTCCAGGACGGTCGGCGGGCTGCGGTGGGCGGGCGGTGTTCGGGCGGCCCGCCCGGCGTTGCCGAGAGGCTCGGCACGGCCCTCGCTCCGTGTGAACCTCAGGCAATGACCGGACGGGCCAACCAGCCGGCCAGCAGCCCGGCCGGGTGCTCACCCCGGCGTCATGCGGCGGTGTCCCGGCGGTGGAGCGCGCGGACCTTCGGGCGGGGTGTGCGGGCGGCCTGGGTGTAGGCGCGGACCAGTTCGTCCGTGACGTCGGCCGGGATGTCGTTGAGTTGGCGGGGCGTGCAGCGCACGAGGACGGTGCCGGTGGCGGTGAGCGCCAAGTGGCTGAAGTCGGTGGGGCCGGCGGCGGTGCGGTAGCGCCAGGCGAGGCCGACCTGGTCCCACCAGGCGTCGGCGATGCCGAGGCGGCGGCCGCGCAGGTCGCAGACCGTGACGTTCCACTGGGGGGACGGCAGGGGAGCGTCGCGGAGGAGGCGGAGGGCCTGGCCGTGGGTGAAGGTTTCGCGGTCGTCCATCGCGCGCAGTACGGCGCGGACCGCCGATGAGCCGCGTTGATTGCCGGCGTCGAGTTCGGCCAGGAGTTCGGCGCGGTCGCACAGGCCCCAGAACAGCGGGAGCGTCGTCAGGCGTTCGACGGCCTTCGGGTTGACCGCGCGGCGCGCCAGGTCCAGGGCGGCGCGCGGGCCGCCGGCGTAGGGGAGACCGTCGATGATCACGGGTTCGGGCATGCGGGCGGTGCGGTAGGTCAGCACACCGGGTTCGGAGGCCGGGCGACGGTAGTGCGGCAGGAGCAGGTGGATCTCGTCCGTGAGCGGGTGGGCGACGCCGTGGGCGCGCAGCGCGTCGGTGCCCGTGATGATGGCGTCGGGGCCGTAGCGCGCGATGGTGGCGTGCAGCAGCTGTAATCGGGACGGCGGTTTGTCCTGGATCACGAACACGCCGGGGTACACGCGGCGCCACGGCCCGCCCGGCCGCGCCATCCTGGCGGCTCTTCGGTTCGAGATTCCGGCGCTGCGCAGTTTCTTGAGGTCGATCACGCCGACCGACGTGGAGTCACGGTGAGCCACGTCCCGGATGCTTGCGGTAGTCGTCATGATTCGAGGATGACCGCTCGGCCATCCGAGTGGAACCGGCTTCCCGGATCTGTGGATAACTCCGCGAATCAGGTCTGTGGCACCGCCGGGCCTGTGGACAACTCAGCGAGCGAAACCTGGCTGCCACCGCTCCACGATGCCGCGCGCCGGGACCACCGCGTCGAGCTGGCAGAGAATGCCCGTGGACCCCGCGGTGACGCGGTGGATCATCAGGTACTCCGGCGGCAGGTTCAGCGACCGGCCGACGCGGAAGTCGCTGCCGCGGGTGTCACCGACGCGGCCGGCCTGGCGTTGCATCCATCGGCGAGTGAAGTGGAAAGTCGGCGTGGCCAGCGGTTCCGTGAACGGCGCGAGGTACGCGAGCACCTCGTCGGCGGCCAGGTCGGAGTCGGTGCGGACGAAGCCGTTTTCGCGCAGGAGCCGCATGAGGTCGTCGGACTCGCCGTCGAGGGCCAGGCGCGTCATCTCGCCCAGGTGGCGCGGGATGCCGTTGGGCAGCTTCGCGACGCCGCCGAAGTCGAGCACGCACAGGCGGCCGTCGTCGGTGACCATGAAGTTGCCGGGGTGCGGGTCGGAGTGCAGCAGGTGCGCCCGCGCCGGCGACGAGTAGTGGAACTCCATCAGCAGCCGGCCCGCGAGGTTGCGCGTCTCCTGGTCGCCGCCCGCGATGACCTTGGACAACGGCGTGCCCGTGACCCACTCGGTCACCACGACCTTCGGCGCGCTCGCCACCACGCGCGGGATGAGGAACGCGGGATCGCCCTCGAACGCCTTCACGAACGCACGCTGGTTGTCGGCCTCGTTGAGGTAGTCGAGCTCCTCGTCCATGCGGTCCGCGAGCTCCGCCATCAGCGGCTTCACGTCCGTGCCGGGCACGAACGCCTGGAACAGCCGGCTGAAGCGCTGCAACTGGCGCAGGTCGCTGCGCAGTGCCTCGTCGGCCCCCGGGTACTGGACCTTCACGGCGACCTCGCGCCCGTCGTGCCAGGTGGCGCGGTGGACCTGGCCGATACTGGCCGACGCCGCCGGGACGTCGTCGAAGTGCTTGAACCGCCCCTCCCACGAACGGCCGAGCTGCTGCGCCAGGACCCGCCGCGTCTGTTGCGCCGACATCGGCGGCGCGGCGGACTGCAGCTTGGTCAGCGCTTCGCGGTACGGCTTGGCCATGTCGTCGGGCACCGCGGCTTCGAAGACGCTCAGGGCCTGGCCGAACTTCATCGCTCCGCCCTTGAGCGTCCCCAGCACCTCGAACAGCTGCTCCGCGGCCTTCGCCGACAGCGTCGCGCTCACCTGTTCCGCGCTCTGGCCCGCGAGGCGCTTGCCCCATCCGCCGACGGCCCGGCCGGCTATCCCGAGGGGAATGCTGGCGAGTTTCGCGGTGCGCGCCGCACCTCGGCGCGGCATTGCGGATTCGCGGTCTGCGGAGTCGGTCACCCTCCGATTCTGCCTTGGTGACCTTGGTGGCCGCAGCCTGCCAGGGGGTGTGGGCTACGTCTCCGGTGGCGCTTCGGGCGCTCCGCAATCGCAGTCCGGGTGCGGTTCCCAGTAGCGGTGGCGCAGGTGGCCTTCGAACGGATCGAGCTCCAGGGTGCTGTTCCACGTCGGCGGTGGCTCGGCGCTCGGCGACAGCACGCGCAGCGCCTGCGCGACGGCCAGCGACGCGCACGCCTGGACGGACGCGAGATCGGGGCGCTGGTCGACGTCCACGAGCTGGGTCGCGACGCGGGGCCACGAGTCGTCGAGGTCGGTCTTGCTCAGGTCGCAGCAGCGCAAGCACGTGCTTCGGCCCGGCACGACGAGCGGGCCGACGAGGATCGTGCCGTCGCGGACGCGGGCCGGCAGGTGGGTGACGCCGTCGTCGACCAGCTCCGCCACCAGCTCCGGGGCGGGCACGACGGCGTCGGTGAGCACCACGACGTCGGGCGAACGCTGCAGATTGCGGGCGGTGCTCACCTCGGGCGCGACGCGGGCCAGCACGTTCTGGGTGGCTTTGCGCCGCGAAAGGCCCAGCTCGGCGGCGGTGAAGCCCGAACCGAGGTCGGCGTCGGTGACGACGCCGCCGGAGCGGACGTCGATGTGCCCGACCCCGGCGTTGGCCAGCAGCACGGCGACGGCCACGGCGATCCTGCCGTCGCCCCGGACGGCCACCAGGCTCTGGCGTCTTCGCTCGGTGAGCGCGGTCTGGTGGTGCCGGGCGCGCAGGGACCAGAAGCCCGTCTCGACGCGCTTGGAGGCGGGGCTGGGTGCTTCGGTGACCAGGCCCAGTGCGGTGAGCTGTTTGAGCAGAAGCCGCAGCTGGTCGCGGTGTTCGCTCTCGGCGAGCACCGCGTCGAGGCGGCGGCTGCCGTCGAGCCGGCGCACGAGCGCGACGACGCTCGGCGCCAGCCCGGTGGCCACCACGCCGTGGCGCGGGTCGAGGCCGATCTGGACTTCGTCGTTGCCGCGTTCGAGCACGTGGAGGCCCTGGAGCAGCGTCGGGTAGGCGGGGAGGAGGACGTTCGGCGGCGGAACTGCGGACAGGCTCATGATGATCAGCTTGACACCTCGGCGACGGCCGATCGGCGCTCAGAGTCGAGTTATCCACAGGCAAGGCGAGTTGTGGACAACTCGGGGCTGTGACCTTTCGACGCTCCCAAGTTGTCGGTCGGTGGCCTTACCGTTGTCGGGTGGTCGAAGCACGGATGCCCTCACTGCGGGGCCGGGGCGGAACGAACCCCCCGTCGGACACTCCTGAACACAAGGTCGAGGTGCGGCGCAGCGCGCGCCGGCACCGGACGGTCACCGCGTACTGGAAAGACGACACCCTCGTGGTGCTCATCCCGGCACGGATGACCCGCGCGGAAGAGAGGCACTGGGTCGCGGAGATGGAGCGCAAGCTGCAGCGCACCGAACCGCGCAAACCCGCGTCGCCGAAGTCCTCCGACGACGCGCTGCTGGCACGCTGCGCCGTGCTGGCGGCGAAGTACGTCGATCCACGGGCGATACCCGCGAGCGTGCGCTGGGTGCCGCCCATGCGCACCCGCTGGGCCTCCTGCACGCCCGTCGACGCGACCATCCGCGTCAGCGACCGCCTGCGGCGCGTGCCGCAGTGGGTCTTGGACTACGTGCTGGTCCACGAGCTCGCCCACCTGCGCGAACCCGGGCACGACGCGGCGTTCTGGACGCTGGTCAACCGGTACCCGAAGACGGAACGCGCGATCGGGTACCTGGAGGGGCTGTCGGCGGCGGCTGGGTGGGGGATTTCGGAGGAGGACGACTGAGCTGGTCTCTTGCCTGCCTGGGGTTGAAGGCGGTTTTGCTCGAGGTCAGGAAGCCGCGGCCCGAGCCTTCGCGCAGGTGGTGAGTCCGCGGCTTGGGGACAGGTCGGCGCGATTGCCGCGGACTGGGCCAGTCCTGTTCGCGGGCGGAGACTGCGGCTCGCGCGTGAGGTGAAGGGGTCGCGAGGTCGCGCACGGCACGACTTGGCCGGCTCGCAGGAGGGGAAGCTGGGAGGCCGCCGGCTTGGAGGCAGGTCGGCGCGATTGCGGCAGGCTGAGCCGGGCCCGTTCGTCGGCGGAGACTGCGGCTCGCGCGTGAGGTGAAGGGGTCGCGAGGTCGCGCACGGCACGACTTGGCCGGCTCGCAGGAGTGGGGCCTGGCCGCCCACCGGCTCGCGGCGGCTTCAACCAGCGGTCGTCTCGGTGCTGGACTGCCGGTGTGCCAGTGCCGAGCTTGGCGAGTTGGAACCGGTTCGCGGTGGCCCGGCGATGCCAGGGGATGAGTGATTCCAGGCACGAACAGCCGATGCTCAACGTCGGTGGCTGCCTTGGGTTGAAAGGTCGGCGCGCCGAATTGTTGAGAGCCCCGAAAGCAGCCGGTCCTCCGTCGCGAAGGCGGCGGAGGACCGGGGCTGGACCGGGATCAGGAGGTCGGGTTGTCGCCCTTGTCCTGGTCTGAAGGGTCGGAGTCCGGCTTCGCATCCGAGGCCGAATCCGAACCAGAAGCAGAGCCAGACTCAGCCGCCTCGCGCTTTTCCGTTTTCTCCAGCTCCGCGATCGGATCGAAGTCGTCGCCGAGGACTGGGGTGTCGCCGAGGCGGTCGGCGAAGTCCAGGGGCTCGTCGAGGTCCTCGGCGGTCGGCATGAGGTCCGGGTGGGACCAGAGGCTGTCGCGTTTGTCGGTGCCGTGGCGGTCGCCCACGAGTTTCCACAGGGAGGACGCGGCGCGCATGCGGCGGGGGCGCAGTTCGAGGCCCACGAGGGTCGCGAAGGTCTGCTCGGCGGGGCCGCCCGTGGCGCGGCGGCGGCGGAGCGTCTCGCGCAGCGCGTCGGCGCCCGGCAGGCGGTCGCCGATGGCCTCGGCGACCACGACGTCGACCCAGCCCTCGACCAGGGCGAGCAGGGTTTCGAGCCGCTTGAGCGCCGACTGCTGCTCGGGCGTGGTCTTCGGCTCCAGCAAGCCGGACGACATGGCCTCTTCGATGCTCGCCGGGTTCGACGGGTCGATCTGGCCGGCCAGCGACTCCAGCGCGGACGTGTCGACCGTGATCCCGCGGGCGAACTCCTCCACGGTCGCCAGCAGCCGCTGCCGCAACCACGGCACGTGGGCGAACAGGCGCTGGTGCGCGGCCTCGCGCGCGGCGAGGAACACGAGCACCTCGCTGCTGGGGACCTCGAGCCCCTCGGTGAACTTCTCGATGTTCGCGGGCAGCAGCGCCGACGTGTTGGGCGGGCCCAGCGGCAGGCCGACCTCCGTGGACGTCAGCACCTCCTGGGCCAGCTGCGCGAGCGCGTTGCCGAGCTGGGAGCCGAAGGCCATCCCGCCCATCTGCCCCATCATGGACAGCAGCGGCCCGGCGGCCTGCTTGGCCTCCTCGGGCAGCGCCTGCATCCACGCGCCGGAAACCTGCTGCGCGACCGGGTCGCAGAGCCGCTGCCACGTGGGCAGCGTCTTCTCTACCCACGTGCGCGCGGACCACGCGACCGTGGTGTTCGCGCCCGCGGGCAGGATCGTCGCCGCGTCGAGCCACAGCTCCGCCAGGTGCGCGGCGTCGCGCACGGCGGTGGACGAGTCGCCGGTGGACGACGCGAAGCCGATCTTGCCGTCGTCGCTGCCGCTGAGGTTCTGGAGCGCGATCTGCTTCGCCAGGTCGTAGTTCACCGGCCCGCTCGACGAGCCGGCCTGGCTGAGCATCTGGCCCAGCTGGCTCAGCATCTGCCCGAGCTGGTTGAACGCCTCTGCGCCGGACGGCTGCTCCGAGGGGTCACCGTCGCCTCGTCTGTCGGGATCGGGCGGTCCGAAACCGAACGGGGGTTTGCTCATACGTCCACCGTACGCGGGTAGGGCCTCTCCCAGCGCGTCAACCATGGCCTTCACCGGGAAGCGAACACGGTCACCGTACGCTGTCGCTCGTGACCAAACCCGACGAGGAGACCGCGACCGCGAACAGCCGGACCGAGCCGTCGAGGGAACCGGCGCGCGACGAGCGCCGCCTGACGCGCCGCGGCTGGACCCTGCTGGTCAGCGGCGCGCTGTTCCTGGTGTTCGTCGTAGCCGGTTTCCTGGTCCAGGTGCCGTACGTGGCCATCAGTCCGGGCCCGACGTACGACACGCTCGGTCGCGACGCCGCGGGCAACGAGGTCGTCCAGGTCAAGGGCCACGAGACGTACCAGACCAACGGCGAGCTGCGCATGACCACCGTGTCGCTCAACGACGGGATCAACCTCTTCACCGCGCTCGGCCTCTGGGCCAGCGGCCGCTACGCGCTCGCGCCGCGCGAGGAGTACTACCGCCCCGGCGAGACCAACGAGCAGGTCAAGCAGGAGAACATCCAGCAGCTTCAGGACTCCCAGACCAACGCCCAGGTCGCCGCCCTGCGCCACCTCGGCTACCCCGTGGAGGTGCTCGCCAAGGAGATCGTGTCCGGCAGCCCCGCCGACCACGTGCTCGCACCCGGCGACAAGCTGGTCACCGTCAACGGCACGAAGGTCACCGAAGCCGCCGACGTCGCCAAGGCCCTCACCAACACCAAGCCCGGCCAGACCGTGCAGATCACCTTCCAGGCCGACGGCCAGCCCGAACGCACCGTGCCGATCACGCTCGCGAAGCGCGACGACCGCACGCAGGGCTTCATGGGCCTCACCGCCGTCGACCACGCGACCGCGCCGTTCAACGTCAACATCTCGCTGCAGGACGTCGGCGGTCCCTCGGCCGGCCTGATGTTCACGCTGGCGATCATCGACCGCCTCACCCCGCCCGGGAAGCCGGACAGCAACCTCGCGAACGGCCGGCACATCGCGGGCACCGGCGAGATCACCGAGACGGGCGAGGTCGGCCCGATCGGCGGCATCTCGTTCAAGGTCGTGGGCGCGCGTGAGGCCGGCGCCACCGACTTCCTCGTGCCGGAGCACAACTGCGCCGAGGCGAAGTCGGCCGTGCCGGACGGGCTCAACCTGATCAAGGTGTCCACTCTGGACGACGCGCTCACCCAGCTCCAGAACCTCAAGGCCGGCCGGCCCACGGCGCACTGCTGAGGAAGAAAGAAGTGCCAGCACCCGTCCTGACCCGGAGGCCCCCACGCGGAGGCCCCCGGCTCGACGGGGCTCAGGGCAGGATTCAGGGCAGGAAAGTCGTCTTCAACGCGTCGAGCAGGTTCGGCGCGAGGTCGGGGCTCTCCACGATCTCGTCGACGGCGTCCACTTCGGTCGAAGAAGCGTCGGGCCGCGTCCCGCGCAGCCGCATCACGCAGGCGACGTCGCCCTCGCGCAGCACCGCCGCCACGAGCCGCGCCTCCGTGCGCCGCGGGTGGTCGGCGGCCGCGCGGCGCAGGCGCTCGGCGTCGGCCTCCGCGACGCCTTCGAGCTCCGCCTCGACGTCGGGCGGCAGCACGATGATCTCCTGCGCGAGCGCGCAGCCCACCACGATCTCGGGCCACGCGATCCGGCCGAGCGACTCGGCGAGGTCACCTTCCGGCAACGCTTCTTGCGCGACGGGCGTCAGCGGGTTGGCGCGGTCGAGCTGGCCCGCCAGCTCGGGCTGCTCGTCGAGCAGTGCCGCGGTGGGCACCAGCGCGAACAGCTGCGGCGGCTGGTCCCAGCCCCCGGACGCGACGAACTCTTCGACTTCCCGGGCCAGGCCGGCGACGGGGTTGGCGGCGGGCGGCTCACTCGGCTGCATGGCGACATCGTCGCAGGCCGGTCCCCGCGCCGTCGTGCGACGTCCGATTCGGGCGGTCCCGGGAACTCGGGAACCCATCCGTAGAGTTAGACCGTCAGGGGACGCAGCTGTCCCCGCGAACGTGTTCACGAAGACAGGAGCGTTGCCGTGGCGACTCGGCCCCCCGTGAGCCTGAAGCTGTCCCGCCGCAGCCGGATCCTCCTCATCATCGCCGCGGTGATCGTGCTGGCGCTGCTGCTGGGTGTCAGGCTGCTGGACACCTACGTCGACTGGCTGTGGTTCGGCGAGGTGCACGCGCGCTCGGTGTTCACCACGGAAATCCTCACGCGGATAGTCCTCTTCGTGGCCGTCGGGTTGCTCGTGGGCGGATCGCTCGCGATCAGCCTCACCATCGCCTACCGCACGCGTCCGGTGTTCGTGCCCGTCTCGGGCAGCGACGACCCGCTCTCGCGCTACCGCTCGATGATCGTGAGCCGCATCCGGCTGTTCGGGATCGGCATCCCGCTGATCACGGGTCTCATCGCCGGCGCGTCCGCGATGGGCGACTGGCAGACGATCCAGCTGTTCCTCAACGGCACGTCGTTCGGCCAGAAAGACCCGCAGTTCGGGCTCGACATCGGCTTCTACGCGTTCACCCTGCCGTTCGTGAACTGGCTGCTCGGCTGGCTGTTCGTCACGGTCGTGATCTCGTTCTTCGGCGCGCTGATCGCCCACTACATCTTCGGCGGCATCCGCCTCGCCGGCCGCGGCGGCCAGCTGGCGGGCCCGACGCGCGCGCAGCTCGCCATCACCGTCGGCCTCTTCGTGCTGCTGAAGGCGGTCGAGTACTTCTTCGACCGGTACAACCTGCTTCTGTCCGATCGCGACATGCCGCTGTTCAACGGCGCCACCTACACCGACCTCAACGCGGTGCTGCCGGCGAAGCTGATCCTGTTGTGCATCTCGGTGATCTGCGCGATCGCGTTCTTCGCCGGAGCGTTCCTGCGCAACCTGCAGCTGCCGGCGATCGCGCTCGTGCTGCTGATCCTGTCGGGCGTTCTGGTGGGCGTCGCGTGGCCCGCGATCCTCGACCAGTTCTCGGTGAAGCCGAACGCGAACGACAAGGAAGCCACGTCGATCCAGCGCAACATGGACGCGACGCGCGCGGCGTTCGGGCTGCAGAACGTGAAGTACGAGGACTACCAAGGCAGCAACCAGGCGAGCCAGGACCAGGTGAAGGCCGACTCGGGCACCGTGTCCAACATCCGGCTGCTCGACCCGAACGTGCTGTCCGCCACCTACACCCAGCTCGCCGGTGGTCAGAACTACTACGGCTTCCCGGAGAAGCTCGACATCGACCGCTACACCGTCGGCGGCTCCACGCAGGACTACATCGTGGCCGCCAAGGAGATCAAGACCGACGGGCTCACGGGCAACCAGACCAACTGGATCACCAAGCACCTCGTCTACACCCACGGCAACGGTTTCGTCGCCGCGCCGGCCAACACGATCAACCGCGCCGTCACGGACGTGTCCGACACGAGCAGCGCCGGCTACCCGCTCATCGGCACCAGTGACACGAAGAACCCCACCGGCGCCGGCTCGGTCGGCGGCAAGCCCGGCATCAAGGTCGACCAGCCGCGCATCTACTACGGCGAGCTGGCCGACCAGAACGACTACGCGATCGTCGGCGGCACCCCCGGCAAAGCCCCGGGCGAGTCCGACTCCCCGGACCAGAAGAACTACTACTACAACGGCACCGGCGGCGTTCCGCTCGACAACTGGTTCAACCGGCTCGCCTTCGCGGCCAACTACGGCGAGCGCAACATCCTCTTCTCCGACGCTATCGGCGACGGCTCGAAGATCATGTACAACCGCACCCCGCGCGACCGCGTCAGCAAGGTCGCGCCGTGGCTGACGCTCGACGGCGACCCGTACCCGGCGGTCGTCAACGGCAAGATCGTGTGGATCGTCGACGGGTACACCACGCTGAACAACTACCCGTACTCCCAGCAGACCCAGCTCGGCGATGCCACCAACGACTCGCTCAACGGCGTCACGCGCCAGGCCAACAACTCGATCAACTACATCCGCAACTCGGTGAAGGCGACTGTCGACGCGTTTGACGGCACGGTCACCCTGTACTCGATCGACGACAAGGAACCCGTGCTCGACGCGTGGGAGAAGGTGTTCCCGGGCCTCGTGAAGCCGAGCGCCGAGATCCCGCCGGACCTGCGCGCGCACTTCCGTTACCCCGAAGATCTCTTCAAGGTCCAGCGTGAGCTGCTCGCCCGGTACCACGTGGACAACCCGCAGCAGTTCTACGCACAGCAGTCGTTCTGGAGCGTCCCGCAGGACCCGACGGAAGACGGCAGCGCGACCACAGCGGCGGCGAACGTCGCGAACCAACCGGGTTACTACGTCCTCGCCGACGCGGCGGGCGAAGGCACACCGACGTTCCAGCTGACGAGCGGGCTCACCGGTCTGCAACGGCAGTACCTCGCGTCGTGGATGTCGGTGTCGTCCGATCCCCACGACTACGGAACGATCCGCGTGCTCCGACTACCCACGGTCACCGGCGCGAACCAAGTCGACGGGCCGGTGCAGGTGCAGAACAAGTTCCAAAGTGATCCACAGGTCGCTTCGGACCGGACACTGCTCAACAACCCCAACGTGATCCCCATCTACGGCAACATGATCACGCTGCCGGTCGCCAACGGGTTCCTCTACGTCGAACCGGTGTACATCAGACAGCGCAACCAGCTGAGCTACCCGCAGCTGGCCCGCGTGCTGGTGTCGTTCGGCTCGAAGGTCGGCTACGCGCCGACGTTGAACGAGGCACTGGACCAGGTGTTCGGCAAGGGCACCGGCGCGGCGGCGACCACGCCGGTCGAAGGGGCACCACCGTCCTCGTCGACCCCGCCGAACTCACCGTCGACACCCACGTCACCGACCACGCCGACCACCCCGCCGGCCAACTCGGGCGGCTCGAACCCGGCCCTCGACAAGGCGGTGACCGACATCCAGTCGGCACTGGGGAGGCTGAAGGCCGCCCAGCAGTCGGGCAACTTCGCCGACCAAGGCGCGGCACTCCAGGCCCTCGACACCGCGGCGAAGGCCTACGAGAACGCCAAAAACGCCACCCCGCCCTCCGGCAGCGGCGCCCCGCAGCAACCCGGCGGGTGACCTCGCGCACGGTAGTGGCACCTGCTTTGCACCTGGCCGAAACCCAGGCGTAAGGTAGGTGTCACGACGCGGGGTGGAGCAGCTCGGTAGCTCGCTGGGCTCATAACCCAGAGGTCGCAGGTTCAAATCCTGTCCCCGCTACAGAGGTAGGAGGCCCGTGCTTGCGGATTGCGCAAGCCGGGCCTCTTTCGCATGTTCTTCGGGGGTCGGACCCCCGGGCCCCCGCCAGGGAGGGCTTCGCCCCCCTGGACCCCCCAGGTGAGTTGCGTTGGGTGGGGAGGTGGCCGTTGGTGAGGGGGCTGTGCGCCTTCGGATTCCCGGTGAGTCGTTCGGCGTGATCGGTGGGTGGCGCGGCGGTTCTTGGGCTCATCGGCCAGGTGGCTTAGGGATGCTGAGGGTTTGTAGCTCGCTCGAGAGAACGTTGTGCTCCCCCGCGCGTCGCGATGCACCGACCCGTCGGTAGGGCCTCTCCTTGGTCGCTGGAACTACGTCCTTCGCCCGGGCAACCCACCAGGCGCTTTCTGCGCCGCGATCCTTTGGCGGGGGCCGGGTTCTCGGCTTTCCTCGCGTCGTCGGTCCGGGCCCTTGCGGGGAGCGAGGGGCGGTGTGGCGGGCGGAATAGGGTGCGGGGATGGGTGAAGGTGTGGGGTCGCTGGGGCTGGGGTTGGGGGAGTTGGTCGGGGCGGCGAGGGGGGTCGATCCGTATGGGGCGTATGGGGAATGGCGGCGGAGGGCGCCGGTGGTGCGGGTGGGGGACGGGGTTGTGGTGGTGCTCGGGTTCGGGGAGGCCGAGCGCGTGGTGAAGGGGGCGGAGTTCGGGCACCCGGAGCCCGAGGTGGTGGGCGGTGGGCACGCGGATCTGCCGGTGGACGGGGACGGGCGGGTGGTGCGGGCGTTCGCGTTCTTGAATCCGCCGGATCACACGCGGTTGCGCGGGTTGGTGGGAAAGGCGTTCACGGCGCGGACGGTGGAGGCGCTGGTGCCGCGCGTGGAGGAGTTGGTGGGGGAGTTCGTCGGGCGGGTGGTGGCGGCCGGCGAGGGCGATCTGATGGCGGAGCTGGCGGTGCCGTTGCCGGTGACGGTGATCGCGGAGCTGCTGGGGGTGCCGGTCGGGGACCGGGAGCGGTTCGGGGCGTGGTCGGGGGCGATGGCGCGGGCGGCGGAGCCCGGCTTCCTGTTGGCGCCCGGGGTTGCGGAGGCGGCGGCCGGGGCGCGGCGGGAGTTCGTGGGGTACTTCAGGGAGCTGGCGGCTGAGCGGCGAAGGGCTCCGGGCGACGATCTGTTGTCGGCGCTCGTTGCCGTGGCGGATGAGGGGGAGCGGCTCAGTGAGAGGGAGTTGCTGGTCACGTTGACGTTGTTGCTCGTGGCGGGGCACGAGACGACGACGAACTTGATCGGCAACGGGGTGTTGGCGTTGCTGCGGAACCCCGAGCAGTACCGGGCTTTGGCGCGTGACGCGGCGTTGGCCGAGGGGGCCGTCGAGGAGGTTCTGCGGTACGACTCGCCGATCCAGCTGACGACACGGACGGTCCTGACCGACACGACGCTGGGCGGCGTCGAGCTCGCCGCGGGCACGACGGTGCTGGTGTTGGTCGGCGCGGCGAACCGCGATCCGCGGGTGTTCGACGAGCCGGACCGATTCGACATCACCCGCGCGCCGGGCCGGCACCTGGCCTTCGGACGCGGGATCCACTTCTGCCTGGGCGCTCCCCTGGCGCGACTGCAGGGGCGCACGGTATTGCGGGAGCTCGCGCGCCGAGCGCCGGGGCTGCGGCCGGCGGGGGAGCCGGAGTGGGCGGAGACGGTGACACTGCGCGGGCTGCGGACGTTGCCGGTCGCCGTGAGGTGACGGGCGGCCAGGAGGCGGGGCGTCGGGGCGGGTGAGGGTGGCGGCAACGTAGCTGCTCGTGCAGATGGGGTTGCGGGAGTTGGCGAGCCTCGGCTGGTCGGGGAGCCGGAGTGGGCGAAGACGATGACGTTGCGCGGGCTGCGGACGTTATCGGTCGTGGTCAGGTGACCCGCGGCCAGGCGGAAGGGTCGCCGGGGCGGGCGAGGACGGGGCGACCTAGCCGCTCGCGTGGATGGTGTTGCGGGAGCTCGCGAGCTTCGCCCCGTCTGTGGTTGGCGGCGGGTCGTCGCGCGGGCGGTGACGTTGCGCGGCCTGCGAAGTCTGCCGAGCCGTCAGGTGAAAGGCAGCCGAGCGGCGGGTCGTCGGGGCGGGCGAGGATGGCAACGACGTAGCCGCTTGCGCAGATGGTGTTGCGGGAGCTCGCGAGTCGGGGCGCCGGAGCTGCGGCTGGCCGGCGAACCAGCGTGGGCGGGGACGGTGATCACGCGAAGTCTGCCGGGGCCGTCAGGTGAAAGGCAGCCGGGCGGCGGGGTCGTCGGCGGGCGAGGACGGCGGCGAAGTTGCCGCTCGCGCGGGTTGCGGGAGTTGGCGAGTCGGGGCGCCGGAGCTGTGGTTGGCCGGGGAGCCAGCGTGGGCGGCGACGGTGAACACGCGAAGTCTGCCGGTCGCCGTCAGGTGAGGAGCAGCCAGGCGAAGTAGCCGTCGGGGCGGATCAGGGCGGCGGGGGCGAACGGCAGGGCCGGGAGGTCCGTTGTGGACAGTGGGCCCGGAACGCGCGGCAGGGCCGACAGATCGGCGCCCGGGGTGGTGAGCAGGACGTGGTGGCCCGCGTGGAAGAGGGTGCTGGCCCAGGAGCCGTCGGGGAGGCGGAAGTCGGGGAGGCGGGTGCCGGTGAGGGGGTGGGCGTCCGTGGGCGCGGGGTAGCGGACGGCGAGGCCGGAGACCAGGCCGGACAGGTGGTGGGACACCTCGGGCAGGTCGGCGAGCGTGGTGAAGAGCGCGCGCAGGGCGCGGCTGGAACGGCTTTGCGGGATGAGGCCGTTCTGGGCGGCGACGTTGTCGAGCACGGCGGCGCCGACGGCGCGGCGTTCGGTTTCATACGTGTCGAGCACGTCGGTGAAGCCGTTGAGGGCCGCGGCGAGCTTCCAGCCCAGGTTGGCGGCGTCCTGGACGCCCAGGTTGAGGCCCTGGCCGCCGGCGGGGAAGTGGATGTGGGCGGCGTCGCCGGCCAGCAGAACGCGGCCGACTCGATACTGTGCCGCCAGGCGGGACGCGTCGGAGAAGCGGGACAGCCAGCGGATTTCCTTGATCACCGCCGGGCCGTAGGTCGCGGCGAAGGCCGTCCGGACCGCGGCCTCGGTGACCGGTGAGCCGAACGTCGCGGGTCGCTGCGCGCGGTCGCCGAAGGTCAGGCGGTACAGGAGCGGCTCGGAGAGCGGGATGAGGCCGCAGAAGCCCGTCGGGCCGGCGGACTGGACCATTCCGCGCATCGACGTCCACGTGCCGGTGGCGCGGTCGGGGATCCGATCTACGACGACATCGGCCACCACGCCGTAGCCGGCGCCGTCCTCGCCTTCAAAGGGCACGTCCAGCAGCTTGCGCACGGTGCTGCGGCCGCCGTCGCAGCCGACCAGGTAGCGGCAGTTCAAGACGAGCTCCGGCGTGACCACGCGGACGCCCGCCGCGTCCTGCGACAGCTCCATCAGCTCGTGCCCGCGCAGCACGTTGCCGCCGAGCTCCGCGAAGCGCTCTTCCAGCAGCTCCTCGACCTGCGCCTGCGGGATGCCCAGCTGGTACGGGCGCCGCGTGTCCCACCGGGCGTAGCTGATCGGGACGGCCGCGAAGTGTCCCTCCTGGACGGTGGCGAACGCGCGTTCCTCCGCTCTCGGCAGCAGTCCGCGCAGGTCCAGCACCTCGGCCGTGCGCGGCTGCAGGTTCAGCGCCTTCGACAGGCCGGCGCGCTCGGGCAGCCGCTCGATCACCACGGCGTCGACGCCGGCCAGGCGCAGCTCGGCCGCCAGCATCAGGCCCGTCGGCCCGGCTCCGGCGACGACGACGTCGGCGTGCAGCTCGTTCATGAGCCCTCCTTAACGTTGTTAAATTGACCCGTCGCCAGGGTGCCCTTAACATCGTTAAATTGTCAAGGAGGTAACCGTGGCCCTGACCAGGCGGGACATCGCGCGTTCGGGACTGCGCCTGCTCAACGAGGTGGGCCTCAACGGGCTGACGCTGCGCCTGATCGCCGGCGACCTCGGCGTGAAGGCGCCGGCGCTCTACTGGCACGTCAAGAACAAGCAGGAACTGCTCGACGAGATGGCCACGCAGATGCTCGCCGACGCCGTGGCCGAGCGCGTGCCGCCGGACGGGCTCGACGAATGGCAGCGCCTGGAGCACCAGGCCAGGAGCCTGCGCGACACACTGCTGGCCTACCGCGACGGCGCGAAGGTCTTCTCCGGCACGTTCCTCACGGACACGAGCCTGGTCGGGCCACCGCCGCTGCAGGAGCGGAGCGACCCGGTGCGCGCCGCCCGGGCGCACTTCGCCGTTTACAGCTTCGTGATCGGCTTCACCATCGAAGAGCAGGCCGTGTATCCGGTGCGTGGTCAACGCGACGAGCGCTACGGGCCGGAAGACGCGGGTGCGGCCGTGCTGGCCGACCCCGAAGCCGGATTTTCCGACGGGCTGGCCATCGTGCTCGCCGGCGCCCGCCAGTGGCTCGACGGGTCATCGTCGCAGGTCGAGGCACCACAAAGGCCTTAAGTGGGGGTGGGTGAAAACGCGTTGAACCCCCGTGTAATCTTATAAACACAACGACGCGGGGTGGAGCAGCTCGGTAGCTCGCTGGGCTCATAACCCAGAGGTCGCAGGTTCAAATCCTGTCCCCGCTACTGTCGAAAAGCCCGGTTTGCGCACAGCGCAGGCCGGGCTTTTTCGTGTCCTGACCTGCTGGTTCGCTCGGGTGGTGGTTGCGCTCGCAGCCCTTGGTCGTTTTGCGCCGGAAGAAGCGCCCCCGCGGTTGCGGAGCGTGTCCAGGTCCACAGTGGACCTGCTTCCGGATTGGGCCGAACGAGGGGATAACACTAGCCACAATGGACAGATCCCGAGGCCACTGTGGACATACCGCCGAAGAAGTGGGAACGTAGAGGTGTGTCCGAATTGAATGCAACAGCCGCCGCTCTGCTCGGTCTCCTCCACGACGGTCCCGCCACGGGCGGGCAGCTGGTCGCGGGAGCCGACGAGCGCTTCGGCGCCTTCTTCAGTGTCACCCGCAGCCAGGTCTACCGCGAGCTCCCGGCGTTGTCCAAGGAGGGCCTCGTCCGGCTGGGCAAGCAGGGTCCGCGCTCGAGCCAGCAGTACGTGCTCACCGCGGCCGGCAAGAAGGCCTTCAAGACGTGGCTCACGTCCGAGGCCGGTCCCGACCACCTGCGCAGCCCGCTCATCCTGCGGCTCGTGCACGCCGGTTCGCTCACGGCGAAGCAGCGCACCGCTCTGCTCGAGACCGCTCGCGGCACCTACCAGGTGCAGCTCGACGAGGCCAAGGCGGCCACCAAGGCGGCCGACGGCCCCTACGCCAAGGCCGTCGCCGAGTTCGCTCAGGCGCAGGCCAAGGCCGCCCTGAAGCTGCTCGACGCCATCCCGTCGGCCTGACCCACGCCACAGCCCACGACCGGTTCGCAACCGGTCGTGGGTTTTGCCGTAACCTTGGTAAACGTGAGTGATGAGTTCGATGCGGCCCTCAAGGACCTGACCGGCAAGCTGACGCAGATCGAGTCGGTGATGGACCTCGATGCGCTGCGTGCGCAGGTCGCGGAGCTCGAGCAGCAGGCCTCCAGCCCCACCCTCTGGGACAACCCGGAGGAGGCGCAGAAGGTCACCAGCCAGCTCTCGCACCGCCAGAGCGAGCTGCGCCGCGTGTCCGACCTGCGATCGCGCCTCGACGACCTGGGCGTGCTCTACGAGCTGGCCGAGGCCGAGGGCGACGCCGGCAGCATGCAGGAGGCGGAGGGCGACCTCACCGACCTCGGCAAGGACGTCGACGCGCTCGAGGTCCGCACGCTGCTGTCCGGTGAGTACGACGACCGCAACGCCGTCGTCACCATCCGCGCGGAAGCCGGCGGCGTCGACGCGGCCGACTGGGCCGAGATGCTGCTGCGCATGTACCTGCGCTGGGCCGAGCGCCACGGCTACCCGACCGACGTCTACGACATCTCCTACGCCGAAGAGGCGGGCATCAAGTCGGCGACGTTCAAGGTGAGCGCCCCCTACGTCTACGGCACCCTCTCGGTCGAGCAGGGCACCCACCGCCTGGTGCGGATCTCGCCGTTCGACAACCAGAGCCGCCGCCAGACGTCCTTCGCCCACGTCGAGGTGCTGCCGGAGGTCGAGGAGGTCGACCACGTCGACATCGCGGAGAAGGACATCCGCGTCGACGTGTACCGCTCGTCGGGCCCCGGTGGACAGAGCGTGAACACCACCGACTCCGCGGTGCGCATCACGCACCTGCCGACCGGAATCGTCGTCTCCTGCCAGAACGAGAAGTCGCAGCTGCAGAACAAGGCCGCGGCGCTGAAGGTCCTGCAGGCCCGCCTGATGCTGCGCAAGAAGGAAGAGGAGCGGGCCGAAATGGACGCCCTCAAGGACGGCGGCTCCAGTTGGGGCAACCAGATGCGCTCCTACGTGCTGCACCCGTACCAGATGGTCAAGGACCTGCGCACCGACTTCGAGGTCGGCAACCCGAGCGCCGTGCTCGACGGCGAGATCGACGGCTTCCTCGAGGCCGGCATCCGCTGGCGCAAGCAGGCCGCGGTCGCGTAACCGCGCGGCTACCTCCGAGTCCGGCTGAGTCCACAGTCGCCTGATCCATCGACAGGCGGCCGGATCCATTGTCGACACCCGGAACCGATTCCGGGGCAAGGGACTTCCGCTACCGTCCGGCGCAGCAAAAGCCACGCTTGGCGACGGCTGAGGTCCCTTGCTCGTTTAGGGGGCACGGGCAACCCGGGCTTAACGAGGCCCATGGGTAGTATGCCGAACCGTGATCCGGCTCGAAGAGGTTTCCAAGGTCTACAAGACCTCGACCCGTCCTGCCCTCGAACGGGTGTCGGTCGAGATCGACAAGGGTGAGTTCGTCTTCCTCATCGGCCCTTCGGGTTCCGGGAAGTCGACGTTCCTGCGTCTGCTGCTGCGCGAAGAGGTCCCGAGCAAGGGCCGCGTGATGGTGTCCAACTTCGACGTCGCCAAGCTCGCTCGGCGCAGGGTCCCCCGCCTGCGCCAGACGATCGGCTGCGTCTTCCAGGACTTCCGCCTGCTGGCCAACAAGACGGTGGCCGAGAACGTCGCGTTCGCGCTCGAGGTGATCGGCAAGCCGCGGCTGACCATCAAGAAGGTCGTGCCGGAGGTGCTGGAGCTCGTGGGCCTGGAAGGCAAGGCCGACCGCCTGCCCAACGAGCTCTCCGGTGGCGAGCAGCAGCGCGTGGCGATCGCGCGCGCGTTCGTGAACCGGCCGCTGGTGCTGCTGGCCGACGAACCGACCGGGAACCTGGACCCCGACACGAGCCAGGACATCATGCTGCTGCTGGAGCGCATCAACCGCACGGGCACGACCGTGCTGATGGCCACCCACGACCACTCCATCGTGGACTCGATGCGGCGCCGGGTCGTCGAGCTGCAGCTCGGCCGCGTGATCCGCGACGACGCCCGCGGGGTGTACGGCATCGGTCGCTGAGCGACCCGCCGCCCGCCTTCCCCGACAGCCCCGACCCAACAAGGGACAGACACCTGCGATGCGTGCCAGTTTCGTCTTCAGCGAGGTCCTCACCGGTTTGCGCCGGAACGTCACGATGACCATCGCGATGATCCTCACCACGGCGGTCTCCCTCGCCATGCTCGGCGGTGGCCTCCTGGCCGTGCGGACGATCGACAAGATGAAGGCGAACTTCCTCGCCGAGGTCGAGGTGCAGGTCAGCCTCGTCGAGGACATCAGCGCCAACGACAAGAACTGCTCGCAGCCGCTGTGCAGCGGCCTGCGTGAGTCGCTGCAGAACAACCCGGGCGTCGAGTCCGTGGTGTACGAGAACCGCGACCAGGCCTACGAGCGGTTCAAGAAGATCTTCGCGAGCCAGCCCGAGCTGCTGGAGCTCACCGGCCCGGAGGCGCTGCCGGCGTCGCTGCAGGTCAAGCTGAAGGACCCGGACCGCAGCGCCGCCATCATCGCCGAGTACTCGGGCAAGCCCGGCGTGCGCAAGGTCGACGACCAGAAGAAGTTCCTCGACCGCGTGTTCAACGTGTTCAACGGCATCCGCAACATCGCGTTCGGCATCGCGCTCATCATGGCCATCGCGGCGCTGCTGCTGATCGCGAACACCATCCAGGTGTCGGCGTTCACGCGGCGCACGGAGGTCGGCATCATGCGGCTCGTGGGCGCCACCCGCTGGTACACACAGCTACCGTTCCTCCTGGAGGCGGTGGTCGCCGGCGTGGTCGGTGCCGTGCTCGGCATCCTGTTCCTGCTGGCTGCCAAGCTCACGTTCCTCGACTCGGTGCTGACGGGTGAGGTCTTCCCGCAGATCACCACGCTGGAGCTGCTGTTCCCCGTGGCTCCGATCCTGCTGGCCGTGTCGGTCGTGATCTCGGCGATCACCGGCTACGTCACGCTCCGCCTGTACGTCCGCCACTAGCTTCGCCCCGACGCCGCGTGGGCAGGATTTCGGTCCTGCCCACGCGGCGTTGTCGTTTTCGGCGCACGGGCCGTTGTGCACGTGGTGATCGTGGAGCCGGGCGCGTTCCGGACGGCGTTCACCGAGCCGGGGGTGTTGCTGTTCTCCGCGGTCGGCCAGGTCTGCCGCGAGCAGCTCGAACCGGTCCGAGCCGCGCCGCGCTGGCGGCCGCCGACGGCGTGCAGCCGGGCGACCCGGCCAAGGCGGCCGAGGCGATCGTCACGGCGCGGGCCTTCCCCGGCCCGCACCCGCCGCCGACGAGCCCGGCACGCCGGATCGGTGGCTCAGCGCGGTGTCCTGACCAGGGGAGCAGCACGGGGAAACCCTGTCGGCTCCCGCGGGGAAAACCACGTAGAGTTGACATCATGCCCAAGGAACGTGGACAGAAGGTCATCGCGTCGAACCGCAAGGCTCGGCACGACTACTCCATCCTGGACACCTACGAAGCGGGACTGGTGCTGCAGGGCACGGAGGTGAAGAGCCTTCGGGAGGGCAAGGCCTCGCTGGTCGACGCGTTCGCGACCGTCGACGACGGTGAGGTGTGGCTGCGCAACGTGCACATCCCGGAGTACACGCAGGGCACCTGGACCAACCACATGCCGCGGCGGACACGCAAGCTGCTGCTCCACCGCAGTGAGATCGAGAAGCTGATCGGCAAGACGAAGGAGAGCGGCCTGTCGCTCGTGCCGCTGTCGATGTACTTCAAGGACGGCAAGGTCAAGGTCGAGATCGCCCTGGCCAAGGGCAAGAAGGCCTACGACAAGCGCCAGACGCTGGCCAAACGCGATGCCGAACGCGACATCAGCAAGGCCATGGGCCGCGCGCTGAAGGGCCGGTTCACGGAGTGACGCTCGGTCCCGCCTCGGACGCCGACGTCGCTCGGTGGACCGCTGCCCTCGGCCTCGACGGGCTCGTCGACATCCACGTGCACTTCCTGCCGAAGTCCGTGATGGACAAGGTCTGGGCCTACTTCGACCAGGCGCAGGCGCACTACGGCACCGAATGGCCGGTGCACTACCGGACCACGGAGCAAGAGCGCGTGCAGACGCTGCGCGAGCTGGGCGTGAAGCAGTTCGCGCCGCTGGTGTACCCGCACAAGCCGGGCATGGCGGAGTGGCTCACCTCGTGGGTGCTGGAGTTCGCCAAGCAGGTGCCCGAAGCGGTGCCCACGGGGACCTTCTACCCCGAGCCGGCCGCCGCGTCCTCAGTGGACGCCACCCTGCGGGCCGGTGCGCGGTGCTTCAAGGCCCACGTGCAGGTCGGCGCGTACGACCCGCGGGACGACCTGCTGAAGCCGGTGTGGGGTTCGCTCGCCGACGCGGGCGTGCCCGTGGTCGTCCACTGTGGACACGGCCCGCTGCGCGGCGACTTCACGGGCCTGAACGTGTTCGCCGAGGTCCTCGAACGGCACCCGAACCTCACGGCCGTGCTGGCCCACGCGGCGATGCCCGAGTTCACCAGCGCGTTCGAGCTGATGGCCCGCTTCCCGCGCGTGCACATCGACACGACCATGGTCGGCGTGCCGTTCGTGCAGAAGATGTCGCCGCTGCCTGCCGACTGGACCGACCGGCTCGTCGAGTTCGCCGACCGCGTGGTGCTGGGCACCGACTTCCCGAACATCCCGTACTCCTACGCCACGCAGCTGCAGGCGATCGCCGGCTGGGCGGCCGACGATCGCCTGGGTGAGCCGTTCCTGCGGGCCGTGCTGCACGACACCCCCGCGAAGCTGCTCAGCGTTTGACCTTCGCCGCCTCCGTGATCGCGACGGCCCGGCCGAGCAGCGGCGTCAGCGACACCTGGCGGCCGGCCAGCGCGAACCCGGCGGCGAGCAGCACGACCCAGGGGATCGGGCCGTGGGCGAAGCCTTCGCTCAGCGGCTGGAAGCCGTGCGCCGCGAGCCCGAGCAGGCCACCGGACGCGAGCAGCCCGGCCAGCACGAGCTGCGGCGTTCGCGCGGTGACCACCACGTCGTCGCGCTGCGTCTCGAAGCGGGAGAACAGCCGCAGCAGCACCAGCAGCACGGCCCCACACAGCGCGAACCACGCCGGCGCCATCACGAGCCACAGCACCGAACCGGGCGCCGGCGTCGCGTAGCCGAGGCCGAGCACCGTCACGCCGGAGACGACGATCAGGGCCGGCATGTGCCACAGGTACACGGTCATGAACCGGGCCCCGATCCAGCTCAGCGCGCTGCCGATGCCCGGCCGCGCGGCCAGTGCGTTGAGCTGCGGGCGGAACGCGAGCAGCAGACCGAGCTGACCCACGGCCAGGAACAGCAGCAACACGGTGGGCGGGCTCATGTTCGACACCGGGGCGCCCGGCATGCCGATCATGCTGGCCGGGTACGGACCGAACGCGACCAGCAGCGCCGTGACCCCGAACCCGGCGGCGGACAGCGCGAGCGCACAATGGCGGGTCAGCTCGCCCAGCCGGCCTTCCACGTACGCGAAACCGAGCTGGTGCACGGCCACCCACACGAACACCGCGTTGACGTACCCGATCAGGCCGAGGTCGGCGAACCGCGCGACGTCGACGAGCGCGCCCGCCACGGCCATCACCAGCGGCACCCACAGGCCCCAGCGGCGGTGCGCCGCGACCATCAGCGGCGTGAGCAGCACCGTGAGCAGGTAGACGGACAGGAACCACAACAGCTGCGCGGCGATCGAGCTCGCCACCTGCAGCGGCTGAGCCGGAATTCCCATGCCCTGCAGCAGATCCGGCACCACGAGCCACACGGCCAGCAGCGGAAGCACCGGCACCAGCAGCCTTCGGACGCGCGCGGCGAGCCACGCGCGGGAGGATTCCGCGCGGCGCAAGGAGAACAGGTTCGCCGCGCCGCCGGCGAAGAAGACCAATGGCATCACTTGCGAAAGCCACGTCACGACCCACCAGCCGGGCGTCGCGAGCGCGTTGCCCGTGGCCAGCGTGCCGTGGGAGTAGGAGAGCACCGGCATCACCCAGTGCTGCGTGATCACGGCGAGGATCGCGCCTGCCCGGACCACGTCGAGGAACTTGTCGCGGCCGGGTTTTCCGGTCGCGGTGCTGACCCGCAGCAGGCTTGTCGTCATGCCTCCAAGGCTGGTCGCTGAAGCCTTGTGAGACAGCGGGGTGAGCCGCCGAGTTCGACCTCCGGTCAGCCCGTGGGTCGGTACGGGGGTTGTCCCTACCTCAGGCCGTCGGGCTCCGGTTCGGAGTGCGACGGTTCCGAGTGCGTGGCGCTCACGCGGTACTCCCAGCCGTGCTCGGTCATGCCGAGCTCGTACAGCGTCTCGATCTTCGGGCCGCCGTGGAGGTGGATGTGGCGCACGATCGTGCCCGGCACCGGTTCTTCGTCCGTGAGCTCCTGGACACGGCCGTCGAGCGGACCGCCGAAGAAGCGGACGCTGCGGTCGGTCACCGGGAACTCCTCACCAGACATTGGTCCATGGTAAGCGAGGCCCTCACGCGCGTGCTGCCGCCAATACGGGTGACGGGTCGTCAGCGGCCCAGGTACGTCAGGACCGCTCGCACGCGCCGGTGTTCTTCCGAGCTGGCTTCGAGACCGAGCTTGGAGAAGATGTTGCCGATGTGCTTTTCGACGGCACCGTGCGATACCACGAGCCGGTTGGCGATCGCCGTGTTCGACAACCCTTGCGCCATCAGGCCCAGCACTTCCGATTCGCGCGCGGTGAGCGCGTCGAGCGGGTTGCGGCGCCCGCGCGCCATCAGCTGCGCGATCACGTCCGGGTCGATCGCCGTGCCGCCGTTCGCAACGCGGCGCACCGCGTCGAGGAAGTCGGCGACGTCGGCGACGCGTTCCTTGAGCAGGTAACCGACCCCGCCGGCGCCGCCGGAGAGCAGCTCGACCGCATAGCTCTCCTCGACGTACTGGGAAAGCACCAGTACGGGCAGGCCGGGCACGGCGGTGCGCGCGGCGAGGGCGGCGCGCAGGCCTTCGTCGGTGAACGTGGGCGGCATGCGCACGTCGACGATCGCGAGGTCGGGCCGGTGTTCGGTGACCGCGCCGAGCAGGTCGTCCCCGTTGTCGACGGCGGCGACGGTCTCGATGCCCTCGTCGGCGAGCAGGCGCGTGACCCCCGCCCGCAGCAGCACGGCGTCTTCGGCGATCACTACTCGCATCAGGCCCCCAGGCTCGTGAGAGAAAGCTCCGGGGCTATTCACTCACGAGCGGGTCACCATTGGCACGGCAGGTCCGCCCGGATCACGGTCGGTCCGCCGACGGGGCTGACCACGGTGATCACGCCGTCGATGGTCGCGGCGCGGTCGGCGAGGCCCGCGAGCCCGCCGCCCGGACGCACCTCGGCGCCGCCGTGCCCGTTGTCAGTGATCTCGACGATCACGTGCGTTTCGCTGCGCCACACCTTCACGACGGCTTCGGTGGCGCCGGAGTGCTTGGCGATGTTGGTGAGCGTCTCGCCGACGATGAAGTACGCAGTGGTCTCCACCGCGGCCGGCGGGCGGGGCTCGACGTTCACGCTGACATCGACCGGAATCGGCGACTTCGCTGCCTGGGCCGAGAGCGCCGCGTCGAGGCCGCGGTCGCCGAGCACGGCGGGGTAGATGCCGCGGGCGAGGTCGCGCAGCTCGGAGACGGCGAGCTTGGCGTCGGCGTGGGCCTCGTCGATGAGGTCGCGTACGGCGGCGGGGTCGTTGTCGAACTTCGACTTCGCCCGGCCGAGGCTCATGGCGACGGCGACGAGCCGCTGCTGCGCGCCGTCGTGCAGGTCGCGCTCGATGCGCCGGCGCTCGGCCTCGGCCGCGTCGACGCCGCGGGCCCGCGACGCCTGCAGGTGCTCGGCCTTCTCTTCGAGCTTCTTCGTGCGGTTCGGACCCAGGAGGGACAGGGCGAGGTTGCCGTGGAGCCAGCCGAGCCACGGCGTCACCCAGATGGCCATCGGCAGCAGTACGATCGACGCGATCGCCACCGGCAGCTCCGCGACGGCCAGCGGGAACGCGATCATCAGGTACGCGAGGTCGCGCCACGTCGTCGGGTCGGTGAGGCGGGTGAGCCAGCGGCGCGTCATCGACTGGCCCTCGAGCGGCAGCCGCTCGACCTTCGTGAGCGGCGTCCGCAGCATCGTGCGCGCCCACCGGCGCTCCGCGTCGCCCGACCAGCGGACGAACGCCGTGGTCGCGAGCAGGATCGGGAACCCGACCCAGACCACGACCGTGCCGACGCCCACCGTCGCGCCCACCACGATGAGCACGAACTGGACCAGGCGGAACACGAAGCTCGTGATCATGTAGACGATCGTGCGCGCGGGGTTCGGCCGGGGATGGTCCGGCAGCTGCTGCTCCGTGGTCATCCGGTCACCGTGCTCGTCTCGTCGATTTCCTGCCACGAGCGCTCCATGCGCCGGCGCTGGGACACGGTCGGCCGCAGCAGAGCCACGGCGAGCCCGCCGTGCAACGCCGCCAGGCCCCTGGTCAACGCCACGGACAAGGCGGCGAACAGCACCCCCAGCGCCGCCCAGGGCAGCGCGGCCACCGTCGAGTCGACGGTGAGCCACCGCACATCGTATCCCGGGAAGTACCAGGCGCCCTCGGGCAGGAAGCGGTAGTAGATCGGCAGCGCGACCAAGCCCAGGCTCGTCGCCCAGAACGTCACGACCAGCACGAACTCGGCGAGACCGACCGGGAACAGCAGGAAGAAGTAGCTGAGGTCACGCCACGTGGCACCGTCCTTCAGTCGCCGGGTCCAGCGAGCCCGCTGCCCGGTCGGCGGCAACGGCAGGTACGGGCTGTCCACGTACGTGTCGAGCAGCGAAAACACCCGTGCGCGCTCCATCCGCCCGGCGCCCCGGGCCAGCAGGACGAGCAACCCCAGCAGCGGCACCCCCAGCCACACGACGAGCGTCCCGGCGCCGGCCGAGAGCAGCACCGTGATGAGGACGAACGACACGATGCCCAGGGGCAGGTTGAGCAGCAGAAACGCCAGCGCCCGACCCAACGGCGGGTGGCGCCTCCTCACGGCGGACACGGTGACCATGGCGGGGCTCCTTCTCCAAGCGAACGACCTGCTCAGCATCGCTTCGGGAGGCCCTCGCCTGAATGGGGCGCGCGGGCATGTTGCGGGTAGGGCCAGCCCCACCTCGCGCCGGCGGGCTCCGCGCCTCCGGGAATCAACCAGGTTGCCGCACGCGTTATGATGGTCAGGTTATGTAGCACCTACAAGGGGGTGAACGGTTTCGACTCTGGACGTTGAGTCAGGGGAAGCGTGTCGGTGCAGGCGAGAGACCACCGCAAGCGTCATCGCAAACCAATAAGCGCCAAGGCCAATAGCCAGCGCGACTTCGCTCTTGCTGCCTAAGTAGCAGAGTGAGTCTGTCGGCCCGGGATCGCCTCCGACCCGGTAGCCGGCATCAGCTAGGAGGCTCACCGCCAGTCCCGGCCACGGGTCCTGGTTGGGAAGCAAACAGTGGCTGGGCTCGTCACTTCAGCTTGTTCACGTGACTGAAGGGGCCAAGTAGAGACAGAGTGGACTGCACACGGAGAAGCCCTGTCAAGGCGCTAGAGGACCCGGGTTCAATTCCCGGCACCTCCACAAGAATGGCCGGCTCATGCTCACTGGGAGCGTGAGCCGGTTTTCTCGTGTCGGGTGTTTTCTGGGGGTGCGACCCCCAGACCCCGCCCGGGGGCGGGCCCCCGGACCCCCATCGGGTGGGTTGGGTTGCGTTGCCGGGTGTGGGTGGTGAGGGTGGGCCGAGGGCGCGGGTGGGGTGCGGTGGCGGGTGTGGGGGTCTGGGCCGTGCGGGGTGTTGTCGAGGTGGTCGGGGTGGTTGTCATGGTGGGGGCTGTGGCGGCGGGGTTGGGCATGGTCGTGGTTCGGGCGCGGCGGAGTGTGCGGCCGGGCGAAGAGCAGGTGCGGCGGCTGGCGGAGAGTCTGGACGGGCGCTCGGCGGTGTACCTGCGAATGGCCGAGTGTGGGTTGGCGCGGGCGGACGTCGAGCAGGTGGCGCGCAGCCGCGGGTACTTCGTGACCGTGCACCCGTCGATGAAGTACTACGAGTTCAGGTTGCTGCCCCCGCTGCGAAAGGTTTGAAACCGCGGCAGAGTGGGCGTACGGAGCAACCACCCTAAATCCGCGTCAAGTCAGCTTCCTGTCGAACCCCGGCGGGTGGTAAACCTCCGACCACGAAGCTCACCGGCGAGCGCGTGGTGTGGTCCGTACCTCGTCGGGAGTCCCGGAAGGCCGTGGGTGGTCTGAGAAAGGGAGTGCCAATGCGCCGTCGTCGGAGTCGGAGTCTCATCGTTCTGCTGGCCGTGGGGGTGGCGGCGGGGGTGGCGGTGCCCGCGGCCGGGGCCCAGCCTCAGCAAGGGGGCAAGCAGCCGGTCGCCGAGGGGTACGGCGGGGCGGTCGTGTCGGACACCGTCGAGTCCACGCAGGCGGGCATCGACGTCCTGCGCAAGGGCGGCACGGCGGCCGACGCCGCGGTCGCCGTGGCCTCGACGCTCGGGGTGACCGACCCGTACGTCGCCGGGCCTGGCGGTGGTGGGTACTTCGTCTACTACGACGCCAAGACCAAGCGCGTGTCCACCATCGACGGGCGCGAGACCACGCCGGCGGCCGACGGGTCCGACATGTTCGTCGATCCGGCCACCGGTAAGGCCTACGACTTCGAGACCGCCGTCGAGAGCGGCCGGTCTGTCGGCGTGCCCGGGATGCTCGCCACGTGGCAGCGCGCGCTGCAGCGCTGGGGCAAGTTCAGCCTCGCCGACAACCTCAAGCCCGCCGTGCAGGTGGCGGAGCGCGGCTTCGTGGTGAACCCCGAGTTCGCCTCCGAAACCGCGTCGGTCAAGGACAAGCTGTCGCACTTCGCGCCCAGCGCCGCGCTGTTCCTGCCGGGCGGCGAGGTGCCGAAGGTCGGCTCCGTGTTCCGCAACCCGGACCTCGCCGACACCTACCGCCAGATCAGCCGCCAGGGCATCGGCGCGTTCTACGGCGGTTCCGTCGGCCGCGACCTCGTCAAGACCGTGCAGAACCCGCCGCTCGCGAAGGGCGCGCCGATCAAGCCGATGTCCGGCCCGATGGAGCTGTCGGACCTGCGCGACTACCGCGCGCTCGACGGTTCGCCGACGCGCGTGAACTACCGCGGCTACGACGTCTACGGCATGGCCCCGTCGTCCAGCGGCGGCATCACCGTCGGGGAGTCGCTGAACATCCTGGGCAACTACAACCTGTCCAAGATGGACCGCACGCAGGCGCTGCACCACTACCTGGAGGCCAGCCGCCTCGCGTTCGCCGACCGCAACCGGTACATCGGCGACTCGCGGTACGTGAAGGTGCCGCAGCAGCAGCTGCTGTCGAAGCAGTTCGCGGCCACGCGCGCGTGCCAGATCGACCCGAACAAGGCCGGTCAGAGCCCCGTCGCGCCCGGTGACCCGTACTCCCACAAGGGCGGCTGCACCACCGCGCCCGCCGCGTCGTCCGACAGCAACGAGCAGCACACCAACCACTTCGTCGTCAGCGACAAGTGGGGCAACATCGTCTCCTACACCAACACGATCGAGCAGCTCGCCGGCAGCGGCATCACGGTCTCCGGCCGCGGTTTCCTGCTCAACAACGAGCTCACGGACTTCAACTTCACCCCCACCCAGGGCACCGCGCCCGACCCGAACCTGCCGGCCGGCGGCAAGCGTCCGCGCTCCAGCATGTCCCCGACAATCGTGCTCAAGGACGGCAAGCCCGTGCTCGCCGTCGGTTCCCCGGGCGGCGCCACGATCATCACGACCGTGCTGCAGGTTCTGGTCAACCGCCTCGACCTCGGGATGAGCCTGCCGGACGCGATCGCCGCGCCGCGTGCGTCGCAGCGCAACGCGAAGACGTCCGACGCGGAGCCGGCGTTCCTGGCGCTGCCCACCACGAAGGGGCTCGAAGCGCTGGGGCAGAGCTTCAGCCAGGTCAGTTCCATCGGTGTCGCAGCCGGGCTGGAGTTCAAGCCGGGCGGCAAGATCCTGGCGGCCGGTGAGCCCGTCCGCCGGGGCGGCACCTCGGCGATGGTGATCTCTTCGCACCGCTGATCCACTCGTCGAAAGGCCCGCTTCGCCAGCCCGGCGGAGCGGGCCTTTTCACTGCGGCTTCGTGCCGCCGATCCGGCTCGTCAGCTCCGTGGCCGTCTCCGCGACGGACGCCGCGAACTCCGGGAACGTCTCGTCGCACGGCCCGTCGTCCGGGCAGAGATGCCGCAGCGTCACGGAAATCGACGCCATCGGCCGCGCCCCGTGGTCGAACACGGGCGCCGCGACGGAGGCGAACCCGTCCGTCACGTGACCGTCCTCGACCGCCCAGCCCAGCCGCCGTTCCGCGGCCAGCGTCCTGCGCAGCGCGGCCAGCGAATCCGGTCCGCGCCGGGTCCGCAGCACAAACGACGCCGCCATCGGGAACAGCGCGCGGACGTGGGCGGCCGGCAGGTGGTTCAGGATCGCCCGTCCCGACGCCGTGAGCTGCCCGGGCAGCCGCACGCCGACGTCGGTGACCAGGGTTTCCGGCCGGGGCGGCCGTTCCTTGATCAGGTACAGCGACTCGTTCCCGTGCAGCACACCCAGGTGCGCGGTGTGCCCGACGCGGTCCACGAGCTTGCGCAGCAGCGGCGCGGCCAGCCGTTCGAGCGGGTCGTGGCGCAGGTACGCCGACCCGAGCTCGAACGCGGCGATCCCGAGGCCGTAGCGGCGTTCGGCCGGGAGGTGGACCACGAAACCGGCGGCGACGAGCTCGTTGAGCAGGTGGTACGTCGTCGACCGCGGCAGGTACAGGTCCCTGGCGACCGCCGCCGCGGACACCGGTCCGGCGTGGCCCGCGAGCAGCCGCAACACAGCGAGGCCGTTGCGCAGGGCGGGCACGTCCGAACTGCTCACCTCGCTCCTTTCGACCGGGTGGCACGAACGGGACACTCGTGCCACGCAGCGAAGCTCCAACCTCGCTGTGTCTTGGATACCAGACGCTACCGCCAACTCCGCACTCCCGCCGGGGCGCTGATCGTTGTTTCAATGGCTGACATGCCGGAACCAGTGCTCTTGGGCTCGAAGCCGATCACCGCGTCCGACGTCGTCGACGTCGTCCGCGGACACGCGCACGTCGGGCTCACCGAGGCGGCCGAGAAGAACCTCGCCGCCACCCGCCAGCACATCGAGGACCTCGCGCACGCGATCTCGCCCACGTATGGCGTCTCGACGGGCTTCGGTGCGCTCGCGACGCGCCACATCCCCGTGGAGAGCCGCACCGCGCTACAACGCAGCCTCATCCGCTCGCACGCCGCGGGCGCGGGGCCGGCGGTGGAGGCGGAGGTCGTGCGCTCGCTGATGCTGCTGCGCCTGCGCACGCTCGCGAGCGGTTACACCGGCGTGCGACCGGAGACGGCGCAAACGCTTGCGGCCCTGCTCAACGCGGGAATCACCCCCGTCGTCCACGAGTACGGCTCGCTCGGCTGCTCGGGTGACCTGGCGCCGCTGGCAGCCATCGCGCTCGCGTTGATGGGGGAGGGCGAGGTCGACCACGAGGGTGCGCGCAAGCCCGCGGCCGAGGCGCTGAAAGCGGCCGGCGTCACGCCCGTCGTGCTGGCCGAGAAGGAAGGCCTGGCGCTCACCAACGGCACCGACGGCATGCTCGGCATGCTGCTGCTCGCGGCCGCCGACCTGCACAACCTGCTGGACGTCGCGGACCTCACCGCGGCGATGAGCGTCGAGGCACTGCTCGGCACCGACCGGGCCTTCGCCGCCGACCTGCAGGCGCTGCGGCCGCACCCCGGCCAGGCCGTCAGCGCGGCGCGGATGTTCGCGGCGCTGCAGGGCTCGAAGATCGTCGAAAGCCACCGCGGGCCCGACTGCAACCGCGTGCAGGACGCGTACTCGCTGCGGTGCGCCCCGCAGGTCCACGGCGCCGCGCGGGACACGCTCACCCACGCCGAGCTCGTGGCCGACCGCGAGCTGCGGTCCGCTGTGGACAATCCCGTGGTGCTGGCCGACGGCCGCGTCGAGTCCAACGGCAACTTCCATGGCGCGCCCGTGGCGTACGTGCTCGACTTCCTCGCGATCCCGGTCGCCGACGTCGCCAGCATTGCCGAGCGGCGCACCGACCGGATGCTCGACAAAGCGCGGTCGGCCGGCCTGCCGCCGTTCCTCGCCCACGACCCGGGCGTGGACTCCGGGCACATGATCGCGCAGTACACGCAGGCCGCGGTGGTCAGCGAGCTGAAGCGGCTCGCGGTGCCGGCGTCGGTCGACTCCA
This sequence comes from Amycolatopsis sp. CA-161197, assembly GCF_050942255.1. Taxonomy (NCBI): domain Bacteria; kingdom Bacillati; phylum Actinomycetota; class Actinomycetes; order Pseudonocardiales; family Pseudonocardiaceae; genus Amycolatopsis; species Amycolatopsis sp. CA-161197. The sequence goes on from NZ_CP192059.1 coordinate 1,405,869, forward strand.
TCCCGAGCAGCGCGATGCAGGAGGACCACGTCTCCATGGGCTGGTCCGCGGCGCGCAAGCTGCGCAAGGCCGTCGACGGCCTGACCACGGTGCTGGCGGTCGAGCTGCTCACCGCCGCCCGTGCGCTCGACTTCCGCGCGCCGCTTGAACCGTCGCCGGTCACCGGCGCCGTGCGCGACCTGCTCCGCACGAAGGTCGAGGGCCCGGGCCCCGACCGGCACCTGGCGCCCGAGATCGCGGCCGCCGAAGAACTCGTCCGCTCCGGCGCCGTCCTGGCCGCCGCCCGTCTGGAGGTCTGAGAATGTCTCGCACCGTCCGTGCCGCCCGCGGCACGCAGCTCACCGCGAAGTCGTGGCAGACCGAGGCCGCGCTGCGGATGTTCCACAACAACCTCGACCCCGAGGTCGCCGAGCGGCCCGAGGACCTGGTCGTCTACGGCGGCACCGGCAAGGCCGCCCGCAACTGGCCGAGCTTCGACGCGATCAGCCGTGAACTGACCATTTTGGACAACGACGAGACGCTGCTCGTGCAGTCGGGCAAGCCCGTGGGCGTGTTCCGCACGCACGAGTGGGCGCCCCGGGTGCTGATCGCGAACTCGAACCTGGTCGGCGACTGGGCGACCTGGCCCGAGTTCCGCCGCCTGGAGCAGCAGGGCCTCACGATGTACGGCCAGATGACGGCCGGTTCGTGGATCTACATCGGCACGCAGGGCATCCTGCAGGGCACCTACGAGACGTTCGCCGCCGTCGCGAAGAAGAAGTTCGGCGGCAGCCTGCGCGGCACGCTCACCGTGACCGCGGGTCTCGGCGGCATGGGCGGCGCGCAGCCGCTCGCGGTGACCATGAACGACGGCGTGGCGCTCGTCGTCGAATGCGACCCGCAGCGCGCGCACCGCCGCGTCGAGACGCGTTACCTCGACGAGGTGGCCGACGACCTCGACGACGCCATCAAGCGCGTCACCACCGCGAAGAAGGAGCGCCGGCCGCTGTCGGTGGCCGTGGTCGGCAACGCCGCCGAGGTGCTGCCGGAGCTGCTGCGCCGCGGCGTCGAGGTCGACATCGTCACCGACCAGACTTCCGCGCACGACCCGCTGTCGTACCTGCCCAAGGGTGTCAGCGTGGACGACTGGCACGACTACGCGGCCAAGAAGCCCGACGAGTTCACCGACCGCTCGCGCGAGTCCATGGCCGACCACGTGACCGCCATGCTCGGCTTCCTCGACGCCGGCGCCGAGGTCTTCGACTACGGCAACTCCCTGCGCGGTGAGGCCAAGCTCGGCGGCTGCGAGCGCGCGTTCGACTTCCCCGGCTTCGTGCCCGCCTACATCCGCCCCCTGTTCTGCGAGGGCAACGGCCCGTTCCGCTGGGCGGCGCTCTCGGGCGACCCCGAGGACATCGCGGCCACCGACCGCGCGATGCTGGAGCTGTTCCCGGAGAACGAGTCCCTGGCCCGCTGGATCAAGATGGCCGGCGAGCGCGTGGCGTTCCAGGGCCTGCCGGCGCGGATCTGCTGGCTCGGCTACGGCGAGCGCCACCTTGCGGGCCTGCGGTTCAACGAGATGGTGGCCAGCGGCGAGCTCAAGGCGCCCGTGGTGATCGGGCGCGACCACCTCGACTCCGGCAGTGTCGCCTCGCCGTACCGCGAGACCGAGGCCATGGCCGACGGCTCCGACGCGATCGCCGACTGGCCGCTGCTCAACGCGCTGGTCAACACCGCGTCGGGTGCGAGCTGGGTGTCGATCCACCACGGTGGTGGTGTCGGCATGGGCCGCTCGATCCACGCGGGCCAGGTCAGCGTCGCCGACGGCACGGCACTGGCCGCGCAGAAGCTCGAGCGCGTGCTCACGAACGACCCGGGCGTGGGCGTGATCCGCCACGTCGACGCCGGGTACGACCACGCCGCCGAGGTCGCCGACGAGCGTGGCGTGCGGATTCCGATGCGGGACAACGCGTGAGCACTACCGGATTGCTCGGCGAGATCGCCGACGTCGGGCGCGACGCGAAGCGCGGCGGCTACTCGCGGCACGCGTTCGACGCGCCGGAGCACGACCTGCGCACGTGGTTCGTCGAACGCGCGCAGCGGCTGGGCCTGGACGTCGAGACCGACCGCAACGGCAACCTCTGGGCCTGGTGGGGCGCGCCGGGGCCGGACGCCGTGGTGACCGGCAGCCACCTCGACTCGGTGCCGGGCGGCGGCGCGTTCGACGGCCCGCTCGGCGTGACGAGTGCGCTGGCGGCCGTGGAAGCGTTGCAGGACAAGGGGTTCCGTCCGGCCAAGCCGTTCGCGGTGGTCGTGTTCGCCGAGGAGGAGGGTGGCCGGTTCGGCGTGCCGTGTCTCGGCTCGCGGTTGATGACCGGCACGATCGACGCCGGCAAGGCGCGAGCGCTGCGCGACCCCGACGGCGTCACGTTCTGGGAAGCGGCCGCGAAGTCCGGCCTCGACGTGGACCGGATCGGCGCGGAGCCGGAGCGACTGGGGCTCATCGGCCGGTTCCTGGAGCTGCACGTGGAGCAGGGCCGCGGCCTGATCGACCTCGGTTCGGCGGTGGCGGTCGGCAGCACGGTGATCGCCCACGGGCGGTGGCGGTTCTCGTTCGCCGGCCGGGGAAACCACGCCGGCGCGACGTTGATCGCCGACCGCGTGGACCCGATGCTGCCCGCGGCCGAGACTGTCGTGGCGGTGCGGCGACTGGCGAAGACGCGGGCGGACGCGCGGGCGACCGTCGGCCGGCTCGTGCCGACGCCGGGTGGCACCAACGTCATCGCGTCCACTGTGGACCTGTGGCTCGACGCGCGCGTACCGGGCACGGTGACGCCGGAGCTCGTCGAGGACATCTCGCAGGTGGCTCGGGCCGCGGCGGAGGCGGAGGGCTGCTCGCTGACCGTCACGCGCGAGTCGTACTCCGACGACGTCGTGTTCGACGAGAAGCTGAGGCGTGACCTCGGGGGATGGCTCGGCGGGGTGCCTGAGCTGCCGACCGGCGCGGGCCACGACGCCGCGATCCTGGCCGGGTTCGTGCCCGCCGGGATGCTGTACGTGCGCAACCCCACCGGCATCAGCCACTCGCCGGAGGAGTTCGCCGAGACCGACGACGTGGAGGCCGGCGCGCGGGCGCTCGCCGAGGTGCTGGAGCGGCTGGCGGCATGACCACGTACTGGTGCGAACGGGCCTGGCTGCCCGGCGGGATCGCCGAGGCCGTGCTGCTCGTGGTGCGCGACGGGCGGATCACGTCGGTCACGCCGGGCACGCGGAGGTCCGGGACCGTCCTGGCCGGGCTCACGCTGCCCGGGTTCGCCAACGGGCACTCGCACGCGTTCCACCGGGCGTTGCGGGGCCGGACGCACCACGAGCGCGGCACGTTCTGGACGTGGCGCGAGCGGATGTACTCGCTGGCGGCGCGGCTCGATCCGGAGGCGTACTACCGGCTCGCGCGCGGGGTCTACGCGGAGATGGTGCTCGGCGGGTACACGAGCGTCGGCGAGTTCCACTACCTGCACCACGCGCCGGGCGGGAAGCCATACGCGTCGCCGAACGCGATGGGCGACGCGTTGCGGCAAGCCGCGCGAGACGCGGGGATCAGGCTGACGCTGCTCGACACGTGTTACCTCTCGGGCGGGATCGACGTGCCGCCGGACGAGGTGCAGCAGCGGTTTTCCGACGGCTCGGCCGAGAAGTGGGCTTCGCGGGTGGCGTCGCTGACGGAAGACGAGCTGTTCCGTGTCGGTGGAGCCATCCACTCGGTGCGGGCGGTGCCGGCCGGCGATTTGTCGACCGTGAACGAGGGTGTGCCCGGCGATCGGCCGTTGCACATCCACCTCTCCGAGCAGCGGGCGGAAAACGAGCAATGCGAGGCGGCGTACGGCTGGACGCCGACCGGGTTGCTGCAGGAGCACGGCGTGCTGGGTGAGCGGCTGGTCGCCGTCCACGCGACGCACCTGACCGACCAGGACGTGAAGTGGCTGGGTGACGCGCGGTCCGCCGCGTGCTTCTGCCCGACGACCGAGCGCGACCTCGGCGACGGCATCGGCCCCGCGCGGCGGCTGCTCGACGCGGGCGTGCGGCTGGGTGTCGGCAGCGACAGCAACGCGGTGGTCGACGCGTTCGAGGAGACCCGAGCGCTGGAGCTGGACGACCGCTTGGCCAGCGAGGAACGCGGCCGCTTCACCGCCGACGAACTGCTGGCGGCGGGGACCGATCACGCGTCCGTCGGGTGGCCGGAGGTGGGCCTGCTGGCCGTCGGTGCCGGGGCGGATCTGGTGACGGTGGCACTGGATTCCGTGCGGACGGCGGGGATCGAGCCGTCCGGAGTGGTGTTCGCGGCGGGAGCCGCGGACGTGCGGCACGTCGTGGTGGCGGGTCGCGAGGTGGTGCGCGACGGCGCGCACCTGCTCGTGGAGCGACCGGAGGCCGTACTGGCCGAGGAGATCGAGGCGCTGTGGCAGTTCTGATCACGGGAATCGGTGAGCTCACCACCAACGACCCCGAGCTGGGCCAGCTGCACGATGCGGCGCTCGTGCTCGACGGTGGTGTCGTCGCGTGGGCCGGGCCGGCCGCGCAGGCGCCGGTGGCCGACGAGCGCGTGGACGTCGAGGGGCGGGCGGTGCTGCCCGGCTGGGTCGACAGCCACACGCACCTGGTGTTCGCGGGTGACCGCACGGCCGAGTTCGAAGCGCGGATGGCCGGAAAGCCTTACACCGCGGGCGGAATCGCCGTCACGGTCGGGGCGACGCGGGAGGCTTCCGACGAGCAGCTGGCGGCGAACCTGCGCCGGCACGTCGAGGAGGCGGCCGCGCAGGGCACCACCTGCCTGGAGACCAAGACCGGGTACGGGCTGACCGTGGCCGACGAGGCGCGCTCGGCGCGGATCGCGGCGATGGTGGCCGACGAGGTCACCTACCTCGGCGCGCACCTCGTGCCGCCGGGCGCCGACGCGGAGTCCTATGTGGACCTCGTGTGCGGCGAGATGCTGGAGGCGGTGGCGCCGCACGTGCGGTGGGCCGACGTGTTCTGCGAGACCGGGGCGTTCGACGAGGCCCAGTCGGCGCGGGTGCTCAAGGCGGCGGCGGAGCGTGGCCTGGGGTTGCGGGTGCACGGCAACCAGCTCGGCGAGGGTCCTGGCGTGCGGCTCGCGGTGGAGCTGGGTGCGGCGAGCGTGGACCACTGCACGTACCTGAGTGAGGAGGACGTCGAGGCGCTGGCGGCGTCGCACACGGTGGCGACGCTGCTGCCGGCGTGCGATTTGTCGACAAGGCAACCGCTGGCTCCGGCGCGGCGGCTGCTCGACGCGGGCGCGACGGTCGCGTTGGCCAGCAACGCGAATCCTGGCAGCTCGTACACGACGTCGATGGCGTTCTGCGTGACCACGGCCGTGCTGCAGATGCGCATGACGGTGGCGGAAGCCGTGTGGTCGGCCACCGCCGGGGGCGCGCGGGCGCTGCGGCGCTACGACGTCGGCTACCTGCGGCCGGGCGCGCGGGCCGACGTGCACGTGCTCGACGCGCCTTCGGTGACGCACCTGGCCTACCGGCCGGGCGTGCCGCTCACGCACTCGGTGTGGCGGCGGGGTGAGCGGATGGCGTGAAACCTCAGCGGTGTGCTGACAGGTGTGCGAGCAGGAGCGGGTTGACGCGGTCGGCCGCTTCCTCCGGCAGCCAGTGGCCGGCGTCCTCGAAGATCTCGAAGCGGTAGGCGGCGTCCACGAACTCCGCGGTGTTCGTGGCGGCCGTGCGGCCGAGCTTGGTGTCCTGGGCGCCCCACACGTAGAGCGTGGGCACGGTGATGCGGCCGGCGGGGACGGTGAACTCGTCGTCGGTGGCGCCGCGGTACCAGTTGAGCGTCGCGGTGAGAGCGCCCGGCTCGGCGAGGCGGGCGACGTTGCGCTCGACCTGGTGCTCCGGGACGCGGCCCGCGTAGGCCGCCCGCAGGCGCGCCGCGCCGTCCGCCAGCATCGACGCCTCGGCGACCCCGCCGGGCGCGCGGAAGAAGCGCACGTAGTCGAGGTCGTGGTTCTGCTGGTCTTCGTCCTGCGCTGCCTGCTTCAGGGCTCCGGGGTGCGGAGTGGAGAGTACGGTGAGCGACTTGAGCCGCTCGGGGTGCCGCGTGGCGAGCACCCAGGCGACCATGCCGCCCCAGTCATGGGCAACGAGGTGGAAACGCCTCGGTGCCCCTGCAGCGGCCGGGGCACCGGCCGCTTCGGCGCTCGCGATGCCGCCGGTGGCGGCGAGCGTGTCCGCAAAGGACAGTGCGTCGGTCACGAGGTTGTCGATGGAGTAGTGCTCGACGCCGGTCGGGCGCGCTTCGCGGGCGTAACCGCGCTGGTCGACGGCGAGGGCGTGGTAGCCGGCGTCACCGAGGGCGTGGAGTTCGGCGGTCCACGATTCGGCGAACTCGGGCCAGCCGTGGAGCAGCAGGACGGGTTCGCCGTCGTCCGGGCCGGTGGCGAGGCCGGTGTGCCGGTGGTTGCCGATTTGCAGCGTCGCCTCGCGCAGCCCGGTCACCGGTGCGCTCGCACGGGCGTGGAGTGGAGGTGTGTGACGCGGGTGCCCTGGTCGTTCACGCTCCCCACCGTAGGCCATGATGATCATGGAACGCCAGTGCGAGCGGGGGCACGGTCGCTGCCCTCAAGGGCGAGCGGTGCGGCCGCGGGTGAAGGCGAGCCCGGCCGCGGCCACCAGGCAGCAGAGCCAGGCGAACCAGTCGCCGAACCGGCTGTAGAGCGTGTCGCCCGTGCCGAGGGGGACGTCGGCGACGGCGACGGCCATGGGGGCCGCGCCGGTGCGGGCCTGGGCGAGGATGTGGCCGCGCGGGTCGCTCAGGAGCGACGTGCCGCGGGCGGCGCTCCAGGCCACGGACACACCGTGCTCGACGCCGCGGAGCAGGGCGGTGCGGCTGTGCTGCCAGCCGTCGACGTCCTCGTCGGAGGCGGGAATCAGCACCAGGCCGGTGCCGGCGCGGGCGTAGTCGCGGGTGGGCGACGGGACGTTGACGTCCATGCAGACCTCGAGCCCGATGGGCTGTTCCGCGAGGTGGGCGAGGTCGTGGCCGGAGGCGAGAGGCGAGAAACCGTTGCGCCACTTGCGGTATTCAACTGTCGGGCCGGCCGGGGGCACGTCGAGGGCGGTGTTGTCGGCCTCGTGACCAGCGTCCGTCACGATCGCGCCGGTCACGACTTGGAGGTTCTTGGCCCGGGCGACGGCGGCCAACGGCCCGGTGACGCCCGCCAGCCGAGCGCGGTCGGTGCCGAACGCGGCCTCCGGCAGCACGGCGACGCGGACGTCGGCCGGCAACGCCGTGAGAGCGTCCACATAGGACTGGAGAACCTGTTGGCCGGCAGGAGTGTCCGGGTCCGCCGCCCACGCCGGCACGCTGCGAGCCACGGTGGCGACGCGCACCTGGCCCACCGCAGCCGAAGCGGACGTGGCACCGAACGCCAACGCGCCGCCGACCGCCCCGGCCGTCACCACGATGATGCCGACCCGCGCCGACGCCCGGACGCCGGGCGCGAGCACCGCGGCGAGTGCGGCCGGCACCAGCAGCACGAGGTACTCCACACCCCACCCGCCGAGCACCGACGCGAGGCGCAGCACGTCGGGCTGGTCGCCCTGGCTGGTCGTGAACGTCCCCATCACGCCGAACGGGCTGGCCACCGAAACGCCGTACAGCACCGCGGTCCAGACCGCTGGCGCCGCGGCGGTCGCGAGCACTGGCCGGCCCACCCGCACGAGCCGGCGGAAGAGCGCCACCGTCGCCGCGAACAGCACCGGCGACCCCAGCAGGATCGCGAGCGCGGCGGGCACCGGCACCGTCTGCGAGTTCAGGAAGTAGTGCCAGCTGCCGGCGCTTCCGCCCAGGTAGGCGAGGAACGCCGCCACGCTCGCCACCCACGCGCTCGTGCGCGGCGCCAAGAGAAACACGGGCAGCGGCACCAGCCATGCCAGCACGGCGACTGGTTCGAACCCCAGCCCGAAGTGGATGAGCACCCCGGACGCGACGGTGGCGGCCGCCGCCCAGCCGAGATGGCGTCGAGTCGAACGGGAAACGCTTGCCGTGGCGGTCATCCGGACGGCCCCTCTCGTGGTGGGACCACCACCGTCGCAGCCGAACGCCGCCGAAGCACTGGGCTGGACCGGAGTATCCGAGGTAGGGCTGGCACCACCCAAAGCTCCTAATTCCGACATCAAGAATTAACGGTGCAAACACGGATTCACCGAACCTGGCTAGTCGATTGGTTGATCACCAGGTGAACGCGGGAATTGGACTTGCCCGGCCTTGCCCTCGTTTACGCAGAGTTCAACCAGAGGCCACTCGTACGAGATTAGGCGTCGCTCGGTTGATGGGTAGCTTCTAAACAGCACGACCACCGAGCTGGAGAAACGCCCATGGACTTTTCCCTCATTGTCCTGGTGGTGATCGTCGCGGCACTCGCCTTCGACTTCACCAACGGGTTCCACGACACGGCCAACGCCATGGCCACTTCCATTGCCACGGGAGCCCTCAAGCCCAGAATCGCCGTCGCCATTTCGGCCGTGCTGAACCTGGTCGGGGCGTTCCTGTCGATCGAGGTCGCGAAAACGATTTCCGGCGGCATCGTCGACGACACGAAGGTCACCCCGGTGGTGATTTTCGCGGGGCTGGTCGGCGCCATCATCTGGAACCTCGTGACGTGGCTCGTCGGCCTGCCTTCGAGTTCTTCGCACGCGTTGTTCGGCGGTCTGATCGGCGCGACGTGGATCGCGTCGGGCGCGGACGCCGTGCACTTCGGCAAGGTCGTCGAGAAGGTGCTGATCCCCGCGGTCGCGTCGCCGATCGTGGCCGGGATCGTGGCACTCGTCGGCACGTTCCTGACCTACCGCATCACGGAGAAGGCCAAGGAAGGCGTGGTGGGCAAGGGTTTCAAGACCGGTCAGGTCCTCTCGGCCAGCCTCGTCTCGCTCGCCCACGGCACCAACGACGCGCAGAAGACCATGGGTGTCATCACGCTGACGCTCATCGCCGGCGGCACGCTCGCGCCGGGCTCGAACCCGCCGCTGTGGGTCATCGGGGCGTGCGGCCTCGCGATCGCGGCCGGTACGTACCTCGGCGGCTGGCGCATCATCCAGACCATGGGCAAGAAGCTCACCGAGATCCAGACGCCGCAGGGCTTCGCCGCGGAGACCAGCTCCGCAGCCGTGATCCTGGCGTCGTCGCACCTCGGCTTCGCGCTGTCGACGACCCACGTCACCTCGGGCGGCATCATCGGCTCGGGCCTCGGCCGCAAGCTCGCGGAGGTCCGCTGGGGCGTCGCGGGCAAGATGGTCATCGCCTGGGTGCTCACGCTGCCGGCGGCAGCCGTCGTCGGCGCCATCGCGGCGGCGGTCTCGACCCGCGGCAGCTGGGGCACGATCCTCATCGGCGCCGTCGGGGTGCTCGTGGCGCTGGGCATCTGGCTCGCGTCGCGCCGCAACCCGGTGAGCGCCAACACCATCAACGACGAGCCGGACGCCGCCAAGGCCACTCCGGTCGCGGCCTGAGGGAGCGGACATGGACATCGACTGGGGTGCCCTCGGCACCGTCTTCGTCGTCGCACTGGCCGCGGCCGTGGTGCTCACGGTGCTGTTCGCCTACGGCATCCGCGGGCTTTCGGCGCGCGAATCCGCCCGGGAACAAGGCGGCTCGGGCGTCGCGGCGTTCACGGGTTCCATCGTGTGCTTCGCCGTGTGCGCGGCGGTGGTCGCGTACGGGATCTACTTGATCGCGGCCTGAGCGCGGCCGCGTAGTTCGTCCGGAAGCTCGTCGAGCAGCGGCAACACCGCTTCTCGGCGAGCTTTTCCCATATTGGTCAACACGTCGAGCGCCGGTTCCCACAGCGATTCGTCGGCGCCGGCCGCGCGGATCAGCCGCGGCAGCCGTCCTTCGGGCAGCAGGCCCATCACGTGGTCGATGCGCGTTTTGTCGTCCAGCACGTACGCGGTGCGCAGGAGCGCGGCGTCTTCGAGCACGGCGAGGCTGCGCCGCACGGTCGGGTCCGGCAGGTGCCCGACGAACCGCCCGAGCGTGATCCAGTCCTCCCGCCGCGTGAGCTCCGCGGCCACCGCGACCACGGTGTCGAGCGGGATGCGCGTGATGATCGACGTCGCACGCCGCGGGTCCAGCTCCGCCGCCACCGACGCGAGGAACTTCGGCGGCAGCCGCTTCGCAACGTCCACGCCGCGCGAGACGTCCACCAGCCCGGCGATCCGCGCGCACAGCAGTGGTCCGAACACCTTCTCGGCGATCTTCGCGACCACGGGCGCGGGCAGCAGCCGGCTGGCGAGCGCCATGCGTTCGAGCACGACGAGGTTCGCGTCGAACAGCGTGGTCTTGACCTGTTCGCGGAACAGCTGCAGGTCGGCGACGTCCACGTCGGCGAGGTAGGCCAGCCGTTCGGGTTCGACGTCGAGCACGCGCGCGAGCTTGAGGATCTCCGGGTTCACAGCCCGACCGCCTTGCGGACAGCGCCGCGCAGGAGCGCCGGCACGTACTTCAACCCTTCCTCACCCGCCTGGGCGAGGGCTTTGGCCTGCCGGTGCCGGGCGTCGCGCAACGCGGCGGCGAGGTCCTGCCGCGCGTCTTCGGGCAGGGCTTCGATGCCCTCGGGCAGGGGGCCGCCGAGCTGCTCGGCGAGTGTGCGCTCAGCCATGGTCAGCCATCATGCCTCAGCGGTTGACTTTCGACAGTGGTGACCGCCGTCGCGGGCCTTGTAGCGTCAGGTCCCATGAAGGAGGTGACCAGGCGCAGGTGGCGAGTGGTGCTCGACGTCCTGCTCTGGGTCTTCCTGTCCGGCGTCGTCGCGATCGACGCCACGAACAACCCCAACCCGTGGGAGCTGATCTTCGGGCTGGCCGCCACAACGGTGTCGGTCGCCGCGTGGCGCCGGCTGCCGACGGTGTCGCTGATCGTCACGATGGCCACGGCCGTGGTGGTGGCGTTCGGCTGGGGCGGGCGAGTGGCCGTGTGGGAGGTCTTCCTCATGGTCACCGTGGGGTACCTCGCCGGTCTCCGGATGACGCAGGTGCGTGTGGCCGTGCTCACGTGCTCGGCGATCGCGCTCGCGGGGCTGCCCGTGGCGTTCGTGCTGCCCTCGGCCGGGTTCGGCGCGTGGGGCGCGATGCTCGGGGTGCTCGCGTTCGCGGGGGTCGCGCCGTGGCTGCTGGGGCGCCACGTACGGCTGCGGCGCGAGCTGGCCCGCGCGGGGTGGCGGCGGGCGGAGGAGATGGAGAGCCGCCAGCAGCTCGTCGCCGACCAGGCCCGGCTGCGGGAACGCGCGCGGATCGCCAGTGACATGCACGATTCCCTGGGCCACGAGCTGAGCCTCATCGCCGTGCGTGCGGCGGCTCTCGAAGTGGCGGGTGGTCTCGACGACACGCAACGCGCCGCGGCGGGCGACCTGCGCGCCAACGCGGCGACGGCGACCGAGCGGCTGCGCGAGATCATCGGCGTGCTGCGCGAGGACGCGGCGCCGATCGAGCCCGTGCAGGGTGACCTGGGGGAGCTGCTGGAGCGGGCCCGCGCGTCGGGGCTGCTGATCGAGTCGCAAGTGGACAGTCTCGAGGCGGCACCGCCGATGGTCGCCCGGGCGGCGTACCGCGTGGTGCAGGAGGCGGTGACGAACGTCGCGAAACACGCGCCGGGCGCGGCCGTGACCGTACGGGTGCTCAGCTCGCCGGCGAGCACCGAGATCCGGGTGGTGAACGCGCGGCCGCCCGCGGGTCCGTTGCCGGGGGCGTCGGGCAAGCGGGGGCTGATCGGGCTGCGCGAACGCGTCCGGCTGGTCGGGGGTGCGCTGCGGGCGGGGCCCGATGCGGGCGGCGGCTTCGAGGTCGTGGCCACGCTGCCGCACGACGCCGCTCCGGGGCCCGCTTCCGAGGCCGACGCCGACGTCGAGCAGTCCGAGTCGGCGCGCGAGTGGGAACTGGCACGGCGGGACGTGCGGCGCAGCCTGGTGCAGGCGATCGTGATCCCGCTGGCGTTGTTCGGCGTGGTGATCGGCGGCAGCGGGGTGGCGTTCCTCGTGCAGTGGTACGGCTCGGAGGTGTCGATGGGGGTCTACCAGCAGATCAGGCTGGGGGCGACGCGGGAGTCGATCGCGCCGCTGTTGCCTTCGCAGCAACGGCTGTCGAAACCGCAGTACGGCGAGCCGCCGAAGCCCGCCGGGAGCACGTGCGAGTACTACGGCACTTCGCGCAGCTGGTGGAACGTGCGTTACGCCGCGATCAGGCTCTGCTTCGAGGGCGACCGGCTCGTGACGAAGGATCTCTACAGTGAGGACGAACCGTGATCCGGGTGCTGCTGGCCGACGACGAGGCCATGATCCGCGCGGGCGTCGCGGCGATCCTGGCGGCCGACGCCGGCATCGAGGTCGTCGCGGAAGCCGCCGACGGCCGTGAAGCCGTGGCCCAGGCCCTGGCCACCCGGCCCGACGTGGTGCTGCTCGACATCCGCATGCCGGTCCTCGACGGCCTCGCCGCGGGCGCCGAGATCCGCCGCGTGCTGCCGGACGCCGGCGTGATCATCCTGACGACCTTCGGTGAAGACGCCTACATCGAACGCGCCCTGGGCTTCGGCGCCAGCGGCTTCCTGCTGAAGGCCGGCGACCCCCGCGAACTGCTGTCGGGCATCCACGCCGTCGCGGACGGCGCCGCGTTCCTCTCCCCGAAGGTCGCGTCCCGCGTCATCGCCCGCCTCTCCGGCGGCGCCCTCACCCGCGGCGCGGCGGCCCGCGACCGCATCGCCGCCCTGACGACCCGCGAACGCGAAGTCCTCACACACCTCGCGACGGGCCTGTCCAACGCCGACATCGCCTCACGCATGTTCGTCGTCGAAGGCACTGTCAAAGCTCACGTCAGCACCATCCTCACGCGCCTGGGCGCCCGCAACCGCGTCCAGGCCGCGATCACGGCTTACGAGGCCGGCCTGGTCGGCGGCGAAGCGGAGTAAGCCGAGCCGCCGATCTCCGGACCACCCCAATGTGGCGTTGGTTGCGCTTCGCCACCCCGCGGCCGCCGGCCGACAGCGAGACAAGAGGCCCGCGCCGCACCGCGCACAGGTCGGCCGACGCGCCGGCCGCGCTGCGCAATGGCCGCTGGTGTGCGTGGGAACCCGCGTGTCACGGGTGGTCGGCGGCAGCGCTGGTTCGGGGCAGGCGTGGCGGCTGCCAGTCGTTGATCCAGTTCTCCGCCCGAGCCATCGCCGACGGCGGGGCCAGCCGCAGTAGCGCGGTGCGCACGGCGGCCCCGACCGGGTTGCGCAACAGCGGACCCAGCGAGCCCGCGCGGATCGACGTTCGCCAGACGCGCTGGCTGCGCGAGCGGCGCAGGGCGTCGTAGTCGCGTAGGCCGGAGGCCACGTCGGAAGTCCCGGCCAGGCAGGCGGCCAGCACGATCGCGTCCTCGATGCCCTGGCAGCCGCCCTGGCCCAGGTAGGGCGGCATGGCGTGGGCGGCGTCGCCGAGGAGGGCGAGGTGGTGGTGGGCGTAGGAGGGCAGCGGCGTGGCCAGGTGGCGCAGGTCGCGGTGCAGGACTTCGGGTGAGGAGGCGATCAGCGTGCGCCACAAGGGGTACCGCGAAAGCAGGTAGGCGCGCGGGTCGGCGTGGCGGATGCCTTCCGGGCGGGCCTCGGCGATCCACCAGTAGACGCGGCCGTCGCGCAGGGGGAGAGCGCCGATTTCGGTGCCGCGGCCCCACTGGAGGCTCAGCTCGGCGCCGGGCAGTTCGGCGACGCCGCGGAAGGCCGTGCCGCGGCTGTAGACCACGCGCGTGTGCGGGTAGAGCGAGGTGCGGATCGGGCTGTGAATGCCGTCGGCGGCGACCACCAGGTCTGCGCGGACGGTGCCGGAAGCGTGCGTGACCAGGCCGTCCGGGGTTGCGGACAGCACGTCGACCCCCGTGTGCAGGCTCGATGCAGGCAACTCGGCGGACAGCGCGGTGATCAAGTCCGCACGGTGTATCGCGGCGAGTGGCAGTCCGTAGCGCTGCACGTACGCGTCCTGGCTCCACGTCGCCAGCCGGCGGCCGTGCGGGTCGAGCACGGTGCCGTCGCGTTGGGGCTGCAGCGGCGCGTCGACGCCGAGCTCCGCCAGTGCCCGCTGCGCGTTGGGCCAGATCGAGATCCCCGCGCCGATGGCCGAGAACTCCGGCGCCCGCTCGTACACCGTCACCCGCCAGCCGGTGCGGTGCAGCCCCACGGCCGCGCTCAGCCCCACGATGCCCCCGCCGATCACGACCGCGTGCCGTTGCTCCATGACCGTCTCCTCTACGTTTGTAGAGTACTCTACACCTGTAGTGTGCTGATCGTGGAGAGGATTTCGGCGATCGGCGACGCGGCCATCGAGGTGATCGCGGCCGACGGCATGCGCGGGCTCACCCACCGGGCCGTCGACCGGGCCGCGGGGCTGCCGGCGGGCTCGACGTCGTACTACGCCCGCACGCGCGCCGCGCTGCTGGAGCTCGCGATCAAGCGCATGGTGGAGCTCGACCAGTCGGACATCGACCCGGCCGCGCAGGACATCGCCGAAGTGCTCGCCTCGACGGTCCACGCCGCCATCACCGTCGGCCGCTCCCGAATGCTCGCCCGTTACGAGTTCGCCCTCGAAGCCACCCGCCGCCCGGAGCTGCGTGCGGCCTACGACGCCGGCGGCCTCGAAATCCGCGAGCTCTGCGTCGCGCTTCTCGGCGCCGCCGGCTCCACGAATCCCCAGCGTCACGCTCGCGTGCTCCTCAACTGGCTCGACGGCTCGATCTTCGACGCTCTCGCCGGCACCGGGTCGACGAATCCGCCCGATCGGGAAGAGCTCGCCGAGGGGGCCCGCGCCGTCCTCAATGGACTCGGCATTCCCAGCACGCAGTGAAGGGGCCCCTCGCAAGAGGCCCCTCCACGAAACGCAAAACCCGATCAGGCGTCACGCCGCTTCAGCACCGAAGTGCCGAGGAACAGCCCCGCCGCCGCCCACACCAGACAGATCAGCACGCCCACCCACGGCGAGTACGGCGAAACCCCACGCACCAACGGATTCGTCTCACCGGCCGGCACCATCCCGTTGATCCCCGCGAACGCCGGGAAGTAGTTCATGATCTCCGGCGCCACATAAGCGGAAAGCAGCATCGGCAACGGCAGCAGCAGCACCATCGTCACCACGATCGTCCCCGCCGCGCTGCGCAACGCGAACCCGATGCCCGCGCACAGCACCCCCAGCAGCGCGAAGTACGCCCCCATGCCCGCGGCCGCCGCGAACCCGTCGCCGAACGTGGTCGTCAGCGCCGCGCCCGGCATCAGCACCGCCGCGGTCGCCATGCCGAGCAGCGCCGCCACCACGCCGTACGCGAACAGCACCGGCACCAGCACGGCCGCCTTCGCCAGCGCCAACGTCGAGCGCACCGGCACCCACTGCAGCGTCGAGCGGATGCTGCCGCTGGCGTACTCGCTCGTGACGAACAGCGTGGCCACCGCGATCACGCAGAACTCGGTGAGGTAGATCGAGCCGTTGACCACGATGTCGTGCGGGCCCTGCGGCGGACTGGTGTCCCCAAGCCGTTGTGACAGCCCGGAAACGCCGCTGTAGAGCAGCATCAGCAGCACGCCGCCGGCGAGGCTCCACCACGTGCTGCGCACCGACCAGAACTTCGTCCACTCCGACGCGACGGCCCCCGAAAGCCCGCCGCCCGCGCGTACCTGCGTGGTCGTCATGCCGTCACCCCGTATTCCACCGACGAAGCGGTCAGTTCCATGTACGCCTGCTCCAGCGAAGCCGCCCGCTCGCCGAGGCCGTGCAGCCGCACGCCCAGCTCGTGGGCGAGATCGCCGACTTCGCCGACCCCGGCGCCGGTCACCACCAGCTCGTCGGCCTCGCCGGGGTCCACCGCGGCACCGCGTGTGAGCAGGTGCCGGGCGAGCGTGTCGCGCTCGACGGGCGTGGGCACGCGCACCGAGACCGAGCTGAGCGAGTTGCCGGCGATGAACTCGTCGACGGGCGCGTCGGCCAGCAGTTTTCCCTTGCCGATGACCACGAGGTGGTCGGCCGTCAGCTGCATCTCGCTCATCAGGTGGCTCGACACGAACACCGTGCGCCCCTCCTCGGCGAGCGAGCGCATGAGCTGGCGCACCCAGCGCACGCCGTCGGGGTCGAGGCCGTTCACGGGCTCGTCGAACATCAGCACGCCGGGATCGCCGAGCAGCGCGCCCGCGATTCCCAGCCGCTGTCCCATGCCGAGCGAGAACTGGCCCGCCCGCTTGCCGGCGACGTCGGTGAGCCCGACTGTCGCCAGCACCTCCTCGACGCGTGACGCCGGAATGCCGTTGCTGCGCGCCATCGCGAGCAGGTGGCGCCCGGCGCTACGGCCCGGGTGCAGTGCCTTCGCTTCGAGCAACGCGCCGACCTCGCGCAGCGGGTGCTTGAGCTCGGCGTACGGCTTGCCGTTCACCAGCACGCTGCCCGCCGTGGGCCGGTCGAGGCCCACCGTCATGCGCATGGTCGTCGACTTGCCCGATCCGTTCGGCCCGAGGAACCCGGTGACGCTGCCTGGTGCGACGACGCACGTGAGCCCGTCGACGACCGTCTTCTCCCCGTAGCGCTTCGTCAATCCGCGAAGCGTGATCATGTGCCCTCCCATGGGTTCGATCCCTTGGGAAGGAAGTCTGCAGTTCGAGGGGCACCGCGGGCATCGGACTTCCGGCTCGCGCGACCCCCGACCTTCGGCAGGGGTCAGCGCGACCGGCGGGTGGTGTGGCGCGTCGGCTTGGCCGTCGCCGGGTCCTCGGGCCACGGGTGCTTCGGGTACCGGCCGCGCAGGTCGGCGCGCACGGCCGCGTACCCGGTGCGCCAGAACGACTCCAGGTCGGCCGTCACCGCGGCGGGCCGGCCGGCGGGGGAGAGCAGGTGCAGCAGCACGGGGACGCGGCCGTCGGCGACGGTCGGGGTGGCGGTCCAGCCGAACGTTTCCTGCAGCTTCACCGCGAGCACAGGCTGGTCGCCGGTGTAGTCCACCCGGTAGTGCGAGCCGGACGGGACTTCGAGGCGGTCGGGCGCCAGTTCGTCCAGCCGCGCGGCTTCGGGCCACGGCAGCAGGCCGCGCAGGGCACTGCCGGCATCGACCGTGGCAAGGTCGGCGCGGCGGCGAGCCCGGGAGAGGTCGAGCCAAGTGTCCACTTCGGACAGCAGGGTGTCGTCGTCCACGGCGGGCCACGGCGCGCCGAGAGTGCGGTGCAGGAAGGCCATGCGCTCACGCAGGCGGCGGCCCTCTTCGCTCCAGCGCAGCAGGCCGAGGCCTTCGGTACGCAGGCCGGTGACCAGGGCGTCGTGCACGAGTTCGGGTTGCGGTGAGCGCAGCGGACGTTCGGCGAGCACGATGGCGCCGAGGCGGCGGACGTGCCGGGCGACGACGTCGCCGTCCCATGCGACTTCGTCCACTTCGGACACCAGTGCGGGTGCGGCTCGCACGGCCAGGGTTTCGTCGGCGACGGCGGCGAGCCGGATCGTGCCCTGCACGCGGCCGGGGTCACGTGTGGCTTCGCCGACGGCCAGCCACTCGGCGTCGCCGAGGCCACTGCCCGCGGGGAGCTCCGCCGCGGTGCCGCCGGCCATGAGGTACACGGGCGCGCTGCCGGTCCGGCGTTTCCCGAGCCGTTCGGGATGGGCCAGCGCGACGACCAGCGCGGCGTCGGGTTTGCCCGCGCTCCCCGGGGATTTCACCAGACCCGAAAGCCGCCGGACCTCCGTTTTCCACCGCCGCGCCGCGTCGTCCGTGCCGCTGCGCAGGCGCCGCAGCTCGGCCTCGACGTCGGTCAGCTGCGCGCCCGCGTCGAGCAGTGCCACGACCTCGGCGGCCGCGCGCGTGCCCACCGCGGCGGACCCGTCGAGCAGCGCGCGGGCGAGCCGCGGGTGCAGGCCGAGGTCGGCCATCCGGCGGCCGCGCGAGGTGACGGTGCCGTCGGTGGTCGTCGCGCCCAGCGTGACCAGCAACGTGCGCGCGGCGGCCAGCGCGCCCTCGCCCGGCGGGTCCCACCACGCCAGCCCGCTGCCGTCCGGCGTCGACCAGCATGCGAGCTCCAGCGCGAACCGCGCGAGCTCGGCCGTGCGGATCTCCGGCTCCGGGTACGCGGGCAGCGTCGCCTGTTCGTGCTCCGGCCAGCAGCGATACGCGCGGCCGGGCGCTTCGCGGCCCGCGCGTCCGGCGCGTTGCTCGGCGACGGCCGCGGACACGCGCACGGTCGCCAGCCCGGCCAGGCCGCGCCGGTGGTCCACCCGCGGCACGCGGGCGAGCCCGGAGTCCACCACGGACCGTACGCCGGGCACGGTGAGGCTCGACTCCGCGACGGCCGTCGCCAGCACCACGCGCCTGCGGTCGCGGGGCCGCAGCGCCTCGTCCTGGCGGGCGGCGGTGAGGCGGCCGTGCAGCGGCAGCACGTCGGCGTCGAGCGAGCCCAGCTGTGCGGTCGTGCGCGCGATTTCCCCGGCGCCGGGCAGGAACGCGAGCACGTCACCGTCCCCTTCGGACAGTGCCAGCCGGATCGTGGACGCGACCGTCGCCTCGATTCGCGCGCCACGGGCGGGCGCGCGGTAGGTCAGCTCGACGGGGTAGGCGCGGGCGTGCGCGGTCACCACCGGCGCGTCGCCGAGCAATTCGGCGAGCCGTCCGGCGGCGACGGTCGCCGAGGTCGCGAGCAGCCGCAGGTCTTCGCGCAGGCCGGCGCGGACGTCGAGCAGGAGCGCGAGCAGCAGGTCGGCGTCGAGGTGGCGTTCGTGGCACTCGTCGAGCAGCACCGTCGAGACGCCGGCGAGCTCGGGGTCGTTCTGGACGCGCCGCACGAGCAGACCCGACGTCACGACCTCGATCCGGGTGCGCGGAGACACCTTCCGGTCGCCGCGGACCGCGTACCCGACCGTCTCGCCCACCGGTTCACCCAGGAGCGCGGCCATCCGCGAAGCCGCGGCGCGGGCAGCGAGGCGGCGCGGTTCGGCGACCACGACGCGGCCGCCGCCGTTCTCCAGCGCGAGCGGCACGAGCGTGGTCTTGCCGGTGCCGGGCGGCGCGACCAGCACGGCGGTGCCGTGGTCGGCGAGCGCCGCCAGCACGTCGGGCAGCACCGCGCGAACGGGCAGGTCAGGCAGGTTTTCCAGGCGGCTCACTGCTCGGTGATCTCCGGCGGCTTCGGCAGCGGGTAGTTCGACGGGCCGATGTTGGCTTGCAGCGACCGCAGCCAGTCGCCGTCCGAAACCATCTTGCGGATGGCGTCGTCTACGGCGTGCTGGCCCTCGGTGTCGCCCTTGCGCAGGCCGACGCCGTAGCGCTCGGTCGAGAACGGGTGCCCGACCACGCGCAGCAGCTCGGGGTCCTGCGCGACGTAGCCGGCGAGGATCACCGCGTCGGTGGTCACGGCGTCGACCTGGCCGGCGAGCAGGGCTGTCACACAATCGGGGTATCTCGGGTACTCGACGAGCTGCACGGCCTGCGCGAACTTGTCGCGCACCTGCTGGGCCGGCGTCGAGCCGGTGACCGAGCACAGGCGACGGCCGTTGAGGCTCTCCGGACCGGTGATGTCCGACGATGTGAGCCGCACCAGCAGGTCCTGTCCGGTGACGAAGTAGGGCCCCGCGAACGACACGAGCTGCTTGCGCTTGTCGGTGATCGAATAGGTGGCCACCACGAGGTCGACGCTGCCGGAGGTGAGATCCGACTCGCGCGTGGCCGGCGTGGTCTCGTGCCACGTGATGTGGGCCGGGTCCACGCCCAGCTGGCCGGCGACGAACTTGGCGACGTCCACGTCGAAGCCCACGAACCGGCCGTCGATCGTGCGCTGCGAGAGGCCGGGTTGGTCGAAGCGGATCCCGATCGTGAGGTGGTCACCGTCACGCGCGCGCTTGACGAGCGAATCGCCGGGCGAAACCGTCCCCGGACCGCAGGCCACGCACGTGACCAGCAGCAACAGGGCGGTGACCGCCGCGCGAACTCGCATGCTCGCCTCCCGTCGGTGGGTGTTGACAACTCACGAAGTTCTCAGGTCCGGCGGCTAGCCTAAGCGTGTGCGACGACTGCCCCAACCCGCGCTCGACACCATCGGCACCCTCGCCCGCCTCGGGCTCGCCGCCGT
Source organism: Amycolatopsis sp. CA-161197 (assembly GCF_050942255.1). Classification (NCBI taxonomy): domain Bacteria; kingdom Bacillati; phylum Actinomycetota; class Actinomycetes; order Pseudonocardiales; family Pseudonocardiaceae; genus Amycolatopsis; species Amycolatopsis sp. CA-161197. The sequence continues at coordinate 1,425,969 of NZ_CP192059.1, forward strand.
GTGGCTCGTTTCGGGTGCCATAAAACTGGCCTCGCCGGGGCAGACGTTCATCGCCGTGCAGGCCTACGACGTGCTGCCGAGCGCGCTGGTCCGGCCGGTCGCGACCGCGTTGCCGCTGGTCGAACTGGTGCTGGGCCTGCTGCTGCTGTTCGGCCTGGCCACGCGCTGGGTCGCCACCGCGGCGCTGGTCATGCTGGCCGTGCTCGTGACGGGCATCGCGCAGTCGTGGGCGCGCGGGCTGAGCATCGACTGCGGGTGCTTCGGCGGCGGCGGCCACGTGGCCGCCGGCCAGACCCAGTACCCGCAGGAGATCCTGCGGGACACCGGGTTCGCGGTGCTGGCCGTGTGGCTGATGGTGCGTCCGCGTTCGTTCTTCTCGGTCGACGGCTGGCTCGGCTGGGGACGGCGCCGCGCGGCGGTGGAGGATTCCGCTGTGGAGGATTCCGTGGAGACCGGGAGCTCCGCGGCGCTCGCGAACAACGCGGGCATCGTTGAAGGGAAATAGGAACCGTGGGTGAAGCAGCGCGGAAGCGCCAACGCCAGGCGCAGGCCGCGAAGTCGGTCGCGCAGGCGAGGGGTGCCTCGGGCGACCGGAACAAGATCATCGCCGTTGTCGTGGCGGTCGTGGTCGTCGCCGCGGTGGTGATCGGCGGCGTCGTGTGGATCAACTCGAGCAAGAACTCCACGGAGGGCACGGCCATCGCGCCGACCACGTCCACGACGCTCGGGCCCGGCGTGGTCGAGAAGCTCGACGGCGTGGTCGTCTCCGTCGGCAAGCCCGGCGCGGCCAAGACCATCGACCTGTACGCCGACTTCCTGTGCCCGTACTGCAAGCAACTGCAGGACTCCTACGGCCCGAAGATGGAGCAGGCGGTCAACAGCGGCCAGCTGACCGTCCGGTACCACATGGTGACGCTGCTCAACCAGGACTCGGACCCGCCGGGCTACTCGCTCGACTCGGCCAACGCGGCGCTCGCCGCCGTCTCTTCGCAGAAGTTCACCGCGTTCCACGACGCGCTGTTCAAGAGCCAGCCGGAAGAGGGCGGCCGCGGCTACGACAAGGCGCAGCTGATCAAGCTCGGCCACGACCTGGGCATCACCGACCCGAAGTTCGACCAGGCGGTGAACGCCGGGACCTACAACCAGCAGATCCAGGCCGCTTTCCAGCAGACGGAGAACGACCCGAACCTGGCCCAGGACTTCCCGAACGGCGCGCACGGCTTCGGCACCCCGACCGTCGCGGTCAACGGCAAGGCCATCTCCACCCAGGGCGACTGGCTCACCGGCGTGCTGACCGGCACCGGCAGCTGACCACCTGATCCGGTCATTTCGCCTGTCCGGGCACAACCCGTCCGTTAACCTGGCCCTCTCGGCTCAGGGGAGGGGCGGGTTGTGTCCGGTTTTCGCTCTGGTTTTCACGCCGACAACGGCGCCTACGAGACGTACGCGCGTCAGGTCGATCCACTCGGCGACGACGTCCGGCAGGCGGGCTCGCGACACCTCGCCCCGCACGTGACGGTCGGTTTCTCCGACATGGGCCACGAGTCCGGCTTCTCCGGCGCGTACGGCGCGCGCATGCGTTCGTTGCAGGAGCGGCTGCACGCCCTCGGCGGTGGGTGGCACCAGGTCGGCGAGGCCGCGCGGCGCACGCAGGGCAACTTCGCTGCGGTGGAGGAGGAACACGGCGACGCGCTCCGCAGGCTTCGGTGACGGCCGAGGTCGAGCAGGTCGTGCGCGGCGGGCTGGACACCACGAACCAGTTCGCGGCCAAGCTCAAGCACGACCCGGGTGCCCTCCACGGCGCGCGTGACGGGCACGTGGCACTGCAGACGTCCGTCGGCCAGGTCCGGGACCAGGCCGGCGTGCAGCGTTCTCAGCTCGCCGATTCCGCGTCGGGCTACACCGCCGATCGCGCGGCCGCGACGTCGCAGGGCCTGGAGAAGGAGATCCAGGACCTGCTCGACGAGAGCGCCGAGATCGAGAAGGCCGTGGCCGCGGCGGCCGAGACACTGCACGTCGGCGAGATCCGCAACGACCAGCTGCGCGACCAGATCGTGCGGGAGATCGCGGCGTCGATGAAGGCGCTGAAGGCCGTGAACGGGATCCAGCCGCCGGAGAGCCGCGCGGCCGCGGCCAGGCAGATCCTGCTGCAGCTGCAGACGAAGATCGGGCAGCTCACCGGGCAGGCGGCCACCTTCTCGGAGCAGACGATCAACCAGCTGACCTCGCTGGGCCGTCAGCTCGCCGGGTCGGACTCGACCACGACCAGCGCGGCGTCGTCGACGCACGTGCCGCAATCGTTCAACAGCAACGGCGCGCACGCGGGCGGCGGTGGTGGGAGCGACGGCGGTGGTGGTGGTTTCGTCGGGAAGCCGCGGCTGCCGGTGGCGATCCCGCCGCAGCCGGGCACGGGCGTCGACATCAACCTGCCCGGCGGGCGGACGGTGAAGGCGCCCAACGAGACGGCCGCGAAGGCCGTGCGCGCCGCGTTGTCGCAGCTCGGCGTGCCGTACGTGTGGGGCGGCACCGCGCGCGGGCAGGGGCTCGACTGCAGCGGGTTGACCATGACGTCGTACCAGGACGCGGGTTTGCAGCTGCCGCGCACGGCCCGCCAGCAGACCGTGGGTGCCGAGGTGCCGTCGATCGACCAGCTGCTGCCCGGCGACCTCGTGGTGTGGTCCGGCCACGTCGCCATGGTGATCGGCGACGGGCAGATGGTCGAGGCGGGCGATCCCGTGCAGGTCAGCAAGATCCGCACGACGAACGCGGGTCAGCAGTTCATCGGTTTCTACCGGCCGACGGGGTGAGGTTTGGTGGCTGAGTTCGATGTCGGTCTGGAAGCCGCGCGCATCGCGGACGCTTCCGCGCGCGCCGGTGCGGAAGCGTCCGCGAGGTTCGCGCGGTCGGGCCCGGTGGTGGGCAAGGCGGAGTCGCACGGGGTCGCCGTGTCGGTGGCGCCCGGCGGTTTGCTGGTGGATCTCGGGATTTCGCGTGCTGCTTTGCGTTCCGGCTCGGACGCGCTGGCGGCGTTGATCATGGAGCTTTCGAACCGAGCCACGCGCCGCGCGGGCGACCGGATGAACGAGGTCCTTTCGCCGGTGCTCGACCAGGACCAGCTGGCGTCGCTGGGGTACGAACGGCTGACCGAGGATGATCCCGATGCCCAGTACTCGTGAGCTGATCGACCAGGCCCGCGCCCGCGAGGCCGCGCTGTCGCAGGTCGCCGCCCTGATGGCCGACGCGCGCGGCTCGGCCCACGCCCTCGACGGCACGGTCGAGGTCACCGTCGACGCCCTCGGTGCGTTGCGCCGGCTCTGGCTGGCGCCGTCGGTGACCGACGCGGACCCGGCGCGGCTGGCCGCGTTGATCCTCGAGGTCACGCGGCTGGCGATGGTCGAGGCCACGCAGGACTGCTACAACAAAGTCGCGCTCCAGCTGGGCGAAGACGTGACGCTGCTGATCGAGCAGCTCTCCGGCCAACCCGCCCCGGCGCGCTCCGCGGACGACGACCCGGGCATGACCGTGGAGGAGTTCCAGCGGCTCCGCTCGGAACGGCTCGCCCGGCCGACCCGACGCAATTCCGCCCGTCCCTCCGCCTCCGCAGAAGACGACGCGTATTTCGACAACGCGTCGCCCTGGTCCGGCTAACGGCGCGGCGGCAACTTCCCGCACAACGCCTGGGGAAACTGCGGCAGCGCGGCGCGGATTTCTTCGCAGGTCCCGGTTTTCGTGCCGTTCTCCTGCTTCCAGCCCCGCGCCTCCCACGAGTAGACGACACGCTGCACCGGCCCGGTCCCGGGAACGCAGCTCGTGCCGTCGACCGGGCAGTCGCCGACGTGCCGGTTGAGGTCGAACACCAGCCACTGCCCGTCACACGCGAGCACGTCGCGCACCCCGTGCAGGTGCTTCACCGGCACGTCCAGGTCGAACACCGCCCGGTCGACCCACTCGTCCGCACAGTGATCGGCCGGCGGTGTGCAGCCGAGGAACTCGTCGCAGCGGGCGAACGTGGCGCCCGTGCGGTGCCAGGCTTCGTTGTTCAGCACCAGAGCGCGGTTGCCGATCGGGGCCGTCGCGGTGAAGGGGATCTCCGCGGGTTGCTCTGTGGGGCAACCGCCGTAGGCCGAATTCGACGATTCGAAGACCACGTTGGCATGGATGGCGGTGGCCAGCTCGTCCGGTGTTTCGGACATCGTCTCGACGCGCGGTGAACGCGAGCAGCCGGGGCCGCCGGCGGGCAGCATCACGTGGATCACGACCGAGGCCGGGTCCGGGCCGGGGCGGATGCCGTCGACCGGTGCGGTGACCGTGACCCAGGTGTGCGGGGCGGTCGAAGCCGTGGGTGCCGCCGGCGTCGTTCGCGACAAGACGTAAACGAGCGCCCCGATCACCAGAACGGCGAGCACGATGAGTGTGGGTGCGACGAACTTGCGAGTCATGGTCCCTCCCCAGGCCGAGAGCCAGATTACCCGGTACGGCCGCATTGTTCGCCCGTTCCGCGGTCCCGGTCACCGGCAACCGGTTTGTCCGCAAGGTCTGGACCACTTGGAAAACCTGTGCATTAATTCAAGACGTGAAGTTTGGTGGCTCGACGAGGAGTAGCCGGATGCGCGTCGGACGTTCGATCACGCTGGGGGTGCTGGCCGCGGCGCTGACGGTGAGCGCGCACGCGCCCGCGCTGGCCGGGAACCAACCTGCGTACAAGGACGCGCGGCGGCCGGTTTCGGTGCGCGTCGCGGATCTGATGAAGCGCATGACGCTCGACGACAAGCTCGGGCAGATGATGCAGGCCGAGCGGCTGGGCGTGAAGTCGCCGGCGGACGTGACGACGGAGCGGCTCGGGTCGCTGCTGTCGGGCGGCAGCTCGCAGCCGACGCCGAACACGCCGGCCACCTGGGCCGACATGTACGACGGCTTCCAGAAAGCCGCGCTGGCGACGCCGCTGGGCATTCCGCTGATCTACGGCGTCGACGCGGTGCACGGCCACAACGGCGTGTACGGCGCGACCGTTTTCCCGCACAACATCGGGCTCGGCGCGTCGCGCGATCCGAAACTGGTGGAGAAGATCGGCCGCGCCACGGCGGAAGAGGTGTCCGGCACGGGCATCGACTGGGACTTCGCGCCGTGCCTGTGCGTCGCGCGCAACGACCGCTGGGGGCGGACGTACGAGTCGTTCGGCGAGGTGCCGCAGCTCGCCACGGAGATGACGTCGATCATCACCGGCCTGCAGGGCCGGTCACTCGGCGGGCCGGCGTCGGTGCTGGCGACGGCGAAGCACTACGTCGGCGACGGCGGCACCACCGGCGGCGTCAATGAGGGCAACACGCAGCTCAGCGAGCAGGAGCTGCGCGCGATCCACCTGCCGCCGTTCAAGGAGGCGGTGAAGCGCGGCGTCGGCTCGGTGATGGTGAGCTACTCGAGCTGGAACGACGTGAAGCTGCACGCGAACAAATACCTCGTCACCGACGTCCTCAAGAACGAGCTCGGTTTCGACGGCATCGTCGTCTCGGACTACAACGGCGTCGACAAGATCGACGGCCAGACCGGCTTCACCCCCGACGAGGTCGAGGCGTCGATCAACGCCGGCATCGACATGGTGATGGTGCCCTACGACTGGCAGAAGTTCATCGACACCCTGCGCACCCTCGTGCAGGACGGCAAGGTGCCGATGTCCCGCATCGACGACGCCAACCGCCGCATCCTCACGAAGAAGTTCCAGCTGGGGCTTTTCGAACACCCGCTGACCGATCGGCGTTACCTCAGCACCATCGGAAGTCAGGAACACCGCGATCTCGCGCGCCAGGCGGTGCGGGAGTCACAAGTGTTGTTGAAGAACGAACACAACGTGTTGCCGCTCGACAAGAGCCGCAACAAGATCTTCGTGGCCGGCAAGAGCGCCGACGACCTGGGCAACCAGGCCGGCGGCTGGACCGTCGGCTGGCAGGGCACGTCGGGACCGGTCATCCCGGGGACGACGATCCTGCAGGGCATCGAGAAGACCGTGAAGAAGTCTTCCACCGTCACCTTCAGCAAGGACGGCAGCGGGATCGACAAGTCCTACGACGTCGCCGTCGCCGTGGTGGGGGAGACGCCGTACGCGGAAACCAAGGGCGACCGGCCGGGGGACATGGGCCTCGACGCCACGGATCTCGCGATGCTGCAGAAGCTGCACGACTCGGGTGTGCCCACGGTGGTCGTGCTGGTTTCGGGCCGTCCGCTGGACATCGCGAAGCAGCTGCCGGACTGGGCCGGCCTGATCGAATCGTGGCTGCCGGGCAGCGAAGGCCAGGGCGTGGCCGACGTGCTCTTCGGCGACTACAACCCGACCGGCAAGCTGCCGGTCACCTGGATGCGCAGCGCCGACCAGCAGCCGATCAACGTCGGCGACGGGAAGCCCGCGCTGTTCCCCTTCGGCTACGGGCTGCGCTACCACCAGCGTTTCCCGTGGTGATGCACCAGAAGTAACCCTTCCTCCGCTCCCCATCCCCCACCGGAAGGATCGCCCATGTTCGCCAAACGACGCCCGTTCGGGCTGGTCGGGAAAGCACTGGTGTTCTTCGCCGCGTGCCTCGGCCTCGCGTACGGTTCGCCCGCGCTGACGCCGCACGCCGCTGCCGCGACACCGTTCAAAGTGCTCGCCTTCTACAGCGGCACGTACGACGCGGCACACATCAGCTTCGAAAACGAAGCGCGCCCGTGGTTCCAGCAGCAGGCGGCGGCCAACGGCTACACGTTCACGGCCACCAACAACTGGAACCAGCTCACGTCGCTGACCACCTCGCAGGCCGCGGTGGTGATGTTCCTCGACGACCAGCCGCAGTCGCAGGCGCAGTTCGACGGGTTCAAGCGCTACATGGACTCCGGTGGCGGGTTCTTCGGCTTCCACGTGACGGCGTACAACGACAGCTCGACGCCGTCGTACGCGAACTGGTTCCACAACGACTTCCTCGGCACCGGCCGCTTCGTCTCCAACTCGTGGGGCCCGACCGGTGAGACGCTGAAGATCGAGAACCGCACGCACCCGTCTACGGTGAACCTGCCGGCGACGATCCAGTCGTCGGTGAGCGAGTGGTACTCCTGGCAGAACGACCTGCGCCAGAACCCGAACATCTCGATCCTGGCCTCGCTCGACCCCGGTACGTTCCCGGTCGGCGACGACCCGTCCCAGACGTGGTACAGCGGGTACTACCCGATCATGTGGACGAACAAGAACTACAAGATGATCTACGCGAACTTCGGCCACAACAAGATGAACTACGACACGAACACCGCGCTGTCGTCGACGTTCGCCAGCCCCGACCAGAACCGCTTCGTGCTCGACGGCCTGCGCTGGCTCGGCGGCGCGACCGGTGGCGGCGGCACCACGCCACCGGCCGGCGGGATCTCGCCCTCCGCGTGGTATCCGGTGGTGAACAAGGCCACCGGCAAGTGCGTCGACGCGGCCGCGGCGGGCACGGCCAACGGAACCGTGGTGCAGCAGTACACCTGCAACGCCACCAACGCGCAGCAGTACCAGTTCCAGCCGACCAGCGACGGGTACGTGCGCGTGAACAACCGCGGCAACGCGGCCGAAGTGCTCGACGTGCAGGATGTGTCCACTGCGGACAACGCCGGCATCCAGCTGTGGTCCTACAGCAACGGCGCGAACCAGCAGTGGCTGCCGGTGTCCGAAGGTGGCGGCTACTACCACCTGACCGCCCGGCACAGCGGCAAGTGCCTGACGGTGCCCGGCGGCTCGACGGCCGACTCCGTGCGGCTCGTGCAGTCGACGTGCAACGGTGGTGCGGCGCAGTCGTTCAAGATCGCTTGAGTTTTCGGTACGTGCCGGGCCTTCGTTGACGCGGCGGTTGGCCCGGCGCACGGCCGCTTCGGGGTTTCCTGCCCCGGGGCGGCCTTTTCACGCCGGTCGCCAGGTGGTCTGGGCGCGGATCACGACCACGGCGAGCGCCAGGAGCGCCACGGCGATCACGGCGGCGGCCCAGCGGCCTTGTTCGTCGGCAGACCACGCCGCGGCGACGGGGAGCAGGACTAGGGACGTCGCGAGGTAGGCGAGGTGGGTGCCGAGCTCGGCCGGGCGGTCTCCGGTGAGGAGGCCGATGACGTCGGCGACGGCCTGGACGATCAGGGCCAGCTCCACGACGGCGAGCGCGGGGAGGGTCCTGCCGCGGCGGTAGCGGCCGGCGAGCCCGGTGCCGAGCACGGCGAGCCCGCCGGCCACGCAGACCACCGTGGTGGCGAAGGCCAGGGTTTCGATCACGCCGTTGCCTGGCGTGTGTTCGGTTGTGTTTCGCGTTGTGCCCGGGCTTTGCGACGGCGGCGTTTCGAGCCGGAGCGGAACAGCCAGGTCGAGATCCCCGTGATCATCAACGCCAGCGGCGCGAGGCCGAGGACGAACCAGACGATCCGCCACCAGCCACCGACGAGCCAGCCGAAGTGGGCGGGCTCGAAAACCTTGTCGTAGAACGAGTTCGCGCCCGGCTGGGGTTTCGCGTCCACATCGGACACATGGGTGGCGTCGTGGCTGTCGACGTACACGGTGTGGTCGCCGCCGAAGAACGCGCGGGCGCCGTAGGGCTGGTAGCCCTCACTGGCGATGGAGACGGTGTAGTAGCCGTCCTGCGGTGTGGTCAGGTAGCGGATTTCCCCGGGGGTTTCGGCCAGGGCTGCCTTCGCTGCCCGGTCGATGCCGATCTCCGGCGTGCCGGGCGCGGCGGCGTTGGCGGTGAACGAGTACTTCTGCGGGTCGGCGGCCGTCCCGCCGGTGACCGCGAGCCACGCGTCCTTGACCGGCGGCAGGGAGAACGCGGCGCCCGTGACGCCCCACATCAGGACGAACGGCACCGCGACGATGCCGATCACGTTGTGCAGGTCGTAGTCGCGCGCGAAGCGGCCTTTGCCCGTGCGGACGCGGAAGCCGTGGGAGAAGCGCCGGAAGCCGGGCCACCACACGACGATGCCGGTGATCGCGAGCAGCACCATCAGCAGCCCGAGCACGACCAGGAGCAGCAGCCCCCAGTTCGTGCCGGGCGGCCAAGCGAACCCGACGGTCGGCACGGGTTTCGCGAGCCACGACACGTAGCCCGGGTAGCCCTCGCAGGTCAGGCCGCAGTCGTGGAGGTTCGCGAGGAATCCCATCACCCCGCTCTCGAGGCGGGCGCGGCCGTTGACGTGCCCGGTCCCGGGGTCGACCGCGTACGCCTCGGCGAAGTCCGGGTCGCCGACCGCGATCACGCCGCCGTCGTTGCTCACCCACGCGGGGGAGAAGCCGGGGTGCGCGGTGGCGACGATGTCCCGCGCCTGCTGGAGCCTGATGGGGTGTTCGGTGGGCGTCTGGTGGTAGAAGTCGCTGTGCGTCGCGCGGAAGTAGTCGCCGCGGTACAGCAGGATCGCCCCGGACGTCGTCTCGAGCACCAGGAGCAAGCCCAGCACCAGCGACGTCCACCGGTGCGTCACGACCAGCCCGCGTCGCACGGGCTTGCGCCTCAGCCAACGTCGGAACCTGCCGGAGCGGGCAGGCGCCTGGGCGCGCGTCAGCTCGTCGGTGCTCATCCGTCCCCCTCGATCCGGTGATCGAAGTGAGGTTAGCCTTGCTTAACTCTCACGTAAAGGGTCGACGTGAACTCGGGGTGTGACGAAGACTGCTCAAGTGGCTTTGCTCGTCCTCCGGGTTTGGACGGCGAGCGCGGTTCCGGTGATGGCAAGGGCTCCGATTACTGCCCAGGCGATCGGAACGAGGTGTCCGATGATGCTGGGGAGGGTGGCCAGTATGGCGATCGTGACGATGGTCGCCGCGGCCAGCCAGGTCGCGCGTGCGGCCGGTCGGGCGGTGGTCAGCAGGATGAGGCCGGTGGCGACTGTCAGGACTCCGGCCACCGCGACTTCGTCCACGACTTCCAGCCATTGCACGGTGAACGCTGCGATGGCAGTGATTCCGGTGGCGGTCAGCCACTGTCGGGTGTGGACGGTCGCGGGTTTGGGGTAGGTGGCGATGGCCGCGAGTGTCGCGACTTGGAGCAGGATCATGCCCCAGCTTCCGGGGCCCAGAATTGTGCCGATGGTTGCCACGGTGGTGAACGCTGCGGCGGTTTTCCTGCGTCCGGTCAATAGTGCGGCCAGTGCGGGTAACCACAGGAGTTCCAGGATGAGGGTGGTTGTCGGTGCGTCGCGCACGAGTGGTGGTGGCCAGGTGAGGCGGAGGATTCCGGTGATCAGTGCCAATGAGGCTTGGAAGACTGTGCCCGCCAGGGCCAGTCGTCGGACTACTTCACCGGCGAGTGCGTAGCGGGGTGGTCCTTCGCTGCTCAATCGCAGCCGTAGTGCGAGGGCGAGGATGCTTGCTGTCTCTCGGGCGTCCGGTCGGCCGTAGTCGAGTTCGTACTCGGGGTCTTCGGAGTGGGTGGTCGTGGCTTCGAGGAATGTGGAGACCATGTCGTCCTCCCACGCCTGGCGGTAGTGCGCCGGTAGTACGCGGGTGAGCCGGCGATACCTGAGTTCGAGGGGTTTCACGTCGTCACCGCCTTGCTCTTGGGTTTCGGCTCGGCGTGCTGCGCACACCGTTGCCGGTGATCGGTCGTGTGGCCGGTACCCCGATCTTTGATTGTCACCGCGTCAAAGCTGGGGATCGAGGTCCAGGGCGGGGGCTGGGTACGCGGTTGGCTTGGTGGTGTTGGCGGCGGTTGGGGGATGTGGTGGCGGCTGCGCCGGGTTCTGTGGTTGGGGAGCGGGGATATTCGAGGCTGGTCATTCCCCGCGCTGACCCGGGTCGGTACGTGTGGCCACTCACGACGAGCCTTCCCCGGCAAGGCCCAGTCCCAGCCGTCGGTGGGCCACGCGGGCATTGGCCGCCTGTCGTTCGGCCTCCAAGGACAGTGCGGTTCGGCCGTCCGGGGTCAAGCGGTAGTAGCGGCGGAGGCGGCCGTTGATGACCTCGTCGTGGTCGGGTTCGACGAGGCCCTCGGTGGTCAGGCGGTCGAGGGCGCCGTACAGGGTGCCGACGCGGAGGGTGAGGCGGTGGGAAGACAGGGTCTTGACCTCGCCGACGATGCCGTAGCCATGGAGCGGGGCGTCGACGAGGGCGGTGAGGATGAAAAACGCCTGTTCGGACATGCCGCGCGTGGTGACCATGGCTCCAATGTATCGCAGGGCGATATATAACGCATCGCACGATCGAGGGACACGAAAAAGCGGGGCACCCGCCACTTGGCAGATGCCCCGCTCAGGCAGGACTCAGTCTCGCTCGATGGTGTGGCCCACGACGTCCGGGCCGGGGTGGGCGTGGCCGGAGCCGTCGCGGCGGAGGTCGACCTCGGGGAGCTCCACGGGGTCGCCGTTGCGGGCGGCGCCGGCGGGGCGGGGGCCGATCCAGGCGACGGCCACCGAGTCCTCGCCCTTGAGGAAGCGGTGGGCGCGCACGCCGCCCGTGGCGCGGCCCTTCGCGGGGTACTCGCTGAACGGCGTGACCTTCACCGACTGGCCCGTGGCCGTGACGACCATGGGCTCGCCGTGGTCGTCGTCATCGGTGCGGACGGCGCCGAAGAACACCACCGAAGCACCGGCGCCCAGGTTGATGCCGGCCATGCCGCCGCCCTTGAGACCTTGCGGCCGCACCAGTGAAGAGGGGAAGCGCAGAAGTGACGCTTCGGACGACATGAACGCCAGCGTTTCCTGGCCGTCGGTGAGCCAGGTGGCGCCGACGATCTCGTCGCCGGCCTTGAGCGTGATGATCTCGAACTCGTCGGACCGCACCGGCCACTCCGGCGCGACCACCTTCACCACGCCCGCGCGCGTGCCGATCGCGAGGCCCGGCGAACCTGTCGCCTGCTCGCCCAGCGGGGCGACGCCGACCACCGTCTCGCCCTTCTCCAACGGCACCAGCTCGCGCGCCGCCATGCCGCCGCGGAGCGAGACCGTGCCGGCTTGCTCCGGGAGCACGGGCAACGGCAGCACGTCCGTCTTGAAGGCGCGCCCGCGGCTGGTCACCAGCAGCACCTGGCCGCGCGCGGTCGTGTGCACGATGGCGGACACGGCGTCGTGCTTCACGCGGCCGTTGCGGCGGCGCACCTCGGACGACTCCTCGGACTCCGCCGCCGTCCGCGCGACCAGCCCGGTGGCCGACAGGATGACCTGGCACGGATCGTCGGCGACCTCCAGCGGCCCGGACGGCTTCGACGCCGCCAGCACCTCCTTGAGGTCACCGTCGATCAGCGCCGTGCGCCGCTCCGTCGGGAAGTCCTTCGCGATCTTCGCCAGCTCCGACGACACGAGCTTCTTCAGCACCGAGTCGTCCTCGAGGATCTTCGTGAGCTCCGCGATCTCCTCGCGCAGCCGCTCCTGCTCCGACTCCAGCTCGAGCCGGTCGTACTTGGTCAGGCGGCGCAGCGGCGTGTCCAGGATGTAGGTCGCCTGGATCTCGGAGAGCTTGAACCGCGTCATCAGGCCGTCCTTGGCCGCCTGCGCGTTCTCGCTTTCGCGGATGAGCTTGATGACCTTGTCGATGTTCAGCAGCGCGATCAGCAGGCCGTCGACGAGGTGCAGCCGCTCCTCGCGCTTGCGGCGGCGGAACTTGGTGCGCCGCGTGACCACGTCGTAGCGGTGGCGGAGGAAGACCTCCAGCAGCTCCTTGAGCCCGAGCGTCTGCGGCTGGCCGTCGACGAGCACCAGGTTGTTGATGCCGAACGACTGCTCCAGCGGCGTCAGCCGGTACAGGTCCGCCAGCAGCGCCTGCGGGTTCACGCCGACCTTGCACTCGATGACCAGCCGCGTGCCGTTCTCGCGGTCGGTGAGGTCCTTGACGTCCGCGATGCCGGTGAGCCGCTTGGACTTGTTGACCTCGTCGGTGATCTTCTCGATCACCTTCTCCGGACCCACGCCGTAGGGCAGCTCGACGACCGTGATCGCCTGCCGCCCGCGGCTGCCTTCCAGCGGCCCCGTCTCGACGTTCGCGCGCATCCGCACCACGCCGCGCCCGGTCTCGTACGCGCGCCGCACCTCGTCGAGGCCGAGCAACTTGCCGCCCGTCGGCAGGTCGGGGCCGGGCACGAACTCCATCAGCTTGTCGAGCGTCGCCGTCGGGTGCGTGATCAGCCACCGCGCCGCCGCGATGACCTCGCCGAGGTTGTGGGGGATCATGTTGGTCGCCATCCCGACCGCGATGCCGGACGTGCCGTTCACCAGCAGGTTCGGGAACGCGGCGGGCAGCACCGAGGGCTCCTCGAGGGAACCGTCGTAGTTGGGCCGGAAGTCGACGGTGTCTTCACCGAGCTCGCCGACGAGCTGCATGGCTTCCGGGGACATGCGGGCTTCCGTGTAACGCGAAGCTGCCGGTCCATCGTCGGGGCTACCGAAGTTGCCATGCCCGTCGATCAGTGGAACGTTGAGCGAGAAGTCCTGCGCCAACCGCACCATGGCGTCGTAAATGGCGACGTCACCGTGTGGATGGTACTTGCCCATGACGTCGCCTACGACGCGCGAGGACTTCACGTACGCGTGCGTCGGGCGGTAGCCGTTCTCGTTCATGGAGTACAAGATCCGCCGGTGCACCGGCTTCAACCCGTCCCGTGCGTCCGGCAGGGCGCGGGAGTGGATGACCGAGTAGGCGTACTCCAGGTAGGAGTCTTCGATCTCCGTCTTGAGCGAGTTGTCGAAGACGTTGGCCCCGGCGGAGTCGAACGCGCTGGGATCGACCTTGGTGGTGGTGCCCTTGCGGCGTGCCACGGTAGAACTCCTTGGTAGCTAAGGAAAGTCAGACGTCGATGGCGTCGCGGTCGACGCGGTCGGAGGAGGCGACGAGCCAGTTGCGGCGGGGTTCGACCTTTTCGCCCATGAGCAGCTCCAGGGCGCTCTCGGCGGCTTCGGCGTCGTCCATGGTGATGCGGCGGACGGAGCGCGTGGAGGGGTTCATGGTGGTTTCCCAGAGCTCGTCGGCGTCCATCTCGCCGAGGCCCTTGAACCGCGGCACCGGCGTGACGATGCTCTTGCCCGCCTTTTCCAGCTCCGCGAACTTCGTCTCCATCTCGCGCTGCGTGAAGGTGAAGTGCGTCTCCGGGTTGCGGCCCTTCGTCACGAGCTTGTGCAACGGGGGCATCGCCGCGTACAGCCGGCCGTCTTCGATCACGGGGCGCATGTACTTCGCGAACAGCGTGATCAGCAGCGTGCGGATGTGCGAGCCGTCGACGTCGGCGTCGGCCATCAGGATCACGCGGCCGTAGCGCATCGTCGTGAGGTCGAACGTGCGGCCGGTGCCCGCGCCGAGGACCTGCACGATCGACGCGATCTCGGCGTTCTTCAGCGTGTCGCCCAGCGACGCCTTCTGCACGTTCAGGATCTTGCCCCGCAACGGCAGCAGCGCCTGGTACTCCGACACACGCGCCATGCGGGCCGAACCGAGCGCGCTGTCACCCTCGACGAGGAACAGTTCGCTGCGGGAGACGCCCGTGGTGCGGCAGTCGACGAGCTTCGGCGGCATCGCCGCGCCCTCGAGCGCGGTCTTGCGTCGCGCGGCGTCCTTCTGCTGCTTCTGGGTGAGCCGCACGCGCGCGGCGTCGACCACCTTCTGCAGCACGACCTTCGCCTCGGACTTGGTCTTGCGGTCGTCGACCCACGCCTTCACGTGCTTGTCGACGATGCCCTGGATCACCCGCGTGATGCCGGCCGTGGACAGCTCGTCCTTGGTCTGCGACGTGAACTGCGGCTCGGGCAGCCGCACGTGGATCACGGCGGTCATGCCCTCGAGCACGTCTTCGAGCGTCGGCGAGTCCTCCTTGGGCTTGAGCAGCCCGCGGGTCTTGCCGATCGCGTCCTGCAGCGCGCGCGTGACGGCGCGGTCGAAACCACGCCGGTGCGTGCCGCCGTGGACGTTGCGGATGGTGTTGGTGAAGCACTCCACCGTGCGCTCGTAGCCGGTGCCCCAGCGCAGCGCCACCTCGACCTCGGCGAGACGCTCCACATTGGACTGCATCACGCCGTTGGCATCGGCCGCGTTCTCCTTGTACGTGCCCTCGCCGGTGATCACGAGGGTGCCGCACACCGGCTTCTCGCCCGACGGCGTGAGGAAGTCGACCATGTCCACCAGCCCGTGGGGGTAGTGGAAGGTCTCCTCGTTGATCGTGTCCTCGATGGCCGTGCGCAGCACGTATGTGACGCCGGGCACCAGGAACGCCGTGTTGCGCAGCTTCGCGCGCACGCCCTCGACGTCGAGCGCCGCGCCCGTCTCGAAGTAACGCGCGTCGTACCAGTAGCGGATCGATGTGCCGCTGCGCTCGCCGCGCTTCATCTTGCCGACGAGGTTCAGGCCGGAGTGGCGCGTGAACTTCGCTTTGGGCCCGGGCGCGTCGAACGTGCCGGGCACCCCGTGCGCGAACGACATCTGGTGCACTTTGCCGTTCTGCTTCACCGTGACGTCGAAGCGGTGCGACAGCGCGTTGACCGCCGACGCGCCCACGCCGTGGAGGCCGCCGGAGGTCTTGTAGCCGGAGCCGCCGAACTTGCCGCCGGCGTGCAGCCGCGTGAGCACGAGTTCGACGCCCGAAAGGCCCGACTTCGCGTGGACGCCGGTGGGGATGCCCCGGCCGTCGTCGTCGACCTGCACGCTGCCGTCGGCGTGGATGGTGACGACGATGCGCGTGGCGTGTCCCGCCACGCCCTCGTCGGTGGAGTTGTCCACGATCTCCGAGAACAGGTGGTTGATGCCACGGCTGTCGGTGGAGCCGATGTACATCCCGGGGCGCTTGCGGACGGCTTCGAGGCCCTCGAGGTGCGTGAGGTCGTCGGCCCCGTACAGAGTCTCAGCAGTCACGAGGTCGCTCTCCCGGATCTTGGCTCGCTGTACGGCGTTGTTCAGGCTGGTTGAGGCACGCATGTGGTCAGGGACCGTGCCTGCGGACGGTGGCGTCCCGGGCAGGCCCCGAGCCGACACCGTACTGCAGGATATCCGCACACCCCGACAGCTTCCGCGCGCTCGGGCCCCGGTGTGGCGAGAGTCCCGTGGTTCAGGGGTGCCGAGAGGGGAGTGCGCCGGGTCACCCGCATGGTCACTATGGAATACTTCTTTCCCGCGAGCAGTTGTGCAGGCAAGGAAGCAAGAACCACGAACTACCCGGCTGAGGAGCGGTCATGCAGTTCGGAATCTTCTCGGTGGGCGACGTCACGACCGACCCCACCAACGGCACCACGCCGTCGGAGCACGAGCGCATCAAGGCGATGGTCCGGATCGCCCTCAAGGCCGAAGAGGTCGGCCTCGACGTGTTCGCGACCGGTGAGCACCACAACCCGCCGTTCGTCCCCTCGTCGCCGACGACGATGCTCGGTTACATCGCCGCGCAGACGAAGACGATCACGCTCTCGACGTCCACGACGCTGATCACCACCAGCGACCCGGTGAAGATCGCCGAGGACTTCGCGATGCTGCAGCACCTGGCCGACGGTCGCGTGGACCTGATGCTGGGCCGCGGCAACACCGGCCCCGTGTACCCGTGGTTCGGGCAGGACATCCGCCAGGGCATCCCGCTCACCATCGAGAACTACGCGCTGCTGCGCCGCCTCTGGCGCGAAGAGGTCGTGGACTGGGAAGGCAAGTTCCGCACGCCGCTGCAGGGCTTCACCTCCACGCCGCGCCCGCTGGACGACGTGCCCCCGTTCGTGTGGCACGGGTCCATCCGCAGCCCGGAGATCGCCGAGCTCGCCGCGTACTACGGCGACGGGTTCTTCGCCAACCACATCTTCTGGCCGACGTCGCACTACCAGCAGCTGATCGGCTTCTACCGCCAGCGCTACGAGCACTACGGTCACGGCAAGGCCGACCAGGCCATCGTCGGGCTGGGTGGGCAGGCCTTCATCCGGCCGAAGTCGCAGGACGCGTGGAACGAGTTCCGGCCGTACTTCGACAACGCGCCGGTGTACGGGCACGGCCCCTCGATGGAGGACTTCACGTCGCAGACGCCGCTGACCGTCGGCAGCCCGCAGGAGGTCATCGACAAGACGCTGACCTTCCGCGAGCACTTCGGCGACTACCAGCGCCAGCTGTTCCTGATGGACCACGCCGGCCTGCCGCTGAAGACCGTGCTGGAGCAGCTCGACCTGCTCGGCGAGCAGGTGGTGCCGGTGCTGCGCAAGGAGCTCGAGTCGATGCGCCCCGCGCACGTGCCGGACGCGCCGACCCACGAGTCGCTGAAGGCCGCCCGCGACGCCGAAGAAGCGACTGAAGAAGCCGCCGAAGAAACCCGCGTCTGAACCCCTTTCCCGGAAAGAAGAAGGCAGAAATGACCGCACGCACCATCGCCGTGGTCACCGCCGGGCTGAGCCAGCCGTCGTCGACGCGGCTGCTGGCCGACCGGCTGGCGGACGCGACGCGCACCGCACTGGGTCCCGACACGGTGGTCGAGGTGATCGAGCTGCGCGACACCGCCGTGGACGTCACCAACAACCTGCTCACCGGTTTCCCCAGCCCGAAGCTGAAGGAAGTCATCGACACGGTGACGCACGCCGACGGTCTCATCGTCGTCACGCCGGTCTTCACCGCCTCCTACAGCGGGATGTTCAAGTCCTTCTTCGACGTCCTGGACAAGGAAGCACTCGACGGCAAGCCGGTGCTGATCGCCGCGACCGGTGGTACGGAACGGCATTCGCTCGTGCTGGACTTCGCGTTGCGGCCGCTCTTCGCTTACCTGCGCGCGATTCCCGTGGCGACGGGCGTGTACGCCGCTTCGTCGGACTGGGGCAGCGCGAGCGCGACCGGCACGCTGCAGCGGCGCGTCGAGCGTGCGGCGGGCGAGCTGGCGGCGGCGGTTTCGGCCGCACCTGAGGCGAAGGCTTCGGACGAGCTGACGTCGCTGCCGTTCGAGCAGCTGCTCGCAGGCGAGGGCTTTTAGCCGACCTTCCGTGAAGGGCGCCTCGAGGGATTTCCCCCGAGGCGCCCTTCACGGCGTTCCGGGGGAGATCTCGGTCAGCCGGCGGCGCAGGAAGCGGCGGTCGGCTTCGTTGCCGGCCAACGCGAGCGCCGCGCGGTAGGCGGCCGCGGCTTCTTCGCAGCGGCCCAGCCGGCGCAGCAGATCGGCGCGCGTCGCCGGCAGCAGGTGGTAGCCGTCGAGGTCGCCCGCCATCGCGTCGACGAGCGCCAGGCCGGCGGCCGGACCGTCGGCCATCGCCACGGCCACCGCGCGGTTGAGCTGCACCACCGGCGACGGCACGCGCTTCGCGAGTTCCCCGTACAGCGCGGCGATCTGCGGCCAGTCGGTGTCCGCCGCGGTGGCGGCGGCCGCGTGGCAGGCCGCGATGGCCGCCTGGAGCTGGTACGGGCCGGGGGAGCCGCGGTGCAGCGCCGTGTCCACGAGGGCGAGGCCTTCGTCGATCGCCGCCGCGTCCCAGCGGGCGCGGTCCTGGTCCTCCAGCGTCACGAGGTCTCCGTCGGCGTCGAGCCGCGCGCCGCGGTGGGAGTGCTGGAGCAGCAGCAACGCCAGCAGGCCCTCGATCTCGGGCTCGGCGGGCATGAGCTCCAGCAGCGTGCGGGTGAGCCGGATGGCCTCGACGCACAGGTCGTGGCGTGCGGCCGCGTCGCCGGCGGTCGCGGCGTAACCCTCGTTGAACAGCAGATACAGCACGCCGAGCACGGCGGCCGTGCGTTCCGGCAGCAGGTGCGCGGGTGGCACGCGGTACGGGATGCCGGCTTCGCGGATCTTGCGTTTCGTGCGCACGAGCCGTTGCGACATCGTCTGCTCGCTCACGAGGAACGCGCGGGCTATCTCCGCCGTCGTCAGGCCGGCGAGCGTCCGCAGTGTGAGCGCGACGCGGCCTTCGAGTGGCAACGCGGGGTGGCAGCACGTGAACATGAGCCGCAGCCGGTCGTCCTGGACACCGCTGGGGTCGGCTTCGGGTTCCTCCGTCGGCGCGAGGGCGGCGACTTCGCGCAGCTTCGCGGCTTCCGTCGTGCTGCGTTTGAGGCGCGTGAGGGCGTGGTTGCGCGCGGTGGTGGTGAGCCACGCCGCCGGCCGCCGGGGCACTCCGTCGCGCGGCCAGCGTTCCAGTGCCCGAGCCAGCGCCTCCTGCACGCACTCCTCGGCCAGGTCCCAGTCGCCCGTCAGCCGGATCAGCGTGGCCACCACACGGCCGCCCTCCTCGCGGAAGGCGGCCGTGACCGCGGCTTCGACGCTCAGGGCGTTTCCCCGGGCCAGAGCCACAGCGGGCGGACCTCGATCGGCCCGTACTTCGCGGCGGGGTGCTTCGACGCCACCTCGACGGCCTCGTCGAGGTTTTCGCACTCCAGCAGGTCGAAGCCGAGGATCTGCTCCTTCGTCTCGGCGAACGGCCCGTCGGACAGCAGCACCTCGCCGTCGTTCACGCGCACGGTGGTCGCCATGCTCGCGGGCCGCAACCGGTTGCCGGTCAGGCGCACGCCCCGCCCGTCCATCTCGTTCACCCAGGCCTCGGTGGCCGTGTCCATCGGTTCGTCGGGCACCGGCCGGGAGTCCTCGTGGCTCCGTCCGCAGATCAGCATCATGTAGCGCATCGGCTAGCCCTTCTCTCTGGTGGTTTCCTACCGCGCCGTGGGCGCGGGGTCGAGCTGTTTCGTCTCTGCGACCACCGGGGAGCGCCTGGACCGACAGGGCCCCGCGAGATTTTTAGTTAAGCATCTACTTGACTATTGGGCGAGCCGGGCGCATGGTTAAGCACATGGTTGACCATCAGCTCGACCGGGTGTTCCAGGCGCTCGCCGACGCGACCCGGCGCGAGCTCGTGGCGCGGCTGGTCACCGGACCCGCCGCGGTGAAGGAGCTGGCGCAGCCGTTTGCGATGTCGCTGCCCGCCGTGATGCAGCACCTGCGGGTGCTCGAGTCGTGCGGGCTGGTGGCTTCGGAGAAGGCCGGCCGGGTCCGCACGTACCGGCTGGAACCGGCAGGCCTGCGCTTGGCCGAGCAGTGGCTGGGCGAGCAGCGCACCGGCTGGGAACACCGGCTCGACCGTCTCGGTGGCTTTCTGACCACCGACCGACAGGAAGGGAACACGTCATGACCGACGTCAAACATTCCACGTTCACTCTCGAACGCCGTTACCCTGCGCCGCCAGCGCGTGTCTTCGCCGCGTGGGCCGATCCGGCCGCGAAGGCGAGCTGGTTCGGCGCGGCCGAGCACTCGCTGGACTTCCGCGTCGGCGGCCGGGAGACCAACCGCAGCGGCGACCTCAGTTTCACGGCCGACTACCACGACATCGTCGACGGCGAACGCATCGTCTACTCCGGGGCCCTGAGCGGTCCCGCGGGCCTGGCGACGGTCTCGGTCACCACGGTCGAGCTCGTCCCGGACGGCGACGGCACGCGGTTGGTGCTCACCGAACAGGGCACGTTCCTCGACGGACACGAGGAGCCGGCGTGGCGCGAGCAGGGCACGGGTGACTGGCTCGACAAGCTCGGCGCGCACCTCGGCGCGCAGGCCTGACGCCCGGTCCTCGGCCGGTCCCAGCCGTTCACGGTCGGTCCACTTCGGACGCGTGCGCGGGGGCGGTCCGGAGTTTCTCCGGGCGCCCGGTCCGTGAGCCAGGCACACTGGCTGAAACGGACAGGAGGGGGCCGCGTGGAACTCGGCAAACCGGTGAAGCAGGCGTTCGCCGCGGTGGTGGGCGGCTTGCTGTTCCTCGTCGGGGTCGCGTTGCTGGTGCTGCCGGGACCCGGGTTGCTGCTGGTGCTCGCGGGTCTGGTGGTGCTGGCCTCGCAGTTCCCGGCGCTGGAACGGTTCGTCGACCCGGTGCGCACGCGGGCGATGAAGGCCGCCGAGGACAGCGTGGCCTCGCCGCTGCGGATCGCGGGTTCGGTGCTCGCCGGCCTGGCGCTCTTCGCCGCCGGCATCGTGTGGGGCACGGTCGACTGGCTGCCGTTCAGCGGCTGGAGCACCGGGTCGAGCATCATCCTCTCCGGGGTCATCCTGTTCGCCCTGCTGATCTGGAGCTACCGGCGGGTCAAGTCCCGTGAGGGGGAGGCGCGTCCGGCGCCCGCCGGGCAGAATCCGGGTATGACCACTTCGGACTCCCCGCAGGTGCCGGCCGCGATCCAGCAGTTCGTGGACGCCACCAACAAGGCCGACGCCGAGAGCTTCGTCGACGCCTTCACCTCCGACGCGTTCCTCGAGGACTGGGGACGCAAGTTCCACGGCCACGAAGGTGTGCTGAGCTGGAACGAAACCGACAACATCGGGGTCGGGGCGAACTTCACCGTGAAGGGCATCAAGCCCGGCAAGGGCGCGGACAACTACGTCCTCACGCTCGGCGTGAAGAGCAACCGCTTCAACGGCACCGGCACGATGACGATCGACCTGCGCGACGGAAAGATCGCCAGCCTCGTCATCTCCTGACCCGTTCTTACCCAGGCTCGCGGGCGTTCGGGAAGCCGGACGCCCGCGAGCCGGTGCGAGCTGGGCCACAGTGTCGGCTCAACAGACCGATGGTTCTTTATCGCCCTCTCGGCGGGTTAACAGACTGCTGGGCTGCTAACCTCAGGCCTGTGAGCACCGGTTTTCAGCGCGCCCGCCGCCCCGAGCAGGTCGAGGCCCGGCGCGCCACGATCCTCGCGACGGCCACGGCGATGCTGCGCGAACGGCCGGTCGCCGACATCAGCCTGCGGGAGCTCAGTGACCGCGTCGGGCTCGCGAAGTCCAACGTGCTGCGCTACTTCGACAGTCGCGAAGCGATCTTCCTCGAGGTGCTCGACGAGGCGTGGCAGCGGTGGCTGGACGCCACTGCGCGGGCGCTCACCGCCGTGTCGGTCGACGGACCCGGTTTCGTGCGCGAGGAACGCGTGGCCGCGACGATCGCCCGCACGCTGCGGGAAGACCGGCTGCTGTGCGAGCTGGTCAGCTCCATGGCGTCGGTGCTGGAGCGCAACATCTCCGTGGACACCGCGCGCAGCTTCAAACACCGCGCGGCCGCCAACATCGACCGGCTGGCCGGCTTGGTGCGCGACGAGGTCCCGGAGCTCTCGCCCGCCGGCGCGGCGCACTTCGCGGGCGCGGTGTTCGTGATCGTCGCCGGCCTGTGGCCCTACGCCAACCCGACCGAGGCCGTCGCGACGGCCAGCGCGGAGCTGGGCGTCGCGCCGGGCGCCGACTTGTTCGCGGAGAACCTCACCGAGGGCCTGGCGAACCTCCTGGCCGGTCTCGTCGCCCGACGTCGTTGAGGTCGCGCGACTCCAGGATCCGCCGCGGGTAGCCGTCGGCCGCGACGGAGATCATCGCGCGCCCGAGCACCTCGGTCGTGATGAACATCGCCGGGAGCCGTTGGAGCAGTGGGAAAAGCGGCGTTGTGACGCGGTACATCACGCGGTACAGCGGCGTTTTCGACGTGATGCCGTGCTGCGGCTGGATGAACCCGGGCCGGAACGCGTACGCGTCGAGCGGCAGCCGCGCCAGCGCGTTTTCGGTGGCGCCCTTGACCCGCGCCCACCGCACGCGGCCGCGTTCCGAGCTGTCGGTGCCGGCGCCGGAGACGTAGATGAAGGTGGCGTTGGGCCGTGCCGTCGCGTAGGTGCGGCCGACGGAAAGCGTGAGCTGGTAGGTGATCCGCTCGTACTCCTGCGCCGGCATCCCGGCCGAGGAGACGCCGAGGCAGAAGAAGCACGCGTCGTACTCCGCGAGCTGCTCGGCGTGCGGGCCGAGGTCGTCGAGATCGTCGGGCACCAGCTCCGTCACCTTCGGGTGCTCGGTGCTGGTCGCCGTCCGCCCGACGGTGAGCACCTGCTCCACGCGTTCGTCCAGCAGGCACTCCCGCAACGCGCCCTGGCCGACCATCCCGGTCGCCCCGAACAGCACGACCTTCACGCTTCACGCACCGGCAGCAGCCCGCGCTCGCCGAAGACCTTCTTCGCCACGGCGGTCGCGTTGAGCGCCTTCGGGAACCCGCAGTACCCCGCCGACTGCAGCAAGGCCTCGACGATCTCCGCGGGAGTCAGGCCGACGTTCAGCGCCGTCCCGATGTGCAGCTCCAGCTGCGGCTCGCACCCGCCCATCGCGGTCAGCATGCCGATCGTCAGCAGCTGCCGGTCCCGCGGCGCGAGCGCCGGCCGCGAGTAGATCTCGCCGAACCCCCACGACACGATCTGCCGCGCCAGCTCGGGCGCGACGTCACCCAGCCCGTCCAGCACCTTCTGGGCACTGCCTTCGTTCACGGCGTTCATGGTCTCGAGGCCGAGTGCGTAACGCTCTTCTTCGGTCATGCTCCGACCGTATGGGATCGTCGGTTACCGCGCGGCGGATTGCACGGCGAGGTTCGCCCTCCGGGCCACCGCGAAGTCGAGCTTGCGGACGCGGCGGTCGTAGGTGAGGAAACCGTTGACTTCCTTCTCGACGTCGGTGAGCTGCGTGTAGACGGCGGCGGACAGGCCGCGGCGGACCTCGGTGCCGAGCCGCTGCTGGAGCTCGACGTAACGCCTGGTCAGGGCCGCGCTGTCGGGTTCCATCTCGTAGGCGAAGCTGCCGGGCGGGTCGAACTCGTGGCCGCGGACCTTCAGGCCCAGGCCGCCGTATTCGCCGTCGACGGTGGCGCGGACGGGGTCGAGCGGTGGGGTGCCGGGGCCGGGGTAGGTGTGGTCGTCGAGGAGGTCGCCGTGACCGGTGTCGGGTTGGGAGCGGCAGCAGTTGACGCCGGATTCGGCGTCGACGAGGCGCGTGGGGTCCCAGGCGGCGATCTCGTCGGCGACGCGAGCGACGTCGAAGTCGCCCCAGCCCTCGTTGAAGGGGACCCATGTGACGATGGACGGGAACGAGCGGTGCTGGTCGATCACCCGGTGCAGCTCGATCTCGAAGTTCGCGCGGGCCTGGGGTGCCGGGGTGACGTTCTCCGTCATCGCCGGCATGTCCTGCCAGACGAGGAGGCCGAGGCGGTCGGCGTGGTAGTACCAGCGGTCGGGTTCGACCTTGAGGTGCTTGCGGACCATCGTGAAGCCGAGGGCTTTTTCCTGCTGCAGATCGAATTCCAGGGCGGCGTCGGTGGGGGCAGTGTACAGGCCGTCGGGCCAGAACCCCTGGTCGAGCGGGCCGAGCTGGAAGAACGGCTTGCCGTTGAGCAGGATGCGGTGGTTCTCGACCGCGACGGACCGGACGCCGAAGTAGGAGCCGACGGTGTCCCCTGTGGACAGTGTGACGCGCAGGTCGTAGAGGAACGGGTCGTCGGGTGACCACAGCCGGGGGTGGCCGACGGTGAGCGTGGTGGGGTGGCCTGCGGTGCCTTCGGCCTGGGCGACGATGTGGCCGTGGTCGGAGGCGGTGGCGCGGAAGGGCGTGCCGTCGGCGCCTTGGACGGTGAGGGTGACCTCACCGGTCGTGGTGTTCGAGGTGGTGTCCACGCGGGTGATGTGCACTGGTCTCACCGGTTCCAGCCAGACGGTCTGCCAGATTCCCGACGACGGCGTGTAGAAGACTCCGGCGCCCGGCGCGCGTTGTTTGCCGAGCGGCTGGCCATCACCGGTCGTGTCCGTGACGCCGACGACGAGCTCCTGTGGGCCGGTGGTCAGGGCGTCGGTGATGTCGGCGCTGAAAGAGTCGTAGCCGCCGGCGTGGCGAGTGACTTCGTGGCCGTTGACGTACACGGTGGTGTCGTAGTCGACGGCTTGGAAGTGCAGCAGGATCCGTTGGGAGCGCCAGGGTTCCGGGATATCGAAGGTGCGGCGGTACCACATGTGGGTCTCGTGGCGCATGATGCCGGAGAGGGCCGATTCGACGGGGTAGGGGACGAGAATCTTCTCGTGCAGCTGCCGTCCGAAGGGTGGCTCGGCGGTGAGGGCCGGCTCGAATTCCCAGACGCCGTTGAGGTTCTGCCACGCGTCGCGGGTGAGCTGCGGACGCGGGTACTCGGGCAACGCATTGGTGGGGGAGACCGCGTCCGTCCACGGTGTACTCAACGGCGGCGTCTGCCGGTGCCACTCCGGTTGCGCGACGGGGGTGACGCCGGAAAGTCCGAACAGCAGCACCGCGAGAACTACGGCAGGACGCACCATCGTCGGAACCTCCGGGTCGCTTGATGATCATCTCTACCGGGCGCGGCCGCGGATGTAAATCGCTCAGTCCGGCACGACCAGCCGGACGGCCAGCACGACGATCACTACGCTCGACACCAACGCGGTCCCCAACCGTCCCCGACGGCCGGCGAGCACGCGGCCCAGCAACACCCCGCCACCCGCGAGCAGCAGCTGCCAGCTCGCCGACGCGACGAACGCGGCCAGCGCGAACACCGCGCCCGACGCCGTACCGCCGACCACGATGGCCGTGAAGTACACGATCGTTGCCGGATTCAGCAGGGTGAGACCGAGAAAACTCAGGTACGCACGAGCTGGTCCCGGCGGCGCGGCCTCGGCTTCGGGCGTTTCGCCGGCGCGGTACCTCCGCCACCCGCCCACCGCGGTGTGCGCCGCGAGCACCACGAGCACCACCACCGACGCCCACCGCAACGGCCCCGCCACCGGCACCAGCACCGGCGCGAGCGCCGCCCCACCACTCACCGCGACGACGGCGTAGACGCCATCCGCACTGGCCACCCCGAGCGCCGCCGCGACGGCGACCCGCACCGACGTCCGCGCCGCCAGCCCCACCAGCACCGCCCCGACGGCCCCCACCGGCACGGCGATCCCGTACCCCGCGAGCGCCCCGGCGACCAGCGCCGCCGTCACGACCGCGCCCGATCACACCCCCGTGGCGCGCCCTGCTGCCCACGCCGCACCCGGACGGGGGCGAGGGGCGTGGCGTGCGGCGCGGTGGTTGTGGTCATGCGGGGAAGCCTGACCGTGGAGGGGGTGGTGGGCAACCGATTTTCACCGTGCAGGGCCACGATGGTGCCGGTGCCTGACGGGTGTGCGGAGCCGGAGATCGTTCCTGTGTGAGACGTTCCGCAGCTGCCGTATTACCGCTTCGGCCAGTTCCAGAAGGTGGTGAGCCCTGTGTTCGGAAAGGACGCTGGCGCCGGACCTCGCTGGTCGCTCGGGTATGCGGGCGGTGCAGGGGATCGGCCGATGATGTCGGAAGGTTGTGCTCGCTGCGAGCGGTGCTGGGCTGCTTGCGCGCGACGGCGTGCTTTGCCCGGCAGCGCTTCCGCTGCGACGAGTCCAGCGCGCCGTGATCGAAGCATCGACCGCCGAGGTGGCCGCCGCCTTACCGCTTCGGCCAGTGCCACGAGGGCCGGTCCAACCGCCCCTGTCCGGAAAGGACAGTGGCGCCGAAGTCCTTTTCGAGTTCCAGCAGGGCTGCGCCCGTGGAGTCCAGGGCGCGGACCAGTGGTTGGGAGTGTGACACCACCACAAGTTGCGCGCGGCGGGCTGTTCGGGTGATCAGCGCCGCCAGGGCCGGCAGGAGTTCCGGGTGCAGGCTTGTCTCGGGTTCGTTGAGGACCAGCAGTTCCGGCGGCCGTGGGCTCAGCAACGCGGCGACCCACAGCAGGTACCGCAACGTCCCGTCCGAAAGTTCGGCCGCCGTGAGGGGGCGAAGCAGCCCGTGCTGCTGGAACCGCAGTTCGAAACGGCCGTCGGCTGACGTGATGTCCACCGAGGCGCGGGGGAAGGCGTCCTGAACGGCGGACTCCAGGGCCCCGGCGTCGCCCGACTCCTGGATCGTACGCAGGGCCGCGGCGAGGTCGGCGCCGTCGTGGTCGAGGACGGGGGTGCGGGTGCCGATGCGGGATTCGCGGGCCGGGGCGGTGGCGTCGGTGCGGAAGTGGTCGTAGAAGCGCCACGCGCGGATGCGTTCGCGCAGCAGGAGGAGCTCCGGGGCGGGGAAGGAGCTCAGCATGCTGTCCGTCAGGCCGATGGGCTGCGGCTCGGGCGGCCACGCGCCGGTCGAGTCGCGGACGCGCAAGGTCGGGCCCGCGCGGTCGGCGAGCAGGGTGCGCGGGGACAAGGCCGGGCCGGACCACACGCATTCGCGCTTGAACTCCGGGTCGAGGGAGAACATCGACGAGCTCGGGATCGGCAGCCCGAGGTCCAGGGCGTAGCCGAACTCGTCGCCCGAGAACCCCAGCCGCAGGCCGACCGCCTGGGTGCGGCGCGTGCCCTGCACGGGAGCGCGCCCGGAACGGACCGCGCGCCCGATGGCCTCCGGGCCGGCCCACAGCGTGGAGGGCAGGCCGCCTTCGCGGGCCAAAGCGGCCACGGCGCCGTTGTGCGCGGCGTCGGCCAGCAGACGCAGGGCGCGGTAGAGGCTCGACTTTCCGCTTCCGTTCGCGCCCGTCACCACCGTCAGCTCCGACATCGGCAGCACCAGATCACGCAACGACCGGTAGTTCTCCACGGCAAGGGTTTTCAGCACCCGGCCGACGCTATCCGCCGCCACCGACAGATAACGATCGTGACTACGAAGCGGCCGACCCCGGGTGCTCCCACCTGCGGCTCTCACGGTCAGTTGTCAAATTAATTCTGCCCGTGTTCGCGGCCGCTGGACTCTGGGGCCTATTCGTCAGATCTTTGTCCGCGAGCTCGTTGACACCGTCGAACGGCGAGGTAAGAATCTCGTTTCACATATCCTATAGGATCTGCGGTCCGGAAGAGGTGTCTGTGGTGGCAGCAAGGCGAAAGGTCGTCGTCCCGGGATGCGGGACGGCGATCGGTCACCGCCGCCGGCCGGCCGGTGCTTCGCGAAGAACGCCGGCAACGAGTGACTTTCCGCGCCAGGACCTCCGATGTCTGGGCGCGCTCAGCGACTGAAGCCCACCCCCGAAGTGGCTGAAGTCAGCAGGAACTCCGGGCGGCGCGCGGGCCGTCCGGTGCCAAGGTCCGACCTCGAAGGAGTGGTCATGCCAACATCGGGCAGAACCGGGAGACGGAAGTTCGCCGTGCTCACCGGGATCGCGGCCTCGGTGCTGACGCTTTCGGCGATCCAGATCCCCGCCTCCGCCGCACCCACGCAGAACACCCCGAACATCCAGAACACCCAGAAAAGCACCCAAATCGCCCAGAAGCCCTACATGGGCTGGAGCAGCTGGAGCCTCGAGTCCACCAACTACCCCGGCGTGAACCCGACCGGCGGCGGCAGCTGGCTCAACGAAGCACACGTGCTGCAGCAGGCCGACATCCTGGCCGCGAAGTTCAAGCAGCATGGCTACGAGTACGTCAACATCGACGCCGGCTGGGTGGGCTCCTTCGACCAGTACGGCCGCCCGGTCGTCGACGCGAAGAAGTTCCCCGACGGCATGAAGTACGTCGCCGACTACGTGCACAAGAAGGGCCTCAAGCTCGGCTCCTACCTCGCGGTCGGCCTGGACCTCAAGGCCTACAACGACGGCAACTCGCCGATCTTCGGCACCACCGACTGCCACACGCGTGACCTGGTCTACCCCGACCTGCGCCAGACCAGCGGCTGGGACAACCAGTCGTACCAGATCAACTTCGCCAGCCCCTGCGCCCAGGCCTACATCCAGTCCGAGGCCGACGTGCTCGCCGGCTTCGGCGTCGACTTCCTCAAGCTCGACGGCGTCGGCCCGGGTTCGTTCAAGGGCGACGCGGCGCACGACAACACCCCCGACGTGAAGGCGTGGTCGGCCGCGCTGAAGAAGACCGGCCGCCCGATGCAGTTCGTATTGTCGTGGTCGTTGTCGCACAACCAGATCGGCACCTGGAAGGCCAACTCCAACGGCTGGCGCATCGACACGGACGTCGAGTGCTACTGCGACACCCTCGTCACCTGGAACAACTCGGTGAAGGGCCGCTGGAACGACGTCGTGCAGTACATCCCCGACGCCGGCCCGGGCCACTGGAACAACCTCGACTCCCTCGACGTCGGCAGCGGCAAGATGGACGGCATCACCGAGGCCGAGCGCCAGAGCTACATGACGTTCTGGGCCATCGAATCCGCGCCGCTCTACCTGGGTGACGACCTCACGCAGCTCGACGACTACGGCACCAAGCTGCTCACCAACGACGAGGTCATCGCCGTCGACCAGGCCGGTGTGCCGGCCAAGCCCGTGAGCCAGAAGAGTGACCAGCAGGTCTGGTACGCCCGCAACGCCGACGGCAGCTACACGGTGGCGCTGTTCAACCTCGGCTCCGCCCCGACGTCGGTCACCGCGAACTTCGGCGACTTCGGCCTCACCGGCGCGGCCAAGGCCCGTGACCTCTGGAGCCACCAGGAACTGGGGCTGAGGAACGGTTCCTTCACCGCGACTCTGCCCGTCCACGGCTCGAAGCTGCTGCGCCTGACCCCGGTCAACCCGGTGCAGGTCTCGGCCCCGGCCGTCGTCCACGGCACGGCCTCGACCCCGACCAGCGTCTCGCTGGCCTGGGACGCGTCGGCGAGCAAGCTCGCCCCGGTGACCGGCTACGACGTGCTCGCCGACGGCCGCAAGGTCGCCTCGGCGAGCGGCACCAGCACGACCGTCAACGGCCTCAAGCCTTCGGCGTCGTACACCTTCACGGTGGTCGCCCACGACCGCCTCGGCCGCAGCTCCGCCGCGAGCACCGCGGTGTCCTACGTGACGCCCGCCGCGACCGGCCCCGTCGTCTACGAGGCGGAGAACGGCAGCCCCGGCGGCGGCGCGACGGTGTACGACTGCGCCTGCTCCGGCGGCAAGAAGGTCGGCTACATCGGTGGCAGCGGCTTGCTGACCATGAACAACATCAAGGTCGCCGCCGAAGGCACGTACCTGGTGAAGCTCGGTTACGTCGACGGTGACACCAGCCGCTCGGCCGTGGTCACGGTCAACGGCAGCTCGTTCCGGCTCCCCGCGCCGGGCACGAACGACAACGACTGGAACACCGCACGCACGATCACGGTGCCGATCTACCTGATGGCCGGCAACAACCAGGTCATCTTCGGCAACCCGAGCGACAGCGTGTTCGACGTGGACCAGCTGACCGTCTGACAACCCCGTGGGTGGCGGTGAAAGCCGCCACCCACGGACACGAGTGAGGAGACGCCGTGGTGGTGACCACGCACAACAACAGCCTTCCCGTGCGAGGCGCCGCCGCGGCGTCCCGGGTGGACAGACCGCGCAGGACCCGGCCTGGCGCCGCCGCGCACCGGCACGACGCCAAGATCGCGTGGCTGCTCGTGCTGCCGGCGATCCTCGGGTTCGGCGTGTTCTTCGCCTACCCGACCTTCCGCGGCATCTACCTGAGCTTCACCGAGTTCCACGTGCTGTCCGCTCCGAAGTGGATCGGCCTGGCCAACTTCACGGAGCTCATCAGCGACGGTGTGTTCTGGAAGTCGCTGCTCGTCACGATCTACTTCGTGGTGCTGTCCGTGGTCCTCGGCATGCTCGTGTCGCTGCTGACCGCCGTGATCCTGCACCGGCTCGCGGCCTCCACGACCGTGCGCGGCCTGCTGATCCTGCCGTTCCTGATCTCCGGCGTGGTCACGGCGCTCACGTGGTCACTGCTGCTCGACCCGAGCCTCGGCATCCTCAACGTGCTGATCACCAAGATCTTCGGCCACCCCGTGCTGTTCCTCGGTTCCGGCGGCTGGGCCGTGCCGACGCTGGCCGCGATCAACGTGTGGAAGTCCATGGGCTACAACGCGGTGCTGATCTTCGCGGGCCTGCAGACGATCCCGGCCACGATCTACGAGGCCGGCCGCATCGACGGCGCGAGCGAGGTGCAGATGTTCCGCCGCCTCACGATCCCGTTGCTGCGCCCGATCCTCGTGATGGTCGTGATCCTTACGGTGATCAGCTCGTTCCAGATCTTCGACATCGTGGCCGTGACCACGCAGGGCGGGCCGGAGAACGCGTCCAACGTGCTGCAGATGTACATCTACAACAAGGCGTTCCGCCAGTTCGACTTCGGCTACGCGGCCACGATGTCGCTCGCGTTGTTCGTCCTCCTCATCGCCATCACGTTCACGCAGCTGCGCATGGCGCGCGCCAACGAATCCGACACGAACTAGGGCAGGGACATGGTTACGCTGACTCGACCGGCACCCGCCCGCACACGCAAGCCCGTGTCCGTGGGCCGCATCCTCGCCTGGGCCTACGTCGTGGTGATCCTGCTGGTCACGATCTTCCCGTTCTACTGGATGCTGCGCACCGCGCTGTCCAACAACTACTCGCTCTCCACCGACCCGTCGTCGTTCTTCCCGGTCGACTTCACCTTCGGCGCGTTCAAGCGCGCCCTCGGGCTGGCGTCGCCGGCCGAAGCCGCGGCGCAGGGCGGTTCCGGCGCGTCGCTCGGCCTGACGCTGGCGCTGCGCAACTCGATCATCTACGCGGCCCTGCTCACCGTGTGCACGGTGTTCTTCTCCGCCATCGCGGCCTACGCCTTCGCGCGGCTGCACTGGCGCGGGCGCAACACCGTGTTCTCCATCCTGCTCACGGCGCTGATGGTGCCGCAGGTGCTCACGCTGCTGCCGAACTTCGTGCTGGTGAAGGACCTGGGCCTGCTCAACACGTTCGCCGGCCTGGTGCTGCCCAACGCGTTCTTCTCGGCGTTCAACATCTTCTTCCTGCGCCAGTTCATGCTCGGGCTCTCCACCGAGATCGAGGAAGCCGCGATCATCGACGGCGCCGGACCGCTGCGCGTGTGCTTCCGGATCGTGCTGCCGATGTGCTCGGCGCCGATCGCGACGCTCGCGTTGCTGACCTTCATCAACACCTGGAACGACTACTTCTGGCCGTTGCTTGTCTCGTCCGACACGTCCACGAGCCCGCTGACGCTGGCGCTGGCGGTGTTCAAGCAGTCGTCGCCGCAGGAGGCGCTCGACTGGTCGGGCCTGATGGCCGCGACCATCATCGCCGCGCTGCCGATGCTGCTCGTGTTCATGGTGTTCGGCAGGCGGATCGTGAACTCCATCGGGTTCACCGGGCTCAAGTGAGAGAACTGCTGTGACGAACGAAGATCTGTGCCTCGGCTGGGCCGCGCCCGCGGTCGAGTGGACCGAGGCGAGCCCCGTGGGCAACGGCCGGCTCGGCGCGATGGTGTTCGGCGGCGCCGGCCGTAGCCGCGTGCAGCTCAACGACGCGACGGTCTGGTCCGGCACTCCCGCCGGCCCGGTCGACGCGCTGGCGGACGTCGTCGCCGCCGGTGCCGGACCGCAGCGGCTGGCGGAGGTCCGCGAGGCCGTGCGAGCGCGGGACTACCGGCGGGCCGAAGCGTTGCTGATGTCGTTCGAGGGGCCGTACAGCCAGGAGTTCCTGCCGTGGGGCGACGTCTGGGTGACGCTGCCGGACGGCGAGAGCCGCGGCCGTCAGCTCAACCTGGCCAACGGTGTGGTCAGCGAACGACTGTCCGTTGGTGGGACCACTGTGGACCGTGCGGTGTGGGCGAGCCGGCCCGCCGGCGCGCTGGTGATTTCCCTGACGGCGTCGGCGCCCGTCGACCTCGCCGTGGAGCTGAGCACGCCCCTGCGTGAGGTCACGCGGCTCGTCGAGGACAGCGGGATCACGCTCGGGATCGAGCTGCCGGTGGACGGCGCCCCGAAGCACGAACCGGAGGTCGCCGAGCCGCTGCGCTACGCCGACCGGGCGCGGCCGGGCTACGACCCGTTCGGCGCGCTCGCTCTGCGGCTCGACGCGGACGGCGCAGTGTCCACTGTGGATGGCACGCTCAGCGTGGCCGGAGCGACGCGGTTGCTGCTGACGATGGCCAGCTCCACCAACGCCGCCGACGTCTGGTCCGGCACGGCACCCCGGTCCCGCGAACGCCACCAGGCCGTGGCCGCCGGAACCGCCGCGACCGCGTTGGCCGAGGGCGCCGATGAGCTCTTGCGAAAGCACGAAGCCGACCTCCGGCCGTTGCTCGCGGCGGCGAGCCTGCAGTTCGGGCACCACCGTGCGGGCACCTACGACGTGGCCGCCGACGTCCTGTCCGGAAAGGACGAACAGCTCACCGCCACGGTGATGTTCGCCTACGGCCGCTACCTGCTGGCCACGTCGTCCCGGCCCGGTGCGCCGCCCGCGAACCTGCAGGGCATCTGGAACGAAGAGCTGCGCCCGGCGTGGTCGTCGAACTACACCGTGAACATCAACACCGAGATGAACTACTGGGCCGCCGAGACGACCGGGCTCGGCGAGTGCCACACGCCGCTGTTCGACCTGCTGGGCAAGCTCGCGGTGACGGGCGCCGACGTCGCCCGGGAGCTCTACGGCACCCGCGGCTGGGTCACCCACCACAACACCGATCCGTGGGGCTGGGCTCTGCCGGTGGGCATGGGCCACGGCAACCCGTCGTGGGCGATCTGGCAGATGGGCGGCGCGTGGCTCGTTCAGCACGCCTGGGACCACTACGACTTCACGCGCGACGCCGCGTTCCTGCGCGAGACGGCGTGGCCGCTGCTCAAGGGCTGCGCCGAGTTCTGCCTCGACTGGCTCACCGAAGGCCCGGACGGGTTCCTCGACACGATCCCCTCGACGTCACCCGAGAACCTGTTCGTCTCCGAGGCCGGAGAGCCCGAGTCGCTGACCTGGTCGGTGACGATGGACACTGCGCTGATCCGCGCGGTCTTCTCGCGCACGCTCGCGGCGGCCGAAGCGCTCGGCATCGAGCACCCGGTGGCGGCCGAGATCACCGCGGCGTTGCCGCGCCTGCGTCCGCTGCGCGTGACCGACGGCGGCTGGCTCGCGGAGTGGGCCGAGGACCTGCCCGAGCAGGACCCGAAGCACCGGCACATGTCGCAGATGATCGCCGTGTACCCGCTCGACCAGATCACCGCCGGTGCGGAGCTGGGCGCGGCGGCGACCGCGTTGCTGGACCGCCGTGGCCCGGGCGCGATGGGCTGGTCGTGGGCGTGGAAGATCGCGCTGCGCGCCCGGCTCGGCGACGGGGACACCGCGCGTTCGCTGCTTTCCGAGGCGACGCAGCCGTTCACCGGCGACCGCCACCGCGACGCGCCCGTGGACGGCTCCGAGTGGGGCGGGCTGCTGCCCAACCTGTTCAGCACCCACCCGCCGTTCCAGATCGACGGCAACTACGGCTTTCCGGCCGGGCTCGCGGAGCTCGTGGTGCAAAGTCACGCCGGCGCGATCGACCTGCTGCCCGCGTTGCCCTCGGCGTGGCCGGACGGCACGGCCCGCGGGCTTCGGGCGCGCGGCGGACTGGCAGTGGACGTCACCTGGCAGACCGGGAAGGTCGTGTCGGCTCGGGTGACGCGGTTGTCCGGCGATGCCGGCGACGACGTCGTGGTCCGGTGGCCCGGCGGCGGCACGACGGTCAAGGTCGCCGTCGGCGAAGTGTCCGAATTGGACGGTGAGTTCTGATGTTGACCGACCTGCCGCCGGCGCAGCTGCGGACGTACACGAGCGCGTACCGGGCCCCGGAAGACTTCGACGAGTTCTGGCGGGAAACCCTCGCGGAGACGGCGAAGTACGAGCTCGACCTCACCGTCACCCCGGTCGAGACCGTGCTGCGGACACTCGACGTGTTCGAGGTGACCTACGCCGGCTTCGGCGGCCACCCCATCCACGCCTGGCTGCGCGTGCCCAGGAACCAGCCCGGTCCGTTGCCCGCCGTCGTGCAGTTCCACGGCTACGGCAGCGGCCGCGGCAGCGCGCTCGAGGAGCTGGTCTGGGCTTCCGCGGGCTACGCGCAGCTGCAGGTCGACGTCCGCGGCCAGGGCGGCGCGCACGCGGGCGGCACGACCGGCGACCCGGTGGGCAGCGGCCCGTCGTTCCCGGGATTCCTGACCCGCGGGATCACCAGCCGGGAAACGTACTTCTACCGTCGCGTGTTCACCGACGCGGCGCGCGCGGTGGAGGCCGCGCGGGCGCTCGAGGTCGTCGACCCGGACCGGGTCGCGGTGGCGGGCAACAGCCAGGGCGGCGGGATCGCCCTGGCCGCGGCGGCGCTCGTGCCGGACGTCGCGGCGCTCTACGCGCAGGCGCCGTTCCTGTGCGACCTCCGGCGCGCCTCGCTGATCGCGGGCAAGGCGCCGTACACCGAGCTCGCCGGTTACCTGGCCGCACAACGGCACGAGGTCGAGCGGACGTTCGAAGTGCTGTCCTATTTCGACGGTGTCGGCTTCGCGAGCCGCGCCACCGCCCCGGCGCACTTCTCGATCGGGCTGATGGACGACATCGTCCCGCCGTCGACGGTTTTCGGTGCCTACAAAGCTTATCGCGGCCCGAAACACCTCGACGTGTGGGAGTACAACGGGCACGAGGCCGGCGGGGGCCAGGACCTGGAGAACGTGCTGGCCACGTTCGCGTCGCTGCTCAAGCCGGGCAGCTGAAAGTCAGTTTTGAAATCCCTCAAGTTTTAAATCCACAGTGGAGTGGAGAAGCGTCCCGAGTGGCGCGGAAGCGAGGAAACCCATGAAGATCCGCACTTGGGCCGCCACCGGGCTGGCGGCGGTGCTCGGAGCAGTGCTGGCCGGCTGCGGCGGTGGCTCGGCCGACGCCGGCGGCAACACCGTGAACTGGTGGACCTGGGACGACCACCAGGCCGCCGCCTACCAGGTGTGCGCCGACGCGTTCCAGAAGGCCAACCCCGGCACCACGGTGAAGATCTCCCAGTACACCGTGGCCGACTACTTCACGAAGCTCACCGCCGGCTTCGTCGCGGGCACCGCGCCCGACGCGTTCCAGGACAGCGTGCAGTACCTGCAGGCCTACGCGAGCCAGCACCAGTTGCTGCCGCTCGACGACTACA
Source organism: Amycolatopsis sp. CA-161197 (assembly GCF_050942255.1). Lineage (NCBI taxonomy): Bacteria > Bacillati > Actinomycetota > Actinomycetes > Pseudonocardiales > Pseudonocardiaceae > Amycolatopsis > Amycolatopsis sp. CA-161197. The sequence goes on from NZ_CP192059.1 coordinate 1,461,496, forward strand.
TCAAGAAGGACAACTTCGATCTGAAGAAGTTCTCCGTGGGCGTCAACTCGTGGAAGTTCACCGACGGCAAGCAGTACGGCCTGCCGCTCGACTGGGCCTCGGCCGGTCTCTACTACAACACCGACGCCCTCACCAAGGCCGGCTACACCGCCGCCGACGTGCAGAACCTCAGCTGGAACCCCGACGACGGCGGCACCTTCGACAAGATGGTGGCGCACCTGACCGTCGACAAGAAGGGCGTGCGCGGCGACCAGCCGGGCTTCGACAAGAACAACGTCGCCTCCTACGGGATGGGCCAGCTCGCGGCGAAGGACTTCATCGGCCAGGTGACGTTCAGCGCGTTCGCCTCGACGCTGGGCTGGCGTCTCGGTGACAAGCCGGAGTGGCCGACGAAGTTCAACTACAGCGACCCGCGGTTCGTCAAGACCGTGAACTACATCCGCACGCTGACCGACCGCGGTCTCGCGCCGAAGATCGGCACGTTCACCACCGGCGCCGGCCAGGCCACCGTCAGCGACGCCGACCTGATCGGCTCGGGCAAGGTCGCCATGGAGCTCTCGGGTTCCTGGTCCGCGCCGAGCTTCGCGAAGCTGCCGGGCGTGAAGATCGGGATCGCCGCGCCGCCCACCGGGCCCGACGGCAAGACCCGCGCGCTGACGTCGAACTCCAACGGCAACACGATCTGGGCCGGCACGAAGAACCCCGACCTGACCTGGAAGTGGGTCTCGTACATGGGTTCGCAGGAGTGCCAGACGGCGGCCTCGAAGACGGGCACGTTCTTCCCGTCGATCCCGGCTTCGATGGACGCGGCCACCGCGGCCATGAAGCCGCAGGGCGTGGACCTGTCGGTGTTCACCGCGATGCTGAAGAACGGCTCGCTCTACCCGGCCGAGGTGTACGCCAACGGCGCCGCCGTGCAGGCCGCGGAGGAGCCGCTGCTCGAATCGTTCTATTCGCACAACCGCAACGACGACGTGTTCCCCGAAATGGAGAAGCAGAGCGTTTCGCTGCTCGCCAAGAACTAGGAACGCCCGGGAGTCAGGAGTGAGGACATGTCCAGCCCTACGGTGGTCGGCCTGCGGGCCGCCGGCACGAGTTTCGCCGTGGAACTCGGCCGGCCGGTGCCCCGCGTGCTGCACTGGGGCGCCGACCTCGGCGAACTGTCCGAAGTGGACGCCGAGGCACTGCGGCTGACCGCCGGGGGCGCGGTGCTGAACAACGCGCCCGATGTGGCCCGCTCGTTTTCCGTGTGGCCCACGGAGGCGCAGACGTGGTCCGGCACCCCCGCGGTGTCGGGCCACACCGCCGGCCGCGGCGCGGTGCCGCGGCCGGTGCTGCGGGGCTTTTCCCAGGACGACGATGCGTTGACGCTGGAGCTCACCGACGCGTCGTCCGGGCTGGACGTGGAGCTGACCTACCGGCTGACCCCTTCGGGGGTGCTGGAGGTGGCGACCAAGGTGACCCGGCACGTGGACGCGGGCACCGAACCGTACGACCTGGCCGGGGTGGTGGCCGTGCTGCCGCTGCCCCGGCGGGCCGCGGAAGTGCTCGACTTCACGGGCAAGTGGTGCCGCGAACGCAGCCCGCAACGGCAGCCGCTGGCGTTCGGTGGCCACGTGCGCGAGGTGCGCCGCGGCAAGCCGGGCGCGGACTCGCCGTATCTGCTGACGGTCGGCGAGCCCGGGTTTTCCTTCGCCTCGGGCGAAGTCTGGGGCATGCACGTGGCGTGGAGCGGCGACCAGAAGTGGTTCGCCGAGCAGCTGCCCGAAGGCGCGGGCGTGCACGCGAGTGTGCTGGGCGGCGGTGAGCTGCTGCGGCCCGGCGAGGTCCGGCTCGCGGCGGGGGAGTCGTACGTGGCTCCCGTGGTGTGTTTCGCCTGGTCGGACGAGGGGCTCGACGGGCTCGCCGCGCGGTTCCACGCGTACCACCGCGCGCGGGCCGCGCACACGGGCAAGCCGCGGCCGCTGACGTTGAACACGTGGGAGGCCGTGTACTTCGAGCACGACCTCGACCGCCTGCTGGAGCTCACGGAGCTGGCCGCGAAGGTCGGCGTGGAACGGCTCGTGCTCGACGACGGCTGGTTCCGCGGTCGTCGCGACGACACCGCGGGCCTGGGCGACTGGACCGTCGACCGTGCGGTGTGGCCGCAGGGTCTCACGCCGCTGGTGGACCGCGTGCACGCGCTGGGGATGGAGTTCGGGCTGTGGGTCGAGCCGGAGATGGTGAACCTCGACTCCGACACCGCCCGGGAACACCCTTCGTGGCTTCTCGGGCCCGCTGAGCTGGGTGCGCCTTCGCGCAATCAGTACACGTTGAACATCGCGCACCCCGAGGCGTACCAGTACTTGCTGGACTCGCTTGACGCGTTGGTGGGCGAGTACGGCGTCGACTACCTCAAGTGGGACCACAACCGCGAGCTGCACGAGGCGTACGACCGGGTCACGGGCCGGGCGGGCTCGCGCGCCCAGACGCTCGCGCTGTACCGGCTGCTCGACGAGTTGCGAGCCCGCCACCCGCGGCTGGAGATCGAGAGCTGCGCGAGCGGCGGCGGCCGCGTCGACCTGGGGATCCTGGGCCGGACCGATCGCGTGTGGGCGTCGGACTGCATCGACCCGCTGGAGCGGCAGGCGATCCAGCGCTGGACCGCGCAGCTGATCCCGCCGGAGGTGATCGGTTCGCACGTCGGCGCGGAGCGCAGCCACACGACCGCGCGCGTGACGGACCTGTCGTTCCGGCTGGTCACAGCGTTGTTCGGGCACGCCGGGATCGAAGCCGATCTCACGCGCAGCTCGGCTTCGGAGCTGGCCGCGTTCACGGCGTGGGCGCAGCTGTACAAGGAGTTCCGGCCCCTGCTGCACGGCGGGCGCGTGGTTCGCGCGGACCTGCCGGACGCCGACGCCTACCTGCACGGCGTGGTTTCGGAGACGCGTGCCCTGCTCTGCTGGGCGCGGCTGGCGACGGGTGCGGCGGGACAGCCCGGACGCGTGCGGCTGCCGGGACTGGACCCGGCGCGGCTGTATCGCGTGCGGGTGCGGGCAGAAGCCGGGCTGCCGTCGTTGCGAGAGGTCACGGCGCCGGAGTGGTTCACGCGGGCGGTCGACGGGCCTGTCGAACTGCCGGGCACCGTGCTCGCGGTGGCCGGCCTGCCGATGCCGGTCCTGGACCCGGCGCAGGCGCTGCTGCTTGACCTGTCCACTGTGGACCGGTCATGAGGCCGGGCGCGGAGCGCGGGCTCGTCGCGCTGCCGGCCCGGCAGGTGCTCGCCGACGGTGTCTACGAGCAGCTCCGCGCCCTCATCATGAACGACGGCATCGCGCCCGGCGCCCGCGTGAACATCGACGAGATCGCGCGGGAGCTGGGTGTCTCGGGCACGCCGGTGCGGGAAGCGTTGGCGCGCCTGGAATCCGAGGAGCTGGTGAGCCGCCTGCCGTTGCGCGGCTACCGCGTGACCGAGCTGCTGACGCGCCGCGAGGTCGACGACATGTACTCGCTGCGGATGCTGCTGGAGCCGCCGAGCGCCGGGCTGGCCGCGAAGGCGATGTCGGACGATCATTCAGCGGCGCTGCGCGCGGAGCTGGCGACGTGTCCCGCCGCGCCCGCGCACGACGCGTACAGCGACTACAAGGCGCTGACCGCGCACGACGCGCGTTTGCACGAGCTGGTGCTGCGCATCGCGGGGAACGCGGCGGTGGAGCAGGCGTTCGCGCGTACCCACTGCCACCTGCACTTCTTCCGGCTCAACTACAACCAGCCGTTCGGCGAGCAGACGATCTCGGAGCACCGCGCCATCGTCGAGGCCCTCGTGTCGGGCAGCGCGGTCGCGGCGCGCAAGGCGATGGCCGCGCACCTGGACGTGGCGCGCGACCGGCTGTTGTCCCGCATGTGACGCACCCCAATGAGGCGTTCGGTGCGTTGAGCGCACCGAACGCCACATTGGGGTGCTTGAAGCAGGCAGGATCAGTGGGTCAGGACGGGCAGCGTCTCGTAGATGCGCTGCTGCGGTCCGCCGGCGCCCAGCGTGCGGAAACCGTTGGCCCACAGGGAGTTCACGCGGGAGCGTTCCTGCGCGTTGGGGTTGGCGTTGGTGCACGACGGGCCGGGGCCGCCGCCCGACATCAGCTCGGAGCACGGGCCGGAGTAGTGGTCGGGCAGGCCGAGCACGTGGCCGGTCTCGTGGGCGGCGATGCGGGTGTTGTCGTACTGGCGGGCCTGGGCGTAGTCGATGAAGACGGTGCCGGTGCCGTGGCCGTCGCTCTGGGCGTAGGAGCCGCGCGGGTCGTTGCCCTCGACGTAGCGCAGCGAGGCGCCCGAGGAGCGTTCGACCAGCTTGACGTTGGTGACCGAGCGGTTCCAGTTGGCCGCGCCGGCGTTGATCGCCGCGCGGAAAGTCGGCGCGCCGGAGGTGCTGTAGTACACCGTGGTGACGGCCGCGGCCTGGTCGGTGGCGGCCGTGGCGGCGGTGGCCGTGCCGCCGACGAGCGGGGCGGCGGCGACGGCCAGCGCGATGGCGCCGGACAGCAAGAACTTCCTCGACATCGGAAAGCTCCTCGGGTGGGTGAGGGGAGTTTTGCCTGATTTGCGCGCGCTGCGCCGAATCTAGGCAATCAAGCCCTGTTTGTGACCCGACTTTCGTACTGTCCGGAAAGTGGTGATTTACCAACACCATCCGCGGGTTGACTCAGGCGACGGGTTCGGCCAGTGGCACCTTCTCGTGCGTGTCCTTGGTGAACCGGCGGAGCTCGGTTCGGTGCACGTCGCCGCCGCAGTGGTCGCACTTCTCGCCGGGGCGGGTGAGCTCGCCGCACGGCGTGTGGACCAGTTGCATCGGCTCACCCGGCGCGGGGGAGTGCGTGTACGTGTCGCCCCAGGCGCCCAGCGCGTGGATCACCGGCAGCGTGTCGGCGCCGGCCTGGGTGAGGCGGTATTCGTCGCGGGTGCGGCCGCCGTCGCGATACGGGACGCGCGCCATCAGGCCGGTCTCGACCATCCGCGCGAGCCGTGAGGACAGCACGTTGTCCGCGATGCCGAGGGTGGTGCGGAACTCGTCGAAGCGCGTGGTGCCCGCGTGGGCTTCGCGCAGGATCACCAGCGTCCACGGCTCGCCGAGCACGTCCGCGCCGCGGGCGATGGGGCAGGGCGTGCCTTCCCAGCTTGACCTTCGGCCCATGGTTTCCTCCCGTGCTGGCTTGCTTGAAGCAAGTTTACCCCGTACTGTCGGTGACGGCTAGCTTGCAGATAACAAGTCAGGTGTGTTGGGAGTTGGTTTTGATGGAGATCAAGGGTTCTGTCGCACTGGTGACGGGCGCGAACCGTGGGCTGGGCCGGGAGCTGGCCGCCGCTCTGCTGGAGCGCGGGGCGGCGAAGGTCTACGCCGCGGTGCGCCGTCCGGAGTCAGTTGACCTGCCGGGTGTCGTGCCGCTCGCGGTCGACGTCACCGACCCGGCCTCGATCCAGGCCGCCGCGGCAGCCGCCGGCGACGTGACGCTGCTGATCAACAACGCCGGCGTCTCCACGGGAGCCTCATTTCTCGACGGTTCCCTCGACGACGTCCGCCTCGAGATGGAGACGCACTACTTCGGCCCGCTGCAGACGGCGCGCGCCTTCGCCCCCGTGCTGGCCCGCAACGGCGGTGGCGCGATCCTGAACATCCTCTCGGTGCTGTCGTGGTTCACCGCGCCCCACGTCAACGCCTACTCCGCGGGCAAAGCGGCGGGCCTCCAGCTGACCAACGGCCTGCGCCTCGCCCTCCACGACCAGGGCACCCTCGTGTCGGCCCTGCACGTCGGCTACATGGACACGGACATGGCGGCAGACATCACGGCCCCCAAGTCGGCCCCCGCGGCCATCGCCGCGCTCGCCCTGGACGGCCTCGAGAAGGGCGACTTCGAAATCGTCGCGGACGACGTCAGCCGCGCCGTGCGGGCCAGCCTGTCGGGAGACATCGCGGGGCAGTACCCGCAGCTGGTTTCCTGACGGTCGCCTTTTGCTGGTTCGGTCAAGCACCGCGCCCCTGGCCGCCTTGTGGGCTGCCGGGGGCGCGGTGGTTTTCGGTGGCGGGCTAGTGGCTGCCGTCTGCTGGGGGCTGGTCGCCGCCGCCGGTGTTGGCGTTGGCGTTGGCCCAGCCGGTTTCGGTGATCTCTGCTTGTGAGGGACCGGCTTTTCGTTGGCCGCTGCGGGGCAGTCGCCCTAGTAGCGGTCTCCGGCCGCGGGGCGACTTGGCGGCTCGGTGGTCTGCCGAGGGGCGAAGCGCCGAGCCGCCTGGCCAGGTGGCTCACCTGGTTTTTGTTGATGTGTAGGCAAAGCGCTGCGCCCTTCGTGGCCTTGTGGGCTGCCGGGGGCGCGGTGGTTTCGGTGACTTCGCCGGTGGCTGCTTGTCGGGCGTCGAATTTTCCTTGGCCGCTGGTCGTTTCGGTCGGTTGCTCCGGTAGCGGTGTCCGGCCGTGGGGCGCGTGTCGGCGGCTCGGTGGTCTGCCGAGGAGCGAGCGCCAAGCAGCGCGGGCGCGTCGGCACGCTTTTGTTGGTGTGTGGGTGAAGCACCGCGCCCCTGGCCGCCTTGTGGGCAGCCAGGGGCGCGGTGGTTTTCGTGGCGGGCTAGTGGCCGCCGTCTGCTGGGGGCTGGTCGCCGCCGCCGGTGTTGGCGTTGGCCCAGCCGGTTTCGGCTGTTTTCTGGATGTCGAGCATCTGCTTCATGATCTCCTGGCCGCCCTTGACCGGCCACGCCCACATTTCCTTGGCGCTGTCGGAGTCGGCGACCCACTGCTTGAGGATCGAGAAGGCCTGCGGGTGGTTCGCCTTCAGCTGGTTCTCGAGGTACTTGTACTTGGCGTAGGCGTCCGGCTGGTGCTGCTTCAGCCAGTCCTCGTGAGCCTTGGTCCACGGCGTCTTCGGCGGCTGGTTGGCCGGGGGTGTGGCGGCGTCGTCGCCGTGGTGACTGGCCGGCGGGGTGCCGTCGTCACCGTGGTGGCTGCTGCCTGGGGGTGTGCCGTCGTCGCCGTGGTGACTGGCGGGCGGGGTGCCGTCGTCTCCGTGGTGGCTGCTGCCTGGGGGTGTGCCGTCGTCGCCGTGGTGGCTGCCTTGGGTGCCGCCGTGGCTGCTGTCCGAGGCGGCGTCGTCGCCGTGGTGACTGCCGTGAGTCCCGGTGTCGGAGGCGGCGTCGTCGCTGTGGTGGCTGCCCTGGGTGCCCGCGGTCGAGGCGGCGTCGTCGGAGTGGGTCCCCGGCGGGGGAGCGTCGTCCTTGGGTGGGACGGGCGGCGGGGCGTCGTCACCGGCGTGCGAGGCCGGGGGCGGGGTGGCTGCGTCGTCGCCGTGGGTTGCCGGCGGCGGGACGTCGTCCTTCGGGGGCACGGGCGGTGGGGCGTCGTCGCCCGCGTGGCTGCTCGGCGGCGGGGTCGCCGCGTCGTCGCTGCTGTGGCTTGCGGGCGGCGGCGTGGCGGCGTCGTCACCGGCATGGGTTGCCGGCGGGGGAACGTCGTCCTTTCGTGGGACGGGCGGTGGGGCGTCGTCGCCCGCGTGGCTTGCGGGCGGCGGCGTGGCGGCATCGTCGCCGGCGTGGCTGGCCGGAGGCGGTGTCGCGGTGTCGTCGCCGGCGTGGGTTGCCGGGGGCGGGACGTCGTCCTTCGGGGGTACGGGTGGCGGCACGTCGTCGCCGGCGTGCGAAGCGGGCGGGGGAGTGGCCGCGTTGTCGGTGTGGGTTGCCGGTGGGGGAACGTCGTCCTTCGGCGGAACCGGAGGCGGTACGTCGTCGCCCGCGTGGCCGGCGGGAGGCGGTGTGGCGGCGTCGTCGCCGGAGTGGGTGCCGCTGCCAGAACCGGAGCCACTGCTGCCGGCGGGCGGTGGGACGTCGTCCTTCGGTGGGACTGGGGGTGGGACGTCGTCGCCGGAGTGGGAGGCCGGGGGTGGGGTCGCGGCGTCGTCGCCGCTGTGGGTCGGGGGCGGAGGAGTGGCGGCGTCGTCGCCGGAGTGGGTGCCCGAGCCAGAACCGCTGCCGGAACCAGAGCCGCTCCCCGAGCCCGAACCGCTGCCACCCGCGGGCGGGGGCACGTCGTCGCCGGCGTGGCTGGCGGGAGGCGGTGTGGCGGCGTCGTCGCCCGAGTGGGTGCCCGAGCCGGAGCCGGAACCGCTGCCAGAACCCGAACCGCTGCCACCCGGGGGCGGGGGCACGTCCTTCGGCGGCGGAGGTGTGGCGGCGTCGTCGCCGGAGTGGGAGCCCGAGCCAGAACCAGAGCCGCTGCCCGAGCCAGAACCAGAGCCGCTGCCCGAACCTGAACCAGAGCCGCTGCCCGAACCTGAACCAGAGCCGCTGCCCGAACCTGAACCAGAGCCGCTGCCCGAGCCCGAACCTGAACCACCCGAAGGCGGAGGCACGTCATCCTTCGGCGGCACCGGCGGGGGAGTGGCCGCATCGTCGCCGCTGTGCGCACCGGAAGAGCCGGCGCCCGAGGAGCCCGCGCCGCCGCCGGAGCCGCCGCGGGCCGGGGTCGGGGTCATGGGGATGTCGTCGCCGGCGTGGGCGGCGCTGCCGCCGGCGCCAGGGCGGGTTTTGAGGCCCTTGACGATGTTGCCGATGCGCGCGGCGGAGCGGGTGGCCTGCGCGACGACCGCGGCGAGCTTCGCGCCGAGGGACGTGGCGGTAAGCGTCGCCTGCGTGACGCACCAGCCGACGCCCGCGACGATGGATGCGCCGAACGTCGGGATGGCCGCCGCCAGGGCGATGAGCATCGTGGAGATCATGTCGCCGAGGACCGTGGTGATGAGGTCGCGGAACAGACCGCGCACGGCGGCGATGATGGCCATGTTCGTCTGGATCAGATACGCCACGATGTCGGTGCCGTGGGCCTTGCTGTCCAGGTCGGCGGCGAGCTCCTGCATGCGCTGCCGGAACGTGTCGGCGGCGTTGCCCTGCCAGTCCTTGACCGCACCGTCCAAAGAGGACTTCTGGTCCTCGCCGATCTGCCGGATGGTCTCGGCGATCGTGTGCACTTCCTGGCTCAGCAGCTGGATCTGGTCCGGGTCGCCCATCAGCATGTCGAGCGGCTCGCGCAGGAAGCTCACGTGCTCGATCAGCCAGCCGAGCCCCGCGGAGATCAGGCTGCCCAGCGGGTTGAGCGCGAACTTCACCGTGTCCACGGCCGAAGCCACCACACCGAGCCCGATCGAGACGCCCAGGGCCGCCTTGTCGGAGTCGTCGGCGGTCTTCATGTCTTCGCAGCTCTTGATGAGGAACGAGTACGAGTCGAGGAAACCCGCGCCGGAGAACTTGTTGGAGTCGGTGATCACCACCCCGGCACCGAAGTCGGGCTTGGCGTTCGGGTCGAACGTCGTGGTCACGTCGGGGTCCCCGCTGTCGTGATGGCCTGCGCGTGGTTGGTTTCCGTGGTGCGGTACTGGTCCGCGGCCGTGCGCGTGTTGTTGGCCTGGTCCGTGATCGCCTTCGCGGCGCCGTTGACCTGGTCGTGCAGCACACCGAGCGCGATGCGCGTCGGGATCCCCAGCACCTGGCCGACGACCACGCCGAACGCGTTGATGTCGCCGCCGTTGACCTCCTGGATGCGGTTGGCCGCGGCCGTCACCTTGCCGCCGCGCTCGTCCAGACCACTCGCGTACGTCGTCAGCACGTCGGGCTCGACGGTGTACCCGTCCATCAGCGCATCTCCCTCGTCACCACGGCTGCATCTCGTCGTCGTCGCCGTCCATACGGCGGCGGTGCGGGCCCGACTGCGGCCTCGGCTGCTGGTCCGGCCGCGGCTGCGGCTGCGCGGGCGGACCCGACTGCGGCGCCGGCGGAACGGGCGGCGGAGGCATCCGCGGAGGCACAGGCGGCGGAGGCGCCTGCGGCGGCATTCCAGGCCGCCCGGGCGGCATCCCCCCGGCCGGCGGCATCCGCGGCGGCACGGGCGGCGGCGGAGTGCGGTCCTCGGCCTCGGGCTCACCGGGCTGACGCGGCGCGTCCTGCGGCTCGTCCTCCTCGGGCTCCGGGGCAGGCAGGAAGGACCGGACCACGTCCATCATCTCGGTGCCGCCGGCCAGCGGCTCGAGCGCGTCGGCGACCTCGCGCGACACCTGCCGCTGGGCCTTGCCGTAGGTCTCCATGATGGCGGCGGTGAGCTGGGCGCCGCCGGACGAACGCAGCGCCCGGTCGTCGATGTGCAGGTTCTTCAGCGCGCCGTTGGGGGTGACGGTGACCGTGACCAGTCCGTCCGACGAACGGGCCTTGCCCTCGGCCTCGGTGACCTTTTCTTGCAGCGCAACGCTTTTCGCGCGCATCTCGTCCACACGCCGCTGGAAGTCGTCCAGCCACTCCTGCTCGTCCACCAGGAAAAAAATATCGAGATGTCCGGCCTGCCGGGGTGAACCGCAGATGACGGGTCGACGACGAAACGAGGCGGCCCATCCGACGCTCGGGCAGGTCAAGCGGTAAGAATGGGCACGTGCCGGAAGAAGTCGAGGTCAGCGCCGGACGCACCCGCAACAGGTGGGGCGAGGGTGATCGGCTGCGCGGGGAGATCCTCGACGCGGCCAGCCGGCTGCTGTCCGAGCTCGGCGGTGAAGACGGCCTGACGATCCGCGGCGTCGCCCGCGCGGTCGGCATCGCGCCCGCCAGCATCTACCAGCACTTCACGGACCGCTCCGCCCTCGTCGCGGGCTTGCTCGACTACGAGTTCGCGCGGCTGCGCGCCGCGATGGAGGCGGCCGAGGCGAGCGAGGACCCGGACGACGTCGTCGGCCGCGTACGCGCGCTGATCCACGCGTACTGCCGCTTCGCCATGGACAACCCCGGCCACCACCGGCTGATGATGGCCAACGGCGCCACTCGCGCGACGCCCGACGCGTACCCGCAGGGGCCGTTGCCCGATCTCATCGAACTGCTCACGACCGGCTTCGCGCGCTGCGACGCCGCGGGTTTCTCGCTCAGAGTGCCGCCCGAGCGGGCCGGCGTGATCGCCTTCGTCGGCGCCCACGGCCGCGTCGCGCTGTTCCACAACTCGCCCGCGCGGGGCGGCGCCGACTCCGTCCTGCCGTTCGTCGACGAGCTCGTTTCGCTCGTTTTCGCCTGAGCCACGGGCGTTTTCTCCCGTTTCCACCCGGCTGCTCTCGGCCGTCCCGGTGATCTTGTCCACGAAGCTGGCCAACTCTCCACCAGATTGCCTAACATGTGTTCAGTAAGTATCCGAACAATCGTTTGGTAACTCTCCGTAGGAGGGATTTTCGATGACGGAGGCCCTCTCGTCCTCGTCGCCGGCCGTGTCCGCCGCCCCTGAGCCCGAGTTCCCGATGTCGCGCGGGCGCTGCCCGTTCGACCCGCCGCCCGAGCTCGAACGGCGGCTGCACGACGAGCCGGTGTCCCGCGTCCGGATCTGGGACGGCAGCGAGCCGTGGCTGTTCACGCGCTACGAAGACGTCCGCGCGCTGCTTCGCGACTCGCGCGTCAGCGCCAACACCGACCTGCCGGGTTACCCGCCGCAGTCGCCGGGCGTCGCGGCCCGGCGCAAGCGCGCCAAGGCGTTCATCAGCATGGACGACCCCGACCACGCTTCCCAGCGCCGGATGCTCACCGCCGACTTCATGGTCAAGAAGGTGGAGCGCCTGCGCCCCCGGATCCAGAAGATCGTCGACGAGCTGATCGACGACATGCTGGCCGGCCCGAAGCCCGCGGACCTCGTGCAGGCCTTCGCACTTCCGTTGCCGTCGTTGGTGATCTGCGAGCTGCTCGGTGTGCCGTATGAAGACCGCGCGCTGTTCCACCGCCTCAGCAAGGTGCTGATCTCGCAGGAGGCCACGCCGCAGCAGTCGCTGGACGCGATCGAGGAACTGCTGGCCTACCTCAGTCGGCTGGTGGAGCAGAAGCTGAAGGACCCGGGCGACGACGTGCTGAGCCGCCTCGCGACCGAGCAGGTGGCCACCGGGGCCATGACGGCCGACGACGTCGCCGCGATGGGCCAGCTCCTGCTCGTGGCCGGCCACGAGACCACGGCCAACATGATCGCGCTCGGCACCGTGGCGTTGCTGGAACACCCGGACCAGCTCGACCTCGTGCGCGACGGTGACGCACCGCTGATCGCCAACGCCGTGGAGGAGCTGCTGCGCTACCTCACGATCGTCCACACGGGACGCCGGCGCGTCGCGTTGGAGGACATGGAGATCGCCGGCCGGCAGATCCGCAAGGGTGACGGCCTCATCGCCGCTTCGGACACCGCGAACCGCGACGCCGACGCCTTCCCCGACCCGGACAAGCTCGACGTCACCCGCAAGGCCCGCCACCACGTGGCGTTCGGCTACGGCGTGCACCAGTGCCTCGGCCAGCCGCTCGCGCGCGTCGAGCTGCAGGTGGTCTACAGCACGCTCTACCGGCGGATCCCGACGCTGAAACTGGCGGCCCCGTTGGCGGAGCTGGACTTCAAGCACGACATGCTGGTCTACGGCGTGCACTCACTGCCCGTGACCTGGTGAAACTCCCGCGAAAGGACTGTTGAGATGAAGGTGGTCATCGACCAGGACCGGTGCGTCGGGGCGGGCCAGTGCGTGCTCGCGGCGCCGGAGGTGTTCGACCAGCGCGAAGACGACGGCATCGTCGTGCTGCTGGACGAGAATCCGCCCGAGGAGCTGCACGACCAGGTCCGGGAGGCGGCGCAGATCTGTCCCGCGCTGGCGATCGAGCTGGCCGGGTAGTTCCCGTCCGTTGTTGGTTGTCCATTGTGGAACCGGTCGGGCGCCACACGGTGGTGTGACGCCCGACCGGGGAATGTCGTGGTCGGCGCGGTGCTGGCTAGGGTGACTCGTCCTGGTTGCCGGGGAAGGGAAACCCGTCGTGTCGTTCCGCCGTCTCGTGTCCGTGCTGATCGCCGCGCCGGCCCTCCTCGGGGCGGCCGCCGTGCCCGCCTCGGCGTCCATCGCGCCGATCCCGCCGTCGCCGCTGCGGTGCGCGGCGGTCGGTGACGTCGTGGCCAAGCTGGATTCCCGCGTCGAGGCCATCGTCGCCGAGATGGGCGCCAACCCGAACGCGACGGCGAACCCGGTGGCGACGGCGTTCAACGACGCCACCGCCGGCCTGCCTGCCGCACCCGCCACGGGCTGCACGACCGACTCGGCCGCGGCCGACACCGTCGTGCACTCGGTCTTCACGTACGTGCGCGCCGTGAACCGCTTCTCGCCCACGCTCACGCCGACGATCAGCCTCGTCGTGGACCCGAGCGTGAGCAACTTCGTGTACGCCGTGCAGACCGCTTCGCCGGGCACCTACACCGACACGTCGAACGCCATCACGCCGGAGATGCGCGGTGAGCTGCTGCAGGGCAAGTACGTGCTGACGGTCACCGCGCTCGGCTTCTGACCCTTTATACTGTAAGGAGTCGCCTTCACAGGGGGTTCCTTCGTGGTCGTCTTCGCCGGGCAAGGGGACGCCCGCCGCTCGATGGAGCTCCTGTGGCGCAAGGACGTCGCACCCCGCGGCGGCGGGCCCGGCCCCAAGCCCGGGCTGAGCGTGGACGCCATCGTCGCGGCGGCCGTGGAGATCGCCGACGCCTCGGGCATGGCCGCGCTGTCCATGCGCGCGGTCGGCGAGCGACTCGGCCGCACGGCGATGGCGCTGTACACCTACGTGCCGGGCAAGTCCGAGCTCATCGACCTCATGTACGACCACACGCTCACCGAGCTGCGCGACGACCACGACCTGTCCGGCGGCTGGCGCCCCGCGATCGTCGCCCTGGCGCGCGAGCTCTGGGACTTCCACCTGCGGCATCCGTGGCTGCTGCAGGTTTCGTATGCCCGGCCGGTGCTGGGGCCGGGGGAGTTCCGGATGCAGCAGCTGGTGCTGCGGGTCCTCTTCGCGACCGGCCTGCCCGCGGCCCGGGTGCGGTGGATCGTGGGCGCGTTGCTGAACACGGTCCGTGGCTCGGTCCAGATCGCCGCCGAGTCCCGCCAGGCCTCGCGCGAGACGGGACTGTCCGAAGAGGACTGGTGGTCCGCACGGGCGGCGGTGCTGGGGGAGCTGGTGCCGGACTTGGTTTCGCGGTACCCGCTGGTGGGGCAGCTGGGTTCGGAGCAGCCGCCGGTTCCGTCGGATGAGCCTTACCTCGAACGGGAGGCCCGGCTGAGCCTGGAGTCGGGTTTGGATCTCCTGCTGGACGGCATCGAGGCGGCCATCGCCCGCGAGCGCTGATTCAGGGCTTGCGAGTTTTCGGTGCTGCGCCGGGTGAGGGCACTGACCGTCACGAATCCCCGGGTGGCGGGCCGCTCGATTTCGGGCGGCGGCGTGCCGGGGCAGGCGGCACCGGCTTCGCCGCGACGACGTCGGACAGGGGCACCACCACGAGGCCCCGCTTCGTTTCCACGGTGCAGGACGAAGAATCGCGGGCCCGCAGCTCGCCGAGGGCGTCGGTGAAGCCGCCCTCGACGCGGTAGCGGACGACGACCCGGGTGCCGAGGGGCAGGTCCAGCAGGATCACAGGCGCGCCGAGAGTTCGGTGTCCGAAGGTTCCACCAGGTGGGTGCCGTCGGCGAAGACGATGGTGGGGATGCGGCGCGCGCCGTCCTGAAGCGAGCGCACCAGGGCCTCGGCGGCGGGGTCCGCCTCGACGTCCACGTAGTCGTACGCCACGCCGCGGGAGTCGAGCAGCGCGCGGCTGCGCTTGACGTCCGGGCACCAGCTCGCGCCGTACACGATCATGACGCCACCTCCGAAACCTCGACCGGCGTAGCCGCAGCGGGCTCACCGTGGCCCAGGAACGTCAGCCAGTCCTTGAAAACGTGGTGCACCGCCTCCGCCCCGACGGGTTCGCCGGGCGCCGGGAACGAGCGCGGGTGCAGGATGAAGCCGCGCTGCTGCGGGCCGCCGAGGGCGCCGTGGGAGCCGACGTGCCGTTCGAACGGCGACGACTGGTCCGACTCCGGGTCGTAGCGGCTGTTGATCATGATGTCCGCGCAGTGCGGGAACGTGTCGACGCGCTTCACCAGCTCGTCGGCGTACGGGCCGTAGTCCGCCAGCGGGTCCTCGCCGATGACAACGCCCGTTGCCAGGCGCTTCAGGCCGTCGCGGCCGAGGACGACGGGGCCGAACTCCGAGCTGTGCACCAGCATGAACCCGACGCCGTCGTGGTCGACCAGCGTCGGCAGCAGGTCCGGGTACTCGCGCTCGATCGTCTCCAGGTTCACGCGGCCCTCGTGCTCGGTGAACGACACCATCGCCAGGTGCCCGGACACCACGCAGACCACGCCGGGCGCCACGCGCGTGACCTCGCCGGGCGAGCCGCTCGTGGTGCGCGGCCGGTTCTCGGCGCACTCGGCGTCCTCGACGCGCGAGCGCAGCCGGCGCGCGATCAGGCCGCCGGTGTTCGTCGCCTCGGCGAGCGCCGCGTTGACCTGCCAGCTCTCGGCCTGCCGGCGCTTGCCGTGCTCGGCCACGGGTGCGCCGCCGCACAGGCGTCCGACCAGGGCTTCCATCGTCTCGCCGAAGCGGTCGACGAAGGCCTGGCCCTGGGTCTGACCGTGGTCCGACAGCCCGACGATGTGGTAGCGCCGCGGCGCGATGCGACTCGTGCGCAGCAGGCGCGCGAACTGCTGGTCGATGGAGCGCAGCACCTCCAGCGTGTCGAACCGCTCGATGCCGGAGTGGTGCGCGACCTCGTCGTAGCCGAGGAAGTCCGCGTACACCACCGGCCGGCCCGCCAGCATGTCGCCGATGATCGCGGAGACGACCACGTCGCGCGCGATCACCGTGGTGCCCGGGCGCGCGAGCGGGTAGAAGCCGCCGCGCGGGATCCGCGGAACCACGCCGGCGCGACGCTGCTTGGCGGCCGCGGACAGCTCGCGGAACACGTCGATGAGGGCCACCCCGAACGTCCGCAGCACGTTGACGGGGTTCGCGAAGTACGCGCGGTAGCCGGCGCCGACGGAGTCGTGGCGCGGGCCGCGGACCTTGCGCGGCACCAGGACCGGGATGGAGCTCATCGTGAGGCTCACGTGCTCGGCGTCACCGGAGAACAGGTTGCCGTGGCTGGCGCCGTCGCCCGCGAGCAGGCCCTGCCCGTTGGTGTGGCGGCGCTCGATCTCGGCCGCGTCGCTAGGGTGCGCGCACGCCATCACGTGGTCGCGGTCCTTCTCGTACCAGCGGAACCCGAGGATGTCGTGGTTGGAGCCGTGCAGAATTCCGCACACGCTGGCGCCGGTCTGCGAGCTCCAGTCGGTGTGCCAGCGCGTGAGTGAATGCGTGCCCTCGGACAGCCACGCGGCGAACGTCGGCATGTCCCCGTCCCGCACGGCGCGGCGCACAGTGTCGTAGCCCAGCCCGTCGATCTGCAGGAACACGACGCCGGGCGGCTCCTCGGCGAGGTCCTCACCGGGCGCGTGCTTGCGCCGGCGGCGGGCGGCCCGGCGGAAGAAGATCTCGTCCTCGTCCACGGCGAGCGCGCTCGAGATCAGCGCGCCGACGGCCGACATCACCACCGTGATGATCACCGCCGTCCCGAACCCGGACAGCTCGACGCCCGGCACGGCCTGCAGGATCGCCAACGTCGCCGCGCCCAGCAGCAGGTACGTGCCCACGCCGAGCGTGAAGTACGCGATCGGCCACGCGACCCGCACGACCCACGGCCACACCACGGACGTGAGCAGCCCGAGGATCAGCGCGCACACGGTGGGCTGCCACCACGACTGCATGCTGAACCCGTCGAGCCACATGTCGAGCAGCCGCAACGCGCCCGTCACCGCGGCCCACACCAGCACCACGCGGGCGACGACCCGGCCGCCGCCCAGCAGGCGCCCCTTCGACGGAGCGGGTGTCGTCACTGAGGTCCTCCAGTCCGTTCGGCCGCCCTCGCGCGCAGCTTGCTGATCACCGTCAACAACACGGTCACCAGCAGCACGAGCACCGTGGCCAGCAGCGTCGCGATCAACGGCGAATCGAAGATGCCGCCGCTCACGATGCCGAGCAGAGAATAGGCAACGGCCCACAACACGCAGGCCACGAGCCCCGCCGGCAGCAGCTTGCGCCACGGGTATCCCAGCGTCCCGGCGGCCAGCAACACCGGGATGCGCCCGGCCGGCACCAGCCTCCCGATCACCACCAGCTGCCAGCCCCGGCGCGCGAACTGCTCCCGGCCCTTCGCCAGCCGCTCGGCCTGCTGGCGCTTCTCCACCCAGCGCAGCAGGGGCTCGCTCCCGAGCCGGGGCACGGCGAACGTCAACACGTCCCCGAGGTACGCACCCGCGATCGCCAGCACGATGACCAGCGGGAGCGACAGGTGATCCGTCGTCGTCGCGACGGCCGCCGCCGCCCCCACGAGCGCCCCCGTCGGCACGATCGGGATGACCGACCCCAGCAGCACCCCGCCGAACAGCGCCGGGTAGCCGATCGCCGACGGGTCCGACCAGTTCACGCCCGTTCCTCGGGGGCGGGCAAGGTCACTTCGGCACCGGGCCGCGTGATCAGGACGTCCGTCGGCAAGCCCGCTTCCACCACGTGCTCGGCGAAGATTTCCGGCGGTTCCACGAGGAGCTTCTTCATCTGCTTCGTCAGGTGGATCCCAGGGACGGCCAACGTCCCCCAGTGGATTGGAACGACCGCCGCGGCTTTGAGCAGTCCGGCGGCGACGGCGGCCCGCTCGGGCGTGAGGTGCCCGGGGCCGAGGTTGGGGCCCCAGCCCCACACAGGGAGCAGAGCGACGTCTACGGGGCCGAGCTGCTTCATGCCTTCGAAGAGGTCCGTGTCCCCGGCTGAGTAGACCCTGGTGCCGTCGGCTTCGAGGAGGTGGCCGAGCGCCGGGCTCTGCGGTCCGTGAGTGAGCCGCGGTCCCCAGCGGTGGCCGGAGTGGACGGCCTCCGTCGCCGTGATGCGGAGGTCGCCGTCCTGGACGGTTTCTCCGGGGACGATTTCTTCGACGTTGCGGACGCCGTGTTTCTCGAGCCACGCGCCCGCACCCCTCGGGACGACGATCCGGGCCTCCCTGAGCAACCGGAGCGAGGGGAGATGCAGGTGGTCGCCGTGCAGGTGAGAGATGAGGACGGTGTCCACTTCCGCCCAGGCCGACGAATCGGGCAGCGGCACCACTCGCGTCAACGGCCCGACACGTTTGGTGAGCACCGGGTCCGTCAGCACCACCCGTCCACCGAGCTCCACTCGCGTCGTCGCGTGGCCGAGGAAGTGCAGGTTCAAGCCTCTCACGCTTCGAGTATCACCTGATGAGGGCGAAAACGCCCGGAGGAGTGGTGGGTTGCACCCTGATCGGGTTGATCTCTGCCTGGGTGGGGTCCGCGCCGCAGCTCGGCCACCACACAGCTCGCCGGGCTCACCGGCTCAACCACCTACCCAACGGCCGCCTCAACACCGTTACGCAGCTCAACCACCCACCACGCGCATCGGCGAACCGGCCAATCATCTACGCAATGGTCACCTCAACACCGTTACGCAGCTCAACCACCCACAACACGCACCGGCAAAACCGCCAACCATCTACCCATCGGCCACCTCAACACCGTCACACGGCTCAGCCATCTACTGGGCTCATCGGCGAACCGGCCAACCATCTACCCAATGGTCACCGATCGGCAGACACGACTCCCAACCCAACCGCCCAACAAAGCCGTCGATATCCCCGGCTAACCTTCCCCCGGCCGGCCCCCGGCGAAGCACTTTCTTCTACGGGACTTGCTTTGTGTCAAGGTACTCTTTCCAGCCTTGACACAAAGCAAGTCCCGTAGAACCATTGAGCGCAGCGGGGGCTAGCCATGCTCATGTCTTTTAATCTTTTGTCTTTCTCTTTAAAGATCAAAAGATTGGTTGCGATTAACTCCCCGAAGTTCAATTGTCACGACGGCTCGGGGTAGCTTGTCAAGGCGGGAAAGAGTACCTTGACAAGCTACCCCGAGCCGTGTTGGTTCACCTTCGTCGGGGGCCGGCCGGGGAAGGGTCGGGGGGGTTGGTTGAGAGGGTCTTGGGTTGGGTAGACCCGCTGTCTGTCGTGTGGGTGGGTTTGGGTGGCCGACAGTGGGTGGTTGAGTGGTAGGTGGTTGGTCTTGGTGGGTTATCTGGCGGCGGGGAGGATGGAAGAGATGCGCAGTGCGCCCGTGCCCAGTCCTGTCGGGCCCGTCGAGAAGGTTGGGGTGGCAGGGGCGGCTTCTGCTGGAATGCCTGGGCGGCGGCGGATTTCCTCCTCTGTGTACCTGGCGCAGCCCTCGTGCCAGTTCAAGATGCCTGCCATCCAGTCCTTCAGTTCGTCCGTGTAGGCCGTCAGTGCGGCGCGGACGTCGTCGTCGAGGGAGAAGTCCGAGAACAAGCCCGGTAATCCCGCGTTGACGGCGTGTTCGAATTCCTTCATGCGGGCCGTCATCAGGTCGTTGACGATCTCTAATGCCGTCTGCTCATCCACGTCGAGGAAGTTGCGGACCACCAGTACCGAGTTGTGAAGCTCGCCCTCGTACTGAATCTCCTTCTTGTACGAGAAGACATCATTAAGCAGGCAGGCATAATCCATGGCCGAGTGCTCGATGGCCTGAATCGTCCGAGTCCGGTAGATCTCCGGCGGAACCAGCCGGCCGTGAGAGATCCGCGACAGGCTCATGGTGAGGTCCGAGCCGAAGGTCTTCCGGCGCATCTCGACGTAGTCAATCGGATCGGGAATGCGGTTCTCGGCCTGGTTTGCCAGTTCCCAAAGCCAGCTTTCGCACATGTCGACCACCGACTTGCGGAACGCGCGGCGCGACTCCGGGCTCATCGGGCCCGCTGTCCGCAGCCATAGGTCGGCGAGGCCGGTCTCCAGCGGGCTCTCCGGAGTGGGCATGGGCTCGTCCGCAAGCGGCATGAAGAGTTTGAAGCGCTCCGTCGCCGCCTTTGCGCCGCCGAGGTTCCTGGGAGCGCCGAAGACCACGGGGTAGTAGTCGTCGCCGTAGGTGCCCCAGGCCAGCCAGGCGCTGGTGAGGTCGAGTTGCTCGGGGGAGGCGTCCGGGTGGATGCCGGCGGAGCACAGGGGGAGGTCCATGGCGCGCATCTTGTGGTCGTCCCAGACGGCGCCGTCGAGGAAGCCCATGGAGGTGCACCAGGTGGCGAGGTGGTCGCGGGCGGTGGCGAGGTGGGGGCTGAGGCGGAGCTCGAACGGCATGTAGATCTCGGGCCGGACGTAGGGGCCGACGGTCTCGTGGGGCTGGTGGGAGAAGGAGCGCAGGCGCTGGGGAGCGGTCGCCACCAGGGAAGAGAAGATGCGGGCGGCCGAGGTGCCCAGGCCGGTGGGGCCGCCCAGCAACTCGGGGCCGCCGCGGGAGTCGAGGGCGCCTTCGTTCATGTAGCGGCTGGAGCGCAGGTGCCATTCGTGGCCGCCGGACTGCCAGTCCTGGAGGCCCTTGACGTAGGCGAAGGTCTCGGCGCGGCCGGACGGATCGACGGCGTGCTCGTCGAAGAGAGCCGGGACCTCGGTGAGGGCGGTGTGTTCGAACTGGTGCAGCCGGGACGTCAGGAGGTCGTTGACGGCGTCGGCGGCTTCCTGGGTGGTGCAGCCGAGGAACTTCTCGAACACCAGCACGCCGTTGGAGAGCTCGCCCTCGTCTTCGACCTCGCGCTGGTACGAGAACAGGTCGTTGCGGAGGTGGACGGCGTCGGCGAAGCAGTCGCGCAGGACTTCCATGGGACGGGAGGCGGCGATGGCGTCGGGGACCTCTGCGTGCACCGAGTGCTCGATGAGGTTCGCGGACCAGGGCGCGCCGCCGACCTTGCGGCGCATTTCGATGTACTCGATGGGGTTGGAGACGCGGCCCTCGTTGATGTTGGCCAGTTCCCACAACGACTCGTCCAGCAGGTTGCGCGTGCTTTCGACGAAGCGGCGGCGCCAGCCCTCCGAGCGGTGCGGCACGGTGCGGTTCCACAGGTCCTCGAGACCGCGCTCGACGGGGTTCTCCGCGGTCGCCGTGATGGCGCCCGTGACCGGCATGAACAGGGCGATCCGGTCGAGGTACGCGCGGGCGCTGTCGATGTCGCCGGTGCGCTTGAACAGTTCCAGGAAGTGGTCGTCGAAGTAGAAGACCCACACGTACCAGTCGGTGATGAGGTCGAGCTCCGTCGCGCCGGCGTCCGGGTGGGTGTAGGCGCAGAGCAGCGCGTAGTCGTGGGAGTCGAAGTCGTGCTCGTCCCAGATCACGGTGCCGTGCTGGGGGACGTCGATCATGTCCATCGTGTACGCCCACGCCTTGCTGTGCTCCCGCGCACCGTCCAGGTGCGGGTTCAGCCGGGCCGGGTAGGGCATGTAGAACTCGGGCAGAGCGAACGGCTGCACAGCGCGGTCCTGGCCTTCCCAGTGGTGGTCACCGACCCAGAGAATCAACCAAACGCGCCCGGCGCCCCGGAAGGTCCGCACGGGCGTTCCACCCGATCGCCCGCACCGTGTCGCCCGGGCGGCCCAGCCCGGATCACCTGTGGGTCGTTTCCCGCGCCGCGGCGTCATTCTTCGGTGAAGATCACGGGGACATCCGGAAGTACGGCAGGCTGTCCGGCGTTCACCTGAATGCCCGGACTTTGAGGAGCGACGAATGAGCGACGAGACCCGCGTGGTCCGCAACGACGAGAAGCACCGCTACGAGGTGTACGCGGACGGCCAGCTGGCCGGCTTCACGCAGTACCTCGTGCGCGGCGACCAGACGGTGTTCACCCACACCGAGATCGACAAGGCCTTCGGCGGCCGCGGCCTCGGCACCACGCTGGCCACGTACGCGCTCGACGACGTCGTGGCCAACGGTGGCGTGATCGTGCCGGTTTGCCCGTTCATCGCGGCGTTCCTGCGCAAGCACACCGGCTACGAAGAGCACGTCCAGTGGCCGGAAGGCACTTCCGCCGCGAAGTGAGTCCTTTGTGGACTCAGCCGAGCCGCTCGGCGAGGATGCCCGCGCGGGCGAGTTGCACCGCGCGGGCCCGTGAAGCGGCGAAACGAAGCAGGCCCGGCGGCGCGTGCAGCCGCAGCGTGTCGGTGACGCGCGTGCCGCCGCCGTCGGGCTCGAGGTCGAACCGGTAACCCATCCGCACGCCGCCGGGCGACACCACGTCGCCGTGCACCGCCGTCGAGCCGGTGGTGAGGAGCGTGACGACGATCGGGTTGTCGTGCCGCAGGAAACCGAAGAAGCGGAACCGCTCCACCGCGGTGTACCGCGTCAGCCCCTCTTCCCTCGCGACATCGCGCACCTGGACCACCAGCGGCGACAAACCGACGTAGTTCGCCGGCTCCGCGAGGTGGGCGACGACGTCCGCGGGCGGCGCGGCCACGGTGAACGCGTGGCTCAGCTCGGTGTCGGGCACGCGCCGACCTTAACCGGAAGCCCCGCTCCGCGATTGGCTCGTGGCACCCGGCGGGTAACCCATCCCAGTGAACGGTGCGGTCGCACGGCTGTTCGGCCTAGCGCACCTGCGCCGAACGGGTGCGGACAGTCCGATTTGCCCGGATGAATTGGTTATTAACCAACCTTCGTCGGTGGTGCGTTGGTTGCCTGGCAACAAAAGTGTGGGGAGTCCCACCGTGGTCGCGCGAGCCGTTCGCGCAGGATCCGTCCAGCTCAACTGGAGGAAGATTCGATGACTTCCCGGAAAACGTTCGTCGCCGGTTTCACCGTGTTCTCGGCGGCGGCGCTCACCGCCGGCCTTTGCGTGAACGCCGCTTCGGCCAGCCCGCTCGCCTTCGCGCAGATGCAGGCCCAGGCCATCACCCAGGCGTCGCAGGTCGTCGACAGCCTCGGACTGTCGGGTGGTGGCATCTACCTCGACAACGGCAAGGCCATCGTCAACGTCACCGACGCGGCCGCCCAGCAGAAGGCCGAGGCCGCCGGCTTCGCCACGAAGCTGGTGAAGCACAGCTTCGCCGCGCTGACCAACGCGAAGAACTCGCTCGACGCCGTGAAGAACGTGCCGCAGACCGCGTGGGGCATCGACACCAAGAACAACCAGGTCGTCGTGAAGATCTACGACGCCGCCTCGAAGACCACCGTCGACAAGGTCACCGCGGCCGCCGCGAAGCTGGGCGACTCCGCCCGCATCGAGCACCGCGCCGGCAAGCTGTCGACCTACATCGCCGACGGCGACTCGATCAACAACGGCCAGTTCACCTGCTCGCTGGGCTTCAACGTCACCCGGGGCGGCGAGCCGATGATGCTCACCGCGGGCCACTGCACCAACGAGGGCGGCACCTGGTCGGGCGGCGACGTCTCCGGCGCCCGCGTGGTGGAGAGCGACTGCCCCGGTGCGGACTCCGGTCTGCTGACCCGCCCGAACGGCTCGGGTGACGGCGCCATCAACACCGGCCAGACCATCAGCAGCGCCGGCACGCCGACCGTCGGCGAGCAGATCCAGAAGCAGGGCCAGACCACCGGCGGCGGCAGCGGCGAGGTCACCTCGGTCGACGAGTCCGTGAACTTCGACGTGGGCGTGCTCAACCACGAGTTCGGCACCACCGCGCACACCGACCACGGTGACTCGGGCGGCCCGGCGTACGACGGCTCGAAGGGCCTCGGCACGCTGTCCGGCGGCGACACCGTGACCAGCTACTTCTACCCGCTCACCCTCGAGCTGCAGTCCTACGGGCTCGAGCTCGCCTGACACCTGCGCCACGGAAGGCCCCTCCACTCATCAGGTGGAGGGGCCTTCTTCGTGCGTACGCTGATCGTCATGGAGCCGAATTCGAGCCTGGCCAGGCGGTTCTGGGTCGCGCTGGAGCCGCTGCACGCCGTCGTCTACTTCGCGCCCGAGCCCGCTGCGGCGGCGAAGGAAGTGGGCCTGCGCGGCTGGTGGATGGGCTATTTCGCGGGCCGCGCGGCGCCGCTGGGCCCGATCGGACCGGGGCCGGTCACGTCGATGTTCTACGGCTTCGCACCGGGGATGGTCGCGCGCGCCCTGCCCGACGCGTGGACGTTCGCGAAGCCGGAAGACGTGCTGCAGAGCCGGATTCTCGCCGTGGAAGCCGCTTTGACGCGGTTGCTGCCGCCGGGCGCCGAACTCACCGAACTGGCCGAGCTGCTCGAACGCGCCGTCGCCGGCTGCCGGTTCGACGGCCGTCCGCTCGCCGCCGCGTGGGCTTCGGCCGAACGCCCCGACCGGCCGCCGGCCCGCCTCTGGCTCGCCACCTGCGCCCTGCGGGAACACCGCGGCGACGGCCACGTGCTCGCCGGCGTCTCCGCCGGGCTGTCCGGCCTCGACGCGAGCCTCACCCACATCGCCGCCGGCGCCACGACCCGCGAGCTCGTGCAACGCGCCCGCGGCTGGACCGACGAGGAATGGGACGACTCGACGGCGCGCCTGCTCTCCCGTGGCCTGCTCGACTCCGCGGGCCGGCTCACGGCGAGCGGCGCCGCCGTCCGCCGCGACGTCGAGGAGATGACCGACCGCCTGGCCACCGACCCGCTCGACGCCCTCGGCCCGGACGCCGTGGACCGCGTGCTGGAGCTGGCCGAACCCCTCAGCCGCGCGGTCGTCGACGCGGGCGGCCTGCCGATCCCGAACCCCATGGGCGCGGTCCGGCCGTAAGACACGGAAAACCCGCGGCTCGGTTCTCGAGTCGCGGGCCGTGCGGTGTCCGCCGGCGGTCTCGCCTGATCGCGCCGTCGAGGTGACGACCTGGTCATGTCGATTGTTTCCTACCTCGACGAAGCGGGTCTGCCGACCGATCTGGTCAAGCAGACGCCCGGCGCGAAAACGCCGACCACGGCAGTGCTCGTCACCCAGAGTGGTGATGGCAGTTACGTGGGCTGGATGAACGAAACGCAGGTCGGACTGTCCACAGCGGATCTGCACAGCCGCGCGAGCCGCGAGGCCCTGGCGGAGCGTCGTCGCTCTGCTGGTGACCTTTGAGCCTGCCGTCGAGGTCGTGAAGTGGTCGTTGGCCACTGCGGGACCCAGCAACCGATGACATGCCGGGTTCTCGCGAAAGATTCTCGGCAGCGCTGATACACCAGCTATTGAACATGGGTCGCGACTTCACGGTCGGCGGGCGCGTTCAGTGCGTAAGTACTCGATGGCCACCGTTACCTCGAAGCCAAAGAACGACACGGCCACGCGATCCTCACCGCTGGTAGTTTCGCCTGAGTGAAGGCTGCGTTCGTCGGGAAGCCCGGCCCGGTCGAGGAGATCCGCTTCGGCGAGCTCCCCGATCCTGTGCCGGCGCTCGGGGAGGTGCTCGTCGACGTCGTCGTGGGCAGTGTGAACCCCGTGGACACGTTCGTGCGCAACGGGATGTGGCCGGTGCCCGGGCCGTGGCCGCTCGTGCTGGGGCGCGATTTCGTCGGTCGCGTCGTGGATTCGGCGAACGGCTTCGCGGCCGGGGAAACGGTGTGGGGCAACAGCCTCGGGCACGGGGGCCGGCAGGGCGCGGTGGCCGAGCGCGTGGCCGTGGCGGCGGATCGGCTGTACCGCCTGCCCGCCGGGGTGGATCCGTTCGACGCCGTCGCCGTGGTGCACCCGGCGGCCACGGCGTACCTGGCGTTGTTCACGCACGGCGGGTTGCGCGCGGGGCAGACCGTGCTGGTCGTCGGGGGTGGCGGCAACGTCGGGACCGCGTTGATCGAGCTCGCCGCGGCGGCGGGTGCGCGGGTGGTGGCCACGGCGTCGGCCGCGGATCTGGACCACTGCGTGACCCGCGGGGCCGACGTGGCGCTGGACTACCGCAGGACCGACCTGCCCGACGGCATCGACCTCTACGTGGACACCTCCGGCACCAACGACCTCGAAACCGCCGTGGCGCACCTGGCTTTCCGCGGCCGGATCGTGCTGCTCGCGGGGCCGCGCAGCCGCCCGGTGCTGCCCGCCGGTGAGCTGTACCTGAACGACCAGTCCGTGGTCGGGTTCGTCATCTCCCGCGCGAGCGCCGCCGAGCTGGCCGACGCGGCGGCGGCGCTGAACGAGCGGTTTGCCGCCGGTGGCCTGCGGCCGCGCGCCGTGGAGCGGGTGCCGTTCGCCGAAGCCGCCGACGCGCACGGCCGGATGGAGCGTGGTGAGCTGCACGGGCGCCGGATCGTGCTCGTCGTCCGAAATGACGGAGATCCTGTCGATTCCTGAGCACCTCGTTCGACGCACGGGTGGAAGCGGAAACCCGACGAACGGAGAGCCCATGCTGCTCGAAGGCAAGAACGCAGTGGTCTACGGCGGTGGCGGAGCGATCGGCGGCGCCATCGCGCGCGCGTTCGCGGAGGAGGGCGCACGCGTCTTCCTGGCCGGCCGCACGCGCGCGAAGCTCGAGAAGGTGGCCGACGAGATCCGCGCGACGGGCGGGCGCGCCGACGTCGAGGAGTTTGACGCCCTGGACGAGCAGGCCGTCGACAAGCACGCCGACGCCGTGGTCGCCGAGGCAGGCAGCCTCGACATCTCGGTCAACGTCATCACCCACGGCGACGTGCAGGGCACCCCGTTGCTGGAGATGTCCTTGGCCGACTACGAACAGCCCGTGGTCACCGCCGTGCGCACCACGTTTCTCACGATGCGGGCGGCCGGCCGCCACATGAAGCGCCAGGGCGGCGGCGTCGTGCTCGTTTTCGGCGGCGACGGGGACCCGGTGCGCACGCACCCGGTCGGCGGTCTGCAGGTGGCGTTCGCCGCGCTCGAGGCCATGCGCCGCCAGCTCGCCGCTGAGCTGGGCGGCTACGGCGTCCGCACCGTCACTCTGAGGTCCGGCGGCGTGCCCGAATCGCTGCCCGCGGATTTCGCGCACGCCGACCTGGTCACGGACGAGATCGCGAAGACCACGATGCTCGGCCGGCCCGCGACGCTCGCGGACGTCGGCGCGGTCGCCGCGTTCGTGGCCTCCGATCGCGGCCGCACCATGACCGCCGCGACGGCCAACATCAGCTGCGGCGCGCTGGTGGACTAGCTGTGATGTCCGGGGACGTTGTTCTCGGTTGAGGTGAGGTCGGCCTGTCGTGCAGACAGGCGAAGGCCTCCGGTTGTGAAGTGGAGCTGTTGAGGAACCGCTTCACCAACGGGAGGCCTTCGTGTCCCACCCTAATGCTGCGTTGACCCCGCGGGCCCGGTTGCGTCTTGCTCGGTTGATTGTCGAAGAGGGCTGGACCGCGACTACTGCGGCGAGAATGTTCATGGTCGCGCCGCGCACGGCCGGCAAGTGGGCCGCGCGGTATCGCGCCGAGGGTCAGGCGGGTATGGCCGACCGCAGCTCCCGGCCACACCGCAGCCCGGCTGCAACACCTGAGCAGCTCGTGCGCCGGATCGTAGGGTTGCGGTGGCGGCAGCGGTTGGGGCCCGTGCAGATCGGTGGCCGGCTGGGTATGCCCGCTTCCACCGTGCATGCGGTTCTGACCCGGTGCCGGATCAACCGGCTTGCCCGCATCGACCGGGTCACCGGAGAACCGTTGCGTCGCTATGAGCACGACCGCCCCGGCTCACTGATCCACGTCGACGTGACCAAGTTCGGCAACATTCCCGACGGCGGCGGCTGGCGTTACGTCGGCAAACGGCAGGGCAAGCGCAACCGCACGCAGACCGCTTACCGCACCGGAGAACGCGACAGGCACCACGGACCCAAACTCGGCACCGCCTACCTGCACACCGTCATCGACGACCATTCCCGGGTCGCCTACGCCGAGATCTGCGCGGACGAGACCGCCGCGACCGCCATCAGCGTCCTGCACCGGGCCGTTACCTGGTTCGCCGACCGCGGCGTCACCACCGAGCGAGTGCTCTCCGACAACGGCTCGGCCTACCGCTCGTTCGCGTGGCGCGACACCTGCACCGCTCTTGGCCTCACCCACAAGCGGACACGGCCCTACCGCCCGCAAACCAACGGGAAGATCGAAAGATTCCACCGCACCCTGGCCGACGGCTGGGCCTACGCCCACTTCTACAAGTCAGAAGCCGACCGTCGAGCCGCCCTACCAGCCTGGCTCCACTTCTACAATCACCACCGACCCCACAGCGCCATCGGAGGCCACCCACCGATCACCCGGCTGACCAACCTCCCTGGACATCACAACTAGCTCTTGCCGCGCGCCGAGATCTGCTGCACGGCCCAGGCGTTGCCGTCCGGGTCGGAGAAGTGGAAGAAGCCGATGTTGTCGAGGTCCTCGGGCCGGCCCGTGGCCGGGTCGGGCCCGAGGAGCTGGATCTCGCTGACGTCGACGCCGCCCGCGAGCAGCGTCTCGCGGGCGCGCGGCAGATCGGCGACCACGAGCTGCAGGCCCTTGAGTGAGCCGGGCGGCATCGGTGGCACCACACCCTCGCCGACGACGATCGAGCACCCGGAGCCCTGGGGAGTCAGCTGCACGACGCGGGCGCCGGGCCCCACCACGGTGTCGTGGTCGAGGTGGAAACCGCACTGCTCGGCGTAGAACGCCTTGGCGCGGTCCACATCGGACACGGGAACGATGACGACCTCGAGTGTCCAGTCCATCCCCGATGTCTAACCGGGCAAACCAGGCGGGTCAAGGTCGGGCGGTTCAACCACGCCGGCCAGAAAGTCAGCTGCCGAGGAACCGCGACAACGCTTCCCGCGCCTTCGCGTCCCGCGAAGCCAGCGCCTGCAGCTCCTCGGCGAGCACCGTCACCCATTCCTCGACGTCGGTGTCCCGGCGGCTGATCACGACCCCGCGCACCACCTGGCGAATCTCACCCGTGACCCCGCCGGATCGCCCGGCTGTGAGCACGAGCAGCTGGTGCGGCGTCGACACGCGCACCTCCACCGGCTGCCCGAGGCGCCCGGCCACGCGGTCGGCGAAGCTGCGCCGCCGGTCGATCTCGACCATGCCCGGGGGGAGGGCGTCGCCGAGGGTCTCGGACAGCACGCGCGTGTAGGACTCGACGTCGGCGCGATCGGCGCGCAGCGCGGCCACCAGGAGGTGGAACTCGCCGGCCGGGCCGAGCTCTGACCCGGCCATCAGTCGGTGAGGGGCAGCACGAGCTGCGGCTTGGTGATGCGGTGGTCGGGGCGCAGTGGCTTCACGGCGGTGCCGATGGCGAAGAACTCCGTCGTGTGCCCGCCCCATCGATGCGGCAGTGACAGCAACTGCACCCCCACGATGCCTTCGGCGTGCAGCTGCTCGGCCTCGGCCTGCATGCGTGACATCGCGAGCTCACGGGCGTCGTAGAGGGCCTCGGTGTACTGCGGGATCTCCACGTTCTGCCCGATGTTGCTCATCGCCTGGCGGAACCGCTGGTGCGCGATGTGGTAGACGCAGGTGCCCATCACCATGCCCAGCGGTGCGTACCCGGCCTGCACCAGCGTCCAGAAGTCCTGGCCGGACAGATCGGACGTGAACGGCTTGCCGGTGTTGTTGCGCCACTGGCCGGGTTCGTCGGCCTTCACCGCGGTGCCGACGGCGATGAACTCCGCCAGGTCGCTGCCGAACTCCTTGAACTCGATCTCCAGGCGCACGGCCACGATCCCGTCGGCGCCCAGCAGGTCGGCCTCGGTCTCCATGCGCGTCATCGCGAGCTCGCGCGCGTGGTACATCGCGGCCGACAGCCGGTCCATCTCCTGGTTCTTGCTCCAGCGCCCCATCTGGAACCCGACGTGGTAGATGCTCGACCCGAGCACCAGGCCCAGCGGGCGAAAGCCGGCCTCGCGCACGAGCAGGAACTCGTTCACGCTCAGGTCGGACGTGAACAGGCTCGTCGCCTGGCCCGGCCGCATCTCGGCGAGCCGGCGCATCGCATCCTCGGGGATGTGCTGCGCGGCGGGGTCCGTGGTCGTCACAGGGCCTCCTTCAAACTCGGTTCAGCGGCAGGATGGTGAGCGCGGACGTGGGCGCGGCGCTGCCGCTGTGGAAACGCGCGATGGCGGTGCCGAACACGCTCGCCACCCCGGCCACGGCCACCTCGCCCAGCTGCCACGTGTCGAGCGACATCCGCGAGACGATCGCCCCGTCGGCGCCGGTGGTCTGCACGGTCTTGCGGAACTGGCTGCGCGCGTCGGCCCGCACCTCGGTGACGAGCCGGGTGTGGGCGTCGACCTCGACGTTCCCGGCCCACATCGTGGTCTGGTACTGCATGTTGTAGTCGAACGTGGTGTGCGCGGAGATGCCGATCGCGACGGCCGCGGGCACCCAGCCGGCCTGCATCAGCTTGCCGACGTCCTGGCCCGGCAGCTCGGTGGTGAAGACGCGGCCCGGCCGTTGCGACGTCTCGGCGCGCACCGCGGAGCCGAGGGCCACGAACTCCTGCATGGTCTCGTCGAGCCGCGTGACGGACGTGGTGATGCCGAGGACGCCGTCCGCGCCGATCGCCTCGGCCTCCAGCCGCAGCCGGTCCAGCGCGATGCGGTAGCCCTGCCGCAGCGCGTCGGCGTAGATGGCGGCCTGCTGGTTCGGCGTGATGCCGAAGCCGGAGGTCCAGCCGAGGCGCTCCACGACGCACCCCATGACCTCCCCCACGGGGGTGAATCCGGCGAATTCCGAGCCGACCGCGCCGGGGACGCTCAGCAGTGAGGTGCGCAGGCCGGACGAAGCGAACCGGTCGACGCGAGCCCGCGCGACCGGCGGCAGTCCACGGCCATCCCAGTCGGGCACTCGGACCTCCTCGCGGGCCTCGGCGCGGCCCTCAGCGTCCATCGTGGCACGCGGGGGAGGCTAAGTCGGAACGAGAAGGCGGGGTTGTCCGGAACGTCCTTCAGTGTGTGGCGAGCTCCACGCGGTTGCGGCCCGCCTGCTTCGCCCGGTAAAGAGCGGTGTCGGTGGCGACCAGCACGTCGTCGACGCCCGTGAGGTGCTCGGCCGGGTAGAGCGCGCAGCCGATCGACACGGTGAGGTCGCTGATGACCGTGTCGCGCTCGGGCAACGGCACGACGACCTTCGGAATGCGCCGGCGGATGCGGTCGGCGAGCTGCCCGAGTTGCTCCATCGTCGGGACGTTGGGCAGCACGATCGCGAACTCCTCGCCACCCCAGCGGCCGCAGATGTCCTGGTCGCGCACCTCGCTGCGCAGCGCGATGGCGATCTCGCGCAGCACGACGTCGCCCGTCGGGTGGCCGTAGGTGTCGTTGATGGCCTTGAAGTGGTCGAGGTCGAGCAGCAGCACGCCGACGGTGCCGTTGCCCGTGCGGGCGCGCTCGAGGTACTGCTCGGCCAGCGTGCGCCACCAGCGCTTGGTGGCCAGGCCCGTGGTCACGTCGGTGCGCGCGTCGCGCTGGAACTGCGCGAGCAGCAGGCCGCGGTGCAGCGCCACCAGCGCCACGACCACGCCGGTGAGCACCAGCGGGTTGGCCAGCAGGAGCAGCGCGGCGGTGACCAGGCCGAGGCCGATCGCGCCGGCCTCCAGCAGCTGGTCGCCGAAGCCGGAGAACAGGTCCGACAGCGTCCGCGGCGGGCTGGAGAGCGCGATGGCGACCATCACCAGCGCCGTGTTGATGGCCCAGCGCAGGGCGGCCGCGAAGATGACGACGACCAGGTCGGTGAGGCCGGGGAGGAACCCCGCGGCCGGCACGCCGGGGTAGTGGTGCATGCCCAGCGCGAGCACGGCGACCGCCGCCTGGGTGCCGCACAGCACCGACGCGGCGGAGAAGATCCAGCGGTGGGGGAGCACCGGCCGTTCCCGCGGCCAGACACGCCACCACGCCACCGCGTACGTGAACACGACCATCGCCGTCGCGAGCACGGCCGGCAGCGCCACCACGGCCGCGATGCTCCACACGGCCTTGGTGTCGACGTACGCGACCGTGGGCGCGCGGTTGTACTCGCGCTGGCGCTCGATGTGGCGCGTGGCCTCGATGGCGGCGGCCGCGCACACGGCCAGCACGCCGAAGCGAATCAAGTCCTGCTGGTGCACCGGCACCAGCCACGCGGTGCTCACCGACGCCAGGATCGCCAGGAAGTTGACGAGGAGCACATAAGTGCGGACGTGCGAGGGCAACCGCCAAAGGCGCCAGCCCGTGAACCATCCGGCAGACCGGTTTGCTCGTCCGCGCACTCTTCACCTCACCCGGTTGGCTTCTACCGTAAACGACGGGGCGCGCCGTGTGCCGCCCGTGGTCCGGACTATGGGACCTGGCCGGGGAATTTCGCCCGGACAGCCCAGCGCCCGGCCCGCGCAGAGGGGAGGTGACCACTGAGCGTAGTGGTGGCCCGCCGGGATTCCTTGGCGTACCTGGGAATCCGCGGTCTCCGGCCACTGAAGCCACTGACGTGCGACAACCACGATCGGTGACCGGCGAGCTCCGCGAACCCGCCGGTCGGTGCGGCCCTGGCGAGGAGGTGACGACGGTGTGCGACAACAACTGGGCGGCTTCGGCTTGAGTGGTCTGGACCGTTGAGCTCGACCTGAGGTCGAGGGTTGCAAGCGTTTCGGTGCGATCTGTGGGAGGAGGTGTCCACGGTGCAGGACAACAACTGGTGAGTGTCCGAACTGTTGGCGAACCGCGATGCGGAAAGGAGGTCCGGCGGTGCGGGACAACAACTGGTGACGGCCGAAGTCCGCTGAACAGCCGAGGTGAAAGGGGGTAGAGCCGTGCGTGACAACAACTGGTGACCGGCGAATGGGGCGAAGCACTGGCGGGGAAGGAGGTTTCGACGATGCGTGACAACAACTGGACCCGCTGAGGTCCGCGGTTCTGAGGTCAGACCAACGAACACGACGAGCGGAGAGGTGACGCCGGTGCGCGACAACAACTGGACCCGCTGAACCAAGCCGGTCACCCCGACGAGCCCGAGAGGAGACGCCCGTGCGTGACAACAACTGGACCCGCTGACCCCCCGCCCGACGACAGCAACGGCCCCGACCGACCGAGAGGAGCGCCAGGTGCGCGACAACAACTGGACCTGCTGACCCGAAGCCCGCGAACACCCGACGAGGGGGTGAAAGGCATGCGTGACAACAACTGGACGTGAGTCCTGCCCGCGAGAGAGCCCGACTGTGCACGAGAACCACGAGCACCACGAGAACCACGAGGAGGTGGGCCGGTCACCGGACGTGAGCCGTGTGGTTCAGGACGCGGCAGGTGGCGTGGCCTCGTCGAGGGGACTTCGACGAGGCCACGCCGCGCGCAGCCAGGCCGCGGCGGCGAGGGCGGCGACGGTCGCGCCGGCGACGGCCGCGACGGCCACCACGGTCGTGGGCGCGAGCACCTGGGTGAGCGCGCCGGCGGCCGCGATCGCGACGCCCTGCGACGCCCGCAGGGCCGCGATCGCGACGCCGATCACCTGGCCGCGCTGTTCGGGCGGGGCGGCGAGGCTGTACTGCACCTGAGTGATCAAGTCGTGCGCGGAGAACATCCCGGACAACGTCCACAAAACCACCAGCACGACGAGCCCGGGCGTCCAGCCCGTCGGCAGCAGCACCAGGCTGGTCGCCACGGCGAGCGGCCCGAGCAGCCGCGCCTGGCGTACGCGTGGCACCCGGCTGAGCAGCACCGCGCCGAGCAGCGAACCGACGGGGTTGGCGATGAGCAGCCACGCCAGCACCGCCGTACCGCCGAGCTGCGCGGAGATCGGCACGGCCAGGCCTTCGGGCACCACGTAGAACCCGCTGCAGCACGCGATCGCCAGCAACGACCGCAACCGCCGGTCCCGCCCGACCAGCCGGCAGCCCGCGACGAGCGAAGCCCACTGGGAAGGCGCCGGACCCCGCTCGACGACGTTCACCGGGTGCGGCCGCAGGCCCCACCGCAGCGCGAGTGCCGACACGGCGAAGGTCACCGCGTCCACGGCCAGCGCGCCCGTCACGCCGAGCCACGCGACCACCGCCGCGCCCGCGCCGAAGCCGATCACGAGCGCCGCCTGGTACGTCGAGGACAACATCGCCTGGCCGACGGGCAACCGGTCGGGGCCGAGGATGTCCGGCAGCACGGCCTGCCGCGCGGACTGGAACGGCCCGGCCGCCAGCTGCACCACCACCAGCAGCGCCGCCGCGACCGGCCACGGCAGCCCCGGGATCGCCATCACGGCCACGAGCACGGCCCGCAGCACGTCGGCCACCACGAGCACCGTGCGGCGCGGGAACCGGTCGGCCAGCCCGCCGAGCGCGCCGCCGAGGAGATCGGGCAGGTAAGTCAGCGCGTACGTGAGCGCCGCCCAGCCCGCGGATTCGGTACGGTCGAACACGAGGACCGTGAGCGCGACCCGAGCCAGTTGATCACCGGCGACCGACAGCACGTGCGCGAGCCACAGGGCCCGGAATTCGGTCACGCCGAACACGTTTCGGAATGTCGGGGCGCCGGCGCTCATATGATCAGAGTGTCCCGGTTCGGCCACGCGGAGCAACCCCCGCACCCTCCGGTGGGTCGTAGGGACACCCGGGCGAGCGCCGTGAAAAACTTGGCGATCGCCGTCCGTGAACGTCGCACTGAGGGGTTTTTCGTTGACCGAGGAGAGCCGGCAGATCGCCGGTCGCTACCAGCTCGTCGAGCTCATCGGCAGCGGCGCCATGGGCATGGTCTGGCGCGGCGAGGACAAGATCCTCGGCCGCGTCGTCGCGGTGAAAGAACTCCTCATGCCGATGAACCAGGGCGAGGAGAAAGTCGCCGAGGCGAAGAACCGCGCCATGCGCGAGGCCCGCATCGCCGCGCGCCTGCAGCACCCCAACGCCATCTCCGTGTTCAACGTGGTCGAGTACGAAGACCGCCCGTGGCTGATCATGGAGTACCTGCCTTCGCGCAGCCTCTCGGCGAAGCTGCACGACGACGGCCCGCTGACCGTCGAAGAGATCATCCCCATCGCCGTGCAGCTGGCCGGTGTGCTGGCCGCCGCGCACCGCGCCGGCATCGTGCACCGCGACGTCAAGCCCGGCAACGTGCTCCTCGGCGAAGACGGCACCGTCAAGGTCACCGACTTCGGTATCTCCCGCGCGGTCGGCGACGTCACGCTGACGGCCACGGGCGAAATCTCCGGTACGCCCGCGTTTCTCGCGCCCGAGGTCGCCCGCGGCGAGGAAGCGATGTTCGCCTCCGACGTCTTCGCCCTCGGCGCCACGCTCTACATGGCGGTGGAGGGCGCGCCGCCGTTCGGCATGGCCGACAACGCGATCGCCTTGCTGTACCGCGTGTCCAGCGGTTCGATCAACCCGCCGAAGCAGGCGGGGA
Source organism: Amycolatopsis sp. CA-161197 (assembly GCF_050942255.1). Taxonomy (NCBI): domain Bacteria; kingdom Bacillati; phylum Actinomycetota; class Actinomycetes; order Pseudonocardiales; family Pseudonocardiaceae; genus Amycolatopsis; species Amycolatopsis sp. CA-161197. Next base: position 1,496,457 of record NZ_CP192059.1, read on the forward strand.
AGCTGGAGCCGCTGCTGCTGAAGCTGCTGGAGCTCAAGCCCGAGGACCGGCCGTCGATGGCCGAGGTGCTCACCGAGCTGCGCGAGCTCGACGGCGGCGTCACGCCCGTCGCGTCGGTGCCGATCCCACTGACGGTGCCCGCGCCGCTCCCGGCCGCTCCGGCTCCGGCCGCCGCCCCGACGACTCCCGCCCCGGCACCTGTCGACCGAAGACGGCGCTCGATGGTCCTCGCCGGCGTCGGCGCCGTGCTCGTGGTGCTCGTCGTCGTGGCGATCGTGCTGGTGAACCGCAACAACGGCACGCCCCCGACGGCCGGTGGCGCGTCTCCGGTGGTCAACTCGTCGTCCGCGAACGCCCCGGCGCCGCCGCCGTCGACCACGAACCCGCCGACGACACCGCCGCCTTCGAGCACCCCGTCGGCGCCCAGCAGCCCGCCGTCGTCACCCACCAGCAGTTCGGTCAGCTCGCCGCAGGACATGGAAGCGGCGCTGACGCGCTACTTCTCGCTCATCCCGGGCGACCTGCAACAGGGCTTCGGCCTGCTCACGGACAACTTCAAGGCGAGCAAGCACCAGACTTTCGCCACGTACCAGAACTTCTGGGACGACTACAAGTCCGCGCGCGCGAGCAACGTGAAGTCGATCGGCACTGACATGCTCAGCGCCGACATCACCTACGTGTCCGCCGGTGGGGCCAGTCAGACCAACCACCACACGTACCACATGGTCAACGACAACGGCGTCTGGAAGATCGACTCCGAAAGCTGAGTCCTCACTCCAGCAGCAGTTCGATGGCCCCGGCAGCGTCGGTGACGACGTGGTCCGGGGCCTTTTCGTCCCCGCTCCACGCGCGCCCCCGGTCGACCCACACCGTGTGCAGCCCCGCGGCCCGGCCGCCGGCGACGTCGGTCTCCTCGCCGTCGCCGACCATCCAGCCGTCGCGCAACGGCGCCTCGCAGCGTTCCGCCGCGATCTCGAACAGCCGCCCGTCCGGCTTGGCGACGCCTTCGTGCTCCGAGATCGCCCACCCGTCCACGAGCCCCGCGACCCCCGTGCACAGCAGGGTGGCGAGCTGCTGTTCGGCGTTGCCGTTGGTCACCACGCCGATCCGCCAGCCCGCCGCGCGCAACCGCGGCAGGCCGGTCAGCACGCCCGGCGCGGCGGGGATCAGCGCCGGGTGCCGCTGCTGGTACGACTCGAGCAGCTCCGCGGCGGTGTCGCGCAGGGCGAACCGGTCGCGCACGGCTTTGAAGAAGACGTCGCGCGGGGCGAGGCCGTCTTCGTCAGCGGAAGCGAGCCACGTGGCGTCGCCGGGCGTCAGGCGGTGTTCCGCGCAGAACTCCCAAGCCCAGCGCCGGAACCCCTCCGCCCGGTCGACGAGGGTGTTGTCGAGGTCGAACAGCACGAGCCGCACCGAATGACCCTAAGCAGACACCGCGGGCACCCGCACGCTGATCCGGCCCGAACGACCCGAGCGGCGCAGGCCGACCGTCGGGTCAGCGCGCGAGCAGCTCCAGCGAGACCTCCCACAGCAGCGTCGCCGCTTCCGGGTCGACCGCGTGGGCCGCGACGCCGTCGCGGGACGGCGGGACGTGGGGCTCGGCTTCGTTGTTGTCCTCGAAGTAGCGGCCGCCGACGCCGGCCAGCAGGGGAGACGCGGCGAGCAGCACCGAGGTCGACGCGCCCTGCTCGGTGGTCTTCCACGGGTAGGTCTTGGCGATCTCGTTGAACTCGGCGTCGTCGGCCTGGTGGCGCTGCAGGTTGGTGCGGATGCCGCCCGGCATGAGGGCGTTGGCGGTGATGCCGTCGGCGGCCCAGCGCCGGGTGGCCTCGACGGCGAAGAGGACGTTCGCGGACTTCGATTGGCCGTAGGCCGACCACGGGTCGTACTCGCGGCGTTCGAAGTGGATGTCGTCGAAAACGACGCCCGAGCGCAGGTGGGCGCTCGAGCTCACGGCCACGATGCGCGCGTCGCCGGCTCGGGCGAGGGCGTCGTGCAGGCCGAGCGCGAGGCCGAAGTGGCCGAGGTGGTTGGTGGCGAACTGGTGCTCCCAGCCTTCCGGCGTGCGGTTGAGCGGCTCGGCCATCACGCCGGCGTTGTTCACGAGGATGTGCAGCGGGCCCTGCCAGTCGCTCGCGAGCTTGGCGACGGAGTCGCGGTCGGCCAGTTCGAGGTGCTTGACGTCGACGGCGGCGTTGCCCGTGGCCGCCGTGATCGCCTCGGCGGTGCGGTGGCCGGCCTCGGTGTTGCGGACGGCCAGCGTGACCTCGGCCCCGGCCTGCGCGAGCGCGCGGGCCGTCTCGACGCCGATGCCGGACGCGCCCCCGGTGACGATCGCGCGGCGGCCGGTGAGGTCGACGCCCGCGCTGACGTCGGCGGCGGTGGACTCCCTGGTGAACGGGGTGGTGATGCGCATGGCGTTCCTGTCCTGGACTCGATACGGAGGAACCTCCGGTTGAGTCCGACATTAATCGGAGGAGCCTCCGTTCGCAAGTATGCTTGAGTTGACGAGACGGAAGGGGTGAGAGGTGACGAAGCCACTGTGACCAAACCACTACGTGCGGACGCGCGGCGCAACCGCGACCTCCTGCTCGCGTCCGCGGTGCGGCAGTTCTCCGAGAAGGGCCTCGACGCGACGCTCGACGCGATCGCCAAGGACGCCGGCGTCGGCATCGGCACGCTGTACCGCCACTTCCCGACGCGTGAGGCCCTGATCGAGGCCGCGTACCGCAACGAGCTGGACCAGCTGTGCGACGCCGGCCCCGCGCTGCTGCAGGAGCTGCCGCCCTTCGAGGCGCTGCGCACATGGATGGACCGCTTCGTGGACTACATGACCACGAAGATCGGCATGTCCGACGCCCTGCGCGCCGTGATCGCCTCCGGCGGCAACCCGTACGCCCACAGCCGCGACCGCCTGAACTCCACCATCGAGCAGCTGGTCGCCCCGCTGATCGCCGCCGGCACCCTCCGCGGCGACGTCCTCGTGGACGACGTCCTCATCGGCCTCAGCGGCATCGCGCTGGCGGCCGGCGAGCCGGCGCAACGCGAGCAAGCCGGGCGGCTGCTCGACCTGCTGCTGGACGGCCTGCGCTTCCGCGGCTGAACTTCTGCGCTTGACCTTGACATCGTGACAAGGTCTTCACTGGGTCGCAGGAGGTGGTTCCGATCAACACGCCACACAAGAACCCACACCTGCGCGAAGCACTCGGCGCCGGAAATTCGTCGACGCGGCTGCAGGCGGCGCTGGCGGCCGGCACGGACGCCGACCCCGGGCTGCTCGAGCCGCTCGTGGCGCGGTGCGCGGTGGAGCCCGACTTCTTCGTGCGCGACATGCTCACCTGGGCGTTGACGCGGCTGCCGGCTGAGCTGACCGTGCCCCGGCTCGTCGCGGAGCTGCGGTCCGGGCGCGCCCAGGCGCGCAGCCAGGCGTTGCACACGCTGTCCAAGATCGGCGACGCGAGTGTCTGGCCCGAAATCACGCGGTCGTTGCTGCGCGACGCCGACGACGAGGTCGCGCGGAGTGCCTGGCGGGCGGCCGTCGTGCTCGTGCCCGAGGCGGAGAAGCTCGCGCTGGCCGAGGAACTGTCGGCGCAGCTCGGCCGCGGGGACCGGCACGTGAAGCTGAGCCTGAGCCGGGCGCTGGTGGCGCTCGGGGACGGGATCGAACCGCTGCTGCGAAAGGTGCTGGTGAGTGCCGACCCCGTGGTCCGTGCGCATGCCCGCGCCACGGAACGGCTGCTGCGTGACCCGGAGGCGGCCTTCGACCCGGCCGTCGACGAGGCCAAGCGGATGGCCGCGCTCGGGCCGGAACGGGCGGCGGAGGTGGCCGGTGCTGATCGGTGAGGTGGCGCGCCGCTCGGGGGTGAGTGCCCGGATGCTCCGGCACTACGACACCCTCGGGCTGGTGCGCCCCACCGGCCGCACCGTCGGCGGCTACCGCGAGTACTCCGCCGAGGACATCCGGCGGATCTTCCACGTGGAAAGCCTGCGGTCGCTGGGGTTGTCGCTGCGCGAGATCGGCCGCGCGCTTGAGGATCCGGCGTTCGCACCGTCCACTTTGGTCGGTGAGCTGATCCGGCGGACCGAAGACCGGCTGAAGCGCGAGCAGGAGCTGCTGGAGCGGCTGCGCCGGGTCGACGCGTCAGCGCCGCCGGGCTGGCAGGACGTGCTGCGCCTGGTCGAGTTGCTGCACGGGCTGGACTCGCCGGACGCCGCACGCCGGCAGCAGGCCGCGCTGGCTCCGGTCGAGGAGGTGCCGGCGGAGCTGCTGGCCGAGGCGGTGCTCGCCGAACCCGACCAGAACGTCGCGGGCGCCCTGCGGTGGGCCCTCGCCCGCGCGGGCGGCGACGGCCTGGCAAGCCTGGCGGCGGGCCTGCGCTCCGCCGACGTCGACGTCCGGCGGCGCGCGGTCCGGGCCATCGCTTCGCTGCCGGGGGAGGACGCGTCGGCGGCGCTGCTCGGCGCGCTCGACGACCCGGACCCGACGGTCCGGACTCGGGCGGCTCTGGCGTCCGGCGGCCGTGGTTTTCCCGCGGCCGTGCCCACGCTCGTCGCGATGGTGGTGGACGGCCCGAACGACGTCGAAGCGGCCGAAGTCCTGGGCGCGCTGTCGCTGGACGCCTCCTGCGCCGGCCCGATCAAGGCCGCCCTGGCCGACCAGCTCGCCGCCCACACCTCGGACTCGGCCGTACGGATCCGGCTGACGCAAGCCCTCGCCGAACTGCCGGCGGCCGACGACCTCCTGCAGCAGCTGACCCAGGACGACGACCCGGCCGTCGCTCTCGTGGCCTCGGCTCTCACGCGAACGCAGCGGCCCGACGGCTGAGCACGCCGCTCAACGACTCGCCGGCAGGCATGCTCGCCGGATCCTCAACCGGTGGAAGAGGTGAGAGGCTGCCGGGCACGCCCGACACCGCCTACTGCGCCATTCGGGTGACAAGGGGGCCGGTTTTGTCGGTGATCGATGCGAACATATGTTCGTGTCGACCGAAGGCCCCATCCTCCACGCCGACCTGGACGCGTTCTACGCGTCGGTCGAGCAGCGCGATGATCCGCGCCTGCGCGGCCGGCCCGTGATCGTCGGGGGCGGGGTGGTGCTGGCGGCGAGTTACGAGGCGAAGAGGCTGGGCGTGCGGACCGCCATGGGTGGTGCGCAGGCTCTGCGGCTGTGCCCGCACGCGGTGGTGGTGCCGCCGCGGATGGCGGCGTACAGCGCGGCGAGCAAGGCCGTGTTCGAGGTCTTCCGGGACACCACACCGGTCGTGGAGGGGCTCTCGATCGACGAGGCGTTCCTGGACGTGGGCGGGCTGCGGCGCATCGCGGGCAGCCCGTCGGAGATCGCGCGGCGGCTGCGGGCCGAGGTGCTCGCGCGCGTCGGCCTGCCGATCACGGTGGGGGTGGCGCGCACGAAGTTCCTCGCGAAGGTGGCCAGCGCGGTGGCGAAGCCGGACGGGTTGCTGGTCGTGCCGCCCGAGGGGGAGCTGGAGTTCCTGCACCCGTTGCCGGTGGAGCGGCTGTGGGGCGTGGGGAAGGTGACGTCGGAAAAGCTGCGCTCACGCGGGATCCGCACCGTGCGGCAGGTGGCGGAGCTGCCGGAGGTGGACCTGGTGTCGATGCTCGGCCGGGGAGCCGGGCACCACCTCCACGCGCTGTCGCGTGGTCTGGACCCACGTCCGGTGCAGGTCGGCCGGCGCCGCCGGTCCATGGGGTCGCAGCGCGCGCTGGGGCGTCGGCGGCGGTCGATGGCGGAGCTGGACGAGCTGCTCGTGTCCATTGTGGACCGGCTGGCCCGGCGGCTGCGGTCGGCGTCGCGGCTCACGCGGACGGTGGTGCTGCGCATGCGGTTCGCCGACTTCACGTTGGCCACGCGGTCGCGCACGCTGGTCGAGGCCACCGACCACACCGAGACGTTGCTGGCCGCGGCGCGGAAGTTGTTGGTGGAGGCCCAATCGATGGTCTACGACCGCGGGCTCACACTGCTGGGGATCTCGTTCTCGAACCTGACGCCGCACGGGTCGGTGCAGCTGGTGCTGCCGTTCGAGATCGAGGACGGGGTGGCCGTCGACTCGGCCGTCGACGGGATCCGCGACCGGTTCGGCAGCGCGGCGATCACGCGCGGGTCGTTGCTCGGACACGACCCCGGGATGTCGGTGCCGCTGCTGCCGGACTGATCTCCACTGGGATTTGCCGGCATCAGGTGAAAAACTCACTGTGGATCAGCGGCGGGTGCGCTGAATGGCCCTGTAACGAACGAAGGGCTTCGGGCGACGGAGGGGCAGCTACGTTTTCCCGAGTCTTCCCGAAAATGCCAGAGCGGTACCCCTCGGACGAAATAGTGAGAAAGCATGGACAAGCAAAGACGCCGGCGCGGTATCACCATTCTCTCGGTGGTGGCGGCCTCCGCCGCGGTGCTGTTCGTGGCGCCCGGAGCGGCGCTCGCCGCCCCGCCCAGCAGCGCGATCGACGTGAGCCCCACGAGCCTGCAGCGCGGTGAGACCTTCACGGTCACCGAGACGCTGTACAACCCGCAGGACTTCACCGTCACCGGCGCCAAGGCCGCGCTGTACGGCAAGGAGACGCCGATCACCGACGTCGCCGACGTGGTGTCCTGCGACGTCCCGTGCGGCGTGCTCGGCAGCAGCCTCCGCGCGACCGTCGGCGACCTCGCGCCGAGCCAGGGCGCCACGGTCACCTTCACCCTCAAGGTCAAGGACACCGCCCCGGCCGGCTCGGTCACCCTGCAGGACCAGTTCGTGGGCGACAACTTCGCCTTCGAAACCCTCGACGGCCCGGCCATCACCATCACCCCGGCCACCGACTCCGCCGACGTCGCCGTGTCGCTGACCGCCGCTCCCGCGGGCGTCCTCAGTTCGGAGATCACCTACACGATCACCGCGAAGAACAGCGGCCCCGCCACCGCCACGGGCGTCAAGCTCCAGGCCACGCTGCCCAACGGCCTGCAGTACTCGAAGTCCTCCAGCTGCGCGGCTTCCGGCCGCACGGTCACCTGCAACGTCGCGTCCCTCGCCTCGGGCTCCTCGGCCAAGGCGAGCTTCACGGCCCGCGCCGGCCTCCTGACCATCGGCACGCTCACCACCACGGCCCAGCGCCAGGCGAGCTCCCCGACGGACCCCAACCCGGTCAACGACAAGGCGTCGCGCTCCTGCCACGCCGTCACCAGCCTGCTCATCAGTTGCTGACCTCTCTCCGTGAAACCGGCCCGGCACCCTTCCCCCCGGGGTGCCGGGCCGCTTCACGTCGCGCGGGTTAATGCGCCGGTGGACTTTTTTCCGCACTCACCCGATCGGGTCGACGAGACATTTTCCACGCGGTCTGTCCACCCTGCCGGGATAACAATTCATCTCCGGCCCTATTTCGCTCGTCACACGCGCCCGAATGAGTTCTTTCCGCGGTTCAGGCGCGGTCGTGGAGAGTGACCTGGTAGCCCTCGGGGTCGGCGAAGGTGAAGGTCCGGCCGAAGGGACCGTCGATCGGCGCGGAGACGATGGTGTGGCCGTCGGCGACGAGCGCATCGTGAATGGCCTGGACGTCAGTGGCGTGCAGCCAGATCGCGGCACCGATACCCGGCTGGGCGACGGACGCGAGATCGGTGCCGGGAACGACGTCGCGGAGCGCGAACGCGATCGGCTTCGTCTCGAAGACGACGGCGTGCGGAGGTCCGGCCGGCGAGCGGACGAGGCCGAGGTACTGCTCGTAGAACGCCTGCGACGCGTTGAGGTCGCGCGCTTGGAGTGAGATGAAGTCGGGGCCGGTGACGGGCATGACGAAGCTCCTCTTTTCGTGTCAGTCTTCTGACACGAGGCAATCTATGTCAGAATGCTGACATGAGTCAAGAGGGCGTCGACCTGGACAAGTCACTGGGCTACCTGCTGAAGGAGGCGTCGAGCGCCCTGCGCGCAGCCATGGAGGAGGTGTTGCGGCCGCTCGGCATGACCGTGACGCACTACTCCTGCCTCGAACTGCTGGCCCAACGACCGGGCTTGTCGAACTCCGAGCTCGCGCGGGGCGCGTTCGTGACCCGGCAGTCGATGAACGTGCTGCTCCAGACCCTGGAACGGGAGGGGCAGGTGACCAGGCCCGCGGAGGCACCGGTCGGGAAGGTTCTTCCCACGCGGCTCACGCCGCGCGGCCGGCGGCTGCTGGAGAAGGCGACCGTGGCGGTCCGGTCTGTCGAGGTCAGAATGCTGACCGGCCTGACCGGGACCGAGCAGGAAGGCGCGTTCCGGATCCTGCGGAGCATGATCCATTCCCTGCGCGAGGGCAGCTGAACCTCGAGCGGTCACGCAGAACGACGTGGTGCCGCGACGGAACCTCCGCCGCGGCACCATGCTGTCAGAAACCCATGCGCTGTCAGAAACCCATGCGCTGTCGGAAACCCGCGCGCAGTCAGAAGCCCATGCGGCAGCCCGACAGCACGATCTCCTGGCCGAGCAGCGTCACGACTCGCACGGCGTACTGCGCGAGCTGACCGTTCGGTCCGGTGACCGTCTCGTTGAGGTGCACCGTCGCCACCCCGGGGATGCCGATGGTGACCGGGCCGGTGCCGATCGGCTGGCCGTTCAGCGTGCCCACGCGGGAGGACCCGTGCAGACCGGTCTCATCGGCGACGCAGGACGTCTGGATGTCCTTCAGCGAGATCACGCCACCGAGCAGCGAAGCGCCCGAGACGAGGGCGCCCGCGTCGGTGCGGCCGGTGGCCGCGTCGAGGGTGCAGTCGGCGTGGAGGGCCTGGACGGAGGCCAGCCCGAGCACGTTCAGCGAAGCCGTGGTGTGGTCGCTGTTCGGCGGGCAACCGGCGAGCGGCGTCTTGCTGACGTTGATCAGGCCGCTCGCGCTGAGCGACCACGCCTCGGCCCGCACGTACGACACGATCTTGACCACGGCGGTGGCCGCGTCGCCGTCGTCGTCGGTCACGGTGACCAGCACGTTGTGCGCGCCGACGCCGGTGAAGGCGTGCGAAGCGGTGCAGGTGCCCGAACCCGGCGTCTCGGCAACGGCGCCGGTGGCCACCGGCGTTCCGTCACCGAAGTCGACCGTGCAGGTGTGCGTGTCGTGCGTGCCGATGTCGGTGAACGGCGCGGTGACGCCGATGGCCGCGCCCCGCAGCACGAGCTGTCCGTCGGGCGGCGACGAGATGCTCACGTGCGGCGCGACGTTCGTCAGCGTCAGCGTGGTCGTCTTCAGCACAGCCGGGTGCAGGCTGTCGTCGGCCGAGAGCGTGAGCGTCCACACGCCGTCGTCGTCACAGGTCACCGTCGTCGACAACGCGGCGGAATCGGCGAAGGCACAGGAAGTCCCACTGTCCACACCGGACTGCGGAGTCGCGCTCCAGTGCGTGGCAAGCGAAGGACCGTCCGGATCGGACACCGAACCGGCCAGTGAAACCGCCGTGCCCTCTTGGCCCGCGTACGGGCCACCGGCCACCACCACCGGCGGATCGTTCACGATGATCCGCACGATCGCCGTCGCCGCGCCACCGTCGTCGTCGGTCACGCGCACCAGCACGTTGTACGTGCCCGAAACCGTGTACGCATGCGAAGCCGTGCAGGTGCCCGAGCCCGGGGTCTCCGAGACCGAACCCGTCACGAGCGGCGAACCGTCGGCGTAGTCGACGGTGCACGTGTGCGTGTCGTGCTTGCCGACGTCGGTGAACGGCGCGGTCACCGCCACCGCGGCCCCGTGGTCGAACACCGCGTCGGTGGCCGGCGCGGTGACGCTCACGTGCGGGGCCACGTTCGACACGGTCAGGTTCGCCGTGCGCGAGACGGGCGGGTTCACGCCGTCGTCGGCGGTCAGGGTGAGGGTCCACACGCCGTCGTCGTCACATGTCACGGTGGTGCTCAGCGCAGCCGCGTCGCCGATCGAGCACGTCGCGCCAGCGTCGACGCCCGAGCCCGGCGCGATGCTCCAGTGCCGTGTGCCGGCCGGACCGTCGGGGTCGGTGACCGTGCCGGCCAGCGAAATCGCCGCGCCTTCCTGACCCGCGTACGGGCCACCCGCCGAGACCACCGGCGGCGCGTTCACGATCACGTGCGTGCAGTCGGCCACGGTGCCCGGGCCGCCGCCGTCGGTGCCGTGCGCCGTCACGCACAGCTCGTGGCGCCCCGGCGCGAGGGGGCCGGTGGCCACGGAATACGTGACGGACGCCGGGCCCGTGCGGGGCAGCCCGGGGTTCACGTTCGTCACCGGCGTCGCGCCGCCGCCGTCGACCGACAGCGTCAGCGCGCTGAGCTGCGAGTCGATCACGCCCGGGAGCACGTTGGGCAGGCTGGCGGGGTCGGGTACGGCGGTGCAGGTGCCGCCGGTGAGGTCGGCGATGGCCTGCAGGCTCGCCGGGTACGAGGTGCCGGCGCAGCTCGCGCCGGCACCGACGGCGAACGTGTAGTACGTGACGCTCGCGGGCACCGAGCTCAGCGGCGGCCGCACGTCACCGGCCGCGATGCCGTCGGAGAGGAAGACCACGATCTTGCGGTTCTCGCTCTGCGCGTTGGTCACGGTTTTCGCGGCGTTGATCCCGGCGACGTAGTCCGTGCCGCTCGGGAAGTTCTTCGCGGTGAACTTGCCGACGCCGCCGATCACGGCCGAGTCGAGGACCTCGTTGATGTCGCGGGTGCCGTTGCCGTTGTCGTCGGCGGTCGGGGTGGTCAGCGGCTGGTCGCCGGCCGCGGGACGCACGTCGGCCGCGGCGCCGCCGGTGCCGAACACGGCCGCGCCGACGCTGCCGATCACGGTGTTGGGGGCCGCCGCGTCGTTGTTGAGCGCCTTGGCCGCCGCGATCTCGCAGCCCAGCACGGTGGTGTTCGCGCAGCCGGAGCCGGTGCTGCCGGACACGTCGAGCACGTAGGTGAGCCCGGTGTCCTTCACCGCCGCGCCGGTGCCCACCGACGCGGTGCCGGTGACGGTCGCGGGGCCTTGGGGGATCACGGTGTCCTCGGCCGGCCCGGTCACGGTGACCGCGATGCTCGTCCCGCCCGGCAGGTTCCCGGTCACGGCCGCGGCCGGTATCGCACTCATGGCAAGAGCCGTCACGGCCAGCGTTGCGGCGCCGGCCCACATTCTCGGTCTCAAGGCTTCACTTCCCCTTCGTCGATCGGGATCAACGGTGGGAAAGTCGCCGCCGCACCTGCGGAGTTACTCGGCCGATGCGGTGAGTGACGCAGGGTGGCCGTCACCGGTTCCGCGTGAAACCAGTTCCCGGAGCCGGTCGAGGTCTTTTCGCGCCGACGGTTTTCCGGGCCGGTCGCGTGCCGAACGCAGATCCGCCAGGTGTGAAAGCCCGGAAACCACGACCTCCAACGGCGGGCCGCTCGCCGTGAGTTCGGAAAGCCGTTCCGGCGGCGCCGTTTTCGCGGGTTCGACGAGGAACGGCAGAACGAGCTTGTGGTGGTGGTAGGTGTACGCGGCGCCGTGGGCGCGGCACACGGCGAGGAACAGTTCCGCGTTGCGGCTCAGCTGCGGGCCGGGTGCACTCTCGGCTTCCCGCAGGAACCGCGTGAGCAGTGATTCCTCGTCGCCGATCGCCCGCAGCCGCACCTGGTCTTCGGGGGTCACGTACGGGTACTTCTCCACCACCACGTTCTGGTAGAAGGGATCCCGCGTAGTCGCCAGTCCCAGCAGGACGTCGAGCTCGTTGATCGCGGAGAAATCGCCGGCGTTCGCCCCGCGGTATTCGGCGTTGCCCACTCGGTACGTTTTGAAGTACGGTCGGACGTTGAAGAAGAACCGCTCCACGTCCAGCGTCTTCGACAGCGTCCGGTTGAACTGCAGTACGTCTTCCAAAGCCGCCCGAGCCGTTTCCAGTAAATACGCGGAAAGCGGACTCGACACCCCGATCGGAACAATCCGCCGAACGGCCTCGGCTGCGCGTTGGTACGCGAAAACGGCCAGCCCGTTGTTGGTCAGGAAAACAGCCTCGTCCTCGAGAGAAGTGAAGGTCTGGAACTGCCCGCCACTGGCCGGGTTGTACATCGCCTGGTGCGCGAAAACGAACCGCGGCGCCACACCCAGCGAGGACCCGAGCAACGATGCCAGCGACCAGGCGGACGACAGCTCCTCGGCACCCGGCGCAACCGATTCGTGCCTCCGGCAGGCAGCGAGGTGGTAGCCCACCATGCCGAGAAGCTGGTACTTCTCCCGCTCTACCACGGGTAGCGCGCCCTCGTCGAGGATGCGGCCGATCAGGTGGTGGCCTTCGGTGACGATGGCGCGCTTGAGCTCGTCCAGCTCGGGACGGCCGCCGAGCACCTCGCGCCGCTCGGCGAAGTACGCCTCTTCCAGCGCGGTGTTGTACTCGACGAACTCGTTCCTGATCCACCGGTCGAACCGGGCCACGGAAGTCGTCACCGCTCCGACGATATCCGCGCCGCTACAGCCGGTCGAGCCCGCCGAGCATGCGGTCGAGCACCTGCGTGCGGGACTCCGGGTCGTACGCGCCGACCGGCGGGTGGGCGTAGAGCAGCTCCTCGCCGACCAGTTCGTCGACGAGCTCGCGCGCGGTGCCGATCGAAAGGTTCAGATACGCCGACAGCTCGGCGACCGACACCGTGGACACGCACAGCCCGCACGCGCTGCCGTAGGGCTCCCGCAGCAGGCGGCTCAGCCGTCGGCCCAGCTCGGTGGTCGAGACCAGTGTCTCCAGCGCCAGCTCGTGGCTGACCGGCGCGGGCGTGCGGGTGCGCGCGTACGGCCGCACGAGTGGCAGGTCACCGGCACCCTCGGCGGGGTCGGACACGCGGTGGCGGCCCGGTGTCCCGTCCGGCTCGGTCATGCCGCCACCTCCTCGCGCTCTGGTGGCAGTACAGCACCGTGATCACCGCCGTGCCAACTCCGCGCGGCAAATTCTGTCCGAAGTGGACCTGATGCGGACCTGAAAACGACGGCGGCCGGGGCGCGGCGCGAACGCCCCGCCCCGGCCGGCCGGCCGGATGGGAATGATCAGGCCGCTTCGGCCTTGGCGCGCGCCTTGTGGCGCCCGCGCAGGTCGAGCTCGATCTGCTCGAGCGTGCGCCCCTTGGTCTCGGGGACCAGCCACTTGGTGAGGCCGAACAGCACGACGTTGATCCCGGCGAAGAGGAACATCGAACCGCCGAGCCCCAGCGCGCCCGGATCGGAGATGATCGGGAAGATCGCGCTGATGATGCCGGTCGCGGCCCACAGCACCACGCTGCTGATGCCCATGCCCGCCGCGCGGACCTTGAGCGGGAACACCTCGGCCATCATCACCCACACGACCGCGCCCCAGCCGAGCTCGTAGCCCACCAGGTAGAGCACCATCGCGACGAGCATCAGGATGCCCTTGGTGGTCACGTCGTCCACCTCGATCACGATGAACCCGGCCGCGACGAGCGTGATGACCATGAGCACGTTGCCGATCAGCAGCAGCGGCTTGCGGCCCCAGCGGTCGACCACGAACACCACCCACGCGGTGAACAGGAACTTCGTGACACCCAGCAGCACACCGGACAGCAGCGCCGCCTGCGTGGCGAAGCCGAGGCCGATCAGCATGGTCGGGAAGTACGCGTTGACCGCGTTCACGCCGCTGAACTGCTGGCCGACGGCGAGCAGCAGAGCCACGATCAGCATCGGGCGCACCATCGGCGCCCACAGGTCGCGGAAGCGCGTCTTGGCCGATTCCGTGTCGAGGCGGATGACCTCGCGGATGGTGCTGATCTCCTTGTCGACGTTCACCGAGTTGCCGTGCGAGCTCTTGAGCACCGAGCGCGCCTGCTCCTCGTGACCGTTGGCGACCAGCCACCGCGGCGTCTCGGGCAGGAAGATCAAGCCCACCAGCAGGATCACGGCCGGCACGACGGCACCGGCGAACATCAGCCGCCAGTTGCCGGACGGGCCGAGGCCGTAGCTCACGAGGAACGCGATCAGGATGCCGAGCACGATGAAGATCTGGTTGAGCGCGCCCATGGCGCCGCGCTGGCGGGCCGGGGCCAGCTCGGACAGGTAGGTCGGCACCGTGGACGAGGAAAGCCCGATGCCGACACCGATCACGAGCCGCGAGACGATCAGCAGCGCGAAGCTCGGCGAGACGCTCGCCGCGATCGTGCCGATGATGACGATGACCGCGGCCACCATGATCGTGCGCCGCCGGCCCAGCTTCTCGTTCATCCGCGAGGAGAAGACGGCACCGATGATCGCGCCGACCGACAGGCTGGCGGTGATCACGCCCTTGTCCCACCCGGTCAGGTTCCAGGTCTTGCCGATGAACGGCAGCACACCCGAAATGACACCGAGGTCGTAACCGAACAGGATGCCGCCGAGGGCACCGAAGAAGTACAACGTGGTCCTGTTGATGGGCCGCCGCGCCGCGGCTGTCTGTGTCATAACCGAGCCGTCTCTTTCCGGTGCTGGCCGGCCGGTGCGGTTCGCCGGTGGGGACCAGCGCCGTCGGCCGAACATGGTGGGTCTCGAATAGCCGGTTTTTCCCTGGCAGGGCGCCGGACGCGTTCCGGCGAACTTCGCCGTACACCGTCACACGCAGCCCATCCGGGGGCAATACACCGGCTGATAACTATTCAGTCACGTGACTGGCATTCACATATGTGGACAAGGTAAGAGCGAAAGTGCGCAGGTCAGGCGCAGTGGTACAGACAATCCGGATTTCCGGGGTTGTCTCGGAACCGCGTGCATACGCCGTTCGTCGTACGGTGTCGTCTGGTCACCTGGGGAAGACGAGGTACGCGCATGGGTGCGGGGTTCGAAGTCGTTCCGGCGACGGTGAGCGAGGCGGCGGGGCACGCCCACCGCGCGGCCGCGGCGGTGCGTCCGGTGGATCTGGCCGGCGCGCTCGGCGGGATCGCGACCGGACTGCCGGGCGGCACGAGCGTGACCGCGGCGGCGCGGCTGAGCGAGGTCTGGCACGAGGCCGTGCCGCAGTGGGCGACCGACACCGAGGCCTACGGCGGGCAGCTCGACGACGCCGCGCGCGGCTACCGCGGCACCGAGCAGCAGGCCACGAACGACGTGAACGGGGCAGGCCGGTGATCACCTGGGGCGACGTGCGGAGCTGGAACGCCGGGGCGGTCGGCACGGTGGCCGACCTGCTGAACCAACGCTGCGAGCAGCTCCTGGCCGCCGACGGCGACGTCGAAGGCATGTCGCGCCTCGACGGCTGGACCGGAGACGCCGCAACGGCCGCGCAGGCCCGCGGCACCGCGTTGACCACTCGCCTCGAACAGCTCGTCGCCGAGGCTTCGGCCGTGCGGCGCGGCGCGCACGAGACGCAGCTGGCCGTGGAACGCATCTCCGCCGACGTCCGCGACACCGACGAGTTGGCCGCGCACAACGGGTTCGCCATCGACGACGGCGGCTGGGTCACGACCGTGCCGGGCCCGGGCGCGGCGCCCGACGAGCGCATTCGCGTCGAGCTGTCCGACCGGATCGAGCAGATCCTGCGCCAGGCCACCGACGTCGACGCCGATTTCGCCGGCATCCTCACGCGCGCGGCGAACGGCGAGATCACCGACCAGGGCGCCACCACGCTCGCGCAGGCGGCCGACGCCGGCACCGCGCAAAGCGGCTTGTCGACGATCGGCCCGCCGCAGGGTGGCACGCCCGGTGACAACCGCGCGTGGTGGGACAGCCTGTCGACCACCGCGCAGGGCACGATCCTGCGCGACAACCCGGACCTCGTCCGCAACCTCGACGGCGTCCCCGTGAAGGACCGCGACGCCGCCAACCGGCTTGTCCTGCAACGGGAAATGACCCGGCTGCGCAACGATCCGAGTGACGACGCGAAGGCGAAGCTGCGCGGGCTCACCGACATCGACAACCGGCTCAAGGACACCGGTCCCGGCAAACCGCAGGCGTACCTGGTGCAGCTCGACACGAGCGGCGACGGCAAGGCCGTGGTCGCCGCGGGAAACCCCGACACAGCAACGGATGTCGCCACGTACGTGCCCGGCACCGGCAGTGAGCTCTCGAAGATCGGCGGTGACCTCGGGCGCTCGGACAAGATGTGGCAGTCGGCGACGATGGCGGGCTCACCCTCGCCGTCCGTGATCACCTGGGTCGGCTACGACGCGCCGGACGAGCTGTGGGACGCCGCCGGCGAAAGCTATGCCGATCACGGAAAAGCCGACCTGTCGAAGTTCGAGGAAGGCCTGCGCGCCTCGCACGACGGCGCGCCTTCGCACAACACCGTGCTCGGCCACAGCTACGGCACCACCGTGGTCGGCCACGCCGCGCGCGACGGTGGCCTCGACGCCGACGAGCTCGTGTTCGTCGCGAGCCCCGGCGTCGGCGTCGACCACGCGAACCAGCTGCACCTCGACGGCGTGCCGCAGGACCAGGTGGCGCAGCACGTGCACTCCACCGTCGCCGAGCACGACATGATCAAGATCACCAACGTCGGCGTCGCCGGCCACGACCCCCTCGGGCCAAGCCCGACCGGCTCGGACTTCGGCGGCCAGGTCTTCGACTCCGCGCCGGGCACCAAGGGCCCGTGGTACGAGGGCGGGCTTTCCGGGGCGGCGCACAGCCAGTACTGGGAGGACAACAACCCCTCGCTGCGCAGCTTCGGCCGCATCATCGCGGGGAAGCCGGGGTGAGCGCTCGCCGCGCGCTCGCCGCGCTGACCGTCCTGCTGACCTGTGTCGCCTGCTCCCCCGGAGGTGGGGCCATGGAAACCACGATGACCGAGAAACAAGCCCACGACCGGGTCGAGGACTACGTGCGCGCCGCGTTCGAGGCGCTGCCGCCCGCGGCGTCGCGCACCTTGTTCTCGCAGAACCGGTCCGAGTGCACCGACCCGACCGACGACGGCCCACCCGGGCGCTTCGAGATCTCGGTGACCTACGAGATCACCGGGGTGCAGGTGGCGGCGTTCGGCCAGTACTTCGACGCCGTGGTCACCTGGTGGCGGGCGCACGGCTTCACCGTCGTCATCGACCGGCGGCCGACGGACCAGTACGTGTTCGCGCGCAACGCTTCCGACAGCTTCGACATGTCGATCCAGGCCAACGAGCTCGGCAAGCTGTACCTCGGGGCGACCTCGCCGTGCGTGTGGCCGAACGGGGTGCCGGAAGCCGCGGGGGAGCCCGCGGAGACCGCGGTGGCCGCGACGCCGGAGCCCGAGCCCGCGCCGAAACCGCAGCCGCGTCCTCGTCGTGCGGCGGTGGACGACGAGGACTTCGGCGAGACGAACTGGTCGGACGGCGGAACGGCCTTCTGACTCAGGCCGACCGCACGGCCGGGTAGCCGCCGTCGACGCTGAGCGTGGTGCCGTGGATGTTCAGCGCGTCGTCGCTCGCCAGGAACAGCACGGCGTTCGCGATCTCCTCCGGCTGGCTCGCCCGCCGCGACGGGAGGGTCGCCAGCATCGGCCGCACGTGCTCCAGTGCTTCGGCCGAACCCGCGATGCGCTCGGTGAAGGTGGGTCCGGGCGCGACGGTGTTCACGCGCACGCCCGACGGTCCGTACTCCGCGGCCCACGACTTCGTCAGCGAGTGCACGGCGGCCTTGGTGGTGCTGTAGAGGGCGGAGCCGGCCATGCCGTCGAGGCCGTTGATGGAGCCGAGGTTCACGATCGCGCCGCTGCCGCGCGCGGCCATGCCCGGCGCGAGCAGGCCGGTGAGCAGCATCGGCGCCTTGATGTTCACGGCGAGCGCGGCGTCGATCAGCTCTTCGGCCACGTCGGCGGTGGGCGAGGGGAAGATCAGCAGGGCGGCGTTGTTGACGAGGATGTCGAGCGCGCCACCCGCTGCCTGTTCGGCGGCTTGGGCGAGCTCGCGCACGGCCGCGCCGGTGGTGAGGTCGGCACGCACGAACGTGGCGCGGCCGCCTGACTCGGCGATCCCGGCGGTCACCTTCTCGCCGCGTTCGGCGTCGCGGCCGCTCACCAGCACGTGGGCGCCCTCGGCGGCGAACGCGCGCGCGACGGCGACGCCGATTCCGCCCGTCGAACCGGTGACGAGCGCGGTGCGGCCTTCGAAACGTGAGGTCACGGTGGAGCTTCCTTTCGTGGAATGGACTGGCGGGTTCAACCGTGCCCGCGCTAAATTGGACCGGCAAGTCCAGACCGCGAAGGGGTGGCCGTGACCCAGACGCTCACCAGCAAGGGCGCCGCGACGCGGCAGCGCATCGTCGAGGGCGCCGCTGCCGAGATCCGCGAGCGCGGGGTGTTCGACACCACGCTCGACGACGTCCGAGCGCGCACCGGCACGAGCAAAAGCCAGCTTTTCCACTACTTTCCCGACGGCAAGGAGCAGCTGCTGCTGGCCGTCGCGGAGTTCGAGGCCGAGCAGGTGCTGGGTTCGCAGCAGCCCTACCTCGGCGCGCTGCACACGTGGGACGCGTGGCAGTCGTGGCGCGACACCGTGGTGGCGCACTACACCGAGCAGGGCCGGCACTGTCCGATCAACGTCGTGATGTCGCAGCTCGGCCGCAACACCCCGGGCGCACAGGCGGTGTCGACGCAGCTCATGGAGCGCTGGCTCGCCGAGCTCGCGGCCGGCATCCGGCACCTGCAGGCGGCCGGCGAGGTCGGACCGTCGGTCGATCCCGCGCGAGCGGCGTCGGCATTGCTCGCCGGGCTGCAGGGCGGGGTGATGATGCTGCTGTCCACGGGGTCGTCCGCGCACCTGGAGAACGCGCTGGACGTGGCGATCGAGAACCTGCGGCGCAGCTAGTCGGATCGGGATACCACGAAATGTGCGCGGTATCCTGCAGCTGTGGAAACAGTCGCGGATCCCGAGGTCGTGCGGGCGTTGCGCGCACTGGCCAACCCCGTGCGGCTGCATCTGCTCACGTGGCTGCGGGACCCCGCGCAGCACTTCCCGCTCGACGGCGGGGTGCTCGACGTCGGCGTGTGCGTGAGCCACATCCAGGCGAAGGCGGGCCTGGCGCAGTCGACGGTGTCGGCCTACCTCGCGGAGCTGGAGCGCGCGGGCCTGGTGCGGTCCACGCGAGTGGGGAAGTGGACCCATTACCGGCGCGACGAGGAGCGGATCGCCTCGCTGGTTTCGGTGCTGGGTCGGACGTTGTAGGTCCAGGTGTTCTCAGCCCCGGCTCCTTGGTTGCGCGTCATATCGTAATTCTGCGATACTTCGATACGTGACGCGAGCAGATGCTGTGGACGGGCTGGGCAAGTTCGGGATCTGGACGTTCGACTTCGAACACCAGCCCGCCGCTTTGATCCGGGATTCGGTGCAGGAACTGGAAGAACACGGCTGGCGCGCGATCTGGGTGCCGGAACTGCTGGGCCGCGAAGCCTTGACGCACGCGGGTTTCCTGCTTGCCGCGACCCAGCGCGTGCACGTCGTCAACGGCATCGCCCAGATCTGGTCCCGCCAAGCGCGGTGGACCCAAGGCGCCGCCCACCTGCTCGCTGACGCCTACCCCGGCCGCCACGTCCTCGGTCTCGGCTACGGCGGCGCCTCCCGGCCGGACGTCAAACCGCTGGCCGCCATGGCCGCGTACCTGGACGAGATGGACGCCGTGCAGACTCCGAACCCCGCGCCGGCTTCACCGGTCCGCCGCATCCTGGCCGCGTACGGACCGAAGATGCTGGAGCTGGCCCGCGACCGCGCTTCGGGCGCCCACGCGTACCACGTCACCGTCGACCACACGGCGCAAGCCCGCGAGATCCTCGGCCCGGACACCTTCCTGGGCGTCGAGCACGCCGTCCTCTTCGAGCGCGATCCTTCGGTGGCCCGCGCCGTCGCGCGCGCGCACCTGGCGCGCTACCTGACGTCGAAGTACAACGTCGCCAAGTTCCGCCGCCTCGGCTACTCCGAAGCCGACACGTCCCACGGTGGCTCCGACCGCCTCGTCGACGCCCTCGTCTTCTGGGGCGACGTGGACACCGTCGTGGAGAAACTCCGCGGCCACCTGGCAGCGGGCGCGGACCACGTCGGGATCCAGGTCATCGGCACTTCACCGGGAGCCTCGGCCATGCCGCACTGGCGTCGCCTGGGCGAAGCCCTCCTGCCCGAAAGCTGAACCGCGGAGCGCGGGGACCCTGCAAACGCGAACGGGCCGGCCCACTGAAGTGAGCCGGCCCTGCGCGACCCGGTTACCCGGGGTCTGGGACGAGGTTCAGGCGTTCTTGATCGCCGAGACCTCGAACTCGAGGGTGACCTTGTCGGACACCAGCACGCCGCCGGTCTCGAGCGCGGCGTTCCAGGTGATGCCGTAGTCCTTGCGGGAGATCGTGGTGGAGCCCTCGAAGCCGACGCGGTCGTTGCCGAACGGGTCCTTCGCCGAGCCCTCGAACTCGAAGGGGATGGTGATGGACTTGGCAACGCCCTTGATGGTCAGGTCGCCGGTCACGTCGAAGCTGGTGTCGCCGGTCTGGGTGATCCCGGTGGACACGAAGGTGATCTGCGGGTACTCGTCCATCGAGAGGAAGTCGTTGCTGCGGATGTGACCGTCGCGGTCGGCGTTGCGGGTGTCGATGCTGTGCGCCTGGATGGTGACCTTGGCGGTCGAGTTCGCCGGGTTCTCACCGTCGACGGTGAAGGTGCCGTCGAACTCGTTGAACGCACCGCGGACCTTCGTCACCATCGCGTGGCGGGCGACGAAGCCGATGCGGCTGTGGGCGGCGTCGATCGTGTACTCGCCGGTCAGCTGGGGGTAAGTGGTGGTCGCGCTGGTCATGGGATCTCTTCCTTCGGGTTCGCTCCCCCAACCACTTGGTTGAGGGCTCAACAAGACTCTAGCCCACATAACCTGATTGCGCGAGCAAGTATTCCGGTAGACTGCCCATATGGTGGACAGAGTGCCGTTGAGCAGGGAAGAAGAGGCCGTGTGGCGGCCGCTGACGCGGATCATCACCGTGTTGCCGCGGGTGCTGGAAGATCATTTCGTGAACGAGACCGGCATCTCGATGACCGACTACACCGTGCTCGTGTCCCTGTCCGAGGCCGAGGAGGGGTGGCTGCGGCTGTCCGACCTGGCCAAGGCCACGGCGCTCTCGCTCAGCCGCATCAGCCGCGTCGTCGACAGCCTGGTCAAGCGCGGCCTGGTGGAGAAGGCCAAGTGCGAGAGCGACGGCCGCGCGGCCAACGCGTCGCTCACCGAATCGGGTCGCGCCAAGCTCGCGGGCGCCTACCCGGGGCACCTCGCGCGCGTACGGTCGCACTTGTTCGACCACCTGACCCCCGAAGAGATCCGCGGCGCGGGCCCGATCCTCGCCCGGGTGGCCGCGGCGCTGGAGCCGGACGGCCCCCAGCCGTGCCCCGAGTGACCTGCAACCCTTCGACGAAAGTGGTGCCATGACTGCCGACAAGGGCGAGTTCAAGCGCGACCAGAACTACCTCGCCGACCGCATCACCGCCGACGGCCGCGACGGCTGGCCCGTGGAGCCCGGCCGCTACCGCCTCGTGATCGCCCGCGCGTGCCCGTGGGCCAACCGCGCGTCGATCGTGCGCCGGCTGCTGGGCCTCGAGGACGTGCTGTCCATGGGCATCTGCGGGCCGACGCACGACCAGCGCAGCTGGACGTTCGACCTCGACCCGGGCGGGCGCGACCCGGTGCTGGGCATCGAGCGCCTGCAGGAGGCCTTCTTCAAGCGCGACCCGCAGTACCCGCGCGGCATCACCGTGCCGGCGATCGTCGACGTGCCCACCGGCCAGGTCGTGACCAACGACTTCAAGCAGATGACGCTCGACCTGTCCCTGGAGTGGCGCGCGTACCACCGCGAAGGCGCGCCCGACCTGTACCCGGAACCTCTGCGTGACGAGATCGACGACGTCGCCGACAAGGTGTTCCGCGACGTGAACAACGGCGTCTACAAGGCCGGTTTCGCCGGTTCGCAGGAGGCGTACGAGAAGGCGTACGACGCGCTGTTCGCCCGTCTCGACTGGCTCTCCGAGCGCCTCGCGAACCAGCGCTACCTCGTCGGCGACACCATCACCGAGGCCGACGTGCGGCTGTTCACCACGCTCGTCCGCTTCGACGCGGTGTACCACGGCCACTTCAAGTGCAACCGCGAGAAGCTCACCGAGATGCCGGTGCTGTGGGCCTACACGCGTGACCTGTTCCAGACCCCCGGATTCGGCGACACGATCGACTTCGACCAGGTCAAGGAGCACTACTACGTGGTGCACCGCTCCATCAACCCGACCGGCATCATCCCCGCCGGGCCCGACCTGTCGGGCTGGCTGACGCCGCACGGCCGCGAGGAGCTGGGCGGCCGTCCGTTCGGCGACGGCACCCCGCCCGGGCCGCCGATCGAAGGCGAGCAGGTGCCCCCGCTGGCGGCGTGACGCGTTTCGCCACAGCTGGGCCCACGAGGGCAGCACCCTTACCCGAGGTCTCCCGGACCCGCGCCGACGCCGCCGGTCCGGGAGACGCTCGCGGGTAGCGTCGCGCTCATGACGAGGGTGGTGTTCCTGCTCGCACCTCAGGCGTACCTGCTGGACATCGCGGGCGCGGCCGACGTGTTCCTCGCCGCGCGCTCGCTGGGCCTGCCCTACGAGCTGGCCTACTTCGCCGAAGAACCCGACGTGCCCACCGCCGAGGGCCTGCCGGTGCGCGCTTCGACCCGCGTCCCCGTGCTCGGCCGTGACGACATCCTCGTGGTCCCCGGCGGCGCCGGGTTCACGCCGGGCGTCGCCCCGGCCATGCCACGCGGGCTCGACCTGCTGCGTGTCCACCACTCCGCGGGCGGCCTCGTCGCGAGCGTCTGCGCGGGCACCGTCGCGCTCGCCGAGGCGGGTCTGCTCGACGGCCGGCGCTGCACCACCCACCACGACCTCCAGGACGACCTCGCCCTGCGCTACCCGGCCACCACCGTCGTCCGCGACGTGCTCTACGTCGTCGACGGCCGCGTTGCCTCCTCCGCCGGCATGGCCAGCGGCATCGACCTGGCGCTGCACCTCGTCGCCAGCGCCCACGGTCCGGGCGTCGCGGGCCGCATCGCGCGTTCGCTCGTCTTCTACGCGCGCCGCAACGGCCAGCAGCCCGTCACCGGCCTGCTCCGCCACCGCAACCACCTGTCCGACCTGGTGCACCGCGTGCAGGACCTGATCGAGACGCGCTACGCGGAACCGCTGCGGCTTTCGTCGCTGGCGCGGGAGCTGGGCTGCAGCGAGCGGACGGTCACGCGCCACTTCGTCGACGCCGTCGGCATGACTCCGTTGCGCTATCAGCAAACGCTGCGGCTGGAACACGCCGAGCACCTGCTGGCCGACGGGTCGACGCTCGAGGCGGCGGCCCGCAGCGCGGGTTTCGCGGACTCACGATCATTGCGGTCGCTGCGGAAGTCGCAGGAACTGCAGCACCAGTAGCCCGGCGTGAACCCGCGCCGGCTCAGCCACTCGAAATCCCTTACACCGCAACCCGTCCGCCGTCCACCGGCAGCACCGCGCCGTGGATGAAGCTCGCGCCACCCGTCACCAGGAAGACGATCGCCGCTGCGATCTCTTCCGGGCCGGCCGGGCGCCCGGCCGGCGCGAGGGACGCCAGCTGGTCCAGGCTCTCACCCATCGCGGCCGTGCCGTCGGTGCGCGTCGGCCCGGGGCTCACCGCGTTCACCCGCACGCCGCGCGGCCCGAACTCCGCGGACCACGACTTGGTGAGCAGTTCGAGCGCGGCCTTGCTGGATCCGTACAAGCCCATCCCCGCAGCACCGAACTCGGCGACCATGGTGGACACGTTCACGATGGATCCCGCGCCCCGCTCGGCCATCGCCGGCGCCAGCGCCGCGACGAGGAAGTACGGCGCCTTCACGTTCAACGCGTACACCGAGTCGAAGTCCGGCTCGGTGGTGTCCTCGGTGGGGCCGAAGGGAAAGATGCCGGCGCTGTTCACCAGCACGTCGACCTGACCGGTCACCGCGAGCGCCCGGACCGCGAGGTCCCGCGCCGACGCGGCGTCGGCGAGGTCGGAGCCCAGGAACGCGGCCTGCCCACCGGCGGCGACGATCTCCTTCACCACCTGCTCGCCCCGGCCGGCGTCGCGACCGCTCACCAGCACGTGCGCACCGAGCTTGCCCAGCGCGACCGCCGTGGCGCGCCCGATGCCGCTCGTGGCGCCGGTGACCAGAGCGGTGGTTCCCGACAGTTCTGCCGTCATTTCGTTCACTTCTCCCGAGTCCGCCGCGCTTTCGTGCGCGGTCGCCTCGTTCAAGCGAAACGGCCCGGTCAGCCTTCCGACCCGGCGATACGGCTCGCTTATGGCGCCTATAAGACGTCCAAGGCCGCCACGAGATGTCCGAGGTCGCGGCGGTGCGAGGAGGCCGGCCACACCGCCCACGTGCGGCGCACGAGCGGGGATCCGACCAGCGGGCACCACGCCAGGTGCTCGGGGATGGGCTGCGTCCAGTTCGGCGGCGCGAGCGTGAACGCGCCGCCCGCGCTCACGGCGGCGAACTTGAGCTCGGAGATCAGCGAGTGCCCGGCCGTCGGGTCGGGGCCGATTTCGAGACCGTGCGAACGGAAGATCGCGGTCACCTCGTCGTACCACGCCGGGCTGCCCTCGCGCGGAAACCCGATCCACTCCAGCCCGGCCAGTGCGTCGAGGCGCACACCGTCGGGGCCGGCGAGCTGGTCGGCTTGGGCTTTCGACAGCAGGACGCCGAGGTTCTCCGCCAGCACCGGCATCGCGTCGAGTTCGGGGCCGACGGGGTGTTCACGGACCAGGCCGAGCTCGAGCTCGCCCTTGCGCAGCAACGCGAACTGTCCGGTCGTCGAGGCGTGCACCACCTGCACCCGGGTGTCCGGGAACGCGCCGGCCAGGTCGGCGAGGGCGCGGGCCATGAGATCCGGCGGCAGTTCCAGCGGCATCCCCACTCGCAGCGGGCTGCCCGACGCGTGCCGCGTCACCGTCGCCACGGCTTGATCGTGCCGCGCGAGCACGGCGCGTGCCTCGCCGGCCAAGGTCATCCCGGCTTCGGTGGGCTGCACGCCCGCGTTGCTGCGGACCAGCAGCTGCACCCCCAGCTGCCGCTCCAGCGCCTGCACCGTCTGCGACACCGCCGGCTGGCTCACGTGCAGCCGCCGCGCCGCCGCCGACAGCCCACCTTCGTCGACCACGGCGACGAAGGCCCGCATCTCCCGGATCTCCATGCCGTCCATCGCACCACGAACCCCGGGACGCGGCTCAGCCCGCGTCGAGCACGATGCGCAGGAGCTCGTCGGGGCCGTCGCGCATGAGGTCGTGCTTGCCGTCGAGGGCGTGGACGTTCCACAGTGGATCGTCGAGGAGCCGCTCGTACGTCGGCTGGAACGGCGAGCCGCCGTCCCACTCCTTCGCGTACCCGGTTTCGGCCACGCTCAGGTACCACTCGCGCTGCCGGTCGTCGGTGAGCTGCCAGCAGGATTCACCGTCGCGCGGCACGAACGCGTCCACGTACACCAGCGCGTCGACCAGGTCCGGCACGCGATCGGCGGCGCCGGTGATCACCATGCCGCCGTAGCTGTGGCCCACGAGCACGGCGTTCTCCACCCGCTCGGCCTCCAGCGCGCCGACGAGGTCGCGCAGCTGCCCGGTGAGCCGGTCGAAGCACCAGCCGCCGTGGCAGGCGCCGGGCACGAGCACGTAGGTCGTCACGGCGACCACGCTAAAGGCGGTCCCCGGAGAGGTCCACGGCGTTGAGCTCCGTCGAAAAGCGCTGGTCGGAGGCCAGGTCAGCGCCGCGTCAGCACCTCGACGACGTGTTCAGCCGCAAGATCGTTCGCCGACAGGTTCGGTGCCGGGCCTGGGTCCTCAGCCCAGGACGGACTCCATGACGGCCTTCAGTTCGGTTTCGCCGAAGGCTTCCGCGGCCTCGATGTCGACGATCTCCAGCAACCGCACCAGGTCCGGCAGCGACCAGTCGGGCCCGCCGCGCAGCGTCTCGGCTGTCTTCAGCAACCGCGCGGCGTCCTCGGTCCGCCCGATCCGCGTGGCGTGATCGGCGATGCTCACCATGGCCTGCGCCAGGTACATCGCGTCGCCCGAGGTCATCCGCACGGCGTCGCGTCGTCGTTGCGCGGCCGTGGCCAGGTCACCGGCCTCGGCGTCGAGATAAGCCCGCGACAGCAGCACCGTCGCCTGGAAGGACGGGTGCACCGACAAGTGGCGCAACATCCCTTCGGCCCGGTCGAACTCCGCCCGTGCCCCGTCGGCGTCGCCACGCCACCGGGCGATGTCGGCTTTGGCCTGCGCCAGCCCGGCGAGCGCGTCCGGGTACACGACCACCGCGGCGTCGCGGTCGGCCTGGGCCAGGGCCGCGTCCACGGCCTCGACGTCGCCCAGCAGCCAGTGCAGCTGCGCCTGCCGCGCGCGCAACCACAGCACGTCTTCGAGGGTGCCGATCTCGGACACGACCGTGGCGGCCTCGCCGTAGTACTCGATCGCGAGCCGCAGCTCACCGCGGCGGGCCACGAGGTCGGCGAGGTTGCCGAGCGCCAGCGACGTGCCCCAGCGTTCGCCGATGAGCCGGAACAGCCGCACGGACTCGGCGGCGTCCGCCTCGGCGGCCTCCTGCCCGCCACCGCCGGCCAGCAGCAGCTGGGCCCGGTTCATCCGCGCCTGCGCCCGAAGCCAGAGGTCTTCGTCCGTGAGGAGATCGTCCAAAGTGTCCAGTCGTGGCGCGACCCCGGTTTCGAGGCCGGACAACAGTTCCTGCAGCGAAACCATGAACCGCAGCACGGGGTGGCGCGTGGTCCGGTCGCTCAGCTCCATCGCGTTGCGGAGGTAGTCGTCGGCCGAGCCGAAGTCCGCGAGGCCGGCGGTGACGAACACGGCGGCGAGCGCGTTGGCCGCGGCCCGGTCCTCGGCGTCGACCTCACCCGGCGCGGCCAGCGCCGCCGTGATCAGCTCCTGGCCCTCGCCCTTGTGCCCGGCCAGCAGCCAGAACCACGCGGCGGCGATCACGAGCCGCACGGCCATCGCCGCGTCGCCGGCGGCGATGCTGCCGCGCACCGCCGAGGCCAGGTTGCCGTGGTCGGCGGCGAGCCGGGCGAGCCAGCCGAGCTGTTCGGCGCCGCGCAGGTGCGGGTCGGCCGTCTCGGCGAACCGCGCGAACCACTCGGCGTGGGCGCGCCGGACGGACTCGCGCTCGCCGGCCTCGTCGAGCCGTTCGGCGGCGTAGGCCTTGATCGTCTCCAGCATCCCGTACCGCGGCTCGCTCGCCTGCGACACGACGAGAAGCGATTTGTCGACCAGGGCGGCCAGCAGGTCTGCGGTGTCGTCGGTCTTCGCGACGGCGGCGGCCGCGTCGGCCGTGGCGCCGCCGGAGAACACGGCGAGCCGGCGCAGCAGGGTGCGTTCGGCTTCCGAGAGCAGCTCCCAGCTCCAGTCGACGACCGCGCGCAGCGTGCGGTGCTGCGGCATCGCCGTGCGGCTGCCGGCGTTGAGCAGGCGGAACCGGTCGTCGAGGCGCGCGGCCAGCTGCGCGATGGTGAGTGAACGCAGGCGTGCCGCCGCCAGCTCCACGGCCAGCGGCATCCCGTCGAGCGCGCGGCATATGCGCGTAACGGCCTCGACCGTGGCTTCCGCGACCTCGAACCCGGGCCGCACCGCCGCGGCGCGGTCGGCCAGCAACCGCACCGACGCGCACGACATCGCTTCCGTCACGCTCGCGCCCTCCGGCGGCAACGCCAACGGCGCCACGGGCCACAGGGCCTCACCCGTCACGGCCAGCGGCTCACGGCTCGTCGCCAGGATCCGCAGGCGCGGGCACTCGCCGAGGAGCCGGTCGGCCAGCTCCGCGGCGGCGTCGACCACGTGCTCGCAGTTGTCCAGCACCAGCAGGACCTCGCGGTCACGCAGCACGCTCACGGCCCGGTCGGCGGCCGTCCCGCCGGCGACGAGCCCGAGCTGCCCCTGTTCACGCAGGCCGAGGGCGCTGAGCACGGCCTGCGCGACGTCGGCGTCGGCGACCGGCG
Source organism: Amycolatopsis sp. CA-161197 (assembly GCF_050942255.1). Taxonomy (NCBI): domain Bacteria; kingdom Bacillati; phylum Actinomycetota; class Actinomycetes; order Pseudonocardiales; family Pseudonocardiaceae; genus Amycolatopsis; species Amycolatopsis sp. CA-161197. The sequence continues at coordinate 1,524,302 of NZ_CP192059.1, forward strand.
CCAGCGCGACGAACCAGACGTCACCCGGCGTGCGGTCGAGCAGCGTGCGCGCGGTCTCGGTGGCCAGGCGCGTTTTCCCCGCGCCGCCCGGCCCCGTGAGTGTGGTGAGCCGGTACTCGGCGACGAGCTTGACGACTTGGGCGACGTCGGCGTCACGACCGACGAAACTCGTGAGCCCGGCACGCAAGTTGGTGCGCGCCTCGGACTGGGTGTCCACAGAGGACTCACGCAGGATCTCGGTGTGCAAGGCGGAAAGCCGAGCCGACGGGTCGGTGCCCAGCTCTTCGGCGAGCGCTTTGCGGAGGCGCTCGTAGACGGTCAACGCGTCAGCCGGCCTCCCCGTGGCACACAACGCGCGCATGAGCGCGGCGGCGAGGCGTTCGCGCAACGGGTGTTCCGCCAGGAGGGCGGTGAGCTCCGCCGTCAGCTCCTCGCCGCCGCCGCGCCGCAGCTCCGCCTCGGCGTGCTCCTCCACCGCGGCCAGGCGCAGCTCCGTGAGCCGCGCGATCGTGCCCTGGAAGTAGGCGTTGTCCGCCACGTCGGCCAGCGCCGGCCCCCGCCACAGCCCGAGCGCCTCGGCCAGCGCGCTGGTGTCGCGCCGCCGGACGAGCTCCTCGAACCGCACCACGTCGATGTCGGCCACCACCCGATACCCGACCGCCGCGGCCTCCACGACCACCCCGGCCCTCCGCAACCGCGACACGAGCGCCTGCAACGCATTCCCCGTCGACGGCGGCTGTTCTCCCCACACCGCGTCCACCAGCCGCCCTGCCGGCACCACCCGCCCGCCATCCGCGGCCAACGCACTCAGCAACGCCCGCAGCCGTGCACCCGCGACCTCGACGGGCGCGCCGTCGTCCGTCCGGACCTCCAGGGGGCCGAGCAAGCTGATCCGCACCGCTCGATTCTGCCCGGTCTCGGGGCTGGGCGCGTCGGGGATATCCCGGATTCTGTCGGGCTCTGTCGGCCTCGGGCCGGTCTGGGGTTGGGTGCCCGGAAATCTGCTCGGAGCCGCCCCGGCAGCGCTCGGGCTTTGTCGGGGGTGGCCGATGGACTGGACAAGGGCACGCCCCCTAAAGAGGGCGGGGGCCTGTCCGGCGGGGGATGGGGCCGGGGCGCAATGTTCGGCGGCTTGGTGCGGGACGAGCCTCCGTCGAGAATTACGCGTGCGGTATGGGTAAGTTACGTTCGGTGAGCACGCGAGGACGACCATGACTTACCCACCGCAGCAGGGCGGGCAGTATCCGCAGCAGCCCTACCCCCAACAGCCGTACGCGCAGCAACCACCGCCCTACCCGGCCGAACAACCGCCGTACCCGCAACAACCGCCGTACCCGCCCCAGCGGCAGCCGTACCCGCAACAACAGTGGGTCCAACCCGGCTACCCGCCGCAGCCCAAGAAGCGCAGGCTCCTCTGGCTCTGGATCTCCCTGGGCGTAGTCGTCGTCCTGGCCGGCGGCGTCGGCATCACAGGCTTCGTCGCGCCCGGGTTTTTCCTCAACAAGAACCACCCGGTCGGCGCCGCTCGCACTCTGGCTGAGCCGCAGTTCATGAACGAGCTGCTCGGCAAGCTCAACGTCCACGACCTCGCCGGGGCCGCCGCGTATGTGTGCGCGTCGGCGGACGAGAGCCCGGCGTCGCTGGTGCACGGGCATTTCGCGGACCCGAACGTGGGGCACTATCGCGTCCGGGAGGTCGAGCCGCTGCACGAGATCACGCAGTTCGTGCACGTCGACTCGGACTATCCCGGAAACCCGATGCCCTACAGCGCCACGTTCATGCTGCGGCAGGGTCCCGACGGCGGTTTCTGCCTCTTCGGGGTCATCTGACCGGCGGCGACACCCCACCGCAAGCCGCGTCGTTCCCGTAGGTTGGCGCGGTTCGTACCTACAGTGGCCGGGTGACTACGCCAGCGCAGCACAAGCGCGAGCAGGCGACGGCGCGCGTCGCCCGGGTGCAGGAGGCCATGCGGGCGGGGCTGGGCGCCCTGCCGGAGGCCGGGGACGAGCGGACGCGCGCCCTCGACAGCCTGGTCGACGCCGCCGAGGACCTGTTGCGCACGGAGCGTGAGGTCGAGATCGCGACTGAGCAGGTGCGCGCGGCGAAGCTCGAGGCGCGGCGGGCCGGCGCGCAGCGGCTGTCGCTGTACCTGGCGGCGGCGCCGGTCGCGGTGGGGATGGTCGTCGGGGCGCTGATGCTGTTCGGCGGGATCGGCGCGGTGTGGGTCCTGTTCGCGCTGCCGCTGCTCGGCGCCGGGCTGCGGATCGCGCTCGGGGCGCTCGGGCCGACGCCGCTGATGGTCGACCGGCGGCTGCGCGCCGCGTACGTGGGGGCGGCCGCGGCGGGGCTCACGGGCGCGTCGCTGCTGGTCCCGGGCGCCGTCCAGGCGATCCTGGTCGTGCTGGCCGCGCTCGCGACCGTGGCCACCGTCGTGTTCCTGGTACAGGAGGTCCGATGACCTACTCCGAGTACTACCCCGACACCGAGTACTACGAGGAAACCGAGGAGTCCGACAGCGAGTTCGACGCGCTGTCCGAAACCGTCGACGGCATGCAGGAAACCGTCGTCGACCTCGAGTCGCGCACCGGGCGCGAGCTGACGGAGCTGCGCGAGACGTTCGAGTCCTTCTCCGACGCCCAGGTCCGCCACGAATCCCGCCTCGACGTGGCCACGCGCCAGCTCGAACGTCTACGCCAGCGCCTGCAGCTGCTCGAACGCGCCGTGCGCGTGTCGGAGAAGGTGCCGGTGGTGGACCTCGACGACGTCGGGCCTGCCTTGCGGAAGCTCGCCGCGGACGCCGAACGTCGCCACGCGCTGGCCGCGCAGCTCATGACGGCCAACCAGCGCCGTCCGTACGAAGAGGACATCGCGCGGCTGCCGCAGGCGCGCGAAGCGTTGGCAGAGAGCGAAAACGCGCTCATCAACGTGCTCGCCATCCTCGCGTCCACCCAGCACGGCGACGAAAACCGCGGCAGCGCGCAGGCCCGACTGTCCGAAGTGGTCGCCCGCCGCCGCGGTGTCCTCGACCGGCATCTGCCCGCCGCGATCAAGGACGCCGAGGCCGCGCAGCAGATGCTGACCGCCGACGACGTCACGCGCACCCGCGTGCTGCCCCAGATCGAGAAGTCCGAACGCGACTGGGAAGAGCTGCACTCCAAGCTGCGCGAACGCATCACGGACGCGATCGGCTCCAGCGCGCTGCTGCCCGTGTGGTTCACGCACGCGTTCGGCGTCGCCCCGCCGTCCGGTGCGGCGGGGGACCGGTGGATCCGCGCGGCGACGTCGGCGCTGGCCTACCGCGTCACCCACGGCGTGACCGACCAGGCGCTGCCGCTGGGCGAGCCCCCGGCCGACGACACCGACTGGACCCAGCCGCAGTGGTCCTGGCGCGCCCGGCTCGAGCAGGACATCGAGGACCTCGACATCAGCGGGGACTGGCTGTCCTGATTGGTGCGAATCCGGCCACAGCCACGCCGGAAACTGGCGTTTGAGAGGGTCGCGCGCCCAGGTGCCGCCCTGCTTTTGGGCGGAGTGGCAACTAGGCCTGCGCGATCCGCACCAGGTTCCCCGCCGGGTCGCGCACGGCGGCGTCGCGCACGCCCCAGAACTGGTCGGTCGGCTCCTGCAGCACCTCGGCCCCGGGCGCGGCGGCGACCTTGGCGAACGTCTCGTCGAGGTTGTCGGTGCGCAGGTTGATCGTGCCGAGCTCACCCTTCGCGAGCAGCTCGGCCACGGTGTCGCCGTCGGCCTTCGAGCGGCCGGCGTGCGGCTGTGACAGCACGATCTCGATGTCGGGCTGGGTCTCGGTGGTGAGGGTGACCCAGCGGAAGCCGTCGTTGGCGACCTCGTTGCGCACCTTGAAACCCAGCGTGTCCCTGTAGAACGCGACGGCCGCGTCGGGATCGTCGACGGTCACGTGCACGGCGGCGATGGAAACAGTCATGCCGTGAGGTTATGCGGGCGCGCCGACGGACGCTTCTCCAAAACTGCTCTGCCGCGGCGCGCCGCCGGTCTTGCGCGGGCGCGACGCCACCATCGTCTGGCACGGCGGCACCGCGGCGACGTGCTCGTGGTTGCGTGCCCGGTACGCCGAGGGCGTGTCGCCGACGAGCTCGGTGAACCGTGCCGAAAACGAACCGAGGCTCGTACACCCGACGGCGAAGCAGGCTTCGGTGACGGTGAGACCGTTGCGCAGCAGTGTCTTGGCGCGTTCGATGCGGCGGGTCATGAGGTAGGAGTACGGCGTCTCGGAGTACGCCTCGCGGAACCGGCGGCTGAAGTGCGCCGTCGACATCAGCGCCGTGCGGGCGAGCGCGGGCACGTCGAGGGGTTCGGCGTACTCGCGGTCCATCCGGTCACGGGCCCGGCGCAGTCTGCGCAGCTCGTCGAGGTCGGCGCTCATGGGCTCCATTCTGCACTGCTCAGCGTGGTTCCTCCGGCGTTTCGTTCGAATCGGGCACGAGCGAGCGCTGCGCCCACGCCACGTCCCGCCACGCTCCGTGTTTCCACCCGATGCGCCGGTACGTGCCGACGGGCTCGAACCCCAACGCCCGGTGCAGGCCTTCGCTGGGCTCGTTCGGCAGCGTCATCCCGGCGACGGCCGTCCGGAACCCGCGCTCGGCGAGACGGGCGAAGAGCGCTTCGTACAGCGCGCGGCCGCCACCCGTGCGTCGCCGCCCCAGCTCCAGGTACACGCTCACCTCGCACGACCAGCGGTACGCGGCGCGCTCCTTGAAGGGCCCGCCGTACGCGTACCCGGCCACGCGCCCGTCGATCTCCAGCACCAGCCACGCGTGCGTCTTCGCGGCGCGCTTGATGCGCTCCGCCATCTCCGCGCCGGTCGGCGGCTCCGTCTCGAACGTGATCGTCGTGTCGCGCACGTACGGCGCGTAGATCTCGGCGCACGCCTCGGCGTCGCGCTCGTCGGCGTCTCGGATCAGCATGGTTCACTATAGTAGCGGGTATTGACTGTTATAGTGTCACCTTGTGACGGACCCCCTGTCGGCCTCGCTGGCCGCGACCTTGCGCGACGCCCGCCTGGCCCACGACCTCTCCGCCGGCACCCTGGCCGAACGCTCGGGCGTCTCACGCGCCATGATCGGCAAAATCGAACGCGGCGAGGCCCAGCCCACGGCGGTGTTGCTGAGCCGGCTCGCGTCCGCACTGGGCCTGACCCTGTCGGAACTCATCGCCCGCGCCGAGGCCGGCTCCGACCGTCGCCTCTCGCGCTTTTCGGCTCAACCGACGTGGACCGACCCGGTCACGGGCTACGTGCGCCGCGCTGTCTCACCGCCCGGCCCCACGGAACTCGTCGAGGTCTCCCTGCCGGCCGGCGCTTCGGTCGGCTTTCCCGCGGATTCGTACGCGTTCGCGGACCACCAGATCTGGGTCCTGTCGGGCCACCTCCGCTTCGTCGAGGGCCCCACCGTCCACGAACTCGACGCGGGCGACTGCCTGCACCTCGGCCGCCCGGCGCCGTGCACTTATGTGAACCCGACCGCGGACGCTTGCCGATATCTGGTGGTGCTGACGAAACGATGATCTCCGCCAGTTCGGGCATGCGCTAATCGAGCACCACACTCACGGCACCCTTGGCCCGGCCTGCAGCTTCGTCGGCGCTTCCACCCGTTCCGGCAGCCTGGTCGCGGCCGCCGCGCGAATGGCCCACCGCTGTTCGGTGCCGTCGATGTGGCGACTCTGCTTGCTCTCGGTGCGGTGCGGTGCGGTGCTGGGTCTGGGGGTGCGTTCGCTGCGTCAGCTGGGGTTTGTGACTTTGCGTGTGGCGCCGTGCGCCTTGGCTGCCACAGCGTTCCTGCGACTCCGGACTTTCTGGAGTCGTTAGTCTGACCTTTCGGCAACACCTCACGTCCTGCCGACTGCTAACCTCTGCCGCAGCCGGGGGACACACAGCCCCCGCCCTCCCAAGGGGGGCGTCCCCACGTCCAGTCTACCGGCCGGCACCGACAATTTTGGGAGAGCCGCAGCAAAGCAGGATAGTTGTCCACAACTCGGGACAGGCTGTGGATGGACCGCGCCAGGCAGCGGGTAGCAGTCCGTTCGCAGCCAACGGTTTCACGGCCATACAAGTAATCCGAGCGTCAGCGGCCACAATTCAAAGCCCGCACCATCGCCGTCGGCCCGCACTCAAACCTGCCCACGACGTACCCCACAAGCATGATCCCCAAGACCGATCACAAAAAACCGGCCGGCACCCCCAACAGGCACCGGCCGGCAAACCACATAAACCCTCAGACCAACTCAGGAATCACCTTCGACGCAAAGAGCTCAATCCCCGACCGGTCATACGCCGCCTCCACGAAGTAGGAGATCGCGTAGGTCATGCCGAGGCCTTCCATTTCCTTCAGCCGCTCCACGATCTGCTCCGGCGTGCCCACCAGCGGCCCCTTCGCGAAGCTCTCGTGAGTGGACTCGAGCACGTCCGCCGGCAGATAAGGCTCGTAGTGGGAACGGATCCACGCCAGCCGGTCCTGCACGTCCTTCTCGGTTTCGCCGATGACGACGTTGTAGTTGGCCGAGCGGACGATCGAGCCGAAGTCCGTGCCGAGGTCCTTGCAGTGGCCCTCCAGCACGGAGGACTTGTGCTTGAAGCCCTCGACGTCGCCGACGAAGTTGGTGTACTGGGCGTACTTCGCGGCCGTGCGCAGGGTCTTCTTCTCGCCGCCGCCGGCGATCCACAGGGGGATTCCGCCGTCCTGCAAGGGAAGCGGGCGGGAGATGGCGCCGTCGACCTGGTAGTGCTTGCCGTCGAGGGTGGCTTTGCCCTCGGTCCACAGCTGGCGCATGATCTCGACGCCCTCGTCGAGCATGCCGAGGCGCTCGCCGGCGCTGGGGAAGCCGTAGCCGTACGCGCGCCACTCGTGCTCGTACCAGCCGCCGCCGATGCCCATCTCCACGCGGCCGCCGGAGATCACGTCGATGGTGCTCGCGACCTTCGCCAGGTACGCGGGGTTGCGGTACGCCATGCAGGTGCACATCTGCCCCAGCCGCACGCGCGAAGTCGCGGCGCCGTAGGCGGCCATCAGGCTCCACGCCTCGTGGGTGGCTTCGTCGCTCGGCACGGGCACGGTGTGGAAGTGGTCGTAGACCCAGATCGACTCGAACGGTCCCGCGTCGGCGAAGCGGGCGAGGTCGAGCATGGTGGTCCAGTGGTCGGCCGGGTCGATACCGACGAGGTCGTGACGCCAGCCCTGGGGAACGAACATTCCGAATCGCATGGCCCCGACCCTAGGCCTGGAGTGCGCTCCAGGTGCGGCCGAACCGGTGATAATTCACAGTTTCGGCAGCTCCTGCTCCACACCCAGCAACGCCGCGAACGGATCACCGACGGTCTCGACTCGTTCGAGGACTGTCCGAATCGTCCAGTGGTCGGGGGTGAGTTCCGGGTCGTCGAGCTCGTCCCACTGCAACGGCACGGAAACCGGCGCCCCCGGCCGCGGGCGGACGCTGTAGGGCGCGACGAGTGTTTTGTTCAGCACGTTCTGCGTGTAGTCCAGCCGTGCCTTGCCCCCGCGGCGGTCCTTGTGCCACGCCCAGCTCACCAGATCGGGCAGCGTCCGCCCGATCGTCTTCGACACGGTCTCGGCCCACTTGCGCGTTTCCGCATACGTGTAGCGCGGTTCCACCGGCACCCACACCTGGATCCCGCGCTGTCCCGTGACTTTCGGCAGCCCGATGAGCCCGAGGTGCTCCAACGCCGTGCGGTGGAGGCGGGCCAGCGCGAGCACGTCGTCGAACGACGTCTCCGGGCCGGGGTCGATGTCGAACAACGTCCACGTGGGGTGCTCGACGTCCTCGATGCGCGACGTCCACGCGTGCAGCTCGAGCGCGCCGAAGTTCGCCAGCCACGCCAGGTCTGCGACGCCCTCGGGCACGAGGTACTGCTGCACGTCATCGGCGTCGGCCTTGTCGTAGTGCCAGCGGTGCAGCCACTTCGGCGCGTGGTCGGGCACTTCCTTGTGCCAGAAGCCGGGTTTCTCGATACCGCCGGGGAACCGGTTGGTGTTGAGCGCGCGGTTGGCGAGGTACGGCAGCATCGTCGGGCCGATGCGCGTGTAGTACCGGATGAGGTCGCGTTTGGTGATCGGGTCTTCACCCTCGCGGCCGGGGACGAGCACCTTGTCGAGGTTGGTCAGCGCCAGCTTCCGGCCCGCGACGGCCCAGCTGCCGCGCCCGTCCAGCTCGTCGAGGGCGTTCAGCTCCGCGGGAGACGCGGGGGTGAACTCCGGCGTGAGCCGCACCTCCGCCTCGGCCGCGGGCAGGTCGGCGCGCCAAAGGGCCGGGGGAGCGGCTTTGATCTCGTCGTTGGTCAGCCCGCTCTTCACCGACTTCGGGTGGTCCTCGGCGTCCCAGCCGGCGGACGCGTGGTCGTCCTGCTTGTGCAGCAGCAGCCACTGCTTCCCGTCGCCGTCGCGGCTGGGGTGGATGAGCACGAAGCGACCGGCGAGCTTCTCGCCGAACAGGTCGAAGTGCAGGTTGCCGTCGGCGAGCGCCTGCTCGGGGTCGTCGGTGTCGACGGCCTCCCACGTGCCGCGGTCCCACACGATCACGTCGCCGCCGCCGTACTCGCCGTGCGGGATCACGCCCTCGAAGTCGGCGTATTCGAGCGGGTGGTCCTCGACGTGCACGGCCATGCGCCGCACCTTCGGGTCGAGCGTCGGGCCCTTCGGCACGGCCCAGCTGATGAGGACGCCGCCGAACTCCAGGCGCAGGTCGTAGTGCCGGCGGCGGGCGCGGTGACGTTGCACGACGAATCGGTTTCCCTGCGTGGTGGCCGCGTCGCCGCCCGCGGGCTCGGCGGTGCGCTGGAAGTCGCGCATCTCGCGGTACTTCTTGAGCCGCTCCGCCGCAGAGTCCATGGTCCGCCCTCCTCAAGGCAGCGTAGGACACTTTCGATCAGCGAGCTTGGTCTTCGGGCGGGGTCAGCGCGTCGGACGCAGCCTGGCTCGGCGTCGCGCGGTGGCGGCCGCTGCGGCGCACGTGGCCCTCCTCGCGCAGGCGTTCCACCATGTGCGGGTAGTGCAGCTCGAACGCGGGCCGTTCGGAGCGGATGCGCGGCAGCTCGAGGAAGTTGTGCCGCGGCGGCGGGCACGTTGTCGCCCATTCCAGCGAGTTGCCGTAGCCCCACGGGTCGTCGGTCTCCACGTGGGCGCCGAAGCGGTAGCTCTTCACCACGTTCCAGATGAACGGCAGCACCGAGGCACCCAGGATGAACGCCCCGATCGTGGAGATGGTCTGCATGAGGGTGAACCCGTCGGTGGGCAGGTAGTCGGCGTAGCGGCGCGGCATGCCGGCGTCGCCGAGCCAGTGCTGGATCAGGAACGTGGTGTGGAAGCCGATGAACGTCGTCCAGAAGTGCCACTTGGCCAGCGGTTCGTCGAGCATGCGGCCGGTGATCTTGGGGAACCAGAAGTAGATGCCGGCGAACGTGGCGAACACGATGGTGCCGAACAGCACGTAGTGGAAGTGGGCGACGACGAAGTAGCTGTCGTGCACGTGGAAGTCGAGCGCGGGCGCGGCCAGGATCACGCCGGTGAGCCCGCCGAGCAGGAACGTGACGAGGAAACCGATCGACCACAGCATCGGCGATTCGAAACTCAGCTGTCCTTTCCACATCGTGCCGATCCAGTTGAAGAACTTGATCCCCGTGGGCACGGCGATGAGGAACGTCATGAACGAGAAGAACGGCAGCAGCACGGCGCCGGTCGCGAACATGTGGTGCGCCCAGACGGTGGCGCTCAGACCGGTGATGGCGATCGTCGCGAACACCATGGTCCGGTAGCCGAACAGCGGTTTCCGGCTGAACACCGGGATGATCTCCGTGACGATGCCGAAGTACGGCAGCGCGACGATGTAGACCTCCGGGTGCCCGAAGAACCAGAACAGGTGCTGCCACAGGATCGCGCCGCCGTTGGCCGGGTCGAACACGTGCGCGCCGATGTGTCTGTCGGCGAGCAGCCCGAACAGCGCGGCCGTGAGGATCGGGAACGCGAGCAGGATCAGCACGCCGGTGAGCAGGATATTCCAGGTGAAGATGGGCATCCGCCACATCGTCATGCCGGGGCAGCGCAACGTGACGATCGTCGTCACCATGTTGACCGCGCCCAGGATCGTGCCGAGGCCAGAGATGATCAACCCGGTGATCCACAGGTCGCCGCCGATGCCCGGCGAGTGGATGGCGTTGGACAGCGGCGTGTACGCGGTCCAGCCGAAGTCGGGCGGGCCGCCGGGCGTGAGGTAGCTGCTGATCACGATCAGCCCGCCGAACAGGTACAGCCAGTAGGAGAACGCGTTCAGGCGTGGGAACGCCACGTCGGGCGACCCGATCTGCAGCGGCACGACGAAGTTGGCGAAGCCGAAGAGGTTCGGGGTCGCGTACAGCAGCAGCATGATCGTGCCGTGCATGGTGAACAGCTGGTTGTACTGCTCGGGTGACAGGAACTGCATGCCGGGCTGGGCGAGCTCCGTGCGCATCAGCAGTGCGGTGAGGCCGCCGATGAGGAAGAACGCGAACGACGTCGAGAGGTAGAGGACGCCGATCGTCTTGTGGTCCGTCGTGCGGGCGATCTTCAGGATCTGCCCGCCCTTCGGTCCCCGCCACGCCGGGCGCAGCGGAACCGGAACGGGCCTGGTCACGGTGTCGGCCATCGGTCCTCCCATCAGGGCGTACCCATTGTGGGCGCGATCACGAGGAGGGGGTGGGGCCGTTTTTTCAACGCACTTCGGTGCGCCGGCTACCTCTGCACGTCGTCCGCGACGCAGGCCTGCACGTGGGTGCGCCCGGAGTCGTCGGCGGCGGCGCAGGCCTCGACGTCCGTGGTGGCGGTGGCCTGCTGGAGGAGGCTGTAGAGCTGTTCGCGCTGCTCGACGCTCAGCGCGCAGAGCACCTCGTCCTCGACGGCGGCCATGGCGAACTCGGCCTTGGCCAGCTTCTTCGCGCCGACGTCGGTGAGCTCCACCACGTGCCGGCGCCGGTCCTCGGGGGAGCGGCGGCGCTCGATGAGGTTGTCGGCCTCGAGGTCGTTGAGCAGGCCGACGAGGTTCGTGCTGTCGATGCCGAGCGTGGCGGCCAGCGCCTGCTGGGTGCTGCTGCCGTGGTCGCGCAGCACGGTGAGCGTGAGCAGGTGGCGGGGGCGCAGGTTCATGGGCGTCAGCACCGATTCCGCCCGCGTGCGCACGCGGCGCGAGAGGTGGTCGAGCAGGGCGCCGCACCGGTGGGGCGGCTGGTTGACGACCGGGAGCGAGGCCATGCGTCCAGTATACGAGAACTCGCTAGTCGTCCATGTGCTATAAATGGTTTGCCCTACACAAACGATCTATGGATGGCGAACGAGATGCCTCACCTTCTCCACATCGACTCCAGCATCAGCGGCGACCGCTCGGTCAGCCGAGCGCTCACCGCCCGCGCCGCCGCCGCGTGGCGAGCCGCCCATCCCGACGGCACCGTCACCTACCGCGACCTGGGCGCCAACCCGGTTCCGCACTTCGACGCCGCGTCCGGCCTCGCCCGCGTCGTGCCTGCCGAGCAGCGCACGGCGGAGCAGAACGAGTCGTGGAAGCTCACCGAGGAGCTCGTCGGCGAGGTCCGCGACGCCTCGACCGTGCTGCTCGGCCTGCCCCTGTACAACTACGGCGCCCCGAGCGTCGTGAAGGCCTGGGTCGACCACCTGATCGCGCCCGGCCTCGCCTTCGACCCCGCCACGGGCACCGGCCTGCTCGACGGCCGCGAGTTCCTCGTCCTGGCCTCCCGCGGCGGCGGCTACGGCGAGGGCACCCCGCGCTTCGGCTGGGACCACGCCGAGTCCTGGCTTCCACACGGCCTCGCCATGACCGGCATCGAGCCGCGGTTCATCTCCGCGGAACTGACCCTCGCGGACACCAACCCGGCGATGGCCGACCTGCGCGACCTGGCGGCCGAGAGCCTGGCCGCGGCGGAGCGGGAGATCGACGCGCTCTGGACCCCGGTCAACGCGTAGTCGCTCCAGGGACGAACGCCTCGCCACGGTCCTCGAGGGGGAGGCCGTGGCGAGTTCTTTTTCTCCGGCGGTGGGGTCCATAGTGGACCCCGACGTGAAGTCGATCACCTGTGCTTGCCGTGATCCGCGACGGGCGTAGCTTGGCGTTATGTCGGACGCCGGGTCGTCACCACTGGACGCCGCTTTCGCCCAGCTGCTCGTGGACAGCTACCGCCGCGTGGTCGGCACACCACTGATCGACGCCACGGCGGACGCCGCCCACCACCTCTACGCGGACGCCCCCTTCGGCCTCCTCGCCCACGACACCTCCGACGACCCCCGCTTCACCTACGCCAACCTCGTCGCCCAGCACGCGTTCGAACTCGACTGGACCGAATTCCGCGGCATGCCCTCCCGCCTCTCCGCCGAACCGGACCGCCAGGAAGACCGCGACGCCCTCGTCGAAGCCGTCACCACCCACGGCTTCGTCACCGGCTACCGCGGCCGCCGCATCGCCAAGTCGGGCCGCCGCTTCTGGATCGAAGACGTGACGATGTGGAACCTCATCGACGACACCGGTGTGAAACGGGGGCAGGCGGCGGTTTTCGGTCGCTATACGGCTGCCTGAGGCTGCTTCTGGGTGCGCGCTGTTGGCCGGGTGTGGACGGTTTTCCTTGCTGTTCGCGCGGAATTCACCTGCGAGGGTGCGGGTGGGTGGTTCGTCGGTTGGGACGGGAACGCGGCCGCGCTGTCGGTTGGGACCGCCGCCGCGCTCTCGGACGGCGCTCGTCTGCGCCGTTGCGCTGGCGCGCGGGATCGCTGCCACGCCGTTGGGCTTGGCCCGGGAACGTCGGCGCGCTGCCAGACGAGCGTGAGATTGCGCCGCTCGGCTGGCGTGCAGGAGTGCTGCCGCCTCATGATTTGGCGCGGGAGCGTCGCCGCACCGTCGAACGAGCCGGCCGCCGCGTCCTCGGTCTAGCGCGCGCGAGCGCCGCTGTCCCTTGGACGTGACGCGGGACCCCCCATGGCTGTCAGATCGGCACGCCGTTGCGCCACTGGACCGGCGCGCAGAAGCCCGGCCGCCTCTTGGCACGGCACGGGCGCGTCTCCACCCTGGAGTTCGGGTGCGCTGCTGCCCTGGCGGGTTGGCGGGTGGGACTGCCGCCGTCCCTTGGCTGGGCGCGGTAGCGCCTCTGCGCTGTCGGATGGGCGCGCAGCCGCACCGTTGAGCAGGCGTGCGCCGTCGAGCAGGCGCACGCGAGCGCTGCTGTCCCTTCGGCGTGGGCGCACGAGCGCGTTGCCGCTTTGTCGGATAGGCGCGCCGCGCCGTTTGCGCTGACTCGAGCGCCGCCGCCCTTCGGCGCGGGTGTGGGTGCACCGGCGCGTTCACACTCTTTCGGGTGGGCGCGCTGCCGCGCCGCTGGGCTGGCGCGGGATCGCTGCCGTTCCTTCGGTGCGGGTGCGGGCGCACCGGTGCGTGGCCACTCTGCCGTGCGCGCCCGCGCCGCGCCGTTAGATGATGTCGCTGTGGCGGATGCGGTACACCTGCAGCCGCAGGTCGTAGTACTTCGTGGTTTCGCCGACCCACTGCATGCCGAGGCGTTTGGCGGTTGCGATGGCGCGTGTGTTGGAGGGGCGTGCCACGGCGAAGAGTTCCTCGGTGTCCTGGGTGAACGCCCACTCGATCAGCGCGCGTGCCGACTCCGTCGCGTAGCCCTGGCCCCAGGCGTCCGGGTGCAGCTGCCAGCTCAGCTCCAGGTCCTCCTGGAAGGGCGGCAGCAGCCGGATCCCGAGGCCGCCCACGACGGCGCCGTCCGACGTGCGCTCCACGGCCCAGCGGCCGCGCGGCGGGGCCAGGTTCGGCTGGGCTTCCTGCCACGCTTGCAGCACCGAGCGCATCGCGGCGACGTCGGTGACGCGGTCCATCGCGGGCGTCAGCCAGTGGGTGACCTCGTCCGTGCCGTAGATGCGGAACGCGGCTTCGGCGTCGTCGATCGACCAATCCCGGATCACGAGGCGGTCGGTGGCCAGAGGCATGTCCATGGCTGAACGGTACGCCGAAACACCCCTCCACCGGCGGGTGATCCGTGGCACCCGCCGCGACCCGTGGGGCGCTGACCCTCGCGGCTTCGTCCTAGTGGCCTCCTGACTCCATCGTCATAGCTTCCTCACAACCTCCTGCCACGCTCACAACGTGCGTTCATCCATCTCCTTCTTCGTCGCCGGCGCCGCGTTCGTCCTGCTCAGCGCCTGCTCCGGCTCGCCCGCCGCGCCGCAGGTCGCCACGCTCGACACGGGCAGCGCCTCCGCGGGTGCCCCCGCCGCGTCGCCGGCCACCACGGCCGACTCCGACGCCGGTCGCCCGCAGCTGCGCCTCGACAGCTCGCCCGACGAGAAACAGTCCTACTGGGACGCCTACGACTCCTGCCTCCGCACCAACGGCCACGCCGTCCTCGACGGACGGCACGCCGGCCCGGTCGGCGACCCGAACAGCCCGCCCGCCCTCGACATGAACGACGACAGCCCCCAGTCGAAGAAGGCCGAGGCGGCCTGCAAGAGCAAGCTGCCGCTGCAGCCGCCGGAGCTTTCCCCGCGGACCAACCCGAAGTTCAACGACGAGTTCCACGCCATGGTCAAGTGCATGACCGCCAAGGGCGCCCACGTGCACGTGGCCCCCGACACCAGCGTCGACCCGGACGGTCTCACCTGGCAGATCGACGACGGCTCGTCCGACACCTACGACAACCTCGACAAGCTCGCCGACCAGTGCCAGCAGCAGGCGTTCGCGAAGTAGGTCGCGTACGGTGACCCTCGTGGAAATCTGGGTCAACCCGCGTTGCTCGAAGTGCCGCTCCGCCGTGTCGCTGCTCGACGAGGCCGGCGCCACCTACACCGTGCGCCGGTACCTCGAGGACCCGCCGACCACGGCCGAGCTCGAGGCCGTGCTGGACCGGCTCGGGCTCGACCCGTGGGACATCACGCGCACTGGCGAGAAGGTCGCGACCGAGCTCGGCCTGAAGTCGTGGCCGCGCACGCCCGCCGACCGTGCTCGCTGGATCGAGGCGCTGGCGGCGAACCCGGCGCTCATCCAGCGCCCGATCATCACGGCCGACGACGGCACCACAGTCGTCGCCCGCGACGAGGAGACGGTCCGGTCCGTCCTGGGCTGACGCCTCGCTCCGCGTGGGTGGTCTGCTTCGGTCATTCGCCTCCTGATGCGGTTCTCTCCGCGCTATGACTTCAGTGCTCGTGTCTCGGAGCTGTCGTGTGCCGTGCTGCCTTGTACTCGTTGACGTGTTCATTGAGTTTCGCTGCGTCGCTGGTGTCTCAAAAGTATCATAAAGCGTCTCAATAAAGCTAGTCCTTGAGATGGCGGTACACCGTCGCCCGGGAAACGCCCAGCTCATCGGCGATCTTGGCGGCCGAGAACCCCTGGTCGTGCAGCTTGCGGCACATCACGAGCAGGTTGCCGGTCATCACGGTCGGCCTGCCGCGCCCGGTGTGGGGGCTGGGTTCGTCGAACAGGCGGTGGACGCCGTCGAGCACGGCGGCGCGCAGTTGCTCGGCCGGGCGGTCGGCATACAGGACCACCGGGTCGCTCAGCATGGCGATGGCTTGCGAGGCGCGGATGTCCAGGTTGAGGTCGGAGTCCGGGCCGGCCACGATCTTGTTCGCGCGCAGCATGCTGTCGCGGAAGCGGTCGAACACCGACTGGGACGCGGTCAGCCCCAGGTCACGCAGGTTGAGCCGCAGCAGATCGCGGTGCCGTAGCCAGACGTCGAGCAGACCTTCGAAGATCGCCTCGCGGGCCGCTTGCCGGTTCGCGCCGAGCGCCTCCGCCGCGTTGACGGTGGCTTCAAGGTCGACCAGCATCGGCTCGGCCATCGCGGCCATGATCTCGGCCTTGCCCGGGAAGTGGTACAGGACCGCGGTTTTGGTGACGCCGACCCGTTCGGCGATCTCCCGCACGGAGGTCGCGTGGTAGCCGTTCGAGGCGAACAGGTCCATCGCGACCTGCAGGATGCGCGCGCGGGTGTCGGGCGGCACGACTTCGTTCATGGTGTCGAATCTACCTCCTTGCCTGACCGGTGGACAGGCGTGTACCGTCGATCCTGACCGACGGTCAGGAGGACCGCGGCGAGAGGGGATGACGGATCATGACCACGAAGACGGCGCTGATCTCCGGCGCGGGAGTCGCCGGACCCACGCTTGCCTACTGGCTGGCGCGTGCGGGGTACCGGCCGACCGTGGTGGAGCGCGCGGCGGGGCTGCGTTCGAGCGGGAGCCCGGTGGACGTCCGCGGGCCGGCCGCCGAGGTCGCGCGGAAGATGGGGCTCACCGATCAGCTGCGGAAGGCGGCCACCTCGGTGCGCGGCATGAGGTTCGTGAACGATCGGGGGAAGACCGTCGGGCGCGTGGCGATGGGCGACGGTGGAGGCACCGACGTCGAGCTGACGCGCACGGACCTCGCGCGCATCCTGTACGAGGCAAGCATCGGTGACGCGGAATACGTGTTCCACGACTCCGTGACCGGACTCGAGCAGGACGAGGGCGGGGTCGACGTCACCTTCGAACACGGCTCGTCGCGGCGGTTCGACCTCGTGGTGGGCACCGACGGCCTGCATTCCGGCGTGCGCCGGCTGGCCTTCGGCCCCGAGTCGGAGTTCGTCGAGCACATGGGGGTGTACGTCGCGACCATGCCGCTCGACGAGCCGGTGCCCCACCGGAGCGAGATCGTCATGTACAACTCGCCGGGCCGTGCGGTGGCGGTGCACCCGTCTCGGGAGCGCGGGATCGTGGCGTTCATGTTCCGCCACGCGGCGGTGCCGGGCTTCGACTACCGGGACACGGAGCAGCACAAGCGGTTGCTGGAGACCGCGTACGCCGAAGCGGGGTGGCGGGTGCCGGAGCTGCTCGACCAGGTGCCCGCTGCCGGCGACCTGTACCTCGATTCGGTTTCGCGCGTGCGGTTGCCGACCTGGGCCGCGGGCCGGGTCGTGCTGGCGGGTGATGCAGCGTCGTGTGTCTCGCTGTTCGGTGACGGGTCGACGCTGGCGATGGCCGGCGCGCACAAGCTGGCCACCGAGCTGGCGGCGAGTCCGGATGATCCGGTGGCGGCGTTCCGGCGTTATGAGGCGACGCACCGGAAGTTGGTGAATCCGAGGCAGCGCAACGTTCCTGTCGCGGCCGCGATGCTGATTCCCGCCACGCGGGCGGGGATGGCGGTGCGGAACTTCGGGACGCGGTTGGTGCCGTTGGTCAATGCCGCGCAGAAGCTGGCCCTGGCGAAGAGCGCGTGACGGGGTGGTTCCTGGTGGAAAGGGGGTGATCGGAATTCGGTGGACAGCGGGTGGGCCGGTGGTTTGGATCTGAGCCATCGACCCGGGGAGGCCTGTTGACCGCAGGGGACATGTCGTCCGATGAAGTGACGATCACGGTGGAAGTGGTGCGGCGGCTGGTCGCCGGGCAATTTCCGCAGTGGGCGGAGCTTCCGGTCGTGCCGGTGCCGTCGCCGGGAGTGGACAACGCCACCTACCGGCTGGGCGACACGATGTCCGTGCGGCTGCCGCGGTTCGCGCGGTGGGAGGGACAGGTGGAGCGTGAGCAGCGGTGGCTGCCGCGACTCGGGCCGCGCCTGCCGTTGACGGTTCCGGTGCCGTTGGCGCAGGGGGAGGCGACTGCGGAGTATCCGTTTCCGTGGTCGGTCTACCGGTGGCTCGACGGGCGCCGTCCCGACCCGGGGCAGCTCGCCGACCTCGGTACGGCGGCTGCGGACCTCGCGGAGTTCTTCCTTGCGTTGCAGGCGATCGACACCGCCGGCGGTCCGCCGCCGGAGTGGAGCAATGGCTTCCGCGGGGTCGGCATGGACGACGAGCGCGACTCGGCCGTGGTGGAGTCGCGGGTGCGTCCGTGGCTCGCCGCGCTGGAGGGCCGCATCGACACGGCCGCCACGGCACTGTTCGAAGCCGCGCTCGCGGTGCCCGCCTGGGACCGTCCGCCGGTGTGGGTGCACGGCGATCCCGCGCCCGCCAACCTCCTCGCCCGAGACGGCCGCCTCACCGCGGTCATCGACTTCGGCACCCTCGCCATCGGCGACCCGGCGGCCGACCTCATCGTGGCGTGGACCCTGCTCGACGGCCCGTCCCGCGCGGTCTTCCGCACCAAGCTCGCCGTGGACGACGCGACGTGGGCCCGCGGCCGCGCATGGGCCCTGACGGCGTTGCTGCCCGACCCGAACCGCCCCGCCGGCGCCACGGACACCGCGCGGCTGGAGGAGCTGCTCGCGGACGTGGAGTAGCGGCGCCACACCGCGCTCCGGTAGCGGGATTGGTTCGGTGGTGGATCGCGTGGTGGCCGGGCAGCCTTGGCTGGACGAGCTGCTTGCCGAAGCGGAGTAGCGGCACCGGGCCACCGCGACCGCAGGCCTGGTTCGGCGGTGGCGTTGCTGCGCGGTCGGGCGGACTTGACCAACGAGCTGTTCGCCGACGTGGAGTAGCGGCGCTGCCCCGCTGCGGACACGGGCGTGGTTCGGCGGGGGAACCGCTTGGCCGCCGGGCGAAAGTGGCTGGACGGCCCACCGACAGACCCGCGATCGCATGCGGTGCGGTGGGTCGGTCTGGTGCCGCGTCGCATGAGGCGCTGCTTGGTCGCAAGCGGATGCGCAGGTCCGGCTGCCGTGCCGGCGCCGCTCGGTGGGTGGCCAGGCGGCGCCGGCGTGAGGTGGGAGATCCGTGATCGGTACGCGGAGAGTGGGCCGGCAGAGGGGCGCTCCGGTGGTGGAGGGGTCAGCCGACCTTTTCGCGTGTGTAGGGGTCGGGCGGCCAGTCCGGGGGCCACTCGGGTGGCCAGTCCGGTTCGGTGTCGGACGTGGGGGATGGGCTGGGGGTGGTTGGAGGTAGTGACGGGAGGGTTCGGCTGGAGCCGTTGGTGTGGGAGGGAATTGTGGGGCTGGAGCCGTTCGTGTGGGAGGGGAGTGTCGGACTGGAGCCGTTGTGGGTAGGGAGGTCGCGGGGGAACGGCGATGGGAGAAGGCGAGTGCTGCCACTCGAACCATGGCTGGTGCCCGCAGACGGACCGGGGTTTGCGGCCGAGCCGGTACCCGTGCCCTGGCCTGGCCCCGCGGCCAAACTCGTGCCCGCTGGCATGCCGGCACTGGCAGCAGCCAAGCCTGAACCCGCACCAGCGCCGGAACCGACACCAGCGCCGGAACCAATACCAGAGCTGGCGCCGATTGTCGCCAGGTCTGGAGTGGCGGTGATGTCCGTGCTGCGGCGGGTGGGGCTTTGCCAGCGGCCGGAGCCGTCGCGCCAGGCTTGGGGGAGGGTCCAGAGGGCGACGCAGGCGTCGAGGCAGCGGAGGGGGAGGTAGAGGGGCGCCATGAGGAGGTAGCGGGCGCGGCGTTCGGTGAGCACGACGGCGAGGGTGAGGAGGAGGTCCGGGACGAGGATGCCGAAGGCGATGGTCGGGAGGTTGACGTAGTGGCCGATCGCCAGGGTGACGTCGCCGGCGATGGGGACGGACAGGAAGCCGGGGATGAGGGCCAGGAGCAGGAGGACGACCGCCAGTGGCAGCAAGGCCATGAAGAGGCTGGCCAGCA
Organism: Amycolatopsis sp. CA-161197; assembly: GCF_050942255.1. Lineage (NCBI taxonomy): Bacteria > Bacillati > Actinomycetota > Actinomycetes > Pseudonocardiales > Pseudonocardiaceae > Amycolatopsis > Amycolatopsis sp. CA-161197. The sequence continues at coordinate 1,543,871 of NZ_CP192059.1, forward strand.
CCAGTTCCAGCACGTATAGCCCCAGCATGAAGCTGAACAGGTCGGCGTGCGGGCGGAAGCGGCGGACGCTTTGCCAGAAGCCGAGGGCCCAGCGGCGCGTCTGGCGGACGTAGTCGCGGAAGGCGTCCGGGTCCTGGGTGACGGCGATGGCCTTGAGCGAGAAGCCGACCTTGCCGAGGCGTTTGCGGTAGACCTCGAACGTCATGTTGAAGTCCTCGATCACCAGGCCCGGGGGGTTGATGTCGATGTGCGGCAACGCTTCCGCGCGGTACAGGCTGGCGAAGCCGGGGACGATGAGGGTCGCGTTGGTGCGGTGCCAGGTCTGGCCGAACTTGAGGAGGCGTTGCAGCAGCGCGTAGATGCGGGCGCGGTGTGCGGTGAACAGGAACGCCAGAAAACCGCGGCGAGAAGCGGACCAGTCGGTGGCGGCGCAGCCGGCGACGGCGACCACGTCGGGGTCGTCGAACTGCGGGAGGGCGGCGTCGAAGTAGTCCGGGTCGAGGCGGGTGTCGGCGTCGAGCAGGAGGACGGCGTCGTAGCGGGTGGCGAGGGAGAAGTGGCGTACGCCTTCCTCCAGAGCGCCGGCCTTGCCGACGTTGCTGGGCGTCTCGGTGACGTTCACGCCGCACGCGAGGGCGAGCTCAACAGTGCGGTCGGTGGAGCCGTCGGACACGACGTGGACGTTCGACGCCGGCACGAGGCGGGTGATGGCGGCCAGCGACTCGCCGATCACCACCTCCTCGTTGTGCGCGGCCATGAGCACGGCGACGCGCGAGCGGTGCACGCGAGCGGGCCGCGAGCGCGGCATCGGCGACGGCCGGGGCGGCTGTGGTGGCCGCACGCGGTTTTCGAGCGCGCGCGCCAGACCGGCGGTGCCCCATAGGGTGAAGTTCACCCCGAAGACGAAAATTGCCAGCAGCCACAGGGGGATCATCGTGCCTCCGCCGGAGTCCAGTAGGTGTCGAGTTTCGACCAGACGAGGTCGTCCTCCGTGCCGAAGAGCCAGAGGTACACCCCGCCGATCCCGAATTGCCGGGCCTGCGTGAACTTGATCGACGCGCTGTACGCGTTCTCGAACCACACTTCGTGGCGCTGCCCAGTCGCGTCGGTGTAGGAGAAGTGAGGCGATTCGCTGAACCCGTCCCACTCGACAGGCACGCCGAACTCCCTCGACCGCCCGTAGGCCTGCACCCACGTGACCGGCACGGCGTTGTGGCCCACCCAGTCGTAGCCGTACATCGGCACGCCCAGCACGATCTTCGAGCGCGGGATCTGCGACGTCGCATACGTCAGCACGTCACGGACCCAGCCCTCGGGCGCGATCGGGCCCGGCGCGGACGTCTGCCAGTGGTAGTCGTACGCCATCAACCGCACCTGGTCGGCCGCGCGGCCCAGCGCGGCGTAGTCCTGCGCCCGATTGCGCTCGTCGTAGCCGGCGTCGGTCGTCTTCGCGAACACGTCCACCGACAGGCGTTTCCCGTTGGCGTGCAACGCATCCGCCAGCCGCGCGACGAACGCCGTGAACGCGGCGCGGTCGGTCGCGCGCAGCTCCTCGTAGTCGATGTCCACGCCCGAGAAATCACCCTGCACGACGAGCCCCACGATGTCCGAGATGTGCCGCGCGGTCGCCGCGGGGTCGTGGATGATCGCCTGCACGATCTGCGGGTGCCAGCGCCCCTCGGTGACGTTCGCGATCGTCGGCGTGATCTCCACGCCCGTGGCCCGCAGCCGCGCGAGATCCTCCGTGCGCCGCGACTGCTCGACCAGCCGGCCCTGCGCGTCGAGGCCGTAGAGCCACGGCGACGCCTCGGAGACCTGCGACTCGTGCGCCTGCACCGTCGAGGTCCCCCCGGCCAGGTTCCAGTAGGGGACCGACGCGATCGTGAGCGGCTGCACGGCCGCGCGCGCTCCTCCGTCCCGCAGCAACGTCAGCACCAGCAGCTCACAGACGAGAAGCACGGCGATCCGGACGCGGTGCCGCGACCGGCCGGGTCGGTGCCTCATCAACCGGCGACGGCGGTCCGCAGCTGCGTCCGCCGGTCCTCGATGACGGCGTCGATGGTCTCCCGCAGGCTGTGCACGGCGCGGAACCCGACCTGCTGCGCCGCCCGCGCGCAGTTCGGCACCCGCCGCTGCATGTCCTCGTACCCCTCGCCGTACGCCTCCTGGTACGGAACCCGCACGATCGAGCTGTCGGACCCGGTCGCCGCGATCACCAGCTCCGCCAGCTCCTCGATGCTCACCTGCTCGGGGCTGCCGAGGTTGTAGACGGTGCCGTGCGCCGACTCGTCGTCGAGCAGCGCCACGAGCGCGGGCACCACGTCGAGCACGTGGCAGAAGCACCGCGTCTGCCGGCCCGTGCCGAACACCGTCAACGGCTGCCCGGTCAGCGCCTGGTCCACGAACCGCGGCACCACCATGCCGTAGCGGCCGCGCTGCCGGGGGCCGACGGTGTTGAACAGCCGCACCAGCACCGTCCGCACGCCGAGCTCGCTGCCGTACAGGGAGGTGAACGTCTCGTCGAGCGCCTTCGCCTCGGCGTAGGACCACCGGTTCTTCAACGGCGACCCCACCACGCGGTCGTCGTCCTCCTTGAGCCCGATCGAGGTGTTCTTGCCGTACACCTCACTGGTCGACGTGACGAGGATGCGCGCGTCGTGGCGCAGCGCCGCGTCGAGCACGACCTCGGTGCCCAGGAGGTTGGTGCGCAGGCTGTCCAGGGTCTTCTGCATGATCGTGAACACGCCGACGGCCGCGGCCAGGTGGTAGATCTGCTCGACCCCCTCCATGCACGACTCGACGGCGGCCGGATCGCACACGGACCCCCGGACGATCCGCAGCCTCGGGTCGCCGGCGACGGCCGCGAGGTTCTGCTCGGTGCCGGTGCTGAAGTCGTCCAGCACCACCACCTCGCGGTTCTCGCCGAGCAGCCGCTCGGTCAGGTGGGAACCGATGAAGCCGGCCCCGCCGGTCACCAAGCACCGCATGGGGTACGCCCTTTCGGTAGACAAGAGATTCAGACCAGTTCGCGGTGGGTGGCCGCGTCGAACGTGTACGTGGCGTCGAGCACCAAGGGGCAGTGTTCGATCCAGTCGTAGGACTGTCCGGGGTGGACGGTGTGGATCAGCACGAGGTCGAAGTCCGTGCCGTGCGGGTCGGGGTTGCTCTGGAACGAGCGCCCGCCCAGCTTCAGCTCCGGCACGAGCGGGTCGTGGTACTCGACCTTCGCCCCGCCGGCCGCGAGCCGCTCGATGATCTCCAGCGCCGACGACTCGCGCAGGTCGCGCACACCCGGCTTGTACGTCACGCCCACCACCACGATCCGAGCGCCCGCGACGCCGCGTCCGGCGGCCGACAACGTGGCCGTGACGCGGTCGGCGACCTGGCCGGGCCGGTGCGCGATCGACGTCATGGCCTGGCTGATCAACGGCGCCGACCCGTGGGCCTCGCGCAGCTGCCACAGCAGGTAGTGCGGGTCGCAGGGGATGCAGTGCCCGCCGACGCCGGGGCCGGGGTAGAAGCTCATGAACCCGTACGGTTTCGTGGCGGCCGCGCGCGTCACCTCGATCGGGTCGAGCTCCAGCGTCGAGCAGATGCCGGCGAACTCGTTGGCCAGTGCGATGTTCACCGCGCGGAACGAGTTCTCGTACAGCTTCGTCAGCTCCGCCGCTTCGGCCGAGGAGACCTCGTGCAGGAGCGGAGTGAGCTTTTCCAGCACGCGCCGGGCGTGGTCGGTGCACGCCGGCGTGCAGCCCCCGACGACGCGCGGCGTGCTCTGCTGCGTGTGCTCGGCGACACCGGGGTCGATGCGCTCGGGGCTGAACGCCACGAACACGTCCTTGCCGATCACGAGACCCCGGTTCCGCAGCGGTTCCGCGAGCATCTCGCGCGTGGTCCCGACGTAGCTGGTGGAGGTGAGGATGAGCGTCTGGCCCGGGCGCGCGTGCTCGACCACCGACCGGCACGCCGACCGTAGCGGGCCCAGATCCGGTGTCAGGTAACGGTCCAGCGGCGTCGGGACGCAGATGATCACCGCGTCGGCCTCGGCGAGCCGCGCAGGGTCGCCGGTGAGGTCGAACCGGTTGTCGCGCCGGGCCACGTCGAGGCGCGCGAGGTCGGCCTCGACCAGGTCGGGCTCACCGGCCAGGATCGACTCGCGCCGCTCGGCGCTCGTGTCGAGACCCAGCACCCGCGCGCCGTCGGCGTGCAGGCCCAGCGCGGTCGGCAGACCCACGTAGCCCATGCCGACGATGGCGACGGAGATGAGGCCTTCGGTCTCGCTGAGGGGAGATTCGGCCATGAGTGTCAAGGGGTTTCCCCTTTCCATAACGGCGCCTCGCCGTGGGGCTCGATGCCGGCAGCTCGGGCGATCTTGACGACTTCCAGTCCGCTGTGGACTTTCAGTTTGCGGAACAGGTTGCGGGTGTGGGTGCGCACGGTGTTGCGGGAAAGCTGCAGCCGAGCCGCGATCTGGTCGCTGCGGTCGCCGTCGACCATCGCCACCAGCACTTCGCGTTCACGCTCGCTCAGCACGTCGAGAGGGCTCGAAGCCGGCCGGTGCGGAGTGGCGCCGTCGCGGCGCAGCCGGTCGAACAGCACGGCCAGCAGCTCCGGCGGGTACCACGCGTGCCCGGCGCGAGCGCCGCGGACGCGGTCCAGCAGGTCGTCGAGCGAGCTTTCCTTGGGGATCCAGGTGTCGATCCCCGCGTGGGCAGCGCACACCGCGAGATCTCGGTCCCGGCTCGCGGTGAGGGCGACGAAGCGGGCCCTCGGCGCCGCGTCGTGCCAGGTTCGGATCCGCTCACGTACGTCGGTGAGTGACTCCAGCTCCACGGTCACCACGTCCGGCTGCTGTGCGGTGAGCGCGGAGCGCAGCGTCGGATCGGAGGTGGCGCGCGTGCCGACCACCCTGATCCAGGGCACCGCGGCGAGGCTCGACGTCAGCACGTCGGCCACCATGCGGTGGTCCTCGATCAGGAACAGGCGGGTGATGTCCACGCCGCAAAGCAAACAGGCACCGAAACCGGTTGTCCTCAGTCAGCTGTGCGAAAGACGGCTCATACAGATGACGGAGATCCGGCATCTGCGGTAGGCCGCCTCGTCCCTTATGGGGATCCGGGTGCCGGGGGTTGACAATACGGTCAGCGGAGGTATCCCCGATCATTTTGGTGGCCACCCATGGAAAGAAGAACGCGGAAACACCGCAAGGCCCGCAAGGGATTCGATTTCCGGCGGGCACGCGCGCGGCTCGCGGTCTGCGCGGCCGCGCTGCTGTGCGTGCTGCCCGCGTTGGTGGTGGGCGGTTCCACAGCGGGTGCGTCGTTGGCGCGGCCGCTCGGCGTCGTCCTCACCTTCGACGACGGCAACGCGGATCAGATGAGCGCGCTGCCGATCCTGCAGAAGTACAACATGAAGGGCACGTTCTACATCATCAGCGGTTCGGTCGGCGCGCCCAACTACCTGACGCAGGCGAACCTGCAGACGATCAAGAACGCCGGCCATGAGATCGGTGGTCACACGGTGACGCACCCCGACCTCACCACGGTGCCCGCTGACGAGGCGAAGCGCCAGATCTGCAACGGCCGGGCTTCACTGGCCGCGATGGGCTTCGCCGTCACGAGCTTCGCGTACCCGTACGCCGCGTTGAACACCTCCGTCAAGAACAACGTGAAGGCGTGCGGCTTCAACAGCGCCCGCGGTCTCGGTGACCTGGCTTCGGCACACGGGTGCGCCGGCTGTCCGGCGGCCGAGACGACCAAGCCCGCCGACGCGTACGAGATCAAGGCGCTCGACGAGGACGACAACACTTGGACGCTGGCCCAGATGCAGAGCGCGGTGACCGCGGCCGAGCGCAACGGCGGTCTGCTCACGTTCACCTTCCACCACGTCTGTGACGGCACCGGGTGCGACGAGCTGTCGATCTCCACTTCGCGGCTCGACCAGTTCCTCTCCTGGCTGAACGGGCGCAAGAGCGTGGGCACGACGGTGAAGACGATGCAGCAGGCCATCGGCGGCGCGACGAAGGCGGTCGTGACAGCGCCGGCGTCGGCGAACACCGGCCTGGTGAACACCTCGCTCGAAACCTCGACCAGCGGCACCGGGTTCCCCGACTGCTACATGCCGGGCGGCTACGGCGGCAACACGCCGACGTGGACGAGAACCACGGACAAGCACACGGGCACGTACGCGCAGAAGCTCGACGTCGCCAGTTACACCGACGGTGACGCGAAGCTCCTGCCGACGTTCGACCTCGGGGCCTGTACCCCGACGATCGCCGCGGGCAAGACCTACACGATCGGCGTCTGGTACAAGTCGACAGCGATCACGCAGTTCTCGCTGTACTACCGCAACACGCAGGGCTTCTGGGCGTACTGGACGTCCGGCCCGTGGCTCGCGGCGGCGCCGAACTGGACCCAGGCCACGTTCACGACTCCGGCGGCACCCGCGGGTGCGACCGGGCTAAGCTTCGGCCTCGGGCTCATCGCCAACGGCTCGGTGACGACGGACGACTACTCGTTCGCCGCGGGTGCCGGTGCTGCCGCGGCGGCTGCCATCAAGGCGTCCACCACGGGTCCGCAGCGGTTCAGCGTGACGAGCCGCAACTCCTCCAAGGCCGGCTCGTTCGGCCGCAACGCGAAGCCGCTCATCCCGGCAACGCGTCCTGGGCAGGTCATCGCTCCCGTGGAGCCCGGTGACTGACGCCCGTTCCCCGTCGCTGCCCGGCGCTCGCCGCCGGGCAGCGACCCGGGTCAGATACGCGGTGTGGGGTCTGGCGGCCGTACTGACCACCGCGTCCTGCACCGGCGCGCCCGTCCACTCCCCTGGGGCGGGCGCGCCGGCGGACCCGCCCTCGGCCGCGCCCGTCGTCCCGCCGTCGGCACCCTCGTCCTACCCCTGGCACACCAACATCGTGGCGACGACGTTCTGGGTCGGCGAGATCTTCGACCCGAACGCCGCGGACGGCAGCCAGGTCGAGTCCGCGTACGACGACCGGTGGCTCGACCACTACGGCGGCTGCGACGGCGTGGTCACCGCCGGGAACTGCGACACCGAACCACGAACGGCGGCGAACGGATTCTTTCCCACGCGCATGACGCCGCGGGAAAACCCGTTCTACCTCGACGTCCCTTATGACGATGTGGGAGACGAGGTGGCAAATCGCCAACGCGCAGCCGTGGTTCCGTGGGCATCTGACGAACGCTATTCCGCGCAGGTTTCCGACCGCAGCTTCAGCCTCTTGAAAAATCGCTGGGTACGCATCCGCCGCGACGGCAAGATCTGCTACGGCCAGATCCAGGACGCTGGTCCGGGCCAGTACGACGACGCCGAGTACGTGTTCGGTACGGACGACGCCAGGCCGGCGAATGATCGTTTCAACGGCGCCGGGATGGACGTCTCACCTGCGTTGAACGGATGCCTCGGATTCGAGGAGCTCAACGGGGACAACGATCGGATCGACTGGCAGTTCGTCGACGACTCGGCTGTGCCGCCGGGTCCCTGGAAGATCATCGTCACCACGAGCGGTGTCACGCACGACAGCTGATTCCCGCCTATTCGCCGACGCCCGGGTTATGCGTGAGTAACGTCCCCAAGATCGCGGACGACTCCCTTCGGTCGGGGAAAGGTAAAGGCGAGGGAAAAAGCCATGGAAACCGTGCCGGAACGCCGGGCGGCCACCGGGCGCCGCAGCGAGGATCGCACCGTTCAGGCTCTGTGGGGAGTGTTGCACGATCTCGGCCACGAGATCACGACGTTGGCCTTCCTGGTCGAGTCGGAGCTGAAGGACGTGGCCGGCGTGGAGCTGATCGGTGAGCAGGTTTCGCGGTTGCGCACGATGGTCTCCCACGCGCTGGCAGCCGAGACGCACGAGGAGATCGTGCCGCTGCGGCCGATGCTGGCGCAGCTGGTGAAGCTGGCCGATCGGGTCAGCGAGCCTTCGGTGGTGCTCGTGGACGGAGCGGCCGCTGCCGTCCATGCGGACGGCACGGTGCTGTGGCGGATCCTCGCCAACGTGCTGGGCAACGCGGTGCGTGCCGCGGGGCCCGACGGTCACGTACGCGTGGAGCTCACGGCGAACTCGCCGGTCACCGTGTCGATCACGGACGACGGACCCGGGTTCGGGCGCATTCCGCCGGGAACGGCGTCGCTCGGCCTGGTCACGGTCGCGCACCTCGCCGAGGCGACGGGTGCGCAGGCCCTGGTCGGACCGGGTGAACCGGAGGGCACGTGCGTGCGGATCGTCTTCCCCAGCCGCCTGAGTGAAGGGGAGCACGAATGACGAGCATCGTCCTGGGTGACGACCACAAGGTTTTTCTCGAAGCGCTGGCCGGGCTGCTGGAGCGGCACGGATTGCGGGTGGTGGGCACCGCCCGCACGCTCGCGGAAGTGGTGGAAACCGTACGCGAGACGCGCCCGGACGTCTGCCTGCTCGACCGCAACTTCGGCGCCGGCCCCGTGGAAGACGGCGTCGCGGCGACGCTCGCGGCGAGCCCGGGCACCAGGGTCATCATGCTCACGGCCAGCCCCGGCAACGGCGCGGTCGCCGACGCCCTGCGCTCCGGCGCGGCCGGCTACGTGCACAAGACGTGCGGCGTGGAGCACCTCATCAACGCCATCGACCGCGTGATCGCCGGCGAAACCCTCGTCGACGTCCCCGTGCGCACCTCGGCGCCCGCTGCGGACCGCTCCCGCGAGATCGACCTGCGCGAACGCTTCCTCACCAGCCGCGAACGCCAGTGCCTCGCGATGCTCATCGACGGCGACACGACCGAGACCATGGCCCGCCGCCTCGGCGTGTCCACGGCGACGGTGCGCAGCCACGTGCAGGGCGTGCTGGTGAAGCTCGGCGTGCACTCGCGCCTGGAGGCCGCCGCGCTGGCCGTGCGCCACGCGCTGGTGCCGTCGGTGTCGGCGGCCTCGGGGTTCGAGGCCCGGCTCGGCTGAGTCCTTTGTGGACCTAGCCGGGCAACTGGCTCCGGAGCCGGTCAAGCCACCGGTCGACGGTGAGCTCGTACCGCCCGGGGTCGTTCGCCGGCGCGGCCTCGGCGACCGCCGCGTTCACGTGGTCGCGCACCGTGCCCGCCCACTCGGGCAGCACCCACACGGTCTGGAAGTAGTCGGCCCGCATCCGCACGACGGCGACTTCCTGGTATCCGGCAGTGACCTCGCGGTTGCGCACCCCGTAGCGGGACTCGGCGATCTGCGGTGAGCCCGACGTGATGATCAAGACGGTCGGGTGCGCCTTCAGGATGACCTCGGTCGGATCGGCGCCGCGGGAGATCTGCGCGTCGTTGAGGCCGAGGTAGTCGATGGCCTGCCAGCCGCTGTAGTAGGGGATGGCGCCGGCGTCGGCCACGGCCAGCGTGCGCGCCCCGGCCGGCACGTCGGCCGCGCCGAGGCCCTTGCCGATCGCGACGTGTGCGCGCTGCAGGTCAGGCCCGTAGTTCGCGATCATGCCCAGGTCGGGTGCGGTCGCGCCGGCCACGGCCGACCAGCCGACCGCGACGACCCCGGTCAGCGCCGTCAGCCACCGCCCGCCGAGCGCGGCCGCGCCGAGGCCTGCGCCGAGGCAGAGCACGGGCACGCCGTGGTCGGCGAAGCGGTCGAGGTAGTCCATCGTCGGCCCGGACACGGCGTAGGTCACGTAGGTCAGCACCACGGTGGCCACCAGCAGTCCGCCGGCTGCGCGGGTGTCGCGGCGCAGCAGCAGTGACAGCGTCAGCACGAGCAGGGGCAGCAGGAGCCAGAACGTGTGCTCCGTCCACAGCCGGCCGGACGAGAGGTCGCCGAACTTGACGTAGAACGTGTTGGGCAGCAGCTGCCCGTAGTACTGCCAGCGCCACACGAAATACCCGGCGCCGGCCACGGCCGCGCCCGCCGTCCACCACCACGTCGCCCGGCTGCGCCGCGTCGTCCACAGCCAGACGGCCACGGTCGGCAGGACGGCGAGCACACCGTCCGGCCGCAGTGTCCCGAGCACCAGCAACAGCAACGGCGGTTCCCACGGGTGCACCCGCTCGCCGTCGAGGACCCGCAGTCCCAGCACCACCGCGCGCAGGAGTACAGCTGCGAACACGGCGGTCTCAAGGCCGCTCGTGATGTGGAAGTAGGTCGGCAGGAAGACCACGTACGCGCCGCCTGCCACCAGAGCGCCGGCGAGGCCGCCCCGGCGGTGGCCGGTCGTCACCAGCATCAGCAGTGTGAGCACGCCGAAGACCAGCGACGTCACCTTCGCGAACAGCGGCAGCGCGAGCCCCAGCCACGAGCCGAGCCCCGACCACAGCACCCAGGAGAAGTCGGTGAAGCCCTCGACGCGCGGGCCGGTCACGTTCCACACCGGCCCGTGGCCGGCGGCGAGGTTGGCGGCGTAGCGGAAGCTGATGAACGCGTCGTCGATGGTGAAGAACCACGCCGACCAGGCGCCGGCGAGGAACAGCACGAGCAGGCCGAGTCCGGTGAGGACCAGAGCACGGCGGCGTGGTCTGGCGGCTTCGACGCGTCCGGCTGCTGCGGACGTGGACGTGGTGGTCATGACGCACCCCGTGGTTGGACGAGCCTGTGACCTCGACGGAGCGGCACTTTAGTCGAAGTGTCCCGATGCTCCCACGATCAGACCACGTGTCGGGCTCGTCTCGCCCGTCCAGATCTGTGGGCGGAGCCCGTCGTCGGCCTGGGGCTTCGGTATTCCAGATCTTACGATGATCTTTCACGCACTATGCACAACTTGATTGCACGCAATTTAGTTGTACTGTTCATCTCAAGCGAAGCCCGAACTTCACGAGGAGCAAGAGATGCGCACACGTACTCGCCTGGCCCGGATCGCCGCCGCGACCGCCGCGTTGGCTGCCGCCGCCGTGTTCGTGGCGGTGCCGTCGTCGGCGGCGCCGCAGCAGGCCGACCACCATGCGCCGGCGAAGGCGAAGCCGACCATCGTGCTGGTGCACGGGGCGTTCGCGGACACGTCGAGCTGGAACGGCGAGGTCACGCGGCTCGAGCAGCGCGGCTACAAGGTGATCGCCGCCGCCAACCCGCTGCGCGGGGTCGCGTCCGACGGTGCCTACATCAAGGCCCTGGTCGACAGCGTCGACGGACCGGTCGTGCTGGTCGGCCACTCCTACGGCGGCTCGGTGATCACCAGCGCCGCGCTGAACGACCCCAAGGTGCAGGCGCTCGTCTACATCGCGGGCTTCATCCCGGACCAGGGCGAGTCCGCGCTCGACCTGACCAACAAGTTCCCGGGCAGCACGCTCGGCGACACCCTGCAGCAGGTCACCCTCCCCGGCGGTGAGACCGACCTCTACGTGAAGCAGGACCTCTTCCCGAAGCAGTTCGCGGCCGACGTCCCGCTGTCGCAGGCCCGCCAGATGGCCGCCGGTCAGCGCCCGGTCGCCGCGTCCGCGCTGAGCGAGCCCTCGGGTGCGCCCTCGTGGAAGAACATCCCGGTGTGGGACCTGATCCCGACCGGTGACAAGAACATCCCGCCGGCCGCGCAGAAGTGGATGGCCGAGCGCGCCCACGCCCACACCGTCGTCGTGCCGGGTGCTTCGCACGCCGTGCTGGTTTCGCGGCCCGACAAGGTCACCGACATCATCCTGAGCGCCGCCGAAGCGACCACGAAGTAACTCCACGACTCGAACAGCCCCGGCCGAACTTCGGCCGGGGCTTTTTCACTGTCCGATCAGCCGCTCCACCAGCGCGGTGTACTGCGCCACGATCGCGTCGCGCGTCAGGCGGCCGGACGGGACGAACCACTCGCGCACGCCGTTGAGCATGTCGAGCACGGCCATCGTGGTCACGGTGACGTCCGCGATCCGGAACTCGCCGGCCGCGACGCCTTCGGCGAGGACATCGCGGAACGCGTCGTGGTACGCGGTCTGCAGCTTGATCCCCTCGGCCTGCTGGGCGGGGTCGAGCGCGTACCGGATGGGGTTGCCGACCAGCAGCTCCGGGCGCCGGTCGTCGCTCAGCTCGAGGTGCAGGCGCACGACCCGCCGAACGCGTTCGCCGGGCGAAAGGGACTCGTCGCGCAGCACGGGCACAGTCGCGTCGACGAAGTCGGTCATGAACCGCGAGACGATCGCGTGCAGCACTTCCTGCTTGTTCGTGAAGTGGTGGTACATCGTCGAGGACGAGATGCCCACCGCGTCGGCCAGGTCGCGGATCGACGTGGCGCTGTAGCCGCGCTCGTGAAACAGCTCACTCGCGCGTTCGAGGATCAGGACCCGGAGATCGGGCCCCTCGTCAAGCGACTTCTTCCTGGCCACGGCCCTCCTTCCGGCGACGAGGCGGGGTGTGAACGTGGGCTGATCGTACGATCGGCACGTTGACGAGGCGAACCTAGCCTGGTAGATCTGGGTGTCGATCAATCGATCGACACGGGACAAGGATCTCATGACCGAACACGACTGGTCGCCGCTGCCGCGCCCGGGCAGCCGGGTGGTGGTCACGGGTGCCGGCGGTGGGCTCGGCCGGGCGCTCGTCGCCGCGTTGACGCAGGTCGACGCCCGGGTGGTCGGGATCGACCGCGTTGCTGCAGACCCAGCCGGACCTGAACACCTCGTCGCCGACCTCACCGACGAAGCGGCCGCCGCGCGAGCCGTCACCGAAGCCGTCGAACGGCTCGGCGGGCTCGACGCCGTGATCGGCGCCGCCGGGATCGTCGACACCGTCCACCGCGCGAGCACATTCCCGCTCGACGCGTTCCGGTCCGATGTGGACGCCAACCTCGTCGCGCAGTTCGTGCTCGCCCGTGCGGCTTACCCGGCGTTGAAGGAATCCGGCGGTTCGATCGTGTTCCTCTCCTCCGTCGCGGCGGAGGACGGCCTGCCTGGCCAGGCGGCGTACGCGGCGGCAAAGGCCGGCGTGCTCGGCCTGACGCGCTCGCTCGCCGCGGAGTGGGGCGGCGACGGTGTGCGCGTGAACGCCGTCGAGCCCGGACTCTTCGCGACGCCGAAGGTGCTCGCGATGCCCGATTCGGCCCGCGAGCGGCTGCTCGCCGGCGTGCCGATGGGCCGCGTCGCGACGCTCGGCGAGGTCGTCGGCTCGGTCCTCTACCTGCTGTCCCCGGCCGCGGGGTACACCACGGGCCAGGCGCTGCGCCTCGACGGCGGCTCCGGGCTCACCCGCGGCGGCTTCTACCGCTGAGCACCCGTCCACCGCCGAGCACCCGTTCACTGCTGAGCACCCAGTACCGCTGAGCACCCAGGAGATCCGCGTGTCCCCGAGAACCCTGCCCGCCATGCTGCTCGACGTCGTCGAAAGACACGGCCCTGGCGAAGCCCTCGTCGACGGCGAGACCCGCATCTCCCACGCCGACATGGTGCGCCGCTCCGCCGTGGTGGCCACGCGGCTGCGCGAGCTCGGCGTGGAGCCGGGGGACCGCGTCGCGATCCTGCTGCCCAACGGCTGGCAGTACGCCGTGAGCTACTTCGGTGTGCAGCTCGCCGGCGCCATCGGCGTGCTCGTGAACACGCGGTTCGCCCGGCCCGAGATCGACCACGTCCTCGCCGATTCCGGCGCGAAGCTCGTGATCACCGACCGCGACCTGGCCGGTGCCGTCGACGCCGCCGCGCTCACGGCCGACGCCGGGGAAACCGCCGACCCCGGCTCGCTGCCGGGTCAGCGAGTTGAGCCGGGTGACGTCGCGCACCTGCTCTACACCTCCGGCACCACCGGCCGCCCCAAGGGCGCGATGCAGACGCACGCCAATCTGATGTTCAACGCCGGCACCGTCCGCGAACGCCTCGGCGCCGGCCCCGGCGAACGCACGCTCGTGGCCGCGCCGATGTTCCACGCCACCGCGATCGTGTCGCAGTTCATCGGCTTCCTCGCCAACGGCGCGTGCTGCGTGTTCACGCCCGCGTTCAAGGCGGAGACCACGGTGGCGCTCATGGCGGCCGAGCGCATCACGTTCTTCGCCGGCGTCGCGGCGATGCTGCGGCTGATCCTGCTGAAGGCGGAAGACGCGGGTGCGGACCTGTCGTCGCTGAGGCTGTTCGTGATGGGCGGCTCGCCGGTGCCGGAGCCGTTCCCCGCGCAGGTGAAGGAGCAGCTGCCGGATCTGGTGCTGGGCAACGTCTGGGGCCTCACCGAAGGCACGTCGATCGTCACCTTCACCGCCGGCGCGGAGTACCTGAGCCACCCGTGGAGCGTCGGCCCGGTCGTCGACGGCGTCGAGGTCGCGATCGCCCTGCCCGGCGAGCCGCCGCGCGACCTGCGCGACACCGTCGGCGAGCTGTGCGTGCGCGGACCCGTGGTGGCCGCAGGCTACTGGGGCAACCCGGAGGCCACCGCATCGACCTTTGTGGACGGTTGGCTGCACACGGGTGACGTCGGTTCGATCGACGGCGACGGGTTCGTCCGCGTGCTCGACCGGCTCAAGGACATGATCATCCGCGGTGGTGAGAACATCTACAGCCTCGAGGTGGAGAGCGCGCTCGCGCAGCACCCCGACGTGGCCGAGGTCGCCGTGGTGGGCGTGCCCGATCCGATCTTCGACGAGCGCGTGCGCGCGGTGATCGTGCCGCGGCCCGGCCGGACGCCGAGCGAGGAAAGCCTGCGCGAGCACGCGGTGAAGCTGCTCGCCGACTTCAAGGTGCCCGTGGAGTGGCGGTTCGTGACGGAGCTGCCGCGCAACCCGTCGGGCAAGGTCCTCAAACGGGAGCTCTCGGATGCCGGCTGAGCACGTCGACGTCGTCGTGATCGGCGCGGGCTTCAGCGGCCTGGGCATCGCGGCGCGGCTGGACAAGGCCGGTTTCCGGTCGTTCCGGGTCCTCGAAGCGGCCGACGACCTCGGTGGCACCTGGCGCGACAACACCTATCCCGGCTGCGGCTGCGACATCCCTTCGCCGCTGTACTCGTATTCCTTCGCGCAGAAGCCTGACTGGAGCCGGCTGTTCGCCGGTCAGCCGGAGATCCTGGAGTACCTGCACGACGTCGCGCGCCGGCGCGGGCTGCTCGACCGGCTGCGCTTCGGGCAACGCGTAACGCGCGCTGCGTGGGACGAGGACGCCGGGCGCTGGGACGTGACCACGGCGACGGGGGAGACCTACCGCGCGCGGTTCGTCGTGTCGGCCGTCGGTCCGCTGCACCACCCGGCGTACCCGGAACTGCCCGGCGTGGAGTCGTTCCGCGGCGAGGTGTTCCACTCCGCGCAGTGGCGCCACGACGTGGACCTGACCGGCAAACGCGTGGCCGTGATCGGCACGGGGGCGAGCGCGATCCAGTTCGTGCCGGCGATCGTCGACCAGGTCGCCGCGCTGACGGTGTTCCAGCGGACGCCGCCGTGGATCGTGCCGAAGGCCGACCGCGCGTTCGACGCCCGGCACCGGTTCTGGGCGCGCTGGTTCCCGCCGTTCCGCTGGTACGTGCGCGATCGGCTGTACTGGATCCACGAACGCCGCGCGGTCGGCTTCGTCGCCGATCCGGCCGCGATGGAGCAGACCGCCGGCCTCGCAAAGCGGTTGCTGCGCAAGCAGGTCCCCGACGAGGACCTGCGCGCGCGGCTCACGCCCGACTACACCATCGGCTGCAAACGCCTGCTCATCTCCAGCACGTGGTACCCGGCGCTGACGAAGCCGCACGTCGACGTGCGCTCGGGCGGGGTCGCGTCCGTGACGCCGGACGCGGTGGTCGGCGCCGACGGCGTTGAGGTGCCCGCTGACGTGATCATCTACGGCACCGGCTTCGACACGCAGCAGACCATCCGGTTCGAGGTCGAAGGCCGCGGCGGCCGCACGCTCGCCGACGCGTGGAGCAAGGGCAACGAGGCCTACCTCGGCACGACCGTCGCCGGGTTCCCCAACCTGTTCCTCATGGTCGGCCCGAACACGGGGCTGGGTCACAACTCCCAGGTGTTCATGATCGAGGCGCAAGCGTCCTATGTGGTCGCCGCGCTGCGCCGCCTGCGCCGCGCCAAGGCGTTCGAGGTGCGCGCCGAGGTGCAGGACGCGTTCAACGACTGGCTCGACTCGCGGATGGCCGCCACCGTCTGGCAGACGGGCGGGTGCCGCAGCTGGTACCAGGACCCGAAGTCCGGCCGCAACACCGTGCTGTGGCCGGCGGGCACCGTGGAGTTCTGGCGGAGGACCCGGCGCTTCCGCGCGTCGGACTACTCGGTGACCTGATCGCTGGGCCGAACGGAGCAATTCGAACCGGCGGTGGAACCTCAGCCAGGCCCTTCACGTAGGTAGCGGGTGATCCGTTCCCTACTGGAGGTATGTGTGCGTAAACCTTTGACCGTGCTGGGGGTCGTGGCGCTCGTCGCGACAGGGGCAGGGGTCGCAGCAGCAGCGCCGCAAGTGACACAACCGCAAGCAGAACAACGACACGACAGAACGGCGTTGCTCATCACGGGCGACGTCGTCACGGTCCACGACCTCGGCGGCGGCCGGGAAAGCGACGACGTGGTCCCGGCCGCCGCCAAGGGCCCCGCGAGGTCGTTGGTGCACCTCGGCCTCGGCGGCCGGAACTACGAGATCCCCGCGACCGCGGTGCCCTATCTGGGGAAGGGCCTGGACCTCGGCCTGTTCGACGTCGACAAAGCCACGACCGACCACGTGACCACGCCGACGCGCACGTTCGACCGCGCGGCCGCGCGGAACTTCGGTGCGCAGCTGGCGAAGCAGTACACGGAGGATCGCGCCCGTGGCACCTTCGGCGGCCGCGGCCTGTTCGCGAACGGTGTGACGTACGGGGCGCCGGCGAAGGCGCAGCCCCGCAGCGTGCTGAACACGCTCACCCTCGCCGCGAACGAAGCCGACGGCACCCCGTCCGACACCGGCATCTCGCTGCTCACCAACCTCGACGACTCGACCCTGCTCGACGAGAACGAGGCCGTGAACTTCTTCTACGACGGCACGGCGAAGTACAGCGTGCCCGCCGGGAACTACAGCGCCGTCAGCGTTTTCTTCACCACCGCGGCCGACGGCAGCGTCAGCGGGGTGCGGGAGGTCGTGAACCCCGAGTTCACGGTGAAGGCCGACGCGACCGTGCGGATGGACGCCGCGAAGGCGACCAGCAAGGTCACCTGGGTCACCCCGCGTCCGGCGCTGCTGGACGACAACGGGTTCTTCGTCCGCCGCGCCGCGAAAACCGGACCGGCGGTCACCTTCGACTACGACGCCGGCCCCGGTGTGCCGATGTGGATCTCGCCGGTCGCGAAGGCCGTGCGGATCGGTGAGCTGCAGACCTACCCGTACGCGCACCTCGTCTCGGCGCCCGGCACCGGCACGCCGTACGAGTACTGGCTGCAGAAGGCCAGCGGTGGCACCATTCCGAAGCAGCGCTACCCGGTGACCGACGCCGACGTGGCCACAGTGGACGCGAGCTACTACTCCGAGGTTTCCTCGCTCGGACGCCACCAGCGCAGCGGGATGTTCACGTTCGAGACCGTGAGCAGCCGCCCGTCCGTGCCGATCGCGCTGCCCCGGCACCAGATCGAGTACGTGCAGGCGGCACCCGACCTGATGTGGTTCGGCGGCACGGCCAAGTACTACCGCACCGAAGGCGGGTTGGAGGCTTGGTACGGCGCCCAGCGCGCGACCACCGAGGTCTACACCGGCGGGCAGCGCAAAACCGAGGGCTACAACGAATTCCCGCTGCACCCGGCCGGGGCGACCGTGGCAGGCACGCCCGTTCCGCAGAGCTCGATGCTCGTCCCCGGCGCCGTGCGCGACGGCGACGACGTGTCGTTCGACCTCGTGCCCTTCACCGACAACGAACCCGGCCACACGGGCACCGGCCTCTACGGGGAGCCCGGCGACACCTTCTCCGGCTACTACCGGTTCACCCAGGACGGCGCGGTCGTCGCGGAAGGCGCACCGGGCGAGCAAGTGCAGTTCACGCAGACCGTGGGCGCCACACCGAGCACGCTCGGGTTGACCGTGGACGCGACGCACAGCGGACCGTTCTTCGCGCTTTCGACCGCGACACACACGGAATGGTCGTGGCGTTCGCAGCACGTCGACGGCCCGGTGCTGCCGGCGCCGTTCATCTGCCGCGTCAGCAAGGGCGAGGCGCCCGACACCGCGTGTGGCGTGGAACCGCTGCTCATGCCGACGTACGCGGTCGGCGGCCTCGGCGTCGACGGCTCCACCCCGCATGGCGCGCAGGCGCTCGACATCACCTTTGCCCGCATGCAAGGCGCGGCGAGCAGTGCCGTCTCGACGGCGATCGTGCAGTTCTCCACCGACGGCGGCACGACCTGGCAGGACGCCACCGTCACGCCCGGCCCGGGAGGAACCTTCCACGCGGCCTACTCGGTGGCGCCGGAGGGTCCTGACGGGACGGACGTCGCGCTCCGAGTGTCGGCTGCCGACGCGGGTGGCAGCACCGTCGCCGAGACGCTCACTGCCGCCTACCACGTGAACTTCTGAGGGGAGTGTCCACTGTGCTCGATCGGTTCAGCAGAATCCTCGCCGTCACGGCGATCCTGGGGGCGGCGCTCGCCTCCACCACAGCCACCACCGCTTCGGCGGACGCCGTCACCGGACCCCGCACGGCCTGCGGCGCCGTCGGCCCGACCTTGGCACGGTGTCTGAGCAGCTACGTCCCACCCACCTCCGCCGCGGCGGCCGACGTTCCGGACGGCTGGGGCGCCACGGACCTCGCGGCCGCGTACCGGCTTCCCGCCGAGGCCGGTCCGGGTGACCTCGTGGCGATCTCCATCGCCTACGACTCGCCGACGCTGGAGCAGGACCTCAACACCTACCGCGCGCAGTACGGGCTGCCACCGTGCACTTCGGCCACCGGCTGCTTCCGCAAGGTGAACCAACGTGGTGAGGCCGCGCCGTTGCCCGGGACGGAGTTCGGCTGGAACCTGGAGTCCACACTGGACGTATCGATGGTGTCGGCGGCGTGTCCGTCGTGCCGGATCCTGGTGGTGGAGGGCGACAGCCCGCAGTTCCCGGACCTGGCCGCCACGGAGGACACGGCCGTGCGGCTCGGCGCGAAGATCGTGAGCAACAGCTACGGCGGACGCGAGAGCGCTGTTTCGCTCGCCTACGCGGCCAGCTACCAGCACCCGGGCGTCACCACCGTCGTCTCCTCGGGTGACGCGGGGTACACCGCCGCGAGCTATCCGGCGGTGCTGCCGAACGTGGTGGCTGTCGGCGGCACGGTGCTCGCGCACGACTCGTCGCCGCGTGGCTTCTCGGAAACGGCGTGGGTCTCGGGCGGCAGCGGCTGCTCCGCCTACGTCGCGAAACCCGCGTGGCAGAAGGACACGCACTGCCGCAACCGCACGGTCGCGGACGTTTCCGCCGTCGCCGAGCAGCTGTCGCTCTACTTCGGGCCGGCCGGTGGTTGGTTCACCGCGGACGGCACGAGCGCGTCGGCGCCGTTCGTCGCCGGCTTGATCGCCCGGGCCGGCCACGCGGGCACCACGTCCGCGGCCACGGTCTACGCCGCGGCGGCGCACTTCTTCGACGTCACCGAGGGCTCCAACGACCGGCTCTCCGGCGGGCACAAGTGCGGCGGCGACTACCTGTGCGTCGCCGCCGCCGGTTACGACGCCCCGACGGGTGTCGGCACTCCGGACGGGTCGGCGGGCTTCTAGGCGCCTCGGCGCGCGGTGATGAGCCACGCGCGGGAGCCGAGCCACACGCCGTCGGCGGTGTGGTGTTCGGCCATGACTTCGCGAAGCCGGTCGAGCGCCCGCGAAGTCTCGCTTTCGTCGAGCGGGTCGAGCGCGGTGCTGACCAGTTGCAACGGCCGCACGACATCGGCGGCGGTCGCGGGATCCGGGCCGTAGTAAAGGGGTTCGGACAAGCCGGCGAGCTGCACGTCGGAGAACCCCGCTGTGGTCAGCACTTCGCGGACCACAGCGGGGTCGCCGAGGGTGAACGGGCTGGTGTGCGGCACCGGCGGGTTGCCGACCGCCCGGCTGATCTCCGACACCCACTCCTGCCGGTCGCGCGCCTGCCACACGAGCTGCACCAGCCGCCCGCCCGGCCTCAGCGCGCGGGCGACGTTGGCGAACGCGGCGACCGGGTTCGCGAAGAACATGGTGCCGAGCCGGCTGAAGGCAAGACTGAAGTGCGCGTCGGGGAACGGATGCGTCTGCGCGTCGGCCAGCTCGAACCGCACGTTGGTGACGTTTTCGGCCACCGCGAGCCGGCGCGCGGCCTCCACGCGGGGCGCGGAGACGTCCACACCGAGCGCGGAGCCCCGCACGGCGAGGCGGGCGGCTTCGCGGGTGGTCGCCCCGCTGCCGCAGCCGAGGTCGAGCACGGTGTCGCCGGGTCCCACGGCGGCGGCCTCACGCAGCAGCGGTTGGTAGCGCTGGAGCTCGGCGTCGAAGTCGAAGGTCGGTGCGGCCATGGCGCCCATCATGCCCGCCATCGAGATGCGGCGGCGGAAAGTCGCAGGTAGATTGCGGTTCGTGATCTTGCGGGAAGTCGCTCATGCGTGAGGACGAGGTCCTCGCCCAGCTCACCACGCCCCTGGCCGCGCCGGCTTTCCCGCGCGGGCCCTACCGCTTCACCGACCGCGAATACCTGAACATCACCTACCGGACGGATCCGGCGGCGCTGCGGGCGCTCGTGCCGGAACCGCTGGTCGTCGACGAGCCGCTGGTGCGGTTCGAGGTGATGCGCATGCCCGACGTGACCGGCCTCGGCGACTACACCGAGTCGGGCCAGGTCGCGATGGTGCGCCACGGCGACGAGGCCGGTGAGTTCACCCTCGGCATGTACGTGGACAGCCTGCCCGCCATCGCGAGCGGCCGCGAGGTCGCCGCGTACCCGAAGAAGCTCGGCAAACCCAGGCTGTACACCGATTCCGACACCCTCGTCGGCTCGCTCGACTACGGCTCGATCCAGGTCGCGCTCGCCACGATGGGGTACAAGCACCGCACGCTCGACGAAGCCCAGGCGCGTGCGGAGCTGACCGCGCCGACGTTCATGCTCAAGATCGTGCCCGGCTACGACGGGCGCCCGCGCATCTGCGAGCTCGCGCGCAGCCAGATCACCGACGTGACGATCAAGGGCGCCTGGACCGGGCCCGCGCGGCTGCACCTCGTGGCCCACGCGCTGGCGCCGCTGGCCGACCTGCCGGTGCTGGAGATCGTGTCGGCCGGCCACCTCCTGACCGACCTCACGCTCGGCCGGCTCGCGGTCGTGCACGACTACCTGGCTTGAGGGGAAAGCATGAAGGCGACCATCGTCGGTGGCGGGGTCATCGGCGTGTCCTGGGCGGGGCTGATGGCCTCGCGCGGCCTGGACGTGACGGTCAGCGACCCGGCGCCCGGCATCGAGGACACCGTGCGCGCCGGGCTGGAGGAGCTGAAGCCGGCGTTGCGGGAACTCGGCTTGCCGGCAGACGACTTGGCGGTGCGCTTCGAACCGGACCTCGCGACGGCGGTTGCGCAGGCCGACGTCGTGCAGGAGAACGGGCCTGAACGGCTCGATCTGAAGCACCAGATCTTCAGCACGATCGAAGCGCACGCTCCGGCGCACGCCCTGCTGTTGACGTCCACGTCGGGCATCCCCGCCACGGACATCGCCACGGCGCTGAAGCAGCCGGAACGGCTCGTGGTGGGGCACCCGTTCAACCCGCCGCACCTGATTCCGCTGGTGGAGGTCGTGCCGGGGGAGAAGACGTCGGCGGAGAACGTGGCGCGGGCCGTCGAGTTCTACGAAAGCCTGGGCAAGAAGCCGATCGTGCTGGCGAAGGAGGTGCCCGGGTTCGTCGCGAACCGGCTGCAGGCCGCGATCTTCCGCGAGTGCGTGCACCTGGTCGCCGAAGGGGTGGTCACCGAGCAGCAGCTCGACGAGGTGGTCACGTCCTCGCTCGGGCAGCGGTGGGCGGTGAGCGGGCCGTTCCTGAGCTTCCACCTGGGCGGCGGGGCCGGCGGGCTGCCGCACTTCCTCGAACACCTGGGCCCTGGCCTGCAGGAACGCTGGGGTCAGCTGGGCACGCCGGACCTGGACGAACCGACCGTCGCGCTACTGAGTGCCCAGTCGGAGGACTTCGGCGGCGCGATCGACGAGCTGGCGAAGGCCCGGGACGAGAAGCAGATCGCCGTGATGAGGGCGTTGGCGACCACGCCGGGACAGGAGCAGCGATGACCGTCACCGACCGCATCCGCGAAGCGCTCGCCAACCCCATCCGTTCCGAGGCCGACGACCGGTTCGACATCCACGCCGCGCTGGCCGAAGTGCTGGCCGACGCCGGACTGTCCGAAAAGGACTGCGGCGGCAGCGTCGAGTTCCTCGGCGCGGACCCGATCGTGCCGAGCGCCGTACGGCTGGGCGCGGCGCCGGCGATCGGGCTCGTCGCGAAGTCCGTGGCATTGGCCGCGTTGTGGCGCCACCGCGGTGGGCCGGGCCAGGACATCAGCATGGACGTGCGCACGGCGCCGCACCGGCTGTGCCCGTTCTACGACAAGAAGTGGGAGCTGATCAACGGCCTGCCGCCCACCAACACGGCCGACCCGGGCAGCCCGTTCACGCTCAAGTTCTACCGTGCCGGCGACGGCCGCTGGGTGATGCCGCTCGACATCTACCCCAAGCTCAAGTCCGCCACGCTCAAGCTCCTGCGCACCTACGACGACGAACCCGCCGTGGCCAACGCCGTCGCCCGCTGGAACGCCCTCGACCTGGAGGAGGCCGGCGCCGACGCGGGGCTCGTGATGCCGATGGTGCGCAGCACGGAGGAGTTCCTCCAGACGCGCCAATACCGCGACGTGCTCGCGGACCTGCCGTTGATCGAGATCGAGAAGATCGGCGACTCCGACCCCGAACCGCTGTCGGAGGGCGCTCGTCAGCCGCTCGACGGCGTGCGCGCGCTGGGTATGGGACACGTGATCGCCGGCGCCGCCATCGGGCGCGCGCTGGCGCAGCACGGTGCCGACGCGCTGAACCTGTGGCGCCCCACCGAGTGGGAGAACCCGGTGACGTACTCGACGGCGAACGTCGGCGTCCGATCGGCCACAGTGGACTATCTGCGGGACAAGACGGCGCTGGCGAAGGTGCACGAGCTGGTGCGCAGCGCGGATGTCTTCTACGCCAACCGGCGGCCGGGCCTCGTTGCCGGGCTCGGGTTGTCCGCCCAGGGCGCGGCGGAGCTCCGGCCGGGGATCATCCACACGACCGTGTCGCTGCACGGCGAGCGTGGGCCGTGGGCGCAGCGAGTGGGCTTCGACCAGACGGCGGGGTGCGTCGCCGGGATGATGACGCTGGAAGGCTCGCCGGACCAGCCCGTGCTGCCGCACATCGGCGTGGTCAACGACTACCTCGTGCCGTGGCTGGCCACCACCGGGATTTGCGCCGCGTTGATGCGCCGGGCGAGAGAAGGCGGCAGCTACCGCGTGCACATCTCGCTGACGCGGATCGCGTTGTGGATCATCAGCCTGGGTGTGTTCGACAAGGAGTACGCGCGCACGGTAGCCGGCACCGGTGAGCTGCACGCGTATGTCGACCCGGAGACGTTCACGGCCGAGACGCCGCTGGGGCTCTACCAGGGCGTGACCGACCAGGTGCGGATGTCGGAGACGCCGGGTGAGTTCTCGACGATCCTCGTGCCACGCGGGTCCGGGCGCGCCGAGTGGCTGCCGCGGTCGCCCCGCCGCAACTGTGGTCGGATTGGCAACTGACAACACAGTAGGGTCGTGATCATGATCCCGGACGTGGTTTCCCGCCTGCGCAAGTCGTTCGCCTCCGGCCGCACCAAGCCGCTGTCGTGGCGGCGCGAGCAGCTCGGCGCGTTGAAGCGCATGCTGCTGGAGCAGGAGGACGACTTCCTCGCCGCCTTGCAAGCCGACCTCGCGAAGAACGCCACCGAGGCCCGGCGCACCGAGCTGATGTTCATCGTCAACGAGGTCGACGACACCCTGGAGCACCTCGACGAGTGGCTGGCGCCGCAGCCCGCCGGGCTGCCGGAGCGGTTGCTGCCCGCCGAAGGGCGCGTGGTGCGGGAGCCGCTGGGTGTGGCGTTGATCATCGGGCCGTGGAACTACCCGCTGCACCTCGCGCTGGCGCCGCTGGTGGGGGTGCTCGCCGCGGGCAATGCCGCCGTCGTGAAGCCGAGCGAGCTTTCACCGACGGTGTCGGCCGCCATCGCGCGCCACGTGCCGGCGTACCTCGACCCCGAGGCCGTGGCCGTGGTGGAGGGCGCGATCCCGGAGACGACGGAGCTGCTGGAGCAGCACTTCGACCACATCTTCTACACGGGCAACGGCGTCGTCGGGCGGATCGTGATGACCGCCGCCGCGAAGCACCTCACGCCGGTGGCGCTGGAGCTGGGCGGCAAGAGCCCGGTGATCGTGGACACCGACGTCGACCTCAAGGTGGTCGCGCAGCGGATCGTGGACACGAAGTTCATGAACGCCGGCCAGACCTGCGTCGCGCCCGACTACGTGCTGGCCATCGGCGACACGGCGGCGCGCCTCGAACCGCTGCTGACGGAGGCGCTGCGGGCGAAGTTCGGCGACGACCCGGCGGCGAGCCCCGACTACGGGCGCATCGTGAACACCCGGCACTTCGACCGGCTGTCGCAGCTCCTGGCCAGCGGCCGCGTGGTCACCGGCGGTCAGACGGACCGCGACGCCAAGTTCATCGCACCGACCGTGCTCGCCGAGGTGGCGCCCGACGCACCCGTGATGGGCGAGGAGATCTTCGGGCCGATCCTGCCCGTGCTGGCCGTGTCGTCTTTGGACGACGCCATCACGTTCATCACGGGCCGCGACAAACCGTTGGCGCTGTACGCCTTCACGGGGTCCGAAGAGGTCAAACAGCGCATCCTCACCGAAACCTCCTCCGGTGCGGTGACGTTCGGCATGCCGGTGCTGCACCTCGTCGCGCCGGAACTCCCGTTCGGCGGCGTCGGCGAAAGCGGCATGGGCCGCTACCACGGCAGGTACTCCATCGACACGTTCAGCAACCTCAAAGCGGTGCTCGACAAGCCATTGTCCTGACGACTCGGTGGAATCCCCCGGGGGCGGCTACGATCCTGGATCATGAGCCACCCAGGGGGTCAGCAACCGCAGGGTTATCCGCAAGGTCAGCAGGGGGGCCCGGCGGGGTATCCGGCGCCGGGACAGCCGGGTCAGCCGCCGCAGTGGCATCCCGAGACCGGCCAGGCGCAGCAGGGGTTCGGCCAGGCCGCCGGGTCGCAGCCGGGTTACGCGCAGCCGCAAGGGGAACAGGGCCAGCCGGGTTACCCGCAGCCGAACCAGGCCGGGTACCCGCAGCCCGGTTACCAGCAACCCCTGCCCCAGCACGGTCAGCCGCAGCAGTGGGGCACCCCGCCGCAAGGGCAGCCCGCTCAGCCGGGCTACCCGCAGGCGGGCCCGGCCGGGTACCCGCAGCAGGCCGGCGACCTACCGCCGGGCTACCAGCAACCCCTCCCGCAGCACGGGCAGCCGCAGCAGTGGGGCGCTCCGCAGCAGCCGTTCTCGCAGCCGCCACAGGGCTTTTCCCAGCAGCCGGGCCAGGCGGCCGGTCCACTGACCCAGCCCGGCCTCGGCGCGATCCCGGCCGTGCTCGGCGTGGTGCTGGAGCTGGTCGCGCTGTTCGGCGTCTCGTGGATCACCTTCACCAACGGCACCCAGTCGGTGACGATGACCTTCCTCGACCTCGTGAAGGCCGCCAGCGACAACGCGGCCGCCTCCGGCTTCGCGGCGACGTACGTGCAGTTCCTCGCCTTCCTGATCACCGCCGCGACCGCCGCGTCGGTGCTGCCGTGGACGCTCGGCGCGCTCCGGGCCAAACGCTCGGCGTTCCTGCTGAGCGGCATCCGCAGCCGCGAACTCACGCGGGCGAGCTTCTGGTGGTACCGCACGGTCTTCAGCGGCCGCGCGGCCGTCATGCTGATCCTCCACGTCGCCGGCATCGCCACCCTCTACTGGGGCAACTTCCCCTCCCTGGGCCTCGGCCCGATCCTCCTCCTGGTCGGCGCCGTCCTGGTCATCGCCGGCGCGGCCATGGGCCCCCGCCAGGCCCCGGCCATGCCCTGATCTTCCACAAGGGAACGTCAAGAAGACCAGCGCACACGGATCTCCACAAAGGACCCTAGGCGGCCGCTTCGAAGAACAACGCGACCGCCAGCGCCCCCGGATCGGTGACGCCGCGGGCGTTTCGCCGACGTAGCTCGCCCGGCCGCGTTTGGCCAGCAGCTGGGCGGTCGAGGCGGCGCCCGCGTCCGCGGCGTCAGCGGCGGAGCGCCGCGCGGTGGGCAGGGGGTCGGCGCGGGTGGCGTCTTCGGACAGGGCCGTGGCGGCCGGGCCATCGCGTCGACCATGGTCTTGTGGCCGACCTGGGCCTTGCCGAGGCGTCGGACGACGGCGAGGCCGGCCGAAGCCGAAGTCGCCAACGAAGGCGTGGTCAAGGCCGAGGAGCGAGCTCACCGACCTTGACCGCCGCACCGGCGACTTCGCCACCAACCTGCGCTCCGCCTGAAACCGCGCGCACGATCTCCCCCGAGCTCGGCGCGGGCCGCCGGCCCGGCCGGCTGACCTGTCAGGCCGGCGCCAGCACCAACGTGGTGTGCTGCCCGTTCAGCCCCTCGTTCATCACGAGCGCGCACGCCACCACGGTGCCCAGCCAGACGGCCGACAACGCGAGGTCCGGTCGGGGGACCACCGGGTAGAGCACCGGGGTGAACGTGTTCCCGCCATTGCCGCCCGTGGCCGCGTGGACGTGGTTCAGGTAGCGGATCCCGGTGGTCCGGTCGAACAGCACCGGGTGCCGGAAGGCCTCGCTCATGTCGAACCCGCGGCGCTTCTTCTCGGGGCGCGTGTCCGCGAACTCCGTCACCTCGACGACGTGGCCGACCGGGATCGGCGCGGGGTAGTTCACCGCGATCGTGCGATTCACACCGGCACCCTAGCAACCGCCGGCCGTTCCGCTGACGGGAAAAATGACACTCCACAGTGGACACATCCTACGTCTGGTTCCACCGCTTCGTCCGGAAATCGAGTTACGCACGTCACTGCGCCATGGCGAGTTCGGCCGAAGTTCAGCCACTGCTCATCCACTCCTGGGCGAACGGCTCACCGCGGCGGACGAGTGTTCCTCGTGGCTCCCACCCCGAAAGGACCTCGATGACCGAGAACACCGACCAGGGCAACGGTTTCACGCGCAGACGCCTCCTGGGTTCCGCGGCCGCCGCGGGCGGTCTCGCCGCCGCCGCGATGGCGCTGCCGGCCAACGTTCGCAAGGCGATCGCTTCCCCCGCCCCGAAGAACGGCCGGATCTCCGACATCAAGCACGTCGTGATGCTGATGCAGGAGAACCGCAGCTTCGACCACTACTACGGCACGCTGTCCGGCGTCCGCGGCTTCGGCGACCCCCACGTCGCGCGCCAGGCGGACGGCAGTTCGGTCTTCTACCAGAAGGACGCGAAGAACCCCAAGGGTTACCTGCTGCCCTACCACCTGGACACGAAGTCGACCGCCGCGCAGGCGATCCCGTCGACGAGCCACGAGTGGGCCGTGCAGCACCAGGCCTGGAACGGCGGCAAGAACGACCAGTGGCTGCCCGCCCACCGCGCCGCCGACGGCGAGACCAACGGCCAGTACACCATGGGTTACTTCACCCGTGAGGACATCCCGTTCCAGTACGCGCTGGCCGACGCGTTCACGATCCTCGACTCCTACCACTGCTCGGTGCTCGGCCCCACGGGCCCGAACCGGCACATGTGGATGGCCGGGACGATCGACGCCGCGGGCGACTTCGGTGGCCCGTCGCTCACCACGAGCGCGCCCAACGGCCAGTACTCGTTCAAGACCTACCCCGAGCGCCTCACCGAGGCCGGCGTGAGCTGGAAGGTCTACCACCAGCCGGGGTCGGTCACCGGGCTCGCCGCGATCCAGCACATCGCCCAGTACTTCAACGCGAAGCCGGGCGACGACCTGTTCGAGAAGTGCATGAACCCGCAGCCGCTCGGCCAGTTCGAGTACGACGCGGCCCACGACCAGCTGCCCACCGTGAGCTGGATCCTGCCGCCGGCGGGCTTCGACGAGCACCCGGCCGGCCTGCCCGCCGCCGGTGCGACCTTCGTCGCCGGCAAGATCGACGCCATCGCGGCCAACCCCGACGTGTGGGCCAAGACGGCGTTCATCCTGTCCTACGACGAGAACGACGGCCTGTTCGACCACGTCGTGCCGCCTACGCCGAAGCCCGGCACCCCGGGTGAGTTCGTGTTCAAGACGTCGGTGACCGGTGTCGACGGCGCCGGCCTGCCCACCGGCCTCGGCTTCCGCGTGCCGTGCATCATCGTGTCGCCGTGGACCGTCGGCGGCTGGGTGTGCTCGGAGCTGTCCGACCACACCTCGCAGCTGCGGCTGCTGGAGCACGTGACCGGCGTGCGCGAAACCAACATCACCGACTGGCGCCGCCGCACCGTGGGTGACCTCACCTCGGCGTTCCGGTTCCACGACGCGACCAAGCACGCGCCGACGCTGCCCGACACCACGGGCCAGTACAACCTCGCCCAGTACGAGGTCAGCCAGTTCAAGCTGCCGCCCATCCCGACCACGCAGCAGAGCTTCCCCCACCAGGAGCCCGGCCACCGGCCGAAGACCTCCTGACCTCGGCGTTCGTCACCCGTCCGTCCATTCGCGACGGACGGGTGACGGCGCGCGCGGCTCTCGGCTGATACGATCGCGGGGAACTTGCAGGACGAGTTTCCAGGGAGCTGACCACCGCGATGGTGGCTGAGGACGACATCTCCGGGTGAATCCGGCGACGACAGCGGTGCGCACGGTCGGTTTTCGACCGCCGCGACACCGCACTTTTTCGTCTCCTCCTTCAAACCCTGCCCTGTCGTTCTCCGGGCGGCTCACGCACGCCCGCATCGCAGCTTGAGAGTCCTGTCATGTCCAAGATCTCCGTCGTCGCCACCGGCCTGTCCTTTTCCTGGACCGACGGCACCCCCGTCTTCGAAGACCTGTCCTTCACGCTCGGGCCGGGTCGCACCGGTCTCGTCGCGCCCAACGGCGCCGGCAAGAGCACCCTGCTCAAGCTCATCGCCGGCGAGCTCCACCCGCTCGCCGGTTCGGTGACCGCCGACGGCGTGCTCGGCTACCTGCCGCAGACGCTGCCGCTGGCCGGCGAGCCGACCGTGGCCGAGGTGCTGGAGATCGCGCCGATCGTGCGCGCGCTCGCAGCCATCGAAGGCGGTGACGCGAGCGAAGAGCACTTCGCGAAAGTCGGCAGCGACTGGGACATCGAGGAGCGCGCCCGCGCGGAGCTCGACCGGCTCGGGCTCGGCGACGTCGGGCTCGACCGCCGGCTCGACACCCTCAGCGGTGGCCAGATCGTGTCGCTCGGCCTGGCCGCGCAGCTGCTGAAACAGCCCGACGTGCTGCTGCTCGACGAGCCCACCAACAACCTCGATCGCGGCTCCCGGCGCCGCCTGCACGCCGTGCTCGGCGACTGGAAGGGCACGTTGCTGCTGGTCAGCCACGACCGCGACCTGCTCGACCGCATGGACCGGATCGCCGAGCTCGACCACGGTTCGCTGCGGCTGTTCGGAGGCAGCTTCACCGAGTACGAGGGCGCGAAGAAGGCCGCGCGCGAGGTCGCGGAGAAGAACGTGCGCTCGGCCGAGCAGGAGGTCAAGCGCGAGAAACGCGAGCTGCAGCAGGCCCGCGAACGCGCGGCACGGCGGGCGTCCACCGGCGCCCGCACCGGCTCCGACATCCCGCGCATCGCGCTCGGCAACATCAAGCGGCGCGCGGAGTCGTCGGCCGGCAAGGCCAACGACATGCACTCCCAGCGGCTCGGCGCCGCCAAGGCCCGGCTCGACGAAGCCGACCGCGCCGCGCGCGAGGACGACACGATCGTGCTGGAGCTGCCCGACACCGCGGTGCCCGCCGGGCGCACGGTGTTCCACGGCGAGCGCCTGCGCGTGCGGGAGCTGTTCGCCGGTGAAGGCGCGACGCTGGCGATCCGCGGGCCGGAGCGGATCGCGTTGATCGGAGCCAACGGAGTCGGCAAGTCGACATTGCTGCGGCTCATCGCGGGCTTGCTCGAACCCGACAGCGGGCTGCTGACCAGGGCCGACGGCCGCGTCGCGTACCTCTCGCAGCGCCTCGACCTGCTGGACGACGACCGCACCGTGGCGGAGAACCTGCGCGCGGCCGCGCCGCAGCTGCCCGAGGCCGACCTGATGAACCTGCTCGCCCGCTTCCTGTTCCGCGGGCCGCGGGCGCACCTGCCGGTCGGCGTGCTCTCGGGTGGCGAGCGGCTGCGGGCGACGCTGGTGTGCGTGCTGTGCGCGGAGCCGGCGCCGCAGCTGCTCCTGCTCGACGAGCCCACGAACAACCTCGACCTCGCCAGCGTGGAGCAGCTCACCGGCGCGCTCAACGCGTACCAGGGTGCGTTCGTGGTCGTGAGCCACGACGACCGCTTCCTCGCCGACCTGGGCCTCGGCCGCTGGCTCACGCTCGCCGACGGCAAGCTGACGGAAACGGGGCCGCCGTCGGATTCCTGACAAATGTCATGGGCGCTTCATGCGCCGGCTCACTGCTGCGAGCCGGCGCGTGCGCCCAGGATGAGTGGAGCACAAGGGGAGCACTCCACACCGTCCGGAAAGGACAGTCATGAACGCCGGATCCGCCGCCGTGTCCCACGAAAACCTCAACCACCCGCGCAGCCTCTCGGCCTTCCGCACCACGAGACTGCTCGTCATCGCCTACCTCACGCTCAGCGTGCTCACCGTCGGAGCGGTGGTCCTGCTGCGGAACAACTCCGCGATGGTCACCGACGCCGTGTGGGTGCGGACGGTGATCGTCGTGGCCAGTGCCCTGCTCACGTTGTCCTTCACCCTCCGGACGAGCAAGGGCTCGCGCCGCGCCTACCTGCGGCTGCGGTTGGTCACCGCGATCATGCTGGTGGCGCTGGTCGTCATCGCGGCACTGCCCGGCGCGTTCCCGGTGTGGCTGCGAGCCGAGCAGGGCGTGTGCGCGCTGCTCCTGCTGGGTGTGGTGCTGATCGTCAACGGGCGGCACGTCCGCTCGTTGTTCGCGCGGTCCTGACCACGATCCCGGTAGCGTGCCCGACGTGGACGACAACGTCGATCGCTGGGTGCTCGGGCGGCGCAGGTTCGTCCTCGACGCCGGCATGCTCGTGTACCCGGCGGTGACCGTGGCCGGCCTGGTGCCGCGCGGCGGCACCACCGCGGTGGTGGGCTGCGTGCTCGTGGGGTTGTTCAGCTGCTGTTACGTGGTGGCCGCGATCGCCGCGGACCGCGTGGCCCCGCGGGTGTTCTGGTGGTCGCTGGGCGCGCAGGCGGTGCTGTTCCTCGCCGCGTTGCCCTTCGCGCAGGCCGACGCGTTTTTCCTGGCCGCGGTCGTCGTGGCGTTTCTGATGCGGTTGCTGCGTGGCCGGGCGGCGGTGGCGGTGCTCCTGGGGGCCGGACTGGCGGCGATCGTGGTGCCGCCGGCCGTGCGGCCGTGGCACTCCGGGCCGGCGTGGTCGCAGGCCATCGCGCTCGTGTTCACCGCACTGATGGTCTACGCCTTCTCCGAGGCGGTCCGGGCGAACCGGGCGCTGGTCGAGGCGCGCGCGGAGGTACAGCGGCTCGCGGCCGAGGCCGAGCGGGCCCGGATCTCGCGCGACCTGCACGACCTGCTCGGCCACTCGCTCACCGCGATCACCGTGAAGAGCAATCTCGCCCGCCGGCTCGGGAAGACGGACGCGGAACGCGCGTTCGAGGAGATCGGCGAGGTGGAACGCCTTTCGCGCCAAGCGCTCGCCGACGTGCGCGCGGCCGTGTCGGGCAGTCCCGACGTGACTCTGGCCGGTGAGCTGGCGCGCGGCCGCGAGCTCCTGCGCGCGTCGGGCGTCACGGCCGACCTGCCCACGGCGACGGACGTGGTCGACGGCGCGCACCAGGAGCTGTTCGGCTGGGTCGTGCGGGAGGGGCTGACCAACGTCGCGCGCCACGCCCGCGCGACGAGCTGCACCGTCAGGATTTCGGCTTCGGAGGTGGAAGTGCGCGACGACGGAGTGGGCGCGGTGGCTGCTGCCGGCAACGGTCTGGACGGGTTGCGCTCACGCGTCGCCGAGGCCGGTGGGCGGATGGAGGCCGGGCCGGTGCAGCCGCGGGGGTGGCGGCTGTGCGTGTCGATGCCCGCGCCGCGTTCGAAGAACGGAGCGCCGGCATGACGATCCGCCTGCTGCTCGCCGACGACCAGGCCCTGGTGCGCCAGGCGTTGTGCGCCCTGCTGGAGCTGGAGGACGACTTCGCGGTCGTCGCGTCGGTCGGCCGCGGTGACCAGGTGGTGGACGCGGCGCTGGCGGAGCAGCCGGACGTCGCGCTGCTGGACATCGAGATGCCGGGCCTCGACGGGCTGGCCGCGGCGGCCGTGCTCGCCAAGAAAGCGCCGGGCTGTCGCGTGGTCATGCTGACCACGTTCGGGCGCGCGGGCTACCTGCGGCGCGCGATGGAGGCGGGCGCCGTCGGGTTCGTGGTGAAGGACGCCCCGGCCGAGACGCTGGCCGACGCGATCCGCCGCGTGGTCGCCGGTGAGCGCGTGGTGGATCCGGCGCTGGCCGTCGCGACGCTGGCGGCGGGGGAGTCGCCGCTCACCGCGCGCGAGCGCGACGTGCTGATTGCCGCCCGGTCGGGGGTCTCGGTGGCCGAGATCGCGGCCACGCTGTACCTGTCGGAGGGCACGGTGCGCAACTACCTGTCGGCGGCGATCGCCAAGACGGGGACGCGCAACCGGATGGAAGCGCTGCGGGTCGCCGACGAGCGCGGCTGGCTGTGACAGCCCGTGCCGTCCCCCGCCGTGGGTACCCACGGTGTGGCGAGGTGCCGCATGGAAAAGAGGGACAACCTGGAACTCGTTCGGCGAACATCCGACGAGAGAGGCAGGAAACCCGATGACCGACAAGAAGATCATTGCCGTGGTGGGAGCGACCGGTTCGCAGGGCGGTGGTCTGGCCCGTGCGATCCTCGACGACCCGCAGGGACCGTTCAGCCTTCGTGCGCTGACCCGCGACGTCGAGTCCCCGGCGGCGAAGGAGCTGGCGGCGCGCGGTGCGGAGGTCGTGGTGGCCGATCTCGACGACGAGGCCAGCGTGCTGCGCGCGTTCGAAGGCGCGTATGGCGCCTACGTGGTCACGAACTTCTGGGTCCAGCGCACGCCCGAGGAGGAAGCGGCGCGCACGCGGGCGCAGATGGAGCTCGACCAGGCGGAGACCGCCGCCCGCGCGGCGAAGAAGGCCGGCCTGAAGCACGTGGTCTGGTCCACGCTGGAGGACACGCGTCCCCACTTCGCGCACCAGGGCACGCAGCTGCCGACGCTGCTCGAGAAGTACACGGTGCCGCACTTCGACGCCAAGGGTGAGGCCAACCGGTTCTTCACCGCCCACGGCGTGCCGACCACGTTCCTGGAGACCACCTTCTACTACGAGGCGTTCCTGCAGGGCCAGGGCGTGCACCGCGGCGCCGACGGCAAGCTCGAGCTGACCAACCCGATGGGCGACGCCGTGATGGCGCTCGTCGCGTCGGAGGACATCGGCCGCACCGCCTACGGCATCTTCCTCGCGGGCCCGACCTACATCGGCCGCACGGTCGGCCTGGCGGGCGCTCACTACACCGGTGTCCAGCTGGCCGAGCTGTTCGCGAAGGTGCTCGGCGAAGACGTCGTCTACCGGCCGCAGACCCACGACGAGGCGCGCGCCGCCGGTTACCCGGGCGCCGTCGAGGTCGGCAACATGTACCAGTTCTACGCCGACGCCGCCGACTCGTTCGTCGAGTCCCGCGACCTCGAGCGTGCGCGCCGCATCAACCCGCGGCTGAAGCCGCTGGAGGAGTGGCTGCGGGAGCACAAGTCGGAGCTCGTCACCGACTGATCCGGGTTCCGGACCGCCGTGAGACGTCGTCGGGGGACGGCCCGCGGCAGTCCGGGTCGCGTGCGGCGGCGGTGAGGCGCCGCCGCACGGGGGGAACGCTCGCCGGCGGGGCTGGTCGCACTGCGCCGCCGGCGGGCA
The DNA here is from genome assembly GCF_050942255.1 of Amycolatopsis sp. CA-161197. Taxonomy (NCBI): domain Bacteria; kingdom Bacillati; phylum Actinomycetota; class Actinomycetes; order Pseudonocardiales; family Pseudonocardiaceae; genus Amycolatopsis; species Amycolatopsis sp. CA-161197. Next base: position 1,577,815 of record NZ_CP192059.1, read on the forward strand.
CTTCCTGGTTGGCCGGGCGAGCGCGTCAGTCCCAGGTGGCGGTTTCCGGGTCGACGCCGTGGGCCGCGGCGTTCGCGTTGATCACCTCGCGCAGCCACTGCGCCAGGTTCGGTGAGAACCCGCTGTAATAGCCCGCGAACCCCTCGTCCTCCGCCAGCAGCCGGCCGAGGCAGACGTGGCGGGCGTGGGGGCAGTCGAAGTACGTGGTCATGGCCGCACGGTGGCGTTCGGCCAAGGCGTTGGCCTCGGCGGAGCCCGGGATGACGCCGGACCGGTGCGCGGTCGCCAGGTCGGCGTTCAGCTTTTCCACGCGAGCCGTGACTTCCCGCCAGTCGGCAGGGCTCAGCGCGGCGGCGCGTTCGGCGTACTGGGTCCATTGAGGACTGTCGCCCCAGCGGGTTTCGGCTTCGCCGACCCATTCCGGGCGCCAGTCGGAGCCGAAGATCTCCACCTGCTGTTCCGGGGTGAGCTGGATGCCGGTCTTCGCGGCGGCCAGCATGCGGTCGACGGCCGACACCATCGTCTCCAGGCGGGAAATCCGGTCGACGAGCTCGGTGCGCTGGCGCCACAGGTGCTCGCGGGCGTCGACGGCCGGGTCGTCGAGGAGCCGGCCGATCTCGGCGAGCGGGAACCCCAGCTCGCGGTACACGAGGACCCGGTGCACTCGGGCGATGTCGTCGCCCGAGTACACCCGGTACCCCGCGTGAGTGCGCTCGCTCGGACGCACGAGGCCGATGGCGTCCCAGTGGTGCAGCGTCTTCACGCTGACCCCCACGAGCGCCGCCGTCCGGCCGACGGTGAGGCCTTCGCTCATCAGGCCAGTGTGGCTCATCCCCGAGGAACGTCGATTCCGACGGCGCGCAGCTCGGCGGCCTGGACGCTGTCCGGGTCGATCGGCCGGGCGGCGGTCATCACGATCCGCACCCGTTCGGGTGTCTGCACCGTCAGCTCGACGGAGTTCCACGGCTTCTCCTCCGGACCGCTCGTGCAGCCCGGCCGCAGCTGTTCGCACCGCGTGGCGACCTCGTCGATCTGGGAGAGGACGCACGAGAAGCTGATGGCCAACGCGGAGGCGGGCCCGACTTCACCCGGCACGAGCAGCACGTCCTGGAACGCCCACCGCCGCAGGTGGGTGATCCGGCCGGGAATGGAGAACAGGTCGATGAACCCGAGGCCGCGCAACCAGAAGTCCTTCGACTCCTCGAGGTCGGCCGTCGGGATCATCGGGAACATGGGCATGCCGTAGATGCCGCGGTAGGGCTCCGGCACGATCGCGTCGAGGGCCGGCATCGGGACGGGGCTGGTGAATTCGGTCACGCCCTCGATGCTGGACCCTCCTGCGACGTCAGGGTCAAGGCCGAAGCAGGATCCGGATCGGGTCGCCTTCGTGCTCGCGCAGGCGCCGCACGCCCTCGGCGGCTTCCTCCAGCGGCAGGATCGCGCTCACGGAGCCCGACACGTCCAGCCGCCCGCGGGCGACAAGTTCCACGAGATCGGCCAGGTGCTTCATGCGGTAACCGAGGTGCCCGACGACGGTGTGGCGCCGTCGCACGAAGTTCAGCTCGGCGCCCAGATCCAGCTGATCGGAGGACATGCCCACGAGCACCAGCCGGCCGCGGTGGCCGAGGGCGCGGTCGGCCTGCGTGAGGCTGGCGCCGCGGCCGACGCAGTCGAACGCGACGTCGAGGCCGTGGCCGGCGGTGATCTCCGCGAGCTTGTCCGGCGTGGCCTCGTCGAGCGGGTCGAGCGCGAAGTCGGCGCCGAGGCCGAGCGCGCGTTCGCGGGCCGCCGGCAGCGGGTCGAGCGCGACGATCGGCGACGCGCCGCAGATGCGCGCGAGCTGCACCAGGTGCGTGCCCAGCCCGCCGAGCCCCCAGATGCCCACGGCTTCCGCGGGGCGCAGCCCGGCCGTGTCGACGGCGCCGTACGGGGTCGACACCGCGTCGGCCAGCACCGCGGCCTGCTCCAGCGGCACGTGGTCCGGCACGTCGACCAGCGTCGTCGCGGGCGTGAGCAGGTACTCGGCCCAGGCGCCGTCGTAGTCGAAGGCCATGATCCGGAGCTTCTCGCACGAGTCGATCCCGCCGCCGTGGCGGCATTCGCGGCACGTGCCGCACGGCCGGCCCGCGGCCACGACCACGCGGTCACCCGGCGACCAGAAGCTCACCCCTTCGCCGACGGCCGCGACCGTGCCGGCCGTTTCGTGCCCGGGCGTGATCACCGGCTGCCGCGGGGTGAAGGCCCCGTCGAGCTGGGAGAGGTCCGAGTGGCAGATCCCGCACGCCGCGACCTTGACCACGACCTCACCGCGTCCCGGGGCCGGCACGGGCACCGTCTCCACGCTCAGCTTCTTCGACGCCGCGTCGAACCGCGCCGCTCGCATCGTGGCCGGCAGGCCGCTCATGGGGACTCCTCTTCGGGTCGGCTTATGCGCCGACCCTAATGATCAAGGGTCGCCGGGAGCAACGACTGCTGACCGTCCGTACCGGCATCCGTGCACCGGACCGTCCTGAGTGGACTATTCGAGCGCGGCGGTGAGCTCCAGGTGGATGCCGTGGGGGTCGTCGACCGACAGGATCGCGATGCCGAACGCCGGCAGGTCGCGGATCGTGCCGTGCACGACCTCCGTGGCGTCGAGGCGCTCCTGCGCTTCCCGCAGCCGGGCCATGGAGCCGAGCTGGAAGCTCAGGTGGTCGAGCCCGACGCGTTCGGACTCGAACCGGTCGGCCTTGTCGGCCACGGGACGCAGGCCGAGGACGAGGTTCTCGTTGGCGAGCACGACTCCGCCGTAGAGCGCCTCGCGGTCCGCCCGGATGGCCGGGTCGTCCGGGCTGCCCGGCGACTCGGCCGCCACGCCGAAGCCGAGCACCTCGGTGTAGAAGGCGCGCGAGCGGTCGAGGTCGGTCACGGTGAGCCGCAGGTGGTGGACGCCGCCCAGGGCGCTGAGGATCGGCATGGTGGCCGCCTTCCGGATCGGCCCGCCGCCCCCTCGGCGACGGTGCCTGCTTCGCACGCTAGGTCCACCTCGGTCGTGCCGGAAGTGTCCGTTCCGACGCGTTCGGTACCGTTCCCGGCCTGGAGGCCGCGTCGTTCGTCGTCTGTTTCGGCCTCGCCGCCGGTCCTGGAAGTGCCGCGGACGCGCCGCTGACCTGCTGCATCCGGCGCGTTCGCTGCGTGTTCGCCGACGATGCGGTCCGCTCGCTGGGCTGCCCGATCCCCGCGGAACCGGTGAAAACCGTCTGGGCCGAGTGGACCAGGTCGCGCCCGAGCGCCCGGTTGAGCACGAGCTGCGCGGGGCGGCCGCAGCCGTACGCCACGACCATGACAGAGGCTCCCCTCGTGAGCGATCTGTCGTATACGAACTGTCTACTGTGGACGTTTCCGGCACGTGAATTCCGGATTGCCTTGTCGTAGCGGCACAACCACGAGGTGTCACGCGCAAAAAGGCGCGGTGTGATGTGGGCAGGATGTCGGAATAGGCGAGCCCCGTTCGTCGTAGGAGTGAGGTGGCTACCGACTGAGGGAGATGCTGTGACGAACAGGCTGGAAGCCGCACCCGGCGCGCGAGTGTCCGCTGGGGGCGGACAGCTCAAGCTGGTGCTGATCCTGGGTGTCCTCGTGGCACTCGGCCCGCTGTCCATCGACATGTACCTGCCTGCGCTGCCCACCATCGCGCAGGACCTGCTCACGTCCGAGTCCACCATCCAGCTGACGCTGACCGGCACCGTCCTCGGGCTGGCGCTCGGGCAGCTGCTGGTCGGGCCGCTGTCCGACGCGTTCGGCCGGCGGATCCCGCTCATCACCGGCAGTCTGATCCACGTCGCCGCCTCGCTGCTGTGCCTGGTGGCGCCGAACGTCGAGCTGCTGACCGGCGCGCGCATCCTGCAGGGCCTCGGCGCCTCCGCGGGCGCGGTGCTGGCGCTGGCTGTGGTGCGCGACCTCTACACCGACCGCAACGCCGCGAAGCTGCTGTCGCGCCTGATCCTCGTGATGGGCGTGTCCCCGGTGCTCGCCCCGACGCTCGGCAGCGCCCTGCTGAGCTGGACCGAGTGGCGCGGCGTGTTCGTGGTGCTCGCCGTGATCGGGCTCGCGAGCGCGATCGCCGCGGCGCTGGCCCTGCCGGAGACGCTGCCGAAGGCGCGCCGCCAGCCGTGGGAGTTCAAGGCGACGGTCCGCTCCTACCGTGGGCTGCTCACCGACCGCTCGTTCATCGGCCTGGTGATCGTGGCCGGCCTCGCGATGGCCGGGCTGTTCGCGTTCATCAGCGGCGGCTCGTTCGTGTTCCAGCAGGAGTTCGGTCTCAACCAGCAGCAGTTCGGCCTGCTCTTCGGCGCCAGCGCGATCTGGCTGATCGCGGCGACGCAGGTCAACGCGCGGCTGATGAACCGCTACGAGCCGGCCCAGGTGCTGCTCGTCGCGAGCGTGGCGGCCGTCGTGGCCGCGGCGGTCCTGCTGCTCACGGCGCTCACCGGCTTCGGCGGGATGTTCGGCGTCGCGGTGCCGGTGTGGGCGGTGCTGTTCTTCGCCGGCCTGATCCTGCCCAACGCGCCCGCGGTCGCCCTCAACTCCCACGGTGACAACGCCGGCACCGCGGCTTCGCTCCTGGGTGCCGTGCAGTTCGGCATCGGCGCGGCCGTGTCGCCGGTCGTGGGCCTGATCGGCAACAACGCGGCCGCCATGGCGATCGTGATGTTCAGCGGCATCCTGCTGGCGGGCGTGGTGCTGTGGGTTGTCGCCCGCCCGTGGCAGCTCGCGGTGCCGGGCGAGCCGGCCGGCGACGAGCCGGTGGCCGAGCCGGAGCCCGCGCCCAAGGCGGTGGCCTGCGCCGACGCGGTCTGACCGGCCGCTGCGGCACAGGTTCAGCGTCACAGGTTCAGCTGGGCGAGCCGTTCCGGGTCGGCGAGGATGTTGATCTCGACGATCCGGCCGGCGCGCACCGTCGGGCAGAACACCGACATCGGCTTGCCGTCCAGGAGGGCCACGATGCCGGCCGCGCCGTTGACGAGCACGGGCCGGCTTTCGGCGCCGAGCTGTTCGAACAGCACGGCCTGGCCGGCCACCGCGGCGGCGCCGCGAACGAGCCGCGAACCACCGGCCACGCCGGCGTCGGCGCGGAGCACGACGTCCGGGTCGAGCACCGCCAGCAGGGCGTCGAAGTCGCCCGAGCGCGAGGCGGCGAGGAAAGCGTCGATCACCTCGCGCTGGGCGGCGACGTCGGCGTCCGGCAGTGCCGCACCGCGGACACGGCGGCGCGCGCGGCTGGCCAGCTGCGCCGCGGTGGCGGGAGTGCGGCCGACGATCGGCGCGATCTCCGCGAAGGGCACGCCGAACAGGTCGTGCAGCACGAACGCCAGCCGCTCGGCCGGCGACAGTGTCTCCAGCACCACGAGCAGCGCGAGCCCGACGGAATCGGCGAGCACGGCCTGTTCCGCGGGATCTGGGTCCGCCGCCGCGACGATCGTGTCCGGCACGTGCGTCTCCAGCGGCTCCTCGCGGCGGGACTTGCGCGAGCGCAGCACGTCGAGGCACACGCGGCTGACGACTGTGGTCAGCCACCCGCCGAGGTTCACCACGCCGTCCGGGTCGGCGCGCGAAAGGCGCAGCCAGGCCTCCTGCACGGCGTCCTCGGCCTCGGTCACCGAGCCGAGCATCCGGTAGGCGACCCCGCGCAGGTGGTCGCGGTGCGCTTCGAACTGGTCCACCAGAATCGCGTCCACTGTCAGGTTCCTCCGTCGTGGTCCGTCAGAACGTTGACGGACCACGGACGAAGGATGTGACAGGAGAACCATGACCGACTTCCAGGCCATCGCCGACCGCGTCGAGCTCGGCGCGCTGTGCGCGGAGTTCACCGACGCCGGGATGACGCACGACTACGACCGCCTCGCCTCGCTGTTCACCGAAGACGGCGTGCTGCGCATCCCCGAAGGCGGCATCGAGCTGGCGAGCCGCGCCGAGATCCGCCGGGGCATCGAACGGGCCCGGGACCTGTGGGAGTACTTCCTGCAGACCGTGCACCCGGGCTCGATCCGCCTCGACGGCGACACCGCCACCGGACGCGCCTACATCGTGGAGTTCGGGCGGCTGCGCGACGGCAGCTCGCACCTCAACCAGTCCGTGTACCACGACCGCTACCGGCGCACGGCCGACGGCTGGAAGTTCACCGAGCGCGTGTACGAGATGCACTACGTCGACAGCACCCCGCTCACGGGCAAGGCCTCACCCGCGCTGGGTGAGGTCTTGTCCGTCAAGCTCTCAGAGTGAACTTTCGGTCTGCACGGAGTGGGCGATCACGGCCCAGATCACCAGCACGTCGAGCGTGATCACGATCAGCCCCCACGCCGGGGCGGCCGAGATGAACGCGAGCATCGCCAGCGCGTTGAACCCGGCCAGGATCACCACGACGACCTTGGCCCAGCCGGCGCCGCTGAACAGCGCGGCGCCGGCGGCGGCCGCGAGCACGCCGACGATGAGGTGCAGCCAGCCCCAGCCGGTGAGGTTCAGCACGAGGTAGCCACCGGGCGCGGTGACGTAGTAGTTGTTCTTGAACAGCGCCACGAGCCCGATGATGATGTTGAAGAAACCGGCGAGCATCGCGATCGTCGCCGCGAACACGGTCCAGCCGTTCGCCGCAGTCGGTTCGGCGAAGCCCGGCCTCGTCGAGTCCATCGCCCGCGGGTCCGCTCCCTGCATCCGGATGTAGTCAGACATAGCCGTGCCTCTCGTCGGTTTCCCGTCGCCCCACGGTGGACCGGGCGCGTGCGGGAGTCCTCGCCCGTGCGGGATGAGGTGGGCGTCACGTTGGTGAGTTTCGGTCAATGTTTCAAGTGAGACCGTATTGAATGATACTGTCTTGTGAGCCGGAAGAGCGAGGGGAGCGGGTCATGTCCGAAGGGTGCTGCCGGATCGCCGTCGTCTACTACTCCGCGACCGGAACCGTGTTCACACTGGCCGAGGCCGTGCGCGAAGGCGCGGTGGCGGCCGGGGCCCAGGTGCGGCTGCGGCGCGTCGCGGAGATCGCGCCGGCGAGCGCGATCGCCCGCAACCGGGGCTGGCGCGAGCACCTGGCCGCGACCGGCCACGTTCCCGTTGCCACGCACGAAGATCTGCTCTGGGCCGACGGGATCGTGTTCGGCACGCCCGCGCGGTTCGGCAACATCGCGAGCCAGCTCAAGCAGTTCTTCGACACGATGACCGGGCTGTGGGCGCGCGACCTGCTCGTGGACAAGGTCTACAGCGGGTTCACCTCGAGCGCCTCCGCGCACGGCGGGCAGGAGACGACGCTGCTTGCGCTGTATAACTCCGTTTACCACTTCGGCGGCGTGCTGGTGCCGCCCGGCTTCAAGGGCCACGTCGACGACTCGGGTGGAAACCCTTACGGCGCAAGCCACATCACGGGTGAGGACGGCTCGATCGCCGTCGACGAGCCGGCGCTGGCCGCGGCCCGCGCGCAGGGCCACCGCGTGGCGACCATGGCCGCGGCCCTGAAAACCGGCCTCGCGCAGCCCCGGCTCGCGGCCGGGGCTGCGCGTTGAATCAGTCCATCGTCGAGTTCTTCGTCTCCGGCGCCCACAGCAGGGAGACGACCAGGCCACCGACCAGCACCAGCGTGAGGATCAGCATGGTGGGGGAGAAGCCGATGCCGTCGAGGGCCAGGGGCAGCAGGAAGGTGCCGATGGCCGAGCCGACGCGGCTGAGGCCGTTGAGCAGGCCGACGCCGGAGCTGCGCAGGTCGGTGGGGAACAGCTCCGGCGGGTAGACCTGGTCGAGGTTCACGGCGGCCGACATGGTGAATGTGAACACCAGGAACAGCGGGAAGAGCAACGCGGTCGGCGCGTCGGGCCAGATCGCCATCGGCGCCATGGTGGCGATGAGGACCACGAACGACCAGATCGTGAGGCCGCGCCGCGACATCTTCGCCACCAGCCAGAGGCCGCCGAGGCTGCCGGCGAGCAGGAACAGGTTCAGCAGGCCGTCGCTGGTCGTGTCCTCCTCGCCGACGCCCATCTTCAGCAGCACCAGCGGCAGGAACGTGTAGATGGCGAAGTACGGCACCACCTGGGCGTTGTAGAAGATCGTGCCGAACGCCGTGTTGCGCCAGTACTTCTTGCCGAACAGCTCGCGGTAGCGCACGCGCCGCGCCGAGACGTGGTTGCGCACGAGGTCCTCGAACGCCTCGACGTCGCCGCGCAGCCGCCGCACGACCGCCCGGGCCTGGTCGACGCGGCCCTGCGACAGCAGCCACCGTGGCGACTCCGGAACGCCGATGCGCAGCAGCACCACGGCGATCGCGGGGATGGAGCTCGACGCGAGCAGCCAGCGCCACGACTCGCCGCCGAGGCTCACGACGTAGTTGCCGAGGAAGAACGCGGCGACGTAACCGACGGTCCACAACACGGTGAGCGAAGCCAGCAGCCCACCGCGGTACTTGCGGGGCACGAACTCCGCCACGAGGGTCGGCCCGAGTGCGTAGTCGGCGCCGATCCCGATGCCGATCAGCAGTCTCAGGACGAACAGCTGCGTCGGGCTGGTCACGAAGAACTCGGCGGCCGACGCGACGGCGATCAGCAGGAAGTCCACTGTGTACAGACGCTGGCGGCCGATCTTGTCCGCCGCCCAGCCGACGACGATGCTGCCGAGGAAGATCCCGATCAGCGCCGACGCGCCGAGCAGGCCCTCCCACACCGTTCCGAACCCGAGCTGCGACGCGATCAACGGCAGGGCGATGCTGATGATGCCGAGCTCGTAGCCGTCGGAGTAGTTGGCGCAGAAGGTCAGCGCGGTGATGCGGAGGTGGAAGCGGTTGAGCGGGACGTCGTCGAACGCCGTTGCCCCTGCCTCACTCGGGGAGGAAGAGGTCTTGCTCTGCGGCATAGTCTTCGAAACCTTCCAGTCGTTGCCGGGCCAGGGCGCCGGCCGCGTCGGCCATCGCCTCGACCAGCGCCACGGTCAGGGAGGCGACCGCGGCGTGGGAGTCGAACACGAACTCGGAGGCGACGCCGGCGTGCAGCACGTCGTCGGCGAGCGGGGTGAGCGCCGAGACGGGCCGGTCCGTGATCAGGAGGGTGCGCAGGCCGAGTGCACGAGCCTGATCGAGGGCCGCGGCGCTCTCCCGGGGGTAGCGGGGGAGCGCGACGAGGACGAGCGTCCGGGCGCCGCACCGGTGGGCGTGGCGCAGGGCGTCGCCGAAGACGCTGCCGGGGTCCGTGAGCAGGCGGACGTCCGGGTGGATCTTGGTGGCGAGGTAGGCGAACGACGCGGCTTGCGCGGCCGAGACGCGGTAGCCGGCGACGACGAGCGGGACGGAGTCCATGAGCTCCGCGGCGATCGTTCTGAGGCGGGTGTCGTCGGCCAGCTGCGCGCGCAGGGCGGTGAGGTTGCGCAGGTCGGCGTCGATGGCGGCCTGGAACTTGTTGCCACCGCACTCCGGCTCGGGTTCGGCCGCCGCTTCACGCAGGTAGCGGCGGAACCCGGCGTAGCCGTCGAAGCCGAGCAGCGCGACGAATCGCGTGACCGACGGCTGGCTGACCTGCGCGTACTCGGCGAGCTCGCCGCTGGTCAGCGCCGCCGCCTCGGCCGCGTGGTCGGTGAGGTAGCTGGCGATGCGCCGCTGCGCCGGGGTCAGCCGGTGGGCGGTGAGCAGCTCGTGCAGCGACCGGGACAACCGGGCCTCCCGTCCTTGCGTTGTTCGAGAATGAATAGTTTCATGTCACCCTAGGAATGAATGAAAACTTGTCAAGAGGGGTGGCGATGACCGACTCCAGCCGCATCGAGATCAGCGGATCCGGCCTCCGCTGTGCCGACGTGGTCCGTGTGGCTCGTCGCAGCGCGTGGACGGAGCTGGCACCCGACGCCGTGACCGGCGCCGCGGCGAGCTACGAGCTGGCGGTGGAGCTGGGGGCCAAACGCGCGGTGTACGGCCGCACGACCGGCGTCGGCGCGAACCGGCACACGGTCGTCGACCCGGAGTTCGCCGACCACCACGGATTGCGCCTGCTGCGCAGCCACGCCGGCGGCACCGGCGAGCCGCTGGCGGACGAGGTCGTGCGCGCCGTGATGGCGATCCGGCTCAACCAGCTGGCGGCCGGCGGCAGCGGCGTGCACCCGCGGCTGCTGCGGGCGCTGGAGACCGCGCTACGGGTCGGGGCGCTGCCGTTGGTGCACTCGCGCGGCGCCATCGGCACCGGCGACCTGACCGCGTTGGCCGAGGTCGCGTTGACACTGGCCGGCGAACTGCCCTGGGCCGCCGGCGACCTCGACCCGCTGCCGATCAGCCCCGGCGACGCGCTCGCGTTCATCTCCAGCAACGCCGCCACCCTCGCCGAAGCCGTCCTGGCCTGGCACGACCTGCGCCGGCTGCTGTCCGCGTCCCACGTGGTGACGGCGTTGACCTTCTGCGCGCTCGGCGGCTCCGCCGAGGCCTACTCGGCGCGCGTCCACGCCGCCCGCCCCCACCCCGGCGCCGTGTTCTGCGCCGCCGAACTCCGCCGGCTGCTCCTCGAAGGCGACGAGGTCGTGGAGGGCCGCCGCCTGCAGGACCCGTTCGGCCTGCGCGCCTTCCCCCAGGTCCAGGGCCCCGCCCTCGACGCGGCGGCCTCCGTGGAGCGGGTCCTGGACATCGACATCAACGCCGCGGCCGAGAACCCGCTGATCGACGTGGAGACCCAGCAGGCCTACCACCACGGCCAGTTCTCGACGGCCCACGTCGCCCTGGCCTTCGACCACCTGCGCGCCGCGCTGCACCACGTCGCCGAACTCTCCACGGCCCGCCTCGGCGACCTGGTGGAGCCCGATCTGAGCGGCCTGCCCCCTTTTCTCGCCCAGGGCCCCGCCGGCAGCTCCGGAATCATGATCTTGGAATACGTCGCCCACGACGCCCTGGGCACCCTGCGCCACGCCTCGTCCCCCGTGACGCTCGGCACCGCGGTCATCTCCCGCGGCCTGGAGGACCACGCGAGCTTCTCCACGCACGCCGTCCGCAGCACGGTCGCCGCGACCGCCGCCTACCGCACCGTGCTGGCCTGCGAACTCCTCGCCGCCGTGCGCGCCCTGCGCCTCTCCGGGGTCGCCCTGCCGGACACCCCGCTGCGCGAAGCCTTCCGCCTCGCGGAGGGCACCCTGCCGTACCTCGCGGAGGACCACCCGCTGAGCGCGGAGATCAGCTTGGCGGAACGGTTGCTGGATCGGCTCGCGGTGCTGTGACGACTTTCGACGTACGGCTGGCGGCGCTCGCAGGGAGGCTCGGCGCCGACCCCCGTGACCTCGACGACGGGCACGCCCGGTGGGCCGTGTACGCCGAGGCGATCGGGCGGGCCGAGGAGTGGCCGGCGGTCCTGGACCTGATCGCAGACGAGCCGGACCTGCCGATCGCCGCCGCAGTGGTCGTGCGGGCGCTGGAGGTTCTGCCGGACGCTCGACGTGCGGATTTCGTGGCGGCTCTCCCCGAGGGGCGCAGCCGCGAGTACGCGGCCACTCGGGCGCGCGAGCTCGTTGTCCTTGAGACGATGGCCGCGGGCGACGGCCCGGAGTTCGACGTACGACGCTGGACGAATTGGCTGCAACTGCGGGCGGCCACCACGATCAACGCCGAGCAGACCCTCGAAGCCCTGAGTACGAGCGGCGCCACCCGGCGCATCCGGAGTGCGGCGGCGCGGCGACTGCGCGTTGTCCGCCGAGCCGGTTCCTGAGTCCGCGGGCGGCCCGGCCAAGCGTGACGTGAAAAACCTGATCGTTCTCGGGGATCCGGCAGGGCCAGTGTCCGAAAAGGATTTTCCGACCGTCGGGTGGGGATGGTGGGGTGCCCGAACGTCATCACGGGTGGTGGCGTTCTTGAGATGACCTCGGGCGCTGATTAGCCTGGCCGCACCCGAGTCACGTGGACGGCCTCGTCGGGTGCGCGGTGCGGTGTTCCGGGGGACCGGAACGTCGGCGACAAGAGCGGTACGGCGGAGGACGAGCATGGGACTGCGGCGCAGGCGTCAGGCGGGCGCGCTCGTGACCGGCGGAGAGTGCGGCTCGCGGTGAGTGGCAGAGCGGAAGGCGCCGCCCGAGGCCAATCCGGTCAGCCCGGTCAGCCCGACCAAGGGCAACCCGGCCAACCGGGCCAAGTCCAACCCGGCCAACCCGGCCGATCCGGTCGAGCCGACAGCACCGACAGCACCCGTCGGACAGAGCAAGCCGAGCAGACCACGGGCGCCGCTGCACCCACACCTCACCCCGCGATCAGCCGGCGCGAACGTCACCGCCGGGACGACCCGACCGGGCCCGGCACGTCGCGCTGGGCGCGGCAGCCCGGGCTCGGTCTGGCGGGCCTCGTGCCGGTGGTCGTGGTGGCGGTGCTGATCGCCGTGGGGGCCGGGGGCGCGGAGTCGTCGTTGCTGGTGCTGGCGCCGATCGTGACGTTCGCGTTGCCGGTGGTGTCGATGATCGCGTTCTGGTGGGAGGACTGGCCGGGCACGCGGCTCGGGCCGGACTGGGCGGGCTGGGCGGACCTGGCGCTCATCGCGGTGGGCGGGATCGTGCTCACGTTCTTCGGTGAGGCCGTGGTGGGGCACCTGTCGTTCGCGGCGATCTTCGATCCGACGCCCGAAAGGCTCGAGCTGAGCACGTTCCCCGTGACGTTGCCGCTGGCGGGCGCGGCGTTCGTGGTGATGCTGGAGCTGACGCTGGTGAGCGAGCACTGGCCGCTGCGGCTGTGGCTCAAGCCGATCCCCGGCGGGATCTGCGCGGTGGTGCTGTCGTGGGCGGTTGCGATCCTGCTGTACGTGCTGCTGCTCGGCGGAACCCCGTTCCGCGGCGGCGGCCCCGGCCTGATCGATCCCGGTGTGTTCGGCGCGGTGCTCACGTTCATCGGCGTGTGGCAGGTGCTGCTGTTCGTGATGTGGCGCGGCTGGCCGTTCCACTACCTGCGCAAGCAGTGGGTGCGGTTCGTCTGCGCGAACGTCGCGACGATCGGCGCCGGCATCCTCACCTACGTGGTGCTGCGGGAGCTGCCCGTTCCGACGCTGTCCGCGCTCGCCGGCGACTTCGTGGCCGCGGGGCTCGTGGTCGGCATGCTCTTCGAAGACGCCCTGCCCGCGCGCTGGCCCGCGTGGCTCGAACGAACCGTGTCCCTCCTGCTGACGCTGGCCCTGGCTGCGGTGCTGCACGTGGCCCTGCTGGCGCTGGCCGAAGGACTGCACTGGAACCGCGGCACGCCGATCGGCTGGGTCGGCCACGTCACCCTCAACGCCCTCGGCGTGTCCGTGATCCTGCACGTCGCGATCGGCCGCCGCTGGCCCCTCGCGCGCAAGAACTGAGTGCCGCCCGCCTACGTCGAAGCGAGTTTCCGCGTCAGCGCATGGGCTTCGCGCAGCAGCAGCGCGCCCAGCTCGGTGAGCCGGTCCGGCGGGAAGCGGAACTCGACACCCGTCAGCGAAAGCGCCCACGCCGGGGCGCCCGAGCGGCCGAACACCGCGGCCGCCAGGCCCCAGCTGCCTTCGACGACCAGGCCCGGGTTGAGCGAGTAGCCCGTCTCACGGGTGCGCGCGATGCGGGCGCGGAGCTCACCGGCACTGTGCGCCGCGCCCCACATCTGCGTCAGGTCGACGCGGCCGAGGTACTCGTCGATGTCACGGTCGGGCAGGAAGGACAGCACGACGAGCCCCGCCGAGACCACGCCGAGCGGGAAGCGCGCGCCCTCGTACAGGACGAAGGAGCGGATCGGGAAGCTGCCGTCCTCGCGCAGCAGGCACACGGTTTCGTCGCCGCGGCGAGCGGAGAAGAACGCGCTCTCGCCGGTGGCCTCGGCCAGCCGGTGGACGCTCGCGCGGGCGTGTTCGGTCACGTCGTAGCGCTGGGCGGCGACCTCACCGAGCAGGTACAGCTCCGGGCCCAGGTGCCACTGGCCGGTGCGCTGGTCACGGTCCACGAACCCTTCGTCGCCCAACGCGGTGAGCAGGCGGTGCGCGGTCGGGCGAGCCAGTCCGGCGGCGCGGGCGACCTCGGTGGTCGTGGCGCCCTGGCCGTGGGACAGCGCACGCAGCACGGCGGCCGCGCGGCCGACGAGGTGGTCCGGGGCGCTGGTCATGCCCGCAGCTTACGTTCACTGAGTGAACGCCGCCATCGACTGGTGACCGCCGACCGAGCGACCGCAGCGACACCGTTGACCAGGCCCGTTGGCGTGCCCTTGAGTGACCCCGTCCGATCATTCAGTGGACGGGAGGAACACCTTGCCGACGATCCACCCCAGCGCCGCCGAAGCACTCGCGGGCCTGCTCACCGACGGCGCCACCCTCGCCGTGGGCGGGTTCGGCCTGAGCGGCAACCCCACGGACCTCATCGAGGCCGTGCGCGACTCCGGCGTGCGCGACCTGACCGTGGTGTCGAACAACATGGGCGTCGACGGCCAGGGCCTCGGGCTCCTGCTCGAGAACCACCAGGTGTCCAAAGTGGTCGCTTCCTACGTCGGCGAGAACAAGCTCTTCGCCCGCCAGTTCCTCGACGGCGAGCTCGACGTGGAGCTCGTCCCGCAGGGCACTCTCGCCGAACGCCTGCGTGCCGGCGGTTCGGGCATCCCCGCGTTCTACACGCCGACCGGCGTCGGCACCCCGGTGGCCGAAGGCAAGCCCCACGCCGAGTTCGACGGCCGCACCTACGTGCTCGAACGCGGCATCGTCGCCGACGTGTCGCTGGTCCACGCCCACACGGCCGATCGCGCCGGCAACCTCACCTACCGCCTGGCCGCGCGCAACTTCAACCCGCTCGTCGCGGCCTGCGGACGCGTCTGCCTCACCGAAGCCGAGATCCTGCTGGACGGCTTCGTCGAGCCGGAACACGTGATGACCCCGGGTGTGTTCGTCCAACGGCTCGTCCTCGCAAGGAAACGGGAAAAAGCCATCGAGAAACGCACCGTCCGCCCCCAGGAGGTGGCGCACGCATGAGCTGGACCCGCGACGAAATGGCCGCCATCGCCGCCCGCGAACTGCGCGACGGCGACTACGTGAACCTCGGCATCGGCATTCCGACACTGGTCGCCAACCACGTGCCCGACGGCGTCCACGTCACGCTGCAGAGCGAAAACGGCATCCTCGGCCTGGGCCCGTTCCCCGTCGAGGGCGAGGAGGACGCCGACCTCATCAACGCCGGCAAACAGACCGTCACCGTCGCCCGGGGCGCGAGCTTCTTCGACTCGGCCACCTCGTTCGCCATGATCCGCGGCGGCCACATCGACCTGGCGCTGCTGGGCGCGTTGCAGGTCGCCGCCAACGGGGACCTCGCCAACTGGAGCGTGCCCGGCACGCTGGTGAAGGGCATGGGCGGCGCGATGGACCTGGTCGCCGGCACGAAACGCGTGGTGGTGCTGACCGACCACGTCACGAAGGACGGCGAGCCGAAGCTGGTGTCGCGCTGCACCCTCCCGCTGACCGGTGCCGGCGTGGTCGACCGCATCATCACCGACCTCGCCGTCCTCGACGTCACCCCGGACGGCCTGCGCCTGGTGGAAGTGGCGCCGGGGGAGGACGCGGCCGGCGTCCGGGCCCGGACCGGTGCCCCGGTGACGTGAGGGTCCGGGGCCGGCGGCGGCTCAGAAGGCCAGCGACACCGGGTACGCCGCCGCGAGGAGCACGATCGCCACGCCGTTGAGGATCCGGTAGTCGCGCAGGATGCCGATGAACTCGCGGATCGTCGCGCTGGGCACGTAGTACCAGGCGGTGTGGGAGCCGACGACCTGGCCGTTGACGTCGAGGCGGCGCGCCAGCATCGCGGTGCGGAAGGCGTGGAAGTTGTTGGTGATGAGCAGGCAGCGGTAGCCGGGGTTGCGCTCGGTCATCAGCTCGCGGCTGTAGAGCAGGTTCTCGCGCGTGGTCGTGGAGCGGTCCTCCAGCACGATCTCCTCGCGCGGAATGCCTTGGGCCACCAGGTAATCGGCCATCGCCTCGGCTTCCGGCCGCGGCTCGTCGGGACCCTGACCGCCGGACGTGACGAGCGTGGGCGCCGCCCCTTGCGCGACACCCGCGTCGTACAACGCCCGCCCGCGGTCGAGCCGGCTGGCCAGCAGCGGCGGCACCTTGCCCCGGATCAACCGCGACCCGTGCACCACGATGAAGTCCGCGCCCTTCGGCGGCCGCAGCAGGCCGTAGCCCACGGAACACACCACGAACGCGGCGAACGCCAGGCTGAGGTAACCGAGCACAATGGACACACTGATGATCACCACCTCCACCGCGCGCGGCACCGCGTTCTTCCCCAGCACCAGCAACGCCGGCGCGAAGGCGAACATCGCCAGCCCCGCGAGCAGCGACAGCAGGTTCCCCAGCCGCCGCCCCTCGCGGCGCACCATCTGCAGGCCGTTGAGCACCAGGAACGCGGGTAGCAGCACCGCGATCACGAGGAAGAACGCGATCGCCAGCACGTCACCGTCGACCACGTCGTGCACCGCGGGGATGTCCAGCAACGCGAAGACCACGCCGACCGCGACGAACAGCAGTCCCGCCAGCAACAGCACGCCGTTCAGCAACCGCCGCCGCTCGAAGCGGAAGCTGATCGCGAAGCCGGCGAAGAACGGGATCGACGTGAGCAGGTAGGCCACGCTCAGAAGATAAGGCGATCATGGCCGGGTGGGCGGGCTGTGCGGGTTCCCGTTCGAGTGAACCGCGCCGGCCCTGGCTCACCTCCGGCGAGGGTAACCTCAAATCGTGATCCACCATGTCCAAGTGGCCTGCCCGGCCGGAGCGGAGGACGCGCAGCGCGCCTTCTACACCGGGGTGCTCGGCTGGCCCGAGCTGCCGAAACCCCCGCTGCTCGCCCAGCGCGGCGGGTGCTGGTTCCGCGTGCCCGGCGTGGGCGGCCCGGCCGGCGAGCTCCACGTCGGCGTCGAGCGGGACTTCCGCCCCGCGGTCAAGGCCCACCCGGCCTTCGTGACCGACGTGGACGCCACCGCGCGGGCACTGACCGCCGCCGGCCACCGAGTGGCCTGGGCGGACCCGACGGAGATTCCCGGGCAGCGCCGCTTCTACACGTTCGACGCGGTGGGCAACCGCCTGGAGTTCCTGGAAGGCTGACGCGGTGCAGAAAACCGTTGCCGTGGGCGGCGGCGTGGTGCTGGGCGCCGGCACGTACTTGACGCAGCTGACGCCGTTCGGCTGGACGACCAACTCGATCGCCACCTGGTCCGCGCTCGCGTTTCTCGTCGGCTGCGCCGGCGGGCGGCCGTCGTGGCGTGTCGTCGCGGCGGCGGTCGGCTCGCTGCTGCTGGCGCTGGTGGTCTGGTACGGCGTGGCCCAAGCCGTGAACGGCCTCTACTCCGCCGGCGCGCTGGTCACCGCCGGTGTGTGGGCCGTCGGCGCGGTGCTCGCGGGATCGTGTTCGGCCTCGGCGCGGCGTGGTGGCGGCACCGGCCGGACAGCGTGCCCGGCGCCGTCGGCCTCGCGCTGCTGGTCGCGCTCTTCGCGGTCGACGGGCTTTACCGGCTTGTGGTTCTCGGCTCGCCCGGCGACGGCGTGACGATGCTGGTCGTGGCGGCGGTCCTGCTTGCCGTCCTGAGCCGCCGGTCCTGGCGGCCCGCGGCGGCGACCCTGCCGCTCGTGGCAATCGGCGCCGGTGGTTATGCCTTGCTGGGTGCGGCGCTCGGTGGCGTTTCGTAGAACTTCAGGAACATCGCCACCCCCGACTCGATCGCGTCCGGCGAGCCGGGCTGGACGCACAGCGCGTACAGCTGACTCACCGCTGCGGCCGGATCGGGGATGTGGATCCCCGGCAGCGCGCGCACCGCGGTGTCGAGGACGCGGCGCAGCTCGGCGGGCACGCGGCCGAGCCAGGCGGCGGTGTCGTCGGGGAAGCGCTTGGCCTCGGCTTCCAGCACGGAGTGCAGGTTGGCCATCGCGGGTGAGGTGAGCACGTCGACGCACGCTTCGCACAGCTCGCGCAGGTCGAAGTCGCCCGATGAGAGCTTGCGGGCCGCCGCGACGGCCTCGTCGAGCTGCTCGGTGATGACCGTGCGGAAGAGGGCTTCCTTGCTCGTGAAATGGCTGTAGATGGTCACTTTCGACACGCCGGCGCGCTCGGCGATCTCGTCGAGGCTCACTCGGAAGCCGTGCTCGGCGAAGGCGGCGAAGGCCGCGCGCACCACGGCGTCGCGCTTGCCCTGCTGCGGCGCCGGTTCGACCACGGTGACGCGGCGCCCGGCGGTGCCGAACGCGAGGGCGGACATCAGCTCCACCGCGACGTCGTCACTCAGCCCGCCGCGTTCCACGAGCGAGCGCCAGGTGCCGAACTCCAGCGCGTGCCGCGCCGTCGCGCGGGCCGGCTGATCTTCGCCCGCGATGTGCGCGATGCTCTCGAGCAGCGCCCGGTACTCCTCCAGCGAACGCTCGACGACCGGCATGAACTCGGCGTCGCGGGTCAGGTTCGCGAGGAGGTCGGAGCTCTCGCCGTAGTACGCGTACACGGCGCTGAGGGCTTCTTCGAACCGGCACTGCGGTTCTTCGACCTGCCGCCACCGCGCGGGGTCGGGCAGCGGGTGCAGCGACCAGAAGTGCTCCGAGAACGCGGCGAAGAGCTCGTCTTCGGTGGGGAAGTGGCGGTACAGCGTGTTGCGCCGGACGCCGGCGAGCTCGGCCACGGCGGAGATCGTGGTGCGGGCCGGGCCCACGGTGCCGTGCAGCTGCATCGCGGCCTCGATGATGCGCGTGCGGGTCGCCAGCACGTCGTCGGCGCGCTTGCCGAGGTCGTAGTTGCGCGACCGCACTACCTGAGACATCGCTGTTAGTCCAAATCGTTGACTATACCCGCCGGTCCTGGCTGGGTTCCGCATTCACTATACGCAGGTGATCCGCGAAATCCGGCACGAGGAGCAGGTCGTCCGACCGGAACCCGCGATGCTCGACGAGCCGGGCCCGGACGGCCGTCGGATCAGTCCATCACGCGGATCGGCGAACCCGCCTGGAACGCGGCGATGTCCTCCACGGCGTCGCGGTAGAACGTCGTGTACAGCTCCTTCGCGACGTACCCGATGTGCGGCGTGAGGATCGCGTTGTCGAGGCCCCGCAGCGCGTGGTCGGCGGGCAGCGGCTCGAGGTCGAACACGTCGAGCGCGGCGGCCGCGATCACCTTGCGGCGCAGCGCGTCGAGCAGCGCCGCCTCGTCGACGATCGGGCCGCGCGAGGTGTTCACCAGCAGTGCGGACGGCTTCATCCGGGCCAGTTCTCCGGCGCCGATCAGGCCGCGCGTCTGCTTCGAGAGCACCACGTGGATCGACAGCACGTCGGCCTGTTCGAGCAGCTCTTCCCTGCTCACGGCGGTGGCGCCGTGGGCCGTGGCGCGCTCCGGCGTGAGGCTGCGGCTCCACGCGAGGATCTTCATGCCGAACGCCTGGCCGATGCGCGCCACGGCCGACCCGACGTCGCCGAGCCCGAGCACGCCGAGCGTCTTTCCCTGCAGCGTGGTGCCGACGCTGACCTGCCAGCCGCCCTCGCGCGCCGAGCGGAACTCGGCGGGGAGGTTGCGTGCGGCGGCGAGGATCAACGCCCAGGTCAGCTCCACCGTCGAGCGCCCGTCGTAGCCGGTGCCGGACACGACCACGCCGCTCCGCCGGGCTGCCGCGAGGTCGATGGCGGCGTTGCGCTGACCGGTGCTGACCAGCAGTTTCAGGTCCGGCAGGCCGTCCAGTACCTCGGCGGGGAACCGCGTCCGCTCGCGCATCGCGACCACGACGTCGAAGCCGGCCAGGCTCTGCACCACGTCCTCCGGTCCGGTGAACGGCCGGGTGAAGACCCGCACCTCGGCGCCGAGGGAGTCCCAGTCCGCGAAGGTCAACGCGACCTGCTGGTAGTCGTCGAGGATCGCGATCTTCATCGGGCTCTCCTTCATCGAGTTCGGTGCACTGGGGCGTAGCGCTGAGCCTAGATCGACTGTACGGTGCAGTACATGCCCGACGGGATGAGTCCCCTCACACCGGGTGGAGCGCCTCCTCCGCCCTTGTCCGCGACCGCTCTGCTGGCCGCCTTCCGCGCCGGTCACCTGTCGCCGGTCGAGGTGGTCGAAACCCTCGCCCGCCGCACGGCCGAGCAGGAACCGACCCTGAACGCCCTGACCACGGCGAACTTCGACGCCGCAGCACACCAAGCCGGGGAAGCGCAGCGGCGGTGGTCGAGCGGCACCGCGCGGCCGCTCGAAGGCGTCCCCGTGCTCGTCAAGGACCTGATCGACACCGAAGGCCTGCGCACCACGTACGGATCAGCGATGTTCGCCGACCACGTGCCGGCGGCCGACGCCGAGGCGGTGGCCGTCCTTCGCCGCGCCGGTGCCATCGTGCTCGGCAAGACGGCCACGCACGAGTTCGCGTGGGGCGTCACGACCGACAACCCGCACTTCGGCCCGACCCGGAACCCGTGGGACCCCTCGCGCACGCCGGGTGGTTCGAGCGGCGGTTCGGCGGCGGCGCTCGCGGCCGGGTACGCGCCGCTCGCCCTCGGCACCGACACCGCGGGGTCCGTCCGGCTGCCCTCGGCGTTCTGCGGGCTGACGGGTCTGCGGCCGACGTTCGGCGCGGTTCCCGTCACCGGCGTCCGGCCGCTCGCGCCCTCGGCCGACGTGGTGGGCCCGATGGCGCGGACGGTCGAGGACCTCCGTCTGCTGTGGACGGTCCTGGGCCCGGCGTCGCCGCCGAACACCACGACGGTGCGCGTCGGACTGCTGCTGGACGACCCCACTACCCAATCCGCGCGCGTCTGCACGACCATCGCGGATCTGCTGGCGAACGCCGGCTTGCCCGTCGTCGAGCTCGACGCCGGTGCGCTCCCCGCCGCGAACCCGTTGCTGGGCACGACGATCCTCGCCGAAGGCCGCCGCGGCCACCGGTGTGACGGCCTCTGGCCGGACCGGGCGAGCGAGTACGGCGCCGACGTCCGCGAGAGACTCGAACTGGCCGACGCCGCCGACCCCGCCGACTACCTCGATGCGCAGGAAGGCCGCGCGTACGTCCGCTCGACGTGGGCCGAGCTGCTCTCCCGCGTCGACGTCGTCCTCTCGCCCGCCGTCCCGATCGCGCCGCCGCCGATCGACGCCATTCCGGCCGACCTCCGCGCGATCATCCTCCCGGGCATCGCCGCGCAGAGCCTCGCCGGACTGCCCTCCCTCGTCGTCCGCGGCGGTTTCGACCCCGCCGGACTGCCCGTCGGCGTCCAGCTCACCGCCGCGCCGTGGCGGGAAGAACTGCTGCTGGACACGGGCGAACTCGTGCAACGGCTGACCGGGCCCGTGCAGGACCGGTGGCCGGAACTCGTGAACACCACAGAAAAGGAGAGCCCGAATGTCGTACCTCAACGGTAGCCACCACATCACGATGTCGGTGGCCGGAGCGCAGGAGGACGTCGATTTCCACGTGAACGTCCTCGGCCTCCGCCTGATCAAGCGGACCGTGCTGTTCGACGGCAAGATTCCGATCTACCACCTCTACTACAGCAACGCCGACGGCGACCCGAGCGCGGTGCTCACCACGTTCCCGTTCGGCCAGGCCGGGATCAACGGCCGCCGCGGCACGAACCAGGCGCGTGAGGTGCTGCTCGCCGTCCCGTCTGGCTCGCTGAACTACTGGGCCGACCGGCTCAAGGACCGCGCGGCCGACGTGCACGACGCCACCGTGTTCGACCGTCGACGCGTGTTGTTCCGCCACCCGTGCGGCATCGAGTATCAGCTCGTGGAGGTCGAAAACGACCCACGGCGCGGCTTCACCGGCGGCGGGGTGCCGCAGGAGTACGCGATCCACGGCATTTACGGCGTCGGCGTGCACGTGACCGGGCCGGACACCGCCGTCGAGTTCGCCGCCAACCACCTCGGCGCGCGCGAAGGCCTCAGCGAAGGCGACCGGTTCGCGCTGGAGGCGGGCCGATCCGGCCTCGGCGGCGCGGTCGAGCTCGTGGTCAACCGCACCGACGGCCCGGGCACGTGGATCTACGGCGCCGGCACCATCCACCACTTCGCGTGGAACGCCGACAACCTCAAGAACCAGGACGAGCTGAAGTTCGAGATCGAGGGCGCCGGCTACACCGACCTGTCGGAGCTGCGGGACCGCAAGTACTTCAAGTCCATCTACGTCCGGTCCCCGGGCGGCGCGCTGTTCGAGCTCGCCGTGACGCACAACGAGGGCGGCTGGGACTGCGATGAGTCACCGCAGGAGCTGGGTAAGCGCTTCCAGCTGCCCGAGCAGTTCGAGTCCCGCCGCGACGAGATCCTCGGCCGGCTCGAACCGATCGACATCTGACGGACGCCGGGGCCGGGCCCGCGCCCGGCCCCGGGCCGCTCACTCGTGGTGGCGGGTCGCGGCCTCGTCGACCTCACGCCAGATGGCCGGTGCCGTCGGCCTGCGGATCTCCTCCAGCACGTGGCCGACGAGGCCGACGGCCCGCGCCATCACGCCGATGCCCCGCGCGGCGCGCCAGTCGATGCCCAGCCGCGATGCGATGGCGCCGATCGCGCCGGTGACGTTGACCGGGAGCTCCTTGCCCAGCGCGATTCCCGCCTGGCGCGCGACTTCCCGGATCAACGCGACCTCCGGCCCGGTGAGGCCGGCCTCGTCGAGCAGCGTGAACAGGCGTTCCGCCCGCGGGTCGAGCGGCTTGTGGATCGGGTGGCCGATGCCGGGGATGAGCGTCTTCGCGGCGACGAACCGGTCCACGATCGCGCCCGCCTCCGCCGCGAGATCGCCGTCGAGGTCGGCCTCCTGCACGTACCGCGCGGCCCCTTCGATGGAGCCCACGAACGTCGTCCCGAGCCCCAGCAGGCCGGCCGCGACCGCGCTCTGCAGGGAATCCGGTGCGCCGTAGTGCGTCAGCCGCGAGGCGATGGCGCTCGGGGTCATGCCGTGTTCGACCAGGCTGACGGTGAGTGCGTTGAACACAGTGGACTCACCCGGGGTCGGCAGACGGCCCGTGAGCTCCAGGAAGCCCATGTCGCCCAGGTTGACCTTGCCGACGAGGTCGTCGACCAGGTCGTGGCCGAACACCGTGATGCTCTTCGCCGTGCTCCAGCTGATGTCGGAGCGGAACTCCGGTGAATCACCCAACATGCGTGTTCCTCCCTTCGACGCTCAGGCTCGCTTCTCGAGCTCGCCGCGGACGACCTTCCCGGACGCGTTGCGCGGCAACGTCTCCGGCGCCACGAACCGGATCTCACGCGGCCGCTTGTACTTCGCCAGCCGTTCGCCGCAGAGCTCGATCAGCTCTTCCGCCGACACGGCCGTGTCGCCGGACCGGGCCACGAACGCGACCGGCACCTCACCCCACGTCGGGTCGGCGCGGCGGACGACCACGGCTTCGAGCACCTCGGGGTGGCGCAGCAGGGCGCGCTCGATCTCGGCGGGGTAGATGTTCTCGCCACCGCTCTTGATCAGGTACTTCGCGCGGTCGACGAAGTCCAGCGTGCCGTCGGGGTTGCGCACGAACACGTCGCCGAGGTGGAACCAGCCGCCGCGGAAGTCGTGCGCGGTGGTGGCCGGGTCGTTCCAGTAGCCGCTGAACACTGTGGGCCCGCGCATGCAGATCTCGCCCGGTTCGCCGTCGGCGACGTCGTGGTCGTCGGGGTCGACCAGCCGGATTTCGCAGTAGCCACTCTGCACTTTGGACAGTGACGCCGGTTCCACGCCGACCGCGAGCGCGTCGCCCGAAGCCGGCGGGCACCCGGTTTCGGTGGTGCCGAAGGTGTTCGCGAACGGCGCGTCGAGCAGCGCGGTGATCTCGGCGATCTCGTCCGGCCCGATGAGGTCCGGCATCACCCCGCACAGGCGCACCCCGGCCGGCGTGATCTGCTTGTCCCGCAGGACGTCCGCGAAGCGCCGGACGGTGCCGGGCATGAGCAGCAGCCAGCCGAGCCGTTCGGTGGCCACGACGTGGGCGAGCTCGGCCGCGTCGAACCCGTCGACGACCACGACCTTGCCGCCGCTGATGAGCGTGCTCACCGAGTTGTCGAACGCGCCCATGTGGCTCAGCGGCGACCAGGCGACGAACGCGTCGTCACCCGCGAGGCCGTACTCCGCGCGCGTGGCGGAGCTGCGCGCGATCTCGGCGCGGTGGCTGATGGCCGCGCCTTTCGGCACGCCCGTGGTGCCGCTGGTGTAGATGATGATCAGGACGTCTTCCGGCTGCGCCGCCGACGGCTCGGCCCACGGGGTTGTCGCCGCGACTTCAGCTTCGAAAGCCTCGCCCAGCAGCAGCCGCCGGCGGGAACCCAGTGGCGCGGCGAACTTCTCGTCGGCTCGCGGTGAGGTCACCAGCACCGTGGGTTCGACGAGGTCGAGGCAGGCCACGAGCTCGTCGGCGCCCGCCCGCAGGCCGGGGCACGCGACGATCGCGCCCAGCAGCGCCACGGCGAGCGTGATCTCCAGGTACTCGGTGCGGTTCTCCGAAACCAGCGCCACCCGGTCGCCGCGCCGCACCCCCCGGCTCGCCAGCAGCGCGGCGATCCGGCGGCTGCGCTCGGCCAGCTCGCCGTAGGTCACCTGCCGCTCGCCGGATTGCAGCGCGACGCGGCCGGGGTGCGTCCGGGCGCGGTCTTCGAAGAGCGTGCCCACCGTGCTGGCTGCGGCGTCGAGCACGAGGTTTCCCGTTGTCATGCGCGGTTCCCGTTCAGATCAGGGCCGAACCGGTGCGGCCGGACTCGGTGACGACGTCTTCGGCTTCGTGGTGCGGGCGCACCAGCAGCACTCCGACGATGCCGATCAAGCTCGTCAGCGCCATCCAGCCGGCGATCGCCCACGGGCTGCCGTGCAGCCAGCCCAGCAGCGCCGTGGCGATCAGCGGCGCGAGGCCACCACCCACCACGGTGCCGCCTTCCCGGCCGACGGAGATGGCGCTGTAGCGGCTGCGCGTGCTGAACAGCCCGGCGAAGTACCCGGCCTGGATGGCGTCGGTCGCCGCGCCCGCCCCCGCGATCCCGACCGTCACGGCGATGATCACCGGTGCGACGCCCTTGCTGTCCACCAGCAGGAAGAACGGGAACGCGAACACCGCCTGGAAGAGCAGGGCCACGATCATCACGCGGCCGAAGCCGAAGCGGTCGCCGAGGTGGCCGTAGACCGGGCAGAGCACGCACGCGACCGCGGCGCCGATGACCGTCGCCCACAGGATCTGCGACTTGCCGAGCCCGAGCTGCGTGGTCGCGTAGGTGAGGATGAAGACGGAGACGATGTTGAACGTCGCGTTCTGGCCGACGCGCATCAGGAAGATCGCGAGCATGTTGCGCGGCTGCTTGAACGCCTTGATCAGCGGCGCGCGTTCCTGCTCGCCGGCCTGCTTGATGCGGGCGAACTCGCGCGTCTCCGGCAGGCCCTTGCGGACCCACAGGCCCACGCCGACGAGGATGACGCTGAGCAGGAACGGGATGCGCCAGGCCCAGGACAGCAGCTGGTGGTTGTCCACCAGCGCGCCGATCACGACGTAGACGACCGACGCGAGGATCAGGCCCGCGAACACCGCGCTGGACAGGAACCCGCCCCAGAACCCGGGCCGGCTGCTGCCGTTCTCCTTGGTCAGCAGCGCGGCGCCGCCCCACTCGCCGCCGGTGCCGATGCCCTGCACGATCCGCAGCACCACCAGCAGGATCGGGGCCAGTGCGCCGATCTGCCCGTACGTGGGCAGCAGGCCGACGGCCAGCGTCGCCAGTCCCATGGCCAGCAGCGTGATGACCAGCGCGTTCTTGCGTCCGATGCGGTCCCCGACGTGCCCGAAGATCGCTCCGCCGAGCGGCCGGGCGACGAACCCGGTGGCGAACGTGGCGAACGACAGCAGCGAGCCGTTGAGCGAGCTGGCCGACGGGAAGAACAGGCTCGGGAAGATCAACGCGGACGCCGTGCCGTAGAGGAAGAAGTCGTACCACTCGACCACGGTGCCGAACGTCGCCGCGATGGTCGCTCGTCTGGTCAGGTGTGCCGACTGTTCGTTGGTGCGCACGCCGAGCCTCCTCGTTGAGCCGGAGCAGTGCTAGAATTTCGCCTAGCGAATATTTTTCCGCTAGGCGGTAAACGGAGATTAGGAAGGGCATCGCGACGATGTCAAGCGCGGACAAGGAACAGTTCGTCACCTCGCTGGCCAGGGGATTGACGGTGCTGCGGGCGTTCGGGCCCGATCAGCCCGAAATGTCCCTGAGCCAGGTCGCCGCGGCCACGGGCCTCAGTCCGGCCGCCGCGCGCCGCTTCCTGCTCACCCTCGTGGAGCTCGGCTACCTCGCTCAGGTGGACAAGCGGTTCGTCCTCACACCCCGCGTGCTGGAGCTCTCGGCGGGCTACACGCGCGCGATGAACCTGAGCAGCCTCGCGCAGCCGCTGCTGCAACGCGTCCGCGACGAGACCGGCGACAGCGTTTCCCTGACGGCCTTGGCAGGCACGGACATCCTCCACGTCTGCCACGCGCAGACCGATCGCTTGATGCGCTTCGCCATCACTCCGGGAGCTCGGGTGCCGGCTTACGTCAGCGCGTCGGGCCGCGCGATCCTGGCGAACGAACGCCCGGCCGTCGTCGACGCTTTTTTCGCCGCCGCCACGCTCGCCCCGCGAACGGCCTCCACGATCACCTCCGCCGAGGCTTTGCGCGATTCGCTGGCCCAGGCCCGCCAGGACGGTTACGCGGTCGTCGTCGACGAGCTCGACGTCGGCATCACCGCACTGGGCTGCCCGGTCTTCGGCGGCTCGGTGGTCGCGGGCGTCAGTTGTTCCACGGTTTCCGGCTATCTTCCGGTGCCGGAGTTCGTGGCCACGCGGCTGCCGTTGCTGAAAGAGCTCGCCGCGCGGCTGGGGGAGGCGTTCGAGCGCTTTCCGGCGTTGCTGCACTCATTCGAAATGCAGTGAGCGGCGCGTTGAAAGGTTGAGCCGGAACGCCGATTTCCCCTGCCTGGCCCAGCACTTTCGTCGGTCTTTGTCCACGGCCGGCCCGGGCCTAGTACTTTCGGCCAGGGGGACCCCGCCGAATGGTGTAGGCCATCCCGGGGGTCTTCGGGTGATGCCCGTTTCGGGGCCTGAGTCCGTCCTAAGGTGATCTTGATTCTCGATCTTGATCCCGGGTCTTTTCTCAGGAGGGGAACACCTGTGCCCAAACTTCCACGCACGCTCAGCAGAACTCTGGCCGCGGCGGGCACGCTGTGCGCGCTCACGGTGGCCACGGCCGTGCCGGCGTTCGCGGCCGAGCCGGCGCCGTCGACGGTCGAGCAGGACGTGACGCAGCTGTACCAGAACGTCGTGGACCTGTACAACGGCATTCCCGCGAGTGCGCGGGCCGGCGTCGACTCGTTGATCGACTCGCCGATCGACCACATCGGCCGGAAGCAGACCAACGCGAAGCAGAAGCCGGCCGCGGACTGCACCGAGGGTGCGCTGCTCACGTATGCGAACCAGCTCGCCTCGCAGCTCACGCCGGTCGAGGGGCAGGCCTTCGACGCGCTTTCCGCGCTCGGTCAGCTCTACGCGCAGGGCGTCGCCACCGACAAGCAGCCGCAGGTGTTCGGCACCGACGGGCAGTACACGTCGCGCGCCACCTCGGCCATTTCGAAGCTGCGCGGGTTCTGGGACATCGAGAGCTGGAACGTGCAGCTCGTCGCCTGGAAGGGCACCGACCTCGGCAGCCCCACCAAGATGGCGCAGACCTTCGGCCTCGGCCTCGCGCCGGCGCGCGTGAAGGACGCGGCCGCGCTCGCGAACAAGGTGCTTTTCGAGCTTCCGGTGCTGCAGGGCGGCCGCAACCCGCTGCTGACGCTCAACGCGTTTTCCGCGCCCGCCGACAGTTTCGGCGGCAAGCGCGTGATGCTCGGCGACGGCATCCTCGACACCACCAACCTGCTCGGCTTCGACGACGTCGCGGTGGAAGCCGTGCTCGGCCACGAATACGGCCACCAGGTCGACTTCGCCCACGACAACTTCCCGCGCAACGAGTCCGGCGAGATGGGCCCCGACGCGTACGGCGGCTACTTCGTCGCGCACGCCAAGGGTGAGGCGTGGGACGCCCGCACCCAGCAGGAAGTGACCTACCTCAACGCTTCCATCGGCGACTGCCAGCACAGCCACGGCACCCCGGACCAGCGCAAGGCCGCCGGCGCGTGGGGCGAGAAGCAGGCCACGAGCCAGGCCAACCCGAACAAGATCGTCCCCTCCGCGACGATGATCACCAAGTTCCAGAAGGAATACCCGAAGCTCGTCCCGCCGGCCACCGACCAGTCCCAGCTGGCCGCGGCGCACAGCTGATCTCTTGACGCAGCGGGCCGCCTCCGTTCACCGGGGGTGGCCCGCCACGGCGTAGCGCAGGTGCGTGACGTCCCGATCGGTCAGCTGCCGAACCTGCCGCAGCTCGACGCGCGTGTCGTCGAACAGCCGCCGCCCACCGCCCAGCACCACCGGGACGAGGTGGATCTCCAGCTCGTCCAGCAAACCCGCGCGCAGCAACGCCTGCGCCGCGCCCGCGCCGTGCACCAGCACCGCGCGCCCACCCGCAGCGGCCCGCGCCTCGGCCACGCACGCGCCGACGTCGGTGAAGAACCGCGCGCTGCCGGGCGGCCGGTCGTCCGGATCGACGTGGTGGGTCAGGACGTTGATCGCCACGCCGTCGTGGTGATCGCCTTGCCACCGCCCGGCCAGCTCGAACGTCCGCCGCCCCGAGATCACCGCGCCGGTCGCCATGGCCTCCTGGAAGATCCGGCCGCTGGGACCGTCGCCGTGGCGGTCGTCGAGCCAGTTGAACAGCCGCCCGCCGCCTTCCCCGAGCTCCTGCCCGGGCCGGTCGTCGGGCCCGGTGATGAACCCGTCGAGCGACATCGACATGTACAGCCGGATGGGACCGTTCGCGTCGTGGGCCATGTGCTTTCTCCTCGCGTTGCCGGTGTGGTCACGAGTACGTCGAACGGCGTTTCCCGGAATCGACACCCGCGCCCTGCGAGAATGAGGTGAGCCCCGACGTCGAAAGAGGCCGCATGCGCGACGAACCCGTTCTGCGGATCGAGGACCACCGCACGGTGGGCGAGCTCGAGGTGGACTTCCCGGTCGCCCACGAGTTCGTGATCGAGGTGTTCGACGATCCGAGCGCGGGCGGGTCGGGAATCCGGTTCGTGGACCGGGGTCTCGAGACGCAGATCGACTTCCCGTGGTGGAGCCCGATCGAGCAGGACCTGAGCACGTGGACGCGCGCGCCGATGGGCACTCCGAGAAGGCCGTTCCACGACGCCGACCAGAGCTGGCAGGTGCTGATCTGGCGAGCCGGCGACTGGGTCTTCGTGATGCAGGGCAACGGCGAAAACGAGTTTCACACCTGGCTCAAGGTGAGGACCGTGCGGTACCTGGCCGAGTGGGACGGGGTCCTGATTCAGCTCCCACACAGCTGAATCCCAGCAAAATTCTGCGTTGGACTCGCTGACCCGGCCCGGCGAATACTCAAGCGCATGGACACCGAGACCACGGACCTCGTCCGTCTGCTGCGGCGGTTCGGCGTGCGCGCGCTGGCGTTGGCGGCAGTCGCGGGGCTCGTGGGTTACCCGACGGTGGCCATGGCGCTCGGGCTCGTCGGGTGCGCGCTGCTGTTCGCCAGGCCCAGGGTCAGGGTCACGAGAGCAGGTGCGCCAGAAGGGCCCGCGCGGCCGGGTTCGTCGGAGCCGGACCCCGGCCCGCCAGGTGGATCGCGCGGCTGAAGGTGGGCTGTTCGATCCGGGCGAACGGCAGGCCGGAGCGCTCGGCCACCGGCTCCGGCACGATGCTGACACCGAGCCCGGCGGCGATGAGTTCCACCAGCAACGGCATGTGCGTGGCTTCGCAGACGCGGTTCTGCCGCAGGCCCGCGTCGGCGAAGCGGCGCGCGACCATGGCCTGGATCCCGCTGCCGCTGAAGTCCAGGAACGGCTCGTCGTCGAGCTCGGCGAGGCGGACGCGGCGGCGCCGGCCGAGGCGGTGACCGGGGTGGCAGAGCAGCACCAGCTGCTGGCTCCACTGCGCGAAGCTGCTCAGCTCGTCGGTCAACGGCTCCTCGCCCGCGAGGAACGACAGGTCCAGCTCACCGCTGGCGACCGCGGCCACCAGATCGGGCACCAGTCCCTCGCGCACGTGGATGCGCACGCCCGGGTACCGCGTGCGGAACACCCCGAGCTTGGCCGGCAGGTCGATCACCGTGAGCGTCTGGATGGTCCCGATCGACACGCGCCCGCTCGCCAGCCCCGCGACGGCCGCCACCTCGCCGCGCGCGGCCACCACGTCGGCGACGATCCGGTGCGCCGCCGGCACCAGCGCGCGCCCGGCCTCGGTCAGCTCGACCCGCCGCGTGGTCCGCTCGAACAGCGACGTGCCCAGCTCGCCCTCGAGCTTGCGGATCGACGCGCTCAGCGCCGACTGCACCACGTGCACCTCCTGCGCGGCCGCGGTGAAACTCCCGCACCGCACCACCGCGAGGAAGTGCTCGACCTGCCTCAGCTCCATTCAGCGATCCTAGTGCTGAATCAGCGAGTAATGATCACCATATGTCCGTGCGGCAGAGGAATAACTTCCGCGCTGTTCGCCGCGCCGTCAATCCCGGGTTTCGGGCATCGGCGCAGGTAGTGTCCTTCGCCGGGGACAGGGAGGCGGGATGGCTCGGCCCAGCAAGGCAGTGATCAGACGGCGAAGAACGGTGCTCGCGCTGAGCGTGGCGCTGGCCTTGACGTTGGTGGCGCTGCTGGTCTTCGACGACGCCCCCGCCCAGGAAGGCGGCGGCGCGAGCGCGCCGGCGGCCGCGCTGCCGGCGCAATGGCTGCACAAGCTGAGACCGGGGGAGAAACCCCCGCAGTTCGTCCTGTTTTCCTTCGACGGCGCCGGATCCCACGAGCACTGGCAGCGGGTCCTCCCGCTGGCCAAGTCCGTGAACGCCCATTTGAGCGGTTTCCTCTCCGGCATCTACCTGCTGACCAACGACCAACGTGACCAGTACCAAGGTCCCGGCCACCGCCCCGGCAAGGCGTCCATCGGGTTCGGCGGGTCGGACGCGGACGTGCGCACGCTCGTCGCCGACCTCAACACCGCTGTGGCCCAGGCGCAGGAAATCGGCACGCACTACAACGGTCACTTCTGCACCGGCGCCGAACCCAGCGTCGGCCATTGGACGACCGCCGCGTGGAGCGACGAGCTGGCGCAGTTCTTCCAGTTCGTCGACCAGGCGCGCGCTCAGCGCGGCCTGAACGTCGACCCGGCCACGATCCGCGGCGGCCGCACACCGTGTCTCGAAGGCGACTGGAAACAGGCCTTGCCCGCGATGCGTGAAGCGGGCCTGCGCTACGACTCCAGCCAGTCGTCCGAGGGCGTGCGCTGGCCCGAGCAGCTCGACGGCATCTGGGAGTTCTGGATGCCGTACGTGAAAGTGCCCGCGCTGAACAAAAAAGTGATCATGATGGACTACAACCTGTGGTTCCAGTTCAACCACGCTCGCGACGACGCCACGCGCACCGCCGAGTTCCGCGCGGACACGCTGGCCACCTACCGCGGCGCGTACCAGGCGGCGTTCGCCGGGAACCGCGCACCGCTGGTCGTGGCCAACCACTTCAACGACTGGGCCGGCGGCGCGTTCGCGAAGGCGACCGAAGACTTCATGGGGGAGGTCTGCACCAAGCCGGAAACCGTCTGCGCCACCTACAGCGAAGTGATCCGGTGGCTGGAACTTCAGGACCCGGCCGTGCTCGGCCGGCTGCAGGAGGCGCCGCCCGCGCAACCGTGAAGGTACCCACGTCGGGGTGTGGCCGGCCCACCGGCGCGTCGTCACGGTGGAGCCATGACGATCTCACTGCAGGACAAGGTCGCTCTGGTCACCGGGGGATCCCGCGGTGTCGGCCGGGGCATCGCGCTGCGGCTCGCGCGAGACGGCGCCGACATCGCGTTCAGCTACGTCAACTCTAAGGACCAAGCCGAATCCCTGGTGGATGAGCTGACCGCGCTGGGCGTGCGCGCCAAGGCGTTCCGCGCCGACGCGGCCAGCGCGAGCGAGGCGGTCGGGCTGGTGGAGGACACCGTCGCCGAGTTCGGCCGGCTGGACGTCCTGGTGCACAACGCCGCGATCCTCGTCACCGGCCGCCTCGACGACCCCGACCGTGACGACTCGGCCCACCACCGCCAGTTCGCGGTCAACACGCACGCCGTGGCCGCAGCCACCCGTGCGGCCGCCGCCCACCTCGGCGAGGGCGGGCGGATCATCCTGATCAGCTCGATCGGCGCGATCCAGACCGGCGGCAACCCGGGCTACGGCGACTACACCGCCACGAAGGCGGCCATCGAGGCTTACGCCCGCTCCTGGACGCACGAGTTCGGCCCGCGCGGCATCACGGTCAACGTCGTCCAGCTCGGCCCCACCGGCACCGACATGCTGCCGCTCGACCACACCGCCCTCGCCCAGACGGTCCCCTTGCGCCGCATCGGCAAGCCGGAGGACGCCGCCGCCGCGGTGGCCTTCCTCGCGAGCGCCGAAGCGAACCACGTCTCCGGCGCCACCCTCCGCGTCGACGGTGGCCTGAGCGCCTGAGCTTTTCCCGGGAAACTCGCCCGTCCGGCACCGACCGGGCGGGCGAATTCTCTACGCGGGTTCGCGAGCCGCGGTGCCGAACGGATTGTCGATCACGAACCGCCAGCGGCCGTCGGCGCCTCGGCGCACGATGTCGGTGGACACCCCGGAAACGTCCGAGCCTTCGAGGCGCCAGTCGAGCGCGAACATCGCGACCTCGCCGGCTACGAACGCGTGGCGCACTTCGCAGTTCATGGGCAGCTTCCGCTCGAGGAACACGGCGAGCTGTTCGCGGATCGCCGGCCAACCGCTCACCGTGGTTCCCGGGTTGGTCACGAACACGGCTTCGGGCGCGTAGAGGTCTTCCATCGCGTCGACGTCGCCGGAGTTGAAACGGGCGAGCAGCGCATCGGGAATGCCTTCGGCTGACGTGGGCAGGGGAAACGAGGAGGCCACGGGGAGAGCTCCGTTCGGGGCGACGCCGATTTTGATGGCACACGAGTGTTCGATGGAATCAGACGGTAGCCCTCCGCGTACTCTCTGGTCAATATCACTGCACAAGGTTGTGTTCTCAAACTTGCCGCCATTGTGGACGGTTCACCCGGTCGGCCGCTCTTGTATCGCTTGTCGTTGACGACCGTCGCGAGCGAGGCATATGGTGTTCGGCACTGAAAGCCCGCGGTGGCACGGACTTCCGTGCTGTTGTCAGCGGCGACCACCACACACCGACAGGGGCGACGCATGACCTCTTCGACGACGATCCCGCAAACCCTCACCGTGATGGAGGCGTGCTTCACCCTCAATCCCGGTGTCGACGAGCAGTTCTGGGCGGCGCAGGACAAGTTCGGTCCCGTGGCGGCGGCGTCGCCGGGGTTCCGCGCGGTGATCGGCGGGCCCATCGCCAACTCGCCGTGGCTGTACTTCTGCGGAAAGTGGTCGACGCCCGCGGCGATGGACGACTGGTACCACGACCGCGCGCACACGGCCGTGCAGAACAAGGCGCACCGGACGTGGTTCAAGTCGGTGTACCTGCGCAAGTGGCGCCTTCCCGCGGAAGGCGAGGAGATCCGGGGCCGCGTGTTCTCCGAGATCGCGCTCGCGCGCCAGACCCCGCTGTCGGAAACCGAAGCCGCGCAGGTGCTGTCGGACCTGACGGAAAGCCTGCCCGGGTTCGGGGTGCGGCCGTTCGAGACCGTGGTCGGCGAGTTCGAGGCGCAGCCGTTCCAGTTCGTCGGGCCGCTGCAGGAGTTCCCCGAGCTCGCGCCCGTGCGCTACCTCCTGCTCACGCACTGGGACTCACCCGCGGAGCTCGACGCGTGGCTCGCGTCCCCCGGGGTCGCCGCGCTCAAGGAGCTCGGCGAGTTCGAGGCGCAGCGCTACCTGCCGATCTTCCACGCCGCGGGCGAGCGCGAGGGCCTCACCCCGGACGGGTTCCAGCGCGGCTGGGGCAGCGAGGCCTGACCGTCGCGACGCGGCCGGCAGCTCGAAGAACGCCGGCCGCGTCGAACTCCGGGATCAGGCGCCGAACCACCGCGACAGCCGGTCCGCCAGCTCCTGCTGGTCGTCGCCGAGCCACACCACGTGCCCGTCGGGGCGCAGCAGCACGGCGGGCGCGTCCAGCTCCTCGCTGACGTCCACGACGTGGTCCACGCGATCCGCCCAGCCCGCCACGGAAAGCGCGCCGGTCTGGTCGAGCAACAGCCCGCGCCCGGCGTGCATCTGCGTGTAGAGCGGACCGCGCTTCAGGGTCACGTTGCGCAGCCGCCGGCCGAGCAGGTCGGGGCCGGCGCCGAAGTCGTAGCGGATGCCGATCGCGGTGACCTTCTCGATCAGGAACCGCCTCACCTCTTCGAAGTCCATCAGCTCCGACACCAGCCGGCGCACGGCCTGCGGACCCGGGTCCAGCGACATCAGCTCGGCCTGCGCCCGCGTGTTGTTCAGCACGGACGCGGCGACCGGGTGCCGCTCGGTCTCGTAGGTGTCCAGCAGGTCTGCCGGCGCCCAGCCGTGAACCGCGGCCGCGAGCTTCCAGCCGAGGTTGAACGCGTCCTGGATGCCGAGGTTGAGCCCCTGCCCGCCCATCGGCGGGTGGATGTGCGCCGCGTCGCCCGCCAGCAGCACGCGGCCGGACCGGTAGCGCTCGGCCAGGCGGGTGGCGTCGCCGAAACGCGACAGCCAGTGCGGCGAGTGCATGCCGAAATCGGTTCCGGCGGTCGCGCGCGTGGCTTCCCGAAGCTCCTCCAGCGTCGGCGGGCGCGTGCGGTCCTCGGCCACCTCCAGGGCCGGCGTGACGAGCCGGTAGCCCCCGGTCTCCAGCGGGCCGGCGCCGAACCCGAGCTGGGTCTTGCGGACCTCCGTCATCACGGCGAGCACCTCGTCGGCGGGCGCTTGCAGCTCGACCTCGCCCAGCAGCCACTCCTGCCGCGACGGGTCGCCGGCGAACTCGATCCCGAGCAGCTTGCGCACGGTGCTGCGGCCGCCGTCGCAGCCGACGAGGTAGCGCGCACGCAGCTGCGAGCCGTCGGCCAGCTCCGCCGTCACGCCTTCGTCGTCCTGGCTCAGTCCGACGACCTCGTGGCCGTACCGCAGATCGGCGCCGACCTCGATCGCGTGCTCCCTCAGCAGCCCCTCGACGACGGTCTGCGGCACGCCGAGCGTGTGCGGGAACGCGGTGTCCAGGTCCGGCGGGATCGGTTTGGCGATCCCCGCGAATCCCCCGATCGGGTAGGTCGTGCCGACCTCCAGGAACCGCTCCAGCAGCCCGCGCTGGTCCAGCACCTCCAGGCTGCGCGTGTGCAGGCCCAGCCCGCGCACGATCTTGCTCGGCTCGGCATCGCGTTCCAGCACGACCACGTCCACGCCCTGCAGCCGCAGCTCGGCTGCCAGCATCACGCCGGTCGGCCCGCCACCGGCGATGAGCACATCGATCACGAAAACTTCCCCCGCTTCGGTTTCGGCTCCGGGCCGGACACCCCGGTTCCGGCCACGGTGGACGATTGTGCGCCGCCACCAGGGTCTTGCCGCAAGCCCCGGGGTGCGGTATACGTTGGAAGTGGCAGGAGGAGTATTTCCTGCCTTTCTTTGTGTCCGGGCCTGGTTGTCCGCGCTTGGATGTCCGCGCCTTGATGTCCGCAGTGGACGGACGCCAGAGCCAGTCGTGTTCGCGGGCGTATCGGGCCGCTTCGTGCAACGTCCTGATCACCGACGTGATGTGCGCCGGCTCGGCCGACTTGCTCACGAATCCCTGCACGCCAAGCTTCAGCGCCTTGCGCAGCACGCCCGGCCGCGCGTGGCGCGTCAGCATCAGGATCACCTGGTCCGGCCGCGTGCGGCGGATCTCGGCGACGGCGACCAGGCCGTCCACAGTGGGCATTTCGAGGTCGATCACGAGCACGTCGGGCCGGTGCTCCAGCGTCGCCCGCACCGCCCCCTCGCCGTCCTCGGCCTCGGCGAGCACGGCGATCTCGCCTTCCAGCGGCCGCAACGCGGCGAGCGCCTTGCGCAGCAGGGCTTCGTCGTCGGCGAGGACCACGGTGGTCATCGGGCCTCCCGCAGCTTCACCGGGAACCGCGCGGCCGTGAGGAACCGGCCGGCTTCCTGTTCCACGCGCAGCTCGCCGCCGTCTTCGGCGACGCGGTCGTCCGCCCAAGGGTGTTCGCCTGGCCCGGATCTGTCCCGAGGGTTAGAGTCGCCGGTAGAATACCCCCACACCGTATCCGGAGGTCAGGTGGCAGCGATCGGGCACGCGTTGGCGTTGGCGGGGTCGATGGCCTGGGAGATCCTCTGGGCGCTGATCCTCGGGTTCGTGCTGAGCGCCGTGGTGCAGGCGGTGGTGCGCAAGTCCACGATCGTGCGGTTGATGGGCGACGACCGGCCGCGCACGCTGGCGGTGTCTTCGCTGCTGGGCGCGGCTTCGTCGTCGTGCTCCTACGCGGCCGTGGCGCTGGCGCGGTCCCTGTTCCGCAAGGGCGCGGGCTTCACGGCGGCGATGGCGTTCGAGATCGGGTCGACGAACCTGGTGGTGGAGCTCGGCATCATCATGGCGTTGCTGCTCGGCTGGCAGTTCACCGTCACGGAGTTCGTCGGCGGGCCGATCATGATCGTGCTGGTGGCGGTGCTGTTCCGGCTGTTCGTGCGGCAACGGCTGATCCGTGCGGCGCGGGCGCAAGCCGACAAGGGCGTGGCCGGGTCCATGGAAGGCCACGCCGCGATGGACATGTCCGTGGCGGGCGAGGGATCGTTCCGGCACCGCCTGGCTTCCGGCGCCGGGTTCACCGCGGTGGCGCACGTGTTCGTGATGGAGTGGGCCGCGATCCTGCGTGACCTGGTCGTCGGCCTGCTCATCGCGGGTGCCATCGGCGCCTGGGTCCCCGACTCCTTCTGGCGCGCGTTCTTCTTCGTCGACGACCCGCTCGTCTCGGCGCTCTGGGGCCCGTTGGTCGGACCGCTGGTGGCGATCCTGTCGTTCGTGTGCTCGATCGGCAACGTCCCCTTGGCCGCCGTGCTCTGGAACGGCGGCATCAGCTTCGGCGGCGTGCTGTCGTTCATCTTCGCCGACCTGCTGATCCTCCCGATCCTCAACATCTACCGGAAGTACTACGGCCTGCGCATGACCCTGGTCCTGCTCGGCACCTTCTACGCGGCCATGGTCGCGGCCGGCTACGCCGTCGAGCTCCTCTTCGGCGTCACCGGCCTCACCCCCACGCAGCGCACCGCCACCGTCGGGGAGAGCGGCATCTCGTGGAACTACACGACGTGGCTCAACATCGTCTTCCTGCTGCTCGCGGGCCTGCTCGTCGTCCGGTTCGTCCGGACCGGCGGCCGCGCCATGCTGCGGATGATGGGTGGCGCCCCGGCCTGAGCCGGGTGTGGCGCAGGACACGGTGCCGTTTCGATCTTCCGGCACCCGGGTAGCTGATCTCTCGGTGCCGGGGGGACCGGAAGACCACGTGCAAGGAGGGAGTGCCGGCGGAACGCGATTCCGCCGGCACTTTCGTTTGCGGGGTCAGGCGAACCTGGTGCCGCGCAAGGACGAAGCGCTAGGGCGCCAGCTCGTCGGCTGAGTCCTGCCCGGCTGTGGACGTCCGGCGGAGGAAGTCGGCGATCACCTCGAGCTCGGCGTCGGAGTAGCGGTCGCAGACGTCGTCCATGCGGGTGTTCATGCCGGAGAAGACCTGGAACAGCTCGGCGTTGCGCTCGCGCACGCCGCGCAGCGTCACGGCGCGGCGGTCGGCCGACTCGGGGTCGCGCTCGCGGACGATCCAGCCGCCCTTCTGCAGGCGGTCCAGGATGCCGGTGAGCGTCGCGGGGTGCAGCCCGGCGCGGCGCGCCAGCTCGCTCGGCGACAGCGGGCCGTGGCGGTTGATGAAGTCGAGGCAGGTCCAGTCGACGTCGCGCAGCTCCACGCGGCTGCCGAAGCGGCGGTTGAGCAGCGACAGCTGGATGTTCAGGTCGCGGACGGCGTCCTTGACCGACGTCGTCAGCTGCCGTCGCCGCCGCGCCGTGGCCCGGTCTGGGCTCATGCCGCTGTCCCCTCGTGGTTCGTATGGAATCCGTAGGGTATCGCGGCCGACGTGCCATCGGCGCCTCGACGATATATGCGTTAGATATTATATCGTTCTCGTAGAACTTGAGGTACGCTCGACGGCATGAGCACAGACAGCTACCGCCGGATGACCAACACCATCAACAAGATCATCGTCGGACTGCAGCGCGGGGGGATCGCGTTCGGGCCGATGCAGCTGCTCACCGTGAAGGGCCGGCGCACCGGGCAGCCGCGCACGTTTCCCATCGCCGTCAACGAACTCGGCGGCGGCCGCTACATCTTCCAGGCCTTCCCGAAAGCGGCGTGGGTCGCCAACGCGCGCGCCGCGGACACCGTCACGCTCACGAGAGGCCGGA
Organism: Amycolatopsis sp. CA-161197; assembly: GCF_050942255.1. NCBI lineage: Bacteria > Bacillati > Actinomycetota > Actinomycetes > Pseudonocardiales > Pseudonocardiaceae > Amycolatopsis > Amycolatopsis sp. CA-161197. The sequence goes on from NZ_CP192059.1 coordinate 1,616,169, forward strand.
AATCCCGGACCGCGCGGCTGGTCGAGGTCCCGGTGGAGGACCGGCGTCCACTGCTGCGCCAACTGGTCGCCACGAGTCCCGCGAGCGTCGGCAAACGCTTCGTGACCACCGGGCTGGCCGGGGCGGCGTCACCGGACGCCGTCGCCGAATCGGCCGACCGGATCGCGGTGTTCCGCGTCGAGCCCGCGTGATCTTTCGTGCCGGGGGTTGAGCGAGCCGGGTGGTCTGTCCGAAAAGGACCGAGCAGCCGGCTCGCTCACGCGTCGACGACTACCGCGCCGGAAGCCGCGCGCTGAACCGCTTCCTGCTCGCTGTGGTCCATCGCTTTCGACGGTAACCCCGGCTCCAGGGCGATGCAGGTCGCGTGGCGGGCTTCGCCCGGGTAGGTGACCGGCGCCTACCGCGACACCGCAACGAACTTCGCCACGGCCTCCTCGGTGACCGGTGTGAAAATGTTGACGAGATTCCCGTCGGGATCCCGGAACAGCAAGGCGCGGTTCCCCCACGGCATCGTCGTCGGCGGGGTCACCACTTCCTCGAGCCACTCGCTCAGCTCGGCGTACCGCGCGTCCACATCGTCCACGATGAACTCGACGATCACCGACCGGTTCACCCCGGCCTCCGCCGAGCCGGCCCCGAACAGCCCCACCGTGCGCGTGCTCCCGATCGCCAACGTCCCCGACTCGAACGCCACCTCGGCGAAATCGGGCGTGCTCCACCTCGCCGCCTTCCCGCTGACCCGCTCGTAGAACGCGACGAGCCGCCCGACGTCGCCCGTGATGATCCGAATGGACGCGAAGTTCACTGGTTTCCTTCCCGCTGCTGCTTTCCGACCTGCCTGACGCTAGCTCCGATCGCGGACAGCAGCGGTCCTCGTTCGTGAACCTCAGCCGGGAATGAGGAACACCACGTCGACCGCGACGACCGCGGCGGGCACCGCGCCGAGTGCGATGCAGGGGAGGCCGGCCAGCCAGACCGTCCGGGCGCGGGCCCGCCGGGACACGCGGATCGCCGCCGCACCCGCGAGGATCGTCCAGGCTGCCGCGAGACCGAACGCCGTGAACGTTCCACCGGAGCCGGCGAAGTCACGATTGCTGTGCGCCAGGCTCATCAGGAACGCAAGACCCATCGCAGCGGCCACTCCGAGCGCGATCAGGAATCCGCCCAGCGCCGTGATCACGATCCCCGCGACTCGCTCGGTCCGGCCATCGTCTTCGCGCACGCCCGGAACCCTACGGCGACCGCCGTGAAAACTCCGGCTTTGTGGCGGTGACCGGTACCCGGCGCCCGCGCCCGGATGCCACCGCCGTCCTGCGGATTCGTTGCGGCCCCGTGGATCCACACCGCCGTTGTCGCACCCTCCGGCCGTCTCCCTGGGTGACCACGACCCGGGACCCGGCAACGTACCGTGATCCGACGGCGTCCACAGCGCGCCCAGAGGGGGCCGGCATGGCAGTCACCACCGCGGGCACGTCCACCCGCGTCAGTCAGACAACCGGCGGCCTCTTCCTCGCGGGCGCGATCGCCTTCGCGGTGGTCCCGCCGCTCGCCGCCTCTTATGTCACCGGTGATGCGACCACGCGGGCCGCCCTGACCGCCGTGTGGAGGGCGCGGCGGCAGTTCGGCGTGACGATGGTGGGGAGGCGGCGACCATGACACGCAACTCGTTCCTGGCCACCTGGGTGCTCTGGACGGTCGGGTTCCTCGCCTTCCCGCTCGGCGGCGTGGCGGGCGGCGCCGTCGTCGGCCGGGTCGACAGCCCGCTGGCCGCGCTGTTCGGCGGTGCGGTCACCGGGTTGGTCGTCGGCACCGGCCAGGTCCTCGTCAGCCACCGGCGGCTCGACCCGGTGCGCTGGATCCCCGCCACCACCCTCGGCATGGGCGCGGGCCTGTTCGTCGGCGCGGCCGCCGTCGACTACGGGACTTCGACGGCCGACCTGGCGATCATGGGCGCCTTCACCGGCGTGGTCCTGGGCGGCGCGCAGGTGGCCGCCCTGCCCCGCGCCGCGCGCCACCGCTGGGCGTGGGCCGTGGTGACGCCCGTGCTGTGGTGCCTGGGCTGGGTCATCACCGCCTCGGCGGGCATCAAGGTGGACGAGCAGTTCACGATCTTCGGCTCGGCGGGCGCCGTGACGGTCTCGGCGCTGTCGGGACTGCTGCTGCACTGGCTTCTGCCGTACCGGCGCGGTGTCTCCGCGAAACGAATCAAGATCGGCTGACCGTCCATAATGGACTTGGGGTCGGGCTCGGATCGCGCCCGACCCGGGCGGCGACCACGATGCCCTCCGCCGGGCGAAAGGCCCCGCACGTCGAGAAGCTCGACGGCGATCGCGCGCTGCCGCCTGCCGGCCACACTGTGTGGACCGAACACGATCCGGCCGGGTACTGACGCGCACGAACCCTTCACCGGCGAAAAATCACCCGGCTCGTGAAGAACCACAGCCTCACTTCTGTCGGTGCGCCCCGGTAGCGTCCTCAGCCGTGGATGCTCGGAAGCGGATTCAGGAACTCGCCGATCAGATCGTGGTGCTGCGCGACGCGTACTACCGGGGCTCGCCGGTGGTGGCGGACGCGGAGTACGACGTGGTCGAGGACGAGTTGCGGGGGTTGATCGAGGCCAACCCGGCGTTGGCGCCCGACCCGAACCCGCTGGAACAGGTGGGTGCGCCGGCGGTGCTGCACGCGCCGATCCGGCATTCGCGGCCGATGCTGTCGTTGGAGAAGGCGACGAAGCCCGAGCAGGTGGCGGCGTTCTTCGACCGTTTCCCCGGGCAGCCCGTCGTGGTGATGCCGAAGCTGGACGGCCTGTCGCTGGCCCTCGTCTACGAGCAGGGCCGCCTGGCGCGTGCCGTCACCCGTGGCGACGGGACGACCGGCGACGACGTGACCGTCCTCGTCCGGGCCCTGACCGACGGCGTGCCCGACAAGGTCGAGGCGCCCGGCCGCGTCGAGGTGCGCGGCGAGGCGGTGATGCTGCGCTCCACGTTCGCGGCCTACAACACCGCCCACCCCGACAAACCGCTGATCAACCCGCGCAACGCCGCCGCCGGCACCCTCCGCGCGAAAGACCCGGCGACGGTCGCCGAGCGGCGCCTGCGGTTCTTCGCCTTCGACCTGGACACCGACCCCGACAGCGCCGACACCGACCTCGCGCGCGCCCTCCAGACACTCGGCTTCACCGCCGCCGACATGCGCCGCTGCGCCGACGCCGAGGCCGCGCAGGCGGTCATCACCAAGATCGAGCAGCAGCGCAACGATCTCGACTACGACCTCGACGGTGCCGTCCTGCGCCTGGCCGACCGCGACGCCTACGCCGCCGCCGGCACACGGTCCAGCTCACCGCGGGGTGCGCTGGCGTTCAAGTTCGCCGCCGAGGAGAAGACCACGGTGCTGTCCGATGTGGTCTGGGACGTCGGCAAGACGGGCAAGATCGCCCCGGTCGCGTGGCTGGAGCCGGTGTTCGTGGGCGGCACCACCGTCACCCGCGCGACCCTGGCCAACCAGGAGGTGATCCGCGCCCGCGGCATCAAGATCGGCGACACGGTGCTGGTACGCCGCGCGGGCGACGTGATCCCGTTCGTCGCCGGCGTGCTCGACGCGTCGAAGCGCACGGGCGCGGAGCGGGAGATCGTTCCGCCGACGCAGTGCCCGTCGTGCGAGCAGCCGCTGACCGAGCAGGGCAACAGCCGGGAACTGTTCTGCACCAACGTCGCCTGCCCCGCCCAGACCGTGCGCCGGCTGATCCACTGGGCCTCACGCGCCGCCGCGGACATCGACGCCATCGGCGGGGTGTGGATCGAACGGCTGGCCGAGATGGGCATCCTGGAGCACCCGTCCGACTTCTACCGGCTGACCAAGGAACGGCTCCTGGAGTTCGACCGCATCGGCGAGGTCTCGGCCACGCGCATGATCGAGTCGATCGACGCCAGCCGCCGCGTCGGTCTGCGCCGCGCCCTGATCGGGCTCGCGATCCCGATGGCGTCGGAAGGCACCGCGGCCCGGCTGTGCCGCGCGGGCTTCGGCTCGCTGGAAGCCGTCGCCGAGGCCGGGGAAGACGGTCTCGTGGCGGTCGAGGACATCGGGCCGAAGGTCGCCGCGTCGCTGATCGAGCACCTCACGCGGCTGCGGCCCGAGCTCGAACGGCTGCGCGAGCGCGGCGTTTCGCTCGACGTCCTGGAAGAAGACCTCCCGCCGGTCGTGGCCGCCGGCGCGCCGCTGGCCGGCAAGACGGTGGTGATCACCGGCGGCATCAGCGACCCGCGGTCGGGCGAGAAAGTGCCCCGCCCGACCTTCCAGCGCCTGTGCGAACAGGCCGGCGCGACCACCGCGTCGTCGGTCTCGGCGAGCACCGACCTGCTCATCACCGGGGCCGACGTCGGAGCGAGCAAGCTCACGAAGGCCGAGAAACTCGGTGTCGAAGTCGTGGACCAAAGCGTGATCTGGCAACAGCTGATCGAGGCCGGCGTGGTCTAGCCGGGGGTGCCGTGGCAGTTGTCCTGAGTGGGCATCGGCTTGCTCGGGTCGAACCGGCCGGGCTCGGGGGACACGGACGTGGCGAAGTAGTCGTGGTCGCTGAACGCGGGCGTGAGCTTGTCGTCATTCGTGCACGCGACGCTGTCGAAGTACGAGCTGAACTTGTCCACCCACAGCCCGCGGCTCGACGCCAGCCAGTGCGACCCGCTGCGCACCGTGTAGTCGGCGCCGACGCGGACGAAGGGGTCCAGGTCGCCCGGGCCGTCGACCGGGTGGTCGCCGGGGTCGAACGCGTAGGCCACGACGTAGGACGCGTGGATCAGCAGTTCACCGGCCTTGCCCGGCTTCACGGTCATCGCCCCGGTCATGCGTGGCGAGACGGGCAGCAGGTGATAGCCGTCCGCCAGGAAGATCACGTAACCGTCGGGGTGGGCCTTGACGTCCGGCCTCGCGTCCAGCGCGACCAGCGCGGCGTACTTGGCCGGGTTGTGGCGATCCAGCGTGTCCGGGTCGAACTGCGCGACGGCGATCGCCTGTTTCACCTGGTCCTCGGCCTGCCCGACCTGCTTGGCCGAGAACGCGCCCACCTTCACCGCCGCCGGGACGGTCAGCCCCGCGATCCCCTCGGCCCAGTTCTGTGCCGGCGTGCCGTCGAACGGCCGCGTGAGATCGACGTGCCCCTCCTGCGGCAGGTCGGTCGGCGCCGCCTCGGTCGTCACGACCGACTCCGGCGCGCCGAGATCCGCATCGGTGCTCTTCTCGGACGTCGACTGCCCCCACACGTACAGCCCGACGCCCGCCCCTGCCACGACAACCACCACGAGCGCCGAGGTCGTCAACCGCTTGCGCCACTTCGCGCGGCCGCGTCTGCGCCGCAGATTGACCCACGCCTCCTTCTCGGCGTGCCGTTGCCAGTCCGGGTCCATCAGGTCCGGATGGTTCTCGATGTCGTACTCGTCCACTGTGTACCACCCAACCTCGTCGGCCTCGCCGCAAAACATCGGCGACCACCTCCGGTCGTTACGGCCCGAGCGGCACGAGACGGCAACGTTTCGGACACACCTCGCGAAGCGTGGCCTCGGCCACTGTGGACACTGCGGCGGACGGCTCGCGGTCCCGTCCGAAGAGCCGTCGAGGCCATGGCCCACCGTCCGATGGCCGAGCTGCTAACTTCCGCGACATGGTGGACCACGGCGACAACGCCTCTCTCCGGACGCTGATGACCGACGCCCGAAGCGAGATCCTGCTGTTCGGCATCACGCCGCCCCGCCTGAGCGCCGCCCCCGAGCGCATCCGGGAGATCACCGCGGCGACGTTGGCGCGGCTGGACTCCCTCGACGTGGACGGCCTCGCGCTGTACGACATCGACGACGAGAGCGACCGCAACCCGGCGGAGCGGCCGTTTCCGTACCTGCCGACCCTCGATCCCGCCGTGTACCACGAGGAGTACCTCGGCGAGTGGAACCGCGCGGCGGTCATTTACCGCTGTGTCGGCAAGTACACCGAGGCGCAGCTGCGAACCTGGCTGCAGGCGGCCGACACCGACCGCGTGCTCACCGTTTTCGTCGGCGCGTCCTCGAAGGACAAGGAGGTGCGGACGCGCCTGTCCCAGGCTCAGGCGCTGCGCCGGGACGCCCGCCCGGACGTGCCGCTCGGCGGCGTCGCCATCACCGAACGCACCGACGAACACCTGCGGCTGATCAGCAAGCAGCAGGCGGGCTGCACGTACTTCATCTCGCAGGTGGTCTACAGCTCCGACGCGGCGAAGAGCATGGTCTCCGACTACTACTACGCCTGCCGTGAGCGGCACCTCGAACCGAAGCCGGTCCTGTTCACCCTGTCGGTCTGCGGCTCGGTGAAGACACTGGCTTTCCTCGAGTGGCTGGGTGTCCATGTCCCACGGTGGCTGGAAAATTCTTTGCGCCACGCCGACGACACGCTGGCCGAGTCCTACGCACACTGCCTCGCGACCGCCCGCGACCTGATCGCCTTCTGCCGCAAACTCGGTCTGCCTTTCGGCTTCCTGGTGGAAAGCGTGTCGATCCGCAAGGCCGAGATCGAGGCGTCGGTCGCGCTCGCCGGCGAGCTGAGTGGATTGCTGCAGCGGGGCGGGAACAGGGGCTGAGCCAGAGCGGGCTCCTTCGCACCCCAGTCAGTCAGCCGTAGTGATCCCCGCTGCCAACGCCAGCGCCGCGGCCTCGCCGCGCGAGCTGACCTCCAGCTTCTTCAGCACCCCCGCCACGTGGAACTTCACCGTGCTCTCCGTGATCCCGAGGTCCTCGGCAATGGACTTGTTCCGCCGCCCCCTCGACACCAGGCGCAGCACTTCCAGCTCACGCCGGTTGAGCGCAGACAGCAGCGCGTCATCCGGCTGATCCGAAGCGGGCTCGAACGGCACAGCGATGGCGACGCGGCTGCCCCAGCCGGGGACCGCGTCGACGTCGACGGTCGCGCCGAGGGTTTTCGCGCGGCCGTCGAGCTGGCGGCGGAGGGCGGGGGCGTCGAGGTGGCCGGATTCGCGGTCGCGGATGTCGAGGTACAGCGTGGTGGAGTCGGTCGACCAGGCGATCCGCAGGCGCGTCAGCTCGGGCTGGGTGGTGAAGGCCAGCACCGCCGTGCAGGTCATGGCGCGGGCGGCGTGGGCGATTTCGCCGGGCAGCGGGTGCGCGTCCTTCGGCGGGGTGACGAACTCCAGCTCGGCGTCGTGGTGGCGGAGCATCTGGCGGACTTCGCGGCGGAGCCTGGTGAACGCGCTGTGAGCCGGCTCTTCGGACAGGGCCAGGTCGGACGTCTGCGCCGAGCGCAGGGCCACCAGCGCGGCCGACGCGGCGTCGGTCGCGGCGAGGCGGGCGTGGTGGTCGTCCAGGCGGGTGGAGCGCAGCGCGGTGAGGATCGTGACGAGCGCGGTTTCGTGGGCCGCGGCCATTTCGGCGATCGTGCGGGCCCGTTCGGTCGAGGCCGCGCGGGACTCGGCCAGGTAGTCGGGGCTGGCCTGGGCGACCTGCTGGCGGATGGAGGTCGCGACGATCCCGAACAGCGCACCCAGCAGCGCCGGCTGTGGGCACCGCGCCCGCGGCGAACGCGGGACGAGGGCGAGCAGGGTGCCGCCGGCGTCGAGGGCGGCCCAGACGGTCCGGTCGGCGCCGCCCAGCTCGGCGTGGGTGGTCGTCTGGCTGTCGGGCGGCACGGTGGCTTTGAGCTGCTCGAGCTCGGCGATGGTGATCTTCTCGGTGATCGCCGTGGCGCCGGCGACCTTGCGCGGACGCCCGGTGCACTCGAGGGTGAAGATGACGAGCGCCTGGTGCGGCCAGCGCTCGGCGAGGAACTTCGAGAACCGCGCGGCGATCTCGCGCAGCGGGCCCTCGACGACCTCCCGCAGGTCGGTCAGCTCGGTGGGATCGGACACCGGAACCACGATAACGACCACCGGCCCTGGCCGGAAGACCAGGTTTCCCTCGACCAACGACCAGGTCGCAGTCGCGATCACCCGTTTTAGGGTCGCGTGAGGCATGCGTTGCCGCGCATGCCTCGGGCCGGTGACCAACGGAGGTTTCAGGGAAATGCCACAGCAGGTGCGCGGGGTGATCGCCCGGTCGAAGGGCGCGGCGGTCGAGCTGACGGACATCGTGGTCCCGGACCCCGGCCCCGGTGAAGTGGTCGTCGCCATCGCGGCGTGCGGCGTCTGCCACACCGACCTGACCTACCGCGAAGGTGGCATCAACGACGAGTTCCCGTTCCTGCTCGGCCACGAAGCCGCCGGCACGGTCGAAAGCGTCGGTGCCGGCGTGGAGTCCGTGAAGCCGGGCGACTTCGTCGTCCTCAACTGGCGCGCGGTGTGCGGGCAGTGCCGGGCGTGCAAGCGCGGCCGTCCGCAGTACTGCTTCAACACGTTCAACGCGACGCAGCGCATGACGCTGACCGACGGCACCGAGCTGACCCCGGCGCTGGGCATCGGCGCGTTCGCGGACAAGACCCTCGTGCACGCCGGGCAGTGCACGAAGGTGGACCCGACCGTGGACCCGGCGGTCGCCGGCCTGCTCGGCTGCGGCGTGATGGCCGGGCTCGGCGCAGCGGTCAACACCGGCGGCGTGGGCCGCGGGGACTCGGTGGCGGTCATCGGCTGCGGGGGAGTGGGCGACGCCGCGATCGCGGGCGCTCGCCTCGCCGGCGCGACGACGATCATCGCCGTCGACCGCGACGACCGGAAGCTCGCCTGGGCCCGCGACCTCGGCGCGACGCACACGGTCAACGCGGCCGAGACCGACGCGGTCACCGCCGTCCAGGAGCTCACCGGCGGCTTCGGCGCCGACGTCGTGATCGACGCGGTCGGGCGCCCCGAGACGTGGCAGCAGGCGTTCTACGCCCGCGACCTGGCCGGCACCGTGGTGCTCGTCGGCGTGCCGACGCCGGACATGCGGCTGGAGATGCCGCTGCTGGACTTCTTCGCCCGCGGTGGCTCCCTGAAGTCGTCCTGGTACGGCGATTGCCTGCCGGAGCGTGACTTCCCGATGCTGATCGACCTGCACCGCCAGGGCCGGCTGCCGCTGGACAAGTTCGTCACCGAGCGGATCTCCCTCGACGACGTCGAAAAGGCCTTCCACACCATGCACGCGGGCGAGGTGCTGCGGTCGGTGGTGATCCTGTGAGCGGCGCGTTCCGGATCGACCGCGTCGTCACGTCGGGCGTCTTCGAGCTCGACGGCGGTACGTGGGACGTCGACAACAACGTCTGGCTCGTCGGCGACGACGACGAGGTCGTGGTCGTGGACGCCGCGCACGACGAGAAGGCGATCACCGAGGCCGTCGGCGGCCGCAACGTCGTCGGCATCGTGTGCACCCACGGCCACAACGACCACGTGACCGTCGCCCCGCAGCTGGGCGAGCACCTCCACGCGCCGGTGCTGCTGCACCCGGCGGACCAGGAGCTGTGGGAGCTGACCCATCGCGGGCAGCGGTTCTGGCGCGCGGAAGACGGCGAACGGATCGCGGTCGCCGGCACGGCGCTGGAGTTCATCCACACGCCCGGGCACTCACCCGGCTCGATCTGCCTGCACCTGCCCGAGGCCGGCGCCCTGTTCACCGGCGACACGCTGTTCGCCGGCGGCCCCGGCGCGACCGGCCGCTCGTTCTCGGACTTCCCGACGATCATCTCGTCCATCCGCGACCGGTTGCTGGTCCTGCCGGCGGACACCCGCGTCCACACCGGACACGGCGACGGCACGTCGGTCGGCGACGAATCACCGCACCTGGACGAGTGGATCGCCCGCGGCCACTGAGCGGGCCGGGCACCACGGGCGCAGGTTGACCCCCATCGGGTTCGAACTCATCATGGGCAGAACCGTCGACCGGGCAGCGCTTGCCTGATCGTCCAGCCGACCCGTGGAGGTGCCGTGGCCAAGGCGAGAGCCCGCAGCGGCAACGTTCCCTTCACCGCGACGAGCTTCGTCGGCCGGCGTCAGCAGCGCAAGGAAATCCGCGACCGGCTGGCGGCCGGCCGGCTCGTGAGCTTGATCGGCCCGGGGGGAGTGGGCAAGACCCGGTTGGCGTTGCAGTTCGCCGACGAGATGAACCACCTCTTCGAAAACGGGGTGTACTTCGTCGAGCTCGCGTCCGTCGCGGACGGCGGCGACGTGCCGACAGCGGTCATCCACGCGCTGGGGATCGCGGACCAGTCGAACCGCGACGCCACCGCGAAGCTGGTCGACCACCTTCGCGATCGCGAGATCCTGCTCATCCTCGACAACTGCGAACACGTTCTCGCCGGGGCGGCCCACGTCGTCCACGAAGTGCTGCGACACGCGCCCGCGGCCCGCATCCTGGTCACCACTCGAACGTCGCTGACCGTGACGGAGGAGCTGCTCTACCCGGTACCCCCGCTCACCGTTCCCGACGACGCGGAGCCGGTCAGTCTCGAGGCCCTGGCGCAGTTCGAGTCGATCCGGCTGCTCCAGGAACGGGCCGTGGCCGCGTCCCCCGGGTTCGCCCTCGGTGCGCACAACGCCGCCGCAGCGGCGCGGTTGTGCATTCAGCTGGAGGGAATTCCGCTGGCCATCGAGCTGGCGGTCGCCCGGATGCGCATCCTTTCGCTCGACCAGATCCTGGACCGGTTGTCGGACCGGTTCGGGCTGCTCACCGTCGGCAGCCGATCGGCGGCGCCGCGCCAGCAGACCCTCCGGTCGCTCGTGGACTGGAGTTTCGACCTCTGCACGGAAGCGGAACGCCGGCTGTGGGCGCGCCTCTCCGTCTTCGCGGGCAGTTTCGACCTCACGGCGGCCGAAGGCGTGTGCGGCGACGACGGCGAGGCCACCCTCGATCTCCTGAGCTCGCTGGTGAACCAGTCCGTGCTGAACGTCGAGGACCAGGAATCGTCGAGGCGCTTCCGGATGCTGGAGACCATCCGCGCGTACGGCGCGGAGGTCCTCGAGCGCACCGGCGACTCGGCGCGCTTCCGCGTCCGTCACCGGCAGTACTTCCTCGACGTGGTGCAGGATCTGGAACGGTCGTGGAGTGGGCCCGAGCAAGCCGCCTCGGCCAGGTGGATGCGCGTCGAGCGGGAAAACCTCCGCGCCGCCTTCGAAACCGCCGCCCCGGGCGGAAATTATCAGCTCGAGCTGGTCGCCGGACTGCGTTACCGCTGGTACGCCGACGGGTACATCGCCGAGGGCCGCAGCTGGGCCGACGAAGCGCTCGACGCGTCCGAAGGCGACCGCGCACCCAGTGCGGCTCGGGCGAAAGCGTTGTGGGTCGCCGCCAGAGTCGGCCTGCTGCAAGGCGACCAGGAAGCGGCCGTGCAGCGTCTCGACGAGTGTGAAGCGCTGGCGGTGCGGCTGCACCTGCCGGTCGCGGCGGCTCAGTGCCGCGGTCTGCGGGGACTCGCCGCGCAGCTTCGTGGCGACCTCGCCGAAGCCGAGAAGCACTTCGAGGTCGCGCTGCGCGAGCTGGCGGACGTCGGCGAGACCCCGGAATGGCTGATGGCGTCGTTCGAGTACGCCGTCACGCTTTCCCTCGCCGGCCGCAGTGCGGACTCGATCGCCGTCAGCACGTCGGCGCTGGCCGTGTGCCGTCAGCGCGACGAACGCTGGGCGCGGTCCTACCTGAAGTGGAGCCAAGGCCTCGACCAGTGGCTGCGCGGCGACTGCGCGGCGGCGCAGACCACTGCGGTTGACGCGCTTCGCGACCACCGCGATTTCGATCCGTCCTTGGGCACCGCGTTGATGACCGAGCTGCTGGCCTGGATCGCGGCGTCGACCGGGCAGTGCGAGCGCGCGGCACAGCTGCTCGGCGCGTCCCGAAGCCTGTGGCAGCGCACGGGTACGGAGCTGGTGGCGTTCGGGCCGAAGCTCACCGGCTTCCACTCCGCGTGTCTCGCTCAGCTCGAACGGACCATGCCGGCCCGGGCCCTGACCACGGCGATGCAGGCGGGGGCCAAGCGATCTCCGACGGGGATCATCGCCTACGCCTTGGCGGAGCAGCTCGCCGAGCGGGCTCCCGAGGGTGAATTACCCGTGCTCACCAGCCGGCAACAGGAGATCGCCGCGTTGATCTCGAAAGGGCTGACCAGCCCGCAGATCGCGGCGGCACTGGTGATCTCCGCGCGCACGGTGGAGAGCCACATCGACAACATCATGACGCGCCTGGGGTTCAGCTCGCGCAGTCAGATCGCGTCCTGGTACATCGCGCAGTCGCTCTGACCGGGCCGCGAATCCACCACCTTCCGTTGCGGTACTAGACCTCGCAGGTCAGGGCCGTTTCGACGGCTGCGCTCGGTACGGACGTCCGTAACTTCCGTACCGCCTCCCGTGATCTCCCCCATGTGCGTGCTCCCACAGTGACGGAGATTACAAGGGCTGCCAGTCAGCGACGCACGAACCGGCCGAGCCGCCGGCGTGCGGTGGTGCAACGAAGCACACGTCGGGGCACCCGGCGAAATCCGAAGGAGTCCCCATGGCATCGCAGTTCGAGGCCGGACACTCCGGTCAACAGCCCCGGTGGGCGGACCCCGAGACACAGGCGCACGACGACCTCGTGGTGGAAGTCAAGGCGAAGACGCCGATCACCGACACCATCACGCAGCTGACCCTCGTCCGCGCCGACGGTCGTGACCTCCCCGCGTGGACGCCGGGGGCGCACATCGACCTCGTCCTCGGACCGGGCCTGGTCCGGCAGTACTCCCTGTGCGGCAAGCCGAGCGACCTTCGTTCGTGGCAGGTGAGCGTGCTGCACCAGCCCGACGGCCGAGGTGGCTCCGCGCGCGTCCACCAGGACGTGCGCGAAGGCGACAACCTCGCCGTTCGGGGGCCACGCAACAACTTCTGCCTCGTCGAAGCGCCCGAGTACCTGTTCATCGCCGGCGGAATCGGCATCACCCCGATCCTGCCGATGATCGAGTCGGTCGATCGGGCGGGCGCCGAATGGTCGCTGGTCTACGGCGGCCGCAGCCGGGGCAACATGGCGTTCGCCCCTGACCTGAAACAAGCTCACCGCGACGGCGTGACGCTGGTTCCGGAGGACACGCACGGCCGCATCGATCTCGCGGGCATCCTCGCCGGAGTCTTCCCGGGCACCGCGATCTACGTGTGCGGCCCGGAGGGTCTGCTGTGCGCGGTGGAGGAGATGGCCGCGGACTTCGGAATCGCCGACCAGATCCACCTGGAGCGGTTCACTCCCAAGACTCAGCTCGACGAAGCCGTCCTCGACAATTTCGAAGTCGAATTCGTGCGAAGCGGGATCACCGTTTCCGTCGGGCCGGACGAGTCGATTCTCGGCGTCGCGCGGGCGGCCGGCATTCCCGCGCCGTTCTCCTGCTCGGAAGGCACGTGCGGGACCTGCGAAACGAACATCGTGTCGGGCCGGGCGGACCACCGCGACTCGGTTCTCAGTCCTGAGGAGCAGGAAGAGAACAGCACGTTGATGATCTGCATCAGCCGAGCTGCGTGCCCGAAGATCCAGCTCGATCTCTGACCGCACACCGAAGAGAGGAAGGCTGCCCATGGACAGCGCTGTCAGCAGCAACGAACCGGTGACCGGGTGCCCGGTCGCGCACACGGCCGCGGGTTTTTCGTTCTTCGACCGTGAATACCAGGAGAACCCGGGAGCGTCGCTGGCCTGGGCCCGCGAGAGCCAGCCGGTGTTCTACAACGACGACTCGGACTACTGGGTCGTCACGCGGCACGAAGACGTCAAATCGGTTTTCAGCCAGTTCAACAAATTCTCCGCGGCCATTACGCTGACGCCGGTCACGCCCCCGTCCGGAGCGGCGGGCGCGCAACTCGAGAAGTACGACTTCGCGCCCTGCCCCGTGCTCGCGGATTCCGACCCGCCGATGCACCGGCAGTACCGCCGGCTGAACGCGCCGGCGTTCATGCCCGACCGGATCGACCCCCTCGCCCCCTACATCCGCCAGACGACGAACGACTACATCGACCGGTTCATCGAGCGCGGCCACGCCGACCTCATCGCCGACATGCTCTGGGACATCCCGTGCCTGGTCGCGTTGCAGTTCCTGGGGATTCCCGAAGAGGACGTCGACACCGTGCGCAGGCTGGCGACGTCGATGACCGAGTTCGTCTGGGGACGGCCGAGCCCCGAGGAGCAGGTGCGCGCCGCCGACGGCCTGGGCCAGTTCTGGGCGATGGGTGAGCGGGTCATCGGGAAACTGAAGGAGCTCGACGACCCGCCCGGCTGGCTGGGTCACGCGATCAAGATGCAGCGCGAACACCCGGACGTCATCTCCGACACCTGGCTGCAGACGAACGTCATGGGTGGCGCGATGGCGGCGCACGAAACCACGACGAACGCCACCGCGAACGCTGTCGTGACGCTGCTGCGCAACCGCGACCAGTGGGATCGCCTGTGCGCGCAGCCTTCGCTGATCCCCGGCGCGGTCGAGGAATGCCTGCGGCTCAACCCTTCCGTGGCCGCGTGGCGGCGGCTCGCGAAGGAAGACGTGCAGGTCGGCGATGTGACGATTCCCGCCGGCGCGAAGATCCTCATGGTGATCGCGTCGGCGAACCAGGACGACGCGGTGTTCGAGGAGCCCGAACGGTTCGACATCGACCGGGACGCCAAGGCGCACATCGCGTTCGGCGCCGGCACGCACATGTGCCTGGGCAACCACCTCGCGCGGCTCGAGATGGTCATCTACCTGGAGGAGCTCACGCGGCGCCTGCCGCACATGACGCTGGACCACCAGGAGTTCCACTACGTGCCCAACACCTCGTTCCGGGGCCCGGAAGCGCTGCACGTCAGCTGGGACGTCGAAAAGAACCCGTCCTGACCTGACCCGGTGTTCGCGGTCCGAAGAAGAACGGAGAAAGCACCCATGACCAGACACTCCACTGTGGCCGGTCGCGAGATCGTGTTCACGAACTCGTACGGCAGCCGCGTGGTGCATCGCTTCGGCGCGACGATTCTCGACTGGAGCTACGAACCCGGACCCGGCGACCCGCACCCGGCGTTGTCCGGGCGCGACGATTACGAGGCCTTCGAGATCGCGGATGGGCTGGTGTACACGCAGTTCCACCACCAGGTGGACGTGCCCGACGTGGCCGTCAGCCTCGTCCTCGACTTCGACCACGGGCGCAGCCTGGCCGTCGTGAGCACGATCGAGGACCGGGCCAGGGTGCGGCACACGTTCCTGCCCGGCCTCATCGAAGGGCTGGCGACGAGCGGGACGGAACCGGCACCCACGGCCGCGCTCCTGGGCCGGCGAGTGCGGTGGACCTACGGCGACGGAAGCCGCTACGAGCACGTCCACGTCGAACCGAACGCGAACTCGTGGCGCTGCGTGTCCGGCCCCTCGGCCGGTCTCACAGGTACTGACGAGTGCACGACTTATGAGCTCCGGCCCGAGATCTACGTCCTCGCCGCACGGGAAAAGGCGGCCCCTTCCGCCTCCGTCACCATTGCCGACCACCGCGACCTCGCGGCTCTGCGCGCGTACGGGGCGGTCTTCGGGCTGGACCGGACCGGCGCACAGCCGACGCAGCACACCTTCGGCGCGGCCGGCGAACTGCTGGGCCACACCGCAACCACTGTCTGAACACCGGATCGGGCGCACCTCGCGCTCGTCCTCGAAGAAAGGAAACAGCCATGCTGGCCAAGGGAAACGTTCAGGTCACCGATCTCCTCCACGCCACTCCGCCCGCGATCCCGGAGGGTTCGCACGCGATGACGCAGCTCGTCGAGCTCCCGCCGGCCGACCCGGGCCTCGCGCCGCACCGCCACTCCGGACCGGTGTTCGGTTACGTGACCGAAGGCAAGATCTTCTTCGAGCTGGAAGGCGAGGAGCCGCGGGAAATCGTTGCGGGGGAGGCGTTCTGGGAGCCCGGTGGTGACGTCGTGCACTACCAGGTCGCGAACCCGGACCCGGAGTCCTGGGCGCGGTTCGTCGCCGTGTGCATCTGCGCTCCCGGCGTGGAGATGATCACGATGCTGGAGCCGGAGGAGATCGTCGCTCGCGATCACCTGCGCCACCCGAGCGCCCGGCAGCACCAGGGCTGACCGTCGCCGCGACCGGATCTAAACGAGACGAGGATTCATGTCAGTACTGTCGCGACGGCCGGTGGCCGACATCGTCGCCCGCAGGTTCGCCGCCAAGATCAACTCGGCGATCCACCCCGCCGGCGAACCTCGGTTCCCCGAAATCACTGTCCGCACCACCGACATCAGCGTCGACACTCGCCACGGTCCGGTCGCCGCGACGCTGTACTTCCCGCCGTCGTCGGACGCCGGCGTCCCCGGCGTCTACGTCAACGCCCATGGCGGCGGATTTGTCGTGGGGCACCGGCAACAGGACGACGCCTGGTGCCGCTTTCTGGCCGCGCACGCCGGTGTTGTCGTGCTGAACACCGACTACGCGCTGGCCCCTCAAACGCGGTTCCCCACCCCTGTCGAACAGTTCTACGACGTGGTCCGCTGGGCGTCGGCACCCGAGCGCGACTGGGACGGCACCCGCCTGTGCGTCGGCGGCCAAAGCGCGGGCGGAAACCTGTCCGCGGCCGTGTCGCGGATGGCCCTGGAGAACGGCGGGCCCGCGATCTCCTTGCAGATCCTGCACTACCCGCCGCTCGACATCGTCACTCCGCCGTCGCGGAAGCCGACGCCGTTGGGCTCGAAAGCCGTGCTGCAGCCGTGGCTCTGCGAGGTCTTCGACACCGCCTACGTGCCCGACCGCGCTGTCCGCCGCCACCGCTTCGTCTCCCCGGCCTGGGGCGACAACGCCGACGGCATCGCGGGCATCGCACCGGCTCTGGTCATCGCCGCGGAGTACGACCGCTTGCGCAACGAGGCCAAGCAGTACGCGGACAAGCTCTCCGCGGCCGGCGCGCTCGCGGAGTACATCGAGGTGTCCGAAGTGGACCACGGCTACGACATCATGACCAACGAGACGGACACGATCCGCCGCATGTACTCCCGCATCACCGACCACGTCACCCGCGCCCTCGCCCGATGATCCACGACCCCGTTCTCCGGTGGGTCCTCACCGCGCTCTTCGCCCTCTGCGCGGCCGAGCGCGTGCACGGAATCGCCGTCGGGCGCCTGCCTTGGCAGGGCGTCGTCGGCCATTCCTTGCACGCGCTCATGGGTCTCGCGATGGCGTTGACGGCCTGGCCGCCCGGCGCCGCCCTTCCGACGACGGGGTTTGTGCTGTTCTCTTTACTGGCGGCGTTGTGGTTCATCACGTCCGCCGCGCGGGTCGCCGGCCATCGCCGCTCGAACGCTTACCACGCCTTGACGATGCTCGCGATGGCGTGGATGTACACCGCGATGATCGTCGGCCCGCCACCGGCCCCGGCTGCGCTGGCGGGGCACGGTGCTCCGATGCCGGTCATGCGCATGCCGGGAATGCACATGACCGACGTGCCCATTGTGGCGACCACCACCGGCACGTCCCCGTTCATCACCCTGCTGAACTGGCTGCTCACCATCGGCTCCGCCGTCGCCGGTGCGTGGTGGCTTTCGGAGCTCCTCGCCCGCCGTCGCATCAAGCCACTCGCCTCGAGCCGCGCCCAGCTCGCCATCGCCACCCAGGCCCTGATGGCCGCGGGCATGGCGACGATGTTCGCCGTGATGATGTAGCGCTTGAGCGGTGGCCTACGACCCCTGCGCGGACCTGTCGCTCTGCTCCGCCACCGCTGACTGGCGTGGCCGGGTACCTACCGCGATGGTGACGATCGCCCCGGCAACCATGCAAGCGCCGACAACCCACAAGCCCGTGCGCTGCGTTCCGGTCAGATCGCGCAGCCAGCCAGTGATGTACGGCGCCGCGAAGCCGGAGATATTGCCCAGTGAGTTGATCAGCGCGATCCCTCCCGCAGCGGCAGCTCCGGCGAGGAAGTTCGAGGGCAGCGCCCAGAACGTCGGCAGCGCACAGCACACACCGACGGCGCACACCGTCACGGCGGCCATCGCGGCGTAGGGATTGCCCAGGTACAGCGCGATCGGGATGGCGATGCCGCCGACCAGCATCGGCAGCGCCACGTGCCACTTGCGCTCCGCGGTGCGGTCGCCGTGGCGGGCCCAGAGCACCATCACCACCGCGCCGATCACGTACGGGATCGCGTTGACCAGCCCGGACTGGACCACGGTGAGCTTTGTGCCGAACTCCGCGCCGAAGCCGGCGATGATCGTCGGCAGGAAGAAGCCGAGCGCGTACAGCCCGTAGGCGATGGCGAAATACACGAACGCCAGCGCGAGGATCCGCGGGTGCGTGAGCGCCTTCTTCAGCGGCCAGTGGTGCTCGGCGACGGTCGCCTTCCGTTCGTTTTCCAGCTCGGTGATGAGCCACTGCCGCTCGTCCGCGTTGAGCCACTTCGCGTCTTCCGGCTTGTCGGTGAGCCAGAACCACGTCGCGAACGCCAGCAGGATCGCCGGCACACCCTCGACCAGGAACATGAACCGCCAGCCGTCCAGACCGAACACCCCGTGACCACCGGCGATCAACAGGCTCGAGACCGTGGACCCGATAGCGGATGACACCGGCACCGCAACCATGAACAGCGCTACGGCCTTCGCCCGCTGCGCGGCCGGGAACCAATACGTCAGGTACAGGATGATGCCGGGAAAGAACCCGGCTTCGCCCACGCCCAGCAGGAACCGCAGGACGACCAGCGTGGTCGCATTGGGCACGAAGGCCAGCACCGTCGCGAGAACACCCCAGGTGATCATGATCCGCGCCAGCCACCGCCGCGCACCGAACCGGTGCAGCGCGAGGTTGCTCGGCACTTCGAGGATGAGATACCCGAGAAAGAAGATGCCCGACACGAACCCGAACGCCGTCGCCGTCAACCCGAGGTCCTCGTTCATCCCATTGGGCCCGGCGAACCCGATGTTCACGCGGTCCAGGTAGTTCACGAAGTACAGCAACGCGAGGAACGGCATGATCCGCACCGCCACCTTGCCGAGCACACGATCGCCGGGCCCGCTGGTCTCCCTTGACACGGACAGCCCCCATTCTCTCGTCTCCCGATGGAACCAGGCCGGTTGACCACCGAGTCCGCCGTTTCAGGATCGGAACCTGTGTGAATTCCGGACCATTTGCCGGCACCGTAGCACAACGAGCGCTGTCAGTGACCATCGACAGCTGCGGCTGCACATTTCGGGGAAGGGTGTGATGGCTGGAATCCGGCTGTATATGCCGAGGTCGGGGCCTTCTGGTCGAGTTGCCACATTTGAAATTCAGGTAATGGATGTGCCGCCGAAAAACAGACGGCGCGCCTTGTTCGGTAGGAGGTATATTTGAGAGTATCAATTCATCGCCAGCGTGCGATAGACGTATTTCAAGCGGTATGTTGTGGGTGAATGGCGTGAATACGAAGTGCTCGATGGCCCGTGCATCTAGTGAAGGTGTGGCGGGTTGCGGTCCCGGCGGGCGGATGGTCCGATGGACTCGGCGGTGGGTCTCGCTCGCGGAGGATGCGCGGACTTGGCGGAGTGGCGCCGGTGCCTGAGTTGGCCTCATCAGGAGTAGGGCGCCGGGTGGCTGTGGTGTCACGTTCCGTGATGGTTCGGTGAGGTGTCGTGTCGCAGTTGGTTGTGGCGGACTGGAGCCGGGGCCGCTTCCTCGCCGGCCCACGCCGGCCGGGTGGGATGCTCCGCGGGTTACGGAAGCATGGTCCGACCTGGGGTTTTGGGGGCTTCGGGCCTTGGTGGACCCCCCGGTGAAGGCGGCCTGTGGCGGGGTGTAGTCTTTGTTCACACGAGATGCGGAGTTCACCTTCGCTTCGGGGCTATGGCGCAGCTGGTAGCGCACCTCACTGGCAGTGAGGGGGTCAGGGGTTCGAGTCCCCTTAGCTCCACAGTGACGAAACACCGCCCACCGGGACAGAATTTCCAGGTAGGGCGGTTTTTTCGTACCACCAAAGTTTGAGTTTTGGATCGCTCGATAGCGCCGGCGGTGAGAAGTCTGGAGCAAAACTGGAGCAGCGGTGCGATGTCCGTGAACTGGGGTCGCGCGAATAGCCTTGGCAGGGTTCTCCGAACGGGTGGAATCTTCAGAGCTAATTGGGCGCGCGGAGTGCAGGTCGGGTTACGCCGCAGCAGGGAGAACTGCGTGCACCACGCCACCGGGCAGGTCGGCGCAGCTCGGTCCACATCGATTCGGCCTGAAACGGAACAGGCCCGGGTCTACGTCGCGTCGGATGACTCCGGGGTGAAGGTGAGCTGCGGGGTGGCTACGGTGTGAACGCGGACGTGGCCCCAGTCGCCGGCGATGTCGTAGTAGCCGTCGTGGTATTGCAGGCTGTCGATGTTGCCGAGGTCCTCTTCGCCTGCGGCATCGCGATATGTCTGGGCTGAGCGGGTGATCCAGTCGATCTTCGTGGCGTTGACAATGGCTAGCAGGGCGTCGGCGTAGCAGTACTGCTCGTCGGGTGGCGGCGCGTGGTAGCGGGGGTGGCCTGGGGTGAGCACGAGGTCGAGGGTGAATGACACGGAGTCCGGGCGTTCGTTGATCGCCAGGACGTAGCTGTCCTCCAGATACACCTCTGCGAGGTCGGTGAAATCGGTGTAGTTCTTCATGCTTACTGATCCCAGGTGATCGGTGTGTGGTTGCCGGGGCTCTTCCTCGTGACCGGGTTCCCGGACGGGTCAGTGCGGACGCCGTCCTCGTTGCGCAGCTCGACATGCGGGTTTTCGCTGCCAGGCGTTCGTGCGCTTCCCTGCTTGAGTGTCATGCGGACGATTCCCTTGTCGTCGACGTACTTTTCCGGGCCCGTCGGTGTCTGCTCCTTCGTCCAGCCCTGGGCATCCGCGTAGCGCTGCAGATCAGACACCTTCGGCGGACTCCCTCCGTGAAAGTATTCCGACAAGGTGGCCTTCACCGCCGGAGGCCCTCCGGGCCGCTCCGCGGCCGTGTCCGGTTTCTCGCCGGCGCGGGCACCCTTGAGCGCCTTGCCTGCCACACCACCGATGAACACACCGCCGAGGATCTGACCCGCAGCCCGGCCAGGATGATCGGCCCAGTCGTTCCAGTCGACAAGCTGCTTGCCGAAGTCGACGGGATGAGTGACGTTGTGCCATGCCGCCGAAGCAATGTCGGTGATTCCCTCATGGTCGGGGTTGCCCGGATCACCAACCGCGAGGACCAGGTTCCAAGCCCCCTCACCCAAGCCCTTGGCCGCGTTCCAAACCCCCTCGCCGAAGTCGCCGAAGAATCCACCCACGTCGTCGAGCCAGCCTGATGCCGTAGGTGCCCCACCAGCCTCGTCAGAGATCGTCGCAGCTGCCCGGTCTCCTGCCTCGGTCAGCTGTTGCCGTGCTCGATTGAGAACGTCTCGGGCAGCCTGTCGGGTGGGTTCGCCCGGGTCGGAGAACGGCGCGATTGTCACCTGGGCGGGGTCACCGTTCGCCGCGTGCTGACGGTTCTGTGCGTCGGCGGTGGCGACGTCCTTCTCGTAGCGTGCTTTTGCGTCCGCCGTCGCGGCTTGCCCTTGTGCCCACTGGTGGGCGGCCTCGACAGCCTGGCCTTGTGCCCACCGCAGCGATTCGGCGTAATCGGTCAGTGCTTCGGCGACAGCATCGAAGGAATCTGAGGCAGCGAGCCACTTCGGCGACTCGTAGCTGAACTTGTCGTGGAAACGTGTTGCCGCGGGGCCGGTCCACGAGCCTGTATCGATCTTGCGGAGCCCGTCGCCGACTTCCCCAGTGGCCAGCGAACGACCACGCAACACCCGGGCGTTCTCCTCGACCGCGGTCGGATCACCGGGAACGAGGGCGTGTGGATCCGCGGTCTCGTCGAGTTCAGCCATCAGTTACCGATCGCAGCGCTGCCGGGATCGGCGCGCAGACGGCCGACAGCGGCCTGATCGATTCCGCGATAGACCTCGGCAACATGAGTGAGGCAGTCACCGATCACGCCGGCGTCTTCGGTCAGCGTGTCCAGTCCAGCGCTCCAGCGTGCGCAGTAGTTGGCGAGCGCGTCGTGCACACCGCTGTGACCGTAAAGCTCAGTGTCACCACACAGCCCGCGCAGCTCGAACGTCTGCTGGTCATGAACGCTCTGGCCGATTCCCTTCGCGGCCTCACCCAGCACGTCGACGTCGACGTGAAATCCGGGCCCGTCCAGGGTCATCGCCGCTCTTCTTGGCACTCTGTGCCGGCCGTCGGGGATGCAGCGTCCCTGCGGAGGCGGTGCCGCTCGGCCTCGCGGCGCATCGCTGCCAGCGTCCGCGGCGGGAGCATCCTGGTCAGGATCGGGAAGCGGTGTTCGTCGTCAGGGTCCAGCATGACTCCCACCCCGGCAGGGAGCTGGGCCAACAGGTCAGCTCCCGTTGTGACGTAGACGCCGCAGTCCCCGGAGTGCGCAGCGAGCCGCGACGGGGTGGAGAACACGAACGTCCAGCGGCCTCGACCAGCTACGTCGACGACCTCAACCCCCGGTCGGCTCGGGCAAGTTCCGTACACTGTTGCCTTCGCAAACACAGAGTCGAACTCCACGGGTCGAAGCTTCCCAGCTCGCACCGCTTCGGCACACAGCACCACGGCCGGCTGCCCGTCGTCGGCAACGCCTTCCCCTACACTCACAGCTGCCAGTGTATAGACGACAGCGCTCCGTCACAGATGTTCGAGGAACTTGCACAAAGCCCGAGGTCGCCGCCAGATCCACCCCGTTCGGCCTGACCTTCCTCGAAGGTGCGATGCCCGGACGTCAAGACGCCCGGGCATCTTTCCACACCGAACATGATCTTGAAGGCCAAGGATCGCAGTAGGCGCCTCGCAATCACAACCTGTTTCAGATCACCGCGAACGAAAGCCGCGGACTTTTAATCCCCGGGTTTGCCGTGTCAGCGAGTGTCGCATCGTGTCACCCAGGGTCAATCCGTGCAGGTCAGGTGGCATTTTTCCTCGGCGTCAGTGTCGGGCAGTATCGCGCCGTATCGGGTGCTCCGTGAGCAACGGAGCCCAATCGGAGACCGGCGTTCCCCAGCCAGCGGGCCACCGCAGAACACTCTACGTTGCATCGCGGCGCCGCACGTATCCGCCGCGGCTGGCCCCTTACTTGCCTCCGCGTTGTCAGCCAGTGGACGCGTTACGCTGAGGGCCTTAGTCTGATGTTGCTCGACGTGCTTGCCGCAGGGCGGGCCTCGGCCGACACGGGACACGGGCGAGCGAGGTGGCCGAACACTGCGCCGCGCAGGTGACTTTAGGCCATCCGTGCAGACGGCTTCAGACATCGACGCTTCCTCCGGGTCGAGGCCCACGACTGCCCGAATGTCGACCTGTACCGCTCGGGCCGGGTCGCCCTGCCGCACCGGCAAAGGCAAGGTGGCCGTCCATGGGGTGGGAACCTGGTGACCTCGCGGATTCAACTGTCGTCAGTTCTCCGGTCTTGTAGCCGTGTGTGGTCGCCTGGGGCGTAGCGGCTCCAGGTGGTTCCTGCGGTGGTGGCGGTGCGGGCGGTGTGGTCGTGGCTGTAGCCGAGCATGGTGGCGACGACCGGTGCCGGTGCTTGGAGAACGAGCTGGCGTAACGCGGCGGTGCGGCCGTTGAGGGCGAAGATGCCGTGCTTGCGCAGGCGGATCTCGATCGTGCTGGTCACCATGGGCTGTCCGGCGCGTCGGCCGGGGAAGAGCCAGCGGGCGTCGCGGTTGGTGGCGGTGGTGAGGTTTAGCCGCTGTTGCAGGTGTTGCCGCAGGAGTCCGGCGAACGGCTCGGGAACGGGGATGGGCGGGTCGCCGAGACGGATGCTGAGCTCGCCGTCGGCGTCGAGAACATCGTCGAGGGTGAGTTTCAGGATGCGGGTGAGAGGCTGGGCGTAGAGCAGCATGAGCAGCGCGGCGACGCGGGTGAGCAGCGGGATTGTCTCCTCGGTGAGCAGCGCGCGGATCACCGCGAGATGGTGGTGCTGGTCAAGCGGGGCCGGGTTGACCGTGCTGCGGTGCGGGATCGTCACCTTGACCAGCAGCTTGTTGCTCATCGCCCAGCGCAGGAATGCCTGGGTGAGTCGGTGGGCGATGTAACCCTGGGCGTACCAAGCGTCGATGTCGGCTTGGCGGCAGGTGGCCAGGCGCCGGTCGCGCTGGTGCAGCCAGGCCAGGAAGCCGAGGGCCTGCCGGATCTCTTCACGGGCCTGCTGAGTCTGTTGCTCGGTGACCGGGCCGCGGTCGGCGAACGCGCGAAGCCGGCGCTGGACATGCCAGGAGGCGAAGCGTTCCACGAGCTTGCGCTGCTCGGGCTGGTCGATCTCGTTCAGACGCTCGCCCAGCCACCGTCCGAAGAGGACGAGGTGGCGATCGACCCTGGGCAGGACCCCGTGCTGCATCAGCAGATCCCGCAGGTAAGCAACCGATCGCCACGGTGTCATGCCATCCAGGGTCTCGTGCGTGAGCGGCCTTTCCGGCATCGCCAGCGTCCGCAGCATCTGCTCGACGTGCGGACGAGCCAGCCAGCTCACGCCGGCGCGCGGACTGCGCATCGCCGCCATGCCGTCCCGGAACGGCAGCAGCTCCGGCCGGACTTGCCCGGAGCCGTCGTCGAGCACTGTGTCGAGGTCTTCGGCCAGCGCGCAAGGCCCGCAGAGACCTCGCCGGTAACGGCGTCCTTCGATGCCGCAGTTGTCGCAGGTCAGCGCCTTTCTGGTCACGATTCGGGGCGCAGCCGGGCCCGCTTCGGCCGGACGGCGTTGAGATTGACCACCCCGTCGTCGGTGGCGGTCTTGCGGACGGCCGCGGTCTCGGCCTTGGTCGCGATCAGGTCGGCCGGTGTGCAGGCGAAGATGTCGCAAAGCGCGGCCAGGACCGGCAGCGAGAGGCGTTCGGGGGTTCCGGTGGCGAGCCGGTGGACCTGGGAGACCGACAGGTTGATGCCGCGGTCGACGAGCGGTTCGACGAGGTCGCTGATGGTGAACATGCCGTGCGCGGCCATGACTTCACGCAGCCGCCATTTGTAGCTGACCTGGCGTTTCATCGGTTCCTCCGGGTGTCGTCGATCTCGAGGGCGGCGTTCAGGGTCTGGTCGATGGCGCGGCGCACTGTGCGGATGCGGAAGTCCGAGGAGACGCAGGTGTAGATCGAAGTTGTGCTCGCGTGTTCGTGGCCGACCTGCTGCTGGACGAAGAACGGGTCGTAGCCGGCCTCGATGAGATGGGTGACGTAAGAACGCCGCAGCCCGTGGAAATCGAGGCCAGGATCGAGGCCGAGAGCGTCGCGGTAGGTGGCGAATCGGGAGTTGATCCGCTGCAGCCCGATCCGGGGGCCGCGTTCGGAGGGCCAGAGCGCACGGGTGCCCGGAATCGCGAGCCGGGGCCGGAATTCGGTGATCCACTCGTCGAGGATGTCGGCGGTCCAGGTCCAGACGGTCGCGACGCTGCGCCGTTTCGGCGGCGACCCCTTCTTCGCCTTGCCGTGCCGGACGTGAACCAGACCACAGTCGCCGAACTCGGGCCCGTGCGGATTCGGGCCGATGTCGGCAAGATCGAGCATCCGAGTTTCGTTGCGCCGCAACCCATAGCCGTAGGCGGTCTTGAACAACGTGGCGTCGCGGAACGCAGGCAGCCAGCCCTTGCGGCCGCGGTCGCGAGCGACGGTGACCTGCTCGTCGGCGTAGTCGAAGAAGTCCTGCAACTCGTCGATCGTGAACGCACGCTTCTCCGGCTGCGCCTCCGCGTCCTGGACGTGGGTGGCCGCGTTCCACTCGTGCACGACCTGCACCGGATAGGTGCCGAACCGCTGCTCACATACCTCCGGCCAGCCGTAGGCCGGGTCGGTTACGTAGTGGCAGAACGACCGCAGAGCGTCCTGATAGGACCGCAGCGTCGACTGCGCGCAACCACGAACCGCCCGTAGATCGCCGAACCACTCTCCGCTAGCTGCGATGTCCACTGCCACGGCCACGCCTGGGCGTGCGCGACGAACGCACGCAGGCGCCCGTGTCGCTTGTCGATCGTGGAGAACGCCAGGTTCCACGCGAGTTGCTGGTTCCTCCAACCGTCCAGCATCGCCTCGAACACCTGCTCCTCCGGGCGAAGCAGCGCGATCCCGTCGGTGAGCTGGAGCCGTGCGGCACCCGGCAACCGATCTTGTTGACCCGCCATCCATCACTCTCCGGCGTTCGCATCAGACGCGAAATCTTCGCATCCAATGCGAACGACGCGGTGTTCACCCTGCTCAATCGGGGTTTGCCAAGTAGCCCCGTGACCTCGGTGTCGTTCAGACCGATAAGTTCGGCGTCGACACGACCTGCAGCTCACGTTCGGGTTTCCCAAGGCCGGATCACGGGTCTCATGGTGTCGCCAATGCGCATCCGATGCGATATGCGGCGGTTCCGGAATACGCCAGAAACCTGCCGCGGGCCTCGGTAGCGGCTGGTCAGAGGCCGGTAGTGGCTTGAGGGCATCCCGCCGGGCAAGATCGCGCACTTCGCCGGCGAGGCTCGGGTGACCGACGCGGCGGACATGCGCAAGGTTCTCAATGACGACAAGCGGCTGACGCTGCTGGTCAGCCTCGTGCACGAGTGCCGCACGGCGGCGCGGGACGAGCACTGGACCGACCTGCTGCGCACCGCGATCTCCATCCGCGAGGGCCGGGTGTCGTCGGTGACGCTGCTGCGCCGGCTCGGGAACCACTCCCGCAAGAACCGGCTGTACCGGGCGTTCCGCGAACTCGGCCGCGTGATCCGCACGATCACGCTGCTGCGGTACCTGTCGGAGCCGGAGCTGCGCGAGCAGATCACCGCGATCACCAACAAAGCCGAGGCGTTCCACGGCTACTCGGAATGGCTGATGGTCGGCGGACGACTGATCGGCCACAACGACCCCGACCACCACGAGCTGGTGGTCAAGTTCAACGAGCTGATGGCCAACTGCGCGATCTACTCCACCGCGCTGGACATCACCGACGCCGGCCGCCAACGCCTTCGCGTCCGAGGGCAACGTGGTCGACCACGATGACCTGGCCACCATCACCCCGTATATCACCCACACCATCCGCCGCCTCAGCGACCTGGTGCTCGATCTGGACCCGCCCGACGCGGTACCGACCACCAGTGTCATCACTTAATAACGCTCCGCCCGGGGCCAGCAGGCGCCGGTCTGTTCACCATGCACGGCACGATCATGGAGATCGCCGTCCATCATGGAATTCGCACGAGGAAGGACGTCGGCGTTGCGCGCATATATCGGACTCGAGCCGCCACTGACCACCCGGAGATCGGTCTCGGCGGCTCTCGCCCGCTTGAGCTCTGCACCTGCTGCGGCGTGGGTGGGGCTCGGCCACTTCCACGTCACATTGCGCTTTCTCGGCGACGTCCCAGCCGAATCCCGTGACTTCGACCACCTCAGGAACGCCTGCGCGAAGATCGCGCGCCGTCGTGTCCACTTCGGTGCGAAGATTCAGCTGTTCGGCCCGAACGCTCTCGTCGTTCCCGTCACCGGTGCGGACGACCTTGCAACGGCAGCCCGGGCGACGGTGCGCAAAGAGGCATCCGCCCACGAGCCGCTGACGTTCTTCGGGCACATGACGGTCGCCCTTCCGACGACCGCCGGCGAACTCGAGTGGGCTTCCTCGATGCTCGGCGCACCCTTGAGCGGAGGCTGGGACGTCGACGAAGTGTGCGTGTTCGCCAGCGAGACGCTGTGCGGTGCGAAGCGTTACCGAGTGCTAGCGCGCATTCCCCTTGCGGGTACGGCGGCGGTCCGGGAACGCTGACCACGCCGCCTTGAGGTCGGCCACCCCTCGTGCGACTTCGTCGTCGCCCGAGGTCAGAGTGAGCCGGATGTGCTGAGATGCCCGGCCGTCGCTGCGGTACATCCCGCCGTATCCGACCGCCGTGCCTTGCTGGTAGGCGAAGGCGACGAATTCGGCGCTGTCCCTGACCGGCAAGCGGATCCACATCGCGGGTCCATGTCCGGGACCTTCGATAATCCAGTCCGGCAGCTCACGGCCGATGAAGTCCCGGGTCGCTGCAGCTCGCCGCTGCACCTGGAGGCGGCGTAGGTCCGCGATCGTGTCGTGGTGCCGGAGCAGCTTGGCCAGGATGAGCTGGCTGGGGACCGACGATCCTGTGTCGGTCTTCGCTTTAGTTCGTACGAGCGATGGGACAAGGGTTGGGTGCGAACGGATCCAGCCCATCCTGAGCCCGCCCCAGTAGATCTTGTTGAATGAGCCGACCGTGATGATGGAGCGCTGGTCGGACATGGCCGCCAGCGGTCTCGGCTGGGGCATGGGGTGGTAGTCGG
This sequence comes from Amycolatopsis sp. CA-161197, assembly GCF_050942255.1. Lineage (NCBI taxonomy): Bacteria > Bacillati > Actinomycetota > Actinomycetes > Pseudonocardiales > Pseudonocardiaceae > Amycolatopsis > Amycolatopsis sp. CA-161197. Next base: position 1,644,315 of record NZ_CP192059.1, read on the forward strand.
CCAGCGTGCAGTCGTCGACGACCGTCACTCCGGCCTCTGCGATGCGGACAAGAGCGCGTCTGTCTTCGGACGTGACACTGTGGCCGGTGGCGACGTTGCACGTAGCCGTGACGACCGCCATCTTGGCGCGTGCCTTCAGAGCGACCTTCGCCAGGCCCTCGGTGTCCACCGCCGCGTCGCCTGTGCGCACGGACACCACCTGCACGCCAGCCCGACGCAGCAAATCCAGCGTCGGGGGGAAGGTCGGAGACTCCACCACGACCACATCACCGGGCGCCAGCGCCTGATCGAAGACGAGCGACAGCGACTGGGTGGCGCCGGTGGTGACGATGACGGCGTTCGGGCCGGTCGGCAGGCCGTGTGCGGTAAGCATCGCCGAGATCGCCCTGCGCGTGCCAGCGAGGCCCGCCAGGTGGTAACCGCTTCCAGGGGGCTCCCCGTCTGGAGAGGCGTCCAGCAGTTCGCTCGCGGTCACCGTCAGCGCGTCGGCCGGCAGGTCGGCCGATGACGGTACGGTCGCCGCGATAATGCCCGGTCCGGTGTACTCACCCATCTGGTACTTCGACCGCAATCCGGGCGGCAGTGAGGCGGTTCGAGGTGAACTCCGCTTACCCGTAATGAAGCTTCCCGCGCCTTGTACCCGGTGCACGATTCCCCGTGCGGCCAGGACTTCCATGCTTCGGACCACCGTGCTGCGGCCGACCCCCAGCTCCTCGGCGATGCTGCGTTCGGCTGGCAGTCGCCACGTCTGCAGTAACTCTCCGCGTTCGATAGCTTGTTCGACAGCGGCGGCCAGCCGCTCGGCCAACGATCCGCTGCCGTTGCGCCACTCACCGAGTAACGCACGAAGTTCGTCGAGGTCAACGGAGCGCGAAGAAACCAATTTTGACTCCAATGGACTGTCCGACGGGATTATTCTGGCCGCGATCTCGCACCCTACCCAAAGGGACGCACCATGACTCTAGGTCGCAACAGTGCCGCCAGAGCTCTGGCGAGCCTGGCCGCCATCACCCTCGCTTCCGCGTGCCTCGTTGCGTGCGGCACCTCGACACCGTCCGCCCCGACAGCCGCGGGTTCCGACCTGAGGATCGCCATCCCCACCGTCGCGCCGCCCTACTCCGGCTCGAGCCAGGCCATTGACGCCATGCGGATCACCAGCAACATCTTCGATCCGCTGATCGTCAGGAACCAGACGACCGGGAAACTCACGCCCGGGCTGGCGACCGCCTGGAAACAGGTCTCGCCCACCGTCACCGACCTGACCATCCGCCGAGGTGTCACCTTCCAGGACGGCACACCGATGACAGCCGATGACGTCGCCTTCACGCTGTCGTCGCAGCGGTTGTGGGGGCCCAAAGCCATCGAGCCCTCCGCCCTCGCCTCGACCTTTTCCGGCGTCGTCGTGAAGAACGCGGACACAGTCGAAATCACCACAGCACAACCGGATCCGGCGCTGCTTGACCGCCTCGCGTCGCAAATCGGGTTCGTCGTGCCCAAGGCCTACCTGGAAAAGGTCGGCCTGCAGCAGTTCGGCGTGCACCCGATCGGGACCGGGCCCTACCAGTCGCAGTCCGTCCAGCCGGGCCAAGAGGTGGTGCTGACGGCGAACAAGAATTACTGGGGACCGAAGCCGACATACCAAACCCTCACCTTCAAACAGGTCTCCGACGTCACCGCACGCATCTCCGGACTGGCCACTGGCCAGTACGACATCGCGACCTCGATCCCGCCGGATCAGAGCCAGCAAGTGAAGAGCAACGGCCAGCTGCTCGTCTCCACCCCGGTCAACAACGTGCTCCAGCTGGCGTTCATGACCAACCAACTCGGCAAGCCCACCAGCGATCCGAAGGTCCGGCGGGCGATGCTGCTGGCCGTCGACCGCCAGGGCATCGCCGCGTCCCTGTGGAACGGCCAGGCGACGGTCTACGACGGATTCAATCTCCCTGCCTTCGACGGCTTCTACAACCGTGCGATCCCGGTGGCGCAGCAGAACCTCGCCGAGGCGAAGTCCCTGCTCGCGAGCGCCGGCTACCACGGACAGCCGATCGACCTGCAGTACATCGGCAACTACTACCCGAACCTGGACCAGGCGCTGCAGGTGATGCTGCCGATGTGGAAGCAGGCGGGCTTGAACGTCACGTTGGACCCCGTCGCCAACTACACCCTGCTGAACTACAAAAAGCTCAACGCCTACGCGACCTCCAGCAACCTGCAACTGGGCAATGACCCCACCTCTCCCATCTACACCGACTGGCTCTCCTCGAAGGCCACGTTCGTGAAGTCGGGTCGTTACGTTCCCTCGGCCGCGATGTCGGAGGCGGGCACCGTCCTCGCCACCAGCACGAACCAGGCAGAACGGGCGAAGGCGTTCGACACCATCGCCCGCTTGTGGACCACGGAGGTGCCGTCGATCGATATCTGGCGGCCGGTGGAGATCGACGGCGTCCGCGACGGTGTGCACTTCACTCCCGACCCGCGGTACTGGATGCGATTCGCCCCCCTACCAGGAAGCTGAGCATGAACCTGTTATCCCAAACCACCGTCCTGCACATCTCCGACACGCACATGTCACCGGAGCACCCGCTTGGGCGGCAGATGTGGACCTCGGTCGTCCGGTACACGGAAAAGTCGCGGCCGGACCTCGTCATCCACACCGGAGACGTCGTCCACGACGACCCCGACTCCGACACCGACTACGAGTTCGCGGCGTTCCAGATGCGGCGACTGACCACGCCGTGGCGCATCATTCCGGGAAACCACGACATCGGTGACACCGAGCCCGATCCCTACCGGGGCCTGACGACTCCGGAACGGCTGAAACGGTTCCGATCGCACTTCGGCCCCGACCGCTGGGCGATCACCATCGGCGACTGGACCATGATCGGCCTGAATTCGCAGCTGTTCGACAACCACCTCCTCGAGGAGGAAACCGAACAGTGGGCCTGGCTCGACGAGCAGCTGGCCGGCGCCGACGGCCGGCCTGTGGGGCTGTTCATGCACAAACCGCCGTCCATCAATACCCTGGGCGAGGATCTCTTCGTGAACAAAGCGGTCGGGCTCCGCTCCCGCAGCCGCCTGCATGAACTGGCCAGATCGGGCGTGGTCAAGCTGATCGGCTTCGGCCACCTCCACGAACACGTCGTGCTCTACAGCGCCGGCGCGCTACTCGTAGGGGCACCGGCGATCGGAGCGGTCCCGGCGGGCGAGTCGGTGTGGCAACTGGGCCTACGCTGCAACGGCGCCGTCGAGTACCGGCTCTCCGGAGACACCGTCCGCGTGCGTCTCCTGCGCGAACAAGACCTCGGGATGACGCGGTGATTCCATGACCCGCGCTGTCCTCACCCGCGTCATCCGGAGCCTCACCGCGATCCTGATCGTGATCACCCTGGTGTTCTTCGTGACCCGGCTGACCGGGGACCCCGTCCGTGCCTTCGTTCCCGAGAACGCTCCACCAGAAATCGCTGACCACTACCGACACCTCTTCGGTCTCGACGCACCCCTATGGCAGCAGTACCTGCTGTACCTGCGCGGCTTGGCACACGGTGACTTCGGCACCTCCTACTTCGATGCCGACGGAGCGCTCCACATCGTCGTGCGCAGCATTCCGGCGACACTGCAGATCGCGATCCCCGCGTTCCTCGTCTCGACCGCCGTCGGGCTGGCCGTCGGCATCCTCGCCGCCGCCCACTCCAGTGGACACCTCGGCCGCATCATCAGCTCCACTGCTATCGGGTTCGCCGCCCTGCCGAACTTCGTCATCGGCATCATCCTGATCCTGGTTCTCGGGGTGAAACTGCAGTGGTTCCCCACCACCGGCAACACCACCGCTGCCAGCATCGTCATGCCCACGCTGACGATGGCGCTCCCGCCAGCCGCGATCCTCGCCCGAGTCACGCAGACCTCCATGATCGAGGCGCTGGCCCTGCCATGCGTGGCGCACGCCCGCGCGGTCCACGTCAGCCGCCGGAGACAAATTCTGGCCCACGCCTTACCGAACGCGGCCCGCCCAATCCTGACCATCGTCGGGTTCGACTTCGCCTACTTGGTCGCCGGGTCGTCGATCGTGGAGGTCCTCTTCGGCTGGCCGGGCATCGGGGCGCTGCTCGTCCGAGCTTCACAGCAAAACGACTACGCGGTCGTGCAATGCGTCGTCGTGCTAGTCACCGTAAGCGTGGTCATCGTGCACGCGCTCACCGACCTGTCCTACCGGCTCGTCGATCCGCGATTGAGAAGCAGCTGATGGCACTCACCGAGCAACAGCCCCTGACTCGAGCCACCGTCTCCGCGCGAGGGGGACATCGGCGGCGCCGGTTTCCGGCGTGGTCGCTGATCATCGCCCTGGCCCTTGTCGCGATAATTCTCCTGGTCACCATCCTCGCCCAGGTGATCGCGCCCGAACCGCTGGAAGCCGCAGCGATCACGCAGCGACTCCAGCCTCCCTCTGCACACCACCTGCTGGGCACCGACCAGCTCGGACGCGACATCGTCAGCCAGCTGTTCTACGCGACGCAGGCGAGTGTGCTGATCGCCGGCAGCGCCACGCTGCTGTCCGGACTCATCGGTGCAGTCCTGGGTGCGCTGGCCGGCTGGTTCGGCAAAGGCGTCGACACCGTGGTGTCCTTCTTCATCGACGTACAGTCGTCGATTCCGGCATTCATCCTCGCTCTTGGCGCCCTGGTGTTCTTCGGCGGCACACCCACGGTGCTGGTGATCATCCTCGCCGTCGAAGGATGGGAACGCATCGCCCGCGTCACCCGCGCCGAGGTGATGTCGGTACGCCGCAGTGGTTACGTGCAGTCCACCCTGAACCTTGGTGTCTCGCGGTTCACCACCGTGCGGCATCACCTGCTGCCGGCCCTGGTCGCCCCGCTGGTCGTCCAGATCACCCTGGCCTTCCCCACAAAGATTCTGCTCGAGAGCGCGCTTTCGTTCCTCGGACTCGGCATCCGCCCGCCCGCCACGAGCCTCGGGCAGATGGTCGGCACCGGCGAGCAGTACCTGGCGTCGGCATGGTGGGTCGTCGTCGTGCCCGGACTGGCCATCTTCCTCATCAGCCTCGCTGTGGGCATCATCGGCGACCACCTTCAAAATCGGATGATTCGCCATGCCGGCTGAGACGAATCTGCTCACCGTCGAAAGCCTGGCCGTGAGCGCCACGCTGCCCTACGGCGACACCAAGATGCTGGTGGCCGACGTCAACCTCAGCCTCAACGCTGGCCGGGCGATGGCCATCGTCGGCGAGTCCGGCTCGGGCAAGACCACACTCGCCAAAGCACTCGCCGGGCTGCTGCCCTCGTCGATGACCACGCGAGGAAAAGTCACAACCGTGGGCCTCGTTGGGTACATGTTCCAAGACGCCGGAAACGCCCTTAACCCCACGCGCCGGGTCATCTGGCAAGTGGAAGAGGCGCTGCGTGCGCTGGGCGTCCCCCGGCAGAAGCGACACGATACTGCGCTCGACTACCTGAAACGCGCCGAAGTCCCCGACGTCGAACGGCACGCACACCGCTATCCGCACCAGCTGTCGGGCGGGCTGGCGCAGCGCGTTTTACTCGCGGCCGTGCTCGCCGCGAGCCCGTCGGTGCTCATCGCGGACGAGCCCACCTCCGCACTCGACGTGACCACCCAGGCTCGGATCGCCACGTTGCTCCGCCGCTTGGTCCGAGAAGAAGACCTCGGAATGCTGCTGATCACCCACGACCTCACCGTCGCCGCGCAGATCGCCGATGACATCGCGGTGATGTATCAGGGGCGCCTGGTCGAACAGGGAAGTGTCGACGAGGTTCTGCACCACCCCCAGCACGACTACACACGCGAGCTCATCGGCGCCTTGCCCAACCGCGGACAGCACCGCCGCCAGGAAGAGGAGGCCCTCTGATGGCCGCGGTGGAAGCCCACGGCGTGCGGCAGGTGTACGGCCGAGGCCTCAAGGACCGAGTCGTGGCCCTCGACGGAGTGGACCTCACCGTCCAGAAGGGCGAAAGCCTCGGCATCGTCGGCGAATCCGGCTCGGGCAAGAGCACCCTCGCCCGCATCCTGACCGGAATCGAACAACCGCACGAGGGCACCGTGCTCGTGAACGGACGCCCACTGCCGACAGCCGGACGTGCCTGGCGCGAGCGCCGCCGCCAGCTTCAGCTGATACCCCAACATGCAGGTGGTGCTCTCGACGCGCGCGTCACCATGGAACAGCACCTCGCCGAAGTCGTCGACGCGCACCACCTCGCACCCGACCGAGCCGCCCGCCGACGGCTCATCGCCGACAGCCTCGAACGGGTCGGCCTGGCCGCCGAGCACGGCCGAAAACGTCCCCGGCAACTCTCCGGCGGTCAGCAGCAGCGCGTCATCATCGCTCGATCACTGCTGCTGAGCCCAGAAATCCTCTTTGCCGACGAACCCACGTCCGCGCTGGACCTGCTAGTCCGGCGGCAAATCGTCGACTTGCTGAACGTCACCTGCCGCGGACCACACCGGGTTTTCGCGATCGTCACCCACGACCTGCAGATCGTCGACGGCCTATGCGACAGGCTAATCGTCATGAAGAACGGGAAGATCGTCGAATCAGGGCCCACGGAAACCCTGCTCAGCAACCCGCAGCACGCCTACACCCGTCAGCTGGTCACCGCCGCGTTCCAGACCACTCCCTCGGCGCTGGCCGCGGTCCGGGAGGCCGGATGACCCACATCTAGCTACATACACACGACCAACCGTCCAGATGCCGCTGCTGCAGGAAGACGGGCACTCGGAAGCGGTTTGGACACCGCTAGAAAGTCAGCCAGGGGAGCGCCGATCAGCGGCCGCCTGCTCGACCGGTCGAGCCTGGGCAGTTGCCCCGAACGGATGGGCCGATCGGCTGAACCGTGAGTCTGGGCGTGCGCTTTCGCGCGCGGACTGCGATACAAAGATTAATTTTGTAGCCGAGCGGTCCCAGTCGAGTGGGCCTGGGCCGTGCTCGACGACGCCCGATCGGGAAGGCGCCTGACCTGCGGGTCTGCGGCGGGCCGGAGGTCTGTCGCCACGCACGGGCCGCCGAATCCCAGGGGCCTGTCGGTGGCGACGGCTGCAGCTGGCCAACCAGCGCCGGCATCGGCGGTTGGGTTGCCGCCCGGTCGATCGCTGGGCGGCTGATCAGACCGCGATGATCGAGCTGCCGCCGGTCGCGCCGGTGACCGGCTGGCGATCGACCATCCGCCTGCCGCGAGATCACTACCTGCGCCTCGACTCCAACGACTACTCGGTCCACCCGAGTGTCGTCGGACGCCGCGTCCATTTCGCCGCCGATCTCGACGAGGTCGTGGTCACCTGCGAGGACGTCGAGGTCGCCCGGCATACCCGCTGCTGGGCCGATCACCAGAGCATCACCGACCCCGTCCACGCGGCCGCAGCCGCCCAGCTGCGCCAGGCCCGCCGGCTGACCGCGGTTCCGAAGGTCGACACCAGCGTCGAGCACCGGGCCCTGACCGACTACGACCGCCTGTTCGGTCTCGAGAGCAGCGAAGAGGGGATCGCCTGATGGCCACCACGAAAGCCACCGCCGAGACCAGCGGCCGCAATATCGCCGGCGAGATCGCTTACCTCACTCGCGCGTTGAAGGCCCCGTCCTTGAGCCAGGCCGTCGAGCGGCTGGCCGAACGGGCCCGGGCCGAGAACTGGACGCACGAGGAGTTCCTCGCTGCCTGCCTGCAACGCGAGGTCGCCGCGCGGGAGTCCCACGGCGGTGAGGGCCGCATCCGCTCCGCTCAGTCCCTGGCGCGGAAGTCGTTGGAGGAGTTCGACTTCGACCACCAGCGCTCCCTCAAACGCGACACCATCACCCACCTCGGCACCCTGGACTTCATCACCGCCAATGAGAACGTCGTGTTTCTCGGCCCGCCGGGGACCGGGAAGACACATCTGTCGATCGGGCTGGGGATGCGGGCCTGCCAGGCCGGGCACCGGGTCGCGTTCGCCACCGCCGCCGAGTGGGTCGCCCGCCTCGCCGACGCTCACCACGCCGGGAAGCTTCAGGCCGAGCTGGTCAAACTCGGGCGGATCCGGCTGCTCATCGTCGACGAGGTCGGCTACATCCCGTTCGAGGCAGAGGCGGCGAACCTGTTCTTCCAGCTGGTCTCGTCGCGTTATGAGCGCGCCAGCTTGATCGTCACGTCGAACAAGCCGTTCGGGCGCTGGGGTGAGGTCTTCGGCGACGACGTCGTCGCCGCAGCCATGCTCGACCGCCTCGTCCACCACGCTGAAGTGATCTCGATGAAGGGAGACAGCTACCGCCTCAAGGACCGAGACCTCGGCCGAGTCCCACCGCCCACCAAAGCCAACGACAAACAACGAACCAACAGGGGGTCCGTTTTCATCCGTCCCCACGGGGTCCAGATTCAGCCGCCGTTGACACGGGGTACGAGCGTCGCGTTACCACACGACCAGTGTCCCCTCGCCAAGCCTCGATTCCAGCTGGTTTCCGTTTCACACCAACGTGAATTTTTGCCGGGAGTCCGGCCACACGTGGGCGAATGTTGATCGGTTGCGTCGACGTGAAGGATCTCGCCGGTCATGCGCGGCGACATTTCAGCTCGAGGTCAAGGCCGATGCCGATGCCCACAAGGTCGCGGGCATCCCGCGCTCGACCCAACCGCTTTACCGCAGGATCGACTCACCAACAGGACCCGACTTGAGCGAACCCCTTGTTTTTCGTGGGTAGTCGAGCAGTCGGGCGCTCCCCGTTGGGCCCCGACTCCCCGCCCGACTGCTCGCCGGTCATTCTGTGGGGGCCAACCCGAAGGGCGCCAGGGACGAAAGTCCTCACACGCAAACCGGAGGGCTCGTAAAGCGTTAACCAGTGCGCACCCACAGCAAGTCCGCCGCGACGATTGTCAAGCGGGACGCGGTTGCCGACGCAGGTGAAGCGATTGCGCAGCCATGATCGCATCGAGCAGCGGTGCTGTTGGCAGATCGATCCGGCGCAAAATTGTTCACTGGTGCTGAACGAACTTCTTCAGGACAGCGAAGATATGGCCCGAGCCGGCCCCGCTTGCACAGCGGCATGATCGTCTCGACCAGCGCGACTCCGACCTGTTCGGCGAAGCGGCACACAACCCCGAGGCACAGAGCCGGATCCAGGCCGCATTCCGGCACGGTCTGCAGACTCGGTCTGCGGAACTGGCCCTGGGTCGGACGCTCGATGACCTAGCCGGAGGGTGAGTGACGGGACGTCCCTGTCCCGCGCCTCGCGGACGCTGATCCGAGACTGCGCTTCCACCCCGTTGCAACGTTGACCACGGATCGGCGAAGGCCACGACAACCACCTCAATCCCTAGCCCAGGCCGCATCAACGCGCAGTGCTTGGCGTGACTGCACATCATCGCGCCCATCGACGGCTCGATCCCGCGAGCGTGATCGACGAGGCGACCGCCGGGCCACGCCCGTGGCGGCGACGATGCCGCGCCGGACCGAAGGTCGTTTTGGGTACCCACCAGCGCTTCCTCGGTGTCGCACATTTTTCACATCACGTCGCGAACTGTGACAGGTCGGCGCGCTGCGGGGCTCGCCCCAGGTCCGCAACCATGCAGCAGCGCATGGTGACGACCCGTTCGTTCATCTACCGTTCACCGTGACGGGGTGCAATAAATCCCTGGCAGACCGGTGCAGCGAGACCGCACCGGACCGGAGGCAACAGTGGGCGCACACACGATGGACTCCATCGCGTCCGAGCAACTGGACACGCAGTTCACACATCTGGAGCACCGGCTCGCGCGCGTCTACACGACGCTCGACTCCGCACTGGTGCGGGACCACATCGCACGCGAGCGCTCCCGCTTCGCCGGTGCGCGGATCCACGCCTACCTGCCCATCCTCGTCGAGCGCGCAGCCAGACTCGAGCTGGACCGGCTCCAGGCCGCCCTCCGCAGACGGTAGGTGCGCGGCCGCAGCAGCCCGCCCGTGCCGAGCCCGTCACCCCCGGCAGGTAGTGCCGCGTACCTCGCCGGGCGGCCGTGACGCGAGCCGACACAACCGGAAGGAGACGGAATGATTACCGACACTCCGGGCGAAGCACGCCCCGGCGAGGCGCGGACGGTTGAGCAGAAGATCGCGATGCTGCGAGAGCTGTTCGCCGACGCGGCGGAGGTGGGCAGGACGGCACTGGAGAACGTGCTCAGCAGACCGGCGTCGGACGCGTCCCGGAAGCCGCCACCGCCGGTGGAGAGCGCCGGGAGGATCGGGAGCCGGCTGGGCAAGTTCTCCGAGCTGACGATCATCGTCCCCTTGGCCCCCGGCGGCGCGCGGCGCCTGCGCGCGTTCCTGCGGCTGTTCGGTGGCAACCTCGCCGGCGCGGACGACGTGGGCACCGTCCACGACATGCGCTTCGTGTTCCTGGACAACGACACGAAGCTGCTGTTCGCCACCGCCTACGACGGCGAATGGGACGCCTACATCGACGACTTCGCGACGAAGATCCCCGACTTCCTGGACATCATCGACTCCGCCTGGGAGGGCTGGCCGGGGGTCCGCAGCCCGCAGCCGCAGGACGATCTCGCCGAGCACCAGGTCACGGCCGAGGGCTGGTACGTCGCCGACGACCAGACCGTGGCCGAGACACGGCGGTTGAGGCGGCTCGGCGCGGCCGTCGACGAGTTCCTGGACAAGGTCGGCGAGTAGCCCGGCCGGCTCGGACAACCCGGAAGGAGAAGAACCCATGCCAGCCGACGTACAGGCACATCCCGGACACGAGCCGACGGTCGAGCAGCAGCTTCAGCATCTGCGCGGGCTGTTCGCCGACGCGCCGGAGGTGGGCCGGAAAGCGTTCGAGAACGTGCTCAAGGAGGTGTCCGCACAGGCGTCGCAGGAACCACCGCCACCGGTGGTGAGCGCGGGTCGCGCCGGTAGCCGTCTCGGCAAGGTCTCGGAGCTGACCCTGCTCGTCCCGCTCGCGCCGGGTGGAGCCGAGCGGCTGCGGGCTTTCCTGAGGTTGCTGAACGGCAACCTTGATGGCGCGAACAAGGTCGGCACGGTGCACGATATGCGGTTCGTGTTCTTGGACAACGACACAAGGCTGCTCCTCGCCACCGCGTACGACGGCGAGTGGGACGCCTACATCGATGACTTTATCGCGAAGATCCCCGACTACATGGACATCCTTTCCTCCTCTTTCGAGGGTTGGCCGGGGATCCACAGCCCGGACGCGAAGGACTACTTCACACGGCACCAGGTCACCGCCGAGGGCTGGTTCGTCGCCGAGCCGGATCTGACGGTGGCGGACACGCGTCGGTTGAAGCGCGTCGGCGCGGCCGTCGACGAGTTCCTGGACAAGGTCGGCGAATAGCCCCGACAGCTCAGACAAGCGGGAACGGAGGAGGAGACATGGCAGCGTCAACGCAGACACCGACCAGCGCGGATCAGGAACAGACCGTCAAGCAGAAGATCCAGAAGCTGCGCGAACTCTATGCCGACGCGTCGGAGGTGGGCGGATCGGCACTGGAAAGGGGACTCCCCGCACTCACCCGGGAATTGGCAGCGGCGACGGTGGCGCAAAGCGCCGGCCGGGTCGGCGCCCGGCAGGGCGGGGTCTCGGAGCTCACCGTGATCCTTCCGTTCGCGGAAGGCGGGGCGAAACGACTTCGCGGGCTGTTGGAGCTGCTGCAAGGCAATTTCCAGGGCGCCGACATGGTCGGCACCGTCCACGACATGCGCTTCGTGTTCTTGGACAACGATACGAAGCTGCTGTTCGCCACCGCCTACGATGGCGAATGGGACGCCTACATCGACGACTTCGTGTCGAAGATTCCCGACGCCCTGGATTTGTTGTTCTGCAACATCGAGGGCTGGCCGGGGATTCGCAGCGCGTCGGTGAAAGACTGGCTCGCCGAGCACCAGCTCTCGGCCCAGGCCTGGTACGTCGCCAATCCGGATCTGACGGTGGCGGACACGCGTCGGTTGAAGCGCGTCGGCGCGGCCGTCGACGAGTTCCTCGACAAGGTCGGCGACCAGGACCCGGGATGACCGTCACCGACCGCACCGGCGGCGACCTTCCCCGCGGACGGGTCACGGTCGAGCTCGACGACATCCAAGCGACGGTGCTGCGCTATCGACCGGAGCCCTACTACGGCACGCATGTGATGCTCCACGTCGACGACGCGCGCGCCGGCCGGGAGTTGCTGCGCGAACTGGCTCCGCGGATCGACTCCGCGGCCGACTGGTGGCACGCCCGCGAACCCTGGATCGCTGCCGCGCTCACCTACTCCGGGCTGGCGGCGCTCGGCGTGCCGGAGGACTCGTTGCAGAGCTTCCCGGAAGCGTTCCGGGTGGGGATGGCCGCCCGCGCGCACGAGCTTCACGACTACGGCGCGAACGACCCGCAGCACTGGGACCGGGAGTTCGGAACCGGGGCCATCCACGTCGCCGTCAGCGTGTTCAGCGATTCGGAGGAGAAGTGGCGCCGCACGATGGACACGGCGCGGCGCCACTACGAGGGACGGCCCGGTCTGAGGGTGCTGACGGCCCAGGACTTCGGCGCCCAACCGGGAGACCTGAACCCGCTCGGGTACCGGGACTCGATCGGTCAACCCGCCATCGAGGGCAGCGGCATCGAGCCGCTGCCCGGGCAAGGGATGGCGATCAAGGCCGGCGAGTTCATCCTCGGCTACCCGGGGGAGGCCGGCGTGCCGCTTCCGGCCCCACGCCCGGAGGTGCTCGGCCGCAACGGCACCTACGTCGGGCTGCGCAAATACCAGTCCCGGGTCGGGGCGTTCAACCGCTTCCTGCACGCGAACGCCCAGACCCACGACGAACGGGAGCTGCTCGCGGCGAAGCTGGTCGGGCGCTGGCGCAGCGGCGCGCCATTGACCCTCGCCCCGGATCGGGACGACCCGGCGCTCGGGGCGGACCCGCTGCGGAACAACGATTTCACCTACGCCGCCGACCAACACGGCCGGCAGGTGCCGCGCGGCTCGCACATGCGGCGGATGAACCCGCGCGACACCAAGATGAGTGTGCTGGTCGACGTGAACATCCACCGCATCATCCGGCGCAGCACCACCTTCGGCGCGCCCTACGATCCGGACGCGCTGTCGCAGCAGGATGACGAGACACCCCGCGGCCTCTACTTCGTCTTTCTCAGCGCGAAGGCGATGGCCACGATGGAGTTCCTGCAGCAGGAATGGATCAACAACGGCAACTTCATGAGCCTCGGCGACGAACGCGATCCCAACGTCGGCCTGCAGCAGGACGGCGCGATCTTCACGATCCCCCACGCGCCGGTGCGGCGGCGGATCCACGGCCTCGAGACCTTCAACGTGCTGCGGGGTGGCGAGTACTTCTTCCTTCCCTCCCTCACCGCGTTGCGGTGGCTCGGAGAGGAGCACTGATGGCCAGCGAATTCGTCCGCTACTCGGCTGAGATCGAGACCTTCGACCCGAAGCTGAGCGAGTACCTGACCCGGATCATCGATTTCTGGGAGACGAAGGTTCGCGCGTCGCCGCACACGGAAGGTAGCGGACAGGCCGTCCGCGGCGCACACGCGAAAACACTTGGCGTCGTGAGGGCAACAGTCGAGATCCTGGCCGATGCGCCGGCGCCCTACGCGCAGGGCATCTACGCGAAGCCCGGCCGCCACGACGCGCTGATCAGATTCTCCAGTGCCTCGAACCACCTGGGTCCCGACGCGCTCCTCGGCCCCGTCCTGGGTTTCGCGATCAAGATCTTCGATGTCGAGGGAACAAAGCTCATCGACGACGAGCCGGACGCGACCACGTTCGACCTCGTGCTGAAGAACAACCCGACCTTCATCGCCAACACGGCGAAGAACTACCTGTTCATCGAGGACATCGGCGATCGCGCCGCCGACTACCTCGCGCGCGGACGAGCCGGGTTCCACCAACTCCTCACGGACCTCGTCACCGGCAAGGGCACGCTCGAACAGGAGGACTGGGCCTGGGAGGAGCTGTTCGCGTTCGTGAAAGCGGCCACCCAGACGCCCGTGCGCAACCCGCTGCTCAGCACGTACTGGACGATGGCCGCGGTCCGTCACGGCGACCACGTCGCCAAGGTTAGGGTCGCTCCGGCCGCAGACAACACAGAGAAAGCGATCCACCACCGGCTCGACCTCGACAATGCACCGGACGTATTCGGTCCGGCCCTCGCCGACGAACTGCGGGCAGCCGCCTTCGACTTCGACCTTCAAGTGCAGCTGAGCACGGACCTCAGCGCGATGCCGGTTAACGACGCCACCGTGGAATGGCCCGAGCAGCTTTCTCCCTTCGTCGCCGTCGGACGGGTGCACCTTCCCCGCCAGGACGTCTCGGCACCGGAGACCATCAAGAAGGGTGACGCCCTCGCGTTCAACCAGTGGCGCGTCACGACCGAGCACCGCCCGCTGGGCGAGATCATGGACGTGCGCCGCATCTACACCGCGTCCGCGAACGCCCGCCGGGCACTGAACCACCAGCCGCAGCGCGAGCCCACCAGCGCAGACGAAGTAGTTCCGCCGCCGGCGATGGGACGGTGACCACTCGTGCGGTGCTCGGCGGGGGGGGGGGGGGAACAAGCCCAGTGCCTCCGGCCGGCTCGTAACCGCTGTCGGGCCACTCGAGGTAGAGCGCGCGGGCCACCTCGTCAAGGCACATCAACCCGGCCATGCACCACTCCCGGGCGCCACGCTCCCGAAGCCGGGGTAGCAGGTGCGGGTCAGGCGATTCGTGGCGCGCACGCCTCCACCACGTCCAGCGCCATGCCTGGGCCGCGCCGGCTCCTCCCGGAATGCGTCCCGCACAACCTCAACCTGACGCCCCGCCTGCGAAAGAGGTGCCAGGACCGGCAGGTTTCCTTCCTCAGGACATTCAGTTGCCTGTGGTGGGCCCGCGGATCAGCGACTCGGAGCCCGCAGCGGCTGGAAGGCGGCCCGCAGCTCGGCCGCGAACAGCTCGGGTTCTTCCCACGCGGCACAGTGACCGCCCCGCGCCGCCGCATGGAAGTAGTCGAGAGTGGAATACGCCTGCTCGGCCCAGCTGCGCGGTGTCCGCCAGATCTCACCGGGGAAAGTGGTGAACCCGACCGGGACGCCGACGTCGGGTGGCGGCGCCGGGTTCTGCGCGGCTGGCGCGTCGGCTCCGTAGGCCTCCCAGTACGACCGGGCGGCCGAGGCTCCGGTGCCGGTCAGCCAGTACGTCGTGATGTTGTCCAGGACGCGGTCGGGGGTCAGGTTGTCGGAGGGCTGCCCGTCAAGGAAGGCCCGGGCGATCTTGTAGTAGGCGTCGGTGTCGTGGTCGAGCATCCAGGCGGCGAGGGCCGCGGGCGAGTCCAGGAGCGCGTAGCCGATCGTCTGCGGCCGGGTGGACTGCTCGACGAAGTAGCCGTTGCCACTGGTCTGGAAGGTCGTGATCGCTGCCTGCGCCGCGCGTTCCTGCTCGGTTCCCGAAGGCAGGGCGGCGGGGTCGTTGAGCGCGGGCACGAGCAGGTTGGTGTGGATGCCCACCAGTCCCTCGGGTGCCTGGCGGCCCATCGCGTCGGTGACGCCGGCGCCAACGTCGCCGCCCTGCGCCACGAAGCGGGTGTAGCCGAGGCGGCGCATCAACTCCGCCCAGGCGCGCGCGGTGCGGCCGAGGTCCCAGCCGACCTCGGCCGGCTGGGCGGAGAAGCCGTAGCCGGGCAGGGACGGCAGTACCACGTGGAATGCGTCCTGGGCGAAGCCGCCGTAGGTGGTCGGGTCGGTGAGCGGACCGATCGAGTCGAGCAGCTCCATCACCGAGCCCGGCCAGCCGTGCGTCATGATCAGCGGCAGCGCGTCCTCATGCCGCGACAGCACGTGTACAAAGTGGATCTCCACGCCGTCGATCTCGGTGACGAACTGCGGCAGCGCGTTCAGCCGCGCCTCGACCCGGCCGACGTCGTACCCGCTCGCCCAGTACCTGCAGACTGCCTGCAACACGGCCAGCTGGACGCCCTGCGTACGGTCCTCGACGAGCTCCCTGCTCGGCCATCGGGTCGCGGCAAGGCGCCGCCCCAGATCATCGAGTGCCTCGCGCGGTACGGCCACGGAGAACGAACGGATGGCATCGGTTCGCTGCTCAGCAGTCGTTGCCACAATAGACCTCCCGAAGCGCACGTAGACGACCCGCCAGACTGACATGCGTTGGCAGAACACGGATCACCTCTCGGGGATGATGC
The DNA here is from genome assembly GCF_050942255.1 of Amycolatopsis sp. CA-161197. Taxonomy (NCBI): domain Bacteria; kingdom Bacillati; phylum Actinomycetota; class Actinomycetes; order Pseudonocardiales; family Pseudonocardiaceae; genus Amycolatopsis; species Amycolatopsis sp. CA-161197. Next base: position 1,660,464 of record NZ_CP192059.1, read on the forward strand.
CGTGCACGATCGGGCGCAGGACCATTTCCGCCTCAAGGCCGAACTCCCCCGGCTGCAGCCCTTTACCGTGATGCCGGTGGTCGATGAGCAGTTCCCAGGACGGCTGCAAAGTGAGGCGACAATGAGCACGAGCGGAACAACGCCCCAGCAGGCGTCATGGCTCTGCGGCAGCAACCTCCGTGAGGGATACGCGGACGTCGGCGACGCCCGACTGCACTACGTGGAGGCCGGCGACGGCCCGCTGGTCGTCCTGCTGCACGGCTTCCCCGAGTTCTGGTACGGCTGGCGGCAGCAGATCGAACCGCTCGCAGCCGCGGGATTCCGCGTCGTCGCCCCCGACATGCGCGGCTACAACCTGTCCACGCGGCCGAAAGCGATCCAGGCCTACGACACCGACCACCTGACCGCCGACCTCGCCGGGCTCATCGCAGAACGCGGCGCCGAGAAAGCATCCCTGGTCGGGCATGATTGGGGCGGCACCGTCGCTTGGGCGACGGCGATGGGCCACCCCGAGGTCGTGGACCGGGTGGCGATCCTCAACGCGGCGCACCCACGCAAGCTGTCACAGGGACTGCACCACCCCAGCCAACTGCGGAAATCCTGGTACTTCTTCCTCTTCGACCTCCCGGACCTGCCCGAGTCGATCGTGCACGCCAACAACTGGCACTTCTTCCGCCACTTCCTGCAAGACGCCGACCCGGCCTACACACCCGAGGAGATCGACCGCTACATCGAGGCATGGTCGCAGCCGGGCGCGGCGACCGGAATGATCAACTACTACCGATCCTCAGTGCGGACTCCGCCGAAGAAAGCCGAAGCGGCGATCCGTCCGATCACCGCTCCCACCCTGGTCATCTGGGGCGACAAGGATCGCTACCTCGGCCACGACCTCGCCGAGCCCGAGCACGACGACGTCCCGGGCCTCGACCGCGTGGAACACCTGCCCGACGCCTCGCACTGGGTGCACCACGACGCTGCCAAGCACGTCACCCGGCTGCTCACCGACTTCTTCGCCCCCGCTCGGCGCGCGAAGAACCGCTGAAGGGGCAATCCGATGGTGCGCAACGGGCCCGGCCGGTGCGCAGCGCTCCCCACAGTGCGCACCGGCCGGGTTCCCACTTCCGCGTGTCGGGCCCAGTGGCCATCCCGATCGCGCAGTTCGCCACGCCAAGCCTGACACAGGCCCGGTCGCGGCCCTCCCTGCCGGGCACCAACCACCTCACCCGGCAGGCCGATGCCACCCTGAAGACGAGGGCATACGCTAGCGATCCGGTCCCGCACCACTGAGGGGTCAAGCGCGGCGTGCTCGCGCGCGAGCCAGTTCTCCAGATGCGCGAAGTGAGTGTTCAGTTGCTCGGACGCGGCCACGTCCGCTGTGTGGTCCTGCACCTTCGCGTCCAACTCAATAGCACGAGCGCTCACCGGGTCGCGAAGAGTGCCATTGCACCCCGCTCACCTGAACACGAGAGGAACAAGGCGGGCTCATCGCGCGCCGCCGTCGCCGCGCGGACGTCGCGCGAACGCTGTGACCTGCCAAGCTTCGCGACTCGACGTGAAAAATGGAACGCCGCGGGAAACACGAGAGCGGAGCCCCCGGCGGGCTCGAGGGGGAGGGTCGCCCGCCGGAGACGCGGGAACCGTAGCAACCGACCCGCGCGCCGGCGGGTGCCGGGGCCACCGTTCGGTGGAGCCACTCCTCGGCGGTGCTCGCCGCTTTGAGGTCGAGCGAGCAGGAGCACTGTGAGGCCTCTCGCCGGTACGCCGCGGCGAGCGCTGGTCCGGCCAGCGCCGCCGCATCGCCGCGGCACCCAGTAGCGCCGGGAGGGGTTCGGCCTCGACGTCGCGGCGCCACGCGTCCAGCAGCCGCGTCAGCCTGTCACCAGGTCGCAGCCGGCCGCGTACCTGTTACCGCGACGGGCTCACGCGCGTCGTGGAAGCCCGACGCGTACTTCTCCTAGTCGGCGAATTTCTTCTGGTACCACTCCCGCGCGGCCTGCCTGCTCATCCCCAGCGCTGCGCCGATCTCCGACCAGCTGGCCCCGGCCTCCCGCGCGTCGCGCATCAGGGCCCCGCGGTGACCAGTGACCAGCTCGATCAGCCGCCGCGACGCCGCCGGCGCCTGCACCGGCGTGACCTTCGCGGTGCCGGCCAGTTCCCGCTCCCCCAGCCTGCGCCCGGGATTGTCCGGCTCGGCCCCGGCCACGAGGACCGCGTGCGCCCGCCGGTGGAAGTACGTCTCGCGCAGCACCATCAGCTCCCGCTCGTCCCCCTTCTGCACGATCGCGTCCACGTCGTGTCCAGCGGTCAGGTGCCCGGCCGCCGTCCGCTCGATGTCCATCCGTCAAGCCTGACGCTCACACGCTTGGCCACAAAATTGGACTCCACCGCCACCTTCAAAGACCACCGCGACGACCGGGAAGGGCGAGGCGCGCGCGGCGATCGCCCCGCTCCCCGCGCAGCGGTGGGAGGGACAGCGGGCCCAGTACAGCGCCCTGGTGGGCGTCTCGCCCTCGGCGGGCGAGGCGCTGGAGAGCAGCTGCACGCCGCGCTCGGCGAGCTGGAACCGCTGCTCGCCTCCGGTGACGGGCCGGTCCGGATGACCGACAAAGGCGGGAATCGTCGTCTCCCAAGCTCTCGGCGATGGCCGTGCCCGACGCCGTTGAGCGGCTGCACCTGCAGCTGGTGGACCTGCTGCCACGGCCGCAGCTGACCGAGCTGCTCATCGAGGCCGACCGACGGGCCGCGTGGTCGGCGCGGTCGAAGGGAGAGACACCGAGTCCGACGAGACCGGCCGCCCATTACCGGTGGTGGTCGCGTACTGGACGTCCACCGCCGTTCACGCGGGGTGGACGTCTGGGTCGGCTTGGCGGGATTGGTGGAAATCTCCAGGGCGGCTCGAGGACGCTGTGTGAGTACCTTTCGGTTCAGCTGCGGAAAAACTTGTAGGCGATTGGTAGACCATTGAGCAGGCCGCCCGTCACCCCGGCGAGCCCGTCAATGCTAACGTCAGCTCGGCTGGATCCTGCCAGTTTTGAGCCCAACCCGGCCGAGGCTCCCCCAACCAACCCCACCGACAACTGCAGCTCCGGCGGCACCCGAGTCCCGCCGCAACTGGGCACGACGCCGTCACAAGAGCTGCACCAAGAACTCCCCCTGCGAATCCGAGAACTGTCGACACTTGTGATGAAAGAGTTGATCCGCCGGTGGGGTCGGTGTTGTTGATGGGGTCGTTGTTGGCGTAGGCGTAGTGGTTGGCTTCTTGGCCGGTGGGCGGGGGTGAGGAAGCGGCCCCAGCCGGGGAAGTACCAGCGGTAGCCGAGCAGGGGTCGGTGAGCGGGCCGATCGTATCGAGCAGCTCCATGACGGAGCCGGGCGCTTGAACACCTGCCCTGCGTTGCGCGACGCGGACAAGATCATGGGAAGCGCCACGCTGCCGTTCTGGTAGCGCGATCAGTCCGGTCGAGTCGGTCGTACAGGTGCGCGGCCAGCCGGATCCGCCGGCCCCGGACGTCCGCGAGGGCGATCGAGAAATCTTTCGTTGATGATCGGGAAGAGCTGAGCCCTTACCCGGCCGAAGCGGTCGAGATCGCGGACGTACGAGCGGAGCCGACTGCAGCATATATCCCGCAGGACGCATCAGCCGCGCGTGCGGGCCCCGGCGCGTTCGGGCCGGCGGAGGCCGGAAAGATCGACCTTCTTGACGATGTTGCGGTCCACCACGTTGTTCCCCAGCGCGAACTGCCCCCAGCTGCCTGCGAGCTCCTGGCGGCTGCGTTCGCTCCACTCGCGGGCCAGGTCGCTGCGCGACTTGTGGAAGTTCAGCGCGAACCCCTCGCTGTGCAGCCGGAGGATCGAGAAGCCACCCGGGTACTCCTTGGCCGCGGCGACCTCCTGCAGGGTCACCCGCGGGGCGGTCGGGCTGATCGTGTGGTGGTTGCGGTGGGTGTGTCCCGCGTGGTGGAGGAAAACGCCCGGAGTCTTCGCGTAGGTCTCCAGGATTGACGCTGCCTGGGCGGTGTCCAGCGAGCTGCTCGACTTGATCGGCTTCGACGACTCCTGGACGACGAGCGGGTGGTGACCGAACACGAGGGTCGGCTGCTCCTTGTGCTCGGCCAGGTCCTTCATGAACCAGGCGTACTGCTCCGCCGCCAGCGCACCCGCGTCGCCTCCGCCACCGGCCTTGTCGTACGTGTCGAGTCCAATCACGTGCAGACCGGACAGATCGGTCGAGTAGTAGGCGACCTCGTCGTCGGGGAAGTAGCGGTCCTGGAAGCAGTCGTTGCCCTGCCAGCGACCGACCCGGCAGTTCGCGTAGGGATCACCGACGTGCGCCCGATCGTGGTTACCGCGCGTAAGGAAGTAGTCCTCGCGGTACGTGCCGAACCGGTCCAGCAACTGACCGGCTCGGCTGAGGTCGCCGGGTACGGCCTCAGCGGAGATGTCGCCCGCAGCCAGGAGGTAGGTCGGGTCGAAGCTTCGGACGTCGCGTACCAGGGATTCGAGCATGACCTCGGGATATGGCGGCTCGCCCGGGACCTGGACGATCGGGATGACCGACGGGTCCCCGCCGACGAGCCCCGCCTGCGTCTCGCCCATGTGCAGGTCGTTGCACAGCACCACGGAGAAGAGGTAGCGCCCCGGCGGCGGCTGCGGCGTGGTGAACGAGAAAGGGCCGCCCGCAGTGCCGAGGCCGTAGTCGCTGGTGCCGACGGCGTTGCCGGCGATGAGCGTGAACACCATGGGAGCGGCCAGCTTCCCGCGGGAGCGCGCCTGGTAGTAGTACGTCTGACCCGGCTCCAGGTCAGTCAGCTCGACGTGGTGGTAGGGGGTCAGTGGACCACTCTGGCCGGCGACGCGGTTGAGCCGGCGGGGGTTGGTGCCGTACCAGACCTCACCGTCGGCGGGCAGCGGCATCATCCTGCCCGTGCCGTCGTTCGTGCCGGCCTCGCCGGTGTACCAGGTCACCACGGCCCGGTCTTCCGTCAGTGTCACCAGTTCCAGGTTGACTGGCACGACTTCACCGGTCCCGGTAGCGCCGGTGGACGCGGAGCTTCGAGCGGGATCGACCACACTTGCCAGCGGTATGGCTGCAGCCGCGATCGCGCTCCAGCGAAGAATGTCTCGACGGGTCACATCACAACCAGGCACGCACAGCCTCCGGAATGTCTCCCCGGACCGAGTCGCCGGGGTCGACAACATCGCACCTCACGAGGCCGTGGCCTGAAAAGAACCACCGACGTGAACAGCTTGTGTCGAGGCCGGATCGCCGACACGAACACGGTCGCTGTCAACAGCCAGACGGCGCACGACGACCGCCGCGAAGTTCCCGGCGACCCCATACCAGGCACCGGCCGCGGCAGCTTCGTCGCCGACCACGGCGCCCTTCAGCATCCGGTCCGGCCAAGTCCTCGGCATCGTTGGGACGGAGTTGGAGTTCACGCCGACGTTATCGCCATGGCAAGGCATTCACCGCAGTCACAGCATCTGGTTGACCACGTAGGTGGGCGCAGCGGCGGAACAACTTGGGGTTGCTCAGGCCTGTCATCTCCTCGCGTAGCGGGGGTCTGCCTGGACCAGGACGGCCTTGAGCTGGTTGATCGCCTGGGGGCGGGACTTCACCGCGAATGCTCTTGCCAGCTTGAATATTCGCAGCATCTCGACGTGTCCGTCACCGGACTTCGCGGTCGCGGTGGCGCGCCCGGACAACACAGCTCGTGCTGCGGCCTCGGCATCGAGAGTGTCGGTCTGCCGCGTCGGTGTCGTTCTGGAAGCAGCCCGCGCACAGAACGGTTGACCGACTGCGTCGCCGTCATCGGCGAGGCACCGCCCAGCCCCGACGCGTTGAAAACATACACCGGACCGCGCCTCCGCCGCACCGCCGCGCCAGGTCGATGTGGTCGGTGCGGGTAGATGTCCGGACCACATCGATTTCGTCGATGTCGGCGGCGAGCTCGCCCTCGGGTTCAGTCGGCATGGCCGCGTATAGTCCGTCGACACGGTGCAGATCCCAGGCGGTCTGATCACCGCGTCCCACAGGGTCATCGACCCGGACAAACTTCAATACGTCTGAGCTGCCACGCCCGACTGGCTCCCTCGTCTCCATCATGAGAACGCACAACGTGGCGACGAGGGAACGCTCGCAAGCAGGTGCGCTCGCTCGATCCCCCTCCCAGCAAGGGCTCTCATGCATGCCATCACTGTTCGAGATCAAGCCGCCGGTATCGCGGGGCTGTCCCTGACGGACCTGCCCGACCCGCACGCGGTGCAGAACGACGTCGTCGTGCGGGTGCACGCCGCGGGTTTCACCCGCGGGGAACTCGACTGGTCGGCCACGTGGACCGATCGCGCGGGCCGGGACAGGACGCCGAGCGTGCCCGGCCACGAATTGTCGGGTGTCGTCGTCGAACTGGGATTCGGCACCACCGGCCTGAGCGTCGGCCAGCGGGTGTTCGGCATGGCCGACTGGTTCCGCAACGGCTCGCTCGCCGAGTACACCGCGGTGGAGGCCCGCAACCTCGCACCGCTGCCGGCGGATGTCGACCACACTGTGGCCGCCGCGCTGCCGATCTCCGGTCTGACCGCCTGGCAGGGCCTGTTCGACCACGGCCGGCTGGTCACCGGCCAGACCGTCCTGGTCCACGGCGCTGCGGGCGGCGTCGGGTCGATCGCCGTGCAGCTCGCCCGCGAAGTCGGCGCCCGGGTTATCGGTACCGGCCGGGCCTCCGACCGGGACCAAACGCTCGCGCTCGGCGTTGACACTTTCCTCGACCTCCAAGCCGAGAAGCTGGAGGACGCCGGCCCCGTCGACATCGTGTTCGACGTGATCGGCGGAGACATCCTCGACCGCTCGGCCGCCCTGGTGCGCGCCGGTGGCACGCTCGTCACCATCGCCATGCCGCCCACCGTCCAGCCCGCGGGCGGGCGGGCCGTTTTCTTCGTCGTCGAACCCGATCGTGCCCGGCTCGCCGACCTCGCCATGCGGCTGAGGGACGGACGACTCAAGCCGATCGTCGGCGCCGTACGGCCCCTCGCCGAAGCACCCGCCGCGCTCGCCCCCGGCAAGCGCACCTCCGGCAAGACGATCTTCCGCGTCGATGAAAGCTGAACAGGAGAACTCTCATGATCGGAATGCGGATCGCCGGTGGCATTCTGGCCGTCGCCACGCTGGCCGGGGCCACAGCCTGCGCCGCGTCGGACCAGCCCGCCCCCGCCCAGACCCCGACGGCCGCCACCGCTCCGATGCCCGCCACGGCATCGCAGCCACCCACCGAAACCCTGACCCCGCTGCTCCAACAGGCCCTTCCGAATGTGCAAGGCAAGACCCTCACCTCAGTGATCGTCACCCTGCCGCCCGGCGCACGCGCGGCACCGCACCGGCACGGCGACGCTTTCGTCTACGCCTACGTCCTCGACGGCACCGTGCGCAGCCAGCTCGAAGGCCAACCCGTCTCCACATACCGCCAGGGCCAGAACTGGATCGAGCAGCCCGGTGCTCACCACGTCCTCACCGAAAACACCAGCTCGACGGAACGGGCCAGGCTCCTGGTCGTCTTCGTCGCAGACCCCGGAGCCCAGCTCAAGATCGACGACCCCCACAAGTAGCCGGAACCGCTACGGCGGGCAAGGCCGGGAAAATCCCACAGGCCTGCAAGGCCAGAACCCTTCGCGCCCCTCGACGTCGGCGCCGCCCCCTCCCAGTACCGGTGCAAATTCATCCACCGGGCTGACGGCATGGCTTTTGACATCGCCGCGACGACCTGCGGCCGTCCCTTACGTTGGCTGGCTCCGTGAAGATCTGGGGCCTGAAATTGAGCGGCGAAGCTAACCAGCTTCGACCGTTTTCCGAAGACAGCACACCACAGTGACGAACCTGGGCATGCCAGCGGTCAAAGGCGTTCCGTCTCAGTCCGGAGAAGCACGCCGCCCTCCCCCGGCTCGGACTTCCGGCACCGGAAACACTTCGTCGTCTGCTCGTCCTCGGCCACCGGTGCTCCTGTCCGCGTCTGCGTCGTCGCCTCAACCGTAGGCCGCCCTACCGGGCGCCACGGTGCTCGACATGCCCCGCGCGGTGTGGCCTGCACGGCAGCCGCGCTGCTCGACGAAGTCCTCACGCGGCGCTTCACGCGGGGCGACCGTCGCAGGCCTGCAGCAGGGAGCCGCAGGCCTGCGACGCTGACGGGAGCAGTGGTGCCCTGCGGTGCGGGCTCAGCCGATGCCGGTGACCTGCAGGGCGGTGGTCCAGTTGTTCTTGATCGCCGTGCGGGCGGCGGACAGGGTGACGGTGCCCGCGCAGACGGCGTTCTTCAGCTTGGTTTCGGTGCCGTCCTTGGTGTGGGCGGTCTGGGTGCCGGAGTAGGGCTCGGGCCAGAGGTTGCCCGGGTCCTTGGGCGAGCCGCCAAGCTCGAGCGGGATCATGTGGTCTTCCTCGTAGTCGGCGAGGTTGGTGTCGCTGTAGCCGTAGTCGGCGATGCCCTGGACCTTGAGCGCGTTGGTGTAGGACGTGGACGGGCGCACGGTGGCGGTCCAGCCGGACACGCAGATGGTGCTGTGGATGGTGGACTGGGTGACCGCCGAGTAGTAGACGCCCGGGGTGCAGCCGGGGTCGGGCAGCGGCAGGTACGAGCGCGAACAGGTCGCGGCCTCGGCCACACCACCGGTGATGATGATGCCGCCGCCGACGAGCGCGACAGCCGCCCAGACCGCGGTGACCGAACGAACGAGGACACGCATGCGAAGCCTCCGAAAAAGCCGTCCCCGGGCCGGGTCGCCGGGGGCGTTGACATCGCACCCCACCATCGGGGATCCGGAAAAGAACCACCCGCGTGAACGCCGCGTGGCAGCACCGGGACACCGACCCAAACTCCGCCGCTGTCAACAGCCGGACGGTCCACAACGACCGGCGTAAACCGCCCAGCGCGCGCAAACCGGGCTCGGGCTGTCCATTGACTACGACGATGCCAGCGCGGAGACCCAGCACCCCAAACCGAAGTCAGGACCCTCCCGCTCCGCCGGTGCCGCGCCGCACGAGCTGTGCCCCGGCACTGGCGCCGAAGCCGGCGAGGGTACCGATGAGCGCGAAACTCCACGGGTCGGATCCGCCGAAGGCGAAGATGATGCCGACGCTGACGAGGTAGGCCGCCACAGCGGCCGCCAGGTACCGCAGCAGCACCCGCGGCTTGACCTTGCGCCGTGGCCGCGTCGGTGAGCCGTCACTGGTCGAGAATTCGCGGGGCGGCTCGCGCTCAGGCATCAGCAACCAGCAACCGGCAGGTGAGCCATTCTGCGGACGACCGCCTGTGCGCGGGCAGGTCCGCGGCGTCGTCGAGGTCGTGGGCCTCGAGGGCGGTGTATTCGGCGAGCACGAGGTCGAGAATCAGGGTTCGCGGGTCGGTGTACAGGCGCGCCGGCGGCTCGGAGGCCGGCAGCGGGCGCAGGGTGAAGGACGGCTCCATACCCTCGACGCTGCCAGGTCGACCAGCCCAAGGGCAGGCCGTTTCGCGAACTGTGGATAACTCCCCGGTGGGCAGCCCCTGACGTAAACCTCTCGGTGCACGCAAACCGGACCGCGCCCAGCGCGATGCGCGGCTTTGCCTGATCGTCGTGTCCGCGCCGCCGCGCGGGTGACGGCAGGGCCATCGAGTTCGGCGACGCAGTTTCCCGCGTCGCGTCTCAATCAGGAACCTGCCGCGTTGCGGCGGTGTCGTCGCGCGTGCCACGCCTGCCATGTACCGCTGCCGAGGGTGACGGCCATGCCGACGAACCCATGGATCCAGGGGTCGGAAGCCTGCACGGCGAACAGGACCCCGACCGTCAGGAAGTAGGCCAGCACGGCCGTCCCCAAGTACACCAGCAGCATCCGCGGCGCGCTTCTGCGCCGCGGTCGAGCCGGTGGATCTTCATCGGCGACGGGGTCGTGCCCTGGTTGCGGGTCAGGCATCGTCGGCGGCCAGGTGGGCCATTCTGCGGACGACCGCCTGGGCGCGGGCCAAGTCGGCGGCGTCGTCGATTTCGCGGGCCTCGAGGGCGGCGTATTCGGTGAGCGCGAGGTCGAGCAGCAGCGCACCGGGGTCGGCGTACAGGTGCGCCGGCGGCTCTCTCGGAGTCCGGCAGCGGGCGCAGTGTGAAGGTCGGCCCCATGTCCTCCACGCTGCCACGTCGAACGGTGCACAGACAGGCCGTTCGGCGAACTGTGGACAACTCGCCGGGTCTCGCGGGCCGGCAAGCGTGCGGGCAGCCGACGAGACGTGGGGGAGACATACCGTCGGCTGCCCGTTACACGGCCGCGGTGGGTGCCGTTGCAGCTAGAGGCGGTGCTGGGACGTGTGGTGTTACACCCCGCCCAGACGGGTTGTCTGGGCGGGGTGAGGTGTCGCTTCGACACGGAAGCCCGCGAGGCGGCTGCTGGACATGTCACCGTCCGGTAGGCCTGCGCCCTCCGCCGTGACTGTGACGAAGCACGATAGTTGTGCGCTCGTCGGCCTGGCCGCGAAGTCCACCAAGAACTCCCCCACCGGCGGCACGACCGCACCCTCGGGATCGACCATCATCCAGGCCGGCCCACCCGACCAGGGAACAACCCGACCCCAGCTCGGCGCTACGCACAACATCGACCAACTCAGCAGGCAACGCGTACTCCGACGGTCTCGACGACACGAACGTCCGAAGTCTCAAACTCGTCGGCCGAAGGCACCGACGAACTCCCCGGCGTGTCCTGCGTTAGTCCGGTCAACGGTGTGGCGAAAATTCCGAAACACGTGGCTCAACAACTCGGCGTTGCTGGTGCGCGGCATCGCCCAAGTCGGGCAGGGCACCGTGTCCCTCGTAGCCGACCAGGTCACCCGACTCGACTTCAAGAGCCTCGCGGCCGCGTCGAGGGACTTCCGTTGACCCGCTGCGTCCGCTATCGGTCCAGCACCTGCTCCTCGAGGCAGATCCGTCAGGGCGTGCGCGACCCTCCGCCTACCGAGCAGTCGTATGCGAGGCTGGTTGTGAGCAGTCCGCCGGCGCCGATCCGGCCACTGCGAACGCCGCGCTGCGGCGGGCATGGAGCGCGTGCGCGTCCATCGGGAGTTGAACGAAAGGGTTGCCACCGTGCGCTGGCTCCCCGCTCTCGCGGCCGGGCCGCCGCTCACGCGACACGACCCGTTCCTGCGCGACCCCGAGGACCGTCGATGAGCACCGAGAACAACGCCGTGCGGCAGTGGCGAGTGCCGAAAACGGTGGCAGAACTGGCGGCCGGCCCGGCCTGGATCGTCGAGCGCAGCCCCACGACCGGCCAGTGGAGCACGGCGGAGTGGCGCCACGGCTCTTGGCAGATCGGCCTGACGCCGTGCGCCACGGCGTCAGGCCGTCGCGGTGCGCAGGGGCGATGCACCAAGGTGTACTGTGCGTACAGTTCATACCATCGTCATAGGAGTTGCCTTGGCAACGTGGTTCATCACGGGGGCTGCGCGCGGGCTCGGCTACGAGATTGCGCTCCACGCTCTCGAAGCAGGCGCCAACGTCGTTGCGACGGCACGGAGTCTGAGCCAGGTCGAGGCAGCGTTCGCTGCTGTCCCGGGCTTTCCCGAGCGGCTCCTCCCGGTGGCTCTCGATGTCACCATGGAGAGCCAGGTGGCAGCGGCAGTCGAGGCCTCCATCGCAAGGTTCGGCTCTATCGATTTCCTGGTCAACAATGCTGGTCGGGGTCTGCTCGGCTCGGTGGAGGAGGCGTCGGCCGGTGAGGTTCAGACCGTCTTCGCGACAAATGTCTTCGGGCTCTTGAATGTGATCCGGGGTGTCCTCCCGCACATGCGGACGGCGCGCTCCGGACACATCGTCAACATCACCTCGATGGGCGGGTTCGCGCAGGTGGCCGGCTGGGGTATCTACGGGGCGACCAAGTTCGCCGTCGAGGGTGTGAGTGAAGCGATGCAAGCAGAGCTGTCTTCGCTCGGGATCAAGGTCACGATCGTCGAGCCTGGCAGTTTCCGCACCGACTTCCTTGATGGCAGTTCGCTGCACACGACCGTGAACGAGATACCGGACTATGCCGCCACTGCCGGTCGGGTGCGGCAGGCCGTCGCGACGAGCAACGGCGGTCAGATCAACGACCCGGCCAAGGGAGCGGCGGCGATCTACACAGCGGTGACGGCAGAACAGCCACCCTCCCGCTTGCAGATCGGACCGGACGCCATCGCAATGGTGGAGGCCAAACTCGCGCGCGTCCGCGACGAACTCGAGACCTGGAGGAACCTCGGGTCGTCCACACTCTTCGCAGACCCGGCTGATTCGAGATCGGCTTAGGTGCCCCTCGTGAGCACGATGTCATCGGCGGTCGAGCCAGTGTCCACTCGCAGCAGCCGTACCCGACGAGCCGTCCTGGACGCGACGGCAGCCCTCATGGCCGAGGGCGGACTCACCGCAACTACGGTAGACGCGATCCGTAACCGATCCGGCGTCTCCAAGACCACCATCTACAAGCACTGGCCAAACCGGCTGTGTGTCGCCGTCGACGCGTTTGCCGAACGCTTGGCCTCGGACGCGAGTCTCCCGGACACCGGCACTGTGCGGGGCGACTTCAGAGAGCAGATCAGACGCGTGTCGGCGTACTACGCCTCCCCGGTCGGAAGCGTCTTCGCCCAGCTGCTGGCGAACGCAATACAAGACCCTGTGGCGTCAGAATGGTTCCAGACACGGCTCCTGGCCAGCCGCCAGCGCGGCATACACCAGTTGTGGGACCGAGCGGTTTCGCGCGGCGAGGTTCGGTCAGAGATCGATCCCGACCTCGCCCTGGACCTAATGTTCGGTCCGGTCATGTGGCGCCTCGTGAGCGGGAGGCGCCTCGTGACCGCCGATGAAGCAGACACGATTGTTGACTCGGTCCTGAACGGGCTTGGGGTGACCTGAGCTTCCCCTAACAGTGGAGGGCTCCTCTATGCGGCTCGGTTGGCCGCAGTGGTCTCCGGGAGAACAGATCGATCGCCGTCGACAGGTAGAGCTTTCCCTCGTCAGTCGGGATTTCGGTCATATCGCCGGCCCACTTCGTGTTCGGTGCCGGCGCGGTGAAGCCCCGTTTCACCAGATCCGGGAACGGCACCGCCCGCTTGTCCGGCCGAGTCAGATTCTTCCGCCGCTTCTTCGCTCGGGCGACCAGGCCTTGGCGGGCCATCGAGTTCGCCACCGTCTTCTCACTCACCACCCACCCCGCAGCGCGTACATCAACGTGAATCATCGCCGACCAGAGGACCACCCACGACGTGCCGCACGCGGTCGCTTGCCGGGCTCTGACCGTGTCGGAATCGTGGTTCTACAAGTGGAACTCTCGTCGACACCATCAGATACGGCCAGGGTGATTGTCACGTCGTCCATTTTGCGCGAGCGCGACTCGCGTGGATCGCGATCGACGACACACGCTCAATGCGGCATGAGAGTGCATTCCAGCCTGCGGCATGGGGGAGGCCCCGCGCTCGTGATGGCCGGCGGACGCCGCGGCTTGCTGTTCGGGATTCGGCTCACCGCGGCTCGGCGATCTGGAGGACGATCTTGCCGCCGGGGTGTTGTGATTGGCTCAGTTCGATGGCTTCGCGCCAGTCGGGGAGGGGGATGGTGCGGGCGACGGGGATACCGAAGCGGCCCTGGGCCGCGAGTTGGGCGCACGCCTCGACGGCGTCGTAGCGGTGGCCGAGTGGTCCTTCGGTGAACGCGTCGCGGGCGCCGGACTCGCGTGCCTGGGTCAGGTTGCTGATGGTCAGGACGTGCTGGGGATCGGTGACCGTGCGGAGGAGTTCCGGGATGGTGGCGTCGTCGGGTGGTGAGACGTCGAGGACGACGTCGACGGGGCCACCTGCCAGCTCGCGTATCCGCTCGGCCATGCCCTTGCCGTAGGGGGTGACCTCGGCTCCGGTGGCGCGCAGGGCTGCGGTGTGAGTGGGGCCGGCGGTGGTGAGCACCCGTGCCCCGGTCCGGCGGGCGAGTTGCACGGCGGCGAAGCCGGTGGTGGTGCCGCCTCCGCTGACGAGCAGGGTCGTGTCGGAGATGATGCGGAGCAGGTCCAGTCCGAGTTGCGCGGTGTCCACGGCCATGGGCAGTGCGGCGGCGGCCGCTGGATCGAGGGCGGGTGGCCGCGGGAACCAGATGTCGAGCAGCGCGTGGTCTGCGGCGCCCGCGGTCGGTCCGGTAAACGGGGCAGGACCGAACACCGCGTCCCCGGGCTGGACGCCCGTGACTTTGTCGCCGATGGCGTCGACGGTGCCGGCGACCTCGAGCCCAACTCCGCGGGGCAGGTCGCCGGGGTACAGGCCCCGGCACAGGGCCAGGTCTGCGGGGTTGATCGTGCAGACCTCCACGGCGACCCGGATCTGCCCCGGGGCCGGTCGGGGCTGCCCGGCCTCCTCGAGCCGCAGGACGTCGAGGGGCTCACCGGTGTGGTGGAAACGCAGAGCGCGCACGGCGATCTCCTGGTTGCGATCGTAGTGACAGCAGATGCTGTCATCACTCGACGGTAGCACAGTGACGACAGGATCTGCTGTCACTATGCTGGGACCATGGCTCGTTGGGAGGGCAACACTCGTGAGCGGCTCGAGCGCGCCGCGTTGGAGTTGTTCCGCGATCAGGGCTACGACCGCACGTCGGTGGCGCAGATCGCCAAGCACGCCGGTTTGACCGAGCGATCGTTCTACCGCTGGTTCACCGACAAGCGGGAGGTGCTCTTCGCCGGCGACGAGCTGCAGGCCTGCCTGGAAGCGGGCATCGCCGAGGTGACCGCGGGAACCGGCGCGCTCGCGACGCTGATGGCCGCGTTCACCGCCGTGCCCGAGGTACTGCGTCCGCGCGAACTGCTGATCGAGCTGCGCGCCGTCATCGCGGCCAACCCGCCGCTGCGAGAACGTAGCCTGATCAAGGAAGCGATGCTGTCCGAAGTGACCGCCGCGGCGCTGCGCCGCCGTGGCCATGACGAGCAGACCGCGCGGCTGGCCACGTCTCTAGGCATGGCGATCCTGGGGTCGGCCACCAGGCGATGGGTGCTCGGAGAAGAGGCCGACTTCGCCACCCTGCTGGCCGACAGCGCCGCCGACCTCCTCGCTGTGGCCGCCGACCTGCCACCGGCCCACACCCCGACCGGCCATGCGCCACGCAAGGGGAGGTAGCGGGAGACTGGCGACACCTCGGTCCGTCGATCTCGCCGATGCCTGCTCATCGGCATGGCAGGACGTTGGCTGGGGCCGCCGAGGTCACCGGATCGGGTGCCGTTGCGGCGAAAAGGCGGTCACGCGGGAAATGCCGCACCGGATCCGCGAGACAATCGCCGGAATCCGTCCAGGACAGCTGTGGCCGACTGGAACGCCCTCGCTGAGCCACTCCGCCGCGCCGAAGCCGAACACGGCGTGCTTCAACGCCACCACACCGACTGGGGACCACGCAAACGGCACTGCGCCTCGCTCATCGTCGCCGCGACGATCACCCAAAGCGACTACACCGCGCTGCCGCTCTTCAGGAACCGCACGCGCATCCACCCCACCGACGAACCATTCCGTAACCTCGTCTACAAGCTGATCATGTACAGGCCCCGGTGTCCACCACGGCCGCGGCCACCACACCCTCACCCTGCTCCACACGCTGGACACTGCGAAAATCCACCACGTGAGACAAGCTCTTAGGGCCCGCGGGTTTTCCGCCTGCTCGGACACCGCCAAGGCCGGTGGCGTGGGGATCGTGCCGGGAAGGACGATCATGCCCAAGCGCACCAGCACCCTGAGCTTCCCCCGGGCCTATCCCGCGATCGGTGTTTCCGGCGGTTCGGTTGGTAGGTTTCGGCTCCCGGCCAGCGGTCACCGAACGTGATGGCGAACGCGTTGATGACTGGTTTCCAACGCATCGTCCACCTGGCGCGGCCGGTCCCGGTGGGGTCCAGGCTGCGAGTCACAAGGTACAGACACTTCATCGCTGCCTGCTCGGTGGGGAAATGACCACGCGCGCGTATCGCGCGCCGGTAGCGGGCGTTCAGTGATTCGATCGCGTTCGTCGAGCAGATCATGCGCCGTATTTCGATATCGTAGTCGAGGAACGGCACGAATTCTTCCCAGGCGTTACGCCACAGCCGGATGATTGCACTATATTTCTTTCCCCATTTCTCCTCTAGTTCGTCCAACGCGCCGAGTGCGGCGTCGGGGTTCGGCGCCGTGTAGATGGGTTTGAGATCCCGCTTGATCTCGTCCCAGTGTTGCCGCGCCGCCAGACGGAACGTGTTCCTGATCAAGTGAACAATGCACGTTTGGACGATGGTGCGCGGCCACACGTTCGTCACGGCGTCCGGGAGTCCTTTGAGGCCGTCGCAGACGAGGAAGAACACGTCGCGGACGCCGCGGTTTTTCAGGTCGACCAGGACGCTCATCCAGAACTTCGCGCCCTCGCCTCCGACGCCCATCCACAAGCCCAGGACGTCCTTGTGTCCGTCCACGGTCACGCCGATGGCCGCGTAGACCGGCCGGTTGGCAACCTGCCCGTCCCGGACCTTGACGTGAATAGCATCGACGAACACCGCGGCGTAGATCGCGTCGAGCGGGCGGTTGACCCACTCCTGCATCTCAGCGACGACCTTGTCGGTGATCCGCGAGATGGTTTCCTTGCTCACCGACGCCCCGTAGATCTCATCGAAATGCGCGGATATTTCTCCGGTGGTCATCCCTTTCGCATACAACGACAGCACGATCTCGTCCACATCCGTAAGCCGGCGTTGCCGCTTCTTCACGATCTGGGGCTCGAAGGTACTTTCCCGATCCCTCGGAACCTCGATCTGCACTTCACCGGCAGCGTCCGAGAGCACGGTTTTGGACCGAGCACCGTTGCGCACATTGGTCGAGTTCCGGTCCGGCTCTGCCTGATTTTTCTCGTGACCGAGGTGCTCAGTCATTTCTTCGTTCAGCGCCGCTTCCAGCACGTTCTTGGTGAACAGCTTGAGCAGCCCGCCCGGGCCGGTCAACGCCAGCCCTCGCGCCTTGGCCTCGGCCACCATCGCCGCAGCGGCGGCCTGCTCCGGCGACAGCCGCGCCGGCTTCTCGTCACGCTTGCGTGGACTCACAAGGTCCGATGTCATCACTCACAGTGCCCATCCCGCCGGACCTCAGCCCGGCGTGTCGGGCCGGAAACACCGATCTTGAGACAGTCCCGCCGATATCGGTAGCCATGCCGTCGTTGAGTCCGGCGGTGGTGCCGGGAACATACGTAGCGACGTTGACGGCAGTGTCGGGATTGCCGATGGCGACGATGGCCTGTCCGGAGTTAGCGGGTTGATGCCGAGCAGGAAGGCGGGCGACTGCCCGGGCAAAGGGTGGTCCAGGCGGGTTTTGATCTGGTCCATGCCGCTGAGTTTGCCGTTCAGCATGTCGAGCTGTGTTTCCAGGGCCTCGTACTCTTCGTGTTGCTGTGGGTCGCTGCGTTTCATTCCGTCGAGGCGGTGGTGGACGTCGTCGCGTTGATGTTGCAGGTCGGCATAGTCCCGGTTGAGCACGACCCGGTTCGCACGGTGCCGATCGGTGGCGGGCAGTCCGTCCATCGCGCCGATCGTGCCGGGGCGGTCCCGGATCAGGATCTCCCGGCCAGCGTTGGACAGGGTCGCCCACCACGCGGCGTTCTGTGACGGGGTCGCGTTCGGCGGCGGCTCGGGCAGGGTGAGGCCGAGGTCTTTCACCCCGTCGGCGGCGGCAGCGGCGACGGTGGATTCGTCTCCGGTGCCGAACTGGCCTGCTGCTGCCCGATCCAGCACCGACGCCAGATCAGCGTCGATGTCGTTCGCGGTGTGGCGGGTAGCGCCTGGTCAGGCCTTGGTGTCGCCGAGGATGTGGTAGAGCGAGGCGCGAGTGGTGGGTGATACCCCCAAACGGGTGCGGTTGCGGCGCGAATGTAGCGCTTCCGGAACACGCAGCGACTTAATCTCCACGGCCCCGGGAGGAACCGTAAGATGACCTAAGTATTCATGATTCGCCGAGACGAGGTCGACACCTCGTCACTGGGCATGAGCCGCCAGTTCGTGCGAGCCAGCAAGGCCACTCCGCTGCCCGCCGTACTGCGGCACGCGATGCGCGAGTGGTGGCCAGCCGGTTTAGGTTCCGACGCAAGGGGGGGGAGCCCAATGAAGTTCGCGTGTGGTGTTGTGGTGGGAGATGGTTCGGGTGACTGACGGACGCCTGGTCGATACATTCGTCGAGCTAGCGGACACGCTCACGGATGACTTCGACGTGATCAACTTCCTGCACCTGCTCGCGGCTCGCAGTATCGAGCTGCTGCCCGTCGACGCGGCGGGGCTATTGCTCGTTGACGCTAACGGCAAGTTGCAGCTCGTCGCCAGCTCCAATGAGCAGGTGCGGTTGCTCGAACTCTTCCAGCTCCAGCGCGACGAGGGCCCTTGCCTCGACGCCTGCCGCCTCCGCCGGGTCGTGACCGTCGCCGACCTCAGCCGCGACGCCGAGACCTGGCCGCCGTTCGCGACGATCGCGCTTGAGCAGGGTTTCCGCGCTGTGCACGCCTTCCCGATGAGCCTGCGGTCCGAGGTCATCGGCGCGCTCAACCTGTTCGTCGCGAGCCCGGGTGAATTGCCGCCCGAGGGTGTGCGGGTGGCGCGCGGCATGGTCGACGTGGCCACGATCGGCTTGCTGCACGCCCGGGCGATGCAGCGGCACGAGGTGCTGGTAGAGCAGTTGGAGACGGCGTTGAGCAGCCGTGTGGTGATCGAACAGGCGAAGGGCTTCATCGCCAATGGTCTTGGCCTCGCGATGGATGATGCGTTCGCGCTGCTGCGCGGCTTCGCGCGCTCGCACAGCCGCAAGCTGAGCTTGGTGGCCGCCGACGTCGTGAACCGGTCCGAGACCGTGCGGCTGCTCTTCGACAGCCCGCCCGCGAGCTAACGTGCGCCGGTCGGTGGAACGCCATCGCGCCGGCGCCGGTCTGCCGTGGAGCAGGCCGGGTCAGGCTGGTCCGCTGATGCGGTGGCTCGAAAACGCGACCCACAACAACGGGAAGACGGCTTCCACCAACTACTACCGCACGCTGCCGAGCACCTCGACGAGCTGATCGAGCGGTTCGAACACGAGCAGGACGACCACGGGCTCCGTTGCTGGCTACTCGAACTCATCGCAGCAGCCGCATCTCCAACTGCCCTGCCGATTCTGACTGCCCAACTCAACGGCCCAGACGAGTCGCTACGGGACTGGGCAGCCGTCGGCCTGTCGAAGCTCAACACCCCCGAAGCACGGACCCTGCTCTGGCAGGCCCGAGCCAACGGCACAATCACCTAACCCAGATCACGATCTACGGCTGGAGTACTAGATACCCAGCAGACACTACCACGCTTTGTCGCAGTCTTCGTCGCCCTCAAACCTACCCTGAGCTCCCCCCCCTGATCGTGGAGGACTCCTCTATGTGGCCCGGTTGGCCGCAGCGATCTCGTAGTCGATCGGGGATTGCATTCCACAGGAACTGTGGCGACGTCGTCGATTATAGAATTCGACGACCCATTTAACAATAGTCTGTTGCGCTTCCTTCCGGGTTTTGAAGTGATGCCGGGAGAGCACTTCGTGTTCCAACGTTGAGAAGAACGACTCGGCCGCGGCGTTGTCGAAACACGACCCGGTCCGGCCCATCGACTGCCGAATGCCGAGCTTGTCACAAAGCACGGTGAAATCGTGCGCAGTGTAGGTCGATCCACGGTCGGAGTGGAAGACCACTCCGACCACCCGGTCCTTCCCGCCACGGACGGCGACGGCCATCTTGATGGTCTCACCTGCGAGTTCAGCGTCCGGATGGGCGCTGGTGGCGTAGCCGAGCAGCCGGCGGGAGAACAGGTCGATCGCCGTCGAGAGGTAGAATTTGCCCTCGTCGGTGGGGATTTCGGTCATGTCGCCGACCCACTTTAGGTTCGGTGCTGGCGCGGTGAAATCCCGTCGCACCAGGTCCGGGAACGGCACCGCCCGTTTGTCCGGCCGGGTCAGGTTCTTCCGCCGCTTCTTCGGCCTGGCGACCAGGCCTTGGCGGGCCATCGACTTCGCCACCGATTTCTCGCTCACTGTCCAGCCGGCGGCGCGTAAATCGATGAGAACACGCGGTGAGCCGTGCAAGCCGTGCGCGGCCTCGAACGCCTTGGCGACCGCCGCGTCCAGCTCGGCGCGTCGCTGCTCGCTCGGTACGGGTTGATGTTGACGGTAGTGCCACGTATAGAACCAGGACTCCGACACGGTCAGAGCCCGGCAGGCGATCGCGTGCGGCACCTGGTGGGTGGTCCTCTGGTCGGCGATGAACGCGGCCAGGCTCACCGCGTCGCCTCCTTCACCCACCCGACCACGGATCGCTTGAGACCTCCGATGTCGCCAACTTGTCAAGCGGCTAGGGGCTCAACGTGTGTCGGGCGGTGCGGGAAGGCTTTCACGGGGTCATAGGTCTGGCCGGTCTGCAGGCAGTGGTGGAGCTGGCCGAGCATGCGGTTGAACAAGTGCCGCAGCGCGGCGGGGTGCCCATCACCGCGCTCACGGCGACGCAGGTAATGCTCGCGGGCCGGGGACGGTCGCGCGGCTGCGGTGAACGCCCACGAGAATCCCACCGCGGCGAGCCGGTTGTTCTTGGTCCGTCGTCGCACGACACTGCGGGACTTGCCCGAGGCGCGGGTGACCGGCGCCGAGCCGGCGAACGCCTGCAACGCCCGGTCGTCGGCAAACCGGGCACGGTCATCACCGACTTCCGCGAGCACGATCGCGCCGCTGATGTCGGCCAGGCCGGGAAAACTGGTGATGATCGTGTAGTCCGGGTGCTGGCGGAATGCCTCGGTGACCGCGGCAGCGAGTTGCTCGATCGACTGGCACACGGCGTTCAACACGTCCAGCAGCGCCAGGGCTTCGACGCGCAACGCGTGCTCGACCAGCCGGTCGTGGCGCAACTGCGGGACACGCAACGCCGCCACGATCGCGGCGGCTCGGGCCGGGATATTGCGCTGTCGGCCGCCGCGGCGCAGCGCCGTCTCGACTCGCTCGGTCGACGCGCGCTGCGCCTCGGCCGGGCTGGGCGCGAGCGCGAGCACGGCCCGGGCGTCGTTGCTGGCCAGCTGGGTGGTGGACATCCCCGATCCCGCGCCTGAGCCCGGCCCGAACGCGGCCAGAAACCCGGGGTGGTACTCGCGCAGCCGGGCCCGCAGTTCCTGCACCAGCTTGGTGCGTCGCCACACCGCGTCCTGGTGCGCCCGCGCGAGCACGCTGATCGACCGGGCCAGGTCGGTGTCGTCGGGCAGCTGGCGGTGCAGATGCGCGTCGGTGCGCAGGATGTTGGCCAGGGCCATTGCATCGTGGTGGTCGCTCTTCTTTCCTGACATCGAGGTGCGCTCCCGATATCGGGCCACCGCCAGCGGGTTGATCGGATAGACCGCCCTCCCGGCGGCGCGTAACGCGGCTACCAGCAGGCCGCGCGGGGTCTCGATCGCGACCGGGATCGGCTGCTCCGCGCAGTCGCCGGCCTCGGCCAGCATCGCGGTGAACTCCGCGAACCCCTCCGGCGTCTCGTTGATCCGCCGCTTCGCAACCAGCCTGCCCTCCCCGTCCACCAGCGCAACATCGTGATGACCTTCGGCCCAGTCCACGCCGCAGAACACCGACACCGAATCTCCTTACACAGCAAGGGAAATCACCGTCCGGTCCGAGCACCGGTGAGAACGTGCGGCGACCTAATAGCAAGGCTCGAGGGCCTGACCTCCGATAGAGCCGTTCACGACCCCAGCACCCCGCAGGGACGTCGTCGTTCTCAGCAGAGGGCTCACCGGCCCAGCACATCAAGGACGTCACCCTGCAAGCGGCTCGAACCATGACCGAACCCTTGATCACCACACCGCCGAGGACGGGCCAGACACGCCGATACGCGCCGGTCTCAAGCAAAGCCTCAACGGGCTAAGACATCACCAGGCGTCCATCGCGCGACACGGCCCGTCCACCGACAAGACCTATTAGGACATCGCGCTCCATCCGCAGCTCGGCGTTCTCCGCCCGAAGCCGGGCCAGTTCAGCCCGATCGTCGCCGCTCAGGCCTTCACTCTCGCCACGGTTAATCTTGTCCTGCTTGACCCAGTTCGCCAGAGTTCCGGCATGAATCCCCAGGTCAGCAGCTACTTGGACGATCGGTTTGTTCGTCTCGCGCACGATCCGGACAGCTCCTTCACGGAACTCCCGCTCGAACTTCCGCCTCTTCTCGGGCATGACACATGATCCTCATAGTCCATGCCTCCACGATCTTGGGGGAAGCTCAGGGTGCTGGTGCGCTTGGGCATGATCGTCCTTCCCGGCACGATCCCCACGCCACCGGCCTTGGCGGTGTCCGAGCAGGCGGAAAACCCGCGGGCCCTAAGAGCTTGTCTCACGTGGTGGATTTTCGCAGTGTCCAGCGTGTGGAGCAGGGTGAGGGTGTGGTGGCCGCGGCCGTGGTGGACACCGGGGCCTGTACATGATCAGCTTGTAGACGAGGTTACGGAATGGTTCGTCGGTGGGGTGGATGCGCGTGCGGTTCCTGAAGAGCGGCAGCGCGGTGTAGTCGCTTTGGGTGATCGTCGCGGCGACGATGAGCGAGGCGCAGTGCCGTTTGCGTGGTCCCCAGTCGGTGTGGTGGCGTTGAAGCACGCCGTGTTCGGCTTCGGCGCGGCGGAGTGGCTCAGCGAGGGCGTTCCAGTCGGCCACAGCTGTCCTGGACGGATTCCGGCGATTGTCTCGCGGATCCGGTGCGGCATTTCCCGCGTGACCGCCTTTTCGCCGCAACGGCACCCGATCCGGTGACCTCGGCGGCCCCAGGGATCTCGATCGGTGGATTCTCTGGTTCTGGCGTGATCACTTCGTCACCCGGACAGGGAGGGCCGATGAACCTGCTCGGCGGTCCCGTGCCGGTCAGCCCGGGCACCACACTTGTTCGGTGGCCGGCACTTCGCCGGGAAATGCGGTTGCCGTCCGTTGTCGAGGCCCGCCGAAGTTCGAGCTGCAGGAGGCTGATCATGTACAACGTCCGCGTCCCGTCTTCCATGGGCAGGTGGTGACTGTGACGGAGTTGTACTTCCCTTTTCCCGTCCACTCCGAGGTCGGGCACGAGGATTACGACCGGGAAGCCGCGAAGTGGTTGTCCCGGCACAGTGATCTGCAGCAAGCGCAGCTGGACGCGATCGTGGGTTCCCGCGTGGCCGCTGCGACAGCATTCCTGGCGTCTCCGGCGAACCCGGAACTGCTCAAGCCCACCGCGGTGTGGTCCGCGGTCTACCTCCTCACCGACGACGTCCTCGAGGCCGCGTCCGGCGAGCAGGCCGCGATCATGGCCGCCTGCGGCCAGCGCATCTGGGACGACCCGGACGCACCCGTGCCCAACACACCGATCACCGCTGTCGTGCAGCAGAACGCCCGGGAGCTGCTGGCACTGGCCACGCCCGCGCAGCGCCAGAGGCTGAGGGCAACACACCAGCAGTACTTCGCCGCGATTGTCACCGAGCACCTGCTTGAGACCGTAAAGCAACCGCCGCCGGTGGAGGTGTACGCCGGGGTGCGTGAAGCCGCATCCATCATGACTGCCATCTCGGCCGTGGTGGAGTTCGCCACCGGCATGGACATTCCCGAGCACGAATACCACAGTCCGCATGTGCGGGCGTTCTCTCAGGCCGCCCACCTCGCAGCGAGCTGGGTCAACGACGTCGTCGCTTTCGCCAAGGACGTCCGGGAGGGCCACCACAACCTGGTCACCGTGCTGGCTCACCGGTCAGGCCGCGACGCGCGCGCAACCGTCGACGACGCCGTGGCGGTGATCAGCAGCGCTCTCTACGCCATGAACGAGCTTTCGCAGGTGCTGCTGCGCGAAGGAAGTCCTGCGCTGCGCGCGTACGTGCGGTCCATGATCCGCTTGGTGGGCGTGTTCATCCCGTGGCAACTGCACTCCCCCCGATACGCAGCCGTGCAGGCCGACGAGCCCTTGACCATCACCCGCACTCCGCCCGCCGACGCCCACGTTCCACCGGACATCGCGGCGATCGCCTGGTGGTGGGACCACCTCCCCGTGCGGGACGCGGCATGACCGCGCCGACGCTGACCGAGGCGCACCGGATGCTGCGCCGCTACTCCACCACCTGGTACGAACCGACCCTGGCCATGCCGGCGGGCTTGGACGAGGCGATCACGGGGGCCTACCTGTGCCTGCGCGCGATCGACGAGATCGAGGACCACCCCGAACTCGGCGCGGAGGATCGCAGCGCCCTGCTGCAAGGAGTTGCCCGCGCCCTGGAGTCCTCGATCACCGACCCCCGGCTGGACCGCGTGTTCGCCCCGCACCGCGAAAGCCTGCCCGAGGTCACCCTGCGCCTGGCCGAGTGGGCGGCGGTGATCCCGGACGGCATCGAAGCCCGGGCGCTGGAGACCGTCGCCGTCATGGCCGCCCGCATGTCCGCCTGGTGCCGTCCGGGAGTGACCATCCGGACCGAGCAGGACCTCGACCGCTACACCTACGCCGTGTCCGGCACCGTCGTGATGCTCTACAGCGACTTCTGGTCCTGGTACGACGGAACCGACACCGACCGCACCAACGGACTGCACTACGGCAGGGCGCTCCAGGCGGGCAACATCTACCTCGACCACGACGAAGACCTCACCCGCGGCGCGGACTACTGGCCGAACGGCTGGCACGGGACCGAGATGATCCGCTACATCCGCAGCAACCTGGCCGGCGCGCACGCCTACGTCGAAGACATGCCCGAGGAGAGCCACGCCCGCCGCTTCTTCGGACCGCCCCTGCAGCGTTACCTGGGCAAGCTGGCCGAGGTACAGCAAGCAAGCTGCGCAGGGTAACCGATCTTGTCAGGCTGCTTGCGGTGCCGCGAAGGAGCAGCCTCCGCGGAGGGCATCGGCGCCCGCTCTGCGGTGGCGTCGAGTTGCCGGCAGCCCACCCCTACCGTGGCCAGCCGCCCGCGAGGGCCGGCGTGAATGTGGGCCTTGAGCGGCTGAGGCTTCAACCCGAAGGCGTGGCCCGCGACCGCCGAACCCGTGCCCGCCCGGGGTGAGTCCGCCTTGCGCGCGGGGGCCCGGTTTGCGCACGCTGGGAGTTTCGCGCCGGTCGTTGTGCGCCGTCCGGCTGTTGACAGCGACGGAGTTTGTGCCGGTGACCGGGTGCTGCCACACGGTGTTCACGCCGGTGGTTCTTTTCCGATCCCCGCTGGTGGGGTGCGATGGCAACGCCCCCGGCGACCCGGTCCGGGGACGGCGTTTTCGGAGGCTTCGCATGCGTGTCCTCGTTCGCTCGGTCACCGCGGTCTGGGCCGCTGTCGCGCTCGTCGGCGGCGGCATCATCATCACCGGCGGCGTGGCCGAGGCCGCGACCTGCTCCCGCTCGTACCTGCCGCTGCCCGACCCCGGCTGCACCCCGGGCGTCTACTACTCGGCGGTCACCCAGTCCACCATCCACAGCACCATCTGCGTGTCCGGCTGGACCGCCACCGTGCGCCCGTCCACGTCCTACACCAACGCGCTCAAGGTGCAGGGCATCGCCGACTACGGCTACAGCGACACCAACCTCGCCGACTACGAAGAAGACCACATGATCCCGCTCGAGCTCGGCGGCTCGCCCAAGGACCCAGGCAACCTCTGGCCCGAGCCCTACGCCGGCACCCAGACCGCACACACCAAGGACGGCACCGAAACCAAGCTGAAGAACGCCGTCTGCGCCGGCACCATCACCCTGTCCGCCGCCCGCACGGCGATCAAGAACAACTGGACCACCGCCCTGCAGGTCACCGGCATCGGCTGAGCCCGCACCGCAGGGTCATCGCTCCCGTCAGCGTCACAGGCCTGCGGCCCACGCCGCAGGCCTGCCCCAGCCTCCCTGCGTGAAAGCCCGCGTGACGACGGCGTCGAGCAGCGCAGATGCCGTGAACGCCACACCGCGCGGCGCATGTCGAGCACCGTGACGCCGGGGGGCGGCCTACGGTCGTGGCGACGACGCAAACGCGGACACGCAGTCGTGACTCGGCCCCGTCCCAGATGCTGTTGAAGGTCGGATTCCGATGGCAGCGCGGCTACGATTGACGGATTCTCCGGGTAAGGACGGCGGCGGGCGGATGTTTCATGTGGTGGTGACCGGGGAGCTGCGGCGGTGGACGGTCGAGGTCGGTGAAACCGATGCGAGGTTCACCTGGACGCCCCTGCAGGTGGGCCACACGGCGGCCAACACCGTGCCGCGCGCCTGGGACGGTCATGGCCTCGGTGTGCCCGCGCACGACGTCCCCGTGCTCAATTCCGCGCTCAAAGAGATCATGAAGACGCCCGCGTTCTGGCAGGCCTACCGCAGCGCCGGGCGTGGCGCGGCGCAGGTGTGGTCCGAACCCCACACCGACCCCGACGACGGATTCGTGTACGTCACCGGGCCCTGCGGGCTCCCCTCCGAGGTTGTCGGGTACCGGCCGGTATCGAGCTTCACGCTGGACCTGGCGGACCTGCGGGGACTACGGATCCGGCTGGCCGCTCACCTGCACGACCACCTCGTCGGAGCGTGAACGTCACCAGGCTGCGCCGTAGTCCCGGACGATTCGCCCACTGTCCGCCATCGTGGTCTCCCCGCACTCCGCGGACCCGTGTGCGCCCCCAGCGCTGGAGGCGACCGTAACCCGAACGCCGTAGCGGCGACCGGGAACAGTGCAGGTCACCGCCGGGCCGGCGGTGGCGCGGCGGCGCATCACCGCGATCGCCAGCGACGGGGCGAGCGGCTCGGCCTCGACGTCGCGGCGCCACGCGGCCAGCAGCCGCGTCAGCCGGTCCGGAACCGGGCTCTGGGAACTCACACCAGGTGGTCGCCGCCCACCACGCGCTCGTTACTCGCCGGTGTCGCGGTGCAGGCGCCGGTTGGCCTCCTCCTCGTGGGCCATCGCCGCTTGCAGCGCGTGCAGCAGCGACGCTACGGGCACCACGAGGTAGTCAGTCCCCGGAACGCTGGCACATCTCGGCGTCGTCGACCATCCTCGTGCCCTATCGCGAGTGCTCTATCTCGGACGATGCGCCTGGTTTCACCACCGCTACGACGTGCTGCGGCGCCGCGTGGGGCAGGCACCCGATCACCGCATGACCCGATCACCGCATGGCCGGACCATCATCGACGGTGCACGTACGCGGGCGGCGACGCCGTGATTGGCGAGGTGACGCCGGAGTTCGTTTTTGACGAGCGTTGCCACCCGCAAGGACCGCGTGAGCGAGCGCAGCGGCCGCGGCGTGCCAGGACGGCACCACGAAGCCGTGAACCGTTCGCCGGGCTCGGCGTCCACGAGAGACGGACCGACTCGAGGCGGGATTGCGTGTCTGATCCCACCGTGGTCCTGTCCACGATCACTGGCGCCGGCGCTGGCCTGGTTGCGATCGTCGGCGGTTTGCTGGTTAACCGTTTCGTCGGGCTCGACAGCGAACAGCAGGGCGCGGAGGGGCTATTCGAGCAGGCCGAGGAACGACTGGCCACCGTGCGTGAGCGCGCGAGGGAAGCGCGGTGGGCGTGGACCTCATTCGAGGTCGGCGTGTTTCTCGACAATCGCGACGTCCAGGCCCTGATCCGGGACGGGATCAGGGAGATGGCCGATCTGGAACGAGCCGTCGAGCTGTCTACCCCGCTCACTACCGACGAGTTGCAGCCCCACTTGACGGCCACGGGTGAGGAGTACGACCGCGCTCGCGAGTTCTTCGACGAGGCGCTCCAACCGGCAGACAAACTGAGTGCCGAGCAGTGGGTGGAAGGCAGTAGCTGGTGGCGCCTCCGCGCTGCCCACCGGGCGCAGCTTCCCATGATTGAGCGGCCCTCGACGTGGGGA
The DNA here is from genome assembly GCF_050942255.1 of Amycolatopsis sp. CA-161197. Lineage (NCBI taxonomy): Bacteria > Bacillati > Actinomycetota > Actinomycetes > Pseudonocardiales > Pseudonocardiaceae > Amycolatopsis > Amycolatopsis sp. CA-161197. The sequence goes on from NZ_CP192059.1 coordinate 1,688,275, forward strand.
ACGGCGTTCGATTCGCCCTCGACCTCGCCACGTCATGACCGGCACGTCGAACAACCCCGCGAGTTGTAGCCGCGCGGACCAGGCTCCCGGCACGTCAGTTCCGGGCCCGTCAGGCGGGTTCGCGGCCGAGGAGGGTGGCGCGGCGGTGGAATTCGTAGAGGCCGTCGAACACCGGGCCCGTGATGGCGAGGTCGCGTCGTCGGTGCGGATCATGGACAGCCCGCGCAGGACGACGTCGAGGCCGGGGGCTTCGGGTGCGTCGTAGCGTTCGTCGTCGAGGTCGGCTTCGTGAATGATCTGGGCGACGCGCCAGAGGACAGGATCGTCGAGGTGGTAGTGGCGCAGGATGGTTTCGAAACTGCAGTCGCCTTGGTGGTGGCCAAGTTCGACGCCGCGCATGTCGAACGGGGTGGCGTCGGCGGGCACGTCGGCTGGGTCGCTGACGAAGACGAACTCGGCTTCCGCGTCGATGTGGCGGCGGATGAGCCAGGCGCAGGCGGCGCGGTCGATGTGGATGTTGGCGCGGGTGGCCCACTTCACGAGGGTTGCTCCTCCGGCTCGGTGATGGGCTGGGCGAGGGCGTCGACGGCGGCGGTGGCCTGGTCGCGTTCGACGGGTGGGAAGTAGTCGCGGCGGTGGATGCGGCGCAATTCCGCGCGCAACCGGCGGGTCAATGACAGCCGGGCGGGCTCGTCACACGCGGCCGCGGCGGTGGCTTCGGCGGTGACTTTCGCGTATTCGGCGGCGCGGGCGGTGGCCATGGCGGTGGCCAAGTCGCGTTCGGTGGTGGTGGTGCCGGGGTGGGCGATCCAGATGGAGGCGCTGCCGCCGGCGTCGAGGATTTCGTCGGCGATCCAGTCCAGGTGTTCGCGGGTGCGGGCGTCGGCGGGGAGGGCGATGAGGCCGTCGGAGATCTGGGCGACGCCGAGCCGTTTGAGCTTGCGCCAGATCGTGATGCGGGGTGTGGAGGGTTCGCGCGGGATCCGGTAGGACAGCAGCACCCACTCACCGGGCATACCCGGTCCAGACGCTCGGGCCACCCCGACCACCCCTTTTCGCCGCATACGAGGGCACCATCCTATGCACTGTAACCTTGGTTGCGTCGGATCTGGTGACGTTAGGCGGGAGAGGCGAGTGCGATGAGGCTGGCCGCGCGGTCTCGGTGGCTGCTGGTGGCTGCGGGTGCCGTGGTGGTGGCGCTGGTCGTGGTGCTCGTGGTGGTCCTGCGCGGCGGCGGTGGGCTGCCCTCGTCGGCGCCGCTGCCGTTGCGGGCGGCCGGCGAGGTGGCGTTACCGGGCGACGACTCGCGGTTTGACTACGCGAGCCTGGACGCCGAGCGCGGTCTGCTGTTCGTGGCGCATCTGGGCGCCGGCGAGGTCATCGAAGTCGACATCCACGCCCACCGGGTGGTGCGCACGATTCCGAACCTGTCCCAGGTGCATGGGGTGCTGGTGGTGCCCGCGCTGCACCGGGTGTTCGCGACCGCGACCGGCGCGAACCGGATGGTCGCCCTGGACGAGGACACCGGCGCCGTGGTGGCTCAGGCGGCGACGGGTGAGTATCCCGACGGGCTGGCGTATGACCCGCGGCGGGGTGCGATCTGGACGACGAACGAGTCCGGTGGGTCGGAGACGGTGATCGACGCCGCGAGCGGGGCGGTGCGCGGCACGGTGATGTTGGGCGGCGAGGTCGGCAACGTCGTCTACGACCCGGCGAACGACCGCATGCTGGTGGACGTGCAGGGCCGCGACGACCTCGCCGTGATCGACCCGGCGAGCCTCGCCGTCGAGAAGCGAGTGCCGCTGCCGGGCTGCGACCACGACCACGGCCTCGCCCTGGACACCACGGACCGGCTGGGGTTCGTGGCGTGCGACGGCAACGCGACCCTGCTGACGGTGGACCTGACCGGCTGGCAGGTGACCGGAACCGCGCCGGTGGGCGAGGATCCGGATGTGCTGGCCTACGACCAGGCCGCCCGTCGGCTGTACGTGGCCGCGGAGAGCGGCCCGGTCACCGTCCTGGACCTGCACGGCCGGACATTGGACGTGGCCGGGGCGGGTCATCTAGCCGATGGCGCGCACGTGGTCGCGGTCGACCCGGCCACACATCACAGCTTCTACCCGGTGCCCGCCGGGGCGGACGGCCGTCCCGCGCTCCTGGAGCAAGCGCCCGTCGGGTAGCGCGGGATCGACCGTCCACTTCGGTCAGGTAGCCGGGCGCAGGTTGGTGGCGTCCAGCGCTGGGCGGAGTGCCTTGGCAAGGGTGACGCCGTCGTCGACGGCCCAGAAGTGCATGTAGAACGGCCGGGGTTGCTCGGTGAAGCTGTGGTTGTGCACCTCGACCAGGTCGATGCCGCCCTTGCGCAGCGCCTGGATCACCTTCTGCACCTCGGGTGCGGTCATCACGAAGTCGCCGTTGATCGCGGCCTTGCCGCCGCCGACGGGTTGGAAGTTGATGCCGGTGGTCACGCCGAACGTCGGCGGCAGGACGTGGCCGTCGTCGGTGAGGGTCTCGGCGCGGGCGATGGTGAACTTGTCGATCCCGCCGTCCGCGGTTCCCTTGCGCCCCAACGCCTTGTCGATACCGGCCGTGTCCAGATGGACCGGCGGCTGCGGACCGGAGGGTGCGGCGGCCGGCGGGATCGCGGTGGCGTCCAGCGCGGCCTTGATGCCTTGGGCGAGCACAGTGGGATTGCCGCTGATGGCATCGACGTGGGTCCACCAGACCGGCGGGTCCTGCTGCAGCAGGTGTTTATGCAGTGCGGTCTGCTCGATCCCGTGCGCCTGCAGGGCATCGGTGACCTTCGGCAGCTCCGTCTCGGTGACGACCAGGTCGCCCATGAGCACGACGCCGTCGCGGTATTTGGCGAACGCGGCATAGCCACCGAGGGACAGGCCGGGTTTGATCGCGACGCCGTAGGAGGTGACGTGCAGATCGGTGCGCGGCAGCGGAATCCGGTAGACGGTGTTGTTGTCGCCGAACGTCCCGGTCCGGCCCAGGGTGTCGGTGACGGGTTTCCAGTCCGCCTCGGTGGTGGGAATCGGCTGGTTATGCCCGTGGCTAGCGTCGCTGTCGATCTCGGCGTCGGGAGCAGCTGCCGTAGTGGCTGTCGTGGCGCTGCCGCAGGCAGCGAGCGCGAGCAGCAGCATCGCTGTCAGCGGCGCGACCGCGCGGCGGGCCGCACCAGCGGTGATGAACGGCATGTCGTTGTCCTCCTCAGGTGGTGTCCGTTGGCGGGGCGCGGGTCAGCCCTCGTCGCCGTCACCGTCGCGGTCGGGGAATCCCGTGCCCAGGACGTGGAAGCCCTGGTCGAGGAAGACCTCGACAGTGCTGTGGTCGGGTTTGGTGACGAGCACGCCGTAGGCGGCGTGGCCCCCCTCGTTCTGTGCCTCAACCGCACCGGCCGTGCCACCCGGGACCGTTCGGACCGCGGCGGCCTGGGCCTGGTCGGCCGCTGTACCGGTGACCTCGTCGCCGCCGACCGCGGAGGCGATACCGACCGCGCCACCACTGAGCACGAGCACTCCGGCGGCGACACCGATCCCGATCTTCGTCCTGCGATTCATCGCTCTACCCCTTCTTCGATCGTGTGCAACCGTGGTTGCATAGGTCATGCGTAGTGGGTGCAGATGAAGCCGCGATGAAGACGACGCGGTGGTCACCCGCCGGGGGTGCGACCCTGCCCGGGAGGGGCGCCGAAGCGGAGGTGATGGGCGGATGCGGGTGCTGGTAGTGGAGGACGAGCCGAAGATGGCCGGGCTGTTGCGCCGGGGCCTGGCCGAGGAGGGCTACATGGTCGACGTGGCGGCCGACGGGCCCGGCGGGTTCGCGGCTGCGGCCGGGCGCCAGTACGACGTGGTGGTGCTGGATGTGATGCTGCCCGGATACTCGGGATTCGAGGTTTGCCGGCGGTTGCGCCGCGACGCGGTGTGGGTGCCGGTGCTGATGCTCACCGCGCGCGCCGCGGTGGCCGATCGGATTCACGGCCTCGACGGCGGCGCGGACGACTACCTGGCCAAACCGTTTCACCTGGCCGAGTTGTTCGCCCGGCTGCGCGCGCTCGGGCGCCGCGGCCCGGCGCTGCGGCCGCCGGAGCTGGCCGTGGGGGACCTGCGGGTCGACCTGGCCGGGCGTCGCTGCTTCCGCGGCGATACCGAGGTCCGGGTGACGGCCAAGGAATTCGCGCTCCTGGAAGCGTTCCTGCGCCACCCCGGCACGGTGCTCACCCGGGAGGTGCTGCTGGAGCGGTGCTGGGACCTCGCCTACGAGTCGCGGTCCAACGTCGTCGAGGTCCACCTGCGCGGGTTGCGGGAGAAGATCGACCGCGCCTTCGGGGTGGTGTCGCTGGAGACCGTGCGCGGAGCGGGCTATCGGCTGCGCACCGATGGCGGACGAGCGGACCCACGACCATGAACCCACGGCGCTGGCCGGCGCGGATCCGGCTGACCGCGGCGTTCACCGTGCTGATGGCGCTGGTGCTGCTCAGTGTCGGGTTCGCGACCGTGGCCCACACCCGATCCTCGCTGGACGCCTCGATCACCGAGGCGCTGACCTACCGGCTGCACGACCTGCAGCCGACCGCCGCCACCGCAAGGCCGGTGCTGTCCGGAGTCAGCCGCGACACCGGCGAACAGGTCCTCGACCCGACCGGCCACCTCGTCGCCGCCTCCCCAGAGGTCCCGGACCGGCCGCTGCTCACCGCGACGGAGCTGACGTCGGCCCGGAACGGCCCATTGCTGGTGGATCACGTCGTGGCCGGGACGCTGGACGCGCCGGTGCGTATCGGCGCCGCCCCGACCAGTGACGGCAGCCGGATCGCCGTGGTCGCGGTGACCCTGTCCGACCGGGACGCCGCGGTCGCGGATCTGCGCCAGGAACTGCTGATCGGGTTCCCGCTCGTGCTGCTGGCCGCCGCGGCCGGGGCGTATCTGCTGGCAGCCGCCGCGTTGCGTCCAGTGGAGCGGATGCGGGCCCGCGCCGCCACGATCACCGCCGACGCCGCGGAGCCGCGTCTGCCCGTGCCGGCCACCCGGGACGAGATCTCCCGCCTGGGGACCACGTTCAACGACCTGCTCGACCGGCTGCACACGGCCCTGCGCCGCGAGCGGCAGTTCGTCGCCGACGCCAGCCACGAGCTGCGGACCCCGCTGAGCCTGCTGACCACCGAACTCGAACTCGCGCTGCGCCGACCCCGCAGCACGCGGGAGCTGACCGCCGCGCTGGGCTCGGCCTTGGAGGAAACCGGGCGCCTGTCCCGTCTGGCCCAGGACCTCCTGCTGCTGGCCCGCACCGAGCACACCGGCACCCCGCGCCGGCACGCCGAAGCCCACGAGGTGCGCCCGGTGCTGGAATCGCTGCTCGCCCGCTACCGCGCGACCCTCGGCGAGGACGTGGTGATCGTGAACTGTGCGCAGGGGCTCGCGGTCCGCGCTGACCCCGATGACCTCGACCGCGCGGTCGCCAACCTGATCGACAACGCCGCACAGCACGGCCGCGCACCGATCACGATCACGGTCCAGCCCGCCTCCACCAGCCGACCGGAGGACGCGGTGACCGTCGAGGTCGGTGACCACGGCCGCGGCTTCGACCCCGCCTTCCTGCCCCACGCCTTCGACCGGTTCACCCGCGCCGATGACGCCCGCACCAGCGGCGGCACCGGCCTGGGCCTGGCCATCGTCGCCGCCCTGGCCCGCCGTAACGGCGGCCACGCCACAGCCGCCAACCATCCCGACGGCGGCGGCAGCGTGACTCTCACCTTGCCCGCCGCGCTCTCCCCGATCACGGTATCCGGATGAGTACGCCCCGCGGCTTTCTCCTCGACCAGGTCACCGTGATCCGCGGCCGGGCCCGGCTCCTCGACACGATCAACGCCCGACTCCCCGCAGGAGCGTGCACGGCCGTGGTCGGCGCCAGCGGGGCCGGCAAATCCACCCTGCTGCGGCTGCTCAACCGGCTGGAGGACCCCAGCACCGGCCAGATCCTGCTCGAGGGTGTCGCGCTCACCGAGCTCGATGTGCTCGCGCTGCGGCGCCGGGTCGGGCTGGTCGCCCAACGGCCGGTGCTGCTCACCGACCTCGTCGCCGACGACCTGCGCGTCGGCCGCCCCGAGCTCAGTGACAACGCCATTCGGGACCTGCTGGCGCAGGTCGGGTTGCCCGCCGGCTTCGCGCAGCGCCGCACGAGCGCGCTCTCCGGCGGCGAAGCACAGCGGGTGTGCCTGGCGCGGGCGTTGGCCGTCGAGCCCGAGGTGCTGCTGCTCGACGAGCCGACCTCGGCACTGGACGGGGTGAGCAGCGGCGTGATCGTCGAGGCCGCCCGCGGCCACATCGCCGCGGGTGGGACGGTGGTGCTGGTCAGCCACGACCTCGCCGTGGTGCGCGGTATCGCCGAGACTGTGCTGGTCCTCGACCACGGGCGCCTGGTCGCCCACGGCCGCCCTGAGGAGATCGAGTATCTGGAGGCCGGGTGATGACCGGGGTCTCCGTACCGAGCTGGACGGGCGTGGTCGCCTCGCTGCTGCTGGTCGCCCTCGCCGCCGCGGTGGCCTACCGGCAACGGCTGCACCTGACCCGCGAGCTGGTCATCGCCTCGCTGCGCGCCGGAGTGCAGCTGGTCGCGGTCGGCGCGCTGCTGCTGGTGATCTTCGCCCGCACCGGGCTGCCCGGCGCGTTCGCCTGGGTCACGATCATGATCCTGGTCGCCGGGCAGGTCGCCGGGCACCGCGGCGCCGGCCTGCCCCGCGCCCGCACGGCGGCCACCGCCGGAGTCGCCGCCGGCAGCGTGGTCACCCTCGGCGCGCTGCTCGCGCTCGGCGTGATCTCCACCGAGGCCCGCGTCGTGGTCCCGGTCGGCGGCATGATCGTCTCCGGCGCCATGCAAGCCGCCGGCGTTACCCTGCGCCGGCTGCGCGAAGACGCCCACGCGGCCCGGCCGGCGATCGAGGCCCGGCTCTGCCTCGGGCTGCCCGCCCGCGAGGCCTTCCTGCCCCACCAGCGCTCAGCGCTGCGCACCGCACTGCTGCCGGCGATCGACTCCACCAAGGTGGTCGGACTGATCACCCTGCCCGGCGCCATGACCGGGCTGATCCTGGCCGGAGTCGACCCCCTCACCGCGATCCGCTACCAGATCGTCGTGATGTACATGCTGCTCGCCGCCACCGCGCTCGCCGCCCTGGCCGTCGCCCGACTGGCCGAACACGCCCTGTTCGACCACGCCCACCGCCTCGTCCCGCTCCCCCCAACACCGTGAGGCCCGCATGACAGCAGAAATCTTCAGCGCCGCCCACATCGCCCTCACCGCGGCGATCACCGGCGTCCTCGCCTACGCCGCAGCAGCGTGGCGGCTGCCCCGCCCGGCCTGGCTCGACGTGGCGGCCGTCGGCGTGCTCGCCGCAGGATCCGTGTTCCTCTGGCGGATCTCCGCGAACATGCCCGCACTCAACAGCGACGGACTGCCCGGGTTTTCCGCCAACGACTGGCTCGCCCCCGTCGCGACCTACCTGTTCCTCACCGTCTACGCCGACCTGCGCCCACCCGCCGATGTCCGCCGCTACGGCCAGGCCCGCGCGCTGGCCGTTCTCGCCTCCCTGGCCGTCAACGTGATCACCATCTGAAACCAGCGACACCACCCTCGCCCTACAAGTGCAACCATGGTTACAGTCGGCAGATGAGCGATGCGACGCCGACACCCGCAGACGGCCAGACGGACCCGGTGCGCCTGCGGCGCGTGCTGGGGGTATTTCCTGCGACTGGGCACCATCGGGTTCGGCGGCCCGATCGCCACCGTCGGCTACATGCAACGCGACCTCGTCGAACGCCGCGCCTGGATCGACCGCCAGGACTTCCTCGACGGCGTCGCGCTCGGCCAAGACCATGCCCGGCCCGCTGGCCGCCCAGGTCGCCATGTGGGTCGGCTACCTGCGCCGCGGCAGCCTCGGCGCGCTCGCCGTCGCACTGGCCTTCATCGCCCCCTCTTTCGTGCTCGTAGTCGCCGTCGGCGCGCTGTACTCCCACTACTCGGGGCCCACCCGTGGTGCAGGCGCTGTTCTACGGCATCGCACCCGCGGTTATGGCCATCATCACCATCGCCGCGGTCAAACTCGTGCGCCTCACCGACCGCCGCGACTGGCGCCTGTGGGCCATCAGCGTCGCCGTCTTCGCGCTCACCGCGATCACCGGCTCCGAACCGATTCTGGTCATCATCGGCGCCGGGCTGCTGATGATCCTGCTCGACGCCCGCCCCCGCCTGCACCGGCCGCGCCGACGACGGGGCGACGACGGCGTACCGCCGCCCGCGAGTGATGAACGCCCGTCGCGGTTCATCCCGTTCGCGCTGCCCTCCGGCGCGCTGGGCGCCGCGCTCGGCGGTGGGACATTGCTGTCACTGGGCCTGTTCTTCCTCAAGACCGGGGCGATCGTGTTCGGTTCCGGGCTGGCCATCGTCCCGCTCCTGCGCGAGGGAGTCGTCGACCAGCACCACTGGCTCACCCAAGGCCAGTTCCTCGACGCGGTCGCGATGGGCCTGATCACCCCCGGCCCGGTCGTGATCACCGCCGGGTTCATCGGCTACATCGTTGCCGGCCTGCCCGGCGCGATCATCGCCACCGTCGCGATCTTCATCCCGATCTACCTCGGCGTCATCGTCCCTGGCCCCTGGTTCCTGCGCCACCGCGACAACAACCAGGTCAAAGCGTTCGTATCGGGGGCCACCGCCGCCGCGGCCGGCGCCCTCTCCGGTGCCGTCGTCGTCCTCACCCGCCAAGCCGTCACCGACTGGCCCACCGCCGCCATCGCCCTCGTCACCCTCGGACTGTTGTGGCGCTTCAAAATCGGCGAACCCTACATCGTCGCCGCCGCCGGAGCGCTCGGCATTCTGCTCCACTAAGGACCATCCAGAAGGGACACCGGAACCGATGTTGCCCTGCGGTGTCATCACCGACTTGGCCGCGCTCTCAGCCATCCTCGATGTCGTCCTGTCCTCGTCGTAGCCCACGTACGCCACCCCGGCACGCTCGCCCTCGCTGCGCTCACGCTGCTTCTTGACCTTGGACCGCTACGCCTCGGGCGCGTCGTCCGGGTGGCTCGCCCAGCGGGATCGCCCCGGGCCGTTGTGCACGCGCGGGCCTTCGGCGTTCGGTGTATATGGCGAACAGACGCGACGGCTCCGGACGCGACACGCACCCAGGACCAATCCCAACTGCTGGCAGAGCACGCCGTACTAGTGTTCCAGTACTACTCCACAGCAGTCGTGACCGCTTCGGCGGTCAATGCCGATCTGCCCCGTGTCGGCAAGGCGGTGCTCGCGGCGAACGGCGGCCAGGGCATCGCGAAAACGTGCTCCTTCCAGGTTGTGACGTGCTCGGGGCTCGACTGGTGGTCGCACCCGGTAGCCGCGTTCGGTGTGGTGCCCGCGCTGCGGGGCGTCGGCGCGGTCGCGGAACCGTACGACTCGCACGGCGTGGGGGTTATAGCCCTCGCGTTCGGCCCGCCGGCGGATGGTGCGCGGCAGCGGATGCTCGTCGACGGCGGTGACGCCGGGCTGGGTGATCAGCAGCCACATTCTGCGCACGGCCTGGCCCCAGGCCACAGTGGTGTTCTTGGCCTGGTCCCATCCGAGGTCGGTTGCGGCGACGTTCTCGCTGCGCAGCACCGCACCGCTGGGGGTGGTCTCTGATCACGATGCCGCCGCACCGAACTTGCGAACACCACGAAGCCGGACTCCGCGGGCACGTCCTCGGGGCGCAGGGTGTTCGTCCACAGGAACTGTCTTTGCGTAGAAGCAAGGGGAAGAGTCTCCGCAACATCGCTCGTGTTATTGGTGGGAGGTGTGGATCTTGTCGTCGGCGGCCGTGTCGGCGAGCGGGTGTGAATTTACGGCGATGCCATGTTGGGTGTGGCACAATTCAGGTTAGCGCGAGTGAACTGTCCGTTTGCCGTCGGATTACTTTGCGCTTTTCGGGTTATTCGGGAGAAATCTGGCGACGTCCGGCGGAATCGCGCCTGTGGAAACCATGCGTTCACGGGATGGCCATCCCCGGTATCGGCGTTGTCGGCCGGCGGAAATTAGCGTCTGTGCGTCTCCTTCACCTCCGAGCAAAGGAGAGGGCAAGCGCGTGTGTTGACCGCATCCGGGTGTTCTTCCGCCCGGGCGTCTTCGGCGTTTGTCCTTTGTGAACACTCCCCGCCACGAAAGGGACGACCAGACAATGCAGGTAACGCGCCTCAGACGACGTGCCGAGAAGCCTGCGCTTCTCGGCCGCCGCGGCGGCCGATGGGTCAGCATGGCCACGGCCGGACTGTCCGCGATCGGCCTCGTCGCCACCGGAACGGGGATCGGTTTCGCCCAGACCGAGCTGTTCGGCACCGACCAGGTGGGCGAGACAACCGACAACGGTCAGGTCGTGTCCGCTGACCAGTACCTGGCCCCCTACGGCGACCGGATGCTCGTGCCCAAGGGCAAGATCATGTCGTCCACTACCAGCCCGGACGGTGCCCACCTCGCGGCGCTGACCACGGACGGCGGCATCGCGCTGACGATCGTGGATCTGAAGAGCTGGACAGTGCAGCAGACGATCGGCACGGACAAGTCTGCCAACCTGGTGATCAACAACAACAACGTCGGGCAGGAAGGGCCGTTCTACAGCCCGGACGGCACGTCGCTGTGGATGCCGCAGCTCAACGGCATCGACCGCTTCCCGGTGAACGCCGACGGCACCGTCGGCGCGCCGAGCTTCATCGCGATCGCCGCGAACGGGTCGAAGAAGGCGCTGCCCTCGGGCCTGGTCTTCTCCGCGGACGGGACCACGGCCTACGTCGCAGTCAACGGCCAGAACCGGGTGGCCGCGATCGACACGGCGACCGGGACGATCAAGCAGACCTGGAACGTGGGCATCGCGCCCCGTGGCATGGTGCAGGTCGGCTCGAAGCTCTATGTGAGCAATGAGGGCGGGCGACTGGCGCAGCCCGGTGACATCACGATCAACTCCTACGGCACCCAGGTGCCGGCCAACCCGGACACCGGTGCCTCCACGAGTGGCACGGTCAGCGTCATCGACCTCGCGAACGCGGCCGCGGCGCCGGGGAGCATCGACGTCGGGCTGCACCCGAGCGCGGTGTACGCCAAGAACGGCGCCGTGTTCGTCACGAACACGGCGAGCGACGACGTGTCGGTGATCGACTCGGCCAAGGACAAGGTCGTGCAGACCATCGCCACGCAGCCGTGGCCCGAGGCCTCGGTGGGCTACGAGCCGGACGCGGTCACCCTGACCGGCGACGGTCACCTGCTGGTGACGCTGGGCCGCGCGAACGCCGTCGCGGTCTACAAGTACACGAGCGCGCAGGAGCCGGTCAGCTACGTCGGCCTGCTGCCGACGGACTACTTCCCGGCCGAGATCACCACCGTCGGCGACCAGGTCGTGGTGTCCAACACCCGCGGCGTCGACGCCCGCCGCTCCGCCGGCCCGGCGCACGGCACCCACGACACCACGTCCAGCCTCACGCACTTCACGCTGCCCGGCGACGACGTGATCAAGGGTGAGACCGGCACGGTGTTCACCCAGAACGGCTGGCGCGGCAACTCGGTCGCCACGGCTAACGGCACCGGCAACACACCCCCGATGCCGGTCCCGGTCAAGCTCGGCGACCCCTCGTCGATCAAGCACGTCTTCCTGATCGTCAAGGAGAACCGGACCTACGACCAGGTCTACGGCGACCTGCCCCAGGGCAATGGCGACCCCTCCTTCACCACCTACGGCCAGAACGTGACGCCGAACCAGCACGCGCTGGCCGAGCAGTTCGGGCTGTATGACAACACCTACGACATCGGCACCAACTCCGCCGAGGGCCACAACTGGCTCATGCAGGCCGACAACCCCGAGTACACCGAGTCCTCAGCCGGTGAGTACGAGCGCAGCTACGACACCGAGGACGACGTGCTCGGCCACCAGAAGTCCGGCTTCATCTGGACCGGCGCGCAGGCCGCCGGCCAGTCCGTCAAGGACTACGGCGAGTTCCAGTCGCTGGAAACCAAGCCGGCCGGCGGGACGTGGCAGAACTACTACTGCGACGCCAAGAACATGGCCGCGACCGGTGAGCCCAGCGCCTACCCGATCAAGGTCGGCTCGGCGATCCCGTCGCTGAACCAGGTGTCGGTGCCCGGCTTCCCGAAGTTCGACACCAGCGTGCCCGACGTCTACAAGGAGCAGGTCTGGCAGCAGGACTTCCAGAAGAACGGTCCCGCGAACCTGAACATGTTCTGGCTCTCCAACGACCACACCGGTGGCCCGGCCAGCGGCCCGGCGCAGGTCGCCGACAACGACCTCGCCGTGGGCAGGATCGTCGACACGATCTCGCACAGCCCGTACTGGAAGGACTCCGCGATCTTCGTGGTCGAGGACGACTCCCAGGCCGGCTCGGACCACGTCGACGGCCACCGCGCGCCGATCCAGATCATCAGCCCGTATGCGCAGCACGCCGTGGTGGACAACCACTATTACTCGCAGATCACGATGATCCGGACCATCGAGCAGATCCTCGGGATCCAGCCGATGAACCAGAAGGACAGCGCAGCGTCGCCGATGCGTCAGGCCTTCACCCCGAAGCCCGACTTCACGCCGTTCACCGCGGTCCCCAACCGGACCTCGCTGACCGCCGGTGTGAAGACGCTGCCCTCATGCGGCGCCGACGTGCCGGCGCCCGCGAACCCGGCGGCCGCGCCCGTGCCGTCGACCGTGGTGCCCGCGGACAAGCAGCAGGTCGCGGCCCAGTGGGACACCTGGAAGTCCCAGCAGCACCTCACCGGCCCGAACGCCGTGCCGGACTCCGCCAACCCGGCCCAGATGAACCACTTCGACTGGTACGAAGCACACGGGTGGGAGCAGCCCTACCCGGGTGAGAAGAAGGTCTACGCACCCAACGATGTCCCGGGTTCCTACCTCCCCTCGGCCGACAACGACGGCTGATAGCTGATCGATTACCGGAAGGCCCCCGTCCGATCCCGTCGGCCGGGGGCCTTCCTCCGCCTCGCCTCGACCTTCCAGACGCGAAGGCAGTGGCCGGAAACCCGCGCGGTGCTCAGCCTTCCCCGGCATGACGCAGCTCGACCGGCACCTCGACCATTCGGCCGCTGGGGACTCGATGGTTTCCCGCCAGTACCCGCCCGACATCGTCCTCGAGCCGCCCTGGAGATTTCCACCAATCCCGCCAAGCCGACCCAGACGTCCACCCCGCGTGAACGGCGGTGGACGTCCAGTACGCGACCACCACCGGTAATGGGCGGCCGGTCTCGTCGGACTCGGTGTCTCTCCCTTCGACCGCGCCGACCACGCGGCCCGTCGGTCGGCCTCGATGAGCAGCTCGGTCAGCTGCGGCCGTGGCAGCAGGTCCACCAGCTGCAGGTGCAGCCGCTCAACGGCGTCGGGCACGGCCATCGCCGAGAGCTTGGGAGACGACGATTCCCGCCTTTGTCGGTCATCCGGACCGGCCCGTCACCGGAGGCGAGCAGCGGTTCCAGCTCGCCGAGCGCGGCGTGCAGCTGCTCTCCAGCGCCTCGCCCGCCGAGGGCGAGACGCCCACCAGGGCGCTGTACTGGGCCCGCTGTCCCTCCCACCGCTGCGCGGGGAGCGGGGCGATCGCCGCGCGCGCCTCGCCCTTCCCGGTCGTCGCGGTGGTCTTTGAAGGTGGCGGTGGAGTCCAATTTTGTGGCCAAGCGTGTGAGCGTCAGGCTTGACGGATGGACATCGAGCGGACGGCGGCCGGGCACCTGACCGCTGGACACGACGTGGACGCGATCGTGCAGAAGGGGGACGAGCGGGAGCTGATGGTGCTGCGCGAGACGTACTTCCACCGGCGGGCGCACGCGGTCCTCGTGGCCGGGGCCGAGCCGGACAATCCCGGGCGCAGGCTGGGGGAGCGGGAACTGGCCGGCACCGCGAAGGTCACGCCGGTGCAGGCGCCGGCGGCGTCGCGGCGGCTGATCGAGCTGGTCACTGGTCACCGCGGGGCCCTGATGCGCGACGCGCGGGAGGCCGGGCCGCCCCAGCCGAGGAAGCCCGGTGATTCTCGAGACCCTCACCGTCCGCCAGGAAAACGCCGTTCTGTTCGCCGGGATCGCGGCCCCGCCCATGAACCTCCTCGGGCCCGACCTGGTTCGCGATCTGGTGTCCCTCATCCAGGAAACCGAGGCCGACGACACGGTCCAGGTGCTGGTGTTCACCAGCACCGACCCCGATTACTAGATCATCCGACTACGTGTCGGACCGTTCGCAACCTCTCGAGGCAATACAGCTAGCACACCGCGCTCCCTCAGTGGTGCGGGACCTGGCGGCTTCCGAGACGCGTCCGACGCCGGCCTGCTGAGCACGTTCTCCAGCGCCGTCCTGCCCACCTCCGGCGCGTCGGCGAACAGCTCTCGCAGCATCGCGATCTTCTGCTCAACCGTCCGCGCCTCGTTCCTCCAACTGTCCTAAAGAACTTCACTCGACACCAAGCGCCGAGGGGCTACGCCGCACATCGCCATGTCGACTGCTCGGCGGGCGTCGCGCTACCCGCGACTGCCTTCTCCCAACGGGCCTGCAGGAGATCGAGGAGTCGCTCCTCGACAGCCCTTGCGACGTGGGAGTAGGTCTGTTGAACCTTGTCTTTGAGTTCGTGCCCGAGCCGGAGGGCCTGGGCGATCTCGGGGATGCCGTCGGAGATCATCCAGGTCTTGTGGCTGTGTCGGAGCCCGTGGAACTTCAGCCCGGGTTTGACGGCACGTAGCCTGATCGGAGCGTCGAGGATGTGGGTGTTGCCGTCGGCTGCGAGCCGGAAGGCGCGGCGGGCGAAGTTGCTTCGCCGGTGGAGTGCGCCATCGGGTGTGACGAATACGTGGCGGTGAGCGTGGGTCGCCAGGTGGGCGCGCAGAAGGCGGACGAGGAACGGGGGAAGGGAGACCTCCCGCACGGACGAGTTGGTTTTCGGCGGTCCGAGGAACATTGCCCCTTTGCATGGTTCGTGCAGGCAGCCGAAGTCGGGATCGATGACGATCTTCCCGGTGTCGTCGTCGAACAGGTGGACGTTGATCCTGTCGAGGCCCGTCAGTTCGCCCCAGCGCAGGCCAGTCCACGCTGCGGTAACGATGAGCAAGGCCGCCCCAGGGCCGTAGACCAACGCCGCTTGGTCGGCGATGGCCAGCACATCGTCCGACTCGCTCCAAATCTGGCGCACGCGACGTTGCGGACGCTGGCGGCGGCCGCGACGAGGCTTGCGGATCGGGTTGGCCGGGAGCAGATTTTCGTCAGCAGCGTCGGACAGCAGCATCGAGAAGCATTTCATGATGCTATCAACGGTGCTGGGCGCAAGGCCCAGAGCATGTAGTTCTTTCTTCCACACCCTCGCTTTGAGGTTGGTTATTTCGGGCAAGGGATAGTTTTTCCATTTGGGCATGATGTGCACTTTGAGGAAGCTGCGATAGTTTTCTTCGGTGCGCTGGTCGACGTCGAGTGAGTCGATCCAGCCGGGTTCGGCGAACGTACCGAGCAGCGTCTGCTGTGTGGTGGGATCGACCCAGACGTTGCGTCTCTGGTCGGTTTTCATGTCGGCGATGTAGGTGCCGGCGGACTCTTCATCGGTGAAGTCCGGGATGGATCCGATGGTGCCGTCATTGCGCCGGAAGCGGACTCGGAAGGTGCCGTTGTCGCACGCTTCGGTCCAGGCCATGGTGAACTCCTTTGCAGTGGTGAGGGGGTCAGGTAGGGGTGGTCACCATGAACGCTCACCCTGCGACAGAGGGCCAGCCTGTGGTCAAGAGAGCCTCTGAAATACCTCAATACTCAACGCGGATTCAGGCGGTGGCGCCGCTAATCCGGTGAGCGGTTATACGGGGGCCTCGGCGTTGCGCGGCGTCGTCGGCCGGTGCCGCGCTGCGGCGGCCGTGCCGTCGCTCCGTTGCGGACGATGCCGGCAAGATCGGCCTCGGAGAAGCGAAGATGCTTGCCGAGGAAGGTACAGAGAACCCTGCGTTCACCGGCTCGTCTGCGCAGCCATGACTCCTTGATCTTCAACCTCGCGGCTGCCTCCTTCGGTGTGAACAGCAACGGTTCGGCCGAGGATCCTCCCTCGACGGATGGGTGCCGTGCTGGAGGCATGTCGTCACGGTCATGTCGTTCGGCGAGGCTCATGAGGAATTCTTTCCGGGTTACGAGCGCAGCCTTCGGGCAGCGCGGTCTAGCTCTCGGGGACGGCAGCTTCGGGCCGCTACGGCAGGAGGACGGGGAGCAGCCGTCGGATTCGTCCTCCTCGGTGCTGGGTCGGCCGCGGGTGGCGTCAAGGTCGAATTGATCGAGTGGACACAGAGAGCGGTGGAGGAAGAACTGGCTCGCATGGGTTTCCTTCGGCGTTCGTAGCGCTCGCGACGCGGCCGATCGGCCAGCCACCGATGTCGTGGATGGACGGCGACGGGCTGTGGATTATGCGCCTTGGGTCGTGGCGAAGTTGTCGTCGCCGCACCTCGGTCGCGCCGACGTTGGCGCTGTAGCCGTGAACCGACCAGGAAGCTGTCGACGACGAGTCCACTCGGGCGATCTCATGGCTCTCGCCGCGGGTGGTGAGGAGGGCGCCGTTGCGCGCCGGCGACGTCGGGTGGATGCGGGCCGGAGGTGGTGTGGGGGCTTCTGTGCGCTGCGGCCTTGGCTCGCTGTCGAGGATCGCGGGCGCGCCATTCGGCCAGTCGGCAGTAGTCGGCAGAAGCGTCGACGGAGACTCCGGTGCGGCCGAGCATGGCAGCGACCAGCGCGGTTGTTCCGGTACCGCCAAAGGGATCGAGCACGACGCCAGGAGTCGTGGGTGCGGTCGCATCCGGACAGGCACACCGGGCGCTGCCGGGGTGTCGCGCAGTGCGATGCCGCCGGTTCTCGATTCCGGATGTATCCGGGTGGAGGTCCTCTCCCCGTCTCGCGCCGAGCACGGCCGGCTGACGGTCACCGATCCCCTGCGCGGCGACACGGGGGCCCCGGCCTGCGCCGCATCTGGCGCAGACTTCGCGCGGTGACCAGCCCCGTATCAATCGGCGGGGAAGTTCCATGGGAAAGGCGGCGAAGTGGTCCACCTCGAGGTCGGCGGGCACGGTCAGTGGCTGCGTGGGGACCTCCCACACCGAGCCGGGTATCCGGCCACGTGAGTGTTGTTTGGTCCAGGCGGCGCGTTGCTCGTGCTTGCCCGATCCTGGGTGTTTGATCCGGCGCGAGAGTGCCCGATCGCCGTTGTACAGCTCACGGATGTCGTCCACCGCCGAGTAGTAGCGGGGCGTGAGGGTGAAGTGGAACCACTGCTCGTGCGAGCGGCGCACCCGGTCGGTCACCGACTCAGGCAGCCCGTTCGGCTTCGACCAGATCACTTCGGCACGCAGCGTCAAGCCCAGCTCGTCCACGCAGCGGATGGCGTAGCGCCAGGGAAGTCCCAGCAGCGACTTCTCCGGGACGCCCCCGCGGTTCATACCTGGCCGGTGTCTGGTGTGGTCGTTGTCGTTGAGGCCATCGCGTCTGGCCGCCCGCGTCGAGGAGCCGCGAGTGGCGTATTTGTCGCCGAGGTTGATCCAGATTGATCCGGTTGGTTTGAGCACGCGGATGCATTCGCGGGTCGCGTGAAGCAACGCGTCGAGGTAGGCGGTGACGGTGGGTTCGACGCCGATCTGGCCATCGTAGTGTCGGCCGCCATCGGTGTAGGAGCGCTGCATGTAGTACGGAGGACTCGTGACGACGAGGTCGACACTGTCATCGGCAAGAGGGAGAGCACGGGCGTCGGCCTGGAGGATCACGGGCATTGGCTCCGGGGGCGCGCCGCTGGGCCGTGCCTGGTGGGGACGCTGCGAGGTCCTACTCGATGGTGACGGCACGGCTCAGCTCTCCAGCGTGTCGAAACGGGGTTCGGGCTGAATGGGGTTGTCGAGTCCGCTTGGTCCATTGGGCGACGCCCCGGCTGCGGGGCACAGAGCGATCCGTGGGGACGCACCGGCCGTATCGGCGTCGTGGCCGGGCAAGCCAGGGCGCGTGGTGGGGCAACGGTGGCTGACGGCCGCGCGCCGCGCTTCCGCGGGCCACCGATAGCGGGAGTTCCACCCGCAGTCCCCGCAGTGCACGAGCGTGCTCATGCTCCCCACCGCCCGCGACCTTCGCTCTCGCGACCTTCGCCGTGCTCAGGCCGCGAAGCGGGACCGACAGTGGAAGCACAGCGGGATGAGGTTCGAGGACGGCGCAGCACGATAACGTCCTCGTGCGCGATCAGGTGCAAGGGCAAACCCAGCTCGCGCTGTTTGCGGATGAAGTCGCGCTGGAAGAACGAGCCGCGCGCGATCAGGTCCTTTTCCGCGACGCGGGCCAGCAGGGCGACGCAGCGCTCCACCGGCACCAGACCGGCCGCCTGGCCGCAGGCGATGATCTGCGAGGGCAGGTCGATCAGTTCCGAGTGCTCGCGCCACGGCCGCGCGGTAATCGCGACGTGCCCGCCGGGGCGCAGCACAGCCGCGCACCCGATGAGGATGCGGGTGAAGCCGGCCAGCAGCCGGTGGTGGCCGACGTTGGCGAGGTTGCCGCGATCGAGCGCGGAGCCGTAGCGGTGGTGGTACTTGTGCACCTTCCCGTCGTCGGAGTCGGTGGCTTTGGTGACGACCTGCCCGTGCAGCGACGGCCCGTATGGGGGCGAGGTCACCACCAGCGCGACCTGACCCCGGTACTTCTCCGGCAGCAGGAACGGCAGCTGTCGCGCATCACCCTGCACAACCTCGCCGTCGTGATCGTGACCGCGTTCGCGCGCCAGCGTGAGGTTCGCTCGGGCGACCCGGACCCAGTGGGGTTCGTACTCCACGCCGACCGCCCGGCGCCCGGCGTCGATCGCCTCCACGAGTGTCGTCCCGGAGCCGGCCATGGGGTCGAACACCAGATCCCCGCGCCGGGTGCAGCGGGCGATGGCGTGCGCGGCCACCGCCGGGAGCATCTTCGCCGGATGCGCGGTCGAATCGGGCACGTAGCGGCCCTTGCGCTGCGCCGCGGGGGAGGTCTGCGCGGTCGCCCACACCGACACCGGCACCTCGCCGCCATCGGTCGCCCCGGTCGCAGTGGCCGGGCCGGTCGGGTCGTTTCCGGTCGGAGTCTCGTGCTGCGCCGGATGGCTGTCGCGGCCGTGGTCGAGCACGTCGATAAGCACGCGAGAGATCGGCACGGTCGGGTGGTCAGCGCCGTGCGCGGTCGGGTCGGTGGCGGTCGATGCCGGGAGGAACTGGTGGAACATGTGCGTGGCGCCTTTCGGAGAGGGGAGAGCGGCTGATGCGGACCCCGTCGGGTCTGGCGACAGCGGGGTCACCGGCCACCTCCCGCACCGGGTGCGCCGCCGGGCGTGGCGGTCCCCGCGTCGGTCCCGGGAACCTGGGCGCCCGGGTCGGCGGGTTGGGCGAACGCGAGAACGTCGCCGTGCACGCGCAGATGCGGCGCGGGCAGTCCGCGCACCGTCGCGCGGTGCCGGGTGCGGTCGTACTCCGCGGCCGCCGCCGCGCTCGGCGCGGCGTGCAGGCGCCCGTTCGCCACGGTGGCGTGCAGCGCGACGATGTGCTGCAGGTAGAGCAGGTCGGCGTGCTGGCACGCGGCCACGATCGCGCCGCTCGGGTCGATCAACCGCCCCTGGCTCCAGTCACTGTGCGTGTACACCGCGAAGATGCCGCCATGACGAAGCCGCCCTGCCGCCAGCAGTGCGAGCCGGTCCAACGACACGGCCTCGGCCGCGCGGGCGGGCAGCGAGACGAGCACCAGATCCGCGCCCGCGCCGCGTGCCGGATCCGGCACGCCCACCGTGTCGAGACCGGCGCGAACCGGAAGCGAGGGCGCCGCGGCGAGGGCCGCGGACGGGTCGCTCGTGTCGGTGACGAGCTCGGCCCAGAACGGTCGTGACGACGCGGCGGAACCGCCGGCGCGGACGTCAACGGTAACGATGTCGGCGGTGCGGTCGAGTGCGCGCACCGCCTCTCGCGCCGCCACAGACTCCGCGCCACTCCCGATGGCGCGGTCGATGTCCGGGGTCGTGCCTGTGGTCGGCGCGGGGTCCAGCTCGACCAGCACGACGTGTGCGCCCGGGTCGGTGAACGCCGTGGTGATGGCCTCCACGATCGGTACCGGCCACGCCGCGTGGGTGTCGATCGGTTCGGGTCCGCACGTCCACACCGTCGCCGGAGTTGGCCCGGTCGAGGCCGGTGCCGGGCGCCGTCGCGACGAGGTGGGCGCGCCCTGAGGACGTGTGGTCGCGCGGGTCCCGCCGGCGCGCGGCGCGGTGGCGCGTGTGCGGGCTCCGGGGTAGGGGGTGCGGTCGCCGCCGCGCCGGGTGCGCGGCGGGCGAGCCGAGTCCGTCCGGCGACCAGGACGGCCGTCCGGGGACTGCGCACGCTGGGTCATAAGAAGCCTCCTGAAGCCAGTGCCGCCGGAGCGTGCCCGGCGGTAGATGCTGTCACCGGCTAACTCCGAAAAAATGGCCGTCCGGAGACACGCACCCTCGCAAAAATTCGGAAACTTCCGAGATTCACGATGACCACAGACATTTCAGGTCACTCACGATAAGCACGAAAGAAACCCATCACTAAATTGATAAATTTTGCTAGTGACCCTGGCGCCCTCGACGGCGGGCTCAAGAAATTGCCACAGCCCCTTGCCGTCGCCACATCCCGCGACCGTCGGCGACGAGCAGCCCTTGAGGCGGCCCGGTCGCCCGGCGACATCTTCCACGAGTTCTCCGCAGCTCACGGGGACTCCTAAGGAGCGCCTCAAGCGCCGTGGACATGTCCTGCGGGCCGGCGGTCGTGGCCTGGGATCAACGCGCTCACCGCCCGCTTGAGGCGCCCCTTTGAGGCGTTTGTGAGGCGATTCTGAGGCGCTTGTGAGCCGGTTTTGAGGCGACTCGGATGGCTCTCTGGTGGTTGCACTGATTCCGCTTTCACCAGGAGCTGCGACATGAATTCATCGTCACCGCACAACGGCCGCGAGCCCGGGGTTTTCTCGCTCCACCACAGCGAGGATTACGCATGGGACAACGGGGTGTTCGACACGGCCGTCACGACCTTCCGATGGCTGGTGACCGGCCCGCATCCCGTGTGCGTGGACGGCGCCTCCATTCCCGGACTGCCCGCGCGCCCGGTGGCGCTGGACGAGCTCGGGGCGCGGCTGCTGGCCGAGGAATGTTCGCAGGCCACCCGCGACGCGGCCTGGACCTACCTGATCACCCGGGCGCGGGCGGAGGGCGGCACGTGGACGATGGCGTGCGTCGGCCTGGCGATGCCGGTGCTGTTGCCGGTCGCCGCGCAGCTGACCAACCGCTTCCGTGGCGACAAGCACGACATCCACGCCGCCGTCGTGACCGGGTTCCTCGCGGCGCTCGGTGAGGCCGATCTGGACCGGCCGGCGATCCTGGTGCGCCTGCGCTGGGCGGCCTACCGCGCCGGGTATGCCGCGCTGCGCGAGGCCCTCGAGGCTGCCCCGCCGACCGACGACGTCGGCGTCCACGCCACGCCACCGCACCGTTCGAGTGGACACCCCGACCTCGTCCTCGTGACCGCCGTGCGCGCGGGTGTCATCACGACCGACGACGCCGCGCTGATCTCGGCCACCCGCTTCGGGGACCTGTCGCTGGTCGAGGCCGCCCGCGCGCGCCGCCAGTCGTACCGGGCCGCGCAGCAGGCCCGCCACCGCGCCGAGCAGCGCCTAGCGCGCTACCTCACCGAGCCGGTCGCCGACCCCGCCGACGACGCGTCGGCACCCGCACCGCGCGCCAGCGTGCGCAGCCACGCCGACGGCGCCCGGCACCCGGTCCTGCGGCGCTCCCCGACGCACCGACAGCGGCTACGCAACGTGACACGCGTAAGTCCGGAGCTGGCGGAGAAAGTCGCGCGCCCGGTGTCTCCACACGGCCCGAAATCCGGAGTTAGCGCACGCGGGACCCGGCTGCCCGCACGCCCGCACCGCGGCTCGGCGACTCGTCAGGAGACCCGCTCATGCGACTGACCCCGCTCCGCCACCACCGTCCACACCCGACACTCGCACGCCCCGCCGGATCGTGGGCCTGCGCGCCGCGACCGCGACCTCATCGACCAGGTGCCCAGTCAGGGCCGGCAGGCACGCGCATCGGACCGCGCCGCACAGGTACGACCGACCTTCCGTTCTCGCCGGCAATAGCTCGGCGGCGGCGCGGTGCGCGGCACGGCCGTGTCGCCCTGGTCCTCGGGCCGCTGGTCGCGGCCGGTCTGCTGCTGGCGTCCTCGGTCGCGCGAGCGGACACCGTCGAAGTCCTCGCGCTCGCCCAGACCGTTGATGAGGTCCTGACCAACATCCGCAACTGGGTGCTGGGCCTGCTCGCCGGCATCGCCCTCGTGCTGTTCACCGTCGCGGGCCTGCGATACCTGCTGGCCTCAGGTGACCCCGGCGAAATCGAAAAGGCCAAAGGCGCCTTCAAAGCCGGTTGCATCGGTTTCGCGCTCGCCGCGCTCGCCCCGCTCGTGGTCGAGATCCTCAAGGGCATCGTGGGCGGGGTGTGAGCGATGACCACCACCGGCACCACACCTCCAGCCCGCCCACGCCGCCCTCTCCGGCGCCGGCCTGCCGCGCCGATCGTGCGTCCCGCCCGACCCACCGACTCCGGCCGCGTCCGCGACGGTGCCGCCACCGAGGCGGGTCGCGACGAGCGGCTCATGGTCCGTCCGCCGACAATCCCCGTCCGGCCCGGTCGCGGACGCGGCGGCTGGCGACGCTGGATGCCCCGGCGGCGGTGGGCACGCGCGCTCGCGGTGCTGGTGCCACTGCTGGCAGCCGTCGCCGGTATCGCGCTGAGCGCCTCGGCCACGCCCGGCCCCGTGCCGGTGACCGCAGCGGCGGTGGCGCTGGCGCCCGCGCAGCCGCCAGTGCTGCCACTGCCTCCGATAGCCAGCTGTGCTCCGGGCTCGACCGATCCCGGATGCATGCTGCCCACCGGCACTCAAGCACCGACCCCCTCGGGGCCGCCCAGCACCCCCCTCGTGCCGCCGCCACAAGTGTCGTCGCAGCCACCGGTGTCCTGTTTCCCGGGTGCGCTGATGCCCGAGTGCGGCGGGCTCGGCGGCACCGCCTCGGCGCCCGCGCCGTGTGACGGGCCGGACTGCATTCCGCAGCCGGTCCCCATCGATCCGAACGCGCCCGGCCAGCCCCAGGCCCCCGGCGCGGGCACCGGGGATACGGCCGATGACTGCGGGATCACCGACCCGGTCGCGTGCGTCACCGAGGGCATCGACAGCTTCTTCCGCGGCGTGGTCACCGACGCCCTCAACCCGCTGCTGGACCTGCTCGGGCAAAGCCTGCTCACCACACCGGAGCCGAGCTCGCTGCCTTCCGTCGGGCAGTTGTGGACTCAATCGTGGCAGGTCCTGCTCACCGTCTACGGGATCATCGTCCTGATCGCCGGGATGATCGTCATGGGCTACGAGACCCTGCAAACCCGCTACACCATCAAGGAAATCGGGCCCCGGGTCATTCTCGGGTTCCTCGCCGGGACGCTGTCGCTGTTCATCGCGACCAAGGCGATCCAGTTCGCCAACGCCCTAGCCGGGGCGGTGATGGGCTCCGGGGTCAGCCCGCAGGCGGCGGGCAAGACGCTGACCGACATGGTCACCTCCAACTTCGGCGGCGGGCTGTGGCTGATCTTCATCGGCCTCGCCCTCGTGGTGATGATCATCGTCTTGCTGATCACCTACATCGTGCGCCTGATGGTGACGATCATGCTCATCGCCGCCGCACCGATCGCGCTGATGTGCCACGCCCTGCCCCACACCGAGGGCATCGCCCGATCATGGTGGAAAGCCTTCGCCGGAGTACTGGCCATCCAGATCGGCCAGTCGCTGACGATGGTCGCGGCGCTGCGGATCTTCTTCGCCCCCGGCGGCTTCACCGCGTTCGGCCCGAACCTCAACGGCGTGATCAACCTGCTGCTGTGCCTCGCGCTGATGTGGGTCCTGATCAAGATCCCGTTCTGGTGCCTGCGCCCGATCACCGGCGGCCGCTCGATGCTCGGCTCGCTGGTGCGCGGCGCCATCGCCTACAAGACCATGGGCCTGCTCGGCAAGGGCGCGTCCCTCTTCAAGGGCAAAGGCGCAAGGCCCAGCGCCCCCGAGGGCCCTCCGCTGGACCCGCCGGCCACGCGCTCGGGCCAGTTCACGCTGCCGATGCGCCTGCGTCGCGTGCGGCCCGGAGCACCCCGGTCACCGCGCCTGGGCGAGCTGCCGTCCGCCGATGCCGAAGCGACGCGCCAGCCCGGCCCCGGGCAGATGTCGCTGTTCACCACCAGCGGCTCCGGAAACAAGCGCGCAGTCGCGCTCAACCCCCGAGCCCTGCCGCCGGACCCCCTCCCCGGAGCGCTGCCCCGCGACCAGCTCGGGCTGCCGATCACCACCCGCCGCGACCCCGATCGACTCGGCCGCCACTCGCTGGCCGACGAGCTCGCCGAACGGCAACCAGGCATGCCGCCGCCCGTCTCCCAGCCCGGACTGCTCACCCCGGACGGGCGGATCAACCGCAACGCGCGCCCGCTCAAACACCTGCCGAACGCGCTGATCGCCCCCGGGGCCGGGATGCTGCCCCTCCACCTGCGGCCCGCACCACCTGGCACGTCTCGCCAGACGCTCGCCGACGACCTCGCCCACCCCGCACCGGCCGGGCCAGCCCAGCAGACCGGACCCGGGCTGATCACCCCCTCGGGCCAGATCAACCGGGCCGCTCGCGCACCACGGCGCCCCGCACCCGACGCCTACACCGGCAACCGGCCGAAATCCTCAGGCCAGTACCCACTGCCCTTGAACGTGAAGAGCCAGCCCACACCTCAGCCCCCACCCGCGCCGCCTCCTGTCGCCGGCGGCGCGGGCGCCCCGGCAACGCCGAAACGGCGAGCCGGAACGCAGCTGCCCCTGCCCCTGGACCTGCCCGGCCGTCGGGGCCGCAACAAGAAGTGAGGTCTTACTCGCCATGACGTCTCCCGTGCGCGTGCCCGCCGATGTCGACCGCCCCGACCGGATACTCGGGCCGCTGACCGCCCGGCAGCTCGCGATCCTCGGCATCGCTGGCCTCGGGCTGTGCGGTCTCTACTCGCTCACCCGCACCGTGGTGGCGCTGCCGGTGTTCCTCATCGTCGCCGTCCCTCTCGGGCTCACTTTCACCGTGCTGGCCCTCGGCCAGCGCGACGGGCTGTCTCTGGACCGCCTCGCCCTCGCCGCCGTGCGCCAGCTTCTCTCACCACGCCATCGGGTCGCCGCTCCGGAAGGCGTGCGCGCCGCTCCGGCCTGGCTCACCGCCCAGCAACCCGAGAGCCACACCCGCGGGCGCAAGCGGCGACCAGTCTCGGCGGAGCCGGTATCCCCGGCACCGCTGGAACTCCCAGCGACCGGTGTCGCCGACACCGGCGCCCAGGCCGGGATCGTCGACCTCGGCGCCGACGGGCTCGCGGTCATCGCCGTGTGCAGCACCGTCAACTTCTCCCTGCGCATGCCCGCCGAACAGGAAGCGCTGGTCGCCTCGTTCGCCCGCTACCTGCACAGCCTGACCGCGCCCGTGCAGATCCTCGTGCGGGCCGAACGGCTCGATCTCGCACCGCAGATCACGCAACTCCGTGCACGTGCCGGCGGGCTCCCGCACCCCGCTCTGGAAGCGGCCGCGCGCGACCACGCGGACTTCCTTGCCGAGCTCACCGCCCAGGCGGATCTGCTGCGCCGCCAGGTGCTGCTCGTCTTACGCGAACCCCTGCGCACCGGCCCCACCGCTGCCGCGTCGAGCGTGCTGCCGTGGCGACGTCACCACCGCGACGAGCAGCCGGTCGATGAGGGCGTGCGGCACGCTGCCGAGCAACGGCTGATGCGGCGCCTCGGCGAGGCCATCGAACTGCTGACCCCCGCCGGGATCGTGACAACCCCCTTCGACGCCGCCGCCGCGACCGGCGTGCTGGCCGCGGCCTGCAACCCCGACACCCTCCTGCCGCCCTCGGCCGCACTGGCAGGAGCCGAGGAGGTCGTCACCTCCACCACCACCTTCACCGACCTCTACGGCGCCGATGACCCCGCCGACAACCCCGATGACGAGGCTGACCCGGCGCCGGCATCACGCCTGCACCGACCGGGCCCCACGCCCATCGCCGCGCCCACCGCGCGTCGCGCTCCGGCGACGCGCTCCGCCCGCCCGTCGGCTCGAGGTCCGGAGTCCACACCCGGCGAGCCCGCGCCCACTCGGCCGCCGCGCTCGGCCCGCGTGCAGGCCTCGGGCCCGTGGCTGTCGGAGGACGAGGACTGGGACTACGACGACGAGATCGAAAGCAGGTAGCCGCTCATGGCCCGCACCAGAACCCACCACACAGCGGCCCAGTCCGGATCGGCGAGCGCGTTCACCCCGGACGCGTTGTCGGTCTCTGCCCGCCACCTGGAGGTCGGCAACGAATTCGTCGCCAGCTTCGGCGTCACCGGCTACCCGCAAGAGGTCTACCCCGGATGGCTCGCCCCGCTGCTGACCTACCCCGCCCGCCTCGACGTCTCGGTCCACATCCAGCCCGTCGACCCGGCCACCGCCGCCAGCGGACTGCGCAAGCAACGCGCGAAACTCGAATCCTCCCGCCGCCACAACACCCGCCACGACCGGCTCGACGACCCCGACCTCGACGCCGCCGCCGAGGACGCCGCCGACCTGTCGCGGCGCATCGCCCGCGGCGACGGGAAACTCTTCAAATTCGGCCTCTACCTGACCGTGCACGCCCCGGACGAGACCACGCTCGCCGAGGAAGTCTCGGCGCTGCGGTCGCTGTGCGCGTCGCTGCTGCTGGACGCCAAACCCGCCACCTACCGGGCGCTGCAAGGCTGGGTGAGCACCCTGCCGCTCGGGCTCGACCCACTCGGTCTGAAAAGGACGTTCGACACCGCCGCGGTGTCGGCGGCCTATCCCTTCACCTCACCGGACCTGCCCCCGACCGACCCGACCACCTCCACGCCGACCGGGGTCCTCTACGGCTACAACGTCGGATCCTCGGGGCTGGTGCACTGGGACCGCTTCGCCTGCGACAACTACAACTGCGTCGCCCTGGGCCGCTCCGGCGCGGGCAAGTCCTACTTCGTCAAGCTCGAGACCTTGCGCAGTCTCTATCGCACGCTCGGCGACAACGAGAACGAGTGGGCCACAGCCGGGGTGCAGGCGTTCGTCATCGACCCCGAAGACGAGTACGCCCGCCTCGCCGCCCAGGTAGGCGGCACCTACGTCCACCTCGGCGCGAGCGGCGTGCGGTTGAACCCGTTCGACCTGCCCGTACACACCGACCCCCGAGGACGGCGCACCGCACCGCAGGACGCCCTCAAGCGGCGCAGCCTGTTCTTGCACACCGTCCTGGAAGTGCTCTTCGGCGCGGAGGTCACCGCCGCCGAGCGGGCCGTGCTCGACACCGCGATCACCGCCACCTACCACCGCGCGGGCATCACCGATAACGCCCGGACCTGGACCCGCCCAGCGCCGCTGCTGCGCGACCTGCGCAACGTCCTCGCCGCCTCCGGCGACGGCGGTGACCCCGTGGCCGGTGACCTGGCGGCCCGGTTGCATCCCTTTGTCGACGGGTCGTTCGCCGACCTCTTCGACGGGCCCACCACCGCCACCCCCGACGGGCATCTCGTGGTGTTCTCCCTGCGCGACCTGCCCGACGAGCTGCGCGCCATCGGCACTCTGCTGGTGCTCGACGCCGTCTGGCGCCGCGTCTCCAACCCCGCCTTCCGGCGGCCCCGGCTGGTCGTGGTCGACGAGGCGTGGCTGCTGATGCAACAGCCGGCGGGCGCGAGGTTCCTGTTCCGCATGGCCAAAGCCGCCCGCAAACATTGGTGCGGCCTGACGATCGCGACCCAGGACACCGCCGACGTGCTCAGCAGCGATCTGGGCAAAGCCATCGTGAGCAACGCCGCCACGCAGGTACTGCAACGCCAAGCGCCGCAAGCCATCGACGAGATCGCCGAAGCGTTCGACCTCTCCGCCGGAGAGCGGCAGTTCCTGCTCTCGGCCGAGCGCGGTCAGGGCCTGCTGTGTTCAGGCACCCAGCGAGTCGCATTCCAGTCGCTGGCATCACCCACCGAGAACTTCCTCGTCACCACCGACCCCGCCGAACTCGCCCGGTTCGCCGAGGACGACCCCGACGCCACCGACAACGGCCTCGCCGAGGCCTACATCGACCTCGGGTCAGCCAACCCTGCCGACGCCGAGTTCGACGGGGACGAGTTCACCGACGCAGGACCAGTCGACCTCGGCCCCGCGTGACCCGACCCCACTCGGAAGGAAGTTCCGCTATGTCCCTGCACGCTGTGGCATCACCGGTGATGAAGAACTGGGTGGGTGACTACCTGCGCAACCCCGGCGGCGTCACCGGGCACCTGCTCGCCGCGCTGGGCGACTGGGCGCTGGCGTGGGGGCCGGTCGTCATCGCGGCCCTGGCCCTGGCCGTCGCGGGCGCAGTCGCGGCTCGCCGCTGGCGGCGTGTTCGCCGCCAGGCAGCGCTGCAGGCCGATGCTCGCCGGATCACCGTGCTCGCCCCGCCCACCGTCGACCCCGCCGGCGGCGCCGCGGTCTGGTCCAACCTCGTCGGGCTGCTGCGTCCTGCCTGGCGGCGGTGGTGGGCCGGGCAACCACACCTGGCGATGGAGTACGTGTTCGGCGAACACGGCGTCACCGTGCAGTTCTGGATCCCCGGCCTCATCCCACCCAGCCTGGTGGAACGGGCCATCGAGGCAGCCTGGCCCGGCTCCCACACCCGCACCAGCCCCGCCGCGCCCCCGTTCCCCGCGCTCGAGACCGGGCACCGGCGGATCACCGTCGGCGGCCAGCTGCGCCTGGCCCGCCCCGAGGCGCTGCCGATCCGCACGAGCTTCGACGCCGACCCGATCCGCGGGCTGCTGGGCGCCCCGGTGGGGCTCGGCCGCGACGAACGGGCCTGCGTGCAGATCCTCGCCCGCCCCGTCACCGGCCGCCGCGTCGCCCGGGCCCGCCGCGCCGCCCGCCGGGTCCACCACGGCTCCTCCGGCCGCCTCGGCGGGCGCCTGCTCGACGTGCTCACCCCGGGGGCAACCGCCACCCGTTCAGGCCGGACCACCGACGCGCGCCGGATCAGCCAGGACCCGCAGCTCTCGCTGGAATACTCCGCCCAGAACAAGGCAATCGTCGGTAAACAACGCGGCGCCGAGTACGAGACCCTGGTGCGCTACGCCGTAGCCACCGACCTGCCCGCCCACGACGCCGACGCGGCGCGCCGGGCACGCGACACCGCCCGGGGCCGGGCACACGCGCTCGCGGCCGCGTTCGCCGCCTACACCGACCACAACCACTACACCCGCACCCGCCTGCGCCGCCCCGCCCACGCACTCGCCACACGACGCCTCGACCACGGCGACCTGCTCTCCGTGCCCGAACTCGCGGTGCTGGCACATCTGCCCACCGACGCCGAGATCCCCGGCGTCGAACGCGCCGGAGCCAAGGCCGTCGCCCCGCCGCCCGGGATCGCGACCCCAGGGCCAGGTGTGACACCACTGGGACAATCCGACACCGGCCACACCCGGCCGATCGGCCTGCGCGTCGCCGACGCCCGGTATCACCTCCACGTGATCGGAGCGACCGGCTCCGGGAAATCCACGCTGCTGGGCAACATCATCCTCGACGACGTCGACAACGAGCGCGGTGTCGTGCTGATCGACCCGAAAGGGGATCTGGTCACCGACATCCTGAACCGGCTCCCGCGCCGCGCGGCCGAGCGAGTGGTGCTCTTCGACGCCGACTCCCGCCACCGCCCACCCGTCCTCAACCCGCTGGAGGGCGGGGAAACCGACCGCGAGGTCGACAACCTCGTCTCCGTCTTCCGCCGGGTCTACTCGGCGTTCTGGGGCCCGCGCACCGACGACCTCATGCGCGCCGCCTGCCTGACACTGCGGGCGCAAGAAGGCGTGCCGACCCTGGCCGAGCTGCCGAAACTGCTGACCAGCGAGGCGTTCCGGTCCCGCATCACCGCCGGCCTGACCGACCCTGTCCTGCGTGGATTCTGGGAATGGTACGACGCGCTCACCGACAGCTCACGCTCCCAGGTCATCTCCCCGCTCATGAACAAACTGCGCGCGTTCCTGCTGCGGCCCTTCGTGAAAGAAGCCATCGCCGGCGGGCGATCCACAGTAGACATGGCGGACGTGCTCGACCACGCCGGCATCTGCCTGGTCCGCATCCCCAAAGGCTCCCTTGGGGAAGAGACCACGCGGCTGGTCGGCTCGCTGGTCGTGGCTCGCACCTGGCAGGCCACCACCGCCCGCGCCCGCGTCCCACAGCGGCTGCGCCCCGACGCCCACACCGTGATCGACGAATGCCATAACTTCCTGAATCTCCCCTACCCCATGGAAGACATGCTCGCCGAGTCCCGTGCCTTCCGCAACGGCTTCATCCTCGCACACCAGCACCTCGGGCAGCTGTCGAGAGAACTCAAAGAAGGCCTCTCCACCAACGCCCGCAACAAAATCATCTACTCCGCCTCCCCCGAAGACGCCCGCGAACTCGCCCGCCACACCGCGCCCCGCTTGTCCGAGCACGACCTGTCCCACCTCGGCGTCTACCACACCGCCACCCGCCTGGTCGTGCGCGGCGAGGAGACCGAGCCCTTCACCATGACCACCACCCCTCTGCGCGACCTGATCCCCGGCCGGGCCCGCGAAATCCGGGCCGTGCTGCGCGCCCAGCGCCGCGCCCACACCTCAGTAAGCAGCGAGGCCACGGCGCCGCACACCGGCGCCACCGCCGTCACCACCACGACGCGGCCCGCGCAGACCGGGCTCCGGATTCCTCCGACCCGCCCGTCCAACACCGATCCCCGCCGAGCCCGCCCCTAACCCGCCCCGCGACGAGATATTCCGTCACACCACAAAGAAACCGCTCGAAGGACCGGTCCCGTCCGGGGCTGATCTCCGCCTATTCACAGCACTTGTCCACAGCTTGTTGACCCCTCGACAGGGGAGGGCCCGTTGATCACGACGACCACCCGCCAGCACACCCTGCGCGGTCATCTGCCCGGCCGCCACACCGCCCGCGCCGCCGGCTCGATCGAGCACCAGGCCATGCTCGCCGCCCGCCTCACCCTCCGCGACAAGTGGGTCTTGGCCCTGCTGCACGAGCACCGGGTCCTGACCACAGCCCAGATCCAGGACGCCGCGTTCCCCTCCGGCCGCTCGGCGCGTCAGCGGCTGCGCGATCTCTACCTCTGGCGCGCGATCTCCCGGTTCCAGCCCTTCCAGCAGCTCGGCTCCGCCCCGATGCACTACGTCCTCGGCCCGGCCGGGGCCGCCGTGCTGGCCGCCGAGCACGGCCTCGAGGTCAAGGACCTGGGCTACCGGCACGACCGTGCCATGGGCATCGCCCACAACCAGCGCCTCACCCATACCGTCGGCGTGAACGACTTCTTCACCTCCCTGATCGCCCGCACCCGCCGCACCCACACCGACGCACTGGTGGCGTGGTGGTCCGAGGCCCGCTGTGCCCGGCTTTTCGGCGACCTCGTCATCCCCGACGGCTACGGCCGCTGGCGCACCCGCCACCGCGGCGGCGGACGAGAGCTGGAGTGGTTCCTTGAGTTCGACACCGGCACCGAGTCCCTGACCAAGGTCGGGCGCAAGCTGGCCGGCTACGCGCGGCTGGCCGACTCGACCGGGATCGCGACACCGGTCCTGGTGTGGCTGCCCACCACCCGCCGCGAGGCCGGAGCCCGCGCTGCCCTGGCCCGCGCGCACGCCGACCTCGACGACCCCCGCACCCTCCCGGTGGCCACCGCCGCCGCCGACCTTCTCGACCCCGCCGCGCCGCATCCGAGCCCGGCCGAGCCGGTGTGGCTGCCCTTGACCTCAGCACGAGCCGATCGCGCCGGCCCGCGACACAGCCTCGCCGACCTCGCCGACGCCTGGCCCGGCCTGGCACCGCCGGCCGGTCCCGACGCCGAGGGCGACGAGGCCGAGGCGGGTGATGACACGGCGGCCTCGCCGTATCGGCTGCCCCCGCCGAGCCCCATCGGCCCGCCGGCCACACCGAACCGGGTCGCACGCGGCGAGCACTGAGCCTGCGAGCACTGAAGCCAGCGCGCCTTCCGCATTCACCCCGATCCCGCGGATTGCTCGCCCGCCGACTCCCGCGCGCCAGGCCAGAAAGGAGAGCGAGCCAAGCATGGGACCCAAACTCGCGGCCGGCGTCGCCGCGTTGATACTCGTCATCCCGCTGCTCATCGGCGCCGGGGTCGCCAGCATCGTCAGCTCCCTGTTCGGCAGCAGCAGCGTGCCCAGTTCGCTCAGCTGCACCCCTAAGGGCACACCGACGGGAACAGTGCCGGGCTTCACCGCCGAGCAGATGGGCAACGCCGCCACCATCGTCGCGGTCGGCAAGCAGATGGGCGTTCCCGAGCGAGGCTGGGTCGTCGCCATCGCCGCCGCGATGCAGGAATCCAGCCTGCGCAACATCTACTTCGGCGACCGCGACTCGCTCGGTCTGTTCCAGCAACGACCGTCGATGGGGTGGGGCACCCCGCAACAAGTCACCACACCGACCTACGCGGCGACGAAATTCTTCGAACACCTCACCGCCACACCGAACTGGCAGCAAATGAGCATCACCGCCGCCGCGCAATCGGTGCAGGGGTCCGGGTTCCCGAACGCCTACGCCCAGCACGAAAGCAAGGCACGGGTGATCGCCAACGCCCTGTCGGGGGTCCGCTGTCAGCCCGCGCACGCGACGACCGGAAGCGGTGATTGCGACCGTATTGAGGCCGCTACCGCTGCGGCGATGACCGCGATCAACTACGCCTGTGGGCAACGGGGGCTGCCCTACGTCTGGGGTGGCAACGGCCCGGACAGCGGGGACAGCGGCTTCGACTGTTCAGGGCTGACCAAGGCCGCCTACGACGCGGCCGGGATCGTCCTTCCCCGCACCGCGAAGACCCAATATCAAGCAGGGCCAGGGGTACCCGACGGACAGGCACTCCTCCCCGGAGACCTCGTCTTCTACGAACCACCTTCCAGGGTCTGGCACGTAGGCCTCTACATAGGAAACGGCAAAATGGTGAATGCCCCCGACGTCGGCCAGCCCGTGCAGATCGCCAACTCCCGGTACCCCGGAGATGGCTACATCGGCGCCACCCGCCCCGCACACTGATCAACGAGAAACATGACGACAAGGACGGATCCCCCCCGAGCAATCGCGAACATCCGTGCTCCCGGCAGCCGCTGGCGGCCGGGGAACGATGCTTGATGGCAGGTACGGGCCGGGCGGGCGGCGAGGACGCCGACATTGCGCCGCCCGTCGTGCCAGACGACGTTGTGCGTGGCACCAGCCGCCACGCACAACGTCGTCTGGACAAAACCGCGCGTGGGAGTCAGGCTTTCAGCCCGGAATCGTCGGCGCCGCCGGGCGTTGCGGGAACGTCGGTCTTGTCCTGATTGATGGTGAACCGCTTCGGCGCCTCGCACGTTTTGATCGCGTACCCGTCGGCGACGAGTTTCTCCAACGCGTTGTTGACCGCACCGCCCGAACGGCCGAGGTCCCTGCCGATCTTGGCAGGCCCGAAACTCCCGCCCGGATGGTCGGTCAGGTACTCCTCCACCAGGGCCCGGAGTCCACCCTTGGGCAACCGGTCGCCGTCCGTGCTAGCGGTCTCGGCGACCGCAGGCAGGTCCACCGTAGACGGCCCGGTCTCGGCCGCCTCGCCCACAGGCTCCCCCGCTGCGGCACCGGGCACCGGTGTGACGCCACTGTTCTCGGCGTCGGCGTCGGCGGGCGGGACGGCCGCATCCTCAGCAGAGTCCGTGGCGGTGCTGTCCGAGGCGGAGGCGTCGGTCGCCAGGTCGCCGCTGGTGTCCGAGCCGACGGTCGGCTCCTGCACCGACGTGGGGTCGGCGGCGGCCGGGTTTACGGCGTCGGCCGCCTCCCTCGCATCCGTGGCCTCGGTCGTGGTGTCGGCGATTGCGCTGGCGTGATCGCTCGGCACCTCGGCGCTGGGCGTCGCGTTCGTTTCCGGCTGGGCGTCCTCGACGACGGCGGCCATGGCGTCATGGTCGGGTGTCGCGAGAGCCCAGGTATCGGGCGTGCGCGGGCTGTCGCCTGCGGTCCGGATCGCGGTGCCCTCACTCTCCCAGCGGGCCAGGAACTTCGAGGCGGTCGAGCGACCGACCCCGGCCGCCATCGCCACGGCCGCGGGGGTGGATCCGGGACTGTCCATCAGGGCCGCCCTGACTTTGTCCTCCGTGGTCGGTGCGTTGGGCTGCCCGGGTGCGTCGGACACGGCGTGCAGGTGGCGGTCACCGTCAACGGCGGCGACGCGGATGTGGTGGTTCTTCGCGGACATGACGAACTCCATGTCTTGGTACGAAACAGAATGGGATGGAATGGTCGTGCCCGGCCAGGGCGTCGGCCCGGCCGGTGCGCATCCGGTTGTTCGGGCTACACGTCTATGAACGCTTCGTCGTTGTCTCCATGTCAAGCGATTCGTCAAAGAAGACATGTGTCTCGTGTGGACACACCGTCGCCCGGGTCACCGGACGCGGCCAGTTAGGCGAAGATACAGACCCGGCTTGACATTCGCGCACGCACGGAGTGTCCATAGACCCCGTCCCGCGCGAACCCCTACCCCGATTCCGACAAGGACGTGTTCCCTATGGACGACGACTTCGCTGTGGCGAAGGCGGCGGGGAGTTAAAGCGTGGGCTGCAGCGGTTGCTGGAACGAGTCGTCGCGAATCGGGCGCTCCTGGTTGCAATCCGCGCGCGTCAGGCTCGGTGTTCGGTGACATGCTGTCCGCTCCTGGCAGTTGAGGGGCTGGGCTGGCGCGGGGAGTCAGTAGGCGGCGATCACGGCGCGGGCGTGTGGGTCGGCCAGGACTGGGTGTGTGGTGTGGCGTTCGTCGGTGATGAGCTCGCGCAGGCCGAAGCGGGGCGGCCCGCCTGCGGGGTCGGTCCATCCATTGATGGCGGGCAGTATCGACAGGGCGTGGGCGGTCCGCTCGGCGGCGGGATCGCCGTCGAGGTAACCGAACACCTCGATTTCCAGCTCTACCGCCGTGTCGTCGGCGGTGAGGGCATAGCGCAGGTGTGGTGGCAGCAGCGCGTAGCTCGTCGAGGGCGTCGGGGGCACCGGGTCGCGTGGTCGCCACGTCCGAGGTAGAAGTCGGTGTAGCTCGACACTAGTTACCACTCCCTTGCCAGGTTGGTGTTGTAGGGATTCGGGCCCAGTGGTGCGGGGACGCAGGCGTAGGGGTCAGGCGGCGGGTACGGTGGCGGCTCGCCGTAGCCGACGCCGTCCTGGTCGCGCTCGGCGGCGCGGCCGAGGATGTAGGCCAGCACGATTACCGGCGTCCACGGTCCCGGCAGCACGACGGCCAGAACCGTCCAGAAGAGACGTTTTTTCCTGTCCTGCATGGACCTTCTCCTCGTTGCGAGTGCGCAATGGTGGTCAAGGGCTGTCGTCGGAAATTCGCGAGTGGCCCCGACCGGGGCCGGATCTGCGGCGGGATGTGCCGCACGCTCTCCGTTTGGCTCAATCGGGCTTCCGGGGATGCCTCACGCCGAGTACCGGCTGACCGCCGCGCCCGTCTCGGAACGACGAGGTCCAGGGGAATCGGCCTGCCTCGTCGGAGTACACCACCTGTAGCGCGCGAACAGCGGTGCCGTACAGCATTGTCGCGACGTGCAGGTGAGCCGAGGAGTCCGTGAGCGACACGAATTCAACGCCCAGCAGGCCCGCCAGTGTGCACACGTCTCCGTGCCGGGGCGGATCATCTCGGACCGATCGCTCGGCGACGTGGTGCAGCAGCGCATCGGCAGATGTCGGCGACAGGCCGACGGCGACGAGTTCCGACATTCCGTGCGCCGTCATCCCGACCGTGTAGGCCAGTGGTGGCCGCGATCCGGATCCCGCCGCGAACTGAATCGCCCACATGTGTTCGTCCAGTGTTGCGCGCACCCTCGCCATGTACGCCCGCACTCGCGGGTCGGCAGAATCGCCCCGATCAGGCATCCTCGACACCCTTTCCCTTCATGGAATGGAATCGGGTGCGCGCCCGCGCAAAACCCGACCGCCGGTCGATGGGCCCGTCTCGATCAATCTGGGGCCTCGTTGTTCGTCGTGTGGAGGCAGTGCTGGTTGTGGCCGGGGTCGTTGTGAAATTCCCGGGGCGCGGTGTCGGTGCCGTGGTGGTCAGACTCGGGGTCGAGGTGCGCGCGCAAGGTCGGCGAGGCCGGCGACTCGCGCGACCGGTCCCCAGGATGCTTCGCAGTACGGGCACTGGCCGAGCAGCAGCCAGCTCCACACCGGGTCGGGCCCGGTCAGGTCCGGGATGAAGTACCGGTGATGGCCTCCGGTGGCGACGGCGATGAGGTCGTCCCGGAGTTGTGTGGGGCCCGATGCCGTGGTGGCGGTCGGGATCGTCGTACACGGTCACCGTGTCGACGTCGACCTCAAGGGCGGTGGCGACATGCACGGCGGCGATCAGTCGGCGATCCCACAGCCGCCAGAAAGCGCGGCGGTCGGCGAAGTCGCGCGGGGCGGTGGTCATGAACGCCCACGTGTCGGCCGCGCCGTGCGGCCGCGCCGTTCCCGGCAGGGTGGGCACAGGGGCCACGGCGCCCGGTGGCATGGCAGGATCGGGCGGCGTGTTGCGCGGGGTGGTCATGGCTGGCGCCTCTTTCCGTGGCGATCGTCGGGTGTGGCCCCCGGGGCGAGGCGGCCCCGCCCCGGGTGGTGGCGGGTTCAGCGGGTGGCGCGCAGGGCGGCGGTTGCGGCCTGTCCGATGGCGCGGGCGCTGGTGGCGGGGTCGGTGAGGGTGTGCACGGTGGCGCCGTTCATCGGGTCGGTGCCGAGCTCGTCGGGCGCGAGCCACAGCACCGCGCAACCGCTGCTGCGCAACCGGTCAAGCTTCTTCTGGCCCGCTGCCCGTTTGTCGGCCTCGAATTGGCCGTCGGAGATGATGACCAGTAGGCGCGCGGCGGTCGGGCGGCCCAGGTCGAGGGCGCCGTCGAGGGCGTCGATCGCGGTGCCGATGACGTGCCCGCCGCGTCGGGTGCCGAATTGGGTGACGGTGGCCGGGGTTGTTCCGGGGCGGGTGATCGGGGTGACGATGCCCGCGCCGAAGGTCACCGTCGCGGTGGTGGCGGGTACGGCGGTGTGGCGGGCGGCGTGGGCGAGGATCCATGCCGCCGAGGCCACGGGGTCGGTGAAGGCACCCATGGAGTCGGTGACGTCGCAGATGATGCCCAGCCGCAGCGGCGGGGCGGGCACGACGGTGCGGGTGGTGCGGGTGAACGGTTCGGCGGTGGGGATCGCGCCCGCCGCGCGTTGCGCGTCGGCGGTCATCGCGCCCCGCATCCGCAACCGCCCGGGTGGCACGGTGGAGCGGGTTTTGGTGGCGGTGCGGTCGCGGTGTCCGGCGGTGGTCAGCGCTCGCGCGAGCTGCCGTGCGGCGGTTTGTTCGGTGCTGCGCGGTGCCCGGGTGCCCTGGATGTGGCGGGCGGTCGGGTCGTATCCGCTTGCGGCGCCGCCGAAGACCGTGTTCGCGGCTTTCTGTGCCTGCTGGCGCGCTTTGCCGTCGGCGGCACGGGCGTTCATCGCTTGCGTCGCGGGGTCGGTAGGTGCGGGTTCGGTGGCGACCGCGCGGCCGATCGCGGCGGTGGCGCTGCTGATCGCCTGTGCCAATGGGGACGGTGTGCCGTTCCCGTTCCCGGTCCCGTTGGCGCTGCGGTCGGGGGTGCCGGGTGGCTGGTTAGGGTCGTCGCCGACTGTGTCGCACCAGCGGCGCCCAAGTTCGATCATGGCGGCGGCGTTGTCGTCGGCGGTGCGGTGTGCCGCGCGCCAGATCACGCGGAGTTGGGTGAGGGTGTCGGTGCCGAGAATGTCGCGCACGACGCGCTCGACGCGGGTGACCTCGCGGCGGTTGAGGACGCCTGCGTCCACGCGGGCCAGCAAGAGTGCGGCGCTGTGGGCGGCGTCGTGCCGGGTCATGTGCGGTGCGGCTGCGGGGTCATTCGCTTGGGTGTCGGCGAGGATGAGGTTGGTGGCGCTGGCGCGCAGCCAGTACCGGTCGCCCGGGCGGCGGCGGACTTGTGCCGCTTCCATCCGGGTTTCTTCCAACAGGTTCGCCGCCGCGACCGCGCCCGGGGGCGCGTCGCCGGGTGCGCGCCACCTGGAGTGTTTGGCGTGGCCGCACTCGTGAGTCAATAGCCCCCATGCGGTGCGGTAGCGCGTTCGGTCACCGACTCGGTGAGGTTCGACGGTGGCGGGGTCGACACTCTTGTCCACATGGGACCCGTCGACCTCGATGGTGGCGAGGTCGGGGAAGAAACAGGCGGGGGAACCGTGTCCCGCCCCGGGTGCGACGATCACCGCGAGGTCGTCACGGTCGGCGATCGAGGGGACCTCCTCGCCGAACGCGGCGGACAGGGTCAGCCACC
This sequence comes from Amycolatopsis sp. CA-161197, assembly GCF_050942255.1. NCBI lineage: Bacteria > Bacillati > Actinomycetota > Actinomycetes > Pseudonocardiales > Pseudonocardiaceae > Amycolatopsis > Amycolatopsis sp. CA-161197. The sequence continues at coordinate 1,726,756 of NZ_CP192059.1, forward strand.
CGGGTGCGGCGGGAAACACGGCGGTAGGTATGGCGGCGGGGGCGGCGATGTGGGACGTCATGACGTGTGTCCTTTCCGGACAGTGTCGCGCGGGTCGGTGTTGGCGGGGTTAGAACTGTGATCCGAGTGAGAGCGGGGCGACGTTCGCGCCGAACACATTCCGTACGACCTCGGCCACCACCTCCCGGTCCTCCTCGGGGGCGATGCCGACCAGGTTTCCAGCGGCGGCGACGGTTCCCAGCACATCGGCGATGCGGTTGAACGCCATCAGCTCACGCAATTGCGGCGCCCACCCGATCTCGCCCTTGTCCTGCCGTTGGGCCAGGTTCTTCGCCGCGCGCACCGCTTTGGGGTCGATCTTGAGCCGGGTGGCGAGGTCGTAGTCGGTGGACACGTGAATCTGCGCGGCGAACCGTGACGAGAGCGCGTCGCTCAGCACCGCGCCGTGCACCCCGGGGTTGTGTCCGGCCACGACGTAGAACCCGGGCGCGGCGTCGACCACCTCGTTTTTGTGGGACTTGATCAGTATCTGGCGGCGTCCGTCCATCGCGGGATACACCACCGCGAGCACGGTCGGCGGGATGAGGGTGGCGTCGTCGATGAACAGTGCGCGCCCCCCACGCATCGCGGCCACCAGCGGGCCGTAGGCGAATTCGTAACGGCCGTCGGGGGTTTGGGTGTAGGACCCGACGAAGTCATCGACCACGGTGTCGCTGTCGCCCTGGACTGTCACCAGGTCGTCGAACGCTGCCTCCACCACCGAGGTCTTCCCGGTACCGGGCGGGCCGTACATGAGCGCGGACACGCCCGCGTCCCGCAACCGCCGTAGCGCGGTCACATCCGACAGCCCCGACAGCTTGCGCGGGTGGTACATCTGCCCGTTCGGGCGGCGCACGGGAGCGGTGACCACTGCGGGGAGGGCGGGTGCCGGGGCGGGGCCGGGTGGGGCGGGCGGGGCGGTGGCGCCGCGCGGGGTGACCGTGGCGGTTTTTGCGGCGTCGGCGGTGGTGTCGGTCGCGCGGTAGGTCATCGGGTTGGTGCCGACCCTTTCGGCTTCCCCGCGCGCTTCCAGCGTCGCCAACGCGTTGCCGACCGCGCCGGACGATTTGCCGAGTGCGTTCGCGATGGTGCCGGGGGTGAGCGTGGCGACCGGGTTGTGGGCGAGTAGTTCGGCCACCATGCGGCGAAGTTCGCCGTTGCGCAGTCGGTTGGCCGCGCCCGGGGCGGCAGACGTGCTGCCCGGGACCGGAGTCGTGGCTGGCGTGGTCATGGTGTCGGGTCCTTTCGTGCGGGTTCGAACAATGGGGGCGACGGGGCCGTGCGGGGCACGGGGCAGGCACGTCACCAGCGGCGGCGTGCCCGATGGGTGCGGCTTACCCGGGGAGTTCGACCTACACCTCAGGGTTTTCGTCGTAAATCCGTTCGCTTTCAATAATGCACATAGCGGTCCCCGTTCGTGAGTTTCGGATTTTTCCGGCTTCCCGGAGTATGTGGCCGGGGCGGTTTGTGGTTTCCGGTTTCCCGGTGACACAGCAAACGTAACTCGACCCCGCGCGGAGCGCAATAGTTTCCGGGATCAATTTCGCGGAATTTCTTCCATTTGTCGACGTGGAGAAAACGAATTCACGGAATTGTTTGCGCAGGTCAGACAGTTGCGGGTCAGCCTGGGCTGGGAGCGCCGGCCGCAGCGGAAGCCGCGGGCAGATATAATTTTTGAATAAAAAGAAGCGAAAGACAAGGGAAGGGGAAAGCGAGCGAAGTGCATTGGCGACCAGTGGTGAAACGATGATCGGGCCACCTGACACCGCCGCCGGGCCTGATGTGTTTACCTGCTTGGGGTCAAGCGAGTCTGGGACACCGGTGGATCCCCCTGGAGGGGTCCTGAGCTGCGATAACGGTCGACACGGGGGGATCCGCCTTAGGCGGATACCGGAGGACGAGGCTGAGTGGCCGGGTCGGCGGCCCCACGGCTGGCAGTCACGCTCCGAGTCGTCACCGGCCGCGCCTGTCGCGCGGAGTAGGCGGGCCACTGTGTGCGAACGGGCCCTCGGGGCCCTCTCGTCGCACCGGAAGCACCGGAGGCCACCATGGCGCCGGAGGGCCTCTTCGGTGCGCGGAAGGCTTCGGCAGCACCCGATCCAGAACGGTGGCCGGATTATGGGGTAATACCGGTTCACGCCCACGACGTTCTTTTTCTTCACCCTCGACGATTGTGCTGCCACGGTGGACGCTAGCATCGGCGCGGGCGGTACCACGGGAAGAGATCGAGGTATTTTGCTGTTCTGCGCAACTGCCTTTACCGCCTACGAATGGCATCTCGATTCCGGTACGCGAGTTTCGTATTCGAGCTTCGCGCAGCGGTCATTCACGGTGCCGTGGATCGAGAAAGGTCCTCGACCGGCATTCCGGGGTCGCGGGCACGCAACCGCTGGGCGAGGTCGACGGTGTCCGCGGTGGGCATGGCGTCGATTTCGGCCAGACGGGTCCGCAGTAGGCTCAGGGTTCGGGAGATGGCGTCGTGCCGGCCGAGCGTGTGTTGCAGGCGCATGATGTCGCGGTAGAGCAGCTCGTTGTGGGGATCGAACGTCCGCGCGGTCTCCAGCAGATCCAGGGTGTAGTCGGGGTCGGTCGTGACCCGCGCGCGGGCGAGACCGGCCACAGCGTCGAGCGCGTCGCGGCGGGTCGCTTCCCGGGCAGCGATGAGCCACTCGGAATCCAGGCCCTCCGCCAAAGCACCGCCGTAGTGCGTGACGATCTCCTCGTAAGCGTCGGTGCGCCGTTCCGCTGTGGTGGCGGCGCGGCGGCGCGTCACCGCGTCGGCGAAGCCCCAGTAGTCCACCTCCACCACGGCCGGATCGAGCCGGTACTGGCCCTGCTCGGCCACCACCAGTTCGCCGGCGCAGCCGCCGGTGGCGGCATCGAGGGAGCGGCGGATGCGCGAGAGCACGGTGCGCAGCACGCTGGCTGGGTTGCGGGGCGGCACATCGGGCCAGAGGGCGTCGACGATGATGTCCCGGGATACACCTCCCGGATGCACTGCAAGAAAAACCAGGAGTTCGACCGGTCGACTGCTCAGCTCGCCAGACAGGTCACGCACCCCGGTCTCGGGCCGGCCGGGGCCGGGACGCCAGTGCAGGGCCGGAGCACCGAACACACTCAGTGCCAGGGGCACGGGTGGCCCGGAGCCCGCACCGGCCGCGCGCGGGCGCGGCACATCGCGCGGTTCGCCGGCCTTGGCCAGTGACATTTCCGGAGGGGGTGTCGACGCGGTGATTTCCAGGCGTTGCGGGCCGACTCCGGCGTTCTGGGTTGGGGACGGTGCGACCGCCTCCGATGGTGTCACAGCCAGTTGGGGCGCGGGCGCGTAACAGCGCGGGTCGGCATCGTCGGTCCCGCTTTCGGGGTTGTCGTGGGGCGTGGTGGTGTGCAGGAAGGCCAGCAGGTCGCGAGTCGCGGCCTCCGGCAACGTGAATGCGCGCGCCCCACGTAGGGGTTCGCCGGGGCCCGGATCGGTAGCGGAGATGATGCCGGCGGCGGTGACGTAGGCGGTCGCGCCGGGGCGCCATTGGCCCAGCAGCACGGCAGTGATTCCGGCGGTGCCGCCGTTGTCGAGCAGCTGCTGTAGGCGCGCTTGGGGGCTCGGCTCGCGCGGCGGTGTCGCGATCAACATGCGGGGCTGGTGTGGCTCGGCGGGGTCGGTGTCGAGCCGGCTTAGGGCCGCATCGAGATCGATCGTGACGGTGATGGCCCGTGGCAGGCTCGTGGCGGGTATTGACAGGCCGGTCACTCGAGACAGGTCGGCGGCGGGGACCAGAACCTTCGGCGCGGCCCGCCCGGCGGGCGCGGTAAGGATGTCGAGAAGCAGTGCGCGAGCTGCGGCGTAGGCGCCGGGCCCGACGAGCCCGAGGCCGTGCACATGGGCCAGGTCGAGCGCGATCTGCGTTCCTCCTCCTCCGAACCCGGCGGCCGCGGACTCGTCGCTCGCGCCGGGTGCGAGGGCGAGGTCGACCGCTGAGAGCGGGCTCCTCGGGCCGGTTCCTCCGCTCGCGCCGACGACCCTTCGAACTCCGGTTGTGAACACCTGCGCGGCGCCGCTCCCCGGGCTTCCGGCGGGTTCCGATGCGGCGATGGACTCGTTGGCGTCGTGCGGCTCGGTCGGGCGAGCTGCGTCCGGGGCAGGATTAGCGTCGCCGTCTGGTTCTGCGGGGTTGGTGACCGGGAGGTCGTCGTCGCACTGGGCGCGCAGATGGGCCTGGCGCAGCTGGTAGACGATCGGGGCGGCCGGGAGGTCGTCGCCGCGGCGACCGCTGCCGGGCTGGTAACGCGCGTGGCGGCGCCGACGGGCAAGCAGCAGCAGCGCACTCACCGCGGTCGCCAGCCCGAGCCCAATGAACACCTCGCCCTCGCCCCAGGTCACCACGCCCTCGCTGTGCTCGGCGCGCACCTTCGCCGGGGCGGGGGCGGCGACCGAGGCGGACGGCGGGACGGCCTGCGGGGATGGCGTCGGGTCCGAACTCGGCAGGGTCGGCGCGATGTGGTGCGGGGCGGCGGGTTGGACAGGATCGACCGTGGTGGAAGCCGGCTCACGGACGGGCAAACGAAGCAGGTCACCGGGGTGAAGCAGGTTGGGGTTGCTTAGAATTCGCCCCTGGGGCTGCGCGCTGCCGCGGTTGAGCGCCCAGATCTCCGGCCATCGATCGCCGTCACCGAGGCAGCGCTGCGCGACGCGCCACAACGAGTCGTGGACTCCGTTGCGCGGCTCGCGCACACGTTCGACACCAGGGCCCACGCGTTGCGCCGGCAGCGTCGCCTCGGGGGCCGCGGCGGTATCGCGGCCATCCGCCGCCGCAGCGACGGACGTGGTGTGGCTCTGAGGATGTCCGAGCGAGGGCGTGCTGGCTGGTGCCGCGGTGGCCGTGCGGCCGAGCAGCGCAACCAGCAGCGTGCCGACCAGGGCGGCAGCGATGCGGCGCACGGGCCCGCTGTGCTGCGGCCAGCGCGCGCCACGCACCACGTCCACCGTGCAGGCGGCGACGTCGAGGACGAACACCGTCCACAGCAGCCAGGCCACGCAGGCGAGCGTGTTGAGCAGGAACGTGCTCGACATCGGCGTCAGCAGCAGCGATTCGACCTCGTCGAGGCTCGGCACATGGTCGGGCAACGGCCACCCGACGCCGTAGATCAGCACGAGCGGGAGCCCCGCCAGTAGGGCCACGAGCAACGCGGCCGCGAACAGGCCGCGCACAGTCCAGCCCAATAGCCGGACCGTGCGCGCGACACGGTGACCAGGGGAGGCCATCAGCTGGGTGCCGCGCCTGCGACAGCAGGGTTCGGCGTGCTGAACTGCGGTGGCCGTGCGGCGGCTGCCGTGGGAGGCAGGCCGTTGTCCTTCGGGCTGCTGGTGCGCTTGCGCTTACCGGCCCGGACGGGCTTGGCGGCCTGGTCGCGCCAGCGGGCAAGGTCGGTTGTGGGGATGTCGGTGATCTGGGCCAGCTCGGGCACGTCGATGACATCCTCGGCCGCGGCGAGGGTTGCGCCGAGCTCTCGTTCGAGCTCGGCGAGCTGGCCGGCGAGGTCGCTGTGGCGACGGGCCAGCTCGCCGATCGTAGTGGCGGCCTTGGTTCGGCGGGCGCTGCGGGCGGAGTCGGTCTCCTCGAGGCGACGGGCGATCTCCTGTTCGGAGGTGACCATGCCTGTTCTCCCTTCCTGCTCGTAGATTGCTCGTAGTGGCGGTCAGGGCTCGATGGCGGTGACGCCGCGTTGGGGATGGGCGGCGCCGTGGCCGTGGGTGCGGATGTCGCGCACGCCGATCAGCGACATCAGCTGGGTTCGGTAGGTGGTGGTGATCTCGACGGTCACGGTGTCGCCGCCGACCTGGACGGTGCCGGTGGCGCCGACACTGGCGAGGTAGTTCTGGGCGAGCTGCTGTGCGTGGGCCGGGTCGAGACGGAGCTGGCCGGTGGTGCGGTAGGTCGTAAGGTCGAGGGCTTGAGCGCCGGCGCGGGCGGCGGATTCGGCCTGCCCGCCGGCACGGACCTTGCTGGCCAGCGCGAGGCCGCCGTCCAGACTCAGGCCAGCCAGGGCAAGCAGCGCAACGAGCAGGACGACCACGAGGACGGTCACCTGGCCGCGCTCGGCGCGCCACCAGTAACCCCATCCGCCCTCCGGTCGGCGGGTCATGGCGTGGCTCCGGCGGGTTGGGAGCGGTAGGTGTCGACGACTTCGCTGGCGGTGGAGGCGAGCGTCCTGGTGGAGGGGACGCCGAGGAGCGCGGCTTGCCCGAAGTCGACGCTGCAGCGCACGGTGACCGTGACGCTGCTGGCAGGGGCGAGGGTCCCGGTCAGGGCCGTGGTGATTGCACGGCACACGATCCCGGCCTGGGCGAGTGCGCTGCTGGCGGTGTCGCCCGCCGCGGTGGTGGCGGCCGCGATCGTGCGTTGCAGGGTGGCAGCGCGGGCGGCCTGGTGGGCGGCGTCGTCCAGCCGCAGCCGCGCGTCGACCCCGCGGTGCACGAACACGGCGACGAACACCAGCAGCAGCACCAGGAACGGGACCACGATCACCGTCTCGACGGTCACCGACCCCTGCTCATCGGCCCACCATCGCCGCAGCCACCCGACGGCAGGACGCAGGCGGGTCACGGTGATCCCCCGCCGTCACCTGCACGTCCGGTGCGGTTCCAGGTGGCGCGCCGGGAGGTGACGCCGCCGGGCTGTGGCCAGGTTGAGCGCGGCCGCTCCCACGGGAAGGTGCCGGCGCCGGTGACATCGCGAGCGGCGGTGATGTAGGCGAACACGCGTTGCGGGAGTTCCTCGGCGGCCTCGGCCAGCTGGTGCAGGAGGTCGCTTTCGGGCAGCTCAGCCAGAGCCCGGTCGGTGCGCGCGGTCAGCTCGGTGGACCAAGCTTGGGCCTCCCACGCGCGGGTCAGCGCCAGGCAGCCGTGCAGGTGAAGAACTACCTGGCCCAGGGCGTCGTCGATCACCGCGACGGCCTCCCGGGCCTCGGCGGCGAGCGCAGCGGTGTCGGTGTCGGGCTCGGTGGCGAGTTCGGCCGCGAGGCTGCGCGCAGCGCGGGTGCGGTCCAGGCAAGTCAGGGTCTGCCACACGAGCTGGTGCACCTCGGCGCAGAGCTGCGGGTCGAGCCAGGCACGCGCCGGGCTGCGATGCAGCTCGTCCACGCCGGCGACCAAATTTCTTACGCGCAGGTAATTTTCGGGTCCGAGGTCGGCGAAGTCCCTGCTGCGGAAGAAGAACTCGCCGCGGACGCGGTCAAGGCGGCACGGCCGGGCCAGCGGGTGACGGTGGTCGGTGGGCATGCGCAGGAACCTGCCGACCCCGACGGCCAGGATGATCCCGGCGCCCAAAACGGTGATCACCCTCAAGTTCGCGATGACGTCGGCCCATACGGGCAATACCTGGATCACGTCCGGCGCGGCAGCTCCGGCAAGTGCGATGAGGAGAGTCTGCGGCAGCAACAAGGCACGCAGGCGTTCACGGCGCCATCGGCGCCCTCGTGTCTGCGGGTTGAGCAGCAGCGTGTCGGGTCCGTCGTGGAAGGTCCCGGTGCGCACCGGCGTGGTGGTGATTCGTGTGGTCATGGCATGTTCCGTTCGCGTGCCGCGCCGCTTGTGTGCCTGCGGCGCGAGGTGTCAGCGGGCTCCCGGGATGTCGGGGACGAAGCGTTCGACTGCCCCGGCGGCTTCGGCGTGGACGTGCAGGTGCAGGCCGGGCACGACGGCGGCGGCCTCGCCCTGGACGGCGACCGACACCGCCGTCGGCCCTCGGGACACCGTCAACTGCGGGTTCTGCAGTGGTCCACGGGCGAGGTCTTCGAGCAGTTGTTGTCCGGCCGCGTGCCCGGTGCCGGCGGTGCCGTCCTGGGTGCGCGCGGCGGCGAGGGCTTGGGCGGTGGCGGCCTGGGCGACGTGGGTGGCGTGTGACCACAGCACAAACTGGATGATCGCCATCAGGGCCAGGAACAGCACTGGGATGACGATGACCAGCTCGGCGGTGACCTCGCCTCGGTCACCCCGCAGCGCGCGCTCGAGGCGTGCGCCCATCGTGGGAGGTGAGGGAGTCAGCTGCCGAGGTCGATCGAATTCGCCTTCGCGGTCAGCTTGGCCACGATGATCGCGACGATGGCGATCGCGGCGAGGGCCAGCAACGCGGTGACGATGACGGTGGTCGTGATCTCCCCGCGCTCCGACTCGGCCCGCAACACCGCGATGCGTGCGCAGACGACTGTCCAGAGGGTGTGCATGTTGTTCCACATCAAACTTCCTTCGTTGTCGTGGCGTGTTAGACCTTTCGTGTCAACCGGACGGTGCGGTCGCAGTTAAAGTCCATTGAGGACTTGCAGTACTGCCGGGTAGGCGATGAAGGTCAAGAAGCCGAGGAACAGCAGGGCCACGGGCAGGGCCATGCGTTCGGTGGCGGCTTGAGCATCGCCTTCGGCGTCGGTGAGCTGGTGGGTGCGCAGGGCCTTCGCTTTCGCGGCGAGCGACACGCGGATACGGGCGCCTTCGGTGCCGGCCAGCGAGAGCGAGGCGGCGAGCTCGGCCAACTCGGTGATGTCGAGTTCTTCGCCGAGCCGGCGCAGCGCGGCCCACGGGGTGGTGCGGGTGAGCTGGGCGGCGTGCAGAGCGTGGCGGATCTTGCCGAACGCGGGTCCGTGGCCGACAGTGACGGCGTCGATCAACGCGGCTTCGACACCGGCGCCGCCGGCGAGGGTGATCCACACCAGGTCGAGGTACGCCGAGAGCGCGGCTCGGAACTCGCGCCGGCAGCGGGCCGCCTTCGCTCGGACGACGAGGTCGGGCAGGCAGAAGCCCAGTGCGGCCAGGACCATCCCGCCTGCCAGCGACACCTCCGTTCCCAGCGCCACTCCGGCCGCCGCAAGCAGGGCGTGAAGCAGCCACGGCGCGAGGAGCCCCGCGAAGGCGAGCAGGCCTTTCGTGGCGAGGTGGGTGTCGGCGCCGCGGCCGAGGACCCGCAAGTCGGTCTCGATCGGGGCCCTGGGCAAGCCCAGGGCGCGCAGCAAGTGCACAACCGGTCGACCCCACCGCCGGACCCACGCGGCGTCGCGGGTGGTCGTGATCGGCGCCGCGGGCGATGGTACGAGCTGTGCGAGGCGCTCACCAAGCGCGGGGCGGGGCGGGAAGGCCCAAATCAGCAGCAGCCAGAGGCCACCGCCCGTGCCGGTGCCAAGCAGGAGCGCGGGAATCATCCGCGCTCACCTCCGTCGTGCGCCCCTGCGGCCCCGTCAGGCTCAACCGGCGTTTCGAGGATGAGGGGGCGGGTCTGGCCGGCGCTGGCGGCGATGCGGGTGAGCCAGGCGAACCCGGCGGCGAATGCTCCGCCGATGAGCAGCAGGACGAGCTGGCCGCCAGCGGTGTTGTAGACGTCGAGATAAGCGCGGTCGAACACGACGACCCCACCAGCGAAGACCAGCGTGGTGGCCACAACCACGCGGACCGAGGTGCGGATGCGGGCGCGCCCGGACTCGATTCGCATCCACGTCGCCGCCTGCTCGCGCGCGGTGGTCGCCAGCGAGCCGAGCAGGTCGGTGAGCTGGCGGGCCTGTCGCTCGGCGGCCAGCACCAAGGCGGCGAGGACGAGGTCGGCCATCGGATGGCCCAGCTCCCCGGCCAGCTGCCGCAGCGCCTGCGCCAGACGCTGCCCGCTCGACAACCTGGCGGCGAGACTGGTGATCTCGGGTCGGATCGCGGGCGGGGTGAGACGGGCGGTCTCGAGCATGGCTTGCTCGAGACCGGCGGCGGCGGAGAGGACGTCGCGCAGCATCTCCGTCCAACCGGCGATCGCCTCAATCCGCGCAACCCGCCGCGCGTGCGTACGGTCCGGGCCGACGAGCTGGGGCAGGAACCAGACCGCCGCCGCGGCCAGCACCACGCCGACCACCCAGCCGGTCACGGCCGCGGCCACGATGCCCGCGGCGAGCGCCACGGACAGGCGCAGCAGCACCCGCCGATCCCGCAACTTGCGCGCGAGAACCTGCAGGCGACTGACTTTGACACTCGTGGGCGTGCCACGACGCCCGGTGGCAAGGATGAGCAGGACCCCGCCGGCAGCACCGGCGCCGAGGCCGGCGGCGATGAGCATGGTGTCGATGGTCATGGGGTCCACCACCCTTCGGGCTGGGTGAGCAGCTCCGAGTCGAACCCGGCCGCGACCAGGTCGTCGAGGGTGTCGGCGCGCAGCGCTCCTGGCACCGGGACGGCGCGACGGTCCGGACCGCGGCGGTAGACCTCGTTGGAGATCACCGTGCCGCCGTCGGCGTCGACGACCTCGCGGATCGAGGCGATCACCCGCGTAGTGCGGTCGGCGGCACGGTCGAGGTGGACGACGAAATGCACCGCGCTCGCCACCAGCAACGCGGTCGACTCCAGCGACAGTCGCTCCGGGCCTTGGGCGGCGTAGGAGGCCAGGCGGGTGAAGGCGATCTTCGAGCTGGAGGCATGCAAGGTGGCCATCGAGCCGTCGTTGCCCTGCGACATCGCGTTGCACATCGGGATGACCTCGGGGCCCCGGATCTCGCCGACGATCACGCGGTCCGGCGACATCCGCAGGCCCCACCGGACCAGCTCGGCCTGATCGACCGCGCCTTCGCCCTCTACGTTCGCCTCTCTGGCCTGCAACGCGGTCACGTCCGCGTGCAGAGCGGGATCCCGATCGAGACCGAGCTCGAACGCATCCTCGATGGTGACCACCCGCTCCATCGGGTCCATCTCCGAAGCCAAACCGCGCAGCAGCGTCGTCTTGCCCGCCCCGGTGCCGCCGGTGATCAACGCGTTCTTCCGCGCCCGCACCATCGCACGGAGGAATCGCTCCAGCCCGACGTCGAGAGTGCCGCGTCGGCGCAGTTGCCCGAGGGTGGCGGTCAGGTAGCCGTGCCGGCGGATCGTGCAGGCCGTCACCCCGCCCGCCGTCAGCCCCAGGACCGCGAACAGGCGCTCTCCACCCGGCAGCTGGAGATTCAACGCGGGCGAGCCGCGATCGAACCGTCGTTCCTCCGACGACGCGCGCGCCGCGAGAGTGCGGATCAGCTCGGTCAATTCCTCATTGGACGCTGCCACCGGTGCGGCCCGCGTACGGCGCCCGTCGTTGTGCTGGACGAAAACCCGGTCGAAGCGGTTCACCGCGATCGTCTCCACACTGGAATCCGCGAGCAGCGGTTGCAGGCCGCCAAGGCCGAACACCTCGTCGAGCACCTGGTCGACCAGCCGCTGCTCCGTCGCGGAGTCCACCAGCGCGCGCCCGGCAAGCAGCTCGGCTTCGCTGTGCTTAGCGATCGCCGTCTCGAGTAGCTCGCGGCCGATCTCTCGGCGCCGAGACAGGCTCAGCGGATCACCCGAGGACTGTGCGGCAGCGTCGACTTGCGTCGGAAGGTCGGCGATGACTGCGTGGCGAAGCCGAGTGCGTAGCCGGTCCTCACCTGGGCTCGGCTCAGTTGCCGCCGAGCGAGTCGTTCGGGGAGCGTTGCCGGTCGACGTCATGCCGAATCCCTCCCGACAACACGAAGAGGATGGCCGTTGCGCGCTGAACCGACGTCTCGTGCCGGCGGCATGGGTACCGGTCGCAGGTGCTGAAGCGGTGGGTGCGGGTACCGGACGACCTCGCCGCCGGGAAGCCGCACTTGCTGGGACGGACCCCCAGGCACGGTGAACAATCCGCCCACTGGCGATGGCAACGTCGAGGTCGGTGCGCCGGTGACCAGGCTGCGCGCAAGCAAAGCGGCCTGCCGGTCCAGCGCGCCGGGGCGGCGGCGACGCCTACCGCCTGGGACGGCTCCGACGGCCGGGTCGTGCGGAATCCGCCCCACGGCGGGCACGCCGAGGCCGCGCTCGACATCGGCCGTCGGGTATCCCTCTCCCACGAGCAACAACCCCGGTCGAGGCGTCCAGCCGGCCAGCTCCGTCAGCCGGGCCGCGGCATGCGCGAGATCCTCGGCGTGCGTCCGCGTCAGAACCAGCAACGTGTCGGACTGGCGCGCAACAGCTTCTGCCGGGGAGCCGGGGTCGATCCGGCCGCAGTCGGCTAGCACCACGACGCGGGGATCGCGCGACAATTCGCGCAGCATCGACCTTCCCGCCCCGGCGGCCATCGTGTGCAACGCCGCACGCGCGTGAACACCGCCGGGTGGTGCCAGCAGCATCCGCACACCGTCCGGCAGCGGACGGGTGTGCTCCCACACGGCTGTGGGGTCACCGGTGCGGCGCGCGACCGCGGCCAAGCTCACCAGACCGGGGGTGGCGGGCACGCCGAACCGCATTGCCAGATCGCCGCCGGACGGGTCGACCTCGGCGACCAGGCGGTAGGTGAGCTCCGGCCGCGGCCACTGCGTCGCCAGGGCCACGGCCACCGTGGTCACTCCGGGGGAGCCCTTCAGCGAGCACAAGGCCACCAGCATCAGCGCCCACCGCCCGCGGACTGAAGTACCAGCGCCAAACGCCCGGCCTGGACCTGCGCCAGCTGCGCAGCTCCAACCTCGTCGAGATCTAGCGAGACAACCGTCGTCTGGTCACCGGCCGCCGAGGTCATGCCGACGACCGTCCCCAGCCATGACGTGCCCGAAACAGGTCCCGCGTCGCCTGGTGCAGCTTCGCCGCTCGCCGTGACGACCACGGCGACCCGGGAGCCTGCGGCGAGCTCCGGCGGGAACTGGCCGGGTTTCACTCCGACCGCAACCACGCAGCGCCCTGCTGCCGGTATCGCGGTCGCACCGACGGCGTCCGGCGTGAGCAACGCCCCCGGGCCCAGGCTGGTCGCCATCGTCCGCCCCACCAGGCCCCGGGCCTGATCCGCCGGGACGACGACCAGCCCTGGCCCCACCGACACCTCGACGCTGCGCAGATCGACCGGGGCGAGCACATGCCCGACCAGCACAGAATGCGCGGTCGCCAGCACGGCAACTCGCTCATGGCTTGCGGTCGTCCACCACACCGCGCCTCCGACGCACAACACCACCAGCAGAACGCCCGCCACCAGATGCGGCAGTCGGCGACGACGGCGCGGTGCCGCCGCTCCGCGCGACCCCGAAGGGCCCAGCCACGAAACCGGCCGGAGCCCGTCCGAGGACGCGCGGCCCCTCGTGGATGTGTCGGTACTCGTCATGACGGCCCTCCAAGCATGGCTAACCCGCACCGCGAATTCATGGAAACCGCAGTCCAGAAAGGAAAACGATGATTCAGTTCAAGGCGCGGGCGTGGCCCTAGCCGGTTCCGAGGGCTTGCGACTCAGCGACCCGCAACGCCGCCGACCCGCTGGTGGTGAAGTCCGGGAACGTCCCTGATGCGCCGGCGCCCGCCCACGTGATCCGCCACGACACCGTCGCCGTGACGGGAAACCGTTCGACCGGCATGCCGGCCGAAGAATGCTGATACGTGTGCCCGCAGTCCGGCGACGCCGCTTTCGGGTCGCGCGAACCGGGGAATGGTGTTCCCGGCCCGGCGCAGGTCACTGTCGTGCCGTCCCCCATCGACCACGCCACCGACGTCGGCGTCGCCGTCGCGGTCACTGACACCGCGGGTACCTCAGCCGTGGCCGTGCGCGCCTGCCAGAACCCGCGGTCCAGCCAGAGCCACGTCGGCAGACGCACCAGCTGAGTCCCGGCCGGGCTCGACGCGATCACCGGGCTAGGCAACCGCAACTGTGACCGAGCCTGCCGCGCCAGCTCTTCTGGCGAGGGAGCCGGCCCGCCTCCTGGGGCTTGGTCATCAGGAATCCAGACCGGGGCGCGGTACAGCGCGTCCCGCGCTCCTGGTCCCGTGCAGCGGTAGACGTACCACGCACCACTCGTGCTCCCGGCCTGCGCCGGCAACGCGTGACCCTGCTCGGCCCGGGACAACGACACGAACCTCGCACCTGTCGAACTCGGCCGGTAGCTTGCGGTCTTCACACCCGACGGGGGCTGGTAGTCGCTGCGCACGTATGAGCACTGGGCACGATCGTCCTTCCCGACCTTGGTATCATCCGGCGGAGTGGAAGGAGCCTGCTCTCCGGGCTCCTTCGGCGGCAGCGAACCGCCACGGCCTGGCGGGGGAGTTGCCTCGTTCCCGCCTTGCCCCGCACCGAGCTCACAACCCGCGTAAGACGACTGGCCACAGTCGACATCGCCGTACCAGTCGCCCGCCAGCGCCGGCCCCGCGCACGCGAGCACGGCCGAGGAGGTCAACACCGTCAACGCGGCCGCGCGTTTGACGGTCAGCATGAGCCTGTCCCCGCCACGGCGAACCGAGTCACCCTCCACGAGTCGTCGACCGCCAGCTTGACCTCGGCGTTGATCAAGTGCTTGCCGCCAGGCTCAGTGTCGACGGGCTTCCCGTGTCAGCACGGTACTTCAACCATCCGCTCGCGTCTGAACAATCACGGATCCGGACGGTCTTCGGGGCGCTCTGCGGCTCCACAGACTCAACGACCGGCACACTGACGGGTCGCCCCTTCGTGATCAGGCCATTCGCGTGGTCGGCGTACATTTGCCTAGATAGCACTGAAAGCGCGTCACCAGTCGCGTGGTCAGACAGCCGCGACGACTGCCAATCGGACGTCGCAGCCACGGCGGCGACGTCGCCCCACATCGCCAAGTACGCCCGGGTTGCCTTCTGCGACGCGACTTCTTCGGGCGACGCGGCCGCGCTGCTCGGGGTTGACGACGATGTGGTTGGCGTCGCTGGTGTGGGGACTGAGGCGCCACCAGATCCACAAGCCGTTGCACCCAGGCCTATCCCGATCGTCGCAACCAGCGCAGCCGTGCAAGTGCTCCTATTCGAAAGACGTGTCATTGTCGCCCCTAGATCGTCGGCATCCCTTGCCCCAGGTGCGTGTGCTCCCCGGACTGACCACATCAAGCGCGGAATCAGTGCGAGGCAGACCTTTCCGGCCAGAAGGCGGCACTCGTGGGCTCGTCGGTAAAGTTCACCCGATGGTTTGGGCAGCGTCATGATCGACGCTTCGACGGCTGCGGTTGTGTACATCCTGGGCAGGTGGGAACCGAGGCCGCTGCGCAGCTCGCGCACATCCATGGGTGGTCGATCCTCGGCGCCGTCCTCACCGGGCTCGCACTCGGAGCCGCAGCAAGCGTGCTCACACGCCGGTTCGTACCGCTTGACCGCGTTGTCGCCAGCTCCTGGTGGCTGGGAGCTCTGATGACAGCCGCAGTGCTGGGCCTCCTTGCCTGGCGCGTGCGCACCGACGGCGAATTTGTAGTCGACGGGTTCGTTGCCGTGCTGGCGGTGCCGCTCGCGTTGATCGACTGGTCCGAGCACAGGCTGCCCCGGGCGCTGTTGTGGCCGCAGCTGGCCGTCGCCCTGGCCGGGTTCTTGCTCTTGTGCTTGGAAAGACACGACTTCGCACCCGGTGTTCGGGCCATTGCTGCTCTCGCTGCAGCCGGCGGCCTGTTCCTGGCACTGGCCCTCGTGACTGCCGGAGGAGTAGGAGCCGGAGACGTCGGCGCGGCAGCAGTGGTCGGCCTGGTGGCAGGGTGGATCGGATGGCCGTTTGTCGCCGGCGCGCTGCTCACAGCATCGGTCCTGGCGCTCGTCCTTGTCGCCGCCCCAGAGGTGAGGCAACGCAACGCCGAGGGCGCTGTAGTGGTGCCCTTCGGCCCCTGCTTGTTCGCCGGGACACTCGTGATGGTCGTGGTGGCCGGCTAGCTCAACGGCGGCAGGTAACGAACGACGGTGTCGCACGCCGCGACTCTCCGCAGTTCGCAGCGTCGCGCGGCCGAACCGGGTTGCCGAGGCTGGGGTGGCGCAAGATGGGAGAGGCGCCACCCCAGCGCGCGAACTCGAGCGCAGAACTGCCCGCCCCTCGACGGGATCGACAGCTCCAACAGGTGACTCGACTCGCATACCTCCACGATGAAGTTTTGCGTCCAGTGAAGGAACAGAACGGCGATCACAGTGGTGTGCCGTTCCTGTGCCGGTTTTGTGCCACTGTTGTCAAGGCGACAATCGTTGCCGAATCCGATTCTCGCCATCGCGTCGGCTCGTGCCGCGCGCAACTCATGCATGCGCGCCTCTCTGTCGGATCTTGGCCAACACGGCATCGCCCGATGTAGTGAGCTCGAGCCGATGCGTCGCCGCTTCGAGAACGAGGTGACCGGACGTCAAGAGCTCGCCGCACGCCTGGGCAACCCAGTCCGGCACTGCCATCCCTCCGTCAGTGACCAAGAATTCGCCATGCCAGCGCAGCGCGCCTCCCTCGACTCGACGCAGAGCGCACTGAGACGGCACGTCGACCTCTGTTCCGTCGGTTGTCACGCCGCCTCGCCGATCATCGGATGGGACCGGACGGAAGCGTGCAAGCCACTGAGCTCCACGCCGAATTCCTTGTCGATCACCACACTCGTACGATCTGCCAATTCAGTCCCCTGCGGACCGTCGGACTGCGCGCGGTGAGGGGCAGGCAGGGGCCCGGGATGGCTGCGGGGTACCGCTTCTCCCTCGTGCGTTGATCTGTCCAGCCGTGCGTGGACCTCGAGCGCCGTTCGCAGGAGCGCACGCAACTGACCCACCTCCCGCGGCCGAAGAGTCGCGATACCGGACGCGTCGAACGAAAGTCGCGGACCTCGTTCATCGAGCGACACCCGCACGTACGAGCGTCGCCCATCACCGTCACGGCACGACACGGCCCATGCGCGTCGCCCCGACTTCCAACCGGCTTTGATCAGCACAGCCAGAACTCCCCGTCGGTTGCGTGCCTTCCGAGTCCGCGCCGATCGTGCGTGGCCGCTGTCACCGCCGGCGTCGGGTTCGCACCGAGGCAACGAACGCATGCCTTCGTGTTTCCCTGCCCCGTCGCGCCTGCCCGTGCTCGACGCGAGTGCTGGCTCGCGGATGGACACCGTCGTTGAGCGCACATCCTCCGACATATCCACCGCCGGGCGGCTACCTCCACCGATCGGGACATCAGAGTCATCACGGTGCGGAAATGACGAGAACCACGGGCTGTCCGGGTTACGCCGATTCGGAAGCGGTGGGGGAACCCAACCGGGTACCCGCTTCGGCAACGACGGCATCGGCCCCTCGAGTTCAAGGGCGTTCCTCTGAGGCCACGCAGGGAAGCACTGGGGGCAGTACTCCATCTCGCGGCGAGCGGAACGCGTTCGAACGCAGGCCACGCCGCACTCCGATAGGCCAAAAGACCGTCCGGCGCCGTGCAGTCGGTCTTCGTTGCCGGGCGTCACCCGGTGAAGGAACCTGCCGCTCCAAAGTCCAGGCCACATCGTCTGCTGCACGCTGGTGTCGTCGTCCATCCGTCCACTCCTGTGGTGGCGAGGGACCTGGCAACGGTCGGGGATGCGCCGCCAGATCCCTCGCGTTCGGGGGAAGCGAGCGGCGGAACGGAGCGTCACAGCACCTGGGGGCCGGTCTCCACGCCCCGCCACTCGCCTCAGGAACCCGGGCGCCTGTGCGGGAAGGCGTCGCCCGGGCGAACCGGATGCAGGTGAAACCACTTTTGACGTTGCGGTCGCAGCTGCGGGTCGTCGGCTTGTCGCGCGGAGAAGGGGAGATGCCGGCACCGCGTCTACGCCATAGCCGGTCATGGCCATCCCTTCCGCCGTTGCCAACGTTTCCAATGTTGCTAAAGTAACGACAACAATGGCAACACTGGCAACACTGGAGAGCAATGACCCGTTCAGGTGATCTAGGCCCTCACGCACCGCTGCCCTATCCTGTGTTGCATGCCTGGCAACACGGCGACCACCAAGTCCAAAGCAGTCGGCGCCAAGCTGAGGAAGCTGCGAGAAGAACGGGGCCAATCGCTGCGGTCCGCAGCTGCTGACCTGGGCATCGATCCCAGCACGTTGCTCCGCTACGAGACCGGAGAACGAGGTCCGAAGACAGAGACTGTCGCGCGAATTCTCGGCCACTACGGCATCAACAACGGCCTGTACGACGAGATCATGGGCATGCTCGCCGACGTCGACGCGTCGCAGTGGCTCGCGATCTCGTTGCCAGAGCAACGGCAACAGACTGCCGCGTTGCTGGACTTCGAAGCGGCGGCCGGCACCATCACCGAGGTCGCCCCGCTACTGGTCCCCGGTCTGGTACAGACGGCGGACTACACACGCGCGATCATGTCCGGCGGCACGGTGCCGCCCGACGAGGTCAGCCTGCGTGTCGCTACACGCCTCGGTCGTCGAGAAGTGGTGAGCACCGACAAGACCAACCCCGCGAACCTGGTTGTACTGGTCGGCGAGGCCGCACTCCGACAGGTGATTGGCACCAGGGAAATGATGGCAGAGCAGCTTGCCTACCTGATGAAGGTCGCGAACTGGCCGCACGTGGACCTGCGAGTGGTGCCATTCGCGAGCGGTTGGCATCCGGCCTTGGAGGGCGCGTTCACGTTGATCGACCCGCGGGCCGACGGGTTCTCGATCGTGTTCCTCGAGAACCGGCGAAGCGGCCTGATCCTGCACGAGGAGGGTGACGTGAAGGCGTACCGCGATGCGGTCCCCCTCGTTTCCTCCGCCGCACTGAGTCCTGCGGATTCGATCGAGTTCGTCTCCCGCCTGCGCGAGGAAATGAGGACAAAATGACAGCACCGACAACTGGCGACCGCTGGCGGAAGCCGCGTCGGAGCCAGAATGGCAACAACTGCGTTGAGGTCGCGGTCGCACCGCTTGAAGTCGGCGTCCGCGACACGAAGGATCGAGACGGCGGGCAGCTGTCCGTCACGGGCACTGCATGGCGAGCACTGATCAACAACTTCAGGCGCGACTGATCGAACCACCTCGGTGCCCCGGTGCGTTGTCGCCGGGGCATCCGTGCGTTCGAAGCCGCTGCGCCATCGCAGAGCTGCGTGCGGATGCGGCGACTGACCACCAAAATTCACTCCTTGGGGGAGTTTCCATCCGTCCTCATGGCGTCGCCGGTAGCGTCAAAGACGCCCTCGGCGCGCCCTCCCCCTTAGCGTGCCGAGGGCACTGACGTGAGCCCCCGCAGCTGCGACCGGGTCGCACGAATCGGACCTGGCCATCGCTTGCGTGCAGACAAGGAAGATCTCGGGCTGCTGCGCGGTCAAGAGCTCGGTCGGCTGTGCTCAGTCGCAGCGCCGAACGAAGTGCCCCACTGCTTCTGCGCCTCACAGCACGGGGAAGGTGTGCAGGCTGGCGATTACGCGTTCGGCACCGGCAGCGCGGAGGTCATCTTCAGTACTTTTGCCAGTGGCCACGGCGATCACGTCGACCCCTGCGGTGAGTGCAGCCTTCACGTCGTTGGGCGTGTCCCCGACAATCACGGTGCCCGGGCCCTCGAAGCGTGTCCCGGTGCGTCGTTCAGCACGCTGCTGCGCAATCGCCACAAGCTTCGGCCGGTCAGCGTGATCGTCACCGAACGCGCTGGCCTCCAGGTCAAGGTACTTGTCCAGGCCGAAGACCTCCAGCTTGATCCGTGCCACTGCACGCAGGTTGCCGCTGAGCACGGCCTGGTAGATGGCCGAGTCACCAGCGAGCCGAGCCAGCGTCTCCTCAGCGCCTGGCAGTGCGCGCCCGGTCGTTCGCAGCTCGTCGCGGGCGTCTTCGTATTCCTGCACGAGGGCATCTGCCAGGCGCGCGACCGCGTCGGTCGTGGGTTCGATGTCGTTGATCCGCAGGGACTCGGCCATGATGTCCAGCTCGGTACGCCCGGCGATCTTCGCCAGCTTGCGCAGCGGTTGGCCCGTCGCGGCGGGGAAAGCGCGGTCGTAGATTGCTCGCCCCACGCCACGGGTTTCGATCAGCGTGTGGTCGACATCCCACAGCACAAGTGTGCGGGGCGAGCGGTCGGGGACGGTCATGCTCACAAGTCTGCCAGCTGTGACGTCAGGTACCGGACGCGTTACTATTCGCGCAGGTCAAACCTGGCGAGAGGGGCAGGGGCAGGTGACCGACGAGAATTTGGCGCGCGTGGTCGGTGGCCGCGTTCGGTTCTTCCGGTCGGCAAAGCCGTTGGCGAAGACGGTCGCCGCCGGCTTAGCCGGAATCACGCCGGACTACCTGTACCAGATCGAGCGCGGCATCAAGATGCCCACAATCCCGGTCCTCGTGCAACTGGCACAAGTTCTGGACGTCGAGCCGGGTGACCTGCTCAACGAGATACCCCCGGCTCGCCGCAAGCGGGTCACCGCCAACGCGGGCGACTCGTTGCAGCGGGCCTTGACCCGACCGACGACCGCGGCGGGAGCCCCGGCTCTCGACGATCTACGCGAGGACGTCGTGCGCGCCTGGCGCACTTGGCAGACTGCGCCGCACCGCTACAGCGAGCTGACCGCCGAGCTGCCCGAGACGATCGCCGAGGTGCGGGCAGCAGTGAAGTTCAGCGATGCCCGCGACCAGCGAGCCGCGCACCGGTACGCCGCGGACCTCTACGGCCTCGTGCGCACCGTGACCAAACGGGTCGGTCGCGGCGACCTTTCCCTGCTCGCGGCCGACCGTGCGCTGCGAGAAGCCGAGGCTGCCGACGATCCGATCCGAATGGCAGCCGCACGCTGGAACCTGGGCCAGGTGCTCCTGGCCAACGGCAACGCCGACGGAGCTGAAGAGGAAGCGGTTCACGCCCGCGCCAGTCTCCGGCCCCTCATTGAGGACGAAAACGTCGACGCGCTGGCGCTGTCTGGCTCGCTGTTGCTGCTCTCGGCTATCGCCGCCGTCCGCGGCGGCAACCGCTGGACAGCCCGAGATCGTCTCCGCGAAGCAGTGCCCCTCGCCCAGCGGGTCGGCGAGCATAACGCCTGCTGGACAGCGTTCGGCCCGACCAACGTCGCGATGTTCGCCGTGAGCATCGAGGTCGAGTCCGGCGAAGCCGTCGAAGGGCTGCGGCTGGCCGAGACGATCGACCACGGTAGGTCTCCGTCAGTTGAGCGCCGTGTCGCGTTTCTCGTCGATCAGGCCAAGGGCTACGCGCAGCGTCGTGACTACTCGGGCGCTCTGCTCATGTTGCAGGCCGCCGAGGCAGAGGCTCCTGAAGACATCCAGTACCGCCCGGCGGTGCACGCCGTCCTCGGGACGTTGACCGACCGGGGGCGCGGATCCGTCGCGCGACAAGCCGCGTCACTTGCGACGCGCGCGGGGCTACCCGCGACGCAGTGAAGGCACCCGAGCTGACAGTTCGGGTTACCCGCTAGTAGCGCTCTTACGGTTGCCCCTGGCAGCTCGGCGACCGGTCGACCTCGGCTCCGGCCGGGGCGCGGACACCGCCCTCCGCGTGAGGGCTCCCCTCACGTCCGCGCCCGACGTCCCGGTCGCCGGGCTGCCGCCCATCCCCGGCGCACAGGCGGAAGGACAGCCAACAGTGAGCGATCACGCGGCGCAATCGCCAGAGGAAGAGCCGCACCTTGAGGCGCTCCGTCGTGCGGTTGCGCAGGGGTTTACCCCTGTCCCGCTGGCGAACGTCCCCGTTCTGTTCTACGAACGGCTCCGCGGCCGCGTGGTGGATACCCTCAAGATCGAGTCGATGACCGAAGCCACTGCGGCGCGCTGGATTTCGAACGACGGCGGCCCCTGGGCCAACGCAGACAGTCCCATGTGGCAAACAGACGGCGACGTGGCAACCGTCATCAACGAGTTGCTGAATCTCCCATTCGCAGATCAGCGTCACAACTTTCCGAGATCACCGCAAGCGCCGCACGACACAAGTAGTCAACCACAAACCGAGGAAGACGAATGTTCCCCACGTCTACACTAACCGCCGAAGAGCGCAAGATCATCTCCGCGCTGAACGAAAATCCTCCTGGGTTGACCTGCTTGAACGTTGCGCTCAAACTGAAGATCAACGAAAAATTGACTTATAGAGTCTTAATGGGGTTGAGTGCAAAAGGACTGACCTCAAAGGAGTATCAAGATTCCGGCTTCGGGGTCAAGATGCTCATCCATACCAACACCGACACCGGTCGGCGGCTTCTCGCAGAGGCCGAAGTGGTCTAGGTTCTCGTGTCGAACTCTCCCGCGCAGCGGAGACCCCATCAATCTCATGTTCATGATTCCAGGGTTCCCGATTTACCGGAATGGGACTCCACGGCCCGGCCGCGACCACTGCACGACTGGATCGTTCCGGAAATGACACCGGGGTGGCCCATTGAAGACCGAGACGATTCATAAACCGCGTGATCGACATAATTCCAACCCGATCGACCCAATTCCGGTCGCGTCCCTAGGAGGAATCAGTGCACCAACTCATCGCCAGCCCCTTCCTTGGCGACTACCTTGTGACGCGCCCCGACAGCGAGCGTGGAGTCAAGATTCCCCAGGGCCGTTACAACGAGCTGAGATCCGCGGGCGCCGACGAAATCGCACCGGAATGGCTCGAGAAGGCGGCTACGCAGTGCTGGGGTCTGAACGTCGGCGGGCGCGCGCTGCGTGACGTCGTGCTCGTGCGGAACGAATCGGCGTATGGGTTCGGCCGGGCCAGCTACGAGCTCAACCTCGGCTGCAACTACGACTGCGAGCACTGCTACCTCGGCGTGAAGCGCTTCGAGGGCCTGGGCTGGTCTGATCGGGAACGTCTGCTGAGCATCATGCACGACGCCGGCGTGCTCTGGCTCCAGCTCACCGGCGGCGAGCCACTGATCGACCCCCTCTTCCATGAGGTCTACCAGATGGCTTGGGACCTCGGGATGATGATCGGAATCTCGTCCAACGGCTCGCGCCTGCACAACCCTAAGATCCTTAATGCGCTCACCACCCGTCGGCCATACCGGCTCACGATCAGCGTTTACGGCGCCACAGAGGCCAGCTACGACGGACTGACCCAACGCCGCGGGTCGTTTCGGAAGTTCCAGCACGGGCTCACCGCCGCTGTCGAGGCCGGGCTGCCGATCAAGCTCAATATCGTCGTCGCACGGCAGAACGAACACGAGGTCGCCGAGATGCAGGCGATGGCCGAGCGGTTCAACCTTCCGTTTCACATGTTCACCAACATGAGCCCAACGATCTACGGCGGGCCGGAGAGCCTGCCCGCTCAGTCTCAGGAATTCCAGCGACAGCGCAAGCCATTCGGCGGCTGCAGCGCAGGAGTGACGTTCTTCCACGCCGACCCGCACGGCGTCGCCTCGATCTGCAAGGTCGGGCGAGACCCCTCGGTCAACCTGATATCCGAAGGCATCGGAGGGCTCACCAACCTGGCCGGCATCGCCGAGAAACTGCACACCCGCACCGGCGGCTGCAGCGGATGCGCCCTCTCCGGCACGTGCTGGGTCTGCCGCCCGCTCGCCAAGCTGTACCAGCAGGCGAAAGCGCCGCTGGCCTCCTACTGCCAGCACGGAGGGAGGTGAAACCCATGACCGCTGTCCTGATCGAGCTCAAACCGCCGTCCGCAGTGGCAGCCGACCTCGACGAGATTCAGATCATTCCCGATCTGGAGACCCTGTCCGAGCAAGGCAGGTGTAACTGCGCCGCCAGCGACGACAACCCCTACTGACCGCCCGCGGGGCGGACGTTGACGTGCCTCACGCCGGAGTCCGCCCCGCGCTGCCTTACTCTCAATCTCACCAGCGCTCGCCCACCTGACGAGGACCGACTCCGCCCATGGCCATCCTGCGCCAGCACTGGGAAGAACTTCCCCGACCCGTTCACCGCGCCGTCGAAGCCTTGCTCGGACCCATCCAGGCCGCTACGACCGTTGGGCCGGGCCAGAACTCGGCCATCGCCGCAGTCCTCGAGACCACACAGCGCACTGTGTTCGTCAAGGGCTTGCGCACCGACCAGCGCGCCGTCGTCACCCAGCAGCGAGAAGCATCCATCAACCCCCACGTCCGGCCCGTCTCCCCTGAACTGCTGTGGCGGCTGGAGATCCACGGCTGGGACCTGCTCTGCTTCGAACACCTCAACGGCCGCCCGGCCGACTACACCCCCGGCTCGCCCGACCTTCCACCGTTGATCGACACCATGCGCCGCCTGGCCGCACTACCGTGTCCCAACCTGCCGCCCGCTTACTTCCGCCCCGCCCAACTTCGCTGGGCCGAGCTCATCGACGACCCCGACGCCCGCCAGCAACTCGCCGGCGACACGATCCTGCACACCGACTACAACCCGTCGAACATCATCGTCACCACCACGGGCGAGCTGAAGATGATCGACTGGGCGTGGCCTACCCGAGGCGCCGCGTGGATCGACCCGGCCTGCCTGGTCCCACGGCTCATAGCCTGGGGCCACACCCCAGCCGGCGCTGAAGACGTCGCCGCGCAGTGCCCGGCCTGGAACGATGCCGACCCCGCCGCAATCGACCTCTTCGTGAACGTCCTCACCACCATGTGGGACTCCATCGCCCAAGACCAACCCGGCGAGGACTGGAAACAGACCCTCGCCACGTCCGCCAAGCAGTGGCTCGAGTATCGGGCCACGCCCGCGACCGCCTGAACAGCTCGAAACCGCGGGACAGCGAGACGAATATCGGTAATCACGCGTTTTCGTCGGATGTCGCCGCCATACTCGATCTCTGCCACGCATCGTCACGAGACAGCCCGGAGGAATCGCCGCATGGCCAGCCAACTCCAGGAAGCTGCCAGCCAAATCCAGGCGCTCGCCAGCAACCTGCCCATGACCGCCGTCCAGGCAATCACCCAGGAACTGGACAGCGTCGCCACCCAGGCCGCCGCGATCGTCGGCGGGACGCCTCACGAAGCTGTCGTCACCCAGATCCAGCAGGTCAGCCAGGAGATCGGACAGTCTGTCGCGGCGCAACTCCAAGTCCTCGCCCAACAGCTTGAGCAAGTCGCCGCCGCGATCGCCGGCGGTTCGTAGACAGGTCCCGGAGCGCGCCCGGTCGGGCCGCCTAGGAAGCATCCACCACCCGCTCCCACAAATCAGCAGCGGGTACAACAGGCCCGCGGTCGCATCAGCAGCGCTCCCGTCGGATTATCACCGGCGAAGGGGGAGTGGGTGCGCTCCGACGGCTCGAACGTCGAGCTCCAGAGCGGAACCCGCGACGAGTACTACCAGCAGACAATCGAGTTCGTCGCCGCGAATCTCCCTCCTGCCCAGCGGAAGGTCGCGCGCCTCGCCTCACACATGGAGGTCAAGGTCGCGGTCGAGATGAGGAACCAGGGTCTCACCGAGGAAACCGTCGTCATCGACCGTTCTGTGTGCGGCACCAGGGACTTCGACAACTCGGCTCCGCTGACGTGCGACAAACAGCTCGAGACGACCTTCCTCGCCCCTGGCTCCACACTGCACGTCGCCCAACCGGACGGCAGTACCATCACCTACACAGGACGGGAGGACCAAGCGTGACCCTGACGGCGTACGGCCCCACCTATATCAACGGGGTGGAAGGTGGCTTCAACCGCGAACTCGCCACGGCCGACGACGTGCGCCAGCTTGTCGATCTCCTGGCCCAGGACGGCGTCTTCACCGCCACCATCGAAGCCGAACACGGCGTCGTCGACGCCCACGTGCAAGGCGGTTACGGCTACCTCCTCTACAACGGCGAGGAGATGCTCTCCGCCTTCATCGACGGAGATCCCGCGTCGCCGCAGATCACCGCGTCCGAGACCGGATTCCCTGCCGGATCGGGCGTCTCGATCAAGCAGTTCACTGACGCCCTGCTCGATCTACTTCAGACGGGCCGGCTACCTCAGACTGTCGAATGGATCGGCACGCAGCTCTCCTGAACGGACGGGATGGAAGGGCGAGGTGAGCGGATTGAGGACGACACTGCTGCACATCAACGGCATGAAGATCCAGGTCGACAGGATCAAGGTCACCCCCAACGGCCCAACGGTTGCTCGTGCTGACCTCGCCCGCGGCTGGCCTGACCGCAGACACCGGATTCTGATCACCGAGTGTTGACAACCAGTGAAGCCGGTCTTGAGATGGTCGAACGATGACCGAACCTGACCCCGTCGAAGTAGAACTTGACACCGCTCGCCAAACCTACCCGGTTGGTGATCACGTGACCGGGAAGGTCACGCTGATCCCGCGTCCCGGCACGATAGGGCTGTTCGTCGATCTGGGCGAACCACCAACCGGATTCGTCGACGTAGTTCACCTCCCCCGACTCGTCGATCAGTGGCCAGGCGTCGGTACTGTTACCGATTTCGAGGTACTCCAGCATCGCCACCAACAGGTCCGCCTCTGGCCGCTCGACGATGCCTTTCGATCGAGCACGGCCAGCTTCTGGAGGAGTGAGCCCGAGTGGGTGTCGGTGAAGCACCGGTACCCCGTTGGTTCTGAAGTGATCGCCAAGATCACCGAGGTGTTCCCGTCGAACCGTGAGTACGTCGCCACGTTCGATGGAGTCTGGTCTGTCCTCGCGTGGACGGGCACGCCGCCTGTTGTTGGCGCCAACGCCCGCTTCGTGGTGGACCACCACCTCGATGCCACCCGCCGGGTGCTCCTGCGCAGAACCTGACCGTCACCGAATAGCCGCGACACACTCGAGTGGATGTCGTAGTGCGGTTAACAGGGCGGTTGGTGGTGGTCTGGCCAGTCGACGGGGTGGGGAGGCACCCCGTCGACCGGCCGTGGGCAAGAGGAGTCGTTTCTCGCTAGAGACGCTTCACGGACGAGTCGAAGTTGTTGCCGCCGTAGTAGGTGAAGTTGTACCTCGAATTCGGCGGATCACAGTTTCGTCGACCGGTGTAGTTGTAGCCCTCATATGTGCAGAAGTTCCACGGGGAGCGGTTCCACTGCGCGCTCGCGGCTTTGTCCAGGCCTTGGTTGGCAAGGTTGGGCGAGCCGGTCTTGAAGTAGGCCATCGCTCCGGCGCCGTCGTAGCCGTCGAAGAGGCAGTAGTAGCCCGGCGGGCAGCGGTCCCAGCCGCCGGCCTGGCCGGTTACGACTCCGCTGCTGTTTCCCGAGCCGACGATGGACTGCTGGACTTCGGCCGCGAATGCGCTGTCCGACGAACGCGCGGCGGCAGCGTGTGCCGGAGACTGAACGAGAACGCTTCCGGCCAGCAGCAACCCGAGCGAGGGCAGGACACAGAGAGCAGTTTTCGACATGGGTGTTCCCTTCGATGAATTGCGAACTTTTCGATTCGGATGACTCGCCGACGAGTCAAACCCCGCGCGATCTACCGCTCAGGCCGATTGGCTACTCCGCGGGCAGAGGCAGCCTCGCGGACCTGCTTCCAGGACTGGCAGCGCTCGCACCAGGCGAAGCCGGGGGCGGCACCGGGATTGGCCGCTAGGTCGTCGAGGGTGTTCTCGTCAGTATCAGTGACCGGGCTGCGGTGACCGCATTGCAGCGTGTAGTGCGCCACGTTCCTCCTTCTGTGTTCGAGTGGCATTTCGCCAGTCAGAGAGCCGGTAAGCACACCTGTGAAGTAGCCACGCCGGGTGGCGTCCGACGACAGCGGTCGCCACCCGGCCGGCGTGCGGATCGACCGAGTGACGTCGCGGAGACCCGACGGGGCAAGCGCCACGTGGAGGGGGTTGTGCCGATTCGCATGAGTCCACTGTGGTCATTCGCGCACGTCACAGAAAGCGATGAGCGAACACAGCCGTGTCCTATTTGTGTGCCGACGTGGTGACAGTCTTGGCAAGAAGAAAACCGTTGCCAACGAACAGCAATCCGCAGGCCCCATAGCTGCGTGATCAACTCTGCGGTAGCGTCGAATTCGAACTTGACGAGCAGAGGGGGACGGATGGGCAAGCTGTCTGGGCACGTCGCGGTGGTGACCGGTGGAGCGCGCGGCCTGGGACGCCAGATCGTCGAGGCCATGGCGGGCGAGGGCGCCGCGGTGGTGATCGCCAGTCGTCACGTCGACGCTTGCGAGGAAGCCGCCGAGCAGATCAGGCAGGACCACTGTGTCGACGCCATCGGCGTCGAGTGCAACATCGGGTCCTGGAGCGCGTGCGACAGCCTCGTCGAAACGGTCTACGCGAAGTTCGGCCGCGCCGACGTGCTGGTGAACAACGCCGGCATGGCGCTGCCGTACCGGACGATCGATGACCTCGACGAGCGAATGTGGCGCAAGGTGCTCGAGGTGAACCTCCTCGGCGCGGTCTCGCTGTCTCAGAGCTTTGGCGCCAGGATGGCCGACGCCGGCAGCGGATCGATCATCAACATCACGTCAACCGGCGCGGTTCGACCGAAAGATCCCTTTGTTCCGTACGCGGTGGCCAAGGCGGGCCTGAACACCCTGACGCAGGCGCACGCGCAGACGTTCGGCCCGATGGGTGTTCGAGTGAACGCCATTCAATGCGGCCCATTTCGGACACGAATGGCCGAAGCGTGGGACGAGAAGGCTATTGCCGTGCTTGAACGCACCGCCGCGCTGCGCCGGATTGGCGACCCAGAGGAGATCCGCGCCGCAGCGGTGTACCTCGCGACCAGCGACTCGGCGTTCGTAACCGGCACGATCCTTCAGCTCGACGGCGGCGCGACCTTCTGAGCCCGAAATGCGCTTCGCAGTGTCCCGACTGGACGCGGCGGATAGAATGATCTTGTGAGCGCCGCAGAACAGGTCGCATCTGGGCGACGTACCTTTCGCGATCTCGGGGCGTGGATGGTCTTCGACGCACAGAGCCGCTTGTATGCGATCGGCGATCGCCTGTACGACGGGGTGTCGGTCAACAACTCCGACAATGCGGCCCGGAAGCTGCTGCCGCCGTTGATTGCCCTGGCTCGGCGCACCCGCGAGCCCGTCCACCAGGAGCGCTCGTACGCCCGCAGCACGTTCGAGGTCGGGGTCAAGCCAGTGCTGGGCGGGCGAGACGGCACGCCTATCGCCTTCCTGGCCCGCTACGCCTACCCGGGCGACGCACTATCACCGGCGCCCTTGGTCGCGGCCTGGGAGTGGGAAGAACCCGCCGCCGGTTCCGACGGCTCGCTGCAGCACTGGTGGGGCGCTGACGCGCCCGCGCTCTACGGGGTGGCCCCGCCATCGCCAGGCTGGGAGGGCGGCCGCAGCGGGCGCGATCCGTACAGGTTCATGAATTCGATCCTGGTCGAGGACCATCGCATCCCCACCACCGCGGTCATCTCCGACTTCCGCAGTTCGGCCGTCGGCACGCCTCTGATCAGGTACATGGAGCAGCAGCACGCCGCAAGCGGCGAACGGCAGGTCATCCGCGCGGTGGGACAGAAGATTTCCGACCGCCTCTACGCCGGCTTTTCGATGCGGGTCGACCCGGCCGCAGCACGACAGGCCGTGGAGCCCCCGCTGCTCCAGCAGCTCAGCGCATGTGCGGCCCTCATCGAGGACCCGCTGATCGTCGTCGACTCGATCCTCGAGGCGGTCGTGATGACCAGTCCGGACTACCCGACCGAACAGTCGCCGATACCCGACACCAGCAAGCTCGCCGAGCTGGTCGAACCAGAGGACGTCCACGCCGTGCTCGAGCTCGTCCACGACGCCGCGGGTCATCCGGCGAGCCGCCTGCCGGTGGTGGCCGCCCGTGTCAGGAAGGCGGACGGCTCGGTGTGGCCGGTGCGCATCCACGCCGTGGGCATCAGCGCGGGCACCACGCCGACCGGTCAGTTCGTCATGTGCCGCCTCGAGCCTGGCGATGACCGACCTTAGGGGCCGAGAAGTCGCCGCCCTGCTCACGGCAACGGCGACGACTTCCCGCTTCCCGGCCACCTGCTGCTCAAGCAGCCGGGGTGTCCGGGGCGTTCAGGACAGCGTTGAGCGACGCGATCTGCGCTTGGATGTCGAACGCACGCGGGTCGTGCAACGTCTCGAGGATCTCGGCGGCCTCGCGATACGCCTCGCGGGCGTTGCGGTCGTGGCCGAGCTTGCTCAGGACTTCGGCTCGCACGGTCAGAGTGTCGGCTTCCGCCCAACGCTCGCGGCTCGTCCGCCGCAGTTCGAGAGCTTTGTCCAAATGAGTCAGCGCCGGCCGATACGACCCTTGCTGTAACAGCAGCAACCCGAGCTGGTGGTGGGCCAAGCTGATCGCGCTGTTGATGCCAGAACGCTCCGCCAGCTCGAGGGCGTCGTAGGCCGTCTCCGCAGCCCTTTCGTCCTCGCCAAACTGCTGCTGCTCACAGGCAAGCATCGCCTTCGACACGGCGACGCCGAAGTCGAGGCCGCCCTCGGAGAAGAGCTGTTCAGCGCGCGCATACAACTCGCGGGCGTCGTCCGCTTGCCGAAGAGACGCGTGCGCGGAGGCGAGCGCGAACGCCGTCCAAGCCTCGAGGAGGCCATCACGGTCGTCAGTTCCGAGTTCTCCCTGCTGCCGCAGCCCGGCCTGGAGCAGCAGGATCGCGTCCTCGGTGTGGCCGACTTCGTGCCGGACCCAGCCCAGGCTCAACATGCTCCGAGCATGTCCGGCGCGGCTGTTGACCCGGAGGGCTGCCGCACGCCCATCCGTGGCCGCATTCAGCCAGGCGCGCCAGTTCTTGGTTATGTAGAAGTACGGGAGCAGCATGGCCGGCAGCTTCCAGCCGAGGTCGCCCACGGCGACGCTCCGCGCGACCCAGAGGATGGCGCCGGCCTCGATTTCGAACCAGGTCAACGCGGCATCATAGTCTTTGCGCCCAAATGAAAGCGGCACGACGTCCTCGACGGAATCCGGCGCCAACCCTGCGCCGGCCCAGTCTGGCGCCAGAGCGTTGCTGGCCGCGTGGGTTGTCGCGGCGTACCAATGCAGCAGCCTGTGGCGCGCCTTGTCGAGCTCGCGCGGCGGTTCGTCGGCGCCGGCGCGCTCGTGGGCGTACGCGCGCAAGAGGTGGTTCATCCGCATCCGGCCGTTCTCGACGAGCTCGACGAGGTGTGCTCGGTGCAGGACGTCGAGCGCCCGACCGGCTTCTGCAACGTTGATCTCGCCCAGCGCGGCGGTGGATTCCGGGCTGATCACGGCCGTTGGGCTGGTACCGAGCAATCGGAAAACGCGCGCCGCCTGTGACGGGAGCGCCAGGTAGGACACGTCCAGCACAGCGCGGATGTTGACGGCCGGGTCGGACGAGGTGAACAGTGCCAGCCGCTCCGGCATCGTGGCGAGCTGGCCGGCGACATGGTCGAGGGTGTGGCCGCCGTGCTTCGTGTACTCGGCAGCGATGCGGATCGCCATCGGAAGCCGCCCGGCGCACCTCACGATCTTCTCAGCCGCGCGGAGGTCGGCATTCACCCGCGCTTCCCCCACACGACAGCGCAGCAACGTCATCGCGTCGTCGACGGGAAGAGGCGGCAGGTTGATCTGCACCGCCCCGGTGTGAGTCAGCAAAGCGCCCTGGTGCTCGCGGCTGGTCACGATGAGCACGCTTCCCGCGCCGGGCAGCAGCGGCCGGACCTGCTTGTAGTCGGCCGCGTTGTCCAGGATCACGATGGACGGCCGGCTGGACAGGCGAGACCGGTATCGTGCCGCGCGTTCTTCGACCGTCCCCGTGAGCTCGGCGCCAGGGGCTCCCAGAGCACGCAAGAAACCGTCGAGCACCGCACCGGGCTCCGCCGGCTTACCGGCCGCCAGCCCGTGCAAGTCGACGAACAAGCAGCCGCCCGGATATCGCTCCTGGACCTGAGACGCCCACTGAATCGCCAGCTCCGTCTTGCCTGCCCAGAAGCCGCCTTCGATGAGCACGGTCACTGCGGTCCCGTCCTCGTTGTGGGCCGCCACGGCATCATCCAGCTGACGGAGATATCCCTGGCGGCCGGTGAAGTCCGAGGCCGGCGGGGGCAGCTGCATCGGGCGAACATGGTCGCCGCCGAGCCGCTGCTCAGAGGCGATCCGCACCAGTTCGCCGTGAGCCCCGAGGACTTCGTCCAGCCTGTTTACCACCGCCTGCCTCCGGTCCCGGTGGCCGTGGAAGACCTTCGAGACGTAGCTTTCGCTGTAACCCGCCTGGCTCGCGATCTCCTTGAGCGTCAGGCCCTTCTCTCGACACAGCCGCCGCGCCGTCATCGCGAAGACGCTTTCATCCCTCATCAGTTGCCTCCCCAAGCAACAGCGCGTTCCGACCGGCAGAACCCCGCAGTTGCGCCACATCAGCGCACGTTGTCTCCGAGCAGGGTGTTCCGACGACGAAATCGATGCGATCAAAAACCGTCAGACGTTTACCGGACGCAGGTTTCGGAGTCAGATCCACATCGAGATCGCGACCGATCATGAAGAAAACTCATAACCGATCTCCTCTCGCGCCGATGACCGTGTCTTCAGCCAGCGGGCCAGGCTCAGCCACGCGGCCGCCCTCCCCTCGAGGCGACTCGATCAGCAGTCCTCCATAAATACCTTGATCAACTTCACCGCAACAGTGCCCCGACCAAGCATTAACTCTTTCGAGTGGCAACGTTCGGTAGTCCACCTCGTCGCGCCAAGTCGATCAGTACGAGATCGGCATGGGCGCGCACAGCCAGTCGCGTCTCCGTCGGCCTGCTGGATCAGCCGGTGTGGTCGAAGTCGACGACCAGGCGCTCGGCGACCGGGCGTGATTGACAGGCCAGGATCGCTCCCGGGGCCAACGTTTCGGCTGGTTCGCCATCCACAGTCACCGTGCCACCAGCGACGAGGCGGCCTCGGCACGTGAAGCAATAGCCGGTGCGGCACGAGTACGGAACGTCAAGGCCGTCGCGTAAAGCCGCGTCGAGGATCGTGTCCGAACCGCGGGCGGCGACGTCGGTGATTACGCCACCGAGGACGACGGTGACCTGCGCCGAGGACTCCTCGTCGCGCGTGGTCGGAGTCGGCCACGGCGTGACCGGTGCCGGACGGGGCGGGAACCGCTCGGTCTGGATTCTGGTGGACAGCAGCCCCAATGCCCTGAGCGTGTCACGGACGGCATCCACCATCGCGCCCGGGCCGCACACGAACGCCTCGTCGATGGCGGCGGTGTCGAGGGCCCCCTCCGCAGCAAGCTCGCGCAGAGTGTCGGGAGTGAGGCGGCCGTGGCGCAGTGGCGGTTTCGGGTGTTCGCGGCTGAGCAGATGGTGCACGGTGAGGCGGCCGGTGTAGTGCTCGGAGAGCCGGACCAGCTCGTCGCGGAAGATCACGGACGCGAAGGTCCGGTTGCCGTAGAGCAGGGTGACGCGTGAGCCGGGTTCCGCGCTCAGGATGCTTGTCGTCAGCGAGATGATCGGCGTGATACCGCTGCCTGCGGCAACCGCGAGAACGTGGCGGCTGCGCTGCGGGTCGGGTGTGGTGCCGAACAGGCCCGCCGGTGTGCTGATCTCGAGTGTGTCACCGACCCGGACCCTGGTGTTGATCAGCGCGGACAGCTCACCGCCGGGCTGATGTTTCACCGCGATGCGCAGCTCCTGCTTCGCGCTGTCGCCGCACAACGAATACGCGCGCTGGACACGGTGTCCCTCGATGTCGGCCCGCACGAGCAGGTGCTGGCCGGGCCGGAACCGGAACTCCCGGGACAGACTGGGCGGAGGTGCCAGCTCGACGGAAACGGTGTCGTCGGTCTCCGCACGAACGTCGGTCACCGTGGCGGGGTGAAACCGCGGCGCGACCTCCGCGGCACGCGCGCCACTCGCCCGAGATCCGGGTGGGCGCCGGCGGACGAGAACCCGATACGTCGTCAGGAAGAGAACCGCGGCGCCGAGCAGGATCCCCGTGACACGAATGGCAGTGTTGCCCGCGTCCGTGCCCGCAGTGAAGGCGTGGACGGTGACCAGGACGAACAACGCGAACGTGGCCCAGGGCACCCGGCGCCACCATCGTGACGGCAGGTGGCGGCGTGCGATCGAAGTGATCTGGACCGCGGCCAGCACGTACAACGCGACCACGCCCCACGCCACTGCACCCGGTCGGTAGGTCGATGCGAAGGGCACCACCAGGTCCGGCAGGCCGAACCCGATCCAGCGGTCCACTAGAAGCGCGACCAAGTGCACACCGACGAACGCCACCGCGAGCCCGGCGAGCCACCGGTGTAGATCCTCCAGCGTGGCGTGGGGAGTCCGGGCACTGAGGATACGAGTGGATGTCAGCAGGCCCCAGACGACCGCGGACGAAAGCAGCCACCAGGCGGTCAGCCCGCCCGCACGGGCGATGTACCACCACAGGCTGGAGTCCATCGTTCATACCTTTCCCATGGCCCAGCCCGATGGACCGTGCCGTCGGCGGTCACGAGCAGAGCCGCCGCTTGCTGCGCGGCGACCAACTTCATGCCCGCGTTCAAGCCTGCGATCACCGCGGCCTTGGCAACCACCTCGGCCCAGTGCGCTTGCGCACCGACCACGGTGGCGCTGGCTAGCGGCGTCGATGACGGGCGTCCTGTGGCGGGGTCGATCAAGTGATGCAGATTGAGGCCGTGCCGTCGCCAGCGGCGGCGCAGCGGCGTTGACGTTGTCACCGCTCCGCTGGCCAAGCCCACCCACGGACCCAGCGACCTTTCACGAACACGGCCTACCCTCATCCGTACCTTCCGGGGAAATCCGAGGCAGACCCCGAGCAGGCGGGACTTCCTCCTGGAACATGGCCCATCGGCTCAAGCCGAAATCGGCAGCGCGCTCCGGCCTTCCCTGCCCGGGCGAAGCGACGATGGCGTCGATCTCGTCGAGGTTGAGCTGTCGCCAGTCGTCGAGGTCGTCGTTCGCCAGCACTTGGGGAGGCGTGCCGCCGACCCCTCCGCAAGCAGCTGATAGAGGTTGCAGGTGAACGAACTTAGTTGTCGATCAACCGTACACGCACAGTTACGACGGTGCCCGTTCTTAGTAGCTAATCGCATTGGACAATTAATTCTCGATGGCACCGAAAAGTTGGAATTCCTTCGGCAAACTCAAGAGTCGTGGCAAAATAGTTTCCAAATGCCGCCCAAGAGATACCCTTTCAATATCAAAGGCATCCTCTGCCGCCTCCCTGACCTCCTCGATCCTTTCAAGTTCCAACCCCACGTCGCCTTCGAAATCGAACGTTCCTCGAAGATCTTCCGAAAGCAGTTGAACTCTTTCCGTTATGTGCTCAATAAGAATACCGCGGCGGGAGAGATTCTCCTCTTCAGCCACTAGATACAAGTCACAGAACACCCGAAGACTCCAGATCGCACGACTCTTTTCGAGCTCCCACCCAACCAGACGGTTATTCAAGGGCCAATCAGAACTGGTCACTAGTCGCGCGTTCGCGAATCCCGATTCCGATTCGATTGCGGGGCAGATTAGACCGTCAGATGACTCCGCAGAGTGCCAGGATGCACGCTCTGCTTCGAGCAGGCCAGAAAGATTCAGCTGGAGTCCCGAGACGTCCATGAACACTGAAGCAAACGCGGAAATTTCACTGCTTGCGAGAGGGCAGTAAAACTCTCGAAGTGCCCGCAGTACGACTTCACGTTCTAAATCCTGACTCGGCTGGCCAAGCCGACCCGTCATTCGCTCCACAGTCCACCTCCGGTGACGTGCTTCAGTGAATCTTCCCATGTGCCCGCCGAACGGGTCGACCCAGCCCAAGGCTCGAAGTTGAGAGGCCCGGGCCATCGCTCGGTCATGTGTCGCTCAGCCTCAAGCGCGTCGGATCGACTGTCGAAGTTCTTGACGATCTGCATACGCGCTTGCAGTTGATTGAAACAGTCACACGTGTACCGAGATACCGGGTTCCTCGAGATGCCCCACTTCAGAATTTTTCCTGTTTCAGGTTGATGTAAGGCGTAGAGGGAGGTCTGGCCCTTCTGCGGAAGGGGCCCGTCTACTTTGCCGCCGCAATTGTGGACGAGGACGGGTGTGCTGCCGGCTTCCACGTAGTAGGTGTGGACGTCGTCGATGGTGAGGTTGTAGGTGATGATCGCGGCGGTGTAGAGGCGGGTGGCCACGACGGTGATGTGACCGTTATCCGGGGTGTTGACTTGGTCGCCGACACGCAGGTTGTCGGCTTCACGCCAGGTGTGGAGGGTGACATCCCAGAACAGATGCTGCGCGGTAGTGGTGATGGTCGCCGACCCGTCCGGCGTGCTGAAGGTGAGATCGTCGAAGGACTTGTCGGTGGTGGTGACATGCACCGCCGTTACCACATGCTGTTCGACGTCGTGACTGTCGGGCTCGGCGTTGGTGATCGTGTCACCGACGTGGACCTGACTGATCGGCTTACTCGAGCCATCAGCCATCAGGACACCGGTGGCACCGGCGAAACTGTTACACCCAGACGAAGCCTTGGCCGGGCTGGCAGCCGGGGCCTCCTCCGCCGGCGCGGCCGCCGCTGGAGCACTCTTCGCAGCTGCAGGAGGCGGCGGCGGATCCGCGGGTGTGGGCGCGGCGCCCGCCTCGCCGGCCGACTCCCCGGCGGACGCTTCGGCCCCTGCTTCGCCGCCGGTTGCTTCACCGGCACCGTCGCCGAGCATCTCGCCGGCGACTCCGGCACCGGCTGTGGCACCACCGGCCGCGGCCAAGGTGCCGGCGCCCTCGGAGACCGCCGCGGCCGCGGCGCCGGCCGCGGCCCCGGCACCGCCGAACAAGGAGCCTTCGGTCGCGCCGGCTGCGATCGCGCCGAGGCAGAGCCCGTCGGTGGCGACGACGCAGGCCACTGCGCCGACGACAGCCGCAACCGTGCCGACCACGATCAGCCAGTGCGGCAGGTGGAACGAGTGGTCGACCGGAGCCGCGACCGGCGCTCGTGACGGCGGCGCTCCGCCCCCAGACCTGCCGCCCCTCGCGTTTGAGCTCGAGTGGCCGGATGCGGTGTGCGCCGGCGGCGAAGGAGGTGGAGGCGCCACTTCCGGATCGAAATATAGTGCGGGGCTCCAGACGGCCAACCCGCTCGGGTCGCTGCCGGTGACGGGGTCGTTGCCCGCGTAGTCGTACCCGCCCATCTCGTTCGGGTCGGTCTGCTCGAACACCGGGTCAGCGGACAGGAACCGACCGTTCGCCGGGTCGTACTCGCGGGCGCCCAGGTTCTCCAGTTGTGTGGTCGGGTCCGGTGTGCCGCCGACGTAGCCCTTGTCGCCGGGCCAGGTGCTCGGCGCAGTCCCACGGTCCTGGCCGAAGGGCAGGTACTGGCGGCGCGTGGTTGCGAGGGTGGAGGAGTTGAGCGTGAGCTGGTCGGTGCCTTGCCGGTCGGGTACCAGGTACTGCACGGCGCCGGAAGAGCTGCGGACGGCGACCGTCGTCCCGCCGAGGGAGTAGTAGCGCGTGGCCGTGGTGGTTTCGGAGACGGGGTCGAGCACCAGTTGCATGTCCCCGAGGAAGAACGTGGTCTTATCGGGGTCGCGGCGCACGATCAGGTTGCCGCCCTCGTCGTAGACGTAGGAGGTGGTGCCGACGGCAGTGACGTCAGTACTCGGCTTGTTCTGGTTGTTCCAGGTCAGTGTTTGGTTGCCGGTGGAGCCGCCTGTGATCGAGGTCGTGTTTCCGGCCGTGTCGTAGGTGTAGGAGGCGGTGTTCGCGGTGGCGTTCGGCCCGGTCGCGGTCGTACCGGTCAGGGTGTGCGGCTGGTCGGTCGCCGAACCCTGCGCCGGGTAGTTGAAGGTGGTCGTGGTGTCCCCGGCGGTGTTGCCGGAGGTGTTGTGGTCGGTCTGGGTCAGCCGGTCCCCGGCTGCGTCGTAGGTCCACGACTGCCAGTAGGGCGTGGGGCCACCGACGCTCGCCGAGTTGCCCGGCGCGGGCGTCGAAGCGCAGTTGTCGGTCGCGGTCCAGGCCTGGGAAAGGCGGTCGGCGAAGTCGTAGCCGTAGCACTGGGTGTCGACCGTGGCGCCGCCGTTCTGGCGGTCAGTGGACGAGACGACCAGGCCGGCGCCCTTGGACACGCCGGGCCCGCTGTAGGTGTAGCTCGTGTCGTCGACGACCACGCTGGTGTTCGAGGTGGTGGTCTGGATGTCGGTCAGCGCGTGCGTCTGCGGGTCGTAGGCGTTGGTGGCCCAGACGCTGCCGCCGGTAGCCGGCATCGTGTACTGCAGCGGCTCGCCGAACTCCGAGTACCCGACCGCTTGCACGTAGGTGGTCACGTTGCTCGCGAGCGAGGTGGGTTCACCAAAGGCGTCATAGCCGACCGACACGCTCTCCGACGGCAACCCGTCCAGCGCAGGGTCGCTGTGGCCGGTGAAGTATCCGGTGAGGCTGTAACCGAACGACACCGTGTAACCGGCCGCGGGGATGAGGCTGGTGCCCTCGCCGGTCAGCGTCGTCGTGACCGCTTGCGCTTGCGCCTGCGCGTTGTAGGCCCGGATCGTCTGGGTGTAAACGTCGCCGCCGGAGTGCGACGTCTGCGAGGTGGGGTAGCCCTTCTTCAGAGTGTCGTAAGTCCAGCCGGCGATCTCGTTGCCGCTCGAGGGTGCGGCGTTTCCAGTGGTGTCGTAGTCGAACGTCTTGCGGCCGTCGGCGTCGTAGGCGTGGGTGGTCTGCTTCCCCCGCGAGTCGGTCGCCGTGATCAGCTGCCCGGTGTGGTCATACGTGCTCGTTGTCGTGCCAGTGTCGGGATCCTGGGACGAGGTCTGGTTGCCGAGCAGGTCGTACTGGTACGACCAGGTGTTACCCGCCGCGTCCTTGACGCTCTGCTGCTTCCCGTTCGGGTAGTACGTGTAGTGGGTGGCGGAGTAATCGCCCGGCGGGTCGGTGGGGTCCGCCGGCGCGCCTGCGTTGTAGCGGTAGAGGTCGGTCGTGTTTCCCCTGGCGTCGGCCAGCGTGGTGGTCGACGGCGACCCGGCCGGCGGGATCGTGGTGACGAAGTTCCCGCCGTAGACGTAGCTGGTACGCCAGGTCTCGTTGCCCAGCGCGTAGGCGATCGCCGCGGTCTTGCGGCCGGCGCTGTCGTAGGAGGTGCCGGTCGACGAGGGAACGTCACCTGCCGGAGCCTGGACGTAGGTCGGCGAGACCGCGTCGGAGTTGAAGTAGGGGTTGGTGGTCTCGGACACCCAGCCGTCGGTGTTGTAGATCGTGTCGGTGATGTCCCGGCCGTTGTCCGGCGTCTGGTTCTGGACCTCCCTAGATCTCAGCAACGCGTCGTAGAGGGTCTCCGAGAGCCGATAGCTGCCGTTGAAGTTCAGCGTGGATGTGTCCACAACGGACGGTGCACTGTTCGAGATGGTGTAGGTGTACTTCAACGACGGCGCCGAGATTCCCGGCTTCAACACCGAAGTGAGCCGCCCGAGCGCGTCGAACTGCTCCTTGGTCACGAACCCGCCGGCATCCGTCGACGAGGTGGGCAGGTCGCGCACGGGATCGTTCACCGTCGTCGTGGTGAACGCCAACGGGTCCTTCACCACCACCTGCGTCGGTTCCGCCCCGGTCGCGGGGGTGTAGGTGGTCTGGGTCGTGCGGTTGTCCGGGTCCGTGGTGCTCGCCGGTCGGCCGTACTCGTCGAAGGAGGCAGTGGTCACCGCATACGTCGAAGTAGCGGCCGATCCCGTGTAGGTGATCGCGCTCTCGGTCTCGGTGGGGTCTCCGACGGAAGGTGCAGCCCCTGAGGTGGTCGAGCCGTCGTAGAAGGTCAACTGGTCGGAGACGGCGTCCTGGGGGTACACGGGCGTCGTGCCGCAGTCGGCCGAAAAGGTTTTCTGCTCAGCCGGCCTGTCCAGGATCCACGCGGTCGTGTTGTCGGCGAAACTCGTTGTGCTGCAAAGGTCGTCGGCCGGTGTCGAGACGTCGCCGTGGTCGTCGGTCGCCGTGACGCGGCCATGACTGTCGTGGGTGTAGTCAGTCTCGGTTTCCCGAGTGCCGCCCGAACTCAGTGGCGTGTAGACCTTCGTGTCCGCAGTGTCGAGCAGGAACGATTGCAGCGGCTTCAGGCCCGAGACGGCCTGCGATGCGGTGGCAGCCGACGACCAGGGATCGCTGATGGTGTCGGAGACGACCGCTGATCCGTTGTAGACGACCGTTTCGTAGGTGCCGCCGGCGAATTGGTCGCTGTCGGTTACTGGCGGATCTCCGCGTGAGTCGGAGACCGCGGCCGGTCTGCTTCCTCCGTTGGGCAGAGTGTCCCCGT
The DNA here is from genome assembly GCF_050942255.1 of Amycolatopsis sp. CA-161197. Lineage (NCBI taxonomy): Bacteria > Bacillati > Actinomycetota > Actinomycetes > Pseudonocardiales > Pseudonocardiaceae > Amycolatopsis > Amycolatopsis sp. CA-161197. The sequence continues at coordinate 1,766,478 of NZ_CP192059.1, forward strand.
CCATGCCCCGGAAGTAGGTGTACTGCGTCTTGGTGACGGGGTCGGGCGCCGTGCCGGTGGTGACGATCATGCCCTGGAAACCCCGCCACTGGTCCCAGGTCCGCTCGTCAGGTTGACCGGTCGGGTCCTCCGTGTAGTGCCAGGCGGGTGTCCCCACGGGTGTGTAGGTCGTGGCGATCGTGTCGTGGGCCGAGCCGCCGGTCGGATCTTCTTCGGTGACCCCGGTGACGATGAACTTGTTGAACCAGTCGAGGACTGGCTCGGTCTGGTTGGGCGGCAGCCAGTAGGCCGGATAGCAGAGCGTGGTGTTCTGGGAGGGATCCGACGGGACGCCGGACGCGCAGCCAGGGGACGAGTAGCCGACCGAGATGGTTTCCCCGGTCTCGGTGGTGATCGTCGTCAGCCGCTGCCGGGTGATCGGCGAGTAGCCGTCGCTGAGATCCACCCGGTTGGACAGCGGGGTTCCGGAGAAGACCACGGGTGGCAGGGTGATGGCTGCCGTCGAACCACCGGCCGAGGTGTCCTGCCCGGTACGGGCGATCGACGAGAGCCACAGCGAAGGGCTGGTGGAATCGTCGGTCGCCGGGTACGCGTGGGTCAGCGCCCAGCTGTCCGCATTGGTCTCTGTGGTGCCGACGAGGACCTGGGTCTGGATCGACTGCAGGGCGTACTCGGACCAGAACGACGGTGACTGCACCGAACAGTTGGTGTTGTTCGCGCAGTTAAGGTCATAGGGCACGTCGGGCCAGTTGGACGCAGTGGCCGACGACAGCGTGGCCGGATCGCAGGTGGCCTGGTTGCACCGTCCGGTGGTCGTGAACAGCACCTGCGCGGCCGGCTGCGTCGAGTAGACCTGGCCTGCGCGCTGCCCATACTGGATCTTCGACAGGTAGCTGCCGCGGTTGTACGGGGTGTTCGCCGTGCTGCCGAGGTCGCGGGAGTAGAAGTTGTTTTCCGTGTTGTAGAAGTACGAGACGACGTCGGAGTGGGTGTCCACGACGTAGTCGAGGTTCCAGCGGTAGGCCTGCTGGCACCAGGAGTTCGCGAACGTCGCGTTGTAACAGGGCTGTCCGGCCGCGGAGGCGAAGACCGGCTCGGTCAGCACCGAGTTGGTGGTCGGATTCCCGCTAGTCCAGCCGGGCAGCTGGTTGAGGCCGAAGTAGTACTGGGTCCCGTCCGCGGTCGTGACGACGAAGTGCTCACCGTTCTGCGCCCCGTTGGCCGCGCCGGTGACGTACTGCACCCGCTCGCTGGCATCGGACCGCGGGTGGTACGTCCCGGTCGCGTCGTCCTTGATCAGCGGCACCGTCTGGCCGTTCAACGAGAGGATCAGCGTGTTGTTCGCCGACCAGCAGTTGTCCCAGGTGCGTGTCGGTCCGGCGGGGTTCTCGTGACAGGACTGGTAGCTCCGCTCGACGTACCCGGGCGAGTAGTCCCACCCGTCCCCGATCCACGAGGGCTGGTTGTTCGTCGACGGCGTCAGTCCGTCGACCGCTTGCGAGTCATAGGACAGGGTGACGTTCGGCGTGAGCCCACCGGGCACGTTGGGCACCGGGACCGGGTAAGACCAGTTGAACGAGTCGGCGGGCCCGCCGGCTTGCCACGACCCTGACGAGTGGAGCGACGTCGCGGCGAAGTCGCCACCACCGCCGCCCGATGGTGCCGACGTGGCAGCGAGCACCATCGACGCGGCGCTGTTTGCAGACTTGCCCGTCGGAGCGGCTGGTACGACGACATCCGCGGCGAGGGTCGCGGCCTTGGCGTCGCGCGTGAACGGAACCGGTGTCTGGGTGCGGCATTTCGGCAGGTCGGGGGTGGTCGCGGCGCAGCCGGGCAACGCCACCAGCTGAAGCCTGGACACCCAGTCCCCGCCGAACGCGTCCTGGAACTGGCCGTAACCCATCGTCACGTGAACGCTCGATGAGCCTGCACCACTGGTGGTGTGGCGCAACGACATCATCGTCCCGGTGATACCGGCTGCAGCGGCCTTTGCTTTGGTGGCGAGGTCGAGGTGGATGCCGGTCGGGGTCTGCGTCGCGCCGGCCTTGGCGGACGGGGCGTGCCCGCTCGGCGCGAGCCACACCGGCAACGCTCCAGCACGGGTCGGTGCGGAGTTCGCCTGTGCCACGGTGATGTCCGCGGCGCCGGAGGGCCACGCGGGCGGCGACGAGTGCCACGCCGGCATGGCAGGCGGCTTCCGGTACTTCCCCTGCACCGGGTTCACCGGGACGGACTTCGTCTGCTCCACGTAAGGCGCGCCGCGCCCTGTTGCCGCGGCGGCAGGAGATGCGACGGCAGTACTCAGCCCGGCAAGCAGCACGACGGCCAGCGCCCACGCGACACCTCGGTGGGCCGACGAGCGCCACCCCAGCCCGTCGCCGGAAGCGCGACCGCCCGCCACAAAACGTCGATTTCCCCAGATTCCGGACACCGTGATACCGCCCTTGCACTATCCGATGATCACGCAAACGAGAGCGACCGTAGCAGTTCTATTGAGACTGACGGAAGAATTTTCTCCGTATTCAGAAACCGTGATAAACAACGGCTGCGGGGAGCTTATAGCGCAAGCATCGAACACTCGGAAGTGCGAGTCGTGACATTTCAAGACAAGTTTCGGGATGAACACGATCAAGCGTCCCAAACGGGCAATTCCCTGCGGTTGAGCTATCCGAGTGACGTCCGTATCGACACTGTCGAAGATCACGTAAATTCCCGAAACGGTTGCCGCTGCGCGGCGGAATTGACGGAAATCCTTGGCCGATTGAGGACGATTCTCGTGAGAAAACGACGTGCGTTCACCAGCCGGACTATCTCCGGTAGACCGTTCGGCCGATTATTGCAGCGTCTTTCTGCGCCGGTCGCCGTTCTGCTGTTTCTCGCACTCTTGCTGACTCCGGGTTTGAGCTCCGCGCCCGTGGCCGCCGCAGCCGGTCAAGACTCGGGGGTAGGCCCGGGTCCAGTGCCCAAGACTCCGCCGCAGCCAGGGAACATCCCCACACTCGAGGACGGCTACGGCGCGACCCAGGACCAACAGAAGGCGATGGCCACGGCCAGCGCGCAGGCCAAGTCCAGCGGGAAGGCCGTCGTGGTCACCGGGTTGACCGACGAGACGACGCAGGTCGAGGCCAGCCCGACGGGCGGGTTCGCCCTCACCACCAACGCGCAGCCCGTGCGCACCCTGCAGGGCGGGACCTGGAAGCCGATCGACACCACACTGCACCGCAACCACGACGGCACCTATTCCCCCGCCGTCACCGCGTACGGCACGGTCGCGTTGTCAGGTGGCGGACACGGGCCGCTCGCTACTACGTCGTCGAAATACGTTCGCTACACCATGTCCTGGCCCGGTTCACTACCCGCACCGCAGGTCTCCGGCTCCACAGCGACCTATCACGAGGTGCTTCCGGGAGTCGACCTCGCGGTGTCCGCCGGCCGGACGGGCGGGTTCTCCGAAGTCCTCGTCGTCAAGACCGCCGCCGCGGCCAAGAACCCCAGCCTCGCCACTCTGGCCCTCCCGAGCACCGCCACCGGTGGTTCGGTCCACGCGGGCAACCTCGGCGGGCTGACGGTCTCGGGCGGGGCCGGAGGCCCGGTCCTCGACGCGCCGACCCCGTTCATGTGGGACTCCAACACGGCCGTGACCGCAGCCACCGGCGGTGGGAAGGTCGCGGCGGACCCGTCGGACACCACGCACCCCGGGCTGGCCGCGCGCCAGGCGGTGGTGGCGACGAAGGTCACGCCCTCGACGTTGTCCCTGGTGCCGGACGCGCACCTGCTCACCGCACCGGCGACCGTCTTCCCGGTCTACATCGACCCGAGCTTCAACTGGCATCCCGCGAGCGGTGGCACCCCTGCGTTCGATGAGGTCAAGCAGGGCCAGCCGTGTCCCAACACGTCTTTCTACAACCGGACCGGCCCGGACGGTGACAACGGCCTGCTCGGTGTGGGTTACAACAACTGGGATTCCTGCATCGGCATTCAGCGCACGTACTACCAGTGGCAGCTGCCGTCGGTCATCTGGGGCGCGCACATCGGCAACACGAGCGGCCAACCGGCCGCGACGGTCAACGTGTCCAAACTGTACTCTGCGGCCTGCGGCGTGAGCTCGACCGACTACCTGCACCTGACCGGCGGCATCGGTTCGGGCACCAGCTGGAACAACCAGCCCAGCCCAGGGCCGGTCATCGGCTCGGCGACGCTTCGCCCGGCCGCCGGCAACAACTGCGTGAACAACTCGGCCGTGCCCTTCGGCTTCAACGTCAGCAGCCAGATCGCCACCGCGGCAGCCAACCACTCCAGTCAGTTCACGGTGTCGCTGACGGGGAACGAGACACGGGGCAGCCTCGAGTTCAGCCGGTTCTCCGACAACCCGTCGCTGCAGATCTTCTACAACCTCATCCCGAACACACCCGGCCCGCTCACCGCCGCGGCCGGCTCGGACAACCTCAGTTGCGCCACCGCCGCGCCCTACCCCTACCTCGGCAAGACCATCGCCCAGAACACCCCCGTGCTGAAGGCCACGGTCACCGACCCCAACGCCGATCACCTGCAAGCCACCTTCAAGTACTGGGTCGACGGCACGACCACGACGCACACCGGCACCAGCGCGGACAACATCGCCTCTGGCACCACGGCCAACTACTCCCTGCCGTCGTCGTTCACGTCCTCCCTCACCAACGGCCAGGTGGTCGACTGGCAGGCGCAATCCACCGACGGGCAGGACACGAGCCCTTGGTCACCGATCTGCCACTTCATCGCCGAACCCACCGCCCCCTCCGAACCCTCGATCAGCTCGGCCGACGGCGCCTTCCCCGATGACCTCACCGTCGGCAAGCCGGCGAATTCGCCCGGCCAGTTCACCGAGGCATCCACCGGCGGCACCGTCTCGAAACTCGTCCGAGCGCTCGACCAGGCACCCCCGACCACCAACCCGCCCGCGGCTGATGTCCCGCCGTTCACCGGCGGCGGGGTGATCGCACCGGCCGGACGCTGGACACTCACCGACGGCAGCGGCACCACAGCCAAGGACACGGGCGGCACCAACGCGATGACCTTGTCCGGCGGCGCATCGTGGACCACCGATCCCAGCCGCGGCACCGTGCTCACCTTCGACGGATCGACCGGTGGCGCCACCACCACCAGCCCCGTGGTCAAGAGCGACGGAAGCTTCACGATGGCCGCCTGGGTCGACCTGACCAGCACCAGCGGCTACCAGACCTTCTTGACCCAGGAAGGCTCCGCCGTCGGCGGCTTCTACCTCGAGTACGAATCCGACGTGAACCAATGGGTCTTCGCCCGGTTCGCCACCGACTCGCCCGCGACCGGCATCCGGGCCCGCGCCTCCGTCACACCGGTGCTCAACACCTGGACCCACCTCGCCGGTACGTTCGACGCCGCAACCGGCACCATGACGATCTACGTCAACGGAGTCGCCGCCGGCACCGCCGTCGACAGCACCCCGTGGAACGCCACCGGGCCACTCACCATCGGCCACGGCTTCTACAACTCCGCGGCGAACAACTACCTGCACGGCTCGATCAGCGACGTCCAGCTGTACCAGGCGGCCCTCGGCAGCCAGGAACTGAACCAGGTCGTCCGCACCGGCGGACTCGTGCAACCGGCGGGCCGCTGGCGAATGCTCGACGGCACCGGTGGCACCGCCGCAGACACCACCTCAGGTGCCCACGCCGCGACGTTGAACGGCGGCTACACCTGGGCTTCGACGCCCACACCGGCGGTCAAATTCAACGGCACGAACGGCTACGCAGCCACCGCCCAGTCCGTTGTGGACACTTCCCATAGCTTCACCGCCTCGGTGTGGGTCAACCTCACTACACTGTCCGGCGGCTACCAGACCTTCCTGACGCAGCAGGGCTCCAGCGTCGGCAGCTTCTACCTCGAGTACGAGTCCGACGTCAACAAATGGGCGTTCGTGCGCTTCAACGCGGACACGCCCGGCGCGGTCTCGCGGATCTGGGGCAGCGTGACCCCGGCAGCCGGAACCTGGACCCACCTCGTCGGTACCTATGACGCCACCAGTGGCACGATGACCTTGTACGTCAACGGAACCGCCGCAGGCACCGCCACAGACACCACACCGTGGAACGGAACCGGTCCGCTGGTGATCGGCCGCGGCTTCTACGGCGGCGCCGCGAACAACTACACCAACGGCTCCGTCACCGATGTCCAGATCTACCCCAGCGTCCTGAGCGCGTCCGAGGTCAAGCAGGTGAACGCCTCGTCCACCGGCGCGATCACACCGCTGGCCCCCGGCCCGCACACGCTCTACAGCTACGCCGCCGATCCCGCAGGGGACGTATCGGGATACCAGTCCTACCGATTCGTCGCCGCCGGCGACCCCAACACGACGTGCATCTCCCTGGCCGCGTGCTACAACAACACCGGCATCAGCCTCGACACCAACCGCGGCGTCGGCAACCTCGACGGATCCGGCAACAGCCTCTCCGCCGGCGACCTGACCACCGCGGGTTGGAACTCCGGCGGCCACCTCACCGCCAACGGCGCGACCTTCACCCTCCCTCAGTCCGGGTCAGGCCAAGCCGACAACCTGCTCGCCGCAAACCAGACCATCGCCGCCACCGACCCCGCGCTCACCGCGTACAACCAGAACACCCCCAGCACCGGCAACAGCGCGCTGACCTTCCTCACCACCGCCACCTCGGCCATGACCGCCAGCCCCGGCGCCATCAACGGCGACAACACCGCCCCCTACGTCCCCGCGGGCATCGCCGTGGCCGGTACGTACTGCTTCGATTCCACCAACCCCGCCGCCTTCTGCGCACCGAGCGGCACCATCACCTACAGCGACGGCACCAGCCAGACGTATTACCTCACCGTGCCGGACTGGGCCGCCGGACCCGAAGCGATCGACACCGTCACCTTGCCCCACGAAAACCAGGCCGGTAGTCAGGTCGCGAAGAACGTGAAGCTCTACTCGTTCTCGGTACCGCTCGCCTCGGGCAAGGCCATCGCCTCGGTGACGATGCCGGACGTCAGCAACAACCTGCTCCCGACCACGACTGGCCTGCACATCTTTGCGATGGCGACCCGGAACACCACCGTGACCGGAGCTCCGCAAGGCAAGACGTGGACCGGTGCATGGGCCAACGCCACCGAGGGCCAGTACAACTTCGAAGGCGGCACCAACTACGCCAACCAGACCTTCCGCGTCGCGGTCAAGCCGTCCATCGCCGGCAACACCGTCCGCATCAAGCTCGACGACGGGCTCGGCACCAGCCCGTTGAAGATCGGGCCGGTCACGATCGCGCTGACCCCGGGAACCAGCACACCCTCGGCGTCCCCCTCCGGACCGTTCACCCACGTGACATTCGGCGGAATCAGCCCTGCGTCGTCGGCACCGCTGACGATCCCCGAAGGTGGAATGCTTTACAGCGACCCGCTTCCGTTCACTGTGGACCCCAGCCAGTACCTGCTCGTCTCGTTCCAGCTCGTCAATTCGGTTCCCTACCTAGTGCAGCACTCCTGGACGAACACGGCGTACGAATACGTCTCGAGCGTCGGCTCCGGTGACCACACCACCGACACCAGCGGCGCCGCATTCGCCGGCACCGGAACCCACCAGGGCTGGTTCACCGACGTCCTGACCGGGGTCGACGTCGCCACCACCGGCACCCCCACCCAGGCCGTCCTCGGCGACGGGCTCATTGACGCCTGGCAACCCAACACCCACCCCGACGGCACCATTGGCTTCCCCGACGACCTCACCACCGCCGAACCCACCACCCCCAGTGGCTACGGCACCATCGCCGAAGGCATCGAAGCCAACCAGCTCATGACCGACAACCCCCAGACCTACAAGAGCGGCGCCGTCGGCGGACCCGCCGCCCTCTCCCGCATCGACCGCGACATCCTCGACCAGCCGGGCATCAACACCGTCGTCGTCTACGAAGGACTCGAAGACGTCCTCAGCGGACGCACCGCCGACGACCTGACATCCAACGGCTACACCCAGCTGATCGACTACTTCAAGGCCTACAACATCAACGTGATCGTCGCCGGCCTCACACCATGCGCCGGATACACCGGCGACGGCGCGACACCGAACAACCCCTGCACCACCACGGTCGACCAGCAACGCACGACCACCAACACCTGGCTCTCCAGCGGCCCCGACCTGCTGAGCCAGTGGACCACGCCCTCGTTGTTCTACCTCGACTCCGACGCAGCCGTCGGCGTCCCGGACACCACCACCGGCGAGACCAAGCTCAACAGCAACGCCGACGTCGGCGACCACGTCAACCTCTCCAACGCCGGCTACGCAGCCCTGGCCACCGCCTACCTCGGCCCCCAGGACACCTGGACCCTCGACGACGGCGACACCACCGCCGCCGACAGCGGCGACAACGCCACCAACCCCTACCTGATCACCAACCCGGCCGCAGGCGCCAACCCCGCAACACTCACCGCCGGCACCAGCTACACATCAGATGCCACCCGCGGATCCGTCCTCACCACCGACGGCACCACCGGATACGCCGCAACAAGCGGCCCCGTCCTCGCCACCAACGGCAGCTACTCCATCTCCGCCTGGGCAAAACTCGACTCCACCACCCAACTCGCAGCCATCGCGGCACAAGACGGCGATCAGAACTCCGCCTTCCTCCTCGGCTACGACCCCGCCACCGGCACCTGGTGCTACACCCTTTCCGACAGCGACACCGCCAACGCTCCCGGCACCGAAGCCCGCTCCACCGGCCCAGCCGCCACGGGCGTATGGACCCACCTCGTGGGCACCTACAACGCCACCACCCACACCATGTCCCTCTACGTCAACGGAACACTCGCCCAAACCGTCACCGGCGTCACCGGATGGAACGCCACCGGACCGTTCACCATCGGCCGAGGCAAATACACCGGGACCAGCACCTTCTACTTCCCCGGCAGCATCAGCCATCTGCAAGCGTGGAACTACACCCTCACACCCACCCAGGTAACAGCACTCGCCCAGCAAATCAACTGAGCCGACTCGACCAGGAGGTCGCATCACGCCCCAACGGCCGATGCGACCTCCTGGCATCGCGAACTCCGGCCAAGTCTCCACCAGCCCTCTGGAGCGGCCTCCACGCCAGACGTTGTGGAGCAAATCTGGAGCACAAGCACGTGATCAACGGCGATCAACCACCTCAAACCGCACTCAACTGCAACCAGCCACGTCACCCGACCAGCACATTCTCTATAACCGCAGGTCAGCGGCTTGATCGAACCTCACTGGCAGTGAGGGGGTCAGGGGTTCGAGTCCCCTTAGCTCCACTCTCGAAGAAACCCCTTCGACTTCAGCTTTCCGGCTGGTCGGAGGGGTTTTCTGCGTCGCCGGGCCTGTGTTCCCCGGATGGAACCACTCGGGCCGGGGCCCGTGGTCTGGCCAAGCAGCTGCTCGGTGCCACAACGGTGAAGGTCATCGCCGGGCGCGAGACCACCGCGAGAAACCCCAGCTCAAGAACCTCTTCATGACTTATTTTTAGCTCTGTATTGACTCCCTGTGTGGTCGCCGTTACATTTTCACCCGGTTGTGACGCCGAGGTCCCCGCCCGCTACGCCGCGTCTTCATGTTTGGGCATGAGCCTTGCCGTTTCCTGCTCGTCGAACGCCGCGGTGCGGTGGAGGAGGTTCCGATGGGATTGCGGAGAGTGGGCACGGTGGTGCTGTCCGCGTTCGCGCTGGTGAGTGGGTATGCGGGGGTGTCGCAGGCGGAGCCGGCAGCCCAAGCCCCAGTACAAGCTCAAGCGCAGCCCCAACCTCAGGCGCAAGCCCAAGTCATCTCGCCCGATCAGTGGTACACCGTGCAGGCCGTCAACAGCGGCAAGTGCGTAGACGCCAAATCCGCCGCCAGCGCCAACGGCACCGTCGTCCAGCAGTACAGCTGCAACCAGACCGCATCGCAGGCTTGGCAGTTCCAGCCCACCACCGACGGCTACGTCCGCGTGAACACGCAGCTCAACCCGGCCCAGTCCTGGGACATCACGAACGTCTCCAAGGACGACGGCGGGCTCGTGCAGCTCTGGTCGTACTCCAACGGCGCCAACCAGCAGTGGCAGCCGGTCCAGGAGGCGAGTGGTGCGTACCACTTCGTGAACCGCAACAGCGGCAAGTGCCTCGACGTGCCGAGTGCTTCTATCGCAGACAGCGTTCAGCTTCAGCAGTACACCTGTAATAACACCAGTGCGCAGTCGTTCACAATGACTCCCGTGGGTGGCACTACAACTCCTCCGGACTCCGACCAGCCGGACCTCGGCCCGAACGTCGTGATCTTCGATCCGTCGATGTCCGCCGCGAGCATCCAGAGCAGGCTGAACAGCATCTTCAGCCAGCAGGAGAAGAACCAGTTCGGCAGCCAGCGCTACGCCGTGATGTTCAAGCCGGGCACGTACTCCAACGACGTGAACGTCGGCTTCTACACGCAGGTCCTCGGCCTCGGGCTCAGCCCCGACGCCGTGACGATCAACGGCGCCGTGCACGTGGAGGCCGACTGGTTCCCGCCGCAGAACGCGACACAGAACTTCTGGCGCGGCGCCGAGAACCTGTCGGTGAACCCGACCGGCGGGGCGGACCGGTGGGCGGTGAGCCAGGCGGCGCCGTATCGGCGCATGCACGTGCGCGGTGACCTGCAGCTCGACGACGGCGGCTGGGCCAGCGGCGGCTGGATCTCCGACTCGAAGATCGACGGCCAGGTCCGCTCCGGCTCCCAGCAGCAGTGGATCTCGCGCGACTCGCAGTTCGGCAGCTGGAACGGCTCCAACTGGAACATGGTCTTCGTCGGCGTGAACGGCGCGCCGCAGAACACATTCCCGAGCCCGCCGTACACCACGGTCGGCCAGGCGCCGGTGGTGCGCGAGAAGCCGTTCCTCTACATCGACAGCGCCGGCAAGTACCAGGTCTTCGTGCCGGCCCTGCGCACCAACACCTCCGGCACCAGCTGGGCCAACGGCACCGCGCCGGGCTCGTCGCTGCCGATCGACCAGTTCTACATCGCCAAGCCGGGCGCCTCGGCGGCCGACATGAACGCCGCGCTCGCGGCGGGCAAGAACCTGCTGATCACGCCGGGTGTCTACCACCTCAACCAGACCCTGCACGTGACCCGCCCCGACACCGTGGTCCTCGGCCTCGGCATTGCGACCCTGGTGCCCGACAACGGCATCACCGCGATGAACGTGGACGACGTCAACGGCGTGAAGGTCGCCGGCCTGCTCGTCGACGCCGGCACGACGAACTCGACCACGCTCATGCAGGTCGGCGCGCCCGGCTCGACCGCCGACCACTCGGCCGACCCGACGTCGCTGCACGACGTGTTCTTCCGCATCGGCGGCCCGGCTGTTGGCAAGGCGACCAACAGCCTGGTGGTGAACAGCAACAACGTGATCGGCGACCACATGTGGATCTGGCGCGCCGACCACGCGGCGAACAACAGCTTCGTCGGCTGGAACACCAACACCGCCGACAACGGGCTGACCGTCAACGGCAACAACGTCACCATGTACGGCCTGTTCGTCGAGCACTACCAGAAGACGCAGGTCGTCTGGAACGGCAACGGCGGGCGCACGTACTTCTTCCAGAACGAGATGCCCTACGACGTGCCCAACCAGGCCGCCTGGATGAACGGCTCAACGCAGGGCTACTCCGCCTACAAGGTCGGCCCGAACGTGACCAGCCACGAAGCCTGGGGCCTGGGCAGCTACTGCTTCTTCAACACCAACCCGTCGGTCGCCAGCGCCCACGCGTACGAGGCGCCGAACACGCCGGGCGTGCGGTTCCACGACATGGTCACCGTGTCGCTGAACCACGCGGGCACGATCACCCACGTCATCAACACGACGGGCGCGACCACGCCCGACGGGACGCGGCCGGTGAACCTGGTGAGCTACCCCTAGCCCACCGCCGAAGACAACCGGTGCGCGCCGTGGTGGCGGCCTCGGCGCGCACCGGTTCCCAGTCCACATGAGAACGAGCAAGAGATCGTTTATCGTCGCCCAGTTCCCGGGAATCCCGGAAACTGGGCGACTTTTTCGTGACCACAACGTTCACAAAGATCACCGGCCGCACCGGCACCGTCGCGCTGCGCCGAAGCACGACCAGCGTGCATGATCAAGGCACCCGGCATTCACGTCCGGTTCACGGCCCGTCTGTGTCCTTCGTGGACTGTTCGCTCGGCATTCCCACCCCGGGTATCAAAGGACTGGACCAAGTGAAAAGACGTTTCGCCGCCCTGGCCGCCGTCGCGGTCGCCGGCACGCTCCTGCTCACCGCCTGCGGGGGTGGCGCGTCGGGCTCGGAGCAGAGCTCGGGCGCCGCCACCGCCAAGTCCGCCGCCGACCTCGGTGGTATGGACAAGCTCGTCGACGCGGCCAAGAAGGAGGGCGCGCTCAACGTGATCGCCCTGCCGCACGACTGGGCCAACTACGGCGAGATCCTCGACGCCTTCAAGAAGAAGTACGGCCTGAAGGTCAACGAGGCCAACCCCGAAGGCGCGAGCCAGGACGAGATCAACGCCGTCAAGCAGCTCAAGGGCCAGGACCGCGCGCCCGACGTGGTCGACCTCGGGAGCGCGTTCGCCCTCTCGGCCGCGTCCGACGGCCTGCTGGCGCCCTACAAGGTCGCCACCTTCGACGACATCCCGGCAGGCCAGAAGGCCGACGACGGCTCCTGGTTCTTCGACTACGGCGGCTTCATCTCCATCGGCTACGACGCCTCGAAGGTCACCAACCCGCCGAAGACGCTGGCCGACCTCAAGAAGCCCGAGTACAAGGGCAAGGTCGCGCTGAACGGCGACCCGACGAAGGCGGGCGCGGCGTTCGCCGGCGTCTACGCCGCGGCCCTGGCCAACGGCGGTTCGTTCGCCGACATCAAGCCGGGTGTGCAGTTCTTCGCCGACCTCAAGAAGTCCGGCAATTTCATCCCGGTGCAGTCGAGCGCGGCCACCATCGAGAGCGGCCAGACCCCGATCACGCTCGACTGGGACTACCTGCAGGCCGGCTACGCCGCGAAGCTCAAGGGCAAGGTCGACTGGAAGGTCACGGTCCCGAGTGACGGCGTCTACTCGAACTTCTACGCCCAGGGCATCAGCAAGACCGCCCCGCACCCCGCCGCCGCGCGGCTGTGGGAGGAGTTCCTCTACTCCGACGAGGGCCAGAACCTGTTCCTGAAGGGCCTTTCGCGCCCGGCGCGCCTGCCGAAGATGGAAGCCGCCGGCACCGCCGACAAGACCGCGCTGGCCGCACTGCCGAAGGTGGAGGGCGACGTCAAGTTCCCCACCGACGCGCAGGTCAACGACGCCAAGAAGGTCCTGGCCGACGAGTGGGCCAAGGCGCTCGGCTGACGTGACCGCCGAAACCGTCACCGCAGCGGCGGGAGTGGCCCCGGCCGCTCCCGCCGCCGCGCCCGTGCGCCCCGGGTCCGCGCGGCGCGTGCTCTTGTGGGTGGCGGGCCACCTCGGCCTGCTGCCGTTCCTGCTCTACACCGGCGTGTTCCTCGGCGCGCCGGTGGTGATGGTCGCCATCGGCGCGTTCCAGGACAACGACGGCGCCTTCACCACGGAGAACCTCACCGCGGCGTTCGCCGACCAGTTCGGGCGCTCGTTCGCCACCAGCATCGAGCTCTCGGCGCTCACGGCCGCGGCCGGAGCGATCCTCGGCGCCGTCCTGGCCAACGCGGTGCTCGGCTCGAAGCCCGACGGCCTGCTGCGCAAGGTCGTCTCGAGCGCAGCCGGCGTGCTCGCGAACTTCGGCGGCGTGCCGCTGGCGTTCGCGTTCATCGCGACGCTCGGCAGCATCGGCATCGTCACCAAGGCGCTGGCCGGCCTCGGCTTCGACATCTACGCCGGCGGCTTCAACCTGTTCACGTTCACGGGTCTCGCGATCGTCTACGTGTACTTCCAGATCCCGCTGATGGTGATCGTCTTCACCCCGGCGCTGGAGGGCATGCGCGAGCAGTGGCGCGAGGCCGCGGCGAACCTCGGAGCCACGCGGGCGCAGTACTTCCGGCTGATCGCCGTGCCGGTGCTGCTGCCGCCGTTCCTCGCCTCGACGCTGCTGCTGTTCGCCAACGCGTTTTCCGCCTACGCCACGGCGTACGCGCTGACCACCGGCGTCGTGCCGCTCGTGCCGATCCAGATCGGCTCGCTGGTGAGCGGCAACGTCGTGGCCGACCAGCAGAACCTCGGCAAGGCGCTGGGGCTCGGCATGGTCGTGGTGGTCGCGCTGGTGATGGCGATCTACGCGTACCTGCAGAAGCGCGCTTCGAGGTGGCTGTCGTGAGGAACAAAGCCCTGCGCTGGACCGTGCTGACGCTGTTCGGCCTGTACTTCCTCGTGCCGATGGGCGGGTCGGTGGAGTTCAGCCTCCGCGACGTGAACAACACGCACAGCTTCGCCTCCTGGGGCAAGATCCTCGACGAGCCGGACCTGCTGCCCACGCTCGGCACGTCGCTGTGGGTCGCGGCCGGCACGGTGGCGCTCACGCTGCTGCTGATGGTGCCCACGGTGAGCTGGGTGCACCTGCGCAAGCCGAAGCTGCGCCGCCTCATCGAGGGCGTGAGCCTGCTGCCGCTGGTGATCCCGCCGATCGTGCTGGTCAACGGCGTGCTCGTGGTGTTCCGCGACGCGCCGGAGGTGATCAACGGGACGCCCGTGATCCTCGTGCTGGAGTACGTGATCCTCGCGCTGCCCTTCACCTACCGCACGCTCGACGCAGGCCTGGCGGCGATTTCGCTGCCGACGCTGGTGGAGGCTGCGCGCAGCCTCGGCGCTTCGTGGCCGACGGTGCTGCTGCGGGTGATCGTGCCCAACATCCGCTCGGCCGTGTTCGGTGCCGCCTTCCTCAACCTGGCGCTGGTGCTGGGCGAGTACACGCTGGCGAGCATCCTGCTGATGGACACCTTTCCCGTGTGGACGGTCAGCACCGGGCAGTCGGAGGCGGGCGTGTCCGTCGCCGTTTCCCTGCTGTCGCTGCTGGTCGCGTTCCTGCTCCTGTTCGTCCTGTCCCTTGTGGCCGGTCGCCGCAAGGCTTCGCGAGGTGTGGCGTGAAAACTGTCCTGGAGACTCCGCAGGCGAAGACCGGTGCGTCGGTCGAGTTCCGCGGCCTGCGCCGCGAGTTCGGCGAGGTGCGGGCGCTCGACGGGCTGGACCTGACGATCGCGCCGGGCGAGCTCGTCGCCCTGCTCGGCCCCTCGGGTTGCGGCAAGACGACGGCACTGCGCGTGCTCGCGGGCCTGGAGGCGGTGGACGCCGGCGAGGTGCTGGTGGACGGCACCGACGTGGTCGGCGTGCCGGCCAACAAGCGCGACATGGGCATGGTGTTCCAGGCCTACAGCCTGTTCCCGAACCTCACGGTGCGCGACAACGTGGCCTTCGGCCTGCGGTTGCGCGGCGTCGCCACGGCGGCGCGGCAGAAGCGGGCGCAGGAGCTGCTGGAGCTCGTCGGGCTGTCGGCGCAGGAGAAGCGCTACCCGCACCAGCTCTCCGGTGGCCAGCAGCAGCGCGTGGCGCTGGCCCGCGCGCTGGCGATCGAGCCGCGCGTGCTGCTGCTCGACGAACCCCTGTCGGCGCTGGACGCCCTCGTGCGCACGCAGCTGCGCGACGAGATCCGCCGGCTGCAGCTGCGCGTGGGCATCACGACTCTGTTCGTGACCCACGACCAGGAGGAGGCGCTCTCGATCGCCGACCGCGTGGGCGTGATGCGGTCCGGGCGCCTCGAGCAGTGCGACAGCCCGGCCGAGCTCTACGCCCGGCCCGCGACGGCGTTCGTCGCGGAGTTCGTCGGCACCATGAACCGCCTCCCGGGTGTGGTGGCGGTCGGCGGCGCGTCCGTCGACGTGGCGGGGGAGCGGCTCGTCCTGGCCGAACCGGGCCGGCGCACGGACGGCGACGCCGTGACGGTCCTGGTCCGCCCGGAAGCGGTGACGCTCGTGGCCGCCTCGGACGGCCGCGCGGTGGTGACCGACCACAGCTTCCGCGGCGCGGTCACCCGCGTGACGGCGCTGCTGTCCGACGGCACGGCGGTGCTGGCCGACCTCCCGAGCGTCTCGGCGGCGGAGCTGCTGCCGGGTACGGGAGTGGACGTGGCGTTCGGGACGCAGCCGGTCCTGCTGGCGACCTGACGCCGGGCTCGCCGCCGGAGACCGTGCCCCGGTCCCCGGCGGCGGCCTCCGCTCAGGCGGCGAGCTGGCTCAGCAAGGAGTGGACGTCGATCACCTGCCACAGCTCGGCGATGCGCCCGGCCCGCAGGCGCAGCACGGCGGTGGCGCGCACGCTGATCGAGGTACCGGTGGGCGGCGTGCCGTGGAAGTCGCCGTCGTGGGTGCCGGTCAGCGTCCAGCGAACGGCGGCTTTGTCGCCGTCCACCAGCACGTCGTCGATGTGCAGCGCGGCGTCGGAGAACGCCGAGCGCACGATCCGGTCGGCGCCGACGAAGGCGTCCCGGGCCGGCTGGTCGACGTCGCCGTGGGTCACGGCGTCGGGGGTGAGCAGCTCGTCGAACAGCTCGAAGCGCTGGTCGTTGACCAGCTCGGCGTAGAAGCGTTCGACGGTTTCGCGGGTGGTGGCCACAGGGGTCCCCTCTCTACTGTGATGGTGGTTGCGGTTTCCGCCTCCTGCAGGGGCGCAGTGGAGACTGAGCAGGGGAGCGCCTTGTGACAACCACGCCCGAACTCTTCGACGGCGAACGCGGCCGGCTCTTCGGCCTGGCCTACCGGCTGCTGGGTTCCGCGGCCGACGCCGAGGACGCGGTGCAGGACGCCTACCTGCGCTGGCGCCGTGCCGACCACGCCGGCATCACTGCGCCCCGCGCGTGGCTCACGAAAGCGGTGACGAACCTCTGCCTCACCCGCCTGACGGCCGCCCACGCCCGGCACGAGTCGGCCGCGGGCGACGCGCTCCCGGAGCCCGTGCTGACCGGCGGCGGCGCGCTGGGGCCGCTGGAGACGGTGGAACAACGTGAGTCGGTGTCGTTCGCGATGCTCGTGCTGATGCGAGCGCTGACTCCGGTGGAACGCGCGGTGTTCGTGCTGCGGACGGCTTTCGACTACCCCTACCCGGAGCTCGCGAGCCTGCTGGACCTCACGGAAGCCGGCGTCCGCCAGCACTACAGCCGCGCGCGCCGTCGGGTCGACGCCGGCGAGACCCGGTTCCCGACGTCCGACAGCGGCTCGATGCGGCTCACCGAGAGCTTCATGACGGCCGTCCGCTCGGGCCGGCTGGAGCGGCTCGAAGACCTGCTGGTGGCCGACATCGCCACGTGGATGGACCTCGGTGGCGGCGAACGCGTGCACGTCCGCGGCCGCGACGCCGTCCGTCGCAACGCCGCCGCGACGCTCGCGCGCTTCGCGGACGTGTCGGACTTCGTGCTCACGGAGGTCAACGGCGGCCCGGGCATCCTCTTCCTCTCCGGCGGCACCGTCGTCGGGCTCACGGTCGTGGAGACGCGGGGCGGGCGCATCTCCGCCTTGCGCACGGTCGCGGACCCCGCCCGGCTGGCTTTCCTGCGGGCGCAGTGGAACGCGGTCGCCGGGGTCTCGCGCGGGAACGAGGAGTCCTTCTTCCGGCGCCTGGTCATCGCCGTCGGGGACCTGGCGCAGCCGGCCGCCGCACAGATCGCGCTGCTGGAGAAGCAGGGGCTGCGCGACGCCGACGAGCTCGCGCTGGAGTTCGACGCGTACTTCGCGGCGCTCAAGCACGCGCTGCCCGCCGACATCGTCGCGGTGCTGGCCGAGCTCGACGCTCTCCTGGAGGAGATGAGCGGCCCGACGGGTCCGTGGTCGTTCGAGGCGCTGGCGACGGCGCCCGAGTGGGTTCGGGTGCGGGAGCTGGCCGCGCGGGCGTTCGCGTTGCTCGGCCGCTCGGCCTGAGCCGAGAGTGGCGCGAACGGACCGTTCGCGCGGGCACTTCCGGGACCGATCCCCAGGTCCGGGCCCGGCTGGAGCAGGTCCAGCCCGCGCAAGCGTTCTCCGCTGGTGGACACCGCCGTAGGCTGTCGGGTGTGAGCCAGCCGATCCTGATGACCGTCGACGACGACCCCGCTGTTTCGCGGTCGGTCGCGCGTGACCTGCGTCGCCGCTACGGCAAGGACTACCGCGTGATCCGTGCGGACTCCGGGGCCGACGCCCTCGACGCCCTGCGCGAGATCAAGCTGCGCGGCGACGCCGTCGCGGCGATCCTCGCCGACTACCGCATGCCCCACATGGACGGGATCGCCTTCCTCGAGAAGGCGATGGACCTGTTCCCCAACGCCCGCCGCGCGCTGCTGACGGCCTACGCCGACACGGACGCGGCCATCCAGGCGATCAACGTGGTCGACGTCGACCACTACCTGCTCAAGCCGTGGGACCCGCCGGAGGAGAAGCTGTACCCGGTCATCGACTCCCTCGTGGAGACGTGGCTCGCGGTCGGCGACAAGTCCGTCGAGGAGACCAAGCTGGTCGGCCACCGGTACTCGGCGCCCTCGTTCAAGGTGCGCGACTTCCTCGCCCGCAACGCCGTGCCGTACCGCTGGTACTCGGTGGACGAGGACGAGGGCGGGCGCATCCTGCAGGCCGCCGGCGCCGCGGAGACCGACATCCCGGTGGTCGTGACGCCGGACGGCACCGTGCTGAAGCAGCCCACCGGCAGCGAGATCGCCGTCGCGGTGGGCCTGTCCACGCGGCCTGCGCAGGAGTTCTACGACCTCGTAGTGATCGGCGGCGGCCCGGCCGGCCTCGGCGCGGCCGTGTACGGCGCTTCGGAAGGCCTGCGCACGGTGCTCGTCGAGCGCAAGGCCACAGGTGGGCAGGCGGGTACGAGCTCGCGCATCGAGAACTACCTCGGGTTCCCCGACGGTGTCTCCGGCGCGCAGCTCACCGACCGTGCCCGGCGTCAGGCCCAGAAGTTCGGCGCCGAGGTGCTCACCGCGCGCGACGTGGTGGGGCTGGAGGTGCGCGGGTCGAGCCGCGTGGTCACCTTCGGCGACGGCTCCGAGATCGCCGCCCACACCGTGATCCTCGCCAGCGGCGTCACCTACCGCGCGCACGAGGCCGACGGCATCCGCGAGCTCACCGGCAGCGGTGTCTACTACGGCTCCGCTGCCACGGAAGCGCCCGAGTGCAAGGGCCAGCACGTCTACATCGTCGGCGGCGCGAACTCCGCCGGCCAGGCGGCGGTGTTCTTCGCGCAGCACGCGAGCGAGGTGTCGCTGCTGGTGCGCGGCGACTCGCTGGAGAAGTCGATGTCGCACTACCTCATCGAGCAGATCGCGGGCATCGACAACATCACCGTCCGCACGGGCACCACCGTCGTCCAGGCCCACGGCGCCGACCACCTCGAAGCCGTGACCCTGTGCCACGGCGACGCGACGGAGACCGTCGAGACCGGGCACCTGTTCATCTTCATCGGCGCGGCACCGCGCACCGACTGGCTGGGCGGGGTCATCCAGCGCGACCACCACGGGTTCGTCCAGACGGGGCCCGACCTGGTGGCCGAGGGCCGCCGGCCGGCCGGCTGGCCGCTCGACCGCGACCCGTACCACCTGGAGTCGTCGGTGCCCGGCGTGTTCGTGGCCGGCGACGTCCGGTCGCAGTCGGTGAAACGCGTGGCCTCCGCCGTCGGCGAGGGCGCCATGGCCGTCACCCTGGTCCACCGCTACCTGGAGGAACAGTGAAGGAGCCCGCACTGCCGCGCGAAGAACTCCGCGGCCTCTTCCTGTTCGAGCACCTCTCCGACGAGCAGCTCGACTGGATCGAGCAGCACGCCGTGCTGGAGCGCTACGAGGGTGACACCGCGGTGCACCGCGAGGGCGATCCGGCGACCTGCTTCTACATCCTGCTCTCGGGCGCGCTGCGGATGTCGCGGCTGGTGAGCGGCGCCGACGTCGAGGTGAAGCGCTCCGACCAGCGCGGCTCCTACTTCGGCGCCACGCAGTTCTTCGTGCACCAGGACACCGAGCACACCTACAGCGCCACCGTGCAGGCGATCGGGGACCTGACGCTGCTCGCGCTGCCCTCGGCGGAGTTCGCGGTGGAGTTCCGCAAGTGGTTCCCGATGGCGGCGCACCTGCTGGAAGGCATGTACCTCGGCTGGCGCAACTCCGACACCGTGATCTCGTCGCGGCGCCGGCTGCTCGCGCTCGGCGAGCTGTCGGCCGGGCTCACCCACGAGCTCAACAACCCGGCCGCGGCCGCGGTGCGGGCCACGGCGTCGCTGCGCGAGCGCGTGGCCGGGATGCGCCACAAGCTCGCGCTGCTGGCGAAGAAGGACATCGACCCCGACCTGCTGGAGCAACTGCTCGACGTGCAGGAAGAGCTGGTCAAGACGGTCGCCGACGCGCCGCGGCTCTCGGCGATGCAGCAGGCCGACCGCGAAGACGAGATCAGCGACTGGTTCGACGACCACGGCATCGACCAGGGCTGGGACCTCGCCGCGATCTTCGTCGCGGCCGGGCTCAAGACCGAGAACCTCGACGGCGTCCTGGAATCCGTCGGCGAGGGCCTGCTCGACGGCGCGCTGCGCTGGCTCGCGTACGCGCTCGAGACCGAGATCCTCATGGGCGAGATCGAGGACTCGACCACGCGCATCTCGGTGCTCGTCGGCGCGGCCAAGCAGTACTCGCAGATGGACCGCGCGCCGCACCAGTGGATCGACGTCCACGAAGGACTCGACTCCACGCTGGTGATGCTGTCGGGCAAGCTCGACGGGATCCACGTCGTGAAGGAGTACGACCGCGGCATCGACCACATCCCGGCCTATGCGGCCGAGCTGAACCAGGTGTGGACCAACATCATCGACAACGCCATCCAGGCCATGGGCGGCGAGGGCACGCTGACGCTGCGCACGTGGCAGGAGAGCAAGCAGGTGCGCGTCGAGATCGGCGACACCGGCCCCGGCATCCCGGAAGAGGTGCGCCAGCGCATCTTCGAGCCGTTCTTCACCACCAAGGGCGTCGGCGAGGGCACGGGCCTCGGCCTCGACATCTCGTGGCGCATCGTGGTGGAGCGGCACTCGGGCGACATCAAGGTGACGTCCGTGCCGGGCGACACGCGGTTCGAGATCTGCCTGCCGGTGGAGGAACAAGCCTCGCTCTGAACCGTCCACCTCCAATCCGCCCGCGTGCCGCCGCCGTGATCAACCGGCGACGGCACGCGGGCGGTTGGTGATTTCCCTTCCGCTACAAGGAAAAGCCCGGTCCGCACCGGATCCCGATCGACCCCGTTCGTTCACTGATCGTTCACTTCGAACTCCTCGTGCCGCGCGTCAAACGAGTTGCGGGGACTGAAGGATCCGAGGTGACGCGTCGCGGGACGTGCGGAAGGTGGGTTCGTGAAACGCCGGTTGTCCATCGGGCTGGCTGTGGTTCTGGTGCTCGCCGTCGTGGCCGTGATCCTGTGGGGGCGGTCCGGGAGCGACGAAGCGTCGGGCGGGGGCGACCTCACCGTCGTGCGCGGGGTGATCGGCTCGGAGAAGCAGGCCTTCTTCACCGACCAGCGCGTGGTCGACGCGTTCGCCAAGCACGGCCTGAAGGTGGAGGTCGACACCGCCGGTTCGCGCCAGATCGCGACCACGGTCGACCTCGCCAAGTACGAGTTCGCGTTCCCCTCGTCGTCGCCGGCGGCGCAGAAGATCCAGCGCGACCGCAAGGTGACCACGGTGTACACGCCGTTCCAGTCGCCGATGGCGATCGCGACGTTCGAACCCATCGTGCAGCTGCTCACCGCCGCGGGTGCCGTGCACAAGGGCGCGGGCGACTACCAGGTGCTCGACATCGCGAAGTACCTGCAGCTCACGCAGGCCGGCACGCGCTGGGACCAGCTGCCGGGCAACACCGCGTACCCCGTGCGCAAGAACATCCTCGTCACGACCACCGACCCGCGGGAGTCGAACTCCGCGGCGATGTACCTGTCGATCGTGTCGTTCGTGGCCAACGGCAACAACGTCGTCTCGACGCCCGACCAGGAAGCCAAGGTGCTGCCGCAGGTGTCGAAGCTGTTCCTCGACCAGGGCTACACGCAGAACAGCACCGAGGGACCGTTCGAGGACTACCTCTCGGCCGGCATGGGCAAGACGCCGCTCGCGCTGATCTACGAGTCGCAGTACGTCGATCGCCTGGTGCGCCACGACGGCTCGATCCAGCCCGACATGCGGATGCTCTACACCGCACCCACGGTGTACTCGAAGCACACGCTGGTTCCCTTCTCTCCCAACGGGGACAAGGTCGGCCAGCTGCTCTCCACCGACCCGGAGCTGGGCAAGCTCGCCGCGACGTTCGGGTTCCGCACCACGAACCCGCAGCAGTTCCGCGACGTCGTGGCCGCGGCCAAGGCTCCGGTGCCGGCCGATCTCGTGGACACGGTGGAACCGCCGTCGTTCGAGACGCTGGAACGGCTGCTCGACGCGATCCAGAAGCAGTACTGATGGACGAGTTCACCCTCACCCCGCCGGAGCCGGTGGCGGCGGTCCCCGTGGAGCGCGCCGCCGGGCTGATCGCGCTCGGTGACGACACGCGAGCCGACATCGCCCGTCGTGCCGGCGAGTTCGCCACGCGCCTGGAAGCACTCGACGTCAAGTCACCCGAGTTCACCACGCTGCTCGACGAGATCCTCGCCGTCGGCGAAGCGGACATGCGCGCGGCGGCCACGGTCGCGGGCACCATGCTCGACCGCTCGACGAAGGCGCTGGAATCCGCGCGCGGCTTCGCCGGTTCGCCGCAGCAGCAGGTGACCACGAGCCTGGTCGAGCTGCGCCGCACGGTCGCCGAGCTCGACCCGGCCAAGCTGCCGATCACCGGCCGCAAGCTGCTCGGCATCTTCCCGGCCGCCGCGAGTGCCAAGCGCGCCCTCGACCGCTACCGCGCGGGCAACGAGCCCGTGAACGCGCTGGTCCGCGAGCTGCGCACCCGCCAGGACGTGCTCCGCCGAGACAACGCGGCGCTCAAAGGCGAGCGCGAACGGCTCTGGGCCACGCTCGGCCGGCTCGCCGAAGCGGCGGCGTTCGCGGAGGCCGTGGACGGGGCGATCGACCGGCAGGCCGGCGTCTTCGACCTCACGGATCCCTCGCACGCCAACGCGTTGCGCGCCGACATCCTGTACCCGATCCGCCAGCGCCACCAGGACGTGCTGACGCAGCTGGCCGTGAGCGCGCAGGGCTACCTCGCGCTGGACCTGGTGCGACGCACCAACGACGAGCTGATCCGCGGCGTCGAACGGGCGGTGTCGACCACCGTCTCCGCGCTGCGCGTGGCCCTGCTGGTGAGCGCGGCGCTGGCCAACCAGCGCGACGTGCTCGACGAGGTCGCGGCCCTGCAGTCGACCACCGACGGGTTGCTGCGCGCCAACGCGGCGCTGCTGGAGTCGCAGAGTGCG
Source organism: Amycolatopsis sp. CA-161197 (assembly GCF_050942255.1). NCBI lineage: Bacteria > Bacillati > Actinomycetota > Actinomycetes > Pseudonocardiales > Pseudonocardiaceae > Amycolatopsis > Amycolatopsis sp. CA-161197. The sequence continues at coordinate 1,789,830 of NZ_CP192059.1, forward strand.
GAGATCCGCAAGGCGTCGAGCGACCCGGCCGTCGCCGTCGACACGCTGCGCGACTCGTTCGACCGGATCTACTCGGCCCTCGACGCGATCGACGGGTTCAAGGCCGAGGCCGTGCTGCACATGGCGTCCACAGTGGAATCTTTGTCCGGCGAGCTGCGGCGCGCCGAAGACCGGCTGCGCCGTTCGCACGAGGGGGAGCTGTGAAAAAACTCGCGGTACTGGCGCTCGCCGCCGCACTGCTGGTCACGGGATGTTCGTCGGCGGATCCGAGCTCCGGTGACGACGCCGGGCCGCCCGAAGCCGGCACGTTGCGCATCCTCGCGGGCAGCGAGCTCGCCGACATGCAGCCGGTGCTCGACGAGGCCGCCAAGGCCACGGGCGTGAAGGTGAAGTTCACGTTCACCGGCACGCTGGAGGGCGCCGAGTCGCTCGCCAACGGCAGCCTCGACGGCAAGTACGACGCCGTGTGGTTCTCGTCGAACCGTTACCCCGCGGGCATTCCCGAAGCGGCCAAGCGCCTGGGCAACCAGGTGAAGATCATGAGCTCGCCGGTCGTGCTGGGTCTGGCGCAGCCGGTCGCGCAGCGGCTCGGGTGGGACAAGAAGGCACCGACGTGGGGTGACATCGCCGCGGCCGCGGGCAAGAAGGAGTTCACCTACGGGATGACCGACCCGTCGGCGTCGAACTCCGGTTTCTCCGCGCTGGTGGGCGTCGCGTCCGCGCTGGCCCACTCCGGCACGGCGATCGACGCGCAGCAGATCACCGCCGTCACGCCGCAGCTCACGCAGTTCTTCAGCGCGCAGGTGATGTCCGCCGGCTCGTCGGGCTGGCTCTCCGACGCGTTCCAGCGACGCGCGACCGGCCAGGACCCGGGGGCGAAGGTCGACGGGCTGGTCAACTACGAGTCAGTGCTGCTGTCGATGAACTCCTCCGGCAAGCTGCCGCAGCCGATGAAGCTGATCTACCCCAGCGACGGTGTCGTCACCGCCGATTACCCGCTCACGTTGCTGACCAGCGCGAGCAACGACGCGCGCGACGCGCACCAGCGGCTCACCGACTACCTGCGCACGCCCGACGTGCAGCGGCGGATCATGCAGGTCACGCAGCGGCGCCCGGTGGTGCCGGGGGTGCAGCTCGGCGCGCAGTTCGTGCCCCACGACCTGGTCGAGCTGCCGTTCCCGGCGACGCAGCAGGCCGTCGACGCGCTGCTTTCGGCCTACTTCAGCAAGATCCGCCGCCCGTCGCGCACGCTCTACGTGCTCGACACGTCGGGCTCGATGCAGGGTGACCGCATCCAGGCCCTGCGTACGGCCCTGGCCGGCCTCACCGGCGCGGACAACTCACTCGTCGGCCGCTACCGGCAGTTCCGCAGCCGCGAGGAGGTAACGATGCTGCCGTTCAACACCGCGCCGGGCAACCCGGTCACGTTCACCGTGCCCGAGCAGAACCCGCGGGGTGAGCTGGCGAAGATCAAGGCTTTCGCCGAAGGTCTGCAGGCCGACGGCGGCACCGCGATCTACGACAGCCTCGACCGCGCGTACCAGGTGATGGAACCGCTCGTGGCCCAGGACCCGGACCGGTTCAACTCGATCGTGCTGATGACCGACGGCGAGAACGAGAGCGGCTCGAACCTCGACGGCTTCAAGTCTGCCTTCGCGTCGCTGCCCGCGGCGATGAAGCAGATCCCGGTGTTCACGGTGCTCTTCGGCGAGGGCAGCGGCGACGAGCTCACGCAGGTCGCCACGATGACCGGCGGCAAGGTCTTCGACGCCCGCAACACCCAGCTGTCCAGTGTCTTCCAGGAGATTCGCGGGTACCAATGAGGCGTTGGTTCGGCTCCACCAAGAACATCGCCGGCTGCGTCGGCGGCCTGATCGGCCTCGTGCTGTACGCGGTCGGGGTGATCGGCCCGCTGTGGCTGATGTTCGTGGTCATGGCCGTGCTCTACACAGCCGGCGCGCTGCTCGCGCCGCCGGAGAAGGTGCGGCTCGTCGTCGACCCGACCGTGGAGGCGGCGCAGGTGCGCTCGTCGCTGGAGGCGCTGGTGCAGACGGTGTCCGGCCACGCCGGGCGCCTGCCACCGTCCGCTGTGGACGGTGTCCGCCACGTCGCCGAGGTGCTGTCCGACCTGCTGAAGGACCCGCTGCGCCTCGCCTCGACGCCGGACCTGCAGTACCGCGTGCTGCTGCTCGCGCGCACGGACCTGCCGCTGTCGGTGGAGACGTACCTGAACCTGCCGCGCTGGTTCGCCTCCCGGCGGGACGCGGACGGCACGAGCGCGGAGGACGAGCTCGCGAAGCAGCTGGACCTCCTGCGGGGCAAGGCCGAGAAGCTCGCCGGCGAGTACTACTCGGCCGACGTGAACCGCCAGGAGGACCACACGCGCTACCTCGGCGAAGACTCCTAGCACCGGTCCGGGGAATTTCCGACCGGGTGGTTGTCAGACACGTGTCTTAGCACTAGCTTCGTAAGAAGATCGTCTTACGGAGGAGCGTGCAGTGGAGACGAGTTCGCGCCGGGAACAGGCCGAGGCGACGCGCGAGCTGCTCCTGCGCACGGCAGAACGGCTCTTCGCCGAACGCGGGCTCGCGCAGGTGTCCAACCGCCAGATCGTGGAAGCCGCCGGCCAGGCCAACAACTCCGCGCTGGCGTATCACGTCGGCACGCGCGAGGACCTGATCCGGGCCATCACGCGTTCGCACGTCGAGCCCATCGCCGCGCGGGCCCAGGAACGCGTGGCGGCCGTCCGGCGGTCGAAGCGGCCACGTGACCACGTCGCCAGCCTCGTGCTGCCCTACACCGAGCACCTCGCGAGCCTCGGCAACCCCAGCTGGTGCGCCCGGTTCCTGGCGCAGGTCGTGACCGATCCGGCGCTGCTCGACGTCGAGGGCGTCGAGCCGGTGCTGGCCGTCGAGTTCGTCGAGGGCACGGCCGCGGTGTGGGCACACGTGACGCCGTTGCCGGCGGCCGAATCGGCTCTACGGAGTCAAACCGCGCGCGTCGCGGTGATCCACACGTGCGCGGAGCAGGAGCGGCTCGCCGCGACCACCGGCGTGCCCGCCGACTGGGCGCTGGTCGGTGAGGCCCTGACCGACGCGCTCACCGGTTTGCTGACCGCCCCGCGTGTCCCCACCACCCGGAAGGATCGTTGATGTCCGCCACGAAACCGCCCACGATGCGCCGCCCTGTCCCGCCGGAGATGCTGCGGCGCGGCAAGTGCCCGTTCGACCCGCCCGCCGTGCTCGCGGAAAAGGCGCCGGTGTCGCGGGTCGAGCTGCTCAACGGCGCGCACGCCTGGGTGGTCACCGGCTACGAGCAGGCCCGCGCGGTGCTGGCCGACACCCGGTTCAGCTCCGACAACGTGCGCAACCGCAGCGCGATGGACCTGCGCCCCGAAGAGGTCGGCGAGGCGCGCTGTCCCGTGGACGTGGCCCAGCGCGAGGACGGCCGGTTCCTGTTCATGGACCCGCCCGAGCACACGCGGCTGCGCCGGCTGCTCACCGGCCAGTTCACCGTGCGGCGCATGCAGTTGCTGGAGGAACGGATCCGCGAGATCTCGATCGAGCACCTCGACGCGATGCGCGCGGCCGGGAACGAGGGCGACGTCGTGCCCGCGTTCGCCTTGCCGTTGCCCTCGCTGGTGATCTGCGAGCTGCTCGGTGTGGACTACGCGGACCGCGCGGAGTTCCAGGAGCACACCGGGATCGCGCTCAACCTGACCAAGAGCGACGAGGAGCGGGCGAAGGCCTCGGAGTCGATCTACGCGTTCATGCGCGAGCTGGTGGCGCACAAGCGTGAGCACCCGGCCGACGACCTTGTGTCCGGCCTGATCCACGGCGACGCCGACCCGGCGCTGACCGAGCAGGAACTCGTCGACATCGCGACCGTGCTGCTCGGCGCCGGTCACGAGACCACGGCGAACATGCTGGCGCTGGGCACTTTCGCGTTGCTCGAACACCCGGACCAGCTGGCTCTCGTGCGCGAAGACCCGTCCGTACTGGACAACGGCGTCGACGAGCTGCTGCGTTACCTGTCGATCATCCACATCGGACCGAACCGCGTTGCGACCGAGGACCTCGAAGTCGGCGGTGTCACGATCCCCGCCGGCGACACCGTGCTGATCTCGGTGCCGCAGGCCAACCGCGCGGCCGAGCACTGGCCGGAGCCGGCGCGACTCAACCTCAAGCGTCCGCGCACACCGCACCTGGCGTTCGGGCACGGCGTGCACCAGTGCCTCGGGCAGCAGCTGGCGCGTTCGGAACTCCGGGTGGGCTTGGCGGAGCTGGTCGCGCGTCTGCCGGAGCTGCGCCTCGCGATTCCCGCCGACGAAGTGCCGCTGCGCACGGACATGCTCGTGTACGGCGTGCATTCCTTGCCGGTGGCGTGGTCCTGAGGTTTAGCGGAACCGGGGCAAGGTAAGTGTGAGCGCGGCCGTCGTGAGCCAGGCCAGCAGGTCGGGCAGCGGGACGCGGGAGAGGCGCTCGGGCCACTCGTCGGCGACGGTGCGGAGCACGAGCTCGTCTTCGGCCGGCCGCACGGCGGTGAGCCGCAGCCCCTTCGGCAGCTCGGGCAGCGGCAGCACGACGGGCCGGATCCGTTTCGGGGCGCGGAACTCCCGCTGTCCGATGTGGAGGGTCGTCGGAGTCAGCACCACGGCGTCCGCGGCGACGGCGGGCGTGAGCGTGAGCCGGCCCCAGCCGGGGTGCTTGGCCCAGCGCACCTGGAACCCGCCGTCATGCGGGGTCGCGACGAGGTCCGGCCGGGCCTGCGCCACGCGTTCCCGCACGACACTGCCGGGCACGGTGAGGTCCAGCTCGACCTCACCGGGAACCACGGCGGGGGTCGGCAGGCTGCGCAGGCGGACGTCCTTGGCCAGCAGGACAACGCGGCGCATCGGGATGGTGCCCGTCGCGGACGTCGGCCACTCGACGTCCGCGGCGGACAGGCGCACGTCGCCGAGGCGGCCGGTGGCCAGGCGCAGGGAATCGGCGGGGTAGTCGAGTCCGGTGAGGGTGAAGCGGGCTTCGCCGCCGTTGGCCTTCGCCGTGAGACGGCGGCCGACGAGCTGTTCGGTGACCGTGCGCGCGAGGGCCGCCGGCGTGGCGGGCACGTTCGGCAACAGGGAACGACCCGCCGCGGCGGCGAGGCCCGCGATTTCGGGCCAGCCCTCGAACCATCTGCCTTCGGTCACCCGGACATCGTAGGGCGCGCGATAACCGGGCGCTTCCAGTTGTGGTGTTCACCGCGCTTTCGCCGGAATTGGCGGAAAACACGTTTGACCGGGCGGAAAACGGGTCAGCGGGCGACGAGCCGCGCGATGATCCCGCTCACGACCAGCCAGAACACCGCGGCGAGGCCGTAGTTGAGGATGACCGCGAGGTCGGGGTTGCTCACCGGGAAAAGGCCGGGGAAGAACAGTGCGAGCGGGTCGGCCAATGATCGGATGAAGATGAAGAAGCCGTTCGCCGCGTTCGCGCCGGCGAGCAGCATCACCAGGTAGAGCACCTCGATGAACGCGAACAACGCGCCGATTCCGGTGATCACCCGTGCTGCCGTGTTGGTTCTGGTGGAAGTTCGCCATCTGGACATGCTGGTTAATTCCCACTTCCGGGTGACGGTGAAACGCGTCGCCGGCCGAATTGCGCCGGTTGGCCGATCACCGGCGCGCGGCGGCTAGCCTGGCCGCGTGCCCGACACCCTTGAGCCTGCCGAAACCGAGCTGACCTTCCGCCGCGAGGACTGGTACGCCGAGGAGCTGACCGGGCGCCGGTTCGAGCGGTGCGACTTCCACGACGTCGACCTCACCGAGGCCGTCACGCGCGGTGTCTCGTTCGTCGACTGCGTGTTCGGCAACGTGCGCTTCAACGCGTCGAAGCACGTGGACACGGCGTTCACCGGTTGCAGCTTCACGCGCTGCAACCTGTTCGACGCGGAGTTCAGCGGGTGCAAGCTCGTCGGCAGCCGGTTCACCGAGTGCGCGCTGCGGCCGATGAAGGTGCTCGGGGGCGACTGGTCGTTCGCGGGGCTGGCGGGCGCGGACCTGCGCGGCGCGACGTTCCAGGGCGTGCGGATGCGCGAGGCCGACCTCACGCGCGCGGACTGCACGGGGTCGACGTTCGCCGACGTCGACCTGTCGGGCGCGGAGCTGCTGGACGTGAAGTTCGGCGGCGCCGAGCTGCGGGGGAGTGACCTGTCGGCGCTCGACCCGGTGCACGCCGAGCTCGGCGGCGCCATCGTGTCGCCTGAACAAGCGGCAGTGCTGGTGACGTCGCTCGGACTGCACGTTCGCGGGTAGGCTGCGCTGGGCGTTCGATGGCCGGCGAAAGGAGTCCGCGATGGGTGTCATCACACCGGGGTTCACCGGTCGCGCCCGTGGGGGCAACCCGAGGCTGCCGCCCGGCCAGTACCTCACGGAGGACTTCCCCGTGCTGTCGGCGGGGCCGACACAGCGCGTGCACCTGGACAAGTGGGAGTTCGCGGTCACCACGGAGAAGGGCGAGAAGCGCTCGTGGTCGTTCCGCGAGCTGATCTCTCTGCCGAGCGAGAAGTTCACCGTGGACATCCACTGCGTCACGCAGTGGTCCAAACTCGACACGCGCTGGCGTGGTGTGCCCGTGGAGACGCTGATCGGCGACCTCGACACCGAGGCCGACTACGTGCTCGCGCACTCCTACGGCGGCTACACCACCAACCTGCCGCTGGCCGACTTGCTCGACGGGCAGGCGTGGATCGCGTACGAGTACAACGGCAAGCCGCTCACCCCCGAACACGGCGGCCCGGCGCGGCTGCTGGTGCCGCACCTGTACTTCTGGAAGTCGGCGAAGTGGGTGCGCGGCCTGGAACTTGCGACGAAGGACGAGCCGGGCTTCTGGGAGTCGTCCGGTTACCACGACTACGGAGACCCATGGCGCGAACAGCGGTATCAGGGCGACTAGCTTGGCGCGTCGCGTACCTCGCGGAGATCCGCCAGGAGACGGCGACGGCCCGCACCCTCGTGTTCGACGTCCCCGGCTGGCCCGGCCACCTCGCGGGCCAGCACGTCGACGTCCGCCTCACCGCCCCCGACGGCTACACCGCCCAGCGCAGCTACTCCCTCGCCGCGCCGTCCGACGGTGACCGCCTCGAGCTGACGATCCAGCGAGTCCCCGGCGGCGAGGTCTCGGAGCACCTCACGGGCCCCTACGCCGTCGGCGACCCCGTCGAGATCCGCGGCCCGATCGGCGGCTGGTTCGTCTGGCGTCCCACCGAACCCGCCCCCGTCCTCCTGGTGGCGGGCGGCTCCGGAGTCGTGCCGCTGATGGCGATGATCCGCGCCCGCCGCGCTGCCGGGAGCCGCGCGTTGTTCCGCCTGGTGTACTCCGTGCGGACCCCCGCGGACCTCTTCTACGCCGAAGAGCTGCGCAAGCCGTACGCCGGCCTGGACGTCACGTACGTCTACACCCGCGAACTCCCCGAGGGCGCCGCCGGCATTCCCCGCCGCCTCAGCGTGGCGACGCTCAACACGGCCGGCTGGCCGGCGGACTTCGGGCCCACCTCGTACGTCTGCGGGCCGACCTCCTTCGTGGAGACGGTGGCCGACGCGCTGCTGGCGCTGGGCCACTCGCCGCACGCGATCAAGACGGAACGCTTCGGCCCCAGCCGCGACTGACGCGCACCTGCCCCGGCGTCAGGAGAAGTCGGGTTTGGCGAGCAGCTCCCGCAGCGTCGCCAGCAGCTCGCGGCGGTCCGCGGCACCCAGCTTGGCCCGGATGCGTGCCATGTGGTGTTCCACGGTTTTGCCCGAGATGAACAGCTTGCTGCCGGCCTGTTTGTACGTCAGGCCGTCGACGACGAGGCGAGCGACTTCGAGCTCGCGTTCGCTCAGGGTGCTGAGGCCGGGGGCGGCGCCGGGTTCCGGGGTGGCGGATTCGCGGCGGCCGGTGCCGGCCTGGAACTGGCGGGCGCCTTCGAGGAGCTGGACCATGGCTTTGCGGTCGGACGTGCGGATGGCGGCCTGGCCGGCGAGCCGCGCGGCATCCCAGCAGAGGTCGAGCTCGTGGAGCTCGGCGGCGGCCGCGGAGACCTCGTCGTGGTCGAAGGCGCCGCCGAGAACGGCGAGCCAGCAGGTGGCGGCGCGGGCCAGCGCGGCGGGGTAACGGCCGTGGCCGGCGAAGCTCGTCAGGGCGGCCAGCTGGTGGGAAGCGGTGTCGAGGTCTTCGACGGTGATGGCGGCGTGCAGCTCGTGCCAGCACAGGGAAACCGTCCACAGTGGAGGGTTGCCGAGTTCGCCGAGCATGGCGTGGGCGTGGCGCAGTTGGCGCGTGAGCTTCGCGTGCGCGCCGGTGCGGGCGGCGGCGATGGCCAGCTCGCCCAGCGGCAGCAGGGTGAACAGGTCGGTCTGCTGCCGCATCGACGCCTGGTACGCGCGGTCCCACGACTGCTGCAGCCCCACCAGGTCGCTCGCGCGCCGGGCGAGGCCGAGTTCGAGCGTCGCGAAGAAGAGCTCGTCGCGGGCTTCGAGGCGGGTGCCCGCCACGGCGTCGCGGTGTTCGGCGGCGGCGGTGAGGTGCCCGCTGGTCATCGCGACCCAGCCGAGCAACAGCCGGTGCCGCGCGGTGAGGAGGTCGCCGCCGACGCCGCTGGCCAGCGCGCGGTCCAGCACCGACTCGGCGAGCCCCAGCTCACCCGAGTGCAGTCCGACGAGCGCGGCCAGCGCGGCCGGGCTGTCCGGCAGCGGCGCGCCCGTCGCGGCCGGCTCGAGCATCGCGGCCGCGCCGACGAGCGCCGAGAGCGTGTCCGCGCCCTGCCCGCTCACCGAGTCGACGATGCCGTCGGCCGTCCGCGCCACGGCCCCCGCGAACAACGTCGGCGCCACCCCGGGCACGGGCGCGTCCACGAGGTTGCGCGCCGCGGCCAGCTGTCCGGAGCCGGCGAGCGCGATCGCGGCGAACGCGTTCGCGGCCCCGCGCCCGGCCCACCGGTACACCTCGGGCCCGCGGGCGTTGGTCCACGAAGGCGCCCAAGCCTCACCAGGCACGGGCGCGTTGTGTCCGGGCGTGGTCCGGGGCGCACCCCAGGTCGACGCCGTCAGATCCGGCCCGTCACCGTCACCGGGCGCGCAAGCGTCCGCCGCCGCGGCCCACCGGTAGAGCTCCGCACTCCGCGCCAGCTCACCCCGGTGCGCCAGTACCGTCGCGGCGATCTCCGCCCCCGCGGCCCGCGCCTCGGGATCGTCGCCGCTCAACATCCCGTCACCCAGGCGCAGCGCCGTGTCGAGGTCACCCGACAACGCCGCCGCTCGCGCCCACCCCGTGGTCACGGCCGTGTCGCGCGCGCCGGCGTCGGCGGCGGCTGCGAACAGCCGCGCCGCCAGCTTCGCGTCTCCAGGCAGGGCCTCGCCGGCCGCCGCGGCGAACGCGGCCGCCGCGCTCGCGCCCGAACTTCCCGTGTCCAGCAACGACTTCGCCAGCTCCAGCACGGGCAACCCGCCGCGCAGCTGGATCTCCACGAGCTGCTGCAACACCGTCAGCCGGCGTGCCGGTGGCCCGTACGTCCGCACGGCCTCCGCGGCGACCGGCAGCAACTCGTCGTTCGCGTCGAGCAGCCCCGTCGCCCGGGCACCGTCGACGACCTCCGGCAACCGGTCCGGCGCCAGCTCCAGCAAGGCGCACAGCAGGTCGAGATTGCGCCCGGCCCCGGCCTCCGCCGCGATCAAGTACCTCAGCACGTCGTCGTCGAGCTCCGCCAGCTCGGCCCGGAACTCGCCGAGCTGCTCGGTCACCGCCCGCTCCACCAGCCGCGGCACGCCGCCGGTCCGGGAGTGCAACGCAGCCGCGGCCGTCCCGTCGACGAGCCGGCCCGTGAGCTGCCGCGCGAGCGCGCCGACCTCGTCGGCGTCCAGCGGCGGCAAGGCCACCTGCCGGGCAAAGGGCTCGGCCAACACGCGCAACGCTTCCGAACGCGGGTTCGGCCGGTGCGCCAGCACGACCGGTCCCGCCAGCGACGTCAGTCTCGCCAGGTCGTCTTCGCCGAGCTGGTCGGCGTCGTCGACCAGCGTCGCGTCGACGCCGGCCTCGCGGCAGCCGGACTCGAGTGCGCCGAGCAACGTGGTCTTGCCGTAGCCGCCGGGCGCGACGACCACGAGCCGCGCGGGCGTCTCGGAGGCAGCCGCCAGCTCCGCGAGGAGCAGCCGGGCAACGGGGTGGACGGCGTCGGTGCCGGTTTTCGCCAGCAGTGCGTTCAACAGTGACCTTCACCGGTGGGGGCCGCGCCCGGGCGGGCGCATGACGTGAGGGACGCGGGGTGGGCCGGGGCGGTTCCCTTGTCCGCCGTGGCTTCGTGGGAGGAGAGAGCGGCGATCAGGACCGAGGAACCGATCGCGAGCACCGCTGCCGCGGCGGCGAGGGGACGCCACCGGCGGAGCAGTTTCGCGGCGCCTTCGGGCTCGGGGAGCTCGAAGGGCGTGATGTCCACCGGCGGCGGGGAGGGCCGCTCGGTGAGCTCGGGTACCGAGTCGACCTTGGGGATCAGGGTCGTCTCGGCGACGGGCTGCTCCCGCCGGGCGGGCGGGCTCATCCGTTGAGCGGCGAGGCTACTGGCTCCGAACGCGGCCGTGAGCGGGGGCTGGGGCGAGACGAACACGGGGCACGGCAACCGGCCCGGAAGCACGCCCGGGCCGGGTTCGCCGGAGAACACGATGCCCGCCAGCTGCTCGGGCAGCACCGAAATCCCGTGGGCGAGCGCGAAAGCCGTGCTCACGGCCGCCGCGGGCGCCACGCCCTCGGTGCTCGTGCGCGCGACCCAGCCGCCCGCGCCGGACGCCGTGGCCAGCGTGACCGTGACGCCGTCGGGTCCGAAGTCACACACCACGGCCGTCCGGTCGCCGGCGCCGGGATCGGGCAGGTGGGCATGAAGGGCGCCGATCGAACTCGGCACCAAGGTCACGGCGGCGAAGCCGGATTGCCCCAGCGCTCGTCGCAGAAGGTCACGCCGGTAGTCGCCCCAATCACCGGGGTGGGTGACGACGAGGTGGCGCGGTGCTCCTCCCAGTTGAGCACCCGCGTGCTCCGCGATGCCCTCGACGAGGACTGCGGTGAGTGACTCCGGCGAGAACCGCTCGCCCCCGGCGAACACGGGAACGTCGTCGCCGATGCGGCGGTGGAACCCGGTCAGCAACCGAGACGGAACGCTCGTTCCGGCGCGCGCCGCGGCGTCGCCGGTGAGCAGGTAACCCTCATCGTCCAGGAATAACGCCGTGGCCGCGGCCGGCGAGCTCTCGCCGAGCCACAGCGGTTCGGGGGCGCCCCAGCCGTCGGCAAGCTTGCGGCGGGTGGCGGCGTGGGTCTGGGTGTGGGCGACATCGATGCCGAGCACATAGGGCAACGCCGCTTCCTCCCTTCGTCGCACCGGGGCGGGCCAAGGAGAGCAATCCGCCCCCTAGGGGTACGCCATCCTCACCCGTTCGGGTCATCCGGGCAAGGGCGGGTGGGATTTACCCAACCGAGCCCCCGAACGGATGAGCCCGTAACTCCCTAACGATCTCATATCGACCCCCTAACGGCTGAGTGAGCTGCGACTGTTAGTGAACGCCGACGTGAACAGGGGTGGAGCCGGTTTCGAGGGGGCGTTCCGGAGCGGTTCCCGACCGAACCCCGGAGCCCCCGAACATCCTCACGCGTTCGGGTCACGATCGCCGGGCGAATGTCGGTTTTAACCCCACTGACGGGTCGACGGGTCACCCCCGCTCCCTAACGGGGAGCCGCCGACCCCCTAACGGCGCAACGCGCGACAACTGGGAGTGAACCCCGATGTGGGCCGGGAGTCCCGTCTCTACCTTCATCGGCAACCTGGCCGGGGACGGCCGGGCCAATCCCCCGTAATCAACACCTCTGGAGATCCCCACATGGACCCGGTGCAGACCCTGCACGACTTCACGCTCAACCTGCTCAGCGACCCGATGTCGCTGGCCGCCTTCGCGCAGGACCCGCAAGCCGCGCTGCAGGCCGCCGGTCTCGGCGACATCAGCGCCGCCGACGTGCACGAGGTCATGCCGCTGGTGCTCGACTACATCCCGGTCGACGACCTGGGCTCGCTCGGCAACCTCCCGCAGGCGGGCGACCTCACCGGCGTCCTCGCCGACGGCCCCCAGGGCGCCATCGAGCAGCTGCAGGCGCTGACCGCGTCGCTGGGCCTGCCCGGCGTCGACGGCCTCTCGGTCCCGGCGCTGCCCGCCGTCCCGGGTCTGCCGGCGCTGCCGGCCGTCGGCGAGCTGCCCGCCGTGGGCGACCTCCCCGTCGTGGGCGAGCTGCCCGCCGTCGGCGCGCTGTCCGGCGTGACCGACCTGCAGAACACCGCCGCGGGCGTCACCGCCCTCGCGCAGGACCCGACCAGCGCCTTCGGTCTGGTCAACGACCTCTCGGGCGGCCTCGACGCCGGCGCTGTCAGCGGCGCCGTCGCGCAGGTCCAGGACGTCGCCGGCCAGGTCACCGGTGCGGTCGACGGCTCCGCGCCGCTGCACGCGAGCGACCTGCCGGTCGCCGGTGGCGCCATGGCCCCCGTGGGTGGCCTCACGAGCAACCTCGCCCAGTCCGCCACCGGCGTCGAGGGTCACGTCAGCGACCTCGCGGGCTCCGTCACCGACCAGGTGGGCAACCTCACCAACGGCCTCGGCGGCCTGGACCACGCCGTGGGCGGCGTGACCAACGAGGTTCAGGGGCTCACGCACTCGGTCGTTCCGGACCTGGGCGGCGAGCGCGCCGACGCGCACACGGGCACCGACGCGCACGCGGGCACCGACGCGCACACGGGCACCGACGCCGGCCTCGGCGCGGTGCACGACACCGTCTCGACCGTCACGGACCTGGGCCAGCACACGCTGGGCCTCGACCTCCAGGCCGGTGCGGAGACCAGCCACGGCGGCGCCGGGCTCGACCTGCACCTGTGATTCACCGGCTTTGACGGAGTGGCTCCGCGGTCTGGGTGCGACCGCGGAGCCACCACCCGGTTCGCTCACTCCTCGTGCACGGGGGACACTCCTTCGACGTGACCGCTCCCGCTTGGCTCGAAGTGCTCGACGAGACCTTGGACGCCTGCCGGTCCCACGGCCGCGAAGACCTGGTGCAGCGCCTGCGCCGGCGCCGCGACCGTCCGCCGGGCGTCACCCGCATCGCCGTGCTGGGTTTTCCCAAGCAGGGCAAGGGCTACCTGGTCAACGCCGTGCTCAACGCACCCGTCTGCAGCGTTGGCGACGCCGCGACTCCCGCCGTGCCGGTGGAGATCGGCTACTCCGCCCAGCCCACCGCCACGCTCGTCGGCCGCGCCGACGAGCGTGTGCCCGTGCCGGTCGAACGCCTCACCGGTGAAGTCGGCGCGCGCCCCCCTGGCTCGCTGCGCCGCGTGGAGGTCGGCGTGCCGCGGGAACTGCTTTCGGGGGGCCTCGTGCTCGTCGACACCCCCGCGATCGGCGACCCGCGTTCGCCGCGCACCGCCGCCGCCCTCGACGTGCTGGCCGATGCCGACGCTGTTGTGCTCGTCTCCGATGCCACCACTCCGCTCGGCGAAGCGGAAGTCGCGCTCGCCCACCACGTCCGCACGTGGTGCCCCCACGTCGTGCTCGCCCTGACGAAGATCGACGCCAGCCCGAGCTGGCGCGCCGTCGCCGAACGCGACCGCGCGCTGCTGGCCGGCGCCGGCATCGACTCGCCCGTGCTGCCTGTGTCGGCCACCGTGCGCATGGCCGCGGCGAAGGCAGGGGACCAGGACCTCAACACTCGCTCCGGCTTCCCCGCGCTGCTCGCGTGGATCGCGGAGCAGGCCGCGCGGCCGCCGGAGCACACGAGCGCCGTGCTGGCCGCCCTGAGCGTGCGCGCGGCGGCCGCGGAGCTCGTGGAGACGCTGCGGGCCCGCGCGGAGCTCGCCGGGCAGGACGCGGGCGTGGACCAGACGACCCTGCTGCACCGCGCGCAGCGCAAGGCCGACGAGCTGCGCAAGCGCAACACCCGCTGGCAGAACCTGCTCGCCGACGAGATCGCCGACCTGCAGTCCGACGCCGAGTACGACCTGCGCGAGCGCACCCGCAAGATCGTCGAGACCATCGACGAGACCTTCGACAAGGGTGACCCGGTGAAGGTGTGGGACGAGTTCGGGCCGTGGCTCGACAAGACGCTCGCCGAGGCCGTGGAGACGAACTACAACTTCACCGCCGATCGCGCGGAGTGGATCGCGCAGGCCGTCGCCGCGGCGTTCGGGGCGCAGTACGACCTGCACGACCTGCGGCTCGGGGAGTCGGGCGCCGAGCTGATCGCCGACGTCCGCCAGCCGCGCATCGAGGGGTTCAAGATCGGGCAGAAGCTGTTCACGGGTCTGCGCGGGTCCTACGGCGGTGTGCTGATGTTCGGCCTCGTCACGAGCCTCGCGGGTCTGCCGCTGATCAACCCCGTCTCGCTCGGTGCGGGCGCGGCCTTCGCGGCGAAGACGATCAGCGACGAGGGCGGCATGCGGCTGCAGCGCCGCCAGGCCGTGGCGAAGATGACCGCGCAGCGCCACGTCGACGACGTCTTCCTGCGGTTCTCCAAGGAATGCCGAGACGCGATCCGCGGCGTGCAGCGGAAACTGCGCGACCACTTCACCGCGCTGGCCGAGGAGCTGGCCGACCAGCTCGCGCGCGAACGCGAGACGATCATCGCCGGCTCGGCCGAGCGGGAACGGCGGATGGTCAAGCTGCGCCGCGAGATCGAGCGCCTCGCCGGTCTGCACCAGCGCGCCGGCGAGCTGGGTGTGCTCGCCGGCCGAGCACCGAGGGAGCTGCCGGCGTGACCGAGGACGTCCGCGGCCTGCTGGCCGAAGCCTGCGGTCTGTACCGCGACAGCCCGCGCGCGGCCGCGTCGCTGCACGAAGCTCTGAACCACCTCGACGAACCGCTGCGCGTCGGCATCACCGGCGCGCCGGGCACGGGCAAGTCGACGCTCGCGGCGGCGCTCGGCGAGACGCGGTCGTTGCGCGACCTGACGCTCGTCGACGACCCGTCCGCCGCGGTGCTGACCGACGCGACCGTGCGGCTGCTGCGCCACCTCGAGCCCGACGAGCTGGCGAGCGCGCACCCGGCCGCGCGCTCGGCGTTCGCGCGGCAGACGGCCGTCGACACGGTCCTGGTGCTCGCGCGCGCCGACGAGACGGGCGCGGGCCGCATCGACGCGCTGCTCACGGCCAAGCAGCTGGCCCGCCGGGCGTGGCGCGAGGACCCGTTGTGCAGCGGGGCGCAGGGCGTGATCGCGGTGGCCGCGCAGCTCGCGTACGGCGCCCGGGCGTTCACCGACGACGAGTTCGAGCTGTTGGCCGCGTTCGCCGCCGTGCCGCGCGAGGAGCTGGAGCGCTACCTGCTGTCGGTGGACGCGTTCACCGATCCCGCGTTCCCCGGTCCCGTTTCGGTGGACACGCGGCGGTCGCTGGTTTCGCGGTTCGGGTTGTTCGGGGTGAAGCTGGCGCTGACGTTGATCCGCACGGGCAGCGACAGCCGCGTGAAGCTGTCCACGGAGCTCGTGCGGCGCAGTGGTCTGGGCGAGCTGCGGGACACCGTCGCGGGGTGCTTCGCGGCGCGCGCGGAAGCGTTGAAGGCGCGGACGGCGGTGGTGCGGCTGGAAGCCGTGCTGCAGAACGAACCGCGGCCGGGCAGCGACCGGCTGGAGGCGCGGGTGGAGCGCTTCGCGGCGACCGCCCACGACTTCACGGAGCTGCGCCTGATCGCCGACATCCGCGGCGGCCGGACCGCGCTGTCCGGCGAACCGGCGGACGAGGCCGTGCGGCTGCTGGGGGCGCAGGGGACCACGCCGGAGGAACGGCTGGGCCTCGACTTCGAGTCCGATCCCCGGGAGGTCTACGCCGCCGGCGCCGACGCCGTGCTGCGGTGGCGGCACGAGGCCGAACGGCAGGACCGCCCGCCGGCCGAGCGCGCGGCTGCGCACGTGGTGGTGCGCAGCGCCGAAGGGGTGCTGGCGCTGTTCGCCTGAGCGGGTTTCCCCTGGCCGGGGTGTTGACGGCCGGGGTTTCGGCGTCGCACCATAGAGCACTCTATGGCGCTGGTGCCTGCGAAGGGAGCCACACGTGGCTGTCGACGACCGTCCCGACTTCCGCCTGCTGGGAGACGTTCTCGAACACTGGGCGCGCGAGCGGGGCGACGAGCCGGCGGTGACCTTCGGCGGCGTCACGCGGACCTGGGCCCAGTTCGACGACCGCGTGCGGCGGCTGTCCGCGGCTCTGGCGGCCGAAGGCGTCGGGCGCGGCGACCGGGTGGCGTTCGTGGACAAGAACCACCCGGCGTGCCTCGAGGTGTCCTTCGCCGTGGCGGCCCTGGGGGCGGCCAACGCGATCGCGAACTGGCGGCTCTCGCCGGACGAACTGGCTTACATTCTCGCGGATTCCGGTGCGGAGATCGTTTTCGTCGGGGCGGAGCTGCTGCCCGTTCTGGAGGGAATCCGCGACCGGCTGCCGGCTCTGCGGCGGTTCGTTGTCGTGGGCGGGGAATCCGACGCGTTCGAGGCGCTTGTCTCGGCCGGTGATGCGTCCTCTGTGGACTTGCCGCCGGTCGCCGAGGACGACGGTGTGCTCGTGATGTACACCAGTGGCACCACGGGCTTTCCGAAGGGTGCCGTGCTGACTCACCGCAGCGTGCTGACGCACGGCATCGCGGTGGGCACGGCGTTCCCCATGGCGGACGGCGACAAGAACCTCGTGGCCATGCCGCTGTTCCACGTCGGCGGAACCTGTTACGCCATCCTGGGTTTCCTCACCGGCCTGCCGACGATCATGACCCGCGAGCCGGACGCCCCGTCGTTGTTCGGCGCCCTGGCCGCGGGGGCGACGCACGCGTTCCTCGTGCCGGCGGTGGTCGGCGCGATCGTGCAGGCGGGCGAGCAGGCGATCGCCGGCTTCTCGCGCCTGAAGTACCTCGGCTACGGCGCTTCCCCGATGCCGCTTCCGCTGCTGCGCACGGCGCTGGCCGCGTGGCCGGACATGGAGTTCGTGCAGGTGTACGGCATGACGGAGCTTTCCGGCGCCGTCACCACGCTCGACGGCGCCGCCCACCGCGACGCGTCCCGCCCCGAGCGTCTGGCTTCGGCCGGCACCCCCGTGCCCGGCGTCGAGGTGCGGATCGTCGACCCGGCGACCCTGGAGGACGCCGACTCGGGCGAGGTGTGGATCCGCACGGACCAGCGGATGTCCGGCTACCTGGGCAAACCCGAGGCCTCCGCCGAGACGATCGTCGACGGCTGGGTGCGCACGGGCGACGTCGGCCGCGTCGACGACGGCGGGTTCGTGTTTCTGGAAGACCGCGTGAAGGACATGATCATCACCGGCGGTGAGAACGTCTATTCGCCCGAGGTGGAACGCGTGGTGGCCGAGTTCCCCGGCGTCGCGGAGGTCGCCGTGATCGGCGTGCCGGACGATCGGTGGGGCGAGCAGGTGAAGGCCGTGATCGCGCCGGTGCCGGGCGAGGTCCTCGACGTGAACAAGCTGCTGGAGTTCTGCCGCGAGCGCCTGGCCCACTTCAAGTGCCCGAGCAGCGTCGACGTCCTCGAAGCATTGCCCCGCAACGCCACGGGGAAAATCCTGAAGCGTTCTCTGCGCGAGCCTTATTGGCGGGATCGGGACCGCAACGTCTGATGGCCGCGGTGACCCGGGAACAGTACTTCGAGTCGGCTTTGGCGGTGTTGGCCGGCGACGGTTTCGCCGGCCTGAACGTCGGCCGTCTGTGCCGCGATTTGGGCGTGACCAGCGGCTCCTTTTACCACCACTTCGGCGGCTGGTCGGCTTTCGTCGAGGACTTGTTGGGCTTTTGGGAGAACCGGCAGGTTTTGATCCTTGCCTCGGGCTCGTTCGGCCAGTCCGGCCCCGCCGCCGATTTCGCGGCGTTGATGGAGCTCACCCTCGGCCTGCACCACAAGGCCGAAGCGGCGATCCGCGCCTGGGCCGCGAACGACGAAGCCGTGCGAGCCGCCCAGAAACGCGTGGACGACGCCCGCCTCCGAACCGTGGGGCGCGCCGTGAAGGGCCTGGTGGGGGACGCCGCCCTCGCCCGCACCCTCACCGCCCTCGGCCTGGCAATGCTCGTCGGGCACCAGCAGTTGGCCGCCGCCGGCGAGGACACGGATCTTGCCGCCCTGATCGCGGAGTACACCTGGCTGGTGCACGCCCGTGCCTAGGCGTTGCCGATGACCCGCCTGATCCGGATCTCCAACACAACCCGCTTGGGGTTGGGCTTCGGCTGCCGGTACCGCGCGGCGTACCGATCCTCCGCGTCCTTGACGGCCTCCGGGTCGTCGCGGAGGACCATTCGCCCTTCCAGCGTGGACCACACGGGCCCGTCGAGCTGACAGACCGCCGCCGCCACGCCGCCTTCACCCGCCGCCTCGGCCAGGCGCGCCTTGTGGGAGTCGGAAAACGTGATGACCCTGGCCACACCGGCCTCGAAGTCGACGGTGACCCCCACAGCCACGACGTGCGGCGTGCCATCCGGCCGGACTGTCGTGAGGGAGGCGAGCCTCCGCTCGGTCCAGAAAGCCCGGAACTCTTCGCCGCGGGTGCTGAGGTCGATCTCCATACGGGCCACGCTAGCTGGCGAGGCAGCCTCGGCCGGGTGGGGGTTGGGTTGTGGTTGTCGTGACGCAGTCAACGCTCGTCGTGACGATATCCTTCGGCTCGCCTACCGGAGAGGTGATCACCTTGGTCACGATGCAGACATCCACGGGCCTCAACGTGGAGAACCCGACCGGGGACAACGTCGCCGCCGTCATGGAGGTCTTGCCGCGCGGCGGCCACTTGATTCTTGATGGTGGTGTCGAGAACACCTATTGGCAAGTCTGGTACAGACCCAATGGGACTTACCAAGTTGAATACCGCGACGGTTCCCCTTCCCGCCATTATCAGACGCTGACTGTTTCCCGCGACAAGGTCATCATTGCTGGTGGCGGGTGGCTTGCCGGTGACGAGTCTTGGCTGCTGGAGTTCGCCTGGAAGAACATCGGCGACTGGTTCGAGGACGAGGCTGAAGGCTGACGGTCCCAGCCATCTGCTCGGCCGCGCGGACGCCGTTGCATCGGCAACACCCCACCCAAACGGCAGCGAAAACTCCTTCAACATCCTTTCCCCCGGCGGCCCCCCGATTCTTTACCTTCTCTACGGTGGTCGCTTTGTGTCAAGGTACTCTTTCCAGCCTTGACACAAAGTGAGCACCGTAGAACGATAGAAAAATCGGGGTGGTGATATGTGCATATCTTTTCCGCCGTTAGGCGGCTCTTTTCTCTTGTGGGTCCAAGATTCGCCTAACGGCGAAAAGACAAAAGCACTTGGCGAGAGCTCCCCGAAGCCGACAATTATGGCTACGGTTCGGGGCTGGTTGTCAAGGCTGGAAAGAGTACCTTGACAACCAGCCCCGAACCGCGCTGAGGCTTCTTGCCGGGGAGCCGGGTGGGGAAGGGGAGGGGGTGGGAGGTCTTCCGCAGTTGGGAGGGCCCGTTGCGTTTTGTTGTGGGGGAAGGTGTGGCTTGTGTGGTGGGGAACCAAGGGGGAGTGGGGAGGAGGGTTCTGTTTCGGAGGCCCCGTGGCGGTGGGTTGTGGGGTGGGTTGCTTCGCGAGGCGGGGCTGGGCGGCGTTGTGTTGTTGGTGGCTCGATCGGGCGGTCGGAGTGGGTCGGGTTTCGTGTGGGAGTGAGCCAACGCGCGTTGTCGAGGCAAGCCGAGACGCGATGTGAGGTGTCTTGCTTCGCGAGGCGAGGCGAGGCGAGGCTGGGCGGCGTCGTGTTGTCGGGCTGTCTCGCTCCGCCAGGCTTGGCTGGGTGGCGTGGTTGTTCTCTTCGCGAGGCGAGATTGGGTGGCCTTGAGTTGCCGGGCTCGGCCGCTTCGCGAAACAGGGATAGGTCAAATCGCGCTGCTGCCATGAGCCAAACGTCGCCGCCGGAGCAAGCCGAGTCGCATCGTCACGATGGGCCCGAACTGCGAGCGCCACACCGAATCAAGCACGCGCCCGGCAACCCCACAGCCACCGAACCCCACCAACAACCCCCACCCAAATCCCGCTCACCGACAACCCTCCATCCCCCATCCAGCCGCCCCCGATCCCCCAACCGCCCCGCCTCCAGTGCGCCAACCTGCGAAAACCCCGGGCAAAACTCCCCGCACTCGTTCACACTGTCCGTATGGGACCACAGCCGCGGACGTTCGATGAGCTCTGTCGTGCCTTGGACCGGGGGCGGCGTTTCAAGTACTTACCGTTCTGGGGGCACCGGCCCGAGCCCGGTGGGCGGATCGGGGCGGGCTGCCTGAGTCAGTGGTGGCCGGCGGGGTTCGAGGTGGGCGGGCGGATGTTCGCGACCGCCGAGCACTACATGATGTGGCGGAAGGCGATCCTGTTCGGAGACGAAGCCGCGGCGGAGCGGATTCACCAGGCGCGGCATCCGGGGGCGGCGAAGGCGCTGGGCCGCGAAGTAAGAGGCTTCAACGACGAACTGTGGAACGCCAACCGGTTCGACATCGTCGTGGAAGGGAACGCGGCGAAGTTCGGGCAGAACGCCGGGCTGGCCGAGTTCCTGGCGAACACGGGGGAGCGCGTGCTGGTCGAGGCGAGCCCGGTGGATCGGGTGTGGGGGATCGGGCTGGCGCCGGACGACAAGCGGGTGGGCGAGCCCCGCGCGTGGCGGGGGCTCAACCTGCTGGGGTTCGCGTTGATGAAGGTGCGTCAGGACGTGGGGACGCGCGGGCGCAGGCCGGCGGCTTCGTAGATCGCGTCGACGACGGTCATGGTTTCGACGGCGTCGGCGGGCGACGTCGGCACTGGCACGTCGCGCAACACCGCGTCCGCGAAGGCTTCCAGTTGGTAGGCGTACGAAGGCCGGTGGGAGAAGCGTTCCACTGAGCGGGAATCGCCGCGCCGGACGGACAGGCGGTGCCAGAACTGCGGTGACAGCGGGTTGATCGCCCGCAGCTCACCGCCGCTGCAGACCACGCGGGCGCTGATGCGCAGGACGTCCGACGACCAGAGTGAAGCGCGCACCCGGGCCGTCGCGCCGGAGGGGAAGCGCAGGGACGCGGTCATGGCGCGGTCGATTTCCGGGGAACGCAGCTTGGCGCGGGCGTCGACAACCGTCGGGGTCGCGCCGCCCAGAACGCGCGCCATGTGGACGGCGTAGCAGCCCGCGTCCATGGTCGCGCCGCCCGCGAGGGACAGGTTGTAGCGGATGTCCTTGAAGCGCGGCAGCGGGAAGCACACCGCGGTCTCGATGTGCTGCACCTCGCCCAGCTCGCCGGACGCCAGCAGTTCCTCCATGCGCCGCGTGAACGGGTGGTAGCGGTAGTGGAAGGCCTCCATCACCACGAGCCCGGCCGCTTCGGCCGCGTCGGCGACGAGGCGGGCCTCGGAAGCGTTGGCGGTGAAGGGTTTCTCGCACAGCACGTGCTTGCCGGCGGCCAGGGCGGCGAGGGTCCAGCGGCCGTGGAGACCGTTGGGCGTCGGGTTGTACACGGCGTCGATCGACGGGTCGGCGAGCAGCTCTTCGTAGCTCGCGTGCACCTCGGGGATGCGGTGCTTCGTGGCGAACTCGTGGGCGCGCGAGATGTCGCGCGCCGCGATGGCCGCGATGTCGACGTCCGGGTTCTCCCGGGCCGGCTTGAGCAGGGCTTCCGGGACGATGCCCGCGGCTCCGAGCACTCCGATGCGCATGATCGAACCTTAGCGGACCAGCGAACTTCAACTGCCTGTTGACCTCTTCAACAACCAGTTGTACCGTTCCGGCCATCACGATGCCCTGGAGGTCCCCGATGCCGTCGCCGTCCCGTACCCGCGCCTGGCAGGCCGCCCTGCTGACCGGTGCGCTCGCCCTCGTCACCGCGGCCTGCGGAGGTGGTCCCGACGGCGCCGGCGGCACGCAGCAGCCGGCCGGCGGGGGAGCCTCGCCCATCCCGGACAACACCGCGCTCATCGCGGCCGTGAAGCCGGACGCGCAGCTCACCGCCGCCCTGCCGCCCGCCGTCGCGCAGGCCAAGGCGCTGCACCTCGCGTCGAACATCCAGTCGGCGCCCAACAACTTCTACTCGAGCGACGGCAAGACGCCGATCGGCTACGAGGTGGACCTGGCGAAGGCGATCGGCGCGAAGCTCGGCGTCACGGTGTCCTACCAGGACATGGCCTTCGGCTCGCTGATCACGAGCCTGCAGTCCGGCCGCGTGGACCTGACCATGGCCGCGATGAACGACACCAAGGAACGCCAGCAGCAGATCGACTTCGTCGACTACTTCTCCTCCGGCATCACGATCATGGTCCGCAAGGGCAACCCCGACGGCATCACGGGCCCGGACACGTTGTGCGGCAAGAACGTCGCCGTGGTGCAGGGCACGAGCCACCAGAAGTTCGCCGCCGCGCAGAGCACGAAGTGCACGCAGGCGGGCAAGCCGGCGATCACCGTCACGGCCACCGACTCCGACACGCAGAACCAGAACCAGCTGCGCACCGGCCGCGTCGCCGCGATCCTCAACGACCTGCCCAGCGCCGTCTACATCTCGCGCACCGCGGGCGACGGCAAGTTCTTCGAGGTCGTGCCCGGCGCGCCGATCGAGGGCGGGCCATACGGCATCGGCTTCACCAAGACCAACACGAAGCTGCGCGACGCCGTGAAGCAGGCGCTGCAGGAGCTCGTCGCCGACGGCACGTACGGCAAGATCCTGCAGGCCTGGGGCGTGGAGCAGGGCGCGGTCAAGGAGGCGGCCGTCAATGGCGGGAGCTGAACCGCTGCCGATCGTCCGGCTGAAGCACTGGGGCCGCTGGGTCAGCGCGGTGGTCATCGTCGCCCTGCTCGTGCTGCTCGGGTTCGCGCTCGCGCAGGCCCAGATCGAGTGGGGCTCGGTGCCCGACTTCGTGTTCTACCGGGTGATGGCCGTCGGGCTGCTCAACACCGTGGTGCTCGCGGTGATCTCGCAGGCCGTGGCCATCGTGCTCGGCATCCTGATCGCCCTGTTGCGCCGCAGCGCCAACCCGGTGGCGAAGTGGTTCGCGGCCGCGTACATCTGGCTGTTCCGCGGGCTTCCGGTGCTGCTGCAGATCCTGATCTGGTACAACCTCGCGCTGATCTTCCCGACGATCTCGATCCCGCTGCCCTTCGGCGGTTACCTCGTCCACGAGCAGACGAACGTGCTGATCAGCGCGTTCACCGCGGCTCTGCTCGGCCTGGCGTTGAACGAGAGCGCCTACATGGCCGAGATCGTGCGCGCGGGGCTGACCAGTGTGGACGTCGGGCAGACCGAGGCCGCGAAGTCCATCGGCATGACACCGGGCGCGACCCTGCGGCGCGTGGTGCTGCCGCAGGCCATGCGCGTGATCATCCCGCCGACCGGCAACGACTTCATCAACATGCTCAAGGGCACGTCGATGGCGTCGGTGATCGGCGTGACGGAGCTGATCCACGCGGCCAACAACATCTCGTCCAACAACCTGCTGGTCATGGAAACGCTCATCGCCGCCGCGATCTGGTACATGGTCGTGGTGACCGTGGCCGGCGTCGGGCAGCACTACCTGGAACGCTCGTTCGGCGCGGCCGATCGCGGGCCCGCGGCGAGGGTGGGGAAGGCGTTGCGGGGGATGCCGTTGGTGAGGAGTGCCCGTGTCTGAACCTTCAGGGCCACTGCTGCGTGCGGTCGGCGTGCGCAAGAGCTACGGGAACACCGAGGTGCTCAAGGGCATCGACCTGGAGGTGCACCGAGGTCAGGTGGTGTGCTTGCTCGGGCCGTCGGGGGCGGGCAAGAGCACTTTTCTGCGGTGCCTCAACCACCTCGAGACCATCGACGCCGGGCAGGTCTGGGTCGACGGCGAGCCGATCGGCTTCAAGCTGCGCGGCGGGAAGCTGTACGAACTGCGCGAAAAGGACGTCGCTCGCCAGCGTCGCGACATCGGCATGGTGTTCCAGCGGTTCAACCTGTTCGGGCACCGGACGGCGCTGGAGAACGTGGTCGAGGGGCCCGTGCGCGTGCTCGGGACGAACCCGTCGCAGGCCCGCGCGGAAGCGCTCGAACTGCTGGACCGCGTGGGGCTGGCCCACCGCGCGGACGCGTACCCGGCGCAGCTTTCCGGCGGGCAGCAGCAGCGCGTGGCGATCGCGCGTTCGTTGGCGATGAAGCCGAAGCTGATGTTGTTCGACGAGCCGACGTCGGCGCTCGACCCGGAGCTGGTGGGGGAGGTGCTGGCGGTGATGGGTACGTTGGCGCGGGAGGGGATGACGATGGTGGTCGTGACGCACGAGATGGCCTTCGCCGCCGAGGCGGCCGACGAGGTGGTGTTCCTCGCCGACGGCGCGGTGGTCGAGACGGGCCCGCCCGAGACTGTGCTGAAGAACCCGGAGCACGAACGCACCCGCCAGTTCCTCGCGCGGGTCCTCTCGTGACGCGGATCTCGCCCCGGTACCTGCTGCAGTTCGACGAGCCCGCCGGCTACCTCGACTTCGCCCGGTTCGGGCCGCCGTCGCACGCGGTGCTCGACACCACGGCGAACCTGCTGGAAGCGGCGACGAAGGCCGGACCGTCCACTGTGGACGAGCTGATGCGCCAGGAGACGCGCGCGAAGGCGGCCGCGGCGCGGCTGTGCGGCAGCGACACCGACCACACCGTGCTGCTGCCGCACACCAGCCTCGGGTTGTTCCAGGCGGCGTTCAACTCCCGCGGCGAGGTGCTGGTCTCGGCGGGTGAGTTCCCGGCGAACACGTATCCGTGGGCGCGGGCTTCGCAGGCTGGGCGCGTGCACCTGCGTCGGCTGCCTGCGGGTTTTGTGACTCCCTCGCGGGTGGCCGAGGCCTTGACGCCTGAGACGACGGTGGTGTCGGTGAGTGCCGTCGACTTCCGCACCGGCTACCGCGCCGACCTCGCCGCGCTGCGCGAGGTGGTGGGCGACCGGCTGCTGGTCGTCGACGGGATCCAGGGCTTCGGTGTGATCGAGGCGCCGTGGGAGGTCGCGGACGTGCTCGTGGTCGGCGGCCAGAAGTGGCTGCGGGCCGGCTGGGGCACGGGCTTCGCGGTGCTGTCCGACCGCGCGCTGGAGCGCATGGACCCGATCCTGTCCGGCTGGACGGGCGCGCGCGACCCCGGCCTGTTCGACGACGAGATCCACCCCGCCGACACGACCGCCGCCGGCTGGTCGATCTCCAACCTCAGCCCCATCACGTCCGGCGCCTTCGCGGCGGCCCTGGAGCTGGTGGAGGAAGCCGGTGTCGGAGCGATCGCCGGCCGGATCGGCGAACGCGTGGACGCGCTGGAGGAAGTGCTGCTGTCGCTCGGCGCGACGATCGTGTCCGCTGTGGACCGTCGGGCGGGGATCCTGGCGTTCGAGCTGCCCGGCCACCCGGCGGAACAGGTGGGCGCGGCTCTGTCGGCGGCCGGCATCGCGGCGACGGTGCGGCCGGAACACGTCCGCCTTTCCCCGCACGCTTCAACGCCGGTCTCCGCCGCGGAGGCCGTCCGGTCCGCTGTGGACAGTCTCCTGCACCCGCGCACCACGGTGACCTTTCCGTCTGTGGTCTCGGGCGGCGCGACGCACGCGTTGCTCACTGCCCTGATCCCCGCCGTCGACGGGCTGGCCGCCATGCTGGGCCCCGGCAACGAGGTCCTGCTCCACGACCTGTCCCGCCTGCCGGACTCCATCGTCGCCATCGCGGGCGACGTCACCGGCCGCACCGTGGGCGGGCCCATGACCGACCTCCTGCTGGGCCTCGTCCGCCGCGGCACCACGCAGGACCTGACCAACTACCGCACCCACGGCCCGGACGGCCGCGCGATCCGCTCGTCCACCCTCTTCCTCCGCGACGCCGCCGGCGTGGCGGTCGGCTGCCTGTGCGTGAACAGCGAAACGTCGCCGTCCTCCGACACGGCCGCCGCGCGGCCCGAGACGTTCCCACCCGACGTCGACAGCCTGCAGCACTTCCTGGTCGAACGCGCCATCGGCAAGGCCGGCATCCCCGTGGACCTCATGAAGAAGCGCCACAAGGCCGCCGTCGTGCGCGAACTCGACGAGGCGGGGTTCTTCCTCATCAAGGACGCGGTCGACCACCTGGCCACCCACCTGGACGTGACCCGTTACACGATCTACAACTACTTGAACGAGATCAGAGCCTGAGTGCGGTGGGGTTCCCGGACGAACCGTTCCCCGACCCTCACTTCAAGAACGCCTCCACCGCATCAGCCGCCGCCGGAATGCCGCCGTGGGCGTGGATTTCCGTGGACAGCGACGACAGCCGCGCCGCCACCTCGGCGGATCCGGCGACCTCGTCCACCGCCGAACGCAACGACGCGGCGGTCACGTCCGCAGCCGACAGGTGCCGCCCCACGCCCAGCGTTTCCAGCTGCGCCGCGTTGCCGAACTGGTCGGCGGCCTGGGGGACGGCCACCGTGGGGACGCTGTACCACAGCGCTTCCGTGCAGCTGCCCATCCCGGCGTGGGTGATGAACGCCGAGGCCGCCGACAACACCGCCAGCTGGGGGACGCGGGACTGCACCTCGAACGACGGTGGCAGCGGGCCCAGGTCCGAAGCGGACACAAAAGCGCCGACAGACATCACGACGTGCCAAGGCGAGTCGGCGAAGGCCTCGACGCAGGCCCGGTACACCGGCAGCTGGTCGGTGAACGCTGTTCCGAACGACACCAGCAGCACCGGCTTCCCCGACGACGGCGGGGTCCACGTCTCGGCCAGCCGATCCGGTGACAGGCACGGGCCGACGAACTGCACGTGCGGCCCGACGCGCGAGGCGTGGGGCTGCATCGCGCGCGGGATGAGCGACAGCACCTGAGGCGGGTGCGAAAGCCAGGTCCACGCCTTCTCGGTCTCGCCGTTCTCCCGCAGCCACGCGGTCATCGTGCGGGCGTAGTCCACACCGGACGGTGAGGCCTTGATCGGGTCCAGCACCGAACTCATGTCCTCGTCGTAGCCCTCCCACGCCACGAGCGTCGGCGAGAGCTGCACGGCCGCCACCCCGTACCGGGACGCCAGCAGCGGGGCGCCGAGGCCGCCGATGTCGTAGAGGACCAGGTCGGGACGGTCGGCGTCGAACGTCGACAGGAGCAGTGGGTGCACGGCGATCGCCTCGTCCAGGAAGACGCGCATGGCGTCGGCCGGGTCGTCGGGCCACACGCCGGCCTCGCCGAGGGGCAGGAGGGTCGGGTGGGTGACGACGTGGGCGCCCGTGGGGGCGACCAGCGACTCGAGGGGTGAGCCCACCACGTAGCTCACCCGGTGCCCGCGCCGCACGAGCTCGGCGATGACGCCCAGGGACGGGTAGATGTGGCTCGGCGCGGTGCTGCCGACCATCACGATGTGTTCGCGCATGAAAGACGCAGGTCCTTTCCGTCAAAAGGGGGAGGACCCGGCGCGCAGGGAAGACGGCCGCGAACGCGCGGCCGTGAAGAGTCACGCCGGGGCTAGAGCTGCCGCAAGCGCTGGAAGATGGTCATGCCGGACACGGTAGCGGTGGCAGCGGACGGCGGCCAAACCGATTAGAGCGTCCACCTTTCGTAGGGACTATCGGGCAGAGCGGCCAGAACACCCGGCCGCACGCCGCCAAGACGACTAACGTCTGGCGGACCCGACAGACGAGAACCCCGACAGAGAAGGAACTCCCGTGAGACGTGCTGTCTTCGCGGCAGTCGCCGTCGCGACGCTGGCCTCGCTGGTCACCGTGCCCGTCGCGTCAGCGGCGCCGGCCACCGCCCCCGCCGCCTACACCCCGCCGCCCGTGGCGTGGGGGCAGTGCGACAACGCCGGCCTCAAGGCGGCCGGCGCCGAGTGCGGTTTCGTGACCGTGCCCCTGGACTACAGCAACCCGGGTGGCCAGAAGGCGCAGCTCGCCGTCAGCCGCATCAAGCACAAGACCCCGGACGCGCAGTACCAGGGCGTCATGCTCACCAACCCCGGTGGCCCCGGCGGCTCGGGCCTGACGCTCTCGCGCGTCGGCGCCAACGTGCCCAACCACGCGGGTGACGCCTACGACTGGATCGGCTTCGACCCGCGCGGCGTCGGTTCGAGCAAGCCCGCGCTGTCGTGCGACAACGGCTACACGAGCTTCGACCGGCCCTCGTATGTCCCGCTGACGCCGAGCCTCGAGAAGACGTGGCTCAACCGCGCCAAGGGCTACGCCGAGGACTGCGCCAAGAAGAACCCGAAGGCGCTGCTCGACAACCTGAAGACCACCGACTCGGTGCGCGACATGGACTCCATCCGCGCGGCCCTGGGTGCCGACCAGATCAACTTCTACGGCTACTCCTACGGCACCTACCTCGGCCAGGTCTACGGCACGATGTTCCCGCAGCGCGTGCGCCGCATGGTGCTCGACTCGACGGTGGACCCGCGCAACGTCTGGTACCAGGCGAACCTGAACCAGGACGTGGCGTTCGACCGCAACCTCAACATCTGGTTCGGGTGGCTCGCCAAGTACGACAGCACCTACCACCTGGGCAAGACGCAGGCCTCGGTGAAGGCGACCGTCGACCGTGAGCTGGTGAAGCTCTCGCTCAAGCCCGCGGGCGGCCAGATCGGGCCCGACGAGCTGACCGACGTGATCCAGCAGGCCAGCTACTACCAGCTGACCTGGCTCGACGTGGCCGACGCGCTGTCGGCGATCGTCACGAAGAACGACCCGTCGCTGGTCAAGGCCCTGTTCGAGTCCGACAGCGACAACGGTTACGCCGTGTACCTCGGCGTGCAGTGCACCGATGTGCAGTGGCCGACGAACTGGAACCAGTGGCGCCTCGACAACTGGAAGACGTTCCTCAAGGCGCCGTACTTCACCTGGCAGAACGCCTGGTTCAACGCCCCCTGCGTCTACTGGCCCGCCAAGGCGAGCAAGCCCGTGCAGGTCGACGGCAAGGGTGTGCAGAGCGTGCTGATGATCGACGAGACGCTCGACGCGGCCACGCCGTACGAGGGCAGCCTCGAGGTCCGCAGCCGCTTCCCGGGCGCGTCGCTGATCGCGGAGCCGGGTGGCACGAGCCACGCCATCACGCCGCGCGGCAACGCGTGCGTGGACACCAAGATCGCGGACTACCTGGCGACCGGCGCCCTGCCGGCCCGCAAGCCGGGTCGCACGGCCGATGTCGAGTGCGCGCCGCAGCCGCAACCGGCCCCGTCGGCGTCCGCGCAGGCGAAGGCCAAGGCCGACGTGCTGCCGCTGCTGGGTCACCTCTGACCAGCTGAAACACCGGCTCGAAGCGCCGGGTGGGGACCATCCCCGCCCGGCGTTTCGGCGTTTCAGGGGCTTGATCAAACAACTTCGTCCTTCGTAGGGCTTTTCATTGCAACGAGGTTTGTGTTACAAAGTTCCCCAGCAGGTTTGCAACGCAAAGTCGATGGGGGACGGGATGAGTGAGGCGTTCAGTCTGAGAGGCCTGACGAAACGGTTCGGGCCGGTGCACGCTGTCGAGGGGCTGAGCATCGAGGTCAGCCGCGGCGAGGTCGTGGCGCTGCTCGGCCCCAACGGCGCCGGCAAGTCGACCACCATCGACATGCTGCTCGGGCTCACGCGGCCCGACGAGGGCGAGGTGCGGGTGTTCGGCGGCGACGCGCGGGCGGCCGTCGACGCCGGGCGCATGGCCGCGATGGTGCAGAACGGCTTCCTGCTGCGCGACACCACGCCGGCCGAGCTCGTCGGGCTGATGCGCTCGATGTACCGCGACCCGCTGCCGGCCGCGGAGGTCTTCGAACGCGCCGGCATCACGGATTTCGCGAACCGCCGCTGCGGCAAGCTTTCCGGCGGCCAGCTGCAGCGCGTGCGCTACGCGCTGGCCCTGGCCGGCGACCCCGAGCTGCTGGTGCTCGACGAGCCGACCGCCGCCATGGACGTGGACGGCCGGCGCTCGTTCTGGGCCTCGATGCACGAGTTCAGCGCGGGCGGCCGCACGGTGCTGTTCGCCACGCACTACCTGGCCGAGGCCGAGGATTTCGCCGACCGCGTGGTGCTCGTGCGCCACGGCCGCGTCGTCGCCGACGGCTCGGTCGCCGAGGTCCGCGCCGCCGTGTCCGGACGTGTGCTGCGGGCCGTGGTGCCGGGCGCGAGCGAGGCCGAGCTGGCCGCGCTCGCCGGGGTCACGACCGCACGCCTTCAGGGCGGCCGCGCCGAGCTGGCGTGTGCCGACTCCGACCTGGCGATCCGCGCCCTGCTCACCACCTTCCCGGACGCGAGCGACATCGAGATCACCGCCGTCGGCCTGGAAGAAGCGTTCCTCGCGCTGACGGGCGACGAGCACACCGACGAGCCGGAAGGAGCCCTGCGATGAACCTCGTTTACCTGCGCCTGGAGATCCTGCGCATCGTGCGCAGCCCGCAGTTCGCGCTGTTCACGATCGCCGTGCCGCTGGGCATGTTCCTGCTCTTCGGCGGCCTGTTCGGCGACTACGTCGGCCCGGACGGGCTGAAGGCGAGCACCACCACGATGATCAACATGGGCGCGTACGGCGCCTTGAGCGGCGCGTTGTTCACCGGCACGCGCGTGGCCACCGAACGCACCGACGGCTGGCAGCGGCAGCTTCGTCTCACGCCGATGCGCGCGCCGGACTACGTGTTCGTGAAGATCGCCTCCGCCATGGCGATGGCTTTGCCGGTGCTCGTGGTGATCTTCGTGGCCGGCGCCCTGCGCGGGGTCGACCTGACGGCCACGCAATGGGTGCTCACCGCGGTGGCGCTGTGGCTCGGGGCCCTGCCGTTCGCCGTGCTGGGCCTGCTGCTCGGGCTGTTCGGCAAGGGCGACACGGTGGGCGCGATGACCGGCGCGCTGATGCTGCCGCTCGGGGTGTTCGGCGGGTTGTGGATGCCGCTGTCGATCATGCCGGCCTGGATGACCACGATCGCGCACTTCGTCCCGACCTACTGGCTCGGCCGCGTCGGCACGATGCCGGTGGGCGGTGCGAACGGTCTCGGCCTCGCGGTGGCGGTGCTCGCGGCGTGGCTCGTCATCCCTGCGCTCGTGGTGGTGCGGCGGTTCCGGTTGGACACGGCCAAAGTCGGTTGACGTGTTAACTTCCGTGCTGCATGTGGGGTCAGCACGGTGGGAGGGCGAAACAAGGTGGATGACGACGAAGAGCAGCCGATGTCGGCCGCCGAGTCGCTGAACCTCATCGCCCGGCAGAACGAGCGGACGCGCCGGGAGCTGGGGGCCAGCCCGGCGCGTCTGCTCGGCGTCTGGGCCTTCACGTGGCTGGTCGGCTGGGGCCTGGTGTACCTGTCCGACGACAGTCACGCGAGGCCGCTCATGCCCGGGTGGGTCGCGGCGATCGTGGTCGGGGTGCTGTTCGTGGCGGCCATCGCGTACTCCGCCTACTACGGCGGCCGCATCAGCCGGGGCATCCGCGGCCCGTCTCGGCGCACCGGCGCGATGTACGGCTGGAGCTGGATGATCTCGTTCGCCGCGCTGTCGCTGATCAACATCAGCATCATGAACAAGGGCGCGCTCGACCCGCACACGATTTCCCTGCTGTGGTCGGGCTCCTCACTGCTGCTCACCGGCATGCTCTACCTCGCCGGCGGGATGTTGTGGCAGGACAAGCTGCAGTACGGCTTCGGGGTGTGGATCATCGTGTCGGGTGGCGCGAGCGTGCTCGTCGGTGTTCCGGGCAACTTCCTCGTGCTGTGCCTGGCCGGCGGCGGCGGGTTCCTCGTCGCGGCGCTCGTGTACTTCGTGCGTGACCTGCGTTGCCGGCCCGCGCGCACGGGCGGGCGGGCCGGCACGTGACGGAGGCGAGCCTGCCGGAGCTCGACCCGGTGATCCACGCCCAGGCCAGGCTGCGCGTCACGGTCGCGCTCGCCGGGCTGCACCAGGGCGACCAGATCACCTTCCCGCGGCTGCAGCAGCTCCTCGACATGACGGCCGGCAACCTCTCCACGCACCTGCGCAAGCTCGAAGACGCCGAGTACGTGGAGATCACCAAGGCCTACGAGCACCGCACGCCCGTCACGCTCGTGAAGCTGACCGCCAAGGGCCGCGCGGCGTTCGAGTCCTACACGACGGCGTTGCACCGGCTGCTGGACGCCACCGGCGGGAGCTGACGTGACCCGCTGGGTCGTCCACCTCGACCTGGACGCCTTCTACGCCTCGGTCGAGCAGCTCACGCGCCCGACGCTGCGGGGCCGAGCTGTCGTGGTCGGCGGGACCGGGCCGCGTGGGGTCGTCGCCGGGGCGAGTTACGAATCGCGGGTGTACGGCGCGCGGTCGGCGATGCCGATGTCGCAGGCGCGCCGGTTGCTGCCGCCGGGGGCGGTGATCCTGCCGCCGAGGTTCCGGTTGTACGAGACGTTGAGCAAGCAGGTCTTCGACATCGTCGCCGACGTCGCACCGGTGCTGGAGCGGATTTCGCTGGACGAGGCGTTCGCGGAGCCGCCTTCGCTGGCCGGCGCGTCGGTGGCGGAGGTGACGCGGTTCGCGGAGGACCTGCGGGCGCGGATTCGGGCGGAAACCGGGCTCACGGCCTCGATCGGGGCGGGCACGGGCAAACAGGTCGCGAAGATCGGCTCGGACCGCGCCAAACCCGACGGCCTGCTCGTGGTTCCGCCGGGCACCGAACGGGAGTTCCTGGCGCCGTTGCCGGTGCGGGCGCTGTGGGGGATCGGGCCCGTGGCGGAGGCGAAGCTGCGAACGATCGGGGTGCTGACGCTGGGCGAGCTGGCGGCGTTGTCGGAGCCGGACGCGGTGGCGACGCTGGGCGGGGTCGTCGGCCGGGAGCTGCGCAAGCTGGCCGGCGGCACGGACGACCGGCCCGTGGCCGAACGCGGGGAGGCCAAGCAGGTCAGCGCGGAGACGACGTTCGACGTCGACATCGTGGACCTCACCCGGCTGCGCGCGGAAGTCCGCAAGATCGCGGCGGGCGCGCACTCGCGGCTGGTGAAGGCGGGCCGGGTGGCGCGCACGGTCGTGATCAAGCTGCGGCACACGGACATGAGCACGGTGACCCGCTCGGAGACCACGGCCTCGCCCACCGACGACCTCAACCAGCTCGCCGCCACCGCCGAGCGGTTGCTGCTGGATCCGCAGGAGTTCGGCGGCGTGCGGCTGGTCGGCGTGGCGTTCAGCGGGCTTTCCGTGCCGCACCAAGACGCGTTGTTCACCCTGGCCGTGCCGGGGGCCTCGGCCGAGCCCGTGGTGGCGGTGGTGCCGTCACCGGGTGGGTCGGCCCCGGTGTCGTCGAGCGGCTGGCGCCCGGGCGACGACGTGGTGCACCCGGAGTTCGGCACGGGCTGGGTCCAGGGCGCCGGCCACGGCCGCGTGACCGTGCGCTTCGAGACGCGGACCTCCGGCCCGGGCGTGGCACGCACGTTCGAGCAAACCGACCCCGCCTTGACCCGCGGCGACCCCCAAGACTGTCTCAAGTAGACGGAAGGGCCGCCACGACGAGAGTGGCGGCGCTTCACGTTTCCTCGGTTCAGCTGGCGGGCGGCAGCGCGCACCCCGGGGTGAGGTCCGCGACCTGCTGACCGGCCAGGAGGAAGGCCCCGACACCGGCGGCCGAGGTGTCCGTGGCCTTGGCCGAACCGGGTCCGTCGGTCTTCGGCTGGACGTAACCCACGAAGCCGTCGGCGGTCTCCGCCTTGGTGGACAAGGACTTCCACGCGCGGTCGACCACCGGCTCGAACCAGCGGCTGTCGAGGACCCCGGCGTTGACCCCCCACGCGAGGCCGTAGGTGATCAGCGAGGTGCCGCTGCTCTCCGGGCCGCCGAACGGGTTCAGCAGATTGGCGTTCCAGAAGCCGTCCGGCCGCTGCAGCACGCTCAGCGTCGTCGCCATCTTCTTGAACACGCGCAGGTACTCCGGGCGCCGCGGGTCGTTCGCGGGCAGCACCTGCAGCACCTTCGTCAGGGCCGCCAGCGCCCAGCCGTTGCCCTGCGACCAGTACGACGGCGAGTGCGCATCGGTGCGCCACAAGCCGGAGAACTCGTCGAACAGGCTCTTTTCCGTGTGCTGGAACAGCTTCTGCATCGCGGCGAGCGTCGGCTCCGAGGAGTCCATCACGCCGATGCGGGCGAACGAGGGCATCGCCATGTTCAGCGCGCTCACGTGGTCCCAGTAGCCCGTGTGCCCGGCCTGCACGCTCGCGACCTCGTCGGCCAGGCGCGAACGCAGGTCGGCCAGGATCGGCGGGTCGGGGTGGAAGTAGGTGTACAGGTCGAGGTACGCCTCGCCGGCGGCCTCGTCTTCGGCCGCGAACGGCTGGCCCGGCGTGGTCGGCAGCAGGTAGTTGTTCGCCTCGCCCCACGGCAGCGTCTGGTGGTTGGACACGCCGGTGGTGCGGACCACGGCGAGGTTGCCCACGTGGAACGTCGCGTTCTGCCAGTCGGCCGGCGCGAGGTTCGTCCCGTGGGCGACCCAGTAGTCACCGGCCTTCACCATCGCGTCGGCCACGGCGCACTGCGCGGCCGGCGCCGCCGGTGCCGCACTCGCCACGGCCGGCGCCAGCCCACCGGCCGTCACCGCCGCCGCGAGCACGGCGAAACCGCGGATTCCCGGGAAATGCATGGGTGCGTCCTCCTCAAGCAGCTCATGGCGGCGGAGGCCATCGTGATCGGTGGCCGGTCGATCACGGACTATGGTGTGGACCACTGGGCGTGTCAAGGTGCCGGTGAGTGGTACGCCGCAACGGTTTCCAGCAGCCGGCGCGTCGCGTTCTCGGCTCCGTCGGCGTTCTTCGCGAGCACCGTGGTGAGCACGCGCGAATGCGCCACGAGCGTGCCCGCCGTCGGCTCGGGCGCGGCGCGCAGGGCGGCGACGACCGGCACTTGCAGCTGGGTGAGCAACGCGTTGCCCGCGGCCCGCACCAGCGCGGCGTGGAACAGCGTGTCGGCCTCGGTGAACGCCCCGGTGTCCTCGCGTTCCACGGCGTCGGTCATCAGCCCGTACGCCGCCGCCAGCGCGGAGAGCTCGTCCGGCGCGCGGTGCCGCGCCGCCAGCCGCGCGGCCTGTGGCTCCACGAGGTGGCGCAGCTCCATCAGGTCGTGCAGCTGCCGAATCGAATCCGGCCCGCGGACCCGCCAGCCGATCACGTCGGGGTCGATCGCGTCCCACGATTCCGGCGGCTGCGGCCACGTGCCGACGCGCGGCCGCGCCGCCACGAGCCCCTTCGACTCCAGGACCCGCAAGGCCTCCCGGACCACCGTCCGGGAGGCCTTGAACCGGCGCCCGATGTCCTCGGGCACGATCGGCTCGCCGGTGGGCAGCGCCCCTTCGACGATCAGCCGGCCCAGCGCGTCGACGATGCGGGCGTGCAGGCCGGCCCCGTCGGCACCCACGTCAGGCGGGCAGACCGACGCGGCGCTCCCCGCTGCGCAGCTGCTGCAGCACGACGGCGACCACGAGCAGCGCGCCGTGGGCCACGTTCTGCCAGAACTGGTTGATGCCCAGGCCCGACATGCCGTTGTCGAGCACACCGAGGATGAACACCGCCAGCACCGTGGAGACGATGGATCCCTTGCCACCCTTGAGCATCGTGCCGCCGAGCGCCGCGCCCGTGACGGCCTGCAGCTCCAAGCCCTCGGACCCGGACGTCGGCTGACCCGAGCCCGTGCGGGCGGTGATCAGCACACCCGCGATGGCCGCGACCACGCCGACGAGCGCGTAGACGCCGATGATGTAGCGGTTGATGTTGATGCCCGCCAGGCGCGCGGCCGTGTCGTTGCCGCCGATGGCGAACACGTTGCGGCCGATGTCGGTGTACTTCAGCAGGAAGTGCAGCACCGCCGCGACGATCAGGAACACCCACACCAGCGTCGGCAGCCCGAGCACGCTGCCCTTGGCCAGGAAGATGAACAGGTCGTCGGCGCCGGTGTAGCCCTGGGCCTTGCCGTCGGACACGACCTGCGCGATGCCCTTGTACGTGGCGAGCGTGGCCAGGGTGGCGACGACCGGGTTCACGCGGCCGAAGATGATGATCAGGCCGTTGACCAGACCACACGCGATCCCGGTGCCGACCGCGGCGAGGATGCCGACGATCGAGCTGCCGGTGGACGTGAACGCCATCGCCGAGATCACCGACGCGAGCCCGGCCATCGAGCCGACCGAGATGTCGAGCGCGCCGAGGATGATCACCAGCGTCTGCACCAGCGACAGCAGGCCCATGATGGTGATCGCGCTGCCGATGAGCAGCAGGTTGTTGGTGCGGAAGAAGTTGTCGTTCAGCGTCGAGAGCAGCACGACGAGCACCACGAGCGTGATGATCAGGCTGCTGTTCTGCACGCCGATGCCGTTGAGCACCTTGCGCGCGGTGGACACGCGGTGCGGGTCGGGGTGTTCGGTCGGCTGCTCCTGCGCGGGGCTGGGCCGGGTCGGGGTGCTCACGCCCCCACCTCCTGGATGTCTTCGGCGGCCGGCTCCGTCGCCGGGATGGCCAGGGTCAGTACGGCTTCTTCGGTCGCTTCGTCGCGGTTCAGCTGGCCCGCGACGTGCCCGGCGCGCATCACGACGATGCGGTCGGCCAGCGAGAGGACTTCAGGCAGGTCGGACGAGATCACCAGCAGAGCGATGCCTTCGGCGGCGAGACCGTCGATGATGCGGTAGATCTCGGCTTTCGCGCCGACGTCGACGCCACGGGTGGGCTCGTCGAGGATCAGCAGCTGGGGCCGGCGGGCGAGCCAGCGCGCGAGCACGGCCTTCTGCTGGTTGCCGCCCGAAAGCTTGCGCACCTCCTGCTCCATCGACGGCGTGCGCACGCGCAGCTCGCGGATGTACTCCGCCACGAGCTCGCGCTCCTTCGCCCGCCGGATCACGCGGAAGCGGCGCAGGCGGTCGAGCACGGCGATGGAGACGTTGTCGCGCACGGAACGCTGCATCAGCAACGCGTCGGTCTTGCGTTCCTCGGGCGCGAAGCCGATGCCCGCCTTCACCGCGTCGCCGGGCGTGCGGGCCTTGAACGGTTTCCCGTCGAGTTCCAGCTTTCCCGACCGCACGGGCAGGTCGCCGACGATCGCGCGCGCCAGCTCGGAACGTCCGGCGCCGACCAGCCCGGCCAGGCACACGACCTCACCGGCGCGGACCTCGAACGAGACGTCGGTGACGTCGTCGGTGGTCACGCCCTCCAGCCGCAGCACGACCTCGCCGGTCTCGGCGGTCTCGCGCCGCTCCAGCGCCGAGAGGTCGCGGCCGATCATCATGCGCACCAGCTGGTTCTCGTCGGACTCCGCCGCCTGCTGCACGCCGACGAGCTTGCCGTCGCGCAGCACGGCCACGCGGTCGGCGAGCTGGAAGATCTCCTTCATGCGGTGTGACACGTAGACCACGGCCACGCCGGAGTCGCGCAGGCGGCGGATGAGCCGGAACAGCGCGTCGACCTCGTGCTCCGAGAGCGATGAGGTGGGCTCGTCGAAGGCGATGACGCGCGGCGGGGTGGCTGCGGTGAGCACGCGCAGGATCTCGACGAGCTGGCGCTGCGCGGCCGAGAGCTTGCTACCGGGCGTGGCCGGGTCGAGCACGCCTTCGAAGCCGTACTCGACGAGCGCTTCGTGCGTGCGCTGGTTGAGCGTGCGGCGGCTGAACACGCGGGCGCGCGAGGGCAGCTCGCCCACGAACACGTTCTCCGCCACCGAGACGTGCGGGATGATCTCCGGTTCCTGGTAGATCACGCGCACGCCCGCGGCCATCGCGGCGCGCGGGTTGTCGAACACCACCGGCTCGCCGTCGACCCGCAGCGTGCCGTCGCTGGGCTCGTGGTCGCCCGAGAGCACACGCAACAGCGTCGACTTGCCGGCGCCGTTCTCGCCCATGAGCGCGAGCACCTCGCCGGAGTGGAACTCCAGCGTCACGTCGTCGAGCGCGGTGACGCCGGAGAAGCGCTTGCCGATGCCCTCGGCGATGAGCGCCGTGGAACTGGCCATGGTGAGCCTTCCTTCACGGGGGAGCCCGGGAGTGTCGCGTGTGGACACCCCCGGGCCGTGGTCGGGTCAGGTGCAGTTGACGCCGGCCGCCTTGAAGGTGTCCTTGTTCACCATCTGGGTCTTGGCGATGGTCTCGAGCGGGAGGTCCTTGCCGTTCTTGACCTTGTCGACGAGGACCTGGATCGCGGTGCGGCCCACCTCGGCGCCCGAGATGTAGAGCGAGGACTTGTTGCCGGTGTCCTTGCCCGCGGCCCAGTCCTTGCAGTCGAGGTAGGCGCCGAGGCCCACGCCGATGATGTTGTTCGCGGCGACGCCCGAGTTGGCGAGCGCGGTGACGACCCCGGTCTCGTTCTCGTCGTTGCAGCCCCACACGACCCAGTGCTTCACGCCGGGGTTGGAGCTGATCACGGCGCCGGAGCGGTTCTGGGCGTCGACGGGGGAGTTGTCGGTGCCCACGTCGATCACGTCGACCTGCGCGCCGGCGTCCTTCTCGAACGCGGCCTTGGCGCCGTTGACGCGGTCGGTGCAGACTGTGAGGTCCTGCTTGTAGGCGCTGATCACCTTGGTGTCGGCGGCGGACCAGCCGGCGGCCTTGAACAGCTTCGCGGCCTCCTGGCCGACCGAGGTGCCCATCTGCGTGCCGTTGAAGCCGACGAACGGGGCGGCCTTGCCGGTGCCGTCCTTGATCACGTCGTCGGAGGAGATCAGCGGGATGCCGGCGGACTTCGCCTTGTCGATGACCTCCGGGCCGATGGCCTGGTCGGGCACCACGATGGCGACGCCGTTGGCCCCCTGCGCGACCGCGGCGTCGAGCTCGGTGATGGCCTTGTTGGCGTCCTGGCCGAGGTTGACGACCTTGAGGTCGACACCCAGCTCCTTGGCCTTCTCCTGGGCGCCCTGCGCCTGCTCCACGAAGTACTGCTGATCACCCTGCTTCTGCAGGTAGTAGAGCGTGATCTTGCCGTTCGTCGGCGCCTGCTGCGCGGGCGCGGCGGTGTCCTTGCCGGAGGAGCATCCGGCCAACACTGCACCGGCAATCAAACAACAACCAACAACGCTCCAGGTACGTGACCTGTGCGGGTATGTGGACATCGAGTGCTCCCATGGGGGCCGAGGACGACTGTTGCGTGGGCGTGAACTCCGCGTAACTCGTATTACAAGACACTGGATCGGGTGACGTCAACCACAGGTTCTGCCGCAGTTAGCGGATGGATACCTACGGAGAGTGATTTTCCTACTGGTGGTTGGGCGCTAATTATCGTATTTTTTCCCGGCTGACCAGGGTTTGTTGCTCCGCCCTGATCGTGCTGCTATTTCGGTTGCTGGTGGGTTTTCTTGTTGACTTGGGTTCGATTACGGTCCGTCATGGCGGGCGTTGCGTCTTGTCCGGTCGACATGCGGCAGGATGTCGACGGCAGCTGGACAAAGGGGGCGAACATGACGCACATCCGCCGCTCGATCCTCGGGTGGGCCGGTGCCGTGCTGGTGCTGGCGGGGTGCAGCGGGGCACCGCAGGCCGCGTTGCCGGCTCCTTCGGCGCCCGCCGGCTTGCCTTCTTCGGCCGCGCCGACGTCGTTCACGGTCGTGGCGACGGGCGACGTGCTGATCCACCCCGCGCTCACCGACCAGGCCGAGGCCGATGGCGGCGGGCAGATCGACTACCGCCAGATCCTCGCGGGCGTCAAGCCGCTCGTGTCCGGGGCCGACCTGGCCATCTGCCACCTAGAGACGCCACTCGCGCCCGAGGGCGGGCCGTACACCGGGTACCCGTCGTTCAGCGCGCCGCCGCAGATCGCCGACGCCATCAAGGACACCGGCTACGACACCTGCTCCACGGCTTCGAACCACACGCTGGACAAGGGCGCGGCCGGCATCACGCGGACGTTGGACAAGCTGGACGAGGTGGGCCTCAAGCACACGGGCTCCGCGCGCTCGGAGGCCGAGGCTTCGCAGCCGCTGATCCTCGACGTCCACGGCGTGAAGGTGGCGCAACTGTCGTTCGCCTTCGGCTTCAACGGCATCAAGGTCCCCGCCGGCAAACCCTGGCTGGCCAACGAAATCGACGCCGACGACATCCTCGCGGCCGCCCACGCCGCCCGCGCGGCCGGCGCCGAGGTCGTGATCGCCAGCCTGCACTGGGGGATCGAGTACCAGCACTCGGTGACAGACGACCAGGCTTCGCTGGCCCGCAAGCTGCTGGCCTCCCCCGACGTCGACCTGATCGTCGGGCACCACGCCCACGTGGTCCAGCCGTTTGAAAAGGTCGAAGGCAAGTGGGTCGCCTACGGCCTCGGCAACGAGATCGCCCGCCACGACGACCCGCGCGGCTCCACCGAAGAAGGCACGGCCGCCCGCTTCACCTTCACGCAGACGGACGGCCACTGGGCCGTGTCCAAGGCGGAGTACCTCCCGACGCTGATCGACCTCGGCCCGCCGATCCGCCTGCGCGACTTGACCTCCGCTCCGCCCACCCCACGCGGCACGGAGGCGCTGGCGAATACCGACGAGGTGGTCCTGTCGCGCGGTGCCGGCGACGACGGCTTGACTCGGCCGGGTAAGTAGCCGGTCCTCAGTCGAGAGGCTGGGAAAGGGTGGCCTTGAGGCGGCGCGCCGCGTCGTCGGCCAGGACCTCGACGCGGTCGTCCAGCAACGCCTGCATGGTCTTCGCCGCGACCTGCGCCGGCTCGATCTTCGGGGCGTCCAGCCACGCGGCGCCGTCGGTGTCCACGTACCCGGCGTGCGCGCCCACCACCAGCGTGCCCTGGTCGCGCAGACCTTCGCGCAGCGCGTCGGTCAGCGACCACTGGGCCGCCTTGGACGCCGAGTAGGCGGCGGTTCTCGCGTTGCCCTTCCAAGACGCCACGGAGAGCATGTTGACCAGCGCGCCGCCGCCGTTGCGGGCGAGGACGGGCGCGAACGCCCGCGAGACCGCCCAGGTGCCGAAGAAGTTGACCTCCAGAACCTGCCGGGCGGTGTCCAGTGAGCCGGCAAGCAGTTCGCCGACGTTGCCGAGGATGCCGGCATTGTTGATCACGATCGTGGCGTCGCCCGCCGCGGCCGCGGCGGCCGCGATGTCCTCGGCGCTGGTGACGTCCAGGCGCAGCGGCGTCAGGTCGGGGTCGGTGACCGTCGCCGGGTCTCGTGCACCCGCGTAGACCTTCGCGGCGCCGTGCTCGACGAGCGCGCGGGCGAAGGCGTGGCCGATGCCGCGGTTGGCTCCGGTGACCAGCGCGACAGATCCTTTGATGTCCATGGTGGCTCCCTTCCGGGCGCCACACTATCACTCTGAATACAGATTTAGTACTCAGGCGATGAGAGCTCGCCCAGGGGACTCACCGCGCGAGGATCTCCACGTCGTCGACGGGCACCTCGACCCCGTCCTCGTCGACGAACGCCACTCGCACGGCCTTTCCCGTCGTCTTCGACCGCCGTACGGCCGAAGGCCCGGCCGGCCGCGGCCGGTGCACGTCACCCCACTGCTGCAGCCCGAGGAGCACGACCCGCAGCTCCCTCCCGGCCTCGGTGAGGTGGTAACTCTGCCGCGGACGCGCCCCGATTTCCTGGTACGGCGCGGTTTCCACGACCCCGGCGGCGGTCAGCGTGCGCAGTCGCGCGCTGAGCAGATTGGGGCCGATGCCCAGTGACTCGCGCAGCTCGCTGAACCGCGTCTGGCCGCGGAAGAGCTGGCGCAGGATCAGGAAGGTCCACCGTTCGCCGAGCACTTCCAGGCTTCGCTCGATGGAGCAGGCGGGGTCGTCGGTCAGCTCCTCGGTGGCATTTTGCAGTAGTGCCATAGTGGGCAGAATATCACTTCGCAACCCAGCCGGAGCGAAACGTCGGCGCTTTCGGTCACGCTCGCTCTGCTTCTTCCGGCCGCACGCCGAGGTGGTACCCGAACCGGTTCTCGAGGTCGCCGGGCTGTTCAGGGTCGTCCGGTTGACGAGGGTCTTGGCCGCGGCGATGGGCTGCCGGCCGAACGACGCGATGCGCCTCGCGAGGGCGTCGACGTACTCGTCGAGTTCGGCGTCGGGCACGGCTCGGTTGACGTAGCCGACCACGGATCTTCGCGATGCTGATCACGGGCGACGTGGTGATCCGGGTGGTGATGTCGAGCCCCGTGGGCAGCCCGGTGGGCCCTCGGGCGCGAGCGACTTCGGTCGACGCGCCGCTCATGGCGAAGTGCGCGAGGAAGAAGTCTTCGACATCGCTGTCGAACACCGCGGCGACGCGCAGGAACGGCGTGCTCGTGCCTCGGGGGAGTGGCACGAGCACGCCGGGGCGGGCCGCCGCCGGTCAGTGGTCGCGGCGGGTGATGTGGTGGGCCAGCAAGGTCAGTTCCGCCGCGGGGCGCGGGGCGGGCGCCGTGGCGGCCAGGGACGACAAAGCCGAAGCCAGCAACCGCTCGGCTTCCGCGGAGCTCCACGAACGTCCGCCCGCCGACTCGACCAAGACCGCGGCCCGGGCCAGTTCGGCCGGGGACAGCGGCGCCTCCTGCCGGTACAGCTCCGCCAGCTCCCCGGCGGCCGCCGTCTCCGAAGCGAGGGCCGCCACGACCGGCAGGGACTTCTTCCGGTTCTGCAGGTCCGAGTACACCGGTTTCCCCGTCACGGCCGGGTCGCCCCAGATGCCGAGGAGGTCGTCGACGTGTTGGAAGGCCAGGCCGAGGGAGCGGCCGAAGGCGCCGAGTTCCGAGACGTGCGTGCCGCGGCCGCCGACGACCAGGACGCCCAGGGTGCAGGCGGCGCCGAGCAAGGCGCCCGTCTTGCCTTCGGCCATGCGGATGCACGAGG
This sequence comes from Amycolatopsis sp. CA-161197, assembly GCF_050942255.1. Taxonomy (NCBI): domain Bacteria; kingdom Bacillati; phylum Actinomycetota; class Actinomycetes; order Pseudonocardiales; family Pseudonocardiaceae; genus Amycolatopsis; species Amycolatopsis sp. CA-161197. The sequence goes on from NZ_CP192059.1 coordinate 1,832,461, forward strand.
CCCGGTCGACCGACGCCCGTCGTTCGAAGGCGAGGTCCTCGTTCTGGCCGTGGAGCAGGTCCAGCACCGCCGTGCTCAGGACGCGAGCAGCGGCGGGGCCGTCCGTGGCCAGGACGTCGAAGGCCAACGTCAGCAACGCGTCCCCCGCGAGGATGGCGGGGCTGGTGCCGAACACGGTCCACGCGGTCGCCCGGTGGCGGCGGGTCTCGTCGCCGTCCATGACGTCGTCGTGGAGCAGCGAGAAGTTGTGCACCAGCTCCACCGCCACCGCGGCGGCGATCGCGTCGGCCGGATCGCCGCCCGCGGCCTCCGCGGACAGCAGCACCAGCGCCGGCCGCAGGGCTTTGCCGGCCGGGACGGCCGACGCGGCGCCCGACGCGTCCCACCAGCCGAAGTGGTAGCCGGCGATGCGGCGCATCGAGTCGGGCAGCCGGTCGACCGCCGCGCGCATCGCCGGCTCCCACAGGTCCCGGCTCCACGCCAGCACCTCCGGCACCGTCCGCGCCCGGGCGTCCACTGTGGTCATACATCCCCTCCGAACGGAAAAACGAAGCTCAGCGCCCGATCTCGACGTCGTCGAGCACTCCCAGCGCGTCTGGCACCAGCACCGCGGCCGAGTGGTACGCACTGACCAGGTACGAAGTCACGGCCCGGTCGCTGATGCCCATGAACCGCACGTTCAGCCCCGGCTGGTACTCGTCCGGCAACGCCGCCGGCCGCAGCCCGATCACACCCGCGTCCTCCTCGCCGGTGCGCATGACGAGGATCGACGTGGTGCCCTGCGGCGAGATCGGGATCTTGTCGCACGGCAGCAGCGGCACCCCGCGCCACGTCGTCACCCGGCGCCCGTCGAGCACCGCGTTCGCCGGGTACAGGCCCCGCGCCGTGCACTCGCGCCCGAACGCGGCGATCGCCTTGGGGTGCGCCAGGAACAACCGCGACTTGCGCCGCCGGCACAGCAGCTCGTCGAGGTCGTCGGGCGTCGGCGGGCCGCTGCGTGTGGTCACGCGCTGGCCGAGGTCCGCGTTGTGCAACAGCCCGAAGTCCGTGCTGTTCACCAGCTCGTGCTCCTGCCGCTCCCGCAACGCCTCCACGGTCAGCCGCAGCTGCTGCTCCAGCTGGTTCATCGGCTGGTTGTACAGATCGGTCACGCGGTTGTGCGTGCGCAGGATCGTCTGCGCCACCGCGAGCTCGTACTCCCGCGGCGCCGGGTCGTAGTCGACGTAGGTACCCGGCAGCGCGACCTCGCCGTCGTGCCCGGCGGACAGGTCGATGCTCGCCTCGCCTGCCTTGTTGTGCTCGCGCCGCGGGCCGGCCAGCACCTCGGCGATGTGCGCGCGCAGGCTTTCGGCGCGCCCGTTGAGCCGCTCGAACGCCTCCGCCGGCAGCGCCAGCACGATGCAGCGAGTGGCCGCGCGAGCGGTGAACTTCCAGTCACCCGCCGAACCGCCCAGCAGCTCGCCGCCGAAGTGGTCGCCGGCGGTGAGGGTGCCGAGGTTCGCCTCCTCGCCGTACGAACCGGGTGCGGTGCGCGAAACCTTGCCGAACGCCACCAGCACCACCGAGTCGAGCGGCGAACCCGCCGTCACGATGGTCTCACCCGGCTCGTACTCGCGCTGTTCGAAGCGCTCGGCCAGCGCGGACAGCGCGTCGGCGTCGGCGAAGCCGCGCAGCAGCGGCAGTTCCGCCAGCTCCGCGGGGACCACCTGCACCCGCGCGCCGGTGTTGAAGAAGCTCACCCGGCCGTCGCCGACGGTGTAGGTCAGCCGGCGGTTCACGCGGTACGAACCGGCCGGCACCTCCACCCACGGCAGCTGCGACAGCAGCCACCGCGGGGTGATGCCGCGCATCTGCGGCAGCGACTTGGTGGTGGTGGCCAGGGTCCGGGCCGCGCGCGTGGAAAGGGAAAGCGGCGGCTCTTCGGTCACGGTCATGCGGTTCCTCGCTTGGTGGGCTCAGCTTCGGGAGGTCTCTGGGACGCGGGCCTCGGCACGATCCGCAGCGCGCTCGTGCCCAGGCCCGTCGGCCCGAACGCCGACGGGGGCAGTGGCGCCGACCCGGGCCGCACGGGGGCGGCCTCGGGCGGGCGCGGCGGGGTGGCGGGCGGGGCCATGCTCAGTCACCGCGCCCGATCTCGGCGTTCTCCAGCACGGCCAGCGCGTCGGGCACCAGCACGGCGGCGGAGTAGTAGGCGCTGACCAGGTACGACATGATCGCCTGCTCACTGATGCCCATGAACCGCACGTTCAGGCCCGGCTGGTACTCGTCGGGCAGCCCGGTCTGGTGCAGACCGACGACACCCTGCGACTGCTCTCCGGTGCGCAGGAGCAGCACGGAGCTGGTGCGCGTGTCGGTGACCGGAATCTTGTTGCACGGCAACACGGGCACGCCGCGCCACGCCGGCACCTGGTGCCCGCCGAGGTCCACGGCGTCGGGGTACACGCCGCGCCGGCTGCACTCGCGGCCGAACGCCGCGATCGTCTTCGGGTGCGCCAGGAAGACCGCGGGATCCTTCCACACCAGGGAAAGCAGGTCGTCGAAGTCGTCCGGCGTCGGCGGGCCGGTGCGGGTCGACACGCGCTGGGAGTAGTCCGCGTTGTGCAGCAGACCGAAGTCGCGGTTGTTGACCAGCTCGTGCTCCTGCCGCTCGCGCAGGGCCTCGACCGTGAGCCGCAGCTGCTGCTCGATCTGGTTCATCGGCTGGTTGTAGAGGTCGGCGACGCGGCTGTGCACACGCAGCACGGTCTGCGCCACGCTCAGCTCGTACTCGCGCGGCGAGCTGTCGTAGTCCACGAACGTGCCGGGCAGCTGTGGTTCGCCGTCGTGCCCGGACGCGACGTCGATCACCGCCTCGCCGTGGTCGTTGGCCGGCCCGGCCGAACCGGCGGCGACGGCGTCGAGGTGCTCGCGCAGCGCGTCGGAGCGGTCGAGCACGCCCTGGAACTCGCTGCGGGACAGGGAAAGTACGGTGCACGCGGTCACGGCCTTCGCCGTGTACTCCCAGATCCCGTCGGCGTTGGTGAGCACGGCATCGCCGAAGTAGTCGCCGTCGGCCAGTGTGCCGAGCACCGTCTGGTCGCCGTACGCGCCGGTGCCGAGTTTGCTGATCTTGCCGTGCGCCACGAGGAAGATCTGGTCGGCCTGGTGGCCGAACTCCACGAGCGCGTCGCCGGGGGAGTACTCGTGCTGCACGAACCGGCCGGCCAGCTCGATGAGCACCTCTTCGTCGTCGAAACCGCGCAGCGCCGGCAGTTCACCCAGCTCCGGCGGGATCACGCGGACCTCGGCGCCGGTGGTGGTGAACGTGACGCGGCCGTCGCCCACCGCGTAGCTCAGCCGGCGGTTCACGCGGTACGCGCCGCCCGAAACCTCCACCCACGGCAGCACCTTGAGCAGCCACCGCGTGGTGATGCCCTGCATCTGCGGAACGGACTTGGTCGTCGTCGCGAGCGTGCGGGCCGCGGCCCGGCCCAGGCTCAGTTGCGGTTGTTCCTGATTCGCGGAGTCCACGGGGTCCGTGACGGTCACAGCGAAAACCACCTATCGTCGGATTTCGGACGTGTGAGAAAGTTTCCAGCACGAATTAGAGTTCGTTATCCTGCTGCAATTCATTCGGGTCGGCACCGCGGAATCAACATAGCAAGCCGGCCTCGCCCGACAATCCCACGATCGGGTAACCGGGCCGGTTCACCTGTTTGCCAGAACGGGTAATCGGACATTCCAGTTGCTGTTGTAGGCGCGCCAGTTTCAGACGATCTTGATCGGTACCGCGTTCGTCACCCTCGGTCGACAGGACTCACCCGGACGGGAAGTTCGACCGAAGATCGCCGGTGTACCCCAGGTGAACGGGCATATCCAGAGCAGGTGTTCCAACTTTCAACTGCTCCGTTCCAGTGATCATCGGGCGCGTCGCAGGGCCACTCGAATGAACCGAACTGTCGCTTCTTGTCGCCTGGGAATCAGATGACTAACTTGAGCGGGCCCACTTCCGGGAATTCGCCGAACAATGGTGGATCCAGTGGGCTTCGAGTGTGAAAGGGGTCAGATGAGCGTCTACCTGACCGGGATCTTCTGGGTGGTCGGAGCGGCTGTCGTCGGCGGCGGTATCGGCTATCTGGTGAGGCGGTTCGGCTGGGATGAAGGTCGTCGTGACAACAACGATGCGGCCGGTCAGGTGTTCACCATTGTCGGCGGGCTCCACGCGGTTCTGGTGGCGTTCGTGCTGATCTCGCTCTTCGACGCCGTGGGCACCGCGCGCGACGGTTCCTACACGGAGGCCGACAGCCTCGTTTCCATGACCTGGGCCGCCGAAGCGCTGCCCGGTGACACCGGCCAACGCGTGCAACAGCTGGCCACCGCGTACGCCACTACCGTGCAGCGCCAGGAATGGCCGCGCCTGGCCGACGGCGGCACGATCCCGGACACCGGCTGGACGCAGCTCGACCAGATGCGCCGCACCATCGCCGGCGCGCAGGCGACCGACGACTGGGAGAACGACCGCAAGACCGAGGCCGCCAACGACCTGTGGCAGGTCTACCAGGCCCGGCAGGCGCGCCTCACCGACGCCGCCACGAGCGGGGTCGGCTCCGTGGTGTGGTTCGCGTTGATCCTCGGCAGCCTGATTTCCGTGCTGCTGCCCAACCTCTTCGGCGGCACGCGCATGGCGGCGCACCTCGTGATCGTGTCGACGCTGGCCGGCACGATCGCGTTGCTGCTCTACGCGATCTTCCAGCTGCAGAACCCGTTCGCCGGCGGCGCGAGCATCCAGCCCGACGCGTTCAGCTCGGCACTGGCGCGACTGGGCTGACCGCGGTGCGCATTCCCCGTTTCCTCCCGGTGGTGGCCGCCGCGGCCGCCGTGTCGGCGCTGCTCGTGGCGTCGGGGTGGCTCGAACCACCCGGCCGGACCCACCCGGCCGCGCCGGCGACGTGCCCGGTTCTCCAGGTGGAGAGCCAGAACTCGCACTCGTCGTCGTTTGTCCGGCTTACGTTGCCGACCGGGCAGCGGCAGTCGCTCGGCAACCCCGGCTACACGATCAACGCGATGGCCTACTCCGCCTCGCAGGGCGTGGTCTACGGCGTGGCCGACGGTCCGACCTCGGGCCACTTCCACGACGGCGCCCACGCGGTGCGGATCGACGCAGCGGGCCACGTGACCGACCTCGGCGGGGTGTTCCGCGCCGGCGCGCGCCACGGCATCTGGAGCTGGGCGACGGGTTCCACGGGCGGCGCCATGGCCGGCAACTCGTGGTACCTGCTGCACGCCAACAGTCTGTACACAGTGGACGTCGACCCGGCCAGTCCCCACTACCTCGACGTGGTCGCGCACCAGGTCCTTCGGCCCGTCGTCCTGTCCGCCGGCGTCGACGACTTCGCCTACAACTCGGCGGACGGCTTGCTCTACGGTGTCTCGGTCACGGCAGCGGGCCACGGCTCGGTGGTCACGATCAACCCGCGCGACGGCCGCGTCGCGATCGTGCCGGGCCTGAAGTTCCCGCTCGCCACGGCGTACGGCTCGGTCGTGTTCGGACCGGACGGTGCCCTCTACGCGACGGCGAACCGCATCGGCCACCGAAGCGTGACCTACCGGCTGCCGCGCGATGGTTCCGGCGGGGCGCAGGAGATCAGCACCGGACCCGAGCTCTACACCTCCGACGCGGCCGGGTGCCTCGCCGGGGCAACCGCGCCGCCTCCGCCACCCCCACCGCCTCCGCCGCCCGCGCGAGTGGATCCCCCACCGTCGTCGGACTCGGTGAAACCTTCGCAGACGGCGGAAGAACCACCACCACCTCCACCACCGGCGCTCGCGGAACAGTCGCCGGCAGTGCCCCCGCCGCCGAACGCGACTTCGCCCGCCCCGATCGTCGCCTCGACCTCGGTCGCGCCGCCGACGAAGTTCCGTCCTGTCGCGACTCCGCAACCGGCGGTGGCCGACGCCGGCCACCGCGTGGAGAAACAACGCAGGTGGAGCGTCGCCGTGCTGGTGCTCGTGATCGGCGGCGGAGCGGCGGCCGCGCATGTGAGACGAGGCCGTTAACGCGGGCGTCGCCTCGAAGACGGCGGTTGTCCAACTCCGTTAACCAGACTCCTCCTCCGGCGTCGTGTGACGCCGGAGGAGGAGAAAACGGATGAAGCGCGTGAGAATCGGGGTCGCCGCGGGGATCCTCGCCCTGCCGCTGCTGGCCACCGGCACGGCGTCGGCGCACGGAGGCGGAGGGCACGCCGAGTTCGCCGCCCGCGACGACCACTACGGGACCCGAGCCGGCCGGTCGCTGCAGGTCCACGGCGACGGCGTACTCGGCAACGACAGCCGCGGCGGCGCGAGCGGCGCCATCGTGCGCCACACCGCGCCGGCACACGGATCCCTGACCCTCGACCCCAGCGGGTCGTTCAGCTACACGCCCGCGCCGGGCTTCCACGGTCGCGACACCTTCACGTACTCCGTGTCGGACGCGGTGCAGCTCTACCCGACCTCCCTGCCGCCGCTGGCGACCATCGGCGGCGTGAAGCTCACCGGTGGTGCCTACGGTTCCGCGCTCACGCCGGTGCCGGGCTCGCGCGACGAGTTCTACGGCCTCACCGACCGCGGCCCGAACGTCGACGCGCCGGACGGGGCCAAGGTGGAGCCGCTGCCCGCGTTCGACCCGGCCATCGGCAAGTTCCGCCTCAAGGACGGCAAGGCCGTGCTCGAGAAGCGGATCCCGTTGCGCGCCAAGGACGGTTCGCCGTACAACGGGCAGGTCAGCACGGCCGCCGACACCGGCGAGACGATCGTGGGCCTCGACGGGAAGCCGTTGCCGGCCACTCCCAACGGCTACGACTCCGAGGGTCTCGTCGCCGAACGCGACGGCACGTTCTGGGTGTCCGATGAGTACGGTCCCTTCATCACGCACTTCCGCGCCGACGGCCGCGCGATCGAGCGGCTCTCGCCGTTCGACGGCTCGCTGCCTCAGGAGCTGAAGTACCGCGTGCCCAACAAGGGCATGGAAGGCCTCGCGCTCACGCCGGACGGCAAGACGCTCGTGGGCATCATGCAGTCGGCCCTGCAGCAGCCGGACCTCACGAAGAAGCCCGGCAACGTGACCACCCTGCGGATCGTCACGGTCGACCTGCGCACGCGCGCGACGCACGAGTACCTGTACCTGCTGCAGGACCCGGACGACACGGGCACGGCGGTCAGCGAGATCACCGCGCTGTCGTCGACGAAGTTCCTCGTGGACGAACGCGACGGCAACTTCGAACCCGGTGCGTTCAAGAAGATCTACGAGATCGACCTGCGCGGCGCGACCGACGTCGGGCCGAAGGCGAAGGTGGCCGGTGCCGCCTACGACTCCGCCAAGGGCGGGCTGCTCGTGGGCGACAAGCAGTCGAGCATCGACGCCTACGTCGGCAAGGACACCACCGAGGAGGCCACTGCGGATCTCGCCAAGGTGGGGATCACGCCGGTGGCGAAGAAGCTGTACGTGGACCTCGGTGCGCTGGTGACCGGGTTCGACCCGACCGGCGGCTTTTTCGGCCACGACAAGGTGGAGGGCGTCGCGACCACCGACGGCGGCCGCACCCTCGTGGTCAGCAACGACAACGACTTCGGCATCGACGGCCTTTCGAACACTGCGCCGCCGTACGCGCTCCACGCCAAGATCCTGCCCAACGGCCGGCAGGACGACGGGGAGTACTTGAAGATCGACACGACGAAGCTGCCCGCCCGCGTCACCACGGCCACGGTCACCATCGACGTGCGCTGAGTTCCCGTTTCACCGCAAGGCACTGCTCGTCGCAACGCACTGCACGGCCGGGGCTCCCGCTGCGGGGGTCCCGGCCGTCAGTATTTGAACTGGTCCACGTTGTCCTGCGTGATCAGCAGTGGGTCGCCGAGCAGCATGGTCTTCGAGCGCCCGTCGTACTTCACCGCGGGCAGTTCGAGGCTCACGTTGTTGCTGGGGCCGAACGAACGGCCCTGCACCAGCTGCTCCGCCGCCCACGCGGTGAGGTAACCCAGCGATTCGACGTTCCACAGCACCGACATCGAGCAGGAACCGTCGAGCAGGTACGGCTTCATCGTCTGCGGGGTGCCCGTGCCGACGGTGTAGACGCGGCCGATCTTCTGCTGGTCCCGCACCGCCTGCGCGACGCCCGGCGCCGACGTGGTGCACTCGCCGATCAGGCCCGTCAGATCGGGGTGGCGGTCGAGGACCTGCTTCGCGAGCTCGGTCGCGGTTGTCGTGTCCTCACCGGCGTAGACGGTCTCCACCAGCTGCGCCTTCGGGTATCGCTCGGCCGCGTAGGTCTGCTCGACGGAGATCCACGCGTTGAGGTTCGCCGCGGTCCGCCCGCACGAGACGATGGCGAACTTGCCGCTGCCGCCCGTTTTCGCCATGAGCGAGTCGACGAGCGCGGTGCCGACGCCCTCGGGGGAGGCCTGGTTCACGAACACCTCGCGCTGCGATTGCGGTGCGTCGGTGTCGGTGGTGAGCACGTGGACGCCCTTGGCGCGGGCGTCGGCGATCGCGGGCGCGAGGGCCGCGGGGTCGTTGGGCGCCACGGCGATCACGTCGACGTGCTGGTTCACGAGGTCGTGCAGGATGGCGGTCTGGGCCGCCGGGTCGACCGTCGCGGGGCCGCGCGTGATCCACTGCGCGCCGAGCTGTTCGGCGGCTTCCCGGCCGCCCGCGTTCATGGCGTCGAAGTACGCGATGCCCGCGACCTTCGGCACGAAGGCGATCCGGACCGAAGTCCGGTCGTCGGCCGCCGACGTCCTGAGTGCCGACGAACAGCTGCCGAGTCCCACCACCGCCGTGAGCAGCAGCGCGACGCCCAGCACGAGCGTCTTGGTCGGCCTTCGCATCCCACCAGTCCTTCGGTTTCACGGTCTGCGCACCGCCGGCGACCTGGAGTGAACGTAAGGGAGCGTGTTCACGGTGGTCAACCGGTCGTGTGCAAAGGGTTACGGAAGTGAGTTCAACGGTGATCTTGGGTATATACCCGTTTGGGGTATGTGGTTAGACTGCTCCCGATGACTCGACCGCTGCGCGGGTTCCCGCTTCCGGCCCCGGCGCGCTGGCTGTTGCTCGGCGCGCTGGTCTTCGGTGTGCTCGCGATGCACCACGTCCCGGCGCCGCACGGTGGCGGGATGGGCGGGATGCCGGCGGTGTCCGTCGCGCATTCGCCGATGGACGCGCCCGTGGTGGTGACAGACCCGGTGGCGGTGGTGCCGGTGCCGGTGATGTCGACGTCCGGGGATCCGATTGCCGCTCCGCCCGCGAGCGACGGTGGCCACGCGCTGCTGCACCTGTGCCTCGCGGTGCTGCTGGCCGCGGCGGGGCTGCTGCTCGTATTGGCCTGGCTGCGCCGGCGTCGTGAGCGTGCGGTGCCCGGTTCGGTCGAAGGCGGGACCGGCGGGTTCGCCCGGGCGCCGCCTTCGCGAACGGGCCGGGACCTCCTCACCGCCTCCTGCGTACTGCGGATCTGATCGGGCACGCGCTCCATCGTGTCCGAACTCCGTCGTACCCAGTGAGGAAAGAAAACGTCATGAATCGCAAGTTCCTGGCGGGCATCGTGGCGCCCGCGATCGCCGCCGTGCTCGTCGGCTGCTCGTCGCAACCGGCCACCCCGCCCGCTGACCACAACGCCGCGGACGTCACGTTCGCGCAGGACATGGTCCCGCACCACCGCCAGGCCGTGGAGATGTCCGTGCCGGTGCCGCAGCACACCGGCGACCAGCGCGTGGTCAAGCTGGCCCAGCAGATCCAGCAGGCCCAGCAGCCCGAGATCGACCAGCTCACGGCGTGGCTGAAGGCCTGGGGCGCGCCGGCGCCTTCGACGATGGGCGGCACGGACCACGGCCGGATGTCCGGGATGGACCACGGCCGGATGCCCGGCATGGTCGACACCGCGGGTCTCGACCAGCTGCGTGACGCGGCCTACGACCGCAAGTGGCTCGAGCTGATGATCCAGCACCACTCCGGTGCCGTCGCGATGGCGCGCACCGAGCTGACCCAGGGGAGCAGTGCGGACGCGAAGGCCATGGCCCAGCGGATCGTCGACACCCAGGAGGCCGAGATCACCACGATGAAGTCGCTCCTCGGCGGCTGAGCGCAGGTTGAGATACCCTAAGGGGGTATAGTGGAGGACATGACTGACCACCAGCACGGCGCGTCCTGGTCCACCGCGATCCAGGCGACGCTGCACTGCCTCACCGGCTGTGCCATCGGTGAGGTGCTCGGCATGGTTCTCGGTACCGCGTTCGGGCTGCACAACGCGGCCACCGTGGTGCTGTCTATCGTGCTCGCGTTCGTCTTCGGCTACGGCCTGACGATGCGCGGAGTCCTGAAGTCGGGCCTGGCCTTCTCGGCGGCGTTCAAGGTCGCGCTGGCCGCCGACACCGTGTCGATCGCGGTGATGGAGATCGTCGACAACCTCGTGATCGTCGTGGTCCCGGGCGCGATGGACGCGGGCCTGGCGACGGCGCTGTTCTGGCTGTCGCTGCTGTTCTCGCTCGTCGTCGCCTTCGTGATCACGGTGCCGGTCAACAAGTGGATGATCGGCCGGGGCAAGGGGCACGCGGTGGTCCACGCGCACCACCACCACTGAGTGGTCCGGACCGGGGTGAGCCCGTGGTTCACTCCGGTCCGGAGCGTGGAATAGCGAGTTCACATCCATGAACAATTCACAACCGTGAAAGCACGCTTTGGCGGGTGTACAACCACATGACCGTCATGTAAAACTCAGGCGGCCTTCTCGTGAGGCATTTCCCCACTGGTGTTTCCACGACTGTGAAATGGCGGGCAATCGTGAGTGTTTCCCGGCGTACCCTGCTGACCACCGCGGCCGGTGCCGCCGTGGCGGTGACCGCGACCAGCACCGTTGCGGCGGCGGCCGAGCAAGGGGTGTCCGACATCGCGAGCCAGGAGAAGGTGTTCCGCTCAGCGGCAGACTACGCGGTGCAGAAGCTGCGCGCGGTCGCGCCGGGTGTCACCTCGTTTCCCACCGGGACCAAGTTCGAGAAATGGGCCTTTTCGCAGAATGGTGACTGGGTCGGCGGATTCTGGCCCGGCACGCTCTGGATGGCATACCTGCACACCGGTGACGAACAATTCCGCACGCTCGCACTCGCATCGGCCGACAAACTCGCGCCGCGCCAGAACGACACCAGCACGCACGACCTCGGATTCCTGTTCTACCCGTCGTGGGTCACCGCGTGGCGCATCACCGGCGACGACAAGTGGCGCGCCGGCGCGATCCAGGCGGCCTCGTCGCTGATCAAGCGCTACAACGCCAAGGGCCACTTCATCCGGGCCTGGGGTTCGCTGACCGACCCGAAGGACGCGGGCCGGATCATCATGGACACGATCATGAACCTCGACCTGCTCGACTTCGCGACCAAGCAGACCGGCGACAGCCAGTACCTCGACATCGCCGTCGAGCACGCGAAGACGGCGCAGCGCGTGTTCCTGCGCCCCGACGGCTCCACGCCCCACGTGTTCGACTTCGACCCGGCCACCGGCGCCGAGATCGGCCCCAACACCGTGCAGGGCTACAGCCCGGCTTCCTGCTGGTCACGCGGGCAGTCGTGGGGCATCTACGGATTCACCACGATGTACCGCCGCACCGGAGACCGCTCGTTCCTCACCACCGCACGGCGGCTCGCCGACTTCGCGCTGAAGGCCCTGACCCCGGACAACGTGCCGGTCTGGGACTACACCGCGCCGCAGGCGCCGAACGACATCAAGGACGCGTCCGCCGGCGTCGTGATGGCGTGCGGCCTCATCGACCTCGCCGCGGCCGCGGGCCGGCCCGACTACCGTGCGGCCGGCCTGCGCCTGCTGGAGGCGACTTCCCGCACCTGCCTCACGACGAAGTCGACCCGCGCCGACGCCGTGGTGGCCCGCTGCACGCGCAACCGCCCGGCCGAGGACGGGATCGAGATCTCGTTGCCGTACGCGGACTACTACCTCCTCGAAGGCATCCTGCGCGTGCTGAAGCCCCGCGAGCTCGACAAGGCGATCGACCTGTCCGGGCACTGAGTTCCCGAACGAGGTGCCGGCCGCCGTGTCCGCCGGCGGCCGGCACCTCGGCCCGGTTGTCGTTCAGACGGCCACGGCGGGCCGGATGTTGGCGCCCAGGTGGAAGACGTTGCCGGGGTCGTACTTCGCCTTGATCAGCGCCAGGCGGTCGTACTTTTCGGCGCCGTAGGCCGCGCGTACGCGGTTCTCGTCGTACTCCGTCATGAAGTTGACGTAGCCGCTGGCGCTCGACGCGAACGGCGTGAGTGCGGTCCAGAACTCGCGCACCCACGCGCGGTCCGCCTCGAACTCCTGCGGGTCGGCCGTGGTCGCCGCGAGGTTCACGGCGATCTTGGGCGTGCGCGTGCCGCCGAACGCCGTCGCGTCCTCGGCCACGTTGCAGAAGGCCTCGCGCAGCAGGAACATCGGCGTGATCGACAGCGGCGACGACTTGCGCGGCAGGTACTCGGCGATCACGTCGAGCACCTCGTCGCTCAGTTCGTCGACGTACAGCCCCTTCTCGTACGCCAGCATCCCGCGCGGAGCCGCGTCGTCGAGCATCTGCTGCAGCCCGACGTAGGGGATCGGTGCGACCAGCTCGAACGCGGCCGGCAGGCCGCGCCGGACCTGCGCGACCACCTCGGCGTGCTGTTCCGGCCCCTCGAACCCGGCGATGACGAGCGCGTACCCGGGCGCGAAGTGCGCTTGGGGCGGCACGAAATCGGCCGGCGGCGCGTTGAGGCCGACCAGCATGGCGCCCGTCGTCGGCGGCAGCGTCGTGAGGGTGTCGCGGATGAAGCGCAGCGCCTCGCGGCCCTGGGCGAGCGGCCAGAAGAACAGGCCCAGCTCGATGATCGGGCCGACCGGGTGCGCGCGGAACTCGAACGCCGTCACCACGCCGAAGTTGCCGGCCCCGCCGCGCAGGGCCCAGAACAGGTCGGCATTCTCGTCCGCCGACACGTGCAGCGGGGTGCCGTCGGCCGTGACGACCTCGGCCGAGATCAGGTTGTCGACGCTGAGGCCGTGGCGCGCGGTCAGCCAGCCGACGCCGCCGCCGAGCGTGAGGCCGCCGACGCCGGTGTCGCTGATCGTGCCGCCCGGCACCGCCAGCCCCTCCTGCTGGCCCGCCGCGTCGAGCTCGGCCCACGTGGTGCCACCACCGCAGCGGATGGTGGAGGAGTGCGTGTCCACGGTGATCGAGCGCAAGGCGCTCAGGTCGATCACCAGGCCGTCGTCGCACACCGAGAACCCGCCGAAGCTGTGCCCGCCGCCGCGCACGCTCACCGGCAGCCCGTGCTCGCGGGCGAACGCCAGCGCCGTCGAGACGTCCGCGGTGCCGGCCACCTGCGCGATCACGGCCGGGTGCCGGTCGATCTGGCCGTTCCAGACCTTTCGCGCCTCGTCGTAGCCGTCGTCGGCCGCGGTGAAGACGGTTCCCGCGAACCCCCGCCGCAACGGGGTCACGTCCTTCGTGTCGAGTGTGGTCATGCTGCCCCCTCAGGCTTGGCGAATTGTCCAGTATTGGTCGCCTGTCGTCGCAGCTCAAGGGCATATCGGCGCGACGGGACCGGCGGCGCCGGGTTTCACGTACGTGTCCGAGACGTACAGATCCGGGCCCACGCGGTCCCAGATCGCGCTGGTGCCGAGGGCGCCGCTCACGGACTCGCCGGTCACCGAGCACTCGATCGGCACACGCGCGTACGGCGCGGCGACGCCCTTAATCGCCGCTGACGTGCTGGGGCTTTCGCGTAGATTCAGCGGCGCGCCGGCGGTGGTGATCACGCCGGCGGGGCCGCCGGTGCCCGTCCAGAGGTAGGTCACGTCCACCCACGAGCTGCCCGTGAGCCCGAGGCCGTCCCAGAAGACGCCGTCGGCGAGATCGATGCCCGCCGGGTTTTTCACCGCGCGCCCGCGGGAGTCCTTGCCGCCGTTGAAGCCGTCCTGGAACGCGGCCTGCGCTTCGGGCGTGCCCTGCGGCAGCGTGGGGAAGGTGGCGCGCTGATCTGACGGGTTCCAGTAGTCGTCGTGGGTGTTCCAGGGGCCGACCTCCCACACCGGCGCGAACTCGCAGCGCGTGCCGTCGGTGCGGCAGACCTTCGCCGTGTACGAGCCGGTTCCCTTGGGGGACACCGATTTCGTGGACGGGAACGACACGAAGTGGTCGCTCTTGGCGATGATGTGCCCGTTGGACGTCTTGCCGCCGACGAGGCCTTCGCGCGTCGCGTAGATCCGGTAGGTGAGCGGTTCGGTGACCACCGCGGCCCGCGCGGTGCCGCCCGACGCGGTGAGCGTCACCGCGCGCACGGTCGGTCGCACGCCGTCGGCCGTGCCGGACAGCGAGATCCGGGCCTGGACCACCTGAACGGCGAACGGGAACTCCCGGCCCGCCGGGGTCCACTCCGTCCAGTCGCCGGCGGCATCGCGGCCCCGCACGTCGACCTCCACGGCGGTGCCGGCCGGGACGTCGTCCACCACCCGCGCGGTCACCCGGCCCACCGAGGACCCCAGGCGGCGCGCGGCCGTGACGAGAACGCCGGAACTCCGCGCGGTGACCGGGTTCCACGCGGACTCGGCCAGCGTCAGGAAATCCGAAACCGAGGACACGTTCACGTCGTCACCGTCCACCGTGGACAGGTCCACCCGCCACGACCCGGCCGCGGCGGCCGGTGTCACGGGAACCACCGCGAGCACCGCGGCGAAAACCACGGTCACCCGCCGAACCAGACCTCTTCGGACCATTCCCGCTCCTCCACGACAAAGGGGTCCTGCCGAGACGTCATCCTCGTCTCGGCAGGACCCCTTGCCGCGCAAGCAAGCCCGCGCGTACGGGTCAGGCGGACACGATCCGCGGCCCCTCACCCGGAGCCGACTCCAGCCGCGTTTCCAGCGCCGACTGCTGCGGCCGCGCCGAAAGCTCCCGCCAGATCGCCAGCGCCCGCTCGGAGTACGTGCGCGAGCGTTCCGGCTGGCTGAGCGCCGAATGCAGCTCGCCGAGCAGCTGCGACACCTCGGCCTCCGACCGCCGGTCGCCGTTGCGGCGGTGCACGCTCAGCGAGTTGACCAGCAACAGCTGCGCGTGGGCGAAATCGCCGCTGTGCAGGCACAGCTCACCGAGGTTCTGGTTGGCGTACCCCACGCAGTGGTCGTCGCCCAGATCGGTGAACACGGCGATCGCGCGCGTCACGAACTCGCGCGCGGGCCCGAGGTTGCCCTCGTGCTGGTGCAGCAGCCCGAGCCGCTGCAGCGCGTGGGCCTCGCGGTGCCGGTCGCCGATCGCGGCGGCCAGCTCGAGCGCGTCGGTGAACCACCGCTTGGCCGGCGCGTAGCACCTCTGCGCCATCCACCCCGCGCCCACGGCGATGCGGATCACGGCCTCGCCGTGCCGGTCGCCGGCTTCGGCGAACAGCTTCGACGCTTCGTGGCAGCGCTCCAGCGCGAGGTCGTTGTCGCCCTGGATGCGCAGGATCGTGCCGAGCCCGGCGAGCGCGATGCCGGTGCCCTGCGCGTCGCCGACGCGTTCGTACAGCTCCCGCGCCGCGTCGAACGCCACGAAGGCTTCGGCGTAGCTGTCCTGGTACAGGTGGATCTGCCCCAGGTTGCGCTGCACGATCGCCTCGCCCCGCACGGCTCCCGCGCGCCGGGCCGCCGCCAGCGCCACCTCGTGGGTGGCGTGCCAGTCGTCCTGGTGCCCGCGCAGGTCGAAGTACGGCGTGAACGCGGCCGTGAGCTGCCACGCCAGGTCGTCGAACCCGAGCTGCGCGGCCAGCGTCACCGCGGCGACGCCGGAGTGGCGCTCCGCGGCGAACCACGCGGCCGGGTCGGCCAGGAGCTCGTCCGTCCCGTCCGGCAGCTCCGGGTAGGGCACGGCGTGGTCGCGGTACTGGCCGAAGAAGTGGATCGGCATCCGCTCCGCCGCCGCGACGGCCAGCGCGAGGTAACCCTCGAGCACCCGCCGCACCGCGCGTCGCGTCTTCTCCGGCGCGTCCCGCTCGGCCAGCTCCGCCGCGTACACGCGGAGCAGGTCGTGCAGCCGGTACCGCGGCTGGCCCGTCGCGTCGGACGCGACGAGCTCCACCAGGTGGGCGTCGACGAGCACGTCGAGCACGTCGTCGGCCGACGGACGGCCCAGCGCGGCCGCGACCACCCAGGCCGGGAACTGGATCGGCCCCAGCGCACCCAGCCAGCGGAACGCCGCGGCCGCCGACATCGGCAGCAGGTCGTAGCTCAGCGTCACGCTGGCGCGCACGGCGAGGTCGCCGACGCGCAGCTCGTCGAGCCGGCGCCGCTCGTCGTGCAGCCGGTCGGCGAGGATCCGCAGTGACCAGCTGGGCCGGTTGGTGAGCTTCGCCCCGGCCACGCGGATCGCGAGCGGCAGGTGCCCGCACTGGCGCAGGATCGCGGCGGCGTTGTCGGGCTCCGCCGCCACGCGCTCGGCGCCGACGATGCCCTCCAGCAGCCGCGCGGCCTCCGGTTCGGGCAGGAGGTCGACGTCGACCGGCACCGCGCCGTCGAGGTCGGGCAGCCGCACCCGGCTCGTCACGAGGACCGCGCACGCGCCCGTGCCCGGCAGCAGCGGCCGCACCTGAGCGGCGCTGCCCGCGTCGTCGAGGACCACGCACATGCGTTTGCCGGCCAGGCGCGAGCGCAGCAGCGCCGAACGTTCCGGCAGATCGCGTGGCAGGCCCGCATCGGGAATGCCGAGCGCCCGCAACAACTCCGCGAGCACACCCATCGGCGCCCGCGGCGACGACGACGTACCGGCGAGGTCCACGTGGAGCTGCCCGTCTCCGAACGCGTCGCGCACCGCGTGGGCCACCCGGACCGCGATGGCGGACTTGCCGACGCCGGGCGCGCCCGAGAGCACCACCACCGTCGGCCGGCCCGTCTCGCCGTGTTCACGCAGGCGCGTGACCAGCTGGTCGACCACGTCGTCGCGGCCCGTGAAGTCCGGCAGGTCGAGCGGGAGCTGGCAGATCGGCAGCTCCGGCAGCGTTCGCGGTCGTGGCACCGCGAGTTCGGCCGGTACCGCGGGCAGCTCGGGCACCGCGGCGGGTGGCACGAGCGTGGCCCGCAGCTCTCGCAGCCGAGGCCCGGGTTTCGTCCCGAGCTCCGCTTCCAGGGTGTGCTCGGCCAGCTCGTAGGCCTCCACCGCCTCGGCGACCCGGCCGCCGTCGCGCAGCGCGGTCACGAGCTGCTGCCACAGCTCTTCGCGCAACGGGTGTTCGGTGACGAGGCCACGGAGTTCGGCGATGGCCTCGCCGTGGCGCCCCAGCGCGAGGCGGGCCCGCAGCCGCTGTTCCTGCACGGACAGGCGCAGTTCGGCCAGCCGCGCGATGGCCGCGCCCCAGCCGTGGTCGTGCGGCAGGCCTTCGAGCACTTCGCCGCGCCAAAGGGCGTCGGCTTTATCGAGCAACGCGAGCGCCGCTTCCGCGTCTCCGCGTTCGAACGCTTTCCGCGCTTCGGCAGCGTGGTTGGCGAACAGGACGTGATCGAGTTCTTCGTCTGCGGCCGAGAGCAGATATCCCGACGCGCGGCTGCTGATGCGGTCACCCAGCTCGGGTGCCGTTTCCGCGAGCCGCCTGCGGAGGGAGTGGACGTAGGTGCGGATGTTGGCTGCCGCGGAGCGAGGTGCGGTACCCGGCCAGAGGATTTCGACCAGCACTTCGGTGGACACCACGACATTCGGCTGCAGAGCCAGCGCGGCCAGCAGCAACCTCGGCTTCGGCCCGCCCAGTGGGACGGTCCGGCCTTCAGCAATGACCTCCAACGGTCCGAGAATTCGGAACGCCAGTGAAGTCAACAATTTACCCGCCTGAGCGGCAAGGTCCCCATGACCGGGCATGCTAGGAGCGTTCGCGCAGGTTAGCTAGATCCGTTCGGCGGCTCGCGTCCCCTAAATCGCGATTTGTACGGGTCGTGTACAACGCTTCGACACGCTATGGCCATGAAGCGTTCGAAGCTCCGGCGGTTCGCCGGATTCGGGGTTGTCTTGGCCGCGATCGGCGGGTTCGCGCTCACCGCGGCAGTGCCCGCGTCAGCCACGGTGCCGGGCAAGGTCCAGACTGCGGGCGATCCGCTCAACGTCCGCCGCGCGCCCAACGCCGCCGCCACTGCCGTGAAGACGGTGGCCAACGGCGCGACCGTCAACATCGAGTGTCAGACCACCGGAAGCTCAGTGGCGGGCCCGCTCGGCACCACCACGATCTGGGACTACGTGCCCGCGCTCGGCGGCTACGTGTCCGACGGCTACGTACAGACCGGCTCCGACGGCCGTGTCGCACCCGACTGCGGCACCGGTACCGGCAGCGCCCAGTGCGCCGCGTCCTGCGCCGCCGAGGGCGTGTTCCGCTCGTCCGACGCGCACTTCGTCGCCTACGACACCAACGCCGACGGCAGTTCCGGCGTCGTGCAGTACTGGCTCTCCGACGGCTCGGGCCCGTACTACGTCTGGGCTTCCGGCGGCAACGGCACGTCGGTGGACAAGGCCGCGCCCGTCGCGAAGGGCAAATGGGTCTTCTACAAGGTCTGCACGGGCCACAACACCTCGCCGCCGACGTTCGCCGGCTGCAGTGCCGGCCTCACCGACTTCGCGGCCTGACCACCCCTACTCCCCGAAAGGATCCCCTGACATGGGCCAGGTGAACCGGCGCTCGGTGCTGCTGGGCGGACTCGCCGCCGTGAGCGCGGCCGCGGCGACGACCGCTCTGCCTTCGTGGGCCAACGCGCGCACCGCCGTCGCCGCCCCGGCGATCCACGACCCGTTCCAGCTCGGCATCGCCTCGGGCGACCCGTTGCCGGACAGCGTGGTGCTGTGGACGCGGCTCGCGCCCGCGCCGCTCAACGCCGACGGGTTCGGCGGCATGCCCGACGCCACGTACGCGGTGGACTGGGAAATCGCGAACGACGAGGCGTTCTCCTCGATCGTGCAAAGCGGTTCGGTGAACGCGGTGCGCGCGTCGGCGCACAGCGTGCACATCGAGCCGACGGGCCTCGAGCCGGCGCGCGAGTACTTCTACCGCTTCAAGTCCGCCGGCTACATCTCGCCGGTCGGGCGCACGCGCACCGCGCCCGCGGCCGGGGCGGCCGTGAACCAGCTGAAGTATTGCTTCACGTCGTGCCAGCACTGGGAGGAAGGCTGGTACCACTCGTACAAGGGTGTGGTGCGCGACGATCCGGACCTCGTGCTGTTCCTCGGCGACTACATCTACGAAAAGCCGTCCGGGCGCAAGAAGGCGGAGCTCAACCCGCGGCGGCTCGCGGTGCCGTCGGACACCACGACTTTGGCTCTGTACCGTGCTCGGCACGGCCAGCACAAGACCGATGTGGACCTTCAGGCCGCGCACGCACTGGCGCCGTGGCTGGTCGTGTTCGACGACCACGAGGTGATGAACAACTGGAACTCCACCACGAGCCCGGCCTCGGCCGCCCGCAAGGGTTACGGGTTCCAGGCGTTCTACGAGCACATGCCAATCCGGTCCACGGCCAAGCCCAGCGGCTCGTCGATCCAGCTGTACCGCCAGTTCCTGTGGGGCAACCTCGCGCGCTTCCACATGATGGACACGCGCCAGTTCCGCAGCGCGCAGGTCACCGGCACCGCGTGCGGCCCGTACCGCGACACCTCGCACACGATCACCGGTACGGCGCAGGAACAGTGGCTGCTCAAGGCGTTCGAGACGCACCCGGCGACGTGGGACTTCCTGGGCCAGCAGGTGTTCTTCGCCCAGCGCGACGGCGACGGCAACTCGGCGACGTGCGAGAACCCCGACTCGTGGGACGGCTATCAAGCTTCGCGCGATCGCATCACGCAAGGCTGGATCGACCGCAAGGTACCCAACCCGGTGGTGCTCACCGGCGACGTCCACCGGCACTGGGCCGCCGACCTGCGCAAGGACTACTTCGACCACAGCGATCCGATCGTCGGCTCGGAGCTGGTGACCACCTCGGTCACGTCCAACAGCGACGACGCCGCGCCGCCGTCGGCCGCGTGGCTCGCGAACAACCCGCACATCAAGTACTGCAAGGGAGAACGCGGCTACGTGCGGGTCACCGCCACGCCGGCGCAGATGCTGGCCGACTTCGTGGTGGTGTCGGACACGAGCGTGAACGACCCGGCGAAGCTGGTGATCAAGACGGACAAGAGCTTCGTGGTCGGCGCGGGCTCGAAGGGCCTGCAGGCGGTGTGAGCACCCGACGGAAGTAGGTGGTGTTTCCCGGTCCGGCGTGCTCCGCGATACCGCGATGCGGAACTTTCGAATCGGACTTTTGTTCCTTTAGGCGACATTCCACTCGGGACAGTGCGGACGAACCGGACTTCCTCCTTGTGTACCAAGGAAGATCGAGTGCGACTTCGAGATAACGGTTCCGCACCGGCGGGCCGGACGCTTCCCCGGCGGCCGGTGCGGACCTAGTCTCGGGCCGGACGCTTGCGGCCTGGGCGCCGCGATTCACGAGGGAGTTGCCTGTGCGAAGAAGTCTCACCGTGTTCCTTTCGCTGGCGATGGCGGGTGGCCTCGCGGCCGCCACGCCGGGGCTGGCGTCTGCGGCATCGGCCCCGGGCCGGGCCGACATCCCCGCGTCGCACCCGCTCTGGGCGAACCCCGGGGCCAAGGTCGCGAACACCGCACCGGCGTCCAAGCTGGACTTCCGCGTGTACCTGAACCTGCGTGACGAGGCCGGTGCCGAAGCCGTGGCGGCGGGCGTGTCCGACCCGCACTCCAAGAGCTACCGGCAGTACCTGTCGCCGCAGCAGGTGCGCGACCGCTTCACCGCTTCGGACCAGACGGTGTCCGCGGTGAAGACCTGGCTGTCCGGTGCCGGGTTCCAGATCGGCGACGTGCCGTCGAACCGCGCCTACGTGGAGGCCGTCGGAACGGCGGACCAGGTGCAGAAGGCGTTCGACGTCACGCTCGGCAAGTACGCCGTGAAGGGCCAGACGCTGCGGGCGGCGGACAAGAACCTGTCCGTGCCGGCTTCGCTTGCTTCGTCCGTGCTGGGTGTCGTCGGCGTCGACCAGGCGACGAGCCTGCTGAAGCCGGACCACACCTCGGGTGCCGACACCGCTTCCGCCAAGTCCTCCGGGCCGGCCACCGCGCCTCCCGGCGCCGGGTTCCGCAACTCGGGCCCGTGCAGCGACTACTACGGCCAGAAGACCGACACGGTCGACCCGGCGTACAACGGCGAGCAGCTGCCGTACGCGCCGTGTGGCTACAAGCCGGCGCAGCTGCGTTCGGCGTACGGCCTCGACCAGGCCGCCAAGGTGGGCGCCGACGGCCGCGGCACCACGATCGCGATCGTGGACGCCTTCGCGTCGCCGACCATCTACGCCGACGCGTCCGAGTACGCGAAGCGCAACGACCCGGCGCACCCGCTGACGAAGGCCCAGTTCAGCCAGCACGTCTTCCCGGTCAACCCGGCCGACGAGGGCCCGGGCCAGTGCGACGCCTCGGGCTGGTACGGCGAGGAGACGCTCGACGTCGAAGCCGCCCACGGCCTCGCGCCGGGTGCGAACATCCTCTACGTCGGCGGGTCCGACTGTGAGGACCTCTCGCTCGACACCGCGCTGAACTACGTGATCGCCGGCCACAAGGCCGACATCGTGTCGAACTCCTACAGCGACACCGGCGAGGACCTGCCGGCGGACGAGATCAAGGCGTTCAACCAGATCGCCGTGCAGGCCGCGCTCGAGGGCATCGGCGTGTACTTCTCCTCCGGCGACAACGGTGACGAGGTCGCGCGCCTCGGCACGCCTTCGCCCGACTTCGCGGCTTCGTCGCCGTGGGTCACCGCCGTCGGCGGCACCTCGCTGGCGGTCGACAAGTCCGGCAAGCGGACCTTCGAGACCGGCTGGGAAACCGGCAAGTCCACACTCACCGCGGGCGCCTACACCCCGGCGTTCCCGGGCGCCTTCAACGGCGGCGCGGGCGGCGGCACCAGCCGCGTCTTCGCGCAGCCGGCGTACCAGAAGGGCATCGTGCCGGACGCGCTGTCCACGAAGAACCAGAAGGGCAAGGCCAAGGGCCGCGTCGTCCCGGACATCTCCGCGGTGGCCGACCCCAACACCGGCATGCTCGTGGGCCAGACCCAGACCTTCCCCGACGGCGTGTACTACGACCAGTACCGCATCGGCGGAACCAGCCTGGCGTCCCCGGTCTTCGCGGGCGTGATGGCCGTGGCCGACAGCCTGGACCACTTCCACCACGGCTTCATCAACCCGGCGCTCTACCAGCTCACGTCGCGCACCGGTGCGATCTACGACGTGAAGCACGTGGACGGCGCCGTGGAACGCGTGGACTTCGCCAACAGCGTCGACGCGTCGGACGGCCTGCTCACCTCCGCCCGCACGTTCGACTACCCCAACCTCACGATCCACACCACCAAGGGCTACGACGACGTCACGGGCCTCGGCTCGCCGAACGGCTTGGCCTTCTTGTTGCTCGTGTGATCCGCCACTGAGGGTCGATGCAGGCCCCTGCTTTGCCGCGATGGTTGCGGCAGGGTGGGGGCCTGCTTCGGGTCCGGGGTGGTCTCAGGCGCTCGACCCGGCCTCCGCCGGGGTGTGCCGCATCTTCCGCACCGCCGGCGACAACAACGGCACCGCCGCCGCCACCGCCAGCACCACCCCGCCGGCCGTCGCCACCGGCCCGGTGCCGAACGACGAAGCCAACGGACCCGCCGACAGCTGCCCGATCGGGATCCCCACATAGGACCCGAAGTCGTCGTACGCGGCCATCCGCGACAGCAGGTGTTCGGGGACGTTCTCCTGCACCGTCGTGTCCCAGGCGACGTTCGCGACCCCGCTGCCAAGGCCCGCCACCAAAGCCGCCGCGGCCAGCGCCACGAACCCCGGCGATGTCCCCAGCACGATCAACGGCGTGGCCGCCAACGCCGCACACACCTGCCCCAACGTCAGCAGCCGGCGCGCCGCCACGCGGTACATCACCACGCCCGTGATCAGCACGCCCGCGGCCCGCACGCTCAGCACCGCGCCCCACGACACCTCACCGATGGTGGCGCGCGCGATGGTCGGCCCGAGGACCTGCCAGACACCCGTCTGCGCGATGTTGACGACCGTGAACGCCGCCACGATCTGCCACAGCCACGTGATCCGCCGGAACGCCTGCCAGCCCTCGCGGATGCCGTGGAGGATCCCCGCCCGCGACGAGCCGGCAACGGGCGGCAGACGCAGGAAGCTGAACGCCAGCCCGGCCACCACGAACGACACCCCGTCCGCCGCGATGGCCCACCCGCCGCCGACGGTGGCCACCAGGATCCCGGCAACCGACGGCCCCGCCACCTTCGAGAGGTTGCGCGCCGACGACAACAGCGAGTTCGCCTGACGCAACAACCCCCGCTCGACCAGCTGCGGCACGATCCCGCGCAACGCCGGCGTCGTGAACGCCGTGAACACCCCGTTGGCGAACTCCGTGCAGACCAGGAACGGCAGCGAGTAGTTCCCCGTCAGCAGCACCCCCGCCGCCACCAGCTGGGTCGCGCCGCTGCCCAGGTTGGCGAGGCGCAGCACCAGATCCCGCGGAAACCGGTCGGCCACCGACCCGCCGACCAGCAGCAACGTGAGCATCGGCACCATGTTGGCCGCCAGCACGATACCCAGGTCACCCGACTCCGGGCTCGCGTCGAGCACCGCGAACGCGAGCGCCACCGGCGTCATCGCACTGCCCACCAACGACACCGACCGCGCCCCGAAGAACACGGCAAACCGCCGCGACGCCAGAACCCCCATTTCGATCATCGTGCCAGCGGAGTGCGGCAGCGCATAACAGATAAAGCGGTTTCAGCGACCACCCGAGGGCGACCGCGCCGACTACCTACGGCGCGGACGGCTTCGTCGCGAGGCTCGACTCCGCGGGAAACCTCCGCTGGGTGGTGGCGTCGGTGCGGTCGAACCCGTTCGAGCGGATCGCGGTTTCCGGAACGGCGGTCGTGGTAACCAGCAACCTGGGAAACTCGGTCTCTTCCGATCTCCTCGACCCGAACTTCTCCCAGCCGGGGAGACGTTCGTCGCGGAAGCTTCCCCCCGGCCCGGGCGCGGGGAATCATGAGCCCGGCAAAACGGGAGAAGGGCCAGTACATGAGCGGGATCGACGCGGAGGTCTTCGGGGGACGCATGCCGTCCGGTGCGGGGGACTTCGCCATCGAGACGCACGGCATCACGCCCGTGCCCGAGGCGAACCGGTTCGGCCGGCCGTGGCGGCTCGCGAGTGTGTGGTTCGCGCCCAACCTGACGATGACCGCCGTCTTCACGGGCACGCTCGGGTCGACGATGGGGCTGGGCTTCACGACCGGGTTCATCGTCGCGCTCGTCGGCACGGTCCTGGGCTCGCTGCCGCCCGCCTACCTGTCCACGTGGGGCCCGAAGACCGGCACGGGCCAGCTACCGCTCGCGCGGCTGCCGTTCGGCAAGACCGTGGTGCTGCCCGGGCTGGTGCAGTGGCTCGGCAGCATCGCCTGGGACGCGCTGGTCGGGCTGTTCGGCGGCGAAGCGCTGGCGGAGCTCACCGGCTTGCCGTTCTGGCTCGCCGTGGTCGTGGTCCTGGCGCTCCAATGTCTGCTCGGCGTGTTCGGTTACGCCGTGATCCACCGGGTGCAGGCCGTGATGAGCGCGGTGCTCGTGGTCGCGTTCGTGGCGCTCGCGGTCAAGGTCGTGCTCGACCACCCGATCACCTTCACCGACTCGGCGACCGGCGGCGACTACGCCGGCGCCGTCGTGCTGTTCTCCACGATCACGCTCAGCCTCGCCATCTCGTGGGCGCCCTACGCCGCCGACTTCAGCCGCTACCTGCCCGCCGACACGAAGCCGGCGGGGGTCTTCTGGTTCACGCTGCTCGGGCTCGTCGCGTCGTACGCGCTGGGCGAGGGCATCGGCCTCGCGCTCGGCTCGGCGCTGGGCGACCAGACCGCCGCCGGCGTCTCCCAGCTGGTCGGTGGCGGCGTGGTCGGCGGGCTGGCGCTGCTGGTGATCGCGCTGGCCGCCGTGTCGTCCAACGCCATGAACGACTACAGCGGCTCGCTCGCCCTCCAGACCGTGGGCGTGCGGCTGCGCCGGCCCGTTTCCGCGGTCGTGGTGACCGTGCTGGCGTTCGCGCTCATCCTCTGGATGCACAGCGGCGACCTGTCGGCGAAGTTCGAGAACGTGCTGCTGTTCGTGAGCTACTGGATCCCGCCGTTCCTGGGCGTCGTGGTGCCCGACTGGCTGCGCCGAACGAAAGGCCGGCAGATCGACATCCTTGCCGAGCTGCGCAAACCCACCCGGTCCTGGGCCGCACTCGTCGCGTTCCTGATCGGGTTCGCCGCGGCGGTGCCGTTCATGAACACCACCGTCTACACCGGACCGGTCGCCGCCGCGCTGCACGGTGCGGACCTGGCGTACTACGCGGGGTTCGTCGTTTCGCTGGTGGCGTACTTGCTCCTGCGCGGCGGGAAGAAGGTTGACCTCCAGTAAGGTAGAGGTCGCACGCTGGTTGGTATCTACTCCAGGAGGAACCATGCCAGTCGCCGTCATCACCGGCGCGTCAGCCGGTCTGGGGCGGGCCCTCGCCGGGGCCCTCGTCCGTCGCGAGTGGACAGTGCTGGGCACCGCGCGGGGTGAAGAAGCGTTGCGCGCCACGGCCGACGAGCTCGGCTTCACGGCCGTGCCCGGCGACGTCACGGACCCCGCGCACCGCGCCGCCCTGGCCGAGACCGCCGGGCCGCGGCTCGACCTGCTCGTGAACAACGCCAGCAGCCTCGGCGTCAGCCCGCTGCCGCCGCTGGCCGACTACCCGCTCGAAGCCCTGGAATCCGTCTACCGCACCAACGTTTTCGCGCCCCTGGCCTTCATCCGGACGTTGCTGCCCGCGTTGAAAGCCGCGAACGGCGTCGTCGTGGACATCAGCTCCGACGCCGCCGTCGAACCCTACGAGGGCTGGGGTGCCTACGGCTCCGCCAAAGCCGCGCTCGACCACGCCACCGCCGTCCTCGGCGTCGAGAACCCGGAGCTCGCCGTCTACGCCGTCGACCCCGGTGACCTGCGCACGGCCATGCACCAGCTCGCCTTCCCCGGTGAGGACATCTCCGACCGGCCGCTGCCCGAGACGGCCGTGCCCGCGTTCCTCCGGCTGCTCGACGAACGCCCGCCCAGCGGCCGCTACCGCGCCGCCGACTTCGCCCCGGCGGTGCACCGGTGACCACACGGTTCTCCCTGCCGGACGGCTCGCTCGCCACCGCACCACCCGAAGCGCGAGGCCTGGCCCGCGACGAGGTCCGCCTGCTCACGGCAGGTCCGGACGGCGTCGAGCACGCCACCTTCCGCGAGATCGGCGACCACCTGCGGCCCGGTGACCTGCTCGTCGTCAACACCTCGGCCACACTCCCCGCGGCCGTCGACGCCGTGCGCGGCGACCACGTCGTCGGCGTCCACTTCTCCACCGAGCTCGACGACTGCACCTGGGTCGTCGAGCTCCGCGCCCCCGGCGGCCCGCTGCTCGACGGCCACGAAGGCGAGCACCTCGCCCTGCCCGCAGGGGCCGGTCTCACCCTGCTCGCCCCGCACATCGCCGGCCAGCGACGGCTGTGGCGGGCCCGCGTCGACGTCGAAGGCGGCGTCGGGAAGTACCTGGCGCTCGTCGGCCGCCCCATCCGCTACGGCTACGTCCCGCGCACCTGGCCGCTCACCGACTACCAGACCGTGTTCGCCCTCGACCCCGGCTCGGCGGAAATGCCCAGCGCCGCCCGCCCCTTCACCGCGGAACTGGTGACTCGGCTCGTCTCCCGCGGCGTGCTCTTCGCGCCGATCCTCCTGCACACCGGCGTCTCGTCGCCCGAAGCGGGCGAGCCGCCCTACGCCGAGCGGTTCCGCGTGCCCGTCACCACGGCCGCGCTGGTCAACTGGGTGCGCACGCAGGGTGGGCGGGTCGTCGCCGTGGGGACCACCGCGGTCCGCGCGCTGGAGTCGGCCGTCACCGACGGTGCCGTCACCGCTGCGTCGGGCTGGACGTCGCTGGTGCTGGGCCCGGAGCGCCCGGCGCAGGTCGTCGACGGGCTCGTCACCGGCCTGCACACGCCCGAGGCTTCGCACCTGCTGCTGCTCGAGGCTGTCGTCGGCCCCGACCTGGTGCAACGCGCCTACGACGCGGCCGTCGA
Organism: Amycolatopsis sp. CA-161197; assembly: GCF_050942255.1. Taxonomy (NCBI): domain Bacteria; kingdom Bacillati; phylum Actinomycetota; class Actinomycetes; order Pseudonocardiales; family Pseudonocardiaceae; genus Amycolatopsis; species Amycolatopsis sp. CA-161197. The sequence goes on from NZ_CP192059.1 coordinate 1,859,600, forward strand.
ACGGAGGTACCTCTGGCACGAGTTCGGCGACGTGTCGCTGCTGCTGAGCAAGTAACGGCAGACCTGTCAAGGGGATCTCAGCAGAATTCCCGCCATGCGGATGTCGATGCGCCCGGGTGAGTGACCGTGCGAACCTCGCCGGGACCCGTCGCCGCTGGAAGGGCCCACCCGTGCGCAAGCTCCCGAGAACCCGTCTGCTCGCCTCCGCGCTCGTCGCGCTGACCGCGGTGGGTGCACTCGCGGGCTGTTCGCGCGCGGATCGTCCCCAGACGGCGGCCGCGAACGAAGGCGCCGCGACCGAGGTCCGCCTCGGCTACTTCCCGAACGTCACCCACGCGCCGGCGCTGATCGGCGTCGACAAGGGCTTCTTCACCCAGCAGCTGGGCAAGACGAAGCTCACCACGCAGACGTTCAACGCCGGCCCCGACGAGGTCAACGCGCTGCTCGGCAAGTCGCTCGACATGGCGTTCATCGGGTCGGGCCCGGCCATCACGGCGTTCAGCAAGTCCGAAGGCGCGATCCAGCTGGTCTCCGGCGCGGTCTCGGGCGGCGCGCAGCTCGTGGTCAAGCCGGACATCACCAGCGTCGAGGGGCTCAAGGGCAAGACGATCACCACGCCGCAGCTGGGCAACACCCAGGACGTCGCGCTCAAGAAGTTCCTGGCCGGGAAGAAGCTCGCCGGCCAGGTCACCGTGACCACGATGGACAACCCGAAGACGCTCGACGCCTTCCGCAAGGGCGACGTCGACGGCGGCTGGCTGCCCGAGCCGTGGTCCTCGCGGCTCGTGCTCGACGCCGGCGCGAAGGTGCTCGTCGACGAGAAGTCGCTGTGGCCCGACGGCCGGTTCCCGACCACCGTCGTGATCGTGCGCAGCGAGTTCCTGCAGCAGCACCCCGACACCGTGCGCGCGGTGCTGAAGGGCGAGCTGGCCGCCATCGACTGGGCCAAGGCCAACCCCGCCGACGCCAAGACCGTCGTCAACGGGGCCCTCAAGAAGCTCGCCGGCAGCTCGCTGAGCCCGGCCGTGCTGGACCGCGCGTTCTCCGGCATCGAGCTGACCACGGACCCGATCCCCGAGCAGTTCCCGCAGCTGGCACAGGACTCCGTCACCGCGGGTGTCGCGAAGTCCGCCGTGGCGCTGAAGGGGTTCGCCGACTTCGGCCCGCTCAACGAAGTTCTGCAGGAAGCCAAGCAGCCCGCCGTCGAAGCTCCCGCCCTGGCCAAGTGATTCCGGCTCGGCAACTCAGGCGGTAATTCAGGAAAGAGGCAGCGCGCGATGACGATCACCCTCCCCAGTGGACGGACCGAGTTCACCGGCACGGCCGCCGTGCGCCTGTCCGGCGTCGGCAAGGCGTTCGGCCCGGCCGGACGTGCCGTGGTGGCGCTCGACGGCGTGGACCTGACGGTGGCGCCGGGCGAGTTCGTGTGCCTGCTCGGGGCTTCGGGTTGCGGCAAGAGCACGCTGCTGAACCTCGTGGCCGGCCTCGACGCGCCGTCGGCGGGGGAGATCACGCTCAACACCTCGCGCCCGGCGGTCATGTTCCAGGAGGCCGCGCTGATGCCGTGGCTCACGGCCGCGCGCAACGTCGAGCTGCCGCTGCGCCTGGCCGGCTTCGGCCGCGCCGAGCGCCGTCGCAAGGCCGCCGAGCTGCTGGACCTGGTGCGCCTGAACGGCGTGGGCGGGAAGCGGCCGCACGAGCTGTCCGGTGGCATGCGCCAGCGGGTCGCGCTGGCCCGCGCGCTCGCCGCCACCCACCGCGTCGGCGGCGATCCTGAGCAGGCGCTGCTGCTGATGGACGAGCCGTTCGCCGCGCTCGACGCCATCACCCGCGACGTGCTGCAGGGCGAGCTGCTGCGCGTGTGGGGGAGCACGGGCACGTCGGTGCTGTTCGTGACCCACGACGTGCGCGAGGCCGTGCGGCTGGGCCAGCGCGTGGTGCTGCTGTCGTCGCGTCCCGGCCGCGTGGTGCGCGAGTGGACCGACGTGCCGCTGGCCGACACCGAGCAGCTGACCGAAGAAATCACCGGCCACCTGCGAAAGGTGATCAGCACCCATGCCGCAGCCTGACGGACCCGTCGACGAGCTGGACGCCGTCGGTTCCGGCCTCGACGCGCTCGACGCCCCGGTGGGCGAGCGCCGCCCGTCGTTCTGGCGGCGGTTCGCGTGGGGTTTCCTGCCACCGGTGGTCGCGCTCGTGCTGCTCGTGGTGGTGTGGCAGGTCCTGTGGGCCGCCGCGTTCTGGCCGGAGGCGCAGCTGCCCGCGCCGCTGGCCGTGTGGAACGAGTTCTGGGACCGCCTCACCGACGGCGAGGTGTTCGGCTTCATCTGGACGTCGCTGCACCGCGCCGCGCTCGGCTTCGCCGCCGGTGTGGTGATCGGGACGCCGCTGGGTCTGCTCGTCGCCAAGGTCCGTGTGGTGCGCGCCGCGATCGGACCGCTGCTCACGGGGCTGCAGAGCCTGCCGTCGGTGGCCTGGGTGCCGGCCGCGATCCTGTGGTTCGGCATCAACGACGCGGCGATCTACTTCGTCGTGTTGCTCGGTTCGGTGCCGTCGATCGCCAACGGCCTCGTGTCCGGTATCGACCAGATCCCGCCGATCCTGCCGCGCGTGGGCCAGGTCATGGGCGCGCGCCGCCTGGCCGCGGCCCGGCACATCCTGCTGCCCGCCGCGTTGCCCGGCTTCCTCGCGGGGCTGAAGCAGGGCTGGGCGTTCTCGTGGCGCTCGCTGATGGCGGCCGAGCTGATCGCGCTGTCGCCGCAGCTGGGCGTCGGCCTGGGCGCGTACCTGAACCAGGGTTCGTCGCTCAACGCGATCGAGAAGGTGATCGCGGCGATCTTCCTGATCCTGCTCGTCGGGATCGGCATCGAGCTGCTGGTGTTCCGGCCGCTGGAGCGCGCCGTGCTGCGGGCGCGGGGGCTCACGTCCTCGCTCTGACGGGGCTGATCCGACGCGTTCCCGCGGCACCCACCACAATGTCCGATCATGGCCCCCGCGATCTTGGCGCTGCTCGCCGATCTGATCTTCGTCGTGCGGTTCCTGCGCGAGCCTCGGCGGCTCGGCAACGCCGTGTGGTTCGCGATCGCTCTGGTGTTGACGGGGTTGTGGCTCTTCAGCCTCACGGCCGGGCTGGTGTGGCTGCAGACCGTGGTGCTGATCGTCGTCGCGGTGGTGGCGGTGGTGGCCGCGCTGGTGCTGCCGTGGGCCTTGATCGCCAACGGCGCCGTGATGTGGCGCCGCGAGGGACACCGGCCGGCGAACATGCTGTCGCTGCTCGCGGGCCTGGCGATCCTGGCGGTGTACGTCTTCACGGTCGCCGCGGTGGCGTTCACCCGCACGGCGCCGTGGCTGATCGTGGTCGCGTTGTCGGCGGTGCTGTTTTCGGCATACCTGGCGTTCGTGTTCACGGCGCTGCTCATGTACTCCGTGCTCTACAGCCGGCTGAACCGCCGCGCCCACGCCGCCGCGATCATCGTGCTGGGGTCCGGCTTGCTGGGCGACCGCGTGCCGCCGCTGCTGGCCAGCCGGCTCGACCGCGGGGTCCAGTGCTACCAGCGCTCGCCCGAGGCCGTCGTGGTCGTGTCCGGCGGCCAGGGGGCCGACGAGCTCACCTCGGAAGCCGCGGCCATGGCGGCGTACCTGGAGAAGGCCGGGGTGCCTCGCTCCTCGGTGGTGCTCGAAGACAAGGCCACCACGACCGACGAGAACCTCCGCTTCAGCGTTGAACTGCTCCGCGCGCGGGGGATCTCCGGCCGGATCCTCGCGGTGACGAACAACTACCACGTCTTCCGCACGGCCATTCTGGCTCGCCGCCTCCGGCTGCGCCTGGACGTGATCGGGGCGCGGACGGCTTCGTACTTCGTGCCGAGTGCTTTTCTGCGCGAGTTCGTGGCTTTGCTGCTGCAGTACAAGAAGACGAACGTCGCCGCGTTCGTGGTGCTCGTGGGGTTCCCCCCGGCGTTCGCCCTGCTCAGCCAACTCTGACGGCTGCCTCCGGCGCGCACCGCTCGGCCCTCGAATCGCCGCAATGTGGCGTTCGATGCGCTGGGTGCACCGAACGCCGCATTGGGGCGCGCTGAAGGCACCGAACGCCGCGTTGGCGAGGTCCCATTTGCTGGCATAGCCTCGTGTTATGGCGATCAAGCACGATGTTAACGCTGGTCAACGCGCTGGCCGTCCGATCGTCCTGGACTCCTACGGCCGGTTGTCGCGGGTGCCAGAGACGGGTGAGTTGGAGAAGATCGAGACCCAGTGGGCCGACAACCGGAAGGTGATCGAGCGCGTCGGTGCGACCCTCGGCGAGGAGCTGAAGGATGGCCTGTCGGCGTGGAAGCGCAGCGTCCGTCGGGCCGGGTGGGAGCGGCTGTTGGAACGGGTCGAGTCGGGCGAGTCGGACGGGATCGTGGTCTGGCACACCGACCGCCTGTTCCGCCAGCCGCGTGACCTGGAAAAGCTGATCGACCTAGGCGAACGCGGGTTCAAGGTCTACTCGGCGCACGGCGAACGGGACTTGGCCGATCCCGACGACCGGTTCATTCTGCGGATCGAGGTCGCCCACGCGGCGCGGTCGTCGGACGACACGTCCCGCCGGATTAAGCGCCGGTTCGCCACAAAGCGTGAACAGGGAGTCGGCCACTTAGGTGGTCCGCGCCGGTTCGGGTGGCCGGGCAAAGACCTGACGTGGGTGCCTGGTCGGGGCGAGACGGACGGGGATCGCCCCGACGTGCCTCCCGGGCTGGTCGAGCAGGAACGAGCCGCATTGCGGGATGGCACGGACGCGCAGCTGGCGGGGATCGGGCAGGGCACGCTCGCCAACGAGTGGAACGCAGCAGGGCTGCGGACGGCACTGGGGCGTGAGTGGATCGCTGTCACGGTCAAGTCTGTCCTGCTGCGGCCCACGAATGCCGGGTTGATCGAGCATGACGGCAGGCTGGTCGGCCGGATCGAGGGCGAGCCGATTGTGGATCCGGACAAGTTCGCGCGGCTGCGAGCGATGTATGCCGCTCGGCGACGCGGGCGAGTTGTCGGCGAGAGCTACGTCGGTACCGGCATCCTGCGGTGTGGCCACTGCGGGACGAAGCTGTCAGCAAGCCGAAAGAACACGGTGCACAAGGACACCGGCGAGCGGAGCGCGGTGTACTTCTGCAACAAGCAGCGGCGCGGATGCGGCAAGGTGTACGGCGACCGGCGCGCCGTTGATCACGAGCTGCGGCTATTGGTGATCGCGCGCCAGTCGGACTCGCGTCACGCGTCGGCGGTTGCAGCAGCGCGGGCACGGGTAGCGAACCGGCTGACCGAGCTGCACGAGGAGATCACCAAATGCGAGGAGATCCAGACCGCGCTGTCCGAGCGGTTGGGGCTGCTGGAGATCGACGTTGAAGCGTTCGACCGTGGCAACAAGCCGATCAGCGCACGGCTAGGGAAGCTCCGAGCCGAGCGCGACGAGCTGTCTGGCGGGAACCCTGACGGTCCGATAAAGGCTCAGGACCCGGCCGAGGTCGCCAGGCAGTGGGACCACGGGGATGTCAGCGAACGTCGGCCCATGTTGTTGTCCGCGCTGGGAAAGACCTTGCTCTATCTGGACCCGGCCACGCGAACGGGTGCACAAACGTTCGATCGGAAACGACTGCGACCCGTCGAACCTGGGAGGTCGGCATGACGCATGTTGTGCTCGAGGGGCGAGTTGCATACGAACCACACGTCTGAAACTGCCTGGATGATGACGGCTGTCCGTCCGCGGGCGCGGGGCCAGCACACAAGCCGAGGCGTCCGCAAGGGCCGTGGCCTACCTGATAAACGGCACCCACCGCAGACCGGCCACCCGATTCAGACACGTCTCAAAGAACGGCGCACGTCCAGCCAAAGTCCCGGCGGGCCTATACTCTGCAGCGAAACCGGCAGCGCAGTTTACAAAAACGCTACACCGTCGAAGTTTGGAGCTTGTCAAGCGTCACAACCCTGCTTGGGCCTGGGTGAGGTATCGTACTCACAACCGGATTCTCGTAGTCGAAATAGATTTCTTGCCATCTGCGAGAGTACTGGTCTGGCAGATCGTTGTCTGCGATGATCAATTGCACGCGATCACCATACACCTCGGCCAACGTGTCGAGGAGCCTGTAGAGGTTTGCCGCCAGATTCTCGCCATGTCCGATTGATTTCCGAGGGGTGTCTAGTATGAGAAGGCCAGGATACCCCGTTTCAGGCTCGCGAAGTGCGGTTGAAATCAACGTAACCCAGTAAGCTACAATTAGTGCAGTGCGAATTCCTCCAGTACTAATCTGATCGAAACGCATTCCGTCAGCCATCGGCAGGTAGTTCTTCTTGTCGATAGTGCCGGCCGTTACACTCGGTACACCGAGTCTCTGAAGTGTGTCGTTGTAGTCTTCTGCCATTGAGTCGACGATTTCAAACTTTTCCTTCACCTGCTTCTGAATTTCTGCTATACGAGCCTTCAAGGCGTCCCTTTGATCAGTAACAGATTTTACATTTCGCTCCAGGTCGCCGGCGCGGTCCCATAGGCGTAAAGTGTCATCAAGCGACTTTATCTCGGCCTGGGCGCGAGCAAGTGACGCGCTTAGATCAATCGCCTCCTGAAGCCGTGGGCTGACCAAATCAGCAGTCCGTGCGTCGACCAAGTTGGCAAGCTCAACTATGTGAGTATCCAGGTCGGAAATTCTACTAGTGAGACTCGCACGGTGGTGCTCGGCGGTGGTAACAAGTTGTTCTAGTTCGTCAGCCTGGACCCGCAGTTGTTCGACCTCAGAAGAAGCAAGATGACCGGCGGTAGTGCTCGACGAATCGACTTCTGGCTCCGGCTGCGTACACAGGCGACAGTGGCCGGGTTCTATGTCTCGCTCTTCGATTGATTGTGTACAGCGCGGGCAAGTGGAGAACTCAATACTCGCCAGCCTAAGAAAGGCATCACTAGTCCGCTCTAGCCTTCTAATTGATTGTCGCACTGAGGCAAGAAGGGACCTCCGATCACCAAGCGTCGTATCAAGCTCGACCAGTTGCTTGCGGGCATCTTCAGCCCGATATTGACTCGCCTCTAACAGGTCTCGAATTGGATCCACCCTATCGTCGGCCGACGATAGACCTTCCTGCAATGCCATTAGTCGAGATTGGCTATCGTTCGCTACGGATTGCAGTTCGTTCAACTTCGCCTGAGAGGCGTCTCGGCTGACAGTCTTCGAATCTTCCAGAAACTGCAGTACCGTCTTAAGATCGTTGCCAACCCTGCGCAGATTCTGCTCTGTATCTTGCAGATCGCTGCGGGCTCGAATCAGCTCCTCACTGGTCAGGCCAAATAGTATTTCAAAGGTGGTTCGACGCTTTGGCTCTAGATAGCTTTCGTTATTCCCAGCAATAGTTCGATCGATCTGCTGCTGATCAACATACAAGTACTTGTAGATATCGCTGAACGAAATTACTGCCGGGCTCTTTGTGGATTGACTTGCCTTCATCGCCGTCGCTTTCGCGTCCACAGGTAACCCGAGCTTGGCAAGGAGAAATTTTCCGATAGTCTCGCCCGCCGAGTCTTTTGACGCTACAGGGTATTCTCCGATTTGACGATGCTCCTCTAGGTCAAAAACGTCCACATTGCTCCCCGAGATCAGTCTTGTTAGACGAAGCCTATCCCCCGAAGTGGAGATCTCAACCGATGCAGAATTTATGCTTTGATCTACTACTGGACTAAGAACCGCCTTGGCTCCGAAACAGTACTTGATCAATTCAAATAACGTGCTCTTTCCTGATCCAACCGGCCCTGTGAGGACTGTTAATGGCCCGGAAAAGTTATAAGCCACAGGACCATTAATTGTATCAAGGCGGACCTTATCTATCCGGAACTTGACGCTCATCGCCTAATAACCTCTCCGTGAGCCAAGCTAACGACCTCGGGAAGATTCTCATATATCAATTCCTTTAGCTGTGACCCCGAGAATCCGCCGGCATGCTCGGCTACAGCTGTGCACCTCGCTGCGAGATCCACCCAAAGCTGATCGCCCTCCAGGCTTTTTGCAAGCGAGTTGCCACTTCGGGTTGGCCTTAAGGCCACACTTCCCTTCCGATTTTTCACGTACGAGACGAGACCCTTACCCACCAGCGCGCCGATTACTGGATAGTAGGTATGATCCCACGGGCCGTACTTGTAGCGAATCATTGGCGATTCAGCTTCTAGCTTGTCGTCGACTGTCGGAAACATTCTGGGGTCAGACTTGGAAGCACTAACAACTTTCTGCGCAAGTGCGGGATATCGAACCAGAAAGTCAAGTTTTGCGAGCTTAGTGAGCCCGTCCAGCTTGTTTGCATTTCCTGCGACTTTTGCAACCGCGCGAACTAGCAATAGAACCCGAATCTGATGATACGCAAGGTGCCGCTGTGCGTCGACGAGCGCATTCGCGTCACTTTGGTCGCCTATCATGCCGACGCCTTGTCCTCGCCAGAATCAACCGTGCGTTCGAGCAAGGCTTCCTTATTGCTCAACTGACGCTTCAGAGTTTGGATGTCGAACTTCGGTCCGAACCAGATCTTGCATCGACTAGCAAGATCACAGACGCCTCCAAGTGCAACTGTAGGATCCGAAGTAAAGTCCGCGCCGATTAGCTCGGGTGTAACCCTTTTTGAGAGCTCTCGCCACATCTGAGCACCGTATTTCACGCCGGGATCGGCACTTTCGGCTATCGACTCAGCAATTTCGCTGGCAGTATAGAGTATTCTTCGTTCAAGCGCTGCGAAGTCGATGATTTCGCCAGGAAAATCGCTTGCATGCTTCTGCCGCTCCGTTCGCCAAGCTTGAGCAAAAGTCTCAGCAGCGGCTACCGTGGTGTCGGTACAACCGCCGTCACCCAACTTCAAGGCCAACAATGTCGGCGCTGGTTCAGTCGAAATGGAATCGTACGGTTGCGGATTACTTGACACCAGCTCAATCGTGGTAAATACCGCCGACGTCGAAACTGTTCTACGACTAAGAACTCGACGCAGAACAACCTTTTCATTGGCTTTAGTTATATGTTCTACAATTTCCTGTAGATCACCCAGTGGTATGGGGCCACGGCTTCGCATCTTCGCACGAAAGATATCATGAATCGCGTTCCAGCAAGCCCGAGCAGAGGAATCTTCAAGTCCCAGCATGCGCAAAATGGGAATTACATACTTTTCAGGCGCTGCAGCTGCCATATCATGACGGTTCGGGCGGCCACCATCGATAGTCAACATCGTGATAAAATTGCGAACAGAACTCAGCATTTCATCGCACGGATCGATATCCCTGCGGGCGACATCGTCCGATGGTTTCCAGTCACCCGGGATACGAGATATCTTGTGGTGAAATGCTAGTTCTTGCGCAAACTTTCTTACGATAAGATCTAACTTTTCAGGCTTTTTGGAAGCTCGTCCACTAAGGTACTGGCATGCCGCTTGGAGTGTGGCCGGCTCCCCGTTTCCGAGTACCGCGTTTGTTACCAGCCTGCAATAGACGCCGCCGCCAAAACTTGCCCACCTTGCATAGAGGTGAGCAAGGCCACCATCGTCCGCGAGCTTTGCCCACGTCCAAGCCCCATTTGAGAGCTCGCGATGTTTAACCGAAACGAGTTCCACATGATTTCGAAGAATCACTAGGTAATCCTCGTGGTGCTCGCAGACAAGGTATGGAAGCGTAAGGTGTTCCCCATCTTCAGGCTGTTGATGATGAACCGCAACGAGCGCCAGGGCGTCGGCGGCCGCGACTGCTGCCTGCCAATCAAACAGGTCTGCAGTGGTAGCCCCTGCATCATCTGATGGAGGTGCGTCAAGCACCGTCTCAACGCGCAGCACCACTTTCCTCCGCATACCTTACGATCCAAGGCCCCGATCCTATAGGAGATGATCGATTTCGGAAGAGGTTCGTTACAGTCGGCAAGATTAAGGAGTCACCACTCGTTTGGGCTATTGCCAATCAACTTCGACTGCTTCCTACATTGGCAGCGTTGCGAAATGTATTGCAGGCACCAGTCATGCTAACGTTGAGATCGTTTATCGATATCACTTTGGGTACGATCTGGTCGAAGGTCACGTTCTGGTCTCATTCCCGTGGCGAGTCGACGACCGGACGCGGCTCACGGTGGCCCGCGCATAACAGCGGAGCCCCTTGCCAGTTGGCTCGGCGTGCTGTGAACGTTCGCGACCGAGACCCGTGCAGCGACGTCACCCCGTCACCCCTCCACGTCTCCTCATTCGGTGGTGCGCTGGTCGATCCTGCGGAGTACAACGGCAAGGGTTTCGATCTCTTCTGCCGTCATTGGTGGCCAGGTGGCGCACGTCCGTTGCCAGTACTCCAGTCCTTCTGGGTCGATCGGTTCGACGAGTGCGGCATGGTCTTCCTCTGCGTGTTCGGCTGTTGTGGGGTGTCCGTTCGTGTCGGTGGCCCGGTCAGCCGTCATCCACACCTGCCTCACTGTCTGCAGATGCTCGCGAAAGCGCACGGTCCACAGCAGCGCGGATATCAGCGGTGAGGTACCCGCGAACCCGCCTGGTCTGGTCGTTGTCCGTCTGGACGTAATCCCTGGTCGGACGACACCCCAGCTCGCCCATCTGCCTCCCAAACGCGGTCGGCTCGACTTCGAGCGCATCGACGAGCTCAGCGCTGGGAATGAACTCGCGCTCGGCGAGGTCGTCGCCGAGGAAGTCGACCACCTGCGCGAGCGGTTCAGGCAGCGTTTCCGGCTCGACAGCTTGCAGCGTGGGGCTGCCAGTGCCGAGAGCTTGTGCGACGGCTGCGCGGTCGAGCGTTGGTGTGGTGTCCTGCCCTGCTGCGTGGCCGGTGAGCGTCCCGGCCGACTCGCGCAACGCCCGGCCCTGCCGACAGATGGTCTGCCAGTCCTCGTTCGGCATGTAGTAGGTCCGGACGGTCATCGCGAGCACGTCGGCTCCGGCTGTGGTGTCGCCGTCCGGGCGCAGGATGCCGACGCCCTTGTGCGACGGTAGGAGCCGGCTGGAGTCGAATCCTCGCGTGTTCATCTGTTCGCCGAGCACAATGTTGGAGTCGCGCCAGTCCATCACCCGCAGCGCGAACCGCGAACCGAGGACGGCTCGCAGCCCGGAGGGGATCGTCTTCGAGTCCGGCCGCTGCGTGGCCAGCACCAGCACGATCCCGGCTGCGGGTCCCTTCTTGGCCAGCCAGGTCAGCAGCTCGCCGATGTACTCGCCCGCCGTCAGCTTCTTTCCCTGTACCTCGACCGGTGTCCGGTCTTCCAACGGTACTTGGACCTCATCAATGAAGAGCGCCGTGATCGGCATGTTCAACGCGCGGTCGCGGGACATTTCCGGTGTCACCTTCGATTCCGGGCACGTGAGGTCGTCGAGGTCGCGCATGCGCCGGAACCGTCCTTGAACCTCGGCGACCAGCTCAACTAGCCAGTCCACGAGGGAGAGGACGTGTTCGGGTTCGTCGCCGGACATGAACCGGTGCGCCACCTGGCTGGCGGCGTCCCAGTCCTTACCTGCCTTGAAGTCCGCCACGTACAGCCGGACCCACGCATCCAGGACCAGCCCGGCCGCGGCGAGCCGCGCGGCGAAGGTCTTGCCCTGCCGAGGGATCGCGCCGACCAGCAGAGATGTCCAGACCAGCGGTAGGTCGATCCGCCGGTCTCGCGCGTCGCGCCCGAACGGGATCGGACGCCACGCGTCCCACGCGGACACGCCGAGCAGCGGTGTCCGTAGCGGCGGCCGGGCGTAGGGGTCCTCATCCGCGACCCACATCGACACCCGCCCGGCGTGTCCGCCGTTGCCGCGCACGCGTTCCACGATGAGCTGAACCTCGTCTACGGCCAGGGCAGACGCCAGCGCGTCCCGGTTCTTCACGACGTCAACGGCCTTGCGAGTTGCGGGCAGGTCGACGGTGATGGCCCATCCGTTCCCGACGTGGGTGGCGCGTTGCACCAGGCGGAGCGTTTCGTCCTTGCCGATCAGTTTCGCGTCCCGGAACGCGTCCACCAGGACTTGCGGGTCCATGGTCCAGGTGAGCGTGCGCGGCCCGGCGAGCGCGGGTTTCCGTCCAGGGCTCCCGTCCTTGCGACGCCCCAGGATCGCCAGCGCGAACGACGCGACAGCACCGGCGATCCACAGTGGCTTGGCTCCGTACACGAGATCGAGGACCGCGACCGCCAGCACGAGGACGGCGAGCACGGCGCCGGTGACCTTCCACCGGAACAGGGTGAGTTCACGGATCTCAGTGAACTTGTCCGCGAGCTTGTCCGATTCCTCGGCGGCGGTGCGGTAGTCCCGCACCTTGACCCAACCTCGCCACCACCGCGCGCCGACGACGACACCGCGCACCACCGCGCCGAGGAACCGCCACGGTGACTTGACCATCCAGACCACGCCGTCCTTGGCGGCTTGCACGGCCTGCGGTTTGCTCTTGAGCCACAGCGGCACCCGGGGCGAGTGCTGCCACCAGCGCGCGAACCGGCGCCGCACGGTCCGGTGACGCGGCTGTGGCAATGTGTCATCGATCAACTCGCCGTCCAACACCGGCCCGACGTGCTCGACTTCGCGCGAATCCATCCGGGCCAGCTCGGCACTACCTTCCGGTTCAGTGGTCATCGCGGTCCCACTTGTCCACCTCGGCGACGAGGGCGGCCGCGAGCCGAGGCGATAGACCGCGTGAGCAGCCGGTGACCTCTCGCACCCACGCCGGGGTCACGACGACCTCGGGTGACCAGGCTCGCCGAGCGTCGGCGAGATAGTCGGCGAACCACCGCCGCTTGACTGGCTGCTCACGCCGGCGCGCGGCTGGTTCATGACCACCCGCCGGGTTCGTAGCGCTCGTGAACGCGACGTGCACGGCGTCGGTGAGCTTGTCGCGCAGATCGGTGACCGCCTCGGCGGCAACGAAGACCACCAGCGGCGGCACCGAGTGCAGCACCACCCCGGCCGGCGAACCGGCCGCCCACGATGACCAGGTGTTCATGACATAGGTGGCGGCCAGCGTCAGCCACTTCGCCGCCCGCACCCACGGTCCGGTGTAGACCTGGTATCGCGCGGTCACCTGCTCGGCTCGCAGGATCGCGAGCAGGACTAGACACACCGTCGGATCGAGCAGCCACGCCGTCAGCCACGGCAGCGAGCCGAACGCTGCCCCGGACGCGGCGAACCACTGGACGTTTGCGGTGGTGAACGCCAGGCCAAGGACGATCCCGGCCCAGCACAGCCGATCTACCTGCGTGCGGACCCGCTCGACCTGCAAGGCCACTACGTCCGGATGCGTCTGCCAACGCCGGACGTCGGCTGCCTCGGCCGCATCGTCGGCCAGCCGCTGCGCTCGACTCGGCGCGGCCGGGGCGGGCAGCCGCCGGGCGGCGGCCACTCCTTTCGGCTTCTGATCGGTCGTGGTCATCGGCGACCACCACCCCGGCGCGTGGCGCCCAGTGACGTGACTGTCAGGGCACGCGTCAGGACGTGCGCGGCGATCAGGTCCGGCAGACCGAGCACGACGAGCAGCAGCGTCGGATTACCCGGATGCGTGATCACCAGCCACTGAACGCCCATGAACGCCGCGCCCGTGAACAGCACCCGCCCGGCGAGCGACACCGCCCGGGCGCCGGTCCGCGCCGCATCGGCGGCCCGGCGCGCCTTCCGCGCGCCGAAGCGCCACACCACGAACAGTGCGAACAGGACACCCGCTCCGGCGAGGATCTGTGTCGGCGTGAGGGTGAGCGTCATCGCGCCTCACCTCCCCGGCGGCGCAGCCACAACGGGTAGAGCGCGCGCCGGTCGGTGTCCGGCAGCGCACCCCAGACACCGAGCGTGTCCGCCCCGGCGGTGCGGAGGTCGAGTTCAAGGCACTCGTCGATCACCGGGCATCCCGAGCACAACCGGGCGGCCAACTCCCTATCTGGCGGGTCGTCGCCGGTCAATTCGGGCATGCCCGCCCGGTCGAACGCCCAGAAACACAGACCGTCCCTGGTCACCACATTCGCGAGCACGTCGTTCGGCACGTCGGCGTACCGGTCGAGCCGAGCGGCCATCTCCGCGTAGTCGTGTTCGGTCATCACGCACCCCCGTTGAGCACGCGCCGCAGCTCGGCAGCGGGGATGACGAGTCGAGCGCGACGCCGTTCGGCGCGCATCTCTCCGACCCGGATTGCACGATGGATCGAGTTGGGGTCGACACCGAGAATCCACGCGGCGTCGGTCGTCGAGTAGAACGCCGGTCCATTGGCGTCCGGAATGTTCTTGTGCATGGGTGAGGCCTTTCGATCGATGGAGCTGATTTGATTGCACTATTTGAGCTGATTTAGTCGCACTTAGGCATGGGAATGCCCCGGGTGCGTGACGCGGGCTTGATCTCGGGCCGCGGAATCCCGTCGAGCGCTAATGTCGGCGCTGAGGCGGACCACGGAGGAATGGGTGTCGGAAGACTGGGCGGCGGTCGCGAAGACCATCAACGAGCGCGTGCAGGCGCTCGGGTGGAAGCAGCGCGAGCTGGCCGAACGCTCGCAGGTTTCCCAGGCGATCGTCCGGGAAATTCAGAACCACACCGTGGAGCGCAAGCGCAGCGACCGCACGCTTGAAGCGTTGTCCTTGGCGCTCGGGCTGCACCCACAACACCTGCTGGCCGTGCTGCACGGCCGCATTCCGCCGGCCCCGGGCCAGCCCCGGGAAGACATGGAGGATGCGGTAACGGCACGGCTGGCGGTGATCGAGCGTCGGCTCTCCGAGATCACCGAACACCTTGCAGAGCTGAGGGCCGACCTCGCTGTTGTGCTGAGCCGCCGGGACGAGCAATAGGCGTCCGATGGTCAATGGCGTGGGCTGGATTTGCTGGTTTCCGTCTGCGTTCATGCCTCAAGGAAACGGCAGTGAGACGCCTCTCCGCAGGTGGCTGAAGTTAACGACGGATCCATTAAGTTCGATTAACCACGCAGGTCAAAGCGGTTATCCCGGACGCGTGGCCGATGGCTGAAACGCGACTCCAGGCCGTGCGCAGGCAGCTCGGGTACAAGGCGGACGAGGTCATCAAGATGCTGCTCCGCCGCGCCGACGCGCTTGCTGTGCCCGTCATGTCGGCGACAAGTCTCAAGGTCAAGGTGTCGCGGTGGGAAAACGGGCACGAGGCCGTCAGCCAGCCGTACCGGCGCCTCTTCCGCGACGTGTACGGCCGCACCAACGAAGAACTCGGATTCGAGCCAGAAGAAACCGATGACGAGGCCGAGGAGCTGGTGTCCCGGCTGGCGCTCGCCCGGTCGGTCGACGCTGAGTCGGTTGACATCTTCCGGCGCCAGGTCGACCAGGCGCGGCACGTTGATCGAAGGCTCGGCGGGGTGCCGCTGCTCGACCAGTTGCGCAGCAACATCGATCAGCTTCAGCGTCTGCTCGGCTTCAGCACACTGCGCGGACAACGCCACGCGTTGGCAGTGGTGCTGACCGAGGCCTCGGCCTTGGCGGGTTGGGAAGCGCTCGACCGCAATGCGATCCGGCAGGCGTGGGAGCACCACGAAACTGCCAAGTCAGCGGCCCGCGAGGCAGAGTCGCCGATCCTGCTCGCCCATTCGACTGCGCAGCAGGCGTTCATCCTGCTCGACCTCGGCGAGGTCGAGGCGGCCGTCGGACAACTCTCGGAAGCACGCGCTCTGGCCGAGCGGGCGGCACCACCGCTGCTGCGGTCATGGATGGCGGCCGCGCACGGCGAAGGCCTCGCCGCAGCAGGCCGACGCGATGAGGCGTTACGCGCGTTCGACGCGGCAGGCACGCTTCTGCCGACCGATCCCGTGGACCCGGCGTTGCCGTTTCTCTTCCTGGGTGGAGCGCATCTCGACCGGTGGCGCGGCAACGCGTTGAGCAAGCTCGGCGAATCAGATGCCATCCAGCATCTCACCGACGCGTTACCGCACTTGCCACCGGACTTCGTTCGCGCCAGGACGGGAATGCTGGTCGACCTGGCGTTCGCCTACGCAGCAGCGGGCGACCGGGACGCGGCGCTCGCCCACGCGCGGCAGGCACGGCGGGTGGCTATGCAGATCAAGTCCGATCGGCAGCTACGACGTCTCAGCGGTCTGATCCTGCCCGGCAGCAGTGCCCCCGGTGCCGCGTGAGGCGATGTAGTAGAGCAGCGGTACCAAGGCTCCCGCGCCGAGGATTTCCTTCCGCAGCGCCAGTTCTGGAATCCGGGTGAGGGGAACCCACTCCAGCCGCCCGACTTCCTCGGTATCCGTCGGTTCGCCGACCTTCTCTGCCTTGCGCCACAGGTACACGTCGGTCTGCGCGGTCACCTGCCCGGGCAGCGGCTCGAAGCCGATCAGGTGCTCGGCCTCGCCGAGGGGCTGATAGCCGCTCTCTTCCCGGATCTCACGCGCTGCCGTCACTTCGGGTTCTTCGCCGTCCTCGACCAGGCCGCCGAGCAGTTCGTAGCCCCATTGGTCCGTGGCGAACCGGTAGCGCCACAGCATGAGCACCCGATCTTGCTCGTCCACGATCAAGCCGATGGCGATGGGGGCGAGGTGCACCACGTGGTACTCCCACCGCTCACCGTTCGGTGCCTGTACGTCGGTCAGGCCCAGCCGGACCCACTTGTTGTCGTAGACGGTCCGCTCACCGAAGGTCTTCCATGCTCCATGCTCGTCAGCCACGCCCAGCACCCTACGGGGCCGGCAACGTCCGTTCCACGTCCATCCGATGGACGTGGAACGCGTCCGTTGGATGCCTCCGTCCGACCGTCGCGTAGACCTAAATGGCCAGCTCAGACCATGTGCGGCCGCTCACTGGAGTGATCTCCGGCGTTCTACGGACAGTTTGTTGCCGATTGGCTACTATCGGTGCGATAGAGGTGCCCACAGTGTTCAGGGGAGGCTGCAAGGTGGCTGGGCAGGAGCAGGCGGCGGTCAACGCTGCCAAGTTCGTCGTGGCCGGCGGAGGGGGCGGCGGCGCTTCTGGTGGTTCGGCTAGCGGTGCCTTCGCGCTAGACAGGGACGCCATGACCACTGAGCTTGGGAACCTTCAGAAGCTCAAGGATCGGATCGACAAGCAGCAGGAAGTGTGTCGGCCGATGTGGTCGATCGAGTCGCCAGGGAAGGATCCGGCGTCGCTGCGCAACACGGACGCGTCTAACAAGTCCGGACTCGCCTACCGTGACTTCCTCTCACAGCAGAGCCGATTTGTCGGAGTGATCATCGGCAAGATCGAGACGGCGCTTGGGATGCACACTGCCAACGACGAGCAAGCCGCCCATTCCGTCACTATCCAGGGTGATGGGGGCCGTTTCTGATGTTGTCGGTGTCGAGGTTCTGCGCGGCG
The DNA here is from genome assembly GCF_050942255.1 of Amycolatopsis sp. CA-161197. NCBI lineage: Bacteria > Bacillati > Actinomycetota > Actinomycetes > Pseudonocardiales > Pseudonocardiaceae > Amycolatopsis > Amycolatopsis sp. CA-161197. The sequence goes on from NZ_CP192059.1 coordinate 1,876,867, forward strand.
ATCGCTGGCGTGGCTGCCATGGGTGTCGTTGCCGCGTGCTCGGGTACGACAGGAGGAGCGGTGACGCCTAAGCCGAGCACCGCTGCTCCCTCGTCGAGTGCCGGGCCGCAAGTTCCGACAATCGCCAACCCGTTGCCAGCATCGCTGATCCAGGGTGATCCATGCATGGCGCTCACTCCTACGCAGGTCGGTAGCCTGTTCTCGGGCACGCCCACGCGTGACCCCGCAGCGAAGGACACTGGCGTAGCTAAGGCTTGCTTCTGGAGCGATGTCCAACGTGGCTCACACGTGGGTATTCAGCTTGTCTACGCATGGAAGCACGGACTCGCGGACGTTTACGCGAAGAAGGACCAGGGATTCTTTAAGGAGTTGGCGCCCGTCCAAGGTTATCCGGTGGTGGCGTACGGGCCGTCGGACGAGCGTCCGGACGGGCGATGTGGCGTCGCAGTTGGGATTTCGGACGACGCGGCGTTCGAGGCCGATGCCCAGGTAGCCACCTCCGCAGTTGGCACGGGGGATCCGTGTGAGGACGCGCGGAAGGTGGCGGATCTTGCGGTCACCACGTTGAAGGGGGACGCGTGATGGCGTCGGGTCCGGCTGGTGTGGTGCAGGCGTGGATGGAGCAGCAGCAGGCTCAGGGAAAGATGATCTTGCCTGGTGAGCTGGTGCGTCGGGTCCGGGGTGGTGCTGGTTTGGCCAGCCTTGGCGAGGCTCAGCACATCAGCATGTCCCAAGCCTCCGAGCAACAAGGAATCGAGGCGGACACGCGGGCGATCGTGTCCCGGTTGGAGTCAGCATGGTCCGGGCAGAGTGGTGACGCGGCCCGGGGCGGACTCCAGCCACTGGCGAATGTGGCTACCGCGTCTTCGACAGCGTTGGGCACGGGCCAGAACACGTTGACGGATCAGGCTCACGCCTTCCAGTCCACTCGGGACTCGCTTCAGGAGGTGTCGGACTCGCCGCCGGAACGGGGGCTGGTCGATGTCGTGACACCGTGGGACACCGACGTTGAGGACCAGATCAACTCGCGTAACGCCGCGATCCAGCAGAACAACCAGATCTACCAAGGCTTTACGTCCACCAGTGACGGCCACGCGCAGAGGATGCCGACTGACTACGGCCAGATGTCCGACCCGCAAGGCGACTTCACGGTGGGCAACCCTTCTGCCGCAACGAATCAGAATGCAACGAGCGCGCAGCATTCCACGTTCCAGCCACGGGGTTCTTCCGGTGGTATCGACGGTGGGGTCTCGCAGCCGGGTCAGTACGGCGCCCCGGTGACCTCGCCGTACAGCGGCGGCTCCGGTTCGTCGAACCACGCGCAGCTTCCGGCCGCTCAGACGCCTGGCGGAGATGGCACCAATACAGCCGGTTTCGTCCCGTCCACAGACTCGACGGCTGGTGGGCTCCGGGGTGGCGGTGACGCGACACGGTTCACTCCGGGCGGCCCGGGTGGCGGCTCATCGTCGTATGGCCCGGGCACTGGCCCCGGATTCGGTAGTCCCGGATTTGGCGGTGGCTTCACGAGCGGTGGTCCCGGTTCGGGGGAATCGGGCGCTGGTGGTCGCGGCGCGGGGATGCCCGGGGCAGGTTCGCGTTCCGGCGGTCTCGCCGGGCCAGGGCGGTCGACGGGCGCGGGCCGGCTCGGCCCGATGGAGGAGCCGCCTGCTGGACGGGGCGGGACCGGGGCTGCTGGTTCTCGCGGCGCGAACGGTATGCCGATGGGTGCCGGGGGCGGCAAAGGCAACAAGGAAGAGGACAAGGAAAAGAAGTCCGCCTCCTATTTGCTGGAACCGGACCCGAACGCGCTGTTCGGTTACGACGGCAAGGCCACCCCACCCGTGATCGGCAAGTAGTTACCTTCGGACGTCGACATGTTCATGGACGAGCCGGTGACGGTGCCGCGCGTGGCGCTGGCCAGGGCGTGGCAATGGGAGAATGTAGGTCCGGCACATCCTGTGCTGGGCGTTGTGGAGTGGTGGCTCGAAGACGATGTGTCAGGCCAGTTCGACGAGCTGATCCGGCAGGCACTTGCCGAACCCGGGTTCTACGATTTGCGCCGCAAACGTCTCACCGGCGAGTTCCGGGACGTGTTGTGGGGTGTTTCCACTGCCGATACCGAGTGCTATCGCATCTCCAGCGATCGCAGCGGGCGCAAGTCGGCCGCGCTGGCTATCGTCACCGGCCGATCGGGGCTGCTGTTCACTGTGGACGATGACCAGGTGACGCTGGCGAGGATCTCGACCGGCCGAGTCTGCCAGGCCGCCGTCGGCACACTGCCCGACGTGCGCCCGGCCGGCCTCACTGAGATCACCGTGCGGCGATCGGAGTTCAGGTCGAGCCGGGTCGCCGACTCGTACGACTTGGACGTGACGAGCGACTACACCGCGCCCGACCCGGTTGAGCGGCTTCGCGCGCTGATGGCTGCCCCGCGCAGTGCCGTGCATCAGTTCTACGTGGCCAACAGGACCGATGGGGTGCGGTCGTCGAGTCTTCCGCTGACCGTGGTGGACACGATCAGCGAGGGGCGTGTTCTGACAGTTCTCCAGGACGGCCCCGATGGCGAGGACGTGATCACCTGTGGTCCCGGGAGCGCCGACTACATCAGCGGGACCTTGGACAACACGATGCGCGGCCTGCAAGCCTGACGTCAGACTCGCACCGCAGGCAACCGTCCGAGTCGGCGTAGCTGGCGAGCCGAGCCGATTTCTGTGGCCAGAGCACGTGCTTTCGCAGCGTGGGTGTGTGCTTCGTCGTGTTCCCTTGTCGCGGTAAGCGCGGTCGCCAGATCGACACGTAGTCCAGCCTCAGCGCGGGTGAACGTAGGGTCCAGCTCATGCAGGGCATCGGTGAGGACATTGACGGCTTCCGGCTCGCCGATGCGGGCGAGGGCGTTCCCACGCCAGCGTGCGAGGTGGACGTCATCAAGAACGACATAAGGGCCGCTATCAGGCGCTGGACGGGGCGGCAACAGCGATTCTGCGCGGTCGAAGGCACGCAGGCTTGCCGAGCGTAGTTCGCACGCGGCGAGCGCTTCACCGTGCGCGGCAGCCAGCCAGGCGCGCAGCGTGCGGCCGGTGATTCTCCGCGCATGGTCTTCGGCCGTCGCCAGCATTTCGGCGGCCTCGCTCGCTTGCCCGAGATCCAGCAGAACAAAAGCTCGTTCGGCCTCTGTGTGCGTCTCAAGGGCGGGATCACCGGATTGACTCGCGGCCTGCTTCGCGCGTTCGTAGTGGTCCCAGGCCGTGGAGATTTGGCCACGATCGAGGGCTTGCCACCCGGCGAGGGCGCTCAACTCCGCGAGCAGCGCGGCAAGGTTTTTGCGTGTCCCGGCAGCCAAGCTGTACGAGAGCAATCGCGATACTTGGTCGACCTTGACCGCAACCTCGTCATAAGCGGTGATGGCGCCGAGCCGCCGGTCCAGCTGCCGCACTGCCTCAAGCTGGCCGTGCAAGAGGGCGACCACATCTGGAGTGACCCGGCGCGAAGTGGCGAGGGCAGCGTTCAGCTCGTGCTCGCCTGTTACCTCGATGGCCGTTGATTCGAGCGGGGTTAAAAGTTCGTCGATGCCGGTATCGAATATCCGTTCGAGCAACCGTGCCGTAGCCGGGCGTGGGCGTCCGATCCGCGTGCCGTCTGTCCGATGCCCGGCGACCAGACGTTTGAGGTTCCGTTCGCTGAGCGTGCCGGATTCTCCAGAACGGCGTGCGAACTCCTCTGCTTCCTCCGTGAACTCCGCAAGCGACTGATTGCGCTGCCAGATCCGCTGCTCAAGCAGCGTTCGAGGCCGTCGCGTGCGTTCGTTAGCCGCCATGCCTGCTCCCGTGTCCTCGCAATGGCCCTGCACCGGCCCGCGTATGGCCTTCGCTGAAATAGCTTCATCATACACGCTTATATCAGCTCAAAGCAGGTGATGGGGTGCTGGTCCGGTGCGGCCGGCGGAAGGGACCGAACAGTGGCATCCGACGAGCACCGGCTCTACGTGGCTTGGCATCTCTGCGCCCGTGACGGACGTGACCACGCAATCACCGATGAGGAGTTCGCGCGGGGACGGCGCACCGGCTCCGAGGGCTGCTATCGGGCGGTCTGCGGCCATGTCGTCCTCGTGGGATCGATGCTGCAGGCGCCCGGCTCGCGGTGCAGGGCTTGCTGGACCTACGTTTCCGCCTGGATGTTGTTCCCGCTGCCAGTGCGGCAGCCCCGACGAACTCGACACCGCAGGGTCTCGCTGTGGTCACGTCTTCGCCACAGGGGACAACGTGCCCCGCGCGTTCTCGCCACAACCTCGGCCGCCACGGGCGGTGCGCAGTGACCGGGCCCGTGTTCCTGGCCCGGCCGCTGCCCGGAACAGTCGGAGAAACACGCCGCGTTGTGCACCTGTTCGCCGTTCCTCCCTCGGGCGCAACACCGCCCCGGCTCATCGCGATCTGCGGCGCGGAGTTCGGCCCCGGCGAACTCGAACTCCTGGACACGCTACGAGGCATGCCCTGCACGGACTGCCTACGCCAGGCACCGCTTGTCCCCGAGTTGACGGAAGGCGCCTGATGGCGGGATTCGTCCGCGTCGAAGGCTTCGCCGACGGAATTGACCCAGTCCTCGTCCCGCCGGTGCGGCTGCTCATAATGGCAATCCTCGTTGACCAGCAATGGCACGAGTTCTCCGCTCTGCACGCGTCGCTGAGGTTGAGTCCGCCCGTACTGTCCAAGCAACTGACCACCCTGCGCACAGCTGGCTACCTCGACACCCGGCCATCATCCGACGGACGACGATCGTCCTGGCGGATCACGGACCACGGTCTCGACCAGCTGAGCATGCACCTCACTGGCTGGGAACACCTGATGGCGCTCGCCTCGGCCGCCGTCCGGTCAGCGCGGATCTCCAACCAACCGTGAGGAAGCGTCTCGGGCTGGCCGGGACAGGTAGGCGAGACACCTGTCTTGTATGCGCAATCGGGGGCCCAAAAGCAGGGTGGGACGGGTTTCCCGACGACCCGTCCCACCCGTCCCACCGACGTTTTGCCTGCTAGACGGCAACCCGGACCCGTCCCACGGCTGGGACGGGTTGTGGCACCGCGACCCAACCCGGCCCGGTGCGGTCCGGCACCTCAGTCCGTGAGGTCGTCGGTAGGCAACAGTGCGTGGAGGCGGCGGGTTGTTGCCTCGTACTCGACGTGGGCGCGAGAGTTTTCGGGGCCACCGGCCTCGATCATCTCGTCGTACGCCAGTGCCTGCGCGGCCGTCACGGACGCGACTTGCCCCAGCATCCGCGCCGCACGCTCAGACAGAGCCACCATCTCGGCGGCACCAGGCAAGCCACGCTCGGCAAGCCCCGCGAACATCGTGGTGTGTCCGCCCTCCTTCTCGGCACACAACCGAAACGCTGCCGCCTGCTGCCGCAGCTGATCGGCGTAGTTCGTCGTGCCGTCCTGCTGCGAAGCCGCGTCACGGGGCTCATTCACGAGGCCCATGATGCCTGGCCTGCCACCAAGCCCGACAGGTAGCAGGCGGGCCGCCAGCGATCGGTTGGCCACAGGTGCCAAGGTCACAACTATGCAACCAAATGAGACTTCGCGTTGGGTGCGCTGGGTGCACCGAACGCCGCGTTGGGTGCGCTGGGGACCTACCGAATGCCGCATTGGGGTGCATTGGACGCACCGAACGCCGCATTGGGGCGCATTGAACGCACCGAACGCCGCATCGGATGCGGTGGGGACGCACCCAACGCCGCATTGGGGTGGGCGAGCGGGGGCGGGTGGTGCGGAAACGAAGACCGGCCCGCGGGCGGGGAGCCTGCGGGCCGGTCTGAAGTGGACGGTCAGCGCCCGGTGCGGCGAGAGCCCGCGCGGGTGCCGGCCGAGAACGACGCGGCGCCGCGGCTGGAGCCGGAGGCCGAGCCGGCGCGGCTGGGCTGCTGGGAGCGGGCGCCCGGCTGGCCGGAGCCGCCGCGGCGCGGTTCGCCCTGGGTGCGGGCGGTGGCTGCACCCCGACCGCCGCCGGTGCGGCCCGCTGCGGAGCCACCGCGGCCGGCGCCGCTGCGGGACCCGGCGGAACGACCGGCGTCGCCGCGACCGCGCCCGGCACCCTCAGCAACCGTTTCGCGGCCGCCGCGACCACGGCCGCCGCCCTCGCCGAACGATTCGCGAGCAGCCGCACCGCGGCCATGACCTTCGCCGAACGATTCGCGAGCGCCAGCGCCACCACGGCCGCGGCCCTCACCGAACGAGTCCCGGCCGGCGCCACCGCGGCTGCCGCGGCTCGAACCGCCGCGGCCCGCCGACTCGCCCCGGCGCGAGGCGGCAGCGCGGGAGCCCTGGCCGCCACGGTTCTCCGGGGCCGGTCCACCGCGACGGCCGTTGCGGACGGAGGCGTCGCCGCCGGAGGCGGTGACCTTCTTGGGGCGGTTGTCGACGATGGGGCGGCGCGGCGAGGCGTCGAAGGTGCGTTCGCCGGGGGCGAGCTCGGCCAGCAGCGGGTGGCCGGGGCCGATCTGCGTGGTCGTGGGCCTGATGCCGGCCTTGCGGGTGAGGTCGCGGACGTCGGCGATCTGGTCGTCGGTCATCAGCGTCACCACGGTGCCCGACGCGCCGGCGCGCGCGGTGCGGCCGGAGCGGTGCAGGTAGGCCTTGTGCTCGACCGGCGGGTCGGCGTGGATGACGAGGGTGACGTCGTCCACGTGGATGCCGCGGGCGGCGATGTCGGTGGCGACCAGGGTGCGTGCGGCGCCGGTCGAGAAGGCCTCGAGGTTGCGCGTGCGGGCGTTCTGGCCGAGGTTGCCGTGCAGTTCGACGGCTGGCACGCCGCTGGCCACCAGCTTGCGCGTCAACGACTTCGCACGGTGCTTGGTCCGCGTGAACACCAGCGTGCGGCCGGGGGCGGCCGTGAGGTCGACGAGCACCGGCAGGCGGTGGGTCTCCTCGAGGTGCAGCACGTGGTGCGTCATGGTCGACACCGGCGACTGGGCCGAGTCGACACTGTGCGTGACCGGGTCGTGCATGAAGCGCTTGACCAGCACGTCGACGCCGCCGTCGAGGGTCGCGGAGAACAGCAGCCGCTGGCCGCGCTCGGGCGTCTGGTCCATGATGCGCCGCACCTCGGGCAGGAAGCCCAGGTCGGCCATGTGGTCGGCCTCGTCGAGCACGGTGATCTCGATCTGGTCGAGCTTCACCTCGCCGGAGCGCATGTGGTCGGCCAGGCGGCCGGGGCAGGCGACGACGATGTCCACACCGTCGCGCAGGCGCGTGATCTGCGGAGACGCGCTCACGCCGCCGAAGATCGTGGTCGTCTTCAGGCCCAGCACCTTGCCCAGCGGCGCGATGGTGGCCTCGATCTGGGTGGCGAGCTCACGCGTCGGCGCGAGGATCAGCGCGCGCGGGCGGCCGGGGCGCCGGCGCGTGGGGCCGGCGGCGAGGCGGGCCAGCACGGGCAGCGCGAAGCCGTAGGTCTTGCCGGAGCCCGTGCGGCCGCGGCCGAGCACGTCGCGGCCCGCGAGCGTGTGCGGCAGCGTGGCTTCCTGGATCGGGAACGGCGCGGTGACGCCCTGGGCCGCCAGCGCGTCCACCAGGGACTTGGGCAGGCCGAGTTCAGTGAATGTGGTCATAAGTGCGTACGGGCGCTCGAAACGCCCCGGTTCTCCATACGTGAGAAGGGTTGTCCTGCCCGGCGCAGACCTCGGGGGGCCGCGGCGCTGTGTCTTAGACAAACGGGTAGTCGACAACACGATCCGAGGCAGAACTGAGCGGACCGCAAGATCAGTATAGCTCAACGTGCACAAAGGGCCGAGTGAGTTTGCCCGCACCCCGGCCCCTTGCTAAGTTACCCGTCGGTAATCACGGAGGAGAGCCATGCCGCTGCTCAACCCGCGGGCCTACGACCCGCAGTCGTTCGACCCGGAGACCAGGCGCCTGCTGCTGGCCACGATCGAGTGGTTCGAGTCACGCGGCAAGCGCAAGCTCACCGAGGACTACCACAACCGCACCTTCTACGCGGACTTCCTCGAGTTCGCCGGCAAGGAAGGCCTCTTCGCCACCTTCCTCACCCCCGCCGCGGCCGCCGACGGCGCGCCGGACAAGCGCTGGGACACCAGCCGCGTGGCCGCGCTGTCGGAAATCCTCGGCTTCTACGGCCTCAACTACTGGTACCCGTGGCAGGTCACCATCCTCGGGCTCGGCCCGGTGTGGCAGAGCGGCAACGAGGTCGCGCGCAAGCGGGCGGCCGACGCGCTGGACGCGGGCGGCGTCGGCGCGTTCGGACTGTCCGAAAAGGACCACGGCGCCGACATCTATTCCTCCGACCTCGTGCTCACGCCCGACGGCGAGGGCGGCTACCGCGCCAACGGCTCGAAGTACTACATCGGCAACGGCAATGTCGCCCGCACGGTGTCGATCTTCGGCCGGATCGACGGCGTCGAGGGCCCGGACCAGTACGTGTTCTTCTACGCCGACTCGACGCACCCGAACTACCACGTGGTGAAGAACATCGTGCCCTCGCAGATGTTCGTCGCGGAGTTCCGGCTCGAGGACTACCCGGTCCACGCCGAGGACCTCCTCCACGTCGGTGCGGAGGCCTTCAGCGCCGCGCTCAACACCGTGAACATCGGCAAGTTCAACCTGTGCTTCGGCGGCATCGGCATGGCCACGCACTCGCTGTACGAGGCCATCACCCACGCCCACAACCGCGTCCTCTACGGCAAGCCCGTCACCGACTTCCCACACGTGCGGCGCGAGTTCGTGGAGGCCTACGCGCGGCTGATGGGCATGAAGCTGTTCTCCGACCGCGCCGTCGACTACTTCCGCTCCGCCGGCCCGGACGACCGCCGCTACCTGCTGTTCAACCCCATTACCAAGATGAAGGTGACCACGCAGGCGCAGAAGGTGATCGGCCTGGTCGCCGACGTCGTGGCCGCCAAGGGCTTCGAAGCCGACACCTACCTCGCCATGGCCAAGAACGACATCGACGGCCTGCCCAAGCTGGAGGGCACGGTGGCGGTGAACCTCGCGCTGATCGCGAAGTTCATGCCCGCGTACCTCTTCGCGCCCCAGGACTACGCCCCGGTGCCTACCCGCGACGACGCCGCGGACGACGAGTTCCTCTTCCGCCAGGGCCCGGCGCGCGGCCTGTCGAAGGTGCGCTTCCACGACTGGAAAACGGCCTACGCCAAGGCGTCGCACCTCCCGAACGTTGCGCTGTTCCGCGAGCAGGCCGAGCACCTCGTGCGCCTGCTCACCGAAGCCGCGCCGGACGAGGCGCAGCAGGCCGACCTGGACTTCGGGCTGGCACTGACGGAGCTGTTCACCCTCGTCGTCTACGGCCAGCTGATCCTGGAGCAGGCCGAGCTCGCGGGCGAGCCCGACGACGTCGTGGACCAGCTCTTCGCCGTGCTGGTGCAGGACTTCAGCGCGGCCGCCGTGGACCTCAACGGCAAGGCGAGCTCCACGGACAAGCAGCAGGAGCTGGCGCTGGCGGCCCTGCGCAAGCCCGTCGTGGACGCCGACCACTTCGCTCGCGTGTGGACAGTGGTGCGCGACCTCTCCGGGACGTACGAGATGAACGCCTAGGGACCCGTTGTCCGCACGGACAACAAAAAGCTTCGTTCCGGTTGGCCGGGAACATCGCCTCCGCGCCGGCCCTGCTGCACGGTGAGCAGGCAACCCTTTTCACCCGACCACAGGAACGAGGCTCCTCATGAGCGCTCCCGCACTACCCACCGTCGTCCTGGTCCACGGCGCCTTCGCGGACGCGTCAGGCTGGCAGGCCGTGGCCGCCGGCCTGCGCGAACGCGGGTATCCGGTCTTCGCGCCGGCCAACCTCCTGCGCGGAGTCGCCGCCGACGCCGGCTACCTCCGGGACTTCGTGTCGACGATCGGCGGCGACGTCGTGCTGGTCGGCCACTCGTACGGCGGCTGCGTGATCACCAACGCGAGCACGGGCAACCCGAACGTGCGGGCGCTGGTCTACATCGCCGCGTTCGCGCCGGACGAGGGGGAGACGTTGCTCGACTCCTTCGCGCTCGGCGGCGGGACGTCCGAGCTCGGGGAACGCCTGGTCCGGCGCCCGTACCCGGGCGCGCCCGAGGGCGACGCCGACGGGTACATCGACCTGGGGCCCTTCCACCGGCTGTTCTGCGCCGACGTGGACGCCGATCTTGCCGCGTTCATGGCGGTCGCTCAGCGCGGGTTCGCGCTGTCCTGCCTGTCCACCCCGTCCGGCGTGCCCGGCTGGCGGACCATCCCGAGCTGGTACCTCGTGGCCGCCGACGACGCCACGATCCCGCCGGAGGCCGAGCGGGTCATGGCGAAGCGCGCCGGAGCGCAGACGGTGGAGGTCGCCAGTTCGCACGTCGCGATGATCAGCAAACCGGCCGAGACGATCGACTTGATCGTCGCCGCTGCCGGGGCCTGAAGCAGAGCTGGTGCCTCACCTGATCAACGGTGCTCGACGAGGCACTAGGTCGGGGTGACGACCACCAGCAGCTTCAACGGCCCCTTGGTGTCCACGGCGCAGTCCACCGCGCGCGGCGGGCACGGGTAGCCGTGCGCGGCGATCACCAAGGCCACTTTGCCCGGCGCGACCGCCTGGTAGATCGAGGTCTTGCCGTACACCTGGGCCAGCCGGAGCACCGACCAGATCCGAGCGTCCAGGGCGCGCTGGGCAGTGTCGTCGTCCAGCTTGACCAACCCGCCCACCGGCAGCTCGACTGTGAGGTCCGGATCCATCCCCGGACTGACCACGTGTTCGGCCCCCTTGGGCAGCGAGTACCCGGCCGGGGCCACCGTCGGTCCCTGGTCGGGCACCACTGACCGGGAGCACGCCGCCGACACCAGCCCGAGCAGCACCACCGCGACGATCAGCCTGCGCACCCGCCCGAATCTAGCGCCCCATGGCGCAACGCGGGCGGCGTTCGCGTCCGAACCTGCCACCGAGTAATCAACGTTTCCAGACGAGCCAGTAGCTCTAAGCTGACCAGGTGACGCGACGCGAGGCCACGAGCGGGCCCGACCCGGAGCTCGTGGCACTCGCCGGACGGCTGCTGGGCACCATTGAGGGGTTCGCGGACGAGATCGCGTCCGCGATCGAAGCCCGCGTCGAGTTCTACTCCACGCACACTGTCGTCTCGGCCGACGACCTGAGGCGATCCGTGCAGGGCAACCTCGAGTACGTCCTGCGGTCCCTGCACGAGGACCGGTTCGCCGACGTCGCGGCGGCCCGGACCACTGGCGCCCTCCGAGCCGAGCAGGGGGTGCCGCTGTCGGTGGTCATGGCGGCGTTCCGCGTTCTGTTCAGCCAGATCTGGCACAGCCTCGTGCTGCACGCCCGCGCGCAGGAACAGGTCTCCGACCAGGCGCTGGTGGACGCGGCCTCCGACCTGTGGTCCGCCCACGACACCTTCGCCGAGGAGATGGCCGCCGCGCACCGCGAGGCGACGATGGCGCTGGTGCTGCGGAACGAAGGCGAGCGGTCGGCCCTCGTCGGGGCCCTCCTGGAGGGACGGCCGCTGCACGAGACGTCCGTCTGGGAAGTCGCGGACGTGCTTCGCCTGCCCAAGCGCGGGCCGTTCGTCGTGGTCGCGGCCGAATCGGTGCAACTGGCCCAGGAAGCGTTGCCCGGCATCGAAAACCGCCTGCGGGCGCGACGCATCGGGTCGGCCTGGCGGCTGACGCCCGACGCGCAGATCGGCATCGTCCGTTTCGAGAACGACGCCGACCTGCGCCCGCTCACGTCGACCCTGACGGACTCGGCCCGCAGCCGGATCGGCGTCAGCCCGCCGTACCTGACGCTGACGGAGACGGCGGCCGCGCTGCGGTTCGCGCGCATCGCCCTGGCGAGCACGGTCGCCGGCACCCCACGCGTCACGATGTTCGACGACTTTCCCCTCGCCGTCGCGGCGGTCAGCGCGCCCGACGCGATGCAGCGAGTCCGGCAGGCCGTGCTCGGGCCGATCCTCGACCTGCCCGTCGAGCACAGCAAGGTCCTCCTCGAAACCCTGGCCGCGTGGCGGGACAACGGGGGATCGGCGTCGGGCGCCGCGGCGGTTTTGTTCTGCCACCCCAACACGGTCCGCCACCGGCTGCGGCGGATCGAGTCGGCCACCGGTCGCTCCCTCAGCGACCCGAAGGCCACCGCGGAAATCCTGCTGGCGCTCGAGGCCGCGTTGCTGGGAATGGCGGAGTGACGCAACCTGCGCGCGCTGATCGCCGGGACGAGCCGGCGGACCTCACGTGTTGACCGGTCCGCGAACCCGGCGCGGCTACGCCGGCGCGCCGTGACCACACCCCGTCTCGAAGCCGAGGCCATCACCACCGCGCGGCTGGACCTGTTGCCACTGCTCGTGGAACACGCCGACGAGATGGCGCGGGTCCTGGCCGATCCGGCGCTGCACACCTTCATCGGCGGCACCCCGGACACCCCGGAAGCCCTGCGCTCGCGCTACCAGCGCCTGACCGCCGGTTCTCCCGACCCGGCCGTGACCTGGCTGAACTGGGTGATCCGGCTTCGCGGCGACGGCTGCCTGACGGGCACGGTCCAGGCGACCGTGAATTCCGCCGGAGCCGAGATCGCCTGGGTGGTGGGGACGCCGTGGCAAGGCCAGGGCATCGCCACCGAAGCCGCCCAGGGGCTGGTCGCCTGGCTCGCCCGGCAGCCCGTGGCCGCCGTCTTCGCCCACATCCACCCTGGGCACCGGGCTTCCGCCGCCGTGGCCACCGCCGCCGGGCTCACGCCCACCGACGAGTGGCACGACGGCGAAAACCGCTGGTCGCGGACCCGCTGACGCTACTTGCCGAATCCGGCGCGCCGCAGCGCGTCGGCCATGGCGCCGCTCCCGCCGGAGTTGCCCCCGCGGTCACGACCGCCACCGCCACCGCCGCGATTGCCCTGCTGGCCCCGCCGCTGGCCGCCGCCGCCCTGGCCGCCACCGCCGCCGCCCTGACCACGGTCACGGCCGCCGCCCCCGCCACCACGACGGTCCTGCGACGAAGCACCCGGCTCGTCGTCCAGGCGCAGCGTCAGCGAGATCCGCTTGCGCGGCACGTCGACGTCGAGCACCTTCACCTTCACGATGTCGCCGGGCTTCACGACGTCGCGCGGGTCCTTCACGAAGTTCTTCGACAGCGCCGAAACGTGGGCCAGGCCGTCCTGGTGCACGCCGACGTCGATGAAGGCACCGAACGCCGCCACGTTCGTGACCACGCCCTCCAGCCGCATGCCCGGCTTGAGGTCACCGATCTTGTCCACGCCCTCGGCGAAGGTGGCCGTCTTGAACGCCGGACGCGGGTCGCGGCCGGGCTTTTCCAGCTCGGTCAGGATGTCCGTGACGGTCGGGAGCCCGAAGGTCTCGTCCACGAACTCGGCCGGCTTGAGCGCCTGCAGCGTGCGCGCGTTGCCGATCAGCTCGCGGATGCCGGAGCCGGTGCGGTCGAGGATCCGCCGCACGACCGGGTAGGCCTCGGGGTGCACCGAGGACGCGTCGAGCGGGTCGTCGCCGTCCGGGATGCGCAGGAAGCCCGCGCACTGCTCGAACGCCTTCGGCCCGAGCCGCGCGACCTCCTTCAACGCCGTGCGCGACTTGAACGGACCGTTGGTGTCGCGGTGGGCGACGATGTTCTCCGCGAGCCCGGTGGTGATGCCCGAAACGCGGGTGAGCAGGGGAGCGGACGCGGTGTTCACGTCCACGCCGACCGCGTTCACGCAGTCCTCCACCACGGCGTCGAGCGAGCGCGACAGCGACACCTCGGACAGGTCGTGCTGGTACTGCCCGACGCCGATCGACTTCGGGTCGATCTTCACCAGCTCGGCCAGCGGGTCTTGAAGCCGGCGCGCGATCGAGACCGCGCCACGCAGCGACACGTCCATCCCGGGCAGTTCCTGCGACGCGAACGCCGACGCGGAGTACACCGACGCGCCCGCTTCGCTGACCACGGCCTTCGTGAGCTTCAGCTCGGGGTGCTTCTTGATCAGCTCCTGCGCGAGCTTGTCCGTCTCGCGCGACGCGGTGCCGTTGCCGATCGAGATCAGGTCCACGTGGTGCTTCGCCGACAGCGCGGCCAGCTCGGCGATCGACTGGTCCCACTTGTTCGCCGGCTGGTGCGGGTAGATCACGTGCGTGTCCACGACCTTGCCGGTCGCGTCGACCACGGCCACCTTCACACCGGTGCGGAAGCCCGGGTCGAGGCCCATCGTCGCGCGCGTGCCGGCCGGGGCGGCCAGCAGCAGGTCGCGCAGGTTCGCCGCGAACACGCGCACGGCGTCGTCCTCGGCCGACTGACGCAGCCGCATCCGCAGGTCGATGCCCAGGTGCAGGAGGATCTTGGTGCGCCAGGCCCAGCGCACGGTGTCGCCGAGCCACTTGTCGGCGGGCCGGCCCTCCTGTGTGATGCCGAACTTCTGCGCGATGCGCTGCTCGTACTGCGTCGGGCCCACGCGCGGCTCGGCGTCCTCCGCGGCCGGCTCCTCGGGCTCCATCGACAGGTCGAGGATTTCCTCCTTCTCGCCGCGCAGCATCGCGAGGATGCGGTGCGAGGGGAGCTTCGTGTACGGCTCGGAGAACTGGAAGTAGTCGGCGAACTTCGCGCCTTCCTCCTCCTTGCCCGCGCGGACCTTCGACGCGATGTGGCCCTCGGTCCACATCTTCTCGCGCAGCTCGCCGATCAGGTCGGCGTCTTCCGCGAAGCGCTCCACGAGGATCGAGCGGGCGCCGTCGAGCGCGGCCTGCGCGTCGGCCACGCCCTTGTCGGCGTCGACGAACACCGCGGCCGCGGCCTGCGGGTCGGTGTTCGGGTCGTTCATGAGGCCGTCGGCCAGCGGTTCCAGACCGGCCTCACGGGCGATCTGCGCCTTCGTCCGTCGCTTCGGCTTGTAGGGCAGGTAGATGTCTTCCAGGCGCGACTTCGTGTCCGCGGCCAAAATCTGGGCCTCGAGCGCCTCGTCGAGCTTGCCCTGCGTGCGGATCGACTCCAGCACGGCGACGCGCCGCTCGTCGAGTTCCCGCAGGTAGCGCAGCCGTTCCTCGAGCGTGCGCAGCTGCGCGTCGTCGAGCATCCCGGTGACTTCCTTGCGGTACCGGGCGATGAACGGCACGGTCGACCCGCCGTCGAGGAGATCGACGGCCGCCTTGACCTGCCCTTCGCGCACCCCCAGCTCTTCGGCGATCCGTTCCTCGACCGACTGCACGCTCACAACCAGGCTCCTGCTCCGTCTCGGTGTCCCGTGCCGAGCATTCTGCCGCCCGGCGCGCTGCGACTTTCGTATGGCCCCGTCGAAGCGACGCCCGAACGGTTCCTTGACACCGAGATTGGTCTAGTCCACTTTGTGGTGACCTGCCTCACTCTTTCGTGGAGGTCTCGCTGTGTTCTCCAAACGGTCCCCATCCCCACGTCCGTCCCGCAGACCCAAACTCGCGGTCGGCGCCCTGATCGCCACCGTGGCCACGTGCCTCGGTGTCACCGTTGCCCTGAGTGGCAGCGCCTCGGCGGCCAACATCCTCGCCAACCCCGGCTTCGAAAGCGGCAGCCTCTCCGGCTGGACCTGCAGTGGTTCCGCCTCCGTGGTGTCCAGTGGCGCCCACGGCGGCACCAAGGCGCTGAGCGCCGCGCCTTCGTCGTCCGACACCGCCCAGTGCTCGCAGCAGGTGACGGTGAAGGCGAACACCGCCTACCAGCTGTCGGCCTGGGTACAGGGCAGCTACGTCTACCTGGGCGTCTCCGGCACCGGCGGCGCCGACACCAGCACCTGGACGCCCGGCACGAGCGGCTGGAGCCAGCTCTCGGTGAACTTCACCACCGGCGCGTCCACGAGCATCACCGTGTACCTGCACGGCTGGTACGGGCAGCCGGCCTACCTGGCCGACGACGTCAACCTCGACGGTCCCGCCACCCCGCCGCCCACGACCCCGACCACGCCGACGACGCCCACCACGCCGTCGACGACCCCGACCACGCCCACCACGTCGCAGCCGCCCACCACCGGTGACCTGGCCAAGCACGTGCTCACGGGCTACTGGCAGAACTTCTACAACGGCGCCAAGGCGCTGCGGCTGGCCGACGTGCCCACGCGCTACAACATCATCGCCGTGGCCTTCGCCGACGCCACGGGCACGCCGGGCGCCGTGAACTTCACGCTCGACCCCGGCCTGTCGTCGCAGCTCGGCGGCTACACCGACGCGCAGTTCCGCGCCGACATCAAGACCGTGCAGGCGCGCGGCCAGAAGGTGATCATCTCCGTCGGCGGCCAGAACGGCACGATCAACGTCAGCGACTCGTCGTCGGCGAACAACTTCGCCAACTCCGTGAAGTCGCTGATCTCGAGCTACGGCTTCGACGGCGTGGACATCGACCTCGAGAACGGCATCAACGCCACCTACATGGGCCAGGCGCTGCGCAGCATCCACAACGGCGGCGGCTCGATCATCACCATGGCGCCGCAGACGATCGACATGCAGTCCACGCAGGGCGGCTACTTCCAGCTCGCGCTGGGGATCAAGGACATCCTCACGGTCGTCAACATGCAGTACTACAACTCGGGCACCATGCTCGGCTGCAACGGGCAGGTTTACGCGCAGGCCACGGTCGACTTCCTGACGGCGCTGGCGTGCATCCAGCTCCAGGGTGGTCTGCGAGCCGACCAGGTGGCGCTCGGCCTGCCGGCTTCCGGCTCGGCGGGCGGCGGCTACCAGGCTCCGTCGAACGTGGTGGCGGCCCTCAACTGCCTCGCCCGCGGCACGAGCTGCGCCGGCTTCAAACCCTCGGCCACGTACCCGGCGATCCGCGGTGCCATGACCTGGTCGATCAACTGGGACGCGTCCGCCGGGTACGCGTTCGCGAACACCGTGGGAGCCGCGCTCACGAATCTGCCTTAGGGGCGCTGTCGGACAAGACCTTGGAAGGACTCCCGCGACGGCAGGGAGGGCGTCGTCGCGGGAGCTCCTTTCAAGACACCCCCAGTGCACGTGCCCAGAGGGGGGTGAGCGCGTGCGACGTCGCAAGCGTGCCTGGTGGTGGTTGGTGGATGTGTTGAGGGATTGTTGAATCCGCTGGTCAAGTTGTGTTTGGTGATCGACGGCGGTTTGTGTGGTGGCTGGGGAGTGGTCAGCGCCCGATCCGGACGTCGACGATCGGGAGGTGCAAAGCGCCCGGCGCGGTCGAGGGCACCGTCGGCTTGTGGGGCGCCACCGGCGCGATCCGGCGGTATGGCTCGCCGAGAGCCGGGCGCGGATCCGCTTCGCCCTTGTTCGGCCACAGTGCCAGGGCGCGTTCGGCCTGGGCGGTGATCGTCAGGGACGGGTTCACGCCCAGGTTGGCCGAGATCGTCGAGCCGTCGACGATGTGGAGGCCGGGGTGGCCGTAGACGCGCTGGTAGGGGTCGACGACGCCGGTGTCGGGGGAGTCGCCGATGGCGCAGCCGCCGATGAAGTGGCCGGTGATCGGGGTGTTGGCGAGGTCGGTCCAGGCGCCCTGCGGGAGGCCGCCGATCTTCGCGGCGACGCGGCGAGTCACCTCGTGCCCGGCGGGGATCCAGTCGGGGCTGGGTTCGCCGGTGCCTTGCCGGGTGGTCATGCGGCGGCCGAGCAGGCCCCGTTTCGTGTACGTGGTCACGGAGTTGTCGAGCGTCTGCATCACGAGTAGGCCGATCATGCGTTCCGACCAGTGCCGCGGGTTGTGCAGGCGCGGCAGCTGCCGCCAGCGCCGCGCCAGTTCGCGAAGGCCCAGCGCCCACCGGCGTTTGCCGGGTTCGGCGTCCACGAGGACGGTGGCCATGAGGCCCATGACGTTGCTGCCCTTGCCGTAGCGCACGGGCTCGACGTGGGTGACCGCGTCCGGGTGGATCGACGACGTGATGGCGACGCCGCGCGTGTAGTCGGTGTCCTTGCGCAGCGAACGCGCGGCGAGCACCGCCTCGGAGTTGGTGCGCGCCAACAAGCCGAGCCGCGGCGACAGGCCCGGGAGCGTGCCGTTGTCGCGCAGCTGGTGCAGAAGCCGTTGCGTGCCCAGGGCCGCGGCGGAGAAGACGACCTCGCGCGCGGTGAAGGTGCGCCGGCCGCGCCGGACCCAGCGGCCGGTGCGTTCGGTGTCCACCGCGTAGCCGCCGTCGACCGGGCGCACGGAGACCACCGTCGTCAACGGGTGCACCTCCGCACCGGCCTGTTCGGCGAGGTAGAGGTAGTTCTTCACGGTCGTGTTCTTCGCGCCGACGCGGCAGCCGGTCATGCACTCGCCGCAGTGCGTGCAGGCGCGCCGCGCGGGGCCGGCGCCGCCGAAGAACGGATCGGGTGACTCCTCACCCGGGGCCGAGCCGAAGTACACGCCGACGGGCGTGCGGCGGTAGGTGTGGCCGATGCCCATGTCGTCCGCTACCTCGCGCAGCACCTCGTCGGCCGGCGTCGTGAGCGGGTTCTCGACCACGCCCAGCATCCGCTTGGCCTGGTCGTAGTAGGGCGCCAGCTCGTCCTTCCAGTCCGTGAGGTGCGCCCACTGCTTGTCCTGGTAGAACGCGTCCGGCGGCTCGTACAGCGTGTTCGCGTAGACGAGTGAGCCACCGCCGACGCCGGTGCCGCTCATCACGAAGGTGTTCTTCAGCAACGTGAGCCGCTGGATGCCGTACAGGCCGAGTTTCGGGGCCCACAGGTACTTCCGCAGCCGCCACGACGTCTTGGCGAACTCGTCGTCGGCGAAGCGGCGCCCGGCTTCCAGCACGCCGACGCGGTAGCCCTTCTCCGTGAGCCGCAACGCCGTGACGCTGCCGCCGAAACCCGAGCCGATCACGAGCACGTCGTAGTCGGTGTTCAAGACCGGGTTGTTCAAGATCGGGTTGTTCAAGACGAGGCCACCACCCTGAAGTCGGCCGGGTCGAGCACCCGGGTCCTGCGGTCGTACTCTGTCACGAGGCCGGGCCAGTTGGTGCTCACGCGCCCATCGGCCTGGCGGTACCAGCTGGTGCACGCGCTCCACACGCTGTGGCCCAGCCGCTGCTGCACCTCGCGGTCGTAGCGTTCCTCCACCTCGGCCCGCACGTCCACATAGGACACCCCGGGCCGCGCGAGCTGTTCCACGGCCTGGCGGATGTAGCGCGCCTGCCGCTCGATCATGTAGATGATGGAGCCCGCGCCGAGGTTGGTGTTGGGGCCGTAGACGCAGAACAGGTTGGGGAAGCCGGGCACCGTCATGCCCAGGTACGCGCGCGCGCCGCCGCGCCACGCGTCGTCGAGGCTGCGCCCGTCGAGGCCCAGCACCTTCATCGAGCCGAGGAAGTCGGTGGCGTTGAAGCCGGTGCCGTACACGATCACGTCGGCTTCGTGCTCCACGCCGTCTTCGGTGCGCACGCCCCGCGGTGTGATCTCGCGGATCCGGCCGGTCTCGACCTCCACGTTCGGCTGCGCGAGCGCGGGCAGGTAGTCGTTGGTGAACAGGATCCGCTTGCAGCCCAACGGGTACTTCGGCGTCAGCTTCCGGCGCAGCGCGCGATCCTTGATGTACTTGTGCCGCAGCTGTGCCGTCCGCAGCTCGAACGCCTTCGCCAGCACGGGGTGGCGCGTCATCGCGTACGTCGCGTACTCGGCGAGCAGGAAGATCCGCAGGCGGCCGAGCAGCTGCGTCGCCGGGAGACGTTCGAACAGGCGCTTCTGCCAGCGCGCGTACCGCGTGTCGTTCTTGGCCATGATGTAGGGCGCCGTGCGCTGGAAGATCGTGAGCTCGCCGGCGCGTTTCTGCAGCTCGGGCACGAACTGGATCGCGCTCGCCCCGGTGCCGATCACGGCGACGCGCTTGCCGTCCAGGTCCGCCTCGTGGTTCCACTGTGCGGAGTGGAACGCGACACCCTCGAAGCTGTCGCGCCCCGCGATATCGGGCAGCACCGGCCGCGACAGCTGCCCGACGGCCGGCACGAACACGTCGGCCTCGAACGTCTCGCCGCCCGCCGTCTCGACGCGCCAGCGGCCCTCGTCGAACGTCGCGGCCGTGACCTCCTGGCCGTAACGGATGTGCGGGCCGAGGCCGTAGTCGGCCACCACGCGCTTGAGGTAGGCGTGGATGTCGGGCTGCATCGAGAACCGCTTGGGCCAGTGGGGGTTGGGGGCGTACGAGAACGAGTACAGCGGCGACGGGATGTCGCACGCCGCGCCGGGGTAGGTGTTCTCGCGCCACACCCCGCCGGGCTCGCTCGCGCGCTCGAGGATCGTGAAGTCGTGGAAGCCGGCGCGCTTCAGCTCGATCGCCGTGCCGACCCCGCCGAACCCGGTGCCCACGATCAGCACCGACGGCGTCCTTGCCGTGTCACCCATCCTGAGCAAGTTACCGACGCGTCCGCCGAGGTGGAAGGACACGAACGGTCAGAAAATCGAGAATTCCGGCCAGTGCGGAATTACGCCGACAGGAGCCGCACGTCGTGGCGCAGCCCGGGTTCGGCCCAGGTCAGCAGCCGCTTGCCGGAGCTCTCCAACGCGGCCGCGTCGCGCTTCGGCAGCCGTTCGTACGGCGTGAGCACCAGCGTGGCCGTGTCGCGGGTGGTCTTGAGGTCCCAGGCGCCCTTCACGAACCCGCCGACGAGCAGCGTGCCCTTGACCAGACCGTTCTGGCTGATCACGCGCTTGCGGTGCTCGTCGCGGATCACCCGGGTGCGATCGGCGTAGGCGAGCAGCGGCTGGTCGAACGGCGCCAGCAACCGCGGCGGCGCGGGCACGTCCTCGCCGGGCAGCGTGGCGTCGGGCAGGTCGTAGAGCTTGCGGCCGGCGTAGTCGACGTAGGTGCGCAGGTCCATCCCGCCGACCACCTCACCGAGCTTCGTCAGGCCCGACCACGCCTGCACGTCGGCCACCGTCGCCGGGCCGAACGCCGCGAGGTAGCGCCGCACGAGCTGTTCGGCCGAGGACACGGCTTCGGTGCCGGCCAGCCAGCGGTCCGCGAGCTGGTAAGTCGGCTGCCCGGCGTGGCCCCACACGCCGCGCGGCGGGATCTGCACCAGCGGCAGCAGGCATCGCGCCAGGTGCATCAACGCGTCGCTGTCGCGGTCCGGCCACTTTTCGGCGAGCGCTGCGCCCAGCTGCGCGCTCGTGTGCGGACGGTCGGCGAGCAGTTCGCGCGTCACGGCCGCCACGTCGCCGTGGTCGAGGCCGGCCACGCGCGCCGCGTGCAGCGTGTTCGTGCGGAGGTCGCGGTCCATGATCGGCTGCACGAGCGGGCGCCACGCCAGCGCGTCGGCCGCTGTCACGAGGTGCACGGTGCCGCGCATGAGCACGATCCGCGCCACGCTGCGGTCCAGGAGCAGCTTCGCCAGGTCGTGCGGCTTGAAGCCGTGCAGCCGCGCCCACAGCGCGTAGTACGGCGGGAACGGTGCCTGCGCCTGCAATCCCGCGAGGTGCTCGACGGCCGCCAGCGCCGGCATCGACGCCCGGCGCAGCAGCAGCTGCCGCTCCAGCGTCGCGCGGTTGAGGGCTCGCAGGCTCAGCTTCATGGGCCTGAGCGTAATGGGCATTGCGGACAGAACACGTCCTCAACGAGCACGGCCGGACGAGCCTGATCCATAATTTCGGCCATGGCAGAGCTGGCAGCCCCCGCGGTCCGCGACTGGGATTTCCCCCGCGGCACCGCCAGCGTGCTGCTCATGCTCGCCTTCGCCGAGGACCACGGCGTGCCCGCCGCGAACCTGCTGCCCGGCACCCCGCGAGAGGCGCTGACCGGCCCGGACCGCCAGGTCGACGCGCGGCAGGAGCTGGCCGTGGTGCGCGCCGTCGCCACGCACGCCGGCGGTGGTGACGACCTCGCGCTCGACCTCGGCCGCCGCTACCGCGTGACGACGTTCGGCATCTTCGGCTTCGCCTGCATCAGCAGCCCGACGATGCGCGACGCGATGCTGTTCGCGTTGCGCTACCTGGACTTGAGCTTCACCTTCTGCATCCCCCACGTGGAGCTCGACGCAGACGGGATCAGCCTCGTGCTCGACGATTCACGCGTACCCGCCGACGTCTCGCGTTTCCTTGTGCTCAGGGACCTCGCCGCGATCCACACCGTGATGCGCGACCTGCTGCCGGGGATTTCCCCACGGGGCCTGGAGTTCCGCCATTCGGCGCCGCCGTCCACGAAGTCCTATGTGGACACTTTCGGCGTCGAGCCGGCGTTCGGCGCCGAACGCCACCGCGCGAGCTTCGACCCCGCGTTCCTCACGATGCCGTTGCCCCAGGCCAACGAGCAGACCGTGGCCCTGTGCGCGGCCCAGTGCGACGCCCTCGTGGCTCGCCGCCGCGAACGGTCCGGCATCTCCCAGCTCGTGCGCGAACGCCTGGTGCGCCTCGGCGGAGTCGACGCCGGCATGGACGAGATCGCGCGCCAGCTCGCCGTCAGCCCACGCACGCTGCGCCGCCGCCTCACCGACGCCGGCACCGGCTACCGCCAGCTCGTGGACGAGGTCCGCCAGACGCTCGCCGAGGAAATGCTCGACACCGGTGCGTTGTCCGTCGAGGATGTCGCGCTGCGCCTGGGTTACGCCGAGGCGTCGAGCTTCATCTACGCGTTCAAGCGGTGGACGGGGACGACTCCGGCGGCTTACGCGCGCCGTTCCGCTCCGCGAGCACGGCCGGGTAGGTGACCTCGAGCAGGCCCATGATCGATTCCACGAGGAACGTCCGCAGCTCGGCGCGGTTGAGCGTGCCGCGGATCAGCCATTCGCGAGACGCCGCGCGCAACATCCCGCCGTACGACCGGATCATCGCGCGCAGCTCTTCACGGCCCTCGGTGACGTCGGTCATCAGGGCGCCGGCCAGCACGCGGTCGGCCGCGACGTCGTCCGCCTCCAGCATGATCCGCTCGATCTCGGGGTCACGGCCCGCGGACTCCGGGCCGATCGCGGTGAGCCACGCGTCGCGGTTGCGGTCGACCACGTCGATCCAGCGCTCGATGCCGACCTCCAGCCGGCGCCGCACGGGGCCTTCGGGCAGCGACTCGACCACGGGCGCGGGCACGATCATCATCTGCCGCACGACCTCGAGGTACAGCTCGCGCTTGCCGCCGAAGTAGTGGTTGATCAGGGGCCTCGCCACCCCCGCGGCCGCCGCGATGTCCGAAGTGGACACTGACGCGTAGCTGCCGGCCCCGAACAGGCGCCGCGCCACCGCGAGGATCTCGGCCCTGCGCTCGGCCGGTTCCAGCCGGCGCCGCGTGGGCCGGGTTCCGGTGCTCATCGTGCCAGCCTTGTCGTCCTCCGTCTTGCTGTCAACAAGTTGTTTACTGCACGTAAAGACTGTGTCCCGCTCTTGCGCGTGACGGTATTTGTACGGTCCACCTGGGCCGTTATTGAACCGGAACAACCGGCCGGTAACTTCGCCGCCCGCTGGGACGACGGATCGAACGGGGGCCGGGCGCGGTGGGGTAGGAGCAGATGAGCGATGCGGAGGGTGGCACGGCTCAGCCCTCGGGGCGCTGGGTCAGCGTGCGCTTGCAGCACCGCCAGGTGCGCGTGGACGAATCCTGCTGCGCCGGCGAGTGCCCGGGCGAGTGCTCGGCGGACCTGTCCTACGACGGCATCGTCATCAGCAACTACGACCAGGGTGCCCTCGTCAGCGAACGCTGGATCCCGTTGGGCGCCGAACCGAGCGAAGAGGACGACGAGGTCCTGATCGAGCAGCTGCGTGCCGCCATGCTCTGGCAGGCGCGCCGGCCGCCGAGGACCACGACGGGGGAGTGAATCGCCGCCGGGTGGGACTTTCCGGCGACAGATGTCACCTCGGCCGGCGCCGCGGCTCAGGCGCGCAGACCGTCGAACGCCATCTTGCACACCGCGTCCGCCAGCTCCGCGCCCGAGGAACCCCGGCGCGGCCGGTACCACTCGATCAGCGAGTTCACCGTGCCGAACAGCAGCCGCGCGGCCACGGCGGGGTCGATATCGGGGCGCACGTCGCCCTCGGCTTCGGCCTGCTTGACCAGATCCGTCACCAGCCGGTCGAACTCGCGCCGGCGGGCCAGCGCCGAACGTTCCACCTTCGTGTTGCCGCGCACGCGAAGCAGCAGCGTCACGAACGGCAGCCGGTCGGCGAGCACCAGCACACTGCCGCGCACGAGGTGCTCCAGCCGGTCGATCGCGCGCCCGTCGAGCTGCTCCGTGGACGCCGCGACCTCGAACAGCCCGTCGAGCGCCCGGTCCACCGACAGTCGCAGCAGCTCTTCTTTGCTGCGCACGTGGTGGTAGATGGCGGACTTCGTGATGCCCAGCTTGCGCGACAGGTCTTCCATGCTGGTGCCGTCGTAGCCGCGCTCGTTGAACAGCTTCACCGCGACCTGCAACAAGGACTCCAGGTCGTATCCGGGCCGCCCCCGCCGGGCCGGAGAGGTGGTCACGTCTTGTCTCGTTCGTCGATCACGCGACGCATCTTGCCAACCGAACGCTCCAGGGTGTCCGGCTCCACGATGTCGACGGCCACCGTCACACCGACGCCGTCCTTCACACCCGCGATCAACGCCGCCGCCGCGGCCGTCCGGGCGTCCGCCGACGCGTCGTGCCGCGCCTCCACCCGCACGGTCAGGTGGTCCAGCCGGCCGCGCGTCGAGCGCACCAGCTGGAAGTGCGGGCTCAAGGCGTCGGTCCGCAGCACGATCTCCTCGATCTGCGTCGGGAACACGTTGACGCCGCGCAGGATGATGAGGTCGTCGCTGCGCCCGGTCACCTTCTCCATGCGCCGGAACGCGGGCCGCGCCGTGCCCGGCATCAGCCGCGTGAGGTCGCGCGTGCGGTAGCGGATGATCGGCAGTGCCTGCTTCGTCAGCGACGTGAACAGCAGCTCGCCCTGCGCGCCCGACGGCAGCACCTCTTCGCTGAACGGGTCGATCACCTCGGGGAAGAAGTGGTCCTCCCAGATGTGCAGGCCGTCCTTGGTCTCCACGCACTCCTGCGCGACACCCGGCCCCATCACCTCGGACAGGCCGTAGATGTCCACGGCGTCGAGCGCGAAGCGTTCCTCGATCTCCGCGCGCATCTGCTCGGTCCACGGCTCGGCGCCGAAGATGCCGACCTTGAGCGAGCTGGCCCGCGGGTCCACGCCCTGGCGCTCGAACTCGTCGAGCAGCGTGAGCATGTACGACGGCGTCACCATGATGATCTCGGGCCGGAAGTCGGTGATCAGCTGCACCTGGCGCGCGGTCATGCCACCCGACGCCGGGATCACCGTGCAGCCGAGCTTTTCCGCGCCGTAGTGCGCGCCGAGCCCGCCGGTGAACAGGCCGTAACCGTAGGCCACGTGCACCTTGTGCCCCGGGCGCCCACCGGCCGCGCGGATCGAGCGCGCCATCACGGTCGCCCAGGTGTCGATGTCCTGCTCGGTGTAACCGACCACCGTGGGCTTGCCGGTGGTGCCGCTGGACGCGTGGATACGCCGGATCTCGTGCTGCGGCACGGCGAACATGCCGAACGGGTAGTTGTCGCGCAGGTCCGCCTTGGTCGTGAACGGGAACTTCGCGAGGTCGGCGAGTTCCTTGCAGTCGTCCGGGTGCACGCCCGTCTCGTCGAACTTCTTGGTGTAGAAGGGCACGTTGGCGTAGGCGTGCCGCAGTGTCCACTGGAGACGCTCGAGCTGGAGGGCGGCGAGCTCGTCCGCGGAGAGCTTTTCGGCGGTGTCTTTCATCGGGTTTCCCGACTCTTCTCGATGACGCGGCTGCGGCCGCGGAACTCGGCGACGACTTCGGGCCCTTCGGGGGTGTCCCGGTGCACGGTGACGTCGTAGATGCCGTTGCGGCCGTAGCGGGTGCGCTCGGTGGCCGTGGCGGTGAGGTGGTCGCCGAGGCGGCCGGCCGCGACGAAGGAGATCTCCGCGCCGGCGGCGACGGTGACCGGTCCGTGGGTGTTGCACGCGAGGGCGAACGCGGTGTCGGCGAGCAGGAACAGGTAGCCGCCGTGGGCGATGTCGTGGCCGTTGACCATCGACTCCGTCACCTTCATCGTGGCGGTCGCGCGCCCGTCGGCGGCCTCCACGAGCTCGATGCCCAGGCCCTTCGACGCCTCGTCGGTGTCGAACATGGCGTGGGCCGCGTTGCGCGCCGTCACGTCGGGCGACCTCCCCGTGAGTAACTGACCGAATGGCCGGTAATGAAGACCTGCGGTTAGTAAAGATGTGCGGCAGGTTCGCTGTCAAGCAGCAGGACTTCCGATCAGAGCCAGGAGCGGCTACGATGGAATTACTGAACGTCCGGTTGGTAATTCCGCGCGGGTGCCACACTGCGCGACACGGCGAGAGGGTCGGGCCCCATGGTTTTGCTCCGCAGCTACGTCTCCGGCGGCTGGCACACGGCGACGGACGAGGGGACGCCGCTGCACGACGCGGCGACCGGCGAGGAGGTCGCGCGCGTCTCGTCGACCGGCGTCGACTTCGCCGGCGCGCTCGACTACGGCCGCCGTGTGGGCGGTCCCGCCCTGCGTGAGCTCACGTTCCACCAGCGTGCGGCCCTGCTCAAGGCCCTCGCGTCGCACCTGCGCGAGCACCGCGAGGAGCTCTACGCGGTGTCGGCGCGCACCGGCGCAACGCTGGGCGACTCGAAGTTCGACGTCGACGGCGGCATCGGCGTGCTGTTCAGCTACGCCTCGAAGGGCAAGCGTGAGCTGCCCAACGACACCGTGTACATCGACGGTGCGGTGGAGCCACTGAGCAAGGGTGGCACCTTCGTTGCGCAGCACATCGCCGTGCCGCTGCACGGCGTCGCGATCCAGATCAACGCGTTCAACTTCCCGGTGTGGGGGCCGCTGGAGAAGTTCGCGCCCGCGTTCCTCGCCGGGGTGCCGAGCCTGATCAAGCCCGCGAGCCAGACGGCGTACCTCACCGCGAAGCTCGTCGAGCTGATCATCGACTCCGGCATCCTGCCCGAGGGCTCGCTGCAGTTCATCGCCGGCAGCGTCGGCGACCTGCTCGACCACGTGACCGCGCAGGACCTGGTGTCGTTCACCGGTTCCGCGTCCACCGCGCAGAAGCTGCGCGCGCACCCGGCGGTCGTGCGCAACTCCGTGCGCTTCAACGCGGAGGCCGACTCGCTGAACTGCTCGATCCTCGCGCCCGACGCGCGGCCGAGCACGCCGGAGTTCGATCTGTTCGTGAAGCAGCTGGTCACGGAGATGACCGTGAAGGCCGGCCAGAAGTGCACCGCGATCCGCCGCGCGTTCGTGCCGGAAGAGATGCTCGACGACGTCGCCGAGGCCGCGAGCGCGCGCCTGGCGAAGGTCGTGGTCGGCAACCCGACCGCCGAGGGCGTGCGCATGGGTGCGCTGGCCAGCCTGGAGCAGCGCGAAGAGGTCCGCCGCTCGCTCAAGGCCCTGCTCGACGCCGGCAGCGTCGTCTACGGCGACCTGGAGCACGTCGACGTGGTCGGCGCCGACGAGTCGACCGGCGCGTTCATGTCGCCGGTGCTGCTGAAGGCCGACCCGCAGCGTTCGGAGCCGCACGAGGTCGAGGCGTTCGGGCCGGTGTCCACGCTGATGCCCTACACCTCGATCGAGCAGGTCATCGAGTTCGCCGCGCGCGGCGGCGGCAGCCTCGCCGGGTCGATCGTCACCGGCGACCCGGAGTTCGCGCGGACGATCGTGCTGGGCGTCGCGCCGTACCACGGCCGGCTGCTGGTGCTCGACGCCGACGACGCGAAGGAGTCGACGGGCCACGGCTCGCCGATGCCGCAGCTCGTGCACGGGGGTCCCGGTCGCGCCGGCGGTGGCGAGGAGATGGGCGGCATCCGCGGCGTGCTGCACCACATGCAGCGCACGGCCGTGCAGGCCAGCCCGAAGGTGCTCAGCACCGTCACCGGCCGCTGGATCGAGGGCGCGCCGCGCGTGGAAGGTGACCACCCGTTCCGCAAGTCGCTGGCCGAGCTGCGCGTCGGCGACTCCGTGGTGGCGGGCCCGCGCACGGTGACCCGCGCCGACATCGACCACTTCGCCGAGTTCACCGGCGACACGTTCTACGCCCACACCGACGAGGCCGCCGCGGCGGCGAACCCGCTGTTCGGCGGGATCGTCGCCCACGGCTACCTGGTCGTGTCGTTCGCCGCCGGCCTGTTCGTCTCGCCGGAGCCGGGCCCGGTGCTCGCCAACTACGGACTGGAGAACCTGCGGTTCCTCACGCCGGTCAAGGAAGGCGACGCGCTCACCGTGACGCTGACCGCCAAGCAGATCACCCCGCGCATCGACCAGGAGTACGGCGAGGTCCGCTGGGACGCCGACGTCGTGAACCAGACCGGCGATTCCGTGGCGAAGTACGACGTGCTGACGCTCGTTTCGAAGGAGCAGCCGTGACCGCTGTCGCTTCCGAAGAAGACTTGCTCGGCCATTTCGAGCACACCATCGAGCGCGACCAGCGCATCGAGCCGCGCGACTGGGTGCCCGAGGGCTACCGCAAGACGATGATCCGCCAGATCGCGCAGCACGCGCACTCGGAGATCATCGGCATGCAACCCGAGGGCAACTGGATCACGCGCGCGCCTTCCTTGCGGCGCAAGGCGATCCTGCTCGCGAAGGTGCAGGACGAGGCCGGCCACGGGCTCTATCTGTACTCGGCGGCGGCCACGCTGGGCGCGGACCGCGCGGACCTCACCGACAAGCTGATCAGCGGCCGGCAGAAGTACTCGTCGATCTTCAACTACCCGACGCTGACCTTCGCCGACGTCGGCGTGATCGGCTGGCTGGTCGACGGCGCGGCGATCTGCAACCAGGTGCCGCTGTGCCGGTCGTCGTACGGGCCGTACGCGCGGGCGATGATCCGGATCTGCAAGGAAGAGTCGTTCCACCAGCGGCAGGGGTACGAGCTGCTGATGACGATGATGCGCGGCACGCAGCAGCAGCGCGATATGGTGCAGGAGGCCGTGAACCGCTGGTGGTGGCCGTCGCTGATGATGTTCGGGCCGCCCGACGCGGAGTCGCCGAACACCGCGCAGTCCATGGCGTGGAAGGTCAAGCGGCACACCAACGACGAGCTGCGGCAGCGTTTTGTCGACATGTCGGTGCCGCAGGCGGAAGCGCTGGGCGTCACGTTCCCGGACCCGGACCTGCGCTGGAACGCCGATCGCGAGCACTACGACTTCGGTGCCGTCGACTGGGACGAGTTCAAGAACGTGTTGCAGGGCAACGGCCCGTGCAACAAGCAGCGCGTTGCGCATCGGAAGCAGGCCCACGACGACGGTGCCTGGGTGCGTGAGGCCGCTGTGGCACACGCTGCCAAATCGCAGTTGGGGGGTCCAGGGGGGCTCGCCCCCCGGCCGGGGTCTGGGGCTCGGCCCCAGGAAACAGAGGAAGGTTCGCGATGAAGCACGATTGGCCGTTGTACGAGGTGTTCGTGCGGGGCAAGCGCGGCCTGAACCACGTGCACGTGGGCTCGCTGCACGCCGCGGACGACCAGATGGCGCTGCACAACGCCCGTGACCTCTACACGCGGCGCAACGAGGGCGTGTCGATCTGGGTCGTGCGCGCTTCGGACATCACCGCGTCCTCGCCGGACGAGAAGGACCCGTTCTTCGCGCCCAGCGGCGACAAGGTGTACCGGCACCCGACGTTCTACGACATTCCCGACAACGTTCCGCACATGTGAGGCCTTGATGTCCTTCGACAACGTCTACGAGGCCATCACCGAGGACAACGACGCCCGGTGGGCCTTCGGCACCGGCTTCGCCGACCCGCTGTCCGGTGTGGACACTTCCGTTCCGCCTTCGCTGGATGCTTCGGCGTTGGCCGCGTACTGCCTGATGCTGGGTGACGACGCGCTGGTGTTCTCCCACCGCCTCCAGGAGTGGGTCACGAACGCGCCGGAGCTCGAGGACGAGGTGGCGATCGCCAACATCGGCCTCGACCTGCTCGGCCAGGCCCGCCTGCTGTTGGCGCGCGCCGGCAAGGCCGACGGCACCGACCGCTCGGAGGACACGCTCGCGTTCCTGCGGGCCGAGCACGAGTTCCGCAATGTCCGGCTCGCCGAGCTTGGTGGGGGCCACTTCGGCCACCTGATGGCGCGGCTGCTCGTGTTCTCGACCTGGCGGCTGGCGTTGCTGCAGCAGCTCGAGTCCGATGCCGCCTCCGCAGGAGGGAGTACGTCGGCGGAGTCCAGTGTGGACCCAGTGCTCTCGGCGATCGCGGCCAAGGGCGTGAAGGAGCTGGCCTACCACCGCGACTACGCGGCGCAGTGGGTCGTGCGGCTCGGCGACGGCACCGAACTGTCGCACGAGCGCATGCAGGAGGGCCTCGACGCGGTGTGGCCGTACGTCGACGAGCTGTTCAAGACGCACCCGCTGGAGCTGGTGGACGCGGCTACTTTGCGCCCGGAGTTCGACGTCGTCCTCGACCAGGTGCTGGCCGCGGCGACGCTGGAGCGGCCGACTTCGGGTGCCGTGGCCGGCGTGTCCGGCCGGACCGGGCGCGACGGCGTCCACACGGAGCAGATGGGGTTCCTGCTGGCGCAGCTGCAGAGCGTGGCGCGGGCGATGCCGGACGCGACATGGTGACCGCGCTGGCCGTGGCCGCCACGGTGACCGACCCGGAGCTGCCGATGCTCACGCTCGCCGACCTCGGAGTGCTGCGGTCGGTGTCCGAAGAGGACGGTCGCGTGACGGTGGCCATCACCCCCACCTACACCGGCTGCCCGGCCATGGACACCATGCGCGACGACCTGGAGCACGCGCTGCTGGGCGCCGGCTACGCCGACGTCGAGATCCGCACGGTGCTCGAACCGGCGTGGACCTCCGACTGGATCTCGGCCGACGGGCGGCGCAAGCTCGCCGAGGCCGGCATCGCGCCGCCGGGTGCCGCCCCGCGGCGGGCGAGTGGACCGGTGCCGCTCACGTTGTCACCGCCCGTGTCGCGCATCGCGTGCCCGCACTGCGGGTCGCTCGACACGGTGGAGCAGTCGCGGTTCAGCGCCACCGCGTGCCGGGCGCTGCGCCGCTGCCGCGCGTGCCTGGAACCGTTCGAACACGTCAAGGAGATCTGAGTTGACCAGCACGATTTCCCGGCGCACCGGCTTCCACTCCCTGCGGGTGGCCGACGTCGAGCGGCTGTGCGACGACGCGGTCGCCGTGACCTTCGACGTGCCGGAGGAGCTGGCCGAGACGTTCGCCTTCGCGCCCGGCCAGTCGCTGACCTTGCGCCGCACCGTCGACGGCCGGGACGAGCGCCGGTCGTACTCGATCTGCGCTCCGGCCGGCCGGCGGCCACGCGTGGGCGTGCGCCTGGTTCCCGAGGGCGTGTTCTCGTCGTGGCTCGTGCAGGACGTGCGCCCTGGTGACGTCGTCGAGGTCTCCGCACCGACGGGGACCTTCACGCCGGATCTGACCACGGGCGGTCACCACGTGCTGATCGCGGCCGGCTCGGGCATCACGCCGGTGCTGTCGATCGTCGCGTCGCTGCTCGCGACGCCGGACGCCACCGTCACCGTGCTGTACGGCAACCGCCGCACGGACACGGTGATGTTCGCCGACGAGCTGGCCGACTTGAAGGACCGCTACCCGGCGCGGCTGGAGCTCATCCACGTGCTGTCGCGGGAACCGCGCGAGGCCGAGCTGTTCACCGGCCGCCTCGACGCCGACAAGCTGCGCGTGTTGTTCGGCTCGCTGGTGCCGGTGGAGTCGGTGGCCCACTTCTGGCTGTGCGGGCCGTTCGGGATGGTCACCGGCGCGCAGGAGGTGCTGACGGCACTGGGCGTGCCGGAGTCGAGTGTCCACCAGGAGCTGTTCTACGTGGACGACGTGCCGCCGGAGCCGGTCAAGCACGTCGACCCGGCCGTGGCCGGCGCCGCGTCGGAGGTCACGCTCATCCTCGACGGCCGTTCGACGACGATGAGCCTGCCGCAGGAATCGTCCATTCTGGACGGTGCGCAGAATTTCCGGCCGGACCTGCCGTTCGCCTGCAAGGGCGGTGTGTGCGGAACGTGCCGGGCGCGCGTCACCGACGGTGCGGTGGACATGCGGCGGAACTTCGCGCTGGAGAAGGCCGAGGTGGACGCGGGGTTCGTGCTGACGTGCCAGTCGCACCCGGCGAGCGAGCGCGTGACGGTGGACTACGACGCTTGATCAGCGCCTGCGGCGCCGGCGCCGGGACCCCAGCGTGAGGTCTTCGGGACTGTCCGGTTCGGTGGCGGGGCGGGTGGTGTCGGGCAGGCCCATGGCCTCGGCCGCGCGTTCCTGGGCCTCCGCGAACTTCCCGGACGGCCCGTCCTGGGCCCGCCGCAGCACCGACGTCCGCAGCCGGTTGTACCCGCGCACGGCGACGGGCCGGCGGGACCGCAGGTCGTACTCCGGCAGGTGCTCCAGCTCGGCCGCCAGCTCGCGGTCGACCAGCACCGTGCCGGGGCGCGCGACGGACGTGAGCCGCGCTGCGAGGTTCACGACGGAGCCGTAGACGTCGCCGAAGCGGGACAGCACCCGCCCCGAAGCCAGCCCCGCGCGGACCGCGGGCAGGTCGTCCGACGCCGACGCGCGTTCGGTGAGCGTGAGGGCGATCTCGGCGCCCGAGCCGGGGGAGTCGGTGACGAAGAAGACCTCGTCGCCGATCATCTTCACGATCCGGCCGCGGTGGTCGGCGACCACACCCGCGGCCAGTGACTCGAACGCGTCGAGCACGTGGCTGAGCTCGTCCTCGTCGACCTCGCGGGTCATCTTGGTGTAGCCCACCATGTCGACGAAGCCGACGACCTGCGGCCGCGCCTCCAGGTCCTCGTTGGTCGCGAAGGCGCGCCCGGCGTACGCCACGAGGTGACGGCGCCACACGAAGTTCTGCACCTGCTCCAGCTCGGGCAGCAGCCGCGCGACGAGCTTGGTGACCTGGCTGTCGTCGAGGCCCGGGTTTCCGGCGATGAGCGACCACAGCATGTGCACCTGCCACTCGGCCAGGCGCGACAGGTGCTGGCCGAGCGCGCGCGTCACGGCGACCTCGAGGTTGCGCGCCACGAGCCCGGACGCGATGAGCTGGTCGGCAGTGCGCATGGCCTCGACGTCGGCGTCGGTGAACACCACCTCGTCGTCCTCGGCCGCCGCGAACCCGAGCGCGCGCCACAGCCGGCGCGAACGTTCCTCGGGCACCCCGGCCTTTCGGGCCACTTCGAGCCGGGTGTACTTGCGCGGCCCGCCGAGGAGGAGCTTCTCCAGCTGGTGCTGCACCTCAGGGGTTTCGGCCACGGCTCAGGTCGTGTGCACGATCAGCACGTCGACACCCGACTTGCGCGCCACCTCCGCCGGCACCGAGCCGAGGATCCGCCCGGCGAGCGTGTTGAGGCCGCGGTTGCCCACCACGAGCAGATCGGCCGACGTCTCGTGCACGACCTTCCGCAACGCGTGCACCGGCTCCCCGTTCACGGCGATGGTCTGGATGTCCTTCGCCCCCGCCTTCGCGGCCCGATCGCGCGCACTCTGCAACGTGTCCTCCGCCGGCGCCGACCCGACGACCTGGTAGGCCTCGTCGCCCAGCTCGTCCTGCGCCTGCTCCACGTCGTGCTTGCTGGCGGGGTAGTACGCACACACCACGACCAGCTTCGCCTCGGCATCCGCGGCCACCCCCGCCGCCCGATCCACCGCGGCGAACGACGAGTCCGACCCGTCCGTCCCCACCACCACGGTCCGATAGACAGCCATCCGAAACCTCCCGGCGATCCCGAATCGGGGCAGCTCCGCCCCTCTTGTCGGGGGAAGGTTACTCGCCAGTTGGCTCGCCCGCCGTTCGCCTCGGCTCCGCCGGGGCGAACGGCGGGCTCGCTGGTGTTTTTTGCCCCGGCTTCGCCGGGGCGGGCGAGATCGCCTTTGCGCCGGTGCCGGGATCGAGCGGTCTGATCGGCCTGGCGGCCGATCGCACCGCCCGATCCCAACACCGGCGCGATCTCGCGTTGTGGTCGCCTTCAAGGCCCGGTGATTCGGGGGCTTCGTCAGCTGAGGGCGGCTGAGTTCGCACCCCGAGACGGCGGCCGAAGGTCTGAGGCGGGTTGGGTGGAGTCTCGTGTTGTGGCGGCCTGAAGGGCCTGGAGATTCGGGGGCTTTGTCTGCTGAGTCCGGATATGCCGCTGCCTCGGGGAGGTGGCCGGAGGGTCTGAGGCGGGTTGGGTGCGGTCTCGTGTTGTGATCGTTTTCAGGGCCTGGTCGTTCGCGGGCTTCGTCAGCTGAGGGCGGCTGAGTTCGCACCCCGAGACGGCGGCCGAAGGGTCCGAGGCGAGTTGGGGGCGATCTCGCGTGGTGGTCGCCTGAAGGCCTGGTCGTTCGGGGCTTCGTCTGTTGAGGCGGGATGTGCGGCTGCCTCGGGGAGGTGGCCGGAGGGTCCGAGGCGGGTTGGGTGCGGTCTCGTGTTGTGGTGGCCTTCAGGGCCTGATCGTCCCGGCGGCTTTGTCTGTTGAGGCTGGACGTGCCGCTGCGTCGGGGAGGTGGCCGGAGGGTCCGAGGCGAGGTGGGTGCGATCTTGCGTTTTGGTCGCCTGCGGGGCCTGGTGGCCGCGGGCTCGTCAGCCGAGGGCGGAGGTGGCTGCATCCGGGGAAGCCGCAGAGGCAATGGTGGCGGCCGAGGTGGGTTGGGGTGTCGGCGGCTGGGACCGCCGGGGGGCGGGTGCCAGCGGTGGCCTTGCTCCAGGCTGAGTGGGCCGGCGGCTGGTGGTCGAGACCGCGCGTTATCGGCGGTCAAGTGTGGGGTTGGCCCGCAGCGTGTTTGAGCTGTTCAAGGGGAGAACTTCGCGTCTTCGCCGTCGGGAGCGGTCAGTGTGAGCGCCCAACCGCGAGAGCGATGGAGCCGGGGTCGCGGCGCTCGCCGCGGCCCCGGCTCGGCCGGGTCTGGAGGGTGCTTGCCTTCGCCCGGAGGTCAGTCGCCGGTGGGTTTGCCGGGGTGGCCGGAGGCGGGTTGGGGCTGGGGCTTCGGCTTGGGGACGTCGCTGGTGCGGAGGCGGACCGTTTTCTCGACGTCGCCTTCCGCCGAAGCCGAAGCCGAGCTGGAGCTCGAACCCGCGCTCGAACCCGAACCCGAGCCGGTCGAAGCAGCGGGGGCAGCGGCCGCGACCGGGGTCTTCGGCTCGATGGAGGCCTTGATGTCCGCCGGCACCAGTGTGTCCGTCTCGCCGAGGACGTGGTGGGCCTCGGCGAGCACGGTGCGCGCCTGGCGGACCTGTTCGGCGAGGCTGGTGCGGACGTTGCGCAGCGCCTCGACGCGTTCGTTGGCCTGCGTGATGCGGCGGTTGGACTCGTCGGTGGCCGTGCGGACGCGGCGGCGGGCCTCGTCGGCGGCTTCGGCGAGGCGGGCGTTGGCCTCGGTGATCGAGTCCTGCTTGCGCTTGTTCGCGTCGGCGACGGACTCCCGCTGGCGGCGCTCGATGTCGGCGCGGGCGGCTGTTTCCTCTTCCAGCACCTTGGCGCGGATGGCGGCGGCGTCCTCGGCGGCTTCGCGCACGCGGCGCTCGGCTTCGGCCTTCGACGCGGCCTCCTGCTCGGCCAGCACGCGCATCGCCTCGGTGCGGCGGGCGGCCATGGCGATCTCGAAGTCCTCTTCGACCTGCGTGCGGCGGGCCTCGGACTCCGCGTCGAGCTTGTTGCGCTCGGCCTCGGCCTTGTCGGTGATCGACTTCGCCTCGGCGCGGGCGTCCTCGAGGACCTTGCGGTGCTCGGCTTCCATCTCCTTGCGGCGCAGGTCGAGCTCGGTGAGCAGCTGCTCGTACCGCGCGCGCATGGCGCTGGCGTCGGTCTCCGCCTTGGCGCGGATGTGGCCGGCCTCGGCCTCGGCGCGCGCCCGCGTGTCGGCGGACTCGTCCTGCGCCAGGCGCAGCATCCGCTGCAGGCGCTCGGACAACCCCTCGACGCTCGTCGGCGGCTGCGCCAGCCGGTCGACCTGCCCGCGCAGGTCGGCGATCTCACCGCGCGCGATCTCCAGCTGCCGGGCCAGATCACCTGCCTGGGCGATGGCGGCGTCGCGGTCGCCGGTGAGCATCTTCAGGTCGGCATCGAGCCGTTCCAGATGTTCGTCGACCTGCGCTCGGCTGTACCCGCGCTTCGCCACGTCGAAGCCGGCTCCCAGCGGCACAAGCTCCCGTTCCTCGCCAAGGCTCATGGCCCTACCGTAGCCGCTACGGGGTCACGGACGGGTGAGCACCCACGGTGTCCGGACGAGCCTGCGCCGAGCGGCCGAACACAGTAGCCCGATGGCCGAAAACCACGCCGGAACCGGTTGTGCGCAACTGTGACCCACAGATCTTGACCGGCCGGCCAACCAAGGCGCATGATCGAAGTAGGGAAACTTCCTGAACAGCAGGTTCTCTGCGGAGGTGAGCACGAATGAGTGAAGTCTCGACGCGCGCCTGGACCCGG
This sequence comes from Amycolatopsis sp. CA-161197, assembly GCF_050942255.1. Taxonomy (NCBI): domain Bacteria; kingdom Bacillati; phylum Actinomycetota; class Actinomycetes; order Pseudonocardiales; family Pseudonocardiaceae; genus Amycolatopsis; species Amycolatopsis sp. CA-161197. The sequence continues at coordinate 1,913,113 of NZ_CP192059.1, forward strand.
CCCCACGACTGGGCCGAGGTCGTCATCGGTATTGTCGCCGCTCTTTCACCCCTTTGGCTGAGCACGGACACGATGACGATGTGGACGATGGTGATCCTCGGTGCGCTGATCGCCATCGACGGCCTGGTATCGCTCGCGGCGCCAGGTGTCGTCTACGGCGAGGGCATCCAGGTCGTCCTCGGGGTGTTGCTGTTCATCGCGCCGTGGGTGATGGGGTACACCGAACTCAACGGGGCGTCCTGGACGTCCTGGGTCGCCGGTGCGCTCACGATCATCGCCGGCGCCGCCGCGATGCCGATGGCCACCGCCGCCCACCGGACGGCGATGCCGCACTGAAGGAGCTGACATGACAGATGACTCGGCGAAGGAGCGGATCCTCTGCGCGGCTGAAGCGCTCTTCGCCGAGTCCGGCTTCGACGCCACCCCGACGTCCCGCATCGCGGAGCGCGCCGGGGTGCCGAAGGGTCTGGTCCACTACTACTTCCGCCGCAAGTCCGACCTGCTGGCGGCCCTGGTCGCGCGGCTGCCCGACGAGAACATCGAGCCCGCCGCCGTCGTGGTGCCCGGTGACCTCGCCGGGTCGCTGCGCCGGCTCGTCTCGGAGCTCGACCGCCGCTTCACTGGCTCACTCGGCCTCTCCCACGTGCTCTGGCGCGAGGCCGACACGCACTACGTCGTGCGCGACGCCCTCGGAGAACGCTTCCAGCACCTCGTGCGCCTGGTCCGCGCGGTGATCGTGGCCGCCACGGGCGGGCGCCTCGCCGTCGCCGACCTCGACAGCGCCTCCGGCCTGCTCGCCCGCGCCGTCAGCCACCGCCACGCCACGGCCCGCCACTCCGGCGACGACCTCCCGGCCGAGTTCGACGGCGAGCTCGTCTTCCTGGCCAACGCGTTGTCGGCGAAGGCGAAAGAGTCCTAGCGTCGTCGCGGACGAGGCCGTGCCTGGACGTATCCGTCGAGTCGCCGGCATCCGATCCCGCGGGGACGCCGGTTTCGGAATCGGTGACCTCCGGCGATCCGGGATCGCCGGAGGCGAGCCGGCGTTCGAACCCGGCTTCCTCGACTTCACCGCGCGAGATCAGTCGCGCGGTGAAAACCGCGAGTCCTAGTGCGCCGCCGGCTCCACCAACTCCACCAGCACCCCACCAGCGTCCTTCGGGTGCACGAAGTTCACCCGGCTGTTCGACGTCCCACGCTTGGCCTCGTCGTACAGCAGCCGTAGCCCTTGCTCCCTCAACGCAGCCGCGGCGGCGTCCACATCGGACACCCGGAAGGCGAGCTGCTGCAGGCCGGGACCGTTGCGCCCGAGGAACTTCGCGATGGTCGAGTCGTCGCGCAGGGGCGCGAGGAGCTGGATCATCGTTTCGGTGCCCGCGGTGCCGGGGGCGCGCAGCATCGCTTCGCGGACGCCCTGCTCCTCGTTCACCTCCTCGTGCGCGACCTCCAGGCCGAAGTGCTCCTTGTGGAACGCGATCGCTTCGTCGAGGTCGGGAACCGCGATCCCGACGTGGTCGATCGCGGTCACGAACGGGGTGAGCACGGCTTGGATGGACTCAGTGTTCATGGGGGCAGGATAAAGGCCACCACCCTGGTGAAGCCCCCTGAAATCCACGGACTCCATCCAAGACGTGCGCCCCCTCACACTGGCTCCATCAAGAAGCCGTGGGCCCGGGTACAGTCGTGAGACTGTAGGTGTTCCTAATTCTTGGGAGGACGACGTGTCCGGTTCCGTGATCCTGGGTGCGGCCCGTACCCCCATCGGGCGGCTGCTCGGCTCGCTGAAGGACTTCACCGGTGCGCAGCTCGGTGGCATCGCCATCAAGGCCGCGCTGGAGCAGGCCGGGGTTTCGCCGTCCGAGGTCGAGTACACGATCATGGGCCAGGTCCTCACCGCGGGCGCGGGCCAGATCCCGGCGCGCCAGGCCGCCGTCGCCGCGGGCATCTCGATGGACGTCCCGGCGCTCACGATCAACAAGGTGTGCCTCTCGGGCCTCGACGCCATCGCGCTCGCCGACCAGCTCATCCGCGCCGGCGAGTTCGACCTCGTCGTGGCGGGCGGCCAGGAGTCGATGACGCAGGCACCGCACCTGCTGCCGAAGTCCCGTGGCGGCTTCAAGTACGGCGACGTGACCATGCTCGACCACATGGCCTACGACGGCCTCTTCTGCGCGTTCGACCAGGTCGCCATGGGCGCCTCGACGGAGAAGCACAACGCGCGTTACGGCATCACGCGCGAGCAGCAGGACGAGTTCTCCGCGCGCTCCCACCAGCGCGCCGCCGCCGCCATCGAGGCCGGCTTCTTCCGCGAGGAGATCGCGCCGGTCACCATCCCGCAGCGCAAGGGCGACCCGATCGTCTTCTCCACCGACGAAGGCGTCCGCGCCGACACCACCGTCGACGGCCTCGCCAAGCTGCGCCCCGCCTTCGCCTCCGACGGCACCATCACCGCCGGCTCGTCGTCGCAGATCTCCGACGGTGCCGCGGCCGTGATCGTCGCCAGCCCCGAAAAGGCCGCCCAGCTGGGCCTCACCCCGCTGGCCGAGATCGGCGCCCACGGCGTCGTCGCCGGCCCCGACGCGTCGCTGCACGAGCAGCCGTCCAACGCCATCCGCAAGGCTCTGGCGAAGGCCAAGCTCGACGTCGGCGACCTCGACCTGGTGGAGATCAACGAGGCGTTCGCCGCGGTCGGTGTGGTCGCCAGCGAGAAGCTCGGCCTGGACCCGTCGAAGGTCAACGTCAACGGCGGCGCCATCGCCCTGGGCCACCCGATCGGCGCCTCGGGCGCCCGCCTTGCGGTGCACCTGATCCACGAACTGCGCCGCCGCGGCGGCGGCCTGGGCGCCGCCGCGCTCTGCGGCGGTGGCGGCCAGGGTGACGCGCTGCTGCTGCGGGTTCCCGCGGCCAAGTAGTTTTCGGTTCGGCTGAAGGCCGGGCAGCCCGTTGCGGCTGCCCGGCCTTTGTCGTCGGCGGACGCGTCAGACGTGCTGATTTCGATCTTCCGCGGCGACTGCTGCATCCGGGTGATTGCCGTCGAAGATCACCCGCCCCTTGTTTCTCCTGGCAATAATCCGAACGCGGACAGTGACCAGGAGGGGGAGCGAATGGTGCTGAGCGCGCACGGGAAGAGGCAGGTCCAATGTCAGGCGGCGGAGCTGCTGGCGAAGCGCTTTCCGGAATTGGACTCGTTGCGGCGCAACGTGTTCGGCGAGTTGGTGGCGCACACGGCGGAAGGCTGGCACGTTCTGCTCCGGTCGGATCTGCCCGCGCCGGCGGAAACCGCCGACGCGTTCCTGCTGGGGCCGGCCGGGGTGTTCGCCGTGGTGGTCGCGGACCGGCCGCCCGAGTCGGGTCAGGCCGTGCTGAGGCACGCCGAAGAGCGGTTCGCGTCGATCCGCGGTTCGCAAGGCCGCCTGCTTGCGCCGACCGCCATCACGCTCGTGGTGATCGGCGGTGCCACCCGGTCGCCGCGCGGAGCCGGGCCGTACTGGGCCCTTCCGGTGGTGGACCTGGACAAGGTGTTCCGCCGGGGCGACGGCGGACTGACCCGTCGCCAGGTGGCCGAATTGGCGTCGGCCGTGGTCCAGCGGTTGCCCGAGTACTCGGCCCTGTCGGTCAAGCCACCCGAGCGCGAGCCTGAAGCAGCCGGGCTGCTGGCCGCGCAGGACGTCGCCGAAGGCCAGCTGACGGCGGCGTTGAAGAGGCCGTTCGAGAGCTGGATGACGTTCTTGCACCCGCAGCAGCACGCCATCGTCGCGCGCGAGTACGGCGGCCCCGCCCGGATCAGCGGGCCGGCCGGCACGGGCAAGACGGTGGTCGCGTTGCACCGCATGCGTCACGTGGGCCGGCGGAGCGTGGGCCCGCTGCTGTTCACCACGTTCGTCCGGACTCTGCCGACGGTGCACGCGGCGGCGTTCCGCCGGCTGGCACCCGAGCTGGAGGGGCGCGCGGAGTTCGTGAACCTGCACGCGTGGGTTCGCGGGCTGCTCGCGGGTCGCGGGGTGGAGCTGAACGTGCAGCGCGGCGGCATCGACACCGCGTTCAACCGGGCACGGGCGCGCCATCACGCCGCGCTGGAGGAGATCGAACCGGATTTCGAGTACTGGCGCACCGAGGTCGACCGCGTGATCAAGGGCCGAGGGTTGCGGACTCTCGAGGAGTACAAGAAGGTCCCGCGCCGAGGCCGCCGGCTGGCGCTCGGTGACGCGCACCGTGAACGGGTCTGGGCGCTGTACGAGGCGTATCGCGACAATCTCGTCGAGCGCGGGGTGCACGACTACAACGACGTGCTCACCGCGGCGCACGCTTCGCTGGTCGAACGGCCGCTCGACAACCCGTATGCGCTGGTCGTCGTCGACGAGGTCCAGGACATCACGCTCGTCGGCCTGCGATTGCTCCGCGAGGTCGCGGGCGACGGGCCGAACCGGCTGCTGCTCGTCGGCGACGGCCAGCAGCAGGTTTATCCCGGTGGGTGGCGCCTGTCCGACGCCGGCATCCCCGTGCAGGGCCGGGGCGAGGTGCTGAAAGTCAACTACCGCAACCGGTCGGGCATCCTCGACTTCGCGCGCCGCATCGACGCGGGCAACAGCGTCGACGACCTCGACGGTGCCGCGGGCGTCGTGCTGCGCGACGCCGAGGTGGTCAACGACGGCGGACGCACGCAGACGTGGACGGGCAGCAAGGCGGACCTTCCCCGCGCGCTCACTGCGGTGCTGCGGAACGTGGAGCCGGCGCACACCGCGCTGATCACGTTCACCAAACACGACGCCGACGAGTGCCGCCGGCTGCTGGAGAGCGCCGGAGTGGCGACGCAGAGCCTCGAACAGCACACCGGGGAGCCGGATGACCGCGTGAAGGTCGGCACCGTCCACCGCGCGAAGGGACTGGACTTCCAGGCGGTGCTGGCCGTCCAGTTCCCGCTTCGGGACTCCGCGAACAGCGCTGCCGCTCGCCGCGAAGCCGACGAGATGCGAGACCGGCAGAGGCTCGTCGCGGCGACCCGGGCGCGGGATTTCCTGTGGTGGGGTGTGGTGGAGGACGCGGCGTGAACCGGTCCTCCACCGCCCGTCAGGCGTGCTGCGCCGCTTCGAACAACGGCTTCGTCACCGCCGTGCTGAACTGCGGGCCCACCAGGTAGCGCGTGCACCCGGCGTCGCGGTCGCACGGCTGGCCCGCGGCGTCGAAGAAGCCGGCCTCCGTGTTGTCGCCGACGACCGTGCCGAGGCCGGTCTTCGGGTTGAAGTCGCGCAGGCGCGGGCCGCCGCTGGAGCCACCGCCCATGACGCACGCCGTGCCCCACTGGTTCGGCGAGTCGGGGAAGTCCGGGGTGCCCGGCCATTCGCGCGTCGGGCCCGTGCAGAACGCCAGGCGGGCGCCCGTGTACTCGGGCAGGCCTTCGCGCGCGGGGTCGGCCGAGGCGCGGGGGTAGCCGAACTGGACCACGTCGGCGCTGCCCGGCCGGTCGAAGCCGATCTTCTGCGCGGCGCCCACCTTGTCCTGCACGGAAACGCCGTGCACGCCGCGGTTGAGGACCACGAACGCCTGGTCGAAGGTGTCGAACTTCTGCGCGTCGATCTGGTCGTTCGCGAGCCACGTGCTGTCCGCGACGCCGAAGCGGCCGACGAACTTCCCGTACGGCGCCTGCCCGTCGTGGTAGCCCGGGATGAACATCGAGTGGGCGTTCCACTGGTTGTCCTCGCCGAGGAGGTCGGTGTTGTTCACGCAGTGCCCGGCCGTGACGACGGTGCTGCGGTTCGCGCTGTCCACCACGGTGGCCGTGCAGCTGGAGTCCTCGCCGTGGTCGGTGAAGAAGAGCCGGCCGACGGTTTTGGCCACGGCGTTGGCGGTGGTCCAGGGCGCGCCGTCGGGGCCGCCCGTCGGCGGGTTGTCCGACGACGGCTGCGTGAGCGCGTTCATCCGTTCGGGGGTCCAGTAGTCGAGCACGGCCTGCTGTTCGGCCGCGGACACGGCCAGGGGCTGCACGACCGGTCCGGTCGCGGCGGACGCGACGGCGGGCAGCGCGCAGGCCACCGCGGCGGCCGCCACCGCGCTGAGGAAGAGGCGAGTGATCATGACCCGCGACGTTAGGGAACGGTTGTCAGGAGCCCGTCAGCGTTTCGTGAGCCTCCCACTTTCGCCGGATGCCGATTGGTTCGAACCCTGCTTATGCTTCCGTGATTCGTTCACTGGGAGGAAACGCATGAAAAAGCTCGTCGTCACCACGTTGGCCGTCGGTTCCCTGCTCGCCGCGTTCGCGCCGGCAGCGGGCGCCGCGACAGTGGCGAACAGCGAGCCCACCACCACCCACGGCGCCTGCCAGTACACGGAAACGCCCGACGAGCCCGCCGCCCGTCCCGTGCCCCTGCCGCCCGACCCGCAGCACACCCCCGACCGCGGCAAGGTCGCAGTCCCCGTGATCACCAACCAGGGGCTGCTTCCGCTGACGCTCGACCGCGCCGAAGCGCCGTGCACGGTGCAGAGCTTCCTGCACCTCGCCCGCCACGGCTTCTTCAACCAGACGACCTGCCACCGGCTCACCGACTACCCGACCCTGAAGGTCCTGCAGTGCGGCGACCCGACGGCCACCGGCGAAGGCGGCCCGGGATATAGCTTCCGCGACGAACTGCCCACCGACCTGCCGCCGGCCTCCAACCCGGCGGCCCGCATCTACTCCCGTGGCCTGGTCGCCATGGCCAACGCCGGCCCGGACACCAACGGCAGCCAGTTCTTCCTCGTCTACGGCGACTCCACCCTGCGCCCCGACTACACCGTGTTCGGCACCGTCGGGCCGCTCGGCCTGAACACCCTCGACCGCGTCGCCGCCGGCGGCATCGTGCCCGAACCGGGCGGCGAACCCACCGACGGCGCCCCGTCGCGCAAGACCAACCTGGAGCTGGTGCTGCCGCTCGGGTTGTAGCTCGATATCTCCCGCAGCGCCTGCACCGGTCAACGCGTGCCCCGGCTTCAGAATCCAGCAGGTGCGGCTCCGCCGGGTTCCCTTGTGGACGGACCGTCGAGGGCACGGCGGGGCCCCACCGTTGCCGGCGGCCGCACGGATCGCGCCGGCCAGGCCCGCTCGTCCGCGGGAGGGCCACCAGCCGAGGTGCACGTCGAGGCCTGAACTCGTCCACACTTCCGGCCCAGGACTGGACCACACGGGTGGGCCCGGTTGCCGCTAGCGTGAACGGCATGTCGAACCGCATCTGCCTCGGGCGCGGTGTGCCCGAGACCTACCCGGCCATGGCCCAGCTCCCGGACCGCGAAGCGTGAGCGCCGCCGAACTCCGGGCGCTGCACGTGCCCGGCCGGCCGCTGGTCCTGCCCAACGCGTGGGACGCCGACTCGGCCCGGCTGGTGGAAGCGGCCGGGTTCCCGGTCGTGGCCACGAGTTCCGCGGCCGTCGCCGCCGCGCTCGGCCACGCCGACGGCGAAGCCGCCCCCGCCGGCGAAATGCTGCTCGCGGCCGCGCGCATCGTCCGGGCGGTGTCGGTGCCGGTGACCGTCGACGCGGAAAGCGGTTACGACCTCATCCCGGCCGAGCTGGTCGACCGCCTGCTGGACCTTGGCGCGGCCGGCTGCAACCTCGAGGACACCGACCACTCACGAAGCGAGCTGCGGCCCGTCACCGACCAAGCCGATCGCCTGGCCGCCCTGCGCCAAGCCGCCGGCCAGGACCTGGTGATCAACGCCCGCATCGACGCGTTCATCGGCGCCCCCGACCCCCACGCCGTCTTCGCCGACGCCGTCACCCGTGGCCAGGCCTACCTCGCGGCCGGCGCCGACTGCGTCTACCCGATCACACTGACCGACCCGGATCTCCTCGCCGAGTTCGTCCGCGAAACCGGCGCCGTCAACGCGTCCCTGCCCCACGGCGGCCCGGGCCTCCCCGCCCTCGCCTCCCTCGGCGTCGCCCGTATCTCCCTGGGCGCGGGCCTGTGGCGTCACATGCGCGGCCTGCTCGGAGGCGTTCTGGACGACCTGGCTGCGGGGAAAGTGCCGTACTGAACAAAAAAGCGGCCGGGACTCGAAATCCGGTTCCGGCCGGCCGCAGTGACCACTGCTGCGCCATCTTCGGCGCGTGCGCCGGGTCTGGCCCCATCGGCTGTGCTCCGGCCTCGCCTCGGTGCCTCGGAGTGCCGCCCTTCGGCGGCACAACGCGGCGTGCCCGACGCATCCTTGGCGGACTTGGCCGACGGGAAACTGCGGTACTGAAGCTGCAGCGGGCCGGCCTGCTCGGAGGCGTTCTGGACGACCTGGCTGCGGGGAAAGTGCCGTACTGAACAAAAAAGCGGGCCGGGACTCGAGAGTCCCGGCCCGCTCGAAGCAGACAAACCTCAGTGCTGCACAGCTTTCTCCGCATGCGCACCCGTCAGGGCGCGCACCTCCATCTCCGCGTACTTCTTCGCGTTGCGCTCCTTCGACAGCATCGTGCCGAGCCAGCCGAGGAAGAAGGCGACCGGGATGGACACCAGGCCCGGGTTGTCGAGCGGGAACCAGTGGAAGTCCACGCCCTGCAGCATCGACGCGCTCTTGCCCGTCTTCGCGTCGATCGGCTTGCCCGAGACCGCCGGCGAGAAGACGATCAGCACCAGCGAAACGATGAGCCCGCCGTAGATGCTCCACAGCGCGCCCTGGGTGTTGAACCGCTTCCAGAACAGCGAGTACAGGATCGTCGGCAGGTTGGCCGACGCCGCGACCGCAAAGGCGAGCGCCACGAGGAAGGCGACGTTCTGCCCGTTGGCCAGGATGCCGCCGATGATCGCGACCGCGCCGATGACCACGGCGGTGATCCGGGCGACGCGCACCTCCGACCCCGGCTTCGTCTTGCCCCGCTTGATCACGTTCGCGTACACGTCGTGCGCGAACGAGGCCGACGCGGTGATCGTCAGGCCGGCCACCACGGCGAGGATCGTGGCGAACGCGATCGCCGAGATCAGGCCCAGCAGCACGGGTCCGCCGAGGTTGAGCGCGAGCAGCGGCGCCGCCGAGTTCACGCCGCCCGGGGCGGCCTTGATCTCGTCGGGGCCGACCAGCGCGCCGGCGCCGTAGCCGAGGACCAGCGTGAACAGGTAGAACACGCCGATCAGCACGATCGCCCAGACCACCGAGCGGCGGGCGTCGCGGGCGGTCGGCACGGTGTAGAAGCGCATCAGCACGTGGGGCAGGCCCGCGGTGCCGAGGACCAGCGCGATGCCGAGCGAGAAGAAGTCCAGTTTGGACGTTCCCGTGGCGCCGTACTGCTTGCCCGGCCCGAGCAGCGTCTCACCGGCCTTGCCCGCCTTGTCGACGGCGCCCTGCAGCAGCGCCGAGAAGTTGAAGCCGTACTTGCCGAGCACCCACAGCGTCATCGCGAGCGCGCCGACGATGAGCAGCACGGCCTTGATGATCTGCACCCACGTGGTGCCCTTCATGCCACCGATGAGCACGTAGGCGATCATGATCACGCCCACCACGGCGATGACCACCGACTGCGCGGCCTTGCCTTCGATGCCCAGCAGCAGCGCCACCAGGCCGCCGGCGCCGGTCATCTGGGCCAGCAGGTAGAAGAACGACACGATCAGCGTCGAGATCGCCGCCGCGGCCCGCACCGGACGCTGCCGCATGCGGAACGCCAGCACGTCGCCCATCGTGAACTTGCCGGTGTTGCGCAGCAGCTCGGCCACGAGCAGCAGCGCGACCAGCCAGGCCACGAGGAAACCGATCGAGTACAGGAAGCCGTCGTAGCCGTACACCGCGATGGCGCCCGCGATGCCGAGGAACGACGCGGCCGACAGGTAGTCACCGCTGATCGCGATGCCGTTCTGCGGGCCGGTGAACGCGCGCCCGGCCGCGTAGTAGTCGGAGGCCGTCTTCGTGTTGCGGCTCGCGCGGAACACGATCACGAGCGTGATCAGCACGAACACACCGAAGATGATGATGTTCAGCGTCGGGTTGCTGCCCTCGACGCCTGCCGCGAGGGTTTTCATTCGGACTCCTTCGCGGCCGGGCTCTCGATGTCGTCGCGGATCCGCTCGGACAACGGGTCGAGCTTGCGGTTGGCGTAGCGCACGTACAGCCACGTGATGAGGAACGTCGACACGAACTGCAGCAGGCCGAACAGCAGGCCCACGGTGAAGTTGCCGGCGATCTTCGTGCTCATGAAGCCGTGGGCGTAGTCGGCCAGCAGCACGTAGAGCAGGTACCAGACGAGGAACAGCGCGGTCATCGGGAAGACGAAGCTGCGCAAGCGGTGGCGCAGCTGCCTGAACTCGGCACTCTCCTGTACGTGTTCCCAGTCCATGTCCGGCGGGTCGCCGGTCAGGTCGGTGTCGGTGGGACTCATCGTCACTCCCTCGCGACGCTGCGAATTGTGGTCCGCGCCACAGTAGGGAGGCGAGCGCCCACGAGGAAGCGTCAGCGGTTCAAACGCCGGGCGACACGACGAACGGTCGACGAGCGGTACGCGGGTGCGGACGAATGGGGCGGCTCCGGGCCGGGCGCTCGCTCGTCGAGGTGCAGGCGGAGCATTGCCGCGCCGGCCCAGGACGGCGGGCGGCCGCGCAGGGAGACGGCCACCATCACGCCGAACGCGAGTGGTACCGACCAGGGTGCCGGTTGTGACACCAAGATCGCCACCCAGCCGTCGAGGCGCGGCCCGGCCAGGGCGAACAGGATCGAGCCGGACGACGCGACCAGCCCCGTGACCACGCCGCTGATCGCGCCCGCGGCGGTGAGCCGCGGCCACCAGATGCCGAGCACGAGCAGCGGGCAGAACGTCGACGCGGCCACGGTGAAGCCCCACGTCACGAGCACCCCGGCGTCGAGCTGCGCCGACGGCAGCGACAGCACCACCATCGCCACCGCGACGAACACGACGGTCACCCGCAGGCGGCGCAGGCCCCCGGGCATGAGGTCGTAGGCGATGGCGCCGGACATCACCAGCAGCAGCCCCAGCGACGTCGCCAGGAACGCCGCGAACGCGCCCGCGGTGAGCAGTGCCGTAAACAGCTCGCCGGCCCAGCCGGTGTCCACTTGTGCCGGCAATGCGACGACAACCGTGTCCGTGTCGCCGGAGAGGTAGATCTCGGGCACCAGCACGCGCCCGAGCACGCCGTAGACGCCGGGGAACAGGTAGAACACGCCGAGCAGCGCCACGGTGATCGCGGCGGTCCGGCGGGCGGCGCGGCCGTCCGGGCTGGTGTGGAAGCGCATCAGCACGTGGGGCAGGCCCATGGTGCCCAGCATGGTCGCGATGAGCACGGCCCACGTGCCCAGCAGCGGGTAGCCCTTGTCGAGGTCGAGCAGCGGCCGCTGCCAGTCGGGGCCGCCGAGCGCCGCGCCGTCGCTGACGTCGGGCACAGGCGCGTTGGTGGCGAAGACCAGGCGCTCTCCACTGTGGACGGTCAGCTCACCCGGCGGGAGCGTGCGCGGCCCGGTCGCCGTGACGACGGTGGTGGGCTCGCGCAGGACCACGGTCACGTCGTGCTCGAAGTCCACCGGCGTCTCGTGCGTGAAGCGGGTGAACTCGACGGGCGTGAGCGCGGCGTCGCGGTCGGCGTCGCTCACGTGCAGCACGAGCCACAGCGCGGGCACGAGGAACAGCAGCAGCTTGAGGAAGAACTGGAACGCCTGCACATACGTCGCCGCGCGCATGCCGCCCAGCGCCAGCGTGACGCTCACGGCCGTACCCGCGATGACCACCCCGACCCAGTACGGCGTACCGCCCACGGCCGTGAGCACCAGCCCGGCCGTGCGGAACTGCGGCACGACGTAGATCGTGCCGATCACCAGCACCACGACCGCCGCGATCCGGCGCAGCGCCGGCGAGGCCAGGCGCGCTTCGGCGAAGTCCGGCACCGTCAGCGCCCCGGAGCGCCGCATGGGCGCCGCGACGAGCACGAGCATCGCGATGTAGCCCGCCGTGAACCCGACCGGGTACCACAGCGCGCCGACGCCGTCCTTCACCACGAGCCCCGCCACCCCGAGGAACGACGCGGCCGACAGGTACTCCCCGGACACCGCCGCGGAGTTCACGAACGGCGAGATCCGCCGCGACGCCACCAGGAAGTCCGACGTCGTGCGCATCGCGGCCACCCCGCGCACGCCGATGAGCAGCGTGATGAGCACGACCGGAGTCACCGCCAGCGCGAGGTCCATCAGCGCACCCCGCTCGCGCGGGCCGTCATCGGTCGTCCTCGGCCTTCTCCGCGCGCCGCAGCTGCCAGCGGGCCAGCCCGGCCATCACGGGGTAGGGGAGCAGCGCGATCATCAACCAGGACAACGGAATGCCCCACACGCGCACCGCGTCCAGCCCCGGCGCCACGGCGAACACGGCGGGCAGCCCGAGCACGAGCGCGAACATGGCGACCAGGGCTGGGATGCCGCGTTTGCGTTGCGCGCGGTAGAGCGCGGCGGCGCGTTCGGCGTCGGACGCGCGCAGCCGCGGCATGCGCCACCGCCCGCGCGCCTGCCGGCGGGACCGGGCGAGGCGCGTCTGCGGGCTCATCACGGCGACCCGCCGGACCCGGCTCACGCGCCCCTCACCAAGACGACCCCAGTTGTCCCTGCTGCGCCGCCTCCAGCAACCGGTCGCGCAGCTCGCGCGCGTGCCGCCGGCTCACCGGAACATCCCCGACGGGCGTGTGCGCCAGCAGCCCGCCCGTCGTGTCACTGCGCAGCTCCACCACGGCCGACACCGACAGCAGGTAACCCCGGTGCACCCGCGTGAACCCGGTCCCCTCCCAGTACTCCTCGAGCCGCGAGATCGGCATGCGCACCAGGTGCACCCCACCGCGGGTGTGGAGGCGGACGTAATCCCCGTGGGCTTCGACGAACAACACGTCGTCGCGGCGGACGTACCGCGTGCGGCCGCCCGCGTCGACCGGGAGGGCGGCCATCGCGTCGGGCACCGCGCGCTGGGCCTCCGAAGGCGCCATGCGCACGACCTTCGCCAACGCGGCCGCCAGCCGTTCCGTCCGCACCGGTTTGAGCAGGTAGTCCACCGCGCCGATGCCGTACGCCGCCACGGCATGGCCGTCGTGCGCGGTCACGAACACGATCACCGGCGGCTCCGACAGGCGTGCCAGCAGGGTCGCCAGCTCCAGCCCGTCGAGGCCCGGCATGGAGATGTCGAGGAACACCGCGTCGAAGTGGTCCGCCTGCAACAGCTTCAGCGCGTGCAGCGCATCACCCGCGCCCACGACCTCGCCGACCTCCGGGGCCTCGCGCAGCATCCGGCACAGCTCGTCCAGGGCCGGCGCCAGGTCGTCGACGGCCAGTACCCGCAGCCCGCTCACGGCAGCACCCCCGGCTGGAACCTCGGGACCCGCACGACCACCCGCGTGCCGGCACCCACTTCGGTCTCCACGGTCAGCCCGTACCAGGCGCCGTAGACGTTGCGCAGCCGTCTGTCCACATTGGCCAGACCGAGGCCGCCGCCCTCGGCGACGCGGCCGGCGAGGATGTCGGCCGCGAGTTTCGGGTCCATGCCGACCCCGTCGTCCTCCACGCTGATCACGCAGTCGTTCCCTTCCGCCTGCCCGTGGACCTGCACGAGCCCGGTGGTCGCGCGCGGCTCGATGCCGTGGCGGATGGCGTTCTCCACCAGCGGCTCCAGCACCAGGTACGGCACGGCCACGGCCAGCACCTCCGGCGCCACGCGCACCTGCACCTTCAGCCGTTCGCCCAGCACCGCGCGCTGCAGCGCCAGGTACGTCTCCACCGCGCGGAACTCCTCGGCCACCACGGTGTACTCGCCGTGGCGCGCCAGGCTGTAGCGCGTGTAGTCGGCGAAGTCGAGCATCAGGTCCCGCGCCCGGTCCGGCTCCGAACGCACCAGCGAAGCGATCACCGTCAGCGCGTTGTACACGAAGTGCGGCGACATCTCCGCCCGCAACGCCCGCAGCTCGGCCTGCGCCGCCTGGTCCGCCGACGCCTCGAGCCGGCCGCGTTCCAGGGCCTGCACCACCACGTCGGCCGCCTGCCGCACCACCTCCGAACCCCGCGCGCCCACCACGAGCAACGCGCCGGCCAGCTCGTCGTGGACGTGCAGCGGCACCGCCTCCACGCCGTCGACGACCGCGGGCTCCTCGCTGTGCAGCACCTCGTCGAGCACGTGGGCCACGGTCGCGTCCGGCCCCGGCCGGCCCGACCACAGCAGCGATCCCGACAGGTCCGTGAGCCCCAGGCCGGCCACGCCGAACAGCCGCCGCAGCCCGTGGGCCGCGCGCCGGGCGTGGGTGCCGGCGAGGCCGTCGATGAGGTCGTCGGTGACCTTGCGCGCCGCGGCCAGCACCGGCACCGGGTCGGCGCGCGCGGCGGAGCGCCACGGCAGCCGGACACCCTCGGTCATCGGCGGCCTCCCCTCGGCGACGGAGTCTGGGGGAGTAGATCCTAGCCCCGAACGCGGCGAAGGGGACTTTCCGCGCGGGAAAGTCCCCTTCGCCGCGCTCGGGCCGCTCAGCAGCTCTGCTTGTAGAAGTACTGCGAGTTCGCGCCCACGCGAAGATCACGGCCCAGACAGGTCGATGCCGGAGGTGATGATCACGAACGCGATGCCCACCGAGCACACAAGCAGCACCTACGTCTCGATCAGCGTCGTCCGGAGCGTGAGCACCGTAAAGACGATGATCAGCGCGACGAGCACGAGCGTGCTTCAGAACGTGTTGGCGCCGATCGGCTGCTTACCGAGCGGCACCTCGGCGAACCCACCGTCCACAGTGGTCTGGATGCCCCTGGGAGGAGTACTCACGCGGGCCAGGTCCTGGTACACCGTCTCGATCCCGAGCCGCCGTGCGGCCACCGGGGAGTCGAGGTGTACTTCGGAGCCGTCGAGCAGGATCCTGCCGGACGTCGGCTGCTCGGCGCCGGAAAGGCACTTCACGAGCGTCGACTTGCCGGCGCCGTTGTCGCCGATCAGGGCCGTGACCTCGCCCGCGCGGGCCTGGAAGGAAGCGCCGCGGAGGGCTTCCACCGAGCCGTAGTGCTTCGTGAGGTCCACCGCGTCCAGCAGGATCTCGCTCATGAGGCCTACCTCTTCTCGGGTGCGGGCGGGCGGCAGCGGATCGCGGTGAGCGAGCCCGACGCCTCGACCTGCCCGGCGTCGAACGGCACCACGTAGGTCTCGCCCTTGGCCAGGGCGAACTCGCCGCCGTGTTCCGTGCGCAGCGTGCCGGCGCCGTCGAGGACCACGAGCACGGAGAACGACGGGTCGAACGCCAGGGAGCCGCAGGACAGCTGCACGCGGTCGGCGCGGAAGAACTCGTCGGAACCCGCGGCCAGCAGGTCCACCGACGTGGCCTTGTCCTCGGCGGTGTGCTTCACGATCGTGGTGAGCCGCTCGGCGTCCCAGCCGGACGTGTCGAGCGTTTCGATCGCGGTGTCGAAGCCGATGCCGAGGTGGCCCTTCTCCGGCGAGGCCAGGAAGTCACGCCACTCCAGCGTGAGCGAGAAGTCGGTGGGCTGCTGCAGCTCCACCACGAACACGCCCTCGCCGATCGCGTGCGGCAGCCCGGCCGGGATGTACACGGTGTCGCCGGCCTGCACGGGCACGCTGTTGAGCGCGCCCAGCATGCTCGGCGCGTCCTGCTCGCGGGTCCACTCGGCGACGGTCGCCTTGCTCACCGTCTCCTTGAAACCCGGGTACACGCGCGGGTCGTCACCGTAGGTACCTACCACGATCCACGCCTCGGTCTTGCCGAAGTGCGAGTCGAAGTGCTTCTCCGCGAAGGAGTCGCTCGGGTGGAAGTGCACGGGCAGCCGCTGGCCCGCGTCGAGCAGCTTCACCAGCAAGCCGGTGGAATCGCCGAGCTTGGCCACGTGCGCGGCACCCAGCCACGCCTCGGCGTTCTCGCGCACGGCGTCGCGCAGCCAGACGCCGCTGGGGAGCTTCGTGAGGCCGTTGGTGTCCTGGCCGAACATCGTGGTGACGGAGCCGACCCAGTCCTCCGGGCCGAACTTCGAGTCCGTACCGGTGGCACCGCGCAGCGCGGCGATCGCGTCGCCACCGCGGTAGAACTGCGGCGGCTGGTTGGCCGGGAGCCGGATCGGTTCGAGGTGCGTGCTCACGGGGTGACCTCACCGGAACCACGGGCGACAAGATGCACGGGCAGGACTACCTTTCTGGGTGCGGACTGATCCCCCTGGATCCGCGCGAACAGCAGCTCTGCCGCCGCGTGCCCCAGGGCGCTGACGTCGTGGGCGACCACCGTCACGGGCGGGTCCAGCAGGTCCGCCAGCTCGAAGTCGTCGAAACTCACCATCGCGGGCCGGTGCTCGGCGTGGGCCAGGGCGCGCAGCAGGTGCACGGCCACGCGGTTGTTGCCCGCGATCACCGCGGTCGCGGCCGACGGACCCGTCAGCAGCGTCGCCACGGCGTGGGCGATCGTCTCCGGCGTGGGCGTGCGCATCACCACGAGGCTCTCGTCGTAGGAGACGCCGTTGCGTACGCAGCCTTCGCGGAAGCCGCGCAGCCGCTCGGCCGCGGTGAAGATGTCGGGGCTGTCACCGAGGAACGCGATCCGGCGGTGCCCGTGGCGCACCAGATGCGTGACCGCGTCGATGGTGCCGCCGAGGTTGTCCACGAGCACGGTGTCGGCCACGATGTCGCCGGCCGGGCGGTCGAGGAACACCACGGGCGTGCCCGCGCGCATCTCCGGCACGAGGTAGCCGTGCTGCATGCCCGCCGGGACCACGAGGATCCCGTCGACCCGGCGCGCGCAGAACTCCAGCGCCAGCTCGCGTTCGCGGTCGGAGTTCTCCTCCGACGAACCGGTGAGCACGTGGCGGCCGAACGACGTCGCGATGCGCTCCACCGCGCGGTTGAGCTCGGAGTAGAACGGGTTGCCGACGTCTTCGACGATGAGCCCGATCGTGCCCGTGGTCGAGCCGCGACGCAGGTTGCGGGCGCCGAGGTTGCGCCGGAACCCGAGCTGCTCGATGGCCGCCACCACGCGCTCGGCGGTGTCGGGGTGGACCGCGGGCTCGTCGTTGACCACCCGGGACACGGTCTTGATGCTGACGCCGGCGAGCCGGGCCACATCGCTCATCGTGGCCCGTCGGCTCGCCGGGCGGGGAAGCCCGTCCGCTTCCCGGCCATGAGGAGACAACGTTGTCATAGTGGCGCAGATTGCACACCACAGGCCGGGTCGCTGTCAATGCCCGCTTCGCGCCGAATGGGATTCAGCCTGCGAAAGTTGTGAGGCAGATGGCTGATCACTGTGTCCTGAACCAGACAGGCTTCCACGCACGACTTGACGTTTTCGTGAACGATTGCCCAAGGTTGCCCGCATCGACGGTGTGCGCGACAAGGTTGTCATCCCACTCCTGAGCGGCCCTGACGGCCGAGTCGCGCCGACGACTGGAGAGGCGATGGCGATGGCGCGAGCGCGCTGGAGAGCCGGACTGATCTTCCTGACCACGGCGGTGGTGGCGGCGGTCGCGCCGGCCACCGCGGCCGTGGCGGCGAAAGCCCCGGACACCGATTTCGCGAAGTGGGTGAACCCCTTCGTCGGAACCCGGCCGGGCGGCGAGGACCACGGCACCGGTGGCGGTGCCGGCAACACGTTCCCCGGCGCGGTGGCGCCGTTCGGGATGGTGCAGTGGAGCCCGGACACGGTGAAGTCGCAGCCGGGCGGCTACTTCTACGACGACAACGCCCTCACCGGCTTCAGCCTCACGCACCTCTCGGGTGCCGGCTGCTCGACGTACGAGGACATCCCGTTCATCCCGTACGTCGGCGAGGTCAGCACCTCGCCGGCGACGGACCCGGGCCACTACACGTCGAAGTTCAGCCACGACAACGAGCACGCCACCGCGGGCGAGTACGACGTCACCCTCGACAGCGGCGCGAAGGTCGAGCTGAGCGCGACGCAGCGCACCGGCTCCGCGCGCCTGACCTACCCCGCCGGCGCGTCCTCGACACTGCTGGTCAACACGTCCGGCTCGGTCAACGGCACGGACGACGCGTCGATCACCATCGGCAAGGACACCATCAGCGGCTGGGCGACCAGCGGCCGCTTCTGCGGTGCGCAGAACACCTACCGCGTGTACTTCTCCGCCAAGTTCGACACCCCGTTCGCCTCGATCGGCACGTGGAAGAACGGCGCGGTGACGCCCGGCAAGACGTCGGAGACCGGCGGGGCTCGCGCGAAGGTGGCGCAGCCGAACGGCGTGAACGCCGCCATCGCGCGCCCGGCCAAGGCCAAGACGCAGGACACCACCGTGAGCGGCCCCGGCAGCGGCGGCTACGTGACCTTCGCGAACCTCAACGGCGCGCAGGTCAACGTGCAGGTCGGCCTGTCGTTCGTGTCCGTGGACGGTGCGAAGGCGAACCTGAAGGCCGAGAACAACGGCAAGAAGTCCTTCGACCAGGTCGCGGCCGGTGCGCGCAAGGCGTGGAACGACCAGCTCGGCAAGGTCGCCGTCAGCGGCGGCGCCGACGCGGACATGACCACGTTCTACACGTCGCTGTATCACTCGCTGATCCAGCCGAACGTGTTCTCCGATGTGGACGGTTCCTACCCGGGCTTCGACGGCCGGATCCACAAGGCCGACAAGGGCCACGCGATGTACACCAACTTCTCCGGCTGGGACATCTACCGCTCGGAGATCCCGCTGCTGGCCACGATCGACCCGGCCCAGACGTCGGACATCGTGCGCTCGATGATGGCCTACGCCGAGCAGGGCGGCTCGTGGGACCGCTGGACCGTGGCCAACGACTACACCGGAGTGATGAACGGCGACCCGTACCACATCATCGTCTCCAGCGCGTACGCCTTCGGCGCGCGTGACTTCGACGCCCAGAAGGCGTTGCTGCTGATGATCAAGGGCGCCACCCAGCCCACCCAGGGCTACACCGAGCGGCCCGGCCTCGCCGACTACATGCGGCTGGGCTACGTACCCGGCGCCGGCGCGGACACCCTCGAGTACACCAGCGCCGACTTCGCCATCGCGCAGTTCGCGAAGCGCCTCGGCGACAGCGCCACCTACACCACGTTCATGAAGCGCGCGCAGAACTGGCAGAACCTCTACAACCCGGGCACCGGCCACCTGCAGCCGCGCAACGCCGACGGCTCGTTCGCCGGCACGTACGACCCGGCCAGCTCGCAGGGCTGGGTCGAGGGCAACGGCGCGCAGTACGAGTGGATGGTTCCCTACGACCTCGGCGGCGTCGTCTCGGCGTTCGGCGGCGACACGGCGACGCAGTCGCGGCTGGACACCTTCTTCACGCAGCTGAACGCCGGCACCCAGCTGCCGTACGCGTTCATGGGCAACGAGCCGAACTCCAACGCGCCCTACGTCTACTCGTACGCGGGTGCCCCGGCCAAGACGCAGTCCATCGTGCACCGGTCGATGGACGAGCTCTACAACCCTCGTCCCGAGGGCCTGATCGGCAACGACGACCTCGGCCAGATGTCGGCCTGGTACGTGTGGTCCGCGCTGGGCGTCTACCCGGAGATCCCGGGCCGCGCCGAGGTGCTGCTGTCCACGCCGCGGTTCGAGCACGCCGTGCTCACGACGGGCGCGGGCAAGAAGATCACGATCAACGCGCCCGGCACCGGTGACTACGTCGGCTCGCTGAAGGTCAACGGCGGTGCGGCCACCAAGGCGTGGCTGCCCGAGGCCCTGATCTCGACCGGCGGCACGCTCGACTTCACCCGCTCGGCCACGGCCACCCAGTGGGGCGCCGCGGCGGCCGACGCCCCGCCGTCGTTCCGCGAGCAGGAGAAGCCGAGCCTCGCGTTCGCCAACCCGGCCCGCGTGGTGACCCCGGCGGGCTCGACCGTGACGGCGAGCGTCGGCGTGCAGGACCTGTCCGGCACCGCGAGGACGTGGACCTACACCGCGGGCAGCGCCGACGGCATCACGCTGTCGCCGGCGTCGGGCTCGGTCGCCGTGCCGGCCAACGGCAAGGCGCAAGCCACGGTCAACGTCACCGTCCCCGCGGGCACCGCCGACGGCGCCCGCCGCATCCCGGTCACGTTCTCCGCGCCGGGGCTGGCGAGCACCGAGGCCGTGCTGACGGTGCTCGTGGCTCAGCCGGGCAGCTGGCTGGCCACTGTGGACAACGCCGGCATCTCGCCCGACTCCGACTCGACGAAGGCCAACTTCGACGGCGGTGGCTGGAGCTACTCGGCCGACGCGCTGGCCGCGGCCGGCGCCAAGCCGGGCGGCACGGTGACGAGCGACGGGCTGAACTTCACCTGGCCCTCGTTCCCGGCGGGCGACCCCGACAACGTGGTGGCGAACGGCCAGAAGGTGACCGTGACCGGCTCGGGCCGGCTCGAGCTGCTCGGCGCCGGCTCCAACGGCAACGCGCAGGGCACGCTCACCATCACCTACACCGACGGCACCACGTCCACCGCCACGGTCGGCGTGTCCGACTGGACGCTCGGCGGCGGCGGTGCGCAGCCGTCGTTCGGCAACCGGATCGTGCTGTCCACGCCGTACCGCAACGCTTCGGGTACCGACCCGCAGCAGATTCGCACGATGGTGTTCGGCACCGCGCCGATCACCCTCGACGCCGGCAAGACGGTGGCGAGCGTGACGTTGCCGTCGAACGTCAGCGGCGGCGTGATGCACATCTTCGCCATCGCTGTCGGCTGATCTTCGCCAGTCCGTGATCCGTGGAGGGCTCCTCGTCCGAGGGGTCCTCCACGGACCCGTTTCGGGAGGGAGCTCGATGAGGAGCAGAACACTGGCGGGCGCGCTCGCGCTCGCCGTCGTGGCGGCCGGCCTCACGCCGGTCACGGCCTCGGCCGGACCGGCCGACGCGCTGGAGTCGGTGAACACGTTCATCGGCACGCAGGACGAGGGCAACACGTTCCCCGGCGCGTCGGCGCCGTTCGGCATGGTGCAGGTTTCACCGTCGACCACGCACTACGCCGGCTACCTCTACACCGACACCGCGATCCGCGGCTTCGGCCACTTCTACCTGTCCGGCGCGGGTTGCTGGGAACAGGGCGGCCTGGTGCAGACCCTGCCCACCACCGGGGACGTCGGCCCGGGCGCGGCCTTCGACACGACCAAGCCCGCCACCTTCGACAACGCCAATTACGCCGCGCCCTACACCCACGACGGAGAGGTCGGGAAACCCGGCTACTACAAGGTGCACCTGACCGGTTACGGCGGCGTCGACGTGGAGACCACGGCCTCGACCCGCAGCGGCGTCGAGCGCTACACGTTCGACAAGTCCGGTCCCGCCAACGTGTTCGTGAACGTCGGGCAGGCCAACGCCAAGGAGCCCGTGACCGGCAGCAGCGTGCGGATCGTCGACGACCACACGATCTCCGGCACCGTCGAGTCGCAGGCCTTCTGCGGCGGCAAGGCCTACACGACGTACTTCACGACGAAGTTCGACAAGCCGTTCTCCAGCTACGGCACCTGGTCGCCGACGGGTGGCACGCCCGGCAGCAAGTCGTCGGAAGGCGGCGCGGGCCTGCGCGGCGCGTGGCTGACCTTCCCGAAGGGCGACCAGATCACGGCCACCACGTCGATCTCCCAGGTGGACGCCCACGGCGCCGACGTGAACCTCGCCGCCTCGCGCGTGCGCCCGTTCGACGCGGTGAAGGCCGACGCGCAGCGCACGTGGCGCCAGGAACTGTCCAGTGTGGACATCACCGGCGGCACGCCCGACGAGCGCACGGTGTTCTACACCTCGCTCTACCACGCGTTCCTGCAGCCGCTCACCGCCAACGACGCCGACGGCCGCTACTACGGCTTCGACAAGAAGATCCACCGCGCGATCGGCTGGACGTACTACGACTTCTTCTCGCTGTGGGACACCTACCGCAGCCAGAACCAGCTGCTCGCGCTGCTGAAGCCCGACCGGGCGCGCGACATCGCGAAGAGCATCCTCGCGATCCACGAGGAGGGCGGCTGGCTGCCGCGGTGGGCGTACGCGAGCCAGGAGACGAACACGATGACCGGCGACCCGGTCACGCCGTTCCTGGTCGACCTGTGGCGCTTCGGCGCGCTGAAGGGCGATGAAGTCGAGGCGTACGAGGCGCTGCTGCAGAACTCGCAGCAGATCCCGCCGGCGTCCTCGCCGTTCCAGGGCCGCTCGGGCAACGCGAGCTACCAGGCCGACGGGTTCGTGCAGTACGACCCGAACTTCCCGAAGAAGGGCCAGGACACCGACCCGAACCACGGCGCTTCGGCCACCCTGGAGTACGCGCTCGGCGACTGCTCGCTCTCGGCCATGGCCGCCGCGCTGGGCAAGAAGCAGGACGCGGCCGCGTTGGCCGCGAGGGGCCGCACGTACCAGACGCTGTGGGACCCGACCGTGACCGACCGCGGTTTCACCGGCTTCTTCCGCCCGAAGGTCACCGGCGGCGACTGGTTCACGCCCGCGGGCCAGGCCTACAGCCCGCAGAGCCAGGACGGCTTCCACGAGGGCACCGCGTGGCAGTACCAGTGGCTGGTGCAGCAGGACGTGCCCGGCCTGATGAAGGAGATGGGCGGCGCCGACAACACCCACGCGCGCCTCGACGACTTCTTCGCCTACGACGACCTCGTGAAGGACCCGGCGAAGACCGTTCGCGAGGAATGGGTGGTCGGTCCGTATTCCTACTACAACCAGTTCCGTTACAACCCCAACAACGAACCCGACCTGCACTCGCCGTGGATGTACACGCTCACCGGCCAGCCGTGGAAGACCTCCGCGGTGGTGCGCGCGGCCCACACGCTGTTCACGAACGCCCCCAACGGCGTCACGGGCAACGACGACCTCGGCACCATGTCGGCGTGGTACGTCTTCAGCGCGCTCGGCCTCTACCCGGCCGTACCCGGTACCGGGAACTTCGTGCTCAACGCGCCGCAGTTCGCGAAGTCCGTGCTGCACCTGCAGAACGGGCGTTCGGTCACCATCAAGGCACCGGGGGCCGACGGGGCGAAGCTCCAGTACGTCCGCGGCCTGAAGGTGGGCGACGGGCGGCAGGCGCGGCCTTCGGACAAGTCCTACGTGAGCGTCGAGCAGCTGCGGCGCGGGGCCACACTGGACTTCACGCTGACCGCCGACGCCGCGCAGGCCACGTGGGCAACATCACCTTCGTCGGCGCCGCCGTCACCGTGTGCCGGTTAGTGTCCGGTTGAGGACTATCCGTGAAGGCTCTTTCCCGGAATGCGAGACCGGGAAGGGGCCTTCACGGTTTTCCGGGCATTTCCCCACCGTTTCCCGCAGTGGTCCAGACCATATTCGGGAGGGTCCGTGAGGATAGTCACGGGCCCCGGTGTTCCGGTGAGGGCCGTCACGCCTCACACTGGTGTCATACGCGTCCGACAGTGCTGTTGACGTCAAGCGGGTAGTCCCCCTTGGACAGTGCGCCGGACGCGTTTTTGTGTGTGCAGGCAGCACGCACCCGTGTGACGCACAGGAGGAAAGTCGTGTCCAGCAAGGCCGCTCTCGTGTTCCGCGTGGCCGCAGTCGCCGAAGCCCTGTCCTGGGCCGCGTTGCTGATCGGGATGTTTCTCAAGTACGTCGTGCACTCCTCCGGTGAGGGCGGCGTGCCCGTCATCGGCATGGTCCACGGCGTGATCTTCGTGCTCTACGTCGTGGTCTCCCTGTCCGTCGCCAAGCCGCTCGGCTGGCGCCCGAAGACCCTGGTGCTCGCGCTGCTGTCCAGCATCCCGCCGCTGTTCACCTGGATCTTCGAGAAGTGGGCCCTGCGCAACGGCCGCCTCGACGGCCCCCAGCGCCTGACCCACGGCGGTGTCGGCCTGTTCGAGTCCCGCGTGCCGGAGACCGTCAACGCCTGAGTTCCCCGCTTTTCGACGGGCCCGTACGACCTCGTGTCGTGCGGGCCCGTTTCGCGTTCCGGCGTTATTCGCTGAAGTCGCCCGACGAGCGGCGGACCTTGGTGAGCAGGTCGGTGAGCTGCTCGACCTGCCGCTCGGTGAGCCCCGTGAGCCCGAAGTCGATGCCCGTCACGGCGGCCGTCGCGGCTTCGCGGCGCGCGCGGCCGTCGTCGGTGATCTCGACCAGTGTCGTGCGCCGGTCGGTGGGGTGGGGCACGCGCTTCACGAGCCCGTCGCGCTCGAGGCGGTCGACTATGTTGGTGACACTGGTGGGGTGCAACTGCAGCCGCTCGCCCATCACCCGCATCGGCAGCCGCGAGTTGCGGGCGAAGGTGAGCAGCACGAGCGCCTCGTAGCGGGCGAACGTGAGGCCGTGCGGCTTGAGCGAGCCGTCGACCGCCGACTGGATGATCTGTTGCACCCGCATCAGACCGGTGACCGCGGCCATGGTTCCGGCGGGACCGATCCGGTCCTCCCAGAGCTCGGCCGCACGGGCGATCGGGTCGAACGGCAGCGGTCGGTTCATGACAAACGAAGTTACCAGCGGGTACCCGGAAGACGGCGATCGCCCTGCTCAGCCGCCATTGTTTTCCTCTGATGAAAGGATCCCGACATGATCGTCGCGTTCAGCGTGAGCCCCTCCGGCGGCGACCCGGACGCCGGGGTGAGCGAGGCCGTCTCCCGCGCCGTGAAGGTCGTCCGCGACAGCGGCCTGCCGAACTCCACGAACGCGATGTTCACGAACGTCGAAGGCGAGTGGGACGAGGTGATGGCCGTCGTGAAGCAGGCCGTGCAAGCCGCGGGGGAGGGGTCGGCGCGCGTCGGCCTCGTGCTGAAGGCCGACATCCGCCCGGGCTACGACACGGGCCAGCTGACCGCGAAGGTCGACCGCGTGGAAGCGCACCTGCGCGAGGACTGAGCGCCTACGGCAGCGGCGGGGTGAACGCGACGGTCCACCGGCCTTCCTCCCTGGTCACCGCCAGGGAGTAGGTGAACCGCGACCCGTGCGTCACCCCGCTGACCACCGCGCGCGTCGGGGCGTGGTCGTCGGGGACGAGTTGCACGGCGATGTCGCGCACGTCCTCTTCGCCGAGCACGGCCACGTAGTCGTCGGCGAAGTCGGAGGCGCCCGAGCCCGGGTAGTCGAGCAGGTCTTCGAGCCCGCCGGAGTCGCGGGCGACCAGGGCGCTGCGCAGCGAGTCCCGCAGGGCGACGGGCGAGGGCGCGCCCGGGTCCGGCTGGTTCGCGATGAGCAGCGTGATCGCTACGACCCAGGCCACGCCCACCCCGACGGCCACCGCCACGGTGGCGTTGCGCCGGCTCAGCATCACGGCCTCCCTGATCTTTCCGCGTGAGCATGCCCGAGCCGGGCGCTCCTGCCAATCGCGGCGCGAGTGCGCCACCCGGGCACCGGCGGTGAAATGTCCCGCCGCCCCGTGCCAGGATGGAGGGCGTGACACACCCACGCGGATCTGCAGCGAACTCAGCGGCCATGTCCGCCGCACTGTCCGGCGCGGTCGACCTGTCCGCGCTCAAGGCCCGGGCCGAGGCGTCCCGGAGCCAGCCCCCCGCGCCGCCCGCGGGTGCGGCGCCGGCCGGGGGCGGCGCGCCGCCGTCGGACGTCATCATGGATGTGACGGAAGCCACGTTCCAGACCGACGTCGTCGAGCGCTCGCTCAACCAGCTCGTGCTCGTGGACCTGTGGGCCGACTGGTGCGGCCCGTGCAAGCAGCTCAGCCCCGTGCTGGAGCGCCTCGCCACCGAAGCGGCCGGCGCGTGGGTGCTCGCCCGCGTCGACGTGGACGCCAACCCGCGCATCGCGCAGCTGTTCGGCGCCCAGTCGATCCCGACCGTCGTCGCGATCGGCGGCGGCCAGCCCGTGGACGCGTTCTCCGGCGCCCTGCCGGAGCCCGAGATCCGCAAGTGGCTGAACGCGCTGCTCGACGCCCTGCGCGACAAGCTCCCCGGCATCCGCGCCGCCGAGGAGGTCCGCGGCCCGATCGAGGAGCCCGAGGACCCGCGCTTCACCGAGGCCGAGGAAGCCTTCGAGCAGGGCGACTTCGCCGCCGCGCAGGCCGCCTACGAGCGCATCCTCGACGCCGAGCCCGCCAACGAGCTGGCCAAGAACGCCCTGGCCCAGGTCAAGTTCACCGCCCGCGCCGAAGCGGCCGACCCGGACGCCCGCAGCAAGGCCGACGCCGACCCGTCGAACCTCGACGCCCAGCTCGCGGCCGCCGACCTGGAGATCGCGGAGCAGGACGTGGAAGCCGCGTTCACCCGCCTGATCGACACCGTCCGCCGCACCGCCGGCGACGACCGCAACCGCGTCCGCGAACACCTGGTCGCGCTCTTCGACCTGTTCGACCCGGCCGACGAGCGCGTGATGAAGGCCCGCCGCAACCTGGCGAGCGCCCTGTTCTGACCCGTTCCACCACGAAGGCCCCCGATCCGCGATCGGGGGCCTTCGTCGTCCGGCGGCGAAACGATCGTGCTCCACTAGCCTCACGGACGTGCGCATCTCCAGCCTGCGAGGAAAAACCGCCCTGGTCACGGGCGCCGGCCGCGGACTGGGCCGCGCCCTCGCCCTGGGCCTGGCCGAACGCGGCGCCGAAGTCGTCCTCGTCGCCCGTTCCGATGCGGAGCTCGCGAAGACGGCCGACCTCGCCGCCGGCCCCACCCGGCTCATCCCGGCCGACCTCGGCAGTCCCGCCGAAGTCGCCGCGCTCGTGGAGGGGGCCGGCCCGGTCGACGTGCTGGTCAACAACGCCGCCGTGACCCGGCCCGTCGCCCCCACGGCCGAGGTCGACCCGGCCGATTTCGCGGCCGCGATCGCGACCAACCTCACCGCGCCGGTCACGCTCACCCTCGGCGTGCTGCCCGGGATGCTCGCCCGCGGCTGGGGTCGCGTCGTCAACGTCTCCAGCGGCGTCGCCGCGCACCCCGGCTCGCTCATCGGCGGCAACGCCTACACCACGACCAAGGCCGCGCTGGAGGCCCACAGCCGCAACCTCGCCGCGGAGCTCGCGGGCACGGGCGTGACCGTGAACGTCTACCAGCCGGGCATGGTCGACACCGCGATGCAGACGGAAATCCGGGGCGACCTCGGCCGTGGCCTCGCCGAACCCGTCCGCCGCGGGTTCGCCGACGCGTACGAAAACGGCGTCCTCATCACCCCGGAGGCGTCCGCGGCGGGGCTGCTCGACCACCTGCTCGGCGACGACAACGGCGTCACCTGGGACGCACCCGGCTTCGGCTGAACCTCGGCCAGGCGCGTTTCCAGCATTCCTGGAAATTCCGGCCACACCGATTTTCCAGCCTGGGTGGAAAATCGGGTCAGCCGTACTGCTTCGAACAGACCGAAGACCCCTCGAGATACCCCCGCCGCAGGGACTCGACGCGGTCGAAACCGCTGTCGGGCCGCTTGCCGTTCACGTCCGCCGACACCAGGCCCTGCGGCCGCAGCAGGTCCGCGATCGCCTCGTCGAGGTCGCCGGCGGACAGACGCAGCGAGCCGGGCCGGTTCGTGAACGCCGCCCAGGCGCCGACCAAGCACGACGTCCGCAGCCCGGCGTTCGGGTTGTCCAGCGAAGCCCCCACGCCCTTCTGGATCCCCAGCGCGTACCGGGACGCCACCTCCGCGAACGCCGCGAAGTCGCCCAGGCCCGAACTCTGCTGCCCGGACGCCTCGGCCTCCTCGTCCACCGGCTGAGCCAGCGCCGTGAGCCGCGAAACGTCGATGTTCACCGTGTTGTCGGCCGGGCAGTAGGACGCGGGCGGGGTCGACGGCCCACCCGAGCAGCTGCCGCTCCCGGGCACGATCGTCGGCGCCTTCACTCCCGCACCACCGAACGCCGAGTCGAGGCTCGACTTCAGCAGCGCGAGGGTCTGCTCGGAGATCTTCGCGTCGCCCTTGCCCTTGTCGCCGGTGTCGAACGGCCGCTCGGTGAGCCGCTCCTGCACGTTCTGCGCGTTCATGCCCGCGCACTCCTTCGGGCCCTTCTCGAACCCGGACTGGAACGCGAACGTCCGGTCGAACGCGGTGCCGTGGGCTTGGCGGTCGGTGGCGCTCGTGCCGGCCTGGTCGCGGATGAAGAACATCGCGGCCATGATCTGGTCAAGGCCCTCGGCCGTGGACACCTGGTAGTACTTGCTCTTGCCCTCGGCCACCCAGCGGAAGTAGCTGCCCGCGAAGCAGTCGGCCTGCTGCTCCTTCACCACGCTCGGCGTGCTCTTCGTGATGCCGGCCTTCGGCCCGAGCCGGTACTGGATCGCGTGGCCGAACTCGTGCGCCAGCACGGTGACCACCGACATGGGCCCGAAGCGCTGGCGCAGCATCGGCAGCAGCACGCCGCGGTCCCAGGCCACCGAGTCGTCGGCGGAGCAGTAGAACGCGTTCACGAGCTTCTTCACGCTGCCGCACGCCGTGTTCTCGGTGTCGGTGCGCGAGTCGTAGGACAGCAGCGACGTCACGGGCTTGAAGTCCTGTCCGAAGTCGGTCGGCAGGGCCTCGCCCCAGTAGGCCTCGACGTCGGCGATCGCGGCCGTGGCGAGCTGGTCGTCCTGGCCGCCCTCGGCGTTCTTCACGGTCAGGTTCGGCTTCGGCGCGCCACTCTTGAGGCCGCTGTCGAAGTGGGTCACGGGCAGGCCCGCGACGTTGCCGGCCCCCGGCGTGACCGGTCCGGCCGAACCAGTTCCGCACGCCGCCGCGCCGAGCGCGGCCACCACCGCGAGCGCCAGCAGCGCTCCCCCTCGCCTCATCACGCCCGGGACCCTACCCAGCGGGTGTGCCCGATGTGAGCGTTATCCCCGAACGGGTCACGAGCGCCGGGACCGGCGGCCCGATATGGTCGCTGACCATGCGTGCTGTCCGCCGGTTCACCGTCCGAGCCAGCCTGCCGGAATCGCTAGCGGGCCTTGGCGCGCTCGCGACGAACCTGCGCTGGACGTGGCACCCACCGACTCGCGACCTGTTCGCGTCGATGGACGCCGAGCTCTTCAACGCCATCCGCGACCCGTTGCGGATGCTCACCGCGCTGCCGCCCGAGCGTCTCGAAGAGCTGTCGGTGGACGAGGACTTCCTGCGTCGCACGCGCGAAGCGGCGGCGGGGCTGGAGCAGTACCTCACCGAGCCGCGCTGGTACCAGCGGCGTACCGACGAAGGCCTGCCCGCGGCCGTCGCGTACTTCTCGATGGAGTTCGGCGTCACCGAGGCCCTGCCCAACTACTCGGGCGGCCTCGGCGTGCTCGCGGGCGACCACCTGAAGGCGGCTTCGGACCTCGGCGTGCCGATGGTCGGCGTCGGGCTGCTCTACCGGTCGGGCTACTTCCGCCAGAGCCTGTCGCTCGACGGCTGGCAGGTCGAGCACTACCCGGTGATCGACCCCAACGCGTTCCCGCTGGAGCTGGTCACCGACGGCGGGCACGCGGTGCTCGTCGAGGTCGCCATGCCGGGCGGGCGCACGCTGCACGCGCAGATCTGGCGCGCCCGCGTGGGCCGCATCCCGCTGCTCCTGCTCGACACCGACATCGAGACCAACGACGAGGACCTGCGCCCCGTCACCGACCGGCTCTACGGCGGCGACGCCGACCACCGCATCCGCCAGGAGATCCTCGCCGGCATCGGCGGTTTCCGGGCCGTGCGGAAGTTCTGCGAGCTCACCGGCCACCCACAGCCGAACGTCTTCCACACCAACGAGGGCCACGCCGGGTTCCTCGGCCTCGAGCGCGCCCGCGAGATCATCCAGGCCGACCGGCTCGGCTTCGACGAGGCGCTGCCGGCCGTGCGCGCGGGCACGGTGTTCACCACGCACACCCCGGTGAGCGCCGGCATCGACCGGTTCCCCGTCGACCTCGTGCAGCGCTACTTCTCCGACGGCCGGCTCGTGCCGGACATCGACGTGCGCCGCGTGCTGCAACTCGGCGCGGAGGACAACCCGGGCCTGTTCAACATGGCCCACATGGGGCTGCGGCTCGCGCAGCGCGCCAACGGCGTCTCCGAGCTCCACGGCCGCGTCACCCGGCGCATGTTCTCCCGCCTGTGGCCCGGATTCGACGACGACGAGGTGCCCGTCTCGTCCATCACCAACGGCGTGCACGGGCCCACGTGGGTCGCGCGCGAGCTGAGCGCGCTGCTGGGCGGCAACCACGACGAGTTCGGCCACGAGGGCCGCACGCCGGACAGCTCGCTGCGCGACGGCGTCACCGACCAGCAGCTGTGGGAGCTGCGCCGCGAGCTGCGGGAGAAGCTCGTGGCCGAGGTGCGCCGGCGCGTGCGGGCGGCGTGGATGCAGCGTGGCGCTTCGGCGCTGGAGCTGGGCTGGACGGAGCGCGTGTTCGACCCGGACGTGCTGACCGTCGGCTTCGCCCGCCGCGTGCCCACGTACAAGCGCCTCACGCTGATGCTGCGCGACCCCGACCGCTTGCGCGCCCTGCTGCTCGACGAGAAGCGTCCGATCCAGATCGTGATCGGCGGCAAGTCGCACCCTGCCGACGAGAACGGCAAGCAGCTCATCCAGCAGATCGTGCGGTTCGTCGACGACCCCGCCGTGCGTCACCGCATCGTCTTCCTGCCCGACTACGACATGTCCATGGCCCGCTACCTCTACCGCGGCTGCGACGTGTGGCTCAACAACCCCGTGCGGCCGCTGGAGGCGTGCGGCACGTCGGGCATGAAGTCGGCGCTCAACGGTGGCCTCAACCTCTCCATCCGCGACGGCTGGTGGGACGAGTGCTACGACGGCTCCAACGGCTGGGCCATCCCCACCGCCGACGGTGTCACGGATCCCTTGCGCCGCGACGACCTCGAGGCCGCCGCGCTCTACGACCTGCTCGGCCAGCAGATCGCGCCGCTGTACTACGACAAGGACGCTTCGGGCGTCCCCTCCGGCTGGCTGTCGATGGTGTGGCACACGCTGGAAACGCTCGGCCCGCGCGTGCAGGCCTCGCGCATGGTCCGCGAGTACGTGGACTCCGGCTACCTGCCCGCGTCGCGCATGGTCGCCGCCGCCGTCGGCGACGGCTACGCGGGCGCCCTGTCGCTCGCCGACTACCGCACCAAGCTCGAAGTCTCCTGGCCGCGCGTGCGGATCTTCGACTCGGAGCTGCTCTACGACCACTCCTCACGGCTGGTCGTCGGCACCGAGGTCACCGTCCGCGCCCGCATCGACCTGGCCGGCCTGAACCCGTCCGAAGTGGACATCCAGGCCGTCGTCGGCCAGGTCGGCGATGGCGACGAACTCACGGACACAGTCACGGTCCCGATGCAGGGCGACGGCATCGGCGCGTTCTCCGCGTCCCTGCGCCTGCCCCGCGCAGGCTCGGTCGGCTACACGGTGCGGGTGCTGCCGAAGCACCCCCTGCTGGCGAGCCCCGCGGAACTGGCCCGCGTCGTCCTCGCCTAGTGCCGGACATCGAGGTCCGCCCGGCCCGCCCCACTGAGTTCGAGGCCGTCGCCGGGTTGCGGTGGCGCTGGGTGGCCGAGCGGGACGGCCTGCCGGACCATGAGCGCGCCGCGTTCGTCCGCGAGTTCGCCGCGTGGGTGCGGGAGAACGCGGCTACGCACCGGTGCCTGGTCCTCGTGCGCGACGGCGAAGTGATGGGGATGGCGTTCCTCGCGATCACCGCGCGGGTGCCGTCGCCGCTCGCGTTCTCGCGGGCGTCGGGCGACCTGCAGTGCGTGTACGTGGTGCCGGAGGTCCGGGACGGCGGGTTGGGTGGCCGGCTGATCGACACGACCCTGCGCCTGGCCGCTGAACTCGGCCTGGAGCGCGTCACCGTACATTCGTCGGAACGCGCCGTGCCGACCTACGAACGGCAAGGCTTCGCGTTGTCACCGCTCCTGCTGCAGATCAAGCCGCGCGAAACCGCCGCTACGGCACCGCCGGCGAGCCACCCTCCACCACCGGCAACCCAGCCTCCGCCCAAGCCCGGAACCCACCCTCGAGATCCGTAGCGTTCTTCAACCCCAGCCGCTGCAGGTCCGCCGCGGCCAGGCTCGACGAGTAGCCCTCGTTGCACATCACGATCGCCGTCGTGTCAGGAGTCACACCGTCGAGCCGCCAGTCGCTGTCCGGGGCGAGCCGCCACTCCAGGTGGATCCGCTCGACGACCACGGCGCCGGGGATCTCGCCCTCGGCGGCGCGGTTGGCGTGCGGCCGGATGTCCACGATCAGCGCGCCTTCGGCCTGCAGCGAAGACGCGCGCTCCGGCGAGACCCGGTCCAAGGAGGACCGGGCGCCGGCGAGGAAGTCGTCGATCGAGCTCATCGGCCGAGTATGACCGGCAGCGGCGGGATTTCGCCGGGCACGTCGGCCAGCGTCGCGTATTCGCGCGTGGGCACCAGCGGCGGCGAGTACGCGTGGACGCTGGCGGCCGGCTGGTCGCCGAGGCCGGTGACCTGGTGCGCGCGCCCGGCGCCGAAGCCGATGCTCTCGCCCGCCGTGTGCGTGCGGCGCCGGATCGGGCCGCCGGGATAGCGGTATTCCTCACCCAGCTCGCCCTGCAGCACGGTGAACGAGCCGGCCGCGCCACCGTGGTCATGGGGCTTCGTTTGCTGGCCGGGCAGCCACGACAGCAGCCACAGCTCCAGCCCGTCGGTGAGCGCGAGCCGCGCCCACCAGCGGCTTTCCTCGTCGAAGCGCAGCACCTCGCGCAGGCTGGAGGTGAGCTCGGTGGTCACGGTCTTGGTGAGGTCGGCCAGCTCACGCGGCGTCCACAGCAGCCGCTCGGGCTGAAGCAGCTGCGCCAGCAGCGGATCGGTCAGCCGGGGGTGGATCTCGAAGTCGGGACGGGTGATCGACGTGGTCAACGCGGGTGCTCCTCAAACGGGGGTGACGGCTGGCAAGACGGCACAGCGCGGCACGAAACCCGCGTTCAGCAGGCGCGCCGCACTCGCGTACACCCGCAAGAGGCCACGAGGAGCAGGTCGATCGTGCGACGGCGCCAGAACGAGCCCCGGGCTGCGGGGACGGTGGCGGACGCGGACCTGGACACGTCACCGATCGTGCCACAGCTCGCACTTTGTACGCTGCTTCGTCCCATCCGCTGGACGTCGGCGCGGGGTCACACGCGCGCGGGTGCGTTGTCAACCCCGGGCGGGTGCGGACGCGCGCGCGTGGACGGCCACAATGGGCCCGTGAGCGAGCCGATCCTGCCCAGCGACCTTGACGACCTCGTGGTGCGGATGTCCGGTGTCGGCGTCCGCCGGAGCGGAAACGACCTTCTCGCGGACCTCGACTGGAGCGTCGAACTCGACGAACGGTGGGTCGTGCTCGGGCCCAACGGCGCGGGCAAGACGACCCTGCTGCGGCTGGCCGCCGCGGAGCTGCACCCCACGGCCGGCACCGTCGACCTGCTCGGCGACCGCATCGGCCGCGTGAACATCTTCGACCTGCGCCCCCGCATCGGGTTCACCTCCGCCGCCATCGCCCAGCGCATCCCGGGTGACGAGCGCGTGGAAGACGTGGTGGTGAGCGCCGGCTACGCCGTGATGGGCCGCTGGCGCGAGGCCTACGACAGCCTCGACCTCAACCGCGCCGCCGAGCTGCTCGGCACGCTCGGCATCGCGCACATGGCGAAGCGCACGTTCGGCACGCTGTCCGAAGGCGAGCGCAAGCGCGTGCTGATCGCGCGTTCGCTGATGACCGACCCGGAGCTGCTGCTGCTCGACGAGCCGGCGGCGGGTCTGGACCTGGGCGGGCGTGAGGACCTCGTGGCGCGGCTGTCCGACCTCGCGATGGACCCGGACGCGCCGGCCATGGTCCTCGTCACGCACCACGTCGAGGAGATCCCGCCGGGCTTCACCCACGCGCTGCTGCTGCGCGACGGGCACGCCGTGGTCGCGGGCCTGATGGACGACGTGATCACGAGCGAGAACCTGTCGAAGACGTTCGACCAGGACCTGGTGCTGCAGCGTTCGGGCGAGCGGTTCTTCGCCCGGCGCCGGTAAGTTCGGGCGTACCGGCCGGTAGCCTGCCGGCATCCGTCAACGAGGAGGAAGTCGCGTGGGAGAGTTCGTCAACCTCGAGGTCGAGAACGGCGTCGGCACGATCCGCCTGAACCGGCCGCCGGTCAACGCGATCAACAACCAGCTGCAGACCGAGCTGGCCGACGCCGCGCGCGAGGCGTCGAACCGCGAAGACGTGCGTGCGGTGATCCTCTACGGCGGCGAGAAGACCTTCGCCGGTGGCGCGGACATCAAGGAGATGGGCGACCGCACCTACCCGGAGATCTCGAAGTTCGGGGCCGAGCTCACCGCGTCCTGCTCGCTGGTCGCGGCCATCCCGAAGCCGGTCGTCGCCGCCATCACCGGCTACGCCCTCGGCGGCGGCCTGGAGCTGGCGCTCACCGCCGACTGGCGCGTGGCGGGCGACAACGTGAAGGTCGGCCAGCCGGAGATCCAGCTCGGCATCATCCCGGGTGCCGGCGGCACGCAGCGGCTCTCGCGCCTGATCGGCCCGAGCAAGGCCAAGGACCTCATCTACACCGGCCGGTTCGTGAAGGCGGACGAAGCGCTGAAGCTCGGCATCGTCGACGAGGTCGTCGCGCCGGACGACGTGTACGCCGCCGCGCACAAGTGGGCGGCGCAGTTCGTGAACGGTCCCGCCGTGGCGCTCAAGGCCGCGAAGGCCGCCATCGACTCGGGTCTCGACGTCGACCTGGCCACCGGCCTGAAGATCGAAACACAGCTGTTCACGGCGCTGTGGGCCACCGAGGACCAGAAGAACGGCATGAAGTCCTTCATCGAGAACGGCCCCGGCAAGGCCACTTTCGAGGGGAAGTGACCGCCGTGACCGACCCGGCCCCGAACCCGCACGCCACGGCCGACGAGGTCAAGGCGGCCTACGCCGACCCGAAGCTCGCCAACGTGCTCTACCACGACTGGGAAGCCGGGACGTACGACGAGAAGTGGTCGATCTCGTACGACGAGCGCTGCATCTCGTATGCCACCGACGTGTTCAACGCCGTCGCGGGCGAGGACGGCCAGCCCTACACCCACGCGATGGAGCTGGGCAGCGGCACCGGGTTCTTCCTGCTGAACCTCATGCAGGGCGGCGTCGCGAAGAAGGGTTCCGTCACGGACCTCTCGCCGGGCATGGTGCAGGTGGCGCTGCGCAACGCGGAGAAGCTGGGCCTCGACGTCGACGGCCGCGTGGCCGACGCGGAGCGGATCCCGTACGAGGACAACACTTTCGACCTCGTGGTGGGTCACGCCGTGCTGCACCACATCCCCGACGTGCGCCAGGCGTTCGGCGAGGTGCTGCGCGTGCTGAAGCCGGGCGGGCGGTTCGTCTTCGCGGGCGAGCCGACCAAGGTCGGCGACTTCTACGCGCGCAAGCTCGGCCAGATCACCTGGTACCTCACCACGCGTGTCACGAAGCTGCCCGCGTTGACCGGCTGGCGGCGTCCGCAGTCCGAACTGGACGAATCCTCCCGTGCGGCGGCTCTCGAAGCCGTGGTGGACATCCACACCTTCGACCCGTCGGAACTCGAGGGGATGGCGCGCGGCGCCGGGGCGCAGGATGTGCGCGCGGTGACGGACGAGTTCTCGGCGGCTCTCGCGGGCTGGCCGATCCGCACGTTCGAGGCGGCTGTCCCGCAGCAGAAGCTCACGGTCCGGTGGCGCATGTTCGCCTACCACCTGTGGCTGCGGCTGTCCGCTTTGGACAAGAAGGTGCTCTCGAAGGTGCTGCCGCGTGAGCTGTTCTACAACGTGATGATCACCGGGACCAAGCGGCCTTCCTGAATTGGCCTACGGTTTCTCGCTCGACGACGTCGCCTTCCTGTGCTCCGCCGCGGGACGGGCGGCGCTCGCCGACTGCGCGGCGCTGCCGCTGACCGACGCTTCCCGCATCGCCGACGTCGCCGCCGTGCGCCGCTCGGTGGGGGAGCGGTTCGCCGCGGCGGTGCTGGAAGCGGTGGTGCTGCGGCGGAAATCGGCTTCGAAGCTGTCTCATGCGGACTCGTGGCTGTTCACGGGCGACGCGTTGCAACAGGCGAGCGCGACGGCGGTGGCGCGGCACCGCGCGTCCCGGTTGGCCGGCCGCGACGTGCACGACGTGACGTGCTCCGTCGGCGCCGACCTGGTGGAGCTGGCGCGGGTCGCTTCTCGGACGTTGGGGTCCGATGTGGACCGCGTACGGCTGGAGATGGCGCGGCACAACGCTTCCGCGGCTTCGGTCTCGGTCGGTGTGGTGCAGGCCGACGCTCTGCGCCCGGTCAGCCGGGACACGGTCGTGGTCGCCGACCCGGCTCGCCGCGACTCGGCCGGGCGGCGCACGTGGAAACCGGCGGACTTCCTGCCGCCGCTGGACGAGCTCGTCGACGCCTACGCCGGGCGGACGCTGTCGGTGAAGTGCGCGCCGGGCCTGGACTTCGCCATCGCCCCGTGGGCTTCGGAAGTGGAGTTGGTGTCGCTCGACGGCGCGGTCCGCGAGGCCTGCCTCTGGCGGGGCTTGGAGGGTGGTGTCTCCCGTCGGGCGACGGTGCTGCGTTCGGACGGTACTCAGTGGACGGTCACCGACACCGACCCGGACGACTTGCCTGCGCAGCCGCCGGGGGAGTGGATCATCGACCCGGACGGCGCCGTCGTGCGTGCCGGCCTGGT
The DNA here is from genome assembly GCF_050942255.1 of Amycolatopsis sp. CA-161197. Classification (NCBI taxonomy): domain Bacteria; kingdom Bacillati; phylum Actinomycetota; class Actinomycetes; order Pseudonocardiales; family Pseudonocardiaceae; genus Amycolatopsis; species Amycolatopsis sp. CA-161197. The sequence goes on from NZ_CP192059.1 coordinate 1,949,485, forward strand.
CCGCCACTACGCGGCGCGCCACGGCCTGTGGCAGCTCGACGAACGCATCGCGTACTTGACCGGTGACACGCCGCCGCAGGGCGTGCGTGCCTTCCGCGTGCTGGAACACGGCCCGTACAGCGAAAAAGCCCTGCGTGCCACGCTGAAGCGCCACGGCGTCGGCCGCCTGGAGATCCTCGTCCGCGGCCTCGACGTCGACCCGGACGCCTTGCGCCGCCGCCTGAAACCACGGGGCAGCGCGGAGTCCACTGTGGTGCTCACGCGCATCGGCCGGTCGCCGGTGGCCTTCGTCTGCCGCGCCGAACGCATCCCTTCGGAGGGTTCTCCTGCCGCCTGAGGTGGCGTAGATTTCGGGCGCACTTTACCTGAAGTTCACCTTGGAGGGGTTCGCCGTGTCCCGTTTTCCCGTTTTGCTCAAGCTCGCCGCCGCGGCGGCGATCGGCGCCACCGTCGCGGGTGGTGCGACCGCGCTGGCCGGCTCCGACGCGGTGACGGCCGCCCACGGTCGGGAGCCGGCGAACATCGGCCAGGTCAAGAACGACGTGAAGGCCTACTACGGCGACTACCTCGACGCGTCGGGCAAGCACCACTACTCCGACTCGAGCCGGTTCGTCACCGACACCAAGCGGGTCGTGGCCGACGCGAAGCGCTACCTCACGCAGAAGCTCGGCAAGGTGAAGAACCCGGCCATCGTGCTCGACGTCGACGACACGTCCGAGGTCACCTACGGCTGGGAGGCCGACAACGACTTCGGGTTCGACCCGGTCAAGCAGCAGCAGGCGATCGACAACGGCACGTTCGTGGCCAACAAGCCCGTGCTGGAGCTGGCGAACTGGGCCGCGCAGCGCGGCGTGAAGGTCTACTTCCTGACGGGCCGCAGCACCCCGCAGGGCCCGCAGTCGCTGAAGAACCTGGCCAATGAGGGTTACCCGGCGCCGGCGGGCGCGTTCTTCAAGTCGGCCGGCACGGCGCCGGACTACCTGCCGTGCGGCCTGACCTGCACCACAATCCAGTACAAGTCGGGCACCCGCGCCCACATCCAGGCGACGGGTGCCCACATCGTGCTCAACCTGGGGGACCAGTTCAGCGACCTCGAGGGCGGCTACGCCGACAACCCGGTCAAGCTGCCGAACCCGATGTACTACCTGCCCTGACGGCGTCGCCCGGCCTGGGCGTCCACTGAGGACACCCAGGCCGGGTCACCGGTCAGCCGGTGTAGCCGGAGAAGATCTTCGAAAACTCGTACGGCTGCTGGGAAACGTTGGTGCAGCGGTAAAGCGCGCCGTTGCACGCGTTCGCGTCGCGGCCGGCTTCCCAGAACGACAGCATGCCGAGGTGCACGCTCTTCGCGAAGTTCACCACGGCGGTGGCGTCCTTCTGGTAGAAGATCTCGTTCTGCGAGTCGTTGACGCCCAGCATCGGCGTCAGCCCGACCTTCTTCCACGCGGCCGCGTCCGACAGCCCGAAGATGGACTTGAGCTGCGCCTGCGTCGCCTTGGCGGCCGAGATCGCCTTCGCCCCTTGGTCGCCCGCGCCCTGGTAGTAGTCCATGGCCATCACGTTGACCAGGTCCAGGTTCACGCCCGCCGCCTTGGCCGCGTTGACCACGCCCAGGCCGTTGCTGTCGAGCCCATTGGGCAGCACCGGCAGCGTCAGCGAGATCTTCAGCCCGGGATTGTTGTTCTGCACCGTCTTGAGCGCCTGCGACCGCCGCTGGATCGACGCCGTGTCGGCCACGGCGGCACCCTCGATGTCGAGGTCGATGTACTTGAGGCCATACGCCTTCACCACCGCGTCGTACTCCGCCGCGAGCGACGACACACTGCTGCACGCCTGCGCCAGCTCAATCCCCGACGCCCCGCCGAACGACACCTTCACATCACCCCCGCCCGACCGGATCTTCGCAATCTCACTCGCCTGCCACGCCGAGCGCGGGTCGTACGCGTTGAACCAGCTGGCCTTGCACCCGGCGCCCGTCACGAACCCGAGCGTGAACCCCTTCACCCCACCCTTCGACGACATCGTCGAGAGCACCGGCGTCGGCCACGCCCCCATATCCACATACGGCGCCACTGGCACCGGCGACCCGGCCGCCGCCGGCACCGCGGGCGCCGCACCCGCCGGCGCAGCCAACCCGGCGGCCACAGCCGCCAATCCACCCAACGCAGCAATCAACTTCCGGGGAGAGGGGAGCCTCATGGTGAAACCTCCACAGCGGGGACCTGGAGAGCGGGGAAACCTTGTCCAAATGGTATAGACCAATAATGTGACTCGGGCCATAGGCCATTCGGATGCCACGCAGTCCCGATCATCGGCAACGCCACGGCTGACCTGCACTTTCCGTGGGTCTTGCCTCTCCGTTCGCCTTCGCCCGCAACTTCGGCCGGCCGGCCACCGCGGCTCTCCCTGAGCTCCTCCGCTCGACTCTTCGCCCGTCGAGCCCCCTTGACTCCGCAGAGTCCTTTCCAGTCATCCACAACCCGGCATCAGATGTGGATAACTCCCGCGCACACCGGTTCCTGTCGGTACACCCCGGTAAAATGGATCATGGGCGGCCCCCGGGAGGGTGGGCCCTTGCCAACGCGCGGGTTGCCGCGTCACAAGGCACGCCACCGACCGCGAACGAGCGCAATTTCCACCGCTCGCCAAGATCCCGCCTCCAAGCACATATCGCCGTGGCACCCCGCGCGATCTCCGCTATCCAGGAGCTACACCGCCTGCGACCGTCCCTGAGCCACGATCGCACTGCCCGCTGACCACCGCCGAGCACCCCACACGGCAGCTCGACGCGCCACCAACAACTCGTCCCCGACCAACGCGATCGGTGCCACTCGTTCCCGTCAGCTCCGCGAACTCCAGGCGCCGCCGTCATCTGCGCGCCGCATCCGGCATCCCGCAAGCCCCACAAGGCGGCAGTCAACTGTCCATCGCAACCGTCATTCCGCAAGCCCGACATCGCCGCCGCCAACTGCGCACCGCATCGAGCATCGCGCGACTCCCGCAGCACCGCCGTCAACCGAACTCCCCAAGCGGCATCGCGCAAGCCCTACATCGCGCCTGCCAACTGCGCACCGCGACCGGCATTCCGCAAGCGCCACACTGCGGCCGTCAGCGCGATCCGCAACCGACACCCCGCAAGCCTCGCAGAGCGGCCGTCAACTGCGCACCGCAACTGGCATCGCGTAAGCCCCACACCGCGGCCGTCAACGCGACCCGCATCCGACATCCTGCGCGCTCCCAAAGCGCTGCCATCAACCGAACACCCAACCGGACGCGCGCCCCGCAGCGCCGCCGTCAACTGCGCACCGCATCGGGCATCGCGAGAGCCCCGCATCGCGCCCGCCAACTGCGCACCGCAACTGGCATCGCGTAAGCCCCACATCGCGGCCGTCAACGCGACCCGCATCCGACATCGCGCGAGCCCGACGGCGCTGGCATCCGCCGAACACCCAACCGGCATCGCGCGAGCACCACACTGCGGCCGTCAGCGCAACCCGCATCCGACATCCCTCGAGCCCCACAGCGCTGCCGTCAACCGAACTCCCCAAGCGTCATCGCGCAAGCCCTACATCGCGTCCGTCAAGTGCGCACCCCAGTCGGCATCCCGCGACCTCCGCAGTGCGGCCGTCAACGCGACCCGCATCCGGCATCTCGCTAGCGCCACAGCGCCGCCGTCAACTGCGCACCGCATCCGGCATCCCGCGAACCCCGCAGTGCCGCAGGCAACCGAACTCCCAGCCGACCTCAACCAACAGCGAGCGCAGTAACCCCCGAGACATACCGCCCACCCTTGACATCCCCCAACGGCACCAACCGCGGCAGGTCCAGCGCCTTCCCGTCCTCCACCGTCGACAGCAGCAGCGGCCGCCCGCCCACCGAAGCCTCCGCCAGCGTCACCGCGGCCCCATAGCCGTCCGACCCAACGGCGACCACCGTCTTGTCCGACGTCGGCAGCACACCGGCCAGCAGCAGCACCAGCGAAAGCGCCGGCCCCGACTCCGTGTGCGTCTGCTGCCCCGCGTCCGACCCGAACTTCGCCGTCACCGTCCGCCGCGGCAGGTGGGCGAGCAGCTCCGGCGGCAGAGTCACCACGCGCCGCCCCACCGTCACGCGCACCGCGCGCGTCGCCGAAGCAGCGTCGGACACAAGCACCGTCACCGACGGAACGTCAGTCACCGTGCGCGAGGCGTTGCGGTCACCCGGCACCGTCAGATCGACGCCATGCCGGCCCGCCCGGAACACCGCCGGGTGATTGCCGAACGACGGATCCAGCTCCGCCAGCGCGAACGTCACTGCGTGGTTGGTCCCGCGAACCGTCACCGTCACCCGCAGCATCGTGTTCTTGCCCGGCGGCAGCATCGGCGACGACCCCGTCACCACCTGGTCCAGATCCGCGCCGCCAGCCCGGCCGCCGAGAACGACCGCGGTTTCGCCATCGCGCCGCCCACGCTCACCGATGTCGTAGCCGACGCCACCCCTGTCGCCCCGAACGCCGCGACGACCACCGCAAGGACAACGACGAGCCTGCGCATCCGCGCCTCCCTCGACCGGTTCGGTCCGCACTCGCGGACGCGCGGGCGAAGTTTAGCCGCTTTCCCGGAGTTCGGCGCCCACTCGGCACACGGTCGCCACCGGCCGCCGTCGCCGCGAGACAGCGACACCCCCGAGCACCACCACCATCCCCACCACCACGCGCGCCCCGATCTCCTCGCCCAGCACCACGGCACCGAGCACCACCGACACCACCGGCAGCAGATACCCGACGGTCGCCGCCGTCGTCGGCCCCTCATCGGCGATCAGGCGGTAGTTCAGGTAGAACGTCACGCCGGTGCCGAACACCCCGAGCACCACCACGGCCACCACCGACAACACGGTGACGTGCGGCGACGACACAGAACCAACCGGCAACGCCAGCGCACTCAGCCCCGTCGCCGCCAGCAACTGCGCGGCCGACAACGCCAACGGCTCCGTCCCGCGACCCACGAGCTTCCGCCCCATGTACGCGTACGCGACCGCGTAACTCACCGCCGCCCCGAGCAGCGCGAGCGAACCCCAGCTCGCCAGTCCCGCCCGCGTCCATGGCGCGAAGATCAGCAACGTCCCCGCGAACCCGATCAGCAGACCCGCCAGCCGCATCGGCCGGATGCCTCGCTCGACACCAAGCGCGAGGCCGATCAGCAGCGACCACAGGGGAGTGGTCGCGTTGAGCACGCCGGCCACCCCGGAGTCGACGGTCCGCTCGCCCACCGCGAACAACCCGAACGGCACCGCGTTGCACAACAACGCCGCCACCGTCAGCCGCCCCCACGTCGTCCGGTCGCGCGGCAGCTTCTGCCGCGCCGCCACCGCGAGCCCGAGCAACACCAGGGACCCGAGTGCGCACCGGACCACCGTCACGACCACCGGCGCGAAGCCTTCGAGGGCGAGTTTGATCCACAGGAACGTCGAGCCCCACAGCACGGCCAGCGCCGCCATCCGCACCAATGTGCCGCTGCCCGACATCCGCGCTCCCCCTGGTCGATTCGCCTTCCACGCTGCCCCAGCCCGATCGACAGGACAAGTGAAAGATCTTGGACGAATCGTTAAGGAGAGCTGGACGATGTCAGCCGACGCCGCGCTCCTCCAGATACTGCTTCCCGACCTTCTTCGGCACCCGGCACAGCCACCCTTCGACGAGGGCTTCGTCAAGCGTCGCCAGATCAATCTCGGCCAGCCGAACGAGCACCGCCGGATACCCGTCGAAATGCGGCGTGGTGAAGAAAACGCCCGGCTCGTCCACCAGCAACGCCTCCTTCGCCCCGACATCCGGCACCCGCACCGCCAGCACGTCGCCCTCCGGCGCCGCGTCCCCGAGCGCATCCAGGTCGGTCTTGCGCAGGGGCCGCTCCCACGCGTACGCCTTACCCTTCACACCCCACGACCGCGCATCCCTCTTGACGACCAGCTCCGTCCCCGGCAGCCGCGCCCCGAGCCGCGCCACGTCCTCCCAAGTCGCCATGCCGCCAAGGCTAACCCGCGCCCCTCCTCGCGGCGCCCGTTTTCACCCGCCCACCAGCCACCCACCCCTCACGGGCGAACACCCTCGCCGCTCAACGACGAATCGCGCGACTCGTCGCCACTGACCGGCGAACGCCGCAACCTGTAGCCCCTCGCGGGCGAACGCCGTCGCCACTCAAAGGCGAGCGGCGCGACCCGTGGTCACTGGACGGCGAATGGCTCGAGACATCGCCATCAAACGGCGAGAGGCGCGACCCCTCGCCCCTGAATCATGAACGTTGCAACCCGTCACCAATTGCCGGCGAACGCCATCGCCGCTCAACGGCGAGCGTCCGCGCGGCCCGTCGCCACTCACCGGTCAGCGCCGTAGCCGCTGAGTGGCTGCGCGACCCGTCGCCGCTAAGTGGCGAATAGCGCGACCTGTCGCCACTCGCGGGCGATTGCCGTCGCCTCTCAACGGCGAGCCGCCGCACGACCCGTCGCCACTCACTGGCGAATAGCGCGACCTGTCGCCACTGGCGGGCGAATGCCGTCGCCGCTCACCAGCGAGTGGCAGCAAGCGCGATTGTCACGTACTGCTGGGTCGGTCTGCTGACCGCCGCGGGCAACCCGGCGGTGGGACCCGTTGCCACTGAGTGGCGAATCGCGTGACCGCCGCAACCCACTGGCTAATGCCATTGCCGCTCAACGGCGAGCGGCTGCGCGACCCGTCGCCCCTGAGCGGCGAATCGCGCTACCCCTCGTCACTCACGAACGAACGCCGTCGCCAGTGAACGGCGAGCGGCCGCCCGACCCGTCGCCGCTGAGCGACGAATGGCGAGGCTGGTCGCCACCTGCAAGCGAATACCGTCGCTGCTCAACGGCGAGTGCCGGTGGGGACTGTTGCCGCTGAATGGCGAATGGTGCGACCGTCGCAACCCACTGGCGAATGCCATCGCTGCTCACCGGCGAGCGGCGGCGCGACCCGTCGCCGCTGGGCGGCGAATGACGCAACCTGTCGCCCCTCTCGGGCGAACCGTCGCCTCTCACTGGCGAGTGCCGGCGCGCGCCGGTGCCGCTGAATGGCGAATGGTGCGACCGTCGCAACCCACTGGCGAATGCCGTCGCTGCTGACCGGCGAGCGGCGGCGCGACCCATCGCCACTGAACGGCGAATGGCGCGACCCGTCGCAACCCACCGGCGAACACCGTCTCCCCTGAACGACGACAACCACCATCCACCGCCGACAACCCCGGCTGGACACCCGTCGCCACCCAACGGCAACAGGCGCCCGGCCAACGAACTCACCGCTTCCTCGCCACCAACACCGTGTCGCGAATGGACACTTCATGCCCCTCGATCACGTGCGCCCGCTCCCGCGCATCGGTCACCACGGACTCCCACGACTCATCCAACGTCGCCGCCACATCCTCCGCCAAGAAGAACATGTCCGGCACGTTCGGCCGGTGCGCGGCGCCCTCCACGTCGGTCGGGTGGTGGCCGACGATGAGCAACGTCCCACCCGGCGCCACGGCATCCGCGAGCCGCGCGAAGATCGGGACGCGCTGGGCCGTCGGCAGGTGCAGGAAGTGCGACGTGACGAGGTCGTACTTCTCGTCCGGCACCCACGTCGTGAGGTCCGTCGTCAGCCACCGGATCCGGTCGCCCAGGCCCTGTTCGGCCGCCTGCGCCGCACCCCGGTCGAGGGCGGTGGCCGCGAAGTCCGCGGCCGTCACGCGCCAGCCGTTCTGTGCAAGCCACAGCGCGTCGCCGCCTTCGCCGGAGCCGGCGTCGAGCGCGCTGCCCGGGCGCAGGTCGGCGGCCTCCGTCACGAGCTGCGCGTTGGGCCGCCCACTCCAGATCGCGGGCTTCGACCGGTATCGCTCGTCCCAGGAATCCTGGTCGAACGGGACTTCTTCGTGCTGCTCAGCCATCGTCACACCCCGTGCTTCGTCGAGCCGCCGACCAGCGCGGCAACCTGTCGTTCCATTTCGTGCGCGAAGGGCTCCCGCGCCCGTCGTACGTCCTCGGCGACGAGATCGCCGTTGATCACCGCGCCGGCCGTCAACCCGGCCGCTGCGGACACGACGACCTGCGACTTCATGTCCGTCACGTTCCCGGCCACCCACACCCCGGGCACCGACGTGGCGCCGTTTGCGTCGGCCGGCACCGAGCTGCCGATCACGTGCCCGTCGACCTCCAGCTCCACCGGCTCCAGCCCCAGCGACACGAGCACGTCGGCCCGCGCCGTGAACCGCGGCGCGACCACCACGGCCTCCCGCGCCACCACCGCACCCGAGCGCAGCACGACACCGGTGAGCGCGTCGTCCTCCACCCGCAGCGCCGTCACCTCGCCGTCGACGACCCGGATCCCGCGCGCGCTCAGCTGCGCCAGCTGCTCCTCGTCGAACGCGGCCGTGTGCCGGAAAACGACCACGTCATCCGACAGCTGCCGCCACATCAGGGCCTGGTGGACGGCCATCGGATTCGTCGCCAGCACGCCGATCGCCTGGTCACGCGCCTCCCAGCCGTGGCAGTACGGGCAGTGCAGCACGTCGCGTCCCCACCTCTCGGCAACGCCCGGAACGTCCGGCAGCTCGTCGACGAGCCCCGTCGCCACCAGGAGGCGACGCGCCCGCGTGGTCCTCCCATCGGCGAGAGCCACGGCGAACCCGCCGCCGTCCAGCGCAACGGCCGAGGTCACCGCCCCGTCGACGATCTCGCCCCCGTACCCGAGGACCTCTTCACGCCCAGCCGCCAGCAGCTCGCCGGGCGGCGTGCTCTCGCGGGCGAGGTAGTTGTGCACGTGGCCGGCCGGCGCGTTGCGCGGCTCGCCGGCATCCACCACGAGCACGGAACGCCGTGAGCGCGCAAGTGCCACCGCGCCGCTGAGGCCCGCGGCACCGCCGCCGACCACCACGACGTCATAGTTCTCGTTCACCTGGTCCTCCTGTAGTTCGTCCCTCCCCTCGGACTATCCGCAGATCTCGCCGACTTGACAAATACGTTTGCCGAAGTAGCAAATGGAGTCATGGACGGTGAACTCCCGGACGTCGACGGCGTCCTCGAATCGGTGGGCCCGCGACTGCGCGCGCTCCGCCAGCAGAACAACGCCACGCTCGCCCAGCTGTCGGAGACCACCGGCATCTCGGTGAGCACGCTCTCGCGCCTCGAGTCCGGCCAGCGCAAGCCGACGCTCGAGCTCCTGCTCGCCCTCGCACGCGCCCACCAGGTGCCGCTCGACGAGCTCGTCGGCACCGCGCCGACCAGCGACCCTCGGCTGCGCACGCACTCCTTCGTCCGGCACGGCGTCACGTTCCTGCCGCTCACGCGCCGGCCCGGCGGGCTGCGTGCGTACAAGCAGATCTTCCCGCCGCACTGGCCCGACACGGACCCCGATCCGCGCGTGCACGAGGGGTACGAATGGGCCTACGTCCTTTCCGGACAGTTGCGGCTCATCCTCGGCGAGCACGACGTGATCCTCAAACCGGGTGAAGTCGTGGAGTTCGACACGCACGTTCCGCATTGGTTCGGCAACCCCGGCGACGTGCCGTGCGAGGTTCTCGCCCTTTTCGGGCCACAGGGGGAGCGGTTCCACGTCCGCGCCCGGCCGGCGTCCTCTTGACACATACCCATATGGGAATACGATGGTCGGCGTGGCACGAGCAGCGACGACGACCGACGTGTTCAACGCCGTGGCCGAACCGCGGCGACGGGAGATCCTCGACGTGCTCGCCGGTGGCGAGTACCCCGTCAACGACCTCGTCCGGCTGCTCGGCATGGGGCAGCCGCAGGTGTCGAAACACCTGCGTGTGCTGCGCGAAGTGGGCGCGGTCGACGTCCGGGACGAAGGACGTCAGCGCTTGTACCGGCTCAACGGCCGTGCCCTGAAACCGATCCACGACTGGGTACGGCAGTTCGAGCGCTCCTGGGAGGAGCGGTTCGAGCTGCTGGACTCCGTGCTGGAGGAACTCGAACGCACCGACGACCGATCCACGGGCGAGGAGAGCGACCATGACCGAGACGACAACGGGCACGGCGAAGGTGACCCTACCGGCCGATGACCAGATCCTGATCACCCGCGAGTTCGCCGCCCCGCGGCACCTCGTCTACCGCGCGTGGACCACGCCTGAGCTGGTCAAACGCTTCTGGGCGGGCCACCGCGGCACCATGCGTTCCGTCGAGATCGACCTGCGCGTCAGCGGCCGGTGGCGCTACGTCCTCGACGCCAACGGCGGCTTCGAGGTCGCGTTCCACGGCGAGTACCGCGAGATCGTCCCGAACGAACGCATCGTCAGCAGCGAGGTCTACGAAACCCCCGGCGCCTCCGACGACGACGCCGCTATCACCACGACGACCTTCGCCGGCTCGGGCGAACGCACCAGCCTGTCGATCCTCATGGAGACGGGCAGCCGCGAAGTCCGCGACGCCATCATCGAGTCCGGCATGGAAGGTGGGATGCAGGAGCAGATGGACCTGCTGGAGGAGCTGGCCGCGTCCCTGGCCTGACTCGCGGACTTGTTCTGCGGCAACGGGTTCTGCCCCGGTCGAGTCGGGTGGCGCTGAGGGACCCGCGGTGCCGACCGCGGTGTGCGCGAACGGACCCGTCGTGCCGGCTCTGGTATCGGCGAAGCGACCTGCCTGCCGGATCCGTCGTCGCGGAGCAACCCGCGATGCCGACTGCGGTGTCGCGAACGGACCCTTCGTGCGGAATCCTTTGTTGCGAACGGACCCGTCGTGTCGAACCCGTTGTCGCGAACGGACCGGCCGTGCCGCATGGGCACGACCGGTCCCTTCGCGCCGGGCAGGCACGGCGGGTCCCACCGCCCGAAATGGACACGACCGGACCGGCCGTGCCGAGTGCGTTCGCGACGGCTCAGGTCTGGGCCGTCGGCCGCACCACGATCTCGTTCACGTCCACCGCCGCCGGCTGGCTCACGGCGTAGGCGATGGCGTCCGCGACGGCCGAAGCCGGGATACCCAGCTGCTCGCTCGCCGCACGCGCCGCCGCCTGTGTCTCGGGATCGCCGCCCTGGTCCGCGAGTTCGGAGTGTGTGAACCCCGGACTGACGATGGTGACGCGGACCTTCGTGTTCTCCTGGCGCAGACCTTCGGAAAGCGCCCGCACCCCGAACTTCGTGGCGCAGTACACAGCCGCCGTCGGGTCCACGCGCAGGCCGGACGTCGACGCGACGTTCACGATGTGACCCCCGGTTTCGCCCATCAGCGGCAACGCGGCGGCGATCCCGTGCAGCGTGCCACGGAGGTTCACGTCGATCATCCGGTTCCAATCGTCGACGCGGAGCTTGTCCAGAGTGGACAGCGGCATCACGCCGGCGTTGTTCACGAGCACGTCGACCCGGCCGTGCGTCTCATGCGCGGCTGTCACGAAGTCTCGCACACTCTCCAGACTGGTCACGTCAAGTTGCCGGTAATCGGCAACACCGCCGTTCGCGCGGATCTTCTCCGTGAGCGCCGCGAGCCGGTCGGTGCGGCGAGCGCCCAGGACGACGTGGTGACCGTCAGCGGCCAGACGCAGTGCGGTGGCCTCCCCGATGCCGCTGCTCGCGCCCGTGATCAGCGCGATCTTGCCGTTCATGCGTACTCCTCGTGAGGTCTGCGCGGTCGTGGGGACCGTCGTGACCTCGAGGCTGCCCGCGGCGAAACGCATCCGGAAGGACGCCGTTGCCTAGGAGCGGCACACCCTGGTTCGGCTCACCGGGGCTGGTCGGCCACCGCGCGCAACGACCCCAGCAACGCCAGCGCGTCGGCACTCGCGCTGTTCGGCTCCGCGATTCCCACGAGCAGGTACTGGCCGGACGCGTCGCGCACGTCGAACGTCTGGTAGTCCAGCACGATCCGGCCGACGGCGGGGTGGTGGAACGTCTTGCGCGTCCCCGCGAGCCCCTTCACACCGTGGTTTCGCCACAGAACGGCGAATTCCTCGCTCGTGGCCAGCAGTTCGTCCACGAGCTCGCCGACCTCCTCGCGGTCGTAGCCACTCGCGAGCCGCAACGCATCGACGGCGCTGGCCACGATGTCTTCCCACTCCACGAAAAGCTCGCGCGCCGCCGGTTCGTGGAACAGCGTGCGCACCATGTTCGCCGGCTTGCCGACGGGGGACAGGAGCGCGTCGGCGAGCGCGTTGGTCGCCAGCAGGTCGAGGCGCCGATTGGTGACGTACGCGACCGCGTTGGGGAAGGTGTCCATGAGTCGCAGGAGCTCGGGGGAGACGTCGTCGCGAGCGTGCTCCGGCACCCGCGGCACGAGGCCGGCGAGGCGATAGGTGTGCCAGAGGGCATCGGCGTTCAGCCGCAGCGCCCGCCCGATCGCGTCCAGCACCGGCCCGGACGGGTTGCGCTCGCGCCCCTGCTCTAGGCGCGCGTAGTAGTCCGCGCTGACACCCGCCAGCACCGCGACCTCCTCGCGCCGCAGCCCGCTCACCCGCCTCGGACGGTGACTGGTCACGCCCGCGTCCTCGGGCGCCAGCCGGGCCCGCTGCGCGCGCAGGAACTCTCCCAGCTCGTTGCCGCTCACGTCACCACGCTACCGGGCGTCCCGGCTTCCCGAAGGTTGCTGAGCACGCCGACTCACCGCAGGCAGATCAGGCCTTCGAACCCCGTGGACCACCCCGTGGCGAACGAGAATCCGACGCCACCCGCAAGCAGCCGGCGCCGTTGCCGAAACTCGGCGACACCGAGGGCATTGCCGATTTCCGGCCCGCGATCGGGGCCGGATCCGGACCTCAGGAGGCCGGCTCCAGGTGCTGCCTCAGCACGTCGGCTTCCGCGCGCAGCCGCTCCGCGGCCTCGGTCCGGCCGAGAGTCTCGTACTCGTCCGCGGCAGTCGTGCGCTCCAGAACCTCGTTCTCGACGATCGCGCGCACGTCCGCCTCCGTCAGCTCACGCCGCTGGGCCTCCGAGGCCCCGACGCCCAGCGCCGCGCCCACAACGTGTTCCGTCCCGGTCGCCGTGGACAGCTGATCGACCGGCACGGCCTCGGCGTTGTCGATCGCCGCCAAAGCCGAGCGCAGGGCGGTGGTGGCGACGCGGTCGCGGTTCTTGAGTGCCGTCTTCAGGCCGGCACGAAGGCTGGCGCGCATAGTGCGGATTCCATCCGGGAGTCGGGACGAACGAACCCGACGCTAGCAGCCGATCACCATCTCGAGCGCGCCATTTCCGCGTCTTCACCCCGCGCGGACGCCCGAAAACGGGAACGTCCCGCCTCCCGAAATCGTCACCGATCCGGTGAACACGTCGCCGTCCACCGTGCCCACCACGCCGATGTCGAACCGCGCCGGATCGGTCACCACGGCGGTGAACTCCAGCCGATGACCGTCGACGCTGCCCGACACGAGGGGGACCGTCACGCCCAGCTGAGTGTCCACGATGGACCCGGTCACGCGGTCTTCCCCGGTTTCGAGGTCCAGCACCAGCTCCTTGCTCCCCGCAGGGTGCGTGAAGGTGATGTGCCACGTCCCGTCGACGCCGGTTTCGCCGCTGAACGGCGACGCGCCGGCCACGACCGGTCCCGCGACGACCGCCGCCATCACGCGTTCACCGAGTTTCGGCTGCCCCGGCTTCACCTCGACGCCCGCGGAGTTCAGGAACCCCGCCATCATCCGGTAATAGCCGACGAGGAACAGCAGCTCTAGGACCGTGGCTTCGTCGAGTGTCGACGCGAGAGCCGCCCACGTTTCGTCCGAGACGAACGCGTCGGCACACAGCTCGTCGGCCGCCCGGAGTACCGCGTCGTCTCCGGGCGACCACACCGCGGCCGGATCCGACAGCGCGTTGATCTCCTCCGCCGTCGCGCCGGCGCCGAGCGCGGCGGGCACGTGGTTGGCCCACTCGTACGGCGCCTCACACCGCAGCGCGACCCGCAAGATCGCCAGTTCCCGGACCCGCGGGTGCAGCGTGCCTTGCGACAGCAGGTGTTCGCCGAGTGCCGACGAAGCCATCATCAACGACGGGTTCCGCGCGAGCACCCGGATCACCTCATCAGCACCGAGTTTCGCGAGCTTCTGCTCCTCCGGCGCCATTTCCTCCCACGGAAGCGGCGCGATCCGGGGCTGGGTCGCATGAGGCATGACAGGTTCCTCCCAAAGTCACTGGTGCCGCTCGATCTCGTCGAGCGCTTTCCGCGCATCGTCGGCGCTGAGCATCGGGTGCGAGTAGAGGTCGATCAGGGCGCGCGCGAGCAGCACGTCGCCCTCGGGGCTGAACACGTCCACGCCCATCGCGCGCGACACGTGCCCGTGCAGCACCGTGATCGACAGCGCCATCGCGGTACCTACCGCCGCCCGCACCTCGGGCGCGACGCTCGGCGCATCCGACCGCGTCCGATCGACGTCGGCGAGCCACCGCGCCCCCAGCCGCACCATCTCGTCGAACAACGGCGCGGCGCCACCGTCCACCAACGCCCGCGCGAGGTACGCCTGATACGGCCCGACGGCGATCCGCGCGGCCGCCACGTAGTTGCCGCCCGTGCCCGCGAGCGCCTGGTCGTTGAGGCGGCGGATCAGCTTCACCAGGTGCGCGTCGCACGCCTCGCGCAACGCCTGCTTGGACCCGAAGTGGTGCCGCACCAGACCCGACGAGACGCCCGCAGCCTCCGCGATGCCACGGATCGTCGCGCCCTCGAACCCTTGCTCGCCGAACAGCTGCATCGCGGCGTCCCGAATCCGGGCGCGCGCCGTCAGGTCGTCGGGTTCGGCCACGGCATCCTCCTTGCTACACAAGCGTGCAGCTGACTATACGCTTGTGTAGTCGGAAAGCGAGACCCAAATGCAAGACCGCGCACATGGCTGAGACAACACCAGGCTGGCCGGGCCGTCGCGCGCTGATCGCGTGCCGACATCGCCGAGACGGCCGGCCGACTCGTCACGACCGCGCCGCAGGACACCGTCACCCGTTTCAACGCGGCCGCCCACGCCTCCCGCGACGACGACTTCCACCGCGGCGAATCGGCCTACGAACGCGCCCTCGGCGATGCCACCGCGACCCACCCCAACCTCGGCACGGTGTCCGACGAACCGCCGTTCTTCGCACTCCCGTTGCACGCGAGCGCGAAGGCGCCAAGGGTGGCGCTCGCACCGACCACCGAACCCCGCGTGCTCGACTGGACCGGTCAGCCCATCCCCACGTTGTACGCCGCGAGCAACGCCGCCGCGGCCGTCTTCGGGACGGGCACCACCGCCGGTGGCATCACCGTCACGTCCGCCTCGACCTGGGGTTGGATCGCTGAGACCGACGCGCCGCCACCCCATCGACCTGGGGCCAGGTCGCGTGATCCCGCGCGCCGTGACTCTCCTGACGTGGGGCCGGGTCGCACGGACCGACGCGCCGCCACCTTCTGGACCTCGAGCCGGGTCGCGGTGACCGACGTGCTGTGACCGTCTTGAACCGGGTCCGGGTCGCGAGGTCCGACGCGCCGCAGCCGTCAGGCCGTCGGCCGCCCCGCGCCGGCGTAGTCGTCGCCGGGCTTGCGGTACGGGTGCACCTGCACGGCCTGGCCCGTCTGCGGGGCGTCGATCATCTGCTGGTTGCCGATGTAGAGGCCGACGTGGTGGATCTTTGTGGTGGGTTCACCGTAGAAGATCAGGTCGCCCAGCTGGGGTTCACTCACGTGGGGGACGCTGTGGAACTGCGTGTCCGCCGTGCGCATGAGCTTCACGCCCGCGCTGCCGTACGCGGCGGTCGTGAGGCCGGAGCAGTCGAAGCCCGGGTCGGGGTCGCCGCTGCCGTTGCCGCCCCAGACGTAGGGGAGGCCGATCTGGTCGATCGCGAAGTCGACCGCGCTTAGCACGGCGGGGTTCGGCGCCTGGCTGCTCTGTCCGACGGTGCCGTAGACGTTCACCGTCGCCAGGATCCGGTGCAGCGAAACGGGCGCGCCCTGCAGTGACGAAACGGCGTTCCACCAGTCCGTCGCCAAATCGCGGCCACCCGCGCACAGCGCGCGGCCCGCGGTGAGGGCGGCGTCGTCGATGTTCTGCGGATCGGGCTTGCCACCCGACGCGCTGCGCTGCCACTTCGACCACACCGCCGGCGCCAGCTGCATCGGCCCGGACGCGTTGGCCGTCGACACGACGCGGCCGTAGAAGTCGCGCACCTCGACGGTGCCCAGCGGCTTGGTCATCGCGCCGTCGGTACCGACGTGGTCGCCCTGCGCGCGCCCGTGGTCGCTCGCGACCTTGCCGATCGCCGCGAGCGTCACCCACGACAGGTGGCATGCGGGTTGTTCCTTGGTAAGCGTGACGGTCGCCTGTGCATACCCCGTCATCGCCCGAAGCGGGATGTCCAGCCACTGGCTCGTCTTCGACGCCCACGCGTCGAACTCGCTGGGCTGCGGCACGTTCGGCTGCGTCGTCGGCACCGCCGCACTCGACGCGGCCGCCGACGGCACCGGCGCTTGCACCGACGACGAGGCCCCCGCGGCCGTCGTCGCCGGCTGCCCCGACCCCGGCTCGAACTGCACGGCCACCACCAACGCCGCGACAGCCACGACAACCGCCGCGACCACCACAACCGCCCGCCCCCGCCGCCGCGACTTCCGCTTCCCGACCTGGGCCTTCTCCCCATCGCCACTCAGCGGCGACAGCTGCTCCGTCATCGCCGCGGAGAACGGTGGCAACGGTTCGACCGGCCCCGAAAACCCACGCCCGACCTGGCCGTCGCCACTGATCGGCGACGCTCCCGAGACCGCCCTTTCGCCTTCGAACGGCGACCCGCCAGCACTCCCGTCGCCATCCATCGGCGACGGCTCATCGGCCTCTCCGCTCTCGCCGTCCAGCGACGACGCCGCGGTCGTCTCGTCGCCATCCAACGGCGAAGCCTCACCGTCTTCCTGCGCTTCGCCATCGAGGGGCGAAACGTCGGCGGCCTGGTTGTCGCCATCCATCGGCGACGCTTGAGCGCTCGCCGGGCCCCCGCCGCTAATCGGCGACAGCTCCCCGGCGGCTGAGCCCTCGCCTCTGGCCGGCGACGGTTCACTAGCGGCCGAGCCGTCGCCTGTGGCCGGCGACGGCTCGACGGCAGCTGAGCCCTCGCCGTCGATCGGCGACGGTTCTTTGGACGCTGATCCATACCCTCCGTCCGCCGACGGCTCGCCGGCCGCTGAACCAATGTGTCTGATCGGCGACGGTCCGCTGGCGACTGAGCCCTCGCCGCTGACCGGCGACAGTTCTCTGGCGGCTGAGCTCCCGCCGTCGATCGGCGACGGCTCGCCGGCCGCTGAACCAATGTCTCTGGCCGGCGACAATTCGCCAGCAGGTGGACCGTCGCCGCTGACCGGCGGCGGCTCGGTCGCGTGGTCGTCGCCCCTGGCTGGCAACTCGGCGCCGCCCGGGTTGTCGCCGCCGACCGGCGAAGGCCCGCTGACCTGGCCCTCGCCACTGATCGGCGACACCGCCTTCTCGTCGTCGCCACCCAGCGGCGACGGCCGCGAACCCTCCGGCGGCCGCGCCATCACCGGCCCCCGGCGAGTCTCGAAATCACGAACTCCCGCAGCCCGTCGAGGTCGGTGTCGACCGCGACCTCGATCGGCCGGCCCGTCGGGTTGACCGGCACCGCGCGGCGGTCGACGAGCGTCATGCCGCGCGCGGGTCCCGCGGTCACGTCGATGTCCACCGGGTAGGTCTCCGTCTGCAGAATCCCGGGGCTGATCGCCTCCGCGACGGCCACCGCATCGTGCATCACGATGCCGTCGAAGCCCAGGACCTGCCGGTAGTGGGCGAGGTAGTCGGGCGTCAGCCCTTCCAACGTCCGGCCCAGCGGCCCCGACGCGGCGAGCTTCGCCAGCCACGCGCTGTCCACGGCGCAGCGGTGCGTGAGGTCGAGCGGGACCATCACACACGGCACGTCGTCCTCGGCGATCACGCGGCGCGCGGCCTCCGGGTCGGCCCAGATGTTGAACTCGGCGACGGCCGTGCTGTTGCCACGCGCGATGCCGCCGCCCATCAGCACGATGCGCGCGATCTTCGACTTCACGCCGGGGTGTGCGGCGAGCAGCGCGGCGATGTTGGTGAGCGGTCCGATCGGCGCGATCGTCACCGGTTCGTCGGACGCTTCCAGCAGCGAGACCATCAGCCCCACGGCGTCCAGCGACTCCAACGGTCGCGTCGCCTCGGGCAGCGAGCCGGCGTGACCGGAGAGCCCGTCGTTGCCGTGGACGTGGCTCGAACCGCGTTTGTTCTGGCGCACCAACGGCCGCGAAGCCCCGGCGGCGACCGGCACGTCGGGGCGGTCGCAGAGCTGGAGCAGGCGCCGGGCGTTGGCGGTGGTGCTGGTCAGCGGCACGTTGCCGAAGACCGTGGTCACCCCCAGCAGTTCGACGTCGGCGGAAACCGCCGCCAGCGCGATCGCGAAAGCGTCGTCGACACCGGGGTCGGTGTCGATGATCAGCTTGCTCCCCATTCGTGCTCCCCTTGCCTGTGGCGGGCGTCCCCACACAGGTTACGGTCAACGGCATGACGTCGATGTGGGGTGCGCCCGCGTTGTCCCGCGTGCGTGCCTGGCGGCGGGCCCGGCGCGACCCGCACCAGGCGAAATTCCTGACCCGCGACTCGTTGCGTTGGGTTTTGCGCAATCGGGCGTACACGCCGTGGTACCTCGTGCGGTACTTCCGCCTGCTCAAGTTCCGGCTCGCCAACCCGCACATCATCCTGCGCGGCATGGTGTTCCTCGGCAAGGACGTGGAGATCCACTGCCGCCCCGGCTACGGCCGGCTCGAGATCGGCCGCTGGGTCCACATCGGTGACGGAAACGCGATCCGCTGCCACGAGGGGTCCCTTCGCATCGGCGACAAGTCCGTGTTCGGGCGGCAGAACGTGATCAACTGCTACCTCGACATCGAGCTCGGCGCCGCCACCCTCGTCGCCGACTGGGTCTACATCTGCGACTTCGACCACGTGACGGCCGACATCCACGTGCCCATCAAGGACCAGGGCATCGTGAAGTCGCCGGTGCGCATCGGTCCGGACACGTGGCTCGGCACGAAGGTCAGTGTCCTCAAGGGAACGCGCGTCGGCCGCGGTTGCGTGCTCGGCGCGCACGCGGTGGTCCGTGGCGACATTCCGGAGTACTCCATCGCGGTGGGCTCGCCCGCGCGCGTGGTGCGCAACCGCAAGGACGACTACGCCGCCGACGCCGCCCGCCGTGAAGCCGTCGCCGACATGGCGCGCAAGGCGAACAAGGCCCTCCAGAAGACGCTCGGCGAGGGCTGAAAGTTTCGCCGTTCAGCGGCGACGAACCGGTTGTCGCCGCTGAACGGCGACGGTTCGATTGTCGCCGCTGAGTGGCAGCGACCCAGCCTCTGCCGCAGCTTTCGCCGCTGAACGGCAACACGTAGCCATCCAGCGGCGAAAACCCGTCACTCCTCGAACGACATCTCCGGCGGCGGCCGACGGAACCCGCGGGTCAGCACGACCAGGTAGACGATCCCGATCCCCAGCCACACCAGGCCGAAGGTCAGGGCGAGCCCGTCGAGGTGCACCAGCAGCCAAAGATCGACCAGGGCACCGATCAGCGGAGCGACCAGCCACGTCAGCACGTTGCGCGAAGTCGAGTGCCGCGTGCGGATCCAGGTCGCGATCACGCTCACGTTGACCATCGTGAAGGCCGTGAACGCGCCGAAGTTGATGAACGACGTCGACGTGGTCACGTCCAGCGCCAGCGCGATCAGTCCGACCAAGCCGGTCAGCACAATCGCGAACGCCGGCGTGTTCAGCTTCGGCTGCAACCGGCCGAAGATCCGCGGCAGCACCCCGTCACGGCCCATCGCGAACATCAGCCGCGACGCGCTGGCCTGCGCGGCGATACCCGACGCGAACTGCGCCACCACCAGCCCCGCCAGGAAGAACGCCCCGAACAGCGACCCACCGATGTGCC
Source organism: Amycolatopsis sp. CA-161197 (assembly GCF_050942255.1). NCBI lineage: Bacteria > Bacillati > Actinomycetota > Actinomycetes > Pseudonocardiales > Pseudonocardiaceae > Amycolatopsis > Amycolatopsis sp. CA-161197. Next base: position 1,969,347 of record NZ_CP192059.1, read on the forward strand.
GCGCGATCTCGAACGCCGCCGACGACTCGTCGTCGAACGTGGAGCCCGGGTGCACCAGCTGAGTCACGTACGAGAGCACGATGAACACGCCGCCGCCGATGAGCGCGGTCAGCAGGATCGCGCGCGGAATCGTCCGCTTCGGCTCGACGGCTTCCTCGGTCAGGGTCGTCACGGCGTCGAAGCCCAGGAACGAGTACGCGGCCACCGCGGCGCCGCCCGAGATCGCGCCGAACGTGGTGCCCGAGTGGAAAAACGGGTCGCCGCTCGCCACTGAGTGGCCATCGGCGAGCACCTGCTTGAGCGAAAGGACGATGAAAAACGCGATCACCAGCACCTGAAAGGCCATGAGGACGAAGTTGGCCTTCTCGGCGATCTTGATGCCGAGCACGTTGAGCAGCGACGTCAGCACGATGAACGCGATCAGCCACAGCCAGCTCGGCACGTCCGGGAACTGCGCCGACAGGTACGCGCCGCCGATCAGCCAGATCACCATCGGCAGGAAGAAGTAGTCGAGCAGCACCGCCCAGCCGACGAGGAAGCCGAGCCGGGAGTCGATGGCCTTGCGCACGTACGTGTACGCAGAGCCGGCGACGGGGTGCGTCGCGGCCATCTTGCCGTAGCTCGCGGCGGTGAAGAGCATCGCGACCAGCGCCACGACGTACGCCGACGGCACCGTGCCCTGGGTCGTCGTCGCCACGACGCCGAACGTGCCCAGCACGATCAGCGGCGCCATGTACGCGAGTCCGAAAAGGACGACGCCGGGCAGCCCGAGCCGTCGTTCGAGCTTGTCTCCGGGGGTCACCTTCGTGGTGCTCATCGGGCTCCTTCTCCTCGCGGACGCCACCGGTCCGGCTCGATGCGGCCCCCGTACAGGGGGAGTTCCAGCGGTTGGTCACCCGGCGTGAACTGATCCCACATCCGGTTGACGCCGGCGGTCCCTTCGCGACGGACGCGGGCGACCTCGTCCAGGTCGACCGTGCTCGCGAGCACGCCGGACGCGTCGCCCGGCAGCTCGCCGAGCACGGTGCCCTCGGGGTCGACCAGGATGCTGTCTCCTACCCCGACGGGCCCGGCCGTATTCACACTCGCCACGAAAACCTGGTTGGTGATCGCGTTGGCGCGCGCGAGCACGAGCTCCTGCGCGCGGTCGGGCGTGGTGGTCTGCACCGGGTTGAGCACGAGCTCCGCGCCCAGCCACGCAAGGTGGCGGGTGACCTCGGGAAACCAGGCGTCGTAGCAGATCGAGAAGCCGATTCGCCCCTCATCGGCGAGATCGGCGACCACGAAACGGTCACCCGGGTCATAAGGCTCATACGGCCGCCACGGGAACACCTTGCGGTAGCTGCCGGCCAGCTCGCCTTCGGGCGAGAAGACCAGGGCGGTGTTGAACAGCTCGCCGTGCTCCCCGCGTTCGCAGACGCTGCCTGGCGAAAGCCAGACGCCGAGGTCGCCGGCCAGCTGCGCCAGTTCACGAGTTCGCGGGCCGTCGAGGGGCTGCGCGGCGGCGTTGAGCTGCTCGGTGCGTTCGTCAGCGGTCCCTTCGACCCCGCAGAGATGCAGCTCGGAAAAGGCGACGAGGCGGGTTCCGGGGTGCTCGGCCAGCACGGTCCTGACCTGGTCCGCGAACGCCGCGACGGAGTCGGTGTACGGCCGCGGTGGCAACTGCGCCAGCGCGATCGGCAGGGGGCGGGGCATGCGCCGAAAAATAGTCCATCTTGCTCACTTAAACAATAGTGTTCACTTTGAGATGTTTTATTGGGTAAGGTCTCCGCATGGCTGCCGACCTGGGTTCGCCGGCGCTGACGGGCATCCGGCGCCTGTCCGCGCTCGACACCGTGCGGGCCCGCATCGCCCTCGCGATCGAGCTGGGCCTGCTGGGCCCGGGGGAGCGGTTGCCGCCCAACGGCGAGATCGCACGTGCGTTGGGCGTCGGCGACATCACCGTGCGCCGGGCGCTCGTGTCGCTGTGCGAAGACGGCGTGCTGGTGCGCCGGCGCGGCCGCAACGGTGGCACGCACGTCGCCCCCGACGCGCCGGCGGGCCGGGTCGGCGCGGTGAACGCCTACCGCGAGTCGTCGGACGAGGTCCACGACCTGATCGACCACCGGCTGGTGATCGAGTCGGGGCTGGTCCAGCTCGTCGCCACGCGGCGAACCGACGAGGACGTCGAACGGCTGCGCGACCTCGTCCGCCGCATGGACGACGCGGCCGGGTGGGCCGAGTTCCACGAGCTCGACGCCGAGTTCCACCTCGCCGTGGCCGCCTCGGGCGCGCCGGCGGCGGCGGTGAAGCAGTACGAGCTCGTGCTGCGCGAGCTGTACCGCTTCTACCTGCCGTACCGGATGTCGGCGCTGCGGGCGTCCAACCGGGAGCACGAGGTGATCGTCCGCGCCATCGCCACGCGCAACCCCGACGAGGCGGCGATCATGACCCGCGCCCACGTCGGCGATCTGCACCGGACGATGTTCGTCGGACTGTCGGACGTGTCGGGTTCCTGACCCGCGACAGTCCACTACGGACTGATCTCGGCTCATCGGTGACGCACATCAGCCGATCGGCTGATCCGGATCATCACGCGCGGGCCCGATGATCATCAGCATGCCGAAGTTCCGTTTACTCGTCCCGGTTGTCGCGGCCGTCGCGATGGTCCCCCTCGTGCCGGCGCTCGCGTCCGAGCAAGGGCTGGACTGGAAACCCTGCGTGTCCATCGCGAAGGGCTGGGACGCCGACGACCAGCGCACCGAGTGCGCGATGGTCACCGTGCCGCTCGACTACGCCGACCCCGCCGGCCGCACGATCGACATCGCCGTCAGCCGAATCCGCGCGACGGGCACGCGCACGGGCGCGATCGTGTTCAACCCCGGCGGCCCCGGCCAGTCCGGGATGAAGATGCCGCTCACCATGGCGGAAAGCAAGGCGTCCGGCCTGCTGGAGCACCACGACCTCATCGGCTTCGACCCGCGCGGCGTCGACTACAGCGCGAGCCTCCAGTGCGACGAGGACGACGCCCAGCCCGACCCGGCGTTGTCCGAAAAGGACCAGGCGCGCTTCCTCGCCGACCACAAGGCCGCGGCCAACGCGGCGTGTTTCGCCAAGGACCCCGCCCTCGTGAAGTCGTTCACCACGCCCAATATCGCCCGCGACGTCGACCGCATCCGCGAAGCGCTGGGCGAGCAGAAGATCGGCTACTACGGCGTCTCCTGGGGCACGGCCCTCGGCGCCGAGTACCGCACGCTCTTCGACAGCCACGTCGACAAGATGCTGCTCGACTCCGTCATGCCGCCGCAGCTGAGCGTCACGACGATGGACGACGACCAGGCCGCCGCGGGCGAGAACACGTTCCGCGAGTTCGCCGCGTGGGTTGCGCGCTACGACTCCGTCTACCACTTCGGCGGCATCGAACCCCAGGTCGAGAAGGCTTTGCTCGACCTACGTGCCGAGCTCGCCGCCCACCCGCGCACCGGCCCCGACGGTTCGCCGCTCAACGGCGAAATTGTCAACCAGTTCTTCGCCTACCCGCGCCGCCAGTGGGTCGAGGCCGCCGGCCAGCTCGCCGCCATCCGTGACGGCGGCGCTCCGGCGGGGCAGCCCACTACCACGCCGGAAACCGGCTTCGGCTGGGACACCGAACGGACCGGTGGCAACTTCTTCCAGCAGAACGCCCTGCTCTGCAACGAATCACCCAGCCCACGAGACTTCGACACGGTCTGGCAGCACCGCGTCGACCGCATCAAGGCCAACCCGGTCGCGGGCTCGTTCGGCATCTACGAGCAGATGTGCGTCGGCTGGCCCGTGCCCGCGACGCAGTGGCAGTTCAGCGCCGGCAAGAGCCCGCTGCAACTCGTCGGCCACGCTTTCGAGCCGGTCACGCCGATCGGCTGGGCTCTCGCCATGCAGCGGCAAATCGGCGGCTCCCTCATGACCGTCGAGGACGACGGCCACGGTTCGCTCTCGAGCCTGCCGTGCGCCGCCGCGGCCGTGACGTTCTTCGACACCGGCCAGACGACGACGCAGTCCTGCCCGGGCGAGCCGATCCCGGCACCCAAGGCGTAGCCGCCGAACGGCGAAACCCACGTGACGCCGCGGATACCCTCACCTCGTGAGCGAGATCCTGCGGCGTCACGTGGCCGCGTTCAACAACCGCGACCTCAGCGCCCTGCTCGCGGGTTTCACCGACGACGCCGTCTGGATCACGGGCACGACCGTCGCCCGTGGCCGCGCCGAGCTGGCCGACCTCTTCGAGAGCGCCATGACCCGGCTCCTGCCGACGCTGACTGTCGACGAGATCCTGATCGACGGCGACCGCGTGGCCGCCCAGCTGACGGAGCGGCTCACCCACGCCGGCGACGAGCACACGTTCCCGATCGCCGGCTTCTACCACCTTCGCAACGGCCGCATCGCCTCCGCCAAGATCTATCGCGAAGGCAGCGCGGAACTGGCCTGAACCCGTTGCCGTTCAGCGGCGAATGCTGCTGACCAGCGGAAACGTCAGAGCAAGAAGTGGAACAGCGGGCTCCCAGGCTCCACCTGCTCGACCTGCAGCGGACTCGCCTCCAGCCGCTTGAGCAGGCCGGGCAGCTCGGCCGGCCGCGGGATCTCGATGCCGATCAGCGCCGGCCCGAGCTCGCGGTTGTTGCGCTTCACGTACTCGAAGCGCGTGACGTCATCCTCCGGTCCGAGGATCTCGTCGAGGAACCGCCGCAGCGCGCCCGGTTCCTGGGGGAAGCTGACGAGGAAGTAGTGCTTCAGCCCTTCGTGCATCAGCGAGCGTTCGAGGATTTCGCTGTAGCGGCTGACGTCGTTGTTGCCGCCCGAGACGATGCAGACCACCGTCTGCTCGGGTTCGACCAGCACCGTCGTCCCGAGCGCGGCCGAGGCCAGGGCGCCCGCGGGCTCGGCGATCACGCCGTCGGCCTGGTACATCGCCAGCATCTCCGTGCACACGGCGCCCTCGGGCACGGACGTGAGCGCGGCGCCGCTGTCGCGCACGAGCGGGTAGGTCACGCCGCCGGCCTCACGGACCGCGGCGCCGTCCACGAACGAGTCCACCGCGTCGATCCGCACCGGCTCGCCGGCCTCCAGGGCCGCGGCCATGCACATCGCGCCGGCCGGCTCGACACCCACGACGCGGATCTCCGGGTGCCGCTCGCGCACCCACGTCGCGATGCCGGCCAGCAGGCCACCGCCGCCGACGGGCACCACGAGCACGTCCGGGACAAAACCGAGCTGATCCACGACCTCCAGCGCCACGGTGCCCTGGCCGGCGACGGTGCGCGGGTCGTCGAACGCGGGCACGAGCGTCGCGCCCGTGCGCTGGGCGTCGTCGTTGGCGGCGGCGAACGCGTCCTCGTACGTCTCGCCGACGACGATCACCTCGATGTGCGCGCCGCCCAGCGTCGCGATGCGCTCGCGCTTCTGCCGAGGCGTGGTGCCCGGCACGTACACGCGGCCATTCGCCCCCAACCGGCGACACGCGTACGCCACGCCCTGCGCGTGGTTGCCGGCGCTCGCGCACACGACGCCGCGCGAGCGGGTGGCTTCGTCGAGCTGCACGATGAAGTTGTAGGCGCCGCGGATCTTGTACGAGCGGACCGTCTGCTGGTCCTCCCGCTTGAGCCACACCCGCGCGTCCACGCGGGACGACAGCCGGGCGTTCGGCTCGAGCGGCGTCCGGGTGACCACACCCGTGAGCCGCTCGGCGGCCTGTTCCACCATCTGGGCACTGACGGTATCGATCCGTTGCACGATCGTTGAATCTACTTCCCGCTCATCGCGACGCCCGAGGCGGTGCGGGCGGCAGCTTGCGGTCAGCCATCACCGAGTGTCGGGGGTACGGCCTGATTTGCGCAGTCGTGAACGTTTCGGACGAGCCCGGCCGCGGCCTTTCATCGGCCACATCGCGGCGTGCCGATGCCCGCTTCCGACGCCTACCTCCGCCTCCGCAGCTCAAGAACTCTTCGGGACCGCCGGGTACGGGACGAACGTGCTCGTGTTCTCGTCGACGGTCAGCGGCTTGCCGATCGCGGGGAACGCGCGCTGCGAGCACGCCGGGCGTTCACAGACTTTGCACCCCATCCCGATCGGCGTCGCCGCGGCGGGCTCGTCCAGGTCGAGGCCGGTGGAGTACACGAGCCGGCCCGCGTGGCGCAGTTCGCAGCCGAGGCCGACGGTGAACGTCTTGCCCGGGCTGCCGAAGCCGCCGATGTTGCGCGAGACCGTGCGCGCGACCCAGAAGTAGCGTTTGCCGTCGGGCAGGGCCGCGATCTGTGTCAGGATCTTGCCAGGCGAAGCGAACGCCTCGTAGATGTTCCACAACGGACACGCGCCACCGACGCGCGAGAAGTGGAACCCCGCGGCCGACTGGCGTTTCGACATGTTCCCCGCCCGGTCCACGCGCACGAACGAGAACGGGATGCCCCGCTGCTTCGGCCGCTGAAGCGTCGACAGCCGGTGGCACACCGTCTCGAAGCCGACGCCGAAGTGGTCGCACAGCCGCTCGATGTCGTAGCGGAACTTCTCCGCCGTGGCCAGAAACGGGCCATACGGCAGGATCAGCGCGCCGGCGAAGTAGTTCGCCAGGCCCACGCGTGCCAACGTCCGCGCGGCCGGCCCCGAAAACGCCCACGAGTCGGCCAGCTCGGTGATCAGGTCGTCGTACTCCAGCAACGCGATCTGCGAAGCCATCCGGAACGCCTGTTGCCCCACGCGCAAGCTCGGCGCGAGCCGCAACACGCGCGTCGCCGGCTCGTAGCGGTGCTGCTGACCTGCGGCTTCGTTGAGCCCTTCGCTCGTCACCTCCACTCCGTAGCGCTGCCAGAGGCGATCCTTCAGCGACGTCAGCGCCGAGCCTCGGCGCAACGGGATCTCCGCGGCCATGCGTTCGGCGCGCTCGTCGAGCTCAGCGACGTAGTTCTCCCGCTCGTAGAAGAAGTCGCGCACCTCTTCGTGCGGCAACGGCGCGGCGGCGCTGCCGTGCAGGCCGAGGCCGTTTTCCGTGGTCAACGCGACCGTGCTCTCCACTGCGTTGCGGTAACTGCGATGCAGCTTCACCAGCGCCTGGGCGATCGAGGGCAGGTTGGACGCCAGCTCGTTGAGCTCGCTACTGGTCACCTCGACGCCGACGACCTCGTCGAGCAGCGCCTCCTTCACGTCTGCGACCAGGCGAGACGTGTCGTTGTTGGCGAAGAACTCCGTGTCGACGCCGAACGCCTGCGTGATCCGCAGCAGCACCGGCACCGTCAACGGCCGTGAGTTGTGCTCGATCTGATTCAGGTAGCTGGGTGAGATCTCGAGCACACGAGCGAGGTCGGCCTGGCTCATCGAACGGCTCTCACGGAGATGCCGTAGCCGCGCCCCGGCGAAAGTTTTGTCCATCGCTCCTCCGATCGGCCGGAAGGTTTCCGGCCCTGAACGATTACGTGAACGATCAAGGCCGTGGATTTTCACCCAGCTTGCCAACTGATGATTCGCAAGCTTTGCAAGATGCTACGCATCCTTCACACAAATTGGCAAATTGGAGCTATAGACCGCCTTTTCGTGCTCGTGTCAGGGTCGTAACCAGGCAAGGCGAGCAATCGCAAACTTCGCAACACGGGAGAGTCCGATGACCGAGCAGGCCAAGCAGCTCGACCAGGCGGCGGCCGAGCTGGCCGAGCAGTGGAAGACCGACCCCCGCTGGGCGGGCGTCCAGCGGACCTATTCCGCCGCCGACGTGGTGAAGCTTCGCGGTTCGGTCGTCGAGGAGCACACGCTTGCCCGTCGTGGCGCGGAGCGGCTGTGGGAGCTCCTGCACACCGAGGACTACGTCCACTCGCTGGGCGCGCTGACCGGTAACCAGGCCGTGCAGCAGGTCCGCGCGGGTCTCAAGGCGATCTACCTGTCCGGCTGGCAGGTCGCGGCCGACGCCAACCTGGCCGGCCAGACCTACCCGGACCAGAGCCTCTACCCGGCCAACTCGGTCCCGGCCGTCGTCCGCCGCATCAACAACGCGCTGGGCCGCGCCGACCAGATCAACTGGGCCGAAGGCAACACCGACATCGACTGGTTCGCGCCGATCGTCGCCGACGCCGAGGCCGGCTTCGGCGGCCCGCTGAACGCGTTCGAGCTGATGAAGGGCATGATCGCCGCCGGCGCCGCGGGCGTGCACTGGGAGGACCAGCTCGCGTCCGAGAAGAAGTGCGGCCACCTCGGCGGCAAGGTGCTGATCCCGACCAAGCAGCACGAGCGCACGCTCAACGCCGCCCGCCTCGCCGCGGACGTGCTGAACGTGCCGACCCTCGTCGTCGCCCGCACCGACGCGCAGGCCGCGACGCTGCTGACCAGCGACGTCGACGAGCGTGACCAGAAGTACCTGACCGGCGGTCGCACGGCCGAGGGTTTCTACGAGGTCAACAACGGCATCGAGCCCTGCATCGACCGCGGCCTGGCTTACGCGCAGTACGCCGACCTGCTGTGGATGGAAACGTCCACTCCGGACCTCGAGATCGCCCGCAAGTACGCCGAGGCGATCAAGGCCGAGTACCCGGACCAGATGCTGGCCTACAACTGCTCGCCGTCGTTCAACTGGAAGAAGCACCTCGACGACGACACCATCGCGCGGTTCCAGCGCGAGCTCGGCGCCATGGGCTACAAGTTCCAGTTCATCACCCTCGCCGGCTTCCACGCGCTGAACTACTCGATGTTCGACCTGGCCCACGGCTACGCCCGTGAGGGCATGACCGCCTACGTCGGCCTGCAGGAGCGCGAGTTCGCCTCCGAGGAGCGCGGCTACACCGCGACCAAGCACCAGCGCGAGGTCGGCACCGGGTTCTTCGACCTGGTGTCCACGGCCCTGAACCCGGAGAGCTCGACCACCGCGCTCAAGGGTTCGACCGAAGAAGACCAGTTCCACTGACGTTCTCCGCGGGCCGGCGACTCGGTCGCCGGCCCGCACCCCCTTCTTTCCCTCGCGGAGGTACGAGATGGCCGACAAGCTGAACTACCGCATCGAAATCACCGGTCCTGCCGGTGACCGGTTCGCCGAGATCCTCACCCCGGCCGCGCTGGAGTTCGTGGCCAAGCTCGACAACGCCTTCGCCGGACGCCGCCGCGAGCTGCTCGACGAGCGCCGCCGTCGTCGCGAGCGCGTGCAGTCGGGGGAGGAGCAGCTGGACTTCCTGCCGGAGACGCGGCGCATCCGTGCCGACGACAGCTGGCACATCGCGCCGCCGGCGCCCGGTCTCGAGGACCGCCGCGTGGAGATCACCAGCCCGACCGACCGCAAGATGACCGTCAACGCTCTGAACTCCGGCGCGAAGGTCTGGCTCGCGGACTTCGAGGACGCGACTTCGCCGACGTGGCACAACATCGTCGACGGCCAGCTGAACCTGTTCGACGCCATCCGCCGCAACATCGACTTCACCACCGAGTCGGGCAAGCGCTACACGATCGGCGAGGACCCGGCGACGATCGTCGCCCGCCCGCGCGGCTGGCACCTGGTGGAGAAGCACATCCGCATCGACGGTCGCCCCCTGTCGGCGAGCCTGGTCGACTTCGGGCTGTACTTCTTCCACAACGCGCGCCAGCTGATCGCCCGCGGCAGCGGCCCGTACTTCTACCTGCCGAAGCTCGAGAACCACCTCGAGGCGCGCCTGTGGAACGACGTTTTCCTGTTCGCGCAGAACGAACTCGGCATCCCGCGCGGCACGGTCCGGGCGACGGTGCTGATCGAGACGATCACCGCGGCGTTCGAAATGGACGAGATCCTCTTCGAGCTGCGTGAGCACGCCGCCGGCCTCAACGCGGGACGCTGGGACTACATCTTCAGCGTCATCAAGAACTTCTCCGAGCACGGCGCCGACTTCGTGCTGCCGGACCGCGCGCAGGTCACGATGACGGTCCCCTTCATGCGCGCCTACACCGAACTCCTGGTCCGCACGTGCCACCGCCGCGGCGCGCACGCGATCGGCGGGATGGCGGCGTTCATCCCGAGCAAGGATCCTGACGCCAACGCGACGGCGTTCGAGAAGGTCCGCCAGGACAAGGAACGCGAGGCGGGCGACGGGTTCGACGGCTCGTGGGTCGCGCACCCCGGCCTGGTTCCCGTCTGCCGCGAAGTCTTCGACAGCGTGCTGGGTGGCTGGCCCAACCAGCTGGGCCGGCTGCGTGAAGACGTCGACGTCACCGCCGCAGACCTGCTCGACGTCGCTTCCGCCGGTGGCGAAGTGACGGAGGCCGGCGTTCGCGCCAACATCAACGTCGCCCTGCGCTACATCGACTCCTGGCTGCGCGGCACGGGCGCCGCCGCGATCCACAACCTCATGGAAGACGCCGCGACGGCCGAGATCGCCCGGTGCCAGGTGTGGCAGTGGATCCGCAACGGCACGAAGTTCGCGGACGGCACCGCGCTTACTCGCGAGCTGGCTGTCGAGTTCCTGGACGACGAGTTCGAGTCGGTCCGCGCCGACCTGCCCGCCGGCCACCGCCTCGACGACGCCCGCGCCATCTTCACCGAGACCGCCCTCGGCGAAAAGCTCCCCAGCTTCCTCACGACGAGCGCCTACGCCCGCCACCTGTGCGGCGCGCGGTGACCACGCTCCGGCCGCCCCTGACCTGACCGGGGGCGGCCGGTTTCCCCGCACTGCTTTTGGGACGGTGCGGCGAGACGGGTCCGGTGGCGGAGGCTCCCCGCCACCGGACCCGGGTTTTCGTCTGTTGCCATCCAGTGGCTATGTGCTGGTGGGCGGCGCTTTTTGGCCTTTCGCCCGTGGGCGGCTATGGCTCTGTCGCCGTTATTCGGCGACACGCTCTTGGGTCGCTGTTTCGCCGCGCCGGACGATCGCCGCGCGTACCCTTCCGACCGCGTCGGGGCAGGTACGGCTCGCCGTTGGGTGGCGATTTGTCGACGACGGCGCCGGTTGCCATTTAGTGGCGACGGCCCGGCCGGCCGTTCAGCGGCGAATTCGCGACGCCCGCATCGCCGCCCAACGGCGAATCCCCGACGCCCTGCTGCTCAGCGACGTCATGACGGCGCGATTGGCCGTTCAGTGGCGACATGACGACGCCCGATTGGTCTCTCAGTGGCGAAGTCCCGATGGCGCGATTGGCCGTTCAGTGGTGAAGTCCCGATGGCGCGATTGGCCGTTCAGTGGTGAAGTCCCGATGGCGCGATTGGCCGTTCAGTGGTGAAGTCCCGACGGTGCGATTGGCCGTTCAGTGGTGAAGTCCCGACGGTGCGATTGGCCGTTCAACGGCGAAGTCGCGGCGGCGCGGCTGGCCGCTTGAGGTGACGTCAAGATGGCGCAGCCGGCCGTTCAACAGCCAAATCACGACGCCCGACTGACTGTGCGGCGACGAATCCCCGACAGTCTGATTGGTCGTTCATCGGCGAATTCAGGGCCGCGGGTTATCGCCGCGCGGCCAACAGCGTCGCCGCCGCCGCGCGGGCCGTGCCGGCCTCGCCGGGGTCACCCTTGATCGCGGCGAGCACCGTGGCCCCCTCCATGAGGGAGAAAAGCTGGTCGGCGAGGTCGTCGTCGGCGACCAGCCGGCGCAGGTACACGCGCACTTCGTCCTTGTGGTGGTGGATGGCCGCGGCGACGCCGGGTGCGAGCGTCCCGAACTCGCCGAAGGAGTTCACGAACGCGCAGCCCCGGAAGTCGGGCTCGCTGAACCACTCGTGCAGCCAGTCGAAAACGGCCAGCGGGTCGTCGCCCCGGGCGGCCACGAAGTCGCGCAGCGACCGGCGCCAGCGTTCGTCGCGCGTGTTCAGGTAGGCGGCCACGAGGTCGTCCTTGGACGGGAACACCTGATAGAGCCGCTTGAGCGAGACGCCGGAGCGGCTGCGCACGGCGTCCATGCCCACGGACTGCACGCCCTGGGCATAAAACAGGTCTTCGGCGGCCTCGAGTAGCCGTTCGGTCGCTTCCGCGGTGTTCACGTCGTGTCCCTCTGGTGTGGAGAATCAACGTTCTCTATGCTAGCCGAACCAGGGAGAACGCACGTTCTCCCGTGATCCGCGCAGGAGCCCGCCATGACACCGCGTCCGCCGTTCCCGCCGTTCGACGAGAACACCGCCCGCCAGAAAGTCCAGGCCGCCGAGGACGCCTGGAACACGCGCGACCCTGAGAAGGTCTCCCTCGCCTACACCGAGGACTCCGTGTGGCGAAACCGCGACCAGTATGTCGTCGGCCGCGCGGAGATCGTCAAGTTCCTGACCCAGAAGTGGGAGCGCGAGCTCGACTACGCGCTGCGCAAGGAACTGTGGGGCTTCCGCGGCAACCGCATCGGCGTGCGGTTCCAGTACGAGTCGCACAACGCCGAGGGCCAGTGGTTCCGCAGCTACGGCAACGAGCTGTGGGAGTTCAGCGACGAAGGCCTCATGCGCCGCCGCGAGGCGAGCATCAACGACCGCCCGATCGCGGAAAGCGAACGCTGGATCTTCGGCAAGCGCCCGGAATCCGAATACGGCAAGGAGTTCCCGATCTTCTGATCCTCGGCCGTGAGCGAACGCGCGTGATTTCTCCCTGACGTGCCGCCAGGATCCAGTCATGAGCCTGGGATTCAGCGGAGAAGTCACGGAGTTCTACCACCGCTATCGCCGCGGCTACCCGACGGCGGTGTTCGATGCGATCGCCGCCGAGTTCGCCCTGGCCGGGGACGACGTGGTCCTCGACCTCGGGTGTGGCACGGGACAGCTCGCTTTGCCGATGGCCGCGCGGGTCCGCGCGGTCGCGGGCATGGACCCCTCACCCGACATGCTTTCGCGCGCCCGCCGCGCCGCGGCCGACGCGAGCGTGACCAACGCGTCGTGGCTCCTGGGCGGCGACACCGACGTCACCGCGCTGAGTTCCCTGCTCGACGGGCTCGGCGCCGTCACGATCGGGCAAGCGCTGCACTGGATGGACCACCCGACGTTGTTCGCCGCCGTGAAGCCCATGCTCCGGCCGGGCGGCGGCATCGCGGTGGTCACCAACGGTTCGCCACTTTGGCTCCAAGACAGCGACTGGTCGCGAGCGCTGCTCAACGTGCTGTCCGACTGGTTCGGCCACCCCCTCACGGCGACCTGCGGAACGGACGACGCCAGCCAGGACCGCTACCGCGCCGCACTGACCGGCGCCGGCTACGACGTCGGCCTCCGCACCATTGACTACACGGGCGACCTCACCGCCGACGAGATCATCGGCGGCGTCTACTCGGCCATGGGTGAGGACGATTTACCACCCAGCGGCGAACGGCCGGCCTTCGAGAACCGCATCCGCTCGGCGATCGAGCCTCACGCGCCGTTCAGCGAACCGGTGCGCGTGACGATCCTGACCGGCCGCGTGCCCTGAGCCTCGTCGCCACTGAGTGGCAACAGATCACCGACAGCAGGATTTCGCTGGTCAGAGGCCGGTTTCGGCCGGACTTCCGAGCTCGGCCAACTCCGTGGTGATGGCGTCGAGGTGAAGGGGGCGAAGGTCGTTCACGTCCATTCCGACGTTCAGCTGCCGGCCCCGCTTGCGCCACGCGCTGTGGACGTGACCGTGCAGCAGCCACAGCCCTTCGTCGGGCAGGCGGTACTGCGACCCGCGGTCCTCGCCGACATGGTCGCCTTCGTAGGGGAAATGGCTGAGCAGGACGTTCTGCCCCGCGATCCGGCGGCGCGCAAACGCTTGCACCGTGGCGAAATGCTCCAGCCATGCGCGTTGGTGCCGATGCGCTTGGCGCAGTCCGGGCCACGGCTCGTCGTGGTTGCCGGTGATGAGGTGGATCTCGCCGTTCAGCTGCCGAAGCGTGTCGGAGAATCGCGCCAGCCGACCCATGCCGACGTCACCCAAGTGCCACACCTGGTCGCCCGGCCGGACGGTGGCGTTCCACCGCTCGACCACGAACTCATCGTGCTCGGGCGGTGACTCGAACCCGCGCAGGCCGGCCACGAGCTGGTGGTCGAAGTGGGTGTCGGCGGTGAACCAGACGTCCATGATCGGGCTTCTCCTCATTGTCGACGTCGGCCCATCGCCGGGGTGGCGACGCACGCATACCTTGCGCCCTGAACCGCCGATCGTGCCAGGGATTTTCGCCGTTCGGCGGCGATCGTCACTGTCCGTTGTGGATAGTGGGATGAAGGTCCCCTTCATCCCTTCCCGAGGAGCCGCATCACGGTCGCGTCCGACACCTGGGTGAAGTCGACGTACCAACGACCCACGGCACTGAATCGCCTCGGCGCGGCGACGGCGATGAACTGGTCCACCTCGCCCTCGAACTCCGCGACGGCGTCCGGCGCGCACACCGGTACGGCCAGCACCACGCGTCGCGCGTCGCGAAGGTCGCGGACGGCGGCCATCGCGGTGACGCCGGTCGCTAGTCCGTCGTCGACCACGATCACGTCGTGGCCGGCCACCGCGACTTCCGGGCGCCCGTCGCGATAGGCCGCCAAACGGCGACGCGCCTCGGCCCGCTCGAGCGCACACGCCGGCTCCATCGCCTTCGGCGTGAGCCCGAACGCGCGCAACGCCGGCGTCGAGTAGTAGGGCGGCCCCTCAGCCGTCACCGCGCCGACGCCGAACTCTCGCCGCCCAGGCGCCCCGATCTTCCGAGCGACCACGACGTCCAGCGGAGCCCCGAGCACCTTGGCGACCTCGGCCGCCACCGGCACGCCCCCACGGGGCAACCCGAGCACGACAGGTTCGACCCACGGCTGCCTGGCCAGGATCCGCCCGAGTCGCCGTCCGGCGTCGATTCGATCGAAGAACAACGTCCTCACCACGGTCTCGTCACCGGCCCAGGCAGGGCGGAACGCGGATTGTTGAACAATCCATGGGTCGAAAAACGGCAAAAGACTGGCGCACAACGCATCCCGACGACGGCCGGAACGAGCCCGGCCGCGTGGTCGATGAGCGGCGACACCATGCGTTCCACATTCCCGCGACGCAGCCGGACGAACCGGTCACTCGCCGCTTTCGGGTAGGCCTACGTACTGCTTCCGCTATTGTTTCGCGCGCGACGACCAACGGATGCTTCGAGCACCCCACCGAAAATCCAAGGAGCCGTCGTGACCGGCAGATCCAGAGCCGTCGTCGCTGCTTTACTCGCCGTTTTCGCAGTTGCTCTCACCGCGGCGCCGGCGGTTTCGGCGCACTCGAAAGCGCACGCGTACGCCGCGTGCGTCTGGCCCTGCCACTTCTGACGGCGGGCCGATTCAGAGTTCGAACGCGT
The DNA here is from genome assembly GCF_050942255.1 of Amycolatopsis sp. CA-161197. NCBI lineage: Bacteria > Bacillati > Actinomycetota > Actinomycetes > Pseudonocardiales > Pseudonocardiaceae > Amycolatopsis > Amycolatopsis sp. CA-161197. Next base: position 1,984,521 of record NZ_CP192059.1, read on the forward strand.
TGCCCGTCGCGATCTTCGGGCGTCCCAGCTCGATCGGTTCACCCATGCGCGCGCGCCGGTAGACCTCCGCGGTCGCCTCGGCGATGCGTCCCCAGTCGAAGTCCGCCGCGAGGCGCGACTGGGCCGCTCGCGCGCGCCGGGTCGCGGCGACGGCGTCACCCAGGACGGTCGTGACCGCCGTGGCCAGCCCCGCGACGTCGCCCGGTTCGAACGCCAGCCCTGTCTCCCCGTCGACGACCACCTCGCCGAGTCCACCCGCCGTCGACGCGACGAGCGGCGCCTTCGCGGCCGCGGCCTCCAGGGCGACGATCCCGAACGGCTCGTACCGGCTCGGCAGCACCACCGCGTCCGCCGCGGCCAGCAGCGCCCGCAGGTCACGGTCGGGCAGGTGACCGACGAAGTCCACCGCGCGGCGAATCCGTAGCTTGCGCGCCTGGGCGACCAGCTCGTCGTGGTGTCGCCCCTTACCGGCGACGACCACGCGCGTGCCCGGGAACTGGCGACGGATGCGGGGGAGCGCGGCCAGCAGGTCCTGCACGCCCTTCTCCCACTCCAGCCGGCCGAAGAACAGCAGGAACGGCGCGCCGTCGGGGCTGTGCCGTTCGCGCATCTTCGCCACCTCGGCGGCCGAGACGCGCCAGCTGCGTTCTTCGATGCCGTTGTGGATCACGGTGACGTCGGCGGCCTCGATCTCGAACAGGTGCGCCACTTCCTTGCGCATCGCCTGCGAGCACGTGATGACCGCGTCGGCGCGGTTGGCCAGCCACCACTCGACGGAGTGCACCTGCTGGTTGAGCGGGTGCGAAAGCCAGCCGGAATGCCGGCCCGCCTCGGTCGCGTGCACGGTGCCGACGAGCGGCACCCGCGCGGCCTCGGCGATGGCGATCGCCGGGTGGGTCACGAGCCAGTCGTGCGCGTGGACGACGTCGGGCTGCCACGTGCGCAGCAGGTCCTGCGCGGCGCGGATCATGGCGTGGCCCATGGCGAGCGTCCAGGCGACGAGGTCGCGCTCGAACGTCAGGTGCATCGGGTCCTCGGCCACGCGGATCAGCCGCACGCCCTCGACGTCGCGGTCGCTGCGCGGGTGCGTCGACGCGTCGGTGCCGGCCTGGTGACGGCAGAGAACGACCACGTCGTGGCCCTGCTGGGCGAGGTGTCGGGCCAGCGCGTGCACGTGCCGGGCGAGCCCGCCGATGACCACGGGCGGGTACTCCCACGACAACATCAGCACGCGCATGGCCAGAGGTTACTCGCCAGTCGCTTCCGCCGGGCGGCCCGGCTGTCGCCGCCTTCGAACTCTGTCACCATCGGAGGTGATGACTTCCAGCCAGCCCGAGTGGCAGCGTGCGGACCCGCCCCTGACGACGCCGTGGACCGACCTCGTCAGCCCCTCCGACGTGCTCTCCGACTACCCCAGACCGCAGCTGAGGCGGCCGCGGTGGCTGAACCTCAACGGCGTCTGGGACTACGCAGGGTGGCCGTCTTCGCCCGAGGAACCCCGGCCCGTCGGCTACGGCGAGCGCATCTTGGTCCCCTTCGCGCCGGAATCGGCCCTCTCCGGGATCAACCGGCGCGACGAGGTCCTCTGGTACCGGCGGTTGTTCGTGGTCCCGGACGACTGGCGTGGCGAACGGGTGCTGCTGCACTTCGGCGCGGTCGACCAGACGGCGAAGGTCTGGGTGAACAACCAGCTCGTGGTCACCCACGAGGGTGGCTACACGGCGTTCCAGGCGGATGTCACCGATGCGCTGCGTGTGTCCGGGCCGCAGGAACTGACCGTTCGCGCCGAGGACCGCACCGACATCTCGCCGTTCCCGCTCGGAAAGCAGCGCAACGCGCCGGGCGGCATTTGCTACACGCCGACGTCCGGGATCTGGCAACCGGTGTGGCTCGAACCGGTGCCCTCCGATCGCATCGAGGACCTGGAGATCACTCCGGACCTCGCGGGCTTCACCGTGTTTCCGCAGGTCAAGGGTGGCGCTCAGGTCGAGCTGAGCGTTTCGCCACCCAGCGGCGACGAGATCGTCAGCGTCCGCGGAGCGGCCGGCACGCGGCTGCGGGCGGACGTCCCGGAGCCCCACTGGTGGACTCCCGACGACCCGTATCTCTACGACCTCACCGTGCGCCTGCTCGACCACCACGGCGAGGTGCTCGACGAGGTCACCAGCTATGGCGGCCTGCGCACCGTGGAGCTCGTCCCGGACTCCGCCGGCCGACCCCGCATCGCCCTCAACGGGCGGATCACGTTCCTCCACGGCCCGCTCGACCAGGGCTATTGGCCCGACGGCGGCTACACCGCGCCCACCGACGACGCCCTGCGGTTCGACCTCGAAAAGACGAAAGAGCTCGGCTTCAACTTCGTGCGCAAGCACGTGAAGGTCGAGCCCGCGCGCTGGTACCACTGGGCCGACCGGATGGGGCTGCTCGTGTGGCAGGACATGCCGTCGCTGGTGGTGTCGTTCGACGGGCCGCCCGGGCCGGCGCCGGACCCGGTGCCCGAGGGCAAGCAACGCTTCGAGGCAGAGCTGAGGGAAATGGTGCGGCAGCTGCGCAACGTGCCGTCGATCGTCGCGTGGGTGCCGTTCAACGAGGGCTGGGGCGAGTTCGACACCGCGCGGATCGCCGAGATGGTGAAGGAACTCGACCCGACTCGCCTCGTCGTGGCCAACAGCGGCGTCAACTGCTGCTTCTCCCGCACCGACGTGGGTGCCGGCGACGTCTACGACGACCACACGTACGTCGGCCCCGGCGAGCCGCGCGTGGAGGACCACCGCGCGCTCGTCGACGGTGAGTACGGTGGCCTCGGTCTCGTCCTCGACGACCACCGCTGGCCCGGCCCGCCCAACGCGTACGAGATGACCGCTGACGCCGATCACCTCACGTGCCGTTACTCGGAGCTCAGCGCCCGACTCGAGTCCCTCGTGGACGAACTGGGCCTCTCAGGGGCGATCTACACCCAGACCACGGACGTCGAAAACGAGGTCAACGGCCTCCTCACCTACGACCGCCGCTTGACCAAACTCGACGCGGATGTTGCGGCGGCTCGCAACCGCGCCGTCATCGCCCGCGGCTCGTCCCCGGCCGTCGAAGCCGCCCAGGAGCAGCAAAACCCCAGCTAGAGACGTTTCACCACTGAACGGCGACACGGAAAAAGGGCGGGAACCCCAACGGAGTCCCCGCCCTTCGCCGACCGTCAAAATCAGGCAGGCAGCACAGCCTCGATCGCCTTCACCACGGTGTCGTCCTCGGGCTCGGTCCGCGGACGGAACCGGCCCACGACCTCACCGTCGGAGTTGATCAGGAACTTCTCGAAGTTCCACTGCACGTCGCCCGCTTCACCCTCGGCGTCCGCAGTCTGGGTGAGCGTGGAGTACAGCGGGTGACGGTCGTCGCCGTTCACCTCAACCTTCTCGAACAGCGGGAAGGTGACGCCGTAGGTGGTGGAGCAGAACGTCTGGATCTCGTCGGCCGTCCCGGGCTCCTGGCCGGCGAACTGGTTGCACGGGAACCCGACGACGGAGAAACCCTTGTCGCCGTAGCGTTCCTGCAGCCGCTCCAGGCCGGTGTACTGCGGGGTCAGGCCGCACTTCGAGGCGACGTTGACCACCAGCAGCGCCTTGCCGCCGAGCGCGCCCAGGGTGGTGTCCTCACCCGAGAGCGTCTTCAGCGGGATGTCGCGAATGCTCATTCCTCGGTGTCCCTTTCACTTGTGTGGCAGCAGCTGTCGTGCGTCCAGCTGTCCGAACGGTCCATCGGCGCGGCGGTACTCCGCCGCGAGCTCGTGCGCGCGGGCACGGTCGCCCGAGCGCAGCAGCCCGGCGAGCTCGTCGAACCGCGAGGTGTGCACGCGGGCGCGCCGGCGCGCGTAGTCCGCGGCGGAGTCCTTGGTGACCATGAACGCCCAATCGCTCGACAACGCCAGCATCGCCTCCGCGACGGCCTGGTCGGCCACGGTGTCGCGAGCGGTCCCCCCGTGCTCCCCGAAGTGCCCGGAAACGAGGTCCAGCAAGCGTTTCTGCAACGCGGTGTTGTCCTGCACCATGTCGGCCACCTGCTCGCCGTCCCACACGCGCCAGTCCTTGCCCGAGCCCCACGACGACGCCGGCAGGTCGATCGGCGCCCCCACGTGGCCGGCCTCCAGCGCGCCCTTCAGCGTCGTCACGCGCACGCCCGCCTCGGGCAACGCGCGCAGAACCCCCTCGAGCCACGCGGGACCCTCGTGCCACCAGTGCCCGAACAGCTCCGTGTCGTACGCCGCGACCACCAACGACTCGCGCCCGTGCTGCTCCCGCAGCGAACGCAGCCGCGCGACGACCGTGTCGACGAAGTCCTTCACGTGCGTACCGAGCACACCGGCCGCCAGCGCCGGGTCGTACGGCGCCTTCTCGTGCGGCGGCACTTGCTTGCCGGTGACGCGCGAAGCCTTCAACCCCACTTCGTGCGCCCACGTGTGGAAATCGCGGTACGCCGCGTGGCCGGGGTAGCCGGCTTTCGGCGACCAGACGCGGTACGTCACTTCGAGGTCGCGCCCGAAACACACCACGTCCGAGGAGCCGACCGTTCGCGCCGCCGACGTGTCGCCGTGCAGCGACGGCCCGTCGACCAGGAACCGCTGCACGCCGGCCGCCGCGTAACCGCGCTCCATGCCGGGCTCGTAGCCGCATTCCGGAGCCCAGATGCCCTCCGGCCGCCGCCCGGCGCGCAGCTGCGTATCGGCCAGGCCTTCGCGCAGGGCGAACGAGCGGACGTCCTCGTCCAGCAACGGCTGGAACGGGTGCGCGAGCGGTCCCCCCAGCAGCTCGATCGTGTCACTGTCCACAAGCGACCGCAGGATCGGCGAGAACCCGTGGCGCCAGCGCGTCTCCAGCTCCTCCGTCGCGCGCGCGGCCGTCTGGTGCTCGGCCGCGGCAAGGTCGCGCAGGAGCGGGTCGCCGCCCCACAGCGTCGACGCGTGCTGCGCGCGCAGCTGCCAATGGCCGAGCCAGTCGTGGCACGCGCGGATCGCGTACGGATCGTCGAGCTGCGCCGCGAGCACGGGCGTCATGCCGAGCGTCAGGACATCACGTCGCCCCTCAGCGGCGAAACGCTGCAGCAGGTCGACGACCGGCAGGTACGAATGCGCCCAGGCCTGGTAGAGCCACTCCTCGCCGACGGGCCAGCTGCCGTGGTGCGGCAACCAGGGCAGGTGGCTGTGCAGGACGAGGCAAAAAGTGCCTTCCGAAGAGGACGGAGTCACGGGCGCACCGCCACCGCGACCAGATCGAGGCTCGCGTCCAGGTCAGCACCGCGGACGGAGAAGTCCTCCGCCCCGATCGCCGCGACGTCGGCGAGCAACCCCGCCGGCCACACGGCCTGCCCGGGCAGCGAGCCCATCACCACTTCGAGCTGCGCGTCGATGATCGAGCCGCCGTACGCGCGTTCCAGATCCTGCAGCCGGTCCCCGTGATGCAACCCCTGTAGCGTTTGGACGACGAACCCGGCGGCGCGCAGCAGACCGTCCAATTCGGACGGTGCGAGCTCCCGCGTGTGGAACGGGTTCAGCGGCGTGTCGGAGTCCGGCGTGAACGTGAGCCGGTTCGGCGTCGTGACCAGCAGTTTCCCGCCCGGCCGCAGCACGCGGAAGCACTCGGCGAGGAACCCGTCCTGGTCCCACAGGTGCTCGATCACCTGGAAGTTCGCGACCACGTCCACGGATTCGCCCCTCAACGGCAAATACGCCAGGTTCGCGCGTGCCACCGCGACCTCCGGGTACCGGCGCGCGACGTGCTCCGTCGTCGGCACGTCGTAGTCCAGCGCCAGCACGCGTCGCGCCGTCTTCGCGATCAGACCCGCGCCGTAACCCTCACCGCAGCCCGCCTCCAGCACGGTCGCGCCGGCGCAGTGGGGGAGCAGGGCGAAGTAGGCGGCTTCGTGGCGACGGAACCAGTAATTCTCCTCGGGGATGCCGGGGACGGTCCGTTCGCCGGTGAGGTGAAGTGCCTCGGCCCGGGTGGCTGCGTTGGTCACCTGCGCGACCCTAGCGCGTGTCACGTTCCTGACCGCCGTCTCGTTCCAGCCCCATGCAACGGACCCTCACGCGCGTGCTGCTGGTGCTGCTCGGCGTCGTCACGGCGGCGACGGGGCTGTGGCCACTCCTGTCGCCCCTGGGCTTCTACCAGGACTTTCCCGGCTTCCGACACGGCTGGGTCAGCATGGACGGAGCGTTCGACGAACACCTCATCCGCGACTTCGGCGCCCTCAACCTGGCGCTGGCCGCGACGCTGATCGGCGCCGCCGTGATCGGCACCACAGCCGTCGCGCGCCTGGCGGCCGTCGCGGCGCTGCTGTTCGCCGTGCCGCACTTCGTCTACCACCTCGGGCACGTCGGCCACTTCGCGACGGTCGACCGAGTAATGATCCTGTCAACGCTCGCGCTGGGCGTGCTGGTGCCGCTCGTCGTGCTGCTCGTGCCGGGACGGAAGCGGGTCAGCTCGGCGACACGGTGATGCTCAGCGCGCCCGGGCCGACGTGCGCGCCGATCACTGTGCTCGCGTCGCCGACCACGACGTCCGTGATCCCGGGGATGCGGTCCCTCAGGCGCCGCACGACCTCGGTTTCGTCGGAGCCGAAGCGCGTCACCGCGATGTCCACGCGCTGGTCGCCCGCGGCCTTCACCGCGAGGTCCACCAGACGGTTCATCGCGCGTTTCGTGCCGGGAACGCGCGCCAGCGGCGACACTTCACCGTTACGCACGGTGAGCAACGGCTTGATCGAGAACGCCGTACCCACCAACGACTGGGCGGCTCCGACGCGTCCCGTGCGCCGGAGGTATTCGAGCGTGTCCACGTAAATCAGCTCGGTGGCGGCGCGAACGCGGCGCTCGGCGGCTTCCAGCACGCGCGCGAGCTGGCCCCCGGCGCCGGCGACGCGCGCGGCCGACACCGCTGCGTAACCGAGGCTCATGCTGGCCGTTCCGCTGTCGATGATGTGCACGGGAATCCGGACCTGCTGCGCCGCCTCGCGGGCCGCCTGCACGGTCTCCGAAAGGCGGCCGGAGATGTGCAGGCTGACGATGGCGGACGCGCCGCGTGCGGCGGCGTCCTGGTACGTCCAGAAGAACGCACCCGGGTCGGGCGGCGAGGTGGTGACGCTGTGGCCGGTTTTCATGGCGGCGATGAGCTCGTTGCGGTCGAACCGGTGTTCGTCGTCCGTCTGATCCCCGACGTGCAGCTGAACCTGCACCACGCCGATGCCCCAACGGGCGGCGAGTTTGTCGGGCAGGCACGAGGTCGAGTCCGTGACTACGGCGATGTGCGCGGGCATGGTCGGGGAGGTTAACGCCTGTCGGCCTACTGCCAGTAGCCCACCGTTGGTCCGATCGGGCGAGCGGTGTGCTGGACGGGTTAACCGGCGGACTATCGGGACGATGGTCTCAAAAGATTGCTCATCCAGGTGAATGCCGTCACCTCGGCGGGTCCCGTCGCCTGAATGGCCCTAATCTACCGGCCAGTAGAGCACTGTCCCGCGGCCGAGAGCCGGCCCCAACCGGGAGGTCGAAGAAGACCCATGACGAACATCGTTGTCCTGGTCAAGCAGGTACCGGACACCTATTCGGAGCGGAAGCTCTCCGGTGCCGACAACACACTTGACCGCGAATCCGCAGACGCCGTGCTCGACGAGATCAACGAGAAGGCCGTCGAAGAGGCGCTGAAGATCAAGGAGGCGGGCGAGGGCGAGGTCACCGTGATCTCCGTCGGCCCCGACCGCGCCACTGACGCCATCCGCAAGGCGCTGTCCATGGGCGCCGACAAGGCCATCCACGTCTCCGACGAGGCGCTGCACGGCTCCGACGCCATCGCCACCGCAAAGGTGCTGGCCGCCGCGATCGGCAAGGTCGAGGGTTACGACCTGATCATCGCCGGCAACGAGGCGTCCGACGGCCGCGGCGCCGCCGTGCCGGCGATCGTCGCCGAGCTGCTCGGCCTGCCGCAACTGACCTACGTGCGCCAGCTGACCGTCGAGGGCTCCAGCGTGAAGGCCGACCGCGAGACCGAGGACGGCATCACCCACCTCGAGGCGAACCTGCCCGCGCTCGTGAGCGTCGGCGAGAAGATCAACGAGCCGCGCTACCCGTCGTTCAAGGGCATCATGGCCGCCAAGAAGAAGCCGGTCGAGACGTTCACCGTCGCCGACCTCGGCATCGACGCGGGCGAGGTCGGCCTCGCCAACGCGTGGTCCACCGTGCTCGAGTCGTCCCCGAAGCCACCGCGCACCGCGGGCGAGAAGGTGGAGGACGAGGGCGACGGCGGCACCAAGGTCGCCGAGTACCTGGTCGCGCAGAAGCTCATCTGAGACACGGTTTCGAGGAGGATCACGAAAAATGGCTGAAGTACTCGTCCTCGTCGACCACGTCGACGGTGATGTCAAGAAGGTCACGCTCGAGCTGCTGACCGCCGCCCGCGCGCTCGGTGAGCCCTCGGCCGTCGTCGTGGGCCCCACGGGCACCGCGGCCAAGGCCAAGGAAGCGCTCGCCGGCCACGGTGCCGCGAAGGTCTACGTCGCGGAGGGCGACGACGCCACGAGCTACCTGGTGACCCCGAAGGTCGACGTGCTGACGAAGCTCGCGGAGCAGGCTTCGCCGGCCGCCGTGCTCGTCGCCGCCAGCGCCGAGGGCAAGGAGGTGGCCGCGCGCGTCGCCGTGCGGCTGGGCTCCGGTCTGCTCTACGACGCGGTGGGCGTGAACGCCGACGGTTCGGTGGACCAGTCCATCTTCGGTGGCGCGTTCTCCGTGAAGTCCAAGGCTGCCAAGGGCACGCCGGTGATCTCGGTGCGTCCGGGTGCCGTCGAGGCCGAGGCCGCCGACGGTGCTGCCGCCGAGGAGACCGTCGAGATTCCGGCGCAGGACGCGGCGAAGTCCGCGAAGGTGACCGGCATCGAGCCGATCGTCGGTGGCGACCGTCCGGAGCTCACCGAGGCGTCGATCGTCGTCTCCGGTGGCCGCGGTGTCGGTTCGGCCGAGAAGTTCGACGTCGTCGAGAAGCTGGCCGACTCGCTCGGCGCGGCTGTCGGCGCTTCGCGCGCAGCCGTCGACTCCGGCTACTACCCGGCGCAGTTCCAGGTGGGCCAGACCGGCAAGACGGTGTCGCCGCAGCTGTACATCGCGCTCGGCATCTCCGGAGCGATCCAACACCGCGCCGGCATGCAGACGTCGAAGACGATCATCGCCGTCAACAAGGACGCCGAGGCGCCCATCTTCGAGATCGCCGACTTCGGCATCGTGGGCGACCTGTTCAACGTCGCGCCGCAGCTGACGGAGGCCGTGGAGAAGCGCAAGGGCTGACGTTTTCCCGCACCGAAGGCCGCTGGGCGATGTACCGCTCAGCGGCCTTCGGCCTATGTCGGACCCTGAGAAAAGCCTGAGAACCTGCAATTAACTCAACGTGCACTAATCGGTCATCGATTGGCACTCTCCGCGGTTTCCAGGTCGCAGGTACACAGTGTTCATGACGTCGTCTCAGCTCCTCGTCAGCACTGATCAGGCGGGTGTCGAGCTCCCGGCCGATGCGCCGAGGTACTCCCTGCTCGTGGCCCACGCGAACGAAGAAGTGCTCGCCGCGCAGAAGCTGCGGCACCAGGTTTTCGCCGAGGAGATGGGGGCCCACCTCAATTCCCTGAAGCCCGGTCTCGACGTCGACTACTTCGACGAGTTCTGCGACCACCTCGTGGTGCGCGACGACAAGACCGGCGACATCGTCGGCTGCTACCGCATGCTGCCGCCGGAGCGCGCTTCGCAGGCCGGCAGTCTGTACTCCGACAGCGAATTCGACCTGACGGCCCTTTCCGGCCTGCGCTCGACGCTCGTCGAGACCGGCCGCTCCTGCGTTCACCCGGACCACCGCAGCGGCGCCGTCGTAAGCCTGGTGTGGGCGGGGATCGCGCGGTACATGCTGCTTTCCGGCCACCGCTACCTCGCCGGCTGCGCGTCCGTGCCACTGAGCGACGGCGGCAGCTACGCCGCCGGCGTCTGGGATGTGTTGCGCGCCAAGCACTACGCCGACGAGACCCGCCGCGTTTCGCCGCTGCACCCGTGGGGTTCCGACTCTGTCGCACGCCCCGACCGCGCCATGCTGCCGCCGCTGATCAAGGGCTACGTGCGGCTCGGCGCCGAGGTCTGCGGCCCGCCGGCACTCGACGAGGACTTCGGCGTCGCCGACTTCTTCGTGCTGCTCGACCTGCACAAGATCGACGAGCGTTACCTCAAGTTCTTCCTCGGAGTGCAGGTATGAGCCACGCCTGGATGCCGACGTCGCCCTGCGGCGACGGCTGCCTCACCGAAGGCGCTGCCACGGTCTCGTTCCCGCGTCGCGTGCTTCGCTTCACTTCGGCGATCGGCGTGGTCCTGGCGGCTCTCCTGACCGCGCCCCTGCTGCTCGTGTTGCGCGGCCGGGGCCAGGAACGCCTGGTCCGGACCATTTTCCGCGCGGTGCTCCGCGCGTTCGGCGTGAAGCTGGTCGTCCGGGGCGGTGCCGACTTCCTGGCCCCCCCCGCCGGCCGCGGCGCGCTGGTGGTGAACAACCACATCTCGTGGCTGGACATCGTCGCCATCAACGCCTTGCGTCCGATGCGCGCCCTCGCGAAGGTCGAAATCGGCTCCTGGCCGGTCCTCGGCACCCTCGTCCGCCGCGGCGGCAGCATCTTCCTCAACCGCGAACGCCTCCGCACGCTGCCCGACACCATGACCGAGCTCGCCGACGCCCTGCGCTCCGGCTCGCTCGTCAACGTCACCCCCGAAGGCACCACGTGGTGCGGCCTCGCTTCCGGCCGCTTCACCACGGCCACCTTCCAAGCCGCCATCGACGGTGGCGTGCCCGTCCGCCCCATCGCCCTGCGCTACCGCCTCGCCGACGGCCGCGAGACCAGCATGCCGGCCTTCATCGGACCGGAGTCCCTCATCGCCTCCCTGCGGCGAGTGGCCTCGCTGCGTGGCTTGGTCCTCGAGGCGCATGTCTGCCCTGAGATCGCCCCGGGGCGTGCGGAAGACCGCCGCTCGCTCGCCGCCCTTGCGGAGGCGTCGGTGCACTCGGCGCTTGGGACAGTCCGGATCCCGGCCCAGGGTCGCCGTCGGGTGTCCACGGCTCCTCCGGCCAAGGCGTCCGTCGAAACGGCCGAGGCGCAGCCGGTTCACTGAGCCGGCTTTGATGCTTGACCTGCAGGTTCGCGGGTGTCGCCACTGAACGGCGACACCCGCGAACCGCTGTCTACTCAGACGCGGCGGTCGCGTCGCCTGGGCGTCGCCGCTGAACGGCGAAACCCCGGCAATCACGTGCGACCGACCTCGGGTACGCACTTGCCGCCATGCGCCGAACTCTGGTTGCCGCCTCGCGGACGCCGCCCAGCCGCCGTTCGCAGGCCGTCGCCACTGAGCGGCAAATCCCGTGCGAGCGGTTCTCCGGTCAGCCACAGAACGCCGAGCCAGGGGACGACGTCTCCCGCGCGTCGCCCTTCAGTGGCAACGTCGGCGAGCATCCCTCCGGCCAGCCTCCGGAGAAGACCTCACCAACCGACCCGACACCATCGCCTTTCAATGGCAAAACTCTCTGACCAGGCAATTATGCCAAGAAACCGGCGTGATGATCGAAGACCTCCACACGATCAGGTGGAGCTTGTCTCAGCCGAACCACCGTCCGGCTGAGACGTTCGACCCCTCAGATCGTCAGGAAACGACGATCGTGATCTTCCCTCCCGGATGCCCCGCCTGGCTCTCCTGCTGCGCGGCCGCGGCGTCCTCCAGCGGGTAACTCTTGCCCTGCGCGATCTGCAGCCCGCGTCCCGCGTACTCGAGGATCTCCTCCAGCACCTCGGGCTTCTGGTCGTCCGCGCCACCGGCCGAGAACGGCAGCCCGAGCTCGAACGCCGCCCCGTCCGCGATGGTCACCACCCGCTCCTTCGACCCGCGAAGCTCCACGGACTCCGGCAGCACACCGTGACCCGACGCGTCGAACACGGCGTCCACCGGCCGGTCCGCCGCCTCGCGGACGCGCTCCGGCCAGCCGTCGCCGTAGAGGACGGGGATGGCGCCGAGCGACTTCACGTCGTCGAGGCTGCGTTGCCCCGCCGTGCCGATGACGGTCGCCCCGAGCGCGACGGCCGCCTGCGTCGCGAAGCGCCCGACGGTACCGCTCGCGCCGTGGATCAGCAGCAGGTCGCCGGCCTTGACGTCCAGCAGCCGCAGGACGCGCAACGCCGTTTCGCCGGCTACGGGCAACGCCGCTGCGTCTTCCCACGACAGGCTGGCCGGCTTGCGGGCGATGGCCGTGGCCAGCGCATACTCCGCGTACGCGCCGGTGGTCGACCATCCGAAGACCTCGTCGCCGACGGCCACCGTCGCGCCGTCGCCCACCGCGTCCACGACGCCGGAGAACTCGGCGCCGGGGATCTGCGGGGTCTTCGGCGCTGAGCCCTGGGCCATGGCGCCGCTGCGGATCTTCCAGTCGATGGGGTTCACGCCCGCGCGCCGCACGGCGACGCGGACCTGCCCGGGGCCGGGTTCGGGCAGCGGGACGTCGCTGAGCTGCAGGACGTCCGGGCCGCCGTACGCGGCGAAGGTGATGGCTCGCATGGTTCCTCGTACTTTCCTTCGATTCGGGACGGTCGTTCGTCCTGCTTCGAGTCAACTGTCCCGCGTCGCGATCCGAACCGCTCGGACGAGTAGCGTTCACTATCCGGAAGAGCAGGACCGGTCCCTTCGTACGCGCCTACCGTGGACACATGGACGCCTCCTGGACGAACCCGGCCCACGTGCTCGACGTCGCCGTGCGTGTCATCTCCGCACCGCGGCCCGAGATGCTGCCGCGCTTCTCTCAGGAGCTCGCCGCCGTGCTGCCGCACCGCGCGGCCGCCATGCAGACGGGCGACTGCCCGCGCAGCCCGTTCAAGGTCACCGGCGACACGACCATCACCGGTGCCGTGACCAGCGCCGAGCTGGACCACCGCGCCGAGCGAGCCGTCCCGGGTGAGGCCGTGGTCCTCGATGGTGTGCTCGCCGGCGTCGAACGTCGCCTGGTCCTGCTCACCTCCCGCCCCGCCGTCGGCAACGGTGCGGTGATCGCCCTGGTGCCGTCCGTCGCCGAGCCGTCCGCCGAGGCCTTGGGGCTCGCCGCCCGTCTCTGGCACCTGACCAGCACAGACGCCGGTCAACGCGCCGTCGACCCCGGTCCCGACGTCCTCGCCAGCAACCTCGCCGCCGCGTCCGCGCGCGCCCAGACCGTCACCGACCTCGGCCAGACGCACGCGGCCACGCTTGTCGCGCTCCTGGCCGTCCTGCGCTCGGGCCGGCTCGGCGACGCGGCCGCGCGCCAGACGGCGACCGACCTGGCCGCTCGCGCGCTCCTGGACCTGCGCGCGGTTGCGGACCGTGACCAGGCGTTGTCCGCGGAGTCCGCTCGCGCCGCGTTCGGCGTGCTCGCCGACCAGCTTTCGCCGGTGGTCGGCCACGCCGACGTCGCCGTCGACCTCGTCGCCCCCACCGACGACCGCCAGCTGCGGCAGGACATCGCCCACACGGCCCGCACTGTCACGCGCGGCCTGGTCATCGCGGCCCTCGACCGCCCCGACACGACCCGCATCCGCGCTTCGTGGCGCCTCGACGGCGCCGCCCTCCGCATCACCGTCCGCGACGACGCGCCAGACATCCCCGACGTCGTCCTCGACCCGGGGCTCACCGAACGCATCACGCCCCTCGGCGGCAGCTGGGAGGTCGACGCAGTCCCGGGCTGGGGCGCGACGATCACCGCCGCCCTGCCGCTGGACACGGTCGAGCCGCCCGAACTGCGCCCGCTCGACCGGCTCAACGCGCGGGAGGTCGAAGTCCTTTCGGGCATTTCGCAGGGGCTGCGCAACCGTCAGATCGCCGCGCAGCTGCAGCTCAGCGAGCACACGGTGAAGTTCCACGTCCGCAACCTCCTCGAGAAACTCGAGGTCAGCTCCCGCGGCGAAGCCGCCGCGCTCGCCCGCGACCTGAGGCTCGACCCGGTGGCGGTGCACCGGACCGCGTGAAAAGCGGCTTGACCTCCACAGGGCTGGAGGTTGCAGGCTGTCGATCATGAGCCGAACCGTCGATGCCCAGGCCCAGCCCCGAAGAAGCGTGCTGTGGAGCCGCGAGCACCGGCTCACGACGATCGGCTTGCTGCTCGTGGTCACGTTGGTGGCCTTCGAAAGCATGGGCGTCGCCACGGCCATGCCCACGCTCGTCGCCGAACTGCACGGCCTCGCGCTGTACTCGTGGCCGTTCACGACGTTCCTGATCGCCAGCGTCGTCGCGACCGTCCTGTCCGGCCGCATGGGCGACCGTCGCGGCCCGGCACCCGCGCTCCTGGCCGGTCCGGCGCTGTTCGCCGCCGGCCTCGTGGTGGCCGGCACCGCAACGTCGATGCCCATGCTCCTGGCCGGCCGCGCCCTCCAGGGTCTTGGCTCAGGCTTCCTGCTTGTCGCGGTGTCCCTGCTCATCGCCCTGACGTTCACCGACCGCGAACGCCCCGTCATCTACGCCGCGAACGCCGCCGCCTGGGTCCTGCCCGCCGTGATCGGCCCTTCGGTCGCCGGCCTGATCACCGTCAGCATCGGGTGGCGCTGGGTATTTCTCGGCCTGGTTCCGCTGGTCGCCGTCAGTGTCGCGCTGCTGGTCGTCGTCGTTCGCGGCTTGCCCGATCACGTCCCGGCCGCGGAGGCGCGCCGCGCCGGCGTCGTCCCGGCCGTCGTCGCCGCGCTCGGTGTCGCCGCCTTGACGTGGGCCGCTCAGCACCCGTCGCCTCTCGCCCTCGTCTACGGCGCCGTCGGCCTCGTGGCGCTCGGGTTGGCGCTTCGGAAGCTGCTCCCCGCGGGCACTTTGACCTTCCGCCCCGGCCTGCCCACCGTCGTCGCCTCCCGCGCTTTGCTTTCCGGCGCCTACGCCGGGATGGAGGCCTACCTGCCCCTCACGATGAGCGCCGTCCACGGCTACGGCCCCGCTCTGGCCGGCTTGCCGTTGACGATCACCGCCCTCGGCTGGTCGGCTGCCTCCGGACTTCAGGGACGGTTCCTGGACTGGTCCCGCGAGGCGACGCTCCGCATCGGCTTCGCCCTGGTCGCCGTGGCCTTGGTGGGCTTCGGCTTCATAGCCCAGCCCTGGTGCCCCGCGTGGCTGGCCTTCGTGATCTGCGCCATCGGCGGCGCCGGGATGGGCATCGCCATGCCCGCGATCTCCGTCCTCCTGCTCCGCTACTCCCCAGAAGGCGAACGCGGCTTCAACACCTCCGCGATGCAGCTGGCCGACTGGGTCGGCTCGGCCCTGCTCATCGGCCTCGGCGGCGTCCTGCTGGCCGTGGTCGCCTCGGCCGTTCACCCGTCGCCGGCGATGGCGATCCTCGCTGTTGCCCTCGTTCTGCTCGCTTTGCTGGGAGTTCGAGTGACCAGCCGATGGCCGCGGAAGGTGTGACAGGCCACTTCCGGGCCCAGGGTGGACTTCGTCACGGGCTGGAGCGGACTACCCTGATGTGGCGATGACCTATCTCGACCATGCGGCGACCACCCCGATGCTGCCCGAAGCCGTAGCGGCGATGACCGAGGCTTTGTCCACCGTGGGCAACGCCTCCGCGTTGCACTCTTCGGGCCGCCGTGCACGCCGCGTTGTGGAGGAGTCCCGCGAGATCATTGCCGAAGCCCTGGGCGCCCGCCCCTCCGAAGTGATCTTCACTGGAGGCGGCACGGAGAGTGACAACCTCGCGGTCAAGGGCATCTACTGGGCCCGCCAGAACGCCGACCCCGGTCGCCGCCGTGTCTTGTGCAGTGTCGTGGAACACCACGCCGTCCTCGACACCGTCGAATGGCTCGAGTCCCAGTGTGGCGCCGAGATCACCTGGCTCGAAGTCGACGACCAGGGTCGCGTCTCGCCGGCCACCTTGCGCGCCGCGATCGAGTCCTCGCCCGAGACCGTCGCCCTTGCAACGGTCATGTGGGCCAACAACGAGGTCGGCACCATCAACCCGATCGCCGAGCTCGCCGCCATCTGCGCCGAGCACGGCATCCCGCTGCACACCGACGCCGTCCAGGCCGTCGGCGCCGTCCCGGTCGACTTCGCCGCCAGCGGCGCCTCCGCTCTCACCTTGACGGGCCACAAGCTCGGCGGCCCATACGGCGTTGGCGCCCTCCTCCTCGGCCGCGACACCGAGTGCACCCCGGTTCTGCACGGTGGCGGCCAGGAACGCAGCGTGCGCTCCGGCACCCTCGATGTCCCGGCCATCGTCAGCTTCGCCACCGCTGTCCGCGTGGCGGCCGAGGGCCGCGCCGAATACGCCGCGCGCGTCGAGAAGCTCCGCGACGAACTCATCGAAGCCGTCCAGCGTGAGGTCCCCGACGCGATCCTCAACGGCGGTCGCGGCGAGCGCCTGCCCGGCCATGCCCACTTCACGTTCCCCGGCTGTGCCGGCGACAGCCTGCTGATGCTGCTGGACGCCAAGGGAATCGAATGCTCCACCGGCTCGGCCTGCACGGCGGGCGTCGCCCAGCCGAGCCACGTGTTGCTGGCGATGGGCGCCGACGCCGCGGCTGCGCGCGGCTCCTTGCGCTTCTCGCTGGGCCATACTTCGACACTGGATGACGTGACCGCGCTCGCGCGGGAGATCGGCGGGGTCGTCGCCCGGGCGCGGCAGGCAGGACTTGCCGGCATGCGCAAGCAGACCCAGAAGCAGGAGGTGTAAGCGATGCGGGTACTGGCTGCAATGAGCGGAGGAGTCGACTCGGCCGTCGCCGCGGCGCGGGCGGTTGACGCGGGCCACGACGTCGTCGGCGTGCACCTGGCGTTGTCCGCGAAACCAGGCACACTGCGGACGGGTTCGCGCGGCTGCTGCACCATCGAAGACTCACACGACGCCCGCCGCGCAGCCGATATCCTCGGGATTCCCTTCTACATCTGGGATTTCGCCGAGCGTTTCACCGAAGAGGTCGTCGAGACGTTCGTCGGTGAGTACGCGGCCGGCCGAACGCCCAACCCGTGCGTGACTTGCAACGAGAAGATCAAGTTCGAGGCGTTGCTGGAAAAGGCAATGGCGCTCGGCTTCGATGCGGTGGCCACTGGCCACTACGCGCGCCTGGCGACGGTTGATGGCGAGCTCGAGCTTCGCCGGAGCGCCGACGAGGGCAAGGACCAGTCATACGTGCTGGCTTCCCTTACACCCGAACAGCTCAGCCACGCGATGTTCCCGCTGGGCGACTCGTGGAAGTCGGACGTCCGCGCCGAGGCGGAGCAGCGTGGCCTTTCGGTGGCTCACAAGCCGGACAGCCACGACATTTGCTTCATCCCCGACGGTGACACCAAGCAGTTCCTTGAGAACCGCCTGGGGCAGCGACCGGGTCAGCTCGTCGACGCGGAGACCGGAGCCGTTCTCGGACAGCACACGGGCGTGCACGGATTCACCGTCGGCCAGCGCAAGGGTCTCGGCATCGACGCGCCTGCCACTGACGGGCGACCCCGGTACGTGCTTTCGCTCGAGCCTGTTTCGGGCACGGTGAAGGTCGGGTCGTCGACCGGCCTCGGCGTTGACATGATCGAGGCCGACCGGGCGATCTGGCCCGGCGGGCGCGCGCTTGACGGTCCGACCGAATGCGTCGTGCAGGTTCGAGCGCACGGCGGTATCGCCGAAGCCGTGGCCGAGGCCAATGGCGAGCACGTCAGCGTCCAGCTGCGCGAGCCGCTCCGGGGTGTTGCTCCGGGGCAGGTCGTGGTCTTGTACCGGCCGGACGCCGGTGCGGGCGATCTCGTCCTCGGCAGCGCGAAGATTTCCAGCACGCGTTGATCTCGTCGCTCAAGCTCCCTTGCGCGTCTCCAAGGGCTGCTTGACCTGCTGGTCAGGCTCATGCAGCGGCGGCGGGATGCTCTCGACCGTTTGGCCGGTCGGCGTCGTGATGACGAGCTTTCCGTCCTCGATGACCTTGTACTTCCAATCGACTCGATTCTTGAGTCGCCGGTGGCGGATGCAATAGCTCAGCGTCTCATCGGCGTCGGTTGCCGAATCGGCCTTCGTCGGCGTCGGTTCAGTCAGGCAGTTGTGCGCGGGCCGCGGGCACCCGGGCTGACGGCACTCTCGATCCCGGACCCGTACGAACTCCTCGACGTCGATGGTCGGCCGGTAACGGAACTTGCCGACTTCGATCACCTGCCCGGTGAGCGGGTCGGTGATGATCCGCCGCAGCGTTGTGTCGGCGCCGGTCGCGATGTGCCGAGCAACCTCGGCCGGAACGTGCCCGTGCCCGGCCATCTCGGCTGGGTTGTCATTGAGCCCCAGGTACGTCTGGAGATCGACGTACAGGTAAACCTCGGCCTGCTCGGCGGCGCCGCCCTTGTCGGTCAGGAGGAGGTCGAGCGCGACGTCCGCGCGCAGCTGGTCGAGAGTCCGCTTCTCGTCGCTTGTCTTGAGAGCCCGGGCGATTTTGTCGATACGGAGATAAGCGGCAGTGGCCTTCTCCGTGGGCGCATTGTCGATGGACAACTGCGAGATGCCCTCGGACTGGTGGTGCAGGACGGCCCGGCGTTCAGCGCGCCGTTGCGTGACGCGGTTCGCCGCGCCTTCGGGGTCGGTTTTCATCGCGGCGTACGCAGTGGCTTTGCGGATCTGCGTCGGGTTCTTGTCGGACAGGCGGTCTTCCAGCAGGGTGTCGACGATCCGGGCGTGATGGTCGGACAGCCACACGGTGCCTTCAGTGACCTTCATGGCGCGATACAGGTCGACGAACCCGCTGTCCATGAGGCGAAAGGTCCTGGGAAGTCGGCTCGCCAGCGCCTCCGCCGCGGAAATCATCGCGCCGGCGCGGTTGTCCGTGAGGTGCAAGGTCAACGCTACTTCAGACGCCAGTTCTCGGGCGTCCGATCTTCGTCTGCGCAGCCCGGCGAGGCAGTGGAGTTGAAGTGCTTGAAGTCGGGCGATCTGGTGACCCGCGTCCTTGGCCACCTGCATGAGCTGCCCCGCCTGCAAGCGCTCGAAAATCTCGAGGCTCCCTTGCATGGCACGGAGAAGGAAGTCGAGATCGGCGGTTTCGGGGCTGTTGGAATCGTCGGTGACTGTGGTCGCCGACTTCGATTTGGTCATGGCGGCGACGATACGCATCAGTGGGTGCGTGGTCATCAAAATGGCACGAACGGGCCGTTCGCGCACTTTTCTTGGCGTCATGTTGGATTTGTGGCAACGTGGAGTCGTCGGGCGTAGCGGCGGCCAGGGGAGACCTGTGCTGAATGGACAGTCGGAGGAAAGGTCAGAGGTGCAGCTTGAAACCGGTGTGGCTGGCCACGAAACCGAGTCGTTCGTAGAACCGGTGGGCTGCGATCCGGGAAGTGTCGGAGGTGAGCTGTACCAGGGCACATCCGCGCCGCCGCGACTCGTCGATGGCCCATTGGACGAGGTCTCCGCCGACGCCGGCGCTTCGGTGGTCGCTGCGGACCCGCACCGCTTCGATCTGCCCGCGGAGGGCGCCCTGACGAGCGAGACCGGGGATGATCGTCAGTTGCAGCGTCGCCACGGGTTCGTCGTTCGACGTTGCCACGACCAGAAGCTGTTGCGGATCGGCGTCGATGGCATCAAAGGCGCGCAGGTAGGGCTCGAGGTCGTCGGCTGAGTCCCTGGTCGAGCCGAGTTGGTCGTCGACGAGCATGCGTACGATGGCTTCGACGTCGTCGCGGCGGGCTTTCCTTACGGTGATACCGGGCATGGTGATCAGTATTCCAGCGTGGGTGACGTCATTGTCGCTGCTGTTGTCAGGAGATCAGCTCGTCCGGTAGTGGCGAACTCCGTCGATCTGCTGGACTGTCAGCTTGTTCTGCGAGACCAGGAGGTCGAGATGGGCGCCCGTTTCGAGGACGGCGAGCATCTGGTTGAACGCGTCCATTTCGGACAGTTTGCGGCCACGTCGGGTCCAGCCCAGCCGGCTGGCTGTTTCGAACGCGGTGCTGGCTCCGGCGTCGACTTGGGCGGCCATCGTCTCGAGGCGCTGGCGGTGGTGTTCGAGCAGCTCGTCGATGCGTTTGTGCACGCTGTCCGCGACCGGGCCGTGGGCCGGCAGCATGCGCTGGTCAGGCAGGGCACGGACTAGGCGCAGTGAGTCGAGGTAGTCGTTGAGCGGCAACTCGGCCGGCACCGGCTGGAAACCGATCGACGGTGTGATGTGGGGCAGGACGTGGTCGCCCGAGAACAACAGGCCCGCGGCGTCGTCGAGGAAAACGACGTGGCCGCTGGTGTGGCCGGGGGTGTGGACCACTTCGAGCTGGCGGTTCGGCAGGACCTGGCGGCGGCCTGGGGTGAGCCACTCGTCCGGGTCCTCCCACAGGTCGAGGTCGGTGCGGCTGGGGACGTCGGCGAACATTCGCCCCAGAGCGACGATGACTTCGTCGGCGCCGGAGTGGCGAAGGAGCTCGATCTGGGCGTGCATCGGAAGCTGGTCCGGGTCGGCGGTGACCTTCAGCGAAGGTTCCTCCAACTGGCCCAAGGAGATCTTGTTGCCGAATTCGCGCCGAAGGGCGACAGCCTGGGTGTAGTGGTCGCGGTGCACGTGGGTGACGAGGAACTCGCGCACGTCACCGAGTTCGGCGCCGATGCCCTTGAGCGCCTCGGCCAGGAGCTGGCGCGCTTCGGTGAGGGCCCAGCCGGAGTCGACGAGGGCGAGGGTGGTGCCATCGGTCACGGCGTAGACGTTCACTGCGCGGAGGGCGTCGTTCGGCAACGGCAAGGGGATCCGGTAAACGCCGGCGGCCACTTCGTAGACCCCGGGTTCTGTCCAGTTCCGGTTGCTGTCTTCGGGCAACGGCTCCACGGCGACCTCCGTCCAGGCAGGACTCCGGCGTCCCGGCCTTTCGCCTCACATTGGGCCGTCACCGGCGCGGTGTCCACCTGGGCGGCCTGAGACAACGGTCACGTGGTCAGGTGGTCTGGCGGGTGAGGGCCGTGTCGATCGTGAGCGTTGTGGCGACGACCATGCTGGCCAGGGGTTCGGGCAGCTGGTGCGGGATTTCGACGAGGTAGGTGTCACCAGCGATCGGCGAGGGCCCGGACGGCGCGCGGCTGACGCGGGCGACCTCGGTGTCGGCGTGGTTCCTGATGGCCACGTCCCACGCTTGGCTGCCGGTGGCCGCGACGCGGCCGACGGTGCGGCCGTCGACGACGAAGGTGAAGCGGGTGTCGCCCTGGGCGCGGGCAGGGACGATTTCGCCGATCGGGGTTTCGTCGGCGCGGGTGACGACGAAGCGGGTGCGCAGGTCCCTGGCCGGCCTCGCCACTTTCAGCACCGTGCTGTGGTTGGCGTCGCGGACTTCGAACTTGTGGGTGACGTACTGGTCGTATTTCGGCAACAGGCGCGCGGCCTTGTGCAGGAACCCTTGGCTGACGTCGGCCACGCCGCCGACGCGGGTGCCGTCGCGGTCGAAGACGCTGTATTCCTCGGTGGTCTCGACGACCTCGGCGCGTCGGCTGACGATGAGGACCGCTTCGGTGAACAGGGTCCCGCCGAAGGAGCGGCCCGGGTAGCGGCGTTCGGGGATGCGCGGCTCGTCGTCCCACCGGCGCAGCCGGGTGGGACTCACCTCGTCGGGGTGCCGGCCCGGCGGTGGTGGCGAGGAGCTCGTCATGGCCATCCAGAGTATCGCTGTCTCCGCGAATTCGGTGCTGGCAAAGGGATATGCGGCGAATGTCCGGCTCACTCGGGTGACCCCGGCGAGGGCGGTGGGAGGCATCGGGGTGGGTTCGGCGAGAATTCGCCCGTGACTGAACGAGCTTGGCCCGACGGCGCGGCCACCGCGATCGGCTCGATGCCCGGGGCGGACCCGGCCGAGGCGGCCGCCGTCGTGTTCGGCGAGCTGCCCGACTTCCCGCACCTGCCGGAGTTACCGGGGCGTGGCGTGGGAGCCGACATCCTCGGTCGCACCGCGGCGTTGCTCGTGGATCTGGCCGTGGAGGTGGTGCCGAGCGGGTACCGCGTCGCGGGGCGGCCCGGGCACGATCACCGGCGAGGGCGGGACCTGCTGCAGTGGGATCTCGATGCCGTGCAGGAAGCGCGTGAAAAAGCGGGCGTTGTGCCGCCGGTGTTCAAGACGCAGGTGGCCGGGCCGTGGACGCTCGGTGCCGGCATCGAGCTGCCGCGCGGGCATCGTGTGCTCACCGACCGCGGTGCGCTGCGGGACTTCACGTCCTCGCTGCTGGACGGCCTGGCCCAGCACGTCGCGGAGCTGAAGGCGCGGATCGGGGCACCGATCGTCGTGCAGATCGACGAGCCGTCGTTGCCGGCGGTGCTTGCCGGGAGTTTGTCGACGCCGTCGGGCTACGGGAACGTGTCGGCGGTGCCTGAGCCGGAGGCGCGGGAACTCCTGTCGACCATGATCGAGGGTGTGCGGGCGATCACGGACCAGCCCGTCGTCGTGCACTGTTGCGCGCCGAAGCCGCCGCTCGCGCTGCTCCGGGCGGCCGGCGCGGACGCGATCGCGTTCGACGTCACGCTGCTCGGCAAGGCGTCGGCCGAGACGCTGGACGCGATCGGCGAAACGTGGGACAGCGGCACCTCGCTGTTCCTCGGCCTCGTCCCGGCGACGGACCCCGGTACGCGCCCGACGCTCAAGGACGTCGCCGACCCCGCGTTCAGGCTGGTGGACCGCCTCGGTTTCAACCGGTCGATCCTGGCCGAACGCGCCGTCCCGACGCCGACCTGCGGGATGGCCGGCGCCACGAACGAGTGGATGCGCCGTGCCCTCGCCCTCACCCGCGACCTCGGCAAGGCCTTCGTGGAGCCGCCCGAGACGTGGTGAGCGCGCGGTAGCGTGGCGGGCAACGATCGACAACGGGGGATGTTCCATGGGCCTGTTCCGCCGCCGCGCTGCCCGCACCGGCGTTGACACCAACGGCAAAGCCGCGCCGCCCGACCCGCGCACGCCGTGGCCGGCCCAGGCCGTGCCGTCGGACGTCGAGGCGGCCGCGGCGAAATTCTGGGAAGGCTGGTTCGAGCTGCTCCCGGAGGTCAACGCGGCCCTGGGCGACCGCGAACCGCACCGCGTCGAGCACGATCTCTGCGTGCTGGTCGAGGCTCTGCACCCGCGGCTGCACTTCTCGCTCGAACGCGGCCATCAGGCCATCTACGCGCTCGTGGTCACCGGCCAGGAAGACCCGGAGCTGCGGCCGTTCACCGATGCCTGGAAGGCCGCCGCCCCGCCGGACGACGCCATCTGGGAGCACCACGACTCGGTGCCGCCGGTTCCTGACCCGACCGAGGTCACGGTGAACCTCGGCGACCACCGCATCTCGCTGGCCGACGTGCGTGTCGTCGCGCAGGTGGACGAGGACGTGGTCGACGTGGCCGTCTACCACCCCGCGCTGGCCGACCTGGAGCCGGCGGCGCGCACCACCATGACCTTCCTCCCGCTGGATGCCACGCTCGGTGAGCGTGTCGCCGCCGAACGGCTACGCCGCGTCGAGACCGCGGAGGCGGAGCCGGAGGGCACGATCAGCCTCCTGCAGCTCCGTGACCTGGTCCGGGATCTGAACGGCCAAGAGGACGAAACTGTCGGCACCTCCGGCTAGGGTTACCACCCGTGAGCAGCGACCTTCCCCACGACCAGCTGGCCGCCCCCGCCGAACCGGCAGCGGAGGTGCAGGACGTCACCGACGTTCCCGCCGACGTGCGCGAACGCCACGCCGCCCTCGCCGAGGACGTCCGCGGCCATCAGTTCCGTTACTACGTGCTGGACTCGCCCATCGTCTCCGACGGGCAGTTCGACGCGCTCCTCGGCGAGCTGCAGGGGCTCGAAGACGAGTACCCGGCGCTGGTCACGCCGGATTCGCCGACGCAGAACGTCGGCGGCACGTTCTCCACCGAGTTCACCGCGTACGACCACCTCGAACGCATGCTGAGCCTGGACAACGTCTTCGACACCGACGAGTTCCTCACCTGGGTGGAGCGCGTCGAGAAGGAGATCGGCTCCACGGAGTACCTGGCCGAGCTGAAGATCGACGGCCTGGCCATTAACCTCCTCTACGAGGACGGCAAGCTCACGCGCGGCCTCACCCGCGGCGATGGCCGCACGGGCGAGGACGTCACGCTCAACATCCGCACGCTGGAGCATGTCCCCGACGAGCTCACCGGCACCGACGAGTTCCCCGTGCCGAAGCTCATCGAGGTGCGCGGCGAGGTCTTCTTCCGCGTCGAGGACTTCCTGGAGCTCAACGCGAAGATGGTCGAAGCGGGGAAGCCGCCGTACGCGAACCCGCGCAACACGGCCGCGGGGTCGTTGCGGCAGAAGGACCCGCGCATCACCAAGGAACGCCGGCTGCGGCTGATCTGCCACGGTCTGGGCAAGCGCGAGGGCTTCGAGCCGGTGACGCAGTCGCACGCGTACGACGCGCTCGTGGCGTGGGGCCTGCCCGTTTCGCCGCACACGCGCGTGCTGCACACGGCGAAGGAGCTCACCGACCACATCGCGTACTGGGGCGAGCACCGGCACGATGCCGAACACGAGATCGACGGCGTGGTGATCAAAGTCGACCAGGTCGCGCTGCAACGCCGGCTCGGCACCACTTCGCGTGCGCCGCGGTGGGCGATCGCCTACAAGTACGCGCCGGAAGAGGCGATCACGACGTTGCTCGACATCCAGGTGGGCGTCGGGCGCACGGGGCGCGTCACGCCGTTCGCCGTCACGGAGCCGGTGAAGGTCGCGGGCTCGACGGTGGCGCGCGCGACGCTGCACAACGCGGAAGAGGTCAAGCGCAAGGGCGTGCTGATCGGCGACCGCATCGTGATCCGCAAGGCGGGCGACGTCATCCCCGAGGTGATGGGACCGGTCGTCGACGCGCGAACGGGGAACGAGCGCGAGTTCGTCATGCCCACGCACTGCCCGGAATGCGGCACGGAACTCGCCTACCAGAAGGAAGGCGACAAGGACATCCGCTGCCCGAACACCCGTTTCTGCCCCGCGCAGCTGCGGGAACGGCTGTTCCACCTGGCCGGGCGCGGCGCGTTCGACATCGAGGTGCTCGGGTACGAGGCGGCCGTCGCGCTGCTCGACGCGCGCGTGGTCGCCGACGAGGGCGACGTGTTCGACCTCAGCGAGGACGCATTGTCCGAGGTGGAACTGTTCCGCACCAAGGCCGGCGACCTCTCGGCCAACGCGCACAAGCTCCTCGCGAACCTCGACGCGGCGAAGGACCGTCCCTTGTGGAAGGTGATCGTCGCGCTGTCGATCCGCCACGTCGGGCCCACGGCGGCGCAGGCGCTGGCGCGCGAGTTCGGGTCGATCCAGCGGGTCGAGGAGGCGAGTGAGGAGGAGCTCGCCGACGTCGACGGCGTCGGGCCGACCATCGCGCACGCCGTGCAGGAGTGGTTCGAGGTCGACTGGCACCGGGAGATCGTCGAAAAATGGCGACGCGCCGGCGTGCGGATGGAAGAGGAACGCGACGACTCGATCCCGCGCCACCTCGAGGGGCTGTCGATCGTGGTCACGGGCTCGCTCGACGGGTTCTCCCGCGACGAGGCCAAGGAAGCCATCATGGCCCGCGGTGGCAAGGCGGCGGGGTCGGTGTCGAAGAAGACGGCGTTCGTCGTGGCGGGCGAGGCCCCGGGGTCGAAGTACGAGAAGGCCGTGCAGCTGAAGGTGCCGGTGCTCGACGAGGACGGTTTCCGCGTGCTGCTGGAGCGGGGCCCGGACGCGGCCGCCGAGGTGGCCCTGGATACCGGCGCCGGCGAGGAGGCGGACGGGGAGCCGTCGGATGGGTGACGTTGAGATCAGGCCGCCACGGGCCGAGGAGTTCGTGGCGGTGGGGGAGCTGACCGTCGAGGCGTACCGCCTGGACGGCCTGCTCTCCGACGAGGTCGGGTACGAGAAGGAGCTGCGCGACGTCGCCCACCGGGCGGAGCACGCCGAGCTGCTGGTGGCTGCGGAGGGCGACGCGGTCCTCGGGACGGTCGCGGTGGTGCGACCGGGCACCTCGTACGCGGAGATCTCGCGTGAGGGTGAACTGGAGTTCCGGATGCTGGCCGTCACCGGTTCCGCGCGGGGGCGTGGGATCGGCGAGGCGCTCACGCGGGCGGTGCTGGAGCGGGCGCGCGAGTTGGGGCTGGGGAAGGTCGTGCTGAGCAGTCTCGATCGGATGCGGACGGCTCATCGGCTGTACGAGCGCATCGGGTTTCGGCGGTTGCCGGAGCGGGATTGGCGGCCGTTGCCGAATGTCAGCTTGATCGCGTATGAGTACGATTTGTAGGGGGTTTGGGCTGGTCAGGGTCTTTTGCCGCTGAGTGGCGACGAGTTGGGCGGGACTGGAACCGGGCGCGTGGGCAGGGTCGGACGCCTGCCTGATTGTGGTGGCGGATCGCCGAGGTGATAAGGCTCTCGACAGCGCGTCGGCGGCAGTCGGGCGAATGGCCTGAGCGCCGAGAGGTTGTGGTTCGCCGGCTCTTGGTGTTGCCGAGAGATGGCGACACCGCCGGTTGGTGTCGTCGACGGGCGGCCATGCTCACGCGTGACTGGTCGGCGTTTCTCGGCTGAGGTGTCGTTGCCTCTCAGCGGCGACACCGTCGAACGGTCGGAAAGCCGGCGCCAGCAGGACCGTCGCTCGCCGCGCGAAGCCATCGCCGTTCCGCGGCGAATCCCAGGTCAGCGAAGGATTCCGCTCAGCCGTCCAGGACGACGGCGACGATGCCGGCGAAGTGCGCCAGCCGGGCGACCTCCGCGGCGCGGAAGTTGGGCCCACCGGGCCGGGCCACGAGAAGAGCCTTGCCCGGCTTGCCCAGCGGCGTCGCCGCGAGCTCCGTGCCCAGTTCCTTCCACGTCTCCGGGATCCAGTCCTCTTCACCGTCGAGGACGGTGGCGCGCTCCAGCGGCAGCCAGGGCAGGTCCGTGAACGGGTTCTCCGGCGCCGCGCTCGACGAGGCCAGCCGGCGCGTGCCCGATTCCCGGTGCTCCACGACGACGGCCCAGCCGGCGCGGATGATCTTCGGCACCCCCTCGGCCAGCAGGTCCAGCCCGGACTTCGGCTGCGCGGCGATCTCCTCCACCAGCTCCAGCTCGCGGTGGGTGTCGAGAATCCCGGCGTACGGCCGGACGGCGTCGACCTCGACGCCTTCGATGCTTTCGGCCGCGGTGATGAGGGCGTCCGGCAGGCGCCCTGACGGGAGCTCGACCACGAGGTCGTCGATGGCGACCCCGCCGCCGCGCTCCACGACGTCGACGCTGAGGATGTCGGCGCCGACGGTGCCGAGCGCCGTCGCGACGGCGCCGAGGGTGCCGGGGGAGTCCGGAAGCTGGACCCGCAGCAGGAACGACACCACACGCCCCTCTCGCCTCAGGCGTTCCGCCTTGTCGCGGAACGCGGTAACCGGGCGCCGATTGTGACAGACCGGGTACTTCTTGGGGACCGCTGTCCGGCGAACGGGACACCCCGGGTCGCAGCAGGTCCGGCCATAACCCGGTCGAGCCGTCCGGCGCCGCCACCATAGACTTGCAGCTTCCGACCGCACCCGCACAGCACACCCCGGGAGTCACCCGCGTGCCCAACATTTCCCGAGACGAGGTCGCGCACCTCGCCAAGCTGGCCAGGCTGGCCGTCACCGATGACGAGCTGGACGTCTTCGCGGGCCAGCTCGACCAGATCCTGGACTCGGTGGCGAAGGTGAGCCAGGTCGCCGCGGCTGACGTCCCGCCGACCTCGCACTCCGTGCCGCTGACGAACGTCTTCCGCGAGGACGAGCTCCGCCCCTGCCTGACGCAGCAGCAGGCACTGGCCGGCGCGCCGGCCGCCGAGGAGGGCCGGTTCCGGGTGCCGCGGATTCTGGGAGAAGAACAGTGAGTGAACTCGTCAAGCTGACCGCCGCCGAGCTGGCGGCGAAGATCCACGCGCGCGAGGTCTCCGCGGTCGAGGTCACCCAGGCGCACCTGGACCGGATCGCCGAGGTCGACGACCACGTCCACGCGTTCCTGCACGTCGACACTGAAGGCGCGCTCGGCGCGGCCAAGTCCGTCGACGAGAAGCTGGCCGCGGGGGAGCAGCCCGCGTCGTCGCTGGCGGGCGTGCCCCTGGCGCTCAAGGACGTGCTGACCACCGAGGGCATCCCCACCACGTGCGGTTCGCGCACGTTGGAAGGGTGGATCCCGCCGTACGACGCGACCGTCACGCGCAGGCTGCGCGAAGCGGGCGTCGTCATCCTCGGCAAGACGAACATGGACGAGTTCGCGATGGGCTCGTCCACGGAGAACTCCGCCTTCGGCCCCACGCACAACCCGTGGGACCACGCCCGCATCCCGGGCGGTTCGGGCGGTGGCTCGTCGGCGTCGATCGCGGCGTTCGAGGCCGCGCTGGCCATCGGCACGGACACCGGCGGCTCGATCCGCCAGCCGGGCGCCGTCACCGGCACCGTCGGCGTGAAGCCGACGTACGGCGGCGTTTCGCGCTACGGCCTCGTCGCCTTCTCGTCGTCGCTCGACCAGGCCGGCCCGTGCGCGCGGACGGTGCTCGACGCCGCGCTGCTGCACGAGGTCATCGCCGGCTACGACCCGATGGACTCGACGTCGATCGACGCACCGGTCCCGCCGGTCGTCGCCGCGGCGCGCGAGGGGGCCAATGGCGACCTCAAGGGCGTGCGCGTCGGTGTGGTGAAGGAGTTCGCCGGCGACGGCTACCAGGCCGGTGTACTGCGGTCGTTCCAGGCAGCCGTCGAGCAGCTTCGCGCGCTGGGCGCCGAAGTGGTCGAGGTCTCCTGCCCGCACTTCGTCTACGCGCTGCCCGCGTACTACCTGATCGCGCCGAGCGAGGCGTCGTCGAACCTCGCGCGGTTCGACGCGATGCGCTACGGCCTGCGCGTGGCCGACGACGGCACACACAGCGCCGAAGAAGTCATGTCCCTGACGCGCGAAAAGGGCTTCGGCGCCGAGGTGAAGCGCCGGATCATGCTGGGCACGTACGCGCTTTCGTCGGGCTACTACGACGCCTACTACGGCTCGGCCCAGAAGGTGCGCACGCTCATCACGCAGGACTTCACGTCCGCGTTCGAGCAGGTGGACGTGCTCGTGTCGCCGACGACGCCGACCACGGCGTTCAAGATCGGCGAACGCGTGGACGACCCGATGGCGATGTACCTCGCCGACCTCTGCACCATCCCGTCGAACCTCGCGGGCAACGCCGCGATGAGCGTCCCGAGTGGACTGTCCGACGAGGATGGCCTGCCGGTCGGCCTGCAGATCATGGCCCCGGCGCTCGCCGACGACCGGCTCTACCGCGTCGGCGCCGCCTACGAGGCCGCACGCGACGCCGCCGCCGGCGGGTCGCTCGTGCACAAGGTCCCGGAGCTGGGAGGAACGAAGTGACTGCCGTGGCCGAGTTGATGGACTACGCCGACGTCGTCGAGCGCTTCGACCCGGTGCTCGGGCTCGAGGTCCACGTCGAGCTCAACACGAAGACGAAGATGTTCTGCGGCTGCGCCAACGAGTTCGGCGGCGAGCCGAACACGAAGACGTGCCCCACCTGCCTCGGCCTGCCCGGCGCGCTGCCCGTGGTGAACGGCAAGGCCGTGGAGGGCGCGATCCGCATCGGGTTGGCGCTCAACTGCGAGATCGCCGAGTGGTGCCGCTTCGCGCGGAAGAACTACTTCTACCCGGACCAGCCGAAGAACTTCCAGACCTCGCAGTACGACGAGCCGATCGCCTTCAACGGCTACCTCGACGTCACGCTCGACGACGGCGAGGTCGTGCGCGTCGAGATCGAGCGCGCGCACATGGAGGAGGACACCGGCAAGTCGCTGCACATGGGCGGCGCGACCGGCCGGATCCACGGTGCGGACTACTCGCTGCTGGACTACAACCGCGCGGGCGTGCCGCTGATCGAGATCGTCACCAAGCCGATCGAGGGCACCGGCGCGCGGGCGCCGGAGGTGGCGCGCGCGTACGTTTCGGCGCTCCGTGACCTGTTGCGGGCGCTCGACGTGTCCGACGTCCGCATGGACCAGGGGTCCCTTCGCTGCGACGCGAACGTGTCGCTGATGGACAAGGACGCCACCGAGTTCGGCACGCGCACGGAGACGAAGAACGTCAACTCGCTGCGCAGCGTCGAGCGCGCCGTTCGGTACGAGATGACCCGCCAGGCGGCGATTCTCGCGGGCGGCGGCTCGATCAAGCAGGAGACGCGGCACTTCCAGGAGGCCGACGGCACCACGTCCGGCGGGCGCACCAAGGAGACCGCGGAGGACTACCGGTACTTCCCGGAGCCCGACCTGGTGCCGATCGCGCCGTCGCGTGAGTGGGTCGAGGAGCTGCGCAAGACGCTGCCGGAGATGCCGGCCGAGCGGCGCAAGCGGATCCAGACCGAGTGGAACCTGTCGGACGAAGCGCTGCGCGACCTGCTGAACGTCGGCGCCGTCGACCTCGTCGCGGCCACGGTCGAGGCCGGCGCGAAGCCGGACGAGGCCCGCGGCTGGTGGGTCAACACGCTGGCGCAGGAGGCCAACGCGCGCGAGGTCGAGCTCTCCGAGCTGGCGATCACGCCGGTGCAGGTGGCCGAGGTGATCGCGCTCGTGTCCTCGGGTGAGCTGACGAACAAGCTCGCCAAGGAGGTCGTCCAGGGCGTGCTCGCGGGCGAGGGTTCGCCGCGCGAGGTGGTGGACAAGCGCGGGCTGAAGGTCGTTTCCGACGACTCCGCGCTGATCACCGCCGTCGACGAGGCGCTGGCCGCACAGCCGGACGTCGCCGAAAAGATCCGCGGCGGCAAGGTCGCCGCGGCGGGCGCGATCGTCGGCGCGGTAATGAAGGCCACCAAGGGCCAGGCCGACGCCAAGCGCGTGCGCGAGCTCATCATCGAGCGCGTCGGTTCCTGAGTGGCGTTCTCGATCAAACGCGTCACGTGGCGCGAGTGGCTCGGTCTGGGGGCCGGGCTGCTCGCGCTCGTGGCGGTGTTCCTTCCTTGGACGGTCCTCACCGCCGACACGGCCACGGCCGACGTCCGCGACGCCTTCAACTCCCTGCCCCACGACGACGTTGTGCGCTCGGCTTGGCATTCGGACTTCTTTTCGTGGTTCCCGCCGTTGGTGCTCGTGCTGGTCGGACTGGTGGTGGTGTTCTTCGGGCAGGTCCGGAAGGCCCGGGTCAGCGGCCTGCCGCACCTGTGGCTCGTCGCGGGCCTCGCCGCGCTGCTGCTCATGGTCATCGGCTGGACGACGCTGGACTGGGTCTTCGACAGCGACCAGCGGGCGTTCCTGGAAACCGCCGGCGTGATGATCAACCCGGGGGTTGGCCGGTACGTCGCGCTGCTCGCCGCGCTGGTGTCCATCGCCGCGTCGATCCTGGACATCCGGGCGGCGCGGGCGGAAAGTCGGGCTCCGCGGTATCGCCGCTAAGGGGCGAACTCGCCGTCGCCTCTCAACGGCGACGGCCTGTTCGCCTGGGGCGTAAACGCGCCCGCCGCTGAACGGCGACAGCTGGCTTGCGCGGGAACCAGAGCGGGGATTCGCCGCTGAACGGCGACTGGCGGCTCGCGCGGGAACGGTAACGGAGCCTCGCCGTTGAGCGGCGACGGGCGGCACGCCTGGGAACGGCGGCGCGGCCTCGCCGTTGAGCGGCGCCTGCCGAGTCGTCTTTGGGCGGCAACGGGGATTAGCCGTTGAGGGGCGAGTGCTGGCTCGCGGTTGAACGACAACGCGATTCACTGCTGAACAGCGACTGCCGGCTCGCCTCGAGCGGCAACGGGGATTGGCCGTTGAGTGACGAGCGGTGGCTCGTCTGGAGCGGCCCCCGGTATTCGCCGTTGAGTGGCGACTGGTGGTCCGCTGGAAGCGGCAATGGAGATTTGCCGCTGACTGGCGACTGCGGCTGCTTCGCGTATGAGGTGCACAGCGATTCGCGTCTGAACGGTGACTGCTGCTTCGTGGGGGAATGGCCGCCGGGTGGCGACTGCCGCTTCAGTCGTGAACGGCGATGTGATTCGCCGGTAAGCGGCGACTGCCACTTCGCCAGAAGTGAGACCCGGGAGCTGGCCTCTGAATAGCGACTGCCGCTTGGCCGGCGAAGCCGCAACTGGAGTTCGCCGATGAACGGCGACTGCCGGCTCGACGCGGAACGGCGAGGGCGCTGTCCCTGAGCAGCGACCGCGGTTCGCCCCTGAGCGGCGACCACGGCGGTCGAGGCGCGGTGACCAGGGTGGTGCCGAGGTACGGCGACCCATCGCCGCCGAACGGCGAAAGGATCAGCGAGAGGTGGTGCGGAGGCCGGCCGGTCGTTGGTGGATGGCGACGGGCTGTCGGCTCAGGCAACAAGCGGGCTGGGAACGAGCCCGCCACCAGCCGTTGCCGCTCAACGGCGACAACCACAAACACCCAGCTCAGGCGGAAGCCGGGCCTCAGTCCTTCCCCGGACCGCCGTCGGTTTGGACGATGGTGATGAGGACGACGCGGTCGTCGCTGGAGACGGGTTTGCCGCCGTCCTTGTTGGTGGTGCCGGCGACTGCCAGTTGGGGGCTGATCATGCTCATGGCGGCGAGGCGGCCGTACGTCGTGGGGGGTTTGCCCTTGCCGTCGAGGCTGACGCTCGGCTTTCCGGTGACGGCGCCGTCCGGGTTGACCGGCAGGTTCTGCAGGCCGACGGAGGACGCGATGCCGAGGATGCCGTTCTGGTCGGCGAAGTCGGCGCAGCCGCGGACGCCCGGCTTGTCCTGCCAGGTCCACGCGGGCGTCGACAGGGCCTGGCCGGCCTGGACGCGGTACAGCGCGTCGGGACCGGAGGTCTGGTCGGTGACCCACACGCGCTTGCCGTCGGGGGAGGTGCAGAGGCCGCCGGGGGCGTGGAGGCCGGAGGCGTACACGGCGGAGCCCGCGGTCGGGTTGCCGGCGGCCGGGGCTCCCGACGTGTCGATGCGCAGGACCTTGCCCGCCAGCGACTTCGGGTCGGCGGCGGACGCGGGGTTGCCCGCGTCGCCCGTCGCGACGAGGAGGGAGCCGCGGCCGTCGCCGACGAGGGCGCCGCGGTTGCCGGTCGCGCCCTTCGGGATGCCCGTGAGCACCGGCTTCGGCGGCTGGCCCTTCGCGAAGCGCACGACGCGGTTGTCGGTCGCCGTGGTGATGTAGGCGAACACCAGCTGGTCCTCGACGTAGCTCGGCGACAGCGCCAGCGAGGTGAGGCCGCCGTCACCCGTGGCGACGACGTCGAGCTGCGCGAACGGCGTTGCGTCTCGGCCGGCGGTGGCGAGGACCACGCGGCCCGATTTCCGTTCACCGGCGAGAGCCGCGGGCGTCGAGCCATCACCCGGCAGGCCGGCCACGGCCGCGACGGTGTCCAAGCACGTGGCGATCACGGCCTTGTCGAAGTCCTTGCACCCCTGCGGCGGCGGGATCGGCGTGGGCGACTGCTGCTGACCACCGCGGCCCACGCCGCCTTGGCCGTCGCCCGACGGGTCGCCCGGGTCCTGGACCTGAGGCGGCGATTCGGGGCTGGGCGCCGGGGCGGCGCTGAACGTCTGGCCGGCCGCGGTGTCGTCGAACCGCGCGCAGCCCGACAGCAGGAGTCCGCCCGAGGCGAGGAGGGCCAGCGGCGCCGACCACCGGTACCGGGTACGCATGATGCTCCAGCCTAGGTGCCCCCGCGTGAGCGCGGAGTAAGTGGCTAACGTGGCGATCATGACGCTGACTGTGCTGGTCCCCGACGACGAGGGTGTCGAGGCGCTCTCGGAGCTCCCCAAGGTGCAGGCCGTGCGCTACCAGTGGGGCGACCCGGTGCCGCCCGAAGCCGCGAAGGCGGAGGTCCTCATCCCCGGTCGTCACCCGGCGGGCGACGAGCTGTGGCGCGAACTGCCCAACCTCAAGCTCGTGCAGCTGCTCTCCGCCGGCGCCGAGGACTGGGTCGGCAAGCTCCCCGACGGCGTCCTGCTCTCCACCTGCCGCGGCGCCCACGGCGGCAGCACGGCCGAGTGGGTCGTCGCCGTCCTGCTGTCGATGTACCGGAAGCTGGACGTCTTCGCCGACGCCCACCGCGAACGCCACTGGGAACGCCGCTCCGCCGAGACGCTCCAGGGCCAGCACGCGCTCATCGTCGGCGCCGGAGACCTCGGACGGCAGCTGCGGCGCCGGCTCGAGCCGTTCGATGTCCGCTGCACGATGGTCGGCATGTCGGCGCGCGACGGGGTCCACGGCGTCGCCGAGCTGCCCGAACTGTTGCCGCACCACGACATCGTGGTGCTGATGGTCCCCCTTACGTCGCGGACGCGGGGCATGGTCGACGCCGAGTTCCTCGCCGCGATGCCCGACGGCGCCGTCCTCGTCAACGCCGCGAGGGGACCAGTAGTGCGCACCGACGCGCTGCTCGCCGAGCTCACCGCCGGCCGCCTGCGCGCCGCGCTCGACGTGACGGACCCCGAGCCGCTGCCGGCCGACCACCCGCTGTGGCACGCGCCGGGCTTGCTGCTCACGCCGCACGTCGGCGGGGCCGTTGCCGGTGTGCGGCGACGCTCGTATGCCGTCGCCGCGGCCGAGATCGCGCGGTACGCGGGCGGCGAGCTGCCCGACAACATCGTGCACGGCGAATACTGACGCGAAGGGGCCCCTGACCTCGGCGCGCTCGCTCGCGGCCGGGGTCGGTATCCCCTACCCTTCGCGCGTGACCAGTCAAGGGGACGACTACCAGACCGGCCTGCTGTCCGGGGTCGAGGACTCGACGAGCAACAACGACGACGAAGTGCGCCAGGGCGGCCTCGGCCTCGGTCTGCTGATCCTGCGCGTCGGGCTGGCCGTGATCGTGGGGGCTCACGGCCTGCAGCACCTGTTCGGCGCGTTCGGCGGACCCGGGATCACGGGATTCGCGCACGTGCTCGAGACTTTCGGCTACCACAAGCAGACGACGCTGCTGTCCTGGATCACCGGCATCGTCGAGGTCGGCGGCAGCGCGCTGCTGCTCGTCGGCCTCTTCACGCCGCTCGCGGCCGCCGGCATCCTGGGCGTCGCCGCGAACGCCGTCTACGCGAAGTTCCACGGCGGCTTCTTCGAGGGCGACGGCCGCGGCTGGGAGTTCGAGCTCCTCATCGGCATCGTCGCCCTCGCCCTGATTTTCACCGGCGCCGGGCGCATCTCCCTGGAGAAGAACACGCCGTGGCGCAAGCGGCCGCTACCCCTCGGCATCGTCTCGCTGCTCCTGGCCGCGGCGGCGTCGGTCGTGGTCATCGTTTTGACGCGCTGACCTGCGGTTCGCCACTCGGCGGCAACAGCGGAAAGGGCCGTTCACCCGCACCGGGTGGACGGCCCTCGCCGGCGAGAACCACTAGCAGCAACAAACGAAAAGGGCCGCCCACTCCAGGTGGACGGCCCTCCCGCACTCAGAATCGCGAGCGAAGACTCACTTGTTCGGGTCCCGCACCGCACCCGTGTCGGCTGAGGTCGCCATCCGGGCGTACGCGCGCAGCGCCGCCGTGATCGGGCGCTCACGCTCCTTCGGCTGCCAGGGCCGCTCCGACGCTTCCATCTTGGACCGGCGCTCCGCCAGGATCTCGGCGTCGACCAGCAGCTCGAGGCGCCGCTCGTGGACGTCCAGCACGATGCGGTCGCCGTTCTCCACCAGGCCGATCAGACCGCCCGCCGCCGCCTCCGGGGAGATGTGGCCGACGGAGATGCCCGACGAACCGCCCGAGAAGCGTCCGTCCGTGATCAGCGCGCACTTCTTGCCCAGGCCCGAGCCCTTGAGGAACGCGGTGGGGTGCAGCATCTCCTGCATGCCCGGCCCGCCGGCGGGGCCCTCGTAGCGGATGACCAGCACCTCGCCCGGCTGGATCTCCTTCTTGAGGATCGCCGACACGGCCTCCTCCTGGCTCTCGAGCACCCGCGCCGGGCCCTCGAAGCGCCACAGGTCCTCGTCGATGCCGGCGGCCTTGATCACGGCACCGTTCTCGGCGAGGTTGCCGCGCAGGATCGCGAGGCCGCCGTCCTTCGTGTACGCGTGTTCGACGTCGCGGATGCAGCCGCCGGCGGCGTCGGTGTCGAGCGACGACCAGCGATTCTCGGTCGAGAACGCCTTCGTCGTGCGCACCCCGCCCGGCGCCGCGTGGAACAGCTCCACCGCCTTCTCCGACGGAGACTCCGCGCGGATGTCCCACTCGTTCAGCCACGAGTCGAGGTCGGGGGAGTGGACCGAGTGGACGCCGGTGTTCAGCAGGCCACCGCGGTACAGCTCGCCCAGGATGGCGGGGATGCCGCCGGCGCGGTGGACGTCTTCCATGTGGTAGTCGGAGTTCGGTGCGACCTTCGACAGGCAGGGCACGCGGCGGCCGATGGCGTCGATGTCGCTGATGGTGAAGTCGACCTCGCCTTCCTGGGCGGCGGCGAGGATGTGCAGCACGGTGTTGGTCGAGCCGCCCATGGCCATGTCCAGCGCCATCGCGTTCTCGAAGGCCTCGCGGGTGGCGATCGAGCGGGGCAGCGCGGAGGCGTCGTCCTCGCCGTACCAGCGCTTGCACAGGTCGATGACCGTGCGCCCGGCGCCGGAGAACAGTTCGCGGCGCGCGGCGTGCGTGGCCAGCGTGGAGCCGTTGCCGGGCAGTGACAGGCCCAGCGCCTCGGTGAGGCAGTTCATGGAGTTCGCGGTGAACATGCCGGAGCACGACCCGCAGGTCGGGCAGGCCGAACGCTCGACCTCGGTCAGCCCGTCCTCGTCGACCTCGCTGCTCGCCGACGCGGCGATCGCGGTGATCAGGTCGGTCGGGGCCTGGGCGACGCCGCCGACGACCACGGCCTTGCCGGCTTCCATCGGTCCGCCGGAGACGAACACGGTGGGGATGTTGAGGCGCATGGCGGCGTTGAGCATGCCGGGTGTGATCTTGTCGCAGTTGGAGATGCAGACGAGGGCGTCGGCCTGGTGCGCGTTGACCATGTATTCCACGGAGTCCGCGATGATCTCGCGTGAGGGCAGCGAGTAGAGCATGCCCGAGTGGCCCATCGCGATGCCGTCGTCGACGGCGATCGTGTGGAACTCGCGCGCGATGCCACCGGCTTCCTTCACGGCCTCGGCGACGATCTCGCCGAGGTCCTTGAGGTGGACGTGGCCGGGCACGAACTGGGTGTAGGAGTTGGCGATCGCGACGATCGGCTTGCCGAAGTCGCTGTCGGTCATCCCGGTCGCGCGCCAGAGCGAGCGCGCGCCCGCCGCGTTGCGGCCGTGGGTGGTGGTCCGGGAACGGAGGTGCGGCACGGCATTCTCCCAGGTCAGAAGGCTGGTCCAGGCGGAGTCACGAGACTGCTCCGCAAACTGGTCCTACCAATTCTACTCACTGGGTTCGGCCGCGGAACCGCCGGTCTCGGCGGGAGCGGTGCCGGAAGCCTGCTCCGGGGCCTTCTCGGCCGGCTTCGCGGCGGCTTTTTCCGCGGCCGGCTTGAGCTCTTCGTCACTCAGCACACCCGAGGGGTCCTTGATCTTCCCCTCGCTCACGAGCGCGAGCACCGGAAGGTGGCGCGTCCGCACAGTGGGCAACGTGACCTGCGTGTCGTCGCCCAGCACGGCACGCACGCGCGCCCTGCCGGTGATGGCGAGCCCCTTCAGAGCCGACCACGGGAGGTCGCGCTTGCCGAACACCGTCCGCACGGCCAGGCCCTCGCGCGTCGCGACGGTACGCGTGCGCACGACGAAGACGAACAGCGCGATCGGGAAGATGTACAGCCATTGCAGCCCGTTGATCTCCCCGAGTGCGATCGGTGTCACACACACGGTCAGGAGCGCGATCGCCATGTACGCCGTGCTGGGGATCTTGAACACGGCCTTCCGGCCTTCGTCCGCGCGCTGGTCCTGCTCTTTTTCGGCCACCAATGAATGGTGCACCGCGTCTCCGGCGTGCTTGCGCCGGGGTCGTGGGGCCGCCCGCAGAGCAGTACTGGCGGTCCAGCATGCGGAACCGCCGTCTCGCAGAGTTGACACTCGCGCGGACGCCGGTCTAACGTCAGCGCCGTGACAACGCAGACCGGCCTCGTACTTCCTCAGCGCGTCGACGCTTAGGAAGAGTCCGCTGCGTCGACGCGCGACCCTCGTGCGACCTTACGGTCGGCGGGGGTTTTTTGTTGCGTAGAACCGGATTCCGACCGGCTGTACGGCCACAGACAACCCGAACGAGTGACACCGAGAACCCACGAGGCAGAACCGATGACCAGTGCCACGTCGCGCAGCGACGCGAAGCCCGGGCCGACCGCGCCCGGTGTCCCCGGAGCACGTCCGAAGCCGGCGCCGCCGGCGGGAACCCCGGTAAGGGTCACGGGCGCGCAGTCGCTCGTCCGCTCGCTCGAGGCCGTCGGCGCCGAAGTCGTCTTCGGCATTCCCGGGGGCACCATCCTCCCGGCGTACGACCCGCTGCTCGACTCCACCAAGGTCCGTCACGTCCTCGTCCGCCACGAGCAGGGCGCCGGGCACGCCGCCACCGGTTACGCCCAGGCGACCGGCAAGGTCGGCGTCTGCATGGCGACGTCGGGCCCGGGCGCCACGAACCTCGTCACCCCGCTGGCCGACGCCAACATGGACTCCGTGCCGGTCGTCGCCATCACGGGGCAGCAGTCGCGTGCGCTTATCGGCACCGACGCGTTCCAGGAAGCCGACATCTGCGGCATCACCATGCCGATCACCAAGCACAACTTCCTCGTCACCGATCCGGCGGAGATCCCGCGGACCATCGCCGAGGCGTTCCACCTGGCGATCACGGGCCGACCCGGCCCGGTGCTGGTGGACATTCCCAAGGACGTGCTGCAGGAGATGACCTCGTTCTCCTGGCCGCCGGAGATGCGCCTGCCGGGTTACCGCCCGACGCTGCGCCCGCACGGCAAGCAGGTGCGTGAAGCCGCGAAGCTCATCGCGAACGCGCGCCGGCCCGTCCTCTACGTCGGCGGCGGCGTGATCAAGGCCGAGGCGTCGC
The DNA here is from genome assembly GCF_050942255.1 of Amycolatopsis sp. CA-161197. Taxonomy (NCBI): domain Bacteria; kingdom Bacillati; phylum Actinomycetota; class Actinomycetes; order Pseudonocardiales; family Pseudonocardiaceae; genus Amycolatopsis; species Amycolatopsis sp. CA-161197. Next base: position 2,023,400 of record NZ_CP192059.1, read on the forward strand.
AGCAGCTGCTGGAGCTGGCCGAGCTGACCGGCATCCCGGTCGCCACCACGCTGATGGCGCGCGGCGCGTTCCCCGACTCGCACCCCCAGCACGTCGGCATGCCCGGCATGCACGGCTCCGTCGCCGCGGTCGCGTCGATGCAGCGGTCCGACCTGCTGATCGCCCTCGGCGCCCGCTTCGACGACCGCGTCACCGGCGCGACGTCGTCGTTCGCGCCCGACGCGAAGGTGATCCACGCCGACATCGACCCGGCCGAGATCTCCAAGAACCGCAAGGCGGACGTGCCGATCGTCGGCGACTGCAACGAGATCATCGGCGAGCTGATCGCCGCCGTGAAGGCCGAGTTCGAGCACGGGCAGCGGCCGGACCTCACCGACTGGTGGACGCAGGTCGACTCGTGGCGCGACACCTACCCGGCCGGCTACGAGTGGCCGGACGACGGTTCGCTGTCGCCGCAGTACGTCATCGAGCGCATCGGCGAGCTCGCCGGTCCCGACGCGGTCTTCACCGCGGGCGTCGGCCAGCACCAGATGTGGGCCGCGCAGTTCGTGAAGTACGAGAAGCCGCGTACGTGGATCAACTCCGGTGGCCTCGGCACCATGGGCTTCGCCGTCCCGGCGGCCATGGGCGCGCAGTTCGGCCTGCCCGACACGCAGGTGTGGGCGATCGACGGCGACGGCTGCTTCCAGATGACCAACCAGGAGCTCGCAACCTGCGCCATCGAGGGTGCGCCGATCAAGGTCGCCGTGATCAACAACGGCAACCTCGGCATGATCCGGCAGTGGCAGAGCCTCTTCTACTCGGAGCGGTACTCCAACAGCGACCTCGGTACCCACAAGCACCGCATCCCCGACTTCACGCTGCTGGCCGAGGCCCTCGGCTGCGCCGGGTTGCGCTGTGAGACCAAGGAGGACGTCGACGCGACGATCCGCCGCGCGATGGAGATCAACGACCGCCCCGTCGTGATCGATTTCGTCGTGGGGAAGGATGCCCAGGTGTGGCCGATGGTGGCCGCGGGCACCGGCAACGACGAAATCATGGCCGTCCGCGGCATCCGGCCGCTGTTCGACGACGACGAGGTTTCGCAGGAAGCCGTCGAGACCCTCGAAGCCGCCGAAGCCGCCGCGGAAGGAGAAGACCGATGACCGTCCACACGTTGAGCGTGCTGGTCGAGAACAAGCCCGGCGTGCTCGCCCGGGTGTCCGGCCTGTTCTCCCGCCGCGGATTCAACATCGAGTCCCTCGCAGTGGGGCCTACGGAAAACCCCGAGGTGTCCCGCATGACGATCGTGGTCGCCGTTGAAGAGCTACCGCTCGAACAGGTGACCAAACAGCTCAACAAGCTGGTCAACGTGATCAAGATCGTTGAGCTGGAACAGTCCAGCGCGGTGCAGCGTGAACTGCTGCTCGTGAAGGTCCGGGCCGACGCGACCGTGCGCAGCCAGGTCCTCGAGACCGTCCAGCTCTTCCGTGCCAAGGTGGTGGACGTGTCCCCGGAGGCGCTCACCGTCGAGGCGACCGGGACATCGGACAAGATCGGCGCACTGTTGCGCATGCTCGAGCCGTACGGCATCCGTGAGCTCGTGCAGTCCGGCATGGTCGCGGTGGGTCGCGGGGCCCGCTCGATCACCGCCACCTCGCCCCGCTGATTCTTGAGAAGTCGATTTTTCAGCAGTAACCCGAAAGGAAGCAGTACCCCCATGGCAGTGGAAATCTTCTACGACGACGACGCGGACCTCTCGATCATCCAGGGTCGCAAGGTCGCCGTGATCGGCTACGGCAGCCAGGGCCACGCCCACTCGCTGAGCCTGCGTGACTCCGGTGTCGACGTCCGCATCGGCCTGCCGGAGGGGTCGAAGTCGCGGGCGAAGGCCGAGGAGCAGGGCCTGCGCGTGCTGAACGTCGCCGAGGCGGCGGCCGAAGCCGACCTGATCATGATCCTCGCGCCCGACACGAAGCAGCGCTTCATCTACTCCGAGGACATCGCGCCGAACCTGAAGGACGGCGACGCGATCTTCTTCGGCCACGGCTTCAACATCCGCTACGACCTGATCAAGCCGCCGGGCAACGTCGACGTCGCCATGGTCGCCCCGAAGGGCCCGGGTCACCTCGTGCGCCGCCAGTTCGTGGACGGCAAGGGCGTGCCCTGCCTGATCGCGGTGGAGCAGGACGCGACCGGTGGCGCCCAGGCGCTGGCCCTGTCGTACGCGGCCGCCATCGGCGGTGCGCGCGCGGGCGTCATCAAGACGACGTTCACCGAGGAGACCGAGACCGACCTCTTCGGCGAGCAGGCCGTGCTCTGCGGTGGCGCGTCGGCGCTGGTGCAGACGGGCTTCGAGGTGCTGACCGAGGCCGGTTACGCCCCGGAGATCGCCTACTTCGAGGTGCTGCACGAGCTCAAGCTGATCGTCGACCTCATGTACGAGGGCGGCATCGCGCGCCAGCGTTACTCGATCTCCGACACGGCCGAGTACGGCGACCTCACCCGCGGCCCGCGCGTGATCTCGCCGGCGGTCAAGGAAGAGATGAAGAAGATCCTGGGCGAGATCCAGGACGGCACCTTCGCGCGCGAGTGGGTCGCCGAGGACGAGGCCGGGCGCCCGAACTTCATCAAGCTCGAGGAGCAGGGCAACCAGCACCCGATCGAGGAGACCGGCAAGAAGCTGCGTGCCCTCATGTCGTGGGTGGACCGGCCGATCACCGAGACCGCCTGATCGTCTTGTGATCTCCCGGAAAGGCCCCCTCGCTCGCAGGTGAGGGGGCCTTTTCGGTGGTTTCGCCGTTCAGCGGCGAGACCCGCCGTGGCGGGTCGATACGCTGGTGGCATGAGTGATCAGCCCGTCGACGACAAGGCGCACATCCGGCACGAGCTGGACCTCACCGACGCCCCTTGGATCAGGGCCGAGCCCGAAGGCGTCACGCTCGAGGACTGCGTGGAGTACGCGTTCGTGCCGCACACCGACGGCGTCACGTACGTCGCGATGCGCCAGTCGTCCAAACCGGACGGCGTGGTGCTCGTGTTCACGCCGTCGGAGTGGGACGCGTTCGTGAAGGGCGTCCGCGACGGCGAGTTCGATCTGCCCGAGGACATCGAGGCTTAGGCGGTCACGCTGTCGACCAGCTCCTGGAGCCGGCCGGCCGCGGCCGCGAGCGCCGGGTGGTCGCCGTAGTCGCGCGACTCGACGATCTCCCCGTCGCGCACGCGCATCGCGAAGATGTTGTTGACGCGGAACGGCGTTGCGCCGAGTTGCCCCTCGTAGGCGAATTCGCCGATCAGCACCTCGGGATCGGTGCCCTGGTAGGTGACGAGGTCGGTGGCCTGCATGCGGATGCCGATCTCCCCGGCCAGCGCGAAGTGCGTGCGCAGGTCTTCGCGGGACTTCAGTGCGGGCGCGCCCGGCAGGAACGGGTGGCGGACGTCGGTGACGTCGGCGTAGAGGCCGGGCAGCTCGGACCAGCGCTGGTCGGAAACGCCGAAGCAGAGCCGCTGGAACACGCCCAGCGGGCTCTTGCGGTCGGCCAGGTGCGCAGGCCGCGGCCGGACCGGGCCGGGTTCGCGGGGCGGGACCTGGGCGTACGCGTCGATGAGTCCGGCCGCCGCGCCCTGGACGGCGGCCATGCGCAGGTAGTCGTGGTAGTCGCGGCTGTGGACGATCAGCCCGTCGCGCACGCGCAACACCTGGATGTTCTCGGTCTCGGTCTTTTCGCCGCTGAGTGACGATTCCACCGTGTACCGGTACTCGGCGACGATCACTTCGGGGTCCGTCGTCTCGTGGACGACGACGTCGCTCGCCGACAGCCGCAGCGTCGCCCCTAGTCCGCCCACGAACCGCTCGTGCACCGCTTCCCGCCCCTCGATGCGGCCGGGGACGGGGATCGCGGTGGGGTGCTCAACGACGGTGTTCTCCGCGTAGAGCCGGGAAAGCTCGTCGAACCGGCCGGTGGTGATGCCCTCGGAGAGCCGTTCGAAGACTTGCCGGGGTGTGGTCATGGGTGTCCTCCCAGTGGATGAAACGGAGTCCGTAGTCCGTCTCGTGTCGTCGACGATACGGACTACGTACTCCGCTTGTCTACCGGGCTTTCGCCAGCAGGGCGCGTGCGGCGGGGCTGTCGCACGCGTCGGCCCAGCCTTCGGGCGTGGAGCTCCAGAGGCCGTCGCGCGCGTCGAGGTCGGCGCCGGCCTCGACGAGGACCTCGATGACGTCGAGCCGGTTGTTCTGCGCCGCGAGGTGCAGGGCGGTGATGCCGACGCCGTGCCTCGGCCCGCCGAATGTCCCGACGCGGTTCACGTCCGCGCCCAGCTCCAGCAATGTCCGTACGGAGGCGACTTTGCCCTGCGCCGCGGCCCAGGTGAGGGCGGTGCCTCGGTAGACGTCGGCGTCCAGGTCGGCGCCGCGCTCGGCGAGGGTGCGCAGGGCTTCGGTGCGGTCGTTGCGCGCGGCCCAGCTGACGGCCTCGTCGAGGATCTCGCGGGGATCGTCGCCGGGGCGCCACGACGGGAAACCACTGTGGGGCCGGTAGAACTCACGGTGCGCACCCGCCGCCGGCGCGAGTGTCCCGTTCGGACGGACGAGCTCGTCCAGCAGCTCGGCGTCCCCGATACCCGCTGCGACGCGGAGGTTGCGAGGGGACCGCTCGCGCGTCGCCAGTTTTTCGGCCACGGCCTGGTTTCCCCAGAACAGCGCGACGACGAGAGGAGTCCCGCCGTCGCCGCGCGCCGACACGTCGAGGGGTGCGCCGGCGTCGAGCAGCAGGTCGGCGAGCAGCGGCAGATTGCTGTAAGCGGCCTGGTGCAACGGGGTCCAGCCGTGGGCGTTGCCGCGCGCGGGATCGGCGCCGCGTTCGAGCAGGACGCGCGTGAGCCGTTCGTCGCAGGTGGCGCCGGCCATGCCGAGGAGATCGTTGCCGTTGGTGCCGCGCGCGTGGACGAGCTCGGGGAACTCGTCGACCACCGCCGCCAGCCCGTCGACGTCTCTCGCCTCGAGGAGGCGAAACGCCCGCGCGAACGGCTCCCCGCTGTCCGCCAACGCCGCGACGTGCTCGCGCAACCCACGCCACGACCCGAACCCGTGCTCCTTGGCGACGACCGTCCGCGCGCCCTCGCGCGTCAACGGCTGCCGGTGACGCTCGAACGCCTCGCGCGCCCCGGCCGTCCCGTCCTCGGCGGACGCGAGCAGCCCGAGGGCGCGCTCGCTGTAGTACTCGGTGTCGGCGTGGTAGGCGTGCTGCAGATTCGGCCCGCCTTCGGTGACGCGCCGGACATACGCCTGCAACTTCGGCCAACTCGGAAACCCGTGCCCGCGCGCGACGCGGAACTGCGCCTCGGACAACTTGATCGACTCCGCGCGCGCCAGCTCTTTCGCGCGCTTGCGCAGCTGGGCGAGATCGGGTTTTACGGGCAACGCGGCCATGGGGGAGTCCTTCCTTCCCTCGGTTCGCCCGTGGTCCGCCGGCACCGGGCAGGGAAGAAGGCGCACACACCGCACTTCGACTTCGGGGGTGGGCTCAGCCCTTTCCGCGGACAGGACGCGGCCCTCACCGCGCCCCGCCACTGTACCGCCCGCCCAACCCGCTTTCGCCCCTCAACGGCGACGCCGCCGGCCGCCGGGCGTGGGCGTGGTGGGTGCTGGGGTGGGAAAGGGATGAAGGTCCCCGTCATGCATTGGTGGGTCACAGTGGGTATCGAGCTGCGGATGAAGGTCCCCTTCATCGGCAATTGGGCGAGGACCGCGCCGCGGAAGGAACGAAGGTCCCGTTTACCCACTGCTGGGTCACTGTGGGTGCCGAGCTGTGGATAAAGGTCCCCTTCATCGGCAGTTGGGCGAGGACCGCGCCCCGGAAGGGGTGAAGGTCCCCTTCACCCCTTCCGGGGTCACCGTAGGTGCCGAGCCGTGGATGAAGGGGACCTCATCTGCAGTAGGCCAGAACCGCGCCGCGGAAGGAGTGACGATCCCCTTCACCTACCGCTGGGTCACTGTGGGTGCCGAGCCGCTGGCGAAGGTCCCCTTCATTGGCGGTCGCGCCAGGAGCGCGCCGCCGAAGGTATGACGGTCCTCTTCACGCCTTCGGCGACCGGTCGTGGGTGAGGAGCAGTCGGTGAAGGGGCCCTTCACCCATTGCTGCGGAGGCGGTGCGGCCGTTAAGCGACGAAGGGACCCTTCATCCCGCGCTCGACTGCAGTCGGAGTTCGGGGCGGCATGAAGGTCCCCTTCATCCGGGGCGAGAACGAGTGAGGGGGACCTTCATGCGCCAGGTGCGCCGGATCGCCGCGCGCGAAGCGATGAAGGTCCCCTTCACTCGGCCGGGAAGGTCTGAACGGGACCTTCACGCACCGGCACACCAGACCGCGGTGCCCACGAAGCGATGAGGGTCCCCATCACCCCTACCCCACCCCACAGTCCCCCGAACGAATGAACCTCCCCATCACCCACCCGACCACCACGACGTGATAAATCCCTTTCACCCCAATCGCCCCAACCCCACCACTCCATCCCATCTCACCAGGTGGAACGCACAAAACCCCACCCACCGCACCCCGACCGCCACCACCCCGGCACCGTTTTCCTTGCCGCAAACCCAATCCCCACCCCGACGGCCGGTCGAGACCCCGACCCCGCTGACCGGCCCCGCGACGGAGTTTTCGGCGGATTACGAGCGAGTTAACAACGCGGGCAGCACCGGGGCCCCCAACCGGGCTAAACTCCCGCCCATCCGGGCACAACGGCGTGCGCCGTAGGAGAGCGTCCTCGATTTCGTGACCAGATAGTGGGAGCCGCATCGTGACCAAGCCCAGCAAACCCGTCGTCCTCATCGCGGAGAAGCTCGCGCCTTCCGTGCTGAGTGTGTTCGGTGACGAGGTAGAGGTCCGGCATGTGGACGGTACGGACCGTCCCGCGCTGTTCGAGGCGGTGAAGAGTGCCGACGCGCTCCTGGTGCGATCCGCCACGAAGGTCGACGCCGAGGTGCTCGGCCACACCACGCAGCTGAAGGTCGTCGCCCGCGCCGGCGTCGGGCTGGACAACGTCGAGGTGCCCGCCGCCACCGAGCGTGGCGTGCTGGTGGTCAACGCCCCGACGTCGAACATCGTCTCCGCGGCCGAGCACGCCGTGGCGCTGCTGCTGGCCGTCGCCCGCCGGGTGCCGGCCGCCGACCAGAGCCTGCGGGGCGGCGAGTGGAAGCGCAGCTCGTTCTCGGGCGTGGAGCTCAACGGCAAGACCATCGGTGTCGTCGGCCTCGGCAAGATCGGGCAGCTGTTCAGCCAGCGTCTCGCCGCGTTCGGCACGAAGCTGATCGCGTACGACCCCTACGTCTCGGCCGCCCGCGCCGCGCAGCTCGGCATCGAGCTCGTGCCGCTCGACGAGCTGCTGGCGCGCGCCGACGCGATCTCCATCCACCTGCCGAAGACGCCGGAGACCAAGGGCCTCATCGACGCCGAGGCGCTCAAGAAGACCAAGCCGGGCGTGATCATCGTCAACGCCGCGCGCGGTGGCCTGATCGTCGAGGAGGCGCTGGCCGACGCGATCCGCAGCGGCCACGTCGGCGGCGCTGGCATCGACGTGTTCGTCACCGAGCCCACCACCGCCAGCCCGCTGTTCGAGCTGCCCAACGTGGTCGTCACCCCGCACCTGGGCGCGTCCACCTCCGAGGCGCAGGACCGCGCGGGCACCGACGTCGCCCGTTCCGTGCTGCTGGCGCTGCGCGGCGACTTCGTGCCGGACGCGGTGAACGTCTCGGGCGGCGGCGCCGTCGGCGAGCACGTGCGGCCGTACCTGTCGCTCACGCAGAAGCTGGGCACGGTGCTCACGGCGCTGAGCCCGAAGGCGCCGACGTCGGTGACCGTCGAGGTCAAGGGCGAGCTGTCCAGTGAGGACACGTCGGTGCTGCAGCTCGCGGCGCTGCGCGGGGTGTTCGCCGGTGTCGTCGACGACCAGGTCACGTTCGTCAACGCGCCGCGGCTTGCGGAGGAGCTGGGCGTGCAGGTGGATCTCGTCACCGAGAGCGAGAGCCCGAAGTTCCGCAGCCTCGTCACGGTGCGTGCGGTCCACGCGGACGGCGCCGTGCTCACCGTCTCCGGTTCGGTGACGGGCAAGGACGAGGTCGAGAAGATCGTCGAGGTCAACGGGCGGCACTTCGACCTGCGCGCCGAGGGCAACGTGCTGCTGCTCGAGTACCCGGACCGCCCGGGCGTGATGGGCCGCGTCGGCACGCTGCTCGGCGAGGCCGGCATCAACATCGAGGCCGCGCAGATCAGCCAGACCACCGACGGTTCCGACGCCGTGATGCTGCTGCGCGTCGACCGCCACGTGGACAGCAACGTTCTCGAGCCGATCGGCGCCACCGTGGGTGCGCACACGATCCGCGCGGTGGACTTCAACTAGTCCCGCCTGTTTTTCGAAAGCCCCTTTCCCCGTCCGAGTGGCGGGGGAAGGGGCTTTCCTTTGTGGAGTCCACCCAGACGGGCAACATTCGTATAACGGAGCATTTTCGCCACGAAAGTAGGTGTATCGGGCAGCTAGGTTCTGTGCCGCGAGGCAGAACCACGCGCCGTGAGAGCACGGTGCGGCGCCGGTGCTCACCTGTCGGGGGTGGTTGATCGGGGAGCGCCAGGCAGGTTCGCGATCCAGGCCTCGAGTAAAGGGGTTGGGTACTCATGAGCAGATCCCGGTTGCCCGGGTGGGCTGCGCGTTCCACGGCTGCCGTGTCCGCGGTGGTCCTGGCCGCGGCCGTCTCCGCCGCGTCGGGCGCGTCCGCGCAGGGTGCGCCGCTCGCCGACCCGGTCGCGCCGGCCAAGGTCTCCGCCGCGGGGTTGCAGGGCAAGATCTCGCCGCGGCTCGACGCCGCGCGGGGCAAGATCACCGCGTTCGTGGAGCTGGCGATGAAGCCGGCCGTCGACGCGTTCAACGCCGAGCAGGGCAAGGGCACCGCCAAGGAGAAGGCCAAACAGGCCGCGCGCGCCGCGAAGGCGGACGTCGCCGCCGCGGTGGACTCCGTCGTCGGGCAGCTCAAGAAGGCCGACGCGGGCACGAAGCTGGTCACGCAGACGTCGAACGCCGTCGCGGGCGCCGTGGTGACGGCCGACGCGGCGAAGATCCGTGAGCTCGCGAAGCGTCCCGACGTCGTTTCGGTGCGCACGGTCGTGCCGAAGACGAAGAACAACGCCAGCGCCGAGCAGCTCACCAACACCCTCGCCAGCTGGCAGCAGACCGGCAAGTTCGGTGACGGCATCCGCGTCGGCGTCATCGACGACGGCATCGACTACACCCACGCCGACTTCGGCGGCCCGGGCACGCCGGCGGCCTACCAGGGAGTGGACCGGACCAAGCCGTCGCCGCTGTTCCCGAGCGCCAAGGTCGTGGGTGGTACGGACCTCGCCGGCGACGACTACGACGCCGAGGGCAAGACCGGCTCGCCGACGCCGAAGCCGGACCTCAACCCCATCGCATGCGGCGAACACGGCACGCACGTGGCCGGCACGATCGCGGGCTTCGGCGTGAACGCCGACGGCACCACGTTCACCGGCAACTACAAGAAGCTGAACAAGAAGCAGCTCGACGCTATGCGCATCGGCCCGGGCACCGCGCCCAAGGCCCTGCTCTACGCGATCAAGGTGTTCGGCTGCACCGGCTCCACGAACATCACGTCGCAGGCGCTCGACTGGGCGCTCGACCCCGACGGCGACGGTGACTTCACCGACCACCTCGACATCGTCAACCTGTCGCTGGGCAGCGACTTCGGCGCGCCGGACGACCCCGACTCGCTGTTCGTGCGCAAACTCGCCCAGAACGGCGTCCTGCCGGTCCTCGCGGCCGGCAACGGCGGCGACCTCAACGACGTCGCGGGCTCGCCGGGCAACACGCCCGAGGCCCTCACCGTCGCCAGCAGCCGCGACGCCGGCGAGCTGAAGGACGCCCTCGACGTCACGGCCCCGACGCCGGGGCAGCAGCCGGGCCAGTACAGCCAGGACTACACCGGCTACGACACGCTCGACCTCACCGCGCCCGTCGTGCCGATCTCCGCGGCCAACAACGCGGGCTGCGCCGCCTTCTCCGCCGAGGACAAGGCCAAGGTCGCGGGCAAGATCACGTGGCTGGAGTGGGACGACAACGACGCCACCCGCGCCTGTGGTTCCGCCGCGCGCGCCAACAACGCGCAGGCCGCCGGGGCCAAGGGCGTGCTGCTTTCGTCCACTTTGGAGCACCCGGCCGCCGGCATCGCGGGCAACGCGGGTGTGCCGATGTTCCAGCTCACCGGCAAGGCCACCACGGCGTTGCGCTCGGGCCTGACCGCGGGCACGCTCTCGGTTCGCTTCTTCGGCGCCGGCCGGGCCAGCCTGCAGACCACGGACAAGACCATTGTGGACACCCCGAGCTCGTTCACCTCGCGTGGTGGCCGTGGTCCGTCGGTAAAGCCGGACGTCACGGCGCCCGGTGACACGATCACGTCGGCGTTCCGCGGCAGCGGCAACGGCCGGCTCTCCATCTCGGGCACGTCGATGGCCACCCCGCACACCGCGGGCATCACCGCGCTGGTCCGCCAGGCGCACCCCGACTGGAACGTCGAGGAGGTCAAGGCCGACGTCGTGGGCTCGGCCGCGCACGACATCACCGACGGCGCCGGCCACACCTACGCGCCGCAGCGCGTCGGGACCGGTCGCATCGACGCCAAGGCCGCGCTGGACAACCAGGTCCTCGCCTACGTGCAGGACGACCCGGGCGCGGTGAGCGTCACGTTCGGCACCGTCGAGGCGGCGGGACCGGTCACGCTCAAGAAGACGATCAAGGTCGTCAACAAGGGCACCGCGCCGGTGGAGTACGCGGTGGCGTACGAGGCCGTGAACTCGCTGCCCGGCGTGCAGTACACAGTGGACAAGAGCTCGGTGAAGCTCAATCCGCGCGGGGTCGCGACGGTGAAGGTGACGCTGAAGATCACCGACCCGAAGGCGCTGCGCAAGGTCGTGGACCCGACCATGGAGGCCACGCAGGCCGGGCTCGCCCGCCAGTTCGTGGCCGACGCTTCGGGCCGCGTCGCGTTCACCCCGAAGAACGGCGCCACGGTGCCGCTGCGGGTGGCCGTGTACTCGGCGCCGAAACCGGTCTCGGCCATCACGACGCCGGCCGGCGTGCGCTTCGGCGGCAGCCAGACCCAGGCCGTGCTGAACCTGAGTGGCAAGGGCATCGACCAGGGCACCGGCGCGCAGCGCTACCGCTCGCTGGTCAGCGTGCTGGAACTGCAGGCGGAGTCGGCGCAGCTGCCTGAGTGCGGCGAGGGCGTCTCGTCCGACTGCACGCTCAACGGCACCGCGAAGGGCGGCGACCTGCGCTACATCGGCGCGGCGTCGACGGCCCCGCTCGCCAAGGCGCAGGGCGAACCGGAGAACGCCATGCTCGCGTTCGGCCTCACCACCTGGGGCGACTTCGCGAACCTGGGCAGCAACACGATCCCGTTCGTCGACTTCGACACGACCGGCGACGGCACGCCGGACTTCGAGACCTTCGTGACGAAGGCGACGGGAACCGACGTGCTCCTGGCGGCCACGGTGTCGCTGACACAGGCAGGCAACCCGACGGTGGACCTGCAGGCCGTCAACGGTCAGCTCGGCGACGTGGACACCAACGTGTTCGACACCAACGTGATCGTGCTGCCGGTCAGCATCGCCGCGCTGGGCATCGACCCGAACGAGGCGTCGCACCGGATCAGCTACACCGTCGGCACGGCGGGCTACTACGTCGCGCCGGGCAGCACCGACGGGCTGATCGACTTCGTCGGCACGCCGATCTCGTTCGACGCGCTGGCGCCGGCGTTCTCGGTGCAGGGCGGCGGTGACGCGGCCCTCGGCTACGTCGCCAAGCCCGGCACGCAGCTGGTCGTCAACCGCAACGCGGCGGCCGTCGCCGGCGACCAGCCGAAGGGCCTGCTGGCGATCGAGCACCACAACGCGGCCGGCTCGCGCGCGGATGTCGTGCGGATCGAGTCGGCGGTGACGCGGCCGTGAGGTGAGGCCCCGTCACCCGGCCAGACGGGGTGACGGGGTCCTCCGATCGGGGAAGGCGTGTCTCGCCGGCCAAGTTCCCCGAATAGCGGTGATAGGGGGCTTTCCGGGTCGTTGTGACCCGGGAGGCCCCCTTTGTCTTTCACCCGTTCAGGTGTCTCACCCTGCGGGAGGATGCGGCATAAGGGTGGTGCGGCTACGGCGTCTTGTCTACGGCCGGTAACCTTCCGCTGCTGGCGTTTTCTTGCGGATGGGCCATCGGTGCGTTCGGTGGCCTGGTCTACGGAGGTGTGTGGATGCGGCTCGCGGTGATCCCAGGTGACGGGATCGGGCCCGAGGTGGTCTCCGAGGCGCTCAAGGTGCTCGGTGAAGTAGCACCGACGGCGGAGATCACGAACTACGACCTCGGTGCCGCGAGGTGGCACTCGACGGGGGAGCTGCTCCCCGAGTCGGTGCTCGGCGAGCTGCGTCAGCACGACGCGATCCTGCTCGGCGCGGTCGGCGACCCGACGGTGCCCAGCGGCATCCTCGAGCGCGGCCTGCTGCTGCGCCTGCGCTTCGAGCTCGACCACCACGTGAACCTGCGCCCGGCGCGCCTGTACCCGGGCGTGCGCGGCCCGCTGGCCGACGCCGGCGAGGTCGACATGGTCGTGGTGCGCGAAGGCACCGAAGGCCCGTACACCAACAACGGTGGCCTGCTGCGCAAGGACACCGAGCACGAGGTCGCCACGGAGGTCAGCGTCAACACGGCGTTCGGCGTCCGCCGCGTCGTCGCCGACGCGTTCAACCGCGCCGAAGAGCGGCCGCGCAAGCACCTCACGCTGGTGCACAAGACCAACGTGCTCGAGTACGCCGGGTCGCTGTGGTCGCGGATCGTCGAGGAGGTCTCGCTGGAGCACCCCGACGTCACGGTCGCGTACTCCCACGTCGACGCCGCCACGATCCACCTGGTCACGGACCCGTCGCGCTTCGACGTGATCGTCACCGACAACCTCTTCGGCGACATCATCACCGACCTGGCGGCCGCCGTCACCGGCGGCATCGGTCTCGCGGCCAGCGGCAACCTCGACATCACGCGCCGCAACCCGAGCATGTTCGAGCCGGTCCACGGCAGCGCGCCCGACATCGCCGGCCAGGGTCTCGCTGACCCGACGGCCGCCGTGCTGTCGGTGTCGCTCCTGCTCGACCACCTGGGCCACAAGGAGGCCGCGCGCCGCATCGAGGCGTCCGTCGCCTTCGACCTGGCCACGCGCGACCAGGCGTCGCCCGGCACCACCCAGGCGATCGGCGACCGGCTGGCCGCGCTCGTCTCGTCGAACGTGCGCTCCGTCAGCTGACGTTCTCGTAAGGAACCCCCGCCGCGGAAGCCGGTCGAAATCCGGCGCTGACCCGCAACGGTAGGCCCGCAGTCTGCACTCTTCGCAGACCGCGGGCGAGCCCGACACCGGCGGTGGTTCTCGCATCACCCTCGTCCCTCCCGTCGCGGTCTACGGGAGACGACACCCCCTCCGTTCCTTGGCGTGGCTGCCGTCTTCGTTGTGTGGACCCTTGAGCAGATCGGGTCCTGCCGGTGCCACCTCCGAAGTTCTCGTCGTCCGACGGTCCGGACTCCTCGCCGTCCTTCCCGGCGGCTTCCGAGGGATCGCCTCCGGAATCGCCGCTGTACGGCGATTCCTCACCCGCCGGCCCGGGCCTGACCGACTCGCCCCCGACGGGGCCGACACCGGTGTCGCCACTCGACGGCCACTCCGAACGCGGCGACAGGACTGTCCCCGATTCGCCGCTCGCGGGATCCGGCGCACGCGAGTCTGATCCACTCACCGGGAGCCCGGACTCGGCGCCCCGAGCGTTGCCAGCAGATGGCGAATCCTCGCCAGTAGCGCCCGGCCCCGTCAGCTCGCCGTTGCCGGGGTCGTCATCGGTATCGCCGTTCAGCGGCGAATCCGACTATGCCGACCGAGCCGCCGATGATTCGACTCCGGCCGGATCGGACGTCGCCGAGCCGAGTCCACTGGCCGGATCCCCGAGCGCGTCGCGCGAGGCGTCGTCAGTGGGCGGCGAATCTTTGCGCGGCGGCTCCGTCTTGGCCGACTCGGCTCTGGTCAAGCCGCCATTGTCGCCGCCCGATGGCGAATCCTCGCTTGGCGTTCCCGCCCCGGGTAGCTCGCCCGCGCTGGAGTCGCCACTGGCGTCGCCGTTCAGCGGCGAGTCCGGTCGTGGCGACAAAGCCGCAGCTAGTTCGTCGCCAGCCAGGCTCGACGCCGAAGCGTCAGGTCCGCCAGCTGGAGCTCTGGACGCGCCACTCCGGCCGTTGCCGTTCAGTGGCGAATCGCGTCCCCGGCACAAATCCGCTGGTGGAAGCGGCCCCTCGCGCGACGGAAAGCTCCAGCGGACCACACCCGAGCCACCGAAGCGCAGACGCGTCGGGCCCATCGTGGTCGGTCTGATCGTGGTTTTGCTGCTCTCCATTGTCCTGGCAGTCGGTATCGGGACGGTAGCCGTGCCGATCACCCACACGTGGGAATTTCTGCGCGCCGGCCTCTTCGGCGGCACGATCCGCGCGGACGACGTCGGCCAGTACCGGATCATCTGGGACATCCGGCTGCCGCGGGTGGTGCTCGCGGTCGTGGTGGGCGCGGGGTTGGCGACGGTGGGCGTCGCGATCCAGGCGATGGTGCGGAACGCGCTCGCGGAGCCGTTCGTGCTCGGCATTTCGTCCGGGGCATCCGTGGGCGCGGCTGCGGTGACATTGTTCGGGGTGTTCGCCTCGTTGGGCATCTATGCGCTGTCGGCGGGCGCGTTCCTGGCCGCGCTCGCCGCGACGGTGATCGTCTACCTCGTGGCCCGCACGCGGCAAGGCCTCACGCCGCTGCGGCTCGTGCTCACCGGCACGGCGTTGTCCTACGGGTTCTTCGCTGTCACGACGGTGCTCGTCTTCCAGGCGCCCAACGGCGAGGCCGCGCGTTCCGCCCTGTTCTGGCTCCTGGGCAGCCTCGCCGGCGCCAACTGGGGCTCGCTGCCCATCGCGGCGGCCGTTGTGGTCGCGGGCATCGTTCTCCTTCTGGCCCTGGCCGGCCGGCTCAACGCGTTGGCCATGGGCGACGAAGCGGCGACGACCCTCGGCGTCGACGTCGCCAAGCTGCGGGCCGTCCTGTTCGTCGTCTGCGCGGCCATGACGGGTGTGCTCGTGGCCGTCAGCGGGGCGATCGGCTTCGTCGGACTGATCCTGCCGCACCTCGTCCGGCTCGTGGTCGGCGCCGATCACCGGCGAGTGCTCGCCGTGGCACCGCTCGCCGGCGCGGTTTTCCTCGTGTGGGTGGACGTTGCCGCACGGGTGCTCGCCGCGCCCGAGGAACTGCCGATCGGCGTGCTGACGGCGGCCGTCGGCGTCCCCGCGTTCCTGCTGCTGATGCGGCGGCGCGCCTACGTGTTCGGAGGTGCGTGAATGGACCTCTCGCTCCGCGGTGTCAGCGTCGAGGTGGCCGGTCGCACGATCGTCGAAGACGTCACCCTCGAAGCCGCGCAAGGACGGTTCGTCGGTTTACTCGGTCCGAACGGCAGCGGAAAATCCACCACTCTGCGCGCGGTCTACCACGTGCTCAGGCCTTCACATGGCGCGGTGCTGCTCGACGGCCGGCCGATCGGGGGACTTCAACCGCGTGACCGGGCGCGGGCAATCGCTGCCGTCGCGCAGGAATCCCACACGGAGTTCGACTTCACCGTCGCGGAGGTCGTCGCCATGAGCCGGCTGCCGCACCACGGCCTGCTCGACCGCATGACCGCCGCAGACCGGCGCGTGTGCACGGCCGCCCTCGAGCAGGTCGGCCTGGCGGACTTCGCCGACCGCGGCGTCCTGACGCTTTCGGGTGGTGAACGGCAACGCGTCCTCATTGCGCGCGCCCTCGCGCAGGAGCCGCGGATCCTCGTGCTCGACGAGCCCACCAACCACCTCGACATCCGCCACCAGCTGGAGATCCTCGCCCTCGTGCGGCGAAGCGGCCCGACGGTGCTGGCCGCCCTCCACGACCTCAACCTCGCCGCCGCGACGTGCGACACCGTGCACGTCCTCGACGGCGGTCGCCTCGTCGCGAGCGGAACGCCCGCGCAGGTGCTGCCCCCCGATCTGCTGGCCGAGGTGTTCGGCGTGCGCGCCCACGTGGTGACGCACCCGGCGACCGGCCGGCCCCAGCTGTTGTTCGACCGGCTCGAGTCCGAGGAGGACAGTCATGCGTAAGACGGTCGCGATGGTCCTGGTGGCCACGCTCTCCGTGACCGGCTGTGGCGCCCAGGTGTCCGAAGGGGACAGTGGCGCCGCGCCGGCGGGGTACCCGGTGACGGTGACCAATTGCGGTCAGCCGCTCACGGTCCGAAAGCCACCGTCGCGAGTGGTCACCAACGACATCGGCATCACCGAGCTGATGTTCGCCCTCGGACTCGACGACCGGATGGCCGGTTACGTCGTCGACAAAGGACAGTCGGGCGGTGTTGCGTCTTCGCCGTGGAAAGCCGATTTCACGAAGGTGCCCAAGATCGCCGAGAAGATCAACCGCGAAGTCGTGCAGGGCGCCGGCGCCGACCTGGTGTTCGCGGGGTGGAACTACGGGTTCTCCGAGAGCACGGGCTTCACCCCCGACACGCTCACGCAGCTCGGCATCCAGAGCTACCAGCTCACCGAAGCCTGCCGCAACGGCGTCGGCAAGCAGCGCGGCATCATGCCTCCGCTCGACGCGCTATACACCGACCTGCGCAATCTCGGCAAGATCTTCGGTGTCAGCGACCGCGCGGAGAAGCTGGTGAAGCAGTACAGCGACCAGGTCGCGGCCGTCACGAAGGCCGTCGCCGCTCAGGGGCAACGGCCCAAGGTGTTCCTCTACGACGACGGCCGCGACCAGCCGTTCACGGCCGCCCGGAACGCCGGCCCCGACGAGATCATCACCAAAGCGGGCGGCACCAACATCTTCTCTGACGTCGACGACAGCTGGACCACGGTCAGCTGGGAGGCCGTCGTGCAGCGCGCGCCCGATGTCATCCTCATCAACGACTACGGCGGCGAGGTCGGCACCGTCGCCGACAAGGAGAACTTCCTCCGTTCGCAGCCCGGCCCGCGTGACATCCCGGCCGTGAAGCAGGGCCGCTTCTTCGCCCTGCCGTACGCGGCTCTGGTGGAGGGCCCACGAAACGCTTCGGCGGTGCAAGCATTCGGCGCGTACCTGGCCGGTCTGCCCCGTTGATCGGCTCCCAGGAAGTGGGAAGCTCCGCCCGGCACTTGGATGCCGGGCGGAGCTGTGGCATCATGCAAACCATGACCGCCATCTCGATCATTATCGCCGAGCGCGCCGGATAGACGCTCCACAAGAGCTTCCGGCGCGCAACCTCTCGCACCCATGCGGGAGGTTTTTTTGTTGCCAGAAACAGGTTCTGCCCCGCCACAAGGAGACACCGTGACCCGCACGGAGCCCGCCGAAACGCCCCTCGGTGACGCCTTCCACCTCTACGACACGACCCTGCGCGACGGCGCCCAGCGCGAAGGCATCACGTACTCCGTCACCGACAAGCTCGCCGTCGCCAGGCTGCTCGACGAGCTCGGCGTGGGCTTCATCGAGGGCGGCTGGCCGGGTGCGTTGCCGAAGGACACGGAGTTCTTCGCGCGGGCGGCGAAGGGCGAGCTGGAGCTGAAGCACGCCGCGCTCGTCGCCTTCGGGTCGACGCGCAAGGCGGGCACCCGCGCGTCCGAGGATCCGCAGGTCCGCGCACTATTGGACGCCGAAGCGCCCGTGGTCACCTTGGTGGCGAAATCCGACCTCCGACACATCGAACGCGCGCTGCGCGTCGACGTCGACGAGGCGTGCGCCATGGTCCGCGACACCGTCGCGTTCCTCACCGGCGAGGGCCGGCGCGTGTTCCTCGACGCTGAGCACTTCTTCGACGGGTACGCCTTCTCACCCGACACCGCGCTGCGAGTGCTCGACGCCGGCGCCAGTGCCGGCGCGGACGTCCTCGTGCTCTGCGACACCAACGGCGGCCAGCTGCCACTCGGCCTCGCCGAAACCGTGCGCGAGGTCAAGGACAAGACCGGGTTCCGCTTGGGAATCCATTGCCAGGACGACACTTCCTGCGCCGTGGCGAACTCCATCGCTGCGGTGCAGGCCGGCGCGACGCACGTCCAGTGCACCGCGAACGGTTACGGGGAGCGGGCCGGCAACGCCGACTTGTTCGCCGTGACGGGAAACCTCGTGACCAAGCTCGGAATGGAGGTCCTCCCGATCGGAGGTGCCGCCGAGCTCACCCGCGTCTCCCATGCGCTTGCCGAAATCGCGAACCTCGCACCCGACACCCACCAGGCCTACGTCGGGTCGTCGGCCTTCGCCCACAAGGCGGGGCTGCACGCGAGCGCGATCAAGGTGGATCCGTTGCTGTACAACCACATCGATCCATCTTCAGTCGGCAACGGCATGCGGGTACTGGTCACGGAGATGGCCGGCAGGGCCAGCCTCGAGCTCAAGGGACGTGAACTCGGGGTCGACCTTGCCGGCCGGCCCGAAGCGCTGACGAACGCGGTGCGCAAGGTGAAGGACCTCGAAGCGGAGGGTTGGTCCTTCGAGGCCGCCGATGCGTCGCTGGAGTTGTTGCTGCGCCGTGAAGTCGAGGACGTGTCCGGTGAGGAGCCGGTGACGCCGCCGTTCCACCTGGAGTCCTACCGCGTCGTCCTCGACCACCGGTTCGACGGCGAGGTCGTTTCGGAGGCGACGGTGAAGGTCCACGTGAACGGGCAACGCGTCATCGCGACGGCCGAGGGCAACGGCCCGGTGCACGCGATGGACGCCGCCCTGCGGGAAGCGCTCAGCCCCCACCTGTCCTGGTTGGACGCGGTGGAGCTGTCCGACTACAAGGTGCGCATCCTGCCGTCCAACCCGGGCACCCACGCGGTGACCCGTGTCCTGCTCGAATCCAGCGACGGTGAGCGGGAATGGACCACTGTCGGTGTGCACCGGAACATCGTGGAGGCGAGCTGGATGGCGATGTGCGACGCGCTCGTCCACAAGAGCCTCACGGCTCGCGTCTGAGATCGGCGGCTCCTTTCTGCCGGGTTCGTCGGTGGGCTGTGTCGATGGGCGGTGTCGGGTGGGCTGCGTCGATGGCTGTGCGGTCAGGTTGACGCATCGGCGGCGTGGACGTCGAGGATTTCCGGTGAGAAAGCGGGCGAACGGACCTCTCGTGCACCTCGCGGCGATCGATCCGCAGGTCGCGGCCGGCACGAGAGGCCCATTCGCTCCGGGGCGGCGCGAAGTGACCGTTCGCGCCGCCGGGGGCGAGCGTCTCGGCGACGGCGTACGTAGACTGACCGGGTGCGTCTAGCCCGTATTGCTCATCCCAGTGGTGGTGTCGCGTTCGCTTCGATCGAGGGCGAGGGCGACGACGCCCAAGTCCTGGAGATCGCCGAGCACCCTTTCGGCCAGCCGAACTTCACCGGCAAGCGCTGGCCGCTCGCCGACGTCCGCCTGCTCGCGCCGATCCTGCCGTCGAAGGTCATCGCCGTCGGCCGGAACTACGCGAAGCACGCGGCCGAGTTCGGCAACGAGGTGCCCGCGGCGCCGATGCTGTTCATCAAGCCGTCGACCACGGTCATCGGCCCGAACGTGCCGATCCGCCGCCCGCGTGACGTCGGTCGCATCGACTTCGAGGGCGAGCTGGCGATCGTCATCGGCCAGCCGGTGAAGAACGTGTCCGCCGACCGCGCGGCGAGCGCGATCCTCGGCTACACGGTGGCCAACGACGTGAGCGCCCGCGAGCTCCAGAAGTCCGACGGCCAGTGGGGCCGCGCGAAGGGCTTCGACACGTTCTGCCCGCTCGGCCCGTGGATCGAGACGTCGATCGATCCGTCGGACCTGGCTCTGCGCAGCGAGGTCAACGGCGACGTCAAGCAGGACGGCCGCACGTCCGACCTCGTGCACAACGTGCCGGAGCTGGTCGAGTTCGTCTCGGGCGTCATGACGTTGCTGCCCGGCGACATCATCCTGACCGGCACCCCCGAGGGCGTCGGCCCGATCGTCGACGGCGACTCGGTCTCGATCACCATCGAAGGCATCGGCACCCTGACCAACCCGGTCCAGGACATCTGACTTCGGTTCGACCCGAGGCCCGCCGGCCGTTCGCCCCTGAATGGCGACGGCCGGTGGGCCTCCGTATTTCTGGGGTGGTGACTGAGGTCACCGGCTCGTGTTCGGTTCGGCTTTCGTCGTTGGGTGGCGACGTTGTCCTGGCCCCGTGCCGTGGGTTGGTGCTGTTGCCGCTGAGTGGCGAACGGGTGGATCGGCAGGTGGGCTACCGGTTTTCGGCGGGTGGCCGTGGCAACAGCGGGTGTCGCCACTCAACGGCGACGGCTTGGCGGGTGGGGAAAGCGGGCGCTGGGAGTCGCCCGGTGACCAAGCCGCGCGGCGGGGGTGGGGGTGGGCGTTGCCGCTCAGTGGCGACATCTTGGCCGGGGCAAAAAAGGTAGTTGGGCTGAGAGTCGCTGGTCACCCGAGCCTCGCAGCGGAGTGGAGTTTGGGCGTTGCTCCTCAGCGGCGACAGCCTGGCCGGCAGAAGAAATGGTCGCCGAGTTGGGAACCGTAGAACAGCTGAGCTCCGCGGCGCGGTCGGGTTGGGCGTGGCCGCTCCGCGGCGACAGCTTGGCCAGGCGGGGGACAGTGGTCGCTGGGCTGGGAGTTGCTCGGCGACTCAGCTTCGCGTCGAGGTCGCGACGGCGTTGCCGCTCAGCGGCGTCACTGTGCTCTTCGGGAAAGCGAGACGCTCGCTCGGAGGCGTTGGACGATTGAGCCGGGATGTCGCCGAGCTTGGTGACGATCTGGTGATCGCACCTCGCTGCGTGGGCCGGGCCGGTGTTGCCGTTCGGCGGCGACGCCCTGGTCGGCTGGGGAATGCTGTGCTGTGCTCGGCGGTCGGGTCGCGATGGGCGGTGTGGCCGGTGTTGCCGCTTGGTGGCGACGCCCGGTCGGCTGGGGAAGGGTGTGCTCTGCTCGGCCATTGAGCTGCGATGGGTGGTTTGGCTGGACATTGCGGTTTGGTGGCGACGCCCTGGTCGGCTCGGGAAAGGCGTGTTGCGCTCGGCGGTCGAGCTGCGATGGGCGGTATGGCTGGACGTTGCCGCTTGGTGGCGACACCTTGGTTGGCGATGGGAAGCGGCGCCGAGTTTGGTGTCGGCGTGGCGATTGAGCTTCACGGCACGGTCGGGGAGCAGTAGCCGCGCACTGGCGATGGCTCTGGCAGTGAGTGGAAGCGGGGCGGCTGGATTGGTGTCGCCGTTTTGTGGCGACGCGGAAGTTGGCGTCGGCGGGTGCACGTCGCCGTTGGGGCGTGGAGTGGATCGGCCTTGCCGTTGTGTGGTGGCGGTTCAGTGAGCTGGTGTTCGGCGTCGCGAAGCCGACGGGGGTGCGCACGGGAGTGCCGCCACGCATCGTGATGCGCGGCGGCACTTGGGTTGTGGTTGTGGGCCAGGCGGTTGGGGGCGGACTCGTTGCGTGGCTTGGTCGACGTGGCGAGGTCGTGTAGCAGTTGCCTCCGAACGGCTATTTCTTCCCGGCCGGTTCCATCGCGCGCCGGGCGAAGGCCGGGGCGTGTTCGGGGCGGAAGCCCAGGCCCAGCAGGCGCGCGGGGATGTAGGCGAGTTTCGGGAAGCGCGCGAAGAGGGCGATGAGCTGGGGAGGCGGGCCGTCGCGGTGGCCGGCCATGACGGGGCGCATCACGGCGCGGTGGAGGAGCCGTTGCAGGGTCTGGACGGCGATCGTCGGGAGCAGGCGGCGGGTGCGGACCTTCGCGAGGTCGGCTTGCGAGGCGGGGCCGCGGAGAAGGGGGTCGGCCAGGAGGGTTGCGGCGGCGACGGCGTCCTGGACGGCGAGGTTGATGCCGACGCCGCCGACGGGCGACATCGCGTGGGCCGCGTCGCCGATGCAGAGGAGGCCGTCGGCGTGCCAGCGGTGCAGGCGGTTGAGGCGGACGTCGAGGAACTTGATGTCGTCCATCGTCTCCAGTTCGTCGATGCGGTCGTCGAACTCGGGGCAGACCTCGACGACGTTGCGGCGGAAGTGCTCGATGCCGGCGGCGCGCAGGTCTTCGCCCTTCGGCGCGAGGTAAGCGATTTGGTAGTAGCCGTTGCGGGGCAACGGCACGGCGAACCGCCGGTGGTTCATGCGCGGCATGAGCATCGAGCCTGCTTCGTCTTCGTGGCGGGAAAGGCGGAACCACCAGACGTCGAAGGGGCAATCGAACTCGCGCGGCTCCAGGCCGGCCGCCCGGCGCGCGAGCGACCAGCGCCCGTCGGCGGCGATGACGAGGTCGGACTCCAGCTCGCCTTCGGTGCCGTCGGCCGTGCGGTAGCGCACGCCGGTGACGCGGCCGCGCGAGCGGAGCAGGCCGGTCATCTCCGTCTCGAGGCGGAGGGTGAACGTCGGTTCCTTCTGCGCCGATTCGGCGAGCAGGTTGAGCAGGTCCCATTGCGGGACCATCGCGATGTAGGGGTGTGGAACGTTCAACAGCGACAGATCGGCGAGCTTCATGAGACCGCCGTCCTGAGTGGGGAAGCCGGCTTCCCGCAACTCGCTGTGCGGGATGGCGTCGAACTTCTCGCCCAGGCCGAGCTCGTCGAGCAGCGTGAGGGTGGACGGGTGGACCGTGTCGCCGCGGAAGTCGCGCAGGAAATCGGCGTGCTTCTCCAGCACGGTCACCTCGACGCCCGCCCTCGCCAGGATCAGGCCGGCGACCATGCCCGCAGGTCCGCCGCCGACGACCACGCAGCGCGTGTGCTCGGTCATCTGACTCATCTCCTCTTTTCATCACCCGTTGAATAACCTCAGGATGCACCCGCGCCGGGTCTCACGTCAAGTGGTCGATGTGCCCCGGCGTCGACTGTCCAAAGAGGACTCGCGCGCGTGGGGAGGTCGCGCGTTCGCGCGCGGTTTCGTGGCAAGGTGGCCGCTTGAACCGTTTCACTGGCATCGCACGAATCGGTTCACTCACCCGGTTGGCCGGATTCCCGTGTCGTAACCGGATCAACACTTTCCACGCACTGGGAGTAGACGCGGTGCGCCGGATCAGTGGAGCGGCAATCACCTTTTTGGCCGCGTTGCGAACGCGGCGAGTGCCCTAGCCTCACTGGGTGGATTTCGCCGTGGCACCCCCGACCCCTTCGCGAACCGCCCCTCCGGCACCTGTCGGACCCGAACCGTGGGCGCCTCCGGAACTGCGTCTGGTCTGCCTCGACATCGATGACACGTTGATCGACTGCACCGCGGCGATCCGCGTCAGCCTCCGCGCGCTCACCGGCCGCAGCGACCTCTGGCCGTTGTGGGACTTGATCACCGAGGAGCACGTGGCGCTGGTCGTCGCCGGAAAACTCGGGTACGAGGTGATGCACCACCGTCGCACCGAATGCTTCCTCGCCGAGCTCGGTATCTCCGCGGACTCGGCGCAGGTGACCGCATTCGAGGCGCGCCGGCGCGACATTCTCGCCACGTCGTGGCAACTGTTCGACGACGTGCTGCCCTGCCTCGAGTGGCTGCGCGCGGCGGGCCTGCTGCTCGCGGCAGTGACGAACGCCTCGGGCGCGCACCAGCGGCGCAAGATCGCGGACCTCGGGCTGGCGCCGTTCTTCGACCACGTGGCCATCGCCGGCGAGATCGGCGTCGCGAAGCCCGACCCTGTGATGTTCCACTCGGTGTGCCTGGGCCTGGGCTGTGACCCGGCGCAGACCGTGCACGTCGGCGACAAGCTCGACACCGACGCGATCGGCGCGTACGACGCCGGCCTCGGCGCCGTCTGGCTCGACCGCGACGGGACCGGTCGTACCGGCGAACGCGCACCTGCCGGTGTACACACGGTCACAACCCTCGACGAGCTGCCTGAGCTGCTGGTTTCCGAGTACGCGACCGTCGGCGTCCCCACCCAGCGCGCGGCGGGGACCCCCGCTGCGCAGGTGCGCGGCAGCGTGCTCTAGTATTTCTCTCCGTGCGGTGCTGAACCGGCCGAGCCGGGAAAGCGCCTCACTGGGGTATGGTGTAATTGGCAGCACGACTGGTTCTGGTCCAGTTAGTCTAGGTTCGAGTCCTGGTACCCCAGCTGCGGAGAGTGACCCCCCTGCAGAGCGAGAAATCGGCTCTGGTAAGTTCTCTCCAGCAAGAAAACAGAATAGCTCCCCGGAAACGGGGAAAGATCCTAAGCCCCCGTCGTCTAGCGGCCTAGGACGCCGGCCTCTCACGCCGGTAGCGTGGGTTCGAATCCCATCGGGGGTACAGATAGTCGCCACCCAGGTTCCGCAGTTGCGGAACCTGGGTTTTTGGCATTTCTGGGGTTGGTTTCAGGGTTTGAGTGGGGCCTGCGGGTCTGTGTGGGTGGGTGTCTACACGGGATTGTTTGTGGCGGTGGGGTGGTGGCCCGCGTCTTTGGGTTCGGAGGGGCTGACCGCGGCGGCGTGGCGGGGGGTGGCGATGTACGTGGTGGGTCGTGCGGGCGCCGGAACTGCGCTCAGGGGGACCGCCGGAGCTTGTTCTGCGACCGGCGTGACTCGGGTAGCGGGGCAGGTTCTGGGCGCAGCTTCGAGTTATTGATCTGGGGGAGCGGCGGCCTTCGGGGTCGCTGTTGTTTCTGGTGAAGGGTCCTGGCCGGAGCCGGAGCCGGAGCCGGCAACTGGGGCTGGCAACTGGGGCTGGGCGGCTCGGCTGGACGAGTGCCGGTCGACGGGTCGGTGCTGAGTGCCAGTGCTGTGGGCAGGGACCCGGGATAGGTGGTGTCGCAGGGGTGACTTGAGTACGAGCGGGCCGGTGGGTTCGTCGACGGGCCGCTGATGTGTGGAGCGGGGACTCGGAGGAGGCGGTGCTGCCGGTGTTTGGCGTGGGCAATCGGCGTGCGAGGCCGTGCAAACGGGGCCGGTCGAAGCTGGGTGATGGAGGGGAGCGGGGTGGCCGCGCTGCTGTGGTGATGGTGGCGGCGTAGGCGTTCTGCGGGGGAAGTGGCTGAGGGGGAGCGCCGACGCTGTTCGCTGATGCGTGGGAGCGGGCTTCTGGCCGCCCCTCCCGGCGCTGCCGGGAGGGGCGGTGGTGTTGGGGGTGTCTCGCGCGCGAAGAAGGCCGATTGAGCCGGGCGATGCTGGTGCCGGGTCAGGGCTGGTGTGGCGGTGTTGCCGGCGACTGGCCATGGGCGGTCCGGGGGCGTTGCGTGTGAAGTCTGCTGAGTGGGCTGGCCAATGCGGTAGGAGACGGGGGAGTGGGAGTCCTGCCGGTGGCGGTGACGGTGGCGGGTCGGGGGTCTGCGCAGGAAGCGAGTTGGGAGACGGGGCGATGCTGTGCTCCGGGTGCGGGAGAGAGCGTTGAGGAGACGGTCGCGACGGTGAATGGCGATGGGTGTGAGGGGCGGCGGAGATCGTTTCGCTGATGGTGGGGGATGGTGTTGGCGGAGCCTTCGGGTAATGGTGATGCCTCGCTGAGTGGAACTGATTGGCGCATCGAACCATTGCGAGTGAAGGCGATTTCGATACGTTGATTTGGCGGCGCGGGGGAGAGCTGGATCGGCGCGGGTATTGAGTGCGGAGTGGTTATCGCGGAAGAGGCGCCTGAGTCGGATCGCTGTTGATGGGCTGCGAGACGAGCGTGGGGGAATGTGTCGCGGATCTACTCGATGAGGCGAGGATTCGTCGCGGAGGAAGGGAAGTGGGTGGGCTGGTGAGGTCTGAGCTTGACCGGCGAGGCGCAGGCCAGAGGTCCGCGGGCCGTAGCGCAGGCCGACCTGAGGTTCGGCGGGGTAGCGAGGTGGGGCAGCTGAGTCCGGCGCTGTGATGGCACGGTGAGGCCGGCGTGGGCGGTGAGGGCGGTGAGGGTGTCTTGTTCGGGCTGCGTTGCGATGCGGCGGGCGAGGCGGCGTGCGCGGTGAGGGAGTTCTGTTCGGGCTGCGATGCGGTGCGGTGGGCCGATGTCCGACACGGTGAGGCCGGCGCGGGCGGTGAGGGTGTCTTGTTCGGGCCGCGATGCCGTGTGGTGGGCCGATGCGAGGCGAGGCGGGGCCGGTGCCGGTGGAGAAGGAGCCTCGTCCTGGGACGCGGTGACGTGTGGCAGGAGAGGTAAGGCAAAGGCCCACGCCGGCGGCGAGATGGGCCCGTCCAAGGGCGAGTGTCGTGAACTGGAGTGACTTCAGGTCAGTTCGGGGAGGGAGTCCGTTGGTGGACAGATGGTTTCGGCCGTAACCGCCGGCGAGGCGAGAGAGCCCGGACATGCGGCAGGGCCCTCTCCCAATCAAGGAGGGGGCCCTGCCGTGAAGTGCACGTCCCGACGTAACCGCCGGGGTGGTGTTACTTCTTCTTCGCAGCGCTGGTGCGCTTGGCGGCCGGCTTGGCAGCGGCCTTCTTCGCGGCCGGCTTGGCGGCGGCCTTGGTCGCGGTGGCCTTGGCGGCGGGCTTGGCGGCCGCGGCCTTGGTGGTGGCGGCCTTGGCGCGCGTCGTGGCCGGCTTGGCGGCGGTGGTCTTCGTGGTGGCGGCGGGCTTCGCGGCCGTCGCGCGGGTGCGGGTGGTGGTGGAGCGCGTCGCGGCGGGGCGGGTGGCCGTGGTGCGCGAGGCGGCCGCCCGCGTGGTCGTGGTGGCGCGCGAGGCGGTCGCCGTGGTGGTGCGCTTGACGGCGGTGGCCTTGGGCAGCTTCTTCGTGCCGGAGATGACGTCCTTGAACGTCGTGCCCGCACGGAAGGCCGGCACGTTGGTCTTCTTCACCCGCACCGTCTCACCCGTGCGCGGGTTACGCGCGGTCCGGGCGGCACGGGCACGCTTCTCGAACACACCGAACCCGGTGATGTTCACCTTCTCGCCCTTGTTGACCGTCCGGATGATGATGTCGACGAGACCGTCGACGGCCTCCGAAGCAACCTTTTTGTCGCCCAGACGCTCCGACAGCGCCTCGATCAGCTGGGCCTTGTTGGCCATTCCAGTCCTCCAAGAAGAACTCTTCGTCCACGGCCACGTCGGCCGACTTAGCGCACACGGTATTACCAACGCAGCACAAATTCCAAACGGCACGCGGAATTTTCCCTTGCCCGGGGAGTGGTTCCGCCTCCCGAGAGACCCTTCCGGGGCCGGGGGAGGTGCCGTTTGGCGTGGGCGAAGCAACCTTTCGCCGGGGCACGGATTCCCTTTCCGAGCAGGGAATCCGTGCCCCGGACGAGGGCTAGGAGGCCGGGATCGGGGTGGTCACCGGCTTCCAGGAGGGCCGGGCCGATTCGAACTCGGTGATCTCTTCGGCGTGGCGCAGGGTGAGGCCGATGTCGTCGAGCCCCTCGAGCAGGCGCCAGCGCACGTAGTCGTCGATCTGGAACGGCGCGGTGAAGTCCTTGGCCCGCACGGTCTTGGTCTCGAGGTCGACCGTGACCTCCGTGCCGGGCTCGTTCTCGAGCAGCTTCCACAGCAGTTCGACGTCCGACTGCTCGCACTGGGCGGCCACCAGACCGCCCTTGCCGGAGTTGCCGCGGAAGATGTCCGCGAAGCGGGAGGCGATCACGGCGCGGAAGCCGTAGTCCATCAGCGCCCACACGGCGTGCTCGCGCGACGAGCCGGTGCCGAAGTCCGGGCCGGCGACCAGGACGCTGCCGCGGTCGAAGGGCTCCTGGTTGAGGATGAAGTCGTCCTGGGTGCGCCAGGCGGCGAACAGGCCGTCCTCGAAGCCGGTGCGGGTCACGCGCTTGAGGTAGACGGCCGGGATGATCTGGTCAGTGTCCACGTTGGACCTGCGCAGCGGCACCCCGATGCCGGTGTGCTGGGTGAACGGTTCCATGGTGGGAGCTCCTGTCTCGGGAAGGGTCAGACGGTGGCCAGGTCGGCCGGGGACGAGAGCGTCCCCCGCACGGCCGTGGCGGCGGCCACGAGCGGCGACACCAGGTGCGTGCGCCCGCCCTTGCCCTGCCGGCCCTCGAAGTTGCGGTTGGAGGTCGACGCGCTGCGCTCGCCGGGGGCGAGCTGGTCCGGGTTCATGCCCAGGCACATCGAGCAGCCCGCCTGCCGCCACTCGGCGCCGGCCTCGGTGAACACCTTGTCCAGGCCCTCGTCGATGGCCGCCTGGCGCACGCGCATCGAGCCGGGGACCACGAGCATCCGCACGGACTCGGCGACCTTGCGCCCGCGCAGCACCTCGGCGGCCGCCCGCAGGTCCTCGATGCGGCCGTTGGTGCACGAACCGAGGAAGACGGTGTCCACCGCGATCTCGCGCAGCGGCGTGCCCGGGGTCAGGTCCATATAGGACAGGGCCTTCTCGGCCGAGGCGCGCTCGTTCTCGTCGACGATCTGGGCCGGGTCGGGCACCGAGGCGCCCAGCGGCAGGCCCTGGCCCGGGTTGGTGCCCCAGGTCACGAACGGGGTGAGCTCGTCGGCGTCGAGGTGCACCTCGGCGTCGAACTCGGCACCCTCGTCGGTGCGCAGCTCGCGCCACGCGGCCACGGCGGCGTCCCAGTCGGCGCCCTGCGGCGCGTGCGGACGGCCCTTGAGGTACTCGAACGTCGTCTCGTCCGGGGCGATCATGCCGGCGCGCGCGCCCGCCTCGATCGACATGTTGCACACCGTCATGCGTGCTTCCATCGACAGCGCCTCGATGGCCTTGCCGCGGTACTCGAGCACGTAGCCCTGCCCGCCGCCGGTGCCGATCTTGGCGATGACGGCGAGGATGATGTCCTTCGCCGTGACGCCCGGCTTCAGTTCGCCGTCGACGGTGATCGCCATCGTCTTGAACTTGCGCAGCGGCAGCGTCTGGGTGGCGAGCACGTGCTCGACCTCCGAGGTGCCGATGCCGAACGCCATCGCGCCGAACGCGCCGTGCGTGGAGGTGTGACTGTCGCCGCACACCACGGTCGTACCAGGCTGTGTGAGCCCCAGCTGCGGGCCGATGACGTGCACGATGCCCTGCTCGGCGTCACCCATCGGGTGCAGCCGGATACCGAACTCCTTGCAGTTGCGGCGAAGGGTGTCGACCTGGGTGCGCGACACCGGGTCCGCGATCGGGAGGTCGATGTCGACGGTGGGGACGTTGTGGTCCTCGGTCGCGATGGTGAGGTCGGGGCGGCGCACGGGCCGCCCGGCCAGCCGGAGGCCGTCGAACGCCTGCGGGCTCGTGACTTCGTGCACCAGGTGGAGGTCGATGTAGAGCAGGTCCGGTTCGGCACCTTCGCCTCGGCGCACGAGGTGGCTATCCCACACCTTCTCCGCCAGCGTGCGGGCCTTGCCGGTCGGGCTGGTCATCTCCGGCTCCTTCCAAGGGGTTGGCCGGGAGCAAGGAACTCGGGCGACGTCCGAAGGCGGGGCGAGCCACGTCACGCGCGCAGCTCGAGTTCGTTTTTCCCAGATTCTGGACTTCCCAAACTTCGGGAAGTTAGTATCGCGTCGTGGGACAGCATAGCGGTATCGGAGTACTGGACAAAGCCGTGGCGGTGCTGCAGGCCGTCGCCGAAGACCCCTGTGGGCTGGCGGAACTCTGCACACGCACGGGACTACCGAGGGCGACGGCGCACCGTCTCGCCGTCGGTCTCGAAGTGCATCGGTTGCTGCGCCGGGGACCGGACGGCCGCTGGCGCCCGGGCACCGCGCTCGCCGAGCTGGCGGGCGGCTCGACCGACCCGTTGCTCGACGCGGCGAGCTCGGTGCTGCCGAAGCTGCGCGACATCACGGGCGAAAGCGTGCAGCTGTACCGGAGGGACGGCGTGCAGCGCGTGTGCGTCTCCACGGCCGAGCCGCCGAGTGGCCTGCGCGACACCGTGCCGATCGGCTCGCGCCTGCCGATGACGGCGGGCTCGGGCGCGAAGGTCCTCGCCGCGTGGTCGGATCCGCACACGCAGCGCACCATCCTCGCCGAAGCCGTGTACGGCGAACGCACCCTGCTGGAAGTGCGCCGCCGCGGCTGGGCGCAGAGCGTCGCCGAACGCGAACCCGGCGTGGCGAGCGTCTCGGCGCCCGTGCGGGATTCGTCGGGCACGGTCGTCGCGGCGGTGTCGGTTTCCGGGCCCATCGAACGCATCGGCCGCAAACCGGGCGCGCGCTGGGCCGCCGATCTGCTCGCCGCGGCGGACGCGCTCCAGGAACGGCTTTGACGCTCCGCCCCCGCTGACTCCCACCACTCTCCACCTCAGGCCGTCTCTCCTCCGGGAGAGGCGGCCTTCTTTTTTCGGCGGTGCCGCCGAACGGCCGTTCACCAAACGGGCGGTCGGCCGCCCGAACCTGTGCCGATCATCTGAGCCGGCTGAGAATCCGGCCGTCGCCTTCACGAGCGCACGACACCCGCCGATGGCACCCTGTCCCCACTTCGCGGCCCGACCGGCCGCGACCCTCCCAGGTGGACGGAGCCCTCCATGACCGAACTCAGCGACCTGATCCTCGCCGCCCGACGCGCCGGCGGCGCCCCGGACCCGGCAGCCGCGCTGTTGCGGCTGCAGCGGGAGGTCGCCGCGTCCGCCGCCGAGGTCCTCCGCCGGCTGCCGGGCTCCGGCGTCGACGAGCACGTGCTCCACGCCGAGCCGACGCTGACGTTGCTGCGGGTCGAGATCGGGCCCCGGACGGAGTACCCGCCGCACGACCACCTCATCCCGGCGTGCATCGCCGTGCTCGAGGGGCGGGAGACCAACACCTTCTACCGCGCGGACGGCTCGGGCCTCACGGGCGTGGGGGAGACCGACACGGCGGCCGGGTCCGTGCTGCCGATGGACGAGCGCGTGATCCATTCGGTGGCCAACCGGACCGCCGAGCGGTCCGTGGCGCTGCACGTGTACTTGGGGGATCTCTTCCAGCTGTCGCGGACGATCTGGGACCCGGCCACCGGCACGCCCGGGCCCTACAGCGACGAGCGGTACTTTGCGCTCGCCCGGACCACGGCTCCTGCCTGACAGTCCTGAGTGGACACTGTATCCTGGCTCTGACCTGCTGATCCCTGACGGCGCTCCGGCCGGCGCGGCTAGTCCGCGCTTCTGGCCGGGGCGCTTTTTCGTGTGCTCGCGGGGTCCTCGGGCTCGGTGTCGAAGGGGCCTTTCCCTCACTGGGCGGGCCGGGTGCTTCAGGTCACTCGCCGGGCCCGATGCCGGTCCCGGGCACGGCTTCGGGTGGCCGAACCGTCGTTCACCGCGCCGCCACCCGCTCGGCGGAATGCCGCCTGCCCTTGCGTCACACGGAACGCCGGTCCGGGGCCTTCGCCGGTCACACGCTTGGCCGAGTCGTCACGCGACCGGACCTGTGCGGCGCACCCGTTGCCGCTCTTGGGGGTTCTGCTTTGTCGGGTTTCGGGGCCGGCTCCGGTCCGCCGGCCGAGTCCTTTGCCGCCCAACGGCCGTCGCCGCTGCGGGGCCGCCGAACCCCGCCGCGGCAGGGGTTCCGACCCTTCCCGGGGCGCCCGGCCGGCCCCGCCGGGCCGTCGAGGACCCGGATTCGCGACGATCGTCGGGCCGCCGTTCGTCAGTCCGCAAAGGACACTCCCGGGCCCCGGGCAAGATCGCCTTCCGCCACTGGAGAAGCACGCGGTGGCGGTGGCGACTGGGCCAAAACCGCTGGTAGGGCCCCACTCCACGCGAACAATCGAACACAAGAGCGAATAAAGTGATGCCTATTCCGACCGTTCCCGAGCCCTTCGAAAGGGCAGACCGCAGACACGCCAACGGAAAAACCAAGGGTCCCGTTTGGACTTCTCCGCGTTATGGGTAATACTATTGAAGAGTTCGGCCGACGTGGCCGTGGACGAAGAGTTCTTCTTGGAGGACTGGAATGGCCAACAAGGCCCAGCTGATCGAGGCGCTGTCGGAGCGTCTGGGCGACAAAAAGGTTGCTTCGGAGGCCGTCGACGGTCTCGTCGACATCATCATCCGGACGGTCAACAAGGGCGAGAAGGTGAACATCACCGGGTTCGGTGTGTTCGAGAAGCGTGCCCGTGCCGCCCGGACCGCGCGTAACCCGCGCACGGGTGAGACGGTGCGGGTGAAGAAGACCAACGTGCCGGCCTTCCGTGCGGGCACGACGTTCAAGGACGTCATCTCCGGCACGAAGAAGCTGCCCAAGGCCACCGCCGTCAAGCGCACCACCACCGCCACGGCTGCCACCGCTTCCCGCGCGACCACCACGCGCGCGACCGCGGCGACCGGCACGCGTGCGGCTGCCTCGCGCACCACGGCGACCCGCCCGGCCACCACGCGCACCACCACGCCGCGCACCCGCGCCGCCGCCGCGAAGCCGGCTGCCGCGACGAAGACCGCCGCCGCCAAGCCCGCCACGACGCGCGCGAAGGCCGCCACCACCAAGGCTGCCGCCGCGAAGCCGGCCGCCAAGGCCACGGCGACCAAGGCTGCTGCCGCGAAGCCAGCCGCTGCCAAGCCTGCTGCGAAGAAGGCCGCTGCCAAGCCGGCCGCCAAGCGCACAAGCGCTGCGAAGAAGAAGTAACACCACCCCGGCGGTTACGTCGGGACGTGCACTTCACGGCAGGGCCCCCTTCCTGATTGGGAGGGGGCCCTGCCGCATGTGTGGGGTAGGTGGGTGGCGGGCGTGATCAGTCGGGGAATGCTCGGCTGGGGCAGGGAACCGCGCTTCTATTGCCTGGCTTGGTCGCCCGGCTGCGGCCCGCGGCGGTGCCACTGCGCGCCTCTGGCCTGCGGGATCACTGCCCTGCACGGGAATGACGGGGCCTGCACGGCCTCTGGCTGTCGCAGCGCAGAACAGTGGACAAGAACGCGCTGCCGCATAAGTCGAGAGCCCACGGCGAACAGGGCGGCCGCCCGCACGCCGGTGCGACAGGGTGGGGCGGCGGGCTAGTCCTGCGGGCTCCGGCGAGACGGCTGCCGCGCAAGCATCGCAATGCCGGGCAAACAATCACGCCGCAGTTGCTGCGGTAGACCGTTGCGGCACTAGGCCCTGCTCACTGCCCGAGCGCCGCACCCAGGAACGCGGGACAGGCAGTCAACATCAGCAGAGTGAGGCCTCGGGCTCGGGCCGGCCGCTCTGCCACACGGCGGGACGCCGAGGCGGGGACCATGTCCAGGAGATGTGCGGCGGACATGCGCGGAAGATCACGACGGGGCTCGGCGACGTGTTCCCCACACTCTTGATCGGCAGGATGCCCGAGGCGGGATGCCTCGAAAATGGTGTGCTACCTGCATGTTCGCGCTTGAGGCTCAGGCAGGGTTGCGAACGACGTGGCCGATCGACGGCTCCCGTATTTGTCGAGGGAGTGGGCTGTGCCGGGACGACCTGGGGCCGGCGGTGGTGTGGCGCGAGAGAAGTGGTGTGCCATCTGCATCTTCGAGCATCAGGCTCAGACCGGGTTGTGAAAGGGCGTGGCCGAGTGGCGGGGTGCCGCACCGGTCCTCACGTATCTATTGAGGGGTGGTTGTGCCGGGTGGGCCTGGGCCGGCAGTTATGTGGTGCGCTACCTGCGTGTTCGCCCTGCGGGCCGACTTGGGGTCGCGGGTGGTGTGGTCGGACGGTGGCTTGCCGAGCCGGTTCTCTCGCGTCTGTTGGGGATTGGGCTGTGTGGGGGTGACGCGGGTCGGTGGTGGTGTGGTGGGCGGGAAGTGGCGCGCTAGCTGCGTGTTCGCCCTGCGGGCCGACTTGGGGTCGTGGATGGTGTGGTCGGACGGTGGCTTGCCGAGCCGGTCCTCTCGCGTCTGTTGGGGATTGGGCTGTGTGGGGGCGACGCGGGTCGGTGGTGGTGCGGTGGGCGGGAAGTGGTGTGCCACCCGCGTGTTCGTGCTCCGGGCCGACGTCGGGTTGCGGATGGTGTGGCCGGGCGGTGGGGTGCCGTAGAGGGCCTCTCGTAT
Organism: Amycolatopsis sp. CA-161197; assembly: GCF_050942255.1. Lineage (NCBI taxonomy): Bacteria > Bacillati > Actinomycetota > Actinomycetes > Pseudonocardiales > Pseudonocardiaceae > Amycolatopsis > Amycolatopsis sp. CA-161197. The sequence goes on from NZ_CP192059.1 coordinate 2,057,183, forward strand.
CTGTCGAGGGAGTGGGCTGTGCCGGGACGACCTGAGGTCGCAGGTGGTGGTGTGCAGGAAATGGTGTGCCACCTGCAGGTTCGAGATCTCGGTCCGTGCGAGGTCGATGGGGCGGTGAGGCCCCACCGATCCTCCAGCATCTGTCGCAGGTTGGTCGCGGTGCTCGGAATGGCTGGGGTGATCAGGCGCGTGGCTGAGGGGCGGTCTGCTGGGGGGCGCGAGGGTGTCGCACCCGCGCCGGTAGGAAGGCTGCTGGGGCCAGGCAAAGCGGGTGTAGCGCGGCGTTCCCACGGGCCTGGCCGGAGCGGTGGGGCGGCCGGATGAACTCTGTCCCACGTTCGTCGTTGCGAGGATCGCGCGCGGCTGGGAGCCGGAGCGGCGGCGGAGTCGGGTGGATCGGCTGCGGGGCAACGCATCGGAGACCCAACCGCCAGAAGTGGCCTGGAGCTGCGGATTCACGCCCCAGCGCGAATCGGTGGAAGGCTCAGCCGAGACCGTTGCCGCAGCAGGAGTCCCAGGCCTGGGAGCCTCCCCGGGGCGGCGAGGGCCAGAGAACAACGGAGGCTTCGGCAGAACCCCAACAGGCAGCCCACAGCACTCCTGAGCGCCACTGCCGACGAGATCCGCGCCCCAACGCGACGTGAAAATTTCCCCCACCCCGGAGCCCTTGATCGGCCGTTCGGGCGGACTTGTGTACCCATAGTCGGCCACCCCGACATAGCCATCTCTATAGAATCGCCGGCACCCGCGAATAGCGAGCCCACCACTTTTCGAGCGCATTCGAACACCGCCATTCCCGAAACGCGGAAGGCCTCCCCGGCGACTGGCACAGCCGGCGGGGAGGCCTGAACAGAAGAACTGCGTCAGTGCCGCGAAGGGGCGGGTGCGGGCAACGGCGTCGGGTAGTAGTCCGCGGTTGCGAGGCGCGGGCCGACGTCGCCGGCGGGCGGGAGGAAGGAAAGGACCCAGAGGGAGCCCTTCTTGCTGGGGACGACGCCGCCGCGGGCGGCGGCGAGCTCGGTGCCGTCGCGGTCGGCCAGGGCGCTGATCAGGTCCGGGATCACGCCGCCCTGGCTGGCGATCAAGGGGGTGCCCCCGCCGCCGGCGATGGCGAGGAGGCGGGCGATGCCGAGGACCGGGTCGGGCCAGTAGCCCTCTTCCGACAGGAGGTTCTCGTGGCGCACGTCGACGCCGAGGTCCTCCGCGACGCCGCGCACGGTCTGCACGCAGCGAAGCCGCGGGGCCGAGAAAACGCGGTCCGGGCCGAAGCAGGGCAGCAAGGCCCGCAGGGCTTCGGCCTGGCGCTGGCCGGCGTCGGACAGGGGACGCAGGTCGTCGTCGCCGGTCCAGTCGTCGCGTTTGCCCGCCTTGGCGTGGCGGACGAGCAGCACGGTGATCAACGACACCGGCAGCGTGCAGAACTCGCGCAGCACGCGCACGTCCGTGTCGCGCGTGAGGAGCCGCTCGGCGTCGACCGGGTCGAGCCAGCGCAGCTCGTCGACCTCGGCGTTGGCCAGGAAAGTCCCCGAGACGGCTTCGCCGCTGAAGTAGTCGACGGTCTTCTTCAGCACGCCACCGCCGCTGCGAGCGGGCACGTCGTACGCGCTCTGCGCGACGTGGCGCCCCAGCACCACGCGGTAGCCGGTCTCCTCCCACACCTCCCGCACCGCGGTGGCGGCGAGGGTTTCCCCTGAATCGACCTTGCCCTTGGGCAACGACCAGTCGTCGTACCGCGGTCGGTGCACCAGGGCTACCTCGAACCCGTCGCCGGCGCGGCGCCACAACACCGCACCGGCTGCGCGGACGTCCACGCTCATCCGGCGGCCCCGTGCAGCTTCGCGAGCTCCACCTGGTGGTCGCGCACCTGCGAACCGGCGCCGGGTGAGGGCTGCCACTCGCCGCTGGCCGTGAGGACCCAGCAGCGCGTGGTCGGATCGAGTGCCGAGTCGAGCACGGCGTCGAGCTGCTGCGTGAGCTTCGTGTCCTTCACGCGCACCAGCGCTTCGATGCGTCGGTCGAGGTTGCGGTGCATCATGTCGGCGCTGCCGATCCAGTGCGTGCCGCCCGCGCGGAAGTGGAACACCCGCGAGTGCTCCAGGAACCGGCCCAGGATCGAGCGAACGCGGATGTTCTCCGACAGCCCCTCGACACCCGGCTTGAGCGCGCAGATCCCGCGCACCACCACGTCGACGGGCACGCCGGCCTGCGAAGCGTGGTAGAGCGCGTCGATCACCTGCTCGTCGACGAGCGAGTTGCACTTGATACGGATCCCGGCGTCCTGCCCGGCGCGCGCGAGCTCGATCTCCTCACCGATCGCGCGCACGATGCCGCGGCGGATGCCGTGGGGCGACGTGAGGATCGTGCGGTAGGTGTCCTGCCGGGAGTAGCCGGTGAGCACGTTGAACAGGTCCGTCACGTCGGCGCCGATGCTCGGGTCGGCCGTGAACAGGCCGATGTCCTCGTACAGGCGCGCGGTCTTCGGGTTGTAGTTGCCGGTGCCGATGTGGCAGTAGCGCCGGATGGTCGCGCCTTCCTGGCGCACGATCATCGACACCTTGCAGTGGGTCTTGAGCCCGACGAGGCCGTAGACCACGTGCACGCCCGCGCGCTCCAGCGTGCGCGCCCACGTGATGTTGGCCTGCTCGTCGAACCGCGCCTTGATCTCGACCAGCGCCACGACCTGCTTGCCGGCCTCGGCGGCGTCGATCAGCGCGTCGACGATCGGGGAGTCGCCCGACGTGCGGTAGAGCGTCTGCTTGATCGCCAGCACCTTCGAGTCGGCCGCGGCCTGCTCGATGAAGCGCTGCACGCTCGTGGAGAACGAGTCGTAGGGGTGGTGCACCAGCACGTCGCCCTCGCGCAGGGTCGCGAACACGCTCTTGGGCGTCTCGCGCTCGCCGAACGCCGGGTGCGTCGCCGGCACGAACGGCCGGTCCTTCAGCTCCTTGCGGTCCACACCGGACAGCTGGTGCAGACACGTCAGGTCGAGCAGGCCCGGCACCTCGACGACGTCGGCCGGGTCCACCTCGAGCTCGCGCAGCAGCAGTTCGAGCATGTGCTCGCTCATGTCCTCGGCGACCTCGAGCCGCACGGGCGGACCGAAGCGCCGCTGTGCCAGCTCGCGCTCGAGGGCCTGCAGCAGGTCCTCGTCGCGGTCTTCCTCGACCTCGAAGTCGGCGTTGCGGGTGACGCGGAACACGTGGTGCTCCGTCACCTCCATGCCGGTGAACAGCTCGCCCAGGTGCGCGGCGATGAGCTCCTCCAGCGGCAGGAACGTGGCCGTGCGGCTGGTGCGTTCGGTCTCCACGCGCATGAGGCGCGGCACGTTGCTCGGCACCTTCACGCGGGCGAAGCGCTCCGTGCCGCCCTGCGGGTCGCGCACCGTCACCGCGAGGTTGAGCGACAGGCCCGAGATGTACGGGAACGGGTGTGCCGGGTCGACGGCCAGCGGTGTGAGCACCGGGAAGATCTGCTCGGAGAAGTAACTCGACAGGCGCAACTGGTCGGCACCGGCGAGGTCCGCCCAGCCGACGAGCTGGATGTCCTGCTTCGCGAGCTCCGGGCGCAGGTGGTTCTCGAACGCGCCGATGTGGCGCTCCACCAGGTCCTGGTTGCGCTTGGCGATGTAGTCGAGCTGCTCGCGCGGCGTGAGGCCGTCGGCGCTGCGCACGGACAGGCCGGTGTCGTCGCGGCGCTTCAGCCCGGCCACGCGGACCATGTAGAACTCGTCCAAATTGGACGCGAAGATGGCCAGGAACTTCGCCCGCTCCAGCAGTGGCTGCGACTCGTCCTCGGCGAGGGCGAGCACCCGCGCGTTGAAGTCGAGCCAGGACAGCTCGCGGTTGAAGTACCGGTCGTCGGGCAGCGTTTCGACGGCGGTCGGCGCGGCGGAGGTGACGGCGGGCGGAGCCGAGGGCACGCCGCGGAAATCGTCGCCCGAGGCGTCGACCGCGGCCGTGGTGCGCCGGGCCGTGGGCCGGGTGGTCTCCGGCGTGGCCACGGCCGTGGCCGCGGTGGTCTTGCGGGCCCGTGAGGTTTTCACCGGCGCGGTTTTCGGCTCGCTCTTGGCGGTCTTGGCCTTGCCGGCGGCGTTGGTGCCCGCCTTGGCCGCGGTCGCGCGGGCGGCCGTCGTCACCGCGTCCGCGGAAGCGACGCTCTTGCTCGGCGGCGTCTTCTTCGCTGCGCTGGTGTGTCGTGCGGGGCTTCCAGGCGCCTCAGCTTTCGCCGCGCTGGCCCTGCGCCGCCGGGCGGGCTGTCCGTTCCGGGCGGATGTGCTGGCGTCGTCTGTGCTCACGACGCCCATTGTTCACTACGAAGCAGCAGTTTGCGCAGACCGCGGTGAAGGTCAAATGAACACCTTCAACCCAATGGGACGGTTCCGTCGGGCAGCAGTGCCGCCGTGCGTTTGCCGACGCCCAGCGCGCGCACGTGTTCGAGATCGTCCGAAGTGTCCACGTCGCTGCGCAACGACACCATCGCGCCGGCCAGCGGGACGGCGCCGGAATCGGTGTGCCGCTGGGCGGAACCGGCGCCGAACCGCGGGTCGAGCGGCGCGCCGGGAGCCGACAGCAGCAGCGTGGTGCCCGTGCCCTGGTGGTCGGCGACGAACGCGCGCCGCCCCGCCGCCTCGGCCAGCGCGTCGGCGAAATCACCCGCGCGCAAGGCCGGCAGGTCGGCCTGCAGGGCGCCGACGATTCCGCCCGGCTCGCCGTCGCGCAGCAGAGCCGCACCGTGACGCAGGGCTTCGTTCAGCCCGCCGTCGCCCGGTTCGGTCACCAGCTCCACGCCCAGACCGGCCAGTTCGGACACCGCCGCCGGATCCGCGGCGACGACCAGCACGCGCCGCACGCCGGCCGCCGAGGTGACCGCCGCCAGCGTGTCGTACGCCAGCGCCAGCACCAGCTCGGCGTGCTCCGCCTCGCCGACCGCGCCACGCAGGCGCGACTTGCCCACGCGGGGGTGTTTCAACGGCACGACCAGGTCCACGTCCACCTGTCCATCTTTACCCGAAAGCTCCGTGGTGGGTGGTGAGCGCACCCTCCCTGGACTGCGTGAACCCCGGCGCGGCAGGATCTGCCCGAGTGGATCGTTCGGAGGAGGAGACTTGGCACGGCGTGAGAAGGGCGGCTTCTGGGTGGGGTTGGCCGCGTTCGTGTTCTACCCGCTGACCCGGATCGGGAAGCGGTCGTACCTCGGCGCGGAGAAGATTCCGCGCGAGGGCCCGGCGGTGCTCGTGCTGAACCACATCTCCCACCTCGACCCGGTGGTGGACGCCGTGTTCGTGCACCGCCAGAAGCGCGTGCCGCGGTTCTTCCTCAAGGACAGCCTGCTCAAGGTCCCGGTGCTCGGGAAGATCGCGACCGCGTCGGGCCAGATCCCGGTGTCGCGCAACTCCAGCGCGGCGGGCGACAGCCTGCGGGCCGCGCACGAGGCGCTGCGTGAGGGCAAGATCGTCGTGATCTACCCCGAGGGCACGATCACGAAGGACCCGGCCGGCTGGCCCAAGGAGTCGTTCACCGGCGTCGCGCGGCTGGCGCTGCAGAACGACGCGCCGGTGATCCCGATCGCCCGCTGGGGCACCAGCCAGATCTACAACGGCTACACGAAGAAGTTCACGCCGTTCCCGCGCAAGACCGTGACGCACCTGATCGGCGACCCGCTGGACCTGTCGGCCTACGAGAACGCCAACCCCCGCAGCGCCGCCACGCTGCGTGAGGTCACCAAGCTGATGATGGACGAGGTCACGCGGCTGCTGGGCGAGATCCGCCACGAGGAGCCGCCCGTGAAGAAGCCGGAGGACGGCGCCTGATGGCCGCCTTCGCCACCGACGTCCAGCGGGTGACGATGCTCGGCGCCGGCTCGTGGGGCACGGCGTTCGCCAAGGTCCTCGGCGACGCCGGCCGCGACGTGACCATGTGGGCGCGTCGCGAGTCGGTCGCCGAGGAGATCACGACGCGCCACTCCAACGAGTCCTACCTGCCCGGCACCCGGCTGCCCGAGCGCATCACGGCGACGGCCGATCCGGCGGCCGCGCTCGACGGCGCGCAGGCCGTGGTGCTCGGCGTGCCCAGCCAGAGCCTGCGCGCGAACCTCACGGCGTGGCAGCCGCTGCTGCCGCCCGAGGCCATCCTCGTGAGCCTGGCCAAGGGCGTGGAGCTGGGCACGCTCAAGCGGATGAGCGAGGTGATCGCCGAGCTGGCGAAGGTGGACGCGGGCGAGATCGTGGTCGTCTCCGGGCCGAACCTGGCCCGGGAGATCGCCGCCGCGCAGCCGGCCGCGGCCGTGGTGGCGTGCGCGGACCACGAGCGCGCGGTGGCGATCCAGCGGGCGAGCTCGAACCAGTACTTCCGCCCGTACACCAACACCGACGTCGTGGGCTGCGAGCTCGGCGGCGCGTGCAAGAACGTGATCGCGTTGAGCTGCGGCATGGCCGCGGGGCTCGGCCTCGGCGCCAACACGATGGCGACGCTGATCACCCGCGGCCTCGCCGAGATGGCGCGCCTGGGCACGAAGCTCGGCGCCGACCCGCTCACATTCGCCGGTCTCGCGGGTGTCGGCGACCTGGTGGCCACGTGCTCCTCGCCGCTGTCGCGCAACCGCACCTTCGGCGAACGCCTCGGTCGTGGCGACACGCTGGAGCAGGCGCAGGCCGCCACCGGCGGGCAGGTCGCGGAAGGTGTCGCGTCGTGCTCGTCGATCCGCGAGCTGGCGCGCAGCCTGGGCGTGGACATGCCGATCACCGACGCGATGCACCGCGTCTGCCACGAGGGTGTGGACCCGCGCCAGGCCGGCGCGGAGCTGCTGGGGCGCTCGCAGAAGCACGAGTGGAGCTGATCTCCCAGGGGCTGGGAAACGGTTGACCGGCGGGTCCGGCGCTGGTTCGCTGTCGGCGTGACGATGTGCCTGATGACTGTGCGGCCGGGGTCCTGTGACCTCCGCCCGGTCATGCCGTCGTGTCGCTGTTGTCGGTGAACCCAGCCCCGGCCCAGCTTTCCCCTTTTCTCCCGCGAGGAACGACCATGTTCGCCGTCCCGGACAACACCCTGCTGCGTCCCGAGAACCCCGCCCTGCGCCACCCCGTGCGCGTCGCCCTCGAGGTGGCCGCCGACCGCGAACGCTGGGCGAAGCTCCTGCGCTACGACCCCGACGAGCGCTTCTCCGCGCTCGTGGAACGCACTGAAGGTCAGGAGGTCTGGCTGCTGAGCTGGCTGCCCGGCCAGCACACCGACCTGCACGACCACGAGTTCTCGACTGGCGCGTTCACGGTCGTCTCGGGGCGGCTGACCGAGACCGTCGCGCGCCGTTCGCCCGACGACCGCGCGGTCACCGAGGTGCACGCGCTGGCCGCCGGGCAGTCGCGGGTCTTCGGGCCCGGGTACGTGCACGAGGTGCGCAACGACGGGCCGGACCCGGCGATCAGCGTCCACGTCTACCGCGACGGGCCGCGCGCGATGCGGCCGTACCACCTGGATCCGCTCGGTGGTCCGGTCCGGGACTGACGCTCAGCGGTCCAGGTCGCCGCGCAGGCGGAACTCCTGCTCGACGCGTTCGCGCGAGGCGCCGGTGGCGAGCAGGACCTGAAGCAGGACGCGGGCTTTGCGCGGGTCGAGCCAGCCCGCCATCGTCGCGCCGAGGCGGATCAGGCTCGACTCGGAGCCGTGGAACCCGTAGGTGCCGCGGAACGTCGTGCCCGCGCCGGTGCGGGAGGCGATGACGATCGGCACCTGCGCGTCGGTGATCACGTCCGCGGTCCCGCGCGAAACGTGGCCGACGCCGCTGGCCGCGATGACCACCCCGCGCGCGCCGCCGCCGAGGACCAGCTTGAGCAGTTCGCCGGAGTCCGCGATGCCCGCTTCCAGCAACGGAACCAGCCCCGAGAAGTCGGCGTTTTCCACCGCAAGCGCGGCCGGACGTCCGCCGGCCGGGTGGAAGTAGTGCACTGAGCGTTCCGCGAGGAGCCCGAGCGGTCCCGCCGGGTTCGAGGAAAACGCTTCGAGGTGGCTCGCGTGCGCCTTGCGCACCCAGCGGGCCGAGTGCACGTCGTCGTTGAACGCCACCAGCGCACCGCGGCCGCGGCTGCGGGGTTCGGCCGCGACGGTCAGCGCGGCCAGGAGGTTCGCGGGACCGTCCGCGCTGGGCAGGCTCGGGTTGCGCATGGCCCCGGTGACGACCACCGGCACGTCGTGGGGCCAGGTCAGCTCGAAGAAGTACGCCGTCTCCTCGAGGGTGTCCGTGCCCTGCACCACGACGAGTCCCGCCGCGCCCGCTGCCACCTGTTCCAGGCCCCATTCGCGGGTCCGCAGCAGCGTCTCGTAGTCCATCGACGCGCTGGAGATGCCGGCGAGCGTGGCCGCCGTGACGTCCATCGGCAGGTCGGTGCCGAGGTCGCCGAGCAGGTCCTCGGCGGTCAGCCGCGGCACCACCCCGGCTTCGATCGAGCGGCCGGGGGCCATGGAGATGGTGCCGCCCAGCGCGGCGACGGCGACAAGAGCACGAGTCATGCCCGCACTCTAGGAAACCTTCGCCGCCTGCAGCGTGTAGCTCGCCGCGAGGCGCCGCGGGTTCTCGCGCAGCCGCCATTCGCCGCCGTCGACCTGGTGCATTTCGTTCGGCAGCGCGTTCCACGGCACGGTGTCGTGTTCGGTGAACGCAGTGAGCGTGAGGCCGTTGTCCAGCAGCGCCGTGATGATTTCGCCCAGTGAATGGTTCCACGAGTGCGTGGTGGTCTTCTTGAGGGGACTGTCGGTGTCGACGTAGGTGGTGTCGTCGTCCCACACGAGCAGTTTCTCGTGCTCGAAGTAGTCGTATTTCGGCCACGCGCGCTCGGCTTCGTCGTCGAGGCCCCACAGCATCGGGTGGCTTTCGCGCAGGAACAACCGCCCGCCTGGCTTCAGCAACCGCGCCACGACCGTGGCCCACTCGGCGATCCGCGGCAGCCAGCACAGCGCGCCGACGCCGGTGTAGACGAGGTCGAACGCGCCTTCGCCGAACACGTCGACGGCGTCGTAGGTGTTGGCCTCGTGGTAGTCGATCTCCGCGCCGACGCTGTCCGCGAGCCGGCGTGCTTCGGCCAGCGAGCCGGGGGAGAGGTCGAGGCCGGACATCCGCGCGCCCAGGCGGGACAAGGAAAGCGTGTCCGTGCCGATGTGGCACTGCAGGTGCACGCCGCGCAGCCCGGAGACGTCGCCGAGGCGCGGGAGGTCGAACCGCACGACGTCGCTGAGGTACCCGGGGTCCGTGCGGAACCGCTCGAAGCCGTAGTACTCGGACTTCGCGTGCACCGCCGCGCGCTCGTCCCAGTTGGCGCGGTTGAGCTCGAACGAGTCGGTCACTTCGCCGCCTTCTCGGCCTTGCTGCGCAGCACGCAGAACTCGTTGCCTTCCGGGTCGTGCAGCACGGCCCAGCCGGTGCCGTCGGCGTTGCGCTGGTCGTCGAACATCGTCGCCCCGGCGGCGAGCAGGCGCTCGACCTCGGCGTCGCGCGGGCCTTCGGGCGTGAGGCACAGGTGCACGCGGTTCTTCACGGTCTTCGCCTCGGGCACGCGGATGAACAGCAGTGCGCCACCGTGGTCGAGCTCGATGCCGACCTCCGGGTCGCCCGGCTCGTCCTCCTCGGCGACCGGCCGGTCGAGGACGACGCTCCAGAACTGGGCCAGCGCATACGGATCCGCGCAGTCGAAGGTGGTGTTCTCGACGGTGGACGGCATCTGCTCCCCTTGCTCGGTCGGTCTGGCCGCAGTCTGCCCGAAAGGCCCGGTCTCGCGCGAGGCGGTTTCGCCGACGTCAGCTGGGGAAGCCGACGACGGGCGCGGGTGTGCCGCCGTACGTGCTGCGCGCCAGGACGATCGCGCCCGGCGCCGGCACGAGCCGCAGGCTCGACAGCGAGCCCGAGCCGTCCATTCGCACCACCCGACTGGTCGGCGCGCTGCCGTCGAAGCCCTGCACGAGAAGGGTCACGTCACGGCCGGTGTCCTGGCACGCGCGCAGGTAGGTGTGCCGGGTGGTGGCGTCGGCCGAGCGCACGGGACAGGCGCCGAGGTCGATTGGGTGCGTGGTGCCGGTGGCGGGATCGAGGGCTTTGGCGGACGTCTTTTCCTGCTCGATCACGGGAATCGGACCGACGTCCATGCGCACCCAGCGCGACGCGTCCGGCCGGGCCAGCAGCCGGCCGGTCTCGGTGTCGAAGAGCCCGTTGACGACCGAGCCGGGAACCGTCGTGCGGCCGAGAAGCCGCAGCCACACGACGGCGCCGTCGGTGGTGGTGGCGGGGGAGATGTCGAGCCGTTCGCTGTCGGGCCCGGTGGTCTCGACCACGTGGCGCCAGCGTTCGTGACCGGTCACTTCGTCGAGCGCGACGAGTCCCGCCGAACGCCCGCACTCCAGCGCGGCGAGCACCACCGTCCGGGCTTGCGCGGGCAAGGTGTACGGGTTCTGGCACCCGGCCGGCGCGGACCACTGCCAGCGCTCATCGCCGGTCTGGAGGTCGTAGCCGGTGTACGCGTCGTCGCGGACGGTCAAGGTCTTGGTGCCCACCAGGATCTCCCCGGTCTCGACCAGGACCGACGGCACCACGCGGTCGAAGCGCGCGGTGCCGGTGCCGGCGTCGAGGACGACCACGAGGTCGTTGCTGCTGTCGGTCTTCGACGCGAAAGCGGCCACGACCGTGCGCCGGTCGGCCGACACGAGCAGCGCGTGGACGCGGGCGCCAGGCCGGGCGTAGGACCAGTCGCGGCTGCCGTCGAGCCCGTCGAGCGCCGTCACCGAACCGTCCGCGGCCGCGACGACGACCCCGTGTCCCGCGGCCACCATCGCGCTCACGTCGGACGGCGGCTGCCAGGACCACTGCCGGCCGCCGGGCTTTTCGGCCACCGGTTCGGGCGTCAGGTCCGGCACACCGCGGGTCGTGCTCGCGGTGGCGGCCCGGTCCGCGGCGAACGGGCCCGCCACCCCCGCGGCCAGCACGACGATCGCCACCAGCACGCCGGCGGGCCGGATCCGCCACGACGTGGAGTCCAACAGCCCGACCGCCACCCCCACCGTGCCCACGGCGAGCACCGGGGTGTCCAGGCCGGGCACGCCACCTCGCACGTCGAGCACCAGCCGCACCACGGCGGCCACGGCGGTGGCGATCCCGAGGACCGCCGCGGCGATCCGCACCTTGCGCGAACGCGCCAGCCCCAGCACCGCGGCGACGACCGCCCCCGCGACGAACCACAGCAGCCCCACGCCGCTCGCTCTCGTCGCGCCCCCCGACAAGAACGGCGCGACCACCACGCACACCACACCGGTTACCGTCGTCAACCGCAGCACGTTCAGTACGACGCGGCTCGCCGGTCCGCGTTTCACCGCCACCGTGAACAGTCGGTGACAACGACATCACGCGGGCGCCGGTCAGAATCCCACCGAGTGCACTGTGGACACTCGACTCAGGCGAGCGCGAGGCCGGGGGAGCGGTGGACGCGCCGCTGGGCGTCGACGATCAGCACGCCGCAGCCGGGTTGGTCAGCGGCCCAGTCGATGCCGTCGGTGCCTAGTGCGAACGCGGCGGTGGCCAGCGCGTCGGCGTGGGTGAGGTCTTCGGCGACGACGGTGACGCTCAGCAGCCCGGTGGCGGGCAGGCCGGTGCGGCCGTCGAGCACGTGGGCGCCGCGTTCGTAGGCGGCCGAGGTGGCGACGGCGCCGTCGCGGGAAGCGACCACGGCGCAGACCGCTTCGGCCTGCTCGGGGTGGCGGATGCCGACGCGCCACGGCCGTCCGGGCTCGGGCTCGCCCGCGGTGACGACGTCGCCGCCGGCGTTGAGGCAGAACCGGCGCGCGCCCGCCGCGTGGAGGCGATCGGCTGCGCGCTGCACGGCCCAGCCCTTCACGACCGCGCACGGGTCCAGGCCACGGCCGGGCAGGCGAGCGGAGAAGGCGCCGCCGGAGAGGTCCTCGTAGTACGCGCAGAGGCCGAGCACTTCGTCGAGGTCCGCGCTGAGCTCGGTGGTTTCGCCACGGTCGTACCGGCAGACCTCGCTGCCGGCGCGGAACGGGCTGAAGCGGGCGTCGACCTCGCGCAGCCACCGGAACGCGTCGGCGATGGCGCCGGTGAAGTCGCCTTCGTCGCGAAGATCGAGCGACACCGGCAGGCCCATCACGTGCTCCAGGTGCGTGGCCATCAGGAGCCCTTCGCGTCGAGCGCCGCCTGCAGCGACTTGATGTACGACTCGCTCGTCTGCGTCGCGCCCGAGACGGTGTCGATGTCCGCGCTCTGCGCCTGCAGGGCTTCCTCGCGCAGCAGCGGGATCGCGTCGACACCGCGGCCGCTGTCCGGCTGCTGCACGAGGGTGACGTCGCTGATCCGGCTGCCGGAGAAGGACACCTGCACCTGCACGGTGCCGAACTCGGTCGACTCGGCGCTGCCCTGCGTGGTCACGGCGCCGGAACCGCCCGAAGTGGACGGTGCGGTGCTCGTTGTCGGAGCGGGGGCACTCGCGGCGGCGCTGCTCGTCGCCGGCGTCGGGTCGAACCGCCACACGGCCACGAACCCGGCGATCGACAGTGCGACCACGAAAATCGTCTTCTTCATCGGAAGCTCCTCACGCGGCCAGGCTGAAGCGTTCGGCGTGGACCTGGGTGCCGGGCACGCGCAGCTCCCGCAGGCTGCGCAGCACGGCCGACGTCATCCCGGGCGGACCGCAGACGAACACGTCGCGGTCGCCGAGGTCCGGCACCAGCGCGTGCAGCGCGGCGGGACCCAGCACGGGACCGTGCGGGCCGCGCAGATCCGACGGTCCACTGAGGACGTGCACGATCGCGCCGCGGGTCTTGGCCAGCGCGTGCAGCTCGGGCAGAAGCACGGCGTCGGCCGGGGTTCGCACGCGGTAGAGCAGCACGACGTGCCCGCTCACGTCTTCGAGCAACGCACGGATCGGCGTGATGCCGACGCCGCCGGCGACCAGCAGGGCGTTCGGTCGTTGCTGGTGGATGGTGGTGAAGGCGCCGTACGGGCCTTCGGCGAACACGCGCGTGCCGATCGGCAGCGACCGCAGGTTCGCGCTGGAGCTGCCGACGGCCTTGGCGGTAAGCCGCAGCGTGCGGCCGTCGGGCGCGGCCGAGAGGGAGAACGGGTTGGCCTGCCACCAGCGGTCCCGCGTGAGGAAACGCCACAGGAAGAACTGCCCCGCGCGCGCCGGCAGCCGGTCGAGGTCGCGCCCGGTCATGTAGACCGACACGGTGTCGGGCGACTCGGGCACCACGGCGACCACCCGCAACCGGTGCCGCAGGTTGCGTCGCAACGGCAGGAGCACGCGCCCGGCCAGCACCGCGAGACCCGCGCCCAGCCACAGCGTCCACCAGTACGCGCGGGCGGCCGGGTGGCTCGCGAACGACTGCCCGACGGCGATCTGGTGCGTGAACGCCAGGACCACCGCGGCGTAGGTGTAGAGGTGCACGAAGTGCCACGTCTCGTAGGCCATCCGTTTGCGCGCGAAACGAGCGGACGCCGCGCCGACCACGAGGATGAGCACGAACGCGACGATCGCCCGCAGGATCCCCTCGGTGGTATTGGCCAGCTGAACCAACTCGTCGGCCGCGTTGGTGCGCTCGAGGGCGGAGTAGCCGACGACCACCAGCACCACGTGGGCGACCAGCAGCCACAGCAGGCTGAAGCCCGTCCAGCGGTGCCACGACGTGAGCCGGTCCATGCCGAGCCGGCGGTCGAGCCACGGCAGGCGCGCGACGAGCAGCAGTTGCACGGCCATGGCCTGCGCCGCGTAGATGCCGGCGAGGCGCCCGGCGCTGATCAACGGGTCGTCCGACAGGTCGCCGTGGGCGAAGAACACCGTGGCGAGCACCACGTTGGCCGCCAGGAACGCGAAGATCCACGCCTTGGCGACCACACGGGGCGCCACCGCCGGACGGGGCGGGACGGCGATCGGGGTCAGGACACTCACGGGGAATCCCTTCGGCTCGGGTGTCACGAACGCCAGCGTCGCCGCGGAACCTGTGGCGGATCTGGGCGGAACCTGTCGACTGGCTGTCGGCCGGGCGCTCCGCTCGCGCGCCCGCGCGGTGGTCACGGAGGATGGTGGCGTGGACAACCCGAACCCGGTGCGGCTGCTCGTCGTCGACGACGAACCGCACATCGCCGATCTCGTCGCGACCGTGGCCCGCTACGAGGGCTGGCAGGCCGTGACCGCGGGATCGGGCGCGGCCGCGCTGACCCGCGCGGCGGAGTTCGGGCCCGACATCGTGGTGCTCGACCTGATGCTGCCCGACCTCGACGGCTTCACCGTGCTCGACCGCCTGCGCGAACACGGCAACGCCGTGCCCGTGGTCTTCCTGACGGCGAAAGACGCGACGGCCGACCGCATCGCCGGCCTCACGCGCGGCGGCGGCGACGACTACCTCGTGAAGCCGTTCTCCGTCGAGGAGCTGATGGCGCGGCTGCGGGCGGTGCTGCGCCGGAGCAGTTTTTTGCCGCCCGCTCCGCGCACCGCCGTGTTGCGTGTGGCGGACCTGACGCTCGACGAGGACACCCGCGAGGTCCGCCGCGGCGAACGGCTGGCGGACCTGACGCCGACGGAGTACGAGCTCCTGCGGTACCTCATGCGCCGCTCGCCGGCCGTGCTCACGAAGGCGCAGATCCTCGACCACGTGTGGGAGTACGACTTCGGCGGCCGGTCCAATGTGGTCGAGCTGGTGATCTCGCACCTGCGCCGCAAGCTCGACGACGGCGCCGAGCCGCTGATCCACACCGTGCGCGGCGTCGGCTACGTCGTGCGGGCGGGCCGGTGAAGCGGCTGCGGCGCTGGGCTCGCCGCTGGTACGCCGCGTGGCGCGCGTCGCGGCTCGGCACGCGGCTGGCGTTCGGGCTCGGCGCGCTGGCGCTGGTGGTTTTCGCGATCGTGGGGACCGTCACGGTCGGGTTCATGCACGGCTACCTCGGCCGCCGCCTCGACGAGCAGCTCAAGACGAGCCAGGTCGCGCAGGTGCCGGGACTGCGCAGCTCCCACGGCAACCCCGAAACCGTCTACTCGTGGTTCTCGGCGGTGTTCGAGGTCGACCGTGGCGTGGCGACGCCGCAGCCCGGCAGCAACCTGCCGACGGACATCACGCCGCTCGCCGACGTCGCTTCCGACGCGACGGGCGGCGACGTGTTCCGCACGGTGTACCTCCACGGCGACGGGCCCTACCGCGTCCGCGCCTGCCCGGTCGCGACGGATTCCGCCGGCAGCGGAACGGTGCTGCTGAGCGCGGCGCCGCAGGCGGACCTGGACAGCACGGTGCGGCAGCTGGTGCTGGCCGAGGTGATCGCGTTCCTCATCGCGCTGGCGATTCTCGTAGTGGTGGGACGCCTCGTGCTGCGCCGCGGCCTTCGACCGTTGTCGGACATGGCGGGCACGGCGCACGACATCGCGTCGCACGACCTCACGGCGACCGCGAACCTGCCGGTGCGGGCGACGGGTGAGGGCGGCGGCGCCGAGGTGGCGGAGCTGCGGACGGCGTTCAACGTGATGCTCACGCACATCGAGTCGTCGCTCGCCGCGCGGACGGCCGCCAACGAGCGCCTTCGCCGTTTCGTGGCCGACGCGTCGCACGAGCTGCGCACGCCGCTCACGTCGATCCGGGGCTACGCCGACCTTTTCCGCTACGCGGCGGCGAACGAACCCGAGGAACGCGAGGCGCACCTGGCGAAGATCCGCGAGGAGACGGCCCGGATGAGCGTGCTCGTCGACGATCTTTTGCTGCTCGCGCGCCTCGACGCCCACGACGCGGAGCCCCCGGTGCGGCCCGAACGGGTGGACGTCGTCCCGATCGTTTCAGCCGCGGCGGATGCGTTCCGGGTGGGGCGGCCGGCGCATCCGCTTTCGGTTTCGCTGGCTCCCTCGCCGGTTTTCGTCGACGCGGATCCCGTGCGGTTGCGGCAGATCTTCGACAACCTGCTGGCGAATGCCGCTGTGCACACGCCTTCGGGGACTCGGGTGGAGGTGTCGGTCTCCGTGGTGGATTCTCGCGCGGTGATCCGGGTCGAGGACGCCGGGCCGGGGATCGCGCCGGAGGATCAGCAGCGGATCTTCGACCGGTTCTTCCGCGTCGACAACTCGCGCACTCGGTCGGCCGGCGGCACCGGTCTGGGCCTGTCCGTGGTGCAGTCGCTGGTGGTGGAACACGGCGGCACGGTCGACGTGGCGAGCCGGCCGGGCCGGACCGTGTTCACCGTGTGGCTGCCTCTGGCGCGCTGACGCGTCCGGCGACGTGCTCGGGTATCTGCCAGCCGTCGGCCAGGTCGGCGGACGGTTCGGGCTCGCCGAAGACGGTCCTGACCGGGAGGACGCCGGCCCAGGCGGTGTTGGCGCTGACGTCTTCCGGCTCGTCGTCGGGGCCTTCGGCACGCAGCTTCACCGAGGCTTCGGTGAGGTCGAGCGCGAGGACGGAGACGGCGGCGAACTCCTTCGCGTTCACCCCGCGTGCGTGGTCCCACGAGCCGGGGGAGAGGTGGTCGGTGAGTACGCGCAGGGCGTGGAGTTTCTCGTCCTGGTCGGTGATGAGGCGCGCGCGGCCGAGGATGACGGCGCTGCGGTAGTTCATGGAGTGGTTGTTGACCGAGCGGGCGTAGACAGCCTCAATCCAAAACAGCCGTCGAGCTGTGTTTGATCGGCGCCGTGACGGTGACGCAGACGTCCAAATCCTGCGCGGCGGTGCGCAGACTGGCCGCGCCCGTGGAACCATGCAGGTAGAGCGTGTCGCCGTCACGGCCGTAGCCGGTGGGCAGCACGAGCGGTGTGCCGTCGCGGACGAGGCCGAGGTGGCAGATCAGGGCCTCGTCGAGCACGGCGTGCAGCGTCGCGCGGTCGGTGGCCGCGCGGTTCTTCTTGCGGCCGAGCGTGGTGCGGGGGGTCGGCGAGAGGCTGGTCATGTTCGCAGTGTTGCGCGGGTGAGTGGACGTGTTGAACGGCCACTTCTTCTACACTTGGGAAGTCCACTTTCGCCGCTTGGAGGTCTTCGTTGTCGTACGCCGACACCGCGCTGCCGGTCAGCCTCGACCGCGAGGCGAGCACGCCGCTGGCCGTGCAGCTGGCCGACGCCCTGCGCGAGGCCGCCGCGAGCGGGCACCTGCGCGGCGGCGACCGGTTGCCGTCCACGCGCGCGCTGGCCGAGCGGCTCGGCGTTTCGCGCACCGTGACTTCGGCCGCGTACGAGCAGCTGCACGCCGAAGGCTGGATCGCCGGGCGCCACGGCTCCGGCACGTACGTGACGACACCGCCGACGCGCGCGGCCACGTCGGTGTCCCCGGCGGGACCGCTCGCGCCGGAACCCGAGGCGGCGCCCGTGCTGGATCTGACGCCGGGCACGCCGTGGGCGGCCGGTCTGGACCGCGCGGCCTGGCGCCGCGCCTGGCGGGCGGCGGCCGACCCGGAGCCGTTGGTGCGCGCCCACCGCGCCGGCCTGCCCGAGTACCGCGCGGCCGTTTCGGAACACCTGTTGCGGCACCGCGGTCTTGCCGCCGGCTCGGTCCTGGCGACGGGCGGCACGACGGCCGCCGTCGTGGAGCTCGCGGCCGCGGTGCTGCGGCGCGGCGCGGTCGTGGCGTTCGAGGAGCCGGGGTACCAGCGGGCCGTGCAGGCGTTCCGGTCCGCCGGGCTGACCGTGGTCGGCGTGCCCGTCGACGAGGAGGGCCTGCGCCCCGACGCCATCCCCGCCGGCGCGCGGGCGGTCTACTGCTCTCCGGCGCACCAGTACCCGATGGGCAGCCGCATGAGCGCGGCGCGCCGCGTGGAGCTCGTGGAACGCGCCCGCGCCGACGGCATGCTCGTCATCGAGGACGACTACGACGGGGAGCTGCGCTTCGACGTCGCCCCGCTGCCCATGCTCGCCGCCCTCGCGCCCGACGTCGTCGTCCACCTGGGGACCACGAGCAAGATCCTCACGCCCACCCTCGGTGCCGGCTGGCTCGTCGCGCCCGCCTCGGTCACCGAAGCCGTCCTCGCCTACCGCGACCTCACCGGCACCCGCCCCTCCCCGGCCGGCCAGCGCGTGCTGGTGGAACTCGCCCGCCACGGCGACCTGGGCCGCCACCTGCGCAAACTCCGCCGCGAACTCGCCGAACGCCGCTCGCTGCTCTCCGCCGCCCTCACCTCCGCCTCCATCCCCATCCTCGGCGACGACGCCGGCGCCCACCTCGTGGTCCCCTTCGCGTCCGCCGCCCAGGAAACCCACTGCCTGACCGAGGCCGAACACCACGGCATCCGCCTGGACGGCCTGGCCCGCCACTTCGCCGGCACACCCACGGTGCACGGGGTGGCGCTGGGGTACGCGGGCTGTTCGCAGGAGGCGTTGGTGACCGCGCTGCCGGCTTTGGTGGGTCTGCTTCGCTGACCGGTCGTGCGGCGCCGCGTCGCCTCGCCTGCCACCGCACCGCGCGACCGGTCCAGCGACACCTACGCCGCCACACCCAGCGACGGGGCCTTCACTCGCGACGCCCTCGCGACGGCGCCGCCGCGGGGAGCTTCGCTGACTGCGAGGCCGCGCTTGTCTCTTCCGACGATCAGCGACGTGTTGCGCGAATGGTCCGGTTGCGCCGTGCCGGATGCTCTCGGTTATGACCAAACCGCAGCCGACCCGCGGCGATTCGGCGCCGTTCGAAGGTTCCTGGTTGTGTGACCCGGACGCAGCGCGAGCCGTCCCGCGGTGCCTGCCGTGCAGTGCGACCGGTCCGCTCGGGCAATCCGGCGCGAGGCGTCTGTCACCACTCGGCCGCGACAGCCGCTGCAGCCGCCGCAGCCACTGGACCCACCACCGACCACCTGATCATCCCCAACCCGCCCCCACCACCCCCTCCGGCGGACGGACCCGGGGATCCGTCGCAACGCCGGGTGCGCGCCGTTCGCCGTGGTCACCCGGTACGGTGAGCGACCATGAGTGCTGAGAAGATCCGCGTGGCGGTCGTGTTCGGCGGGCGCAGCAGCGAGCACACCATCTCGTGCCTGTCGGCGGGCAGCGTGATCGCGAACCTGGATCCGGAGCGCTACGAGGTGCTCCCCGTGGGCATCACCCCGCAGGGTGGCTGGGTGCTCGGCACCGGCGACCCGAAGGAGCTGAGCATCCAGGGCCGCGAGCTGCCGACCGTGGAGTCCGGCCGCGCGCTCGTGCTGGCGGGCGACGCGACCAGCCGCGAGCTGCGCACGGTCGACCCCGGGCAGGCGACCGAGGTGCTCGGCACCGTCGACGTGGTCTTCCCCGTGCTGCACGGCGCGTTCGGCGAGGACGGCACCATCCAGGGCCTGCTCGAGATGGCCGACATCCCCTACGTCGGCCCGGGCGTGCTGGCCAGCGCCGCCGCCATGGACAAGGAGTACGCCAAGAAGCTGCTCGCCGCCGAGGGGCTGCCGGTGGGCACGTACGCGGCGCTCCGTCGTGGACAGTCCACTTTGGCCCAGGACGACCGGGAACGCCTGGGGCTGCCCGTTTTCGTGAAGCCCTCGCGTGCGGGCTCGTCCGTGGGCATCTCGCGCGTCACCGACTGGTCCGATGTGGACGCCGCCATCGAGCTGGCCCGCCGCACCGACCCGAAGGTGCTCGTGGAGGCCGCCGTGGTCGGGCGTGAGGTCGAGTGTGGTGTGCTGGAGTTCCCCGACGGCCGCGTGGAAGCGTCGCTGCCGGCGGAGATCCGCGTGCTCGCCGAGGGCGCGGACGCCTGGTACGACTTCGAGACCAAGTACCTCGGTGAAGACGCCGAGCTGGACATCCCGGCCAAGCTCGACGACGCCCTCACCGACCGCCTGCGTGCCATGGCCGTCGAGGCGTTCCGCGCGCTCGACTGCCAGGGCCTCGCGCGCGTCGACTTCTTCGTCACCGCAGCCGGCGACCTCGTGATCAACGAAGTCAACACCATGCCCGGCTTCACCACGAAGTCCGCCTACCCGAAGATGTGGGAGGTCACGGGCGTCGACTACAGCACGCTCCTGTCGACCCTCATCGACACCGCCATCGCGCGCGGCACGGGCCTTCGCTGACCCCACACAGGGTCACCCGCTCGGGTGACCCTGTGTGGTCACGTGATCAGGGGATCGACTTACCCAGCGCGAGCAGCGCCGCCGGCGTCAGGAACGTGTAGAGCGACGTGACGACGAGGATCCCGCCCAGCACCTTGCCGGGCAGCTTGCCGTAGGTCGTGGCCGCCACGGCGAGGAACGCGACCAGCCACACCACGAGGATCGAGTGCAGCATCCAGCTGCCGTCGAAGAACTTCCACCACAGCAGCGGCACCACGGCCACCGCCACGGCCAGGTTGCCGATCGGCCGGAGGTCCAGCCCTCGTACGAGCGCCACCCCCAGCGCGGTGAAGAACGTGCCGTAGAACGTGACGATTCCGGCCAACGGGACGCCCGTCGCGGGCGGCGCCGTCGCGATGATCACGGCGGCCTGCAGGACGTCCACGACGCCGGCGAGCAGGGTCACCCAGCCGACCGTGGTCAGCGGATTCGGGCCGTCCTCGACGGGTTTGGCGCCGATCCCGAGAAACGCCAGGCCATTCAGCCAGACGGCGAGTCCCGAGACGACGAAGATCACTGTGATCGGCGGCACTGGTGATTCCTTTCCGATGCGGAATTCGGCGGAACCGCGCACCCCGACCACCGTGGTAATCTCGGGGCAGTCGCGGTCCCGCGTGCTCGCCCGGCGGTGCATGACGATTCCACTCGGCACACCACCGGTCGAATGACCAAGGGGTACAACGACAAACGTGTGCTGCCGTCCGTTCCGAGCCCGCAGAAGCCCGGGTCGGGCGGCAGTGCACACGTCGCAGGAACTGAAACCTCCTGACATTCCGGTCCAGCTTTCCTGAGAATTTCATAGGCGCGGCATTTCGCGACGATGTCCTCCAGAACAACTTGATGTTTCCGGTGTTTCGGTGTGATGAATTCACCGCCCGGGAAGAATTGCCGCGCCCGCGCGAAGTGGTCGGCCCCGCCGTGGTCGCCGCCCGGCGAACGACGTCACCCACTACAGTGATCATCCGGTGGCACCGGGTGACGCCGACGTGGCCCGCGCGCGGCACGCCCAGGCCAGGGCAGGAGGCAACGCGTGCAGATCGCATCCCGGCTCGACCGGCTCCCGGTCACCCGCCGGCACCGGTACTTCGTCGCCGTGGTGGGGGTGGCGACGTTCTTCGACCTCTACGACCTGTTCCTCGCGGCCACGATCAGCACCGTGCTCACGCACGAGTTCGGCGTCACGGCCGAAGCGCTGAAGTACGTGCTCGCGTCGGCGTTCGTCGGGGCGTTCGTCGGTGCCGTCTGCCTGGGCAAGCTCGCCGACCAGCTCGGCCGGCGGCGCGCGTTCCTGCTGACGCTCGGCCTGTACTCGGTCTTCACGCTGCTCGGCGCGTTCAGCACCGATGTCTGGATGCTCGTCGTCTGCCGCTTCATCGCCGGCATCGGCATCGGTGCGGAGCTGCCCGTCGCCGACGCCTACCTCGCCGACCTGCTGCCCGCTCGCGCCCGCGGCCGCGCCACCGCCTGGGCGTACACGCTCGGCTTCTGCGGCGTGCCCGCCGCAGGCTTCCTCGCCCGCGCGCTGGCCGGCCATGCGCCGCTCGGCATCGACGGCTGGCGCTGGCTGTTCGTGATCGGCGCGCTCGGCGCGGCCGTCGTCTGGGGCCTGCGGTTCACGCTGCCGGAGTCGCCCCGCTGGCTCGCCGCTCGCGGGCGGGAGGCGGAAGCCGACGAGATCGTGCGCAAGCTCGAAGCCTCCGCGCCGCAACCGCTCCCGGAACCCGCGCCCGAACCGCCTGCGCCGGAACCCGTGCGTTTCTCCGCGCTCCTGCGCAAGCCGTGGGCGCGGCGCACGACAATGCTCTACATCTTCCAGCTGCTGCAGGCGTTCGGCTACTACGGCTTCGGCTCGCTCGTGCCGATCGTGCTGGCCGCCAAGGGGTTCAGCCTCGTGAACTCGCTGACGTTCAGCGCGCTCACGTTCCTCGGCTACCCGATCGGCTCCGCGCTGTCGATCCCGATCATCGAACGCATCGAGCGCAAGTGGCTGATCGTCGCGAGCGCCGCGGCGATGGCCGTGTTCGGGCTCGCGTTCGGCTTCTCGACCTCCGGGGTGGCGATCGCGGTGTTCGGCTTCTGCTACACCGCCGCCAGCAACGTGTTCTCCAACGCTTTCCACACCTACCAGGGCGAGCTGTTCCCGACATCGCTGCGCGGCACGGCCGCGGGTTCGGCCTACGCGCTTTCGCGCCTGGCCACCGCGGCGATGCCGTTCATCCTGCTGCCGATCCTGCAGGCGCAGGGCGCCACCAGGATGTTCGCCGTGGTGGCGGTCGCGATGGTGGTGCTGATCGTCGACGTCGCCGTTCTGGGGCCACGCACCACGGGCGACTCGCTGGAGGAGATCGCCGGCCGGACGGTCAGAACTTCAAAGGTTTGACCGGCAGCTTCGCGTTGACCGTGTCCGACACGGTCTGCAGCGGCCCGGTCCCGGCCGAGTCGGGGACGGTCAACGCGATGTAGACGTCGCGGTCCACCACGTACCAGGTGGCCGCGGCGTCTTCGGTGACCTGCAGCCACTGCACGCCGTTGACCACGCGCAGCTGCGCGGTGGGGGTGAGCTCCGGCGGCCGGTCGAGCCCGCACCGCAGCACGATCGCGTCACCGTCACCCCAGGCGAGGGTGGCCTTCGGCGCGGGCTGGGCGAGCGTGCGCCGGGCGAGGTCCTTGCCGTTCGATTTCAAGGTTGCGGGCAGCGCGTCGATGACCGTCGTGCACGCCTGCGTGGTGGCCTGCGGGGCCGGAACGGCGACGAGGGGGAGCGGTCCACTCGCGATGCCCTCGCCGCTGAGCGCCGATTTTTTCGTCACCGCGAAGACGGCGACCACCACGGCCAGCGCGACCACGAGCACGGCCGCGACCACGAGGACCGCCCGCGGGGGTGCGCCGGTGTCGGAATCTGCCACCCCCGAAGTGCACCACGTCTCAGAGGTGGACCACCGGGCAGGTCAGGGTCCGCGTGATGCCTTCCACGTTCTGCACCTTCGCGACCACGAGCTGGCCCAGCTGGTCCACGGTGTCCGCGGTCGCGCGCACGATCACGTCGTACGGGCCGGTCACATCCTCCGAGCTGGTGACGCCGGGCACCCCGGAGATCTCCGCCGCCACCGCGGCCGCCTTGCCGACCTCGGTCTGGATGAGGATGTATGCGTGGACCACGGCGTGCCCTTTCGTCGGTAGCGATGGAGTCGAGGTAGGAACGGTGTAGGCAAGGTATCGCCAGCCCCGGGAAAAACCTAGGGGGTCCGACTGTCGGTGGTCGAGGCTTCGCACACGGAGAGAAAGTGGAGGTGACCGGTGTCACCGGACGATGGCTCGGTGGCCGGGACGGGCGAGTTCGCGCTGATCCAGGCGGTCACCGGCGGGCGTCGCCAGCCGGCGAGCACGCTGCTCGGCCCCGGCGACGACGCGGCCGTGGTGGCTGCCCCCGACGGCCGCGTGGTGGCGACCACGGACGTGCTGGTCCAGGGCGTGCACTTCCGCCTCGACTGGTCGAGCCCCGAGCAGGTGGGGCGCAAGGCCGTGGCGGTGAACCTGTCGGACGTCGCCGCCATGGGCGCGAAACCGACCACGGTCCTGGTGGGCTTCGCGTGTCCACCGGACACTCCCGCCCAGGTCGTGACGGAGATCATGAACGGCATGTGGGCCGAGGCGACCCGCGGTGGCGTCGGGGTGTCCGGCGGCGACATGGTGAGCGCCGACCAGATCGTGATCAGTGTCACCGCGTTGGGGGACCTCGAAGATCGTGAACCCGTGACGCGCTCGGGCGCCCGGCCCGGCGACGTCCTCGCCGTCTGCGGGCGGCTCGGCTGGGCGGCGGCGGGATTGGCCGTACTGCGGCGAGGGTTCCGTTCGCCGGTCGGGGTCGTGAACGCGCAGCGCTGCCCGGAACCGCCGTACCCGGCCGGTCCGCAGGCCGCGCTGGCCGGCGCGACGTCGATGATCGACATCTCCGACGGGCTGCTCGCCGACCTGGGACACATCGCCGCGGCGTCGGACGTCGGGCTCGACGTGCTCACCGCGGACCTCGAGATCTCCACGCGGCTGCAGGAAGTCGGCACCGCGCTCGGCGCCGACCCACTGCGCTGGGTGCTCACCGGTGGTGAGGACCACGCGCTGGCGGCGACGTTCCCGCCGTTCGACGAGCTGCCCGAGGGCTGGCGCAAGATCGGCGCGGTGACGATGCCGGGGTCCGGGGTGACGGTGGACGGCAAGGAGTACGGCCACGAAGGCGGCTGGGAGCACTGGCAGCAGCACTAGGCTGTCGCCCGTGGAGATCCGAGCGGTCGCCTACGACCACCCCGACGCGACCAAGCTGATGGCGGAAGTGCAGCTCGAGTACGTGCGCCGCTACGGCAGCGAAGACTCGACGCCGATGGACCCTTCGCAGTTCGCGCCCCCGCGCGGACTGTTCCTCGTCGGCTACCTCGACGACGTGCCCGTGGCCTCCGGCGCGTGGCGCGCGCACGACGGGCCGGCGCCCGCGTTCGGTCCCGGCGACGTGGAGCTGAAGCGGATGTACGTCGTGGAATCCGCGCGGGGCAAGGGTTTCGCGCGCGCGATGCTGGCGGAGCTGGAACGCACGGCGGTCGCGGCGGGGCGGCTGCGGGCCGTGCTGGAGACGGGTACCGAACAGCCCGAGGCGATCGCCCTCTACCGTTCGTCGGGCTATACGGAGATTCCGGGTTTCGGCGTGTACAAGGACGAGCCCGACAACCGGTGTTTCGGCAAGAACCTCGTGTGACCAACGGGAGACGGCTTTGGCGATCTACGCGCTCGGTGACCTCGAACCCTCGATCCACCCGGACGCCTACGTCCACCCCGACGCCACCGTGATCGGCGACGTCCGCATCGGCCCGCGCGCTTCCGTGTGGCCGCAGACGGTGCTGCGCGGCGACCACGGCTACATCGAGATCGGCGAACGCTCCAACGTGCAGGACGGCTGCGTGCTCCATTGCACGAAGAAGCACCCGACGATCCTCGGGCCGTCGTCGGCCATCGGCCACGCCGTGCACGTCGAGGGCGCGGTGATCGGCACCGGGTGCCTCATCGCGTCGGGATCGGTGGTGCTGAACGGAACCGTGGTCGAGGACGGCGGGATGGTCGGCGCGGGCGCGGTGCTGTCGTACAACTCGCACGTGGGCCCGGGCGAGATCGCGCTCGGCGTGCCGGCGAAGGTGCGGCCGAACAAGTCGTTCTCCGCCGAGCAGATCGCCATGGTGGTCGACTCGTACGTGCGCCGCGGCGCGCGTTTCCGCGAAGAGCTGCGGCGCCTCGACCCGCCACGGTGACCCCGCTCGCACCGCGCTAGGCTCGCGGGCCGTGACCGCACGACCGCTGCACGAGATCGTCGAAGCCGGCTGGGCGCAGGCCCTGGAGCCCGTGGCCCCGCAGGTCAGCGCGATGGGAGAGTTCCTCCGCGCGGAGATCGCGGCGGGCCGAACTTACCTGCCGGCGGGCGAGCACGTGCTGCGGGCGTTCAAGCAGCCGTTCCACGACGTGCGGGTGCTGATCGTCGGCCAGGACCCGTACCCGACGCCGGGCCACGCCGTCGGCCTGAGCTTCTCGGTGGCGCCCGACGTGCGGCCGCTGCCGAAGAGCCTCGTCAACATCTACAAGGAGTACGCCGAGGATCTCGGGCACCCGTTGCCGACCAACGGCGACCTCACGCCGTGGGCCGACCAGGGCATCCTGCTGCTCAACCGCGCGCTCACGGTGCAGCCCGGCAAGCCGAACTCCCACCAGGGCAAGGGGTGGGAGCAGGTGACCGAGCAGGCGATCAAGGCGCTCGCGGCCCGCGATGAGCCGATGGTGGCCATCCTGTGGGGCCGCAACGCCCGCAACCTGCGGCCGATGCTGGGCGACATCCCGTGCATCGAGTCGGCGCACCCGAGCCCGCTTTCGGCGCACAACGGTTTCTTCGGCTCGCGGCCGTTCAGCCGCGCGAACCAGCTGCTGGCCGACCAGGGCGCGGCGCCGGTGGAGTGGAAGCTTCCCTGAGCGTGTCCGGTCGCGGCCGGTGGCTCCGACCTCCAAGGTGAGTACGACACCCAGGAGGACAGCCATGACCACCACCGTCACTTCCGCCGACGGCACGCCGATTGCGTTCGACACCTACGGCGCGGGGTCGCCGGTGCTGCTCGTCGGCGGTGCCGTGAACGACCGGACGACCGTGGCGGCGCTCGCCGTCGTGCTGGCCGAAGCCGGGTTCCAGGGTGTTGCCGTTGATCGGCGAGGCCGAGGTGAGAGCGGAGACGCGCCCGTGTACTCGGTGGAACGCGAGCTCGACGACCTGTCGGCCGTGATCGACGCGGTCGGTGGCTCGGCGGCGATGTTCGGCCATTCGTCAGGGGCGATCCTGGCGCTCGAAGCAGCGGCGCGGGGGCTGCCGATCACGAAGCTGGCCGTGTACGAGCCACCGTTCATCGTGGACGCTCAGAGGCCACGCCCTGGTGCGGACCTCGCGGACCGGATCAGCGCGTTGATCGCCGCCGGCGACCGCGACGGCGCCGTGGAACTCTTTCTGACCGAAGGCGTGTCGGTTCCGCCCGAAGGCGTGGCGGCGATGAAGGGCCAGCCGGTGTGGGACTGGTTCGCCGGCTACGCGCACACGCTGTCGTATGACATCGCCGTGACCGGTCCTGGCGCGCAGCTGCCCGTGGACCGCCTGGCCGCCATCGCCGTCCCCGTGCTCGTGATGTCGGGCGGCGCCGGTGAAGCGTGGATGGGCGCCGCGGCCCGGGCCGTCGCCGAGACCGTGCCGCACGCCCGCTACGAGTCGATTCCCGGGCAGGACCACGGCGTGCTCAACGCACCCGAATCGCTGCGCCCGGTGCTGACCGACTTCTTGCGGTGACAAAAATGGCGAGTGCTCGGTGAGCACTCGCCGTCCAGAGGCAACCACGGGTGGGGGTCCAGGGGGCTTGCCCCCTGGCGGGGGTCTGGGGGTTCGACCCCCAGAAGACACTCGGCGATACGAAAATGGCGAGCGCCCTTCGCGAGCACTCGCCACCCTTCGTTCAATCGCCTACCCTCGGACGACCTTGCCCGCCTTGATGCACGAGGTGCACACGTTGAGGCGCTTGCGCTGGGACACGCCGATCTTGGCGTGCACAGTCTGGATGTTCGGGTTCCACCGGCGGTTGGTACGCCGGTGGGAGTGCGAGACCGACTTGCCGAAGCCGGGTCCCTTGCCACAGACGTCGCACACGGCAGCCACGTCGAACTCCTCTGGATATGGGACAAAGAATGGCGCCCAGACCAGCTGGGCAACTCGTCCATAGTAACTACTCGTCTCGGGCGGGTCGCCGCGGGGTCGATACGCTCGCGGGGACCAGCGAGGAGGTTACGGGGTGCGGGTGCTGGACGTGGCAGCGGTGTCGGCCTGGTCGGCGGCGTGCGTGCGCAGCCTGGAGGTGCTGCGCCCGGCGATCAACGGCATCAACGTGTACCCCGTCGCGGACTCCGACACGGGTTCGAACCTCCTGCACACGTTGACGGGCGCGCGCGACGCGTTGGCCGCGGCGGAGCCGGCCGACGTGGCCGAGGCGCTGACCGTGCTGGCGAAGGGTGCCGTGGCCGCCGCGCGCGGCAACTCCGGCGTGATCATCTCCCAGGTCGTGCGGGGGATCGCCGACTGGGCGGCCGACGGCGGCGACCTCGACGGCGCTGGTCTCGCGGCCGCACTGGCGCACGCCGACCGGATCGCGACGGGCGCGGTGAGCCGGCCCGTCGCGGGGACGATGCTGACCGTCCTGCACGTCGTGGCCGCGGCCGTCCAGGAGGACACGCGGCCGCTGGCCGAGGTCGCCGCCACCGTCGCCGCGGCCGCCGCGGCCGCGCTGGAGGAGACGCCGAAACAACTGCCGGCCCTCGCGAAAGCGGGGGTCGTCGACGCGGGGGGCCGAGGGCTCGTCGCCGTGCTCGACGCGCTGGCCGGCGTGATCAGCGGCACCGTCACGCAGCCTGAACGCGAGCTCACGACCACCGTCGAGGCGCCCGGTGCCGCCGAGCCCGCGCCGTACGCGTGGGAGGTCATGTACCTGCTCGACGGCGTCGAGGAGGCGCGGCTGCCGGCGTTGCGCAAGGAGCTGAGCGGCTTCGGCGACAGCGTCACGGTGGCCGGCGACGGTGCGGGCAGCCACGCCGTGCACGTCCACTGCGCCGACATCGGCGCGGCCATCGAGGCGGGCCTGGAGCTGGGCCGGCCGCGCCGGATCCGCGTCGAACCGCTGCTCACGCCCACGCCGATCGAGCCGGGCGGCGGGCTGGACCGGTCGGTGGTGGCCGTGGTCAACGGCGGCGGGCTGGCCGAGCTGCTGCGGGCCGAGGGCGTCGCCGTGCTGGCCGTGCCCGACGGCGGGAAACCCGGCGTCGAGGACATGATCGGGCTGTTCAACGAGGCCGCGGGCCGGCACGTGACCGTGCTGCCGGGCGGTCTCGACCTCACGGCCGCGGCCGACGCGGCGGCGGGCCACGCGATGGCCGGCGACCGCGACGTCGTGGTGATCCCGTGCACGTCACCGGTGCAGGTGCTGGCCGCGCTCGCGGTGCACGATGGGGGCCGCCGCGTCAACGACGACGTCGTGGCCATGGCCGAGGCCGCCGCGGCGACCAGGCGTGGCGAGGTGCGGATCGCGGGCGAGGAGTCGCTAACCTGGGTGGGCCGGGCCCAGTCCGGCGACGTGATCGGCCTGGTCGACGACGAGGTGGTGCTGATCGAACCGGCGCCGGCCTCGGAGACGAACCTCGTCGCGGCCGCGATGAGCGTGCTCAACCGGATGCTGACGCTCGGCGGCGAGCTGGTCACCGTGCTGAGCGGGGCCGCCGCCCCGCCCGGCGTGACCGCGGAGCTCGCCGAGCAGCTGCGGCTGGAGCACCCCGAAGTGGAGTTGACGAGTTATGCCAGTGGCCAGGCCGGAGCCGTGCTGCTGATGGGGGTCGAATAGAAATGGCCGGGCTGCGCGAAAAGCTGCCGCTGCTGCTGGGCGCGAAGACAGCGAAAGCGCTGTCGGGTGCGCTCGACATCGAGACCGTCTCCGACCTGCTGCGCCACTACCCGCGCCGCTACGCCGAGCGCGGCGAGCTCACCGACATCGCCGGCCTGGAGCTGGGTGAACACGCGACCGTGCTGGCGCGGATCGAGAAGATCAGCAAGCGCCGCATGAAGTCGCGCAGCGGCACGATCCTCGACATGGTCATCACCGACGGGAAACGCCGGCTGGCCTGCGCGTTCTTCAACCAGGCGTGGCGGGAGAAGGAGCTGGCGCCGGGCAAGACCGGCCTGTTCGCGGGCAAGGTCACGGCGTTCCGCGACACGCTGCAGCTGGCCAACCCGGAGTACGAGCTGCTCGACGCCGAACGCGAAGCCGAGGCCGTCGACAACTTCCTGGCCGAGATCATCCCCGTGTACCCGGCGGCGCAGGGCATGCCGACGTGGTCGATCGCGAAGTGCGTGCGGCAGGTCCTCGACGTGCTGGAGATCGACTCCGACCCGATGCCCGCCGAAGTGCTGAAGCAGCACGGGCTGCCCGGTCTCGAACGGGCGCTGCGCGGCATCCACCGGCCCGAGGACTGGGCGCACCTGGAGACCTCGCGCCACCGTCTCAAATGGGACGAGGCCATGGCCGTGCAGCTGATTTTCGCGCAGCGGCGCCATTCCGCGGTGTCGCGTCCGGCCAAGGCCAGCCCGCACACCGACGGCGGGCTGCTCGACGCGTTCGACAAGCGCCTGCCGTTCGACCTCACCGCCGGCCAGCGCGCGATCGGCGACGAGATCGCCGCGGACCTCGCGACCGAGCACCCGATGAACCGCCTGCTGCAGGGCGAGGTGGGCTCGGGCAAGACGGTGGTCGCGCTGCGGGCGATGCTGCAGATCGTCGATTCGGGTCGGCAGTCGGCGATGCTCGCGCCCACCGAGGTGCTGGCGGCGCAGCACGCGCGTTCGCTGCGGGAGATGCTCGGCGAGCTCGGCATGGCGGGGGAGCTGGGGGCCGCGGAGAAGGCCACGCGCGTGACGTTGCTCACCGGCTCGATGGGCGCGAAGGAACGCAAGAAGTCGCTGCTGGAGACGGTGAGCGGCGAGGCAGGCATCGTCGTCGGCACGCACGCGCTGATCCAGGACACCGTGCAGTTCGCCGACCTCGGGTTCGTCGTGGTCGACGAGCAGCACCGCTTCGGCGTGGAGCAGCGCGACGCCCTGCGTTCGCGCGGCTCGGACTCCACGTCGCCGCACGTGCTGGTGATGACCGCGACGCCGATCCCGCGCACGGTCGCGATGACCGTGTACGGCGACCTGGAGACGTCCGCGCTGCGCGAGATGCCCGTTGGGCGTTCGCCGATCAAGACGAGCGTGGTGCCGGTGGCGGAGAAGCCCGCGTGGCTCGACCGGGCGTGGGAGCGCGTGCGCGAGGAGGTCTCGAAGGGGCACCAGGCGTACGTCGTGTGCCCGCGCATCGGCGACGAGCCCCCGTCGGACAAGAGCGACAAGCGCCCGCCGCTCGCCGTGCTGGACGTCGCGCCGGAGCTGGTGGGCGGGCCGTTGAAGGGCCTTCGCATCGCCGCCTTGCACGGCCGCATGCCCGCGGACGAGAAGGACGCCGTGATGCGGGCCTTCGGCGCCGGCCAGATCGACGTCCTCGTGGCGACCACGGTCGTCGAGGTCGGCGTGAACGTCCCCAACGCCACCGCCATGGTCATCCTCGACGCCGACCGCTTCGGCGTGAGCCAGCTGCACCAGCTGCGCGGCCGCGTCGGCCGGGGCAGCGTGCCGGGCCTGTGCCTGCTCGTGACGGAGACCCTGGACGGCACGTCGACCCGCGAACGCCTCGCCGCCGTCGAATCCACCACCGACGGCTTCGAACTCTCCCGCCTGGACCTCGAACTCCGCCGCGAGGGCGACATCCTCGGCGCAGCCCAGTCCGGCAAACGCTCGGGCCTGAAACTCCTGTCGCTCCTGCGCGACGAAGACGTGATCACCGAGGCGCGCGCCCAATCCCAGGAAATCGTGCTGCGCGACCCGACGCTCTCTTCGTACCCTGGCCTGGCCCAGATGGTGTCCGATGTGGTGGACATGGAACGCGCGGAGTACTTGGAGAAGAGTTGACTGCTTCGGAGCCTTCGGCCGATTCCGGCCTTGAGATGTGGGGTTCTCGTTCGGGCTCTGATTCTGGCTCCGGGGCCGCTTCGTCGGGCTCTGCGACTTCCGACCTGGCGACCACACCTGGCTCGGCTGCCACCATCCGCCCGGCCCTCGTCGCGGACGCCCCTGGCATCGCCCGCGTCCACGTCGGCTCCTGGCAGGCCGCCTACGCCGGCCTCCTCCCGGCCGACTTCCTCGCCGGCCTCTCGGCCTCCCACCGCGAACCGTTCTGGGCGGAAAGCCTGGCCTCCCCGGCACAAGGCCACACCGTCCTCGTCGCCGAAACCCCCGACGGCACCATCGCCGGCTTCGCGGCCACCGGCCCGAGCCGCGACGACGACGCCACCCCCGACACCGGCGAACTCGCGGCGATCTACCTGCTGCCCGAGTGCTGGAGCCAGGGCTTCGGCCGCGCCCTCCACGCGCGCGCCCTCACCGCCCTGGCCGGCGACTTCCCCACGGCCACCCTCTGGGTCCTCGCCGGCAACACCCGCGCCCGCACCTTCTACGAACGCACCGGCTGGACCCTCGACGGCCGTACCAAGGTCGAATCCCTCGCGAACGGCACGGTCACCATCGAGGAAGTCCGCTACCGCACCTCTCCCCGCCGCTGACCCTTTCGTCCCTCAACGGCGACTGCGGTTTCACCCCGGTCAGGACTTCACCGCTCGCACGAACAGAAACACCGGCTTCGTGCTCAACACCTCGAACATCTGGGGATCCACGCCCGCCCCGCGCTCGGGCCGCGGCTCGTCGACCACGTCGATCGCGAACCGGGCATCCCGCAGCAGCCCGAAGATCGCGGACAGCGGGCGCCGGAACAGGCGGGCGGTCACCCGCTGCCCGTCCCAGTCCCACTGCTCGCTGACCAGCTCGGTGCGGTGGTAGTCGGTCCGATCCGACCGGAACCACCCGGTGATCGGATGGTGCACCGAGAAGACGAGCGCCCCGCCCGGCTTCAGACACCGCCGCAACTCGTCGAGCAACGGCGACCAATGCTCGACGTAATGGAGCACGAGCGAGGCCACGACCACGTCGACGCTGCCGTCCGCCACCATCGTCAGAGGTTGCTCGAGATCGGCGACCTCGACCTGAGCTCGCGGGCCCAGCCTCTCCCGCGTCAACGCCACCAGCCGCGGCTCACGGTCCAGGGCCAGCACATCGGCACCCCGCTCGGCGCGCCGAGCCGTCAGACCGCCGCCTGCGCAGCCGAGCTCCAATACCCGCTTGCCCGCGACGTCCCCCGCAAGACGCAAGATCGCCGGCCGGTCGTAGAGGGAATTGGCGGCGCTGTGCTCGGCAAAGCGCGCATACACGTCGGCGTGGTCTCTGTAGATCTCGTGATCACCGGGCACTGGCCGAGCCTACGATCGCCGTCGGCTCCGCATGGCGTCTTTGGACCTCCAACCGCGATGAAGAGACGATCATTGCGGCCCCCAACTCATCGCCACTCACCGGCGACACCCAGGTCGAGCGGCAAATTCCGCGCCCCACCGACTTCCGCGGGAAACCTCGGCAGTCCTCCTCCGCTTTGGCTCCGCAGACAGTGGCCAGGCCCCGAATTCCGCGCTTCCCGCCCACCGAATCCCGCACAAGATTCCGCCTACGCCACTGGATCTCCGCCGTGCGAGGGTGAGGCTTCCGACTCCGCGCCCCCTGCCGAATCCCGCACAAACACCCCGGCCCGCGCCGCCGCCGCAGCTGCCGCCGCCGCCACGTGCGCGTCAGCCGCCGTCACCGGTTCCCGCGAGATGAACAGCCGGTAGAAGATCGGCCCGCTCGCCACGCGCACCACCTCCGCCGCGTCGGTTCCGGCCGGCGCCTCGCCCCGTGCGATGGCCCGCGTGACCATCACGGCCGAGCGCCCGTGCCGGTCCTCGTAGAAGGCGTGCAGTGCCTCCGCCGCGCGCGGGGAGTGGAAGGCCGCCAGCACCGACGCCGTCGGCAGTTCGCGCAGGCCGGGCTCGGTGAAGTACTGGACGAGTTCCAGCAGCGTCTCCGCCAGGTCGCCCGCGAGCGTGCCGGTGTCGGGCGCCGTCCACGGCTGTTCGGTGCCCAGGCGCAGCGCGGCGGCCACGAGCCCGTCCGTCGACTCCCAGCGGCGGTAGATCGTGGTCTTGTGCACGCCCGAACGGTCGGCGACCGCGTCCACCGTCAGGTTCGTGAAGCCCTGCTCCGCGAGCAGGTCGAGCGTCGCCTGCAGCACGGCGAGGCGCGTGCGCTCCGTGCGCCCACCCGGTCGGCGGGTTCCGGCCATTTCGCTTGCCAAGTGCTACTCCAGTTGCGTTAGTGTGCCCAGTATGCCAGACCTCGACTTCCGCACCCCCTTTTTGCCCGAAGACGTCTCGCCGATCGCCGACCTGATCGGAGACGCGCGCATCGTCGCCATCGGGGAGAACAACCACCACATCCGCGAGTTCGGCGAGCTGCGCAACCGGCTGCTGCGTCACCTCGTCGAGGAACGCGGTTTCACCGTTCTGGGGTTCGAGTCGGGGTTCGCCGAAGGTGAGCTCGTCGACGGCTGGCTTCGCGGCGCCCCCGGGGACGTCGCCGAAATCGGGCGAGACGGCTTCACCTTCTCCCTCGGCGACTCACCCGAGGCGCACGACATGCTCACCTGGCTCCGCGGCCACGGCGGCGTCCGCTACGCCGGCCTCGACGTCCCCAGCTCCGGCGGCTCACCCGTGCCCGCGCTGAAGGCCGTGCAGCGCTACCTCGAGGAGGTCGCCCCCGACGTCGTCTCGCTGGTCGAGGCAGGTCGCACCGCTTCGGAGCCGTACGCGTCGGTGAGCAGCGCCGTCGCCCCTGGCCGTTACGCGGCGATGGCCGCCCCCGCGCGCGACGCCGCGACGGCGGCCTTCACCGCACTCCTGTCCCACCTGAAATCGCTGGCGCCCGTCTACTCGCAGCGACGCGACCGGGACGCTCACGCCATCGCCGAGCACCACGCCCTCGGCGCCCTGCGCATCGACATGTACCTGCGCGAGCTCGCGGCGATGATGGCCGGCGTCGCGCCGTCGATGCAGAGTTCTTCGCGCGATACGTACATGGCGTCGACCGTGAAGCTGCTTCGCCGCCTACACGGCGAAGGCACGAAGATCGTCGTGATGGTCCACAACGGACACCTCCAGCGCGTCCCCTTCGCCGCCGCGCCCGGGATGGTCTTCCCCTCGGCCGGCACGCACCTGGCCGCCGAGTTCGGCGACGACTACTTCACCCTCGGCGTCACCGCCGGCACCGGGACCACCAGCGGCCTCACCCCGGACGAAGGCGAACGCCTCGGCTTCCGCGTCCACCCCGAAGAGCTGCCGCCGCTGGCCGACGACAGCGTCGAAGCCACCCTCGCCGGCTCCGACGCCTGCCTCGTCGACCTGCGCGCCAACCGCGCGGAGGGCGTGGCAGGCCCGACGAGCATCCGCCACGCCCACATGTTCACCCAGGTCGACGTAGTCCAGGCCTTCGACGCCCTCGCCTACCTGCCGACGATGTCCGTCAGCGACCACGTGGCCAAGGCCTAGTCCGCCATCAGCGGTTCGAATCGCCGATAGGCGGCGAAATCGCGGAAGTGCCGGGTGTACAGGTCGGCGTCGCGCGTGAGGTCGTCCTCGAGGGCACGCGCGACGTCGACCACCCGCTTGCAGCGCAACGTGATCAGCTCGCCCTGTTCGTTGCGGTGGCTACCCGTCTCGCCTTCGACGCGCCGGGACACAGCTTCGCGCGCGGCTTCTTCGCTCTCGGCGTACACGAGCACGAAGTCTTCGCGGTACAGCGGATCGTACGTGGGCGAATCGCTCGTTGCCTCGTAGAGGACAACGGCGACGTACGCGTTGGCGCTCATCGTTCCCCCTGGTTCGCTCCATGATCACTTTCGCCGCGCACCGGCCAGCGGGCAACCGGATTTCGAGCCCAAACACGGACCAGCCCATCGTGTGACGTCGAGTTGCCGTCGGCCCGCGCGCGGGATACGACGCAGGAATGCGGAACCGAACGGCTCGTGGTCTTTTTTCGGCGACAATGGCGTTCTTGCTGGTGGCGGCGGGAAACTCACCCGCGCTCGCGGCCGGCGGCACGCAGGTCAACCCCCCGAGCTGGGCGCTCGACCGGATCGACCAGCGGACGGGTCTCGACCAGAAGTACCGCTACGAATCCGACGCCGCCGACGTCACCGTCTACGTGATCGACAGCGGCGTCGACGCCAAGCACCCCGACTTCCAGGGCCGCGTCCAGCCGGGCAAGGACTTCCTGACGGCCGGCGCCGACACCTCCGACACCAACGGTCACGGCACCCGCGTCGCCGGCATCGTCGCCGGCCGCAGCTACGGCGTCGCCAAGGCCGCGCAGATCTTCCCGGTCCGCGTTCTCGACAAGGACGGCGGCGGCTCCACCGACAACATCATCGCCGGCATCAACTGGGTTGCCCAGAACGCCCACCAGCCGGCCGTCGCCGTTCTCGGCATCGGCGGCGTCGCCAACGAGCAACTGGACAACGCTGTCGCCGGCCTCGCCGCGGTGATGCCCACCGTCGTCCCCGCGGGCGAAGGAGGCGAAGACGACAGCCAGGTTTCGCCGGCGAGGGTCCCGGCTGCGCTCACCGTCGCGGCGAGCGACGTGCAGGACCAGGTGGCGACTTTCTCAGACTTCGGGACGCCCGTCGACCTCTACGCGCCGGGCGTGGACATCCCGGCGCCGATCGCGGGCTCGTCGGACGTCGGCACGTTATCGGGCACGTCGATGGCCGCGGCGGTCGTCGCGGGCGCCGCCGCCGTCTACCGATCCCTGCACCCGGACGCCGCGCCGGCCGATGTCGACAAGGCGTTGGTGCAGGCAGCGACGCCGGACGTGCTGAAAAACGTGCCTTCCGGCACTGCCAACCGTTTGCTCTGCACCCTGGCCGCACCGACGTCCTGACTGTTGCGGCGAGCCCGAGATCCCCGCATCATGCACGCAGGTCGGTGCGCATGATGTCCATCACTTGGACTTCGGCTCCCGGAGGGCGAGAAGAACCGGGTAACGTGCCTTCACTACCGATCCGAAACGGGAAGGACCGGGCATGTTCCGCAAGGTGCTGGTGGCCAACCGCGGTGAGATCGCGATCCGAGCGTTCCGCGCAGGCTACGAACTGGGGGCGGGCACGGTTGCCGTGTTCCCGCACGAAGACCGCAACTCGCTCCATCGGCTGAAGGCCGACGAGGCCTACGAGATCGGGGAGCCCGGCCACCCGGTGCGCGCCTATCTCTCCGTCGAGGAGATCGTCAAGGCCGCCAAGAAGGCGGGTGCCGACGCGGTCTACCCGGGTTATGGCTTCCTGTCGGAGAATCCGGACCTGGCGCTCGCCTGTGAGCAGGCGGGGATCACTTTCGTCGGCCCGAGCGCCGAAATCCTCGAGCTCACGGGCAACAAGGCGCGCGCCGTGAAGGCCGCGCGCGAGGCCGGCGTGCCGGTGCTCGGCTCGTCGGAGCCTTCCAGCGATGTCGACGCCCTGGTGGCCGCGGCCGACGACCTCGGTTTTCCGGTGTTCGTCAAGGCCGTCGCCGGCGGTGGCGGCCGCGGCATGCGGCGCGTCGAGGACCCCGCGATGCTGCGCGAATCCATCGAAGCCGCGGCCCGCGAGGCCGAGTCGGCGTTCGGCGACCCGACGGTGTTCCTCGAGAAGGCCGTGGTCGAACCGCGGCACATCGAGGTGCAGATCCTCGCCGACGGCGAAGGCAACGTCATCCACCTCTACGAGCGCGACTGCTCCGTGCAGCGTCGCCACCAGAAGGTGGTCGAGCTCGCGCCCGCGCCGAACCTCGACCCCGAGCTGCGCGACCGCATCTGCGCCGACGCCGTGCGCTTCGCGCGCCAGATCGGCTACCGCAACGCCGGCACCGTCGAGTTCCTCCTCGACCGCGAGGGCAACCACGTGTTCATCGAGATGAACCCGCGGATCCAGGTCGAGCACACGGTGACCGAGGAGGTCACCGACGTCGACCTCGTGCAGTCCCAGCTGCGCATCGCCTCCGGCGAGACGCTGGCCGACCTCGGCCTCTCGCAGGACAAGATCTACCTGCGCGGAGCCGCGCTGCAGTGCCGCATCACCACGGAAGACCCGGCCAACGGCTTCCGCCCCGACACCGGCATGATCAGCGCCTACCGTTCCCCGGGCGGCTCCGGCATCCGGCTCGACGGCGGCACCGCGTTCTCCGGCACGGAGATCAGCGCGCACTTCGACTCGCTGCTGGTGAAGCTCACCTGCCGCGGCCGCGACTTCAAGACCGCCGTGGGCCGCGCCCGCCGCGCCGTCGCGGAGTTCCGCATCCGCGGTGTCTCCACGAACATCCCGTTCCTCCAGGCGGTGCTCGACGACCCGGACTTCCGCGAAGGCCGCGTCACCACGTCGTTCATCGAGGAACGCCCGCATCTGCTCACCGCCCGCCACTCGGCGGACCGCGGCACGCGCCTGCTCACCTACCTGGCCGACCAGACGGTGAACCGTCCCCACGGCGAGCGCCCGCGCACCCTCGACGCGTCGGCGAAGCTGCCGAAGCTGCCCGCTGACGTGACACCGCCGGACGGCTCGAAGCAGAAGCTCACCGAGCTGGGTCCGGCCGGCTTCGCCCGCTGGCTGCGGCATTCGCCGATGCTCGGCGTCACGGACACGACCTTCCGCGACGCCCACCAGTCGCTGCTCGCGACGCGCGTGCGCACGAAGGACCTGCTGGCCGTGGCCCCGGTCGTCGCCGCGACCGTGCCACAGCTGCTTTCCCTCGAGTGCTGGGGCGGCGCCACCTACGACGTCGCCCTGCGCTTCCTGGCCGAGGACCCGTGGGAGCGCCTCGAGCAGCTGCGCAAGGCCGTGCCCAACATCTGCCTGCAGATGCTGCTGCGCGGCCGCAACACCGTGGGCTACACGCCGTATCCCACCGAGGTGACGCACGCGTTCATCGAGGAAGCGACCGCCACCGGCATCGACATCTTCCGCATCTTCGACGCCCTCAACGACGTCGAGCAGATGCGGCCGGCCATCGAAGCCGTGCGCGAAACCGGCACCGCTGTCGCCGAAGTGGCGCTCTGCTACACCTCCGATCTGTCCGATCCCAACGAAAACCTCTACACGCTCGACTACTACCTCAAGCTGGCCGAGCAGATCGTCGGTGCCGGCGCGCACATCCTGGCCATCAAGGACATGGCGGGCCTGCTCCGCGCACCGGCCGCCGCGAAGCTCGTGACGGCGCTGCGCAGGGAGTTCGACCTCCCCGTGCACATCCACACGCACGACACCGCGGGTGGCCAGCTGGCCACCTATCTCGCCGCCATCCAGGCCGGCGCGGACGCGGTCGACGGCGCCGTGTCGTCCATGGCCGGTACGACGTCGCAGCCGTCTCTCGGCTCGATCGTCGCGGCGACCGACCACTCCGACCGCACCACGGGCCTCGACCTGCAGGCGATCGGTGACCTCGAGCCTTACTGGGAGAGCGTGCGCAAGATCTACGCGCCGTTCGAGGCCGGCCTCGCGTCGCCCACTGGGCGCGTGTACCACCACGAGATCCCGGGCGGCCAGCTCTCCAACCTGCGCACGCAGGCCATCGCGCTGGGCCTCGGCGACCGCTTCGAGGACATCGAGGCCATGTACGCCGCGGCCGACAAGATCCTCGGCCACCTCGTGAAGGTCACGCCTTCGTCCAAGGTGGTCGGTGACCTCGCGCTGCACCTCGTCGGTGCCGGCGTCTCACCCGCGGACTTCGAGGCCGAGCCCAATAAGTTCGACATCCCGGACTCCGTGATCGGCTTCCTGCGCGGCGAGCTCGGCGACCCGCCGGGCGGCTGGCCGGAGCCGTTCCGCACCAAGGCTCTCGAGGGCCGTTCGGCGGCCAAGCCCGTGGCGGAACTGTCCGAAGAGGACCGCAAGGACCTCACCGACAACCGGCGCGGCGCCTTGAACCGGCTGCTCTTCCCCGGTCCGACGAAGGAGTTCGAGGCCCACCGCGAGGCCTATAGCGACACGAGTGTGCTGTCCAGCAAGGACTTCTTCTACGGTCTGCGCCCGGGTGAGGAGTACGCGGTCGACCTGGAGCCCGGCGTCCGGCTGCTCATCGAGCTCGAAGCCATCGGTGAGGCCGACGAGCGCGGTGTGCGCACGGTGATGTCGACGCTCAACGGCCAGCTCCGGCCGATCCAGATCCGCGACCGTGCCATCGCCTCGGACATCCCCGCGACCGAAAAGGCCGAGAAGGGCAACCCGAAGCAGATCGCCGCACCCTTCGCCGGTGTGGTGACGCTGCAGGTGGCGGAAGGCGATCAGGTCGAGGCCGGCGCGACCGTGGCGACGATCGAGGCGATGAAGATGGAAGCTTCGATCACCGCTTCGGCGGCGGGCAAGGTCGGGCGGTTGGCGATCACCTCCGTTCAGCAGGTCGAGGGCGGGGACCTCCTCATCGTGCTCGAGTAGCGCGCCGCCGCGCCACTCTCGACCGTCGCGAACGGTCCATTCGTGCCATCACGGCGCGAATGGACCGTTCGCGCCGTCTCGGGCTCGTCTTGCCGGCCGTCGCCGCGCTAACGTCGGGCGCATGCTGATCAACGCGGTGCCGCAGTGGCAGGGCGCGATCGGCCCCCGGGCACGGGGACTGGTCGAGGGCTGCCTCGCGCTTTCCGAGCTGGCCGGGCACGTCCTCGGCCTGCCGGTGCACCACATCCACCAGGACCCAGGAACTTCCGACGCGGTGTCGGGCGTCGCCAACCGGGCCGTGCTCACGGGCACGAACCGCGGGGCACAGCTCGCCGCGCTCGAAGCACCCGGCGGCCCGGTCCTGACGATCGGCGGCGACTGCGGGGTCGAGCTCGTGCCGATCGGCGTCGCGAGGTACCGCTACGGACCGGCGCTCGGCGTCGCCTGGTTCGATGCGCACCCCGATCTGAACACGGCCTCGTCGTCGCCGTCGGCCGCGTTCCACGGCATGGTGCTGCGGTCGCTGCTCGGCGAAGGCGACGAGCAGTTCGCGGCGAGCCCGGCGGTCGAAGCCGGCCGGGTGGCCTTGTTCGGAACGCGGGCGTTCGACGCCGCGGAGGAAGAGGCCGTCAGTCAGGGTTTGGCTGTGCGCACCGACAATGCCGTCGCGACGCTGCGCGAGTCCGGCGCCGAGCAGGTGTACTTGCACCTCGACCTCGACGTGCTGGACCCGGCGTCGTTCGGCGGCGTCAACTACCCGGAGCCCGGTGGGCTGACGGTCAGCGAGCTTGTCCGGGCGATCGATGCACTGTCCGAAATGGACGTCATCGGCGCGGGGATCACGGAGTGCGTGGGCACGGATCTCGAGGTTCTCGAGCCCGTGATCGCCGCGGTGGGGAGGGTGCTGCTGCAGGACTGAACCCGTTTGCCCACGGGCGGATTCCGCTTCGGCGGTGATCTTCGCCCCGGTGCGCGACCACGTGTGTGTACGGCCAGAAGGAGGTGTGCCCGAGCCGTACCGGGGATGGTCTGCGAAATGGCGAAACGCTCGCCGGCCGGGGTCTGGAGGCTCACTGCTGGTCCTGCGGAACGTCGCTCAGGGCGGCACGCGCGGCGTCGACGGCTTCCTCCGGACCGACGCCCAGCTCTCGAACGCGCTGGGCGTACTCGGTGGCAGCGTCGCGGAGCAGTGACGCGCGGTCCGGCCGCTCGGCCGAACCGGTGACGACTGTTCCCTTCGCCCGAGCCGTGGTCACCCAGCCGGCGGCCTCGAGTTCGCGGTAGACCCGGGCGATCGTGCCGGACGCGAGCCCGAGGTCTCGGGCGAGCTGACGGATCGGCGGCAGCCGGGCGTCGACCGGCAGGGCGCCGGTGCCGATCGCGCGGACGATCTGGTCGTGGACCTGACGCCAGGGCGCGACGCCGTTGTCGGCGTCGACGGTCACTCGCAACGGCATCTTCTACTTCGCCGATGCGGGCGCGGGCAGTTTCCGCGGCGGCGTGGCGATCGCTATGAACGCGGCGAGCGTGACGACGAAAGCGAGGAACGACGGCAGGTTGCCGCCGGGCCAGGCGGTCGTGGCGCACATGCCGGTGGCGAGCCCGAGTGCGACGCGCGCGCTGCGGCAACGCAGCGCGAGGTCGACGTCGGGATCTCCCGCGGCCGGCCGTCGGACGGCGAGGAGCACCACGCCCCACGCGACGGCGGTGGCCGCGACGGTGATGCCGAAAAGCCGCCATTCGCCGATCACGGCGAGGTGGATCGCGGCGGCGAGCGCGGCCAGCGCGGTGACGATGATCGCCCACAGGGGCGCGAAGTCGAGGATGCCGCGCGGTGCCAGCACGGCCTCGCGTCGCGTGCTTGGCGATGGGCGTTGCGCGAGCACTTCGGCGATCAACCCGCCGAGGAGGAGCACGGGCATGATCGAGCTGAGGTCGTTGGCGTTCGCGAAGTCCGCTGCGCCCGGGATGAACGGGAGGCCCACGAAGAGCCACGGATACCAGAACCTGCGGCGGCGCAGGTAGAGCACGGCCACGGACAGCTGGTCCGGGGTCGCGTCGGGCAAGCCCCATTTGGCGAGCAGGCGCGCGCCCTGGCGTTGGCCCGGCCAGAGCACGAACAGGATGGCCAGGCCGAGCAGGCCGCAAGCGATCGCGACGCCGACCGCGGAGCCGAGGTTCATGGTGTGATCCCCCTGTCTTGTATCAAGTTAATGATACAAGACAGAGTGGTGTCGTGCACGGCGCCGGTCCGCGTTGCCGTTGGGTGACGACGCGGAATTGGCTGCGGGGAGCGGAAAAGAAAAATCCCGGCCACCCCGGCCGGGATCTCTCTTCTGCGTGCCGTCAGTTCTTGAGGTCCGCGACGATCTCGTAGGAGCGCACGCGGTCTTCGTGCCCGTGGACCATCGTGGTGACCATGAGCTCGTCGGCGCCCGTGTCGGCGAGGAGCTGGTCGAGTCCCTTTCGGACGGTCTCGGGCGAGCCGATGATGCTCGAGCCGAACCGGTCGGCGAGGAACGCGCGGTCCATCTCCGTGTACGGGTATTCGGCGGCTTCCTCGGGCGTCGGCAGCGCGATCGGGCGGCCGCGGCGCAGGCTGAGGAACGTCAGCCCGCTGGGGCCGGCCAGGAACTGCGCGCGCTCGTCGGTCTCCGCGGCGACCACGGACACGCCGAGCATCACGTACGGCTCCGCCAGCGTCTCGGAAGGACGGAAGTTCTCCCGGTAGAGCTGCACGGCCGGCAACGTGTTCTCGGCCGCGAAGTGGTGCGCGAAGGAGAACGGCACACCGAGGCGGCCGGCCAGCTGCGCGCTGAAGCCGGACGAGCCCAGCAGCCACAGCGGCGGCTTGTTGCCTTCGGCGGTCACGGCGTTGACGCCGCGCGCCGGGTCGCTCTCGAAGTACTCGAGCAGCTCCATCAGCTGCTCGGGGAAGTTCTCGGCGGACAGCCCACCGGGGCCGCGCAGCGCGAGCGCCGTGCGCTGGTCGGTGCCGGGCGCGCGCCCGATGCCGAGGTCGATGCGGTTCGGGTGCAGCGCCTCCAGCGTGCCGAACTGCTCGGCCACCACGAGCGGCGCGTGGTTGGGCAGCATGATGCCGCCCGACCCCACGCGAATCGACTCCGTGGCGTCGGCGACGGTCCCGATCAGCACCACCGTGGCCGAACTGGCGATGCCCGGCATGTTGTGGTGCTCGGCGAGCCAATAGCGGTGGTACCCCAGCCGCTCGGCGTGACGGGCGAGGTCGATGGTGTTGCGCAGCGCTTCGCCGACCCCGTGCCCGTCCGAGACGGGGGAGAGGTCGAGCACGGACAGCGGCACGTCAGGCAGAGAACTCACGTTGAGCAGTAACGCACAAGACGGCTGTTCCCTTCCCGTCGAGTCAGAGTCGGCCGGCCGCAACGGGTCGAGATCGGACACATCGGCGCTTCGCCACCAGGCGGCGACGGCTTCGCCACTCGGCGGCGAATCCCTGGTCGGGCCGGGGCCGGGGTTGCGGCCACGGGCAACTCGGGTGCGTCGCCTCAGCCTGAGGGCTGGTGGTGCATGTCATGGGTGCGTGTCTTGGTCGCTGCGGCAGGCGAGGCCATCGCCGATCAGTGGCGAACCCGCGGACGAGTCGGGGAGGGCGGGCCGCAGAGCCTGAGGGCGCGGTCAACTCGGTCAGGTGGTCAAGACCGGAGATGCCGAGCCTGCCGAGGTCTCGCCGTTGAGAGGCAAACGTGCTGAGTCAGGTGCGGCCAAGGCCGGAGATATCGAGCAAGGCGGGGCGTCGCCGGTGAGGGGCGACAGACGGAGTCGCGTGGCCAAGACCGGAGATGACTGGCCAGACGCCCGTCGCCGTTGAGGGGCGACGGGCGAGGGATCAGGTGGTGGGCAGCCAGTCCGGGTTGGAGGCCAGCACGATGAGGTGCTGGGTCGCCCGGGTGAGGGCGACGTAGAGGACCCGGCGGCCTGTGGAGGACTCGGTGACGAGGTCCATGGGCTCGACGAGGACGACGGCGTCGTACTCGAGGCCCTTGGAGTCGAGGCTGCCGACGACCTTGAGGCGTTCGTCGGTCTCGTTGGTGAACCAGGCGGTGACCTCGGGGACGCGGTCCATGGCCGTGATGACGCCCACGGTGCCTTCGACGGAGCCGAGGAGTTCCTTGACCGCGGCCTGCGTCGCGCCTTCCAGGGCGCCGGCCTCGACGGGGCGGACCTCGGGTTCGATGCCGGTGGTGCGGACGGCGCGGGGGAGCTCGTCGGCCTGGGCGTGGCCGGTGACGACCTTCGCGGCGAGGTCGAAGATCTCCGCGGAGTTGCGGTAGTTGGTGCGCAGCGTGAAGCGGCGGCGGGTGGTCTTCACGCCGAAGGCCTGGTCGCGCGCGGCGGCGGCCTCGTCGGGGTCGGGCCAGGAGCTCTGCACCGGGTCGCCGACGACGGTCCAGCTGGCGTACTTGCCACGGCGGCCGACCATGCGCCACTGCATGGGGGAGAGGTCCTGGGACTCGTCGACGACGACGTGGGAGTACTCGTCGTAGTGCTCGGGCCGGTGGGTGCCGCCGCCGGTGGTGCCGCGTTCGGGCTCGGCCTCGAGGACGGTCTGGCGCCGGCGGCGTTTGGGCTCGGGGCCGACGAGGACGCGCAGCTCGTCGAGCAGGGCGACGTCGGCGACGGACCAGCCGCGCGAACGGTCGGCGAAGTCGGCGGCGAGCAGGGAGATCTCGTGGCGGTTGAGCACGCCCTTCGCGGCTGCGGCGAGGCGCTTCTCGTCGCCGAGCCACTTGAGGATCTGCGCCGGGTACAGGACCGGCCACCAGACGACGAGGAAGCGGTGGAACTCGATGCGCTCGCCGAGGTCGTTGATCAGCTCCGCGCGGTCGAGCTGCTTGCCGTCGGCCTTCGCGTACTCGTCGGCCTTGTCGGCGAGCGCGCCCAGCAGCAGCTCGGCCGTGCGCACGCGCGCGCGGTTGGGGGGCGCGCCCTGGGTGTGGGCCTTGCGGCGGACCTTGTCCAGCTCGCGCGCCGAGAGCTTGAGCACCTCGCCGCGGTAGACGATGCGCATCTCCTGCGGCGATTCCGGCGGCGTGTCGCGCAAGGCGCGCAGCAGCACCTTCCGCATGCGCAGCGAGCCCTTGATCGCGGCCAGCTCAGAGGTGTCCTGGCGCGTGGCATT
Organism: Amycolatopsis sp. CA-161197; assembly: GCF_050942255.1. Classification (NCBI taxonomy): domain Bacteria; kingdom Bacillati; phylum Actinomycetota; class Actinomycetes; order Pseudonocardiales; family Pseudonocardiaceae; genus Amycolatopsis; species Amycolatopsis sp. CA-161197. Next base: position 2,101,947 of record NZ_CP192059.1, read on the forward strand.
GAGGCCGTCGAGCACTTCGCCGAGGGCACGCAGCTCCACGTTCGTCTCGCCCATCGACGGCAACACCCGCGAGATGTACGTGGTGAACACCCCGGACGGCCCGATCACGAGCACGCCGGCGCCGCCGAGCTGGCGGCGGTGGCGGTACAGCAGGTACGCGGCGCGGTGCAGGGCGACGGCCGTCTTGCCCGTGCCCGGGCCACCCGTGATCTCGGTGACGCCGCGCCACGGCGCGCGGATGACCTCGTCCTGTTCCTTCTGGATCGTGGCGACGATGTCGCGCATCTTCTCGCCGCGGGAACGGCCGAGTGCGGCCATCAGCGCGCCCTCGCCGACGATCTGCATGTCCTCGGGGACGGCGTCGGGGATCAGCACATCGTCGTCGACGTCGAGCACGGTCTGGCCGGAGCAGCGGATGACGCGGCGGCGCACCACGTCCATCGGCTCCTCGGCCGTGGCCTGGTAGAACGCGGCGGCGGCGGGCGCGCGCCAGTCGGTGACGAGGTTGTCGAACTCGTTGTCGCGGATGCCGAGGCGGCCGACGTAGATGTGGTCGCGGTCGAGGTGGTCGAGCCGGCCGAAGACGAGGCCCTCGTACTCGGCGTCGAGCGTCTGGAGGGTCTGGTTGGCGTGGAAGACCATCATGTCGCGTTCGAAAAGCATCGAGGCCTGTTCGAAAATCGCCTCGCGCTGGGCGCCTTGCCCCAGCTCGTAGCCCTTCGTGCGCATCGCCTCGGCCTGTACCCGCAGCTCGGCGAGCCGGGTGTAGACCCGATCCACGTGGGCCTGCTCGACGGCGATCTCCGCCCGTCTCACCCGGGGTTCCGACACGCAACGCTCCTAAACGACTCGATGCCTCACGAGGGCGAAGAACGACTGTACGCGCCCGCGCGCGCGAGGTTCAGCAAGTCCTGCCCAACGCCACACCGCGACGTTCGGCGAAGATGGCGAGGTGACGAGGATCGTGGCGGGAAAGGCGGGCGGCCGGCGGCTCAAGGTGCCGCCCAAGGGGACCCGCCCGACGTCCGAACGCGTGCGCGAAGCCCTGTTCAACGCGCTCGAGGTGGCCGGTGAGCTCGACGGCACCCGCGTGCTCGACCTGTACGCCGGATCCGGCGCCCTCGGCCTCGAAGCCCTCTCCCGCGGTGCCGCCGACGCGTGGTTCGTCGAGGCCGACCGCCGCGCGGCCGACGTGCTGCGCGGCAACGTCGGCGCGCTGGGCCTGGGCGGCACCGTCCGGGCCGCGCCCGTGGAGGCCGTGGTCGCCGCGCCCGCGCCGGCGCAGTTCGACGTGGTGCTGGCCGATCCGCCTTACGCCGTGGACGCCGCCGCGCTGGGCTCCGTGCTGGCCGCGCTCGACGAAGGTGGCTGGCTCGCCGACGGTGCCCTCGTGGTGATCGAACGCGCCGCCCGCGACGGCGCGCCCGACTGGCCCGGCGCCTACACGCCCACGCGCGACAAGAAGTACGGCGACACCGCCCTGCACTGGGCCGAGTACGCGCGCCGAGCACAGGTGTGACGCAGTACTCACGAAGTGCGCGCGCAGCGTCGCGCCTTGGTAGCGTCCGCGCATGCGGCGTGCGGTCTGTCCCGGTTCCTACGATCCGGCCACCAACGGGCACCTCGACATCATCGAGCGGGCCTCCCTCCTCTTCGACGAGGTCGTGGTCGCGGTGGGGGTGAACAAGAGCAAGAAGGGCCTCTTCGACGTCGAGGAACGGCTGGAGATGCTGCGCGAGATCACCGCACCCCTCCCGAACGTGCGCGTGGACTCGTGGCAGGGCCTGCTCGTGGACTACTGCCGCGAGAACGACATCGCGGCCGTCGCGAAGGGCCTGCGCTCGGTCAGCGACTTCGACTACGAACTGCAGATGGCCCAGATGAACCGGGAGCTCACCGGCCTCGAGACGCTGCTGATGGCCAACAACCCGGCCTACGGCTTCGTCTCCAGCTCGCTGGTGAAGGAGGTCGCGGCGCTCGGCGGCGACGTCGAGCGGCTCGTGCCGCCGGTGGTGTTCGAACGGCTGCGCAAGGTGTTCCCGCACCAGGGCTGAGTGCGGTCCCGCACACGGGATGTCCGAACTCGATCAAGGTTCGGTGCGCTCGTGAACAAGCGCAGGCGCGTCCTGGAACAAGGGCTGCGCGTTCCCGAACACGATCCGGTGCACTCCCGCACAAGGTTCGTCCGGCCCCGAACAGGATCCGCCTGGTCGAGAACAAGATCCGAGCGTTTTCGCACGGTCACCCGGCGCATTCGCCCGAACGGGTTGCGACCATCGTCGGGACTTCCGGGAACGCTCGAAGCTGTTCACTTGACGGCCGCCTCGCGACCATCCGATCGGGTTACGGTCCGAAAATGGCCAACCACCGTTCGCGCTTAGCGACCGTCCTGTTCGCGCTGCTGGTCGGATTCCTCGGGCTGGGCACCGCCGCGGTCGCGGCACCCGCTGCCCCGGCGGCGCCGGCGTCCGTGCTGCAGAACTCCTGCGGCAACCTGTCGGGCTTCTCGCACACGTCGCTGTCCTCGCTCCCCGCGGAGGCGACGACGACCTACAACCTGATCCAGAAGGGCGGGCCCTTCCCGTACCCGAAGAACGACGGCGTCGTCTTCGACAACCGCGAAGGCATCCTGCCGTCCTGCGCTTCGAGCTACTACCACGAGTACACCGTGCCCACTCCCGGTGCGAGCAACCGCGGCACGCGCCGGATCATCACCGGCCAGGGCGGCGAGTACTTCTACACCGGTGACCACTACGCGACCTTCAAGGTCATCGACGTCAACGGTGGCGGCGGCAACACCGGCTCCTGCGGCAACCTCTCGGGCCTGGCGAAGATCGGCTACTCCACCTTGTCCTCGGCCGCGAAGTCGGTCGTGAACCAGGTGCGCAACGGCGCGACCGGCCAGACCTACGAGAACCGCGAGGGCGTGCTGCCGGCCTGCTCCGCGGGCTACTACCAGCTGTTCCCGGTGGGCACCAACGACCGCGTGATCAAGGGCAAGGGCGGCGAGCTGGCCTACACGCCGGACCGCTACGCCACCTTCAAGCGCATCGACCTCAACTCCTGAAAATCCCGGCCCGTCCCCGTGCCGCCCCACCCGCGCCGGGTGGGGCGGCACGCTGTGTCATGAGCCGTTCGCAAGAGGACACGCCCAGTCCGGCGCGCGTTCACCGGTTCAGGCCGGGAAGCGGGCAGACTGATCGGTAGCGAACGGGGATTACTGCTTGAGGGAGTGGCCGTGTACCGGGTTTTCGAGGCACTCGACGAGCTCGTCACGATCGTCGAAGAGGCCCGCGGGGTGCCCATGACGTCCAGCTGCGTCGTGCCGCGCGGCGACGTCCTCGAGCTGCTCGACGACGTCCGCGACGCGCTGCCCGGCGAGGTCGACGACGCCCAGGACGTGCTCGACAAGCGTGACGACCTGCTGCACGCCGCCCGCAAGGAAGCCGGCGAGACGGTGGCCGGGGCCAACGAAGAGGCCGAGCGCACGGTGTCCGACGCCGCGTCGGAGGCCGAGCGGATCCTCGCGGACGCGCGCGCCCGCGCCGAGCAAATGATGGGCGACGCCCACAACGAGGCCGAGCGCATGGTCGCCGCCGGCCAGGCCGAGTACCAGAACCTCACCGACCGCTCCCGCGCCGAGTCCGAGCGCATGATCCAGGCCGGCCGCGACGCCTACGAGCGCGCCATCGAGGACGCCCGTGCCGAGCAGGCGCGGCTCGTCTCGCAGACCGAGGTGGTCCAGGCCGCGCACGCCGAGTCGGCTCGCATCGTCGACGAGGCGCACGCCGAGGCCGACCGCCAGCGCGCCGACTGCGACGCGTACGTGGACGGCAAGCTCGCCGAGTTCTCGGAGCTGCTCGCGACCACGCTGCGCACCGTCGACTCGGGCCGCAACCACCTGCGTTCGCCGGTGAACCTTGGCGGCAACAGCGGCCGCCCGACGCTGTACGACTACCAGGTCTGACCGCCCGCGCGCCGTCGGGAAGAGTGACGCTCGGCACCAGCGCGAAAGCACTGGCGCACCCTGCGTACCCTGGTATGCGATGTCAGAGAACCCTGCCCAGAACACCCGCCCCGCCCAGCTCGACGACAAGAGCCCGTGGGTCGTCGACACCCGTGAGCTCGGCCGCCACGCCGGCCTGAGCCGCGAGGTGCGCCGGAGCGTGCCCCTCGAGGCCACCCTCGGTGTGCCCGACGTCATCTCGCTCGAGGCCGGTTCCGTCCTCGAGCTCGACCTGCTCCTCGAATCCGTGGTCGAGGGTGTGCTGGTCAGCGGCACCGCGAGCGCCACCGCCACCGGCACGTGCTCGCGCTGCCTCGACCCCCTCACCGAGGAGATCGAGGTCGACCTCACCGAGCTGTTCGCCTACCCGGGTTCGGCCACCGAGGAGACCACCGACGAGGACGAGATCCCGCGGCTGGTCGATGACCGGATCGACCTCGAACCGATCGTCCGCGACGCCGTGGTCCTGGCGCTTCCCCTCGTGCCGCTGTGCGAGGAGGACTGCGCCGGACTCTGCACCGAATGCGGCGTCAAGTGGGCCGATCTCGAGCCCGGACACGGGCATGAGAAGATAGACCCTCGGTGGGCCGCGCTGGTCGAGCGATTCGACGAGAACGCGGGCGAAAAGCCTGCGCACGGCTCCGGAGAGCAAGCCTGACGAGCGTCCAGCTCGATCCGGGAGAAGTCAGTTCGGCTCGTGAACGCGGGCAGACAGTCTGAAGGAGATCTACTCGTGGCCGTCCCGAAGCGGAAGATGTCGCGATCCAACACGCGCGCGCGCCGCAGCCAGTGGAAGGCGGCTCCGGTTCAGCTGGTGCCCTGCTCCAACCGCGCCTGCCGTCAGCCGAAGCTGCAGCACATCGCGTGCCCGACGTGCGGCCAGCACAACGGCCGCCAGGTCGTCGAGCCCGCCTGATCGGGCAGCCGACCATGGGGGGTAAGTCCGCCGGGGGACCCGCGGCCGATCCCACGACACTGCTCGAGGCGCTCGGGGTCGAATTCGACCCCGAGCTCCTTCGGCTTTCGCTGACCCACCGTTCGTACGCGTACGAGAACGGTGGGCTCCCGCCCAACGAGAGGCTGGAGTTCCTCGGCGACGCGGTGCTCGGCCTGGTCGTCACGGACCACCTGTACACCACGCACCCGGACCTGCCGGAAGGCCAGCTCGCGAAGCTGCGCGCCAGCGTCGTCAACATGCACGCGCTGGCGGGTGTCGCCCGCGGGCTGGGCGAGGGCGGGCTCGGGGCGCACCTGTTGCTGGGCAAGGGCGAAGAGCTCACCGGCGGCCGGGACAAGGCGAGCATCCTCGCCGACGGTCTCGAAGCCGTGATCGGTGCCACGTACCTGGCCCACGGCATCGAGGTCGCGCGCAAGCTCGTGCACCACCTCTTCGACGGCCTGCTGGCCGAGGCACCCCTGCGCGGGGCCGGTCTCGACTGGAAGACCAGCCTGCAGGAGCTCACGGCTTCCTCCGGTCTCGGCGTGCCCGAGTACCGCGTGGAGGACACCGGTCCGGACCACCGCAAGGAGTTCACCGCCACGGTGCTCGTCGCGGGCCGTCCGCTGGGCAACGGTTCCGGCACCACGAAGAAGGAAGCCGAGCAGAAGGCCGCCGAAACGGCGTGGCGCGCCCTGTCCGAAGAGCTGGGCGACGGCTCCGAAGGCTCCGCCAAGTCCGAAGGCTGACGCCCGACCGGTCCGGAACTGTCGTACCCGACGGGCAGAATGGACGCCATGCCCGAACTTCCCGAGGTCGAGGTCGTGCGCGCCGGCCTCGAGGCCCACGTGGCCGGTCGCACCGTCAGCAAGGTCGAGGTCCTGCACCCGCGCGCGATCCGCAGGCACGCCCTCGGCGCGGAAGACTTCACCGGCCGGCTGGCCGGGGTCGTGATCGAAGCCGCGCGCCGGCGGGGCAAGTACCTGTGGCTGGAGCTGTCGCACGGTGAGGCCGTGCTCGCACACCTCGGCATGAGCGGCCAGATGCTGGTGCAGCCCGAGGGCACGCCCGACGAGAAACACCTGCGCGTGCGCGTCCGCTTCGACGACGACGGTCCGGAGCTGCGGTTCGTGGACCAGCGCACCTTCGGCGGCCTCGCGCTCGACGATCTGGCCGACGTCGAGGGCGACCTGCTGCCCGCCACCATCGCTCACATCGCCCGCGACCCGATGGACGCGCGGTTCGACCCGGCGGCCGCCGTGAAGGCGTTGCGCTCGCGGCGCACCGAGGTCAAGCGCGCGCTGCTGGACCAGACCCTCGTGTCCGGCGTCGGCAACATTTACGCCGACGAAGCCTTGTGGCGCACCAAGTTGCACGGCACCCGGCCCACCGACAAGCTCACCAACGCCCAGGGCAGCGCGCTGCTGGCCGCCGCCGGCGAGGTGATGAGCGCGGCGCTCGCTGTGGGCGGCACGTCCTTCGATGCCTTGTACGTCAACGTGAACGGGCAATCCGGGTACTTTTCCCGATCGCTCGACGCATACGGCCAGGAAGGACTACCGTGCCGCCGGTGCGGAACGGCGATCCGGCGGGAACCGTTCATGAACCGCTCGTCCTACTCCTGCCCGAAGTGCCAGCCGCGGCCCCGCAGCTCGCGTTGATGCGTCTGTCGAGGCGATCAACTAGAATGAACGGGGCGGAAGAGGAGCAGCATGACGGAGCCGGACAGATCGTCGCTGGCCGACAAGATCGACCAGCTGTTCCACGTCGTGCGCCGGCCCGACCGCGACCAGTACAGCCACGAGGAAGTCGCCCGCGCGTGTCGTGAGGCGACGGGGGAGAGCTTCTCCACCACGTACCTCTGGCAGCTGCGCACCGGGCGTCGCGACAACCCCACGAAGCGTCATCTCGAGGCGCTCGCGCAGTTTTTCGGTGTTCCTCCGGCATACTTCTTCGACGACGAGCAGAGCGTGAAGATCGCGGAAGAGCTGGCGTTGCTCGGCGCCTTGCGCGACGCCGGTGTCCGCGACGTGGCACTGCGGGCCATCACGCTCTCGCCCGACGGGCTCGACACGATCAGCGACATGATCGACGCGATCGCCCGGAGGGAGGCCGCGCGAAGCGGCGTGAAGAAGGAGGACTGAGGGGTGGCGGACGGGCGGCGCGAGCTCTGGCGACGCTGCCGTCGTCTGGCCGAGGCGCCGGCGCTGCCCGAGCCCTTCGACGCCGCCGAGTTCGTGGCGGGCATCGCCGCCGGTCGCGGCCGGCCCATCGAGCTGATGCCGGTCAACGCGCCGTCCGGCGGGCCCTGCGGCCTGCTGATGAGCACCGCGCGAGCCGACTACATCCTCTATCCCACCAACACCACGGCCCTGCACCGGCGCCACATCCTGCTGCACGAGGTGGGCCACCTGCTCTGCGGGCACGTCGGGTCCGACGCGGGCGCTGAAGGCGCGGCCATCGACGTCGCCGTGAGCCGTGCGTTGATGCCCAGCCTCTCGCCGGAGCTGGTCCGCCGGGTGCTGGGGCGGACCACGTATTCGGCGGTGGAGGAGCAGGAAGCCGAGCTCGTGGCGTCGTTGCTCGCCCAGCGCGTGGCGAAGGTGCAGGGACCTCGGCCGGTGGCGGACAGCGGCATGGCCCGCATGGACGACATGTTCGGCGGCCGCCCGCGCCGCCGGAACCCGTGACCGAGACGCTGGCGTACCTGGCCTGTGTGCTCGGGTTCGCCGGCTTCGGAATGAAGCTGCTCGAGGCCGGGCGCGACCAGCCGGCTCGCACGTTGTGGTTCCTCGCCGGCTTCGGCATCTGCATCGCGCTCGGCATCACCGACGGCATGCCGGCGATGGACGAGCTGGCCGGCCACCACCGCTGGTACGCCGAGTACGCGCCGCTGGCCGGCGACCTCGCGAAGTTCGGCGCGATCGGGTTCACGGTCGCGTTCACGCGCTCGATGCGCTTCGGCGCCGACGCGCGCCTGGGCCGGCACGCGGTCCTGTCGTGGTTCGTGATCGCCGTGGAGATCGTGCTGTTCATCCTGGCGGGCCCGGACCGTGCGGGTGACGAGACGGTCGTCGCCGTTGAACGGCGACCGTTCTTGATCGCGTATGAGCTGGTGTTCGTCGTATACGGGGTGCTGAGCCTGACGCTCGTCGCCGTCTTCTTCGCGCGCTTCGCCATGCGCGCCCGCGCGGGTTCGCTTCGCACGGGGTTGTGGCTGATCTTCGCGGGCGTGGTCGCCGCGGTCGCGTGGACGCTGTGGGACCTCGACGACGTGGCCGCGCTCGTCTCGGATGGCCGCGTGGAGGCGACGGAGGACCTGCCGGCCGCGGTACTGGGGGCGGCGTGTGTGGTGCTCGCCGTGGCGGGCTCGACGTTGTCGGTGTGGGGGCCTTCGCTCGCCACGCCGTTCCGGTGGCTGCGCGCGTACCGCGGTTACCGTCGGATCGAGCCACTGTGGACGGTGCTGCGCGACGCCGTGCCGGGCATCGCCCTGGATCCGGCTCGTGGTCTGGGGCGTGGGGCGGAGTTCGCGCTGTACCGGCGCGTGATCGAGATCCGTGACGGGCACCTCGCGCTGCGGCCGTACTTCGACCCGGACCTGCCCGCGCGCGTGGTGGACCGCGCCCGCCGCGACGGTGTGCCGACGCGCCGGGTGGCCGCGACCGTCGACGCCGCCACGCTCGCCGCCGCCCTCGTCGCGCGCGAAGCCGACCACCGGTTCCAGCCCGACGACGCCGACGCGCCCCTGAGCCGGGCCGTGGCCGCCGACGTGAGTGCAGAGGCCGCGTGGCTCGTCGAGGTGACGCGCGCGTGGCGGCGCTCGGCTCTGGTGGCCGACGTGCGGCGCGAAACCCGGCGTGAGCTGGGCGTTCCGGTCTGATCTTCACCTTTCCGCGCGGGCGGTTTCCGCCGAACGGCCGTCCGCCGTGCACACTACTGCGCAATGCGTGGTACCGTTCCAAGCGCAAGACTGGAGGGTGCCGTGGAGATCAGTCAGCTGCTCAAGGGAGTGCTGGACCTGGCGGTGCTGGCCGTGCTTCGCGAAGACGACGGGTACGGCTACGACGTGCTCCGAAGACTTCGCGTGGCCGGCCTGGAGGAAGTGGGGGACGCTTCCGTTTACGGCACGTTGCGCCGGCTGTACAAGGCCGGGCTGCTGACGTCGTACGTCGTGCCGAGCGAAGAGGGCCCGCACCGCAAGTACTACAGCCTGAACGAGCCGGGGAGAGCGCGGCTGCAGGAGTCGGGGAAGACGTGGGCGAGTTTCGCGTCGACGATGAACGGGTTACTGGGAGAGGCCGCATGAGTACGGAGAAGCCCACCGCGGTGCGCGTGTACCTGGCGAGGGTCCGCACCGCGCTCGCCGATCTGCCCGCGGGGGAGATCGAGGAGATCCTGGAGGACGTCCGGCCGCACCTGGCCGAGATGGAAACGGAGCTGGGGGCCGACGCGCGCGTCGAGCAGCTCATCGAACGGCTGGGCTCGCCGGAGAGCTACGCGGCCGAGCTGCGCGCGTCCGGGGGTTATCCGCCGGCGCCCGCGGGGGCCGAAGGGGCGACGGCCGTGCTGGCTCCGGCGAAGGCCCCGAGCTTGTTCGCGGCTCGTTTTGCCTTGTGGGGCTTGGTGTTCTGCGCCGCCGGGCTCGCGTTGTTCGCGTTCGCGGCGGCGGTGAGCCTGGACCCGGACGGGTTGCTGGGGCTGCTGCTCCTGGCGCCGGTGTTCGCGTTGAGCTTGATTTTCCTGTTCAACCGCGGGGTTTCGGCCGTGCTGGAGCTGCCCGAGGTCGTGCGGACGCGGGAGTCGGTGCGGTCGTGGCGCGCGAACCGCGAGGGCGACAAGGCGGTGGGGTACCTGCGCTCGCTGAAGCCCGCGTGGTGGGTGGTGTGCGCGGTGGCGCTGGTCGGGTTCGGCCTGCTGCTGATGGTGCGGCACTCGTACGCGGTGCTGCTGCTGCCGTTCCTCATCGCGGCCGCCGCGGCGGTGGTCTGGGCCGGCCCGAAGGTCGGCGGCGACCGGCGGCTGCTGTGGATCGCGGTGCCGGTGTCGGCCTTCGTCATCGGCGGCGCGTTCGGCGGCTTCGGCGCGGCGATCGACCTGATCACGCACCGCACGTACTACCCGGACACGACGTCGTACTCGTCGCCGTCCACGGACACCTACGGCAACCAGCAGCTGCGGTACGGCAACGAGGACGTCGACAACGTCTACGCCTTCGACGCCTCCGGCAAGCCGCTCACGGACGTCTACCTGTACGACGACCAGGGCCGCCCGCTGACCGTCACGCGCTACGGCTGCGAACAGGACACCGGCACCCGCTCGAAGATCGGCGAGGACAACCGGTTCCCGCGGCCGCAGCTCGTGCAGGGCGTGCAGGACGGCAATGGAAACCGGGATGGGTACAACGGCTACCTCGGGTATTGCCGCGAGGAGGCCGGGGTGCCGTTCGCCGCGGCGATCCCGAAGCCGGCGCCTTCGTCGAGTGCCCCTTCCAGCGCACCGGCCAAGCCGACGTCGTCGGCGCCGGCGAAGCCGACTTCGCCGACCAGCCCTGCTCCGCCGAGTCGGTAGAGCGTGCGAGGGACCGGGGGAGCAGAGGTCGGGGCTGCTCCCCCGGTTCCGTCTACGTCGTGGTCCGGTCATGGCCACCGCAAAACCGGTGTCTGCCAGAACCGCCGGGGTGCGAGGATCGGCTCATCCTGACAAACGGTGCCCCGGGGTGCCTGAGGCTGATGCTGCCGAACCGGTGGGGAGTAAGAGGCGGCAAGCGGGCGAGGCGTGCGATCCGCGTCCTGAGCAGTCCCCGCCGGACCCGGCAGCACGGAGGCAAAAAAGAACTCGGGCGCCCGGGGTTCGAGACCCAGGCGCCCGAGTTTCGGGGGTTACGTCAGTGGCCGAAGGCCGAGCGGGCGGCCAGGTCCGCGAGGAGGGCGCGGCCCTTTTCGGCGTTGCGGGGCTGCGACAGGACGTCGTAGCGCTGGGCGACGAGCTGGCTTTGCGAGACGAAGCCGCGCTTGTTGCGGTTGGCCGCGTAGCCCAGGGCGCCGAACAGCAGGTTGAAGGCGACGCCCGCGACGAGGCCGATGACGATGGACAGCAGGCCCGCGGCGGGGTTGAGCAGGCTGAGCACCAGGCCCAGGAACAGGCCGAACACCGCGCCGGACATGGCGGCGCTGCTGAGGACCTTGCTCCAGCTCATGCGGCCCGCGATGCGCTCCACGAGCATCGGCTGGATGCCGACGATGGTGACGTCGCTGATGGGGAAGTCGGTGCCCGCGAGGTGGTCGACCGCCTTCTGTGCCTGCTCGTAGGACTCGTAGGAGCCGATCGGCCAGCCCGTGGGCATGGTCGGGAGCTGCGGCCGCGCCTGCTGCCGGCTGATCGTGGACTGCGTGAATGCTTCTGTCATCCCTCTCACCTCTCTTGTCCCGTTCAACGCCCGAGACGGCGCGTTTGGTCCCGCACCCCCACGATTCACAGATTCTTCTCAGCCGGGCAAGCCGGACATACGAGGCTCTTACGCAGTGCTTACTCAAAGGGCCCCAAGAATACCTTTGACCGGATTGACCGCGCGAGCACCGGCCGGTAGGAAGAACCCGCAAAGGATCCCTTCCAAACCTTTGGGGCGGTGCCATGGTTGGCAGGCGAGGGTTGCTCACGCTCGACGCGCTCCGTGAGCGGGTCGCGGCGGGCACGATCGACACGGTGCTGGTCGCGATCACCGACATGCAGGGCCGGCTCCAGGGCAAACGCTGCTCGGCCGAGTACTTCCTCGAAGAGGTCGTCGGCCACGCCACCGAGGCGTGCAACTACCTGCTCGCCGTCGACGTCGACATGAACACGGTCGACGGGTACGCCATCTCGAGCTGGGACGCGGGCTACGGCGACTTCGTGCTGCGCCCCGACTTCACCACCCTGCGCCTCGTCCCGTGGCAGGAGGGCACGGCGCTGGTGCTCGCCGACGTCGAGCGCGTGGACGGCGGCGGGCCCGTCGCGGTGTCGCCGCGACAGGTGCTGCGGCGACAGCTGGAGCGTCTCGAAGACCGGAACCTGCAGGCGTTCGTGGGCACCGAGCTCGAGTTCATCGTGTTCGACGACAGCTACGAAGCCGCGTGGGACAAGCGTTACCAGGGCATCAAGCCGTCGAACCAGTACAACGTGGACTACTCGATGCTCGGCACCGCGCGCGTCGAGCCGCTGCTGCGCCGCATCCGCAACGAGATGGCGGGCGCCGGCCTGTACCCCGAGTCGGCCAAGGGCGAGTGCAACCCCGGCCAGCAGGAGATCGCGTTCCGCTACGCGGAGGCGCTCACCACGTGCGACAACCACAGCGTCTACAAGAACGGCGCCAAGGAGATCGCCGCGCAGGAGGGCAAGAGCCTCACGTTCATGGCGAAGTACAACGAGCGCGAAGGCAACTCCTGCCACATCCACCTCAGCCTGCGCGGCACCGACGGCAACGCGGTCCTGCCCGGCGACGGCGACCACGGCTTCTCGAAGCTCATGGAGCACTTCCTCGCCGGCCAGCTGGCCGCGCTGCGCGAGCTGACCTACTTCTTCGCCCCGAACATCAACTCCTACAAACGGTTCGTGCGCGGCAGTTTCGCCCCGACGGCCGTCGCGTGGGGCACGGACAACCGCACGTGCGCGCTGCGCGTGGTGGGTCACGGCGACTCGCTGCGCGTGGAGAACCGCGTGCCGGGCGGCGACGTGAACCCGTACCTCGCCGTCGCCGCGCTGATCGCCGCCGGCCTGCACGGCATCGAGAACGAGCTGCCCCTGGAGCCCGAGTTCGCGGGCAACGCGTACGGGTCCGACAAGCCGACCGTGCCCACCACCTTGGGTGAAGCCGCGGACGTGCTGGCGGGCAGCCGCATCGCGCGCGAGGCCTTCGGCGACGATGTGGTGGACCACTACCTCAACGCCGCCCGCGTGGAGCGGGAGGCGTTCGAGAAGGCCGTGACCGATTGGGAGCTCATCCGTGGCTTCGAACGTCTCTGAGCACAAACCCGTCATCGGGCTCACCACCTACGTCGAGCAGGCCAAGTTCCTCGCGTGGGACACGGAAGCCACGCTGCTGCACCGCGTTTACACCGACTGCGTGGTGGCCGCCGGCGGGATTCCCGTGCTGCTGCCGCCCTTGACCGACGCGTACGCGAGCCTCGTCGACCGCGTGGACGGGCTCGTGCTCACCGGTGGCGCCGACGTCGAGCCGGGGAAGTACGGTGCCGAGCCCCACCCCGCCACGTACACGCGCCCGGCCCGCGACGCCTTCGAGTTCGGCCTGTTCGAGGCGGCCCGCGCGGCGCGCAAACCCGTGCTCGGCGTGTGCCGCGGGCTGCAGGTGATCAGCGTCGCCCTCGGCGGCACCCTCACCCAGCACCTGCCCGAGTCTCTCGGCGACACCGCGCACCAGCCGGCGCCCGCGACGTTCGGCACCAGCAGCATCACCCTCGTCGACGGCACGCGCGCCGCCGCGTTGCTCGGGCCCGAGACGAAGGGCCACTGCTACCACCACCAGGCCATCGACCGGCTCGGCGAAGGCCTGGTCGCATCCGGGCACGCCGCCGACGGCACCGTCGAGGCGGCCGAGCTGCCCGGCGGCGAGTTCGTGCTCGGGGTGCAGTGGCATCCCGAGCAGGACACCGATGACGTGCGCCTGTTCCGGGCCTTGGTCGTGGCAGCACTCGAAGCAGCAGAGGAGCGCAAGTGACGCAGACGTTCGACGTGATCAACCCCGCCACCGAGCAGGTGGTGCGGTCGGTCGCGCTCACGAGCGCCGAAGAGACCGACGCGGCGATCGCCCGCGCCCACGCCGCGTTCGGAGCCTGGCGGGCCGTCGCCCCCGGCGATCGCGCGCGACTGCTGCGCCGCTTCGCCGACGCCGTCGAGGCCGACCTCGAGAACCTCGCGCGCCTCGAGGTGACCAACTCCGGCCACACGATCGGCAACGCGCGATGGGAAGCAGGCAACGTCCGCGACGTCCTGAACTACTACTCCGCGGCGCCGGAACGCCTGATCGGGCAACAGATCCCGGTGCCCGGAGGAGTGAACGTGACCTTCCACGAGCCGCTCGGCGTGGTCGGCGTGATCGTGCCCTGGAACTTCCCGATGCCCATCGCGGGCTGGGGCTTCGCGCCGGCGCTCGCGGCCGGCAACACCGTGGTGCTCAAGCCCGCGGAGCTCACGCCGCTCACCGCGATCCGCCTCGGCGAGCTCGCGCGCGAGGCAGGCATCCCCGAGGACGTGTTCCAGGTCCTGCCGGGCAAGGGTTCGGTGGTGGGGCAGCGGTTCGTGGACCACGCGCTGGTGCGCAAGGTCGTCTTCACCGGCTCCACCGAGGTCGGCAAGCAGATCATGGCCGGCTGCGCGGCGCAGGTGAAGCGCGTGACGCTGGAGCTGGGCGGCAAGAACGCCAACGTCGTGTTCGCCGACGCCGACCTGGAGAAGGCCGCCGCGACGGCGCCGTACGGGGTGTTCGACAACGCCGGCCAGGACTGCTGCGCGCGTTCGCTGATCCTGGTGCAGCGCAGCGTCCACGAGCGGTTCATGGAGCTGCTGGAGCCGGCCGTGCAGGGCGTGGTCGTCGGCGATCCCGGTGAGGATGCCACGGAGATGGGCCCGCTGATCTCCGCCGCGCACCACGCGAAGGTCTCGTCGTACGTCACTGACGCGACACCTGTTGCGTTTCGCGGCAGCGCGCCCGAGGGGCCGGGTTACTGGTTCGCGCCCACCGTCGTCACGCCGGCGAGCCTCGCCGACCCGCTGGCCGCCGACGAGATCTTCGGCCCGGTCGTGGCCGTGGTCCCGTTCGACGACGAGGCCGACGCCATCCGCATGGCCAACCACACCGACTACGGCCTCTCCGGATCGATCTGGACACGCGACGTCGGGCGGGCCTTCCGCGTCGCGCGCGGGGTGGAGTCGGGGAACCTTTCGGTGAACTCGCACTCGTCGGTGCGGTACTGGACCCCGTTCGGCGGGTTCAAGCAGTCGGGTCTCGGCCGTGAGCTGGGGCCGGACGCGTCGACGGCCTTCACCGAGACGAAGAACGTTTTCCTGAGCACGGAGGATTGAGAGAGATGGTGCAGCGTTTCGACGGCCGTGTCGCCGTGATCACGGGCGGGGCCAGCGGCATCGGCCTCGCGTCGGCGCGCCGGCTGGCGAGCGAGGGCGCGAAGGTCGTGATCGGCGACCTCACGCCCGAGCAGGGCAAGGCGGCGGCCGACGAGGTCGGGGGCCTGTTCGTGCAGGCCGACGTGACCGACCCCGAGCAGGTGGAGGCCCTGTTCCAGACGGCTGTGGACCAGTTCGGCGCGGTCGACGTGGCGTTCAACAACGCCGGCATCTCGCCGCCCGAGGACGACTCGATCCTCACCACGGACTTCGAGGCGTGGGAGCGCGTGCAGCGCGTGAACCTGACCTCGGTGTACCTGTGCTGCAAGGCCGCGCTGCCGCACATGCAGCGTCAGGGCAAGGGCTCGATCATCAACACGGCGTCGTTCGTGGCCGTGATGGGCGCGGCGACCTCGCAGATCTCCTACACCGCGTCGAAGGGCGGGGTGCTCGCGATGAGCCGCGAGCTGGGCGTGCAGTTCGCTCGGGAGAACATCCGCGTCAACGCGCTGTGCCCGGGGCCGGTGAACACGCCGCTGCTGAAGGAGCTCTTCGCGAAGGACCCGGAACGTGCCGCGCGGCGGCTGGTGCACGTGCCCGTCGGCCGGTTCGCCGAGCCGGAGGAGATCGCAGCCGCGGTGGCCTTCCTGGCCAGTGACGACGCCAGCTTCATCACCGCGTCGCAGTTCCTCGTGGACGGTGGCATTTCGGGCGCGTACGTCACTCCACTTTAGGAACTCGGGCACAACGTTTCACCGGGACGGGTTGATCTTCCGCCTGTTCCGGTGGCGACGCCCCCCGTCCGGTTTCGCGGTGGGTAGACCGGAACCGTGGCGACCGGTCCGGTCGCCGGTCCGGGAGGGTGCCATGCCGATCCGTGAAGCGTCTCCGATGCTGCAGGAGGTCGCCGACCTCTGCGACCTGTGCCGGACGCGGTGCGAAAAGGCGCTGGCGCGGCGAGCCGAACCCGGCAGCGAGCTGGCCACGATGGGACCGGTGATGCTCGCGGCGGCGTCGATGTCACGGCTGTGCGCCGACACGCTGGACCGGTGCTCCGGCATGGCCGCCGAGGTCGCGATGGTCCGCATGTCGGTGAAGTCGATGTGCGGCGAGGCCGCGCGGTTGCTGTCGCTGTGCGCCCAGTCCTGCCTCGGAACCGGCGACGACGAGCTGCGCGACCTGGCCGTGCTGCTCACTCGCTGTGCCGACCTGTGCGCGCTGCTGGCCGGTCCGTCGAAGATCACGAAGGTCCCCGTGACGCTTCCCTCGCAGACCCGTCACCTGCGCACCTTCTCCCCGCGGCTCGGCGGGTGTGGCGTGAACCGTCCGAGGTAGACTGGCGCGCAAAGCGGCAGGTAACGTGGCCGCCAGCACACAAACATGAATACCGGGCCGTTCGAGCAGGAGCGGGAGAGCCCCCATGAGACCGGTGGGGCACCGAAGGAGCAAACTCCCCGGAATCTCTCAGGTACCCACTACCGCTTCGCGCGAGGCCACTCTGGAAAGCAGGCGCACCCGCGCCTCACCCAAGGTGAAAGCCGCGCTGCGCGGTGAAACTCTCAGGTGCCCATGACAGAGGGGGAGTTCCCAGCGCACCGCTGCGCCCGGTGCCCGGCCCGAGGAGCTCCCATCACCTCCACACCGTTCGACGCCCGCCACATCGGCCCCGCTGAGGCCGAGCGGGCCAAGATGCTCGCCGAATGCGGTTACGGAAGCCTGGACGCCCTCGTGGAGGCGGCCGTCCCGTCCGCCATCCGCACCACCGGTGACCTGGATCTGCCCGAGGCCGCGTCCGAAGAGGAAGCCACCGCCGAGCTGCGCGCGCTCGCGGCGCTCAACCGCCCGATGACGCAGATGATCGGCCTCGGCTACTCCGACACCGTCACGCCGGGCGTGATCCGCCGCAACGTGCTCGAGAACCCCGCGTGGTACACCGCCTACACGCCGTACCAGCCGGAGATCTCGCAGGGCCGGCTCGAAGCGCTGCTGAACTTCCAGACGATGGTCGCCGACCTCACCGGCCTGACCACGGCCAACGCGTCGATGCTCGACGAGTCGACCGCCGTCGCCGAGGCCATGACGCTGATGCGCCGCTCGTCGAAGTCGAAGTCCAATGTGATCGTCCTCGACGCCGAATGCCTGCCGCAGACCATCGCCGTCGTGCGCACGCGAGCCGCCGCGCTGGGCATCGACGTGCAGGTGCGCGACCTGCTCACCGGGCTGCCCGAGGAGTTCTTCGGCGTCGTCGTGCAGTACCCCGGCGCATCCGGTGTGCTGCGGGGCCGCGGCTTCTACCATGCCATTTCCGAGGCCGCGAAGGCCGCGGGCGCCCTGTACACGGTGGCTGCCGACCTGCTCGCGCTCACGCTGATCACCTCGCCGGGCGAGTTCGGCGCCGACGTCGCCGCGGGTTCGACGCAGCGCTTCGGTGTGCCGCTGGGCTACGGCGGCCCGCACGCGGGTTACCTGGCCGTGCGCGCCGGGCTCGAGCGTTCGCTGCCGGGCCGCCTGGTGGGCGTGTCCGTGGACGCCGACGGCAACATGGCCTACCGGCTCGCGCTGCAGACGCGCGAGCAGCACATCCGCCGTGAGAAGGCGACGTCGAACATCTGCACCGCGCAGGTGCTGCCGGCCGTGCTCGCCGCGATGTACGCCGTGTACCACGGCCCGGACGGCCTGAAGGCCATCGCGACCCGCGTGCACGAGCTGGCGGCGGGCTTCGCCGCAGCGCTGCGCGAAGGTGGCGTGGAGGTCGTGCACGAGGCGTTCTTCGACACGGTCGTCGCGCACGTTCCCGGCCGCGCCGCCGAGGTTCACGCGGCCGCGCGCGAGGCGGGCATCAACCTCGGGCACGTCGACGCCGACCATGTGCGTGTGGCCTGCGACGAGGTCACCCGGCCGGACATCCTCGCGCAGGTGCTGCGCGCGTTCGGCGTGGACGCCGAGTGGGCCACCGCCACCGCGCTGCCGAGCGGCATCGTGCGCGAGAGCGGCTTCATGGCCCACGAGGTGTTCAGCACGCACCGCTCCGAGACGTCGATGCTGCGTTACCTGCGCAAGCTCGCCGACCTGGACTACGCGCTCGACCGCGGCATGATCCCGCTGGGCTCGTGCACGATGAAGCTCAACGCCACCACCGAGATGGAGCCGATCAGCTGGCGCGAGTTCGCGGGCATCCACCCGTTCGCACCGGCCGAGGACGCCGAGGGCTACCACCGGCTCGTGGCCCAGCTGTCGGGCTGGCTCGCCGAGGTGACCGGCTACGACCAGGTTTCCCTGCAGCCCAACGCCGGCAGCCAGGGTGAGCTCGCCGGTCTGCTCGCCATCCGCGGCTACCACCACGCCAACGGCCAGCCCGAGCGCGACGTCTGCCTGATCCCGTCGTCCGCGCACGGCACCAACGCGGCCTCGGCCGTGCTCGCCGGCATGCGCGTGGTCGTGGTGAAGTGCACCGACGAGGGCAACGTCGACCTCGAAGACCTGCAGGCCAAGGTCGACGCGAACCGCGAGACGCTCGCGGCGATCATGGTCACCTACCCGTCCACGCACGGCGTGTACGAGCACGGCATCGAGCGGCTCGCCAAGATCGTGCACGACGGCGGTGGCCAGGTGTACGTCGACGGCGCGAACCTCAACGCGCTGCTGGGCCTGGCGAAGCCGGGTGAGTTCGGCGGCGACGTGTCGCACCTGAACCTGCACAAGACGTTCTGCATCCCCCACGGCGGTGGCGGCCCCGGCGTCGGCCCGGTCGCGGTGCGCGCGCACCTCGCGCCGTACCTGCCGAACCACCCGCTGCTCGACGCGGCGGGCCCGGCCACCGGCGTCGGCCCGATCAGCGGCGCGCCCTACGGCTCGGCGTCGATCCTGCCGATCTCGTGGGCGTACGTGCGCATGATGGGCGCGCCCGGCCTCACGGCGGCCACGAAGGTCGCGGTGCTCGCGGCCAACTACGTCGCCGCCCGCCTGTCGCCGCACTACCCGGTGCTCTACACCGGACAGGACGGCCTGGTCGCGCACGAGTGCATCCTCGACCTGCGCGGCATCACCAAGGACACCGGCGTGACCGTTGACGACGTCGCGAAGCGGCTCATCGACTACGGCTTCCACGCGCCGACGATGTCGTTCCCGGTCGCGGGCACGCTCATGGTGGAGCCCACCGAGAGCGAGGACCTCGGCGAGATCGACCGCTTCTGCGCCGCCATGATCGCCATCCGCCATGAGATCGACCAGGTCGCCTCCGGGCGCTGGACCGCGGAGACGAGCCCGCTGCGCGCCGCCCCGCACACGGCGGAGACGCTGGTGGGCGAGTGGACGCACGACTACGACCGTGAGCTGGCCGTGTACCCGGCGGGTGTGTCGCGCAAGAACAAGTACTGGCCGCCGGTGCGCCGGATCGACGGGGCGCGCGGAGACCGCAACCTCGTCTGCTCCTGCCCGCCCCTCAACGCGTACGAAGGCTGAGCGCCCCGTGGTTGAAACGAATGCAGCTAAAGAGACCTCACTGCACGCCGTCCACAAGGGACTGGGCGCGCTGTTCACCGACTTCGCGGGCTGGTCGATGCCGGTCCGCTACGCCAGTGAGCTGGCCGAGCACAAGGCCGTGCGCGAGGCGGCCGGGCTGTTCGACCTGTCGCACATGGCCGAGATCCACGTCCGCGGCGCGCAGGCCGCCGACGTGCTCGACTACGCGCTGGTCGGCAACCTCACCGGCGTGAAGCCGGGCCGCGCCCGCTACACGATGATCTGCGACGCCGACGGCGGCGTGCTCGACGACCTGGTCGTCTACCGGCTGGCCGACGAGGAGTACCTGGTCGTGGCCAACGCCGGCAACGCCGACGTGGTCGCCGAGGCGCTGGCCGAGCGCGTGGCCGGGTTCGACGCCGTGGTGGAGAACCGGTCCGCCGACACGGCGCTGATCGCCGTGCAGGGCCCGCGCGCGGTCGACGTGCTGGCAGCGGTGACCGACGCGGACCTGGGCGCGCTCAAGTACTACGCGAGCGTGCCCGCCGTGGTGAAGGGGCACGACGTGCTCCTGGCCCGCACGGGGTACACGGGTGAGGACGGCTTCGAACTGTTCGTGCCCGCCGCCGAGGCGCCGGCGTTGTGGCGGGCGCTGACCGACGCCGGTGAGGCGTTCGGGCTCGTGCCGTGTGGGCTGGCGTGCCGCGACACGCTGCGGCTCGAGGCCGGGATGCCGTTGTACGGCAACGAGCTCACGCGGGAGCTCAACCCGTTCGCCGCCGGCCTGGGGCGCGTGGTGAAGTTCGAGAAGCCGGGCGACTTCGTGGGCCGGGCCGCGCTGGCGGAGCTGGCCAAGGCCGACGTTCCGCGGGTGCGTGTCGGGCTGCGGGCCACCGGACGCCGCGCGCCGAGGCACGGGTACAACGTGGTCTCCGACGGCGTTTCGGTGGGCGAAGTGACCAGTGGTGCGCTTTCGCCGACGCTGGGTTACCCCATCGCGATGGCGTACGTCGATCGGGCGTACGCCGAGCCTGGTACGAAGCTTTCCGTCGACATCAGGGGCAGGATCGAGCCCGTGGAGGTCGTCGCCCTGCCCTTCTACTCCCGAGCCTGAGAGGCCCGTTTACCGTGAGCATCCCCCAGAACCTGTCCTACACCAAGGAACACGAGTGGCTGTCGGTCGTCGACGGCGTCGCGACCGTGGGCATCACCGCCTTCGCCGCCGAGTCGCTCGGTGACATCGTGTTCGTGCAGCTGCCCGCCGTGGGCGGCACGGTGACCGCGGGCGAGGTGTTCGGCGAGGTCGAGTCGACGAAGTCCGTGAGTGAGCTGTACTCGCCGGTGAGCGGCGAGGTCGTCGAGGTGAACGAGACCACATCGGACACCCCCGAGATCGTGAACTCCGACCCCTACACCGAAGGATGGCTCCTGAAGGTGCGGCTCACGGGCGACGTCCCGGAGCTGCTCGACGCCGCCGCGTACGCCGCGCTCACCCAGGAGAACTGAATGACGACTTTCGACGCCCACCTGTCCGATGTGGACCCCGAGGTCGCCGCCGCGGTGGCCGCGGAGCTGGACCGTCAGCAGTCGACGCTGGAGATGATCGCGTCGGAGAACTTCGCGCCTGTCGGTGTGCTCGAGGCGCAGGGTTCGGTGCTGACCAACAAGTACGCGGAGGGCTACCCCGGCCGCCGCTACTACGGTGGCTGCGAGTACGTCGACGTCGTCGAGCAGCTGGCGATCGACCGCGCGAAGGCGCTGTTCGGCGCCGAGCACGCCAACGTGCAGCCGCACTCGGGCGCCCAGGCCAACGCGGCGGCGATGTTCGCCGTGCTGAAGCCGGGCGACACGATCCTCGGCCTCGACCTGGCCCACGGCGGCCACCTCACGCACGGGATGAAGATCAACTTCTCGGGCAAGCTCTACAACGTCGTCGCCTACCACGTCGACAAAGAGACCGGGATCGTCGACCTCGCCGAGATCGAGCGGCTGGCCGTGGAGCACCAGCCGAAGCTGATCATCGCGGGCTGGTCGGCCTACCCGCGTCAGCTCGACTTCGCGGAGTTCCGCCGGATCGCCGACCTGGTCGACGCTCGCCTGATGGTGGACATGGCGCACTTCGCGGGCCTGGTGGCCGCGGGGCTGCACCCGTCGCCGGTGCCGCACGCGGACATCGTCACCACGACCACGCACAAGACGCTGGGCGGCCCGCGCGGCGGCCTGATCCTGTGCCGTGAGGAGCTGGCGAAGAAGATCAACTCGGCGGTGTTCCCCGGCCAGCAGGGTGGGCCGCTGGAGCACGTGATCGCGGCCAAGGCCGTGGCGTTGAAGATCGCGGCGAGCGACGAGTTCCGCGAGCGGCAGGAGCGGACCCTCGAAGGTTCGCGGATCCTGGCCGACCGGCTGTCGCGTTCGGACTGCGCCGAGGCGGGCGTGCGCGTGCTGACCGGTGGCACCGACGTGCACCTGGTGCTCGTGGACCTCGTGCAGTCCGCTTTGGACGGTCAGCAGGCCGAGGACCGGCTGCACTCCGTGGGGATCACCGTGAACCGCAACGCGGTCCCGTTCGACCCGCGGCCGCCGATGATCACCTCCGGCCTGCGCATCGGCACGCCGGCGCTGGCCACACGCGGGTTCGGCGCGGAGGACTTCGCCGAGGTCGCCGACGTGATCGCCGAAGCGCTGAAGCCGGACTTCGACGAGTCCGTGGCGCAGACGCTGCGCGGGCGCGTGGAGCTGCTGGCGAAGAAGCACCCGCTGTACTCGGACCTGTCGCGATGAGCGCGCAGCCCGAGGGGCGGAAGTTGCTGCGGCTGGAGGTCCGCAACAGCGAGACGCCGATTGAGAAGAAGCCGTCGTGGATCAGGACGAAGGTGCGGATGGGGCCGGAGTTCACCGAGCTGAAGGGCTTGGTGCGGCGGGAGGGTCTGCACACTGTCTGCGAGGAGGCGGGCTGTCCCAATATCTACGAGTGCTGGGAAGACCGTGAGGCGACGTTCCTGATCGGTGGGGACCAGTGCACGCGCCGGTGTGACTTCTGCCAGATCGATACCGGCAAGCCCGCCGAGCTGGACCGCACTGAGCCGCGCAAGGTGGCGGAGTCGGTGCAGGCGATGGGTTTGCGGTACTCGACGGTCACGGGTGTCGCGCGCGACGACCTCGACGACGGCGGGGCCTGGCTGTATGCGGAGACGGTGCGGCAGATCCACGAGCTGAACCCGGGCACCGGTGTCGAGCTGCTCATCCCGGACTTCAACGCGGATCCTGCGCAGCTGGCCGAGGTGTTCGGGTCACGGCCGGAGGTCCTGGCGCACAACGTGGAGACGGTGCCGCGGATCTTCAAGCGCATCCGCCCCGGGTTCCGCTACGCCCGTTCGCTGGAAGTCATCACGAAGGCCCGTGAGGCCGGGTTGGTGACGAAGTCGAACCTGATCCTCGGGATGGGTGAGACGCCCGACGAGGTCGAGCCGGCGATGCGGGATCTGTTCGAGGCGGGTTGCGAGATCCTGACGATCACGCAGTACCTGCGTCCCTCGCCGCGGCATCATCCGGTGGACCGGTGGGTGAAGCCGGAGGAGTTCGTGGAGCATTCCCAGGCGGCCGAGGCGCTCGGGTTCAGTGGCGTGATGGCGGGACCGCTCGTGCGCTCGTCCTACCGCGCCGGACGCCTCTACGCGCAGACCAAGGCCCACCGCGGCGAGGAGCTGCCGGAGAACCTCGCGCACCTGGCCGAACAGGGCCCGGCGGCGCAGGAAGCCAGCTCACTGCTGGCCAGGCACTAGAGGGAAGGGGCGGGTCAATGGCGATCAGCGTCTTCGATCTGTTCTCCATCGGCATCGGGCCGTCGAGCTCCCACACGGTCGGCCCGATGCGGGCCGCGCGGACCTTTGTGGACGGTCTCGTCGACGAGGGGCTGCTGGACCGCGTCACGCGGGTGCAGGCGGCGCTGTTCGGCTCGCTCGGAGCGACGGGGTTCGGGCACGGCAGTGACAAGGCCGTGCTGCTGGGGTTGTCGGGGGAACGTCCGGAGTCGGTCGACACGGAGACGGTGCCTTCGCGGGTCGCCGATATACGGGCGTCGGGGCGGTTGCTGCTGGGCGGCGTGCGGGAGATCGCGTTCGACGAGGATGTCGACTTGACGATGCACCGGCGCAAGTCGCTGCCGGCGCACCCGAACGGGATGGTGTTCCGGGCCTTCGCCGGTGATTCGGAGCTGCGGTCGCGGACGTACTACTCCGTGGGCGGCGGTTTCGTGCGCGACGAGTCGTACGAGACGGACGCGGTGTTCGTCGAGGACTCGACGCCGGTGCCCTACCCGTTCCGCACGGGCGCCGACCTGCTCGGCCACTGCGCGGCGACGGGGCTGCCGATCAGCGAGATCATGCTGGCCAACGAGCTGTCGTGGCGTTCCGCCGCTGAGGTTCGGGCCGGGCTGTTGGAGATCTGGGACGTGATGGCCGCGTGCGTCTCGGCCGGCATCGCCCACGAGGGCGTGCTCCCGGGCGGCCTGAAGGTCCCGCGGCGCGCCAAGGCGTTGCACGACAAGCTGATCGCCGAGGACGGCGTCGGGGATCCGTTGTACGCCATGGACTGGGTCAGCCTGTACGCGCTGGCGGTCAACGAGGAGAACGCCGCCGGCGGGCGTGTGGTCACGGCGCCGACGAACGGTGCCGCGGGGATCATTCCCGCCGTGCTGCACTACTACCAGCGGTTCATCCGCGGCTCCTCGGACGATGGCATCGTGACCTTCCTCCTGACGGCCGGCGCTCTGGGCTCGATCTTGAAGCAGACGGGCTCCATCTCGGGCGCGGAGGTCGGCTGCCAGGGCGAAGTCGGCTCGGCCTCGGCCATGGCGGCGGCCGGGCTGACCGAGGTACTCGGCGGCTCGCCGGCCCAGGTGGAGAACGCCGCCGAGATCGGCGTCGAGCACCACCTGGGTCTGACCTGCGACCCGGTCGGCGGGCTGGTGCAGATCCCGTGCATCGAACGCAACGCCGTCGGCGCCTCGAAGGCCATCCACGCCGCCCGCATGGCCATGCGCGGCGACGGCAGCCACGTGGTCACGCTGGACAAGGCCATCAAAACCATGCGCGAGACCGGCGCCGACATGTCGGTGAAGTACAAGGAAACCGCCCGCGGCGGGCTGGCGGTGAACGTCATCGAGTGCTGAGGCGCTCGGGGTGTGGTATTGGGGTGGGACCGTTCGGAGGGTGAACGGTCCCATCTTGCTTTTTCGGTCACTGCTCGCAGTTGCCGCTCGCGAGTGGTCCTTTCGCTGGGCGAAGGGCCCCGCCGAGCTGGCGCGAGTGTGGTGCGTCGCGGGTCTGGCACCCACGGACCTTTCGCTGGGCGAACGGTCTCACTGCGCTGGCGCGAGTGGTGGTGGTTGGTGGCTGGCGCCCGCGAGCCTTTCGCAGGGCGAACGGTCCCATGTTGCGTTTCGGGGTCACTGGCTGGGCTGTTCGCGCTGAGGTCGTAGTCGGCTTGCCGTGCGAGCGGTCCTTTCACTGCGCGAAGGGGCCCGCTGGCGTGAGCCGTTGTGGGCCGTGGGTCTGACGCTCATGCGCCTTTCGCCGGGCGAACGGTTGCATGCTGCTGGTGTGGCCATTCGATGGTGGTGGGGCCTTCGCAAGACGAACCGTCCCATCGTGTTGGTGTTTGCGGTGGATCCGGTGGGCACAGGCGTCTTCGCTGGGCGAAGGGTCCCGAGTCGCTCGACGTGGGTACGGCGGGAGCGGCAGAGAAGGTGGGATGGTCTCTTCGCTGGGCGAAGGGTTCCGTCGCGACCGGGGGAGGCGGCGTGCGTGGGTGTGGGGACCTTCGTTGAGCGACGGGTTCCGCTCGCACCAATGTGAGTGGTGGCGCGTGGTGGGTCTTGTCCGCAAATGCCTTGCGCTTCGCGAAGGGTCCCGCCGCGGCTGGGTGGTCGTCGGTGGGGTCGTGGGTTGTGTACGGCGGGTCATTCGCTGGGCGAATGGACCTGTCGTGCGGGGAAGGCGCAAGGCCGAGCGCAGGGCGGATAGTTGCTTGGCGGACTGGCGCCCGAGCGAGGATTCGGAAGTCCTTAGTGGACCAAAGCCCGAACAGGATCCTCAAGCCGGCAAGGTGATCTGCGGCCCCTGACCCCGGTTGGTCACCAGACGCAGGCCCGTGTGGACCAGTAGCCAGCCGAGGCGCTGGCGGGCGGTGGTGGCGGCGGCGGGCAGGGTGCGAGCCGCGGCGGTGGCGGTGCGGTGGTGGGACGCCGCAGCGCGGAGTTCGGACTGGCGTGCGGCGACGAAGTGCTCCGTGAAGTGGTGCGGAATCATGGCGTCCCCAGGGTGTCGGTGGGTTCTTCGGGGTGGGCGGTACGCGGGAAGGCGGCCCAGTGGGTGACGACGGTGTCGTCGCCGGGGCGGCCAGGGCGGCGGTAGCGGTTGACCACGGCGGTGATCTCGTCGCTCATCCGGCGGGTTTCTTCGGGGGTCAGGGAGAGGTGTTCGCTGGTCATGGTGGCGTTGTGTTCCCACCGGTCCAGCCAACGGGGTAGCTCGGCGACGAACTGCGCTTCCTCCTGGTGGCGCTGCACGACCAGCTGGTGCAGCACCGTCGCGATCGGGCCGGCCAGCTCCGGGTCGCGGACGAAGTCGCCGGTGCGGATGGTGGTGTAGTCCTGGGCGGCCTTCCACCAGCGTTCGCGCTTCGAGCCCCGGTCGGGGTCCTCCGCGACGAGGCCGGCGTCGGCGAGCTGGCGCAGGTGCCAGGACGTGGTGCCGGAGCTCTCGCCGACGCGCTTGCCCAGGCCGGTGGCCGTGGCGGGGCCGTCCTGTTCCAGCAGGCCGAGCAGCCGCATCCGCAGCGGGTGGGCGAGCGCGCGCAGGGTGCGTGCGTCGAGGATCCGTTCGGTGCGGTCGGAAGAGCTCATGGGACACAAACTACACCGCAGAGGATTATTTGCAAAGACGTCTCTGCAATCGACCGGGCTTAGACTCGCCCTCGTGGAGACGTCGGTGGCTAGCGCGAACGAGGCGCTGTTCCGGCCGGTGCGCGCGGGCAACGCGTTCGAGGAGACCGTCGAACGCCTGCTGCAGGCCATCCGCCTCGGCGTGGTCGGCGCGGGGGAGCGGCTGCCCTCGGAGCGCGAGCTGGCCGAGCGCCTCGGCGTGAGCCGGGTGACGCTCAGGGAGGCCATCCGCGCGCTGGCCGACGCGGGTTACGTGGAGTCACGACGAGGGCGTTACGGCGGCACGTTCGTGAACGAGAACCTGCCCGAACCCGCGCAGAGCAAACCCAGCGAAATCGACGCAGCCGCCTTCGAAGACGCGCTGTGCCTGCGTCACGTGCTCGAGACCGGCGCCGCCGAGGCGGCCGCCGCGCGGACGCTCAGCCCGGCCGACCGGCAGCACCTCAAGACCACGCTCGCCGAGGCCGCGGCCGCCGACCTCGTCGACTACCGGCGCAAGGACTCGCGCCTGCACCTCGCGATCGCCGAGGTCACGGCGTCGAGCTCGCTCACCACGGCGATGGCCGACGCCCGCACGCGCGTGAACCAGCTGCTCGACCGCATCCCGCTGATCGAGCCGAACCTGGAGCATTCCAACGCCCAGCACGAGGCGATCGTCGACGCCATCCTCGCCGGCGATCCCGTGGCCGCGCGCCACGCGATGGCCGAGCACATCGAGGGCACGGCTTCGCTGCTGCGTGCCTTCCTGTCGTGACCCGCCGTGAATTTCTCACCGAACCGCACAACCTTTTCACCCGTCCGGCCGTCGTCCCATCGTGCGACCCGACACGGATGCCGAGACGGATGGAGCCACCAGCAGTGTCACGAACGAGCAGCCCGACGATCCCCGTGCCCGTCGCCGCCGCCGGTGGCGCAAGATCAGGCGCATCGCGTACTGCTGCTTCGGCGTCTTCGTCGGCCTGCCGCTGATCGCGTTCTGGGTCGCCTACCTGCTGATGGACGTCCGCAGCCCGCAGGACGTGCTCGCCTCGCTCGACAAGACCGTGGAGCTGAAGTACTCCGACGGCAGCGAGCTGCTCAAGGTGCTGCCGGCCGACGGCGACCGCTCCTTCGTGCCCTACGACAAGGTGCCCGCGAAGCTGCGTGACGCGATCATCGCCACCGAAGACCCGACGTTCTGGGACAACGCGGGCTTCGATCCCACCGGGATCGGCCGCGCGTTCCTCACCGGCGTCGGCGGCGGTTCGGGGATCACCCAGCAGTACATCAAGAAATCGACCGGCGACGACGACGCGACGCTCGGGCGCAAGCTGCAGGAGCTGGTGCTCGCCACGAAAATCACGCAGCAGCAGAGCAAGGAACAGATCTTCACCAGCTACGTGAACATCATCTCCTTCGGCCGCGGCACCTTCGGCCCGGCCGCGGCGATGAACGCGTTCTTCGGCCGTCCGCTCGACGACTCCATGACCTGGAGTGAAGCCGCGTTCCTGGCCGGGATGATCCAGTCGCCGTCGGTGCACGACCCGGCCGTTTCGGGCGACGCGCACGCGGCGAAACGCTGGACGTACGTGCGCGACAAGCTCGTGCAACGCGGTTACGTCAAACCCGCGGACGCCGCCGCGATGGCCTATCCCGGCAAGGAAATCCTGCCGCCGTCGGAGACCCGCGCGAGCGTGACCTACGACGAGTACCACGTGAAGCAGCAGGTGCTCAGCGAGCTCGAACAGGACGGGTTCTCGCTTTCCCGTCTGCAGCAAGGGAATCTGGTCGTGCAGACCACGCTCGACCGCAAGGCGCAGGCGTCCGCGCGCTCGACTCTGGCCGACCGCCTGAAGGGCGAGCCGAAGGAGTTCCGCGGCGCGCTCGTGTCGGTCGATCCGGCGACGGGGGCGGTGCGCGCGTACGACGGCGGCGACAACGGCGTCCGCGACTACGCCGGCACGGAACACGCGGCGGGTTCGGCGTTCTACCCGTTCACGCTCACCGCGGGCCTGCGCGCCGGTGTCTCGCCCGACGAACCGGTGGCCGCGCCGGGCACGATCGACTTCCTCGGGGAGAACTTCGAGTACCCGCGCAAGTGCCCGTCCACCTGCACCTTGCGCACAGCCATGACCTCGGGCGCCGACACGCCGTACATCGGGCTGGCCAAACGCGTCGGCGCCGACGCGGTGAGCGCGGCGGCGCGCGATGCCGGCATCCCGGAGGCGGTCGACGGCTCGCCGACCCTGCGCGAGAAGGACGGGTTCCTGATCGGTTCGGGCATCGCAGTCGGGCGGTATCCGTTGCGGCCCTTGGACTTGGCCGGCGCGTACGGGACTTTCGCGGCCGACGGCATGCGCGTGGCGCCACACCTCGTGGACAAGGTGCTCACCCAGGACGGCAGCGTCGTGTGGCAGCACGACAACGAGCCGCACCCCGCGTTCTCCGACGACGCCGGCGTGAGCGCGAAGATCGCCGCCGAGGTGACGAACGTGCTGCAGACGTTCCTGCCCGACGGCCGCCCCGCCGCCCTGCGCACGGGCGAGTTCCAGCACGGCAACTCGTCGGACAACCAGGACGCCTGGGCGATCGGCTACACCCCACAGCTGGCCACGGCCGTCTGGGTCGGCTCCGACGACGAGCGGCGGCTGTTCGACGCGCAGGGCAAGAAGCTGATGGGCTCGACCGTGCCCGCGGACATCTGGCGGACGTTCATGGTGCAGGCCGAGCAGGGGAAGCCGATCGAGGGTGGGGTCGAGCCGCGGTTCGCCCCGCCCCTGGCGAAGGAGACGCCGGGGCGCTGATCGTCCGTGGCGGGTGCCGTCGGCGGACGATCAGGTCAGCGCACGCGGGCGAGGACGAAACCGTCGTAACCCTTGTCGCCCACCGTCTGGATGGCAGTCGCTTCGAGCCGGTCGTCGCCGGTGAGGGCCGCGAACATCTCGCGCACGCCCCGCACGGACGGGTCGGTGCTGGCGGCTTCGAGCACGGCCCCGTCGCGGACGACGTTGTCGACTACGATCGTGGTGCCCGGCCGCGACAGCCGCACGGCTTCGGCGACGTAGGGCGCGAGGTTGGCCTTGTCGGCGTCGATGAAGACGAAGTCGAACGGACCGGTCAGCGTGGGCAGGGTGTCGAGCGCGGCGCCGACGCGGATGTCGGCCACCTCGGGCCCGAAGCCGGCGCGGTCGAGGTTCGCGCGCGCCACGGCGGCGTGCTTCGGTTCGTATTCGCAGGTCACCAGTGTGCCGCCGGGCGGCAGGGCGCGGGCGAGCCAGATCGTGCTGTAGCCGCCGAGCGTGCCGATCTCGAGGATCGAGCGCGCGCCGGCGGTGAGGGCCAGCAGGTGAAGCAGCTTGCCCTGCGTGGGCGACACGGCGATGGCCGGCAGGCCCGCCGCACCCGACTCGGCGAGGGCGGCGTCGAGCACCGGGTCGGCGGGGATCAGGGCTTCGGCCAGGTAGTCGTCGACTGCGGTCCAGAGTTCGCGGGTCATGGCACCTCCGGCACCAATCTAACCGAGGGTGGGGTGTGTGGTCGCGACGTAGAAATCGGTGGTGCCGCGGCCGGTTCTCCGGCGGCCACCTGTCGCGGCGATGGCCTCAGCCGGCCGCCCGCCTGCCTGTGCTCGACATCGTTCGGCCGGAAGAGCGCGTCTCCGGCCCGAGAGGAACAACACCGAGCAAGCGGCGCGCCGAACTGCTCGCCCGGGCCGGACGACTACGCGGCGCGCCGGCCCGCCTTCGGGATCACCAGCGGGGTGCCGGTTTCGGGGCAGGGCATGACGCGGCACGGCAGTTCGAAGATCTTCTCCACGTTGTCCTCCGTCACGACCTCCTCCGGGGTGCCGGTGGCGAGGACCTGGCCGTCGCGCATGGCGATCATGTGGGTGGCGTAGCGGGCGGCGTGGTTGAGGTCGTGGAGCACGGCGACCAGCGTGCGGCCCTGGTCGGCGTGCAGCTGGGCGCAGAGGTCGAGGATGTCCATCTGGTGCGCGATGTCGAGGTAGGTCGTGGGTTCGTCCAGCAGCAGCAGGTCGGTCTGCTGGGCGAGGGCCATCGCCATCCACACGCGCTGGCGCTGCCCGCCGGACAGCTCGTCGACGAGGCGCTCGGCCAGGTCCGAGACGCCGGTGGCGGCCATGGACTCGGCGACCACGGCGGCGTCGTCGCGGGACCACTGGCGCAGCAGGCGCTGGTGGGGGTAGCGGCCGCGGGAGACGAGGTCGGCGACGGTGATGCCGTCGGGCGCGACGGAGCTCTGCGGCAGCAGGCCGAGGCGGCGCGCGACCTCCTTGGCGCCGTAGCTGGAGATCACCGAGCCGTCGAGGTAGACGGAGCCCTTGCGGGGCTTGAGCATCCGCGCGAGCGCGCGCAGGAGCGTGGTCTTGCCGCACGCGTTGGGGCCGACGATGACCGTGAACGACTTGTCCGGGATGACCACGCCGAGGTCTTCGGCGACGGTGCGCCCGTCGTAGGCCAGGGTCAGCGCCTCGGCGTGCAGACGGGGTTCGGTCAGGCTCGGTGCTTCCGCGATCGTCTGGTCCACACAGGTTAGGCTAACCTAGTGACCCTCATTCGGGGAGTTCCCTGGGTCGCATTCGCCGAACGTGACCAGCCGGTGTCATCATGCGGACGGGGTTCTCTGCGGTTCACGGCGTAAGCGAAGGTGACGATGGACGACTACCGGGTCGTCGCGGACGAGCTCGCCGCCGACATCGAAGCGGGCCGGCTGAGGCCGGGCGACCGCCTCCCGCCGCAACGCAGGTTCGCGCGCGACCGCGGCATCGCCGGCTCCACCGCCGCCCGCGTCTACGGCGAGCTGACCCGCCGCGGCCTGGCCGTCGGGGAGGTCGGCCGGGGCACGTTCGTGCGGGCCGCGCGCCCGGCGCCCGAGCCCGCGCTCGCCGAACCCGGCGACGCGCGCGTGGATCTCGAGCTCAACTTCGCCGTACTGCCGAGCCAATCCGCGAAGCTCGCGTACGCGCTGGAGCCGCTGCTTCGCGCCGACGTGTTCACCGACGCCCTGCACCCCGTCGGCGCCGCGGGGACGAAAGCGGTGCGGGAAGCCGCGGCCGGGATGGTGTCCCGCGGTGGCTGGACACCCGACCCGGCGACGATCCTGGTGACGGGCAACGGCCGCCAGGGCATCGCGGCGGCGATCTCCGCGTTCGTCCCGCTGGGGGAGCGGCTCGCGGTCGAAGCGCTGACTTACCCGGTGGTGAAAGCGCTGGCCACGCGGCTGGGCGCCGAGCTGGTGCCCATCGAAACCGACGCCGACGGCCTCGTCCCGGCCGCGCTCGAAGCCGCCCACGCAGCGGCGCCCGTGCGCGCGTTGTACGTGCAGCCGACGCTCCACAACCCCCTCGGGCCGACGATGCCGCCCACGCGCCGCGCCGAGCTGGCGGACACCGTGCGGCGCCTCGACCTGCCGGTGATCGAGGACGGCATCTACACGTTCCTGCGCCCGGACGTCGAACCGCTGGCCGCACTCGCGCCCGAGCGCACGGTGTTCGTCGACAGCCTGTCGAAACGGGTGGCGCCCGGTCTCACCGCGGGGTTCGTGGTGGCGCCGTCGGCCTGGACCGCGCGGCTCGCGGGCGCCGTCCGTTCGGGTGGCTGGGGTTCGACGCGGTTCGCGATGGAGGCCGCCACGCGCTGGATCACCGGCGGCGCGCTGGCCGAGGTCGAGACCGCGAAACGCGCCGACGCGGCCGAACGCGCCGCCATCCTCGACGAGCGTCTCGCCGGGTTCGCGGTCGTCGGCGATCCGGCGGCGTACCACCGCTGGTGGGAGCTGCCGGAGCAGTGGCGTGCGGAGACGTTCGTGGCTGCGGCCGCCCGGCACGGCATCGCGTTGTCGCCGGCGGCCTCGTTCGCGGTGCTGCCGGGTCACGCCCCGAACGCCGTGCGGCTCGCGGTTTCCGCGCCCCCCAAGGAAACCCTCGCGGCCGCGCTCGAGGTCCTCGCGACGCTGGCGGCCGGCTCGCCCGACGACACGCTGCTGGACTGAACCTCAGCGCGCCCACTTGCCGACGAAACTCCCGCACGCCACCGGTTGTCCGGTCAGCCGCGCGCGCAACGCGTTCTCCAGGCCCAGGTAGTCGACGATCGCGGCATCGGCCGCGACCTGCGCGGGCACCGGCCCGCCCTGAGCCAGCGTCTTGCTCGGTACGGTCTCGAACAGCACCAGGTAGTCGCCCTCACGATCGAGGTCCGCCGCGGTGGCGAGCATGCGCTGCGGCGCGTCACCGACGATCTCCAACGGCAGCGGCCACTCCAGCGGAAACGGGTTGCGCAGGCCGAAAACCGGGTAGGCGAACGGGTTGTCGGGCAGCACCGCGACGCGCGAAGCCGGGTAGCGCCGGAGGCAGTCGCGGATCTGGGCGACGTAGGTGTAGGTCGAGGGATTCGTGCGGATGCCGCGCAGGGCCGGGCTGACCGTGCCGAGGTCGGCGGTGAGCTGGTCGTGCGACAGGTCGAGGTACGCGGCTTCGTCGTGGTGCGCCACGACCGCCCAGCCGCACACTGCCACCGCGGCCACGCCCGCCGTCGTGGTCAGCCACGTGCGGCGCAGCACCGGCGCGAGGTCCGGCAGCACGAAACCCAGCAGCAGCAACGCCGTGAGCGCGAGCGAGCCGGTGAGCAGCGTCGGGGTGTCGTTGCCCCAGGAGAGGCTGGTCATGAAGCCCGTCGCGAGCACGAGCAGCGCGGCCCAGGAAATCTTGCGCCGTACGGTCGCGTGAACCACGACGGCGACGGCGAGGATCCACCACAGCACGTCGGCCCAGCGCGACGAAGCCGTGAACCGTCCGTCGACCACCGTCCACACCACCGCGGCCGCGCCGCCGAACGCGAGCAGCCACGACGCCACGCGCCCGGCCGCGCCGAGCCGTTCGCCGGCGAGCCGGAGCACCAGTAGCACCACAGCGATCGCGGCGAAGAACGTGAGCTCCCGCACCGGCGGGCGCAGCAGCACCTGCGGGTCGTCCAGCCACAGGCCGAGCAGGCGTTCGCCGTACGCGGGGACGCCACCGGTCAGCTGGCCGACCATGTCGCCGAAGCCGCCGCCGATAGTCACCCAAGCCACGTAGGCGATCGCGAACGCGCCGAGCGCCGGCACGTCGGCCGGCAGGCGCCGCAGCCGGTTCGGGTAGCACAAGGTCCAGACCAGTCCGATCACCGCGGCGAGGACGAAGCTCTGCTTCACGAACACCGCCGCGCCCAGCAACGCCAGACCGCCGAGCCGCGCGTACGGATTTCCCTTGCGCAGCCCCGAATCCAGGGCCCACGCGCCGCACGCGGTGAGCGTGATCCCGTCGACGGTGTGCCACGCCATGAGCGGGAAACCGTTGAGGTTCAGCAGGGCCGCCGCCGCGACCAGTGCCGTCAGGCCGGGCCCCCACGACAGCACCGGCCGCCGCGTCACGAGCACGGCGAACGCGATCGTCGTCAGCGCGATCTGCACCATCGCCAGGCAGCTCGATGCGAAGAGCAGCGGCCCGGGCAGCGCGAAGTCGACCACGTGCAGGATCGCCGACCCGAGCGGCCGCGCGGAGATGATGTCGGCGTGCGGCACCTCGCCCTGCAGCACCCGCCACGCCTGCGCGAGGATGAAGCCCTGGTCCGACGGGTGGAACCCGAACCGGCCCACGCGCAGCTCCGTCGCCACCGCGAGCACGAGCACCCACGCGGCGTGCGCGCTCCACCGCAGCGCGACCCGCCGCCGGCGGACGCCCTCGGCGCAGGCCTCGGCGACGTCCACTTCGTGTCCTTTCACCGCGGCTGTGTTGTCTGCCCCGGCTTCGCCGGGGCGGCGAGATCGCCTTTGAGCCGGTGTGGGGATCGAGCGGTCTGATCGGCCTGGCGGCCGATCGCACCGCTCGATCCCCACACCGGCGCGATCTCGCGCTGTGGTTGCGTCAGGGCCGGGCGTCAGTGGTCGCCTGGGCCCGGCGGAGCCAGCGTAGCCGGGCGGCGGTGGCGGCGCGTGAGGTCGGTGCGGGCAGTCGCGGCAGCGTGCCGGGCTTCCGGCGGGGCTTCCGGCATCGCGCGAGGTTCTCGGCCTCGAACTTCGTTGCGGGGCAAGGAGAGCCGAAGGTCTGGCCGGCGCGAAGGCGGCTCGGTGAAACGCCCGGCCTGCGCGGCCGGATCGAGGCGGGGGAGGGATCGGTGGCGACCAGGCGGCCGGCCAAGCTCTGACAAGCAAGCAGGGGGCGAGAAGGCGATCTCGCGCGCCTCGGCGGGGCCGAGGCAGAAGTACAGGCGGGTTCGGTGAGGTCGCGGGTGGTGGGGCCCGGGCGCTCCACCGCGGCGACGACCGAGCGGCTCGCCAAGCCCTGTAGGGCAGCCGCAGGGCGAGACCCCAACACCGGTTCAAACGCGGTTTCGCGCGTCTCGATGGAGTCGAGACAGAAACACAGGAGGGTTCGGTGAAGGCGAACGCAGTGGGGCCCGGGCGCTCCATCGTGGCGGCGACCGAGCGGCTCGCCAAGCTCCCCCGGCAGCCCCAGGGCGAGACCCCGACGCTGGCCCAAGGACGGCCTCGCGCGTCTCGGCGGGCCGGGGTAGACACCGGTGGTGGGGCCCGGGCGGTCCACCGTAGCGGCGAGCCGGCGGCTCGCCGCCGCGAGGTGAGATGCCGGCATCGGCTCAAGGGCGGTTTCGCGCGTCTCGGCGGGGCTGGGGCAGAAGTACAGGGAGGGTTCGGTGAGGTCACGGGTGGTGGGGACCGGGCGGACTGCCATCGCGACACCGCAGGGGCTCGCCGCCGCGGGGCGGGACCCCAACGCTGGCTCAAGGGCGGTTTCGCGCGTCTCGGCGGGGCTGGGGCAGAAGTACAGGAGGGTTGGGTGAGGTCACTGGTGGGTGGGGACTGGGTGGTCTGCCGTGGCGGCGACCGAGCGGCTCGCCGCCGCGAGGTGAGATGCCGGCACCGGCTCAAGGGCGGTTTCGCGCATCTCGGCGAGGCCGAGGCAGAAGTACAGGAGGGTTCGGTGAGGTCACCGGAGGTGGGGACCGGGCGGACTGCCGTGGCGGCGACCGAGCGGCTCGCCGCCGCGAGGTGAGATGCCGGCACCGGCTCAAGGGCGGTTTCGCGCATCTCGGCGGGGTCGAGGCAGAAGTACAGGAGGGTTCGGTGAGGTCACCGGTGGTGGGGACCGGGTGATCTGCCGTGGCGACACCGCAAGGGCTCGCCGAGGTCCGCAAGGCAACCATGGAGCGAGAT
The DNA here is from genome assembly GCF_050942255.1 of Amycolatopsis sp. CA-161197. Taxonomy (NCBI): domain Bacteria; kingdom Bacillati; phylum Actinomycetota; class Actinomycetes; order Pseudonocardiales; family Pseudonocardiaceae; genus Amycolatopsis; species Amycolatopsis sp. CA-161197. Next base: position 2,137,617 of record NZ_CP192059.1, read on the forward strand.
CGCGCCGGTGTTGGGATCGGGCGGTGCGATCGGCCCCCGGCCGGTCAGACCGCCCGATCCCAACACCGGCTCAAAGGCGATCTCGCACGCCTCGGCGGAGCCGAGGCAGACAACACAGCAAAAAACACGATCACTCCGGGTGTTGCGCCACGGCCACGACGGCGTCGCGCAGGGCGGCGCGTAGGCGGCCGACGTCGAGGGGGCCGAGTACGGCCGCTTCGCCTGGTGGCGCGACGAGCACGATCTTGTCGTCGCTGCTCACGAACACCGTCACGTCCCTGCGCCTGCCCGCCAGATCCCGGCAGCCGATGGACCACTCGTCCCGGTCTGTCACGGCTCTCGCCCTCCCGATTCCGCGTTGCGGTCATGCTTCGTGCGGGGGTGGGACCGGCGCCTCACGCGGCTCTTACGCGGGTTCACCCGAATTGCCTACCGACGGGTTCTCCGGGCGGGTTCACCTGGGATGTGCCGTCCGGGCAACGGGAGTAGCGTCCGGGCGGCAGGTGGCGGGGACTCGGGAGGTCGGGATGGCCGGGATGGCACAGCCGAGCAAGATCGTGATCGTCGGGGCCGGTCTGGCGGGGGCCTCGGCCGCCGCCGCGGTGCGTGAGAAGGGCTTCGGCGGCGACGTGCTGCTGATGGGTTCCGATCCGCACCGGCCGTACGAGCTGCCGCCGCTGTCGAAGGGTGTGCTGCTGGGCACCACCGACGAACCCGATTGGGTGCACGAAGAGGGCTTCTACGCCGCCCACGACATCCGGCTCGCCTCCGGCCTCACGGCTACCCGCCTGGAGCTCGGCGCGCGCCTGGTCCTGGACGACGCCGGCGGCGAGCACCGCTTCGACCGGCTCGTGCTCGCGACGGGTTCCCGGCCGCGTCCGCTGACCGCGCCCGGCGGCAACTTCCCGGGCCTCTACACGCTGCGCACGCTGGACGACTCGCTCAGCCTGCGCTCGGCCTTCGTCGACGCCCGGCGCGTGGTGGTCATCGGCGCCGGCTGGATCGGCACCGAGGCCGCGGCGGCCGCGCGCTCGCACGACGCGGACGTGACCGTGGTCGCGCCGGGGCGCCTGCCTCTCGGCAAGGTCCTCGGTCCCGAGGTGGCCGGGGTTTTCCACACCCTGCACGAAGAACACGGCGTGCACTGGCGCCTGGGCGAGCGCGTCGCGGAGGTGACGGGCGACCCGAGCGGCGTGCGCGGCGTTCGGCTGCAGAGCGGTGAAGAACTGCTGGCCGACGTGGTCCTCGTGGCCGTCGGCGCCGCCCCGCGCGTGGAACTCGCCCACACGGCGGGCCTCGAGCTCTCGGACGACGGCGGCGTCGCGGTCGACGCCGGCCTGCGCACCGCCGCCCCGGACGTCTACGCCGTGGGCGACATCGCGTCGCACTTCCACCCGCGCTACGGCCACCGCGTGCGCGTCGAGCACTGGGCCAACGCGCGCACGCAGGGCGCCCACGTGGCCGGCAACCTGCTGGGGGAGAACGAGCCGTACCTGGATTCGCCGTACTTCTTCTCCGACCAGTACGACCTCGGCATGGAGTACCGCGGCCTCGCCGACCTCGACCGCGACCGCCTCGTCGTCCGCGGCGACCTCGCGGCGCGCGACTTCACGGCCTTCTGGGTCGGCACCGAGGGCGACGTGCACGCCGCGATGAACGTGAACCAGTGGGACGACGGGGATGCCTTGCAGCGCTTGGTGGACGGGCGCATGAAGGTGAGCGACGAAGAGCTGAAGTCGGGCAACCTGGCCGACGTCGGGTGAGGCTCAGGCCTCCACCGGCATGACCGGCCCGTCCAGCGCCAGGTACCCCACCAGGTTCGGCGGCGCGTAGTCCGCCGACAGCTTGTGGCGCGTGACCGCGCTGGAGGCTACGAACTCGTGCTTCGGGTCCGTGGTGCCGATCCCGCGGGTCACCGAGGGCAGCAGGCGGTAGAAGCCCGTGCGGGACGGGAACATCGGGCCCAGGGCGTCGGGGTCGCCGGGGAAGTCCGGCAGGAGCCCAAGGCCGTTGAGGGCGGCGTGGCCTGCGAGCCAGCGCAGGGGGATGTCGGAGAGGCTGTGCTGGGTGTGCCCGCCGCCGCCGACGTCGGAGTGGCAGCCGGCGAACCAGACCTGCTCGATCTGGTTCGTGCCCGGGGTGGTGGGCGGCGCCCAGATCGAGGGCACGAACGGTTTGCGGTGCTCGTCGATGGAGAGCGCCTGGAACGCGGCGTCCACGGTGGAGCTCAGCGCGGTGTCGTGGAACTGGAAGCGGCGGTTGAACACGTCGATCGGCCAGAATCCGGTGAGCGGCACGCCGAGCGCGCCCACCGTGTCCCACACGCCGATGAACCGGATCCGCGGCTCGTGCGAATAGGTGCGCCGGAAGAGCGTGGCCTCGGTGTTGTGCGGGTGGGACTTGTCGCTGCGGTCGCGGTAGAGGCCGTACGCGCGCTTGACGAGGCCGAGGTGCTGGCGGCGCAGCAGGCCGCAGTTGCGGATGAAGCCGGCCACGCTGCGCACGGTGTACGCGCCGCGGCTGAAGCCCACGAAGAAGATCTCGTCGCCGGGTTCGTAGGTGCGCACGAGATAGGTGTAGACCTCGCGGACGTTGCGCGAGAGCCCGACGCCGAACGCGCCGCCGACCAGCCGCTGCCGCGTGGTACCGATACCCGACTGGTAGAAGACCCGTTGCTCCGTGCCGGCTTCGTCGGCCGGCGCGGTGGCCAGTGCGAGCCGCGTGACGTTGCTCGGGGCGGGCACGCCGCCGTCGGCCAGGTCCGCCGAGTCCCACGTGCCGTCGCAGCAGATCAGGATCCGCTTGGACATCCCCACCTCGTTCACTGCGTCGTTGGGTCGGAAGCCATCAAGTCACGACCCGGCGGCGTTTTCAACGGGTTCGGCGGAATCGGTACCGAAGCCGCGGTGTGGCAAGGAAAACACCGGGAGACCACGGGGTGTTCGCCCCTTGCCGGTTCGCGCGCGGAAAGATCCGACGAAAGCGGTCCCGCTCCGGAGTGCGGCCGGGCCGGGCCGGGGCACGATCGGTGCTGGTGCGTCGCGAGGCGCCACCACGGTGATCCGATCAATTTTGGCAACAAATCCTCCAGGCCTCTGGATCCCGCGCGGCCCATGCGCTATACATCGGATGTCTTGATGTGGCTGTGGTGAGAGGGGAACGTCCGTGCAGCTTGTGCGTCTCGGAGCCGCGGGAGAAGAGCGACCGTTCGTGCGTGCCGGTGACGGCACCTTGTACGACCTCTCCGGCCTCACGGCCGACGTCGACGGCGCGTTTCTCGCGGCCGACGGCCTCGCCCGCGTCGCCGCCGCGCTCGAAGCCGGCGAGCTGCCTGCCGCCGGCGCGGAAACCGCGAGCCTGCGCGTCGGCCCGCCGCTGGCCTCGCCCGGCAAGGTCCTCTGCATCGGCATGAACTACCGCCGGCACGCCGAGGAAACCGGCGCCGCCGTGCCGACGGAGCCCGTGCTGTTCATGAAGGCCCCCGACGTGATCGTCGGCCCGGACGACGACGTGCTCATCCCGCGCCGTTCCACCAGCACCGACTGGGAGGTCGAGCTCGGCGTCGTGATCGGCAAGCAGGCCCGGTACCTCGACAGCGTCGAGGAAGCGCTGGAGTACGTCGCCGGCTACGTCGTGTCCAACGACGTCTCCGAGCGCGAGTTCCAGCTGCACCGCGGCGGCCAGTGGGACAAGGGCAAGAACTGCGAGACGTTCAACCCGCTCGGCCCGGCGTTCGTGACCGCCGACGAGGTGCCCGACCCGCAGGACCTCGGCCTGCGCACGTGGGTGAACGGCAAGAAGGTGCAGGACTCCTCGACGAAGGACATGGTCTTCACCGTCGCTGAGATCATCCACTACCTGAGCCAGTTCATGGTGCTGCGCCCCGGCGACCTGATCAACACCGGCACCCCCGAGGGCGTCGCGCTCGGGCAGCCGGAACCGAAGCCGTACCTGCGCGAGGGTGACGTCGTCGAGCTGGAGATCGACGGCCTCGGCCGCCAGCGCCAGACGTTGAGGCAGGCCTGACATGGCGAAGATCATCGGCATGGAGGTGCTCGACGTCCGGTTCCCGACCTCGCGGGAGCTCGACGGCTCGGACGCCATGAACCCCGACCCCGACTACTCGGCCGCCTACGTCGAGCTCCACACCGACCTCGGCCCCGACGGCTACGGGCTCGCCTTCACCATCGGCCGCGGCAACGATGTGCAGGCCGCCGCGATCCGCGCGCTCGCGCCGCACGTCGTCGGCCGCGACGTTCCCGAGGACGCGAAGGCACTCGGCCAGCTGTCGCGCGACCTCATCGGCGACTCGCAGTTCCGCTGGCTGGGCCCGGAAAAGGGCGTGGCCCACATGGCGATCGGCGCGGTCGTGAACGCCGCGTGGGACCTCGCCGCGCGCCGGGCCGACCTGCCGCTGTGGAAGTTCGCGGCGCGCATGACGCCGGAAGAGCTGGTGTCGCTCGTGGACTTCCGGTACCTGTCCGACGCGCTCACCGAGCAGGAGGCGCTCGACATCCTGCGCGCCGCCGAACCCGGTCGCGCGGAGCGGATCGCGAAGCTCGAAGCCGAGGGCTACCGCGCGTACAGCACCTCGCCGGGCTGGCTCGGCTACTCCGACGCGAAGCTGGTGCGCCTGGCCGAGCAGGCCGTGGCCGACGGCTTCGAGATGATCAAGCTGAAGGTCGGCGGCAACCTCGAGGACGACGTGCGCCGCATGAAGCTGGCGCGCGAGACGGTGGGCGCGGACATCCGCGTCGCCGTGGATGCCAACCAGCGCTGGGACGTGGCCACGGCCGTGTCCTGGATGACGGAGCTCGCGCCGTTCGACCCGTACTGGATCGAAGAACCGACCTCGCCCGACGACATCCTCGGCCACGCGGCCATCGCGAAGGCGCTGGCGCCGATCAAGGTCGCGACCGGCGAGCACGTGCAGAACCGCGTGGTGTTCAAGCAGCTGCTGCAGGCCGGCGCGATCGACGTGCTGCAGCTCGACGCCGCGCGCGTCGGCGGGGTCAACGAGAACCTCGCGATCCTGTTGCTGGCGGCCAAGTTCGGCGTTCCGGTGTGCCCGCACGCCGGCGGCGTCGGGCTGTGCGAGCTGGTGCGGCACCTGTCGATGTTCGACTTCGTGGCCGTCTCCGGCGACGACACCGACCGCACCATCGAGTGGGTCGACCACCTGCACGAGCACTTCACCGACCCGGCCGTCGTGCGCGACGGCCGGTACCTGGCCCCGACCGCACCCGGGTTCTCCGCGCGGATGCACGACGCGACCCTGCGCCGCTTCCGCTTCCCGGACGGTCCAGAGTGGACGGAGAACGCCCAGTGAGCGAGTTCGACGGCCTGGTCGCCGTGGTCACCGGCGGCGCTTCGGGGATCGGCCTGGCCACGGCCACGCTGCTCGCCGAACGCGGCGCGCAGGTGGCCGTGCTGGACCTCAAGACCGACGACGTGCCCGAGCCGCTGGCCGGCTTCCGCTGCGACGTCACGGCCGACGCCGAGGTCCGCGCCGCGATCGACGCCGTCGCCGAGCGTTTCGGACGGATCGACGTGCTGGTCAACAACGCCGGCATCGGCGCGGCCGGCGACGTGGCGGACAACAGCGACGACGAGTGGCACCGCGTCTACGACGTGAACGTGGTCGGCATGGTCCGGGTCACGCGTGCCGCGCTGCCGCACCTGAAGGCCTCGCCTTCGGCGGCCGTGGTCAACACGTGCTCCATCGCCGCGTGGGCGGGCCTGCCGCAGCGTGCGCTGTACTCCGCGACGAAGGGCGCGGTGCTGTCGCTGACGCTCGCGATGGCCACCGACCACCTGCCCGAGGGCATCCGCGTGAACTGCGTGTGCCCCGGCACCGCGGACACGCCGTGGGTCGGGCGTCTGCTCGACGCGGCGGCCGACCCGGCCGCCGAACGCGCGGCACTGGCCGCGCGCCAGCCGATGGGCCGGCTCGTGACCGCCGACGAGGTCGCGGGCGCCATCACCTACCTCGCCAGCCCGCTGTCCGCGTCGACCACCGGTACCGCGCTCGCGGTCGACGGCGGCATGCACGGCCTGCGCCCGCGGGGACCTGTGCAGAACTAGTGCTCGTTTGCATGTCATCAAGGAGGATGCGGTGCGTACGAAGGTGATCCGGCTCGCCGCCGCGGCGGCCGCGTGTGGTTTGGTCCTGACCGCGTGCGGGTCCACGAAGGACAAACCGGCCGCCTCGGCGGGCGGCGGTGGCGACACCGGCGGGAAGGTCGGGGCCACGCTGCCGCTGCTGACCTCGCCGTTCTGGCAGGCCTACAACAACTACGTGCCGCAAATGGCCAAGGAGACCGGCCTCGACGCGTTGCCGACAGTGAACGCCGACAACGACCCGGCGAAGCTCATCACCGACATCGGCACCCTGCTCAACCAGGGCGTCAAGGGCCTGGTCGTGACGCCGATCGACTCCGCCGCGGTGGTCGCCGGGCTGAAGCAGGCCGAGAACAAGGGCGTGCCGGTGGTCGCGGTCGACGTCGCGCCCGAGAGCGGCAAGGTCGCCATGGTCGTGCGCGCCGACAACAAGGCCTACGGCACCAAGGCGTGCGACGAGATCGGCAAGCGCGTGAAGAGCGGCAAGGTCGTGCAGGTGATGGGTGACCTCGCCTCGGTCAACGGCCGCGACCGCTCGGCCGCGTTCCGCGACTGCATGAAGTCGAAGTACCCGGACATCAAGGTGCTGGAGATCGCGGCGGAGTGGAAGGCCGACAAGGCGTCCTCGGGCCTCGACAGCCTGCTCACCGCGAACCCCGACATCAAGGGCGTCTACATGCAGGCCGGTGGCGTGTACCTCGCGCCGACCGAGCAGGCGCTCAAGCGCAAGAACCTGTTCTTCCCGACGAGCGACCCGCGCCACGTGGTGCTGGTGAGCAACGACGGCATCCCGCAGGAGCTCGCGGCGATCCGCGCGGGCGAGCTCGACGCCACCGTGTCGCAGCCGGCCGACGCCTACGCGAAGTACGGCATGTACTGGCTCAAGAAGGCCATGGCGGGGGAGAAGTTCCAGCCCGGCCCGACCGACCACGGTTCCACGATCGTCGAGATCAGCCCCGGCATCCTCGAGGACCAGCTGCCGGCCCCGGTCGTGACCAAGGACAACGTGGACGACAAGGCGTTGTGGGGTAACAACCTGTGAGCGCGCCCGCCCCCGAGACGGCCGCGCCGGTGGTGAGTGCCCACGGCGTCGGCAAGCGTTACGGGCCCACCGTGGCCCTGCACGACGTGAGCCTGACCGTGCACGCCGGCGAGTCGCACGCGCTGGTCGGCCGCAACGGGGCGGGCAAGTCCACGCTCGTGTCGATCCTCACCGGACTGTCCCTTCCGGACACCGGCAGCGTCGAGTTCGGCGGCGTGCCCGCGCCGCCGCTGTCCAAACAGGACGACTGGAAGGCCCACGTGGCGTGCGTGTACCAGCACGCCATGGTGGTGCCCCAGCTGACGGTGGCCGAGAACTTGTTCCTCAACCGGCAGGCGCGCGGCGGCTTCGCCATCGGCTGGCGCAAGCTGCGCCGGCAGGCCCGCGAGCTGCTCGACTCGTGGGACGTGGCCGTGGACGTGGACACGCCGGCGGGTGAGCTTTCGGTGGAGGACCGCCAGTTCGTGGAGATCGCCCGCGCGCTGAGCTACGGCGCGCGGTTCATCGTGCTCGACGAGCCGACGGCCCAGCTCGACAGCCAGGCCATCGAGCGGCTCTTCGAGCGCATGCGCCAGATGCAGCGCAGCGGTGTGACGTTCCTGTTCATCTCCCACCACCTGCACGAGGTGTACGAGGTGTGCCAGGCCGTCACGGTGCTGCGCGACGCGAAGCACGTGCTCACCGCGCCCGTCTCCGACGTCAGCCGGCCGCAGCTGGTCGACGCCATGACCGGCGAGCAGGGCGGGCTGTCCGTGCGCGACGCGGCGAGCCGCGACCCGCTGGCCGTGGACGCTGCCGAGGTGCTCACCGTCGACGCGCTGTCCGGCGACGGCTTCCACGACGTGTCGCTGCGGGTGCACCGCGGTGAGGTCGTGGGGCTGGCCGGGAGCAACGCGAGCGGCAAGCACCAGGTGGCCGAGACCGTCTACGGGCTGCGCTCGCCTTCGGCGGGAACCGTGTCCGTGGACGGGAAACCGTTGCCCCCGGGCGACATCCCGGCCGCGGTGCACGCCGGCATCGGTTGCGTGCCGCGCGATCGCCACCACGAGGGTCTGGTGCTGGAGCACTCGATCATGGACAACGCCACGCTGTCCGTGCTCGACCGCATGGGCCCGGCCGGGTTCGCGTCGCCCAAGGCGCGCCACGACCGCGGGGCCCGCGCGCTGAAGTCGTACGACATCGTGGCGGCCGGGCCGGAACAGCCGGTGGCCGACCTGTCGGGCGGCAACCAGCAGAAGGTCGTGCTGGCCCGGGCGCTGGAGAGCGACCCGCGGGTGGTCGTGCTGATCAACCCCACGGCCGGCGTGGACGTGAAGTCGAAGGAGGCCCTGCTCGCGGTCGTCGACCGGGTGCGGGCCGAAGGCAAGGCCGTGCTGATCGTGAGCGACGAGCTCGACGACCTGCGCCTGGCCGACCGGGTGCTGGTGCTGCGCGCCGGTGCCGTCGTCGCCGAACACCAGGCCGGCTGGTCCGACGGAGACCTCGTGGCCGACATCGAAGGAGTCGGGCTCCATGACTGAGCTGATGAGCGATCCGCAGACGGCGCTGCCCGCGGCGCCCCCGAAACGGCGGAAGTCGCTGTGGCTGCGCGAGCTGGCGCTGCTGCCGGCGCTCGTGGTCGTGTTCGTGATCGGCGGGCTGATCAGCGACTCGTTCTTCACGTTCGACAACGTGATCAGCATCCTCTCGGCCGCCGCCGCGCTGTCGCTGGTGGTGCTGGGCGAGTCGCTGGTGCTGCTGACCGGGAAGTTCGACCTGTCGCTGGAATCGACGATGGGCATCGCGCCCGCGATCGGCGCGATGCTGGTGATCCCGGCGACGTCGTCGGGTTTCGGCACGGGCTGGCCGGCGGCGCTGGGCCTGCTCGCGATCCCCGTGGTCGGCGCGCTGATCGGGTTGGTGAACGGCTTCCTGATCGTGAAGCTCAAGCTCAACGCGTTCATCGTCACGCTGGCGATGCTCACGGTGCTGCGCGGCACGCAGATCGGCTCCACCAACGGCAAGACGCTGTTCGACCAGCTCGACGCGTTCACGGCGTTGGCGACGACGACGTTCGCCGGGCTGCCGATGTCGGTGTGGCTCGCGGCGGTGCTGTTCCTGCTCTTCGGGCTCGGCCTGCGCTACCACCGCGTCGGCCGCTCGCTGTACGCGATCGGCGGCAACCGCGAAGCCGCACGCGCCGCGGGCATCCGGGTGGACCGGATCTCGTGGGCGGTGTTCATCGTCGCGGGTGTGCTGGCCGCGATCGGCGGCCTGGCCTACACCGGTTACGTGGGCGCGCTCGGCGCCGACCAGGGTGACGGCCTGATCCTGCAGGTCTTCGCCGCGGCGGTGATCGGCGGCGTCTCGCTCGACGGCGGCAAGGGCACGCTCGTCGGCGCCCTGACCGGCGTGCTGCTCCTGCAGTCGGTGGACAGCCTGCTGCGCATCGCGCAGGTGCCCGCGGAATGGCTGAAGGCGATCTACGGCGGCATCATCCTGATCGCCCTGATCATCAGCCGCTACGCCGGCGGAAAGCCGCAGACCTGATCGGCGGCTGGGCCGTGATCATCCGACCTTCTCGCCGTTTCGTGAAGGGTCCCGCGACGGATTCGATGTCCTTCGAGGGGCCCTTCACGGAACTTCGGCGTCGTTCAGGAGGCGGCGGCCGCGGGCTCGCCCGGCTCTTCCGTCTCGGTCTGCGTGAGCGTGCTGCGCAGCCACTGCTCGACGCCCGCGACGTGCACGGTCGCCCACGACCGGGCCAGCTCCGGCTCACGGGCGGCGATGGCCTCGTAGATGGCCGTGTGCTGCTCCCGCGTGCGCGCGACCGCGCCTTCCTGCGTGAGGCCGCGCCAGATCCGCGCCCGCGCCGTGGGGCCCGAGAGGCTGTCGAGCAGCGAGCACAGCACGGGGTTGCCCGAACCGTCGGCGATCTTGCGGTGGAACTGCAGGTCGTTGGCCACGAGGGCCTCCACCGTCGGCGCGTCGGCCAGCTCGTCGAGCAGCGCGCCGAGCTCGGTGATGTCGTCCTCGCTCATGTGCAGCGCGGCCAGCGCCGTGGCGGCCGGCTCGAGGATCCGGCGCACGGCCAGGAAGTCGAGCACGGTGTCGTCGCGGTGGAAGTCGACCACGAACGTCATGGCGTCGAGCAGCAGGTTCGGCTCGAGGCTGGTCACGTACGTGCCGTCGCCCTGGCGCACGTCGAGCACCCTGATCAGGCACAACGCCTTCACGGCCTCGCGCAGGGAGCTGCGCGAGAGCCCCAGCCGCTGGGCGAGCTCGGCTTCCTTGGGCAGCCGGTCGCCCGGCGCGAGCTCCCCCGAGATGATCATGTCCTTGATCTTGTCGATCGCGACATCGGTGACGGGCATCGAGACCGCCCTCCCTCAAGAGACCTCGGATGTTTCGGTGTTCTGAACACAGAGTGCCACGTAACTTGTCAGGAGGAGACATGACCCACGGCTCGGCCCCTCAAAGTGTTGCTCTGCGCACTCGGCTCAAACCGGGTCAAGAGGCCACGTACGAGTCCGTGCACGCCGTGATCCCTCCCGAGCTCGACACCGCGCTGCGCCGCGCCGGCGTGCGCACGTGGCGGATCTGGCGCAGCGGGCTCGACCTGTTCCACTTCGTCGAGGTCGACGACTTCGACGCCATGAAGGCCGCGCTCGCCGACGATCCCGCCGACATCGAGTGGCAGATCCGCATCAACCGGCTGCTCGACACGGACGACAGCCGGTCCGATACTTCGACGGCCCTGGGGCTCGTCTGGGAACTTCCGGTGAAGGAGTGAACGTGAAGCTCTCCCCGCTCGGGCTCGGTGGCGCGCAGCTCGGCAACCTCTACCAGGCGATCGACGACGACACGGCGGCCGCGACCGTGCGGCGCGCGTGGGACGAGGGCATCCGCTACTTCGACACCGCCCCGCACTACGGGCTGGGGCTCTCCGAACGGCGGCTGGGCGCGGCACTGGCGTCGTATCCGCGCGACGAGTACGTGCTCTCCACCAAGGTCGGCCGGGTGCTCGAACCCCACGCCGCGGCGCCGGGCGAGCGCGACGACCAGGGCTTCGACGTGCCGGCCACCTACCGGCGGCGCTGGGACTTCAGCCGCGACGGCGTGCTGCGGTCGCTGGAAGACAGCCTGGCCCGGCTCGGCCTCGACCGCGTGGACATCGTGTACGTGCACGACCCGGACGACCATTTCACCGAGGCCGTGACCGGCGCCTTCCCGGCGTTGCTCCAGCTGCGAGACCAGGGCGTGGTCGGCGCGGTGGGCGCCGGGATGAACCAGACGCCGATGCTCACCGAGTTCGTCCGCCGCTTCGACCTCGACCACGTGCTCATGGCCGGGCGCTACACACTGCTCAACCAGCCGGCGCTCGACGACCTGTTGCCGCTGTGCCTCGACCGCGGCGTCGGCGTGGTCGCGGGCGGCGTGTTCAACGCGGGCATCCTCGCCACCGCGGAACCGGGTGCGATCTACGACTACGCGGCCGCGCCGGCGGAACTCGTCGAGAAGGCGCGGCGGATCGCGGAGATCTGCGCCCGCCACGGCGTCGAGCTGCCGGAGGCCGCGCTCGCGCTGCCGGCTTCACACCCGGCCGTGGTGTCGGTGGTCGTCGGGGCGCACGACGCGGGGCAGGTCGCGGTGAACGCGCGCCGCGCGGCCAAGGTCGTGCCCGCCGTAGTGTGGACCGACCTCGTCGACGCCGGTCTGCTGCGCGCAGACGCCGTCGGCCGGCCCGTGACGTCTGGAGGACCGCAGTGATCGACGCCCACCACCACCTGTGGGACCCCGCCCGCCGCGACTACCCGTGGCTCGGCGGCGCGGCGATGGACCCGATCCGTCGTCCGTACACAGTGGACGATCTGCGCACGGTCACGCACGCGGCCGGCGTGCACGCCACCGTGCTGGTGCAGACGCTCTCCGACCAGAGCGAGACGGAGGAGTTCCTGGCCACGGCCGCGGCCGAGCCGGTGATCGCCGGTGTGGTGGGCTGGGTGGACCTGACGGCGCCCGACGTCGCCGACCGGCTGGCGCGGCTGAAGGAGCTCGGCCCGCTCGTGGGCATCCGCCACCAGGTCGAGAACGAGCCGGACCCCGAATGGCTGCTGCGCCCGGACGTGCTGCGCGGCTTGGCGGCCGTCGGCGCGGCGGGGCTGGTGTACGACCTGCTGGTGGCGCCCGCGCAGGTCGCGGCGGCGCGGAAGGTGGCCGAGCAGCTGCCGGAGCTGCGGCTCGTGCTCGACCACGCGGCGAAGCCGGCCATCGCGGCGGGGGAGTGGCAGCCGTGGGCTGACGGGATCGCGTCGCTCGGCGCGCGGGACAACGTGGCGTGCAAGCTCTCCGGGCTCGTCACGGAGGCCGACTGGCAGCAGTGGCAGATCGGGCACCTGCGCCGCTACGCCGACCACGTCTTCACGTCGTTCGGTACCGAACGCGTGCTGTTCGGCTCCGACTGGCCGGTGTGCGAACTGGCGGCGGCCTACGAGGTGGTGCTCGACGCGGCCATGTCGCTCACGGGTCCGCTGACGGACCCGGAACGGCTCGACGTCTTCGAGTACACGGCGAAGCGCGTGTACGGGCTGGAGCTCTAGAACTCTTCGCCCTGGACCATGTCGCGCAGCTTGGTCAGGGCGCGGTGCTGGGTCACGCGGACGTTGCCGGCGGAGATGCCGAGCGTCTCGGCGGTCTCGTTGGCGCTGAGGCCGACGATGATGCGCAGGGTCAGGATCTCCTGCTGCAGCGGAGCGAGGCGGGTGAGCATCTCCTGCAGGCGGGAGCCGAGGTCGAGCCGCAGCGCATACGACTCGGGCTCGTTGCCGCCACCCGACAGCGGCCGCTCCGGCAGCTCGGGCACCGGCTCGGACCGGTCCCGCGCGACGGCCCGGTAGGCGTCGGCGACCTTGTTCGCCGCGATGGCGTGCACGAGGTAGAGGAACGAACCGCCGCGGTCCTGGTAGTCGGGCAGTGCCTTGAGGACGGCCATGCTCACGTCCTGGGCCACGTCGTCGGCCGAGAGGTAGGACAGGTCGCGCCCGCCCATGCGCGCCCGGCAGTAGCGGGCGACCACAGGCCGCAACACGTGCAGCAGCTCGGTGATCGCGCGCTGGTCCCCCCGACCGGCGGCGACCACGAGCGGGTCGAGATCTTCCTTCGTCAGGCGTCCCGCGGGCCTCGGCAGCGTCTCGGGCGTGACGTAGCCTGGGACGTCGGCTTCGTCGGCGGCTGCTTCGGTGCGGGACGTCTTCGACGGTGCTGTCATGGTCGTCTCCCCGGCGACCCTGCGACCGTCGCTGGTCTTGGGGTCAACACTCTGTGATGTTGCGGTCGCAGCTACTCCGGATGATCGGGTAGTTGCCGCTCCCGTTGCGACGCTCCGTAACCTTATGCGGCTCGCGGGCCGACAGTCCAGATTTCAACTACGAATACCCCGTTAGCAGCAGTGGTCTTGATAAAAACGAGACCAGTCAACGCACAGTACGATTCGCTGCTCGCAGGATGTGCGGACTGTCCACTCAGTACGTCACCAGGAGTGACAACGCCGTAGCACAACAGAGGGTGGCCACCACAGCGGGTAGAACGGGTTTCAATGCGGGCGGCTCGGGGTCGGTGCGGAGTGATCGCTCCCGGTGTCGGCCGATCGCCGCGAGCGCCAGCGCGGTGAGGGCCGCGAACACCGCCGGGATGAGGTCCAACGGCCCGTCGTGGCGCAGCGAAGCACCCATCAGCAGCACCGCGCACGCGGCGGCCGACAGCGCGGTGCGGCGCCAGGCCAGGCCGGTGCGTTCGGGCTGGGCGCCGTTGGCGAAGGGCCGGCTCACGACACGATCACGAGGACCACGGCGGCCGCCATCAGCACGAACACGCCCGCGGTGAGCACCAGGACCATCGCGCTGCGGGCCAGCGGCTGCCCGGCGCGCATGGCGATCTGCACCCGCCGCCAGCGCGGGTAGGCGCCGGCCGCGAGGATCGCCGCGAGCACCACGCACAGCCCGGCGAGCACCGAGCTCATGACGGCGGGCCGGGGCACCAGCTGGTGGACCGCGACGCCGCCCGCGAGCAGACCCAGGGCGGTGCGCAGCCAGGCGAGGAACGTCCGCTCGTTGGCGAGGGTGAACCGGTAGTCCGGTTCAGTGCCGCCGCTGTGGGGGCCGATTCCGGGAGGTTCTCGGTGGGGCGGGTCGAGCTTCTCTTCCGACACGATCCCGGACGTTAGTCGTGGTCCGCGGCAGGCGCTTCGGGCTTGGCGTGGGCGAAGACCCACCACCGCAGCACGGCGAACCGCACTACGCCGCCGACGAAGCTGGCCGCCAGCAGGCTCGCGGTTTCCTCCCAGGCCGTCGGGTGGCTGACCACCGCGTCGAGCGTGGCCAGGACGATCGAGCCGTATCCGGCGTAGAAGACGAAGGTGAGGAAGTCCTGCAGGTGGCGCTTGCCGGCCTTGCTCGCGCGCCCGGCGAAGGTGACGCGGCGGTGGAACTCGGTGTTGCCGACCGTGGTGAGCGCGATGGCCACCAGGTTCGCCCACTGCGAGCCGAGCTCGGGGCGCAGCACCAGGAAGAGCACGGCCTGCAGACCCGTGGTGACGCCACCGGCGACGAGGTACCAGGCGGCGTGTCCGCCGAGCTCGTGGTCCTCGTGGTGACGCTGCGGGTCCCGGTGGAAGAGCGGCGGCCGGGGCGTCCACCTGGTGGTGGTCATGATCGTGACGCTACCTCTGCTTCACAAACTTGTGAACCTGATGAAGCCGATGAACACTTGTGATCCCGCTGACAGGGACTCCGCTCACGTAGTTCAGCCCGCGGGCCTCCCTGGCTATTCCGTGTTCTCGCGTGTCCGCGCGCACCCCCGCCCGCGCGTGGGCAGAACGCCTGGTTTTCAAACCTGTTTGTGACCGGTCCCACGCCTGCTCGGCAGGTGCGCCGCTCACGCTGCGCTGCCGAACGGGCGCCCCTAGCGTGAAAACCCAATCGCATCCGACCGCGACGAAGGGAAGGCCGAAGATGCTGACCGTGACCGAAGCCGCTGCCGAGGCGATCTCCGCGCTGACGGCTCAACAGGGCGCCGAGGAGAGCGGGCTGCGGTTCGCCCTCCAGAGCGTGCAGGAAGGCGAGGGCGCGCAGCTCGCGCTTTCCGTCGCCCCCTCTCCCCAGGACGGCGACCGCGTCGTGGGCACCGACGCCGGCGCGAAGGTCTTCCTCGAACCCCAGGCCGCCGCCCTCCTGGACGACAAGGTCCTCGACGTCCAGCAGGACGAAACCGGCGACGTGGCCTTTGCCGTGCTTCCTCAGCAAAGCTGAATCCTTGGCCCCGGCTCCGCCGGGGCGTGCGAGATCGCCTTTGAGCCGGCTTCCGGATTGTGCGGTCGGATCGGCCGGGGCCGATCGCACCGCACAATCCGGAAACCGGCGCGATCTCGCGCTGTGGTCGGGTTCGGACCCGGTCCGATCAGCGTGGTCGTTCGCGGACCCCATCCCGTCAGCGGGCCACCCAGGTGCGGACCAGGTCGCCGGCGCGGGCGCGTAGGAGTTCGGCCGCGTGGGTGCGCGCGTGGTCCAGTGAGGGTGCGTGGTCGATGAGCGCGCTGCTGCCGACGACGCCCAGGCTGGCGAGCGCGGCGGCGTCGAGCTGGATGCGTCCGGCCAGGACCATGAGTGGGACGCCCGCACGTCCGGCCCGGGCGGCGATGCCGGCGGGGGCCTTGCCGGACAGGCTCTGGGAGTCGAGTGACCCTTCGCCCGTGATCACGAGGTCGGCGCCGGCCAGGGCCGTGTCCACGCCGGTGAGACCGGCGATGAGGTCGAAGCCCGACGCGACCGTGGCGCCCAGGCCGGCGATGGCGCCGCCCGCGACGCCGCCGCCGGCACCCGCGCCGGGGACCGCCGAAATGTCCGGCGCGCCCGCGTTGACCAGGGCCTGAGCCCAGCGGCCGAGAGCCGTGTCCAGCTCCGTCACCTCGTGCGGCCGCGCGCCCTTCTGCGGGCCGAAGACCGCCGCGGCGCCGTTCGGGCCGACGAGCGGGTTGGTCACGTCCGTCGCGACCGTGAGCGGAACCGAGCCCAGCCGTTCGCGCGCCGGGCCCAGCTCGACCTTCGCGACGCGCGAGAGCGTGCCGCCGCCGAGGCCGATGGGGGCGTCGAACGCGTCGAAGACCCCGGCGCCCAGCGCGGCGAGCATGCCGGCGCCGCCGTCGGTGCTCGCGGTGCCGCCGACCGTCAGCACGAGCCGGGAAGCGCCGCGGGACAGCGCGTCCGCGAGCAGTTCGCCGACGCCCCACGTGTGCGCGGCCAGCGCCGTCTCCGGCGTCGGGTCCACGAACTCGATGCCGCACGCGCGTGCCGACTCGATGTAGGCCGTGCCGTCGAGCACCACGTACCTCGCGTCGACGTGGTCCTCCAGCGGACCGCGCACCGAGAGCCGCACGAGCTCGCCGCCCGCGTTCTCCAGCACTTCGAGCGTGCCTTCGCCCCCGTCGGCGACGGGGCAGGCGGCGATGTCGGCGTCGGGCAGCGCGTCGCGCACTCCGAGGGCGATGGCCTCGGCGGCGGCGACCGCGGTGAGGCTGCCCTTGAACTTGTCCGGGGCGATGACGACACGAGTCACAGAGCTACCTCCGTCAGCGGTGCTTCTCCGGCGAGTACCGAGGTCACGTTTCGGGCGGCCAGCACGGCCATCGCGGTGCGCGTCTCCACGGTCGCCGAGCCCAGGTGCGGCATGACCACGACGTCGTCGCGCTCCAGCAGCCGCGGCTCGACGTCGGGCTCGCGCTCGAACACGTCCAGCGCGGCGCCCGCGATCTCGCCGGCCTCCAGCGCGTCGGCCAGCGCCGCCTCGTCGACGACCGGGCCGCGGGTGGTGTTCACGAGGTACGCCGTGCGCTTCATGGCCCGCAGCGCCGCCGCGTCGATCAGGTGGCGCGTCTCCGGCGTGAGCGGACAGTGCAGCGAGATGAAGTCCGAACGCCGCAGCAACTCGTCGAACGATACGAACTCGCCGTCGAAGTCCGGTTTCGCCGACCGTCCCGAGTAGACGGTCCGCAGCCCGAACGCCGCGGCGCGCGTGGCCATCGCGCGGCCGATCTGCCCGAGGCCGACGATGCCGAGCGTCTTGCCCTGCAGCCCCGAACCGAGCAGGAACCCCAGGTGGAACGACCACGGCTGCCGCGCGCGCAGCAGCCGTTCGCCCTCGCCGAGCCGGCGTGTGACGGCCAGCAGCAGCCCGAAGGCCAGGTCCGCCGTCGCGTCGGTGAGCACGCCGGGGGTGTTGGTCACCTTCACCTCGCGCTCGGCCAGCGCCGGCACGTCGACGTTGTCGTAGCCCACGGCCACGTTCGCCACCACGGCCAGCTGCGGCCCGGCGGCTTCGGCCACGGACGCGTCGATCCGGTCGTGCAGCATCGAGACGATCGCCGACGCCCCGGCCACGAACGACCGCAGCTCCTCGGGCGTGAGCGGACGGTCGAGTTCGGACACCCGCACTTCTCCCGCGTCGGCGAGCACCTTCACCGCGTCGTCGGGAATCCAGCGCGTCACGGCGATGAGAGGGCGATCGGGCACGTCGGGCAGCCTAGTGGGCGAACCGCCCCTCTAGCGAGGTTCGCGGCGCAGCCGGACGAGCCTGCTCGCGGGCCCCGTGCCGGCGAACTCCAGCGGCAGGCCGTGCGTCAGCAGCACCGCACCGTGGTGCACGCAGCCGGTTTCCGCATCGCGGTATCGCGCGGCCGGGTCGAGGCCCTGGAGCACCGGGGTGACGATCGGCCAGCCGTGGTCGTGCGGGCGCCGGGCGAAGAGCACCACGACGTCGTCGCCGAGCACGAACTGCACCGCGGTGAGCGGGGAGACGGCCGGATCCGCGAGCCGGTACGCCGAGCCGTGCTGCACGACGGGCCGGATCTGCTTGTACACAGCCACGAGCTCGGCGGTGCGGCGCAGTTCGTCGTCGGTCCACCTCGTGAGATCACCGCCGAGGCCGAGCACGCCGGCCATCGCGACGTGGAAGCGGAACTCGAGCGGTGCCTCGCGCCCGGTCAGCGGGTTGGGGCTGTCGGTGACCCACGCGGCCATCGCGCCCGCGGGCAGGACCTGGGAGAAGCCGTGCTGGATCTTGACGCGATCGGCCGCGTCGGTGTTGTCCGAAGCCCAGATCTCGTCGGTGCGCGCGAGGATCCCCAGGTCCGTGCGCCCGCCGCCGCCCGCGCAGGCCTGGATCCGCAGCGCCGGGTGGTCGGCGCGCAGCCGGTCGAGCACGCCGTAGACCGCGCGCACGTGGTCGACCCAGACGCGACCCGGACCGGCCTCCGTGAACGCGCGGTTCATGTCCCACTTGAGGTAGTCGATGCCGTGCTCGGCGACCAGCCGGTGCAGCCACTTGTGCGCCCAGTCGGCGACCTCGGCCCGGCCGAAGTCGAGCACGAGCTGGTTGCGCAGCGTGGTCCGCGCGCGGTGCGGCATGTGCAGCACCCAGTCCGGGTGCGCGCGGTAGAGGTCGCTGTCGGGGTTGACCATCTCCGGCTCGACCCACAGCCCGAAGCCCATACCGAGCCGGTGCACCTCGGCCACGAGGGGGCCGAGGCCGTCGGGGAAGCGTTCGCGGTTCACGGTCCAGTCGCCGAGACCCGAGGTGTCACCCGTGCGCGCGCCGAACCAGCCGTCGTCGACCACGAACAGCTCCGCGCCCACCTCGGCGGCGATCGCGGCGAGCTTGAGCTGTCCCGGCTCGTCGACGTCCCAGCCCGTGGCCTCCCACGAGTTGTAGACGACCGGGCGCAGCTCTTCGGGGTGTGGCTGGACGAACGCGCGCACGTACTCGTGCCACCGCCGGCTCGTCCCGCCGAAGCCGTCGGGCGCGTACAACCCGGCGAACACGGGCGTTTCCCAGGTCTCGCCCGGATTCAGCGACCACTGCACGCCCTCGTGCCCGAACCCGCCGGTCCACGCCACGCGCCCGGTGTGGGAGCGCTCGACGGTGATCCGCCAGCTGCCGCTCCACACCAGCGCCGTGCTCCAGACCTCGCCGCGCGTTTCGGTGGCGGTGCCGTCGTCGAGCATCACCCAGGGTTGGGCCTGGTGGCTGGAAACCCCGCGCCGGCTCGTCAAGGTCGTCTCGCCGACGGGCAGGTTTTCCCGCAGCAGAGCGGCTTCCGCGCTCCACGCGCCCGTGGTGTGGGAGACGCGGTAGGCGTCGCGACGGGGGAGTGTCCAGGCCGCGGAATCCGTGCGCAGCAAGCAGATCGGCTCGGTTCCGGTGTTGCGCAGGACCGCGTGCCGCTCGACGACTTCGCCGCACACGCGGTAGTGCAGCTCGGCTTCCAGCGGGTAGTGCCGGTCGCGCAGCCGGACGACCAGCGTGTCGGCCGAAGCGTCGTGGCCGGTGAACTCCCACTCGAGCGCCTGCGTCCCGTCCGCGAACCGCACCGACAACCCGGCGACGCCGAAGAACGCGCCGCCCTCGGTCGCCAGCTCCGCCCGGTCGTCGCCGAGCTCGTCGAAGCTCGAGTCCACGGGGTTGCGCCGGCGCGCGATCTGCGTCGCCTGCTCCAGCGTGAGCGGCGGGCCCCAGTGCACGTGCCGCGGCCGGCCGGCTTCGTCGAGCCGCAGCGCGTACGCCGACTCCCGGGTCCTGAGCAGCCACAGTCGGTGAGCGACGTCGAATTCCACGGACATGGGTCAGAGCGTAGGGATGACCAGCGGAAAAATAAATTCTTGACGAAGTTAATTTATCCGTCGTACGGTTCCGCGCATGCCACGCAGTGCACCGGCAAGGGCGCCGATCACGAGTCCCGCCGCGGCCACCGTGTTCACCACGGTGCTGACCCAGGGTCCGGTCAGCCGCGTGGACGTCGCCCGCCGCACGGGCCTCTCCTCCGCCGCCGTCACGAAGGCCGCGCGCCCGTTCATCGAAGCCGGTTACCTCGAAGAGCTCGCCTCCGCCGAACGCACCGCGCCCGGCGCCGGCCGGCCCGCCAGCCCGCTGGCCATCCGGCCCGACCGCGAGTACTTCATCGGCGTCAAGATCACCGGCGACGACCTGATCGGCGTGGTCACCGATCTGCAGGCCCAGATCCGCGTGGCCAAGCACCACCCGCTGACCAGCCACGACGTGGACCACGTGGTGCGCGCGCTCGTCGACCTCGTCGCCGAGCTGCTGGCCGGCTCGGCGCCCGACGGAGCCACCAGCTTCCGCGACCGGGCCTACTGCCTGGGCGTCGCGATCTCCGGCGACGTCGACCGCGACACCGGCGTCGTGCGCTACTCACCGTTCCTCGGCTGGCGGGACGTGCCGCTGGCCGAGCTGCTGGAGGACAGCACGGGCCTGGCGACCACGCTCGAGAACGACGTCAAGGCGCTCACCGTGGCCGAGCAGTGGTTCGGCGAAGGCGTCGGCGCCGCGTCGTTCGCGCTGGTCACCGTGGGTACCGGCATAGGAAGCGCCCTCGTGCTCGACGGCCGGCTCGTCGGCGGCGCGCACGGGGTGGCCGGCGAGATCGGGCACGTCCCGGTCGCCGGCATGGGAGCCGACGGCCCGGCCTGCCACTGTGGCGGCACGGGCTGTGTGGAGGCGATCGCGTCGACCGAGGCGATCGTCGCGAGTGCGCGCCGGGTCGCGGGGGATCCGGCGCTGACGCTGGACGAGGCCGTCGCGCGGGCGCGGGCCGGGGACGAGCCGCTGCGGGCCGTCTTCGCGACCGCGGGCCACGCGATCGGGCTCGGTCTCGCCGCGCTGGTCAACCTCTTCGGCCCGGAACGGGTCGTCGTCTCGGGCGAGGGCGTGGCCACCTACGACCTGTTCGAGGACCAGATCCGCCGCACGTTCGCGGAGCAGGCCTTCGGCAGTGCCGCGCGGTGCGGCCTGGTGATCCGGCCGCTGCCGTTCGAGGAATGGGCACGGGGCGCCGCCGCTGTCGCCGTTCAGAGTCTTTTCGTGTCCGACCGTTTGTGAGGAGAAGTCATGGCCCCGTCCCCAAACCTGTCGCGCAGGAGCTTCCTCGTCGGCTCCGTGCTGTTCGCCGGGGGAGCCGCCCTGGCGGGCTGCACCTCCGACCCGTTGAACAAGAACGCCGGTGCTGCGGGCGGGGCGAAGGTCACGCTCAACCAGTGGTACCACGCCTACGGCGAATCGGGCACGCAGCAGGCGGTGCAGCGCTACGCGCAGGAGTTCACCAAGGCCAACCCGGACATCGCGATCAAGGTCAGCTGGATCGCCGGTGACTACGAGACGAAGCTCAACTCCGCCATGCTCACCGCGGACGCGCCCGACCTCTTCGAGATCGGCGACTTCCGCTACCAGAACGTGAAGAACGGCTTGCTGGCCCCGCTCGACGACATCGTCGACCCGGTGAAGAGCGACTTCTCCCAGGCCGCGCTGGACACCGCGACCGTCGAGGGCAAGATCTACGGCGTCAAGACGATCGACGACGTCATGATGCTGTACTACCGCAAGAGCGTGCTGGCCGCGGCCGGCGTCAAGCCGCCGACGACGTTCGCCGAGCTGCTCGACGCGACGCGCAAGCTCACCACGGGCAAGCAGAAGGGCCTCTACGTCGGCACCGACGGCGTCGGTGAGGCCGCCACCCTCCTGCTGTGGTCCTCGGGCGCCGACTTCTTCGACGCCAGTGGCAAGAAGATCGCGTTCGCCAGCCCCGAGGCCGTCGCCGCGATCGCGGGCCTCAAGCAGCTGCACGACACCGGCGGCCTGCTGCAGGGTTACCCCACCGACTGGTCCGACCCCGGCGCGTTCTCGGACAACGCCACCGCGATGCAGTGGGGCGGCCTGTGGTCGCTGCCGGACATCAAGAAGGCGCTCGGCGACGACTTCGGCGTGGTGCCGTGGCCGAAGTTCGGCGACGCGGGCCGCCAGGTCGCGCGCGTCGGCGGCTGGTACCAGCTGGCCAACGCGAAGAGCAAGAACCTCGACGCCGCCAAGAAGTTCATCAACTGGCTGTGGATCCAGCAGGCCGACCTGCAGAAGGACTGGTGCGTCAAGTACGGGTTCCACATCCCCGCCCGCAAGGAGGTCGCGGCGCAGACCACCGAGTTCTCGTCCGGCGCGGCCAAGGACGCCGTGACGATCTCGCAGCAGAACGGGCTGTCGTACTCGGGTCTGTGGAACAAGGCGTCGGCGACGCTGTTCCTCCAGGCCGCCACGAAGATCGCCAACGGTCAGGCCGATCCCGCCGCCGAGCTCGGCGACGCGGCGAAGCGCGCCCAGGCCGAAGTCGACAAGCAGCTCGCCTGACATGGCCGTCTCGTCCCCTTCAGTCCTGTCGCCGTCCACCCGGACTCCGGCGGCGCCCGCCAAGCGGCGCCGCCGGAAGGTGGACTGGCGCGCGGTCGGCGCGTTCACGGTGCTCACCGCGCCCGTGGTGATCGGGCTCGGCGTGTTCAAGTACGTCGCGATCGCGTGGAGCTTCCTGCTCTCCTTCAACGACGCGCGCGGCACGATCTCGCTGGGCAACTGGATCGGCTTCGACAACTACACGTTCCTGTTGTCCGATCCCGCGTTCCGTGACTCGCTGCTGATCATCGCGCTGTTCACGGTGTTCATCGTGCCGGTCACGTTCGTCGCGTCGCTGGGGCTGGCCGTGCTGGTCAACAGCATCCGCCGCGGCAAGGCGTTCTTCCGCACGGTGTTCCTCATCCCCGGCGCGGTGTCCTACGTGGTCGCTGCGCTCGTGTGGAAGATGGCGCTGTTCAACGGCCTGCCCTCGGGTGTCGCGAACGTGATCGGCGGCCTGTTCGGCGCCGATCCCGTGGCGTGGCTGTCGGAGACGAGCCCGCCGGTGTACTGGGTCGCGGTGGTCACGCTGCGGTTGTGGCTGCAGGTCGGGCTGTACATGATCCTGTTCCTCGCGGGCCTGCAGGCGATCTCGCCGTCGCTCTACGAAGCGGGTGAGCTCGACGGCACGTCGAAGTGGCAGGCCTTCCGCTACATCACGTTGCCGCAGCTGCGGAACACGTCGGTGGCGGTGCTGCTGCTCATCCTCATCGCGGCGTTCCAGGCGTTCGACGAGTTCTACAACCTGTTCGGCACTGGTCTTTCCGGCACCGCCACCGCGCCGGTGAAGCCGCCGCTGGTGTACCTCTACGACTCCGCGCTGGGCGACCAGAACTACGGCGTCGGTTCCGCGGGCGCGTTCCTGCTGACGGTGATCATCGTGGCGATCACGTTGCTGCAGGGGAAGTTCGTGGGCTTCGGGAAGAAGGACTGACATGGCCGTGCTGACCGGAAGTGTCTCAGCAGCGCCCGCGAAGGTCCGGGAACGCCGCCCGGGCGGCTGGGGACGGGTGCCGAAGTACGCGCTGGCCACCGTGCTCGTGGTGATCTTCCTGCTGCCGTTCTACATCATGGTGCGCAACGCGTTGATGACGCGCGCGCAGGTCGCCTCGCCCGAGTGGTCGTGGCTGCCGGACCCGCTTTCGTGGGTGAACTTCGGCGACCTGTTCGCCGACGCGTCGGTGCCGATGGGCCACGCGCTGCTCAACTCGTTCGTCATCGCCATCATCACGGCGCCGGTGGGCACGATGTTCGGCTCGATGGCGGGCTACGCGCTGGCCCGCATCAACGTGCCCGGCCGCCGCGCGGTGTTCACCTACGTGCTGGTGACGCTGATGATCCCGCAGTCGGTCACGTTCGTGCCGACGTTCGTGGTCGTCGGCGCGATGGGCGGGGTGAACACGGAGTGGGGCATCATCGCGCCGAACCTGTTCAGCGCGTTCACGGTGATCCTCTTCCGCAACTTCTACCTGCGGTTCCCGGCGGAGATCGAGGAGGCGGGCCGGCTCGACGGGCTCGGTTACCTCGGCGTGTACCGCCGGCTCGTGCTGCCCAACTCCGGCAGCATGATCGCCTCGCTCGGCGCGCTGATGTTCATCGAGAGCTGGAACTCCTTCCTGTGGCCGCTGGTCATCGGGCAGGACCCGTCGTCGTGGACGGCCCAGATCGCGCTCTCGACCTTCCTCACCGCGCAGACGATCAACCTGCCCGCCCTGTTCGCCGGCGCGCTCGTGACCATCGCCCCGCTCGTGGCGATGTTCCTGGTGGCGCAACGGTTCATCGTCCGCGGCATCGCGGCGAGCGGGATGAAGGAGTAACCCCCACCCCACCGGGAGCGTGACCGATGAAGTCCACACTCCGTCGACTGTGGACGGTAGCCGCCGTCCTCGTCCTGACCGGGACCCTCGCCGCGCCCGCGGCGCAGGCCAAGACCACGTTCGTGGCGCCGTTCATGGGCTGGAGCAGCTGGAGCGTCCAGTCGTCCACCCGCCCGACGTACGGCACGAGCTGGCTGGTCGACTCGCACATCCGCGACGCGGCCGACGCCGTGTCGGCGAAGCTCAAGTCCGCCGGCTACACGAACATCAACCTCGACGCGGGCTGGAACGCGAACTTCGACTGGGTGTTCCACAGCGACGCCAACGGGATCGCCGACCCCGACCCCGGCCGGTTCCCGAACGGCATCGCGCCGCTGGCGTCGTACGTACACGGCAAGGGCCTGAAGATCGGCCTGTACGCGGCGACCGGGCTCGACAAGGAGGTCTACGACAAGAACGCGCCCATCGTCGGCACCTCCTGCCACACGCGCGACATCGTGGTGCTGCCGCTCACGCCGTCGAACATGTGGGGCGGCAACTGGAAGGTCGACTACAGCAACCCGTGTGCGCAGAAGTACTACGACTCCGTGGTGGCGAAGTTCGCTTCGTGGGGCGTGGACTTCCTGAAGGTGGACGGAACGACGGCGGACAACGTGCCCGACATCGCCGCGTGGTCGAAGGCGATCGACCACTCCGGGCGCGCGATGTGGCTCACGGCCAGCGCGTGGCCGGTGCCGCGCGAGGCAGGGCCGGGGCTGGCGCCGTACGCGAACAGCGTGCGTGTGGACACCGATGTGGAGTGCTACTGCGGCACGGTGTCTTCGTGGGACAGCTCGGTGAAGAAGCGCTGGGACGACCTGCCGGCGTGGCAGGGTGTGTTCGACGCCGGCTACCGGCCGGACCTGGACTCGATGCCGATCTCGAACAACACCGGCAGCGGGATCCAGGACGGGCTCGACGACGCCGAGCGGCAGAGCGTGATGACGTTCTGGTCGATGGCGTCGTCGCCGCTGTACGTGGGTGGTGACGTGTACTTCCTGGACGACTCGGCTGTGCGCATCCTCACGAACCCCGAGGTGATCTCCGTCGACCGGTCGGGCACGTACCCGGCGCAGGTGGCCGGCGGAACGCTGCAGGTGTGGAAGAAGCAGCTGCCCGGCGGGAAGCAGGCGGTGGCGGTCTACAACCTGGGTTCTTCGGCGGCGAACATCCCGGTGAGCTGGTCGTCGCTGGGGCTGTCGGGTTCGCGCGCGGTGCGTGACCTGGTGGCGCGGGCGGATCTGGGGTCGTTCTCGGGTTCGTGGACGGCGACCGCGGTGCCGGCGCACGGGTCGCGGTTGATCACGGTCGGCTGAATTTCCTGCCGAAGGCCCCTCCCCGAAGTCGTTGGGGGAGGGGCCTTTCCGTGTTTCCGGGCGTTTTCCGGCGGGTTTCGGGGCCTCGCCACGGGACGCCGGTTCGTGCTATGTTCATATGAAGAACTTGTGTGCGCGATGCGAACACTTTCGAGTGTCAGCAGGCGCGCGGTCGAGATCCAGGACGGAAAGGCTCGCGATGGCTAGGGTGCTGTCGCTCGGCGAGGCGGTCGCCGAGCTGGTGCACGACGGGGACACCGTCGCGCTGGAGGGGTTCACGCACCTCATCCCGGTCGAGGCCGGGCACGAGATCATCCGGCAGGGGCGCAAGAACCTCACGCTGGTGCGGATGACCCCCGACATCGTGTACGACCAGCTGATCGGCGCCGGGTGCGCGAGCAAGCTGATCTTCTCGTGGGGTGGCAACCCGGGTGTCGGCTCGCTGCACCGGTTCCGCGACGCCGTGCAGCACAGCTGGCCGGTGCCGCTGGAGATCGAGGAGCACAGCCACGCGGGCATGGCCAACCGCTATGTCGCCGGCGCCTCGGGCCTGCCGTTCGCGGTGCTGCGCGGCTACACGGGCACGGACCTGCCGGCGCAGACGGACACGATCAAGCCGATCACCTGCCCGTTCACCGGTGAGCAGCTCACAGCCGTCCCGGCGCTGAACCCCGACGTCACGATCGTGCACGCCCAGCGCGCCGACCGCGCGGGCAACGTGCAGCTGTGGGGCATCGCCGGCGTGCAGAAGGAAGCGGTGCTGGCGGCGAAGCGGTCGCTGGTCACCGTGGAAGAGGTCGTCGACGAGCTGGAGCCGAAGCCGGGCGCGCTGGTGCTGCCGACGTGGGCCGTCACCGCCGTCGCCGAGGTGCCGGGTGGCGCGAAGCCGTCGTACGCGGCGGGCTACTACGAGCGTGACAACTCCGCTTACCAGGCGTGGGACCCGATCGGGCGCGACCGCGACGAGTTCACCAAGTGGCTGAACGAGCTGACCGGGGTGAAGGCATGAGCGAGTACACCTCCGACGAGATGATGAGCATCGCCGCGGCGCGCGCGCTCGGCGAGGGCATGTCCTGCTTCGTGGGCATCGGCCTGCCGAGCACCGCCGCCAACCTGGCGCGGCGCACGCACGCGCCGAACCTCACGCTGATCTACGAATCCGGCTGCCTGGGTGCGAAGCCGACCCGGCTGCCGCTCTCGATCGGCGACGGCGAGCTGGCCGACACCGCCGACGCCGTGGTGAGCGTGCCCGAGGTGTTCAACTACTGGCTGCAGCCCGGCCGCATCGACGTCGGCTTCCTCGGTGCCGCGCAGCTCGACAAGTTCGGCAACATCAACACCACCGTGATCGGGTCCGACTACCACGACCCGAAGGTCCGCCTCCCCGGTGCAGGTGGCGCGCCCGAGATCGCCGCCTCCTGCAAGGAGGTGTTCATCGTGCTGCGGCAGAGCCCGCGCGCGTTCGTGGACAAGGTCGACTTCATCACCTCGTTCGGCCACGGCACGGGCAAGGGCGACCGCGAGAAGCTCGGCCTCCGTGGCGCGGGCCCGACGCTGGTGGTCACCGACCTCGGCCTCATGCGGCCCGACCCGGAGACCGCCGAGCTCACGCTGACCGAGTTGCACCCCGGCATCGAGGTCGAGCAGGCGATCGCGGCGACAGGGTGGAAACTGAAGGTGGCGGCGGAGCTCAAGACCACCCCGGCGCCCACGGACGAAGAACTGACCCTGCTCCGATCCCTGAAGAAGGCCGGCGAATGAGCGACGTATTCCTGTTCGACGCGATCCGCACCCCCTTCGGCCGCCACGGCGGCGCGCTGGCGAAGGTGCGCCCCGACGACCTCGCCGCCACCGTGCTGAAGTCGCTGGCCGAGCGCAACGACCTCGATCCGTCCACTGTGGACGAGGTGCTGCTCGGCGACGCCAACGGCGCCGGTGAGGACAACCGCAACGTGGCGCGCATGGCGACGCTGCTCGCGGGCTGGCCGGTGACCGTGCCGGGCGGCACGCTCAACCGCCTGTGCGGCTCGGGTCTCGACGCCGTGATGCAGGCCAGCCGCACGATCCAGGTGGGCGACGCGTCGCTGATCGCCGCCGGCGGTGTGGAGTCGATGAGCCGCGCGCCGCTGGTGATGGCCAAGCCGGACAAGGCGTTCCCGGCTGCCAACCAGACGCTGTACAACTCCGCGCTGGGCTGGCGCATGGTGAACCCGGCCATGCCGCAGGAGTACGTGATCTCCAACGGCGACTCCACCGAATACCTCGCCGAGCGTTACGGCATCACCCGCGAGGAGCAGGACGAGTTCGCGGTGCGCAGCCACGTCAACGCCGCCCGCGCGTGGGACGAGGGCTTCTACGACAACCACGTGGTGCCGGTCGAGGGCGTCGAGCTGACCCGGGACGAGGGCATCCGGCCCGACTCCACGATGGAGAAGCTGGCCAAGCTGAAGCCCGCGTTCAAGCGCGACGGCGGCACGGTCACGGCCGGCAACTCCTCGCCGATCAACGACGGCGCATCGGCGGTGCTGCTGGGCGACGAGGCCGCCGGCAAGCGGCTCGGCAAGGTGCCGCTGGCCCGGATCGCCGGCCGCGGTGCGGCGGGTGTCGAGCCCAACATCTTCGGCGTCGGCCCGGTCCGCGCGGCCGAGATCGCGCTGGAGCGCGCCGGCATCGGCTGGGGCGACGTCGCGGCCGTGGAGCTCAACGAGGCGTTCGCCGCCCAGTCGCTGGCGTGCCTCAAGGAGTGGAAGGAGCTCGACCCCGAGCTCATGAACGTCCACGGCGGGGCCATTGCGATCGGGCACCCGCTCGGCGCGTCGGGCGGCCGGATCCTCGGCACGCTCGCCTACCGGCTGCAGCAGACGGGCGGGCGCTACGGCGTCGCCGCGATCTGCATCGGCGTGGGCCAGGGGCTCGCCGTCGTCCTCGAACGCCAGTGACACCCCTGCTCTGAAACCACCGACCGGATAGGAGGAAACGTGGCCGCTCCCACCGATCTCCGCCTGCCCCGCTACCCGCGGGAGCCGGAGGACGCCAACGCCCCACTGGACTTCGCGGGGTACCGCTCCACGACGCTGCGCCACCCGTCGCAGCCGCTGGTGCTGCTCCCGCAGATGCTCACCGAAGTCACCGGGCCGCTGCTCGGCCCGGGCCGCCTCGGCGAGCTCGACAACGACCTGACCCGCCAGCACGACGGCGAGCCGCAGGGCCAGCGCATCATCGTCACCGGCCGGCTGCTCGACGGCGACGGCCGGCCGATCCGCAACTCGCTCGTCGAGATCTGGCAGGCCAACGCGGGCGGCCGCTACCGCCACACCGGCGACCGCTGGCCCTCGCCGATCGACCCGAACTTCTCCGGGCTCGGCCGCGCGCTGACCGACGATGACGGGCGCTACGAGTTCACCACCATCAAGCCTGGCGCATACCCGTGGAAGAACCACGACAACGCCTGGCGCCCCGCGCACATCCACTTCTCCGTGTTCGGCTCGGCGTTCACGCAGCGGCTGGTCACGCAGATGTACTTCCCGGAAGACCCGCTGTTCTCGCAGGACCCGATCTTCAACTCGATCCCCGACGAGAAGGCGCGGCAGCGGATGATCTCGCGCTTCAACCTGGAGCGCACGGTGCCGGAGTGGGCACTGGCGTTCGACTTCGACATCGTCGTGCGCGGCCGTGAGCAGTCGGTGTTCGAGGACGAGGAGGACGAGGACTGATGGGCGAGCTGCTCACGACGCCGTCGCAGACCGTCGGCCCGTACCTGTCGATCGGGTTGCCGTGGGAAGACGGGCCGTTCGTGGTGCCCGAGGGCACCGAAGGCGCGTTCTGGATCCGCGGCACCGTCACCGACGGCGCGGGCGAGGTCGTGCCCGACGCCTTGATCGAGACCTGGCAGGCCGACCCGCAGGGCGGGTTCGACCACCCGGACGACCCGCGGGGCCGCAGCGAGTCGGGCTTCCGCGCGTTCGGCCGGTGCCCCACCGACGAGAACGGCGAGTACCGCATCCTCACGCTCCTGCCGGGTGTCCTGCCCGGTGAGCAGGGTGAGCAGGCGCGCCACATCGACGTGTCGGTGTTCGCGCGCGGGCTGCTCAACCGGGTCGTCACGCGGATCTACTTCGAGGACCAGGACAACTCGGGCGACGCGGTGCTGGCGAGCGTGCCGGCCGAACGCCGCGACACGCTCGTGGCGAAGAAGACCGAAGACGGTTACCGCTTCGACGTGCGGCTGCAGGGCGAGGGCGAGACGGTCTTCTTCGCGCTCTGATCGATAAACTGTCCACTTTGGAGGTACAGGCGTGAGCGGCGTGGCGGTGCACCGGGTCGTCGAGGGCCCGGACGACGGCCCGGTGGTGGTGTTCTCGAACTCGATCGGCAGCGACCACCGCATGTGGGACCCGCAGGTGGCGCCGCTCGTCGAGCGCGGCTACCGGGTCGTGCGGTACGACACGCGCGGCCACGGCGCTTCGCCCGTGCCGGACGGTCCGTACGAGCTGGCCGACCTCGGCGGTGACGTGCTGGCGCTGCTGGACGATCTGGGCGTGGAGCGGGCGCACCTCGTCGGGCTTTCGCTGGGCGGGATGACCGGGATGTGGCTGGGCGTCAACGCAGCCGAGCGGTTGCGGAGCCTCACGTTGTGCTGCACGTCGGCGAAGCTCGGCCCTCCGCAGATGTGGGCGGACCGCGCGAAGGTGGTGCGGGCCGAGGGCACCGGCGCCATCGCCGAGGCCGGGGTGGGGCGCTGGGTCACGCCGTCGTACGCGCAGTCGCACCCGGACGAGGTGGCGTTCCTGCGCGCGATGGTGGCCGACTGCCCGGACGAGGGGTACGCGGCCTGCTGCGGCGTGATCGAGCGCATGGACCAGCTCGCCGACCTGCCGAAGATCACCACGCCGACGCTGGTGATCTCCGGCGCCGACGACCCCGCGACTCCACCCGACACCCACGGCCGGCTCGTCGCCGAAGGTATTCCGGGCGCGCGGTTCGAGGTCGTCGCTTCGGCCGCGCACCTGGGCAACTACGAGCAGCCGGCGGAGTTCACGCGGCTGATCCTCGAGCAGATCACGGAGGCAGTGTGATGGCCGACGTTCCGGGCGAACGTTTCGAAGCGGGCATGAAGGTGCGCCGCGAGGTGCTGGGCGACGAGCACGTGGACGCGTCGGTGGCGCGGACCACGGAGTTCAGCAAGCCGTTCCAGGAGTACATCACCGAAGCGGCGTGGGGCTCGATCTGGACGCGCGACGGCCTGGACCGCAAGACGCGCAGCTGCATCACGCTGGCGGCGCTCACCGCGTTGCACTGCCACGACGAGCTGGCCATGCACGTGCGCGCGGCCGTCCGCAACGGCCTCACCGCCGCGGAGATCCGCGAGGTGCTGATGCACACCGGCGTGTACGCGGGCGTGCCCGCGGCGAACACGGCGATGGCCATCGCCCAGCGCACGCTGGCCGAACTGGGCGAGCCCACCGCGCAGGTCCCCGACGCCGGATAGGGTTCGCGGCATGGACTCCGACGAACCGGCCGAACGCGGCGCACACCACGTGCAGTCGCTGGAGCGCGGGCTGGCGGTGATCAAGGCCTTCAGCGCCCAGGCACCGCACCCCACGCTCAGCGACGTCGCGCGGATCACGGGCCTCACGCGCGCCGCCGCGCGCCGGTTCCTGCTCACGCTCGTGGACCTCGGATACGTCCGCACGGACGGCAAGTACTTCTCGCTGACCGCGCGCGTGCTCGACCTGGGGTACGCGTACCTGTCGAGCCTGTCGCTGTCGGAGGTCGCGCAACCGCACCTGGAGCGGCTTTCCGCGCAGGTGCGGGAATCCAGCTCCGTGTCGGTGCTGGAGCCGCCGGACATCGTCTACGTCGCGCGCGTGGCCGTCTCGCGCATCATGACCGTGAGCATCAACGTCGGCACGCGCTTCCCGGCCTACGCCACGTCCATGGGTCACGTGCTGCTCGCCGACATGTCGGCGGCGGAGCTCGAGGCGTACTTCCTGATCACCGACCTCGACCGCCTCACGTCCCACACCCTCACCGACCGCCTTACCCTCGAGGCCGAGCTCGCCCACGTCGCCGAGCAGGGCTGGGCCATGGTCGACCAGGAGCTCGAGGAGGGCCTGCGCTCGGTCGCCGCGCCGATCCGCAACCGCCAGGGCCGCGCGGTCGCCGCAGTGAACATCTCCACGCACGCCAGCCGCACCCCCGCCCACTCCGTCCGCGAAGACCTGGTCCCACCCCTGCTCGCCACGGCCCACGCCATCGCCGCCGACCTCGCCGGCTCCAGCCCCGCGCAGGCCACCCGTGGCTGACCCCCGCTTCGCCCGCCCTGCGGCGCGCGAACGGCCGACCGGCCCGCCCGCCGCGCCGCGCGAATCGGCCGCCGCGGCGACGCTCGCCGGGTCTGCGGTGGGCCGGCCGCGTGCCGGTGTGGTTGCGCCGGATGGGGCGCCGGCCGCGGCCGGTGTGCTGAGAGCTGGCTCGGCTGACACGCCGCGCGTGTCCGCAGCGAGTTCGGGCGCTGCGGATGGGGCGCCGGCTGGGTTTGCAGTGGGCCGGTTGGGTGTCGGCGTGGTTCCGTCCGATACGGCGCCGGCCGCGGCGGGGGCTGGCTCGGCTGGCACGCCGGCTGTGCCCGCAGCAAGTTCGGGCGCTGCGGATGCGGCGCCTGCTGGGTCTGCAGTGGGCAGGTCGCGTGCCGGTGTGGTTGCGCCGGATGGGGCGCAGGCTCAACTCGCGGCGCGCGAGTCACCGGCCGCGGGCGTGCCACGAGCCGATTCGGCTGACACGCCGCGGGTGGCGGGAGCCGGTTCGAGCGCTGGCGATGCGATGTCGGCGGGGTCCGTGGCGGGTCCCTCCGAATTCGGTGCGGTTGGGCCGGGTCGGAGGCAGGCCGCGGCGCACGAGTCGCCAGCCGCGGTGCGTGGGTCGGCAGCTGGTGCGGCTCCGCGCGTGGCCGGGTTGTTGCTCGCCGCCGGGGCGGGGCGGCGGTTCGGGGGGCCGAAGGCGCTGGTCGAGCTGGACGGGGAGCCGTTGGTGCGGCGGGCGTTGCGGACGCTGACCGAGGCCGGGTGTGGCCCGGTGCGGGTGGCGGTCGGGGCGGCGGCCGAGGACGTGACGAAGCTGCTGCCCGACCCGAGCCAGGCGATCTATGCCGACGGCTGGGAGGGCGGCATGGGTGCCTCGCTGAAGGCGGGGCTGGCGGCGCTGGCGAGGCAGTTCCCGGACGGCGAAACCGCACCTGTGGCGGTGCTCGTGCACCTGGTCGACCTGCCGTGGGTGCCGGCGGCGGCGTTGGCGCGCGTAATGGCGAAAGCTTCGCCGACGGCCGTGGTTCGCGCGGCCTACGACGGCGTACCCGGGCATCCCGTGCTGTTCGGGCGGCGGTGGTGGGGCGAGGTCGCCGCGTCGGCGCAGGGGGACCGCGGGGCGCGGGACTGGTTGCGGGGCCGGGCGGACGTCGTGCTCGTCGAGTGCGGGGATCTGGGCAGTGGGCAGGACGTCGACCGGCCCGCTGACCTGGGGCGGACCCCGAAGACGGCGGGATGACCGGCGCAACCCCGCCCGGGAGCCCTACGATCGGGAGCGTGACCGAGTCCCTCGCCTCGCCCGAAGAGCTCACCGCCGCGCTCGACGCCACCGGGTACCTCGCCGACGAGGGTCTGGCGACCGCCGGGTTCCTCGCCCTGCGCCTGCGCCGCCCGTTGTTCTGTGAGGGCGAACCCGGGACTGGCAAGACGTCGCTGGCGCTGGCTCTCTCGGCCGCGCTCGACCTGCCGCTCGTGCGCCTGCAGTGCCACGAGGGCATCGACGCCGCGCAAGCCCTCTACGAATGGGACTTCCCCCGCCAGCTCCTGCACCTGCGCGCCCTCGAAGCCGCCGACGGCGGCCGCCTCGACGCCGACACCGCCGAGCGCTCGCTCTACACCGAGCGGTTCCTGCTCGCGCGCCCGCTGCTGCAGGCGCTGACCACCGCGCCGTGCGTACTGCTCGTCGACGAGATCGACCGCGCCGATGACGAGTTCGAAGCGTTCCTGCTCCAGCTGCTCGACGAGTACACCGTCACGATCCCCGAATACGGCGAGGTCCGCGCCGAGCAGCCGCCGCTCGTCGTGCTCACTTCCAACCGCACACGCGAGGTCCACGACGCCCTCAAACGCCGCTGCCTCTACCACTGGCTCGAGCACCCCGACCTCGCCCGCGAGATCACCATCCTGCGCCGCCGCATCCCCGGCATCGGCGAAACCCTCGCCCGCCAGGTCGCCGACGCCGTCCACCGCCTCCGCGCCATGGACCTCCTCAAGCCCCCGGGCGTGGCCGAATCCCTCGACTGGGCCCGCGCCCTCCTCGCCCTCGACCGCGACGAGCTCGACGCCGCCACCGCCGCCCGCACCCTCGGCGCCGTCCTCAAGTACAGCGAGGACATGGACCGCGTCCGCGCCAAACTGGACACGCTCTTCTCCTGACCCGGCACTCAACCCGGGCGACGCCGACTCGCGCACGACCGCATCCTGCCGCCGCGCCGACGACCCCTCACGGCGCCGGGCCTGGATCCCCGCCGTCTCGGGGCGGCTCCTTCGGCGCGGCGTTCGAGCGCGGTCGCGGGTGAGTGGCGCCGGTGGCTATGCCCGTGCACGGCGAACAGCGGCTTGCGGGGCGCAGCTGGTCCGCGACTGCGGCGCTGTGCTCCTGCTGTACCTCGGGTTGCCTCCTTCGGCGCAGCGTTTGCGCGGTGCCGTTGTCGCGTGCCGCGGTGAGTGGTGGCGCGTGGTGATGATCGCGCGGCGAACAGCGGTTTTCCGTGGCGGCGTGGTTCCGCGAGCGTGGTGCCGTTCTCGTGCGAACCCTCGGGTCGTCTTGCGCGGCGCAGCGTTTGCGCGGTGCCGTTGTCGCGTGCCGCGGTGAGTGGTGCCGAGTGGTGATGATCGCGCGCCGAACAGCGGCTTTGCGTGGCGGCGTGGTTCCGCGAGCGTGGCGCCGTTCTGTTGCGAAGCAGCGGGTCCTCTTGCGCGGCGCAGTGTTTGCGTGGGTTCGGCCGTCTGCCGTGATGCGTGGTGCCGCGAGGTGATGATCGCGCGCCGAACAGCGGTTTTCCGTCGCGGCGTGGTCCCGCGAGCGTGGCGCGGTCCTCCTGCGACGTCTCGGGTGGTCTTGCGCGGCGCAGTGCCTGCGCGGGGTCGGTCGCTTGCCGTGGTGAGTGGCGCTGCGGCGTGATGATCGCGCAAAGCGAACAACGGCTTTCGGTGGCGCCGTCGTTCCGCGAACGTGGTGCGGTGGTCGGTCGATCCATAACCGTCCACTGTGGACTCGATGTTAATTGCGTTGACCGGACCATCGGCCGCGAGTCATGATTTTCCCATCACCGCGACAGAAGCAGCCGAGAGGAGGAAGACCGTGTGGATGACCGAGATCGATCGCGCAGCAGCGGTCTTCCCCCGTGCTCTGACCTGGCACTGAACCGCGGCGCCGAACCCGGACAACGAACCGGCCCAGGCGCGCGCTGACCGCACACCGACAGCGGCACCGAAGCGCGAAACCGTGCCCGGAATCCACCACCTCACCTTCTCGATCTTTTCCCGATAAGTCTCCGCGCGCCCGCCCTCCCGCTACCTTGGGTGGTCGCTGTGTGGAGCCGCCGAGTGCGTGCGTCGTCCCGGGGGAGGGGCGGCGTGCGCGCTCGCGCGTCACCGAAAGCGCCGCCGCGGGCGAAAGCGTTGCACAATGGGGGCATGGACACCGAGGTCGCCGATCCGCTGGCCGGGTTCGCCGGGTTCGCGGCGGCTCTGCGTGAGGCGGGCGTCGCGTGCGATGCGCGGCGCGTGCAGGCGTATCTGGCCGCCGTCGCGGAGGTGGACATCGCGGAGCCCACGCAGCTGTACTGGGCCGGCCGGCTCACGTTGTGTTCCGATCCCGACGACCTGCCGCGCTACGAGGAAGCCTTCGCGCGCTGGTTCGAGGGCGACGAGACCCGCCGCGGCACCCAATCCGTCCCCGCGCAGAAGCGTGCCCGCATCGCGCCGTTGACCTCCGACAGCGGTGGCAGCGGCGAAGGCGAGGAAGAGCCCGACACCCTGAAGGTCGCCGCGAGTGACCACGAAGTGCTGCGCCACCGTGATCTCGCTGAGCTCACCAAAACCGAGCGTGAGCACCTGCGCGAGCTCCTGGCCACGCTCAAACCGGTTCCGCCGCAACGCCGCGCGGCACGCCGACACCCCGCCCACCGCGGCCGGCTGGACCCCGCCCGCACGCTGCGCGCCATGCTCGCCGACGGCGGCGAACCCGTGCGCCTCGTCCGCAGCCGCCGCGGCACCCGCCCGCGGAAGACGGTGCTGCTCATCGACGTCTCGGGTTCGATGAGCCCCTATGCCGACGCGTTGCTGCGCTTCGCCCACGTGCTCACCAGGTCCGCACCGTCGAGCGTCGAGGTCTTCACGCTCGGCACGCGCATGACGCGGGTGTCGCGCCAGCTGCGGCAGCGCGACCCGGAGCAGGCCATGCTCGCGGCCGGCAACGCGGTGCCCGATTTCGCCGGCGGCACGCGCCTCGGCGAGACGCTGCGGGTGTTCCTCGACCGCTGGGGCCAGCGCGGAATCGCGCGCCGCTCCGTGGTCACCGTGTTCTCCGACGGCTGGGAACGCGGCGACGTCGCGCTGCTGTCCGAGCAGCTCGGCAGACTGCGCCGGCTCGCGCACGCCGTATTCTGGGTGAATCCGCACGCAGGGCGGGAGGGGTACGCTCCGGTTCAGTCCGGCATCGTGGCCGCCCTGCCCCACATCGACCGGTTGCTGGCCGGGCACAGCCTGGCGACTTTGGAACGACTGCTCGGGGAGATTGCCGATGCGTGACGTACTGGACGACGTGTACCGCCGCTGGCTGGCGGGCGAGACGGTGGGCCTGGGCACGGTGGTGGCCACGTTCTCGTCGGCGCCGCGGTCACC
Source organism: Amycolatopsis sp. CA-161197 (assembly GCF_050942255.1). Classification (NCBI taxonomy): domain Bacteria; kingdom Bacillati; phylum Actinomycetota; class Actinomycetes; order Pseudonocardiales; family Pseudonocardiaceae; genus Amycolatopsis; species Amycolatopsis sp. CA-161197. The sequence goes on from NZ_CP192059.1 coordinate 2,174,140, forward strand.
GGGCGCGTCGATGGTGGTGGCGCCGGACGGCACCGTCGCCGGCAGCGTGTCCGGCGGGTGCGTCGAGGGCGCGGTCTACGAGCTGGCCCAGGAAGTGGTCACCGACCGCAAGCCCGTGCTGCAGCGCTACGGCGTGACCGACGACGACGCCTTCGCCGTGGGCCTGACCTGCGGCGGGATCATCGACATCTACGTGGAGCACCTCGACCGCGAGTCGATGCCGGAGCTGGACCAGGTCGTGGCCTCGGTGCGCAGCGGCGAGCCCGTCGCCATCGTGACGATCGTCGAGCACGAGACGCCCGGCCTGGTCGGCGAGCGCATGATCGTGTGGCCCGACCGCGTCGAGGGCTCGCTCGGCTCTTCGCGCATGGACGACGCCGTGGCCGACGACGCGCGCGGCCTCCTGGCCAGCGGTCGCACCGGCACCCTGCGCTACGGGCCGGACGGCCAGCGCCGCGGCGAAGGCATGGCCGTGTTCGTGAACTCGTTCGAACCGCCGCCGCGGCTGCTCGTGTTCGGCGCCATCGACTTCGCCGCCGCCATGGCGCGCATGGGCGCCTACCTCGGCTACCAGGTCACGGTGTGCGACGCGCGGCCCGTGTTCGCCACCAGCAGCCGGTTCCCCGACGCGCACGAGGTCGTGGTCGACTGGCCCCACCGCTACCTCGCCGCCGAGGCCGAGGCCGGCCGCATCGACAGCCGCACCGCGATCGCCGTGCTCACGCACGACCCGAAGTTCGACGTGCCGCTGCTGGAGATCGCGCTGCGCCTCGACGTCGGCTACGTCGGCGCCATGGGCTCCCGCAAGACCCACGACGATCGCTTCGTCCGCCTTCGCGAAGCCGGCATCACGGAAGCCGAGCTGGAACGGCTTTCGTCGCCGATCGGCCTCGACCTGGGCGCGCGCACGCCCGAGGAGACGGCGGTGTCGATCGCGGCGGAGATCATTTCGCTGCGCTGGAGCGGAACCGGACGACGATTGGCCGCTTTGTCCGGCCGGATCCACAACTGAGTGTTTTTCAGAAAGTCCCGCACGCCACGGTGTGCGGGACTTTTTGATGAGTCCGCATTTGCGGAGGAAGAACGCGGGATAAACCGCACTTGCGGAATTCGATCCACTGTAGACCCGACAATGCGGTGAAAAACCCGTCCATCCTCGAGCGACTGCGGCGAGCAGTGGGGGATTGACCGGAAATCCCCACGTCCAGGCGGAAGTCGACCATGGTGTGACCGTCCACCTGAGACTCGGGTGAGTTTTGCCGCCGGGTGGAAAAATCACCCGGACGGAGGTCCGCATCTGCGGAATGGCCCTGCACATAAGCGTGCAGATGCGGGAGCAGGGCCCGGATGTACGACATCCGGACTTGTCCGCGCGCGTAAGGAGTAGCAGGCTCCCATGTGAGGCCGATCACGATCGACCTTGGCCGTTCCCGAACCGGCCCGCCGGCCCCACCCGGGTCAGGCGGGCATTTGCTCTTGGAGGCCTTTGATGCGCATCACCGTCACCGTCGACGGCACGAAGTACACCGATGAGGTGGAGCCCCGCACACTTCTCGTCCATTACCTGCGGGAACGCGTCGGGAAAGTGGGCACGGTCGTCGGCTGCGACACGAGCAACTGCGGCGCGTGCACCGTCCATCTCGACGGCCACAGCGTGAAGTCCTGCTCAGTGCTCGCGGTCCAGGCCGACGGCAGCGAGGTCACCACCGTCGAAGGACTCGCCCGCGACGGGCGGCTCCACCCGGTGCAACAGGCGTTCCACGACAACCACGCCCTGCAGTGCGGGTTCTGCACGCCGGGCATGATCATGCAGTCCATCGACCTGCTGGCCGACAACCCCGATCCAGACGAACAGGCCGTCCGTGAAGGACTCGAAGGCAACCTGTGCCGCTGCACGGGTTACCAGAACATCGTGCGCGCCGTGCGCGACGCTGCGAAGCACATGAGCCCGGGCGCCGGACCCGAGGCCGAACAGATCAAGCACGTCGGTGTGGGTGGTGAGTGATGACTGCCACGATCGAACCCGAAGTCGGGAAGTCCCGTCGCCGCAAGGAGGACGAGCGGCTCATCACCGGCCGCACCCGCTGGACCGACAACATCGCGCTCCCGGGCATGCTGCACCTCGCCGTGCTGCGCAGCCCCATGGCGCACGCGAAGATCACCTCCCTCGACACTTCGGCGGCCAAGGATTCGCCGGGTGTCATCGCCGTCTACACCGCCAAGGACCTGGATCCGGACGGTTCGATCGGCATGCCGTGCGCGTGGCCGATCACGACGGACATGAAGGCGCCGCGCCGGCCCGTGCTGGCCGATGGCCAGGTGAACTTCGCCGGTGAGGGCATCGCCGTGGTCGTGGCGCGCAGCTCCAGCGAAGCCCACGACGCGCTCGAAGGCATCGAGGTCGAGTACGACGAGCTGCCCGTGGTGCTCGACATGGAGGCCGCGCTCGCCGAGGGCGCGCAGCTCGTGCACGAGGACCTGGGCACCAACAAGAACGCGTTCTGGGCGTTCGACTCGGCCGAGGCGGGTACCGGCGGCAATGTCGAGGACGCCATCGCCTCGTCCGAGATCGTGGTCAAGCGCCGCTTCCGCCAGCAGCGGCTCATTCCCGCGTTCATGGAGCCGCGGGCGTGTGTCGTCGATCCGACGGGCGCGCAGCTGACGATGTGGTCTGCCACGCAGGTCCCGCACATCCTGCGGGTGATGACGGCGCTGACACTGGGGCTCCCGGAGCACAAGGTGCGCGTGATCGCGCCTGACGTCGGCGGCGGCTTCGGCGGCAAGATCGCCGTGCTGCCCGAAGAGATGATGGCCGTCCTGGTGGCGCAGAAGCTCGGGAAACCGGTGAAGTGGAACGAGTCGCGCTCCGAGTCGATCCTCACCGCCCACCACGGCCGCGATCAGATCCAGGACATCACGATCTCCGCGAACGCCGACGGCACGGTCACCGGCCTGAAGGTCGAGCTGATCGCGAACCTGGGTGCCTACAACGGGCTCGTCGGCCCGGGTGTGCCGATCCTGGGCGCGTTCATGTTCAACGCGATCTACAAGTTCCCCGCCTACCACTTCGCTTGCACCAACGTGTTCACCACGACCACGCTCACCGACGCCTACCGCGGCGCCGGCCGGCCGGAGGCGACCTACGCCATCGAGCGGATCATGGACGAGCTCGCAGACGAGCTCGGCATGGACCCGATGGAGCTGCGCGAGAAGAACTGGATCAAGCACGAGGAGTTCCCGTTCACCACGGTGGCCGGGCTGACCTACGACTCGGGCAACTACGAGGCCGCCACCGCGAAGGCCAAGGAGCTCTTCGACTACGACGGCCTGCGGCGCGAGCAGCAGCGGCGGCGCGAATCGGGTGACCCGGTGCAGCTCGGCATCGGCATCTCCACGTTCACGGAGATGTGCGGCCTGGCGCCGTCGCGGGTGCTCGGCTCGCTGGACTACGGGGCGGGCGGCTGGGAGTACGCGCAGCTGCGGGTGCTGCCCACGGGAAAGATCGAGGTGACCACCGGAGCCTCGGCCCACGGCCAGGGGCACGAGACGGCGTGGAGCCAGATCGTGGCCGACCAGCTGGGTGTGCCGTTCGAGGACATCGAGGTGCTGCACGGCGACACGCAGTCGTCCCACAAGGGCATGGACACCTACGGCTCGCGGTCTCTCGTCGTCGGGGGCATCGCCGTCGTGAAGGCGGCCGAGAAGGTCGTGGCGAAGGCGAAGCCGATCGCCGCGCACATGCTCGAATGCGCCGAGGACGACCTGGAGTTCGGAGGTGGCAAGTTCACGGTCAAGGGCACAGATCAGTCGACGACGATCCAGGATGTCGCCTTGGCCGTGTTCGCGGCCCACGACCTGCCCGACGGAATCGAGCCCTCGCTCGACTCCGACGCGACGTTCGACCCGGAGAACTTCTCCTTCCCGCACGGCACGCACCTGTGTGCCGCCGAGGTGGACACGGAGACGGGCCGGATCAAGCTGCGCTCGTACGTGTGCGTGGACGACGTCGGCGTGGTCGTGAACCCGCTGATCGTCGACGGCCAGGTGCACGGCGGGCTCGCGCAGGGCATCGCGCAGGCGCTGTTCGAGGAGGCCGTGCACGACGAGAGCGGCACGCTCACCACCGGCACGTTGGCCGACTACCTGCTGCCCTCGTCGGCGGACCTGCCGTCGTTCACCACGGCGCGCACCGAAACGCCGTCGACGACGAACCCGCTCGGCGCCAAGGGCGTCGGCGAGGCGGGCACGATCGCCTCGACACCGGCGGTGGTCAACGCGGTGGTCGACGCCGTGCGCCACTTCGGCGTGAACGACATCGAAATGCCGCTGACGCCGATGCGCGTGTGGCACGCCATCCAGCACGGAACCACGGGAGCCGGGGGAGCCGGCTCGGAGGCCGGCGGCGGCCTCGGTTCGATCGACGCTTCCGGAGGTGCCCAGTGATCCCGGCCCCGTTCGAGTACGTGGCTCCGTCCAGTGTGGACGAAGCGGTGCAGGCGCTCGCCGCCGCGGGCGAGGACGCCAAGGTGCTGGCGGGCGGGCAGAGCCTGCTGCCGGTGCTGCGGATGCGGCTCGCCGCGCCGACCACCCTGGTGGACCTGCGCAACATCGCGGAGATGCGCGGTGTCCGCGAAGACGGCGACGCCATCGTGATCGGCGCGATGACCACGCACTACGACGTGCAGCGCGATGCCCTCGTCGCCGAGCACGCGGCGCTGGCCAAGGAGGCGACCGACAAGGTGGCCGACCCGCAGGTGCGCCACCGCGGCACGTTCGGCGGCTCGCTCGCGCACGCCGATCCGGCGGGTGACCTGCCGGCTGTGGCGGTGGCGCTCGACGGCTCGCTGGTGATCGCCGGACCGAACGGCCGGCGCACGGTGGGCGCGGGAGAGTTCTTCCAGGACTTCTTCACCACTGTGCTGGCGCCCGACGAGCTGCTCGTGGAGGTTCGCCTGCCCAAGCACACGGGCTGGAGCGCGCACTACGAGAAGTTCAACCGCGTCGCGCAGGCTTGGTCGATCGTCGCGGTCGCGGCCACCGTCCGCACCGAGGGCGGCGTGATCGAGGAGGCCCGGGTGGCGCTCACGAACATGGGCTCGACGCCGGTGCGGGCCGTCGCGGTGGAGCAAGCGCTGGTGGGCGCCTCGGCGAACGCCGACGTGATCCGCGCGGCCGCCGCGCACGCCGCCGACGGCACTAGCCCGGCCGCCGACGGCAACTCCGACGTCGAGTACCGGCAGCACCTCGCGCGGGTGCTCACGGGCCGTGCCCTCACGGCCGCGGTCGGAGGCTGATTGTCGACGAGGCCCACCTTTCGGCCGTCACGGTCGTAAGGTGGGCCTCATCGGTTCTTGGCTTTTGGTTCTGCGGTTCGAAGGAGAGGAGGTCGGCCCGTGCGGCTCGACCACGAATTCACCGTCCCCGCGCCTCTCGAGGAGGTGTGGCAGGCCGTCATCGACCCCGAGCGCGTCGCCCCGTGCATGCCGGGGGCCGCGCTCACCAAGGTGGAGGGCGACTCCTTCACGGGTACGGTGAAGGTCAAGCTGGGCCCGATCTCCTTGCTGTACAAGGGATCCGGCGAGTTCCTCGAAAAGGACGAAGCGGCCCGCAAGGTCGTCATCAAGGCCTCCGGCAAGGACGCCCGCGGCGGCGGCACCGCGGCGGCGACCGTCACGGTCACCCTGCGCGCGACCGACGACGGCGGCACCCACGGCGACGTGGCCAGCGACATCGCCATCACGGGCCGCCCGGCGCAGTTCGGCCGCGGCCTGATCTCGGAGGTGGGCGGCAAGCTGCTGGACACCTTCGCGGGCAACCTGGCCGACTCACTGCGAGCGGACTCCGGCGCCGGCGCCACGCCCGGCCCAGCCGCCGCGTCCGCCGGCTCGGGCTCGGTATCGACCACCCAGGCGGCGACCGCCCCGGCCGCCGAGGCGACCGCCAAGAGCGACCTCGCCGAACAGTCCGCCGCCGACAGCGCCGAAGCCGGCTCAACGGCCAAGCCCCAGCTCCGCAGCGTCCCCTCCGGGGGCTCGACCGGCGAAACCGAAGCCATCGACCTCCTGGACTACGCGGGCAAGTCCGTGGCCAAACGCGTCATCCCGGTCGCCGCGGGCGCCGCGGTGCTGTTCGCGGTCTTCATGATCATCCGAGCCCTGCGCCGCCGCTGACACCCGCGCCTGCTCCGCGCCCCTAACCCGGCCCGGCGGACAAAGCCCCGCCCTCCCCGGGGGCGTGCCCATGTCCATTTTATCGGCCCACCCCGATGAAACCGGCCCGGAGCGGCACAGAGCGCCTGGTTGTCCACAACTCGACTCGGCTGTGGACAACCAGGGGCGGCGGGCTGCGAGCACACCTGACGAACCGGAATTTGCCCACCCGCTCTACCCCAGCCATGACCGTGGGGCAGAAGGGCTCCGGGATTTCCCCCGGTCCGGCGACGGCGGAGGGTTGACCGGCTACCCTGGGCCACCTCGTCGGCCGAAGGGGCGTCACGATGCTGGGAGCGGGACCCCGCGGCGTGCGGGGTGCGCTGGCGGCGTGGCGGGAGTGGGACGGCCTGCCGTCGCGGTGGGGGATGTGGGTGGTGGCGCGGCGGAGGTGGATCGCGTACGCCGTGGTGTGCGAGGTGGCCGCCGTGGTGGCCGTGGCGGTCGGGTTCGCGACGAACTTCGGCGGCGCGGTGCAGTTCGGGTGGTTCGCGACGCTCGTCGTGCTCGGGATCGCGCAGGCGGAGATGTCGCGGCGGATCGAGCGGCTGCGGCGGTGGATGAGCGGCCAGACGCACATCAACGTCACCTCTGTCTGGTACCTCGCGGGCGCCTTCCTGTTGCCGCCGGCGTGGGTGGCGCTGCTGGCGCTCGTCCTCTACCTGCACCTGTGGTTGCGAGTCTGGCGAAGCGTCCGCACGCGGCCTGCGCACCGGTTCCTCGCCAGCACGGCGTGGGCGATGCTCAGCTGCTTCGCGGCGTCCTCCGTGCTGACCATCGACCACCTCAACGACGCGCACCTCGACACGTGGCACGGCGTACTCGCCCTCGTCGCGGCGGCCGCGGTGTTCGAGCTGGTCAACATGGCGCTGGTCGCCGCCGGCATCTACCTCTACACGGGCAGCCGCCAGGCCGCGGACCTCATCGGCACGTGGGAGGACAACGCCTTCGAGATCGCCACGCTGTGCCTCGGCGGCCTCGCCGCGCTCGCGCTCGTGGCGCAGCCCGTGCTCGTCGTCTTCGTGGTGGCGCCGCTGCTTCTGCTGCATCGCTACCTGCTTCTGAAACAGCAACTGCAGGTCGCCGCCGTCACGGACGAGAAGACCGGCCTGCTCAACACTGCCGGCTGGCACGACCTCGCCACGCGCGAGTTCACCCGCGCCCGCCGACGGGGCCCCGGCAGTGAGTTCGCCGTGCTGATGATCGACCTCGACCACTTCAAGCGCATCAACGACACCTACGGCCACCTCACCGGCGACGAGGTCCTGGCCGCCGTCGCCGTGGCGATCGCGGAGGCCGTGCGCCAGAGCGACACCGTCGGGCGCTTCGGCGGCGAGGAGTTCGTGGTGCTGCTGCCGGCCACCGGCGGCACGTCCGTGCTCGCCATCGCCGAGCGCGTGCGGGTCGCGGTGGGGGAGCTGAGCGTGGTGGTCGGCGGGACGGTGCAGGTCAGCGGCCTGTCGGTGTCCATCGGCGTCGCCGGCTACCCCGACGCGGGCGACACGCTCGACCAGGTGCTGCGCTCCGCCGACGCCGCCCTCTACCGAGCCAAGGACGCCGGGCGCAACCGCGTCGCCGTGTGAGTCACCGCTCGAAATACGCGTTCCCCGCGGTTGTTGAACGTTGTATGAGTGCGGATCACGAGACGGACGTCGTGGTGATCGGGGCGGGACAGGCGGGGCTGTCGGCGGCGTACCACCTGCGCCGTTCGGGTCTCGCCAACGAGACCGGCTTCGTGGTCCTCGACCACGGCAAACGCCCCGGCGGCGCGTGGCAGTACCGCTGGCCCTCGCTGGTCGTCGGCAAGGTCAACGGCATCCACGACCTCCCGGGCATGGCGTTCGGCACGCCCGACCCGGCCCGGCCCGCCAGTGAGGTCGTGTCCGAGTACTTCGGCCGCTTCGAGAAGACGTTCGACCTGCCCGTGCACCGCCCGGTCGACGTCACGGCGATCCGCGAGGACGGCGAACGCCTGCTGGTCGAGACCCCCGCCGAGACGTGGGCCGCGCGCGCCGTGATCAGCGCGACCGGCACGTGGGACCGCCCCTTCTGGCCCCACTACCCGGGCCAGGAGCGCTTCGCCGGCCGCCAGTTGCACACCGCCGACTACCCCGGCGCCGAGGCGTTCCGTGGGCGTCGCGTGGTCGTGGTCGGCGGCGGCATCTCGGCGGTCCAGCTGCTGATGGAGATCGGGCCCGTCGCGAGGTCGACGACCTGGGTCACCCGCCGCCCGCCGGTGTGGCGCGACGAGGAGTTCAGCGAGGAGTGGGGCCGCCAGGCCGTCGCGAAGGTGGAGCGGCGCGTGCGCGAGGGGCTGCCGCCGCAGAGCGTCGTGAGCGTCACCGACCTCGCCGTGACGCCCGAGGTACGGGCCGCGGAGGCCGCCGGGTACCTCGACCGCAAGCCGATGTTCGACCACCTCGTGCCCGAGGGCGTCGTCTGGGCCGACGGCACGTTCGAACCCGCGGACACCATTCTCTGGGCCACCGGCTTCCGCGCCTCGATCGACCACCTGGCGCCCCTGCACCTGCGTGCGCCCGGCGGCGGCATCCGCATGGACGGCACACGCGTGGTCGCCGAGCCGCGCCTGCACCTCGTGGGCTACGGGCCCTCGGCCAGCACCGTCGGCGCCAACCGCGCCGGACGCGCCGCCGTGCAGGAGATCCGCCGGTACCTCGGCCTCTGAGCTCGACAACTCGACAACTCGATACGACGTAAAGTATCGTCGGCGCCAATCGCTTACAACGTAAAGAGATGGGGCCGACATGGTCACGCTGCCCGGCGGAACCACGATCGACGTCGAGGTGCACGGCGACGGACCGGCGTTGCTGCTGCCCGTGAACCCACGCCCGCTGGAAGGCGAGCAGGCCGAGTCCGTGCGTCAGTGGGGCGGCGACCCCGCGCTGGGTCGCTCGCTCATCGACGGCCTCGCCGGCTTCCGCGTGATCGCCTTCGACTACGAAGGCCACACCCTCGCCCACCCTCGCCCGGAAACCCTTACACCGGAAGGAATCTCGGCCGACCTGCTGGCGATCGCATCCGCCGTGGACGCCGAACGCTTCGCCTACTACGGCTACTCCTGGCTCGCCCTCGCCGGCCTTCAGCTGGCCCTGCGCACCGACCGCCTCACCGCGCTGGTGATGGGTGGCTACCCGCCGCTCGACGGCCCGTACGACGCGATGCTCGCCGTCACCCGGGCGACGCACGCGATGCCCCGCACCGAAGGCGGCGACGCGACGCCGGGCGACTGGGACTCCGTCGGCTTCACGATGTCCACGGCGCAGACCCGCCAGTTCGTCACGCTTTATGAAGCCCTGCAAGGCTTCGACGACCACGCCGTCCACCTGACGTGTCCCCGCCTGTGCTTCGCGGGCGCCGAGGACCGCATCGAATACGGCGAACGCTGGGGTGGCGTCACGGTCGACATCGCGGGTCCCCTCGTGAGAAACCGCGCGGCCCTCGAGCGGGACGGCTGGAAGGTGGAACTCCTCGACGGTCTCGACCACATGACCGCCATGCAGGCCAAGGCGGTGCTCCCGATGATCTCGGCCATCAGGCCGCGCTGAGTCTCGCTCGGCCGGAGTCCTCGCGCGGGGTGGCCGGGCGTGTCAGTCGCCCGGCACCAGGACGATCCGGCCGACCGGCTCACGACGTTCCATCCGCTCGTGTGCGGTGACGGCCTCGGCGAACGGGAGCACGTCGATCTCGGTCTCACCGAGGCCGGCGGCGACCGCCGCCAGTGCCGCCTCCAATGCCGGCCGGACGACCTGCGGGTGGGCGGGCAGGTAGGCGCCCGCGTTGAAGCCGGCGACCGTGGTGCCCGTCAGCCACAGCTGGTTGGTGTCGACCTGGTGACTCCAGTCGCCGCCGGCGTTGCCCGCCACGATCAGCCTGCCGCCCGCCTTGAGCAGAGCCAGGCTGTGTGTCCGGACGTCGCCGCCGACCGGGTCGACGATGACGTCGAACTTCTCCTCGCCCAGCGCGCCGGACAGATCGGCGGAGTCGACGATGGTGTCGTAGGGCAGCTTGGTCACGGCGGCCGCGGCGAGCTTGCCGCGGCGGACGGTGCCCACGACGCGGGCGGCACCGAGCCGGCGCGCGATGCCGGGGAACGCCGCGGAGAACCCGCCCAGCGCACCCTGGACCAGGACGCTCTCTCCCTCGGCGAGGTGAGCGACTCGGGTGAGCGCCACGTGGGCCATCGCCGCGTTCGGCACGACCGCGACCGCGACCGCGGGGTCGATGCCGTAGCGCTGCGTCGAGGCCACGAGCGCGGTGTCCGCGACGGAGATCGACGCGTACCCGCCCGCACCGGTCGCCGACATCGAGACAACCGGTTCCCCGATGGCGAACCCGGTGACCCCCTCGCCCAGTTCGCGGACCGTCCCGGCGACCTCCAGGCCGGGGACGAACGGGGGCCGCGGCAGGCCCGGCCGGTCGCCGAACAGCCCTTGGCGCATGAACACGTCGATCAGCCCCACCGCGGCATGGCTGACGTCGATGGTGATCTGGCCCGGCCCGGGCACCGGATCCGGCAACTCGGCGACCGACAGGACGCTCGGCTCGCCGAACGCGGTGATCTGCACTGCTCGCACGGAAAGGTCCTCTTTCGTTCAAGGAAGACTCATAACGCACCTCGTGATGCGCTATGCCGACCGTAGCACCGCGCACGGCGTTAGCGCACCCCATGATGCGCTAAAATTGATCCATGCGTGAACGAGCCCGATCGGCCGAAGACAAGGCGCAGCGGGCCGAGGACCTGCTCGGCGCTGCCGAATCAGTCGCTCTCGAACTCGGCGGGGTGCGGTTCGTCACCATCGCCGCGGTCACCGAACGGGCCGGCCTGCACCGGACCGGGGTGCGGCGCTACTACGCGAACAAGGAGGAACTGCTGCTGGAGCTGGCCGAACGTGGCTGGGGACAGTGGCGCGACGCCGTCGCCGCTGCCGTCCTCGACCGAACCGGGCTGGGGCCGGACCGGGTCGCGGCCGTCCTCGCGGACACCCTCTCGCCGCTGTCGGTGTTCTGCGACCTGCTCGGTCACGTCGCCATGCACCTCGAAGGCGACGTCGACATCGAACGGGCTCGTGCCTACAAGACCAACGCCTTCGCCGCCGCTGCCGGGATCGTCACCGCGTTGGAGCGGGCGAGCACCATGACCGCCGATCAGCTCCGGAACCTCATCACCACCGCGATCTCTCTCGCGGCCGCCCTGTGGCAGGCCTCGCACCCGACCCCGACGCTGGCGACGCTCTACGAGCAGGAACCGGACTGGGGGCATGTCGCCCTCGACTTCGAACCTCGGCTCGGCCTGCTCCTGCGCGCGACAGCCGCGGGGCTGGCGTAGATCAAGAAATTCGACAGCCAAGGCTGATCAGTATAGGCTGTCTATCGTGAACGAACAGACCTCTCCCGACGCCGTGGCCCAGCGGCTGCGGATCGTCTTCGGCCGGCTGCGGCGCCGGTTGCAGGACGCGTCGTCCGTCCGTGGACTGAGTGCGCCGCAGGCGTCGGCGCTGGCTCGGCTGGCGATTTCCGAACCGTCGTCGGCCAGCCAGCTGGCCGGCGCGGAGCGGGTCCGGCCGCAGTCGATGGCCAAGACGGTCGCGGCCCTGCACGAGCAAGGCCTGATCCGGCGCGAGGCCGACGCCGAAGACGCCCGCCGCCAGCTGCTCTTCCTGACCGACGAGGGCCGCGCGGTCGCCCAGGGGGCCCGCGCGAGCCGGGAAGAGTGGCTGGCCAAGGCGTTCGAGCAGCGCTTCACCGAGGCCGAGCGCCGGGTGCTGGACCAGGCGCTGACCTTGCTGGAGCGCGTGGTCGAAGAATGAGCGCACCCGTGAAGCCGCGCCAGCGCTTCGGCGCGGAAGACGGGTTCAACCGCAAGCTCATCGCGCCTCTCGTCTCGGGTGCGATCCTGAACCCGATCAACTCCACGATCGTCTCCGTCGCGCTGGTGCCGATCGGCGCCGCGTTCGGCGCGCCGCCCTCGCAGACGGCGTGGCTGATCTCCGCGCTCTACCTCGCGACGGCGGTCGGCCAGCCCGTGGTCGGGCGTCTCATCGACATCTACGGCCCACGCCGGCTGTTCCTCCCCGCGACGGCCCTGGTCGGGGTCGCGGGCGTGATCGGCGCCCTGGCGCCGAACCTGGCGGTGCTGATCGTCGCCCGCGTGATCCTCGGCTTCGGCACCTGCGCCGGCTACCCCGCGGCGATGCGGCTCATCCGCGACGAAGGCCGCCGCACCGGCAAGGACAGCCCTGCCGGCGTGCTCACCATCCTCGCGATCGCCACGCAGACCATCGCCGTGATCGGCCCGCTGCTGGGCGGGCTCCTGATCGGCCTCGGCGGCTGGCGCACCACGCTGGCGGTCAACATCCCCATCGCGATCGTGGCGTTCGTGCTCGGCCGGCTGCGGTTCCCGCGCGACGAACGCGCCCCGGGCACGCTGAACCTCGACGTCCCCGGCATGGCCCTGTTCGCGACGACGCTGGTCGCGCTCCTGCTGTTCCTCATGAACCCGCACGCCGGCTCGTGGTACCTGCTCGTGATCACCGTGCTCGCCGCCTCGGCCTTCACGGTGCACGAGCTGCGCCACCCCAAGCCGTTCATCGACCTGCGGGTGCTCGGCGGCAACGTCCCGCTGCTGCTCACCTACGGCCGCGCCCTGCTTGCGTACGTCGTGTCCTACAGCTTCATCTACGGCTTCACCCAGTGGCTCGAGGACGGCCGCGGCCTGTCGGCGAGCACCACCGGCCTGGTCACGCTGCCGATGTTCGCAACCGGCATCGTCGTCTCGGCGATCACCGGACGCCGGCAGGGCTTGCGCGGCAAGCTGGTCGTCGCGTCGGTCGCCCAGCTCGTCGCGTGCGTGCTCTTGCTGACGCTGGTGCCGGCCAGTCCGTTGTGGACGATCGTCGGCATCGTGCTGATCTTCGGCATCCCGCAGGGGCTCAACAGCCTCGCGCTGCAGCACGCCGTGTACCGGCAGGCGAATCCGGAGAACGTGGGCGCGTCGGCGGGTCTGCTGCGCACCTTCGGCTACCTCGGCGCCATCGTGTCCTCCGCCGCCCAAGGCGGATTCTTCGGCCAACGGGCCGACACCGGCGGCCTCCATCACCTGGCGTGGTTCCTGGTGATCGCGAGCGTCGTCTTCCTGCTCGTCAACGTCCTCGACCGGACGCTGGCGCGATCCACCCATCCCGAAAGGCACCCGGAAATGACCGAACAGCTCGACCCGGCCCGCACCGCCCTGCTCGTCATGGACTACCAGGCCGGCATCGTGAGCCGCGTCGCCGACGACCAGGCGCTGGTCGATCGCGTCGACACCGCCATCGCCGACGTCCGCGCCCACGGCGGGCACGTCGGCTGGGTCCGCGTCGGTTTCGACGACGCCGAGTTCGACGCCATCCCGGCCACCAGCGTGTTCGCCCGCATGGTTTCGCCCGAAACCCGTGCGGTGATGCACGCCGACGCCCCGGCCACCCAGATCGACGAGCGGCTCAGCCCGCAGCCGCAGGACGTCTCGGTGCGCAAGGTCCGCGTCGGCGCGTTCACCACCACCGACCTCGACACGCAGCTGCGCGGCCGCGACGTCGACACGCTCGTGCTCGCCGGCATCAGCACCAGCGGCGTGGTGCTCAGCACCGTGCGCGAGGCGATGGACCGCGACTACCGCATCCTCGTGCTCGACGACGCCAGCGCCGACCCGGAGCCCGGCACCCACGAGTTCCTCACCGGCCAGATCTTCCCGAAGTTCGCCACGGTGCTCGATGTCGACGCGTTGGCGAAGCTCTGGGCCTAGCGGCTCAGCGGCTCAGATAGCGGACCTGCCCGGGCTTCGCGGCGTCGAAGTCCGGGCGGCCGGCCAGGTGCTCGGGCACGCCGACCTCCCACCACGCGCCGGCTTCCGTCCAGGCCGCGGGCAGCGTGCGCACCACGACCACCGCGGGCCGGCGCTCGGCGACGGCGGCCGCGCGCGCCTTGGCATACGCGTCGCGCAGATCGTCGACCGACGAGGCCTCGAAAACGAGGCAGCCCAGCGATTCCGCGTGGCGCGCGAAGTCCACGCGCGGCGGCTCGGCGTGGGAGGTGCGGCAGTCGGCGTAGAAGTTGTTGAACGGCTTGCCGCCCTGGCCCTGCTGCAGGCGCGCGATCACGGCGTACCCGTCGTTGTCGCAGACCACCGCGACGAGCGGGTGGCCCGCGAACGCGGCGGAAAACAGGTCGGAGTTGAGCATCAGGTACGAGCCGTCGCCGAGCAGGGTCGTCACGAGACCGCCGTCGTGGGCGATCGCGGCGCCCCACGCGCCGGAGAGCTCGTAACCCATGCACGAGAAGCCGTACTCCACGTCCATGCTCACCTCGCCCGAGCCGCGCCAGCCGCCGATCAGCTCACCGGGCAGCCCGCCGGACGCCGTCATCACGTAGTCGCGGGGCTCGGACAGGTCGTTGACCACGCCGACGACCTGCGCGTAGCTGGGGATCTCCGAGGCGGCAGAACGCAAGGAGTCGATGTGCTGGTCCCACTTGACGCGTTCCTCGGCGGCCTGGGAAGTCCACTGTGGATCGACGCGCCAGCTTTCCAGCTGTCCCCCCAGATCGTCGAGCCCGGCGTAGGCGTCGCCGATGACGGCCAGCGCGCCGTGCTTCACCGCGTCGAACGCGGCCGCGTTGAGCGTGACCAGCCGCATCTCCGGTGAGAACACCGTCCACGACGCCGTGGTGAAGTCCTGCAGCCGGGTACCGACGGCGAACACGACATCGGCCGACGCGGCCACGGCGTTCGCCGAAGACGACCCGGTGATGCCCAGCGGCCCCGCGTACAGCGGGTGGGTGTGCGCCACCAGCGTCCGCCCGGCCGTGGTTTCCGTGACGGGAATCCCGTGCCGCTCGGCGAACTCCAGCGCACGGCGGCCCGCTCCCGAGTAGCGCACGCCGCCACCCAGCACCAGCAGCGGACGCCGGGCCGCGCGCAGCACGCCCGCCGCCTCGGTCACCGCGCGCCGGTCCGGGCGCGGGCGTGGCAGCCGGTGCGTCACAGGCTCGAACAGCGAAGGCGGGAAGTCGAAGGTATCGGCCTGGACGTCCTGCGGCAGCGCGAGCGTCACCGGCCCGCAGTCGGCCGGGTCGGTGAGCACCCGCGCGACCTGCGGCAACGTCGCGAGCAGCTGCTCCGGACGCGTGATCCGGTCGAAGTAGCGGCTCACGGCGCGGAACGCGTCGTTCACGGTCGCCGTGCCGTCGTGGAAGGGCTCGATCTGCTGCAGCACCGGGTCGGGCGCGCGGCTGACGAACGTGTCGCCCGGCAGCAGCAGCACCGGCAGCCGGTTGGCGTGCGCGACGCCCGCGGCCGTCACCATGTTGAGCGCGCCCGGACCGATCGACGAGGTCACGACGCCGACCTGGCGCCGTTGCGTCGCCTTCGCGTAGCCGACGGCCGCGAGCGCCATGCCCTGCTCGGTGTGCCCGCGCCACACGGGGATCTCGTCGCGGCGCTCTTCCAGCGCCGTGCCGAGGCCGAGGACGTTGCCGTGGCCGAAGATCGCGAAGACGCCGGGGAACAGCGGCACCTCGCGCCCGTCGAGCGTCTCGGACCGTTGCGCCAGCAGCCAGCGCACCACCGCCTGCGCCGTCGTCAGCTTCATCGCGCGCGTCCCTCGTAATCGGTGACCGGACAGCGCGGGTCCGGCTCCTGCGTGGCCCACGTGTCGCGGACCCAGCCGTGCGCGGGGTCGTCGCAGAACGCCATCGAACGTTCTTCCGCGGGCCCGGCCAGCACGTTCAAGTAGTACATCGGGTAACCCGGCGCCGCGACGCACGGGCCGTGGTAGCCGCGCGGGATGAGGAACACGTCCCCGTCGCGCACGGCTACGTCTTCATCCAGCGAACCGTCGGCCGTGTAGGTGCGGTGCAGGCCGAAGCCCTCGCGCGAGGGCGTGACGCCGTCGCGCCCGGCGATGCGGAAGTAGTAGATCTCCTCGTTCACGACCTCGCACTCGCCGGCCTCGTCGTGCTTGTGCGGCGGGTACGAGGACCAGTTGCCGTCGGGGGTGATGAGCTCGCACGCGTTGAGCTTGTCCGCGTGGTCCCACACGCCGGGCACGCCGAAGTTGGTGACCTGGCGCGTTGCCTGGCCCGAGCCGCGGACCTCCACGGGCACGTCCTCGGCCGCGCCGTACCTCGGCTCCAGCCGGTTTTCGCAGCGGGCCATCGGCATCGCCACCTCGGCGCCGGTGGGTGAGGTCAGCACCACCTCGGCGTCGCGGGGCACGTACACGAAGTCCGTGACGCGCGAGAACACCGAATCGCGGCCTTCGAGCTCGAATTCCTCGTCGTCGACCCGCACGCTGAGGGAGCCGGACAGCGGCAGCACGAAGGCCTCGAACTCGCCGGTCTCGATCATCCGGGGCAGCCGGCGGCCGACCTTGAGCACCCGCAGGCCGGTGTGGTTCCACCCGGCCCCTTCGGGCGTCAGGAGAATCGGGTCGGAGTCGTCGGCCAGTGTCCCGTGTGGACGGTGCAGTGCGCTCACTTCGCGGCCTCCAGGATCTTCGCGGCAGCTGCCACGGCGGACCCGACGTCGCCGTCGGGCGGGTAGAGCAGGGTACGGCCCACGACGAGGCCGCGCACCACGTCGTGGCGCAGCGTGCGGCCCCACGACGCCAGGTCGGCGGCCGGATCGCCGGACGGCACCCCGCCGAGGATCACCACCGGCAGCGTCGTGGCGCCGAGCACGGCGGTGTCGTCGGTCGAGGGCAGCTTGAGCCAGGTGTGCGCCGACGTGACGCCGATGCCCGACGCCACCGTGACGGCCCGGGCCAGCGCCGCCGCGTCCTTCTGCAGCACGAGCCGGCCTTCGGCGCGGGCGTACGGCAGGGGCTCGACCATGGCCATGAGGCCGTAAGACGCGAGCTCCGTGACGGCGTCGGCGCAGGCCTGCAGCGTGGGGACGGTGCCGGGATCGTCGTCGACGAGCCGCAGCAGCATCTTGCCGCCGTCGAGCCGGCAGTCGACGAGCGACGCGGCGTGGTAGCCGGTGAAGCGGTCGTCGATCTCCCAGTCGGCGCCGGCCAGGCCGCCGCGGTTCATCGAGCCGATCACGACCTTGTCGTGCAACGCGTCGAGCAGCAGCAGCTCCTCGACGACGTCGGGGGTGGCGAGCAACCCGTCGACGGACGGGTTGGCCAGCGCCACGAGCAGCCGTTCGAGCAGCGACCGGCGGTCGGCCATCGCGAGGGGATCGCCGCCCACACCCAGCGCTCCGCGCGCCGGGTGGTCGGCGGCCACGAGGAACAGGGTTCCCTTGTCCGACAACAGGTTCTCGCGCCGCCGCCGCGACGCGTACGCCCGCCGCACCGCGCCCGGGTCGGTGGCCCGCACGCGCAGCAGCTCGCTCCAGCGTTCGTCGGACAGCATCAGTGTCACAACAGCTCCTCGATCTCCGCGGCGGTCGGCATCGCGTCGGCGCACGCGAGCCGCGCCGCGACCAGCGCGCCGGCCGCGTTCGCGTACTCCGCGAGGCGCACCGGTTCCCAGCCCGACAGCAGCCCGTGCACGAGGGCACCGCCGAAGCCGTCGCCCGCGCCGAGGCCGCACACCACCTCGACGCGCTGCGGCTTCACCGTCGCGCGGCCTTCCGGGGTCGCGACGAGCACGCCTTCCGCACCCTTCTTGATCACCGCGAGGCGCACGCCGCGCCCCAGCATCCGGTCGGCGGCCTCTTCCGGGTCCGCCGTGCCCACGGCCACCTCGACCTCCGCGCGGTTGCCGACGGCGACCGTCACGTGGTCGAGCATCCAGCCGATCTCCTCGCGCGCGGTCTCGACGTCCGGCCAGAACATCGGCCGGTAGTCGAGGTCGACGACGGTGTGCCGGCGCCGCCCGCGGGCTTCGAGGATCTTGCGCTGCGTCGTGCGCGCCGGCTCCGTGGACACGCCCGTGCCCGTGACCCACAGCAGCGGCACTTCGCGCACGACATCCCACGGCACGTCGGCGTCGGTCAGCGTGAGGTCGGGCGCGATGGGGGAGCGGTAGAACAGCAGCGGCGGGTCGGCCGGCGGGTTCAGCTCGCAGAACACGACCGGCGTCTGCAGCTCCGGCGACGTGCCCACGTGCTCGGGTGAGACACCGAAGCCCGTGAGCGCCTGGCGCACGTAGTCGCCGAACCCGTCGGGCCCCACCTTCGTGAGCACGGCGGTGCGGCGGCCGAGCCGCGCGGCGGCGACCGCGACGTTGGTCGCGGTGCCGCCGAGCGACTTGGCGAACGTGGCGACCTCGGCCAGCGGCACGCCGCTCTGCTCGGGGTAGAGGTCCACCCCGACCCGGCCGATGGTCAGCGCTTCGAGACTCACGTCTCCACCGCGCGCAGCTCGTGTTCCAGGGCCTCCAGCTCGGCACCACCCGCCATCTGCCGCGTGAGCTCCGCGATGTCGATCTCGGACTTCTCGTACGACCCGAGCGCGGCACCTCGCTTGAGCAGCAGGAACCGGTCGGCCACCGGGTAGGCGTGGTGCGGGTTGTGGGTGATCAGCACGACGCCGAGGCCGCGGTCGCGCGCCTGTGCCACGTACTTGAGCACCACACCGGCCTGCTTCACGCCGAGCGCCGCGGTGGGCTCGTCGAGGATCAGCACCTTCGCGCCGAAGTGCACGGCCCGCGCGATGGCCACGCACTGGCGTTCACCGCCGGAGAGGGTGCCCACGGGCTGCTCGACGTCGCGCAGGTCGATGCCCATGTTCGCGAGCGCCTTCTTGGTGGTCTCGCGGCCCTTCTTCCGGTCGAGCATGCGGAACGGCCCGACGCCTACCGTCGGCTCGGAGCCGAGAAAGAAGTTGCGCCACACGCTCATCAGCGGCACCACGGCGAGGTCCTGGTACACCGTGGCGATGCCGCGGTCCAGCGCCTCGCGCGGCGAGGTGAACCGCACGGGCTCGCCCTCGACCAGGAACTCGCCGCGGTCGTGCTGGTGCACGCCGGCGAGGATCTTGATCAGCGTGGACTTGCCGGCGCCGTTGTCGCCGAGCACGCAGGTGACCTCACCGGCGTTGACCACAGTGGACACATCCCGGAGCGCCACGACGCTGCCGTACATCTTGCCGACGTCCTTGACCTCGATCAGGGGAGCGTTCATCGCCGGACCCTTTCCGCGCGTCGCCGGAAGGCGTTGTTGACCAGGACCGCGGCCAGCAGCATGATCCCGAGGAACAGCATGAACCAGTCGCTGTCCCAGCCGGCGAACACGATGCCCTGGCGCGCCATGCCGAAGATGAGGGCGCCGATCGCGGCGCCCACGGCCGAGCCGTAGCCACCGGTGAGCAGGCAGCCGCCGATCACCGCGGCGATGATGTACTGGAACTCCAGCCCGATGCCCTGGTTGGCTTGCACGCTCGCGAACCGCAGGATGTTGATCGAGCCGACGAGCCACGCGGCCAGCGCCGTGCCCATGAACAGCAGGATCTTCGTGCGCACCACCGGCACGCCGACCGCGCGCGAGCTGGCCGCCGAGCCGCCGACGGCGAAGATCCAGTTGCCGAACCGCGTACGCGACAGCAGCCACGCGGCGACCGCCGTGACGCCGATCCACCACACGATGGAGATCTGGAACGGCGTGCCCCCGATGTTCACCGTCGAGGCGAACACGAATCCGGCCGACGCGTAACCGTCGGTCGAGCGCATGCCCGAGACCTGCACGGTGCCGGTGACCAGCCGCGTCACGCCGAGGTTGAGGCCCTGCAACGCGAGGAACGTGCCGAGCGTGACGATGAAGCTCGGCAGGCCCGTTTTCATCACGAGCCAGCCGTTGAACGCGCCCACGACGAGCGCGAACACCAGCGAGGCCAGGAGGGCGAGCCACACGTTCCAGCCCACCTCGGTCGCGAGGATGGCGGTGACCAGCGAGGTCGACGCCGTCATCACACCGGCCGAGAGGTCGAACTCGCCGCCGATCATGAGCAGCGAGACGGCCACGGCCATGATGCCGAGCGTCGCCGCGTCGTCGAGCCAGGTCGCGGCGCCGCTGGCGCTGAAGAACTTTTCGGTGACGAGGGAGAAGAAGAGGAAGACGACAGCGGCGCCGAGCAGGGCGCCGATCTCCGGCCGGACCACCAGCCGGTCCATGAGCGTCGGCTTCACGAGCCGTTCGTCGAGCGTGGTGGTGGTCATCGGGTGCCCCTTTGCACGTACTGGCCGACCTTGTCCACAGTGGATTTGTCGACCAGGTCGGGGCCGGTGAGCACCGGCTTGCCGCCGCCGACGATGTTCGCGTTGTCGCGGTAGAGCTTGAGGAACATGACCGGCAGGTAACCCTGCTCGTACTGCTGCTGGTCGACGGCGAAGAGCACGTCACCCGACTTGATGGCGGCCACCACGTCGGAGTTCAGGTCGAACGTGCCGACCTGCGCCTGCGAGCCCACCGACTTGATCGCGCTCACGGCGCGGGCGGCGACCTGCGAGTTCAGGGTCAGCACCGCGTCGATCGACGGGTCGGTCTGCACGGCACCGCGGATGCGCGACTCGGCGTCGGTGGGGTTGGAGATGTCCACCTGCAGCGTCTGCACGTCGCCGCCGAAGCCGCTCTTCGCGCCGTCGCAGCGTTGCGCCTGGCCGACGTTGCCGGCCTCGTGGATCACGCAGAGCAGCTTCTTCTTGCCGAGGTCCTTGAACTTCTTCCCGGCTTCCTGGCCCGCGATGGACTCGTTCTGGCCGACGTGGGTGAGCGCGCCGTACGCCGCGCTCTTGTCCTCGCCGGAGTTGATGGTGATCACCGGGATCCCGGCGCGCACCGCCGCCTCGATCGAGGGCTGCAGGGCCTCGGGGTTGGCCATCGAGACGACCAGGCCCCCGATCTGCTGGGCGACGGCGTTGTCGATCAGCTTGGCCTGCGCGCCCGGGTCACCGTCGGAGGCGTACTCGACCTGCACACCCAGGTCCTTGCCCGCCTGCTCGGCGCCGTTCTTGACCACGTTCCAGAACGCGTCGCCCGCGGTGCCGTGGGTGATCACGGCGACCTTGAGAGGTCCGGACTCCACCGGCGCCGCGGCGGGGGCCGTGGCCTTCGGCTCGGCCGCGGGCCCGGTGCACGCCGAGAGCAGCAGGCCGGTGGCCAGCAGCCCCGCCACTACCCGGGCGGCCCTCGAGCGCGGTTTCGGCACCGTGTGCCTCGAAACCGTGCGCCTCAAGCGATGGGACATCGTCGTCTCTCCTCGCTTCGTCTTCCTC
The DNA here is from genome assembly GCF_050942255.1 of Amycolatopsis sp. CA-161197. Classification (NCBI taxonomy): domain Bacteria; kingdom Bacillati; phylum Actinomycetota; class Actinomycetes; order Pseudonocardiales; family Pseudonocardiaceae; genus Amycolatopsis; species Amycolatopsis sp. CA-161197. The sequence goes on from NZ_CP192059.1 coordinate 2,195,565, forward strand.
GTTGTCTACTCAGCCGGCCAGGCGGCCGACGATCGCCCCGAGGCAGGCCAGGCTCGCCGCCACGTCCCGCTTCGGCAGGTCCACGGGGCTGCGCTCGTCGAGCGCCGTGTCCTGCTCCAGCACGTACCAGCCGTCGTAGCCTGCTTCGTGCACGAAGCGAACCATGGCTTCGATGTCCACGTCACCCTCACCCAGCGGGACGTACAGACCTTTGCCCACGGCCTCGGTGTACCCGACGGTGCCCTTGCGGACGGCTTCGGCCAGCTCACCGCGCACGTCCTTGAGGTGCAGGTGCCCGATCCGGTCCGGGTACCGCCGCGCCAGCTCGACGGGATCGGTGCCGCCGATCAGCAGGTGCCCGGTGTCGAGGCACAGCGGCAGGTCGGAGTCGGCGAGGAACCGTTCGACCTCGGCCTGCGTCTCGGCGTGGGTGCCGACGTGGGGGTGCAGGACGGTCTTGAGGCCGTGGCCGGCCGCGACGTCGCGGATGCGGCCGGCGGTGGTGATCAGGGTGGCCCACTCGGAGTCGGTGAGGGCGGGCCGTTCGTCGTAGCCGTCGAGGCCGGTCGCGGCGGCGAGCACGAGCACCTCGGCTCCGCACGCGGCGAAGAGCGCGGCGGAGTCCTCGGCTTCGGCGAGGGCGGCCTCCGGGTTCTCGTGCAGCACCACCGCGAGGAATCCGCCGATGAGGTTGAGACCGTGACCGCCGAGGAGCTTCTTCAGCTCGGCCGGGTCGCGCGGGAGGTACCCGGGCGGGCCGAGCTCGGTGGCGGTGATGCCGAGCTCCGCCATCTCCCCGAGCACGGTCGGCGCGTCGAGGACCCGGCCCCAGCCCGGCACTTCGCACACCCCCCAGGAGATCGGTGCGGCGGCGATGCGGATGGTGGCGGTCATGGGAACCCTCTCCGTGCGGTGACCCTTGGCGTTGGCCCGTTCGGTGCGCGTTGGAGCGCTCTATTGATTAGAGCGCTCTAAGCTTGTAGCGTCGGCCACACCCGAGTCAAGGGCCGGTTTCCGGCCGGTTCCGGCGGAGAGGCAAGCGAATCGTGAAGCCCACCATGGAGGATGTCGCCGCGCGGGCGGGGGTTTCCCGGGCGCTCGTGTCCCTCGTGATGCGGGGCGCGCCCAATGTTTCGGCGCTGCGCCGCGAAGCCGTGCTGAAGGCGGCCGACGAGCTGGGCTACTCGCCGCACGTGATGGCCCGCTCGCTCGCGAGCCGCACGTCGACCGTGCTCGGCGTGATGGTGAACGACCTGCGCAACGCGTTTTTCGCCGACGTGGTCGAGGGTCTCGACGCGGCGGCGCAGGCGGCCGGGTTCGATCTCATCCTCAACACCGGTGGCCGCGTGCCCTCGCGGGAGAGCGCCGCGTTGCGCAGCCTGCTGTCCTTCCGGCCGGCGGGGCTGATCCTGCTGTCGCCGGTCGTGCCCGCGTCGGCGATCGAGGCGGCGGCGCGGCAATGCCCGGTGGTGCTCGTGTCGCGGACTTCGCGGGCGGCCGGCGTGGACACGGTGAACGACGACGGTGAGGCGGGGTCGGCGCTGGCCGTCGAGCACCTCGTGGGCCTGGGGCATCGCCGGATCGCGCACCTCGACGGCGGGGGAGCGGCCGGTGCCGCAGCACGTCGCCGGGGGTTCCGGCGGACGATGACGGCGCACGGGCTGGAGCCGATCGTGGTGCGCAGCGAGCACACGGACACCGCGGGCGAGAAGGCGGTGCTGGAGCTGCTGAGCACGTACGACCGGGCCGAGGTGCCGACCGCGTTGGTGGCCGGTAACGACTTCAACGCCGTGGGCGCGATCTCCGCGCTGGAGGACAACGGGTTTCGCGTTCCCGGCGACGTGTCCGTGGTCGGCTATGACAACACGTCGCTGGCCTCGCTGCGGCACGTCTCACTGACCACTGTGGACCAGCCGCGCACCGAGATGGGCCGGCTGGCGTTCGAAGCGCTGCTGGAGCGCGTGCGCGGCGAGCGCACGACGCCGGTCCGGCACCTGTTGCACCCCTCGCTGGTGGTCCGCTCGACCACCGCCGTTCGCTAGGAGCTCTCTCGTGACCGAACTCGTCCGGCACTGGATCGACGGCGCCCGCACGGCCGGCGTCTCGACCCGTCGTGGCGAAGTCTTCCAGCCGGCCACCGGCGAGGTGGCGCGGCAGGTCGTGCTCGCCGATTCATCCGATGTGGACACTGCGGTGGCGTCGGCGCTGAAGGCTTCGCGAGACTGGGCCGAGAGCTCGCTGGCGCAGCGCACGAAGATCATGTTCGCGTTCCGCCAGCTGGTGGACGCCCATCGCGACGAGCTGGCCGCGCTGATCACCGCCGAGCACGGCAAAGTGCTCTCCGACGCCGCGGGTGAGGTGCAGCGCGGGCTGGAGGTCGTGGAGTTCGCGTGCGGCATCGCGCAGGTCCTCAAGGGTGAGCACTCCGAGCAGGTTTCGCGCGGGATCGACGCGTATTCACTGCGTCAGCCGCTGGGCGTGGTCGCCGGGATCACGCCGTTCAACTTCCCGGTGATGGTGCCGATGTGGATGTTCCCGGTGGCGATCGCGTGCGGGAACACGTTCGTGATCAAGCCTTCGGATCGCGATCCGTCGGCGTCGGTGCGGCTGGCGGAGCTGTTCTCCGAGGCCGGGTTGCCGCCGGGTGTGCTCAACGTGGTGCAGGGTGACGCCGAGGCGGTGAACTCGCTGCTGACGCATCCGGACGTCGCCGGCGTGTCCTTCGTGGGCTCGACGCCGATCGCGCGGCACGTGTACGAGACCGCGACGGCGGCGGGCAAACGCGTGCAGGCGCTGGGTGGCGCGAAGAACCACATGGTCGTGCTGCCGGATGCCGACGTCGACGGTGCCGCCGACGCCGCTGTGTCCGCCGGGTACGGCAGCGCGGGGGAGCGGTGCATGGCGATCTCGGTGGTCGTCGCCGTGGGGGACACGGCCGATGAGCTGGTCTCGGCCATCGCTTCCCGGACCCGTTCTCTTGTCACGGGACCTGGGGTCGACGCTTCGTCGCAGATGGGTCCGGTCGTCACCGCTGCCGCGCGGGACCGGATCGTGTCCTATGTGGACGCCGGTGAACAGGCGGGCGCTTCGGTGGTCGTCGACGGCCGTGGTCTCGCGGCGCGGGAAGACGGCTTCTGGGTCGGCCCGACGCTGCTCGACCACGTGACGCCGGACATGACCGTGTACACCGACGAGATCTTCGGCCCGGTGCTGTCGGTGGTGCGTGCGGAGACGTTCGAGGCGGCGCTGGAGCTGGTCAACGCCAACCCGTACGGTAACGGCACCGCCGTCTTCACCACCGACGGCCTGGCGGCGCGCGAGTTCGAGCGCCGGGTGACCGTCGGGATGGTCGGCATCAACGTGCCCATCCCCGTGCCGATGGCCTACTACTCCTTCGGCGGCTGGAAGGACTCGCTCTTCGGCGACACGCACGTGCACGGCGCCGAGGGCGTGCGCTTCTACACCCGCACGAAAGCCGTGACCTCACGCTGGCCGCGGCAGCCCCACGGCGTCGACCTCGGTTTTCCCACGCACTGATTCGTTCTCGACCACGAGCAGGAGGCTTCCACGATGAGGTTGGGACTGGCGGGCACCGGCCGGATCGGCACCGCCCACGCCGAAACGCTCAAGGGCTTCGACGAGGTCTCCTCGGTGGTCGTCGCCGACGTCGACACCGCGCGCGCCCAGGCCGCGGCCGCGAAACTCGGCGTCGAGGCCGCTTCCGGGATCTCCGAGCTGTTCTCTTCCGGTTTGGACGCCCTCGTCGTCACCGCGGCCACCGACGCCCACCCCGGCCTGATCATGAAGGCCGTCGACGCGGGCCTGCCGGTGTTCTGCGAAAAGCCGGTGGCCGCCGACATCACCGGGACCCTGGCGGTCATCGACCACATCGCGGGCTCGCCGGTGCCCGTCCAGATCGGCTTCCAACGCCGCTTCGACGCCGGCTACCGGGCCGCGCGCGCTGCTGTGCTGGATGGCTCGCTCGGCTGGCTCCACACCGTCCGCGCCACCACCCTGGACCCGGAACCCCCGCCCGCTGCCTACGTCCCCCACTCCGGTGGTCTCTTCCGCGACTGCGGCGTGCACGACTTCGACATCGTCCGCTGGGTCACCGGCCGCGAGGTCGTCCAGGTCTTCGCACTGGGCGCCAACCGCGGCGAGCAGTTCTTCGTCGACGCCGGCGACGTCGACACCGCCGCGGTCCTCCTGACCCTCGACGACGGCACCCTCGCCACCGTTTCGCTGACCCGCTACAACGGCGCGGGCTACGACGTGCGCCTCGAAGCCCTCGGCTCGCGCTCAGGCGTCGTGGTGGGCCTCGACGACCGCGCACCACTGCACTCCGTGGAGCCCGGCGTGGCCCCTCTGCCGGGCCCCGCCTACCCCGGCTTCATGGAACGCTTCCGCCCGGCCTACGCCGCCGAGCTCGCGGCCTTCCTGGACGTCGCCGCCGGCCGGGCGCCCAGCCCCGCGGGCGTGGGCGACGCGCTGGAGGCGTTCTACATCGCGGAGGCTTGCGAACTGTCGCGGCGGGAAGGGCGTCCGGTGCAGGTGAGCGAGGTTCGGCGGTAGGTCACGCTTGCCGCAGGACCGCTCTGGACGGGTCAGTCTGCGGCAAGTCCGTCGCATCCGGGAGGCGGGCCACGGCTCGTCTTGCCGGGTCGGCCGGTCAGAGGTCGAGGCGGGCGTCCACGTCGGCGCCGTGCACGTCGAGGTCTGCGCCGGCGCCGGTGAGCAGGCGGCGGGCGGCGGCGTTGTCCACGGTGGTCGAGGCGATGAACCTCGCCGCGCCACCGTCGCGCGCGGCTTCGAGCAGCACTTCCGTCACGCGCTTGCCGATGCCGAGCCCGCGCACCGAGCGGCCCAGCCACACGCCGGCCTCGACCTCGACGGCCGTGGGCCCGTGCACGGGCTGCAGGCGCGCCGCACCGGCCGCGCGGCCGTCGACCTCGACGAGCCACGTGGTTTCGATCGCGGTGTCCGGGTCGAGGCAGCGGCGCCGGTGGAAGGCGAGAAACGCCTCGCGCCGCTCGGGCGTCCAGCCCGGCGGGCCCTCCACCGGAGGCATCACCTCGAGGGGGTGGGCGTCGGCGACCGCGGCCTCGAGCAGCCGGTGCAGGGCCGGCTCGTCGAGGGGGGTCAGTACGATCTCGGATTCGGAGGCTCCGGTCACGCCGGAAAGCTTGGCACGAGGATCTTGGGCGCGCGACCTGGTAATACGGCTTACCAACGTTGCCGTCAACGAGCAACGTGACGACTGTCCAGTGTGGAAAGACGCCACGGCGTCGCGGGGCGTCGCTAGGGTGGTCGGCGTTCGATGTCTTGGATGAGAACAGGAGCGGCCTTCGATGGAATACGTCCGGCTGGGCTCGACCGGCCTGCAGGTCTCAAGGGTGATCCTCGGCTGCATGAGCTACGGCGTGCCGGATCGCGGCCGCCACGAGTGGTCCCTCGGTCTCGACGATTCGCGCCCGTTCTTCCGTGAGGCGGTGGAAGCGGGCATCAGCACGTTCGACACCGCCAACACCTATTCCGACGGCTCCAGCGAAGAGATCACCGGCAAGCTCCTCGGCGAGTTCACCCGGCGCGACGAGATCGTGATCGCCACCAAGGTCTTCAACCGCATGGGCCCCGGCCCCAATGGCGCCGGCCTCTCGCGCGGCGCCATCATGACCCAGATCGACGCCAGCCTGCGCCGCCTCGGCACGGATTACGTGGACCTGTACCAGATCCACCGCTACGACGAGAACACCCCGATCGAGGAAACCATGGAGGCCCTGCACGACCTCGTGCGCGCCGGCAAGGTCCGCTACCTCGGCGCCTCGTCGATGTGGGCGTGGCAGTTCGCGCAGGCCCAGTACGTCGCCGACCTCGGCGGCTGGACCCGCTTCGTCTCCATGCAGGACCAGTACAACCTCATCCAGCGCGAGGAAGAGCGCGAGATGCACCCGTTCTGCTTCGACCAGGGCGTCGGCGTGCTGCCGTGGAGCCCGCTGGCCCGCGGGCGGCTGACGCGCGATTGGGACGAGTCGACCAAGCGCAGCGAAAACGACCGGTTCGCGGAGAAGCTCTACTCACAGGCGGAGGAAGCCGACCGCCGGGTTTCTTCCGCGGTGGCGGAGATCGCTGCCGATCGCGGTGTTTCCCGCGCGCAGGTCGCCTTGGCTTGGATGCTGCACAAGCCGGCCGTCACGGCGCCGATCTTCGGTGCGACGAAGCCCGGGCACGTCGCGGACGCCGTGGCGGCCGTGGAGCTGGGCCTGACGGAGAAGGAGATGGCGCGGCTGGAGGAGCACTACGTGCCGCACGTTCCGGCGGGCTTCTGAGTTCTGGCCGAACGGCATCGGCGTCAGATGACTGACGCCGATGCCGTTGATCCGCGGCGGCCTGGGCCCGGAAGAACGAGCGGGCGATCGTCGATCCCGGCGCGCCGCTGTTCCGCAAGAAGCGGGTGACGGCAGCCGGCATCGACGACGCCTCAGTCCAGCTGCAGTTCCGGCGAGTACATGTCGAACCAGTGGTACAGGTCCAGCGCCCGGTCCATCCCGACCCGCTGCGTCTGCTCGATCGACACGGGGTCCACTTCGGACACCTTCGTGAGCCACTCGCGGCTCACGAGCTGGAACACCGGGTTGTCGTGCTCCGCCAGGACTTCCTTCACCTGCTGCTGCAGCGCGGCGGGGTAGCCGGGGTCCTGGGTGGACGGATACGGGCTCTTCACGCGGTCGCGCACCGAGTCCGGCAGGACGTGCTTGGTCGCGTGGCGCAGGAGGCTCTTCTCGCGGCCGTCGAAGGTCTTGAGCGACCACGGCGTGTTGTAGACGTACTCCACGAGCCGGTGGTCGCAGAACGGCACGCGCACCTCCAGGCCCACGGCCATCGACGCGCGGTCCTTGCGGTCGAGCAGCATGCGCACGAAGCGGCTGAGGTGGAGGTTGCAGATGGTGCGCATACGCGCCTCCTGCTCCGACTCGCCGTCGAGGTGCTCGACCTTGTCCACGGCGGTGCGGTACTGGTCGGCCACGTAGTCGCCGAGGCTCAGGTGCGTGGCGACGTCGGGGCGCAGCAACGCTTCGCGCTCCGTCATCAGGCCCGAGCGGAACGCCAGCCACGGGAACGTGTCGGCGTGCACCGACTCGTCGTGGAACCAGCGGTAGCCGCCGAACACCTCGTCGGCCGACTCGCCCGACAGGGCCACCGTTGACTCACCGCGGATCGCCTTGAACAGCAGGTACAGCGACGTGTCCATGTCGCCGAGGCCGGCCGGGATGTCGCGCGCCCGCAGCACGGTGCGGCGCACCTGGGGGTCGGACAGCTCGCCCGGGTTGAGCACCACGTCCTGGTGCGCCGAGCCGACGAGCTTCGCGACGTCGCGGATGAACGGCGAGTCCGGGGTGTCGCGCATCTCGTCGGGCTTGAAGTTCTCCTCCTGGCCCGTGAAGTCGACCGAGAACGTGCGCAGCTGCTCACCCTGCTCGGCCAGGCGCGCGGCCGCGAGACCCGTGACGGCGCTGGAGTCGAGCCCGCCCGAGAGCAGCACGCAGCGCGGCACGTCGGCCACGAGCTGGCGGTTGACGATGTCGGTCATCAGCTCGCGCACGCGCGCGACGGTGGTCTCCTGGTCGTCGGTGTGCTGCTTCGCGTCGAGCTTCCAGTAGGTGCGGGTGCGGATGCCGTCCTTCGACACCGTGACGACGGTGCCCGGCTCGACCTCGGCCATGCCCTTCCACAGCGACCAGCCGGGGCGCTTGGTGAACGCCATCAGCTCGCGCAGCCCGTCGCTGTCCACCACGCGCTTCGCCAGCGGGTTGGCCAGGATCGCCTTGGGCTCCGAGCCGAACAGCACGCCATCGCGAGTCGGGTAGTAGTAGAACGGCTTGATCCCCATGCGGTCGCGGATCATCACGAGCTTCTGGTCGCGCTCGTCCCAGATCGCGAACGCGTACATCCCGTTCAGGTGGTCGACGACCTGGTCGCCCCACTGCAGGTATCCGTGGAGCACGACCTCGGTGTCGCTGTCGGTCTCCCACGTGTGCCCGAGCTTCGTGAGTTCTTCACGAAGTTCGGTGAAGTTGTAGGCCTCGCCGCTGTAGACCATGGAGATCTCGCCGTTGGGCGTGCGCACGCTCATGGGCTGGCGGCCGCCCGGCAGGTCGATGATCGCGAGCCTGCGGTGCCCGAGCGCGACGTTGCGGCGCACCCACGTGCCACGGTCGTCCGGGCCGCGGCACGCCATCGTCTCCGTCATCGCGTCGACGATCTCCTGCCGTTGCGACAGGTCAGAGTCGTAGGAAACCCAGCCGGCGATTCCGCACATCCGCGTGCCTCCGTGATTTTGCTTAGGTAATACAACTATTCGAAACACTGGTGTAACACAGCCGGGTGGGGCATGTCTGCCCGAATTGCACGCTCCGTCGTAGATCCACTACTTATTGTGGCGTGAGTCACTCACCAACTACTTGGCGTCACCGGTCACGATCAACCGAACGCCATGAGGTACCAGGCGAACGGCGGTGGTGGGGGTCACCCGGCGTCAAGAACGCGTAAATGGCCCAGGAGGCCGCGTCAAGGAGGCGTCAGACCGTCTCCATCACGGAGCGCTACGACCGCACAGTTGCGGTCGTCCAACGGTCACCCGCCCCGGGTGACCTGTCTTGAGAGGTGCCTTGTGGCCGACTTGTTGTACGTCTTGCTGACGATCGGCGTGTTTGTGGTCCTAGCCCTGACGCTGCGCGGGATGGAGAAGCTGTGAGCGGCGCCGGCACCGTGGCCAACATCGTCGGCGGACTGCTGGCGCTGGGTCTGATCATCTACCTGTTCATCGCACTGGTGAGGCCGGAGAAGTTCTGATGAGTGATGTCGGCGCCGGCCTCGTGCAGGTCGGTCTACTGCTGGTCGCCCTCGCGGTGGTCTACAAGCCGCTCGGCGACTACATGGCCCGGGTCTTCTCGAGCGAGAAGCACTGGCGGGTCGAAAAGGTCTTCTACAAGGTCGTCCGCGTGAACCCGGACTCCGAACAGCACTGGAAGACGTACGCGTCCGGGGTGCTCGGGTTCTCCTTCGCGTCGGTCATCCTGCTGTACCTGCTGCAACGCCTGCAGGCGGTGCTGCCGTGGAACTTCGGCCGCGGCCCCGTGTCGCCCTCGGTCGCGTTCAACACGGCCGTGAGCTTCGTGACCAACACGAACTGGCAGTCCTACGTCCCAGAGACGACGATGGGCCACTTCGTCCAGATGGCCGGCCTCACCGTGCAGAACTTCGTGTCGGCGGGCGTCGGCCTGGCCGTAGCGATCGCGGTGACGCGCGGGTTCATCCGCTCGAAGACCGACCGTCTCGGCAACTTCTGGGTGGACCTCACGCGCGGCACGATCCGCGTGCTGCTGCCGATGGCGTTCGTCTTCGCGATCGTGCTCATCGGGCTGGGCGTGGTGCAAAGCCTGCACTCCGGCGTCGCGGTGACGAACCCCGACGGCAGCCAGAGCACCATCGCGCTGGCCCCGGCGGCGAGCCAGGAAGCGATCAAGGAGCTCGGCACCAACGGTGGCGGCATCCTGAACGCGAACTCCGCGCACCCGTTCGAGAACCCCAACGTGTGGACCAACCTGATCGAGCTCTTCCTGATCCTCGTGATCCCGGTGAGCCTGACCCGCACCTTCGGGCAACTGGTCGGCAACAAGAAGCAGGGCTACGTCCTGCTGTCGGTGATGGGCGTGCTGTGGGGCGCCATGCTCGCGCTGATCTGGAGCTCGGAGGCGCTGACCAACAGCCCCGCAGCGCTGGCCGCCGGGGCGAATATGGAAGGCAAGGAGCAGCGCTTCGGCCTGAGTATCACCTCACTCTTCGCCGATACGACCACCGGCACCTCCACGGGTGCGGTCAACGGCGCCCACGACAGCCTCTCGGGCCTCGGCGGCGGTGGGCCGCTGCTCAACATGCTGTTCGGCGAGATTTCGCCGGGCGGTGTCGGCACCGGTCTCTACGGCATTCTCGTGATGGCCGTGATCGCGATGTTCCTGGCCGGTCTGATGGTCGGGCGCACTCCGGAGTACCTGGGCAAGAAGCTCGGCAAGCGCGAGGTCACCGCGGCGGCGATCTCGATGCTCGCGATGCCGACCGTGGTGCTCATCGGCGCCGGGATCGCGCTGGCGATGCCCGACACGTCGAGTGCGCTGGGCAACCCCGGCGCCCACGGCCTGTCGGAAATCCTCTACGGCTATGCCTCGACGGGCAACAACAACGGCAGCGCGTTCGGCGGCCTGACCGCCACGAGCGACTGGTTCCAGTCGTCGTTCGGCGTCGCGATGCTGCTCGGCCGGTTCATCCCGATCATCGCCGTGCTCTGCCTGGCCGGTTCGCTCGCCCAGCAGAAGAAGGTCCCCGAGACCGCGGGCACCCTGCCCACCACCGGACCGCTGTTCGGCACGATGCTCACCGGAACCATCGTCCTCGTCGCGGCCCTCACTTTCGTCCCGGCGCTCGCGCTCGGACCCGTAGCGGAGGCTTTGGCATGACAGTCACCGAAACCCCACGAAGTCCTCTCGAGGACCAGCAGCACCACGCGGAGAACGCGGGCCGCGTCGGAGCGGGTGCCTTCAACGCGCGCCAGCTCTGGCTCTCGATGCCCGAGGCGCTGCGCAAGCTCAACCCGAAGCACCAGCTGAAGAACCCCGTGATGTTCGTGGTGTGGGTCGGTTCGGTCCTCACCACGGTGTTCGCGATCGTCGACCCGAGCGTGTTCGCGATCCTGGTCGCGATCTGGCTGTGGCTCACGGTGCTGTTCGCGAACCTGGCCGAGGCCGTCGCCGAAGGGCGCGGCAAGGCGCAGGCCGAATCGCTGCGCAAGTCCAAGAAGGAAACGATCGCGCGCCGGCTCACCGAGGACGGTTCCGAGGAGAGCGTGCCCGGTGTCGATCTGCGGGTCGGCGACCTGGTGGTCGTCGAGGCCGGCCAGATCATCCCCGGTGACGGTGACGTCGTCGAAGGCATCGCGACCGTCGACGAGTCGGCCATCACGGGCGAGTCGGCCCCGGTCATCCGCGAGTCGGGCGGCGACCGCTCGGCCGTGACGGGTGGCACCACAGTGCTGTCCGACCGGATCGTCGTGAAGATCACGACCAAGCCCGGTGAGTCCTTCGTGGACCGCATGATCGCGTTGGTGGAAGGCGCTTCCCGGCAGAAGACGCCCAACGAGATCGCGCTGACGATCCTGCTCTCCACACTCACGATCATCTTCGTGCTCGCCGTGGTGGCGCTGCAGCCGATGGCCGGGTACTCGGGCGCCGAGCAGTCGGTGATCGTGCTGACCGCCCTGCTGGTCTGTCTCATCCCGACCACGATCGGCGCGCTGCTGAGCGCCATCGGCATCGCGGGCATGGACCGGCTGGTGCAGCGCAATGTGCTGGCTACCTCCGGTCGCGCGGTGGAAGCCGCGGGCGACGTCTCGACGCTGCTGCTCGACAAGACGGGCACGATCACCTTCGGCAACCGCAAGGCGACCGAGCTGATCCCCGTCGGCGGATCCGCCATGGACGACCTGGCCCGCGCGGCCCGGCTGTCCAGCCTCGCCGACGGCACGCCCGAGGGCCGCAGCATCATCGAGCTGATCGCGGCGAACCACGGCCTGCCCGAGAAGGCCGGCGACGACGAGAAGCTCGCCGAGTTCGTGCCCTTCACGGCGCAGACGCGGATGAGCGGCGTCGACCTCGGCGACCGCGAGGTCCGCAAGGGCGCCACCTCGGCCGTGCGCCAGTGGGTGCGCGAGCGCGGCGGCGAGATGCCGGACGAGACCGAGCGGATCGTCGACGAGATCAGCCAGCAGGGCGGCACGCCGCTGGTGGTCGCGGAGTCGGCCGGCGGGCGGGCGTTCGTGCGCGGCGTGATCCGGCTGTCCGACGTGGTCAAGCCGGGCATGAAGGAGCGCTTCCAGGAACTGCGCTCGATGGGCATCAAGACGGTGATGATCACGGGTGACAACCCGCTCACCGCCAAGGCCATCGCCGAGGACGCGGGCGTCGACGACTACCTCGCCGAGGCCAAGCCCGAGGACAAGATGGCGCTCATCAAGAAGGAGCAGGAGGGCGGGCGGCTCGTCGCGATGACGGGTGACGGCACGAACGACGCTCCCGCGCTGGCGCAGTCGGACGTCGGTGTCGCGATGAACACGGGCACGTCGGCCGCGAAAGAGGCCGGCAACATGGTCGACCTCGACTCGAACCCGACCAAGCTCATCGAGATCGTGGAGATCGGCAAGCAGCTGCTCATCACACGCGGTGCGCTCACCACGTTCAGCGTCGCCAACGACCTCGCGAAGTACTTCGCCATCCTGCCCGCGATGTTCACGAGCATCTTCGCCCAGCTGGGCGCGCTGAACATCATGCACCTGGCGACCCCGCAGTCGGCCATCCTCTCGGCCGTCATCTTCAACGCGCTGATCATCGTGTTCCTGATCCCGCTCGCCCTGCGCGGCGTGCGCTACAAGCCCTCGTCGGCTTCCGCGCTGCTGCGCCGGAACCTGCTCATCTACGGCCTCGGCGGCATCGTGAGCCCGTTCCTCGGGATCTGGATCATCGACCTGATCGTGCGGCACATCCCTGGAATCGGGTGAATCAGATGAACACACTGGTCAAGCAGACCTGGGCGGGTCTGCGCGTCCTGATCGCACTGACGATCATCCTCGGCATCGTCTATCCGCTGGCCGTCTGGACGATCGGCCGGATCCCCGGTCTGCAGGGCAACGCCGAGGGATCGGTCGTCACGCAGAACGGGCAGGCCGTCGGGTCGTCCCTCATCGGCATCGACCCGGTGCCGGCCGACCCCGCGCACGACCCCTGGTTCCACAACCGGCCGTCGGCCGGCTCGAAGGACGCGCTCGGCCCCGGCGACCCGTCCGCCTCGGGCGCGTCGAACAAGGGCCCGTTCAACGAGGACCTCGTGAAGACCATCACCGAACGCAAGGACGCCATCGCGAAGCGGGAGAACGTCGCCCCGGCCCAGGTGCCGGCCGACGCCGTGACCGCTTCCGGTTCCGGCCTGGACCCGTCGATCAGCGTCGCCTACGCCGATCTGCAGATCCCGCGCGTCGCGATGAACACGGGGCTGAGCGAGGACAAGGTGCGCCAGCTGGTCGAGGCGAACACCTCCGGTGCCGGCATCGGTGTGCCGGGCGTGAACGTGCTGCTGCTCAACTTGGCCGTGCATTCCGCCGCGCCGGGAGCACACTGACAACGTGAGCACACCGAGTACGACCCCGAAGCCGCGCCGAGGAGAACTGCGGATCTACCTCGGCGCGGCTCCGGGCGTGGGCAAGACCTTCGCGATGCTGGGCGAGGCGCGCCGCCGGCTGGAACGCGGCACCGACGTCGTGGTGGGCCTCGTCGAGACCCACGGCCGGCAGAAGACCGCCGACCTGCTCGACGGCCTCGAGATCGTGCCGCGGCGCACGGTCAGCCACCGCGGGCACGAGTTCGCCGAGATGGACCTCGAAGCGATCCTGAAGCGCGCGCCCGAGGTCGTCGTCATCGACGAGCTGGCGCACACCAACGTGCCCGGCGCGCGCCACGACAAGCGCTGGCAGGACGTCGAGGAACTGCTCGAGTCGGGGATCGACGTGCTGTCCACGGTCAACGTCCAGCACCTGCAGAGCCTCAACGACGTCGTCGAGCGCATCACCGGCGTCACGCAGCAGGAGACCGTGCCCGACGAGGTCGTGCGCAAGGCCGAGCAGCTGGAGCTCGTGGACATCACGCCGGAGGCGCTGCGGCGCCGGCTCGCGCACGGCAACGTCTACCCGGCCGAGCGCATCGACGCCGCATTGGGCAACTACTTCCGCCCCGGCAACCTCACCGCGCTGCGCGAGCTGGCGCTGCTGTGGGTCGCCGACCAGGTCGACGTCGCTCTGCAGCGCTACCGCGCCGAGCAGAAGATCACGGACACGTGGGAGGCGCGCGAACGCGTCGTCGTGTCCATCACCGGCGGACCCGAGAGCGAGACGCTCATCCGGCGCGCGAGCCGCATCGCCACGCGCGCGGGCGCCGAGCTGCAGGTGGTGCACATCCTGCGCGGCGACGGTCTGTCCGGCCTCAGCCCCACGGCCATGGCGCGCAGCCGCACGCTGGCCGAGGAGGTCGGGGCCACGTTCCACGCGGTCGTCGGCGACGACGTGCCCACCGCGTTGCTGGACTTCGCACGCGGGGTCAACGCCACGCAGCTCGTGATCGGCACGTCGCGCCGGTCGCGGGTGGCGCGGCTGTTCGACGAGGGCATCGGTGCGGCCGTGGTGCAGCAGTCCGGCTCGATCGACGTGCACATGGTCACGCACTCCTACGCCGGCGGCCGGCTGCGGGCGCGGCTCGGCGCGAGCCCGCTGGCGCCGTCGCGGCTCGTGCTGGGCTGGCTGCTGAGCCTGGCGCTGCCGATCCTCGCGACCGGGCTGGGCGTGCTGTTGCGCGACACTGTCGAGTTCTCCACCGACGTGATCCTCTACGTGCTCGCGACGGTGATCGTCGCGCTCGTCGGCGGCCTCGGCCCGGCGGTGGTCGCGGCCGTGTTCGGCGCGGGCCTGCTCAACTTCTTCTTCACGCCACCGCTTTACACGCTCAACGTGCACAGTCCGCAGAACGTGGTCACGCTCGTGGCGATGATCGTGGTCGCCGTGCTGGTGGCCCTCGTCGTCGCCTCGGCGGCCCGGCGCGGCAGCCAGGCCGCGCGGGCGCGCACGGAAGCGGCGCTGCTGGCGTCGTACGCACGAACGGTGCTGACGAACCCGAACCCGATCGAGCGGCTGCTGGAGAAGGTGCGGGAGAACTTCGGCCTGACGTCGGTCACGTTGCTGGAGAAGAAGAACGGCGCGTGGCACAAGGTCGCGATCGCCGGGCAGTTCCCGTGCGCCGACCCGGACGAGGCCGATGTGGACATCGCGGTGACCGCCGACGTCCACCTGACCCTGCGCGGCCGGGCGCTGCCCGCGGCCAACCGGCGGGTGCTGGAAGCCGTGGCGGGGCAGGCGCTGCTCGCCCTGCGCCAGCAGCGGATGGCCGCGGCCGCGGCGGAGGCCGAGCGCAAGGCCGAGGCGACGGAGCTGCGAACCACGCTGCTCTCGGCTGTCGGCCACGACCTGCGCACGCCGTTGACGTCCATCAAGGCGGCGATCGGCAGCCTGCGCGCGCCCGACCTGTCCCTGTCCGAGGAGGACACGGGCGAGCTGCTGGAGGCCATCGAGCTCTCGGCCGACCGGCTCGCCGGGCTCATCGACAACCTGCTCGATTCCTCCCGCCTGGCCACCGGCGCGGTCACGCCGCACCTGCGGCCGGTGGGCTACGACGAGGTGGTGGCCCACGCACTGTCCAACGTGGACAACTCGCGCGACGTGAAGGTGGGCGTGGACATGAGCCTGCCTTCGGTGCTGGCCGACCCCGGCTTGCTCGAACGGGTGATCGCCAACGTCCTCGACAACGCCCTGCGCCACGGCGGCGGCGTGGTGTCGGCGCGGGCGAGCGCGCACTCCGAGTACGTGGAGCTGCGGATCGTGGACCACGGCCGCGGTCTGCGGAAAGGCACGGCGGACTCGGCGTTCGCGCCGTTCCAGCGGCTCGGCGGCGACCGCGACTCGACCCCCGGCGTGGGGTTGGGGCTGTCGGTCGCGAAGGGCTTCATCGAGGCCATGGGCGGCAGCATCCGGGCCGAGGACACGCCGGGCGGCGGTCTCACCGTGGTGATCTCGTTGCCCGCCTACACCGGGCAGAATCCGGACAAGGACCTCCTCAAGATCGACGAGGCCGCCGGCTCAGTCGCCGACGAGGCGGTGGAGGGAGTGGGCACGTGAGTCCCGACAAGGCGGCCACCGTGCTGGTGGTCGACGACGAACCGCAGATCGTGCGCGCGCTGCGGATCAACCTCAACGCCCGCGGGTACAAGGTGATCACGGCGCACGACGGCACCGCGGCGCTCAAGGCCGTGGCCGAGACCAAACCCGACGTGGTGGTGCTCGACCTCGGGCTGCCCGACCTCGACGGCACCGAGGTGATCGCCGGCCTGCGCGGCTGGACCACGGTGCCGATCATCGTGCTCTCCGCGCGCGGCGACTCGGCCGACAAGGTTCAGGCGCTCGACGCGGGCGCCGACGACTACGTGACCAAACCGTTCGGCATGGACGAGCTGCTCGCCCGGCTGCGGGCCGCCGTGCGACGCTCCACTGTGGCCGGCTCCGACGGCGCGGAAGCCGTGGTGGACACCGGTTCCTTCACGATCGACCTGGCGGCGAAGAAGGTCCGCCGCGACGGGCGCGAGGTGCACCTGACCAAGACCGAGTGGGGCGTGCTGGAGCTGCTGGTGCGCAACCGCGGCCGGCTGGTGGCGCAGAAGCAGCTGCTGCACGAGGTGTGGGGACCGTCGTACGAGACGGAGTCGCACTACCTGCGCGTGTACCTGGCACAGCTGCGGCGCAAGCTGGAGCCGGAGCCCTCCCGCCCGCGGCACCTGCTGACGGAACCCGGGATGGGGTACCGCTTCGAGGTCTGAACACGACGATGGCCGCCCCGCGGGGCGGCCATCGTCGTGTTGTCAGCTGGTGGGACCGGTCGGGTCGGTCGTGCGAACGTCCGTGGAGGACGAGACCGGCGGCGAGCTCGGTGGCTCACCGCTGCTGCTCGATCCGCCGCCACCGCTGCTGCTCGGCGGCGGGTTGTCCGAAGACGAGGGCGGGTTCTCGGACGAAGACGGCGGGTCGCTGGGCTTCGTCGGCGTCGACGGCGGCGGGTCGCTGCGCGGCGTCGTTGTCGGGCTCACTGTGTTGCCGCCGGTGGGGTGCTGCCCCGGGTTGCCAGGCTGACCTGGCGGGTTGTTCGGCGGCGGGATGACCACGGTGGTGGTCGGCACGCCGTCGGAGCCCGTGGAGACCACGGTCGTCGGGGTCGAGGGGACCGAGGTCGGGTCGCCCGGGGTCGGCTCGCCGGTCACGGTCATCGGGGCGCCCGGCACGGCGTTGCCCGGCACGACCTGCGAGCTGCCCGGCAGGGTGCCCTGGCCGCCGCCGGGGACGGTGGTGGACGTGGCGGTGGTGCTGCCCGGGCCGGCCAGTTCGGCGACCGCGGCGAAGGCCGTGGCGACCACGAGCCCGCTGACGCCGAGGATGGCGTAGCCGGCCCGGTTCATCAGGCCGCTCGCGGCCTTCGGTGGTGCGACGGAGATGCGTGAGCTCGGATCCGGCCCGTCGGGACGGGACATGCAGGCTCCTTACATGCGGTTCATCGCTGTACAGGTCGGGGCAGTCAGGACGACGCCGTCCCTCGGCGTCGCCGGTGCCCTGGCTTTCGGGCACCACATCCCGACGTCGGAAGTCGTGGCGCGGTTCGGTCCGGCTCCCCGGAGTAGTTCGGGGGATCGGGGTGCCGGACGCGGACCCCGGCCGGGAGGTTATCACCGCCTGTGACCCATTCGCGCAGGTACGGGGCCTGCCCCGTCACTGTCCGCAGCGGGTGGCGTGGGGCAGGATGGACGCGTGAGTGAGGAAGAAACACACATCCGGCTTTCGGCGTGGGTCCACGGGCGAGTGCAGGGGGTCGGTTTCCGCTGGTGGACCCGGAGCCGTGCGCTGGAGCTCGGCCTGGTCGGCTTCGCGCGCAACTTGCCCGACGGGCGTGTCGAGGTGGTAGCGGAGGGTGGTCGAGACCACTGTGAGCGGTTGTTGGCCACCCTGAAGTCGGGAGAATCACCCGGAAGTGTGGATCACGTCGTCGAGCGCTGGAGCCCGGCGAAGGGCGGTCTGACGGGGTTCGTCGAGCGCTGACCGGCAGCGCCGGGGGCATTGCGCCGCCCGGGTGACCGCTGTGACGGGTGGGACACAAGGGGTTGCCGGTGCGCTGCGTTCTGTGCTAGGCGCGCCGGGAGAAGGCGGCCTCCCGCGATCACGGCGGGTGCCCGGGTAGCCTTGGCGGACTGTAGAGCCAGTACTCGCGGCCGGAAGGGTCAGCACCACGTGCACCTGAAAAGCTTGACGCTGAAGGGTTTCAAGTCCTTCGCCTCGGCCACCACGCTGCGGTTCGAACCCGGGATCACGTGCGTGGTCGGGCCCAACGGTTCGGGCAAGTCCAACGTTCTCGACGCGCTGCGCTGGGTCATGGGCACCCAGGGCGCCAAGGACCTGCGCGGCGGCAAGATGGAAGACGTCATCTTCGCCGGCACCGCGGGCCGCGCCCCGCTGGGCCGCGCCGAGGTCACGCTCACCATCGACAACGCCGACGGCGCGCTGCCGATCGAGTACACCGAGGTCTCCATCACGCGCCGCATGTTCCGCGACGGCGCGAGCGAGTACGAGATCAACGGTGACCGCTGCCGCCTGATGGACGTGCAGGAACTGCTGTCGGACTCCGGTATCGGCCGCGAGATGCACGTCATCGTCGGGCAGGGGCAGCTGTCGGCGATCCTCGAGTCGAAGCCCGAAGAGCGCCGCGCCTTCATCGAGGAGGCCGCGGGCGTCCTCAAGCACCGCAAGCGCAAGGAACAGACCCTGCGCAAGCTCGCCAACATGCAGGGCAACCTCGACCGCCTCGGCGACCTCACCACCGAGCTGCGCCGCCAGCTCAAGCCGTTGGGCAAGCAGGCCGAGATCGCGCGCAAGGCCCAGTCGGTGCAGTCCGAGCTGCGCGACTCCCGCCTGCGCCTGCTGGCCGACGACCTCGTGACCCAGCGCGACGCCATCGCCCGCGAAGAGGCCGACGAGCGCACCGCCCGCCAGCGCCGCACCGAGGTGGAGCAGGCCCTGGAGGTCGTGGCCGCCGAGGAGACGGAGCTGGAGGCCTCGCTCGCCGAGGACGCGCCGAAGCTGCAGACCGCGCAGGAGACCTGGTACAAGCTCTCCGCGCTGGCCGAGCGCCTGCGCGGCACCGTGCGCCTGGCCGTGGAGCGCCAGCGCCACCTGTCCTCCGACGTCTCGGCCCCGACGGGCGGACGTGACCCGGAGGAGCTGCTGGCCGAGGCCGAGCAGGTTGCCGAGCGCGAGCAGGAGCTCAACGAGGCCGTGATGGAGGCCCGCGAGCTGCTCGCCGAGACCGTGCTGCGGCGCGAGGACCTCGAACAGCGCGTGCAGGCCGCCGAACGCGCCCACTGGGCCGCGGTGCGGGCCATCGCCGACCGTCGGGAGGGCATGGCGAAGCTGACCGGCCAGGTCGAGGCGTTGCGCAGCAAGAACGGCGCCACCGCCGACGAGATCGACCGCCTGTCGGTGTCTCTGCAGGAGTCTGCCGAGCGGGCGGAGATCGCGCTGGAGGAGCTCGAAGAGGCCAAGGCCGAGGGTGGGGTCGAGGAGTCCGACGACGCCGACCTGATGCAGCGCCACGACCGCGCGGTCGAGGCCAACAACGCCGCCAAGGCGCGCGTCGAAGAGCTGGTGAAGGCCGAGCGCTCCGCCGAACGCGAAATCGCGTCGGAGCGGGCGCGCGTCGAAGCGCTGTCGATGGGCCTCAAGCGCAAGGACGGCGCCGGCGCGCTGCTGGGCGCGTCGCACGAGCTGCCGGGCCTGCTGGGTTCGGTCGCCGCGCTGCTCACGGTGGAGCCGGGCCACGAGGTGGCGCTGGCCGCCGCGCTCGGGCCGGTGGCCGACGCCGTGGCCGTGGCCGGCGGCGAGCAGGCGCTGACCGCGCTGAAGTATTTGAAGGACACCGATTCCGGCCGCGCCGGCATCGTCCTCGGCGGCTCCGGCTTCAATGCGTCCACTGTGGACACATCGTCGTGGCCGATGCTGCCGTACGGCGCCCGCTGGGCCCGCGAGGTCGTGACCGCGCCCGACCAGCTGCGCCCCGCGGTGGAGCAGGCGCTGGACAAGCTGGCTCTCGTCGACGGCCTCGACGCCGCGCGTCAGCTGGTGGCGAGCCACCCGGACGTGCGGGCGGTGACGCGCGAGGGCGACGTCTTCGGCGCCCGCTGGGTCGCCGGTGGCTCAGCTGCACGCGAGAGCGTGATCGAGGTCCAGGCGGCCGTCGACGAGGCGGGCGAGCGGCTGCGCACGGCCGAGCGCGCGCTGGAACGGCACACCGCCGAGCTGGAAGGCGCCCGCGCCGAGCAGCAGGCCCGGCGCGAAGAGGTCGGCCAGGCCAAGGACGCCCTCGGCGACGCGAAGGTCCGCAAGGCGCGTTCGTCGGAGCGGCTGAACCGGATGCAGCAGGCCGCGCGCTCGGCGCAGGCCGAGGTCGAGCGGCTCGCCGGGCAGCGCGCGAAGGTCGAGCAGAGCCGCGAGCAGGCGCTCGCGCAGCTGGCCGAGCTGGAGGAACGGCTCGCCGCCGTCGCCGAGCAGCCGGTGGAGGACGACCCCGACACGGCCGAGCGCGACGAGGCCGTGGAACAGCTGACCGTGGTCCGCCAGGAGGAGATGGAGGCGCGGCTGGCGCAGCGCACCTCCGAGGAGCGGGCGCGCAGCATCGCCGGGCGCGCCGAGTCGCTGCGCCGCGCGGCCCGTGCCGAGCAAGAGGCCCGGGAACGCGCGGCCAAGGCCCGCGAGGCGCGCGAGCGGGGCGCCGCGATCGCCAACGCCGTGGTCAACGCCGGTGAGCTCGCGCTGGAACGCATCGAGCACTCCGTGCAGCGCGCGGCCGCCGAACGCGACGAAGCCCAGGCGCAGCGCCAGACCCGCGAGACCGCGCTCACCGCGGTGCGTGCCAAGGTCCGCGAGCTGTCCGGCGAGCTCGAGAAGCTGACCGACGCCGTGCACCGCGACGAGGTGCTGCGGGCCGAGCAGCGGCTGCGGCTGGAGACGCTCGAGGCCAAGATCGCCGAGGACTTCGGCATCGGCCTCACCGACCTCGTCCAGGAGTACGGCCCCGACGTGCCGGTGCCGCCGAGCGCCGGCGAGATGGCCGAGTACGAGGCGGCGAAGGAACGCGGCGAGGACGTGACCATGCCGCCGCCCATGCCGTACGACCGCGACACGCAAGCCCGCCGCGCCAAGCGCGCGGAGAAGGACCTGACGCTGCTGGGCAAGGTCAACCCGCTGGCGCTGGAGGAGTTCGCGGCGCTGGAGGAGCGCTACAAGTTCCTCTCGACCCAGCTCGAGGACCTCAAGGACACGCGCAAGGACCTCGAAGCCGTGATCCGGCAGGTCGACGAGAAGATCCTCGAGGTCTTCGCCTCGGCCTACGCCGACGTGGCGCGCGAGTTCGAAACCGTGTTCAGCGTGCTGTTCCCCGGCGGCGAGGGCCGCATGGTCCTCACCGAGCCCAACGACCTGCTCGCCACCGGCGTCGACGTCGAGGCGCGCCCGCCGGGCAAGAAGGTGAAGCGGCTGTCGCTGCTCTCGGGCGGCGAGAAGTCGCTGGTGGCCGTGGGCATGCTCGTGGCCATCTTCCGCGCCCGCCCTTCACCCTTCTACGTGATGGACGAGGTCGAGGCGGCGCTCGACGACACCAACATGCGCCGGCTGATCGGGTTGCTGGAGCAGCTGCGCGACTCGTCGCAGCTGATCATCATCACCCACCAGAAGCCGACCATGGAGATCGCCGACGCGCTCTACGGCGTGAGCATGCAGGGTGATGGCATCACGAAGGTGATCTCGCAGCGCCTGCGTGCCGAAGACGAGGAGCCGGTGCCCGCGGGCTGACTCCGGACGTGCGAAAAGGGGCTTTCCCGGGTGACCGGGGGAGCCCCTTTTCCGTTGTTGCTTTCAGTTCGCGGTCCAGAAGGCGTACTCGGCCGAGTACGGCGTGGAGGTCTGCTGACCCGTGGTGCACGCGCCCTTCGGGGCGAGGCCGCCCTTGGTGGCCAGCCGTTGCACGTAGGTGACGGTGCCGAACACGCCCTTGCCGGTGTCCTGGTCGGACTTGAGCAGGAGCTCGGGGATCGCGTCGGTGTGCTGCACCGCCTTGCCGGGCACGGCGGTGGCGGCGACCGTGCTACCGTCCACAGTGGACGTCCACACCGGTCCCTTGCTGTGCAGGGCCACGGCCTTGCCGTTGTCGGACATGATGGCCGCGGGCTGGATCAGGGTCCACGCGCCGTCGGTGCAGCCGTAGATCTGCACGCCCTCGCCGTGGAAGGTGGCCACGCGCTTGTTGCCCGGCGGCACCTGCACCTGCGCGGGGGCTGCGATCACCTCGGGGGTGCCGTCCTGGGTCCCGGCCTGGTCCTGCGCCTGCGTTCCGGCCTGGGCGCCGGCCGCCGCCTTCGCCGGCGCGCCCGGATCGGCCGCCGCGGCCCCGGAGGCTGACGAACACGCCGTCGCACCGCCCAGGAGGATCATCGAACCTGCCGCCAGTGCCAGAGAAATCCGCTTCATCGTCCCCGCCTGATCCGGGCCCGCCGTCCGGTGGCGGGCGCTCGTCAGATGCACGAGCGCCCACCCCGGGACGGTTCACCCGATGGGGGAAAATTCTCGCCGGGGTGATCAACCGCCGGTCAGACGGTGACTTCTTCCTGCGGCGCGTCGACTTCCGCGGCGTGCGGGTCGGCGTCGCGGTGGCGCAGCGCGAGCAGCCCGCCGACGACCATCGTGATCACCACGCCGACGAACGTGTACCAGTAGGTGGCCATCGGCACGAGTGTCTTCGTGGCCGCGCCGAACTGGATGTGCACGGCCGTGGTGGTCTTGTCGAACTTGACGAACAGGATCAGGAACGCCATGCCCACCACCGAGCACGCGAACGCGACCACCGCGTCGGCCTGGCGCGCCTTCTTCACGATCAGGCCGAGGAAGAACGAGCCCAGCAGCGCGCCGTAGGTGTAGCCGACGATGCCGAGGCCCTGCTGGATCACCGGGTCCTTCGAGTTGGTGAACAGCGACGCGAAGATCGCGAACACGACCGCCCAGATCAACGTCCACATGCGACCGTGGCGCAGCAGCTTCGAGTCCTCCACCGACCGGTTCGTGAAGCGCTGGTAGAGGTCGGCGATGGTCGAGGTGGACAGTGCGTTGAGCGCCGAGGCCAGCGCGCCCATCGTGGACGCGAGGATGCCGGCGATGAGCAGGCCGGCCAGGCCTACGGGCAGGTCGTTGACGATGAAGTTGGAGAACACGTCGTCGCCGGACATCTTCCCGGCCGCGACCGCCGTGGCCGTCGCGCCCGTCTTGCCGCCGGTGTACACCCACAGCATCGCGCCCACGACCAGGAACAACGCGAACTGCACGAACACCACGAACGACGAGCCGATCAGCGCGCGCTGACCGTCGCGCAGGCTCTTGGTCGACAGCAGCCGCCCGACGATCAGCTGGTCCGCGCCGTGCGAGGCCATCGACAGGAACGCGCCGCCGACCACAGCGCCGATGAACGCGTACGGGCTGGTGATGATGTTGGACGTGAAGTCGGTGAGCTGGAACCTGCCCTGGCTCGCGGCGATCGAGGTCCAGCCGTCGGGCAGCTTCGTCGAGAGGAACACGACCGCGCCGATGGCGCCGAGGACGTAGAGCGACCACTGGATCACGTCGACCCAGATCACCGACTTGATGCCGCCGACGAACGCGTATATGAGCGTGAGCGCCGTGAGCAGCACCACGATGTGCCAGTACGACGTGTGGATGCCGTAGTGGTCGAGGATCGCCTTGATCGGGATGGCACCGGCGAACAGCCGCAGGCCCTCGGCGAGCAGGCGCGTGACCACGAACGTGACCGACGCCGTGCCCTGCAGCCCGCGCCCGAAGCGGCGGCCGAGGAACTCGTACGCGCTCACGTAGTTGCCGCGGAAGTAGCGGGGCAGCAGCACGAACGCGGCGACGATGCGGCCGAGGATGTAGCCGAACGCCACCTCGAGGAAGAGGAACTCGCTGCCGAAGACCAGGCCCGGGGTCGAGATCACGGTGAGCGTGGACGTCTCGGTGGCCACGACCGAGAGCGTGACGGCCCACCAGGGCATGCTTCGTTCGCCGACGAAGTAGTCGTTCGCGGACTTCTGTCTGCGGCCGACCAGCACGCCGATGATCGGCATCGCCGCCAGGTACACGATGACGATCACCAGATCGACTGGGTTCATGGGGTTTCTCCTACCGTCGTGCGCCAACTTCCGTGACCCGCAAGCGGTCCACGGTGCCCCCCAGTGGGGCCGGAAGGTTCAGGGGGTCCGCTCCGGGCGTGATCGCGCCGAGCAGCCGGGGCCCGCGCGCGCCCGTCGCCGACGGCAGCGTGGCCGGCACTCCGCACCAGGTCAGCCAGCCGAGCAACGCCGTCAGGTACGCCTCTTTGCCCGCGCCGGGCAGGCCGAGGTCGTCGCTCGTGCGCAGGGCGACGCCGGCCAGGTCGGCCGCCAGCGCCGCCATCACGGCGGGGTTGCGCATGCCGCCGCCGGAGACGACGAGCGTCGCCGCGTGGTGGCGCCGGCATTCGGCGGCGACGGTCGCGGCGGTGAGTTCGGTGAGCGTCGCCAGGAGGTCTTCGGGCGTGAGCGGCGGCAGACCGGCGAGGGCGGCGTCGAGGTAGGCGCCGTGGAAGTGCTCCTTGCCGGTGGACTTCGGTGGTGCGGCGGCGAAGTACGGGTCGGCGAGCAGCCGGTCGAGCAGGTCCCGGCGGACGGTGCCGGCGAGCGCGAGCTTCCCGTCGACGTCGGCGTGCTGCTCACCGCCGGTCACGCGGGTGGCGGCGAGGTCGAGCAACGCGTTGGCGGGACCGGTGTCGTACGCGAACACGGCGTCGCTCTCCCCGACCACCGTGATGTTGGCGATGCCGCCGAGGTTGAGCGCGGCCACGGGGTTGCCCGTCTCTTCGGCGAGGCCGCGCAGCCACAACGCGTCGAGCGTGCTGGCCAGCGGTGCGCCCTGACCGCCCGCGGTGATGTCGCGGATGCGCAGGTCGGCGACGACGGGCGTGCCGGTGCGTTCGGCGATCCACGCCGGCTGGCCCAGCTGCAGCGTGCCGAGCGCCACGCCGTTCTCCACCCAGTGGTAGACGGTCTGGCCGAGCGACGCGATCACGTCCACGGGCCCGTACTCGGCGATGCCCCGCGCGGCGGCTTCGGCGAAGGCCTGGCCGACGCGGGTGTCGAGGACGGTGAGCGCTTCGGCGCTGCTCGGGTTGGGCGGCAGGGCGTTCAGCACTGCCCCGCGGGTTTCCGGCGTGAACGGCACGTCGAGCTCGCCGAGCGGAGTGAGGACCACGGTGCCGTCTTCGGCGTGCAGCTCGGCGACGGCGACGTCGATGCCGTCGACCGAAGTCCCCGAGAGGAGGCCGAGAACGCGGAAGCCGTGGGTTTTCATCCGGAGTGGTTTAGCCGGGGTGAAGCGGTGACGCAAGCCGCGCCGTGAAGTCTTGGCCGAATCGGAACTCTGCGTGTGATCCGTTGGCCTGAAGGGGGTAGCGCGGTGGGGTGTCCGGGGGAGCCGGGGAGCGGATGACAGGATGGGTGCGTGTCGAGCACCTGGTTCTGGATCGTCATCGTCGCCGTCGTCGTCCTGGTCGCCGTGCTGGTGTCCGGGCTGCTCATCGCACGTCGGCGGCGGATCAGCCTCGAACAGACGCGCAAGGTCGAGGAGAAGCCGAAGGGCGGCGGGTACACCGCGTCCGGCGGCATCACCTTCGCGCCCGGAGGCGAGGCTGAGGCCGTCGCTGCGCCGGAACCGGTGCCGGCCGAGCACCCCGTCGAGGACCGCCCGGAGGTCGACGGCCAGCCCGCCGTGGGCGACGACGCCGCCGTGCCGCGCGACTCCGACCAGCGCACGATGCGCGACGTCAAGCTGCCCGAGCCCGAGGCGGAAGCTCCCGCGGCCGTCGAGGGCACCGTCGAACCGATCGAGCCGGTGCTCCCGATCGAGGAGATCGACCCTGCGACCGGCCGCCTGGAGCGCCTGCGCGGGCGGCTGTCGAAGTCGCGCTCGATGTTCGGCCAGAGCCTGCTGGGCCTGCTCGGTGCCGGTGACCTCGACGAGGACTCCTGGCAGGACGTCGAGGACTCGCTGCTCGTCGCCGACCTCGGCGCGGCCACCACGACCCAGATCGTCGAGCGCCTGCGGGACGAGCTGTCGCGTCGCGCGGTGCGCACGCCCGCCGAAGCGCGCGAAGTGCTGCGCGAGGTCCTGACCGCTTCGCTGTCCACGGACGGCATCCGCGCCGTGCGCGCGCTGCCGCACGAGGTCGACGGCCAGAAGCAGCCCGCCGTGGTGCTCGTCGCCGGCGTGAACGGCACCGGCAAGACCACCACCACCGGCAAGCTCGCGCGCGTGCTCGTCTCGCAGGGCTCCACCGTGGTGCTCGGCGCGGCCGACACGTTCCGCGCCGCGGCCGCCGACCAGCTCCAGACCTGGGGCGACCGCGTCGGCGCGTCCGTCGTGCGCGGCAAGGAAGGCGCCGACCCCGCGGCCGTCGCGTTCGACGCGGTGAAGCGCGGCATCGACGAAGGTGCTGACGCGGTCCTCGTCGACACCGCCGGCCGCCTCCACACCAAGACCGGCCTCATGGACGAGCTCGGCAAGGTCAAGCGCGTCGTCGAGAAGCAGGCGAAGGTCGACGAGGTCCTGCTGGTGCTCGACGCCACCACGGGCCAGAACGGCCTCGCCCAGGCCCGCGTGTTCTCCGAGGTCATCGACGTCACGGGCATCGTCCTCACCAAGCTCGACGGCACAGCGAAGGGCGGCATCGTCTTCCAGGTCCAGAAGGAGCTCGGGGTGCCGGTGAAGCTCGTCGGCCTCGGCGAGGGCCCGGACGACCTGGCGCCGTTCGAGCCCGGCGCGTTCGTGGACGCCCTGCTCGGCTGAGACACGATTCGCTCGTTGAGGTGATCAACGGGCGAAGAGCGCAGAACCCCCGCCGGTCTCTGTCACGGTGATCACGTCGTGACAGCCGGACGAGGGGTTCGCGGGGATGACGGGCGGGTTCGACGCCGTAACGGAGGAGCTCGAACGCGCCGCCGACACCATCGGTGACGTGGTCGGAGGCGCCGCGGGCCTGCTGTGGCAGGGGCCGAGCGGCGACTACGGGCACCCCGGTGTGCAGGCGGGCTGGGGCAGCTTCATCGAGGACATCAAGTCCGTCGTCGACGCGCTCGAGGGCAAAGCCCAGGGCCACGGCGAGGACCTGCGCACCGCGGCGGTGCGTTACGCGGGCGCCGACGACACGGCGACCGACGCGATCGTGAAAACCGCGGCGAAGGCGTTCGGCGGGCACGGCGGACCGTCCGACGGTGGCATCTTCGGCCCGCTCGGCGAGATTCTGCACCGGTCCGCGGGCCCGGCCGAAGGCGAGAAGCTCGGTCCCGCGTGGACGGGCGGCGGGACCGGCCGCATCAGCGGGTCGATCGAAGAACTCCCGCCGGACGTGATGAGCCCCGAGCGTTCCCGGGAGCTGTTCCCCGGTCCGAAGTCCGAGGTGGAGGGCCCTGACCCCGCCACTGAGGCGGACCGCGAAGGGCCGGTCTTCTGATGGCCGCCGAGCTGGGGGAGACGACCGACCCGAAGGACCTCGTCCCCGGGGAGCCGCGGTTCATCTCGGGTGACCTGAAGGACCTCGTCCGCAACATCCAGAAAATGGCCGCGATCTCCGACGGCCTCTCCGGCGTCGACGCGAAGCAGTGGACCGGCGAGGCGAGTGACCGCTTCCGCGAGACCTTCGGCCAGGAACCGAAGAAGTGGTTCGACACCATCGGGGTCCTGGGCGGCGGCGCCAACGCGCTGGCCGACTACGGCGACGCACTCACGCGCAGCCAGTCCGAGGCCCAGCGGGCGATCGAGCTGTACACGCAGGGGCAGGCGGCCACGCGGGCCGCGTCGGCGCAGTGGACCGTCCAGGCCTACCGAGCCCTCACCTCCGGTGCGCAGGTTCCGCCTTTCGCTGACCCGGGCCAGTCCGCGACGCAGGAGGCCGAGCGGATCCTGCGGGCCGCCCGGGCCGCGCTCGAGGAGGCCGGCGGTGAGACGGCGAAGAAGCTCGGCTTCAAGAAGCAGGACGACGGCAGCTATTCGAAGGATCTCAAGAAATTCGGTGCCGACCGGCGCCAGAAGTGGGATCCGGACAAGAAGCAGTGGGTCGACACCGACGAAGACGAGAAGGGCTGGGCCGCGGGCAAAGGCGGCAAGGGGCGCAGCTTCGAAGCCGAGTGGGGTTCGCAGTCCGACGGGATGCTCACCGACAAACTCGGCGGCCTTCTCGAAAAGTTCGGCATCGACACGTCGGAGAGCACCGTGTCGGCCTCGGCGAGCGTCGACCTGGTCGACGGTTCGCTGGACGGCAAGTTCGGCGACGGAACGTTCGGCGGCAGCGGCAAGATCGAGGGCGCGGCCCTCGGAGCCGGCGCCGAGGCCCACGCAGGGGCGTCCGCGCTGGGCCTGACCGCGGGCGCGTCGGCCGAGGCGTATTTGGCCAAGGGCAGCGCGGAAGGCGAAATTCACTACGGCGACCACGTTGCGGTGAAGGGCGACGCCTCGGCGGAAGTCGGGGCCAGGGCATCCGCCCAGGGCTCCCTCGGCTGGTCCGGGATGCAGGGCAGCGTCGAGGGGTTCGTGGGCGGCCGGATCGAGGGCAACGCGAGCGCCGAGGTCGCCGGTGTCACCGCCGGTGCGCACGGCGAAGCGTGGGCCGGGATCGGCGCCGAGGCGAGCGGCCAGTTCGGCATGGGCGACGACGGGAAGTTCCACGTCGGCGCTTCGGTCGGCGTGGCCCTGGGTATCGGTGGCAAGGTCGGGTTCGACCTGAGCATCGACCCGGGTGAGGTCGTCGACACCGTGCAGGACGTGGCCGGTGACGTCGGCGAGGTCGCGTCCGACGTCGGGCACGGCATCGCGAACGCGGCCGGCGCCGTCGGCGACTTCCTCGGCTTCTGACCACCAGAACCAGCAGATTCGGAGCAGACACAGTGGCAGGCACCCTCCCCGTCCCGATCGAGTTCTCGCTGCCGGACGGCTGGCGATCGGTTCCGCCCGACCAGGTCGGCACCCCGGACGCCGCGTTTGTCGCGCTGAATCCCGCGTCGGCACGCGAAGGGTTCACCGCGAACATCACGATCACCGGCGAGCTGCGCGAGGACGACGTCGCGCTCACGGCGGTCGGCGACGAGGCCGTGGAGAAGCTGCGCGCGGCCGGCGCCCAGGGCGTGCAGCTCGGGCGGCGCAACGAGGTCGGCTCGGCTGAGAACCCCGGGCTCACGCAGGCGGTGAAGCTGACCGTCGGGCTCAAGGGCAAGCAGGTGGATCTCGTGCAGTTCCAGGTGTTCCTGGCGATGCGCGACCAGCAGGACCCGCAGCGGCGGGCCGTGCTGCACGTGGTGCTGTCGGCGTTGCTGGAGAACCAGTTCGAGCACGTGATCGACGACTTCCAGAAGTTCCTCACCACCGTCAAACCGGAGCAGGCGGCATGAACGACACCGCGCGGCAGCTGCTGGCCCGCATCGAGGCGATCGACGCGGCCGCGACCGACAACCGCCTCCGGGCCGAGGCGTACCAACGGGTCGCCGACGAGCTCAAAGACGCCATGGGCAGCGCCACGTCGCCGGATGGGGTGGTCACCGTGGTTGCCGGTCCCGGCGGCGCGATCGCCTCGGTCACCTTCAGCGAACGCGCCCGCGAGACCGATCCCGCTGTGCTGTCTTCCGACGTCCTGCGCGCGATCGGCGAAGCGCAGGCCGCGGCCGCGCGGATGCAGGCCGACGTCGTCCGTCGCGGCCTCGGCAGCACGGAGTTCCTCGACCGCGTGCTCGACTCCGACGAACAGCTCTTCGGCGCTCCTCGCCCGACCTCGGTGGCACCGCCGCCGCGCCCGCCGGTTCGCGAAGTGCCGCCGGAGGGCGAGTTCGACGACTTCTCCGTGTACGACCAGGAATCGACCCGGTGAGCGTCGCTCTGATCCTCGTGATCGTCGTCGGCGGCACGCCCTTGGTCGCGGCCGCGGTGGCGTGGTCCGTCGTGGACGAGCTGTTCTCTCCAGCCGGTGTGTTCGCCCGGCCGCCCGAAGCGTTCGAGGCGCGCGAGATCGTGAGCGGGACGCACCGCGGGCGCCCGTTCGAGTTCACCTTTCCCCGTTCCGTCTGGACCTAGAGGAGGCAAACAGTGTTGCGTCGGGTGGTTGTCGCCGTGTGCGGAATCGCGTTGGTGGCCGGGTGTTCCGCGCACGTGGAGGTGCAGCGGCGGGTGGCGAAGGCCGATCTGGAGAAGGGGATCGCCGACGCGCTGCAGAGCTCGTTCGGGCGGCGGCCGGACTCGATCACCTGCCCCGGCCCGATCGACGCGAAGGTCGGGCAGCAAATGCGCTGCGAACTGGCCGACGGGTCCACGAAGTACGGCCTCACGGCGACCATCCACACCGTGAACGGCAGCGACGTCCGCTACTCGGTGAAGGTCGACGACCACGCCGTCGGCAATTGAGATGACACACCGGCCCGCGCGGGCGCACACTCCAGCCATGGATTGACGCCCGCGTGGACCGCCCGTTTCCCCTCGTCACCCGAACACCCCCAGACGAGAGGAGACCCAGTCATGATCATCGAAGGCCCGCGCGTCCGCCTGCGCCCGCTCACGCGGGACGACCGGCAGCGCGCCCAGGAAATCCTGTCCACGCCCGAAGTCGCGCGGTGGTGGGGCGAAGCCGTGCACGAGGTCGAAAGCCTCCTCGACGAGGAAGCCGGCTTCTCCAGCTACGCCATCGAGCTCGACGGCGAGGTCGTCGGCCTCATCCAGAGCTGCGAGGAGCTCGACCCGCAGTACCGCCACGCCGGCATCGACATCGCCGTCGCCCCGAGCCACCACGGTCGCGGCCTCGGCCCGGAGGCCATCCGCGTGCTCGCCGCGCACCTGTTCGCCCAGGGCCACCACCGCCTGACGATCGACCCGGCCGCCGCCAACGACAAGGCCGTGCACGTATACAGCAAGCTCGGCTTCCGCCCCGTCGGCCTGCTGCGCCAGTACGAACGCGGCCCCGACGGCACCTTTCACGACGGCCTGCTGATGGACCTGCTGGAAGGTGAGCTCAGGTAACCGGCAGCTGCTGCGAAAGCCGGTCGGCGATCTTCTGCACCACGGGCGCGATGCTCGCCACCGCGTCCGCGGTCAGCCGGCCGGACGGGCCGGACACGGACACCGCCGCGGGTACCGGCATGCCGGGGACCGCGACGGCGATGCACCGGACGCCGAGCTCCTGCTCGGCCTCGTCCAGTGCGTAGCCCTGGGCAGCGATGCGCGTGAGCTCGGTGGCGAGCGAAGAAGGGTCGGTGAAGGTGTGTTCGGTGTACGCGGGCATGCCGGTGCGCGCCAGGAGCGCCGCGACGTCGTCGGCGGGCAGCTGCGCGAGCATCGCCTTGCCGACCCCGGTGCCGTGGGGCAGCAGGCGCCGGCCGACCTCGGTGAACATGCGCATGGAGTGCTTGGAGGGCACCTGGGCCACGTACACGACCTCGTCGCGTTCCAGCACGGCGAGGTTGGCCGTCTCGCCGACCTCCTCGACGAGCTCGACCAGCAGCGGCCGCGCCCACGAGCCGAACTGCATGCTGGCGTTCTCGCCGAGGCGGATGAGCCGCGCGCCGAGGGCGTAGCGGCGGTTGGTGTTCTGCCGGACGTACCCGAGGTCCACCAGCGTCCGGATCAGCCGGTGAATGGTCGGCATGGGCAGCCCGGACAGGGTCGCGAGCTCCGACAGGCTGGCCTCCCCACCCGTGTCCGCGAGGTGCTCCAGCAGCTCGAACGCACGCTGCAGGGACTGGACGCCGCCGTCCCGTCCGCCTTTTTCAGCCGCCACCGGTGGTCCTCCTCACAGGTCCTCTTCTTCCGAGCGTTTGAGCTTCCGCTATGCAGAAACTATAGTCCGTCAGGTAAAAACCGTAGGGACGTTATCCAAAGCACGACTCGGGGTGTTTCGCATGTCTGAAGTCCAGGTCCTCGGCGGCTCGGTGGAGCGCGGCGACGAGATCCTGACGCCGGAAGCCCTCGCCTTCCTGGCGGGGCTCCACGACGCCTTCGCGGCGCGCCGGGACGAGCTGCTCGTGGCCCGCGGCAAGCGCCGCGAAGAGGCCCGCACGACCGGCCGGCTCGACTTCCTGCCGGAGACCAAGGAGATCCGCGAAGGCGACTGGAAGGTCGCCGAGGCGCCGCCGGCGTTGCGCGACCGCCGCGTGGAGATCACCGGTCCCACCGACCGCAAGATGACCATCAACGCCCTCAACTCCGGCGCCAAGGTGTGGCTCGCCGACTTCGAGGACGCCAACACGCCGCACTGGGCCAACGTCGTGTCCGGCCAGGTCAACCTGTCCGACGCCATCCGCGAGACGATCACGCTGGAGAGCGGCGGCAAGAGCTACGCGCTCAAGCCCGACGTCGAGCACGCCACCATCGTGGTCCGCCCGCGTGGCTGGCACCTCGACGAGCGCAACCTCACCTTCGGCGGCCGCCAGGGCGTCGGCGCGCTGGTCGACTT
Source organism: Amycolatopsis sp. CA-161197 (assembly GCF_050942255.1). Taxonomy (NCBI): domain Bacteria; kingdom Bacillati; phylum Actinomycetota; class Actinomycetes; order Pseudonocardiales; family Pseudonocardiaceae; genus Amycolatopsis; species Amycolatopsis sp. CA-161197. The sequence continues at coordinate 2,227,859 of NZ_CP192059.1, forward strand.
CGGCCTGTACTTCTTCCACAACGCGGCCGAGCTGCTCAAGCGCGGCAAGGGCCCGTACTTCTACCTGCCGAAGATGGAGAGCCACCTCGAGGCGCGGCTGTGGAACGACGTGTTCACCCACGCCGAGAAGGCCCTCGGCATCGAGCACGGCACCGTCCGCGCCACCGTGCTGATCGAGACGATCCCGGCCGCGTTCGAGATGGAGGAGATCCTCTACGAGCTGCGCGAGCACGCGTCGGGCCTCAACGCGGGCCGCTGGGACTACCTGTTCAGCGTGATCAAGTACTTCCGCGACGCCGGTGAGAAGTTCGTGCTGCCGGACCGCAACTCGGTGACCATGACCGCGCCGTTCATGCGTGCGTACACCGAGCTGCTCGTGCACACCTGCCACAGCCGCGGCGCGTTCGCGATCGGCGGCATGGCGGCGTTCATCCCGAGCAAGGACCCGAAGGTCAACGAGGGCGCGTTCGAGAAGGTCCACGCCGACAAGGCGCGCGAGGCGGCCGACGGCTTCGACGGTTCCTGGGTCGCGCACCCCGGCATGGTCGCCCTCTGCAAGGAGGAGTTCGACAAGGTCCTCGGCGACAAGCCGAACCAGCTCGACCGCACGCGCGACGAGGTCAGCGTCACGGCCGACCAGCTCCTCGACGTCGCCTCGACGCCGGGCAGCGCCACCGCGGCCGGCCTGCGCGCCGCCGTCGAGGTCGGCATCCGCTACATCGCCTCCTGGCTGAGCGGCAACGGCGCGGCGGCCATCCACAACCTCATGGAGGACGCGGCCACGGCCGAGATCTCCCGTTCGCAGGTGTGGCAGTGGGTCAAGAACGGCACCACGCTCGACACCGGCGACAAGGTCACCGCCGAGCTCGTGCGCGGCGTGCTGGCCGAGGTCCGCGGCGAGCTGTCGGCCGAGGTCAAGGAAGACGTGCTCACCCCGGCCGTCGAGCTGTTCGAGCAGGTCGCGCTGGCCGACGAGTTCCCGGACTTCCTCACGCTCCCGGCCTACGAGCACATCAAGTAATGGCGGACGGCCGGCTCACCGAGGACGTCTACACCGCCGCCGACGCACGCCTGGCCGAGGCCGACGCGCGCGTCGCGGCGCTGTACCCCGGTGAGCCGCCGGGCCGCCGGCCCGTGCACACCGTGTACGTGCCGGCGTCCCAGTACCGCACCCGCCTGGTCGCCGACTGGGGCAAGCAGGCCATGCGCGTGTTCGTCGAGCACGGCGACGTGCTGGGTCTTGACGCGGACGTCGCCGAGCGCGTGCGCATGAAGCTGCTCACCGAGCCCATCGAAGACCTGCGCATCGACTTCGAGGACGGCTACGGCCACCCGGGCGACGAGGCGGAGGACGCCGCCGCGCTGTCGGCCGGCCGTGTCCTGGCAACCACGGGTGGCACCCCGTTCGTGGGCATCCGCTTCAAAAGCTTCGAATCCGCCACCCGCCGCCGCGGCATCCGCACCCTGGACCTGTTCCTGAACGGTTTGCTCACCAACGGCGACCTCCCCGACGGCTTCGTCGTCACCCTGCCGAAGGTGACCGCCGTCGAACAGGTCTCTGTGGCCGCCGACGTCCTCGGCCAACTGGAGGCCGCCTACGGCCTGCCCGAAGGCACCCTGCGCTTCGAGGTCCAGATCGAGACCGCCCAGTCCATCCTCGCCCACGACGGCACCGTGTCGGTCGCCCGCATCATCCAGGCGGCCGACGGCCGCTGCTCCGGCCTGCACTACGGCACCTACGACTACAGCGCCGGCCTCGGCATCGGCGCCGCCTACCAGAGCATGGCCCACCCGGCCGCCGACTTCGCGAAGCACCTCATGCAGGTCGCCGCCGCCGGCACCGGCGTCCGCCTCTCCGACGGCTCCACCAACCGCCTCCCCCTCGGCGACGACCTCCCCGGCGCCTGGGCCGAACACCTGCGATTGGTGCGGCGCTCCCTGGAAAACGGCTTCTACCAGGGCTGGGACCTCCACCCGAACCAACTGCCGACCCGCTTCGCCGCCACCTACGCCTTCTACCGCGAAGGCTTCCCCACCGCCGCGAAGCGCCTCAGCGACTACGCGTCCCAATCCTCGACCGGCGTCCTCGACGAACCGGCCACCGCCGCCGCCCTCGCCCACTACCTCCTCGGCGGCCTCCACTGCGGCGCCCTGGACCCGGCCGAACTCCCCTTCGACGCCGCCACCCTCGACCGCTACACCCGCCGCCAAGCCTGACCACCCCACCCCAACGCGGCGTTGGTTGCGCCGAGCGCACCGAATGCCGCATTGGGTGCGTTGAGCGCACCGAACGCCACATTGGGCCGCTCTGGTCGCCACCCAACCGCCGGTCGCCTACCCAACTCACGACTTACCCGGGCCGCGCAAACCCCACGAACCGCCGCCCACCCACGCGACGGAACCTGCACCCAGCCCCGCCCCGGCACCCCGATCCGAAGCCTCTTTGCGGCCGGCGAGGCGTTGTCAAGGCACGCTTTCCCGCCTTGACAACGCCTCACCGGCCGTCAACACAATCCAGCTTCGGGGTGCACGCCTGACGCAACACGCCCTGCGAGGACCAAGAACCCCTCACACCCCACGCCACACCCCGCGAGGACCAACACCCCACCCAACACCCCGCGAGGACAACAACCCACCCCAGGTAGGCTCCCTGCCGTCTTTCTGGTGTGGGGTGGGAAAGGAAAACGCGACACCATGTCTCAACAATCGGCGACTCAACCGACACAACCCGAAACCCTCGAATTCCAATCCGAGGCCCGCCAGCTGCTCCAGCTGATGATCCACTCGATCTACTCGAACAAGGACATCTTCCTCCGCGAGCTCATCTCCAACGCCTCCGACGCACTGGACAAGCTCCGCCTCGAGACCTACCGCGACAAGGACCTCGAAGCCGACACCGCCGACCTCCACATCGAGCTGACCCTCGACAAGGACGCCCGCACCCTCACCGTCCGCGACAACGGCATCGGCATGTCCCGCGACGACGTGGTGAACCTCATCGGCACCATCGCCAAGTCGGGCACCGCCGAGTTCCTCCGCAAGCTCAAGGAATCCCAGGACGCGGCGGGCTCGCAGGACCTCATCGGCCAGTTCGGCGTCGGCTTCTACTCCAGCTTCATGGTCGCCGACAAGGTCACGCTCACGACCCGCAAAGCCGGTACCACCGACGGCGTCCGCTGGGAATCCGAAGGCGAGGGCACCTACACGATCGAACCGGTCGCCGACGCCCCGCAGGGCACCGCGGTCACGCTGCACCTCAAGCCGGCCGACGACGAGGACCACCTCTTCGACTACACGTCGGAGTGGAAGGTCCGCGAGATCGTCAAGCGCTACTCCGACTTCATCACCTGGCCCGTCCGGATGGCCAAGCAGCCCAGCCCCCTGGCCGCCGCCGAAGAAGCCACGGAAGAAGCCACCGACGAAGACGCGAAAGAGCCTGCCGCGCCGGAGTTCGAGACCGTCAACTCCCGCAAGGCCCTCTGGGCCCGCCCTTCGTCGGAAGTCTCCGACGAGGAGTACCAGGAGTTCTACAAGCACATCAGCCACGACTGGAACAACGCCCTCGAAACCGTCCGCATGCAAGCGGAAGGCACGTTCGAGTACCAGGCACTGCTCTTCATCCCGGCGCAGGCGCCGATGGACCTGTTCATGCGGGACGCGAAGCGCGGCGTGCAGCTGTACGTGAAGCGCGTGTTCATCATGGACGACTGCGAAGCGCTGATGCCGAACTACCTGCGCTTCATCAAGGGTGTCGTCGACGCGCAGGACCTCTCGCTGAACGTTTCGCGCGAGATCCTGCAGCAGGACCGCCAGATCCGTGCGATCCGGCGGCGGCTGGAGAAGAAGATCCTCTCCACGATCAAGACGATGATGACCGAGGACGCCGAGAAGTACGCGACGTTCTGGCGCGAGTTCGGCCGCGCGGTGAAGGAGGGTCTGCTCGACGACCCGGAGAACCGCCCGGCCATCCTGGAGATCTCGTCGTTCGCCTCCACGAACCACGCGGAGAAGCCGACCTCGCTGCGTGACTACGTCTCGCGGATGAAGGAAGGCCAGGAGCACATCTACTACCTCACCGGCGAGTCGCGCACGGTGATCGAGAACTCGCCGCACCTGGAAGCGTTCCGCGCCAAGGGCTACGAGGTCCTCATCCTCACCGACCCGGTCGACGAGATGTGGGTCGACGGCGTGGGCGGGTTCGAGGAGAAGTCGTTCCAGTCCGTGGCCAAGGGCGAGGTCGACCTCGGCGGCGAGGAGACGTCCGACGAGCAGAAGGCCGAGTACTCGGACCTGCTCAAGTGGATGTCGGCGACGCTCACCGACAGCGTCAAGGAGGTCCGCCTGTCCTCGCGGCTGACCACCTCGCCGTCGTGCATCGTCGGCGACTCGGGTGACATGACGCCGACGCTGGAGAAGATGTACCGCGCGATGGGCCAGGAGATGCCGCAGATCAAGCGGGTCCTGGAGCTCAACCCGGACCACGCGCTGGTCTCCGGGCTGCGCAAGGCGTTCGCGGAGAACCCGGCCGACGGTTCGCTGGCCGAGACGGCAGAGCTGCTGCACGGCATGGCGCTGCTGGCCGAGGGCGGCGAGCTGGCCGACCCGGGCCGGTTCCTGAAGCTGGTCGCCGACCGGGCCGCGAAGGCTCTCTGACCACGAGTCCGTGAAGGGCACCGGATTCCCGGAAGGTGCCCTTCACGGCGGTTCAGGACTCCGAGGTCAGGGCCAGGTAGACGTCGACCTGCGCGACGAAGTCCGTGAGGTCCACGCCGAGCAGCTCGGCGGCGCGGCCGATGCGGTAGCGCAGGGTGTTCACGTGGATGTGCAGGGTTTTCGCCGCGCGCGTGGGGGAGCCGGAGCACTCCAGGAACACGCGCACGGTGCGCACGAGGTCCGAATGCTGCTCGGCGTCGTAGTCGAGCAGCGGGCCGAGCAGGCGCCGGCGCAACGCGGCGCGCAGGTCGGTGGACGTGCCGGCGAGCAGCAGCTGGTGCACGCCGAGCGCGGCGGCGGGCACGACCACCACGTCACCTTCCCGCTCCGCGGCAAGGGAAAGCGCGTGACGCGCCACTTCGAACGCGCCGCGTGACTCCGCCGCGGGCACGGGATCGCTGACACCGGCGAGGATCCGCGTCGCGCGCAGCAGCGGTTCCACTGTGGACAGAGCGGTCACCGCGTCGCCGGCCCAGCCGGCGGGCCAGGAACCGTCGTCGGCGACGAGGGCGAGCGCCTCCGTGTGGTCGCGGCTGCCGGTCGGCGTGATCGCTTTCCCCGTGGTGGCCAGGAGTTCGGCGAGCACGTCGTCGGCTTCCGCGCTGTCTTCCGTGCGCAGCGCGACCGCGCGGACGTTGCCGCCGAGCGGCGCCGGCGACGGGCGCGATCGCGCGCGAGCCAGCCCGACGAGTCCGGCCAGCTCCTCGGCGAGCTCCGTCTGCGCGGTGCTCAGCGGTCCGTCCACGGCGAGCAGCCACGGCACCGCGTGGCGGCTCTCCACCGGCAGCACGGTGAGGCCGCCCGCCGCCGTGGGCCGGGCGCGGGCGGCGGCGAACTGGCGCACGGGCTCGGCCGCCGACACCGGCAGCGGTGCCGTGCCGGCCACCACGCGGGGCACGCCCGAGAGGACCCAGCACGCCGTGCCGAGCTCCTCGGCCGCGCGGGCCAGCAGGTCTTCCAGCGGCGCGTCCTCCGCGGCGGCGGTGAGCAAGCGTTTGCGCGCCCCGTCGGCGGCGGCCGCGAGCGCCAGCACCACGCGTTCGGTGACCACGGCGAACGACAGGTCCGGCGGCACTTCCAGCAGCGGGACGCCGTGGCGCGCGCAGGTGTCGATGACGTCTTCCGGGATGCCGCCGGCGTCCGCGCCCGACGCGGCCAACGCGGCGGCGCCCCCGGCTGCCAGCGCGGCGACGAACGGCTCCGCGTCACCCGGCGTGCGCCACCACAGCAGCCCGGACAGCACGAGCTCGCCCGCCGTCAGGTAGCGGCCCGGGTCGGGCAGCTCGGTCACGTAGATCCGCGTGACGGCGCGGTCGAGCAGGTCCTCGGCGGTGCTCGGGTGCGGGCGCAGGCCGGGCAGGCCCAGCAGGGTTCTCACGGTCGTCATCAGGCTTGTAGGAAAGCACAAACGGGTGGTCTTCCGCTGGGGCGGCTTTCATGGCGGGGCACCGTTGCCGCGCGGGCGGGTTCGGCGTGTACTGGGACATCAGGCCGAGGGGAGGAGCTCGAGCGTGGATTTCCTGCGACCTGCCGATCTGGGCGAGGCGCTGGCCGTGAAGGCCGAACGCCCCGACGCGGTGCCGATCGCCGGCGGCACGGACGTGATGGTGGAGCTGAACTTCGACCACCGCCGCCCGGCCGCGCTGCTCGATCTCACCGGTGTCGCTGAGCTGGCCGAGTGGTCCACTTCGGACGGGACTCTTCCGGAAAGCACCATCCGGCTCGGTGCGGCCGTGTCTTATTCGCGCGTGATCACCGAGCTGGGTGAACCTTTGCCCGCGTTGGCGATGGCGTCGCGCACGGTCGGTTCGCCGCAGATCCGCAACCGCGGCACGGTCGGTGGCAACCTCGGCGCCGCGTCACCGGCAGGCGACACGCACCCGGTGCTGCTCGCGCTCGGCGCGCGCGTCGAGGTCGCGTCCGTCCGGGGGACGCGGGTGCTGCCGGCGGAGGAGTTCTATCTCGGCGTGAAGCGCAACGCGCTGGAGCCCGACGAGCTGATCACCGCCGTCCACCTGCCCGCGCACGCGGGTCCCCAGCAGTTCGCGAAGGTCGGCACGCGAAACGCGATGGTGATCGCCGTCTGTTCCTTCGCGGTGAACCTGCGGCCTGCGAAGCGGGAGGTCGGCGCCTCGGTCGGGTCCGCCGCACCCACCCCGCGCCGGGCCCGCGCGGCCGAGGAATTCCTGGCCGCGGAGCTGCCGTGGGACGCGCCCACGGCGTTGGCCGACTCCTTGAAACGACGCTTCGGCGAGCTCGTGGCCGAGGCCGCCGCACCGATCGACGACGTCCGCGGCAGCGCGGACTACCGCAGACATGCCCTGGCCGTGCTCGCTCGGCGCACGCTGACCTGGGCCTGGGACGAACACCGGGGGAGTGAGCGCACGTGCGCGTGAACGTGACCGTCAACGGCGAGGCCCGCGAGGCCGACGACGTGTGGGAAGGCGAGAGCCTGCTCTACGTGCTGCGCGAGCGGCTCGGCCTGCCGGGTTCGAAAAACGCCTGTGAGCAGGGCGAATGCGGGTCCTGCACGGTGTACCTCGACGACGTGCCGGTGTGCTCGTGCCTCGTCGCGGCAGGTCAGGTCGAGGGCCGCTCGGTGCGCACCGTCGAAGGGCTGGCCGACGGCGACAAGCTGGACCCGGTGCAGCAGTCCTTCGTGGACAACGGCGCCGTGCAGTGCGGCTTCTGCACCCCCGGCCTCGTCGTCGCGGCCCACGACCTGCTCAACCGCGTGGCGGAGCCCAGCGACGAGGAGATCCGCGAGGCGCTGGCCGGGAACCTCTGCCGGTGCACGGGGTACGAGAAGATCCTCGACGCCGTGCGGGCCGCCGCTGTTGCGAAGAGTGGTGTCGCATGAGGACGGTCATCGAGAACGCCGCGATCGCCACGGTCAGCGGCCCCGAATACGGCTCGGGCTACGTGCTCTTGGACAACGGCGTGATCGCCGAAGTCGGCGAAGGCACGTTCACCGGCGATGCCGAGGAGCACGTGGACGCGTCCGGCTGCCTCGTCACGCCGGGCCTGGTCAACACCCACCACCACCTCTACCAGTGGGCCACGCGCGGGATGGCCGCCGACCACACGCTGTTCGAGTGGCTCGTCGCGCTCTACCCCGTGTGGGGCCGGCTCGACGCGGACATCACGCACGCCGCGGGCACCGCCGGGATGGCGCGACTCGCGCTCACCGGGTGCACGACCGTGGCCGACCACCACTACGTCTTCCCCCGCGACGGCGGCGACCAGGTCGAGGCGCTCGTCGCGGCCCGGCAGCGCGTCGGCCTGCGGCTGCACCTGGTCCGTGGCTCGATGGACCGCGGCGAGTCCGACGGTGGCCTGCCGCCGGACAACCTCGTGGAGGGCACCGACGCCGCACTGGTCGGCACGGAGGCGGTGATCGACCGGTTCCACGACTCGTCGCCCGACGCGCACCTGCGGATCGCGGTCGGCCCGTGCTCGCCGTTCTCCGTCACCGAACGGCTGATGACCGGCGCGGCCGACCTCGCGCGCCGCAAGGGCGTCCGGCTCCACACGCACCTCGCCGAGACGCTCGACGAGGAACGCCAGTGCCTGGCCGAGGTCGGCTGCACGCCCGCCGAGTACGCGGACAAGCTCGGCTGGCTGGCGAGCGACGTCTGGCTCGCGCACACCATCCACCTCTCGCCCGACGCGATCCGCCGCTTCGGCGCCACCGGCACGGGCTCGGCGCACTGCCCGACGTCCAACGGCCGCCTCGGCGCGGGCATCGCCCCCGTGCGCGACCTGCTGGACGCCGGCGCGCCCGTGGGCCTCGGGGTCGACGGCGCCGCGTCCAACGAGTCCGGCGGGCTCGGCGAGGAGCTGCACCAGGCGTTGCTGCAGGCTCGCCAACGCGGCGGGCCGACCGCGCTGACCACCCGGGAAGCGTTGTGGCTCGGCACGATGGGCGGCGCTCGCTGCCTCGGCCGCGACGCCGAGCTGGGCTCGGTCGAGGCCGGCAAGCTCGGCGACCTCGCCGTGTGGGACCTGTCGGGGCTCGAGTACGCGGGTATCACCGACCCGGTCGCCGCGCTCGTGCTGGGCGCGACCCCGCCGTTGGCGCGCCTGCTCGTGGGCGGCCGGACCGTCGTGGAGCACGGCACGCTGCGTGAGGAGGACGAGTCCGCGATCGCCCGCGACCTGGCCGCCGCGTGCGCCCGGCTGCGGGAGGACCGATGACGACGACCACCACCACGACTTCGTCAGCCACCGTCAACGGCGTCGGCGCCAACGCGCCGCGGCCCGACGGCACGGTGAAGGTGCGCGGCGAGTTCGCGTACTCGTCGGACCTGTGGCACGAGGACATGCTGTGGGGCGCGACCCTGCGCAGCCCCCACCCGTATGCGCGGATCACCGGGATCGATCTCACGGAAGCCCTTGCCGTGCAAGGGGTTTACGCGGTGCTGACCCACGAGGACGTGCCCGGCGTCAACCGCTACGGGCTGGAGCACGCCGACCAGCCGGTGCTCGCCGACGAGGTCGTGCGCTACGAGGGTGAGCCCGTGGCGCTCGTGGCCGCCGACCACCCGGAGACGGCGCGGCGGGCGATGAAGCGGATCAAGGTGACGTATGAGGAGCTGACGCCCGTCACCAGTTCCGAGGCGGCAGTGAACGGCGAGGGCCTTTCGCTGCACCCCGACGGCAACGTGGTGCGCCACGTGCGCATCCGGCGTGGTTCCGAGGATGTCCGGGCCGACGTCGTGGTGTCCGGCGTGTACGAGGTCGGCATGCAGGACCAGGCCTTCCTCGGCCCGGAGTCGGGGCTCGCGGTACCCGACACGGTCGGCGGCGTGGACCTGTACGTCGCGACGCAGTGGCTGCACGTGGACCAGCAGCAGATCGTCGCGGCGCTCGGGCTGCCGGTCGAGCAGGTGCGGCTGACGCTCGGCGGTGTCGGCGGCGCGTTCGGCGGCCGCGAGGACCTGTCGATGCAGGTGCACGCGTGCCTGCTCGCGTTGCACACCGGCAAGCCGGTGAAGATGGTCTACAACCGCGAAGAATCGTTCTACGGCCACGTGCACCGCCATCCGGCGAAGATGTACTACGAGCACGGCGCCACCTCCGACGGCCGGCTCGTGTACGTCCGCGCGCGCCTTTTCCTCGACGGCGGCGCGTACGCGTCGTCCACCGGCGCGGTGGTGGCCAACGCGGCGACGCTGGGCGTCGGACCGTACACAGTGGACAATGTGGCGGTCGACTGCTGGGGCGCCTACACGAACAACCCGCCGTGCGGCGCGATGCGGGGCTTCGGCGCGGTGCAGGCGGCGTTCGGGTACGAGTCGCAGATGGACAAGCTGGCCGCCGCGTGTGGCCTCGACCCGGTCGAGCTGCGCATCCGCAACGCGATGACCGAGGGCGCCGTGATGCCGACGGGCCAGGTCGTGGACTCGGCCGCGCCCGTCGCCGAGTTGCTGGAACGGCTGCGGGCTCGGCCGCTGCCCGCGTCGCGCTCGTTCGACCTGCGCCACCTGCCCGGCGGCGTCTCCAACACCACGCACGGCGAGGGCGTGGTGCGTGGCGTCGGGTATGCCGTGGGGATCAAGAACGTGTGTTTCTCCGAGGGCTTCGACGACTACTCCACCGCGCGCGTGCGCCTGGAGCTCGTCGGTGGCGAACCCGCGGCCACCGTGCACACCGCGGCGTGCGAGGTCGGGCAGGGGCTCGTGACGATCATGCAGCAGATCGTGCGCACCGAGCTCGGCGTGGAGCAGGTGACCGTGCTGCCCATGGACACCTCCATCGGCAACGGCGGGTCGACCTCGGCGTCCCGCCAGAGCTACGTGACCGGCGGCGCCGTGCAGGCCGCGTCCGCCGCCGTGCGCGCCCGCGTCCTGGCCTCCGCCGGCCTGCCTTCCGGCACCCGCGTGGCCGGCGGCAAGCTCGTCTCCACCGACGGCGTGGTGCTGGCGGATCTCGCCGCCGTGCTGGGCACCTCGGCGTTCGACGAAACGGTCGAATGGCGCCACCGCCCCACGTATCCACTCGACCCGGTCACCGGCCAGGGGACCGCCCACGTGCAGTACGGTTTCGCCGCCCACCGCGCCGTCGTCGACGTGGACGTGGAGCTGGGCCTGGTGAAGGTCGTCGCCCTCGACTGCGCCCAGGACGTCGGCCGCGCGCTGAACCCGCAGGCCGTCCTCGGCCAGATCCAGGGCGGCTCCGCCCAGGGCCTCGGCCTCGCCGTCATGGAGGAAATCCAGGTCGACGGCGGCCGCGTCCGCAACCCCTCCTTCACCGACTACCTCATCCCCACCGTCCTCGACATGCCCCCGATGTCCATCGACATCCTCGAACGCCCCGACCCCCACGCCCCCTACGGCCTCCGCGGCGTCGGCGAACCCCCCACCATCTCCTCCACCCCGGCCATCGTCTCCGCCATCCGCGCCGCGACGGGCCTGGCACTGACCCGGGTGCCGGTCCGCCCGGAACACCTGACGGGGACGTAGGGCCCGGCGGGGAAATCGCTGGTGCAGGCTTGCCGGCGGGTCAAGAATGACCCGGTGACGGACATGATCTGCCACGTCCCGCGGCACGGCGTGGTCGCGGTTGGCAACGGGCGGGACTTCGCGGCGCACGCCCTGTCGACGTGGACTCGCACGTCCGTCGCGGCGGGCGCGCTTGCGACCGGGAGCGTACGGGCCCACGTCGAAGTGCTGCGCCGCATCAGCGGCAACCCCGGGCGCGCGTTCCTCGGCGGCAGGCTCACCGCCGGCGACGGCGCGCTCACCCGGATCGACGTGGGTGTCTCGGCTTTCGACGCGGGCGGCTGCGAGGACGCACCGACCTTTCCGGGTGCGCTGTGGTCGTCCCCGCTCATCGTGGGACTGCCCACCGAATTCGCCGCGGCCGTGGTCGCGGGGTTGACCGCCGGCTCGCCGTTGCCGCCGGGCTTGCTGACCGTGGACCAGGCGGCGTTCGATTTCATGTGTCCCTCGGAACCGATGTTCGAACGGGCCGCAGCGGTACTGGGGGCTGCGATCGCCGGTTTCGAGCCTGAGAAAGCGGTCCGTGTCGTGGTGTCCGGTTGGTGAATGGCGGGCTGGCGGACGCCACAGCACCGTGGTTGAGTCGACGCGGAACGTCCGATGTGGATCAGACGGGGAGCGCACATGCCGGATCGCGGACACGACCGCCTTTTCGACCCGCTCACCACAAAAGGCACGGCCTTCACCCACGACGAGCGGCGGGAGCTCGGCCTGCTGGGGCTGTTGCCCGACGCCGAGAAGACGATCGGCGAGCAGGTGGCGCACACCTACGCCGAGTTCGCGCGTCAGCCGGCGGACCTGGCCAAGCACGTGTTCCTGCGCGGCCTCCAGGACCGCAATGAAACGTTGTTCTACCGGCTGCTGGCCGAGCACCTCGAGGAGACGCTCCCGATCGTCTACACGCCCACCGTCGGCGAGGCGTGCCAGCGGTTCAGCGAGATCTACCGGCGCCCGCGCGGGCTGTATGTGGCCTATCCCGACCGCGAGCACCTCAGGGAAGTGCTGAGGAACCGGCCGCGGCGGGAGGTCGACGTCATCGTGGTCACCGACGGCCAGCGCATCCTCGGACTGGGCGACCAGGGCATCGGCGGCATGGGCATCCCCATCGGGAAGTTGTCGCTGTACACACTGATCGGCGGCATCGACCCGGCGCGCACGTTGCCGATCTTGCTCGACGTGGGCACCGACAACGTCGAGCGCCTCGAAGACCCGCAGTACCTCGGCTGGCGCCACCGGCGCATCGGCGACGACGAGTACTACGCGTTCGTGGACGACTTCGTCACGGCGGTGCGCGAAGAGCTGCCCGAGGTGCTGCTGCAGTGGGAGGACTTCGCCACCGCGCACGCCGAGCCGATCCTCGACCGCTACCGCGACCGCCTGCTCACCTTCAACGACGACATCCAGGGCACGGCCGCCGTCGCGGTCGGCGCGCTGCACGGCGCGGCGAAGGTGGCCGGGCGGCCGCTTTCCCAGCAGCAGGTGGTGATGCTCGGCGCGGGCTCGGCCGGCATCGGCGTGCTGGAGATGATCCGCCAGGAGATGGTCGCCCAGGGCCTGTCCGACGCCGAGGCGGCCGGGCGCATCTGGGTCGTCGACATCGCGGGCCTGCTCACCGACGACCGCACCGACCTGTCGGAAAGCCAGCGCCGATTCGCCCAGCCGGCCGCCAAAACCCAGGGCTGGACCGGCACCGGGCTGGCCGACGTCGTGCACAACGTCGACGTCGGCGTGCTGCTCGGCCTCTCGACGGCGGCGGGCGCGTTCACCGAGGAAATCGTGCGTGAGCTGGCCGCCAAGACCGACCGGCCGATCATCTTCCCGCTCTCCAACCCCACCAGCCGCGCCGAGGCGCATCCACGTGAGCTGGACTTCTGGACCGGCGGCCGCGCCCTCGTCGCCACCGGCTCGCCGTTCGGGCCGGTGGAGCGCGACGGCAAGCAGCACCGCGTCGCGCAGTGCAACAACGTCTACATCTTCCCGGCCATCGGCCTGGCCGTCACGGCGTCCGGCGCCACCCGCGTGACCGACGCGATGATGCGCGTCGCCGCCAAGACGCTCGGCGAAGCGTCCCCCGCCCTCGCCGACCCGGACGAACCACTGCTGCCGTCCTGGGACGACGTGCCGGAAGTGGCCACGCGGATCGCCATCGCCGTCGCCGAGCAGGCGATCAAGGACGGCGTCGCCCCGGAAAACGACCACCTCGCCGAAACGGTCCGCCAAGCCCGCTGGACGCCCGACTACCGCTAGCGCGCCGGGGGGAGAGGGCCCGACAGCCCTGCGCCCTTGAGGTGTCCTTCATAGATGGCAGCGGGATTCCCGGCCTGTCCTCGCTGGAGTCGGTGCCAACAGGTGTTCTCGGCTCGCGTCGGATCGTTGCCGCCGCGCAGCCAGGAGCTCCCCGGCGCCTGGGTTCTGCGATCGAGCGCGGCACCGTCGGAAGCCTGATCGCGGACCGAGGTAGGCTCTTTCGTGTAAATCTTTGTATTTCCTGAAATTTGCGTATCCTGGGAAATACGGCAGTGAGCAGTGAAAGCCCCCATGTCCTCCGTTTGACCTTCGACCTCCACGTGCCCGCTGGGCTGCGGCGCAACATCCACTGGAGCAAGGTTGAGTCGGCGATTGCCCACTTCACCACGGTGATCCAAGGAACCGCTGCCCGCGTGTTTCCGTGGGCTACCAAGTTGCAGGTCACCAGCGAGTGGATCTACCTGTGGCATCACGGAGAGGATGAGGTCGACCTGGCCTCGACGGAACTCAACGCCGGCCCTTACAAGGACGAGTCGAGCGAGAGCTGACCGCGGGCTCGCCGAAACGGTCCGCCAAGCCCGCTGGACGCCCGACTACCGCTAGCGCTTCTTCCCGTCGTGGTCCAGTTCTGCCAGCAGGCGCCGGGCCACGTCCACCACCGCCGCGCCTGCCACCGCCATGGGCTCCGGCGAACGCATCGAGCGCGCCAGTACGAACGCGCCCTCCAGGCTGGTGATGAGTGCGATCGTCAGCACCCGCGCCTGCTCGGCCGGCAGGCCGAAGGCGGCGAACTTCTCCGTGCCCGCGTCGATCCACGCCGTGAAGACGTCGGCCGTCGCCTGGCGCAGGGGTTCGCTCGTCGTCGCGACTTCCAGGGCCACCGTGGCGATCGGGCAGCCCTCGACGTAGTCGGTGTCCAGCAGCGTCGTCACGCCGGCGGCGAAGAACGCCTCGATGCCGCTCACGACATCGGGCGCCGGGGCGATGAAGAGGTCGTACAGCTGCGCGTACTCCATGCCCGACGTGCGGATGACCTCTTCGGCGAGCTGTTCCTTGCCGCCGGGGAAGAAGTGGTAGAGCGAGCCGAAGGGCGCGCCGGCCTTCTCAACGATCTGCTTCACGCCCGTGCCGGTGTAGCCGCCGCGGCGGAAGAGCTCCGCGCCTGCGGCCAGGATGCGGTCCTTCGTGCCTGTCACGGCACCGAGGATAGCTCCGGGGCGGTAGAGCGTTCTATCAACCGCTCGCCGAAGACCAGGTTCAGCACCACGGCCGTGAGGCAGCCCGTGCTGATGCCGGAGTTCAGCACCACCTGCAGCGCCGCCGGGAAGCCCGAGTAGAAACCCGGCACCGCGATGGGAATCAGGCCCACGCCCAGCGACGCGGCGACGATCGCGACGTTGCCGGGATGCTCGAACGACGCCTTCGCCAGCGTCCGCACACCGCTCACCGCGACACTGCCGAACAGCACCAGCCCGGCCCCGCCGAGCACCGGTTGCGGCACGAGCGCGACGATCCCGCCGGTCACCGGGAGCGCGCCGAGCACCACCAGCACCACGCCACTGGCCGCGACCACGTACCGGCTGACCATCCGCGTCAGCGACACGAGCCCGATGTTCTGCGCGAACGCCGTGCACGCGAACCCGCCGAACACGGTGCTCACGGCGGTGGCCAGCCCGTCGGCGCGCAGTCCGTCGGCCAGCGTCCGGCTCGTGGTCGGCCGCCCGACGATCTCGCCGAGCGCCAGCAGGTCGGCCGTGCTCTCGGCCATCACCACGAGCATCACGATGAGCATCGACACGATCGCCGCGATGTCGAACACCGGCGCGCCGAAGTGAAACGGCGTGGCGATGCCGAACACCGGCGCCTGCTTCAAAGTCGACGTGTCGACTTCACCCAGCGGCCACGCCACCAGCGTCCCGGCGACCAGGCCCAGCAACAGTGCGATCCGGCTCCAGAAACCCTTGAGGAACCGCGTGAACACCAGCACCGCGACCAGCGTGACGCCCGCCAGCAGCAGCCCGCTCGGCCGCGCGGCCGGCTGCTGCGCCGAAATCCACTGCACGGCCACTGGCAACAGCGAGACGCCGATGAGCGTGATCACGGTCCCCGTCACGACCGGCGGGAAGAACCGGGTGAGCTTCGAGAAGAACGGCGCGGCCAGCACCACGAACACGCCGCCGACGAGCGTCGCGCCGTAGACGACACCCAGCGCGTTGCCGGCGTGCTGCTGAGCGATCGACAGGATCGGCGCGACGGACGCGAACGTGACGCCGTTGACCAGCGGCAGTCGCGCGCCGAAGCGCCACACGCCGAGCGTCTGCAGCAGGGTGGCGAGGCCGGCGGTGAAGAGGGACGCGCTGATGAGCAGGCTCAGCTGGCCGGGCGAGAGCCCGACGGCCGCGCCGATCACCAGCGGTGGAGCCACCACGCCGGCGTACATCGCCGCGACGTGCTGGATTCCGCCGAGCACGAGCTGTGGCCACTTCGGGCCCACATCGACGGGATGACGGGAAGGTCGTTCTGACATGTGCTCTCCCGGTGGGATTCGGGGCTAGAGCACGGCGTCGGTCCAGGCCGGGCCGGGCTCCTCGGCTTCGTCGCGGACCGCGGTGCCTTCGATGAGGCCATACGGGCGGTCGGCGGCGTAGAACACCTCGTTGTGGTTCTCGAGGCCGAAGGGGCTCAGATCGACGAGGAAGTGGTGCTTGTTCGGCAGGGAAAGCCGGACCTCGGCGACCTCGGGCCGCGCGAGCAGCACGGCTTCGCCCATCGTGTACAGGGTCTGCTGCAACGACAGGCTGTGTTTCGTGGCGAACGCCTGCAGCAGCGTCCGCCGGATCTCCTGGTGGTTCTTGGCCCAGTCGACATCGACTGGGTCGCCGTCGTAGCGCCAGCGCGCGGTGACGGCGGTGGCGAGGATGCGGTCGTCGGTCTCGGCGAGCGTCGTGTACGCGTCGCGCGGGAAGCTGTGGAACTCCGAGCCGCCCGACTTGAGCACGGTCAGACCGTCCACACCGGACACCACCCACGCGCGGTCGGCGTGCACGGTCACGGTGGTCGTGCGGCTTTCGCCCCCAGAACGGCTGAACGCGTGGTCGTGCGGTTTGCCGTCGACGGGGATGCGTTCCCAGGCGTGCTCGGCGACGGTGATGCGCGCGCCGGTGATCGCTTCCTGCGTGGCGACGAAATGGCGGCCCAGGCGCAGCGCGAAGTCCTCGATCTCGCCGACGTCCTGCTGCTTCGCGAACGCGTAGACGGTGTTCTTCTGCGCGTCAGTGGTCAGTACGGCGCTGTTGTCGCCGGTCAGGTGCGTGGCCGCGAGGTCGCCGCGCAGGGCCGTGGACACGGTGAGGTCGCGCAGGTGGTGCACCGGACCGTCGCGGCGGACGGTGACCAGGCGGACCTCCGCCTTGCCGTACTGGTTGGGGCCCAAGGAGATTCCCACGGTCAGCTCCCGCGATAGGTCGAGTAGGCGAACGGGCTCAGCAGCACCGGCACGTGGTGGTGCGAGGTGCCGTCGGTGATGCGGAACGCGATGGTGACGTCGGGGAAGAACGCTTCGGGCCCGAGGTAGGCGCCGGTGTCGAAGATCAGCCGGTAGACGCCGGGTTCGAGGGTGTCGGGGCCGAGGTCGCGCACGCGTCCGTCGTCGTCGGTGACGCCCTCGGCGAGCGGTGTGCCGTCGCCGCGTTCGAACCGCACGGCGATGCCGGCGGCCGGTTTGCCGGCGGCCGTGTCCAGCACGTGCGTGGTCACCAAGCTCATGCGTTTATCGCTTTCCGCAGGCGCAGCGCGGCGATCTTCGCCAGCTCCGCGCCCGCCACGTCGAGTTCGGTCTCGGGGTCGTTGCCCAGCCGCGACCGCAGGTTCGCGAGCAGTTCCGCGCCACTGCGGCCGCCGGCGCACACGAGGAACACGTGGCCGAAACGGGCTTCGTACTCGGCGTTGGCGGCGGCGAACTCGTCGGCGTTGTCCACACCGGACTGTTCCGAGCGCGACCACTCGGCGTCGGCGCCCTTGCTCGTCGGCTTCTCCCCGATCCGCGGGTGGGCGGCGATGGCGGCGCTCACCTCGTCGCGGTGCAGGGGAGTGGCTTTTTCAGCGGTGGTCAGGAGCGTGGCGAAGTCCGCGTACGGCCGGCCGGCGAGCACCGCGTCGACCCAGCGCGGCACGGCTAGGCAGGCCGTGAGGGCGGGCCGCACGTCGGCGGCGTCGGCGGTGTTGAACTCGGCGAGTGCGAGTGGCACGGGATCTCCTCGCTGCGGGGGAGCTGGTGCCTGCCGACGGTACGGCGCCCTCGCGTCGCCGTCAACATTTTGTTGAACGCGCTGGTCAGTCCACTTCCCGGTTGAGGTAGTTGTAGACCGTGAAGCGCGTGACGCCCAGCGCCTCGGCCACCGCGGAGACCGATTTCCGCAGGCTGAAGGCCCCGCGTTCGCGCAGCAGCCGGACCGCTCGCTGCTTGTCCGGGCGGTCGAGGTCGCCGAGCTTCGCGCCCAGTTCGCGCTCGACGTCGGCGATGAGCCGGGCCAGCGCGGTGTTGAGCTCGACGGGCGGGGTCGGCGCCGGTTCGTCGGTGCGCCGGAGCTGGACCGTGACGCGCGTGGCGCCGCCTTCGAGTGCGGCCCGCGCGATGGCCGGCAACGCGTTCATCAGCTGGTCGGCCGAGCCGCGTGCGAGTGTGCCGAGTGGACCGAAGTCGGTGTCGAGCCCGGCGTCGCGGGCCGCGTCACGAGCGCGCACGGCGTGCTCCGGCGGGGCGCCCTCGCCCTGGAAGGGTTCGCTGGTGAACTCGGCTTCTAGCTCCACCCGGTGACCGTAACGTGGAAGGCGAGGCGTTGACGAGGCGAGAGCGTCGTGGTTAATCTCGGTTGGCGAAAGATACTTTCCGTACTGTGAAACAACCTGCCGGTATCGCCGACGGGAGAAGGAGTGTGCCCGCAGATGGATCTCGTGGTGCGCGCCGCACGTGCGGTGACGGCGGCCGGTGAAGGTCCCGCGACGCTGGGGGTCGACGGCGGCCGGATTGTCGCGCTGGAGCAGGGAATCGTGGACCTGTCCGCCGACCGGGTGGTCGAGCTCGCGGCCGACGAGGTGCTGCTGCCGGGGCTCGTGGACACCCACGTGCACGTGAACGACCCCGGCCGCGCCGAGTGGGAGGGCTTCGAGACCGCGACGCGCGCGGCCGCCGCCGGCGGGGTCACGACGATCGTCGACATGCCGCTCAACAGCCTGCCGCCGACGGTCGACGTCGCCGCGCTGGAGGTGAAGCGCAAGGCGGCTTCGGGACGCACGCACGTGGACGTCGGGTTCTGGGGCGGCGCGATTCCCGGCAACACCGGCGATCTGCGTCCGCTGTACGACGCGGGCGTGTTCGGGTTCAAGTGCTTCCTGCTGCACTCCGGCGTCGACGAGTTCCCGCCGCTCGACGCCGCGGGCCTGGAGGCCGCGCTGCGCGAACTCGCGAGTTTCGACGCGCTGATGATCGTGCACGCGGAGGACTCCGACGCCATCGACGCCGCACCGGATCCGCACGGTGAGAAGTACACCGATTTCCTCGGCTCTCGCCCGCGTGGCGCCGAGAACCTGGCCATCACCCACGTGATCGAGGCGGCCCGGCGCACCGGCGCCCGCGCGCACGTGCTGCACCTGTCCTCTTCGGACGCTCTACCGCTGATCGCGAGCGCGCGCCGCGAGAGCGTGGCGCTGTCGGTGGAGACGTGCCCGCACTACCTGAGTTTCGTTGCGGAGGAGATCCGCGACGGCGCCACGCAGTTCAAGTGCTGCCCGCCGATCCGCGAGGCGGCCAACCGGGAACTGCTGTGGCAAGGCCTCGCCGACGGTGTGATCGACACGATCGTGAGCGACCACTCGCCGTGCACACCGGAATTGAAACAGTTCGACACCGGCGATTTCGGCCTCGCGTGGGGCGGGATCTCCAGCCTGCAGCTGGGGTTGCCCGCGGTGTGGACGCAGGCGCGCCAACGCGGCTTCGGCCTCGCCGACGTGGTGCGGTGGATGGCCGAACGCCCGGCGGCGCAGGTCGGGATGACGCGCAAGGGCCACCTCGCCGTGGGCTACGACGCCGACTTCTCGGTGTTCGCGCCCGACGAGGCGTTTGTTGTCGACGTGGCCGCGCTGAAGCACCGCAACCCGGTGAGCGCGTACGACCAGCGGCCGCTGGCCGGCGTGGTGCGCGGTACGTGGCTGCGGGGTTCGCCGGTGACCGGCGACGAGCCGCGGGGAGAGCTGTTGACCAGGGGGAACTGTTAGAGATGGAGGACCACGTGTCGCACGACCGTCCCGAGTGGACAGCCCAGCCGGACCTCGCTTCCCGCACGTTCGGGGGCACGGTGATGTGGGCGAGCGACGAGCTGTTCGCCGAGAAGGAGAACCTCGTCAACCCGTGGCGCCCCGCGCACCGGGCCGAGACGTTCGGGCCGAAGGGCCAGGTCTACGACGGCTGGGAGACGCGCCGGCACCGCGAACCGGGTGACGACCAGGCCGTGCTGCGCCTCGGCGCCGCCGGGGTGGTGTCGGGCGTGGTGGTGGACACGGCGTTCTTCAAGGGCAACTACCCGCCGTTCGTTTCGGTGGAAGCGGTGTCGGTACCCGGCTACCCGAGCGCGGCGGAACTGTCCGAAATGGACTGGGAGGTGCTGGTCGACCACGAGCCCGTGGCCGGAGACTCGGAGAACTTCTTCAAGGTCTCGTCGGCCCGGCGGTTCACCCACGTCCGCCTCACGCAGCACCCGGACGGCGGCGTGGCCCGCCTGCGCGTGCACGGCTCGCCGGTGCCCGACCCCGCGCTGCTGGACCCGCGCTCGCTCGACCTCGCCGCGCTGGCCAACGGCGGCGTCGTCACGGGCTGCAGCAACATGTTCTACTCGTCGCCCAACAACCTGTTCTCGCCCGGGCTCGCCGCGCACCAGGCCGAGGGCTGGGAAACCGCGCGCCGCCGCGACGACGGCAACGACTGGGTGACCGTGCGCCTCGCCGGCGCCGGCATCGTGCGCTTCGCCGAGGTCGACACGAGCAACCTCAAGGGCAACGCACCGGGCTGGGCCGCGCTGTCGGGCCGCCTCGACGACGGTGACTGGGTTCCACTGCTTCCCCGCACCCGTCTGCAGCCGGACACCCGCCACCGCTTCGCCCTCGAAGACGGCCCGCAGATCACCGAGGCCCGCCTCGACATCTACCCGGACGGCGGCCTCGCCCGCCTGCGTCTCTACGGCGAGCTCACCAAACGCGGGCGTGAAGCCGTCACCACGCGCTTCACCGAAACGACGGCCTGAGGTGCGTTAGGAGTTCGCGCCGGGCCGGTTGAGGTAGATCGAGGCACAGGACAGCAACGTGCCGACGGCGAAGATCGCCGCGAGCCACCACGGTGCACCGGTCACGACGGCCCAGATGAACCCCGCCGCCATCAACACGGCGGCCAGGGCGTTACGCATCTGCAGCGGGGTCGGTTTGGCCATACCGCCACTTTCTCACGGGCCTGACCAGCTCCTCGCGGCAGGACCGGCCATGATCGGCCGGCTTCGCGGTATGTGGCGATCCGGCTGCACACCGCGACGGGTGCGCGGGCGGCGATGGGGTTGCCCCGAGCGCGGCTGTTCTATAAGTTGTAGAACAGACCGATGAGCCTCCCGAGCATGGCCAACGCCGTGCGCGCCCTCCTGGAGCACCGATGATCCTCGACGTCGACCTCACCAGCGAGGTGCCGATCTACCAGCAGATCCACGACCGCGTCGTCGAGGCGATCGCGGCCGGGGACCTCGCCGACGGGGACGCGTTGCCCTCGACGCGCCAGCTCGCCGTGGACCTCGGCATCAACTTCCACACCGTGAACAAGGCCTACGACCAGCTGCGGCGTGAGGGGCTGCTGCTGATCACCCGGAAAAGCGGCGCGGTGGTGCAGCGGGCCTCGACCGCGGGTTTCGCGGCCGACTGGCAGGCGCGGCTGAAGACGTTGCTGGCCGAGGCGGTCGCCCACGGGCTGGGCGAGCGAGAGGTCCTCGGCCACTGCGAGGCGACGCTGCGGGCGTTCGAGGAGGTGCGCGCGTGATCGGGGTGATCGTCCTGCGAGACCTGCTCGCGCCGGTGCTGTTGCTGGCCAGTGCGTGGGTGATGCCGTCGGTGGCGAAGCCGACGGTGCCGTTCGGCGTCCGCGTGCCGCCCGAACGCGTCCGCGACCCGCTGATCGCCGAGCAGCGGCGGATCTACCGGTGGTGGGTGGGCGTGGCCGGGAGCGCGCTGGTGGTCGCCGGGCTCATCGTGGGCGTGGTCGTGCAGCAGGTCCTCGTGCCGGTGCTCGTCGTCGTGGCGCTGCTGGGGGTCGTCGCGCCGGCGTACGTGCGGGCGCGCGCAGTGATCCGCTCGGCCAAGCGGCGCGAGGACTGGTACCAGGGCCTGCGCCAGACGGTCACCGCCGACACCTCCCGCGTCACGCGCCCACCGTTCCCGTGGCTGTGGGCGGTGCCGGCGCTGCTCGTGCTCGCCGCGACAGTCGCGCTCGGCGTGGTGCGCTACCCGGATCTGCCCGCGACGCTGGCGCTGCACTACACCGCGTCCGGCGCCCCGGACCGTACGGCCGCGAAGTCGGTGGGCAGCGCGTTCGGCCTGGTGTTCGTGCAGGCCGGGCTGACGGTGCTGTTCTGCGTGCTGGCCTACGTCGCCCCGCGGTTCCGGCCCGACCTCGACCCGGCGCGTCCGAAGGCCAGCGCCGGTCAGTACCGGCGCTTCGCCGCGACCCTGCCGCGCCTGCTGCTGCTCTTCGGCGCCTGCGTCAACCTGACGATCGCCCTGGCCGCGGAGCAGATCTGGTCGGCCCCGGCGTCGATCTCGGTCGCGCCGATCATCCTGCCGACCTTGGTGGGCGTCGCGGGACTGCTGGTCTTCGCCGTCCGCTACGGCCAAGGCGGGAGCCGCCTGGAGACCGCCGACGAACCGCCCCGCGACGCCGTCGAACGCGACGACGACCGCTTCTGGAAAGGCGGCCTGCTCTACGTCAACCGCGCCGACCACGCGGTCTTCGTGCCGAAACGCTTCGGGATCGGCTGGACGCTCAACTTCGGCAACCCCGTGGCGATCAGCGGGTTCGTGGTCCTGATCGCCGCCGTGATCACCGTGCCGCTCGTGGTCGGTTAAGGAGCCGACTGGCGCCGCGAGCTGATCACGCCCGTGTTGAAGCCCGCCAGGTGCAGGCCGCCGGCGAAGCGCGCGTGCTCGATCTTCACGCAGCGGTTCATCACCACGTCGAGCCCGGCTTCACGGCCGCGGTCGGCCACCTGCTCGTGCCACAGGCCCAGCTGCAGCCACAACGTGCGCGCACCCGCGGCGATGACCTCTTCGGCCACCTGCGGCAGGTCGTCGTGCTTGCGGAACACGCTCACCAGGTCGATCTCACCCGGCACGTCGGCCAGCGTCGGGTACACGGGCTTGCCGAGCAGGGTGTCGAGGCGCGGGTTCACGAAGTTGATCTCGTACCGCGTCGACGACGTCAGGTACGTCGCCACGAAGTAGCTCGGCCGCGCCGGGTTGGCCGACGCGCCGATCACCGTCACCGACCGCGTGCGGCCGAGGATGCGCCGCCGCTCCACGGCCGAAACGTCGTAGTTCACTGCCGTGGTCACGCAGCCACCGCCTTGTCGAGAGCCTGATCGAGGTCCCACAGGATGTCCTCGACGTCTTCCAGCCCCACCGAAAGCCGGATCAGGTCCGGGCCGACGCCCGCGGCCGCCAGCTGGTCGTCCGACAGCTGCGCGTGCGTGGTCGACGCCGGGTGGATCACCAGAGTGCGGGCGTCGCCGACGTTCGCCAGGTGCGACAGCAGCTCCACCGACTCCACGAACTTCTCGCCCGAGCTCCGGCCGCCCTTGACCCCGAACGAGAACACCGCGCCCGGCCCGGCCGGCAGGTACTTGCGCGCCAGCTCGTGGTCGGCGTGGTCCGGCAGCCCGGCGTAGGAAACCCAGGCCACGCGCGGGTCGGCGTTCAGGTACTCCGCCACGGCCTTCGCGTTGGCCACGTGCGCGTCCATCCGCTGCGGCAGCGTCTCCACGCCCTGCAGCAGCAGGAACGCCGAGTGCGGCGAGAGCACCGCGCCGATGTCGCGCAGCTGCTCGGCGCGCAGGCGCGTGCAGAACGCGTACTCGCCGAAGTTCTCCCAGTACTTCAGGCCGCCGTACGAGTCGACGGTCTCGGTCATGCGCGGGAACTTGCCGTTGCCCCAGTCGAAGCGGCCCGACTCCACGACCACGCCGCCGAGCGTGGTGCCGTGGCCGCCGAGGAACTTCGTGGCCGAGTGCAGCACGATGTCCGCGCCGTGCTCAATCGGGCGGCACAGGTACGGCGTCGCGAGCGTCGCGTCGACGACCAGCGGGATGTCGTGCGAGTGCGCGAGGTCCGCGAGCCCGGCCAGGTCGGCGATGCCGCCCGACGGGTTGCCGATCACCTCGGTGTAGATCAGCCGCGTCTTGTCGGTGACGGCCTTCGCGTAGTCCTCGATGCCGCCGTTGACGAACGTCGTCTCGACCCCGAAGCGCTTGAGCGTGCCGGTGAGCTGCGTGACGGTGCCGCCGTAGAGGCCGCTCGCGGACACGATGTGCTCACCCGCCTCGGCCAGCGCGGAGAAGGTGAGGAACTCCGCGGCCTGGCCGCTGGCCGTCGCCACGCCGCCGATGGCGCCCTCGAGGCTCGCGAGGCGCTCCTCGAACGCGGCCACGGTCGGGTTGCCGATGCGGCTGTAGATGTTCCCGTACTTCTGCAGCGCGAAGAGGTTGGCCGCGTCGGCCGCGTCCTCGAACACGAAGCTGGTGGTCTGGTAGATCGGCACGGCGCGTGCGCCGGTGGCGGGGTCGGGCGTGCCACCCGCGTGCAGGGCGCGGGTGCGGAAGCCCCAGGTGCGTTCACTCATCAACCGTCACGCTACTCAGCGCGGCCGCCACGGGCCATCCTTCCCGAACCGTGATCGTCACACCCAACTTCAGAAGGTCCGCGGTGGGCGCCTCGGCAGGCTTTCTCGTGCTTTGGTCGGACGCCCGGTCGTCCTTCCTGGATGCCGGACGGCGACGGACCGCCTACCGGCAAGCCGGGCAACCGCTGTCCGCAGGCGGCCGACTCGCCCGGCGGGCAGCCGAGCGTCACCGAGGACTGCCTCTACCTCAACGTCACCACGCCTGCGAAGTCCGGCCCCTCGCGTCCGGTGATGGTGTGGCTGCACGGCGGCGACGGCGCCGGTGCGGGCGCCGACTACGACCCCACACGGCTGGTCGACCAGGGCAACGTCACGGTGTTCGGCGAGTCGTCGGGGCGTTCGCGACCTGCGCGCTGCTGTCCGCGCCGCAGGCTAAGGGGCTGGTCGAGCGCGCGATCATGGAAAGCCGCTCGTGCTCGGCGTACTTCGCGAAGAACGCGCTGGCCCCGGGGGCTGGGCCGCCACACGCTCTTCACGCCGCTGTAGGACGCCCAGGCCGCCGGCACCGCCGCGGCCGCGAAGATCGCCGCCGCCTACCCCGCGCGGGGTACCGGGCCCTTCGCCGCGTCGCTGTCCTGGGCCGCCGCCACCACGGACGATGGCTGGGACTGTCCGACCGCGGCCGACGCCCAGGCCTCGCCTCGGCCGGGCGCCCGGTGTAACACGTACTTCTTCGCCGACGAGAACGCGCCGTCGATCCCGGGCTACGCCGTGCCGCAGGGCTTCCCGCTCGGCGAGCCCACGGCCTGGAGATGGGCTACCTGTTCTGGGAAGCCAAGGGCAACGCGGCCCAGCAGCGGCTGTCCCGCACGATGATCGGGCACTGGACGAACTTCGCCCGCAAGGGCGACCCCACCGGCGCGGGCCTGCCTACCTGGCCGAAGTTCTCGGAAGGCGCCCGCGTCCAGCGGTTCGCCCCGGACCGGGTCGGGCCGATCGACCCGCAGGCGCAGTCGAAGTGCTCGCTGTGGCGCCAGCTCGGCGTCTGAGTTGCTAGCCGCCGAGGGCCGCGCGCAGTCGTGCGTCGCGCTCCTCGGGCGTCTGCCGTGGGCAGCTGACGCACTTCGGGTTGCCCACTTCGTAGATCAGGCAGCACGACGCCCGCTTCACGGCCTGCGTGCGGCCGACCGTGACGTAGCGCGGCGCGGGCAGGCCGAGGCCGGTGGACGCCACGACGTCGGCCGCGAGGTGCGGCGCCGAAGCCCACAGCAGGCGGTTGGCGATCGAGTCCGTCGCGATGGCGCCTAGCGCTCGTGGCCGGGCGCCGGTGACTTCGGCGATGGTGGTGATTGCCGTGCTCAGCGCCGCGCCGAGTGCCGGGCCGAGCGGGCCGCTCAGCGCTCGCGTCGAGCGGGAGCCGAGGAACCGCCCGTCGGGCACGATGTCGAGCTCGACGGCGTCCAGCGACGGGTCCAGCACCTCACCGCCGGCGGCGAGCGACTCCATGGTCGGCGCGACGAGCACGGACGACAGCGAGTACCACCAGATCGTGCCGACCACCTCCGGCGCCGCGCAGCCGTAGAGCTTCGCGGCACCGCCGATGCGGGCGCGCACCCACGTCGCGTCGGCCAGCAGCGTGGCGGGCGTCACGGCTGCCGCCGCCACACGCTCACCCCCACCGCGAGCGTCACATCCCGGCCTTCTGCCCCGAGCAGGCGCTCCCGACGCCCGTCTCGGTCGAGGTGGAAACCGGCAGGACCCATGGCGACCACGTCGTGCACCTGGCGCGCGGTGAACGGCGCCGTGTGCACCACATCCACTCGCGACACCCGCGTGAACCGGTCGCCCAGCGCCGTTTCGAGCCGCTGCTCCTTGCGCTCGTCCACGGACAGCACGAGGTCGCCCAGCTCGGCGAGGTGCCCGGGCAGCGGCGCGGCCACCACGAGCACGCCGCCGGGCTCGAGCACCCGGTGGAACTCGGCGGGATTGCGCGGGGAGAACACGTCGAGCACCACGGAAGCCACACCGTCGGCAACGGGCCACGGCTCCCACAGGTTCCACACCACGGCGCCCAGCCGCTCGTGCGCGCGGGCGGCCCGGCGCAGCGCGACGGCGGAGACGTCCAACGCGAGTCCGGTCGCCTCGGGCGCGGCGTCGAGCACGCGCGCGAGGTAGTAACCGGGGCCGGCGCCGGCGTCGATCACGAGGCCCGTGGCGGCCGGCGCGGCGACGCGCGCGAGCTCGTCGGCGAGGGGTGCGTACGCGCCGGAATTCAGGAGCGCCGAACGCGCCTCGACCATCGGCACGGTGTCGGCGGTTCCGGCGGGGATACGTGCGTGCAACAGGTTGACGTAACCCTGGCGGGCCAAGTCGAAAGAGTGACCGTCTTCGCAACGCACCGTGCGGCCCGTTAGCCCGACCGGGGCAAGGCACACCGAACACCGGAGGGCGTCCACGACCCGTCGTGGCAGTGGGTCATTTCCGGGTCCGGCCGAGGTCATGCGGCTATTCGACCATGACGTTTCGCAATCGGACACCCCACCCCGCGTGGCGGGAAACCTTCCCGTAACAACCGCCACGGATGAGTTCACGCCCGCGAAACCTTCGGCGCCGCCCCGCGAAACACCCGGAACCAAGACTTCCGGGTCATCTACCCAGGGCACGGGAGGACGATTGTGCTGAACGCAGGAGACACCGCGTGGGTGCTGGCCGGCGCCGCGCTGGTCATGCTCATGACACCGGGACTGGCGTTCTTCTACGGCGGCATGGTCCGCGCGAAGAGCGTTTTGAACATGCTGATGATGAACTTCATCGCGCTGGCCGTGGTGGGGGTGCTGTGGGTCCTCTTCGGCTTCTCCATGTCCTTCGGCAACGACGCTTTCGGCGGCCTGGTCGGCAACTTCGACCTCGCTGGGCTGTCGGACACCTTCGGCAAGCTGGTCGGCTTCGCCGCGGCGGCCACGGACTCCGCTCCGGCCGTCCCCTGGCCGGGCCCGGACGCCTTGCCGTTGCTGGCGTTCTGCATGTTCCAGCTGATGTTCGCGATCATCACGCCGGCGTTGATCTCCGGCGCGATCGCGGATCGCGCGAAATTCTGGGGCTGGACGCTGTTCGTGGTCATCTGGGTGTCCATCGTGTACTTCCCGGTGGCGCACTGGGTGTTCTCGTTCAACGGTTTCCTCGGTGAGAACTCGGTCGGCGGCTGGATCGCCAACAACCTGAAGGCGCTCGACTTCGCCGGTGGTACCGCGGTCCACATCAACGCCGGTGCGGCGGGCCTGGCGCTGGCGATCGTGCTGGGCAAGCGCAAGGGCTTCCCGAAGGACACCGGACGGCCGCACAACGTGCCGTTCGTGCTGCTCGGCGCCTCGCTGCTGTGGTTCGGCTGGTACGGCTTCAACGCCGGTTCCTCGCTGGCCGCCAACGACCTCGCGGCCGTCGCGTTCACCAACACGACCGTGGCCACCGCCGCCGCCGTGCTCGGCTGGCTGCTGGTGGAGCAGCTGAAGTTCGGCAAGCCGACCACGCTGGGTGCCGCGTCCGGCGCCGTCGCGGGTCTGGTCGCGATCACCCCGGCGTGTGGGTTCGTGAGCCCGCTCGGCTCGATCGCGATCGGCGTGATCGCCGGTGTGCTGTGCGCGCTGGCCGTGTCGCTGAAGTACCGCTTCGGGTTCGACGACTCGCTCGACGTCGTGGGTGTCCACCTCGTCGGCGGCCTCGTGGGCACGCTGCTCATCGGTTTCTTCGGCACCACGAGCGTCAACTCCCTCGGCGCCGACGGGCTCTTCTACGGCGGCGGCTTCACCCAGCTGGGCCGTCAGGCGGCTGCGGCCGGCGCGGTTCTCGCGTACTCGTTCATCCTGTCCTTCATCATCGGGTTCATCATCAAGAAGGCGGGCGGCTTCCGCGTCAGCACCGAGGATGAGGTCAGCGGCATCGACGAGGCGCAGCACGCGGAGAGCGCCTACGACTTCACCGGCATGGGCGGCGGGCTCGGCCAGCCGACCACGATCCCGGTCAAGTCCGCCATCGCCCCTGCGAAGTTCGAGGAGACCAAGGCATGAAGCTCATCACCGCGATCGTGAAGCCGTTCACGCTCGACGACATCCGCTCCTCGCTGGAGCAGCTGGGCGTGCTCGGTATGACCGTGAGCGAGGTCCAGGGCTACGGCAGGCAGAAGGGCCACACCGAGGTCTACCGCGGCGCCGAGTACTCCGTGGACTTCGTGGCGAAGCTGAAGATCGAGGTCGTGACGGACGACGCGAACGTCGAGAAGGTCCTCGACGCCATCACCACCGCCGCGCACACGGGCAAGATCGGCGACGGCAAGCTGTGGGTGACGCCGGTCGAGACCGTGATCAGGGTGCGCACCGGCGAGCGCGGAGCGGACGCGCTCTAGGTGAGCACTCACGGGGGTGAACTGGTCCGGGCTCGAGAACAGCTGCTCACGGGACGCCACGGTCCGGCCGCGCTGCGGGCGGCCCTGGTGGACCTGTACGAATTCTGGCTCGCGAAGGGCGCTTCGGCGGCCGGCGTCGACACCGCTGATCCCGGTGTCGCGCTGGTCGCCGTCGGCGGCCTGGGGCGGCGTGAGCTGGTGCCGTTCTCGGATCTGGACCTGGTGCTGGTGCACAACGGGAACCCACGCGTCGGCGAACTCGCCGACGCGTTGTGGTATCCGCTGTGGGACGCGAAACTCGGGCTCGACCACTCGGTGCGTACGCCGGGCGAAGCACTGAAGGTCGCTTCGGAGGACCTGCGCACGCAGCTCGGCTTGCTGGACGCACGCCATCTCGCGGGCGACGCCGAGCTGACCGAGCGGCTCGCGTCCGCCGCACGCGACCAGTGGCGGCGCACGGCCCGCAAGCGGCTCGACGAGCTGGCCGACTCGGTGCGCACGCGCTGGCGGCGCAGCGGCGAGATCGCGCAGTCGGCGGAACCGGACCTCAAGCACGGCCGCGGGGGACTGCGGGACTTCGCGGTGCTGGAGGCGCTGGCGCTGGCGCAGCTCACGGCGCGTCCGGGCGAGGAGCTGCTGGCGGCCAAGACGTTGCTGCTCGACGCGCGCACGGAGCTGCGGCGGGAGCTTCGCCGTGAGCGGGACATTCTGAGCGCCCCTGAAGCCGAGGTCGTGGCTTCGGAGCTCGGGCTCGCCGACCGGTTCGCCTTGGCGCGCAAGCTTTCCGGGGCGGGACGGACGATCGCCTACGCGGTGGACGTCGCCCTTCGGTCCACAGTGGAACCTTCCCGGCCGCGGTTCGGCCGGCGGCCTTCACGCACCCCGCTGGCCGAGGGCGTGGTGCTGCACGGCGACGAGGTGTCACTGGCGCGCGACGCCGTACCCGCGAAGGACCCGGCTCTGTTGTTGCGCGTTGCCGCTGCTTCGGCGCGCACGGGCAAACCCATCGCACACGGCACTTTGCGCACTCTGGCCGACTCCGCACCCGAGCTGCGCGCTCCGTGGCCGGACGAGGCCCGCAACGCGTTGGTGGAACTTCTCGGCGCGGGGGAGGGCCTGGTCGACGCCGTGGAGGCCCTCGATCGGACCGGTTTGTGGGCCCGGCTGTTCCCGGAGTGGGGCGCCGTGCGCGACCTGCCGCCGCGTTCGCCCGTGCACCAGTGGACGGTGGACCGGCACCTCGTGCAGGCGTGCGTCGAGGCCGCCCGCCTGACCACCACGGTGGCGCGCCCCGACCTGCTGCTGATCGGCGCGCTGCTGCACGACATCGGCAAAGGCCGCGACGCCGACCACTCCGAACTGGGCGCCGACATCGCCGCCCAGGTGGCCGCCCGCCTCGGTCTGCCTTCCGCCGACGTGCAAACGGTGGCCGCCATGGTCCGCCACCACTTGCTGCTCCCGCACACGGCCACCCGCCGCGACATCGCCGACCCCGCCACCGTGTCCCGCGTGGTCAAAACCCTGGACGGCGACGTCGTCCTGCTCGATCTGCTCCACGCCCTGACGCAGGCCGACTCCCTGGCCACCGGCCCGGGCGTCTGGACGGACTGGAAGGCGCGCCTGCTCGCCGACCTGGTCGCGGCCGGCGAGGAATCCCTGCACGGCAAGGGTTTCACCCCGCCCGACCCCCTGGACAGCTCCCAACGCGAGCTCATGGCCGAAGCCGTCCGGTCGGGAATCGGCGAGGTCCGCATCACCGCCCAGGGCAAGGTCGTCACGGTGACCCTCGCCGTCCCGTCGCGCGCCGAACTCCTGGCGCCCGCCGCGGGCGTCCTGGCGCTCAACTCGCTGGAAGTCCACGCCGCCGTCCTGCGCGACCGCGTCGGCGTCTTCACCGCCTCACCCAAGTTCGGCTCGCTACCCGACTCGGCGCTGCTGCGCGAACAGTTCTCCCGCGCCGTGGCCGGGACCCTGCCCCTGACCCAACGCCTGGCCGCCAAGGAACGCGACTACGCCACCACCGCGTCGGCCGTCGTGGCGCCCAAGGTCCTCTGGTTCGACGACGAAACCAGCGGCCCCAACACCGTGGTGCTCGAACTGCGCGCCACCGACCGCATCGGCCTGCTCTTCCGCGTCGCCCGCGCCCTGAGCCGCTCGGGCGCCTCCGTGCACTGGGCCAAAGCCACCACCCTGGGCGGCGCCGTCGTCGACTCCTTCGCCGTCAGCCCCTCCACGGGCCGCGTCGACTCCCCCTGGCGCGCCAAAGTCGAGGACGCCGTACTGACCGCCGCTTCGTAACCCCCGGGCGGGCTACGGTTTCCCCCGTGGCCCGCCCCCTCCTCTTCCTCGACGTCGACGGCCCCCTCATCCCCTTCGGCGCCTCGGACTACCCACTCTTCCCACCACCGCCCGGCCCGGCCGACCACCCTCTCCTGGCCCGCCTCGACCCCACCCACGGCACTCGCCTCGCCGCGCTGCCCTGCGACCTCGTCTGGGCCACAACCTGGTTCACCGACGCCAACGACGTCATCGCCCCACGCCTCGGCCTACCACCCCTGCCACTCGTCGACGACCCAACCGACTCAGAGGCCGACGGCCTGCACTGGAAAACCCGCCCACTGCTCACCTTCGCCGCCGGCCGCCCCTTCGCCTGGGCCGACGACGAAATCTCACCCGCCGACCGCGCCTGGGTGTCCGCACACCACCCCACCGCCGCCCTGCTACACCGCGTCGACCCCCACACCGGCCTTACCGACGCCGACTTCACCACCCTCGCCAACTGGCTCGAAACACTCGCCCCGACCTCCTGACCGTCCCCACTCGCAAACACCCCGCCCCACCCACCGCGCCCCAATGCGGCGTTGGTTGCGCCCACCGCACCGAACGCCACATTGGGGCGCTCCGGCCACCACCCAACCGCCACCCGCCCACCCAACCCACGCCCCACTCAGGCCGCGCAAACCCCACCAACCGCCGCCCACCCACGCGACGAAACCTGCGCCCAGACCCGCCCCGGCACCCCGATCCGAAGCTTCTTTGCGGCCGGCGAGGCGTTGTCAAGGCACGCTTTCCCGCCTTGACAACGCCTCACCGGCCGTCAACACAATCCAGCTTCGGGGTGCACACCTGACGCAACACGCCCCTGCGCAGGACCTTCGAGCGCCCACCACACGCCACACGCCCCCGCACAGGACCAAGAACCCGGGCCCAAGCCACCCAAACCGTCCCCACCCGCAAACACCACCCCACCACCCATCACACGATCGGGGTGTCGCACCAGCAAACACGAATCCCAGTGGCAATATGGCGCGAGTCCAGAGCAGCCGTGCAGAGGGCGGGGTGTGACGTGCTGGGTTCCGAGCAAAACCTGCCAAGACTCTGTCTCCCACCCACCGTCGTCGCAGCACACCTGCGTTCCTGCGCCGAAGAACTAGCCGGCTCCTTACGTACCGACGGCGAAACCGCGACACTCCGCGAACTCACCGAAGTAGTCACCCAACTCGTCGCAGGTCAGCACGCCCTAGCCCACGCCCTCGCCGCCCTCGCCGGCCGCGTCGACGTACGCAACGGAGCCTTGGCGGCCGCGCCATCCGTGGACGTCGAGGTGGTCACCGAGGTACTCCAGGCAGCAGCATGCGCAGTCGGCTGTTCAGCCGAAGCACTGGCCGAGGCCGAGCCGTCGTTCGAGTGCGTGAGCGAGTCCGCCGGCCCCGACACCCGCTTGTAGCACCGACGGCGCACCCCACGAGGGAACCGCCCTCGAACCGCATGCTTGCCGAAATCCCTCCACCGGAGGACCGTGGTCGCCACGACCTGCGCCACCGAAGGCCGCGAAGAACCACGGCTTGAGTAGTCCTACCTAACTCCGGTTGGGGGTCTTCACACTGCCCCGCCGGCTCGTGCCCCGGCAGACTTCTCCCCAACGCAAGGCGGAACGCGTTCGCCCGGTACTGGGGGTCTGGCGAGCGGGCGACGGGGCACCCGTCTGGCGTGCACGCGGCGGAAGGCTCCCGGGGAGGTGAGCCCTTCCGCCAAGGTTCCGGGGCCGGCCGTGGGGAGCGGCCGCGTCCCGGAACCCCTGGGGGAGCTCAGGAATCCGCCATCCGCACCATCAGCTCCGCGGCCATGCGCAACAGCTGCTGTTCCGTGGGGCTCAACGAGCGCTCCATCGCCGCCGCCAGCCACTGCTCGCGCGAGATCGAGTAGTCCCGCAGCACCACGCGTCCGGCGTGCGTGATGTCGAGCAGGGACCGCCGCCCGTCCGACGGATCCGCCGTCCGCGTGATCAACCCCCGCGCCGTCAACGAAGCCAGCACGCGGGTCAGCGACTGCGGATGCATCCGCTCGGCCTCCGCCAGCTCGCTCGGCGTGTGCGTGCCCGCGCGGTAGAGCCGCGACAGCACGGCCAGCACCGTCGGGCCCGGCGACGGCGAGTCCGCCTCCGAGCGCATGCGCCAGTTGAGCCGCCCGACTCCCTCCCGGACGTGGCGGGCCAGCTCGGCCAGCTCGTCGGCACGGCGGGTGTCGGCTTCGGTCTGCATACCGCCACATTAGGCGGTTTCCCCGCGCACGAGCCGCGCGTACCGGCCGTCGAGCGCCAGCAGTTCCGGGTGCGTGCCGCGTTCCACGATCCGGCCGTCGTCGAGCACCACGATCTGGTCCGCGTTCTCCACAGTGGACAGCCGGTGCGCGATGGTCAGCGTCGTGCGGCCGGCCGCGAGCCGGTCGAGCTCCGCCTGCACCGAGCGTTCGGTGCGGTTGTCGAGCGCGCTCGTGGCCTCGTCCAGGATCAGCACGGGCGGGTTGCGCAGCAGGATCCGCGCGATCGCCATCCGCTGCTTCTCCCCGCCGGAGAACCGGTATCCGCGCTGGCCGACGACCGTGTCGTAGCCCTCGGGCAGCTTCGTGAGCGTGTCGTAGATGTGCGCGGCCTTCGCGGCCTCCTCGATCTCCGCGTCGGTGGCGTCCGGCTTGGCGAAACGCAGGTTCTCCCGCACCGACGCGTGGAACAGGTACGTCTCCTGCGACACGAAGCCGACCCCCGCGGCCAGCGACGCGAGCGTGACGTCCCGGACGTCCGTGCCGTCGATGGCCACCCGGCCTTCCGTCACCTCATAAAGCCGGGCGACGAGGTAGGCGAGCGTGGTCTTGCCCGAGCCCGTCGAGCCGACCAGCGCCGTGGTCGTGCCCGGCGCCACGGCGAGGTCGATGTCGCGCAGGGTCCACGGTCCTTCGTCGTCGTAGCGGAACGACACCGACCGCATCGACACCGCACCTTCGCGCACGGCCAGCTGCCGGGCGCCGGGCCGGTCGCCGATCTCCACGCGCAGGTCGAGCACCTCGAAGATCCGCCCGAACAGCGCCTTCGCCGCGGCCACGCTCTGGCTCACCGTCTGCATGGCCGTGGCCGGCCCGAGCAGCCGGTTGAGCATGCTCGTGAACGCCACCACCGTGCCCAGCGAAACCGGCGCCGAACCGCCCGCCAGCTCCAGCCCCGCGACCCAGTACACGAGCGCCGGGATGATCGTGAGGCTCATGACCCGCGATGCCCGCTGCCAGCGCCCGGCCAGCGCAGCACTGCGTTCCAGCGCCGCGACCTCGCGCGACTCCTCGGCGAAGCGTTCCCGCATCTGCCGCTCGTTGCCCATGGTCTTGGCCAGCAGCACACCCGTGACGGACAGGGACTCCTCGACGATCGTCGTCAGCCGCGCCATCCGCCGGGTCCGGCCGCGGGCGAGCTTGCGCTGCTTGCCGCCCAGCCGCAGCGTGAACAGCAGGAACAACGGCACGACCACGAGCGAGAGCAGGGCCAGCTGCCAGTCCATGATCAGGATCGCGACGGCGATCGCCAGCGCCGTGGTGCCGTTCTGCACGATCGACGCCGCGGTGGTCGTGACCACGTTGTCCACGCCGCCGATGTCGTTGAACACCCGCGACAGGATCTCGCCGGTCTTGGTGCGGGTGAAGAAGCCGAGCGACATGCGCTGCAGGTGGCCGTAGACCGACACGCGCAGCTCGTTCATCACGCGCTGCCCGATCGTGTTCGACAGGCCGGTGGTCGCCACGCCGAGCGCGCCCGAGCCCAGCGCCGCGGCGATCATCCCCAGCGCCAGCACGCTCACCAGCAGCGCGTCGCGGTGGGGGAGCGCGTCGTCGAGGATCGCCCGCAGCAGGAACGGCGACGTGACGCCGAGCCCGGCCTGCACCACCAGGAGCGCGAACAGCGCGGCCATCTGCGCCCGGTGCGGCCGGAACAGCGCGGCGATGCGGCTGAACGGCACTTTCTCGTCGGTGTCCGCCTCCGGTTCGGCCAGCGAAGGGCGCGGCGTCGTCGCTGAAGTCATACGCAGATGTTTACTGATTTGGGCTGTCGGGTCGAGCGTTTTTCTTGCTTTGACAGGAAGTAGCGATCAAGGTTATTAAGCATGTGCGTACTAACCTTCTGTCGAAGGTTCGCGCACCCGCGAGGCAGCTCGGCCCGGACCGCTACCCTGGGAGGTTGCCGGGGTCGCCCAGCGAAACCCGGTACGCGAACGACGACCCAGCTGGAGCGTGCACACCCGTGTTCGACACCCTCTCCGATCGGCTCACCGCCGCCCTGCAGACGCTGTCTCGCAAGGGCCGGCTGTCCGACGCCGACATCGACGCCACCGCGCGCGAGATCCGCATCGCGCTGCTGGAGGCCGACGTCGCGCTGCCGGTGGTCAAGGAGTTCATCGCCCGGATCAAGGACCGGGCGAAGGGCGCCGAGGTCTCGCAGGCGCTCAACCCGGCGCAGCAGGTCATCAAGATCGTCAACGAGGAGCTCGTGGGCATCCTCGGCGGCGAGACGCGCCGGCTGAACCTCGCGAAGAACCCGCCGTCGGTGATCATGCTCGCCGGCCTGCAGGGTGCCGGTAAGACGACGCTCGCCGGCAAGCTCGCGATGTGGCTGAAGAAGCAGGGCCACGCGCCGATGCTGGTGGCCTGTGACCTCCAGCGCCCGAACGCCGTCACGCAGCTGCAAGTCGTCGGCGAGCGCGCCGGGGTCGTCACGTTCGCGCCGGAGCCGGGCAACGGCGTCGGCGACCCGGTGGACGTCGCCCGCCGCGCCATCGCGGAGGCCAAGCACGCGCAGCACGACATCGTGGTGGTGGACACCGCGGGCCGCCTGGGTGTCGACGAAGAGCTGATGAAGCAGGCCGCGGACATCCGCGACGCCGTGCAGCCGGACGAGATCCTGTTCGTCGTCGACGCCATGATCGGCCAGGACGCCGTGACCACGGCCCAGGCGTTCCGTGACGGCGTCGGCTTCACCGGCGTGGTGCTGACGAAGCTCGACGGCGACGCCCGCGGTGGTGCCGCCCTCTCCGTGCGCGAGGTCACCGGCCAGCCGATCCTCTTCGCGTCCAACGGCGAGAAGCTCGAGGACTTCGACACCTTCCACCCCGACCGGATGGCCTCGCGCATCCTCGGGATGGGCGACGTGCTCACCCTCATCGAGCAGGCCGAGCAGCACTTCGACCAGGACCAGGCCGAGAAGGCCGCGGCGAAGCTGACTAGTGGCCAGCTGACGCTGGAAGACTTCCTGGAGCAGATGCTCGCGGTCCGCAAGATGGGTCCGATCGGCAACCTGCTCGGCATGCTGCCGGGCGCGGGCCAGATGAAGGACCAGCTCGCGCAGGTCGACGACAAGCACCTCGACAAGCTGCAGGCGATCATCCGCGGCATGACCCCGGCCGAGCGCGACGACCCGAAGCTGATCAACGGCTCGCGTCGCCTGCGCATCGCCAACGGCTCGGGCGTCACCGTCCGCGAGGTCAACGACCTGGTCAACCGCTTCTTCGAAGCCCGCAAGATGATGGCCCAGATGGCCGGGCGCTTCGGCTTCGGCGGCGGTGGCGGCAGCAAGACGCGCAAGGGCAAGAAGGGGAAGAAGGGCAAGGGGCGCGGCCCCACGCAGCCCAAGGTCCGCGGCGGCTTCCCCGGCGGCATGCCGATGCTGCCCCCGGGTGGCATGCCCACCGGTGGCGGGATGCCCGACCTGTCGCAGCTCGGCGGCATGAACGACGTGCCGGGCTTCGACCCGTCGAAGTTCAAGCTGCCGAAGAACCCGGGCAACAATTGAGCGCGTTGCACGTCTCCGGCACCGTCCTGCCCGACGGCTCGCCGCGTGAGCTCTGGATCACCGACGGGCGCATCTCGTTCGAGCCCGTCCCCGGTGCGGAAACGCTCGCGACCGGCGGGTTCCTGGTGCCCGGCCTCGTCGATGCCCACTGCCACCCGGGCCTCGGCCCGCGCGGCGCGGTGCCGGTGGAAGAGGCCGCCGAGCAGGCGGCGACCGACCGCGACGCGGGCACACTGCTGATCCGCGACTGCGGCCTGCCGCTCGACGTGCGGCCGCTGCAGGCGCGCGCCGACCTGCCCACGATCATCCGCTGCGGCCGCCACCTCGCGCTGCCGAAGCGCTACGTGCCCGGCTTCGCCATCGAGCTGGACGACGTCGCGCTGCTGCCCGAAGCCGTCGCGGAGCAAGCGAGGGACGGCGACGGCTGGGTCAAGCTCGTCGGCGACTGGATCGACCGCGGCGAGGGCGACCTCGCGCCGCTGTGGCCCGACGACGTGCTGGCCGAGGCCGTCGGGGTCGCGCACGAGCTCGGCGCGCGCGTGACCGCCCACGTCTTCGGCGAAGCCGCCCTGCCCGGACTCATCAACGCGGGCATCGACTGCCTGGAGCACGGCACCGCGCTGAACCCGGACCAGCTGGCCGAGCTGGCGCGCCGCGACGTGGCGCTCGTGCCCACGCTGATCAACATCGAGAACTTCCCCGGCATCGCCGACCAGGCCACGAAGTACCCCACGTACGCGGCGCACATGCGGGCGCTGCACGCGGGCGTCGCCGACATGGTCTCCTCCGCCGTCGAGGCGGGCGTGCGCGTGTTCGCGGGCACCGACGCCGGCGGCATGGTCGCCCACGGCCTCATCGCCGACGAGGTCGAAGCGCTGCACCGCGCCGGCATGACGCGCGAGCAGGCGCTGGCGAGCGCGTCCTGGGCCGCCCGCGAGTGGCTCGGCCACCCTGGCATCGAGGACGGCGCGCCGGCTGACCTGATCGTGTACCCGGCCGACCCGCGGGAGGACCTCGCGGTGCTGCGCCACCCGTCGCACATCGTCCTGCGGGGCACGGTTTTCGGCTGAAACAACGTCCTGCGCCGGTGATCGCCCGAGTACTGTGCGAAGTCTCCTCGGCGGCTAGGCTCGACCGGTGAGCCGAGCGATCACCGGAGGGCGGGCGTGACCACTTCCCAGCCCCGGGAACCGATTCCGGGTGCCACGCCGATCCGTCCGGAGGACCTGGTGGCCACCCCGCGCGAGTTCCCGCCGCACCGGTGGGGCTTCGGGGCGTTCCTGCTCGTGGAGGCCGTGCTCATCGCGTCGGCCGCGTTCGTGAGCGCGTTGCTGGGCGATCCCCCGGCCGGTCAGCCACTGCCGATCCGCACGGTGCTGCTGGGCACGATGCTGCCCGCGATGATCGCCGCGGGCGTCGCGCTGCTGGCCACGGTCGTGCGCGGCAACGGGCCCAAGCTCGACCTGCGCCTGGAGTGGCGCTGGTCCGACGTGAAGATCGGCTTCAAGTTCGGCCTGCTCGGGCTGGTGCTCACGTCGCTGAGCGCCTGGGTGTGGACCGAGATCGTGGGCTCGGCCGACGCGACGTCGGCGATCAGCGCGCTGGTGGACGACCGGAAGATGTCGGTGTCGGCGGCCATCGTGACGTTCGTCTACCTCTGGCTGCTCGGGCCGATCTGCGAGGAGGTCATCTACCGCGGCCTGCTCTGGGGCGCGGTGGAGCGGCTGCAGTGGCGCAGTGAGCGATGGGGCCGCATGGCGGCTTTCCTGCTGTCCACGGCCGTGTTCGCCGCCAGCCACCTCGAACCGCTGCGGACCACGCTCCTGCTGGTCATCGCCGTGCCGATCGGCCTGGCGCGCTTCGCGACGGGCCGGCTGCCGGGCAGTGTGGTGGCGCACTCGATGAACAACTTCCTGCCCTCGGTCGCGATCCTGCTCAGCTCGCTCGGCGTCGCGTAAATGTGGCGTGGGTGTGGCGTGGGTGTCACGTCGGCCCGGGCCGCTGTTGCGAGGCCCTGCGCAGGCACTTCGAGCCATCTGGCAGAATGTTCGCTTGCCCGCTTCCGTCCGGACCCTCTCACCGTTCGGGGGCTCCTGTTTCGGGCGCCCGTGATCGTGTCCCCACGCGGTCGACGTACGCCCACCCTGCACCAGCACTGAGGAGTACCCACACCCGTGGCCGTCAAGATCAAGCTGCAGCGCCTCGGCAAGATCCGTGCGCCGTACTACCGCATCATCGTCGCCGACGCGCGCACCCGCCGGGACGGCAAGGCCATCGAGACGATCGGCAAGTACCACCCGAAGGAAGAGCCGAGCCTGATCGAGGTCGACACCGACCGCGCCCAGTACTGGCTGGGCGTCGGCGCCCTGCCGACCGAGCCGGTCCAGCGCATCCTCGAGATCACCGGCGACTGGCAGAAGTTCAAGGGCCTGCCGGGCGCCGAGGGCACCCTGAAGGTGGCCGAGCCGAAGCCGTCCAAGCAGGACCTGTTCAACGCGGCGCTGGCCGCGGCCGGCGAGGAGCCCTCCGCCGAGGCCACCACGCCGAAGAAGAAGTCCGCTCCCAAGAAGGCCGAGGCCGAGAAGGCCGAAGCCGCTGAGGGCGAGAAGTCCGAGTGAGTTTTCTCGCTGACTCCCTCGAGCACCTGGTGCGCGGGATCGTCGACAACCCGGACGAGGTCCGGGTCGAGCTGCTGACCACTCGCCGTGGCCGCACGCTCGAGGTGCACGTGCACCCCGACGACCTCGGCAAGGTGATCGGCCGGGGCGGTCGCACGGCGACCGCTCTGCGCACCGTGATGGGCGGCATCGGTGGCCGCGGCGTCCGCGTGGACGTCGTCGACACCGATCGCTGAGCCCTTTCGGAAACGGTCAGGATGGACGTCGTAGTCGGTCGCATCGCCAAGGCGCACGGCATTCGCGGGGAACTCGCGGTGGACGTGCGCACGGACTCGCCCGAGCAGCGGTTCGCCGTCGGTGCGGTCGTCACGACGCAGCTGCGTGACGGCAGCAAGAGGGATCTCACCATCGCAGCCGCCCGCGAACACAGCGGGCGGCTGCTGGTGCGTTTCGAGGAGGTCCTCACGCGCGACGTCGCGGAGACGCTGCGCGGTGCGTTGCTGCTCGCCGACACCGCCACCCTGCCGCCGACGGACGATCCCGACGAGTTCTACGACCACGAGCTGGCCGGCCTCAGCGCCGAGCTGGCCGACGGCACGGTCGTGGGCAAGGTCGTCGAGGTCGTCCACTCGCCGGCGGGCGAGCTGCTGGAGCTCGACGTCGACGGTCGTGAGGTGCTCGTGCCGTTCGTGCGCGCGATCGTCCCGACGGTCGACGTCGCGGGCGGGCGCGTGGTGCTGGACCCGCCCGAAGGCCTGCTGGACGAGGCCTAGATGCGCATCGACGTCGTCACGATCTTCCCGGAGTACCTCGACCCGCTGCGCGCCGCGCTCCTGGGCCGGGCGATCGACCGCGGCCTCATCGAGATCGGCGTGCACGACCTGCGCGAGTGGACCCACGACGTCCACCGCGCGGTCGACGACGCGCCGTACGGCGGCGGCCCCGGCATGGTCATGAAGCCCCAGATCTGGGGCCCGGCACTCGACGAGGTCTGCGGGCCCGACACGCGGCTCGTGGTCCCGACGCCGGCGGGCAAGCCGTTCACACAGGAGCTGGCCCACGCGTACGCCGAGGAGAAGCACCTGGTCTTCGCCTGCGGCCGCTACGAGGGCATCGACCAGCGGGTGGTCGACGACGCCGCGCGCCGCATGCCCGTGGACGAGGTGTCGATCGGCGACTACGTGCTGGTCGGCGGGGAGGCCGCGGTCCTGGTGATCGTGGAGGCCGTGGTCCGGCTGCTGCCGGGCGTGCTCGGCAACGCGCGGTCGGCGGCCGAGGACTCGTTCTCCGACGGGCTGCTCGAAGGCCCCAGCTACACCCGCCCGGAAGTGTGGCGCGACCTGGCGGTGCCCGACGTGCTGCGCTCCGGGAACCACGCGCTCGTGGAGCGCTGGCGGCGCGACCAGGCGCTGGAACGCACGGCCCTGCGGCGCCCGGATCTCCTGGCCCGGTTGCCGGAGGGTAGTCTGAACAGCCGAGATCACGAGGTACTCGACCGGCTCGGCGAGGACCTCGGCTAGACCCCGTGCGAAGCGAGCACCAGCGCCTCTGCCATAATCGACAGGTTGGCGTGAGTGGACCGCCTCGTTCACGAGCCCGCCATCAGCTCCCGGGTACGGCCGTAGCACTGCTGCGCGCCCGGGGAGACGTACGCAAGCACTACCGAATCGACGAGGACGGACCACCGATGAACACCCTGGACGCGCTGGACGCGCAGTCACTGCGTTCCGACATCCCGGACTTCCGTCCGGGCGACACGCTCAAGGTCCACGTCCGCGTCATCGAGGGCAACCGCGAGCGCAACCAGGTCTTCCAGGGCGTCGTGATCCGTCGCCAGGGCGGCGGCGTCCGCGAGACCTTCACCGTGCGCAAGGTTTCGTTCGGCGTGGGCGTCGAGCGCACCTTCCCGGTGCACTCGCCGAACCTGGCCGAGGTCGAGGTCTTCAAGCGCGGCGACGTGCGGCGCGCGAAGCTCTACTACCTGCGCGACCTTCGCGGCAAGAAGGCGAAGATCAAGGAGCGCCGCGAGAACCGCGAGACCACCTCTGCTTCCTGAGTGCCCACGCGGTACCCGGTAGCCTGGCGACGTGGTCGACCCCGTGCCCCAGAACGCCGCTGAGGACGACCCCGACGACTCGGAACAGTCTCGTTCCGAGGAACGTCGGGGGTCCCACCGGCGGGGCAAGCCTCAGAAGAAGCGGTCGTTCTGGAAGGAACTTCCGATCCTGATCGCGATCGCCCTGGTGCTCACGATCCTGATCCAGGCCTTCCTGGCGAAGGTCTTCATGATCCCCTCGGGGTCCATGGAGGCCACGCTTCACGGCTGCCCCGGCTGCACGGGCGACCGGATTCTGGTCGACCGCGTCACCTACGACTTCACGGATCCCTCGCCGGGTGACGTGATCGTGTTCAAGGGTCCGCCCGCGTGGACCGAGAACGAGATCGCGCCGCAGGAATCCAGCAACATCATCGTCCGCGGCCTGCGGGGTCTCGGCTCGCTGGTGGGTTTCGCCCCGCCGGACGAGCGCGACTTCGTGAAGCGCGTGATCGCCGTCGGCGGCCAGACCGTGCAGTGCTGCGATCCGCAGAACCGCGTGATCGTCGACGGCAAGGCCCTCGACGAGCCGTACATCCACTGGGAGAACCCCGACCACGCGATGCAGGACTCGTTCGCGCCGGTCAAGGTGCCGCAAGGCACCCTGTGGGTGATGGGCGACAACCGCAACAACTCGTCCGACTCGCGGTTCCAGGGCGGCGGCGGTGCCAATGGTGCCGT
This sequence comes from Amycolatopsis sp. CA-161197, assembly GCF_050942255.1. Classification (NCBI taxonomy): domain Bacteria; kingdom Bacillati; phylum Actinomycetota; class Actinomycetes; order Pseudonocardiales; family Pseudonocardiaceae; genus Amycolatopsis; species Amycolatopsis sp. CA-161197. The sequence goes on from NZ_CP192059.1 coordinate 2,270,140, forward strand.
GCCCGTGGACGACGTAATCGGCAAGGCCCGGATCATCGTGTTCCCGCCGAGCCGCTGGGGCGGGGTCACGGACCACGATCCGCAGGCCGACGCCCAGCCGGTGGCCCTCGGTGCCCCGGCGTGGCAGGAGGGCCTGCCGCTCGGCGTCGGGTTCGCCGCCGCTGTGCCCACGCTGTTCGTCGGCCGGCGGGTGAAGGCGGGCCTGCGCAAGGCGAGACGTTAGGGTGCCCCACCCGAGAAGGTCCGTCAGACGGGTATTGCAGTTGTGACCGTTCCCGCTCCCCGAACCCCGGCCGAACCCCTGCGGCCGCCGCGCGCCGTCGTGCGTGGCGAGCTGTTCTGGGGTCTGCAGGGTGCTCTCGAACGCCGTGGCCTGGGCCCCGTCGCCGGGGTGGATGAGGCCGGCGCCGGTGCGTGCGCGGGCCCGCTCGTAGTGGCTTCCTGCGTGCTGCGCCCCGGCGACGGCGCGCGACTGCCGGAGCTCACCGACTCGAAGCTGCTCACCGCCAAGGCCCGCGACCGCGTCTACGACCTGGTCCTCAAGCGCGCCCTCGACTACGCGGTGATCGTGATCCCGTCCGAACAGGTCGACCTGCTCGGCATCCGGGTGATGAACCTCGAGGGGATGCGGCGCGCGGTCGTCGCTCTGCGCGAACATCCGGGGTATGTGCTCACCGACGGTTTCCCCGTGCCGGGCATCCCGGCGCCCAACGTCGCGGTCATCAAGGGCGACCGCAGCGTGGCCAGCATCGCCGCCGCGTCGGTGCTCGCGAAGGTGACGCGCGACCGCATCATGGCCGGCCTGCACGACGAGCTGCCGCACTACGGCTTCGACGTGCACAAGGGCTACAGCACCGCCGACCACCTGCGGGCTCTCACCGAGCACGGCCCGAGCCCCGCGCACCGCTGGTCCTACACGAATGTGGCCACCGCGGCCCTCGCACACGGACTCACCCCACCGCACCCGGTCGTGCTCACCTACGCTGCTCTGGAGAACGCGGCTTCGGAAGCCGCCGAAGAGGAGAATGGTTCTCGGGAAAACCCGAGCGCGCCGGTCCGTGCCCTGGCCCGCTCGGTGGGTAAGAATGAACGCTCCGCCGCCGGAGCAGCAAGACGAACGCGAGGAGGGGCGCGGATTTCATGAGCGCAGAGGATCTCGAGAAGTACGAGACCGAGATGGAGCTCTCGCTGTACCGCGAGTACCGCGACATCGTCGGCCAGTTCTCGTACGTGGTGGAGACCGAGCGGCGGTTCTACCTGGCCAACGCAGTCGACGTACAGGTACGCGACGGCGGCGGCGAGGTGTACTTCGAGGTCCGCATGTCGGACGCGTGGGTCTGGGACATGTACCGCCCCGCCCGCTTCGTGAAGCACGTCCGCGTCATCACGTTCAAGGACGTCAACGTGGAAGAACTCGACAAACCCGACCTGCGCCTCCCCGAGGACGGCCCCTTCTCGGGCTGAGGTCTCACACGGTTTTCACCGGCCACCCGGGCTTCGCGCCCGGGTGGCCGGTGTGTGTCTTGGGCCCTCGTCAGCCCCGGCTGCCTGCTGGAACGCCGATTTCGAGCCGTCTGCGCGGCTTTTGTGTGTGGCATCGATGTCCCGGAGCTCGATGCCTCGGTTTGGCCGGCTCCGCATTGCCCGCCCCCGCATTGCCGCCCCCGTCGATTCGTCGCGCCGCGGCGGCCACCGCGACCTGCTCCGTTGCCTGGTGAAAATGTCGGCTTCCGGCGCTAGCACCCGACTCCGACATTTTCACGCCGCCTTTCGCCCCACTTGCCTCGTTTATCCACAACCCCCCAGTTGTCCACAGCTCGACTTTTCGGCCCTGGCGCCCTCCTCCGTCACTCTGCGACGGTTGATCGCACACGCACCGTGACAGCCCGGCAAAGGCCCGGCGACGGCGCACCGAGGGGGAGCGATGAACGACGGCCCGGACCCGGCCGCCCAGTGGCGCCGCGCGTTCGGCCGCTGGGGCGAAGACCTGGCGGCCCGGCACCTGCAGAACGCGGGCCTGGTGGTACTCAGCCGCAACTGGCTCTGCCGCGAGGGCGAACTCGACCTCGTCCTGGCCGACGGCGACCGGGTCGTCTTCTGCGAGGTCAAAACCCGCGCCACCAACACCTTCGGCACCCCCGCGGAATCCGTCACCGACGAAAAGATCACCCGCATCCACCGCGCCGCCCAACGCTGGCTGCGCGCCCACCGCATCGGCTGGTGCCGCACCCGCTACGACGTCGTGACCGTCTTCGCCCCCTCCGGGGCCCACCCGCAGGTCCACCACATCGCGGGAGCCTTCTGATGCCCATCGCCACCGCCCACCACCTCCCGCCGATGCCGCACCCGCACCTGTCCCACCCCGCCGGCCCTCACGACTCCCGCCAAGCCGGCGCGCTCGGGAAGCAGCCCTCCGTTGCGCTGGCCCGGAACCACCACATCGCGCCGGCCCGGGCTTCAGTGCCTCAGTTCTCTGCTTTTGGCGGCATCTTGTCCATCGCCAAGCCGAACCGTCGTGCACTAGTGCCGAGCTTCGGGTTCGAGCTCAGCCGAGCGGCTCGCGTTGTCGTCGCTGGGCATGGCTCTACCACCACCAAGACCGCCTGCGGCTATGCGTCGCGGTGGAGCCGCCATGCCGAACCTGCCTCGGAGACCTGTGTGATTACCGCGAACGATGGGGTTCCGTTGACTTGCGTGGATTCCGGCCGCGGTGTGGTTCCCATCGAAGGGACTCACGGCCGCGCGCCCCTCGATCTCCGCCGTCACCACACCGGCCGTGTGACCGCGGCGAGCGATGGGGTTCCGCGTGAAGACATCTATCGCTTTGTGCAGCCGGTGAATTGCCATGCCGAACCCGACCCGGTGACGTGCGCAAGTTCCACGCACGCCGTGGTGCTCATCGAAGGGACTCACGGCCGCGCGCCCCTCGATCTCCGCCGTCACCACCGCGACTTCAGCGAAGCCACCCAGTCGACCGTCGCGGAGGTGGCCTGATGCCCATCGCCAAAGCCTGGAGCGTCGCGCTCCTCGGCATCGAGGGCCGCGTGATCGAGATCGAGGCCGACCTGGGCGGCGGGCTCAGCCGGGTGACCCTGGTCGGCCTGCCCGACGCCGGCCTGAGAGAAGCCAAGGACCGCGTGCGCTCGGCCGTCCGCAACTCCGGCCAGCCCTGGCCCGATGGCAAGATCACGCTCGGCCTGTCGCCGGCCAACCTCCCCAAAGTCGGCTCCGGCTACGACCTCGGCATCGCCGCCGCGGTGCTCGCCGCCAACGGAGCCGTCCCGGCCACCAAACTCCTCCGCACCATCCTCCTCGGCGAGCTCGCCCTCGACGGCCGGATCCGACCCGTCCGCGGTGTCCTGCCGGGGCTCCTGGCCGCAAGGGCCGCCGGTTACGAGCGAGCCGTCGTCCCGACGGAGTCGCTTTACGAAGCCGCGCTCGTCGACGGCCTCGAAGTTGCCGGCGTCTCGCGCCTGGCTGACCTCGTCGCGTGGCTCAAGGGCGAAGGCGAACTCGAGTCGAGCCCCGAACCCGTCGCGGCCGAGCCCCCGGAAGTGCCGGACCTCGCCGACGTCGTCGGCCAACCGGAAGCCCGCTGGGCCCTGGAGGTCGCCGCCGCGGGTGGGCACCACCTGCTGCTCACGGGCCCACCGGGCGTCGGCAAGACCATGCTCGCCAAACGCCTGCCGGGCCTGCTCCCCGCGTTGTCCCAAGAGGAATCACTGCAGGTCACAGCGATCCACTCCATCGACGGTTCCCTGTCGAAGGCGTCGCCGCTGGTGACCGTGCCGCCGTTCGTCGCGCCGCATCACTCGATCACCGTCGCGGCGCTCGTCGGCGGGGGCAGCGGCATCGCGACGCCCGGCGCCATCAGCCGGGCCCACCGCGGCGTGTTGTTCCTGGACGAGGTCTGCGAGTTCAGCGGCCACCGCCTCGACTCGCTGCGCACCGTGCTCGAAGAAGGCGAGGTCCGCATCGCCCGCACCAAGGGCTCGGTCCGCTACCCGGCCCGCTTCCAGCTCATCCTCGCCACCAACCCATGCCCCTGCGCGCCGCCGCGTGAGACCGACTGCATCTGCTCGCCGATCGTCCGCCGGCGCTACCTCGGGCGGATTTCCGGACCGCTGCTGGACCGCGTCGACCTCCGCGTGCGGCTGCGTCCGCTGACCGCCATCTCCGCCCACCAGTCCACGGCGCCCGAATCTTCCGAGACGGTCCGCGCCCGCGTCCTGGCCGCCCGCGATCGCGCCGCCCACCGCTGGCGCACGAACGGTTGGCGCGCCAACTCCGACGTCCCCGGCCCCGCCCTCCGCCGCGAGTTCGTGCTGCCGTCGGCGACCACCGCCCTGCTCGACCGCGCCCTCGACCGCGGCCTCCTCACGGCTCGCGGCGCTGACCGTTGCCTCCGCATCGCCTGGACGCTCGCCGACCTCTCCGCCACACCCCACCCGACCCCCGACCACGTCGCCGCCGCGCTCGACTTCCGCGAAAGGACCGCCGCATGACCCGCCCCCGAAAGGAATCCGCCGTGAAACGCCACCTGCGTCTCGTCCCGAATCCCCACAACCCGCCCCAACGCGATCCCGCCCGCGTCCGCGCCGTCCTCGCGCCGCGCCGGCTGTCGCTCGTGAGACTGCGAGGTGCGGCATGACGGCCCTGCCCACCGAACAGCCCGTCGCCACCGCCACCGACGAAGAACGCCTCGCCCGCGCGTACTTGCTGCGCGTCGCCGAGCCCCCGGCGCCGGCGTTGGTCGCGTTCGTGGGGGAACGCGGCCCGGTCGAGGCGGCGGCCCGCGTCCGCAGCGGCGACTGCCCTGAAAGGGTCCGCCGCGAAACCGCCGCCCGGCGCGAAGTCGATCTCGCCGAGCAAGACCTGGAGACGGCCGCGAAAACCCAGGCCCGCCTGGTCGTGCCCGAGGACCACGAATGGCCGGCGTGGCCGTTGCTCTCGCTGGCGGTCGCGAGCGGCCGCGGAGTCGAGAACGTCGCGGCCCCGCTCGCCCTCTGGGTCCGCGGCGGCGCGAACCTCGCGAAAGCGGCCGACCGCGCGGTCGCCGTCGTCGGGGCGCGCCTCGCGACCAACTACGGCGAACACAACTCCGCCGAGTTCGCCCACGGTCTCGCCACCCGCGGCGTCCCGGTGTTCTCCGGCGCCGCCCTCGGCATCGACGGCGCCGCCCACCGCGGTGCCCTCGGCGCCGACGGCGTCACGGTCGCCGTGCTCGGCTGCGGCGTCGACATCGGCTACCCCGCCGGCCACGTCGACCTGCTCAAGCGCATCGCCGACAACGGTGGCGCCGTCGTCAGCGAGTACGCCCCCGGCACCCCGCCCGCGCGCCACCGCTTCCTCGTCCGCAACCGCCTCATCGCCGGCCTCACCGACGGCACCGTCGTCATCGAAGCCGGCGTCCGCAGCGGCGCCCGCAACACCGCCACCACCGCCGGCGCCCTCGGCAAAGTCGTGATGGCGCTGCCAGGCCCCGTCCAGGCCGCCAACTCCGCCGGCTGCCATGCCCTCATCCGTGACTGCAAGGCCACCCTCGTCACCTCCGTCGACGAGGTGATCGACACCGTCGGCCGCTTCGGCCCCGCACCCGAACCGGAAAACCCCAGGCCGCGCCGCCCCACCGACGTCCTCGCCCCGGAAGCCCTCCGCGTCTACGAAGCCCTCGTCCCCCGCGCAGGCCGCTCGGCCGACCAAGTCGCCACCGCCTCGGGCGTCCCGGTCGACCGCGTGCGCGCCCTCCTGCCCGAACTGGAAATCGACGGCTTCACCGTCCGCGGCGACACCGGCTGGCGCCGCATCGTCCGCTCGGCACCGAAATGACCGGCTCCGATCGCCCCACTCAGCCGCTCGCCAAACGGCGGCACGTGGCCGCGAATCGGTCCGCAGCGAGCGACACCGAACTTCGCTCACGGGTCCGACCGCTCGATGCCGGATCGCGCCGGGCGCGGCCCGGTATCCGCGCCGGCCCGCAGGACCTTGATCCGCGCCGGACACGGCGTTCGGTCGCGCGATGCCGCACCCGCCGGCGCTGCACCACCCGCTCGCGCCTCGGTGAACGGCGACGACCGGGGTGCTCGGCCGGTCGGCGCACCGCCCGCTTGGCGTCGGCATGTGCGGCAGCCGCTGGCGCCGCATCACCCACTCGCACCTCGGTAAACGGCAGCCACCGCGGCGCTCGGTCCGCCGGCGCACTGCTCGCTCGCACCGAATGTCCGTGCCACACAGAGGAGAACGGCGTGGCGATGCTTGACCTAGGGCGGTGGTTCGCGCAGCGTGATCGCCATGTCGTCAGCGAGCGCCCGCCGGGACGGGGCCCCGCGTGCGTCGGGGGGTCGGAAAGATCCGCGGCGGCCGGATCTGCGGGTGGTGCGCGAGGGGTTGCCCGGGCCGGAGCGGGCGTTGGTGGCCGAGTACGAGCGGCACCTGGCGTTGGAGCGGGGGCTGTCGCCGCACACGGTGCGGGCGTACGTGGGCGACGTGGTGTCGCTGCTGGGGTTCCTGACCGGGGCGGAGGACGACGGCCGCGGGCTCGGCGATCTCGACATCGGGCTGCTGCGCGCGTGGCTCGCCGGACAGCGGGCCGACGGCGCGGGCCGGACCACGTTGGCGCGGCGGGCGGCGGCGGCGCGGACGTTCACCGCGTGGGCCCACCGCCAGGGCGCGCTGAAGGCGGACCCGGGTGGGCGGCTCGCGGCGCCGCGGGCGCACCGGACGTTGCCGGGTGTGCTGCGGGCCGATCAGGCCGACGAGCTGATGCAGGCGGCCGCGAAGGGAGCCGAGCAGCGGGATCCGGTTGCGCTGCGTGACCGTGCGCTCGTCGAGCTGCTCTACGCGAGTGGCATCCGGGTGTCGGAGCTGTGTGGTCTGGACGTCGGCGCGGTCGATTTCGGGCGGCGTGTCGTCTCGGTGATCGGGAAAGGGGACAAGGAGCGGACGGTGCCGTTCGGCGTTCCGGCGGCCGAGACGCTCACCGCGTGGCTCGAAGCGGGGCGCCCGGAGCTGGCCGGTCCGAAGTCGGAACAGGCCCTCTTCCTGGGGGTTCGCGGCAGCCGGCTCGATCCGCGCGCGGCGCGGCGCGTGGTGCACGAGGCGGTGGCTGCGGTACCCGGAGCACTCGACATGGGGCCACACGGACTACGTCACTCGGCCGCGACCCATCTGCTGGAAGGAGGTGCCGATCTCAGGAGCGTTCAGGAACTGCTCGGTCACGCTACGCTTGCCACGACCCAGCTCTACACTCACGTGACCGTCGATCGGCTGAAGGCGATCCATGACCGAGCACACCCACGGGCCTGACGAGGCCGGTGGCGGCTCGGCCGGAAAACCCGAGGCCGAACCACCGGCGCACGCGCATCCGCACGAGCACGGAGACCATACTGAGCCGCATGCCGAGAACAACCGTGCAATGACCTCCACGCCGCAAGTCACGGACGCCGGAGTGAGCACTGCCGGAGGCGAGGGCGCCGTCAGCGAGGACGGGCGCCCCGGTCATGACGTCGACGCGGGCATCCAGGCCTTGTGGCAGCAGTTCGCCGACAAGCCGGACCAAATGTCGCGCGACCGGCTGGTGCTGCACTACGCGCCCCTGGTGAAGTACGTCGCCGGCCGCGTGGGCACGGGCCTGCCGACGCACGTCGACGTCGGCGACCTCGTGCAGTCCGGCATCTTCGGTCTCGTCGACGCGATCGAGAAGTTCGAGCCCGCGCGGGGGCTGCGGTTCGAGACCTACGCGATGCAGCGCATCCGCGGCGCGATCCTCGACGACCTGCGCTCCCAGGACTGGGTGCCCCGCGCCGTGCGCAGCAAGGCGAAGGAGGCCGAGCGCGCCCTCGAACGCCTCGGCGCGCGCCTGCACCGCACTCCCACCGACGCCGAGCTGGCCACCGAGCTCAACATCGGCCTCGACGACCTGCGCGACTTCTACGGCCAGCTCCAGCTCACCAGCGTCGTCGCGCTGGAGGACCTCGTCGCGGCCGGCAAGGACAGCGGCTCGCTCGTCGACACGCTCCCCGACGACGGCGCCGTCGACCCCGTCGCCGTCCTCGTCGACCAGGACAACCGCCGCCAGCTCGCGGAGGCCATCGCCCAGCTGACCGAGCGCGACAAGATCGTGGTCAGCCTCTACTACTTCGAAAGCCTCACGCTCGCCGAGATCGGCAAGGTCCTGGGCGTCACCGAGTCCCGCGTGAGCCAGCTCCACACCCGCGCCGTGATGCGGCTGCGCGCCAAGCTCACCGAGCAGCCCAGCACCTGAACGCCCGCCTGTCACTGCGGGTCGGCCCACGGTTTCAGCCGGACCCGGCCCGGCACGCCGACGAGGGCCAGCGGGTCGATGTAATCCTCTCCTCTGCGGGCACCCCAGTGCAGGCACGTGGTGGTCGGACAGCCGGGATGCTCGGCAGTCACGGTGCCGAGCGGCTGGCCGCGGTACACCTGATCGCCGGTGGCCACGCTCGGGGTGAGCGGCAGGTAGGTCGTACGCAGGCCCCCGTCGTGATCCACCGCGACGACGCCATGGCCCCCGACCTCACCCGCGAAGATCACGACGCCCATGTCAGCCGCGAGAACCTCTTGTCCTGCCGCGGCTTCCAGATCGACCCCGCGGTGGCCGGGCCCGTAGACCGTGGCCGGCGGCTCGAAGAACCGCGTGACCTTCGGCCGGGGCGCGAGCGGCCACGCCAACCGCCCCGCCTGCGCGCCGACATCCGGCGCTGGCGGGACATCGGCGAGCGCCCTCCCAGCCCACGCGCCGGGCAACACGGCAAGCAACACGAGCGCGGCGACCAGCACCAGCCGGGTCCGCGCCGCGGCCCTGCCCAACACCTCGAGCCACCGCATCCACAACGGCTCGGTCGGACGCCGGTGTCGGCCCCGCCGAGGTCCCTCGGGCGGCGCTGCCCGGGAAGCCAGGGGAGCATCCGGGCGGCCGAGCGGACCCGAAGCACCCGGGCCGACCGAGGCACACGGGTCGTCCGAAACGAGTGAGGGACTTGGAGCACGCTGGGATCCTGAAGCGACCAGAACACCCGCAGCACCCGGATCCGCGAGCGCACCAGAAGCGCCCACGCCACCCGAAGGCCGCAGAATACGCAGCGCCCACAAAGCGCCGCGCCGCAGGACAAAGCGCGGCTGAGGCGTCGAGGAACGCGTCGGGGAACACGAGGTCGTCGTCACGGGTCCGATCATGGGGCACGCGCGGACCGGCACCCTGCCAACAAGGTGAGTTATCCACAGGTGGCCCGAGTTGTGGACAACTCCGCCGGGCGGGAGCGCTGCCGGTGGGGGCGTCCCTGGTGGCAGGGGGTAGAATCTTTCCCGCAGCCCACTCGCTGGGCTGACTTCGCGTGCTCGTGCGCGCGGCCCCGGCCGGTTCCGCTCGGAAGATCAGCGGAGGCCCGGACGGAGGAGAGTCGCACGGCGCCCGGCGGTCCCTGGGGTTCTTGGCACATCGAGAACCGCGGGGTCCGGATGCCGGCACGAGCACCAGGGCGAGCGGTCACCCGGCCGCGAGCGACAAACCGAATGAGCACGTCCGCGGGCGCGAACCGCGGGGGTGCGCGACTACAGAGAAGGTGTGATTCCGGCAATGGCCGTCGTCACCATGAAGCAGCTGCTCGACAGCGGCGTGCACTTCGGGCACCAGACGCGTCGGTGGAACCCGAAGATGAAGCGCTACATCTTCACCGAGCGCAACGGCATCTACATCATCGACCTGCAGCAGACGCTGACGTACATCGACCGTGCGTTCGAGTTCATCAAGGAAACCGTCGCGCACGGCGGCACGATCATGTTCGTCGGCACGAAGAAGCAGGCTCAGGAAGCCATCGCCAACGAGGCCGCGCGCGTGGGCATGCCCTACGTGAACCAGCGCTGGCTCGGCGGCATGCTGACCAACTTCCAGACCGTGCACAAGCGTCTTCTGCGCCTGAAGGAGCTCGAGGCCCAGGAGCAGACCGGCGGCTTCGCCGGCCTCACCAAGCGCGAGATCCTCACGCTCACCCGTGAGAAGGACAAGCTCGAGAAGACCCTCGGCGGTATCCGCGACATGGCCAAGGTGCCGTCCGCGGTGTGGATCGTCGACACGAAGAAGGAGCACATCGCCGTCGGCGAGGCTCGCAAGCTGAACATCCCGGTCGTCGCGATCCTGGACACCAACTGCGACCCGGACGAGGTCGACTACCCGATCCCGGGCAACGACGACGCGATCCGCTCGGCCGCGCTGCTCACCAAGGTGGTGGCCGAGGCCGCCGCCGCCGGTCTGATGGCCCGTTCGAGCCGTGGCGGCGCGTCGGCCGACGCGAAGCCGGAGCCGGGCGTGTCGGACGAGCCGCTGGCCGAGTGGGAGAAGGAGCTGCTCGCCGGTTCGGAGACCGCCGCGGCCGACGCCACCGAGGCGGCTGCCGCGACCGAGGCCGCCACCGAGGCGGCCCCCGAAGCCGTGACCGAGCAGGCCCCGGCCAACTCCTGATCGACCGTGCCCGGGTGGCCCGCGCAGGGCCACCCGGGCGCTGATCACCTCACACGTACCTGAAACGGACGGATTCAACACGATGGCGAACTACACCGCCGCTGACGTGAAGCGCCTGCGCGAGATGACCGGCGCCGGCATGATGGACTGCAAGAAGGCCCTCGAGGAGAACGACGGCGACTTCGAGAAGGCCGTCGAGTTCCTGCGCATCAAGGGTGCCAAGGACGTCGGCAAGCGCGCCGAGCGCGCCACCGCCGAGGGCCTCGTCACCGGCGAAGGCGGCGTGCTCATCGAGCTCGACTCCGAGACCGACTTCGTCGCCAAGAACGACGACTTCCAGCAGCTCGCCGCGAAGATCGTCGAGGTCGCCAAGACCCTCAAGACCAGCGACGTCGAGGCCCTCAAGGCCGCCGACCTCGACGGCAAGCCCGTGATCGACACCGTGCAGGAGCTCTCGGCCCGCATCGGCGAGAAGCTCGAGCTGCGCCGCGTCGTCGCGTTCGAGGGCAAGACCGCCACCTACCTGCACCGCCGCGGCTCGGACCTGCCGCCGGCCGTGGGCGTGCTCGTCGAGTTCACCGGCGACGACGCCGAAGCCGCCCGCGGTGCCGCCATGCAGGTCGCCGCGCTGCGCGCGAAGTACCTGACCCGCGAGGAGGTGCCGGCCGAGATCGTCGAGAACGAGCGCCGCATCGCCGAGCAGACCGCCCGTGAAGAGGGCAAGCCGGAGCAGGCCCTGCCGAAGATCATCGAAGGCAAGGTCACCGCGTACTACAAGGACAACGTCCTGCTCGAGCAGCCGTCGGTCAAGGACAACAAGAAGACCGTGAAGGCCCTGCTCGACGAGGCCGGCGTGACCCTGACCCGGTTCGCCCGGTTCGAGGTCGGCCAGGCCTGAGCGAGGTACTGGGACTAGGTTCTGCCACTGTGCCCCCGTCTCCGCGGTGCGGGGACGGGGGCACAGTCGGGTCCAGCCGCCCGGCGCCCCTCACAAAGGGGAAACGGCGGCCATCGAACACAGGAGGCGACACACAGATGGGTGACCGGGTCGACGGTGGCTACCGAAGGGTGCTGCTGAAACTGGGCGGCGAGATGTTCGGTGGCGGCTCGATCGGGGTCGACCCCGACGTCGTCCACTCCGTCGCGCGCCAGATCGCCGCGGTCGCGCGCACCGGCGTGCAGGTGGCGGTGGTGATCGGCGGTGGCAACTATTTCCGCGGTGCGGAGCTGTCCCAGCGGGGGATGGACCGTGACCGCGCCGACTACATGGCCATGCTCGGCACTGTGATGAACTGCCTGGCCCTGCAGGACTTCCTGGAGAAGGAAGGCCTGCCCACGCGCGTGCAGACCGCCATCACGATGGGCCAGGTCGCCGAGCCGTACATCCCGCGCCGCGCCGAGCGGCACCTGGAGAAGGGCCGCGTGGTCATCTTCGGCGCCGGGGTCGGCATGCCGTACTTCTCCACCGACACCGCCGCCGCGCAGCGCGCGCTGGAGCTCGGCTGCGAGGCCGTACTCATGGCCAAGGCCGTGGACGGTGTCTACACCGCCGACCCGAAGACCGACCCGAGCGCCACGATGTTCCACGAGATCAGCCACCGCGAAGTGCTGGAGCGTGGCCTCAAGGTCGCCGACGCCACCGCGTTCAGCCTCTGCATGGACAACAACATGCCGATCATCGTCTTCAACCTGCTCACCGAGGGGAACATCGCCCGTGCGGTGAGTGGTGAGAGGATCGGGACGCTGGTCAGCACCCCCGCCGACGGGGCGTCGGCCTAGACCTGCTGGGATCAGCACAGGTTCGACCATCACAACACCGGGAGTAGCCGTGATCGACGAGACCCTCCTCGACGCCGAGGAGAAGATGGAAAAAGCGGTGTCCGTCGCGAAGGACGACCTGACGTCGGTGCGGACCGGCCGGGCCACCCCGTCGATGTTCTCGCGCATCGTCGTCGAGTACTACGGCGCGATGACCCCGCTGAACCAGCTGGCGAGTGTCAACGTGCCCGAGGCGCGGATGGCGCTGATCAAGCCCTACGACCAGACGCAGCTCGGTGCCATCGAGAAGGCCATCCGAGAGTCCGACCTGGGCGTCAACCCCAGCAACGACGGCAACGTCATCCGCATCGTCATCCCGCAGCTCACCGAGGAGCGGCGCAAGGAGATGGTGAAGATGGCGAAGGGCAAGGGCGAGGACGCCCGCGTGTCGATCCGCAGCATCCGCCGCAAGGCCAAGGAAGAGCTCGACCGGATCGCCAAGGACGGCGAAGCGGGTGAGGACGAGGTCGCGCGCGCCGAGAAGGAGCTGCAGAACCTCACCGACACCTACGTGCACCAGGTCGACGAGCTGGTGAAGCACAAGGAAGCCGAGCTGCTCGAGGTCTGATGAGCCAGGTGAGCGAGGAACGAGACGAGCGGGTGGAGCACACCCCGCAGCCGGAGCCGGCTGACAAGCCCGAACCGGGCGGACAGCCGGAGCCGGCCAAGAAGGACTCCCGGGCCGGGCGCAACCTGCCCGCGGCCATCGGCGTGGGCCTGGTGCTCGGCGCGGCCATCATCGTTTCCCTGCTCACCGTCCGCTTCATCTTCATCGGGGTCATCGCGATCGCGATCGGGGTCGGCACCTTCGAGTTCGCCGGCGTGCTCAAGCGCGTCGCGAACATCAAGGTCGCGATGATCCCCGTGCTCGTCGGCGGCCAGGCGATGATCTGGCTGGCCTGGCCGTTCGGCCGCGCGGGCGCGCTCACGGCGTTCGTCATCACGGTGCTCGCCTGCCTGCTCTGGCGGCTGCCGGGCGGCGCCGACGGCTACCTGCGCGACATCTCGGCGTCGGTGTTCGCGAGCGCGTATCTGCCGTTGTTCGGCGCGTTCGCCGCGATGCTCGTGCCACCGGAGGACGGCGTCGGCCGGGTCCTCACGTTCCTCATCGCCGTGGTCGCCTCCGACACGGGCGGCTACATCGCCGGCGTGCTCGGCGGCAAGCACCCGATGGCACCGACCATCAGCCCGAAGAAGTCCTGGGAGGGCTTCGCCGGGTCGATGGTCGCCGGCATCGTGGCCGGCATCCTCACGATCAGCCTGATGCTCCACGGCCACACCTGGCAGGGCGCGGTCTTCGGCGCAGCGATCGTGCTCACCGCGACGCTGGGCGACCTCGTCGAGTCGCTGATCAAGCGCGACCTCGGCATCAAGGACATGGGCACGCTGCTGCCGGGCCACGGCGGCATCATGGACCGCCTCGACTCACTGCTGCCCTCGGCCGTGGTCTCCTGGCTGCTGCTGTCGGCGTTCGTCCCGGCGTGACGCGCCTGACCTCCCCGATCGGCCCGACGCGCGGACCTGCGCTGGGAGCTTCGGCCTCTCAGCGGTAGCGAACGCTTCGTGGACCACCGAAGTGTCCGCGGGCTTGACTCGGAGCATGACCACTTCGACCCGCGAACGTTCCTCGGCCCGGCTCGCGCTCGCCGCGGTGTGCCTCGGGTTCGTGATGATCACGCTCGACGCGACCATCGTGAACCTCGCGCTGCCGGCCATCGGCGCCGAGTTCGGTGAACCGTCCACGGCCGCGCTGCAGTGGGTGGTCGACTCCTACACCGTCGCGCTCGCCGCGTTCCTGCTCACCTGGGGTGAAGCGGGCGACCGGTGGGGCTCGCGGCGCGTGTTCCAGATCGGCACCGCGGTGTTCGTGCTGGCCTCGATCGCTTGCGCCACAGCGGATTCACTGCCGTGGCTGGTCGCCGCGCGTGCGGTGCAGGGGGCCGGCGCGGCCGCGCTGCTGCCCTCGTCGCTGGCGTTGATCGTGCACCAGTTCCCCGAAGCCGGCGCCCGGGCTCGCGCGCTCGGCGTGTGGGGCGGCATGAGCGGGGTCGGGCTCGCGGCCGGTCCGGTGCTCGGCGGTCTCGCCGTCGGGCTGGCCGACTGGCGGCTCGTGTTCGCCGTCAACGTGCCCGTGGGCCTGATCGCGATCTGGCTGACCCGCCGGTACGTCACGGAAACGACGCCGCACCGGCGAACCCGGCTCGACGTCGTCGGGCAGATCCTCGGCACGGCAGCGCTGGCCACGTTGGTCGCGGGATTCATCGAAGCCGGGCACGCGGGCTGGACCGCCACGACCACACTGGTGCTGAGCGGCGCGGGCGTCGCCGCCGGGATCGCGTTCGTGGCGGCGGAAAAGGTGATCACCGCGCCCGTGCTGCCGCTCGGTGTGCTGAAAGTCCGGTCCTTCGCCGTCGCGACGGCCATCGGCGGCCTGTTCAACTTCTGCCTCTACGGCACGCTGTTCTGCCTCGCTCTGTTCCTCCAACGCGAGTGGCACCTCGGTGCGCTCGAGGCCGGCCTGGCGCTGGTACCGCTCACCCTGGCCGTGGGGCTCAACGCGTTCCTCAGCGGACGGCTCACGCACCGGTTCGGCGAGCGCCGGCCGATCGTCGCCGGTGGTCTCGTCGCGCTGGCCGGCTCGACCGGCCTCGCGTTGCTGCCGGCTGATCCGTCGCCGGTGCTGCTGGTCGTGTTCTCCGTGGTCTTCGGGTGCTGTTCGCTCGCGATGCCCGCGATGACGTCGCTGGCGATGAACGCGTTGCCGGGCAAGGCGGGCATCGCCGCGGGCGTGCTCAACGCGGCGCGGCAAACCGGCGGGGCCATCGGGGTCGCGCTCGTCGGCGGGCTGTTGCCGGGCACGGCGATGTGGGTCGTCGCCGGGGGTTACGGCGGGATCGTGCTGCTGACGGGGTTGCTGCGGCCCCGCTCGTCGTGAGGCCCGGTCATCGAAAAACTCAGTCGTCGAAAAACTCAGTGGTCGAAAAACTCAGTCGTCGTAAGGGTCGTCGACCTCGGCGCGGCCGACGTCGTCGAGCGTGCGCGAGTGGTCGATCACCGCGAACACCGCGCCGTCCGGGTCGGCGAGGATCGCCATACGGCCGAAGGGCGTGTCGTACGGCTCGATCACCACGGACCCGCCGAGCATCAGTGCCTGGCCCGCCGTCGCGTCGCAGCCGCGGGCCGGGTCGACCTCGAAGTAGACGAGCCAGTGCGGGGGAGTGTCGCGGCTGTACTCGGAGCCCATCACGTAGCGGTAGAGCACGGGCGTGTGCTCGATGAGGTATTCCGTGTAGTCGACGCTCTCGCCGTCGCCGATCTGGTGGCTCGAGTAGTTGAAGAGCTTGGTGTAGAAGTGATCGGCCGCCTCGCCGTCGTGCGCGTTGAGGTCGGCGCCGCTGAACGTGTTGGGGATCCCGGTGACGAACCGCCAGTCCGGCGGCGCCTCCCAGAACACCACGGGCGCACCCGCCGCGTCGATCGCGTGGAGAATGCTGCCGCGCTCGGGGATCGCGACCGGTCCCAGCGTCACCTGGCCGCCGAGGTGCTCCACCCATTCGGCCGCGCTCGCGGTGTGCGGCACGGAGACGTGCAGCGTCCAGCCGGGCTCGGTCTGCGCCCCTGCTTGGTAGAGACCGCCGGTCGGCTCTCCGGCGAGCGACGAGATCCAGTAGCGGCCGGTGGGCGCGGCGGGGTCGCGGTGCACGTCGTACTGCCAGCCGAACAGGCCCGTGTAGAACTGTTGCGACACCGCTTCGTCGCGACAGGCCACCTCGATCCAGCACGGGAGGCCGGCCGGAATCGCGCTTGTGCTGGCCGAACCGATGGTCATCGCGGCCTCCTCCCGGTGAGCAAGAAGTCTATGCGGTGCCCGTGATTTTTTCGCAGTGAGCCCGGAACCCCGGAACCGGCTCGCGGCCGACGTCGTTGGAGAAGTTCGTGCGATGGTTCCCCCGTTCCTCAGGCCGCTCTCGCGCGACGGAGGTCTTGCCGAGCCCCAACATCTGGTACTACCAGCAGGCTTACGAGGTGGAGAACCGCGCGCAGGACGTCGACGGCGAGATCTGGCGCGTCCTGCGCGAGGAGTGCGACTGGACCGGCCGCGACGTTCTCGACCTCGGTTGTGGTGACGGATTCCACTTGCCGCGCTTCGCCCGCGACGCGCGCTCGGTGCTCGGCGTGGAGCCGTACGCACCGCTGGCGCGCGACGCGGCGAAGCGCGTGCGGGAACTGCCGAACGTGTCAGTGCGCGAAGGCCGCGCGCAGCGGCTGCCCGTCGACGACGCGAGTGTCGACGTGGTCCACGCGCGCACGGCGTACTTCTTCGGCCCCGGCTGCGAACCGGGGCTGCGTGAAGCGGAACGCGTGCTGCGGCCCGGCGGGTCGATCCTGATCGTCGATCTCGACGCGACGAGCGAGCCCTACGGCGGCTGGCTGCGGGCGGACCTCCCGCACTACGACCCCGTAGAGGTCGAGCGGTTCTTCGAAGGCGAGGGCTTCAGCCTCCGGCGCGTGGCGACGCGCTGGTCGTTCACCGACCACGCCGCCATGGAGTCAGTGCTGAAGATCGAGTTCAGCGCGCAGGTCGCCGCGCGGGCCGTGGCCGAGGTGCACAAGCGCACGATCAGCACGGCCGGCGGCGCCGGGGTGACGCTGCCGGTGGGCTACCGCGTGCACACGCGGGTCAAGCCCACCGGCCTCGTCCTGCCGGGTCACTCGGCTTCTTCCGGCGACTCGTCGGTTTCCTCGACCTCGCCGAGGATCGAGTAGACCGAGCGCCGGGCCTCGTTGAGCACGTCGACCACGCGGGCCTGCTGGCTCGCGCTGCCGGCGCGCATCACCTGGACGACCGCCGCCGCGAGCGTGGCGCCCGCCTTGCGCAGGTCGACCTCGACGGGGTCGACGTCCTCGGCGAAGTGCTCCCACGGCGGGGTGCCGGTCTGCTGCTCCGCGGCCGCGCGGCCCTCGTCGGTGAGCTCGAACAGCTTCTTGCCGTTCTCGTCCTTGCTCACGACCAGGCCTTCGTCGGCCAGCATCTGCAGCGTCGGGTAGATCGAGCCGGGGCTGGGCTTCCAGAAGCCGCCACTGCGCTCGCCGATCTCGCGGATGATCTCGTACCCGTGCCGTGGCTGTTCCGCGAGCAGGGTCAGGATCGCCGCGCGGACGTCACCGCGCCGGCCGCGACGCGGGCCGTGGCCTCGTCGTCCGCCGGGACCGCCGTGGCCTCGCCGGCCGCGGCCCATCGGGCCGCCGGGGCCGAATCCGAAGTCGCCGAACTCGCGGCCGAAGGGGCCGAAAGCGGGACGACCGTGTTCTCCGTGTTGGTGCGCGCCTCGCGCACCGGGGTGAGGGTGCCTCATGTCGTTGTCCTTTGCTGTGTTGTTTGGCCTCGGCTCCGCCGAGGCGTGCGGAATCGCCTTTGAGCCGGCGATCCCGCGAACGGTTGCGACTGGTTCACGATATATCGGAAACGGTCGCGATGCAACCTAGCGACTGTCGAGGACCTGCGCGAGGGACGTTTGCGGTGGTCGGAGATACTCGAAGGAGTAAGAAGAAGCGCTGAACCGACCTGGGAGACCCGACCCCCCATGCTGGACCGAGTGGTCATCGACGCCCTGTTCCCCGCGGACCTGCCCGAGCCGGAGCACTGGGAGCGGCAATACCCGGCGCGGCAGCTGCCGGACGGCGCGAAGGTGACCCGGTTCGGCCCGTCGCCTACGGGGTTCGTGCACATCGGCGGCATCTACGTGGCCACGATCGACCAGGACGTCGCCCGTCGCTCCGGCGGCCGCTACCTGGTGCGCGTCGAGGACACCGACCAGTCGCGCGAGGTCGAGGGTGCGCTGGAGCAGTTCGAGCGCGGCTTCTCCTACTTCGGTCTGCAGGCCGACGAGGACACCCTGCGCGGCGGCGACTACGGCCCGTACCAGCAGTCCGGCCGCGAGCAGATCTACCTGACCTACGTGCGCCAGTTGCTGCGCGAAGGCCGCGCGTACATCGACTTCGCCACGAAGGACGAGCTCGCGTCCATCACCGCGCGCCAGCAGGCCACGAAGCTGCCCACCGGCTACTACGGCTCGTGGGCCATCTGGCGCAACGCCGACCCGGCCGACGTGCAGGCGAAGCTCGACGCCGGCGAACCGTGGGTGGTGCGGTTCCGCGCGCCCGACGACACCGGCGCGCGCGTGCGCTTCACCGACGCCATCCGCGGCACGATCGAGGCCGAGGCCAACCGCAACGACGTGGTGATCCTCAAGAGCTCCGACCAGAGCCCCCGGCTGCCGACCTACCACTTCGCGCACGCCGTGGACGACCACCTCATGCGCGTGAACCTCGTCATCCGCGGCGACGAGTGGATCTCGTCCGTGCCGGTGCACCAGCAGCTGTTCGACGCGCTCGGCTTCGAGCCGATCACCTACGCGCACATCGCCCCGCTGATGAAGCAGGAGGGCGGCAGCAAGCGCAAGCTCTCCAAGCGCAAGGACCCCGAGGCGTCGGTCGACTTCTACATCGAGGCCGGCTACCCGGTCGAGGCCGTTCTGTACTACCTGCGCGGGCTCGCCAACGGCCGGCTCGCCGAGCTGCCGCTGGCCCAGGCGCTGGACGAGCCGATCAACCTCGACGAGATGGGCGTCGCGGGACCGCTCGTGGACCTCGTGAAGCTCGACGACATCTCCGCCGACCACATCGCGACGATGTCGGGCGCGGAGATCCTCGCCGCCGTGCGCACGTGGGCGCAGCGCTTCGATCCGGAGCTGCTGTCGGTGCTCGAGTCGTCGGAGGAGCTGGCCCTGCGGGCGCTGGCCGTCGAGCGCGAAGGCGCCGAGAACCCGCGCAAGGACCTCAAGAAGTGGAGCGAGTTCCGCGCGGTCTACGGATTCTTCTTCCCGCAGCTGCACGCCCCCGTGACCGGCCCGGACGACGAGCGCATCGCCGCCCTCGGCGTGGCGCCGGAGGTCGTGCGTGCGGTGGCGTCGGACTTCGTCGCGAACTACCAGCAGCTCGACGACGGCCAGGAGTGGTTCCAGCAGATCCGCGATGTCGCGGCGAAGCACGGTTTCGCCAAGAACGCCAAGGAACTCAAGAAGGACCCCGACGCGTACCCGGGCTCGATCCGCGAGGCCTCGCAGATCATCCGCATCGCGATCACCGGCTCCACCCGCAGCCCGGACCTGCACTCGATCACGCAGGCGCTGGGCCGCGACGAGACCTTGCGGCGGTTCGAAACCCTCACGGCGTGAGCCGCCGCCGTCCTCCGGTGTAAGCGCGCCGGAGGACGGCGCGTCACTCCTGTTCGGGCGCGGTGGCGTCCAGGCGGCGGTGCAGCTCCGGGTGGCCGGTGAACACCGCCACCTGCAGCTCCGCGACGAGGCGCTGCGTGGGGATCTCGACGTCGACTCCGAACACGTCGCGGATCCGGGTCAGCCGGTACTTCAACGTGTTGCGGTGCACGTACAACGTGCGGGCCGCCGCGGTGAGATCGCCACCCGCCTCGAAGAACGCCCGCAGGCTCGGCAGGTACTCCGTCCCGCAGTCCCGGTCGCTGACCACCATCCCGGCCACGCCACCCTGCAGCAGCCGCGGCCGGTCCAGCACGATCTCGGTCAGCTCCGACAGCACGGCGTCCGCGATCGAGTCCTCGAACGCGACCACCCGGCGGGACTCGTCGAGCAACGGCAGGGTGAGTAGCCGGTCGACGTCGCGGCGGGCCTCGACAAGCCGGTCGGCCGACGTGATCTCCCCGCTCACCGCCGCCCGCAGCTCCACGCGCAGCTGGCGTGTCGCCTGCCCGGCGATCTCGCGGGCGAGCGCCGTCGCCTCGCCCGGCGGCCGGTCTTCCACCACGGGGAACGTCGCGTAGATCCGGCCTTCGCACGACGTCACCGCGCCGCGGCGGCGCGACGCTTCGACCCGCAGCGCCACCAGGTCCTCGAGCTGCCGCAACCGCAGCGGATCCGGCTCTCCGGCCGGCGGCCCGTCCACCCGGTCCGGGACGAACGCGACCAGCCGGAACGCGACGCCGGTCAGGCCGAGGCGCGCCTCGACGGTCTTCGCGTTGGCCCGGCCGGTCAGCGCGCTGCGCAGCAGGTCGCTGCGCAGCCGCCGGTCGAGGTCCTCGCTGATGCGGGAGCGCAGCAGCTGCAGCGCCGCGACGCGGGCGGTCTCGGCCAGCAGGTTCGACGACTGCTGGTCCAGCTCGCGTTTCGACTCGGCCACCCACAGGTAGCCGAGGATGTCGCTGCCGCCGCGGATGGCGGTGACGAGCCGGGTTGCGCCGTCCGGCGGCACAACCCGCACGGGGCTGAGGCTCTGCCGGACCCGCGGCAGGATGCCGGTCGACTCACACCAGTCCATGAACTCGCGCGGCGGCCGGCGCTGGAGGATCGACTGCTCGCGGATGGCGTCGATCGGGTCGCCGAGGCTGGAGAACGCGATGACCTCCATGCGCTCGTCGTCGATGATCACCGGGCCTTCGAGCATGGCGGCCGCGGAGTTGGCGAGCGCGAAGAGATCCCCGAACGGCACCCCGCGCTCGTCGGGCGCCGTGGCCGAGGCCGAGGAGATGGACGTGCGGGCGAGCGCGTGCAGCTGATCCCACGACATGTCCGGCGAGATCGCGAGCACGGTCACGCCGTGCTCTTCGCCGAGCGTGCGCAGCCACGCCCGCTCGGCGTCGTCGTGGATCTTGAACGCGAGGATCGTGCCCGGCCCGACCGCGGTCACGAGCCGTTTCGCGTCCGGGTCGGTCACCCGCAGGCCCACGCCCAGCACGAGGTCGCCGGGGTTGATCTGCACAGCCGTGCCGGTGTCGTGGATCAGGACGGCGACGATCGTCAGGTCGAGCCCGGACGGCGCGTGGAGCACGTCGACGAAGTCCCCGCCGACGAGGCCGAGGAACGTGTCGAGCGTCAGCGAACCGCCCCGTGCCGGGGAATTCATCGGTCAGCTCCTTCCGGGATCCTCAGCTCACGCTGTGCGCCCCTTCGACCTCAGTGTCGACGGAAGAACGTGCCGGCTTGCTGCTCAACGGTTCCGTTCCGGTAAAACTCGCGAACACGTGGGCGTAGACCCCGACCGCGGTCACCAGCGCGTCGATGTCCACGTATTCGTCCACAGTATGCGCCACGCCGAGGTCGCCCGGCCCGAACACGATCGACGGAACGCCCAGCTGGTTGCGCATGAACCGCGCGTCCGTGGTGAAGGGCAGGCCGGTCCGGCCGGGGTCGCGGCCGGTCATGGCGCGGCACGACCGTGCCACGAAATCGACGAACGGATGCGCACCGTCGATTTCGGACGGTTCGCAGAACGTCTCCACCTCGAGCTCGTAATCCGTTCCGCGGTACAGGCCCAGCGAGGCGATCCGGTCGATGATGCCCTGCTCGGCGTCCGGTTGCGTCTCGCCCGGGAGGATGCGCCGGTCGATGCGCAGCTCGCACTCCTCCGGCACGACGTTGGGACCGCTGCCGCCCCGGATCATGCCGACGTTGCACGTGGTGGTGCCGAGCAGCGGGTGCGGCGTCTGCGGGAAGACGTTGTCGTGCAGGACCTGCACGATGGCGGCCGCGGTGATGATGGCGCTGCGCCCCTTGGCGGGTTCACTCCCGTGCGCCGGGATCCCGTGGGTGGCGACCTTCGCGAACATCAGCCCGCGCTCGGCGAGGCACAGCCGCAGGCCGGTCGGCTCGGGCACGAGACAGGCGTCGGCGCTCACGAGTCCTTGCCGCAGCAGTTCGGCGGTGCCCCGCGCGCCGCCCAGCTCCTCGTCCGCGACGAGGTGGAACACGACCTCACACGGCAGCTCGAGCTCCAGTGACCGGCAGACCTGCAGCGCGGTGACGGCCGCGGCGATCCCGCCTTTCATGTCGGCGGTGCCGCGGCCGTAGAGCCGTCCGTCCTGCACGCGGCCGCCGAACGGGTCGTGGCGCCAGCCCCCGGCCGCGGCGGGGACGGTGTCCAGGTGCCCGTTCACCAGCAGCACCGGCTTCCCGGACCGGGCGCCGTCGCCGGTCGCGACGAGCAGGCTCGGCCGGCCCGGAGCGGGTTCCACGACGCGCCCCGTCAGCCCCATCCCGGCGAACACTCCGCGCAGGTGCTTCGCGACCTCGGTTTCGCCGCCGGGCGGGTTCTCCGAGCGGAGGCGGACGAGGTCCTGGGTCAGGGCCACCACGGCGTCGACGTCGACCGCCGAGCGGATGCGGTTGGCCAGTGCGGGGTGAGTCATCGCAGTTTCTCCACGTCTTCGTGGCTCAGCAGGCCCGCGTCGGCGATCCGGCCCAGGAACTCCCGCAGCCGCGGGTTCAGCGCCACCGGCCGGGCGAGCTGCTCGCGGGCGGCGTCGACAGCGCCGGAACGCGCGAGCAGGATCGCGCGCCAGAAGTCCGCCTCGGGGTTGCCGGTCATGACCCGGGCCGCCGCGGCCAGCGCGGCGAGCGCCCGGTCGCGGTCGCCGGGGGAGGGTTCCGTGTAGGGGCCGATCATGAGGCCGGGGGCGAACATGGTGCCCGAGACCGCGTCGAACGCACGCCGCTGCGCGAGCAGCCGGCGCAGTTCGGCGATCGGGTCGGGATGGTCGTCGACACGCAGGTCGACCGGCTTGTGCCGCCACGGTTCGCCGGCCGCGTCGCCGTCGACGACGACCAGCGCGGCGCCCTGGCTGCCCCGGATGTCGCCCCCGGCCCGTTCCGCGGTCTCGAGCGCGGTCATCAGCCGTTCGGCCAGGTCGCCGGCGGCGCTTTGGTACGCGGCGAGCATGGCCGGCAGCACGTTCTCGTTGTCGAGCATGTTGCCCTGCACGCTCACCGGGCCGTCGACGATGCCGCCCGCGGCCGCGATGCACGCCCCGCCCGTCCACAGCGCGGCGTTGCCCGTCGTGCCGACCAGCGCGACCTGCCGGACCTCCGGGTGCTCGTCGGCGGCCAGCAACGCGTCGAGGACTTCCTTCGCCGGAGTCCCTTCGGCGAGGCGCGCCAGGCCTTCCTCGCCGTAGCGGCCGTCGACGAAGGCCTGGGTGGCGATCGCGCCGGCCCCGGGCCGGGCCCAGGTCACCCCGGCGCCGGGGGCGAAGAAGTGCGATTCGCAGCCGACGCCGAGCTGTCCGGTCGCCGGATCCCTCGCGACGATGGAGTAGGTCATCGGCCGTCGGGTCCGATCTCGTCGTGGAACGCGCGGATCGCCGCGGCGGTCACGGCCGGGGCTTCGAGCATCGGCAGGTGCCCGAGGTCCACCAGCGTGTGCACCTGCGTGTGGAGGTACCCGGCCAGCTCCTGCGCCATGGCGTCGGGGCAGGTCGGGTCGTGGGTGCCGACGACGACCAACGCCGGCGGCGCGGCCGGCTCGACCTTCGCCGCGGCCGGGCGCGAGTCGGCGAGTCCGAACGTCGTGCGCAGGACCTCCACCACCACGTCGAGCTCGCGCCCGGCCGAGGCCAGCTCGACGAGCCGGTCGGCGGCATCGGGCCGGCTGCCGGGCCCGAGGATCTCGCCGCCGTGGCGCACGAACCACTCCCGCACGCCGAGCCCGCGCAGGTCGGCCTCGGTTTCGTCCAGCGTCGCGCTGTCCCAGCCCAGCCGGAGCGTGGCGCCGAACGCGGCGATGCTGGCGACCCGCTGCGGCGCGGTCGCGGCGAGCTCCACCGCGACGGCCCCGCCGATCGACCCGCAGGCCACGTGGGCCCGCCCGATCCCCTCGGCGTCGAGCACGGCCAGCGCGTCGGCCGCGTAGTCCGCCGGGAAGTACGGCCCCGCAGCGGCCGAGCCGCCGTGGGCCCGGTAGTCGACCGCCACCGCGGGTCCCGGCAGCTCGGCGGCCACGTCCGACCACACCTCGGCCGCGGTGTTGACCGGGTGCAGGTACAGGACCGGCGTGCCGGAGCCCGGCCAGGCCAGGTACGACAGCTCTCCGGCCGGACCCGTGGTGGTCCGCCGTCGTGGGTGCGACATCGCCCCTCGTTCTCTCTGCGCTCAGGCGTCCTGGGGGAACCGCGGCAGCTCGGGCGACGCGATCGGCGACGCGTGGAAGTGCCAGATCTTCCAGACCGGGTTCCCCTTGCCGTCGTCCCTGCGGTAGACCTCGGTCACGCGGAACACCAGCGGCTCGGGGTCCGGCTCCAGCACACCGGTCCCGGTGTCGCCGGTGACCTGGGCACTCCAGTACGCGGTGAGGTACGCGAGGCCGCCCTCGGCGTACACCTTCGGCTCGCCGACGAGCTTCATGTCTGAGAGGTTGAACCCGATCTGGTGCAGGCCCTCCCACAGCTTCGCCTTCTCGTCGACGCTGTCGTACTGGTGGCCGTTGAGGTTGAACTGCAGGTACCCCGGGTTGGCGAAGTTCGGGTACATCTTCTCGATCACGAGATCGTTGTTCGAGTCCAGCCAGGAGCGGTGGACCGCGAGGATCTCCTGGATGTCCTTGTCGGTGTCAGCCACGTTCGTTCTCCTCGTTTCCGGGTGGTCGGGTGGGGAATCGCTGGGGGAGGTGCTCAGCCGAGGCGGGGCAGCACGGCGGAAGCGGTCAGTTCGAGCTCGTCGCCGGCCGTGTCCGCGTTGACCGGGGACAGGACGACGCTCGTGGCGCCCGCGGCGCGCAGCTCGGTGATCCGCGCGGCGACCTCGTCGGGGTCGCCGGCCACGGCGAGGGTGTCGATCCACTCGTCCGGCAGGGCTCCGGCGAGTTTGTCCGGTCCTTGCGGGAGCAGGTCGGCGATGTGGTCGTTGTAGCCGAACGCGGCGGTGAGCGGGTTGTGCGCGCCGACGGCCGTCAGGTAGCTCGCGAGCGCCGGGCGCACCGCCGCGCGGGCCTGCCGGCTGTCCTTGCCGATGCTGAACAACGCGAACGTCGGCACCAGGTGCTCGGTCCGGCCGGACTCGGCCATGCCCGCGCGGATGTGGGTCAGCGCCGACTCGAGGTACGCCGTGCCGGCGAGCACGCTCATCACGGTGCCGTCGGCGATGCGCCCGGAAAGGCGCAGCGACTTCGGCCCGAGCACCCCGGTCACGATCGGCACCGCGATTTCGGGGCGGTGCGCGGCGGTTACCGACCGGAACGTGAATTGCTTTCCCACCGTGTCCACGGTCCCGCCCGCCAGCAATTCCCGGATTCCGTCCACGCATTCGGCCAACGCGGACAACGGCGACTTCGCGGTCACTCCCATCTGATCGGTCCAGAAGGGAACGCCGTGGCCGATCCCCGGGATGAACCGCCCGGGATATGCCCGCGCGAGCGTGGCGATCTCCATCGCCGTGACGGCCGGGTGCCGGGCGACCGACGCGACGATTCCCAGGCCCACCTTGACGTTCTCCGTCGCGCCGAGCGCGAGGGCGGCGCCGGTGAACCCGCCGTAGCAGAAGTAGTCCTCGGCCACCCACACCTCGCCGAACCCCAGCCGCTCGGCCGACGCCGCGAGAGCGGGAATGCGCTCCGGTGGTGTGGACGTCGCCACGAAGACGCCGACGGGAACGGTCTCGGAGCCAGTCATCGGGGACCTCACACATCGCGGTCGGAAGAACGGATCTGGTGACGAGTCTCCATTCGGGACCCGCGCCGGGGCAATTGGCGGTGCGACGAACCGGGACCGGCCACTTTGGGCGATGTGTCAATGGACAGCGGAGCGGCCCGGGATGACGCTTGCGATCGGACCGACCGCTCGTCGCACCCACCACCGGAGGGCTGATCGTGACCCAGCAGCAGGTACCACCAGGGTTGATCGGTGCGCGAGTGCGCCGCAAGGAGGATCCCCGGCTGCTGACCGGCCGGGCGCAGTACGTGGACGACGTCGTGCTGCCCGGGATGCTGGAGGCGGCGGTGCTGCGCAGCCCGCACCCGCACGCGCGCATCCGCAGCGTCGACCCGAGCCGGGCCCTCGCGTTGCCGGGGGTGTTCGCCGTGCTGACCGGTGCGGACGTGCAGGAGCTGTGCGCAGCGCCGCAGCCGGTGATCTGGCTGATGATCCCGGACCAGCGCATGACCGGTCAGTACGCACTGGCCGTCGACAAGGTCCGTTACGTCGGGCAGGGCGTCGCCGTCGTCGCGGCCGTCGACCGCTACGTCGCGGAGGACGCGCTCGCCCTCATCGACGTCGACTACGAGCCGCTGCCCGCGGTCGCGACCCTCGACGAGGCCCTCGCCGCGGACGCCCCGCTGCTCTACGAGGACTGGCCCGACAACGTCAGCTGCCGCCAGACCATCCCCAAGGGCGCCGCGGCCGCCGCGTTCGCCGAGGCCGACGTGGTCGTCTCGGAGACGCTGACCTTCGGCCGGCAGATGGGCACGCCGCTGGAGACCCGGGGCGCCGTCGTGTCCTGGGACCCGTTCACCGACCGGCTCGACGCGTGGCTGTCGACCCAGTCGCCGAACCTCGCGCGCGACCTGTTCGGCGACGTGCTGGGCGTTCCGGTGGAACGGATCCGCGTGCGCACGCCGGACGTCGGGGGCGGGTTCGGCAACAAGTTCGACTTCTACGCCGAAGAAGTGCTCGCCGCGCTGCTGTCGAAGCGCACCGGCCGTCCGGTGAAGCTCATCGAAGACCGGCAGGAGAGCTTCACCGCCAACGCGCATTCCCGCGAGCAGCGGATCGAGGTGTCGGTGGCGGCGAAGGCCGACGGCACCATCACCGGGCTGCGCGGCACCGTCTGGGCCGTGCTCGGCGGTCAGCTCGCCACCGTCGGTATCGGGCCGTGCTGGCTGTCGGCCGCGTTGATGAGCGGCCCGTACGACATCCCGAACGTCGAGACCACGATCGTCGGCGTCGTCACCAACCGCTCGCCCTACGGGTCCTACCGCGGCTGGGGCCAGCCCAAGGGCAACTTCGCGCACGAGCGGATCGTCGAGAAGCTGGCGCACGAGCTCGGCCTGCCCGCCAACGAGGTCCGCCGCCGCAATCTCATCGCGCCGGACAAGTTCCCTTATCCCAGCCCCGTTTTCTTCTACGACAGCGGCAACTACGCGGACTGCCTGAACCAGGCCGAGCGGGCCGTCGCCGAGCGCGGCTGGGCCAAGCGGGTCGGCGCGGCGGCCGACGAAGGACGCGCGCTGGGCATCGGCTACTCGTTCCACATCGAGATCACCGCACTCGGCCCCACGAAGATCATGAACGGAGCCGGCCTGCAGCACGGGTCCTTCGACGAGGAGGTCGTGCGGATCGACTCGAGCGGCGGCGTGACCGTCCGAACCGGACTGTCCGCACTCGGGCAGGGCATCGAGACGGCGCTGGCCCAGGTCGCCGCCGACACGCTCGGCGTCCCGCTGGACTCGGTGACAGTGCTCTCCGGCGACACCGAGTACAACCCGTTCACCGGCTACGGCACGGGAGCCAGCCGGGGCGCGTCCCTCGGCGGCGGCGCGGTGCTGCGGGCGAGCACGCGGTTGCGCGAGAAGGTGCTGCGCATCGCCGGGCACCTGCTCGAAGCTTCGCCGGCGGACCTCGACATCACCGACGGCCGCATCTCCGTGGCCGGCGCGCCGGGTGGGCCATCGGTGACCATGCGCGACATCGGCGACGCCACCTACCGCAGGCTCGCCGGGAACCTGCCCGACGACGAGATCCCGACCCTCGAGGAACGCGACGTGCTCGACCCGGAGAACGTCGCGTTCTCCTACGGCACCACCGCGGTCCTCGTGGAGGTCGACCGGGAGACCGGGAAGACCGACGTGCTCGAGTACCTGCTCGCCCACGACTGCGGCACGGTCATCAACCCGACGATCGTCGACGGCCAGATCCACGGCGGGGCCACCCAGGGCATCGGCGGCGCGCTGTACGAGGAGCTCGTGTACGACACCGACGGGCAGCTGCTGACGAAGACGTTCATGGACTACCTCGTGCCCACCGCGTCGGAGGTGCCGACCTTCGACACGTTGCACATGTCCACCACCGCCGACCACATCCCGGGCGGGTTCAAGGGCATGGGCGAGGCGGGCACGATCGGCGCGGCCTCGGCGATCACCACCGCGATCGAGAACGCCCTGCCGGACCTGCGCCTCCGCCTGAACCGGGTGCCGGTCACCCCGCCGCGGCTGCTGGCCGCGATCGACGACGCCGAGGAGAACGCGTGAAACCCGCTCCGCTCGACCACGTCCGGGCGACGAGCGTCGACCACGCCGTCGCCACGCTCGCGCAGGACGCCGACCGCACCCAGGTGCTCGCGGGCGGCCAGAGCCTGGTGCCCCTGCTCGCCACCCGCCGGATCGACCCCGCGCTGCTCGTCGACATCAACGGGCTGGCCGAGCTGGCGTACCTGCGCGAGGAGGCCGACCACGTGGAGATCGGGGCGCTGACGCGCAACCGCGTCGTCGAGACTTCCCCGCTCACCGCGTCGGCCGCGCCACTGCTGGTGGAGGCCCTGCACCACTCCGGGCACGTGACCATCCGCAACCGCAGCACCATCGGCGGCAGCGTGTCCTTCGCGCATCCCGCGGGCGAGAACCCGACGGCCTTGCTCGCCCTCGACGCGCGGTTCGTGCTCGCCGGCCCGGCGGGACGGCGCACGGTGCCCGTGGCGGAGTTCTTCCGCGGGCCGCACGAGACGACGGCCGCGCCGGACGAGCTGCTCGTGGCGGTCCGCGTGCCCAAAACCGCGCCGGGCACCGGCGTCGCGGTCGAAGAGCTCGCGCGCAGGCACGGCGACTTCGCGATCGTCGCCGTGCTCGCGGCGCTGCGCACCGACAGCGCGGGGCGCATCACCGAAGCGCGGATCGGCATCGGCGGCGCCGGCCCGACGCCGCTGCGCGCCCACGCGGCCGAGACCGTCCTCATCGGACAGTCGCCGTCGGACGAGCTGTTCCGCGCCGCGGGTGCGGAGGCCACCCGGGCCGTCGACCCCGGAACCGACCTGCACGCGCCGGCGGAGTACCGCCGCCGCATCACCGGCGTCCTCACCCGCCGCTGCCTCACCCGCGCACTGTCCCGCACGGAAAGGAACCAGGCCGCATGAGCAGCCGCGCCGTCAGCATGACTGTCAACGGGGAAGCGGTGACCCGCCACGTCGAGCCGCGCCGCACGTTGTCGGACTTCCTGCGCAAGGACTGCGGGAAGACCGGCGTGCACGTCGGCTGCGAGCACGGCGTCTGCGGGGCTTGCACGGTCGTGCTGGACGGGCGCACCGCGCGGTCCTGCTGCACGCTCGCCGCGCAGGCCGAGGGCGCCGAGGTCACGACCGTCGAAGGGCTCGCCGAGGGCGGGCGGCTGCACCCGCTGCAGGAGGCGTTCTGGAAGCACCACGGGCTCCAGTGCGGGTTCTGCACGCCCGGCATGCTGCTCACCGTCCGGGAGCTGCTGGCGGACAACCCGGACCCCACGGACGACGAGATCCGGGCCGGCATCTCCGGCAACCTCTGCCGCTGCACGGGCTACCAGTTCATCGTCGACGCCGTCCGCGAGGCGGCCGCGGTCCTGCGGGCGGAGGTGACCGGCGGCACACGGCCGGGGGAGTCCTGACGGCGTGTCCGGTGGACGTGGAATACTGGATCGGTTATGACTGCCCTCCCCCTTGTTTTCGACGCGCCCAAGCGTGGCCTGCCGCCGCGTCACCTCGCCGACCTCACCTCCGCCGAGCGGGCCGAGGCCGTGGTGGAGCTGGGGGAGAAGGCCTTCCGCGCAAAGCAGCTGTCGAACCACTACTTCTCGCGCCTGACCGTCGACCCGGCCGACATGACGGACATCCCCGCGGCCGCGCGTGAGCGCCTGGTCGCGGACCTGATGCCGTCGCTGCTCACCGAGGTCCGCGCCCTGTCCGCCGACGACGGCGCCACGCGCAAGACCCTCTGGCGCGCCCACGACGGCACGCTGCTCGAGAGCGTGCTCATGCGCTACCCCGACCGCGCCACGCTGTGCATCTCCAGCCAGGCCGGCTGCGGCATGGCGTGCCCCTTCTGCGCCACCGGCCAGGGCGGCCTCGACCGCAACCTGTCCACGGCCGAGATCGTCGACCAGGTCCGCTCCGCCGCCGCCGTCATGCGCGACGGCGCCATGCCCGGCGGCCCCGGCCGCCTGTCGAACATCGTGTTCATGGGCATGGGTGAGCCGCTCGCGAACTACAAGCGGGTGGTTGCGGCGGTGCGGCGGATCACGGAGCCGGCTCCGTCGGGTTTGGGGATCGGTCAGCGTTCGGTGACGGTGTCGACGGTGGGTTTGGCGCCGGCGATCCGGAAGCTCGCTGACGAGAAGATGCAGGTGCGGCTGGCGGTGTCGCTGCACACTCCGGATGACGAGCTGCGGGACACGCTGGTGCCGGTGAACAACCGCTGGTCGGTGGATGAGGTTTTGTCGGCGGCTCGGTATTACGCGGACACGTCGGGCCGTCGGGTGTCGATCGAGTACGCGTTGATCCGGGACATCAATGATCAGCCGTGGCGGGCGGAGCTGCTGGCCAAGCGGCTGCGCAAGCATCTGGGTCAGTTGGTGCACGTGAACGTGATCCCGCTGAACCCGACGCCGGGTTCGAAGTGGGACGCCTCCCCGAAGCCGGTGGAGCGGGAGTTCGTGCGGCTGGTGAACGCGGGGGGCGTAGCCTGCACCGTGCGCGACACCCGCGGCCAGGACATCGCGGCAGCGTGTGGCCAGTTGGCTGCCGAAGGCTGAGTTTTTCGTTTCAGTGATGGGAAAGTTCCTGTGATTTCAACGCCCTGCCTCCTCGACCCGGCGGCGGAAGAGCTGAAGCTGCGCGACATCACCGGCGGGGTGGCGGTGGCTCGTGCGGCCCGCTCGTTGCTGGGCGAGCGGTTCGATTCGGAGAGCTTCATGTACGTGCTGATGCGCGCGTACTCGGTGGACTTCCACGCCGCCCGCGACGCTTCGCGCTGGCAGGGCTTCGGCGAGAGCCCGCGGGCGTTGTCCGACGCGGACCTGGAAGTGCTGCTCGCGCCGTGGGTCGCGACGAAGTAGCTGCGAACACTGACCTGGCTGCTCGAAAGATAATCGGTGATCTCATCGCCGCTGGCGCTGACCAGGATTTGCTGGAGTGGTTGCGCCAGCGTTCGTGTGTGCGCGTTTTGAAGCGTTCGTGAACTGATCCTGAATAAGCGCGCTCTGAGCGTCTCGCTCACCTGAACCGCCCCATCCGCTCGCGCCCTGGGGCGCGTCACGAGTGGCGCAGCTGCGGCCACAACGTCTCCCACGATTGCCGCGGTGCGTTGCACAGCCAGATGGGCACGCCCTGGTTCAGGCCGGCGAAGCCGTGGTCAGCGGCGGACGGTGTCGCCGCCATCCGCACGCACGGCGTGCGCAACTCGGTCGGGTCGGTGCCGACGAAGAGGACCGCGCGGCCGGGGTCCGAGGGCTGGCCGAAGTAGGAGAAGCCGCGGTGGGGGCTGTGGGCGGGAGGCAGGCCGAGGCCGGCGCCGTACCAGTTCAGGGCGCTGGCCTGCCAGTAGTGGTCGGTGATGATTGTCGTCGTGGCGGGTAGGCGGTTGTAGGCGGTCGCGACTGCGTCGGTGAAGGTGCTCCAGTCTTGTTCGGACCGGGATTCGAGGGTGGCGCCGGTGGCCCAAGAAAAAGGTCCGCCCGCGAGCAGGCTGATGACCAAGACGACGGCGCCGGAGAAAGCGGATACGCCCACCGAAGCGATGCGTCGCCACCAGTGCGATCCCACCGTGGTACTGATGCGGGCCGTGGCGGCGGCCCAGCAGACGGGGAACAGGCCGGCGCAGTAGTAGTACCGCCCGCCGGCCACGAGCATCACGGCGGCGACGGCGACGCAGGTCCAGCCCAGAAAGCGGTACGGCGCGAAGCGGCTGTCGCGGAGCAAGGTCCAGCAGCCGTAAACCGCCAGGGCGGCGCCGGCGAGTGCGCCGTTGGACGCGAGCGTCAGGGGCAGCACGGCGACTTTGCCACCGGCGAACTCGCCGGTCTCCTGGGCGACGACGGGGACGAGCGTCAGCTGCGGGAAGCCGTGAAACCCTTGCCAGATCAGGTAAGGCGACGCGCCGGCGACAGCGAGCGCGGCCAGTTTCCCCAGCCCGGTCCACGGCACGCGCCGCCGCCGGGTCGCGAGCAGCACGGCGGCGCAGCACACCCAGAACACGGCGATCAGTGGCTTGACCGTGAACGCCACCCCCGCGAGAAGTCCCATGCCCCACCAGAGACGGTCGGAGCCGGTTCGCGCCCAGCGCACCAGCAGCACCGTCGTGGCGATCCACAGCGGGATGTCGAACGTCTGGGTCAGCAGCAGCGATCCCGTGTCGAGCACCCGCGGCGAGGCGGCGTACGCGGCCGCCGCGGCGGTCTGCGCCCAGCGGCCGCCGCCGAACTCCCGCGCGAGCAGCGCGGTGAGCAGGACACCGGCGACCGTGGCGAGCACCGCCGGAACCCGCAAGGTCAACGGTGAACCGTCGCCGAGCCACGCCAGGAACGGCACCAGTGCGCCCTGATCCGCGTAGCCCCACGACAGGTGCTCGGCCGCGGACAGGAAGTAGAGCTCGTCGCCGTGGAGGCTCTGCCGCCCGGCCTCGACGAGCAGCGCGAGCGCGGTGCACAGCGCCACGACCGAGATCGCCGGCCACGCGAAGGGCCGAGCGACGGCAACGCGAGGTTCCAGGGGACTGCGGATGATCACCATGGCGCCACTATGCATAGCGAGTATACTTCGCGTGTATAGATGAAGTAAGCGCAGGTCAGGGGGCCCTCAGTCGAGCAAACGTCGTTACCGAGACCCCAGCGTCTCCGAAGGCGACCGGTGATACGCCTTCCGGTACTCCGCGGCGAACCGGCCGTAGTGCAGGAAGCCCCACACGTACGCGACCGACGTCGCCGTCACCGTCTCGGGGGTCGGCCTCCAGGAGCGCGGCGTGCGCGCCTGATCTGGCGCAGGTACCGCACGGGCGGAACGCCGACGTGACGCCGGAAGCCCACTTCGAGAGCGCGGGCGCTCAGCCCCGCCGCGTGGGCGATCTGCCCGACAGTGCGGAACTTCATGGGGTCTTCCTCGATCGCCATCGTCACACGCCGGATGGCCCGGGGATTGCTGTCGCCGGTCTTCGCCCCGAGCTGGTCGCTGTAGTTGTGGCGGTGGCTCACGAGCATGCCGGCCATCGCGAGCCGGCTGAGGCGCTCGGCCGTCGCGGGCAGTGCCATGAGGGAGTCGGGCTCGGCCAGCTCGGCGGTGAGAATGCCCAGCGACCGGCGCAACGCCGACCCCGACGTGGTGTCGTCGGTCTCCGGCTCGAAGTGCAGCGGCCGGTCGAGCACCCGGCCCAGCATCATGGCCGGCTCCTGCTCCAGCGCGGTCCGCTCGAT
Source organism: Amycolatopsis sp. CA-161197 (assembly GCF_050942255.1). NCBI lineage: Bacteria > Bacillati > Actinomycetota > Actinomycetes > Pseudonocardiales > Pseudonocardiaceae > Amycolatopsis > Amycolatopsis sp. CA-161197. Next base: position 2,303,655 of record NZ_CP192059.1, read on the forward strand.
CGCCACCTTCACCCGAGCCTCGCCAAGCTGCTCGGCCGAGGCCGACCGGGAAACCTGCTCGTCGTCCGCGGACCTCGAAGCGGTGCCCGCGCTAGCGCACCTCGAAGACGTCGACCTTCACCGTCGACTGCGTGCGCGCGCCCTTGGCGACGGTGACCACGCGGTTGAGCCACTCGGTCCGCGGGCCGGCGGCTTCGAAGAGCAGGCATTCGCGGAAGTAGTACGAGTGCGGGTCGACGGCTTCGCCCGCTGCCATTCGCCGCAGGACGTCCGCGGGGCCGTGGCGCAGGCCGCGGCCGGTCAGGTAGACGAGGTCGTCGTGGTCGGTGCGCAGGGTTGCGCGCACGTCGATCTCGGCGACGCCGTCGGGGCGGACGAGCTGGAAGTCGGCGCCGCCGGGAAGGACCTCGCCGCTGAGGCGCTCGCCGGTGAAGGTGCCGCCCAGGATGTCGATCACGCGGCGCTCGCCGTGGGGTCCGTTGTGGACGGTCTTCGGCGGGGCGAGCCGGACGTCGAGGGTGAACAGGGGCACGAGGTCGAGCACGGGACGGGCTCCTTCGCTTGGCGGCACGGTGATCGCCACTGTAGTACACTCGTGTACGAAATATTCGTGCACGAGAGGTTGGAGGGATCGTGGCCGGGCTGAGGAGCAACCACGTGATCATGTTGCGCCGGGCCGTGCAGGCCACCACCGCGTGCTGGCAGGAACGCATCACGGAGATCACGCCGCCGCAGTACACGGTGCTGCTCGCGCTCGAGAGCAGTCCGCAGTCGAGCCTCACCGAGGTCACCGCGACGACGATGATCGACTCCGCCACGCTCACGCCGCTGGTCTCCCGCCTCGTCGAACGCGGCCTGCTGACCCGCACGACGGACCCGGCCAGCGCGCGCCGGAAGCTGCTGAGCCTCACCGACGAGGGTGCGGCCGTGCTGAAGAAGGTCAAGCCCCGCGCCCGCGCCGCCGAGAAGGCGAGCCTCGAAGCGCTGAGCGCCGACGAGCGGGAGCAGCTGCTGAAGTTGACGACGAAGATCGTCGACCATCACCGCGGACGGAACGCGTGATGACCGACCCTGCCGTCGCGCGCAGTGCCGAGCTCGAAGCGGAGATCCTCGCCGCGCCGTCGGGCTTCCGCGTCCTGACCGGCGACCGCCCGACCGGGCCGCTGCACCTGGGCCACTACTTCGGCACGCTGCAGAACCGCGTCCGCCTGCAGAACCTCGGCGTCGACACGATCCTGGTCATCGCCGACTACCAGGTGCTGACCGACCGCGACGTCGCCGACGACCTGCCCGGCCACGTCCGCGAGCTGGTGCTCGACTACCTCGCCGCCGGCATCGACCCCGCCCGCTCGACGGTCTTCACCCACAGCGCGCTGCCGGCGCTCAACCAGCTGCTGCTGCCGTTCCTCAGCCTGGTCACGGTGCCCGAGCTGCAGCGCAATCCGACCGTCAAGGACGAGATCGCGCACTCCCGTCAGGGTGCGGTCAGCGGCCTGATGTTCACCTACCCCGTGCACCAGGCGGCGGACATCCTGTTCTGCAAGGCCAACCTCGTCCCGGTGGGCCGCGACCAGCTCCCGCACCTCGAGCTGACGCGGACCGTCGCGCGCCGGTTCAACGACCGCTACGGCCGCGTCTTCCCGGAGCCGGAGGCGCTGTTGTCCTCGGCGCCGTCGTTGCTGGGCACGGACGGCCGGAAGATGAGCAAGAGCCGCGGCAACGCGATCGCGCTGCGGGCTTCGGCGGACGAGACGGCCCGGCTTCTCAAAGGCGCCAAGACGGATTCCGAGCGCGTGATCACCTACGAGTCCGAGCGGCGGCCGGAGGTGTCGAGCCTGGTGCTGCTGGCCGCGCTGTGCCGCGGCGTCGATCCACAGGCGATCGCGGAGGAGGCGGGCGCCGGTGGTGGCGGCGCGCTCAAGCGCATCGTGACCGACGCGGTCAACGACCACTTCGCGCCGATCCGCCGGCGCCGGGCCGAGTTCGCCGGTGACCCGGCCCTCGTGCTCTCGCTGCTGCGCGACGGCAACGCCCGTGCGGGCGCCACGGCGGAGGCGACGCTCGCCGAGGTGCGGGAGGCGATGTCCACGGTGTACTGAACCGGAGACCGCGAGTACCACAGAAAACGCGAATGTCGTATTCGCTGTCGACCTCGCTTTACCTCGGGCTTTGTGCTGCGAAAAACGGTTTCGGAAAATCCGGCCTGCCGGAGACTCGATTTCCGTCGGAATCGGCTCAAGTTTCGCGTGCGCACCTGGCGTCGGTGCAAATCGGCGGATTACATGGCGGCGACCCCACACTGATGCGGAGAGCCGAGATGACTGAGACCACCACCCCGCGCGTCGCCGTCGTGACCGGCGGTTCCGGCGGGATCGGCCGGGCCGTGGCCACGCGCCTGGCCGCCGACGGCATGCACGTGCTCGTGCACTACTCGGGTGGGCAGGCCCGGGCCGACGAGGTGGTCGAGGAAATCACCGCCGCCGGTGGCGTCGCGAGCACCGCGCAGGCCGACGTCGCCGACGAGGTCGAGGTCGCGGCCATGTTCGACGCCGCGGAGCAACGGTACGGCGGCCTCGATGTCGTCGTGCACACCGCCGGGATCATGCCGTTGTCGCCGTTCCTCGATCTGAAGCTCGACGAGCTGGACCGCATCCACCGCACGAACATCCGCGGCACCTTCGTCGTCAGCCAGGAGGGCCTGCGCCGGATGCGCGCGGGCGGCGCGCTGATCAACACCTCGACCTCGGTGACCAAGCTGCAGCAGGTCAACTACAGCGCTTATGCCGCGTCCAAGGGCGCGATCGAGGCGATCACGCTGATGCTGGCGCGGGAAATGCGCGGGCGCGACATCACGGTCAACACCGTGTCCCCGGGGCCGACGGAAACACCGCTGTTCACCAACGGCAAGTCGCAGGAGCTGATGGACCGCATCGCGGCGCAGTCGCCCATGGAGCGGCTCGGTCAGCCCGAGGACATCGCCGAGGTCGTCGCCTTCCTCGCCGGTCCGGGCCGTTGGATCAACGGCCAGGTCATCTTCGCCAACGGTGGGGTCATCTGAATTTCCCCGGTTCACCCATCGGCGACGCGTTCCCGGCGCTCGATCCCGCCGTGCCGTTCCCGCTGCGCGCCGTGGCCCTCACTCGCCTGGGCGCCCCGCTGATCGGCGCCGCTGATGTCGAAGACCTGGCGGCCACGTGCGCGGAGCTGGGACGGCACAGCTTCCTGCTGGTCGCAGCACCGCCCCCGATCAACCGCACCACGGGACTGCCGGTGAACCCCGTCGCGGTTTTCTAGCTGCTCACGTCCATGCGCTGCGTGCCGATCACCGACAACAGCCTCATGGCTTCCTCCGAAGGCGATCCCGGCACGGCCGTGTAGATCACCACGTGCTGGTCGCGGTCGGTCAGGTCGAGCACGTCGCAGTTGACGGTGAGGGGACCGACCACCGGGTGCCGGAACGTCTTGCGCAGGCTCGGTTCTGCGGCCACGTCGTGCGAAGCCCACAGACGCGCGAAGTGCTCGCTGCCGGCGAGAAGGTCGTGGACCAGCTCGGTCACTTCGGGGTCGTCCGGGTAGCGGGCGGCGGTGGCGCGCAGGTTGCGCGCGGCGTAGCGGGCGAACTCGTCGGCGTCGGACACGCCGTAGAGGCGCCGGTCGTCCGACCGCAGGAACACGCGGCGCACAAGGTTCCGGTCGCGCCGGGACAGCGCGGAGAAGTCCTCCATCAGGGCGGCGGCGAGGTCGTTCCAGGCGATCACCTCGTACGTCGCCGACATCACCATCGCGGCGGCCTGCGGCAGCCGGTCCAGCAGGTCCAGGATGCTCTGGCGCACGACGCGCGACGGCCCGGGCCGTCGCGCCGCGGGTTCGCCGGCGAGGTGGTGCAGGTGCTCGCGCTCGGCGTCGCTCAGCCGCAACGCGCGCGTGAGCCCGCCGAGCACCTCGCGCGACGGGTGCGGGCCGCGCGCCTGTTCGAGACGCGTGTAGTACTCGGTCGAGATGAACGCCAGCTGCGCCACCTCCTCGCGGCGCAGCCCCGGCGTGCGGCGGCGCGGCCCCGCGGGCAGCCCGACGTCGGCCGGGGTGATCCGCTCGCGCCGGCTGCGCAGGAAGCCGGCCAGTTCTCGCCTGTCCACGCTTCCAGTATCCCCGCCGCACGGGGCTCAGCCAGGTACTGGCGATGCCTGAATAAGCCCGGCGCGGCGTCGCAGCCTGGGCTTATGGAACTCCACGAAACACCCGGCCTGCTGGCCGGCAAGGTCGCTTTCGTCTCCGGCGCGGGCCGGGGCATCGGTGCCGCCGCCGCGCGCCTGTTCGCCCGGGAAGGCGCCCGCGTGCTGCTGGCGGCCCGCACGGAATCCGAGCTCAAGACCGTGACCGAAGAGATCCGCGCCGCGGGCGGCACCGCCGACTACGTGGTCTGCGACCTCGCCGACGCCGCCGGCGTGCGGGTAGCTGTCGACCGCGCGGCCGAGCTCTACAGCCGCCTCGACATCGCCTTCAACAACGGCGCCACGATCCAGCAACCCGGCCCGATGGACGGCCTGTCGGAGGCCGAGTTCGACCACGTCTACGCGGTGAACCTCAAGGGCGTGTGGCTCGCCATGGCCGCGGAGGTCGCCGTCATCCGCGCGACGGCCGGCACCGGCGCCATCGTGAACACGTCGTCGGTCGGCAGCCTGCGGGGCAACCCCGAGCTGCCCGCGTACGGCGCCATGAAACGAGCCGTCAACAGCCTCACCGAGTCCGCCGCCGTCACCTACGGACCGGAAGGCATCCGCGTCAACGCCATCACCCCGGGCAACACCCTCACCGAGATGATCCGCGCGTGGGAGGCCGAATCGCCGGGCCTGCAGGACCGCCTCGTCTCGGCGACGCCCCTGCGCCGCGGCGCCGACCCGACCGAAATCGCGGAAGCCGCGGCCTGGCTCCTGAGCGACCGCGCCTCCTACGTCACGGGCGCCATCCTCCGCGTCGACGGCGGCGCGGGAGTCTGAGCGGCGAATCCGCGCTCCGGCGACGCGATCCCCGGTATTCTCGGCCGATCGGCTCTCTGGGGGTGTCATGCGGAAGTCCCTGTGGTTCGCGCTGCCCGCGGCCGTCCTCGCGATGGCCGCGGTCGCCGCGCCGCTCGACGAGGACCCGGCCGTGGCGGCGGTGAAGCTCGACCCGGCGCTGAGCCTGGACCGCACGACCTACGAGCCGGGTGCGGTGGTCCGGGGCACGCTCACGCTCACGAACGACACCGGCCGGCAGGTCGACGGAATCCAGGTGACGTGCGCGTCGGCGGATCCCTCGGATCGCATGGCGCTCAACGGGATCCAGACCGACCAGCCGCTGCAGGGCGGTTTATCTGGAACGCTGCGGGCGCACCAGACCATCACGGCGGGGCTGACCGGGCGGGTCACCGAGGACAGCGTGCGGCGCGGCGGGCTCGAGGCGACGTGCGTGGTCACCGCCGGGCGGTTCACCACGCTCAGCGGTGCGGCCGCGGACGTGATCGGACCGGTCGTGCCGGTGACCGGGCACGTCGTCGAGGACGGCAAGCCGGTCGCGGGCGTCACCGTCGTCGCGGCGAGCCAGAGTCTCGCCACGCTCGACCGGACGTGGACCGCGGTCAGCGGCCCGGACGGCCGCTACCGGCTGTCCGGGCTGCGCGCGGGCTACTACCTGCTGAAGGTTCCCGGCCGCGCCGTCGAGAACGAGTTCCTTTTTCTGGTCGCCGGCACGACGGCGGATCACGACGTCGTGCTCACCCGTGGCGAGTGAATGCCACGCCACGCTCCATAGTGGACAATTCCACGCGACGATTTCCCGTGTGGAGTTTTACGAAAAACCCACGAGCCGCCGTAGCGGTCACATGACGCTGAGTACCGGTCGATCACCCGTCCCCAGGATCACCCCGAAGAGTGGTGGCGCGAGCAATCCGCCAAGTAGGTGCAGGAACGGCCTAGCGCAGAGTGAGAGAACCCGGCCAAAACCACAGCGTTACATCACTCTTTAGTGGTGAAATTGCGGAAAACGTGGTCACTGACTCGGCTGATCGACGCGCTGCACAGTGGATCTTGCTTTGCAATTCCGGGCCCCCTTGATAGCGTCGCGTTCTCGCCGGTGATCGACAGTTGCGTCGGGTCACGCGTGGATTCGGGGATCCGCGGGCGGTTCCATTCTTGGTGTTCGAAAGGACAATTCATGCGTTCTGCCCTGCTGCGCGGACGGACCCTCGTGGTCGCCGCTCCAGCTCTCGCCCTGCTCGCCACCGCCGCCCCCTCGGCGGTCGCCGCCGACGCGCCCGCCGGGTCGGCCTACGGCGCGTCCGCGTCGGTCTCGCTGCTGGCGGGAGTGCTGGGGGACAAGGGAATCTCCGTGGAGACGGGCAAAATCGCGCCGTCGAACACGGACGGCCCCACGTCCGCGGAGGTCGTCAACGTGCCGCTGAAGGGTCTGGTCACGGCGAAGGCGATCAGCAGCTCCGCGAAGGAGACCGACGGCAAGGTCGCCTCCAAGGCCTCCATCGTCGACGCCGCGCTGCCCGTGCTCGCCCCGCTCGCGGGCGCCACGCCGAAGGCGCGCGTGATCAGCTCCGAGTGCACGTCGACGCCCGACGGCATCACCGCGTCGTCCGAGCTCGCGGGCCTGGACCTCGGCCGCATCGGCAAGCTGCCCGTGGGCACCGCGCCGAACCAGAAGATCGGCGTGCCCGGGGTGGTGCAGGTGATCGTGAACGAGCAGATCAAGCACGACGACGGCTCCCTCACCGTCAACGCGCTGCACGTGAAGCTCCTCGGCGGCAAGGCCACCGGCGCGCTGGGCAGCGGTGACGTCGTCCTCGCCTCCTCCACCTGCGCGAAGGTCGCCGCGACGCCGAGCACGCCCACGCAGCCCACCGCCCCGGCCAAGCCGCCGGCCCAGAGCCCCGGCCAGGTCACCGTGATCCCGGCCGGCGCGCCGGAAACCGGTGACGGCTCGCTCGCCACGGTGTTCGCTCAGTGAGTGGAGTGACCCGACGCCGGTACGGGCTCTTCGCCCTGCTGCTGGCCCTCGTCGCCACCTTCGCGCTGTCCGGCTGCGGCGCGGAATCGACGCCGGCCCAGCAGCCGGCGGCGCCCGCGAGCGCCGCGCCCGTGGTCGGGCTCGCCCGGTCGGTGCCGGTGTCGCTCGACGTGCCGAGCATCGACGCGCACTCCTCGCTCGTTCCGCTCGGCCTCAACGCCGACAAGACCGTCCAGGTCCCGCCCGTGACCGAACCACTGCAGGCGGGCTGGTACTCCAACAGCCCGACGCCGGGCCAGGTCGGCCCCGCCGTGGTACTCGGGCACATCGACGGCAACCACCAGAAGGGCATCTTCTGGCGGCTGCACGAGGTGAAGAAGGGCGACCAGGTCGTGATCGGCCGCCAGGACGGGTCGAAGGCCACCTTCACCGTCACGAAGGTCGACCAGATCGCGAAGAAGGAATTCCCCACCGAAGCGGTCTACGGCAACACCACCGACCCGCAGATCCGCCTCATCACGTGCGGCGGGGCGTTCGACGCCGCCGCGCACAGCTACCTCGACAACATCATCGTCTACGGCACGCTCAACACGTAGGCGTCCCCGGACCAGGGCCCTGTCGTCTCGCGCTCGGGCGAGACGACAGGGCCCTGCTGCATCTCATGCTGCCGCGGCCACCGTCGTCAGCAGGGCGGCGCCGGCCGGCGTCAGCTCCGCCGGCACCTGCTGCCCGACGAGCCCGAGCCGCGCCGGGCGCACGAGTCCCTGGTGGGCCAGGGCGTGGGCGGTGAACTGGTCGCAGCAGGGCAGGCCGTCGACGAACAGGTCCGGTTCGGCGCTGCAGGTCACCCGCGCGCGCCCGGCGGCGACGGCCCGCAACATCGCGATCCCGCGTGAAGTGGTTCCCATGGCTGCCTCCTGAAGTCGGTCTCTACTCCTACGTCGAAGCAGAGACGGCCGTTTCGACATCCCAGCCCCCTAACCTGGCGGGAGAAGCCGCAACGCGACCGGGAGCGCCCATGTTGATCGAAGACCTGCAAGCCGTCCTGCCGCCCGAGGTCCTCGTGCGCGACCCCGACGTGCTGCGCGGCTTCGCCCACGACGAGGCCGAGTGGGCTCCGTGGACGCTGCCCGAGGTCGTGGTCCGGCCGCGCTCGGCCGAGGACGTGCAGGCCGCGGTGAAGGTCTGCCTCAAGCACGGCACGCCCGTCGTCACGCGCGGCGCCGGCACCGGGCTGTCCGGCGGCGCCAACGCCGTGGCCGGCTGCGTCGTGCTCGTCACCGACCGCATGACAGCGATCCACGAGATCGACGCCGTCGAGCGCCTCGCCGTGGTCGGCCCCGGCGTGGTGAACGACGACCTGCGCGCCGCCTGCGCCGAACAGGGCCTCTGGTACCCGCCCGACCCGGCGAGTTCCCCGTGGTCGACGATCGGCGGCAACGTCGCCACCAACGCGGGCGGCGTGTGCTGCGTGAAGTACGGCGTGACCCGCGACTACGTGCTCGGCTTGCAGGTCGTCACGGGCACGGGTGAGCTCGTGCGGCTCGGGCGGCGCACCGCGAAGGGCGTGGCGGGCTACGACCTCGCCGGCCTGATGGTCGGCTCCGAGGGCACGCTCGGCGTGATCACCGAGATCACCGTGCGCCTGCGGGCCCAGCGCGCGCCCGAGAGCACCGTGGCCGGCTACTTCGACTCCACCGTCGCCGCGGGCGAGGCGGCCGCCGCGATCCGCGCGGCCGGCGTGGTGCCCTCGGCGCTGGAGCTGGTCGACCGCCACTGCCTCGTCGCCGTGGACGAGTGGAAGAACATGGGGCTCTCGGCCGACGCGGAGGTGGTGCTGCTGGGCCGCAGCGACGCGCCGGGCGCGGCGGGGGAGCACGAGGCCGCCGTGATGCTCGAGTGCTTCGAGAAGGCGGGCGCCACCTGGGCGGCGCAGTCGTCGGACCAGGCGGAGGCCGACGCGTTGTTCGCCGCCCGGCGGCTGGCGTACCCCGCGCTGGAGCGGCTCGGCCCGCTGCTGACCGAGGACGTCTGCGTGCCCACCCACCTCGTGCCCGAGATGCTCGCGCGCATCGACCTCGCGGCGAAGCGGCACAACACGCTCATCGCCAACGTCGCGCACATCGGCGACGGCAACCTCCACCCGTTGCTCAGCACGCCGGCCGGCGACGAGGACGCGCGGCGGCGCGCGCAGGCCGCCTTCGACGACATTGTGGCCGACGCGCTGGCCCTCGGCGGCACCGTCACCGGCGAGCACGGCGTGGGCCTGCTCAAGCGGCCGGGGCTGGAAAACGAGCTCGGACCGGCGGTTCTGCAGATGCACCAGGCCGTGAAAAACGCGCTGGACCCGCACGGAATCCTCAATCCCGGGAAGGTTTTTGCTATTCACTCAGTCGAGTGAAAGTAAAGAGTCCGCAAAGGACAGTGATCGACCTGTGACGGTTCTCTCGTAACCGATTCACGAAGTTGGTTGCCACAGGCAAGCAACTTGCTTAGCCTAGCTAAGGGAACGAGAGAAAGGTTTCACTGTGGCCGAGCGCAGAACGTATTCACTCGCGGAACTGGGCCCGCGATACAAGTGGATCGCGCTGTCCAACACGACGCTGGGCATGCTGATCGCGACGATCAACTCGTCGATCGTGCTCATCGCGCTGCCCGACATCTTCAAGGGCATCGGGATCAACCCGCTGGAGCCGGCCAACACCAGCTACCTGCTGTGGATGATCATGGGCTTCCTGGTGGTCACCGCCGTACTGGTGGTGAGCTTCGGGCGGCTGGGGGACATGTACGGCCGGGCCAGGATGTACAACCTCGGCTTCGCGGTGTTCACCGTGTCGTCGATCTTCCTGGCCATCACCTGGTTCGACGGTGACGCGGCGGCACTCTGGCTGATCGGCTGGCGCATCGTGCAGGGCATCGGCGGCGCGTTCCTGATGGCCAACTCGTCGGCCATCCTCACCGACGCGTTCCCGGCCAACCAGCGCGGTCTCGCGCTGGGCATGAACGGTGTCGCGGCGATCGCTGGTTCGTTCCTCGGCCTGGTCGTCGGCGGTGTGCTCGCGCCCGTCGACTGGAACCTGATCTTCCTGGTGTCGGTGCCCTTCGGCGTGGTCGGCACGATCTGGGCGTACGTGAAGCTGCACGACACCGGGGTGCGCAAGCACGCGAAGATGGACTGGTGGGGCAACATCACCTTCGCTGTCGGCCTCATCGCGGTGCTGGTGGGCATCACCTACGGCATCCAGCCCTACGGCTCGTCGCCGACCGGCTGGGGCAGCCCGATGGTGCTCTCGTGCCTCATCGGCGGCGTCGCGGTGCTGATCGCGTTCGTGGTCATCGAGACCAAGGTGGCCAACCCGCTGTTCCGGCTGTCGCTGTTCCGGATCCGCTCGTTCAGCTGGGGCAACCTGGCCAACCTCACCGCTTCGCTCGGCCGTGGTGGGCTGCAGTTCATCCTGATCATCTGGCTGCAGGGCATCTGGCTGCCGCAGCACGGCTACACCTTCGAGCAGACACCGCTGTGGGCCGGCATCTACATGCTGCCCATGACCGTCGGCTTCCTGGTGTCCGCGCCGACGGCCGGCATCCTGTCCGACCGCATCGGCAGCCGGCTGCTCGCGTCGAGCGGCCTGCTGATCACCGCGATCACCTTCCTGCTGCTGATCCTGCTGCCGGTGAACTTCAACTACTGGGCGTTCGCGGCGATCCTGCTCGTCAACGGCATCGGCATGGGCATGTTCTCCTCGCCCAACCGCGCCGAGGTGATGAACAGCCTGCCGGCCGACGCCCGCGGCTCCGGCGCGGGCATGATGACCACGTTCCAGAACGCGGCCATGGTGCTCTCGATCGGCTTCTTCTTCAGCCTGATCATCGCCGGCCTGTCGGACAACCTCCCGAACGCGATGTTCCAGGGCCTCACCGCCCACGGCGTGGCGGCCGGGCCGGCCAACCAGGTGGCGCACCTGCCCGCGGTGGCCGTGCTCTTCGCGGCGTTCCTCGGCTACAACCCGATCCAGCAGCTGCTGGGCGGCCAGCTGGGTAGCCTGCCGCCGGACCAGGCCTCGTTCCTGACCGGGCGCAGCTTCTTCCCGAACCTGATCTCGGGTCCGTTCCAGGACGGTCTCGCCGTGGCGTTCGGCTTCGCCATCGTGGTCTGCCTGATCGGCGCGGTCGCATCGCTGCTCACGAAGGACAAGGGCAAGGCTTCGGAATCGGTGGGTGAGGAGCTGGCCGCGGTCGCCGGGGAGTCCGGCGGCGGGCCGAGTGAGCTGGTGGCTCCGACCAGCGAACGCTGACCATTTCGGGTGCACGGGCCGTCCCGGGATTCGTTCCCGGGGCGGCCCTTTTCACGCGGGGACGGGTTCTTTCGCCGGGGTCGGCTCGGCGCGCTTCGCCGTGACCCGCCGGCCGAGCTCGATCATCGGCACCTCCACCCAGCGGTAGAGGAGATCGGCCATCAGCAGCGCGATGGCCGTGACACCGACCGCCGTGAGCGTGCGCGGGTGCGCCAGCTGCGGCACGAGCCCCGCGAGCGTCCAGCCGGCGATGGACTGGATGAGGTAGAGCGAGTACGACCGCTCCCCGACGAACCGCAGCGGTTTCACCGACAGCACCCGGCTCAGCGGCCCACCGGCCACGAGCGAGGGCAGCAGCAGCGCCACGAGCACCGCGTACGTCGTGCCGACGGCGACACCGCCGTCGTCGTGGAGGGCGACGGTGAGGTCGGTGAAGAACACCTGCACCACCACGATCACCGCGGCGACGGCGAAGCCCGCCGCCGGGTGCGTGAAGGGCCTGAGGACCGCGAACCCCTTGCGGTGGTGGAGAACGACGGCCATCGTGCAGCCGATCACGATCGACGCGTACGCACCGGAGTACGGCAGCACGGGCACCAGCGCGACGAGTGCCACGGCCAACCCTGCCGCGAGCCCGAATCTCCGTGCGAAGCCCAGCCCGGCGACGCCGAACGCCAGCAGCGGCCACACCAGGTAGAACTTCTGCTCGACGCCGAGCGTCCACGCCACCCCGAAAACCCCCACGACGTGGAACTCGTTGAGGAACGTCGCGAACCAGGGGAGCGCTCCCAACAGGCCGCTGGAGCGCAGCTCGCCCCGGGCCGCCGTGACCACGACGAAGATCCCGAGCACCACGTAGTACACCGGCAGGATCCGGAACGCCCGCCGCAGGTAGAAGTTCTTGAGCGACACGCGGCCGGTGCGGTCCTCCTCGCGCAACGCCAGAGTCGTGATCAGGAACCCGGAGAGCACGAAGAACACGTGCACCCCGATCCACCCGTTCGCGCGCACCCACGCGCTGCCCCCGAAGTGGAACACCACCACCAGCACCGCGGCGATCGCCCGCACCCCGTCGAGCGCCGGGAACCGCCTGGTGGCGAGGTAGGTTTCGTGGGTCATCAGCATGAGTTCCCCCGGTCCGCCGCCCGACTGCTCGCGTACTGTAAACGGACTTGAGTGATATTCACTCTTTGGGGTGACTCGTGCAGGTCAGAGGTGGGTTCTAGGCCGCCCCCGACCGGGGGTTCACCGGCCGAACCACGCCGTCGCGATCTTCACCGGGTGCTTGGGCGCGCCGTCCAGCGGCCCGTTCGGGTCGGTCGGCACGATGCCGTCCTTCACCATGCGGTCGATGGCGTCCATGCCGCGCACGACCTTGCCCAGCACGGAGTACTGGGCGGGGATGTGGGCGAAGGAATGGACGATGAAGAACTCGCTCCCGTTCGTCCCCGGGCCCTGGTTGCCCATCGCGATCGTCCCGCGCTCGTAAGTCTCGGTGCCCGACACCTCGTCCGGGAACTTGTAGCCCGGGCCGCCCTTTTCGACTTCGTAGAGGTCGCCGCACTGGAGCACGCCGAGGCGCTCGGAGTCGGACAGGCGCCAGCACTGCGAGCGGTCGTAGAAGTGCTGCAGGGCCAGCGACACCATGTTCGCCACGGCGCAGGGTGCGGCGCCCGCGCGGTCCAAGCGCACGGTGACCGGTCCGTAGTTGAAGTGGAACGTCACGTCGACCGTCCCGCGGGTCAGCGCGAACGGCAGGGGCCGGAGCACCGGACGGGCCGCCGGGTTGTCGGGCGTCGGCGTGAAGGTGCAGCGGACAACCGGAGCGGCGGCGGACTCAGCAGCTGCGGACTCAACAGCAGCGGACGCAGCAGTGGCCGGCACGGCGAACAACGCCACAGAGGCCCCGAACGACAAGGCCACGACCGAAAGAACAAGAGCGACCCAGCGTGACGTCATAGCCCCGCAAGGTAGCGAACGTGAACCTACTTGCGCCAGGCCGTGCGGCGCTTGCGGAAGTCGAGCACGAGCAACAGGGCGAGGAACGCGGCGAGGCCGATGAGCCACACGTTCTCGGTGTTGTTCTCGTGGTTGCCCTTGAGCATGAGCAGCAGGATGACGACGCTGACCCAGCCGGCGATGCGCGTGGCCTTCGGGAACGAGCCGTGCCAGCCCCACTCGGCCGACGGCTCGTCGCGCGGGTCCACCGCGGGGCGCTTCTCGATCGCCTTGCCTGCCACGATCACTCCTCCTGACCCGCTCAACCTCGTACGCCGCAATGATCCCACACCCCCGAGTGCTCCGCGGAGACGGGCCGCGGCTCGGCGGGCGATAATGGCGTGCGATGACTACCTCGCGAAGCGTCCTCGTGCTCGGCTCGACCGGGTCCGTCGGAGCCCAGGCCCTCGACGTCACCGCCCGCAACCCCCACCTGTTCACCGTTGCGGGCATCGCCGCCGGTGGCTCCGACCCGCAGGCGCTCGCCGCGCAGGCCCTGGCCCACGGTGTGGAGGCCGTGGCCGTGAGCCGCCCGACGGTGGTCGAAGACCTGCAGCTGGCGCTGTACGCGGAGGCACAGCGGCGCGGCTACTCGAAGGGCGAGTTCCGCATCCCGCGCATCTTCGCCGGCGCCGACGCCGTGACGGAGCTCATCGACGCCGTGAACGTCGACGTCGTGCTCAACGCCTTGCCCGGGTCGCAGGGCCTCCAGCCCACGCTCAAGGCCCTGGCCACCGGCTCGACGCTCGCGCTGGCCAACAAGGAGTCCCTCATCGCGGGCGGGCCGCTCGTGCTCGCGGCCGCGAAGCCGGGGCAGATCGTGCCGGTGGACTCCGAGCACTCGGCCATCGCGCAGGCCCTGCGCTCCGGCCGGGACGACGAGGTCGCGCGCCTGGTGCTCACGGCGTCGGGCGGGCCGTTCCGCGGCAAGAAGCGCGAGGACCTCGCCGACGTGACGATCGAGCAGGCGATGGCGCACCCGACGTGGTCGATGGGCCCGGTCATCACGATCAACTCGGCCACGCTCATCAACAAGGGCCTGGAGCTGATCGAGGCCGCGCTGCTGTTCGGCATCGAGCCGGCGCGCATCGACGTGACCGTGCACCCGCAGTCGATCATTCACTCGATGGTGACGTTCGTCGACGGCTCGACGATCGCCCAGGCCAGCCCGCCCGACATGCGGCTGCCGATCGCGCTCGCGCTGCACTGGCCCGAGCGCGTGCCCGGCGCCGCCGCGGCGTGCACGTGGGACACGGCCGCGAGCTGGACGTTCGAACCCCTCGACAACGAGGCCTTCCCGGCGGTCGAGCTGGCGCGCCACGCGGGCACCGTGGGCGGCTGCCTGCCGGCGGTCTACAACGCGGCGAACGAGGAGGCTGTGGCCGCCTTCCTCGCGCAGAACACCGGTTTCACGTCGATTGTGGACACTGTTTCCCAGGTGGTCGAAGCCGCCGACGAATGGCGTCGCGAACCGCGCGACGTCGAGGACGTACTCGCCGCCGAGCGCTGGGCTCGAGGGCGCGCAGGATCGATGCTGGGTAAGGGGAAGTAGCGCGTGCTCGCCTACATCATCGGGGTGGTGCTGTTCGCCCTGGGCATCTGCATCTCCGTCGCGCTGCACGAGGCCGGCCACATGGTCACGGCCAAGATGTTCGGCATGAAGGTCCGCCGGTACTTCATCGGCTTCGGGCCCACGATCTTCTCATTCAAGCGCGGCGAGACCGAGTACGGCGCGAAGTGGATCCCGCTCGGCGGGTTCTGCGACATCGCCGGCATGACGGCGCTCGACGAGGTGACCCCGGACGAGGCGCCGCGCGCGATGTGGCGGTTCAAGACGTGGAAGCGCACCGTCGTGATGTCGGCGGGCTCGATCACGCACTTCATCCTCGGCTTCATCGTGCTGTACCTGATGTCGGTCACGATGGGCCTGCCGAACATCGCGGCCGCGTCGGAGCCGGTGCAGCCGGTCATCCAGAGCACCTCCTGCGCCCGCGCGGCCACCACCACGCAGCAGCTGAGCGACACCTCGTGCCCGCCCGGCGCGCCGACTCCGGCCGCGACGGCCGGGATCAAGGCGGGCGACAAGATCGTCTCCGTGGCGGGCAAACCCACCGCGAGCTGGACCGACGTTTTGCAGGTCGTGCAGGCCGCGAAGGGCCCCACGCCGATCTCCGTGCAGCGCGGCGGCCAGACCCTGAACCTGGTGGTGGACATCCCGAGCGTGCAGCGGCTGGGCGCCGACGGGAAGGTCCACGAGGTCGGCATGATGGGCGCCTCCACCGTGATCCCGCCGCTGTACCTGCACTACAACGGCATCACCGGCATCGGCGCCACGTTCTCCTTCACCGGCGACATGTTCGCCCAGACCGCGCAGCGCCTGGTGGAGTTCCCCGAGCGCATCCCCGCCGTGGTCAGCGCGATCTTCGGCGGCGAGCGCGACCCGAACACCCCGGTCAGCGTCGTCGGCGCGAGCCGGATCGGCGGCGAGGCCGTGGAGCAGGGCCTGTGGCAGATCTTCTTCTTCCTGCTGGCCAGCCTGAACTTCTTCATCGGCGTGTTCAACCTGCTGCCGCTGCTGCCGCTGGACGGCGGGCACATCGCCGTCGTCTGGTACGAGAAGGTGCGCGACTGGCTGCGCGGCCTGCGTGGCAAGGCGGCGGGCGGACCGGTCGACTACACCAAGCTTTCGGCCGTCACCATGGTGCTGGTCGTGATCGGCGGCGGAATCACTCTACTGACGGTCACAGCGGACATCGTGAACCCGATTCGCTTGCAGTAACCGGTCCCACCGGTCGGGTCACTACCCGGCCGGTGGGCCCCCGACCGGGGGTAACGCTGCTCACCGTGACGGTTGACTTCGTTGAAGCAGGGCCGGATGGAGTAGGTAGGCTGGGGACGTGACCGTCGCGCTAGGTATGCCTGCACTGCCGCCCCCCGTCCTCGCCGAGCGCCGCAAAACCCGCCAGCTCCACGTGGGTTCCGTCGGTGTCGGCAGCGACTTCCCCATCTCCGTCCAGTCGATGACGACGACGCTGACCTCCGACGTCAACGCCACCCTCCAGCAGATCGCCGAGCTCACCGCCGCCGGCTGCGACATCGTCCGTGTCGCGTGCCCGTCCGCCGACGACGCCGAAGCGCTGCCCGCGATCGCGAAGAAGTCGCAGATCCCGGTGATCGCCGACATCCACTTCCAGCCCAAGTACGTGTTCGCCGCCATCGAGGCCGGCTGCGCCGCCGTGCGCGTGAACCCGGGCAACATCCGCAAGTTCGACGACCAGGTCAAGGAGATCGCGCAGGCCGCGAAGGACCACGGCACGCCGATCCGGATCGGCGTCAACGCCGGTTCGCTCGACAAGCGCCTGCTCGAGAAGTACGGCAAGGCCACGCCCGAGGCGCTGGCCGAGTCGGCGATGTGGGAGGCCTCGCTCTTCGCCGAGCACGACTTCCACGACATCAAGATCTCGGTCAAGCACAACGACCCGGTGGTCATGGTCCGCGCGTACGAGCTGCTCGCCGAGCAGTGCGACTACCCGCTGCACCTCGGCGTCACCGAGGCCGGGCCCGCGTTCCAGGGCACGATCAAGTCGGCCGTCGCGTTCGGCGCGCTGCTGCGCCAGGGCATCGGCGACACCATCCGCGTGTCGCTCTCGGCCCCGCCGGTCGAAGAGGTCAAGGTCGGCGCGCAGATCCTGCAGTCGCTGAACCTGCGGCCGCGCAAGCTGGAGATCGTGTCGTGCCCGTCGTGCGGGCGCGCGCAGGTGGACGTCTACACGCTCGCCGACCAGGTCACGGCCGGTCTGGAGGGCATGGAGATCCCGCTGCGCGTCGCGGTCATGGGCTGCGTCGTCAACGGCCCCGGCGAGGCCCGCGAGGCCGACCTGGGTGTCGCGTCCGGCAACGGCAAGGGCCAGATCTTCGTGAAGGGCGAGGTCATCAAGACCGTGCCCGAGCACGCGATCGTGGAGACCCTGATCGAAGAGGCCATGCGCATCGCCGAGGAAGCCGGCGAGAGCATCGGCGAGGGTTCGCCGAACGTCACGGTCGGCTGAGTTTTTCTCGGACCGGCCCCGCGCCTTCGGGTGCGGGGCCGGTTTTTTCAGCCCTGCAGGTGGTGCTGGGCGGCGTCCTTGATCTGCATGCGCACGTTCTCCAGCGCCGCGGCGACCTCGTCGATCTGCTGGCTGGCCAGCTGGATCGCGCCCTGGATGGACGTGGCGGTGGACGTCTCGCCGAGCAGCCCGAGCACCTGCGACTGCAGGTCCTCCAGCTCGCCCTTCGTCGCGAGGGCGATGCCGCTGGGCACCGAGTCGGCCAGCAGTTCGAGTTGCTGGGCCTGCTCCTGGATGGTCACTGCCGCGTCCCTTCTCCGGTGGCCCCCGCTGTCCGTGGTAGCAGAAACCGGCGCCTTCCGGCCTACGCTGGTCAGGTGAGTCACAGCTGGGCCACCCGCTTGCCGCACCCGGTGCTGCGGCCGCTGGTCACGCGCTACATCGGCTACGCCCAGGACGACGTCACGTTGTCGGTCCACCGCGGCCTGCCGTCGCGGCACGTGACGCTGATCATCAGCCTGGAGCAGCCGATCCGCTTCGCCGGCCTGCCCGGCTCGGGCACGCTGCAGGCGCTGGTCGGCGGCCTTCACACCTCGCCGGCGCTCATCACGCAGGGCCGGGTGCAGCGCGGCCTGCACATCGAACTGGATCCGCTGGGCGTGCGTTCCCTGCTCGGCGTGACGGCCGCGGAGCTGAGCGGGCGGGTCGTGGACCTGGCCGAGTTCGGCCGGCCGTGGGCTTCGTTGCCTTCGCGCCTCTTCGAAGCTGCGGACTGGCCCACGCGATTCGCCGTGCTGGACGAGGTGCTGGCTGCTTCGGCTGCTTCGGCGCCCCCTCCGGCTCCCGAGCTGGGCGAGGCTTGGCGGCTCCTGCGGGCGCGTTCGGGCGGCGTACGGGTGACGGACCTCGCCTCGTCGGTCGGCTGGAGCCGCCGGCACTTCGGCGAACGCTTCCGCGCGGAGGTCGGCCTGGCCCCCAAGCAGGTGGCGCGCGTGCTGCGCTTCGAACGCGCCGGCCGCCTCCTGCGCGCCGGCGCCTCGGACCTGGCCACGGTGGCCGTCGACGCCGGCTACTACGACCAGGCGCACCTGTCGAACGAATGGCGCGCTCTCGCGGGATGCTCACCGCGGACGTGGATCGCCGAAGAGCTCCCGTTCCTCCAAGACGACTCGGTGCCCGCGGAACCAGACTCGACGGCATGACACCTCAACCGACAGTCTGGCCCGCCCTCCGCTACGACGACGCCCCCGCGGCCGTGCGCTTCCTCGTCGACGTCCTGGGCTTCGAGGAGACGCTGGTGGTCCCCGGTGGCGCCGAGCGCGCCATCGCCCACGCCGAGCTCCGCTGGCCCGAAGGCGGCGGCGTGATGCTCGGCAGCTGCGATGGCCCCGCCGACAACGTCCACGACGCCATGAAACCGGGCACCGGCGCGATCTACGTCGTCTCCGACCACGTGGACGCCATCCACACCCGCGTGGCCGCCTCCGGCGCCGACATCACCCTCGCCCCCCACGACACCGACTACGGCTCGCACACCTTCAGCGTGCGCGACCCGGAGGGCAACAGCTGGACGATCGGCACCTACCGGGGCGCGTGACTACTGGACCGGTCGTTCGAACGTCACCAACAGTCCGTCCACCCCTCCAGGTCCCACCCGGCCCTTCACGTCAGCCGAGGTGATGGTCTTCAGTTGCCATCCGTCGCGGGCCTCGTCGTTGAGGAGGCGTTCCAGCTTGTCGCCGGACATTTTGCCGCCCAGCATCTTCTCGCGGAGTTCGACGACCTTGTACGTGTAGCGCTGCATACGTCCGATTGTGCCGTTCATCTGAGCGTGTCGGTGGGCTTGCGTTCCGTTCATCCGCGTCATCTGGCACTCTGGACACTGTGTTGCGGCTTGCAGGTGCACGGCTGCTCGACGATCGGGACTATCCGGCAGTGCGCGCCGCACTGGCCGCCGACCCGGTGAGCAGCTGCATGGTCAGCGCCAGGGTCGAGGCCGCGGGCCTCGACCCGTGGCGGCTTGGTGGCGAGCTCTGGGCTTCCGACGGCCGCCCGGGGCGGTCCACGCGGTTCCAGGGGTTGTGTTTTGCCGGCCCGAACCTGATTCCGTTGCGCGGCAACGCGTCGGCGTTGCGGTCGTTCGCGGACCGGGCGTTGCGCCGGCAGCGCACGTGCTCGTCGCTCGTCGGGCCGGCCGAGCAGGTGCTGGGGCTGTGGGACGAGCTGTCGAGCGAGTGGGGGCCCGCCCGCGAAGTGCGGGGTGACCAGCCGCTGATGGCGCTCGACGGCAGCCCGCACGTGAAAGCCGACCCGCACGTGCGCGCGGTGCGGCCCGACGAGCTGGACCGCTACCTGCCCGCGGCCGTCGCGATGTTCATCGAGGAAGTGGGCGTCGACCCGCGCAGCGGCGACGGCGGCGCCAGCTACCGCGCCCGCGTGAGCGAGTTGATCGCCACCGGACGGGCGTTCGCCCGGTTCGAAGACGGCGAGGTCGTGTTCAAGGCCGAGATCGGCGCGATGTCGGCCGGCGTCGGCCAGATCCAGGGCGTGTGGGTGCACCCGGAGCGCCGCAGCGCGGGCCTGGGCACCGCGGGCACGGCCGCGGTCGTCAACCGGCTCGTCCACGGCCTCGGCCGCACCGCGAGCCTCTACGTCAACGCGTTCAACAGCCCCGCCCTCGCCGCGTACCGCCGGATCGGGTTCCAGCAGGTCGGCCAGTACGCGACCGTCCTGTTCTGAACCCGATTCGCCCTTCCGGGTCGGCGTTTCGGCCCGGAACGCGCCCGCCGGGCTGGTTCGATCCGACGCATGGCACCTGGTCGGCACCCGCACCGTCGACACCGCGCAGCGGCCCTGACCGCCGCCGTCGCGACCGTCCTGCCGCTCGCCGGCTGCGGCCTGTTCTCCTCCGACGGACCCGAAGACACCCTCGCCGCCTTCCTCACCGCCGTCAGCACCGGTGACGTCGCCGCGGCCGCCGCGCGCACCGACTCGCCCGACGCCGCGAAGATCCTGCTCACCCAGGTCCGCACCGCGCTCAAACCCGAGTCGATCGAGGCGAGCGAGGAGACCGTGAAGCAGTCGGGCGACAACGCCACCGGCGGCTACCGCCTCACCTGGCACCTGCCCAAGGGCCGCACCTGGAGCTACACCTCCGACGCCCAGCTGCGCTCGGCCGAAGACGGCTGGCAGGTGCACTGGCAGCCCACCGTCGTGCACCCGCAGCTGGCGCCGTCGCAGAGCATCGCGATCGTGGCCGACCCGGCCGAACCCGCGCCGGTGCTCGACCGCGACGGCTTCCCGCTGCTGCGCCCGCAGACCGTGATCGGCGTCGTCGTGGACCCGGCGAAGACGGGCAACACCACGGCCGTCGCCAGCAAGCTCGGCTCGGCACTGCACCGCTTCGAGCCGACGGTGACCGGCCGCTCCGTGCTCGACGGCATCAAGGTCACCAAACCCGGTGCCGCCTACCCCGTGCTTTCCTTGCGCGACACCGACTACGAGCAGGTCAAGCCCACCATCTACGACCTGCCCGGCGTCCGCTTCACGAGCCAGGAACGCCTCCTGCCCGACAACCGCGACACCGGCCGCCAGATCCTGCCCGCGCTGCGCTCGATGGTCGAGCAGCAGGCCGCGGGCGGCGCGGGCTGGCGGATCGTCTCGCTCGACGTCACCGGCAGCGAGGCCAGCGAGCTCGACGCCGTGCCACCCAAGGAGCCGCCTGCCGTCACGAGCACGCTCAGCACGCACATCCAGACCGCCGCCGAGAAGGCCCTGGCACCGGTGAAGACCGCCGCCGCCATCGTGGCGCTGCAGTCGTCGACGGGGCAGCTGCTGGCCGTCGCCCAGAACGAGCCCGCCGACGAACAGGGACCGCTCGCGCTCACCGGCCGCTTCCCGCCGGGGTCGACGTTCAAGATCGTCACCGCGACGGCCGCGCTCACGGCCGGGCGTGTGAAGGTCGACTCGCCGGTCGCCTGCCCGGGCACGGTGACGTTCGCCGACCGCGTGGTGCCCAACGAAGGCCGCTTCGACCTCGGTACGGTGCCGCTGGCGAAGGCGTTCGCGCAGTCGTGCAACACGACGTTCGCCCAGCTGTCGGCCGACCTCGCGCCGACGGCGCTCACCGACGCGGCGCGCTCGCTCGGCATCGGCGCCGACTTCGTGATCCCCGGCCTGACGACCGTCACCGGGTCGGCGCCGAAGGCCGATTCCGTGGTGCAGCGGGCGGAAAACGGCTTCGGGCAGGGGACCGTGGTCACGAGCCCGTTCGGGATGGCGCTCGCCGCCGCGGCCGTGCAGTCCGGGAAAGTCCCCGTTCCGACGCTGGTGCGCGGCCAGCCCGCCAAGGTGAGCGGCCTCGGCCCGGCGCCGCGGCCGGAGGTGCTCGACGCCGTGCGCTCGATGATGCGCGACGTCGTGACCACCGGCACAGCGACCGCCCTGCGTGATCTGCCCGACGTGCGCGGGAAGACCGGCACGGCCCAGTTCGGCGACGGCACGCACTCCCACGGCTGGTTCGTCGGGTACCAGGGCGACCTGGCGTTCGCGGTACTGCTCACCGACGCCGGCTCGTCCAAACCGGCCGTCGACGCCGCCCACCGGTTCCTCGCGGGCGTGGCCGCGAAGTGACGTCGTAGTCTGGAGGGCATGTCCGTTCGTGCCCCGTTGAAGCCCGGCGTCCAGACTCCGCGCCGCGCCGTTCCCGCCGACATCGCCCGCCCCGAGTACGTCGACCGGCCGGCGCCGAAGCGGGACACCGGCAACGGTGTGCGCACGCCCGAGGTGATCGAGGCCATGCGCGTGGCGTCGAGGATCGCCGCGCAGGCGCTGGAGGAGGGCGGCAAGGCCGTCAAGCCCGGCGCGAGCACCGACGACATCGACAAGGTCGTGCACGAGTTCCTGCTCGACCACCACGCCTACCCGTCGACGCTGGGCTACCGCGCGTTCCCGAAGTCGTGCTGCACCTCGCTCAACGAGGTGATCTGCCACGGCATCCCCGACTCGACCGTGATCGAGGACGGCGACATCTGCAACATCGACGTCACCGCCTTCATCGGCGGCGTCCACGGCGACTGCAACGCCACCTTCCTCGCCGGCGACGTCTCCGAGGAGGCGAAGCTGCTCGTCGAGCGCACTCGCGAGGCCACGGCGCGCGCCATCAAGGCGGTGCGCCCCGGCCGGCAGCTGAACGTGATCGGCCGCGTGATCGAGGCGTACGCCAAGCGCTTCGGCTACGGCGTGGTGCGCGACTTCACCGGCCACGGCGTCGGCCCGGCGTTCCACACCGCGCCGACGGTGCTGCACTACGAGGAGCCCTCGGTCCACACGCTGATCGAGGAGGGCATGACCTTCACGATCGAGCCGATGATCACCCTCGGCACCATCGACTACGACGTGTGGGACGACAACTGGACCGTGACCACGAAGGACAAGAAGTGGACGGCCCAGTTCGAGCACACCCTCGTGGTCACGGCCGACGGCGCGGAGATCCTCACGCTCCCGTGAGGTGCGCGGCCCGGGCCAGCTGAGCGGGGTCGGCCTTGCTCTTCGGCGCCGGTGCCTTGGCACTGCCCTGCACGCCGAGCTCCTGCGCGATCAGGCCGGCCTCGGCTTCCATCCCGGCTTTGAACGGGTGGTAGGCCACGGCCTCGAAGACGTTGGTGCTCTGGCCGTTGACCCACGCGGCGCGGCCGGCGCACGCGTCGTGGCCGAGGCTGGGGCCATAGGTGTCGACGAAGTGCACGCCTTCGCTCTGTGCAGCTTCTTCGATGGCAACGTTGAGCTTCTGCTCGATGCCGTCCGCCCACGCGTAGTCGCCGTCGGCGAACGGGATCACGCTCGGGCACGTGCCCGTGGGCGGCAGCAGGCGCGGGTAACCGACGAGCACGATCGTCGCGGCGGGGGAGCGGTCCTTCACGCCTTGCACGACCTTCGCGACGTTGCGGCCGGTCGCCTGCACCGCGGCGGCCATGGTGTCCACGCCGTCCACGGTGTAGTGCGCCTGGCAGGGCGCGCCGGTCGGGTCGTCGGCGCGCAGCGTGGGGCAGGTGCCGGTGAGGTCGCCGAAGACGCTGTCGTCGTTGCCGCCGATGCCGATGGTGACCAGGTCGGTGTCGGCGTGCAGCGCGTCGAACTGCGGCTGTTGCGTCGAGAGCGGAATGCTCGGCGACGGCGTGACCTGCGGCTGCGTCATGTTCGACGTGTCGGCCGACGAGCAGCTGACATCGGTGAACGCGCCGGCCGTGTCGTAGATCCCCAGCCGCGTCGCGAGCCAGGACGGGTAGTTGTTGTTCGACCGGAAACACCAGCTCAGCTGCTGCCACGGAATCAGCGGCCCGGCGGTGTACGAGTCACCGAGCGCGACGTACTTGCGGAACGACGGCGTACTGGCGGCCGCGGCGGTGGCACCGGCGACCAGCCCGGCAACCACGAGCAACACGACAAGGGGCGAACGGCGCACGAGGTGACCTCTTCGTCCGGGGGATGGTGATCGAACTCTCGCGCGGCGGCGGGACTGCCGCAACTTATCTGAGAGACTTTCACGTTCAAGTCTCACGCGGGCGGGTGAGGCTGTTCGTCGGTCGTGGCGGGGGCGTGGCGGTCGCTGACTTCCTCGGTGCGGCACAAGGCGCGTTGGCACTCCGCGAGCATCGGCGGCGTCGGCTCGGGCGGCGGAGCGAGGAATCGTCCCGGGTTTGCGGGCAGCGAGCCGGGTCGGAGTCGCGCGAGAGCGTTCGTCAGTCGGCGGTTTTTCCCGATTCCTCGGCCCGCGCCAGGATTTCGTCGAGGAAGTCGCCGGCGGCCTGGGCGGCGCCGGCCGGGTCGCGGGCTTCGATGGCGTCGACGATGGCGCGGTGCTGGGCGAGCTCGGCGTGGTCGGGGTGGTCGTAGGTGGAGGCGACGCTGGCGGTGATGGCTTCCATCAGGCCGCGGTAGAGCTCGAACAGCAGGCCGTTGTGTCCACATCGGACGATCTCGAGGTGGAACTCCGCGTCGGTGCGGGCGAAGTCGTCGACGCGGCCGTCGAGCTGGTCGGAGTCGCGCCGCTGGAGCAGCACGCGCAGGCTCTCGACTTCCGCGTCGGTGCGGGCGGTGGCGGCCAGGCGCGCGCCTTCGACCTCCAGGGTGCGACGGACCTGCAGGATCTCGCGCAGCTCGGTGCCGCACAGGCGCCGAAGGGCGCCGGAGACCTCGCTGGTGGCGCGGACGTACGTGCCGTCGCCCTGGCGGACTTCGAGGATGCCGGTGTGCGCGAGCGCGCGGACGGCCTCCCGCACGGTGTTGCGCCCGACGCCGAGCTGGGCGACCAGCGCGGGCTCGGTGGGGATGCGCTGCCCGACCGGCCATTCCCCCTGTGCGATCGCGTCGCGCAGCTGGTCGATGACCTGGTCGACCAGGCCCGCGCGCCGGGTGGTGGCGAGAGGCACAGGATTAATCCCTTCATCCAATCATCCTATGTATGCGATAGTAGCGGACGTGTCCGTCGATTCCTGGGATCCCACCCCGCGCCCCGCCTCCTACTCCGACCGCCTCGAGCTCGAACTCGATGGCGGCATCGAAGACGAGGAGTCCGGCGGCGTGCGCCGGCCCGGGGTGATCGCGGGCGGCGTGCTGCTCGCCGTCGCGGTGGTGCTGACGGCGCTGAACCTGCGCCCGGCCATCACGAGCGTCGGCCCGCTGCTCGCGGAGATGCGTGGCAGCCTCGGCGCGTCGGCGATCTGGGCGAGTGTGCTGACGACGTTGCCCGGCCTGTGTTTCGCCGGCGCGGGAATGGCCGCGCCGCTGCTTTCCCGCCGGTTCGGCATCGGCTCCGCGATCGGGTTCGCCCTGGCGGTGCTCACGGCCGGGCTGGTGCTGCGCGTCGTCGACGGTCAGCTCGTGGTCCTCGGCGGCACCCTCGTCGCGACGGCCGGCATCGCGCTCATCAACGTCCTCATCCCCGTGGTGATCAAGGATTCCTTCCCGACGCGCGTCGGCATGATGACCGGCGTCTACACGGCCGCGCTGCAAGGCGGCGGCGCCGCGGGGTCCGCCGCGAGCCCGCCCCTGGAGACGGCGTTCGGCGGCTGGCGCCTGTCGCTCGGCTCGTGGGCGGTGCTGGGCGCGCTCGCGCTGGCCGTGTGGCTCTTCGCCGCGCGCGGCACCGGCCGCGCCGCAAAACCGGCCGCCAGCGCCGCCGGTGGGCGCTCCCTCCTGCGCAGCCCGCTCGCCTGGATCGTCACGATCTTCTTCGGCCTGCAGTCCTTCATCGCCTACGTGGTCATGGGCTGGCTCCCGCAGGTCTTCATCGACTCGGGCGTCAGCAAGGGCGACGCCGGCCTGCTGCTGGGCCTGATCTCCGTGATCGCCGTGCCGATCAGCCTCGTCATCCCGCCCATCGCGGCCCGCCAGGGCAGCCAGAGCTGGTGGATCTTCGGCATGGGTGTGTGCGGTGTCGCCGGCATGCTCGGCCTGCTCGTAGCCCCGGCCTTCTCGCCGCTGCTGTGGAGCGTGCTGATCGGCATCGGCATGAGCGTTTTCTCGCTCGCCCTCACCGTCATCGCCCTGCGCGCCCGCACCGGTGCCGACACCGCGCGCCTGTCCGGCATGGCCCAGGGCTACGGCTACCTGCTCGCCGCCGTGGGCCCCTTCGTCTTCGGCCTCCTCCACGACGCCACGGGCGGCTGGACCGTCTCGCTCATCGTCCTCATCGCCGTGACCTGCGCGCAGATGTCCGTCGGCTTCCTCGCCGGACGGCCGCGCTTCGTCTGAGCCGACGACGAAAAAGGGCCTCCCCACGTGGGGAGGCCCTTTTCCCGCCCGAACCTCAGTCCAGCGGCAGGTTCAGCAGCGCGTTCTCGATCAGCTCCGGCATCGCCGGGTGGATCCAGTACTGGCCGCGCGCCATGCTGCGGGCGTCGAGGCCGAAGCTCATGGCCTGGATGAGCGGCTGGATGACCGACGAGGCCTGCGGGCCGATGATGTGGGCGCCGAGCAGCTGGCCCGTGGCGGGGTCGGCGAGCAGCTTCGCGAAGCCCGTCGTGTCCTCCATGGCCCAGCCGTAGGCGATGCCGGCGTAGTCCTGTTTGGACACGACGTAGGACACGCCGCGGGCGCGCGCGTCCTGTTCGGTCAGGCCCACCGAGGCGATCTGCGGCGAGCTGAAGATCGCGTGCGGCACGAAGCGGTGGTCGGCCTTGATGCGGTCGTCCGGGTGCAGCAGGTTGTGTTGCACCACACGGCTTTCGTGGTTCGCGACGTGCTTCAGCTCATACGGCGACGACATGTCCCCGAGCGCGTAGATGCCCGGCACCACCGTCTCCTGGTGGTCGTCCACGATCACGTGGCCGCTGGCCTTCGTGGTGACGCCGGTGGCGGCGACGTCGAGCACGTCGGAGTTCGGCGTGCGGCCGATGGCGACCAGGATGAGGTCGGTCTCCACCGTCTCGGCGCCGTGCGGGCCTTCGAGTTCCAGCACCGCACCCGTGGCTTCGCGGTGCGCGCGCAGGATCTTGCGGTCCCGGCGCAGGTCGAAGCGCTCCGCGGCCAGCTCGGTGAAGCGGGCGCTCACATCCTCGTCCTCGCCGCGCACCATCGCGCCCGAGCGCAGGACCACGGTCACGTCCACGCCGAACGACGCGAACACGTGCGCGAACTCCGCCGCGATGTAACCGCCGCCGAGGATGGTGATCCGGCGGGGCAGGGCGTCGAGCCGCATGATCGTGTCGGAGGTGTAGTAGCCGGTCTCCGCGAGGCCCGGGACGTCCGGCACGACCGGGCGCCCGCCCGCGGCGAGCACGAAACGGTCGGCCGTCAGGACCTCGTCGGGCCGCCCGTCGGTGAAGCTGACGCGCAGCTCCTTCATGCCGGTGAAGCGGCCTTCGCCCTGGTAGACGTCGACGTTCTTGTTGTCCTCGTGGTTCTTCCGGTACTCCGCGCCGCCCGCGGCGATCGGGTCGATGCGCCCGAAGACGCGGTCGCGGATCTCGGGCCAGCGCACGCCCTTGAGCTCCTCGTCCACGCCGAAGCGGGAGCTGTGGGAAGGCGTCGCGGCCACGTCGGCGGCGTAGACGAACATCTTGGTCGGGATACAGCCCACGTTGAGGCAGGTGCCGCCGAACGTCCCCTTTTCGACGATCGCCGTCTTCAGGTCGGCGAAGCGCGGGTCGAGGATCGAGTTCCCCGATCCGGTCCCGACGATCACCAGGTCGTAGTGCGGCACAGTCTTCCTCCGAAAGCCGTAGAACGGGCGTTCCCAGCCTAGTCAACTGCGCGGCTGCACCGGGTGTTCCCGTGATCAGTGGCCGGTGGCTGTGAAGTGCATCCGGTCGACCGGCGAGGTCCACGCGCCGCCCCAGCTCCAGCCGACGGCGGCGAAGGCGCGCACGACCGGTCCACCCGCGACGACCATCCCGGGCCGCACGCGCCTGCGGTCCAGGTACGCCGACGCCAGTTCCGGCAGCACCAGCGGTCCCGTCGTGTACGGGTTGCAGAACGGGTTCACGTCCACGGCCAGCCCGTACGCGTGAGCGGACCAGTTCGTCTCGCCGCGGACGGGACGGCAGACGAAGGCGCTCGTGTCGTTGCCGTCGCCGGTGGGCGGGGCGTCGAGCTCCTCGGGGCTGGTGACGCGCATCTCCTCGAGGGGGAACCGTTGCGCGAAGAGCCTGCCGAACGCCGTGACGACGGCCTGCGCACCGGTGCGGTTCACGAGCAGCTCGCCGGTGTGGGTCCGGCCGTCGAAGCCCCAGAAGGAGAGCGTGACGTACCGCAGGTCCGTCGACTTCACCGGGCACGCGGCCTGCCAGGTGCTGCGCGCGAGCACAGCGGCGGGGACCGGGACGATCTTCGACGTGTAGGTCGTGCCCGCCGGCGGCGGCAGGAAGTCGCGCGTCGGCAGGGCGCGGTTCACCAGTTCGGGTGGAGTCGGGAGGATTTCGCCGAAGCCGTCGGGACGGAGGGGGAGCGGGTGTGCACCCACCTGCCAGGTGACGGGCGGCGGGGTCGTCGCTGTTCGGGTTGTCGGGAGTGGGGCGCTCGTCCGGCTCGTCGCGCTCGGTGACCGCGGTCCGGGTGGGACCGAGGGCGCCGGCGTGCTGCAGCCGACCAGCAGGAACGTGATCAGGGTGCCGACCGCGGCCGTCGCTCTCCGTCGCATGGAACCAGCCAATCAAACGCGCTCCGTAAGCGCTGAGTCCACCCGTTCCAGTGACACCATTTCGGGCCTGCTCCGTTTAGGGTAATCGCGGCTGCTCGTTCACGCGCCGCGATCCCGCTGCTCGCTCTCGCCGAATGCCCTGCCGAACGCCTTGGTCGAGTGCCTTGGCCGAAATGCTCTGCCGAAGGGGAATCCCATGCCCGCCAAGTTCCGCCGTCCGCTCCTTCTCGCGGCCGGGGCCCTGCTCGTGACCGCGGTGACGGTGCCGATCGCGGTCAGCACGGCGTCGGCACAGGACGCTCCGACGCCGCCTTCCGGCGCGCAGCCGCGGATCGTCGGCGGTGACGAGGCCACGCTGTCCGACCACCCGTACGCGGTGTACCTCGCCGACCAGAACGGGAACCAGTTCTGCGGCGCCGTGATCGTGAGCTCCACGGCCGTCGCGACGGCGGCGCACTGCGCCGCGGCGTTGCCCAGCAACAACGTTCGCGTGGTCGCGGGCCGCCAGGACAAGCGCACGAACGACGGCGTCGTGTTCACCGTGTCGCGCGAGTGGGTCGACCCGGACTTCTCCGACCCGACGAAGGGCGCCGACGTCGCGGTGCTCAGCGTGCGCGGCCAGCTGCCCTACCGGCCGGCGAAGATCGCGTCGGCGAGCGACCGCGCGGAGTACGCCGAAGGCACCCAGGCGACCGTCCTGGGCTGGGGCCGTGTCGCCGACGGCGGCGACCGTTCCGACTACCTGCGCAGCGCCGTCGTGCCGCTGGTCAGCGATTCCACGTGCAAGACGGCCTACGACACGTACGACCCGTCGAGCATGGTCTGCGCCGGCTACCCGGACGGCGGCATCGACGCCTGCCAGGGCGACTCCGGCGGCCCCCTCGTGGTCGGCGACACCCTCATCGGCATCGTCTCCTTCGGCGACGGCTGCGCGAAGGCCGGCAAGCCCGGTGTGTACACGCGCGTGGCGACGTACGCCGACGACATCGCCGCGCAGTCGCAGTCGCGGATCCTCGGCTGAGCTCTGCCGTCCCCGCGGCGGGTCCGCGGCTGAGCTGTGTTAAGCAGGGGTCGTGACGACCCCGCACCACGCGACCGGCCCCGACCTCACCGCCGCCCAGCTCTACGCGATCCTCCGCCTGCGCGCCGACGTGTTCGTCGTCGAGCAGGAGTGCGCCTACGGCGACGTCGACGGGCGTGACCTCCTGCCCACGACGCGCCACCTGTGGTTCGAGACCGCGGACGGCATCACGTCGTACCTGCGCGTCCTCGCCGACCCGGGCGGCGTCTCCCGCATCGGCCGCGTCGTCACGGCCGCTTCAGCCCGCGGCCAGGGCCTCGCCGCGTCCTTGATGGACGCCGCTCTGGCCGGCGCGACCAACGAGTTCGTCCTCGACGCGCAGACGTACGCCCAAGCCCTCTACGCCCGCTTCGGTTTCGTGCCCGAAGGCGACGAGTTCCTCGACGACGGCATCCCGCACATCACCATGCGCCGCGTCGCCAAGGACCCCGCGGAAGGCGCGGCGAACTAGGAAGCCGCGCCTCGGGGGGCCGTTGCGGTGATGACCTTCACGGCGCGGTCCACGTCCGCCTCGGTGAGGTCGGCGCGGGCGGTGAGGCGCAGGCGCGAGACGCCGTCCGGCACGGACGGCGGGCGGAAGCAGCCGACGCGGATGCCCTGGTCGGCGCAGGATTCGGCCCACGTGACGGCGGCCTCGGCGGAGGGGGCCTGCACCGAGATCACGGCGGCGTCGGGAAGGCTGGCGCGCAGGCCCGCGGCCTTGAGCTGCATGGCGATGTTGCCCGCGTTGTCCGTCACCTTCGTGGGCAGCGCAGGGTCGGCCTTCAGCACGTTCAAAGCCGTCAGGGCGGCGGCGACGCTGGCGGGCGCGAGCGCGGTGTCGAAGATGAAACTCCGCGCCGTGTCCACCAGGTGCTTGATCACGCGCCGCGGGCCGACGACGGCGCCGCCCTGAGCGCCGAGCGACTTGGACAGCGTCAGCGTGGTCACGACGTCCGGCGAGGCGGACAGCCCGGCCGCGTGGACGGCGCCGCGGCCGCCTTCGCCGAGAACGCCGAAGCCGTGGGCGTCGTCGACGAGCAGGGCGGCACCGGCGCCGCGGCAGATTTCCGCGAGCTCGCCCAGCGGGGCGAGGTCGCCGTCGACCGAGAACACCGAGTCCGTCACCACGAGCGCCCGCGGCTTGCGGCGCGTGGACAGCGCGTGCTGGATCGCCGACGGCGTCGCGTGGGCCACGGCCGCCACGTCGGCGCGCGACAGGCGGCAGCCCTCGATGAGCGACGCGTGGATGTACTTGTCCGTGACGATCGCCGACTCCGCGCCGGACAACGCCGTCACCGCGCCGAGGTTCGCCGCAAAGCCCGAGGAGAACACCAGTGCCGCCTGGGCGCCGCAGAAGCGCGCGAGTTCGAGCTCCAGCTCGGCGTGCAGCTCGGTCGACCCCGTGACGAGCCGGGAGCCCGTGGCGCCCGCGCCCCAGCGCATGGCGGCGGCCGCGGCGGCGCCGACAACGCGCTTGTCGCGGGCCAGGCCGAGGTAGTCGTTGCCGGCCAGGTCGAGCTCGTCCGCCTGCGCGGGCCGCGCCCGCAGCCGCCGCACCAGACCCGCGTCCGCGCGCTTCTCGGCCTCGGTGTCGAGCCAGTCGAAGACGTTCTCGGGCGGCAGCTGCGGGATGGCGTTCACGTCCCGCAGTGTCCCACCCGCGTCACGCGCGGAACCGTGGGCCCTGCCACACAAAAGAAAAAGCCCCGCACGAAGGCGGGGCTTTTCCTCGATTCGGAACTCAGCTGTCGTAACCACGGCGCTGCGGGCGACCCGGGCGCTGCGGGCGACCCGAACCGTTGCCGGACCGGCCACGACCGCCGTAGCTCGGGCGGCCTTCGCGCGAACCGTAACCACCGCGGTCGCGGTTCTCGCCGTAGCTGCGCTCACCGCGCTCGCGGCCACCGCCGAAGCCCCGGCCACCGCTGCGGCGCGGCGACTCGCGGCGACGCTCGATCACCGGCTCGCCGCTCGGCTCCTGCGCACCCGTGATGCGCGAGAGCTCCGCGTCGCCCGGGCGGACGACCGTGGTCTCGGCGCGCACGCCGGCCCGGTCGGTCATCCGGCGGACGGTGCGGCGCTGGTCGTGCGTCACCAGCGTGACGACGACGCCCGACGCACCGGCGCGCGCCGTGCGGCCCGCGCGGTGCAGGTAGTCCTTGTGGTCTGCGGCCGGGTCCACGTGCAGCACCAGGGAGATGTCGTCGACGTGGATGCCGCGCGCGGCGACGTCCGTGGCGACCAGCACCGGGGTGTGGCCTTCCTTGAAGTCGGCCAGCACGCGGTTGCGCTGCCCCTGGGTCTTGCCACCGTGCAGCGCCGCCGCGTGCACACCCTGCTCACGCAGCCGCTCGGTGAGGCGGTCGACGTGGTGCTTGGTGCGCACGAACATGATCGTGCGGCCCTCGCGGGCACCGATCTGCGTGATGATGTCCTGCTTGTCCTGGTGCGAAACCTGGAGCACGTGGTGGTCCATGGTGTCGACGCTCGCGGTCGACGGCGCGACCGAGTGCGTGACCGGGTCGGTCAGGTACTGCTGCACCAGCTTGTTCACGTCGCCGTCGAGGGTCGCCGAGAACAGCAGCCGCTGGCCGCGCGCCGGGGTGAGGTCGAGGATCTCCCGTACCTGCGGCATGAAGCCCATGTCGGCCATCTGGTCGGCCTCGTCGAGCGCGATGAAGTTGCAGTCGCTCAGCGAAGCGGTGCCCTGCCGGACGTGGTCCGACAGCCGGCCCGGGGTGGCGATGAGCAGGTCGACGCCACGCGAGAGCGCGTCGGCCTGACGGGTGAAGGCCATGCCGCCCACGGCCGTGCGGCACCACAGGCCGAGCGACTTGGCGAGCGGGGTCAGCGAGTCGGCCACCTGCATGGCCAGCTCACGGGTCGGCACCAGCACGAGCGCGCGGGGGCGCTTCGGGCGGGCCTTGCCGCCGTTGAGCCGGGCCAGGATGGCCAGGCCGAACGCCAGCGTCTTGCCCGAACCGGTCTGGGCGCGGCCCAGCACGTCGCGGCCCGCGAGGGCGTCGGGGATCGTGGCGGACTGGATCGGGAACGGCGAGTTGATGCCGGCCTCGGCCAGCGCGCGCAGCAGCTCGTCGGGCAGGCCGAGCTCCGCGAAGGTCTTCGTGGCCACCGTCTCGACGGCGTCGTCGCGGAGGAAGTCCCCACGCGCGGGGCGCTGCCGCGGCTTGCGGTCGGTACGGTCACCGCGGCCCGGCCCCGAGTGGGACGACGCTGCGGAATGGCCGGAGTTGAACGTGACTGTCACTTATGCCTCTCGGACGTGGCACGTCGCAAGGAGGCCCGGGCTGCCCGCTCGCAGGCAGGGCAAGATGGTGTGCAATGGGCGTTCACAGGGACGGACCCGGCGCGCTCAGGAGTTCCCGCCATCGAGCGCCGATGGAAATGCTTCGGATTTCACCGCGAGCCCGTCAGTGGGCTTTGGAGGCGACGGACACCAACTCATCCACGCCGCCGGTTGCGGTCTGTGTTCACTGTACCGGAGTCAGGGCTTCTGCTTCACACCCAGGTGTCCGGTTGTGGGCGGCGTCGCAGTTGTGGTCTGGGCCACGTTCGAGAACGCGGCCGAACGGCCGAGCGACGCGACGCCACCCACCGTACCGGCGGCCGTTCAGCCGAGGCCGGCGGCGTAGGCCAGGTCCGCCACGAGGTCCTCGGCGTTCGTCACGCGTTCCGGCAGGCCACGGGCCTGGAACCAGCCCGCGAGGTTGCGCACGTCGCGCTCCAGGAACTCCCGGCCACGCGGGTTCGCGACGAGGTCGACGACCTGCGGGAGGTCGATCACCATCAGGTGCCCTTCGTGCACCAGGAGGTTGTACGCGGACAGGTCGCCGTGCCCGAGCCCTTGTGTGGCGAGCAGTTCCAGTGCCGACACCGCCTGGTCCCACAATTCGGTCAGCTCGTCGGGCTCCGGGCGCAGCTGCGCGAGCCGGGGCGCGGCCGTGCCGTCGGGCTCGCCGAGGAACTCGAGCAGCAGCTCGGTCCCGTGGCGCTGCACGGGATAGGGCACGGGTGCCCCGATCGTCCACAAGCGACTCAGCGCGGCGAACTCCGCGACCGCCCACTGCTCGGCGATCAGGTTGCGCCCGAAGGAGGTGCGGCCCGCCATGGCCCGCATCTCGCGGGAGCGCCGCATGCGCCGGCCTTCGAGGTATCCGGCGTCACGGTGGAACAAGCGGTGCTCGTCGCTGCGGTAGCGCTTGGCGGCCAGGAGCACGCCGTCCGTGCCG
Source organism: Amycolatopsis sp. CA-161197 (assembly GCF_050942255.1). NCBI lineage: Bacteria > Bacillati > Actinomycetota > Actinomycetes > Pseudonocardiales > Pseudonocardiaceae > Amycolatopsis > Amycolatopsis sp. CA-161197. The sequence continues at coordinate 2,337,443 of NZ_CP192059.1, forward strand.
GGCAGGGTGCGGCGCAGGAGGTGGACGTCGGCCTCCTTGCCGGTTTTGAGCACTCCCAGGTCGGTGTCGACGGCCGCGAGCTCCGTGATCACCCAGCCGGGCCTCGGGTGCGGGCCTTGGTCGGCGTCGTCCCAGGTGGTCCAGCGGTCGGCGCCGTCCGGGAGGTCGGTTTCGGTGTAGGCGTCGTCGCGCGCCTGGGCGAGGCGGACGCGCTCGCCCTCGGTGAGCCGGCCCCGGCGGGTCGGCTCGGGTTCGTCGCGGAAGCGCCGCCCACGACGGGGACGCTCGAAATCGGACGCGTGAAGGTCTTCGTAGTCGTGCTCGCGCACTGGTGGGTTCTCCTCGATCGGGGTGCCCCACCGGGCGAGCGCGCAGGCTCTAGCCGAGAGGGGCGGACGGAAGTGGGCAGGTCAGCGCCCGGACAATCGCCATGACGCACCTCCTTCGCTTCCGTCGGCCACCGGCACCCCGCCGGTTCGCCCGCAGCATGCCGGGCCGTCCGGGGGTCGCGCAACCGAATTACCGCCCCCTAGCCTCGGGCGCATGAACGGTGGCGGGAAGTACGACGCGGTGATCGTGGGCGGCGGTCACAACGGCCTGGTCGCGGCGGCCTACCTGGCCCGGGCCGGGTGCTCGGTGCTGGTGCTGGAACGACGCGGCGAGATCGGGGGAGCGGCGGTGTCGTTCCGCGCGTTCGACGGCGTCGACGTGCGCCTGTCGCGCTACTCCTACCTGGTGAGCCTGCTGCCGCGGAAGATCGCGGCCGACCTCGGGCTCGACGTCGAGCTGCGCCGGCGCCGGATGTCGTCCTACACGCCGTCCGGCAACACCGGTCTCCTTGTCGACACGGGGGACGACGCGCGCACCGCGGCGGCCTTCCGCGCCGTCACCGGGTCCACAAAGGACTTCGACGCGTGGCGCGAGTTCTACGCGCTGGCGGGGCGCGTGGCGGCGGCGACGTTCGACACGCTCACCGAACCGTTGCCGACCCGGGACGACCTCAAAGCCCGCATCGGCGACGTCGAAGCTTGGGCCACGTTGTTCGAACGGCCGATCGCCGAGACGCTCACCGGGCTGTTCGGCGACGACACCGTGCGCGGCGTGGTGCTCACCGACGCGCTCATCGGCACCTTCGCCGGTGCCGGCGACGCGGACCTGCGGCAGAACCGCTGCCTGCTCTACCACCTGATCGGCAACGGCACCGGCGACTGGGACGTGCCCGTGGGCGGGATGGGCGCGGTCACCGGCGCGCTCGCCGACGCCGCCCGCGGCGCCGGGGCCACGCTCGTCACCGGCGCCGAGGTGCGGTCGGTCTCGCCCGACGGCGAGGTCCGCTACACACTCGACGGCACCGAGCGCGTGGCCGTCGGCTCTCACGTGCTCGCCAACGTCGCCCCCGACACGCTCGCGCGGCTGCTCGGCGAGGCGCCCGGTCCGCGCCCGGAAGGCGCGCAGCTCAAGGTGAACATGGTCCTGTCGCGGCTGCCCCGCCTGCGCGACGCCGCCGTGGACCCGCGCGACGCGTTCGGCGGCACCTTCCACGTCAACGAGACCTACTCGCAGCTCGAAACCGCGTACGCCGAGGCCGCGGCGGGCAAGATCCCGGCGCTGCCGCCGTGCGAGATCTACTGCCACTCGCTCACCGATCCGTCGATTCTCGGCCCGGCCGAGCGCGCGGCAGGCGTGCAGACGCTGACGTTGTTCGGCCTGCACATGCCGGCGCGGCTGTTCGAGACCGACAACGAGCGGGCGCGGGCCGAGGCGTTGCGCGCCACGATCGCGTCGCTGGACAGCGTGCTCGCCGAGCCGATCGAGAGCTGCCTGCTACGCGACGCGGCCGGCAACCCGTGCGTGGAGGCGAAGACGCCGCTGGACCTGGAGGCCGAGCTCGGCCTGCCGCGCGGGCACATCTTCCACCGCGACCTGTCCTGGCCCTACGCCGAAGATCCGGCCGACGCCGGGAGGTGGGGCGTCGAGACCGCGCACGAGCGCGTGCTGCTGTGCGGCGCCGGCGCCGTTCGCGGAGGTGGCGTGAGCGGGATCCCCGGGCACAACGCGGCGATGGCGGTGCTCGCTCGACGGCGCGGCGAAGTGCGGGCAGGGTGAAGGCATGCGCGTGATCGTGATCGGCGGCGGGATCGCCGGAGCAGCCACGGCCTACCACCTCGCGGGCAGCGGGGCCGACGTCGTCGTGGTGGACGCGGGGCTGCCCGGCGTCGCGACGGAGGCCGGCGCCGGGATCGTGAGCCCCTGGACCTCGCGGTGGGACAACGCGATCTACCCGCTCGCGGCCGCCGCCGGGGCGTACTACCCAGAGCTGGCCGCGGCGTTGCGCGAGCAGGGGCACGACTCGTCGTTCGAGGTCGTCGGCGGGATGGTCGTCTCGGCGGACCCGGCCGAGCTCGACGAGGCCCACGCGCGGCTGGTCGAGCGGGTCGCGGGCGCCCCCGAGGCGGGCGAGGTGCGCCGGCTGGACCCGGCGCAGGCGCGCGAGGTCTTCCCGCCGCTGGCGCCCGAGCTGTCCGCCGTGCACCTGTCCGGCGCGGGCCGCGTCGACGGCCGGGTGATGCGGGCGGCGCTCGTGGCCGCGGCGGAGCAGCGGGGCGCGCGGTTCGTGTCGGCGGAGGCAACGCTGCTGTCGGGTTCCCGCGTGCGCGCCGGCGACGAGGAGCTGACCGGCGACGCCGTGGTGCTCGCCGCGGGCGCGTGGTCGGCGGCGCTGGCCGAGCCGCTCGGCATCGCGGTGCCGGTGGCGCCGCAACGCGGCCAGATCAGCCACTTCGACGTGCCGGACACGGACACGTCCGCGTGGCCCGTGGTGCTGCCGCGGTCGAGCCATTACCTGCTGTCGTTCGCGGGCGGCCGTGTCGTGGCGGGCGCGACGCGCGAGACGGACTCCGGCTTCGACTACCGGGTCACGGCCGCCGGCCAGCGCGAGGTGCTGGACCAGGCGCTGGCCGTCGCGCCGGGCCTGGCCGACGCGACGCTCGCCGAGACCCGCGTCGGCTTCCGTCCTGCGACGCCGGACACGCTGCCGTTGCTGGGCCAGGCCGCGCCCGGGTTGTTCCTGGCCACCGGCTTCGGGCCGGCCGGGCTCACGCTGGCGCCGTACGCGGGCAAGCTCATCGCCGCGCTCGTGCTCGGCGAAGACTTGCCGGCGGATCTGCTGACGGCGTGCTCGCCCTCACGGTTCGGCTGACGGCTCAGTCGTCGGTGAGCAGTTCCAAGGCGTGCTCGCCGGTGCGCTCCACCGTGAGGCCCGCCTTGGTGATCACCTTGACCAGCTCGTCCACAGTGGACGGTTCGGTGCGCGAGGTCGCGAGCACCGCGGCGAGCCGGCCCTTGTAGGCCTTGTTGAAGTGGCTCACGGTCGTGCGGTTGCCGGCGGCGTCCTCCGTGACCACGCGCACCGTCACCGCGCCGGGCCGCAGCTTCGCGAACGCCGAGTACGTGCCCGAGCGCAGGTCGACGATGAGCCCCTCGATGTCCTGCAGCACCGGCTCCAGCGCGGGCTTCCACAGGCTGCGCACGGTGCCGAGCGCGGGCACGCTGTTGCCGCCCGAGAGGCGGTACGCGGGGATCGGGTCGGTGGCCGAGACCACCCCGAACAGCGAAGACGTGACGGCCAGGCGGCGGTGGGCCTTCTCCAGGCCGGCGCGGGTGAAGCTGCCGATGTCGAGGGCGTCGTAGAGCACGCCGGTGTAGCGGCGCAGCGCCGGCAGCGTCGGCGAGGTCCACAGGCTCCCGTTGCGCGCGACCTCGCGGCTCTGTCGCTCGGAGATGCCGAGCGCGGCGAGGCTCGCGGGCACGTCTCGGGCGAGCTCGACGAGCGCGTCGGCGAGCTTGGCCCGCACGGGGTTGAGCTCGGGGAACGACAGCGCTTCGAGGTCGAGCGGCGCGCCCTTGCCGCCGTCGGCCTTCGTCTCGGAAGGAGGGAGGAGCACCAGCACACGACGAGGGTAATCGGGGTGCGCCGCCGTTCAGCGCCCGCCTACGCTGACGTCATGGAGCTCACCTGGCGCCCGCTCGCCCTCGGCGATGCGGAGCAGCTCGCGACCGTGTTCGCGGCCGCCGAGGAGGTGGACCGCACCGGCGAGCACTACACCGCCGCCGACCTGCGCGAGGAGATGCAGGGACCCGACCTCGAACTCGCGCTCGCCAGCACCGGTGGCTGGGCCGGCGACCGCCTGGTGAGCTACGCGGCCATCCGCCGCCGCGACGCCGCCGACCCGGTGCACATGCCGCGCGTCGAAGCGATGACGCACCCCGAGTTCCGCACGCCCGACGTTGCCGCGCACCTGACGACGTGGTTCCTCGACGCCGGCAAACGCGTGCACGAGCGCGCGTTCCCCGACGCGCCGCTGGAGCTGCACGCCGGGGCGCACGAGAACGAGCACTGGTACCTCGACGCGCTGGCCCGGGCCGGGTTCCGGCGCGCGCGGTCGTTCGTCGAGATGCGCGCCGACCTGAGCGCGTTGCCGCCCGCGCGGCCGCTGTCGGCCGACTACGAGGTGGTCGCGTTCGACGAGCGCTACGACGACCTCACCCGCGTGGCCCGCAACGCGACCTTCTCCGGCCACTGGGGCAGCGCCGAGCTGTCACCCGAAGCCTGGCGCCACCGCATCACGGGCGCGAAGGACTTCCGCGGGGACCTGTCGTTCCTGCTCCTGACCCCGGCGCACGACGCGGTGGTCGGGTTCGTGCTCAGCGCGTTCCACCCGTCGGACTACGCGGGCACCGGCGTGAAGGAGCTGTACGTGGACTACGTCGGCACCCTGTCGGAGCTGCGCGGCCGCGGTGTGGCGACGGCGCTGCTCGGCCACACGCTGGCCCACGCCCGCGACGCCGGGTTCGAGCGCTCGGCCCTGTCCGTGGACACCGACAACGCCCACAGCGCCGTCGGCATCTACGAACGCTGCGGCTACGAGGTCGCCGACACCTACTACGGCTACGTGCTGCCGATCTGAAGCGTTGATCGACAGCCTCACTCAACCCGATTCAGCAGCGGCTCCCCGGCCACGAAACGGCGCAGCTGCTCGGCCACGAGTTTCTTGGCCCGCGGGTAGAACGACGCCGAACCGCCGGCGACGTGCGGCGTGATCACCACGCCCGGAACCCTCCACAGTGGATGGTCGGCCGGCAGCGGCTCGGGGTCCACGACGTCGAGGGCGGCCCGCAGCCGGCCGGTGGTCGTCTCGGCCAGCAGCGCGGCGGTGTCGATCGCGGAGCCTCGCCCCACGTTCACGACGAGCGCGCCCTCGGGCAGCAACGCCAGCTGACGGGCACCCATCAGCCCCTGCGTGGCCGCGGTTTCGGGCAGGATCAAGACCACGATGTCGGCCGACGGCAGCAGCCCGGGCAGCTCGGCGATCCCGTGTACGCCTTCGCGCGCGTGGCTCGCCACCCGCGTGACCACCGCCTCGGCGGCCAGCAGCTGCCGCTCGATCGCGTGGCCGATGGAGCCGTAGCCCACGAGCAGCACGCGGCTGTCGGCGAGCGAGCGCGTGTGCTCGCGTTCCCACGACCCGGTGGCCTGCTGCGCGAACCACCTCGGCAGGTCCCGCTGGGACGCGTGGATCAGCGCGAGCGTGTGCTCGGCCACGCTGAGGTCGTGCAGGCCCCGGCCGTTGGCCAGCGCGACGCCGTCGGGCACCAGCGGCACCAGCGCCTCGACGCCGGCCGACAGCGCCTGCACCGCACGCAGCGAAGGCAGCTTCCCGATCAGCTTCGGCGGCTCGCTCCCCGCGTCGTAGGGGAGCACGTAGAACTCCACGCCGGACAGGTCGTCGCCGGGCAGGGTCACGCCGTCGTAGTACGCAGCGGCCAGCCCGTCGGGCAGCTCGATGTCGGTCCAGGGCAGGAGAACTCGCGCGCTCATGCCCGCCAACCTAGTGCCGCCGGCTCAGTGCGCGCCCGCCTGCGCCACGCAGAACACGTTGCCCTCCGGATCGGCCAGCACCGTCCACTCGATGCCCGGCTGCGCGTGCCGCTCCTGCTCGCTCGCACCCAGCCCGACCAGGCGTTTCACCTCCGCCGCGCGGTCGGGCGCGGAGAAGTCGATGTGCACGCGGTTCTTCACGGTGCGTGGCTCGGGGACCTGCTGGAAGGCCAGCGCGGGCCCGCCGCCGCCGGGGCGCGCGAGCATCACGAAGGGTCCGTAGTCCGCTTCGACCGCGACGCCGAGCGCCTGCGTCCAGAAGTCCGCGAGGACCCGCGGGTCCGCGCAGTCGATCGTGATCATGCCCAGTTCGAGTGCCATGCCGCCGACGCTAGCCCGGGGCACCGACAAAACGCCGACCACGCGATAACCGGGTGGAATGCCCGGACGGCGGTTGACTACGCTGTGTCGGTCAACCCCCGCTCATCTTCTCAGCCTCTCAGCGCAGGGAGTCCACCGTGATCACCAGGATGTCGTCGTTGTTCCTCCGCACCTTGCGCGAGGATCCGGCGGACGCCGAGGTACCCAGCCACCGGCTGCTGGTGCGTGCCGGCTACGTCCGCCGGGTCGCCCCGGGTGGTTACTCGTGGCTGCCGCTGGGCCTGCGGGTGCTTCGCCGCATCGAGCAGGTCGTGCGCGAAGAGATGAACGCGATCGGCGCGCAGGAGATCCAGTTCCCCGCGCTGCTGCCGCGCGAGCCCTACGAGGCCACCGGCCGCTGGACCGAATACGGCGACAACCTCTTCCGCCTCAAGGACCGCCGGGGCGCTGACTACCTGCTCGGCCCGACGCACGAGGAGCTCTTCGCGCTCACCGTGAAGGGCGAGTACAGCTCGTACAAGGACTACCCGGTCACGCTGTACCAGATCCAGACGAAGTACCGCGACGAAGCGCGCCCCCGCGCCGGCATCCTGCGCGGCCGCGAGTTCGTGATGAAGGACTCCTACTCCTTCGACCTCGACGACGAGGGCCTGGAGCGCTCCTACCAGGCGCACCGCGACGCCTACATCAAGCTGTTCGACCGCCTCGGCCTCGAGTACGTGGTGGTCGCCGCGACGTCGGGCGCCATGGGGGGTTCGGCGTCGGAGGAGTTCCTCGCCGTCGCCGAGACCGGTGAGGACACCTACGTGCGCAGCACGGAGTCCGGCTACGCGGCCAACGTCGAAGCCGTGGTCACGCCCGCGCCGGCCGAGCGCCCGATCGAGGGCCTGCCCGCCGCGCAGGTGCACGCCACGCCGAACACGCCGACCATCGAGTCGCTCGTGGCGTTCTTCAACGCCGCGGGACTCGGCCGCGAGTTCACCGCGGCCGACACGCTCAAGAACGTGATGCTGAAGATCCGCCAGCCGGGCGCGAAGGAGTGGGAGCTCCTGGGCGTCGGCCTGCCGGGCGACCGCGAAGTCGACCTGAAGCGCCTCGAAGCGTCGCTCGAGCCCGCCGAGGTCGAGCTGCTGGAGGAGGCGGACTTCGCGAAGAACCCGTTCCTCGTCAAGGGCTACATCGGCCCGAAGGCGCTGAAGGAGAACGGCGTCCGCTACCTCGTCGACCCGCGCGTGGTCACCGGCACCGCGTGGCTGACCGGCGCCGACCAGGACGGGCACCACGTGCTCGACCTCGTGGCGGGCCGCGACTTCACGCCCGACGGCACGATCGAGGCCGCGGAGGTCCGCGAGGGTGACGCGTCGCCCGACGGCCACGGCACCCTCGTCGCCGCGCGCGGCATCGAGATCGGCCACATCTTCCAGCTGGGCCGCAAGTACGCCAACGCGTTCGAGCTCGACGCCCTCGGCCCGGACTCGAAGCCGATCCGCATCACGATGGGCTCCTACGGCGTCGGCGTCTCGCGCCTGGTCGCGGTGCTCGCCGAGCAGAACCACGACACCGCCGGCCTGGTGTGGCCGCGCGAGGTGTCGCCGTACGACGTGCACGTGGTCGTCGCGGGTAAGGACGAGACCATCGCGGCGGGTGCGGAGAAGCTCGTCGCGGAGCTGGATGCGGCCGGCGTCGACGTGCTGTTCGACGACCGCAAGGCCACCCCGGGCGTGAAGTTCGCCGACGCGGAGCTCGTGGGCGTGCCCACGATCCTCGTCGTCGGGCGCGGCCTGGCCAACGGGCTGGTCGAGGTCAAGGACCGCCGCACCGGCGAACGCGAGGAGATCCCGGTCGACTCCGTGGTCGGCCACCTGGTCAAGCTCGTTCGCTCCTGACGACGCCCGCCGGTGGGGCTCTTCGGCCGGTCCGGCCGCAAGGACGACGGCGGCTACGAGGACAACGCCGCACTCACCGGCGTCGGCGGGTACGAACCCGCTGACGCACCCGGCTTCCCGGCAGCGGGCTCCCCGGTTTCCGGGCAGCCCGCTGCCGAGCCGGCTGCCGGCCCGTGGTCGGCGCAAGCCGAGCAGGCCGGTGGAACTCCTTGGTACGCCGAGGATCCCGCCGTCGCCGGGCACACGCCACGCGCGGAGCCCCGGCGCATCCGGCCACCAGGTCGGCCACCCACGCGGTTGAAGGGGCGGCCGTCGCGGGCGCTGTGGATCCTCGTGGCCGTGATCGCCCTCGGCGTGGGCGCGATGAACTTCTTCGGCGCCGCCCGCCACCACTCGGCGAGCCCGCCGACGCCCAGCCGCGGTCCGGTCACCTTCCAGCCCGAGCCGCACGTCGTCGTGCCCGCGGTGGTCGACGGCTGGTCGTCCGTGGCCGCGCGCGACGGCAGCTTCGCCTACGACGTCCCGCCGGGTTGGACGCCTGAACCCGGCGTCGTCCACGGCTGGGACGGCACGGCGACCTCGCCGGGGATCACGCTCAGCACCACGGCGTCGGTCGGCCGCGGCTACTGCGGCCGCGACAGCCGCCGCGGTGGGTCCGGCGTCACGACGGAAGACGGCGGCAACGCCGAAGCCGCCGCCCGCAAAGCCGTCGGCGACCTCATCGGCAGTGCCTACGCCCCGGGCGCGAAGGTGACGTACGCACCGGCGCAGGACGCGACCGTGCAGCTCGAGACGACCACCCGTCCCGCGCGGCTGGTGCTCGCCGATGTCAGCCAGGACGGCACCGAGACGTGCACTCCGAAGCACGTCACCGTCGGCGCCCTCGCCCTTGCCACCGCGACCCAGTCCGTGGTTCTCCTCGCCTACACCGACGACACCACCAGCCGCGCCGACGTCGTCCGCTTGCTGCAGAGCTACCGCGGTGTCCCGGCCGCCGACCGGTCCACGACCACCCCGCCGCCGACCACGCGCTGACGCCGCAACGCGAGCTTCGCGAAGTCCTTCAGCCCGGCGCCCTGCAGATACGCGCGCCCGAGCGCGAGGCCGATGCGCGGCAGGTCGGCCTCGTCGCGGTAGGCCAGGTACAGCGGCTCGCGCCGCGGCTGGAACTTCGCCTTGAACGCGTGCAGCGAGCGGAACCCGTAGTACGGCTCCATCAGCGCGCCCACCGCGTCGAGCGCCCGGTCCACCGCGCGCGCCGGCGCGGTGTCGCGGCTGCGCACGAGCGGCGCGCCCGAAAGCGACACGAATCGCGCGCCCTCCTCGCGGAGCGCGAGGCACGCCGATGCAATCAGGAACTCCATCACCGGCCGGAACCCGCCCGGCCGGCGGCGCATCACGTCGAGGGTCCACCCACCGACGGTGCCCGAGCCCGTGTGCACCGGCAGCCACGACGTGATGCCGTGGACGGTGCCCGAGGTGTCGATCGCGAGCCCCACGCGCGTCGCCGGGTCCATCGCCTCGGCGACCCCGCCGAGCGTGAACCCCATCTCCGGCAGGCCTTTGTCCCCGATCCACTCCTCCGAGAGCATGCGCACCTGCTCGCGGATCGCGGGCGGCTGCTCGGCCAGGCGCACCAGGCGGAACTCGATGCCGTCCGTCCCGGCCTTGTTCAGCGCCGAACGCACGTCCTGCCAGGCTTTCCCGCGGAACTCCAGGTGTTCGAGGTCGACGAGCGTGTCCTCCGCGACCTGCACGTGCTGCCAGCCGAGCTCGCGCGTCACACCGACGGTGGTGGCCGTCGCGGAGAACACGCACGGCACGAGTCCGGAGTTCTCGCACATCGCCCGGAACTCCGTGAGCGCGCGAGCCGCCGAGCCGCACGGCGCCACGGGATCGCCGAGCGCGATCGCGACGCCCGCATGGCGCTGGTAGGCGAGGTAGGACGCGCCGTCGGAGGCGACGAAGTACGCGTTCTGCGGCCACGTCGTCATCCACGAGATCGTGCTGCCTCCGTTGCGCCCCAGGAGAAGCCGGGCGACGCTGCCGTCCGGACCGCCGCGCAGCAGCTTGCGGCGACGCCGGCGAGACGGCACCCGGAACGCGCTGCTCGCCGCGAGCAGCAGCACCAGCTCGATCGTCCACAAGAGATTGTCCACGAAGAACAGCGAAAGGCCGTGGCCGTCGTACTCGGCACGCACCAGCTTCGCCACGGCCAGGACCCCGCTCACCACGAGCACCTGCGACACCGCGAACACGCACAGCCCCACGGCCCAGCGCCACGCGACGCGCGACCCGCGGCGCAGGCCGTTGAGCATCGGCACCACGAGCACAGCCATGACGAGGATCTCCGGCGTCGAAAGGGAAACCGCGTCGGACGGGCCGAACGGGCCGTCACCCGGCACGAGCCACATCACGACTTCGGCCACGGTGAGCAGCAATAGTCCCGCGCACGCCAGCAGCCGCCACTCGCGCACGCTCGGCCGCACCGGTTCGGCGAGGCGCGCCTTGCCCGCGAGCCGGTGGCCGAGCGGCAAGGCCAGCACCAGCGCGAAGAAGTGCACGAGATCCGCGAGCGTGCCGACGTACACGATGGCGACACCCGCGTACACGCACAGCCCGGCGCGCAACCGCAGCCGCCACGGCGCGCGCAGCGTCGCGCTGGCCACGGCGATGGCCGCGAGCGTGCCGCCGGAGAAGCCGACGTCGAGCGTGGTCGCGATGTGCGCGGCCCACGTCCAGCCGGAATGGCGGCACAGCACGAGGAACTGGATCGCCGCCGCGGCCGCGGCCAGCTGCCCGCCGACGGTCACGAGGATCGTGCGGCGCGTGCCGAGCTGCCATTCCGCGAACCCCGTCAGCAGCGCGAAAGTACCGGCCATCGGCAGGTAGAACAGCGGCCGCAGCGCGAAGAACGGGCCGGTCGCCAGCGTCCACCAGCGGCCGTGTTCCAGCGACGGCAAACCGTAGGCGTAGTAGGCGAACGACGGCTGGTGCTCGGCGGCTTGCCAGAGCGTGCGGCTCGCGGCTCCGGCCACGAGGATCGCGAGCACGACGGTGGTGGTGAACGGAAGGCGGCGCCAGAGCACGGCGAACCGCTCGCGTTTCGGCCTTCCGGCCGCCCGCCCGCGTCCCCCCGTGCCGGCACCGCTGGCGGTCCCCGCCGCCGGCGATGCGGTCGTCATGATCCGAGTCTTGCGCCTGGACCTAAAGCCGACATCCGTCGTGGGAGCGACTTGTCCCCCTAGGGGAGTGCGACCCCGGAGGGAGAAAACCCTGACCCGAAGGCGGATGCGGGCTCAGGGAACACCGCTCGACCGGGGGCGAACCGCGCACGGCGGTCTCGGCGCGCGGCCGAAACCGCCGTGCGGGGCGAAAAACAGGGGTTGGCCGCTCAGCCGAGCACGGCCTTGCGCACCGAGTCGAGGTCGGCGAGATCGGGCAGGACGGTGTGGGCGCCCGAGGCGGCGAGCTCTTCGGCGCTGTAGTGCCCGGTGGCGACGGCGACCGCGACGGCACCGTTGTCGAGGGCGGCCTTCACGTCGTTGGGGGTATCGCCGATCACCACGACGTCACCGGGCGCGAACGCCGTGCCGTGCTTCGCGGTTGCCGCGGCCACGGCGTGGGGGACGAGGTCGGGCCGGTGCGCCGAGAGCGAGCCGTAGCCGCCGATCTCCAGCTCCAGGTGCTCGTCGAGGCCGAACGCGGCGAGCTTGTGCACCGAGATCTCCGGCAGGTTGCCGGTCACGAGCGTCTGCACGGCGCCGTGGCCGGCCATCGCGGCCAGTGCCGCCGCGGCGCCGTCGAGGGCCCGGCCGGCTTCGTGGAGCGTGCCGCGGGCCTCGTCGGCCACGGCGATCAGCTCGCTCCACAGGCGCTGGATGTTCTCCTCGGTCGCCTCGATGCCGTGCGTGGTGAGGATGTCGGCGGTGATCGCGCGCTCGGTGCGCCCGCCGTAGTCGGGGTGGGTGCGCAGCTCGGTGCCCATGGCCGTCAGGGCCGTGGCGTACCAGCTGCTGCCGACGCCCGTGAGGTCCACGAGCGTGTGGTCGATGTCCCAGAGCACCAGCCGGTGCGCGTGCGTCGTCGTCACGGCCGTGAGGGTACCGGCGGAAGTATTCAACGTCTGTTGACTTTCCGGAGGGTGCGACCTACTTTGGTCGTAATTCAACACTTGAGGAATAACTGGGAGGCCGTCATGCCGGCTGCAACTCGGCGCCCCGCGGGCGCGTTCGCCCTGGTCGCGGTGCTGGCGGGTGCGCTTGCCGCCGTGGTGCTGGGGTTCCTGACCTTCGGGGCGCAGGCCACGGTCGCACCCGACCACGTGCCCGTCGCGGTTTCGGCGCCCCCGCCGTTGGCCGGGCTGGCGCGCCAGGTCGCCGCCCACGGCGGCACGCAGCTCGACTGGCGCGTCGCCGACCCCGCCGAGGCGCGGAACCTGTTGGCGGACAAGGAGGTCTACGGGATCCTGGAGCTTCGTCCCGGCCCCGCCGCCACCGTCGTGCTCTCCGGCGCGGTGAACCCGGCGGGTACGCAGGTGGCGCAGCAGGTCCTCGCGGGCGCCGCCCAGGCGCTGCCCGGCGAGCCGCGCCTCGAGATGCTGCACCCGGCGAGCGCGGCGGGCCGGATCGTGCCACTGGCCGCCAGCGCGCTGGCGTGGCTGGGCTCGCTCGTCGCCGGTGCCGTGCTGGTGCGGCTCAGCGCCGGCCGCCGCGTGAGCGTTCCGGTGCGCCTGGCGCAGGTGCTCGGCAGCGGCGTGCTGGTGACGGGCGTGCTCGTGGGCTTCGCCGCGCTGTGGGACTCGACGCTGCCGCTGACCTGGGACGTGCTCGGCTTCCTGTTCCTCACGGTCACCGCGTTCGCCGCGCTGCAAGCCGGCCTGCTGCGACTCCTCGGCCTGCGGGCGCTGGCCATCCTGGCGCCGCTGTACCTCGTGGCGCCCGCGGTGGCCGGGCAGGTGCCCGAGCTGCTCAACCCGGCTTACCGCACGCTCCTGTGGTCGTGGACGCCGTTCCGCTTCTCGACCGAAGGCCTGCGCAGCCTTCTCCAGGGCGTACCGGGCGCCCCGGACGTGACCACGGGCGTCTGGGTGCTGACCGGCCTGCTCGCGGTGGGCCTGGTGTTGACCCTGTGGCCGGGCCGGCCACGGCGCGAGCTGCCCGAAGCGCCGCCTGCGGAACGGCCGGTCGAGGTCGCGGCCGGTTGAGGCAGCTCAGCTGCAGAGAAAGCTGAAGCGGATTTTGCGCACGGGGTTGTCGACGTTGGTGTCGACCAGGCAGATCGACTGCCAGGTGCCCAGCGCGAGCACGCCGCCCAGCACAGGAATCGTCGCGTACGGCGGCACCAGCGCGGGCAGCACGTGGTCACGGCCGTGGCCCGGGCTGCCGTGGCGGTGCCGCCAGCGCCCGTCGCGGGGGAGGAGGTCCTCCAGCGCGGCGAGGAGGTCGTCGTCGCTGCCTGCGCCGGTTTCGAGGATCGCGAGGCCGGCCGTGGCGTGCGGGACCCAGACGTGCAGCAGGCCGTCGGTGGCGTCGGCGTCGCGCAGGAACTTCTCGGCCTCGTGGGTGAGGTCGTGGACCACGGCGGTGCTGCCGGTGTGCACCTCTAGCTCGGTGGAGTACATGTTCGCCAGCGTAGGTGCTCAAACACCCAGGTAGCGCAGCACCGCGAGCACCCGCCGGTTGTGGCCTTCCGACGGCGGCAGGCCGAGCTTGGCGAAGATGCTCGTCACGTACTTCTCGACGGATCCGGCCGACAGGAACAGATCGCCGGCGATCGCGGAGTTGGACCGGCCCTGCGCCATCAGGTCGAGCACCTCGCGTTCGCGGGTCGTCAGCTCCGCGAGCGGCCCCGTCCCGCCCGTGGCCGCGAAGAGCTGACGCACGACCTCGGGGTCCAGCACCGTCTCGCCGGCCGCGACCCGGCGCAGTGCGTCGAGGAAGTCGGAGACCTCGGCGACGCGGTCCTTGAGCAGGTAACCGACCGCGCCGGCCTGGTCGGCGAGCAGTTGCTTGGCGTACTTCGTCTCCACGTACTGCGAGAACAGCAGGATCGCGCAGCCTGCCAGCTCCTCGCGCAGCTCGATCGCCGCGCGCAGGCCCTCGTCGGTGTGCGAAGGCGGCATGCGGATGTCGACCACGGACACGTCGGGCCGGTGCGCGCGCACGGCCGACCGCAGCTCCTCCGCGTCCTTCACCGCCGCGACGACGTCGTGGCCCCGCAGCCCCAGCAGCTCGACCAGGCCCTGGCGCAGGATGGTCGAGTCCTCGGCGATCACGATCCGCATGCGTCCCCCCTTGCGGCCAGCCTAGCGAGGCAGCGGAACCTCGGCCGTGACCACGGTCGGGCCGCCGGGCGGGCTCACCACCGTCAGCTCGCCGTCCACCGGCCGCAGCCGCTCCGCGATCCCGGCCAGCCCGCCGCCGGGCACCACCGCCGCGCCGCCCGGCCCGGGGTCGGCCACGGTCAGGCGCAGGACGCCGTCGTGCTCGTCGATCGTGACGGTGCAAGGCTTTCCGGAGTGTTTCGCCACGTTCGTCATCAGCTCCGCGGCGGCGAAGTACACCACCGCTTCCAGCGACGGCGGCGGCCGACGGTCCAGCCGCACGGACACCGTCGCGGCCATCCCGGCGGAAGTGGCCACAGTGGACAGTGCCACGTCGAGTCCCTTGTCCAAGGCCGCCGGGTGGATGCCGCGGGCGAGGTCGCGCAGCTCGACCAGCGCCTGCTTGGCGTTGCCGTGCGCGGCCTCGACGAGTGTGCGCACCTGGTCGAGGTCGACGGTGTCCGTGGCCAGCTCTTCCTTGGCCAGCCCCAGTTTCATCGCCATCGCGACGAGCTGCGCCTGGGCCCCGTCGTGCAGGTCGCGTTCGATACGCCGCAGCCGCTGCGCCGCGTCTTCGAGCGCCGTCGCCCGCGTCTCCTCCAGGAACCGCAGGCGCTGCAACAGCCCGGGCCCCGACAGCAGCAGCCGCCCGAGCCACCGGTCGAGGACCGCCAGTGCGTGAACGACCCACGGCACCGCGGCCAGCGCGAGCACACCGCCGACGGCCCACAGCACCGTGCCCGGCCACGTGCGGCTCACGATGTTGTAGACCGGCAGCACGTCGCGCGTGAAGAACCACAGCACCGGGTAGCTCGCCCCTGCGACACCGAACACCAGCAGCGACCCGGCCACGGCAAACCCCGCGAACGAGATCGGGACCCGGAGCACGAGGTACGCGCCCGCGCGCCACGCGTGCCGGTCGCCGAGCCGCGCGACCAGCCAGTGCCACAGCCCGGGCCGCAGCGCCACCGCCGCCGGCGCGCGCAGGGGAGCGTCGAGCAGGACTCCCGCCAGCCGCCGGTGCAGGCCGCCGGACAGCCGCATCCCCCGGACGACCGCCGCGAGCACCAGCAGCCCCAGCCCCAGTGGGCTCAACGCGACGCCGATTGCGAGCCCGGCGAGCACGACGACGAGCGCGCTCGGCGACAGCACGCCGGCCACCACCAGCCACGCCGCTTCCGCCCGGGTCTGCCGCAGCGGCCCGGGCCACCACCCGCGCCGCGGTGCGCGTGCGTCCGCGGCCCGAGAAGTCATGCCCCGGAGTCTGCCCGCCGCACGGCCGGCCGACCACCGGGTTCGCCCTGGACCGGGTGGGGGATTTCCCCCGCCCGGCCCGGAGCGTCAGTCTTCTTCGGGGCGCTGCCCGGGCTCAGGAGCGCGGTACTCGCGGGCGCTGGTCTCGTGGGCCGTGGTCTCTCGGGCACTGGTCTCTCGGGCACTGGTCTCCCGGGCACTGTCCTCCCGAGCGCGCTGCGACGCTTCCCGCATCTCGATCACGTCGGTGAGCCAGCTGCCGGTTTCGCGCGCGATGTCGCGCACGGCGCCGGTGATGATCGTCGCGATCGCCCCGATGTGGGTGGCCGCGGATTCCGTGAGCTCCTGCACCGTGTCCTTGCCGCTTTCGAACTGACCCACCATGTGAGGTTCCTCAGGCTGCTCGGAGTTGCCGGTCGGGATCCACCGTAACCTCCGGACCGCCCGAAGGCGTTCCGGGAAGCGCCAGCTTCACGATCTTCTTGGCCACCGACCACAGCTGTTTGCGCAGCGGCCCGGTGTTGTAGGGCAGGCCGTAGCGCTCGCAGATCTCGCGCACCTCGGCGGCGATCTGGGGGTAGCGCCGCGCCGGGAGGTCCGGGAACAGGTGGTGCTCGATCTGGTGCGAGAGGTTGCCCGAAAGGATGTGGAACAGCGGGCCGCCGGTGATGTTGGCCGAGCCGAGGATCTGGCGCAGGTACCACTGGCCGCGGGACTCGAAGTCGGTTTCTTCCTGGGTGAAGCTCTCCACGTCGGCGGGGAAGTGGCCGCAGAAGATGATCGCGAACGCCCACAGGTTGCGCACGAGGTTCGCGCTCGCGTTGCCTGCCAGCGTCAGCGGCGCGAGCGGACCGGTCAGCAGCGGGAAGAGCACGTAGTCCTTGCCGATCTGGCGCGCGGCCTTGCGCACGATCTTGCGCAGCACCGGCACGTTCTCGGCCCACGTGCGCTCGCCCTTGAAAACTCGCTCGATTTCGAGGTCGTGCAACATCACGCCCCACTGGAACATCAGGGCCAGCAGCGTCGCGTACACGGGGTTGCCGAGGTAGTACGGGTGCCACTTCTGGGCCGCGTCCATCCGCAGGATCCCGTAACCGATGTCACGGTCCTTGTCGAGGATGTTCGTGAACGTGTGGTGCAGGTAGTTGTGGGAGTGCCGCCAGTTCTCGGCGGGCGCGACGTTGTCCCACTCGAACCGCTGCGAGCTCAGCTCGGGGATGCGCGTCCAGTCGTACTGGCCGTGCATCACGTTGTGGCCGATCTCCATGTTGTCCAGGATCTTGGCCAGCGACAGCGCCGCGACGCCGGCGACCCACGCCGGCGGCAGGAAACCCGCGAACAGCAGCCCGCGCCCCGCGACCTCCAGCCCGCGCTGGGTCTTGATGATCGTGCGGATGTACTCGACGTCGGCCTCGCCGAGGTCGTCGACGACGCGCTGGCGCAGTGCGTCGAGCTCGCGGCCGAACTCCTCGATCTGTTCGGGCGTGAGGCGGTCCTGAAGTCCTGTCATGGCGTCCCTCCTAGGCGTTGATCTCGACGTCCCCGACCGGGACGCTGATGCAGAGCTGGATCTCTTCGTCCTCTTCGCCGGAGACCTCGCCGGTGCGGGCGTTGCGCACGCGCCCGGCGGTCTTCACCTGCGTGCAGGAGAAGCAGATGCCCATGCGGCACCCGTGCTCCGGCGACAGGCCGGCGTCCTCGGCCTGTTCCAGCAGCGGCTTGCCCGAGTTGGCGCATTCGCGGCCGCTGCGGGCGAACCGCACGGTCCCTTCGGCTGCCTCCGTGTCGAACGTCAGCGGCGGTGCCGTGAACTCTTCGGTGTGCAGTCGTTCACCGAGTCCTTCGGCCTCGAACAGTTCGCGCGCCGAGTCCATGAGCGGTTTCGGGCCGCAAAGGAACGTCTCGGCGTCGCGGAACCAGGGCGCGGCGTGGGCGAGGTGCTGCTTCGAGAAGAACCCGCGCAGGTCGCCGCCCCGGCCGTGGGTGTGCGCGTGGACGACCCGGAACCCGGGGTGGCGCTCGGCGAGCTCGGCCAGTTCGGCGCGGTAGAGCACGTCGTCGGCGGTGGTGGAGTAGTGCAGGAACACGACCTCGCCGCGGTGGCCTTCGGCGACGAGCCGGCGCGCCATCGCGAGCACCGGCGTGATGCCGCTGCCGCCGCTGACCAGCACGATCCGCTCCGGTCGCGGCGAAGGCAGCGTGAACTCGCCGTCCGCTGCCGACAGCCCGAAAACCGTGCCGACGCGGGTGGTGGCGTGCAGGTGCCGCGACACCAGTCCCTGCGGGTCGGCCTTCACGGTGAAGTCGAGGTCGCCGCCGCTCGGCCCGCACGGCGAGTAGCAGCGGGTGCGCCGGACGCCGTCGATCTCCACGGTCAGGCGCACGTACTGCCCGGCCTCGAAACCCCGCCACGCGCGGCTCGGCCGGACGGTGAACGTGACCGTGTCCGGCGTCTGGTGCCGGACGGCGACGACGCGGCCGCGGATCTCGCGGCGGACCAGCATCGGGTCGAGCAGTTCCAGGTAGCGGTCGGCACCGTGCGGGGTGAGCAGGGCCTCGGCGAGCGAGGCGAGCCCGCGCAGGCGCTGCGGGAGCAGTGCGGTCATCACGCCCTCCGGATTTGAGTGCACATCTGTACACTCACTAGTGTGGGGGCACGGCCCGGGTGGCTGTCAACGCGGGAGCGAGGTGATGTGACGTGGACCATGCCGAAGGCGTCAGTACGCTGCCGGACGTGTCCGAAGCGGAGATGCCGGCGTCGGTGAGCCGGCAGGAGCGCAAGCAGCGCACCCGCCAGGCATTGCTCGACGCGGCTCTGGAGCTGCTCGCCGACCGCGGGTTCGGCAGCCTGTCGCTGCGTGAGGTCACCAAGCGCGCGGGCATCGTGCCCACCGCGTTCTACCGGCACTTCGCCTCGATGGACGAGCTCGGCGTCGCCCTGGTCGAGGAGACCACGCGCACGCTGCGCGGCATGATCCGCTCGGCGCGCACCGAGCCGGTGAGCCACCGCGGCATGATCGACGCGTCCGTGCGCACGCTGTACGAACACGTGCGCGCGCACGAGGACCACTTCCGCTTCGTCACGCGCGAGCGCTACGCCGGCACCGGCCCGGTGTCGCGCGCCATCGGCGTGGAACTGCGGCTGTTCTCCAGTGACCTGGCCATCGACCTCGCCCGGTTCGACCACCTGCGCGAGTGGCCCACCGAAGACCTCCACGCGCTGGCCGACCTGATCGTCACCGCCATGCTCGCCACGGTCGTCGACCTGCTCGAGGTCCGCCACGGCGACCGCGAAGCCGACGAACGCACGTTGGAGCTGGCCCGCAAGCGCCTGCGGATGATCCTCGTGGGCGTGCCCCACTGGCGCCCGTCCGCCTAGGCGCGCTTGAGCGCGGAAGGGCGGTTCTAAGCGGCGGCGTCGGTGCCCTCCGCCGCCGATTTCGCCCTCGCGACGCCCTTCTCGATCTCCCGGCGCCACGCCGCGGGGTCGCGCCGCAGCTTCGCCCGGCGCAGGCGGATCGCGCTGATCGCCGGGGTCAGCAGGCGGTCGGCCGCGAAAGCGTGGGGCAGGCCCAGCTCGTCGGCGACGGCGTGGCCGTGGAAGCGGCGCGTCAACGCGTACATCGCCTGCAAACCCATGCCTCGGGGCAGGGACAAGACGTCGTTCAGCTGTCCGGCGATCGCCCGGCAGGTGGCGAACGCCAGCTCCGACGACTCGGGGATCGCCGGGCCGGTGACCGCCTGCAGCAGATCGGCGACGCGCCGGGCGTCGTCGTGGGACGAGATGCCTTCGACGAGCCGCGGGCTCACGCCGAGCAGGTGACCGACGTACCACCAGTACCGGTAGAGCGAGGCCAGCTCGTTCGACGTGCAGCCGAACCCCATGGCCTGCTCGGCGGTGTAGGAGGTCAGCGTGAAGTCCATCCACGTCCTCGCCAGGTCGATCTGGTTGATCGGCACACCGTCGGCGGCCTCGTCGTACCCGCGGTTTCGCGCCAGCCGGCGCATGTGGGCGTGCAGCATCCGGACCTGGATCGTCGCGACGTATCCGGGGTTTCCCCGCCGCAACGCGCCGGGCAGCAGTGCGGTGGCGATCCATTTCCCCGTCTCGGCGAGCCGGCGCGGAGCGCTCTCGATCAGCTTGCCCGTCGTCGCGAGAACCTTCGAGATCGACGGTGACTCGTACACGTGCACGAGCGAGCCCGCGCTCAGCGACAGGATGTGGACGGGCGCCGGTGAGCTGAAGTGGGGCAGCGACGCCTCGTCCAGCAGCGCGTCGTCCACGTAGTCGGGCAGGGTCTCGGTCTCGCGCAGCAGCGCCGCGACGGCCGGCGGCGGATCGGTCAACGACGCGAGGCCGTGGCCGAGCCCTTCGGTGAGCGCGAGGTTCACCGCGCGTCCGTGCTCGTGGATCTCGTCGACGACGGCGTCGGCCAGCGGGTCGCCGGTGGTCAGCGCCCAGCCGACCAGGTCGGCCCGGGCTTCGCCGAACTGGGCCACGATGCTCGAACGCCTGCTCCGCGTGGTCGGCCAGCTCTCCGGCATCTCCCACCCTCCCCATAAATAGACAGCTGCCAATTTACGGCTAAATTGACAGCTGTCAAGGCTCGGCCGTACGGTCGTCGGCGTGAGATCGCCGGGACGTCCGAAGGCGGGCACCGAACCCGCGACCGATGACCGGGTCCTGACCGCGGCGATCAAGGCGTTCGCGCGGCGGGGCTACGACGGCGTGTCCATCCGGACCCTCAGCCGTGAACTGGGCGTGAGCCACAACACGATTCCGCAGCGCTTCGGCAGCAAGGAAAAGCTCTGGTACGCCGCCGTCGACCGGGCGTTCGGCCGGATCGTCGACGATCTCGCCGAGGTGACCGGCGACGAAGCCGCCGACCCGATAGAGCTGATCCACGCGGGCATCGTGCGCTTCATCCAGGTGGCCGCGAGAGCACCCGAACTGCACGGGCTGATCACCGTCGAGTCGGCCAACAACAGCGAGCGCCTCGACTACATCTTCGACACCTACATCAGCCCGGCCGTGGCACCGCTGGCCCGCGCGCTCGAGACGCTCGCCGCGGCCGGCCGGATCCGCCCGACGCCGTTGCGGACGTTCTACTTCCTCATCGCCACCGGCGGCGCCGGTCCGTTCGCGCTGGCTCCGCTGGCCGGCCGGTTCGCCGGCGAGGCCGGCCCGGTCGACGAGCACGCCCGGCTGGTCGCGGACATCCTCACGGCCGGCATCCGGTCGCCGTCCCCGCTCGGGTCGTAGGCCGAGAGCTACGATTCCGTTGACCCGCCTGCTCTTCGGCGGGCGAGGTCGTGGAGGAATGCTGTGGACACCGGGTCGGACGTGCGTGCGGAGTTCAGCGACCCGGCGGAGAACCTGGCGTTCGACGAGGCGCTGCTGCGGGAAGGACCGGCCGCGCCGGTGCTGTGGCTGTGGCGCAACCCGGTGAGCGTGGTCGTCGGCCGCGGGCAGAAGGTGGCGCGCGAGGTGCGCGTGGCCGAGTGCGAGCGCGACGGCGTGCCGGTGCTGCGCCGCGCCAGCGGTGGCGGCACCGTGTTCCACGACCCGGGCAACCTCAACGTCACGCTCGTGCTCCCCGGCCCGGCCGACCGGCCGCTGGAAATGCTCGGGCTCGTGATGTCGGCGGCCGTCGAGAAGCTCGGCCTGCCACCGCGCCTCGGCGAGCGCGGCCTGTTCATCGGCGACGCGAAGCTGTGCGGGTTCGCGGTGTTCCGGACCAAGAACGGACTGCTGGCCCACTCGACGCTGCTGATCGACACCGACGCCGCGCGCGTCGGCGCCTACCTCACGGGCCCCCCGCCGGACCCGAAGCCACTCGACTCGCACCGCAGCAAAGTCGCATCACTGGCCGACCACGGCGTGCACCCGTCGGACGGCGAGGCGGAGTCGGTGGTGCGCGCCGCCGCCGCGGGCCTGCTCGGCCCCCTCGTGCCGCGCCCGCCCTCGGCCGCGGAACTCGACCGCCAGCGCGCACTACTGGACACGCGCTACCACTACGACGGCTGGCACACCGACGGAAAACAGCGCCGCTGAGCGGTACTCGCCTGCGGAAAACCGCGCGGATGAGGGCTAGTTGCCGGCGAAATCAGTGCTGGTGAGCGCTACTCGCCCGCGGAGAACAACGCCGCCGCGCGCCGCTCGCCCGCGGAGAACAACGCAGGTGACCAGTATTTCGCATGCGGAGAACAGCGCCGCTGAGCGCCTTTTGCCCGCGGGCATCAGCGTAGGTGAGTGCTACGCGCCTGCGGCGAACAGCAGCGGTGAAGGCCGGCTTGCCGGCTAAAGCTTTACCGGTGAGCGCTACTCGCCTGCGGCGAACCGCGCTGGTGACGGCTAGTTGCCGGCGAAACAGTGCCAGCGAGCGCTGCTTGCCCGCGGAGAACCACGCGGGTGAGCGCTACTTTGTCCGCGAAGAGCAATGCGGGGGAGTGCTGCTTGCCCGCGGAGAACAGGGCGGATGAGTGCTGTTTCGCCGGCGGAGAACAGTGGCGGGGGACGCCTGCTGCCGGCTAAAGCAGTGCCGGTGAGCTACTCGCCCGCGGAGAAGGTGACGGCGGGGATCTTCTTCACCGGACGTCGGGCCGGCTTCGGTTCAGTGGTCTTCACCACGTTTTTCGGTTCCGCGGCCGCGCTTTTCGCCGGTTTCTTGGCCTGCGCGGTCTTCGGCGCCGGTTCGGCCTGCGTGGCCGGCCGGGCGGTCGTCTTGGCTGCTGCCGCGGTGCGCTTGGCGGGCTTGGCGGGTTGGGGCTTCGCCGGAACTTCCTGTGGTGCCACGGCTTTCGCACCCGCGACCAATCGCGGCCGCTGCTTGCGGCCGCCCGTGCGGCGGCCGTTCGCGACGTACGGGTCGAAGATTTCCCGCAGTGCGGCGGCGTTGGGGGCGGAGAGGTCGATCTCGTAGTCGAGCCCGTCGAGGCCGAAGCCCACCGTCTCGGCGGCGGGTTCGCCGGTGAGATCGTCCAACACGTGGACGGCGGTGTTCTTGGCCATGCGAAAGCCCTCCGTGCTCGATCGTGGTCGTGCGTGCAATCGGCACGGCGACGACCCGGTCACCCGGTGTCGCCGATTTCTTGCAGCTCGCGGAAGAGACTAGCGGCTGGCTTGCGTGAAGCCGCGCGGTGGTGTGCGCTGAACCCATGTCAGGACAGACTTTCGACGTCGTGGTGATCGGGGCCGGCCCGGTCGGTGAGGTCGCCGCGGAACGAGCCGCCATGGGCGGGTTCAAGGTGGCGCTCATCGAGCACGAGTTGTTCGGCGGTGAGTGTTCGTATTGGGCGTGCGTGCCGAGCAAGGCGTTGCTGCGCCCGGGGAACCTGCTCGCCGCGGCCAAGCGCATGCCGGGGGTGGTGGTCGGCGACGCGCTCGACCCGGCGCAGGTGCTCGCCCGCCGGGACTCGTTCATCGGCCGCGGTGACCCGCAGGGGCAGGATCACGGCCAGGTGGACTGGGCGCGCGGGGTCGGCGTCGAGCCGATCCGCGGCCACGCACGGATTTCCGGTGAACGGGAGGTGACGCTGTCCGACGGGCAGGTGCTCACCGCGCGCCACGGCGTGATCGTCTGCACCGGCAGCGTGCCGAACACTCCGCCGATCCCCGGCCTCGACACGATCAAGCCGTGGGGTTCGCGTGAAGCGACTTCGTCGTCGGCCGTGCCCGCGCGGCTCGGCGTGCTGGGTGGTGGCGTCGTCGGCGTGGAGATGGCGCAGGCGTGGGCGCGCCTGGGGGCGCAGGTGCACTTGATCATCACGAGCAAGCGCCCGCTGCCGCGGCTGCCGGAGTTCGCGGGCGACCTGGTGCTCGCGGGCCTGCGCGCCGACGGTGTGATCGTGCACACCGGCTCGGGTATCGACGAGGTGTCCGCTGTGGACGGCGGCGGCGCCTCGCTCAAGCTCACCGGCGGCGAAGACCTGGTGGTCGACGAGCTGCTGGTGGCCACGGGCCGTGTGCCGGCGACCGGCAGCGTCGGGCTCGAGGTCCTCGGCCTGCCCACGCACGGCCCGCTCGAGGTCGACGAGAGCGGCCGCGTGTCCGCCGTGGACGGTGGCTGGCTCTACGCGGCGGGCGACGTCACCGGCCGCGCGCTGCTGACCCACCAGGGCAAGTACGGCGCCCGCGTGACCGGCGACAGCGTCGCCGCGCGCGGACGCGGTGAGGACATCTCCACCGCGCCGTGGAGCCGCTTCAGCGCGACCGCCGACCACCACGCCGTGCCGCAGGTCATCTTCACCGACCCGGAGGTGGCGTCCGTCGGCCTCACCGAGGCCCGCGAGGGCTCGGCCGACCGCGTCGTCGACATCGACATCGCGGTCGCCGGCTCGGCCCTGTTCGCCGACGGCTACACCGGCAAGGCCCGCATGGTCGTCGACACCGATCGCGGCGTGATCCTCGGCCTCACCTTCGTCGGCCCGGACGTCGCGGAGATGCTGCACTCCGCCACGATCGCCGTGGTGGGCGAAGTGCCCCTCGACCGCCTGTGGCACGCGGTCCCCGCGTTCCCGACCATCAGCGAAGTCTGGCTGCGGCTGCTGGAGGCTTACGGCCTGTAGGAAGCTCCGGAAGACGGCGGGTCCTCGGTGGTTGCCGGGGACCCGCCGTTTTTTCGAGCCTCAGGCGGGCATGGTGAGCGCGAGGGCACCCTGGGCGGCGCGGGTGAGGCCGGGGTCGTCCGGAGTGGACGGACCGGACTGCCATACGACCTGCACCAGCCGCACACCGGTGCCGTCGAGTTTGCTGGCGTAGGCGGCACTGTCGAACTGCGGGGGCGGGCCCGGCCATTTGCCGGTCTCGGTGGCGACGTCGAGGATGCCGCCGCCGCCCGGGGTGTCGGCGACCTGTTTGAAGTGCGTGGCCTGCGCGGCGTCGGGGAACCGGACCACGGCCATCGTCACCGCGGCGGCGCGCCCGTCGACCAGCGCCGTGTAGCTGGCGCGGCTGACCGCGGAGCAGCTCGTCTGCTGCAGGCTGGCTTGCACGTCGCCGAACGCGTGCGACGCGCACCGCTGGTCGGAACTGCTCGCCCGCGGCTCGAACGACAGGCTCGGCGCCGCACTGCTCGCCGGCGCACTGCTCACGACCGCCGGCGGCGGCGCCGGACGCGCGCTCGAACTCGATGCCGGCGCGGCCTCGCCACCCCCGCCACCGCCGGTCGCCGCCACGACGATCGCCGTCACCAGCAGGATCGCCAGCAACCCGATCGCGGCCACCGGCACCCACCGCACGGTCCGCGACTGCTCCTTCTCCCGCGGCGGCGCACCGCCCCCCGCCGGCACCTCCACCGACCCAGCCGCCGCCGGCGCCGACGACACCGCCCGCGGCACCGTCCCTCCGCCCGCGGCCGCCGCCGCACCCTGCCGACCCGCCGACGCGGGCGCCTTGCCACCCGGCCCGGCATTGACCCCGGCACCGGGCGCCTTGCCATTGGGCCCGGCATTGGCGCCGGCAACGGGCGGCTTGCCATTGGGCCCGGCATTGATGCCGGCAACGGGCGACTTGCCACCAGGTGTGGCATTGACACCGGCGGGGGACTTGCCACCGGCGCTGGCGTTGGCGCCGAGCACGGGCGACTTGCCGGCCGGCCCGGCATTGGCGCCGGCAGCAGGCAACTTGCCACCAGGTCCGGCATTGGCGCCGAAGACGGCAGGTTTGCCACCAGGACCGCCCGCGGGCTTTCCACCAGCGGCGACAGGAGGTTGTCCAGCCGAAGCGTCAGGCGGATTGCCACCAGCCGACGAAGAAGGCGTTCCACCAGAAGCGAGGGGCAGGTTTCCGGCAGGAGCGACAGTCGGCTTTCCACCGCGCGTGGGCGTGCCGCCCGGCCCGCCGTTGCCATTCCCCGGCGCAACCGGGCTCGGTGCAGGCATCGCCCGCTGCTCGCGCTGCTTGGGCCCACCCTGCTTCGGAGAAGTCATCTTCTCCGTTGCCGCCGACTCCAGCGAACCACCCCGGCCACCGCCCGAAGTGGACGGACCGTTGCCCTCCGCGCCGGGGAAGTTCGGCGCGGCAGTCGACTCGGTCGGCCCGTCGGCGAGGGGAATTGCCTGCTCGGGCTCGGTGGTCGAGTCCACGGTCGCCGAAACAGCCGCACTGGGGAAGCGTGGGTCGGCCGGCGAACCAGCCGTTCCCGCCGCACTGGGGAAGACCGGGTCGGCCGGGGAGTCGGCCGCTCCCGCCGCACCGGGGGAAGGCGGATCGGCCGGGGAAGTAGCCGTACTGGGGATGGTTGGCCCGCCAGCCGAACCGACCGCCGGGTCAGCCGCACCCGCCGTACCGGGGAAGCGTGGGTCGGCCGGCGAAGCAGCCGTACTGGGGACGATCGGGCTGCCAGCCGTACCGCCCGCCGCGGCAGCCGCACCTGCAGTACCGGGGAAGCTCGGCGCGGCCGTCGACTCCGTCGGAGCATCGGCAAGGTGGATCGCGGGCTCGCCGCCGGTGGTTTCCCCGGCGGCCGGGGGGACGGCCGCCGAGGAAGACTGAGCGGGGAAGGGCGAAGCGGCCGAAGTGGACGAACCCGGTGCCGCCGTCGATTCGGTGGGTGCGGTGGCGAGGTGGCCGGCCTGCTCGGGAACCGCGGCCGGGGAAGTGGCCGAAGTGGACGAACCCGGGAAAGCCGGCGCCTCGGCCGGCACGCCGGCGAGGGAAGGCGCCGCGACGTGCGGCACAGGCCGGGTGGTCGGGATGACCGGCGGGGGCGGCGGCACCGACGTGATGCGCGCCCGCTGCGCAGGCTTCGAGGCACCAGAAGGGGAAACACGGGTAGCAGGAGCAGGAACGACCGGAACCGGCGGATCATCCGTGTACCGGACGAACCCCTCGCCCAGCAGCACCTCGTCCGACATCTCCGGCGCGTCCGGCGCCAGCGCGCCGATCAGCGCCCGCGCCTGGTCCAGCGACCGCGGGCTCCGCGCCGTCGCCAGGGAGACGGTCGCAGCCAGCATGGTCGTCGGCGTCGGGTGGAGTACGCGCACGGGCCCGGCGAGGTCCGCGGGTGGCTGGTCGACCGTCTCGACGTACGGCCCCACCGCCACGATCGTGCCCACCGGGCCGGAACCCGGCGCCAGCTCGGCGATGCGGCGTTCGCACTCGGCCGAGAGGTCCAGGGCTTCCGTGGCGGGGTTGACGGCGTCGTCACCGTGGACCAGCGGCCAGCCGTCGGCCTTCCACGGGCCGCCGAGTGGCGCTTCGAGGCGCAGCGCGGGGTCGGGGAGGTCGACGCCGATCACGATGAGCACACCCTTCGGCAGCACCACCACGGCCTCGACGGCACGCTCGCCGCCGGCCGGGCGGGCGCCGATCAGGGCCACGCCACCGATCACGGTGCTGCCGCGGCCGAGGGAGGCCAGCGCCGCCCGCACATCCTCGGCGACGCGCGACGGCTGCTGCCCGAGGCGGACCAGTCGCACCGAAACCCTCCTCACCTCGTCCGTTTCGCGGCCCACGCTAGCGTGCCGACCCCGCAGATCCGTGCTGGACGCGGACGCGTCGGCGAGCCTCCCTCCTCAAGGGGGATTCCCGCGCGACTTGTGGTGTTCGTGTGGCCAAACGGCACGGTTGGGGTGCAGAATGTGCTACACAGATCGGGAATGGCACAGCGGGGAGTGATACGGAGCCCACAAGCCGAAGTGAAGCTCGAGAGGCCGTAGGGGAAGACGTCCCTCGTCGAGCAAGCGGAGGTCAGCAGTGAGCACCCGTGGCAACACCCGAGGTGTGGTGTACGTCCACTCGTCGCCGTCTGCGGTGTGTCCGCACGTCGAGTGGGCTATTTCGGGCACCCTCGGAGCCCGAGTCGAGCTGAAGTGGACGGCGCAGCCCGCCAGTCCCGGACAGCTGCGTGCCGAGTGCGGCTGGCGCGCGCCTTCCGGTACCGCGGCCAAGCTGGCCTCGGCGCTCAAGGCGTGGCCGATGCTGCGCTTCGAGGTCACCGAGGAACCCAGCGCCGGCGTCGACGGTGAACGGTTCTGTTTCGCGCCCGGACTGGGCCTGTGGCACGGCCGGACCAGCGCCAACGGCGACATCGTCGTGGGCGAGGACCAGCTGCGCGCCCTCGTGAGCATGACCCGTGGCGGGGAGTCGCTGGCGCACAAGCTGGACGAGCTGCTCGCGGCGAGCTGGGACGAGGCGCTCGAGCCCTACCGCCACGCCGGCGACGGCGCTCCCGTCACGTGGCTGCACCAGGTCGGGTGACACCCGGGGGCGGGTGGGTACCCTCTCGGGGGTGACCGCCCGTCCGCCCGCACCCGCCCGCCAGCGGTGGCTGGTACCCGTCCTCGTCGTGGTGTTGTCGATCACCGTCGGCGGTGGCCTGCTCGCGCGCGAGCTGTACCGCCGCCCGGTCGTCGACACCGGCGACTCCATCGCCCCGACGACGCCGACGTCGGTGGACAAGGAGGACCAGCCCGGCCCCGGTGACGTCAAGGTCACCGAGGACGCCGCCCGGCACCCGGACGACAACGCCGTACGCGCCGTGCTGCAGGAATACTTCGACGGCATCAACCACCACGACTACGACCAGTGGGCGCGCTCGGCCAGCAAGGGCCGGATCGAGCAGACCTCCCGCGCGCAGTGGACCAAGGACTACAAGTCCACGAAGGACGGCAGCATCCTGCTGTACCGCATCGAACCCGGCGCCGGTTCGTCGCTGCGGGTGCTCGTGGGCTTCACCAGCACGCAGTCGTCCAACGAGGCACCGGAAGCGCTCAGGGAGGGCTGCATCCACTGGCGCCTCGTGCTGCCGATGGTCCTCGAAGGCGGCGGCTACAAGATCGACACCGTCACCCCCGGGACCTTGCCCGAACAGGAAAAGTGCTGAACCACCCCGGTCCGGACAACGAATCAGGGCCCCTCCCACGACGGGAGGGGCCCTGATTCGTTGCGGTGGAACCGATCAGGCGGCCGGCGTGAACAGCAGGGCGGTGTTGTGGCCGCCGAAGCCGAACGAGTTGCTGAGCGCCGCGGTGAGCTCGACCTTGCGGTTCTCGCCCGACACGACGTCGAGCTGCACCTTCGGGTCGAGGTCGGTGAGGTTCAGCGTGGCGGGCACCACACCTTCGTAGATCGCGAGGATCGTGGCGATGCCCTCGACCGCGCCGGCACCGCCGACGAGGTGGCCGAGCGCGCCCTTCGGAGCGGTGACCACGGCGTGGTCGCCCACGGCCTTGAGGATCGCCGCCGCCTCGCCGATGTCACCGACCACAGTGGACGTCGCGTGCGCGTTCACGTGACCGATGTCGGCCGGGGACAGGCCGGCCATGCTCATGGCCGCCCGCATCGCCGCGATCTGCCCGATGCCTTCCGGGTGGTTGCCCGTGATGTGGTAGGCGTCGGACGTGATGCCGTAGCCGGCGAGCTTCGCGTAGACCCGCGCGCCGCGCTCCCGGGCGAGGTCGGCCCGCTCCAGCACGACCACCCCGGCGCCTTCGCCGAGCACGAAGCCGTCGCGGCTGGCGTCGAACGGCCGGGACGCGGCCGCCGGGTCGTCGTTGCGGGTCGACACCGTGCGCGCCTGGGCGAAGCCCGCGAGGGTGATCGGATGGATGCACGCCTCGGTGCCGCCGGCGACGACGACGTCGGCCCGGCCCGACCGGATCATCTCGTAGCCGGTGGCGATGCCCTCGGCGCCGGAGGCACAGGCCGAGGCGGGGGAGTGGACCCCCGCCCGCGCCTTGAGGTCGATGCTCACGTGCGCCGCCGGCCCGTTGGGCATCAGCATCGGCACGGTGAGCGGCGACACCTTGCGGAGCCCCTGCTGGTGCAACAGGTCGTTCTGGCTCAGCAGCGTCATCGGGCCACCGACACCGGTGCCGATCGACACGCCGAGGCGTTCCGGCTCGACGTCGGTGTGCTCGTCGGTCTGCTCGGCGAACCCCGCGTCGGCCCAGGCCTGGCGGGCGGCGATGATCGCCACCTGCTCGCACCGGTCCAGCCGGCGGGCCTGGACCCGCGGCAGGACTTCGGACGGATCGACGGCCAGCGTCGCCCCGATCTTCACGGGCAGGCCGAGTTCCTCGACCCAGTCCGCGGTCAGCGGGCGGATGCCGCTGCGGCCGGACAGCAGGCCGTCCCAGGTGGACGCGACGTCCCCGCCGAGGGGCGTCGTCGCCCCCATACCGGTGATCACGACGTCGATGTTGCTCATGGGAGTCTCCCCAAGGTCTCGGCTCCGGACCGGGGGGCTTCCCCGGCCCGGGTACGAAGAGGACTTACTTCGAGTTGGCGGACACGTAGTTCACCGCGTCGCCCACGGTCTTCAGGTTGGCGAGCTCGTCGTCCGGGATCTTGACGCCGAACTTGTCCTCGGCCTGCACGGCGATCTCGACCATCGACAGCGAGTCGATGTCCAGGTCGTCCACGAACGACTTCTCGGCGGTGACGTCGTCCTGAGCCACACCGGCCACCTCTTCGACGATCTCGGCGAGGCCGGCGAGGATCTCAGCGTTGTCAGCCATTGGAGTTGTTCCCTTCTCGGTTCTTCTACAGGTCCACCTCGCGGGCACAGCGCCCGCGAGGGAAGTATCCATCAGGGGCAGACGAAGGCCTGCCCGGCATACGAGAGCCCGGCGCCGAAACCGATCGCCAGCACGACGTCGCCCGGCTTTGCGGTGCCCGCCTTGCGCATGTGGTCCAGCGCCAGCGGGATCGACGCGGACGAGGTGTTGCCGGAGTACTTGATGTCGTCGGCCACGACCATGTCCTCGCGCGCACCGGCGGCGCGCAGCTTCTTCGCGATCGACTCGACGATGCGCAGGTTGGCCTGGTGCGGGATCAGCACGTCCACATCGGACGGCTGAAGGCCCGCGGCCTCCAGCGCGCGCATCGCGATCGGCGCGATCTTCGTGGTCGCCCAGCGGAAGACCGACTGGCCCTCCTGGTAGATCCACTTCTCGTCGCGCATGTAGATCAGGTCCACGAGGTCGCCCGCGCTGCCCCAGACGACCGGGCCGATGCCCGGCTCGTCGGAGCCGCCGACCACCGCGGCGCCCGCGCCGTCGGCGAAGATGATCGCGTTGGCGCGGTCGGTCGGGTCCACCACGTCGGTGAGCTTCTCGGCGCCGATCACGAGCACCTTCTTCGCGGAGCCGGCGCGGATCAGGTCCGAGGCCACGCCGAGGCCGTAGCAGAAGCCGGCGCACGCGGCGTTGAGGTCGAAGGCGCCGGGACTCGGGATGCCGATCCGCGCCGCCACCTGCGCCGCGGCGTTCGGGATCTGCGAGGGCATCGTGCAGTTCGGCAGGATGACCGTGTCCACTTCGGACGGATCGACGCCCGCGTCTTCCAGCGCGGCGGTGCCGGCGGCGACGGCGAAGTCGACGAGCAGCTCGTCCTTGTTCCCGAAGCGGCGCTCGATGATGCCCACGCGCTCACGGATCCACTGGTCGTTGGTGTCCATGAGCTGCGAGAGGTCGTCGTTGGTCACGACCCTCTCCGGCTGGTGGCTGCCGACGCCGAGGATCCGGGTGCTGGCAGGGCCCGTGCTCTGGCGCAGGCTGGGACGGTCGGTCACTGGGCGTCCTCCTCGCGCAGCTTCGCCAGCTCGGCCGGCGTCTTCAGCGCGGTGGTTGTGGTGACGACGCCCTTGAGCTGGCGCTTGACCAGGCCGGTCAGCGTGCCCGCGGGCGCGAGTTCGACGGTGCTGCTCACGCCGAGCGACACGAGGCCGTCCATCGTGAGGTCCCAGCGCACGGGCCGGGTGACCTGCGCGAGGAGCCGCTCCAGGTACTCGGTGCCGCTGGTGACCACGGTGCCGTCGGCGTTCGACAGCAGCGGGCGCGTGGGGTCGGCCGGGGTGAGGCCGGCGGCGTGCTCGCGAAGGGCGTCTTCCGCCGGCGCCATGTATGGCGTGTGGAAGGCTCCCGCGACCTTGAGCGCACGGATCTTCGTGCCCTCCAGGGGTTCGGCGACGATCCGCTCGATCGCGTCGGCGGCGCCCGAGGCGACGATCTGGCCGGCGCCGTTGCGGTTGGCCGCGGCCAGCCCGCGCTCTTCGAGCCACGCGACGACCTGCTCGGGGTCACCGAGCATCACGGCCGCCATCGACGTCGGCTCCAGCGCGCAGGCCTTGGCCATCTCGGCGCCGCGCACCGCGGCCAGCGCCACGGCGTCGGCCGGGGTCAGCACCCCGGCGATCGCGGCGGCGGCGAGCTCGCCCACGGAGTGGCCGGCCACCGGCGCGTCGTCGGCGACCGGTGCCACCTGCTGCAGGCGCTCGAACGAGAGCAGCGAGAGCGCGACGATCAGCGGCTGCGCGACCGCGGTGTCCTGGATCTCCTCGGCGTCGCCTTCCGTGCCGAGCCGGACGAGGTCGAGCCCGGCGCGGGCCGACCACTCCTCGACGCGCGCGCGGGCGCCGTCGGTCTCGAGCCACGGGGAGAGCATGCCGGGGGCCTGTGAGCCCTGGCCTGGGGAGAGGACTGCTGCTGTCACGTCGTCTATGACACCACGGGCGGGGGTGCGCACCCAGATGCGGGCGGTCACCAAGTCCGTGCGGGGTTATTGGAGGAAACCTCCAAAGACCCGCGGTGGAACCTTGCCCTTAACCCAGATGCCTTGTGGGATTCAACCATCGCTTGCCGTGAAGTCTGTCACGGGACCGGTACCGTGCGCCAGAGGGTCACACCGTGTGACCGACCGGGGTCACCACAGGCCGCGGGCGCGGGCCAGCCTGCCGACGGTGAGCGCCGCCCGGAGCACGAACGCGTCCCGCGGCTCGGTGGGGTTGCGGCCGGTGAGCTCGGCCGCCTTGCGCAGCCGATACCGCACGGTGTTGGGGTGCACGAACAACGTCTGCGCGCAGCGTTCGAGCACGCCACCGCTCTCGAGGTAGGTCTCCACCGTGCGCTGCAACGCCGGGCCCGCCTCCTCCAGCGGCCGCGCCACGAGGTCCACCAGCAGGCGCTCGGCCTCGGGGTCACCCGACAGCGCGCGTTCGGGCAGGAGGTCGTCGGAGCGGACGGGCCGCGGCGCGCCCGGCCAGCCGACCACCGCGCGCAGGCCCGAAAGCGCCTCGGCCGCGCTGTGGTGCGCCTCGGCGAGCGACGGCACGGTCGGGCCGGCGACCACGGGACCGTCGGCGAACACCGCCGACATCCGCGAGAGCGTCTCGCGTTCCTTCACACCGCCTTCGGTCGGGCCGCCGATCACGATCACCAGCCGTGAGCCCTGCACCGACAGCAGCACGGGCCGGCCGACCCGTGCGGCGCGGCTGCGGACCTCGAACACCACCGTCGGCGGGTCCTCCGAAGGCGGGTTGCCCACGATCACCGTCGCGGCCGACGCGGGGTCCCAGCCGAGCGCGGCCGCGCGCGAGAGCACGGCCTCCTCGGCGTCGCCGCGCACGATGCCGTCGACGACGAGGGCCTCCAGCCGCGCGTCCCACGCGCCGCGCGCCTCGGCCGCCGCCGCGTAGGAGTTGGCCGCGGCGAACGCGATCTCCCTGCCGTAGCGCAGGATTCCCTCGATCAGAGCCGCGCGTTCGGTCTCGTTCGCGGCGAACTCCGGCAGCTGTTCCTCGAACTGCTCGATCGCGAGCCGCACCATGCTCACGGCCTGGCGCAGCGAGATGTAGCGCGACAGCTCGGCCGGCGCGTCGCGGAACGCCTCGGTGGTGAGCTTGAGCGCTTCCTTCGAGTCGCGCAGCCAGTCGACGAACCCCGCCGCGCCCGCCTGCGTGATCAGCAGCACGCTGGCGCGCTGGTCGGCGGGCAGCCGCCCGAACCACACCAGCCGGCGTTCCATCACCGCGACGCTCGCGCTCGCGAGCCGCCCCGAGGCGTGGTCGAGCGAGCGCAGCGTCTTCGCGGACAGCCCGTGGTGCTTGGGGACCCGGCGCCCCGTCGTCTCTGCCATTCGTTCCGATCCTCCGCTGGAATCCTAGTTGGACATTCGATCGGCAACTTTCGGCGGCGGACACGCAACCCGGGGCGCTAGGCACCGTCCGGCGGGATCTCTACGATCCGTAACCGGTGATGCACGTCACCGAGATCCGACAACAAGGGGGAAAGGGCCGATGCCAGAGCCCGGACTGGAGATCGATGCGATCTCCAAACGCTACGGCACCGTCGTGGCACTGGAGAAGATGACTTTCGACGTGCGGCCCGGCGAGCTGTTCGGTTTCGTCGGCAGCAACGGCGCGGGCAAGACCACCACGATGCGCATCGCGCTGGGGGTGCTGAGCGCGGACGCGGGCGAAGTCCGCTTCGCGGGTTCGCCCATCACGCACGAAACCCGGCGCCACATCGGGTACATGCCGGAAGAGCGTGGTTTATACCCCAAGATGAAGGTGGGTGAGCAGCTGACGTACCTCGCGCGGCTGCACGGCATGTCGGCGGCCGAAGCAAAGGCGTCGACCGAGCGCTGGACCGAACGCCTGGGTGTGGCCGCGCGCCTCGGCGACGAGGTCGAGAAGCTCAGCCTCGGCAACCAGCAGCGCGTGCAGCTCGCGGCCGCGCTGGTGCACGAGCCGCGCATCCTCGTGCTGGACGAACCGTTCTCGGGCCTGGACCCGGTCGCGGTCGACGTGATGAGCAAGGTGCTCAAGGAGAAGGCGGCCGACGGCGTGCCCGTCGTGTTCTCCAGCCACCAGCTGGATCTGGTGGAGCGCCTCTGCGACCGCATCGGGATCGTCCGGAGTGGACGGATGGAGGCGATGGGCACCGTCTCGCAGCTGCGGGCGGGCGGCGCCGTGCGGCTGCTCGTCGACGCGCCGCAGGCGGCCGACGGCTGGGCCGCGAACCTGCCCGGCGTCACGGTGCTGGGCCGCGACGGCTCGGTGACCGAGCTCGAACTGGCCGACGGTGCCGACGACCAGGTCGTGCTGCGCGCGGCCCTGGCGACCGGGCCGGTGCGCGAGTTCGCGCGCAAGCTCCCGTCGCTGACCGATCTGTTCCGTTCCGTCGTCACCGAGCACCACCACGAGGAGGCGGCGGCATGAGCACGCCCGACGTCCGCATGAGCCCGCTGGCCGGGGTCGGCCTGGTCGCTTCGCGCGAGATCGGCACGCGGCTGAAGTCCAAGGCCTACCGGATCAGCACACTCGTGCTGCTCATCCTCATCGTCGCCGCGGTCGTGGTGCTGAAGCTCGTGGGCGGCAGCAGCGGTCCCGACGCGACCGTCGGTTACGTACCGGCCGCGGCACCACTGTCGGCGCCGCTCACGGCGATCGGGAAGTCGGTGGGGCAGGACATCGCCACGCAGCCCGTCTCCGATGCGCAGGCCGGGATCGCGAAGCTGAAGGACGGCTCGCTCGACGCGCTGCTGGTCCAGGGCGCGGACCGGGTGCACGTGCAGGTCGAGAAGGACCTCGACGGCAATCTCAAGAACGTGCTCACGGTGCTCGCGGGCCGCGTGGCGCAGAACACGGAGATCCTCGCGCAACACGGTGATCCGGCGAAGGTGGACGCCGCCGTCGCGAGCGCGAGCGTCGACGAGCTGCCGCCGCTGGAGAAGCCGTACGACTACGACAGCCAGCAGCTCGTGCTCGGCATCATCGCGGGCATCCTCATCTACATGTCGCTCCTGCTCAACGGCCAGAGCGTGGCGCAGGGCGTGGTCGAGGAGAAGACGTCTCGCGTGGTCGAGCTGCTGCTGTCCACCATCCGGCCGTGGCAGCTGATGGCGGGCAAGGTGCTCGGCATCGGCACGGTCGGGTTGATCCAGATGCTCGTGATCGGGGTGGTCGGCATCGCCGCGGGCCTGGGGACGGGGGTGCTCACCATCTCGGCGTCGGCGGCGATCGGCACCGTCGTCTGGCTGGTGGTGTGGTACCTGCTCGGGTTCTTCATGTATTCGATCGTGTTCGCGGCGCTCGGCGCGCTCGTGTCGCGGCAGGAGGACGTGAGCGGCGCCGTGTCGCCGGCCCTGATGCTGGTGATCGCCGGCTACGTGGTGGGCATCTCGGTGCTGCCCTCGGACCCGTCGAACAAGTTCGCCGAAATCCTGTCCGTGATTCCGGTCTTCGCGCCGACGCTGATGCCGATGCGGCTCGCCATGGGTGGCGTGCCCGTGTGGGAAGCCGTGGTGTCGGTGGGACTCGTGGTGCTGCTGATTCCGCTTTTGATCTGGCTGGCCGCGCGGATCTACCGCAACGCCGTGATGCGCACCGGTGCGAAGGTGAAACTGCGTGACGCGCTGCGCGCGGCCTGAGTGTCCGTTCGGTGAACGCGTGTCGTCGCCCTGTGAAACCCGAAGGACGCCGAAACCTCGAAGGGCGCTGAAAGCCCTGAAGGGTCCGGCGAAACCTGAAGCGTATTCGCAGGGCGACGACGCGAACACCCGCTGAATACGCCCGGCGGTAAATCCCGCAAATGCTCGAGGCCGCCCGGCGCTTGCGGTTTACGCTGCGCCGGACGGCCTCGTCTCCCCGGTCCCCACCGGTAGTACAAGTATGGCCGCGATTGATCTTCCGGCGCCAGTCGTCTCACTCGATCGTGGTGCAACGCACTCCCGCTGGCTGGGTACCTGATCATCGACCCGCTGCAACGGCCCGCAGCCGGGAATCCACGACGAAGGGAGCCAGCGTGGGTGAGCAACTCAAGGACGGACTCGGACAGGCCTGGAATCTGGTGGCCACGTTCGTCCCGAAACTCGTCGGTTTTCTGATCATCCTGCTGATCGGCTGGCTGATCGCGAAAGCGGTGTCCAAAGCGCTGTCACTGGTGCTCGGAAAACTCGGATTCTCCCGGCTCGTCGAGAAGACGGGGCTGACCGGAATGATGAAGCAGGCGAATGTCGACGCCACCGGCATCCTCGTGAAACTGGTCTACTACTTCATTCTGCTGATCGCGCTCCAGCTGGCGTTCGGCGTGTTCGGAGAGTCGAATCCGGTCAGCCAGCTGCTCAACGACATCATCGCGTTCCTGCCGCGGATCGTGGTGGCGCTGGTGCTCGTCGTCGTGGCGGCCGCCATCGCGAAGGTCGTGCGTGACGTCGTGAACTCGGCGATGTCCACGCGGCCCGTGGGCCGGCTGCTCGGCACCGTCGCCTACTGGCTGATCATGGCGTTCGGCATCATCGCCGCGCTGGGCCAGGTCAACATCGCCACCGCCATCACCGGCCCGGTGCTCATCACGGTGCTGGCGACCATCGGCGGCGTGATCGTGGTCGGCTTCGGCGGTGGTCTCATCAAGCCCGCGCAGGACCGCTGGGGTGGCTGGCTCGCCAACCTGCAGGGGCAGCTGAGCGCGGGCAACGGCGGTGGTCAGCGCCAGGTCGGTGGCCGGCCGCAGGCCCAGACCACGCAGGCCCAGACCACGCAGGCCCAGACCACCCAGGCCCAGGCTCAGACCACACAGACCCGCACGCAGCCGGTTCAGCCGGGAAACGGCCACCAGGCCGCGAACGACACCCCGACCCCGCCGGTCGGGTTCAACCGCGTCGATCGCTGATCCGGCGCGGTTCGGCAGGCCCGGTGCATCGGGAGGGCACCGGGCCTGTCCGCGTGCTGGGACGGTGTCGCCCGCCTCACACCCCGGGGAATCCCGCGCCCGCGCCCGGTGTTGGCGCCAGAGTTACCTGGGGGCCGAGAAAGGGTGCGGACGTGGACTTCCTGCTGCAGCACGGTGTCACGGTGTTCGGCCAGTGGATCTCGATCGCGGAGCTCGCGGGGCAGGTGCTCGCGCTCGCGGTCGTGTTCCTCGCCGACCGGCGGACGCTGTGGACCTGGCCCGTGCAGGTCGGCGCGACGATTCTGCTGTTCTCCGTCTACGTTTCCGCGCACCTCGGCGGCCTGGCCAGCCGGCAGATCGCCATCCTCGTGATCTCGCTCTACGGCTGGTGGGCGTGGCGCCGCCGCACCGACCCGGTCAACGGCGTGGTCGTGCGCACGGGCCGGCCCGCCGAGCGCTGGGCGATGGCCGGTGCGTTCGCCGTCGGCACCGTCGCGATGGCGCTGGTGCTGCAGGCGCTGAACGCGTCGTGGGCGCCGTGGCCGGACGCCGCGATCTTCATCGGCACGCTCGTCGCCTTCGGTGCGCAGGGCGCGGGGCTGGTCGAGTTCTGGGGTGTGTGGCTGGTGGTCGACGCGATCGGCGTGCCGCTGCAGATCTCCTCGGGCCTGTACTTCTCGGCCGCGATCTACCTCGTCTTCGCGGTGCTCGTCGTGCACGGCTGGTGGAACTGGAACCGCTCGGCCAAGCGCGTGGCCGCGCACCGGGCGGTCACGGCAGCATCCAGCTGAGCACCGGGGTGCTCTGCCCGAACA
This sequence comes from Amycolatopsis sp. CA-161197, assembly GCF_050942255.1. Taxonomy (NCBI): domain Bacteria; kingdom Bacillati; phylum Actinomycetota; class Actinomycetes; order Pseudonocardiales; family Pseudonocardiaceae; genus Amycolatopsis; species Amycolatopsis sp. CA-161197. The sequence goes on from NZ_CP192059.1 coordinate 2,375,378, forward strand.
CGATCAGGCACATCACCAGCAGCAACCCCACGCTCCACGGCAGCACCTTGCGCAGCAGCTTGCCCTCTTCGCCCGGCAGGTTGGCCGCGACGCACGCGATGGTCAGGTTCTGCGGCGAGATCATCTTGCCCAGCACGCCGCCCGAGCTGTTCGCCGCGGCCAGCAGGTCGGCGCGCAAGCCCGTCTGGTGCGCGGCCGTGACCTGCAGGGCGCCGAACAACGCGTTGGCCGAGGTGTCCGAACCCGAGACGGCGACGCCGAACCAGCCGAGCACGGGGGAGAGGAACGCGAGCCCGGCGCCGGCCGCGGCGATGAACGTGCCGATGGTGGTCGTCTGGCCGGACAGGTTCATCACGTAGGCCAGCGCGAGCACCCCGGTCACGGTGACGATGGCGAACCGCAGCTCCTTCACCGTCGCCAGCCACTCCCGCCCGGCCGTGCCCGCGGCGACCTTGAGCGCCACGAGCGTGAGCAGCCCCGCGATCAGCACGAGCGTGCCGCCGGTGTTGAGGAACGGCAGTGAGAACGTGTTGCCGGACACGGCTTTGCCGTCCGGGCCGTGCACGTCGAGGCCGGGCCAGTGGAACTTCCAGGTGGCCGCGTCGAGCAGCTTCTTGATCGGCGGCACCTGCGCGAGCGAGAAGATCACGATGATCAACGCATACGGCAGGTAGGCGCGCACGACCTCGCCCCGCTCGTCGGGCCGGTCGAGCGTCGCGGTGCGCGGGCCGGTGAGCACCTGCGCGCGGACCTCCGCGGGCACCACGCGGCGCGTCATCGGCAGCGCCACGAGCGCGGCCGCACCAGCCAGGGCCGCGCCGATGTCGGCCAGCTGCGGCGAGACGAAGTTCGAGGCGAGGAACTGCACCACGCCGAACGCGACGCCGCACACCAGCGCCGGCACCCACGTCTCGCGCAGGCCGCGCTTCCCGTCGACGATGATCACCAGCAGCAGAGGTACGAACAACGCCAGCAACGGCGTCTGCCGCCCGACGATCGACGACACCTGCTCCAGCGGCAGCCCCGTCACCTGCGCCAGCGTGACCACCGGTGTGCCCATCGCGCCGAACGCCACCGGCGCGGTGTTCGCGACCAGCGCCACCACGGCGGCCTTGCCCGGCCCGAACCCGACGGCCACGAGCATCACCGCGCTGATCGCCACGGGCGCGCCGAAGCCGGCCAGCGCCTCCATCAGCGCGCCGAAGCAGAAGGCGATGATCAGCGCCTGCAGCCGCGGGTCGTCGGAGATCCGGCCGAACGAACGGCGCAGCACGTCGAAGTGACCCGTGTGCACGGTGATCCGGTAGACCCACAGCGCGTTGACCACGATCCACAGGATCGGGAACAGCCCGAACGCCGCCCCTTGCAGCGCCCCGGAAATCGCTTGCCCGACGGGCATTCCGTACACGGCGATGCCGACCACCAGCGCCACGACCAGCCCGATCAACGCGGCGTGGTGCGCCTTGGTCCGGACCACCCCCAGCAGCACCAGCACCACGGCCAGCGGCACCACCGCGACGAGCGCCGAAAGCCCGAGACCACCGAGCGGAGCCACGTCCTGCACGAACACGCCGACCTCCGGGGGGACCGCTGTTTCCGGATCGCGGAAACAGCCTTTCACGAGGTGGCTGAGATACTCGTCACAGACCCACCGGTACGTCAACCCGGTGTCGCACGTCTGGACCAATGCCGCAAAGCGACATTGGGTGTGTTGGGCGCACCGAACGCGGCATTCGGTGCAGCAGGGCATCGAATGCCGCGTTCAGGCTCGGCAGAAGATCAGCGCAGGGTCACGTGCGAAGGCCGCAGGTCCTCGACGCGGCGCACGCCCAGCAGCTGCATGGTCCGGATCATTTCCGTGCGCAGGATGTCCACGCAGCGCTGCACGCCGCGCTCGCCGCCGGCCATCAGGCCGTAGAGGAACGCGCGGCCCACGAGCACGAAGTCGGCGCCGCGCGCGATCGCGGCCACGATGTCGCCGCCGGAGAGGATGCCGGTGTCGACCCACACCTCGGCGGTGCCCTGGATCTCGTCGAGCACCGCGGGCAGCAGCTCCAGCGGCGTCGGCGCGCGGTCGAGCTGGCGGCCGCCGTGGTTGGACAGGACCACGCCGTCGGCGCCGTGCTTCACCACGTCTCGCGCGTCGGCCACGTTCTGCACGCCCTTGACCACGAGCTTGCCGGGCCAGGTGCGGCGCACCCAGTCGAGGTCGTCGAAGTCGAGCGTCGGGTCGAAGAGCTGGGCCAGCAGCTCGGCCACGGTGCCGTCGAAGTGGTTCAGCGAAGCGAAGTTCAGCGGCTCGGTGGTGAGCAGGTTGAACCACCACGCGGGGTGCATCGCGCCGTCGGCGAACGTCTTGAGCGTGAGCGCCGGCGGGATGGTGAGCCCGTTGCGCACGTCGCGCATCCGCGCGCCGGCCACCGGGGTGTCGACGGTGAGCAGGAGGGTGTCGTAGCCGTTCTCCCACGCGCGATTCATCAGATCTTCGCCGGCGCCGTGGTCGCGCCACACGTAGAGCTGGAACCACTTGCGCGCCTCCGGGGCCGCCGCGGCGAGGTCCTCGATGGAGGTGGTCGCCATCGTCGAGAGGCTCATCGGGATGCCGTTGCGCTGCGCCACGCGGGCCACGGCGCTCTCGCCCTCGTGCTGCATCATCCGCGTGAACCCGGTGGGCGCGAAGCCGAACGGCAGCGCCGAGGTCTTGCCGAGCACGGTCCGCGTGGTGTCCACATCGGACACTCCGCGCAGCACGTTGGGGTGGAACTCCACGCGCCGGTAGGCCTGCCGGGCACGCAAGAGGCTGTCTTCGAGCTCGGCCGCACCGTCCGTATAGTCGAACGCGGCGCGGGGCGTGCGCTTGCGCCCGATCATCCGCAGGTCGGCGATCGTGTGCGCGCTCGACAGGCGCCGCTCGGTCGGGTTCAGCACGATCGGCTTCGGCCGCAGGATCTGCTTCAGTTCGCTCGGCCGCGGCAGACGACGCTGGGTCACGCTCGATCACCCTTCCTCAGGCGCTGGGTACCTCAAGGCTTGGATACATCCGATGTCTAGCTTAGTGGGCTCGGGCCTCGAAACAGCAAGACCCTCCAGGCCATTGTCCGGCCCGGAGGGTCTTGCGGCGACTACTGCTTACGCGTTGCCGGAGTCCGACGTCTGCGGGTCGGCGGCCGAGACGTCGTCGAGCCGGTAGCGGCGCACCGCTTCGGTCACCTTGTCCTGCGCGACCTCGCCGCGCTTGGCGAGCGCCGTGAGGGCGCCGACCACGATCGACTGCGCGTCCACGAGGAACTTGCGCCGGGCGGCCGGGCGGGTGTCGGAGAAACCGAACCCGTCGGTGCCGAGCGTGAGCATGTCGGTGGGCACCCACGGGCGGATCAGGTCCGGCACCGCGCGCATCCAGTCCGACACCGCGACGACCGGCCCGTTGACGCCCGAGAGCGCCTTCGTCACGTACGGCACGCGAGGGCTGTCGGCCGGGTGGAGCAGGTTGTCGTGGTCGATCTCCACGGCCTCGCGGCGCAGCTCGGTCCACGACGTGGCCGACCACACCGCCGCGCGCACGCCCCACTCGTCGGCCAGCAGCTGCTGGGCCTTGAGCGCGTCCGGCATCGTGACGCCGGAGACCAGGATGTGCGCCTCCGGGCCGTCGCCCGCCGGGGCGTCGGCGTACTTGTAGAGCCCCTTGAGCAGGCCGTCGACGTCGAGGTTCTCCGGCTCGGCGGGCTGCTGGTAGGGCTCGTTGTAGATCGTCAGGTAGTAGAAGATGTTCTCGCCGTTGCCGTGCGGCCCGGTCTCGCCGTACATGCGCCGCAGGCCGTCGCGGACGATATGGGCGATCTCGAACGAGTAGGCCGGGTCGTAGGCCACGACCGCCGGGTTGGTCGCCGACAGCAGCAGCGAGTGCCCGTCGGCGTGCTGCAGGCCCTCACCGGTCAGCGTGGTGCGGCCCGCGGTGGCGCCGAGCACGAAACCGCGCGCCATCTGGTCCGCCGCCGCGTACAGGCCGTCGCCGGTGCGCTGGAACCCGAACATCGAGTAGAAGATGTAGATCGGGATCATCGGCTCGCCGTGCGTGGCGTACGAGGTGCCGACGGCCGTGAACGACGCGGTGGAACCCGCCTCGTTGATGCCCTCGTGCAGCAGCTGGCCCTTCTCGGACTCCTTGTAGGCCAGCATCAGGCTCGCGTCGACCGACGTGTACGTCTGGCCGTGCGGGTTGTAGATCTTGGCCGTCGGGAACATCGAGTCGAGACCGAACGTGCGGGCCTCGTCCGGGATGATCGGCACGACGCGCTTGCCGATCTCCGAGTCCTTCGCGAGCTCGCGCACGAGCCGGACGAACGCCATGGTCGTGGCGACTTCCTGCTTGCCCGAGCCCTTCCGGATGCCCTCGTAGACCTTGTCGCCCGGCAGCACGAGCGCCTTGGCGTGCTTCGGCCGGCGCTCGGGCAGGTAGCCGCCCAGCGCCTTGCGGCGGCCGATCATGTACTCGATCTCGGGCGAGTCGGGGCCCGGGTGGAAGTACGGCGGCAGCTTCGGGTCGCGCTCGAGCTCGGCGTCGCTGATCGGGATGCGCTGGGCGTCGCGGAACAGCTTCAGGTCGTCGAGCGTGAGCTTCTTCATCTGGTGCGTGGCGTTGCGGCCCTCGAACGCCGGGCCGAGGCCGTAGCCCTTGATGGTGTGGGCGAGGATCACCGTCGGCTGGCCGTGGTGCTCCATGGCCGCCTTGTACGCGGCGTACACCTTGCGGTAGTCGTGGCCACCGCGCTTGAGGTTCCAGATGTCGGCGTCGGAGAGGTCCTTGACCAGGTCCTTCGTCCGCGGGTCGCGGCCGAAGAAGTGCTCACGCACGTACGCGCCGTCATTGGCCTTGTACGTCTGGTAGTCGCCGTCCGGCGTCACGTTCATCAGGTTGACCAGGGCGCCGTCGCGGTCGGCGTGCAGCAGCGAGTCCCACTCGCGGCCCCAGATGACCTTGATCACGTTCCAGCCCGCGCCGCGGAAGTACGACTCGAGCTCCTGGATGATCTTGCCGTTGCCGCGCACCGGGCCGTCGAGCCGCTGCAGGTTGCAGTTGATCACGAAGGTCAGGTTGTCGAGGCCCTCGCCCGCGGCCACGTGGATGAGGCCGCGCGACTCCGGCTCGTCCATCTCGCCGTCGCCGAGGAACGCCCAGACGTGCTGGTCGTTGGTGTCCTTGATGCCGCGGTCGCGCAGGTAGCGGTTGAACCGGGCCTGGTAGATGGCGTTCATCGGGCCGAGGCCCATCGACACCGTGGGGTTCTCCCAGAAGTCCGGCATCAGCCGCGGGTGCGGGTACGACGGCAGGCCGCCGCCCTCGCCGGCGTGGCTGTACTCCTGGCGGAAGCCGTCGAGCTGCTGCTCGGACAGGCGGCCCTCGAGGTAGGCCCGCGCGTACATGCCCGGGGAGGCGTGGCCCTGGAAGAAGACCTGGTCACCGCCGCCGGAGTGGTCCTTGCCGCGGAAGAAGTGGTTGAAGCCCACCTCGTACAGCGCCGCGGACGAGGCGTAGGTCGAGATGTGGCCGCCGACGCCGACGCCCGGCCGCTGCGCGCGGTGCACCATGATCGCGGCGTTCCAGCGGATGTAACGGCGGTAGCGGCGCTCGATCTCCTCGTCGCCGGGGAACCACGGCTCGTTCTCCGTGGGGATGGTGTTCACGTAGTCCGTGGACGTGAGCGCGGGCACGCCGACGTTGCGCTCGCGGGCGCGCTCCAGGATGCGCAGCATCAGGTAACGGGCGCGCTGCTGGCCACCCCTGGCCAGCGCCTCGTCGAAGGAGTCGAGCCACTCGGCGGTCTCCTCCGGGTCGATGTCGGGCAGGTGCGCCGCGAGTCCGTCACGGATGACGCGTACTCGTGCCGGGGTCTCCTTGCCGGAGGCGCCGTCGTTCTGCGGGGCCAAGGGGTCTCCTTGTAGCTGGTTGTAGCCGTTGTAGCTGCTGGGCGGGAGTGCACGCCGATTCCCATCGTCGTCCCCGGCCCGGCTCCCGTCACCTTTACTGTCCGGTAACAAGGGTCGCCCCGAGTGCACCACTCCCCGCGTGCGGTGTATCGCGCGCGCGTTTCTTCTCCACAACACTAGAGGAGAGGTTTCCGGGGGTTGCCGGAGCGGTCGTGCGACACTGCCCACAGACACCTGTCCCGGGGTCACCGAAGACCCCGGGGGGCCTCCACGCTGCGACACGACTTGTCAAAGATCCGGTGTGGACGGTTGCGCGCAGCGCCGCGCCAGTGTTCGCTATCGAACAACCGTGTACCCGAGTGTGGTGGCCGGCGCAGCTTCACCTGCGTCACCGACCACCGCGCTCCGTCGTAGTTGGAGGAGTGGAAGCAGTGGTCGCCGCGGGAGACGCAGGCACTGCCGGCGTCGCCGAGAGCCTTGGCATCAAGCCGGACATGGTGGTCCAGGAGATCGGCTGGGACGAGGACGTCGACGACGACGTCCGCGCGGCGATCGAGGAGGCGATCGGCGCCGAACTCCTCGACGAGGACGCCGACGAAGTCATCGACGTCGTGCTGCTCTGGTGGCGCGAAGACGACGGCGACCTGGGCGACGCCCTGGTCGACGCCCGTGGTCCGCTGGACGAGAACGGCGTGATCTGGGTGCTGACGCCCAAGACGGGTCAGCCCGGGCACGTCGAGCCCAGTGAGATCGCCGAAGCCGTGCCCCAGGTCGGTCTGTCGCAGACCGCCAACATCAGCGTGGGAGCCGACTGGCTCGGGACCCGCCTGGTGTCGCCGAAGTCCTCGAAGGCGAAACAGCGGTGAACCCGGGCCTGCGCGGCTGACACGATAGGGTTGTCGGCGCAGGTTTCGTGATCGCTTTCGGAGAGGATTCGCCGCATGGCCGTCGAGGTCGGTACGCCAGCCCCGGACTTCACGCTCAACGACTACAACAAGCAGCCCGTCACGCTGTCGTCGTTCAAGGGCGACAAGCCGGTTCTGCTGGTCTTCTTCCCGTTCGCGTTCAGCGGGACCTGCACCGGCGAGCTCTGCCAGCTGCGCGACGAGTTCGCCGACTACGACACCCAGGGCGTCCAGATCCTGGGCGTCTCCGTCGACGCGGTCTTCTCGCTGAAGGTGTGGGCCGAGCAGCAGAACTACCAGTTCCCGCTGCTCTCGGACTTCTGGCCCCACGGCGCGGTCGCCCAGACCTACGGCGTCTTCAACGACAAGGCCGGCATGGCCCTGCGCGGCACGTTCCTCATCGACACCGACGGCATCGTCCGCTTCGCCGAGGTCAACCAGCCCGGCGAAGCCCGCGACCAGTCGGCGTGGAAGAAGGCCGTCGCCGAACTGGCCTGACTTTTCCGGCGGAACCCCGCATCGGCCTTCGACGCGGGGCTCCGCCGCCGGGCGCATAGCTCAGCGGAAGAGCACTCGGTTTACACCCGAGCGGTCGCAGGTTCGAACCCTGCTGCGCCCACGCCGGGGCTTGGGGCGAACTGTGTTCGCGGAATGCGCGAACCGGGGGCGCCCCGGCGTCGTCTTTTTGGGGGTGCAACCCCCAAACCCCGCCCGGCGGGCTTCGCCCCCGGACCCCGAGTTGTGGTCACCTTGGGTGGGTTCTCCCAGCCCCAGCGTGGTCACCTTGGGTTGGTTCCGTCCGTGTTCGCGGAGTGCGCGGGCGGGGCGTCTCGCGGTTCTTTTTGGGGTGCAACCGGCAAGCCCCGCCTGATGGGCTGCGCTTCCGGACCCCCGCGGTGGTCGTCTCGGGTGGGTTCCGTCTGTGTTTGCGGAAGGCGCGGGCGGGGCGTCACGCGGTTCTTTTTGGGGTGCAACCCGCAAACCCCGCCTGATGGGCTGCGCTTCCGGACCCCCGCGGTGGTCGCCTCGGGTGGGTTCCGTCTGTGTTCGCGGAAGGCGCGGATCGGGTCATCCCGCGGTGTTTTGGGGTGCAACCCCAAGCCCCGCCTGGTGGACTTCGCCTCCGGTGGTCGTCTTGGGTGGGTTCCAGGCGCAGCGGTGGTCGCCTCGCGTGGGCTCCGTCGGTGTTTGCGGGGCGCGCGGATCGGGTCGTTCCGCGGTGTCTTTGGGGTGCACCCCCCAAGTTCTGCCCGGGTGGCCCCGGGCCCCGGCCGTGGTCGCCTTGGGTGGTTTGGCGCCGGCAGTGGGGGACTTCGGTGGTCCCGGCGCTGGATGCTCGGTTCTCTGGGTGAGTCGTGTTCGCGGAGCGGGCGGGCGGGGCGTCTCGCGGTGACTTGTGGCGGTGCAAGCCGAGGATTCCTCCTGGTGGGCTTCGCCCCGGGCGCCCACGGTGGGTCGTATTTGTCCGATCGGTAACGGTTGGCGATCGGTTGGCCACAAGGCGCTTCGCGGTGAGGGGGCGGCCCTACGCTGGTCCGGGCGTGATCGGGCGGCGCCGGGCCGTGATGGGGGACGTGTGGACGCGCAGCGTGCGTATCGGCGGGTCAGCTGGACGTTCGGGTTCTTCGCCCTGCTGTTCTGCACCTCCGCGGGCACCGCGGTGGTCGCGGAGGGGGCGTTGCGGGGGCCGGGCGTGTCGTGGCCGCCGGTGCTGGTGCTGGCGGTCGTCGCAGTCGTCGGGGTGGTCGTGCTCCGGGGCGGGCGGAAGGTGGCGTCGCGGCGGTACGTCGAGAGCGCGCTGCGGCGGGGGCGGGCCGGGTTTTCGCCGGCGTTCCCGTTCACGCTGGCCGCGTGGGTGCTGGCCGGCGCGGGCTTCGGTGGGCTCGCCGGCACCGCGGTCGTGGCCGCCGACCTCGGCGACGCCTCCTCGCGCGCGCACCTGCAAGCCCTCGTGGACTTCTCGCGGCCGATCCTGCTGCTCTTCACGAGCCTCGTCGTCCTCGCCGCCGCGGGCTACTACTCGTGGCGCTTCCGGGAACGCCACGAACTCCTGACGCTGCAGGCGGCGGGGATCGCGGTCGTGGTCGAGCCCGAGGCGCCGCGGCCGATGAAGGTCACCCGGATGTGGCTCGTCGGCACGCTCGTCGACGCACTGCTCTTCGCGGGCGCGATCGTGCCCCGGCTGCTGTCCGACGACGACCGCCCGACCTCGGACGAGCTCACCACGGGCGGCTTCAACGTCGTCGCCGGACCGGCGGTCGTGAGCTTCTCGATCCTGCTGCTCATGCTCGCCAACTGGTCGACGCGCCGGCCCGCGCTGCGGGCGCTGCTGCACCCGGCGTCCCTGGCCGCGATCGGCCTCGTGCTGCTCGGCTACGGGCTCGACAGCGGGGCCGGCCTGACCGTCGTGGGCACCGTCCTCGGCGTCGCCGGAATCCTGCTCGGCTCGGCCACCTGCCTGAACATCATGACCCGCGGCGCCCAGCCCTGGATGGGCCTGCTGTACCTCGCCGGCAACTACGTCTACGGCTACCTCATCGCCCCGAACGGCGACTACGTCCTCCCGCAGGGTGTCACCGGCTGGATCATCGCCCTCCTGGCCGCGGCCTACGCGATCCGCGAAGCGGTCAAGCACTACCGGGAGTGGACCACGGTGGAGCCGATCTGACGCCGGCGCCCGGAGCCGGGCCTGCCCCCTCGGCAGGCCCGGCCGCGCGGTGCGCGTCGCGGGCGAACGTGGAGTAGGAGGCCCGGCGGGAGCCGGTGGATACGTCGAGCACTGCGGCAAACGGGTGAACCTTCAGGCGGCGGTCCACGCGTGTTCGGTCAGGCTCGGGTGCAGGGGAGCGGCCACGAGCCGGTTGGCGAACGTCGAAAGCGTGTACGCGCCGATCCCCAGCACGACCTCGAGCGCCTGTCGCGGGATGTAGCCGGCGGCGAGGAACGCGTCGAGGTCGGCGGCAGGCACGTCACCGGTCGTCGCGAACGTCGTCAACGCGAACCGGCGCAGCGCCTCCAGTCTCGGAATCGGCAGGGGCTCCGCCGCGCGCAACGCCGCGATCAGCGAAGCCGGCGCGTCGAGCTGCACCAGCTTCGCGGTGTGCAGCGCGACGCAGAAGTGGCAACCGTTGCGCGTGGACACCACGAGGATCAGCGTCTCGCGCTCCAGCGGCGACAGCGTGGTGGTCTCGAACAGGGCGCTCAGCTTGAGGAACCCGTTCAGCAGCTCCGGCGACGTCGCCAGCCGGGCGACGGCGGCGGGTAGCGAGCCGAACTGGGCTTCGGTCGCCGCCAGGGCGCGGCGGGCGGCCGGCGGGGCGGTCTCGGCGGTGTGCTCGGGGAAGTGCGGCACGGAACCCTCCTGGGGTAAAGTCGTCAACGTGGTTGTCGAATTCCAGAAGGTAAAGCTGGTTGTCGAATTTGGCAAGCGGCATGGCTGACGCGCCCGGCTTCGAGCTGCCGTTGCTGCTGTTCTCGGGCTTCCGCGCACTGATCGACGACCTGCACGCCGAGCTCGCTCGCCAGGGTCACCCCGACGTGCGCCCCGCGTTCGGCTTCGCGATGCAGGCCATCGGGCCGCGCGGGGCCACCGCGTCGGAGCTGGGCAAGCGGCTCGGCGTCTCGAAACAGGCCGCGGGCAAGACCGTCGACCGCCTGGAGGAGCTCGGGTACGCCGAGCGCGCCGACGACCCCGAAGACGCCCGCCGCAAGCTCGTGCGGCTCACCCCGCGCGGCCTCGACTCCCTCACCCGCTCCGCCGCCATCTTCGACACGCTGCGCGCGAACTGGGTCGCTCAGCTCGGCGCCGACCGCGTCCGCGCCCTCGAAGCCGACCTGCGCACCATGACCGGCGGCGGCTTCCGGCTCGACGTCGCGGGCTGGTTCGCCGGCTAGCGCGACTCCTGCGCCAGCTTCGCCACCTCGCTCGTCAGCAGGTCGATCTCGCCCTCGGTGTTGTAGTAGTGCACCGACGCGCGGACGAGGTCGGGCAGGTCGCGGGCGGTGAAGTCGTACTGTGCCGAGGTTGCGTGGATCACGCTCGTGTTGATCTTCGCGGCCGAAAGCCGCACCTTCACCTGCTCCGCGCCCAGGCCGTCGAGGCTGAACGCGACGAGCCCGCACTTGCGCGCGCCGACGTCGTGCAGGCGCACGCCGTCGAGCTCGCCGAGGCGGCCGCGCAGTGTCGCGCCCAGCTCGGCCACGCGGTGCTCGATCGCCGGCAGGCCCCATTCGAGCGCGTAGTCGACGGCCGCGCCGAGCCCGAGCACGGCCGCGTAGTCGCGTTCCCACACCTCGAACTGCTTCGCTGTCGGGTCCACCACGAACTCGCCGGGCGACTCCCAGCTGGCCGAGTGCAGGTCGAGCATCGCCGGCTCGAGCCGCTCGCGCAGCCGCGGGTGCACGTAGAGGAACCCGGTGCCGCGCGGCCCGCGCAGGTACTTGCGGCCGGTGGCCGAGAGCGCGTCGCACTGCAGCAGCTCGACGTCGAGGTCGAGCTGCCCGGCCGACTGGCACGCGTCGAGCAGGAAGGGGATCCCGGCCTCGCGCGCGACCTTGCCGATCTCCTCGGCCGGGTTCACCAGGCCGCACTGCGTCGGTACGTGGCTCACGGCGATCAGCTTCACGTCGTCGTCGATCAGGCGGCGCAGGTCGGCCACGTCGAGCTGGCCGGTCTCGTCGTCGGCGACCACCTCCACGCGCGCGCCGGTGCGGCGCGCCACCTGGAGGTAGGCGATCGCGTTGCTCGCGTACTCGGCGCGGGAGGTGAGGATCTTCTCGCCCGGGCCGAAGTGCAGCGCGTAGAAGACCGCCTGCCACGAGCGTGTCGCGTTGTCGGTGATCGCGATGTCCTCGGGTGCGGCGTTGATCAGCCGCGCCACGGACGTGTACACGGCTTCGGTGCGCTCGGCCGCCGCCGCGGCGGCCTCGTAGCCGCCGACCAGCGCTTCGGCTCGCAGGTAGTCGACCATCGTGTCGGTGACGCGGGCCGGCGGGAGCGCCGAACCGGCGTTGTTGAAGTGGACGACGCCGGTGCAGCCGGGCGTCTCGGCGCGGGCGCGGGCCACGTCGGCGGGCTGGATGACCATGTGAACTGAATACAGTAGGGCCAGTCTGTATGCAATACTGCGCGGATGACCAAGCGACTCCTGCGAGGTGAGCTCATCGAGGAGATCACCACGCGCGTGCTCGACGGCCGGCTGGACGCCCGGATCAACGAGGTGCACCTCGCGCGCGAGCTCGGCGTGAGCCGCACGCCGCTGCGGGAAGCGCTGATCGGGCTCGCCGACCGCGGGCTGCTCGTAGCCGCGCCCGGCCGCGGGTTCCTCGTCGCACCGCTCGACCCGGAGGAGGCCAAGCGGCTCTACCCGCTGGTCGCCGAACTGGAGTCGCTCGCCCTGCGCTGGACCTCGCCGCTGGATCTGACGCTGCTGCCGGACGCGCTCGACGCGATCGCGGACGAGATGACGGCCCTGCCCGCCGGCGCCGATCTGTCCGCTGTGGACGATCGCTGGCACGAGCTGCTGCTCTCCCGCTGCGGCAACCCGCACCTGCTGCGCTTGATCGAGCAGACGAAACCCTTGCTGAAACGCTACGAATCCGTGTACTTCGGCGGCCCCGAACGAGCCGCCGAGAGCATCGCCGAGCACCGGGCGATCGCCGGCGCGCTGCGCTCCGGCGACGTGCCCGGCGCGACGACGCTGCTCGTCCGCAACTGGGTCAAAGCACTGGCGTACCTCGAACGGAGCTGAACGCATGAAGGTCTTCGCGCACCTGTCGGACATCCACCTCGACGGCGGCGACCGCGCCGACGCGCGCACCGCCGCGGTGTTCGACTACCTGCGCGAACTCGCGGTCGAGGCGGTGTTCGTCACCGGCGACGTCGCCGACCACGGCCTGCCCGAGGAGTACCGCCGCGCGGCCGAGCTGCTCAAGCACTCCGCGCCCGTGCTCACGTGCCCCGGCAACCACGACGTGCGTGAGGCCTTCCGCGAGGTCCTGCTCGGCGAGCCGGCGGGCGCCGGCCCGGTGAACGTCGCCACCGACGTGAACGGCGTCCTCGTGGCCATGTGCGATTCCACGATCCCCGGCAAGGGCGCGGGTCACCTCGAAGACGCGACGCTCGCGTGGCTCGACGAAGTGCTCTCCGCCCACGACGGACCCGCGTTCGTCGCCTTCCACCACCCGCCGGTCGAGATCGGCATCCCGCTCGTGGACGCCATCCGCCAGACCGGCGAAGACCGCCTCGCCGAGGTCCTGCGCCGGCACCCGGACGTGCTCGCACTGCTGTGCGGCCACGTCCACACCGGCGCCGCCACGACGTTCGCGGACGTGCCCGTGCGCATCGCCCCCGGCGTGGTCTCCGGGTCACTGCTGCCGGTCGAGCCCGGTGCCGGCCGCGGCTGGGACGAAGGCGGCCCGCTCGATTTCGACCGGCCGCCGTCGCTGCTGCTGCACGTGCTGCACGACGACGGCCGGCTCACCACCCACCAGCGGGTGGTGCCGTTCAGCGGCTGAAGACGGGCAGCGTGACCCGCGACGGGTGGGCCGCGTCGTGGAAGATCTCGAACCGGTTCGCCTTGCCGTCGACGGCACTGGCCACCGGTTCGCCCGTGCCGTGGTTGCGGGCAAAGCGCGGGAACGCGCCGCCCGCCACCTGCACGCGAAGCCGGTGGCCGCGGCGGAACCGGTAGGCCGTGGGGTCGAGCCGCAGCTGCGCGGTCACGATCCCGTCGGCGTCCGCCTCGGGCGCGCCGGGCCGCAGCCGCAGGATGCCGTCGGTGACGTTGCGGGAGCGGCCGTCCTGGTCGACGTCGCAGATCCGCGCGTACACGTCGGCGTGGCCCAGTTCGGTGCGCACGAACACGGTGGCGCTCACCTCGCCGATCACGTCGAGGTCGGCGATCAGCGGTTCGCCGGTGAACACGAGCACGTCGTCCCGGGCCTCGACCTCGTTGTTGTCCTGCTGCTTGTTGATGCTCGTCAGCAGCGGACCGCCGACCGCGGGAGTCGGGTCGGCGGGGTCGTAGGTGAACGCGGTGGGCCGGGCCTCGCCGTCGACCACCTCACCGAGGCCGCCGATCGGGCGCAGGTGCGAGTCGGTGGCCGTGGACTCGGGCGGCCACGCGTCGAAGTCGAGCCAGGTCGCCGCCTGCTGCAGGTACAGCCGCACGGGGGAGCGCTGCAGCTGCACGCGGTCGTCGAGCAGGTGCGCGCGCAGGAACCCGACCTGGTCCTGCACGGAGATCCGCAGGCTGGCCGGGTCGCCGTGGGCCCACGGCCCGATGGTGATCCGCGGCGCGCGCCCCGCGTCCTGCAGCGTCCGGAAGTCCCGCAGCTGGCCCTGGATGAACAGGTCGTACCACCCGGTGACCATGCTGACGGGCACGGTGAGCCCGGCGACTTCCGCGCTGTGGTCGGACATGGCCCAGTAGCCGTCGTCCGGTTCGGCGTGGGTGGTCACGTCGCGCAGGAACAGCACCTGCTTGCCGATCGCGGCCACGTCGGCGGCGTTCAGCGGCAGGTGCGCCATCGCGCGGCGCGTCTTGCGCTTCTGCACGGGGTTCGGCAGGCCCGCGAACCGTTCCTCCTGCCGGCCGATCATGGCCGACCACGACACCATGTTGTCGGCCGCGAGCACCCCGCCCGGGTAGAACGTGCTCACGAACTCCGAAGCCGTCACGCCCAGTGCCATGGCCTCGAGCGGCGGGTCGAGGTAGGGCCCCATAGCCCACTGCGTGTGCCCGAGGTAGCTCAGGCCCGCCGTCGCCAGCCGCCCGTCGCACCACGGCTGCGCGCGCAGCCACTCGGCGGTGGCGAGGCCGTCTTCGCGTTCGAGGTGGAACGGACGGAACTCGCCTTCGGAGCCGAACGTGCCCCGCGTGCTCTGGACCACCGTCTGCAGGCCGTGGCGCGCGAAGACGCTGCCGAAGAGCGCCGCGATCGGCCCGGTGCGCCCGTACGGCGTGCGCACGAGCACCACCGGGCCGGAGCGCTGGCCGGCCGGTGTGTACCGGTCGGCCACGAGGTGGACCCCGTCGGGCATGGGTATCCGCAGGCCCTTGGTGGCGACGGGGGCGGGGCCCTCCGCCTTCGGGAGACCGAGCAGGAGGTCGGCAATGCGCTGCAGCACAGGTTTACCCCTTTCACCGAGCCGGACGCGTCCGACGCTACCCGTCTCGCGTGAGGAGGGTCACGCAGCGCGCGGGCGCCCTTCGAGTTCCGCGGTCACGCGCAGCGCCGGGCTCGTGAAGGGTTCGAGCACGCCGGCGTCGACCCCGCACAGCTGCAGCGCGGTCGCGAGCACGGCAGGCCGCGCGCGGTCGCCGCCGTCGGCGATCTTCAGCGCCACGGCCGTGCCGTCGGGGAGTGCGGCGAGCTGCACGGCCTCGAACCCGTCCTTCGCGAGGAGCCCCGGCACCGCGCGCATCAGCGCGGTGACGTCACGCCGGGTGCCGCCCACGAGGTCCGGGTGCTGCCGGATCCCTTGGGCCACCAGGCTTTCCGGGGTGCCGGCCGCCGCGGTCGCCAGCCGTGAGGCCGCCCGGGCGAGCCCGCGCAGCGACAGCGCGAACAGCGGCGCGCCGCACCCGTCCACGGCCACGCGCGGCACGGTCTGCCCGGTGAGGTCCTCGACGGTCTTCCGGATCGCGAGCTGCAACGGGTGCCCGGGATCGAGGTACGTGCGCGGGTCCCAGCCCCGCTCCCGGCAGGTGGCGAGCATCGCGGCGTGCTTGCCGGAGCAGTTGTGCGCCAGCCGCGCGGGCGGCCGGCCCTCGGCGACCCACGCGTCACGCTCGATCGGGTCGAACGGGTAGTCGGCCGGGTTGCCGAGGTCTTCGGCGGTGAAGCCGTGGCCCGTCAGCACAGCGGCCGCGGCGTCGAGGTGCCGGCGCTCGCCCGAGTGGCTGGCCGCGGCGATCGCGAACCCCGCCGGCGGCAGCCGCAGGCCCAGCCGGGCCATCGCCGTGGCCTGAAGCGGCTTCGCCGTGGAGCGCGGGTACATCGCGACGTCCGGGTCGCCGGCGGAGAAGAGCGTGGAGCCGTCCGGCGCGAGCGCGATCACCGAACCGTGGTGCACGCCTTCGACCATGCCGTCGCGCAGGAGGTGGACCAGGGGGACGTGCTGCGGCATGCGCTGCTCGGGCGCGCTCACTGCTCGGCCCTCTCGAACGCGCTCATGTCGATGCGCTTGCGCACGCAGAACCAGCCGATCACCAGCGCCACGACGATTGCCGGCAGCGCGAGCAGCGTGATCCGGCCGGTCTTGTCGAACGCCATCAGCACCACCACGGCGGCGAGGAACACCAGCGTCGTGATCTCCGTCCACGGCGAGCCCGGCAGCCGGAACGACGGGCGCGTCAGCTCACCGCGGTCGGCCTTGCGCACGAACAGCAGGTGGCAGAGCACGATGATCGCCCACGTGGCGAGGATGCCGATCGCCGCGAAGTTCAGCACGATCTCGAACGCGTCCTTCGGCACCACGTAGTTGAGCGCCACGCCGAGCACGCAGACCGACGCGGTGAGCAGGATCCCGCCGTAGGGCACCTGGTTGCGGTTCATCACGCCGGTGAACCTCGGCGCCGAACCGGCGACCGACATCGACCGCAGGATGCGGCCGGTGGAGTACAGGCCCGAGTTGAGGCTCGACATCGCGGCGGTGAGCACCACGAGGTTCATCACGCTGCCCGCCGCCGGCACACCCAGGTGCGAGAGCACCGTCACGAACGGGCTCTCGTCGCCGGTGTAGGAGTTCCACGGCATGAGCATCGCCAGCAGCACCACGGAACCGACGTAGAACACCGCGATCCGCCACATGATCGAGTTGATCGCCTTGGGCATGATCTTCTGCGGGTTCTCCGTCTCACCCGCCGCGACACCGACCAGCTCCACCGACGCGTACGCGAACACCACGCCCTGCACGATGAGGATCATCGGCAGCACGCCGGCCGGGAAGATCCCGCCGTGGTCGGCGATCAGCTGCGGGCCGGGCGCGAGGCCGTCGACCGGGTGCTGGGTGACCAGCAGCACGATGCCGATGATCATGAACAGCACGAGCGCCGCGACCTTGACGATCGCGAACCAGAACTCCATCTCGCCGAACAGCTTCACCGAGACGAGGTTCAGCGTCAGCACCACGGCCAGCGCGATCAGCGCCAGCACCCACTGCGGGATCGGCGCGAAGAACGACCAGAAGTGCGCGTACAGCGCGATCGCGGTGATGTCGGCGATGCCGGTCGTGGACCAGTTGAGGAAGTGCATCCAGCCCGCGACGTACGCGCCCTTCTCGCCCATGAACTCCCGCGCGTAGGACACGAAGGCGCCCGAGGACGGGCGGTGCAGGATCAGCTCGCCCAGCGAGCGCACCACGAAGAACGCGAAGAGCCCGCACACGGCGTACACGATCGCCAGCGCCGGCCCGGCTTGCGCGAGCCGTCCGCCCGCGCCGAGGAACAGGCCGGTGCCGATGGCGCCGCCGATCGCGATCATGGAGATGTGGCGGGACTTCAGCGCCTTGTTGTAGCCGGCGTCACCGGCGTCGGCGTGCTTCTCCGTTTCGCCCGACGACGGAAGGGTCTGTTCACTCACGTTTTCAGTCGTTCCTGTTCTGCTTCGCCGTGCGGCCGGGCCGCACGATGGTGGTCAGCGCCTGCTCGACGTGCGCGAGGTGCGCCGTCATCGCGGCCACGGCCGCCTCTTCGGAGCCGTCGGCGATCGCCGTGACGATCCGCCGGTGCTCCACGTTCGACTCCGCGCGCCGGTCGCCCAGCTGGTTGAGGAACGCCGACTGGCGCGCGAGCGCGTCGCGGATCTCCTCGATGACCTTGGCGAACACCGGGTTGCCCGAGGCCTGGGCGATGGTGATGTGGAACAGCGAGTCGAGCGCCACCCACGCCGTGTTGTCGGTCTCCAGCTCCATCCGCTCGGCGAGGTGGCCGAGCAGGTCGAGGTGGCCGTCGTCCCGGCGCAGGGCCGCGTACCCCGCGACAGGGATTTCGACGTGACGGCGCACCTCGATGAGGTCGCGGGCCGAATAGTCACCGAAAGTGGGGTTCTCGGCCGGGCCGGTCGCGGTGACGAACGTGCCCTTGCCGGTGCGGGAAACGGTCAGCCCGAGCGCCTGCAGCCCGCGCAGCGCCTCGCGGATCACCGAGCGGCTGACCTCGAACTCCTTGCTCAGCGCGGCTTCGGACGGCAGCTTGTCGCCCACGGCGTACTCGCCGCGTTCGATGGCGCGGCGCAGGTAGGCCAGCACGGCCTCCATGGCGCTCACGCGACGGGGGCCTTGTCCGGCTGTCTGGCTGTCAGACAGGTTCATGGAACGAGATCGTGAAGTTCCACCGAACCGGTGTCAAGTCAGGTGGAGGTCTCCCACATCCGGACTGGGGAAATCACCGGAATCGTGTGGGCCGGTTCACGCGCGCCCGTTCTGTCGGTGGGGCGTGCGAGGGTGTCGCCGTGGCGTCACCCGCGAAGGTTTCGTCGGGCCCCGGGCGGCATGTCGGCGGGCGCGGCGTGCGGGTGAGGAGAGAGGATCCCTACGAGCCGCACAGCGCGAGCGCGGACTAGGGTGGAGGACCCCGGGCCGCGCCGCAGCAACAACCGGGAAGCCGTCTGCCTAGGGGAGGTTTTCGCTGGTGTCGAACGATTCCTTCGTCCACCTGCACGTCCACACCGAGTACTCGATGCTCGACGGTGCGGCGAAGATCGGACCCCTCTTCGCCGAAGCGGCGCGGCTGGGCATGCCCGCGGTGGGCATGACCGACCACGGCAACATGTACGGCGGCGACGAGTTCTACCAGACCTCGAAGAAGCACGGCCTGAAGCCGATCATCGGCATCGAGGCCTACATCGCGCCGGAGAGCCGCTTCCACAAGAAGCCGGTGTTCTGGGGCCAGGCCAGCCAGCGCGGCTCCGACGAGTTCGGTGAGGGCGGCGACGTCTCCGGTGGCGGTGCCTACACGCACATGACGATGCTGGCGGAGAACGCCACCGGGCTGCGGAACCTGTTCAAGCTCTCGTCGATCGCCTCGATCCAGGGCTACTACCGCAAGCCGCGCATGGACCGCGAGCTGATCGCGGAGAACCACCACGGCATCATCGCCACCACCGGTTGCCCGTCGGGCGAGGTGCAGACCCGCCTGCGGCTGGGCCAGCGCGAGGCCGCGATCCAGGCCGCGTCGGACTACAAGGACATCTTCGGCGCCGACAACTTCTTCCTCGAACTGATGGACCACGGCCTGCCGATCGAGCGGTCCGTGCGCGAGGGCCTGCTCGAGATCGGCAAGCTGCTCGACCTCAGGCCGCTGGCCACCAACGACTCGCACTACGTCACCAAGGACCAGGCCGACACGCACTCGGCGCTGCTGTGCGTGCAGGCGGGCAAGACGCTCAACGACCCGACCCGGTTCAAGTTCGACGGCGACGGCTACTTCCTCAAGTCGGCCGAGGAGATGCGGCAGTACTGGGACAAGGAGGTCCCGGGCGCGGCCGACAGCACGCTGCTGATCGCCGAGCGCGTGCAGTCCTACGAGGACGTCTACTCGCACAAGGACCGCATGCCGGTCTTCGAGGTGCCCGAGGGGCACACCGAGGCGACGTGGCTGCGGCACCAGGTGGCCGAGGGCCTCAAGTGGCGCTTCCCGGACGGCGTGCCCGACGGCTACGAGGAGCGCTGCGACTACGAGCTCGGCGTCATCGAGCAGAAGGGATTCCCGGCCTACTTCCTCATCGTCGCCGACCTCATCCAGCACGCGCGCGAAGTCGGCATCCTGGTCGGCCCCGGCCGTGGTTCCGCCGCCGGCGCGCTCGTCGCGTACGCGCTGGGCATCACGAACCTCGACCCGATCCCGCAGAAGCTGTTGTTCGAGCGGTTCCTCAACCCCGAGCGCATGTCGATGCCCGACATCGACATCGACTTCGACGACCGCCGCCGCGGTGAGATGATCCGCTACGCCACGGACAAGTACGGCGCCGACCGCGTGGCCCAGGTGATCACCTTCGGCACCATTAAGACCAAAGCCGCGATCAAGGACTCGGCCCGCGTGCACTTCGGCCAGCCGGGCTACTCGATCGCGGACAAGATCTCCAAGGCCCTGCCGCCGCCGATCATGGCCAAGGACATCCCGCTGTCCGGCATCGTCGACTCGAAGCACGAGCGCTACGCCGAAGCAGCGGAGGTCCGCGCCCTCGTCGAGACCGACGAGGAGTGCAAGACGATCTTCGACACCGCACGCGGCCTCGAAGGCCTGATCCGCAACGCCGGCGTCCACGCCTGCGCGGTGATCATGTCGAGCGAACCGCTCACCGACGCGATCCCGGTGTGGCAGCGCGACGACGGCTCGATCATCACCGGCTGGGACTACCCGTCGTGTGAAAACATCGGCCTGCTGAAGATGGACTTCCTGGGCCTGCGCAACCTCACGGTGATCGGCGACGCGCTGGCCAACATCAAGTCCAACCGCGGCGAGGAGATCGACCTCGACCGCCTCGGCTTCGACGACCCCGAGGCCTACAAGCTCCTGGGCCGCGGTGACACGCTCGGCGTGTTCCAGCTCGACGGTGGCGCGATGCGCGACCTGCTGCGCCGCATGCTGCCGACCGGGTTCGAGGACATCGTCGCGGTGCTCGCGCTGTACCGACCCGGCCCGATGGGCATGAACGCGCACAACGACTACGCCGACCGCAAGAACAACCGGCAGAAGGTCACGCCGATCCACCCGCAGCTCGAAGAGCCGCTGCGCGAGATCCTGTCCGAGACCTACGGCCTGATCGTGTACCAAGAGCAGATCATGCAGATCGCGCAGAAGGTCGCGGGCTACACGATGGGCCGAGCGGATACGCTGCGGCGAGCCATGGGCAAGAAGAAGAAGGAAGTCCTCGAGAAGGAGTACGAGGGCTTCGAAGAGGGCATGAAGGCCAGCCCGCTGCTGCCCGGCGGCTTCTCGCCCGAAGCGGTCAAGGCGCTGTGGGACACGATCCTCCCGTTCGCCGGCTACGCGTTCAACAAGAGCCACGCGGCCGCGTACGGCCTGATCGCGTACTGGACGGCCTACCTCAAGGCGAACTACACGCCGGAGTACATGGCCGCGCTGCTCACGTCCGTGGGTGACAACAAGGACAAGTCGGCCATCTACCTGTCGGAGTGCCGTCGCCTCGGCATCAAGGTGCTGCCGCCGGACGTCAACGAGTCGGCCCTGCGGTTCGCGGCCGTCGGGAACGACATCCGCTTCGGCCTGGGCGCCGTGCGCAACGTCGGCGCCAACGTGGTGGAGTCGGTCATCAAGACGCGCGAGGAGAAGGGCAAGTACTCCTCGTTCACCGACTTCCTCGACAAGTCCGAGCTGGTGGCCTGCAACAAGCGGGTCATGGAGTCGCTGATCAAGGCCGGCGGGTTCGACACGATGGGCCACACCCGCCTGTCGATGATCCAGGTGCACGAGGACGCGGTGGAAGCCGTCGTGCCGCTCAAGCGCCAGGAGGCCATGGGCCAGTTCGACCTGTTCGGCTCGTTCGGCGGGGACGACGACTCGGCCGAGGCCACGCCGTCCTCGTCGCCGCTCGCGCACCTGAAGTTCGGTGAAGAGGAGTACCCGCGCAAGCAGCTGCTCGCCTACGAGCGGGAGATGCTGGGCCTGTACGTGTCCGCGCACCCGCTCGACGGTGCCGAGCGCATCCTGCGCAAGCACGCGCCCAAGCCGATCGCCGGCCTGCTGGCCGATCCGCCGAAGGAGGGCGAGGTCGTGATCTCGGGCCTGCTCACCTCGCTGGAGCGGCGCGTGAACAAAAAGGGCGAGCCCTGGGCGATCTGCACGGTCGAGGACATGGACGCCGCGATCGAGGTGCTGTTCTTCGCCAAGGCGTACTCGATGTTCGCCGCGGACCTCATCGAGGACAACGCGGTGCTGGTCAAGGGCCGGGTCAACTGGCGCGAGGACAAGATGTCGGTGTTCGGCGGCGGGCTCGTGCCGCTGGACCTGTCCGAGATCGGCAACGGCGACGAGGAACCACCGCTGATGCTGCTGGCCGCGGCCGAGAAGATCGACCAGTCGGTGGTGAGCGAGCTCAAGTCGACGCTGCTGGCGCACAAGGGCGAGACCCCGGTGCACCTGAAACTCGTCGGCAAGAACCAGACCGTGTTCGCGCTCTACGATTACCCCGTGAAGGTCAGTTCGATGCTCATCGGTGAGCTCAAGGGCATCCCCGGGATCACCGCCAACACCTGATGATCGAGTACGTTCCGGACCCGCTCCGGTGGCGTGCCCTCGCTGTCACGTTGACGGCCGGGTTCATGACCCTGCTCGACGTCAGCATCGTCAACACGGCCCTGCCCGCGATGCAGCGTGGCCTGAACACCGGCAGCGGCACGATCCAGTGGGTCGTGTCCGGTTACGCGCTCACTTTCGGCCTGGTGCTCGTCACCGGTGGGCGGCTCGGCGACGCGCTCGGCCGGCGGCGGGTGTTCCTCTTCGCGCTGGCCGCGTTCGTCGCCACGAGCGCGCTGGCCGGCGCGGCCCAGGACCCGAGCACGCTGGTGATCGCGCGGCTCGCGCAGGGCTGCGCCGCGGGTTTCCTGACCCCGCAGAACACCGGCCTGATCCAGGACCTGTTCCGCGGCGCCGAACGCGCCCGTGCGTTCGGCATGTTCGGCGCGGTGGTCGGCATCTCCACGGCCGTCGGGCCGGTGCTCGGCGGCGTGATCCTCGCCGTGTTCGGTGATCCGGGCGGCTGGCGGTGGGTGTTCTACGTGAACGTGCCCGTCGGCGCGCTGGCGTTCGGGCTCGCGATGCGGCTCCTGCCGAAGACCGAGCGGCGCCGGGTCCGGCTGCGGTCGGAGATCGACGTCGCGGGCATTCTGCTGCTGGCGGTCGCGGTGCTGGGGGTGCTGCTTCCGCTCGTCGAATCGCAGCAGGACGGCCTGCGGCGCCTGTGGTGGCTCTTCCCGATCGCGGCGGTGTGCTTCACCGCGTTCGTGCTGTGGGAGCGCCGGGTGGTGGCACGCGGCCGGCAGCCGTTGCTCGACATCCGGTTGTTCACGAGCACACCGGGGTACGCGCCCGGCGCCGCGGTGGGGGCGCTGTACTTCTGCGGGTTCGCCGGCGTCTGGCTGGTCTTCGCGCTGTTCTTCCAGCAGGGGCTCGGGTACACGCCGTTGCAGTCCGGGCTGTCGGTCACGCCGTTCGCGATCGGCTCGGCAGCGTCGGCCGCCGTCGCGGGACGGCTGGTGCCCCGGTTCGGGCGGCGGCTGTCCGTCACGGGCCTGAGTCTCGTGGCCTTCGCGCTGCTGGTCGTCGCGGCGGTGGTGGAGTTCGTGCCACCGTCGGTCGCGGGGTGGGCGGTCGCGCTTCCGTTGCTGCTCGGCGGAATCGGTGGCGGCATGGTGATCTCGCCGAACACCACGCTGACGCTGGAGTGCGTGCCCACGAACATGGCGGGCGTCGCCGGCGGTGCGTTGCAGACGGGGCAGCGCATCGGCACGGCGATCGGCACGGCGGTGCTGGCTTCGGTGTTCGAATCGGCGGTGGTCGCGTCGGGGCGGAACTACCCTCGCGCGCTCACCATCGCATTGTGCTGCTCCGCGGCGTTGACCTGCGTGGCGCTGCTGCTGGCGGTCCTGGAGCTGCGCGCGCGGCGCGTCCGGACGGCTCGCAGTGAGGAGCACGAGGCGGCCGAGCGGGCCGCGGCCGTTCACCGACTGTGAGATGGTCACGCTCACTCAGCAGTATTGGTGAACTACTTTCAGCTATTCGGTGATGCTCCATCCGAGTGACACGCTACGTTTGACCCTGGTGCTACTCAGAGCAACCGGGTAGACCTTGTGGAGCCTTCAGCACGACACTTTGGCTACCTACAGTGGCATTTCGATCGATCGACCGGGGATGGGTCGATCGGCCGAGCGGCTGAGAGTTCCGGAGTTCCATGGAATGGACACTCTTGGTCACCTCCCAGGCAACGGATCGTCGGCGTCCGCGGGGGACCGTACGGCGACCGCCGGGAGCAATGCCCGGGGTGGCGAGGGAGTGCGGCGAAGGCATTCGGGCGGGCCCGGGAGAGGGGGAACCGGGCCCGCCCTTTTTCACCTCGGTATTCCTCCCCCTTCACCCTCCGGTGGGGGTCGTACTCGCCTGAGCGCTTTGACCGTGTTGGGATGACGGCGTTCGTCGGGTGAGTGCGGGGAGCGTCGATGTCCCAGGGGATTTTTCCGGTCCAGCGGATCCGGGTGTGGTACCGGCCGATGCGGTCACGCGACAGCGGCGAGAACCACCGCGTGTCCACCCCGCTGGAACTGCTCTTCGACCTGTGTTTCGTCGTCGCCGTGGGCGCCGCGAGCGCCGATCTCCACCACGAGCTGGTCGAAGGGCACATCGGCCACGCGATCCTGAGCTACGCGATGGTGTTCTTCGCGATCTGGTGGGGCTGGCTGAACTTCAGCTGGTTCGCCTCCGCGTTCGACACCGACGACGTGCCCTACCGGCTGGCGACCCTCGTGCAGATCGCCGGCGGCCTCACCGTCGCGGCCGGCGTGGACCGCGCGTTCAACGGCGACTTCCGCGTGGTGATGGTCGGCTACGTGCTGATGCGGCTCGCGATGGTGACGCAGTGGCTGCGTGCCGCGAAGTCGGATCCGGAACGGCGCACGACAGCGCTCTGGTACGCGGGCGGGATCACGGTCGTGCAGGTGTTGTGGGTCGCCGACGCGTTGATCGCTTTTCCCCAGACGACGGCGGTGATCCTGTTCGCGGTGCTGGTGGTCTGCGAGCTCGCGGTGCCGAGCATCGCGGAATCGCGGGGCGG
>NZ_CP192059.1:2405000-6360000 GCF_050942255.1 Amycolatopsis sp. CA-161197
CAGTAAACGGCGGTGGTAACTATAACCATCCTAAGGTAGCGAAATTCCTTGTCGGGTAAGTTCCGACCTGCACGAATGGCGTAACGACTTTCCGGCTGTCTCAACCACAGGCCCGGCGAAATTGCACTACGAGTAAAGATGCTCGTTACGCGCGGCAGGACGGAAAGACCCCGGGACCTTTACTATAGTTTGGTATTGGTTTTCGGTTCGGCTTGTGTAGGATAGGTGGGAGACTGTGAAGCGGTGACGCTAGTTACTGTGGAGTCGTTGTTGAAATACCACTCTGGTCGAATTGGGAATCTGAACCTCGGGCCATGATCTGGTTCAGGGACAGTGCCTGATGGGTAGTTTAACTGGGGCGGTTGCCTCCTAAAGAGTAACGGAGGCGCCCAAAGGTTCCCTCAGCCTGGTTGGCAATCAGGTGTTGAGTGCAAGTGCACAAGGGAGCTTGACTGTGAGACAGACATGTCGAGCAGGGACGAAAGTCGGGACTAGTGATCCGGCACCACCTGGTGGAAGGGGTGTCGCTCAACGGATAAAAGGTACCCCGGGGATAACAGGCTGATCTTGCCCAAGAGTCCATATCGACGGCATGGTTTGGCACCTCGATGTCGGCTCGTCGCATCCTGGGGCCGGAGTAGGTCCCAAGGGTTGGGCTGTTCGCCCATTAAAGCGGCACGCGAGCTGGGTTTAGAACGTCGTGAGACAGTTCGGTCCCTATCCGCCGCGCGCGTAGGATACTTGAGGAAGGCTGTCCCTAGTACGAGAGGACCGGGACGGACGAACCTCTGGTGTGCCAGTTGTCCCGCCAGGGGCATGGCTGGTTGGCCACGTTCGGAAGGGATAACCGCTGAAGGCATCTAAGCGGGAAGCCTGTTCCAAGATGAGGTATCCCACCCCATGTGGGTTAAGGCCCCCAAAAGACGATTGGGTTGATAGGCCAGAGATGGAAGCACAGTAATGTGTTGTTGAGTTGACTGGTACTAATAGGCCGAGGACTTGCCTACGAAGATGTTACGCATCCACTCTACGGTTCTGAAACACCACGCGTGTTTCATAGTGTTTCGGTGGTTATAGCGCCAGGGAAACGCCCGGTCCCATTCCGAACCCGGAAGCTAAGCCTGGTAGCGCCGATGGTACTGCAACCGAAGGGTTGTGGGAGAGTAGGACGCCGCCGAACTTACTTTGACAGTCAGGCCCCGGTTGAGAACCCCCAGTGGTTCTCCCGGGGCCTGACTGCATTTCCGCACCCTTTTTTCGACGCCCGCGTTCAGTGTGGGCGGGTGACCGGCCGGCTCGCGACCGGGGACGAGAAGACCAGCGAGGTGGTCGTCTCGCCATAGCGCTGGGCGCGTTCCACGAAGGCCTCCAGCTCGCCTCTGGAACGGCACGCAGCAGGCAGCAGCCAGCACTCCGCCCACTCAACCCGATCCGCGGCACCCAGCCGCGCACCCCACCGCCGCAGACCCTGTCCCGGTCGAGCTTCTTTGTTCCGACACCGGATCTGCCCGGCCCGCTCGGCGCCCGAGAACAGCCACCAACGCCCACTGCTGTCACCACGCAGGCCAATCCGAACCCGTCGACCACCACTGCCCACCCCAACTTCATCCCCACCCGATCAGGTTGTGGACAACCACCCCCACCGCGCCCGCGTTGTCCGTTTTTGTCGGTGGGGGCCGATAGAATGGACTCGGGGACGCCCCCTCGGGAGGGCGGGGGCCTGTGTCCGGCCCGGCCGCTGCTCGGGATTTGTTTGCCCGGCAGAGAGGCGAGGGGATTCGGAGCCGGCAGGTCCTGCTCGGTCGTCGTGCACCGATCGTTGGCCGCGTGATCGCCGCCGCGCGGTGCAACGGTGGCTCCGTCGGCGAATTGGGCCGCAACACTGCCATGTGGGCGAGGTGGCCCTGGGCATCCACAGCGTGATGGTGAAGCGAGTGCTGGGCGCCCCCGCCGCCGCAATGGTCCACCCCGAGGAGGCCTGCGGGCGGATCGAGGACGCGGTGCTGCGGGCTCTGGCCACCCGCGCCGCGGTGCGCCCGTGCAGCGTCGGAAGCCCAGTGGCGCTCGAGGTCCAGGTACACCGCCCCACATGGCCGAACGCGCCCTGCTTGTGCCCGGAATGGAACACCGGGCCGGATGCACGCTGGTCTACACCGCACAGGACTTCCCGACGGCCTACAACGTCGTAGAGCTCATCGCCGTGCTCGGCACCCTCTTACCGCGACCGCCACCCGAGCTAACCCGAGCGATGCGGAAGCAGTACTCGGTCGCCGGCACCACATCGGTCCGCGCGCTTCGCCGCCGCTGGCAAGCCAACCCAGCCGGCGATCCGGATCTGACTGCGATCGCCCCCAAGTGGACGAGCGAGAGTTGAGCGGAAGCTGCACCCCGTTTTGCCTGAACTGCCAAGAGAGCCCAGCCGACAACCCAGGCCGGAAAGGGAACTCCCGAAACTCGGTGCGAAACGCCGGCACAAAGCCCCGCACCAACCCACCGAACAACCCCCAGACAACGAGAAAGGCGCCGGAGCAACAATCGCTCCGGCGCCTTTCGCCTGTCCGTCACCCGCGGGCCTCACCCCGGAACGGAGGCCCTCAACGGCTCAGAGAGCCGAGCCCTTCTGCCAGTCGGTCCAGGACTTCGACCAGTCGCCGTACAGGTCCCACACGGGGAGCTGCGGGCCGCCGGAGTTGGTGACCTCCACGACGTCGCCGAGGCCGAAGTTCTGGAAGAACCATTGGGCGTTGGCGGCGTTGAGGTTGATGCAGCCGTGGGACACGTTGGAGCTGCCCTGCTGGCCCACGCTGTTCGGGTTCTCGTGGACGAACTCGCCGTCGTTCGAGATGCGTTCGGACCACTTTTCGTTGGAGCGGTAGGCCTTCGGGTCGGGCGGGCAGACGCCGTAAGTGCAGGAGTCCATCGTGTAGTTGGCCTGCTTGTCCGAGATGACGTGCGGGCCGAGGTGGGTCGGCGTGGCGTCCTTGCCCATGGAGATCGGCATGGACTTCACCATGGAGCCGTTGTGGAAGATCTGCATCTGCTCGCTGTTGCCGTCCGCCTTGGCGATCCAGGAGTCGTGCACCTTGTAGGTCTCGGTGCGGTCCTCGGCGCCGAACACGCCGTTGCCGAAGTCGACGCCGTAGATCTTCGCCGTGACAGTCAGCGTGGTGTTCGGCTGCCAGTACTCCTTGGGCCGGTAGTGGACGTTCTTGTCGTCCATCCAGTACCAGCTGCCGTCCTGCTTCGGCGACGACTGCACCGACAGGGCCTTCTCCACGGCGGCCTTGTTCTTCACCGGGACGCCGAAGCTGAACACGATCGGCTGCCCCACGCCGACACCGGTCGACTTCACGGCCGACGGCGCCGGGATCAGGTTCGCGTTCGCCTGCTTCTTCGGCGACACCGTGGTGACGTCACCGTCCTTCTCCACCTGCTTGCCGTCGGCGCCCTGGGCGTGCGCGACGACCTTGTAGGTGCCGCCGTAGCCGAGTACCTCGGTGTTGGTCCAGCTCGAGCCGTCCGTCGCGAGCTTGCCGGCGACCGACTTCCCCTTGGAGTTGGTCACCGTCACGTCGGTCAGCTTGCCGTTGGCGGCCTTGACGACGATCGGGGTGGTCGGGCTGATCCCGGAGGCGTCGGCCGGGTCGATCGACACCGTCGCCGGCGCCGCCGCCTGGCTCGTGCCACCCGGGGTGACGGGTGCCGCGCTGCCGCCGGTGGTGTCCCCACCGGAGGAGCAGGCCGAAACCAGCAGGGTTGCCGCGAGAATTCCGGCAACCGAAAGGAAAGTCTTCTTCGGGAACATTTTGTCTCTTTTGCGGGGTATCGCGGGCCGGCAGGCTTCTTCCATTCCAAAACTACGCGATCAGGAAGACGCCCCACGCAGCGGATAGGTGCATCGCAGTGGCGTGGATCACGCCGTGACGAGCCCTGGTGCGCCGTAGAGACCGGGGCCGTCGACGACCAGTTCCTTCAGGTAGTCACGGGCAGACTGGTAAGCCTCCTCGGCGAGGTGGTCGGTCCGCGTGAAGTCCAACGGACTGACCCGCACGGGCGCCGGCCCGGGCAGGTAGACCACGGGCGCCCGCCGCGCCGCCGCGGGCGCCTCCAGCGCCGCCTGGTTGCGCATGCTGATCAACGCGGTGAACATCATCACCTCGGCGAACGTGTGCGGCGCACCGGGCATCTTGCCCGGGAACGCACAGTCCAGCACCACGAGCGAACGAGCGCCCATCGCGAGCGCCTGGCGCATCGGCACGTTGGCCACCAGGCCGCCGTCGTAGAGCAGCCGGCCGTCGTACTCCACCGGCGGGTAGATCCCCGGAATCGCGCAGCTCGCGAGCAACGGCTCACGCAGCGGCCCCTCCCGGAACAGCACCGGCTCGGCCGTGTCGACGTCCGTGGTCACCACGCCGAGCGGGAGTTCCAGGTCCTCGAAACGGCGGCCGGGGCCGAGGTGGTCGTCGATGATCTTCGTGAGACCCGTGTTGGGGAACAGGTTCGTCTTGCTGTGGCGAAGCGTGCGCACCTGGCTGAACACGCCGCCGGGGAAGGCTTCGTGCTTCGTCATGTGCTTCCAGATGTCGTGCAGGCGCCCGAGCCGGTCCGCGCCGGGCAACGCCAGCACGGCCGCGTTGAGCGAACCCACCGACGTGCCGACCACGAGGTCGGGCGTCACACCGGCTTCGTCCAGCGCGCGCAGCATCCCGACCTGCAGCGCGCCCAGGCTCCCTCCGCCGCCGAGCACGAACGCCACCGGCCCGGGGAGATCGAGTGGGGTCATACCGCCGAATGTAGTAAGCGTGAGCGCTCACGGCGGCGTCACGGACGTGTGATGCCGCACCGGATCACTCCGCCACGCGCACGGGTTCCTCGGTCTTCTCCGGCGCCAGTGCCTTGCGCTTCTTCATCCGCACCAGGAAAAACACCAGCACGCCGACGACCACAGCCGCCGCCACGAGGAAGCCCGTGCTCAGCGCGCCCTCCACCTTCTTGGCCGCCTCACCGAGCGCGGCGCCGAGGCTGATGTGCACGAGCGACCAGCACAGCGCCCCCGCCGCCGTCGCGGGCAGGAACTTCCGGAACGGCAGCCGCGACGCGCCCGCGGCGGCGGGCGTCAACGTTCGCAAGACCGGCAGGAACCGTGCGAAGAACACCGCCCATGCGCCGCGCCGCTCCAGCACGCCGGCGGCCTTGTCCCACGCGTCGAGGCCGTACTTGCGGATCAGCTTCGTCTCGCGCAGCCGTGGTCCGAACCGGCGGCCGAGCGCGTAGCCGACGGAGTCGCCGAGCGCCGCGCACACCGTGACCACCGCCCACAGCGTGAGGAAGCGCGGGGTCGTGGTCGCCGTCGTGGCCGCGATGAGCAGCGCCGACTCGCCGGGCGCGACGAACCCCAGGCCGATGGTGCACTCGGCGAACACGAGCCCGCCGGCCGCCGCGACCAGTCCCGGTTCCGGGAGTCCGTGCAGCCAGTTCAGAAGATCCGTTACCAAAGCCACAAGGCTACTTTACGGATTCTTTGGAATCCGTCACGGCGTTCTGGCCGACCTGGGGGACTTCCCAGGGGAAGCCCGTAAGGGGCCGGAAACGACGAAGGGCCCGCTCGACGTGAGCGGGCCCTTCGGGGTGAAACGCCGGTCAGCGCGCGAGCAGCGAGCTGGCTTCCTGCGCCGCCGGGCCTTGTTCGGCCAGGTGCGCCAGGTTTTCCGGCAGCTCCTCGCCGCGGTGGGCCTTGGTCTGCGCGTAGAGGCGTCCGGCGCGGTAGGACGAGCGCACGAGCGGTCCCGCCATCACGCCACTGAACCCGAGTGCCTCGGCCGCCTGGGAGTGCTCCACGAACTCCTCCGGCTTCACCCACCGGTCCACGGGGTGGTGCCGCGGGGAGGGACGCAGGTACTGCGTGATCGTCAGGATCTCGCAGCCCGCCTCGAACAGGTCGCGCATCGCGGGCTCGACCTCGTCGGGCGTCTCGCCCATGCCGAGGATCAGGTTGGACTTCGTCACCAACCCGGCCTCACGGGCCTTCGTGATGACTTCCAGCGAACGGGCGTAGCGGAACCCGGGGCGGATGCGCTTGAAGATCCGCGGCACCGTCTCCACGTTGTGCGCCAACACCTCCGGCCGCGACCCGAACACCTCGGCCAGCTGCGCCGGAACCGCATTGAAGTCCGGGATGAGCAACTCGACACCCGTACCCGGGTTCAGCTCGTGGATCTGCCGCACCGTCTCCGCATACAGCCAGGCCCCGCCGTCAGCCAGGTCGTCGCGCGCGACACCCGTGACCGTCGAGTACCGCAAACCCATCGCCTGCACCGACTCCGCCACCTTGCGCGGCTCCGTGCGGTCCAGCTCGGCGGGCTTGCCGGTATCGATCTGACAGAAGTCACACCGGCGCGTGCACTGGTCCCCACCGATCAGGAACGTCGCCTCGCGGTCTTCCCAGCACTCGTAGATATTGGGACAGCCGGCTTCCTCGCAGACGGTGTGCAGGCCTTCACGCCGCACCAAGCCCTTCAGCTCGGTGAACTCCGGCCCCATCCGCACCTTCGTCCTGATCCACGACGGCTTCTTCTCAATCGGCGTCTCGCTGTTGCGGACCTCGAGCCGCAGCAACTTCCGCCCTTCAGGCGCAGCAGTCACGTCGACCACACTACGCCCGTGGTACGGGGCGAATCGCCTACTGCGGGTCGGGCGTGACGTTCGTCAAACGGGCCGTCAAGTCCCACAATGCGGTCGCCGTCGCGAGGTCGCGGGCGGCGGCGAGCGGGCGCACCTTCGTGGGATGCCCACGGGAGCCGAACAGGCGGTCCGGGCCGTAGTAGTCGCCGCCCTCGACGTCGGGTTGCGTGGCCGCGTAGAGCTGCGGCAGCGCCCCGTGCGCGAGGTCCTGCGCCAGCAGCAGGTTGCCGAGGCGCATCGTGCCGAGCATCAAGGTACGCACGACGGGGTTGGGGTAGGACTTCGCCATCCCCGCCTGCAAACCGGTTTCGGTGTAGCCGGGGTGGGCGAGCACGCTGATGATCGGGGAACCGGCAGCGCGGAGCCGCCGGTCGAGCTCCAGCCCGAAGATCTGGTCGGCGAGCTTCGACTGCCCGTAGGCGGCGCCCGTGTTGAACCGGCCGTGCTCGAAGTTCGGGTCGGCCAGCCGGATGCGCGCGCCGGTGGCCGCCATGCTCGTCAGCGTGACCACGCGCGCCGCCGTGCCGCCGCGCAGCGCGGGCATGAGCAGCCACGTGAGCGCGGCCGGCCCGAGGTAGTTGGTGCCGAACTGCGTTTCGAAGCCGTCGGCCGTCCGGCCCTTGGGCGTGCCCATGACGCCGGCGTTGTTCACGAGCACGTCGAGCGCGTCGCCGGTCACCTCACGCACCGACGTCGCCGCTTTGTGCACCGACGCGAGGTCGGCCAGATCCAGCGGCACGAGCTCGGGCGCGGCACCGGAGGCCACGGCGCGCACGCGGTCGAGGGCGGTGGCACCACGCTCGGCCGAGCGGCACGCGAGCAGCACCCGCGCGCCGCGGCCGGCGAGGACTTCCGCCGTGCGCAGACCGAGGCCCGAGTTGGCGCCGGTGATCAGGACGGTCCGGCCGGTCTGGTCGGCCAGCTCGGCCTCGGTCCAGCGTGGGTTCATGGGGCTCACCTAACTACACGCCTGTAACTACGCGGTCACGCGCTGGGCGCGAGCAGGCGCATGAGGTGTCCCATGGGGCTGCGCCGCCGCATCGGGCGCCCGGCGCGGTCGGTGCCGGCACGCACCAGAGAATCGAAGGCGTAGCCGACGCGGGTGAGCTCCTCGACGGGCTCGCCGGGCTCGGCCAGCCCCGCCGTGAGCGCCAGCATCCGCAGCTCGCCCTCGTGCAGGTTCACCAGCGACGGGTGCCGGGTCAGCGCGCCGTCGAGCACCGCGCGCAGCGTCTCGTGCTCGGACTGCGCGCGCCGCCACGCGCGGGCAACGGTGTCGACCTGGTCGCCGACGCCGTCGGCCGCGGCGTCCTCCGGGTCGGCCAGCTCGGCGCGCAGATGCCCCCCGAGCACCTGCGTCCACTTGTACTGCAGCGCCAGCAGCAGGTTCTCTTCACAGCCGAAAACGTCGGTGGCACCGGGGATCTCGGCGAGAACGAGCGGCTCACCGGGGGTGCGCTGCGCGTGGCGCACGGCCGCCTCGAGGATCTCCCGGCGTCGGTAGAAGTCGGTCCAGCTCATGGTGTGGGCTCCCCTTCCGTGGCCCGGGTCGTACCGCGGGTTTGCGGCATACTCCCGGTACGGACCTGACGCCGTGAACATACCATGGGTATGGAGATCGCCGTCCGGCGTAAGGTTGTGAGGGTGCCGACGATGAGGTCCAGACGACTCGACTACTCGGAGTCCACACGATCCGCCCTGGTCGACAGCGCCGTCGAGCTGTTCACGAAACGCGGTTACGCGGGTACCTCGCTCGACGAGGTGGCCAAACGTGCCCGCGTCACCAAAGGCGCGCTGTACCACCACTTCAGCGGCAAACAGGCCCTCTTCGAAGCCGCGTTCGACTCCGTGGAGAGCCTGGTCTACGACCGGCTGGAGAAGATCATGACGGGCCCGGGCACGCCGTGGGAACGGGCGATGGGCGCGCTCAACGCGTTCATCAAGAGCTGCCTCGATCCGGCCTACCAGCGCATCGCGATCCACGAGGCGCCGGTGGTGATGGGCTGGGAACGCTGGCGCGAGGCCGAGGAGCAGTGCAGCTTCGGGCTCGTGCGCGCGGGCCTGCAGTCGCTAGTGGACGCCGGCGAGGTCGAGCCCGTGCCGGTCGACATCACGGCCCGGCTGCTGTTCGGCGCGCTGTCCAGCGCGGCCACGGAGATCGCGAGCGCGGCCGACCCGAAGAAGGTCGGTGAGCAGATCGAGGACGTGATCGTGCGGATGCTGCTGCGCCTGCGTCAGCCGGGCGACGCGGGGGAGCGGCCGGCCGCGAGCTGAACGGCGCCGTGACCAGTGTCGTGGCTAGGGTGGCGCCATGGACTTGAGGATCTTCACGGAGCCCCAGCAAGGCGCCACGTACGACGACCTCCTGCGCGTCGCCAAGGCGACCGAGGCCGCCGGCTTCGACGCGTTCTTCCGCAGCGACCACTACCTGAAGATGGGCGACGGCGACGGCCTGCCCGGGCCCACCGACGCGTGGATCACGCTGGCCGGGCTCGCCCGCGAGACGCAGCGGATCCGCCTCGGCACGCTCGTCACGGCGGCGACGTTCCGCCACCCCGGCCCGCTCGCGATCTCCGTGGCGCAGGTCGACCAGATGTCGGGTGGCCGCGTGGAGTTCGGTCTCGGCGCGGGCTGGTTCGACACCGAGCACACCGCCTACGCGCTCACGCTGCCGCCGCTGAAGGAGCGCTTCGACCGCTACGCGGAGCAGTTGGAGATCATCACCGGCCTCTGGAAGACGCCGGTGGGCGAGACGTTCTCGTTCTCCGGTGAGCACTACACCGTCGTCGACTCGCCCGCGCTGCCGAAGCCGGCGCAGTCGCCCGCGCCGCCCGTGATCATCGGTGGCGGGGGCAAGAAGCGCACGCCCGAGCTGGCCGCGCGCTTCGCCGACGAGTTCAACCTGCCGTTCGCGAGCCCGGAAGCCGCGCTGGCGCAGTTCGAGCGCGTCGCCGCCGCGGCCGAGGCCGTGGGCCGCGACCCGAAGGAGATCCTGCGGTCGGTGGCGCTCACCGTCGCGATCGGCCGCGACGACGCCGAGGTGGCGCGCCGGGCCGGGGCCATCGGCCGCGACCTCGGTGAGCTGCGCGAAAACGGCCTGGCCGGCACGGCGGCCCAGGTCGTCGACCGCATCGGGCAGTGGCGGGAGAAGACGGGCATCACGCGGCTCTACCTGCAGGTGCTCGACCTGCAGGACCTGGACCACCTCGAGTTCATCGCCTCGGCCGTGGCGCCGCAGCTGTGAACCACTCGTGAGGGGCGGCGCTCGTACCGGCGCCGCCTCTCACGGGTGCTCAGTTCTGCAGGGCGAAGGTGACGCCCGGCGCCGAAGGCGCTTCTGGGCGCGGCAGCCAGCGGTCGTCACGCACGACCAGCTCGCCCTCGAGCGCGGCCAGCACGGCGTCGCGCGCCAGGGGCAGCACCTCGGCCACGGTGACGTCGCGCTGCAGCTCGTAGGACAGCGAGGTGACGCCGGCGTCGCGGATGCCGCACGGCACGATCGAGTCGAACGCGCCGAGGTCGGCATTGCAGTTGAGCTCGAAGCCGTGCATGGTCACGCCGCGCTGCACGCGGATGCCGATGGCGGCGATCTTGCGCTCGATGCCGCGGTCGTCGGCCGGGATCCACACGCCGCTGCGGCCCTCGACGCGGCCGGTGCGCACGCCGAGCTGCTCGCACACCACGATCAGCGCCTCCTCGAGGCGGCGCACGTAGTGCATGACGTCGATCGGGTCGGCGAGCTGCAGGATCGGGTAGCCGACGAGCTGCCCGGGCCCGTGCCAAGTGATCTTGCCGCCGCGGTCCACGTCGATCACCGGCGTGCCGTCGGCCGGCCGGTCCTCGGGCTCCGTGCGCTTGCCCGCGGTGTAGACCGACGGGTGCTCCAGCAGCAGCAGGGTGTCCGGCCCGGTCTCGTCGGCGCGCGCGGTGAGGATCTCCCGCTGCAGGTCCCAGGCCTCGGTGTAGTCGATCGTGCCGAGCTCCCGGACTACGACGGGTTCGGTGGCGGCACGGCAGGAATCGGTCGAAGAACTCACTCGTCGAGGCTACGCCCGTCGGGCTCGCGAAAGGGCACGAGCCGCAGTGCCGTCGCCGACACCAGGCCCACTCCCAGCACCGCGAGCACGGCGCCGACGGTGTCCGTGACCCAATGCACACCCAGCACGATCCGGCAGGCCGCCGCCACCACGGTCGCGGCCGCCGCGATCCCCGCTGCCCAGCGGACGAACCGCGGGGCGAGCCAGCCGCACGCCAGCACCACGACCAGCCCGGTCGACGCCACCGCGACGACGTGGCCGCTGGGGTAGCTCAGGTCCGGGTACTCGCGGGGACGCCGGCGCAGGAACACGGGTTTGAACGCCACGCTCGTCAGCCGGCACAGCACCAGCACCACGGCCAGCCGCACGCACACCGACCGGTTCGACCGGTCCCGCAACACCAGCGCCACCAGCGCCACGCCGAGAACCCAGGGCAGCACGGGCCCGAGGACGTTCGTGACGACACCCGCGACCAATCCGGCCGGGCGCGTGTCCTGGCCGCGCAACGCGTTCGCCACCTCTGTGTCGAGCTGCAGCGGCTGCCGGTCGACGAGCAGGCCCAGGGCGACGAAAGCGGCGAGCAGCACCACGCCCGTCACGACCCAGCGGACCCGCGGCACGGTCATGTCGCGGCGGCCAGCGCGCTCTCCAGCGTGCGGTGGCGGAACTCGTAACCCGTGTGCTCAAGCCTCCGGGGGACGGCGCGCTGGCCGTACAACGCCATTTCCTCGCCGGCCTGCCCGAGTGCGAACTTCAGCGCGATCCCGGGCACCCACCAGGGCGCGGGCCGGTGCACGGCGTGGCCGAGGGCTTTGGTGAACTCCGCGTTGGTGACGGGCGCGGGGCCGGCGAGGTTGACCGGGCCGGCCAGGGTCTCGTGCTCCAGCACGTGGACGAGGCCGCCGACCTCGTCGTCGAGCGAGATCCACGGCATGAACTGGCGGCCGTCGCCGAGGCGGCCGCCCAGGGCGAAACCGAACAGCGGCCGTAGCACGTCGAGCAGGCCGCCTTTTCGTGCGAGCACGAGGCCGGTGCGCACGAGCACCACGCGGGCGCCGGCGGTTTTCGCGGCCGCGGTGGCGCCTTCCCACGCCGTGCAGAGCTCCGCCAGGAAACCCGTGCCCGTGGCGGCGGTTTCGTCGACCACGTGGGAACCGGTGTTGCCGTAGAAGCCGACGGCGGAGGCGTTCACGAGCACCTTCACACCGTGTTCGGCCACGGCTTCGGCGAGCACCTCCGTGGGCTCGACGCGGCTGTCGAGCAGCACCTGCTTGCGCATCGCGCTCCAGCGGCCCGGCAGCAGAGGCGCGCCGCAGAGGTTCACGACGGCGTCGACACCGTCGAACGCGCCCTCGTCGATCCGCGCCGCCGGCGGGTCCCAGCCGTGTTCGTCGGCCGCCTGCGCGGCGCGCCGCACGAGGCGGCGCACGTCGTGGCCGGCCGAGCGCAGTTTCGCTGCCAGTGCCGTGCCGATGAGCCCGCCGGACCCCGCGATGAGTACCCGCATGCCTCAGATCGTGTCCTATCCCTCCGCCGGGCGCACGCCCGGGCGCGGCTGCCCGGCGGATCGTCTGTCCATTGTGGGTGGTCGTGCGCGCGACGGTCACCGGGAAACGGCGAAGGCCCCGCACCCCTGGAGGAGTGCGGGGCCTTCGACAGACCGGCTACCGCGTCAGAGGCCGAGTTCGTCTTCGAACTTGCCCTCTTCCAGGCGCTGCTTGATGGTCGTGAGGAAGCGGCCGGCGTCGGCGCCGTCGACCAGGCGGTGGTCGTAGGTCAGCGGCAGGTACACCATCGAACGGACGGCGATCGTGTCGTTGCCCTCGGCGTCGGAGACGACGACCGGGCGCTTCACGACCGCGCCGGTGCCGAGCATGCCGGACTGCGGCTGCACGATGATCGGCGTGTCGAACAGGGCGCCGTTGCTGCCGATGTTCGTGACGGTGAAGGTGCCGCCCGTCAGCTCGTCCGGCTTGATGTGGTTGGCCCGCGCCCGCGCCGCCAGGTCGGCGATGCGGTGCGCGAGACCGGCGAGGCTCAGCTCACCCGCGTCGTGGATCACGACCGACAGCAGGCCGCGGTCGGTGTCCACCGCGATGCCCAGGTGCACGGCGCCGTGGTAGGTGATCTCCTTCGTGTCCTCGTTGTAGGACGCGTTGACGTTCGGGTGCTGCTTGAGCGCCTCGACGGTGGCCTTCGCGAAGAACGGCAGGAACGTGAGGTTCACGCCTTCGCGCTCGCGGAAGGCCGCCTTCGCACGCTGGCGCAGCTTGGCGATCTTCGTCACGTCCACCTCGTGCACCTGCGTGAGCTGCGCGGAAACCTGCAGCGACTCGCGGGTCTTGGTGGCCGTGATCTGCCGGATCCGGCTGGCCTTCTGCACCGTGCCGCGCAGGGCGGCGATGTCCGGCGAGACGGCGGCCGGAGCCGACGGGGCGGCCGCGGCCGGAGCCGGAGCCTGCGCGGCCGGAGCCGGGGCAGCAGCCGCGGGCGCCGGGGCGGCCGCCTTCTGCTTGGCCTCGGCCGCCGCGAGCACGTCCTGCTTGCGGATCCGGCCGCCGACACCGCTGCCGGTCAGCGTCGACAGGTCGATGTCGTGCTCGGACGCGAGCTTGCGCACCAGCGGCGTGACGTACGGGCCGTCGGCCGAACCGTTGTCCTCGGCCTTGGCGGCCGGGGCAGCGGCAGCCGGCGCCGCGGCCGGAGCCGGAGCCGCCGGGGCGGGCGCAGGCGCGGCGGGCGCCGGCTTGCTCTCCTGAACCGGGGCCGGAGCCGGGGCGGCCGGGGCAGCCTGAGCCGCCGGGGCCGGAGCGGCGGGCGCCGGGGCGGCGGCCGCACCCGCGTCACCGATCACCGCGAGAACCCCGCCGACCTCGACGGTCTCGTCCTCACCGGCGCGGATCTCGAGCACCGTGCCGGCGACCGGCGACGGCACCTCGGTGTCGACCTTGTCCGTGGAGATCTCGAGCAGCGGCTCGTCGACCTCGACCGAGTCGCCGACCGCCTTCAGCCAGCGGGTCACGGTGCCCTCGGTGACGCTCTCGCCCAGCTCGGGCAGCTTCACCTCGGTGCCCTGGCCACCCGACGCCGGCGCGGTGTCCGGTCGCGACGGGGCCTCGGCCTGCGGAGCCTGCGCGGCGGGCGCCGGCGTCGGCTCGGGCTCGGGCGCCGCCTGCGGCTCCGGAGCGGCTTCCTGCGCGGGCGCGGCGGCCGGCTCGGCAGCGGTGGGGACGCCGCCGGTGCCGTCGTCGATCACCGCGAGCTCGCCGCCGACCTCGACG
Organism: Amycolatopsis sp. CA-161197; assembly: GCF_050942255.1. Taxonomy (NCBI): domain Bacteria; kingdom Bacillati; phylum Actinomycetota; class Actinomycetes; order Pseudonocardiales; family Pseudonocardiaceae; genus Amycolatopsis; species Amycolatopsis sp. CA-161197. The sequence continues at coordinate 2,419,000 of NZ_CP192059.1, forward strand.
GTCTCGTCCTCACCGGCGCTGATCTTCACCAGGGTGCCGGCCACGGGGGACGGGACCTCGGTGTCGACCTTGTCGGTGGAGATCTCGAGCAACGGCTCGTCGACCGCGACGGTGTCGCCTTCCTGCTTCAACCACCGGGTGACGGTGCCTTCAGTGACGCTCTCACCGAGCTCCGGCAACGTGACGGAGTAGGCCATCGTTCGCTGACTCCCTTGATCTGTAAGACGTAGGTTTGGATTGTGCTGGTGAGACGTCAGCTGTGCACGTGCAGCGGCTTGCCCGCGAGGGCGAGGAACGCTTCACCGAGGGCCTCGGTCTGGGTGGGGTGCGCGTGGATGAGGGGGGCGACGTCCTCCGGGAACGCCTCCCAGTTGTAGACCAGCTGCGCTTCGCCGATCAGCTCGCCGACGCGGTCGCCCACCATGTGCACGCCGACGACCGGGCCGTCGGGAGCCTTGACCAGCTTCACGCCACCGGAGGTCTTGAGGATCTGGCTCTTGCCGTTGCCGCCGAGGTCGTAGGTGTAGGTGGTGACGTCGTTGCCGTACTTCTCCTTGGCCTGCGACTCGGTGAGCCCGACCGAGGCGACCTCGGGGTGCGAGTAGGTGACGCGCGGGATGCCCTTCTCGTCGATCACGCGCGGGGCGAGCCCGGCGATCTCCTCGGCGACGAAGATGCCCTGCTGGAAGCCGCGGTGGGCCAGCTGCAGGCCCGGCACGATGTCGCCGACGGCGTAGACGTTCGGCAGGTTCGTGCGCAGGCGGTCGTCGGTGAGGACGAAGCCGCGGTCGATCTTGACGCCGGCCTCCTCGTAGCCGTGGCCCGCGGAGTTCGGGCCGCGGCCGACGGCGACCAGCAGCAGGTCGGCGTCGATGGTCTCGCCGGACTCCAGCGACACGCTCACGCCGTTGTCGTCCTGCTTCGCGCCGGTGAAGCGCACGCCCGTCTTGAAGGCGATCTTGCGGCGGCGGAACGCGCGCTCGAGCTGCTTGGACGCGAACTCGTCCTCGGCGGGCACCAGGCGAGGCAGGGCCTCGACCACGGTGACGTCGACGCCGAAGGAGGCCCAGACGCTCGCGAACTCCACGCCGATCACGCCGCCGCCGAGCACCACGACCTTCTTCGGCACCCAGTCGAGCGCGAGCGCCTGCTCGCTGGCGATGATCCGGCCGCCGAGCTCCAGGCCGGGCAGGGTGCGCGAGTACGAACCGGTGGCGAGGATGACGTTCTTGCCCGTGTAGCGCGTGCCGTCGACCTCGACCGTGGTGCCGCCGACGAACGTGCCGGTGCCCTCGACGAGGTTCACCTTGTGCGCCTTGGCCAGGCCCTGCAGGCCTTTGTAAAGGCGGGCGACGACGCCGTCCTTGTACTTGTTGACCCCGGCGATGTCGATGCCTTCGAACACGGCCTTGACCCCGACCGACTCCGATTCGCGAGTTTCGTCGGCGACTTCGGCGGCGTGGAGCAGGGCCTTGGTCGGGATGCACCCTCGGTGCAGGCAGGTCCCGCCCAGCTTGTCCTTCTCGATCAGCGTGACGGAAAGGCCCAGCTCGGCCGCGCGGAAAGCCGCGGCGTAGCCGCCCGATCCGCCTCCCAGGATCACAAGGTCGGCGGAGGTGTCGCTCACTTCAATAACTCCTCGGCAGCGGTGTAGGGGTGAAGCTCGGTCGTCGCGCAGCCCCGGTATAACCGCGCGCGCGACACCAGCCATCTTGTCACTACGCCGATCCGGCCGACCAACCCGGCCGTGCGACACCGACCACACCTGATCGTGGGAATAATGGAGTTCGTACTCCTGCAGGAAGAGAGGTGGTCGGAGTGGGGATCTTCGACTCGCTGCGTCGGCGCGGCCGAGGCGGCAGACGTCCGGGAACGATGCGCAAGGCCACCTCCGAAGACACCCGTCACCTGGAGGAATGGGCCGCGTCGAGGCGTGGCGTCGAGGCATACGTCGAGCCCCGCACCACCGTGACGGAAGCCACTGTGGTCCTCATCGCCCACGACGGCGAATGGACCCGCCGGCGCATCGGCAGCCTCCAGGCCGCGCTGCACTTCGGCGAGAAGCGGTCGATTCCGGTGTACGAGGTGTCGCGGGTCGGTTACCCCAAGCGCATGCGCGAGTACACGGAGCGGAAGAAGCGCGGCCAGGTCTAGCGGCTCGCTTCCAGCAGCCCGAGGTGGTGCTCCAACAGCGCGCGGAACGACGGGTGCGCGGTGCTGCCGAACGCGAGGTCGACCTCCACGGCGTGGCCGGTCGGGGTCAGCAGCACGAACGCGGGATCGGAGACGATGACGACACCGTGGTCGGCGCGGAGTTCCTGGGCGGGCAGCAGGCGCGGGAAGGTGACGTCGTCGGGAAGGCCGTTCGCGGTGCGGAGGAACGCGCGGTAGTCGGCGGGCAGTGTGGTGCCGAGCCGGCGTTCGGCTTCTGTGATGTCTCCCTCGTCCGCGGGCGGCGGCGCGGTCTGGTCGCGTTCGAGCATGATCGCGGCGACGAGTTCGGGCCAGCTGCCCGGATGCGTCGGGTAGCGCTCGCGCAACGCGGCGATCAACGCGCCGGCGCACTGGTCGGGCCAGTCCGGGCCGAGCCCCAGCGGATCGGCGCCGGCGACCAGCCGCGGCGCCAGCGCCCGCGTCGCGGCGAGGGCGGCGACGTCGGGGCTCGGGTGGTTTTCGGTGAGTTCCGCCCACCGCTCGAGGTCGCCTTCGGCCAGCGCCGCGCGGACGCGGTCGGGCCGCCCGGGCGCCAGCGCGGACACGACCTCCGCGACGGGTGAGCCGTCGAGCACACCGTCCAGATCGGACACTTTCCGTGTCAGGAATGCTTGGTGTGCCAGCTCTTCCGCATCGAGGTCGAGCGGGACGAGCTCGTCCGCCCACTGTGGACGGTTGCCGCGCGCCTCGAACAGCATCGCCCAGGCGCGCGCCCGGACGGCGTCGTCGGCGAGCCGCGTCACGGGCCGCTCCGTCACCGCGCGCCAGTGCCCGACGAGCCGATCCGCGGCCGTCCCCGCCCCTGCCGTGGCGAGCACCAGCGCGGCCTGCCCGACGCGCCGGTCGAGCGTCGGCTCGTCTGCGGTGAGCACGTCGCGGACCGCGGCTTCGAGGTAGGCGTCGGCGTCCATGGCGCGAGGGTGCCACAAAAGAAGGCCCCCCACCGCGTGCGGTGAGGGGCCTTCTCCGGGAACGGGTCAGCCGCGGTCGGCGATGTCGGCCAGGACGGCGGCGATGGTGCGGACAGGGACGCCCGTGCCGCCCTTGCCGGTGTAGCCCCAGGGGCCGCCGGTGTTGAAGGCGGGGCCCGCGACGTCGATGTGGGCCCACGGCAGGCCGTCGGCCACGAACTCCTTGAGGAACAGGCCGGCCGCGAGCATGCCGCCCCAGCGGTGGCCCGTGACGTTGGCCAGGTCGGCCAGGCGGGAGTCGAGGTCGGCGCGCAGTTCCTCGGGCAGCGGCATGGCCCAGCCGCCCTCGCCGGTGGCCTGCATGATGCCCGCGACGCGGTCGCGGAACTCGTCGGAGCCCATCACACCGGCGGTGCGGTTGCCAAGCGCCACGACCTGGGCGCCGGTGAGAGTGGCGGTCTCGATGAGGTAGTCGGGGTTCTCCTCGGCGGCGCGCACCATCGCGTCGGCCAGGACCAGGCGGCCCTCGGCGTCGGTGTTGAGGACCTCGACGGTCTTGCCGCCGTACATGGTCAGGACGTCGCCCGGCCGGTAGGAGCTGCCCGAGGGCAGGTTCTCCGCCAGCGGGATGTGCGCGGTGACCTCGAGCGGGTACTTCAGCTTCGCGGCCAGCACGACCGACGCCAGCACCGCGGCGGCACCCGACATGTCCGAGGTCATGTGGTCCATGCCCGCCGCCGGCTTGATGGAGATGCCGCCCGAGTCGAACGTGATGCCCTTGCCGACCAGCGCGACGCGCTTGCTCGCCTTGGCCGGCTTCCAGCCCACACGCAGCAGGCGCGGCGGACGCGCGGAACCGCCGCCGACACCCAGGATGCCGCCGAAGCCCTTGCGCTTGAGCTGCTTCTCGTCGAGCACCTCGAAGTCGAGGCCGTTTTCTTCGGCGAGCTGCTTCGCGCGGTCGGCGAACGAGGCCGGGAACAGGTCGTTGGGCGGGGTGTTGATCAGGTCGCGGGTGATGATCACCGACTCCGCGATGGCGGTGGCGGCCTTCAGCGTCGCCTTGTGCTCGCGCGCGGTGCCGTCCTCCGGGCTGACGAAGTCGGCCTTGGCCAGCGGGGCGTCGCCCTTCGAGGAGCGGTACTCGGTGAAGGTGTACGCGCCGAGCGCGGTGCCCTCCACGGCCGCCTGCAGGTCGAGCGCCGAGAGCGTGACGAACGCGCGCTCCGTGCCGGCCAGCGTCCGCGCGGCGGCACCCGCGGCGCGGCGGACCTGCTCGGCCGTCACGGCACCGTCGGTCGCCTTGCCCAGGCCCACGGCCAGCACGACGCCGGCGGCGAGCTTGCCCAGCGTGGGCAGCTTCACGACCTGCTCGGCCTTGCCGGTGGCGCCGAGCGTGGCGAGCACCTCGGCGAGCTTGCCGTCGAACGCGGCATCGGCGACCGCGGCGCCCGCGGCGAGCACCGGGCCGTCCTCGCCCTGGAGAGTGCCGATCACGACCACGTCGGCGCGCGTTTTGGCGAGCGCCGCCTCGGTGTTCTCGGTGAGGGCAAGCTTCGGCACGGTCACTTCTGGCTCCTCGCGCTGTCGCGGTGGTACCGGGCGACGTGCCCGGACGGATCGTGAGCCATGCTAATGACAAGCGCGGCCGGACGTCGGGAGGGGACCATCGTGCGACTCGGGGGCGGGCTCCTCGTGGTGCTGGCGGTAGGCGCCGCCGGGGCCGGCTACTGGGTGCTGGCGGGCGTCGTGCTCGCGGCGATCGCCGCCGGGGTCACGGCCCGGCTGCCCGCGCTCGGCGACACGCAGGCCGAGCGCTGGACCGGCGGGATCACCCGCCTGGCGCTGGTGGCCGTGCAGGCGATCGTCTTCGGCGCGTACGTCGTTCCGGCGCAACCCGCGTACGCGGCGGCCGTGCTCGTGCTCGTGGTCGCCGTGGCCGATTTCGCCGGTCTGCGGCTGCCCGCCGTCCTGGTCCGCTGGCTCACGATCGTGTTGATCGCCGCCGCCGTGGTGCTGATCGTGCTGTGTGCCGTGGTGGCCCCGGTCGTGACCTCCAGCCCGATCGCGGCGCCGAACGTCGCCGGCGTCATCGTGGCGGCGGTGGTCACGCTGCCGTTCCTGCTGCCGGTCGCGTCCGACCGAGTCACCCTGCGCGCGCTGACGCTGGGCGGAATCGCGGTGCTGGTCACGATCGTCGCGCTCGTGCAGCTCGGGCCGGACCGGCTCGGCCTCTCGGCCACGTCGATCCGCGACCTGCTCTACGCCGCCGACGCGGGCCAGCTGCAGCCGTTGCTCACCGTGGTCGTCGTGCTCGCGACGGTCCCCGCCGCGCTCACCACCTACACCGACGCGCGCGAGAGGTACGCGCTGGACCAGGGCTGGCTCGCCGCCGCGGGCGCGGTCGTCACGGTGGCCGCGGCGCTGTTCGCGACGCCGTACGCGGTGCTGGTCGTCGCCGGGCTCGGCACCGTGCTGGAGCTGGTGCTGCGCGCCCGCCGCTACCGTGACGCCCATGCCCGCGAGTGATCACCTTTGGCAGCCGGGGGAGACCGTCGTCGAACGGTTCCTGCGGCCCGACGGCAGCATCGGCCAGCACCACCCGTTGCGCGTGGTGTCCGACGACGGCCGCACCCTGTTCGGCTGGCTCCCGATGGGCACGCCGATCGTCGGGAGCCGGCTCGCCGACGGCCGCACGATGCGCGAAGCCCGGCTGGAAGAGCGTTTCCGCGTGCCACGCGTGCCGGTGCCCGACACGTGGCACGGCACTTCGACGCTGCGGATGATCCCCGAGGGCCAGTGGTCCTCGGTGTGGTGGTTCTTCGCGCCGGACGGCACGTTCCTCGAGTGGTACGTGAACCTCGAGATCCCGCTCGGGCGCACCGCGAGCGGCCCGGACCGCATCGACGGCGTGCTCGACGTCGTGGTGACGCCCGGCGCCGGCTGGCGCTGGGACGACGAGGACGAAGCCGAGGAAGCGCTCGCCGTCGGCCGGCTCACGCGCGAGCAGCTCGACCGGCTGCGCGCGGAGGGCGAGCGGATCGGGGCGCTGGCCGACGCCGGCGCATTCCCGTTCGACGGCTCGCACACGGACTTCCGGCCGGACCCGTCATGGCCCGCGCCGGAGCTGCCCGCCGCCCTGCTGTGACGCGGAGCGTTGACCGGTCTGCGCTGAGGCCCGAAGCTCAGGCCACGAGGAGCAGCAGCGCTCCGGTGAGCACGACGTTCACCACGAGCAGGATGATCACCGACCGGGTCGGCAGGTTCGGCGCGAACACCTGGCCGTGCAGGCTGCGCCACCAGTAGACGCCGAAACCACCCGCGGCGAGGCCGAGGACAGCGCCGAATCCGCTGCTCAGCAGCGCCCAGCCCACCATGCCGAGCAGGCCGACGCCGAACGTCAGCAGCACAGCGGTCGCGAAGGTCTTCACGTCGACACCGGCGCCCGGCTGGGCCGGTCGGCGTCCCTGGGAGGTCGCTGGGAAGCTCACCAGCCCATCGTAGGGGACTTCGGCGCTCACGCACCGGCCACGCGGGTACGCGGCGTGTGAAACAGGTGGTCTTCCGACTAACGCGCATCCGACCAAGCGCTAAAGTTGGGCCATGACGACAGCGACGCAGTTCTCCCGAGTCCCGCACCCGAACCCCGCGACTCCCGAGCGCGTCGCCGAGGTACTCGACAAGCCCGGGTTCGGTCTCTATTTCACCGACCACATGGTCACGATCCGCTGGAGCGAGGAACTCGGCTGGCACGACGCCAAAGTCGGGCCGTACGAACCGTTCTCGCTCGACCCGGCCACGTCGGTGCTGCACTACGGCCAGGCGATCTTCGAAGGCCTCAAGGCCTACCGCCAGGCCGACGGCAAGGTGGCCGCGTTCCGGCCCGACGCCAACGCCGAGCGCTTCCAGGCCTCGGCCGAGCGGCTGGCGATGCCGCAGCTGCCGGTGGAGCTGTTCCTCGAGTCGCTGCGCGAGCTCATCGCGGTGGACGAGCGCTGGGTGCCCACCCGCAAGGGCGACTCCCTGTACCTGCGGCCGTTCATGATCTCCACCTCGACCGGCCTCGGCGTGAACAAGCCGGCCACCGAGTACCTGTACACGCTCATCGGGTCGCCCGCCGGCTCGTACTTCGCCGGTGGCGTGAAGCCGGTCAGCGTGTGGCTGTCCACGGAGTACGTGCGCGCGGCCCCCGGCGGCACCGGTGCGGCGAAGTGCGCCGGCAACTACGCGGCGTCGTTCGTGGCGCAGGCGCAGGCCGTGGAGCAGGGCTGCGACCAGGTGGTGTGGCTCGACGCCGTCGAGCGGCGCTGGGTCGAGGAGATGGGCGGGATGAACCTGTTCTTCGTCTTCGGCTCGGGGTCCGACGCCCGCGTGGTCACGCCGGAACTGTCCGGCTCGCTGCTGCCGGGCATCACGCGCAAGTCGCTGCTGCAGCTGGCCGAGACCGCGGGCCACCGCGTCGAGGAACGCCGGATCTCCACCGACGAGTGGGAGAAGGCGGCCGCCTCCGGCGAGCTGACCGAGGTCTTCGCGTGCGGCACCGCGGCCGTGATCACGCCCGTCGGGCACGTGAAGCACGCCGGCGGCGAGTTCACGATCGGCGACGGGCAGCCGGGCCCGATCACCATGAAGCTGCGGGAAGAACTGGTCGGCATGCAGGAAGGCGACCTCGCCTTCCCCGACGGCTGGATGCATCCCCTGAACTGATCCACTGTGGACACGAGAAGGGCCGCCCGGGTTCGTCCGGGCGGCCCTTCTCGTTGAGTGGCTTCAGGAAGCCGGCACCGGCGTGAGCGGACCGGCCACCCCGGACTGCTCGTGCGTGGTCATCTCCGCGAGCACGCGCGCGGCCATCATCAGCAGCGGCAGCGCGGTGACGGCGCCGGTGCCTTCGCCGAGGCGGACGTCGAGGTCGAGCAGCCCGCCGAGGTCGAGGTGCTCCAGCGCGAGGGCGTGGGCGGGCTCGCCGGTGAGCTGGCCGGACATCCACCAGCGGCGCGCGCCGGGCGCGAGCTCCTCGGCGACCATCGCCGCCGCGCAGACGACGAGACCGTCGAGGACGACCGGGGTGCGGCGCACGGCCGCCTGGGCCAGGAAGCCCGCCATGGCGGCGATGTCGGCGCCGCTGGAGGTGCGCAGCAGGGCCAGCGGGTCGGCGAGGACCACGCGGGCGCGGCGCAGCGCGTCGCGCACGGCGGTGGCCTTGCGCATCCACGCGTTGTCGTCGATGCCCGAACCACGCCCGACCACGGCCACCGGCTCGGTGCCGGTGAGCGCGGCGACCAGCACGGACGCCGGGGTGCTGTTGCCGATGCCCAGGTCGCCCGCGATGAGGAGGTCGGCGCCGCCGTCCACCTCGGCGTCGGCGATCTTCATGCCGGCGAGCACGGCCGCGCGCACCTCGGCGTCGGTGAGGGCGTCCTCGACGTCGATCGAGCCGGAGCCGCGGCGGACCTTGTACTCGCCGATGGAACGCATGGCCGACTCTTCGGTGTCCACGGCCATGTCGACCACGCGCACGCTGGCGCCGGCCGCGGCCGCGAGCACGTTGATGGCCGCGCCGCCGGTCAGCATCGTGCCGACGAGCTGCGACGTGACCTCCGGCGGATACGCGGACACGCCCTTCTTCGCGATGCCGTGATCGCCGGCGAAGACCACGACCCGGGGCCGCGTGAACGGCCGCGGCGGCGCCTGGCCCTGGCACGACGCGATCCACACGCCGAGCTCCTCGAGCCGCCCCAGGGATCCCGCGGGCTTCACGAGCTTGCCGTGCAGGGCGATCGCCGCCGACCGGGCCTGGTCGCTGGGTGGTTCGATCTCGCCGAACTCGATGCTGGTGTCCGCGTCCACGCCAGGCCTTTCTCTCGCGGGAGTCCTCACGCGTCAACCTACCGGCCGCTGAAGAAAAAACTCCCCCGGCCGGGTCGAACCGCGGCGGTGCCGTTCGTCGCGTCTTCGAGAGCCGCCCAGCGCGGGCGGAACCGGACGCAAGGAGGACCCGATGGGCAGGATCGTCAACGCCACGTTCATGACGCTCGACGGCGACAGCACGAACATGGCGGACTGGCACTGGGACTACTTCAGTGAGGAGGCCACCGCCGCCGCGAAGGCCCAACTCGACCGCAGCGACGCCCTCATCATGGGCCGCAAGACTTACGACGGGTTCTCGGCCGCGTGGCCGCAGCGGGCCGGCACCGACCCGTTCGCCGACCGGATGAACTCGATCGACAAGTACGTCGTCTCCTCGTCGCTGATCGATCCGCAGTGGACGAACAGCCACGTGCTCGGCGGTGCCGGTGGTGACGCCGTGGCCGCGGTGCGCGAGGTCAAGGAGCGGACCGATCGCGACATCCTGCAGTACGGCTTCGGCGACGTCACGCGGCTGCTGCTGGCCAATGGCCTGCTCGACGAGCTGCGCGTGTGGCTGCACCCCGTGATCTCCGGTGCGACCAAGCCCGACGAGCTGCTTTACCGCGACACCGCGAAGGCGAACTTCACGTTCAACGGCAGCGAAGTGTTCGGCAACGGGATGGTGATCCTCAGCTACACCCCGGCGAACGCGGCCCAGTAGGGTCGCCGACCGTGGAGACGACAGCGGCAGGGGTCGTGCTGGCCAGCGGCGCCGGCACGAGGGTCGGCGCGGCGCTGAACAAGGTGTACCTGCCGATGGCGGGCCGCCGGGTGGTCGCGTGGTCGCTGGCGGCGTTCGCCGCGGTGCCCGAGGTGGGCGTGCTGGTGCTCGTGATCCGCGAGCAGGACGCCGAGCTGGCGGAAGAGGTGCTGGCCGCTCACCCGGGCCAGGTCGAGGTCGTGACCGGGGGTGCGACGCGGCAGGGGTCCGAGCTGAACGCCCTGCGCCACCTCGCGCCGCGCATCGAATCGGGCGCCGTCGACGCCGTGCTGATCCACGACGCCGCCCGCCCGCTCGCGACGCCGGCTCTGATCGGCGACGTGCTGGCCCGGACCCGCGAGTACGGCGGTGCCGTGCCGGGACTGGCCGCCGACGACGTGGTCTCGATGGCCGCCGACGGTTCGGTCGCCGCCCGGCTGCCGGGCGCGATCCGCGTGCAGACGCCGCAGGGCTTCCGCGCCGAGCCGCTGCTGGCGGCCTACGAGCAGGCCGAGACCGAGGGTTTCCTGGGCACGGACACGGCTTCGTGCATGGAACGGTTCTCCGCGCTGCCGGTGCACTGGGTGCCCGGCGGCGCGGAGAACCTGAAAATCACCTACCCGCACGACCTCGCGGTGGCCGAGCGGTTGCTCTCCCGCTGAGCGGATGCCCAGCGGCGCAGATCACAGCGACGGGCTGCGGGTCAGCGACGCGTCTCGCTCGACGACGGACTCGAGAGCCTCGTCGATCGCCGTCAGCAGGTCGGCGTCGAGCTTCACGCCGGCGGCCTTGACGTTCTCGTGCACCTGCTCCGGGCGGGAGGCGCCGATGATCGCCGAGGCGACGTTCGGGTTCTGCAGGACCCACGCCACGGCCAGCTGCGCCATGCTCAGCCCGGCCTGCGCGGCCAGCGGCTCCAGCTTGGCGACCGCGGTCAGCGTCTCGTCGTTGAGGAAACGCTTGACCATGTTCGCGCCGCCGTTCTGGTCGGTCGCGCGCGAACCCTCCGGCAGCGGCCGGCCCGCCTTGTACTTGCCGGTGAGCACGCCCTGCGCGATCGGCGACCAGACGATCTGGCTCAGCCCTTCACGCTCGGACGCCGGCACGACCTGCGACTCGATGACGCGCCACAGCATCGAGTACTGCGGCTGGTTGGAGATGAACGGCACCTTCAGCTCACGCGCGAGCGCCGCGCCCTGCGTGATCTGGTCGGCCGACCACTCCGAGACGCCGATGTAGAGCACCTTGCCCTGGCGGACGAGGTCGGCGAAGGCGACCATCGTCTCTTCCAGCGGCGTGTTGTGGTCGAAGCGGTGCGCTTGGTAGAGGTCGAGGTAGTCGGTGCCGAGCCGCTGCAGCGACGCGGTGGCCGACTCCATGATGTGCTTGCGCGAGAGGCCCTTGTCGTTCTGGCCCTTCGGCCCGGTGGGCCAGAACACCTTCGTGAAGATCTCGAGGCTCTCCCGGCGCTGGCCCTTCAGGCCTCGCCCGAGCACGGACTCCGCCGCCGTGTTCGCGTACACGTCGGCCGTGTCGAAGGTCGTGATGCCGGCGTCGAGCGCCGCCTTGATACAGGCCTGGGCCTGCTCCTCTTCGACCTGGGACCCGTGGGTGAGCCAGTTGCCGTAGGAGATCTCACTGATGTTGAGGCCGCTGCGGCCGAGTCGTCGAAACTCCATGCCGTTCAGCCTAGGCGGGGGTTGTTCGCGTTGCTAACGAACCTCCCCGATCGGGCAGTGGTGGTGCTCACCGGCAACCAGCCGGAAACGACAACGGCCGCCCCACCCTCGCGGGTGTGGCGGCCGTCACAGAAGTGCTCAGCCGGGGATCGGGTCGCCCGGGCGCAGGCGCGGCTTCGGGACCCGCAGCTTGCGGATCTGGCTCGCGCGCACGAAGGCGTACCAGCCGACGCCGCGGGTGGGCTCCTTCGGGAACCGCTCGCGGGCCAGGCGGGAGATCTTGCGGCCGTTGACCACGCCCTCGATGGCCATGACCAGCAGCATCGCCATGCAGATGAGGGTGATGTACTGCTGCGCCGCCGGCACCGGGATCAGCAGCGCGAGGAACACGAGGATCGCGAGCGGCATGAACAGGCCCAGGATGTTGCGCCGGGAGTCGACGAGGTCGCGCACGTACGCCTTGACCGGCCCGCGGTCGCGCACGGGCAGGTACTTGTCGTCGCCGGACATCATGCGTTCGCGGCGCTGCTTGGCGGCGGCGCGCCGGTCTTCCTTGCTGACCGGGTTCTCCTTGCGGAGCTGCTTGTTGCGCTTCATCGCCTCGCGCATGCTGGTGGGCGGCGGGGCGACGGGTCCGCGCTTGCGACCTTCCGCTTCCCGCCGCTTCGGCGTCGCCCGGCCCTTGCCCGGCGTGTACGCCTTGCCGATGGTCGAATCGGACTCGACGACGTCGGCCTCGACGGCGTCCGCAGGGGTCTCGGTGGTGCTTCGGCGCAGGAACCTCACCTCACCAGGGTATTGCAGGCGTCACGACGATGTTCGGCAGGTCGTGCGATGTGCAACCATGGAGGGGGAACAGATCGGGTACCCGGAGAGTTGAACTGTTTCGGACGAGAAGTACCCGCAGTGAGTTCGACCTAGAGGGAGTGCCATGACGACCGCTGAGCAGACCGGTGCGGCGCAGGCCGAGACCGCCGAGGAGACCCACGGCGTGACCTTGACCGACGCCGCGGCGGTCAAGGCGAAGGCCCTGCTCGAGCAGGAGGGCCGCGACGACATGCACCTGCGCATCGCCGTCCAGCCCGGTGGCTGCGCGGGCCTGCGCTACCAGCTGTTCTTCGACGAGCGCGAGCTCGACGGTGACCTTTTCCGCGACTTCGACGGTCTGCGCGTGGCGGTCGACCGGATGAGCGCTCCGTACGTGTCCGAGGCTGTGATCGACTTCGTCGACTCGATCGAGAAGCAGGGCTTCACGATCGACAACCCGAACGCGACCGGCTCGTGCGCGTGCGGTGACAGCTTCCACTGAGCCCGCGCGCTCGGTAAAGCACACGAACAAGGGCCCCGGCCGACTCGGCGGGGGCCCTTCTTCGTGCTCGGAGCCGGCTCTCAGACGTAGGCGTCGAGGTCGGCGACCTGCGCGTGGCAGGCGTCGTCGACCTGCCACGGCCGCGCCGCGCGCGGGTGCGGCATCCGGTCGGTGGTGAGTCCCTCGCTGCGGAGCGCGGACGGGATGTGGGCGCAGTCGGCGATCAGCTCGCCGAGGTCTTCCGGTTCAGTGGCCGTGTTCACTTCCGTAACGCTATTGATCCTTCAGCGACTGGGAAAGCGGTACCAGCCGGTAGTGTCGGCCGAGGCGCGGGAACTACCCGGACGGGTCATGACCTGCGGGTAACCCCGCCAGAGCCGCACGAACGAGACACCCAGAGGAGAACCGGTGGCAGACAAGGCCAGGATCGCCGTGTCCGGCAGCATCGCAACCGATCACCTGATGCACTTCCCCGGCAGGTTCGCCGAGCAGCTCGTGAAGGAGCAGCTCCACCGGGTGTCGCTGAGCTTCCTGGCCGACGACCTCGTCGTCCGCCGCGGCGGCATCGGTGCCAACATCGCGTTCGGCCTGGGCGTGCTGGGCGTGAAGCCCGTGCTGGTGGGTGCCGTGGGCTCCGACTGGGCCGACTACGCGTCGTGGCTCGAGCGCCACGGTGTGGACACCTCGGGCGTGCTGGTGTCCGAGGTCGCGCACACCGCGCGCTTCGTGTGCACCACCGACGAGGACCTGTGCCAGATCGCGACGTTCTACGCCGGCGCCATGGCCGAGTCGCGCAACATCGAGCTCAAGCCCATTGCCGACCGCGCCGGCGAGCTGAGCCTCGTGCTGATCAGCCCGGACGACCCCGAGGGCATGGTCCGCCACGCGCAGGAGTGCCGCCAGCGCGGCTACACCTTCGCCGTGGACCCGTCGCAGCAGCTGGCCCGCATGGACGGCGCCCAGGTGCGTGACTTCATCGCCGGCGCCAAGTACCTGTTCAGCAACGACTACGAGTGGGAGCTGCTGCTCCAGAAGTCGGGCTGGACCGAGGCCGACGTGCTGGAACGCGTCGGCATGCGCATCACCACGCTGGGCGAGAAGGGCGTGGAGATCGTCGGCCGCGACGGCCTCGCAATGCAGATCGGCGCCGTCCCCGAACGCGGCAAGGCCGACCCGACCGGCGTCGGCGACGGCTTCCGCGCCGGCTTCCTCGCCGCCCTCGATGGCGGCCTGGAGCTGGAGCGCGCCGCCCAGCTCGGCTCGCTCATCGCCGTGCTGGTCCTGGAAACCGTCGGCACCCAGGAGTGGACCTTCGACCGCACCGACGCCCTCGCCCGCCTCGGCGACGCCTTCGGCCCACAGGCGGCGGACGAGATCGCCACGGTGCTGCCGAGCGCCTGACGTTCCGCGTCGCACGAGAGTGGCCGCCCCCGAACGCACGGGGGCGGCCACTGTCGTATCAGCGGATCAGTACCAGCCGGTTTCTGGTCAGCTCCCCGTTGCACGACACCGCGGCCCGGGCGAGGCGGCCGTTGAGGTTGTTCGCGATCCTGGTTTCGCCGTACCCGAATTCCATCTGGTCGGTGGTGTTGACCCAGGTCGCGAGGCCGTCGTCGGAGCGGTCGACGTAGACGGTGCAGTTGTCGGTGCCCGAATTGGTGAGCGTGTCGGTGACCTCGGCGAAGGCGCCGCACGCGCCGTAGTACATGAGGTCGATCTGCAAGGGGTGCAGGGTGCCGTCGGAGCCGGGTGCCTGCGTGAACACGCGGCGAGCCGCGCTGAAACTGCCGTGCGGGCACGGGCCGCTGGACGGGAACGTGCCTTCGTTCGCGTAGGCGCCGTACGGCGCGCTCGACAGCGGGGCCGCGTTGGCAGACACCGCGGCGAAAGACAGGGCGGCAGCGGCCACCGCCGTGGTCAGAATCACTTTCCGAAGAGTTTTCATGTGACGCACGCTGCCGGACGGGGACCTCGCCGCCAAGCTGTTCAAGCTGCGTCGAAATCCCCGTTCGGACCTAGCGGAAACGGCGTCAGAGCTTCACCGGGTAGACCGGCTCCGGGATCTCCGGCTTGATGCGGTGCTCGACGAAGATGCCGTGCCACAGCATGAACACCAGCAGGGCCCAGATCTGGCGGCTGCGGTCGAGCTGGCCGGCCTTGTGCTCCTCCAGCAGGCGCAGCACGGCGGGCTTGTCGAGCAGCTCGTCGGTCTTCGAGTCGTTGATGATGCCGCGCGCCCAGTCGTACATCTCGTTGCGCAGCCACAGGCGGATCGGCACGGGGAAGCCGAGCTTGCGGCGGTTGAGCACGTGGGCGGGGATGATCTTCGCGAGTGCCTGGCGCAGCGCGTACTTCGTGGTGCCGTGCGCGAGTTTCTGGTCCAGGGGAATGGAAGCGGCGACCTTGAACACCTCGGCGTCGAGGAACGGTACGCGCAGCTCCAGCGAGTTGGCCATGGTGACCTTGTCGGCCTTCACGAGGATGTCGCCCCGCAGCCAGGTGAACAGGTCCACGTGCTGCATGCGCGCCACCGGGTCCCAGCCGCGCGAGACGTCGTACCAGGGCGCGGTGACGTCCTTGAAACCCACGCCTTCGGTGTACGTCCGCAGCACGTTGCGCAGCTGGTCGTCGCGGAAGTTGCGCGCGTTGCCGTAGTAGCGGTCCTCCAGCGGCAGCGCGCCGCGGCGCAGCAAGTCCTTGCCGCGCGTGCCTTCCGGGATCTTCGTGGACACCTTGCCGATGAGCTTGCGCACACCGCCGGGCACCTTTTCGAACGGTGCCAGCGAAATCGGCTCGTTGTAGATCGTGTAGCCGCCGAACAGCTCGTCCGCGCCCTCGCCCGACAGCACGGCCTTCACGTGCTTGCGGGCCTCGCGCGCGATGAACCACAGGGGCACCAGCGCCGGGTCGGCCACCGGGTCGTCGAGGTACCAGACGATGAGCGGCAGCGCTTCCATCATCTCGTCGGCCGAAACCGTGCGCACCACGTGCTTCACGCCGATCGCGGCCGCCGACTCGGCGGCGACGTCCACTTCGGAATAACCCTCGCGTTCGAACCCGGTGGTGAACGCGATGAGGTTCGGGTTGTGCTCCTTCGCCAGCGTCGCCGTGGCCGTGGAGTCGATGCCGCCGGACAGGAACGCGCCGACCGTCACGTCCGGGTCGGAGATCATGTGCTTGCCCACCGAGTCGCGCATCACATTCGCGATGCGCTCGTACAGCGCTTCGGCCTCGGCGGCGCCGTTCACCGGCTTCGCCGCGAACTGCGGGTGGAAGTAGCGGGTGAACTCGACCTGCCCGCCCGGCACCACGCGGAACGACGTGCCCGACTCGACGCGGCGCACGGCCGTGTGCAGCGACTCGGGCTCCGGCACGTACTGCAGCACCAGGTAGTGCTGCAGGGCCTTGCGGTCCAGCTCCTGGGCCACGCCGAGCGTGTCGGTGAGCTCCAGCAGGCTCTTCTTCTCGCTGGAGAACGCCACCCCGCCGGGGCCGGCGGCGTAGAACAGCGGCTTGATGCCGAACGGGTCCCGCGCGCCGAACACGACCTTCTCGGCGGAGTCCCAGATCATGAAGGCGAACATGCCGCGCAGCTTCTTCACCGCGTCGGCGCCCAGGAAGTGGTAGGCCGCGACGATGGCCTCGCCGTCGCCCTCGGTCTCGAACTTCGCGCCGAACTTTTCAGCGAGCTCGTCGCGCAGCTCGCGGTAGTTGTAGATCTCCCCGTTGAAGTTCATGGTGTAGCGGCCCGGAGCTTCCGGCGGGCCCCAGTGCAGCGGCTGGTGGGCGTGGTCGACGTCGATGAACGCCAGCCGGTTGAAGCCGTAGACGACCTCGGCGTCGGCCCAGGTGTCCTGCTCGTCGGGGCCGCGGTGGCGCTGGCAGCGCATCGCCGCGCCCACGGCTTCACGGGCGTTCGCCGCGTCGGTCTCGGTGCCGCAGATCAGTCCAAGCAGGCCGCACACGCGTACTCACACACCTCAGGGTCTTCGCCGGTCCGGGAAGGGCACAGTATGCCGCGAACCGTGCACCGCGGACCGCATCGGGTGGACGCGCGCGCGTTGTGGTCACCCCTTGGACAGCGGGAATCGTGAACTCGGCTAGGCTCCGCCTGTCACGAAGATCGGTCGAGGAGGCTCTGGGTGAAAGGGCGAGGTGCAGTGGGAAAACCAGCGCGCACCCACGGGGGTAAGCGGGTCGGCCGCGTCGCCGCGCTGGCCGTGCTGGTCGCGCTGACCGCGACGGGCTGCTCCGGGGACGCGATCCTCCGATTCGGCTGGCCGGTCGGGGTCACCCCGCAAGCCGAAGAGATGCAGAACCTCTGGACGTGGACGGTCATCGCGGCGCTCGCCGTCGGTGTCATCGTGTGGGCCCTGATCTTCTGGACCGCGACGTTCCACCGCAAGAAGAAGAACTCCGCGGTCGAGGGTCCCGAGGACCTCCCGCGGCAGTTCCAGTACAACATCCCGCTCGAGATCTTCACCGTCGTCGTCCCGACGATCATGGTCTGCGTCCTGTTCTTCTTCACCGCGACGACCGAGAGCAACGTCCTCGACAAGAAGCCCGACCCGGACGTGACCGTCGACGTGGTGGCCTTCCAGTGGAACTGGGAGTTCAAGTACGACGACGCGAACGCGAAGCGCCCGGACGGCACCCAGGTGAGCACCGTCGGTTCGTCCGGCGAGATCCCGCTGCTCGTGCTCCCGACGAACAAGACGATCGAGTACCGCCTGCGGTCCACCGACGTCATCCACTCGTTCTGGGTCCCGGAGTTCCACTTCAAGCGCGACGTCTTCCCGGACCCCGAGAAGAACAACCAGGACAGCTCCTTCCAGAACTCCATCGACCGCGAAGGCTCCTTCGTCGGCCGGTGCGCGGAGCTCTGCGGCACGTACCACTCGGTGATGAACTTCGAGGTGCGTGCGCTCTCGCCGGACAAGTACGACCAGTACATCAAGCTGCGCACGGAAACGAACCCGAAGACGGGCCTGCCGAACACGGCTTCCGAGGCGCTGGCGGCGATGAACTGCGGCGAGCTGTGCACCCCGCACGCGGTGACCACGCAGCCGTTCAACACCGACCGCACCGCGCGCACCGCGTCCAACTGACCGGTTCCGGCGAACCAGAGGAGTAGGGGAGAAAGTCCCATGAAGGTCGAAGCCCGGATTTTCTACATGGTGGCGGCGTTCGCCGTCGTCATGGCCGTCATCTACTGGGTCATGACCGCCCTCTACGCGACCGACCAGAAGGCCGAGCCCGTCGGCATCGTCGCGCTCTTCCTGACCGGTGGCCTCGCGTTCCTCGCGGGCAGCTACATGCAGTTCGTGTCCCGCCGGATCGAACCGCGCCCCGAGGACCGCGAGGACGCCGAGATCAGCGACGGCGCGGGCGAGCTGGGCTTCTTCAGCCCGGGCAGCTACTGGCCGATCGCCATGGCGGCCGCGGCTGCGCTGGGTGGTCTCGCGCTCGCGTTCTTCCACATCTGGCTGCTGGTCATGGCACTCGTCGCCCTGCTCATCGCCGTGGGCGGGCTGGTGTTCGAGTACCACACGGGCCCGAACCACGAGTGACGCTTTCCCCGGTCGTTCCTGACCGGGGCCTGCCGCCGCGCTGGGGTGCCAGCGCGGCGGCGAGCACCGCCAGCATCCCCAGGCCCTCCGGCCACGACAGCCGGTGGCCGAACGCCAGCACGTCCACCACCACCGCGACCACCGGGTACAGGTAGGACAGCAGCGCCACCGTCGTGGTGGGCAGCTTGCCGATGATCGCGTACATCAGCACGTACATCACCGCCGTGTGCACGGTGCCGAGCAGAACCAGCCACAGCAGCCCCGGAACCGAGTGCGGGAGCGGCGTGAACGCCAGCGCCGGGGCAAGCAGCACCGTCCCCACCGCCAGTTGCACCGCCGCGAGCAGGTGCGGGCGCACGTGGGTGAGCTGCTTCGCCACGAACGATGCGCCGGCGTAGAGCACCGCCGCGCCCAGCGCGAGCGCGATTCCCGCGAACCGCACCGGCTGCCCGTCGTCGCCGTGGGCCGAGAGGGAAATCACCACCACGCCGGCGAACGCGACGCCCGCCCGGGCCAAGTGCGTCTTCGCGACTTTTTCACCGAGGAACGCCGCCGCCAGACCCACCAGGATGAGCGGCTGCGTGTGGTAGACGACCGTGCTCACCCCGATCGACGACAGCGCGTACGACGTGAACAACAACACCCAGTTGGCCACCAGCAGCACGCCGCCGAGCGCGGCCAGCAGCAGGTCGCGCAACGACGGCCGCCAGCTGCGCAGGCAGCCGCGCGCCAGGCACCACACGACGAGCAGGACACCGCCGACGAGACAGCGGGCGAACGCGACGGCCGGCGCGGCGGCACCGCTTTCCAGCACGACCGCGCCGATCGTGCCCGACAGGGCCATGGCCGCCGACCACTGCAGGACGGGACGGGTTTCGGGGTTCTTCATGCGTCTCAGATTCGGCCCGCGAGCCGCGCCCGGCCAGTGTCAGAAATGACAATGGCCGCAAAACTTGTGACACGCTGGGCGCATGGACGTGCAACGGGTCGCGGTGGTGCTGGCCGACCGGGTCTCGCCGTTCGAGCTGGGCGTCGCGTGCGAGGTGTTCGGCACCGACCGCAGCGCGGACGGCATCGAGGGCTGGGAGTTCGGCGTGTGCTCGCCGAGGGGGTCCGAAGTGGACACCTGGTCGGGATTCGGGCTGAGCGGGCTGTCCGGATTGGACTTCGCCGCTTCGGCCGATCTGCTGATCGTGCCGACGTGCGAACCGCGCACGGTGGCGCCGCCGGAACCGGTTCTCGACGTCCTCCGCGATGCCCACGAGCGTGGAGCGTGGGTTGCCGGGTTCTGCGCAGGCGTGTTCTCGCTCGGCTACGCGGGCCTGCTCGACGGCCGCCGCTGCACCGTGCACTGGGTGTACGAACAGGACTTCCGCCGGCTCTTCCCGAAAGCCCGTGTGGACCCGCAGGCGCTGTACGCGGACGACGACGGCGTGTCGACCAGCGCGGGCACCGTCGCGGCCGTGGACCTGTGCCTGCACCTCGTGCGGCGGCTGCGCGGTGTCGCGGCGGCCACCACGCTCGCGCGACGGATGGTCGCGGCCCCGCACCGCGCCGGCGGGCAGGCGCAGTTCGTCGAGGCGCCGCTGCCGGCCACCGCCGCGCCCGACGACGCCGTGGTCGCCGAAGCCTTGGAGTGGGTGGAACGGCGGCTGGACCGGCCGTTCACGGTCGCGGAGCTCGCGCGCCGCAGCGGCCTGGGGGAGCGGACGTTCCTGCGGCGCTTCTCCGCCGCCACGGGCACCACTCCGCACCGCTGGCTCACCGAACGCCGGCTCGACCGAGCCCAGGCGCTGCTGGAGGAGGGCGGGCTGTCCGTCGAGGACATCGCGACGGCCTGTGGCTACGCCTCAGCGGCCGCGCTGCGCCACCAGTTCACGCGCCTGCGGGCAACCACCCCGAGCGCCTACCGCGCGGCCTTCCAGGGCTCCTGAGCCCTTCCCGCGGCCTCCCCGCTCCGCTCGCCCCAAGCACCCCAATGTGGCGTTGGTTGCGTTCAACGCACCGAACGCCACATCGGGGTGGGCCGGGCCGGCGGGTCAGCGGGACGCGGAGGAGAAGGCGATCCAGCGCTCCAGCAACGCCGCCGCCGCGCCGGAGTCGATGGCGCGGTTGGCCTGCTCCAGACCGGTGGCCAGGTCGTCCTCCAGCGAGCCGGAGAAGCCCCGGAACGCGGCGAGCGCGGCCGCCGCGTTGAGCACCACGGCGTCGCGCACCGGGCCGGTCTTGCCGGCCACGAGCTGGCGCACGACCTCGGCGTTGGCCGTCGCGTCGCCGCCGCGCAGGTCCTCGGCCGTGGCGCGCGGGATGCCCAGCGCGCTGGGGTCGAAGCTGCGTTCGGCCACGGTGCCGGCCGAAACCACCCAGACCGACGTGGTCGTGGTGGTGGTGATCTCGTCGAGGCCGTCGTCGCCGCGGGCCACGAGCACCGAGAAACCGCGCTGTGCGAACACTTCCGCCAGCACGCGGGTCTTGTCCGCGTACGCGCAGCCGATCAGCGCGCTGCGCGGCTGCGCCGGGTTGGTGAGCGGGCCGAGCAGGTTGAACGTCGTCGGCACGCCCAGCTCCCGCCGTGGCGGGCCGGTGTGGCGGAACGCCGGGTGGAACGCGGGCGCGAAGCAGAAACCGATGCCGATCTCGCGCAACGACCGGTGCACCGCGTCCGGCGGCAGGTCGATCGCGACGCCGAGCGTCTCCAGCACGTCGGCCGCGCCCGACTTCGACGACGCGCTGCGGTTGCCGTGCTTGGCCACCGGCGCGCCCGCGGCCGCTGTGACGATCGTCGCCATCGTGGAGATGTTGACCGAATTGGACCGATCGCCGCCCGTGCCGACGATGTCGACGGCGGGCGCGTCCAGCTCGATGCGGCGCGCGTGCGCCAGCATCGCCTCGGCCATGCCGGAGATCTCCTCGGGCGTCTCGCCCTTGGCGCGCAACGCGATCGCGAACCCGGCGATCTGCGCCTGCGAGGCCTCCCCGGACATGATCTGGTCCATGGCCCAGGCCGTGTCGTCGGCGGACAGGTCCGAGCGCCCGATCAGCTGCGTCAGCAGGCCGGACCACGTGTGGGGGACCGGGGTGGTGCCCATCCCCGGCTCAGCCGTTGACGGCGGGCACGCGCCCGGCGCGCAGCACGCCGGCGACGGTCTCCGCCGCGGTCAGCGGGTCGAGCGGGTGCACCAGCACGGCGTCGGCCTGCGACCAGGTGGCGAGCCAGCGGTCGTCCTTGCGCCGCACGGCCACCACGATCGGCGGGCAGTCGGTGATCTCGTTCTTCAGCTGGCGGGTCAGGCCGATGCCGCCGGTGGGCTGGGCCTCGCCGTCGAGGATCGCGAGGTCGACGGTGCCGGCGTCCACCTCGGACAGCACGTCGGCGATCCCGGCCGCCTCGACGTACTCCACGCGGCCCAGGTCGGCGGCGGGCCGCCGGCCGACGGCGTTGATGATCGCGTCACGGACCTCGGCCTTGTGGCTGAACACCAGGATCCGCTTCGTCTGCTCGCCCATTGAGCACGCCTCCGTCTCGTCACGAGTGGAACTTCGCGATCGTATCGGCCGAGATGCATCTCACGCGGACGCGGTGGGCGACTCACCCGGTTGCCGCGCGTCCCAGCCGAGCGCGTCGCCGCCGAGGCGCTGCGCCAGACCGGCCATCCGCGAGCGTTCCTGGGCGCAGTGCAGGGCGTCGAGCACCTGCACCCGCAGGGCGTGGACCAGCACTCGGTCGCCGTCGGGGCCTTGCTCGCGCAGTTCCCACCCGTCCTGCGCGAGGATCGCGGCCGCTTCGGCCACGCGATCGGGCGGCAGGCTCAGGTGGTGGACGAACACGGCGGGCGCCGACGCGACCCAGCCGGGTGAATTCGCGAGCACGGCCGAGTCCGCCACGGCGGGGTCGAAGGCTTCCGCGACGATCACCAAACCGGGCGCATCAGGCGTCAGACCGGGACTTTCGCGCTTTCGGGCCAGGTCACGAAGCCGACCGAGCAAACTCACGAGTAGCTCCTGCCTCTGCCGGGTTCGGGTGTGATGCGAAGCTCCCACGACCCGCCGTGGACCCGAAGGGCGGGGTGCCCGCGCGGGAGGACATAATGCGATCCGTGACAACGGCAGCTCCCACCATCAGCCAGCGGGTCCACTCGCTGAACCGGCCGAACATGGTCAGCGTCGGCACAGTCGTGTGGCTGTCCAGCGAACTGATGTTCTTCGCCGGACTGTTCGCCATGTTCTTCACCGTCAAGGCGCAGAACGCGGCCGGCGCCCCCTGGCCGCCGCCCCTGCACGGCGAGGAATTCCACCTCAACATCCCCTACGCGATCCCGTTCACGGTGATCCTGGTGCTGTCCTCGCTGACGTGCCAGTTCGGTGTGTTCGCCGCGGAGCGCGGGGATGTCTACGGCCTCCGGCGCTGGTACATCGTCACGTTGATCATGGGCGCGATCTTCGTCGCGGGCCAGGCCAACGAGTACCACAACCTGGTGAACGAGGGGCTGACGATCCCGTCCGGCCCATTCGGCACGGTGTTCTACCTCGCCACCGGTTTCCACGGCCTGCACGTGATCGGCGGGCTCATCGCGTTCGTGTACCTGCTGATCCGCACCAAGCTCAGCAAGTTCACGCCCGCGCAGGCCACCTCGGCGATCGTCGTGTCGTACTACTGGCACTTCGTCGACATCGTGTGGGTGGGCCTCTTCGCGGTGATCTACATCCTCCCCTGATCCCGCCCGCCGCCACCACCATCGGCCTGAACTGACAGCAAGGGTTGCCGCAAGATGACCACCAGCAAGAAGTCCCCGGAGCGCCGGTTCCGCGCGCGTTCGAAGCTGCGCAGGCGTTTCGCCGGCCTGCTCGCACTCGGTGTCGCGCTGGTGGGAGCCGGCGCCCTGTACGCCGTGTTCGCGCCCGAGCCCCAGACCGCGCAGGCCCAGGGCGACCCGGCTCTGCTGCGGCAGGGTGAGCAGGTCTACAACAACACCTGCATCGAGTGCCACGGCAAGAACCTCGAGGGCGTGCAGGACCGCGGTCCGAGCCTCATCGGCGTCGGCGACGCGGCCGTGTACTTCCAGACCTCGTCCGGCCGCATGCCCGCCGCGCGCCAGGAGGCGCAGATCGCGCGCAAGCCGCCGAAGCTCACGCCGAGCGAGATCGACGCCGTCGGCGCCTTCGTGCAGGCCCACGGCGGCGGTGCGCAGCGCCCCGAAGAGACCGGTGCCGCGCTGCGCGGCAGCGACCCGGCCCGCGGTGGCGAGCTGTTCCGCCTCAACTGCGCGTCGTGCCACAACTTCACCGGTCGTGGTGGCGCGCTCTCGGCGGGCAAGTACGCGCCGAACCTCGACCCTGCCACCGAAGAGCAGATTTATGACGCAATGCTCACCGGGCCGCAGAACATGCCGAAATTCTCCGACCGGCAGCTCAACCCGGAGGAGAAGAAAGACATCATCGCTTATGTAAAGTCGGTGTCGGACGGCAACAACAACCCGGGTGGCAACGGTCTCGGCGGGTTCGGTCCCGCCTCCGAAGGCCTCATCGCGTTCGTCGTCGGAATTGCCGCACTGGTCGGCATTACGCTGTGGATTGGATCGAAGGCATGAGTGCCGAAGGGCCCCAGCCGCCCTCGGAGGCGGAACTGGCTGAGATGGACCGCGATCAGCTGCTCAAGCTGGGCGGTCAGCTGGACGGCGTCGAGATCATCGACTACCCGGAACCGTGGCCGGTCAAGAACACCCGCGCCGAACGCCGCGCGCAACGGCTCGTGGCGTTCTGGTTCGCCCTGTCCGCGCTCGCGGGCCTGGCGTTCGTCGTGGTCGTCGCGTGGCCGCACTGGTGGGAGTACAAGGACCCGAGCGACGCGAGCGGGCACGCCACCTACAGCCTCTACACCCCCGCGCTGGGCGTCACGCTCGGCGTCGCGGTGCTGGCGCTGGGCATCGGCGTGATCCTGTACACGAAGAAGTTCGTGCCGCAGGAGACCGCGATCCAGCAGCGCAGCGACGGCCCGTCGGCCGAGGTCGACCGCGCCACGATCCTCGCGCACCTGGCCGACGCCGGGAGCCGCAGCACCATCGCCCGCCGCTCGCTGATCAAGCGCACCGCCGGCGCGAGTGCGGGTGTGCTGGGTCTCGCGATCGCGGCTCTGCCGCTGGCGTCCTTCATCAAGGACCCGTGGAAGGACACCGACAACGAGAACTCGCTGTGGCACACCGGCTGGCAGCCGCAGCACCCGGGCGAGGTCGTGTACCTGCGTGCCAACACCGGCAGCCTCGACGACGACGTCAAGAACGGCGTCACGCTCCTGCGCGCCGAGGACCTCGACGCCGGTGCCATGGAGACGGTGTTCCCGTACCGCAAGTCGGAGGCGGGCAACCGCGAGGCGCTGGCCGCCGCGCTGACCCGCGTCGACAACCCGGTGATGCTCATCCGGCTGCGCCCCACCGACGCCGCGCGCGTGGTGAAGCGGAAGGGCCAGGAGGACTTCAACTTCGGCGACTACTACGCGTACACGAAGATCTGCAGCCACGTCGGCTGCCCGACCTCCCTGTACGAGCAGCGCACGAACCGCATCCTCTGCCCGTGCCACCAGTCGCAGTTCGACGCCCTGCACTACGCCAAGCCCATCTTCGGCCCGGCGACGCGGCCGCTGGCTCAGCTGCCCATCACGGTTGACGCAGAGGGATACTTGATCGCTCGGGGCGACTTCATCGAGGCCATCGGTCCGGCCTTTTGGGAGCGTAAGTCATGAGTTCACTCACCACGCCCACCAAGGGCACGAGCGCGCTCGAGCAGCACCTCGGCGAAGCCGCGGACAACGCGGACCAGCGCTACAAGCTGGCCAAGGGCCTGCGTCACCAGATGAACAAGGTCTTCCCCACGCACTGGTCGTTCCTGCTGGGCGAGGTCGCGCTCTACAGCTTCATCGTCATCCTGCTCTCGGGTGTGTACCTGACCCTGTTCTTCGACCCCTCCATGCAGGAAGTGACCTACCACGGGAGCTTCCAGAACCTGCAGGGCGTCGAGATGTCGCAGGCGTTCCGGACCACGCTGGACATCTCGTTCGACGTGCGCGGGGGCCTGTTCGTGCGGCAGCTGCACCACTGGGCCGCGCTGATCTTCGTCGCCTCGATGATGATCCACATGTTCCGGGTCTTCTTCACCGGCGGGTTCCGCAAGCCGCGTGAGGCCAACTGGGTCATCGGTGGCCTGCTGCTGGTCCTGGGCATGTTCGAGGGCTTCTTCGGCTACTCGCTCCCGGACGACCTGCTCTCCGGTACCGGTATCCGCGCGACCCTGTCGGGCATCGTCCTCTCGGTGCCGGTCATCGGCACCTGGATCCACTGGGCGCTGTTCGGCGGCGAGTTCCCCGGCGACCAGATCATCCCGCGGCTGTACACGCTGCACATCCTGCTGATCCCGGGCATCATGCTTGCGCTGATCGGCGTGCACGTGGGACTGGTCTGGTACCAGAAGCACACGCAGTTCCCCGGCGTGCGACGCAAGGAGACCAACGTCGTCGGCGTGCGGATCATGCCGTACTTCGCCCTCAAGGGCGGCGCGTTCTTCACGCTGGTTACGGGCGTCATCGCGCTGATGTCGGGCCTGTTCCAGATCAACCCGGTGTGGAACTTCGGGCCGTACAACCCGTCGATGGTGTCAGCCGGTTCGCAGCCCGACTTCTACATGGCCTGGGCCGACGGCATGCTGCGCATCTGGCCCGCGTGGGAGGTCTACCTCGGGAACTACACGATCCCGGCGGTGTTCTTCCCGGGCGCGGTGGGCATGCCGGTGCTGATCGGTCTGCTGCTCGCGTACCCATTCCTGGAGCGCAAGCTGTCGAAGGACAACGTGGCGCACAACCTGCTCCAGCGGCCTCGCGACGCACCGGTCCGCACCGCGCTGGGCATGATGGCGCTCGGGTTCTTCCTGGTCATCGAGCTTTCGGGCTTCAACGACATCATCGCCGACCAGTTCGACATCTCTCTGAACGCCACCACGTGGGCCGGCCGCATCGGCGTGCTGATCGTGCCGCCGATCGCGTACTACCTCACCTACCGGATTTGCCTGGGTCTGCAGCGGGCCGACCGCGAGGTGCTGGAGCACGGCGTGGAGACGGGCATCATCAAGCGCCTGCCGCACGGTGAGTTCATAGAGGTCCACCAGCCGCTCGGCGGCGTGGACGGCCACGGCCACGCGATCCCGCTCGAGTACCAGGGTGCCGCGGTGCCGAAGAAGATGAACAAGCTCGGCACCGCCGGGCACGCCGTCCCCGGTTCGATCTGGAGCCCGGACCCGCCGGAGGAGTCGGCCGCTCTCGAGCGGGCGTCCCACGGCAACGGGCACGCCGAGCTGGAGAGCTCGGAGTCGGAGTCGCACGAGGTCGGTACCAAGCACTAGCTCTCGAAGACGAGGAAGGCCCCTTCACCCGGCGGGTGGAGGGGCCTTCCTCGTTGTCCGAAGTTGTGCGGTCCGGCGTTGGGTCGCGGTGCGAGGCTCAGGCGCCTTCGACGCCGATCTCGAACGCGGAGTCCGTGTCGGCGCGCGAGTACGAGCGGAACGCGATGTGCGTGACGGTGTCCAGCACGCCGCTCACCTTGCCGATGCGGCCGGGGATGAGGTCGGCCAGGTCCTCGTGGGCCTTCACGCGCACGGTGGCGATCAGGTCGACGTCACCGGCGCACGAGTAGACCTCGTTGACCCCTTCGAGGTCCGCGATCGCCTGCGCGGCCTGCGGGATCTCCTCGGCCTCTACGTTGATCAGCACGATCGCCGTGATCACAGCGTTCCTCCACTCCCTGGCGGTACCCGACGAGCGCTGATCGTAGCCTTCATCACCCCGCCACCCGCTCCAGCGTCCGCGCACCCGCTGCGAGGTCGAGCCAGCCGCGCCAGCCGGCCACGGCGGTGGGTTCGGCCCACGGGCGCGTGGTGCGCACCAGCCGCACGCCGGGGCGGGCCAGCCAGCGCAGCAACACCGCCACCTCTTCCCCCGACGCACCGCGCAACGGTCCTTCGCCCGGCAGCACGGTTTCCGCGGCGGCGACGAGGTGTTCCACCACCGGCATCGGTGGCACGCCGCGGCGGGCGACGCCGGCGGACGCGAGACGGCCGTGGCGGATCACGGAGAGCTCCCAGCCGCCGTTGCCGTCCGGGTTGGCGGCGATGAGCTCGGCGATGTCCGCGAGCGCGGCCTGCCGGTGGGACCGGCCGACGGCGCGTACGAGGTCGGCCAGCTCGTCGCGATGGCGGGCGGCCTGCTCGTAGTGGCGGCCCTCCGACAGCCGGTCGAGCTGGGCGGCGGCGAGCTTCAGGGGACGGCCGTCGTGGCCGGAGATGAGGTCGCGTGCGGCCGTGACGCCGGGGGAGTAGTCCGCCACGCTCTGGCGGCCGGCGCAGGGCGCGCCGCAGCGGCCGAGCTCGGCGAGCACACACGGCGTGGCCGAGCCGCCGCGGGCCGAGATCCGCAGGGTGCAGGTGCGCAGCCCGGCGGCGCCCGCGAGCGTGTCGGCCGCCGTGCGGGCGTCGGCCTGGCTGCGGAACGGGCCGAGCGTGCCTTCGCGCGGCAGCCGGACCACGGACAGGCGCGGGAAGGCCTCGTCGGTGAGCCCGACCCACCACGCGTGGTGCGGGTTCTTCGAACGCCGGTTGTACATCGGCCGGTGGGCCGCGATGAGCCGCAGCTCGCGGATCTCGGCCTCCAGCGAGTGGGCGCACTCGATGGCCTCCACCCGCTCGGCCAGCGCCACCATCTCGCGGATGCGCCCGCGGCTCTCCGAGCCCGTGAAGTACTGCCGCACCCGCCGGCGCAGATCCCGCGCAGTGCCGACGTAGAGGACCTCCTCGCGCGCTCCGCGGAACAGGTACACCCCCGGCCGCGACGGCAGGTCGGCCGCCAGGTGGCGTTTGCGCCGCTGCGCGGTGGTCACCTCGGGCAGGTAGTCCACGAGCTCTTCGACGGTGTGCACGCCGACGTTGCCGACCCGCTCCAGCAGGGCGTGGAGCACGTCGACGGTCGCGCGGGCGTCGTCGAGCGCGCGGTGCGTGGGCCGGGTGCGGGAGCCGAGCAGCATGGCCAGGTTCGACAGGCGGTAGCTGCGGGCCTCCTCGCGCGGGATCACGCGCCGGGCGAGCTTCACCGTGCAGATCACCGTGGCGCGCGGCCAGACGTAGCCGTGGCCCTCGCAGGCGGCCCGCATGAAGCCCGTGTCGAACCCCGAGTTGTGGGCCACGAGCACGGCGCCGGAGATGAACTCGAGGAACGCGGGCAGCACGCGCTCGATGCGCGGTGCGTCGTAGACCATCGCCTGCGTGATGCCCGTGAGCTCCACCACCTGCGGCGGGATCGGTGAACCCGGGTTCACCAGCGTGGCGAACTCGGCCACCACCTCACCGCCGCGCACCTTCACGGCCCCGATCTCGGTGATCGCGTCCGGCCCCGGCTTCGTGCCCGTGGTCTCGAGGTCGAAGACGACGAACGTGGTGTCCCGCAACGGGGTGCCGAGCTCGTCGAAGGCCAGCTGCGCCTGGCCGGGCCGCGGTCCGGTGTCCATGATCGGGCACCTTAGGACGGGGCACCGACAATCCCGGACGGCACGATCCGTGTGACGGGTGTGGCGCGGGAGCCTGGTGAGGTGGTTCCCACGTCCGGTAACCAGCGGGGCGCGATCCGGCCCCGGGGCCTACCCTGGACCAATGCACCCCCAGCCCGTGGATCCGGTGGAACCCGAGGAAGCCGTCGGCCCCTCGGGCGTCCCGGCGCGGGCTGACGCCGCCGAGGTACCGGCCGGGACCGCCGCGGCCGAGACCACCGACGCCGACACGGCGGCACCCGAGCCCGCTTCGTGGACCGGTCTGCCCGACGCCGTGCGCGAGCGCATCGCCGAGCTGGCGGCCACCGCCGTCGCGAAGCTGCCGCCCACGGACGTGCCGCGCCAGCTTCGTCCCGTCGCGAAGTTCGCCCCGGCGAAGCGCGCGAAGCTGGGTGGCGCGGCGTTGCTGGCCGCGCTGGGCGACTCCGCGCAGTTCCGCACCGCCGTGATCGAGTGGCTGCGCGAGCACCGCACCGACGCGCTGGACCCCAACGCCGCCGATTCCGTCGTCGGCGCGGCCGCCGCCGTGCTGCTGGGGGAGTCGGGCGCGGCCGGGCGCGTGCGGCTCGTCGCGAAGAACGCGGAAGAGACGGCGCTGCGGGCCGAACGCGACGCCGCGCTCGCGCGCAACCAGAAGCTCGAGGCGGAGCTGGCCGAGCTGCGGGGCGAATTGGAGCAGGCGCGCGGCGCCGTGGAGACCGCCCGCGGTGAACGCGAGGCCGAAGTGGAGAAGCTGCTGCGCCGGCTGCGCGAGCAGGGTGTGCAGCTGCGACAGGCCCGTGACGCCGCCGAGGAGGCCCGCGCCGAGCTGGCGCGCGGCGGCACCGCGAAGGCCGAGGAGATCGACGCGCTGACCACCCAGCTGGACCGCGAGCGGCGCCGCGTGGCGGCCGAGCGCACGCGGGCGGAGCGGGCGGTCGCCGACGCCGAGATCGCCCGTCAGTCGGCGCGTGAGGCCCGGGAAGCCGACGAGGTGCGCCTGGCGCTGCTCGTCGACACGATCGACGGCGCCGTGACCGGCCTGCGCCGCGAGCTGATGCTGAGCGACCGTGGGGCGCGGCCCGCCGACATGGTGCGCGGCGCCACGTCGGGGCTTGGTCCGGGCGGACGCGTGCAGGACGTCGGGGCGCTCGACCGCTACCTCGCGCTGCCGAACGTGCACCTCATCGTCGACGGCTACAACGTCACCAAGACCGGCTACCCCGAGCTGGCGCTGGCCGACCAGCGCGACCGGCTCATCCACCAGCTCTCCGCGCTCGCTGCGCGCACGAGCGCCGAGGTCACGGTGGTGTTCGACGGGGCCGGCGTGCTGTCCGTGCCGGCGGCGGTGCCGCGTGGCGTGCGCGTGCTGTTCTCCGACCGCGGCGTGCTCGCCGACGACGTGATCCGCTCGCTCGTGGCGGCCGAGCCGAAGGGCCGGCCGATGGTCGTGGCGACGTCCGACCGGGCGGTCGCCGACTCCGTCCGCGCGACCGGCGCGCACTCGGCGCCCTCGGCCGTGCTGGTCAGCCGCCTGAGCCGCGTCTGAGACCCGTCCGGGGGACGGCCGGGGCCGACGGGCCGGAAACTGTCGGTGGTGGCTCCTACCGTGCGTTCCAGGAAGCACGACAGCCAACTTGCGGTGAGGAGCCTCCCGTGACCGAGAACACGAACCACCACCCGCCCGACCGAACCGAAGCCGGCGAACCGGCCGACCGCGACCTCGACCGCGTGGAGACCACTGAGCTCGGCGAGTTCGACCTCGGTGGAATCGACGTGAGCGACGTCGATCCGGCGGACCTCGACACGCTGGTCGTCGACTGCGACCGCTGCGCCGTGCGGGGTCACGCGTGCCACGACTGCGTGGTGAGCGTGCTGCTCGGCCCGCCGGTCGCCCTGGCGTGGGACGCGGACGAACGGCGAGCCGTGAACGCGCTCGCCGAGGCGGGGATGGTGCCCCGGCTGCGCTTGGTTTCGGAGCCCGAACGTAAGCCAGCGTGACACTTGTGGGTGATAACGGCGCGACGAGTGGTCGATCGGATCAGATGAACGGTCGGTAGCGAATTCACGCAATTCTGACACCACAGAGTATGACTGTCGTCACACAAACCCTCCCTCGCTGGTCCGATGGTGTTTCGGCGAACTACGGAGAGTTTTTATGTGGGGCCCGGTGGACGCGGTGACGGTCTTTTCGTAACCTGTCCGAGATCTCGCGGCCAGCAGCCGTCGGCAAGACGGCGACGCGGGATCGCCGCCGGAAAAGGCTTTGTCGGGGAGCCAGGACCGGAACCACACCGTGCGCGTGAGGCTGTTGCAGTGAAACGCGGCCGGAACGCGCGGGGTGGACGCACGGAAGAGGGCCCCCGACCTCTTTGGCGTCACGAGGTTCCGACGGCGGCCCGACAGCAAAGGAGACACGCGCGACCGTGCAGTCGCATCCAGTCAAGCGCGTGGTGTCAGGTGCCCTCGCGGCAGCTTCGGTGATCGCCATGGTCACCGTCGCCCAGCCCTCGGCCACGGCCATCGCAGCTCCCATCCCCGCCCTCCAGACCCCGCCCGACTCCGGTTCGGACGCCCTCGCGAAGTACCGCGACCTCGCCTCGCAGGCCGAGAAGGCCAACGAGGACCTCCTCAAGGCCCAGGACGACCAAGCGGCCCGCCAGAAGGACCTCGACAAGGCCAACGGCGACGTCGAAAACGCGAAGAAGTCCGTGCAGCAGGCCGAGAACAACGAGAAGCTCTACCGCGTCGACGTCGACAAGTTCGCCGGCGCCTCGTTCCTCAGCGGCGTGCAGATGAACAAGCTCTCGGCGCTCCTCGCGGGCACGTCGACGCAGGAGTTCCTCGAGCGTTCTTCCGCGCTGGACCAGATCGCGTCCCAGAAGGACGCCGCGCTTAACGCGCTGGCCGGTGCCGTGAAGCAGGCGCAGGACGCCACGAAGTTGGCAGCCGACGCCGCCAAGCGCGCGACGGACGCCCGTGACGCGGCCGCCAAGCTGGCGAACGACATCAAGGCCAAGCAAAAGACGCTCAACGACCAGATCGATCAGCTCAAGAAGACCGAGCCCTCGCTGTCGACGCTGGACCAGGCCCTGCGCGGCGACAAGGGCAGCGCCCCGCCGGTGAACATCAAGGCGCCCGGGCCCGCGGCCCAGGCGGCCGTGGACGCGGCGCTGAGCCGTCTCGGCGACGCCTACGTGTGGGGCGCCACCGGGCCGAGCACGTTCGACTGCTCGGGCCTGATGCAGTGGGCCTACCGGCAGGCGGGCATCTCGCTGCCGCGTTCGAGCCGGGAGCAGTCGACCTTCGGCACCCCGATCCCGCGCAGCCAGCTGCAGCCGGGCGACCTGGTGTTCTACTACACCCCGGTCTCCCACGTGGGCATGTACATCGGCGAAGGCAAGATGGTGCACGCTCCGACCACCGGCGACGTCGTGAAGATCTCGCCGCTGCAGAGCCAGTACGTGGGCGCTCGCCGCCCCAGCAGCTGAGCAGCAACCCTTCCGTGACCACGGGGCGGTACCGCACACGCGGTGCCGCCCCGTCGTCGTCGGTGGGCTCTCGGCGCCGGCGGCGTGCCCGATAGCCTGCCCGTGTGCTGAGGACGCTGCTCGTGACCAACGACTTCCCGCCGCGGCCCGGGGGGATCCAGAACTACCTCAACTCGCTGGCCACGCGGCTCCCGGCCGAGGACCTGGTGGTCTACGCCCCGTCGTGGGAGGGCAAAACCGGCTCGCACGTCGATTTCGACGCCTCGGCGCCCTTCGAGGTCGTGCGGCACCCGACGTCGCTGATGCTGCCGACGCCCGACGTGCTGCGGCGCGCGAAGCAGATCATGCGGGCTCGCGACTGCGAAGCCGTGTGGTTCGGCGCGGCGGCGCCGCTGGCGCTGCTCGGGCACCCGCTGCGCCAGGCCGGCGCGAGGCGGGTCGTCGCGTCCACGCACGGGCACGAGGTGGGCTGGTCGATGCTGCCGGGTTCGCGCCAGGCGCTGCGGCGCATCGGTGACACGGTCGACGTGCTCACCTACGTCAGCAAGTACACGCGCCGCCGCTTCGGCGCGGCGTTCGGGCCGATGGCGGGGCTCGAGATGCTGCCGTCGGGCGTCGACACCACGCTCTTCGCGCCCGACGCGGGGGCGCGCGAGGAGATCCGCGCCCGCCACGGCCTGGGCGACCGGCCGACGGTCGTCTGCGTGTCACGGCTCGTGCCGCGCAAGGGCCAGGACATGCTCATCCGCACCCTGCCGGAGCTGCGCAAGCGCGTGCCGGACGTGGCGCTGCTGCTCGTCGGTGGTGGTCCGTACCGCAAGCGGCTCACCGAGCTCGTCGCCGAGCTCGGCGTGGCCGACAACGTGGTGATCACCGGCTCCGTGCCGTGGGCCGAGCTGCCGGCGCACTACAACGCGGGCGACGTCTTCGCGATGCCCGCGCGCACCCGCGGCAAGGGGCTCGACGTGGAGGCGCTGGGGATCGTCTACCTGGAGGCGTCGGCGACCGGGCTGCCCGTGGTGGCCGGCACGTCGGGCGGTGCGCCCGAGGCCGTGCTCGACGAGGTGACCGGCCACGTCGTGGACGGCCGGGACGTCGGCCAGCTGCGCGACACCCTCGAGGCCCTGCTGGCCGACCCCGTGCGGGCCCGCCGGATGGGCGAGGCGGGGCGCGCGTGGGTCACGGAGAACTGGCGCTGGGACACGATGGCGCAGCGCCTGTCCGGCCTGCTGGACGGCGATCCGGTCGCCGCGGTGCGCTAGGGCTCGTACACGGCCGGGTGGCGCGGGTCGTCGACGCGGACCGTGACGTCGGCGAGCGCACCCGGGTCGACCTCCGATTCGTAGCGCTCGTACGCGGGCAGTGCCCACGCGTCGTCGCCCGGCAGGCGGCGGCGCAGCGCGGCGGGGGAGAGCCACAGGTGCACCACGACGTCGAACGCGAGGCCGGCTCCGAGCAGGAACTCGCCGTTGACGAGAACCACGCCGCCTTCGGGCACGGGCACGCGCGCCAGCCGCGTCGCGCGGTCGCGTTCGGTGTCCCACAGCGCCGGCAGCACCTCGCCGCTGCCTTCGTCGCCGAGCGGATCGAGGACCTCCCGGCGCAGGGCGCCGAGGTCGAGCCAGTCGGTGTAGCGCGCGTCGGGGTTGCGCTTGCCGTGCTCGAACCGCAGCGACGCGGGCCGCAGGAACCCGCTCGCGGGCACGCGCACCGCCGCGCGGCCCAGCAGCCGCAACGGGTCCACGAGCGCGTCGGCGAGACCCGCGGTGTCGGTGGCCCCGTGGGCGCCGTCCACGGCGACCGCCAGCCGGCGGTGCGGCAGGGCCGCGACGCGCTCGGTCAGCTCGGCGGCCAGGACATCGGGGGAGATCGGTCGGTAGCGCACGGAAAACCATCCTGCCCTCGGGCCACACGCAGCACACCGCTGCGTGGGCATACTGGGGAGCACGTGACCAGTCAGACGGAAACCTTGGGGGCGAAGTGGCCGTCGAAGAAATTCCCGTGATCGACGACGAGTTCATGCAGCACACGCACGAGACGCTGGGGCGCTTGCACCAGCAGGGCGCCGTGTGCCCGATCCGGATGCCGCGCGGCACGCCGTCGTACCTCGTCACCGGCTACGACGAGGCGCGGGCGCTGCTGGCGGATCCGCGGCTGAGCAAGGACAACCGCGGCGCCTACGACCTGATGGCCGCCAAGGTCGGGGCCGAGAACATCAACCGGAACTTCGGCCAGCTGCTCGGCGCGCACATGCTCAACACCGACCCGCCGGACCACACGCGGCTGCGCAAGCTCGTGAACAAGGCGTTCACCCCGCGGGCGATCGCCGGGCTGCGTCCGCGCATCGAGCAGATCACCACCCAGCTGCTCGACGCGATGGCCGAGCACGAGCAGGTCGACCTCATGGCCGCGTTCGCCGGCCCGGTGCCGATCACCGTGATCTGTGAGCTGCTCGGCGTGCGCGAGGCGGACCGCGGGGAGTTCACCGGCTGGTCCAACATCCTGCTGGGCGCGGGCGACGTCGAGGAGATGCAGGCGGCCGCGATCGCCATGCACACCTACCTCGTGGCGCTCGTCGCGCAGAAGCGCGCCGAGCCGGGCGAGGACCTGCTGTCCGGGCTCGTGCACGCGACCGACGAGGGCGACTCGCTGAGCGAGGAAGAGCTCGTCTCGATGGCCTTCCTGCTGCTCGTCGCGGGCCACGAGACGACCGTGAACCTGATCGGCAACGCGGTGCTGGCGCTGCTGCGCGCGCCCGAGCAGCGCGCGAAGCTGGCGGCGGACCCGTCGCTGATGCCGGGCGCCGTCGAGGAGTTCCTGCGCTTCGACGGGCCCATCAACATCGCCACCCTCCGCTACACCGTCGAGGACGTGGAGGTCGGTGACCACAAGATCCCGGCGGGCGAGTTCGTGCAGGTCTCGCTGCTCGCCGCCAACCGCGACGAGGGGCGCTTCCCCGACCCGGCCGACCTCGACGTCACGCGCGCGGCCGGCGGCCACGTCGCCTTCGGCCACGGCATCCACTACTGCGTCGGCGCCCCGCTGGCGCGCATGGAGGCGGAGATCGCGCTCACGGCGCTGCTGGCCCGGTTCCCGCAGCTGCGGCTGGCCGGGTCGGAGGAGGATCTGGTCTACCGCACGAGCCCGCTGGTGCACGGCGTCAAGTCGCTGCCGGTGCTGCTCGGCTGAGGTCTTGTGCGCGGAGCGGGCGGGGCGGCACGTAGGGTCGGCGCGTGGACACCAGCGCCGACCACCTGCTCGCCCTCGACGCCGCACACGTGTGGCACCCGTACGCGCCGATGCCGGGACGGGTGGCGCCGCTGCTCGTCGCCGAGGCGAGCGGGGTGCGGCTGAAGCTCTCGGACGGCCGTGAGCTCGTCGACGGCATGTCGTCGTGGTGGGCGGCGGTGCACGGCTACCGGCACCCGGTGCTCGACGCGGCGCTGGCCGAGCAGGCCGGGCGGATGAGCCACGTGATGTTCGGCGGCCTCACGCACGAGCCGGCCATCACGCTCGCCAAGTCCCTCGTGGACCTCACGCCCGAGGGCCTCGAGCACGTGTTCCTGTGCGACTCCGGCTCGGTCTCGGTCGAGGTCGCCGTGAAGATGTGCCTGCAGTACCAGCGTTCGCGCGGGTTGCCGGAGAAGCGGCGGCTGCTCACGTGGCGCGGCGGCTACCACGGCGACACGTTCACGCCCATGAGCGTCTGCGACCCCGACGGCGGCATGCACTCGCTGTGGCGCGGAGTCCTGCCGGACCAGGTGTTCGTGCCCGAACCGCCGGCCGGCTTCGACGCGCCCGTCGACCAGTCCTATGTGGACACTCTGGCCGCCGCTCTGGAGGAGCACGCGCACGAGCTGGCCGCGGTGATCGTGGAACCCGTGGTGCAGGGCGCCGGCGGGATGCGCTTCCACCACCCCGGCTACCTGCGCGCGCTGCGCGAGCTCACACGCGAGCACGACGTGCTGCTGGTGTTCGACGAGATCGCCACCGGCTTCGGGCGCACCGGCCGGATGTTCGCGGCCGAGCACGCCGGCGTGACGCCCGACGTGCTGTGCCTGGGCAAGGCGCTCACCGGCGGCTACCTCACGATGGCCGCGGCCCTGTGCACGCCCGAGATCGCCGATGGCATCGCGCGCGGCGACCTGCCGGTGCTGGCCCACGGGCCCACGTTCATGGGCAACCCGCTCGCCTCCGCCGTCGCCAACGCGTCGCTCGGGCTGCTGGCCGAGGGCCGGTGGCGTGCGGACGTCGCCCGGATCGAGGCGGGGCTGCGGCGCGGACTGGAGCCCGCGCGGGACCTGCCGCACGTGCGCGATGTGCGGGTGCTCGGCGCGATCGGCGTGCTGCAGCTCGGCCACGAGGTCGACCTCGGCGTGGCCACGGACATCGTGACGGCGGAGGGCGCGTGGCTGCGGCCGTTCCGCGACCTCGTGTACGCGATGCCGCCGTACGTCACGAACGACGCGGACCTGGCCGTGATCACCGGTGCGATGCTCGCGGCGGCGGAAAAAGCCTGAATTCACCCGGCCGGGTGTGACCGTGGCCATAAGACACGGGCTGTATACCGTGAGTCATGCAAAGTTGCCGGAAGACAGGGGTTTCCACGCGATCAGGTCTGGGCCACTTCGTGAGCGTCTGACTG
Source organism: Amycolatopsis sp. CA-161197 (assembly GCF_050942255.1). Classification (NCBI taxonomy): domain Bacteria; kingdom Bacillati; phylum Actinomycetota; class Actinomycetes; order Pseudonocardiales; family Pseudonocardiaceae; genus Amycolatopsis; species Amycolatopsis sp. CA-161197. The sequence continues at coordinate 2,455,985 of NZ_CP192059.1, forward strand.
ATTGGTGAGCTTTGCCGGAAACGTCCTAGTTCTCCGGTTCACAAACGAACCCGAAGATCGTTCGCGTAGCGGACTTTTCGATCTTTTTCCGCTTTCCTGTCGCCATGATCGAGATCGTTCGCGGTGAACACGACACCGGACCCCCGTCCCGCCGCACCAAGGCCGACCAGACCCTTCGGAACATCCTGCGCCACGACGTGCCGGCCTCGCTGGTCGTCTTCCTCGTGGCCGTGCCGCTCTCCCTCGGCGTCGCCCTCGCGGTCGGCGCGCCGCTGCTCGCGGGCCTCGTCTCCGCCGTCGTCGGCGGCCTGGTCGCGAGCCTGCTCGGCGGGTCGGCCCTGCAGGTCAGCGGGCCGTCCGCGGCCCTGACCGTGGTGCTCGCCGACACCATCGCCACCTACGGCTGGGCCGTCACCTGCGCCGTGACCGTCGGCGCCGGCCTGCTGCAGATCCTCTTCGGGCTCCTGCGCTTCGCCCGCGCCGCGCTGGCCATCTCGCCCGCGATCGTCCACGGCCTGCTGGCCGGCATCGGCGTGACCATCGTGCTCGGCCAGCTCCACGTGGTCCTCGGCGGCCGCGCCCAGGGCTCCGCGTTCGCGAACCTCGCGGCGCTGCCCGGGCAGATCGTCGGCCACCACGACCAGGCCGTGCTGATCGGCGTGCTCACCGTCGTGATCCTGCTGGTGTGGCCGAAGCTGCCGGCGCCGGTGCGGAAGGTGCCGGGGCCGCTGGCTGCCGTCACCGTCGCGACGGGAGTGTCCGTGGTCGCCGGGATGTCGTTGCCGCGCGTGGACCTGCCGGCCGCGTTGCCGTCGTTCGGGTTTGTGCCGCAGCTGCCGTCCGGTGGCTGGAGTGGCGTGGCCTTCGCCGCCATCACGGTCGCGCTCATCGCGAGCCTGGAGAGCCTGCTTTCGGCCGTGTCCATCGACAAGCTGCGCGGCGGCCGGCGCACCGATCTCAACCGCGAGCTCATCGGCCAGGGCGCCGGCAACGTCGCGTCCGGCGCGCTCGGCGGGCTGCCTGTGACCGGCGTGATCGTGCGGACCATGACCAACTACGAGGCCGGCGCGAAGACGCGCGCGTCGGCGCTGCTGCACTCCTGCTGGATCCTCGGGTTCTGCCTGCTGCTCACCGGTGTGCTGCGCTTCATCCCGCTCGCCGCGCTGGCCGGGCTGCTCGTGTACGTGGGCGCGAAGCTCGTGAACCTCAAGGCGCTCAAGGAAGTGCTGCGCCACGGCGACATCGCGGTGTATGCGGTGACGCTCGTCGGCGCGGTGTTCGTGAACCTGCTGACCGGCGTCGCGGCCGGGGTGCTGCTGGCGCTCGCGTTCATGCTGCGGCGCATGGTGCACTCCGGCGTGCACGTCGAGGCGGGCGAACGCGGCACGCGCGTGGTGATCGAGGGCGCGCTCACGTTCCTTTCGGTGCCCCATCTGACGAAGGTGCTCGCTGACGTGCCCGAGCGCGCCGACGTGACGCTGGAGCTGCTCGTGGACTACCTCGACCACGCGGCGTTCGACTGCCTGCGCGGCTGGCAGCAGGCGCACGTGAAGGCCGGCGGCACGGTGAACGTCGACGAGATCGGCCACCCCTGGTACGGCCGCGGCAGCTCCGGTGAGCCCACGGTCCGGCGCAGCCTCGCGGCGCGGGTGCTGCCGCGGTGGCTCGCGCCGTGGTCGCAGTGGCAGGCCGAGCACGTGGCGATACCCGGACAGCGCCACCGCGGCTCACCGCTGTCCCGTGGTGCGTCGGAGTTCCAGCGCCGCACCGCCCCGCTGCTGCGGGACACCCTCAGCGGCCTCGCGCACGGCCAGCAGCCGCACACGCTGTTCATCACCTGCGGCGACGCGCGGATCGTGCCCAACCTGATCACCACGTCGGGTCCCGGCGACCTGTTCGCCGTGCGCAACATCGGCAACCTGGTGCCGGCCGCCGGCGACGGCACCGACTCCTCGGTGGGCGCGGCCGTCGAATACGCCGTCGGCGTGCTGAAGGTGCCCGAGATCGTGGTGTGCGGCCACTCCTCGTGCGGTGCGATGAAGGCGCTGCTGGGGCAGGCCCCCGAGGGCCTCACGAGCCTCGGTGACTGGCTGCGCCACGGCGAGGCCACTCTCCGCCGCCGCGCTGCGGAGGTGCCGCTGCTGCTAGACGGCCACCGCCCGTCCGCGGAGTGCGACCAGCTGGCGCTGCACAACGTCGTGCAGCAGCTCGACCACCTCCGCGCCCACCCGGTCGTGGCCGCCGCCCTGGCCGCCGGCGACCTGAGGCTGACGGGCATGTACTTCGACGTCGGCGCCGCCCAGGTGTCCCTGCTGGACGACATCCGCCGCGGCTTCGTCCCGGCGGGCTCGGCCGTGCACTGATCCGCCGGGCCGGCGCGCACCCGCACGCGCGCCGGCCCGGTGGTCGAGCGCTCGCGCAACCCGAAAGTGGGGTGTCCGATAAAAATTCATGCCATCAGGTGGGACATAGCGGACATTTCACCCACATTCGGGTTACCTGGTGATCATGAGCCGACTTGCCGTGCTTCGCCACGACGTGCCCGCCTCGCTCGTGGTCTTCCTCGTCGCCGTGCCGTTGTCGCTGGGCATCGCGCTCGCGTCCGGGGCGCCGATCGTCGCCGGGCTGATCGCCGCTGTGGTCGGGGGTGTGGTCGCCGGAGCGCTGGGCGGCTCGCCGCTGCAGGTCAGCGGGCCCGCGGCCGGGCTGACGGTGATCATGGCCGAGACGATCGCCACCTTCGGGTGGGCCGTCACGTGCCTGATCACCGTGCTCGCCGGTGCGTTGCAGGTCCTGCTGGGCCTGAGCCGCATCGCGCGGGCGGCGCTGGCGATCTCGCCGGCCATCGTGCACGGGATGCTCGCCGGCATCGGCGTGACGATCGTGCTGGGCCAGCTCCACGTGCTGCTCGGCGGGAAGGCGCAGAGCTCCGCGCTGGAGAACATCGCCGAGCTGCCCGCGCAGGTCGTGGCCCACCACGACGCGGCGGCCGTGATCGGGCTGCTCACCATTGTGATCCTCGTGGTCTGGCCGCGCTTGCCCGCCGCGGTGCGCAAGGTGCCGGGGCCACTCGCGGCGATCGCCGTGGCCACGGTGATCTCGCTCGTCGCCGGCATGACGCTGCCGCGCGTGGAGCTGCCCGGCGACCTGCTGCAGATCCGCTTCGCGCCGCAGCTGCCCGGCGACGGCTGGACCGACGTCGTGCTCGCGGCGGTGACCATCGCGTTGATCGCGAGCGTCGAGAGCCTGCTCTCGGCCGTCGCCGTGGACAAGCTGCACACCGGCCCGCGCGCGAACCTCGACCGCGAGCTCGTGGGCCAGGGCGCGGCCAACCTGGTGTCCGGCGCGCTCGGCGGCCTGCCCGTGACGGGCGTGATCGTGCGCAGCTCCACCAACGTCGCCGCGGGCGCCAAGACCCCCGTGTCCGCCGTGCTGCACGGCGTGTGGGTGCTGGTCTTCGTGGTCGCGCTCGCCGGGCTGATCGAGAACATCCCGCTCGCCGCGCTCGCCGGCCTGCTCGTGCACGTCGGCGTGAAGCTCGTGAACCCCGGCCATCTCAGGCAGGTCCTGCGCCACGGCGACCTCGCGCTCTACCTCGTGACGCTCGCCGGCGTGGTGGTGTTCGACCTGCTGACCGGCGTGCTCGCGGGGATCGTGCTGGCCGTGGCCCTCATGCTGCGCCGCACGGTGTGGTCCGGCGTCCACGCCGAGCGCGACGGCGACGAGTGGCGCGTGGTCGTGGAAGGCGTGCTCACGTTCCTGTCCGTGCCGCGCCTGTCGAAGGTGCTCGGCGCCGTCCCGCCCGGCACGGTCGTGACGCTCGAACTGGTCGCCGACTACCTCGACCACGCCGCCTTCGAAAGCCTGTCGAGCTGGCAGCAGGCCCACGAACGGGCCGGTGGCACCGTGGTCGTCGACGAAGTCGGCCACCCGTGGTTCGGCAAGGGCAAGGAGGGCACCCCGACGCTGCGGCGCACGGCGGCCGCGCGCGCCGTGCCGCGCTGGCTCGCCCCGTGGTCCGACTGGCAGGCCGCCGACGTCCGCCTGCCAGGCCAGCGGACCCACCGCGGCGCCACGGAGTTCCAGCGCCGGGCCGCGCCGCTGCTGAAGGAGACGCTCTCGGGCCTCGCCGACGGCCAGCGCCCGCACACGCTGTTCATCACCTGTGGCGACTCGCGCATCGTGCCCAACCTGATCACCACGTCCGGCCCGGGCGACCTGTTCACCGTCCGCAACATCGGCAACCTCGTGCCGCCCGCGCAGGCCGACCCGTCGATGAACGCCGCCGTCGAGTACGCGGTGGGGGTGCTGCACGTGCGCGAGATCGTGGTGTGCGGCCACTCCTCGTGCGGCGCGATGGGCGCGCTCGCCGACGGGCCGCCGGCGGGCACCGCGCTGGAAGGCTGGCTGCGTCACGCCGAGCCCAGCCTGCGCCGCGACGGCCCGGTCACGCTCGGGGGCGAGCTTCCCGCCCGCGAGCCCGACCGGCTGGCGTTGCACAACGTGCTGCAGCAGCTCGACCACCTGCGCGCGTACCCGCTGGTCGCCGAGGCCGAAGCTCGCGGCGAGCTGCTGCTCACCGGCCTGTACTTCGACGTCGGCGCGGCCCAGGTCTACCTGTCCGACCCGGTGGCGGGCGCGTTCGTGGCGGCGGGGACACCCGTCACCCCACATCGTGGGTGATCCCACCCGGACGTGGTGCGCACCGGGTGCGGGTGACTAAGTTGATGGCCCGTGACCATGCTGGTGATGACGGGGACCGGGACCGAGGTCGGCAAGACGATCACCACGGCGGCGATCGCGGCGCTGGCGCTCGCGCAGGGGCAGCGCGTCGCGGTGCTCAAGCCGGCCCAGACCGGGGTTGCGCCGGGCGAGGCGGGTGACCTCGACGAGGTCGTGCGCCTGGCCGGCAAGGGCGTGACCACGAGTGAGCTGCGGCGCTACCCCGATCCGCTCTCCCCGGAGGCGGCGGCGCGGCGCAGCGGCCTGCCGACGCTGGGGCCGGGCGAGATCGCGGCCGCCGCCACCGCGCTCGACGCCGAGCACGATCTCACGCTCGTGGAAGGCGCCGGCGGGCTGCTGGTGCGCTTCGACGCCGACGGCAGCGGGCTGGCCGACGTCGCGTGGGCGCTGGGCGCGCCGATCGTGATCGTGGCCCAGCCGGGCCTCGGCACGCTGAACGCGACCGCGCTGACCGCGGAGGTCGCCACGCGGCGCGGGCTCAACGTCGCGGGTGTCGTGGTCGGCGCGTGGCCGGCCGAGCCGGATCTCGCGTCCGTGGAGAACCTGCGCGACCTGCCCAACGCGGCCGGGGCACCCCTGCTCGGGGTGCTGCCCGGGGGGCTGGCGGCGACGGATCACGATACGTTCGTGGAACGGGCGCGCGCCGGGCTCTCGCCGTGGTTCGGCGGGGAGTTCGATCCCGAGGCTTTCACGCGGGCCGCTTCCGTGAATAAGTGACGGGCGTCGCAACCCGTGCGGCGGGCTCTCAGGCACCATGACGGGGAGCGCGCCCGTGCAGTACCCCGACAGACAGGAGACGTCGTGACCGCAGTGGCGGGAAAGCCGGAGACCGCGGACGTGCTGGCCGTCGCGCGCGAGCAGGTGCTCGAGCGCGGGGTGGGGCTGTCCGAGGACCAGGTGCTGGCCGTGCTCCGGCTGCCCGACGAACGGCTCGGCGAGGCGCTGCAGCTCGCGCACGAGGTGCGCATGCGCTGGTGCGGCCCGGAAGTCGAGGTCGAGGGCATCGTCAGCCTCAAGACCGGCGGCTGCCCCGAGGACTGCCACTTCTGCTCGCAGTCGGGGCGGTTCCCGTCGCCAGTGCGCTCGGCGTGGCTCGACATCCCGGGCCTGGTCAAGGCCGCGCGCCAGACCGCTGAGACAGGCGCGACCGAGTTCTGCATCGTCGCCGCCGTGCGGGGTCCGGACAAGCGGCTGCTCTCGCAGGTCCGCGAGGGCGTGCAGGCGATCCGCGCCGACGGCAACGACATCCAGATCGCGTGCTCGCTCGGCATGCTCACCCAGGAGCAGGTGGACGAGCTCGTCGAGATGGGTGTGCACCGCTACAACCACAACCTCGAGACGGCGCGCTCGCACTTCCCCGACGTCGTGACCACGCACTCGTGGGAAGAGCGCTGGGACACCCTGCGCATGGTCGCCGAGGCCGGCATGGAGGTCTGCTGCGGCGGCATCATCGGCATGGGGGAGACGGTCGAGCAGCGCGCGGAGTTCGCCGTGCAGCTCGCCGAGCTGAGCCCGCACGAGGTGCCGATGAACTTCCTCATCCCGCAGCCGGGCACGCCGTACGAGAACTTCGAGATCGTCGAGGGCAAGGACGCGCTGCGCACGGTCGCGGCGTTCCGGCTCGCCATGCCGCGCACGATGCTGCGCTTCGCCGGCGGCCGCGAGCTGACCCTGGGCGACCTGGGCGCGGAGCAGGGCATGCTGGGCGGGATCAACGCGATCATCGTCGGCAACTACCTGACGAACCTCGGCCGGCCCGCGAGCGCGGATCTCAAGATGCTCGACGAGCTGAAGATGCCGGTCAAGGCCCTCAGTGACAGCCTCTGAACCAGCCGCTGACGCACCCGCCTTCTGCGTCCACTGTGGACAGGCGTCGCCCGGCGGCGCCGATCACGACGCCTGCCACAACCCGCGCACGGCGCTGGAACCGCCGCGGTTCTGCGTGTTCTGCGCCCGCCGGATGGTGGTTCAGGTGACGCCCGTCGGGTGGACGGCGCGCTGCAGCAGGCACGGCGAGACCGCCAGTGGTTGACCGCGGGTGCTGACCGGTTACGCTCGGTCCGCACAAACGCAGGGAGGGAGTCCCGGGTGGTCGATTCCGCGGGCAAGGCAGCACACCGGTCGTCCGCCGTGGCCGACGCCTGGTCGGTGCCGAACCTCTTCCCCCCGCACCGCGCGCGGCCGAAGGTCGTGGTGAAGGCCGACCTGCTGCCGGCCGTGAGCGTGCTGTCGACGGCGGGCCTGCTCGGCATCCCGCTCGGCTGGCTGTGGTCGCTGATGGCGCCGCCGCAGCGCGAGCGTGTGGTCACCGCCGACGGGCAGCGCGTGCCGCTGGAGCTGGAGAGCTGGCACCGCTTCGACGACCTGGCCATCTACGGCTTCCTGGCGCTGGCCACGGGACTGCTGATCGGCGTGATCGTGTGGCTGATGCGCGAACGCCGGGGTCCGGTCGTCTTCGTGGCGGCCGCGGGCGGGGCCGCGCTGGCCGGCTGGCTCGGCACGCAGGTCGGGGTGGCGTTCGTGAACTCGAAGTACGCCATCGACACGGCGCCCGCGCTGGGCGCGGTGATCTCGGCGGCGCCGCAGCTGGAGTCCGGGTGGATCTGGCTGGCGGCCCCGTTGGTGACCTCGCTCGTCTACGGGCTGCTCGCGGCGTGGAACGGCCGCGAGGACCTGGGCCGTCGGCTCGGCTGAGTGGCTAGTTGAGGTTCGCCGGCTTCGAGAAGTCGGCGAACTCGGTCGGCGGCAGCGGCACGGCGCTGAGCGTGTCCAGGAACCACGCTTCGCGCGTGAGCAGCCGGCAGACGATGCGCAGGCGCCGCAACGGGTGCGTCTCCTCCAGCAGCAGCTGGCGGTCTTCCAGCGGCAGCAGGCAGTCGGCGGCGAGCTGGTAGGCGAGCTCGTTGACGTCGGCGTCGTCGTCCGGTGTGGTCCAGTCGTCGTCGTGCCAGGCGGCCTCGCAGTACCGGCGGTGGGCCGCGCGCGCGACCTCGCCGAGGCGCTGCGCGGGTTCGGCCGCGCTGGCGGGCACGGCGTCGTCGGGCAGCCAGTCGACCACGCCCATCAGGTAGGGCGCCGACGTGCAGTCGAGCTCGCGCAGGCGGAAGCGGCGGGCGGCCTTGGTGACCACGTCGTAGCGTCCGTCCGGCAGCCGCTTCGCTTCGCGCAGCACGGTGCTGCAGCCCACGTCGTATACATGGTCCAGACCACGTACCTCACGCACGAGCGGGGCGCGCAACGCGATCACGCCGAACTCGCGCCCCGGCACGGTGCCGCCCACGAGGTCCGCGGTCAGCTGCCGGTAGCGCGGTTCGAAGATGTGCAACGGCAGGTGCGTACCGGGCAGCAGTACGGTCTGCAGCGGGAACAACGGCAGTGTCGCCGTCCCGCTGGGGTTCTGCTCCTGCTCCGGCTCGGTCACGCGTCCACCGTACGGGTACCGGGGCACGCTCGCAGTCCGTCACCTTTTCGGCGGCGGCTTGAGGACTGCGAACGGGTCCGTGATCTGCATCCCTTTGCCCGCGAAGGAGAACAGCGCCGCCGGGCGCCCGCCGGCCCGGCCGGGTGACGCGGTGTCCCCGGTGGGCACGAGGAGTCCCCGGCGCGACAGCACGCGCTGCAGGTTGGTCGCCGACACCCGGTAGCCCAGCGCGGCGGAGTAGAGCCCGCGCAGCGCGGAGATCGTGAACTGCTCGGGCGCCAGGGCGAAGCCGAGGTTGGTGTAGCTGAGCTTCGAGCGCAGCCGGTCGCGGGCGCGCAGCACGATCGCCTCGTGGTCGAACGCGGTGCGCGGCAGCGCGGTGACGTCGTGCCACTGCGTGTCCTCGGGGACCTCCGGGTCGACGTCCGACGGCACGAGGCCCAGGAACGCCGTGGCGACCACGCGCGGTCCGGGCACGCGGTCGGGTGCGCTGAAGACCGAAAGCTGCTCCACGTGCTTGAGCTGGCGCACGTCGACCTTCTCCGCGAGCTGGCGGCGGATGGACGTTTCGACGTCCTCGTCGGGGCGCAGCCGGCCGCCGGGCAGCGACCAGCGGCCCAGGTGCGGGTCGAGCGCGCGCTGCCACAGGAGCACGCGCAGTGTGTCCGAGCGCACTTGCAGGACGGCGCACAGAACCTCGTGGGCCAGGGGGGTCTGGGTGTTAAGATGACTCCGCACGGTTTTCGATTATAAGGCGAAAACCCGTCGACGGTCCAGGAGGGCCAGACATGACCACCACGGTTGATGAGCAGGACCTGACCCCGTACGGCGGGGTGGAGGCGAACGCGGACTGGGCGGAGGAGGTGCGCGAGCTCGCCCGCAAGCGCGACGCCGTCCTGCTGGCGCACAACTACCAGGTCCCCGAGATCCAGGACATCGCCGACTTCACCGGTGACTCGCTGGCGCTGAGCCGCATCGCGGCGAGCAGCGACGCGTCCACGATCGTCTTCTGCGGCGTGCACTTCATGGCCGAGACCGCAAAGATCCTGGCGCCGCAGAAGACGGTGCTCATCCCCGACGCGCGGGCCGGCTGCTCGCTCGCCGACTCCATCTCCGGCGCCGAACTGCGGGCCTGGAAGGCCGAGCACCCGGGCGCGGTGGTGGTGTCGTACGTGAACACCACGGCCGAGGTGAAGGCCGAGACGGACATCTGCTGCACGTCGTCGAACGCGGTCGACGTGGTGGCTTCGATCCCCGCTGACCAGGAAGTTCTCTTCCTGCCGGACCAGTTCCTCGGCGCGCACGTGAAGCGCGTGACGGGCCGGCAGAACATGCACATCTGGGCCGGCGAGTGCCACGTCCACGCCGGGATCAACGGGGCCGAACTGGCCGCGCGGGCCGAGGAGAACCCCGACGCCGACCTGTTCATCCACCCCGAATGCGGCTGCGCGACGTCGGCGCTCTACCTCGCGGGCGAGGGCGTGGTGGCGCCGGAGCGGGTGAAGATCCTGTCCACCGGCGACATGGTGCACGCGGCTCGGGACACCAAGGCGCGCTCGGTGCTGGTGGCGACCGAGATCGGCATGATCCACCAGCTGCGCAAGGCCGCGCCGGAGATCGACTTCCGCGCGGTGAACGACCGCGCGTCCTGCCGGTACATGAAGATGATCACGCCCGCCGCGCTGCTGCGGAGCCTGCGTGAAGGCGCGGACGAGGTCCACGTGGACCTCGAGACCGCCGCCCGGGCGCGGGCCTCGGTGCAGCGGATGATCGAAATCGGGCAGCCCGGCGGCGGCGAATGACCACCCCGGTTAACGCTTCACAGGCGAAAACCCCGCTGTGGGAGGCCCGCGCGGACCTCGTCGTCGTGGGCAGCGGGGTGGCCGGGCTGACGGCCGCGCTGCGGGCGCAGGAGCTCGGGCTCCACGTGCTCGTGGTGACCAAGGCCGCGGTGTCCGACGGCAACACGCGCTGGGCCCAGGGCGGCGTCGCGGTGGTGCTGGAAGGTGAGCACGACCGCGGCGACTCGGTCGCGAAGCACGCCGAAGACACCTTCACCGCGGGCGCCGGCCTGTGCGACGAAGATGCGGCGCGCTCGATCCTCGACGGCGGCCCGGCGGCGGTGGCGTGGCTGCGGGCCAGTGGCGCGGAGTTCGACGCCGGTACCGAGGGTCTGGCGCGCACCCGGGAGGGTGGGCACAGCGCGTTCCGCGTGATCCACGCGGGCGGCGACGCCACGGGCGCCGAGGTGGAGCGCACTCTGGTGGCGCAGGCGGGCGACCGGCGCGTGCCGGTGCTGCAGCACCACATCGCGGTCGACGCGTTGCTCACCCCGCTCGGCGAGGTGGCGGGCGTGACCGTGCTGGACCGCGACGGCGTGCCCGGCGTGGTGCGGGCTTCGGCCGTGCTGCTGGCCAGTGGCGGGTTCGGCCAGCTCTACCAGGCGACGTCCAACCCGGAGATCGCGACCGGCGACGGTCTGGCACTCGCCCTGCGGGCGGGGGCGACCGTGGCCGACGTCGAGTTCGTGCAGTTCCACCCGACGGTGCTCTACACGCCCGGGGCGCGCGGCCGGTGCCCGCTCGTCACGGAAGCCGTGCGCGGTGAAGGCGCCACACTTGTCGACGGCGCCGGCCAGCCGGTGATGGCCGGCGTGCACCCGCTGGGCGACCTGGCCCCGCGTGACGTCGTGGCGGCCGCGATCACCCGGCGGATGGGGCTGGCGCCGGGCGGCGTCGACGACCACGTTTTCCTCGACGCCACCGACATTTCCGGCTTCGCGAAGCGGTTCCCGACCGTGCACGCGGCGTGCGCGGTGCTGGGTCTCGACCCGGCCGTGGACGCGATCCCGGTGACGCCCGCGGCGCACTTCGCGTGCGGCGGCGTGGTGACCACTGTGGACGGACGTTCCGGTGTCGCCGGCCTGTACGCCGCGGGTGAGGTGGCCCGGACCGGGCTGCACGGGGCCAATCGGCTGGCGTCCAACAGCCTGCTCGAAGGCCTCGTGGTGGGGCACCGCGTGGCGCAGGCCGTGGCCGCCGACCTCGCGGCCGGGCGGCTGCCGGACCCGTCGCGGGGGCGCCTGCCCTCGCGGACGTCGGCGCCGGCGGCCGAGCGCGACGCGTTGCAGCGCGTGATGAGCCGTTACGCCGCGATCGGCCGCGATGCCGACGGCCTGGCGGCGGCGGGTTCCGTGGTGGACCTGTCCACGCAGGACAGTCCGTTGTGGACGCACGCGGCCGTGGAGGACGCGGCGCTCACCGTGGTGGCGCAGGCGTTGCTCGCGGCAGCGGCGCGACGCACCGAATCGCGTGGCTGTCACGTGCGGTCCGATTTTCCTGAGCGCTCCGACGTCTGGCAGCGCAGCCAGCTCATCCGGCTCAGCCCCTCCGGCCAGCCCGTGCTGGCCGACCCGATCGCCCTGGAAGGTGTGGCATGACCGAGTTGTTCCCGTTTTCCGACGCCGTCTCGCGCGCCCTCGTGGACGCGGGGCTCGAGGTGGCCGACGTCCGCCGCGTCGTGACCACGGCGCTCGAAGAGGACCTGCGTTACGGGCCGGACGCCACCACGGCGTCGACCGTCCCGGCCGACGCGCGCGCGGTGGCCGAGCTGACGCCGCGTTCGCCCGGTGTCGTGGCCGGGCTGCCCGTGGTGCTGGCGGTGTTCGACACGGTGCTGGGTCCGGACTACGAGGTGGTGTCCAGCCGGCCCGACGGGTCGCGGGTGGCGGCGGGCGAGCCCGCGCTCGCGGTGCGGGGCACCGTGCGCGGCCTGCTGACGGCCGAGCGGACGGCGCTGAACCTCGTCTGCCGCCTCTCGGGCATCGCGACGGCGACCGCCCGCTGGGTGTCCGAAGTGGAGGGTTCGGGCACCGCGATCCGCGACACCCGCAAGACGACGCCGGGCCTGCGGCTGCTGGAGAAGTACGCGGTGCGCTGCGGTGGCGGCGTGAACCACCGCATGGGCCTCGGCGACGCCGTGCTGATCAAGGACAACCACGTCGTCGCCGCGGGTTCGGTCACGGCCGCGCTGGCGGCGGCGCGCGAGCACGCCCCGGAGCTGGCGTGCGAGGTGGAGGTCGACAACCTGGCGCAGCTGGAGGAGGCGCTCGCCGCGGGTGCCGACGAGGTGCTGCTGGACAACTTCACGCCGCAGGACTGCGCGAAGGCCGTGGAGCGGCGCAACGCCGTTTCGCCGAAAACGCGGCTGGAATCCTCTGGTGGCCTCACCCTCGACCGTGCTAGGGCCTACGCCGAGTCCGGTGTGGACTACTTCGCGGTGGGGGCGCTCACGCACTCCTCGCCCGCGCTGGACCTCGGGATGGACCTGCGCTGAACCTGTCGCCGCGGCGCCCGCTCGACTAGAATCCCGTTGTCGGACAGCGAGATTCTCCGGGAGGGTGCCGCGGTGAGGTGGCCAGCCGTCTTCGCCGTGGCCGGTCTGGTGGCCGCCTCTTCCCTGTCGTCCGTCGGTGTCGCCGGGTCCGCGAACGCGGTGGGGGCGTGCGCGAACCCGTCCGGCACCTACACCGGCGCCGTGTCGTGGGGCCAGCGGCTCGTCGACCCGCAGCGCCTGTGGCCGCTCACCCGCGGCGACGGCCAGGTCGTGGCCGTGATCGGCACGGGGATCGACGCCCAGAACGGCCAGTTCGCGCCCGGCCAGGTCCTCACCGGCCCCGGCACGGCCCCGTCCGACTGCGACGGCCGCGGCACCATCGCCGCGGGCATCGTCGCCGCGCAGCCTTCGGGGGAGACGACGTTCGTCGGCGTCGCACCGGGCGCGAAGCTCCTGCCGCTGCAGTACGTCGACGCTTCTTCCCACGACGGCGGCGACCCCGGCGCCTTGGCGGGCGCCATGGACACGGCCCTCGACCGGGGCGCGGGGGTCCTGCTCATCGCCGTGCCGGCGGCGTTCGACAGCCCGGCTCTGGACGCGGCGGTCGCGCGCGCCCATGCCCGCGGCGCCGTCGTGGTCTCCGCCGCGGCCGCCACCCAGCAGGGCGCGCACACCTATCCCACCGCGTCGTCGGGCGTGCTGGCCGTCGGCTCCACGAACCAGGCGGGCGCCCCGGTCCAGACCGAAGCCGGCGACTACCTCGGCGTCGCCGCCCCGGGCGCCGACCTGGTCAGCACCTCGGCCGGCGCGGGCGGCGCCGTCGCGCACCGCTGGCCGGTGACGGACCCGGGCCTGGCCGCCGCCTACGTCGCCGGCGTCGCCGCACTGGTGCGCGCCGCCCACCCGGACTTCACGGGCGATCAGGTCGTGACCCGCCTGACCCTCACGGCTTCGCGCCCCCCGTCGGGCGGCCACGACCCCCGCCGCGGCTGGGGCGTGGTGGACGCTTATGCCGCCGTTTCGTCGACGCTGCCCGCTTCCGTCGCGGGCCCGGGCGCGTCGGTCGCTCCGGTTGCCCTGCCTGCCGTCGCCCCTGCTCCGGCCCCGCACACCTCGGCCGTGGACGTCCCCGCCGCCGCCATCGCCCTCGGCGGCGTCGCGCTGGCCGCCGCCGCGGGCATCGCCGTCGCCACCGTCCGCCGCGGCCGCCGCCGCTCGTGGCGCGCCTCCCGGTTCGGGGCGTGATCCCCGTGCGCCGCGTCCTGGTGATCGGCCTCGACCCCACCCGCCTCGACGGCTGGGACCCCGCCCCGGTCCAGGCCGCCATCGCGCGCGGCCAAGCCACCTTCGCCACCCACGGCCTGGCGTCCGACCTCTGCTTGATCGCTCCGGACGACAACCCGCGGGCCACCATCGAATCCGCCCTGACCCAAACCGACTACGGCTGCATCGTCATCGGCGGCGGCATCCGCGGCCACGAGCCGTTGCTGGAACTCTTCGAGCAGGTCGTGAACCTCGTCCACCGCCTCGCGCCCACCGCGGCCATCGCCTTCAACCGCACTCCGGAGGACACGGCCGAAGCCGCCCTGCGCTGGCTTCGCTGACACCTCACCCCGGCACCGCGACCGCCGTCCGGGTCGCCGCGAAGACGGCGCGGAACGGGCGGGCAGTCGGCGGTCGTGGCGCGGATTCGCCGTCGCACCAACGGGTTCGACACGTGCTGAACCGCGGTGGCTGCGGCGGCGAGTCAGGCGTGCTACCGCGCGTTCCGCGCCGATTTCGCTGCCTCGCAGGTCGACGCGGTAGGCCGGTCGCGGCGTGTATTTGCCGTTGCACCAATGGGTTCGTCCGGGCACAGCACGTTCTGAACCGCGCCGTGGGTGGCTGCGGCGAGCCAGGCGCGCTACCCCGTGTCCCGCGCCGGTGTCGCTGCCTCGCAGGTCGTTGCGGTCGGCGGTCGTGGCGCGGATTCGCCGTCGCACCAACGGGTTCGGCCGCTTGCCTGCCCTCGATGTCGAGGCGACGGCAGCTCGTGACCTCAGGCGGGCACCACACACCGCGTCGAGCCGATGATCGCGACGCCGCCGCCGGAGCGGGCGACGTGGACGGTGAAGTCGGCGCCGTCGCGGTGGAAGCGGGCGATGAGTTCGCGCGGGGTGCTGCGGTCGTGCGCGGACCAGCCCACGGCTTCCAGCGAGGGCAGCACCGATTCCGCCAGCTGGTGTTCCGCGTCGCCGCGGTGGTCGAGGCGGACGCCGTACTGCCAGCACACCAGGGTGCCCGGGTGGGCGGGGTCGCAGTCGAGCTCGCCGTCGACCGTGGGGACGGCGCCGGGGCCGAAGGTGGCGGCGACGCCGTCGATGACGGCCGTGAGCTCGTCGGCCAGCAGCGGGAGGGTCATCGCTGCACCCCCGGCACGGTCGTGAGCGCGCCGCCGGTGAGGACGCCGTAGATGTTGGTCCACGAGTCGGAGCCGGGCTTGAGCACGTCGCTGTGGGAAGACAGGCCCCAGAGCTCGTTGCCGGCCGCGTCGTGGCCCGTCGCGAGGTCCGTGACGCCCGGGAACGTGTCGGGGTCGGCGCCGTGGCCGATGCCGGTCCACTCGGCGCCCCAGGCGTTGCCCTGGGCGACGACGATGGGGTCGAGCGGCGCCGTCATCGAGAAGCGCTGCACGCCCGCCTGGCTCGCGGGCAGGTCGGCCGGGCTCCAGACGCCGTGGCCCATGCCGGCCGACTCCACGTGCAGCACACGGTCGACGGCCAGCCCCTGGGAGTCGGCCAGTCCGACGGTCGCGCCGCCGTAGCTGTGGCCGATGGCGGTGATAGTCGCGGCGCCGCCGGTCTGGATGTCGACCTGGCCGCGCAGCTCGTCGCCGAACGTCTTGAGGTCCGGAGCCATCGTCTGCGCGTAGCTCGCGTCCGGGCCTTCGACCAGGGGGTTCTGCGGGAAATCGCCATCGGCCCACACGACCATCGCCGTACGGCCCGTCGGGTCGGCGGCTACCAGGCTGCGGCCGAGGTCGGCGTAACCCTGGAAGTTGTCCAGCCGCGTGTTCACACCCGGCACGAACAGCCCGACGTTGCGCGTCCCCGGCTGGATCGAGCCCACGAGCTCGGCGATCCGTCCGTCGGCCTCGGGGTCGAACCGCAGGATCTGCCGGTTGTTCGCCAGAATGTCCTGGTACAGCGCGATCCTGCGCTGCGAACGCGCGATGTCGTCGGCGCTGCCACCGGCAGACTGAAGCTGCGCAAGATGCGTCTGCTCCGAAGTCAGCGCGGCCGAAACCTTGGTGCGGTTCGCCGCGATGTCCTGAGCCCACGCCCCGCTCGCCGCCGCCCCGACGGGACCGCTCACCGCCGGCAGCGGGTCCTCGGGCAGCAACGACCGGTACGAAGCCGCCACCTGCTCGTCGGCCCGCCGGTACCCCGCGGCCGCCGCGGTGAGCCCGTTCTGCAGCACCTTGGCGCGCTGCACCTGCTCGTCGATCTTCTCGCCGAGCTCGGACAACGTCTTCTTCAACGTCGCGGCGCAGTCCGCCGAAGCGGAAACCTGGCCGAACGCCGTGGTGGGCACGGAAATCCCCGCCACGGCCTTCTGCGCCGTCTCGAGCGCGCCCGCGCGCCCGCCCAGGTCCGCCGCGGCCGCGTCGAGCTTGGCGGGAGCGACCCGGTAACCCCCGGAGTTCACTGCAGCAGTCACCGAGCCGTCCTCCCGATCAGTAGGTTTCCGGCTCTTCGCCGATCACCGACGGAGCCACGGGCGCCTGCTGGCCCCACACGTTCTCCGTCTCCACGAGCCACGCCGGGATCCGGCGGCCCGAACCGAGGTCGCTGCCCGCGCCCATGCCCATCGGCATCATGGGCATCATCGGCATCGCGCTCTTCGCCGCCGCGCCCGCGGCACCGGCCGCACCGCCCGCGAGTCCACTGAGGACGTTCGACGCGCCGCCGTCGCCCGCAAGGCCGGAGTGGGCCGCCGGGGCGTCGCTGCCGCCGGAAAGCCCTCCGCCGCCGGGGATTCCGCCGCCGTCGAGCGACGGCGCGCCACCGCCGCCGATCGGGATGCCACCGCCGGCGCCGCCTTCGGTGCCCGCGCCGCCGCCGAGCTTCGTGCCCGCCGGCTCGTCCTTCTTGTCGTCGGAGTCCTTTCCGGACGCCCACGCCGGCACCTTCGGCATGATCGAACCGAACCGTCCGAACGCCGCCGCCGACGCCGCCGCGAGACCCGCGGTGAACATGTCGCCGAACAGCGGACTGCCCGCGGTGGCCGGGTCGGAGCCCGGAACCCCCGGCGTTCCCGCCACGGAGCCGTCGGCCGGCAGCGGGTGCGAGTCGGCCGGCGTGCCGACGACGACCCCCGGGTCGGCCAGGCCGTTGCCGGTCGCGCCGCCACCGGACGCACCGCCACCGGCCGGGGGAGCGGCCGGCGCGTCGACCGCGTTGGGCGAGACGGGGATCGAGTCCTCGGCGGTGGTGTAGTTCGTGGCCAGGTTGGTCATGACCACGATCGCCTTGGCATGGGCGGAACCCGCGGCGTTCGCGGCCTGCTGCTGCGCCTCGACGTTCGCGATCGCCTGCTGCCGCTGCTGAGCCGCGGCGGCGAGGGTGGCCGGCGACGAGTCGGGCGGCAGCAACGGCGGGTTCACGGCCAGCGCAACCTCACCGGGCGAGACGTCCGGCACCGAAACCGGCGGCGGCATCTCGGCCTTGGCCTTCACGAGCGCGTCGGCCGCGTCCTCCAGCATGTGCTGCATGCCCTGCGCGGTCTGCGCGACCTTGCGGATGCCGCCGACGAGGTCGGTGATCATGTGCGAGTACTGGTCCGCCGCGCCACCGGTCCACTCGCCCGAGAAGTCCGAGAGCTCCTTCGACAGGTTCTCGGCCTGCTCGTGGAGCCCGATCGCGGTGGAGTTCCACTGGTCGGCCGCGGCCTGGGCGCTACTGGGGTCGCCGGCCTGCAGCATCGCGTACAGCTGTTGGTGCGTGTACGCGGCGAAGTTGGTGTGCGCGCCGCTCATACGTCCGTCCCCCCGGAGTGGTTCGAGCCGCCGGACCCGAGGCCCAGCAGCGAAAGCAGCGGATCGAGCAGCCCGGTCTCGCTGCCCGACTGGTGGAGATCGCCGGCCACCGACTGGTCGGCCTGCTCGTAGCCGTCGGCGACGGTGGTGGTCACGTCCTGAGCGAACGTGATCGCGCCGCGGACCTGTTCGAGCAGTCCCCGCATCTCCGCGACGGCCGCGCGGTGGGCGTCGACGAGCGAGCCGGCTTCCCCGAACTCCCCGAACAGCAGCGGGTGGTCGCCGAGCGTGCTGAGGAAGTCGTCGGGCTTGGACATCGCGTGGATCTGGGTTTCCAGCTCCCGCACGAAGTCCTTCAGCGATTGGAGGTGAACGTAGTACGACTGGTCGTGCATCGGTCCCGACCCTCTCGTGCAGAACGGACGCTGGAAAGCCGGTCGGCCGGTGCGAGCGGGGGGTTTCTCGCACCGGCCGACCGACGTCGGGAGCGGATCAGGCGAACAGACCCTGGTTGCGGTTCTCCAGCTGCGACTGCAGGTCGTGGGCGTCGCCCACCTTGCCGCCGAACTGCGCGATGATCGCGACGATGTCGGCGGTGGCCTGCCGCAGCCGCGTCTCGGCCTGGCGGGCGGCCTCACCGGCGGAGCTGCCGGAGGCGTACCACGTCGCCGTGATCGGCTGGAGGTTCTGGTGCAGCTGCTCCAGCTGCGAGGTCAGTGCCTTGGCCTTGGCGGCCAGCGACGCCGAGCTGTACTGCAGCGCGGCGAAGTTGATTTCGACGACGTCAGCCATCTTGCCGGTCCTCTCCGTGACTCAAAGGTTGAGGCGAGGGATCACCGAAGCGCCCTCGAGGTTGTGGCCGACGCTCTGGAAGCTCTGGTGCACGTCCGAGTCGCCGGTGTTGTAGTTCGTGTGGCTCGTGTGCACGAGCTGCGACATGGTGTCGAGCTCCTTCACCGCGGCCTGCATCTTCTCCTGGAGCCGGCGCTGCAGGTCCCAGAACGCCACGGCCTGGTCGCCCTTGTAGTTGCGCAGAGTCTCGGTGAGCTCCGACTCCAAGCTGGCCATGGTCGTCTTCGCGTTCGACGCGGTTTCCTCGAAGCCCTGGACGGCGCGCGTCATCGCAGCGGAATCTGCCTGGAATCCCGGACTGGACATGACGGGCCACCTCCTTCCCTCTCGCGGAAGATCCCGGTGCGCGAGAGGCTTGCCCCTGCCCGCGCGTTGTGAATGTCACGCTAGAAAACCCGGCGGTGTGGTCAAACGGCACAACTGCCGGTCGCTTTGACGGCACTATTACCTACACGGGGTGGGGCGCGCCCCACCGCGGGGACGGGGGCGCTCTCCAGTGCCCTTTCCCGCTGGTCTCGCGACCCTGAAGGCATGACGACTGGGGGAATTTCACTCGCTCGGCTGCACCGGCCGCTCGTGGTGCTCGCGGGGGCGATGGCGCTGCTGCTCGTGGTGTCGGCGCTGGGGCTGGTGTTCGATGATCGCACGCTCGTCAACGCGCCGCTGTGGGCCAAACCGTTCAAGTTCTCGGTGTCGGTGGGGATGTACGCGCTGACGCTCGCGTGGCTGCTCACGCTGCTGCGGCGCGGCCGGCGGGCCGGGTGGTGGATCGGCACGGTGTTCGCCGTCGGCATCGGGATGGACATGACGCTGCTGGTGTGGCAGGTCGTGGTCCGCGACCGGACGCTGCACTTCAACCGCGCGACCCCGGCCGACGTGACGATCAACAACATCGTCGCCACCGGCGCGTTCACGGCGTGGGGCGCGACGGCCGCTGTGGTCGTGCTGCTGCTGTTCCAGAAGCTGCCGGACCGGGCGCTCGCGTCGGCGCTGCGGTGGGGGACGGCGCTCGCGGCCGTGGGGATGGGCTTGGCGTTGCTGATGTTCTCGGCGACGCCGGAGCAGAAGGCGATGTACGCGGCCGGGGAGCGGCCGTCGACGTTCGGCGGGCACACGGTCGGTCTCGCGGACGGCGGGCCGGGGCTGCCGCTGCTCGGCTGGAGCACGGTGGGTGGCGATCTGCGGATCCCGCACTTCGTGGGCATCCATGCGATTCAGGCGTTGCCGCTCGTCGCGCTGGCCCTCGTGGCGCTCGCGCGGCGGTATCCCGTGCTGTCGTCGGACCTCGTGCGCCGGCGGCTGGTGCGGACCGCGGTCGTCGGCTACGCGGGGGTGCTGGCTCTGGTGACGTGGCAGGCGTTGCGCGGCCAGTCGATCGTCCGGCCGGACTTCTGGACGCTGTCCGCGGCGGCGGGGCTGATCGTGGTGGTGGCGGCGGGAGTGGCGCTGTCGCTGCGTTCACCGAGAGTGCATGCTCTGACGGAATTCTGAGATCTTCCGGGTAGGGATGGTCCTGCGTTTCCGGCTCGGACGAGGGATGGTGCGATGGTCTACCCGCAGGCGGTGCTCGACGCGCTCAGCTCCGAGCCGGACGCGGTGGCGTTCGAGCACGGCCCGCGAAAGGTCACGCGGGGTGAGGCGCGCGACCTGATCGGCCGCTTCGTCGCCGCCCTGGGGGGCGCGGGCGTCTCGCGCGGTGACGGCGTCGGGGTCGCCACCGCCGTGACGCCGGAGGGGTGGGCCGCGCAGATCGCCGCGCAGACGCTGGGGTGCCGCACCGTCGGCATCCGCGCGGGCCTGCCGGTCGCGCACCTGCGGACGGTGGTGGGCGACCTGGCGGCGGTCGTCGTCGACGAGGCGTCGGAGACACCGGAACTGCGCGCGACGGCCGCGGGGGCGAAGATCCTGCGGGTCGGGCCGGAACTGCTGTCGGTCTTCGAGGAACCCGTGCCCGCCGGGCGGCCTTCGGACATCGGCTGGGTCGTGTTCACCAGCGGCAGCACGGGCTTGCCGAAGGGCGTGACGTACAGCTTCGCGGCGTTGACGGCGCAGGGCATCGAGCAGCGCCCGGAGGAGAGCCCCGCGGACCTGGCGGCGCGCTACCGGCGGTTCCTGCTGTTCGGCACCTTGACGAGCGCGGTGATGATCACGCACCTGCGGTCCTGCCTGCTGGCGGGCGGAACGGTGGTGATTCCCGCGCAGCTCCCGGATTTCCCGTGGATCCTGCCGCGGCTGGACATCACGGCGGCCCTGACGACGGTGCCGCGGCTGTACAAGATCCTCGACGTACTGCGGACCACTCCGGTGGATCTCAGCTCCGTGCGGATGCTGGTCGTGGCCGGCTCGCCCGTCGCACCGGGCTTGATGGCGGAGGCGTTTTCCCGCGTGGGGCCAGGAATGCAGCAGGCGTACGGCCAGACCGAGGTGGGCAAGCTGACCGTGCTGACCCCCGCGGACGTCGCCGCGTTCCCGGACGCGCTGGCCTCCGCCGGCCGCCCCTGCGCCGGCGTGGAGATCTCCGTCCGCGACTCTTCGGGGACCACCGTCGCGCCCGGCGCTTCGGGCGAGATCTACGTCCGCTCGGCCGGCCAGTTCTCCGGATATTGGGGCAATCCATCGCAGACGGCCTCGGTGTTGCAGGACGGCTGGGTCCGCACGCAGGACATCGGCCACGTCGATGCTTCCGGCTTCCTCCATCTGACCGGCCGCACCCGGGACGTCGTGATCGTCAACGCGGTCATCCACTACACCGGCCCGATCGAGCGCGCTCTGGCCTCGCACGCCGACGTGGACCAGGCCTACGTCGTCGCGGCCCCCAACCCCGCCACCGGCGAAGCGGCGTACGCTTTCGTGGTGCCGGCTCCGGGTCGAGTTCCGGACGTGGCTTCTTTGCGCGCCGTGATCGCCGGTTTCGTCGGCGAGGAGGCGGCGCTGGTGAAGGTGATCGACGAGGTACCGGTGGCCGCTTCGGGGAAGCCGGACAAGGCGGCGTTGCTGGGGCTGCTGGATTGACGGCTACCATCGTGTGCTTGAGCGACGAACCGAAGACGTTGTGGTCCAGTGACCGAGGTCTTCAACTGTGGCGCTACGGGGTCGGCCACTTGTAGCTGTCCTTGCGGACTCCGTGGTCGGACGACTACCCGGACGTCGTTCGACTGGCGTTCTCCAGTGTTCTAAGAGTCGAGTTGTCGACGCACTACCGCGGTCCGGTCCGGCTCCTGGTGGTTGATCGGCACGGGCCTTACCCGGAAGCATTGAGCAGGCCCGCGAAGCTCGTGGAGATCCACGGCGCCGACGCCGAGGGCTTTCTGGCGGCGGGCACGATGCGGATCACGCGCGAGACGCGCGAGGGCACAGTGCTCGAGGTCCTCGTGTCGGCGAACATGTCGTCGGAGTGGTAGCGACCGTTCAGGGCCGACCGAAGACTGTTCGGAGGGCCGCGACGTCGGCGAGATCGTGCGGCCTCGGTTCGTAGCCCTCGTGGAAGACGAGTTGCTGCTCCACCGACAGACACGGCACGGTGACGGCGCCGATTGCCCCGGTGACGAAGCAGTCCGCCGGATAGCTGAAAAGGCCGCCGGAGGAGTCGGCGGCCTGGGTGGCGGAGCCGTCGGGCTCGAAGTGAAGCGGGTGCAGGTCGAGAGAAGCGCCGTCGGGGCGGGTGAGGACGAAGCGGACCGGGCGGAAGTCCTCGGATTCGGTGAAGTCGTGCAGTGCCGCGAGAACCGTGGGCTCCTCCTCGGCGCGGTGCAGCAGGTCCAGGTCCGAATGCGCGCGGGTTTCGCGGCCCAGCAAGGCATCGACGCCCCAGCCGCCGGCGATCCAGGCGTGGCAGCCGGCGGCGCGCAGGCGGGACAACACGTCCAAGGCGATCTCGGCGGTGAGCACGGAACCGAGTGTGCCGAACCGGCCCGGCGGGCGCATCGCAATAACGAGCCGCCCGACGCGGCGGGCGGCTCGTTTATTGCGCGGGAATCAGACGCCCGCGGTCTGCTTGATCCAGTCGCGGCTCGCGGCGACGCTGGCGTAGTTCTGCGTGCCGTTCTTGTCGCTGCCCGAGTTCTCGCCCGTCGAGCACACACCGACCTGGACGCCGTCGGCGAGCTGCGGGCCGCCGGAGTCGCCGTGCCACGAGGCGCCCGTGACGCCCTCGCTGGTGATGGCCGTGCCGTTGAACGCGTCGGTGCCCTGGCCGGTGACCTTGACGTCCGCGGTCTTCAGCGTGTCCGACGGTGGGTTGTTGCCCTCGGTGCGGCCCCAGCCGTAGATCTGGTTGGTGGCACCGGTTTCCGGGTCGGCGTCGCCGAGCTTCATGAACGTCGCGTCGACCGCGGACGAGAGGTGCAGCAGCGCGACGTCCCCGTTGGGCGAGGCCTTCTGCTGGTCCACGGCCGCCTCGGTGCCCTGGCCGAGCGCCACGTTGCCCACCTTCACGTGCATGCCCGGCGCGTTCAGGCAGTGCTGCGCGGTGAGCACCCACTGCGCGGCGATGATCGTGCCGGAGCACTCGAACCCGCCGAAGTCCGTTGCGTCGTCCCAGAAGACCTGCGCACCCCACGGCGCCGAGTCCACCGTCTCGCCACCGATGATCCGCGGCCCGGCGCTCGCCGCCCCCGCCGACACCACGCCGAACACCGCGGCCGCCCCCGCCACCACGGCCACTGCCTTCGCGAAACGCATGTGTGAGCCCCTCCGGTCGGTGAAATGTTTTCACCAACGTAGGTGGCATGTGGAAACTTGATAACCTACTTCCGTCGGGTCTCGGACCGACGGAAGTAGGGTGCCGGCGGCGATCGGGATTTGCGGTTGTGCGGGTCCGTATCGTTGATCTCGTCGGAGGCGTGGGTGTCCGGGGGTTGTGGTGAGTGCGTTTCGTTGGCTGGACTGGCTGCCTTGGCCACGGAAGCCGACGCCCTACACCGTGCCGTGGTGGCGCTCGATCAAGGTTTACGCGGACGTGTCGTGCTGGCCGTTGTGGTTCGAAGGTCCGGATGCAATGGACAACGTCCATCCCGCGTCACCCGAGTTGGGACTGAGCGACGACGTGGTGAGAGGACTGCTGGCATGGCAGGACGAGTTGGACGCCACCTACGATCTCGACGATCCGGCATCTTCTCCGGGGTTCCCGTCGGAGGCGGCTGAGCGCGACTTCCACGCGCGGGGTTGGGAACTCGCACGAAGGGTGCGACAAGAACTCGACGAAACCTGGGACGTGACTTACGCCGGTGGCTCACCCTTCCGTGAAGTCGAGATCCCGAACCCGCCGACGCCCTCCTGACGCCGCGCTGATGCGCCTCCTGTACTCGAATTCCTGAAACAGAAGCCGTCGGCGGACTGACGTAATGGCCGCGGCCCTGGAGGCCACCATCCACTTGGCGTTCCCGCAAATGAGCTACATCTTTTTCGTCGGTGACGAGGAGGTCTGGAGCCCCGCGCTGCAGATCGGCAAGTTTTTCATGAATATGGCCGAGACTCTCGCGGCGAACGAGAACCTCGACCTCGAGGCGGCCGGCTCCGGGATGTGTGCGAACGACTTCTGGAGTATCGACCCGCCGGCGTTGGCGTTGTTCGTCCAGCGGCTGTTGGCGAGTTCGGTGGTCGCGAATCGCATGTACCGTGAGCTCACTCGGGGGTTTCTCGGGGTCTGCCTCGTGATGCTCGACCGAGCGGGAGTGCCGTTCGAGCCCGCCGACGAGGTCCAGCGCGAGTTGCTCGATCTCCGCGACGCGCTGGCCGGTCCGGTGATGTGACGGAAGTCTGCCTCGGGCTCGGGCAGGGCCGGCTCCAACCCTAGGACTCCACTGGTTTCGTCCACGCGACCTGCACCAACCCGGTCCCATGCCGACGCGACACCAGCGTCCCCCGACCCGGGGGTTGGGGTGAAGGCTTCACCTCACCCAACAACGGCCCCTCCTCCTTTGTGCCCGACATGATCAGCCCCGGCGACCCCAGCTCCCGCACCCGCTGCAACACCGGCTCGTAAAGACCCCGCCCAGCCCCACCCGAAGCGCGGGCGATGATCAGGTGCAGCCCGATATCCCGAGCCTGCGGCAAAAACTCCAGCAGCGGCAACAGCGGATTCTTCCCAGCCGTGGCCACGAGTTCGTAGTCGTCGATCAACACATACAGATCCGGCCCCCGCCACCAAGACCGCGAGCGCAGCTGCTCTGGCGTCACGTCCGGGCCCGGCAGCCGGTTCCGCATGGCCGTGGCGCATTGGCCCACCAGGTCCGTCAAGGTGTTCTCCGCGCCGGCGTAGCCGAGCAGGTGCGGCTGATCAACGGCGCCCATCAGGCCACGCCGGTAGTCGCCCACCAGGATCAGGGCCTGGTCGGGGGAGAAGGCGGTGGAGATGCCCGAAGCCAGAGCTCGCAAGAGGGAACTCTTGCCCGACTCCACGTCGCCGAAGGCCAGGAAGTGGGGGTCCGCGGCGAAGTCCAGCTCGACCGGGCGCAGGGTCGACTCCGCGATGCCCAGGACGACTCGCCCGGAAGCCGCCGAGGGCAGCGACTCCAGCGGCACCTCCGAAGGCAGCAAACGCACCTGAGGAGCCCGGGCACCAGGCCACGCCGCAGTCACCCGGCGGACCAGGTCCAGGCCACCGGCACCGATCGTCTCCGGGCGTTGGTCGCCGTCGACGCGGGGCAGGGCGGCCAGGAAGTGCAGCTTGTCGGCAGTCTGGCCACGGCCGGGGCGGTCGGCCGGCACATTCAAGGCAACCTTGCGGTCGATCGAAGAATCAGCCGGATCACCCAGGCGCAGCTCGAAACGGGTACCGATGGCGTCACGAAGCTGGGCGCGGACGCCGATCCATTGGTTCACCGTCACGATCACGTGGATGCCGAAACCGAGACCGCGCGCGGCGAGCCCGGTGATCTGTTCCTCCAGCTGCTCGTACTCCTGGCGGATGGTGGTCCAGTTGTCCACGAACAGGAACACGTCGCCGAATTCGCGGCCGTCGGTGCTCTCGACCAACTCCGAGCGCCGCGCGCGGAACGCGGCCATCGACTCCAGACCCTGAGCCGCGAAGAACTCCTCGCGCTGCTCCAGCAACGTCGTCAGCTCGGCCACCACCCGGCGGCACCGCTGGGCATCACGACGGGTGGCGTAGCCCGAGACGTGCGGCAGGCCGGCGATCGGGGCCAGCGCGCCGCCGCCCATGTCCAGGATGAAGAGCTGCACCTCGGCAGGGGTGTGGGTCAACGCGAGCATCGCCGCGATGTCCTTCAGCAAAGTCGACTTGCCGCTTTGCGGTGCGCCCACCACCAACGCATTGCCGGCCGCGCCGGAGAAGTCGGCCCAGAGCATGTCGCGGCGTTGTTCGAAGGGTTTGTCGACCAGGGCGACGGGGATGGTGAGCTTGCCGTTGCCGCCCCAGCCGAGGGGGCACAGGCCGCGAGACGGGTCGTCGCCCAGCGGCGGCAGGAGCTGGTCCAACGTGGGTGGTTCGGACAATGGCGGCAGCCAGATCTGGTGGGCCTCCGGGCCACGGCCTTCCAGCCGGGAAAGCATCGCGCCGATGATGGTTTCCCCGGTGCCCGTCTCGGCCGTCTCGGCCACGGGAACCGGCGCCGCCAAGGGCACATCCACCGCGTCCAAGGTGAACGGCAGCACCCCCACCTGCCGGCCGTCCTCACGCACGATCGTGCTCCGCGGCGGCAGCTCACCCGACACATAAGCGGCCTTGAACCGCGTCAAAGTGTCGTTGTCCGACTTCAGATACGCCGAACCCGGCACCGGCGGCAAGTGGTACGCGTCCGCCACCCCGAGCACCGCGCGGCTCTCAGAAGCGGAGAACGTCCGCAGCCCGATCCGGTACGACAGGTGGGAGTCGAGCCCGCGCAGCCGGCCTTCCTCCAGCCGCTGCGAAGCCAGCAGCAGGTGGATCCCCAGCGAACGCCCCAGCCGCCCGATCGCCACGAACAGGTCGATGAACTCGGGCCGCGACGAAAGCAGCTCGGAGAACTCGTCGATGATCACCAGCAGTGACGGCAACGGCTGCAGCGGCACCCCGTCGGCGCGCGCCTTCTCGTAGTCGCGCACCGAGGCGTAGTTGCCGGCCGAGTGCAGGAGTTCCTGACGGCGCAGGAGCTCTCCGTTTAACGCGTCGGCCATGCGGTCGACGAGGGCGAGGTCGTCGGACAGGTTGGTGATCACCGCGCACACGTGCGGCAGCCCGGTCATGCCCGCGAACGTCGCGCCGCCCTTGAAGTCGATCAGCGCCAGGTTCAGCTTCTCCGACGAGTGCGTCACGGCCAGCGCGGTCACGAGCGTGCGCAGCAGCTCGCTCTTGCCCGAACCCGTCGCGCCGATCACGAGACCGTGCGGGCCCATGCCGCCCTCGGCCGACTCCTTGAAGTCCAGTTCCACCGACCGGCCCTCGGGGTTCACGCCGAGCGGGATGCGCAGCCGGTCGCGGGCCGCGCGCGGTGCCCATGTCACGGTCGTGTCGGTGTCGCGCGGGTCGCCGATGCCGAGGAGCCCCGCCAGCCCGAACGTCGCCGACATCGGCTTCTCGCTCACCACGGCCGTGCCCTGGTACAGCGGCGTCAGGGTGCGCGCGAGCGCCTCCGCCGCGCCGCGGTCGA
Source organism: Amycolatopsis sp. CA-161197 (assembly GCF_050942255.1). NCBI lineage: Bacteria > Bacillati > Actinomycetota > Actinomycetes > Pseudonocardiales > Pseudonocardiaceae > Amycolatopsis > Amycolatopsis sp. CA-161197. Next base: position 2,482,941 of record NZ_CP192059.1, read on the forward strand.
GCTGGTCGGGCGTGCCGAGGAAGCCCAGCCGCGCCTCGGTGCCGCCGTCGAGCACGACCATGCCGAGCTGGTCCGGCGCGACGTGCAGGCTCAGCAGCTGCTCGTTCGACGCCGCACGCGGCTGTTCGCCGCCGACCTCCAGCACGGTGATCCCGAGCCGGCCCTCCTCGGCGAGCAGCCGCGGCTCGCCCTGCGTGCCGCCGCCGTCGACCACGACCACCACGTGCGGTGGGTCCTGCGGCGTGCCCGGCCGGCGCGTGAACGCCGGACGGTCGCCCAGGTCCGGGCCCAGCAGCTCCGCCAGCTCGACCGGGCCCGAGGCCACGAGCCGGCGCCGGCCCGTCGCGTCGGTCAGGGCGGGCGCGGTGGCGTGCGGCAGCCACTTCGCCCACTCCCAGTCGTGCCGCCGGTCCGGGGCCACGCAGAACGCGACGCGCAGGTCGGTGGGGGAGTGGAACGTCACCAGCTGCGCCAGCAGCGAACGCGTCATCCCGAGCACGTCCGGGCGCCGGCCCGAAAGCGTCGCCGCCGCGTACGAGCGCAGCGAAAGCGAAACGGGCAAACCCTCCACAGTGGAATACGTGCGGATGAAGTACTTGAGGTTCGTCGACGAGACGGGGTCGAGGTCCTCCAGCGGCACGGTCTGCGGCGCGCGCAGCGGCGTCGCCAGCGGTTGCGGGCCGGTGGCCGCCCGGACCAGCGCGAAGTGCCGGTCGCCGCGGCGACGGTCCCAGTACTGGCCGGTCTCCACGTACGCCCACAGGTCGGCCGGGTCGGGCTGCTGCGCGATGAGCGCCGCGCGCTGCTCGTCGGCGACCGCGCGCACCTTCGTGCGCAGGCCGGCCAGGTATCGCTGGTAGTCGCGGCGCTCCTCGTTGATCTGTGCCTTCTTGGCCATCCCGCCGCGCCCGAGCGACATCACGACCATGCCGCCCATCGCGGTCACGAACAGGGCGCCGAAGATCCAGGTCATCACGCCGCCGTCGCGTCCGATGTAGACGAACGACATCGCGCCCATGCCGAGCATCATCGGCAGGAACATCATGAGCTGGACCAGCCCGCCCGAGCCGCTCTTGGGCAGCATCGGCGGGGATTGCAGCATGATCTCCCCGGGCTGCTCGCCGAGCAGGTCCAGGCGGTCGACCGACGGGCTCATACCCCGTATTTTCGCCACCACCGCGGCCGTCCTGGTGGGTACTTTTGCCGTCCGCTCGCAGCCGGGCACGCTTTTACGCTCTGCCGAGGCCACCCTCGCGGGGGAGGCGGCACGACGCACCCAGGAAGGAGAGCCATGGTCACCGCGGGCGAGTACCGGGCGGAACCCGAGGCCATGCGCTCGATCGTGGGCAACGTCGGCGGCATCGTCGCCCACGGCATCAACGCGGTCGCCGACCTCGAGAAACTCGTGGTCCAGCCGACGTCGTTCGCCGCCTTCGGCAGCGCCGTCGCGGCGGCCAACTCGGCGCTGCAGTCGACCCAGGTCACGGCGGTGCGCACGTTGCTGCAGCTGCTGCAGCAGATCAACGGCCTGGTCAAGACCAGCGCCGACGCCTACCAGGCGGCCGACCAGGCCGCGGCGAGCGGCTACGGCACCTCCACCGCGACCGCGCCCTCGTCGTCGATCTGGGGCACCCCGCACGCCGGCGAGCTGGCCACCATCGCGATCAACGACAGCGCCGGCGCCCACGGCGAGCCGAGCTCCGTCGGCAACGTGCTGCGCTACCTGGGCGACGCGGACCTCGGCAAGCTGGGCGAGCACCCGATCACCGACGCCCGCTTCCACGGCGTCGCCGACTTCAACGACTGGCTCGCCGGAGACGCCGACAACCAGGCCCGGGTCGGCCTGATCGAGGTCTACTCCGGCACCGCCCGCACCTTCGGCGATGTGCCGGGTGGCGTGCACGCGGGCGACGTCGTGGTGGTCGAACCCCTGCTATTCGCCGACTCCGGCCCGGTGATCGGCGTGGCCGGCGACGGCGGCGCCCTCTACAACCACGGACTCGTCGACCCCGGCCTCGGCGGCCTGGCCAAGCTCAGCGTCTACCGGCCCGCATCCGTCTGACTCCCGACTCCCGAGCAAGTGAGGTCCGATGCTGACATTCCCGAACTCCAGCGCGATGGACGCCACGGCGTCCTCGGGTGGCCCCATCACCACGCTGCCGCAGATCGTCACCGGGCAGCCGGAGCAGATCGCGAAGCACGTGCTCGACCTGCTGCACAAGGCGAGCGAGTTCGCGTCGCTCTACGCCGAGCTGAGCAAGGCGGCCGACCAGCTGGGCAAGGTCTGGTCCGGCGGCGCGTCGGAGACGGCGCTGAAGAAGATCACCGACTCGCTCGACCAGCTCACGAAGATCATCGGGGTGATCGAGAAGGGCGCGCAGCTGCTCGGCGTGTCCGGCACGCTCGTGAAGACGGCGCAGGAGGCCTACCGCTCGGTGGTCTCGGCGGTGAACCCCACCGTCGCGTCGCTCATGTCGAACTGGTGGACCTACGGCGCCGCCGTGGCCCTGTCCACGGCCACGAGCGCTTCGCTCAAGGCGTTCATCATGGCGATCGGCGCGCTGCTCAAGGCGCTCGGCGCGGGGGATCTGGCCAACCAGATCACGCAGGTCGCGCAGATCATCGGCGAGATCGAGAAGCTGTTCCACGGCGGTGACGCGGGTTCGGCCGCCGCGGCCGGGGCGACGGGCAACACGGCCGTGTCGAGCACGCCGGTCACGGCTCCGCAGGCGCCGCCGTCGGTGGCGAGCGCGGCCGGGCAGCAGGCGATCGCCGGGGGCACCGGCGGCGGTGTCGGCGGCGGGGCGACCGCGCCGGCCGGGCAGCCGCCGTTCACGAACTACACGCCGCCCGCGCTGGCCGGGACCGCGGGAACCACGCCGACCACGCCGGTGACGGCCAACGGCACCCCGCTCGACCCGTCGAACAGCTGGATCGCCGTCGACCCGAGCACCTCGGCTCCGGGCACGGCTCCGAGCACGCCCCCGGCCGGCGGCACCGTCAGCCCGATCGCCCCCGCCGGCGCCAACGAGGTCGTGATCCACACCGACCTGTCCACCGGCCAGTCGACGGTCGAGGCGCCCGCGGGCCAGGACCTCGACATCGACCTGGACCTCACCTACAACGGCCAGCACTTCCAGCAGCACGTCGGCATCGACGCGAAGGGCGCCTAGGCCATGGCCGTCGACGCCTCCGGGGTCGTCAGCTCGGTCCTGTCGTCGTATCGGCAGGTGCTCCTCGAGTACCAGCGCCGGGTCACGGGCGACCCGGCTGCGCTGAACACCGCTTCGCAGCAGTGCGGCACGCAGGCGTCGACGGTGTCCGGCAAGGCGACCGAGATCTCCCAGGCGGCCAAGGACCTCCACACCGACTGGGACGGCGCCGCCTACACCGCCTACGTCACGGCCGCGCAGAAGTCCGCCGACGAGCTGACCGAAGACGGCACCAAGCTGGCCGACCAGGCGCAGCGGCTGGCGAAGGCCGCGCAGCTGCTGCAATGGGCCCGGCAGGCACTCGATTCCGTGCTCGCGCAGTTCGACCAGTACGGCGCGCAGCTCACCAGCCAGGCCAAGGCCGCCAACCCCAACGCGGTCGGCGCGTTCATCTCGGCCGCGCGCTCGCTCGGCGAACAGGCCGTCGCGATGGCCAAGCAGGTGGCTGACGAGCTTTCCGAAGCGCTGGAACAGCTTTTCCCGCCCGAGGGCGTCGGCCGGCTGGAACACGAGCTGGGCAAGTGGAGCACGGGCGCGCTGCACTGGCTCAACGGGGAACCGCTCGACGGGCGCAGCCGGCCGCGCACCGTGCCCTCGTGGTTCGGCAACTCCGGCTGGAAGAAACTCACCTGGGACGGCCTTCAGGGCACCCGCGCGCCGAAGAAGGCCGACACGCCGTTCGGCCAGCCGGAGCCGGAAACCTTGAAGGACAAGGCCTTCAAGAACACCGAGATCACCTACTACAAGACCCAGCACGACCAGGACGGCCTTTCCCCCGAGTACGACGGGAAAATCACCTCCGAGGGCTGGGACGCCAAGGCGTCGGGCCACGCCCAGCTCGCCGCGCTCGACAAGAGCGCGGACGGCAAGCTCGAGTACGGCGTCGCGGAGGCGCAAGGGAAGGCGTCGGTCTTCGCCGGCGGTGAGGTGAGCGGTTCGGCGCAGCTCGGCGCCCACGGGCTGGGGCTGCACGGCAACGCGTTCGTCGGCGGCAAGGTCGAGGGCGAGGTCTCGGCCGACGTCGCCGGTGTCGGGGTCGGCGCCAACGGCACCCTGCAGTACGGCCTCGGCGCGCAGCTCGACGGCCAGGCGGTGTACGACGCGGGGCACATCAAGGTGAACTTCAAGGCGGGCGTCGCGCTCGGCCTCGGCGCGGGCGTGGGGGCGAAGATCGACATCGATCTGCCGAAACTGGGCCACACCATCGGCGAGTACGGCGGCGCGGCGGTCGACGCCGTCGGCAACGTGGCGGGTGAGGCCGCGGACTACGTCGGGCACACGTGGGACGACGCCGTGAACTACGTGGGGTCCTGGTGAAGACACAGTGACAGAACTGCCTTCCGACACCGTCTCGCTCCCGCTGGGTTTCGACGTCCCCGAGGGGTGGACGCCGCTCGACCCGGCGGGGGCGGGCGCGCCGGGTGTCGCGTTCGTCGCGGTGCACCCCGAAGCCGGCTTCACGCCCAACATCACGCTCGGCGTCCGCCAGCGCCCCGATCCGGCGACGCTGGCCGAGATCGCCGACGAGGCCGTGGAACGGCTGGGCCGCACCATGGCGCTGCTCGACGTGGTGAGCCGCCACGACGTCGGCAACGCCGCCGCGCCCGGCCTCACGCAGGTGCTGCGGATGCGCACCGGCGAGGGCACCGACCTGGTGCAGACGCAGGTGCACCTCACCGTGCCGGGCGCCGACGGTCCCATCGGGCGCGTGGTGCTGGAGCTCGTCTTCACGGCCGAACCCGAGGCCGCGCAACGCCTCACCCCCGACTTCCGGAAGTTCGTCGCCAGCGTGCACGTCCGCCGCACCCACCCCGCAGGAGAAGGAGAACAGCTGTGACCGACCCGTACGCCGTGCCGGACATGGACGAGCTGCTGGCGCAGGTCCGCCGGCAGACCGAGGAGGTGCAGCGCATCCAGCGCTCGGTCGAGGCCATGGAGGTCAAGGCAGCTTCGCGGCAGAACGAGGTCACGGTGTCGCTGCGCGGCGACGGCCGCTTCACCTCCATCGACATCGACCCGCGCGCGATCCGCGAGTACGACGCGCGCAACCTGTCGGAGATCGTGCTCGAGGCGGTGAACGCGGGCCTGCAGAAGCTGGCCGAGGCGAGCAGTGCGAAGTTCGCCCCGGTGATCGAGGCGTCCAGGTCCGTGCAGTGAGCGCGCCGGCTCTGGCCGGGTCCACCCGGCGCGTGACGATCGTGACGCCGCGCGCCCGCGTCGACGTGGCGTTGCCGCAGCAGAGCACGTTCGCGGAGCTCGTGCCGCAGCTCGTGCGGCTCGCGGGCGCGACGGGCCAGGCCGCGGCCGAGCACCCGGGGTGGGTGCTCTCGCGGCTGGGCGGCGCGCCGCTCGCGCTCGGGCTCACTGTGGCCGCCGCGCAGGTGCGCGACGGTGAGGTGCTGCACCTGACGCCGCGCGAACGTCCCCGCGGACCCCTCCTGTTCGACGACGTCGTCGACTCGATCGCAAGTGTCGGCGACGCCGCGTCCACCGCGTGGGGCCCTCGTATCGCGCGGTGCGCCGGCATCGCGGCGGCCGTGGTGCTGCTGGCGGCCGGTGGGCTGCTGGTGCAGGCGTCGACGGCGGGCAGTGTGCTGGCGCCGATCGCGACGGGGCTGTTGTCGTTGATCCTGCTGCTCGGCGGCGGCGCGTTGAGCCGCGCCTACGGCGATTCCGGCGCGGGTGCGGCCGGTGCGGTGGCGGGGGTGTTCGTCGCGCTGCTGGCGGGGATGTCGATCCTGCCGCCGCACGGCGTGTTCTCGTTGTCGGCCGGCCCGCTGGCCGCCGGTCTGGCCGCGGTGACCGTGTACGGCGTGCTGGCCGCGGTGTCGGTGGCCGACCGGCTGCCGCTTTTCGTGGCCATCACGGGTTCGGCGGGGCTCGGCGCGCTGACGACCGGTGTGGTGCTGCTGTCCGGGGTGAAGCCGGTCGCCGCGGCGGCGGTCGCGGCGGTGCTGGCGACGGCGTTGGCCGCCGTGGCGCCGATGCTCGCGCTGCGCCTGGGCCGGCTGCCGCTGCCGCGGGTGCCGGACGACATGGAATCCTTCCGGGCCAACGAACAGCCGTCGCTCGGGGCGGAGGTCATCGGCCGGACCACGTACGCGCAGATGTTGCTGACCGCCTTGCTCGTGGCTTTGGGCCTCGTCGTGCTGGCTTCGGCGGTGACGCTCGCGGTTTCGGGCGGGCCGTGGGAAGCGGGCCTGGCGGCTTTGGTGGGCGTGGCCTGGGTGCAGCGTTCGCGGTCGTACGCGGGCCGGCTGCAACGCCTGGTGCTGGCCGGTTTCGGTGTCGTCACGGTGCTCACGGCCGGCGCGTGGCTCATCGCGACCGACAACCGCACGGTCCTTCTCGCGGCCGGTGCGGCTTTGCTGATCGCCGCCGTGGTCTGCCTGGTGTACGCGACCCGCGTGGCGAAGGGCGTGCGGTCGCCGTACTGGTCGCGGTTGCTGGACGTGTCGGAGTTCCTGGTGTTGCTGGCGCTGGTGCCGTTCGTGGGGATGATCGCGGGGGTGTACGAAGCCGTGCGCGGCTAGGTTGTCGCGGTCACGAAGTGGGTGCGGCCGGGGACGACGCCTCCGGGCTGGGGGTGGAGGCGTCCGTGGTTCGCGTCCGCCGCGCCCGGTGCGGTGAGGTAGTCCGTGTGCCAGCCGCCGGCTTGGAACAGCGCGGCCGGGTCGTCGGAGCCGAACGGTGGCGGGAAACCGTTGTCGGCGCACCAGTTTCGGTAGGGCTGCATCGCGGGGGAGTCGAGGCCGGTGGTGCCGGTGACGTCGGCGGCGAAACGGCTGCCCGGTGCGCAGAGTTGTGCCGCGGTCTTCAGCAGTGTGACGATCTGGTCTTCGGTGAGGTAGAAGAACAGGCCTTCGGCGAGCCAGAGGGTTCGCTCACCGGGTTGGCAGCCCGCGTCGAGCAAGGGTGTCGTCCAGTCGGTGCTGAGGTCGGCGACGACGGTGTGGGGGCGGCACCGCGGGACGGCTTGAGCGAGCACGGGTTCCTTGGTGGCGAACACTTCCGCACGGTCCACTTCGTACCAGTCGAGCGTGGCCGGCAGGTCCAGCCGGTACGGGCGGGTGTCCAGGCCCGCGCCCAGTAGCACGACCTGTGTCACGTCCCGTGTCGTCGTGGCCAGGTCGTCGAACCAGCGGACGCGGACGGGGATGTACGGGTTCTCGCCGCCGGTGGCGCGTTCGGACGCGGCCATCGTCGTGAAGCCGCGTTCCCCGGCGAGTTCCCGGGCGAAGGGGTCGTCGAAAAGCCGGTCTTCGCGCTCGGACTCGCGAGCCCGCACCGCGGCGATCCAGAACGCGCTGCCCACCGTCATGCCGACAACCTACCTAGGACCACCAGGTGGCCGAGCCGACCGCCGTGAAGCCGAGTGAGTCGTAGAGCGGTTTGCCGGGTTTGGCGGCGGTGAGGGTGACGGTTCGCCCGTCCACTTCGGACAGCACGGTGTGCATGAGCGCACGGCCGACGCCGCGGGAACGGTGGGCCGGCAGGGTCGTGACCCAGTAGAGGCCGACCGCCGTGCCGTCGTCGATGGCGAGGCAGGCGCCGGCGGGTTCGTCGTCGCGGGTGACGAGCCAGGTGGTGACGCCTTCTCGCTTCAGCAGGGCGGGCGGGAAGACCTCGCCGCGGACGTAGGGCTGGTGGCGGCCGAGCGGGAAGCCGTGGACGACCACGTTTTCCACCGTCGCGAGCAGATCCGGAGTGTCGGCGCGGAGGGCGCTGCGCTCGCCGAAGCCGGGGCCGGTGCGGGTCATCACGGGCAGCTGCCGATCGGTGAGGCCGAGGGGAGACATGTCGACAGTGCCGTACGCGTCTTCGACCAGGACTGTCGGCGCGTTCTTCGCCAGCTCGGTGAGCTCGGCGACGTCGTCGGGGCTCGGGGTCGCGGTCCGCAGCACGATCCGCATCCCGCTGCGCTCGCTGCCGTGCACGCACACGAACCCGGGCCGCGTGGTCACGGCGTGGCCGCGGCTCTCGGCGACGATCGTCCAGAAGGCGGCCGCGTTGGCCACCGCGAGATCCAGCGTCATGCGCCCGACCCTAACCGGCCGGTGGCCCTCTCAGAAGGGCCGATTCGGGGGCCGAACGGAGTGCCAATCGGGCCGGTGCGGGAGCGGGGTTCAGGTCAGCGCGAGCGGCAACGTCCGCCGCACCCCCGCCTCGTGTCCGCCGTGCAGCGGAACGGCCGAAACCCCGTGCACCACCGGCGTTTCCGCACCCGAGCGGGCGCCGACGCGCAGCGTCACGTCGATGCGTTCGCGCCCGCCCGGGGTGCGGCGCAGGGTGGCGGACGTGGCGGTGAAGGCGGCGTCCGCCACGGAGAGGCCGAGGATGCCGGCGAGGCCGCGCGTCGAGCGGGGGCGGTAGCAGGACTGGGTGGCGCCGGCCCAGGACCAGGCGCGCCAGCCGTCGCCGTCGGTTTCCAGGGGCACGGGGGAAGCGGGGACGCCCAGGGCCACGCGAAGTTCCGCGGTCAGCTCGCCGGCTTCGAGCACAGTGGACGGATAGCCCGCCTCGGCCAGCGCGACCATGAGGCTCAGCGCCGCGCTCGCCGTGCTGCGCAGTGCGCCGAGCTCGCCGCCGCCGCGGGCGAGGGCGGCGATGGGGGCGTCTTCGGGGCGGTAGCGGACGGCGAGCCAGCGTGCGCGGTAGACCTGCGTGCCGCGGGGCACGGCCCAGGTGAGCAGCTGCACGGCGGCGAGCGGGATGTCGGTGCCGTGGAACGACTTGCGCAGGATGGCGAGCAGCGCCTCGGCCGGGGGCTCGGCCGCGCCGGGCGTGAGTCGGACGATGGCGCTCCAGTCGCCGTCGACCTCCGCGACGCCGAAGCGGTTGCCGGCGCGGTCCACGTGCTGGCGTACTCGCACGGGCCCGGCAACGCGGTGCAGCGGGTCGGGGCTGTCACGGCGGCTGTCGTGGCGCCGCAGCCGGTAGCCGAGCCACGCGCCGGCCCACGCGGCGAAGTGGCGGCCACCGACGCGCACCGACGTGGTCAGCACCAGCACCGCGGCCACCGCGGCCACGGCGATCCGCGCGGGCTGCGTGACGCCGTCGACGAAGAACACCAGCAGCACCGCGATCGTCGCGATCTCCCACAACGCGGCCTGAAGCGGCCGGACCGGCAGCAGCCAGGGCAGCGCGGCGGCGCCGGCCCGCGAAGGCGGCGTGGTGGTGGCCGCCGGCGCGAGTGGGGCCGGCGGTGCTGACACGGACACGGCGTCCCCTTCCCCGGGCGGTACCGGTAACGCTAGTGCTCCACACACCGGCACGAGGGCGTAAAAATTACCCTCTTCGCCCGCTCCGCGCGCTCCTACGCTCGCGCCCGGAACAAGGTGTGAGGGGGCCAGGGCAGCGTGTGGACGCAGCGGGACCAGATCCAGGCCTACCAGTTCCTCCGGCGCCGGCTCGTCTCCGCGCTCGTGGCCGCCGACGCCAATCACCCCGTCTCGCCCAGCCGCCGGCTCGTCCTCGGCACGGTGCTGGGCCTGGCCGCCGCGCTGCTCGTGACGGCCGTGTTCGGCGTGATCGGCCTGCTCAACCCCTCCGGCGGCAAGGATTGGCTGGCCGGCGGGCACGTGATCGTCGAGCAGGGCACGGGCGCGCGGTTCGTGTTCGGCGCCGACGGCGCGGTGCACCCGGTACTCAACTACGCGTCGGCCCGCCTCCTCGCGGGCGGCAACGGCGACGCGACGGTGTCCGTGTCCTCCACCGACCTCGGCACCGCCCCGCGCGGCACGGAGATCGGCATCTCCGGCGCCCCCGACTCCCTGCCGGCCACGACCGCACTGGTCTCCGCGCCGTGGACCAGCTGCAGCCGCACAACGCAGGACGCGCCCGCGTCCGCCGAACCCCTCGTGGCGGTGGTCCTCGGCGCGCCGGCCGGGGGAACGGAGCTGCCGCGCGGCTCGGGCGTGATCGTCCGGCTGCCCGCGGGCCCGCGCTACCTCGTCACCGACGGGCGCCGCTACCAGCTCAGCGACGAAGCCGCCGCCGCGCTTCAGTTCGACAGCTACCCGACCATCGCCGTGTCGTCGCGGTGGATCGACACCGTGCCCGCCGGGCGCGACCTCGGCGAGATCGCCGTGCCGGGTGCCGGCGGCCCCGGCCCGCGGGTGGGCGACGTGAACACCCGCGTGGGCGAAGTCCTCGCCGTGGTCGACGCGATGGCCAGCGCCGGCGACGCCGCTTCGTACTACCTCGTGCACTCCGACGGCCTCGAGCCCGTCGGCCCGACGGAGGCGAGCCTGCTCGTCACCACGCCCGACAACGAACGCGCGTACGACGGCAACCCGGCACCGGTGCGCGTACGCGCGGCCGACGTCGCCGCGGTGCCGAAGGTCGCGGCGTCGCGGGCCGGTGGCGCGGACCCCGCCGCCTACCCGGACCGGATCCCCGGCAAGGCCCCGATCACCGGCTCGTCGGTGACGCTGTGCGCGCAGGGCGGCCGGATCTTCGTCTCCGCCGACGTCCCGGTGCCGCCGGGCGGGCGCGCGCTGCCCGTGACGACTCGGCGCGACGCGCGCGTGGCCGACGAGGTGTACGTGCCGCCCTCGGGGGGCGCCGTCGTTTCCGACACGGGCTCCGGCACGACCTACCTGGTCACGGACCTGGGGAGAAAATATCCGGTCGCGACCGCCCCGGCGCTGGCCTCGCTCGGTTACGGTTCCGTGGCCAGGCAAGCGCTCGCGAGCGGTCTCCTGGCATTGGTGCCGACGGGACCCGCGCTGGATCCGGCCACGGCCGGGCAGCCGGTGCCGTCGGGTGGAACAGGGTGAGCGAGTCGGTGCACATGACAGAGGAACGGCCACGCGCCGAAGAGACGCAGTCCGCCCGGATCCGGGTGGCGGTGATCGAAGACCACCCGCTCTACCGGCGGTCGGTTGAGCGCGTGCTCGCCGAGTCGCCGGACATCGAGCTGGGGGCGGTTGTCGACTCCGTCGCGCGCTTCCACGTGGAACGCCAGCCGCCGGGCTCGGTCGTGCTGCTCGACCTCGGCCTGCCGGGGGTCGCGGGCGCGGCCGCCGTGCTGGAGGTGTGCGAGCTCGGGCACCACGTGCTCGTGGTCTCGGCGCAGGCCGAGTCGGAGCAGGTGCTCGCCGCGATCTCCGCCGGGGCCAAGGGGTTCCTGTCCAAGGACGTGGACGTCGACGAGCTGCTGACCGCGATTCGAGCGGTCGCCGAGGGTGGTTCGTACGTGTCGGCCGTGGTCGCCGGGATGATCATCAAGGACAACACCGAACGGCCGGTGGCGCGGCCCGAGATGGAGCTCTCGCCCCGCGAGGAGCAGGTCCTGCGCCTCGTCGCGGCGGGCGAACGGGACATCGACATCGCCGCCATCCTCGACATCGGCGTCCGCACCGTGCGCGGCTACCTCGACCGCATCCGCGACAAAACGGGCGAACGCCGCCGCCCGGGCCTCGTGAAGGAAGCCATCCGCCGCGGCCTGGTCGGCGGCGCCGGAAGGACTTCGTGACATGACCGACGCTGGGGGAGGCGCCGCGGAGGTCTCAGCCGGGACCACCCGGGCCACGGAGGGCTCGGCCGCGATCGACCGCGCGACGGGCGGCTCGGCCGCGACGGACCGTGCCAGGGCGGGTTCGGCCGTGACAGACCGTGCCAGGGCTGGCTCGGCAGGGACCCGCGCCACGGAGGGCTCCGCCGAAACGGACCGCGCGACGGGCGGCTCGGCCGTGACGAACCGCACCGGGGCGGGCTCGACCGCGCCCCACGGCACCACGGCGGGCTCGCCCGCGTCGGACCGCGGCACGGAGGGTTCGGCCGCTCCCGAGCGGATTCGCGTCGGCGTGATCGAAGACCACCCGCTCTACCGCGACGCCGTCGCGCGCGTGCTGACCGAGGCCCCGGACATCGAACTCGGGGCCGTCGCCGACTCTGTCGCCCGCTTCGCCGTGCAGGATCAGCCCGCCGGCAGCGTCGTTGTCCTCGACCTCAAACTCCGCGGCGTCCAGGACGCGGCCGCCGTCCTGGAGGTCGGCCACATGGGCCACAAGGTCCTCGTCGTCTCCGCCCACGCCGAACAGCCCGAAGTCCTCGGCGCCATGCAGGCCGGCGCCAAGGGCTTCCTCTCCAAGGACGTCGACGGCGACGAGTTGCTGCGCGCCATCCGCACCATCGCCCAGGACAACGCCTACGTCTCACCCACCCTGGCCGGCATGATCATCCAGGACAGCGAAGACCGCCACGCCGGCCCCAAAATCGTCCTGTCCGAACGCGAAAAGCAGGTCCTCCGCCTGGTCGCCGCCGGCGAACGCGACGTCGACGTCGCCGAAATCCTCAACATCAGCGTCCGCACCGTACGCTCCTACCTCGACCGCATCCGCGACAAAACCGGCGAACGCCGCCGCGCGGGCTTCGTCCGCGTCGCCATCCGCGAGGGCTTACTCCGCTAACCTCATCCGCCCGCCCTCCCCAACGCGGCGTTGGTTGCGCCCAACGCACCGAACGCCACATTGGGGCGCTCCGGCCACCACCCGACGGCCGGCCGCTCACCCAACTCACGCCCAACCTGGGCCGGGTCCACCCTCACCAGCCGCCACCTCGGGTGCGCCGAGCGCACCGAATGCCACCTCGGGTGCGCCGAGCGCACCGAATGCCGCATTGGGTGCGCTGAACGCACTGAACGCCACATTGGGGCGCTTTGGCCACCACCCGACCGCCGCCCGCCTGCCCAACTCACGGACCGCCCGGGCTGCGCAAACCTCACCAACCGCCACCCGCCTGCCCAACTCACGGGTCGCCCAGGCCGCGCCAACCTCACCAACCGCCGCCCACCCACGCGACGAAACCTGCACCCAGCCCCGCCCCGGCACCCCGATCCGAAGCCTCTTTGCGGCCGGCGAGCCGTTGTCAAGGCACGCTTTCCCGCCTTGACAACGGCTCACCGGCCGTCAACACAATCCAGCTTCGGGGTGCACACCTGACGCAACACGCCCTGCGAGGACCGAAACCCACGAACCCAGGACCGAGAAACCCTCACAACCTCCGATTAGCCAACGCCCCAGTAGCCCCCCGAGCCTTCCCCGCCACGGATGGGTCGAGATCCACCACCACCATCTCCGCTCCATCCCCCAACTCCACCAACACCCGACCGAACCCATCCGCCACCAGAGAATGCCCAATCCCCGTCGGCGCCTTCGGATTCACCTCGATCCCCGACACGGAGGGATCAGCCTGCCCACACCCCACAACCCAACACCCGGAATCCAACGCCCGAGCCCGCACCAGCACCCGCCACTGATCCAGCTTCCCCTCACCCGCACCCCACGACGTCGGCACCAACACAACGTCCGCACCGTCATCCGCCAACCGACGGAACAGCTCCGGAAACCGCATGTCATAACACGTGGCGACCCCGAACACCGTCCCCTCCGCCTCGAAGGTCACGGGACTGTCCCCAGGCGCGACCGTGTCCGACTCCGCGAACCCGAACGCGTCGTACAAATGGATCTTGTCGTACGACGACCGCACCCCCAGCCCGGTGATCAGCAGCGTGTTCCGCACCCGCCCGTCATCGGCCGGGGTGAACATCCCCGCCACGATCACCACGTCATGCTCCGAAGCGATCGCCGACACCGCCGACGCCCACGCCCCGTCGAGCGGCTGCGCGACCGGCCCCAACGGCCGCCCGAACCGCGCCATCGTCGCTTCCGGGAACACGACAATCCGGGCACCATCAGCCGCCGCGGCCTCGACACCGGAGCGAACCAGTTTCAGGTTGTCCTCCGGATCGTCGCCCGAGTTCAGCTGGCACAACGCGATCCGCGGCACGGCGTTCTCCCTCATCGTGGGACGGCAGGTCACCACCGAGTATCCCTGCCCGGACGCGGAGAGCCACCTCGTACCCTGGTCACCATGCTGAACCGCACCGACCTGCGTGGGCAGGTCCCGACCGCCGCCGAACTGCGCGCCGCCCTGCCGCGCGCCGAATACGACGTGGACGCGGCGCTGCATCACGTTCGGCCGGTGGTGGAGGCGATCCGCGACCGCGGTGTGGAGGCCGTCCTCGAGTACACCGAGCAGTTCGACAAGGTCCGCCCGGCGACCGTCCGCGTCAAAGCGAACGAGCTCACCAAGGCCCTCGAAGCGCTCGACCCGCAGGTGCGCGCCGCGCTGGAGGAGTCGATCAGCCGCGCCCGCAAGGTGCACGCCGACCAGCGCCGCCACGACGTGACCACTCAGGTGGTCCCGGGCGGCACCGTCACCGAGCGCTGGGTGCCGGTGGAGCGCGTCGGGCTGTACGCGCCAGGCGGGCTGGCCGTGTACCCGTCCACCGTGGTCATGAACGTCGTCCCCGCGCAGCTCGCGGGCGTGCGCTCGCTGGTGGTCTGCTCGCCCCCGCAGGCGGCCTTCGGCGGCCTGCCGCACCCGACGATCCTCGCGGCCGCCGCGCTGCTGGGTGTCGACGAGGTGTGGGCCGTCGGCGGCGCGCAGGCCGTGGCGCTGCTCGCGTACGGCGGCACGGACACCGACGGCGCCGAGCTCGCCCCCGTGGACATCGTCACCGGGCCGGGCAACATCTACCTCACCGCGGCCAAGCGCCTCGTGCGCGGCGTGATCGGCATCGACTCCGAGGCCGGCCCCACCGAGATCGCGATCCTCGCCGACGAGACGGCCGACCCGGTCCACGTCGCGGCCGACCTGATCAGCCAGGCGGAGCACGATCCGCTCGCCGCGAGCGTGCTGGTCACCACGTCGGAGGAACTCGCCGACGCTGTGGACAAGCAGCTCGTCGAGCGCGTCGCGGCCACCAAACACAGCGAACGCGTGGGGCAGGCGCTGGGCGGCAAGCAGTCCGGCATCATCCTGGTGTCCACTGTGGACGAAGGCCTGCGCGTGGTCGACGCCTACGCCGCCGAGCACCTCGAGATCCAGACCGCCCACGCCCGGGAGGTCGCCGGCCGCGTGCGCAACGCGGGCGCGGTGTTCGTCGGGGCCTACGCGCCGGTGTCGCTCGGCGACTACTGCGCCGGCTCCAACCACGTGCTGCCCACCGCCGGCTTCGCGCGGCACTCCTCGGGCCTGTCCGTGCAGAGCTTCCTCAAGGGCATCCACGTGGTCGACTACAGCGAGGACGCGCTGCGCCAGGTCGCCGGCCACGTCGTCGCGCTGGCCGACGCCGAGGACCTGCCCGCCCACGGCGAGGCCGTGACCGCGCGGTTCGCGGGGGAGGCCCGATGACCGAGGAGACCCCGGCCGTGCCCGGCGCCGAGGTGACCCTCGACGCCCTGCCGCTGCGCGAGGACTTGCGCGGCAAGAGCCCCTACGGTGCGCCGCAGCTCGACGTGCCCGTGCGGCTCAACACCAACGAGAACCCGTACCCGCCGCCGCCGGAGCTGGTGGCCGACGTGGCCGATGCCGTGCGCGCCGAAGCCGCTTCGCTGCACCGCTACCCGGACCGCGACGCCGTCGCGCTGCGTACCGAGCTCGCCGATTACCTCACGGTGTCGACGCGTGTGGTGCTGTCGGAGGCGAACGTGTGGGCCGCCAACGGGTCCAACGAGATCCTGCAGCAGATCCTGCAGGCCTTCGGCGGGCCGGGCCGCAGCGCGCTCGGCTTCGAACCGTCGTACTCGATGCACCCGATCATCTCCTCCGGCACGCGCACGGAGTGGGTGCCGGTCCCGCGCCGGCCCGACTTCACGCTCGACACCGCGCGCGCCGCCGAGCTGGTGGCCGAGCGGCAGCCGGACGTCGTGTTCGTGACGAGCCCGAACAACCCCACCGGCGGGTCGATCCCGCTGGACCAGCTGCGCGGGGTCCTCGAGGCGGCGCCGGGCATCGTCGTGGTGGACGAGGCCTACGCCGAGTTCTCCTCGCAGCCCAGCGCGGTCCAGCTGATCGGGGAGTACCCGGCGAAGCTGATCGTCTCGCGCACGATGAGCAAGGCGTTCGCCTTCGCCGGCGGACGGCTGGGTTACCTCGCGGCCGCGCCGGCCATCGTCGACGCCCTGCAGCTCGTGCGGCTGCCCTACCACCTGTCCAAGCTCACGCAGGCCGCCGCGCGGGCCGCGCTGCGCCACGCCGACGCCACGCTCGCCACCGTCCACAAGCTCTCCGCCGAACGCGACCGCGTGGTGGAAGCCTTGCTGGGCCTCGGGTTCACGCCGGTGCCGAGCGACGCGAACTTCGTTCTCTTCGGACCGTTCGCCGACGCGAAGGCGAGCTGGCAGTCCTACCTGGACCACGGGGTGCTGATCCGCGACGTCGGCATCGAAGGCCACCTGCGCGTGACCATCGGCACCCCGGAAGAGAACGACGCGTTCCTCGAGGCGAGTAAGGAAGTACCGCGATGACCCGCATCGGCAAGGTGGAGCGCACGACCAAGGAGTCGTCGATCCTGGTCCAGCTGGACCTCGACGGCTCCGGCCAGGTCGAGATCTCCACCGGCGTGCCGTTCTACGACCACATGCTCACGGCGTTCGGCGTGCACGGCTCGCTGGACCTCCAGGTCGAGGCCACCGGCGACATCCACATCGACGCGCACCACACCGTCGAGGACACCGCGATCGTCCTGGGCCAGGCGCTGCGTCAGGCGCTCGGCGACAAGAGCGGCATCCGCCGCTTCGGCGACGCGTGGATCCCCATGGACGAAACCCTGGCCCACGCGGCGATCGACGTCTCGGGCCGGCCGTACTGCGTGCACGTGGGCGAGCCGGAGCAGTTCAACACCTTCACGATCGGCAACAACTACCCGTTCGTGCTCACGCGCCACGTGTTCGACTCGCTGTCGTTCCACGCGCAGATCGCGCTGCACGTCCGCGTGATCCACGGCCGCGACCCGCACCACATCGCGGAGGCGGAGTACAAGGCCGTCGCGCGGGCGCTGCGCGCGGCCACGGAACCCGACCCGCGCGCGGGCGGCATCCCGTCCACGAAGGGCGTTCTGTAGCGCCGGCCGGGGTCGACTGCCCGCTAGATCTCGAGGTGGGAGTCGACCCCGTCTTCGCGCAGGTCGATGTTCGCGCCGACGGACTTCATCAGGCGTTGTGCCGCCTTGTTGTCCGTGGTGGTCGAAGCGACATACCGGCCCCCGCCGCCTTCGCGGGCCGCGTCGATCAGGGTCTCGGTGACCCACCTGCCGATCCCGCGGCCCCGGGCCCAGCGGGCGACCCAGACCTGGGCCTCGATCTCGACCGACTTGCCGCGGTGGACGGGGTGCAGCCGCGCGCCGCCGACGATCGTGCCGCCGACCTGGATGGTCCAGGCGCTGGTGGTCGCCGTCTCGGGGTCGAGCGAAACCCGCCGGTGGAAGGTCAGGAACGCCTCACGCCGCTCGGGAGTCCAGCCCGGCGGGCCGTCCATCGGCGGCAGCACGTCGAGCGGGTCGGCGCCCTCGACCGCGACGTCCAGAAGCCGGACCAAGGCCTCTTCGTCGAGGGGGGTCAGGACGATCTCCGAATCGGACGCTCCGCTCACGCGGAGAGCTTGCCACGTCGCGGCGCCGGACGCGACGGTCGGTCCAGGTCTGTAACAGCGAGGAGACGTGCGTCACGTTTTCGGCGCGCCGTCGCACCCACCTGAGAGCGCCGCTGCCCCGTCCCGGCCGGGTGAGGGCCGTGTGGCACGCTGAGCCTCGTGAGCAAAGAGGTTGTCGCCGTCCTGCTGCTGGCCCTGGCGGGCTTCCTGGCCGGCGGCGTCTACTCCACGTGGAAGACGGCGAAGTTCATCGCCGTGGCGCTGGGTGTGGCGGCCCTGCTGGCGGTCGGCGGCGCCGTCGCCTGGCTGGTCGGCTGAGCGACCCGCCAGGCGGACGGCCCGGCCTCACACGCGAGCGGGCTCGCGCTCGTCGTCACCGCGGCTGCCGGACGCGTCGAGCGCCTTGGTCAGGCCCTCACCCTCCACGTCGACGTTCGGCAGCACCTTGTGCAGGCCGCGCGGCAGCCACCAGGCGTGGCGCCCGAGCAGCGACATCACGGCCGGCACGATCGTCATCCGGATCACGAACGCGTCCACCAGCACGCCGAACGCGAGTGCGAACCCGATCGACTGGATCAGCGTCGACTCCGCCAGCACGAAGCCCGCGAACACGCTGATCATGATCAGGGCCGCGGCTGTGACCACGCGCGAGCCGTGGCGGAAGCCGGTGACCATGGCCTCCTGCGGGTCGGCGCCGTGCACGTGCTC
Organism: Amycolatopsis sp. CA-161197; assembly: GCF_050942255.1. Lineage (NCBI taxonomy): Bacteria > Bacillati > Actinomycetota > Actinomycetes > Pseudonocardiales > Pseudonocardiaceae > Amycolatopsis > Amycolatopsis sp. CA-161197. Next base: position 2,501,303 of record NZ_CP192059.1, read on the forward strand.
CTCGCGCATCCGCGTCACCAGGAACACCTGGTAGTCCATCGCGAGTCCGAAGAGGACACCGATGAGCAGGATCGGCAGCATGCTCATGATCGGCCCGGTCGACGCGACGCCGAGCAGGTCGGTCAGCCAGCCCCACTGGAACACCGCGACCACGGCGCCGAACGTCGCGACCACCGAGCCGAGGAATCCGAGCGTCGCCTTCAGCGGCACCACGATCGAGCGAAACACCAGCATCAGCAGGATGAACGCGAGCCCGACGATCAGCGCGAGGTAGGGGATCATCGCGTCGGAGAGCTTCTCGGACACGTCGATGTTCGCGGCGGTCTGGCCGGTCACGGCGAGGCTCGCGCCCGTGGTCTCGTGCAGCGGCTCGGACTGCGCGCGGATCGCCGCCACCAGGTCCTCGGTCTGCTTGCTGCTCGGCCCGCTCTTCGGGATCACGGTCAGCAGCGCGGTGTCCCCGTCGGCGTTCACGCGCGGCGGTGTCACCCCGGCGACGTCGGGGAGCGTGCTGATGCCCGCGACGGCTTGCTTCAGCGACTCGGGGTCGTGGTTCACCCCGGTGTCCACGACGACGAGCAGCGGCCCGTTGGCGCCGGCGCCGAAGCTCTCGCTCACGAGGTCGTAGGCCTTGCGCTGCGTGGAATCCGGGGCCGCGGTGCTGTCGTTGGGCAGGCCGAGCTGCATGCTCAGCGCCGGGATGGCGACTACGACGAGGCCGGCGAGCGCGGTCAGCAGCACGGGCCAGCGGTGCCGGGCGACGAGCCGGGCCCAGCGCTCGCCGTGCGAAGCCTTGTCCGTCTTGCGGCGCAAGCGAATGCGGCCGCCCAGCACGCGGGAACCGGCGAAGCCGAGGATGGCCGGCAGCAGCGTGAGCGCGATGAGCACGGCGATCGCGACGGTCGCGGCCGCGGCGATGCCCATCTGGCCGAGGAACGGGATGCCGACCACGGTGAGCCCGGCCAGGGCGATGATCACGGTGAGCCCGGCGAACACCACGGCGGACCCGGCCGTGCCCGCGGCCCGGCCCGCGGCTTCCTCGGGTTCTCGTCCGATGCTGAGCTCGTGCCGGTAGCGGGAGACGATGAACAGCGCGTAGTCGATGCCCACGGCGAGCCCGATCATCAGGGCCAGCACCGGGGTGTTGGAGTTCAGTTCGAGCGAGCCCGAGGCCAGCATGATGCCCGCCATGCCGATGCCGACGCCGATCAACGCGGTGAGCAGCGGGATGCCGGCGGCCAGCAGTGACCCGAACGTGATGATCAGCACGACGGCCGCCACGGCCACGCCGAGGCCCTCGGTGGCGCCGGTGGCGGGCATCGCCTGCACCGCGTCGCCGCCGAACTCGACCTCGAAACCGCGCTGCTTGGCGCCGGTCGCGCTGTCGAGCAGCGCCTGGCGGTCGCTGTCCGTGAGCTCGAAGCCCTTGACCTGGTAACTCACCTGGGCGAGTGCCACACGGCCGTCCGGCGAGATCGACTTGGCCTGGAACGGGTCGGCCACGCTCGAGACCTTCGGCGCCGTCTTGAGGTTCGCCACCGTCGACTCGACCGCGGCCTTGCCGGCCGCGTCGGTCACGGTGTGGCCCTGCGGCGCCGCGATCACGACCCGCGCGGTCGCACCACCGGCCGCGGCCTGCGGAAACTTCGCCTGGAGCTGGTCGATCGCCTGCTGTGACTCGGTCCCGGGGATCGTCACCGAGTCCGACAGCTGGCCAGACAGTGTGAGTGCGCCGATGCCGAGCGCCACCAGCACGGCCGCCCACACGGCCGAGACGAGAGCGCGCCGCCGGAACGACAACCGGCCGAGCCGGTACAGAAATGTCGCCACGAGTGTTTCTCCGTTTCGCCCGGATAGGGCCTTCGTCACACGAACCAGTGACGCCGAAGCTAGCCGATCGGCAAGGAGGCTGCCAAGCCGATCGGCAAGTATGTGACTAGCCGCACGGCTAGGAGTTTGCTTGTCGATCGGCAAGTATCTCGGTTTGCCGATCGACAAGCGGTCACGTACGCTTCCTGGGCTTGACGAGGAGGAACGATGACTACCGCCGCCCCGGCAGAGGACACTCGGACGCGGCTGCTCGGCACCGCGCTGCGGCTGTTCGCCGAACACGGCGTGGAGGGCACGTCGCTGCAGATGATCGCCGACGCGCTCGGGGTGACCAAGGCGGCCGTGTACTACCACTTCAAGACCAAGGCGGAGATCACCGAGGCCGTCGCGGCGCCCGCCATCCGCGAGCTCGACCACATCGTGTCGGAGGCCGCGAAGCAACGCCGCCGCGGCACCCAGGTCGACTACCTGCTCGAGGGCTTCGTGGATCTGGTGGTGCGCCACCGCGTGCTCGTCGCCCTGTTCTCCAGCGACCCGGGCATCAACCGCGCGATCGAGAACTCGACGCGCGGCATGGAGGGCTTCAAGAACGCCCTCATCGACATCCTGGCCGGCCCCGAGCCCGACATCTCCTCCCGCGTGGCCGCCCTGGTGACCCTCACGGGCCTCGCCATGACGGGCGGCTCCCCGGACATCGCCCAACTCGACGACGAAAGCCTGCGCCGGGAACTGGTGGACGCGGGCCGCCGCTTGCTCGGCCGGCCCCGTCGGCACCACGACTAGCCCTTCTTGATCTGTAAGCCCTGGCGGCGCCGTGGGCGGGGTTCTCGCTGCACCCGAACTTGTGCCCGCAGCGCGGGCTGCCGGCGTGACGTCGAGTTGGCTGGGCGCGATGGTTGTTCGCCGAGATGGCGCGGCCCGCTTCGGTGAGTGCGAGTGCTTCACCGCACCTGGCGGTGGCCTTCGGGATCGCCGGGCGCGTGGCCCACCGTGGCCTGGGGCTGGTTCTTCGTCAGGAACTCCGGCGCGGCGGCTCCGCGGATGGGGTTTTCGCTGGGCCGGAACCTGTGGCTGCAGCGTGCTACTGGTGTGACGTCGAGTCGATCGGGCGCGATGGTTGTTCGCCGAGACGGCGCGGCCTGCTTCGCATGAAGTCGTGCGTAGCGCCTGGCCTCAGCGATCGGGCTAGTTCTCCGTCAGAAACTCCGGCGCGACAGACGCCGTCAGCCACACGCCGTTCTCACTGCGCTGGAACTCGTGCCCCGCAGCCGCCATGGCGCCGGCGGCGACGCGGAGCACCACCGGGCGGCCGTGTCGGGCCCCGACCGCGAGCGCCGTTTCGACGGCGGCCGACAGGTGCACGGCGTGGCGGCGCATGGGCCGCAGGCCTTCCCGGTAGATCGCGGGCAGGAAGCGCGTCGCGGTGCCGTGGTAGAGCACCTCGGGGGGCGTGAGGCGTTCCAGGCCCAGCTCGACGGTGACGCTGTGGCCCTGGTTGGCGCGGATCCGGCGCCCGCTCTCATCGAAGGCGAAGCGCTGTTTGTTGTTGCGCTCCACCACTTCCGCGAGTTCGGCGCGGCTCACGCGCATGCCGTGAAGGCGCAACGCCGCCAGCAGCTCGTCGACTCCGACCCAGCCGGCGGCGTCCAAGGTGAGGCCGATCGCCGAGGGGTCGTGGCGCAGGTGGCGGGAGAGCCGCTTCGAGACGCGGATCATCTGCTTCTCGTCCATAACCACACCAGTGACCCACATCCGCCCCGCCGCCACAACGGAAATTCAGATCCCGCCCTCGGCAACCGGGCGCAGTTTGCTCGCGCCGGGGCCGAAGCGGGCCAGCTCGTCGTCGGCGTTGTACAGGCTGCAGCTGCGCAGCGACAGGCAACCGCAGCCGACGCAGCCGGTGAGGCGGTCGCGCAGGCGCTGCAGCGCGTCGATGCGCGCGTCGAGCTCGTGCTGCCATTCGCGCGAGAGCCGGGCCCAGTCGGCTTTCGTGGGTGCGTGGTCGGCGGGCAGGGTGGCGAGGGCGCCGCTGATGTCCTCCAGGGAAAGGCCCACGCGCTGCGCCGCCCGGATGAACGCGATGCGCCGCAGCACCGAACGCGGGTAGCGGCGCTGGTTGCCCGCCGAGCGTTCGGAGGTGATGAGCCCCTTGTCCTCGTAGAACCGCAGGGCCGTGTGCGGGACGCCGCTGCGTTCGGCGACCTGCCCGATGCTCAAGTGCTCCGCCAACCTCGTCATTGGTCCAGGTTAGCGCTTGACCTAGACATTGGTCGAGGTTGCACCGTGGAAACATGACCACCACAGCAACGGCCTACGCGGATCTGCCCCGGCTGATCTCGCTGATGACCGGCGACGACAAACACCAGGCCGCGGCAGAGTCCACAGTGGACGTCATCTGGGTGCTCTACGGCCGCGTCCTCGACATCTCACCCGAGAACTTCCACGACCCCGGCCGCGACCGGTTCCTGCTCTCCAAGGGACACGGGCCGATGGCCTACTACGCCGTGCTCACCGTCAGGGGCTTCCTCGACGAGGCCGAGCTCGCCGACTGGTCCTCGGCCCGCTCCCGGCTCGGCCACCACCCGGACCGCAAGCGCGCGCCCGGCGTCGAGATCTCCAGCGGCTCGCTGGGCCACGGCCTGCCGATCGCCCTCGGAACCGCGCTCGGCCTGCGAGCGCGCGGCCACGACAGCCGCGTCGTCACGCTCGTCGGCGACGCCGAGCTCGACGAAGGCTCCAACTCCGAGGCCATCGTGGTCGCCGCGCGCCTGGGCCTGGAAAACCTGACCACGGTGGTCGTGGACAACCAGTCGTCCACGCACGGCTGGCCGGGCGGCATCGCCCGCCGGTTCGAGGTCGAGGGCTGGGCCACGCGCACCGTCTCCGGCCGCGACCACGAAGCGCTCTACGACGCGTTCACCAGCGAACACCCGGGGCGCCCGCTGGCCGTGGTCGCCGTCGTCGAACCGAAGGGCTGACGGACATGCTGAACATGCGCGAAACCTTCCTCGCCACAACCGAAGAGATCGTGGACGCCGACCCGGACGTCGCCGTCGTCCTCGCCGACATCTCCGCCGCCCAGCTCGCCGGCGCGGCGCGGCGGCACCCGGACCGGGTGGTGAACGTCGGCATCCGCGAGCAGCTGCTCGTGAGCACGGGCGCCGGGCTCGCTCTCGCCGGCCTGCGGCCGATCATCCACACGTTCAACGCCTTCCTCGTGGAGCGCGCGTTCGAGCAGATCAAGCTCGACCTGGTCCACCAGGACGCGGGCGCCGTGCTCGTGTCCTACGGCTCCTCCTACGACATGCCCGCCGAAGGCCGCACGCACCAGTCGCCGGGCGACGTCGCGCTGATCGACTCCCTGCCGTGCTGGTACGTCCACGTGCCCGGGCACCCCGACGAGGCCCGCCGCTTGCTGCTCGACTCCGTGCCCGGCGACAGCCGCGTGTACCTGCGGCTCTCGGCCGACCAGAACGCCGCGCCGCACCTCGGCGTCGGGTTCCAGCGGGTACGCAGCGGCCGCAACGGCGTCGTGCTCGCCGTGGGCCCGATGCTCGACCGGGTGCTCGCCGCGAGCGAAAACCTCGACGTGACAGTGCTGTACGCGTCGACCATTCGCCCGTTCGACGCCGCGGGGCTGCGGGCCGCGGTGGGGGACGTCGCCGACGTCGTGCTCGTGGAGCCGTACCTCAACGGCACTTCGGCCCACCACGTGAGCGAAGCGCTGCGAGACGTTCCGCATCGCCTGCTGTCGCTCGGCACCCTGCGCGACACGGAAGTGCGCACTTACGGGAAACGGGCCGACCACGATCTCGCGCACGGCCTCGACGCGGGCTCGATCGCGTTGTCCCTCAAGGACTTCCTGCGGCCGTGAACCTCGGGTCGCCGGGGCTGGGGGTCCCGGCGACCCGAGGTTCACCCAAGATCAGCGGAACGCCGCGATGCCCGTCACCGACTGGCCCAGCGACAGCGCGTGCATCTCCTCGGTGCCCTCGTACGTCAGCACCGTTTCGAGGTTCGCCATGTGCCGCATCACCGGGTACTCCAGCGAAATCCCGTTGGCGCCCAGCATCGAGCGCGCGGTGCGGGCCACGTCGAGCGCCGAGCGGACGTTGGCCAGCTTGCCGAAGCTCACGTGGTTGTGGTGCAGCGCGCCGGAGTCCTTGAGCCGGCCGATCTGCAGCGCGACGAGCCCCGAACGGTTGACCTCGACCAGTAGATCGGCCAGTTTGCGCTGCGTGAGCTGGAAGCTCGCCAGCGGCTTGCCGAACTGCTCGCGCGAGAGCGTGTAGTCCAGCGCGGTTTCGTAGCACGCGCGGGCGGCGCCGACGACGCCGAACAGGATGCCGTAGCGCGCTTCGTTGAGGCAGGACAGCGGGCCGCGCAGCCCACGAACCTCCGGGAACGCCGCGGATTCCGGCAGGCGCACACCGTCGAGCACGAGCTCGGCCGTGAGCGACGCGCGCAGCGACAGCTTGTGCTTCACCTCGTTGGCGGTGAAGCCCGGCGTCGACGTCGGCACCACGAAGCCGCGGATGCCCTCGTCCGTCTGCGCCCAGACCACGGCCACGTCGGCGACGGTGCCGTTGGTGATCCACATCTTCGTGCCGGTGAGCACCCAGTCGGAGCCGTCGCGCACCGCGCGGGTGCGCATGCTGCCCGGGTCGCTGCCGGCGTCGGGTTCGGTGAGGCCGAAGCAGCCCAGCGCCTCGCCCGCGGCCATCTTCGGCAGCCACTCCTGCCGGTGTTCCTCGCTGCCCCAGCGGTGGATCGCGAACATCGCGAGCGAGCCCTGCACGGAGACGAAGCTGCGCAGACCGGAGTCGACGGCCTCCAGCTCCCGGCACGCGATGCCGTAGGCGACCGCGCTCGTGCCGGCGCAGCCGTAGCCCTCCAGGTGCATGCCCAGCAGGCCGAGCTGCCCGAAGCCCTTGGCCAGGTCGCGCGCGGGCAGTGAGCCGGACTCGTACCAGTCGGCCACGTGGTCGAGGAGCTGGTCGCGCGCGTAGTCGCGCACGGCGTCCCGGATGGCGCGCTCCTCCTCGGCCAGTTCGGCGTCGAGGTCGAGGAAGTCGTGTGGATCCGGGTTCTTGCTCATCGGGCTGCTCCTACTGGCTCGCTTCGACGCGGTGCCAGCAGGAAATCACAGATGACCCGGGTTCCAGTGCGTGGGATTCATCACGTTCTCTTTGCGAGCGTCACGAGAACGACATGCGTCGACTTGGGCGCGGGAGGGTTGCGGAGGGATCACCAGGGTCGTGAACTGCGGAAACGGCACGCTTTCGATGTCGTCCCGCCACGCTTCGAACATCTGGCAGAGGAGGTCCGACTCGGACATGTCTTCCTCTTCCCTCGTCCGGGGGCGCCCGCTGCGCCTCAGCCGAACGGGTGAATACCCAGCGGGGCCTCCGGTGAAACGGGGTCGCGTGCAAAAATTCGCGGGCCGCCGCCAAGGTCACGTTCGCGAAGGAGCGAACCATGCGTCTGTCGACGTCGGCGGCGAAAGCCCTCGCACTCTCCACCGCAGCCTTGCTGAGCTGCGCTTCCCTTGCCGCGGCGAGCCCCGCCGCCTCCCTCGGCGGCTGGCGCCGGACCGGCGAGGTCTCCGTCGCCAACTCGATCAGCGGCGAAGGCATCACCACGCTGCGGCTGCCGGGCCAGGCTCCGCAGACCGTCTACCGCAACGGCACCACCATCCCGCAGCCGCTCAAGGACGAGGGCTGGGGCCACGTCGGCGACCCCGATTCTCTGCGCGGCTACACCTTCGACGTCTACCAGGACACCGTGACCAACCCGCCGGTGTCGAAGATGTACCTGGTCACCTCGCCGTCCGGACAGACCACGGAGTTCGTGCACCCGCTCGCGGCCGACGAACCCGCGCCCAACGCCAACGCCCAGGTCGCCGTGAGCCCCGACGGCCAGTGGCTCGTCTCGGGCGCGCTCGGCGACGCGACGGAGCTGTTCGTCTCGCCGACGCCGTTCCTCAACCGCCATGCCCCGCGCGTGGCCGGCGACCTGCCGCTCGCCGCGCGGATCCACCTCGACCACCCGATCCGCGCGGCGCAGGGCTGCGACTTCGTCTCGGCGACGCGCCTGCTGTGCGCGACGTCGGACTCCAACAACGACCTGTACCCCACGAGCTACCCGCTCCTGCAGGTCGATCTGCCCCACGCGCTCACCGGCCGCGACGTCCGGGCGCACGTGAAGGAGCTCGGCCAGCTGCCGCTGTCGAGCACGTGCGCCGGCGCGTTCACCCCGGAAGGCGTGGACTACGACGCGCCGACGGGCACGCTGCGCGTCGAGGTCGTGCCGCCCGCGCCCTGCAACACCGTGACGGACGTCTACTCCTTCCGCCGCGGCTGACGTGCGCTCCCGCCCCGGGACTACGCTTGAGGTGTGTCTCGTGTGGTGATCCTCGACTACGGTTCCGGCAACCTCCGCTCCGCCGAACGCGCCGTCGCGCGCGCCGGCGCCGAGGTGGAGGTCACCGCCGACCCGCATGCCGCGCTCGAGGCCGACGGTCTGGTCGTGCCCGGGGTGGGAGCCTTCTCCGCCTGCATGGCGGGGCTGCTCGACGTGCACGGGCACCGCATCATCGGCAAGCGCCTGGCCGGCGGCCGTCCCGTGCTCGGCATCTGCGTGGGCATGCAGATCCTCTTCGGCCGCGGCGTCGAGCACGGCGAGGAGACCGAGGGCACGGGGGAGTGGCCCGGCACCGTCGAGCGCCTGCACGCCGACGTGCTGCCCCACATGGGCTGGAACACCGTCCGTGCGCCCGCGGACTCGCAGCTGTTCGCCGGCCTCGACCCGGACGAGCGCTTCTACTTCGTGCACTCCTACGCGGCGCGCCGGTGGGAGCTGGAGTCGGGCCTGGCGGGGCGGCAGCCGAAGGTGACTTGGGCCAACCACGGCGAGGACTTCGTGGCGGCGGTGGAGAACGGCCCGCTGTGGGCCACGCAGTTCCACCCCGAGAAGTCGGGCGACGCGGGCGCGAAGCTGCTCCGCAACTGGTTGGACACGCTCTAGTCCGGCTTGGTTCGGCGCGGTAGGTCGGCCCGGTGGGCCGGCACCGTGACCGGCGCCTTTACGCTGTCGCCGTGACTTTCACGCTGTTTCCCGCAGTTGATGTGGCCGATGGCCAGGCCGTCCGACTCGTCCAGGGCGAGGCCGGCACCGAGACGTCCTACGGCAGCCCGCTCGACGCCGCCCTCGCCTGGCAGCGCGACGGCGCCGAGTGGATCCACCTGGTGGATCTCGACGCGGCCTTCGGCAAGGGCTCGAACCGCGAGCTGCTGGCCGAGGTGATCGGCCGCCTCGACGTGCAGGTGGAGCTCTCCGGCGGCATCCGCGACGACGCCTCCCTGGAAGCCGCCCTCTCCACCGGCGCCCGCCGCGTGAACCTCGGCACCGCGGCACTGGAGGACCCCTCCTGGACCGCCAAGGTCGTCACCACCTACGGCGACCGCGTCGCCATCGGCCTCGACGTCCGCATCACCGAGGCCGGCCACCGCGTCTCCTCCCGCGGCTGGACCTCCGACGGCGGCGACCTGTGGGAGGTCCTCGAACGCCTCGACCGCGACGGCGCCTCCCGCTACGTCGTCACCGACGTCAGCAAGGACGGCACCCTCAAGGGCCCGAACCTCGACCTGCTCCGCGAAGTTGCCGCCCGCACCGACGCCCCCGTCATCGCCTCCGGCGGCGTGTCCAGTGTGGACGACCTCAAGGCCCTGGCCTCCCTCTCCTGCGACGGCATCGAAGGCGCCATCGTCGGCAAGGCCCTCTACGCCGGCGCCTTCACCCTCCCGGAAGCCCTAGCCGCCGTCCGCTAGACGCCCCCTCACCCCAATGCGGCGTTGGTTGCGCTGAACGCACCGAACGCCGCATTGGGTGCGCTCAACGCACCGAACGCCACATTGGGGCGCTTTGGCCCCACCTCAACCTCCGGCCGCCTGCACATCCCTAGCGCCCGACGGGCCCGCGCGTGTTCTTGCCTCTGCCCGGCCTCCGGCCGCCTGCACATCCCTAGCGCCCGACGGGCCCGCGCGTGTTCTTGCCTCTGCCCGGCCTCCGGCCGCCTGCACATCCCTAGCGCCCGACGGGCCCGCGCGTGTTCTTGCCTCTGCCCAGCCTCCGGCCGCCTGCACATCCCTAGCGCCCGACGGGCCCGCGCGCGTTCTTGCCTCTGCCCAGCCTCCGGCCGCCAGCACAACCCCACCGCACAACGGACCTTCGCGCGCCCTTGTCCCCACCCAACCCCCACCCGGCAACCCAACCCACAATCCCCCTACCCCTCCCCGCAACCTTCCCCCTCCCAGCCCCCGATTCTTTTCCCCACACGGTAGAGATCGGCTTGTCAAGGCACGCTTTCCCGCCTTGACAAGCCGATCTCTACCGTCGTCACAATCAAAAATCGGGGTGCCCACCACACACTCCCCGGCGCAATGGCGCGCTCCGCGCGCCGAGCCGCCACCACCCCTGAGAACAGCCATTACCCCCCAGGTAATCGACTCCCTTACGTCCCCCAGGCACCATCGGTCCCACCCAGAAAACCCCATCCAAGGAGACCGAAATGACCGCCTACGCCATCGCCCACCTACGCCAGCCCGGCGTCATCCACCCCGACGTAGGCGAATACCTCCGCCGCATCCAATCCACTTTGGACCCCTTCAAGGGCCGCTTCCTCATCCACGGAGCACAAGCACAAGTCGTCGAGGGAGCATGGCCGGGCCCGATCGTCGTGATCTCCTTCCCGGACCTGACCCGAGCCCGGAACTGGTACGACTCACCCGCCTACCGCAAGATCCTCCCCCTCCGCACCGACCACCTGACCGGCGACGTAGTACTGATCGACGGCGTAGCCCCAGACCACGACCCGGCAAAACTGGCCGCAGGACTCACCGACACCCCATGACCCTCAGTCCAGCTTCACCGCGATCCCGATCGTCCGCTCCGGCCCCCCACGCAACTTGCTGAAGAACATCGACACCGGCCCCACCAACGGATAATGCCGCCGAATCGCCTTGCGAACCCGCTCAGTCCCGGCATCATCCAGCAACCGCGCAGTTCCCCCCACCGCAGGCCCATGCGTCCGCCCCCGGACATCGGAAGCCTGAACCTCCACCCGCCCACCATTACGGATCCGCTTGACCTTCCCCGCCTTGCGTTCCGAATAAATCAGCAGCTCGTCGCCGTCGATCCCGAACCACACAGCGGTGGGCACAGCCCGCCCATCCCGGCGAAACGTAGTGAGAACCACGTACTTCTCACCGGCAAACCGGCTCAGCTCCGTAGACATGGATCCACATTAGCCGCGATCAAGACCCCAGCCAGCCGTAATCCGGCGCCGAATCCACCACCACGGCCCCGGCAACCGCCACCAACTCCCCCCGCGGCACCTTCCCCGACACCGTCAGCCACCGCCCCGAGGTCAACCGCACCGTCACCAGATCCGCCACCGCCGCGCCCGGCACGCCCCGCACCGTCACCGGCACCGACCCCCCAAGTCCGGGCGACGCCGCCCCCGCCGTGACCCGAACCGGCCCGGCCTCCAACGTCGTCGTCGCTTCCGCGGCACTCATCCCGCTGACGGTCGTCCCCGTCTCCCGAAGCCCATCCGGCAACGTCCCGAACCGCACCTCTCCCCGAACCGGGATCGGCTGAGACCGGGAAACATCCTCCGCGATCCTCTGCGCGACCTCCTTCGCCGACGGCACCGCATCAACCTCGGCCCGCAGCACATGGGTCTCGTCAGGCGACCAGGTCAGCTCCGCCGACGTCGTGGACCCGGTCAGCATCGCGACCCGCCCGTGCACCAGCACCTGGTCACGCACCGCCGCGATCCTCAGCGCCGTCGCCGACCACTCGGGATCCTTCGTCGAAAACGCCGACAACTCGATCCGGCTCGGCCCCGCGAACCACCGGCGCACCTGCGGCGCCGTCTCCGGGCCGGCCGAGCGGTACTGCTCCGTGAACCCGTCCGGCAACCACCCCGGCGAGTACCCGAGCACCGGCTCACCCGCGGCCGGCGGCACCCGCGAAGGCCACGTGACCACCACGGACACCCCGACGGTCACCGCAACGACCGCAGCAGCCACCGCGGCCAACGCCAACCCGGGCCGACGTCGCCGCGCCTGCCGGGCCCGCGCCAGCGCGTTGCGGACCTCGTGACCGTCGGGAGCGCGTTCGGCAAGCCGTTCGAGGCTGTCGCGCAGCAGCGTCTCGGTGTCGCGGGCGGGCTGGCTCATTCTCCGGCTCCGGTGGTCAGGGCGGTGGGCAAGGGGTACGCCGTGGCGCGCAGGGTCGCGAGCGCGCGCGAGATCTGGCTTCGCACGGTGGAGGTGGCGCATCTGAGGACGTCGCCGATCTCCTCGTCGGAGTAGTTCTCGTAGTAGCGCAGCACCAGCGCCGCACGCTGCTTGCGCGGCAGCGTCGCGAGGCGGGCCAGCATCTCGTCACGCTCGTCGTAGGCCACCGACGGGTCGGCCGCCGGCGGGCTGATCGCGTCGAGCACCTCGTGGCTCGACGGCACCACGCGCCGCACGGCGCGGCGCCGCCAGGACAGGTACTCGTTGGTGACCATCCGGCGCACGTACGTGGGCGGCGAGTCGATCTTCGCCCAGCGCTCCTGGGCGCGCAGCAGCACGTCCTGCACGATGTCCTGCGCCAGGTACGGATCGTCGGTGAGGACGGTCGCGTAGCGCAGGAGCCCGTCGAGGCGCTCCGCCACGAACTCGTCGAAGCTGGTGGTCACGTTCCCTCAGACGCGCGAGGGACCCGTTCTGATGCATTCCGGGCGAATTTCAGTGACGACTAGCCTATGCTGACACTCATGGACGACGAGGTGCTCGTGTGGGTCGAGCGGGTCGCGGGCTTCCTCACGCAGGAGTACGGCCTGCCGCCGATCGCCGGGCGCGTGCTCGGCTGGCTCATGGCGTGCGACCCGCCGGAGCAGTCCGCGGCGCAGCTGGCCGCGGCGGTGGGCGCGAGCCGCGCGTCGCTCACCACGAACCTGCGGCTGCTGCTCGACGCCGGGCTCGTCGGCAAACGCCCCGGCCGCGGCGAGCGCACCGCCTACTACCGCGTGGACGACGACGCGTGGCAGCGCGTGATCCGCCGCCGCATCGCCACGCTGGGCTCGTTCCGCGACATCACCAACGCCGGCATCGAGCTGCTCGAACGCGACGGCGCCCGGGCGGCCCGGGTGCGCAGTGCCGACGCGGCGTTCGCGTGGCTGGCCGAGGCGTTCGCGGACGCGGGGGAGCCAGAGTGAACGGCACAGTGAAGGGCAGAGTGAAGGCCAGTTTGAAGGCTACGGTGGTCGGCGGTGGGATCGGCGGGCTGACGGCCGCGATCGCGTTGCGCCGCACCGGACACGACGTCACGGTGCTGGAGCGCGCGCCCGAGCTGCGGGAGATCGGCGCCGGGCTTTCCCTGGCGCCCAACGCGATGCGGGCGCTCGACGCGCTGGGGATCGGGGAGCGGGTGCGGAAGCATTCGGCGCCGTCGGAGGTCACCGGCACGCTGCGGACGTCCTCGGGCCGGTTCCTGCGCCGGTTCCGGGAGGGCCGCGACGAGCCGCTCGCCGCGTTCCACCGCGCGGAGCTGCACTCGGCTTTGCTCGCGGAGCTGCCGGAAACCCTGGTGCACACGGGAACCGAGGTGACCGATCCGTCCGAAGTGGACGCGGACGTGATCGTGGCGGCCGACGGAGTCCACAGCGGGTTTCGCCGCCGGCTCTTCCCCGCCGCGCCCGAGCCGGGGTTCCGTTACACGGCCTGGCGCGGCGTCACCGAGCCCGGCGCGGCGCCGCCGGTGGGCGGCAGCTTCACGATGGGCCGCGGCGCGTACTTCATGATCCACCCGCTGCCCGGCGGCCGGGCCTGCTGGGCCCTCGGCACCGCCGAGTCCACACCCGGCGTGCGCTACCCGAGCGAGCACGCCGAGGTGACCCGCCGCGTCGCGGACTGGCCCGCCGAGACCCGCGAGCTCGTGGCGGCGACGCGGCCGGACGCCGTGCTGCACAACGACATCCTCGACCTCGACCCGCTGCCCGCGTTCACGAGCGGACGCGTCGCGCTGCTCGGTGACGCGGCTCACGCCGTGCCGCCGGACCTCGGCCAGGGCGCGTGCCAGGCGATCGAGGACGCCGTGGTCCTCGCCGCCTCGCTGCGGGACCACCCCGTGCCCGAGGCACTCGCCGCGTACGACGCCGCGCGCCGCCCGCGTGCGGCGTACGTCACGAAGCAGGCGCGCGGCAAGGCGGTGGCGGACACGTCGTCGGCGTGGTGGCTGCACGCGCTGCTGACGGTGACCGTGCCGCTGATGCCCGCGTCGGTGATCCGCGGCCAGGCCGCGCCCTTGTGGGACTGGACGCCGCCCGTGCTCTGACCGCCCGTGCCCCGACCGGGCGGGCGGACCGTCGCAGGTGGACGGCTACCCTGGTGGCATGGCTGTGGCGGTGAGGGTGATCCCGTGTCTGGACGTCGACGCGGGTCGCGTGGTGAAGGGCGTCAACTTCGCCGATCTGCGCGACGCGGGCGACCCGGTGGAGCTGGCCCGGCTGTACGACCACGAGGGCGCCGACGAGCTGACTTTCCTCGACGTCACCGCGTCGTCGGGCAACCGCGAGACCACCTTCGACGTGGTCCGCCGCACGGCCGAGCAGGTCTTCATCCCGCTGACCGTCGGCGGCGGCGTGCGCTCCAACGACGACGTCAACCGCCTGCTGCGCACGGGCGCGGACAAGGTGAGCATCAACACGGCCGCGATCGCGCGTCCGGAGCTGCTGCGCGAGGCGTCGCGCCGGTTCGGGGCCCAGTGCATCGTGCTGTCGGTCGACGCGCGGCGCGTGCCCGAGGGCGGCGAGCCGACGGCGTCGGGCTTCGAGGTGACGACCCACGGCGGGCGGCGCGGCACCGGCATCGACGCGGTGGAGTGGGCCGCGCGCGGCGAGGAGCTGGGCGTCGGCGAGATCCTGCTCAACTCGATGGACGCCGACGGCACCAAGTCCGGTTTCGACCTGTCGCTGATCGAGATGGTGCGCCGCGCGGTGCGCGTGCCGGTGATCGCCAGCGGCGGCGCGGGCGCCGTCGACCACTTCCTGCCCGCCGTGGAGGCCGGCGCCGACGCGGTGCTCGCGGCGAGCGTGTTCCACTTCGGACAGCTGAAGATCGGCGACGTCAAGGGCGCGCTGCGCGAGGGCGGGGTCGTCGTCCGATGAGCCTCGATGCGGACCTGTCCGGGCGGCTCAAGCGCAACGCCGACGGCCTGATCGCGGCCGTCGTCGTGGAGCACTCGACGTCCGACGTGCTGATGATGGCCTGGATGAACGACGAGGCCCTCGAATCCACCCTCACCACCCGGCGCGCGACCTACTGGTCCCGCAGCCGCCAGGAGCTGTGGGTGAAGGGCGAGACCTCGGGCCACGTCCAGCACGTTCGCGAAGTGCGGATCGACTGCGACGGTGACACAGTGCTCCTGCGCGTGGACCAGACCGGCCCGGCCTGCCACACGGGCACCCACACCTGTTTCGACTCCGCGGAGCGCCTGCTCCTCGCCGACGAGAGTGAGAACACCCCGTGACGGTTGTCGCGAACGTGCTGGTGGGGCTGGTCGCCGTCATCCACGTTTACATCGTGGTGCTCGAAATGTTCCTCTGGACGACCCCGCGCGCCCGCGCGGCGTTCGGCACCACCGAGGCGTTCGCGCAGGAGAGCAAGGCGCTCGCCGCGAACCAGGGGCTCTACAACGGTTTCCTCGCGGCCGCCCTGATCTGGGGCCTCATCGCGACCGACCCGACCGGCTTCCAGTTCAAGCTCTACGGCCTGGCCTGCGTGATCGTCGCCGGCCTGTACGGCGCCGCGACGGCGTCCAAGCGGATCCTGCTGGTGCAGGTGCTGCCGGGCGTCCTCGCGCTGGTGTTCGTGCTGCTGGCGCGCTGACCGCCGATCCGGCCCGCGAGACGCGGCGGTTGCGTGCCGTCGCCTCGCGGGCTTGGGCGCTCGCGGCGCTGTGGTGCCTGGTTTCCGCGGGCGGGCTCGCCGCGGTGCTGGGCGTCCTCCACTCGGCGGACACCCTCCTGGCGACCGGCACGCGCGTGCCGGGGACGGTCGTTTCCGTCGCCACCCCGCCGAAGGGCATGCGCTGGATCGACGTGTCCTTCCGGGCCGACGGCCGGGTGCTGACCGCACGCGTCGACCGCAGCTCTCGGGCCGCCTACACCCCGGGCCAGCGCGTGACGGTGGTCTTCGACCCGGCCGACCCGGCGCGCGCCCGCACGACCGCCGAGGACGGCCTGAGCGAGAACGGCCTGGGCTTCGCCTGGATCGGCTTCGGCCTGGCGCTGCTGTGCTTCCTGGTCGCCGCGACGGGCGCCGTCGGCTGGTCCCGCCGCTTCCGCGCCGTTCGCCGCACGGGCTGGCAAGAGGGCACGGCCACCGTCGTCCTC
The DNA here is from genome assembly GCF_050942255.1 of Amycolatopsis sp. CA-161197. Lineage (NCBI taxonomy): Bacteria > Bacillati > Actinomycetota > Actinomycetes > Pseudonocardiales > Pseudonocardiaceae > Amycolatopsis > Amycolatopsis sp. CA-161197. The sequence continues at coordinate 2,517,579 of NZ_CP192059.1, forward strand.
GCGCCCCGCACCGGCCGGGGCGTGAACCCGCCGTACTTGCACGTGCGCCTGCGCGCCGGCGAAGCCGTCCGCCTGCGCGCCGTACCGTCCACCCACGGCGCCCGCTTCCTGCGCACCTACACCGACCGCCCCGTTTGGCTGGGCGGCACCGGGTCCGCGTCGGTGGTCCTCTTCCGCCACGGCCGCGGCGACGCGCCGTACGCCGTGCCGGCCGTGGTTGCGCGCAGCTGAGCCAAAACGCCGCACAGGGCTGTCGGGTTGCCTTCGCCGCCGGTGTTTTCGATCGCACCTTGTCCCCTGGTGGAGTGCGATTTCCTGGCCGTACCCTCTCCCGATGGACCTGGGGAGGACCGGCGGACGCGAAAGCGTCGGCGGTGCAAACGACCAGCCTCTTCCGGCAGACCGGGACAACGCCGTGGTCCGCCTCCGCCGGGCCGGGCGACGCCGGTGAGCGGGCCGGTGCGGCCTCGGAACGCCCGCGCGCGCCGGCAGGACAAGCGGCTCGCGGAACAGCAGCGGAAGTGGGTCGCCGCGGTGCACCGCCGCTTCCGGCGTTCCGTGCGGGCTGCCGTGGCGTGGCTGGTCGTGCTGCTCGCCGGGGTCGGCGGTTTCCTGGTGGCGGGTGTCGTGGCCGAAACGCTCCTGACCCACGGCGCCCGCACGGACGGCAAGGTGGCGGACGTGAGCGACGTGGCCGTGACCGTCGACTACGCGGTCGCCGGCGTGAGCTTGCGGGCGGTGATCGACCACCTCTCCGACCACCGGTACGTCACCGGGGAGACCGTGCCGGTGTTCTACGACCCCGCCGACCCGCACGCCGCGCGCCTGCCCGACGACGTGAGCCTCAGCCCCTGGCTGACGTTGCCGTCCCTCCTCGCCGTTCTCGTGAGCCTGGTCGCCATCCCCATCGAGATCGCCTACGTCGTGGGCTGGGCCCGCCGCCGGGGTTCGCCCTGGTTCCCCGCCACGGCGATCGTCCTGCCTCCGCGGCTGAGTACCACCGCGCCGGAGGTGTTCCACACGCTGGAGCTCGCCCTCCCCGGCGGCGTCACCATCGAGGCGAAGACCACCTCCGTCCTGCCCGGCCGGTACGCGTTCCTCCGCCGCGCCGGGCGAACGGCCTGGGTCTCCGGCTCCGGCCGCACCCTCGTCGTGGTCCTGTCCGTCGGCCCTCGCGGCGAGCCGTACGCGGTCCCGCTTCGCCTGACGTCCGCCTCGAAGTGGAAGCTCGTCTGAACCCCGCGCCGTCGTACGCTTTGCCGGTGGCACTGGGGAAGACCAACAAAACCGTCGGCGAGCCGGCTGTGAACGCCGTGTCCGAGGACCGCGCGTTGCGCCGGCAGTTCCGGCGGGCCGTCGGCTGGGCCGTGCTGTGCGCGCTGGTGGTGCCGGCGTCGGCGCTGGGCATCGGGTGGCAGGAGAACCGCGCGGACTGGCTTCTCGACCACGGCGACGAGGTCACCGGCAAGGTCGTGCGGGTCACCAACCCTCAGGGCGGCGACGGGACTCCCACGGTCACGGTCTCCTACACCGCCGGCGGAGTCCCCGAACAGGCCGAGATCAACCGCGACTCCGATCGCGACTACGAGATGGGCGAACCGGTCTCGGTCTTCTACGACCCCGACGATCCGACCCACGTGCGCACCGAAGACGAACAGAACGTCGGCGACGGCTGGATGGCCGTCTTCTCGATCCCGCTGATCTTCGTCGTGATCCTCCTGCCGTGGTTGATCACCCTCGCGGTGGGCTGGGCGCGTCGCCGCAGGCTCGCTCGCGACACGGGTTGGCGGCCGGTCCACGTCCAGGCCTCCGACTCCGACGACAGCGCGCAGGAGGTTCGCTTCGCCCTCGGCGGCCGTCGGCTCGTCGCCCGCCCGACCTCGCTGACGCGCGTGCCCCCTGCCGAGCGGAACCGCCGGGCCGGCGCGCGGATCGCGGGGGTGGGCCGTCGGTTCGTTCTCGTGCTGCCCCAAGGTTCCCGCCGCGGCCGGCCGCGGGTCGTCGCCTTGAAGGCACGCGCCGGAAAGTAGCGCTTCGCGATCCCAGGGGGACGCCAATCGGCAACACGCTCGACCGGCACTGCCGGTTGCCTTCCCGTCCGGTGTTTTGGATCGCAGCTTTTTCGCTGGTGGAGCGCGATTTCCCGGTCGTAATCTCTGCTGATGGATCTGGGGGATGACCGACCCGCGAGACGTCCGCGAGCCAAACGCCACCGCGACGAGACCCGTCCGCCACACGCCACCGGCGGAGCCGAGCGAACCCACCGAGACCGGACCCGACCCCAGCCGGCCGCCGCCGGAGAGTGGGATCTGGTGCTGCGCCACCGTTTCCGGCGCGCGCTCCTGGCCGCGGTGGTGTGGTTCCTCGTGATACCCGCCGCCTTCGCCGGGGTCGCTCTGCTCACGACGGACGCCGACTGGCTGCTGACCCACGGCACGGAAGTGACCGGGACGGTGACCGCAGTGGACAACCCCCACCGCGGGAACGGCACGCCCACCATCACGGTCGACTACGAGGTCGGCGACGTCCTCGACGAGGCCGTCGTCACCCGTGACTCCGCCCGTACGTACGCCGAAGGCGACACCGTGCGGGTGTTCTACGACCCGGCCGACCCGCACGACGTGCGGACGGCCGACGAGCAGAACCTCTCCGAGGGCTGGACGGGAGTCTTCGTCGTGCCCCTGCTCGTCGCGGTGTTCGCCTTCCCGATGACGGTGGCGTACGCGGTGGTCTGGGCCCGCCGGCGCAAGATCGCCCGGCGCGAGGGGTGGCAGCCGGTGACGGCGACGGTGGTCGACTCCTCCGGCGGCTACCAGGTGCTGCGCCTCGGCTTCCCCGGCGGGGCGCAGCTGATCGCCCGCACCGTCGCGGCCGTGCGCGGGCGCTACTCGTTCCTGCGTGCCGGCCCGGTCGACGCGTGGATCTCCGGTGAGGGCCGCAGCTTCGCCCTCGTGCTGCCGGACTTCTCGACCCGCCCGTACGCGATCCCGCTGCACGTCCCGCGCGGCTCGCGCCGGATCGCCGGCCGGTGAACCGGCCCGTGAACCGTCCGGTCGGCAAGAAACGCCGCCGCGAGCCCAGGTTCCCGGTCGTCCGCGGAACGCCCGGCGACCTGCAGCCGTGGCTTCCTCCGGGATCCGACGCGGCGCCGGGCGATGGCGAGGCCGCCGTCGCCCGGCTCACGCGCCGGGCGGTGGAGGGGATCGTCGGCGTGATCGTGTCCGTCGGGTTGGTGGTGGGCGGTGTCCAGGCGCTCGACACCGCGGCGTGGGCGGCGCGCGGCAATCCGGCCGCGTTCACCGCTTCCGCGCTGGTGGTCTGGGCCGGCGACAAGTACTTCCAGGCGCGCTACGAGGGCCCGGGCGGCGAGTACACCACCCTCATGCCGCAACGGGACGGCGAGGTCCGCGGCGTCGGCGACCGGATCGACGTGACCTACGACGAGGGCGCGCCCGCCGCCGCGCGGGAGGTGGCCGGCTCGCGGATCGACGGCCTCATGGCCACTTTCGCGAGCCTGCTGATCGCCGCCGGGATGGCCGGCGTCCTGACGGGGGTCGGGTTCGGCGCGGCCGCGTGGCGCCGCCGTCGCGCGGCCCGGCAGACTGGGTGGCGGGCGGCCCGGTTCGACTTCGGCGAGCCGGGCGTCGTCCTCGCCGCCTTCGGCGACCGCACGCGCCTGCGGCTGCGCCCGGTCCGCGGCCTGTCCCGCGAGTACGCGCGCTTCGGCACCGGACGGCGCACCGGCTTCCTCGCGGGCGAAGACGCACACATGCTGCTGCTCGTCCCCGGCACGGGCTCGGTCGCGGTGGAGGCGGTGTCCACGCGCTGGACCTGAGTCCGAAACCTAAAGCCCGAGATCCCCGGTCAGATACCGCTGCAGGTTCGGCGCGATCGCCGTCACGAGCGTTTCGACCTCGGCCGTCGCGATCGGCTCGAAGCGGGCGATGTAGCGGACCATGCCGAGCCCCACGACCTGCGAGGCGCACAGTGTCGTCCGCAGCCCGAGCTGGTCGGAGCCGATGTCGCCGATCACCTCGGCGAAGAACCGCGAGAAGAACTCCCGCAGCACGGTCGCGGCCAGCTCGTGGCCCGCGACGCTGCGGATGAGCGCCTGGAACGTGTCGCCGCCGGCGCCGTCCCAGCGGGTGACGAAGACGCGGACGATCCGTTCGCCCAGCAGTTCGTCGGGGCCGTCGCGCAGGGACGCGAGCAGTTCGTGCGGGGAGAACGGCAGCTCGAGCACGGCCTGGGCGAACAGGCCCTCCTTGCCGCCGAACCAGTGGTTGACCATGGCCGCGTCGACGCCGGCGCGCGCGGCGATCGCGCGCACGGTGGCGCGTTCGTAGCCGTGTTCCGCGAACACCGCGCGCGCGGCCTCGATCAGCGCCGTCCGGGTGTCCTGTCCGGCGGGGCGGCGGCCGCGCCTGCGGGAGGTAGTGTCTTCGGTGCTCACGGGTCCACTATGACTCGTCGCCCCCTTGAATTCAACAGGCGCTGAATTCAAGGGCCGCCCAAGGTCCGCCGAGGCCCGCGCGGCACAATGGGGCCCATGGTCAGCTCAGCAGCCGGCAAATCCGCCGGGCCCGGCCCGGTCAGCCCCTCGCGCGCCGAGTTCCGCGCCCTCGCCGAAGGCCGCCGCGTGATCCCCGTGGTGCGCAAGGTCCTCGCCGACGGGGAGACCCCGCTCGGGATCTACCGCAAGCTCGGCGCCGACCGGCCCGGCACGTTCCTGTTCGAGTCGGCGGAGAACGGCAAGTCGTGGTCGCGCTGGTCGTTCGTGGGCGTGCGCAGCCCGGCCGCGCTGACCGTGCGGGACGGCAAGGCCGTGTGGACCGGCACGCCGCCCGTCGGCCTGCCCACCGAAGGCGACCCGCTGCAGGTGCTGCGCGCGACCGTCGAGGCCCTGCACACCGAGCCGTTGCCCGGCATGCCGCCGCTGACCGGCGGCATGGTGGGCTACATCGGCTACGACGCCGTGCGCTGGCTGGAGAAGCTGCCCGAGCTCGCCGAGCGCGACCTCGACATCCCCGAGCTGACCATGCTCCTGGCCACCGACCTCGCGGCGTTCGACCACCACGAGGGCACCGTCACGCTGATCGCCAACGCCGTCAACTGGGACGACTCGCCCGAGCGCGTGGACGCGGCCTACGACAGCGCGCTGGAGCGCCTGTCGGCGATGACCGAGCAGCTGCGCGTGCCCGCGCCGCCCACCGTCGCGACGTTCGACCGGCCGGCGCCGGAGTTCAAGCGCCGTCGCACGAAGGAGGACTTCCACGCCGCCGTCGACAAGGCCGTGGAAGCGATCAAGGCCGGCGAAGCGTTCCAGGTCGTGCCCTCGCAACGGTTCGAGATCGAGACCGGCGCCGATGCGCTCGATGTCTACCGCGTGCTGCGCACCTCCAACCCGAGCCCGTACATGTACCTGCTGCGGCTGGAGGGCTTCGACATCGTCGGCTCCAGCCCCGAGTCGCTGGTCACCGTGCGCGACGGCCGGGCGACCACGCATCCCATCGCGGGTACGCGCTGGCGTGGCGCCGATCCGGACGAGGACGCGCAGCTGGCCAAGGACCTGCTGGCCGACGAGAAGGAACGCGCCGAGCACCTCATGCTCGTCGACCTCGGCCGCAACGACCTGGGCAAGGTCTGCCGCCCCGGCAGCGTGCACGTGGTCGACTTCTTCCAGATCGAGCGCTACAGCCACGTGATGCACATCGTGTCCACGGTCACCGGCGAGCTGGCCGAGGGCAAGACGGCCTTCGACGCCGTCACCGCGTGCTTCCCGGCCGGCACGCTCTCGGGCGCGCCCAAGGTGCGCGCGATGCAGCTGATCGAGGAGCTCGAGCCCGTGCGCCGCGCGCTGTACGGCGGCGTCGTCGGCTACCTCGACTTCGCGGGTGACGCCGACACGGCCATCGCCATCCGCACCGCCCTGATGCGCGACGGCGTCGCCTACGTCCAGGCCGGCGGCGGCGTGGTCGCCGACTCCGTGGCCGACTACGAGGACACCGAGTCGCTCAACAAGGCGCGCACGGTGCTTTCGGCTGTCGCGGCGGCCCAGACCATGGTCCCCGCGGGCGAGCTGGATCCGGCCGAGGACTCCGCCGGTGTCTGAGCAGCAGGAACCGGAACCGGCCGGACCGCAGCAGGTACAGACCGAGGCCAAGCCCTCGCGCCGTCCACTGTGGATGATCGTCGTCGGCCTGTTGCTGGGCGCGCTCGCGTTGTGGGGCGCGTCCAAGCTCGCGTGGTTCGCCGAGTTCCGCGACGGCGGCGTGCTCGGCACACAGCTCTACACCGAAGACGGCGAGCAGCGCGCCACGGCGCTCGTGCCGCTGGCGTTGCTGGCGCTGGCCGGTGTTGCGGGCGTGATCGCCACCGGCGGCTGGGCGCGGCGAATCCTGGGCGTCGTGCTGGCGCTGGCGGGCCTCGCGGGTGTCTGGACCGGCGTGAACGGCGTCAAGTTCACCGGCTGGGCGCCGGGATTGCCCGTCACCGAGCTGCTGCTGGGCCGCGGGCTGGCCGTGCTGGGCGGAATTCTCCTCGTCGTCGCGGGGTTGGTTGCGGTCAAGGGTGCGGGCACCGCGCGGCGGCTCGGCACCCGGTACGCGGCGCCGGGCGCCAAGCGCGCCAAGCGTGATCCGGACATCGAGCTGTGGGAGGCGCTTTCCGAGGGTGAGGACCCCACCGCGAGCAGGTGAGCGCCGGATACCGAAGCGCATTCGGAGCAAGGCGTGCACCCGGAACGGGCCGGTCTTCGAGCGGGGGTTAGCATCGTTTCGGCGGGAAGGGGAAGGTTTTTGTGAGCGAACTTGCGACAGGATCGATGATTTCGCCGACGGGCGGGTGCGCCCGGTGAGCGTGCTCGAAGACATCGTCGCCGGTGTGCGGGAGGACCTCGCCGTGCGCGAGTCCGCCCTGCCCTTCGACGAACTGAAGGCCCGCGCGGCCAAGGCCCCGGCGCCCCGAGACGTGATGGCTGCCCTGCGTGAGTCGGGCATCGGCGTGATCGCCGAGGTGAAGCGGCGCAGCCCCTCCAAGGGCGACCTCGCTCCGATCGCCGACCCCGCTTCCCTGGCCAAGGACTACGAGGACGGCGGCGCGCGCGTGATCAGCGTGCTCACCGAGCAGCGCCGCTTCGGCGGTTCGCTCGCCGACCTCGACGCCGTGCGCGCGGCCGTCGACGTTCCGGTGCTGCGCAAGGACTTCATCGTCAGCCCGTACCAGGTCCACGAGGCGCGCCTGCACGGCGCGGACATGGTGCTGCTGATCGTCGCCGCGCTGGAGCAGAACGCGCTGGCCGCGCTGCTCGACCGCGTCGAGTCGCTCGGCATGACCGCGCTCGTGGAGATCCACAACGCCGAAGAGGCCGACCGCGCCCTGGAGGCCGGTGCCCAGGTGATCGGCGTCAACGCCCGCAACCTGCACACGCTGGAAGTCGACCGGGACGTGTTCTCCCGCCTCGCCCCGGGGCTGCCGTTCGAGGTGTTCAAGGTCGCCGAGTCCGGCGTCCGCGGCCCCGGCGACCTGATGTCCTACGCCGGCCAGGGTGCCGACGCCGTGCTGGTCGGCGAGGGCCTGGTGGCCTCCGGCGACCCGAAGGGCGCACTGGTGAAGCTCGTCACCGCCGGTTCGCACCCCGCCTGCCCGAGGCCGTCGCGGTGACCGAAGAGCACAGCAAGCACGACCCGGACGAGCGCGGCTATTACGGCCCGTACGGCGGCCGGTTCATGCCGGAAGCGCTGATCGGCGTCGTCGACGAGGTCGCGGCCGAGTACGACAAGGCGCGCCGCGACCCGGAGTTCACCGGTGAGCTGCGCCGCCTGCTCAAGGACTACGCGGGCCGCCCGTCGCTGCTCACCGAGGCCAAGCGCTTCGGCGAGCACGCCGGGGGCGCGCGGGTGTTCCTCAAGCGCGAGGACCTCAACCACACCGGTTCGCACAAGATCAACAACGTGCTCGGCCAGGCGCTGCTGACCAAGCGCATGGGCAAGAAGCGCGTGATCGCCGAGACCGGCGCGGGTCAGCACGGTGTGGCCACGGCCACCGCGTGCGCGCTGCTCGACCTGGAATGCCTGGTCTACATGGGCGAGGTCGACACCGAGCGCCAGGCGCTCAACGTCGCGCGCATGAAGCTGCTCGGCGCCGAGGTCGTGCCGGTCAAGACCGGTTCCCGCACGCTCAAGGACGCGATCAACGAGGCCCTGCGCGACTGGGTGACCAACTCCGAGACCACGCACTACCTGTTCGGCACCGCCGCGGGCCCGTACCCGTTCCCGATGATGGTGCGCAACTTCCACAAGGTCATCGGCGAGGAAGCGCGCGAGCAGATCCTGGAGCAGGCCGGCCGGCTGCCCGACGTCGTCGCCGCGTGCGTCGGCGGCGGGTCCAACGCCATCGGCATCTTCTCCGGCTTCTACGACGACCCGTCGGTGCGGCTGGTCGGCCTGGAGCCGGGCGGCGAGGGCCTCGACGGCGACCGCCACGGCGCCACGCTCACCAAGGGCAGCCCGGGCAACCTGCACGGCGCGATGTCGTACCTGCTGCAGGACGAGGACGGCCAGACGGTGGAGTCGCACTCCATCTCGGCCGGGCTCGACTACCCGGGCGTCGGCCCGGAGCACGCGTGGCTCAAGGATTCGGGCCGCGCCGAGTACCGCCCGGTCACCGACGCCGAGGCCATGGACGCGTTCCGGCTGCTCTCGCGCACCGAGGGCATCATCCCGGCGATCGAGTCGGCCCACGCGCTGGCCGGCGCCCTGGTGCTCGGCCGCGAGCTGGGGCCCGACGGCCTCATCGTGGTGAACCTCTCGGGGCGCGGCGACAAGGACATGGACACCGCGGCCAAGTGGTTCGGCCTCGTGGACGGGGAGGACCAGTGAGCGCGCTCGACGACGTCTTCGCGGCGACGCGGGCGGAAGGCCGGGCCGCGCTGGTCGGCTACCTGCCCGCCGGCTTCCCGTCGGTCGACGGCTCGAAGGACCTCCTGGCCGCCACGATCGACGGCGGCGCCGACCTGCTCGAGATCGGCGTCCCGTACTCCGACCCGGTGATGGACGGGCCGACGATCCAGGCCGCCGCGGAGTCGGCGCTGTCCGGTGGGTTCAAGCTCAAGCGGCTCTTCGAGGTCGTCGAGTCGGTGTCGGCGCGCGGCGGCAAGGCCGTGGTCATGACGTACTGGAACCCCGTGCACCGCTACGGCGTGGACCGCTTCGCGCGCGACCTCGCGTCGGCCGGTGGGCTGGGCATGATCACACCGGACCTGATCCCCGACGAGGCCGCCGAGTGGACGGCCGCGTCCGACGCGCACGGCCTGGACCGGATCTTCCTGGTGGCGCCGTCGTCGTCGGAGGAGCGCCTGGCGCTGACCACCGCGGCGTCGTCCGGCTTCGTCTACGCCACGGCGGTCATGGGCGTCACGGGCGCCCGCGACGCGGTGGGCGTGCACGCGGAGGACCTGGTCCGCCGCACGCGGGCCCACACGCACCTCCCGATCGGCGTCGGCCTCGGCGTCCGCTCCGGCGACCAGGCGGCCCAGGTGGCCGGCTTCGCCGACGCGGTGATCGTCGGGTCCGCCTTGGTCACGGCCGCGGCCGAGGGCAGTGTCGACGGCGTGCGGAAGCTGGCCGAGGAGCTCGCGGAAGGCGTGCGCCGGGCTCCGGCCCGGGCCTGACTTCGGCGTTCTGCTCCGCGGGGCCGTGATCGCTGGCAGGATGCGGCCCATGACCCGCACCGCCCGTCGCATGTTCGAGCTCCTGGAGCCGATCTGCCTGGTCACGTTCTTGTCCGACGAGTGCAACGACGAGCTGGCGGCGCTCGGCCACCGCACCTACTGGGACGGCTACTTCGCCAGCCGCGCCGCACCGCTGGGGCGCGTGCCGGCGGAGGTCGTGCACGCGGCCTTCTACAACTTCGCCGACGGCGAGGTCGCGCGGCACATCCCGAGCGCATGGGAGACGATCCCGCCCGAGGCCTCCGTCGCCGCCCGGCAACGCGGCAGCGCCGCCTCGCTGCGCCGAATCCTCGGCGACGAGCTGGCCGGCTCCCCGGGCCTGGTGCGCGCCGCCGACCTGACCACCCAGGCCGCCATGCTCGCCCCCACCGTCGGCCGGATGATGTTCGCCGGGATGCGCACCCTCCCGGTGCCCACCGACCCCGTCGCCCGCCTGTGGCACTCGGCAACGATGCTCCGCGAACACCGTGGAGACGGCCACATCGCCGCCCTCCTCAGCGCGGGCATCGACGGCACGGAAGCCCACGTACTTTCCGCAATCGACATGGGCATCCACCCGCCCGAGTCGTTCGGGCGCGTCCACCACCTCCCTGAGCCTCGGCTGGCCGCCGTGATGGCGGGCCTGCGCTCCCGCGGCCTCGTCGACGCCGGCGGCCACTTCACCGACGCCGGCCGCGAGACCAAGCAACGCATCGAGACTGTGACGGATGAGCTTGCCGCTCCACCGTATGAGGCGCTGTCTGCTGCGGAGCTCGACGAGTTGATCGCTGCTTTGGAGCCGATTACGGCGAGGCTGGTGGCCACGGGGTCACAGTGACGAGCGGCGGAGGCTGTGCAGGAACTCGGCCATTTGTACAGATCATGTACGCCCCGCGCCGACCCTCCACAGCATGGAATTCACTCACCTTCCCCGGCGCTCGTTCCTTCGTGGCGCCGCCGGTCTCACCGCCGCGACGGCCGCCGGGCTGCTCCTGCCGGGAGCCCAAGCCGAAGCCCGAGCCGCCGCCGAACCCCGCATCTACAGCTGCGCCGAGTGGGGCGCCCGCCCACCCGCGGATCCGTTGACCACCCTCGACCACCCGGCCAACCGCGTCCTCGTGCACCACATCGCGTGCCCCAACAGCACGGACTATTCGCTGGCCCACGCGTTCCAGGTGGCGCGCGACGATCAGGCCGACCACATCGACAACAACGGCTGGTCCGACACCGGCCAGCACTTCACGATCTCCCGCGGCGGCTACCGCATGGAGGGCCGCCACGGCAGCCTCGACGCGTTGCGCAGCGGCAACCGGATCGTGCGCGCCGCCCATTGTCCCGGGCAGAACGACAATGCGATCGGCATCGAGAACGAAGGCACCTACACCTTGGTCGAACCGCCGCAGGCGCAGTGGGATTCGCTGGTCGTCTTCGTCGCGTACGTCTGCGAGCAGTACGGCATCCCCGTCGAGGAGATCAAGGGCCACCGCGACTACTACAACACCGAATGCCCGGGCGACAAGCTCTACGCGAAGCTCCCGCAGCTGCGTGACGAAGTCGCCGCGCAGCTCAGTGAAGCCAGCGCATCACGGCGCACAACGAGTCGGCGTCAAGCCCGCCCAGTTCGGTGATCTCGCCGCGGCGCACGTCCATCAACGTCGTCGCCAGTTCCGCGCCGAAGGCCGACTTCAGCGCGTCGTCGGCGACGAACGCGGCGACGGCCTCCTCCAGTGAGCGGGGGAGGCGAACCACACCCGCGGCGGCAGCGTCACCAGGAGACAACGTCCCCGGGTCCACCGCCACCGGCTCCGGCAGCCGCGCCGCGGAATCGAGGCCCGCGATTCCCGCGAACAGCAGCCCGGCGACGACCAGATACGGATTGGCCGTGAGATCAAAGCACTTCACTTCGAAATTCGCGGCCGTGTCCCGTTTCCCCGCCGGGCCGCGTACCAGCCGCAGCGGCGCTTCCCGGTTTTCCAGACCCCACGCGGTGAACACGCCGGCCCAGTGGTGCGGTTCGAGCCGCAGGTAACTCACCACGGAAGGCGCCCCGACGGCCAGCAACGCCGGCAACCGCCCGAAAATCCCCGCGGCGAACGACTCGGCCACCTCGCTCAGCCCGAACACCCCGTCGCCGCCGGCGCACAGATTGCGCCCGCCCGCCCACAGGCTGCAGTGCACGTGCCCGCCGTTGCCCACGCCGCCGGGCGCGAACTTAGGCGTGAACGACGTCTTCAACCCGTGGTTCATCCCCACCGCGCGGATCGTCTCGCGCGCCAGCACCGCGACGTCCGCCGCGCGCACCGGATCATCGGCCGACACGGAAACCTCGAACTGCCCCGCGGCGTACTCCGGGTGCACCTGTTCGACCCCGACCTGCTGACTGTCCAAAGCGGACACCAGATCTCGCACGTACGCCGACTGCTCGGCCAGCCGCGAATACCCGTACGCCGGCCCCGCCACGGGCGCCCCGCTCGGCCCGGCGACCACCCACTCGAGCTCGAACGCCATCCGCGCCGAAAACCCGCGTTCGGCCAGCTTCGCCACCGCCGTCGCCGCGAGCGCGCGTGAGTCCTGCGGGTGTGGCTCGCCTTCCTGGTCGTAGCGCAGCGCCGGCGCCCACGCCCACCCCCGCTGCGCGTCGAGCACCGTGAGCGCGTCGAGGTCCGGGTGCAGCCGCAGGTCGCCGACGGGGCCGAGCGAGTACGCGCCCGACGTGATCGTGTCCGTGCACAAGAAGAAGTCGAACGAGTTCGACGCGCCCACACCCCACGCCGCGACCTCGGCGAGCCGGTTCACCGGAACCGCCTTCACGCGCGAGATCCCGGAGTTGTCGACGAAGGTCACCGCCACCACCTCGACCCCCGAACGGCCCAGCCGCGCCGCTTCCTCGGCACCTCGCCTGGAAAGTTCAACCCGATCGAGCTGGCTCATCCTGCCCCCGCGATGTTCACTGTGTACTTCACGCCGTCGTCCTCGCCGGCCGTGGAACCACCTGCTGCCTCCGGACGAAGGAGCGCATCGTGTCAGACATCGTCGAAACCCGTCCAGCGCTGCGGCGCACTCTCTCGGTGTGGCAGGCCGTGGGCCTGTCCGTGGCGCTGATGGCGCCGAGCATGGCCGCCAACATCAACCCCCAGCAGACGGCGGCCGCGGCCGGGCGCGCCGTGCCGCTGGCCTTCCTGCTCTCGGCCGCCGGCGTGCTGCTGGTCGCCTACGGCTTCGTCCGCCTCTGCCAGCACTACCACCACGCGGGCTCGGTCTACGCGTTCGTCGGCGCGACGCTCGGCCCACGCGCCGGGGTGGTGTCGGGCATCGGCCTGCTCGGCACGTACACCTTCTACGCCGTGGTCACGAGCTCCGCCGCGGGCACGCTCGGTACGGCCTTCCTCACGCAGGTGGGGATCTGGCCGAACCCTCCGTGGTGGGGGCCGTTCGTGCTCACGGGCGTCGCGCTCGTCGGCAGCTGGCTGCTCGCGGTGGCGCCCGCGCGCCGCGGCACGTCGACGCTGCTCGCCGTGGAAGGCGCGACGATCGCGGTCATCCTCCTGGTCACCGCCGTGATCCTGGTCCGCCTGATCGCCGGCAACGCACCCGGCGACGCCCACTTCACGATGTCGGTGTTCACCTTCACCCCGGACGTCGGCCTGTCCGGCGTGTTCCTCGGCGCCGTGTTCGGCTTCCTGTCCTTCGCGGGCTTCGAAGCCGCCGCGACGCTCGGCGAGGAGACCCGCGACCCACGCCGCAACATCCCGCGCGCCATCCTCGGCACCGCCATCTTCGGCGGCGCGTTCTTCGTGATCGTGACGGCCGTGGAGATGATGGCGTTCCGCTCCGACGCCCAGGCCTTCCACGACTCGCCCTCCCTGCTCGGCGATCTGGGCAGCACGTTCGTCGGATCGTGGGCCGGCGACGTCATCAGCGTGGGCGCGGCGATCTCCGCCTTCGGCTGCTGCCTCGCCTGCGTGGTCGGCGGCTCGCGCCTGCTCTTCGCCCTGGGCCGCGACGCCTTCGGCGGCCACGGCATCGGCCGCACGTCCCCCAAGGGCACGCCGGTCGTCGCCGTCACGGCGGTGGCGTCGGCGGCCGCCCTCATCATCGTGGTGTGTGCGGTGTTCTTCGGCGCGACGGCGGCGGACACCTTCGCGTGGAGCGGGTCCATCGGCACGCTGATCCTGCTGGTGATCTACCTGCTGACCACCCTCGGCGCCATCCTGCTGCTCTTCGTGCGCCGGCGCATGCACGTCCCGTGGTGGCACCTGATCTTCCCGCTCGGCGCGCTCGCGCTGCTGGGCTACACGGTGTACGTCAACGTCGTCCCCTACCCGACCGAAGGCCCGGCCCGCTGGTTCCCCGTCACGGCGGGCGCGGTGCTCGTGCTGGCCATCCTCTTGGTCATCGCCGCACCCGGCTTCGCCCGCCGGGTGGGGGAGAAGCTGAGCGTGGCCGCCTCGGACGGGTAACCACCCGACGACGCCCCCGGAGCCCGAGAAGCCACCGGGGGCGCCGGCCTCCGCCGCAGCGCGGCGAAGCGGGAACCCGGCCGCCGTGCCCGCTCGGGGTACGGCCGCGGCGGCCGGGAGCTCATTCGCCCGGCAGGTGCGGCTCGTCGTCGCCGGTTTCGGGGTTGCCGTCGTAGACCACGGAATCGTCGTCGCCGATCCACCAGCCCACGTCCATCACCTCCGGCCCGACCAGGTACAGGCGCACGGTGTAGCCGAAGAAGCGCGCCAACATCATCACGTTCGCCACCGCGTGATCCACGAACACCGGCGCGTTCTCCTTGCGCCACAACGCGATCGCGTCGATCCCCAACGCCTCCGCGACCTCGTCGCACGTGTACCCCGCCCGCTGCCGCAGCCGGCGCAGCTGCCGCTGCAGGCGCCACAGCTCGGTCATCGCGTGCTCGTCGGCGGGGTTGTCGCCGTGGGGCATCCGCTGCCGCCACGGCGGACGCCGCTGCCCCGGATCGTCCTCGACCAGCAGCACCCGCAGGGAACAACCGAGGTAGCGCGCGTACGCATCGAACAACGGCACCGTCGTACTCGTCGCCGCCCGCGTCTTCACCACGAGCACGTTCGCCGCCCGGAGACCGAGCATCCGCCCGGCTTCGCGGAAGCTCAGGCCCTCCTCCCGGCGGATCTGGTCGAGCCGCTCGGCCACGGTGACGAGCTGCTCGAGAGCCGACAGCCGGATCGGCGCTGTCTCCTGCTCCGCGAGTTCCACTGGCATGTCCTCTCCCGTCTTTCCGGCCGGTGCCGCCCTGGTGCCATTCGGTGCCGCCGAAAGCCGAAGAACTATGAACGGCGGCACCAGTTAGCACAATGCACCGATAGAGTTAATTGCTGGCACCAAAAGATGTGCTTTGCTGTGGTGCATGGCTGGCACCACTCCCCGAGCGCGCGCCATCGGCGCCGAACTCCGCAGGGCCCGCGAAGACGCCGGGCTGAGCGCACGCACGCTGGCGGCCCGGCTGGGCGTCGCGCACACCACGGTCGGTCGCTGGGAGTCGGGCGAGCGCAGCCCGCGCCCGACCGACGTCGCCGCGGTGCTCGGCGCACTCGGCGCGGACCACGAGCTGCGCGAGGAACTGATCGAGCTGTCCCGCAACACCGATGGGCGCCACTGGGTCGCCTCCGGCCTCCCGGAGCAGAAGCGCCAGCTCGCGGCCCTGCTCGAACTGGAGCGCGATGCGGCGCGGATCGTGAACGTCTCACCGCTGCTGGTACCCGGCCTGCTCCAGACCTCCGGCTATGCGCGCGCCATTATCGGCGGCGGGGGAGTTCCTGCGGGCGAGGTCGAGACCAGAGTCGCTGTGCGAATCGGCCGGCGCGATGTGATCATGCGCCGCGAGCGCCCGGCGGAACTGCTCGCGCTGTTCGACGAGACCGCGCTGAGTCGCAACATCGGCGGGCCGGCGGTCATGGCCGACCAGCTGCGCTCACTCGAAGAAGCCAGCCATTGGGCCAACGTGACGTTGCGAGCCATCCCCGAGTCCGCGGGCTGGCACCCCGCGCTCGAAGGCCCATTCGTCTTACTGGAGTTCGCCGACCGCACGCCTGTCGTGCAGATCGAGAACCGCCGATCCGCGCTGTTCTTCCATGAAGCTGTCGATGTCGAGGCGTATCAGCTGGCAATCGATAGAGTCCAGGACATCGCGATGAGCCCGGCGGAGACCCGGGCACTCATCGCGGATGTCCTCGGCAACTTGGAGACGGTGGCATGAAACAAACCTTCACCAACTGGCGGAAGTCGAGCCGGTCGCAGAACACCTCGGATTGCGTGGAAGTCGCGGTCACACCGGACCTCGTCGGCATCCGTGACACCAAGCAGCGGGAGGCCGGTCACCTCATGGCGACCCGCGATGGATGGTCGGCGTTCCTCGCGCAGCTCGGGCGTTGACCAGCCGGTACTGAACAGCGGAAAGCCCTCAGCGACCCGAGAACGCTGAGGGCTTTCCGCTGTCCGCCCTTATGGTGGGGACATGCTGGACTTCGTCGCGGAGGCGCCGCTGGTCGACCACCACTGCCACGGCGTGGTGACGGGCACGCTGGAACGCGAGCGCTTCGAGCGGATGCTCACCGAGGCCGACAGCGTCTCGCCGCTGGGGACGTCGCTGTTCGACTCGCTTATCGGGCTCGCCGTGCGCGAGCGGTGCGCGCCGGTCCTCGACCTGCCGAAGCACGCAAAACCGGACGACTACCTCGCCCGGCGCGCCGAGCTGGGCGCCGAGGAGGTCAACCGGCGGTTCCTGCGCGGCACCGGGACTACCGACTTCCTGCTCGACGGCGGTTTCCAGCCCGACGAGCTCACCGGCACCGCCGAGTTCGCCCGCCTCGCCGGCGCCCGCGCGCACGACGTGGTGCGGCTCGAACAGGTCGCCGAGGACGTGGTGCGCGCCGGCACCACGGCGGGCCGGTTCGCCGCCGACTTCGGGGCGGAGCTGGAAAAACGGACGAAGGACGCCGTCGGGGTGAAGTCGATCGCGGCGTACCGGGTGGGGCTGGCGCTGTCGGGGGAGCGGCCCGACGCCGTCGAAGTGGTCGACGCGGCCGGGCGGTGGCTCGCGCGCGTCGGGGCCGGGCTGGGGCTGCGCCTGGCCGACGAGGTGCTGCACCGCCACCTCGTGTGGGCGGGCATCGACCTCGGGCTGCCCGTGCAGTTCCACGTGGGCTACGGCGACTCCGACGTCGACCTGCACCGCTGCGATCCCTTGCTGCTCACCGAGTTCCTGCGTGCGACGCGCGAGACCGGCGTGCCGATCCTGCTGCTGCACAACTACCCGTTCCACCGCAACGCCGCCTACCTCGCGCAGGTCTTCGAGCACGTCTTCGTGGACACCGGCCTCATCACGCACAACGCCGGCTTCCGCGCGCCCGCGATCCTGGCCGAGACGCTGGAGCTCGTGCCGTTCGGCAAGCTGCTGTTCTCCACCGACGCGTTCGGCCTCGCGGAGCTCTACCACCTCGGTACAACCCTGTTCCGCCAAGGGCTTTCCGACTTCCTGCAGCCGGCGCTCGAAGCCGACGCACTGTCCGAAGTGGACGCCCAACGGCTCGTGCACCTCGCCGGCCACGAGAACGCGACCCGGATCTACCGCCTGGAGCCCCGATGACCGACCTGGCCGCGCGCTGGCGCGCCGCCCTCGCCGACGAGCTGCCGGACGCGATCGAGCTGCGCCACCGGCTGCACGCCGACCCGCGCGCGTCCGGCGACGAGGAGGACACCGCGCGCGTGGTGGCCGCCGCGCTGGGCGCCGGCGAAGGTCTGCGCGTTGCCAAGACGGGACGGCTGGTCGAGCTGCCCGGTGAGCACGCCGGCCCCGCCGTGGCGCTGCGGGCGGAGATGGACGCGTTGCCGATCGTCGAGCGCACGGGCGCAGCCTGGGCGTCGGACTCCGGCCTGATGCACGCGTGCGGCCACGACGTGCACCTGGCCGCACTGGTCGCCGTCTGCCGGGCGGCGCAACGCGTGGACCTGCCGCGACGGCTGGTCGCGGTGTTGCAGCCGCGTGAGGAGACATCGCCTTCGGGTGCGCTGGACATCGTCGAGTCGGGGGCGCTGGAGGAGCTCGGCGTGGACACCGTGATCGGCGCCCACGTGCAGCCGCGGCTCGCGCACAACGTCGTCTCCGCCGCCCCCGGGCCGGTGAACGCGTCGACCGACGAGTTCGAGATCGTGCTCCACGGCCAGGGCGGCCACGCGGGATACCCGCACCTGGTGCGCGACCCGGTGCTGGCGCTGAGCCAGCTCGTGGTCAGCCTGCAGCAGCTCGCGAGCCGCCGGATCGACCCCGTGCACGGCGCCGTCTGCACGGTCGGGCGCATCCACGCCGGCACGGCCGCCAACGTCGTCCCCAACACCGCCACCGCGCTCGGCTCGCTGCGGCTCATGCGCGCGAGCGACCGCGACCGCGCGCTGGACGTGCTGGCCGAGATCGTGCACGCCACCGCCCGCGCCTACGGCTGCACCGCAGACCTGCAGATCAGCCCGTGCGAGCCCGTGCTGGTCAACGACCCGGCGCTCGCCGCGGGCGCCCAGACGTGGCTGCTCGACGGCGGTGCCGACGTCGACGTGGACTTCCGCTCCTTCGGCGCCGACGACTTCGCCCACTACTGCGGCACCGGCACCCGCGGGCTGATGCTGTTCGTCGGCCTCGGCGACACCGCGGGCGCGCCCAGCCTGCACGACGAGGTGTTCCTGCCCGAGGACGCCGCCGTCGGCCAGGTGGCGCGCGCACTGATGGCCGGGTACCTCGCCGCTCTGCAGCCGGGCGGCTACGAGTAGTCACCGTCGCGACCGGACCGTGACCGGTCCTTCACGAACCCTTCGGCGGCTCCCTCACCACACCGGAGCATTGACGCGCTACGGTGACCGCGTGTATTCCGCCTCGGCAGCCTTCCTGGCCACGATCCCGAGCCCCGACCGCGGTGTGTGGCACCTGGGGTTCATCCCGATCCGCGCCTACGCACTGTGCATCATCGCCGGCATCATCGTGGCGATCTGGTGGGGCGAGCGCAGGTGGGCCGCGCGCGGGGGCACCAAGGGGACCGTGATCGACATCGCCGTGTTCGCGGTGCCGTTCGGCCTCGTCGGCGGTCGCCTCTACCACGTGATCACCGACCCCGAGCTGTACTTCACGGCCGGCAAGAACCCGTGGAACGCGTTCGCCATCTGGGACGGCGGCCTCGGCATCTGGGGCGCCATCGCCCTCGGTGGCGTCGGCGCCCTGATCGCCTGCCGCCGCAAGGGCATCCCCCTCCCGGCGCTGGCCGACGCGATCGCCCCCGGCATCGTCACGGCGCAGGCCATCGGCCGCATCGGCAACTACTTCAACCAGGAGCTCTACGGCGCGCACACCGACCTGCCGTGGGGCCTGGAGATCTACCAGCGCATCGACCCGACGACCGGGCTGCCCAACGAGCTCACCGGCATCGCCACCGGCCACGTCCCGCTGCCCGACAGCCCCGTGCACCCGACCTTCCTGTACGAGCTGATCTGGAACCTGCTCGTCGCCCTCGTCGTGGTCTGGGCCGACCGCCGCTTCAAGCTCGGCCACGGCCGCGCGTTCGCCCTGTACGTGGCCGGCTACACCCTCGGCCGCTGCTGGATCGAGTTCATGCGCACCGACAACGCGAACCACATCCTGGGCCTGCGCGTCAACGTGTGGACCTCGATCCTGGTCTTCATCGGCGCGGTGGCCTACATGATCGTGGCCAAGAAACGCGGTCCTCGCGAGCTGCCCGAGACCCTGCGAAGCCGGGGCGATGAACGGGATGCGGTGGCGGAATCGCCGGAATCGGACTCGTCTTCCTCGGACTCGGCCCCTGCTTCGCCGAAGGCCGAGGCCGACTCGCCTGACGACGGCCCGACAGTGGAAGCCCGCGACGAGATCACTGTCGACGCCGGTTCGTCCGGCTCGGACTCGGACAAACCCGAGAAGTCCTGACCCGGTTTTTCACGCACGAGGTCCCCGGCTCGCGGTTCGAGCCGGGGACCTCGTGCGTTGGTGGTCTGGGCACTCGTAGCCGGCCGCGCGCCGCGGTCGCCTGGGGCGGCATCGAGCGTTGCGGGCTCGGTGCGGTGGATGGTCCGAGACCGTTCGCGCCTGCGCTTGGGTTCCCGGCGCTCGCGGGTGGTGGTGGCGGTGAGCACCGGCACCACCACCCGTCAGCCGGGCGTCAGCCGAGCGGGGAGCCGCCGAAGTAGTCGTCGTCGCCGTCGGAGCGGTCTTCGCCGCGGGGGCGGCGCGGGGAGGGCGGGTCCTGGCGCTTCGGGGTGCCGCGGTCGGCGAGGGGGCTGGTGAACTCGTCGTCGTCCGGGGTGGTGAAGCGCAGGCGCGGGTCCTCGTGCCGGGGTGCGGCGTGCCGGCCGTGGTCTGGTTCCGGCGAAGGCGGTGCGGGCGATGCCGGCGGCTTGCGATCGGCCAGCGGGTTCGCGAAGTCGTCGTCGGGCGGGGGAGCGCTGTGGCGGCCCGGCGGCGGCGCCGGGTGAGCCGGTGAGGCGCTGCTCGCCAGCGGATCGTCCGTCGAGAAGCCCTTCGGTTCCTCCGCGGCGGCCGGGTACGTGGAGCGGTTCGAGTCGGCGAGGAAGTCGCGCGAGCCCGTGCGGGCTTCGAGCACCTCCTCGGGCGACAGGCCCTCCTGCATCTCCTCGTACATGTCCTTGGCGTCGCCGAGCTTGGCATCGGCCAGCGCGCGCACCTCGGGGTCGGCGAAGGCCTTGCCGGAGGCAACGTCCTTCCACGTCAGCTCGCCGGCGTCGACCTTGCGCTTGACCAGGCGCAGGGCGGCCGGGGCGTCGGGCTTCGAGGCGGCGGTCTTGAGCGCCTCGACGCGTTCGGGCGTGTCGGTCTTGGGCAACGGCTTGAGGCGGATCTTCTCGAGGTCCTTCAGCAGCTGCCGCGACTTGCTCACGGTGCTGTCGAGCGCCGATTCCGCCTGGCGGATCTCCGGCGTCTTCCACGCGTCCTGCGCGGGGGTGGGCCGTGACATGACGGCGGGTCCTCTCAGTCGTCGATGCGGCCGCTGATCCGGCCGCTGCCGGAGTGGGCCGGGGTGCGGGTCTTGCGGCGGCTGTCCCAGTGGTCCTTGTTGTCCTCGTGGTTGCCGCGGGACTCCTCGACGCCGTCCTTCACGGAGTCCTTGATGTCGCCCACGTCGCCGGCGATGTCCTTGGCGTTGTCCTTGATGTCGCCGACGTCGCCCGCGATGCCCTTGCCGATGTCGACCACGTCGGAGATGCTGCCGACGTCCTTGATCTTCGCCAGCTGCGACCCGATGTCCTTCACCGAGTTCCACAGGTCGCCGACCTTCTGCACGATGTCCTTGATCATGTCGATGATCGAGATCAGCGCGTTGATGAGCGGCAGGATCTCCGACAGCCCGGTGATCGCGTCGGCGATCCACCCCGCGATCGGCACGCACGCCTCGGCCGCCATCACCAGCAGCCGGTCGATCAGGCTCTTCAACAGGTCGAGCGCCTTGGCCGCCAGCTTCTGCGACGTGTCCGACAGCAGCTCGAACCCCTTGGCGATCAGCTCCGCGATCCCGGCCTCCGCGGCCAGCCCCGCGCGCCACCCGAGGTCCACGTACGCCTTGTGCGCCAGCGATGCCGGGCCCGACCAGCTCTCGCCGAGGATCTTCTCGTTGCCCACCATCACGGTCGAGAACGCCTTCATCGCCTCGGCGATGTTGCGCCACGCCTCGGCGTCGGCGGAGATCTTCGAGAAGTCACCGGTGATCGGCTCGATGAACATCTGGGTGAGCGTCTGGCCCGTCAGCTGCTGGAAGATCCACTCGACGGCCATGACCTCGACGCCGGCCTCTTTGACGAGGTCCTGGATGTCCTCGCCGGACGTGTCCTCGGGCGGCTGCAGCTGTTCGCTGATCGAGCTGCCCTCGTCGAACCCGCTCGGCGACGTCGTCGGCGCGGCGCCGGGATCTCCTCCGGACGACGACGGGGAATCACCACCGTCATCGGAGTCGTCGTCATCGTCCGAGTCGTCGTCCGAGTCGTCGTCGTCCGAGTCGTCGTCTTCGGGCTCGTCGGAGTCGTCCTCGTCGTCCTTCTTCTTTTTCTCGTCCTTGTCCTCGTCGCCCTTGTTCTTGCCGTCCTCGTCCTCGCCCTGCCCCGGCCGCTTGCGCTCGTCGCCCTCGTCCTGGCCGGGTCGGTTCGGGTTGCGCGGGTCCTCCGGCTGGTGCCCCTGCGGCGGCACGCCAGGCGCCGGCGTGCCGGGGGTGTGCTGCTGCGGCGGCGAACCCGGCCGGTTCGGCGGTGCGGTCGGGTGCTGCGGCGGCGTGTTCGGGTGCGGCGGTGGCGGTGTGTTCGCGTGCCCTTGCCGGGGCGGGGCAGGGTGCGTCGGCGTGTGGTGCGTCGTTCCGCCGGACCCGCCCGGGTGGCTGTGCCTGGCCATGTCGTTCCCCCTCGGTGGTGGTCGGAGTCAGTGGTGGGTGGTCACTTCGCGGCGGGCGCGCCGACCTCGTCGATCGCGATGCCGAACTCCTTGAGGACCGCCGCGACCTGGCCGTCGTGGTGGTCGTAGGAGTCGGCGGCGGAGCGGACGCCCTGGCTCAGCGAGGTGAGGCGGTTGTCGCCGAAGTCGAGGGTGCTGCCGTAGAGGTTGCCGACCAGGTCGACCACGGGCTGCAGCAACGCGAACAAGCCGGTGAAGCCCGACTTGTCGCACGCGGTCGTGCGCATGTAGTCCCTGATCTTGCCGACCTGGGCGTGCAGCCCGTCGACGACGTCCGCGTACTCGCGCATGACGTCGGTGTGTACGTCGAAGTCCGACACCGATTCCCTCCCCGTGATCGTCGGTCGACGAACACTATGGCAGGAAGTGATCACCCAGCGTGGGGTGTTTCGGGAAATCCACCGGTTCGGAAACAGCAACCCGTCAAAACGGGCAAATCAGTCACGCATCCACAAAGGACGGTCAGAGGTCCGGCAGGCCGAGTTCGAGGTTCGGCGCCTGGAGCCCACCGTCCACTTCGAGCACCTTGCCCGTCACGTACGCGCCGGCCGGCGAAGCCAGGTACAGCACCGCCGAAGCCACGTCGTCGGCGGAACCGATGCGCTGCAACGGGGTTGCGCTCTCCATCTTCACCCGGATCTCTTCGTTGCCCGCCACCAGTTCCAGTGCCGACGTGAGCACCGAGCCCACGCTGATCGCGTTCACGCGCACCTTCGGCGCGAGGTCCACGGCGGCCAGCCGCGTGTAGTGCGCCAGCGCGGCCTTCGCCGTGCCGTAGGCGAGAAAACCGCGGCCCTGCACGCGGCCCATGATCGACGAGATGTTGACGACCGCGCCGCCGCTTTCGAGCAGCGCCGGGGTTGCGGCAACGGTCAGCGCGTGGGCCGTCCCGACGTTGAACCGGAATGCTTCCTCGAGGAAGTCCGTCGTCGACTCGACGAACGGCCGCGGGTACGTGCCACCGACGTTGTTGACGACGATGTCAAGCCGCCCGAACGCCTCCATGGCCTCGGCGGCCAGCGCGCCGGCCGCGGCCGGGTCCGACAGGTCGGCCGCCACCACGTGCGCGCGGCGCCCGTCCGCGGCCACGCGGGCGGCCACCTCGTTCAGCTGGGACTCGGTGCGGGAGGCGATGACCACGTCGGCACCCGCCTCGGCGAGCGCCACGGCGGTGGCCGCGCCGATGCCGCGACCGGCGCCGGTGACCACCGCGACGCGGTCCGTGACACGGAACCGATCGAGGATCATGCGGCGGACGCTAACACGGTTGCGCGGCGAGCGGGATCGGTCACACGGGCGATCACTCAGCGCGCACAGATCCCAGGAAAACGGCCGGAAACGGCTGTGTCAGGCCGGATGCGTAAAAGTCCGGTTACACTTGACGGAACAGCCCAGATCCGATAGTTAGCTAAGCGAACGACCTGGGTGCCATCAGGAACTACGTCGTTCCGCGCAGCCAGATCGTTACCGTTCACCGTCGTCCGGGGCGCTCTGAGGTGCTGCTCCGGTGTTTCCCAGGTGTTAAAGTCGCGCTAACAAGCGGGCCATCGTCGTCCCGTGCGCTCCCCACGGCCGGTCCGCCGGCCTCGCACGAAGACGACGAAGGAGGTCCCTTTTCCATGATCTTCTCCGCCATTCCTGGCAAGCAGGGTCTCTACGACCCGGCGAACGAGCTGGACTCCTGCGGTGTGGCCATGGTGGCCGACATCCAGGGGCGCCGCTCCCACGGCATCGTCGCCGACGGGCTGACCGCGCTGGCGAACCTCGAACACCGCGGCGCCGCGGGCGCCGAACCCACGAGTGGTGACGGCGCGGGCATCCTCCTGCAGCTGCCCGACGAGCTGCTGCGCGCAGAAGCCGGCTTCGCCCTGCCTCAGGCAGGCGCCTACGCCGCCGGCATCGCGTTCCTGCCCGGCGAGGCCGAGCAGCGCCGCAAGGCCGTCGAGCTGGCCGAGCGCATCGCCGCCGAAGAGGGCCTCGAGGTCCTCGGCTGGCGCGAGGTCCCCGTCGACGCGGACCGGGCCGGAATCGGTCCCACCGCGCGTTCGGTGATGCCGCACTTCGCCATGCTGTTCGTCTCGTCGCCGGGCGGGGAAGCCGGGCTGGAGCTCGAACGGCTGGTCTTCTGCCTGCGCAAGCGCGTGGAGCACGAGAGCGCGGCCTCGGGCTGCGGCACGTACTTCCCGTCGCTGTCGGCGCGCACGATCGTCTACAAAGGCATGCTCACCACCGCGCAGCTGCCCGCGTTTTTCAGCGACCTCACCGACGAGCGGCTCGAGAGCGCGATCGCCCTGGTGCACTCGCGGTTCTCCACCAACACGTTCCCGTCGTGGCCGCTCGCGCACCCGTTCCGGTTCGTGGCGCACAACGGCGAGATCAACACCGTGCGCGGCAACCGCAACCGCATGCGCGCCCGCGAGGCGCTGCTGGAGTCCGACCTGATCCCGGGCGACCTCACGCGGCTGTTCCCGATCTGCTCGCCCGACGCGTCGGACTCGGCGTCGTTCGACGAGGTGCTGGAGCTGCTGCACCTCGGCGGCCGGTCGCTGCCGCACGCGGTGCTGATGATGATCCCCGAAGCGTGGGAGAACCACGCGACGATGGACCCGGCGCGGCGCGCGTTCTACCAGTTCCACGCGAGCCTCATCGAGCCGTGGGACGGCCCGGCCTGCGTCACGTTCACCGACGGCACGCTCGTCGGCGCGGTCCTGGACCGCAACGGCCTGCGCCCGGCGCGCTGGTGGCAGACGGTCGACGGCCGCGTGGTCCTCGCCAGCGAAGCCGGCGTGCTCGACGTGGCCCCCGGAGACGTCGTGGCGAAGGGCCGCCTCAAGCCGGGCCGGATGTTCCTCGTGGACACCGAGGCCGGCCGCATCGTCTCCGACGACGAGGTGAAGTCGGCGCTGGCCGCGGAACAGCCGTACGAGGGCTGGCTGCACGCCGGGCTGCTGAAGCTCGCCGAGCTGCCCGACCGCGACCACGTGGTGCAGAGCCACGACTCCGTGCTGCGCCGCCAGCTCGCTTTCGGCTACACCGAGGAAGAGCTCAAGATCCTGCTCGCGCCGATGGCCGCCAAGGGCGCCGAGCCGCTCGGTTCGATGGGCACCGACACCCCGGTCGCCGTGCTGTCGAAGCGTTCGCGGCTGCTGTACGAGTACTTCAAGCAGAACTTCGCGCAGGTCACCAACCCGCCGCTCGACGCGATCCGCGAAGAGCTGGTCACTTCGATGTCACGCATCATGGGTCCGGAGCGCAACTTGCTCGCGCCCGGCCCCGCGTCGTGCCGGCACCTGAACCTGCCTTACCCGGTGATCGACAACGACGAGCTCGCCAAGCTCATCCACGTCAACGACGACGGCGACCTGCCGGGCTTCGCGTGCAGTGTCCTTTCCGGACTGTACGAAGTGGACGGCGGCGCCGAGGCGCTGGCCGCCGCGATCGAGCGAGTACGCCGGGAAGCGTCGGAAGCGATCGCCGCCGGGGCGCGCACGCTCGTGCTGTCCGACCGCGACTCCGACCACCGCATGGCGCCGATCCCGTCGCTGCTGCTGGTCTCCGCGGTGCACCACCACCTGGTGCGCACCAAGGAGCGTCTGCGCGTCGCGCTCGTCGTGGAGACGGGCGACGCGCGCGAGGTGCACCACATCGCCGTGCTGCTGGGCTACGGCGCCGCCGCGGTGAACCCGTACCTCGCGTTCGAGACGATCGAGGACATGATCGCCCAGGGCGCGGTCACGGGCATCGAGCCGGGCAAGGCGATCCGCAACTACGTGCAGGCGCTCGTGAAGGGCGTCCTGAAGATCATGTCGAAGATGGGCATCTCCACCGTCGGCGCGTACACGGCGGCGCAGGTGTTCGAGTCGCTCGGCCTGAGCCAGGACCTGCTCGACGAGTACTTCACGGGCACGTCCTCGAAGCTCGGCGGCGTGGGGCTCGACGTGCTGGCCGAGGAGGTCGCGGTGCGCCACCGCCGCGCCTACCCGGACAACCCGACCGATCGTGTCCACCGTGGACTCGACACCGGCGGCGAGTACGCCTACCGCCGCGAGGGCGAGCTGCACCTGTTCACGCCGGAGACGGTGTTCCTGCTGCAGCACGCGTCGAAGACCGGCCGCGAAGAGGTGTACCGCTCCTACACCGAAGAGGTGCACCGCCTCTACCGCGAGGGCGGCGCGCTGCGCGGGCTGTTCAAGTTCCGCGACAGCGTGCGCGAGCCCGTGCCGCTCGACGAGGTGGAGCCCGCGTCGGCGATCCTCAAGCGCTTCAACACCGGCGCCATGTCCTACGGCTCGATCTCGGCCGAGGCCCACGAGACGCTCGCCATCGCGATGAACCGCATCGGCGGCCGCTCCAACACCGGTGAGGGCGGCGAAGACCCGGAGCGCCTGTACGACTCCGAGCGCCGCAGCGCGATCAAGCAGGTCGCTTCGGGCCGCTTCGGCGTGACGAGCGAGTACCTGGTCAACGCCACCGACATCCAGATCAAGATGGCGCAGGGCGCGAAGCCCGGCGAAGGCGGCCAGCTGCCGCCGAACAAGGTGTACCCGTGGATCGCGCGCACGCGGCACTCGACGCCGGGCGTCGGGCTGATCTCGCCGCCGCCGCACCACGACATCTACTCCATCGAGGACCTGGCGCAGCTGATCCACGACCTCAAGAACGCCAACGAGCAGGCCCGGGTCCACGTGAAGCTGGTCTCCTCGCTCGGGGTCGGCACGGTCGCGGCCGGTGTGTCCAAGGCCCACGCCGACGTGGTGCTCATCTCCGGGCACGACGGCGGCACCGGCGCCTCGCCGATGAACTCGCTCAAGCACGCCGGCACGCCGTGGGAGATCGGCCTCGCCGAGACCCAGCAGACGTTGCTGCTCAACGGGTTGCGCGACCGCATCACCGTGCAGGTCGACGGCGCCATGAAGACCGGGCGCGACGTGGTGATCGCGGCGCTGCTCGGCGCCGAGGAGTACGGCTTCGCGACGGCCCCCCTCGTCGTCGCGGGCTGCGTGATGATGCGCGTGTGCCACCTCGACACCTGCCCGGTCGGCGTCGCGACGCAGAGCCCCGAGCTGCGCAAGCGGTACACCGGCCAGGTCGAGCACGTCGTGAAGTTCTTCGAGTTCGTGGCCGAGGAGGTGCGGGAAACGCTGGCGCAGCTGGGTTTCCGCACGCTCGACGAGGCCATCGGGCACGCCGAGGTGCTCGACACCGCCGAGGCCGAGGCGCACTGGAAGTCGGCCGGGCTCGACCTCAAGCCGATCTTCGAGGTGCCGGCCGAGACCCCGTACGGCGGGGCGAAGCGGCGCGTGCGGGCGCAGGACCACGGCCTGGAGCACGCCCTGGACCGCACGCTCATCCAGCTCGCCGAGGCGGCGCTGGAGGACGCGCACCCGGTGCGCCTGGAGCTGCCGGTGCGCAACGTGAACCGCACCGTCGGCACGTTGCTGGGCTCGGAGATCACCCGCCGCTACGGCGGTGAGGGCCTGCCCGAGGACACGATCCACGTGCTGCTCACCGGTTCGGCCGGGCAGTCGCTGGGCGCGTTCCTCCCGCGCGGCATCACGCTCGACATGGTGGGCGACGCCAACGACTACGTCGGCAAGGGCCTCTCCGGTGGCCGCATCATCGTGCGGCCCGACCCCGAAGCCGTGTTCTCCGCCGAGCGCCAGACGATCGCGGGCAACACGCTCGCGTACGGCGCCACGGCCGGCGAGATGTTCCTGCGGGGCCAGGTGGGCGAACGCTTCTGCGTGCGCAACTCCGGCGCCACGGTCGTCGCCGAGGGCGTCGGCGACCACGCCTTCGAGTACATGACCGGCGGCCGCGCCGTGGTGCTCGGCCCGACGGGCCGCAACCTCGCGGCCGGCATGTCCGGCGGCACCGCGTACGTGCTCGACCTCGATCGCGCCAAGGTCAACGGTGACATGGTGGATCTGTCCGTGCCGGGTTCCGAGGACCTGGTGTGGCTCAAGCAGATCGTCCAGCAGCACCACGACCTGACCCGCTCGGCGGTGGCCGCGTCGCTCCTCGGCGACTGGACGCGGCGTTCGGTGGCCTTCACCAAGGTGATGCCGCGCGACTACCAGCGGGTCCTCGACGCGGCGACGGCGGCTCGTGCCGCCGGCCGCGACGTCGACGAAGCGATCATGGAGGCCGCTCGTGGCTGACCCGACCGGTTTTCTCAAGTATCGGCGCGAAGAGCCGAAGAAGAAGTCCAAAGAGGACCGTCTCGCCTCCTGGGGCGAGGTTTACGCGGACGTCGAACCCGGTGAGCGCAACGAAACCGTGCGCACGCAGGCCTCGCGCTGCATGGACTGCGGCATCCCGTTCTGCCACTCCGGCGCCTCGGGCTGCCCGCTCGGCAACCTGATCCCCGAGTGGAACGACCTCGTCCGCCGCGGCGACTGGGCCGCGGCGAGCGACCGCCTGCACGCCACCAACAACTTCCCCGAGTTCACCGGGAAGCTGTGCCCGGCGCCGTGCGAGGCCGGCTGCGTGCTGTCGATCTCGCCGCTCTCGGGCGGGCCGGTGGCCATCAAGCGGGTGGAGGCGACGATCGCCGACCAGTCGTGGGAAGCCGGGTACGTGCAGCCGCAGGTGTCCGAGGTGTCCTCGGGCCGCCGCGTCGCCGTGGTCGGGTCCGGGCCGGCCGGGCTCGCCGCCGCCCAGCAGCTCACGCGCGCGGGCCACGAGGTCACGGTGTTCGAACGCGACGACCGCCTCGGCGGCCTGCTGCGCTACGGCATCCCCGAGTTCAAGATGGAGAAGAAGGTCCTCGACCGGCGCCTCGCGCAGCTGCGCAAGGAAGGCACGCGGTTCGTCACCGGCTGCGAGGTCGGCGTGGACCTCACGGTGGAGGACCTGCGCGAGCAGTACGACGCCGTGGTGCTCGCCGTCGGCGCGCTGCGCGGTCGCGACGACCGGACCACGCCGGGCCGCGAGCTGCGCGGCATCCACCTGGCCATGGAGCACCTCGTGCCCGCCAACCGGTTCGTGGAGGGCGACGGCCCGTCGCCGATCGACGCGGCCGGCAAGCACGTGGTCGTGATCGGCGGCGGCGACACCGGCGCCGACTCCTACGGCACCGCCACCCGCCAGGGCGCGCTGTCGGTGACGCAGCTGGACCAGTACCCCGTGCCGCCGACGAGCCGCGACGACGGCCGCTCACCGTGGCCCACGTGGCCCTACATCCTGCGCACCTACCCGGCGCACGAGGAGGCCGGCGAGCGCAAGTTCGCCGTGGCCGTGAAGCGGTTCGTCGACGACGGTGCCGGCAACGTCAAGGCCCTCGAGCTGCAGCAGGTCCGCGTGGTGAAGGACCCGGAGACGGGCCGGCGCGAGGTCGTACCGACGAGCGACGAGGTCGAGGTGCTGCCCGCCGACCTGGTGCTGCTGGCGATCGGCTTCGAAGGCGTGGAGCACATGCCGCTGCTCGACGGGCTCGGCCTTTCCCTGACGCGGCGCGGCACTTTGTCGTGCGGCGCCGACTGGCAGACCGAGACGCCGGGCGTGTTCGTCTGCGGCGACGTCCACCGCGGCGCGTCGCTGGTGGTGTGGGCCATCGCCGAGGGCCGGTCCGTGGCCAACGCCGTGGACGCGTTCCTCATGGGCGACTCGGACCTGCCGGCTCCGGTGCACCCGACGGCGTTGCCGCTCGCGGTGGTCTGATCCGTCCCCCGTACGCAGGCCCCCAGCGCAATGGCGCGCTGGGGGCCTGTTTTTCACCCCGCAGGCCTCGCCACGACGGCGACGACGTGTACATCGCCAACCACGGCACGTCGCCGAGCGCGGGCAAGCCGTCCGGCTCGATCGAAAAGCTGACGCTGCGCACCTGACGTTTCGCGGTCCACCGGGCTCCGGCGTGCGGACGCGCCGGAGCCCGTTCTTCGTGCCGGGCCCGCTGCCGGATCGTCGCCGCAGCCGTGAGCCTCCACCACCGGTCCGCGGTCCCCCCGGCGCTCGATGCGGACGAGCCAGGACGATCACCAGGACGACCCGGACGTGTGACCCGCACCGCCCTCCGGGAGCCGCGCGGGCGGCGAACCCTATCCTGGGAGCCGTGAACTGGACAGTGGACGTTCCCGTCGACACGCTTCCCGAGCTCCCGCCGCTTCCGCCTCAGCTGCGCGAACGCCTCGACGCGGCGCTGGCGCTGCCCGCCGCCCAGCAGCCCGAGTGGCCGGACGTCGAGCTGGCCAAGCGGGTCCGCGGCGTGCTGGAGAGCGTGCCGCCGATCACCGTGCCCGCCGAGATCGACCGGCTGCAGAGCCGGCTCGCGATGGTGGCGCGCGGCGAGGCCTTCCTGCTGCAGGGCGGCGACTGCGCAGAGACGTTCGAGTCCAACACCGAGCCCCACATCCGTGCCAACCTGCGCACGCTGCTGCAGATGGCCGTGGTCCTCACCTACGGCGCCAGCCTGCCCGTGGTGAAGATGGGCCGCATCGCCGGCCAGTACGCCAAGCCCCGCTCGGCGGCCACCGACGCGCTGGGCCTGCCCGTGTACCGCGGCGACATCATCAACTCGCTGGTGCCCAAGCCCGAGCTGCGCGTGCCCGACCCCGGCCGCATGATCCGCGCCTACGCCAACGCGGGTGCCGCCATGAACCTGGTCCGTGCCCTCACCGGCGCCGGCATGGCCGACCTGCACCAGGTGCACGACTGGAACAAGGACTTCGTGTCGGCCTCCCCGGCCGCGCAGCGCTTCGAGGCGCTCGCCAACGAGATCGATCGCGGCCTGCGGTTCATGAACGCCTGCGGCGTCACCGACACGTCGCTGCAGTCCACCGAGATCTTCGCCAGCCACGAGGCCCTGCTGCTCGACTACGAGCGCGCCCTGCTGCGCCTGGACAACGCCGACGCGGCCAACCCCAAGCTGTACAACCTGTCCTCGCACTTCCTGTGGATCGGCGAGCGCACCCGCCAGCTCGACGGCGCGCACATCGCGTTCGCGGAGCTGCTGTCCAACCCGATCGGCCTCAAGATCGGCCCGACGACCACGCCCGAGCAGGCGCTGGAGTACGTCGAGCGCCTCGACCCGCGCCACGAAGAGGGCCGGCTCACGCTCATCTCGCGCATGGGCAACGGCAAGGTCCGCGAGGTGCTGCCCGCGATCGTCGAGAAGGTCGAGGCCTCGGGCCACAAGGTCATCTGGCAGTGCGACCCGATGCACGGCAACACGCACGAGTCGTCCACCGGCTACAAGACCCGCCACTTCGACCGCATCGTCGACGAGGTGCAGGGCTTCTTCGAGGTGCACCACAAGCTCGGCACCTACCCGGGCGGTATCCACGTGGAGCTCACGGGCGAAGACGTCACCGAATGCCTCGGCGGCGCCCAGGAGATCTCCGACGTCGACCTCTCCGGCCGCTACGAAACCGCCTGCGACCCGCGCCTGAACACCCAGCAGTCGCTCGAGCTGGCGTTCCTCGTGGCGGAGATGCTGCGGGGCTGACGCCTAAACGGTGTTCAGCAGCGCCGCGGTCGACTTGAGGACCGAGTCGCGCAGGCCGCCGAGGTCGGGGACGGCCTCGGCGTTCGCCTGGAGTCCGATGTGGACGCCGTCGCGGTAGGTCGCGACGGCGATGCCCACGGCGTGGCGCGGGGCCAGCGGCACGAACGGGTACACGTGCGCCAGCGGCGCGCCCGCGAGGGTGAGGCGGGCGGCCGGCAGCGGCACGGTGGTCACGACCAGGTCGAACAGCAGCGGCGCGGCCAGCCCGGCCGTTTTCGTGCCGAGGCGGTGCAGCACCGGGGGCACGCGGTCGGCCAGCAGCGGGAACGCGCCGGCGCCGCGGGCCGGGCCGGCGGCCTTGTTGCGCGTCATCGCGCGGCGCACCACGTGCAGGCGCTCCACGGGGTCGTCCTCGCCGATCGGCAGGTCGCACAGGTAGCCGGACAGCTTGTTGCCGCCGACCTGGGCGTTCGCGCGGCCGCGCACGCTCACGGGAATCAGCGCTCGCAGGGTGCGGCCGTCGGCGCGTTTGCCGCGGTTGACCAGCCATTCGCGCAGCGCGCCGGCCAGCACGGCGAGCACGACGTCGTTGCTCGTGCCGCCGTGCGCGCGGCGGATGCGGCGGAGGTCGGCGGTGGGCAGCCGCACGAACCCGAGCCGGCGTTCGGCCGACGCGGGCGCCGACACCGGCGACAGCGGCGGCCGCGCCGCGCGGACGAGCGACGTCGCGATCCCGGCCGTCTCCCCGGCGTGGGCGAGGCTGTCCTTCACACTGTTTCTGACGCTGTTCAGTGCCGAACGCGGCCGCGGGATCGGCGCCGGCCCGGACGCGCGGGCGAGGGTGCGGTCCGCGACGGCCAGGCCGTCGAGCAGGCCGACGGTCACCGCGTACGCGCCTTCGCCGTCAGTGAGCGCGTGGTGCAGTTTGAGCAGCACCGCGAAACCACCCTGGGGCAGCCCGGTCACCACGGTCAGATCCCACAACGGGCGGCCCGTGTCGAGCGGCTCGGCGATCCACCGCGCGGCGAAGTCCGCGAGCGGGTCGGGGTCGTACAGCGTGCTCAGCTGGTGGTGGTGGATGTGGTGCGCCGCAACGAAATCCGGGTCGTCCGACCACGTCGCGGCACCGGGCGGAAACAGCTCGGTCCGCATTTTTCGGCGCAGCTGCGGCATTTTCTCCGCGCGCTCGGCCAGCAGCGCCGCGAGCTCCGCGCCATCGGCTCGCCCGCGAGAGGTGAACACCAGTACCGCACCCATGTGCATCGGCGCGGTTTCGCTTTCCAGGCAAAGGAACGCGACGTCGAGCGGGCTGAGCGGGGTGCGAACCATCGCGACCGTCCTTCTGCGGCAGGCAGGGGTGGAATGCGCCCCACGACACCACCTTGACATGACGGGAGGGTGGTCACCGTGTTTCGCGGGCGCTAACGACCCGCGGTTTCACTCACCCGGGTCACGCCACCGCCACGCCCGGCCACCCCGCCCCGGCTTCGGCGGCGCGTCCTTCGCCGACCTCGACGGCTGCGGCAACCGCCGCGAGGGCTGGGGGAGCGGCGCCGGTGGGCGCGGCGGTTCTGCGGCCTGCGGCTCCGGACCCGCGGCTGCGGGCGCAGGCAGTGCAACCGTGGGGCTGTCGCCCGCGTCGCCCGTGCGCTCGGGCCGCGGTGCCGGTTCGGCTGCTCCGGGCACAGGCAGCGCGACGGTCGGGCTGTCGGTGGTGTCCGGGGGCGACCCTGCGGGCTCGGCCGGCGGCTCCGGTGGCACGGGCCCGGCCAGCAGGTCCGCGAGACCGGCCGGCGGTTCTGGGAGGGGCGCGTTGCCGGACCGGCTGGTGGGGGTGCGCCGGGGAAGGGGCGTGGCAGTGCCGGGTGGGCGCGGCACCGGCCGCTCGGGGCCGAGTGCGACGTTGCGGCGGGGGAGCAGCGAGCCCCCGTCGGCCAAGCGCGGGAGCAGCACGGAGGGGGACCGTTCCGGCCGAAGCTCACCGGGTGCGGTCACCGGCTCAGCGGCGCCGCTGTCCTCAATCTCGTGGCCGGCCTCGGAACCAGGGTCGGTGCGCTGGGCAAGCGCGCTGTCGGTCCTGGCAGCCGAAGGCCCGGCGGAAACACCGGAATCGGTCACCGCCACGGCGTTCCGCAGCGCCACCCCGTTGCCCGGCCGCTTCGGCAGCCCCGGCCACAACTCCCCGGCTTCCTCCGCCGCCGCCCGGATCGCCGCGCCGTCGAGTTCCGTGTGCGTCTCCTTGATGTCCCGGTCCAGCCACTGGACCACGAGCGTGAACGGCCCGTCCCCCGGCAGCGGCCACACGAAGATCTGGTGGTCCAGGTGGAACTGCGTCCCGCCGCCACCGACAGCGCGCAGCACGGGCGAAGTGGGCTCCGAGGCCGACGGCACCGAAATGGACTCCGAGCTGGCCCGGCTCCCGTCGGGGTACAGCACACCGACGAGCAGCGCGTTGTAGTCCGGGACCCGCCGGTGGTCGATGAGGGAGCCGCTGCGGCCCTCCTCCAGGCTGTCGCGCGAGTACACGGCCAGCCGCAGCGTCAGCGCCGACGGCCAGACCTCGATGCCGCGCAGGGCGACGATCGTGCGTTCGGAACGGCCGAGCGGCCGCGCCCACGGCAGGAGCGCCGGGACGATGTGGTCGTTCGGCGGGCCCATCCACGGACGGCCCTCGTAGCCGAACAGCTCCCGTTCCCGCACGGGGAACAGGGGGCGTTCACGAGGACCGTCCGTGAAGAAGCTCATGGGCTACTCGCGCGGGGACAGGTCGCCGTTCGACAGCGCCTGCTCCGAACCGAGGGCCTGCTCCGAACTCTTGCCACCCGACGGCTTCGAGGGGCTGCCCATGGCGTCCATCAGCTGGCGGGCCAGGCCGAGGCCCGTTCCGCCGAGCGACAACGCCTTGGTGAACATGTCCGACATCCCGTCCGCGCCGTTCAGGACCACCATGTGGTCGACGTTACCGAACGCCTGCGCGCCGGCCTCGACGATTTCCGGCCAACGTTCGGCCAGCTGTTGTGCTACCACAGCTTCCTGGTTCTCCGCCAGTGCCGCCGCTCGCGCCTTGATCGACTCGGCCTCGGCCAGACCACGGGCCCGGGCCGACTCGGCTTCCGCCAGACCCCGCGCCTTCGCAGCCTCTGCCTCCGCCAGACCGCGAGCCTGCGCGGCCGCCGCTTCGGCCTCACCGGTGGCGCGCGTGGCCCCCGCCGACGCCTCGGCCCGGGCCTTCGTGGCCTGCGCCTCCGCCTCGGCGGCCGTCTTCACACGCGTCGCGTCGGCCGCGGCCCGCAGCTCGGTCTCCTTGGCCTCGGCCTGCGCGCGGGCGATCTGTGCGTCGCGGTCGGCATCGGCCGTCGTGCGGGTCTCGTACGCCTTCGCGTCGGCCGGCTTGCGGACCTGCGACTGCAGGCGCTGCTCGGCCAGCGCGGCCTCCAGCTCGGCCGCCCGCGTCTCCTGGACCACGACCTCCTGCCGCGCCGTCGCTTCGGCCAGCGGACCCGACTGGCTGGCCTTCGCCTTGGCCTGGTCGACCTCGGCCTGGTACCCGGCCTGCTTGATCTGGCTCTCCCGCATCGCGCCCGCCTTCTGCGCGGCGGCCGCCTGCTCCGCCTGCGTGGCCTCCTGGTCACGCTGCGCTTCGGCGATGCGGGCCGACGCGGCGATGGCCGCGGCGTGCGGCTTGCCGAGGTTGAGGATGTAGCCCGACTCGTCGTCGATCTCCTGGATCTGCAGCGAGTCGACGATCAGGCCCAGCTTGATCATCTCCGTCGCCGAAGACTGGCGGATCTCGCCGGTCAGCGCGTCGCGGTTGTGGATCATCTCCTCGATGGTCAGCCCGCCCACGATCGAGCGCAGGTGGCCCGAGAACAGCTCGTGGATGGTGTCGTTCATGCCCTTCTGCTGGTCGAGGAAGCGGCGGGCGGCGTTGGCGATGGAGGCGTAGTCGTCGCCCACCTTGTAGATCACCACCGCGCGCACGGTCACGGGCAGGCCCTGCTTGGTCACGCAGGACACCTGCAGGTTGACGCCGCGCGTGTCCAGCGAAAGCCGCCGCGCGGTCTGGAAGCCGGGGATCACGTTGACGCCCCGGCCGGTCACGATCTTGAATCCGAGGCTGTCGGCGGTCTCGGTGCGCTCCACCCGGATCCCCCACCCGGAGATGATGAGCGCCTCGTTCGGCTCCGCGACCTTGTACAGGATCCGCAGGAGCCCGAACAGCACGATCACGGCCACGACCGCGATCACGACGATGAGCCAGATTTCCATAACCCCTCGCAGCCCGATTTTCGGTTGTTGGTAGCTCTTCGACGCCGCTAAGGCTTCAGCGGTTGCCACCGTTCGACGTAAACCGTGCGCGGGGGTTCGAAATCCACCACAAGGACCTGCGTACCGGTCGGAAAGGACACTTCGGGGTCGGCCGCGTAGGCGTAGAAGGCCTCGGTGCCGCCGCGGACGCTGAGCAGCACCTCACCGATCAGGCCCGGGCCGACGGCGCCCGTGACGCGGCCTCGGTTGCCGATCATCCGCCGAAGCCCCGGATCTTCACCTTCGTGCCCTTCGGCACCAGCGAACCCGGCTGCGGGTCCTGCTGGAAGACGAAGTTGAAGCCGCCGCCGCCACCGTGGCCGCGGCCACCGCCGCCGCCCTGCTTGTCGACGTCGAGCCCGGCCTGCTTGAGGATCTGCTCGGCCTCGTCGAACTGCTTGAACCGCACGTCGGGCACCTGCACGGCGTTGGAGACGAAGACCTTCACCTGCTTGCTGCCCGGCGAGTTCGCCGGCGGGTCGGTGCGGGTGACGCCGCCGGCCGGGATCGTCTGCGAGAACTCCTCGCCGCCGTCCACCGGCTGGAAGCCGGCCTGCTGCAGCAGCTGGAACGCCTCGTCCTTCGGCCGGCCCGTGACGTCGGGCACCGGCGGGAGCGGTTCCGGGCCCTTCGACAGGACCACGGTGACCTGGCCGCCGATGTCCACCGGCGTGCCGGCCGCGGGGCTCACGCTCACGACGGTGCCCTGGGGCGCGGTGTCGCTGAACGCCGGCGTGCCCTGTGTGACGTTGAGCTGCTGGGCCTGGATCGCCTTCGTCGCCTCGGCCAGCGAAGTGCCGACCTGGATGTTCGGCACCACCGGCTTGCCCTTGGACACCACGACGGAGACGTTCGCGTCCTTCTCCAGCTGCGTGCCCTCGGCCGGTGTCACCTTGACCACGGTGTTGGCCGGCACGGTGTTGCTGAACTCCTGGCTGTACTGCGGCGTCAGGTTCGCCGCGCGCAGCTTGTCACCGGCCTCGGCCTGCGTCAGGCCCACCAGCTTCGGCACGGCCGCCGTGGTGGGCGCCGACTCGCTGAGGATGAACGCGAACGCGCCGATCAGCCCGCCCAGCACCAGCACGCCCACCGCGATCAGGGCGAACATCTTCCGCCGGTCCCGTGGCTTCGGCTCGTCGGCCGGCGGACGCGGGCGCCGCGGCGGAGGCGGGGTGGGCGGGACCGCGGCGACCTGCTGCGTCGGCATCGGCTGGCCCGCGGGCGGCGACGGCGGCGGCCCGACCGGGACGGCCCGGGTCAGCGCCCGCGTGCCCTGCGGACCGGCCACGGGCATCGTCTGCTCGGTCACCGGGATGCGCGGCATTGTCCGCTCGGTGTCGGACATGCGGTCGCCGTCCGGCGGCGGGGGCACGGGCACCGGCACGACCGGCAGGCCCAGCTCCGCGCGCACGGCCTGCAGCTCGGCCAGGAACACGCCGGCGTCGGCCGGGCGCAGCTCGGGGTCGCGGCGGGTGGCGCGCAGGATGAGGTCGTCGAGCGCGGGCGGCAGGTCCGGCCGCAGCTCGCTGGGGCGCGGCACGTCGTCGTTCACGTGCCGGTAGGCGACCGACAGGGCCGTGTCGCCGGAGTAGGGCGTCTGGCCGGTGAGCATCTCGTACAGCAGGATCCCGGCCGAGTACACGTCGCCGCGGGCCCCTGTGACGCCCGTGGTGACCTGCTCGGGCGAGAGGTAGGCGACGGTGCCGAGGATGACGCTCGAGCTCGTCGTGCCCGCGCTGGCGACCGCGCGCACGAGGCCGAAGTCGCCGACCTTCACCACACCGCCCGACAGGGCGCCGCTGCTGCGGCCGATGAGCACGTTCTCGGGCTTCACGTCGCGGTGCACCAGCCCGGCGGCGTGCGCGGCGGCCAGGGCCGACAGCACGGGCTCGGCGATGCTCAGCGCGAGGGCGACGTCGAGCTTGCCCTGCTCGGACAGCAGGTCGCGCAGCGTCCCGCCGTCGACGAGCTCCATCACGAGGAACGCGAGCCCCGCGTCCTCACCGGGCGGGACGTCGAAGCCCTGGTCGTGCACGGCGACCACGTTCGGGTGGTGCAGCTGGGCGGCCGAACGCGCTTCGCGCACGAAACGGTCCACGAACGAGCGGTCGTCGGCGAAGCGGGGATCCATGATCTTGATCGCGACCGCGCGGTCCAGCCGGGTGTCCATCCCCCGGTAGACCGACGACATCCCGCCCCGGGCGAGCAGCCTGTCCACGCGGTAGCGGCGTTCGAGCAGCGTGCCGACGAGGCTGGGGTGCGTGCGTGTCACGGCTGGCTATCGTACGGAACCATGCCCGCGTGGGTGAGGTGAGGAGGCGGGTCACCCGTGCGTACCAGTCGGGAAACCGGTCGAATGTGGCACAGTGTCACGTGTGAGTGGGATTCCTGTCGCCGATGACGTCCTCGACTCCGCTGTCACCGTCCTTCCCCTGAACCAGGTGGCGGCCGTGCTCGGGATCTCGTCCAACAAGGTGCGCCAGATGCTGCGCGACGGTCACTTGATCGCCGTGCGCCGCAAAGGCGAGCTGTGCGTGCCCAGCGATTTCTTCGTCAAAGACGGAGTGGTCAAGGGCCTGGCGGGCACCATCACGGTGCTCGCGGACTCGGGGTTCAGCCGCACCGAGATGCTGCGCTGGCTCTTCGCGGAGGACGACACGCTGCCGGGCGTGACCCCCGTCAACGCGCTGCGGACGAGCCACGGCACCGAAGTGAAGCGGCGCGCCCAGGCCATGGCTTTCTAGGCTTTTCGCCCGATTCGCTCCGCGCCGGTCCGACCACGCGGGGTAGCCGATCGCGGCCTGCCGCTCCGAGTTTTCCGTCCGAACCGCCCGAAGGCCTCCCCGCTCGCGCGAGGAGGCCTTCGGAGAACTTCGTGTGTCAGCCGTTCTGCTTGTCGCGCCAGGCGACCCACGTCTTGAGGGCCGTGAGGTCGTAGTCGGGACCGCCGACGCCGACGGTGAACGTGGTCACGCCCAGCTCGACGAGCTTCGGGCCGAGCTCTTCCGGGTCACCCTGCACGCCGCAGGAGCGCTCGATCTCGAGCGGGTCGCGGCCGAGGTCGGCGCAGTGCTGGTCGAGGATCTTCACCTTGCGCTCGACGACCTCCGGGTCGCCGAAGCCGTGCCAGATGTCGGCGTGCTTCGCGACCATCTTGAGGGTCTTCTTCTCGCCGCCACCGCCGATGAGCACGGGGATCTTGCGCGTCGGCGCCGGGTTCAGCTTGCCCAGCCGGGATTCGATGCGCGGCAGCGACTCGGCGAGGTTGTCGAGGCGGCCGCCGGCGGTGCCGAACTCGTAGCGGTACTCGTCGTAGTCCTTCTCGAACCAGCCCGAGCCGATGCCGAGGATGAGCCGGCCGCCCGAGATGTGGTCGACGGTGCGGGCCATGTCCGCGAGCAGCTCCGGGTTGCGGTAGCTGTTGCACGTGACCAGCGCGCCGATCTCGACGCGGGACGTCGACTCCGCCCAGGCGCCGAGCATGGTCCAGCATTCGAAGTGCATGCCGTCGGGATCGCCGTAGAGCGGGTAGAAGTGGTCCCAGTTGAAGACGATGTCGGCGCCGATGTCCTCGGCCGCCGAGGCGGTGCGGCGGATGGTGTCGTAGTCGGCGTGCTGCGGCTGGAGCTGCAGGCCGACCCGCAGCCGCCGGTTCGAAGCGGAAGTCATGGCTCAGAGCCTACGCACGCGGCCGCGGGCCCACACGGTGACCAACCGCGGCAGCGCCACGGCCAGGCGGCGGCCCTTGCCGACGACCGCGCGCCGGTTGAGCACGTCGTAGTCCAGCGCCTCGATCTCGTCGAGGATGCCTTCGTACAGCGTGATCGCCGTGCGCACGCAGGGCCGGGATTCGGGACGCAGCAAGGGAATTCCGGCTTCGGCGCGCCGGTACACCGCGCGGGCGCGCGACACGCCGACGGCGAGCGCGCGCCGCACGCGCGGATCGGGCACCCCGCGCCGGCGTGACTCCACGAGCAGTTCGCGGTCGACACCGAACGCCGAAAGTTCTTCAACGGGAAGGTAAAGCCGGCCGCGGTCGAGGTCTTCGCCGATGTCCCGTAAGAAGTTCGTAAGTTGGAACGCTTCCCCGAGCGCCGCGGCGCTGGATTCGGCCTCTGCCAAGGGAACGACGGTGCCGAACACCGGCAGCATCTGCAGCCCGATCACGCACGCCGAACCGTGGACGTACTCCGCCAGCTCCGC
This sequence comes from Amycolatopsis sp. CA-161197, assembly GCF_050942255.1. Classification (NCBI taxonomy): domain Bacteria; kingdom Bacillati; phylum Actinomycetota; class Actinomycetes; order Pseudonocardiales; family Pseudonocardiaceae; genus Amycolatopsis; species Amycolatopsis sp. CA-161197. The sequence continues at coordinate 2,557,716 of NZ_CP192059.1, forward strand.
GTACGTGGCGTACTCGGTGACGGTGAGGTCCATCCGCATCGAGTGCAGGAACGCGTCCACGAGCTCGCGCCGGATGCTGTAGCGGCGCACGGTGTCGGCGAGCGCGGCAAGCACGGGATCGGTCGGCGCGCCGCCTTCGTAGACCTCGTCGACCATTCCGGCCACGTTGTCCAGCGCGGCCTTGGGATCCGTACCCGGTTCCGGGTTGTCCACAAGCTCGTCGGCCATGCGCGCGAAGCCGTACAGCGCGTGCGCGGCGGGCCGGGCCCGCGCGGGCAGGAGCCGGGTGGCGAGGAAGAACGTGCGGCCGTGGTGGGCGTTGATGCGGCGGCATTCGGCGTAGGCGGCCCGCAGGCCGGGGTCCGAGATGCCGGCGGCGTCCAGTTCTGTCACCGGCCGGTGATCCTTTCCGCGGCGAGACGTCCGGAGATCAGCACCGGCGGGATGCCGACGCCGGGGGTGGTGCCGCAGCCGGCGAGCACCACGTTGCCCGCGGCCCGCACGAGGTTGGCGGGCCGGAACGGGCCGGTCTGGGCGAACGTGTGGGCCAGCGAGAACGGCGTGCCCGCGGACAGCCCGCGCGCGGCCCAGTCGGCGGGCGTCACGACCTCGTCCACGGTGAACTCGTCGCCGAACCCCGTCAGCCCGCGGGATTCCAGTGTGCGCAGCAGTTCCTCGCGATAGGCCGGGCCGACGCGCGGCCAGTCGATGCCGCCGCGGCGCAGGTTCGGCGCGGGCGCGAGCACCGACACGATCTCGCCGCCGTCGCCCGCCAGCCCCGGTTCCGTCGCGGTGGGCCGCGTGACGAGCAGCGACGGATCGCTCATCAGCCGGCCTTCGCGCACGATCTCGGCGAACGTCCGGTCCCAGGCCCGGCCGAAGAAGATCGTGTGGTGCCCGAGCTGCGGCCACGACCGCTTCGCGCGCCCGTGCAGGACCACGGCCGAAGGCGAGTAGCGCAACGGGAGCACGCGGCCGGGCCGGGCGCCCACCAGCCGGTACGCGGTGCCGAGCTCGGTGGCGAGCACGACCGCGTCGCACTCGATCCGCTCGCCCGAACGCGTGCGCACGGCCCGCACCCGCGCCGACACGCGCTCCAGCCACGCGGCTTCGGTGCCGAACCGCAGGTCGGCGCCCGCTTTCGCGGCGGCCGCGGCCATCGTGCGCGCAACCGCGCCCATGCCGCCCCGCGGGTAGTAGACGCCGCCGACGGTGTCCATGTACGCGATCACGCCGTACGCGCCGAGCGCCCGCGCCGGGTCGAGCCCCGCGTAGAGCGCCTGGAAGGAGAACAGCCGGCGCACGCGTTCGTCGCGCAGGAACTTCGCGACTTTCGGGCCGAGCCGCCCGAACCCGCCCAGCGCGGCGAGCTTCACCAGCTCCGGGCGCGCCAGGTCGAGCGGCGAATCGAAGTTGGCGCCGATGAAGTGGTCTTTCTGCGCCGCGTACAGCTCGGTGAGCCAGCGGCGCAGCGCGCGATAACCGGCGGCCTCGGTGGGGCCGGCGAACGCGCGGATCTCCTGCTCCATCGCGTCGCCGTCGGTGCGCAGCGCGAGCGTGCTGCCGTCGGCGAAGCGGGCGTGGTAGGCGGGGTCGAGCTTGGTGAGCGGCAGCGCGTCCGCCAGCGATTCGCCGACGGCGTGCAGGGCCTCGTCCACCAGCTCCGGCATGGTCAGCACGCTCGCGCCGGTGTCCACCGCGTTGGCGCCGAAGTCCTGCTGCCCGGCGCGCCCGCCCGGCACCTTGTCCTGCTCCAGCAGCGTCACACGGCGGCCCGCGCCGAGCAAGTGCAGCGTCGCCGAAAGCCCGGCCAGGCCCGCTCCGACCACCACCACGTGGTCGGTGGGCCCGGAGACGGTCTTGGTCACGAGGTCCGCCGCGTCGCCTTGCCGACGAGGTCGGCCAGCGCGGCCGGAGCCGGCTCGGCCAGGTGCGCGCGCTCGAGGGCGGCCATCGCCGAGGCGGTGAGGTCGTCGATGCGGTGCTCCACGGCGTCGACCGCGCCGACGCTCGTCAGGGCCTCGCGCACGGCGTCCACGGCCGTGTCGGACAGGTCGGCCTTGCCGATGGCGTCGGCGATCACCTTGGCGGCCGTGCGGTCGCCGCGCTCGTCGGCCAGCTGCAGGCCCAGGGCCACGAGCAGGGTGCGCTTGCCCTCGCGCAGGTCGTCGCCCGCGGGCTTGCCGGTCACCGACGGGTCGCCGAACACGCCCAGCAGGTCGTCGCGCAGCTGGAACGCCACGCCGACGTCGCCGCCGAACTCCAGCAACGTGTCGACGAGCCGGTCGTCGGCCCCGGCGAGCGCGGCGCCCAGGTGCAGCGGGCGCTGCACGGTGTACGCGGCGGTCTTCAGCCGGTCGATGCGCAGCGCGGCCTCGGGCGACGCGTCGCCGACGGCCTGCGTGCGGACGTCGAGGTACTGCCCGGCGAGCACCTCCGTGCGCATGGCGCGCCAGGCCGGGCGGGCCTTCGCCAGCGTCTGCGCGGGCAGCGGGGCCTCGGCGAACATGTCGTCGGCCCACGCGAGCGCGAGGTCGCCGACGAGCACCGCCGTGGCCAGCCCGAACGTCGCGGGCGAACCCAGCCAGCCGTGGTCGGCGTGCACCTTGGCCGACGCGACGTGCACGGTCGGGTTGCCGCGGCGCGAGTCGGAGGAGTCGATGAGGTCGTCGTGGATCAGCGCGCACGCCTGGATCAGCTCCAGGCTCGCCACGACCTGCAGCGCACCCTCGGCTTCGGTGCCGGACGCCGCCCCGCCGGCCCCGCGCCAGCCCCACCACGCGAACGTCGGCCGGATGCGCTTGCCCCCGCACAGCACGAAGCCCGACAGCACGTCGATGCCCGCCGCGACACTCGGCTCCGTGCGCACGATCTCGTCGCCCGCACGCTCGAGGAACGCGGTCAGCGCACGCTCGACGTGGGCAGGCAGATCGTCGTCGAAACCGGGCGCGTCCATGCCGCCATCATCCGGGGCGCGGGCCCGGCCGCTCGCGCCGGGTGCCCCCGATGTGGCGCACGAGACGTCTGCTGCGGGATGTGCTCGGCCGGTCGTGGGTGCGCACCGTGGCGGGTGCTCGCGGCCGAGTCGTCTCAGCCTGCCCGCCCGGTCGCGGCCCTTACGACCGTCCCGTCCAGAACTCGCCGGGCAGCCCGGCGGCGGTGAAGTACGCGGCGGCCTCCGCCGGTTCCCGGCGCCGGTAGCCGTGCGCCAGGCGTCCGGCGTACCAGCCCTCGGCCAGGCGCCACAGGGCCGGGAGGTCGAGCACGGTGCCTTTCGCCATGCCCGTGCGCTCGGTCCATTCGTCCACACAGGACTCGCCGCAGAACAGGCGCTGGACGGAACAGGTGTGGCGCACGTCGTCCCACATGCGGGCCGTCGGCACGGGGAAGTGGGCGACCTGAGGCCCTTCGGGCGGCGCTTCGCGGCTCACGACCAACGCGGTGGGCTCGGTGCAGCACGGACAGCGGGTGGCGACGAGGACTTCGGGCTCGGCGGGCACCAGGTGCGGGATCGCGAACGAGTCCCACGCGCAGCCGCCCCACCACAGCGTTCGCTCGCCCATCACGGAGAACCCCAGCGGAATCGCCGCGAACGGGTGGGCCAGCACCACGTGCTCGCACTCGTCGAGCACCAGGTGGCGGGCGTCGGCGAGGCGGTGCAGGGCCTGCTTGGCCACGGCCAGCGAGCCGTGCGCCGCGTCGGCCAGCTCCGGTGCCGTCGGCGCGCGTCCGTGGGTGGCGAAGGCCCGGTACACGGCCACTCGCACGTCTTCGTCCCAGGCGGTGTCGTCTTCGCGGCTCATCGGTGGCTCCTCGCCGGAGGGTGCGAGTCCGACGGTACCCGTGGCCAAGGCCACGCGCCGGGGCTGCCAGTGTCCGGTTTCGCCCACTAACATGTGCGTTCATGACGTCGGTGATCGAGCGGTTGCAGGGGGACGGGCCCCGGTTCTCCATCGAGTTCTTCCCGCCCCGCGACGAGGCCGACGAGGCGGTGCTCTGGCGCTCCATCCGGGAGCTCGAGCCGTTCGACCCGGCGTACATGTCGATCACCTACGGCGCGGGCGGTTCGAGCCGCGACGGCACGATCCGCAGCATCGCCCGCGTCGCCACCGAGACCACGCTCTGCCCGATGGCGCACCTGACCGCGGTCGACCACTCGGTGTCGGAGCTGCGCAACGTGATCGGCTGGTACGCGGCCGTCGGCGTGCGCAACATCCTGGCGCTGCGCGGCGACCCGGCCGGCGAGGTGTACGGCGACTGGGTGCCGCACCCCGAAGGTCTCACGTACGCCGAGGAGCTGGTGGAGCTCATCCGCTCGCTGGGCGACTTCTGCGTCGGCGTGTCGGCGTTCCCGTACGGGCACCCGCGGTCGCCGGACCTGGAGTCGGACACCAAGTACCTCGTGCGGAAGTTCCGCGCCGGGGCCGATTTCGCCATCGCGCAGCTGTTCTTCGAGGCCGAGGACTTCCTGCGGCTGCGCGACCGCGTGGCCGCCGCGGGCTGCGACGCGCTGGTGCTGCCCGGCATCATGCCGCTGACCACGCTGCGCACGTTGCACACCACGATCAAGCTCTCGGGCGCACCCGCGTCGCAGCGGCTGCTCGACCGGCTGGAGCCCCTTTCGGACGACCCGAAGGCGTTCCGCGCGGCCGGGATCGACGCCGTCACCGAACTGGGTGAGAAACTGCTCGCCGAGGGCGTGCCGGACCTGCACTTCTACACATTCAACCGGTCCAAAGCCACGCGCGAGGTGGTGACGCGCCTCGGGCTCGTGCCGGCGCGCGCGTAAGTCCGTACCCCCGGCCGGGGCCCGGCCGGTACGGTTCGGCCCATGGCTTCCAGCGAACACAGCGTGCACGGGATCTCCGACCGGTACGTCGACGACTACGCGGCCGTGGATCCGGTCGCGGCCACCATGCTCGGCGTCTCGGGGTACGACGACCAGCTCACCGACTACTCGCCCGCCGGCCACGCGGCCCGGGCCGAGCTCGCGGCGAAGGCGCTCGCGGACGTGACCGCCGCCGAGCCCGCCGACGCGGGGGAGCGGGTCGCGAAGGCGGTGTTCACCGAGCGCGTGGGCCTGGACGTGGAGATCCACGACGCCGGCCTCGACATCGCCGCGCTGAACGTGATCGCGAGCCCGGTGCAGGACCTGCGCATGGTGTTCGACCTGATGCCGATGGACACGCCCGAGCAGTGGGCTGACATCGCGGCCCGCCTGAAGAAGGTGCCCGAAGCGCTCGCGGGGGTGCGCGCGTCGCTGCTGGCCGCGGCCGACGCCGGGCGCGTGTCGGCGCTGCGGCAGGTCGGCAAGGTCGCCGAGCAGTGCGAGACCTACGCCGGCCTCGGCGAGGGGCCGAGCTTCTTCGCCGGCCTCGTGGGCAACGCGGGCGAGGTGGGTGCCGCGTTGTCCAGTGATCTGCAGGCAGGCGCTCGCGCGGCCGACGAGGCGTTCGCGGAGTTCGCCGGTTTCCTGCGCGCCGAGCTCGCGCCGAAGGCCCCGGCCAAGGACGCCGTGGGCGAGGACGTCTACCGGCTGTGGTCGCGGTACTTCATCGGCGCGGAGCTGGACCTGCGCGAGGCGTACGAATGGGGCTGGCACGAGTTCGCCCGCATCGACACCGAGATGCGCGCGGTGGCCGAGCGGATCCGCACGGGCGCGTCCGTCGCGGAGGCCGCCGAGGTGCTCGACGCCGACCCGCGCTACCGCGTGCAGGGCCGCCCGCAGTTCGAGGCCTGGATGCAGTCGCTGTCCGACGAGGCCCTGAAGTCCTTGCGCGGCAAGCACTTCGACATCCCCGACCGCCTCATGGCGCTGGAGTGCCGCATCGCTCCGCCGGGCGGCGGCGTCGGCGCGTACTACACCGGCCCGAGCGAGGACTTCACCCGCCCCGGCCGGATGTGGTGGTCGCTGCCGGCGGACAAGGACGAGTTCACCACCTGGCGCGAAGTGTCCACTGTGTACCACGAGGGCGTGCCGGGCCACCACCTGCAGATCGCGACGGCCGTCAACCAGGCCGCGTCGCTCAACAAGTACCAGCGGCTCATGACCTTCATCTCCGCCCACGGTGAGGGCTGGGCCCTGTACTCCGAGCGCCTCATGCAGGAACTCGGTTACCTGTCGGACGACGGCAACCTGCTCGGCATGCTCTCGGAACAGCTGTTCCGCGCCGCCCGCGTCGTCGTCGACCTCGGCATGCACCTGGAACTCGAGATCCCGCGCGGCACGGGCTTCCACGAGGGCTCGCGCTGGACCCCGGACCTCGGCCTGGAGTTCATGCTCACCCGCACCATCACCGACCAGGCCCACGTCCGCGACGAGATCGACCGCTACCTCGGCTGGCCCGGCCAGGCCCCCGCGTACAAGCTCGGCGAACGCCTCTGGCTGGCCGCCCGCGACGACGCCCGCCGCCGGCTGGGGGATGCGTTCGACATCAAGCAGTTCCACACCCGCGCGCTGGAGATGGGCGGGATGGGGCTGGACACGTTGCGGGAGCAGTTGGCTCTGTTGAGCTGAGTTCTCTGGTTCGGCTCGGTGAAGCCCTCCACGGCCGCGGCGGTGGAGGGCTTCACTGTGTTCGGGGAACTTCCCTTCGCGCGAAAACCCTTTGGCTCCACCACCGCCCCACCCCCTAAACTCCCGCCCGTGCATCGGATCTTCCTCGTCACCCCACCGCCCGCGCTCTGAGCGGGGTGGTGTCCGCCGCGTGTGAGTCCGTCCCAGGACCCCGCGGCTGATCAGTGCTGCACGAAAGCGAAAACCGCCCCGCGTCGTCGATGTCCGAAATCCTTCGACGCTGGAGCGTTGTCCATGTCTGTTGTGCTGTCCGAGCGCGCCCGGGGGTCGGTCGCGCTGGTTGTCGCCGGGGTGTTGTGGGGGACCGGGGGGTTGGCCGGGTCGTTGCTCGGGCAGCTGGCCGGGCTGCACCCGCTGGCCGTCGCCGCGTATCGCTTGCTGCTGGGAGGGGCGGCGGCGATCGCGGTGTCCGGCAAGGGGGTTCCGCGCGCCCGGATCGGGCGGGTGCTCGTGGTCGGCGTGTTGTTCGCGTTCTTCCAGACGACCTACTTCGCCGCCGTCGCGCTCGGGTCCGTCGCCACGGCGACCATGACCACCATCGGCGCCGCGCCCGTGATGCTCACCGTCGCCACGGCGGTCCGGAAGCGGCGGGCGCCGCGGTCCTGGACCCTGCTGTCGGTCGTCGGCTCCCTGGCCGGCCTGGTGCTGCTGTCCTGGACGCCGCACGTCGAAACCTCGAAAACAGCCATCGTCCTGGCCCTCGCCGCGGCGGCCGGGTTCGCGATCCTCACCACCCGTCCGGTCGACGACCCCCTGGCCACCACCGCGTACGGCTGCCTCACCGGCGGTCTGCTGCTCACCCCGGCCGCCCTCACGCTGGGCATGGCGCTGCCCGCGCGCCCCGACGTGCTGCTCGTCGCGGTCTACTTCGGCGTCGTGCCAACAGCGCTCGCGTACGCCGCGTACTTCAAGGGCCTCACCACGGCCCACCCCGTGCTCGGCGCGCTGTCGGCGCTGCTGGAACCGCTCACGGCGACGATCCTGTCCGTCGCCTTCCTCCACGAGCACCTGAGCCCGCAGGCCTGGGGCGGCGCGGCCCTGCTGACCGCGGCCCTGGCCGTCGGCTATTGGCGCCCGGAACCTACTTCGGGTCGAGCGGCAGCGGACGGCCGAGGATCGCGAACGGACGCGGGTCGCCCGTGAACTGGTAGTCGCGCAGGACGTCGACGAAACCGGTGCGCCGGTAGAGCTTCCACGCGCGGCTGGTGCCTTCGGGCGTGGACAGCAGCACGTTGGCGTTCGGGACCCCGTCGAGCAGCCGGCGCAGCAGGTCCTCGCCGATCTGCTTGCCCTGGTTCTCGGGGCGCACGTGGATCTCGGTGAGCTCGAAGTAGTCGCTCATCCACCGCTCGGCCTCCTCGGGGCCGGAGCGGCGGGTGAGGCCGTGGCGCACCTGCTCGTGCCACCACTGCCCGGCGCGGCCCTTGTACCCGTAGGCGAGGCCGAGCAGCACGTCGTCGGCGTCGAGGGCGGCCATGCAGCGCCAGCCCTCGCGCAACGCGTGGGTGAGCCACATCGGCGCGCGCTGCTCGGCGGTGCCTTCGGGGTACTGCATGGCCTTCACGTAGATGGCCAGCGCTTCGGGCAGGCGTGTGCGGAACTCGTCCGCGGACAACTGCACGTATCGGGAACACCCGGAGGACATGGCGGTCACGGCTGTCCATCCTCCACTCCCGCCGCGAGCGCGCCGGGGGTGCCCCCGGTCAGCTCGACGAGCCCGTCGAACGTCGTCGGGAACACCGACTTCGGGTGCCCGGCCGCGGCCCACACCTCGTCGTACGCGCGCAGGGCCGTGTCCACGAGCGTCACGAGCCGCCGGGGGTGCCCGACGGGGGCGACGCCGCCGATGGGCTGGCCGGTGTGCTCGCGCACGAAGTCCGCGTCGGCCTTGCCCACCTCGGCGAGGCCGGCGAGCGCGGCCAGGCGGGCCGGGTCGGCGCGGTGGGCGCCGGAGGTGAGGGCGAGCAGGGCCGTCTCCTCGCCTCCGGTCGTGCGGGCGCGGAACACGAGGCTGTTGGCGATCGCCCCGACCTCGACCCCGAGCGCTTCGGCGGCCTGGGCCGCGGTGCGGACCTCGGCCGGCAACACGCGCACCCCCTCGGCGGCGGTCTGCTGGCCTGCTTCGCTCAGAGCGGCTGTGACCTTGGCGACGGCGGGATGGTCGAGGGAGCTCATGCCGTTATGAGACCACGCCGACGGCACCGTGTCCCGCACCACGTCCCCGGATTCCACCGGCGGGGTTGAGAGAACGCGGCACCGGGGGTTACTCTGGAAATCGTTCGAACAGACGTTCGACATCCGGTGAGTGTTCACCGGCAGGTGCCCGGCGAGGGGCGGGGGAAGCGCCCCGCGGCCGGGCACCTGCCGGACTCGCCCGAGCGGGAGGAGGGTCGTCATGTCCGTCTCGGTCGTGTCCCCTGACCCCGGGCAGCCTCAGCTGCCCCTGTCGCTTCGCCCGCCGGCACCCCCGGCGGCGGCCACCCTGCTCGCCCAGGCCAAGCGCGGTCTGGCCGACGCCGAGAACGAACGTGATCCCGCCGAGCGGTTCATCGGCGCTTACCTCGCGGCGCTGCGCGGTGCGGCGGCGGTGCTCGCCGTGCGCGGGCGGCCGCGCCGGGGCCGCGGCCGTCCGGCCAGCGGCTGGGTGCTGCTCGACGCCGTGGCGCCGGAGCTGCAGGAGTGGTCTGCCTTCTTCGCCGCCAACTCGGCCACCCGTGCGGCCGCCGAAGCCGGCATCACGGGCAAAGTCACGGCCGAGTCGGCCGCGAACCTGCTGCGCGCCACCGGTCTGTTCCTCGAGCTGGTCCGCCGGCTCGTCCACGGCCTGCCCATCTCCCGCGAAGCCCATGTCGCGTGAGCTCGGTCCGGTCGACCACGGCCGGTTGCTCGAAGCGCTGGAGATCGAAGCGCGCGTGCTGGGGGAAGTGGCGCACACGGCGTCGGCCGAGGCGCCGGTGCCCACGGCCCCCGGCTGGACGCTGGGGGAGCTGCTGCGGCACGTCGGCAGTGTCCACCGCGTCACCCTCGGCTGGCTGCGTGAGGGCCACAAGCCCGCGCAGTGGCAGCGCATCCCGCACCAGGAGGAAACGGTCGCGGAGTACTACGCCTCGGGCCGCGACGCGCTGATCGCCGAACTGGCCGCCCACGACCCGGCCGACCACGCCGCCACCTGGTGGTCCGCCGATCCGACGTACGGCTTCTGGCGCCGCCGCACCCTCCACGAGACGCTCGTCCACCGCGTCGACGCCGAGCGCGCCGCCGGCGTCGACCACCCGGCCGTGCCCGCCGACCTCGCCACCGACGGCGTCGACGAGGTCCTCACCCTGTACTTCGGCCACAAACTCGCCCTGCTCGGCCTCACCGGCACCCGCCACGGCACCGTCGGCATCCAGACCGGCGGCCACAGCTGGATCGCCCGCGCGGGCCCCGAAACCATGGACGCGTGGCGCTGCTCGCCCGAGGAGGCCCGGTCCGCCGACGAACTCGTCAGCGGCGACCCGGCCAACGTCTACCTCTGGCTGTGGGGCCGCGCCGCCCCGACCGCCGTCGTCTCCTCGCGCGGCCACGACCTGGCCGCGCAACTCTGGGCCTTGCTGCGGCTGGCCACCCGCTGAACCGGAAAGTGGGGAAGCTTCCCCGGTTCCTGTCGGTGGCCCCCGCTACCTTCGCCCTCATGACGACGCCGTCCGCCCTCACCCTCGACGCCGCGCGGCCCCAGGAGCTGGCCCGCTTCTGGGCCGCGCTGCTCGACTGGCACCTCACCGAGCCGACCGACGAGGGTGCGGCTGCTGCGCCCGCGCCGGCTGGACCTCCGGCCGTCCGCACACCCGCTGCTCCCGCGTCGTCCGAGGCGGTTGTTGGTGCGGGGCCGGACAGGTTCGCGGAGCAACAAGACGCGGCGATCGACGCAGATGTCGAATCGGCCGCCGGCGGTACGGGTGCTGCGACGGTGCTGCCGGGCCGTTCGGTCGGTGGGTTGGCTTCCGCCGCGGCCGAGGGACAGTCGCTCGGCGTCGGTGAGGCGCCGGGCTTGCCCGGCGTGGAAGTCGAGCCGGATGCCTTGCTGCCGGGGCCTGCGGCGGACCGGCCGCCTTCCGCAGCGGCCGCCGTCAGCGCTGGGCGGGACAGTCGTGCTGGGCAACCAGAAGCCCGACCCGGCGACCAGAGCGACGTTGCCGACCCACCACCGATCCTGGCCGGGGGGCAGCGCCGGGCGGGGAGCAGTCCCGCGCAGGGCCTCGTCGCGCCGACCGTGCGGCCGCCCGCCGAGGACGGGTGCGAGTTCGACCTCGTGTTCGTCCCCGAGGCGGAGCCCAAGGTGCACAAGAACCGCCTCCACCTCGACCTGGCGAGCCGCACCCCGGAGCACCAGCGCGAGGTCGTCGAGCGAGCCCTGTCGTTGGGCGCGCGGCACCTTGACCTGGGCCAGGGTGACGTCCCCTGGGTGGTCCTCGCCGACCCCGAGGGCAACGAGTTCTGCGTCCTCGAGCCGCGGCCGGAGTACGACGGTTCGGGGGCGCTCGCGGCGCTGGTCGTCGACACGAGAGAACCCGCGCGGCTGGCGGAGTTCTGGTCGGAGCTCATCGGCTGGCCGATCACGGCCGATCAGGGGCCGCAGATCGTCGGCGTGCGCAGTCCGTCCGGCCGGGGCCCGGCGATCGAGTTCCTCAGTTCCACCGACACCAAGCGCGGCCGCAACCGTCTGCGGCTCGAACTGGCTGCGGGTGCGGATCCGTTGTCCCCCAAGCAAGATCCCGAGGGCAACGAGTTCTCCCACCGACAAGCCTGAAAACAGCCCTCACCGCCCGACGGGCTCCGCCGGTTCCTGCGGCCGCCCGCGCGGTCGCAGCGCCTCGGCCGCGAACATCCGGTGCAGTAGCTGGATCGCGACCGAACCCTCGCCCACCGCCGAAGCCACCCGCTTCACCGAAGCGTGCCGCACGTCGCCCGCCGCGAACACGCCGGGCAGGCTCGTCTCGAGCGGCAGCGGGTCCCGCGAGAGCGGCCAGGCACGGAGATCAGCGCCGGTCACGATGAAGCCGCGGTCGTCGCGTTCGACTTCCGGGGGCAGCCAGTCCGTGTGCGGGTGCGCCCCGATCATGACGAACAACCCGTCCGCGGCCACGATCTCCTCGCGTTCGGTCCGCCGGTCGCGAAGCACGAGCTGCTCCAGCCACCCGGTGCCCCCTCCGCCGACGATCTCGGTGGCGACCCGCACCCGCAGCCCTGGCGTGGCCTCGATCTCCCGGGCCAGGTAGTGCGACATGCCCGCCCCCAGCGACCGGCCGCGGACCAGGAGCGTGACCTGCTTGGCGAACCGCGCCAGGTACAGCGCGGCCTGGCCGGCCGAGTTCCCGCCGCCGACGACGAAGACCTCGCGGTCGGCGACACCGGGCGCCTCGGAAGCCGGACCGCCGTAGTAGACGCCGGCCCCGTTCAACGCCTCCAGCTCCGGCACGCCCAGCCGGTGGTAGGTGGCGCCCAGCGCGAGCAGCACCGCGCGCGAGCGCACCTGCGTGCCGTTGGACAGCGTGATCGCGAGCTCGTCGTCGCGCCGCAGCTCGGCCGCCCGCTGCATGAACACGAACTTCGCCCCGAACACCCACGACTGGTCGTACGCCTGCTGCGCCAGCCGGCGGCCGCTGACGCCGCGCGGGAAACCGAGGTAGTTGCGGATCAGCGAGCTGGACGTCGCCTGGCCGCCGAGGCCGCCCTCGTCGACGACCAGCGTGCCGAACCCTTCCGACGCGCCGTACATGGCCGCCGACAGCCCGGCCGGCCCGGCGCCGACGATCACGAGGTCGAACTCCATGCGGTCCGGGTTGACCGGCGCCCCCGAGGCCACGGCGATGTCGGCGTCGGTGGGGTTGCGCAGGACCGTGCCGTCGGGGAAGACGACGATCGGGAGCTCGCCCGGCCCGGCCTGGGCGATGCGGGCGCGGCCTTCGCTCGAGTCGGCCAGGGAGAACGAGTGCGGGATCGCGCACCGCCCGAGGACCTCCCGCAGCTGGTAGGCCCGGCCCGACCAGGAGTTGCCGACCACGTGGATCGTGTACGGCGACGTGCGCCGCACCTCGGTCCATTCGAGCAGCAGGTTCGAGATCGCGTGGTGGAAAACCTCGTCCGGTGCGGCCAGCGGCCTGAGCACGTAGTGGTCGATGTGCCCGCGCGCGATCGCGTCGAAGATCGCCTCACCCGTCGCGCGGTCGCCCCATTCGCCCCACGCGATCAGCAGCCCGCGTTTCGCGTGTGGGTGCAGCCGGCGCGCCTGGGCCAGCAATTCGCCGCCCGTCGTCCCGGAAAGCCATTGACCGGCCAGCACGAGCGCGACGTCTTCACCGTCCGCGGCGAGTTCTTCGAGCAACGCCAACGCTTCCTGAGCCGAAGCAAGGCTCACGATGCGGTAGTGGCGCGCGTAGCGCTCGCGCAATTCCCGTTCGACGTCACGCAGCGATTCCGCGTTCTCGTCGACGGCGAGAAGCACGGCGTCGGACATGCATCCGACAGTAACGGCGATCCACACGGAGGCGAACGCGTGGTTTTTCAAGGCCGTCAGGCCCGGAACACGAACACCCCGCCGTCCTCGCCGTGCCGCGGCCACCCCGGGTCACCGGTCGCGGCGAAGGCCACCCACGCCGCCTGCACCCGATCGGCCAGCTCGCGCGGCGGCGTCGGCCCTTCCAGCGCGGACAACCCGAGGTTGCCGAACACGAACCCCAGCTCCAGCCCGTGCGCCGCACCCACCCCGGGCAACGGCGAGGGCCACGCGAACTCGTACACGAACGCCGCCCGCGCTCGCGCGATCTCCGAGGCCGGACGGCGGAACAGCGCATCGGTCAGCACGTCGGCGTAAAGCTCGACCGGCGTGGTCCCTTCGGCAACGGCCTCGACCGCAAGACCCAGGCGCCCCAGCAACTCCGTCACGTCGGAATGCGAGACACTGTCCGGAAGCGACGCGCCGGCCAGCGCCAGCAGTTCGTCGGCGTTGGTGCCGATCAAGAGATCCACCCCGCCTCCGCGCAGCACCACGTCGAACGGCGGTTCGGCCAGCACCTCCCCGTCCACGACCGGCAGGAACGGCTGCGCGGCGGCCACGGTCGTCGCGCCCCAGCGCGCGGGGTCGAGGTCGGCCGTGAGGTCCGTGACGGCCGCCGTCGACAGCGCGGCGAGCTTCTCCGGGGCAACGCGCGCGAACCCCGCCGCCGTCGGCTCCACGCCGGCCGCGCGCGCGATCTCGCCGGTGACCAGAAGCGCGTCGGACGCGGAAAGCGCGGCCCGCGCGTTGGCGCTCTGCGCGATGGCCCGCCGGAACAAACCACGGTCCATCGCCACGTGCGCGAGCGTCGCGCCCGCGCCCGCCGACGTGCCGAACAACGTCACCGCGTCCGGGTCCCCGCCGAACGCCGCGATCCCGGCGCGCACCCACTCCAGCGCCGCGACCTGGTCGAGCAGAGCGCGGTTCGCGACCGCGTCCGGCAGCAGCGCGAAGCCTTCCGCGCCCAGCCGGAAGTTCACCGACACGAACACGACCCCGCGCCGCGCGAACGCCGCTCCGTCGTAGATCGGCATCGCCGACGAGCCGGTGACGTTCGAGCCGCCGTGCAGCCACACCAGCACCGGCAGGCCCGCCGCGGACGGGTCGGGTGTCCACACGTTGAGGTTGAGGCAGTCCGGCCCCTCGACCACCGGCTCCGCCAGGAACGAACCCGGCAACGGTGCCGAAGGCGCGGTCGGCCCGAACTCGAGCGCGTCCCGCACGCCGTCCCACGGCTCGGGCGGGCGCGGCGCCCGGAACCGGGCCTCGCCGAACGGCGCGGCCGCGTAGGGGATGCCGAGGAACCGCGTGACGCCTTCGCGCACGCTGCCCCGCACCCGGCCGTACGGGGTGGTGACGACGGGACCGGTCATCTCCCCATCGTTACCAGCGCCGGGCCCGCACCGGGGCGCGGCTGCCCGAATCGCCAGGGATTCCTGTCCCGAAAGCACGAAGCCCCCGGCCGGCGGGAAGCCGGCCGGGGGCCCGTGTCACTCAACCGGAAACTCAGCCGTCCGACTCGGCCGACGGGATGTACGCACCCGGCACCTGGTCCGGAGCGAACACCTTGTTCTCACCGGGGTACGGGGTCTTGAATCCGTGCGTCTGGTACCACGTGAAGTGGTTCATCTGCGCGGGGTTCGCGTAGTCCGCCGTCGCGTTCGGACCGGTCAGGCGCTGGTTCTTCTGCCAGGCCGACCACTGCGAAGCGACCTGCTGCTTGTCCGCCGGCACCGCGGTGTCGGGCTGGACGGAGGCGAACTGCGGAGCCACCACGTCCGGACCGCACGACGGCTGCGTCGCGAGGCCGCCCGTGAGCGACGTGCGGTTCGCCACCGCGTTGAACGGCGCCAGGTTCGGCTTGTCCGTGAAGGCACTCGCCATCGGGGTGGCCGCGCTGTCCTTCTGGTTCATCGGCTGGATCCCGAGGATCTGCTCGATCGTGCGAACCATCGTGATCTGCGAGTAGTACGTGCTGTCCACGGCCCCGTGCTGGGCGTACGGGCTGATGATCTGGATCGGCGCCCGGTGCCCGTCGACGTGGTCCAGCCCGGCCTGGGAGTCGTCCTCGACCACGAAGATCGCGGAGTCCTTCCAGTACTGGCTGTGCGAGATCGTGTCGACGATCTTGCCCACGGCGAGGTCGTTGTCCGCGACCTGGGCGGCGGCGTTCGCGGGACCACCGGTGTGGTCACTGGACAGCCAGAACATGTTCAGGTTCGCGGGACCGTTCTTCTCGAAGTCCTGCTGCCAGATCTGCTCCCGGTACACGTCCGGCACGCTGGTGTCGAACTTCGGGAAGCCGTGCACCGACACGTCGTTGAGCGACGGGATCGGCGACGACGACACGAGCGGGTAGGCGCTGGGCTCACCCGTCGCGGCCATGTTCTTGCTGTCGCAGTACAGGTTCTGCCACGACGCGCCCGACGGCTTGGTCAGGAACTGCTGGAACTCGCCGAAGTCGCGGACGGTGTTGCCCGCGGCCTCCGCGCCCGACCACAGCGTGCCGGAGGCCTGGTGGCCCAGCACGTCGTCCTCGGTGTCGTAGCTGCGCAGGTACTCGCCGGCCGAGGACTCGGTGTACTCCGGGTCGTCGGCCTGCATGAGCCAGTTGTGGCCCTCGGCGGAGTTCGTGCCGATGTCGTACGTGTTGTCGTACAACCCGAACTGCTGCGCCAGCGCGTGCTGGTTCGGCGTCACGTTCTCGCCGAACTGCGCCAGCGCGGCGTCGCCGTTGCCCTGCGGCAGGTCACCGAAGACCTGGTCGTAGGTCCGGTTCTCCTTCACGAGCAGGAACACGTGCTTGATCGGCGACGGGTCGCCGAGGCGCGCGGGCACGGGAACCGGCTTCTTGTTCTTGCCGTTCGACACGAGGACGGACTTGTCCGTCCAGCCGTTCTGCTTGAACACCCTCGGCGTGTACGACTTGATCGTGCGGTCGTCGGGCAGCTGGAAGCGCTGCACGCTGGCCGTCGTGTCGTGCGTGCCGTGCCCGGCGGCCGTGGTCGGGCGCTGGGCGTCGATGCCGCGGGTGTTGGACACGACGATGTCCTTGCCCACCGTGGCGATCGCGGTCGGGAAGTAGTCCGTGGGCAGCAGGCCGATGTAGCTGGCCGGCTCCTTGGGGCTGGAGTACTTGTAGACGGCGATCGCGTTGGCGCGGCCGAGCGTCACCAGCAGGTGGCCGTCCTTGGTGAGCGTGATGCCGTCGGGCTCGTACCCGACCGTGGCCTCGGGCCACGGCTGGGTCGCGATGGTCTGGATGACCTTGTCCTTGCCCGAATCGATCACGGACACGTTGTTGCTGGACGTGTTCGCGACGAACACCGTGCCGTTGCTGGCGTACACCGCGGTCGGGTGCAGCCCGACGTTGATGGTCCCCACGGCGGCGGCCGGCTTCGCGGTGTTGATCACCGAGACCGTACCCGTGGTGGAGGCACCCGTGAACGGGTCGGCCGGCACCTGGGTGTTGTAGGAGTTGATCGTCGTCTCACCGGGGCGAGGCAGGCGGCCGCCCTCGTTGCTGACGTAGAGCTTCTTGCCCACGAGCACGAGGTCGCGCGGCGCGATGCCGGTGTTCCAGCTCTGCTGGACGGCGCCGGTCGACGCGTTGATGGCGACCACGCGGTTCTGCCCGTTCACCGCGGCGTACGCGACGGCGCCGTCAGGCGAGAACACCGCCTGGGCGACCAGCGCGTGCTTGGGTCCGTCGGCGGGGATCTTGATCGAGACGGGGTTCGCGAGCGAGCCGTCGGCGTTCACCGAGAACTTGGTGTAGCCGTCGGTCTGGGCGAGCCACAGGAACTTGCCATCGGGGGAGTACGACGGGCCTTCCTGGCCGACGTCGTTGCCGGCGATCTTGAGGTTCACCTTCGCCGAGGTGCCGATCAGCTGCTGGACCTTGTAGCTCTTGAGGTCCACGATCGTCAGCGCGGCGTCGCCGTCGGTGGTCAGCGCGGCGAGGTGCGTGCCGTCCGGGCTGATCGACGACGCCATGATCTTGCCGTCGTTCACGACCAGCCGGTCACCGATCGGGTCGAGATACTGGTCGCTCGAGACGACCAGCCCGTCCTTGGTGTTCTCGCCGACGTGCTGCTTGCCGAACTCCTGCGTCGACGCGGTGCCGATGCCGGAGCCCGTCACGACCAGAGCGAGAGTGGCAGTGCCGGCGGTGGCGAGGCGGATCTTCCGCGCTCTGCCGGCATCGGAAGAGCCGGACGCGGCTCTCCCACCACGCCTGCGGCGGCGTGTTACCTGCATGGGGTCATCCCTTCGGGGTGGAGGACAGCAGTTCGACGCTGGCGTCGAACTGCCACAGCGGGTTGGGTTGGTCCCCGATCGGGGTCCGCACCTGGAAGTAACCGTTCACTTCCTTCGGTCCGTCGCCGTCGGCGACGAACCGCCCGTCTGAGGTGACGTCGAGCTGGTAGATGGCCTGACCAGTCGCTTCGACGTCGGGGAGATGCCACGAGACGACGCACCGCCAGTCGTTGCCGGGGCCTTCCTGGGCGACCAGGCCGCCGCCCTTCTGGCAGGCCGACGTGACGCCGAGCTGCGCTTCGGTGACGGCGGGGCGGTGTAGTTCGTCGGTCTGCAGCCGGTAGAGGTGGGCGAACGTCGTCGAGAGCGACTGCTGCACCTTGTCCTGCGTGACGCCGGAGCCGAGTGACGGCGTGGCCACGGCGATCACCGCGAAGGCGACCACGATCAGCCCGACCAGCGGCAGCGCGCCGGCGGTGATCGTGCGACGGGCCGAACCGTCGTAGCTCAGGTTGGTGAAGTCGCGGCGCAGGAACAGCAGGTAGGCCAGCGAGGTCGCCACGACCGTCCACACCAGACAGACGAGGATGCTGATCAGCAACGGCCCGGCCTGGGCGGGGCTGGTGAACAGGCCTTCCCACGCGATGAACGTGTAGGTCGGCAGCGCGAGGCGCAGGGCCACGGGCAGGGGCAGCAGCTGCACGACCGCCATCGCGAGCGCGACGACGGCGGGCAGCAGCAGGCCCATCGGCGACCGGCCCAGCGCGACCGACCCCAGCAGCCCGACCGCGGCCAGCGCGAGCGTCGGCGCCAGTGCGCACACCCAGGCGAGCAACACGGTGGCGGCGGCGGAGCCGGGCGAAAGGAGGTGCCCGTCGAGCCCGACCAGCTGCCGGCTGCCGGCGCCGATGACACCGCCGACCGCACTGGAGATCGCCATCCCGGCCACGAGCACGAAGATCACGGTGAGGCTGGCCAGCGCCTTGGCCACGAAGATCCGCCGGTACGACCGGACCGCCACCAGCAGGTGGCGCCAGGTGCCGAGCCGGTCCTCCGACGCGAACACGTCACCGGCGACCACCGACGTGAGCAGCGGAAGGGCGTAGCTGCCGGCGAAGCCGAGCATCACGAGCGAGCCGGCCCAGCCGGTGGCGTTCATCCAGCGGCCGAAGACGGTGTCCACCGGCAGGTCGCTCTGCTGGCTCACGGCGGCGACGAACAGCGCCGGGGCGATCCAGCAGGCGAGCACCAGCAGGCGAACGCGCCACTGGGAGACGAGTTTGACGAGCTCGAAGCGGTAGCCGCGGGCCACGGAGGCGGGGCGGACGGGCGCTGCTTCTCGTTCGGTGAGGGTCGCGGTCATCGGGCGGACTCCTGCTGCCGGGCCCCGGTTTCGGGCTCGGCCTCGGTTTCGGTCAGGGCGAGGAACGCGGCTTCGAGCGGCGAAACCACGGGGGCGAGCTCGCGAATGGCCACGCCGTCGCGGACGAGGCGCACCACGAGCTCGTCGAGGGCGGGGACGAGCGCACGCACGACGAGGACGCCACTGTCCTTTCCGGACTCGTCGCCGAGCCGGATGCCGGAGGTTTCGAGGGCGAGCTTGCGCGCGGCCTCGCGATCGGAGGTCATGAGCCGGTAGTCGAGCTCCTGGCTCTCCGACGAGAGCTTGCCCAGCGGGCCGGTGAAGACGACGCGGCCCGTCGCGATGATCGTGACCTCCGAGCACAGCGCTTCGAGGTCGTCCATGCGGTGGCTGGACAGCACGACGGTGGCGCCTTCGGCCGCGAGGCGCGTGAGGACCCCGTGCACGTGCTTCTTGCCGGAGGGGTCGAGGCCGTTGGCGGGCTCGTCGAGCACGAGCAGGCGCGGGCGGGTGAGCAGTGCGGCGGCGAGGCCGAGCCGCTGGCGCATGCCGAGGGAGAACCCGCGCACGCGGTCGTCGGCGACGTCGGTGAGCCCGACCTGGGCGAGCGCGTCGTCGAGGTCGGCCGCGCGGGTGTCGCCGCCGCGCAGGGCGGCCAGCGCGGCGAGGTTCTTGCGCGCGGTGAGCGAGGGGTAGAGGCCGGGGCCGTCGACGAACCCGGCGACGCCGCCGGGCGCGTCCAGGGTCCGCCCGACGGGCGAGCCGAGGATCTCCAGCCGGCCCTCGTCCGCGACGGCGAGGCCCAGGAACAGTCCCAGCAGCGTGGTTTTGCCCGCGCCGTTCGGCCCGGCCACGCCGTGGATCTGCCCCGGGGCGATGTCGAGATCGATTTCGTCGAGTGCGATCACTTCGCCGAAACTTTTGGTGATTCCCCGAGCCCGGACTGCCGCAGGTGTGTCCATGGTCCCTTTGCTTTCGTCGTGAAACGTGCGTCAGGAACTTAGGGACGGTAAATTAATCTCGAACCGGTGCCGGGTGAACTATCGGGAAACGGGGCTCGGACGAAGCAAGTCGTACTCGTGGATTGTCCGGATTAAATCGTGATCTTGCCTTGAGTTAACCGTCGGCTTGCATTAAGGGAGTCGGAACAGGGCTCGCGCGTTGTCCCTGCCGATCTTGCGGCGGTCGGGCTCGTTCAGGGGTGCGGAGTCGAACCAGCCGGCCGCGTGGTCGACGTTTTCGAACGGCCAGTCGGTGGAGAAGAGGATGCGGTCGGCGCTCAGTTCCGACATCGCGGCGAGCAGGGACTGGGAGCGGAAATTGCCGGAGGTCGTCACGTAGAAGTGCTCGGTGAAGTATTCGGTGATCGGCCGTTTCGCGGGATAGGGGAGCTCGGCGTTGGTCCATTTGTTGTGATGGTCGATCCGCCAAAGGGAGTAAGGAAGCCCTTCGCCGAGGTGGCCGAGAATGATCGTGACACCGGGATGGCGATCGAACAACCCCGACGCGGCCAGGCGCAGCGCGTGCACGGCCGTCTGCTGGCCGAACGCCCAGGCCGGCCCGAGCAGCCACTCGTGGCCGGCGTACACGCGGGCGTCCTGCGGCAGCGGGTTGCGCGGGTGCAGGTAGAACGGCACGCCGAGGCGTTCGACCTCGGCCCAGAACGGGTCGTACTCGGGGGTGTCGTAGTAGGTGACGGTGCCGGCGTCGTCGAGCTCGGTGAAGCTGTTCACGAGTGCGCCGACGAATCCGAGGTCCGTGACCGCGCGGCGCAGCTCGGCCGTCGCGAGGTCCGGGTCCTGCAGGGGCAGCGCGGCGAACCCGCGGAACCGGTCGGGCCGCGCGGCGACGTGCTCGGCGAGGGTGTCGTTGGCGCGGCGGGCGAGCTCGGCGGCCTTCACCGCGTCCGGGATCCCTTGCACCGCAGGGGAGTTGAGCGACAGCAGCATCAGCTCGATGCCGTGGGCGTCCATCAGCCGCAGCCGCCGGCCGTCGACGTCGAGCAGGCGGGCGCGCAGGGTGGGCCACAGCGCCGGGGGAGCGTAGGGCTCGGAGTCGCCGAGCGTCTCCTCGGTGGCGAAGTGTTCTTCGAGGGCGATCTTGCCGTCCACAGTGGAAGTCCTTTCCGGATCAGTCCTGGTCGCGCTGGGCGTCTTCGAGCTGGATCTGCCTGACCCGCACAGGGTTGTGCAGCGCGGCGATGTGGACGCCGAAGAACAGGTGCCACACGAGGATCGCGAACGGGAACTTCCAGCCGTGCCCGAACGAGAAGAACCCGAGCCCGGTGCCCGGCCGGTAGATCAGTGGCGCGAGCAGGCCCGCGGCCACGAGCGCGAGGACGGTGCAGAAGGTAAGCGCTTTCAGCAGGTTCCCGGTGTTCGTGGCACGGAAGGGCAGCTTCGGGTACGCGAGCAGCGCGAAGACGAACACGAACGCGATCCCGTTGAAGTAGTGCATGAACTGCCCGGCGAAGTACGACGCGGCCGTGCCCTCGGGAGTCGCCGGTGCGGCGACGTGCCCGTTGTGCAATGGCCACGGCAGCTCCGGCAGCCCGATGGCGGGCATGAAGTAGCCGGCGGTGGTGGCCATCTGCGTCGCGACGAACGCGGTGACCAGCAAGGCGCCGATGGGGTGGCGCCCCGACCAGCGGAACCACTCGCGGTCCGGGCGCAGATCGGTGAGGCCGCGCGGGCCGGCGCGCTCAGGCCGGGGAGCGACGATGCTCGTGGACACGGGAGCCTCCTTCGGCTCGTTCACTTATGTGCATCGAGTTTACGAAAAGTGGATGATCGTGTCCAGGGGTGGGCGCGAAGGGACCAGGGCCGGCCTGGCTTTCCGGTGGTGTGGCTGAGGGTTCGAGCCGGGGGTCAGCCGGCGGCGGGGCCGCGTCCGCCGAGCTCCACCGACGCGGCGGTGGTCGTGCGCAGCAGTTCCTCGGTGGCGCTCGCGACCTGCTCCGGGCCGGCGTGGCCGACGGGCATCGCGAGCGCGACGGCCAGCGGCAGCGGCGTGGCCTCGGAGAACACGGGCGCGGCGACCGTGGTGACGCCGGGGATCATGGCGTCCGTGGTCACCGCGGCGCCGGAGCGGCGGACGTCGCGGATGATGCGCGTGACCTGGGCCGGCGAAGGGATTTCGGGTGCCGAACCGGGGTCGAAGTCGCCGCGCAGGACGGGGGCGGTGATCGTCTCCGGCAGGTGGGCCAGGAAAACGCGGCCGACCGACGTGGACAGCAGCGGCAGGATCGCCCCGACCCGCACGGTGATCGGCAGCACGTGGGCGCCGTAGTGCCAGCCGACGATGACCGGCCCGTGGTCGCCCCATACGGCGAGGTTCACGGAGTGGCCGGTGCGGTCGCGCAGGCCCGGCAGGTGTTCGGAGACGACCTCGACCTCGTCCATGCGCCGCAGTGCTTCCATGCCGAGGCGGCGCAGCGCGGGGCCGAGGTCGTAGCGCCCGGAGTTCGGCGACTGCGCGACCAGGCCTTCGCGCGACAGGCTGACCAGGTAGCGGTGCACTTTGCTCGGCGCCATCCCGCTCGCCTCGGCGACCTGCTTGAGGCTCATGGGACCCGGGCCCTGCTCGAGGGCGCGCACGACCGTCATCGCGATCTCGACCGACTGGATGCCCTGGCGGTCGTCTTCGGGTTCCCGGGCTGCCACGTTCTGGACTATACGGCCGGTCCGGCGCCGGATCCGGCGGGGTGAGCCGCCTCGGCGAGCCGCGGTCTGCCCTTGCGTACGGCGGTGCTTCCCGCGCTCGCCTCGACAACTCGTCCACTTTCCGTAAACTCGATGCAGATAAGTGAATGACACTGATCGAAAGAGGCGGGCCGCGCGGGCGGCCTCGCGAGGAGGTAGTGGTGAACGAGCGGAATCTGGGTCGCCGGGCGTTGCTGAAGGGTGCCGCGATCACCGGGGCCGCGGCGGCCGTCGCGACGGTGCTGCCGGCAGCGACCGCGAGCGCGGCTTCGCGAGGGTATGGCTCGGGTGTGCGTCAGGTTTCGGGCATCGGCACGGTCATCGACACCTCGCACGCGACGCCCGGCGTTTCGCGGGTGCTGAGCGCGTACTTCCTCGCCAAGACCGGGAAGCAACCCGAACAGACGATGGCGCAGGTCAACCGCGCGCAGATGAACTACCTCGACGCGGTGACCGGGGAGATCTGGCCGTCGTGGCAGTCGCTGCACGATCTTTTCGCGAAGAACATGCTGAAGTGGCCCGCCGACGGGAAGTCCTACGCCACGCGCATCCTCGGCGACGACCGCAGCGCCATCGTCTTCTTCTCGAACACGCCAGGCCTCTTCGCGCCTGGCGAGATCCGCGCGACCGGCGTGGTCAACCTGCAGGGCGGCAAGATCGCGCGCTGGGTCGACTACTGGGACGGCCGCCACGTCGGCATCGACTACGTGCGCGGCAAGCGCGAGCCGTTCCCCGCGGACTTCAAGGAGGGGACCGTCGGCGAGACGGCCGCCCCGGTGATGCGCCGCGCCGTCGCCGGTCTCGCGGGCGCACTGGCCACCGGCGCGTCTCCGCAGCAGTTCTTCGCGGAGGACGCGGTGTTCGAGGACGTCACGGCGCACCTGCACCTGGTGGGCCCGGCCGCGATCACGCGCTTCCTGACCTCGGCCCGCGACCTGCTCCCGTACGCCGGCCCGGGCTCGGCCGTGCGCCACACCCTGGGCGGCCCACTCGGCGGCGGCTACGAGTGGACCTCTCGCGGCCCCGTACCCCACGGCGTCACCGCCCTCGAACTCGACGCACGCGGCCTGATCACCCGCGCGACCGCCGTCTGGGACGGCTCCTTCACCGACGACGCAACACTCGCCGCGCTCTCGCAGAAGGCAGTCGAACACTGATGACGGCGGGCGATCCGGACTGGTGCCGGTGAGGTTTCGGTTGTGGGGGAAGCGGGTTCTCGGGCCGCTTCTCCCCGAGATCAGACGTGGGCGGCGGTCCAGGTGTCCGCGTGCGGAGGCCGGGCGAGCTGGCTCGGGGCTGCTTCTCCGGCGTGGTCAGGTGTGGGTGGTGGTGCAGGTGTCCGCGGTGCGGAGGCCGGGCGAGCTGGCTCGGGGCTGCTTCTCCAATGTGATCAGGCGTGGGTGGTGGTGCAGGTGTCTGTGGTGCGGTAGCCGGGCGAGCTGGCTCGGGGCTGCTTCTCCCGTGTGATCAGGCGTGGGTGGTGGTCCAGGTGTCCAACGGTGCGGAAGCCGCGCGAGCTGGGTCGGGGGTGCTTCTCCCACGTGATCAGGCGTGGGTCGTGGTCCAGGTGTCCGCGGTGCGGAAGGCGGGCGAGCTGCGCGGGGCTCCTTTTCCCATGCGATCAGGAGGGTTGTGGCCCGGGTGTCCACCGTGCGGAAGCCGGGCGAGCTGGCGCGGGGCTGCTTCTCCCGTGTGGTCAGGCGTGGGCGGTGGTCCAGGTGTCTGTGGTGCGGTAGCCGGGCGAGTTGCTCGATGGTCGGGCTGATCCCAACAGCTCCCTCGCGGCGCCGCCATCAGCACCCACCCCGGCATCGGCAGCAAGGCCGGCTTTCCTCGCTCCCGAACCTGCGGCGCTCGACCGAGGATTTCACCGCGACCGAGGACTACCGTGCTCCGGCGCTGCCCTTCTCCCCTTTCACCGGACTATTCCGCGTGCGAGATTCAAGAGCGTGAACAACCCCGGCGCTTCATGCGCGCGGAAAGCTTTTCCGCGCGCATTTCGACTGTGCTCAGCGGTTCCAGAACCAGTCCTTGCCCCGCGCCTGCTTGAGCGCCTGCTTCTTGCGCTCTGGCGTCAGGCGTTCCAGGTAGAGCATGCCGTCCAGGTGGTCGGTCTCGTGCTGCAGGCACTGCGCCAGCACGTCGACGCCTTCGACCTCGATGGGCTCGTTGCGCAGGTCAACACCCCGCACCACCGCGTGCTTGGCCCGCACGGTCGGGAACCACAGCTCCGGCACCGACAGGCAGCCCTCGTCGATCTCGTGCGTCTCCTCCGACAGCGAGACGATCTCGGGGTTGATCACGTAGCCCGTCAGCCCGCCCACGTCGTAACTGAACACCCTCAGCCCGACCCCGATCTGCGGCGCCGCCAACCCCGCGCGCCCGTCCGGCTTCACCGAATCCATGAGGTCCGTGACCAGCGCCTCGACCTTCTTGTCGAAAGTCGTCACGGGATCACACACCGTCTTGAGCACCGGGTCCCCGAAGTAGCGCAGAGCGCGCATCGCCATGATCGAACGTCCTTCTTCCCACCGACTATCCCGACGAAGTCTAATGACCACCGCCCCCACCCCACCCCCACCCGGCACGCACGGCTGGTCAGCCCCGCGGTCCGGAGCCCTTCGACGGATCCCGGAACTCTTCATCGCTTAGCCGCGCACCCGGCGCCCCTTCTCGCCGGCCCGGCCCCGGCTGCGCACCGCTTCCGCTCTCGACCCCGCCCCACCCGCACCCACGGCTGGTCAGCCCCGCGGTCCGGAGCCCTTCGACGGATCCCGGAACTCTTCATCGCTTAGCCGCGCACCCGGCGCCCCTTCTCGCCGGCCCGGCCCCGGCTGCGCACCGCTTCCGCTCTCGACCCCGCCCCACCCGCACCCACGGCTGGTCAGCCCCGCGGTCCGGAGCCCTTCGACGGATCCCGGAACTCTTCATCGCTTAGCCGCGCACCCGCCGCAGCTCCTCGCCGACCTCGCCCAGGCCGCGCACGACTTCCGCCGTCGACCACGACCCACAGCGGTCGGCTACGCAGCCGCATTCCTCCCGCCCTGCATTTCGCCCTGTGCCGGGCCGCCGCCGCTCGCCGCCCTCCACCGCTCGCGGCGCCCGCCCAGTCACCCACCGGCCGCTGCGGCGGCGAGCTCCACACTCACCGAGCCTTCGACCTCGGCTGTTGTCGGCGGCCGGCTGCTCGCCACGAGCGCACCGGCGCCCGTGGCGAGCAGCCGGCCGCCCTTCGGTACCGACGGCTCTTCTCCGTCGATCTGACTTACGGCGCTCAGGCCCGCAATCGCAGTCCCTTCGGGGTTGCGCGGAAGCCGGCCTCGCGGAGGATGTCGGCGAGTTCGGAGGTGAGGGCTTGTTCGCCGTCGGCGCGTTGGACGGCCAGTTGGCCCAGCCAGCCCTCGCGGACGGCGGTGGAGAGGCCCGCGGCCGCGGCTTGGAGGGGGGCGCGGTCCTCGGTGAAGCTCAGCAGGGAGCGGCCGCCGCGTTCGACGTAGAGGGCGGGGACGCCGTCGACGAGGACCGCGAGGGCGCCGGCCTTGCGCGCGGGGCGGTGTTTCGTGTCGCCGGTGGCGGCGGGCCAGGGCAGGGCCGCGCCGTAGGGCTGGGCGGGGTCGGCGGCGGCCAGCACCACCGCGCGGTCGCTGCCGGCCCGGGCCGGAGAGCCGGACCAGCCGTCCGTGCCGGGCGCGGGGCCCGACAAGGCACGCAGCCGGTCGACCGCGCCCCTCGCCGCGAACTGCGCCGCGCCGAGGCCCTCCACCACGTAGCCGCGCACGACCTGCCCCGAGTCCTCCATGCCGCGCAACACCTTGTAGATCCCGGAAAAACCGCCCGTGACCCGTTCGGTGTCGAGGGCGCCGCGCGTGAGCACGCCGTGCCGTTCGAGGAACGCCTCCGTGCGCGCGTGGGCCCGGCGCGTCGGATCGGTCTCCCGCACCGGCGTGAGGGCCCAGCGGCCCGCGACCGTCGGCGGACCGGTGCGCGACGGCATCGCCGGGCGCCCGGCCCGCAGCCGCGCGTACCGGCCGCGCGGAGCCTGCCGCCGAGGTTTGTGCGCGCCGTGGCCCGCGACCTGCGCGCGCAGCGGCGCCAGCGTGTCGCCCGTGACCAGCCCGGCCCACACCAGATCCCACAGCGCACCCGCGATGTCACCGTCGTTCGGCGGTGACTCCAGCTGCGGCGAAACCCGGTCCACCAGCTGCCGGAAGAACAACGCACCACCCTCCAAAGTGGACAGCAGAGCCTCGTGCACCGGACTCGACGGCGCGTTCTCCTCGACCTCCGGCAGCAACAGGTCGGCCACGTCCGTCGGCGCGAGCGCCAGCCACCCGTCCCCGCCGGACAGCGCGCCGCAGCCCGCCCACGTGACCTCGCCCGCCGTGGTGAGCTCGTCGAGCAGGCCGGGGGAGTAGCCCGGCAGCCGGCTCGGCAGGATCAGCGACTCCACGGCACTCGCCGGCAACGGCGCACCCGCCAGCTGCTCGACCACCGACAGCACGTCGTCCGCCGTCGGCGCCGAGCGCACCCGCGCGCCGATCCCGTGCCACGACGGCAGGAACCGGCCCAGCGCCGCCGGCTCCACGGGCTCGACCTCCGCCCGCAGCTTCGCCAGCGACGCCCTTCGCAGCCGCCGCAGCACCGCCGCGTCGCAGTATTCGAGCCCCACGCCGTGGGTGTCCGGGTGCCCGACCGGGCTCAGTTCACCCCGGACCAGCCGCCCCTGCCCGGTCAGCCGCTCCAGCACGCCCGTGACCACCGCCGGGCCGAGCCCGAACCGCGCGGCCGCCGCCGAAGCCGGGAACGGTGCGCGGATCCGCGCGTACCGCCCGAGCAGGTCGCCCAGCGGGTCCTCCACCGGTTCCGTGAACGCCTCGGGCACCCCCACCGGCAGCGCGACCCCCAGCGCGTCGCGCACCCGCCCGGCGTCCTCGATCGCCAGGAACCGTTCCTCGCCCGCGATCCGCACCCGGATCGCCCGCCGCGCGGCTTCCAGCTCCTCCAGCCACTCCGGCTGGATCCCCCGTTCCAGAGCCTCCACAGTGGACAGATCACCGAGGAACCGCAACAGGTCGGCCGCGTCCTCCGCCGAACGCGCGTGCCGCTCCGGATCCAGCCGCTGCAGCGACCGCTCCACCTCGCGCACGGCGTCGGGATCCAGCAGCTCCCGGATCGCCTCCGTGCCGAGCAGCTCGGCCAGCAACCCGGAGTCCAGCGACAACGCGGCCGCCCGCCGCTCGGCCAGCGGCGCGTCGGTCTCGTACAGGAACATCCCGACGTACCCGAACAGCAGGCTCCGCGCGAACGGCGACGCCGCCGGCGTCTCCACCTCCACCAGCCGCACGCGCCGCGCCCGGACGTCGGCCATCAGCTCCCGCAGCCCGCCCACGTCGTAGACGTCCTGCAGGACCTCCCGCATCGCCTCCAGCACCACGGGGAAGCGCTCGTACTTCGCCGCCACCGACAGCAGCTGCGACGCCCGCTGCCGCTGCTGCCACAACGGCGTCCGGCGCCGCGGGTCGCGCCGCGGCAGCAGCAGCGACCGCGCCGCGCACTCGCGGAACCGTGCGGCGAACACCGCCGACCCACCGACCTCCGCGACGATCAGCTGCTCGACCTCCTCCGGGTCCAGCAGCACGTCGTCGGCGCCGATGGTGACCTCGCCGCCCTCGGCGTCGAGCGCGTCGGGCAGCCGCAGCACGATGCCGTCGTCGGAGTGCGCCACCTGCGCGTCGACACCCCGGTTCTCCCGCAAACGCGCGGCGATCGCCAGCGCCCACGGAGCGTTGACCTGCGCCCCGAACGGCGAGTGCACCACGATCCGCCAGTCGCCCAGCTCGTCGCGGTAGCGCTCCAACAGGATCGTGCGGTCGTTCGGCACATGCCGCGTCGCCGCCTTCTGCTCCTCCAGGTACGCCAGCAGGTTGTCGCATGCCCGCTGGTCGAGCCCCGCCGCCGCGGCCCGGTTCCGCGCCGCCGCGCTGTCCGAAGTGGACAGTTCCCGAACGAACGCGCCCAGCGCCCGCCCCAGCTCCAGCGGCCGTCCCGCCGCGTCGCCCTTCCAGAACGGCATCCGCGCGGGCTCGCCCGGCGCAGGCACCACGATCACGCGGTCGTGGGTGATGTCCGTGATCCGCCACGACGACGTGCCCAGCAGGATGGTGTCGCCGACACGCGACTCGTACACCATCTCCTCGTCGAACTCGCCCACGCGCGAGCCCGGTTTGTCGTCGGCCCCCGGTGTCATCACGGTGAACAGCCCGCGGTCGGGGATCGTGCCGCCCGACGTGACCGCCAGCCGCTGCGAGCCCGGCCGCCCGTGCAGCTCACCGGTCACGCGGTCCCAGGTGATCCGCGCCCGCAGCTCGCCGAACTCCTCGCTCGGGTACCGCCCGGCCAGCATGTCGAGCACCGCGTGCAACGCGTCGTCGGGCAACGCGGAGAACGGTGCCGCCCGCCGCACGAGCGCCGCGATCTCCGGCACCGTCCACGACTCGAGCGCCACCATCGCCACCACGTGCTGCGCCAGCACGTCGAGCGGGTTGCGCGGGTACCGCACGGCCTCGATCGCGCCCGCGGCCATCCGCTCCGCGACCACCGCGCACGACACCAGGTCACCGCGGAACTTGGGGAACATCACCCCGGACGACACAGCCCCCACCTGGTGCCCGGCGCGCCCGACCCGCTGCAGCCCCGACGCGACCGTGGGCGGCGCCTCGATCTGCACCACGAGGTCGACCGCGCCCATGTCGATGCCCAGCTCCAGCGACGACGTCGCCACCACGCACGGCAGCCGCCCGGACTTCAGCTCCTCTTCCACGTGCGTGCGCTGCTCCCGCGACATCGACCCGTGGTGGGCGCGCGCGATCGTCGGCGCCGCGCCGGTCGTGAGCCCGGACTGCCCGATCGCCTCGGCGGGGAACGCGTCGCCGGCCCGCAGCTCCGTCTGCTCGGCCGCCAGCTCGTTGAGCCGCGCCGTGAGCCGTTCGGTGAGCCGCCGCGAGTTGGCGAACACGATGGTCGACCGGTGCGCCTGGATCAGTTCCAGCACCCGTTCCTCGACCGCCGGCCAGATCGACGGCCGCTTCACCTCGGCGCCCGCGACCTCCTCCTGCGTGCCGATGCCGCCCTCGGAAGGCAGCTGCGACAACGACGTGAGGTTCTCCAGCCGCTCCATCGGCGACGGCGCCGGTCCGTCGAGGTTCGCCATGTCCTCCACCGGCACCTCGACGCGGACCTCGATGGTCTTCGCGAGCTTCGGCTGCACCACCGTGACCGGCCGCCCGCCGGCGAGAAAGGAGCTCACCTCGTCGACCGGCCGCACGGTGGCCGACAGTCCGATCCGCTGCGCGGGCTTCGGCAGCAGCGCGTCGAGCCGCTCCAGGGACACCGCCAGGTGTGCGCCCCGCTTGCCGCCCGCCACGGCGTGGACCTCGTCGACGATCACCGTCTCCACACCGGCGAGCGACTCTCGCGCCGACGAAGTGAGGATGAGGAACAGCGACTCCGGCGTGGTCACCAGCACGTCGGGCGGCGTCTTGCCGAACGACCGGCGCTC
Organism: Amycolatopsis sp. CA-161197; assembly: GCF_050942255.1. NCBI lineage: Bacteria > Bacillati > Actinomycetota > Actinomycetes > Pseudonocardiales > Pseudonocardiaceae > Amycolatopsis > Amycolatopsis sp. CA-161197. Next base: position 2,587,710 of record NZ_CP192059.1, read on the forward strand.
GGCCGCCGTGGTGTCGCCGGTGCGCATGCCGACCTCGATCTCCGGCACCGGCAGCCCCAGCCGCCGCGATGCCTGCGAGATCCCCGCGAGCGGCGCGCGCAGGTTGCGCTGCACGTCGACCGCCAGCGCCTTCAACGGCGAGACGTAGAGGATCCGGCAGCGCTTGCGCGGCTCAACCGGCGGTGGTTCCACCGACAGCCGGTCGAGCGCCCACAGGAACGCGGACAGCGTCTTGCCGGACCCGGTGGGCGCCACGACCAGGGCGTGCTGCCCGGCGTGCGCGGCCCGCCAGGCCCCTTCCTGCGCCGCGGTCGGCGCGGCGAACGCCCCCTCGAACCACGTGCGGGTCGCGGGGGAGAAGAGGTCGAGGACGTCTGCTGCCACGTCCTCCATGATGCGCGGCACCCCCGACAGTTTCCGATTCCCGCTGTCGCGAACGGTCCCTTCGCGACGAAAGACCAGGTCACGGCGCTGCCGACCACCCGACCGGGCGACCCGGACGTGCACTGCGTCACGTCCATGACCACTCGCCCCAACCCCTCCGCCCGGTCGTCCTCTCCAGGCGACCCACCAGCGAGATCGCGCCGGCTTCGGGATTGTGCGGTGCGATCGGCCCCCGGGCCGGTCCGACCGTACAATCCCGAAGCCGGCTCAAAGGCGATCTCGCACGCCCCGGCGGAGCCGGGGCAGAAACACAGGGGGAGTGGAAGTGCGGATCCTGTCGGTGGACCTGGGGACGTCCAACACGGTCGCCGTCCTTTCGGCGTACGGCAGGCCGCCGCGGGTCGTCGAGGTGGACGGGTCGGCCAACATGCCCTCGGCGATCTTCGCCGGCGAGGACGGCACGATCATGGTGGGCCGCGACGCCGAGCGCCGCGCGCGCCTGGACCCCACCCGGTTCGAGCCCAACCCGAAACGCCGCATCGACGAGCAGACGCTGCTGCTGGGCACCGACGTCGTGCCCGTCAACGAAGCCCTCGCCGCGATCCTGCGCCGCGTGCTCGACGAGACGACCCGCCAGCTCGGCGGCGAGCAGCCCGACGAGGTCCGCCTCACGCACCCCGCGCAGTGGGGACCGGTGCGCCGCAACGTCCTGCTGTCCTCGGCCCGGCTCGCGGGCATCGGCGCGAGCGTGGTCCTGGTGCCCGAACCCGTCGCCGCGGCCGCGCACTTCGCGTCGTTCCCGGGCAAGGGCCTCGCGCCCGGTCAGGCGCTCGCGGTGTACGACCTGGGCGCGGGCACGTTCGACGTGGCCGTGGTCGGCGCGACGCAGAACGGCTACGTCGTGCTCGCCGAAGACGGCCTGCCCGACCTCGGTGGCCTCGACGTCGACCAGGCGCTGATGGTGCACGTGGGGCGTGAGGTCTCGCACTCGGATCCCCAGCGCTGGCAACGCCTTCTGCGGCCGGAGTCCACCGCGGACCGGCGTACGCGGCGCGCGCTGCAGGAGGACGTGAAGGCGGCCAAGGAGGCACTGTCGCGGCACCCGCAGACCGAGGTGCCGATGCCGGAGCCGTTCAAGGACGTGCTGGTCACGCGCGGCGAGCTCGAAGGCCTGGTGCGCCCGGCGATGCTGCGCAGCGTGGAGCTGCTCGCGCGCACACTGCGGACGGCCGGGCTCACGCCGGACCGCCTCGCGGGCATCTACCTGGTCGGCGGGTCGAGCCGGCTGCCGCTGGTCGGCTCGATGATCGCGGAGAAGATCGGCGTGGTGCCCGCGAGCCTCGACCAGCCGGAAACGGCCGTGGCGCTCGGCGCGCAGCACGTGGCGCGCGACGGGCTGTCGATGCGGACGCAGAACGTGGAAGGCCAGGTCGCGGCGGGTGCGCCCGCGTACGCGCCGGGCGGGTATCCGCCGCCGCCCCCGCAGCAGCCTCCGGCCGGGTACGCGCAGCCGTCGTTTCCGGTGGGACCGGCGCCGTCGAACTTCCCGACGTATTCGCCGGCCACCGCTGCCGCCGCGCCGGCGAAGAAGAGCCGGACGAAGCTGTGGATAGGCGTCGCGGTGGCGGTGGTCGTGGTCCTCGCCGCGGGGCTCACGGTGTTCCTGACGTCGTCCTCGTCGGTGCAGACCTACACCGCGGACCAGTGCCGCACGCCCGGGCCGGCCGACGCCCAGGGCCTCACCGGGTGCCTGCGCCAGCTCGCGGGGAAGATCGCCGACACCGGCGGCTGCCATCCAGGCATGGGCAACGGCCCCGCCGCGCCCGCGCAGAGCCTCGGCGCCACCTCGACGTGCGCGGCACCGGGCCGCGCGGGCTCGCAGGTGACGTACGTGCAGGGCACCTCGGCCGCGGTGCTGAAGCAGTACACGGACGGGCTGCTCGCCTCCGCCGGCGGCGACCGCGTGGAGGCCGCGTGGAAGGGCAACGGACTGGAGGGCCACTACTCGTCAGCGGCCGGGCAGAACGCGGCGGTGCTGGTGTTCACGGTGTCCGACCGGCCGCTCGCCGGGTTCATCTACCAGGTCAATTCCGCAAGTCAGAGCGCCGCACCGACCCCGGGGACGCTGGCGGACTACTTCGAGCAGAGCGTGCAGCCCGGCGAGTGAGAAGTTTTCGTTCGCTGCCGCGGCGCGAACGGGCCGTTCGCGCCGCCGGGAAGGTCGCGAGTTAGCATTCGGCCGATGCGTATCACGGTGTTCCGGCGGCTCATGGCGGACGAGTTCGGCCCCGGACGGGCCGAGGTCCTGGCCCAGGACCACGTGCTCAGCGGGCTCGGGGGGAGGACCGTCGACCAGGCTCTGGCGGCGGGGATCCCGGCGAAGCAGATCTGGCGTGAGGTGTGCGAAGCCTTCGACATCCCGCCGGAACGGCGCTGACCTGCGGTTCACTGGTTCGTCCCGGGGAAGGGGAGCTCGGAAGGGCGAAAAATCCTAGCGGACGGGCGTGTCGCCACAACCCTCGAACACCTGTTCGTCTACAGTGTTGTGCACACCGGGGGCCGGCGATCCACAGATCGGTCGCCGTGCCGGGAATTGTCGGTCCCTCCCCGTAGCGTCGGACCGGACAGAGCTTGATCTGGACAACCGAACAAGCCACACAGGCCAACCAGCGAGGTGGACCCCAATGCCAGCAGCACCCGACAAGGACAAGGCGCTCGAACTTGCCCTTGCGCAGATCGACAAGCAGTACGGCAAGGGCTCGGTGATGCGCCTCGGCGAAGAGGGCCGCGCGCCCATCGCCGTGATCCCGACCGGCGCGATCGCCCTCGACGTCGCACTCGGCATCGGCGGGCTGCCCCGCGGCCGCGTCATCGAGGTGTACGGCCCGGAGTCCTCCGGTAAGACCACGGTCGCCCTGCACGCGGTGGCCAACGCGCAGAAGAACGGCGGCATCGCGGCGTTCATCGACGCGGAGCACGCGCTGGACCCGGAGTACGCCAAGAAGCTCGGCGTGGACACCGACGCGCTGCTGGTCTCCCAGCCGGACACCGGTGAGCAGGCGCTGGAGATCGCGGACATGCTGATCCGCTCCGGCGCGCTCGACATCCTGGTCATCGACTCCGTCGCCGCGCTCGTGCCGCGCGCCGAGATCGAGGGCGAGATGGGCGACTCGCACGTCGGCCTCCAGGCCCGGCTGATGAGCCAGGCGCTGCGCAAGATGACCGGTGCGATGAACAACTCCGGCACCACCGCGATCTTCATCAACCAGCTGCGCGAGAAGATCGGCGTCATGTTCGGGTCTCCGGAGACCACGACCGGTGGTAAGGCGCTGAAGTTCTACGCCTCGATCCGCCTCGACGTGCGCCGCATCGAGACCCTCAAGGACGGCGGCGAGCCGGTCGGCAACCGCACCCGCGTCAAGGTCGTGAAGAACAAGATGGCCCCGCCCTTCAAGCAGGCCGAGTTCGACATCCTCTACGGCGTCGGTGTCTCCCGCGAGGGCTCGCTCATCGACATGGGCGTCGACCAGGGCATCCTGCGCAAGTCCGGCGCCTGGTACACCTACGAGGGCGACCAGCTCGGCCAGGGCAAGGAAAACGCGCGGAAGTTCCTGCGTGACAACCCGGACATCGCCAACGAGATCGAGAAGCGCATCAAGGAGAAGCTGGGCATCGGCCCGCAGGTCGACGCCGAGGTCGTCGAAGCTGCGGTTCCGGCGCCGGTCGACTTCTGATCGGGAAGGGGAGGGGTGGAGTGCGCTCGCGGTGAGCGCTCGCCGATCCCCTTCCCTGGTGTCTTGTGGGGTCGAACCCCTACACCCCCGCCAAGGGGCAAGCCCCCTGGACCCCGGCGGGGTTGCGTTGGTGAGGTGAAGTCGCCGGGGAGGGATGGGTGTGGCGTGCTCGTTGAGGGCGCTCGCCGGTTTCTCTCGTCGGTGTCTTGTGGGGTGCGAACCCGCACCAAGCCTCGCTAGGCAAGTTTGCAGAACCTGGCGTAGTTGCGTTGGTGAGGTGAGTTCGCCCGCGTGGCCGGGTCGGCCCGTGGGTGGGGGAGTGGTGGCGCGTCGTCGGGCGGAGAGGGCTCGGCGGGGCGGAGGTGCAGAGGGTGCGTGAGGGAGGAAGGGCGTAGTGGCGAGGGCGCCGAAGGTGGAGCCGGCGGAGCTGCCGCCGGAGGAGCGGGCCAAGAAAGCCAAGGAGATCTGCTTCGATCTCCTGGCGGCGCGGCCGCGGACTGTCGAGGAGCTGCGGCAGACGTTGCGGCGCAAGGGTTTCGACGACGACACCACCGAAACCCTGCTCGGCAAGCTCGACCGCGCCGGCCTCGTCAACGACGCCGAGTTCGCCGAGATGTGGGTCAAAGCCCGGCACGCCGGTCAGGGCCTCTCCCGCACGGCGCTCGTCGCCGAGCTGCGCCGCAAAGGCGTCGACGACGAGATCGCCACCCAGGCCGCCGGCGAGGTCGACCGCGAGGCGGAGGAACAGCGGGCCCGTGAGCTCGTTCGCAAACGCCTGGGGTCCCTCGGCAACGTCGACGAGCAGACGGCCATCCGCCGCCTCCTCGGCTTCCTCGGCCGCAAGGGCTACCCGCAGGGCCTCGCCTACACCGTCATCCGCGACGAGCTCCGCGAATTCGGCGCCGAATCCAGCCTCCTGGACGACGCCACCATCGACTGATCTCGCCACCCGGCGCCGCGAAACCCGTTCCCGGAAGCCGAACTTCGAACTACCCGGCGATTCGCCAGGCGCACGACCGCGGCGAAGCATGGTCGCGATGAGGCACGGCTGCGGTGAGGCACGGCTGCGGTGAGGCACGGCTGCGGTGAGGCACGGCTGCGGTGAGGCACGGCTGCGGTGAGGCACGGCTGCGGTGAGGCACGGCTGCGGTGAGGCACGGCTGCGGTGAGGCACGGCTGCGGTGAGGCACGGTCGCGGTGAGGCGCGGCTGCGACGACCTACGGCTGCGGCGAAGCACTGCGGCCCTGCCGTTCCCCACCCCGCACGGGGAACGGCAGAGCAAGCCGGTTCAGCTGTGCAGTGCGGCGGCCTCCGCGGCCAGCTTCTCGACCGTCCCGAAGTCCTTGGCCGCCAACAGCTTCGCCGGCGTCAGCCAAGAACCGCCGATGCAGCCGACGTTCGGCAGCGCCAGGTACGACGGCGCCGAGTCCACGGTGATCCCGCCGGTCGGGCAGAAGCGCAGGTCCGGCAGCGGTCCCGTCAGCGACTTCAGGTAAGCTACCCCGCCGCTGGCTTCCGCCGGGAAGAACTTCAGCGCCGTCAAGCCGCGTTCGGCCAGGCGCATCGCCTCGGACACCGTTGCGGCGCCCGGCAGGAACGGCAGCCCGGTGGCGAAGCAGGCGTCGAGCACGGCGTCGGTGCAGCCGGGCGTCACCAGGAACTTCGCGCCCATGTCGGCGGCCTGCGCGGCCTGCGCCGGCGACGTCACGGTGCCCGCGCCCACGACGATGTCCGGCACCTCCGCGGCCACGCGCTCGATCGTAGCGAGGGCCACGGGCGTGCGCAGCGTCAGCTCGATCACCCCGATCCCGCCGGCGAGCAACGCGCGCGCGGTGGGCACGGCGTCGTCGACGTCGTCGATCACGACCACGGGCATCACGGGCGAAAGGGCGAGCAGGTCCGGACCGGTGGTCACTGACCGACCTCCTGGGTTTCCAAGGTGTGCAACGGCAGTCCGAGTGTGCCCCGCCCCGTGGGCGCGCCGCGGAGCAGGTCCAGCTCGGCCGTCAGCGGGCCGAAGACGCTCGCGCCCTGGTCGGAGGGACCCACCGCGCGGCGCAGCGCGCCGAACAGCTCCCTGCCGGTGCCTTCCACGAATGCCGGCGGAGCGTCCAGAAGATCACGGTGCGCGAACTCGTCGGCGTCGACCAGCACGTCGAGCGTCCCGGAGCGGGCGTCGAAGCGGACGACGTCACCGTCGGCGATGCGGGCGATCGGCCCGCCCACCGCGGCCTCCGGCGTGACCTGGATGGCCGCCGGGATCTTGCCCGACGCGCCCGACATGCGGCCGTCGGTGAGCAGCGCGACCTGGAAACCACGGTCCATCAGCACACCCAGCGCCGGCGTGAGGCCGTGCAGCTCCGGCATGCCGTTGGCCTGCGGCCCCTGCTGCCGTAGCACCACCACGACGTCACGGTCCAGCTCACCGGCCTCGAACGCGACCGCGAACGCCTCCTGCGACGTGAACACCCGCGCCGGCGCCTGCACCACGCGGTGCTCCGGCGCCACCGCCGACACCTTCGTCACGGCCCGGCCGAGGTTGCCGGCGACCATGCGCAGCCCGCCGTCCGGGGCGAACGGCCGCCACACCGGGCGCAGCACGTCTTCGTCGAGGCTGCGGGTGGGCACGTCGCGCCATACCAGCTCGCCGTCGGACAGGATCGGCTCCTGCGTGTAGCGGCGCAGCCCGAACCCGGCGACGGTGTGCACGTCCTCGTGCAGGAACCCGGCGTCGAGCAGCGTGCCGACCAGGAACTGGATGCCGCCGGCGGCGTGGAAGTGGTTGATGTCCGCGCTGCCGTTCGGGTACACGCGCGCCAGCAGCGGCACGACGGCCGACAGGTCCGAGAAGTCGTCCCACGTCAGCTGGATGCCCGCCGCCGCGGCGATCGCCACGAGGTGCATCGTGTGGTTGGTCGAACCACCCGTGGCGAGCAGCGCGACGATGCCGTTCACGAACGCTTTTTCGTCCAGCACCCGGGAAACCGGCGTGTAGGACGCGCCACGCGACAGCTCGACCACGCGCCGCCCGGCCTCCTCCGTCAACGCTTGGCGCAGCGGCGTGTTGGGCGGCACGAAGCTCGCACCCGGCAGGTGCAGGCCCATCACCTCGACAACCATCTGGTTCGAGTTGGCCGTGCCGTAGAAGGTGCACGTGCCGGCCGAGTGGTACGACGCCGCTTCCGCATCGAGCAGGTCTTCGCGCGTCGCGAGACCCTCGGCGTAGAGCTGGCGCACGCGGGCTTTTTCCTTGTTGGGCAAGCCGGAGTTCATCGGCCCGGCCGGCACCAGGATCGCCGGCAGGTGCCCGAACGACAGCGCGCCGATCAGCAGCCCGGGCACGATCTTGTCGCACACGCCCAGCAGCAGCGACGCGTCGAACAGGTCGTGGGACAGCGCGATCGCCGTCGCCATCGCGATCACCTCGCGGCTGAACAGCGACAGCTCCATGCCCGGCCGGCCCTGCGTGACCCCGTCGCACATCGCGGGCACGCCACCCGCGAACTGCGCGACGCCGCCCGCCGCGCGCACCGACTTCTTCAGCCACGCGGGGTACTCCTGCATCGGCTGGTGGGCCGACAGCAGGTCGTTGTAGGACGACACGATCGCCACGCCCGGCGCGCGCAGCTCGCGCAGCGCCGCCTTGTCCACGCCGTCCATCGCGGCGAACCCGTGCGCGAGGTTGCTGCACGCGAGACCACGGCGCACCGGGCCTTCTTCGTGGGCGGCGGCGCTGCGGGCGAGGTGCGCGGCGCGCGTTTCGGCGCTGCGTTCGACGATGCGGGCGGTGACCTCGGCGACGACGGGGTGCACCGCCGGGTCGGGTGTGCTGCTCATGTCCGGCTCCCGGCTCACTTCGTGGTGGGGTCCGCGGGACGGCAGCACTGGCGTCTCAGGAACGTGACGGCCACCACGGTAGCCGGTGTCGGGCGGGTTATCAAAATCGATTCAGTAAATCCCCGGCAAACAGCGAGCCGCACCCGCGTGTCGGGTGCGGCTCGCTCGTTCCGGGCTCACGGGGCCGTGGTCGTCCAGGTGACGGGCAGCTCGTGGACGCCGTAGATGTTCATGTCCGTCCGGAGTTTCACCTGGTCAGCGGGGATTGCGAGCTCCAGGGTGGGGAAGCGCCGCAGCAGCGCCGCGAACCCGGCGCGCATCTCGATGCGGGCCAGCTGCTGGCCGAGGCACTGGTGCACGCCGTGGCCGAACGCCAGCTGGCCGCGCGAGTTGCGGCGGATGTCCAGCGTGTCCGGGTTCTCGAAGCGCCGCGGGTCGTGGTTGGCAGCCAGCGTCGAGACGACGACGGTCGAACCGGCCGGGATCGTCTCGCCGCCGAGCTCGAGGTCTTCGGTGGCGTAGCGGAAGTTGATGTCGACCACCGACAGGTACCGCATGAGCTCCTCGACGGCCCCGGGCAGCAGCTCCGGGTCGGCGCGCAGCTCGGCCAGCTGCTCGGGGTGTTCCAGCAGCGCGAACGTGCCGAGCGCCAGCATGTTCGCCGTGGTCTCGTGGCCGGCGAGCAGCAGCAGGAACGCGATGCCGGTGAGCTCCTCGATGCTGAGGTCCTCCTGCCGGGCCAGGTCGGACAGGATGTCCTCGCCCGGGTTCTCGCGCTTTCCCGCCACCAGAGTGCCGAGGTACGTGGTCAGCGCACCGTAGGCCGCCATCTTCTCCTCGAGCTCCTGCTCCTTGACCAGGAACTTCGCGGAGTTGGCCTGGAAGTCGGCCCGGTCCTCGTACGGCACCCCCAGCAGCTCGCAGATCACCAGCGACGGCACCGGCAACGCGAACTCCTTCACGAGGTCCACCGTCGGCGTCAGCCGCGCCATCGCGTCCAGCTGCCGCTCCACGACCTCGGCGATGTGGTCCTCCAGCTGCTTCATCCGCTTCACGGTGAACGCGCCCGTCAGCTTGCGCCGCAGCCGCGTGTGGTCCGGCGGATCCATCGCGATGAACAACCCGGGCACCTGCGGCGACGGCTCCGTGGCGGGCGGCATCCCGGGCGTCTCGTAGGGCACGTGCATGACCCCCAGGTCCTGCCGCGAGCTGAAGCGCGTGTCGGCCAGCAGCTGCCGCACCTCGTCGTACCCGGTGACCAGCCAGCCCTCGTGCCCGTCCGGGAAGAGCATCGGACTGACCGGCCGCGCCTCCCGCAACCGCGTGATCTCCCGCGGCGGATCGAACGGTCCCGCGTCGCGCTCCATCGGCAACCCCTGCGGGTCGGACACCGTCTGGCTCATGGGACTTCCTTTCGTGGTGGTCTTGGGGACCACTCTGGCGGCACCGGCTGACACGGCCCTGATACCGCTCTGACACCGCCGTCGCAGCCGTGTCCGGACTGAAACCCGCCGTGCCATCCACCGCCTGACCAGCACCCTCACGGCCGGTCCGCCACGACACGCCCCGAGAGGGGTCGACTCCCAAGGTCAAGAGGCAATACGCTAGGGAATGTGCTGCTTATGCCACCCCGGTTTCTGACCTGCAGGGCAGCGTCTGTGTAGTGCTTTGACCTGGGGTTTTCGGCTGGTCGAGTCTGGTTGTGTCCGGGCCGGTCCGAACCTCTGACGGCCTGTAGACGGCCTGGGGCCGGCCACCTGAGTCTTTCGGGGCTCGGTCGGCCGGCCCTTCGCCATGCCCGCCGCCCAGCTACTCAGCGTGTCCACTGTCGTGCGTCGGGCGGACTGATCCGTCGTCCTCGCCCTTGCCCGCTTGAGTGCCGTGGTGTCGGAGTCAAGGGTGAGCGCAGCTCACCGCGCAGCGACGCCGCAGGCGCCCTTGATGCCGGCGGCTCGGCGTTCGACCCTCGGGCGCGAGGATGACGGCCTGACTCTGAAGGTGAGCGTCTGGGAGTCTGTCTGGCTGCCTCATGGCGGCTCTGTGGTCGTATGCGCCGCTGGCGGCGGTGTGCGCACCTCGGCCGCTCCTCCGGCGGGCTCGCCCGGCGGCCGGCCAGAGCGGAGCGGAGGCCGGTCCGCCATCGGCGACGCCCGCTGCACGTAAGGCGACCGTTCGCGCGCCGCCGCTGGCGGCGCGCCTTGATCCCATAGAGCCAAATTCGGCAGCGAGCATAGGTACCGCGAAAAGGCGTGAGGGGCTCCCCTTGTACGGGACGGGTGGTGGAGGGGACCGTTCCAGTTCGTAGGATCAGCGTCCGGTGCTGATTCACCAAGTTTACTGAAATCTTGCCAAGCGTTATCGGGGTGAATGATTGTTGCATAACCGCTTGGACCTCCTGGCCTTCGGATATGCTGTCCGGCATGTTTGGGCGAAATCGCTTCAGTGGTGGCGGTGCTTTCCTGGTTTACCTCTGGATGTTCGGCGTACCGATTTTTGTGGTTCTTTTAATTGTTGGGATAATTGGTGATCGCCGCGATTGGTGGTCCGGTTGGCCATACAGTACAAACATGCTAACTGCTGCAACTGGAGCCGCTATCGGGATACCTTTTGCTGTAAGTGTGGTTAACAGGCTTGGTAAAGCTCAATCTGATGCCCAGCAGTGGAACTCGACATGGCGCTACGCGCTTCAGGTTACCGCTTCTTTGAGGAAGAACTCTGGTTCGATGGAAACTCGCGACGGGTGTGATTCTGAGATTGTTTACATGCGCAGGCGAGCTATTTCAATCGGCCGAGGAATCATTGCGCTGAATCAAAAGATGGTTCAAATAACGGGGCCTAAGAGTTATCCTGCCGTAGTGGGGCCTGGCACGGAACTTGCGCTTCAGGGGTACAATTTAATGAAGGAATCCCTTCAGGTCGCCGTGGACGAATTGAAGGAGTTGAGGACGCTCGTCTTATCTCTATTTAATGGCAGGATTGAGGCGAAGTCAAAGAGCTTGCAAGCATATTCCGATTGGCAGACGATAGATACTGTTATTCGGCCGAGGATTGCGGAGCAAGTGGGGTCTTGGGTTCCGATAGATGCTTACGTTAATCTAACCGAGGGGCGGCCGCGATATTCTCCGGCGGAGATTTTTGTTGCGGACATAGACAGGTTGATCTCGCTTATAGAGAACGGGCAAATGGTGGCGCCTTATGGATTGCCAGACGAAAGGCTATTCGATGGATTGATTGATGAAATAGGCAAAACAATGACAATGAGAAATTCTGTGACACTATTGGAGTTAACGATAAATACTCTGCAACAACGAAACTCATTACGTAGATAGCTGTGATATGTTGCGGAATGCCTGATTAAATGAATTTTTAGCTAAAGTGCTGGACCACATGATTTCCCAGCTGGAAAGTCAGGTGTTCCCGTTCTACGGAGAGCGCAGTTTGGCCACGTGTGAAAGTACGGATCTCCTGAGGAAGTGGTTGAGCTGGCTCAACGAGCGGCCGAAACCGCTTGCGGGCAGCTATCGGAAGCAGCTCTTCGACATGGTGTCGTCCATCTGGGACGCGGCGGTCGTCGACGAAGAGATGACCAAGAACCCCTGCAAAAGTGCCTCCATCACCGCGCCTAAGGCGACGACGCAGGAAGTGCAGGTGTGGCCTGAGCGCAGGATGTGGGCGATCGAGGCGTCGATTACGCCCCGGTTCAAGCCGGTCGTCCCGATCGGCGCCGGACTCGGGTTGCGCCAAGGCGAGACGTTGGCGTTTAGCCTCGACAACGTCGACCGGGAGCGAATGGTGTATCGCTGCACGCGTCAGCAGATCGTCGCCAAGGGGGTCCGGAAGTTCAAGCTGCCCAAGGGACGGAAGGTACGGGAGATCCCGCTCGGGTACGGCCTCCTGGAGGAGCTCGACGCCTACGCCGAGGAGTACCCGCCGGTCGCCGTGACGCTTCCCTAGGGAGCAGGACGGCAAAGAGTTCGAGACGGTCAACCTGTTGATGACGAAGAGCGACGGGATGCCGTACAAGAACCAGTCGTTCTACGAGGGTGTCTGGAAGCCCGCGTTCGTGGCCGCCGGCCTCGTCTACACGAAGGACGTCGACGGGATGCATGCCCTCCGGCACCTGTTCGCATTCCTCATGCTGTCACGTGGAGTGAGCATCAAGGAACTCGCCGTGTACCTAGGTCATTCGAGTGAAGCCTTCACTCTCCGCGTCTACACCCACCTCATGGAAACCAGCCACGAACGTGCCCGCGCGGCGATCGACAGCGTCTTCCGACCGGCCGACCGGCTCGCAAACGCGGCCTGACCAGCGATCACACGGCCTGGACACGGCCTGGGCCCTCTCAGAGGGGCTCGACAGGGGTTGACTTCCCTGGTCAACAGGCATGAGTCTGGCAAATGTGCTACTTGTCACATAGCACAACGCGAGGCAGAGTCGTACGTGGCGAAAGTGATCGTCACCCGGTTCCTGTCAGCCCCACCGAACAGGGAGGCTCCCGATGTCCACCACAGAGCTCGCCGAACTGCGGCGCACCATCGGCCAGTTGCGGCAGTGCGTGGGCGCCCTGCGCTCTCGGTACGGCGACGCGTCGGCGGTGCGCCGGCTGGCCAACGATGTCGAGCGCCTCGACATCGACACCGCGGAGCTGGACGGCCACCCGCACGCCGTGCCGGCGCAGGCGAAACCCGTGGACCGCGTGCCCGTCCCGGACACTCCTTACGATCCGGCGTTGTGGCAAGGCGCCGATGACGAGGGCGTTGGCGGCTACAAGCGCGACCAGCGGTGAGCGCCCCCGCTGACAACGACGTCAGCCGGGCCGGCGCCGGCGTCCGCTCCCCGGGGCGGGCGCTTCTGGCCGACCGGACGTTGCGCACCGACCGGTGGTGGCTGCAACCCCTGCTCACCGTGCTGGGGCTGGCGACCTTCATCGTCTACGCGACCGTTCGCGCCTTCGTGCGCACCGCGTACTGGGTGCCCGACTACCACTACCTGACGCCGTTCTACTCGCCGTGCGTGTCCACTTCCTGCGTCGAAGGCTCGAGCCACTTCGGGCACTGGTTCGGCGACTTCCCGAGCTGGATCCCGCTCGGGGCGCTGGTCCTGCCGTTCCTGCTCGGCTTCCGCCTGACCTGCTACTACTACCGCAAGGCGTACTACCGCTCGGTCTGGTTCTCGCCGCCCGCGTGCGCCGTGGCCGAGCCGCACGGGAAGTACACCGGCGAGACGAAGCTGCCGCTGATCATCCAGAACGTGCACCGCTACTTCTTCTACGTCGCGGTGATCGTGTCGCTGGTGAACACCTACGACGCCGTGGTCGCGTTCCAGAGCCCCAGCGGGTTCGGCTTCGGGCTGGGCAACATCATCATCGTCGCGAACGTGGTGCTGCTCTGGGCGTACACGCTCTCCTGTCACTCGTGCCGGCACGTCACCGGCGGCAGGCTGAAGCACTTCTCGAAACATCCCGTCCGGTACTGGGTCTGGACGCAGGTCTCGAAGCTCAACACCCGGCACATGCAGCTCGCGTGGACCACGCTCGGCACGCTGGTGCTGACCGACCTCTACGTGATGCTCGTGTCGAGCGGAGCCATCGCGGATCTGCGTTTCGTCGGCTAGCGTCGGCACCCTCTCTCCGGCAGTAGTAAGACAACGGCGTCCAAGCTCCGAGGTGGCTCTATTCATGACCGAGGTCGAACGGCACAGCTACGACGTGGTGGTGATCGGTGCCGGCGGCGCCGGTCTGCGCGCGGTGATCGAGGCCCGCGAACGCGGTTTCAGCGTCGCTGTGGTGTGCAAGTCCCTGTTCGGCAAGGCTCACACCGTGATGGCCGAAGGCGGCTGCGCGGCGTCGATGGGCAACGCGAACCCGAACGACAACTGGCAGGTGCACTTCCGCGACACCATGCGCGGCGGCAAGTTCCTCAACAACTGGCGCATGGCCGAGCTGCACGCGAAGGAGGCCCCGGACCGCGTCTGGGAGCTGGAGACCTACGGCGCGCTGTTCGACCGCACGGCCGACGGGCGCATCAGCCAGCGCAACTTCGGCGGCCACACCTACCCGCGCCTCGCGCACGTCGGTGACCGCACGGGGCTCGAGCTGATCCGCACGATGCAGCAGAAGATCGTTTCGCTGCAGCAGGAGGATTTCGCGAAGTACGGCGACTACGAGGCGCGGATCAAGGTCTTCGCCGAGTGCACCGTCACGGAGCTGCTCCTGAGCGACGGCAAGATCGCCGGCGCGTTCGGCTACTGGCGTGAGAGCGGGCGGTTCATCCTGTTCGACGCGCCCGCAGTGGTGCTCGCGACGGGCGGCATCGGCAAGTCGTTCAAGGTCACGTCGAACTCGTGGGAGTACACCGGCGACGGCCACGCGCTGGCCCTGCGCGCGGGCGCGAAGCTGATCAACATGGAGTTCGTGCAGTTCCACCCCACGGGTATGGTCTGGCCGCCGAGCGTGAAGGGCATCCTCGTCACCGAGGGCGTGCGCGGCGACGGCGGTGTGCTCAAGAACTCCGAGGACAAGCGGTTCATGTTCGAGTATGTGCCCGACGTGTTCAAGGGCCAGTACGCGGACAGCGAGGACGAGGCCGACCGCTGGTACGCCGACGCCGACAACAACCGCCGCACGCCCGACCTGCTGCCGCGCGACGAGGTGGCCCGCGCCATCAACTCCGAGGTCAAGGAGGGCCGCGGCTCCCCGCACGGCGGCGTCTACCTCGACATCGCGAGCCGCCTGCCCGCCGAGGAGATCCGCCGCCGGCTGCCGTCGATGTACCACCAGTTCAAGGAGCTGGCCGACGTCGACATCACCAAGGAGGCCATGGAGGTCGGGCCCACCTGCCACTACGTGATGGGCGGCATCGAGGTCGACCCGGACACGGGCGCGGCGAGCGTGCCCGGCCTGTTCGCGGCGGGGGAGTGCTCCGGCGGGATGCACGGCTCCAACCGCCTCGGCGGCAACTCGCTGTCCGACCTGCTGGTGTTCGGCCGCCGCGCGGGTCTCGGCGCGGCGTCCTATGTGGACGGGCTCGGCGACGCGCGCCCGGCCGTGGCGGAGTCCGATGTGGACGCCGCCGCGAAGATGGCGCTGGCGCCGTTCGACCCGCCCGCCCAGGGCGTGGCCGAGAACCCGTACACGCTGCACACCGAGCTGCAGCAGTCGATGAACGACCTCGTCGGCATCATCCGCAAGGCGGGCGAGATCCGCCAGGCGCTGGAGAAGCTCGGCGAGATCCGGCAGCGGATGGCGCAGGTGACCGTGGAGGGCCACCGGCAGTTCAACCCCGGTTGGCACCTCGCCGTGGACCTGCGCAACATGCTGCTGGTGAGCGAGTGCGTCGCTCGCGCCGCGCTGCTGCGCACCGAGAGCCGTGGTGGCCACACGCGCGACGACTACCCCAGCATGGACGCCGATTGGCGGCACAAGCTGCTGGTGTGCTCGGCGAATGCGGGGGACAATCCCGTGGTACCGGACGTCGACGTGGTGGAGAAGGAGCAGATCCCGCTCCGGGAGGACCTGCTCGAGCTGTTCGAGCTCGACGAGCTCGGCAAGTACTTCACCGACGCCGAGCTGGAGAACCACTCCGGGAGGAACGCGTGAGCTACAAGGCCAGTTTCCGGGTGTGGCGCGGCGACGAGACCGGCGGCGAGCTGCAGGACTTCAAGGTGGAGGTGAACGAGGGCGAGGTCGTCCTCGACATCATCCACCGCTTGCAGGCCACGCAGGCCTCCGACCTCGCCGTGCGCTGGAACTGCAAGGCGGGCAAGTGCGGCTCCTGCTCGGCCGAGGTGAACGGCAAACCGCGCCTGATGTGCATGACGCGCATGTCGACGTTCACCGAGGACGAGGTCATCACGGTCACGCCGATGCGCACGTTCCCCGTGATCCGTGACCTCGTGACGGACGTGTCGTTCAACTACACCAAGGCCCGCGAGATCCCGTCGTTCACGCCGCCCCCGGACCTGAAGCCGGGGGAGTACCGGATGCAGCAGGTGGACGTCGAGCGTTCGCAGGAGTTCCGCAAGTGCATCGAGTGCTTCCTGTGCCAGAACACCTGCCACGTGGTGCGCGACCACGAGGAGAACAAGGAGTCGTTCGCGGGCCCGCGGTACCTCATGCGCATCGCCGAGCTGGAAATGCACCCGCTCGACGTGGCCGACCGTCGTGACGCCGCACAGGAGGAGCACGGCCTCGGGTACTGCAACATCACGAAGTGCTGCAGCGAGGTCTGCCCGGAAGGCATCCACATCACCGACAACGCCCTGATCCCGATGAAGGAACGGGTCGCCGACCGCAAGTACGACCCGATCGTGTGGCTGGGCAACAAGCTCTTCCGCAGGTGACGCGCGCGCAGCTGGCCGACGCCGTCGCCACCGCGCTGGCCGCTGCGTGCCCTTCGTCGGTGGCCCGGCTGCGAGGCTCACTCGCCGCCGGTACCGCCGACGCCTTCAGCGACATCGACGTGGAGTGGCTCGTCCCCGATAGGCTCGTGCCCGCCTGTGTGGCCGACGTCCGCGCGGTCTTGGACCGCGTACGCCCGGTCGCCGCCGTACGCACTTCGCCCGACTTCTTCCACTCAGCGCAACGCCGGCTGCTGTTCGTCCGCTTCGCGGGGGTGCCCCTGTTCTGACGCCTGGACTTGGCGGTGCGAGAGACTTCGGCGGCTCCCGATCCCGGTCCCGGCGACCCCGCGGCGCACGCCCGCGACGGCGAGTGGTCCCGCCCGGCGAGCGCACTGGCCAACGCCCTCGGCGCGATCAAGGCCGTCGCCCGCGGCCGCCTGGCCGATGCGACCGGCTTACTGGACCGGGGTTTCGCGCGGATCGGCGAACCGGACGCCGCCACGCGGCGGTGGGTCGACGACGTCACGCGGCTCTCCCGTGCGGCTGCTGCTCGGGAAGCCGAGCTCTTGCCGTTGGCAGAGGAGACGATCGCGTTGGCTGCGGCGGAACTCGGTGCTTGAGGCCGGTGGCGTGCTCATCAAGAACGTCCGGGTTTTCGACCCCGACTCCGGCACCACCGACGCGGCGAACGTGCTCGTCGAGGGCCGGTGGATCATCGCGGTAGGGCCCGATGCGGACGGCCCGGACCCCTGTGACGGCAACGGCGGTCTCCTCATCCCCGGCCTGATCGACTGCCACGCCCACGTCGCTTTTCCCGGCCGCGAAGGACTTCCGCGCAGCACGCGGATCCTCGAAGCCGTCGCCACGCTGCGCCGCCTGCGAGCGAGAGGTGTCACGACCGTCCGCGACGCCTGGGGTGCCGATGCCGGGTTCAAGCACGCCCTCGCCAAGGGCTGGATCGAAGGCCCCGACCTGCTTGTCAGCCTGCGCCAGCTGTCGCCCACGGGTGGGCTCGGCGACTGGTGGGACGCGGACACCGGCCGCCTCGATCGCATCGACGACCCGGCCCTGCCCGATGCCGTGTTCGACGGCCCGGACCAGGCGCGCGCGGCGGTGCGGCGCATGGTGCGCGCGGGCGCCGACTGGGTGAAGCTCGGTGCCGGCGGCGCGCTGGCCGCCCTGGCCGAAGGGCGCGACGTCCGCCCCACCGACGAAGAGCTCCACGCCGTCACCGACGAAGCCTGCCGCGCCGGCCGGGACGTGATGGCCCACGCGCACACGGCCGCAGCCGCAACAGCCGCCGCCCGCGCGGGTGTGCGCAGTGTCGAACACGGGGTGTTCCTCGACGAACACGCCGTCGCCGCGATGCGTGAGCGTGGCTGCTGGTTCGTGCCCACCCTCGCCCCGATTCCGGCCGAACACGGCGAAACCCACCGCCGCTCCCTCGCCCTCGCCGTCGAAGCGGGCCTTCCGATCGCCGCCGGCTCGGACCTCGCGCCGCGGCCCCACGTCGACTTGCTGACCGAGCTGCGGCTGCTCGCCGCCGCCCGCCTCGGTCCCGCAGGCGCTCTGCGCGCCGCCACGAGCGACGCGGCCCGGCTCCTGCGCCTCGACGACCGCGGCCGCGTCGCCCCAGGGCTTCGCGCCGACCTCGTGCTGCTCGACGGGCCCGCCTTGGACGTCGCCGATCTCGCCGGTCGCATTCGCGCGGTCTGGCAAGCCGGGCACCGGGTGCGCGGCTAAAACCGCTCGCGAAGCGGCGGCCGCGCGCGACACACTCGCCGGCGTGGACTTCCTGCCCGGTGTCGAGCTCGCCCGCCGCTTCCACTCCGACGCCGTACGCCCGATCCTCGAACGCCGCGGCCTCACGTACTCCGCCGCGTTGATCGGCGCCGGCTCCGAAGTCCTCGGCTTCGACACCGAACGCTCCACCGACCACGACTGGGGTCCGCGCCTGCAACTGTTCGTCCGAGAGCCCGGCGGCCTCGACGACCTGCTCGCCCACGAGCTGCCGCGCGAATTCCTGGGCTACTCCACCCACTTCGCCGACAACGAAGGCGATCCGACGAAGCGCATGGCCCCGGCCGACGGCCCGGTCCGCCACGCCGTGGAGATCGCCGACGTCGACACCTGGTTCACCGCGCGGCTGGGCTTCCTGCCCGGCGAGGCCGTGTCCCGGGACGACTGGCTCACCACCCCGACGCAGACCCTCGCCGAGCTCACCGGCGGTGCGGTCTTTCACGACGGCCTCGGCCGCCTCGGCGCTCTCCGGGCCACGCTGGCCTGGTACCCCGACGACGTGTGGCGCGAGGTCCTCGCCGGGCAGTGGCGGCGCATCGCCCAGGAAGAGGCGTTCGTCGGCCGCTGCGGCGAGGTCGGCGACGAGCTCGGGTCCGCCGTCGTCGCCGCGCGGCTCGTGCGGGACCTCATGCGCCTGTGCCTGCTGATGGCGCGCCGGTACCCGCCGTACTCGAAGTGGCTCGGCAGCGCGTTCGCGCGGCTGCCCCTCGCGCCGGAGCTGACGCCACACCTCGCCGGCGCCCTGGCCGCCACCTCGTGGCAGGAGCGGGAGACGCACCTGGCCTGCGCCTACGAAACCGTTGCGGCACAACACAACAGCCTCGGGCTGACCGAGCCGATCGACCCACGCACCCGCGGCTTCCACAACCGCCCCTACCGCGTTCTCGGCGCCGACCGCTTCGTCGCCGCGCTCCACCCGGGCGCGATCGGGGCGATCGACCAGTGGGTGGACAGCACCGACGTCCTCGGCCGCCACGCACGGACCCGCGCGGCCGGCCGCGGCCTCGCGTGATCCCGGGACGGAAACCTCAGGGCCGCCGCGCGGTCAGCACCGCGAACGGCGGGTTCGCGACGAGCGGCCGCCAGGACTCGTCGTCAGCCGGCACCGTCACCGGCTGCAGCTCGATCGAGTGCAACCCCGCGGCAGCAAGGGCCGCCTCGACCGTCTCCGGTGCCCGGACGACCGACTCGAACGACACCGGCGGTTCGGCCTCCACGCGGACGGAAACCCGCGCGTCCTCGTCCAGCGGCGTCACGGTGAAACCCGGCACGGCGCCGGAGAGCGCGGCCGGCGTCAGGTGCGCGAAGACGAGCAGCCCGCCCGGCCGGACGTTCGCCGCCAGCCTCGCGACCACCACGTCGAGCGGCCCGCCGACGCCGAGAGCCGTGACCACGTCGAAGTCACCGATCACCGGCAGTTTCAACGGCGAGTGCACCTCGCAGGAGATCCCCACCGGATCCCGTTCCTCGTGCCGTTGCGCATACGCGATCAGCGAGCGGTCCCCGACGACCCGCGACGCGCCCGCCGCGCGGAACTGCCGAGGGTAAAAGCCCGTGCCGGCGCCGACGACCAGCACCCAGCGTCCCGCCACGGGACCGGCGGCCGCCATGACGGTCGCGGTCTCGGCGATGCCGACGGGGCTGTGGTGGACCAGTTCGTGGCGTTCGGGGAGATCCGGCACGGGCGGGCTCCTGCCTGACGGCTGTGCCCCCGACGCTAATCCGCGGCCCGGCGACCCGACAGGTGCATCCGGAGCAGCGCACGAAAAAGGCCCCCGCGGGTGCGGGGGCCTTTTCGAACGACCGGAGCGTCAGCCGCTGCCGCCGACGAAACCACCACCGGCCGCGGCGTTGCCGAGCACGACCTGCTCCGCCTTGTTGTCCGTGGTCTCGATGTGCTTCTTGCTCCGCCGGTTGCGCTTCTCGACCCACGTCGCGAGGGCGGTGAGCAGCAGGCACAGCACGATGTAGATGCCGGCCGCCACGAGGGTCGACGGCACGATCGGCCGCCCGAACACGCCCTGCGACCCGATGTAGCGGGCGTAGTAGAGCAGTTCGGGGTAGGTGACCAGGAAGCCGAGCGCGGTGTCCTTGAGCAGCACCACGAGCTGGCTGATGATCGTCGGCAGCATCGCCCGGATCGCCTGCGGCAGCAGCACCGTGAACATGACCTGCGTCTTGCGCATGCCCAGCGCGTACGCCGCTTCCGACTGGCCCTTCGGCAGCGAGTTGATGCCGGCGCGGAACACCTCCGCGAGCACCGAACCGTTGTACAGCGTCAAGCCCAGCACCACGGCGAACAGCGGTGAGGTCTCGACGCCCACTGCCGGCAGACCGTAGTAGAAGAGGAACATCAGGATCAGCAGCGGGATCGCGCGGAAGAACTCCACGATGAACGTGGAGATCCCGCGGAGCCACGCGCGTTCGGACAGCCGGCCGGCCGCGAACACCGCGCCGAAGATCAGGGCGAACACCGCACCGAGGGCGAACGCTTCGAGCGTGGCCAGCACGGCGTTGGCGAGGTCCGCCTGCACCTGCGAGTACTGCAGCCAGGCCCACTTCTGCGCGGTGAACTGGCCGCTCTCGTAGAACTTGTAGACCACGAACGCGATCAGGGCGACGACCGCGAGGATGCCGATCACCGCGTAGATCCGGTGCCGGACCCGCGACTTCGGGCCGGGAAGGTCGAACAGGACGCTGCTCATCGGGCCACACTCCAGCGCTTCTCCAGGCTGCGCTGAACCAGGGACAGCACGGCGACCAGGATGATGAAACCGAGCGCCACCCAGAGGAGGGCGACCAGCTGGCTGTCGCCGCGCTCGGAGATGTACTGGCGGATCGCGCCCGCTTCGGCGACCGAGAACCCGCTGGCGATCGTGCTGTTCTTGAGCAGCGCGATCAGGGTGCTGATCAGCGGCGGGACGACCGAGCGCAGCGACTGCGGCAACACGATCTGGCCGAGGATCTGGCCGAACGTGAGGCCGAGCGCGCGGGCCGCCTCGGCCTGGCCGACCGGCACGGTGTTGATGCCCGAGCGCACGACCTCGCAGATGAACGCCGACGTGTACACCGTCAGCGCGATCACCGCGTAGGTGAAGTAGTCGAGGTCGACGATGCCGAGCCGCGGGTAGGCGAACACGAAGAACGCGAACACCAGCGTGAGCGGTGTGTTGCGCACGACGGTGACGTAGACCGTGCCGATCGACCGGAGCACCGGGACCGGGCTCACCCGCAGCATCGCCAGGATCGTGCCGAACACCAGGCTGCCGACGCCGGCGATCAGGAACAGTTCGATCGTGCGAAGGAAGAACGGACCGAACAGGTCCAGATTGTCGAGCAGGACGTCCATGGAGCCTTCCCCGCGTCCGTGGGACGGAAGTTTACGTGGAGCGGCCGGCGGACGGAGACTCCGTCCACCGGCCGCCGAGCTTGATCAGTAGCGCTGGATCGTCGGCTTCGTCGCGGTCGCGTTGGACTTGCCGAGAGTGGCGTCGTAGATCTTCTGCCAGGTGCCGTCGTCGAGGCTGGCCTGCAGCAGGTCGTCCATCTTCGTGCGCAGCACCTTGTCGTCCTTGTTCAGGCCGATGCCGTAGGGCTCCTGCGAGAACGGCTTGCCGACGACCTTGAACGAGTCGGGGTCCTGGGCGGCGAAGCCCTTGAGGATCGCGTCGTCGGTGGTGACGGCGTCGACCTCCTTGGTGCTCAGCTTGTCCACGCACTGCGAGTACTTCTGGAACTCGACGATGTTGCCGGGCTCCGTCAGGCCCTGGTCACGCACGCGCTGGATCGGGGTCGACCCCGTCACCGAGCAGACCTTCTTGCCCTTCAACGTCTCCGGGCCGGTGATCGACGTGTCGTCCTTGCGCACCAGCAGGTCCTGACCGGCCTGGAAGTACGGGCCGGCAAACGAAACCTGGGTCTTGCGCTTGTCGGTGATCGTGTAGGTGCCGACGTAGTAGTCGACCTGGCCGTTGGAGATGGCCTGTTCACGCGCGGCGGAGTCGACCGTGGTGAACTTGATCTTGTCCGGGCTGACGCCCAGGCCGGCGGCGATCATCCGGGCGATCTCGATGTCGAAGCCTTCGAACTTGCCGGTGGTCGGGTCCTTCAGGCCGAGGCCCGGCTGGTCGTCCTTGACGCCGACGGTGACCGTGCCGGCCGACTTGATCTTGGCGAACGTGGCCGAGCCCGGGAGGTCGACGTTCTGCGCCACGGTGTAGGTCGGCAGGGCGGCGGTGTTCGTGCCGCTGGCGTCGCCACCGGGGGCCGCGGGCGTGCCTTCCTTGCCGCAAGCGGTCAGCAGCAGGCCGCCGGCGAGCAGCCCTGCCGCGAGGGTGCGGATCCTCATAACGTGTCTCCTGTATCTGTCGTCGGTATGGCCGGTGCGGCCACCGGGTACGGCAGGTGCCGGGGAAATCCGGTAATCGTCAGTGGGTGAGGATCTTGCCGAGGAAGTCCTTCGCCCGGTCGCTCTTCGGCTGGGTGAAGAACTCGTCCGGCTTGGTGTCCTCGACGATCTCGCCGTCGGCCATGAAGATCACCCGATCGGCTGCCCGGCGGGCGAAGCCCATTTCGTGGGTGACCACGAGCATGGTCATGCCGTCCTTGGCCAGGCCGGTCATCACGTCGAGCACCTCCTGGACCATCTCCGGGTCCAGTGCCGAGGTCGGCTCGTCGAACAGCATCACCTTGGGGCGCATCGCGAGCGCCCGGGCGATGGCCACGCGCTGCTGCTGGCCGCCCGAGAGCTGGGCCGGGTACTTGTCCGCCTGGTTCGCGATGCCGACCCGCTCGAGCAGCTCCATGGCGGTCTTGCGGGCGTCGGCGGAGGAGACCTTGCGGACCTTCACCGGCGCGAGCATCACGTTCTCGAGGATCGTCTTGTGCGCGAACAGGTTGAACGACTGGAAGACCATGCCGACGTCCGCGCGCAGCGCCGCGAGCGCCTTGCCCTCGGCCGGCAGGGGCACTCCGTCGACGGCGATCTCGCCGTCGTTGATGGGCTCCAGCCGGTTGATGGCGCGGCACAACGTCGACTTGCCGGACCCGGACGGCCCGAGCACCACCACGACCTGGCCGCGAGGCACCTCGAGGTTGATCTCCTTCAGCACGTGCAGGTCGCCGAAGAACTTGTTCACGGCGGTCGCCTTGATCATCGGCGCCGCCACCTCCGCGGTCATCTTGGCCTCCAGAGCTCCTTCACCACCGGCATCCGCGGGACCGGATCCCCCGTCGATGGCGGAAACCTACTCCCGTCGGACCCTTTGTAAAGGCGGCTTGAGCAATACTTAGGGTTTCAAGTACGTATCGACTTCCGGCGCCGTCCGACCTGGTCGGCGGCCTTCCGCGCTGCTCAGCCTAGCCACGCGCGCATCCCGGCATCACGCGTTGCGGGTCGGAAGGGTGACGGAGAGTCATCCTTTGTGCCCTGTCGTGGTCGCGGGCGGGTGCCCCCTAGAGTTCCTCGCTACCGTGGGCTGGATCACCGGGGAGGCGAGCGGTGCGGGTGCTGCTGGTGGAGGACGACGACCGGGTCGCGGGCGCCCTCGTGCCCGCGCTGACGCGGCGCGGCCTGGAGATGCAACGGCTGGCCTCGGGCGCCGGCGTGCTGGACCGCGTGCACGACGTGGACGTGGTGCTGCTCGACCTCGGGCTGCCCGACGTCGACGGCGTGGTGCTGTGCCGCCGCATCCGCGCGGTCAGCGACGTCGCCGTGATCGTGGTGTCGGCGCGCGGCGAGGTGGACGACCGGGTGCAGGGGCTGCGCGCGGGCGCCGACGACTACCTCGTGAAGCCCTACGACGTGGAGGAGCTGCTCGCGCGCGTCGAAGCCGTGCGACGCCGTCGTGGCGAGCGCACCGACGGGCCCGCGCCGGTGATCGAGGTCGGCGACGTGAGCATCGACCTCGCGCGCCACGAGGTGCTCGTCGCCGGGCAGCCGATCGCCTTGTCCCGCAAGGAGTTCCAGGTCCTCGCGCTCGTCGCGGGCGCGCGCGGCTCGGTGTGCTCGCGCGAGCACGTGCTCACCGAGGTGTGGGGCCACCGGGGCGCGGCGGAGAGCCGTTCGCTCGACGTCCACGTGGCCACGCTGCGCACGAAACTGGGGCGCCCGGCGCTGATCGAGACCGTCCGCGGGGTCGGGTACCGCCTCGGCGGCGGGCGGGGCTGAGCCGTGCGCGTCCGCCTCCAGGGGATCGTGGTCACGCTCGTCGCGCTGCTCGTGTTCGGCCTCGGTATCCCCCTGGCGCTGACGATGGCGGGCAGCCTGCAGCAGAACCTCTTTCTCGACCGGCTCACCGACACCGCGCGGTTCGCCTCGCTCGCGCAACGGCCGCTGATCGACAACCGGCCCGCCCTGCTGGAGCCGGAGCTGCGCCGCTACACCGAGGTCTACGGCGTGAAGGTCGTGGTGGTGAACCAGGACGGCGTCGCGGTGCTCAGCTCGCTGGGCGGCACCGACGCGGCCCGTATCGACCGCTCGGCCATCGCGGCGCCGGTGAACGAGGCGCTCGCCGGCCGCCACCCGGAGCCCGGTCCGCTGCTGATGCCGTGGTCGACGGCCCCGCTGGTGCTGGCCGAGCCGATCCTGATCGACGGTGAGGTGCGCGGCGTCGTCGTCACGGAGTCCTCGACCGACCACGTGCGCACGCGGCTGCTGTGGCAGTGGCTCGTGCTCGCGGCGGGCGCGGTGGTCGCGTTCGGGCTCGCGCTGCTGGTCGCGATCCCGGTGGTGCGGTGGACGCTGCGGCCCGTGCGCCGGCTCGACGAAGCGACGGGCGCGCTGGTGGCGGCCGTCGTGAGCGGGCGTGAGGCGGAGCCGGTCGGCGAGAGCGGCGGGCCGCCTGAGCTGCGGAAACTCGGCCGGTCCTTCGACCGGATGGCGGCGAGCGTGTCGGAGGCGCTGGCCGCGCAACGGGCATTCGTCGCCGACGCGTCGCACCAGCTGCGCAACCCGCTGACCGCGTTGAAGCTGCGGCTGGGCAACCTCGAAGGCCACGTGGACGACGACGCCGCGGCCGCCGACCTCGACGCCGCCCGCGTGGACGCCGGCCGGCTCAACCAGATCCTCGACGAGCTGCTGTCGATGGCCCGCGCCGAGTCGGCCGGCGGTGAGCTCGTGGCGGAGGACCTCGGCGCGGTGGTGTCCGACCGCGTCGCCGACTGGAGCGTGGTGGGTGCGGCGCGTGACGTCGCGCTGGAAACCGACGCGGACGTCAACGGCGCGCGGGTGCTGCTGCCACCGAGGGGGCTGGAGGTGATCCTGGACGCGCTGATCGACAACGCGCTGAAGTTCACCGGCCAGGGCACTTCGGTGCATGTTTCGGCCGTGAACGGCGGCGACCGGGTGACCCTGGCGGTGCGGGACCACGGGCCGGGCCTGCGCGAGGACGAGCTGGAGCGCGCCGTGGACCGCTTCTGGCGCAGCAGCGCGCACCAGAACGTGCCCGGCTCGGGCCTGGGGCTCGCGATCGTGCGCGAGATCGTCCGCCACTCCGGCGGCGACATGCGCCTGTCCCTGCCGGACGGCGGCGGGCTGCGGATCGAGCTGGACCTGCGGGTCGCGCCCTAGACCTTGAGGCTGCGGTAGTAGGCGAGCGCGCCCGGGTGCAGGGGGAGCGGCTCGGTCTCGATACCCGGGTGGACGTCGATCGACAGGGCCGCGCGGTTGGCGTCCGCGAGGGCGGGGCGGGCGTCGTAGAGGCCGCGGGTGAGGGCTTCGGCGACGTCGCCGGCCATGTTCGCGGGGACGACGAGGAAGTTGGGCACCACGAGCGTGGTCACGGGGCCGGCCTGGTTGTAGGTGCTGCCGGGGATGGTCGCGGTGCTGTAGACGGGGCTGTAGGCCTGCATGCCCTCCTGCAGGCTGGCCATGTCGAGCAGCCGCAGGCCGACCTTCTGCGTGTAGGTCGTGATCAGCGGGGTCGGCAGGCCGCCGGACCAGAACAGGGCGTCGAGCTGGTGGTTTTCGAGGGCTTTGAGGGAGTCTCCGAGGCCCAGCTGCTGCACGGTCACGGAATCGGTCAGCCCGGCGACGGCCAGCACCCGGTTGGCGATGTACTCCACGCCGGACTCGGGCGAGCCGACCGCGATGTGGCGGCCCTTGAGCATCGACACCGACGTGTAGGGCGAGTCGGCGCGCACGACGATGTGCAGGTAGTCGTCGTGGATGCGCGCCAGTGCGGTCAGCCGGCCCGGGTGCTGCGCGGCGGACTCGGCGGCGAGGTCGGCCGCCACGAACGCGACGTCGGCGCTCCCGGAGAGCACGCGGTTGAGGTTGTCGCGCGAGCCCTGCGTCGCCAGGACCTCCGGCCGGGTGATGCCCAGGTCCTTGGCCCACGCGTCGGCGAGCGGCCGGGCGAGGTCGTTGTACACGCCGCCGACCGCGCCGGTCGCGATCCGCAGGCGCAGGCCCTCGAAGCTCGGCCCGCACGCGGCCGTGAGCCCCGCCACGAGCACCGCGACGAGCACCGCCGTGAGCCTTCGCTGCCACCCCATGGAGTGGATCGTGCCAGACGCGCGCCCCCGCGTTCGCGGCTCAGGTGCACTGCATCGTGAACCGGGCCGCGTCGAACCTCCCCGCCGCGAGGTCGTCGGACCGGATGACCCAGTAGATCGTGCCGACGTCGCCCCACATCATGTCGGCCTCGTCGTCGCTGTCGAACTGGGCGAGCAGCACCCAGCGCGCGCCTTCCCCGGCCAGGGCGGGGTCGCGGTAGCCGCCGCCCAGGGCCATCACGGCGACCTCCGTCTCCGGGGCGTCCTGGATGGCCGTGGCGTACCCGCCGACCTGGTGCCGCGCGGTCTGCTCGGTTTCTGCCCAGGCGAGCTCGCCCAGCAGCCCAGGGCGGACCGCTTTCACCAGCGGCGCTCCCTCCGGCGTGGTGGTGCTGTCGAGCAGCACGCGACCGACGTCCGGCGCCGAGCCCACCACCCGCGCGTGCAGGTCGCGGCGCGGGTACGCGAGGTGCTCGACGGGCGCGGCCCGCTCGGCGACCGGAGTGCCGGCCGGGACGAAGATCACCCGGTGGCCGTCGAGGTCCTCGCCGTACGCCGGTTCGTCGTCCTCCTCGTCGTAGCGGCCGTCGAAGGAGAAGAACAGCAACGTGCCGGCCTCCGGCAACGTTTCGAGCTCGCGCGGCAACGCACCGCAGTCCACCGACGCGACGAACGTGAGCGGCCCCCGCTCGCCCCACGTCGGCCACTCCACGCCGGCGGGCAGCGCCGGGTCACCACCCAGCTGCCCCACCGGCGCCCCGTCGCCCTCCGGAACGAGGTGCACTCCGGGACGCACCAGCCCCAGCCATGCGCCGACGGCCTCGGCGGGCAGGTGCTCCTGGGCGAGGGCCGTGAGTCGTTGTCTCCATGCGGTCACAGAGAGGATCATCGCAGTGCACACCGACAAAAACCGCGCGCGGGACGAGCCGAGCGAGATCCGGCCGGGACCGCGTTCAACCAGGTGGGCGGCGGCTTAGCCGAGGTCGGCGGGGGTTACCCTGGCTACCTGATGACCGAGAATCGCAAGACCTTCCAGATCCGCACCTTCGGCTGCCAGATGAACGTGCACGACTCGGAACGGCTCGCCGGTCAGCTCGAGGAGGCCGGGTACGTCCCCGCGAGCGCGGAGGCGAAGCCGGACCTGGTCGTGTTCAACACCTGCGCCGTGCGGGAGAACGCGGACAACAAGCTGTACGGCACCTTGGGCCACCTGCGCCCGGACAAGGTCGCCAACCCGGACATGCAGATCGCCGTGGGCGGCTGCCTGGCGCAGAAGGACCGCGGGGAGATCGTCAAGCGCGCCCCGTGGGTCGACGTCGTGTTCGGGACGCACAACATCGGCGCGCTGCCGACGCTGCTGGAGCGCGCGCGGCACAACGCCGAGGCCGAGGTGGAGATCCTCGAGTCGCTCGAGACGTTCCCCTCCACGCTGCCCGCGCGCCGCGAGTCGTCGTACGCGAGCTGGGTGTCGGTTTCGGTGGGGTGCAACAACACCTGCACGTTCTGCATCGTGCCGTCGTTGCGGGGCAAGGAACGCGACCGCCGCCCGGGCGAGATCCTCGCCGAGGTCGAGGCGCTCGTGGCCGAGGGCGTGCTCGAGGTGACGCTGCTGGGGCAGAACGTGAACTCCTACGGCGTCGAGTTCGGCGACCGCCTGGCGTTCGGCAAGCTGCTGCGCGCGACCGGCGGGATCACCGGCCTGGAGCGTGTGCGGTTCACCTCGCCGCACCCCGCGGCGTTCACGTCCGACGTGATCGACGCCATGGCCGACACCGCGAACGTGTGCCACCAGCTGCACATGCCGCTGCAGTCGGGTTCGGACCGGGTGCTGCGCGAGATGCGGCGCTCGTACCGCTCCGGGCGTTACCTGAAGATCCTCGACGAGGTCCGCTCGGCGATGCCCGACGCGGCGATCACCACGGACATCATCGTCGGCTTCCCCGGCGAGACCGAAGAGGACTTCCAGGCGACGCTCGACGTGGTGCGCGAGGCGCGGTTCTCCAGCGCGTTCACGTTCCAGTACTCGAAGCGCCCCGGCACGAGGGCCGCGACGATGGACGGCCAGCTGCCGAAGGAGGTCGTGCAGGAGCGTTACGACCGGCTGGTCGAGCTGCAGAACGAGATCTCCTGGGCGGAGAACAAGAAGCTGGTCGGGACCAAGGTCGAGCTGCTCGTGGCCGCGGGCGAGGGCCGCAAGGACGCCGAGACGCACCGCATGAGCGGCCGCGCCCGCGACGGCCGGCTCGTGCACTTCACCCCCGCCGGGTCCGTTGTGGACCGTGGGGTGCGCCCGGGCGACGTCGTCGAGACGGTGATCACCTACGGCGCCCCGCACCACCTGGTCGCCGACGGCGACCTCCTGACGCACCGCCGCACGCGAGCGGGCGACAACGCCGAAGCGGGTCTTCGGCCCAAGACGAGCGGGGTCACGCTGGGACTGCCGGGCTTCGGAGCCCCGGCCGTCGAGCCGGCCCCGGTGAGTGGGTGTGCGCTGTGAGCGAGCCAGGAACGCCGGCCGAGGTCGACGAGGAGCTGACCGATCAGATCGACCAGGCGGGAGCGCGCGCGTCTCGCACGGTGGAGCTGGGCCGTCGCGGCTTCTACATCGCCGTGTTCATCGTCGTGCTGCTCGTGGCGCAGTTCCTGCCCTGGGTCGGCGACCACGCGGGCTACCAGGTGCTGCAGGGCGCCGGCGGCGGCATCCCGCAACTGTTCGCCGCGACGTCCACGGGCATCGGCGTCCTCGCCGGCGCAGTGGGTGTGGCGACGCGCCGCTGGTGGGTCGCCTGGTGCTGCGCCGCCGGCGGCTGGTTCGCCTCGGTGGACGGCCTGCTGTCCGTGTGGTCCCAACAGTCGGCCCACGCCAACGGCGCCACCGGCGGCGGCCCGGGAATCGGCATGATCGTCGCGTGGATCGCCACGATCGTCCTGGCGACGATGTGGATGCGGACGGCTTTCTCGCGCGCTTGAGAACCGGGGGAAGCCTCGCCGCGCCTTGATCCGACGGCGCGGCGGTCCCCGTCGCGCTGCTCGTGGTGCGATTTTCGTCGTGCCGGAGTGAGAGAATGGAAACCGGGGGTCCCCCTGGGCGGTCGTGAAGGGACCCTTCATTCCTTCAGCCGACGCGAGCACCCACGCCACACGCGTAGCGAGCAGGCCAGCCCACCGCGAGTACCGAGCCGGTCAGCTGATCACCCGTTGCGACCACCAACAACCCGAACGATCGAAAAAGGCCGCTCCCCGGGCGAAACCCGAGGAGCGGCCCTCTCCGGAAACAATCAGCGATCCGCCACCGCGGCCTCCGCCGCTTCCATCCACTCGCGCCACTGGGCCGCCTGCTCATCGGCCTTGCGAGCGCGGCGCTCGTCGCCCGCGGCGCGGGCCTTGGCGGCCTGCGACTCGAACTGTTCGACGCGCTCGCGGAACTGGGCGGCGCGGGCCTGGGCCTCCGGGTCGGTGCGGCGCCAGCGGCTGTCCTCGGCGGACTTGACGGCGTCCTGGACGGCCTTGAGGCGGCCGTCGAGCTCGCGGATGCGTTCGCGGGGGACCTTGCCGATCTCGTCCCACTGTTCCTGGATGCGGCGCAGCGCGGACTTGGCGGCGTCGAGGTTGGCGGCGACGTCGATCTTCTCGGCCTCGACCAGCAGCTCTTCCTTGCGGGCGGCGTTGCCGGCGAACTCGGCGTCGCGTTCGGTGAACACGGCGGAGCGGCGGGCGAAGAAGGCGTCCTGGGCCGCGCGGAAGCGCTGCCACAGGGCCTCGTCGCTGTCCTTGGGTGCGCGGCCCGCGGCGCGCCACTCGGCCATGAGCTCCTTGTAGCGGCCGGCGGTGGCGCCCCAGTCGTCGGACTCGGCCAGCGACTCGGCCTCGGCGATGAGCTCTTCCTTGCGGTGCTTGGCGCTCGCGCGCTGCTTGTCCAGCTCCGCGAAGTGCGAGCCGCGGCGGCGGTTGAACGCCTCGCGGGCCTTGGAGAACCGCTTCCACAGCTCGTCGTCGGTCTTGCGGTCGACGCCCTTGACCGTCTTCCACTCGTCCAGGATCGTGCGCAGCCGGTCGCCCGCGACCTTCCACTGGGTCGAGTCGGCGGCGATCTTCTCGGCTTCCTCGGCCAGCTCCTGCTTGCGCGAAACGGCGGCCGCGCGGGCCTCCTCGCGCTCCTGCTTGACCTTGCCCAGCGCCTTCTCGGCGGCGGCGATCACGTACTCGACGCGCGCGGCCAGCGCGGCGAGGTCACCGACCACCGCCGACTCGGCCAGCCCGTCGCGGATCTGCGTGGCGTTCGACAGCGCGTGCTTCGGGTCGCCGACGCCCGAGCTCAGCCGGGTCTCCAGCAGCTCGACCTCGGTGCGCACGTCGTCGAAGCGGCGGGCGTAGTGCACCAGTCCTTCGTCGGGCGTGCCCGCCTGCCAGACCCCGACCGCGCGTTCGCCGTCGGCCGTGAAGACGAAAACTGTGCCCTCGGCGTCGACCCGGCCCCAGGTGGACGGGCTGGGCTCGGCGGCCGGAACCGGGGGTGCGGTCTGGGCGCCGCCGGGCGCGTGGGGCACGGGGTGCGGTGCCGGGGTGCCGCTGGACGTGTTCTCCTGGGCCATCGCAGGCTCCTTATCGCCTGTACGCCCGCTGGTGCGGGCGCCCCGCGTGCTGCGGGGCCGGGTTACGCGGTGGTGCTTCCGGGGGCATGGGGCCCCAGCGGCATTCAAGCAGCTCAGCGCCTGCTGTGGTACTGGATGAGCCACCTGAAGCCAGTGATCCTACTTCTCCTTGACGCTCCGTGTCGGCGGTCCTCCCCGTCCAGGTACCCTCGGCCAGCGTGATCAGCCCTGCTCAGCCGCCTCGTCCGGTCGCTGTCGTCGGTCCCACGGCCACCGGGAAGACGGCGCTGGCCGTGGAGCTGGCCCTCGCTCTCGGCGGCGAGGTCGTGAACGCCGACGCGCTCCAGCTCTACCGCGGCATGGACCTCGGCACGGCCAAGGCCACCGAAGCCGAGCGGCGCGGCGTGCCCCACCACCTGCTCGACGTCCTCGACGTCACCGAGACCGCGTCCGTCGCGGCCTACCAGCGCGACGCTCGCCGCGTGATCGAAGACCTCCTCGCCGCCGGTCGCGTGCCCGTCCTGACCGGCGGCTCCGGCCTCTACGTGCAGGCCGTGCTCGACGACCTGAAGTTCCCCGGCACCGACGCGGGCGTCCGGGCCCGGCTCGACGAAGAAGCGACCGAACGCGGCACGGCAGTCCTCTACGCGCGCCTGACCGAAAAAGACCCGGTCGCGGCCGCCGCCATCCTGCCGACGAACACCCGCCGGATCGTGCGCGCCCTGGAGGTCATGGAGCTGACCGGAGAGCCCTTCTCCGCGAACCTGCCCAAGCCCGGCCCCGCGCGCTACGGCACGGTGCTGATCGGCATCGACCGCGACGCCGGCGAGCTCGACGAGCGCGTCGACCTGCGGGTGGAGCGGATGTTCGAGGCCGGGCTCGTCGACGAGGTGCGGCGGCTCGAAGCCCGCGGCCTGCGCGACGGCAAAACGGCGTCGCGGGCGCTGGGCTACCAGCAGGTGCTCGCCGAGCTCGACGGCGAAGGCGACTTCGCCGCGGCCGCCGCCGCGACCGCACAGGCCACCCGCCGCTTCGTCCGGCGGCAGCGCTCCTGGTTCCGCCGCGACAAGCGGATCCGGTGGTTCGACGGCGCTTCCCCCGACCTGGCCGCGCGCGTGCTCGACGCCCTGGCCCAGTAATCTTGTCCCCATGGGCGGCATCGAGTTTCTCAAGGGGCACGGCACGCAGAACGACTTCGTGCTGCTGCCCGACGCGTCCGGCCGCCTCGACCTCACGGCGGAGCGCGTGGCGGCCCTGTGCGACCGCCGGCGCGGCTTGGGCGCCGACGGCGTGCTGCGCGTGGTGCGCGCCAACGCGGCGGGTGAGGCGTCCGAGGGCGAGTGGTTCATGGACTACCGCAACGCCGACGGTTCCATCGCCGAGATGTGCGGCAACGGCGTGCGCGTGTTCGCCCGCTACCTCGTCGACGCCGGCCTGGCGGGCGACGGCCACTTCACCGTCGGCACCCGCGCGGGCGACCGGCCGGTGGTGGTCCACCCCGACCGCTCCGTGACCGTCGGCATGGGCCCGGCCACGATCACCGGCACCTCGGTCACGGTGGTGGCCGGCAGCCCGTTCTCCGGCGTGGCCGTGGACGTCGGCAACCCGCACCTGGTGTCGGTGCTCGACGACGACGTCGCCGACCTCGACCTGCGTGAGCAGCCCGACTTCGACCACGACGTGTTCCCGACCGGCGTGAACCTCGAGTTCGTGAACCTGCTCGGCCAGGGCGCGCTGCGCATGCGCGTCCACGAGCGGGGCGTGGGGGAGACGCGCTCGTGCGGCACCGGCACGGTGGCCGCGGTCGCCGCCGCGCTGCACCTCGCCGGCACCGACACGGGCGAGTCCACTGTGCACATCCCCGGCGGCCGTGTGGTCGTCACCGTCGAACGCGGTGCGGCCACCCTCACCGGCCCGGCGGAGATCGTCGCGCGCGGCGAGCTCGACGAAGCCTGGTGGGCCGCCGCCGGGGCGTAACGCACCCCCATGCGGCGTTGGTTGTGCTGAGCGCACCCAATGTGGCGTTGGTTGCGTTCAACGCACCGAACGCCACATTGGGGGAGCGCTCAGCCCACCGTCACCTCGACGGCCAGCTCACCGTCACCGGGACGAGTGGTCACCGCGGAGATCACTCCGGCCGCCCGCACGTCGTCCGACACCGCGGCGAACCCGGTCAGCAGGTCGTCGGAGGCGCTCACCGTGAGCGTCTCCACGGCCGAGCGCATCGACACCTTCGCGTCCGTCTTGGCCCGCCGCACGGCCGCGATCACCGAGCCGGCCAGCGGCAGCAGCGCGGGGTCACCCTCGATCGACGGCGCCGAAGGCCACGGCGCGCGGTGCACCGAACCCTCCTGCCACCACGACCAGACCTCCTCGGCCGTGTAAGGCAGCACCGGCGCGAACAGCCGCACCAGCACCGAAAGCGCGGTCGTCAGCGCCGCGCGCGCCGAGTCGGCCGCAGCCTCGCCGCGGTCGCCGTACGCGCGGGCCTTGACCAGCTCGACGTAGTCGTCGCAGAACGTCCAGAAGAACGTCTCCGTGATCTGCAGTGCCCGCGCCTGGTCCAGGCTTTCGAACGCCGCCGTCGCCTCGGTGACCACGCGCGCGAGCGCGGCGAGCACCGAGCGGTCCAGCGGTTCCGTCACGGACGCGCCGGGCGTGGGCAGGCCGAGACCGAGCACGAACCGGCTCACGTTGAGCAGCTTCGTCGCCAGGCGCCGCCCGACCTTCATCTGGCCCTGATCCTCGGCCGTGTCGACGCCGGGCCGCGCGCTCGCCGCCCAGTAGCGCACGGCGTCGGGCCCGAACTGGTCCAGCAGCGCGGCCGGCGTGACGACGTTGTCCTTCGACTTCGACATCTTCTTGCGGTCCGGGTCGAGCACCCAGCCGGAGATCACCGCGTCGCGCCAGGGCAGCACGTGCTCTTCCAGCTCCGAGCGCACGGCCGTGGAGAACAGCCAGGTGCGGATGATCTCGTGCGCCTGCGGCCGCAGCGAGTACGGGTAGACGCGGCGGAACAGGTCGTCGTCGAGGCTCCAGCGCCCGGCGATCTGCGGCGTGAGCGACGACGTGGCCCACGTGTCCATCACGTCCACCTCGCCGGCGAACCCGTTCGGTTTCCCACGCTGGTCCTCGGTGTAGCCGGGCGGCACGTCCGTGGTCGGGTCCACCGGCAGGGCCGCATCCGCGGGCACCAGCACGGCGTCGTGGTCGGGCTCGCCGTGCTCGTCGAGGGGGTACCAGACGGGGATGGGCACGCCGAAGAACCGCTGGCGGCTCACCAGCCAGTCGCTCGTGAGGCCCTCGGCCCAGGCGCGGTAGCGCACCTCCATGTGCGGCGGCACCCAGTTGAGCTCGCCGCCGCGCTCGATCAGCTTCGCGCACAGCTTCTCGTCGCGCCCGCCGTTCGTGAGGTACCACTGGCGGCTCGTGACGATCTCGAGCGGCCGGTCGCCCTTCTCGTAGAACTTCACCGCGTGCGTGATCGTCCGCGGCTCACCGCGCAGCGACCCCTCGGCCCGCAGCGCCTCGACGAGCAGCTGGCGTCCCGTGTGGACGGTCTTGCCGGCCAGCGGCGCGTACGCCTCGGCGGGCACCCCCCGCGGCGGCTCGGGCAGGAACCGGCCGTCGCGCCCGAGCACCGGGCGCGTCTCCAGCCGCAGCGCGCGCCACCACGTGACGTCGGTGGTGTCGCCGAAGGTGCAGACCATCGCGATGCCGGTGCCCTTCTCGGGATCGGCGAGGTGGTGCGCGTGCACCGGCACCTCGACGCCGAACACGGGCGTGCGCACCGTTTTCCCGACGAGGTCGCGATAGCGTTCGTCGTCCGGGTGCGCCACGAGCGCGACGCACGCGGGCAGCAGCTCGGGCCGCGTGGTCGAGATCAGCACCTCGGCGCCTTCGCCGGTGCGGAACACGAGGTCGTGGTACGCGCCGCGCCGCTCGCGGTCCTCCAGCTCGGCCTGCGCGACGGCGGTGCGGAACGTGGTGTCCCACAACGTCGGCGCCTCGGCCTGGTAGGCCTCCTCTCGGGAGAGGTTGCGCAGGAAGGCGCGCTGCGAGATCTCCGTGGTGGCCGGGTCGATGGTCTGGTACGCCAGCGTCCAGTCCACCGACAGGCCCACGCGCCGCCAGACGTCCTCGAAGACCTTCTCGTCCTGTTCGGACAGCGTGCGGCACAGCTCCACGAAGTTGCGGCGCGACACCGGGATCACGTCCTTGCCGGGCTTGGCCGGCGGCGTGAACGACGGGTCGTAGGGCAGGGCCGGCTCGCAGCGCACGCCGTAGTGGTTCTGCACGCGGCGCTCGGTGGGCAGGCCGTTGTCGTCCCAGCCGACCGGGTAGAACACCTCACGCCCGCGCATGCGCTGGTAGCGCGCGAGGACGTCGGTGTGGGTGTAGGAGAACACGTGGCCGATGTGGAGCGAACCACTCGCCGTGAGCGGCGGGGTGTCGATCGAGTAGACGGCCTCGCGCGGCTTCGTGCGGTCGAAGCGGTGGACGCCGTCGCGCTCCCATACCGCTACCCACTTGGCCTCCAGACCGTCGACACCGACCTTGTCCGGGACACGAGGGCTGGGCTGGGGGGATGCGTTCATGAACCAACTCTAGGCGGGCGCCTCCACCGCTTTCTCGCCCACCGGCAGGTCGCGCATGCGCCGCAGCGGCGAGCAGACGACCCACAGCGCGGCGGCCAGCTGGCCGATCACCGCCGTCCACAGGGCACCGGTCAGCCCGAGCCCTTCGCCGAGCGCGCCGCCCAGCAGGCCCCCGAGCGGCATCGTGCCCCACACGATGAACCGCACGCTCGCGTTCATCCGGCCGAGCAGGCGGTCGGGTGTGATCGCCTGGCGGTAGGAGACCTGCGCGACGTTGTAGAGGATCACGCCGAACCCGGCCAGCGCGAGGCCGAAGCCGGCGAGGGGCACGCGCCAGCCGGGTCCCGCCAGCGGCACGAGCAGGTTGCCGGGCCACACGAGCATCGGCAGCAGCCAGATCGACCGCGCCTGCCCGACGCGGCGGATGATCGGGCCCGAGAACAGCGCGCCGAGGATCCCGCCGATGCCGCCGACGGCCAGCAGCCCGCCGACCGCCGCCGGTGGCAGCCCGGCCGTGCGTGTCAGGAACAGCACCTCCACGGCCTGCGCGGCGGCGCCGAAGAGGTTCGCGGTGGCGGTGCACGCGACGATGGCGCGCAGCGGCTTGTCGGTGAACACGAACCTCAGGCCCTCGAGCATCTGTGGCAGCAGGCGTTCGTGGCCGGTCTTCTCGGGCAGCGTCTCGACCGTGCGGATCCGCCACAGGCACAGTGCGGAGGCGAGGTAACCGAGGCCGGTGACCAGCACCGTGCTGGCCGCGCCCACGAACTGCACCAGCACACCCGCCGCGCTCGGCCCGGCGATCTGGGCCGAGGACTGCACGCCCTGCAGCTTCGCGTTGCCCTCCAGCAGGCGGTCGCGGCCCACGAGCGCGGGCAGGTAGGCCTGGTAGGACACGTCGAAGAACACCGTGCCGATGCCTACGAACAGCACGACGCCGATCAGCTGCGGCATCGTCAGCACGCCGGTCCACCACGCGACCGGGATGCTCAGGATCAGCAGGGCCCGGGTGAGGTCGGCCGCGAGCATCACGGGCCGCTTGCGCATCCGGTCCACCCACACGCCCGCCGGCAGGCCGATGAGCAGGAACCCCAGCGTCTCGGCCGTCGTCAGCAGGCCCATCTCGAACGGCGTCGCCGCCAGCGTGACCGCCGCCAGCAGCGGGATCGCCGTGATGCCGACGAACGTGCCGAGCTGGCTCGCCGTGTCGCCGGTGAAGAGCCGCCGGAAGTCGGCGTGGAAGAAGAGGGAGTCCCGGTTCACTCGATCGAGTGTCGACGAGTGATTGGAAAGTGTCAATCACTTACTCGTGCCTAGGCTGTGCGGGTGCCGACCCCACGACGCCCTTCGACGGAGGCCGAGGCCGCCGCGCTCGCGTCCGGAATACGCCTGCGCATCATCCGGTTGACCTCCTTCGAGGCCATGACCAACAAGGAGCTGGCCGAGCGGCTCGGCCGCGACCCGGCGACCACGTTGCACCACGTGCGGCGCCTGGTGGAAACGGGTTTTCTCGCCCCGCAGGAGGAGCGCCGCGGCGCTCGTGGTGCCAAGGAGATCCCGTACCTGTCCACCGGCCTGTCCTGGCAGCTCGACAACGGCGAGGCCGGCGCGTCCGTCGGCCAGGCCATGCTC
Source organism: Amycolatopsis sp. CA-161197 (assembly GCF_050942255.1). Classification (NCBI taxonomy): domain Bacteria; kingdom Bacillati; phylum Actinomycetota; class Actinomycetes; order Pseudonocardiales; family Pseudonocardiaceae; genus Amycolatopsis; species Amycolatopsis sp. CA-161197. Next base: position 2,625,125 of record NZ_CP192059.1, read on the forward strand.
GAGGCCTACCTCGCCGAGATCGGGGAGGCCGACCCCGCCGAGGTCGACGCCAGCCGGCTCGTGTTCCAGGTCTCGCCCGCCGAGGTCGCCGAGTTCAAGGACCGGCTCACGCAGCTGCTCGAGGAGTTCCGTGAACGGCCCGCCCGGCCCGGCGCCGACCGGACCGCGATCTATTTGTCCGTCTATCCCAGCAGGTAATCACTCGGCTCCCGCGCCGAATCGTGGGAGCATGGAGGCACGATGACAGAACTGACACACGAAGACCTGTACGACGACGACCCGTCGACCGGGGAGATGGAGCTCGAGGACCGCGCCTCGCTCCGCCGCGTCGCAGGCCTGTCGACCGAACTCACAGACGTCACCGAGGTCGAATACCGCCAGCTGCGGCTGGAGCGCGTCGTGCTGGTCGGCGTGTGGACCGAAGGCACCGCCGAGCAGTCGGAAGCCTCCCTCGCCGAGCTGGCGAGGCTGGCCGAGACCGCCGGTTCCGAGGTGCTCGAGGGCCTCGTCCAGCGGCGCACGAAGCCCGACCCGGCCACCTACGTCGGCTCCGGCAAGGTGCGGGAGCTGCGTGACGTGGTGGTGGCGACCGGCGCGGACACGGTGATCTGCGACGGCGAGCTCTCGCCCGGCCAGCTGCGCCAGCTGGAGGAGAAGGTCAAGGTCAAGGTGATCGACCGGACCGCCCTGATCCTCGACATCTTCGCGCAGCACGCCCGCTCCAAGGAGGGCAAGGCGCAGGTCGAGCTGGCCCAGCTGCAGTACCTCATCCCGCGGCTTCGCGGTTGGGGTGCGTCGCTGTCCCGGCAGGCCGGTGGCCGTGCCGGTGGCGCCAACGGCGGTGTGGGCCTGCGCGGTCCCGGTGAGACGAAGCTGGAAACCGACCGGCGGCGGATCAACAAGCGCGTGGCGAAGCTGCGCCGCGAGATCGCGTCGATGGACACGATCCGCGAGACCAAGCGCGGCCGGCGCGTGGCCAACGAGGTGCCCAGCGTGGCGATCGTCGGCTACACCAACGCCGGCAAGTCGAGCCTGCTCAACGCGCTGACCGGCGCGGGGGTGCTGGTGGAGGACGCGCTGTTCGCCACCCTGGACCCGACCACGCGCCGGGCCCAGACGGCCGACGGGCGCACGTTCACCCTCACCGACACCGTCGGGTTCGTGCGGCACCTGCCGCACCAGCTGGTGGACGCGTTCCGCTCGACGCTGGAGGAGGCGGCCGACGCCGACCTGCTGCTGCACGTCGTCGACGGAGCCGACCCGGCGCCCGAGGAGCAGGTGAACGCCGTGCGCGAGGTGCTCGGCGAGATCACCCGCACCCGCAAGGAGCCGCTGCCGCCCGAGCTGCTGGTGATCAACAAGGCCGACGCGGCCGACCAGGTCACGCTCGCCCGGCTGCGGCACCAGCTGGCGGGTTCCGTGCTGGTGTCCGCCCGGACCGGCGCGGGCATCCCGGAGCTGGCCGAGGTGCTCGCCGACCGCCTGCCGCGGCCGCAGGTCGTGGTCGAGGCGCTGGTCCCGTACTCGCGTGGCGAGCTCGTGGCCCGCGCCCACGCGGACGGCGAGGTGCTCGAGGAGGAGCACGTGGCCGACGGCACGCGGCTGCTCGTGCGGGTCCACCCGGACCTCGCGGCGGCTTTGCGCCGGTACGAAACCAACTCCTCGGCGCTCTGAACGTCTTCCGTAGTGTGCGGCCGGACCGGGCCGCACACTACGGAGGTGAGCTGGTGCGGGTCGTCCTCGCGGTGACGGCGGGTTTGCTGGTGCTGGGCGCTGTGCCCGCTGCCGCGGCGGCGCCACCACCCGCGCCCTCATCGCTGTGCAAGGTCACCGACTCGCGGCTGGGGGAGCTCTCCGGCCTCGTCTCCGACGGCGAGCACTGGTACGCGATCAACGACGGCGGCACGAAGGTGCAGGTCTTCGTCCTCGACCACTCGTGCAAGGTGCAGAAGGTGCTCTCCGCGAGCACCGACCCGTACGACGTCGAGGACCTCGCACGCGCGGCCGACGGCACCCTGTGGCTCTCGGACACCGGCGACAACAGCCACAAGCGCACGACCGTGGCGCTCATGGCGATGAAACCTTCGGGCGGCAGCGTGACGCTGCACCGCCTGACCTACCCCGACGGGCCGCACGACACCGAGGCCCTGCTGCTCGACCGCTCGGGCACGCCGTACCTGATCACCAAGGAAGTGCTGGGCGACGCGGCCGTCTACCGGCCGACGGGCCCCTTGGCCACGCCCGGGCCGACCGCGTTGGAGAAGGTCGGTTCGCTGACCATCCATGACACCGACACGGTGGGCGGCCCGGTGGGCGCCTTCGGCTCCGTGCTGGTCACGGGCGGCGCCACCAGCGCCGACGGCCATGTCGTGGCCCTCCGCACCTACACCGACGCGTACCTGTACCCCGCCCCGGACGGCGACGTGCTGGAGGCGCTCAAACGCAACCCCGCACGGATCCCCCTGCCGAACGAGAAGCAGGGCGAAGCCCTCGCCTTCGAACCCGACGGCACCCTGCTGTCGGGCAGCGAAGGCGTCGGCCAGCCCATCCGCGCGGTGAAAAACGCGACGGCCCTGGTGGCGGGCGCCGCCGCACCCCAACGCGAGGCGGCCAAGCCCCCCGCCTCCGGCGCGACCGGCGGCTCGGACGACTCGTCCGGCCTGCCACTGCTGCCGGTGGTGGGCATCGCGGTGGTCGTGGTGCTGATCGGCTGGTTCCTGCTGAGCCGGCTTCGGCGCCGCCCGCGCCGTTGAGTCGTAGCCGCTGGGGCCTGGTCAGTGGGGCTGCCCGACTGGGTCATGGTCGTCGCGGGCCGGCTCGGCTGCGTTTGCCTTTTGGCCCGTCGAACTGACTCTGTGCGCTGAAGAACCCGCGGTGGCGAATCCACGCTGATGAACCTGCGCCGCCGGAACTCGCGCGGGTGAACGGGCGCACGCTGCAGCAGTGAACCCGCGCCGGTGGCCTCAGCGCCGCGGAGGTCTGACCGGCTGGGTCCGGGCCGCTGAATGCGGGTCGGCTCAGCTGCGTTCCCCGCGGCCTGTCGGGCTGACTCCGGTCGACTCGCGCTGAGGAAACCCGGGGTGGCGAACCCACGCTGATGAACCTGCGCCGCCAGAACTCGCGTCGGTGAACGGCCGCACGCTTCAGCGGTGAACCCACGCCGGTGAGTCCTGGTCGCTGGGCCTGGCTGGCTGCGTCCTGGCCGCCGAGGTCCGCTCCGGGGAGGCGACCGGGGCGTGGCGCACACAGCGGCAAGACCACAAGCCAAGACCACTCAACGGGCCACTCAGCACCCGCCGGGCCGTACGGCACCGTCCACACCGGACACCGGGACGCTCCCGCCCGCGGCGCGGGGACGATCGAGGCCGGGCATCCTCGTCGCCGGCCCGCGGCCGCGTGGGTGGGGTTCCTGGTCTAGAGGCGCCGGAGGACCGCGACGACCTTGCCGAGGATGGTGGCGTCGTCGCCGGGGATCGGTTCGTAGGCCTCGTTGTGCGGCATCAGCCAGACGTGGCCGTCCTTGCGCTTGAACGTCTTCACCGTGGCCTCGCCGTCGATCATGGCGGCCACGATGTCGCCGTTCTCGGCGGCGGGCTGCTGGCGGACCACGACCCAGTCGCCGTCGGTGATGGCGGCGTCGACCATCGAGTCGCCGGTGACGCTGAGCAGGAAGAGCTCACCTTCGCCGACGATCTCGCGCGGCAGCGGGAACACGTCCTCGATCGCCTGCTCCGCCAGCACCGGGCCACCGGCCGCGATCCGGCCGACCAGCGGCACGTACGCCGCCTTCGGCATGGACGGCTGCTGGTCGATGTCGATGCCCATCGGGTTGTCGTCCGTCGTCGAGAGCACGCCCACGGCCCGCGGCCGGTTCGCGTCGCGGCGCAGGTATCCCTTGCGCTGCAACGCCCGCAGCTGGTGGGACACCGACGAGGTCGACGTGAGCCCCACGGCTTCGCCGATCTCGCGGACGCTCGGCGGGTAGCCGAACCGGGCCACCCAGGTGCGGATCACGTCGAGCACTTGCTGTTGCCGCACAGTCAGCGTCTCGTCCACGTCGTAGACCTCGGGCAGGGCCGTCACCTTGCCCGAGCCACCGGGCGTGGTGCCCGCCTTGCTCTCCTTCGCCACTGTGTGTCCTCTCCCCACTGGGCGTCGCCTCCCAGATGTTTCACGGTCGCCTCGCCGGCGGCCCGCGGGTAACGCGTGCGCCGGCCGGCTCCCGCGGACGCGGGTGCCCTCGCCGGCGACATCTGCCCGGCAGATGTCCTGGTCACCGACGTTAGCCCACCGAGCGTGACGATTTCAAACATCTGTTCGATCGACACGCCGTGTCCTCTCGATTTTGTCGGTGCGGGGTGGTAGACCTTCGCACGGACGTTCGATAGAACGCCTGTTCGACCTGAACCGCATTGTCGCCGGTGAGAGCACCGGACCGGGCTCGGATCGAACCGATCAGCAGGTCAGAAGGAGGTTCGCCATGTCGATTCTGGCAGACCGCGGGATCGTCCGCCCGCTCCGGCCCGCCCGGCAGGCCGCCGCTCCGGCTCGGGTTCCCTCGGGTCCCCCGATCGGTCCCACGACACCCGTTCGCGGCACGCGCGAGCGCCGGGGCGAGCCGCTGCGGCCGCCGACACGCGCCCGGGTGGTCGCGGGGCATCGCGTCGTGCCGGCCACGTGTGCCGAGCCGCGCCGGCCCGCCGTGCGGTGGCCGTGGCTCGCCGCGATCGCCGTCGCCGCCTGCCTGGTGGTCACCGTTCTGGGTGTTTTCGGGTCCGGCACGCCGGGTGGCGCGGTGCCCGCGCGCACGGCGTCGGTGTCCGTGCAGCAGGGCGACACGCTGACCGCGATCGCCGCCCGGTTCGCCCCCGACTCGGACCAGGCCGCCGTGGTCGAGCGCATCAAACAGCTCAACCACCTCGACGACGCCGTCCTCGTGCCGGGTCTGCCGCTCACCGTGCCGGTCGCGTCGGAGGTGGCCGGGTTCGGTTCGTGACCGTCGGGATGTGTGCGATCGCACCCCGAATCGGTGCCTTCTTCACCCGCTTGTGTCGCTTGCGTGGGCCGTCCGGGCGATCTATGGTCAACCCCTACATCTGGTAGTTACACCGCTGTAGTTGGTCCACAGGTAGGGGTAGACTGGAGACCAGTTGTCCACAGCTGGGCGGTGTTCACCCACCGGTTGTCCACAAGTCGATCACCAGGCGCGGGTCCGTGCGGGGTGGTCGTGGTCCAGGCCGTAGCGTGGCGGCAGGGGCCGGCGTGGATGGACTCGGCCGGCGTTGAGGGGAAGGTGATCGGCGGATGAGGTGCCCGTTCTGCCGGCATGCGGACTCTCGGGTCGTCGACTCCCGAGAGGTGGATGAAGGACAGGCGATCCGGCGGCGGCGCTCGTGCGCCCAGTGCGGCCGGCGCTTCACCACGTCGGAGACGATGGTGCTCGCCGTCGTCAAGCGGTCCGGCGTCACCGAGCAGTTCAGCCGGGACAAGGTCGTCAACGGCGTGCGGCGGGCCTGTCAGGGCCGGCCGGTCGACGACGACGCGCTGCAGAAGCTCGCGCAGCGCGTGGAGGAGTCGATCCGCTCCGCCGGTCTGGCGGAGATCCCGAGCCACGAGGTCGGCCTGGCCATCCTCGGTCCCTTGCGGGAGCTCGACGGGGTCGCCTACCTCCGGTTCGCCAGCGTCTACCGCTCGTTCTCCTCGGTCGAGGACTTCGAGAAGGAGATCGCGGACCTGCGGGAAGCCATGGCGGGGACTGCCGCGGAAGAAGGAAGCGAGCGCGCCGGAGACGACTGAGTGTCGCCTGCGCCGCGCGGGAGCGAGGGACGAGACCCGATGACCGAAACCGTGGGAACCGGCGCGGCGGCCGCCGGCCGGAGCAAGAAAAAGGCCAGTGGCGGTCTGTCCGTCAAGCGGGTCTTCACGACCGAAGGCGTGCACCCGTACGACGAGGTCGCGTGGGAGCAGCGCGACGTCGTGATGACCAACTGGCGCGACGGCAGCGTGAACTTCGAGCAGCGGGGCGTCGAGTTCCCCGGGTTCTGGTCGGTGAACGCCACCAACATCGTCACCAGCAAGTACTTCCGCGGCGCCGTCGGCTCCCCGCAGCGCGAGAGCAGCCTCAAGCAGCTCATCGACCGCGTGGTGAAGACGTACGTGAAGGCCGCCGCGGACCACGGTTACTTCGCCGGCGCGGGCGACCTGGAGATCTTCGAGCACGAGCTCACCTGGATGCTGCTGCACCAGGTCTTCAGCTTCAACTCCCCGGTCTGGTTCAACGTCGGCACGTCCTCGAAGCAGCAGGTCTCGGCGTGCTTCATCCTGTCGGTCGACGACACGATGGAGTCGATCCTGAACTGGTACCGCGAGGAGGGCCTGATCTTCAAGGGCGGCTCCGGCGCAGGCCTCAACCTCTCCCGCATCCGCTCCTCGAAGGAGCTGCTCACCTCTGGCGGCACGGCGTCCGGCCCGGTCTCGTTCATGCGCGGCGCCGACGCGTCCGCGGGCACCATCAAGTCCGGCGGCGCCACGCGGCGCGCGGCGAAGATGGTCGTGCTCGACGTCGACCACCCCGACATCGAGGAGTTCATCCAGACGAAGGCGCGTGAAGAGGAGAAGATCAAGGTCCTCCGCGACGCCGGGTTCGACATGGACCTCTCCGGCGCGGACATCGCGTCGGTGCAGTACCAGAACGCCAACAACTCCGTGCGCGTGTCCGACGAGTTCATGCAGGCCGTGGAGAACGGCACGGAGTTCGGGCTGCGCGCCCGCCTCACGGGCGAGGTCATCGAGCGCACCGACGCGAAGAAGCTGTTCCGCACCATGGCGCAGGCCGCGTGGGAGTGCGCCGACCCGGGCGTGCAGTACGACGGCACGATCAACGACTGGCACACCTGCCCGGAGTCCGGCCGCATCAGCGCGTCGAACCCGTGCAGCGAGTACATGCACCTCGACAACTCCAGCTGCAACCTCGCGTCGCTGAACCTGCTGAAGTTCGTGTCGGAGGACGGCACGTTCGACGCGCCGCTGTTCGCGAAGGCCGTGGAGTTCGTGATCACGGCGATGGACATCTCCATCTGCTTCGCCGACTTCCCGACCGAGCCGATCGCCGACACCACGCGCAAGTTCCGCCAGCTGGGCATCGGGTACGCCAACCTGGGCGCTCTGCTGATGGCGCTGGGCCACGCGTACGACTCCGAAGGCGGCCGCGCGCTCGCCGGCGCGATCACGTCGCTGATGACCGGGGTGTCGTACCGGCGTTCGGCGGAGATGGCGAAGGTCGTGGGCGCGTACGAGGGTTACGCGCGCAACGCCGAGGCGCACCAGCGCGTGATGCGCAAGCACGCCGCGGCCAACGAGCTGGTCCGCACGTACCACTCCAACGACGCGGCCGTCCGCGCGCTGGCCACCGAGGAGTGGCAGCGCGGCATCGAGCTCGGCTCGCGCCACGGCTGGCGCAACGCGCAGGCCTCGGTGCTCGCGCCGACCGGCACCATCGGCTTCATGATGGACTGCGACACCACGGGCATCGAGCCGGACTTCTCGCTGGTGAAGTTCAAGAAGCTCGTCGGCGGCGGGTCGATGCAGATCGTGAACCAGACCGTGCCGCGCGCGCTGAAGGTGCTGGGCTACCAGGACGAGCAGGTGGAGGCGATCGTCGAGTACGTGGCGCAGCACGGCCACGTCGTCGACGCGCCGGGCCTGCGTCCGGAGCACTACGAGGTGTTCGACTGCGCGGTGGGCGAGCGCTCCATCGCGCCGATGGGCCACGTGCGGATGATGGCCGCGGTGCAGCCGTTCCTGTCGGGCGCGATCTCGAAGACGGTGAACATGCCGGAGACGGCGACCGTCGAAGAGGTCGAGGAGATCTACTTCCAGGGCTGGAAGCTGGGCCTCAAGGCGCTCGCGATCTACCGCGACAACTGCAAGGTCGGCCAGCCGCTGTCCACGGCGAAGAAGAAGGAAGCCGAGCCGGAGCCGGAGAAGGTCGTGGAGTACCGCCCGGTGCGCCGTCGCCTGCCGAAGAAGCGCCCGAGCCAGACCGTCTCCTTCACCGTCGGCGGCGCCGAGGGCTACCTCCACGCCGGCTCCTACCCGGACGACGGCCTCGGCGAGATCTTCGTCAAGCTCGGCAAGCAGGGCTCGACGCTGGCGGGCGTCATGGACGCCTTCTCGATGTCCATCTCCGTCGGCCTCCAGCACGGCATCCCGCTGGAGTTCTACGTCTCGAAGTTCTCCAACCTGCGCTTCGAACCCGCCGGCATGACGGACGACCCGGACATCCGCATCGCCACCAGCGTGATGGACTACCTGTTCCGCCGGCTGGCCCTCGACTACCTGCCCTACGAGAAGCGCTCGCAACTCGGCATCTTCACCGCCGACGAACGCTCGGCCGAAGTGGAATCCAACTACGGCGGCATGGACCTCGAGGCCCTGCGCACCAGCGTCGACTCCTCCCCGGCGTCGGCCCCTTCGGCCCCTGCTCAGGAACCGTCCACCCCGGACGCGCACTCCACGGCCGAACTGATGGAACTCCACCTGGGCAAAGCCGCCGACGCGCCTTTGTGCATGACGTGCGGCACGAAGATGCGGCCCGCGGGGTCGTGCTACGCGTGTGAAGGGTGTGGGGCTACGTCGGGTTGTAGCTGATCGTGGTGAAGCGGGGAGCCGGGGTTCCGGCTCCCCGCTTTGCTTTTCCGCTACCGGCTTCGTGGAGTAATGGTTTGCCGCCCGAGGGTTTCGCTGCCACGCTCGGTCCATGACCGAAAGAATCGAGACCTCCGCACGCCGGTGAGGGTCCAGCCCGAGCCGATGCCGCTCGGACCCCGGCAGACCTTGCTCAACCATGCGCAGCGGCTGCACTCGTTGTCACCCGGTTCACCGTTGCCCCGCGACGGCGAGCCCTACCCCGACGACGCGCTCCACCGCGGCCGAAACCGCCCCAGAACACCCGAGGACAGGAGCCTGGTCGGCGTCGCCGCGGCAAGGATTCTCGCGGACCACTTCGCGGATCCTTCGGCTGTACCCGGCGATCTCGCGGACTCCTTCCACAGCGCGTACGTCTCCCGCCACCTGAACGAACACATTTCCGCCGTCGTCGCGCGCGTCGACCCGGCACGAGCGCGGCTCACCGGGCGATGGCTTGTCCGACAAGTTCGCCGCCGTCGTCGCGCGGGCGCTGGAACGGCTGGACGGCGGCACGACGGCGCTGCTGTGGCTGGCCGAGCGCGTCGAGGGATGGGGCCGCGTCTACGTGGTCGAGGCGCTGTGCCGGCTCGACGATCCGGCCGCGAAGCCGTGGTTGTTGCGACGGGCCGTCAACGGGGAATTCCTCAACGGCTACTTCGCCGGCGAGGTCGCGGTGAAAACCGCACTGCACGAGGCGATCGCGGATCCGGCGGCCGACGACGAGCTGATCGACCACGCCGGTCGGCTGTGGCACGTGCCTGCCGATTATGGGGAAATGAGCACGCGGATCGAGGAGTACGCCCACGCGGCCGACGTTCTCGAACAGCACGTTCGACACCTCGGTACTCAACCGCCCACTGCTCGCCGCTTCGCGGCCGCCACGATGCTCGCCGACCAAATCCACAGCCCCGCGGCGGATCGCCTCCGACTGCCTCCGGCCAGACTCGGGCGGTTGCGTGACGCCTACCGGTCGGTGCTCGACCGCGACGACTGGTCCGGCGCGAGGCGCCGCGCCCTCGACAGCGGAGACGACGACCTGCATCCGGACTACCTGCGCTGGCTGGCCACCGAAGTCGGTCCACGGCTGGGCCTTCGGGCATTCCTCGGCATGGTCGACTACAACTAGCCCGTTGGTCACGCGTGTTTCCGCACAGGATCTCCACACGTCCTCCGTTGGGTGCGCACATCGGTGCGCCAGCATCGGGCGCGTGGAGTGGCTGAAGGAGTTCAGGGAAGAAGCACAGCGGCGCAGTGTGCGCCCCGAGCCCGAGTGGGGAAGAGGCGCACAGCTGGAGCCGGCGGTGATCAGGAGTGTGCAGCGGTTCCAGGTGGGGGAGTCGGGGGACGGGGTCAACCTGATCGCCAAGGCCGACCCGCGCTACCGGCAAGCGGTGGAATTGTTCGTTGCCGAGGAGCAGAATCACGCGCGGTTGCTGGCGGAGCTGCTCAAAGCCGCCGGGAGTGCGACGATCGCCAAACACTGGTCCGACACCGTGTTCGTCTGGCTCAGGCGGGCGTTGGGGCTGAGGCTGGAATTGATGGTGCCGCTGATCGCCGAAGTCGTGGCGCTGAGCTACTACAAGGCGCTGAAGAACTCGGGCGATCCCCTCGCGAGGGAGGTCGCGGCGCGGATTCTGGCGGATGAGGAGCGGCATGTGCCGTTCCAGTGCGATCAGCTCAGGGGGAGTTTTCCCGGGGTGAAAGGAAAACTCGTCGCCGGCGGGTGGCGGGTGATGATGGCCGGGGCGTTGGTGGCCGTCACCACGGATCACGGGCGGGCGTTGCGCACCCTGGGCATCACGCGGCTGAGGTTCGCGGCCGAGGTGCTGGGCAGGTTCGAAGAAGTGGTCGCCGATGTCCACGGTGGACGGACGGCTCCGGTCGCGACGGGGCCGTTCAGGGCGCGGCCGCGAACTCTGCGCTGAGCGAGGTGAGGTGCGCCCGCAGGACGTCGCGGCAGACCTCGGGCGTGGTGGCCTCCGGGTGCAGGGCCGAGCGGAACGTGAGGCCGTCCAGCAAAGCGGCCAGCCGCTCGGCCTCCAGGTCGGCCGCGGCGGGCGGCAGGGACAGTGCCGAGACGATCCGGCGGGCCAGAGCCAAAGTCCCGCCCAGGGCTTCGTGAGCCAGTTCGGTCAGGTCGGTGTCCACGCGGGCCGCGACGAGGAACTCGACCAGCACCGTGGCTTCGGCGCGGCGGGGGGCATCGAGGGGGAGCAGTTCGGCGAGGAAGTCGGTCAGTTGTGCGGCCGCCTCGTCGGGCGTCAGCTCCGAGAGGGGTCGCAGCGAGGCGCGGCGGCGTTCCAGGCGGGCGGAGACGCGGTCGATCGTCGAGCGCATCGCGAAGCGCATGAGGTCGCGCTGGCCGTCGAAGTAATGCCGGACGGAGCCGATGTTCAGGCCGGACTCCGCGGCCACCGAGCGCAGCGACACGGCCGGCAAGCCGTCGCGCGCGGCGAGGCGCAGGACGGCGTCCGCGATGTCCGCGCGGCGTTGTTCACCGTCGATGACCTTGGGCACTGGACCTTTCTATCACACCTGTGATACCAATTTTTATGTCACAGGTGTGATAGAAAACGAGGTGGGAGACGATGGAGACGGTGCTCGACCTGCTGCTGATCCGGTTCGGCCTGATCGCGGCCGGACTGGTGGTGCTCGGCCTGGTGGTGTTCGCGGTGGTGGTCACGCTGCGGCGCCGAGGAAAGGGCCACCACGTGGCGACGGCGGCGCGGTTCGCCGCGCGCGTGTTGGAAGAGCGGGGGACCAGCCGAAGCAGCCGCGTGGCCAGGGAAGCGCTCAACCGGTTCGACGACCGGTGAACGGCGACGAGCTGCTGCACCACCTGCTGATGGACCTGCTGGTCAAGGGCCTGATCGGCCTCGGCGCGGTGGTGGTGCTGGTGATCGGCGCCGTCGTGATCTGGCGCAAGGTGGGGAGGTGAAGGGGGCGCCGGTGAAGGCGCCCCCATCACGTCAGGACAGCCGCGACCACAGGAACTCGAACACCAGCGCCCACTTGAACGCCAGCTGCGCGTTGTCCGCCGCGCCGCCGTGGCCGCCCTCGATGTTCTCGTAGTAGCGCACGTCGTGGCCCTGTTCCTGCATCCGCGCCATCATCTTGCGGGCGTGGCCCGGGTGCACGCGGTCGTCCCTTGTGGACGTGGCGAACAGGGTCGGCGGGTACGTCCGTCCCTTGTGGACGTTGTGGTACGGCGAGTACTTCGCGATGTACTCCCATTCCTCGGGCACGTCCGGGTCGCCCCACTCGGCCATCCACGACGCGCCCGCCAGCAGCAGGTGGTAGCGCTTCATGTCGAGCAGCGGCACCTGGCTGACGACGGCGCCGAACAGCTCCGGGTACCGCGTGAGCATCACGCCCATCAGCAGCCCGCCGTTGCTGCCGCCGAGGATGCCGAGCCGCTCGGCCGTGGTGATGCCGCGGGTGACGAGATCGCGGGCGACCGCGGAGAAGTCCTCGTACACCTTGTGCCGGTTTTCCTTCACGGCCTGCGCGTGCCACTCCGGCCCGTACTCGCCGCCGCCGCGGATGTTCGCGACCACGTACGTGCCGCCGCGCGCGACCCAGCCGCGGCCGATCACGCCGCTGTACGCGGGAGTCAGCGACACCTCGAAGCCGCCGTAGCCGTTGAGCAGCGTCGGGCCGTTCTCGGCGCCGGGCGGGCGCACCACGAAGTACGGGATCTTCGTGCCGTCCTCCGACGTCGCGAAGTACTGCGCGACCTCGATCCCGGCCGCGTCGAAGAACCCGGGCGCCTGCTTGAGCACCTCAACCTCGCCGCCCACCTCGCCGCGGCTCAGGGTCGAGGGCTGGAGGTAGCTGGAGGAGTCCACGAGGTACTCGTCGCTCTCGTCCGGGTCGGTGCCCACGATGTCCGCGCTGCCGAACTCCGGCGCCCCGCCCAGCGGCGCCTCCGTCCAGCCGTCGGGCCCGGGCGTGAGCGCGACCAGCTCCGTCTTCACGTCCCGCAGCTTCGCGAGCAGCACGTGGTTGCGGGTGAACGTGTAGTACTCCAGTGAGGTGTGCGCGTCCGGCGTGAACAGCGCGGTGAAGTCCCGCTCGCCCGCCAGGAACGCGTCGAACCCGATCACGAGCAGCGCGCCGGCCGGGTGCACCGTGGCACCGACGGTCCACGGCGTGCGCGGCTGCACGTAGAGCCACTCGCGCTCCACCGACAGCTCCACGTCGTCGGGCAGGTCGAGCTTCTCCAGCCCGGACGGCGTTCGTAGGAACACCTCGGTGCGGTAGAAGTCGATCGAGCGGTGCACGAAGTCGCGCTCGAAGCCCTCGGTGGGGTCGTGGAACGCGGCCACGGCGACGTCGTCGGGCTTGCCCTCGAACACCAGCTCGGCCGACTCGAGCGGCGTGCCGCGGCGCCACTCCTTCGTCAGCCGCGGGTAGCCGGACGTGGTGAGCGTGTCCGGCCCGAAGTCGGTGCCCACGTAAACGCGGCCCTCGTCGATCCAGCCGACGCGGTTCTTCGCCTCGGCCAGGAAGTAGCCGCCGTCGACGAACTCGTGCGCGTCCAGGTCGAACTCGCGCACCACCGTCGCGTCGGCGCCGCCGCGCGAGAGCTGCACGAGCCCCAGCCGGTGGCCGGGCCGCAGCACCGCGGCGCCCTTCCACACCCAGTTCTCGTGCTCGGCCTCGGCCAGCGCGTCGACGTCGAGCAGCACCTCCCAGTCGGGTTCGGCCTTGCGGTACTCCTCCAGGGTGGTGCGCCGCCACAACCCGCGCGGGTGCTCGGCGTCCTGCCAGAAGTTGTAGAGCTTCGGCCCCCGGCGCGTCACGTAGGGGATGCGCCCGCCGGCGTCGAGCACTTCGCGGACCTCGTCCCGCAGCGCGGCGAAGCGTTCGCCGGACGTGAGCACGTCCAGCGTCTCGGCGTTGCGCGTGCGGACCCAGTCCAGTGCCTCGTCGCCGGTCACGTCTTCCAGCCACAGGTACGGATCTTCGACACTCATGGCCCCAGTCTCGCCGCCGGGCGGGGGTTCCGGCCACCCGTCCGGCGTTCCCGTTTCGTGATCCCGTCCGGCCGGGTGCTCCGTATGCTTGAGCGCGCTGGTGACAGGGGGAACGTAGTTGAGCGAAAACGCGGGCAGGGTGCCGCCGAGGGAGCCGGCCGGGCCGCCGCCACCGCCGCCGATGGCGGCCCGGCCACCCGCCGTGAATCCGTGGGCACCGGTTTCGTACGGTCCGCCGCGCCGCCGCAACGGCGGGGTCGTCGGCGGAGTCATCGCGCTCGTGATCCTGGTCGCCACGGCCGGGGTCGTGGCCGTGGTCCCGCACGAGCTGTCCGGTCACGCGATCGCCGTGCCGACCTCCGTGCACCGCTCCGACGCGTCACCGGGCGACGGAGCCCGCGCCGACCCCCACTCGGTGCCCGAGCTGGAGAACAACCCCATCCTGGCGAACGGCGTCAAGCTCGGCGCGGTGTCGTGCGAGCTGCCGCAGCTGGGGGACACCGGGCCCGAGCTGTCGGCGTTCTACGAGGCGCTCACCGGCTGCCTGGAACAGGCGTGGCGCCCGGCCCTCGACCGTGCGGACGAGCCGAGCGTGAAGGTCGCCGTGTCCGTGACGCTGCCGAAGGTGAGCGCGTGCGGCGCGGCGCCGTCGAAGGACCAGGCCGTGGCCTACTACTGCGGCGGCGACACCACGATCTACGCCCCGACCGACTGGATGCTCGCGGACGCCGGCCAGAACCGCTCGCGCCACCTCGCGACCATCGCGCACGAGTACGGCCACCACGTGCAGAGCGAGAGCGGCATCCTGACCGCGGCGGCCGACCGCATGAGCTCGCCGGACCAGAACAGCCCCGCCGACCTCGCGCTGGTGCGGCGCATCGAGCTGCAGGCCAACTGCTTCGGCGCGCTGTTCATCGCCGCCGCGGAGGGGCGCGGCTCGATCAGCCGGGCCACGGCCAACGCCGCCGTCGCCGACTACGGCCGCGCCGACGACAGCGAAGACCACGGCAGCCGCGTGAACCAGTTGGCCTGGGCGAAGGCCGGGTTCACGGGCCAGAACACGGCCTCCTGCAACACGTGGTCGGCGCCGGCCGACGAGGTCAGCTGAGCTTCCACCCGGGGTCACGGCCGAGCAGCCCGATCAGCCGGTCGAGCTCGCCGGCACCCTCGGGCACCTCGACCAGCGCGCCGAACGCGCCGCTCACCGCGCGTTCGGCCGGGTCGGTGGGCACCATGGCGGCGAAACCGAGGGCGGCGGCCACCGCTTCCGGCACGGGCTCGTAGGCCACGCCGAAGGTCTTCGCGAGGTCCCAGCCGTGCACGACGGTGTCGACGAGGTGCATGGCCGCGGCGATCTCGGCGGTGAACGGGCCGATCTCGTGGATCTTCACCTGGCGGCGCATCGCACCCTCCTCGCCGTACGCGGCGAGGAATTCGTCGACCGAAGCGGCGTAGGAGGCGTACGCGTCTTCGCCGAGGCGGCCGGCGTCCCAGTCGGCCGCTTCGCCGCGGCGCAGCGCTTCGGCGAAGGCGTGGTTTTCACTGACCTGGTGACGCAGCAGGTCGGCGAGCGTCCAGCCGGCGCAGGGGGTGGGCCGGGAAAGGTCCTGGTCAGTGGCTCCGGCCACGATTTTGTCGAGGACGAGTAGAGACTTGCGGTCGAGTTCGAACGTGGTCATACCCGGACGCTAACCGCCGCAGCGGACCAGTTGAAGGTCCAAAACCAGCCGAACTCCGGTGGACCAATCTAGGCTGGCGACGTGGACCTGCACATCGACCTGACCGGCCGCCGTGGCCATCGCGACGAGATCTACCGCCAGATCCGCGAGGCGGTGCTCGACGGCCGGATCCGCGACGGGGACGCCCTGCCGCCCACGCGCGAGCTGGCCCAGCGGCTCACCGTCTCGCGCACCACCGTCAGCGCGGCCTACGAACGCCTCGCCGCCGAGGGGTTCCTCAACGCTCGCCCCGGCGCGGGCACGTTCGTCCGGTCGGGTGCCGCGCCGTGGCCGGCCGAGCCGGCGGCCGAGCCGTCCGGGGACGGGGTGCGCCCGCGTCCGGAATGGACGGCGGTGCCGGCCCCGCCGCGTTCTTTCGGGCCCGTGGCGGAGTACGACTTCCGCGCCGGCGTGCCCGACGTGCGGCTGTTCCCGTTCGACACCTGGCGCCGCCTGATGACGCAGCGGCTGCGCGCGTCGCAGGCCGATCTGCTCATGTACGGCGCGCCGCAGGGCGATCCGCGGCTGCGCGAGGGGCTCGCGCGCCACCTCGGGGTCTCGCGCAACGTGCGCGTGCGGCCGGAGGACATCGTTGTCACGACGGGAGTCCAGCAGACCGTGGACCTCGTCGCGCGCGTCCTGTTGCGGGCCGGTGACCTCGTGGCCGTGGAGGATCCCGGCTACCCGCCGCCGCGGTTGCTGCTCGACACCCTCGGCATGCGCGTCGCGGGCGTGCCGGTGGACGCCGAGGGGATCGTCGTCGAGGCGATCCCGGCCGGCACGCGGGTTGTCTACGTGACGCCTTCGCACCAGTGCCCGCTCGGCGTCGCGATGTCGTTGGCGCGGCGGCAGGAACTGCTCGACTGGGCCGAGCGCACGGGTGCGGTGATCATCGAGGACGACTACGACAGCGAGTTCCGCTACACCGGACGCCCGCTGGAACCGTTGCACAGCCTGGATTCCCGCGGCCGCGTGGTGTACGTGGGCTCGATGTCGAAGGTGCTCTCACCGGCGTTGCGGGTCGGGTTCCTGGCCGCACCGCCATCCCTCGTCGGCGCGCTCGCGAAGGCGAAGTACCTCGCCGACTGGCACACGCCCTCGCTCGAACAGGCCGTGCTGGCCGACTTCATCGACGAAGGTGGCTTCGCGCGCCACATCCGGCGGATGCGCAAGATCTACCGCGCACGCCACGACCTGCTCGTCGACGGTCTGCGCAGCGAGTTCGGCGACGTGCTCGACCCGGTCCCCGCGGCCGCCGGGCTGCATCTGGGCGCTTCGGCCGACCGCGATCTGCGGCTGGTGGCCCGCTCCGCGCGCGACGCCGGCGTGCGCCTGATGTCCCTCGGCGACTTCTCGATGACCCGGCCCTGCCACGGATTGCTGTTCGGCTACGGTGCGATCGCGGTCGAGGCCATCGAACCGGGACTGGCCCGGCTGCGCCGGGTGTTCGACGAGGGAGTGCGATGACCGACGACGTGATGGTGGCGATCGACGCGGGCCTGCGCAAGCACATCGCGGGCGACCGCGCGGGCGCGCGCGAGACGTTCCTCGCGCTGTGGCAGGAGATCGGCGAGGACGGCGACCCGCTGCACCGCTGCGCGCTGGCCCACCACCTCGCCGACGTCTGCGACGAGCCCGCCGAAGAGCTGGAGTGGGACCTCCGTGCCCTTGCCGCCGCCGACTCCCTCACCGACGAACGCGCGCAGCAGTACCACTCGACGCTCGCCGTGCGCGGCTTCTACCCGTCGCTGCACCTCAACCTCGGTGAGGACTACCGCAAGCTCGGCGACCTCGACGCCGCGCGCCGGCATCTCTCGGCGGCCCGGGAAAAGCTCGACGCGCTGGGCGAGGACGACTACGCAGCCGGTATTCGCGCCGCGCTGGAAGGCCTGGCCGAGCGGCTGGGGTGAGCACTCCATACCACGGGTGAACGCGGCTCGCCGGACTTTCGCACTCGGCACCCGGGCCCTAACCTGGTGTGACCCAACTCGACGAGGAGAGGGGAACACCATGCGGATCGCGGATCTGCTCCGGACCAAAGGCGCCGCTGTCGCCACGGTGGCTCCGGGGACCACGGTGACCGAACTGCTCGCCGGGCTCGCCCGCCACAACGTCGGTGCCATGGTGGTGGTGACACCCGAAGGCGCCATCGCGGGGATCGTGTCCGAACGCGACGTCGTGCGCCGGCTCAACGACCACGGCCCGACGGTCCTCGACGGTCCGGTCGCGGACATCATGACGAAACTGGTGGCCAGCGCCGGTCCCGACGACTCGGTCGACGAGCTGAGCGTGCTGATGACCGAACGCCGGATCCGGCACGTGCCCGTGCTCGAAGACGGCCGCCTCGCCGGCATCGTCAGCATCGGCGACGTGGTCAAGTCCCGGATCGAGCAGCTCGAGCAGAGCCAGGAGCAGCTCGAGGCCTACATCGCGCAGGGTTGACGGTCATTCCCGCCAGCCGCTGAGCTCCACCCCCTTGGCGACGTCCACGCGGTAGGCGAGCGTGACCGTCCCGGTCGCACCGGGCGCGAGCGTGAGCCGCCACGTGAACTCGCCGAGGTCGGTGGTCTCCACCGGATCGGGAGTCGCGCGCACGTCCCGCACCGTGATGGCTTCGTCGCGGGAGACGGGCGCCTGGTCGAGCACCGTGACCACGGCTTCGCGCGGGCTGTGGTTGCTCACCGTGGTGCGGTATTCCGCTTCCCGGCGGCGTTGGCCCGACAGCGTGGCCTTGCTCGCCGTGCGCCGCACGAGGTCGCGTTCCACGCGGATGCGGTCGTCCACACCGAGGGCCAGCTCGATCTCTTCGCCCGGGGCCCACAGGTCGAGCCGGGTCGTGCCGACGAACTCGGTGTCGTGGAAGACGGACGCGCGTCCGGCGCGCAGCGTGTGCTCACCGGTGTTCACGACGGTCGCGCGCAGGTAGGCCTCCGTCGCCTGCACGGGCGCGGTCACGTAGCCCAGCTCGGCCGTGAGGTCGAGCTGCGCCAGCGTGGTCCGGTGGCCCTGCGAGCCCGACGGGATGGCGACCGGGTGTGACGGCCGGTAGGTGACCGCGGTGGTGCCCTGCTCGGCCTCGGCGAACACCGGGGCCATGCGGCGCAAGGAAACCGCCTTGTCCCGCACGGCGGCGCTGCCGGGTGCGGCCGCGGCGAACGCGGCCATCGGCCGCGCCGGTGGGGCGGGCTGCACGCGGTCGAGGAACCACGGGTCGAGCTCGGGCACCACGACGGTGCTCGCGGGGCGCGCGGTCGACAGGGCGAGCTCGCACTCCGGCCAGTCCTCGCCGGTGTGCTGGCTGACCAGGCCGAAGGACGTCACGGTGACGTCGGTGTCGCGCACACGCACGTCGTAACCGGGCTCCCAGCTGGCGCCGGGGACCACATAGGACAGTTCGACTTCGATCTCTCCCGCGTCTTCCTGCGGTTCGAGATCGACGGTGACGCCGGCACTGTCCTGTTCGGACTGCGCACTGTGGGTCGCGATCCGGCGCTCCAACGCCGCGAGGTCCTCGCGCATCCGCTCGAGGCGTTCGGTGAGCGCCCGGCGGGTGCGCAACGCGGCGGCGAGCTGGCCGCCCAGCGCTTCGGTGACCTCCTCGACGCGCGTCGGGCCCGCGACGCCCGACGCCAGTGCCTTCGCAAAGCTCGCCCCGCTGCGCTTCGCCACGCCGCTCAGCAACTCCACCTTCGCCGCTTCGGCCGCTTCGTCGTCGGCCACGGCGTCGATCGCGGCCTGGTCGGTGCGGCGCTGCTCGACGAGCGCGCTGAGCGCGGGGTCGGCGGGGCCGGCGTGCTGCTCGTAACCGACGTCGACGCCGGTGATCAGCGCGGCGCCGGTTCCCGTGACGCGCACCGATTCCGCGTCGAGCGCCAGCGGCAGGCCGGTGATCCGCACGCGGGCGCCCTCGGCCAGGGTCGCCCGGCCGCGGCGGGTGATCCGCGCGTGCTGCGGGTAGACGGTCACGGCGACGATCGGAGCATCCATGACCCCGACGTTAGTCGGTTGACGGCGGCCGCGGTTGCCGGAAGTGTCGGGGGTGATCGCCCGCTTCGTCCGGCTTGGGGGTTCTGGTGGGAGCTGCTCGGATCGCGTCCGTGCTCGCCGCTGTGCTCGTGCTTCCGCTCGGAACGGGGGTGGCGCAGGCGGATCCGCCACCCGCGCCGGTGTTCTCCGACGGGCAGGCGCAGCCGGTGTTCGACCCGGCCGACGTCGTGCGCGAGGACGTCTGGGTCACCGCACCGGTGGACAGCGACCACGACGGGCAGGACGACCTCGTCCACGCCCAGGTGGTGCGGCCCCGCGCGACGGACGCCGGGATGAAGGTGCCGGTGGTGTACGAGGCGAGCCCGTACTTCGCGGGTGGCAACGACGTCGCGAACCACAACGTGGACGTGGAGCTGTCGGTGCCGGATTCTTCGCGTGTCGCGGCTGAAGGGATCGGCCCGCACGCGGCGCCGCCGATCCGCTGGAGCTACCAGGACTACTTCACCGCGCGCGGGTTCGCCGTGGTGTACGGGGAGTCCCTGGGCACCGGCCTGTCCACGGGCTGCCCGACGACCGGGGACGTGAACGAGACCGTCGGCGCGCGCTCGGTGGTCGACTGGCTCAACGGCCGCGCCCCGGCCCGCGACGAGGCGGGCGCGCCCGTGAGCGCGAGCTGGAGCACCGGGCACACGGGCATGATGGGCGTGTCCTACAACGGAACCCTGCCCAACGCCGTCGCGAGCACCGGCGTCGAGGGCCTCGAGACGATCGTGCCGATCGCCGCGATCTCGAACTGGTACGAGTACTACCGCAACGACGGCGCGGTCGTCGCCGCCGGCGGTTTCCAGGGCGAGGACACCGACGTGCTGGCCGAGTACGTCTACACGCGCGCCGACCGGCAGATCTGCCGGTCGGTGATCGACGGCCTCACCGCCGACCAGGACCGGGTGACGGGGGACTACGGCCCGTTCTGGGACGTGCGCAACTATCGCAACGACGTCGGCAAGGTGCACGCGTCCGTGCTCGCGGTGCACGGTCTGAACGACTGGAACGTGAAGACCGACCAGGTCGCTTCGTGGTACGAAGCCCTGAAGGCGCACGGGGTCGAGCACAAGATCTGGCTGCACCAGTCGGGCCACGCGGACCCGATCTCGCTGCGCCGCGACGTGTGGCTGACGACGTTGAACAAGTGGCTGTCGCACTACCTCTACGGTCTCGACAACGGCATCGAGCGCGAACCGAAGGCGACGATCCAGCGCGAGGACAAGTCGTGGGTCGACGAGGCCGACTGGCCCGCGCCCGGCACTCGCGACGTGCAGGTCCACCCGTGGCCGGGCGGCCGCTCGAAGGGCACGCTCTCCGCGGTCGCCGTGCCCGGCCGCCCCACGGTGGAGGTCCTGGCCGACGACGCGTCGAAGACCGTGCAGCAACTCGCCGACGCCACTTCGTCGGGCAACCGCCTGCTGTACGGGACTCCCGCGGTGAAGTCGCCGCTGCGCCTGTCGGGCACCGCGCGAGCCGACCTGCAGCTGTCGTTCGACCGGCCCGCCGCCAACGTGACGGTGGCATTGCTGGACCGCTCGCCGGACGGCAAGTCCTTCGTGATCACGCGTGGCTGGACCGATCCGCAGAACCGGGTTTCGCCCGCGGTGACCTCGCCGATCGTGCCCGGGACTTCGTACCGCATCGGGGTTTCCCTGATGCCGAAGGACTACGTGCTGGCCGCCGGCCACCGCCTGGAGCTCCTCGTGGCCTCCAGCGACCACGACTACACCCTGCGGCCGCGCCCCGGAGCGGGGCTGTCGCTGGACCTCACGCGCACGTCGCTGACCCTGCCGGTCACCGGCGGGAAGCCGGCGCTGGGCTTCTGAGGAACTCCGCGACAACGGGAGCCAGGACCTTCATCGAGACGTTGTGGTTCTGGCCGTCCAGCGTGCGGTGCCGGGCCTGGGGGAGTGCGTCGGCGAGGTCTTTCGCCGCCTGCTGCAGGCTTTTCGCGCTCTTGCCGCCGCTGAGGACGAGCGTGGGCGGCCGACGGTGCTGAAGTCGGCCAGCGCTTCGCCGTTCAGGTGGCCTTCGAGGAGGGCCGCGTCGTACGGCAGCGTGTGGGCGACCGACGTCAGGCGCTTCCAGACGCCGGGCATGATCCACATCATCGGGATCACGAAGCCGGGGGCGCCCATGCCCCGGGTCATGAAGTACTTGACGGCTTCGCCGCGTTTTCCTTGGGAGATCAGGGATGTGAGGTGCTCGGCGAAGTCGTGCGGCGGGTGGCCGGCCTCGGTGGTCACGAACGGCGGTTCGTAGAGCGCGAGCCTGGTCAAACCGACGCCGGCCCTGGCCGCGTGGAGTGCGAGGACGGCGCCGGAGGACAGGCCCCACGCGGTCGCCTCACCGCCGGCGGCCTGGACGATCGCCGCGAGGTCCTCGACCTCTCTTCCGGTGGTGTACGGCTGTTTGTCGTCGCTGTCCCCGCGGCCGCGGCGGTCGTAGTTGTAGACCGTGAAGTGCTCGGACAGCAGTGTGGAGAGTTCGAGCAGCCCGGGGAAGCGGCGGTAGCTGAACGCGCCCGCCACGAGCACGAGTGCGGGCCCTTGCCCCTGCTTGTCGTAGGCGATGCGGGTGCCGTCGGCTGAGGTGACGTGGTCCACGAGTGTCGGTTCCTCTCCTGTGGTGGTGCGTCCATCCTGTCGACCGATGGTTTGAGTTGTCAAGACAAAAAAAGTTTTCGGATGGAGCGTGTGAACCTGATAGACGGCACTGGATGGTCACGACCGCGCACGCGGTGGTGAGGAAGGTGCGGCGGCACGTTTGGCGGGCCGCGGTTGCTCGAACGGTGGAGAGCGGCCACCGCTGCCTCCGGTACGTCGAGGCCTCGCGCTAGTCCGCGATCCCCGCTCGATAGGCGAACGCGACGGCCTGCGCCCGGTCCCGCAGGCCCGCCTTCGAGAACAGGTGGTTCACGTGCGTCTTGACCGTGGCCTCGCTGACCACCAGCTCCCGCGCGATCTCCGTGTTCGGCAGGCCCGCCGCGATGAGGCGCAGCACCTCGATCTCACGCGCGGTCAAGCCCTCGACCTCGGCCACGCGCACGGGGGCCCGGCGCGTGGCGGCGTCGACGAGGCGGCGCTGCAGCTCGCCGTCCACTGTGGACTGGCCGGCCGCGGCGGATCGCAGCGCCCGGGCGATGGCCTCGGCGTCGGCGTCTTTCGTGAGGAATCCGCGGGCGCCGGCGCGCAGCGCGCCGAGCAGGGACTCGTCGTCGGTGTAGGTGGTGAGGACCACGACCTCCGTGGCGGGGTAGCGCTCGCGGACGGCCTCGGTCGTGGAGACGCCGTCGCGGCGGGGCATGCGCAGGTCGACGAGCAGCACGTCCGGGTGGTGCTCGGCGACGAGCTCCAGCGCGGCGTCGCCGTCGGCGGCCGCGCCGACCACCTCGACGCCGGGCAGCAGTCCCAGCAGCGTCACGAGGCCCTCGCGCACCACGGCCTGGTCGTCGGCCAGCACCACGCGCAGGTTCACGCCGGCACCGTCAGGTGAATCCGCCATCCGTCCTCTCCCGGCCCGCTGTCCAGCTTTCCTTCGAGCAGCGCGACCCGCTCGGCCATGCCGCGCAAACCGTATCCCGCCGCGGGCGCGTCCGGCGGACGGCGGCCCTGGCGGTCGAGCACTGTCAGCTCGACGTGTGACTCCGCGAAGGCGAGCGTGACGTCCACCTCGGCTCCCGGCGCGTGCTTGCGCGTGTTCGACAGCGCCTCCTGCACGGCGCGCACGAGCGCGGTGGTCACGCCGGCGTCGAGGTCGCGCGGCTCGCCCTCCACGACGAGGTCGGCCCGCGCGCCCGTGTCCAGGCGGTAGCCGGCGAGCAGGTCGGCCACGGCGCGCTGCGCGGGCACCGCGTCCTCTCGCAGCGCGGCGACCGCCTTGCGCGCCTCGGACAGCCCGTCGGAGGCCAGCTTCTGGGCGCGTTCGATCTGGGCGACGGCTTCGGGGCTGGCGCCGTCGCGCACGAGCATCAGCCGGGCGCCCTGCAGGTTGAGCGCGAGGCCGGCCAGGGAGTGGGCGAGGACGTCGTGGACCTCACGGGCGATGCGCGCGCGTTCGGCCAGCGCCGCGGCCCGCGCGTGCTCCTCGGTGGCGGTCTGCGCGCGGGCCAGCGCGAGCTCCGTCTGCTCCAGCCGCGCCGCCCGGTCGCGCCGGCTGGCGGCGAGCAGCATCATCACGACCAGGATCGCGAACAGCGCCAGCGCGTTCAGCCAGTCGAGCCGGTGCACCACGGCCCACGCGACGATCGCGCCGGCGCTCGACACCAGCACCACCGCGCCCAGCGCCCGGCCGAACGCCCGCAGCGTGTAGAACGTCGTGCTGAACATCGCCACGGACATCCAGCTGTTGGGATCGAGCACCCACAGCGCCCCCGACGCCGCGACCACCACCGGCATCGCCGCCGGCAACACCCACGCCGGCCTCGACTCCACCGCCACCGGCAGCAACGGCGCCGACGCCACCAGCGTCACCCCGAACAGGACCCACGCCCACCACCCCGCGAGATACGGGATCGAGATGATCAACGGAAACGCCACGAACCCCCACCGCACCCAATCGGGCGCGCCGACCCGCCAGCGGTTCCCGGTGGTCGTGGTGGCCATGTCCCTCCCCGATGCTTGTAGGGAGAATGTACGGGAGGACCACCGGCTCCGGCGGGCGGACGCGAAGGCCTTCAGCTGCCGAGGCTGAGGTGGAAACCGTTGTTCCGTGCGTCGTTCAGCGAGGCCCAGATGACGCCTCGGTTGAGATTTCCGGCGTGGAAGCCGTAGCGCTGGGCTTTCGGCACGTCGACGAAGGTGAACACGTAGGACCGCGTGGACGTCGTCGAGCCCGGGCTCGCCTGGTGGAGGTTCGTGACGGCGACGGTCTTGCCGGACTCGTCGACGAGAGTGGCCTGGGTTCCGTCCGAGACGTCGGAGTAGCCACCGCAGCCGTACCCGCTGGTGCAGGTCACGTCCATGGTGCCGGAGATCGTGACGTGGTCGGAGTCGGCGCTCACGGTGCCGCCGAGCGCCGGGCTCCACCAGGCCCCGGCCGGGCCGGCGCCGCAGCCTGCCGTCGCCAGGGCGACGAAGAGGGAAGCGACGGCGATTCTCGTCGCTGCCTTCGTGAGCTCGCTCTTTTCCGGCTCGGGAATGGTGGTTCATTCATCGACGGAAGTCTGCGGGCGCGGATGTTCCGTTACGGCGCCGATGACCGCATTGTCTGATCGTGACAATGCCGCTGCCGTGGCGCTGTTCGCCGTCGGGACACCAGGTGCTACCAGGTGGTTTGCCCGGCATGTACGCAAAATGTACTTCGCGCCGCTTTCCTGGTTGCCGTCATCCACGCGAAACAGGAGGTACGCACCATGTCCAGGTTGCGACGGCTCGCCGTGTTCGCCGCTGCCGCGGTGTTGCCCGCGCTCGGTCTCACGTTCGCCGCCCAGGCGCCCGCGTCCGCCGCGCCGAACTTCCAGGTGCCGTTCAAGTGCGGGGTCACCGTGACGGCCGCGACGTTCAGCGGGCACAACCCCGCCAACTCAGTCGACTTCCAGAAGTCGGGCATCACCGGGATGCCCGTGGTCGCGTCGGTGGCCGGCACGGTCACGCGCGTCGAGAACGAGGGCAGCACCAGCTACGGCCGCTGGATCGAGCTCGACCACGGCGGCGGCTGGCGGACCCGCTACGCACACCTGTCCGCGCAAGAGGTGTCCGTGGGCCAGAAGGTGAGCGGGGGCGCCGAAATCGGCAAGGCGGGCGCGACCGGCGGCGTGACGGGACCGCACCTGCACTTCGAGGAGAACCTCAACGGCGTGACGCAAAAGGCCGTGCTCAACGGTGTCGCGGCCGTCTACTACGGCAAGAAGGACTTCACGAGCAAGAACAACTGCGGCGGCAACCCCTACTCCGCCACGGAGGTGTGCGGGTCCGGGTTCTCGGTGATCGACCAGCAGGGGCTGGGCTCGTCCGGCACCGCGTACCTGCTGTACAACGCGTCGACGAAGGCCAACTGCGTGACGACGCTCAAGGCGGTTTCGCTGGGGACCGCGAGCCCGACGTCGGCGTTCCTCGAAGTGCAGGGCCAGGCGCGCACGACCGACTCCGGCAACTTCACCTACTACGCGGGGCCGGTGAAGAAGACCGCGGGCGCCACCTGCGTGAAGTGGGGTGGTTCGGTGGGTTCGGACACCTACACGAGCGCGTTCGAGCACTGCGGCTGAGCGCCTAGCACACGGCACCGACACGAACCCGGTCCGGCCCGCGCGGCTGGGCCGGGTTTTCCACAACCGCCTGCAGCTGTCCACAGATTTCGGTGACGACCTTCCGCAGCCCGTTTTCCGCCGCACAGTGGAGTGCGTGACCACCTCGACCCCACCCGGCACGGCCCGGGTCCTGCTCACCGACCCGGCGCAGCTCATCGCGGCGCTCCCGTACCTGCTCGGCTTCAAACCGGCCGAATCCGTCGTCCTGCTTGGGCACCGCCCGCCCGGCACGCGGATCGGCCTGATCCTGCGCGCGGACCTGCCGCCGCGTGATCTCATTGCGGAGCAAGCGGATGCGCTTGCTCCGCGGTTCCGCGTGGACGATCACACGGGCGTCACCGTGGTGATCGTCGGCGGCCGGGCCGGTCCCGACGGCGAGCCGCCCCACGCCGAGTTCGCCGGGGAACTCGTGCGCGCGCTCAAGGAGTACGAGCTGCCCGTGATGCATCCACTGTGGACACCGGAGATCGCCGCCGGGGCACCGTGGGCGTGCTACCGCGAACCCACCTGTGGCGGCCTCTTGCCGGATCCTCGCGACACGGTGGTGGCCGCCACGCTCACCAACGCCGGCTTCGTCTCCTTCCCCAGCCGCGACGACGTCTTGGCGCTGATGGAGCCCCGGTCTCCCACGGCTTTGGTGCGGCGGCGTGCCCTGCTCTCCCGTGCCGCCCCACCGGGGGATCCCGACGACGTGCTCGCGGCGGCCGCCGAGGTGCGCGCGGCGTTCTTCCGCCACCGCCGGGCGGAAGGCCCGCCGTCGGACGACCAGGCGGTGCGCCTCGCCCACGCCCTGCGCGTCCCGAAGGTCCGCGACGCCTGCCTGGCCACGGCGGTCCCGCCGGAGTCGCCCGTCGCCGTGTCCGCGATGAGCCTGTGGCTGGAACTCGTACGCGAACTGCCCGCGCCCCACCGCGCGGACGCCGCCTCCCTCGTCGCCTACGCCGCCCTCATGCGAAGCGAGGGCGCTCTCGCGGGCATGGCCCTGGCCAACGCCCTGGACGCCTGCCCCGACCACGTCCTGGCGCAGCTCCTGCACGCGGCCTGGAACATCGGTACGGACCCGGCGAGGCTCGCCGGGCTGGCTTCGCTGCCGAACGCCGTGGACCTGGGGCTGTCGTTGCCGGAGCTGAGTGTGGACGATCCGCCGCCCGACCTCGGGCCTTGACGGTGGACCCGCCTCGGCTCCCACGGATCCGCCCTCGCACGGCGGCTCAGATGCTGTCGGCCCGCAGCCCGCTCTCGCGGCTCGGTCAGCGGCGGCCTGGGCGACTGGTGGGTCGAGGCGTTGCTCGCGGGCGGTGGAGCCGTGGGCGGTGGTCGTTGCGACCAGGGCCGATGCTTGGCGGGCCGCGGCCCGCGGCCTGCGGCTCGCTCTCGCGGGTCGGTCAGCGGTGGCTCGGGCGGCGGGTGGTTCGACGGGCGTTGCTCGCGGGCGGGGGAGTCGCGGGCGGCGGTCGTTGCGACCAGGGCCGATGCTTGGCGGGCCGCGGCCCGCGGCCTGCGGCTCGCTCTCGCGGGTCGGTCAGCGGTGGCTCGGGCGGCGGGTGGTTCGACGGGCGTTGCTCGCGGGCGGGGGAGTCGCGGGCGGCGGTCGTTGCGACCAGGGCCGATGCTTGGCGGGCCGCGGCCCGCGGCCTGCGGCTCGCTCTCGCGGGTCGGTCAGCGGTGGCTCGGGCGGCGGGTGGTTCGACGGGCGTTGCTCGCGGGCGGGGGAGTCGCGGGCGGCGGTCGTTGCGACCAGGGCCGAAGCTTGGCGGGCCGCATCCGGCGGCCTGCTGCCGCAGCCCGGTGCCGCAGCCCGCTGCCGCGGCCCGGTCGGCCGTGACCAGGGCAGCCGGCGGGTTGGTGGGCGTCGCTTGCGGCAGGTGGAGCCGCGAGCGGCGGTCGCGGCGCCCAGGAGCGGAAGCTCGCCGGGCATGTTCGTGCCGGAGCTCGGTATGGACTCGCGAACGTGGTGACCCGGCAGGGAAAACGCGTCCGGCGGGCCCAGTCTCGCCAGGAGCCCGGACCCGCCGGAAGGGAGATCGGTCAGGAGCGGCGCGACTGCGTGAACGCCCAGGCGTCGGAGACGATGCCGTCGAGGTCGGTGCGTTCGGGTTTCCAGCCGAGTTCGCGGCCGGCCTTTTCGCTGGAGGCCACGAGGACCGACGGGTCGCCGGCGCGGCGGGGGGCGACCTCCGCCGGGATCGGGTGGCCGGTCACGCGGCGGCAGGACTCGACGACCTCCAGCACGGAGAACCCGGTGCCGCTGCCGAGGTTGTAGATGCGGTGCTCGCCGGGCGTCGCGTGGCGCAGTGCGAGCTGGTGGGCGTCGGCGAGGTCGACGACGTGGATGTAGTCGCGGACAGCCGTGTGGTCGGGCGTCGGGTAGTCGTCGCCGTAGATGGAGATGTGGGCGCGGTCGCCGGTGGCGACCTGGAGCACGAGGGGGATGAGGTGGGTTTCGGTGGTGTGGCGCTCGCCGAAGGCGTGGTAGGCGCCGGCGACGTTGAAGTAGCGCAGGCTCACCGCGGCGATGCCGTGGGCGCGGGCGAAACTCGTGATGGCGTGGTCGATCGCGAGCTTGGACGCGCCGTAGGTATTGGTCGGCTGCGTCGGCGCGGTCTCCGGGATCGGCGACGACTCGGGCTCGCCGTAGGTGGCCGCGGTGGAGGAGAACACCAGGCGCGGCGTGCCGTGGGCCTTCATGGCCTCCAGCAGGCGCAGGGAGGTGACGACGTTGCCTTCCCAGTACTTCGCCGGGTCCGTCATCGACTCGCCGACGAGCGACTTCGCGGCGAAGTGCAGCACGCCGTCGAAGCCCTCGCCGAGGACGTCGGCGGCCACGGCGGCGGCGTCGCCCTCGATGAAGCGCGCGTCGGGGTGCACGGCGTCAGCGTGCCCGGTGGACAGGTCGTCCACGACCGTGACCTGGTGACCGGCCTCGATGAGCCGCGCGGCGCACACGCTGCCCACATAACCGGCGCCACCCGTGACGATCAGTTTCAGGGGGCTCTGCGGGTCCGTCACGGTGTGGCCTTTCTGGTGTGGGCGGTGACTGTGCGCCACAGTCTCCCCTCACCGCGCCGCGCCCGGCCGCCCGGGGGTTGCCGCGGCCGGTCCGGCCGGATGGCGAACGCGCGGGCCCCGGACACGACGCTGCCCCCGCGACCGGAGTCCCGAGGGCAGTGCCACAGCCAAAATGCCGCAGCCAATCGCGCCGCAGTCAAAGAGCACCGCAGCCAATCGCACGGCAGCCGACAGCACGGCAGCCGACAGCACGGCAGCCGACAGCGCCCGAAGCCGACGGCGCCCGAAGCCGACGGCGCCCGAAGCCGACGGCGCCCGAATCCGAAAGCCCCCGAACCCGAGACCGCGTCAGGCGGTGTCGCGGCCAGCGCCGCGGGAAGGGACCGCGGTGAAGGTGCGCGGGCGGCGAAGGCCGGCGGCTTCGAAGGCCCGCTCGACGGCCGCGCGGACGTGTTCCAGGTCGGCGTCGCGGACCAGGGCGATGGCGGAGCCGCCGAAGCCGCCGCCGGTCATGCGGGCGCCGAGGGCGCCGGCGGAGCGGGCGGAGTCCACGGCGAGGTCGAGTTCGGAGGTGGAGATGCGGTAGTCGTCGCGCATGCTGGCGTGGGAGGCGTCCAGGTGCGGGCCGATGTCGGCGAGGCGGCCCTGGTGGAGCAGGGCCACGACGTCGAGCACGCGCTGGTTCTCGGTGACCACGTGGCGCACGAGCGGCGCGAGGTCGGCGGGCAGCTGGGCCAGGGCGGCGTCGAGCCCGGACAGGGTGACGTCGCGCAGGGCCTTGACGCCCAGCAGCTCGGCGGCGCGCTCGGTGCCGCGGCGGCGTTCGCCGTAGCCGCCTTCGGCGTGGGAGTGCTTGGTGCGCGTGTCGATGATCAGCACGCGGACGCCGGCCTCGGCGAGCGGAAACGGCACCTGCTCCATCTCGCCGGAGCGGACGTCGAGGAACAGCACGCAGGAGTCCTGGCAGCACAAGGACGCCGTCTGGTCGAGCAGGCCGGTGGGGGCGCCGACGAAGTCGTTCTCGGAGCGCTGCACCCAGCGGGCGATCTCGGGGCGGGTCGGGGTGCCGGGCAGCTCGGCGTCGAGCTCGACGCCGGCGAGGCCGAGCAGCGCGAGCGTGACGGCGCACTCGAGGGCGTGGGACGAGGACAGGCCGGCGCCGGAGGGGACGTCGCCGGCGATGACCAGGTCGGCGCCCGCGGCGTGGCCGTGGTCGCGCAGCACCCAGGCGACGCCCGCGGGGTAGGCGGCCCAGCCCTCGACCGAACCCGGTTCGAGGGAAGCGATGTCGAGGAGGTCGGAGTACTGGAGCTGGCCGTCGTCGCCGAGGGTGGCGACGTTGAGCTTGCCGTCGTCACGCGGCGTGGCCGCCACGGCGAGACGGTGGGGGAGGGCGAAGGGCAGCACGAAGCCGTCGTTGTAGTCGGTGTGCTCACCGATCAGGTTCACCCGGCCGGGAGCGGACCAGACCCCGGCCGGGGCGCGGCCGTGGATCCGGTGGAACGCGGCGGCGGCGTCTTCGGCGGGGCTCACCTGGCCTGCGCCAGCACGGCGTGCAGCGCCGAGGTGGAGACCTGGGCCGAGGAGTCGCTGCCGGTGACCTCGATGGTCACGGTGCCGCCGTTGGCCTTGCCGACCGTGACGCGGCCGCCGGGAACGATGCCGACGGACTTGAGCTCGGTGAGCAGCGACTCGTCGAGCTGCACGTGCTCGGCGATGCGCCGCACCACGACGTCGCCGCCGCCGGTGCGGGCGAACTCGTCGAGGCGCACGAGGTCGGATTCGGCGGGCGGGGCGGGGTCGCCATCGCCCAGCTTGTCGAGGCCCGGGATCGGGTTGCCGTAGGGCGAGGTGGTCGGGTGGTCGAGCAGCTTGACCAGCTTGCGCTCGACGGCCTCGCTCATCACGTGTTCCCAGCGGCACGCCTCGGTGTGCACGTGCTCCCACTCGAGCCCGATGACGTCGACGAGGAGGCGCTCGGCGAGACGGTGCTTGCGCATGACGGCGATGGCCAGCTCACGACCGTGGTCGGTCAGCTGCAGGTGCCGGTCGTCGGCCACGACCACCAGCCCGTCGCGTTCCATCCTGGCCACGGTCTGGCTCACGGTCGGCCCGCTCTGCTGCAGGCGTTCCGCGATCCGTGCCCGCAGCGGGACGACACCCTCTTCTTCGAGCTCGTAGATGGTACGCAAGTACATCTCGGTGGTGTCGATGAGATCGTTCACGCTGTCCCCTTCGTCCGCGTAGCTCATCGTAGTCGTTGGCCCCGACAGCGACGGCACGCGCCGACATAACAAGCCAGGCAAGCTGAAAAGTCCGGCCCGGGTGCGCGCGAGGCGCCCGGACCTGCAGGATGGGACGCATGGGACCGTTGATCACCCCCGCCGAGCTCGCCGCCCAGTCCGAGGCGCGGCGCCCCGTGGTGCTGGACGTCCGCTGGCGCCTGGCCGGGCCGCCCGCCGCCGAGTCCTATCGCGAGGGCCACGTGCCCGGGGCGGTGTTCGTCGACCTCGACACCGCGCTCGCCGCGCCGCCCGGCGAAGGCGGCCGCCACCCCCTGCCCGACCCCGCCGATCTGCAGCGTGACCTGCGCGAAGCCGGCGTGAGCGCCGGGCGCCCGGTGATCGTGTACGACGACGCCGACGGCTCCGTCGCCGCGCGGGCCTGGTGGCTGCTGCGCTGGGCCGGGCACACCGACGTGGCGGTGCTCGACGGCGGTTACGCAGCGTGGCTCGCGGAAGGCCGCGAGACGACCACCGACGCGCCCGCCCCCGAACCCGGCGACTTCGAGGTGCGCCCAGGCGGTATGCCGGTGCTCACGGCCGACGAAGCCGCCGCCCGCGCCCGTGAAGGCGTGCTGTTCGACGCCCGCGCCCACGCGCGCTACACCGGCGAGACCGAGCCGGTCGACCCGCGCGCCGGCCACATCCCCGGGGCGATCAGCGCGCCGTCGGGCGAGCACGTGGGCGAAGACGGCCGCTGGCGCTCGCCCGCCGACCTGGCCGCGCGCTTCGCCGGCCTGGGCCTGACCGAAGGCACCCCCGTCGGCGCCTACTGCGGCTCCGGCGTCACGGCGTCGTCGGTCGTGCTCGCGCTGGAGGTCGCGGGACACCCCGAGCCGGCGGCGCTGTACACCGGTTCCTGGTCGCACTGGTCACGCGACCCCGAACGCCCCGCCGCCACCGGCCCCGAACGCGGCTGAACCACCGCGAGCCCCGAACCACCGCGCGCCCCAACCACCGCGCGACCGAACAACAAGGCGCCGCAGCCGAACCCGGCTCGGGCGCGCCGAGCCCAGTACAGTGCGGTACATGTCCTCGCCTGCTGTCGTCTGGGATGCCGCGCTGCTGGGATACGACCTGGGCGGGGAGCATCCGTTCAACCCCGTCCGCCTGGAGCTCACGATCCGGCTGGCCACGGAGCTCGGCGTCCTGAACGACGTCGAGCTGCTCGTGCCCACCGCGGCCGGCGACGAGGAGCTGCTGCGCATCCACGCGCCCGAGTACCTGGCGGCCGTGCGGGAGGCGCCGCTCGTCGGCTGGGACGTCGGCCACGGGCTGGGCACGTCGGACAACCCGGTGTTCAGCGGGATGCACGACGCGTCGGCGCTGGTGGTCGGCTCGACGCTGCTCGCGGCGCGCAAGATCGCCGACGGTGAGGTGAAGCGCGCGGTCAACATCGCGGGCGGGCTGCACCACGCGATGCGCGACTACGCGTCCGGCTTCTGCGTGTACAACGACTGCGCCATCGCCATCTCCTGGCTGCTCGACCACGGTTTCGACCGCATCGCCTACCTCGACACCGACGTGCACCACGGCGACGGCGTCCAGACCGCCTTCTACGACGACCCGCGCGTGCTCACCGTTTCCGTGCACCAGCACCCGTTCACGCTCTGGCCCGGCACCGGCTACGCCGCCGAGATCGGCAACGGCAAGGCCGCCGGCACGTCGGTCAACATCCCGCTGCCGCCGCAGACGAAGGACCCCGGCTGGCTGCGGGCGTTCAACGCGGTCGTCCCCTCGCTGCTGGCCGAGTTCGAGCCGCAGATCCTCGTGACGCAGTGCGGCGTCGACTCGCACGAGGAAGACCCGCTGGCCGACCTGTCGCTCTCGGTCGACGGCCACCGCACGATCTACTCGACGATGCGCGACCTCGCCGAGACCTACAGCGGCGGGCGCTGGCTCGCCGTCGGCGGCGGCGGGTACCAGCTGATCCGCGTGGTCCCGCGCTCGTGGACGCACCTGATCGCCACGGTGCTCGACCGCGACGTCGCACCGGACACGGCCCTGCCGCCCGGCTGGGTCTCCGCGATCACGAAGGCCGCGCCCACCGCCGAGATCCCGCCCGCGATGACCGACGACGAGGACACCGCGTTCAAGCCGTGGGGCGACGCCGCCGACGACCCGGTCGACATCGCGATCCGCGACACCCGCCGCGCGGTGTTCCCGCTGCACGGCCTCGACCCGGACGATCCCAGGGACTGACCATGTCCGAAGACCCGGCGCTCGGAAACGGCCTGCGCGACCCGTACGACTACCCCCGCGACTGGGAGGCCGACGTCGTCCTGTCCGACGGCGGCACCGTGCACCTGCGGCCCGTGGTGCCCACGGACGCCGACGGTCTCGTCGCCTTCCACAGCAGGCTTTCCGAGCGCACGCGCTACCTGCGGTACTTCGGCGCCTACCCGCGGATCCCGCCGCGCGACCTGCAGCGGTTCTCCACTGTGGACCACCACGACCGGGTCGCGTTCGTCGCGCTGCTCGGCGACGACATCGTGGCCGTCGGGCGCTACGAACGGCTCGACGGCGGCCCCTCGGCCGAGGTCGCGTTCGTCGTCGACGACAAGCACCAGGGCCGCGGGCTCGGCTCGATCCTGCTGGAGCACCTCGCCGCTGCCGCGTCGGAGTGCGGGCTGCGCCGGTTCGTCGCCGAGGTCCTCGCCGAGAACGCGCCGATGGTGCGGGTGTTCCGCGACGCCGGCTACCAGGTCAGCCGCGCCATCGAGGAAGGCGTGCTGCACCTGGAGTTCAGCATCGACCCGACGGAGGAGTCGCTGGCCGTCGCGCGCTCGCGCGAGCAGGCGGCCGAGGCGCGCAGCGTGCACAACCTGCTGCACCCGCGGTCGGTCGCGGTGATCGGCGCGTCGGCCGACCACACGAAGGTCGGCCACGTCGCCTTCCGCAACCTGCTCGCCGCCGACTTCACCGGCACCGTCTTCCCGGTCAACCCCGAGCACCGCTCGGTGCGCGGCGTGCGCGCGTACGCGTCGGTGCTCGACATTCCGGACCCGGTCGACCTCGCGCTGGTCGCGGTTCCGGCCGAGCTCGTCGAGTCCGTGCTCGACGCCTGCCTCGTCAAGGGCGTGAAGACGCTGGTGATCGTTTCCGGCGGCTTCGCCGAGTCCGGCCCGCTCGGCCTGCACGCCGAGCTGCGGCTCGTCGGCGAGGCCCGCGCCCACGGCATGCGCGTGGTGGGGCCGAACGCGCTCGGCGTGCTCAACACCGCGCCCGGCGTACGGCTCAACGCCACCCTCGCCCCGCAGCTGCCGCGCCGTGGGCGCACCGGGTTCTTCTGCCAGTCCGGCGCGCTCGGCACGGCGATCCTGGCCGACGCCGGTTCGCGCGGCCTCGGTCTGTCCACCTTCGTCTCCGCCGGCAACCGCGCCGACGTCTCGGGCAACGATCTGTTGCAGTACTGGGAAACCGACCCCGAGACCGACCTCGTGCTGCTCTACCTCGAGTCCTTCGGCAACCCGCGCAAGTTCGCGCGGCTGGCGCGGCGGCTCGCGCGGAACAAGCCGATCGTCGCGGTGAAGTCGGGCCGCCACGCCGTGCGCCCGCAGCTGGCCGCGACGTCGGCGGAGGTCGACGAGGCGAGCGTGCAGGCGCTGTTCGAACAGGCCGGCGTGGTGCGGGTGGAGTCGCTCGCGCAGCTCTTCGACACCGCGCTCGTGTTCGCGCACCAGCCGCTGCCGGCCGGGCCGCGGATCGCGATCGTCGGCAACTCGAGCGCGATCGGGCTGCTCGCCGCCGACACCGCGCGGGCCCAGGGGCTGCACCTCGCGGCCGACCCGGTGGACATCGGCCCGCAGGCCGGGCCCGACGCGTTCGCCGCGGCCGTGCGCGAAGCCCTTGATTCGCCGGAGACTGACGCGCTCATCGCCGTGTTCGCCCCGCCCGTCGCCATTCCCGGCACCGCGTATGCGCGGGCGCTGAAGGAAGCCGTGCTGGAGCACGAGCGCACGAAACCTGTGGTGTCCACGTTCCTCGCGGCCGAGGGCGTGCCCGACGAGCTGGCCGTGCTCAGTGAAGACGGTGTGCCCACCCGGGGTTCGATCCCGTCGTACCCGAGCCCGGAACGCGCGGTGACCGCGTTGTCCCGCGTGGTGCGGTATTCGGCGTGGCGGCAGCGTCCACAGGGGACACTGGTGCGCCCGGGCGGGCTGCACGTCGAGCAGGCGCAGTCGATCGTGCGCGAGCTGCTCGCCGAAGCCGACGGCCACTCCACGATGCTGTCCGACGACGACGTGGTGCGGCTGCTCGGCTGCTACGGCGTCGACGTGGTGCCGTTCCGCGTGGTGTCCGATGTGGACGGTGCGGTCGCGGCCGCCGCGGAGCTGGGTTATCCCGTCACGCTCAAGGCCGTGGACGAGCGGCTGCGCGGCCGGCCCGACCTGGCGGGCGTGCGGCTGGACCTCACCTCGGAGGACTCCGTGCGCGTGGCCTACCGCGACCTGTGCGAGGTCTCCGGCGACAACGAGCTCTACGTGCAACGCATGGCCGCCAAGGGAATCTCGTGCGTGATCGGCCTGCAGGACGACCCGTCGTTCGGCACGCTCGTGTCGTTCGGCCTTTCGGGTCTGGTCAGCACGCTGCTCGGCGACCGCGCCTACCGCGCGGTGCCGGTCACCGACGTCGACGCCGCCACGCTCATCCGCGAGCCCCGCACGTCGCCCCTGCTCACCGGCTACCGCGGCGACGAGCCCGCCGACCTCGCGGCGTTGCAGGACATGGTGCTGCGCGTGGCCGCGCTGGCCGAGGACAACCCGGAGGTCCGGTCCCTGGCGCTCGACCCGATCCTCGCCTCGCCCGACGGCGCCTTCGTGGCCAACGCGCGCATGGTGCTGGGCCCGCCGCCGACCCGGCCGGACACCGGGCCGCGGCGGTTGCGCCACATCACGCCGTCGGACTGACGGCTCACCAGGTCTTGCCGGCCTGCTCCCCGTTCGTCCGGTTGATGCGGTTGAAGAAGTTGGTCAGCGCGATCTCCAGCGTGAGCGCCGACAGCTGCTCCGCGGTGAAGTGGGTGGACGCGGCTTCGCGGATCTCGGGCGTGACGCCCGCCGCGCCGTCCTGCAGGCGGGTCGCGGCCTCCGCCAGCGCGAGCGCCGCGCGTTCCGTGTCGCTGAAGAAGGGCGTGTCGCGCCAGGCGGCGACGTTGTGCAGCCGCTCGTCGGTCTCCCCGTGCTTCTTCGCCGCCGCGACCCCGGCGTACACGCAGGGGCTGCAGCCGTTGATCTGGCTCACGCGCAGGTGGACCAGCCCCAGGAGCCGCGGGTCGACCCCGCCGGCGTGGATCGCGCGGTTCAGGTGCCCGATCGCGGTCATCACCTCGGTGCTTGCCGCGGATTTCGTCGTGGTGGTCATGTCCGTGCTCCTTCTGCGGTTACCTCGGCCCGGTCGGGCCCGTCATCTCGCATGACGGAGCAGTGACGAGGAAGGTAACGACCATGACCGACCCGATCGCGGAAGCGTTCGAAGCCCAGCGCGAACGGCTGCGCGCCGTGGCCTACCGCGTGCTCGGTTCGCACGCCGACGCCGACGACGTGGTGCAGGAGGCATGGCTGCGCTTGTCGCGCCAGGACGCCGCGGCCATCGACAACCTCGGGGGCTGGCTCACCACCGTCGTCGGCCGCCTCAGCCTCGACGTGCTGCGCGCGCGGCAGAGCCGGCCGCAGGCGCCGGGTGACGACCGGCTGCCGGAGGGGGTGGTGGCGCTCGACAGCCCCGAGGACGACGTCGCGCTCGCCGATTCGGTCGGGCTCGCGCTGCTGGTGGTGCTCGACGCGCTCGGGCCGGGGGAGCGACTGGCGTTCGTACTGCACGACCTGTTCGCGGTGCCGTTCGAGGAAATCGGCCAGATCCTCGGCAAGTCGACCGCCGCGGCGAAGATGCTCGCCAGCCGTGCCCGTCGGAAGGTACGGGAATCCGAGCGGCCCTCAGCCGGACGAGAGCAGCGCGAGGTGGTCCGGGCCTTCCTGGCGGCGGCTCGCGACGGCGACTTCGCCGGGCTGCTGCGGGTGCTCGACCCCGACGTGCGGCTCACCTCCGAAACCCCGGACGGCGTGGTCGTGGTCCTCGGCGCCACCAAGGTCGCGAGCGGCGCGCGGTTGTCCGGCGGCCTGGCCGCCACGGGCCGGGACGTGCTCGTGGCCGGGCGCCCCGGTGTCGTGTCCCTCGACGAGGACGGCACGGTGGTGGCGCTGCTGGCGTTCACGGTCGTCGACGGGCGGATCACGGAGCTGACCGTGGTCACCGATCCGGCGAAGCTGTCAGCAGCCCGCCCAGAGTGAGCAGCTGCGCGGTGGCGCCGCCGCCGGTGAACTCGAGGCGTTTGGCCGCCGCGAAGTAGCGGTGCAGCGGGTGCGAGACGTCGATGCCGACGCCGCCGTGCAGGTGCACCGCGGTGTGGGCGACGCGGTGGCCGGCTTCGGCGGCCCAGTACTTCGCGGTGGCGATCTCGGCGTCGGCGGCCAGGCCTTCGGACAGGCGCCACGCGGCCTGCCACAGCGTGAGCCGCACGGCTTCGACGTCGAGGTACGCGTCGGCGAGCCGCTGGCGTACGGCCTGGAAACCGCCGAGGACGTGGCCGAACTGCTCGCGTTCACGCGTGTGGGCGGCCGTCAGCTCCAGGGCCCGCTCGACGACACCCAGCTGCTGCGCGCACAACCCCACCGCGCCGCGCTGTCGCAACGCTCGGCCGACGTCGCCCAGGGGCGTGCCGGGGGCGTCGTCGAGCCGGACCAGGCCCGCGTCGGCGTGGTCGATCGTCTGCTGCGCGGCGATGGAGACGCCGGGGGCGTCGCGTTCCACCAGGAAAACCCCGCCTGGAGTCTCGGCCAGCACCGCGTCGGCGAACGCCGCGAACGGCACCGCGGTCTGCGTGCCGCTGAGCCGTCCGCCGGTCTCGGTGAAACCGCCCGCGACCGCCAGCACCGCGGAACCGCGTGCCACCGGCAGGAGCCAGCGCTCCACCAGCTCCGGCCGGCCCAGCTCGGCCAGCACCGAGCCCGCCTGCACCACGGAGGAGAGATACGGCAGCGGCGCCACGGCCCGGCCGATCTCGATCAGCACCGAGCACTGTTCCAGCAACCCGAACCCGCCACCACCGACGGCCGCGGGCAGGGCCGCGTCGAGCACACCCGACTGCGCCAACCGCGTCCACAATGGCGCGTCGAAGCCCCCGGAACCGTGCGGTCCCAGCGTTTCCGGTGTCACGTGGTCGGCGAGGAGGCGGCGGGTCAGCGCGGCCAGGTCCTGCTGCGCCTCGGTGGGGGAGAAGTCCACGGCGGTGCTCCTAACGCGTCACGGGCTGGCCGAGCGCGGCCGCGGCGACGATGTCGCGCTGCACCTCGTTCGTCCCGCCGCCGAAGGTGAGGATGAGGGCGGAGCGGTGCAGCCGTTCGATGCGGCCGGCCAGCACCGCGCCCGGCGAGCCCTCGCGGACGACGGCGGCCGCGCCGAGCACCTCCATCAACAGCCGGTAGGCCTCGATCGCGGACTCCGTGCCGAACACCTTCGTCGCCGACGCCTCGGCCGGCCCGAGCTCGCGTTGCGCCGCGGCCCACGCGATCTGCCAGTTGCGCAGCTTCAGGTACTCCGCGCGGGTGTGCACGCGGGCGAGGTTCAGCCGCACCCACTCGGCGTCGAGCAGCGGCGTGCCCTCGGGGGTGACGGCGGTTCGCGCCCACTCGATGACGTCGTGCAGCGCGGCGCGCATCGGCGCGGCCGAGGTCAGCGCGACACGCTCGTGGTTGAGCTGGTTGGTGATCAGCGGCCAGCCCGCGTTCTCTTGGGCGACGCGCGCGGTCACGGGCACGCGCACCCCGTCGTAGTAGGTGGCGCTGGTGCCGGGGCCCGCGACCGTGTGGACCTTCGTCCAGGAGAACCCGGGCGCCGACGTCGGCACGACGAGCATCGACAAGCCCTTGTGCTTGGGCGCGTCCGGGTCGGTGCGCACCGCGAGCCACACGTAGTCGGCGTACTCGATGAGGCTGGTCCACATTTTCTGGCCGGTGATCACGTACTCGTCGCCGTCGCGCACCGCGCGCGTGCGCAGCGACGCGAGGTCCGTACCCGCGCCCGGTTCGGAGTAGCCGATGGAGAAGTGCAGCTCGCCGGCGGCGATGCGCGGCAGGTAGAACGCCTTCTGGTCCTCGGTTCCGTAGCGCATGATGGTGGGCCCGATCGTGTTCACCGTCAGGAAGGGCACGGGCACGCCCGCGGACGCCGCCTCGTCGGTGAACACGAGCTGGTCGAGCATCGAGCGCGCCTGCCCGCCGTACTCCTGCGGCCAGCCCAGCGCGAGCCACCCGTCCTTGCCCAGCCGGCGCACGATCTCCTTGTACGCCAACCCATCGCCGTACTCACCGCCACCCGCCGCGAGGCTCTCCCGGCGGGCCGGCGTCATCAGCTCGGCGAAGTACTCCCGGAGCTGGGCCGCCAGCTCGCGCTGGGCGTCCGTGTGGTCGATCCGCACCGCTCACCTCGCCGCCGGTTGTATAGAACTTGTTCTATTTGTAGCAGTCGGACCAGTAAGAAGGAAGGCGTCGCGAGCCTTGCCTGAAACGAGAACAGATTCTAGTCTGGGGCACCAAGGCAGGCTTCGACGAGGAGGCTCGCGGTGAGAGCAGCCGTACTGAACGCGATCGGCGACGACAAGCTGGAGCTGCGAGACGACGTCACCACCGTCGATCCGGGGCCGGACGAGGTCCGGATCCGGGTGCGGGCGTCGGGCATCTGCCACAGCGACCTCTCCGCGATGGACGGCACGCTGCCGGCGCTCGCGCCCGGCGTCGTCGGCCACGAGGGTTCGGGCGAAGTCCTCGAAGTCGGCTCCGCGGTCACGCGCCTGCAGCCGGGCGACCACGTCACCGTGTCGTTCGTGCCGCCGTGCGGTTCGTGCGCCAACTGCCTGCGCGGTCAGCCGAACCTCTGCGCCGTGCACGCGATCGCCGCGTTCACCACGCCGCGGTTCCGTCTGGGCGACACGCCGTTGTTCGGCTACGCGGGGCTCGGCACGTTCGCCGACGAGGTCGTGGTGCCCTCGTCGGGTGCGATCAAGGTCGACGCCGACGTGCCGTTCGAGACGGCCGCACTCATCGCGTGCGGTGTGCTCACCGGAGTGGGCTCGGTGCTCAACACCGCGAAGGTGGAGCCGGGCTCCACAGTGGTCGTCTTCGGCTGCGGCGGCGTCGGGATCTCCGTGATCCAGGGCGCGCGCATCGCCGGCGCGGCCACGATCGTCGCCGTGGATCCGGTGGAGGGCAAGCATTCCGTCGCCCGAGGCTTCGGTGCCACCCACGCCGTGACGCCGGAGAACCTCGACCAGCTGAAGGGCGAGCTGACCGGCGGCGAGGGGTTCGACTACGCGTTCGACGTGGTCGGTGCGCCCGCCACCATCCGCGCCGGCTGGGACGCCGCCCGCCGCGGGGGTGCGGTGGTGGTCGTCGGCGCCGGGCGGGGCGACGCGATGGTGTCGTTCAGTGCGCAGGAACTCTTCTTGCACGACAAGAAGATCCTCGGTTCGTTCTACGGTTCTTCGCACGTGCACCGCGACACCGCCACCATGCTGCGGTTCTGGCGCGCGGGCCTGCTCGACCTCGACGGCATGATCTCGCGCCGCCTCACCTTCGCCGATCTCAACGACGGCCTCGGCCTGCTGCGCGAAGGCAGCACCGACGTGATCCGCCAGGTGGTGACGCTGGCGTGAGCCTCGACGCCAAGGTCGCCATCGTCACCGGGTCCGCCGCCGGGCTCGGCCGGGCCGAGGCGCTCGCGCTGGCCCGGGAAGGCGCGGCGGTGGTGGTCAACGACGTCACCGAAGCCCGCGCGACCGTCGAGGAAATCGTGGCGCGCGGCGGCAAAGCGCTCGCGGTGGCGGGTGACGTTTCCGAAACCGCGACCGCGCAGGAGCTGCTCACCGCCGCCGTGGACCACTTCGGTGGCCTCGACATCGTGGTCAACAACGCCGGCGTGCTGCGCGATCGCATGCTGTTCTCGATGACCGACGCCGAATGGGACCAGGTCATCGCCGTCCACCTGCGCGGCCACTTCCTGCTCTCCCGCGCCGCCGCACGGCATTGGCGGGAACGCGCCAAAGTGGACGGAAAGCCGGTCTACGGACGGCTGGTCAACACCGCGTCCGAGGCCTTCCTCGTCGGCTCACCCGGCCAGCCCAACTACTCCGCGGCGAAAGCCGGCATCGCCGCGCTCACCGTGTCCGCCGCGCGCGGGCTCGCGAAGTACGGCGTGCGCGCCAACACGATCTGCCCGCGCGCCCGCACGGCGATGACGGCCGATGTTTTCGGCGACGCGCCCCAAATCGGCCTCGATCCGCTGTCGGTCGAGCACGTCGCCCCGTTCGTCGCCTTCCTCGTTTCGCCCGCCGCCGAGCACGTCAACGGCCAGGTTTTCGTGGTCCACGGCGGAATGGTCGCGCTGCTCCGTCCACCTTCGGTCGAGCAGCGCTTCGACGCCGCGAACGGCACGTGGACCCCCGCCGAGCTGGCGGAGACGGTCGGCGCGCACTTCGCCGGCCGCGACCCGGAGCGGATGTTCGCCGCCACCGAGCTGCTCACCCTGCCCTGACCTCCCGGGAGACCTCATGACGCTCACCGTGTTACCCCATCGCGACGAAGCCGGGCTCAAGGCCGGACAGCTGTTCATCGGCGGCGAGTGGACGCCCGCGCGCGACGGCGCGACGTGGACCCACCTGCATCCCGCCACGAGTGAGGAGATCGGCGAGTTCGCCGTGGCCGGTCCCGCCGACGTCGACGACGCCGTGGCCGCCGCCCGCGCGGCGTTCGCGACGTGGGGCACCTCGCGGGCGAGCACCCGCATCGCCGTGCTGCTCAAGTACGCCGAGCTGCTGCGCGCCCACGCCGACGAGCTGCGCGCGCTGCAGGCCCTGGACAACAGCGTGCCGCTGTCCTTCGGCGCGATCTACGCGACGTCGGTGGCCGCCGCGGCCGACGTGTTCACCCACCACGCCGGCTGGGTCGACAAGGCGGGCGGCCAGACGCTGCCGCCGTACCAGGGCGGCGACCACCTGGCGATGACCTTCCGCGAGCCGATCGGCGTGGTCGGGGCGATCCTGCCGTGGAACGCGCCCTTCCTGCTCTTCGCGCAGAAGGTGGCCCCGGCGCTCGGCGCGGGCTGCACAGTGGTGCTCAAGGCTTCGGAGTACGCGTCGTTCGCCGTGATCCGCATGGTCGAGCTGCTCGCCGAGGCCGGCCTGCCCGCGGGCGTGCTCAACCTCGTGACCGGCCCCGGCGACCCGACGGGCGAGCGGCTCATCACGCACCCGGATGTCGACAAAGTGAGTTTCACCGGCAGCCGCGCGGTGGGCAAACGCATCGTCGAGGCGTCGGCGGGCACGCTCAAGCGCGTGTCGCTGGAGCTCGGCGGCAAGAGCCCGGCCATCGTGTTCCCCGACGCGCCCAACGTCGGCCTCGCCGCGATGACCACGATGGGCGCGGTCACCATGGGCCTGTCCGGCCAGGCGTGCGTGGCCAACACCCGCGCGCTGGTGCACCGCGACGTCTACGACGAGTTCCTCGCCGCCGCGCAGGGCATGGCCGCGGCCGTGACCTACGGCGACCCGTTCGACCCGGCGGTGATCTCGTGCCCGCTCGTGAACGGCCGCCAGCTCGAACGCGTCCTCGGCTACATCGAGAAGGGCAAGGCGGAAGGCCGGCTCGTCACCGGCGGCGAACGGCTCGACGGCGACTACGCGAGCGGCAACTTCGTGGCCCCGACGATCTTCGCCGACGTGGACAACCACGCCACGATCGCGCAGGAAGAGATCTTCGGCCCCGTCCTGGCCGTCGTCCCCTTCGGCTCGGAAGAGGAGGCGATCGCGCTCGCCAACGACACCGAGTACGGCCTCGGCGCCGGCCTCTTCACCGCCGACTCCGCCCGCGCGTTCCGCGTGGCCCGGCGGCTGCGCGCCGGCACCATCGGCGTCAACGGCTTCCAGGTCGAGCCGCACCTGCCCTTCGGCGGGTTCAAGCAGTCGGGCCTCGGGCGCGAGGGCGGGCTGTCGGCGTTCGAGGCCTACACCGAGCTCAAGACCGTGCTCATGCCGCTCGGCGAGGAGCTGATGTAGTGGGCCGGCTCGACGGCCGCGTCGCCCTCGTCACCGGCGCCGCCCGCGGCCAGGGCGCGGCGGCCGCGCGCGCGTTCGTGGCCGAGGGCGCCCGCGTCGTCATCGCCGACGTGCTCGACGCCGAGGGCAAGCAGCTCGCCGCCGACCTCGGCGACGCCGCGGTGTTCCAGCACCTCGACGTGGGCGACGAGGACGGCTGGACGGCCGCGATCGAGCGGACCGTCGCCGAGTTCGGGCCGCCGACGGTGCTCGTGAACAACGCCGGCGTCCTGCATTTCGCCGAGCTGAAGAGCACCACACTGGCCGACTACGAACGCGTGGTGCGTGTGAACCAGACCGGGGCGTTTCTCGGGATGCGGTCGGTCGTTGAACCGATGACCGGGGCCGGTGGCGGCTCCATCGTCAACGTGTCCTCTGTGGAGGGACTTGCCGGTATGCCGTTCCTCGTCGCCTACACCGCGAGCAAGTTCGCGATCCGCGGGATGACCAAGGTCGCCGCGCTGGAGCTGGGCGCGCACGGCATCCGGGTGAACTCCGTCCATCCCGGCATGATCGACACGAAGATGGTTTCCGAAGCCGCCGGCGCCGACGTCGACGTGTCGTGGGTCGGCAAGAAGGTGGCGCTCGGCCGGGTGGGGCGGGCCGACGAGATCGCGCCGCTGCTGGTGTTCCTCGCGAGCGACGAGAGCTCGTACTGCACCGGGAGCGAGTTCGTAGCGGATGGCGGGGCTACGGCGACTCACGCGTTGAAGCTGTGATCCACGCGACTGAGAGCGAGCAGTGAACACCGCTAACGGAAATCGGGCGGGAGGTATGGACAAGACTCGGGGGTGACTACTGGGAGGTGTGGTGAGCGAGAGCGGCTCGATCACCCTCCCGGGCACCGCGGCGCTGACCCAGGTCGGCCGGCTCGCCACGCTGTCCTGGGAGGTGCTGCGGGCGATCTTCCGGCGTCCGTTCCAGTTCCGCGAGTGGATCCAGCAGTGCTGGTTCTTCGCGAGTGTCACGATCCTGCCGACGGCGCTGGTCGCCATCCCGTTCGGGGCCGTGATCGCGCTCCAGCTGGGGTCGCTGACCACGCAGATCGGCGCGCAGTCGTTCACGGGTGCCGCGAGCGCGCTCGCGATCGTGCAGCAAGCCGCCCCCCTGATCACGGCGCTGCTGGTGGCCGGCGCGGGCGGCAGTGCGGTCTGTGCCGACATCGGCGCGCGCAAGATCCGGGAAGAGATCGACGCCATGGAAGTGCTCGGCGTCAACCCGATCCAGCGCATCGTCGTGCCGCGCGTGCTCGCCGCGATCGTGGTGTCCGTGCTGCTCAACGGCCTGGTCAGCGTGGTCGGGGTGCTCGGCGGCTACTTCTTCAACGTCGTGCTCCAGGGCGGCACGCCCGGTGCGTACCTGGCCAGCTTCAACGCGCTGGCCCAGGTGCCGGACCTGTGGATCAGCGAGATCAAGGCGTTCCTCTACGGCTTCGTCGCCGGCGTGGTCGCGGCCTTCCGCGGCCTGAACCCCGCGGGCGGGCCGAAGGGTGTGGGCGACGCGGTGAACCAGGCCGTGGTGATCACGTTCCTGTTGCTGTTCCTCATCAACGTCGTGCTCACCGCGATCTACCTCAAGATCGTGCCGCCGAAGGCGCTGTGACGTGACCGCCGAACCGATCGAGGCCCCCGCGCTGTCCGACCGGACGCTCGAGATCATCGCGCGTCCGGGCGCGAGCCTGGAAGGCCTCGGGCGCCAGCTGTCGTTCTACGGCCGCGCGCTCGCCTGGTCGCCGCGCACGATCCGCCGCTACGGCCACGAGACCCGCCGGCTGCTCACCGAAGTCTGCTTCGGCACGGGCGGGCTCGCGGTGATCGGCGGGACGCTCGGCGTGATGATCGGCATGACGCTGTTCACCGGTCTCATCGTGGGCCTGCAGGG
Source organism: Amycolatopsis sp. CA-161197 (assembly GCF_050942255.1). Taxonomy (NCBI): domain Bacteria; kingdom Bacillati; phylum Actinomycetota; class Actinomycetes; order Pseudonocardiales; family Pseudonocardiaceae; genus Amycolatopsis; species Amycolatopsis sp. CA-161197. The sequence continues at coordinate 2,670,106 of NZ_CP192059.1, forward strand.
TTACTCCGCGCTCAACCAGCTCGGCACCGCCGCGCTCACCGGCTTCATCTCCGCCTACTTCAACACGCGGGAGGTCGCGCCGCTCTCGGCCGGACTCGCGCTGTCGGCGACGGTCGGCTGCGGCTTCACCGCGCAGCTGGGCGCGATGCGGATCTCGGAGGAGATCGACGCACTCGAGGTGATGGCCGTGCCGAGCATGCCCTACCTCGTGACGACGCGGGTGCTCGCCGGCGTCACCGCGGTGATCCCGCTGTACGCGATCGGCTTGCTGTCGTCCTACCTCGCGTCGCGGCAGATCACGATCTGGCTCTACGGCCAGTCGGCCGGCACCTACGACCACTACTTCACGCTGTTCCTGCCCCCTGAAGACGTGTTGTGGTCGTTCGCCAAGGTGATCGTGTTCAGCGTGATCGTGATCCTGTCCCATTGCTACTACGGCTACACCGCCGACGGCGGGCCGGCCGGCGTCGGCATCGCGGTGGGCCGCGCGGTGCGCACCTCGATCGTGCTGATCTCGGTGCTCGACTTCTTCCTCAGCCTCGCGATCTGGGGCGCCAACACCACCGTGCGGATCTCCGGATGAGCACGCGGCGCGAAACGCTGAAGCGGCTCCGGTACCAGGTGCTGGGGCTGGTCTTCCTCGTCGTCGCGGCGCTGTTCTTCACGACGACGATCGCGATCTACAAGAAGGTCTTCACGCCCGTCACGCTCGTGAAGCTGGAGACCGACCACGTCGGCAGCCAGCTGCGCACGGGCGGCGACGTGAAGGTGCGCGGCCTGCTCGTGGGCGAAATCCGTTCGGTCACGGCAAAGGGCGACCACGCGGAGCTGGAACTAGCGCTGCAGCCGGACAAGATCGACGAGATCCCCAGCAACGTGTCAGCGAGGCTGCTGCCCAAGACGCTCTTCGGCGAGCGCTACGTCGCGTTGCAGCTACCCGAAAAGCCCGCCGCGCACATCGAAGCCGGCGACGTGATCCCGCAGGACCGCAGCAGCACGGCGATCGAGCTGGAACAGGTGCTCGACGACGTGATGCCGCTGCTGCAGGCGGTGCAACCGGAGAAGCTCTCCAGCACGCTCAGCGCCGTGTCGAGCGCGCTCGACGGCCGCGGCAAGCAACTCGGCCAGACGCTCGTGAACCTGTCGGACTACCTCGGGCAGCTGAACCCGTCGCTGCCCGACCTCAAGGCCGACATCACGGGCCTGGCCAACGTTTCGGGCACCTACGACAAGGCCGCGCCCGACCTGCTCGACGCGTTGGCCGACCTCACCACGACGACTCGGACCATTGTGGAGAAACGCCAGGGACTGTCCGATGTGTACGCCTCGGTCTCGGCGGCGTCGGCCGACCTCACGAGCTTCCTGGACGTCAACAAGGACAACCTGATCCGGCTCACCACGGCCGTGCAGCCGACGCTCGACGTGCTCGCGAAGTACGCGCCCGAGTACCCGTGCCTGCTCAAGCAGCTCGCCGCTTCGGTGCCGGAGGCGGAGCTGGCGTTCGGCAAGGGCACGGCCCACCCCGAGGTGAGCCGCGTGACGATCGAGTTCAGCGCCAGCCGCGGCAAGTACCTGCCGGGCGTCGACGAGCCGAAGTACGACGACAAGCGCGGCCCCCGCTGTTACCCGCAGGTGCCGAAACCCGGGTACTGGCCGCAGTACCCGCCCGACGGCGCGGTCAAGGACGGCTCCTCGAAACCCGCGCCGCCGCACAGCCCGGCCGAGTCGCTGCCGGGCGAGATCACCTCGGGCGCGATCACGTCGAACACCGTCGCGGGTAAGGGCAACGGCGGCGGCGGCGAGTCGGGTGGTGCGCCCTCGATCTTCGGGTCCACCGACGAGCAGGAGCTGATCGACCTGCTGGCCTCGTCGGCGATGAAGACCACACCGGACCAGGTGCCCGGCTGGGCCGGCCTGCTCGTCGGGCCGCTCTACCGCGGAGCGGAGGTGGAGCTCAAGTGAGGTCCTTCGTCCCCGCGCTGGTGAAGATCCTGATCTTCGCCGCCGTCACCGTGCTGCTCACCGGCATCCTCGCGGCCACCATCGCGAACACGAACTTCGGCACCACGGCGGGCTTCGCCGCGAAGTTCACCGACGCGTCGGGCCTGCAGCCGGGCGACGACGCGCGCATCTCCGGCGTGAAGGTGGGGCAGGTCGACTCGATCGACGTGCAGCAGGGCGACCAGAACGGAGCCCAGAATCTAGCCAACGTGCGTTTCGCCGTCGACGCCCAGTACAAACTGCCTGCGCTCACGACCGCGACGATCAAGTACCGCAACCTCGTCGGCCAGCGCTACCTCGCGCTCGGCACCGACGTCACCGGCGGCGGCACGCTGGCCGACGGCGCGACGATCCCGCCCGAGCGCACCAAACCCGCCCTGAACCTCACCGTGCTGTTCAACGGGTTCAAGCCGCTGTTCCAGGCGCTGGACCCGAAAGAGGTCAACCAGCTCTCGGCCGAGATCATCCAGGTCTTCCAGGGCGAGGGCGGCACGATCACGAGCCTGCTGGCCCACACCGCGTCGATCACGACGTCGATCGCCGGCAAGGACCAGGTGATCGGCCAGGTCATCGACAACCTCAACCAGGTCCTGACCACGGTGAACTCGCGTGGCCCGCAGCTGGGTGATCTCATCGACCAGACGCAGCGGCTCGTGAGCGGCCTGGCCGAGCAGCGCAAGCCGATCGGCGACGCCGTGGGCGCGCTGGGCGAGCTGACCGAGACGACCTCGGGTCTGCTCGCCGACGCGCGCCCGGCCGTGCAGGACGACGTGAAGCAGCTCGGCACGCTGTCGAACAACCTCGCCGACTCCGACCAGCTGCTCGACCACCTGCTGCAGGTGCTGCCGGGCAACCTGGAGAAGTTCACGCGCACGCTGAGCTACGGCAGCTGGTTCAACTACTACCTGTGCGGGATCGAAGGCACGATCGGGATTTCGTCGCTGGACGTGACGCTGCCGATCGTTCCCTTGCCGGCCACCCAGCGCGCGGCGAGGTGCGGCCCGTGAAGCGGCTCAAGGAACGCAACCAGGCGGCGGTCGGTGGAGTGACGCTGGTGCTGATCCTGCTCGTGACCGCCGTGGCCTACTTCTCCGACAGCATCCCGATGTTCGGCAACGGCACCACGTACTCCGCGTACTTCGGCGAGGCCGCCGGGCTCGCGCCGGACAACGAGGTGGAGGTCGCCGGCGTGAAGGTGGGCCAGGTGACCTCGGTGGAGCTGGCGCACAAGCAGGTGCTGGTGAAGTTCCGGGTGAAGGGCGTGCGCGTGGGCGACGCGTCCACCGCGTCGATCGAGATCAAGACGCTGCTGGGGGAGAAGTACCTCGCGCTCGACCCGAAGGGCGCCGGCACGCAGAGCCCCGGTGACACGATCCCGCTGCAGCGCACACGTACGCCGTTCCAGCTGCAGGACGCGTTCGACCAGTTGTCCACGACCGTCGGCGACATCGACACGAAGCAGCTCGCCGACAGCTTCACCGCGCTCTCGGATTCGCTCAAGGACAGCCCGCAGTACCTCAAGGACACGCTTTCGGGCCTGTCCGCGCTGTCGAAGACGGTGTCCTCGCGCGACGACGACCTGCACACGCTGCTGGCCAACACGAGCGCGATCTCCAAGACGCTCTCGGACCGCAACACGCAGCTGCAGCAGGTGATCAGCGACGGCAACCTGCTGCTGACCGAGCTGCAGAACCGCCGGGACCAGATCAGCGCGTTGCTCAAGGGCACACAGCAGATCTCGCAGCAGCTGTCCGGCCTCGTCGCCGACAACCGCACGCAGCTGAAGCCGACGCTCGACGCGCTGGGGAAGGTGACCGACGTGCTGCAGCGCAACCAGGGCAACCTCGACCGCGGCCTGGCGCTGATGGCGCCGTTCGCGCGCGTCGGCGCCAACGCGACGGGCAACGGGCGCTGGTTCGAGGGCTACCTGTGCGGGCTGCTGCCGCCGACGATCACGGCGGGTGGGCTGTCGATCAACCCCGAGGGCTGCACCCCGCCCATCGCGGCGCCGAACCAGGGGGTGGGTGGACGGTGACGATCGAAACGAAGACTCAGCGGAGCCTGGTGACGTGGCTGGGTTTCGCCTGCGTCTTGGCGCTACTGCTGACAGCCGGATTGTGGCTGGTCTTCCGCACGAGCAGCGGCACCACGTTGTCGGCCTACTTCGGCAAGACCGTCGGCCTCTACGCCGGATCTTCGGTTCGTGTACTCGGCGTGCCGGTCGGCGAGGTCACCGCCGTGACGCCGGACGGGCAGGCCGTGCGCGTGGACATGCGCGTGAACGACGACGTGCCGATCCCCGTCGATGTCGGCGCCGTGGTGGTCGCCCCGAGCCTGGTCAGTGACCGCTACGTGCAGCTGACCCCGGCCTACGACAGTGGCCCGACGCTCGCCAGCGGCACCGTCCTCGCCCGCGACAAGACGGCCACGCCGGTGGAGCTCGACGACCTCTACGCGAGCCTCGACAAGCTCTCCACCGCGCTGGGTCCCAACGGTGCCAACAAGAACGGCGCCCTGTCCGACGTCCTCGACACCGCGGCCGCCAACCTCAAGGGCAACGGCGCCGACCTCAACTCCACCGTCGGCCGTCTCGCCGACCTCGCGGGCACGCTCGACGACTCCAAGGACGACCTGTTCGCCACCGTCCAGAACCTGAACTCCTTCACGGACGCCCTCGCTCAGAGCGACAGCCAGCTCAACGAGTTCTACCAACGCGTCGCCGACGTCAGCGGGTTCCTCGCCGACGACTCGGCCGACGTCGGTGCTGCGCTGAGCTCCCTGGCCTCCTCGCTCGGTGACGTGAAACAGTTCGTGGCCGACAACAAGGCCGGCCTGGAGTCCAATGTGGACAAGCTGGCCTCGCTCACGGGCGTGCTCGTGGACCAGCGGGCCGCGCTCGCCGAGGTGCTCGACATCGCGCCGACCGGGGCCACGAACTTCATCAACTCCTACGATGCCGCCTCCGGCACCATCGCCGTGCGCGACAACCTCAACGAGATCACCAACCCGCCGATCCTCACCGTCTGCCGGATCCTCGCTGCGGGCACCCCGAAGGGCGTGCCCACGACGCTGACCGACATCTGCAAGCAGCTGGCGCCGGTCCTCGACGGAGCGCTGAAGCTGCCGACCGTGCCGCAGGTGCTCAACTCGCTGCAGAACGGCCAGCTGCCCCCGTTGCCGCTCCCGCTCGTGGACGTGATGACGCAGCTTTCCGGCGGTGGCAAGTGAAGCGGCGGCGCCTGGCCGGGGTGCTCGCCGGCGTGCTCGTGCTCGCCGGGTGCAGCGACGGCGGCTTCAACGGCCTGTACTCGACGCCGCTGCCGGGTGGGCCCGATCTCGGCGACCACCCGTACCACGTGACGGCGCTGTTCACCGACGTGCTCGACCTCGTGCCGCAGGCGAGCGTGAAGGTCGACGACGTGGCCGTGGGCCGGGTCGACAAGATCACGCTCACGCCCGACACGCGCTCGGCGCTGGTCGCCATGACCGTGAACGGTGACGTGCAGCTGCCCGCCAACGCGCGCGCCGAGCTGCGCCAGTCGAGCCTGCTGGGCGAGAAGTTCGTCGAGCTGGGGCAGCCGACCGCCGAGAAGCCGGCCGGTCACCTCGCCGACGGCGCGCAGATCCCGCTCGGGCGCACCAACCGCAACCCCGAGGTCGAAGAGGTCCTCGGCGCGCTTTCGCTGCTCCTCAACGGCGGCGGTCTCGGCCAGCTGCAGGACATCAGCCACGAGCTCAACGACGCGTGGTCCGGCAACGAACCCGAGATGCGCGCGCTGCTGTCGCGAGTGGACGATCTCGCCACTCAGCTCGACGGGCACAAGGGCGAGATCCTGCGCGCGATCGACGGGCTGGACAAGCTCTCGCACACGCTCGCCGGGCAGCAGCAGAACATCAAGACCGCGCTGGACAACCTGGCGCCGGGCCTGAAGATCGTGGCCGACCAGCGCGACCAGCTCGTGGGGATGCTGAACGCGCTGAACAAGCTTTCCGGCGTCGCGGTGGACACCGTGAACCGCAGCCGCGACCAGCTCGTGGCCAACCTCAAGGCGCTGCAGCCGACGTTGCAGAAGCTCGGCGAGGCGGGCCAGGACCTGCCGAACGCGTTGCAGATCCTGCTCACCTACCCGTTCCCGGACTACGCGGGCAACACGATCAAGGGTGACTACGCCAACGTCGACGCGACCGTGAACCTCGATCTCGACAAGCTGCTGCAGAACTTCACCAACTCCTCGCAGCCGCCGATCCAGATTTCCGGGCTGACTTCGCCGCCGGGTACGGGTGCGGCCACGCCGGCGCTGCCCCTGCCATTGCCGACGACCGCTCCGCCGGCGAAGAACCAGGCCGGGCCGGGCGGGCTGCTCGGTGGTCTGCTGGGCGGCCTGCTCGGGGGAGGTGCGGGATGACCTCGCGCAAGACGCGGATCCAGCTCATCGCGTTCGTGGTGATCGCCGTGGTGTCGGTGGTCTACGCGGGCGGCAAGTACGCGGGCCTCGACCGGCTCTTCGGCTCGCGCGGCTACCAGGTCACCTTGCAGCTGGCCGATTCCGGCGGCATCTTCGTGAACTCCGAGGTCGCCTACCGCGGTGTGACCGTCGGGCGCGTGTCGGCCATGACGCTCACCGGCCACGGCCTCGACGTGCACCTCGACCTCGACTCGGGCGGCCCGGACATCCCCGACGACCTCCACGCGCAGGTGGCGAACCGCTCGGCCGTGGGCGAGCAGTTCGTGGACCTGCTGCCCGACCGTGAGACGGGCCCGTACCTGCACGACGGTTCGGTGATCACGCAGGACCGCACGTCGCTGCCCGCGTCGCCGGACTCCGTGCTGTCGCATTTGGACGATCTCGTGGCGAGTGTGCACCCGGACTCGCTCAAGACCGTCGTCGACGAGACCTACGACGCGTTCGCCGGCACCGGGCCACAGCTGCAGAAGCTGTTGGACAGCACGGGTTCGCTCACCGCGAAGGCCGCGCAGTACATCCCGCAGACACGTGGGCTGCTGGCGAACTCGCGCACGGTGTTCGCCACGCAGGAACGGCAGGCGCAGAACATCACCGACTTCGCGGGCGGGCTGAAGACGATCGCGGCGCAGCTGAAGTCGTCGGACCCGGACCTGCGCACGGTGATCGACCAGGCGCCGCAGCTGAGCCGCCAGATCAGCGACGTGCTCGCCACCTCGGGTTCCGACCTGGGCGTGATCTTCGCGAACTCCCTGACCACGGCCCAGATCACGTCCGCGCGCACCGACGCGATCGAGGAGCTGCTGGTCGCTTATCCGGTGATCTCGGCGTTCTCGCCGTCGACTTCGCCGGACGGCACCGGGCACCTCGGTGTGGTGTTCAACTTCTTCGACCCGGCGTCGTGCACGAAGGGCTACGAGGGCACGAAGCAGCGTCCGGCCAACGACACCACCGAAGCGCCGGTGAACGTGAACGCCTACTGCGCGGAGCCGCCGGGCAGCCCCGTCGAGGTGCGTGGGGCGCAGAACGCGCCGTACGCCGGCAAGCCGCCGGCGATCCCGGCCGCACCGAAGGAATCGGCGGCGTCGACCACTCCGGACGCGAACCAGCTGCCGGGTCTGCTCGGCCTGCTCACGCCGCCGGCGGGCGGCCTCGGGGCGCTGCTGGGCGGCTCGTGATGAAGGCGCTGCTGGTCGTGCCGGTGCTCGCCGTCCTCGCGGCCGCCTGGTTCGGCTGGTCCTGGTGGCACGCGGCCCACGACGACGACCTGGCCCGCGGCCGCGCCCGCGACGCCGTGGTCGCCGCGGCGACCACGGACCTGGTCGCCCTCAACACGATCGACTACCACACCGGCGGCGCCGACGTGGACCGTTGGATCGCCGCCACCACCGGCCAGTACGGCGCCACCCTCGCCGGCGACCGCCGGCTGCAACTCGACCGCGCGACGAGCACCAAGACCGTCTCGACGGCGTCACTCCTGCAGGCCGCCGTCACCGACCTCGACCCGACCGCCGGCACGGCCCGCGTCATCGCCGTGCTCGACGTCCGCGTGAGCACCGCCGGCGGCGCCCCCGTGCCGAAACAGGCGCGCCTCACCGTCGACTTCACCCGCGACGGCGACACGTGGAAAGTCGCCGGCGTCCAGGCGGTGGGCTCATGAAACGCCGGCCGATCGCCGTGACGGTGGTCGCCTTAGCCTGCGCGGCGTGGTTCGCCGTGCAGGCCTCGGCCCTGCAACCCCGCGACGACGACGCCCTGGTCGACCAGACCACCACCACCCAGGTCCGCGACCAGGTGAGCGCCGCCGTGAAGGCCCTGTTTTCCTACGACTACACCAACCTCGACCGCACCTCGCGCGCCGCCGCCTCGGTGCTCAGCGGACCCGCCATCGGCCAGTACGACGCCCAGTTCGCCGCCGCGACCCAACGCGCCATCGCCGGCAAGCTGATCCGCACCACCACCGTCCGCTCCGCCGGCGTCCGCACCCTCCACGGCGACGAAGCGACCCTGCTGCTTTTCCTGGACCAGCAGACGATCCTGTCCGGCGGGGGAGTGCCGCAGTCTTCCGTCGCGCAGCTGGCCGTGACCGCTCACCGCGTCGACGGGGCGTGGAAGATCACCGGTCTCGACCCGCTGTAGATCCCGTCCTCCGCGGGCGAATAGTGCGCTTTCGCCCGAAACCTTCCGGCCGGTCACACGAAACCCGCGTCCTCTTTGTTCACCGCGGTGACCCGCTTCACTTCTGCTGCGTCCACAGTGGACGAGACGGTGTGATCCGCGTCGCCGCAAGGGGTTCCGGTCGAACCCGGACCCGGAGCGCTACGTGTTCCGGGTGTGGGGGAGTCGCGAAGGAGAAGGGTGAAAACCGTGAAAAACCTCAGGATTCTCGCGATCGCAGGCAGCGCGGTCGCGGCGATGGCCGTGCTGGCGGCGTGCGGGAGCGGCGGCATGGCCGCCTCGGCGCCCCCGCCGGCCGGCGCTCAGGCGCCCGCCTCCTCGGCAGCCGCGCTCACGACGGTGGGTGAGGCGAACACGTCGCTCGGGACAGTTCTCGTGAACGCCAAGGGCTTCACGCTCTACACGTTCGACGAGGACAAGCCCGGCATGTCGGCGTGCACCGACAGCGGGTGCAAGTCGCTCTGGCCGCCGATCACCGGCCCGGCGCAGCCCGCGAACGGCGTGAGTCTGCCCGGGCAGCTCGCCACGTTCACCCGCTCCGACGGCATCGTGCAGGAGACCTTCAACGGGAAGCCCGTTTACACCTACGCCCAGGACAGCGCCCCCGGGCAGACGAAGGGCGACGGCGTGCTGGGCACGTGGCACGCGGTCGTGGTCACCCCGGGCGGGGCCGCTCCGGCGACCACGTCGAACGGCACCGGCGGGGTCTCCGGCTACTGATCGCTCGGCGAGGGCCTGGCTCGGTCCGGCGCGCGCCGTGCCGAGCCGGGCGGCTACCCGTTCCCGAACGGACCGCCCGCACCGAACGCCAGCTGCGCAAAGCGCTCGCCGACACGCAAGTGGGTCTCGGCATCCGGGTGCAGCGCGTCGGGCAGAGGCAGCTCCGCGAAGTCGGCCTCGCCATAGAGGGCGAGACCGTCGAGCAGGTGCAGATTCGGATCGTCGGAACGCTGCGCGACGATCCGCGCCAGTTCGTCCCGGATGACCCGCAACGTCAGCTTGCCCGGACCCGGCTCACCGGTCGCGCGGAAGCGGACCACCCCGTCGCCCTCGAAGACCGGGGCGCCGGGGCCCGGGGTGTCCTCGTGGATCGGGCACAGCAGCGGCGAGACGACCAGCAGCGGGGCAGTGGGGTGGCCGGCGCGGATCGTGTCCAAGAACCCGTGCACGGCGGGCCCGAAAGCGCGCAGCCGCATCAGGTCCGCGTTGACCAGGTTGATCCCGAGTTTCACGCTCACGACGTCGGCCGGGGTGTCGCGCATGACCTGCGCCGTGAACGGGTCCAGCAGCGCACTGCCGCCGAAGCCCAGGTTGGTGAGCTCGACGCCCGCGTGCCGTGCGGCGACCGCCGGCCACGCGGTGGTAGGGCTGGCCGCGCCGGAGCCCTGGCTGATGGAGCTGCCGTGGTGCAGCCACCGCCGGCGGCCGGCCGAGGTCGGCGCGCTGGCGGGCACGTCGGCTCGGAGCGCGACGAGCGTGGTGAGTTCGTTGTGCGGCAACCAGATCTCGACGTCCTTGGTCCGCGCGGGCAGGCCGGCGAACCGCACCGTGCCCGGCTCGCCGCGGCGCACCTCGGTCGAGCCGGTCGTCATGTCGACAACAAGCTCGTCCCCGCCGCCCACCGTCCCGGCGCCGGCGGGCGTGCCGTCCATGAACAGCTCGTACACCCCGTCGGGCCGGGCCGCCGCGCCGACGTAGGACACCTTGGTGCGCAGCGCGTCCAGCTCCACCACGGTTGCGGCGGTCCGGAACGCCAGCCGCACCCCGGAGGGTTGCGCCTCCACCATGGCCAGCTGCGCGTCCCCTCGCGCGCGAGCCCACGCGGGCAGCCGGTGCGGCACCAGGCCGCGTTCGGTGGTTTCGAGTTCGAGGGCGCCGCGGACGGTGTCGGGCAAGTCGATCATGTGCACGCGCCCCAGTCTGACCGCCGCGGCCGGGCCGCGCACGGTGTTTTCAGTGCTGGATCAGCCCCAGCTTCCCGAACATCCGCCTGCTCCACGCCAGCGCGGACGGCAGGTCGTCCCACTGCACGCAGCCGACCTTGTGATCACCTCCACTGTGGGCAGGCGGATCGAGGTCACCGTCGGGCTCACGACGGACGTCCGAGGCAATCAGGTGATCGGCCTCGCCGTTGGCGAGGAGCCCTCGGCTGTCCTGCCCTCGGCGGCCGTGACAACACCGGCGGACACCTGATCGTGAATCTCCGAGCGGCTTTGTCCGATCTCGCCGAGAACCAGCGCCGCACGTGATCGTGGCTGCTGCCGGCGGTGCAGCGCCGTGTCAGTGCTGGATCAGCCCCAGCTCCCCGAACATCCGCCTGCTCCACGCCAGCGCGGACGGCAGGTCGTCCCACTGGCGGTCGTGTTCCTCCAGGTGTGGGAGCACGTACGGGTCGGCGATGTCGGCTGGCAGGTCGTCGGTCCGGCACGGGGCGGGCAGGCCGTAGTTGTCGAGCATCATGGCTTTCGCGACTTCCTTCGGTTGGCCGTCCCACACGCCGAACCAGAGCCGGCGCAGCATGGCCGGGTGGGCCACGGCGAAGATCAGCCGGCCGACGTCGAAGGGCTCGCCCGCGGTGATCACCCGGGCCATCGCGCGGGAGCGCAGCTTTCCCTCCGGCGTCCGCAGCGTGCTCGTGTCCCCCGACCAGATTTCGACGCTGTGGCCGACGTCGATGATCGCCGTGCAGAGTGTCGCGAGCGCGAGGCCGCGGTTGATGATCACCTGGTGCCCGATCGCGTGCGAGTAGCCGGCCGGGATGAGGAACGTGACGACCTTGCCGCGCCGCGACACCTGGCGCGGCACCGCGTCCACCATGCATTCGGGCACCCCGGCCAGGAAGGCGGCGATGTCGACCTCGCTGCCGGTCACGTCCCACGCGGGTTCCAGCTCGGTCGCCCCCTGGTCGAGGCCGGCGCCCGCCCGTAGCTCGGCCACGGTGACGTCGGCTTCCTCCAGCGCCAATGGCCACCCGTCGACGGCGAGCGTGAGCGCCTCTTCCCAGGTCGCGCCGTGCCAGCCGCCCTTGGACCGGCGGCTCTCCGCGCCGACGACGGTCGGCGGCGCGGTGGCCTTCTCCACGAACTCGTGCCACGACAGCATCGGGGGCAGGTGGACGGGCAGCATCAGTCCAGCCCGAGCGCCGCGCGGTGGGCGTCCGACAGCCCGCGGATCACGCGCCACTGCATGACCTGCTCCACGGTCGCGCCGGCTTCCAGCAGCTTCGCGCCGTCGATGCTGGCGCGCGGCGAGAGGATCACCGGGAGCTTCTTGGCCAGCGCCGTCGCGCGCAGCTCCCGGATCGACGCCACCAGCTCCTCCACCGCGTCCGGGTGCGAAGGCGCGTGCCGCAGCGCGACGCGTTCCTCCAGTCCCTCGTCGATGGGCACGTCGAGCACCACGAACCGGTCCAGCGTGGCCGAGTCCAGCGTCTGGCGGCCGACGTACTGGCGGTCGCCGCCGGTGCCGTAGGTGTTGCTGGTGGCCACGAGCCGGAAGTCGGCGTGTGCGGTCACCATGCGGTCGGCGAAGGCGCACACGCCGAGCGCGAGCGCCTGGTTGAGCTCGGCCAGCAGGCCGGGGTGGCCGTTGTCGAGCTCGTCGAGCAGCATCACGCCGCCGTGCTCGAACGCCCGACGGAACGGGGTGTCGTGGTAGTGGCCGTTGGCGTCGTAGTAGCCGAACACCTTGCTCATCGGCGTGGTCGGGCCCAGCGACAACGCCTGGAACTGCAGCCCCAGCGCCTGCGCCGCATGCTTGGCCAGCATCGACTTGCCCGTGCCCGCGGGACCGACCAGCAGCACGTGGCAGCGCGCGTGCAGGGCCACCAGCACCTCCGGCAGCACGGTGTGCGTGTCCTCGGCCAGCTCGATCGGCTTGCCCTGCGGCAGCACCACCGACACCACGGTCGGCGAATACTTCGCGAGCTCCTTCTCCGCCGCCGCCTGCACGGCGGAGCGGACGCGCGCCACCGCCACAGCCGACACCCGCTCGACCAGGTCGGGTTTGGCCTGCCGCGCCACCTCGGCCACGGCCTTCTCGATCTTGCCGGACAACGCGGCCGTCGCTTCGTGCAGCAGGTGCTCGCGCAGCTCTTCGGGATCGGGCGTCGCCTTCGTGACGGCCTCGCGGGCGAGATCCGGCAGCACCGTGCGCCGGAGCTGCTCGGCGAGCGTGGACCGCACCTCGGCGGTGGCCTCTTCCACGGCTCCGGCCACGGTCTGGGCCGTCTGCTCGCGTACGGCCTCGGCCACCTCCGGCGTGGCCGCCGACACCAGCTTCGCGCGGAGGGACTCGACGTCCGGCGTCGCCGCCCGCACCGCGCGTTCGGCCAGGTCCGGCAGCAGCTGCGCCGAGGTGGACTCCACGGCTTCCGCTGCCGACGCGCGCAGCGTGTCCCGCAGGGCGAGCTCCACCGACGCCTGCGCCTCGGCCAGGTCCGGCGTCGCATCTGCGACCGCCGCCTGCGCGAGCGGCGGCAGCAGGCCCTCGGCGTGGCGGCGGATCGTCTCGGGCAGCCGCGCGTGCACCTCGCGGTCGATGCCCCAGTACATCGCGGCCTGGCCGAACATCGACCGCGCCACCGCCTCGGAGATCCGGACGATCTCGGCTTTCTGGCTGTCCCGCACTGCCTCTCCCCGCTTTCCGCGTTGCTCTGCGAAGACGGTAAGAGCGCAGGAGCGGGAGGGGTCCCGGATGGCCGCTTCCGGTCAGCCGTCCCAGACCGCGGCGCCCTGGCGCACCACGGCGACGGGCGTCGGCTCGGCAACCGGCCACAGGTCCACGACGTAGCGGAAGTGCTCGCCGTACTCGTGCTCGTTCCACGTCACGGCCGGCGGCCCGCTCTCCACATAGGACACTCGCACGCGGTACCGGCCGGGAGCGAGCACCAGCTCGTGTTCCTGGCCCGGGTAGTCGGCCGGACCGGCGAGCGTCATCGTCCCGCCCGGCACGGCGAGGTCGGCCTCGACCGCGTGCTCCGCGTCGGCCGGAATGGCGGGCGCGGCGGCATGCAGGGCGACGTCGACCTCGACCAGATCGGAACGCGCGGTGGCGACCGCGAGCGACGACGGCTCCACCGCGATCCGGTGCGAGGTCACCGCCTCGTCGGACCACCCGCCGTCGCCGGGGACCCAGGCGGTGTTGTCCCGCAACGAGAACTGACGCTGATCGGCATGGATCACGAGACGCACGAGACCCCACCGTAGACCCTGGACAGGGGGTCACCCGAAATGGTATCGACGCGCGGTTTAGCGTTGAGCCCATGACCACTGCTCCCGTCGACGTCGACACCGCCCGTCGCGACTACGCGGCGCTCGTCGAGCGCGGCCTCTCCCTGGACATCACCCGCGGCAAGCCGTCCCCCCGGCAGCTCGACCTCTCCGCGGACCTGCTCACGCTGCCGAACGGCGAGTACAAGGCCGAAGACGGCACCGACACGCGCAACTACGGCGGCCTCAAGGGCCTGACCGAGCTGCGCCGGATCTTCGCCGGCGCGCTGCAGGTCCCCGTCGACCAGCTGCTCGCGGCCGGCAACTCGAGCCTCGAGCTGATGCACGACGCCGTGGTGCAGGCGCTGCTGAGCACCCTGCCGGGCGGTGAGCGCCGCTGGGCCGACGAGCCGCGCGTCGCGATGCTGTGCCCGGTGCCGGGCTACGACCGCCACTTCGCGCTCGCCGAGCGCTTCGGCATCGAGCTGATCCAGGTCCCGATGACCGACGAGGGCCCGGACATGGACGTGGTCGAGCGTCTCGTGGCCGAGGACGCCGGCATCAAGGGCATCTGGTGCGTGCCCAAGTACTCGAACCCGACCGGCGTCACCTTCTCCGACGAGGTCGCCCGCCGCCTGGCCGCGATGCCCACGGCCGCGCCGGACTTCCGCATCTTCTGGGACAACGCCTACGCCGTGCACCACCTCACGGACACCGAGGTCGAGGTCGCCGACATCCTGGCGCTGTGCGCCGAGGCCGGCAACGCCGACCGCGCGTTCGTGTTCGGCTCCACCTCGAAGATCACGCTCGCCGGCTCCGGCGTCGGGTTCTTCGGGTCGTCGGCGGCCAACATCGCGTGGTGGTCGGGTGTGCTGGCCAAGCGCACGATCGGCCCCGACAAGGTCAACCAGCTGCGGCACGCGATGTTCCTCAAGGACGCCGACGGCGTGCGCGCCCACATGCGCAAGCACGCGGAGATCATCGCGCCGAAGTTCGCGGCCGTCGACCGCATCCTCACCGAGGAGCTGGGCGGCTCGGGCCTGGCCACCTGGACCAAGCCGACCGGCGGGTACTTCATCTCGCTGACCGTGCCCGAGGGCACCGCCAAGGAGATCGTGCGCCTGGCCAAGGAGGCCGGCGTCGCCCTGACCCCGGCCGGGGCCACGCACCCGTACGGCGACGACCCGAAGGACGCGACCATCCGCATCGCGCCGACCTTCCCGGTTCTCGAAGAGGTCGAGGAAGCCGTGCGCGCGCTCGTCGTCTGCCTGCGCCTGGCCGTCGCCCAGACCGCCTGAGGCGTTCTGTGCCACCGCCGCCCGGTACGGTCGGCGGTGGCACGGACTCGGGCACTGGGGGGATTTCGATGCGCGTTCTCATCGCCGGCGGTGGCGTCGCGGGCACGGTCACGGCGATGGCGCTGCAGCGCGCCGGCCACGAGCCCGTGGTCTTCGAGGCCTATCCCTCCGGAGGAGCCGACGCCGGCGCGTTCCTCACGGTGATGCACAACGGCATGGACGCGCTGAAGGCGATCGACGCCGACGGTCCCGTGAACGACACGTCGTTCGCCGCCCTCGGCGTCGAGCTGGTCGGGCCGGACGGCACGTCGATGGGCACGCGCGAGTTCGACACCGGTGAGCTCGCCGGGCCGCGCACGCTCACCCGCGCCGCGCTCTACCGCGCGCTGCAGGAGGAAGCCGGCCGCCGCGGGATCACCGTGGAGCACGGCCGCCGCCTCGTCTCCGCCGAAACCACTGCTCAAGGCGTCGTCGCCACCTTCGCCGACGGCTCCACCGCGACCGGCGACGTGCTCGTGGGCGCCGACGGCGTGCGCTCCGAGGTCCGCACCCTCATCGACCCGGACGCCGACCGCCCCCGCTTCACCGGCCTCACCGTGGTCTACGGCTACACCCGCGCCGAGGGCCTGCCCGCCGCGCCCGGCGTCTACCGCATGATCCGCGGCACCCGCGCCGCCTTCGGCTTCACCACCGCGCCCGACGGCGCCACCTTCTGGTTCGCCCGCATCCCCGACACCGAACGCCCGCGCGACGAGATCGCGGCGGTGACCCCGGCCGGCTGGCGCGAGTTCGCCCACGCGACCTTCGACGGCGACCCGCTGCCGTGCGCCGACATCGTGGCCGCGACCGGCGAAGACGTCTTCGGCGGCCACTCATACGACGTGCCCACCACCCGTGTCTGGTCCACCGACACGATGGTGCTCGTCGGCGACGCGGCCCACGCGGCTTCCCCGGCCGCCGGGCAGGGCGCGTCGATGGCGCTGGAGGACAGCGTGGTGCTCGCGCTGTGCCTGCGCGACCTGCCCGACGCGCCGTCCGCGTTCGCCGCCTACGAGAAGCTGCGGCGCACCCGCGTGGAGAAACTGGTGGCGACGAGCGCGGGCCAGGACGTCGGTGAGAAGCCCGGCTGGCTGTACCACCACCACATCGACTGGAACGAGCGAATCACAGGCTGATTTGCAAGTGCGCGGCGCCGCCGGTGGCTACGATCCGGCGCATGACCCAACCCGCACCCCCCATGCAGTTCCCGATCATGCTGTCCACGATGAACGATCTGCCCGGCTATCGCGTCGTTCGCGTGTTCGGCGAAGTTTTCGGCCTCACCGTGCGCAGCCGCAACATGTTCTCCAACCTCGGTGCCGGCTTCAAGGCCATGGCGGGCGGTGAGCTCAAGGGCCTGTCGAAGCTGCTGTCCGACTCCCGCTACGAGGCGCTGGGCCGCCTTTCGCAGGAAGCGATGGCGCACGGGGCCAACGCCGTGCTCGCGCTGCGCTTCGACTGCAACGAGATCGCCCAGACCGCCAGCGAGATCGCCGCCTACGGCACCGCCGTCTACGTGGTCCCCGACGGCGCGCCGCAGCAGCAACAGCAGCAGGCCCAGCACGCTCCGCAGCAGCAACCCCAAGGCCAGCCCCAGTACCAGCAGCAACAGCAGCAGGCTTACCCTCAGTCCTGACCCAACCACCCCAACGCGGCGCTGTCTGCGTTCAACGCACCACGACAGTTTCGCCTCGTGACTCAGCCCCAGCAGCGAGATCGCGCCGGCTTCCCGATTGTGCGGTGCGATCGGCCACCGGCCGATCCGACCGCACAATCGGGAAGCCGGCTTCCAGGCGATCTCGCACGCCCCGGCGGAGCCGGGGCCAAAGATACAGCCGGGGCCGAAATTACCGCTTGTAGAGGGCCTCGATGTCGGCCGCGTAGTTCTTGTTCACCACGTTGCGCTTGAGCTTCAGCGAGGGCGTGATCTCGCCGCTCGCTTCGGTGAAGTCCTTGGCCAGCACGGTGAACTTCTTGATCGCCTCGGCGTGGGAGACCTGCTTGTTGGCCTCGTCGACCGCCGTCTGGATCTCCTTGAGCAGGTCCTCGTCGGCCGCCAGGTCGGAGACGGTGGCCTGCGCGGGCTTGCCGTGCTGGGTCTTCCAGGACGGGAAGAACTCCTCGTCGATGGTGACCAGCGCGGCGATGAACGGCCGCTGGTCGCCGACCACCATGGCCTGGCTGATCAGCGGCGACGCCTTCATCGTGTCCTCGAGGCCCGACGGCGCGACGTTCTTGCCGCCGGCCGTCACGATGATCTCCTTCTTGCGGCCGGTGATCTTGAGGAAGCCCTCGTCGTCGAGCTCGCCCAGGTCGCCGGTGTGGAACCAGCCGTCGGTGAGCGACTCGGCGGTCGCGGTGGCGTTGTTGTAGTACGCGCCGAACACGACGTTGCCCTTGAGCAGGATCTCGCCGTCGTCGGCGATGCGCACCGAAGTACCCGCCACGGGCTTGCCGACCGTGCCGACGCGGAACGCGGTCTTGGTGTTCACGTTGGCCGCCGCCGAGGTCTCGGTGAGGCCGTAGCCCTCGAACACCGGCACGCCGATGCCGCGGAAGAAGTGGGCCAGCCGCCCGCCGAGCGGGGCGCCGCCCGACACCGCGGCGACGCACCGGCCGCCCAGGGCCGCGCGCAGCTTGCTGTACACGAGCTTGTCGAACACCAGGTGCTTGGCCCGCAGGCCGAACGCGACGCTGCCCTTGTCCACGGCGTGGCTGTAGTCGACCGCGGTCGCCTCGGCCGCGTCGAAGATCTTGCCCTTGCCCTCGCTGTGGGCCTTCTGCTTGGCCGAGTTGTAGACCTTCTCGAACACGCGCGGCACGGCGACCACGAACGTCGGCCGGAACGTGCCGAGGTCCGCGACGAGGTTCTTCACGTCCGGCGTGTGGCCCAGCGTCACGCGGGCCGACAGCGCGGTCACGGCGATCGCGCGGGCCAGGATGTGCGCCAGCGGCAGGAAGCACAGCAGCGAGTTGCCCTGCTCCATGAGCTCGGGGAACGCCTCGATGTCGGCGCGGATCTCGGCCAGCAGGTTGCGGTGCGTCAGCTCGACGCCCTTGGGCCGGCCCGTGGTGCCCGAGGTGTAGACGATCGTCGCCAGCTCGCCCGCGCCGACCTCGCGGCGGCGCGCGTGCAGGTCGTCGTCGGTGACCTCGGCGCCCAGTGCGGTCAGCTCGTCGACCGCGGGGGAGGCGCCTTCGATCTGCCAGGTGTGCTGCAGGGTGATGAGCCGGTCGCGGATCGCGTCCACGGACTTGCGGTGCGTGTCGGTCTCCACCAGCACGGCCTTGGCGGCCGAGTCGGACAGGATCCAGTGCACCTGCTCGGGCGACGACGTCTCGTAGATCGGGACGGTGACCGCGCCCGCGGCCCAGATCGCGAAGTCGATCAGCGTCCACTCGTAGCGGGTCTTCGACATGAGCGCGACGCGGTCGCCGTGGCCGATGCCGGCGGCGATCAGGCCTTTGGCGACGGCCGCGACCTGGTCGGCGAAGTCCTTGGCCGTCACGTCCAGCCAGGTGCCCTCGACCTGCCGGCGGAAGCTCACGACGTCGGAGAACCGCTCGGCGTTCGCCCAGACGACGTCGGCCAGGTTCTCGTCGTCGGTCACCGGCTTCCCGGCGGGGGCGCTGTATTCGCGCACGTGGACCTCCGTGTTCGACGCGTGCGGTGTTACCCGCCGGTCAACTTAGCTTGCCGTAGACCTTAAGACCACGCCGCGCCGACCCGCCGGACGAGGTCGTGACATTCTGCGCCTGTGAACCCCGGACCACCCGCTCTCGATCTCGTGGACGAGACCTTCATCGTGGTACCGCCGAGCACGATCGCCGCCGCGTTCGCCGACCCGGCCGCCTGGCGGCGGTACTGGCCGGACCTGTCACTTCAGGTGTACACCGACCGTGGCGACAAGGGTTTGCGCTGGACCGTGACGGGTGCGCTCGTCGGTACGATGGAGGTCTGGCTGGAACCCGTGCTCGACGGCACCGTGCTGCACTACTTCCTGCGCGCGACGCCCTCCGGACCCGGCGGTGCGCCGCGGACCCTGACTCCGCGTGAGCTGCGCCGGGAGTTCGACCGGCGGGCCCGCGCGGCGAAGCACCTCGCACTGGGGCTCAAGCACGTCCTCGAGGACGGGCGCGAACCCGGGATCCCGCCGCGGGCCGAAGACCTCGGGACCACTGACTAGGAGGGTCTTGTGCGGGTTCACGTCGTTTCGGACGTGCACGGCAACGCCGACGCGCTGAAGCGGGCGGGTGAGGGAGCCGACGCGCTGGTCGTGCTCGGCGACCTGCTGGACTTCGTCGACTACCGCGAGCACGAGAAGGGCATCATGGGCGCCCTGTTCGGTGCTGACAAGGTCGCGCAGTTCGCGCGCCTGCGCCGCGAGGGCACCCGCGACGAGACGGTCGCCTACTCGCGCACGCTGTGGGCCACGCTCGACGACCCGGCCGCGGCCGTCGACGAGGCCGTGCGCGAGCAGTACGCCACGCTCTTCGCCTCGATGACCGCGCCGACCTACGCCACGCCCGGCAACGTCGACTCGCCCGCGCTGTGGCCCGAGTTCGTCGGCGACGGCGTGCAAGTGCTCGACGGCGAGGTCACCACCATCGGCGGCCTGCGGTTCGGGTTCGTCGGGGGAGCGGTGCTGCCCGAAGGCGTGGTGCCGCGCCCGCGCAAGGGCGCCGCCTGGCGGCCCTACCTGCGGGCCCGCGAGGAGTTCGACGAGGGCGTGGCCAAGCTGTCGGACGTCGACGTGCTCTGCACGCACATCCCGCCGGCCGTGGCCGAGCTGACGTACGACGTGGTCGCGCGGCGCGCCGAGCTGGGCTCGCAAGCGCTGCTGGAGCTCATCCGAGAGCAGCGGCCACGCTGGTCGGTGTTCGGCCACGTGCACCAGCCGCTGGCCTCTCGGCGGCGGCTCGGTCACACCGAGTGTCGTAACGTGGGTCACTTCAAGGAGACCGGGCAGCCCTACGTGCTGCGCTGGTGACGTGGCTCTCCGGCTACGCTTCGTCCCATGGCCGAGCAGTCCACGCAGTCCATCGAGGTCGACGCCGAGCCCCAACGGGTGATGACGGTGATCGCCGACTTCCCCGCGTACCCCGAGTGGGCGAAGGCCGTCCAGGAGGTCGAGGTGCTGGGCACCGACGACGCCGGACGGGCCAAGCAGGTGAAGCTGACCCTGGACGCCGGGCCGATCAAGGACGTCTACACGCTCGAGTACGACTGGGACGCGAGCGGGCTCGGCGTGAGCTGGCACCTGGTCAAGGGCCAGATGCAGAAGGCGCAGAACGGCCGCTACGCGCTCGAAGCGCTGCGTGACGGGCGCACGAAGGTCACCTACACGCTCTCGGTGGAGCTGGCGCTGCCGATGATCGGCCTGCTCCGGCGCAAGGCCGAGAAGATGGTGATGGACACGGCGCTCAAGGAGCTGAAGCGACGGGCCGAAGGCTAGGGCGACATGCGGATCCTGCTGTTCACCGGCAAGGGGGGTGTCGGGAAGACCACGCTCGCCGCGGCCACCGCCACCGCGCTCGCCGGGCGCGGCAGGAAGACCCTCGTGGTGTCCACCGACCCGGCGCACTCGCTCGGCGACGCGTTCGGCGCGGCGCTGGGCCCGGAACCGTCCGAAGTGGACGTCCGCCGCGACGGCTCACCGGCCGGCCTGTGGGCCGGCCAGGTCGACTCCCGCGTGCTGGCCGACCGGACGTGGCCCGAGCTGCGCGACCAGCTGCGCACGCTGCTGGCCGACGCTGGGCTCGACGCGCTCGACGCCGAGGAGCTGACCGTGCTCCCGGGCGTCGACGAGCTGCTCGCCCTCGGCGAGGTGCAGCGCCTGGCCGGACACGGGCCGTGGGACACGGTGGTGGTCGACTGTGGTCCGACCGCCGAGACGCTGCGCCTGCTGGCGTTGCCCGAGGCCGTCGCGGGCTACCTGAACAAGGCCTACGGCCGCCGCGGCCGCGTCGCCGGGTCCGTGCGGCGCCTGGGTGCGCACCTGGACTCGCTGCGCGAGCTGCTCACCGACCCGTCCGTGACCACCGTGCGGCTGGTGCTCACGCCAGAACGCGTGGTCGTCGCGGAAGCCCGCCGCACGCTCACGTCGCTGGCCCTGCGCGGCATCGCCGTCGACGGCCTGATCGCCAACCGCCTCATGCCCGCGCCCGGGTTCTGGCGCGGTTCCGCGGCCACCTGGCTGCGCACGCGGCGCGCCCAGCAGGACGCCGTGCTGGCCGAGCTCGCGGCCGCCGGGTTCGGGCCGGCCGACCTCGCGCGCGTCGAGCACCGGGCGAGCGAACCGGTGGGCGCCGAGGCGCTCGCCGAGCTGGCGCGCGAGCTCTACGGCACGCGGGATCCCTTGTCCGGCACGGGAAAGCCCGTCACGCCGCTGCTGCAGGTCACGCCGGAGGCCGACGGCTTCCGGCTGCGCATCGCGATCCCGCTGCAGCGGGAGTCCGACGTGGACCTCGCCCGCGTCGACGACGACCTGGCGATCACCGTCGACGGCTTCCGCCGGCTGATCGCCCTGCCGGAGACGCTGCGGCCGTGCCGGATCACCGGCGCCGAGTCCGATGCGAATGGTCTGGTCATCAGCCTGGCCGGGAACCGGGGTCGCTCGTGAGCCAAGAGGACGAGCCCGGGTACGCGGCCGAAGGCCTGCGGCTGGCCGAGGAGATCCGCCTGCTCGTGGAGCTGGTGGTGGAGCGGGCCGCGCCGTGGCTGGAAGGCCTGATGGCGGCCGGGCACGGCCGCGACGAGGTCCACGAGCCGTCCCACGACAGCGAGCCGGGTGCTTCGGGGGTGTCCGGGACTTCGGGGTGCGGCTGGTGCCCGTTGTGTGCGATCGTCGCCGTCGTGCGAGGTGAACGGCCGGAGTTCGCCGCCCGGCTGCTGGAGCAGGCGGCGCAGCTGGTGGCGTTGCTGCGGGCGGTGCTCGCGGACCGCTGGGAGCCCGACGAGGGTGTGCACATGCCGGGTTTCCGGCCCGCGCCCCGACCTGCGCCCAGCCCCGCGGACGACCCGGGAGCCGCCGCCCGGGTGCAGCACATCGCCGTCCGCAAGCGGGAAGACTGGCGGCCGGAGCGGGAGAACTGAGTGCTGACGATAGGGGTGGACGTCGGCGGCACGAGTGTGCGCGCCGGTGTGGTGGACGAGCGGGGATCGCTCCTGGACACCGCACGCGTCGGGACACCGAGTGAAGAGAACGCCCTCGAAGACGCCATTGCCGGCGTCGTCGAGGACCTGCGCAACCGCCACGACGTCGCGGCCGTGGGCCTGGCGGTAGCCGGGTTCGTGGCGCGCGACCGCCGGTCGGTGATGTTCGCGCCGCACCTCGCGTGGCGCGACGCGCCGGTGGCCGACCGCATCGAGAAGCGCGTGGGCCTGCCGGTGACGCTGGAGCACGACGTGAACTCGGCCGTCGTCGGCGAGCACCGCTTCGGCGCGGCCCGCGGCGCGCAGGTGGCGGCGCTGGTCGCGCTCGGCACCGGCATCGGCGCCGGGCTGCTGCTCGACGGCGAGATCTACCGCGGCGCCTACGGCGTCGCCCCCGAGCTGGGCCACCTCACCGTGGTGCCGGGCGGGCGCGCGTGCCCGTGCGGCAAGTACGGCTGCTGGGAGCGCTACTGCAGCGGCACGGCGCTGGCCGCCACCGCCGTCGAGCTGCTCGCGCGCTACCCGGGCCGCTCGACGGTGCTTTCGCGCGAGGTCGCGGGCGACCCGGGCTCGGTCACGGGCCGCCGCGTCGCCGGCGCCGCCCGCGACGGCGACCCCATCGCGTTGCGCGCGATGGCCGAGCTGGCCAAGTGGCTCGGCGAAGGGTTGGCGCTGGTCGCGGACGTGTTCGACCCCGAGATCATCGTGATCGGCGGCGGCGTGTCCGAGTCGGCGCCGCTGTTCCTCGACGAGGCCCGCGAGCACTACGCGGGCGCCATCACCGGCGCGCGCTACCGCCCGCTGGCCCGCATCCGCACCGCCCACCTGGGCGACGACACCGCCATCGTCGGCGCCGCGGCCCTGGCCCTCGACGCGGCCAAGGCGCCGGTCGCCGAGGTCGCCGGCTGACGCTGTCGCCGGCTGACGCCGACATACCCTGGACGCGGAAGTGCCCCAGCACCGTCGGGATGCTGGGGCACTTCCACCGCAAACCGCAACGGTCAGAGGCGTTCCAGGAACGCCCGCCACGCCTCCCCGGCGATCAGCAGGGAGCCGCCCTCGCGGTCCTTGGAGTCGCGCACACCGGCCTCTTCGGAAAGCGTGCGCACTTCGACGCACTCTCCCTGGTTGCCGCTGTAGGACGACGTCCGCCAGACACCTTCGCTCATTCCGCCCGCTCCAACTCGTCTGCGATCTCCGCGATGAGCCGCGCCGTAGCGACAGCGCCCACCGCGTCACGACGGATTCTGTCCGCCGCGTCCAGGTAATCCTTGACGTCTCGCGCGTTGGTCAGGGTAGTCGACGAACGGTACTGCTCGACGTGGACCACGGACGCCGAATCCGAGCGGATGAGGACGAACCCACCGTCTCTCGACGGGTCATAACCGAGCCGGAACGGCAGCACCTGAATGGAGATCTGGGGCAGTTCGGCAACCTCGCACAGGTCTCGCAATTGCCGGACCGCGACATCGCGAGGGCACGCCGGATAGCGGATCGCCTGCTCGCCGATGATCGCCTCGAACCGAGTGGTGCCGGTCAGATAGCCCTGCCGGCGCGCCATGCGCAATTTGAGCCGGTCCTCGATCTGCGCTTCCGTCGACGTGCCGTTGGACATGACTGTGCGGGCGTACTCACTGGTCTGCAACGGCCCCGGGATGAGCGATGGCTGGAACGCGAAGATGCTGTGCGCCACCGACTCGTATTCGGTGACCACGACGAGATCCCGGGCGATGCCGGGGATCAGCCAGTTCGGGTCCGTTCCGCCGCGGAAGAGGCGCAGCGCTTGGCTGGTTTCCTCGCTCGTGGCGCCGGTGACCGTCAGGGTTAGTTCCAGTTCGGCCTGTTCTTCGAACCCGAGTTCACCGCGTTCTCGGCGCGAGATGTGCGAGTGCGACCGCTTCACGAGCTCGGCCACTTGCGGCTGGGTCAGACCGGCGCGCTTGCGAATCCTGCGCAGAAGCGCTCCGAGTTCGACCTGCCGGGGTGTCGCACGTGTGCTGGGCATGCACAGACTCTAGCAGCACACTGACACTACAATCGGGTGTACTAACTTGCATAGTGTGCATGCACACAAAAGACTCACTTCAGCAAAGAATTGGTGGTCGATCAGCCGGGGAGGGCTCTATGTACGTGTGGCAGCAAGCGGAAGGACAGCGTCACGCGAGAGCGGCCGTGCACCTCGGCTCGCTCGATGCCGGGGCGACGTTCGCGGCCTTGTGCGGCTCGGAGCCGACCGTCGGGGAGCACGACATCCACAGCCCCGGCAAACCCTGGCTCGACCCGACTTGCCCGCCGTGCGACGCGGCTTTCCGTCGCGCGCTGGGGATTCCGGACGCGCGCCCGGATGTCGCGTCGCGCCCGGCCGGACTCTCGAAAGCGCGGGGCTGACCATGACCGCACGACTCCGCCTCGCGGGCGAGGGCCCGCAGGACGATCCCGGTGCTGCCGCGCCCGACGCCACGCACACCTCCCCGTCCGCACCACCTGGGGACGCCTCGACCCCTGTCGCCACGTCGGGTGGCGGCAGGGCCACCGCGTCCCGGGGCACTCGTGAACCCCGGCCGGGTGCCCCGGGACTCACCGCTGGTGACCAGCGCGTGTTGCAGGAACTCCTGGACACGGCCGACTCCGTGACCTACGGCCTGTCGATCCGCCTGGCGGGGGTGGTCTTCCGGATCCGGGAGAACCAGCCGCCGAGCCGGCTCGAACTGGAACTGCTGCGCAAGCGCGCGAACCGGCTGAAGGACAACCTCGACGCCTGCACGGCGTTCGTCGCGGAACGGCTCGGCGAACGCGGCTGACGATCACAGTCCTGCACCAGGAGGCTGCGTCCGGCGGGCTTCCTGTGGAAGGCTGGCCGGGTGACGCCGATGACCGCCAACCGCTTCGTGCGGTGTTCGTGCGGACGGCTGCACTGGGGTGCGCACGGCGCGGCCGGGCTGCTCCTGTCCGATCCCGCCCGCGGGGTTCTCCTTCAGCGGCGCGCCTGGTGGGTGCACAACGGCGGCACCTGGGCCCTGCCCGGCGGCGCGCTGGAGACGGGCGAGACCGTGCGCGAGGCGGCGGCCCGCGAGGCGTGGGAAGAGGCCGATGTGCCGAAGACGGCGTTCCGTGCGCTGTCGGCGTCGGTGCTCGACCACGGGACCTGGCGCTACACCACCGTGCTCGGCGTGGCCGACGGTTCGCTCGACGCGCGCGTGGCCAACCAGGAGAGCTCCGAGCTGCGCTGGGTCGCGCCCGAGGACGTGGCCGAGCTGCCGTTGCACCGCGACTTCGCCGAGTCTTGGCCGGGACTGCGTGAACAGCTCGGCCGTGAGCTCGTGCTGGTCGTCGACGGCGCCAACGTGGTGGGCTCCCGGCCCGACGGCTGGTGGCGCGACCGCCGCGGCGCGGCCGAACGCCTGCGCGACCGGCTGGCGAAGCTGGCCGAGCGGGGGATCGCCGACGCGATCGCGGGCATCGGCGCCGGGCCGGCGTGGGAGTGGTGGCCGCGGGTGGTCCTCGTCGTCGAAGGGCAGGCGCGCGGCATCGATCCGGTCACCGGCGTGGAGATCGCGACGGCTCCGGCCGACGGCGACTCGCACATCGTCGAGGTCACCGCGCGGGCCCGGCCGGGCGACCACGTCGTGGTGGTCACGGCCGACCGCGAGCTGCGGTCCCGGGTCACGGCGCTGGGCGCGTCGATCATGGGCCCGGGCACGCTGCTGCGCGAACTGGACGCCGGCTAGCGCGCGATCCCGTCGCGCATCTCCGCGACCAGCGAAGCGACCACGGCTTTGAGGGAACCGTTGTGCTGCTTGGCCACCGCGCGCTGGCGCCGGTAGCTCGGGCCGTACTTCAGGATCGTCTCGACGTCGCGCAGTTCGGCCGCACAGCCGAGCCGTCGCGCGACGGGTTCGAGTTTCTCCAGCAGGTCGGTGAGGTCGTCGGTGACGAGCCGTTCGCGGCCGGCGGCGTCGAGGATGATGATCGCGTCCGTGCCGTAGCGGGCGGCGCGCCACTTGTTCTCCTGCACGTGCCACGGCGGCAACGTCGGGAGCCGCTCGCCGTGGTCGAGGCGCGTGCTGAAGTCCTCGACGAGACACTGCGTGAGCGCCGCGATCGCGCCGACCTCCTCCAGCGTCGGCAGGCCGTCGCACACGCGCATCTCGATCGTGCCGAAGTGCGGCGCGGGCCGGATGTCCCAGCGGATCTCGGAGAAGTGGTCGATCACGCCGGTGGTGAACATGTCGTCGACGTAGTGCTCCAGCTCGGCCCAGTCGCGGAACTGGAACGGCAGCCCGGCGGTGGGCAGCTGCTGGAACATCAGCGCGCGGTTCGACGCGTAGCCGGTGTCCTCCGCGCCCCAGTACGGCGAGGACGCCGAAAGCGCCTGCAGGTGCGGCGCGTAGTTGAGCAGCGCGTCGAGCACCGGCAGCACCTTGTCGCGGTGGTCGAGGCCGACGTGCACGTGGACGCCGTAGATCAGCATCTGCCGGCCCCACCACTGGGTGCGGTCGATGAGCTTGGCGTAGCGCGCCTTGTCGGTCACCTTCTGCCGGTACCAGTTGGAGAACGGGTGCGTGCCCGCCGAGAACAGCTCCACGCCCAGCGGGTCGGTGACCTTGTGCACGACGTCGAGCGACTCGGCCAGATCGGCCTTCACCTCGGCGACGGTGGAGCAGACGCCGCTGATCACCTCGATGGTGTTGAGCAGCAGCTCCTGCTTGATCTTGGGGTGCTCGTCGGCGCCGTCGGGGCGCACCGCGTCGAGGATCCGTTCCGCGACCGAGGCTAGCTCGCCGCTGCGCCGGTCCACCAGGGCCAGCTCCCACTCCGCGCCGATCGTCGAACGCCGCGAAGGACTGAAGTCGATCCGCATACCCGCCCGGTCAGACCTGGGCGCCGTTGGTCGGGTCGGCACCCGGCGGCGGGCCCTGGCGCACCCGCAGCAGCAGGAGCGCGATCGCCGTGGCGAGCGCGAGGATGCCCAGCGGCGTCGCCAGCGCGGGCCCGACGCCGATCAGGTTCGGCACGATCAGCAGCAGCAACCCGACCACGAAGAACAGCAGCACCACGAACGCGCCCTTGCGCGGACGCGGCAGCGGCGGCGGCTCCGGCGGCACGAAGTGCTCGTCGTCCTCGGCCGGGTCGTCGCTGAACATCGTGGCGTCCCACGTGGTGCCGCCGGTGCGCCAGTTGTCGGCCTCGGGTGCCTTCTCGGGCTTGTCGGGCTTCGGGTCGGTCTTGGCGACCGGCGGCGGGGACGGGTCGCCGGCCTGTTCGCCCGCCGTGTCGTCGGCGAGCTCGAGCGCGTCCTCTTCGAGGAACAGACCCACGCCCTCGGCACGCAGGTCGGCCACGATCTCGGCGAACGTGGCGTCGACGTCCTCGGGCCCGTCCGTGCCTTTCCCCCGGGTCATCAGGCACCCACCTGTCCCGCCCGCAGCGCCCGGGCGAAGTCGACACTGCGGCTGAAGATCAGTTCCGCGTCGTTGTCCTGAGTGGCGACGTGGAAGCTGTTCTCGAGCACCACCTCGGTCACGTCCGTGCTGGCGACGCCGGCCAGCACGATCCGCGAGTTCTCGGGCTCCACCACGCGGTCGACGCGGGAGTGGAGCAGCAGCACCGGCTGCGTGACCTTGCCCAGGTCGGCGCGCACGATCTTCCACAGGCGCGCCAGGCTCGCGGCGGCGCGCACCGGCGTGCGCGGGTAGGCCAGCTCCGTGACGCCGGGCTTGGCGATGTCGTTGGCGATCGCGGGGATCGACGGGATCACGCGCGCGAGCAGCGGCAGCACCTTCGCGTCGGCGCTCAGCCGCGTGACCGACGGGTTGACCAACACGATCCCGGCGATCCGGTCGCCGAACTCCTCGGCCAGCCGCAGCGTGAGCGTGCCACCCATCGACAACCCGCCGACGAACACGGTGTCGTTTTCGGCCAGCAGGGCGAGCAGCTCTTCGCGGACGGCGCCGTACCAGTCTTCCCACGTGGTCCGGTTCAGGTCCTGCCAGCGCGTGCCGTGGCCCGGCAGCAGCGGGCAGCGCACGCTGAACCCGGCCTCGGCCAGGTGGTCGCCCCAGGCCCGCAGGCCGGCCGGCGTCCCGGTGAAGCCGTGGCACAGCAGGAACCCGGCCCCGGAGGAACCGGTGTGGGCGAACGGTTCCGCGCCGGCGAGCACGCCCATGACGAACGCCCTTCCGATCGAAGCGGTGTAGGTCTTCCATGCTCTCACGGTCGAGTGGTCTTGTGGGGCCCCGGCCGGTGCCCGGAACTGCCTGGTACCGCTGTGAGATCGATCGCTGCCACCCAGTAGCGGCTCGTCCCGCATTGTGCGCACACCTGGAGGTTTCGTAGGCTTGACCACTGGGAACTCGGACGTCGAGCCTCGGGAAGGACTAGAGCGCGGTGCTGTACTGGCTCATGAAGTTCGTGTTCATCGGACCACTGCTCAAGACGCTGTGGCCGACGAAGGTCGTCGGCGCCGAAAACATCCCGGAGGACGGCGGCGCGATCCTCGCCGGCAACCACCTGGCCGTGGCCGACTCCTTTTTCATGCCGCTGCGCGTGAAGCGCAAGGTCACGTTCCCGGCGAAGTCGGAGTACTTCACCGAGCCGGGCTTCAAGGGCCTGCTCAAGAAGTGGTTCTTCACCGGCGTCGGCCAGTTCCCCATCGACCGCTCCAGCGGCAACGCGGCGCAGGCCGCGCTCGACACCGCCATCCGCCTCGTGAAGCAGGGCCACCTGCTCGGCATCTACCCCGAGGGCACGCGCTCGCCCGACGGCCGCCTGTACAAGGGCAAGACCGGCGTCGCCCGCATCGCGCTGGAGTCGAAGGGCGTGGTCGTGCCCGTCGCCATGGTCGGCACGGACAAGGTCAACCCGATCGGCTCCAAGATGTGGTGGCCCCGCCGCCTCGAGATCCGCTTCGGCGCGCCGCTCGACTTTTCCCGCTACGACGGCCTGGCCGGCGACCGCTTCATCGAGCGTTCGATCACCGACGAGATCATGTACGCCCTGATGGAACTCTCGGGCCAGGAGTACGTGGACATCTACGCGGCGAAGGCCAAGGAGCTGCTCGCCGCCGAGGCCGCGGGCGCCAAGCCGAAGGTGCCTGCACAGCCGTCGGGCCGCGACGCCGACCGGGTCCCGGAGACCAAGGCCGGCTAGGCCACTAGAGTTCACCGGTGCGTTTTTTCTACGACACCGAGTTCATCGAGGACGGCGTGACGATCGACCTGGTTTCGATCGGTGTCGTTGACGAGCGCGGCCGCGAGTTCTACGCCGTGTCGACCGACTTCGACCCCGCCAAGGCGGGCCCGTGGGTGCGCGACAACGTGCTGCCCAAGCTGCCCTCGCCCGCGGACCAGGCGTGGCGCAGCCGTTCCCAGATCCGCACGGACCTGCTCGAGTTCTTCGGCAAGCCCCCGGGCGGCATCGAACTGTGGGCCTGGTTCGCCGCCTACGACCACGTCGCGCTCGCCCAGCTGTGGGGCCCCATGCCGGCGTTGCCGCGCCAACTGCCCCGCTTCACCCGCGACCTGCGCCAACGCTGGGAAGACGCGGGCAAACCGAAGCTGCCTTTGGCGCCCACGGATCAGCACGACGCGCTTGCCGACGCGAAACACAACCTGCAACGCTGGGAAGTCATCGAGCCGGCGTTCCGGCGCCGCTGAGTTTTCTTCCTGGGGGAGTTCTGGGTGCGTCGGGTTCTTGCTGGGCTCGTGGTCTTGGTTCTCGTACTCGGCCTGGCCACCGCCGCGACGGCCCCGCCACCGAACCCGGCACGCGACTACCTGCTCAACGCCATCGGCCTGCTCCGCGCTCACTCGATCGACCGGGACTCCGTCGACTGGCCGGCTGCGGAAGCCGACGCCCTGCGCCGAATCGCGGGCGTGACGGAGCCGGCGGGCACGTACTCGGCGATCCGCAACGTGATCGCCGAGCTGGGCAATCACCACACCAGCTTGGTCGGCCCGGCGCAGGCCGTGCCCGCGCCACCGGCGACTGTCGCCGTCCCGAGCAGCCGCACCCACGGTGACGTGGCCGTGCTGACGGTGCCCGAGTTCCACCTGAACCCGGCCGCGGAAGGCCGTTATGTCGCCGCGGGGGTGGCCGCCCTCCGCTCCGCCGACGCGAGCCACCCGTGCGGCTGGATCGTCGACCTGCGCGACAACGGCGGCGGCGACATGCACCCGATGCTCACCGTCGTCACCCCACTGCTCGACGACGGCGTGCTGGGCTCCTTCGCGGGCCCGGACGGCTCGACCCCCTGGACCCTGCACGCCGGCCGCATCACCATCGGCACGGCGCCGGTAGCCGAAACCAACCCGTTGCGCCTGGCCAACCCCAGGCCGCCGGTCGCCGTCCTCACCTCGGCCCGCACCGGCAGCTCCGGCGAAGCGACCCTCATCGCCTTCCGCGGCCTCGCCCGCGCACGGACCTTCGGCCAGCCCACCGCGGGCTTCGCGACCGGCAACGCGGTGTTTCCGCTGAGCGACGGCGCCCAACTGCTGATCACGTCGGTCGTGGACGTCGACCGGACCGGCCGCGCCTACAGCAACACCCCCATCGAACCCGACCACCCACTACCCGCGACCGCGACCACCGACGAGGTGATCGCGGCCGCGTCAGCGTGGCTCCACACTCAACCCGGCTGCGCTAACTGACTTCAGCGCCGAGCCCGCACCGCACCAGCCAACGTGTCCAGCAGATCCGCCGTCGTGTCCCAGTCGAGGCACGCGTCGGTGATCGACTGGCCGTACGTGAGCTCCGAAGCGTGCCCCAGCACCAGCTTCTGGGCGCCCGCCGTCAGGAAGCTCTCCATCATCAGCCCGACGATCCCGCGTTCGCCCGAGGCGATCCGGTCGGCCAGCTCCAGCACGACCTCGCGGGAGCGGACGTGGTCCTTGTTGCTGTTGCCGTGGCTCGCGTCGATGATCACGCGTTCGGGCAGGCCCGACTTGGCCAGCCGGCCGAGGGTCTCGGTGACCGAGGCGGCGTCGTAGTTCGGGCCCTGGGAGCTGCCGCGCAGGATGACGTGGCAGTCGGGGTTGCCGGAGGTGGTCAGCAGGGCCGCGAGGCCGTCGGTGTTGATGCCCGGGAACACGTGCGACGCGGCGGCCGCGCGGGTGGCGTCCACCGCAACCTGGATGTCGCCCTCCACCGAGTTCTTGATGCCCACCGGCATCGACAGCGCGCTGCACATCTGGCGGTGCACCTGGCTCGCCGCCGTGCGCGCGCCGATGGAGCCCCACGTGACGATGTCGGCGATGAACTGCGGCGTGATCGGGTCCAGGAACTCGCAGCCCACCGGCAGGCCGAGCGCCGACACGTCGAGCAGCAGCTTGCGGGCCAGGCGCAGGCCCTTGTTGACGGCGAAGGTGCCGTCGAGGTCGGGGTCGTTGATCAGGCCCTTCCAGCCCAGCGTGGTGCGCGGCTTCTCGAAGTACACGCGCATCACGATGTGCAGGTCGGCGCGCAGTTCTTCGGCCTTGGCGGCCAGCTTGTGGGCGTACTCGATCGCGGCTTCCGGGTCGTGGACCGAGCACGGGCCCACGACCACGGCGAGGCGGTCGTCGCGGCCGTCGAGGATGTCGACGGTCTCGGTGCGGCCGGCGTGTACGACCTTCGCCACGGCGGCGTCCACGGGATGGTCTTCGCGCAGTAAGGCGGGGGAGATCAGCGGGCTGATCGACGTGGTGCGCTGGTTGTCGAGGGTGCTCGCGTCGGCGGGCCCGGCGGTCAGCTGCGGGGTGGTCACGGCGGGTGGGTTCCTTCCTGGTGGACACCGACCCGCGGTAATTCGCCGAGCCGGTTTTCGAATCCGGCTCGGGGTGGGGGCTCAGCGCAGGTTCACGCCGCCGTGCCCACCCGGGGCCGGCTTCGTAAACCAGAAATAGCGCTGCACGCCGATCAAGTTAGCACACGCGGCCGCCGCCGGGGCGCGAGGACCGATTCGCCAGGTGGTACGCCCTGCACCGATCCAGACGATTGCCGCTACTCTGGCGGCGAAATGTGACTGCGATCTCCAACGTGACGAAGACGGAGGCAAGAGATGCGTGTCGGTGTGCTGACGGGTGGCGGTGACTGCCCGGGCCTGAACGCGGTGATCCGCGCGGTGGTCCGCAAGGGCATCGAGGTGCACGGCTGGGACTTCACGGGCTTCCGCAACGGGTGGCAGGGGCCGCTCACGGGCGAGAGCAAGCCGCTGGGCCTGCGCGACGTCGAGGACATCCTCACGCGCGGCGGCACGATCCTGCGCTCGTCGCGGACCAACCCGTACAAGGTCGAGGGCGGCGTCGAGAAGATCAAGGCCGTGCTCGCCGAGCAGGAGATCGACGCGCTGATCGCGATCGGCGGCGAGGACACCCTCGGCGTCGCGAAGCGCCTCACCGACGACGGCATCGGCGTCGTCGGCGTGCCCAAGACGATCGACAACGACCTGGGCGCCACCGACTACACGTTCGGCTTCGACACCGCCGTCTCCATCGCCACCGAGGCGATCGACCGGCTCCACACCACGGCCGAGTCGCACCACCGCGCGCTGGTCGTGGAGGTCATGGGCCGCCACGCCGGCTGGATCGCCCTGCACTCGGGCCTCGCCGGCGGCGCCAGCGTGATCCTGGTGCCGGAGCGCCATTTCTCCGTGGACCAGGTCGTGGAGTGGGTCGAGCGCCGCTTCGAGAACGAGTACGCGCCGATCATCGTCGTCGCCGAGGGCGCGCTGCCCGAGGGCGGCGAGGAGAAGCTGGTCACGGGCGAGAAGGACGCCTTCGGGCACGTCCGCCTCGGCGGCATCGGCACCTGGCTGGCCGACGAGATCGCCCACCGCACCGGCAAGGAGTCGCGCGCGGTCGTGCTGGGCCACGTGCAGCGCGGCGGCACCCCGACCGCGTACGACCGCGTGCTCGCGACCCGCTTCGGCCTGCATGCCGTGGACGCGGTGGCCGACGGCGACTTCGGCGTGATGGTGGCGCTGAAGGGCACCGACATCGTGCGCGTGAAGCTGTCCGAGGCGACCGAAGAGCTGAAGACGGTGCCGCTGGAGCGTTACGAAGAGGCCGAAGTCTTCTTCGGCTGAGTCTTTCCGCGCCGGGTGGGGCCAGCCCCACCCGGCGCGCGGGGGTACGCGGGATTCCCGGTCGCGGTTGTGGATCATTACGGTCGCTGCCATGCGCATTCTCTTGGCGGGCTTGGCTTTTCTCTCGGCCGTGGTGGTTCCCTCGTCCGCTGTGGACGGTGTGTGGCGGACCGAGGGCTACGGGCAGCTCGTGCGGATCTCGGGTGGCCGACTGACCACCTACGACGTCACCGCGGTCAGCTGCCTGCCGGGTTCGCTGACCGGAACCGGAGACGGGACGACGTTCGCCACGAACGAAGGCACCGTCGCGACCGTCCGAGGCGGCACGCTGAGCTTCGACGGTGACCTGGGTGTCCGGTCGCTGCACCGCGTGCCAGGCGGGCTGCCCGCTGCGTGTTCGGCGCCGCCGGACCGGAGTCCGCTGGCCACGTTCGACGTTTTCTGGCACACGTACGCCGAGAACTACCCGTTCTTCGCGGCCAAGGGCGTCGACTGGCCGGCTCAGGGGAGGGCGGCCCGCGCCGAGGTCGCCGCGCACCCGGACCGGCTGTGCGACGTCCTTTGTGGACTGATCACACCGCTGCACGACTCGCACGTCGGCCTGCTCACGCCGGATCGCCGCTGCACCTCGACGCGGCCGGGCACGCCGGACCCCTCGATCATCCCGCGGGCGGTCGCCGTCACGGATGCCGCTCTCGGTGTTCCGGCGCGGAGCTGGGCGGAGGGTGCGATCACGTACGCGGAATTGCCGGGCGGCGTCGGTTATCTGCGGATCACGGGTTTCCAGGGCTACACGGACACCTTCGCCGGCGACCGGCAGGTCCTGGCCGGCGCGCTGGACGAGATCTTCACCCCGTCGCGGGTCCGGTCGCTGCGCGGACTGGTGCTGGACCTGCGCGCGAACGGCGGTGGCGCCGACGCCCTGGGCCTGGACGTCGCGGCGCGGTTGACCGACACACCGCACTTCGCCTACGCCAAGCGTGCCCGCGACGGTGCCGGTTTCACCGTTCCCCAGCCGGTTTTCGTGCACCCGTCAACCGGACCGCACTACACCGGTCCGCTCGCCGTCCTCGTGGGGAGCCTGGACGTGTCGGCGGGAGAGACCTTCACCCAGGCCCTGCTCAACCGCACGCCCTGGCCGGTGCTGATCGGCGAGAACACCCAGGGCGTCTACTCCGACACCATGGACCGCACCCTGCCCCAGCCGGGCTGAACGGCCGTCGTGCCCAACGAGGAGTACCTCGACCCGCACGGGCGCACGTACGACGGTGCCGGCATCGCGCCGGACATCCGCACGCCGGTGTTCACGCCCGCCGAGCTCGCGGCCGGCAGCGACACCGCCCTGGCCACGGCTCGGCGGCTACTCGGCTAGGACCCTTGCCACGGCGGCATCGTCCAGTCCCAGTGCGGTACCGGTTCGTCCGTCGCCGGCTCGGCGCCGGGCGCGGAGAACAGGACGGCCAGCCGGCTGCCCCACTCCAGATACCCGGCGAACGCGGCGCGGAACTCCGGGTCGGCGGGCAGACCGGTCTCGTCGGCGGCGTCGAGCAGCAGCGACACCCACCGGCGGCGCTGCTCCTCGGTGATTCCGCGGCCCAGGTGCCGGCCGATCATGTGCGGGTGCCCGCCGTGGTGGGCGGTGTAGTCGGCCGGGCCGCCGAGCACTTCGCCGAGCCAGACCGCGACGTGCTCGGCGTGGTGGGCGTCCATGCCGCGGAACACCGGTTCCAGCAGCGGGTCTTCGGGCACGCGGCGGTAGAAGGCCTCGGTCAGGCGCCCGAGCGCGGGGGCGCCGCCGGCCCATTCGTACAGCGTGGGCGGGCGGGGGCCGCTGACGGCCGTCGGCTCGTAGTGGCGCATCTCGTCGAGGTCGCCGACGTAGTCGCGGATCGCCGCGAAGAACGGCGGGAAGTGCGGGCCGCGGCGGAAGCCTTCGAGGTGCGCCTCGGCCGAGGTCCAGCGGATCGCGAGCACGTAGCGCGTAGGGTCTTCGACGCAGCGGCTGAGGTCGTAGCCGACGCACTGGGGCGCCTTCTCGAGCGAGCCGGCCGCGTCGGCGTACGCGGCGTCGAACGCCGCCGCACGGTCGGGCGGGATGGTGTAGCGCAGGTATTCCACAATCATGAGGCCAGCAGAGCGCACCCGGCGCGGGCGGGCAACCACGTACTTTCCAGTGCGTAGCGAGGAGGCCGTGATGGCGGGCAGGCGGTACTGGTGCCCGGTGGAGCTCACCGTCGACGTCATCGGCGGCCGCTGGAAGCCGGTGATCCTCGCGCACCTCAAGGAGGGCGTGCACCGCTACGGCGAGCTGCGCCGCCGCATGCCGGGCATCAGCGAGAAGATGCTCACCCAGCAGCTCCGCGAGCTCACCGCCGACGGCCTCGTGCACCGCCAGTCCCTCGACGGCCGCGTCCCCCACGTCGAATACCGCCTCACCGCGGACGGCGAAGCCCTCGGCCCGGCGCTCACCGCCCTGTACGCCTGGGGCGAACGCCGTGCGGCGGCCGCGGGGATCACGTTCGAGACGCCTGCCTGACGAGTCCGGCTCGGCCGCCGCACAGACCGCCAGACGCAGGTGGTCGCCGCACCGTCACCAGGTCGTCCTCGCTCCGCGCGTGATCGACATCAGCGGTCGAATTGTCCGGTTGATTCCCTGGACTGGACCATTGACCTATTGGTCTAGTCCACTTACGGTGTGAGAGTCCCCACTGTCCCCGTTCGGTCACCTGGTGTGACTCCCCGAAGGGAGCCGGCATGCCCCGTCCGCGCAGGAAGAGCTTCTTGGCGCTCGTCAGCCTGGCCAGCGCCGCACTCGCCTTGGCGGCCGTGGCCGCCCCTGTGTCCACCGCCGCCACAGCAGCGCCGGCCGCCCCGCAGGCGTCGGTCGGGAAGGTGGTCGGCTACTTCACCGAGTGGGGTGTGTACGACCGCAACTACCACGTGAAGAACGTCGAGACCTCCGGCTCCGCCGCGAAGCTCACGCACATCAACTACGCGTTCGGCAACGTCACCAACGGCGGCTGCGCCATGGTCGACACCTACGCCGACTACCAGAAGACCTACGACGCCGCGGGCAGTGTCGACGGCGTGGCGGACACGTGGGACCAGCCGCTCGCGGGCAACTTCAACCAGTTGAAGAAGCTCAAGGCCAAGCATCCCGGCCTCAAGGTGCTGTGGTCGTTCGGCGGCTGGACCCTGTCCGGCGGGTTCGCCCAGGCCGCGCAGAACCCCACCGCGTTCGCGAACTCCTGCTACAACCTCGTGAACGACCCGCGCTGGGCCGGGGTGTTCGACGGCATCGACATCGACTGGGAGTACCCGAACGCCTGCGGTCTGAGCTGCGACTCCAGCGGTCCGGCCGCGTTCAGGACCCTGATGTCCGCGCTGCGCGCCAAGTTCGGCTCGTCGAAGCTCGTCACCGCGGCGATCACGGCCGACGGCACCAACGGCGGCAAGATCGACGCCGCCGACTACGCGGGCGCCGCGCAGTACGTGAACTGGTACAACGTGATGACCTACGACTACTTCGGCGCGTTCGCGGCACAGGGCCCGACGGCTCCGCACTCGCCCCTGACCTCCTACGCCGGCATCCCCACCGCCGGCTTCTACTCCGACGCGGCGATCCAGAAGCTGAAGAGCAAGGGCGTGCCGGCGTCGAAGCTGTTGCTGGGCATCGGGTTCTACGGCCGCGGCTGGACCGGCGTCACCCAGAGCGCTCCCGGCGGCACGGCCACCGGCCCGGCGAAGGGCAAGTTCGAGGACGGCATCGAGGACTACAAGGTCCTGAAGTCGAGCTGCCCGTCGACCGGCACGATCGCGGGCACCGCGTACGCCAAGTGCGGGTCGAACTGGTGGAGCTACGACACCCCGTCGACGATCGGCGGCAAGATCAGCTACGCGAAGCAGCAGGGCCTCGGCGGCGCCATGGTGTGGGAGCTGTCCGGTGACACGGCCAACGGCGAGCTGGTGACGGCTGTCGCGAAGTGATCGCTTCCGGTGCGGCCGGCGGCGCAGGGGCGCGCCGGCCGCACCGGGTCCCCAGGCACCGACCCGCTCCGGCGGAGAAACTGTCGGTGGGGCGGATTATCGTGCTGGGCGTGAAGTTCACGGGATTCGGTGAGTACGCCGTCGATTTCTACGACGGGCTCGAGGCCGACAACTCCAAGTCCTATTGGGACCAGCACGTCGCCACCTACAAGTCCGACGTGCGCGAGCCGATGGAGGCCCTGCTCAAGGAGCTGGAGCCGGAGTTCGGCGACGGTTTCGGCGAGGGCAAGGTGTTCCGGCCCTACCGCGACGTGCGCTTCGCGAAGGACAAGACCCCGTACAAGACCCACTGCGGCGGCGTCATCGAGTCGGGCCGCGGCGGCGGCGCCTACTACGTCGAGCTGAGCCCCGCGGGCCTGCGCGTCGGCGGCGGCTGCTTCCACCTCGCCTCCGACCAGATCGCCCGCTTCCGCACGGCCGTCGACACGGAGCTCCACGGCCCCGCCCTGGAACAGATCCTGGCCAAACTCGAGCGCGCCGGCTTCGACATCCTCGGCGACCGCCTCAAGTCCCGCCCCCGCGGCTTCGCCGAGGACCACCCCCGCCTCGACCTGCTGCGCTACCGCTCCGTGTACGCCGCCCGCTCCTGGGAACCCGCCGACTTCCTCCACGAACGCGAGGCCTTCGACCGCGTCCGCAAGTCCTGGCGCCAGCTGCGCGCCTTCAACGAGTGGGCCCGCGACCACGTCGGGCCGAGCGAACAGCCGCGCCGCTAGCCCCGGTCAACGGGGGAGCGAACTGCCGGACCGGAGGGGCGGTGCGCGGAACGGCCACGCGACCTCTCGGGCGGCCGCACAACGTCGGTTCGGGCTGCCGGCTCCGAAGTTGCCGGCGTTGGGAGGTTTTGGGCCGCCGAGCCGGGCTTATGCCGAACAGGCGCGCCGCTAGGGCTGGTCAGCGGGAGTGGCAGACCTTGCCTCGATATCGCCGCGGGACTGGGTGAGCGGGCATCGCGACCCGGTCCCACCGGCGGCCGTCGGTGGTGGTCTCGGCTGGTCGGCGAGCGATCTCACCGTTGGCGGGGAGCAGGTCGCGCCAGCCTGTGCAGTGGCGTGGGCCGCTGGAGTCCGTGAGTCGGCATCGCGGGTGCCGCCGGTCTTGCCGGCCGCGCTCGGCGGGGCGGCGGGCGACCGCACCCGTCAACGGGGGAGCGGGTACCGCCAAACCTTGCTCCCCGACCCCGTCGTCGTGGCGAGCAGCAGGTCGGGGCCGTCGGCGAGCAACGCCAGCGACTCGGCGGGCTCGGGAAGCGGCAGCTCCGCGAAGTCCTCGCAGTGGCGCCCGACGCGCCACAAGCGGGGCCGGCCGTCGACCTTCACTGCGACGTCCAGGTGGCCCGACGCGTCCACCGTCAGGCCGGTCACCTCCAGCAGTTGCGAAGGCGGAATCACCGGTCCGCCCGCGAAGGCCGTCCACGGAGGGCCCGTCCAGCACGCCAGGCGTTGCTCGGCGGTCGTTCCCGCGGCGGTGCAGCCGGAGGTGCAGCTGATCTGCCAGGCAGTGGCCGACGCGGAGGGCGAAGGCAGGTCCACCCGCTGCCACGCCGATCCGTCGCGGGAGGTCCACGCCACCGGGTGCACGGAGAGTCCCGACCGCGCATCGCCGACGGCCATGTAGTCCTGTCCGTCGAAAGCGGCGGCCAGGGCGCGGGTCTGGTCGCCGGCGGTGCTGAGCAGCGCAGGGTCCTCCCGCAAAGCCCAAGAAGCGCCGTCCGCCGAAGCCCACGCCGCCGCGCCGACCCCGCCGGACCGGTGGTCCCACTGGCCGGTCAGCAGGTAACCCGCGGGTGACACCGCCGTGCCCGACGTCGTCACCGCCCGCTCGCCGCCGAGCAACTCCACGGGCTGCTCGTGCTCGGTCAGCCCGTCGGTCACCGACCCGGTCCAGATCGTCGGGCGCGGGTTGGCGTGGGCGCCGCCGTACGCGGAGCCCAGCGCGAGCAGCCGGGGACCCGAGGCGGCGGGCAGCGTCAGCTCCGCCTGCCGGCCGTAACCCGTCGCCGGGAAAAGGGGTATCGCGGCGCCGTTCAGCCACGCCGCCGGAGCCCGTCCGGAAGGCCCCGGCACCGAGCCGGTCATGACGATTCCCGATGAAGTTCGGACGAATCCCAGTACGCGCGTACCGGAAATCGGCAGGTCAACCGGGCGCCACGGCGGCTCCGCGGGCGCGGAACAGGCCCCGACCAGGGTGAACGCCGCGATCGCGACCACCAGCCGGCGAACCACCGTCATAACCACGGAGGTTAGTCATCTGAATGGTTTCTGAACACTTCCTCCGAACTTTCGGTATCGGTACAGACGTGCGGGGGATGAGGGACTACTCTCATCGAACGTGAGCCGACGCGCGAAGATCGTTTGTACGCTGGGTCCCGCGACCTCCACACCGGAGAAGATGCGGGCACTCGTCGACGCCGGAATGGACGTCGCGAGGATGAACTTCAGCCACGGAAGCCACAGCGACCACAAGCAGGTCTACGACCTGGTCCGGGCCGCTGCGGCCGAGAGTGGCCGGGCGGTGGGCATCCTCGCCGACCTGCAGGGCCCGAAGATCCGCCTGGGCACCTTCGCCAGCGGCTCGGCCGAGTGGCACACGGGCGACGTCGTCCGGATCACCGTCGAGGACGTGGTGGGCACGCACGACCGCGTCTCGACCACCTACAAGGGCCTCGCGAAGGACGCCAAGCCGGGCGACCGCCTCCTGGTGGACGACGGCAAGGTCGGCCTCGTGGTCAAGGGTGTCGAGGGCCAGGACGTGGTCTGCGAGGTCACCGAAGGCGGCCCCGTCAGCAACAACAAGGGCGTCTCGCTCCCGGGCATGGACGTGTCCGTGCCCGCGCTGAGCGAGAAGGACATCGAGGACCTCGAGTTCGCGCTGCACCTGGGCGTCGACTTCATCGCGCTGTCGTTCGTGCGCTCGCCGGCCGACATCGACCTGGTCCACCAGGTCATGGACCGCGTCGGCAAGGGCCGGCTGCCGGTGGTCGCGAAGATCGAGAAGCCCGAGGCCGTCTACAACCTCGAGGCGATCGTGCTGGCCTTCGACGCGGTGATGGTCGCCCGCGGCGACCTCGGCGTCGAGCTGCCGCTGGAGCAGGTGCCGCTGGTCCAGAAGCGCGCCATCCAGATCTGCCGCGAGAACGCGAAGCCGGTCATCGTCGCGACGCAGATGCTCGAGTCGATGATCAACAACTCCCGGCCGACCCGCGCCGAGGCCTCCGACGTCGCCAACGCGGTGCTCGACGGCACCGACGCCGTGATGCTCTCGGGCGAGACCAGCGTCGGGCGCTACCCGATCGAGACGGTCCAGACGATGGGCCGCATCGTCGAGGCGGTCGAGACCGACTCGCCGGTCGTCCCGCCGCTCACGCACGTCCCGCGCACCAAGCGCGGCGTGATCTCCTACGCCGCCCGCGACATCGGCGAGCGGCTCAACGCCAAGGCGCTCGTCGCGTTCACCCAGTCCGGCGACACCGTGCGCCGCCTGGCCCGCCTGCACACGCGGCTGCCGCTGATGGCGTTCACGCCGGAGGACTGCGTGCGCAGCCAGCTGTCGATGACCTGGGGCACGGTGACCACGATCGTGCCGCGCGTCGACTCCACCGACCAGATGATCCACCAGGTCGACCAGGCGATGCTCGCGATGGGCAAGTACCAGCGTGGCGACCTCGTGGTGATCGTGGCCGGCTCCCCGCCCGGGACCGTCGGCTCCACGAACCTGATCCACGTGCACCGCCTCGGTGAAGACGACCACGCATAAGGGACGAGCTTCATGCCGACCGAATAGGGTTCGGGCATGACCGATATCGCCAGGACCGCCGCCGCCGGGCTCGACGAGGCCGCCGGCGGCGGGCAGGCGGTGCTCGACCGGCTCGTCGACCTCCTCGACCTGGAGAAGGTGGAAGAGGACTTCTACCGCGGGGTCTCGCCCGCGCACTCCCCGGTCCGCGTGTTCGGCGGCCAGGTCGCCGGGCAGGCCCTGGTGGCGGCCGGGCGCACCGTGCCCGAAGATCGGCCCGTGCACTCGCTGCACGCCTACTTCATCCGCGGCGGCGACCCGAGCGTGCCGATCCTCTACGAGGTCGACCGCATCCGCGACGGCCGCTCGTTCACCACGCGCCGCGTCACCGCCATCCAGCACGGCAAGGCGATCTTCGCGCTGTCCGCCTCGTTCCAGAAGGACGAGCAAGGCCTGGACCACGGCGAGCCGATGCCCGACGTGCCCGCCCCCGAGACGCTGCCGACGTTCCAGGAACGCACCGCCGGCTTCGGCCTGCGCTTCACCGAGCGCCCGCGCCCCATCGACGTGCGCTACGTCGGCGAACCGCCGTGGATCACCCGCGCCACGGGCGAGCGCCCGGCGAGCAACCGCGTGTGGATGCGCGCCGACGGCACGCTGCCCGCCGACCAGCTGCTGCACGTCTGCGTGCTCACCTACGCCTCCGACATGACGCTGCTCGACTCGATCCTCGCGCGCCACGGCGTGTACTGGGACGTCGACAAGGTCCTCGGCGCGAGCCTGGACCACGCGCTGTGGTTCCACCGGCCCTTCCGCGCCGACGAGTGGTTCCTCTACGACAGCACCTCGCCGAGCGCGTCGGGCGCGCGCGGCCTGGCCACGGGCCGGTTCTTCGCGCAGGACGGCACGCACATCGCCACGGTCGTCCAGGAAGGACTGCTGCGCGTCCTGTGAGGACGGTCGCAGGTTCTACTGAGAGTGTCTCGCTGAGTGAGGTTTGCGGAATCAACCACACTTCCGGGTGGCGGTAAATGCGAAATACGTAGCCGGGTAATCGCCGGAGTACGCCTGCGACGGCCTGACAAAAACTGACAACGGAAGGTGAAGGTGCCCGGGACCGGTCGGGGGGCGGCCCCGGACACCTTCCGCCGGAAACGCCCGCGCACTCGGTGTCTGTTTCCGGCTGGTCGTCGTCTACGCTGCTCAGGAACCTGGAACGATCACCGCCGCCGGCCCCTGCGGCGCGGCGTCACCGGTTCCGGTTCACACGGGTGTCAGAGTACAAGCGCAATCTGCAAATTGCAGGGCGGAGCCCCGCCGCGAAGGCGGGAATTCCGAAGTGTTAATACCCCACTGACTAGTCGGACGGCTGGTTAGATATGCGGTGCGGGCAGCGTTGGCCGACGGTGCGCGCAGCGCGTAAGACGATCCGGAGGTGCTGTCGTGGCGAGAGGCCAGGGACCCACCGTTCGCCGCCGGAGGCTCGCGAGCGAGCTGCGCCGGCTCCGGGAAGCCGCCGACCTCACCATCGACGAGGTGGGCGAGAAGCTCGAGTGCTCTGCCTCGAAGGTGAGCCGCATCGAGACCGGGCACGTCGGCGTCACCCCGCGCGACGCCCGGGACATGCTGGCGCTTTACGGGATCACCGGCGACGAGCAGGAGGCGCTCGTCCAGCTGGCCCGCGAGGCGCGCAAACGCGGCTGGTGGCACGCGTACAACGAGGTGTTCACCGGCACGTTCGTGGGCCTGGAGGCCGACGCGACCTCGCTGCGCGCGTTCCAGGCGCTGCTCGTGCCGGGCCTGTTGCAGACCGAGCGCTACGCCCACGCCGTGATCAGGGCGCTGCGGCCCGACGCCGAGGACGCCGAGATCCGGCGTCGCGTGGCCGCGCGCATGGCGCGCCAGGAGCTGCTGAGCGACACGCCGCCGCCGGAGTACTGGGCGGTGGTCGACGAAGCCGTGCTGCACCGCGTGGTCGACAGCCCCGAGGTGATGGCCGAGCAGCTCTACCGCATGGCCTCGGTCGCCGAGAAGCCCAACGTGACCATCCAGGTGGTCCCCTTCGGAGCCGGCGCGCACCCCGGCATGGAAGGCCCGTTCCTCATCATGGGGTTCCCCGAGCAGGCCGACCCCGACGTCGTCTACGTGGACGACAGCACGTCCAGCGGCCTGTACCTCGAACAACCCGAAGACGTCCGGCGCTACGCGCTGATGTTCGACCACCTGCGCGCTGCCGCACTGAAACCGGACGACTCGGTCGACTTGATCACCGAGGCGGCCGGCCGGTTCGCCGAACGGTCAACCGCGCCGGCTGCAGTGCACCACCTGGAACCGAGGACACAGTGAGGAAGTGGGGAACATGATGCCGGACGCGGATCTTTCCCGGGCCACCTGGCGCAAGAGCAGCCACAGCGGCGGCGGCAACGACTGCGTCGAGATCGCGTTCGTCGGCGGCGACGCCGCGGTGCGCGATTCGAAGGACCCCGAAGGGGGTGCTTTCCGCCTCCCTGCTTCGGGTTGGCGGGGGCTGCTGGCGGCGGTGCGCGCCGGCGGCCCGGCCCGCGACTGACGTTCCACCCGACGACCCCTTACCCCGCCGACCTGCTCTTCGCCGGTC
Organism: Amycolatopsis sp. CA-161197; assembly: GCF_050942255.1. Lineage (NCBI taxonomy): Bacteria > Bacillati > Actinomycetota > Actinomycetes > Pseudonocardiales > Pseudonocardiaceae > Amycolatopsis > Amycolatopsis sp. CA-161197. Next base: position 2,713,912 of record NZ_CP192059.1, read on the forward strand.
GGTGTCTCGGGTAAGGGGTCGTTTGGCGTCCAGGACGGGGTGATCGCCCGATGCCGCGGGCCCCACCTCAGGACGACTGTGAGTGTCACGGAAGAAGGCACTCGCAGAGGATGGGGAAGAAGCGATGAGTTACCAGCTCCTGGACGCGATGAGCGCCGAGGTGGCCTACCGCGAGGAGCAGCTGCGGAAGGCCGGGCGCGCCGCGCGGATGACCAAGCAGAACCGCGTCGTGCGGTGGCTGCGGGCCCACCGGGTGACCAGCGTGACCGTGCCGGCGCAGGAACGCCGCACGACCGCGCAGGTGGCCTCCCGCGCCGACCACCTGGCGCGGTGAACGCCGAGTTCGCCGAGGGTGTCACGCCCTCGGCGAAAAGCATGGCGGAACTGTCGGTGGGGTAGGACAGAATGCTCCTCGTGCCCCGCTTAGGCTCCGGAATCCCGCTGGTCGCCCGCACTCACGAGATGCGGCGGCTTCGCGCTGCCTTCGCTCGGGCGGAGCGGCGCGAGGCCGGCGCCGTGCTGATCGCGGGCGACGCGGGGGTCGGCAAGACCCGGCTGCTCACCGCGCTCGGTGAGTACGTCGCGTCGAACGGCGCGCTGGTGCTCACCGGCCGCTGCATCGACGTGCGCGACGGTGGTCTGCCGTACCTGCCGTTCGCGGAGGCGCTGGCGCCGCTGGGCTCGTCGGGGGATCCGGTGGTCGCCGCCGCGGTGCGGTCGCGGCCGGCGCTCGCGCGGCTGCTGCCGCAAAGCGGGGAGCCCGAGCCGATGGGACCGGGGGAACACGGCCAGGTGTCGGCCAGCGAGCGCGAGGTCATGCGCCGGCCGCGACCGGAACAAGACCTGGGTCAGCTCCAGCTGTTCGACGCGGTACTGGGGGTGCTGACCGAGGTCGCCGAGTCGCGGCCGGTGGTGATCCTGCTCGAGGACCTGCACTGGGCCGACTCTTCCACGCGCAACCTGCTGTCCTTCCTGGCCAGCAGGTTGCGCGCGCAGCGGCTGCTGGTCGTGGGCAGCTACCGCGAAGAGGACGTGCACCGGCGTCACCCGCTGCGGGGGCTGCTGTCGGAGCTGGTGCGCCTGGCCACGGTGGAGCAGGTGGCGCTGGCGCCGTTCGGGCCCGCCGACGCGCGGGCGTTCGTGGAGGCGCTGGCCGACGAGCCGTTGCCGGCCGACGTGGTGGCCGACATCGTCGCGCGGTCGGAGGGCAACCCGTTCTTCGTGGAAGAGCTGCTGGCCACGGACGCCGACTGCCGGGACCTGCCCGCCGGCCTGGCCGAAGTGCTGCTCGCGCGGCTCGAACGGTTCCCGGCGGAGACGCGGCGCGTGCTGCGGGTGATCTCCGTGGCCAACGAGCCGGTGTCGCACGCCGCGCTCGCTGAGGTCGCGGGCCTCGGCGAGCTGGAGCTCGACGAGGCGTTGCGCGAGGCCGTGCAGCACCACGTGCTCGTGATCGAGGACGGCTCCTACGTGTTCCGCCACGCGTTGCTGCAGGAAGCGGTGTACGCGGATCTGCTGCCGGGCGAACGCAACCGCACGCACGCCGCCTACGCGGCCCGCATCCAAGCGATCCCGCAGGGGCGGGGGCACGACGCCAAGCTGGCGTTCCACAGTCTCGAAAGCCGCGATTTCGTCACCGCGTTGCCCGCGCTGCTTCGCGCGATGGACGAGGCGGAAAAGCTGGGCGCGCCGGGGGCGGCGCTGCGGCACGCCGAACAGGCACTGTCCATCTGGGACGCGGTGCCCGTCGCGGACCGGCCCGAGGGCGTCGACGAGCTGAAGCTTCTGCACGAGGCTTCGTACTTCGCGGGCACGTCGGGGGAGCCGGAGCGCGCGGCGGCCTACGCGCGTTCGGCCGCGGAGCTGCTGGGGCCCGACGCCCCGACGCTGCGGTCCGCCAAGGTGTGGCGCCGGCTGGCCGAGGCGCTGCTGGCGTTGGAGGGCACGCTCGACGAGGCGACGCTGGCCGTCGACCGGGCGTGGGACCTGGTGAAGGACAGCGAACCGAGCGCCACGCGGGCCTGGGTGCTGGCGACGCGCGCGGGCTTCCTGCGGCTGCTCGACCAGCCGGGCGAGGCGCTGGACAACGCGCTCACGTCGGTGTCCGACGCGCGGGCCGTGGGTGCGGTCGGGGCCGAGGCGTCGGGGCTCATCACGCTGGGCACGCTGGCCGACTCGGCGGGCGACGCCGCGCTGGCGCGCGAACGGCTGCGGCAGGGCATCCGCAAGGCGCGCGAGGCCGAGGCCCTCAACGTCGAGCTGCGCGGCCTGTACTTCCTCGCCCTGAGCTACGACGACCAGGCCGAGATGGCCGAAGCCCTCACCCACGTGGCCAACGGCGTCGCGCGCGCGGAGGAGTCGGGGCTCACGTGGAGCTCGTTCGGGCTCGAGCTGCGCGCGCGGCAGCTCTACCTGCGTTACCTCAGCGGCGACTGGCCCGCGGAGGACGCGGCGGGGCGCGCGGGACGCGGGGTGTCGAGCGCGGTCGCCGCCCGGATCCTGGCCAACTGGGTGCTGTTCCTCGTCGCGCGCGGCCGGTTCGACGACGCCGCGCGCCTCCTGCCCGGGCTGCGGCAGCAGTGGTCCGCCGACATCCAGATCGCCCTCTCGGCCGGCGACGCCGCCATCGAGCTCGCGACCTGGCGCGGCGATCACACCGAAGCCGTGCGCGTCACCGAGGACTTGGTGGCGTGGCTGGAAAAGATCGAGCCCTGGCTGCTCGGCGGCATCCGGATCGTCGCGCTGGGCATGACCTCGGTCGCGGCCCTCGCCGCCGACGCCCGCCTGCACGGCGACCAGCGCGCCGCCGACGATTTCGCCTCCGTCGGCCGGCGCCTGCTGGAACACGGCCGCCGCACCGCCGTCGAGGGCAGTCCGCGCTCGGGCACGTTGCGCCTGGAAGGCCACGCCTGGCTCGCCCGCCTGGAAGCCGCCGCTTCCGGCCTCGACGGCCCCGCCGACCCCGCGCTGTGGTCCGCCGCCGCCACGGCCTTCGACTACGGCGCGGTCTACGAGCAGGCCATGTGCCGCTACTTCGAAGCCCAGGCCCTCCTCGCCCACGGCCTCCCCGCCGACGACGCGCTGGCGTCCGCCCACACCGTCGCCTCCGCCCTCGGCGCGCTGCCCCTCCGCGACGCCGTGCGCGACCTGGCCCACCGCGCCCGCAGCGACCTCCCCGGCCTCACCCCAGCCGCCGCCACCCCCACCGGCCCCAACCCTCTCACCGACCGCGAACGCGACGTCCTCGAACGCGTCGCCCTCGGCCGCACCAACCGCCAGGTGGGCGAGGAGCTCTACATCAGCGAGAAGACGGTCTCCGTCCACCTCTCCCGCGTCATGGCCAAACTGGGCGCCAGCCGCCGCGCCGAAGCCGTCGCCATCGCCTACGACCGCGGCCTGCTGACGACCCCGGCTACGAGGGACTGACCCGCTCCGCCCGGGGTTTCGCGGGTTCCACGCGGAGGGGTCGTGGGGTGGGTCGTGTCGTTGGCGCGCCGCGGCTGCCGGGAGCTTGTGGGTTCCGGCGGCGAAGAACTGACTCGCGCTGCCCGGGCGGCTTAGGCGGTTCCGCGCGGAGGGCTTGGGGCCGGTTGTGTCGTTGGTGCGCCGAACTGCCCGCGCCGAGGCTGCCGGCCGCTGCTGGCTTCCGCGGCGAAGGGCCGCCCCGCACCGCGCGGACGGTTGTGCCGGTCCGCGATCTGCTTGGCGGTTGCCTGCGTCGTGTCGAGGAGGAGCGCGGGTCGTTTGTGCGCCGAACCGTCGGCCGGGGTTGTCGTGGTCGCCGCCGTTGCTGGCCCTTGCGGTCAAGGGCTGCCTGCGGGTTCGCCGGTTCGCGTGTGATCGTCGGTTGCCTGCTTAGCGCGCACGGGAGTCGGGGCGGCTGTCGCCCTCGCGCGCCGAACCGGCACGCCGGGGCTGGTCGCGGCAGCCGGCCGCTGTCGGCTCCGGCGGCGAAGGACCGACGCCGGCTGCGTTCGGGACGGTTTCGCGGTTCGCGGTGTGATTGTCCGTTCCTGCTCCGCGCGGGGAGTGCAGGCCGGTTGTGGCGCGCGGACAACTCCCAACCCCGCGCCGAGACCCACCATGTGCCGAACCTGTCCGGCAGTGGTTCACTGGTGATCAAATAGCATGCTAACCGCGTCGGGGAGGAGCCGGGGATGCGCGTCGACGTGCATGCTCACCTGTGGAGCGAGGCGTACCTGGGCGTGTTGGCCAGGTGGGGCAACGAGAAGGCGGCCGCGCAGGGGCGGTTGGGGGCCGGAGCGACCGAGGCGGAGCTCGGGTCGCGGTTCGAGCAGATGGCGACGGCGGGCATCGATCTGCAGGTGCTGTCGACCACGCCCGCGCCGCCGCATTTCGAGGATGAGCGGGCGGCGGTGGAGGCCGCGCGGTTCGTCAACGACGACTACGCGGAGCTCGTCCGGCAGCACCCGGATCGGTTCAAGGCGTTCGCGTCCCTGCCGCTGCCGCACACCGGTGCCGCGCTCGTCGAGCTCACGCGTGCGCTCGACGAGCTCGGGTTCCTGGGCGTCGCGATCACCACCTCGGTGCTGGGGCGCACGCTCGGCGACCCGGCGTTCCTGCCCGTCTACGAAGAGCTCGACCGCCGCGGCAGCGTGCTGTTCGTGCACCCGGCCGGTGTCGGGGCCGAGTCGCCGTTGATCGGGCCGAACCTGACGTGGCAGATCGGGGCGCCGATCGAGGACACCGTGGCCGTGCTGCACCTGATCGTCGCCGGGATCCCGAGCCGGTTCCCGCGCATGAAGATCATCCTGCCGCACCTCGGCGGCGCGCTGCCGATGCTGCTGCCGCGCATCGACCGCCAGAACCCTTGGGAGGCACCGGAAACCCCGGAGAAGCCGAGCCTCGCCGCGCGCCGGATCTTCTACGACACCGTCGGCCACAACCACGTGCCGGCGCTGCGCGTCGCGGCCGAAACGCTCGGCGCCGACCGCATGGTGCTCGGCACCGACTACCCGTACCAGAAGGGCGACGGGTTCACCGAGGCCGTGACCTACGTCGAACGCTCCGGCCTGCCCGCCGACGACATCACCGCGATCCTCGACCGCACGGCCGTGGAGCTCCTCGGCCTCGGCTGATCACCGCCAGGGCAAGTGCCGCAACAACTTCATGCTCGACGTCATCACCCGCGCCCACACCCCGCCCGGCACCCGGCGCGGCGGCCGCAACGCCAGCCCGCGCTGCACGGCGATCGACTGCGCCTCCGTGTACTTCAGCAGCCCCTCGGCCCCGTTGCGGCGGCCGACGCCGGAGTCCTTCATCCCGCCCATCGGCACGCCGACGCTGCCGAACGTCGCCGCGTAGCCCTCGTTCACGTTCACCGTCCCCGCCTTCAGCCGCGCCGCGACCTCCCAGCCGGCCCGGCCGTTGCGCGACCAGACGCTGGCGTTGAGACCGAAGGCGGTGTCGTTGGCGCGCTCGATGGCGTCCGTGACGTCGGTGTAGCCGTAGATCGACACCACCGGCCCGAACGTCTCCTCGGCGAACGGCACCATGTCCGGGGTGACGTCGGTGAGCACGGTCGGCTCGTAGAACAGCGGCCCGAGGTCCGGCCGCGCCCGCCCGCCGGTGAGCACGCGCGCGCCCTTGGCCCGCGCGTCCTCGACGTGCGCCGACACGGTCTCGAGCTGGCTCGGCGACGTCAGCGAACCCATCTGCGGGCCGAAACCCAGCTCACCGCCCAGCTTCAAAGCGGCCGTGCGCGCCACGAACGCGCGGGTGAACTCCTCGCGGACGCTTTCGTGCACGTAGATCCGCTCCACCGAGACGCACAGCTGCCCGGCGGAGGAGAAGCACGCGTTGACGGCGCCCGTCGCGGCCTTGGCGACGTCGGCGTCCGGCAGCACGATCATCGGGTTCTTGCCGCCGAGCTCGAGCGAGTAGCTCGTGAGCCGGGCCGCGATCTGCGTCGCCAGGTCCTTGCCGGTCGGCGTGGAGCCGGTGAAGCAGAGGTAGTCGCACTCTTCGAGCAGCGCCGGGCCGACCTGCGAACCGCGGCCGAGCACCACCTGCCACAGCCCGTCCGGCAGGCCCGCTTCGGACGCGAGCTCCTGCAACCACAACGCGGACAGCGCCGTCTGGTTGTCCGGCTTCTGCACCACGGCGTTGCCCGCCGCCAGCGCCGGGAACACGTCCATCGCGGTGAGCGCCACCGGGTAGTTCCACGGCGAGATGATGCCGACGACCCCCTTGGGATGGCGCAGTTCGCCCGCCTTCGTCAGGGCCGGGATCACGCCGGCCGCGCGCTTCGGCGCCAGGATCTTCGCGCTGTGCTTGCCGTAGTAGGCCGCCACCAGGGCGGCCGCGCTCACCTCGTCGAACGCGTCGAGCCGCGCCTTGCCGGCCTCCACCTGCACGAGGTCGAGCGCTTCGGCCTGGCGGGCGAGGATCAGGTCGTGCAGCCGCACGAGGAACCGCTGGCGCTGCGCGACCGGCCGGGCCGCCCACTCGTGCTGGGCCCTGCGCGCGGTCGTGAACGCCGCGCGCACGTCGGCGTCGGTGGCCTGGGGGATCGTGGTGATCGGCAGCCCGGTGAACGGCGCCGTCGTGCGGATCGGCGCGGAGTCCGCACCGCCGGTCACGCGGGCGACGAGCCGGGCCGCGCGCGCCGCCGTCGGCGCTCCCGCGACACCCCCGATCGTCGCGGGCAGGGCCGTCTCGCCGCTGAGGTTCGCCGGTGTCGTGCTGGTCATGCCGTCTCCGTTCAGACCGGTGTTACCGACGAGTACAGCATACCGACGGTACGGCGGTCGAGCGGGAAAGCTGAATTATATTCACATATCGGAGTCGTCGCGGTGCCGGCCCGGCGGCTCGACGCCCGGCGCGGGCTGCACATCCTGCGGCGGGAACGGCGGGGCGGTCGGCTCCTCGGCGGGCTCGGACTCCGGGGTAAGCACGCCCTGCGCGGGCGGCTCGGCCCAGGATTGATCGGGCGGCGGCGAGTCCAGCGAGTAGATCACGGGCTCGTCGTTCACGGCCGGGTAGTAGTACGGCTGCGGTGCCCATGGCGTGGTCCAGCGGCCGCCGCCGAACGCCGCGAGCGCCAGCACCAGCGCGGCGATCACGCCCCCGCCGAGCATCACCCAGAACCCGGTGCCCGTCGTGTAGTGGGCGACGATGGTGGCGTCCTTCTGCTCGTAGCTGAGGCTCGCCGACACGTCCATGCTCATCGTCCACACGGCCGCGACCACGGCCGCGCCGCCGGCGATCAGCACTGTGCGGGCCGCGCCGCGGAAGCGCGAGAACGCGAGCAGCGCGCCGACGACCAGCACCGCGGCCGCCACCGTGAGCGGGATGCCGTAGCGGGCGACGTGGCTGATCGCGAACAGGTCGCGCTCGGCCTGCGGCGCCGCTTCGACCTGGCGGTTCCACGCCGTGACCGCGAACGCGCTCTGCAGCTGACCGGCCACTGTCACCCGCGAAGCCGCGATCGGCAGGAACGTCCCTGCCACCACGAGCGCGGCCGAGAACACCCCGAGGATCCCGGCCAGCAGCCGCGACACGGCGCCCGGCTCGGCGACGGGTGACGGCGGGTACTGCGGCACGCTGGTCATCGGGGCTCCTTCGCCTGCTCAGGGCATCTGCGATTCCACCACGAAGAACCCTCATCCGCTAAGGGGCGGCGTGATCCTGCCACCGGTCGGCCCAGGCTCAGGGCTGCGAGTACATCAGCACTGCGATCCGCTTCCACTCCTGCAGCAGCTTGCGCCGCCGGTTCGGGTCACCGCCCAGCTCGGCGTCGAGCGCCAGGCCACGGGTGAGGTTCACGGTCAGCCAGAACAACGTCTCCGCGCGTTCTTTCGGCAGTTCGCCGGCCACCTGGCTCACGTGCGCCAGCGTCGCACGCCCCAGCGCCCGGTCCACGGGCCGGATCGCCGCCCGCAGCTCCGGGTCGGTGCGCGCGGCCACCCACAGCTCGGTGACGGCCGTGGAGAGCGTGCCCGAGTAGCCCGCCCACAGCAGGTCGATCGCGGCCTCGACGCCCGACGCGCCACCCGGCAGGCCTTCCAGTGACGCCGCCAGCTGCGTGCGCAGTTTCGTGGTGAGGTGCTCGACGGCGGCCGCCATCAGCTCGGCCTTCGTGGCGAAGTGGTGCTGCACCGCGCCCTTCGACACGCCGGCCCGGGCGCAGATCTCCTGCATCGACGCGCGGGCGTACCCGATGTCCACGAGAGACTCGACGGTCGCGTCGAGCAGGGCGGTGCGCGTCTGCTCCCGGCGTTGCGCCTGGGTGCGGTGCGCCTTGGCGGTGGCCTCGGTCATTCGCCTCTCCCGCTTTACGTACCGGACTGCGCGGATGTACATTCCGAACAGAACTTACCTTCCACGCGTAATGTTTTCCAGCTTCGCAGGAGGCGTCGCCGTGCCGTTGCAGATCCAGAAGAGCTCGTGGAGCACCACCGAACTCGAGGACCTCCGGGAACTTTCCCGGTCGTTCCTGCAGAAGGAGATCGTGCCGCACCAGGAGCGATGGGCGGCGGAGAAGAAGCTCGACCGCGAGATCTGGACCAAAGCGGGCGAAGTGGGCCTGCTGTGCCTGTCGATCCCCGAGGAGTACGGCGGTGGCGGCGGCACGTTCGCCCACGAGGCCGTGCTGTACGAGGAGCAGGCCCGCTCCGGCGACAACGCGTGGGGCGTGACCGTCCACAACGGAATCGTGGCGCACTACCTGCTGGCGTACGCGTCGGAGGAGCGCAAGCGCGAGTGGCTGCCGAAGCTCGCCAGCGGCGAGTTCGTGGGCGCCATCGCGATGACCGAGCCGGGCACGGGGTCCGACCTGCAGAGCATCAAGACCCGCGCGGTGCGCGACGGCGACCACTACGTGCTCAACGGCGCGAAGACGTTCATCACCAACGGTTTCCACGCCGACCTCGTGGTGGTCGCGTGCAAGACCGACCCGGACGCGGGCGCGCAGGGCGTGTCGCTGATCGTGGTCGAGACGGACACGCCGGGCTTCCGCCGCGGGCGTGTGCTCGACAAGGTGGGCCTCAAGGGCCAGGACACCGCGGAGCTGTTCTTCGACGACGTCCGCGTGCCCGCCGCCAACCTGCTCGGCGACGCCGAGGGCCAGGGCTTCGTCCAGCTGATGCTGCAGCTGCCGCAGGAACGGCTGATCATCGCCGTGACCGCGGTGGCCGGGCTCGAGGCGGCTGTGAACCTCACGATCGACTACACGAAGGAGCGCACGGCGTTCGGCCGGCCGATCTTCAACTTCCAGAACACGAAGTTCAAGCTCGCCGAGGCCGCGACGGAGGCGGCGGTGTCGCGCGCGTTCCTCGACCAGTGCATCGAACGGCACCTGCGCGGTGAGCTCGACGTGCAGGGCGCGGCCATGGCGAAGCTGTGGACGACCGAGCGCGTGAACAAGGTCGTCGACGAGTGCGTGCAGCTGTTCGGCGGCTACGGCTACATGACCGAATACCCGATCGCGCGCGCGTGGGCCGACGTCCGGATTTCGCGGATCTTCGGCGGGACCAGCGAGATCATGAAGGAGATCATCTCGCGCACGCTCTGAGTTTTTCGGCCGACGAAAGGACTTCCGCCGTGAAAGCCGGACCCCTTGGCGGGCTGAAGGTGGTGGAGCTGGCCGGGCTCGCGCCCGCGCCGTTCGCCTGCATGATCCTCGCCGACCTCGGCGCCGACGTCGTGCGCGTGGACCGCGCGACGCCGGGCGCCGACGTGCTCGGCATCCCGAACGACCCGCTGGCGCGCGGCCGTCGCTCGATCGGCGTCAACACGAAGACGCCCGAGGGCGTCGAAGTGGTGCTCAAGCTGGCCGAGCGGGCCGACGTGCTCATCGAAGGTTTCCGTCCGGGCGTCGCGGAACGCATGGGGCTGGGGCCTTCGGTGGTCCACGCGCGCAACCCGCGGCTCGTCTACGGGCGCATGACGGGCTGGGGCCAGGACGGCCCGCTCGCGCAGGCGGCCGGGCACGACATCAACTACGTCGGCATCGCCGGGGCGCTCGAGCCCATCGGGCGGGCCGGCGAACGGCCGGTACCGCCGCTCAACCTCGTCGGCGACTTCGGTGGCGGTGGCCTGATGCTCGCGATGGGCGTGCTCGCGGCGCTGTACGAGCGGACGTCCTCGGGCCGCGGCCAGGTTGTCGACGCGTCCATGGTCGAGGGCGCGGCGCTGCTCACCACGAGCCTGCACGGCCTGCGCGCGGCCGGCGCGTGGTCGGGCGAGCGCGGCGACAACCTGCTCGACGGCGGCGCCCCGTTCTACGACACCTACGAGACCGCCGACGGCAAGTACGTCGCCATCGGCGCCATCGAGATGCGCTTCTGGGGCGACCTCGTGAAGGTGCTCGGCCTGGAGGACGCGCCGCCGCACCTGGACAAGACGCAGTGGCCGAAGCTGCGGCAGCTCATCGCAGACGCCGTCGGCAAGCACACCCGCGACGACCTCGTCGCCCGCGCCGAAGGCACTGACGCCTGCCTGACGCCGGTCCTCTCGCCCTGGGAAGCCTCGGCCCACCCCCAAAACGCGGCGCGCAGCACCTTCGTCGACATCGGCGGCACCGTCCAGCCCGCCCCGGCGCCCCGCTTCGACCGCACCCCGCCCGCGACGCCCCACGCACCCCACCAGCCGGGCACGGACACCACCGACGTGCTGGCCGGCCTCGGCCTCACCGAGGACGACCTGGCGGCCCTGCGCACGGCGGGCGCCATCGCCTGACTGACTGAACGGGCGGCCGTGCCTGCCCTGCACCCGCGCCGGCGGCGACTGCGCTGCTGCCGGGCGCGGGTGTGCCGTGAGTCTGGCGCCGCAGCGGTGGTGCGTCCGGTGGGCGCCGTTGCCTGAAGGCCGGGAAGTGGCGGCGTGCCTGACTTTCACCCGCGCCCGGGCGGCGAAGGGCTGCTGCCCGGTTGAGGGCGAACGCGCCACCATGCCGCGGCTTCGGCCATCGCGCCACGGCCCTCGCGCGGGTCGAAAGCACGCCCGGCCGCGAGCCGCGCGGAAAGGCCGGGAGGTTTCAGCGCGGTTCGAGATCCGACCGGATCACCGAAAAGACCACGCTGTCGCGCCAAGCGCCGTCGCGGAAGCCGTAGCCGCGTAGGACGCCTTCGCGGGTGAAGCCGGCCTTCTCCAGGGAGCGTTGTTCGGCGCGGTTGTCCACGTCGGTGGTGGCTTCGACGCGGTTGAACTGCGTGTGCGCGAACAGGTAGCGCACCAGCAGGCGCTGGGCCTCGGTGCCGTGGCCGTGGCCGCGGGCTTCCGGGCGCAGCACGAGGCCCATGTTCCAGCAGTACGAGCTGGGCCCCGAACGGGAGCGGTGCCACGACAGGAGACCAAGGACGGCGCCGCCGAGGGTCGGCACCAGGAGCCCGCCCTCGGTGGTGAGAATGGCGTTGTCGCGCCAGCGGCGGTGGAGGTAGCCGGCGTCGTGCCAGCCGAACCACTGGAACTCGCCCGCGGTGGCCGGGTCGTTGATCAGTGCCTCGAGGAGATCGAGATCGGTTTCGAGCACCGGGCGGAGCACCACGTCGTCCATCGCGGCAGCCTAGCGGGCGGCGCGGGGGCGTCCGCTCACCCGATCGGGCCGGGGTCACCCGGTCGTGACACGCGTCCCGCTGAGCGATCGCCGGGCGGGCCTCGCGGGCCTGTCGTCACTAGAGTGAGCGTGCACGACCGGTCCTGAAGCCGGCCAGCGGATTGGATGGTGCCATGTCAGGCGGCGTGAAGAAGATCGTGGTCATCGGGGTGGTCGTCCTCGTGCTGTTCTTCCTGATCACCCAGCCCACCCAGTCGGCCAACCTCGTGCACCAGGTCCTCGGCTGGCTGCGCGACGGGGCCGAAGCCATCATCACGTTCTTCCAGACCCTGTTCGCGTGATCACCGCGGGCCTCGTTACCCGCCGGTAATTACCGAGAGTAACGCGATCCCGAGATCCGGGCTGATCGCTCGACCATCCGGGTGGATTGCCCCCTGAAAGGGCCTGGTCAAGGAATTTGTGGGGCCCGGGGTATGGCGCAGAAAGCGCGCCCGGCCCTACGGTGCTCACATTGCGTGATCAGCCGGTTCTCCGGTCCCCCGGGAGCCGGGTCACAGCGGGGTTTTTCCGCTCGGTCACGCGCATTGGGTGCAAGTCGTGGACGCGCAACGGGGCAGGCGTCAGGGCCGGCCCGTCGGGGACCAATGAGGAGGCAGGGATGACCGGAGATCCCGGAGTGGACGCGTTGATCCGGCAGTGGGCCGCGGAGCGCGAGCAGACCGCCGAGGAGCAGGAGGTCAGCCGCATCACGTCCGCCTGGCTGGCCGACGCGCCCCAGGCTCCGCCCGGCATCCCCGGTCAGCGCGCGAGGTCCGGTCCTTCGCGCTGGGCGCAGGTCGACGCCGCGGACCCCGGTTACCTCGACGCCATGCGCGTGCGCCTGCCCGAGGTCCCCGACGAACTGCTCGTGGCCGCCGCCGGCTGGTGGCAGATGGTCGGCGACGTCGCCGAGGCCGAGCTGTGGTGGGACGCCGGCATCAGCCCGCTCGACCAGCGGGCCCTCGACTACCGCGCGGCGGGCCTGCAGCCCTCGGACCTCAGCCGCCGGCTGGGCCCGATGACCGTGCTCCAGCACCTGCGCCGCGGCAGCGCCCCGGCCTGGTGCGTCGCGCGTCTCGCGCGGCAGCAGAAGTCCGCCTGAACCACCCTTTCGACACGGCCGGGTGAACCGGCGTGGCGGCAGCGATCCGAACCCGTCCGTAACGCTAACCTGCGCGGGCTCGTTGTGTGATCGACCGACCGCCACGCTGGAGGACCGGAGTTCGTGCCCCTCACCGGAAACGCCGACGGCGAGACCACAGCCGAGACGCAGGCCGCCCCCGCGGGCGCACCTGCCCGACGCCGTTCCCGAGGGGGCGCGGCCGTGGCGGTGCGGCTCGCGGTGGTTCTGGTGGTCCTCGCCGTGGCGGGTGGAGGTACGTGGCTCGTCACTCGGGCGTCGGCGCCGGTCGCGAGCCCGACGACCACGGACATCCCCGCGTTGAGCGTGAAAGCGGCCGACGTGCGCCCGGGCTCGATCGCGCCCGTCAGCGCCGTCGTCGCGGGTGGTGGGGACCAGCAGACCACCCCGCAGTCGGCGCGCTCCACCGCCGACCCGCTCGACGACTGGGCCAGGAAGATCGCCGCCGTCACCGGAGTGCCCGCGCGGGCGCTGCGCGCGTACGGCAACGCGGAGCTCGCGATGCGCTCGGCCGACCCGGGCTGCCGCATCTCGTGGGCCACGCTCGCCGGCATCGGCCGCATCGAGTCGAACCACGGCCAGTACGGCGGCGCGGTGCTCGGCGCCGACGGCCGCCCGTCCAAGCCGATCATCGGCGTCCCGCTCGACGGTTCGTCGGGCGTGCGCGCCATCAGCGACACCGACGGCGGCCGCTTCGACGGCGACCCCGTGGCCGACCGGGCCGTGGGCCCGATGCAGTTCATCCCCAGCACCTGGCGCAAGTGGGCCGCCGACGGCAACGGCGACGGCCTCGGCGACCCGCAGCAGATCGACGACGCCGCGCTGGCCGCCGGCCGCTACCTGTGCGCGGGCGGGCGCGACATGGCCACGCCGTCGGGCTGGTGGTCGGGGATCCTGTCGTACAACAACTCCACCGAATACGCCCAGAAGGTCTTCGGCCTCGCCGACGGCTACGCGCAGTCGGCGAAGGCCGTGCGGGCCGGTTGAGGCCCGTTGGTCCGGAATCCGGGCGGGCCGGCGTCCGCGCCGGTGTGAAATCCGTGCGAACCACGAGGTCACCGGCTGAGAGCCGGACCACGTGCGGGCCCGCCTCTCAGCTTCGGCCCTGGTTCCCAGTGCTAGCGTCAGGGCCGTGGCAGTGAACTCCGGCCCGGCCGTGTCCCCGCTCGGGCGCAGGCTCCTGATCGCCGCGACGTGCGTGGTGAGCCTGCTGCTGTGCTGCGGGCTGGCGTGGTGGCAGTGGGACCGGTTCACCTCCGCCAACGGCACGTTCCAGAACCTCGGCTACGTGCTGCAGTGGCCGCTGTTCGGGCTGTTCCCCGCGTTCATGTTCTGGCGGATCAAGAAGCTGCGCGAACGGGAAGAGTCCCAGGGCGAGAGCGCCGAGGCCCAGGCCGAGCAGGTCCAGGTGACCGTGCCCGCCCCGAGGCCCTCGACGCCCGCGCGTCCCCCGGCGCCCCGCCCAGTGGCCGAAGAGGACGACGAGCTCGCCGCGTACAACCGCTACCTGCGCGAGCTCAACGCCCGCGACCAGCAGGCCTGAACCACCACCTCGGAAGTGAGGACGAACCCATGACCACGAGCACCGACGGTGCGGCCCAGACCCGCCCGGCGCGACTCAACGGAGCCCTGGTGCGGTTCCGCACCACCGCGTGGATCACCGGTGTCGGCCTGCTCGTGCTCTGCACGACCATGGTGGTCGAGTACGGCTTCGGCAACGCCACGCCCGCCGCGGTGTACTCGCCGATCCACGGTGTCCTCTACATGATCTACCTGGCCTGCAGCATCGACCTCGCGATCAAGGCCCGCTGGTCGATCAAGAGCACAATCCTCGTGCTGCTCGCCGGTTGTGTCCCGTTCGTCTCGTTCATCGTCGAACGCCGGGTGACGCACCGGGTGCACGCGGGTCAGGACATCTTCTAAGCCGGCACGGCTTTTCCCCGCCGGAAGGTCAGCGCGACCCCGACGGTGAGGGCGGCCAGTCCGCTCGCCGCGAGGAACGCGGCCGTCATCCCGTCCACCAGCAACGGCGTGCCGGTGGCTCCCGAAGCCGCGGCCGAACGCGTCGCCGCGCCGAACACCGTCACCAGGATCCCGAGGCCGAGCGTGCTGCCGACCTGCTGCATGGTCTGCAGCACGCCGCCCGCGGCTCCCGCGTCCTCGGTGGGCACGGTGGACATGATGATCACGTTGAGCGGCGAGAACGCCAGCCCGCCGCCGACGCCCATCAGCAGCAGCGGCCCGAGCAGCGAAGCGACGTATCCGCTGTCCGGCGTCAGCGCCGAAAGCCACGCGACGCCGGAGACCATCAGCACCGTGCCCGTCACGGCCAGCGGCTTCGGGCCGAAGCGCGCGAGCAGGCGCGGCATGAGCCGGCTGAGCGTGAAGATCGACGCGGCCATCGGCAGGAACGCGAACCCCGTGGCCAGTGCGGCGAAGTGGCGCACGTCCTGCAGGAACTGCGTCAGGAAGAAGAACATCGACATCATCGCCATCGGCCCGAGGAAGAAGCTGGCGTAGGCGGCGGCCCGGTTGCGTTCGGCGAAGAGCCACAGCGGTACCAGCGGATGGGCCACGCGCCGCTCCAGCAGCACGAAGGCGATCAGCAGCACCACGCCCGCCGCCAGCGCGGCGAGCGTGAGCGGTGCGCCCCAGCCGTCGGACGCGGCCTGCGTGAAGGCCAGTACGAGCGACGCGACGCCGAACGTGCCGAGCACGGCCCCGGGCACGTCGAGGTGCGCGGCCCGGCGCGGCGGCGCGGGCACGAACCGCGGTGCGAGCACGGCGATGGCCAGCCCGAACGGGACGTTGATGAACAGCGCGGCCCGCCACGAGATCCATTCGGTCAGCAGACCGCCCACGATCAGGCCGATCGCGAACCCGCCGCTGGCGACGGCGGAGAACAACGACAGCGCCCGCACGCGCGCCTTGGCCTCGGTGAACGTGGTGGTGATCAGCGCGATCGTGCTCGGCCCCGCCATCGCGGCGCCGACGCCCTGGGCCACGCGGGCGGCGATCAGGAATCCGGCCGACGTGCTCAGCCCGCCGGCCAGGGAGGCGAGCGTGAACACGGCCGTACCCAGCACGAACATCCGGCGGCGGCCGAACAGGTCGCCCGCGCGTCCGCCGAGCAGCAGCAGGCCGCCGAACACGAGGCTGTAGGAGGTCATCACCCACGACAGGCCGGTGGCGGAAAAGCCCAGCTCGGACTGGATGCGGGGCAGCGCCACGTTCATCACGGTGGCGTCGAGCATCAGCATGAGCTGGCAGGTCAGCACGATGGCGAGGACGAGCCCGGACGCGGCGGTCCGGTGTCTCGGCCTAGGCTCGGTCGACGAGATTCGCTCGGTCAACTCGGTCAAAGGAGGACTCCCCAGAGAGGGACGAAGTAAGTGGAGAAACTCTCCACTTGGTTGCGTCCGCGATAATATGGAGAGCGTCTCCAGTTCCGCAAGGGAATTCGGAGAATCTCTCCGTTTTCTGGGGAGCCGGGTGCGAGGAGGTGCGTGGATGACGGCGGAGGCAGCGCGGCCGATGCGGGCGGACGCGAAGCGGAACTACGACCGCATCGTGGCCACCGCGAAGGACGCCTTCGCGGAACACGGCGTCGACGTCCCGCTCGACGACATCGCCAAACGCGCCGGCGTCGGCGCCGGCACGCTGTACCGCCACTTCCCGACGCGCGAGAAGCTGATGGAAGCCGTCTACCGCGACGAGATCGACCAGCTCGCCTCGCGCGCCGCCGTGCTCGCCGCCGAGCTGCCGCCGTGGGAGGCGCTCCAGGCGTGGCTGGGGGAGCAGGTCGCGTACGTCATCGAGCGCCACGGCCTCGCCGCCCTGCTCAAAGCGTCGATCGACTCGGGCTCCGAAACGTTCCTCTGGTGCCAGACCCGCCTGCGCACCGCGTGCGCCGACCTGGTCACCGCCGCCCAGACCACCGGCGACGTCCGCGCCGACATCACGGGCATCGACGTCCTGCGCCTCGGCCACGGCATCGGCACGGCCTCGAAGAACGCGTCCGAAGAGGACGCGGCCCGCCTGATGAAGATCATGCTGGACGGCTTGCGCGGGTGAACTTCGCGAAGTTTGTCGGTGTGCGTCGCGACCGCGGTCGTCGCTGACGACAAAAAGGGGGCGGGCCCTCGCAGGACCCGCCCCTTCTCGTCACAGCCGGAGAGCCGTCAAGACCCGATGCCGGTCAAGGACCGGACCTCCATCTCGGCGTGCTTGGCGCCGTCGGCCTTCGAGCGGCCGACCAGTGTGCCGACGAAGCCGCACAGGAACGAGAACGGGATCGACACCAGGCCCGGGTTCTTGAGCGGGAACCAGTGGAAGTCGACGGTCTTGAAGATCGAGTCGGCGGCGCCGGACACGACCGGGGAGAACAGCACCAGGATCAGGCACGCCGCGAGGCCGCCGTAGATGCTCCACAGGGTGCCCGTGGTGTTGAACCGTTTCCAGAACAGCGAGTACAGCAGGGTCGACAGGTTGGCCGACGCGGCGACCGCCAGGGCGAGCGCCACGAGGAAAGCGATGTTCTGTCCGTTGGCGAGGATGCCGCCGAGGATGGCCATCACGCCAACGACCAGGGCGGTCAGGCGCGCGACGCGGACCTCGTCGGCCGGTTCGGCCTTGCCGCGCTTGAAGATGTTCGCGTAGACGTCGTGGGCGAACGAGGCGGACGCGGTGATCGTCAGGCCCGCCACCACGGCGAGGATCGTGGCGAACGCGACGGCCGAGATGACGCCCAGCAGCAGCGTGCCGCCGATGTGCAGGGCCAGCAGCGGCGCCGCGGAGTTCTCGCCGCCGGGCGCGGCCTTGATCTCGTCGCTGCCCACGAGCGCGGCGGCGCCGAAGCCGATCACCAGCGTGCACAGGTAGAACACGAACATGCAGACCGTGGCCCAGACCACCGAGCGGCGCGCCTCGCGCGAGTTGGGCACGGTGTAGAAGCGCATCAGCACGTGGGGCAGCGACGCGACGCCGAGCACGAGCGCGAGCGACAGCGACACGAAGTCCAGGCGCGTGGTGCCGCTGGCGCCGTACGAGCCGCCCGGTTCCAGCAGGCTGGTGCCCATCGGGCTGTTGTCCGTGGCCGCGGTGAGCAGGTTGGAGAAGTCGAACCCGTACTTGCCCAGCAGGAACACGGTGATCAGCGTGGCGGCCACGAGCAGGATGCTCGCCTTGATGATCTGCACCCAGGTGGTGCCTTTCATGCCGCCGACGAGCACGTAGACGACCATCACCAGGCCGACCACGCCGATGACCAGCGACTGGCCCAGCCGGGAGTGCACGTTGAGGAGCAGCGCGACGAGACCGCCGGCGCCCGCCATCTGCGCGAGCATGTAGAAGAACGAGATCACGAGCGTCGAGGCGGCCGAGGCCGCGCGCACCGGGCGCTGCTTCATCCGGAAGCTCAGCACGTCGCCCATGGTGAACCGGCCGGTGTTGCGCAGCAGCTCGGCGATCAGCAGCAGGTCGACCAGCCACGCGACCAGGAAGCCGATGGAGTACAGGAAGCCGTCGTAACCGTGGATCGCGATGGCGCCCGCGATGCCCAGGAACGACGCGGCGGACAGGAAGTCGCCCGAGAGCGCGATGCCGTTCTGCCGCCCGGTGAAGGCGCTGTCGGCCGCGTAGTAGTCGGCGGTGGTCTTCTTGCCGCGGTTGCCCGCGCGGTACACGACGAACAGGGTGATCGCGACGAACAGCGCGAAGACCCCGACGTTCACGAGCGGGTTGCTCGCCGGGGTGCTCTCGGCGAGCTCGGTGGTGGTCACTGGCGGGTTCCTTCCGTCACGGCGGCCCGTTCCCTCAGCTCGGCGACCCGCGGGTCCACCTCCCGGTTGGCGAACCGGACGTAGACGAGCGTGATCAGCGCCGTGGTCACGAACTGCGCGAGGCCGAGCAGCATGCCCACGTTGACGAGCCCGAACACGCGGGTGCTCATGAAGTCGTTCGCGTACGCGGCCAGCACCACGTAGGTCAGGTACCAGACGAAGAAGCCGGCGCTCATCGGGAAGACGAATCTGCGGAACCGCCGGCGCAGCGCGGTGAACTCGGGGCTGCGCTGGATGAGGTCGTAGTCGGGACCGCGCCGGGTCGCCGGCGCCGGCTCCGCGCCCTCGCGGGCGAACATGGCCGGCAGCTGTCCGGTCTCCTCGAGCGGGGTGCTCGCCGCGGGGGTGTTCGCGACGTTGTGCATGGCTGCCTCCGGCAACTTGCGTCCGTGGCGGTGGCCGGGTCGGGGCCCCTCGGTCGAGTGGCACCCGGTCTGCCCTTGCGGACTGGGAGGCGGCCATAGTAACGACGGCGTCTCATCCTGGAAAAAGCCGGTTCCTGAGAAGGGTCTCCGGAATTCGTTTTCCGGCTGGAAATGTGCGAAAACGGCACCTTCAATGAAGATCACGAACAGATCACTCACAATAGTGAGGGCGTATGTCACGCCACGTTGTCGCAGCTGAGGAACGCTGCGGCAAATGGTTGAGATGCAGACAATGATCGGACGAATATCGTGACACCGGGTAGTCAAAGTGCGGGGCCGACGCCCCGGTCCGGCGTCCCTCCGGTGGGGTCGGGACGAGGATTCGCAGGCCAGTGGTGGATCCCGAAAGAAATCACCGGGTCGGGCGGCGAGTTGCTGCCAGACCACAACATCGGGTTCATCTTCGGAGGCGTCCCACCCGATGGGGGCACGGAGCGTAGATCCTCTGAGGGATTCGACTACCCTGCGTGGGCTAATCGGGTGACTGGCGGGCGGCGTGACCCGGAGCAACCGGTAACCGGAATTCCCTCTTCGGCCCCGCTCGGGGTCCAATCCCCGGGCCGCGACCGGGGCCGAATCGACTTTTCCCTGGTCAGCCGTGCGAAGCGCAAGACAATATCCTCGGCCGGGATTGGTGTACGATTCTTTGGCCCAGCTGACCGCAGCGATCGATAGGCACAGACAAGTTGACCTCGACCACCGCCGTGCAGTACGCAACTTGCGCCGTGCACGTGCAAAGTCCCGGGAAGCAGCACGCCGGTGATCACGGTGTCAGGTCTGCACGGTCGTGTCCTCACGGGGTCGATCGCGCGGGTCGGCGGAATGCCGTGGACCGTTCCGGGAGCACCGGAAGCCGCCCACGGGCAGCCACGACGCGGGACAGGGAGTCACTTTCGTGACCGTTGCAGGAGATGGCCAGGTGCCTGTTGAGAAGCTGCTCGGCCGCCCGCCCCGGCGACCGAGCCGGTCCTCGGGCTGGCGAGCGGCGCTGCGCTGGCGGGACTGGAGCATTCCGGTCAAGCTCTCGGCGGTGACGCTGGTCCCCATCGTCCTCGCGCTGGTGCTCGGCATTACCGCGATCGTGGGACAGGTCAGCCGTTCCGGTGACTACGAGCGGATCGACAAGCTGGTCGGCCTGAGCACCCAGCTGCGCAAGCTGACCGACGGCCTGCAGAAGGAGCGCACGCTCACCGCGGCGCAGCTCACCGCGGGCACCGCCGGCGTCACGCCCGAGCTGAAGGCCGCCCGCGCGGCCACCGACGCGGCGGTCGAACCATTCATCACGGCGGCGAACCGCGTCGGCGGGTCCGAGTCCAGTGTGTCCGGTGCCGTGAACTCGGCGACCGCGCAGGTCAACGAGATCGCCGTGATCCGCCAGCAGGTCGGCGCGGGCCTGCTCGACGCCGCCGAGGCGGTGGGCGACTACAACGCCGTGACCGGTGCCCTCATCGGCGCCGACACCGCGGTGGCCGCGGGCGCGAGCGCCGACGCGCTGGGCGGCACGGCGAACGCGCTGCACGACCTCGAGGCCGCCAAGGAGCAGGTCTCGGTCAGCCAGGCGCTGGTGTCGTACGGCATCGCGAAGGGCACGCTGGAACCGCAGCAGCTCAGCGACGTCCGCGACGCGGAGCTGCGGTACGACGACCGCATCGACGACTTCAACGCGGCCTCCACCGCGCCGCAGCGCCAGGACCTCGAGAGCACCCTCAAGCCCGACACCGCCTACGACCGCAAGCGCATGGTCGGCATCGTCCTCGGCGAGCAGGGACCCTCGAGCGACCAGGGGCTGTCGCAGGTCCAGTCGCAGGAGTGGAACAACGCGTCCAACGCGGTGGTCGGCCAGCTCTCCGAGGTCGGCAACCGCATGGGCGCCGACGCCACCGCCGCGTCCGCCGCGCTGGTCGAAGGCGCCAGCAGCAGCGCCGGGCTGCTCGCCGTGCTGCTGTTCGCCGCGATGGTCGCCGCCGCCGCGGTCGTCTTCCTCATCACGCGCCAGATCCTGCGGTCGCTGAAGACACTGCGCCGCAGCGCGCTGGACGTCGCGGAGAAGGACCTGCCCGCCGCCGTCCGCAACATCCAGGAGGGCCGCGCGCAGAGCGTCGAGGTCGAGCCGGTGAACGTGCGGGTGGCCGACGAGATCGGCGAGGTCGCGCGCGCGTTCGAGAAGGTGCACAGCCAGGCGCTGCGGCTCGCGACCGAGCAGGCCGCGATGCGCGCGGGCTACAGCAGCGTGTTCGTCAACCTCTCGCGCCGCAGCCAGAGCCTCGTGCAGCGCCAGCTGCAGCTGATCGAGCGGCTGGAGCGCGACGAAGAGGACGCCGACCAGCTCGCCACGCTCTTCCAGCTCGACCACCTCGCCACCCGGATGCGGCGCAACAACGAGAACCTGATGGTCCTCTCCGGCGCCGAGCCGGGCCGCCGCTCGGGCCAGCCCGTGCCCGCGCACGACGTGCTGCGCGCCGCCGTGTCGGAGATCGAGCAGTACCAACGGGTCTCGGTGCAGCAGCCGCCGGCGGTGAAGATCGTCGGGTTCGCCGCGAGCGACGTCCAGCGCCTCATCGCGGAGCTGCTCGACAACGCCACCGCGTTCTCCGCACCGGAGACGCAGGTGACCGTGGCGACGCGCCTGGCCGACGACGGCTCGCTCAACGTCGACATCCTCGACAAGGGCATCGGCATGAACGAGTACGAGGTGGTCGAGGCCAACGGCCGCCTCACCGAGGCCGGCTCGGTCGACCTCGCGACCTCGCGCCGCATGGGCCTGTTCGTGGTCGGCCGCCTCGCCGGGCGCCACCGCATCGGCGTCTCGCTCCACGGTGGCAAGGACATCGTCGGCGTGCGGGCCACCGTGGTGGTCCCGCCGGAGCTGGTCATGACCGGTGCCGCGCTGGAGAATCCGCCGCAGTCGGCGGGGCCGTTCGGCAGCGTCGCCGCGCCGCCCGCGAGCCCCGGTGGCCTGCCGCGCCGCCAGCGTCCGGTCAACGGCTCGGCGCGCCCGGCCGCGGACCGCGCGCTCGTGCCGCAGCAGCCGATCCAGGGGGCCGACGAGCAGCTGTGGCCCTCGGCGAGCGACCTCGCCGGGTTCGCCAACGGCCACACCGTCGACCCGGGCGTGCGCCCGCCGTCGGACCTCGAGATCTCCGGGACCGCGCTGTTCAGCCCGATCCCGCGGGACGACGCCGCGCCGCCGGTCAAGCCGCCGGTGCCGCAGCTGCCGCAGATCGTCGACGTGCCGCCGCCGCGGCCGGAGCCGGAACCCGCGGCGGACGCCGAGCGCGCCGACGAGCGCGCCCGCGAGCTGCCCTCGGGCAAGGACCTGTTCTCCGCCAACGGGACCACCCTGAGCGAGTGGTGGAACCAAGCGGCGCAGAAGGTGCCGGAGGTGCCGCCGCCCACGGCCGCCGAGACGACGATCGAGAACACGCCGATCTTCGACGAGATGCTCTCGGCGTGGTTCCGCTCGCCCGCGCCGCCCGCGGACGAGACGGCGGCCAAGACCGGTCCGGACCAATCCACGGCCGAGAAGACCGAGAAGACCGCAAAGCCCGGTGAGTCCGGTGAGGACACCGGCCAGGCCGGTGCGAAGACCGAGCCGAAGGCGGGGGAGCAGCCGCCGGCCGACGTGGCGAAGCCGGAGCCCGGCGTCGCCCCGGTGACCACGCCGGAGCAGGACGAGCGCAACTGGGACTTCGCGAGCGACGAGAACTGGCGCACCGTTCAGGCCGTCTCGCAGGTCGAACCCACGGCGTTCACGAAGGCGGGCCTGCCGCGCCGTCGCCGCGGCGAACAGCTCATGCCCGGCAGCGCGACGCCGGACGAGCTGCCCGCCGCCGAGTCGGCCAAGCCGGGCCTGCCGGTCCGCGACCCGGCCGACGTCCGCGGTCGCCTCACCAGCTTCCAGCGCGGGGTGAACCGCGGCCGGCAGCACGTCCGCGACGGAGCCGTCGAGCCGACCGCCGACCAGCAGGGCCTGGGCGCCGCGGCGCTCAACCGCCTGGAGGGCGAGCCCGGCACCGGGTTCGCGCCCCCTGGTTTCGCCCCGGCGGGCGAGCAGGCCGGCCAGACCCCGGCGGATCGCCCTGGTGCCGCGCAGGCGTTCGGCACCGGTGGTCCGGACCAGCAGGATCCGGTGGGGGACAACGAGACCACGGCCGAGTACCCCGGTTTCGTCGGTGCCCTCGACGCGGCGGTGGCTGCGGCCGACGCCGCCGAGCAGGCCGCACAGGCCAACCCGCTCGACCGGACCGACCAGACAAGCGGGGCCGCGCCCTCCCGGCCGGCCGCCGCGAACGCTTTCGGTGTGGCCCAGGCGGAGACGCCCGCGGCCGAGCGCGAGCAGGACGGCGAGACCCGGCCGGACCGCCGCGGCGTCGCGAGCGCGTTCGGTGCGGCCCGCACCGCTCAGCCCGAGCCCGCGGCCGACCAGCCGGTGCCGCCGGCGTTCGACCCGCAGGGTGGATGGACGGCCCCGGCCGAGACCACCGGCAACGGCAACGGCAATGGCAGCAACGGCAATGGCAATGGCAACGGCACGGCGGCCCGCCCGTCGCCCACCCCGCGCCCGGTGCGTCGCCCCGAAGGCGAGGTGCCAGGCCGCCCCGCGGCGCCCGAGTCCTTGCCCACCCGGCGTCCCGCCGCCAGCAACCTGCCGCCGGGACCGCCGGCCGTCGACCCGAACCAGGTGCCCGCCGCGGTGGCGAACCTGGAGGCCGCCGCGGCCGGGACACCCGCCACGGAGTGGGCTTTCGGGTCCGACGAGGGCTGGCGGACGGTCCAATCGGTGTCCCAGTCGACGCCCTCTTCGTTCACTTCGGCAGGATTGCCCCGGCGTCGCCGCGGGGAGCAGCTGCTCCCCGGGAGCGCTCCGCCGCCCGCCGGAGCGGCGAACCCCCGTCCGACCCGCGACGCGCACGACGTGCGTGGCCGCCTGAGCAGTTTCCAACAGGGCATCCAGCGCGGCCGGCACCGCACTGGGCAGGCCACTGAGACCAACCACGAAACACTGGAGGGTGAATGACCTCGCCGAGTACGGCTCAGCCGCAGCAGAACCAGTTCGGCTGGCTGGTCAACGACTTCGCCGAACGGGTCCCGGGTGTGGCGCACGCCGTGGTGGTGTCGGCCGACGGACTCCTCCTCACGGCCTCCAACCGCCTGCCGCTCGACCGCGCCGACCAGCTGGCCGCGGTTGCCTCCGGGCTCGTGAGCCTCACCCAGGGCGCGGCCCGGTGCTTCGAGGCGGGCGCGGTGAACGAGACCGTGGTCGAGATGGAGCTCGGCATCATGGTGCTGATGTCCATCAGCGACGGTTCGTGCCTCGCGATCCTCGCGGCGCCCAACTGCGACATCGGCCAGGTGGCCTACGAGATGACGATGCTCGTGGACCGCGTGGGGCAGATCCTGACCCCCGAACTCCGTGCGCAGCTGCAGGGCGCGGGTGGGTCGCTGATCGGTGAACCGGTGGGATGATTACGCGATGAGCACGGGGCCCGGATTATTCGGCGGAGAGCCCGGAGACAGCGAGGAACCCCCGCGCGCGGGGGCTCCCGGTGCTGCCCGCGGTGAGGACGACGGCACCTTCGCCGACCTCCTCAACGGCTTCAGCCTCGATTCGGGCCGCTCGCGCAAGAAGCGGAAGAAGACCGGTAAGGAGTCCCAGTCCCCCGAACCCCCGCCCGCGGGAGCGCACGCGGCGGAGGAACCGCCGGCGGCGCCAGAGCCGCCGGCCGAGTTAGGAGATCGAGTGACCTCTCTAGTCTCTCCACCGGGCAGTACCGACGCGGATGGGCCTAGACCAGGCGGGCTCTTCGACCCCGGACCGCCCAGCGGCGAGTTCGTGATGCCCGCCGCGTTCACCCGGCCGGACCGCCCCGATCGGGTGGACCCGGCCGAGGAGACGTCGATCGTGCGGCCGTACGCTCTCACCGGCGGCCGGACCCGAGCGAACTACGCGCTCGAGCTGGAGACGCTGATCTCCACCAATGACCACGTCGTCGCGGGGGGCTTCCCCGAGGCGGCGGCCGAACAGATCGAGAGCATCTCGATCATGGAAGAGTGCCGGACCCCGCGCTCGGTCGCCGAGGTCGCGGCGGCCCTGCGGGTGCCACTGGGTGTCGCCAGGGTGCTGATCAGTGACGCGGCCGACGCGGGCCTCGTCACCGTGCACCGGACGATTTCGGGCAATGACGGCGCCGAAGCACACTTGATGTTGATGGAAAGGGTTTTGAGTGGACTCCGTCGGCTTTAAGGCACCGCGGGAAACCGCGCCCCCGACCATGACATCAGCGAAGATCGTGGTGGCGGGCGGCTTCGGAGCGGGCAAGACGACCTTCGTGGGTTCGGTGTCGGAAATCGTTCCGCTCACCACCGAGGCGATGATGACCGACGCGAGCCGCGGCATCGACAACCTCGACCAGACCCCGAACAAGACGACCACCACGGTCGCCATGGACTTCGGCCGCGTGTCGCTCGACGCCGACCTGATCCTGTACCTGTTCGGCACCCCGGGCCAGCAGCGCTTCTGGTTCATGTGGGACGACCTGGTCCGCGGCGCGATCGGCGCCGTCGTGCTGGCCGACACCCGCCGCCTGGCGGACTCGTTCGCGCCGATCGACTTCTTCGAGGACCGCGGCCTGCCCTACATCGTCGGCATCAACACGTTCGACGGGGTACTGGAGCACGACATCAACGACGTGCGCGAGGCGCTGTCGATCGACCCCAGCATCCCCATCGTCCGTTGTGACGCGCGGGACCGCGAGTCGACGAAGCAGACGCTGATCACGCTCGTCGAGTACGCGATGCGGCAGTGGATCGCCTTGCGGGCGGCCAAAGCCCGCTGACGCGGGCCCCTCGGCGTTGCGGCGGCCGGGTCACCGTTCCTCGGTGGCCCGGCGATACCGCAACAGCACCACGGCACCGTCGATCACGCGGGACTGGACGAGCCGCAGGCCGAGCCGCTCGGCGTCGACGGCGAACGGCCGCTTGTCGCCGCCCAGCACCACCGGGTGCACGAGCACGTTGTATTCGTCGATCAGGCCGAGCCGGCTCAGCTGTGCGGGCACGTCCGCGCCGCCCATGAGCAGGATGTCCTTGGTGTGCCGCGCTTTCAGTGCCGTGACCTCCTCGGTCAGGTCGCCGCCGAGCACCTCGGTGTCCCACCCGGGGTCGGTGAGCGTGTGCGAGAAGACGACCTTGGGGGTCTTCCGCCACACCGGCGCGAAGCCGATGTCGTGCGGATCGTCCGAGATGGACTCGGCGTGCGGCCAGAAGCCCGCCATCATGTCCCACACCCGCCGCCCGTAGGCGAACACGGCGGCGCGCTCGGAGAGCTCGTGCGAGTGGGCCGACAGCTCGGGCCCCATCCGCGGCCAGTCGAACTCGCCGTTCGGGCCCTCGATGCAGCCGTCGACCGAGACGTGGACGTAGTACACCAGATCACCCATGATCGGGCTCCTTCACCGAGTGGCGTCCCTGCCGGACGCCGTTCAGCCTACGGTCGGAGCCGGCCGCCGCGACCGGACATCGGTGCCGAAAGAATCCTGCCCCGCCCGCGGAAACGGGCCGGTCCCCCAGGAACCGGCCCGTTTCCGCCGCATACCGGCTGGATGTTTCAAGCCGTCTCGGTACGCCTCAGTACTCGTCGTGCCTGCGCCACCAGCCGCCGGGCTCGTCGGAGCCGCGCGACTCCTCCTCCCACGCCTCCTGCCGGCCGAACGGCGTGATGTCGAGGTAGCGGTGCACCGCGGAGAACGTCTCGGCACCGCGGCCGCTGGTGAAGTACGTGCGGTAGACGTCGTCGCCGTCGCGCAGGAACACGCTGGTCCCGAAGAACCGGCCGACGCCGCAGTCCTCGGTGAAGTCGCTGCCGTTCGCCGAGACCCACGGCAGGTCCCAGCCCATGCGGGCCTTGTACCGCTCGATCTCGGGCAGCGTCGCGGGCGCGGTGACGACGAACGTGATGTCGCGGGCGTTGAGGTGCGCCAGGTGCGGCACGTTGTCCACGACCATCGAGCAGCCGGGGCAGCCCGCTTCGTCGCCGGGGTGCAGCATGAAGTGGTAGACGATCAGCTGACGCCGGCCGTCGAACAGGTCCAGCAGGCTCTTCTTGCCCTCGGCCGAAGTGAACTCGTACGCCTTGTCGAAGCGCACCATCGGCAGCCGGCGGCGCTCGGCCGTGAGGTGGTCGGCCGCCTTCATCAGTTCCTTTTCCTTGGCCAGCAAGGCATCGCGCGCGGCCTGCCAGTCCTCGGCGGACACGACACGGGGGAGTGCGGTGGTCATCGGACCTCCTCGAGGTGGTGGGCGAGCTTTTCGAACGTGGAGCTCCAGCCGTCCTGGTGGCCGGCGCGCTCTTCCTCGGTGGGGAAGGGCGCTTGGTGGAACGTCATCTCGGTCTTGTCGCCGGCCTCGGTGAACGTGATCGTCACGACCGTCTCGCCGACCACGTCGTCGGGCTGGTCCCACGAGAACGTGAACACGAGCCGCCCGGGCGGGCTGATCTCGCGGTAGGCGCCCTGCATCCAGCGCTCGACGTCGTACTCGGCGCTGTGGATCCGCGCGCGCCACGCGCCGCCGGGCCGCAGGTCGATCGTGACTCCCGAGGCGGCGAACTTCTCCGGGCCGAGCCAGCTCGCGAGCCGCTCCGGCTCCGTCCACGCGCGGAACACCAGCTCCCGCGGGGCGTCGAACACGCGCGTGATGGTCAGGTCCCGTTGCGTCATTGCTCGGTCTCCTTCCGGGGCTCCCGCAGGAGCCGCAGGTGCTCGTCCAAGCGGTCGAACCCCGCCTCCCAGAACTGCCGGTATTCGTTGACCCAGTCGGCCACGACCACGAGCGGTTTCGTCTCGAGCCGGCACGGGCGCCACTGGCGCATCCGGCCGCGGGTGATGAGCCCGGCCGCTTCCAGCACCTTCAGGTGTTTCGACACCGCCTGCAGGCTCACCTTGAACGGCTCGGCCAGCTCGTTCACCGTCGCGTCGCCCTGGGCGAGCCGGGCGAGGATGGCCCGCCGCGTGGGGTCAGCCAACGCGGCGAAGGTGGTGCTGAGCTGATCAGTGGCCATCGGTACTCAATCGCTTGGTTGATTAACTTGTAGGTTGAATATAGCTCCCAGCTGGCTCCTGTCAACCGCGTGCAGAAGTCGCTTGAGACTTGCGTCACCGCCGCTCGGGTTTCCAATAGTAGGAAGTCCAAGTATTTTGGGAGGATGAGCAGCGACCTCTACCGCCCCGAGAACCCGGTCCGGTTCGTCACCGCGTCGAGCCTGTTCGACGGCCACGACGCCTCGATCAACATCATGCGGCGGATCCTGCAGTCGCAGGGTGCCGAGGTCGTGCACCTCGGGCACAACCGCTCGGTCGACGAGGTGGCCACCGCCGCCATCACCGAAGACGTTCAGGGCATCGCCATCTCCGCCTACCAGGGCGGCCACGTCGAGTACTTCTCCTACCTGGTGGAGCTGCTGCGCGAACGCGGCGCGGGGCACATCAAGGTGTTCGGCGGCGGGGGCGGCGTGATCGTCCGCGAGGAGATCGACCTGCTGCACTCGCGGGGCGTGGCGCGGATCTTCTCGCCCGAGGACGGCTACGAGATGGGCCTGCCGGGCATGATCAACTCGATGATCAAGGCCTGCGACGTGGACCTCTCGGAGCAGCCGCCCGTGTCCGTCGACAAGCTGCTCTCCGGCGACGTGCCGGCGCTCGCGCGGGTGATCACCCAGCTGCAGCGTGAAAAACTGCCCGAAGGGTGGCTCGCCGCCATCACCGAGGCCGCCGAGAAGCGCCACGTGCCCGTGCTCGGCATCACCGGTACCGGCGGTTCCGGCAAGTCGTCGCTCACCGACGAGCTCATCCGCCGCTTCCGCCTCGACCAGGAGGACAAGCTGCGGATCGCGGTGCTCGCCGTGGACCCGTCGCGGCGCAAGGGTGGCGGCGCGCTGCTCGGCGACCGCATCCGGATGAACTGCCTCGACGGCTCTCCGGTGTACTTCCGCTCCATCGCGACCCGCACGACCAGCGGCGAGATCCCCGCCGGGCTGCGCGAGTCGATCCTCGCGTGCAAGGCCGCGGGCTACGACCTCGTGATCGTGGAGACGCCGGGCATCGGCCAGGGCGACGCGGGCATCGTCGACTACGTGGACGAGTCGCTGTACGTGATGACGCCGGAGTTCGGCGCCGCGTCGCAGCTGGAGAAGATCGACATGCTCGACTTCGCCGACGTGGTGGCCATCAACAAGTTCGAGCGCCGCGGCGCCGAGGACGCCCGCCGTGACGTCGCGCGTCAGCTCGTGCGCAACCGCGAGGCCTTCGACAAGGCTCCCGAGGACATGCCGGTGTTCGGCACGAGCGCCGCGAAGTTCAACGACGACGGCGTGACCGCGCTGTACCAGAACCTGCGGGACCAGCTCGCCGAGCGCGGGCTGTCGGTGTCGGCCGGCGTGCTGCCCGCGGTCGAGGGCAAGGTGTCCACCGACGCCAGCACGGTCATCCCGGGCAACCGGGCGCGCTACCTCTCGGAGATCGCCGAGACCGTGCGCGGATACCACGAGCAGACCGGGAAGCAGGTGGCCGCCGTGCGCAAGCGCGAGCACCTGGCCGCCGCGAAGGCTGCTCTGTCCGAAGTGGATGCTTCCACCGACGCGCTCGACGGACTGCTCGCCGCCGCCGAGTCCGATGTGGACGGCGAGACCACCAAGCTGCTGGAGCGGTTCCACGCGCTGGCGGAGGAGTACCGCGAGGACGAGCTCGTGGTGAAGGTCCGCGACAAGGAGCTGCGCACGCAGCTGTGGCGCGACACGTTGTCGGGCAACCGGATCCCGCGCGTCGCCCTGCCGCGCTACACCGAATCCGGTGAGCTGCTCTCGTTCCTTCGTCGCGAACACCTGCCCGGGTATTTCCCGTACACGGCCGGCGTGTTCCCGTTCAAGCGCGACGGCGAGGACCCGGCACGCATGTTCGCCGGCGAGGGCGACGCCTTCCGGACCAACCGCCGGTTCAAGCTGCTCTCGGCCGACTCCGAGGCCAAGCGCCTGTCCACGGCCTTCGACTCCGTGACCCTCTACGGCCACGACCCCGACACCCGCCCGGACATCTACGGCAAGGTCGGCACCTCGGGCGTCTCGATCGCGACGATCGAGGACATGAAGGTGCTCTACGACGGCTTCGACCTCACCGCGCCGAACACGTCGGTGTCGATGACGATCAACGGCCCGGCCCCGACGATCCTCGCGTTCTTCCTCAACACCGCGATCGACCAGAAGCTCGACGCCTTCCGCGCCGAGCACGGCCGCGAGCCGTCGGCCGACGAGGCCGCCGAGCTGCGCGCGTGGGCGCTGAAGAACGTGCGCGGCACCGTGCAGGCCGACATCCTCAAGGAGGACCAGGGGCAGAACACCTGCATCTTCTCCACGGAGTTCAGCCTGCGCATGATGGCCGACATCCAGGAGTGGTTCATCCAGCACGCGGTGCGCAACTTCTACTCCGTCTCGATCTCCGGCTACCACATCGCCGAGGCCGGGGCGAACCCCATTTCGCAGCTGGCGTTCACGCTGTCCAACGGGTTCACCTACGTCGAGTCGTACCTCGCGCGCGGCATGGACATCAACGACTTCGCGCCCAACCTGTCGTTCTTCTTCTCCAACGGGATGGATGCGGAGTACTCGGTGCTCGGCCGCGTGGCGCGGCGGATCTGGGCCGTGGCGATGCGCGAGCGCTACGGGGCCAACGAGCGTTCGCAGAAGCTCAAGTACCACGTGCAGACCTCGGGCCGCTCGCTGCACGCGCAGGAGATGAGCTTCAACGACATCCGCACCACGCTGCAGGCCCTGTGCGCGCTGTACGACAACGCGAACTCCTTGCACACCAACGCATTCGACGAGGCCATCACCACACCGAGCGAGTCGTCGGTGCGCCGCGCGATGGCGATCCAGATGATCATCAACAAGGAGTGGGGCCTGTCGAAGAACGAGAACCCGCTGCAGGGCTCGTTCATCATCGACGAGCTGACCGACCTGGTCGAGGAAGCCGTGCTGGTCGAGTTCGACCGCATCTCCGAACGCGGCGGCGTGCTCGGCGCGATGGAGACGGGCTACCAGCGCGGCAAGATCCAGGACGAGTCCATCCTCTACGAGCGCAAGAAGCACGACGGCTCGCTGCCGATCATCGGCGTCAACACCTTCCGCAACCCGCACGCGGGCGAGGACGACGTCGAGGTCGAACTGGCCCGCGCCACGGAGGACGAGAAGAAGTCCCAGCTCGACCGCCTCGCCGACTTCCAGCACCGCCACGCCGAAGACGCCCAGCAGGCCCTCAAGGCCCTCCGCGAGGCGGCGACCCGCGGCGGCAACCTGTTCGGGGTGCTGATGGACGCCGCGCGGGTCTGCTCGCTCGGCCAGATCACCGACGCGTTCTTCGAGGTCGGCGGCCAGTACCGGCGCAACGTCTGAGTACCGGGCCGGGTTCCGCGCGTCCGGCGGTCCGCCGCCGGACCTGCGCGCGGACCCGGCCCGGCTCGTCTACCTCGAGCCCGGCCGGCGTCGCGTCGTCGACGGTCCGGCCCGGCGTGAGATGAGACCGATCCGGTGAGGGTTCAACCAGACCGGGAATAGGCCGCCGCCGCAGCGGGTAGAACGAGGCATGGACTTCGGGATCTCCACGTTCGTGACCGATGAAGGCATCCGCCCCGACGTGCTGGGCGAGGCGCTGGAGGAGCGGGGCTTCGACTCGCTGTTCCTGGCCGAGCATTCGCACATCCCCGTGAGCCGGGAGAGTCCTTACCCCGGTGGGGGCGACCTGCCCGAGAAGTACAAGCGCACGCTGGACCCGTTCGTCGCGCTGACCGCGGCGGCCGTGAACACGTCGAACCTCGTGCTGGGCACGGGCATCGCGCTGCTGATCCAGCGGGACGTGATCCACACGGCCAAGGAGGTCGCGTCACTCGACCTGGTGTCGCGCGGGCGGGTGGCGTTCGGTGTCGGGGTGGGCTGGAACCGTGAGGAGATGGCCAACCACGGCACGGACCCGACCACTCGTGGCGCGCTGATCGACGAGCAGATCGAGGCGCTCAAGGCCATCTGGACCGAGGAGCAGGCGGAGTACCACGGCAAGCACGTCGACTTCGACCCGATCTTCGCCTGGCCGAAGCCCGTGCAGACGCCGCACCCGCCGATCTACGTCGGCGGCGAGAGCCCGGCCGCGCTGCGCCGGCTCGCCCGCCTCGGCGACGCCTGGCTGCCGCGCCAGCAGACGCCGTCCGACGAGATCAAGCGCGTGCGCGAGTGGCTCGCCGAGCAGGGCCGCACGGACGTGCCGTTCACCGTTTTCGGGGGCGCTCCCGACGCGGACGCGGTGAAGCGCTTCGCCGAAGCCGGCGTGGAGCGCTACACCTTCATGCTGCCGACCCTGCCCGAAGCCGAAACGCTCGCCGCCCTCGACGACCTCGCGCGGCTCGCGGCGGACCACCGGTGACCCGTGGTTCGATGATCTCATGAAGTTCGGGATCTTCAGCTTCGTCACGGACGAGGGCATCCGGCCCGACGCGCTCGCGCGCGGGGTCGAGGAGCGCGGGTTCGACTCGCTGTTCGTCGGGGAGCACTCGCACATCCCCGCCGACCGGCAGTCGCCGTATCCGGCGGGCGGGGAGCTCCCGCGTATGTACTACCGGATGTACGACCCGTTCGTGGCGCTCACAGCCGCCGCGTCGGTGACCTCGACGCTGCTGCTGGGCACCGGCGTCGCCCTGCTGGCGCAGCGCGACCCGATCCAGACGGCCAAGGAGGTCGCCTCGCTCGACCACCTGTCGGGCGGACGGGTGGTGTTCGGCGTGGGCGCGGGCTGGAACCTCGAGGAGATGCGCGACCACGGCACCGATCCCGACACGCGCGGCCGGCTGCTCGACGAGCGGCTCGACGCGATGAAGCAGCTGTGGACGGCCGAGGCGGCGACCTTCCACGGCGAGTTCACGCACTTCGACCGCGCCGTCGCCTATCCGAAGCCGGCGCAGAAGCCGCATCCGCCGATCTACGTCGGCGGCAACAGCCGGCACGCGGCGCGGCGGGCGGCCCGCCACGGCGGCGTGTGGATGCCGAACTCCGTGGTCGTGCCCGAACGGGTCGGGAAGCTCATGGCCCTGCGCGACGAGTTCGCCCCCGGGACACCGGTGTCGATGTTCGCGGTGGGCAGCAAGAACGAGGCTCTGCTGGAGGCCTACGCCGAGGCCGGGGTGGAGCGCATCACGCTCCTGCTCGGCACGCGGCCCGAAGCGGAGACCCTCGAGAGGCTCGACGCCCTCGTCGAGGTCGTCGAAAAGTACCGGTGAAGGAGCGGAAGACGCGTGAGTGACGTGCAGATCGGTCTTGCGGCTGCGTTGGAGCAGTTCTCGCCGCGGGAGTCGATTCGGTTGGCGAAGGCGGGCGAGGAGCGGGGCTTCTCGGGGCAGATGGCGGCGGATCACTTCCAGCCGTGGGTTCCGCAGCAGGGCGAGTCGTCGTTCGTGTGGAGCATGCTGGCGTCGCTGGCGGAGAACACCACCGGTGACCTGGGTCCCGGGGTGACGTGCCCGTCGTTCCGGTTGCATCCGGCGATGGTGGCCCAGGCCGCGGCGACGCTGGAGGCGACCTATCCGGGCCGGACCTGGCTGGGGATCGGGTCGGGTGAGGCGCTCAACGAGCACATCATCGGCGGCTACTGGCCCGAGGCACCCGAGCGCGTGCGGCGGATGTTCGAGGCCCTGGAGGTGATCCGGAAGCTGTTCACCGGCAAGGACGTCAAGCACAACGGCGAGTTCTTCAAGCTGCACACCACCCGCCTGTGGACCCTGCCCGACACCCCGCCACCGGTCTACATCGCCTCGGCCGGGCCCTACACCTCGCGCAAGACCGGTGAGCTGGCCGACGGGCTGATCACCCCCGGCGCGTCGATCGAGAAGCTGGCCGGGATCCTGGACAACTTCAACGCCGGCGCGAAGAAGGCCGGGAAGAACCCGGACGACATGCCGAAGCTGCTGCAGGTGCACCTGTCCTGGGCCGAGGACGACGAGACCGCGTGGGCCAACGCGATGGACCAGTGGCCCAACGGCGGCATGAAGTTCCCGAAGGCCGACGTGCGTTCCCCGTTCGACTTCGCGCAGATGGCCAAGCTCGTGCGCCGCGAGGACTTCGAGGGCCGCATGGTCGTGTCCTCCGACCCCGACGAGCACCGCGCGGCGCTGCAGAAGTACGTCGACGCCGGCTTCAACCGCATCTACATCCACAACGTCGGGCGCAACCAGGACCAGTTCCTCGACGTGTTCGGCAAGGAAGTGCTGCCGAAGCTCACTGCCTGAGCCGCGAGTGCGGCCCGCCGCGTGCGGGCCCTACTTGTCCAGCAGCAGGTGCACCGAAAGCTCGAGGCGGTGGGCGACGTCGGCGGCCGATGCCCGCCGCGTCACCCACGCCACGAGGTTGGCCATCCACACGTCGGCGACGACGTGGAAGATGTCGCGATCGGACTCCGTCGGCTCGGCGATGCCCATGGCCTGGGCGAACATGTCCTCCATGAGCCGGCCGACGAGCTCGACCTCGGCCGCGGCGGACGTGTCGGCGAACATGAACGCGCGCACCATCGCCTCGGTCAGGTGCGGGTCGCGCTGCATGAGCCGCGTGTTGCGGCCCAGCACGAACATCAGCCGCTCCGCAGGGGTCTCACCCGGGATCGCGGCGCGTTCCAGCTTCTCCTGCGCGCGCTCGAACTGCCGCGCGAGGCCGGACACGAGCAGGTGGATCTTCGACGGGAAGTAGCGGTAGAGCGTGCCCAGCGCGACGTCGGCCTTCTCGGCGACGGCCCGCATTTGCACGGCGTCGTAACCGCCCTTGGAGGCCAGCGCGAGCGTGGCGTCGATGATGCGGCGGCGGCGATCGCGCTGCGCCGCGGAGCCGAGCTCCTCGCCGATCGTGCCCAGTCCGGTGCGCGCCTTCGCCGCCGGAGCCTTCGCCTTGCCCGGCATCGGCCTTCTCCTGTCTTGCGGAACTCGTTCCAGTTCTGCGTTCAGCGTACCTTCCCTGGCGAAACGTTCAACTACCGACCCGCTGGCCGAAAAACTGCAACACGTTCTACACTCGCGAGTAGTCCCGTACGCGAGGAGGCCCCGATGGCGGTCGCGCTCACCGGCGAACAGGCGGCGCTGGCCGCCGCGATCCACGACTGGGCCCGGGCCCACGATCCGGTCGCGGCCGTGCGCGCGGCCGAGAAGGTCGGCGCGGAGGTGCCCGCGCGGTTCGCCGACCTGGGGTTGTTCGGGGTCGCGTTGCCGCCGTCGGTGGGCGGTGCCGGAGGCTCGGTCGCGGACCTGGCGGCGGGGCTGGCCGCAGCGGCTTCTTCGCTGGTCCCGGGCCCCTTGCTGAGCACGGCCCTGGCCGGGTTGCTGCTCGGCGGTAGGGATCTGGTGGAGGCGATCGCGGACGGGGGCGCGCGCGTGGCCGTGCTGCTCGAAGCGCCGTGTGCCGACGGCTTCCTGCACGGTTGTTCGGGCGCGGTCCCGGGTGCCGACGCGAGGTCGTGGCTGCTGGCGCCCGTGCCGAGTGGTCACGTGCTACTGCCGCCAGGTGCGGCGGGGGTGCGCGTGGAACCGTTGGCGCCCTTCGATTTCTCGCGTCCGCTCGCGCGGGTGCACTTCGACCGGGTGCCGGTGGCGGACGTGCTGGAGCTGCCGGACGCGCGGGACTTCGCGGTGACGTTGGCCGTGGCGGAGGCGGCGGGCGTCGCGCGGTGGTGCCTGACGACGGCGGTCGAGTACGCGCGGGTTCGGGAGCAGTTCGGGCAGGTGATCGGGGCGTTCCAGGCGGTGAAGCACCTGTGCACCGAGATGCTGTGCCGCGCCGAAGCAGCCGAGGCGCTGGCCTGGGACGCTGCGACGACTGCTTTCTCTTCGCAGCACGCGATCGCGGTGGCGAGCGCGGCGGCGGTGGCGCTCGACGCGGCCGTGGACAACGCCAAGGACTGCATCCAGGTCCTCGGCGGCATCGGCTTCACGTGGGAACACCCGGCGCACCTGTACCTGCGTCGCGCACTCGCCTTGCGGCACTGGCTCGGCGGCTCCGCGCGGTGGCGGCAGCGCGCGGCTCGCCTCGCGCTGGCCGGGGAGCGGCGCACGCTGGATGTGGCCGTGGACGACTCGCCGGAGCTCACCGCGCTCGTAGGGGAGATCGCCGCTCTGCCGGAAGACCGCCGTCGCGTCGCCTTGGCCGACGCGGGGCTGCTGGCACCGCACTGGCCCGCGCCTCACGGCCGCGGCGCCGGCCCCGCCGAACAGCTGCGCATCGACGCCGCCCTGACGCGCGCGGGCGTGCGCCGGCCCGACCTGGTGATCGGCGCGTGGGCCATCCCGACGATCCTCGAACACGGCACCGACGAGCAACGCGCCCGCTTCACCGGCCCCACCCTGCGCGGCGAACTGACGTGGTGCCAGCTGTTCAGCGAACCCGGCGCGGGCTCCGACCTGGCCTCCCTGCGCACCGCGGCCCGCCGCGTCGACGGCGGCTGGTGCCTCAGCGGGCAGAAGGTGTGGACGTCGCTCGCCCACGAGGCCGACTGGGCCATCTGCCTGGCCCGCACCGACCCCGCCGCGCCCAAGCACAAGGGCATCACGTACTTCCTCGTCGACATGCGCTCGCCCGGCATCACCACCCGCCCGCTGCGCGAGATCACCGGCGCGAGCGTCTTCAACGAAGTCTTCCTCGACGACGTCTTCGTCCCGGACGCCGACGTCGTCGCCTCCCCGGGCGACGGCTGGCGCCTGGCCCGCACCACGCTGGCCGGCGAACGCGTCGCCCTGGGCAAGGGCTCCGCGGCGGGTGAGGGCGTGGAGGCCCTGCTGTCCGAGATCGGCCTCGGGCTCGGCGCGGGCGAGCTCGACGGCCCGAGCAGCCCCGGCGACCCGAGCGGCCTGGGCAGCCCGAGCGGTGCGGGCGACCCGAGCGGCTTGGGCGACCCGAGCGGCTTGGGCGACCCGAGCGGCTTGGGCGACCCGAGCGGCCTGGGCAGCCCGAGCGGTGCGGGCGGCCAGAGCGATCGGATCGGCGCGAGTGGGCACGGCGACCCGAGCGGCCTGGGCGACCCGAGCGGCTTGGGCGACCCGAGCGACCCGAGCGGCCTGGGCGGCGCGGGCGACCCGAGTGGCCTGGGCAGCCCGAGCGGGGCGGGCAGCCCGAGCGGACTGGGCGACCGGATCGGCGCGACTGGGCACGGTGGCCCGGGCGGCGCGGTCGCTGCGGGCGGCCGGCCCGGCTCGGAAGGGCATCGTGGCGCGGGCCTTGCCCCCGGCGAATCCACCCTCGACCGCCTCGGCGCCCTGATCGGCTCCGGCAGCGCCTGTTCCGTGCTCGACCTGCGCGCCACCCTCCGCCGCCTCGACGGCCAAGGCCCCGGCGCCGAGTCGGCTGTCGCGAAACTCCTGGGCGTCCGCCACCGGCAGGCCGTCGCGGAGTTCGCCCTGGACCTGGCCCCCGACCTGCTCCCCGACACCCCGCCGTCCCACGAGTTCCTGCTCACCCGCTGCCTCTCCATCGCCGGCGGCACCACCCAGGTCCTGCTCTCGGCGGTGGCCGAGCGGGTGCTGGGCCTGCCGCGCTGAGCCGTTTGTCGTACCCCTGCCCTACGGTGCTGGGCGTGGAGTTCGGCGCGCTGACCCAGGCCACCTACCTTCCCTCGGACCCGCCGCGGGAGGGTGTGCTGGCGTTGTGGGGCGACGAGGTCGCGGGGGACACCGCGATCGAGCTCGTGCTGCCCGACGACAAGAAGTTCGCGCGCACCAAGGTGGACGCGCGGCTGGTCCCGCTGGCGCGGGCGATCCCGCGGCTGCTGGTGGTGCCCGACGACGTGAGCCCGGCGATCGCCGCGTGGTCGGCCGTGGTGAACGCCGGGGTGAACCTGGTGGCGCGCGGGCGGTTGCGGCCGGCGCTCACGGCCGGCGGGGTGGGGTCGTGGCGGGTGGGGCCGCTGGACGCCGCCGATGAGGAGCTGCTGCGGGGGCTCGCGTCGGCGTTGCCGCCGGAGGCGCATGCGCTGCCGTTGTCCGGGGTGAAACGGATCCGGCTGCACTCGCCGGAGTCGCTGGTCCGGGCGTTGTGGGACGCGGCGGCCGACGTGCTCGTGCGCAGCCCGGCGGCGTCGGTCGGGGCGGGTGGGCCGGCGTTCGCGGAGGCCGAGCCGACGCTGGTCGGGCCGGACGGGGCGGCGTGGCTCACCGAGCTGGACGCCCGCGGGCCCCACGGCGCGCAGCTGATCCTGCGGGTCGAAGCCCGCGAAGACGAGCAGTTCGCGGGCGTCCTGGCCGTGCGGTCCGCGCTCGAGCCGAGCCTGGTCGTCGAAGCCGCGACGCTCTGGGACGCGCCCGACGCCGTGCTGCACCGCCTCGGTGACCAGGTGGAAACCCAGCTGCTGCTCGGCCTGCGCCGCGGCGCGCGAGCGTGGCCGCCGCTGGGACGCGTGCTCGCCGAAGCCGCGCCGACGGAGCTCGCGCTGTCCGACGACGACGTCGTCGACCTGCTCGGCCCCGGCGGCCGCGACCTGGGCGGCGCCGGCATCGAAGTGTTGTGGCCCAAGGATCTCTTCGCCGGCGAAGTCCGCGCGAAGGCGAGCGCGACGCAGGCGCCGGCCAGCGAGGCCGGTCCCGCGTTCCCGTTGAACGGCCTGCTGGAGTTCCGCTGGCGCCTGTCCCTCGGCGGCGCCGAGCTGACCGACGAGGAAGTCGCCGCGCTCGCCGAAGCCAAGCGGCCGCTCGTCCGCCTGCGCGGCCAGTGGGTGAAGCTCGACCCGCGCCTGCTCGCCCGCATGCGCGCCAAGCGCAACCGCAAGCTCACCGGCGCCGAAGCGCTCGCCGCGGCGCTCACGGGCGAGCTCGAACTCGACGGCGAAACGGTCGAATTCGCCGCCCAGCCCGCTCTCGCCGGCCTCGTCGAACGGCTCAAAGAGCGCAGCCCCGAGCCGGTCGGCCCGCCTGACGGACTCGCGGCGACGCTGCGCCCGTACCAGCTCGCGGGCGTCGGCTGGCTGGCCACGATGACCGGCCTCGGTCTCGGCGCGTGCCTCGCCGACGACATGGGACTGGGCAAGACCATCCAGCTCATCGCCCTGCACCTGCACCGCTGCGCGCTGAAAGCCGGGCCCACGCTGGTGGTCTGCCCGACGTCGCTGCTCGGCAACTGGGAACGCGAGTTCGCCAGGTTCGCGCCGGACGTGCGCGTGCGCCGCTTCCACGGCGGCGGCCGTCACCTCGACGACCTGCTGCCCGACGAGGTCGTGCTCGCCACCTACGGCGTGGTCCGCCGCGACCGCGCGTCACTGTCCGAAGTGGACTGGGGTCTCGTCGCCGCCGATGAGGCCCAGCACGTGAAGAACCCGTTGTCCGCCACGGCGAAAGAGCTGCGGAAGGTCCCGGCCGCCGCGCGCGTGGCGCTCACCGGCACGCCCGTGGAGAACCGGCTCACCGAGCTGTGGTCCTTGATGGACTGGACGACACCGGGCCTGCTCGGCCCGCTCGACCGCTTCCGCCGCACCGTCGCGCGGCCCATCGAACGCGACCGCGACCAGACCGCCACGGAGCGGCTGGCCACGACCGTGCGCCCCTTTCTGTTGCGACGCAAGAAAACCGATCCCGACATCGCGCCGGAGCTGCCGCGCAAGACCGAGACCGACCGGTTCGTGCCGCTCACGGCCGAGCAGACCACCCTGTACGAGGCCGTGGTGCGGGAGAACCTGGCCGAGATCCGCGCGTCGCAGGGCGTGCAGCGGCGCGGGCAGGTGCTCAAGCTGCTCACCGAGCTCAAGCAGATCTGCAACCACCCCGCGCAGTTCCTCAAGGAGAGCGGCGGAGTCCTCACCGGACGCTCCGGCAAGCTCGCCGCGTTCGAGGAGCTGCTCGACGTGATCCTCGACGAGGGCGACAGCGTGCTCGTGTTCAGCCAGTACGTGCAGCTGTGCCGCCTGCTCGAACGCCGCCTCGCCGACCGCGGGCTGCCCGTCGCGCTGCTGTCGGGCGAGGTCGGGCCGAAGCGGCGCGACGAGCTGGTGGCGTCGTTCCAGTCCGGCGAGGTGCCGGTGTTCCTGTTGTCGCTCAAGGCGGGCGGCGTCGGGCTCAACCTGACGCGCGCCACGCACGTGATCCACTACGACCGCTGGTGGAACCCGGCCGTGGAGGACCAGGCGACCGACCGCGCGTACCGGATCGGGCAGGACCGGCCCGTGCAGGTCCACCGGCTGATCGCCGAGGGCACGCTGGAGGAGCGCATCGCCACGGTGCTCGAGGCGAAGCGCGGGCTGGCCGAGGCCGTGGTCGGCGCGGGGGAGGACTGGATCACGGAGCTGTCCGACGACCAGCTCGCCGACCTCGTCCGGCTCGGCGGTGGGTGATGCCCCCGCGCAGGACCTTCGGCAACACCTGGTGGGGCCGCGCCTGGGTGGAGGCGCTGGAGCAGCGGGCGAGCGTCGACCCGAACCGCCTGCCGCGCGGGCGCACGTACGCGCGCAAGGACACCGTGAGCGAGCTGCACGTCGCCGCCGGCGAGGTCATCGCGCGTGTGCGGGGGAGCCGGCCCGAGCCGTACCACGTGACGATCCGGATGAAGGAGTTCTCGCCCGAGCAGTGGGACACGCTGCTCGACGTCGTCGGCCGCCGCCTCGGCCACACCGCCGCCCTGCTCGACGGCGAGCTGCCCGAGGAGCTGGCCGCCCAGGCCCGCGAGGCGGGCGCCGACCTGCTCCCCGGTCCGGGTGACTTGAAGCCGCGCTGCTCGTGCCCCGACTCGGCGAACCCGTGCAAACACGTCGCCGCCGTGTACTACGTCGTGGCCGACGAGGTCGACACCGACCCGTTCGTGCTGTTCAAGCTCCGCGGCCGCCCGCGCGACGAAGTCCTCGCCCGGCTGCGCACGCTGCGCGCCCCGGACCGCCCGCCGCGCACGAAGGTCCACGACCCCGGCCTCACCCCGAAACGCGCGTACGCCCGCCGCGTCACGGCCGTGCCGCGGTTGCCGCCCGTGCCCGACGTGGCCGGCCCACCCGCCGTCCTCGACCTCGACCCGCCGGCCGCCACGGGCTGGACGTCGGCCGCCCTGGGCACCCTCGCCGCCGACGCCGCCTCCCTCGCCCGCGACCTGCTGCTCTCCGGCGGCACCGCGGCCGACCTGACGTTCGACGAAGACCTGGCCCGCCGCGCCGCCGCCCGCCCGCCCTCGGAACTCCCCGCCCTGGCCCACGCCGCCGGCGTCACGCTGCCCGACCTCACCGCGTGGGCCCACTCCTGGCGCGAAGCCGGCCGCGGCGGCTTGGCCGTCGTGCGCGAAACCTGGTCCCCGGGCCCAGGCCCCCTCGCGGCCGCCAGCACCTGCCTCTCGGACTCCGGCCTCCCCGACCCCATCACGACCTGGCGCAACCGCGTGACCCAAGGCCCCCTGCAACTCCGCTACGGGCGCGACCACCGCTGGTACCGCTTCCTCCGCACCGGCCCGGCCTGGCACCTGGACGGCCCACCGTCCGCCGACCCTCTCGACGTCGCCTACCCGCCGGGCTGATCCGCCCGCAGCTCCAGCCGTGCCGCGGATCGACCGGCACCCGCGGCGGTGTCGGGCGCCCCAGGTCCGACACGCTGCGCGGGCCCGGCCCGTTTCCAGACCGGGTGGCGGCTTGCTGCAGCCATGCGCACAACTCCGCTACGGCCGCGACCACCGCTTCCTCCGCACCGGCCCGGCTTGGCACCTGGACGGCCCACCGTCCGCCGACCCTCTCGACGTCGCCTACCCGCCGGGCTGATCCGCCCGCAGCTCCACGCAGCAGCCGCCGGGTGCGGGATCGATCAGCACCGCGTCGACGCCGGGCACTTCCAGGCCCGTGACGACCCCGCCCAGGTACGCCTGGTTGATCCCGCACACCAGGTCCGGCGCCTTGCCCGACAGTGGGTGGAACGGGCAGTTGCGCAGCCGTACGCACGTCGGTGTTTCGCGCCGCGGCTCGAAGCCCTGGCGGGCGAGGACGGTTTCGGTGAGCGTCAGGCCGCGTTCGGCGCCGAGGCGGCCGGGGCGCAGGGAGGCGCGTTCGGTGGCGCCCAGGTCCTCGCCGTGCTCGGCGGCCACGCGCAGGGCGGCGACGCGGGCGGACTCGCCTTCGGTTTCGGTGACGACGGCGTCGAGGAGGATGTCGGCGAGCACGCCGTGGCGGCGCGGCGGGATGGTGACGGCGAAGTCGATGTCGGCCGGTTCGTACACCTTCGGGGTGCGGCCGACCTTGCGGATGCCGCCGACGGCCTCGTAGCGCGAGCGCAGCAACCCGGCGTCCACGAGCTTGTCGAGGTGGAACGCGGCGAGCTTGCGCGAGATCCCGACCGACGCGGCCGCCTCGTCGCGCGTGACGGGTCGCGCCGCGCCGCGGATGAACGCGTACATCCCGCGGCGCAGGTCCTCCTCCAGCGCGGCCACGGCCTTGATCGCGGGAGCGGCGGGCTCAGTCGTCACAGGTCCACGATAACGCCCACAAACGTGTCCGCAAGCATCGGTTCACCCTGTTGAACTGGTCACCTTGACCAAGGACGGCAATAAGACCAATATTCATGGACGAAAATCCGCCGAACCCCGAGGGGTCCCCATGCGCTCCGGCTCTGCTCTGCACGTCGTTCACGAACCCGACCCCGGCATCGATCTCGCCGCCGCCGCGCGCGCCGCGGGCGACTTCCTGCGGGCGCTCGGCGTCAGCCTGGACACGGAGAGCCTGCAGGGCACCCCCGAGCGCATGGCGCGCGCGTACGCGGAGCTGTTCACGCCGCGCTCGTTCGACCTCACCACGTTCCCCAACGACGAGGGCTACGACGAGCTGGTGCTGGCCCGCGACATCCCCGTACGGTCGGTGTGCGAGCACCACCTGCTGCCGTTCACGGGCGTCGCGCACGTGGGCTACCTGCCGGGCGACCGCATCCTGGGCCTGTCGAAGCTCGCGCGAGTGGTCGAGCACTTCGCGTGCCGGCCGCAGGTGCAGGAGCGGCTCACGAAGCAGGTGGCGGGCTGGCTGGGCGAGCAGCTGAGCCCGAAGGGAGTCGGCGTGGTCATCGAGGCCGAGCACACGTGCATGACGCTTCGCGGCGTGCAGGCCACCGGCTCCAGCACGGTCACCTCGACACTGCTGGGCACGTTGCGGGAGGATGCCCGCTCCCGCCAGGAGTTCTTCGCACTCACGGGCGTCAACGCATAAAGGAGTTGTTTCCTTTGCCAGAGCAGGGTTTTGTCATCGTCGGCGCGGGGCTGGCCGGCGCCAAGGCCGCGGAGGCTTTGCGGGCACAGGGGTTCACCGGACGGGTGACGCTCATCGGCGACGAACCCGACCGGCCCTACGAGCGCCCGCCGCTGTCCAAGGACTTCCTCGCCGGCAAGGCCGAGCGCGAGAGCGTGTTCGTGCACGAGGAGGGCTGGTACGCCGAGCACGACGTCGACCTGCGCCTGGGCGTCACGGCCACCGCCATCGA
Organism: Amycolatopsis sp. CA-161197; assembly: GCF_050942255.1. Classification (NCBI taxonomy): domain Bacteria; kingdom Bacillati; phylum Actinomycetota; class Actinomycetes; order Pseudonocardiales; family Pseudonocardiaceae; genus Amycolatopsis; species Amycolatopsis sp. CA-161197. Next base: position 2,757,349 of record NZ_CP192059.1, read on the forward strand.
CCGCGACAACCACGTCGTCCGCCTCGAAGGCGGCGAGACCGTGGGCTACGACAAGCTGCTGCTGGCCACCGGCTCGAGCCCGCGTCGCCCGCCGATCCCGGGCGCCGACGCCGAGGGCGTGCACTACCTGCGCCGCCTCGGCGACTCCGCGCAGCTCAAGGAGACGCTGACCGCCGGCACGCGCCTGGCCGTGATCGGCGCGGGCTGGATCGGCCTGGAGGTCGCGGCCGCCGCGCGCGAGGCCGGGGCCGAGGTGACCGTGCTGGAGGTCGCCGAGCTGCCGCTGCTGGCCGTGCTGGGCCGCGAGGTCGCCACGGTCTTCGCCGACCTGCACCGCGCCCGCGGCGTCGACCTGCGCCTCGGCGTGCACGTCGAGGCCATCACCACCGAGGGCGGCAAGGCCACGGGCGTCCGCCTCGACGACGGCACGGAGATCGCCGCCGACGCCGTGCTCGTCGCGGTCGGCGCCGCGCCCAACGTCGAGCTCGCGCAGGCCGCGGGCCTGGCCGTGGACAACGGCGTGGTGGTCGACTCGTCCCTGCGCACCACCGACCCGGACGTCTTCGCCGCCGGCGACATCGCCTCGGCGCTGCACCCGCTGCTCGGCAAGCACGTGCGCGTGGAGCACTGGGCCAACGCCCTCAACCAGCCCGCCGTCGCCGCCGCCGCGATGGCCGGCCAGGACGCCACCTACGACGAGCTCCCGTACTTCTACACCGACCAGTACGACCTGGGCATGGAGTACCACGGCCACGTCGACCCGGGCGCCTACGACCGCGTCGTCTTCCGCGGCGACGTCGAGGCGCGCGAGTTCATCGCCTTCTGGCTCCGCGACGGCCACGTGCTGGCCGGCATGAACGTCAACGTCTGGGACGTCGGCGACCAGCTCAAGGCCCTGATCCGCGCCGAGGGCCCGATCGACGCCGACCGCCTCGCGGATCCGGACGCGCCGCTCGAACCCTGAGCTTTCCGGCAGTGCGGCGGCCCTCGCACGACGGTCGGTAGGCCGGAGCGTGGGGGCCGTTGCCGCGTTCGCAGGGTCGCGCGGGACGGGGTGTTGCCGTTGCGGCGGGGAGACGGCGGCGGCAAGGCCCTGATCCGCGCCGAGCGCCCGATCGACGCCGACCGCCTCGCCGACACAGATGCGCCGCTCGAACCGTGAGCTACCGGTCCGCCGCGGCCCACGCCCGGTAGGTGTGGTCGAGAAACCGTTCCACGCCCCGGACGACGTGGGCGCTGCGGATCGAGGGGAAGATGTCGAACGCGTGCTGCGCGCCCGCGAGTTCGGCGTAGGCGACGGGCTGCCGGGAAACCGCGCGGAGCCGGGCGACGAACTCGCGGGCCTCCTCGACGGGCACGAGGGAGTCGTTGCGGCCGTGGATCACGAAGAACGGCGGCGCGGACTCGGAGACGCGGTCGAGCGGGGAGGCGGCGACGTAGTCGTCGAGGTAGGTCACCGGGTCGCGGTCGGGGGAGAAGATGCGGCGGGCCAGCAGGCTCTCCAGCCGGTACTGGCTCTCGGCCGCGCCGCTGGTGGCGGCGATGTCGTAGACGCCGTAGTGCGGCACGCAGGCCTGCACGCTGGTGTCGGCGTCGGGGAAGTCCGGTTGCAGGGCCGGGTCGTTCTGGCTCAGCGCGAGCAGCGCGGCGAGGTGCCCGCCCGCCGAACCACCCGTGACGGCGACGAAACCGGGGTCCCCGCCGTACGAAGCGATGTTCGACCGGATCCACACCAGCGCGCGCTTCGCGGCCTCCACGTGCGCGGGCCAGCGGTGGGCGGGCGCGAGCGGGTAGTTGATCGCCACGCACACCCAGCCGCGGCGCGCGAGGTGGTGCATCAGGGGCTGGCCCTGCTCGTCCTTGTTGCCGATCGTCCAGGCGCCGCCGTGGATCTGCAGCAGCACCGGCGCGCCGGTCACCGGCTTCGCGGGCCGGAAGACGTCGAGCAGGAACCGCTTGCCACCCGGCGCGTACGGGATGTTGCGCTCACGCACGACCTCCGGGTCGCGTCCGCGGAACGGCAGCACGAGCTGGCCCCACGGCGTCGCCAGGTCGCGCGAGCTCGGCGGACGCTCCAGCCGCGTGGAGTAGTCCGGCCCGAGTGCCTCGGTGAGCGCCGACTCGACCTCGCCGCGGGCCTTCTGCGCCGTCGCCACGAGCGAGCCCAGCCCCGCCGCCGACAGCGCGGCCAAGGCCAGCCCCGCCTTCGACGACCGCCGCCCGTGCCGCACCAGGTGCTGCGCGGTGTCCAACGCGGTGAGCGCCAGCAGCTGCGGAGCCAGCTCGTCGGTGAGCCACGCGCCGAAGAACACGGGGATCGACGTGACACGGTTGCGCGGCGGGCGAAGGGCGACGGCGGTGAGGCCGAGCTGCGCGGCCCGGCGAGTGAGGAAGGCCGGTTTCACCTTCCCGATGCTACCGCCGCGGCCCGCCCCGTTCGTGGTTCTGCCTTACCCTGGCGACATGCAGAGACTGAGCGGCCTGGATGCGAGTTTCCTCTACCTGGAGACCCCTGCGCAGGTCTTGCACGTCTGCGGGCTGCTCACCCTCGACGGGTCCACCATCCCCGGCGGCTACTCGTTCGCCGAGCTGCAGCGCCGGCTGGCCGAGCGCGTCGCGCTGATTCCGGAATTCCGCCGCAAACTGCACAATCCACTCTGGAACCTCAGCCACCCGGTGTGGGTCGAGGACGAGGACTTCGACCTCGACAACCACCTGCACCGCATCGGCGTGCCGGCGCCCGGCGACGACCGCGAGCTGGCCGAGCTGTGCGCCCACATCGCCGGCCAGCAGCTCGACCGCGCGCACCCGCTGTGGCAGTTCTACGTGATCGAGGGCCTGTCGAACGGTGGCATCGCGGTGCTCATCAAGATGCACCACGCGAGCATCGACGGCGTCGGCGGCGCCAGCCTGATCACCTACCTCGCGGGCCTGGAACCCGAGGCGCCGCTGCCGGAGATCCCGCGGGACAAGCAGCACAACAGCGGCCTGCCCACGCGCGTCGAGATCCTGCGCGAAAGCCTGGAAGGCCTCGCGCACCGGCCGTTCGAGATGGCGAAGCTGCTGCCCGAGCTGGTGGAGCTGGTGCCGCGCTGGCTCGGCAAGACGTTGCGCGGCAAAGGAATGCCGGTTCCCTTCACCGCGCCTCGCACCTCGCTCAACGGCACGATCACCGGTCACCGCAGCGTCGCCTTCGCCCAAGTGGACCTCGCCGACGTGAAGCGCGTGAAGAACGCCTTCGGTGTCACGGTCAACGACGTGGTGCTGGCGCTCGTTTCCGGCGCGCTGCGGCAGTTCCTGCTCGGCCGCGGCGAGCTGCCGGAAGACCCGCTGGTGGCGACCGTGCCGGTGTCGGTGCACGAGCGCACCGAACGTGACCACGGCAGCAACAAGGTGTCCGCGTTCTTCGCCTCACTGCCCACCCACCTGGGTGACCCGGCCGCGCGGGTGTTCTTCCTCGCCGAGGCCAACCGACTGTCGAAGGACCACCACTACGACATCGACGCCGACATGCTCGCCGACTGGGCCCAGTTCTCCCCGGCCACGGTGTTCGGCCTCGGCGTGCGCGCCTACTCCTCGCTGCGGCTGGCCGAGCGCCACCCGGTGGTGCACAACCTGATCATCTCCAACGTGCCCGGCCCGCAGATGCCGCTCTACCTGCTCGGTGCCCGCGTCACCGGCCTCTACCCGCTCGGCCCGGTCTTCCACGGCGCCGGGCTCAACGTCACCGTCTTCTCCTACGAGGGCAAGGTCGGCGTCGGCCTGCTCGGCGCCAAGGAGCTCGTGAAGGACCTCTGGCCGCTGGCCGAGGCCCTGCCCGAGGCGATGACGGAGCTGCTCAAGGCCAGGCCGGCCTGACGTCAGCTTGGGATCCGCTCGGCCAGGGCCGCCCGCGACTCGGGCGCGGGGAAGGGATCCGCGAAGTACTGGTCTCGTGCGTGACGAAGCCGTCGGTGAACTCCATGATGCTCACCGAATGGGTGGACGAGCCGTCGTAGGTGATCACGCACTCGCTCACCCAGAGGTCGCCGCCGCCGGTGATCCGGCTGATGGTGAAGTGGCGCTCGGCCGGGTGCCCGCCGCGTTGCGCGCGGATCCGGTCGCGGCCGCGGAAGCGTTCGCCGGACTGCGGGTAGTCGAGGATCGCGTCTACGGCGTAGATCGCGTGCTCGGTGTCGATGTCGCCGGCCTCGGAGGCGTGCCAGTGCTCTTCGATCCGGGCGCGGATCGCGGGATCGGCAGTCATCGGCGGCACCGTTCGTCGGGGAACTCCCAGCGTAGCCGGGCCGGGGCGCAACTGCCTGCCGCTCAGGCCTTCCGGCGGCGCTTCGCCGGCTGAGCGGCCGTCTTCTTCTTGGCCTTGTACGGAATGTCGGCGAATTTCAACGTCGCCTGCAGGCTGCGCACCGCCCGGTCGAGCCGCAGCAGCGCGACCTGCGACAGCGTGAACAGCTCGTCGACGTTCCACGCGCGGCCCGCGGCGGCAAGGACGACGGTGTCCGGCGCCTCGGTCAGCACGCGACCTTCGTCCGAAGTAGACACTTTCTCGGCCAGCTGCGCCAACGCTTCCGGCTCGTCGTGCAGCGCCTCGGCCGACACGAGCGCCTGGGTGCAGAGGTGGCTGGCGGCCGTCGCGCGGCCCAGCCACTTCACGTGGATCAGCTCGTTGCCCGGGCCCAGCAGGTCGCACAGCTCGAACCGCGGGTGCAATGGTGTGGTCGCGGTGTCACGGTCGAGGCAGACGTAGCCGTCGAGCGTCGCGACCTGGCGGCAGTAGCGGTTCTCGTCGTCGGGCTCGCCGGTGGGTTTCCACGTGAGGTCCGGCCACTCGTACTTGCGCGCCAGCAGCTGCGAGACCTGCTCGCGCATCTGCTCCACGTACGTCTCGCCGATGCGGTACCAGCGGCCCTGGTGGAACACGTAACGCGTGTGGCCGATCGTCGTCTCGAACACGAGCCACTTCGCGACCTGCACGGGCGACCCGGTCTCCTCCTCGCCGGCCTCGTCGGCGCAGGTGACCACGCGCCCGGCGCGCAGAGCCTTCACGCGCTTGTCCTCGGGCAGCTGCGCGAGCCGGCCGGTGAGGTGCTCCAGCTCCAGCCGCGACTCGACGTGCAGCGGCCCGCCGGAACCCAGGCCGGTGATGCGGAACGAGCCCGCGTTCTCGGCGTCGTTCACCGCGGTCGCGGGCCATGCCAGGCCGAGCGGCGCGTCGGTGCCGCCGCCGAGCGCTTCGGCCAGCCGTGCTTCCAGCGTCGGCACGAGCCGGTGGTGGCGGTCGAGCGGCCGCGTCTGCGCCACGAACCGCAGCGCCGAGGACGCGTCGGGCTCGTCCACGACGGCACCCACCGCGTCGAGATCCGCGAGAAAGGCCTGTGGTTCCTTCGCAAGCGGTACGTAGAGCGAGTTGCCGACGCGGATCCGGTAGCGCTTGCCGGTCACCCGCCCGTAGGTGAGGTCGGTCAGGTCCGCGGACCCGGCCAGCCGGTTCACGAGGTCGCCATAGGGCTCCAGCCGGAACGCGGAAAGCTCGCCACCGCCCGGGATCGAGATCTGCGTGGCGCGCGCCGACACGTCGAGCGCGGCGCTCGACACCAGCCCGAGATCGAACGGGTCGAGGCGGCGGATCCCGAACAGCAGCCCGAAACCCTGTTCCACGTACTCGTCGTTGAGCACCAGGTGCCCGGCGCCCCAGGACACCGCGTATGTCCAAGGTGGACGCGGCACGAGCAGCACGGCGAACGGCAGCGTCGACGACAGGTCGAGCTCGCTCCCGGTCAACGCGCTCGCGTGCGGAAGCCATTGCGGGATCTCGGTGTGGAACGCGCCAGCGACCAGCCGCGCGCGCGTGCCGGAGAGGTCCACCGTCGTGTCGGTGGTGACCTGCTCGGGTTTGAGCGACACCAGCAGGTCGGGCTCGGCGCCGGTGCCGTCGAGGCGGAAGAGGGAGACGGGCCGGCTGGGTGCGGACGGGGCAGGCATGACCACCACCGAAGTGTGCTGACGCGTGCGAACGTCGGGTCAGAATGCGTGATTTTCCGGTCCAGCCGGTTAATCACGGAGAGCGAACGCGGTGCGGAATGGTGAAGTTCACCTTAATCGGGGTTTCCCGCACTGCCGGTTCGCGCAATGATACCGTGATGTAGAGCCGAGGGGGACACGATTACGGCGTCACGAAACATCGGGTTTGGCCCAGCTCAGGCGTCCACGGGGTAATCCATTGGTGTCGTATTACCCTACCTGGAATGGCCATTCCGAGAATTCGCTCACATAACTCGAACGGCCCTGTCGCACGGGGTTCTCCTGGGCTGTCCGGGTCTGTTTCGCCGCATTTCCGTGACCGTACGTGACGGCGAACGCCTGACGGCGCGCGGAAGAATAGGCCGCCCGGGTTTCCACCACGCCGGAGGACGGTTCGCGCTGCCGCGTGTGCACGTCTACGCTGGCGTAGTCGTTTTCCGATCGGCCCGTCCTGGGGGCAGCATGATGACAGTCCCGTCGTTCGCACACGGCGACCGTCTCACCCGTCGGGACCTGGAGGCGATCACGGATGAACGCCATCGATACGAACTGGTGGACGGGACGCTTCTGGTGAGCCCGTCCCCGCGTCCGCTGCACCAGAGGGTCGTCGCGCGTCTGCTCGCGGCGCTCAGCCCGGTGTGCCCCGCGGATTGCGAGGTGCTCCCCGCACCGGTCGACGTCGTGCTCGACGAGTTCACCGTGATGATCCCCGACGTGGTGGTCGGCCGGCGCGAGACCTTCACCGAGCGGGCGCTCGTGGGCGTGCCCGTGCTCGCGGTGGAGGTCGTCTCCCCGTCCAGCCGCTACATCGACCGCCACCTCAAGCCCGCCCGCCTCGCCGCGGCCGGCTGCCCGTTCTACTGGGTCATCGAGCCCAACGAGCCCACGCTCAGCTGTTTTCGCCTGGAGGGCACCGAATACGTGCTCGACGCCGAGGTCACCGGCGACGAGATCGCGCACCTCGAGGTGCCCTACCGCCTCGACCTCAGCCCCGCGGACCTGGTTTCCAGCTACTGAGCCTCAGAACTACTGGCCTCACGAACCACTGACCCTCACGCCGAGTCGGGTTCCTCTTCGCGCACCCGGCCGGTTTCCTCGTCGGCGATCGCCGCGTGCACCGACGTGCACGCCGCCATCAGTGCGGGCACGAACTGGTTCGCCGCGAGCACGCACGCCGTGTGCCCGGCGGGGATCTCGTACGTCGCCGCGCCCGGGATGCGCCGCGCCAGCGACCGTTGGTGCGCCGGGGCGATGAAACCGTCTCGACTGGTCACGACCACCGACGTCGGCACGCGCAGCGTGTGCAGCCACGGCGCCGAGTCGAAGCGGCCGATCTCGTCGAGTGCGACGGCGATGGCCCACGGGCTCGTGGACCGGAACTCGGCGAGCGCCCACCGGTGGTCCTCCAGGCGGGCGAGCCGTTCGCGGCGCGGCTCGCCCGGCACGAGGCCGATTTTGGCCTGGTCGCGCATGAGCTGCAGCGTGCGCCCGAACAGGTCGAGCGCCACGCGCTGGCGCACGCCGCGGCGGAAGTAGCTCGCCGTGGAGCACAGGACGAGCCCGCTCACGCGCTCGCGCTGCTGGTAGGCGACCATCTGCCCGACCATGCCGCCCATCGAGTAGCCGGCGATCATGAACCGGTCGATGCCGAGCGCGTCCGCCACCGCCACCACGTCGTCGGCGCAGTCCTGCAGGGTGAACTCGTGGGAGCGGATGCCCTGCCCGTGCCAGCGCTGGTCGAACACGACCACGCGGTAGTGCGCGGAAAGCCGCTCCAGCACCGGGTACCAGGTCAGCAGGCCGGTGCAGGCCACCGAGTGCAGCAGGATGATCGCGGGCGCCTGGCGCGGGCCGACGTCGACCACCACGGTCTGGCCGCGGCCCGGCAGCGAAAGCGGCTCCGGGTCCGGTACTCCGGCCGTGGACGGGATCGTGGCCAGCTTCCGGGTCGCTTGCCAGCCGACGTCGCTCAGCGCGCCTAGAAGAACCTGTTCTGCACCCACGTCGACCCGGCACCCCTCTTCGCTCGACGGCCTGTTCCGCTTCTGGAGTACCCGGTCGCCGAGGCCACCGGGGGTTGCCGATCCCGCCCCTTCCGGTTAAGACTAGAACGTGTTCCACTTGTGGCGGCCATCCGGAGGGAGGGACCGGCGTGGACTTCACCCCAGACGATACGCAGGCCGAGATCGCCGCGCTGACCGCGCGGGTGCTCGGCAAATCCGCCGACCCGGGCGAGCAGTGGCGCGCGCTGGCCGGCGCCGGGCTGCTCGCGCTCGCCCTGCCCGCGGACCTCGGGGGCGACGGGCTCGGGGTCGCGGAGGTCGCCGCGGTGCTGACCGAAGTGGGCCGCGCGGCCGCCGCCGTACCCGCGTACGCCGTGCTGGCGCTGGGTGTGCTGCCGGTCGAGACGCTCGGCACCCCGCGCCAACGCGCTCGGCTGCTGCCGCCGGTCGCGGCCGGAGACGAGGTGCTCACCGCGGCGCTGCACGAGCCGTCCGCGCCGCTCACGACCGTGCCCGGCACCTTGGGTGAGGCCGCCGACGGTGTGTGGCAGCTCACCGGCGTCAAGACGGGCGTGCCGTGCGCCGCGGACGCCACGCGGATCCTCACTCCGGTGGCGTTGCCGGGTGGTACCGCGGTGGCGCTGGTCGATCCGCACGCCGACGGCGTCGAGCTCCTCCGCACGCACAGCTCCAGCGGCGCGCCCGAGTACACCGTGCGGCTGGCCGGGGTGCGGCTGGCCGACACGGAGTTCCTGCGCGACCGTTCACCCGGCCACGCCGTCGCCACGCTGCACCGGTTCGCGCTCGCGGGCGCGCTGGCACTGGGCGACGGGCTGCTGGCCGGCGCGCTGGCCCTGACTTCGCAGCACATCGCCCAGCGCACCCAGTTCGGCCGTCCGCTGGCGGCGTTCCAGGCCGTGGCCCAGCAGATCGCCGACGTCTACGTGGCCGCCCGGACCGTGCACCTGGCCGCGACGTCGGCCGGCTGGCGGCTGGCGGCGGGCCTCGACGCCGACACGGAACTCGACGTCGCCGCCTACTGGCTCACCGACCAGGCGCCCGCGGCCTTGGCGACATGCCACCACCTGCACGGCGGCCTCGGCGTCGACCGCGAGTACCCGCTGCACCGCTACTCCGCGGCGGTGACGGACCTCGGCCGGGCGCTCGGCGGCGCCGCGCACCGGCTGGGCCGGCTGGGGGAGCGGGTGGCCGGGTGAGCACGCACATCGAGCTGACGGCCGCGCAGCAGGCGTTGCGCACCGAGCTGCGGGAGTACTTCGCGGGCCTGCTGACGCCCGAGGAACGCCGCGCGCTGCTGCGGGAGCGCCACGGGCCGGTGTACCGCGCCCTCGTGCGGCGCCTGGGCCGCGACGGCAAGCTCGGCGTCGGCTGGCCGAAGCGGTACGGCGGCCAGGGGTTCGGTGAGATCGAGCAGCACCTGTTCGTGGACGAGGCCGCGCGCGCCGACGTGCAGCTGCCGTCGGTGACGCTGCAGACCGTCGGGCCGACGCTGCAGGAGTTCGGCACCGAGGAGCAGAAGGCGCGGTTCCTGCCGCGGATCCTCGCGGGCGAGATCCACTTCGCCATCGGCTACACCGAACCCGAGGCGGGCACGGACCTGGCCTCGCTGCGCACGCGCGCGATCCGCGAAGGCGACGAGTACGTGGTCGACGGCCAGAAGATCTTCACCACCGGCGGCCACGACGCGGACTACGTCTGGCTCGCCGCGCGGACCTCGCCGGACGCGCCGAAGCACAAGGGGATCTCGATCCTCATCGTGGACACCCGCGACCCCGGCTACTCGTGGACGCCCATCATCACCTGCGACGGCGCGCACCACGTGAACGCCACCTACTACGAGAACGTCCGCGTGCCGGCGGACCTGCTGGTGGGCCGGGAGAACGAGGGCTGGCGGCTGATCACCACACAGCTCAACCACGAGCGCGTGATGCTCGGCCCGGCCGGGCGGATCGGCGGCCTGCACGACCGCGTGTGGGCGTGGGCCGCCGCCCGTCGCACCCCGGACGGCCTGCCGCTGCTCGACCTGCCGGACGTGCGCGCGGTGCTGGCCGAGACGTTCGCGGTGGCGCGGGTCAATGAACTGCTCAACTGGCAGGTTTCCTCCGGGACGGGCCCGGTCGCGGTGGCCGACGCGTCGGCGACGAAGGTGTTCGCCTCCGAGCGCATCCAGCGGATCGGACGGCTGCTGGAAGAGCTCGTGGGACGCCACGGCGACCTCGCCGACCCGGAGACGGCCGAGCTCGCCGAATGGCTCGACGTGCTGGCCAAACGGAACCTGGTGCTGACGTTCGGCGGGGGCGTCAGCGAGATCCAGCGCGAGCTGATCGCCTCCGCCGGGCTGGGACTGCCGAGGGTGCCGCGATGACGACGATCGAGGAAGCCGCCGCGAAGATCGCCGCCGCGGGGCCGTGCGCGCCGCGGCTCGCGCGGGATCCGGTGAACCAGGCGATGGTGCACAACTGGGTGGAGGCGATCGGGGACACCAATCCGGTGTACACCGACGCATCGTTCCCGAGTGTCCACAAGGGACTCGTGGCGCCGCCGGCGATGGCGCAGGTGTGGACGATGCCGGGCCTGCACGGCGTGCGCGCGGACGACGACCCGATGGGCGCGATCCTCGCGGTGCTCGACGAGGCCGGGTACACCTCGATCGTCGCCACGAACTCCGAGCAGACGTACCACCGGTACCTGCGGCCGGGCGAGCGGGTGGCGGTGACGACGGAGCTGGCGGACGTCACCGGACCCAAGCGCACGGCGCTGGGCGAGGGCTGGTTCGTGACCACGGTGATGCGCTGGACGGTGGACGGCGAAGCCGTTGCGGACATGGTGTTCCGGGTGCTGAAGTTCCGGCCGGTATCCGCCGAGCCGCCCGCGCCCGCGCTGCGCCCGGTGATCAGCCGGGACACGCAGTTCTTCTGGGCCGGCCTGCGGGAGGGCGAGCTGCGCATCCAGCGCTGGGGCTCGGTGCTGCGCCACCCGCCGGGGCCGATGCCGCCGGACGGCTCGCTGGCGGCGACGCCGGAGTACGCCGTGGCGAGCGGGCGCGGCACGGTCTACAGCTACGTCGTGCACCACCACCCGCCGGTGCCGGGCAAGCGGCTGCCGTTCGTGGTCGCGCTGGTGGAGCTGGAGGAAGGCGTGCGCGTGATGGCCGAGCTGCTCGACGCGGCGCCGGACGAGGTGCGGGTCGGGCTGCCGGTGGTCGCCGCGTTCGTGCGGGTGGACGACGAGCTGACCTTGCCGGCGTGGCGGGTGGCGCGATGAGTGACGTATTGCCGGCGTTGCGGATCGCGGCGACCACGACGTTCGTGGTCAGCACCGCGCTCGCCACCCGCGACTTCCAGGACGTGCATCACGACCGCGACGCCGCCGTCGCGAGGGGTTCGCGGGACATCTTCCTCAACATCCTCACCGACACCGGTCTGGTGCAACGGTTCGTGAGCGAGTGGGCCGGGCCCGAGGCAGTGATCCGGTCGATCAAGATCCGCCTCGGTGTGCCGTGTTACGCGGGGGACACGCTCACGTTCACCGGCCACGTGGTCTCGCGCTCGGGGCTCGAGGTCGAGGTGGCCGTGTCCGCCACCGGCAGCCTGGGTGAGCACCTGACCGGCACGGTTTCCCTCACGTTGCCCGGTGGTGCGCCGTGACGTTGGCGGGCGCGGCGGCGATCGCCGGGATCGGGGCCACGGAGTTCTCCAAGGACTCGGGCCGCAGCGAACTGCGGCTGGCGGCCGAATGCGTGACGCACGCGCTGGCCGACGCCGGCCTGTCTGCGTCCGAAGTGGACGGACTGGTGTCGTTCACGATGGACGGCAGCGCGGAGATCGCGCTGGCCCGGGAACTCGGCATCCCGGAGCTCGAGTTCTTCAGCCGCATCCACTACGGCGGTGGCGCCGCGGCGGCGACCGTGCAGCAGGCCGCGATGGCGGTGGCCACCGGGGTCGCCGACGTGGTGGTGGCGTACCGGGCCTTCAACGAACGCTCCGAACAGCGCTTCGGCCGTGTGTCGGCCGCCGCCGCGACGCAGGGGAACTCGTCCGGTGTGGACAATGCGTTCCACTACCCGATGGGTATCGCGACGCCGGCTGCCACCGTCGCCATGGTCGCACGCCGCTACCTGCACGACTACGGCGCCACCAGCGAGGACTTCGGCCGAGTGGCGGTGGTGGACCGCGCGCACGCCGCGAGAAACCCGGCGGCGTGGTTCCACGGCCGGCCGATCACGCTGGCCGAGCACCAGGCGTCGCGCTGGGTCGCGGAACCGCTGCACCTGCTCGACTGCTGCCAGGAGAGTGACGGCGGGGTGGCGCTGGTTGTCACGAGCGTCGAGCGCGCGCTCGACCTGCGCCACGCGCCGGCTGTGGTCGCCGCGGCGGCGCAGGGGAGCGGGCCGGACCAGTACGTGATGACCAGCTATTACCGCGACGACCTCGCGGCGCTGCCCGAGATGGGCGTGGTGGCCCGGCAGCTGTGGGCGCAGTCGGGGCTCGGACCGTCCGATGTGGACGTGGCGGTGCTCTACGACCACTTCACCTCGTACGTGCTGATGCAGCTGGAGGAGCTGGGCTTCTGCGGCCGCGGCGAGGCGAAGGACTTCATCGCCGGCGACACCCTGACACTGGCCGGCGCGCTGCCGCTCAACCCGCACGGCGGGCAGCTCGGCGAGGCCTATCTCCACGGCATGAACGGCATCGCCGAAGCCGTGCGCCAGATCCGCGGCACGGCCGTGAACCAGGTGCGCGACGCCGAGGCCGTGCTCGTGACCGCCGGCACCGGCGTCCCGACCAGTGGACTGGTCTTGACTCGTCACTGAGCGCGACTCATACCCTGGCCCCGTACGGTAGCTCTGACGGGCCGGTAACTCTTGTGGGGCAACGGCTTTCACCTCTTTGCTGGCTGGTGCTCACCCGCCGTGGAATGCCACCGTGGACGTGAGATCAGCAACGCAGCGTGAAAGCAGGCACGACGATGTCCGGATCCACCGTCTTCACGGGCTCGCCATGAGTGCACCGGTGCTGGTGGCGTGGTTGCTCACTGCGGTCTTCGCGGTGCTCGCGCTGCCGTGCGTGCTGCGGCTCGTGCGGCTCGACTACGCGCGCCTCGGCTCCGGCGTGCGCCACGCCGACCTCGCCGAGCTGCTGCTCGTGGTGGCCATGGTGGCGATGATCTCGCCCGTCGGCGGCCCCATCCCCGCCGCGGGCTGGCAGGCGGTGTTCGTGCTCACGGCGGCGTGGTTCGGGTTCGCCTGGTGGCGCGGGCGTGGCCAGGCCCACACCTCGGGCTGCGGTCACCACGCGTTGTCGGCGGCCGCGATGCTGTACATGGTGAGCGCGATGCCCCACGGCGGCATGGTCCACGGCCCGTGGCTCACGATGTCCTCAATGGACACCCGGCTCGCGCTGCCCCTGCTCGCCGTAGCGGGCGCGGTGTACTTCGTGGCGGACGCCGCACGGTCGGGCGTGGTCGCGGTGCGCATCCGCGGTGCCGCCGCACCCGGGCTGACCTCGCGCACGGTGTGCCGCGCGGTGATGGGTGCGGGTATGGGGTACCTGCTGCTCGCCGCCGTGTGACTCGCTGTGGTCAGGCTCGGGCGGGTCAGCCGATCCGGCGGACCTCACCGTCGGGCGGCGGGGTGCCGAGGTCCGGCAGCTCGCTCGCCGGGTTCTCCTCGATCCACTTGCGCGTGGCGGCGACGTCGCCGTCGAGGGCCTCGATCAGCTCCTCGCCGGACTCGTACTTCTGCTGCTCCCGCAGGTGCGCGCCGAGCCAGACCGTGAGCGTCTCGCCGTAGAGGTCGCCCTTGAAGTCGAGCAGGTGCGCTTCGACGAGCCGGTAGCCGTCGGCGCCGTAGTACGTGGGGCGGCGTCCGACGGACACCGCGGCGGCCACGTGCGTGCCGTCCGCGCGCTCGGCCCACCCGGCCCAGACGCCGTCGCCGACCTGCCCGCTCTGGTTGCGCAGCGCGATGTTCGCCGTGGGGAAGCCCAGCTCACGGCCGCGCTTGTCACCCGGCTCCACCGGCCCGCGGACCACGAAGAAGGTGCCGCTGTGCTGACCGAGAGCGTGCTCGTCCGCCATCCGCCGTCCCGTCCCTGTTCCGGTGTCCTTTCCGACACCGTAATACTGGCGGTCGGCTCAGCGTGGCACGAGCACTGTGTCGGACAGCACAGGAGCGTCGTCACGCTCCGGAGCGCTCGTGGTCACCAGCAGCCGGTCGTTCTCGCGCCACACGCGCGTGCGCAGCGGTTCGCCCGGAAAGACCACGCCGGCGAACTTCGTCCCGAACGAGCGGATCCGGGTGGGGTCGCCGTCGAGGAAGGCGTCGGTGAGGGCTTTCGCGACCACGCCGTAGGTGCACAGGCCGTGCAGGATCGGGCGGTCGAACCCGGCCGCCTTCGCGAACGCGGGGTCGGCGTGCAGCGGGTTGCGGTCGCCGCACAAGCGGTACAAAAGCGCCTGCTGAGGCAGCGTCGGAATGTCGAGCACAGCGTCGGGCTCACGCTCGGGCCACGCGAGCTTCTGCGCCGGCCCGCGCTCGCCGCCGAAGCCGCCTTCGCCGCGAGCGAAGATGCCGGAGCGGGCCGTCCACAGTGGATCGCCCTGGGCGTCGGCCACCGTCGTCTCCTGCACGAGGACGGCGGCCTTGCCCTTGTCGAACACGTCCGTGATGCGCGTGTGCGCCACCCCTTCGCCGTCGACGGGGATGGGCCGGTGCAGCTCGATCTCCTGCGTACCGTGCAGCACCTTCGCGAGATCGATGTCCACGCCCGGGAACTTGAGCGCGGGCGGGGTGAACGTGCGCAGGTTGACCGCGACCGTGGCGAACGTGGGGATCACGCGCAGGTCCTGCTCGTAGGTGTAGCGCAGCTCGCGCTCGTCGACCGGGTCGGCGCCGGCACCCAGCGCGAGGTGGTAGAGCAGCACGTCGGACGGCGTCCACGCGAACCGCACCTCGCCGAGGTCGGCACCGATCGCGAGCGTGGGGTCGATGGGCACGGAGTACTCCCTATTCGTAGCTGACGGAGACCTCGTCCGTGACGGGCAGCGACTGGCAGGCCAGCACGATCCCGTCGGCAAGGTCTTCGGCGTCCAGCACCTCGTTGTTCAGCATCTTCACCTCACCGGACACCAGGCGGCACGCGCAAGCGCTGCACTGGCCTTCGCGGCACGAGTACGGCGCGTCGAGGCCCTCGGCGAGCAGGTGGTCGAGCAGCTTCCGCTGCCGCGGCCAGGTGAGGGTGCGGGTCTCGCCGTCGAGGTCGACGGTGAGCCGGGCCGTCTCGCCTGCTTCCGGGGACTCGGGTTGTAGTGCCCGGGCGAAGGGATTCCCGGTGAGGGAGTGGAACTTCTCGACGTGGACGCGCTCGCGCGGAACCCCGAGCTCGGTCAGCGCGGTCCTGGCGGCGGCCATGAACGGCGCCGGGCCGCAGAGGTACGCGTCGTGGCCGCGGTAGGGCGCGGCGAGCGTTTCGAGCGTGCGCGCGGACGGCAGGCCCTGCAGGCTTTCGAGCCAGTGCAGCACGGTCAGCCGATCCGGGTGCCGGGTCGTGAGCTCGGCGAGCTGCCGCGCGAAGATAACGGACGCTTCGTCGCGGTTGGCGTACACGAGCACGACCTGCCCGCGGCCGTGCCGCAGCGCCGACTTGAGGATCGACATCACCGGCGTGATCCCGCTGCCCCCCGCGAATAGCAGGAAGTCGCCGTCCAGCGACGCCGGCACGAACACCCCGGCCGGCGGCAGCACCTCGATCTCCGCGCCCTCGCGCAGCTCTTCGCAGACCCAGCCGGAGCCGAACCCCGTGCGTTTCACCGTGACCTGCACCCGGCCCTCGTGCGGCGCGCTCGACAGCGAGTAGCAGCGCGCGACAGACCCCGTGCGGTCGCTGGGGATCCGCAGCGTGAGGAACTGGCCGGGTGCGTAGGCGAAGGCGGCTTGGTGCTCTTCCGGGACGGCGAACACGATCGAGCGCGCGTCGGCGGTCTCGACGATCACCTCGGCGACGGTCAGCGTCACGACGTCAGCCACCGCGCACCGCCCCGTTGCGAGACTCGTCCGCCACGGCGAGGCTCCCGTCGGCCACGGCGCCGGCGATGCTGTCGGCCAGCTTCTCGCACGTGTCGAGCAACGCGGGGTGCCGTCCGGCGGCCACGTGCGCCGCGAAAACGGGGCAGCTGCGCGAAGCGTCGGTGGTCCACTGGATGCTCGTGTGCGCGAGGCTGTTCTTCTTCACCAGCACGAACGTTCCGCAGCTGCGGCACTCGTGCGGCCGCAGCCCGGCGGTGAGGAACTCCGTGGCCTCGGCCGTCACACGCCTGCCTCTTCCGCCTCCGCGCGCTGCCGCGCCAGGTTCTCCGCCACCTCCGCGGCCCACGCCTCGTTGGCCTTGCTGGTGTCGACCTCGAACTCGAAGCGGCGGGTCATGTCCTCGGTGACGTCGTCGGCGTCGACGTAGAACTGCTCGTACCAGCGGCGCAGCTGGTAGACCGGGCCGTCTTCCTCGCACAGCAACGGGTTGTCGATGCGGGTCTTGTTCTTCCAGATCTCCACGTCCTGGAGGAACCCGACCCCGATGCCCTTCGCGAGCCGCGCGGCGATCTTGTCCGCGTGCTCGTCGGAGATCCCGGGCAGCTTCTTGACCATGATCCCCCACTGCAGCACGAACGACGTCGGCGTGACGGGGTAGTGGCAGTTGATGAGCACGTTCTCGATCTCGAAGCCCTGGAACGAGTTCACCAGGTGGTTGATCATGTACGACGGCCCGAAGTACGAGGCTTCCGAGCGCAGCAGATTGTCCTCGCCGCCGTAGTTCGACGCCATGCCCATGTCGGGACGGCCCTTGGTGTTGAGGAATTGCGTGGCGACATGGCCTTCGAACACGTTCTTGAAGTACGTGGGGTAGGCGTAGTGGATGTAGAAGAAGTGGGCCATGTCCACGACGTTGTCGATGATCTCGCGGCAGTTGGCGTTTTCGATGAGGAGCGAGTCCCAGGTCCAGTTGCTCCACTCGTCGCTGAAGGCGCCCTCGACGCGGGGGATGACCACGTCGTCGGGCGGCGCGTAGCCCTCGGGGTCGTGCCACACGAGCAGCTGCTTGTTCTCCTCCAGCGCACGCCACGCCCGCGTCCGCGCGCGAAGCGGAACCCGTTTGGCGTAGGGGATCGAGACGCACTTGCCGGCGCCGTTCCAGCGCCAGTCGTGGAACGGGCACGCGACGTCGTCGCCCTTCACCGAGCCCTGGGTGAGGTCGCCGCCCATGTGGCGGCAGTAGCCGTCGAGCACGTTGAGCCGGCCCGTCGAGTCGGCGAAGACCACGAGCTTCGTGCCGAACGCCTCGATGCCGTGGGGTTTCCCGTCGCGGAAGGTGTCGGCGAGACCGAGGCAGTGCCAGCCGCGGGCGAAGCGCGTGGGCGGCGCGCCGACGTCGATGGTGCGGACGGTCTCTCGCGGTGCTGACGTCACTGGCTGCCTCCCGTGCCGGTCCGATCTTCGGTCGCCAGCCGCTCGGCCGCAAGGTAGCCGAACACCATCGCGGGCCCGATCGTCGCGCCGGGCCCGGCGTAGGTGCGGCCCATCACGGCCGCGCTGGTGTTGCCCGCCGCGTACAGCCCGGGGATGACGGAGCCGTCTTCGCGCAGCACGCGGGCGTGTTCGTCGGTGCGCAGCCCGCCCTTGGTGCCCAGGTCGCCGGGCACGATCTTCACCGCGTAGAACGGCGGTTTGGCCAGCGGGCCGAGGCTGGGGTTGGGCCGGTTGCGGGGGTCGCCGTAGTAGTGGTCGTAGGCGCTTCGCCCGCGGTGGAAGTCTTCGTCGACGCCGGTGCGGGCGAAGCCGTTGAAGCGTTCGACGGTGCTTCGCAGGGCTTCGGCGTCGATGTCGATCCTCGTGGCCAGTTCTTCGATCGTCGGCGCCTTCGCCACGATGCCGGCTTTGTACCAGCGGCCGGGCAACGGCTGCCTCGGGCCGATGCCGGTGAACAGGTAGCGGTCCCGGTAGCGCTGGTCGAACACGAGCCACGTCGGGATGTGCTCGGCGGGGCCGTCGCCTTCGCCGTACATCGCGTGGACAGCTTCGACGTAGGGCGCGGACTCGTTGACGAACCGGGTGCCCCGCGCGTCGACCATGAGGGAGCCGGGCCGCGACCGCTCGGCGAGAGCGAACCACGGACCGCCGGTGAGGGGGATCGACGGGCCCCACCACGCGTCGTCCATCAGGTCGGTGGCGGCGCCGAGCTTGAGGCCGGCCGCGATGCCGTCGCCGGTGTTGGCGGGGGCGCCGACGGTCCACTCGGTGCCGATCGGGGCGCGCTGGTACTTGGTGCGCATCTCCTCGTTGTGCTCGAAGCCGCCGCACGCGAGCAGCACGCCGCGCCGGGCGCCGAAGGTCTTGCCGGGGGTTCGCACCCCGGTGACGCGGCCGTCTTCCGTGGTGAGTTCGACGAGTGGGGTGCTGAGGAGGACGTCGACGCCGGCGCGCCGGAGCCCCAGGAAAAGCCCGGCCGCAAGCGCTTGCCCCATGGCGATCGGCTGCTGTCCGCGGACCCGTCCGGCCAGCCAACGGGTGCCGAGCTTGGCGACGCGGGCGAGGCCGCGCGGGTGGCGGGCGAGCAGGCTCAGCCAGCGGTAGTCCGACTGGGTGATCGGGACGCCGAGCGGCGGCGCGCTGTACGGCGGCTCCAGGTGCGCCAGGTCGGCACCCAGGAGCTTGGCGTCGAGCGGTTTCGGTTCGACGGAGCGGCCTTGGGCGCGTCCGCCGGGGGCTTCGGGGTGGTAGTCGCTGTAGCCCGGCACCCAGCGGAACTCGAGCGGCGTGTGGTCGGTGATGAGGTCCAGCACCTCGGGCCCGTGCTTGAGGAAGGCCTCGCGGTTGGCCTCGGGCACGACGTCGCCGACGATCGCGGCCAGGTACTCGCGCGCCTTCTCAGGGGGATCGTCGATGCCGGCCGCCTTGAGCGCGTGGTTGCCGGGGAGCCAGACGCCACCACCGGAGCGAGCCGTCGAGCCGCCGAAGCACGCCGCCTTCTCCAGCACGACCACGCTGAGACCCCGGCGGGCGGCGGCGAGCGCGGCGGTCATCCCCCGGCGGCGCCGCTGCCGGCGACCACCACGTCGTACTCGTTCGCCATGCCACCTCACATGTAACGTGTTATCGCGAGTTCCTGGCCTGTTCGGAGCAGCTTCTGTCACCATAGACGAGAACGTGTTCCAGTTCTAGGGTGGCCGACATGGACGAGCTCGTGGCAGACGTCGTCGTGATCGGAGCCGGCGCGGCCGGCGCGTGCGCGGCCATCGAGGCCGCCGACGCGGGGGCCGAGGTGCTGCTCCTCGACCGGTTCTCGGGTGGTGGCGCGAGCCGGGTGAGTGGCGGAGTGATTTACGCCGGGGGTGGCACTTCGCAGCAGGTCGACGCCGGAGTTTCCGACAGCGTCGACGCGATGTTCGAGTACCTCCGGCTGGAGACCGACGGCGTCGTGTCCGCGCGGACGTTGCGGCGGTTCTGTGAGACGAGCCCGGAGATGATCCGGTGGCTCGAAGGGCTGGGGGTGCCGTTCGAGGGAAGTTTGTGTCCCTACAAGACGTCGTATCCCAGCGACGCGTACTACCTGTACTACTCGGGGAGCGAGGCGTCGGGCGGGTTCCGGGACGCGGCCGCGCCGGCGCCGCGCGGGCATCGCGTCAAGGGGCCGGGGACGTCGGGGAAGCTGCTGATGGCACGGCTGCTCGCGGCGGCGCGGGCGCGGGGCGTGCGGGTGGTGCCGCAGACGCGGGCGCGCAGTCTTGTGGTCGACGCTTCTGGTGCGGTCACGGGGGTTGTCGCGGATCGCTTGGCTTCTTCGTGGGTGCGCCGGCGGCATGCGGTGCTGGCTTCGTATGCGGCGAAGCCGGGGATTTATGTGCCGCCGCTTCGGCGCTCGTTGCACCGTCGGGTGGAGCGGCTGGAAGAGCGGTATTCGCGTGAGGTGCGGATCGTCGCGCGGCGCGGAGTGGTGCTCGCGGCGGGTGGGTTCATCGCGAACCGTGCGTTGGTGCGCGAGCACGCGCCGGCGTATCGCGGCGGCCTCGCGCTGGGGACCTCGGCCGACGATGGATCGGGAATTCGATGGGGTTTGTCGGTCGGTGGCCGGGTTGCGGAGATGGACCGGATCTCGGCGTGGCGGTTCCTCACGCCGCCCGCCGCGTTCCTCGGCGGCTTGCTCGTCGACGCCGACGGGCGGCGGATCATCGACGAATCCCGGTACGGCGCGGCGATCGGCGAGCGGATGATCACCGCGCACGGCGGACGGGCCTGGCTGTTCGTCGACGCGTCGGTAGTCGCCGAGGCTCGCCGAGACGGGCGCAAGCAGGGGCAGTGGTTCGCGTGGCTGCAGCTTCGGTATCTGCTCGGCCGCGGTCGCGTCACAGGTGCTTCTTTGGAAGACGTTGCGCGCCGGGCCGGGGTCGATCCCGCCGGGCTGCGGGTGACGTACGACGCGTATCGCTCCGGCCCGGATCCGACGGGGAAGCCGGCGGAGTTCGCGCGGCCGTTGGACACTCCGCCGTTTTCACTGATCGACGTGTCGGTGAAACCGAGTCTTGGTTACCCGTGTCCGATGCTGACGCTGGGCGGGCTCGTGGTCGACGAGGACACCGGCGCGGTGGCCGGCGTGCGCGGTCTGTACGCGGCGGGACGGACCGCGGTGGGAATCTGTTCCAGGTCCTACGTGAGCGGTCTCTCGTTGGCGGACTGCGTGTTTTCCGGGCGCCGGGCGGGGAAGAGCAGTGCGTTGGAGCCGAGCCGCGTCGACAAAAACGAGAACGTGTTCTAGTCTTGGTCTCGTCGAACGAGAGGACGGCCGATGAGCGAGCTGGCTGCCGTGATCGCGGGGGTGCGTGACCTGCTCCCGGTGCTGCGGGAACGCGCGCAGGAGACCGAGGACGCGCGGCGCGTGCCGATCGAGTCCGTCAAGGCGTTGCAGGAGACGGGGTTCTTTCGCTTGCTGCAGCCGAAGCCGTATGGTGGACTGGAAGCCGACCCGGTCACGTTCTACACCGCGGTGAAGCTCGTGGCGAGCGCGTGCGGGTCCACGGGCTGGGTCGCGTCCATCCTCGGCGTCCACCCGTGGCACCTGGCGCTGTTCGACGCGCGGGCGCAGGAAGACGTGTGGGGCGAGGACCACGACGTGCGGATCTCGTCGTCCTACGCGCCGATGGGCAAGGCGACCGTGGTCGACGGCGGCTACCGGCTGTCGGGCCGGTGGAGCTTCTCGTCCGGTTGCGACCATTGCACGTGGGTGCTGCTGGGCGCGCCGGCGTTCGCGGACGATGCTCCGGTGGACTTCTGCACGTACCTGCTGCCGCAGGCCGACTACTCCCTTGTGGACGTGTGGGACACGGTGGGCCTGCGGGGGACGGGGTCCAACGACGTCGTGGTCGAGGACGTCTTCGTGCCTGCTTACCGAGCACTGTCCTTTGTGTCCACGTCGAAGTGCCGGACGCCCGGCCAAGAGGCGAACCCGGGGCCGTTGTACAAGCTGCCCTACGGTTCGGTGCACCCCAGCACGATCACCGCGCCGATCATCGGCATGGCCCAAGGTGCGTACGACGCGCACGTGGAGCACCAGGGCCGTCGCGTGCGGGCGGCGTACGCGGGAGAGAAGGCGCAGGACGACCCGTTCGCCAAGATCCGCATCGCCGAGGCGGCCAGCGAGATCGACGCCGCGTGGCTGCAGCTCACGCACAACATCGACGAGCTGTACCAGCTGGCGTGCCGCGGTGAGAAGCTGCCGTTCTCCACCCGGCTGCGTGTGCGGCGCGACCAGGTCCGCGGCACCGAACGCGCGATCTCGGCGATCGACCGCCTCTTCGAAAACTCGGGCGGCCGCGCGCTCCAACGCGGCACGCCGATTCAACGCTTCTGGCGCGACGCGCACGCCGGCCGCGTCCACGCGGCCAACGACGCCGAGCGCGCATACGTCATGTTCGGCACCGGCGCCTTCGGGCTGCCCGTCGAGAATGCGATGGTGTGATGGGTTCTGTGGTTTCCGTCCCGAGTGGACTCTCGCTGCACTACCACGAAGCCGGCCCCGAGCACGCCGAAACCGTGATCCTCCTCCACGGCGGCGGCCCGGGCGCCTCGGCGTGGTCCAACTTCGGCCGCACCCTGCCCGAGTTCGGCAAGGTGTACCGCACCTTGGCCGTCGACCAGCCGGGTTTCGGGGACTCGTCGAAGCCCACCGAGCACCCGCACTACTTCCGCCACAGCGCCGACGCCATCGTCGGCCTCATGGACACCCTCGGCATCGCCCGCGCCCACTTCGTCGGCAACTCCCTGGGCGCCGGCGCCGCCGTCCGCCTGGCCCTGGACCACCCCTCGCGCGCCGGCCGCCTGGTCCTGATGGGCGCTGGCGGCCTGAGCGTGAACCTCTTCGCGCCCGACCCGACCGAGGGCGTGCGCCTCCTCGGCCGCTTCGCCGCTTCCCCCACGCGCGACCGCATGGCCGCCTTCCTGCGCATCATGGTCCACGACCAGTCCCTCATCACCGACGCCCTGATCGACGAGCGCTTCGCCGCCGCTTCGACCCCGGAATCCCTCGCCGCCATGCGCTCCCTCGGCCACTCCTTCGCCACGTCCCCCACCGACGGCCTCCTCTGGCGCGACGCCCACCGCCTCCGCCACCGCGTCCTGCTCGTCTGGGGCCGCGAAGACCGCGTCAACCCCCTCGACGGCGCCCTCCTCGCCCTCAAAACCATCCCGCACGCCCACCTCCACGTCTTCGGCAACTGCGGCCACTGGGCGCAGGTGGAAAAGTTCGACGAGTTCAACCGCCTCACCCTCGACTTCCTGGGGAGCTCGTGATGGCGGTCGGTTCGCTGGGCCGCTTTCGTGCCGCCGTCGGCTTGGTGGGGGATGCATGACGGCGATTGGTTCCCTGGGCTATGTCCGTGTCGCAGTCGTTCTCTTCGGGAGTGCGTAATGGCCATCGGTTCGCTGGGCGGCTTTCGTGTCACCGTCGGCTCGTTGGGGAGTTGGTGATGACGATGAGTTCGCTTGGTCTCCGCCTCGCTCCGATTCTTCGGCGGAGCGAGATGGCGATCCGTTCCCTGGGCCGCCTCCGTGTCGCCGTCGACTTCCTGGGGAGTCCGTGATGTCGATCGGTTCGCTGAGCTGCTTCAGTACCGCCGTCGCCTTCTTGGGGAGCCTGTGATGGCCATCGGTTCCCGGAGCTGTCTCCGTGTTGCCGTCGGCTTCTTGGAGGCGTGCGTGAGGGCGATCGGTTCCCTGGGCCATCTCCGTGTCGCAGCCGATCTCTTCGGGAGGGCGTAATGGCCATCAGTTCCCTCGGCTACCTCCGCATCGAAGCGACCGACGTCCCCGCCTGGCGCGTCTATGCGTTGAAGGTCCTGGGCTTGGTCGAAGGCACCGGCCCCAACCCCGACGCGTTGTACCTGCGCATGGACGACTTCCCCGCCCGCCTCGTCATCGTCCCAGGCCCCGCCGACCGCCTCGCGCAAGTCGGCTGGGAAGCCGCCAACGCCGCGGAACTCGACGACATCCGCACCCGCCTGGCCGCCGCCTCCGTGCCCTACAAGGAAGGCACTCCCGACGAACTGGCCGACCGCCGCGTCGCCGAACTGATCACCTTCGCCGACCCCTCCGGCACGACGCTCGAAGTCTTCCACGGCGTCGCGCTCCAGCACCGCCGCGTCGTCAGCCCCTACGGCCACCACTTCGTCACCGGCCCCCAAGGCCTGGGCCACGTCGTCCTCTCCACCCACGACGACGCCGCCGCACTCGCCTTCTACCGCGACATCCTCGGCTTCCGCCTCCGCGACTCCATGCGCCTGCCGCCCCAGCTGATCGGTCGCCCCGCCGACGGCCCACCCGCGTGGCTCCGCTTCTTCGGCTGCAACCCCCGCCACCACAGCCTCGCGTTCCTCCCGATGCCCACCCCCAGCGGCATCGTCCACCTCATGCTGGAAGTCGAATCCACCGACGACGTCGGCCTCTGCCTCGACCGCGCCCACCGCCGCTCGGTGCCGATGTCCGCCACCCTCGGCCGCCACGTCAACGACCTCATGCTCTCCTTCTACATGAAAACCCCCGGCGGCTTCGACCTCGAATACGGCTGCGAAGGCCGCCAAGTCGACGACACCACCTGGCTCGCCCGCGAAAGCACCGCCGTGTCCTTGTGGGGCCACGACTTCAGCGTCGGCTCCCGATGACCACGCTGCTTCGCGGTCTTCTCGGCCCGCGTCGGCATAGCGGTGTCTTTGCGGGGCCACGACTTCAGCGTCAGCTCCCCATGGCTACGGCGCTTCGCGGTCCTCTCGGCCGCCGCCGGTACCGTGGTGTCTCTGCGGGGCAAGGACTTCGGCGTCAACTCCCGATGGCCACGATGCTCTGCGGGCTTGTTAGCCCTGGCCTGTATCGCGGTGTCTCAGTGAGGCCGCGATTTCAGCATCGGTTCTCGACGATCGCGTTGCCGCGCGATCTTTTCCGCGCGGGGAGACACCGCGGTATCGCAGTGGAGTCAGGACTTCAGCGCCGGTTCCCGACGGCCGCGGCCCCTCGCAGTTTTCTCGGCCCGCACCGGCACCGCGGTGCCCCCGTGGCGCCACGGTTTCAGCGTCGGTCCCCAATGCCCGCGTCGCTGCGCAGTTTTCTCCCCACGCGGCGGCCCGACGGTGCCGGTCCAGGGCCACAACCTCGTCGGCGGTTGCCGTTGACCGCGTCGCTGCGCAGTTTTCTCTCCGCGCGGCGGCACCGCGGTGCCGGTCCATGGCCGCGACCTAGTGGGCGGTTGCCAATGACCACGTTGCTTCGCAGCCTTCGCCGCGCGCGGCCACTCCGCAGCGCCCCTCTGGACTCGCGACTTCACCGCGAGCTCCCGGCGTCTGCGGTGCTGAGCAGCCTTGTCCGCCCGCTCCCGCGCACGTATGCCTCGAATCAGCCGGCGACCTGGCGTCCCACCGAAACGTCGGTGAGACCGGGATGACCGCCATACTCGATCCGTCTCGATTCCGCGCCGTGCTCGGGCACTTCTGCACCGGCGTCACCGTCGTCACCGGCCACGACGGGGCCGCGCCCGTAGGGTTCGCGTGTCAGTCGTTCGCGGCGTTGTCGCTGGATCCGCCGCTGGCGTTGTTCTGCGTGGCCCGCACGTCGCGCACCTGGCCGATCCTCGCCGCCACGGGTCGCTTCGCCGTCAACGTCCTCGCCGAGCACCAGCGCGACATCAGCACCACCTTCGGCAGCCGCGGCGAGGACAAGTTCGCCACCGTCGCCTGGCATCCCGCCCCGTCCGGGGCTCCGCTGATCCACGGCGCCCTCACGTGGCTCGACTGCGCCCTCGAGACCGTGCACCCCGCCGGTGACCACCACGTCGTCATCGGCCGCGTGACCGCACTCGGCGACACCTCCGACGCCCGGCCGCTCCTCTTCCACCGCGGCCAGTACACCGTCACGGAACCCGTCCCCGACCCGCTCGCGGCCCTCCTGCCCTGGCCCCGCCCGGACGACTGGCTCTAACGCGCCTACTTCCACCTGAAATGCACGAACACCCGCCCGAAGTTGTCCTTGTCCTTCTCCACGCGGTGGTAGAGCGCCTTGATCTCCTTCTGTTCCAAGAACCGCAGCACGTGCTTCTTCAGCTGCCCAGATCCCTTGCCCGGGATGATCTCCACGAGCGGCGCCTTCTTCGCCACGGCCTCGTCGATCACCGCCCGCAGCGCCCGGTCGATCTCGCCGCTGCGGTTGTAGATGTCGTGCAGGTCGAGCTTGAGCTTCATGCCGTCCAGCGTGCCACGCGCACCTCGCGCGACGACCGGACCGAGCCGCCGGCGCACCCCTCACGGCGCCGGCGGCTCGGTCCGGAGCGGGGGATCAGCAGGCGTTGATCTTCCAGGAGTCGGCCTTGTCGTTGGTGCCCGGGATGTCGGCGAGGTTCTTGTAGTCCTTGAACGGGCTGACCTTGAGGATCAGCTTGTCGCCCAGGACGCCGCGGTGGTTGTAGAGGCAGATGGTGCGGTTGCCGTTGTTGATGATCGACGACAGCTGGCTGCGCTTGTCACCGCTGGACGCCGGCGGCTTGTTGAAGCTTCCCGACGGGGTGGAGTTGTAGTTCAGGTGCCAGCCCGTGTAGCTCGCGTTCTCGTAGAAGCAGTAGTTATTCGCCGGACACGGCGCGGTCGCGGCGGAGGCCGGCGCCGCGGCGAGCACGGTGCCGGCGGCGACACCGGCGATGGCGGCCGCGATCGCGGCGACGGAACGGATCTTCGACATGGCGGTTCTCTCCCCTTCAGCGGCCGCCCCCGGAGTGGGCGACCGGATGGCTCAACCGTGCCGAGCTCCGTCCTCGTGTCGTCATCACGCCGTCCTCACGCAGGTCAGCGCAGGTATGATCACGGTCCGGGGAGGGACGTGGATGGACTTCTGTGTGCTGGGGCCGTTGGAGATCTGGACGGCCGGGGGACGGCTGCCCCTCCCGGGAACCCGGCACCAGCGGGTGTTGGCGACGTTGCTGCTCACCCCCAACGCCGTCGTCCCGATGGCGAGGCTCATCGAGGCCACGTGGGAGGGCGAGCCGCCCGCCACGGCCACCAAGCAGGTCCAGAACTGCGTGTCGGCCCTGCGCGAACGGCTCGGTGACGCCGAGCAGCGCCTCATCGTCACCGACGGTCCCGGCTACCGGATCACCGTCGCCGACGACCAGCTCGACCTGCTCCGCTTCACCAAAGGCCTCGCCGACGCCAAGCGCTTCGCCGAGCAGGGCGCCCTGCGCGACGGCGTGCGCGAGATCCGCACCGCGCTCAAACTCTGGCGTGGCCCCGCACTCGACGGCCTCGACACCCCCGCGCTGGTCAGCCGCGCCGCCCGGCTGGACGAGCAGCGCCTCGACGCGTTCGAGTCGTGCGTCGACTGGCAGATCGCGCTCGGCCAGCACCGCGAGGTCGTCGACGAACTCGCCGAGGTCGTCGCCGAGCACCCGCTCCGCGAACGGCCGCACGCCCAGCTGATGCTCGCGCTCGACCGCTCCGGACGGCAGGCGGACGCGCTCAAGGTGTTCCAGCGCCTGCGCGCCGACCTCGCCGAGGAGCTGGGCATCGACCCCGGCCACGACGTTCGCGACCTGCACGAACGCATCCTCCGCGGCGAGAACCGCCTGGCCGCCACTGTGCCCGGCACCGCACCGCCGGACGAGCTCGACCGCGCGGTGAAAGAGCTCGCCGCGGCGATCTCCCGGCAGTGGACAGCCGAAGCCGAGCTGCGCTCGCTCAAGCGGCCGGAGCCCGTGCCGTTGAACTGGTCGAGCACCGAGCGCGAGGTCGCCGCAGCCGCGTCAGCAGTGCTCGGCGGCCGGCCCGGCGAGGGCCCGGACCGCCTCGTGTTGAGCGGCGACCTGACCGACCTCGTCGCGAAGTTCCGCCAGGTCCCGGCCCGGCAGCTCGTGGTACTCGGCGAGCCCGGCGCCGGTAAGTCCGTGCTGGCGATCCTCCTCACTCTCGGTCTGCTCACCGACCCGCCACCGGGCGAGCCCGTGCCGGTGCTGCTGCCACTCGCCTCCTGGAACCCGCACCGCGAACACCTGCACACCTGGCTGGCGCGCAAGCTGGTCGAGGAGTACCCGGGCCTCGCGAACACCGCCGCCTACGGCGAGGACGCCGGCCTGCGCCTGGTCCTCGAAGGCCGGATCATCCCGGTCCTCGACGGTCTCGACGAAACCCCGCCCGGCCTCCACACCGCCGCGATCGACGCGCTCGACCAGGCCGTCGGCGCCGGCCGCCCGCTCGTGGTGACCTGCCGCAGCGCCGAGTACGAGCTCGCGGTCCGCCGAACGGGCTCCTTCCTGACCCGCGCCGCGGTGGTAGAGATCGAGCCGGTCGAGATCGAGGACACGATCGACTTCCTCACCGCCCGCCGACGCTCCGGCGAGACCCGTTGGGACCCGCTCGTCCGCCGGCTGCGGCGCGAGCCGACCGGGCCCCTCGCCCAAGCCCTGCGCACGCCCCTGATGGTCGATCTGGCCAGGACCGCCTACGCGAACCCCGCCACCGACCCCGGCGAACTCTGCGACCCCACGCGATTTCCGGATCGCGCGTCCGTCGAACGGCACCTCCTCGACGCGTACCTCCCTGCCGTCTACACCCGCAAACCCGCACCTCCCGCTCAGCTCGCCCGCCCACACCGGCCGCGCGACTACGACCCCACGCAGGCCGAGCGCTGGCTCACCTTCCTCGCGCGCCGGCTCGAACACGAACACACCCGCGACCTCGCCTGGTGGCAGCTGGACCGATCCGTGCCGAGGCTCGTCGTCGGCCTGTACCTCGGGCTGCCGCCCGCGGTGCTGTTCGCCCTCACCGGCTGGCTGGCCGCCGGCCCGGTGATCGGCGCGATCTACGGAGGCTCCTTCGCCATCGCGGGCTGCGTCACCCACAGCGTCGGGCGCCGCCCGGGCCCGTTGCGAGTGGAACCGAGGTTCGCGGGCACCGCCGGCCGCTTCGCCCGCCGGTTCGCGGTGGGCGCCGTGATCGGAGTCTGCCTCGGCCTCGGCTGGTCGCTCCCGGCCTGGGTGATCAGCCTGCTCGCGCTCGTGTTCGGCCTGGCCATCGGCGTGCACGTCTGGCTGGGCACACCGCTGGACGCGAACCGGGTCTCCAGCCCGGAGACCGTGCTGCGCCACGATCGCGCCGCGGCCCTCTCGTTCACGTTGTCATTCATGGTCTCCCTGGGTCTCTTCTACGGTTTGGCACTGGCCCTCACCCCCGCGGAGTCCACCTTCGAGGTGCTGAACGGGCACTACGACGTGGTGCTCGGCCTGGCGGGCGGGGTGGCCGCCGGGCTGCTGGGGCGGTACCTCGTGGCGAACCTGGGTGGTGTCGCCTACGGGATCGCCGGCGCGGTCATCGGCGGTCAGGTGTTCGTGCCCGCGACGAGTGCGGCGCAGGCAGTGGTGGGTGGTGGTCTGTTCGGCCTTTCTGTCGGTGTGAGTGTGTGTTTGGCGCGGGCGTGGGGCGCGTTCGCGTTCACGCGGCTCTGGCTGGCGTCGCGGGGTCGGATTCCTTGGGGATTCATGGCTTTCCTCGCCGACGCGCACCGGCGCGGGGTGCTGCGGCAGGTCGGCGAGGTGTATCAGTTCCGGCACGCGAGGCTGCAGGAACGGCTCGCCGACGCGGGATCTACAGCGGGCGGGCGCCCAGACATGGGCGACGAGTAAGGATCACTGGAGCAGCACCGTTCCATCATGCCCACGGTGATCCACTAGTGTCATCGATTCGAACACATGTTCGCACGATCGGGTGGCCGACCGATGATTTTTTGGCGCCGTGCCGGTCTGTACGCGCAATACCGACTCACGGGAGGCTGGCGCCATGCGGAAACTGACCTTTGGCATGAACGTGTCCCTGGACGGCTACATCGCCGCACCCGGCGACGACCTCGGCTGGAGCGTGCCGAGCGACGAGCTGTTCCAGTGGTGGTCCGACCGGGTGGGGGCGACCGACCTGGCGCTGTACGGACGCAAACTGTGGGAGGTGATGAGTTCCCACTGGCCGACCGCCGACCAGCAACCCGGTGTCACACCGGCGGAGATCGAGTACGCCCACCGTTGGCGGGATATGCCGAAGGTGGTGTTTTCCTCCACGATCGGCACGGTCGACTGGAACACCCGCCTGGTCGCCGGCGACGCGGTCACCGAGATCACCCGGCTCAAGGCCGAGGACGGCGGCCCCATTGACATCGGCGGCGCCACACTCGCCGCAGCGGCGATGCGGGCCGGGCTGATCGACGAGTACGTGCTGGCCACTGCGCCGGTCCTGGTGGGCAGTGGCACGCCGTTCTTCACGGCCCTGGACAACTGGGTGAACCTGACCCTGCTGGAGACCCGGACGTTTCCCGACGGTGTGGTCCTGGCCAGGTACGAGACCAAGCGCTGAATGCGCAAGGGATCCCGTCAACGGGACGGTCGGACCCGGTGGTTCACCGGGTCCCCGTGCCGGTGCGTGCGCTTGTCGCGGCGTCCTGTCGGCGAGGGCCTGGTGGGGCCGCAGGATGTTGTAGGTGTGACGGAACGGGTCGAGTTCGACAGCGAGGCGTTGCCGTCGTGACCGGGAAACTTCGGACCCTGCCACCAAGTCTGGCGCACCCCGGGTGTCATCGACTCGCACACACGTTCGCACGATCGGGTGGTCACTCGGGTGAAGGGCGGCGATTGCCGCCTCAGGCACGCTAACGTCGGATTCATCAAAAGCAGCCGGACGCGGTGCGACTCCGCCCCGTCCTCCTCGGCGCGGAAATCCTTCAGCGGCAACTATTTCTGCACTCGAGCAGCACACACTCGAGTAGCACACCGGCACATTCACGAGAGAACGGAACAGCGATGTACGCAGCAGAGGTCGATTCGGTGGCGCGTAAACAAGCTCGTTCGCACCGGAGACCCGAGCACCGCCTCAAGGACGGCGAGCGAAGACCCAGGGCGTCATCCCAGCGTCTGCCACCAACCGTCCACCGCGGGCGGGTTCGCCACGTCGATCCGCTGACCGGGATTCGGCACGGCGAGGGTGAGGTCGTTCGCCTTCGCCTCACGCCACACCCGGTCCGCAGGCTCGCCCCAGGGGTGCATGGCGAGGGAGAACGTGGCCCAGTGCACCGGCACGAGCAGCCCACCGCGAACGTCGATGTGCGCGGCGATGCCCTCTTCGGGCGTCATGTGGATGTCCGGCCAGTGCGGGGCGTACGCGCCGACCTGGATCAGCGTGGCGTCGAACGGGCCGTACTCCTCGCCGATCTTGGCGAAGCCGTCGAAGTAGCCGGTGTCCCCGCTGTAGAACACCCTGTGCTGCGGCCCGGCGATGACCCACGACGTCCACAGGGTGCTGTCATTGCCGATGCCGCGGCCGGAGAAGTGCTGGGCCGGCGTCGCCACGAACCGGATGCCGGCGACCTCGGCTTCCTCGTGCCAGTCGAGCTCGACGATCCGCGAAGCCGGCACGTGCCACCGCTCCAGGTGCGCGCCGACGCCCAGCGGCACGAGGAACGGCGCGTCGTGCGCCTCGAGCAGGGCGCGCACGGTGGCGAGGTCGAGGTGGTCGTAGTGGTCGTGCGAGATCACGATCGCGTCGATTCGGCCGACGGCGTCCAGCGGCACCGGCGCGGCGTGCAGGCGGCGCGGGCCGACGAAAGCGGCGGGCGAGACCCGGTCGCTCCACACCGGATCGCACAGCACGCGGGCGCCGTCGATCTCCACGAGCGTCGACGCGTGGCCGTACCA
Source organism: Amycolatopsis sp. CA-161197 (assembly GCF_050942255.1). Taxonomy (NCBI): domain Bacteria; kingdom Bacillati; phylum Actinomycetota; class Actinomycetes; order Pseudonocardiales; family Pseudonocardiaceae; genus Amycolatopsis; species Amycolatopsis sp. CA-161197. Next base: position 2,788,637 of record NZ_CP192059.1, read on the forward strand.
GGTGAGGAACAGCCCTTCGGAGGAATCGGCGCCGGCATCGGCCACGAGCGGGATCTCTCCGGTCGGCTTGCGGCGGTCGCGGTCGTCGCCGAAGAGCAGCTCGCGCAGGATGCCGCCGGCGGCCGATGGCGACGGGGACGAGCGCGTGGGTGAGGCGTTGTGGAAGACGCCGTCGGCGTACTGCGGCGAGCGACGCATCCGCTCGGCACGCGCGCCGGTGGCCTTCGCGCCGAAGGCCACCGGGAGGTCACCGAGTGCCGAGACAGTTTTCCTGAGCATGCCCCCGAGTCTACGAACGCTTCCTGAGAGGAGCCCCAGCTTCGTGGAGGTGGGTCAGCGCCTGCCGGTAGGACTCCACGAGGCTCGTCTGCAGGTAGGGAATGCCGAGCTCGGCGCAGTAGCCCTGCACGATCGGTTGCGCGCGTCGCAAGTGCACCGACGGCATGCTCGGGAAGAGGTGGTGCTCGATCTGGTAGTTGAGGCCGCCGAGGGCGACGTCCACGATCGCGCCGCCGCGGACGTTGCGCGAGGTGAGCACCTGCTTGCGAAGGAAGTCGAGCTGGGGGCGGCCGGTGAGCGTCGGCATGCCCTTGTGGTTCGGCGCGAAGATCGATCCCATGTAGACACCCCACAGTCCTTGGTGGACGGCGAAGAAGAGCAGGGCCAAGCCCGGCGGGAGGACGACGAACAGCGCGGTGAGGTAGGTCGCGAAGTGCAGCGCCAGAAGAGTGGCCTCGAGGCCACGCCGGCGCAGGCCGGGCCGGGCGACCGCGCGGATGCCGGACCAATGCAGGTTCAGGCCTTCGAGCGTGAGCAGCGGGAAGAAGAGGAACGCCTGGTGCCGCCCGATGAACCGGGGCACGCCGCGGCTGGCGCGGGCCTGGTCCTTCGACCAGACGAGGATGTCGGGGTCGACGTCGGGATCCAGCTCCTCGTGGTTGGGGTTCGCGTGGTGGCGGGTGTGCTTGTCCATCCACCAGCCGTAGCTCATGCCCACGCCCAGGTTGCCCGCGAGGAGCCCGGCGGCTTCGGTCGGGCGTCGCGTGCGGAACACCTGGCGGTGGGCGAGGTCGTGGGAGAGCAGGGCGATCTGGCCGAACATGAAGGCCTGGAACGCGGCGACGGCGAGCTGCCACCACGAGTCCCCGAGGAGCGCGAAGGCGACCCAGCCGCCGGCGAACAGCGTGGCCACCACGGCGATCCTGGCCGTGTAGTAGCCGGGGCGCCGCGCGAGCAGCCCCGCGTCGGTGATGCGACGGGAAAGGCGGGCGAAGTCGCTGCCCGGGCCGGCCGCGGCCGGGAGGACGAGATTGTCTGTGGTCACCTCGTCGAGTTTTTCGGGGAAGCCGGTCGAGCAGAACCCGGCAGACCCCAGAACCCGCACGGGGGGTGGCCCTACCCCGCTAGGGGTGGACGCGCGAAAGGTGGTGATGGGGTGCGCCGAAAAGCTGCGAGGTGGCGTGTGCTCGTTTGAAGTACCGGTGCGCGGGATGGTCCCAGGTGATGGCGATGCCGCCGTGCAGCTGGATCATCTCGGCGGCGACCGCGGCGAACACCTCGCTGCAGTGCACTTTCGCCACCGCGTCGAGCCGGGGTGACTTCGGCGCGGCGTAGGCGGCTGAGCGTGCGGTCTCGACCAGCACGTGGAGGTCGGCCATTCGGTGCTTGAGCGCCTGGAAGCTCCCGATCGGGCGGCCGAACTGCACTCGCCGCCGCGTGTACTCCACGGTGAGCTCCAGTGCCCGGGCTGCGGCGCCTGCCTGTTCGGCGGCGAGGACGGCACAGGCGACGTCGCGGACTCGTGCGAGGTCGACCCGTCCGAGCGGACGCGCGCGGACACGGTCGAGCGTCACGGTGGCGAGGTGGCGGGTCTCGTCCATCGTCGGTACGGGTTCGCACCGGACGCCGGGGTTCGCGGGGTCGACCTCGAAGAGGGCGGGTCCGTCCGGGGTTCGGGCGGCGGCCAGGAGGACGTCGGCGCCGGCGGCGTCAAGTACGTAGTGGGCGGTTCCGTTCACTGTGGACTCGTCAGCGGTGAAGGCGGGCTGCAGAGGGTCCCAGTGCCCGTCGGCGGTCCAGGCGAGAGCGCCGACGATGCCCTCGGCCAGGGCCGGGAGCAGGCGGGCCAGGACCGGAGAGTCGGTCTCGGTGGCGTTCGTGTTGGTGTTGGTGGTGGCGAGGAGGGAGGTGACGGCGAGGACGGAGGAGCCGAGAAACGGTACGTCGGTGAGGTCGCGGCCGAGTTCTTCCGCGACGATCTGCACCTCGGTGATGCCGATGGCGTTGTCCGGAGAGCCTGGAGCGGCCGACTGGCGCGGGCGGATCGGGCCGGAGTGGTCGATCGGGTCGGCCGGATCTGCCGGCTGGGTCGCCGGTTCGGTGGCGAACCCGCCGAACCGTTCGGGCACGGTGAGGGCTGCGGCACCCACCTGGGCGCACAGGGCAGGCCACGGCTCGGCCTCGCGGTCGAGGAGCTTGCGGACGCTGGCGCGGAGGTCGTCCTGCTCGGGTGTGAACGTCACGGTGCGATCGCCGCCAGGACGCGTCGGCGGTGTTCCGCCGGGGTGCCCCAGGCGCCGGCGAGGGCGCGCACGCGCGTGAGGCGCAGGCCGAGTGGGTGTTCGGCGGTGTAGCCGACGGCGCCGTGGACCTGGAGCGCCGTCCGGGCGGCGAGGTGGGCGGCGTCGCCGCAGGCGGTCTTGGCGGCGGAGACGTCGGCGGGTTCGCCGGTGACCGCGGCGCCGTAGAGGAGGGGGGTCGCGAGCTCGAGGGCCGTGGCGACGTCGGCGAGGAGGTGCTGCACGGCCTGGTAGCGGCCTATCTCGCGGCCGAACTGGCTTCGGGTGAGGGCGTGGCTGACCGAGGCTTCGAGGAGCCACCGGCCGGCGCCGAGGAGCTGGGCCGCGGTGAGGAGGGCGCCGAGATCGAACGCGCGTTCCGGTGCGAGCGCGGGGCCGACGTCGGTCCCGGGCACGGGTTCGAACAGGCGGCGTGCTGCGTCGAGAGAGGAGAGGGCGGCGCCGGGTGTGAAGGTGCGGAGGCGCGGGCCGTCGGCGAGGTAGCGCGCGTCGGCAAGGTCGGCGTCGAGGGCGAAGGGAACGTGAGGAGGAAAGGAGAGCGATACGAGCGTTTCGCCGGTGGCCACGGAGGTCAGCACTCCGTCGTCGATGAGCAGCGGCAGCACCGCGGCGTCGGCCCACGGGCCGGGTGGGCAGAAGCGGCCGAGCACCTCGAAGGCGACGACGGCATCGACGACGTCCGCGCCTGAACCGCCGGCGCCGGCTGGAGTGTGATCATCGGCTGGGCGGTTGGCGGTGGCGAGACCGCCGTGGTGAGTGGGGATGGTGAGGGATTGGAGGCCCTGGTCGGCGAGTCGGCGCCAGATTTTCAGGCCCGGGCCGGGGTTGCCGATGGCCCAGGCGCGGGTGGCGGTGTCGCAGTCGAGGGTGGTGAGCAGGGCCGTGAGGGAGGCGGCGAAGTCGAGGTGGTCGGGGGAGAGGGTGAACCTCATCGGTCTCCTCTCGGGAGGCCGAGCAGGCGCTCGGCGATGATGCCGCGCTGGATTTGGTCGGTGCCGCCGTAGAGGGGGCCGGCGAGGGAGAAGAGCCAGCCGTCGGGCCAAGGGCCGCGGAGTTCGGCGGACGGGCCGAGGAGGTCGAGTGCGGTTTCGTGGAGGGAGAGGTCGAGGTGTGACCAGAAAAGCTTGGTGACGCTGGCTTCCGGGCCGGATTGGGTGCCGTCGGCGAGGCGGGTGACGGTCGCGAACGTGTGGAGCTGGTAGGCGCGGGCGCCGATCCAGGCGTCGGCGACCTGGGCGGCTGTGGCGTCGGGGCGGCCTGAGGCGGACCAGAGGTCGGCGAGACGTCGTGCGCCGGCAAGAAATCTGCCGGGGCTGCGCAGGGAGAGCCCGCGTTCGTTGGCGGCGGTGGTCATGGCGACGCGCCAGCCGTCGCCAGGGGTGCCGATGATGTCGGTGTCCGGGACGAAGGCGTCGTCGAAGAAGATCTCGGCGAAGCCGGGCTCGCCGTCGAGCTGGGAGATGGGGCGCACAGTGACGCCGGGGGCGCGGAGGTCGGCCATGAGGTAAATGAGGCCGCGGTGGCGCGCCGAGCCGGGTTCGCTGCGGAACAGGCCGAACGCCCGGTCCGCGAAGGCGGCGCGGGAGCTCCAGGTCTTCTGGCCGTTGAGGAGCCAGCCGCCGTCGGTGCGGGTGGCAGTGCTGCGGAGGGAGGCGAGGTCGCTGCCGGCTTCCGGTTCGGACCACGCCTGGGCCCACACTTCTTGTGAGCGCGCCATTTTGGGCAGGATCCGGGTGAGCTGCTCGGGGGTGCCGTGGGAGAAGAGGGTGGGGGCGAGCATGAAGATGCCGTTCTGGTTCACCCGCGCGGGCGCGCCGGCGGCGTAGTACTCCTCCTCGAACAGGACCCACTCGAGGAGGCTCGCGTCGCGGCCGCCGTACTTGCGGGGCCAGGAGACGACGGACCAGCGCGCGTCGGCGAGCGCCGCTTCCCAAGCGCGGTGTGCGGCGAAGCCCTCGGCCGTGTCGAACGAGGGCAAGGGCTCGCGCGGCACGTGCGTGGCCAGCCACTCGCGCGCCTCGTCGCGAAATGCCTCGGCAGCGGGGCCGGGTTCGAGGTCCACTGGGCTCACGCTCCGCTTTCGGGCGCACCGTCAGTGGGCTCGGGTCCAAAGCTGGCCGAGTTGCTGCGGGTCGTGGCGCGGTCGGCGGATTCGGGGCTGACGTTACTTGGGCTACGGCGACCAGTGGGCTGGCCGGTGGGTTCGGGACCGGTCCTGCTTGCGGCACCGTGATCTGCGGGGCTGCCGGCGGATTCGGGACTGGTGACGCCTGAAGGGCGGTGATCTCTGGGAGGGCCAGAGGATTCGGGACTGGTGTTGCTGGCGCTGCGCTGATCCGTGGGGTGGGCGGCTGGTTCGGGATTCGTAACGGCTGGAGGGTGTCGGTCTGTGGGAGGGCCAGGGGGTTCGGGACTGGTCTTGCTGGCGCTGCGGCGACCCGTGGGCTGGCCGGTGGGATTGGCGACGGCCGTAGGGCGGTGGTCAGGGGGAAGGCCAGAGGAATCAGGACCGATGTTGCTTGCGGTGCCGTGATCCGTGGGGTGGCCAGCGGATTCGGGGTTGGTGTTGCTCGAGATGCCGGGATTCGTGGCGTGGTCGGTGGAATCCGGGCTGGTGAAGGCTGAGGTGGTGAAGGCTAAGGCAGGGCGGACTGCGGATGTGGGACCAGTGTTGCTTGCGGGGCTGTGATTTGTGGGGTCGGGGCTGCTGGCGCCTGAGGTGGCGTCGGCGGCGGGGGTTGGCGCAGCGTGGGGCGTTGGCGGTGTGGGGTGGCGCATGGAGCGGGCGGTGTGGCCGCCGAGGGAGTCGCCGGTGGTTTCGGCGTTGTGGGCGTGGGCGAGGTGGTGGAGGGCGAATGCGGAGTCCATGCCGTTGCGCAGGCCCATGAGGTCTTCGGCTTGGTTGACGGCTTTTTTGGCGAGCGCGAGGCCGAAGCGGGGCATCTCGGCGATCTGGGCGGCCAGTGACAGAGCCTCGGATTCCAGGGCAGCGCGGGGGACGACGCGGTTGACCATACCCCATGTCAGGGCCTGGTCGGCGGAGAAGCGGGCGCCGGTGAAGAGGACTTCCTTGGCGGCGCGCGGGCCGAGGACCCAGGGGTGGGCGAAGTACTCGACGCCGGGGATTCCCATGCGGACCACGGGGTCGGCGAAGAAGGCGTCGTCGGAGGCGACGATGAGGTCGCACGTCCAGGCGAGCATGAGGGCGCCCGCGATGCAGGCGCCCTGGACGGCGGCGATGGTGGGCTTCGGCAGGTCGCGCCAGCGGCGGCACATGCCGAGGTAGACCTCCGACTCGCGGGCGAAGCGCTGGTCGGCGCCGGGGGCGTCGACGTGGTCCCACCAGGTCACTGCGCGGCGGGGGAACGAGACGTCGGCGTCGCGGCCGGGGGAGCCGATGTCGTGGCCGGCGGAGAAGTGGTTGCCCGCGCCGGCCAGGACGATGACCTTGACGTCGGAGTCTTCGACGGCGCGGGTGAAGGCATCGTCGAGGGCGTAGGTCATCGCGGAGTTCTGGGCGTTGCGGTACTCCGGCCGGTTCATGGTCACGACGGCGGTCGGGCCGCGGCGTTCGTAGAGGACTTCAGACATCGGTGAGTCCTCCCCGATTGCTGTGGTCGGCCCCGTACCCGGCGAGGATGGGGATGAGGGCATGACTTTTGTGCGTGTCGTCAGTCATTGTGGTCTCCCGGGTTGCGGTGGTGGGCCTGGTCCGCGGCGAGAATGGGGACAAGGACACGACTTTCGTGCGCTTCTTCAGCCATTGTGATTTCCGGTTGCTGTGGTGGGTTCACAGTCAGAAGGGAATCGGGCCACGGTGTGCGCGATCGTCTTCGGACATTGGTGCGGTCTTCGCCGGTTGTGGTGGGTCGGCCGGTTCACGGTGACGAGGGTGGTGGCGCCGTGGTGTTGGTGGAGGGTTTCCGGCATCGGTGTTCGCGCCGTTGCGGTGGGCCGGGCCGGTCCCGTGACGAGGGCGATCGAGGCGCAGGGATTGTCGGAGGCTTCAGTCATGGGTGCGCTCTTCGCGGTTTCAGCGCGCCGGCCGGTTCGGGATGGCGCGGCGGTGTTCGTGCCGCGCTTAAGGCACGCGAAGTGCCGACTGGAGGACGTCGGGTCTGCGCGACGTGGCCGTGATGGCCGGCACGCCCGGTGCGAGGACTCAGGCATGCGGGCGCTCCTGTGGTGGGACCGGGGTGGTGGGCGTAGCAGAGGCGGGGTCGGGTGGGGCGTCGCGCAGGAGACGTTTGAGGACCTTGCCCGAGGGGTTGCGGGGGAGGGCGGACATGAACTCGACCGAGCGCGGAACCTTGTAGTTCGCCAGGTTCTCCTTGCAGTAAGCCAGAACCTCCGCGGCGGACACAGCGACGCCGGGGCGGGGGACGATGTAGGCGCGGCCCACCTCGCCCAGGCGGGGGTCGGGGTGGCCGACGACGGCGGAGTCGACGATGGCGGGGTGGGTGGCGAGCACCTGCTCGACCTCGGCGGGGTAGACGTTGAAGCCGCCGGTGACGTAGAGGTCCTTGAGGCGGTCGGTGATGCGGAGGTGGCCGTCGGGGGACAAGTGCCCGACGTCGCCGGTGTGGAGCCAGCCGGCGGGGTCGATGGCGGACGCGGTGGCGGCCGGGTCGTCGAGGTAGCCGAGCATGACGTTGGGGCCGCGCAGGAGGATCTCGTCGTGGGCGCCGAGGCGGATTTCCATGCCGGCCGTGGGGAGGCCGGAAAAGTGGGCGATGACGTCCAGCGGATCGGTCGGCCGGCTCATGGTGGCGACGACGGCTTCGGTCAGGCCGTAGGCCGTGAGTACCGTGTCGAAGCCCAGGTCGGAGTGCATGCGGGCCACCAACGACGCGGGGACGGTGGCTGCGCCCGTGACGGCCAGGCGAAGAGTGGACAGGTCACGGCGTGAGCGGTCGGGGGCGTCCAAGAGCATTTGGTAGACGGTCGGGGCGCCGGGGAGCACGGTGATGCGTTCCTGTTCGATCAGCTGCAACGTCGTAACAACATCGAAGACGCGTTGCGGAACGATCGTCGCGCCCGTCAGGACGCAGGCCAGGATGCCGGCCTTGTAACCGAAACTGTGGAAGAACGGGTTCACCACCAGGTATCGGTCCGGTGCGGACAGAGAGGCGCACGAAGCCCACGCGGCCGCCACCCCGAGGGCTTGACGGTGTGCGCTCATGGCGCCTTTGCTGCGGCCGGTGGTGCCGGAGGTGAAGAGGATGTCGCTGACGTCGTCCGGGGTCACCGCCGCGGCATCGCAAGTGCCGTCCACATCGGACCATTCGACGACGCCCGGCACCGGAGGTTCCACGCCTTCGACAGGAACCCGCACGACGAGCGGTGGTAAGGAGTCCAACGCAGCCAGCCGCGAAGTGCCGAGGAACCGGCCCGTGATCACCAAACCCGAGACCCGGGCGCGAGAAAGCACATCCAGCGTCTCCCGCGCGGTGAACCGGGTGCTCACCGGAACGAGGGTCGCGCCCGCGTACAGCACGCCCAGGCCGGCCACGACCCAGTGCCAAGTGTTGGGGGAGCACACCGCGACCCGATCACCGAGGCCAACGCCGTGGGAAGACAGGAAGCCTGCGAAGACCCGCACGCGGGAGCGCAGCGCGGCCCACGTCAGCCGGACGTCGCCGTCGGCCACGGCTTCGCCCGTGGGGTCCCGCTCCGCGGCCGCGTCGAGTGCTGCGGGGACCGTCAGCGTCATCGCAGACCTCCCTAGCAAGTGCTTGGTAGGGTAACCTACTGACGAGCCCCGGGGCCAGAGAGGAGAACGCGGTGGACGAGTTCCGGACGCGGATCCGCACCTGGCTGGCCGAGCACCTCGATCCGAAACTGAAAGGCCTCGGCGGGCCCGGCCGTGAACACGAAGCCTTCGCGGAACGCCGGGCCTGGGAACGGAAACTCGGCGCCGCCGGGTGGAACGGGATCGGCTGGCCGACCGCGCACGGCGGGCGCGGTGCGACGATCGAGCAGCAGGTCGCGTTCCACGAGGAGTACGCCCGCGCCGACGCGCCCGCGCGGGTGGGGCACCTCGGGCAGGAGCTGCTGGGGCCGGCGCTCATCGCGTTCGGCACCGAAGCGCAGCAACGCCGGTTCCTGCCGAAGATCCTCGCCGTCGACGAGCTGTGGTGCCAGGGTTACTCCGAACCCGGCGCGGGGTCCGACCTCGCCGCGGTCGCCACGAAAGCCCGGCTCCGCAACGACGAGTGGGTGATCACCGGCCAGAAAGTCTGGACTTCCCTCGCTCACGTCGCCAATTGGTGCTTCGCCCTCGTCCGCACCGAGCCGGGCAGCAAACGCCACCACGGGCTGTCGTTCCTGCTCATCCCCATGCACCAGGACGGCGTGGAGGTCCGGCCGATTCGTCAGCTCACCGGCACGGCCGAGTTCAACGAGGTCTTCTTCACCGAAGCGCGCACCGCCAAGGACCTCGTGGTCGGCGCGCCCGGTGACGGCTGGCGGGTTGCGATGGGGCTGCTCGGGTTCGAACGCGGCGTCGCGACGCTCGGGCAGCAGGTCGGGTTCCGCCGGGAGCTGGAGGCGATCACGGAGCTGGCCGAAACGTCCGGCGTGGCAACGGATCCGCATATCGCCGAAGCCATCGCCCGGGCGTGGGTCGGCCTCGAAGTCATGCACGCGCACGCCCTGCGCGCACCCGACGGGCCCGGCGCCGCGTCCGTCGCGAAGCTGGTCTGGGCCGGCTGGCACCGCAAGCTGGGCGAACTGGCCATGCTCGTGCGCGGCGCCGCGGGCCTGATCGCGACCGAAGACCGCTGGCAACGCCTGTTCCTCTTCTCCCGCGCCGACACCATCTACGGCGGCTCCGACGAGATCCAGCGCACCGTGATCGCCGAGCGCGTGCTCGGCCTGCCCCGGGAGGCCCGCCCGTGATCACCGTCCCGAAGTACCCGCGTGGCAACAACTTGCTCAAGGACAAGGTCGTCGTGGTCACCGCGGCAGCGGGCACCGGCATCGGCTGCGCCGCCGCGAAACGCTGTCTGGAAGAAGGCGCGAACCTCCTCATCAGCGACCGCCACGAACGCCGTCTCAAGGAGACCGCGACCGAACTGGGCGTGCCCGGCGTGCCCTGCGACGTCACGCACGAAGAAGACGTGCAGCACCTCATCGACACCGCCGTCGAGCACTACGGCCGCCTCGACGTGCTCGTGAACAACGCCGGTCTCGGCGGCACCTGCTCCCTGCTCGACATGTCCGACGACGAGTGGTCGCGCGTGCTCGACGTGACGCTCACCGGCACCTTCCGGGCCACGCGCGCGGCCCTGCGCCGGTTCGCGGTGCAGAAATCCGGCGGCGCCATCGTGAACAACGCGAGTGTGCTCGGCTGGCGCGCGCAGGAGGGCCAGGCCCACTACGCCGCCGCGAAGGCCGGCGTGATGGCCCTGACCCGCTGCGCCGCCGTGGACGCCGCGCCCTACGACGTGCGCGTGAACGCCGTCGCGCCCAGCCTCGCGATGCACGCCAACCTCGCGAAGGTGACCAGCGACGAGCTGCTCGCCGAGCTCACCGCGCGCGAGGTCTCGGGGAGGGCGGCGCAGCCGTGGGAGGTGGCGAATGTGATGGTGTTCCTGGCCAGTGAGTACGCCTCGTACCTCACCGGCGAGGTGGTGTCGGTCAGTGCCCAGCACGCGTGAGGTGGAACGAGTGAAGAACGCCCCCGGATCCCGGCGAGCCGAGCTGCTCGCGCTCGCCGCGAAGCTGTTCGCCGAGCGCGGGTACGTGTCCACCACGGTCCGCGACATCGCCGACGCCGCGGGCATCCTGTCCGGCAGCCTCTACCACCACTTCGACTCGAAGGAGTCGATGGCCGACGAGATCCTGTCCGGCTTCCTCGACGAGCTCTTCGGGGCCTACGCCGAGATCGTCGCGGAGCGCAAAGGCCCGCGCGAGACGTTGGAAGCCGTGGTCGTCGCGTCGTTCGACTCGATCCACCGCCGCCCCGCCGAGGTCGCGATCTACCAGAACGAAGCCCAGCACCTCATGCAGCTGCCGCGCTTCGCCTACCTCAACGACCGCAACGCCGAGTTCCGCAAGCTCTGGAACGGCATCCTCGCCGACGGCGTCGAGGCCGGCGTCTTCCGCCCGGACCTCGACGTGGAGCTCGTCTACCGCTTCATCCGCGACACGGTCTGGGTCGCCGTGCGCTGGTACAACCCCGAAGGCGCGCTGAGCGCCCACGACGTCGCCGACCAGTACCTCGGCATCCTGCTCGACGGCATCGCGACCCGCAGGAGGCGCCGTGGCTGAGGCCTACGTGCTCGACGCCGTGCGCACGCCCGTCGGCCGGCGCGGCGGCGCGCTCTCGGCGGTGCACCCCGCGGACCTCGGCGCGCACGTGATCCGGGCGCTGATGCACCGGGCGCAAATCGACCCGGCACTGGTCGACGACGTGATCCTCGGCTGCGTCGACACGCTCGGCCCGCAGGCCGGCAACCTCGCGCGCACCGCGTGGCTCGCCGCCGGGTTCCCCGACCACGTGCCGGGCGTGACCGTCGACCGCCAGTGCGGTTCGAGCCAGCAGGCCGTGCACTTCGCCGCGCAGGCGGTGCTCAGCGGCACGGCCGAGCTCGTGCTCGCGGGCGGGGTGCAGAACATGTCGGCCGTGCCGATCGGTTCGGCGATGCTCGCCGGGCGTGAGCTGGGGTTCCCCGACCCGTTCTCGGGCTCGAAGGGCTGGCAGGAGTGCTACGGCGCCGAGGAGGTCTCGCAGTTCCGCAGCGCCGATCTCATCGCGCGCCACTGGGACCTCTCGCGCGCGCAGCTGGAGGAGTTCGCGCTGCGCAGCCACGAACACGCGGCCGCCGCCATCGACGAAGGGCGCTTCGACGCCGAACTCGTGGCCTACGGTGACTTCCGCGTGGACGAAGGTCCCCGTCGCGACACCAGCCTCGCCAAGATGGCCGCGCTGAAGCCGCTTTCCGAAGGCTCCTGCATCACCGCCGCGGTCTCCAGCCAGCTTTCCGACGGCGCGAGCGCGACCCTGCTCGCCTCGGAAGCGTTCGTGCGGGAGCACAAGCTGAAGCCCAAGGCGCGCATCCACCACCTGTCGGTGCGGGCCGCGGATCCGGTGTGGATGCTCACCGGCCCGATCCCGGCGACCGCGCACGCGCTGCGCAAGACCGGCCTGACGATCCGGGACATCGACCTGTTCGAGGTCAACGAGGCGTTCGCCAGTGTCGTGCTCGCGTGGCTCGACGAGACCGGCGCCGACCCGGACCGCGTGAACGTCAACGGCGGCGCCATCGCGCTCGGCCACCCGATCGGCGCGTCGGGCACGAAGCTGTTCGCCACGCTCCTGCACGAGCTCGAACGCCGCGACGCGCGGTTCGGCCTGCAGACGATGTGCGAAGGCGGCGGCACCGCCAATGTCACCATCGTCGAACGGCTCTGAAGGGCCGGCCACCACACCGTCCAGCCGCAGGGACGGCGTGGTGACCGGCAGGAGGGGGCAGCCGCCGCGCGCGGCCACCCCCGGCTCTCACCGCGCGTAGTCCTGGACCGTGCCGAGCTCGTCGGCGAACTCCGCGTAGAACTCCTGCGTGTCGAACCGCTCGTCGGTGTCGAACTGTTCGTCGTCGGGCCAGGTCTCGACCGGCTCGGGGGCGGCCGCCGGTGTGTACTGCGGCACCGGCAGCCGCCGGTCGAGCTCGGCCGTCCAGTCGAGCATCGCGCGCGGCTTGTCCCACGCCGTGATGCCCACGAGCTGTCCCGCGCGGATGAACCCGGTGATGCCGTCGGCGAGCGAGACGGTGTCCTCGCCCAGCGCCGGCAGGCCCGCCATCTGCAGCCGCACGTCATACAGCGTCGACCACGCCCGCGGCAGCGGCGCGAACGGAGTGGCCGCCGACCGGCCCGCGATCAGGTTCTCCGCGGCCGCCCGCGCCGACTCCACGGCGTTGATCCAGTGCTCGACGCGGCGCGGCACCTCGTCGAAGCGCAGGTTGGGCCAGCGCGCGAGGTCACCGGCCACCACGACGTCGTCGGCGCCCTCGGCGAACAGCGTCGGCTCGCACAGCACGCCGTCCTCGACGTCGAGACCCGAGCCGCGCAGGTAGTCGACCGCCGGGACGCTGCCGATCGCGAGCACGACGCAGCTCGCCACGAGCAGCTTGTTGTTCGTCAGGTGCAGCCCGACGGTGTCGTCGGTGCTGATCCAGTGCCGCACCTCCGAACCCATCGCCAGCTTCGTCCGGTGTTCCTTGTGGAGCTTCACCACCGCGTCGGAGATCCGGCTGCCGAAGCGGTGCAGCGGCGCCTTTGCGTGGCCGACGAGCGTGACGTCGCGGCCGAGGTGGCGCATGCTCGCGGCGAACTCGTTGCCGATCAGGCCACCGCCGATCACCACGGCCGGTTTGTTGCTCGCGTGCAGGCAGTGCCGCACGGCCAGCGCGTCGTCGATCGTGCGCAGCACCCGCACGCGCGGGTCGTGGCGCGGCGAGCCGGGCAGGTGCCGCGGCACGACGCCGGTGGCCAGCACGAGCCCGTCGTACCAGAGCGATTCGCCGCCGGGCAGGTGCACGACGCGCTCGACGGTGTCGAGGTGCGTCGCCCGCGTGCCGAGCCGCCAGTGGACGTCGAGGTCGCCGTAGGCCCGCAGCGTGGTGTCGGGTGGCCGCGCCGCTCCCATCACGAGCTGCTTGGAGATCATCGGCCGGTGGTACGGGCGGCGGGCCTCGTCGCCCACCATCACGATCTCGCCGTCGAAGCCCAGCTCACGCAGTCGTTCCGCCGCGCGCAGGCCGGCGACACCTGCGCCGACGATGACGATCCGGTCGCCGTCAGCCATCGAGTTCCCCTCTCAGCACGACCGCCTGCATCGGGCACACGCGTGCCGCGGCGATCGCTTGGGTCATGTCTTCGGGCTCGAGCAGGCGCTTGCGGAAGCGCAGGCGCCCGTCCCGGCCGAGGTCGAAGAGGCCGGGGGCCTCCATCGCACAGATTCCGTAGAGCTCGCACCGGTCGTTGTCGACGCTCACGCGCGGCCCGCTGCCGGGGAGTTTCACGCCACCTGCTCCTCGACGAGGCCGATCCGCTCAAGCGTCCGCGGCGGCAGGAACCGCAGCAGCGACAGCGTGACCGGGGGGACGAGCAGCGTGATGCCGACGAGCCACAACGTCGCGAGGTGACCGTTGGCGATCGCGCCGAAGAACGCGTGCAACGCGGTCAGCGCGACGGCCGGGTAGGCCAGCCGGTGCAGCCACAGCCAGCGCCGGTACGACGTCCAGCGCTGCACGCACGTGGTGAGCGCGATGGCCAGCATCAGCTCCAGCCCGACGATGCCGAACGTGTGCCGGGCGAGCGTGCCCGGCATGAACGGGATCGTGATGTAGGCCAGCGAGAACGGGTTCACGGTGAGGTAGAGGAACCCCAGCGCGTGCAGGCAGCCGAACGAGAGCGTGAGCGTCGCCAGGGTGAGGTGGCCGCTGCGCAGGGCCTTGCGGCCGGTGACCGAGCGCACCCAGCCCGTGGCGGTGAGCACGCCCCAGCACAGCGTGAGGCACATGAACGCGTACGACAGCCTCGCCGAGAGCGCCGCGATGCCGCGGGCGGCCGGGTCGGTGGACTGCTGAGCGAGGGTGGTCACCGCCTCGTGGACGGTGTCAACCATGGGTTTCTCCTGAGTTCGGGCGGAGCCGGCCGCCGCGCAGGCGGCCGGACTTGAGGTAACGGATCCCGAGCAGCGTCGCGCCGCCGACCAGCAGGATCAGCAGGGCGCCGGTGAGGATGTCGCCGGTCCGCAGGTCGAGGGCGGCGCCCGCGGGCGCCGCGGAACTGGCCACGTTGGCCTGCGGCAACGCGGTGAAGTCCACGAAACCGGTGCTCTCCAGCAGTGTCATGTGCCGCAGCACGGCCTGGTTCGCGACGGTCGCGTATGCGCGGATCTCGGGGTTGCGCGTACCGGCGCGGACCTGTGCGATGACGGCGAACACTTGGCCGTGGGCCGCGCGCAGCCGGTTGGCGAAGATGCGGTCGAAGTCCTGCGGGGTGGGGGCGTTCTGCAGTTCGTTGAGCCAGCCCATCTGCTCGGCCGACGGCTCGGCGGGCAGCGCGACGTTGAGCTTCGCGGCGAGCTGGCGCGTCATCACGTCGAGCCGGCCGTGGTCGACCATGATCGCGGCGCCGACCTCCCGCACCTTCGGGCTCGCGCCGCGGGTTTCGGCCCAGGTCCCGGCGGGCATCTCCCACAGACCGGCCTGGCGCACCTTCACGAGCAGCAGGTGGTCGCCGGCGTCGGTGCCGGTCTGGGCGGACGCGGGGGCCGGCTGCAGCACCACGAGGGCGGCGAGCAGCACGACAACGACGCGGACGAACCTTCGGGCGAGCTCAGATCCGGAACGCATCGGTCCGCCAGGTGTCGGTGGTGGTCTCGATCTTGCGGCCGTCGGGCGACAGCGGGAACCACGCGCGGTCGGCGCCCTGCCCGGCGGTCTGACCCGGCATTTCGTCGCCGGTGAAGCGGTAGAGCGGCCAGCCGGCGAGGGTGACCTGGTCCGTGCCGTCGGAGCGCGTGACGCTTCCCACAAGGTCACGGTCGATGCCGGTGAGCTTCACGTCACCACTCGCGCGGACGGGCAGCCACTTCTGCGCGCACTCGTCGTCGCAGCGGGAACGAGACGGCTTGGCGCTGTCGCGGTCGTAGCGGTAGACGGCGAAACCGCTTCCGTCCACGACCACCGGGCCGAGGTCGAACGCGCGCGCGGCACGCAAGGCGGCTTTCGCCGGGTCGGTCTGGTCGGCCGGCATCTCCATCGGCATGGTCATCGAGCCTGCGCTCGCGGAATAGCCACCGGGAGCGGTTCCGGACTGACATGCGGTCAACACTGTGAATGCGGCCAGGCACACAGCGGGCGGTGCCGCTGTGCGGAACAAGCGGTTCACGGCTTCCTCCAGGGGGCGGAACTGCGCACCGTCGCGGGGGAACGACGGGAAAAGGGCGCAGTTGATCCACTGTGGACAGTAAGCCCAGGGTGAATGCGGCGCGTCGCGGGGGAACGACGCTTTGTCGGGGTCTTCGACGGTGGATACGGACACGGGTTCGACACGGTTCAAAAAACTTTCGTGACCAAAGCCCGTGATTTTGGTACTGGACGAAATGGTGCCGTTGCCACAAAGATGGCCCGCGTGGGACGGCACAATCGAACGCTGAGCCCGACGGACGATCATGAAACCGAAAACCCCGGAGTTCATGACGACCTGGCCAAAGCGTTGTACCAAGAGTTCGGCGGAGCCTTGATGGGTTTCGCGCTGCGCCTGACCGGTCACGACCGGCAGTGGGCGGAGGACGTGGTGCAGGAGACGTTGATCAAGGCGTGGCGCAATGCCGACAAGCTCGACCGGAGGCCGGCGATGCTGCGCGCGTGGCTGTTCACCGTCGCTCGGCGCATCGTCATCGACGGCTGGCGCAGCCGCAGTGTCCGTCCGCAGGAGCTCGAGGAGATCGAGTCCGACGCCGTGTTCGTGTCCGACGAGTCGGACAAGACCGTGGCGGCCATGATCCTCTACGAGGCGCTGCAAGGGCTTTCGCCCGAGCACCGGGAGGCCGTGCAGCAGACGTACCTGGCCGACCGGACCGTGAACGAGGTCGCCGCCACCCTCGGGGTGCCGCCCGGCACCGTCAAGTCGCGAATCCACCACGCCGTCCGCGCCCTGCGGAAGGCCATGCGCGAGCGGGGGTGAGGTGACGGTGGCCGGGTCCCCGCACACCGACCTCGCCGCGTACGTGCTCGGCGTGCTCAGTGAGGCCGACAACACGCGGTTCGAGGAACACCTGCTCGACTGCCCGCACTGCCAGCTCGACCTCGTCGAGCTGCACCAGCTGCCCGACGTGCTCGACCTCGTGAAGAAGAACTGGCCGGAGCCGCCGGTACCGGTCACGCCCGGGCGCACGCTGGCGCCCGGTCCGCGCGTGCTGCGGGCGCTGATGGCCGAGGCGACGGTGAAGCGCAAGCGGCGCCGGCGCATCGGGCTCGTCGCCGCGGCGGCCGCGGCCGCGCTCGTCGTGGCGGGTCCGCTCGTGACGCTCGCGGTGCGCCCGGCCGACGCCGCCGGCCCCTCCGTGAGCCTGGCCGCGCCGACGTCGGTTCCGCCGGCGCCGTCCTCCTCGCTGTCCGCGCCCGGTGGCGGCACGTCGTCGGGTCAGGGCGCTTCGGCCGTGACCGCGCGGGTGACCGTGACCCCGCGCGAGTGGGGCAGCTCCGTGGACCTCGACCTGAGCGGCGTCGCGGGACCGATGAACTGCCAGCTGCTCGCCATCTCCTCCTCCGGCGACATCCGCACGGTCACGGGCTGGTCCGTGCCCGCGAAGGGCTACGGGATCCCGGGCTCGCCCGACCCGCTGCACGTGACCGGTGGCACGTCGCTGCCCGCCGACGAGATCACGCGGTTCGAGGTCCGGGCCGACGACGGCACGCTGCTCGTGGTCGTCGACCGCTGAGCCTCCCCGCTGGGGAAATGCTCTGTCCTTTGTGGACCGTACGACTGGCTTCCCGATCACGTGCGGATAACGCGGCGATTTCTTTTTGAACCACTTCGCCTTCCCGTCCGTATTCCCCAGTGCCGGCACCGGATTCCCCCGCATCCGAGCTGCCGAGCATCTCGACTCCAAGTAGTTCACACCCGGGCCGCAGCCGTAGTTCGGCGCGCCCGGAGGATCGAACGAGGTGAGCACAGCACCATGACCAGGAACCATCCCCGGCACCGGTCGGCGAAGCGCGTCACGATCGCCACCGGTGCGCTCGGCCTCGCCCTCGCGGTCGGCGCGCTGGCCGTGAACGCCACGTCCGGCGAGCCCGACCGCGCCGGCGCCGACCCGGCCGACAAGTCGTTCTTCCTGGACATCAACAAAGTCCCGAAGGGCTCGAACGTGAGCCGGGCGCAGAACCGCGGCGCGCGCGGCACGTTCACCGTCGACTGTGGACGCAACGAGAACGGCCACTTCAACCCCGACAACTTCATCGCGCAGCCGGGTGTGCGCAACGGCGCCCAGCACCTGCACGACTACGTCGGCAACCTCTCCACCAACGCCGACTCGACCAACCGCAGCCTCGCCAAGGCCGGCACCACGTGCAAGAACGGCGACAAGTCCACCTACTACTGGCCGGTGGTCCGCATCGACACCGGCGACGAGGAAGAAGCCCCGGCGTCTTCGGAAGCCGCCCCGCCGGCTGACGACGTGGCCGCCGACCGCGCCGGCGCGGCCAAGGACGCCGCCGCGCCGCAGGTCGAGTGCCCCGACGTGGTGAGCGAGCTGCCCGACGTGCCCGACGCGGCCATGGACGCGGTGAACACCGAGCTCGACGCGATGGACGCGCAGGTCGACCAGGCCGACAAGCAGGTCGAGGCCGGGCAGGATTCGGCCGCGGTGCTGAACTCGTTGAAGAGCAAGCGGTCCGCGTCGCTGAAGAAGATCTCGGACAAGATGACCGAGCAGGGTGTGAAGCCGGAGGACCCGGCCGCGCTCGCGGGCTGCGCCGTGCAGGACTCCGACAGCACGGGCCTCGACAACGGCGGCGCCAACAGCGATCCGGCCGCCGGCGAGAGCGCCACGGAGCAGAAGCAGAAGCAGGACAACGGCGCGGCCGCCGAGCTCCCGGGCGTGAACGACGCGAACGAGGTCGCCGGCAACGACGGCGAGATCCAGCGCGTGGTGTCCGCGACGCTGTCCTTCGGCAGCGGTGGTGCGCGCAAGGTCGTGGCGATGCCGCGGTTCCTGCGTGTGCTCTACGGTGACGCGAAGGAAGGCGCCAACGGTCCCGCCAACGCCCGCGCCAGCTGGACGTGCTCGGGCTTCGAAGACCGCCTGACCGACCACTACCCGATCTGCCCCACCGGCAGCAAGGTCGAGCGCATCCACGCCTTCCCGAACTGCTGGGACGGCAAGAACATCGACAGCGCCAACCACCGCACGCACATCGTCTTCTCCGACACGAACGGCAACTGCAAGCGCGGCTTCAAGGCCGTGCCGCAGCTGAAGATCACCCTGGTCTACAACATCCCGCACGACGTGCAGGTCAAGGGCCAGTACAAAGTGGACGCGTTCCCCGAGGAGAAGCACAACCCCCGTTCGGACCACGACGACTTCGCCAACGTCATGACGCAGTCGCAGATGAACCGCGTGGTCTCCTGCATCAACACGGGCAAGCGCTGCAAGGAATGACCAGGGGAGAGGGCGGCTCGGGGCGGTGTCTCGCTCGGACACCGCTGGGACCCGGGCCGCCCCCACCCCGCCCCGGTCGGGATTCGGCCGGATGACCGGAGGAGTCGAGATGCGGTTTTCCCCGAGCCGCGCGGAGTTCACGGCCCGCCGGCGTCGGGTGGGTACCCGGGTGTTGCGCTTCGGGCGACCGGAACGCCGGCGCGGTGCGGTGCCTCGCGCGGGAGCTGCGCGGGCTCACCTCACCTCGCCGGAGCACGGAAAGACCCAGGAGCAGTGATGAATTTCCCTTACCACACAGAGGATTTCGACCGCGACGGTCGTGAGGATCCGGCGCGCGACACCGCTGCCGACCTGTCGTGGTGTGACGGAGGTGGCAGGGCGGCCGGTTCCGGGCGGTTCTCCGGTGTGCTGCCGGTGCCGCCGGTGTCCGCTTCGGAAACCGGCTGACCCCACCCCGAAAAAGCTCCGATTCGGCGAGGTTCCCTCTCCTTCACCCACCCCCCACTCGCCGGGTCGGGTTCCTTGCCGGTCCGGCGGGCGCTTCCCTCCCACATCCCCCCGCACCCGCCGGACCGGTCAAGGGTTTTTCGTCACCGGGGACCAGAAGTCCAAGGGGAGGTGGCCGGCGGCGAGGCCTTCGTCGTCGAGCAGGTGGCCCATGAGCTTGATCCCGCGCAGCGTCACGGCGCGGTCGACGATCTCCAGCCACGGCAGCTTGGCCGCCAGTGACCCCTCCAGCGGCAGCAGGTCGTGCTGGGAACCCAGCCACACCACCAGCATCAGGTTCGCCGCCCCGCTGAGGGCGGCGCACATGCGCACCTCCGGCAGCATCGCGAGCGACCGCGCGGTCGTCTCGAGCTTGTCGGGCGGCACGCGCAGCCACAGCATCGCCGTGACGGGTGCGGGGGACAGGGGCCGCGCGATCTCGCAGCGCAGGCGGACGGCGCCGCGGGCCAGCAGGGCGTCGAGGCGGCGCCGGACGGTGCTCGCGCCCACGCCCAGCTGCACCGCCAGCGAAGCGGCCGACGCGCGGGCGTCCTCGCCGAGAGCCAGGATCAGCGCCTGGTCGAGCTCGCCGAAGCGCAAAGGTCCGGACGATCGCGCCGACGGCGACACCAGAGCTTCCCGCTCGCCCGGCGAGATCGCACGAACTCGCCACCGGCTGCCCTCGGTGAACAGCCGCGGCGACACCACCGTGCGCGTCGCCGTGACACCCGGCAGCGCCGACAACCGGTGCAGCACGTAGTCGGAGATCGCGCGCAGCGACGGCGCCACGAGGTGGATGTGCAGGTCGCAGTGCCCGGCCAGGAACTCCACCGTCGCCACGTGCGGGTCGGCCGAGAGGCGCCGCGCCACAGCCAACGCCGCGCCCGGTGCGCAGTCGATCTCCACGAACGCCAGCGCCAGCTGCGCCACCAGCTCGCCGCCCGGGTACGCGGTCAGCCAGGCCTGCCCGCGCGACACCAACGTCTCCCACCGGCGTGCGGCCGTCACGGCGCCGATGCCCAGCGCCTGGCCCAGCACGGCCCACGTGGCGCGCGGCCGGGTTTGCAGCGCGTCGAGGAGTTTGAGGTCGCTCTCGCTCAACATGGCCGATCCTTCGTCCGCACGGCGCCGATTTGGCGGATTCCCGCGATCCGGCCGGCAGGAGCGTTCGACACTCGCATCATCGTCGGGCCAGCATATGTCGATGTTCCAGCGAGGGAGACCCATGTCCTTGCGCTCCGACGCCGCAGCCCTGCGCCCCGACCTCGTCGCGCTCCGCCGATCGCTGCACCGCACCCCCGAGATCGGCCTCGACCTGCCCCGCACCCAGGAAAAAGTGCTGCAGGCCCTCGACGGCCTCGGCCTCGAGATCAGCCTCGGCCGCGACCTGTCCTCGGTGACCGCCGTCCTGCGCGGCGGTGGCGGATCCGGCGGCACGGTGCTGCTGCGCGGCGACATGGACGCGCTGCCTGTGACGGAAGCGTCCGGCGAGGAGTTCTCCTCCCAGATCGACGGCGCCATGCACGCCTGCGGACACGACCTGCACACGGCCGGGCTCGTCGGCGCCGCGCAGCTGCTCGTCTGCCGCCGCGACCGGCTGGCCGGCGACGTCGTGTTCATGTTCCAGCCCGGCGAAGAAGGCTGCG
The DNA here is from genome assembly GCF_050942255.1 of Amycolatopsis sp. CA-161197. Classification (NCBI taxonomy): domain Bacteria; kingdom Bacillati; phylum Actinomycetota; class Actinomycetes; order Pseudonocardiales; family Pseudonocardiaceae; genus Amycolatopsis; species Amycolatopsis sp. CA-161197. The sequence continues at coordinate 2,809,531 of NZ_CP192059.1, forward strand.
ACGGCGCGGGCTACATGATCGACGAGGGTGTGCTCACCGCTTCCGGCCGCCAGGTCGACGCCGCCTACGGGCTGCACGTTTCGGCTTCCCGCCACGCGCGGGGCCTGTTCACCTGCCGCCCCGGACCGCTCATGGCCGCGTCCGACGCGGTGAAGGTGCGCGTGGTCGGCGCCGGAGGCCACGGTTCGGCGCCCGAGGCTTCGCGTGACCCCATCCCGGCCGCGTGCGAGATGGTCACCGCGCTCCAGACCCGCATGACCCGGGCGTTCGGCGCGTTCGAGCCGGTCGTGCTCACCGTCGGCAGCTTCCACGCCGGCACGCGCCGCAACGTGATCCCGGACGACGCGGTGTTCGAGGCCACCGTGCGCTCGTTCGACCCGGAGGTGCGCGAGCGCATCCGCGCGCAGGTCGTGCGCGTGTGCGAGGGCATCGCCGCCGCGCACGGCCTGGACGTCGAGATCACCTACGACGCCGAGTACCCCGTGCTGGTCAACCACGACGCCGGCCATGACTTCATCGCGGGCACCGTGCGCGAGGTCTTCGGCGAGGAACGGTTCGAGCTGCTGGAAGACCCGATGACGGGCTCGGAGGACTTCTCCCGGGTGCTCGGGAAGGTGCCGGGCGCGTTCGTGTTCCTCGGCGCGTCACGCTCGGACGATCCGGTCGGCGCGCCCAACAACCACTCGCCGCGCGCCGCGTTCGACGACTCGGTGCTCGCCGACGGCGCGACCCTGCTGGCCGAGCTGGCGTGCCGGCAGCTCGCGGTACTGGCAGCGTGATCACATGCGCAGCTACCACCTCCCGCCGATCATCCCGGTGATCGCGCTGGTCCTCATGCCGTTCCTGCCGTTCGTCAACTCCACCGGGCTGTGGCTCGGCCTGCCGAAGATGCTGGTGTGGGGCGCTTTCTGGTGCCTCATGTTCACCCCGGCCCTGCTGCTGAGCGAGCGCATGATGGCGCGCGCGGGGGCGGGTGACGACTGATGATCCTGGCCTTCACGATCGTCGGCATCGTCCTCATCGGCGTGCTCGGCTTCGTCGGGCGGCGCAAGCCCGCGGCGGATCTGAGCGAGTGGACCGTCGGCGGCCGCAAGTTCGGCGCGCTCACGATGTGGTTCCTGCAGGCCGGCGAGGTGTTCACCACCTTCACCTTCCTCGGCATGGCGGGGCTCGCGTTCTCCGGCGGCGTCGCGGCGATGTACGCGCTGCCCTACGTGCCGATCGCCTACGTGGTCCTGTTCTTCCTGGCGAAACGCCTGTGGCGGATGGGCAAGGAACGCGGGTACCTCACCCAGGGCGATTTCCTCGAGGACCGCTTCTCCAGCAAGTTCCTCGGCACGCTCTCGGCCGTGCTCGGCGTGATCTTCGTGCTGCCCTACCTGCAGCTGCAGATCACCGGCCTCGGCCTGATCGTGCGGCTGGTGACCGGCGACGCGGCGTCGGGCAACCTGAGCATGGTCCTGGGCAGCGTGCTCATCGTCGCGTTCGTGCTGTGGGCCGGGCTGCGGGGTGTGGCCGCGACGTCGTACTTCAAGGACGCGATCATGCTCGTGGTCCTCGTGGTGCTGATCATCGCGGTGCCCGCGCACTTCGCCGGCGGCGTGTCGGGCGTGTTCCACAAGATCGAGCAGCTGCACCCGGAGAAGCTGTTCATCCACGCCGGCACCAACGACCACACGTGGTTCATCACCAGCATGATCGTGAGCGCGATCGGCGTCGGCCTCATGACACTGCCGCACTCGTGGCCCGCGCTGATGGCCGCGCGCGACCCGAAGGTGCTGCGGCGCAACTACACGTGGATGCCGATCTACGAGCTGTGCCTGCTGCTGCCGATGATCATCGGGTTCGCCGCGATCCTGGTGGTGGACAAGACCAGCGACCCCAACGGCGTGCTCCTGACCTTGAGCAAGGACGCGCTGCCGGGCTGGGTCACGGGGCTGGTCGTCGTGGCGGCCACCGCCACGGCCATGGTGCCCGCCGCCGGCATCCTCATCGGGATCTCCTCGCTGGTGGCCCGCAACATCGCGCGGGTGCGCGGGGAACGCAAGCAGTTCTGGATCAACCACGGCACGGTCGTGCTCGCGAGCGCGCTCGCGTTGGTGCTCGGCATTTTCCGGCCCGATCTGCTCGCGAACCTGCTGCTGCTCACGTACTCCGGCTCGGTGCAGCTCGCGCCGGCCAACCTGCTGGGCTTCCTCAAGAAGGTGCCGGTCGGCAAGGGCCCGGTGCTCGCCGGGCTGATCGCCGGCGAGATCGTGGTCATCTGGCTGACGTTCTTCGACACTAAGTTCGCCGGCACCGTGAACGTCGGCTTGATCGGGCTCGCGGCCAACGTCGTCGTGCTCGCCGTGGCCGCCGGCGTCGAACGGGCCGTGACGCGGCCCGGTGTTCCCGTGAAGCAAGGAGAACCGGTATGACCCGCACGGTGTTCAGCGGCAGCTCGGTGTTCGACGGCACCGGCAGCGCCCCCGCCCCGGCCGACGTGGTGGTGGAGGACGGCCGGATCGTCGAGGTCGGCACCGGTCTCGACGGCGACCGGTCCGTCGACTGCACCGGCGCGACGCTGCTGCCCGGCCTGTTCGACTGCCACGTGCACGTGACGGTGTCCGACCTGGGGCTGCTGCCGCGTGTGCAGAAGCCGTTCTCCTACCAGTTCTACGAGGCCGCCCGGAACCTCTGGACCACGCTCAAGCTCGGCATCACGACCGTGCGCGACGCGGCCGGCGCCGACCTCGGCATCAAGCAGGCCGTGGCCGACGGGCTGATCCCCGGGCCGCGGCTGCAGATCGCCATCGGCCTGATCAGCCCCACCGGCGGCCACGGCGACGGCTGGATGCCTTCGGGCCACTGCGTTCCGCTGTCGCTGCCGCACCCCGGCCGCCCCGACGCGACGGCCGACGGCCCGGACGAGATGCGCCGCGTGGCCCGGACGCTCTTGCGCGCCGGCGCGGACGTGCTGAAGGTCTGCACCACCGGCGGCGTCCTGTCGCCGCGCGACGATCCGCGGCACTCGCAGTTCACCTTGGAGGAGCTCGACGTCCTCGTCACCGAGGCCCAGATGCAGGGCCGCGCGGTGATGGCCCACGCCCAGGGCGCGGAGGGCATCAAGAACGCCGTGCGTGCCGGCATCCGCTCCATCGAGCACGGCATCTACCTCGACGACGAGGCCATCGAGCTCATGCTGGCCCGCGGCACCTGGCTCGTGCCGACGCTGGTGGCGCCGGTCAACGTCATCCGCGCGGCCGCGGCGGGTGCTTCGCTGCCGGACGCCGTGGTGCAGAAGGCGAAGGAGGTCGCGGAGGTCCACGCCGATTCGGTGCGCCGCGCGGTCGCCGCGGGGGTGCGGATCGCGATGGGGACGGACAGCGGCGTGGGTCCGCACGGGACGAACCTGGAGGAGCTGGAGCTGATGCGCTCGTGCGGCATGAGCCCGGCCGACGTGCTCGTGGCGACGACGTCGTCGGCCGCCCGCCTGCTCGGGATGGACGGCGAGCTGGGCCTGCTCGCGCCGGGGCAGCGCGCGGACGTCGTGGTGGTGGCGGGGGATCCGTACGACTTCGCGAACCTGGCGGCCAACGTCCGGGAAGTCTGGCAGGACGGCGTGCGGGCGGTGTGACGCTTTCCTTGGTGCTCCGGCTGTTTCCGGGAGCCGGAGCCCCCAGGCCTGCCATGATCGGCTGATGACTACGAGCAGAGTTCCGGATTGGGAGGGGTTTCACAACACGCGGGATCTCGGCGGCCTGCCGACCACGTCGGGCCGCACGACCCGCCACGGCGCGTTCTTCCGCTCGGGCGACCTCCGGTTCGTCACGGCCGAGGGCTGGGCCCGGGCGCACGAGGACGGCTTGCGGACCGTGCTCGACCTGCGCAACGTCGACGAGATCGCGGGATCTCGGGCGGGTTCGGCGCAGTTCGCCGGCGCGGACGTCGCCACGCCGGCCGGCCTTGACCGCGTCGAGGTGCCGCTCGACGACGTCGCCGACGTGGAGTTCTGGGCGTACGTCGACGAAGAGCAGCTCGACGGCAGCCCGCTCTACTACCGCCCCTTCCTCGAACGCAAGGCCGAACGCTGCGCCGCCGTCGTCACCGCGCTCGCCCGATCCGGGCCCGGCGGGGTCGTGTTCCACTGCGGTGCGGGCCGCGATCGGACCGGTCTCGTCGCCCTTCTGCTGCTGGCTCTCGCCGACGTGGAACCCGCAGCGATCGCCGCGGACTACGACCTGTCCACCGCGGCCGTGAAGCCGCTGTTCGCCGCGCTGGGCCGGGAGGACCAGGGCCCGCTCATCGAGACCTTCCTCGCGAACCGCGGTACGACAACGCAAGGCGCGCTCTTGGCCGTGCTCGACGGCTTCGACGCCGAGCGCTACCTCTTCGACGCCGGCGTCAGCGGGGCTGACCTGGCGGTGATCCGCGCGAAGCTGGCCGGCTAGAACGCGCCGAGCCCCACCGGCACGCCCAGGCCCGTCGGGCCGTCCCAGCCCGGGCCGGCGGAGCAGACGACGGGCTTGAACTGCGCGCAGTCGGCGGGGCCGTGCTGGGCGTTGGAGCCGGCGGAGACGTCGGCGAGAGTGCCGGGAGGGGCGCTGTACAAGGTGTTCGGACCGTCCACACCGGACAGCCGGCCGCCGCGGGCGTAGAGGCCGGCGATGAAGGGCGAGGCGGCGCTGGTGCCGCCGACGACGAGCCAGCCGGCTTTGCCGTTGTTCGGCGCGTACGAGCGGTAGACGGCGACGCCGGTGAGCGGGTCGGCGACCGCGGAGACGTCGGAGCCCGCGCGGTGGCCGGAGCAGTTGGCGGCGATGGCGGCGGGCTGGCCTTGCGCGGGTCCGAGGTCGAGCGCGCAGCCGCTGCCGGCGCCGACCCAGCGCTGCTGTTCGCCGTGCGGGGTGAAGAGGCTGCCCCACGCCTTCTGCACGAACGAGCCGCCGGAACCGCTCAGCGACGTGCCGCCGACCGACGTGACCCACGGCAGTTCCTGCGGCCACAGCTGCGGCCCGCCGAGATAGCCCTTGTCACCCGACGCGGCGACCACGGCCATGCCCGGGTGGTGCAGCGCCACGGCGGGCGCGCCTGTGCCGAGGTAGTCGCCCTGCAGGCCGGTGGGCACGCCGTAGCTCATGCTGACGGCGCTCGAATGGAGGCTGGCCGCGTAGCTCACCGCCGTGCCGAAGTCGTCCGCGAGCTGGCCGGGCAGCTGCAGCAGCACGGCGTTGAGCAGGCGCCCGACGTCCATCGGGATCTGGACCATCGTGATGCGGCACATCGGGCACGCGGCGGAGGCGAGGTCGACGTCGAGCGCGGTCTCGGTGGCGTAGGCCTCCTCGATCTCGCCGAGCCCGTCGACGGGCTTGAGCGGCGGACCGCCGTGGTAGTCGGTGATCTTGAGGCAGCCGTCGGCGGTCGTGCACTCGGGGAGGCCGAACTGGCTGCGGTAGGTCGTGAGGTCGGCCTCCAGCGTCGGGTACGCGCCGATGCCGACGATCGTCACCGTGCCGCGTTCGCCGGTCTTCGCGTCCGGCAGGTGGTACGCCCGCGCCAGGTCCGCGGGCGAGAACCCGGCCGGCGCGGGGGTGGTGAGCGGATCGGCCGACGCCTTGTCGCGCGTGACGACGTTCGTCAGGCAGCCGAGGTCCACCTGATGCCCCTGCACGACCCCGGTGCACGAGTCGGCGACCCCGTGGTCCTGGCCGAGCGTGCCCGCCCGGACGGCCTGCGCGACCTCGGCCGTGGCCGCGTCCGGCGGCGTCGCCACGGCCGGCGCGGCGAGCGGAACAGCGACGACCACGGCCAGCACGAGCGCCCGACCCAGCTTCATGCCCAACTCCCCTCGGCGGCGACCCCCTCAGGCCTACACCGCCGAGCCACCCCCGGCAGGGGCGGACGGGTCCTCGCACCCGCACGAGTGAACGATCACCTGGTTGTCAGCGTGTGCGAGAGTCCCACCAGTCGAGGACCCGCGTTGCGTGGAAGGTGAGCCACTTCGACGGTTCGCCGGCCGGGGCGTCGATCTCGAACCAGACCTCGCCGGGGTGGCGGCGGGCCTGCAGCCAGGTGCCGTCGGGTTGGCGCGCGGCGCGGATGAGGTCGACGGCTTCGGCCATCCGCGGGTCCGGGGCGGTGCCGTCGAACAGGGCGGCGGCGCGGAAGTAGTCGGCCGCGTTGAGGACGTTGTAGAACCAGCGGAACGGGTAGCCGAAGGACCGGACCCAGGGCGCGATCGGCTCGCCCGTGGACAGCCGCCGGAACAGGCTGCGGGACAACAGGTATTCCTCGCCGGCGCGGCGAGCGTCGGCAACACAGCCGGTGGAGTCCACGGAGCCGCCGGCTTTCTCGTGGTCCAGCAAGGCTTTCAGCGCGTTGAGGGTCGAGTGCACGGATGACCGCTCGGCCCCCTCCACCCACAGGCAGTTCCAGCCACCGTCGGGCAAACGGTGCTCGACGAACCACCGCGCGATGCCGTCGACGTCGGCGCCGAGCCACAGGCCGTTGGACAGCGTCCACGAGTTGATGCAGACGTCGACCTCACCGTCCCAGTACGGCAGGTTCTCGTACTCCCACCGGCTGTTGCGCGCCAGCAGCTCGGCCGTGCCGTCGAGCACCGACGCGTCGAGGCCCCAGTCGCGCAGGGCGTTGAGCGACCACGTGGTCGCGGTCCACGGCTGGCCGTCCTCGGGCGAGCCCTTGAACTCGGCGGGGAAGAACGCGCCGCCGGCCCACTGGCCGTCCGGGTCCTGCAGGGCGAGCAGCCGCGCGCCGAAACCCTCCGTGGCGACGCGGGCGCGCGTCGCCTCCCAGACCTCCGGCGGTGAGCCCGCCAGGTCGCGTTCGACCTGCCAGCGCAGCGCCGGGTCGGAGTCGAGCAGCCACGCGAGCACCTCAGCCATGGGCCGACTCTACGGCCGCCTCACCCCGAAGTCAGCCCGTGACGATAGGCGTACCCGACGGCCTGCGCCCGGTCGCGCGCGCCGATCTTGCCGAGGATGCGGTTGATGTGGCTCTTCACCGTGGCCTCGGCGACGAAGAGCCGGTGCGCGATCTCGGTGTTGGACAGGCCGTCGGCGATCAACGTCAGCACGTCCACCTCGCGGGGTGTCAGGCCGTCAGGCACCGAGGCGGACGGCGTCCGGGGCGCGCCGGACGTGAGCGCGTCCACGAGGTGGTGCTGCACCGCGGGGTCGATCACGGCGGCACCCTGCGTCACCTGGCTCAGCGCGCGGCGGATGTCGTCGGCGCCGGCGTCTTTCGTGAGGTAGCCGCGGGCGCCGGCCTGCAACGCGTCGAGCACGGACTTGTCGTCGGCGTACGTGGTGAGCGCGACGACCTGCACGTCGTGGTCGCGGCCGCGGATACGGCGCGTGGCCTCGATCCCGTCGCAGCGCGGCATGCGCAGGTCCATCAGCACGACGTCCGGCTTCAGCCGCCCGGCCAGCTCGGCCGCCTGATCGCCGTCGGCCGCGGTGCCGACGACCTCGACACCGGGCAGCAGCCCGAGCAGCATCGACAGGCCGTCGCGCACCACGCGCTGGTCGTCGGCCACCAATACGCGGATCACGCCGGCGCCCACAGGCTCACCCGGAACCCCGTGCCGGTCGGTGCGGCGTCGAGCTGCCCGCCCAGCAGCTCGGCGCGTTCGCGCATGCCGCTCACGCCGTAGCCGTGGTCGCCGGGCGCCGCACCCGGGCGGCCGAGGTCCTCGACGGTCAGCAGCGTGCCGCTCGGTTCGTAGCTCAGCCGCAGGTCGACGCGCTCGGCGTCGGCGTGTTTGCGGACGTTGGTCAGCGCCTCCTGCGCAACCCGGTACAACGTCAGCCGCGTCTGCGCGGCCAGCTCCGGCACCTGACCGCTCACGGTGACCTCGCACGGGATCCCGGTGTCGCGTTCGAACTCCGCCGCCAGCACCGGCAGCCGCTCCGGCCCCGGCAAGTCCTCGCCGCGCAGCGCGCCGATCGCCTGGCGCGCCTCGGCGAGCCCGCTCTGCGCGAGCTGGTGGGCGCGTTCCACGGTGTCGGTGAGCCGCGGGTCCGCTCCACTGTGGACGGACAGCAGCCGCGCTCCTTCGAGGTGCAGCAGCAGACCGGACAGCGAGTGGGCGAGCACGTCGTGCATCTCGCGCGCGAGCCGCTGCCGTTCGGCGAGCGCCGCCGCGCGGACCTGGGCCGCGCGGGTCTGCTCCAGCTCTTCGGTGCGTTCGCGCAGCTTCCGCGTGTAGACCCCCAGCCGGTAGAACGCCAGCATGCCGAGCGCGCTCAGCAGCGTCGGCACGGCCTCGTGGCGCGCCCCGAACAGGCTCGCCGCCACGAGCGCGGCCGCGCTCAGGCCGGCGACGATCGTGCCCTTGCGCTGGTCCAGCCGCGCCGACGCCGTGGCCGCCAGCAGGAAACCGCCGAAGAACCCTGTGCCGTTGGGTTCGAGCCACACCAGCGTCACGGAGCTGGCCAGCACGAGCAGGAACGAGCCGATCTCGACCGGCACCGGCAACCGCCACTGCTGCACGCCGTACATCAGCATCGCCCCGCCGAGCAGCACGCCGAGCAGGCCGAGCAGCACCCCGAGGCCTTGGCCGTGCAGCGCGGGCTGCGGTTCGGACTTCGCCGCGAGCACCGTGAGCAGCACCAGGACGAGCACCGAGACCACCCGCCGGACGCGGTGGTCGGCGCTGTTCAGGGGTGCGTCGGACACCCGGCCGACGATATCGGCGGGACGCGCGGGAGTCTTCAACCCTCGGGTGTAGATCCCGCGGCCATACTGTCCGCCATGACCACGACCGAGAAGAGCGAGGAACGGCACGCGTCCTGGCTCGAGCTGTTCTTCGACCTGGTGGCCGTGGCGGGGGTCGCGCAGCTGGCGCACCTGGTGCACGGCAGCACGTCCTGGGGCGACGTCGGGCTGTACGTGGTGTGCTTCCTGGCTTTCTGGACGGCGTGGATGTGCTTCACGGTCTACGGGAATGTCGCGAAGGGCGCCGCCCACACGATGCCCGTGCTGCTGGCGATGGCCGGCCTCGCGTTCATGGCCGCGTCGGTGTCGGACATCCACGGCAGCCACGCGAAGGTGTTCGCCGTCGCCTACATCGCCGTGCGCGCCCTGGCCGACCGCGTGTGGGAGAGCCGCCGCGGCGGCGTGCGCGTGATCGTCGACTGGCCGGTGGCGCAGCTGGGGTTCGGCGTGGTGCCGTGGGTGGTGTCGCTCTGGGTCGACTCGCCGTGGCGCTACGGGCTGTGGGCGCTGGGGCTGGCGCTCGACCTGGTGATCACGTTCACCGTCTCGGGCGACCGGCTGGTCGCCAGCATCACCGCGAAGCTCGCGCACCGCGAGGGCCCCGTCCAGCACCCGACCCTGGCCCGCCTCGACACCGTCCACTTCGGCGAACGGCTGGGCCTGTTCACGATCATCGTGCTCGGCGAAGGCGTCCTCACCGTCACCGACGCGATGGCCTCGACCCCCGAGTGGAGCGCCCGCCTGTTCTTCACGGTGATCGCCGCGCTGGCCCTGCTCGCGACTCTCTGGGGCACGTCGCTCAACCAGGGCTTCGGCGGCATTCCCTACCTGGCCGCCGACGCCCTCGGGCCGCGCCTGCTGCTGCCCCTGCACTGCCTGGTCGCCGGTCTGCTGGCCGCGTTTGCGGGGGCGCTGGGCGATGCGGTCGAGTCCGTCGCCGAGGGCCATCTCGAACCGTCCACGCGCTGGCTCCTGTGCGGCTGCATCGCGGCGTTCGCGGTGATCGGTTCGCTGGCGGGTTCCGCTGTGGGCCGCGGTGTCCGGTGGGCGATCGTGACGGCGATCCCGGGCCTGGCGATCCCGCTGGCGCTGGGTCTGGCGGGCGAGACGATGGCGCCGGCGGCGTTCCTGTGGCTGCTGGTCGTGGCCGCGGGCGCCGGGTTGCTGCGGCGTCGTTCGGCGGCGCCGGCGGCCGCGTAGACCCGTGGGTGGAGAAGGATTTCCCACCCTGGCGCCGACGCGGTGAGGGGGCGCCGGAAGCCACGCTGAGCAGGTCCTAGTCGCCGAAGGGGAGGACCTGCTCGTGAAACCCGAACTGCTGCGCCGGCTGCTGCCGAGCCTCGTGCTGAACATCGCGCTACCGCTGGTCGTGTACCTGCTGCTGAAGCCCGTCGTGGGGAGCGAGGTGGTGGCGCTGGCGATCTCCGCGGCCATCCCGCTGCTCGTCACGGTCGGGCAGTTCGCCGTCCGCCGCCGGCTGGACCCGATCGGGGTGGTGGCGATCGCCGGGTTCGTGGTGATGCTCGTGGTCCTCGGGCTCACGGGCGGCAACGAGCTCGTGGTGAAGCTGCAGGACGCCGTGCTCACCGGGCCGGTGGGGATCGTGCTGGTCGGCTCGGCGGTGATCGGGAAGCCGTTGCTGCTGCTGGTCTTCCGGTTCACCGGCCGTCCCGCGCCCGCGCCGGCCCAGCGCCGGGGGATCACCGTGATGACCGCTCTGCTCGGCGGCGTTCTGGCCGTGCACGCGGCCGTGCTGCTGGTGCTGGCGATCTCGCTGCCGACCACGACGTTCCTGGCCGTGGGCAAGCCCGTCGGTTACGCCGTGATCGGCGCCGGGCTGCTGGCGGTGTTCGTCTACCGCAACCGCGTGCGGGCGGCGTGAGCGAGCCGTGGGTCGTGCGCGGGCACGCGGAGGTCAAGCGGCTCTTCGCCGACCCGCGGCTCGAGCCGCTGCCCGCCCGCGACCCGGCCGAGCACCGGCGGATGCGCCGCCTGCTCAGCGGTGCCTTCGCAGCCCGGCGTCTGGCTGTGCTGCGTGGGGACGTCGACGCGCTGGCCGAGCGGCTGCTCGCGGAACTGAGCAGCCCGCCTGTCGATTTCCACGCGGCGTTCTCGGACCCGTTCCCCGAGCTGGTGATCCGCCGGCTGCTCGGCGCCCCACCCGGGGAAGATCTGGCCGACGTCGCTCGCTTCAAGCTCGGCCACCCGGCGGACGATCTGCTGTCCGAGCTCGTCCGCGAAGTCCCGCCCGCCGAAGCCGCCCGGTACGCGACGCTGCTGCTCTACGCGGGCCACGTCACCACCACAACCGCGATCGACAAGGGTGTCGTGCTGCTCGACCGCCACCCCGCGCACCGGGCGGCTGTCTGGGCCGATCCCTCGCTGGTGCCCGGCGCCGTCGAGGAGATCCTCCGGTTTCCCCTGCACCCGCCGAACGGTGGCCGTCCTCGCCGGGCCACGGCCGGGTTCGACCTCGGTGACCACCGTGTCGAAGCGGGCGACGTCGTCTTGCTGAGCGCGGTCGCGGCGAACCTCGACGAGACGGAGTTCCCGGGCGCGCACGAGTTCGACGTCCACCGCGACGCCACCGGCCACCTCGCGTTCGGCCACGGCCCGTACTACTGCCTCGGCGCCCCGCTGGCCCGGCTGGAGCTGCAGGCGGTCTTCACGGCCCTGCCGCGGCTCCTGCCGGATCTCCACCTCGCCGTGCCGGCCGGAGAGCTGCGGTTGCGCGCCGACGTCGGGCACACGGCGTTCGCCGAGCTGCCCGTGACGTGGTGAGCGCTCAGGCCTGCGCCGACGCGAGCAGTTCGCGCAGCGCGGCCGCGAACTTCGGCGCGTTGCGCTGCGGCGCCAGGTGCGCGCCGGGAACCTCGACGAACGGCAGGCCCAACTCGAGCGCCAGGATCTTCGCCGGCTGGTAGTGGTAACGGCCGCGGCTGGCTTCGCCGGCGACGGGCACGATCTCGGTGCTCGCGCGACGCAGGGCGCGCAGGTCCGGCAGGTAGTCGAAGAACTCGGCGAGCTCGCGGTCGAACAAGCGCAGCCAGTCGGCCTCGTTCGGCAGGCGCAAGTTGGGCAGATCGGGCAGCGCCGCGCCCGCGATGCCGTCGGCGAAGCGCGTGACGGCGCCCATCAGGTCACCCGAACGGGCCAGCCGGATCTGGTCGTTCGCGGCCTCGAGCCAGCCCGTGGCGTCCGGCATCAGCTGGACCGCGGGCGGTTCGTGCGCGACGAGCACCGACACCCGGTCGGGGTGGCGGGCCACGAGGTCGAGGCCGATCTGCGCGCCGGCACTGGTGCCGAACACGGGGATCGGGCCGGCGCCGATGTGGTCGAGCACGGCGAGCGCGTCGTCCGCCTGCCGGGAAACCGGCACCGGACCCGTGGTGGAGTCGGTGCTGGCGAAGTGGCCGCGCCGGTCGTAGGTGACCACGGTGTGGTCCGTCTGCAGTTGCTTGACGAGCGCGCGCAGCGAGTCCGCGCCGCCGGTGCCCCCGGGGATGAGCAGCAGCATCGGGCCCTCGCCACCGGTGCGGACGGCGAGCTCGCCCTCCGCGACCGGGCAGCGGCTTTCCGAGATCATGCCTTGAAGTCAAGCACAACGGCCGTCGCCGAGGCGGCGCAGGATCGCCTCCGCGTCGGCCACGATCCCCTCGATCAGGTCCGCCACCGAGGGCAGGTCGCGCAGCAGCCCGACGACCTGCCCGGACGCCAGCACCCCGGCCGCCGAGTCACCGTCGACGAGGCCTGCGCGCAGCAGCATCGGCGTGTTGGCGGCCATCAGCACCTGCGCCCGCGTCCGCCCGCTGGTGCGCAGCCGCAGGCCCTCGCGCACGAGCGCGGCCCACGAAAGCCCGCTCGACCGGCGGAACCGGGCGGCGTTCGCCGCGGCACGCGCGAACCCGGCGAGCGGGCCGGACTTCTCCAGCGCGTCGACGAGGCCGGTGCGCAGGACACGGTGCGGCAGGCCGTCGACCTTGCGCGTGACGACGGTGCCGGTGAGGTCGTGGTCCAGGTACAGCTGCTTCACGGCGTCGGGCACGGTGCTTTCGCGCGTGAGCAGGAACCGGGTGCCCATCGCGATCCCGGCCGCACCGTACGCGAGCGCGGCCGCCAAGCCCCGGCCGTCGAAGAAGCCGCCCGCGGCGACCACGGGGATGTCGACGGCGTCGAGCACGGCGGGCAGCAGCAGCGTCGTGGCGACGCCGCCGGTGTGCCCGCCGCCTTCGCCGCCCTGCACGACGACGGCGTCGGCGCCCCAGTCGGCGACCTTCTCCGCGTGCCGGGCCGCGCCGACCGACGGCAGGACGACCACGCCGTGGTCCTTGAGCTTGGTGATCAATTCGCGGTTCGGCGCGAGCGCGAAGGACGCGACTTTCACGCCTTCGGTGATGAGCAGGTCGACGCGCCGGGTGGCGTCTTCGGCGTCGGCGCGGAGGTTGACGCCGAACGGGTTCTCGGTGCGGGCCCGGGTTTCCTTGATCGCGGTGGCCAGCTCGTCGTAGGTCATGGTGGCCGAGGCGAGGATGCCGAGGCCGCCGGCTTCGGCCGTCGCGGAGACGAGGCGGGGGCCGGCGACCCAGCCCATGCCGGTCTGGACGACGGGGTGGCGGACGCCGACGAGATCGGTCAGCGCCGTCCTCACGACGGAACTTCCTTGTCGCGCACGGACTTCGGGTCGAGGACTTCTCTGATGAGGTGCAGCTCTTCGTCACCGGGTTCGCGGGTTTGTTCGGTGGCGGAGATGTCGAGCGGGAACGATGTCGCCGCGGTGACGTCCTCGACGGAAACCCCGGGGTGCACCGAAAGCAGCCGCGGCGCGTGGCCGGTGCCGCCGAAGTCGAGCACGCCCAGATTGGTCACCACGCGGTACACGTCGTGGTACGGCAGGGAATCCGCCCGCGCGTAGCCGACGCCCGACACCACGTCCACGCGGTCGACGAACACCCGCCGGCTGTGGCGCGGCACCCAGTAGCTCGTACGGTGGTTCACGGTGTTGCCGGGCCCGCCGCGTACGCCGAGAAGCTGCTTCGCAGGCTTCGCGTGTGGGCCGATGGCGGAGATGTTCTGGTTGCCCTCGCGGTCGAGCTGGTTCGCGCCCATCACGACGTGCCGTTTTCCGTGCGGCACCACGGTGTCGAGCATCTTCCGGAACGGCTGCCAGCCTTCGACGACGCCGTCCGCGGTGACGAGGGCGGCTTCGCCGTCGGTGAGCAGCAGGTCGGGTTCGAACGTCAGCCGCGCGAGCTTCGCGCCCAGACTCGGGATGAAACCCATGGGGCTGATAAGGATCTCGCCGTCGCCGTGGAAGAGCTCCGCGCACGCGATCACGGCGTACTCGGCGCGCGTCACGTCGGTCATGCCGCCTCCTGCGTCTTGCGGGACACCCGCACCCGGCCGGCGGCACGAGCGGGCCGGCGCGATCGTGAGCTCATGCCGCCTCCTCGGCGAAGCGGGCGACTTCGCGCTGGTACTGGGCTTCGTCGCCGGAGAGGAACCGGTCGGCGAACCGCGGCCACCGCTCCGGGTCCTTGGCTGCGCTCGCGTAGTGGCGTTGGAAGTTCTCGTCGCGGCCGTAGTCGGGCGCGGCGCTGGTGAAGTGCGCGCCGCGCGGGGTTTCGACGACGCCGTGCACGCTCGCGCGGTTCAGCAGCAGGCTCTGCAACGGCGCGGCGGACAGTTCCGCAGTGGGGACGACGCGTTCGGCGGAGACGTAACAGCGGTCGGCGGCGAGAGCGAACAGCTCGTCGAAGTACGGGTCGGGGCCGAGGTACTGGGCGTTGCCGCGGGCGTCGGCGCGGTTGAGGTGGACGAGTGCGGCGTCGAGCTTGAGCGCGGGGACGGCCAGGAGCTCTTCGCCGTCGGCGTAGGGGGAGCGGATCGTGCGCAGATGCGGGTTCAGCGTCACGACGTCGGAGCCGAGGCCGGCGCGGGTGGGGAGGAACGGAAGGCGTTGTGCCGCGGCGGAAAGGCCGGTGCCGAGCACCCCCTCGTCGTACTCGGTGACCTCGAACGCGCCGGCTTCGCGGGCGCGGGTGAACCACGGGTCGTACGGGATCGAGTCGAGCGTGACGAACCCGAAGACCAGCCGGCGGATCTTGCCCGCGGCGGCGAGGAGGCCGACGTCCGGGCCGCCGTAGGAGACTACGGTGAGGTCCTTCAGCGGCGAGCGCAGGATCGCGCGCACGAGCGCCATCGGCTTGCGCCGCGAGCCCCAGCCGCCGACGCCGACCGTCATGCCGTCGCGCAGCTCGGCGACGACCTCGTCGGCTGTCATCCGCTTGTCGCTCAAGGCTTTCCCTCTCCGTCGAGGAACTGCTGCCGGGCGGCGCCGGAGACGCCGGCGAGGTTGAGCTGGAAGGTGAATCCCTGCTCGAAGCGGTAGCTGCGGTGCACCGGCTGCACGTCGATGCCGTTGATGGCCTGCTTCGCCGCGCGGATCACGCGGGTGTCCTTCGCGGCGATCCGCCGGGCGAGGGCCAGGGCGGTTGCGTCGAGGTCTTCGCGGGGTACGACGGCGTACACGGAACCGTGGTGGTGAAGCTGTTTCGCGGAGATCGTTTCGGCTGTGTAGTACAGCGCGCGCATGAGGTGCTGCGGGACGAGCCGTGCGAGGTGCGTGGCGGCGCCGAGCGCGCCACGGTCGACCTCCGGCAGGCCGAACTCGGCGTCTTCGCTGGCCACGACGACGTCGGCATTGCCTGCCAGCCCGACTCCGCCGCCGAGGCAGAACCCTTGCACAGCGGCGATCACGGGCACCGCGCAGTCGTAGACGGCGGAGAAGGCGGCGGCACAGCCCTCGTTCGCGCCGATGAGCGCCGTGTGGCCGGGGTCGCGCTGGATCTCCTTGATGTCGACGCCGGCGTTGAAGCCGCGGCCCTCGGCGCGCAGCACCACGACGTGGGTTCCGGGATCGCGGCCCGCGTTCGTGACGGCTTCGGCGAGGGCGAACCAGCCGCCCGCGGTGAGTGCGTTGACCGGCGGGGCCGCCACCGTCACCACGGCGACGCCGGGCTCCGGGGAGTGCGTGGACACGGTCATGGTCACCTCTGACGGGTTACAAACCTAGCACTTGCTTGGTAGGTTAGCACGGCAACGACGACGCGGCGGGAGGTCTCGGGTGGCACTGGATCTTCGCCTCGATGGTGCCGTCGTGCTGGTCACCGGCGGGACGCGGGGGGTCGGCGCCGGGATCGCCGAGGTGTTCCGCGAGGCGGGCGCGCGGGTCGTCGTGTGCGCGAGAAGCGGTGGCGGGGTGGATTTCGTGCGGTGCGACGTGCGAGAGCCGGCCGAGGTGACGCGGCTGGTTTCCTTCGTGGTGACGGAGTACGGGCGGCTCGACGTGCTGGTGAACAACGC
This sequence comes from Amycolatopsis sp. CA-161197, assembly GCF_050942255.1. NCBI lineage: Bacteria > Bacillati > Actinomycetota > Actinomycetes > Pseudonocardiales > Pseudonocardiaceae > Amycolatopsis > Amycolatopsis sp. CA-161197. The sequence continues at coordinate 2,825,611 of NZ_CP192059.1, forward strand.
CGGGGGCGCGCCGTTCGCGGACACTTCGACGGCGTCGGCGCGATTCCACGAGAAGGTGGTCGCGCTGAACCTCCTGGCGCCGCTGGGGGTGGCGCAGGCGGCGAACGCCGTGATGCAGCAGCAGGAAACCGGCGGCGTGATCGTGAACGTGAGCAGCGTCAGCGCGACGCGGCCTTCGCCGCGGACAGCGGCGTACGGGGCGGCGAAGGCGGGGCTCGACAACCTGACGGCGACGTTGGCGGTGGAGTGGGCGCCGAAGGTGCGGGTGAACGCGCTCGACGTGGGGATGGTGGGGACCGCGCCTTCGCTTTACGACCCCGCGGTTGCCGCGACCGTGCCGCTGGGGCGGCTGGCGACGCCCGCGGAAGTGGGGGCGTGTGCGGTGTTTCTGGCTTCTCCGTTGGCTTCGTACGTGAGTGGCGCGCGGCTGGCAGTGCACGGCGGTGGTGAGGCGCCGGCGTACCTGCGGGCCGGTTCGGAAGGGGTGTGACGTGGGGCTGGTCGACGGTCGGGTCGTGGTGGTCACCGGTGCGGGGCGCGGGATCGGGCGGGCGCACGCGCTGGCGTTCGCGGCCGAGGGGGCGCGGGTGGTGGTGAACGACGTCGGGGCTTCGCTGGACGGCAGCGGGGGTGCGGCGGGCCCGGCGGGTTCGGTGGTTTCGGAGATTCGTGCTCTGGGCGGGGAAGCGGTGGCGAACACCGACGACGTCGCCGAGTGGTCCGGCGCGGCGCGGCTGGTGTCGGCGGCGGTGGAGGCGTTCGGTGGGCTCGATGTGCTCGTGGCCAACGCCGGGTTCCTGCGGGACCGGATGCTGGTGAACCTGTCGGAGGACGAGTGGGACGCCGTCGTGCGGGTGCATCTGAAGGGGCACTTCGCGCCGTTGCGGCACGCGGCCGCGTACTGGCGCGCGGAGGCGAAGGCGGGGCGCGCGCGGGAGGCGCGGGTGGTGCTGACGAGCTCGGGCGCGGGGCTGCTGGGGAGTGTCGGGCAGGGCAACTATTCGGCGGCGAAGGCGGGGATCCTGGGGCTGGCGTCGGTTGCCGCGGCCGAGCTCGCGCGCTACGGCGTGCTCGTCAACGCGATCGCGCCGGCCGCACGGACGCGGATGACGGAGGGGACGTTCGACATGGCGGCGCCGGCGGTGGGGTTCGACGCGATGGCGCCGGAGAACGTGTCGCCTTTGGTGGTGTGGCTGGGTTCCGTCGAGTCTTCGGGGGTCACGGGCCGGGTGTTCGAAGTGGACGGTGGCCGCGTGTCGGTGGCGGACGGCTGGCGCCACGGCCCGTCGCGCGACAAGGGCGCGCGCTGGGAGCCGGCCGAGCTGGGCCCGGTGGTGGCTTCGTTGCTGGCCTCGGCGCCTTCACCTGAACCGGTGTACGGCGCTTGAGCCGGTTTTGTCGGTGGCGCGTGCTTGACTCTCTCGCATGACCACCTGGCAGACCTTCGCGGCGGCCGCCCCCTCCCTGGCCGAGCGCATCCACGAACGCTTCCTCAGCGGCGAGTCCCACGTCCTGGCCACCCTGCGCCGCGACGGCTCCCCCCGCGTGAGCGGCTCCGAAGTCTCCTTCCGCGACGACGGCTCCCTCTACATCGGCTCCATGCTCGCCGCCCGCAAAGCCCGCGACCTCCAACACGACGGCCGCTTCGCCCTCCACGCCTACCCGGGCATCGAAGAAAACGGCCCCGGCGACGCCAAACTCGCCGGCGTCGCCCGCGAAATCACGGACGCCCGCGCCGACGCCGACAGCCACCTCTTCGAACTGGACATCCACGAGGCGGTGTACACGTGGGTCGGGGACAACACGCTTTTTGTGGAGTCCTGGCATGACGGGGGCGCTTGGGTGCGGTTCGCCCGGCCGGACAACGGACCGGCGGAGCGCACGGTGCTGGGTTGAGGGTTGCTGGGTCGGCTGGCACGGCCGCGAGCCGGACGATGCCGGGGGTTTCGCACGGCCTGACAACGCCCTGCCGGGCGCGCGGTGCGGTTGAGCGTTGGGGCCCGAGGATCGGCGCTGCTGCGGGCAGGGACCGCCTGCGGCGGATGCGTTTCGGTCGCCTGGACGACGGTCTGCCGGGGCGCACGGTGCGGTTCAGCGCTACGGGGTTTCGGGGACCGGCGTAGCCGTGGGCTGAGGCGGGCGGTGCCAAGGTGCGTTTCGCACGGCCGGGCAACGGCCTAGCGGGGCGTGCAGTGTTCAGTCGAGTTGTTGCGAGGGCTGCCACGAGCCGGGCCGGGCGGTGCCGGGGGTTTCCCCCGGCCGGATACTCCCCGGCGGGGCGCACGGTGCTCAGTTGAGTGTTGCGCGGCTGCGGGCTGGGACGGCCTGCGGCGGATGCGTTTTCGCACGGCCAGGCAATGGCCTGGTGGGGCTCGGTGTTCAGTTGAGTGTTGCGGCGTTGTGCGAGGGCTTCGGCGGGCCGGGTCGTGCCAGGGGGCGTTTCGCTCGGCCGGACGACGGCTAGGCGGGGCACGGTGCGGTTGAGTGTTGGGGTGATGAGGATCGGCGCTACTGCGGGCTGGGACGGCCTGCCGCGGATGCGTTTCGTTCGGCTGAACCTACGACTGGTGGTGCGCACGGTGATTGGCTGAGTGTCGTCGGTTGGTGCGAGAGTTGCCGCGAGCCGGGGCGGGCGGGGTCGGGGCGTTTTCCACTCTGTCGGGCGTGGGCAATGCGCGGCCGAGCGGCTCTCGGTGGTTCGGCGGGCGAGTTCGATCGGCGTTTCCGCTGCGGGGTCGAGTGTTCGTGGCGGTGTCAGCGTGCGCTCGGCGTGATCGGCTTGCGGCCGCGTCGGTCCGAGTGTCCGGCGGACTCGGGGCAACGCCGGTTTCGACCCGCCCGGATGGTCGATCACGTGTGCCGTGGAGGCGTTGGGCCGGGTGGTTGAATGCGGGCATGCGTCTGGTGGAGGGCCTGGTCGACGAGCCCGGCACGTTGCTGATCATCGGGCCGTCGAAGGCCAAGGTTGTCGGTGGCAGTTCGCGCCCGGTGGGGCGGGCGGATTGGCCCGAGGGGTTGCTCCGCGGTCGTGAGGAGATCCTGCCGCGGTCGGCGGTCGACGAGCGGGCGTGGCTGCCGGCGTGGCAGCGGTACGGCGGGCATTTCTACCGGAACGTCGGCGACGCGCTGCCCGACGCGGCGGCGTCCGGGCGGTTGCTCATCCTCAGCGGTGGCTACGGCGTCGCCAGGGCGGAGGAGCCGATCGCCTACTACGACCGGAAACTTCGCCTGCGCGACTGGCCGCCCGGCACGCTGGAGGACGCGATCCGGTACGAGGTGGATCGGCTCGGTGCGCGGCGGGTGCTCGGGTTCGTGTCGTCGAGCGCGGACTACGCGAAGCTGCTGCGCCGCGTGCCGTGGGAGGTCGAGGCGACGTTGGTGACCATCGACTTCCACGGGGGCGGCGCGCAGGTCGAGGTTCCGAAGCGGCTCGCCCACGCCTTCGCCGCGGCGTGGCGGCGTGAGCCGGAGCGGATGCCGCCCGGGGTTGTCGCCGTGCCGTTGTCGTGAGCCGGGTCAGGGGTTGGCCCACAGGCAGAACGGGTGCCCGGCCGGATCGAGGTACACGCGGACGTGCTTCTGCGGCTGGAACGGGGCGAGCCGCGCCCCAGCCGCGACGGCTTTCGCGCCGGCCTTCGCCAGGTCGTCGACTTCGATGTCCAGGTGCAGCATCATCTGCTGGTAGCCGGGCTTCTGCGGCCACTTCGGGGGAACCAGCTCTCGTTCCAGCTGGAACGACAGCCCGGGCCCACCCTCGGGCGGCCGCAGCGTGACCCAGTCCGGCTCGTCCGCGCCGAGGGGCCAGCCCAGCAGCGCTTGGTAGAACTTCGCCAGCGCGCGCGGGTCGGGCGCGCCGAGGACGGTCGCCGTCAGTTTCATCGCCCCAGCGTAGGCCGCTCAGAGCCGTTCGATGATTGTCGCCGTGGACATCGCGCCGCCTGCGCACATGGTGACGAGGGCGGTCGCGGCGTCGCGGCGTTCGAGTTCGTGCAACGCCGTGGTGAGGAGACGCGCGCCGGTGCTGCCGACGGGGTGGCCGAGCGCGATGGCGCCGCCGTTGACGTTCACCCGGGCCGGGTCGGGGGAGTGCACGCGTTGCCAGGAAAGGACGACCGAGGCGAATGCTTCGTTGACTTCGAACACGTCCGGGTCGTCGATGGTCATGCCGGCCTGCGCCAGCACGCGGTCGGTGGCCTGGACGGGCCCGTCGAGGTGGTAGTACGGCTCGGCGCCCACCAGGGCCTGGGCGAGGATCCGCGCGCGGGGGCGCAGCCCGAGGGAGCGGGCGAGCGCGGCGTCCATCAGCAGCAGCGCGGCGGCGCCGTCGGAGATCTGGGACGACGTGCCGGCCGTGTGGATGCCGTCGGGCAGCACAGGTTTCAACGCGGCCAGACCGTCCACAGTGGTCTCCCGGAGCCCCTGGTCCCGGGCGATCAGCCGCGGTTCCCCGGAGACCGGGTCGGGCGCCTTCACCGGGACGACCTCCCGGTCGAACCGTCCGTCCGCCCACGCGGCCGCGGCCTTGTGCTGCGAAGCGGCCCCGAACTCGTCGACGTCCGCGCGCGTCAGCCCGCGCCGCACGGCGATCCGCTCGGCCGCCCGGTACTGGTCCGGCAGGTCGATCGACCACGACTCCGGCCGCGGCGATCCGGTGGCAGCACCGGAGCGGCTGTCCGATCGGGCCAACGGCACCCGGCTCATCGACTCCACCCCGCACGCCACCCCGGCCGAAATCGCGCCCGCCGCGATCAAGCCCGCGATCAGGTGGGCCGCCTGTTGGGCCGAGCCGCACTGGGCGTCGATGGTGGTGGCGCCGGTGGCGGGGGGCAGGCCGGCGTGGAGCCAGGCCGTGCGGGTGACGTTGCCGGCCTGTTCGCCGGCCTGCGTGACGGCGCCGCCGATGACCTGGTCGACCAGGGTGGGATCGATGCCGCTGCGGTCGAGGACCGCGAGGTGCGCCGCGCCGAGCAGTTCGGCCGGATGCAGGCCCGAGAGCCGGCCGCCGCGTTTGCCGATCGGCGCGCGCACCGCCGCGACGAGCACGGGCTCGCGAGGAGAGCTAACAGTGTTCACCCGCCCAAAACTAGAACACGTTTCCATTTGACGCAAGAACTCCCAGCTGCCCGCTGATTTTGATCTCCACCAACTGAGCGCTCGTTCACCTGCACAGAATCGGTCAAGTAAACGGGTATCACCAAACGGGGTTCCGTAAGTTAACACCGTATGCTCCAATAACCCATAGAACGTGTTGCAGTGCGCGAATCACCGCCGATCCCGTGCAGGAGGCAGCCGTGGCCGCTCCGCTTTTGCCCGCCGGTTTCGACTTCACGGACCCGGACCTCTACGCCAACCGCCTGCCGCTGGAGGAGTTCGCCGAGCTTCGCCGCACGGCGCCGGTGTGGTGGAACCCGCAGCGCCGCAACACCGCCGGTTTCGGGGACGACGGCTACTGGGTCGTCACGCGGCACGCCGACGTCAAGGCGGTCTCCCGCGACAGCGAGCTGTACTCGTCGTGGGAAAAAACCGCCATCATCCGCTTCGACGACCAGATGACGTCGGAGAACCTCGACGCCAACCGCCTCGTGCTGCTCAACATGGACGCCCCGCAGCACACGAAGCTGCGCCGCATCGTCGCGAAGGGCTTCACGCCGAAGTCCATCGCCAAGCTCGAAGACACCCTGCGCGAACGCGCCGAGCGCATCGTGGCCGAAGCGCGCAGCAAGGGTGAAGGCGACTTCGTCACCGACGTCGCGTGCGAGCTGCCCCTGCAGGCCATCGCCGAGCTCATCGGCGTGCCGCAGGAGGACCGGATGAAGATCTTCGACTGGTCCAACCAGATGGTGGCCTACGACGATCCCGAGTACGAGCTCGAACCCCTCACCGCGAGCGCCGAGCTCGTCGGTTACGCCTGGAACATGGCCGAGGAACGCCGCCGCTGCCCGGTCGACGACATCGTCACCAAGCTCGTGCAGGCCGACGTCGACGGCGAAGCGCTCGGCTCTGACGAGTTCGGCTTCTTCGTGATCCTGCTGGCCGTCGCCGGCAACGAGACCACGCGCAACGCCATCACCCACGGCATGAAGGCCTTCCTCGACCACCCCGGCCAGTGGGCGCGCTACCGCGAGGAAAAACCCAAGACCGCGCCCGACGAGATCGTCCGCTGGGCCACGCCGGTGGTCGCGTTCCAGCGCACCGCCACACGCGACACCGAGCTCGGCGGCGCGCACATCCGCCGCGGCGACCGCGTCGGCATGTTCTACAGCTCCGCCAACTTCGACCCCGACGTGTTCGACAAGCCCGAGCGCTTCGACGTCTTCCGCGAGGACAACCCCCACGTCGGCTTCGGCGGCACCGGCTCGCACTACTGCCTCGGCGCCAACCTCGCCCGCCTCGAGATCGACCTCATCTTCTCCGCGATCGCCGACGTCATGCCGGGCATCACCGAGGCCGCGCCCCCGCAGCGCCTGCGCTCCAGCTGGCTCAACGGCATCAAGCACTACCCGGTCCGCTACGCCTGACCAGGCCCGATCCGCCCGAAACCGGCATGATGGCCTGGTGGCGCAACGCGTGACGGTCGACGTCGAGTTCGGCGTCCGGGTGACGAAGCCCGGTCTCGCCGCGATCTCGGTCGCCGCCGTCCAGGCCGACACCGACGAGCTCACCGTCTCCGCCGCCGGCGCTCCCCGCATCGCCGAGCTCGACCACGGCACGCGCGCCGAGGTGTACGACCTCCCCGCCGGCGAGCACCGCGTGACCTACCACGGCGAACGCACGCTCTGCCGCACCGCCGCCGAGCCCGTCACGCTCGCCGACCTCGCGCGCTACACCCGCCCAAGCCGCTTCTGCCCGTCCGACCGCATGGCCGCCCTGAAACCCGGCGAGGGCGACGACCGCACCCGCGTCCGCGCCATCGCCGACCACGTCCACGACCGGCTGAACTACGTCGCCGCCACCCCCTGGGGCCGAGACGCCGCCACCGCCCTGAGATCCGGCGAAGGCGCCTGCCGCGACTTCGCCCACGCTTGCGTCGCCCTCTGCCGGGCCGCGGGCATCCCCGCCCGCTTCACCACCGTGTATGCCCCGGGCCTCAAACCCATGGACTTCCACGCCGTGTTCGAGGCCGGCGTCGGCGGGCGCTGGCTCGTGTTCGACGCGACCCGCCTCGCCCCGCGCTCCGTGATGCTCCGCATCGCCACCGGTCGCGACGCCGCCGACACCGGGTTCCTCACCCCGCTCGGCTGCGAGCTCGAGTTCCTCGGCGCCACCGTCTTCGCGACCACCGACAGCGCGCCGCCGCCCGACGATCACGACAAACTCGTCGTCCTGGGGTGAAAGGCGGGTCCGGTGCGACAAACCCGGCCCCGGCTGGGTAGACAGTGACCGTGAACCCTCAACTGCCGGGGCCGAGCCGGTGGGCCCGCGCGCGGGCCCGGTACCGCTGGCTCGACCACCTCGCGCTGGCCACCAACCGGTACCTCGACTACGGGGGCTACCACTACGTCGCCTCGATCACGTACTTCAGCCTGCTCTCGCTGGTGCCGATCCTGATGCTGGCGTCGTCGGCCGCGGGGTTCGTGCTGGCCACGCAGCCGCAGCTGCTCGATCAGATGCTGCACGCCATCTCCGGCACGCTGCCCGGCGCGCTCGGTGAGAAGGCGTCGGACCTGCTCACCGGGTTCGTGGAGCAGCGCACCAGCGTCGGCGTCGCGGGTCTGGTCGTCGGGCTGTACTCCGGGTGGAACTGGATGAACTCCCTGCGCGACGCGCTCACGGCGATGTACGGGCAGAACCGCTCCGACGGGCCGCTGCTGCGCACGATCCTCATGGACGTGCTCGCGCTGCTGGGGCTCGCCGCCGCGCTGATCGTGTCGTTCGGCATCACCGTGTCGGGCACGGCCATGGGCCGTTACCTGCTGAAACTCGTCGGCGTCGACGACACCAGCTGGGGCCACTCCGTGCTCTCGGCGACGTCGGTGCCCCTCGCGCTGCTGGCCGACTGGCTGGTGTTCCTCTGGGTGCTCACACGGCTGCCGCGCGAACGCGTCGGCTGGCGCAGCGCGATGCGGGGCGCGGTCGCGGCGGCGCTGGGGTTCGAGCTGCTCAAGCAGGCGGGTGGCATCTACCTGAACTTGATCAGCGCGTCGCCCTCGGGCGTCGCGTTCGGGTCCGTGATCGGTCTGCTGTTCTTCATCTCCCTGATCGCGCGCATGCTCATCTACATCACAGCCTGGACGGCCACGGCTCGGGACGCACCGCAGAAACCGGTCCCGCCGCCGTCGCCCACGGAGCTGCGGCCGGTCATCGCGCCGCGCCAGCACACGGCCGGTCCGCTCGCCCTCGGCGCGGTGCTCGGGGCGCTCGGCACGCTGTTCGCGCTGCGCGGCCGGCGCCGGTCATGAGCCGGGTTTGGCCGAGCCCACCACCCACATGCTGAAGTACTGCGAGCCGCCGCCGTACGCGTGGCCGAGCGCCACGCGCGCGCCCTCGACCTGGTAGTCGCCCGCACGGCCCATCACCTGCTTGGCCGCCTCGGAGAACCGCAGCATCCCCGACGCGCCGATCGGGTTCGACGACAGCACCCCGCCCGACGGGTTCACCGGCAGCCGGCCGCCCAGCGCCGTGTCGCCGGCCTCGGTGACTTTCCAGCCCTGGCCCTCCGGCACGAACCCCAGATTCTCCAGCCACATCGGCTCGAACCACGAGAACGGCACGTAGATCTCGGCGACGTCCACTTCGGACAGCGGGTCGGTGATCCCGGCCTCGTGCCACAACGCTTTCGCCGCATCGCGCCCGGCCCGCGGGTTCACCTGGTCGCGGCCGGCGAACGTGGTGGGCTCCGTGCGCATCGCTGTCGCGTGGATCCACGCGGCCCCGCCCGGCACCGCGTCGCCCGCGGCTTCGTCGCCGAGCACCATGGCGCAGGCGCCGTCGGAGGAAGGGCACGTCTCGTCGTAGCGGATCGGGTCCCACAGCATCTGCGACGCCTGCACGGATTCCACGGTGATGTCGGCCTGCCGGAGGTGCGCATACGGGTTGAGCGCGCCGTTGCGCCGGTCCTTCGCGGCGACGATCGCCCCGACGTGCGCGGGCGCGCCCGAGCGGCGGATGTAGGAGCGCACGTGCGGCGCGAAGTACCCGCCCGCGCCGGCGCCCACCGGCATCTGGAACGGCGGCAGGATCGAGAGCCCCCACATCGCGTTGGACTCCGACTGCTTCTCGAACGCCACCGTCAGCACGCGCCGGTGCACCCCGGCCTGGATGAGCGACGCGGCGACCAGCGCCGTCGAGCCGCCGACCGAACCCGCGGTGTGCACGCGCAGCAACGGTTTCCCGGTCGCGCCCAGCGAGTCGGCCAGGAACAGCTCGGGCATCATCACGCCCTCGAACAGGTCGGGGGCCTTGCCGAGCACCACGGCCTCGATGTCGTCCCAGCCGACCTGGGCGTCGGCCATCGCGCGGTCGATGGCCTCGCGCAGCAGGCCGGGCATGGACACGTCGGTGCGCTTCGCGCGGTGGTGGGTCTGGCCGGTGCCGAGCACGGCCGCGAGCTGCTTGGTCATCGCGCCTCCAGCACGGCGAGGAGGTTCTGTTGCAGAGCCGCGCCGCTCGTCGCGTGGGCGAGGGCTTTGCCCGCCTCGCCGCGGTGGATGCGTGCGGCCGCCTCGCCGATGCGGGCGAGGCCGGCGGAGAACATCGGGTTGCCGGTGAGCGCGCCGCCGGACGGCGTGATCCGCACGCCGTCGCGGAGCCCGAGCGCGGTGCGGACGATGAGTTCCTGGTGCGTGAACGGTGTGTGCAGCTCGGCCAGCTCGACTCCGTCGAGGTCGAGGTTGCGGGCGGCGGCTTCGGTGGACGGCGACCGAGTCAGGTCGCGGGCGCCGAGGACGGGGGAGTCGACGCGGTGCTCGACGCCGGTGAGGACGGCGGGCCGGTCGACGAGGTCCTTCGCCCGCTCGGCGCCGGCCAGCACGAGCACGGCCGCGCCGTCGGTGACCGGCGCGATGTCGTGGGCGCGCAAGGGATCCGCGACGTACGGAGTGTCGAGCAGGGTGGCGACGTCGACCTCACCCGACAGCTGCGCGGCGGGGTTGCCGGCCGCGTCGGCGCGGCTGCGGGCGGCGACCTCGGCGAGGTCCTTTTCGGACCAGAGCCCGGCGTCGAGGCCCAGCCTGGCCTGCAGCCCGGCGATGGCGAGGGAATCGGGCCAGAGGGGAGCGAGCACGTACGGATCGAGCTGCAGCGCGATCACCCGGCGCAGCTGCCCGGCGCTGGCCTTGCCGAAGCCGTAGACGAGCGCGGTGTCGACCTCGCCCATGCGGATCTTCAGCCAGGCCTCGTACAACGCCCACGCGGCGTCCATCTCCACGTGCGACTCGTGGATCGGCGGGAAGGCACCGATGGCGTCGACGGCCGCGATGAAGGAGAACGCCCGGCCGGCCAGGTAGTCCGACGAGCCGGAGCACCAGAACCCGATGTCCTGTTTGGACAATCCGGTGGCGGCGAACACCTCGGCCAGGATCGGCACGAGCATCTCGACGCCGTTGGTGGTGCCGGCGGTCTCGCGGACGTTCGGTGCCTGCGCGAACCCGGCGACGGCGACTTCGGGCATGCGTCCCCCTCACAGGTGGTGGGCGAAGGATTCGTACGGCGCGTCAGGCTCGCCGGTCGGTTCGAAGTGGCTGATGTTCTCCAGCGACGTCCACCACTCGTCGCGCGGCCGCCACGCCGCGCGCACGCGCATGCCCATCCGCACTTCTTCGGCGGCGCAGCCGAGCACGAGGTGCAGGAAGGCGATGTCGGCGCCGTCGAGGAGCACGTAGGCCGCGACGTAGGGCGGTTTGATGCGCTGGCCGAGGAAGGGGACGTTGACGATGCAGAACGTGGTGACGATGCCGGTGTCGGGCAGCTCGACCTCGTCGGTGGTCGGCACGCCGTCGGTGGGGCAGGCGCCGCGCGGCGGGATGTACACCTTCGCGCAGGCGGGGCAGCGCTGGCCGATCAGCCGGCCTTCGGCGAGCGCGCGCAGGTAGCGGCTTTCCTCGGGGGACGCGGAGTGGCGGTAGTGCAGGTGGACCGGGGTGATGACGACCTCGACGGGGGCGCCGTCTTCGCGTTTCGCCACCGGGGGTGGAGGTTCGGTGGGTTCGGTTTCGGGTGCGTCCGCGGGCAGGAAATACGCGATGTCGCGGATGTGACCGACGGTTTCGGTCGCCCACCGGACTTTGACGCGCTGTCCGGTGTGGACTCCTTCGGGATCGCCGGCGTCGAGGGCGTGCAGGAGGGTGGTGTCGGCGCCGTCGAGCTTGACCAGGACCCACGCGAACGGGCGCGACAACGGCTGGCCTTCCAGCGGCTTCGCACACCACGTCCAGGAGACGACGGTGCCCTCGGCGCGCACCGGCACGAACTCGCCGAGCGCTTCGGCGGTCACGGGGTCGTACTCGGGCGGCGGCACGTGGACGCGCCCGTCGCTGCCGCGGACGCCTTCGATCCGGCGCTCGCGCAGGGCGTTCACGAACCGGCCGAGCACCGGCCCGGTCGAGCGGGTGTAGTCGAATCCGACGTCGAGCGGCGCCGAGAGCGGGGTGTCCGTCACGTTCCTGAGTGAAACACGTTCTCGAATTACAGGCAAGATGGCTGTTGTGTGTGGGTGTAACGCGTTCTAGATTTGGAGCCATGGACCTGGGACTGTGGACGATCGCCGCGGCCGAGCCGGACCGCGTGGCACTGGTGGACCCCGACGGCCGCGAGGTCGGCTACGGCGAGCTGGCGGCGAAAGCCAACCGCTACGCGCTGGGCCTGCGCGAGCTCGGCCTCGAGGCCGGCGACGCGATCGTGCTGCTGCAGCCCAACGGCGACGAGCTGCTGGCCGCGTACTTCGCCGCGATCCAGTCGGGGCTGTACGTGGTGGTGGTCAACTGGCATCTCGTCGCGCCGGAGGTCGCGTACATCCTGGCCGACAGCGGGGCGAAGGCTTTCCTGGCGCACGAACGGTTCGCGGACGTCGCCGTGGCGGCCGCGGACGAGGCCGGGATCAGGGCGCGGTTCGCCGTGGGGGAGGTGCCGGGCTTCCGGCGGATGGAGGAGCTGGGCGCGGGTCTGGGGGAGGGGCGGCCCGGTTCCAGGACCGCGGGTTCGCCGATGCTCTACACGTCGGGCACCACGGGCCGGCCCAAGGGCGTCCGGCGGCCGCTGACGGGCGCCGACCCGGACGAGGTGCCGGCGGCGTCGACGTGGTTCTTCGGGATCTTCGGCCTGGCGCCCTTCGACGGGCACGTGCACCTGTGCGGCTCGCCGCTCTACCACACGGCCGTGCTGAACTTCGTGGCGATTTCCGTGCAGCTGGGCCACACCGCGGTGCTCATGGACCGCTGGGACGCGGCCGACATGCTGCGCCTGATCGAGCGGCATCGCGTGACGCACAGCCACATGGTGCCCACGCAGTTCCGCCGCCTCCTCGCGCTGCCCGCCGACGTCCGGTCGGGCTTCGACCTGTCCTCGCTGCGTGTGATGATCCACGGCGCCGCCCCGTGCCCGCCCGAGGTCAAGCGCCGCATGCTCGGCTGGTGGGGCCCGGTCGTCACGGAGTACTACGCCGCCACGGAAGGCGGCGGCACCGTCATCACGGGCGAGGAGTGGCTGCGCAAGCCGGGCTCCGTCGGCCTGCCCTGGCCGGGCTCGACCGTGCGCGTCCTGGACTCCGCCGGCGTCGAGGTCCCTCCCGGCGAGGTCGGCACGGTGTACCTGAAGATGGGCGACTCGTCCTTCGAATACCACGGCGACCGCTTGAAAACCCAACGCTCCCGCGTCGGCTCGCTCTTCACCCTGGGCGACATCGGCCACCTCGACACCGACGGCTACCTCTACCTCCACGACCGCGCCGCCGACCTCATTATCTCGGGCGGTGTGAACATCTACCCGGCCGAAATCGAGGGCGAACTGGTGATGCACCCGAAAATCGCCGACATCGCCGTCTTCGGCATCCCCCACGACGACTGGGGCGAGGAGATCAAGGCGGTGGTGCAGCCGGCTCCTGGCGTTTCTCCCTCTGCTGCCTTGACTTCGGAACTCCTGGCTTTCGCGGCGACCCGCTTGGCGCGGTTCAAGCTGCCCCGGTCGGTGGACTATCTGGACGAGCTGCCGAGGGACCCGAACGGGAAGCTGTACAAGAGGAGGCTGAGGGAGCGGTACGTGTCTTGAGTGAAGAGGCCGGCCCCTTCGCGATCTCAACGACCCTCGAACCGTGGCTTCCTCTTCTCCGCGAACGCGCGCGGTCCCTCCTTCGCGTCGGCCGACGCGAAGACCTCCATGCCGTACTTGGCGTCCAGTTTGAAGGCCTCGTTCTCCGGCAGGCCCTCTGTGTCGCGCAGGGTGCGGAGGATGGCGCGGACCGCGACGGGGCCGTTGGCGTTGATGAGTGACGCCAGTTCCAGGGCGCGGGAGAGGGCGGTGCCGTCGGGGACGACGTGGCCGATGAGGCCGCAGGCGAGGGCCTCGGGGGCCGAGAGGTGGCGGCCGGTGAGGAGGAGGTCGGCGGCGAGGGCGTAGGGGATCTGGCGCGCCAGCCGCACGGCGGAGCCGCCCAGGGGGAACAGGCCCCAGCGGGCCTCGGAGACGCCGAAGCGCGCGGATTCGCCGGCGACGCGGATGTCGGTCGCCTGGAGGATTTCGGTGCCGCCGGCGATGGCGGGGCCCTCGATGGCCGCGAGTAGGGGTTTCGAAAGGCGGCGGCCTTTCAGGAGGCCGTCGATGCGGCTCGGGTCGAAGGCGCCGGAGTCGAAGGCATCGGAGGGGGCGTTGCGGGACATCGACTTCAGGTCGGCGCCCGCGCAGAAGGCGCCGCCCGCGCCCGTGAGGATGCAGGAGCGCACCTGCGGATCGGTGTCCGCGCGGTCCCACGCCGAGGTCATGATCGCGAGCATCTCGCCGGTGAGCGCGTTGCGGGCCTCGGGGCGGTTCATCGTCACCACGAGGGTCTGGCCTTCCAGAGATACGAGGGCGTGGGGCGCGGCCAAGGAAACCTCCCGGAGAACGCGGGGCATTGCCCAGAACGATAACATGTTCTACTTTGAAGGGCGTGGCACTCAACATCGCGGATCTGCTCGAGCACGCCGTCGACGCCGTGCCGGAGCGTGTCGCGGTCGTGTGCGGAGCGAGGCAGGTGACGTTCGCCGAGCTGGAGGCCCGCGCGAACCGCCTGGCGCACCACCTCGCCGCCCACGGCGTGGGACGCGGGTCCCACGTCGGTGTCTATTCCCGCAACTCCATCGAGGCCCTGGAAACGATGTTCGCCGCGTACAAGCTCCGCGCGGTGGCCGTGAACGTGAACTACCGCTACGTCCACGGCGAGCTGAGGTACCTGTTCGCCAACGCCGATCTGGTCGCCCTCGTGCACGAGCGCCGCTTCGCCGGCAAGGTGGCGAAAGTCCTCCCCGAGACGCCGAAACTGAAACACGTTGTCGTCGTCGAAGACGGGTCGGACGCGGCCTTCGAAGGCGTCGCCTACGAGGAAGCGCTCGCGCGGCACGACCCGTGCCGCGACTTCCCCGAGCGCAGCGCCGACGACCTCTACATCCTCTACACCGGCGGCACCACCGGTTACCCGAAGGGCGTGCTCTGGCGTCACGAGGACATCTGGCGCGCGCTCGGCGGCGGCATCAACTTCGTCACCGGCGAGTACGTGCCCGACGAGTGGACGCTCGCCGAGCAGGGCAAAGCCGGCAGCCTCACCCGGTTGCCGGCCGCGCCGCTCATCCACGGCGCCGCGCAGTGGGCCGCGTTCGGCGCGTTGTTCACCGGCAGCCCGGTGGTGTTCGTGCCGCAGTTCGACGCGCGCGACGTGTGGAAAGCCGTGCAGGAGAACAAGGTTCAGGTGATGACCATCGTCGGCGACGCCATGGCGCGCCCGCTGGTGGAGGCCTACCGGGAGGGCGACTACGACGCTTCCTCGCTCGTCGCCGTGTCCAGCCACGCCGCGCTGTTCTCGCAGTCGGTGAAGCAGGAGCTGCTCGACCTGCTGCCCGGCGTCGTGCTCACCGACGCGATCGGCTCGTCGGAAAGCGGTTTCACCGGGATCGGCATGGTGGGCAGGGACTCCGACCACAGCGCCGGACCGCGCGTGATGTTCGGCAAGGACGCGATCCTGCTCGACGAGGACGGCGCGGTCGTCGAGCGCGTGCCCGGCGCGGTCGGGCTCATCGGCCGTCGCGGCCACGTGCCGCTCGGCTACTACAACGACCCCGAGAAGAGCCGCACGATCTTCGCCGACGTCGACGGCGTGCGTTACGTCGTGCCCGGCGACTGGGCCCGCTACGAGGACGACGGCACGGTGACTCTCCTGGGCCGCGGCTCGCAGTGCGTGAACACCGGCGGCGAGAAGGTGTACCCCGAAGAGGTCGAGGGCGCGCTGAAATCCCACCCCGACGTGTTCGACGCGCTCGTGATCGGCGTCCCCGACGAGCGCCTCGGCCAGCGCGTGGCCGCGGTTCTGCAGCCGCGGCCCGGCGTGGCGCCCGACCTCGCGGCGATCGAGGCGCACGTGCGCACCGAGATCGCGGGCTACAAGGTGCCGCGCACGGTCTGGCTCGCCGACGAGATCGGCCGCTCGCCCAGCGGCAAACCCGACTACCCGTGGGCCCAGCGCTACGCCGCCGAACACGAACCCGCCTAGGAGTGCGCATGCGGACTTCCCTCTGCGACCGGTTCGGCATCGAGTTGCCGATCGTCGGCTTCACGCCGTCGGAGCACGTCGCCGCCGCGATCAGCCGCGCGGGCGGCCTCGGCGTGCTCGGCTGCGTGCGGTTCAACGACGCCGCCGAGCTCGACGCCGTGTTGTCCTGGATGGACGAGAACACCGGCGGAAAGCCGTACGGTGTCGACATCGTGATGCCCGCGAAGGTCCCCGCCGAGGGCACCCAGGTCGACCTCACCAAGCTCATCCCCGACGCGCATCGGTCCTTTGTCGACAAAGTGCTGCGCGATCTCGCCGTGCCCCCGCTGCCCGACGACACCGACGAACGCGCCGGCGTGCTCGGCTGGCTCCACTCGGTGGCGCGGTCCCATGTGGACGTTGCGCTCAAGCACCGCATCAGCCTCATCGCCAACGCGCTGGGCTCGCCGCCCGAAGACGTGATCGAGCGCGCGCACGCCGCCGGCGTGCCCGTGGCGGCGCTCGCGGGCAAGGGTGAGCACGCGGCCCGCCACGTCGCGCGCGGCGTGGATCTCGTAGTGGCGCAAGGATACGAGGCCGGCGGGCACACCGGCGAGATCGCGTCGATGGTGCTGGTGCCGGAGATCGTCGACGCCGTCGGCGCGCGGGCGCCCGTGCTCGCGGCCGGCGGCATCGGCTCCGGCCGCCAGGTCGCGGCCGCGCTGGCGCTCGGCGCGTCGGGCGTGTGGATGGGCTCGGTCTGGCTCGCCACCGAGGAGTACCGCCGCACCATGCCGGCCTCCGGCGCCATGCAGACCGCACTGGTCAACGCGACGTCCGCCGACACCGTCCGCACCCGCATCTACACCGGCAAACCCGCCCGCCTGCTCAAAACCCGCTGGACGGACGCCTGGACCGCCCCCGACGCGCCCGAGCCCCTGCCGATGCCCCTGCAGAACCTCCTGGTCTCCCACGCCCACAACCGCATCCACGCCGCGGACGACCCGACCGTGGTCTCGATGCCGGTCGGCCAGATCGTCGGCCGCATGGACCGCGTCCGCCCGGTGGCCGACGTGATGGCCGACCTGGTGAACGGCTACGAGGAAACGTTGGCACGACTGGATAAGACGCGCTGAAGCGGTCTGTCTCGAAGCGCCGGAGAACGGCGCACCGCCTCGGCGGCACGCCGTCTCCGTCAGGCGAGTCAGATCTTCGAAGCCGCCGAGGAGATTGCGCTGGCGAAGGTGGTCACCTCGGTGTACACGCCGGGTGCGTGGGCGCGGGCGCAGCCGGTGCCCCAGCTCGTGATGCCGACCTGGACCCAGTCGCCGGCGGTGTCGCGGCGGAACAGGGGGCCGCCGGAGTCGCCTTGGCAGGTGTCGACGCCGCCGGCGGAGACGTTGCCCGCGCAGATTTCCGCGTTGGCGATGAGGCCGGAGTAGTCGCCGCCCTGGGCTTTGCACGTCGAGTCGCTCACGAAGGGCACCTGGGCCTTCAGCAGGTAACGCTGTTGCGCGCCGCCCTCGGTCGCGGCGCCCCATCCCGCGATGGTGAACGTGCCGGTGTTCAGGGAAGCGCTGGACGCGAGCGGCAGCGTCGGGGCGCCGGAGACGGGGCTCGCGAGCTTGATCAGCGCCCAGTCACCGCCGGTCGTGTCGTACGTGGTTGAGCGGTAGACATAGCTGGAGCGCACCTTCTTCGCGCTGGAGCTCTGCAAGTCGACCACGCCGAGCGTCGCCGTGATCGAGGAGTTCGAGCCGGTGCGCGTGACGCAGTGGGCGGCGGTGAGCACGATCTGCGGCGTGTACAGCGCGCCGCCGCAGCCCATGGAAAGCCTTACCATCCAAGGGAACTCGCCTTGCGCTGCCCGGCTGCCGCCCACCACCTGGGTGCCGTTCGCCGACGGCGGCGGGCCGGCCACGGCGGGGGTCGCGAGTCCGACCGCGGCGGCCAGCGCCGTGACGCCGACGAGAGCTTTTCCGAGCAGGGTGAACCGTCTCTTGAAGGTCATGCGGGAATCCGTCCTTCCGGTGTCCACAAGGGAACGGGGATACGGGGAGTGATGACTCGACTACACCAGACCCCGGTCAACCGGACAACCGACTTTCTTCGGATCTTTCGGGCGAACGGTCCCCTCGTGCCACAGAACCGGTTCAGTGCCGGGCAGTTCGCCTCCGCACGGCGTACGCCAGCGCCCCGAGCGCCAGCGCCGCGCACCCCGCCACCACCGAAGGCCACGGCAGGCTGAACGCCAGCACCGCGCACCCCGCGAGCCCCAGCACGGCGACGAACCGCGGCGCCGGGTTCTCGTCCGCCCGCAGCCGCAACGCCGCCGCGTTGGCGATCGCGTAGTACGCCAGCACCGCGAACGACGAAAACCCGATCGCCCCACGGAGATCCACCGTCGTCGCGAGCACGGCCACCACCACGCCGACCGCCAGTTCCGCCCGCTGCGGCACCTCGAACCGCGGGTGTACCACGGCGAGCCCGCGCGGCAGGTACCCGTCACGGGCCATCGCCAGCGTCGTGCGCGAGACACCGAGCACCAGCGCCAGCAACGAGCCCAGCGACGCCAGCGTCGCGCCGGCCCGCACGACCGGTGAGAGCCACGGTGCGGCCGCCTCCGCGATCGGGTCCGGGCTCGCCGCCAGCCGTTGCGGCCCGAGCGTGAGCAGCAACGCGACGGCGACCACGGCGTAGACCACCAGCGTCAGCCCGAGAGCGAGCGGGATGGCCCGCGGAATGGTCCGCGCGGGGTCCCGTACCTCCTCCCCGAGCGTGGCCAGGCGCGCGTATCCGGCGAACGCGAAGAACAGCAGCCCAGCCGCCGTCAGCACCCCGCCACCGTCGAACGGCGTGAACGGCTCGGCCACGAACCCGCCCGACGCCGCGCTCCCGACCGCCACCGCCAGCACCACCAGTGTGATCACCACGATCACCCGCGTCGCCAGCGCCGACCGGTGCACCCCGAGGCAGTTGACCCCCGTCACGGCCGCCACGACCCCGACCGCGATCACCGCCCGCCACGGCTGCCCCACCCCGGGCGCCGCGTACGCCACGACCGTCAACGTCATCGCCGCGCAGCTCGCCGTCTTGCCGGTGACGAACCCCCAGCCCGCGAGGTAACCCCAGAACTCACCGAGCCGCGCCCGCCCGTACACGTACGTGCCGCCCGACTCCGGGTGCCGCGCCGCCAGCCGCGCCGACGACGTCGCGTTGCAGAAGGCGACCACCGCGGCGATCCCCAACGCGGGCAGCAACCCGGCCCCCGCGGCGCCGGCCGCCGGCGCGAACGCCGCGAACACCCCCGCGCCGACCATCGACCCGAGCCCGAGGAACACGGCGTCGGTCAGCCCCAGCCGGCGGGCGAGCGGCATGGTGGGTTCCTTTCACCGGGTGCGGGCAGCGACAGCCAACCACAGCGTGGCGCCGAAATCCCTGTGTCACACCTCGCGGCTCTCCCCCGTTCCCCCCGCGACCGCCATTCGAAGGGAGACCCCGTGAACGCCGCACTCTGGGCCGGGCAGATCGTCCTGGCCCTGCTCTTCGCCCTGTCCGGTTCGCTCAAGTCCACGATGTCGCGCGAACGCATGCTCGAAACGGGCCAGACCGGCGCCGCCGCCTACCCGCTGCCGGTGGTGCGGTTCACCGCGATCTGCGAGCTCATCGCCGTGGTCGGATTGATCCTGCCCCAGCTCACGGGCGTCGCGCCGAGCCTCACGGGCTGGGCCGCCGTCGGCCTGGTCGTGGTGATGGTCGGGGCGATGGCCATGCACGCGCGGCTCGCGATCGTGCAACACAAGGCCGCGGAGTGGCGCAACGTCACCGTCAACGCCCTCATCCTCGCCGTCGCGGTGTTCGTCGCCAGCGGACGCCTCTGAGCGAAACAACGCTGACGCAAACAACCCCGGGACAAACAACCCCGAGTCACTCCACCCCACGTCTTCACTCTCCGTTCCCCACCGCGAAACTCCCCATTCCCACCGCTGAACGACCGTGGCGCTCGTGCGAATCCTCATCGTCGGTGGCGGCGTCCTCGGCACCATGCACGCGTGGCAGGCGATCCACCGCGGCCACGACGTCGTCCACCTCGAACGCGAGCCCGAAGCGCGCGGCGCGTCCGTGCGCAACTTCGGTCTCGTCTGGGTCAGCGGCCGCGCGGACGGCCCGGAGCTCACCACCGCGTTGCGCGCCCGCGAGCTGTGGCAGACGATCGCCGAGCAGACGCCGGCGCTGGGCTTCCGCGCCAACGGCTCGCTCACGGTCCTGCGCACCGAAGCCGAGCGCGCCGTCGCCGAAGCCGCGACCACGAAGGCCGACGCGGCCGAGCGCGGTTTCGAGCTCCTCACCCCGGCCGAGACCCGCCGGCTGAACCCCGCGCTGCGCGGCGACTTCACGGCCGCGCTGTGGTGCGAGCGCGACGCGGCCGTCGAACCCCGCACCGCCCAGCCCGCCCTGCGCGCGGTGCTGCAGAAGACCGGCCGCTACACCTGGCTGCCCGGCCGCGAAGTCCGCACGCTGACCGACACCGGCGTCACCGACGACCACGGTGACCGCCACGAAGGCGACGTCACGATCTTCTGCACCGGCGCGTGGCTCGGCGGACTCGTCCGCGAGCTCGCCGGGGAAATCCCCGTGCGCCGCGTGCGGCTGCAGATGGCGCAGACCGAACCCCTCGGCGAAACGCTGACCACGAGCGTCGCCGACGCCGACAGCTTCCGCTACTACCCGGCCTTCCGCAGCGACGCGCTGGCCGAGCTCGGCCGCACCCAGCCCCAGGGTGACGTCGCCGCCGCCCACGCCATGCAGCTGCTCATGGTCCAGCGCCTCGACGGCTCGCTCACCATCGGCGACACGCACGAGTACGACCAGCCCTTCGGCTTCGACGTCACCGAAGACCCGTACGAGCACCTCGCCGAGGTCGCCGGCGCGCTGCTGGGCCGGCCGCTGCCGCGCATCCGCCGCCGCTGGGCCGGCGTGTACGCCCAGGCCCTCGACCCGGCCGCGATCGTGCACCGGGAACGCTTGGCGGACAACGCTTTCCTCGTCACCGGCCCCGGCGGGCGCGGCATGACGTGCTCGTCCGCGATCGCCGAGGACACCGCGCGGGAGCTGGGCCTGTGACGACCGAGCTGGTCGTGCTCGACCTCGCCGGCACCACCGTCGTCGACGACGGGCTCGTGGTGCGCGCCTTCACCGCGGCGATCGGTGCCGCCGGAGTGCCCGAATCCGACGATCGGTTCCCGGCGATGCTCGCGCACGTGAACGCCACCATGGGCCAGTCGAAGATCACCGTCTTCCGTGCCCTGCTGCCGGCCGAGGACCTCGCGCAGCGCGCCAATGCGGAGTTCGAACGCGCCTATGCCGAGCTCGTCGCGGCGGGGGAGTGCAAGCCCGTGCCCGGCGCGGAGGACGTGATCCGTGGCCTGCGCCACGGCGGCGTGAAAGTCGCGCTGACCACCGGCTTCGCGGCCGTGACGCAGCAGGCGATCCTCGAGGCGCTGGGCTGGCGCGACCTCGCCGACCTCACCCTCGCCCCGGGCGAGGGCCGGCGCGGGCGCCCGTACCCGGACCTCGTGCTGACGGCGGTGCTGCGCCTGGGCGTCACCGACGTGCGCAACGTCGCCGTCGCCGGGGACACGCCGTCGGACGTGCGCACCGGGTTGTCCGCGGGCGCGCGCGTGGTGGCGGGGGTGCTGACCGGCGCCGGCACGCGCGCCGAGCTCACCGAGGCCGGGGCGACGCACGTGCTGGACTCCGTGCGCGACCTGCCGGACGTGCTCGACTGAAGTTTCTGCCCCGCCCGTGCAACCACCCCGGCCCGGATTCCGTCCGCACGGTATGCGGACAACGGTGAAAGTCCTGGGTGTGAGCGTTCTGCTGCTTTCGGCCGCGGCGTGCGGCGGCGGAGGGGCCGCGCCGGCGGGACCGGGCCCGTCCAGCGCGGCGCCGACTTCAACCACGCCGACTTCAACCATGCCGTCTCCGACGACGCCGTCGGTGCCGTCGTCACCCACGCTGCCCCCGCCGATGCCGCTGCCGTCCCCGTCCGGCCCGCCGCAGAGCCGGCCGACGCAGGGCACCGCGCCGGGTGACACGGCACCCGCCGCCGGCCAGCTCGACGCGTCGGCGCTGCCCGCCGGCTACCCCCACGACGTGACGCTCGCGCAGGGCGGCAAGGTCGTGGTGATCCACGCCGAAGAGGGCGGCTGTGACCACATCACGGCCGCCGCCGGCGAGCAGACCGCGCAGCAGGCCGTCGTGATCGTCACGGTCACCAAGGCGCCCCACGGCCAGATGTGCCCCATGCACGTACGCGAGATCTCGCTGCCCGTGCCGCTGGCCGAACCGCTCGGCGGCCGGAAGCTGGTGCTGCGCCCCGGTCCGTGAGCGGATGCAACCGGATGCGGTCCGTGTTCCGTCCTTGATGCATGAGGTACTTGACGAAGCTGGTCGGCACGGGCTTGATCCTCGCCACGGTGACAGCCTGCGGCGCCCAGGCGACCATGGCCACGAACCCCGCGTCCGGAGGCGATTCCGCGGCACCGAGCGGCAGCATCTCGACCTCGCCGTCGTCGGTGCCGAAGCCGCCGCCCAACCCGCCGGGCCGGTCCCGGCTCGAGGTGCCGGCCGGCAGCACGCCGGTGCCCGCGGACAAGGTCGACGCGAAGGCACTGCCGTCGGGCTTCCCGCACGAGGTCTACACCGCCAACGGCGGCACGATCATCAACGTCCGCGCCGAAGAGGGCGGCTGCGGCCACGCCCTCGGCGAGGCGATCGAGCAGACCGCGCAGCACGTGGTGCTGGACCTGAGCGAGACCAAGGCGCAGACCGGTCAGATGTGCACGATGGACCTGCGTTACCCCTACATCTCCGTCGCGCTCGCCGCGCCGCTCGGCGAGCGGACGGTGGTTCTGAAGCAGTCACCGCCTCGGTGACGGCTTCGCCGAGGTCGGCACCGCACGGCTCGTCGGGGGGCACCGGACCGAGCCACCGGCACCGGCACCGGCGATCACCCGGGTGCCACACCCGCACCCGTGGCACCCGGGTGATCTCCACCTTCCCGCCCCGCGTTCGAATCGTGGGCGCACCGGCCGAGCCCTAGGCTCACCGGGCATGGGCACCCGCCAGATCTCGCGCACCGCGGTCGTCGCCGCGTCACCCGAGCAGCTGTTCGACCTGCTCGCCGATCCCGCCAACCACCCGCTGATCGACGGTTCCGGCACGGTCCGCCGCGGCCGTGACGGCGCCCCTTCCCGGCTCTCGCTCGGCGCGAAGTTCGGGATGGACATGAAACTGGGCGCGCCGTACCGGATCAGCAACACCGTGGTGGAGTTCGAGGAGAACCGGCTCATCGCGTGGCGCCACTTCGTGGGTCACCGCTGGCGCTGGCTGCTGGAGCCGGCCGGCGAGGGCAAGACCACCGTGACCGAGACGTTCGACTACTCCACCGCGGCCTCGCCGCTGGCGATCGAGCTGATGGGCTTCCCGAAGCGCAACGCCGACGGCATCGAGAAGACCCTCGCCCGGCTTACGAAGATGTTCCCCGGCTGACCGCAATGCGGCGTGAGCTGTACCGCGTTCGGCGGTAGGCGCGGACAGTTAGTTGTAGTGTGCTAAATGTTAGGATTCTACAACTACCTTCTGTGAAGGGGTACCGTGCCGGAGCTCAGCCGTCGGCGGCGCCAGATCGTGCTGGCGGTCTGCTGCATGAGCCTGTTCATCGTCGGGCTCGACAACACGATCGTGAACCTGGCGCTGCCCTCCATCCAGCACGATCTCGGCGCGTCCGTGTCGAGCCTGCAGTGGACGATCGACGCCTACACGCTCGTGCTCGCGAGCCTGCTCATGCTGTCGGGCTCGACGGCCGACCGGCTCGGGCGGCGGCGCACGTTCCAGACGGGCCTCGTGCTCTTCGGCGTCGGCTCGCTGCTGTGCGGTCTCGCGCCGAGCGTGGGCCTGCTCATCGCGTTCCGCGCGCTGCAGGCCATCGGCGGGTCGATGCTCAACCCGGTGGCGATGTCGATCGTCACCAACACGTTCACGGACCCGAAGGAGCGCGGGCGCGCGATCGGCATGTGGGGCGCCACCATGGGGTTGTCCATGGCCGTGGGTCCGGTGCTGGGCGGGCTTCTCGTGGGCGCGGCCGGCTGGCGCTCGATCTTCTGGATCAACGTGCCGGTCGTCATCGCGGCGGTCGTGCTCACCGCGGTGTTCGTGCCGGAGTCGCGCGCGCCGCGGCCGCGCCGGATCGACCCGGTGGGCCAGCTGCTGGTGATCGTGTTCCTCGCCGGGCTGACCTACGGCATCATCGAGGGCCGCGACGCCGGGTACGGCTCGCCGCAGATCCTCGTCGCGTTCGTGCTCGCCCTGGTCTCGGTGGCCGTGTTCGTGCCGTACGAACGAAGGCGGCGAGACCCGCTGCTGGAGCCGCGGTTCTTCCGCAGCGCACCGTTCTCCGGCGCCACGCTCACGGCGGTGTCCGGCATCGCGGCGATGGCCGGGTTCCTCTTCCTCAACTCGCTCTACCTGCAGGACACCCGCGGCTTCAGCGCCCTGCACGCGGGCCTGCTCACGCTGCCGATGGCCATCATGTGCGCGATCTGCGCGCTCATCTCCGGCCGGCTCGTGGGCACCCGCGGCGCGCGGCTGCCGCTGGTGGGCGCGGGGATCGGCACCGTGATCGGCGCGCTGCTGATGCTCGACCTGTCCTCGACCACACCGCTGTGGCGGCTGATCATCGCCTACGTCGTGTTCGGCATCGGGTTCGGCCTGGTCAACGCCCCGATCACCTACGCGGCGGTGTCCGGCATGCCGCGCTCGCAGGCCGGGGTCGCCGCCGCGATCGCCTCGACGAGCCGCCAGGTCGGCACGTCGCTGGGCGTGGCGGTGATCGGCGCGGTCGTCACCGCTCGCGTGCACGGCCCGTTCGCCGGCGGCCTCGCGGCAGCCAGCCACGCCGGCTGGTGGATCATCGGCGGCTGCGGGTTGCTGGTGCTCGTGCTGGGGCTGGTGACCACCACGCGCTGGGCGTACGCCACGGCGCGGCGCGTGGGCGTCGAAGAGGAAGCCGACTCGGGACTGGTCCGGGCCTGACATGGGCACGGAGTCCGACCTCGAGGTCGCCACCCGCGTGTGGGCCCGCGTGCGCGCGCTGGTGCTCGACCGCCACGAACGCAAGCGTGAAGTGTGCGAAGCGCTCGGCATGAGCTTCATCAAGATCAAGGCGCTGCGCCGGGTCGCGGCCCGGGCGCTGACGATGAGCGAGCTGAGCGAGCAGCTCAACACCGACCGGCCCTACACCACGCACGTCGTGGACGAGCTCGTCCGCCGCGGCCTCGTGCTGCGCGAACCGCACCCCGAGGACCGGCGCAGCCGCGTCGTCACCGTCACGGCCCCCGGCGCCGTGGCCGCGGCCCAGGCCGAGCGCATCCTGGGGGAGCCGCCGAAGTCGATGCTCGCGCTGTCGTCGGCGGAGCTGGCCGAGCTGGACCGCCTGATCGCCCAGGTCACCGACGACTGACCCGACCACCCCCATGTGGCGTTGGTTGCGCTGAGCGCACCCGATGCGGCGTTCGGTGCGCTGAGCGCACCGAACACCACATCGGGGTGCATCGGGGCGGTGCTAGCGGAAGCTGATCTGCAGCACCGGTTCGCTGGTGGCGGCGAAGAAGTCGTTGCCCTTGTCGTCGATGACGATGAAGGCGGGGAAGTCCTCGACCTCGATCTTCCACACGGCTTCCATGCCGAGCTCGGCGTACTCGAGCACGTCGACCTTCTTGATGCAGTCCTTGGCCAGCCGCGCGGCCGGGCCGCCGATCGAGCCCAGGTAGAAACCACCGTGGTTCTGGCACGCGGCGGTGACCTGCTTGGAGCGGTTGCCCTTCGCGAGCATCACCATCGAGCCGCCCGCGGCCTGGAACTGCTCGACGTAGGAGTCCATGCGCCCGGCCGTGGTGGGGCCGAACGAACCGGACGCGTAGCCGTCGGGCGTCTTCGCCGGGCCGGCGTAGTACACCGGGTGGTCCTTGAGGTACTGCGGCATCTCCTCGCCGGCGTCGAGGCGCTCGGCGATCTTCGCGTGCGCGATGTCGCGCGCGACGACCAGCGGCCCGGACAGCGACAGCCGCGTCTTCACCGGCAGCTGCGAGAGCTGCGCGCGGATCTCGTCCATCGGGCGGTTGAGGTCCACGCTCACGACCTCGTCGGACAGGTCGTCCTCGGTCACGTCGGGCAGGAACTGCGCCGGGTCGCGCTCGAGCTGTTCGATGAACACGCCGTCGGCGGTGATCTTGGCCTTGGCCTGGCGGTCGGCCGAGCACGAGACCGCGATGCCGACCGGGCAGCTCGCACCGTGGCGGGGCAGGCGGATCACGCGCACGTCGTGGCAGAAGTACTTGCCGCCGAACTGCGCGCCGATGCCGAACTGGCGCGTCATCTCCAGCACCTGCTGCTCGAGGCTCGGGTCGCGGAACGCGTGCCCCAGCTCTGAACCCTCGGTCGGGAGGGTGTCGAGGTAGCGCGCCGAAGCCAGCTTCGCGACCTTCAGGTTGAACTCCGCCGACATGCCGCCGACGACGATCGCCAGGTGGTACGGCGGGCACGCCGCGGTGCCGAGGCTGCGCAGCTTCTCGTCCAGGAACCGCGCGAGCCGCTTGGGGTTCAGGACGGCCTTGGTCTCCTGGTACAGGAACGTCTTGTTCGCGCTCCCGCCGCCCTTGGCCATGAACAGGAACTCGTAGGAGGGATCGCCTTCACCGTCTTTGTGGTACAGCTCGACCTGCGCCGGCAGGTTGGTGCCGGTGTTGCGCTCTTCCCAGAAGTTGGTGGGCGCCATCTGCGAATAGCGCAGGTTCAGCTGCTGGTAGGCGTCGAAGATGCCCTCCGACAGGGCCCGCTCGTCGTCACCTCCGGTCAGCACGCCCTCGGACCGCTTGCCGATGACGATGGCCGTGCCGGTGTCCTGGCACATCGGCAGCACGCCGCCGGCCGAGATGGCCGCGTTGCGCAGCAGGTCCATCGCGACGAACCGGTCGTTGCCGCTCGCCTCGGGGTCGTCGACGATCGCCCGCAGCTGCTGCAGGTGTGACGTACGCAACAGGTGCTGGATGTCCGTGATGGCGGTGCGCGCGAGCGTGGTCAGCGCCGCGGGGTCGACCTTGAGGAACTTCCGGCCGGCCGCTTCGACGGTTTCGACGCCGTCGGCGGTGACCAGCCGGTACTCGGTGGTGGTGTCCTTGCCCAGCGGCAGGACTTCGGTGTGCTGAAACGTGGTGGACGGCACAGCCAGGCTCCTTTGCCCTGATCGGGATCCAACCACGGTACTCAGCGGTCTCCGGCGCCCCGCACACCCGCGCGGCGACTGTGTTGCAGGGCACTTCGGGAGTTTGGTTCGGGAGGCCGGGCCCACCCCGACGGACCCGACCTCCCGGGGAAAGCGGCCGGATGCGTACACCCGCCGCGTGGCTCACACCTGGCGTTCCGTTCGCCTAGCACGACAGTCTCGTGACGTAGGTCATAAGTCAACGCGGCCGAACGGGTGTTGCCCACTGGTTGCTACCCACTCACCAACAGGCTCAAACGCCCGTGATCGTTCGCCGCGGCCCGCCTGCGAAAACGGCCCGAAAACGGCCCGGGAACGCCGAAGACCCCGTGGACCGGGGGCCACGGGGTCTTCGGGTTTCAACGACTTAGGACGCGTACGCGCGCAGGCGGTCGGCTCGCTCGCCCTGGCGGAGCTTCGCCATGACCTCACGCTCGATCTGACGCACGCGCTCGCGCGAGAGACCGAAGTGCTTGCCGATCTGGTCCAGCGTGCGGGGCTGGCCGTCGTCGAGGCCGTAGCGCAGGCGGATGACGTGCTGTTCGCGGTCGTCGAGCGTCGCGAGGACGCGGCGCAGGTCGTCCTGCAGGAGACCGGAGATGACGGCGCTCTCGGCGTCGGTCGCTTCGGAGTCCTCGATGAAGTCGCCCAGCGGGGCGTCTTCCTCGGCGCCCACGGGCATGTCGAGGCTCACCGGGTCGCGCGACTGGTCGAGCAGGTCCGAGATCTTGTGCACCGGGATGCCCGACTCGGCGGCCAGCTCTTCGTGCGTCGCGTCACGGCCGAGCTGCTGGTGCAGGTCGCGGCGGATGCGGGCGAGCTTGTTGACCTGCTCCACGAGGTGGACCGGCAGCCGGATGGTGCGACCCTGGTCGGCCATCCCCCTGGTGATGGCCTGGCGGATCCACCAGGTGGCGTAGGTCGAGAACTTGAACCCCTTGGAGTAGTCGAACTTCTCCACCGCGCGGATCAGACCCAGGTTCCCCTCCTGGATCAGGTCGAGCAGCGGCATCCCCCGGCCGGTGTAGCGCTTCGCGAGCGAGACCACGAGGCGGAGGTTGGCCTCCAGCAGGTGGTTCTTCGCCACGTGCCCGTCGCGCACCAGCGCGGTGAGCTCGGTGCGGCGCTTGGCCGTGAGGTCTTCGGCGGTGTCGAGCATGTGCTGCGCGAACACGCCCGCCTCGATGCGCTTGGCCAGCTCGACCTCATCGGCCGCGGTGAGCAGCGCGGTCTTGCCGATGCCGTTCAGGTACACGCGCACCAGGTCGGCGGCCGGGCTTTGGGCGTCGAGGTCGGCGTCCGTGAGCGTCCCCACACTCACGGGTTCCTCGTTCTGCTGTGCTGGAATCCCACGCTCGCGAATCCCGCGCGCTTCGCGTTCGAGAGTCTGGACTGACATTCTCTGCCTCCCCGGTCACGGGCTGAACGTGTCTCGCCTGTACTGCGCCTTCGGTGTCGGGCCCTGTGGAAACCCTGACCGCCGGCCCAGCCGGCTTAGCTGGACACTTGTGGTAACGCGTCGGGTTTCCAAAACGTTCCCGGCTCGCTGAAGAAAGGACGGGCACACCCGTCGACCGGTTGCTCCACCAAAACTGAGCTTTTGCTGAGAAGCGCGCCACAGCGGGAATAATCATGAGAATTCCATGAGAATCCGCGCATGAGGTGAACCACTCGGTGCCCGGATACGTTCCCGGGCACCGAGAGCGGCGCAGCGGAAGTGGTCTAGACCTCGACGAGAACGGTGAACGGACCGTCGTTCACGCTCGCCACCGCCATCATCGCGCCGAAGCGCCCGGTGGCCACGGATGCCCCACGGTCACGCAACTCCTGCACCACCGCGTCCACCAGGGGCTCGGCCACTTCCGGGCGCGCGGCGGCGACAAAGGACGGCCGGCGGCCCTTGCGCGTGTCGCCGTAGAGCGTGAACTGGGACACCACCAGCAACGGCGCGCCCGCGGTCGCGCAGGACTGCTCGTCGCGCAGGATCCGCAGTTCGTGGAGCTTGCGCGCCATCGTCGCCGCTTTCACCCGATCGTCGTCGGCGTGAATTCCCAGCAGCACCAACAGTCCCGGTTCTTCGAGCGCGCCGATCACCTCTTCCTCGACCGTGACACTCGCCCGGGTGACCCGCGCCGCGACGGCCCTCACCGCGACGTCGAAGAGCCGGCCGGCACGAGCATCCCGTGCCGCACGAGCTCCCGCACCACGGGCAGCGCGGCGGCGGCCAGTTCGGCCGGGTCGAGGCCCTGCGCGGCCGCCAGCAGCTCCACGAGGTCCTCCAGCGCCAGCACGCCCCGGCAGCCGGCCAGCAGCCGCGTGGCGAGCTCGTCGACCTCGTGCTGCCACCCGGGTCCGTCGGTGCGGTGCAGGCGCCGCACGGTGGTCTCCCAGCCCTCGTCGCCGGGGGAGTCGACGCGTTCCAGCAGCACGCTGTCGGGCACGCGGAAGGCGGTCTCCATGAGCTCGTCGCCGTGCGTGCGCAGCC
The DNA here is from genome assembly GCF_050942255.1 of Amycolatopsis sp. CA-161197. NCBI lineage: Bacteria > Bacillati > Actinomycetota > Actinomycetes > Pseudonocardiales > Pseudonocardiaceae > Amycolatopsis > Amycolatopsis sp. CA-161197. Next base: position 2,855,068 of record NZ_CP192059.1, read on the forward strand.
AGTCGACGCGGTCGAGCCAGTTCGCGGCCTCCGGGCCGAGCGGGTCGTCGTAGGCCTGGCGCAGGTCTTCGCACACCACGGTCGGCGTCTTCCCGGCCGCGCGGCGGAGCGTGACGAAGCCGAAGCCGATGCCCTGCACGCGGTTCTCGGTGAACCAGTCGAGCCAGGCGGCGGCCTTCACGCGGCCTTCGGGCGAGCGCGGGTCGATGCCCTCGTCGCGCAGCCAGGTGCCCACGTACAGCGCGGGGTCGGCGACGTCGCGCTGCACGAACCAGGCGTCCGTCTCCGCCGGCAGCCAGCGCGCCACCCGATCGGCCCAGTCCTCACCGCCCGTGTGGAGCCAGGAAGCCAGCAGCTGCCCCGTGCCGCCGTCGTTGAGGAACCCCGGCAGCTGGCGCACGACGAGCGCGCTGGCGTCGTCGCCGGCCAGGCCCGAGTCGCGATAGGTGTAGTCCACGCGCGGTGGTCCGACCACGAACGGCGGGTTGCACACGATCTGGTCGAACCGGCGCCGCGCGACCGGCGCGAACCACTCGCCGCGCACCAGCTCCACGTCGAGCTCGTTGAGCCGGAACGTGCCGGCGGCCAGCGCCAGCGCCCGCGCGGAGACGTCCGTGGCCGTCACGCGCTGGGCGTGGCGCGTGGCGTGCAGGGCCTGCACGCCGTTGCCGGTGCCGACGTCGAGCAGGGTGCCGACCGGGCGCCGGCTGGTGGCGCGGATGAGGCTGAGCGAGGCGTGGCCGACGCCGAGCACGTGGTCCTCGGGCACGACGTGGCCGAGCATGTCGGCGTCGAGGTCGGCCACGACCCACCACGAGCCCTCCTCGTCGCCGTGCGGGCGGATGTCCAGGGCGGCTTTGTACCCGTCCGTGTCGGCGGCGAGGATGCCCGCGGCGACGGCGGCTTCCGGGGTCAGCGGCGAAAAAGCGGACTCCACGGACTTTTCGGGCTCGGTGAGGCCGAGGAGGAACAGCCGCACGAGCGTGCCGAGGTCGCCCGCGTCGAGGCTCGCGCGCCGGGCGGGCTCGGGCTCGCCGCGGCCGAGCGCCGCGTGGGCCGCGCCACCGAGGGCGTCGACCACCCCGTCGGCGTCGTACTCGGCGCGCCGGAAGGCCTCGCGCAACCGCGCGCAGACGTCGTCGGACAGGTCGGGCAGAGGCGTGTTCGTGCTCACGGTGGGTAAGCCTGCCACGATGGGTTCCGTGACCTCCCATCCCGTCGAACGTGTCCTCGCCCCGCTCGCCGCGGCCCTGCCCGGCCTCGAGGCGCTCTACGTCGACTTCCACCGCCACCCCGAGCTGGCGTTCGCCGAGACCCGCACCGCGGCCGAGCTGGCGCGCCGGCTCGGCGCCGACGGGTTCGAGGTCCACCCCGGTGTCGGCCGCACCGGCGTGGTCGGCGTGCTGCGCAACGGCGAAGGCCCCACGGTGATGCTGCGCGCCGACATCGACGCGCTGCCGGTCGAGGAGAAGACCGGCCTCGAGTACGCGAGCACCGCGCGCGGCGTCGACGAGGCGGGCAACGACGTGCCCGTGATGCACGCCTGCGGGCACGACATGCACGCCACCTGGCTCTCGGGCGCCGCGAGCCTGCTCGCCGCCGGGCGCGAGGAGTGGTCCGGCACGCTGCTGGTCGTGTTCCAGCCGGCGGAAGAGGGCAACGGCGGGGCGTCCGAGATGATCGCCGACGGGCTGTTCGACCTGGCCGGGAGCCCCGACGTCGTCTTCGGCCAGCACCTCGTGCCCGGCCCGGCCGGCTGGGTCCTCACCAGGCCGGGTGTGCTCATGGCGGCGTCCGACACCCTGCGCATCACGCTGCACGGGCGCGGCGGCCACGGCTCGCGGCCCGAGACCACCGTGGACCCGGCCGTGATGGCGGCCTCGGTGGTGCTGAAGCTGCAGACGGTGGTCTCCCGCGAGGTCGCGGCCACCGAACCGGCCGTGGTCACCGTGGGCTCGCTGCACGTCGGCTCGGTCGGCAACGTCATCGCCGACGACGCCGTGCTCGAAGTCAACACCCGCGCCTTCGACGACGCGGTGCTGCTGCGGCTGCGCGCCGCGATCGAACGCATCGTGAACGCCGAGGCCGTGGGCGCGAACGCACCGAAGCCGCCGACGGTCGAGCTGCTCAACTCCTACCCGGCGACCTCGAACGACGAAACCGCTTCCGACGAGCTCACCGAGGTCTTCCGCGGGCACTTCGCCGAAGGCACCGTGCTGCCCGCACCGCTCGTGACCGGCAGCGAGGACTTCGGCGAGTTCGGCGCGGCGGCCGGGGTGCCGTCGGTGTTCTGGCTGGTCGGGGGCTTCGAGCCGCAGGAGGTGATCACGGCGATGACCGAGGGCCGCTTCGAGACCGACATCCCGTCGAACCACTCGCCGCGCTTCGCGCCGATCCTGCACCCGACGCTGCGCGCGGGCGTCGAAACGCTCGTCGTCGCCGCGTTGTCACGGATGTCCCACCCGGGTGTCGGATGACGGCCCGGAGTGGGAGCATGAACGGTGGAGGTGGTGCTGTGAACGAGCCCGCCCGAGGTTCCGATCCCCGCCCGGCCCCGGTGCTGATCACCGAGGCAGAACCGTCCTACGAAGATCAGCTGGCCGCGCGCAAGAAGAAGTACATCATCATGATGGTGTGCCGCATTCCGTGCCTGATCCTGGCCGGGCTGACCTACCACACGTGGTGGCTCGCGGTCACGTTCCTCGTGATCTCCGTGCCGCTGCCGTGGATCGCGGTGCTGATCGCCAACGACCGGCCGCCGCGCAAAACGCAGAACGTCAACCGCTACGAGCGGGAGGCGAAGCAGATCGAGAACCGCGAACACCGGGTGATCGACGGCTGACCCGTTCTCGTGAGTGCTGCCGCGGGACTTCCGGACAGCACTCACGAGCAGGCGGCTTCACCCGGGCTGGGGGCCGAGGCGGCTCACGGCCAGCGCGCCCAGCCGCGTCCCCGCGCGCAGTACGTCTACAGTGGACTGTCCGGCGAGCCAGGTGGTGAGGACACCGGCGTCGAACGCGTCGCCGGCGCCCGTGGAGTCCACGCAGTCGGCTTCGACCGCGGGCACGGTGGTCACGCCGTGGGCGTCGACCCAGGCGGCACCGTCGAGGCCCGCCGTCACCACGACCGCGCCGACGGTGCCGAGCAGCTCCTTCGCCGACAGCGGATCGGCCGAACCCGTGAGCGCCACCAGTTCCTCGGTGTTGGGCATGAGCAGGTCGGTGCCGCGCACGTCGTCGAGGAACGCCGCCGGGTCGTGGATGTGCGCGGCCGCCTGGGGATCGACCGACGTGGTGAGCCCGGCCTCCTTCGCCGCCGCCAGGGCGGCGAGGCCGGCGGGCCGGGAAGACGGGTCGAGCAGCACGTAGCCCGACAGGTGCAGGTGGCTTGCGCCGGCCAGCGCCTCCGGGGTCACGTCCTCGGGCCGGAAGCGTTTGTTCGCACCGCGGTCGGCGAGCATGCTGCGCTGTCCTTCGGCGTCCACCATCACGACGACGCAGCACGTGGCCGCCTCGGGGTCGACCGCGAACGCGCAGCGAACGCCCGTCGCCTCCAGCTCGGCCTTGATCAGCCGGCCGCCGGAGTCGTCGCCGATGCGGGCCACCAGCGTGGTGTCGGCGCCCAGGGAACGCAGCCACAGCGCGGTGTTCGCGCCGGCGCCGCCGCCGGTGAAGCGGATCTGCGCGCGGGCGTCGCCGCCGTGGGGGAGCGGTTCGTCGTGCCGGGCGACCACGTCGAGGCCGGCGTCGCCGACCACCACGATGCCGGTCACGCCCGCACCGCCAGCGCGACGGCGACCTCGGTGGCCAGCTTCGCGTTGTTGAGCACGAGGGCTTCGTTCGCGTCGATGCTCACACCGCCGCTCGCGGTGTGGAAGTGCTCCAGCAGCACGGGTGTCACGTCGGAGCCGTGCACGCCGCCGTCGCGCAGCTTCGCGAGCCCGTCGACCAGCAGCCGGTCGTGGAGTTCACGGTCCATTTCGGACTCTTCCGGGATGGGATTCGTGAGCAGCACACCGGAATCCGCGTACGCGCGGTGCGCGGCGATCACGGCGGCGGCTTCCTTCGCGTCGTCCACGCGCCAGCCGACCGGGTGGCCCGACGAGCGGAGGTAGAACGCGGGGAACTCGTCGGTGCGGTAGCCCAGCACCGGCACGGAGTTGGTCTCCAGCACTTCCAGCGTCGCCGCGATGTCGAGCACCGACTTCACGCCGGAGCACACCACGACCGTCGGCACCTTCGCGAGCACACCGAGGTCCGCCGACACGTCCCAGCTCTGCGCCGCGCCGAGGTGCACCCCGCCGAGGCCCCCGGTGGCGAAGACGCCGATCCCGGCCGCGGCGGCCAGCGCCGACGTGCCCGCCACGGTGGTCGCGCCCGAGCGGCCGAGGCCGACGGCCGGGCCGAGGTCGCGCAGCGAGAGCTTGTCCAGTCCGGCGCCGGGCGCGCAGACGCGCTCCAGTTCCGCGGGCGACAGGCCGATCACCGGACGCCCGTCGAGCACGGCGATCGTGGCCGGTACGGCACCGCCTTCGCGCACGACCTGCTCCAGGCGGTGGGCGACGTCGAGGTTGCGGGGGTGGGGCAGCCCGTGCGACAGGATGGTGCTCTCGAGGGCGACGACGGGGTGGCCGTCACGCAACGCCGAGGCGACCTCCTCGTGGAGGAAGAGTTGTGTGGTCACGGACGGACATCATCGGTGATCGCCGGCGTGCTCCCGCCAGCGGGTCAGCTCGGCCGTCAGGTTGCGCCGCGCGGCCGTCTCCCAGCGTGCCCGCGCGGTTTCGCTGCGGTACAGCAGGGGCCGGGCCAGCAGGTTCGCCAGCACCGCCGTCCGCCCGGCGGCCCACGCCGGGTCGTCGTACTTCGCGTACTCGCGGCGGACGGCGGCGGCGTACTCGGCGTAGGCCGCGGGGGTCGCGCCCAGGATCGCGAGGTCGGCGTCGAGCAGGGCGGTGGCCGCTTCGTCGTCTTCCGGGGCTTCGTGGGCCGCGGTGGCGAGCACGAGAACCTCGGCACGCCGGACGTGCTGCGCGCCGGCGCCCGCCCGGGTGAGCCAGTGGCGCAGCCAGCCGGCGCTCGCGCGTTCGTCCTCGCCCGGCACGGCGTCGTAGACCACGTCGTGCGCCCACGCGGCGAGTGTGACGGCGGCGCGTTCGGCTTCGGGGAGGCCTTCGGTCAGGGCGGCGCTGTCCCGCGCGACGGCCGTGGCGTGGGCGAGGTCGTGGTAGTGCCGGTGTGGTTCGCCGTAGCGCGCTTCGAGGTCGCGCCAGGCTTCCCGGGCCACGTCCTCGTCGCCGCCGGCGTGCGCGACCGCGGTGCCCCAGGTGGTCACGGCGTGAACTCCCATCGTGTCGGCGAGGTCGTGAAGTTCTTCTCCCGCAAGGCGAACACCGTCTCGGGCCGCACCCGCACGGACGCGTTCACGGCCGGGTCGAGGAAGTCGATGCCGTACGCCGTCCCGTACTTGGCGTTCATCGCGTCGAGGAACTCCCGGATCTCGTCGGCCTCGGTGACGACCTCGGCCGGGCCCGCGAGCACCACGGGCTCTTCGGGGTCCTCCGTCGCGACGGACACGGCCGAGCCGGCCGCGACGTTGCGCGCCTTCACCGAGCGCAGCGACGAGGAGAACCACAGCACCTCGCCGGTCCACACGGCCCACACGGGCATGAGGTGGGGCAGGCCCGCGGCGGTCACCGTGGCGAGCCAGTAGTCGTGGGAGGCGCGCAACCGCTCGTCGGCCCAGCGCCACGGCAGCAGCCCGGCCGAAGCGGGGGCGATGCCGTAGCCCGGCATGTGCGGCCTGGTCGCGGTCGGTCCGTCCATGACGCGGCTCCCGCCGTCGGTGCCCGTGAGTGCCCCTGGGTGCCCTGACCCTAGTCCCGCGGCCGGAGATTCCGGCACCCGCGCGACTGAGGCATGATGGACGCGTGAGCACCGAGACGCTGACGAAGCCGGAGACCGACAGCACCGAGTCGACCGACGACGACTCCCCGAAGATGTTCCACTACGTGCGCAAGAACAAGATCGCCGAGAGCGCGGTCATGGGCACGCACGTGGTGGCGCTCTGCGGCGAGGTCTTCCCGGTCACGAAGTCGCCCAAGCCGGGTTCCCCGGTCTGCCCGGCCTGCAAGGAGATCTACGACGGCCTCCGCCCCGGCGGGGACGAGTAGGCAGGCCCCGACGACCCGCCCCGGGCGTGGCCGCGCAGGCACGCCCGGGCGAACAAACGTGAAAATCATTCACCCGGTGGCTGTGGAGCCGGGGAAGAACTGGTAGATCTGCGATCCCGCCAGTTCCTTCCCGCAGCAGGAGACCTCCACATGCGCAGAACCGGGATCGTCCTCGCCCTCGTCGTGGTGCTCGCGGCCGCCGTGCCTGGGCTCGCCCAGGCCGTCACCGGGTGGACCGCCGTCGGGTCCGACCGCGCCCGCCCGCTCGACGAGAGCCAGGGCCTCGCCACGATCGTCCGCCCGTCGGGCACCACCATCCGCTACACCGGCGTCGCCACGGTCGACGTCGGGCTGGCCGTGCAGGGCTGGAACCACGTCGGCGACCCGGGCTCGGCGCAGGGCTGGTACGTGGAGCCCTACCAGCGCGACGACCGCGGCGCGAAGCTCTTCCGCGTGCAGGCGCCCGACGGCACGCAGACCGACTACAAGCACGCGCTGGAGCCGTGGGAGGCGAGCAACAACTCGTTCGCCGCCGTCTCGCCCGACGCGCGGTGGCTGGTGGCCGGCGAGTGGGGCACGATGGACCGCCTCCTCGTGCACCCGATGCCCGGCGTGGCGTTCACCGACCCGTCGCAGAACCTGCCCTACGCCTCCGCGATCCGCCTCGACCACCAGGTCCGTGACGTGCAGGGCTGCGACTTCGTCACGGCCACGCGCCTGATGTGCGCCTCCGACGACCCCGACGGCAGCCTCTTCGGCGCCACCAAGCCGCTCCTGCAGGTCGACCTCGACGCGCCGCTCTCGGGTTCCGACGTGACCGGCCACGTGACGTCGCTGGGCCAGCTGCCGCTGCAGAGCGGCTGCAGCGGCACCTTCGAGGTCGAGGGCATCGACTTCGACGAGCGCGACAGCACCCTGCGCGTGATCGTGATGTCGCCGAGCGTCTGCATCGCGGTGGACAGCAAGACCTGGCGGTTCCGGCAGGGCTGAGCCAAGGCCGGGAAGGGCACCGCTACGGAACCGGGGTGCCCTTCACGGCAGCTTGCGCACGGCGTCGGCATCGGCGTCCTCGACGTGACCGGATCGCTCGGGCCGTTCGCCTGCCGCGTCCTCGTCCGGAACCGCTTCCCCGGGCGGCTCTTCGGGGTCGGCGTCCGCGGCGCGTTTGGGGCGCCGCAACGGGATCGTGGTGCGGTCCCAGAGCGTGCGCCCCTCCTCGGCCCGCATGCGCTCGTTGGCCCGCTCCATCTCCAGCCGGCGCCACTTGCGGCGCTGGCGCCGGGTCGCCTTGGCGGGCCACAGTTCCTGGATCGCGCTGTTGAAGTACGCGCCGCCGACCACGGCCAGGCCGATGAAGAACATCAGCAGCAGGAACGCGATCGGCGCGGCGAGCGCGCCGTAGGTGTAGCCGGTCTTGGTGATCCAGTTGAGGTAGATGCGCAACCCGATGCTGGAGACCAGGAACACGAGCATCGCGAGCACCGCGCCCGGCAGCCCGCGGTGCCACGGCAGCCGCCGCGGCAGCGCCAGCTTGTACAGCGTGGTCAGCGCCAGCACGATCATCACGCCCAGCACGGGGTAGTAGAGCGTGCCGACCCACGCCGACACCGTGTCGCGCCAGGCGACGGGGAAGAACTCCGGCAGCAGGTCCGGTCCGATCGCCAGCAGCGGCAGCCCGACGACGAGGATCACGAGCCCGCACAGGTACAGCAGCAGCGCGAAGATCCGTTGCCACACCTCGTTGCGCACGCCGTACTGGTCGTGGGCGACGGTGATGGCGTCGACGAACGACGACATCGCCGACGAACCCGCCCACAGCGAGATGACGAAGCCCACCGACACGATCTCGCCCTTGCCGACCGTGAGGATGCTGTTCACCGTCGGCTCGATGATCTCCTGCACCGCGTTCGTGCTGAAGATGGTGCGGGAGAACGTGATGATGCGGTCGTGCACGGCCGTGACGACACCCTGGCCGAACCACTCGCCGACGAAACCGAGGCTGCCCAGCAGCCCGAGCAGCAGGGGCGGGAGCGAGAGCGTCTGCCAGAAGGCGGCTTCGGCGGCCTCGGAGAAGATGTTGCCGTCCCAGGCCTTGGCGAAGGTGCGCGTGATGAGGCGCCACGGCCCTTTGCGTGCCGTCTTCGTCGCCGTCGCCGCCCCGGCGTCCGGTCTCACCTCACCCATGGTGGGTCCCAGCATGGTCCATTCGCGGGAATTTGGCTCGTCGCGGGTCCCCTCTCCGGGCGTGTCGGGTGACACCACCCGTGGCGGTGGCGGGCGCCGCGGTGCCCGGAAGGTAAGCTGCCCGAAGTGCCCTCACCGCAGTCGCCGGCGTCGAAGCCGGTACCACAGTGGGGGTTTTCGCACGTCACGGCCGCGGTTCGCGGCCCGGGGAGGGGGTGAGCGAGGTTGTCCGAGACGACGACGCAGGGGGTCCTCGGGGCACCACCCGCCGAGAAGGACTCGACCGCGCGACCGCTGCGCGCGTGGCAGCGCCGGGCGCTCACGAAGTACCTCTCGAGCAAGCCGAAGGACTTCCTCGCGGTCGCGACGCCCGGCGCCGGCAAGACCGTGTTCGGTCTGCGCATCGCCGCCGAGCTGTTGTCGGACCGCACCATCGAGGCGGTCACGATCGTCACGCCGACCGAGCACCTCAAGCACCAGTGGGCGGCCTCGGCCGCGGCGGCCGGGATCCCGATCGACTCGAACTTCCGCAACACCACGGGTGTCACGTCGTCGGACTACCTCGGCGTCGCCGTGACCTACGCGCAGGTCGCCGCGCACCCGACGCTGCACCGCGTGCGCACCGAGAACCGCAAGACGCTGGTCATCCTCGACGAGGTCCACCACGGCGGCGACGCGAAGTCGTGGGGCGACGCGGTGCGCGAGGCGTTCACCCCCGCCCGCCGGCGGCTGGCGCTGACCGGGACCCCGTTCCGCAGCGACGACTCGGCCATCCCGTTCGTCACCTACGAGCCCGACGCGGGTGGCTTCCAGCGCAGCAAGGCCGATCATTCGTACGGCTACGCCGACGCGCTGGCCGACGGCGTGGTCCGGCCGGTCGTGTTCCTGGCCTACTCCGGCGAGGCCTCGTGGCGGACCAGCGCGGGCGAGGAGTTCACCGCGCGGCTGGGCGAGCCGCTCACGGCCGAGCAGAACGCGCGCGCGTGGCGCACCGCGCTGGACCCGTCGGGCGAGTGGATCCCCGCGGTGCTGCAGGCGGCCGACACGCGGCTGTCGCAGGTGCGCCAGGGCGTGCCGGACGCGGGCGGCCTGGTGATCGCGACGGACCAGGAGTCGGCGCGCGCGTACGCGAAGATCCTGCAGCGCATCTCGGGGGAGATGCCGACGCTGGTGCTGTCGGACGACCCGAAGGCGTCGGGCCGCATCAAGGAGTTCTCGGAGACCAACGAGCGCTGGATAGTGGCCGTCCGCATGGTCTCCGAAGGCGTCGACGTGCCGCGCCTGGCGGTCGGCGTGTACGCCACCAGCGCGTCGACCCCGCTGTTCTTCGCGCAGGCCATCGGCCGCTACGTGCGGGCCCGGAAGAAGGGCGAGACGGCGAGCGTCTTCCTGCCCAGCGTGCCCGTGCTGCTGGAGCTCGCGAGCGAGCTTGAGGCGCAGCGCGACCACGTGCTCGGCAAGCCCCACCGCGAGAAGGACGGCTGGGAGGACGAGCTGCTCGCCCAGGCCAACCGCACGGAGGACGAACCGGGCGAAGAGGAGAAGGCGTTCACCTCGCTCGGCGCCTCGGCTGAGCTCGATCAGGTGATTTACGACGGTAACTCGTTCGGGACCGCCGTCTTCTCCGGCTCCGACGAGGAGCAGGAGTACCTCGGCCTGCCCGGGCTGCTCGAACCGGACCAGGTCCGCGCCCTGCTGCGCAAGCGGCAGGAGGAGCAGCTCTCGGACGCCAACCGCCGCAAGCCGGAGGCCGAGAAGGCCGCTCCGGCGCCCGCGCGGCCCCAGTCGGTGAGCGAGCGCCTCGGTTCGCTGCGCAAGGAGCTCAACGCGCTGGTCGGCGTCTACCACCACCGCACGAAGAAGGCCCACGGCGCCATCCACAACGAGCTACGCAGGGTGTGCGGCGGCCCGCCGACCGCCATGGCGACGGTGGAGCAGCTCGAAGAGCGGATCGTCACGCTGCGTTCCTGGTGACGCTTGCTCCGTTCGAGGGTCCCGGGCGACCGTCCGGGGGACCCGGAGCGGGGCCGACCCGCGCGATGGCCCGGCCGGTGCCCGAATCCTGCCCGCCTGAGCGTGGCGCGTGGATCGGCTGCGCGTAACGGGATTTGCGCACCGAACGTGTCCGGGGGACTCCGCTGGGGCGCCAAGGGGCGTTCAGCTCACGAAGAGTCAGCGAAGTCGATCTCGTCACGCTCGGTGCGCACTGGCGATCACTCCGTCAGTGGATTTACCCTTTCCGGGCTGTGTTCGGGCCGTGTTGCAGAACCGTGTCCAATTGGTGTCATTTAATCGATCCAGCTATCTTCCGCGAAGCTGCTCAGCGGCATATGTTGTCGGCCACAACATATGCGCGTCGGTGCGCCGGGTCTTCCGGATCACCGCCCCGCGAGCATGATCCGGAAGGAACGAGGATGCGCAGCAGAACCCTTACCCTCCTTGCCGCCACGGTGAGCGCCGGCCTGGTGCTGACCGCGTGCGGTGCCAACTCGAACTCCGGGGGCACGGGGGACAGCTCCGCCTCCGGCTCGGCTTCCGCTCCCGCCGGTGGCGGCGCCAACGGCAAGGTCGGCGTGATCCTGCCCGAGACCGCCACCTCCGCCCGGTGGGAGGCGTTCGACAAGCCGATGCTCCAGGCCGCTCTCTCGGCCCAGGGCTTCAGCGCCGACATCCAGAACGCCCAGGGCGACAACCAGAAGTTCTCGACCCTCGCCGACGGCTTCATCAGCCAGGGCGTCAAGGTCCTGATCATCGCCCCGTCCGACCCGGCCGTCGGTGCCGCGATCGAGGCCAAGGCGAAGACCGCGGGCATCCCGGTCATCGACTACGACCGCCCGAGCCTCGGCGGTTCGGCCGACTACTACGTCTCGTTCGACAACGAGAAGGTCGGCGAGCTGCAGGCGCAGGGCATGGCGGACGCGCTGAAGGACAAGAAGGGTGCCGCGGTCGTCCAGATCGAGGGCGCCCCGACGGACAACAACGCGACGCTGTTCGGCGACGGGCACGACAAGGTCCTCAAGCCGCTGTACCAGTCGGGCGCGCTGACGCTGGTCCAGAAGCAGCCGATCAACGACTGGGACCCGCAGGTCGGTGGCACGACCTTCGAGCAGATCTTCACCCGCGTCGGCGGCAAGGTCGACGGCGTCGTCGCGGCGAACGACGAGCTCGCGGGCGCGGTCATCACCGTGCTGAAGAAGAACGGCCTCAACGGCAAGGTCCCCGTGACCGGCCAGGACGCCACCGCGGCCGGCCTGCAGGCCATCCTGCGCGGCGACCAGCTGCTGACGATCTTCAAGCCGATCAAGGAAGAGGCCGACAACACCGCCAAGCTGGCCGCCGCGCTGGCCAAGGGTGACAAGGCCGCTGCCGACGCCATCGCCACGGGCACGCTGCACGACCCGAAGAACAACCGCGACCTGAAGTCGGTTCTGCTCAACCCGACCCTGATCGAGGTCAACGACATCAAGACGGTCATCCAGCAGGGCTACGTCAAGGCCTCGGACGTCTGCACCGGCGACCTCGCCGCCAAGTGCACCGCGGCCGGCATCAGCTGATCCGCACCGCGTAGCACCAACCCAGCAGCCGGGCCGGGACGCGTACCCCGACTACGCGTCCCGGCCCGGTACCCACGCGAAAGAACAGCGAACCCCATGAGCGAGCCCATTCTCGACATCAAAGGTCTGAACAAGAGCTTCGGCCCCGTCCACGTCCTCTACGACGTGGACTTCGCCGTGCGTGCGGGCGAAGTCACCGCGCTCGTCGGCGACAACGGCGCCGGCAAGTCGACGATGGTCAAGTGCATCGCCGGCATCTACCCCTCCGACACGGGCACCGTGACCTTCAACGGCAAGCAGGCTCACATCAGCAGCCCGAAGGACGCGGCCGAGCTCGGCATCGAGGTCGTGTACCAGGACCTCGCGCTGGCCGACAACCTCGACATCGTGCAGAACATGTTCCTCGGCCGCGAGCGCGGCAGCCAGTGGCTGCTCGACGAGGCCAGCATGGAGAAGGCCGCGCGCGAAACGCTGGCCTCCCTGTCGGTGCGCACCGTGAAGTCGGTGCGCACGCCCGTCTCCGCGCTCTCCGGTGGACAGCGCCAGACCGTGGCCATCGCCAAGTCGGTGCTGTGGAACAGCAAGGTCGTGATCCTCGACGAGCCGACCGCCGCACTCGGTGTCGCGCAGACCCGTCAGGTCCTCGACCTCGTGCGCCGGCTCGCCGAGCAGGGCCTCGGCGTGGTTCTGATCAGCCACAACATGGCCGACGTGTTCGAGGTCGCCGACCGCATCGACGTGCTGTACCTGGGCCGTCTGGTGGCGGAGGTGCAGACCAAGGACGTGACGACCAACCAGGTGGTCGAGCTGATCACCTCCGGCCGGTCGGGTGACCTCGGCCTGGCCCGCCCCGAACACGTCGTGCTGTGAGCAACGAGAAAGAACCGACCATGACTGAGACCCCTGCCAAGTCCGCCAAGCCGGACTCGGCGAACGCGATCGCCGACTTCGGCATCGACACCACGTCGATGTCGACGGGCGAGGCGATCAAGGACTACTTCGCGCGGCTCAAGGACGGCCAGCTCGGCTCCGTTCCCGCCGTGCTCGGCGTGATCGTGCTGGCGATCCTGTTCAGCTCGCTCTCGAGCGACTTCTTCACCCTGCGCAACATCGCGAACCTGCTCGCGCAGGGCGCGGGCCAGACGATCATCGCGATGGGCATCGTCTTCGTGCTGCTGCTCGGCGAGATCGACCTGTCGGCCGGTACCGCTTCCGGTGTGGCCGCCTCGCTGATGGCGCTGCACTACGTGCGCAACGGCAACCTGCTCGGCTCGATGGGCGGCGGCGTTTTCGTCACGTTCATCGCGGTGCTCGCGATCGCCGTGATCCTCGCCCTGCTGCAGCGGATCTGGGCCGGGGCCGCGGTCTCGCTCATCGGCATCGTCGTGATCCTGATCGGAGCTCCGCAGAACGCGTGGCTCGAGATGATCATCGCGATCACCACGGGTACCGCGATCGGCTGCATCACCGGTTTCCTCGTCTCGAAGATCGGCATGCCGTCGTTCGTCGTGACCCTGGCCCTGTTCATCGTGTGGCAGGGCGTGATCCTGCAGTTCATCGGTGAGGGCGGCACGCTGCCGATCAGCACGAGCGACACCCTCAACGCGGTGGCCAACGGCAACCTGTCGGTGCTGGGCAGCTGGATCATGTTCCTCGTCGCCGCCGGTGGTTACGCGGTCATCGCGCTGGGGCAGCACTTCACCCGGCTCAAACGCGGCCTCGTGGTGCAGCCGACGCCGATCGTGCTGTTCAAGGTCGGCGTGGTGGTGGTCATCTCCGCCGTCGCCACGTACCTGCTGACGATCAACCGCTCGTCCAGCAACCTCGTGGTGATCGACGGCGTTCCGTACGTGGTCCCGATCGTGCTGGTGCTGCTGTTCGCGGGCACCTACGTGCTCAACCGCACGCGCTACGGCCGGCACCTCTACGCCGTCGGTGGCAACCAGGAAGCCGCCCGCCGCGCCGGTATCAACGTGGCGAAGCTGCGCACCAGCGTGTTCGTGATCAGCTCGACCTTCGCGGCGATCGGCGCGATCGTGTACTCGTCGAAGATCGGCTCAGTCAACCCGCAGTCCGGTGGCCTCAACACGCTGCTGTTCGCGGTGGGTGCGGCGGTCATCGGCGGTACGTCGCTGTTCGGCGGCAAGGGCCGGATCATCGACGCGGTCATCGGTGGTGCCGTGCTGGCGATCGTGAACAACGGCCTGGGCCTGCTCCAGCAGTCCGCGGCCGTCGTGAACATCGTCACCGGTCTCGTCCTGCTGCTCGCGGCCACCGTCGACGCGCTGTCGCGGCGCCGAGCGGCTGCGTCGGCACGCTGACGCCCGATGCCACGCTCAAGCCGGTGACGAGCTCGTCCGTCGCACGACCCGACGAGGTGCGCCGGCACAACCGCACGACCCTGCTCCGTCTGCTGCACGTCGGCGGGCCGAGCACCCGGGCGACCCTGGCGGCGGAGCTGGGGCTCAACCGGAGCACGATCAAGACCCTCGTCGACGGGCTCGCGGAAGCGGGCGTCGTCGAGGAGAAGGTGCCGAGGCCGGGACGAGGGGCGGGCCGCCCCTCGCTCCTGGTCCTGCCCCAGCCGCACGCGGCGGTCGTGCTCGCGGTCGACCTGCAGGTCGAGCACGTGGCGATCGCGCTCGTGGGGCTGGGCGGCCAGATCCTCGGCCGCAACAGCTGGAACCTGCGCGGCCGGATGCGCGAGGCCGACGAGGTGATCACGCACGTCATCGAGTCGACCGCCGTGCTGGCCGGCGACCTCGGGGTCACGCCCGTGGCCGTCGGGGTGTCGGTGCCCGGGGTCGTGCGCCGTGCCGACGGCCACGTGCACGAGGCGCCGAACCTGCGCTGGACCGACGTCGCCCTCGGCGAGCGCCTGTCCAGCGTGCTGCGCATCCCCGTGCTGGTCGGCAACGACGCCGAGCTGGGCGCCGTCGCCGAGCACCTGCGTGGCGCGGCCCGCGGGTCGTCCGACGCCGTGTACGTGTCCGCCGACGTCGGTGTCGGTGGCGGGGTCATCGCCCAGGGCTCGTCGCTGCGGGGCGGCGCGGGGTACGTCGGGGAGATCGGTCACATGGTCGTCCGCCCGGGCGGACGCGCCTGTTACTGCGGCAGCAGCGGCTGCTGGGAGACCGAGATCGGCGAGGCGGCCCTGTGCCGGGCCCTGGGACTGCCGGAGGACACCGCGCGGGGTGCGATCCTGTTCGAGCTGCGGGAGCTGGCCCGCGACCCCGAGGCGGCGCTCTCCCGGCTCGCGGAGTTCGCCGAGTGGCTCACGATCGGGCTCGTCAACGTGATCAACCTGCTGGGCCCGCAGCTCGTCGTGCTGGGCGACCTGCTCACGGTGCTGCCGGACTCGGTGATCCGCGCCGTGGCCGCCGAGGTCCGCCGCCGCAGCCTGGTCAGCCGGGCCGTCGGCGGGACGCGGATCGTGAGCTCGGCGCTGGGCGCCGACGTGAAGCTGCTGGGCGCCGCCGAGGTGGCGTTCGAGGTCGTCCTCGACACGGTCTAGGCGACGCGATTGCCCACCGGGAATTGCCGGGTGTGGCGTTTGCCACGGAAGTGCCCGGTATTCGGTTTCGGCGCGGTTTCGGACCGGACAGGAATTGTCAATTCAGCACCCGGTGCAAAACGCGAAGTTGCAAGTGGCGAAGTGGCCGGGGTCTCGGTTTCACCGCGAATGGGTCTCGAAACGCCGAAGGCGGCAGGTGCATCGGGCACCTGCCGCCTTCGGGCCGAGACGTTCGTCCCGGCGTGGTCTTCGAGACCCCTACTTCTGGATCTCCGCGGCCAGTTCCTTGAGCTTGGCCTCGTGCTCACGGGCGTGGTGCCCGCAGAAGAGCAGCTCGCCTCCGGAGCTGAGGACGGCGCGTACCTGAGCCGCAGCCCCGCACCGGTCGCATCGGTCGGCGGCGGTCAATTCGGGGCGGGTGAGCGTGGGTGATGTCATGGGGGTCTCCCTCCGTCCCGGTACTGGTCGCCCAGTACCTCGATCCAGCTACGCCCACTTCGGAAGTGATGCCCTCGGCGGGATCGCCTCCGGCTCCGCGGTGTTCGTGCTTCCACTGTTCCAGACGTTTCGCGGCCCGCAAGTGTTCCCGCACCGGTGGGACCTGTGTCACGCCGAATTACCCCAGTTGTCGTAGTCCCGTCCCGCTCCTTAGGACAAGGGTGCCCGTGCGTAGCCGTTTTCCGAGGTCAGGCACCATGCGGGAGTGGGTTCTGCACTATCCGGAAAACGTGCGACGGCCATTCCGGCCCCGGTCTTGTTCGTTCTCAGCGGAATTTCGATGTATGCCGGGGCGGCCATCGCGGTCGGGCTTTTCGGGCACGCCTCCCCGTCGGGGGTCGCTTGGCTGCGCTGCCTGGGCGCCGCCGTGGTGCTGCTCGCGTGGCGCCGGCCCGCCCGCGCCGTGTGGCGGGGCCGGCGGTTCCTGCTCGCGGCCGCGTTCGGCGTGGTCACCGCGGTGATGAACGTGGCCTTCTACGAGGCCATCGCCCGCCTCCCGCTCGGCACGGTCGTGGCGCTGGAGTTCGCCGGGCCCGTGGTCGTGGCGGCCGTCGGGTCGCGCACGCGCCGCGATCTCGGCGCGCTGGCGCTGGTGGCCGTCGGCGTCGTCGCGATCGCGGACGTGCGGCTGGAGGGCGGCGCGCTGGGCGTCGGGTTCGCCCTGGCCGCCGCGGCCGCGTGGGCCGGGTACATCGTGCTCGGCAAGCGCGTCGCGGTGGCCGGCGACGGCGTGGACAGCCTGGCGGTGGGCTTCGCCGTGGCCACGGTCGTGCTCTCGCCACTGGCGCTCGGCACCGGTGAGGTGTGGTCTTCGCCACGTATGCTGCTGCTCGGCATCGGTGTGGGCGTGCTGTCGACGGTGGTGCCCTACGTGCTCGACCAGTTCGTGCTGCGGCGCGTGGGCCGCGCCGGCTTCGCGGTGCTGCTGGCGCTGCTCCCGGTCACGGCCGGCGTCACCGGGTACGCGCTGCTCGCGCAGGTGCCGAGCCTGCCGGAGGCGCTGGGCACGCTCGCGGTGGTCGCCGGGGTCGCGCTGCGCCGCAGGGACGAGCCCGGCGACGCGCCGGCCGAGCCGCGATACTGACCCGAACCCCGGAGGTGGCGATGACCAAGGCGGCGTCGGCGGTCGCGAAGGACCTGGCCCTGTCCGGGGTGCGCGGGGTCCACCTCTCCTGGGCCGACAACAACGGCATTCCGCGCTCGCGCATCGTGCCCATCCACGGCCTCGCGGGCGCCGCCGCCCGCGGCGTGGGCGCGACCTCGCTGTTCGCCGTGTTCGACAGCCACGACGCCATCACCTACGGCCACGCGGGCCTGGCGACGCCGTCGGGCGACATCCGGCTCGTGCCGGTGCTGGACCGCCTGCGCCGCCTCGCCGGCCAGCCCGCGCTCGCCTGGGCGCCCGCGCGGCAGGTCGCCGCCGACGGCTCGCCCTGGCCGTACTGCCAGCGCTCGGTGCTGGAGCGCCAGGTCGCGGAGGCGGGCCGGCGCGGGCTGGAGTTCCAGGCCGGTTACGAGCTCGAGTTCGCCGTGGCACCCGCCGGCGCCACCGACGTCGTCGCGGCTCCCGGGCACCCCGGCCCCGCCTACAGCCCGCACGCGCTCGTCGGCCTCGACGGCTTCGTCGCCGCGCTGCTGCACGACTTCGCCGCCAACGGCCTGGAGATCGGCCAGCTGCACGCCGAGTACGGCCCGGCCCAGCTGGAGCTGTCGCTGGCGGCCACCGACCCCGTGTCGGCCGCGGACGACCAGCTCCTGGCCCGCCAGACCATCCACGCCGCCGCGCACGCCCACGGCCTCGCCGTGAGCTTCGCGCCGCTGGTCAGCCTCGCGGCCGCCGGCAACGGCTGGCACCTGCACACCTCCGTGCGCCGCCGCGGCCGCAACCTGCTCGCGGGCGAAGGACAGCCGGTCGACGAGGGCGCCGCCTACCTCGGCGGCCTGCTGCGCGATCTGCCCGCGCTGACCGCCGTCACGGCCCCGAGCGTGCCCTCGACGATGCGGCTGCGCCCGGGCTACTTCGCCGGCGCCTATGCGTTCTGGGGCGTGGAGAACCGCGAAGCGCCCCTGCGCTACGTGCCGGATTCGCCGCTGCTCGGCCCGGACCACGCGAACGTCGAGCTCAAGACCTCCGACGCGTCGGCCAACCCGTACCTCGCGCTGGCGGTCGTGCTGGCCGCGGGGATGGCCGGCATCGAGGACGGCGCTCCGTTGCCCGAGCCGATTGCCGAGGACCCGGGCGGCTGGACGGCGGGCGAGCGCGAGACCCGCGGTGTCCTGCCGCTGCCGGCGAACCCCGCAGAGCAGGCCGCGGCGCTGCTCGCGTCGCCCCGCGTCTCGGGCGCCCTCGGCGACGAGCTCCTGGGCGCCTTCCGCGCGGTGCGCGCGTCCGACGCGGCGTGGGCCGCGGACCGCACGCCGGAGGACATCGTCGCGGCCCACGCTTGGCGGTACTGACCGCGTGGCCGAGCTCTCCGCCGTGCACTGGCTGCCCGGCGCCGCGCGGCTCATCGCCGAAGCGCGCGCCGAGCTGCCGCAGAAGGACGGGCTCTCGGCCGCCTTCGCGGCGCTGGCCGTGCTGCGGGCGGCCGGCTGCGCCGTGGCGGACCAGGACGAGGTCGCCGTGGCCGCCGGCACCGTCCGCGCGCCGGGCGAACCACCGGCCGGGGCGAAGAGCCGGGCCGACTTCCGGTTGCCCGTCCCGTGCGACCCCGCGACGGCCGGTACCGAGCCGGAAGCACTGGCCGATGCCGTGGAAGCGTTGTCGGACCGGCGGTTGCGGGTCGTCCCGGCGACGGGGGAGTGGTCCCCTCAGGCGCTGGTCGACCTGCTGGTGGCGCTGTGGGACCTGCCGCGGGTGGCGGTGCTCGCGCGGCTGGACCCGGCCGAGCTGGGCTCGCCCGACACCCCGGAACGCGCCCTGCTCGACTACCTCCACACCGGTGTCCCTCCCTTGTGGACGAACCGGTGGCGTCCGCCCGGGCACCACCACGTGCTGGTGGCCGGCGTCCGGATCGGCGCAGAGGGCACGGTGCTGTCCGTTGTGGACACCTACGCCGTGCTGGGGGACAACGGGATCCACGAGCAGCCGGTGGAATGGGTCACGGCCGCGCTGGCCGGATCGGGAGTGCTGCTGCTCGTCGCGGACGCGGCCCACGCCGGCGAGCTCGCCGAAGCGGTCGCCGGCGCGGGCCTGCGGCCCGGCTTCGCCTAGGTCGTCGTCTCGGTCCGGTTGCCCGGCGCGAGGCGGGAGTGCTTGCGGCCGTAGAAGAAGTAGATCAGCAGGCCCAGCACCAGCCACGCGGCGAAGCGGATCCAGGTGAGCACGTCGAGGTTCAGCATGAGGTAGAAGCACGCCACGGCGGCGATGATCGGCACCACGGGGGAGAACGGCACGCTGAACGGCCGCTTCAGGTCCGGGCGCCGCTTGCGCAGCACCGGCACGGCCACCGCCACGATGATCATCGCCGAGAGGGCGCCGATGCTGACCATGTCGGACAGCGCGGAGATCGGCACGAACGCGGCGAGCACCGCGATGAGGACGGCGCCGAGGATGGTCATGCGGTGGGGCGTGCCCCAGCGCGGGTGGGTGGTGCCGATGGCCTTGGGCAGCAGGCCGTCGCGGCCCATCGCGAAGCCGATGCGGCCGATGGTCACCAGTTCCACCATCATCACCGACGTCAGGCCGGTCACGGCACCGAGTGAGATGAGCGCGCCGACCCAGTGCTGGCCGACGCTGTCGAACGCGGCCGCGAGCGGGGCGCCGGTGTCGATGTCGGTGAACGGGATCATGCCGGTGAGCACGATCGACACGGCGATGTAGAGCACGGCGCACACGGCCAGCGCGCCGAGAATGCCCACGCGCAGGTCCTTGCGCGGGTTGACGGTCTCCTCGCCGAGGTTGGCCAGCGCCTCGAATCCGGTGTAGGCGAAGAACACCACGGCCGCGGCGGTCACGACACCCGCGATGCCGTACACCGACTGCTCGAGCCCGAGCGCGGCCTGCACCACCGGCTGTTCCAGCACGCCCGAGCCACCCGAGGGCGGTTGCGCCGGCGGGATGAACGGCGTGAGGTTGGCCCCCTTGATGAAGAACACGCCCACCACGACGATCAGGACGCACACCGCGACCTTCACGCACACCAGCAGGTTGGTCAGCCACGCGGATTCCTTGATCCCGAGCACGGCCACCACCGTCAGCACCGCGATGATGATCACCGCGCCGATGTTGACCTTCGCGTCCTCGCCGAACCACGTGGGCGAAAGCCCGAGCAGGTTCGCCAGGTACCCGGACCAGCCGCGCGACACCACGGCGGCGCCGAGCGCGAACTCCAGCAGCAGGTCCCAGCCGATGATCCACGCGAACACCTCGCCGAGCGTGGCGAACGCGTAGGTGTAGGCGCTGCCGGCCGTCGGCACGCTGGAGGCCAGCTCGGCGTAGCAGAGCGCCGCGAGCCCGGCCACGATCGCGCCGATCACGAACGACAGCGTGACCGCGGGGCCGGCGTGGGTCTTGGCCTCGACGCCGGCGAGCGTGAAGATCCCGGTTCCGATGATGATCCCGACGCCGAACCCCACCAGGTCGCGTCCCCTGAGCCGCCGCTTCAGCTCGCCCGAGTCCTGGCGCTTCAGGACCTCGTCCACGTCCAACGTTCTCCGCACACCCATGGAAGAACGTTAGAAGCTCACGGGCCCGCCTGCAGATCGGTTGCTCGGCGCCGCCTTCAGTCGAGCGCCAGCCCGGCTTCCTGCGCGAGGATCGCGGCCTGAACGCGCGAGCGCAGGTCGAGTTTCGTGAGCACGCGCGACACGTGCGTCTTCACCGTCGTCTCGCCGATGTGCAGGCGGGTGCCGATCTCCGCGTTGGACAGGCCGGCGCCGAGGCAGCCCAGCACCTCGCGTTCGCGGTCGGTCAGGTCGTCGAGGCCCGACGGCGCGGTGACGGGTTTCCCGGCCGCCTGCGCGAACGCCGTGATGAGCTTGCGCGTCACCTGCGGCGCCAGCACGCCCTCGCCCGCGGCGACGAGCTTCACGGCCTCGATCAGCCGCGGCGCCTCGACGGACTTGAGCAGGAAACCCGCGGCACCCGCGCGCAGGGCGGCGTGCACGTACTCGTCGAGGTCGAACGTGGTGAGCACGAGGACCTGCGCCAGTCCCTCGGCGACGAGCTCGCGCGTGGCGGTGATGCCGTCGGTGCCGGGCATGCGCACGTCCATCAGCACGACGTCGGGCCGCAGCGCCCGCGCCTGCCGGACCGCGGCGGCGCCGTCGGCGGCCTCGCCGACCACCTCGATGCCCTCGGCGTTGCCCAGGATCAGCACGAGGCCCGCCCGGATCGCCCCGTGGTCGTCGGCCACCAGCACCTTGACCGTCACGCGTTTCCCTCCACCAGTGGCAGCTCGGCGCGGACCACCCAGTCCGAGCCCGACGGGCCCGCGCTCAGCGTCCCGCCCACGGCGCTCGCGCGTTCGCGCATGCTCAGCAGCCCGTGGCCCGTGCCACCGGTGCGCGCAGCCGCCGAACGCAGCTCGTTGCCGATCTCGACGGTGAGTATGCCGCCGTCGCGGCGCAGGTCCACCACGACCCGCCCGCCCGGCGCGTGCTTCACCGCGTTGGTGAGCGCTTCCTGCGCGATCCGGTACGCGGTGAGGTCGACGGCGGCGGGCAGGCCGGCCAAGGAGTCCACTGTGGATTCGACGACGACCTCCATCCCCGTGGCCCGTGCGGATTCCACGAGCCGCGACAGCTCGGCGAGCCGCGCGGGCGCGGTGGTCTCGTACTCGTCGTCACCGGTCTCCGACGCGGCGCGCAGCAGGCCGATCATCGTGCGCATCTCGTCGAGCGCGCTCACGCTGTTCTCCCGCACGGCTTCGAGCACCGCGCGCGACATCTTCGGATCCTCGGCCATCGACAGCGCCGCCTCCGACTGGATCGCGATCGCCGAGAGGTGGCCCGCGATCACGTCGTGCAGGTCGCGCGCCATCCGTGCCCGCTCGGCGGCCACGGCGGCGCGCCGGTCGAGCTCGGCGATCTTCGCCAGCTGGTCGGCGTTGGCGCGTTCGGTGGTGGCGATGTCGCGCTGCTGGCGCACGTTCGCCGCCCACCACACCGGCACCAGCAGGAACGGCAGGATCCCGAGCGCGCCGATCACCGCCACGCGCCACTGCGCGGACACGGCCAGCGCGGCGACCAGCACGCCCAGCGCGGCCGTGGCCGCCACGCCGATCATCACGCGGCTCATGCGGCGCGACCCGTAGAGCGTCGCCGCGTAGAGGAAGTCGGTGTACACGGCCACGACCGGCAGCGACGGGCTCAGCACCAGGTCGGCCGCGAGCACGCCCGTGGCCAGCAGCAGCCCGCCCGGTACCCAGCGGCGCAGGAACGACAGGCCGCACAGCACCGCGAGCTCCACGAGCCGCACCCACAGCCCGAAGTGGTCGGGGCCGGGGATCAGGCGGTAGACGTCGGTGAGGTACAGCGCGAGACCCACGACCAAGACGAACAGGGCGATGAGGCCGTCCTGCTGCCACGGGGGCAGTTCCCGGGGCTTGAACAGGGCCGGCGCGCGGGTTCCTCGCAGCGGCACGACCCCATGGAAGCACAGGGGCCACTGGTGGTCGTCCTACTAAGTGATGACCCCCCGATCGTGCCCTTCACCGATTCGCCCCAGTGTTCTTCGCGGGACAGTGGGGATCATGAACGCTATCGGGAACTACCTCGTCGACAACCCGGCGACCCTGTTCATCGTCGGGGGTGAAGTGGCCTTCTGGGTCGTGCTCGTGGGCGGCCTGGTGGCGCGCTACCCGCTGAAGCTGAAGAAGTTCAGCACCGTGCTGCTGGCCGCCGTACCCGCGATCGACCTGGTGGTGCTGGTCGCCACCGTCATCGACCTCGCGAGCGGCACGACCCCGAACCTGTCGCACGGCCTCGCCGCCGTGTACCTGGGCTTCAGCGTCGTGTTCGGCCCGAGCATGGTCCGCTGGGCCGACGTGCGCTTCGCCCACCGCTTCGCCGGCGGCCCGCCGCCCGCACCGAAACTGCGGGGCAAGGCAAAGGTCCGCCACGAGTGGCGGGAGTGGTACAAGTGCGTGCTGGCCTGCGTGATCGCCGCCGTGCTGCTGCTCGCCGCGATCTTCCTCATCGGCCGCCCGGGTCAGGTCGGACCGCTGTGGGATTGGCTGCCGCGCCTCGGCGGTCTCGTGGGCATCTGGCTGTTCGCCGGCCCGCTGTGGACCGAGCTGTTCGGCAAGAAGGACGAGCCGAGCAAGGAAAAGGTGACCTCGTGATCGAGCTGCTCGGTCTCCTGCTCGTGATCCAGGGGGCCGGCGGGCTCATCAACCGGCTCGCCGGCTCCACGAACCCCAGCTGGTTCGTGCAGCTGCACCTGCTGCCCCCGCAGCTGCACATCGCGGCCAGCGCCGTGCTGCTCGCGGTGGGCGCGGCCGTGCTGTTCGCGGGACAGGCCCGCAAACGCCGGCGCGATCACCTGTGACGCGGCTTACACTGGACGCGTGGCCGACGCGACCGGCAGCGTGGCCGGGCCTCTCGTCCTCTTCGCCGTGGTCAGCATCGCCCCCTCGGCGCTCTTCTGGTGCGCGCTGCGCGTGCCCGCCGTCTACCGCTGGCTGCGGGACCGCCGCCGCGAGCAGCCACAGCCGGCGGGCCCGCCCGTCGAACGCCTCTCCGCGGACCTGCGCCGGGTGCACCGCGTGCTCGCGTCCTACCCGCCCGGCACTCCGGCGGCCCGCCGCATCGGCACCCGCCAGGCCTACGACGAGCTGCTCCAGACGGCCTGCCGCGCGGTCGGCGTCGAGCACCGGCTCGAGTCCCTGCCCGAGGGCATCGACCGCGACCTCGAACGGCTGCGCATCGAGGAGTCGTTGAGGCGCGAGGGCCTGGCGGTGCCCTGAGTATTCACGGGGCTGCCAGGATGAGCCCATGGACTTCCGCCCCCTCGACCGCCCGATCGGGGCGTTCCAGCAGCAGCTCGGCCCCGAGCAGATCGAAGCCGTGTGCGAGCGCGTGTTCGGGCCCGCCACCGTGGTGCGCGCCGCGACCGAGCTGGGCTGGGGCGGCTACAACACGACCTACCGCGTGGAGCTCGCCGACGGGCCGGTGATCCTGCGCGTGGCCCCCGAGCCCGCGCGCCAGACGCGGACCGAGTGGCAGTTCATGCGCAACGAGTACGTCGCGGCGCCGTACTTCGCGCCCATCGCGCACCTGCTGCCGCGCACGATCGCCGCCGACTTCACCCACGAGGTGCTTCCGCGCGACTACGTGGTGCAGGCCGTGCTCACCGGCCGCGCCGGGCCCGACGTGCTGCCGACGTATCCGCCGGCCGAGCGCGCGCCGTTCTACCGCGAGCTGGGCCGCCTGACGCGCCTGGTGCACGACGTGCGCGGGCCCGGCTTCGGCCCGGTCGCGGGACCGCACTTCGCCTCGTGGAGCGAAGCGCTGGTCGCCTTCTTCGCCGACAACGCGCTCGACCTGGAGGACCGCGGCCTCGACGCCGGCGACGTGCGCGAGGTCGGCAAGCTCGCCGCCCGCGACTCGGCGCTGCTCGACGAGGTCACCGAACCGCGCCTGCTCCACGGTGATCTCTGGACGATCAACGTGATGCTCACCGACGATCTCCGCGTCACCGGCGTCTACGACCACGACCGCAGCTGGTGGGGCGACCCGGAGGCCGACTGGCCGATCCGCATGGCGCTGGCCAAGCCCGGCGCGGAGCGGGACGCGTTCTGGGACGCCTACGGCCCGCTCGGCACCTCGCCCGAGGCCCGGCGGCGCATGCTCTACTACCGCGCCCGCCACCTGGGCGCGCTACGGCTGGAACGACACCGCCTCGACCAGGCCGAGAAGCTCGCCGAATCCTACGACGAGCTCGCCGCCGTCCTCACGGCCCTGCTGCTCCCCTGAGCGCCCCAATGCGGCGTTCGGTGCGCTGGAACGCACCGAACGCCGCGTTGGGTGCGTTGAGCGCACCCAACGCCACATTGGGGTGGTTCAGACCGACGGGTCGGAGCCGCGCAGCGCGGCCCACCAGAAGCCGAACGCGGCGACGAGCACGGTGACCACGAGCCAGCCGCTGAAGCCGCTGCCGTCGACGAAGGCCCAGAACGCCCCGACGACGGGCGCGGCGGCCAGCACCGGCAGGTCGGCGCGGAACTGGCGGGCGAGCGGCACGGGGCGCGCCGCGGCGAGCGCGCGTTCCTCGTCCGGCTCGGCCGGGTTGTCGATGCGGCGGCCGCGCGGTTCGGTGGCCCGCACGGAGCCCGCCGGGTACAGCAGCTCGTCGCCCACCTCGACGGAGACGAGCCGGTCGCGGCGCACGTCGCCGCGGACCACGACCTTCGTCGGCGCGGGCAGGCCGATCAGCGTGGGGGAGAAGTACACCGGGATCCAGCGCGGCGACGCCGTCTCGGTTTCGAGCCAGGACCGCGTGAGCAGCCCGCGTTGCACCTTCACTCGCCGCACCGGGATCGGGGACGTCGACGCCGCGGCCCGCGCGGGCCGGACGAAGCGCGTGAAGAACAGGGAGAGGTCCACGGCCAGCACCGCCGCGGCCGCGACCACGGTCACCGTGGCGTAGGTCGTCGCGCGGTCGGCGGTCACGATCGGGGTGGCGTCGCGGATCAGCGCGCGCGAGGGCTGCGCGGGGTCGTACAGCACGGGCACGCTCGTGCCGGTCTTCGGGGCCGAGCTGTCCAGCGCGACGTCCGCCGTCGCGAGCGACCCGCCGGCCACCGGGAAGCGCACGGTCGCCGAGCCTTCGCCGCCGCGCACCACCGTGCCCGTGGCCTGCGCCGTGATGCCCCGGACGCCGGCCTGCGCGTGGGAGAACTCCAGCAGCTGCACCACGAACACCACCGCGCACGCGAGCAGCACGACGGCGCTCGTCACGAGGACGTGGCGCACCGGCCGCAGCCGCAGGAAACTCCGCATGCGCTCCACCTTAGGTGTCTACAAAGGAAAGAGCGGCGCGGGCCGGGGCCCGCGCCGCTCTCCCGGGGGTACAGCGTTACTTCACGAAGCCGATCTTGGTGTAGTCGTACGGGTTGTTCGCGAAGCCGGGCGAACCGAAGTTGCCCAGGGTCTTGCGCACGGCGAAGGCACCCGGCGACTGGAAGATCGGGAGCTGCGCACCGACGGCCCAGATCTCCTTGTCGGCGGCGTTGACGTCCGCGGCCCGCTTCGTGTCGTCCAGTTCCTGCGCGGCGGTGTCGAGCAGCTGGTTCAGCTGGTCGTCACCGATGCGGCCGTAGTTCTGGTTGATGTTCTTCGGGTCGAGGTAGTAGATGCCCTTGCTGCCGCCGATGGGGAACGAGTTCGACAGCCAGCGGAAGATCGTCAGGTCGAAGTTGCCGACGTTGACGTAGTTCTTGAAGAACTCGGTGCTCGGCACGGCCTGGATGTCCAGCCCGACGCCGATCGCCTTCAGCTCCGACTGCAGGATCTGGGCGATCTGCTGGCTGATCGGAGTGCCCGACGGGATCACCAGGCGCAGCTTGAGCTGCTTGCCGTCCTTGGCGCGGGTGTCACCGGAGAGCTTCCAGCCGAGCTTGTCGAGCTCGGCCTTCGCGGCGTCCAAGTTGTACTTGTACGGCCCCGAGTTGTCCTCGTAGGTCTTGGCACCCTTGAGGTACAGGTGGTTGCCGATCGGGGTGGTGTCCTTCTGCATCTGGCCGAGGATCGCCTTGCTGATCCCGACCGTGTCCACGCCCTTCATGATCGCGAGGCGCAGATCCTTGTCGGCCAGGACCGAACTCGGCGCGCCATTGAACGTGACGTGCGTGTAGTCCGGGTTGTTGGACTGGCGGACGACCGCGTTCGGGTCGGCCTGAGCCCGCTTGAACAGGTTGATGTCGTTGTTCAGGTTGTAGAAGTCGATCTGGCCGTTGGCGAAGGCGTCCGGCAGCGCGGCGCGCTCCACGACCTTGTAGGTCACGGTGTCCAGCTTCGGCTTCGGGCCCCACCAGTTCGGGTCCTTCTCGAAGACCGCGGTCTTGCCGGTCTGGTCGATGCTCTTGACCTTGAACGGGCCCGCGGTGATCGCCGGCTTCTGCGCCCAGGACTTGTTGAACGTGTCCGGGTCGGCGTTCAGCTCCTTCGGGTACAGCGGGCTGAACAGCGACTTCCACTCCGCGAACTTCTTCGCGAAGGTGATCTTCACGTCCTGGTCGTCGGTGCCCTTCTCGACCTTGGCGATGTCCTCGTACCCGGTCGTGCCCGACACCTGGTAGGCGGGGTTCTTGCCGTTGAGCACGTTGGCCTGCGCGGCGTAGTCCTCCCACGAGAACTGCCGGCCGTTGCTCCACTTGGCCTTCGGGTTGATCTTCAGCTCGACCACCTGCGGGTCGGTGCTGATGACCTCGGCCGAGGTGAGGTAGCTCGGGTCCACGCCCACCGTCGCGTCCGCGTTCTGCGGGAACGGGTAAGGGATGATGGCGCCGAACATCCAGGCGCCGTCGGCGACCGTGCCGTCGACCTCGTTGTAGTTCCAGTTGTCGGGCAGCTGGTCGACCGGCCACTTGAAGTCGCCGCCGTCCTTGAGCTGGTCGAGCGGCATCGCGTTGATGTCCGCGGACTTGACCTGCTGGGTGCCGGCGTCCTGCAGTCCGCTGTTACCACTGCTGGAGGAGCCGCCGCCGCAAGCGGCGAGCAGGAGCCCCAGAGCGGCAACGGGAGCCACGAGTGCGGCCATTCTCCGTCGCATCATATTTGCCTTTCTTTCCCTGTGTGCCAACGGATGCGTGGCTACACGACTTCGCGGGTCTTGGCGTAGTGGCAGGCGACGTCGTGGTCGTCGGCGCGGGACTCGCGCGGCGGCTCGACGTCGATGCACTTCTGCTTGTCCTGTTCGGACAACTGCGAGAACACGAAACAGCGCGTGCGGAACCGGCAGCCCGACGGCGGGTTGGCCGGGCTGGGCAGGTCACCGGTGAGGATGATCCGCGTGCGCTCGCGTTCCTTGATCGGGTCGGGGATCGGGATCGCGGACAGCAGCGCCTGCGTGTACGGGTGCTGCGGCGCGTCGAAGACCGTCTCCACGTCGCCGATCTCGACGATCTTGCCGAGGTACATCACGGCCACGCGGTCGGCGATGTGCCGGATCACCGAAAGGTCGTGGGCCACGAACAGGTACGACAGCCCGAGCTTGGCCTTCAGCTCGTCGAGCAGGTTGATCACGCCCGCCTGGATCGACACGTCCAGCGCGGACACCGGCTCGTCGAGCACGATCAGCTTCGGCTCGAGCGCGAGCGCCCGGGCGATGCCGATGCGCTGGCGCTGCCCGCCGGAGAACTCCGCCGGGTACCGGTCGGCGTGCTCCGCGCGCAGCCCCACGAGCCCGAGCAGCTCGGGCACGCGCTTGGCCATGCGCGCTTTGTCGTAGCCGTGGGTCACCATCGGCTCGGCGATGATGTCGCCGATCGGCAGCCGCGGGTCGAGCGCGGCCATCGGGTCCTGGAACACGACCTGCAGGTCGCGCCGGATCTCCTTGCGCCCCTTGCCGGTCAGCTTCGCGACGTCCCGGCCGAGCACCGCCACCGACCCGTTCTGCGGGGCGGCCAGCTCGAGGATCTCCATCAGCGTGGTCGACTTGCCGCAGCCGGACTCGCCGACCAGGCCCAGCGTCTCGCCCTCGACGATGTCGAAGCTGATGCCGTCGACCGCCTTGACCACCCCGGCCTTGCGCTTGAGCACCGCGCCCTTGGTGATCTGGTAGTGCTTCTGCAGGTCCTGCACGTCGAGCACGGTGGTGCGCTGGGTGCGCGGCAGCTTCGCGACCGCCGCCTCCTCGATCACCTCGGCGCCGTAGACCTCCGCCGCGTCGGCCTTGGGACCGGCCAGCTCCTCGGTGCGGATGCACGCGGCGCGGTGCGTGGTGTCGACCGGCGCGTTCGGGTTGCCCGGCGTGATCGTGAGCAGCTCGGGCTCGGCCTGGTGGCACGCGTCGATCGCCAGCGGGCAGCGCGGCGCGAACGGACAGCCCGAGGGCAGGTTCACCAGCGAGGGCGGCTGGCCCTCGATCGGCACCAGCGGCTGCTTCTCGTGTGCGTCGACGCGGGGGATCGAGCCCAGCAGACCCAGCGTGTACGGCATCCGCGGCTGGGCGTAGATGGTCTCGACCGGGCCCTGCTCCACGGCGCGCCCGGCGTACATGACCATCAGGCGGTCGGCGAACCCGGCGACCACACCGAGGTCGTGGGTGATGATCACGATGCCGGCGCCGGTCACCTCCTGCGCGGTCTTGAGGACCTCCAGCACCTGGGCCTGCACGGTCACGTCGAGCGCGGTGGTCGGCTCGTCGGCGATGATCAGGTCCGGGTCGTTGGCGATCGCGATGGCGATCACCGCGCGCTGGCGCATACCACCGGAGAACTCGTGCGGGAACGCCTTGGCGCGCGCCGCGGCGTTCGGGATGCCGACGAGGTCGAGCAGCTCCACGGCCCGGTTGTTGGCCTGCTGCTTGGTCATCGAGCCCTTGGCGTGCACCAGCAGCGCCTCGGCGATCTGCGCGCCCACGGTGTACACGGGCGT
Source organism: Amycolatopsis sp. CA-161197 (assembly GCF_050942255.1). Classification (NCBI taxonomy): domain Bacteria; kingdom Bacillati; phylum Actinomycetota; class Actinomycetes; order Pseudonocardiales; family Pseudonocardiaceae; genus Amycolatopsis; species Amycolatopsis sp. CA-161197. The sequence goes on from NZ_CP192059.1 coordinate 2,884,532, forward strand.
CAGCGCCGAGAGCGGGTCCTGGAAGACCATGGAGATCTTCTTGCCGCGCAGCTTGGACAGTTCGACGTCAGACTTGCCGATGAGCTCGCTGCCCTGGAACCGGATGGAGCCGGAGATGCGCGCCTGCGGCGGGAGCAGGCCCATGACCGCCAGCGACGACACCGACTTGCCGGACCCGGACTCGCCGACGATGCCCAGCACCTCGCCGGCCGCGACCTGGTAGTTCAGGCCGCGCACCGCGTGCACGCGGCCGGACTCCGACGGGAAGGACACGTCGAGGTCGGCGACCTCCAGCACCGTGCCGGTGGGCTTCTCGGTCTCCGCGCCCAGTGCGAGTGAGGCGGTCATGCTGTGGCTCCTGTGGTGCTGGGGGACTTCGTCTTCTCGGCGATGCGCTTGCGTTCCTTGCGCCGCGACCGGCTTGACGACGGGTCGAGCGCGTCGCGCAGGCCGTCACCCGCGTAGTTCACCGCGAGCACGGTGACCACGAGGAAGCCCGCCGGGATGTAGAACAGCCAGGGGAAGGTGCGCACGGCGTCGGTGCCGTCGGCGATGAGCGTGCCGAGCGAGACGTCGGGCGACTGCACGCCGAACCCGAAGAACGACAACGAGGTTTCGGTGATGATCGCGACGCCGACGTTGATCGTCGCGTCGATGATCAGCAGTGAGGCCATGTTCGGCACGATGTGCTTGGCGATGATCCGCCACGACGGCTGGCCCATGAACCGCGCGGCCTTCACGAACTCGCGCTCGCGCAGGGTCAGCGTCATGCCGCGCACGATGCGGGCGGTGATCATCCACTGGAACAACGCGATCAGGCCGACCAGGATCAGCCACGTCTTGCCGCGGAAGGCCGGCGAGAGGATCGAGATGATCAGGAACGGCGGCAGGATCAGCAGCAGGTCCACGAACCACATGGCGATGCGGTCGGTCCAGCCGCCGAAGTACCCGGCGGCCGCGCCGACGATCGAGGCGACGCCCGTGGAGAACAGCGCGGCCAGCAGGCCGATCGTGAGCGACTTCTGCAGCCCGCGCATGGTCTGCGCGAACATGTCGCCGCCGATCTGGTTCGTGCCGAACCAGTGGTTCCCGTCCGGCGGCAACAGGTTCGACAGCGGGTCGAGCTCGTCGTACGACCACGGCGAGTACCACGTGTAGGTGAAGGCCAGCACGTAGAACAGCACGATCACGGCCAGCGAGACGACCGCGAGCTTGTTACGCAGGAACCGGCGGAACACGAGCTTGCCGCGGCTGGAGGACTTGCTCTCGGCCTCGTTGCCCGGGTCGACCGCCAGCACGGCGGAGTCGGCGATGTCGGCCTCGTTCACGGGAGCGGCCATCAGATCCTCACCCTCGGGTCGAGCGCGGCGTAGAGCACGTCGGCCAGCCACCCGGCCAGCAGCACGCAGATCGCGATGAACAGCGTCACGGTCGCGACGATGTTGGTGTCCTGCTTCTGGATCCCGGTCACCAGCCAGTCGCCCATGCCGTACCAGCCGAAGATCCGCTCGGTGAAGATGCCGCCCGTGATGAGCAGGCCGAAGCCGAACGCGAACAGCGTCGCCATCGGGATCAGCGCCGTGCGCAGGCCGTGCTTGAACAGCGCGCGCCGGCGGGTGAGGCCCTTCGCCTGTGCGGTGCGCAGGAAGTCGGAGCCGAGGACGTCGAGCATCGCCGAACGCTGGTAGCGGCTGTAGTACGCCACCTGCGTCAGCACGATCGCCAGGGTCGGCACGATGATGTGCTGCAACCGGTCGAGCAGCACGTCGCCGAAACTGCCGTCGAGGCCGCTCGTCTCGCCCTGCACGATGAAGAACTGGTACCCGCCGAGCAGGTTGTCGTTCACCGACTGGGCGCCCGCTTTGAGGATCGTGGCGATCACGAAGACCGGAGTGGACAGCACGACGAACGAGAACGTGGTGGCCACGTAGTCGCTGACCTTGTACTGCCGGATCGCGCTCACCACCCCGACGAGCACGCCGATGATGATGCCGATCGTGATGCCCAGCAGGAACAGCCGAAGGCTCACGCCTGCGCGGCGGAAGAGCTCGTCGGTGATCGGCTGGTCGGCGACCGTGCGGCCGAAGTTCCCGTGCAGCACTCCGCCGAGCCAGGTGAAGAAGCGCTCGGGGATGGGCTGGTTCAGGTAGAGCTCGGCCGCCTTGGCGTCGATTGTGGACTGCGGAGCCGGTGGGTTCCGCAGCTTCAGCGCGTCGAGCGGGCTGAAAGCCAGCGACGCCAAGGAAAAGGCCGCGAAGGTGGCGACCAGGCACAATGCCACGTAGTTGACGAGGCGGCGGAGGAGGAAGCCGATCACGGTTTCCTCGATTCACCGGGAACGGAGGTTCCACTCCGTACCGACGGCCACGCCTGACTCTCGCCCGATTGAGTTTTCGTCGAAAACACTAGCCGGTGCTGCCTTCCGAATGCTGCTGACGCTCGTTGTCGGCGCAGCATAATCCGGAGAAGGCCCTTCGATCTTCGTTCCCAGGCAACCAAATAATCACGATTTCCGCCGCGGGCACGTGAAGGACCGACTTTCGGATGTTGCGGTGGACGGGGCCCGCGAGGTATTCACTTCGTGCGGATCGTCGCCGTGGGTGTGTGGGCGAATACCGCGGATCACGTTCCGGAAATGTTTCCGGGAGTGGAGGGAAATGTTGCGAACGCCCGCGGAACACTGGAAACGGACATACCGGTCATGGTATGGACCTGTCCGGGCGGCGGAGGTCCAGTCCTGTGAGCGGGAGCCCTCTTCGTCCACAGTGGCCGGTCGGTCCGTACCCCACCGATCAGTGCACGGTCGAGAAGCCTGCCCCGTTGATCAAAGCCCAGTGGATCTTCGCGCACAGCAAAGAACCCCGCCACCGGATTCCGGTGACGGGGTTCTTCGTCGAGACTGAGTGATCAGTCCAGGTAGTCCCGGAGGACCTGGGACCGCGACGGGTGCCGCAGCTTCGACATCGTCTTCGACTCGATCTGGCGGATGCGCTCACGCGTGACGCCGTAGACCTGGCCGATCTCGTCGAGCGTGCGCGGCTGGCCGTCGGTGAGACCGAAGCGCAGCCGGACCACGCCCGCCTCGCGCTCGGACAGCGTCTGCAGCACCGACTGGAGCTGGTCCTGCAGCAGCGTGAACGACACCGCGTCGACCGCGACGACCGCTTCGGAGTCTTCGATGAAGTCACCGAGCTGCGAGTCGCCCTCGTCGCCGATGGTCTGGTCCAGCGAGATCGGCTCACGCGCGTACTGCTGGATCTCCAGGACCTTCTCCGGCGAGATGTCCATCTCCTTGGCGAGCTCCTCGGGCGTCGGCTCGCGGCCGAGGTCCTGAAGGAGTTCGCGCTGTATACGGCCGAGCTTGTTGATGACCTCGACCATGTGCACCGGGATGCGGATGGTGCGGGCCTGGTCGGCCATCGCGCGGGTGATCGCCTGGCGGATCCACCACGTGGCGTACGTCGAGAACTTGTAGCCCTTGGTGTAGTCGAACTTCTCCACCGCGCGGATCAGGCCGAGGTTGCCTTCCTGGATGAGGTCCAGGAACGCCATGCCGCGGCCGGTGTAGCGCTTGGCCAGCGAGACCACGAGCCGGAGGTTCGCCTCCAGCAGGTGGTTCTTGGCGCGCTCGCCGTCGCGCACGATCCACTTGAGATCGCGGCGCATCTGGGTGACGAGCTTCTCGCCCTCCTCCTCGGCGGTGCGCACGCGCTCGGCGGCGTAGAGACCCGCCTCGATGCGCTTGGCGAGCTCCACCTCCTCCTCGGCGTTGAGCAGCGCGACCTTGCCGATCTGCTTGAGGTAGGCACGCACCGAGTCCGCCGACGCGGTGAGCTCGGCGTCCTTGCGCGCCTGGCGCAGCGCCTCGGACTCCTCCTCGTCCCAGACGAAGTCCGGGTTGTCCGAGGCGGACTTCGGCCCCTTCTCGGCGGCTGCGTTGCTCCGGCGGCGCGCGGCGGGCGTCTCCGTCTCCTCGGCTTCGTCTTCCGAGTCGTCGGAGTCGTCGTCGGCGACCTCGTCGTTGACCGTCTCGTCGACGACGTCGACCTCGACCTCTTCCAGGTCGGACAGGTCCGGGGTGTCGAGTTCGGCCTCGTCGAGGTCGACCGGGCCGTCCGGGTCGCCGTCTTCGGTCTTGGGCGCCTTGGTGGTGGCCTTCTTGGCCGGCGCTTTCTTGGCCGGAGCCTTCTTCGCGCCGGCAGACCTGGTGGCGGTCTTGGGTTTCGCCGCGCCGGTGGCTGCCTCGTCGGCCGGCTCGCCGGCTGCGGTCGCTGTCTTCGTCCCGCTTCGGGTTGCGGTTCTTGCGGCTGCCACTTACGCCCTTTCGCAGCGGTCGATCATGACGAGCCGAGGTATCGCCACCTCGGCTGCCTCACATTCGGGGAACACGCCTCGGCCTGCGGTTTTCACTCCCGCAGCCGTGGGCCGCGTTCCATTGTAACGACGGCCGGGCAGTGCGTCGCGAAGCGATCACCCTCCGGCCTGCCGCACGGTACCCGCACGTGACCTTCCCGTGACCCGCGCGTTGGTTTCGCGGCCGTTCCCGGGCGTCTGCGGGTCCGTGCTCGATCAGTGCTCGATGCCCTCGACCGCGGCCGCGGCGGCGCCGACGATGCCCGCGTTGTTCTGCAGCGAAGCCACGATCACCGGAGTCCGGACCTCCAGCAGCGGCACCCACTTCTCCGCCTTCTTGCTCACGCCGCCGCCGACGATGAACAGATCCGGCCAGATCAGGTTCTCCAGCACGGTCAGGTAACGGTGTACCCGCTTGGCCCACTGGTGGTAGGACAGGCCCTCATTGTCCTTCACCGACGCCGCGGCGCGCTTCTCCGCGTCGTGGCCGTCGACCTCGAGGTGGCCGAACTCGGTGTTCGGCACGAGCTTGCCGTCGTGGAAGACGGCGCTGCCGATGCCGGTGCCGAAGGTCAGCAGGGCGGTGACGCCGGTGCGCGCGGCCTTGTCGCCGAAGCGGATCTCGGCCATGCCGGCCGCGTCGGCGTCGTTGAGCATCGCCACGTCCGCGACGCTCTTGCCGAGCCGCTTGGCGAACAGCGCGTCGGCGTCCGTGCCGATCCAGGCGTGGTCGATGTTGGCCGCGGTGTGCGCGACGCCCTTCTTGACGACCGCCGGCAGCGTCACGCCGACCGGTCCGTCCCACTCCGCGGCGCGCACGATCTCGGCCACCACGTCCGCGACGGCGTCGGGTGTTGACGGCTGCGGCGTCTCGATCCGGTGTCGCTCGCCGATGAGCTGTCCCGTTTCCAAATCGACCAGCGCGCCCTTGATCCCGCTGCCGCCGATGTCGATTCCGAAACCTCGGGTCGCCGTCACTGACGTGGTCCCTTCTCGCACGATTCAGAAGTCTGCTGCGGAGACTTTAACCGGATGTGGTGACATGTCGGACGTGGGAGCTGACGAGTCGTTGCTGAAAAGCGTTGCGGAGCAGGTGGCGGTCGAGGCGGCCGGGCTGGTGCGGGCGGCTTGGACCGCCATGCAGGCGGGCGGTGAGGTCCGCGTCGACACCAAGTCGGCGGACACCGACGTGGTCACCGCGATCGACAAGGAGTCCGAGGAGCTGGTGCGCGCGCGGCTGGCCGAGCTGCGCCCGGGCGAGCCCGTGCTCGGGGAGGAGGGCGGCGGCGCCGCGGCCGGGTCCGGCGTGACCTGGGTGGTGGACCCGATCGACGGGACCGTCAACTTCCTCTACGGGCTACCGGCGTTCGCGGTGTCGCTGGCCGCTCAGGTCGACGGGGTGTCGGTGGCCGGCGCGGTCGTGGAACCCGTCAGCGGCCGCCGCTGGACGGCCGCGCGGGGCCAGGGTGCCTGGCTCGACGGCAGGCGCCTCTCGGCGTCCTCGCCGACGCGCCTGGACCTGTCGCTGGTCGGCACGGGGTTCGCCTACGCGCGCGACCGTCGCGTGCGCCAGGGCGCGCTCGCGGGCGAGCTGCTCGGGCACGTGCGGGACCTCCGCCGCGGCGGGGCGGCGTCGCTGGAGCTGTGCGCGGTCGGCGCGGGCTGGCTCGACGCGTACTTCGAGCACGGCCTGCACCGCTGGGACTGGGCCGCCGGGGCGCTCGTCGCGGCCGAGGCCGGCGCGACGATCCTCCTGCCGGGCTCGGCACCCGACCTGGGCGAGGACGTGACCTTCGCGGCGGCGCCCGGCATCGCGGAGCCGCTGCGGCAGGTGCTGGCTTCGCTGGACGCCAAGAGCGTCTGACGCGTGCCCTGGACCCCCGCGCGGGGGTCCAGGGTCAGCAGGCGACGTCGCGGGCCGCGGCGAGCAGCGTCTGGTCGATCACCGGCGCGCCGGGGCCCGAGGACTGCTCGTTGCCGCCCCCGCCCTGGTGGGACTTGGACCAGTCGGCGAGCTTCTGGAGGATCTGGCGCGCCTCCGGGCGCGGGTGGATGTCGTCGAAGAGCGTGCCGGTGACGAGGTCGACGCTGGCGTCCTTGCGGTTGTCGCGCACGAGCTCGGCGCACGGCACCACGAGACTCACCGTGCGGGCGGCCGCGGCGCCGTTCTCGCCGTAGCGGATCTGGCCGCGGCACTTGGCGTCGCCCTTGGGGTACGCCGGGTCGTTGGCCGGGTCGCCGGTGGCGGTGAAGCCCAGCTCGCGCAGGGCCGTGGTCGTGATGCCGCCCTGGCCGCGCGTGGTGCTCGCGTTGAGGACCTTCAGCGCCACCTTGTCGGGCGGCACGGGGGAGCGGTCGTCGAGGCCGTTGTGGGCCACGGTCGTGTAAGTGGTGCCCGGTGGCGGAGTGGGGGCGGGCGTGCAGAGCACGGCCTCGTCGACGTCCCCTCGGCCGACCACGGCGTTCACCCACACGAACACCGCGCCGAGGGCGAGCACCCCGATCACGATGAGCGCGGGCAGCGGCCGGTGCTTGCGATAGGGCCGCGCACCACGGTCCCCCGAGCCGTTCCCCGACGCCACCTGCCCCGTCCCTTCCCGAACGCGGAAACCCCGTCCGCGGACCCCTCGCCGCGAGACCCCCACGACCGCGTGGCGCCGCGCGCCCCGGTCGGTTTCGTCCCCCGGTTTCGTCCCCGGTTTCACCAGGCGACACCGTGCGGGCCGCCGTAGCCGCCCAGCCTAGGCGTTCGGCGCCGCACCCGGTGGCGCGGGTCACCGTGTGCCCGCCCCGTCCCCGCCGAGGCCGGGCCGCGAATCCCCGGTCCGCCGATCGCACCACGGAGACCTCCGCGGGAGCAAGCGGACACCGCTGCCGGGTGATCTTCGCGACGCGCGGGCAACCTGACCGGACCGCACCCGTCTCACCTGCGGGTTCCCCCTGTCGGGTGACGAAATTCAAGCAATGTGCGACTCGGTGCGGAGCTCGGCGAACGGTGAGCTACCCTTCCCGGGCTCCGGCCGCAGGAAGAGGGGCACCTGGCTGAGACCTCGGTCACTGCGGGCGCCGGGCACAAACAGGGGCGCTGGAACGTTGACCAGCGGCACGACCGGCTCACGGGCACGCCCGCGGGACCGGAAGAACAAGACAAGCTGATTCGCAGGGGTGAGGGACACATGGCTACCGACTACGACGCTCCGCGCCGCAGCGAAGCCGACGAGCTGGCCGAAGACTCGTTGGAGGAGCTGAAGGCCCGGCGGAACGAGAACCAGTCCGGCGTCGTCGACGTCGACGAGGACGCGAACGCCGAGAACTTCGAGCTTCCTGGTGCCGACCTTTCCGGGCTTTCCGGCGAGGACATGACCGTGAAGGTCGTGCCGAAGCAGGCTGACGAGTTCACCTGCTCGGTCTGCTTCCTAGTGCACCACCGCAGCAGGCTCGCCGAAGACAACGGCGGCCGGCTGATCTGCCGCGACTGCGCCTGAGCACAGCCTGCGCCTGACGGCGTACGGGGATCTCGTACAGGGCTTCAGGGGAACACAGGTTTTCAGGGGAAACACAGTCGCGGCGGTCCGGGGAAGCTCGCTCGCGAGCTGGGTAAAGGGGGTCGGCCCACCAGGCCGGCCCCCTTCCGCGTCCGCGGGACCGGTTCCGCGGAAAACTTCAGGCGCGCCCGTTCAGGAACGGGCGCGCAGGAGTTCGGCGACGCGCTTCGGCTTGCGCGTGCTGAACAGCCAGTACGGCGTGGGGTCGGCCGGGTCCGTGAGCTGCACGCGGACCGCCGGGCCCACCCAGCCGCGGTGCATCACGAACGCGGCCGGGTCGCCGTCACGTCCGAGGGCGCGGCGCTTGTCGTCCTTCTCGAGGATCTCGACCACGCCGGCGAAGCGCAGCGGCAAGTGCGCGTCGCCGACCCACAGCTCCGGCTCGTCACCGCCCGTCACCCGCACGCGCGAGCGGCCGAGCGACAGCAGCAGCGCGCCCATCACGACGATGGCGATGGGCAGCGGGATCCACACCGGGATCGAGGGGTACCCGAGGTGGATCTCCACGCCGAGCAGGATCGCGCCGAGCATCGGCAGCGGCCAGCCCCACCACGGCACGTACAGCCGTTCGGAGTGCGCCAGTCCGCGCTTCACGGCGGTGTTCACGGTGTCAGCCACGCGACAAGGGTAGTCTCGCCGCCCGTGTCCAGCGTTCAGGTACTCCTCTCCCGGCTCGACCCCGGCGTCCCGTTGCCCGCGTACGCGCGGCCCGGCGACGCGGGCGCCGACCTCGTCACCACCTCGGATATCGTGCTCGGGCCCGGCGAACGCGGGGTGGTGGGAACCGGCGTCGCGATCGCGCTGCCGCCGGGGTTCGCGGGGTTCGTCCACCCGCGCTCGGGGCTGGCGGCCCGCGTGGGCCTTTCGGTGGTGAACACCCCCGGCACGATCGACGCGGGGTACCGCGGTGAGATCCGGATCTGCCTCATCAACCATGATCTCCACGACCCGGTGGTGCTCGCGCGCGGCGACCGGATCGCGCAGCTGGTGATCCAGCGGGTCGAGCACGCCGTGTTCGTGGAGGTCGCCGAGCTCGGCGACACCGAACGTGGCGCCGGTGGTTACGGCTCGACGGGCGGGCACGCCACACTGGTCCCGGACGTGCCCGGCGCGGATGCGGGCACTGGGGAAGGAACGGAGAAGTAGTGGGGATCTTCGGACGCAAGCGCAAGTCCGACGGCGGGCCGACCGAGCCCGCCGACGGCGCCGCGGGCGACACCGGGGCGGACGCCGACGACGCGATCGAACCCGAGAACCAGTTGTCGGAGACCGAGCAGGGGCCCTTCGACGTCGCCGACGCCGAAGAGGACGGCATCCCGCGCATCGACCTCGGTTCGGTGCGGGTCCCGGTCCCGGACGGCTCGCAGGTGCAGGTCGAGATGGACCCAGAGGCCGGTGGTGTCCGCGCGGTCCACGTGGTGACCGAGCAGGGCCAGATCACGGTCAGCGCCTACGCGGCGCCGCGCTCCGGCGGCCTGTGGCGCGAGGTCGGCACCGAGCTGGCCGACCAGCTGCGGGCCGACGGCGCGAAGGTGACGGTCGGCCGCGGCGAGTGGGGCCTGGAGCTCTCGGCCATCGTCGGCGACGTCGCGCTGCGCTTCGTCGGTGTCGACGGCCCGCGCTGGATGCTGCGCGGCGTGATCGCCGGTCCGCAGTCGCAGTCCGCGCAGGCGCCCGACGTGCTCCGCATGATCGTGCGCCACACGATCGTCGACCGCGGCGACTCCCCGATGCCGGTGCGCACCCCGCTCCCCATCACGCTGCCGGAAGCCGTCGCGCAGCACATCGCCGAGCAGCAAGAAGGCTGACCGTCGTACGAGGAAGGCCCCGGCACTCACCCGTGCCGGGGCCTTCGTTCATTTCTTTTCACTACACAGTTCCGGCGGCGGACTCGAACCAGCCCTTGAGGAACCCGACCAGGCTCGCGCGTCCCAGCACTTCGCGGTCCCGCCCGAAATCGGCCAGCTCGACCACGCCCAGCTCCCCTCTCGGCAGCACCAAGGCCCACTCGCGCGCCGCCGCCACGGGGTGCACCAGGTCACCGGCGCACCCGGCAACCCCGGCCGGCACCGCGACCGTCGCCAATTCGGTCAACGACGGCGCGCGCCGGCCCGCCGCGACCCGCAGCCCCGCCACCAGGTCGTCGCCGTGGCGCCGCCAGGCCCGAGACAGCTCGGCGACGAGCCACGCCGGGCTCCCGGCCGCCACCGCGGCCAGCGCGCCGTCGACCCCCTGAGCGGCCACCAGATCGGCTGAGGCGCGCGCCGCGACGGCCGCGGGCGCTGAGCCGGGCTCGCCGTTCCAGGCCGGGAGCGCGCACACCAGCCCCTCGCAACGGCCCGGGTTCGCCACCGCCCACTCCGCGGCCAGGTGCGCGCCGAACGAGACGCCGCCGACGACCAGCGACCCGTGCACCCGCGCGAGCCGGTCCAGCTCTTCGAGGTACCCCTCGGCGAGCGCGGCACCGGGCGGCGGGGGAGGCGCGATCAGCCGGGCGCCCACCAAAGCCAACGGGCCGGTGAACACCGACTGAACGAACGTTTCATCGGACCCTGTTCCGGGCAGCAGGACCACGGGCAAGTTCCGGATTGCGGACGTCACGTTGCGATCTTGGCGCAAACCCGTTTCGCTGATGTGAACCACAGCTACGCTGGTTTACGCACGGGCCGCGAAGTCGGGGGCCCCGGAGCACAGGAGCACACCATGTCCGCCAAGGACGGCGGCTACTTCAGCCGGTTGGTTCGCAAGCTGACCAGCGACGTCGAGGACCTCGACGCCGACGAGATGTCCGAGAGGTCCGGGGCCGAAGGGGCGCGCCGCGCCTGTGACTGCCGGTCCGGCGAAGAGGCGACAGTGCTCGGCAGGCTGCGCAGCGTCGAGCTGTGCCCGAGCGAGGGAACTCCGACGCTCCAGGCCGAGCTGTTCGACGGCACACAGGGCGTGACGCTAATCTGGCTGGGCCGACGCCGGATCCCCGGTATCGAGCCGGGTCGGACCATCAAGGTCCGCGGCCGGATGGCAGAGCGTGACGGCCAGAAGGTGCTGTACAACCCGTACTACGAACTCCAGAGCCCGGTAGGTTGATCGACTCCCGTGACTGAACCCGCTCCCCGCGACGAGAAGCACGTGCCCGAAGGCGGGGACGAAAAGCAGGACAGCGACCAGCACCGCGCCGACGACGGAACCGACACCGACGCCGAGAAGCCCGAACCCACGTTGCTGGAGCAGATGGGCGGCGTGTCCGGTCTGTTCTACTCGTCGGTGCCGGTGATCGTGTTCGTGCTGGTGAACGCCTTCTTCGGGCTCACCGCGGCGATCTGGGGCTCGGTCGGCAGCGCCGTGGCGATCACGGTGCTGCGGGTCGTGCGCAAGGAGCCGCTGCAGCCGGCGATCTCGGGGTTCTTCGGGGTCGCGATCGCGGCGTTCATCGCGTTCCGCACGGGTTCGGCCAAGGGCTTCTTCCTCTTCGGCATCTGGGCGAGCCTCGCCTACTGCGGTGTGTTCGTGCTGTCGATCCTGGTGCGCTGGCCGATCGCCGGCGTGGTGTGGAGCGCGCTCAACGGCACCGGCCAGGCCTGGCGCAAGGACAAGCCCTCGCGCTACGGCTACGACGTCGCCACGCTCGCGCTGGCCGTGATCTTCGCCGCCCGGTTCGTGGTGCAGCGCTGGCTCTACAACAGCGACTACACCGGCTGGCTGGCGTTCGCGAAGATCGCCATGGGTTACCCGCTCTACGCGCTCGGCCTGCTCGTGGTCGTCTGGGCGGTCCGCCGCTCGGACAAGCGGCTCAAGGCACTGGCCGAGACGGAACCGAAGCCGGAGACCGACGCGGAGGTCGAGGCCCGGCTGCGCGAGAAGTACGCGCAGACGCCGACTCCGGAGGTTTGACCGACTTCCCCAAGACGCCGGAAAGGCCCCTCACGTGCTCGTGAGGGGCCTTTCCCGTCTGCGTCAGTATCCCAGGGCCGTGCGGATCTCCGGCTCGACGTCCGACGTCGCCACGAACAGCAGCTCGTCACCGGCCTCCAGCGGGTCCTCCGGCTGCGGCACGATCACGCGGTCGCCGCGCAGGATCGTCACGAGCGCCGCGTCGCGGGGCAGCGCGATCTCGCTCACGGGCTTGCCGGCCAACGGGGTCTCCTCGGGCAGCGTGAGCTCCACGAGGTTCGCCTGGCTCTGGCGGAAGGTCATCAGCCGCACGAGGTCGCCGACGCTCACGGCCTCCTCGACCATCGCGGCGAGCATGCGCGGGGTCGACACGGCGACGTCGACGCCCCAGGCGTCGGTGAAGAGCCATTCGTTGGCGGGGTTGTTCACCCGGGCCACCACGCGGCGCACGGCGAACTCCGTCTTCGCGAGCAGTGACACCACGAGGTTGGACTTGTCGTCGCCGGTGGCGGCGATCACCACGTCGCAGCGCTCGATCCCCGACTCCTCGAGGATCGAGACCTCGCACGCGTCGCCGAGGACCCAGTCGGCCTGCGGCACGGTGTCGGGTTCGAACTGGTCGGCCTCGCGCTCGATCAGCATCACCTGGTGCCGTCCGTCGATCAGCTCGACGGCGATGGAGCGCCCGACGGCGCCGGCACCCGCGATCGCGACCCGCATCAGTTCTCCTCCTCCGGAGCGCGAGCGGCCACGCTCGTCACGTCGCTGACGGTGCCGGAGCGGGCCGCGACGTACACGACGTCGTCGGCCTGCACCATGGTCTTGTTGTCCGGCAGCACGCCGTTGCCGAACCGCATGATGAACGCGACGCGTGCGCCGGTGGCGTCCTGGAGCTCGCGCACGCTGCGCCCGATCCAGCCCTCGTTCAGCGGCAGCTGCAGCAGCGCGACGTTGCCCGAGGGATCACGCCACACCGAGGCGACGCCGTCCGGCAGGAGCGTGCGCAGGAAGCGGTCGGTGGTCCACGGCACCGTCGCGACGGTGGGGATGCCGAGCCGCTCGTACACGGCGGCGCGCTTGTGGTCGTAGATCCGCGCGACCACGTGCTCGATGCCGAAGTTCTCGCGCGCGACCCGCGCGGAGATGATGTTGGAGTTGTCACCGCTCGACACGGCCGCGAACGCGCCGGCCTGTTCGATGCCCGCCTCGATCAGCACCTGCCGGTCGAACCCGACGCCGACGATCTGCTGGCCGTGGAAGTCGCTGCCCAGCCGGCGGAACGCCTGGGGGTTCTTGTCGATGACGGCCACCTCGTGGCCGAGACGCTCCAGCGCCGCGGCCAGGGATGCGCCGACCCGGCCGCACCCCATGATCACCACGTGCACGCCCTGCCTCCTCGTAGGTGGGGGTAAACCCGTCCGTAGGTACCCTCGCGCACCAGCGCCGAACCTACCGTGCGGGGTGGCAGTTAGTCTTCCAAGGTGTCGAAGTTCCCGACCGTGCTGAAGCGCCTGGTGCTCGGACGTCCGTTCCGTAGCGACAGCCTCGGCCACACGCTCCTGCCCAAGCGCATCGCGCTGCCGATCTTCGCGTCGGACGCGCTCTCCAGCGTCGCGTACGCGCCGGAGGAGATCTTCCTGACCCTGAGCTTCGCCGGGCTGTCGGCGTACGCGTTCGCGCCGTGGATCGGGGTGGCCGTGGCGCTGGTCATGCTGACGGTCGTGGCGTCGTACCGGCAGAACGTGCACGCCTACCCGAGCGGTGGCGGTGACTACGAGGTCGCCGGCACCAACCTGGGCAGCAAGTTCGGGCTCACCGTGGCCAGCGCGCTGCTCGTGGACTACGTGATGACCGTCGCAGTGTCCACTTCGTCCGGTGTGGCCAACATCGGCTCGGCCATCCCGTGGGTCGCCGAGCACAAGGTGATCACCGCCGTGGTGATCGTCGCGGTGCTGACCGCGCTGAACCTGCGCGGAGTGCGCGAATCGGGCAAAGCCTTCGCAATCCCCGTCTACGGCTTCATCATCGGCATCCTGGTCATGGTCGGGTGGGGGCTGATCGAAGCCGCGACCGGCACGACGATGCGGGCCGAGAGCGCGGGCTTCACACTGCACTCCGAAGGCACGTGGACGGGCTTCGCGTTCGTCTTCCTGATCCTGCGGTCGTTCTCCTCCGGTGCCGCGGCGCTGACCGGGGTCGAGGCGATCAGCAACGGCGTGCCGGCGTTCCGGAAGCCGAAGTCGAAGAACGCGGCCACCACGCTGCTGCTGATGGGCGTGCTCGCGGTGGTCATGCTCATCGGCATCATCACGCTCGCCGTGATCACCAAGGTGAACTTCGCCGACAACCCGGCCGAGCAGTTGCAGGGCGCTCCGGCGGGGTACCAGCAGAAGACGATCGTGACGCAGATCGCCCAGGCCGTGTTCGCCAGCTTCCCGCCGGCGTTCTACTACATTTCCTTCGCCACCGGCATCATCCTGCTGCTGGCGGCCAACACGGCCTTCAACGGTTTCCCGGTGCTCGGCTCGATCCTCGCGCAGGACCGGTACCTGCCGCGGCAGCTGCACACGCGCGGCGACCGGCTGGCGTTCTCCAACGGCATCCTGTTCCTCGCGATCTTCGCGCTGGTGCTGATCATCGCGTTCGACGCGGAAGTCACGCGGCTCATCCAGCTCTACATCGTCGGTGTGTTCGTGTCGTTCACGATCAGCCAGACCGGCATGGTCCGGCACTGGAACCGCCTGCTGGCCAAGGAAACCGACGGCGCGGTGCGGCGGCGGATGCGGCGCTCGCAGACGGTGAACGCGATCGGCCTCACGATGACCGGCACCGTGCTGATCATCGTGCTGATCACCAAGTTCCTCCTCGGTGCGTGGATCGCGATCGCCGCCATGGTGGCGATTTTCGCGTTGATGACGGCGATCCGGAAGCACTACGACCGCGTGGCCGAAGAGCTGAAGGAACTCGGCGACACCCCGACGGTGCTGCCCTCGCGCAACCACGCGATCGTGCTGGTGTCCAAACTGCACCGGCCGACGCTGCGCGCCCTGGCCTACGCCAAGGCAATGCGGCCCGACGTGCTCGAGGCCGTGACCGTGAACGTCGACGACGCCGACACCCGCCGGCTCACCGCCGAGTGGGAGGCGCACAAGTTCAAGGTGCCGCTGAAGGTCGTCGAGTCGCCCTACCGGGAAATCACGAAACCGGTGCTGGACTACGTGAAGCGCGTGCGCGGCGACAACCCGCGCAACGTGGTCACCGTGTTCATCCCGGAGTACGTGGTGGGCCACTGGTGGGAGCAGGTGCTGCACAACCAGAGTGCGTTGCGGCTCAAGGGAAGGCTGCTGTTCCAGCCGGGTGTCATCGTCGCGAGTGTGCCGTGGCAGCTGGAGTCTTCGGCGAAAGCGGCCGATCGCGAACGCCGGGCCCGACCCGCGGCCGGCGACGTGCGACGTGGGTTCGCGGCGAGCGCCGGTGGTGTCGCGAAGCCCGTGGAAACCCCCAAACCGGCCAAGGAAACTGCTGAATGACGGAGAATTGGCTCGGCCGTGTGCTCGAGCTCGAGATCGGCCCGGTCGCCCACGGCGGCCACTGCGTGTCGCGTGTGGACGGACGGGTGGTGTTCGTGCGCCACGGGTTGCCGGGCGAGCGCGTGCGCGCCGAGGTGACCGAGGACAAGGGCGGTTCGTTCTGCCGGGCGGACGCGGTGGAGGTGCTCGAGGCGTCGGAGCATCGCGTCACGCCGCCGTGCCCGCTGGCCGCCCCGGGCGGCTGCGGGGGCTGCGACTGGCAGCACGCCGACCCCGCGTACCAGCGTTCGCTGAAGGCGGCCGTGGTCGCCGAACAGCTGGAGCGCCTCGCGGGCATCACGCGTGACGTCGTGGTCGAGCCGCTCGACGGCGGCCCGCTCGGCTGGCGCAGCCGCGTGCGGCTCGTGGCCGGCCGCGACGGCCGCGCCGGGCTGCGCGCGCACCACAGCCACCGCGTCGTCGCGCTCGACGACTGCCCGATCGCGGTGCCGGGCACGCTCGACGTCGCGCTGGCCAAGCGCTGGCGCCCGGGCACCGAACTGGAGACCACCACCGACGGCGACGGGCACACGCACCTGCGCGAGCTCTCCACCGTCCACGGCCGCACCAAGTCCCGCCAGCTGTCCGGCGGCCTCGCCGTGCAACACGCGGCCGGCCGCGACTGGCGCCTCGACGCCCACGGCTTCTGGCAGGTGCACCCCTTCGCGGCCGACACGTTCGCCCAGCTCGTACGCGAGTGGGCCGAGGCCCCGCGCGGCGGCGTGGCGTGGGACCTCTACGCCGGCGTCGGCCTGTTCGCGTCGGTGCTGGCCGACCAGGTCGGCCCGGACGGGCACGTGCTCGCCGTGGAGTCCGGCCGCCAGGCGGTGACCGACGGCCAGCGCAACCTCGCCGACCTGCCCCAAGTCTCGTGGCGCGCCGGCCGCGTCGAACACGCCCTCGAAGACGCCCCGAAGCCCGTCGACGTGGTCGTCCTCGACCCCCCGCGCAAGGGCGCCGGCCGCGCCGTGGTGGACGCCATCGCGGCGGGCTCGCCCGACCGCATCGTGTACGTCGCCTGCGACCCCGCCGCCCTCGCCCGCGACCTCGCGACCTTCGCCGACCACGGGTACTCCCTCACGGACCTGCGGGCGTTCGACGCTTTCCCGATGACCCACCACGTGGAGTGCGTCGCTCTCCTGCAGTGATTTTGGCCCCGGCTCCGCCGGGGCGTGCGAGATCGCCTTTGAGCCGGCTTCTGGATTGAGCGGTCGGATCGGCCTGGCGGCCGATCGCACCGCCCAATCCAGAAGCCGGCGCGATCTCGCGCTGTGGTGGAGTTGGCGGGCTCAGGCTTTGATCGCGCCGGAGATCTTGGGCACGACCTGTTGCAGGCCGTAGGGCACGCTGAGTGCCGAGGGGAACGCCAGGGCGATCGCCGTCGTGATGTCGAGGGCGACGTACGAGCCGCGGCGCACGGCGGGGAGTTGCTGGAACAGTGGCAGCGCCTCGGTTTGCGCGCGGCTGCCGGGTGTCGTGTAGGTGAGCACGAGGACGTCGGCGTCGATGAGGTCCAGGCGTTCCGGACTGATCTGCGAGCGGCCGGGATGGAGGTCTGGGGCAGCGACGTCACCTTCGGCGACAGCACGAGCCCCAGCTGCGCGAAGAACAGGGCGGACGCGTCCTGCGCGCTGCTGATCGTGGTGATCGTGCCGTCGCCGGTGACCGGGCCGATGGTGAACGTGCGGCCCGCGAAGCTCGGGTTGGCGTCCTTCGCGGCCTTGATCTGGGCCTCGACGTCGGTCACGAGCTTCTCGGCTTCGGGCGAGCGGCCCAGTGCCGTGGCGACGCGACGGGTGGTGACCTGCCAGGTGTCCTTGTTGTAGCCGGACGCGGACGACAGCGTCGGGGCGATCGCGCTGAGCGTCTTGTAGTCCTGGGCCAACGTGGACCGGTCGGTGCCGAGGATCAGGTCGGGCTTGAGTGCGGCGATGCGCTCGAACGGCAGCTGCGTGTCGGCGAACAGCTCCGGCGAGTGGGTGCCCGCCTTCGCCTTGAGCCACGGCGACATCCCGCCGGGCAGGAACTTGCCCAGATCCGGCGTGATGAGCGGGACGACACCGAGCGCGACGGCCGCGTCGGAGTCGCGGTACTGGCCCACCGACACCACGCGCTGCGGCGGCCGGGGGATCGTCGTGGTGCCCTCGACACCCTTCACGTCGACCGGGAAGCCGGGCGCGGCCGGACCGCTCGCGGCGGGCGTCTCCCCGGAGCTCGAACAAGCCGCCAGGGCCAGCCCCGCGGACACCCCCACCGCGGCTTTGAGCGCACCACGCCGTCCCACAAGGCCAGAAGTCATGCGGGCGATATTAGGTAAGCATTACCTACTTTGGCGACGGCGTCAGCGTCTCTTCGTGGCGAAACCCGCTACGAGCCCCGTCACGGTCAGCAGCACGCCGACGCCCAGGATCAGCCACGCGCCCAGCGCCGGACCGATGCGCGCGGCCGGGAGCTGATCGACGTAGGCCGGCAGCGTCCGCACGAGGTAGCGCACGGCGATACCGACGATGACGAGCCCCGGCAGCGTCGCGAACGCCAACGGCTCGTCGCTGTGCCGCCGCAGCGTGATCCAGGCGAGCGCGAACGCCGCCGCCAAAGCGACCGCGCAGACGAGCCGCAGCGCCACGCTCAGTTCGGGGCTGGGCACGTCGCCGGGCACCCGGTCGGACAGGAAGTGCGCCGTCGGCAGCACGAGGGCCACGCCGCCCGCCACCGCCCCGGCGGCCACCAGCACCGCCCGCGTCCCGCGCAGCGACCGACCGCTCACGACACCTCCACCAGGCCCGGGAACCCGAGTGTACGGGCGCCGTGACCGGTTCCACTGCGTCCGGACGGACGCTTGTGGACGGTGCCCGCTCACCGGAAACCCGGCCGGCGTGGTGATCCTCGCCGCTCAGCCGCGGTCTTGCTTGATCAGGTCCGCGCACTTCTCGCCGATGGCCATCGTGGTGATGCACGGGTTCACCGTCACCAGGAACGGCATCACCGACGCGTCCGCCACCCGCAGGCCCTCGACGCCGCGCACGCGCAGGCGGGCGTCGAGCACGGCGTCCGGGTCGCCGTCCGGGCCCATCCGGGCGGTGCACGCGGGGTGGTAGACGGTGTTGTGGGTCTTGCGCAGGTAGTCGGCGATCTCGTCGTCGCTCACGCAGTCGCGGCCCGGTGAGAGCTCGACGCCGGCCCACTCGTCCAGCGCCGGCTGCGCGGCGATCTCGCGGGCCAGCTTCACGCCGTGGGTCATCACGCGCAGGTCGTGCTCGTCGGTGAAGTAACGCGGGTCCACGCGGGGCTTGTCGCGGAAGTCGCGCGTGCGCAGGCGGACGGTGCCGCGTGAACGGCTGCGCGTGACGTTCGGCGTGAGGCAGAAGCCGTTCTCCGTGGTCGGGTAGCCGTGGCGCAGCGTGTTCATGTCGAAGGGCACCGAGCCGTAGTGGAACATCAGGTCCGGCCGGTCCAGACCTTCCTCGGTGGTCGTGAAGATGCCGATCTCCCACCACTGCGTGGACTCGGTGACCATCGGCTGCAGCGCGTCCCACTGCACCAGGCCCTCGGGGTGGTCCTCCAGGTTCGAGCCGACGCCGGGGGAGTCCACGAGCACGTCCACGCCCACCTCGCGCAGGTGCCCGGCGGGCCCGATGCCCGAGAGCATCAGCAGCTTCGGCGTGTCGATCGCGCCGGAGCTCACGATCACCTCGCGCCGCGCGGTCACGGTCGTGTGGTGGATCAGGTCGGGGTGCTGCAGCTCGACGCCGGTGCAGCGGCGGCCGTCGAACAGCAGCCGCTTGGCCCGCGCGCCGGTGCGCACCTCCAGGTTCTCGCGCTTGTCCAGGATCGGGTGCAGGTACGACACCGAGGCCGAGGACCGCACGCCGTCCTCGCGCGCGTTGATCTGGAACCAGTTCGCGCCGTGGGTCACCGTCTTGCCGGAGTTGAACTCCGTGGTCGGGATGCCCGCCTGCGCGCACGCGGCCAGCATCGCGACACCCGCGGGGTCGCGCGGCGGCACGGACCGGATCGTGACGGGCCCGGAGCGGCCGTGGTGCTCGCCGGGGCCGTCGTTGGTCTCGAGCCGTTGGTACAGCGGGAAGATGTCCGCGGCCGACCAGCCCGGCAGGCCGAGCGACGCCCACTCGTCGAGGTCTTCGGCCGGTGCCCAGAACGCGATGCACGAGTTGTGCGAAGAACACCCGCCGAGCACTCGCGCGCGGGCCTGACGAAGGAACGAGTTGCCGGCTTCCTGCGGCTCCACCGGGTAGTCCCAGTCGTAGCCGGATTCCAGCAGTGCCATCCAGTTCGTCAGCTCGAGCACGGCGGCGTCGTCCACATCGGACGGTCCGGCCTCCAGCAGGCAGACGGTGACGTCCGGGTCCTCCGAAAGTCTCGCCGCCACCACCGAACCCGCCGTGCCGCCGCCGACCACCACGTAGTCGAACTCGTTCACCTGGACTCCTCCTTCTGAGACGACGGCACGGAAGCGTGGCCGGCGAGCACCCCGATGCGGTGGCGTTGCACGAACCAGTAGTAGGCGAACCCGCCGGCCGCGAAGACGCCGACGAAGAGCACCGAGCTCCAGCGCAGGTACCAGTGGAACGGCGGGGACGCGTTGTAGATCTCCGTGCGCGGCCAGGCGAGGTTCACCGTCATCCCGATACCCCACAGCACCGCGAGCACGTTCACCGGCAGGCCCCAGCGCCCGAGCGAGAACCGGCCCGGCGGGCAGTCCTTGCGCGGCCAGCCGCCGCGCAGGCGCTTGATCAGCATCGGGACCGTCACGAGCAGGTAGGCCAGGTAGATCAGGATGATCGCCAGGCTCGTGACCGCCGAGAAGATCTGCGCCGAGTTGATGTTCACCAGCAGCAGCGCGATCGCGATCACGCCGATCACGATCGCGGGCAGCACCGGCGTGCCGGTCTTCTTGCTCACGCGCGCCAGGCGAGAGCCACCGGGCAGCGCGTTGTCGCGCGCCATGGCGAACGCGATGCGGATCGCCGCCGTGTGCACGGCGAGTACACACACCGTGATCGCGATGAACACCACGAACAGGAAGATCCGCCCGATCGCCGGGCCGAGCGCGTCGGTGAGCACGAACTGCAGGCCGACCGTGCCGAGCTCGGGCGCGTGGATGTCGCCGACCGCCATGAGCGCGAACAGGATGATCAGCCCGCCGAGCAGGAACGACGCCACCAGCGCCCGCATGATGGCCTTCGGGGCGTTGCGGTGCGGGTCCACCGACTCCTCGCCGAGCGAGGCCGCCGTGTCGAACCCGTACATCACGTAGGACGACGCGATGGCCGCGATGAGGAACGCGCCGAGGTAGCCGCCCGCGTGTCCGGCGCCCGTGCCGTTCGTCTCCGTGACCACGCCGGGGCCGCGCACGAAGTGGAACGCCAGGAACACCACCAGCAGCACCGCGAACAGCAGCTCGATGAACACGCCGGCGCTGTTGATGCGGGCCATCAGCTTCACGCCGAACGCGTTGACCAGCGTGGTGAACACGATCAGGCAGGTGGCCAGCAGCACGCCGTTGGCCGCGTCGCTGGAGCCCGAGCCGTCGCCGATGAACTGGAAGAACGACGTGATCTGCGGCAGCGTCCGCTGGTAGGCCAGCGCCGTCGCCGAGATGGACACGATCGAGGCCAGCAGCATCATCCAGCCCGCCAGCCACGCCACGTGCCCGTTGCCGAGCTTTTTCGCCCAGTTGTAGACCGACCCGGCCACCGGGTACTGCGCGGCCAGCTCCGCGAAGCTCAGCGCCACCATGAGCTGCCCGGCGAACACCATCGGCCACGACCACCAGTACGCCGGGCCGCCCTGGGAAATCCCCAGGTAGGAGAGCTGGAACACGCCCGTGAGCACCGAGATGTAGCTGATGCCGGCGGCGAAGGTGTGGAAGCTGCCCAGCGTTCTCTTGAGCTGGTTGGTGTAGCCGAACTCGCCGAGTTCCTGATCGCTGGTGTCCGTGTTGCCACGGCCGCCGGTGTCGGTGCTCACGGGCGCTGGTCCTTTCGGTGGTTCTCGATCGGACTAGGGCTTGAAGGCGCTTTTTCAGCGCACGACTGTCAGCCGGCGAACCACTTCTGCGGGCCGGGACGCAGGTTCTGGTAGATGTGCTTGGCCTCCGTGTACTCGGCCAGGCCCGTCGGGCCCAGCTCGCGGCCGAAGCCGGACTGCTTGTAGCCGCCCCACTCGGCCTGCGGCAGGTACGGGTGGTAGTCGTTGATCCAGACCGTGCCGTGGCGCAGGCGGTTGGCCACGCGCTGCGCCTTCGCGGCGTCGTTGGTGAACACGCCGCCGGCCAGCCCGTAGTGGGTGTCGTTCGCGATGCGCACGGCGTCGTCCTCGTCGGTGAAGGTCTCGACCGTGAGCACCGGTCCGAACGACTCCTCGACCACGGCGTGGCTGCCTTGTGCGACGTTGTCGAGGATCGTCGGCAGGTAGTAGAAACCGTTCCGCAGCT
Organism: Amycolatopsis sp. CA-161197; assembly: GCF_050942255.1. Lineage (NCBI taxonomy): Bacteria > Bacillati > Actinomycetota > Actinomycetes > Pseudonocardiales > Pseudonocardiaceae > Amycolatopsis > Amycolatopsis sp. CA-161197. The sequence continues at coordinate 2,906,344 of NZ_CP192059.1, forward strand.
CGGGGTCGTCGGGCCGCTTGCCGCCGGTGCGCAGCACGGCGCCCTCGGCCAGGGCCGTGGCGACGTAGCGCTCGATCTTTTCACGGTGGGCGGCCGAGATCAGCGGGCCGGTCTCGGCGTGCTCGTCGAACGGCCCGCCGAGGCGGATCCGCTCGGCGCGGCGCACCAGCTCGTCGACGAACTCGTCGTGCCACTCGCGCTGCACGATGAGCCGCGCGCCCGCGGAGCAGACCTGGCCGGAGTGCAGGAAGACGGCCGTGAGCGCGTAGTCCACGGCGGTCTCGAAGTCGGCGTCGGAGAACACCACGTTGGGGTTCTTGCCGCCGAGCTCCAGGGCCACCTTTTTCACCGTCGCGGCGGCGTTGGCGGCGATCACGCGGCCGGTGGCCAGACCACCGGTGAACGAGACCAGGTCCACGTCCGGGTGCTCCGAAAGCGGCGCGCCGGCTTCCGGGCCCGCGCCGAGCACCAGGTTGGCGACGCCGCCGGGCAGGCCGGCCTCGGTGAGCAGCTTCATGAGCAGGATCGACGTGTGCGGCGTCAGCTCGCTGGGCTTGAGCACGAACGTGTTGCCCGCGGCCAGCGCGGGCGCGACCTTCCAGATGGTCTGGAGCAGCGGGTAGTTCCACGGCGTGATGAGCCCGCACACGCCCACCGGTTCGTGCACGATCCGGCTGAACGCGTCGGCGCTGCCGGTGTCGACCACGCGGCCCGCGTCGTTGGCCGCGAGCTTGCCGAAGTAGCGCAGGCAGGCGGCGATGTCGGCCATGTCGTAGCGGCTCTCGACCAGGCGTTTGCCGGTGTCGAGCGACTCGGCGCGGGCGAAGGTCTCGGCGTCGCGGTCGAGCAGGTCGGCCGTGCGCAGCAGCAGGTCACCGCGTTGGGCGGCAGGTGTCGAGGGCCACGGGCCGGTGTCGAACGCGCGCCGGGCGGCGGCGATGGCGGCCTCGGTGTCCTCGCGCGTGGCCTCGGCCACCTCGGCGACGAGCGAGCCGTCGGCGGGGCACCGGATTTCGCGCCGGCCACCCGCCTTCGCGTCCACCCATTCGCCGCCGATGTACAAGTCCGCCATGAGGTCCTCTCGATCTTGGTCCGGTTCGGATTATCGGGGCCACTCGCGGTAGCCGCGACTTGGCCGAAGACTCCATGTTCACACCCGACCGTGGAGTTGCGCGGGGCCCCGGCGTGTGATCCGGGACGCGGGCGGCGCGGCGGTGGTGGCGCGGATCCGTAGACTGGCCCGAACTGGCGGGAGCGAAGGGAACCAGGCGAGGTGGAGCTGTGACGATGCTGGACTCCGTGCACGGACCGGCGGACCTGAAGCGCATGAGCGTCGAGGACCTCGACGAGCTGGCCGCCGAGATCAGGGATTTCCTCGTCGAGAAGGTGCGGAGGTCCGGGGGTCACCTCGGTCCGAACCTGGGTGTCGTGGAGCTCACGCTCGCGCTGCACCGGGTGTTCGACTCGCCACGCGACGCGATCGTGTGGGACGTCGGTCACCAGGCGTACGTGCACAAGATCGTGACGGGCCGGCACACCGAGTTCGACAAGCTGCGCCAGCTCGGCGGGCCGACCGGGTACCCGTCGCGCGCCGAGAGCGAGCACGACCTGGTGGAGAACAGCCACGCGTCCACCGCGCTGTCCTATGTGGACGGCCTGGCGAAGGCGTTCGAGCTGTCCGGCGGCGCCCCGCGCCACGCCGTGGCGGTGGTCGGCGACGGCGCGCTGACCGGCGGCATGTGCTGGGAGGCGCTCAACAACATCGCGGCGAACCGGGACCGCCCGGTCGTGATCGTGATCAACGACAACGGCCGTTCCTACTCGCCGACCATCGGCGGGCTCGCCGACCACCTCGCGGCGCTGCGGCTGCAGCCCGGCTACGAGCGCCTGCTCGACGGCGGGCGCGAGATCCTGCGCAACACCCCCGTGGTGGGCAAGCCGATCTACGCCGCGTTGCACGCAGCGAAGGCCGGCATCAAGGACGCGCTGAGCCCGCAGGTGATGTTCTCCGACCTGGGCCTGAAGTACCTCGGCCCGGTCGACGGCCACGACCTGGTGGCGCTGGAGAAGGCGTTGCAGAGCGCCCGCGCGTTCGGCGGCGCCGTGATCGTGCACGTCGTCACCGAGAAGGGCCACGGCTACGCGCCCGCGGTGAACCACCAGGCCGACCAGATGCACCAGACCGACCCGATCGACCCGGAGACCGGCCTGCCGCCGGTGAAGGGCCCCAGCTGGACCGGCGTGTTCGGCGACGAGCTGGCGAAGATCGGCGCCGAGCGCGAGGACGTGGTGGCGATCACCGCGGCGATGCTGCGGTCCACCGGCCTGGAGAAGTTCTCCGAGAAGTTCCCGGACCGCTGGTTCGACGTCGGCATCGCCGAGCAGCACGCCGTGACGTCGGCGGCGGGCCTGGCGATGGGCGGCTTCCACCCGGTGGTGGCGGTCTACTCCACGTTCCTCAACCGCGCGTTCGACCAGGTCCTGATGGACGTCGCCCTGCACCGCCAGCCGGTGACGTTCGTGCTCGACCGCGCCGGCATCACCGGCCCCGACGGCCCCAGCCACCACGGCATGTGGGACCTGTCGCTGCTCGGCATGGTGCCCGGCATGCGCGTGGCCGCGCCCCGCGACCCGGGCACGCTGCGCGAGGAGCTGCGCGAGGCCGTGGCCATCTCCGACGGTCCCACCGCCCTGCGCTTCTCGAAGGGCACCGTCGGCGCCGACCTGCCCGCCGTCGAACGCCTCGGCACGGTCGACGTGCTGCGCCGCCCGCGCGAGTCCTGCACCCTGGACGTGCTGCTGGTCGCCGTCGGCTCGTTCGGCAAGCTGGGCCTCGCGGCCGCCGACCGCCTGGCCGACCAGGGCATCGGCGTCACGGTCGTCGACCCGCGCTGGGTCGTCCCCGTCCCGGCCGAACTGGTTGCCCTCGCGGACCAGCACAAGCTCGTGGTGACCGTCGAAGACAGCGGCCGCCACGGCGGCTTCGGCTCCGCCCTGGCCGCAGTCCTCCGCGACGCCGACTGCGACGTCCCGCTGCGCGACCTGGCCGTCCCGCAGACCTTCCACGAACACGGCTCGCGCGACGAGGTCCTGGACCGCGTCGGACTCACCGCGCAGGACGTGGCGCGCCGGATCACGGAGTGGGCGTCGGGCCGGTTGGGCGTGGCGCAGGATGTACCGGCGGAGAATCCGCGGGGCTGAGTTTCTCGTTTTCACCACGGCGGGTCTCTTCGTGAGGAGGCCCGCCGTTTTGTTGTCGTCATGACCAACGGTTCGCCTCCCGGTCGCGCGAAACCCAAGCCGCCCGGGCGACGTCGCGCGTCCACACCGAGGACGCGAGCCCGTACGGCACGCCGTTGGCCGGCTCCACGGCCTGCTCTTCGGAATCGAACGCCTGCACGGTGATCACCGGCGCGAGCACCTCCTCCTGCACCAGTGAGCTGCGCGCGGCTGTCGAGCGGGCCGTAGTCCACCCCGGACACCCGCGCGGCGGCCACCTTGGTCAGCCCGGCGACGAACTCGTCGTGCATGTCCGCGTAAACCAGCACCCGGATGCCATCGCTTTGTCGACTTCGGACTGTCCGGAGAGGACGCTCTTGCCGAGCGCCTCCCCGGTGGCCGGGTCGGTGAGGGTGAGCGTGTCTTGGGCAGCACCAAAAGCGCCGTCGGCGAAGTTCAGGACGTGGGTCACCGCTTCTCCAGGTGGGTCGGGGCGAACATCTTCAGCACGGCCGGCAGCACGACCACCGACGGTCCCGGCGTGCGCAGGGCCTTCGCCACGTCCGCGCCCACCGAGCCGAGCGTGGACCGCACGGCCGGAACCCCGAACGACTCCGCCAGCGCCACGAAGTCGGGCCGCGCCAGTTCGGTCGCGGTGGTCTCGCCGAACGCGCCGGTGAGGTACTCGCGCAGGATGCCGTAGCCGCCGTCGTCGATCACGAGCCATGTGACGTCGAGACCGTGCTGTTTGGCGGTGGCCAGCTCGGCCAGGCCGTACATCGCGCCGCCGTCGCCGGAGACGGCCAGCGTGGGGATGCCGGTCGCGGCCGCGCCGAGCGCGCCGGGCAGCCCGTAACCGAGGCCGCCCGCACCCTGCGCGGTGTGGATCGGCGCGCCGTCCGGCTGCCACGCCGACCACGCCCAGTAGGCGGCGATCGTCATGTCCCAGAACGTCTGCGCACCCGCCGGCACCGCCGCGCGGAGATCGTCGACGAGTTTGCGTTCCGTGGCCAGGTCCTGACTGTCCAATCGCGACTCGACGCGCGCGAGCAAGTCGGTCACGGCGGCTTCGGCGCGCCCGTCCGCGGTCCGCGCCGGAAGGTCCAGCGCCCCCAGGAACAGCCGCACGTCGGCGTGGAGGCCCAGCGCGGGATAGTTCGACTCCAGCTTCCCGAGGTCGGCCTCCACCTGGATCACGCGCCCGCGCGGCGCGAACTCGCGGTAGTTGCTCGACAGCTCGCCGAGCCCCGACCCGAGCACCAGCAGCACGTCCGCGCCGGCCAGGAACTCGGTGGTGTGCCAGTCCTCCAGCCACGAGCGCGCGGACAGCTCGTGATCCCACGGGAACACGCCCTTGCCGCCGAACGTCGACACCACCGGCGCCCGCAGCGCTTCGGCCACCGCAAGAAGCTCCGCCTGCGCACCCGACCGCAGCGCTCCGCCGCCGGCGAGAATCACGGGGTTCTCCGCCGCGGCCAGCAGCTTCGACGCTTCCGCCGCCAGCTCCGGCAACGGTTCCAGCAGCACCGGCGTCGCGGTCACGTCGCGCAGGGGCGGCAAGGAGGCCGGCGCAAGCAGCACGTCCTGCGGGATCTCCACCCACACCGGCCCGTACGGCGCGGTCGCCGCCGACGTCCACGCTTCCCGCAGCGCCGTCGGGATCTGGCTGACGCTCCGGACCACGTGCACCGACTTCACGACGTAGCGGAAGCTCGCCTGCTGGTCGGGCAGCTCGTGCAGGTAGCCGTGCCGCCCGCCGCCGAGCCCGGCGGCGGGGATCTGGCTGGAGATCCCGAGCACCGGCACCGACGCGGCCCGCGACTCCTGCAGCGAAGCCAGCGTCAGCAGCGCACCCGGGCCCGTCGACACGATCATCGGCGCGACCGGCACCGGGCCTCCCGAAACGGCCGCCAGCCGGGCGCGCGCGAACCCGTCGGCGGCGAACGCGAGGTTGTTCTCCACCCGCGAGCTCACCACGCGCACGTCGTCCGCGCGCCGCAGCGCCTCGAACAGCCCCAGCGCGTGCTGGCCCGGCAGCCCGAACACCGTGTCCGCGCCGAGGGCGCGCAGCGTCTCGACGACGACGTCGCCCCCGATGCGCGTCATTCGCTCTTCCCCAGCGCCAGCAGGCTCACGAGGTCGTAGGCCACGTGCGAGGCGGCGATGGCCGTGATCTCGGCGTGGTCGTAGGCCGGGGCCAGCTCGACGACGTCGGCGCCCACCAGGTGCAGGTCGCGCAGCCCGCGCAGGATCTCCAGCAGCTCGCGGCTCGTCATCCCGCCCGCCTCGGGCGTGCCGGTGCCGGGCGCGTGCGCGGGGTCGAGCACGTCGATGTCCACCGAGACGTACAGCGGCCGGTCGCCGATCCGCTGGCGCAGCGCGTCGACGGTCTCGTCGATGCCCCGGCGCAGCACGTCGCCGGAGGTGACGATGCCGAAGCCGAGCCGGCGATCCTCCTCCAGGTCGCGCTTGCCGTACAGCGGTCCGCGCGTGCCGACGTGCGAAAGCGCTGCGGTGTCGAGGATTCCTTCCTCGACGGCGCGGCGGAACGGCGTGCCGTGCGTGTAGGGCTCGCCGAAGTAGGTGTCCCACGTGTCGAGGTGCGCATCGAAGTGCAGCAGCGCGACGGGGCCGTGCTTCTTCGCCGTGGCGCGCAGCAGCGGCAACGCGATGGTGTGGTCGCCGCCGACCGTCACCAGCCTCGTGCCGCCGGCCATGAGCGCTTCGGCGTCCTGCTGCACCTTCTCGATGGCTTCGCCGATGTGGAACGGGTTCGCCGCGATGTCCCCCGCGTCCACGACCTGCCGCTCGGCGAACGGCGACACGTCCAGCGCCGGGTGGTACGGCCGCAGCAGCCGGCTCGCCTCGCGCACGGCGGCGGGGCCGAAGCGCGCGCCCGGCCGGTAGGACACGCCGGAGTCGAACGGGACGCCGACCACGGCGACGTCGGCGTGGTCCACCTCGTCGATCCGCGGCAGCCGCGCGAAGGTCGCGAAGCCGGCGAAGCGCGGGACGCGCGACGAGTCGAGCGGGCCGATCGGGGGCAGGTCACTCACTGCGGTGTGCTCCTCGTGGTTGGGGTGTTCAGGCCTGCGCGGCGGCCGGGGTCTCCGGCACCGCTTTCTCTTCCTCTGCCGCGGACCCGTTCAGGCGCCGCGTCCACACGGAAAGGATGCTTTCGGGGGTGCGCGGCGTCGCGAGGCTCACCGCGACGTACACGATCAGGCTCGCGCCGAGGCCCCAGTAGATCGGGCTGTTGGCCGCGACGCCGTCGATGATCATGAACGCGACCACGAACACCGTGCCGGCCACCATCGACGCGTAGGCGCCCTGACGCGTGCCGCGCTTCCAGAACAACGCGCCGAGGATCGTCACCAGCAGCCCGCCGACCAGGATGTCGTAGGCGATGGTGAGCGCGTTGACGACGTCGTCCACGACCATCGCGATGCCGATGGCGACGACGCCCAGGACCAGCGTGGTCACGCGGTTGCGCAGCACCTCGCCGCCCTTGAGGCCGATCTTGCGCAGCAGGTCCGACGTCGTGGTGGTGGCGCACGCGATCAGCGCGCCGCTGGAGGTCGACATGAGCGCCGACAGCGCGGCGGCCAGCACCAGCCCGCGCACCCCGGTGGGCAGCAGGCGTTCGGCGATCGTGGCGAACGCGTCCTGCGCGCTGCCGAGGTCGGGGTAGAGCACCTTCGCGGCCGTGCCGATGAGCGCGCCGGCCACGCCGTAGACGAGGCAGTAGACACCGGAAATGATGCCGCCGCCGGTCGCGACGCGCGGGGTGCGGGCGGTGAACACGCGCTGCCAGATGTCCTGCCCGATGAGCAGGCCGAAGGTGTAGATCAGGAAGTACGTGAGGATCGTTTCGCCGCCGATCGAGGTGAACTCGAAGTAGGTGGCGTCGAGCTTCTCGGCCATCCCGCCGAAGCCGCCGGCGGACACGAGCGCGATCGGCAGCAGCACGAACAGGATGCCGATCGTCTTGATCACGAACTGCGCGATGTCGGTGAGCGTGATCGACCACATGCCGCCCAGCACCGAGTAGAGCACCACGATCGAGCCGCCGATCGCGATGCCGGCCCAGCTCGGGATCGAGAACAGGACCTTGAAGATCGACGCGAACGCCAGCGTCGAGGTCACGGTGAGCATGAGCGTGTAGCCCCACATGACGACCCCGGACACGGCGCTGGTGCGGCCGCCGTAGCGCAGGTCCAGCATCTCGCCGACGGTGTACACGCGCAGCTTCACCAGCCGCCGCGCGAACACCGCGTGCAGCACGAGGATGCCGACGCCGATGGTGACCACGAGCCACGCGCCCGAGACGCCGTAGGTGTAGCCGAGCTTCACGCCGCCGACGGTCGACGCGCCGCCGAGCACGACGGCCGACATCGTGCCGGAGTACATGAACCAGCCCAACCGCCGGCCCGCCACGAGGTAGTCGGACTTGGTCTTCGCCAGGCGCAGGCCGATCCAGCCCACTCCGATCATGCCCGCGATGTACAGCGCGATCACCGCATAGTCGCCGCCCACGGGGTCCTCCTCGGTTCTCTGCGGGGTTGTTCGGGCCACCGTAGGTTCGTGCGCCACCACTGCGGCATGGGACGATCCGTCCAGGAACCATCGAAAGCCGGGATGGAATGACCCAGAACCTCGAGCACGAGTCTGCGGAAGTGAATGTTCCGTTACGGACGGTCGTCGGCAACTCAGAACTCGCGCTCGACGTCGTGCGGGAGACGCTGCGGCCGGGCGCGCTCGACGCGCCCGTGCGCTGGGCCCACGTGAGCGAGCTCGACGATCCCGCGCCCTACCTGCTCGGCGCCGAGCTGGTGCTCACCGCCGGGGTCAACCTGCCGCGCGAACCGGAGCACTACGTCCGCCGCCTGCGCGACGCCGGCGTGACCGCGCTGGGCTTCGGCCTCACCCCGACGGTGTCGGAGACCCTGCCCGAGCCGCTGCGCGACGCGTGCGTGCGCCACGGATTGCCGCTCCTGGTCGTGCCGCCGCGCACGCCGTTCCTCGCGATCAGCCGGGCCGTCGCCGTCGCGCTCGCCGAGGCGGGGCAACGCGAACAGCGCCGGACGGCGGCCGCGCGGGAGGCCCTCACGCGCGCCGCGGGCGACGGCATGGGCGCGCTCGTGACGGCGCTGGCCGAGCGGCTGCGGGGCTGGGTGGCGCTCGTCGGGCCCGCCGACGCGCTCGTGGCCGGGCACGACGCGCCGCAGCCGTTGCCGCCGGAAGTCGCCGACCTGCTCACGACGGTGCGTGCGGGCACCGGCATCCGCAGCGCGACCACCGAACTGCCGGACGGGACGTACGTGGTGGCGCAGCCGGTGTACCCGCAGGCGACGGCGGCGCACCTGCTCGTGCTCGGGCGTCGCCGCCGGTTCGACGGCGGGGACCGCGCGATCCTCGCCGTCGGCGCGGCTTTGCTCGGGCTCGTCGGCCGCGCCGGCTCCGACACGGCGGAGCTCGGCGCGGCGGCCACCGGTCTGCTGCTGGGCCAGGGTGGCGCGGGCGTGCTGACGACGTTGCTGGGCACGGCGGAGGGCCGGCTCGTGGCCGGGGTCGCGCACCGCCGGGGCCCGGACGAGGTCGCCGTGCGCCACGACTGGCTGCGCGCGCGGCTCGACACCCCGCTCGTGCAGGTGCTGCCCGGCCCGCGGTTCCTCGCGGTGGTGGGTGCGCCGCCGGAGCTCGACGGGCTGCGCGAACACGGCTGGCTCGCGGTGGCCGGCTCGCCCGTGACCGCGGACGGGCTGCCGGGCGCGCTCGCGGAGGCGGAGCTGCTGCTGGCCCGCGCCCAGGCCCTCGGACGACCGGTGATGGCCGCGGACCCGCTGGGTTTCGACGCGCTCGTCGCGCCCGGTGCCGCGGCGGAGTTCGCCGAGCGGGTGCTGGCGCCGTTGCGGGAGCTGGACCGCGCGCACGACCGGGAGCTGGTGCCGACGCTGCGGACCTGGCTCGCGCACCACGGCGGCTGGGACCGCACGGCCGCCGAGCTCGGGGTGCACCGCAACAGCGTGCGGCACCGGATCGGGCAGGCCGAACGGGCGCTGGGCGTGGATCTTTCGGACCCCGAGACGCGGATGCGGCTGTGGTTCGCGCTGCGCTGGTCGTGAGCTGCGCGTGAGGTGGCCCGGAGTGTCCATTCAGGTCTCTCAGGTGCTCTCAGGAAACTGTGGGATTGTGGTCTGGTGCGTGTTCTGGTAGTCGAAGACGAAGAGCCCTTGGCCGACGCGATCGCCCGCGGCCTGCGCCGCGAGGGCATGGCGGTGGACGTCGCGTTGACCGGTGACGACGGGCACGAGAAGTCGTCCGTCACCCGGTACGACGTGGTGCTGCTCGACCGCGACCTGCCCGGGATGTCGGGCGATGAGCTGTGCCGCGAGATCGTCGCGTCGGGCGAGCTCACGCGGGTGCTCATGCTCACCGCGAGCAGTTCCGTCTCCGACCGGGTCGACGGGCTGTCGCTCGGTGCGGACGACTACCTCGCGAAGCCCTTCGCGTTCCCCGAGCTGGTCGCCCGCGTGCGTGCCCTCGGCCGCCGCGCGACGCCGGCCGCGCCGCCGCTGCTCACGGCGGGCGACGTGGAGCTGGACCCGGCGAAGCGCATCGTGCGCCGCGCGAGCGGGCCGATCGACCTGACGCGCAAGGAGTTCGGCGTGCTCGAGGTCCTGCTGTCGGCCTCGGGTTCGGTGGTCAGCAGCGAGGAGCTGCTGGAGCGCGTGTGGGACGAGAACGCCGACCCGTTCACCACGACGGTGCGGGTGACCGTGATGACCTTGCGCAAGAAGCTGGGTGAACCGGGGATCATCGAGACCGTGGTGGGCTCGGGCTACCGGGTGCCGGTCGCGGAGGCCGGCGCGTAGTGAACCTGCCCGGCACACGCAGCCTGCGGGCCCGGGTCACGATCCTCGCGACCGTGCTGGTGGCCGCGGCCGGGCTGCTCCTGCTGTGGCTGGCGTGGTCGCTCGTGGGCGACGCGGTGGACGCCGTGCCGCACATGCCGCCCGGCACGATCGTGCGCGTGGACGGGGTCGACGTCGACGCGTCCACGCTCGCGCAGCACCTGCGGACCCACGCGGTGAACCGGGTGCTGATCTTCGGCTCACTGGCGTTCTGCTTCGTCGTGGCCGCGGCGGCGATCCTCGCGTGGACCTTCACCTCGCGGGTGCTGCTGCCGCTGCGCGAGATCACCGGCACCGCGCGGCGGCTCTCGGTGGAGTCGATGGGCGAGCGCATCGGCGAGGTCCGCTCGCGCGACGAGCTGGCCGAGCTGGCCCAGACCTTCGACGACATGCTCGACCGCCTGCAGGCCGCGTTCGACGCGCAGCGCCACTTCGTCGCCAACGCGAGCCACGAGCTGCGCACGCCCCTTTCGGTCATCCGCACCGAGCTCGACGTCACGCTGTCCGACGAGGAAGCCGACGAGGCCGAGCTGCGCCGCATGGGCGGTGTGGTCCGCGACGCGACGGAACGCGCGGGCCAGCTCGTGAACTCCCTGCTGCTCCTGGCCCGCACCGACGGCGCCGGCCTGGTGCTGCGCGAGCCGGTGGACCTGGCGGTGCTCGTCGGGCGCGCGTGGGCGGCTGTGCGCGCGGAGGCTTCGGCGCGGGGCCTGCGGGCCGAGTTCGCCACCGACGCCGCGCCTGCGTTCGGCGACCCCGCGCTGCTCGAACGCATCGCCGGCAACCTCGTCGAGAACGCCGTGCGCCACAACGTCGACGGCGGCTGGGTCGAGGTCACCACGACTCCGGGCCCCCAGTGGTCCACGCTGCGCGTGCGCTCGTCGGGCGGCCTGCTCGACCCGGCGGCGGTGCCGGAGCTGTTCGAGCCCTTCCGCCGCGCCGGCGTCGCCCGCACCGCCCGCTCGGGAGCGGGCCTGGGGTTGTCGATCGTGCGCGCCGCGGTCCAGGCCCACGGCGGTGCCATCTCCGCGGAACCGGTGGTGGGCGGCGGGTTGACCGTCACGGTTCATCTGCCGGCCGGACCGCACGGCGTCCCCACCCGGTAACGTTCGCGCCCCGCCGGATGATGATCGTGCGTGGGGATGCGAATGTGGCGCTGGCTCGCGCCGGTCCTGGTGGTCGCGCTCGGTGTGGGCGCCGGATTGGCCTTCGTGGTCGGGACGGCCGTGCGGCCGGCCCCGCTGCCGGTCGACCGCACGCCGGTGCCGCTGGCCGCGCACCAGCCGTGCCGGGACGTGCAGGCGTACTTCGACACCGACGAGCAGATGCGGCGCGCCGCCGCCACGTTCCACGACGACCCCGACGCGCGGCTCGTCTTCGTCGAGACCAAACACGAGTCCTTCCTTTCGCTGCGCGACGGCTTCAAGGACCACCCGGAGATGCTGAACGGCCTGGGCGGCGAGGAGAGCTCGCCCGCGGTGGTCACCGTCGTACCGCCGCCCACCACCGACCTCGTGGCTTACACCGCCCGGCTGAAGACCCGCTTCCCGGACGCGCAGGAGATCTACTCCATGGACGTCAACGCCTTCAACAAGCTGTTCGGCAAACCCCGCGACGGCCGGACGTGCCCGCGTGCGGGCGAGTACTGAGCGCGTGATGGGGATTCGCTTGTGGCGCTGGCTCGCCCCGGTGCTGCTCGTCGCGCTGAGCGCGCGGGCCGGGCCGGCGTTGCTCGCCGGGGCTGCGGTGCGGCCGGCCCCGCTGCCGGTCGACCGGACACCCGTGCCGCTGGCCGGGCACAAGCCGTGCGCGGCCGTGCAGGTGTTCTTCGACGCCGGGGTCGGGCGCGATCTCGATGGCGAAATGCGCCGGGTGGCCGCGGCGCTCGCTGACGACCCGAAGGCGCGGCGGGTGTACACCCAGACCCAGGCTGAGGCGTGGGTGCAGTTCAAGGAGCTCTTCGGGGACGACCCGAACCTCGTCGCACAGGCGAAGCCGACGGACATGCCGGCGGTGATCACCGTGATCCCGGTTCCGCGCACCGACTTGAGCGCCTATGCCGCCGAACTGAAACAGCGGTTCCCGAGCGCAGCCGACGCAAAACCGTTCGACGTCGACTCGTTCGCGAAAACCCTGCCCGGGGACAACCGCGGGCCCGCCTGCCCTCCGGCCGGCGAACGCTGACCCCGGTATCCGGGGCGAAAGGAACGACCGTGGGGATTCGCTTGTGGCGCTGGCTCGCGCCGGTTCTGGTGGTCGCGCTCGGGGTGGGCGCCGGGGCCGCCTTCCTGGTCGCCGGGTCGGTGCGGGCTGTGGCGTCGTCGGCGGCTCGGACGCCGGCGCCGTCGGCCGGGCACCAGCCGTGTGTGGTTGTGCAGGTCTTCTTCCGTGACGACGATTCGATGCGCCGCGCCGCCGCCGCGCTGGGTGAGGACCCGCGGGCTCGTCGGGTCTTCCTCGACACCCAGGCGATGACCTGGATGGAGTTCAAGAAGATCTACAAGCAGGACCCGGCGAAAATCGCCGCCGCGAGTGAAAGCGCCATGCCGGCGACGGTGGGCGTGCTTCCGGTTCCGGGTGTCGACCTCACCGCGTACGGCGCCGAGTTGAAGCAGCGGTTCCCGGACGGGCAGAAGGTCCAGCAGCTCGACCTCGAGGCCGTCTGGAAGAAGTACCACTCAGGGCTCCAGGGCTTCGTCTGCGCTTAGCCGCACCGCGAACGCTGACCGGGACCACTCCCGGCTCGGTGTGTGATGATCTTTTCATGGGGATTCGCATCTGGCGCTGGCTCGTCCCGGTGCTGGTCGTCGCACTGGGCGCAGGGGTCGGGCTGGCGTTTGTCGTCGGCGCGGCCGTGCGGCCGGATCCGTTGCCGGTGGATCGCACGCCGGTGCCGCTGGCCGGGCACCGGCCGTGCGCGGCCGTGGACGTGTACTTCGACGACGACCAGGCGATGCGGTTCGCGGCCGACCAGCTGCGCGACGACCCGAAGGCCCGGCGCGTGTACACCGAGACGAAGGCCGAAGCCTGGGTGCGCTTCAAGGAGATCTTCAAGGACGAGCCCGACCTGCTGGCGACCACGGATCCGAGCGCCATCCCCGGCTCGGTGACCGTGATCCCGCTTCCGGGCACGGACTTGAAGGCGTATGCGGCCGAGCTCGGGCGGCGGTTCCCGAACGCGCGGCGGGCCGAGGACTTCGACGTCAACGCCGTGCGCGAGAAGCTCCCCCAGGACAAGCGCGGTCCGGTCTGCCCGCGCGCGGGGGAGTTCTGATCAGGTGAGGCGAATGTGGCGCTGGCTCGCCCCCGTGCTCGTGCTCGCCCTGGGTGCGGGTGTCGGCTTGGCCTTCGTCGTCGGCGGCGCCGTGCACTCCGACGCCGTGCGCCGGCATCAGGCCGCGCCGTCGGGTGAACGCGGGGGCTGCACCGCCGTGCAACTCGCCTTCGACAAGGATGACGAGATGCAGCTCGCGGCACGGGCGCTTCAGGACGACCCCGACGTGGCCGAGGTGTTCACCGAGACCCGGGCCCAGACTTACGCCCGGCTCAAGGAAGTTTTCAAGGACGACCCGGACCTGCGGCAGGCGATGGGCCCGGAAGACGTGCCGCCGATGATCACCGCATTCGGGCGACCGGGCACCGACGCGACCGCACTGGCCGCGAAACTGCGGCAGCGGACCCTGGGCGCGGGAGGCGTGAACCCGCTGACCCAGGACCAGGTGCGAGAGTACTTTCCGCCCGGCACCCGCACCCCGTCCTGCCCGTAACCCGGAACCCGGAAGCGGGGCGGCCGTCCACAGAGGACAGCCGCCCCCGGAAAACTCAAGCCACCGGAACCGAAGCGACACCCAGCGCCAGGAACGGCTTCCCGTTCACCCGCTCGGAAACCCCCGCGCGGTCCAGGTACGGCGTGATGCCGCCGTTCCAGAACGGCCAGCCCGCGCCCAGCAGCAGGCACAGGTCGATGTCCTGTGCCTCCGCGACCACGCCCTCGTCGAGCATGAGGCGGATCTCCTCGGCGATGGCGTTCAGCGCGCGGTCGCGCACCTGCTCCGCCGTGGACGGGTTGTCGCCCCGGGTCCACAGCGCGTCGACCTCCGGGTCGACGGACGCGTTGCCCGACGAGTCCCAGGTCCACACGCCCTTCTTGCCCGCCTTCACGAACTTGGCGAGGTTCTCGCTCACCGTGAAGCGGTCCGGGAACGAGCCGTGCAGCGTCTCGCCCACGTGCAGCGCGATGGCCGGGCCCACGAGCTGCATCAGGTTCAGCGGCGACATCGGCAGGCCCAGCGGCTCCAGCGCCGAGTCCGCGACCTCGAACGGCGTGCCCTCGTCCACGGACACCAGCACCTCGCCGAGGAAACGCAGCAGCAGCCGGTTGACGACGAACGCCGTGGCGTCCTTCACCAGCACGCTCGACTTCTTCAGCTGCTTGCCGACCGAGAACGCCGTGGCGAGCGTGGCGTCGTCGGTCTTCTCGCCGCGCACGATCTCCAGCAGCGGCAGCACGGCCACCGGGTTGAAGAAGTGGAAACCCACCACGCGCTCGGGGTGCTGCAGCTTCGAGGCCATCGCGCTGATCGACAGCGACGACGTGTTCGTCGCCAGGATCGCCTCGGGCGACACGTGCTGTTCCAGCTCGGCGAACACCGCCTGCTTCACGCCCAGCTCTTCGAACACGGCCTCGATCACGAAGTCGGCGTCGGAGAACGCGGCCTTGTCCAGCGACCCGGTCACCAGCGCCTTGAGCCGGTTGGCGCCGTCGGGGGACACGCGCTTGCGGGCCAGCAGCTTGTCGATCTCGTCGTGGACGTACCCCACGCCCTTGTCGACGCGCTCCTGGTCGACGTCGGTGAGCACCACCGGCACCTTGAGGCGCCGCACGAACAGCAGCGCCAGCTGGCTGGCCATCAGGCCCGCGCCCACGATGCCGACCTTGTTCACCTTGCGCGCCAGCGACTTGTCCGGCGCGCCGGCCGGGCGCTTCGCGCGCTTGTTCACGAGGTTGAACGAGTACAGCCCGGCGCGCAGCACGTCGGACATCAGCAGCTCGGCCAGGCCGTCCGTCTCGGCTGCGTAGCCGCGGTCGAGATCGTTCTCCCGCGCCAGCTCCAGCAGCTCCACGGCCTTGGTCGCGCCCGGCGAAGCGCCGTGCGTGCGACCGTCCACGATGGACTTCGCGCGCGCGATCGCCGCGTCCCAGCCGGCGCCGCGATCGATCTCGCGCCGCGCGGGGGTGACTTCGCCGTTGACGACCTTCGCGAGCCACAGCAGCGACTGTTCGAGGTAGTCGGCCGAGCCGAACACCTCGTCGACGATGCCCAGCTCCGCCGCCTGCTTGACGTTGAGCATCTTGTTCTGCGCCAGCGCGTTCTCGATGATCACCGTGACGGCGGCGTCGGCCCCGACGAGGTTCGGCAGTAGCTGCGTGCCGCCCCAGCCCGGGAACAGGCCGAGGAACACCTCGGGGAACGCGATCGCGGCCGTGTTCTCCGAGAGCGTGCGGTAGTGGCACGACAGCGCGAGTTCCAGCCCGCCGCCCATCACCGCGCCGTTGACGAAGCCGAACGTCGGGATCGTCGATTCGGTGAGCCGGCGGAACACGTCGTGGCCGGTCTGCGCGATCTTGCGCGCCAGCGCCGGGTCGGACACGGCCTCCACACCGGACAGATCCGCGCCGACCGCGAAGATGAACGGTTTGCCGGTGACCGCGATCGCCGTGGGCTCGGCCGCGAACGCCACGTCCAGCGCCGCGTTCAGCGAGACCAGCCCCTGCGGGCCGAATGTGCTCGGCCGGGTGTGGTCGTGGCCGTTGTCGAGCGTGATCAGCGCGACGGGTTTGGCCAGCCCCGGCACCTTCACCAGGCGGGTGACGGCGGTGGTCACGACCTCGTCGGGGAACGCGGCCTTGGCCTCTTCAGCGGTGAAAGTCATTTACTTCGCCCCCTCGAACGCCGGGTTCTCCCAGATCACGGTGCCGCCCATGCCGATCCCGATGCACATGGTGGTCATGCCGTAGCGCACGTCGGGGCGCTCGGCGAACTGGCGCGCCAGCTGCGTCATCAGCCGCACGCCGGACGAGGCCAGCGGGTGGCCGCACGCGATCGCGCCGCCCCACTGGTTCACGCGCGGGTCGTCGTCGGCGATGCCGAAGTGGTCGAGGAAGGCCAGCACCTGCACGGCGAAGGCCTCGTTGATCTCGAACAGGCCGATGTCGTCGATCGACAGGCCGGTGCGCTTGAACAGCTTCTCCGTGGCCGGGATCGGGCCGATGCCCATGACCTCCGGCTCGACGCCGGCGAACGAGTAGCCGACCAGCCGCATCGCGACCGGCAGGCCCAGCTCGCGGGCGGTTTCCTCGTCGGCGAGGATCGACGCGGTGGCGCCGTCGTTGAGGCCCGCCGCGTTGCCCGCGGTGATACGGCCGTGGGGCCGGAACGGCGTCTTCAGCTTCGCCAGCTGCTCCACGGTCGTGCCCGGGCGCGGCGGCTCGTCCTCGGTCGCCAGCCCCCAGCCGAGTTCCTTCGAGCGGATGGCGACGGGCACCAGCTCGGGGCCGATCTTGCCGGTCTTCACGGCCTCGGCGTAGCGCTCCTGGCTGCGCGCGGCGTAGGCGTCGGTGCGCTCCTTGGTGATCTCCGGGAACCGGTCGTGCAGGTTCTCCGCGGTCTGGCCCATGACGAGTGCGGTCGGGTCCACGAGCTTGTCGGCGATGATGCGCGGGTTGGGGTCCACACCCTCGCCCATCGGGTGGCGGCCCATGTGCTCGACGCCGCCGGCGATGGCGATGTCGTACGCGCCGAAGCCGATGCCGCTCGCGACTGTGGTCACGGCCGTCATCGCGCCGGCACACATGCGGTCGATCGCGAAGCCCGGCACGGACTTCGGCAGCCCGGCCAGCAGGGCGGCGGTGCGGCCGATGGTGAGGCCCTGGTCGCCGATCTGGGTCGTCGCGGCGATGGCGACGTCGTCCACCCGCTCGGGCGGCAGCTCGGGGTGCCGCCGCAGCAGCTCACGGATGGCGTTGACGACCAGGTCGTCCGCGCGGGTCCCGGCGTAGATGCCCTTGTCGCCCGCCTTGCCGAAGGGGGTGCGTACCCCTTCGACGAACACGACGTTGCGCACCCCACGCGCGGTCGGCGCAAGGGGCGGCGTTGCTGGTGCGGCCACGAATGCTCCTGAAGTAGACAGAAATCCTGTCCGCACGATAGCCCTTGTTACCGGTGGGTAACCAGGGGGGTGGCCCGGACGAGTGGGCGACGGCACACTCCCGGGCGGCCCCGCCCTCAGGACCGCAGGTGGGCGAGCCAGCCACCCTTCGCCGAGATGTCCTCCGCGGTGGCGAGCGCCGCCGGCTCGCACAGGAACCCCGAGACCTCCGAGCCGTCGGCCAGGCGCACCCGCCCGATCGCCAGCGGCGCCGGTACCGCCGCCACGAACGCGCCGAAGCCGGCCACCGGCAGGTCCCACACCTCCGCCGCGATCGCGACGCCGTCCTCGGCCACACGCACGAGCCCCGGTTTCGGCGGCGTCGTGGCCAGCGCGTGCAGCCGGTATTCGGGTGCGGTCTCGGTCTCGGCGACGAACCGGCCACCGCGCGAGGTCAGCTCGTGGTTGAGCGGCTGCCCCCGCAGGTGCGCTCCGACGACGACGAGGCGTACGCGCTCCTCGACGCCACGGGCCAGCGCGGCCAGCTTCGCGTCCGCGCCGGGCGGGCCGACGAGCATCACCCCGAACGGCCGTCCGCCGACGGTCCCGGCGGGCACGGCGAGCGCGGACAGGCCGAGCAGGTTGGCGAAGTTCGTGAAGCGGCCGAGGGCGGCGTTCGCGCCGACCGGGTCCGCAGCCACATCGGCGAGCGTCGGGTGCCCGGTGGTGGTCGGCAGCAGCAGGGCGTCCACTGTGGAGAGCACGGCGTCGGCCTCGCGCTTGAGCGCGGCGAGCGTGGCCTGGTCGGCGAACACCCGGTGCGCGGGCAGGTCGCGAGCGGCGGTGATGATGCGCGCGACAGTCGGGTCGACGTCGTCGCGGTGCTTCTCGACGAACTCGCCGACGGCGGTGTAGCGCTCGGCGACGAACGAGCCCTCGTACAGCAGCCGCGCCGCGGCGAGAAAAGGCGACAAGTCCACAGTGGTCACCGCCGCCCCGGCCGCGGCGTAGTCCGCCACCGCGGCGGTGTAGGCCTCGGTCCAGCCGTCCTGCAGCGGGCCCAGGGCGGCCGGGACGCCGATCCGGAACGCGCCCTCGTCCGAGAGACACCGCAACGCGAGTTCCGCCTCGCCCACCGTGCGCGCGAAGACCGACACGCAGTCGATGCTCGCGCATGCCGGCACGACGCCGTCCGTGGGCACCAGGCCTGGCGTCGGCTTCAGCCCGACGATCCCGTTGAACGCCGCCGGCACCCGGCCCGAGCCCGCCGTGTCCGTCCCGAGCGCGAGATCGGCGATCCCCAGCGCGACGGCGACCGCGGACCCTGAGCTGGACCCGCCGGACACGTACGCCGGATCGACGGCGTTGCGCACCGCACCGTACGGGCTGCGCGTGCCGACCAGCCCCGTGGCGAACTGGTCGAGGTTCGTCGTGCCGAGCACCAGCGCCCCGGCCGCCTTCAGCCGGGCGACCACGGGGCCGTCGGCCTCGGGCTGGTAGGAGTAGGCCGGGCACCCGGCGGTGGTCGGCAGCCCGGCGACGTCGATGTTGCCCTTGACCGCGGCGAGCCGTCCGTACAGGGGGAGTGGTTCCCCGGCCGTGTACCGCTCTTCGAGCGCCGCGGCCTCGGCCAGCAGCTCGGCCTCCGGGCGCAGGTCCACCCAGATCTCGGGGCGGGCGACCTGCTCCATGCGTCGGTACGCGGCGCGCACGCGTTCGCGGATCATCCGAGCACCACCAGCGGGGTGCCGGGCGCGACCTGGTCGCCGGGGGACACGAGCACCTCGAGCACCTTTCCGTCCGCGGGCGCGGGGATGCGCGCCTCGGTTTTCATGGCTTCCAGCGTGACCAGCGACTGCTTGTGGTCCACCCGCGTGCCCGCCTCGACGTCCACGCGCCAGACGGTGGCGGCGAACGGGGCCTCGACGACGTGGCCGCCCGGCGGCGCCTGCACGCGGGCCGGCGGCCTCGTGACCGGCTCCGGCTTCGGGTCGAACTCGCCCGCGGCCGCCCAGGCGCGGCGTTCCGCCTCGAACGCCGCCGACTGCGTGGCGCGGAACCCGGCGATGCTCTCGGCGTTGTCGGCGAGGAACCGCTGGTAGTCGGCGAGGCGGAACTCCCCGTCGGTGATGTCGAGCTCCAGCTGCCCGGCCGAGCCGCGCGCCCGCAGGTCCAGCAGCTCGTCGGCCGACACCGGGTACCAGGAGATCCGGTCGAAGAACCGCAGCAGCCACGGCGAACCCGGCTCGAACGCGCCGCGCTGGTGCCAGCCGCTCCACACCTGCACGGTGCGGCCGACGAACTGGTAACCGCCCGGCCCTTCCATCCCGTAGATGCACAGGTAGGCACCGCCGATGCCGACCGAGTTCTCGGCCGTCCACGTCCGCGCTGGGTTGTACTTCGTGGTCACCAGGCGGTGGCGCGGGTCCAGCGGCGTCGCGACGGGCGCGCCGAGGTAGACGTCGCCCAGGCCGAGCACGAGGTACTCGGCGTCGAACACCGTGCGGTAGACGTCGTCCACAGTAGACAGACCGTTGACGCGGCGGATGAACTCGATGTTCCAGGGGCACCAGGGAGCGTCGTCGCGCACGCCCGTCATGTACCGCTCGATCGCCTCACGCGTCGCCGGGTCGTCCCACGACAGCGGCAGCCGTACGCCGCGGCTGGGCACCACCAGGTCCGCGGTGCCCGGGAGATCGCCCTCCAGTTCACGCACGAGGCCGAGGGCCTTGCCGACCGGCAGCGCGTCCGGGTCGACGTGCACCTGCAGCGACCGGATGCCCGGCGTGAGGTCGACGATCCCCGGTACGCCTTCGGCGGCGAGCCGCTCGGCCAGCGCGTGGACGCGCATCCGCAGCGCGAGGTCGAGGGTCATGTCGCCGTACTCGACGAGCAGGTTGTCGTCGCCGCTGCGCCGGTAGGTCACCGACGGCTCGCCGTCGGCCGCGGGCCGCCGGGCGAGCACACCGCCGTCGTCGAGGACACCGCGGCTGGCGAGCAGTGGCACCGCCGGGCGCCGGCGCAGGGCCGCGGCGTGGTCGGTGTCGATCGGGACGAACCGCACGGTGTCGCCCGGGCGCAACTGGCCCAGCTTCCAGCGTTCGCCGGTGGCCACCGTCGCGGGGCAGACGAACCCGCCGAGGCTCGGGCCGTCGGGGCCGAGCAGGATCGGCAGGTCGCCGGTGTAGTCGACGGCGCCGATCGAATACGGCGTGTCGTGGATGTTGGACGGGTGCAGCCCGGCTTCGCCGCCGTCCTCGCGAGCCCACTCCGGGCGTGGCCCGACGAGCCGGACGCCGGTGCGCGCGGAGTTGAAGTGCACCTGCCAGTCGGTGCGGTAGAAGGTCTCGATGTCGGCCGGCGTGAAGAACTCCGGTGCGGCGTGCGGTCCTTCCAGCGCGCCGATCGTCCACTGTGTACTCATCGGGGGCCGGTCCGCGACGGCGCCGGCGACCGGGTCCGCGGGCTCCGGGCCGGGCGTGAGCACGTCGCCCGCGGCGAGCGCGCGGCCGCCGTGCCCGCCGAACCGGCC
Source organism: Amycolatopsis sp. CA-161197 (assembly GCF_050942255.1). NCBI lineage: Bacteria > Bacillati > Actinomycetota > Actinomycetes > Pseudonocardiales > Pseudonocardiaceae > Amycolatopsis > Amycolatopsis sp. CA-161197. The sequence goes on from NZ_CP192059.1 coordinate 2,927,158, forward strand.
GAGCGTGAACGTCGCCGCGCTGCCGAGAAACTCCGGCACGGCGAGGCCGCCGCGCACGAGCACATAGCTGCGGAGGCCGGCCGTTCCCGCGCCCACGTCGAGCGTGCCGCCGGCCGGGACCTCGAACGGCGTCCACGCGGGAACGGGGGCGCCGTCGAGGAGCACGGGCGCGTCGGCGCCGGTGACGCAAACGGTGGTGGCGGCCGAGAACCGCAGGGTGACACCGTCCACAGTGCACTCGAGGCCGGCCGCGCCCTCGGGGTTGCCGAGCGCGAGGTTGCCGAGCCGCAGGGACAGGTCGTCCATCGGGCCGGACGGCGGGACCCCGACGTGCCAGAACCCGGTGCGGCCCGGCCACTCCTGCACGGTGGTCATCGTGCCGCCGCGCACCACGTCGATCCGCGGCTCGTCGTCGGTGACGCCGTCGAGCGTCGCGGTGTCGTGGGTGGCGCTCGTGAACGCGGGATCGACGGCCGCGGCGCGAAGCTGGCCGAGGTTGGTGCGCAGCCCGTCGACCGCCGTGGCCGCGAGGGCCGCGCGCAGGTTCGCCAGCGCGTCCGCCCGGTCGGTTCCGGTGCAGATCACCTTGGCCAGCAAGGGATCGTAATGCGTGGTGACGGTCGTGCCGGCCTCGATCCACGTGTCGACACGGACGTCCGGCAGCGTCACACCGGTGACCAGGCCGGCGCTCGGGCGGTGGTTCGCGCTCGGGTCCTCGGCGTAGACGCGGGCCTCGAACGCGTGCCCGCGCGGCTCGGGCACCGCCGTGAACATCCCGCGATCGCCCTGCGCGAGCCGCAGCATCCAGCCCACCAGGTCGACGCCGTACACCGCCTCCGTCACCGGGTGCTCGACCTGCAGCCGCGTGTTGACCTCGAGGAACGCGGCCTCCTCGCGGACGGGGTCGTAGACGAACTCGACCGTGCCGGCCGAGCGGTAGCGCACCGACGAGCACAGCGCCACCGCCGCGTCGGCCAGCTGCCGCCGCACCGCGTCCGGCAGGTCCGGCGCCGGGCACTCCTCGACGACCTTCTGGTTGCGCCGCTGCAGCGAGCAGTCGCGTGTGCCCAGCGCGAGGACCGCGCCGGCGCCGTCGCCGAACACCTGCACCTCGACGTGTCGCGCGCTCGTCACCAGCCGCTCCAGGAACACGCCGGAGCTGGCGAAACTCTTGGCCGCGACGCTGCGCACGGTCTCCCACGCGGCGGACAGTTCCTCGGCCGACGCGCACGCGCGCATCCCGATCCCGCCGCCGCCCCCGGTCGCCTTGAGCATCACCGGGTAGCCGATCCCGGCCGCTGCCGCCAGGGCTTCGTCGAGGTCGGCCAGCAACCCGGTGCCCGGCAGCAGCGGCACGCCGGCGGCGATCGCGGCCTCGCGCGCGGTGTGCTTGCTGCCGAACACCTCCAGGTGCTCCGGCGCCGGGCCGACGAACGCGATCCCGGCGTTCTCGCAGGCCCGGGCGAACGCGGTGTCCTCGCTGAGGAAGCCGTACCCCGGGTGGATCGCGTCCGCGCCGGTGTCGAGCGCGGCCCGGATGATCGCGTCGGCGCGCAGGTAGCTCTCGGCAGCGGGCGCCGGCCCGAGCCGTACGGCCTCGTCGGCCAGCCGGACGTGCGGCGCGGTGCGGTCGGCGTCGGAGTACACGGCGACGGTCGGGATGCCCAGCTCCCGCGCGCCGCGCAGCAGGCGGACGGCGATCTCGCCGCGGTTGGCGACCAGGAGTTTCACGCCGCACGCTCCGGCTCGGTCACGACCATCCGCACCGGCGTCGGGTCGAAGCCGTTGCAGGGGTTGTTGATCTGCGGGCAGTTGGACACGAGCACGAGGACGTCGGTCTCGGCACGCAGCCGGACTTCCAGGCCCGGCGCGGAGATGCCGTCGACGATGCCGAGCGTGCCGTCGGCCTCGACGGGCACGTTCATGTACCAGTTGACGTTGCTCACCAGGTCGCGTTTGCCGAGGCCCCACTTGCTGCCCTCGATGAGGAAGTTGTCGGCGCACGCGTGCTGGAACCGGGTGTGCTGGCCGTAGCGGAGGCTGTTGGACTCCTTGCTGCACGCGCCGCCGAGCGTGTCGTGGCGGCCGCACGTGTCGGCGACGACGGTGACGAGCGGGGCGCCCTCACCGGTGCGCAGCACGCTGCCGGTGGTGAGGAAGATGTTCCGCTGCGCCGAGATCGTCGCGGCGGCGCTGTAGCGGCGGGAGGTGTCGTTCGCGTCGTAGCAGAGGAAGTCGACGGCCTGGTTGCCGCCGAGGTCGATGATCGCGAGCTCCTGGCCGCGGCGCAGCACCGTGGAGAACGGCGCCCGCGCGGGGACTTCGACGTCGAGCACGGTCGTGGTCATGCGAGCCCCCGGGCGGTGAGGTAGTCGGCGGTGTTCTCGAACGCCCGCTGCGCTTCCGGAGTGTGGGTCCACTCCGGACTGTCCGGAGTGGTCGGCCGGTCGCGCCAGGCGAGGACGCGCAGCGGGCTCACGGTGTAGTCCTCGCGCGGGTCGAGCGGGTGTGCGGTGTTGGCCAGGAGCACGACCACCGGCAGCTCGATCCGCAGGTCCACCGACGCGCCGGGGCCTGCGGAGCCGGTGAACTCGAGTCCGCCCTCCGCGTCGACCCGCACGCCCTGGAAGAACGACAGGCTGGGCGGCAGATCCCGGGGCCCCAGGCCGTTTTTCGCCGCCGCCAGCGTGAACAGGGGCAGCCCGGCCGGCGAGGGCCTCTCGGGTGCGCCGTCGCCGTAGCGCTCGGTGTTGCCGTCCACAGTGGACGTGCCGCACAACGCGTCGTGCCGGCCGCTGGTGTCGGCCACGACGGTCGCGAGCACCCGCGCCTGGTCCGAGAGCAGTGCGACGGACTCGCCGAGGTAGGCGTTCCACTGCACCTTCACGGTGTCGGCCACGTTGAGCCGTTCCCACGGCGCGTCGGCGTTGAACAGCAGCAGGTGGGCGCAGGCGTCCCCATCGAGGTCGGTGAGCCGCAGCCGGGTGCCGCGGGCGAGGACCTTGTGCGTGTAGCCGCCGCCGGCCACGGTCTCGGCCCAGGTCAGCGTGGCGGGATCGACGCCGGGCGGTGCCGGTGATCCCGTGGCCGGGATCGTCGGCATGGTGTCGACGACCGTGCCGGCCTGGGCGCGGGCGTGGTCGCGCGCGCCGTACGTGGTTGCCGTGGTGCTCATGGACGTCCTCTCAGACCGCGGGTTCGAGGGCGGGGGCGGTGGACCGGCGCAGCCGCAGCCAGCAGAACCAGCCGATCAGCAGGGCGGCGCCGACGAACTCGACGGGGAACAGCAGCAGCCAGGGCGAACCCGAGCCGGCGAGGTCGTAGATCTCCGCGCGGGGCCAGGCGATGTTGACGATCATCACCACGCCGTAGGCGACCGCGGCGACGTTCACCGGGAGCGCCCAGCGCCCCAGCGAGAACAGGCCCGGCTGGGCGGGGAACCGCCCGCGCAGCCGGCGCACCAGCAGCGGGCCGGTGACCAGCAGGTACGCGAGGTAGACCACGACGACCGAGGTGCCGGTGATCGTGCTGAACAGGGTCGGGTTGCCGACGTTCACCCCGAGCAGCGCGATCGCCAGCGCACCGGAGACGACGGCGGGCCACAGCGGGGTGCCGGTGCGCGGGTTGACGCCGGACAGGCGCGTGGAGAACGGCAGCGCGTTGTCGCGGGCCATCGCGTAGATCAGCCGGATCGTGCCGGTCTGGATGGTGAGCGTGCAGACGATCACGGCGATCGCGACGTCGGCGAGGAAGATCCGGCCGAAGGTGTCGCCGAAGACGGCCGTGATCACGTAGGGCAGGCCGTGCCCGGCGAGTTCGCCGTCGGTGAGGCTCGGCGCGGCCATCAGCGCGGTGAGCACCACGGCGAGGCCGCCGATTCCGGACACCAGCACCGCGCGCAGTACGGCTCGCGGCGCGGCCCGGCGGGCGTCGCGCGTCTCCTCCGCGACCGACGCCGCGGTGTCGAACCCGTACAGCACGTACGCGGCCATCAGTGCCGAAGCGAGCACACCGCCGATCCCGGCCGCGGAGGCGCCGTCGCTCACCGGGACGCTGTGCACCACGACCTGCGGCCCGCGCACGGCGAACAGCGCGAGGCCACCGATGAGCACGACGACGCCGATCAGCTCCGCGGCGACGCCGACGTCGTTGATCCGGGCCATCACGCGCACGCCGGCGGCGTTGACCACCGTGGTGAACACGATCAGCAGCGTGCCGAGCAGCACGGCGTTCGTGGCGCCGGTCGGTGAGGTGACCGACGGGTCGCCGCCGACGAGCTGGAACCCGCTCCACACCGAGGGGAGCACGATCTGCAGCGCGATCGCCGCGGCGGCGAGCGCGACCACGCAGCCGAGCAGCATCATCCAGCCCGCGAGCCAGCCGGCGAACCCACGCGCGAGCTGCTTGGCCCACTGGTAGACCGATCCGGCGAGCGGGTAGCGGGCGGCCAGCTCCGCGAACACGAGCGCGACGAGGACCTGCCCGGCGAGCACGAACGGCCACGACCAGAAGAACAGCGGGCCGCCGAAGGTGTAGCCGAAGCCGAAGAGCTGGAACACGGTGGTGAGGATCGAGACGAAGGAGAAGCCGGCCGCGAAGGCGGAAAAGCCGCCCAAGCTGCGGCGGAGCTCCTGGCGGTAGCCGAACTGGGTGAGGTCGTCGGAGGGGACCGGTGGCGCGGGCATGCGGGGCTCCCGTCTGCTGGCGGGGATTTCGATCGGTTGACCGAAATTAAGCCGCCGGTGGGTCGGTGCCGTCTCGCCCGCGTAAGGCGAGTGTTAACGCGTGTTTCGGGAGGGGGCTGCGGCGCGTAACACGGCCGGGCGCCTGGCAGGATCGGCCGCGTGGACGGGAAGGCGACGGGAGTGGGGCGACCGCGCGCGAGCGGCGCGGCGGCGAGCCGTCAGGACGCGCGCGAAGCGCTGCTCGACGCAGCGGGCGAGCTGTTCACCGGCGCGGGGTACGCGGCGACCACGACCCGCGCGATCGCCGAGCGGGCGGGCCTGCGCCAAGCGTCGCTGTACTACCACTTCCCGGCCAAGGAGGACATCCTCGCCGAGCTGCTGGCGGCCACCGTCCGGCCGTCGCTGGCGGTCGCGGTCGGCCTGGTCTCCTCGCCGGCGCCGGCGAGCGTGCGGTTGTGGGCGCTGGCCTACGCGGACGTCCGGCTGCTGGGCGGGGCGCGGCACAACATCGGCGCGCTGTACCTACTGCCCGAGGTGTCGTCGCCGAACCTCGCGGGGTTCCGCGCGGAGCGGGCCGAGCTCAAGGCCGCGTACGGCACGCTCGTGGCCGCCGCCCGGCCGGGCGTTTCGGAGATCCGCACGGACCTCGTGTTCGGCCTGGTGGAGAGCACCGCGATCACCCGCCGCGACGATCCCGCGCTCGACGTCGAAGCCCACGCCCGCGAAGCGGCCGACGCCGTCGTCCGCCTGGCGGGCCTCGGCGAACCGGACGACCCGCTGCGGGCGGCGGCCCGCTCGCTGCTGGAAGGGGCTGGTCGGACATAATGCACATTGTGGACAGGTCGTTGCGGTGGTGCCGGTGAAGTTCTTCCGCTCGCGACCCTTCGACGAGGCTGCCGCGCTGCGCGGCTCGGCGGAGTGGTCGCGCGGCCGCGAAGGCGCGCGTGACCTCTTGGAGCGCTTCGCGGTCGCCTCGCGCCTCGGCGAGCTGGGCGAATGGCGTGACGCCGAGCCGGTGTTTCGCGAGCTCGTGCCGCCCATGACTCGCGAGTTCGGCCCGCGCAGCAAGGAGACGCTGAACGTGTGGGTGCAGCTCGCGATGTCGTGGTCCGGGCAGGGCCGCCCCGACGAGGCCGTACCGCTGCTGGCCGAGACCGAGGACGTGTACGAGCGGACCTGGGGTGCCGAGGCCGCCACGATCTGGTGCCGCCGCATGCTCGTCGAGGCCTTGAGCGTTGCCAACCGGATCGACGAGCGCGTCGCCGCGTCGGCCTCCCTGGTCCGCTACTGCGCCTCCGAACTCGGCGACGCCGACCCCCTGACCCGCGAAGTCCGCTTCGGCGACCTCATCGCCCTGTGCGACGCCGACCGCCAGGACGAGGCCCTGCGCGAGCTGGCCGAGCACATCGTGCCGCACTTGAAGAAGCCCTTCGACCTCGACTGGGCCGAAGCCGCCCGCCTCCAGATCAGCGCCGAACAGGGCGACCCCGCCCTCGCCGTGCCACCCTTGCGCGAACTCGCCACCCGGCACCCCCGCCACGGCTTCTTCCGCCAGTCCCTCGCCGACGTCCTGGTCCTGACCGGCGACCACCCCGAGGCGGCCTCCCTGCTGACCACCCTGGTCACCGAGTCGTGGAGCGGCTGGCGCCAGACGCTGCGCAACCGCGGCACCCTGGCCCAGATCCACCCGGACCCGGACGTGGCGGCGTTCCACGCCCGCGCGGTGCTGGCAGCGGTGGCGTGGCCGGTGGGGCATCCGGAAGTGCTTGCGGCGCAAGAGGTCCTGGACCGCCTCGGCTGAAGTCAGGCTGCTGCGGTGCTGGGGTCGCTCGGGGGTCTTGGCCCGGATGTGGCCGATCGGCACGCGGAAGTGCTTGCTGTGCAGAAGGTCCTGGACTGCCTCGGCTGAGCGCGGCAGACTGCTGCGATGCCCGGATCGAGCGGCGGCCGCCCGTGAAGCTGTTTCGCGCCAGGCCCGCGCTCGCGCCGGCCGACGAGGTGACAAGGCTGCGCGCCGCGCTGGCGAAGACCCGTAAACCTGAAAGCCTGGACGGCCTACGGCGCCGGCATGAGCTGGGATGCGCGCTGATGAAGGCGGGGGACTGGCCGGCCGCTGAGGTGTTGTTCGCCGAGCTGGCGCCGGCGCAGGCGCGGGTGGTGGGTGCGCGGCATCCGAACACGCTGGCCGCCTGGACGAACCTCGCGCTCAGCCTGGCCGAGCAGGGCCGGCCGGACGAGGCCGTGCCGGTGCTGGAGCAGACTGCCGAGGTCTACGAGCGGACGTGGGGCGCGAAGGAGCCCGGCACCTTCCAGACCCGGCTCAACCTCGCGCTGGTGCTCAGCGTGGCCGGGCGCTACGCCGAGGCGCTCGACGTGCTCGAAACCCACCGGCGCTCGTGCGCGGCCGAGGTCGGGCCGGCCCACATGGCGACGCGGGTGGCCGGCTATCGCCAGCTCACGGTGCTGCGTGTGCTCGAACGGTTCGACGAGGCCGAGCGGTTGCTTGCCGAGCTGGCATCGCTGGCCACCACCGATCGCTCGCGCGACAGTGCCGCCGGGGTCGGCCTGCTGATCCGCGCGGAGCGGGGCGATCCGCAGCCGGCCGTCGCGCCGCTGCGCGAGCTCGTCGCCCGGCACGGCACCGGGGGGTTTCGCGAGCTGCTCGCCGCGGTGCTGCTGCGTGCCGGGGAAGCCCGGGAAGCCGCCGAGCTACTGGGTTCGATCCTGGCCGCCCTCCCGGACCACAGGCGCGAGTCCCTCCTGATCCGCGGCTTGCTGGCGCACGCGTACCTGGAGATGGGCGACCTCGACCGCGCGGAGCGGGAAGCCGGAGCCCTCCTCGCCGCCGGGGCTTGGCCGTCGGGCCACCCCACTCCCGTTGCGGCCCAGGTGACTCTCGCGCGTGTTGCCGCGCGCCGAGGGCACCGCGAGGAGGCTCGCCGTGGGCTGGAGGCCGCGGTCGTCGCCCTCAACGCTGCGCTCGGGCCCACCCACTCGCGCACCCTCGAGACCGCCGCGTGGCTCAGCGAAGTGTGATCTGCCGAGCGAAGCGCGGGAACGGTCCGCACCAAGCCGTGGCAGCTGCCCGCTCACGCAGGATCCAGCCACCACCAGAGCCGTCAGGCAGAAGCCGTCGTGTGCAGCGCCTTGCTCAGCGCCCCCACCGTCAGCTCCACCTGCCACGGCCGGGCCCCACCGGCCCGCAGCACCGCCGCCACCCCGTCTTCCGACAGGTCGGCCGGCGGGCGCCAGCAGGTGCGGCGCACGAGGTCGGGCAGCATGAGGTTCTCCACGGGCAGCCTGCGGTCCTCGGCGATGGCGGCGAGGGCTGCGCGGGCCGCGGAGAGGCGGGCGGCGGCGTCGGGGTCCTTGTCGGCCCAGCGGTTGACCGGGGGTGGGCCGTCGGAGGGCTGGGTGGGGCTGGGGAGCTCGCTCGCGGGTAGCGCCTTGGCCGCCTGCAGGTGCCGCAGCCAGCTGGCCGTGTACTTGCGTTGCACGCGGCCGCTGAAGACCGGCAGGGCCTGGAGCTCCTCGACGGTTTTCGGGTCGGCCGTCACGGCGTTGACGATCGCGCTGTCGGGCAGGATGCGGCTGGGTGCGCGGTCGCGTTTGCGGGCGAGCTCGTCGCGGGCCTGCCACAGCTCGCGCACGGCGGCCAGGCCGCGCGGGCTGCGGATCTTGTGCACGCCCGACGTGCGGCGCCACGGCTCGGCGCGCGGGGCGGGCGGCGGCGCGGTGCGCACGGCCTCGAACTCCTGGCGCGCCCACTCCAGCTTGCCCTGGGCCTCCAGCTCGACTTCGAGCTTGACCCGCAGCTCGTTGAGCAGCTCGACGTCCAGCGCCGCGTAGTTGAGCCAGTCGACGGGCAGCGGCCGCTTCGACCAGTCGGCGGCGCTGTGGCCCTTCTCGAGCGTGTAGCCGAGCAGCAGCTCGACGAGCGTGCCCAGCGCCACGCGCTCGTAGCCCGCCAGCCGGCCGGCCAGCTCGGTGTCGAAGAGGGATTTGGGGTGCAGGTCCAGCTCGGCCAGGCACGGCAGGTCCTGGCTGGCGGCGTGGAGCACCCACTCGGTGTCGTTGAGGACTTCCCGCAGGGGCGCGAGGTCGTCGGCCAGCGCGATCGGGTCGATCAGCACCGTGCCGGAGCCTTCGCGGCGCAGCTGCACGAGGTAGGCCTTGGGCCAGTAGCGGTAGCCGGACGCCCGCTCGGTGTCCACGGCCACGGCGCCGGTTCCCGCGGCGAGCCGCGCGCACGCCTCGGCGAGCGCCGCCGGATCGGTCACCACGGGGGGTGTGCCTTCGGCAGGCTCGCGTAGCAGCACGGGCGTTCCGGCGTCCTCGGTGGTGGTCTCTCCGGTCCGGGCGCCGTCCGCCTGTGCACTTCCCATAGCTGACGACCCTACGGGACGGGCGTACCGCGCCTGGTCCGCCCGCCCCGCAGGGCCTCTGTCTGCCTTCGTCAGCGGATCACACCGGCGCGCATAGCCAATGCGACCATCTGTGCCCGGTCACCCGTGCCGAGCTTGCGCCCGATGCGGGAGAGGTGCGACTTCACGGTGAGCGCGGAGAGGGAAAGCTCCTCCCCGATCTCCTTGTTCGACTGTCCGTCGGCGACGAGCTGGAGCACCTCGACCTCACGGGCGGAGAGCTCCCGCGGGGTGTTGTCGGTGCCCGCCACCCGCGTGCCGGTCGCCAGGACCGGGGCCACGCTCGGGTCGGCGTACACGCCGCCTTCCAGGACCCTGCGCACGCCGTCGGTGACAACCACCGGTGACGCGGACTTCAGCAGGTACGCCTGGGCACCGGCCTGGAACGCCGACCGAACCGCGTACGGGTCGTCGGACGATGCGAGCACCACCACGCGCGGCCATCCGTGGCTACGGAGTTCCGTAACCAGCTCGATGCCGCTGCCGTCCGGCAGTCCGAGATCGAGGATCGCCAGGTCGCACGGGCCGGTGGCCTGTGCTCGCGCCCTCGCCTCGGCCACCGTGGCGGCCTCGTGAACCGTGCCCGCACCCATCTGTGCGAGTCGTGCTGCGATTGCCTCCCTCAACAGCGGGTGGTCATCGACCACCAACACGGAAAAAAGCTCTTCCCGCGGGTGCGGAACCATGCTCGCCGGCAAAGCACCGGCTGGCGTGGATCGAACGGCCTGAGATAAGCCGACGGTAGCCACGTCACTACCTCCCTGGAGTCGGTCGTGCCCCCCGACCGGCACCGGGACCTTCGGCCGTTCAGCCGCGCCAGCTTTAGACCGAAAGTGGTGTCGTCGAAGGCACTGTAGCCGCCCGGAGGCCATTACGGGGGGATCGAATGGGTATCTATCTGAAACGACTCGTCACTCAGGGCGTTCACCGTCACACGATCGGGCTAGTGCTGAGCCCGTTGTTAACGGAACGGCTTCCGGAGGCGATGCAACAGAGTTACCGAACCCCAAACGCCCGTGCAGGTGGGCCGTGCACCTGCGGGTGCTTCCGCCCGGACGTCTCGTGAGCAGTCCACCAGACGTCGGAAATGGGCCTCCGCCGGGGCAAGATCAACTTTCTTCACGTTTGCACAGAGTGGTTTCGCGGGGGTCTCCGCGGGACCCGCCGGGGTGCCCTGGGGGCTTCGGGCGGCTTTGCGGGCGTGACCAGGGCATGACAGCCCGTGATCATGGGGTCTTCACGAACGTGGGCATCCGTGCGTGCTAGCGCGTGCGGTCCCAGGTGGACGGACGTGAACCGCGCTCAGAATCGCGTTCGGTCGGCCGCCGGTGTCGACGGTTGTCCAGACCACGCCGGGCGCTCCTGGACGTTCTGAGGGCGCGCGAGAGCCCCGGACGGGCGGCCCGTCCGGGTGAACTTCGGGGGATCAGGAGCTCTGGCGCTGTTCGAACAGCGTGACGCCCACCGGCGGCAGCCCCACGACGCTCGCCATCACCTGGCAGAACGCGTAGCCGTGGGCGCGCAGCGCGGCGTCCGTGGGCGTCCAGGACGCCCGCAGCTCGAGGTCGTCGGTGCGCGTGGGCCCGGAGATGTCGCCGAACCGCGCCGAAGAGGTCTCGGTGACCGTGCCGCCCAGCGCCGTCCACGAGGCGCCGGACGCTTCGAGCGCGTCGGTGAGCCACGACCAGCCGACGGCCGGCAGGAACGGATCGGTGGCCAGCTCGCGGTCGAGCTCGGCCCGCACGTACATGACCAGCCGCAGGACGCCGTCCCAGCCTTCCTGCCCGTCGGGGTCGTGCAGCAGCACCAGCCGCCCCGACGCCAGCACGTCCGCCGGCCCGGCCACCTCACAACTCACCGCGAACGACCACGGCGCCAGCCGCTGCGGCGCCCGCATGGTCTCCAACCGCACCTCGGGACGCGGCCGCACGGACTTCAGCGCCGCGACGGCTTCGCGGAACAGCTCGGGCACTGGCGTCATCGCGGTCACCCAACGACTGTAGGGCGGCGACGCCCCGTTGCGGACGCAGGCGCGCCGAGGGACGCCCCGACCGGCCCCGCCACCCACCGGCGCGGCTGCCGGTCCGGGCGAACCGGACGCGGAGGCTTGATCTGGCCTGCTGTGGCGGCGGTGCTGGTCGAGGCTTCGGCGACCGGGCCGAGGGGGCGGGCACCGAGGCCACCGAGCGCCCGGGCGGCAGCCCCACTGGGCTTGAGTCGCTGTCCGTCAAGGGGGAAGAGGGGGAGCGGATCTGGCGCGGTCGGAACGGAGCTGGGCGATCGGATCCGAAGTGACGGGCCCCGAGACCACCGCGACGGCCGCCCACGGGCCCGCGGAATCGGACCTCCCGGGCCACTCCACCCCACCCGGTGCCCACGAGATCGGAATCGCCGGCACCTCCGGCCACTACCCGTGGCCTACGCGCGTGGTCTCCGCGACCGGGTGGGACGATGGGCTTCGTGCCTGAGCTTTCGTCTGTGTCTGAGTCCGCCGCGTCCGAAACCCGCCCGTCGAGCCCCTCCGCGCGGCGGGTGCTGGCGGAGTCGCCGTTCCTGGCGGCGGCGCGGGGGGAGAAGCCCGTGCGCACGCCCGTGTGGTTCATGCGCCAGGCCGGGCGGTCGCTGCCGGAGTACCGGAAGCTGCGCGAGGGCGTCCCGATGCTCGACGCGTGCTTCGACCCCGAGATGCTCGCCGAGATCACGCTGCAGCCGGTGCGCCGGCACGGTGTGGACGCGGCGATCCTGTTCAGCGATATCGTGGTGCCGCTGAAGGCGGCGGGGCTGGACATCGACATCGTGCCCGGCACGGGGCCCGTGGTGGCCGAGCCGGTGCGCGACCTCAAGGCAGTGCGGGCGATCCCGCTGCTGGAGGCCGAGCAGGTCGCGCGCGTGGCCGAGGGCGTGGGGCTGCTGGTGGAACGCCTGGGCGACACGCCGTTGATCGGCTTCGCCGGGGCGCCCTTCACGCTGGCCAGCTACCTCATCGAAGGCGGCCCGAGCCGCAACCACGAGCACACCAAGGCGCTCATGCACGGCGAACCCGAGCTCTGGCACGAGCTCGCCGGCCGCCTCGCCGACATCGCGCTCACGTTCCTGCGCGCGCAGCTCGACGCGGGCGCCGACGCCATCCAGCTGTTCGACTCGTGGGCCGGCGCGCTGTCCGAGCGCGACTACCGCGAGTTCGTCCAGCCGCACTCGGCGAAGGTGCTGGCCGGGGTCGCGGACTACGGCGTGCCGCGGATCCACTTCGGCGTCGGCACGGGCGAGCTGCTCGTGGCGATGCGCGACGCGGGCGCCGACGTCGTCGGGGTCGACTGGCGCGTGCCGCTCGACGAGGCCGTGCGCCGGCTCGGCGGCAAAGCCGTGGTGCAGGGCAACCTCGACCCGGCGCTGCTCTACGCGGGCTGGCCGGTGATCGAGGCCGAGGTCCGCCGGATCGTCGACGAGGGCCGCGCGGCCGACGGGCACATCTTCAACCTCGGCCACGGCGTGCTGCCGAGCGTCGAGCCCGAGGTGCTCACCCGCGTCGTCGAGCTGGTGCATTCGCTGTGAAGCACGTCGCCGTCGTCGGCGGCGGCATCTCCGGCCTGACCGCGGCCTACCGCCTGCGGACGCTGCTCGGCGACGCCGTCGCGATCACCGTCTTCGAAGCCACCCCCGCGGTCGGCGGCAAGCTCCGCACGGCCGAGGTCGGCGGCGTGCCCTACGACGTCGGCGCCGAGGCCTTCCTCGCCCGCCGGCCCGAGGTCACGGCGCTGGTCGCCGAGGTCGGGCTGGGCGAGCACCTCGTGCACCCGACGAAGGCGCGCGCCAAGATCCATGCCGGCGGCACCGTCACCGGCCTGCCGCCCGGCACGGTCATGGGCGTCCCCGCCTCCGCCGACGCCGTGGCCGGCGTGCTCTCGGAAGACGGCCGCCTCGCCGTCGAGAAGGAACGCTCGCTCGGCCCCGTCGAGCTCACCGCCGCCGACCTCCCGCTGGGCCCGCTGCTGCGCGCCCGCTTCGGCGACGAGCTCGTCGACCGGCTCGTCGACCCGCTGCTCGGCGGCGTCTACGCGGGCGGTGCCGACGGCCTCGGCCTGCGCGCGACCATGCCCGGCCTGGCCAAGGCCGTCGCCGACGGCGCCGGCTCGCTCACCGACGCCGCGGCCTCCCTGCTGCCGAAGACCCCCGGCACCGCGCCCGTGTTCGGCACGCTGACGGGCGGCCTGACCACATTGCTGGACCGGCTGCAGACGCTGTCGATAGCAACGGTGCACACCTCCGCCACCGTCCGCGCGCTTACCCGCACCGCGGACGGCTGGCGCCTCGACGTCGGTGCCGCCGCCCCGGCCCACGCCCCCGATGACACCCCGGTCGACGTCGACGCCGTCGTCCTCGCCGTGCCCGCGCCCGCCGCGCGCAAGCTGCTCGCCGACGTCGCCCCGGCCGCGTCGCAGGCGTTCGGCGAGGTCGAGCTGGCCTCGATGGCCGTGGTCGCGCTCGCGCTGCCGCCCGGCACCGAACTGCCCGACGCGTCGGGGATCCTCATCGGCGCGGGCGAGAAGGACACCGAGGGCGTGCGCTACGCGTCGAAGGCCTTCACCTTCTCCGCCAACAAGTGGGCCCACTACGGCGCCGCCGGACCGGTGCTCGTCCGCGGCTCCGTCGGCCGCTTCCGCGAACCGGGCGCGCTGAACGGCGACGACGAAGCCCTGGTGCACGCCGTCCGCGACGACCTCGCCCGCCTCACCGGCGTCACCGCCGAACCGCTCGACACACTGGTCACCCGCTGGGGCGGCGGCCTGCCGCAGTACGGCGCCGGGCACCTCGAGCGCGTGACGCGCATCGAAACCGCCGTCGACGAGCTCCCCGGCCTCGCCGTGGCGGGCGCGACGCTGCACGGCGTCGGCCTGCCCGCGTGCGTCGCCACCGCCGATGCCGCCGCGAAGCGGATCGCGGCGAGCTTCACAGTGTGACGTGACGGAGGCGCTTGGCGCCCGAAAGCCGTGCGGTGCGAGGATGGAGCCATGGCGCGGCTGAACTACAACGAGCTCAACGACACCATCCGCTACACCGCCTGGTCGGTCTTCCGGGTCGAGCCCGGCCGGCTCGGCGAGGACCGCGGCACCGCGGGCCAGGAGACGGCGGAGTTCCTCGACGGGCTCGCCGACAAGGGCGTGGTGGTGCGCGGGGTCTACGACCTGTCCGTGCTCCGGGCCGACGCCGACTACCTGGTCTGGTGGCACGCCGAGGAGATCGAGCAGGTCCAGGCCGCCTACAACGGCTTCCGGCGCACACCGCTGGGCCGCGCGTCGACCCCGGTGTGGAGCCAGGTCGCGCTGCACCGCCCGGCGGAGTTCAACAAGAGCCACATCCCGGCGTTCCTCGCCGGTGAGGAAGCGCGCAAGTACATCTGCGTGTACCCGTTCGTCCGCTCCTACGAGTGGTACCTGCTGCCGGACGAGGATCGGCGCAAGATGCTCGCCGACCACGGCAAGGAAGCCCGCGACTACCCCGACGTGCGCGCCAACACCGTGGCGTCGTTCGCGCTCGGCGACTACGAGTGGATCCTCGCGTTCGAGGCCGACGAGCTGCACCGCATCGTCGACCTGATGCGCCACCTGCGTGGCACGGAGGCCCGCCGCCACGTGCGCGAGGAGATCCCGTTCTACACCGGCACGCGCGTGGCGCCCGCCGAGCTCGTCGCGGCACTGCCGTAACCGCCGTGCAGGACGTGCTGGCCGGGGTGTGGCGGACGCTCACCGGCGAATCCCTCCCGCCCGTGTCCCTGACCGGCGACGAATCCTTGCTGCCCGGCACTTTCCGGGTCGAGGCCGCCGCGACGGCGGGCATCGCGGCCGCCACGCTGGCGGCCGGTGAGCTGCTGCGGCTGCGCGGCATCGGCCCGGGCACGGTCTCCGTCGACACGCGCCACGCCGCGGCCGCCGTGCGCAGCGAGATGTTCCTGCGGGTGAACGGCGAGCTGCCGCCGAGCCCGTGGGGACCGATCGCCGGCGACTACCTCGCGTCCGACGGCTGGGTCAAGCTCCACGCGAACTACCCCCGCCACGAGGCCGCCATCTGCTGGTCGCTCGGCGTGCCCGCGCAGCGCGACGCCGTGGCGAAGACCGTGGCCGCGAAGACGGCCGCCGAGGTCGAGTCGGCCGTGGTGACGGCGGGAGGCGCGGCCGCGCTCATGCGGTCCCGCGACGAGTGGCTCGCGCACCCGCAGGGCCAGGCCGTCGCGGGCCTGCCCCTCGCCGAGATCCGGCAGATCGGCGACGCGCCGAAGAACACGCTCTTCGACTCCGACCGGCCGCTGGGCGGGGTGCGCGTGCTGGAGCTGACGCACGTGCTCGCCGGGCCGGTCGCCGGCCGCGTGCTCGCGGCCCACGGCGCGAACGTGCTCCACGTCGGCGCCGCGCACCTGCCGCGCATCCCGGCGCTCACGATGGACACCGGCCACGGCAAGCGTTCGGGGTTTGTCGCGCTCGACACCGAGGGCGGCCGCGCGCGGCTGAAGAAGCTCATCGCGCGGGCCGACGTGGTGCTGCAGTCGTTCCGTCCCGGCGCGCTGGAGCGAATCGGATTCGGTCCGGAGGAGATGGCCGAGCTGCGCCCGGGTCTCGTCACGGCCGACCTGTCGGCCTACGGCTGGGCCGGCCCGTGGGCCCGCCGCCGCGGCTTCGACAGCCTGGTGCAGATGGCTTCGGGCATCGCCGAGGAAGGCGCTCGCGTCGCCGGCACCGACCGCCCGACGCCGCTGCCCGCACAGGCACTCGACCACACCACGGGCTGGCTCGCCGCCGCGGCGATCATGACGGCGGTGCGCCGCACGGTCGTGGAGGGCGGCAGCTGGAACGTCCGGCTGTCGCTCGCGAGTACGGGCCGGTGGCTGGATTCCTTGGGCCGCAAGGAACCGGGATCGTCCGAAGTGGACTACAGCGACCTCGTCGAGGAAGTCGACAGCGACTTCGGCAAGCTCAGGCGCGTGAAGATGGCCGGCGATCTGCCGGGCGCCCAGCCGCACTGGGACCACGCGTCGCACCTGCCGGGCGCCGACAGCGCGGTGTGGCACCCGGTCAACTCCTGAACCAGCGCCGCCGCCTCGCGGGTTCCCGGTCGGCGACCCAGGCGGCGAACGCGTCGGCGTACTCGCGCGCCCGGATCGCGTCCGTCTTCGGGTGCGCGGCGGCATAGGCGGCGAAGAGCGGGCCGAAGCGCTCGCCCAGGCGTTCGGCCACGTCGGGTCGCAGATACGCGATGAGCCGGCGCCGTTTGGCGAGCAGCACGTCGGCTTCGACGCGCAGCCGGTCGGGCGCGAAGCCCGGCGGGGGAGGGGCGCCCGTGAGCAGCGCGTCGAGCAACGCCGCCTGCCGCGCAGCGAGCTCTTCGCGGCTCACGTCGTCACCGTCGCGCGCAGGGCCGCGAGCTCGGCGGCCAGCTCGGTGTCGGTGGGGTAGTCGTCGTCGCGCTCCAGCAGCACGCCCGGCGGGTCGGTGCGGCGGCGCAGCTCGGCGAGCAGGTCGAGCACCTCGGGCAGCACCGGGTGTGCGTGCGTGTCGTGGTAGACGCCGGCGCGCTCGACCCCGCCGGCCATGTGCACGTAGGCCAGGCGCTCCCAGGGGATTCCGTCGAGGAACGCCACCGGGTCGGTGCCGACGTTGCGCGCGTTGGCGTACAGGTTCGCCACGTCGACGATCAGCAGGCAGCCCGTGCGCTCGGTCAGCTCGGTGAGGAACTGCTCCTCCGACAACGTGTTCTCCGGCCATTCCAGCACGGCCGCGATGTTCTCCAGTGCCAACGGAACGTCCACAATGGACTGGGCAAGGCGGACGTTGGCCACGAGCACGTCGAGCGCTTCGCGCGTGCGGGGCAGCGGCATGAGGTGCCCGGAGTCGAGCCCGCCCGCGCGGACGAAGCACACGTGGTCGCTCGCGAGCGGCGCGTCGAGCGCCCGGGCCAGCTCGGCGAGGTGCTCGACGCGCTGCGTGTCCAGCGGCTCGGCCCCACCGAGAGAGAGCGACACGGCGTGCGGGAGCACGGGCATGCCGCGCTCCCGCAACGCCAGCAGGCTCTCGGGCAGGTGCGGCGCGTGGAGGTTCTCGGCGACGACCTCGACCCAGTCGACGCCCGGCAGCCGCGCGATCGACAGGTCCAGCTCGGCCCGCCAGCCGATGCCGACACCCAGCCGGTCAACCACCGCAACCCCCGCCACCGCACGAAGAACCGCAGGAGGACCCGCTGCTGCACGAAGATCCGCTGCTGCACGACGAGCTGCTGCTGCAGGAAGAACCGCCGCCCGACGAACCACCGCCGGACCCGGCGAACGGCTGGAACGGTGGGATCAGCGCCGCGCTCAGCTCGTCGTCCGGGTACATCGCGAGCCCGCCGAGCGCCACCGCGCCGGCCGGCCCGGCGAGCAGCACGGCCGGCTGAGCCGGGCCCTGGCTCGCGGAACGGGCGCGCGCCAGAGCCCCTTGGCCCCTCGGCGTGATCCGCACGCGCCTGCGGCCGCGGATGACGGAGGCGACGATCGTCAGCACGAGGGCCACCACGAGCAACAGGAAGAGCCAGCCGACGGGCCGGTCGTTCGCCGCGCCCGTCACGAACCGCACGGCGCCGACCGCCAGGAGGACCAGGTAGGCCAGCAAGACCGCGCTGTGGAACGGCTGCGCTTCGCTGCCGGAGGTCAGCAGGCCGGCGCGCTGCATCTCGGCCTCGAGGTCGCTCATCGCCTTCGACCGCGTGGCCCTGGCCCGCAGGCTGCGCGTGGTGCCGCCGGTGACGCCCTTGGCACCTTCGTGCACCGAGCGTTCGATCTTGTGCCACGGGCGTTTCCCCGCCGCCGTCACGAGCCCTTCGCTGTTCACGCGCAGCAGCCCGCGATCCACCAGCGCCGCGATGGCCGTGTCGGCCACGCGCTCGGGGCCGCCGGCGAGGTACGCGAGGTGGTAGACGTCCGGCAGCTCCCCTCCGCCCTCGACACCTCGCGGGCGCGCCACCCGCGGCCATCCCACCTGCACCACGACCACCACCGCCAGCGCGATCCCGTACCACGCCAGGAACTGCGGTCCCGAAAACCCCCACGTCCCGCCCACGGCCCACCTCCCTCGCAATCGCCGGACGCTACCCACCCCGTCCCACCGGTCGGGTCGGCACAACTGACGCCGTCCGCAGCACCGTGGTTCCGGTCAGCAGCTGCCGGAGCCGCCGCCGCATCCCCATCCGACACAGCTCGAACCATTGCCACAGCTCGACCCGGGGTAAAGCTGCCGCTGCTGAGAAAGACGCCACCCTGGTATTCGGGTGACCATGCCGGGTTGTCTCGACTCAGCCGTCGGCGGTGGGTCTGTCGCGGGCGGCGTGGTTCCGTTCAGCAGCTGCCGGAGCCACCCCCACATCCCGAACCACCGCCACCGCACCCCGATCCGCCACCGCAGCTCGACCCGCCGCCGCAGCTTGACCCGCCGCCGCAGCTCGACCCGAGATAGAACCCGCCGCCGAGAAAGGCGCCACCGCCGTGAGAGGTGCCTCCTTGGTACCCGGGGCGACCGCGCCGGGTTGCCCCGACTCGGCTGAAGACGGCCCGCGTCTCGCGGTCCGGGTGGTTGGCCGGCCCGCCGACCGCCACGGCGCCCGCGGCTCCCGTCACGAGGCTGCGATCCGCCCAGGCCGCACGCACCGCTTCGTAACCCGCGTTGGTGCGACCGGCCGGCTGCCACGAGCAGATGAGAGCAACGACCCCGAGCACCGAGATGAGGACCACGGCCGCGGCGACGAACCAGCTCGTGGACGCCACACCCACGACCAGGCCCCCGACCGCGAACACGGCTTCCGCGGCGGCCACCGACCACCACCCTCGGCGCCGCTGGGCGGCGTCGACCACGAGTCCCCGCGCCGCGAGGTCGCCGGCGAGCGCGGCCATCGCGTCGGTCGTGGCCAGCCGCCCGATGACGTCGGGGAAGGTCGGTGCGCCGGCACCGACGAGCTCGGCCGTGGCCACGCCCAGCGCGTCGACGGGCGCCAGCGGGGTGCGGTAGAGCCGCCCGTTGCTGTCGAGCCGCAGCTGTTCGCGTTCGATCATCGCCGCCACCACGGTTTCACCGGTGCGGTTCGGGCCGGCGGTGAGGAATGCGATCTCCGCGAGGGAGCCGAGGCCGGTCGCGCTGCGGGAGCCGGCCCGGATTCGCCGGTCGTGGCGGAGTCCGCCGAGGAACGCGAATATGCCGAGCAGTGTCAAGGCGATGGTGGCGATGAGTGTCATGGCGCCTCCCCGGTGCGTCGTGTTTCGTAGCACGCGCAGGAAGACACCGTGGTTGCCCCGGGTTTCCCTAAGCCTTCCTCAAGAAAAAAGCGCCCTCCCGGTGGGGGAGGGCGCTTTTCGGTGATCGTCGGTGTTACTCGGTCTCGGGGACGAGCTTCAGCGAGATCGAGTTGATGCAGTAGCGCTGGTCGGTCGGGGTGTCGTAGCCCTCGCCCTCGAAGACGTGGCCGAGGTGGCTGTGGCACGAGGCGCAGAGCACCTCGATGCGCTTCATGCCGAGCGTGCGGTCTTCGCGCAGCAGCACGGCGTCGGAGTCCGCCGGGTCGAAGAACGACGGCCAGCCGCAGTGGCTTTCGAACTTCGTGTCGCTGCGGAACAGTTCGGCACCGCAAGCCCGGCACTCGTACGCGCCGGTGGTCTTGGTGTCGGTGTACTCGCCGACGAACGGCCGCTCGGTGCCGGCCTGGCGAAGCACCGCGTACTCCTCGGGGCTGAGCTGCTCGCGCCACTCCTGCTCGGACTTCACCACACGGGGCGTGGTGCCGACGACGGGTTTCATACCTTTCACTTCGTCCACGTTACCCCGCCAGGAAAGCGATCGCGTGGGTCACGATCTGCCATGCGGTCACGATCACCCCGAGCACGATCAACGCCGCGATGAGCGCCGAAACCCAGTACCGCAGCCCACCCGCGCGGCTGCTGGAATCGGCGAAGTCGGAGACCTGGTCGAGGCACGCTTCGACGGTGAACGTCGGGCCCGTGCGCTCCATCCGGTCGAGGTGCGCGGCGAACGCGCGCGCCTCCGGGTCGTACGGATCCAGCCCGACGAGATCCTCGTGGAACCGAGGATTCCAGCCCGGCTGTACAGCTCCGCTCTCGGCCATGGCTCCACGGTAGGCCATCACCCCTGCTCACCACACTCCCCGCGCGGCGAGTCTCACTGCTTCGCAACAGTGACGTAGCTCCTGGTTACGCGCACGCGCGGCGGAGGCCGATCGGCCGCACTTGACGCGCTGCGACGGCGCGGTCACTGGCCGAAACCGGTGGCCGCCTTGGTGGAAATCGACGGGCCTCCGCGGTCGTCACTGGCCCGCTTGGCCGCCGGTCGCATCGAGCTTCGTGTTGCTGTCGATGCGCATCTGGCCGCCGATGAGCACGATCCGGTAGGGCCGGCGAACACCGTTCACGGTGAGGTTCATCGTGAGTGAACCATCGGGGTTGTTGCCGCCGCTGTCGGCATGTGCGGTCTTGTAGCTGGTGATCTTCTGGCCCTGCCAGTACTGCACGAACGCCGCTTCGCTGCCGTACGCCGCTTGCGCGGCGGGCGTCAGGCTTGCCCAGTGACTGCCGGGGTTGTCGAAGAACCCGTTGGTGATCAGCTGCCCTGCGCCGGCGAAGTCGGTCACCGTACCCTCGGTCGGGGTCTGGTCCACTGGTCCGGAGGGAATATTCGAGCTCGGTGGTGCACTCGGTCCCGGCGCGCCGGTCGAGTTCGACTGCTGGGGTTGCTGGCCCGCCTGCGAGGACGTGCCCTTGTCGCCGCCGCCGCCTGAACTCAGTACCAGGAACACCACGACCGCGATCACCAGCACGGCCGCCGCGCCACCTGCGAGCAGGGCGAACTTGCGCTTGTTGTCGGCAGGCGGCGGCGTGCTCGAGGCGTTGCGGTAGTTCGGCGCCGCGGCCGTCGGGGCCGGGCGGGGCTGCTGCTGCGTGGGCCGGACCGGGGGTGCGGGCTGGGGCCGCGGCGGGGTGTTGGGCGGTGCGGCGGGTGAGCGCATCGGCATGAACGCCGCCGTCGGGGTGCGGGGCGGGTTCGACGGGGCCTTCTGCGCGGGCACCGGGGCGCTGGGCTTCGGGCCGTCGACGCGCTGCCAGGGCGGGCGGGAGCCGCCGCGGTCGAGGCGTTCGGTGGGGCCGGACGACAGGAGTTCCGGGCCCACGGCCGGTTCGCCCGCCGCGAGCTTCGCCAGGCCTTCGCGGGCCTCGGCCATGCTGGGGCGCTCGCCGGGCTCGCTGCGCAGCAGGCTCATCAGCAGTGCGGTGGCCGGGCCGGCCTGGGTCGGCGGGTTGATCTGGCCGTTGGCGGCCGCGTAGAGCAGCGCGAGCTGGTTGGTGGTGTTGCCGTAAGGCGTCTGGCCCTCGATGGCCTGGTAGAGCGTCGCGCCGAGGGCGAACACGTCGGAGCTGGGCACCGGGTCGGCGCCACGGGCCAGCTCGGGGGCGAGGTACGCGGGCGTGCCGCCGATGAGGCCGGTCTGCGTGAGCGTCATGTCGCCGGCCGCGCGCGAGATGCCGAAGTCGGTGATCTTCGCGGTGCCGGTCTCGTCGATGAGGATGTTGCCGGGCTTCACGTCGCGGTGGACGATCCCGGAGCGGTGCGCGGCGACGAGCGCGGCGGCCACCTGCTCCCCGATGCGCGCGACCTGGCCCACGGGCAGCGTGCCCTGCTCGGCCAGCACGGCCGAGAGGCTCGGGCCGTCGAGGAACTCCATCACGAGGCAGGGATCGCCGCCGTGTTCGGCGATGTCGAACACCACGATCGCGTTCGGGTGCTGGAAGCGGGCCGCGTTCTTGGCCTCGCGCATGGCGCGCTGGCGCATGTTGTCGCGTTCGGCCTCGGAGACGCCCGGCTGGGGGAGGATCTGCTTGATCGCCACCGACCGTTCCAGGCGCACGTCGACGGCGCGCCACACCACACCCATGGCACCGCTACCAATGTGCTCGACGAGGCGGTAGTGCCCCGCGATCAGCTGACCGGTGTCGATGGCGACCGCTCCTGACGAAATCCCGGTGATCGTGGCCTTACTCAGCGCGGATACCCCTCGCGCACCCGAACGAGTGTAGCGGTCGGGTGGATGTTGCCGCCGTCAGCCAGCCGGTGCGGAGGCGGCGGGCTCTTCCTCCTCGACGGCGGGAGTGCGCTTCTTCAGCACCCTGACCAGGCCGACGGCTCCGGCCACGGCGAAAACGGCGTAACAAGCCAGGAGCGCGGGCGGCGTGTCGCCGGTCAGCGCGTCGGCCAGCACCACCACGGCGACCGTGCCGGGGACGCTCCCCATCAGCGTGCCGACCAGGTACGGCACCGGTTTGACCGTCGAAACCCCGCACAGGTAGCTCAGCGGCGCGAAAGGGACCACGGGGATCAGCCGCAGCGAGGTGATCGCGAGCATACCGCCGCCGGACAGCCGTTCGTTCACGATGCGCACGGGTGCGCGGTGCAGGTGGCGCAGCACGAGGTCGCGGCCCAGCAGCCGCGCGAGCCCGAACGACAGGCCCGCTGCGATCGTCGTCGCCACCAGGCCGATCGCGATCCCCGCGACGCTGCCGACGAGCAGCCCCGCCGCGAGGTTGAACACGGTGCGCGGAATGGGTGCCACGGTGAGCAACGAATACGCGACCAGCAGCACCAGTGGCGTCGCGGGACCGGTCGCCTGCGCCCAGTGGCGCAGGTCCGCCGGGCCGGGGATCGGCAGGAACACCGCGGCCGCCGCGAGGAGGGCGAGCACGACGAGCGCGAGGATCAGCTTGGTTCTGCCGGACACGCTTTCCACGGTAGGGCACGGCGTGATCGGCGGGCGATCGGCGTGGATCCGGCTACGGTGGGCCCATGCCCAAGAACGGCGATCCGGTCGAGTACCAGGTGGGGGAGCGCACCGTCAGGGTCACGAGCCCGGACAAGGTGTACTTCCCGGAGCGCGGCATCACGAAGCGGCAGGTGGTGGAGCACTACCTCGCCGTGGGCGAGCCGCTGCTGCGGGCGATCGGCGAGCGGCCCACCACGCTCAAACGCTACGTCGACGGCGTGGCGGGCGAGTGGTTCTACGCCAAACGCGTGCCCAAGGGTGCGCCCGAATGGGTCCAGACCGCGCGGATCACGTTCCCGTCCGGGCGCACCGCCGACGAGGTCTGCCCGACCGAGCCGGCCGTGTTCGCGTGGGCGGCGAACCTCGGCACGTTCGACTTCCACCCGTGGCCCGTCCGGCGGTCCGATGTGGACCATCCGGACGAGCTGCGCATCGACGTCGACCCGCCGGACTCCGCCGGCTTCGACGACGCCGTCGAGGTGGCGCGCGTGGTCCGCGAGGTGCTGGCCGACGCCGGGCTCACCGGCTACCCCAAGACGTCCGGCGGCCGCGGGGTCCACGTGCTCGTGCGCATCCGGCCGGAGTGGGACTTCATCGCCGTGCGCCACGCGGTGATCGCGCTCGGGCGCGAGGTCGAACGCCGCATCCCGGACAAGGCCACCGTTTCCTGGTGGAAGGAGGAACGCGGCGGCCGCGTGTTCCTCGACTACAACCAGGCGGCGCGCGACCGCACCGTCGCGTCCACGTGGTCGGTCCGCGGCACGCAGCGCGCGACCGTGTCCACGCCCCTGACCTGGGCGATGCTCGACGACGTGCACCCGGACGACTTCGACGTGCTCACCGTCCCGGCGTTCCTGGCCGAGCACGGCGACCTTCACGCGCCGATGGACGAAACGGCGTTCGGCCTCGAAACCCTCCTGGAGTGGTACGACCGCGACGATCGCGACCTCGGCGGCGCGGAGCTGCCGTACCCGCCGGACTATCCCAAGATGCCGGGCGAGCCCAAGCGCGTGCAGCCGAGCAAGGCGCGGTCCGACACCGAGTGATCGCCTCGTCGCCGCGGGTGCTCACCGTCCGTGATCAACTTCGGCGAACACGAAAAATTCCCACCTTTACGGCTGCGTAACGTTCCCGCAGGTCAGACTGGGAGTGGAGTAGCGTGCTGCGGGCTCGGGATACCCCCGGTGACGGATCCGGCGCGTAACGCCCCGGCGCCGCGCGGCGACTATCCCGCGCCGGAGGAGCCCGGCTCGAGGAGGGAGGCCTTTCGTGGACGACCTGATCGCGTTCCTCGCCGCGCGGGTGGGTCAGCGGCAGGCGCTGATCATGCAGGCGGTGCAGAAGGCGAAAACCGGCGAGGCGCTCAACCGCGGCGAGACGAAGGTCGCGGTCGAACAACGCGTGCGCGCCCTGGGCGACATCGAGCTCGACGTCGTGAACCAGATGATCAACGAGGTCGAGGTCACGCGCCGCATCATGCTCGCCCACCGCACCACCGTGTCCGAAAAGGTCCCCGGTTTTCCTTTGTACGGCAGCGAATACTGGTGCGAGACCTGCCACGTTCCGGCCGACGAGGCGGGGTCGAACTGGTGCCTGACGCTGCGGCTGCTCGCCCTGCCGTACGCGGACCACCCGGACTACAGCGAACGCTGGCGCCCGTAGCCCGTCACACCGGGGAATCCGCGGCCACGCGCCCGTGTTGATCCAGTCGTGACGTTCCGGATCTCCGTGCTCGACCGGTCGCCCGCCAGGCGCGGGCGGGGCAGTGCCCAGGCGCTGCGGGACACCGTCGCGTTCGCACGGGACATCGAGAGGATGGGGTATCACCGGTTCTGGGTGTCGGAGCACCACAGCGTGCCCGGGGTGGCCGGGTCTGCGCCGACGGTGCTGGCGGCGGCGGTCGCGTCGGTGACGTCGCGGATCCGCGTGGGCACGGGCGGCGTGATGTTGCCGAACCACCGGCCGCTGGTGGTGGCGGAGCAGTTCGGGGTGCTGGAGTCGCTATTCCCGGGCCGGATCGATCTGGGGCTGGGCCGGTCGGTGGGCTTCACCGACGGCGTGCGGCAGGCGCTCGGCCAGGGGCGCGAGGCGGCCGAGGACTTCGGCGACCAGGTGCGAGAGCTGCTCGCCTTCTTCAGCGGCGACCAGACGGCCTACCCCGGCGTGCACGCGATCCCGGCCGAAGGGCTGAGCCTGCCCACGTTCCTGCTGGCCACCGGCTCCGGTGCCGGCCTCGCCGCCGAGCTGGGCCTGCCGCTGGTGATCGCGCCGGCGCGCGGGCAGCGGGCAATGGTCGAGGCCATCCACCGGTACCGCGACACCTTCACCGGAGCCCAGCCGTATGTCGTCGTATCGACATCGGTCGCCGTCGCCGATACCCACGAAGCGGCGCGCCGGCTGCTGGTGCCCGAGGCGTGGTCGACGGTGTACTCGCGCAGCCACGGCGTCTTCCCGGCGCTCTCGCCCGTCGACGAGATCCTGGCCCTGCCCAAGACCGACCGCGAACGCACGCGCCTCGACGACATCGTCGCGAGCCAGATCGGCGGCACCCCCGCCGAGGTGACCGACCGGCTCGGCGAACTGGTCGAGGCCACCGGTGCCCACGAGCTCCTGGTCAGCACGAGCACCTACGACCAGTCCGCCCGCGTCGAGTCGTTCGCCGCGCTCGCGGAGCTGGCCGGGCTTTCGGTCTCGGCCTAAAACCGGTTACGCGCTGCGGACCTCACTGCTACGGTGAACGCATGACTGCCGGGTCGGCCGAGAGCCGTGAGCAGACGGGGTACCCGGCCTTGCCGTGACCCCCCGGCGGGCCCGTGGCCCGCCCCTCCCCAGCGAACTCCGAGGACATTCCTGCGGTTCGCGAAGGGAGGTGAAATCGTTTGTCCACATCGGAATCCAGCACGGCGGAAACCGCCTGGCGCGCTTGGCTGTCCGAGCACGCGACGGGCGGAGTGCTCGACGGCGTGGTCGTGCAGCAGCTGCCGTTCGGTGCGTTCGTCGAGGTGGCGCCCGGCATCCAGGGCCTGCTCGTGACCGACCGCGGCGCGGCTCCTGAAGTCGGCGCCCGCCTGTCGGTGCGCATCGAGCAGATCGACGTCGAACGCCGCCGGTTCAGCCTCGCCACGGCGTGATGCGCGGGGGTTGGGGCAGAAGCGCTGCTGCCCCAACCCTCAGCTCACCACGGCCACAATCGTGCGCGACGTTCAGTCGGCCAGTCATCCCAGCGCCACCGGGGCGAACCCCGCCGGAGCGGGCAGTCGTCCGGTCGCGAGCAGCAGTGCCTCCCGGTCGTCCTCCGACGGCAGCGGCCGCCCGGCAACGCCCTCCACGATCGCCCGCGTCGCCGCGAGTGTCGACGCAGGCGGACCGTCCACACCGGACACGTGCAGGGTCAGGTCCAGGTGGTGCAGCGTCGCTTCGACCACATACGTCGTGAGGAAGTCCGCGACCGTCAGCACCTGGTCGCGAGTTTCCACGCGGGCGGCGGGATCCGCGGCCGCCGCGGCCCGCCCCGCGGCGACGGCCAGGTCGTCGAAGTGGTGCTTCACCGAGGCCGGCCCGGAATACGCCGCAGCGCCGCGGCGGACGAACGCCGACTCCTCGTCAGTGCCGTCACCCGCTTCCCCGGGCTCCCAGTAGGTGACGGCGTCGCGCGTCGCGGGCGCGTCGGTGGTCGTCACGAGCGTGATGAGGATGTCCTGCGCCCCGATGATCAGGTGGAACACGAGGTCCTGCACCAGCCACCCGGCGCAGCCGGACGGCGCGACCCACTGCGCGTCGTCGAGGGAGTGGACGGCTTCCTGCAGGGCGCCCCAGGCCCGGGGGAAAAGATCCATGCCGCACCCTAGCGAGGCCGCACTCCGGCCCGCACAAGGTTTCTACCGCTTTTCTACAGCCGCAGCTGCAGCTGCGTGAGCAGGCGCTGGGCCGGATCCCCGAGATCGACGCCGGACACCTCCGCGGCCCGCCGCACGCGGTACCGCACGGTGTTCGGGTGGATGTTCAGCGCCTTCGCCGCCGCGCGGGCGTCCCCGAACGCGTCGAGGTAGGCCAGCACCGCCGGCACGAGGATCCCGCCGTGGTCGGCGTCGTGCGCCAGCAGCTCGGTCAGCCGCGGGTCGCGGATGCGCGGCTGGTCCGCGAGGTACGCCAGCACCTCCGACAGCAGCACGTCGGCGCGGACGTCCGCCAGCGACGCGACGGCCTCGGGCCAGCGACCACGCGCCATCGCCAGCAGCACCCGGTCCGCGTCGCCCCGCGAAGCCGCGGCGTCGGACAACCGGGGGACTACCCCGCCGAGCGCCGCGCGCACCGGCACGTCGAGGTGCCGCTCCGCCGCGGTCACGATCTCCTTGGCCAGAGCCAGAACCGCCGCGTCCGAATGCTCGGGCAGATCCGGTAGCAACGCGTAGACGCGTCCGCCCAGCACGCTCACCAGGGCACTGCGCCGGTACGCGGCGGTGTGCACCGCGATCAGGTGCACCAGTTCCGCGCGCCGCAGCAGCCGGTCCGACGCGGCGGGACCGGTCGACGACAGCGCGAACGTCAGCACCTGGGCGGGCCGCGCGGGGTCGGCGCCGATGTCGTCGGCCACCGACTCGGCGTCGACGCGGCCCTCCAGCAGACCGGCCAGCAGATCTTCCCGCAGCCGCAGCTGGGGGCTGGGCAGCGTGCGAGCGCGGATGAGCTGCGGTGCCAGCGTGCGGCTCGCGCCGAGCAGCGCCACCTCGGCCTGTTCGGTCAGCGGCGTGGCGCCCTCCTGCACCCAGATCGTGCCCAGCGGCTGCGACCCTGCGTGGATGCCGGCCGCGATGCGCCGGCGGATGCCCAGCTCCGGCCGTTCGTCGATCCGCACGATGCCCTCGCCCGCGCGCAGCCGCTGGTAGACGCCCCATTCCCGCAGCATCGCCAGGTACCGCTCGGGTCCCTCGCGGCCGAGGATCGACAGCCGGCGCAGCTCGTCGACCTCGTCCGACGAGCGCGAGTACGCCAGCACGCGGCTCGCGGTGTCCTCGATGCTGACCAGCCCGCCGGTGAGGGTCGCGACGGTCTGGGCCAGGGCGAACAGGTCGCCCAGCACCTCGCCGGTCTCCGCCTCGCCGCCGGCGCGGGCCGCGTCGACGACCCCGCGTGCCAGCGCCTCCACCTGCTCCCACCGCGCCTCGGCCCCCACCGTGAGCAGCGCGACGCCCGCGTCGGCCGCCACGTCCGTGCCGCCTTCGCCCTTCACCGCCACCGCGGCCGCGCCGCCCCGCCCGGCCGCCCGGATGGCCGCGGCCGCCGCCCGGCCGCGTGCGCCGATCACCAGCACGAGGTCACCGGGGTGCGCCTCCGGCGGGTCTTCGGGGTCGAGGATCACCACGTCGTCGACCCGCACGCCCAGCCCTTGCGGCGCCACCAGCACGCGCACGAGCGGCTCGCCCAGCGTCGCCAGCACGTGGCGCAACGAGGTGGTGGGAAGGCCGTCGGACGCTTCGGCGGTCACCGGATCACCTTCATCCGATCGGACAAGTTCATCACCCCGATTCTAGCCGTTCGGACAAACCTGCCAGCGCTTCCCGGAGTTACGGTTCGGGCATCTCAAGCAGTAGTGCACGTGAAAGACCCGAGGGAGCCGCCGTGGACGCCGTGACCCAGACACCCGCCCCGAAGAACGAGCCGGTGTACACCTACGCACCGGGCAGCGCCGAGCGCGCCGAGCTGGAAGGGGCGCTGAAGAAACTGGGTCAGGCCGGTCCGGTCGACCTGACCGTGACCGTCGGCGGCGAGCAGCGCGCCGGGGGCGGCGAGAAGATCGACGTCGTCGAGCCGCACAACCACGGCCACGTCCTCGGCACCATCTCCAGCGCCTCCCAGCAGGACACGAAGGACGCGATCGCGGCCGCCGGCAAGGCCGCGCCGGAGTGGCGCGCGCTGTCCTTCGACGACCGCGCCGCCGTGCTGCTGCGGGCCGCCGACCTGCTCACCGGCCCGTGGCGCGCCACGCTCAACGCCGCCACCATGCTCGGCCAGTCGAAGACCGCGACGCAGGCCGAGATCGACTCCGCGTGCGAGCTGGCCGACTTCTGGCGCTTCAACGTCGAATTCGGCCGTCGCATCCTCGCCGAGCAGCCCGCCAGCTCGCCCGGCGTGTGGAACCGCATGGAGCACCGCCCGCTCGAGGGCTTCGTCTACGCGATCACGCCGTTCAACTTCACCGCGATCTCCGGCAACCTGCCCACCGCGCCCGCGCTGATGGGCAACACCGTGCTGTGGAAGCCGTCGCCGACGCAGAGCTTCGCCGCGCACCTGACGATGCGGCTGCTCGAAGAGGCCGGCATGCCGCCGGGCGTGATCAACCTGCTCCCGGGCGACGGCAAGGCCGTGTCCGAGGTGGCGCTCACGCACCGCGACCTCGCGGGCATCCACTTCACCGGCTCCACCGCGACGTTCCAGCACTTGTGGGGCACGGTCGGCGCGAACATCGCCGGCTACCGCAGCTACCCGCGGCTCGTCGGCGAGACCGGCGGCAAGGACTTCGTGCTCGCGCACCCGTCGGCCGACCTCGACGTGCTGCGCACCGCGCTGGTCCGCGGCGCCTTCGAGTACCAGGGCCAGAAGTGCTCCGCGGCTTCGCGTGCGTACGTGCCGCGCAGCCTGTGGGAGCAGCTGAAGGACGGCCTGGTCAGCGAGACCGAGGCCATCACCTACGGCGACGTCAGCGACCTGTCGCACTTCGGTGGCGCCGTGATCGACCGCCGCGCGTTCGACAAGCACGCGTCGCTGTTCGAGCGCGTGAAGGGCGACGCCGAGGTCGAGATCCTCACCGGCGGCACCGCCGACGACAGCGTGGGCTACTTCGTGCAGCCGACCATCCTCGTGTCGGGCAACCCGAAGCACGAGATCTTCAGCACCGAGTACTTCGGCCCGATCCTGTCCGTCCACGTGTACGAGGACGCGCAGTTCGACGAGCTGCTGAAGGTCATCGACGAGACCGCGGCCTACGCGCTCACCGGTTCCGTGATCGCCAACGACCGCGCTGCCGTCGCCAAGGCCTCGCAGGCGCTGCGCTACACGGCGGGCAACTTCTACGTCAACGACAAGCCGACCGGCGCCGTCGTCGGGCAGCAGCCGTTCGGCGGGGCCCGCGCTTCGGGCACCAACGACAAGGCCGGTTCGATCTTCAACCTGCTCCGCTGGACGAGCCCGCGCTCGATCAAGGAGACGTTCGTGCCGCCGACCACCGTGCGCTACCCGCACCAGGGCTGAGGGAGAGACCGCCATGTTGCGTGCCCCGTTGCTCGCCGCCGCCCGATCGAAGCGGATGCGCGCGTTGATCGAAGCCGTGCCCGCGACGCGATCCGTCGTGCGCCGCTTCGTCTCCGGGTCCACGACCGCCGACGCCGTGCGCGCCGCGCGCGAGCTGGCCGCCGACGGCCGGTCGATCACCATCGACCACCTCGGCGAGGACACGACCGACGCCACCCAGGCGGCCGGCACCGTGCGGGCGTACGAGGAACTGCTCTCGGCACTCGCCGAGCAGGGCCTCGCCGCCGGCGCGGACGTCTCGGTGAAGCTCTCGGCCGTCGGGCAGTTCCTGCCCGGCGACGGCGAGGGCGTGGCGCTGGAGAACGCACGCAAGATCTGTGCGGCGGCCGAGGCCGTCGGCGCGACGGTGACGCTCGACATGGAGGATCACACCACCACGGACTCGACGCTCGCGATCCTGCGTGAGCTGCGCGGCGAGTACCCGTGGGTGGGGGCGGTGCTGCAGGCGTATCTGCGGCGCACCGAGCAGGACTGCCGTGAGTTGTCCGGCCCGGGGTCGCGGGTGCGGCTGTGCAAGGGCGCGTATGCGGAGCCTTCGTCGGTGGCGTTCGAGGACAAGGCCGAGGTCGACCAGTCCTACGTGCGCTGCCTGCGCGTGCTGATGGCGGGCGAGGGCTACCCGATGGTGGCCTCGCACGATCCGCGGATGATCGCCATCGCGAAGCGCTTGGCCGCCGACAACGGCCGTAAGCCCGGCGACCACGAGTTCCAGATGCTCTACGGCATCCGCCCGGAGGAGCAGAAGAACCTCGCGGCCGAGGGCCGGACGATGCGCGTGTACGTGCCGTGCGGCGACGAGTGGTACGGCTACTTCATGCGCCGGCTCGCCGAGCGTCCGGCCAACCTGGCGTTCTTCCTGCGGGGGCTCGTCACCCGGTCCTGAGAACCTGCGAAGGCCCCCTCGACCACGTCATCCGTGGTTGAGGGGGCCTTCGTCGACGGTCCGGCCCCTGCTCGGGGTCGGTGCGTCAGGCCTGCTCCTGGGCGGCCTGCTCGGCGGCCTTCTTGACCTCGTCCATGTCGACCTCACGGGCCTGGCGGATGAGGTCCTCCAGCGCCGACTCCGGCAGCGCGCCCGGCTGCGCGTAGATCAGCGTCTTGTCGCGGATCACGGCGAGCGTCGGGATGGACCGGATGTCGAACGCGGCGGCGAGCTGCTGCTCGGCCTCCGTGTCGACCTTGGCGAAGACGATGTCGGAGTGCTTCTCCGACGACTTGTCGTACACCGGCGCGAACTGGCGACACGGCCCGCACCAGCTCGCCCAGAAGTCGATCAGGACGAAGTCGTTGTCGGTCACGGTCTGGTCGAAGTTGGCGGTGGTCAGCTCAACGGTGCTCATGGCGGCTTCAACGGACGGCGCCGGGCGGGAATTCCCCGGCGCCGGGTAGCGTCATGGGCCGGAAGTACGAGGTGAGGAGGACCACCCATGGCGAACGGCGAGATCCTGGGCCGCATCGACGAGCTCATCGCGGAGGAGCACCAGCTGCGGTCGCAATCGGTCGGCACCGGGCTGTCCGGGGATGATCAGGCGAAGCTGACGAAGGTCGAGCAGGAGCTCGATCAGTGCTGGGACCTGTTGAGGCAGCGGCGCGCTCGGGCGGAGTTCCACGAGAACCCGGATGAGGCGAAGGTGCGGTCTGTGGGTGAGGTTGAGGGGTATCGGCAGTAGGGGCTTTTGGGTTGTTCGGCTCGGCGTGCTGCGCACACCATTGCCGGATATAGGGGTGGGTGGTGGGCACCCCGATTTTTGATTGTCACTACGGTCTGGGTCGGTTTGTCAAGGCGGGAAAGCGTGCCTTGACAAACCGACCCAGACCGTGTTGGGGAAAAGAATCGGGGGCCGGCCGGGGGAAGGGTGCGGGGAGGGGAATGTGGGTGGTGAGTCGCGTTGCCGGCTGTGGGTTGTGTGGTGGCAAGAGCGGCGCGGTTGGGGTGGGTGGTTGGGTTGGGAATCGCCCGCGCCGTTGGCAATCCTGGTTCGCTTAACTTCGAGTGTTTTCGTGCCTGCTGCAGGTAACGTCGTCGTCTGTCGGCTGGGGCTAGCTGTGATGTCCAGGGAGGTTGGTCAGCCGGGTGATCGGTGGGTGGCCTCCGATGGCGCTGTGGGGTCGGTGGTGATTGTAGAAGTGGAGCCAGGCTGGTAGGGCGGCTCGACGGTCGGCTTCTGACTTGTAGAAGTGGGCGTAGGCCCAGCCGTCGGCCAGGGTGCGGTGGAATCTTTCGATCTTCCCGTTGGTTTGCGGGCGGTAGGGCCGTGTCCGCTTGTGGGTGAGGCCAAGAGCGGTGCAGGTGTCGCGCCACGCGAACGAGCGGTAGGCCGAGCCGTTGTCGGAGAGCACTCGCTCGGTGGTGACGCCGCGGTCGGCGAACCAGGTAACGGCCCGGTGCAGGACGCTGATGGCGGTCGCGGCGGTCTCGTCCGCGCAGATCTCGGCGTAGGCGACCCGGGAATGGTCGTCGATGACGGTGTGCAGGTAGGCGGTGCCGAGTTTGGGTCCGTGGTGCCTGTCGCGTTCTCCGGTGCGGTAAGCGGTCTGCGTGCGGTTGCGCTTGCCCTGCCGTTTGCCGACGTAACGCCAGCCGCCGCCGTCGGGAATGTTGCCGAACTTGGTCACGTCGACGTGGATCAGTGAGCCGGGGCGGTCGTGCTCATAGCGACGCAACGGTTCTCCGGTGACCCGGTCGATGCGGGCAAGCCGGTTGATCCGGCACCGGGTCAGAACCGCATGCACGGTGGAAGCGGGCATACCCAGCCGGCCACCGATCTGCACGGGCCCCAACCGCTGCCGCCACCGCAACCCTACGATCCGGCGCACGAGCTGCTCAGGTGTTGCAGCCGGGCTGCGGTGTGGCCGGGAGCTGCGGTCGGCCATACCCGCCTGACCCTCGGCGCGATACCGCGCGGCCCACTTGCCGGCCGTGCGCGGCGCGACCATGAACATTCTCGCCGCAGTAGTCGCGGTCCAGCCCTCTTCGACAATCAACCGAGCAAGACGCAACCGGGCCCGCGGGGTCAACGCAGCATTAGGGTGGGACACGAAGGCCTCCCGTTGGTGAAGCGGTTCCTCAACAGCTCCACTTCACAACCGGAGGCCTTCGCCTGTCTGCACGACAGGCCGACCTCACCTCAACCGAGAACAACGTCCCCGGACATCACAGCTAGCCCCGCCTCACTGAGCCCCGACTCCTTCCCCCGCGCCCCAATGCGGCGTTGGTTGCGCTGAACGCCATCTCGCCCCAAAAATCCGGCAATGGTGCGCTCCGCGCGCCGAGCCGCCCGCCACCCCACTCAAACCCGACGACCAACCATCTCCGCAATCCAAACCGGCGCATAAGGCGACGTACAACCCTTCGGCGTCGGATAATCCTTCAAAACCCCCAACCGCTCCCCAATACCCACCGCCCGCTCCCGCAACTCCGCATGCTCAATCCCGATCTCAGCCAGACAATGATTCATCGCCCACTGAAGCCGCTCGGGCGCATCCTTCATCTCGGCCTCGATCACATCCAGCAACCCACCCAGATCCAGCCCCTCCGAAGCCTTCCCCACCCGATCAGTCGTCAGCGCCCACCCAGCACTGGCCACAACCGGATCGGCATCGGCGAACCAAGCCACCCGCAACTCCTCGACATGCGGGCTCTTCTTCACCACATACCCCACCAACCAGTCATGCACCTTAGGCGTCCGAGCCTCACGCACCATGACGTCCAACTCACCACGCTCGAACGCCTTGGGCCGGCAAATCAACACCGCCACCAGCCGCGCCGCGCTGTCCCCAGTGCCCCACAACTCGACCGCAAGCTCGTGCTGCGTCTTCAACCTCTTGGCCAGCGCCCGCAGCTTCCCGAGATTCACCCCATGGTCATCACCATGCTTCTCGTTCACCGCA
Organism: Amycolatopsis sp. CA-161197; assembly: GCF_050942255.1. NCBI lineage: Bacteria > Bacillati > Actinomycetota > Actinomycetes > Pseudonocardiales > Pseudonocardiaceae > Amycolatopsis > Amycolatopsis sp. CA-161197. The sequence continues at coordinate 2,961,302 of NZ_CP192059.1, forward strand.
CGAGACCTGGGATCCTCCAGCGCGGCCAACTCAGCCAGCACCTCGGCACTACCGGTCACACCGAACCCCCCGTCAAGCCGGGCACAGAGTCCCGTCAGTAGGAACCTTGCCGTCGATCAAGAACGCCTGAACCGCCGACGTCACGCACGGCGACTGCCCCACGGCGCCATGCCCGGCACCCTGCCACGAAAGCGCCACGGCGCTCGGCATCTGGTCCGCCGCCCGCGTGGTCCCGATCTCCGGCGTCACCGGGTCGGCAGCTGTCGCCACCACCAGAATCGGCGGTGCACCAGGCGCACCAGCGGCAGGCAACGGCTCCCGACGCACTGGCCAAGCCCCACACCACGCCAGCTCCTGCGCCACCGCCGACCCGAACTGCGGATACTTCGCCCGCATCCCCTGATCGACCTTGTTGATCTGATCGGCAGGCAACCGAGTAGACGCGTCATTGCACCGAGTCGCCATCACGCCGCCGATCCGCGACGTCCGGCCCTGCGCGTCCACGATCACCGGATCCGCGAAAGACTCGAGCGCCGTCACGTCACCGGACTTCGCCGCTGTCAACGCATCGGCCAGCGCCGGCCACCGCGTCCGGTCGGCCAACCCCACGTACACCGCGTACGTAGCGATACCGGGCGTCACCGTGACCCCGTCCGGAGTCGTCTCCGGCGCCGCGCGCAACCGGTCGATCACCGCCTTCAACGCCGCTTTCGGGCCGCCCATCGCACACCCGCGAGCCGCACAATCCGCCCCGAACGCGTCCAACGTCGCCTGCGCGCCGGCCGCGACCGCGTCCAGCACCGCGGCGCGGTCCTCACCCGGGTCCGGCAAGCCGTCCAGAACCATCCGCCCCACCTGCGCCGGATAGCGCACGGCGTACTCCGACAGCACCTTCGAGCCGTCGCCCCGCCCGAGCGCGTTGAGGTGCGGCACGCCGAGCTGGGTGCGCAGCTCCTCCAGGTCCCCGGCGGTGCGCCAGCTGTCCAGCGCGGTCTGGGCCGTGTCGAGGTCGATGGCGCACTGCTGGCCGGCGCGCCGCGAGGCGTCGAGGACGTCGGACAGGTCGCCCTGGGCCGGGTCGGCGCCGAGCAGCGCTTCGCGGGCCTCGGGGGGCACGCACTGCACGCCGCCCGACAAACCGGTGCCGCGGCGGTCCACGCCGATCAAAGAGAACTTCTGCAGGAACGCGGGCGGCAGCTGCGAGGCCAGGCGCGCCGCGAAAACAGAGCCGGGTTCGCCGCCGACGTCGTTCACGACCACCAGCGGGATGGGGCCGTCGCCGGCCTTGAGCACGAGGATGCGCGCGAGCAGGTGCTGCGTGTCGTCGGGCGCGTCCAGCGGACTGGTCAGGCGCGCGCACGTGAAGTGCAGCGAGTCCGGCGCGGCGGGGGAGCCCATGCGCTGGCGGGTGTCCTCGTCGCAGTCGCTCCAACGCAGGCTGGGTGACTGCGGCTGCGTGAGCGGCGGCAGCGGCACGGGTGCGGCGCTCGACGCCGGCGCCTGCGTGACCCCGCCGTCGTTGTCCACCACCGCCGGGCGCACCGACGGGCCCGTGGTGCAGCCCGCGACGGTCAACGCACCCGCCAGCACCGCCACCAGGGCACGCAGGCGGGGGCGGCTGGTGGAACGGCGGCGCACGGGCTGGTCCTCACGTGGTGTCGGTGGAGCTGTCCGACGAGCTTGGCATGCCGGGTGTGACGCGGAAGTTAGCGGGTCCGCACGACCTCGCCGCGGAACACGGCCGACAGGTCGTAGCGCGCCGGTTCGTCCAGCTGCGCGTAGCCGCACGACGCCGGTTCCCGGTCCGGGCGCCACCGCTTGAACTGCGCGGTGTGCCGGAACCGCGCGGGCTCGCCGCCCTCGGTGTGCTCGTAGCCGACCTCGACCACGCGCTCCAGCTTCAGCGGCACCCACGCGTGCTCGGTCGAACGCCAGCGCGTGATGCCGCCCGGGATGCGCTGGCCCTCGCGCACGGCGTCGCCCACCCACGGGTGGCCTTCGCCGTCGGTGATCAGCGGGGCCAGCTCCTCGGCCAGCTCACGGCGCCGCTTCACCGGGAACGACCCGACCACACCGACGTGGTGCAGCAGCCCGTCGGCGTCGTACAGCCCGAGCAGGAAAGACCCGACGGCCTCACCCGGCTCGCCGTCGACGTGCCAGCGCAGCCCGGCCAGCACGCAGTCGGCCGTGCGGGAGTGCTTGTACTTGAACAGCACGCGCTTGCCCGGCGAGTACGGCTCGTCGAGCGGCTTGCCGATCACGCCGTCGAGCCCGGCGCCCTCGAACAGCTCGAACCAGTGCCGCGCGGTGTCCGGGTCGGTCGTCGCCGGCGTGAGGTGCACGCCGTCGCCCGCGATGCCCTCCAGCCGCGCGCGCCGCGCCGACGTCGGTTCGTCCACGAAGGACTCCGAACCCAGCGCCAGCACGTCGAACGCCACGAACTCCGCGGGCGTCTCCTTCGCCAGCAGCTGCACGCGGGAGTCGGCCGGGTGGATGCGCTCGGTCAGCGCGTCGAAGTCGAGCTTGCCGCCGCGGCCCACGACCAGCTCGCCGTCGAGCACGACCTGCTCGGGCAGCGTCGCCAGCAGCCGCTCCACCACCTCGGGGAAGTAGCGGTTGAGCGGCTTTTCGGCGCGCGACTGCAGGGTGAGCTCGTCGCCGTCGCGGAAGACCAGGCAGCGGAACCCGTCCCACTTGGGCTCGAACAGCAGCCCGCCGGAGTCGGGGATCGCCTTCGCCGGCTTGGCGAGCATCGGCTTGATCGGAGCCTGCACGGGGAGGGCCATGCGGGCATTCTGTGCGAAACACGCGGTCAGCGCACGCGTGCCGGGCCCGTCGTGTCGAGTTCGAGCCGCACGGCCGTGGGCAGCGAGTCGAGTCCGAGCGCCTCGCGGGCACGCGTGAGCACGTAGGTGTCGAGGTCGGTCCAGATGCGCCGGACGTCGGTGCCTTCGCTCAGCCACAGCGTCACACGCAGCGCCGGCTCGGCCGCCGTGCCGACCGCGCGCGCCCGCGCCCGGGTGACGCCGGCGATGGCCTCGGCGTCGGTCTGCACCGCGCCGGCGAGCGCGCCGGCGGTCACCGTGAGCTCGGCGCCCGGCGTCTCGTCGAGGGCCAGGTCGGGACGGCGTTCGGGGCGCAGCGAACGGAAGAACCACCACAGCCCCAGCACGAACAGCAGCACGCCGAGCACGACGGCGCCGATCCGCGCGTACAGCTGATGGTCGGCCAGCCAGCTCACCGCCATCGGGTCGAGCAGCGGCCGCCGCGCGCGGAACTCGCCGAGCCAGCCCTGCCCGACCACCAGCGCGGCCGCGCCCGCGAGGACCGCGACCAGCCCGGTCAGGAACGTCAGCGTGCGCTCGGCCCTGTGGGAACGGCCCAGGGCACGGGAGGCGGTGGAGCGGCTCATCGGCGGTCCTTCGGTGAGTCGACGACCACGGACACCTTGGGCCGGCGTTCGAGCGGGACGTCGTCCAGCACCGTCGCGACGGTCTCCAGCAGCCGCGGCCGCAGCTGTTCCTCGTTCTCCAGCCGGCTGGTCGCGCGCACGCGCACCTTGCGGGCGCTCGCCGTCACGCTCGCGCCGGTCACGTTGGCCTGCGCGCGCACGGCGAGCCCGACCAGCCGCGCGAGCGCCCGCGGCGACGTGCTCACGCAGATCCCGTCGGCCGGGTCGGCCATCCGCACGGCGCGGCTGCCCGCGGTGAGGGCGAACAACACAAAAAGCAGCCCGGCCACGAGCACGATCGCCGCCGTGACCCGCACGGACGTGCTGGTCCACGGCAGCCCGGCGAGGTCTTCACGCCAGCGTTCCCACGGCACGATCAGCGGCGCGCGGCCCGGCTGCCACCAGCGCCACCCGACCTCGATCGCCAGCACCGCCCCGCCGGCCGCAACGGCCAGACCGAGCACAGTGGACAGGAACCGCACGAGGATCCGCATCAGCGCACCCTCGGCCGGACGTCGGGCAGCAGCGCGGAAACCGTCACGGCGATCGACCGCACGTGGTACGCCGTGATCCGCTCGACCTCCTCGGTCACCTTCGCGCGCACGTCACCCGTCACGGCCCGGACCGGCGCCGGATACCGCAACGCCAGCTCCAGGGCCAGGTCCACGTCGTTGTCCTCGCCGCCGACCTTCGCGCTCGCGCCGGAGCGGCCGCGCGTGAGACCGGCGACGCGGCGCTCGGTCTGCAGGGTCCCGGGCACGAGGTCCGCCGCGTGCTGCGCGACCTTGCGCACCACGGCGTGGGCGATGGTCAGGCTGCCGCGCTCCTCGGGTTCGGCCAGGTCACCGCGCGGCAGGTCGACCTGGAGCGGCCGGCCGGTCACTTGTCGCGGCCCCGGCCGAACAGGTCGCCGAGGTCGAGCTCACCGTCGACGACCCGGCCGATGACCAGCCCCACGACCCCCACGGCGAACGTGACCAGGAAGGCGGTGAACCCCTGGGTCGCGGCGAGGCCGAGAATCAGTCCGGCGAGGATCCCGGTCTGCGTTGCGTTCAACGTTTCCTCCTGGTGCTGGGTGGTCGGGTGGTGGTCACTCCACGCGGGAGGACTCGGGCTCGTCGTCCTCGTCGGGCAGGTGGACGTCGTTGACCGCGATGTTCACCTCGATCACCTCGAGCGCGGTGATCTGCTCCACGGCCTCGATCACGTTGCGCCGCACCGCTCGCGACACCTCGACGATCCGCGCGCCGTACTCCACGACCAGGTCGAGGTCGATCGCCGTCTGCTTCTCGCCCACCTCGACGGCGACACCCGCGGTGGACGTCGTGCCGGAGCCGGGGATGCGCTCCTTCAGTGCGCCGAACGCGCGGGACACCCCGCCGCCCAGCGCGTGGACGCCGGCGATCTCGCGCGCCGCGAGCCCGGCGACCTTCTGCACCACCAGCGACGAGATCGTGGTCCGGCCCGCGGACCCCTCCTCGTTGAGGGGCGTCGTGATCGCGGTACCCGGAACATCGGTCCGGCGGGGGCTCGGCTGCACCATGGAGTTCGCTCCTCGCTGTCGGTGGGGACGGCGCCGCTGGCGTCGGCGCCGGAAGCTTGCCCACTCCTACGATGTCCGAACCGGGGAAAAGCTCACGGCGGGTCACTCGAACGGGTGAGTTCGACCCGGTGAGCGGTCGGTTCGGTACGAGGAAACGGCCGGGGCCGCCAGGGGAAACGGCCTCGGAAGCGAGGGTTCAGCGATTCAGAGCTTGCGCGCCACGCCACCCGCGATGATCTGCTGGGCGATGGTCGGCTTCGTGTAGCGCGGGCCGTCGGGCCACCAGCTCGCCACGGGCACGACGTCGGCGTCGCCGGCGGTGCTGGACGGGATGATCTCCAGCTCGTGGAACAGCTCGCGGATCTCGGTCTTGGTGCGCGCGGTGATGTCGCGCATGGAGCCGCGGCGGATGACCTCGAGGGTCGCCTGCAGCGTCGAGTCGTACTCGGAGCCGTCGTCCGGGTCGAGGACGTGGCTGATCACCACGAACGAACCGGGCGGCAGGCGGTCGATGAACTGCTTGGTCACCTCGGCCGGGCGGCCCCGGTCGCCCTTGTAGTGGTGCAGCGCGGCCACGAAAAGCAGCGCGATGGGCTGCGACCAGTCGAGCGCGCCGAGCACCTCGGGGTTGTCGAGGATGCTTTCGGGCTCGAAGATGTCGGCCTGCACGAACTTCGTGTTGTCGTTCTCCTCCAGCAGCACGCGCCCGTGGGCGGCCACGACCGGGTCGTAGTCGACGTAGACGACCTTCGCCTCGGGGTGGATGCGCTGCACCACCTGGTGCACGTTCTCGGCGGTCGGCAGGCCCGAGCCGCAGTCGAGGAACTGGCGGACCTCGGTGTTGTTCGCGAGGAAGCGGCACACGCGGGTCAGGAAGTTGCGGTTCTCCCACGCGACGTCGGGCACCTCGGGCATCGCGGCGATGATCCGCTCGGCCTCGTGGCGGTCGACGTCGAAGTTGTCCTTGCCGCCCAGCAGGTAGTCGTACACACGCGCGACGAACGCTCGGGTCGGGTCCACTCCCACGGGGGTGTTTTCCGATTCGAGCACCACGCGATCCTCCCGGAGAGCAAGACAGTGTGTCTGACGCGGCACCGAGGGTAGCGCCACCAGGTCCAGGCCCGAAAGCCGACCGCGCGGGGTTGCTCCGCTTGGCCGGTGAACGCTGGTTCCTCAGCCGGGACGCACGTCGACGACGTGGACGTTGACCCGCGGCGAGCGCGCCCGCAGCAGCCGGGTGAGCTCCGCGCTCAGGCAGTGCTGCAGCACGCGTGCGGCTTCGTCGGCGACCACGCCGAAGCGGATCGTGGCCAGGATCTGCAGCTCGCCGTCGGCCAGCGCGACGGCGGAAACCGTGACCCCGTCGACGTCTTCGGCCTGATCGGTGGCGACGGTGCGGGCGAGGCGGAGCAACGCGGCTTCCGAAACGGTCAGCACGCCTTCGTCGCAGGGCAGCCGCAGCGGCGGGCCTTGGCGGACCTTGGTCAGCGATCGGAGCACGCGGTCGACCAGGCCGGGCGGCGTCGCGACGTGGCGGCGGGCGGCGGCGCGCACGAGGTCCCAGCGAGGATCCCGTTCGGGGTCCTGCGGGCCGCCGGCGCCCTCGTCCGTCATCACCGCTCCCTCAGCTGGCCGAGCAGCGCCACCCTGGCCCGGTGCAGGCGCGAGCGCAAGGCCGGGACGCCGACTTCGAGCACTTCGGCCACTTCTTCGTAGCTGAGCCCCTCGAGTTCGCGCAGCACCAGCGGCACGCGCTGCGCCACGTCGAGCCGCGCGATCGCCCGCAGCACGGCGTCCACCTGCTCGGCGTGCACGACCTGGCGTTCGGGCGTGCCCTCGGCGACGAGGTCGGGGGCCTCGGCGATCGACACGCTCTCGATCGACACGGTGGGGCGGTGGCGGCGTAGCAGGTCCAGGGCGCCGTTGGTGACCACGCGGTACAGCCACGTGGACACCGCCGACTCCTGGCGGAACGTCGCCAGCGACCGCCACGCGGCCAGCCACGCCTCCTGCACCACGTCCTCGGCCTCGGCCGGGCTGCCCGTGATGCGCAGCGCGACGCGGTACATCATCGGCGTGTGCCGGCGCACCAACGTGTCGAACGCGGCGTGGTCACCCGCCGCCGCGGCCGCGACGAGCGCCTCGCTGTCGGCCATCAGCCGCTGCCCCGCCGGTAGCGCAGCAGCGTGAAGCCGTCGTCCACGAGGATCGACGCGAGCTCCATCCGGCGCGGCGGCAGCGCGGCTGGTCCCGCGGCGATCCGGCTCGCGTCGCCGCCGACGAGCAGCGGGGCGACGGTGAGGTTGAGCGTGTCGACGAGGTCGGCCGCGATCAACGCCGCGAACAGCCCGGGCCCGCCTTCGCAGTCCACACGCCGCAGGCCGCGTTCGGCCAGCATCGCCAGCGCGCACGGCAGATCCACGTCTTCGTCTCCCGCGACGAGCACGTCGGCACCGGCCTCCCGCACCGCCGCGGCGTCGGCGCGCGAAGTGGTGACGACCAATGGCGGCACGCGCGTGTCGGTGAACAGCGGGCCCGCCGGGTCGAGTGAACCCGTACGCGTGACGACGGCGATGGGCGGCGCAGGCGCCAGACCCAGCCGAGCCCGCCGGGCCGAGCGCACCGCGTTGGTCCGGGCGCCGCGGTAGTTCTCGGCGCGCGCGGTGCCGCCGCCGACGAGGATCACGTCGGCGAGGTCGCGCGCGAGCAGGAACACACGGCGGTCGGCCGGGTGCGAAAGGCCCTTCGACAGCTCGTCCACGGCCACGGCGCCGTCGGCCGACGCCACGAAGTTGACCTGCACGAACGGGCCGGCCAGGTCGGTCAGGTCCTCGGGGTAGCCGTAGACGCGCTCCAGGTCCTCGTCGGACAAGGGCCCGGTCCCGCCCGGTGATGGTGGCCACACGCTCCGCACGCCTGCTATCCCAGCACGGGCACCGACCCGGCCCCGACCGGGGGATACGCGGGTGCGGACACCACGACCGCCCGCGCGCGGGGCCTGGCTAGGCTCTGCAGCCATGCCCCCAGCTGCCCTGGCGGACCGGTTTCCCGAGCTCGGGGCCGACGAGCTGATCTCCTCCATGGTGCCGCCGCCGCGGTTCGGCGAGGCGCGGTTCTCCACCTACCTCCCGAACCCCGACGAGCCGAGCCAGGCCGCCGCCGTGAAGTCGTGTTCGGCGTTCGCCGGGCGCATCGGCGACCGGCCGGCGAAGAAGTCGCGGCTGCGTTCGCTCTTCGGCGGCGAGACCGCCCCCGTGGGGCCGATGGGCCTCTACCTCGACGGCGGGTTCGGCGTGGGCAAGACCCACCTGCTCGCCTCGACCTGGCACGACGCGCCTTCGCCCAAGGCGTACGGCACCTTCGTGGAGCTCACGCACCTCGTCGGCGCGCTCGGGTTCGCCGAGGCCGTGCGGCGGCTGTCGGAGCACCGGCTGCTCGCGATCGACGAGTTCGAACTCGACGACCCCGGCGACACCACGCTCGTGTGCCGGCTGCTGCAGGAACTCACCGACGCGGGCGTGTACATCGCCGCGACGTCCAACACACTGCCCGACAAGCTGGGCGAGGGCCGCTTCGCCGCCGAGGACTTCCTGCGCGAGATCCAGGCGCTCTCGCGCCGCTTCGAAGTGGTGCGGGTGGACGGGCCGGACTACCGCCACCGCGGCCTGCCCGACGCGCCGCCGCCGGTGACCGACGAGGAGCTCGACGCGTCGGCCGCCGCGCACGAGAGGTCCACTGTGGACGAGTTCGACGCGCTCGTGGCGCATCTGGCCAAGCTGCACCCGTCGCGGTACGGCAAGCTGCTCGACGGCGTGCGGCGCGTGCACCTCAAGCACGTGACGCCGGCGCCGGACCAGAACGTGGGGCTGCGGCTCGTGGCGTTCGCCGACCGCCTCTACGACCGCGCCATTCCCGTGGTCGTGTCGGGCGTGCCGCTGCCGGAGCTGTTCACCGAGGAGATGGTGAACGGCGGCTACCGCAAGAAGTACCTGCGCGCGGTCAGCCGGCTGACGGCGCTGGCACGCGACGCGGTGTGACGGCCCGCAGGCCGGTCACCACGGCGGTGGCGAAGAACGTGCCGCCGACGATGTCCGTGAGGTAGTGGTAGCCGAGGCCGATCATGCCGATCGCCGCGCAGCACAGGAGAACCACGCCGAGCACGACGGTGAGGACCTTCGGGCGCGCCAGCAGGACCAGCATCACGAGCACCGTCACCAGGCTCACCGTGTGGCCGCTCGGGTAGACGAGGATGTCGTTCTTCCAGCGGTCGAACAGCGGTTTGAGCACCCAGGTGTTGAGCGCCACGGCGAGCGCCGGGCCCGCGACGGCCAGCAGCGCGTCCGTGCGGCGGCGCAGGTACAGGCAGACGCCGGCGATGACCGCGATCGCCGGGATCAGCACGTACGGCTCGGTCGGCAGCACGAGCACGTTCAGCGTGGTGGGGCCCAGGCCGGCGATCGCCTGCGCGGCCCACGTGTCGAGCGCGCCGGGGGAGTGCCCGCCCGCGTAGCCGAGTCCCAGTGCGACGGTCGCGAGCGCGCAGAGCACGGCGACGAGTCCCAGAACGCGGCTCACGATTTCTCCCCTCCCGGCAGCGAGCCTACGCGGATGGCGGGTGGCGCCGATGGCCGGGCTTCGGCCACGATCACGGGCGGGAGCACGAGCGGAGGGAGCGGCATGCGGATCACCGTGGCCGGCGGCGGGGTCGTCGGGCTGAGCTGCGCGTACCGGCTGGCCGAGGCGGGCCACAGCGTCACGGTCGTGACGGCGGGCAAACCGGCGGAGACGACGTCGGCCGTGGCGGGCGGGCTGATCTACCCGCCGGTGGCGCGGCCGGACGAGCGCGTGGTGCGCTGGACCGAGACGACCGTCGGCGTGTACCGCTCGCTGCTCGCGGCGCCCGGGATCCGGTTCCTGCCGGGCTGGATCCGAGTCGCCGCGGACGTGCCCGATCCCCGCTGGCTCACCGCGATGACCGACGTGTCGCGCGAGGGCTCGGTGCTCGCGTTCACCACGGCGCTCGTGGACACTCCGGTGTACCTCACGTGGCTGGCCGAGCAGGTCGCCGCGCTGGGCGTGCGCACCGAGTACCGCACGGTCACGTCCCTGGCCGACCTCGACGCCGACGTCGTCGTCAACGCCACCGGCCTCGCCGGCGGCACCCTCGCGGGCGACGACACCCTCGTGCCGGTGCGCGGCCAGGTCGTCCACCTCGCCGACCCGGGGCTCACGTCGTGGTCGGTCGAGGAAGCCGACGGCGACCTGACGTACGTGATCCCCCACGGCCGCCACGTCGTGTGCGGCGGCACCGAGGAGATCGGCCGCAACGACCTCGAACCCGACCCCGCCGTGGCGGCCGCGATCGTGCGCCGCTGCCGCGAGCTGGAACCGCGCCTGGCCGACGCCGCCGTACTCGGCACCCGCGTGGGCCTGCGGCCGGGCCGGCCGAGCGTGCGCCTGGAACGCACCGGCGACGTCGTCCACTGCTACGGCCACGGCGGCGCGGGAATCACCCTGGCGTGGGGCTGCGCGGAGGACGTGGCTTCCCTGGTGGGTTAGGGCCGGGAAGCCACCGCCTCAGCCGGTGAACTCGGCGTGATCGGCCTCCGTCTGGTCGGCGTACCGCAGCGCATACGCGCCGATCGTCTCGTCGAGGTCTTCGTCGTCGGCGAAGTAGCCGGCGAGCAGTTGCGGGTGCAGTGAGCGCGTGTGGGCACGGGCGAGCAGGGCTCCGGCGAGGCGGCCGTAGTCGTCGAGGTGGTTCTTGCCCAGCGCGGCCGGGTCGATGGCGCCCTTGAGGTTGCGGAACTGGCGGACGACGAAGGGGATGCCGTCGATCGTGGTCCAGCCGAGGAGGATGTCGGTCTCGGCCTGGACGAGGCGGGCACCGGCGACGATGCGGCGGCCTTCGTGGTCGGCGGGGGAGAGGCCGAGGTAGGGCGCGAGCGCCGAGGGCTGCGCCTGTTTCACTTGCAGCACCAGGTCTTCGTCCTCGTTGCCGTGCAGCAGCACGACGTAGCTGCGCAGCCCGACGCTGCCCGTGCCGACCACGCGGAACGCGACGTCGGCCACGCGGTAGCGCGCCACGAGCGTGCGCCGCGATTCGCGCAGGGTGTCCACATAGGACGTCAGCCCGGCCACGACCGAGGCGGCCGCGGCGTCGTCGATGTGCGTGAGCACGGGCGGGTCCTCAACGAACCGGTGGCGCGCCAGGCCGGTTTCGTGGTCGTCGACGTGGCGGGTCCACTTGGCCACGACCTTGGCGCTGGTGTTGCGGCGCGCCTTCTCCTCGGCTTCGGCGAAGTCGTCGATCAGCTCGTCGGCGCGCGCCCGCGACACGGCGGACGCGTCGGGCAGTGCGTTCCACGACTGCAGGTACGGCAGCTCCGCCAGCGCGCGGATCGTGCGCCGGTAGGACTTCACCGCGTCCTCCGCGGCTTCACGGCACGCGGCGGACCCGATCCCGCCCTCGCGTCCGGCGAGCACGAGGCTCGCCGACAGCCGCTTGAGGTCCCACTCCACGGCCCGGGCGCGGTTTCGTCGAAGTCGTTGACGTCCATGACGATCCGGCCCTCGGGCGTGCCGTACAGGCCGAAGTTGGCCGCGTGCGCGTCGCCGCACAGCTGCGCGGTGAGCCCCGACGACGGTGAGCCCGCGAGGTCCGCCGCCATCAGTCCGGCCGCGCCGCGGAAGAAGGTGAACGGCGACGCCGCCATCCGCTCCCGCCGCAGCTCCACCAGTTCGGGCAGCCGCCCCGCGTTGCTCGCCTCGAAGTACTCCCGCACGCGCGGACGCCCCGCGCCCGCCGCCGCGTGGTCGTGCGCCTCGACCGGCGCGCGCTCCCGCAGCTGCTTGCCCCGCGCGTACAGCTGCGCGGGGTCGACGTCGTCCGTGCCGACCAGCGGCCGTTCGACCCAGTCCCCTCGTCCCATACCGGACCCAACGAGCGAACCGGGCGAAACGCTCCCGCGAACGGCCTAGCGGCGCACCACCTGGGCGATCGCGTCGATGCCGCGGTCCAGCTCGTTGCGGCTGATCACCAGCGGCGGCGCGATGCGCAGCGTGTGGTCGTGCGTCTCCTTGCACAGCACACCCAGCCCGGCGAGCGCCTCCGACGCGGCGCGCCCCGTGGGCCCGCCCGGCGCGATGTCCACACCGGCCCACAGGCCGCGGCCGCGGACTTCCGACAGGCCGTGGCCGACCAAAGCGGACAGACGTTCGTGCAGGTGCGCGCCCAGCTCGGCCGAGCGCTGCTGGTACTCGCCGGTCTGCAACAGCCGCACCACCGCGCGGCCGACGGCGCAGGCCACCGGGTTGCCGCCGAACGTCGAACCGTGCTCGCCCGGCTTGAGCACGCCCAGCACGTCGCGGCTGCCGACCACCGCGGACACGGGCAGGATGCCGCCGCCGAGGGCCTTGCCGAGCGTGTAGACGTCGGCGCGCACGCCCTCGTGGTCCAGCGCCAGCACGGTGCCCGTGCGGGCGAGGCCGGACTGGATCTCGTCGGCGATGAGCAGCACGCCGTTCTCGTCGCACGCGCGGCGCACGTCGGCGAAGTACCCGGCCGGCGGCACGATCACGCCGGCCTCGCCCTGCACCGGTTCGAGCAGGACCGCGGCCGTGCGCGGGGTGATGGCGGCGCGCAGGGCGGCCGCGTCGCCGTAGGGGACCGTGACGAAGCCCGGCGTGAACGGGCCGAAGCCGGCGCGCGCGGTGTCGTCGGTGGAGAACGAGACGATCGTGGTGGTGCGGCCGTGGAAGTTGGCGCCCGCGACCACGATCTCGGCCGTGCCGTCGGGCACGCCCTTGACCTGGTGCGCCCACTTGCGCGCCACCTTCACCGCCGACTCCACGGCCTCGGCACCGGAGTTCATCGGCAGCACCATCTCGGTGCCGGTCAGCTCGGCCAGCTCGCGGCAGAACAGCCCGAGCTGGTCGTGGTGGAACGCGCGCGAGGTCAGCGTGACCCGGCCCAGCTGCTCCACGGCCGCGGCGATCAGCGCGGGGTGGCGGTGGCCGAAGTTCAGGGCGGAGTACCCGGACAGGAAGTCGAGGTAGCTCTTGCCCTCGACGTCGGTCACCGTCGCGCCCTCGGCCTCGGCGATCACGACGGGCAGCGGGTGGTAGTTGTGGGTGCTCCACCGCTCGTCGAGCTCGATGAAGCCGTCGGCGGAGGCAGGGCTGGCGGTCTCCCGACCGGCGAGCGTCGTCATGCGTTCAGGCTAGATCCAACGGGCGGGGAATTCAGTCGGGAAACGTTGCTTTCACCCGTCGTTCGTTGCGCAGTCGGGCGGTCTGACCGGCGAATCGATGCGTGGCGTTGACCGCTGTCATTGGTAAGCTGTAACTTACCGTTCGTGGCGACTTACGGAAGCGACCAGCTCTCCGCCCTCGCCGACCCGTCGCGGCGCGCGATCTTCGAAGCGTTGCGCGACGGGCCGCGGGCGGTGGGGGAGCTGGCCGCGGCGTTGCCGATCAGCCGTCCGGCGGTCTCGCAGCACCTGAAGGTGCTCAAGGAAGCGGGTCTGGTCGTCGACCAGGCGGCCGGGACGAGACGGCTGTACCGGCTGCGCCCCGAAGGGATCGCCGCGTTGCGCGCCTACCTCGACGGGATGTGGTCCGACGCGCTGAGTTCGTTCGCCAGGAAAGCCGAGGAAACCGATCCAGGAAGCGAAGCGTCATGACACTCGAACCGATTCGCAAGACGATCACCGTCGCCTGCTCGCGCGAGCACGCGTTCAAGGTCTACACCGAGGGTTTCGACAGCTGGTGGCCGCGCGAGCACCACATCGGCAAGGGAGAGCTCGCCGAGGCCGTGATGGAGACGAAAGAAGGCGGGCGCTGCTACGAGCGGCTCACGGACGGGTCGGAGTGCGACTGGGGCCGCGTGCTCGTGTGGGAGCCACCCGGCCGAGTGGTTCTGTCGTGGCAGATCAATGGGGACTGGAAGATCGATCCGGACCCGGCACACGCAAGTGAGATCGAGCTGGTTTTCACCGAGGAAGGGCCCGGGACCACGCGAGTCGACCTTGAGCACCGCGCGTTCGAGCGGCACGGCGCCACCGCGCAGAAGGTGCGAGACGGCGTGAACACCGAGGGCGGCTGGAACGGACTGCTGAAACTCTTCGCCGCGAAGGCCGCTTCCTGACGTTATCGTCGCCGGATGGCGAAGAAGGACAACGGGACCCGGATCCGCGACGCGCTCCGTGCCACGGCGGAGCTGCCGGATCCGGGTTCCTCACCGGTCGGGCCGGACAAGAAGGGCAAGGGCGAGAAGAAACTCGCCACCGCCGGTGAACGGCTCGACGCCCTGCAGGAGGCGCTGTACGCCGAGGGCACGAGCGGAGGTGGCCGCAGCGTGTTGCTCGTGCTGCAGGGCATGGACACCTCCGGCAAGGGCGGCACCGTCCGGCACGTGCTGGGCCTGGTGAACCCGATGGGCGTGCGGTACAAGGGCTTCAAGGTTCCGACGCCGGCCGAGCGCCGCCACGACTTCCTGTGGCGCATCCGCAAGGAGCTGCCGGCGTCGGGCCATATCGGGGTGTTCGACCGGTCGCACTACGAGGACGTGCTGGTGCCCCGCGTCGCCGGCCTGCTCACCGCGGCCGAGCGGCGCAGCCGGATCTCGCAGATCAACGCGTTCGAGGAGGAGGTCGCGGCGGCCGGGACCACGATCGTCAAGGTGTTCCTGCACATCTCGCCCGAGGAACAGCTGCGCCGGCTCGTCTCGCGGCTGGAGCGGCCGGAGAAGATCTGGAAGTTCGCGCCGTCCGACGTCGAGGCCCGCGGCCACTGGGACGCCTACGCACAGGCCTACGCGGACCTGCTCGCGCGCACCTCGACCGAGCACGCGCCGTGGTACGTCGTGCCGGCCGACCGCAAGTGGTATCGCAACTGGGCCGTCGCCGAGCTGCTGATCGAGACGATGACGGAGATGGCGCCGCGGTTCCCGGAGCCGGACTTCGACGTCGCCGAGCAGCTGGCGATGCTGAAGGGTGATGGCGTGGCGGCCTGATCGTCTGGAAGAGTGCGGGCGTGACCGACTCTGCTCTCGACGACGTTCCGTTCCTCCGCCGCCAGGCCCGCACGCAGCGCTTCACCCTCGGCGCCCCCAAGCAGTTCCGCGTGGCCCCGGACGGCTCGCGCGTGCTGTTCCTCCGCAGCGAGACGGGCACGGACCCGCGGCACAGCCTGTGGTCGCTCGACCTCGGGAGCAGCACGGAGGCCAAGCTCGTCGACGCCGCGGAGCTGCTGCCCGCCGAGGAGGACCTGCCGCCGGAGGAGCGGGCCCGGCGCGAGCGCGCGCGGGAGACCGGCGGCGGCGTGGTGGCCTACGGCGTGGACGACGCGTTCACCGTCGTCACCTTCACGCTGTCCGGCAAGCTCTACACGCTCGACCTGGCCACCGGCGCGACCGCGGTGCTCGTCGACGGCTCGGTCGTCGACCCGCGCCCCAACCCGACGGGCACGCACGTCGCCTACGTCCGCGATCGCCGGCTGCGCGTGATCGAGCTGGCCACGGGCACCGACCGCGCCCTCGTCGAGGAAGACGGCGACGACATCGCCTGGGGTCTCGCGGAGTTCATCGCCGCCGAGGAGATGGACCGCACGCGCGGCTACTGGTGGGCGCCGGACGGGCAGAGCCTCATCGTCGAGCGTTCCGACCGCGGCCCGGTGCCGCGCTGGACCATCGGCGACCCCGCCAACCCGGACCACCCGGCCAACGTCGTGGCCTACCCGTCCGCGGGTTCGCCCAACGCCGTGGTGTCGCTCGCGGTGCTCGGCCTGGACGGCAGCCGCGTCGACGTCGAGCGCGGCGACTGGGAGTACCTGGTCACGGTGCACTGGTCGGCCGGCGGCGCGCCGCTGCTCGCGGTGCAGCCGCGCGACCAGAAGCGCCTCACCGTGCTGGCGCTCGACCCGGCCGACGGCTCCGTGACCGAGCTGCACACCGAGACCGACGAGCACTGGGTCGACATCGTGCAGGGCGTGCCCGCGTGGACCTCCGACGGCCGGCTCGTCACCACCAGCGCCGCCGACGGCGACCACCGCCTCGTGGTGGCGGGGGAGCCCGTCACGCCGCCGGGCATGCAGCTTCGCGCGGTCCTGCACGCGGGCGAGCAGGTGCTCTTCACCGCGTCGGAGGCCGACTCCACCCAGATCCACGTCTACCGCACCGAGTCCGGCGGCGTCCGGCGACTGTCCACTCAGGACGGCGTGCACGTCGGCTCCGGCAGCGCCTCTTTGACCGTGCTCACGGAATGGAGCCTCGCCCACAGCGGCCCGGTCGTCACGGTCCTGCGCGACGGCGCGGAGATCGGCCGCATCACGTCGTCCACAGTGGACCCCGAGATCGAACCCAACCTGACGTGGCTCACGCTGGGCGAGCGCGGCCTGCGCGGCGCCCTGGTGCTGCCGCGCGGCTACGAGCCCAGCGAGGGCAAGCTCCCGGTTCTGCTCGACCCGTACGGTGGCCCCCACGCCCAGCGCGTGCTCCAGAGCCGCAACGCTTTCCTCACCCCGCAGTGGCTCGCCGACCAGGGCTTCGCCGTGCTCGTCACCGACGGCCGAGGCTCGCCCGGCCGCGGCCCGGCTTGGGAGCGCGAGATCGCGGGCAAGCTCGCCGACGTCACCCTCGCCGACCAGGTGGACGCCCTCCACGCCGCCGCGGCCGACCACCCCGAGCTGGACCTCGAACGCGTCGCCATCCGCGGCTGGTCCTACGGCGGTTACCTCTCCGCGCTCGCCGTCCTCCGTCGGCCGGACGTCTTCCACGCCGCCGTCGCCGGCGCCCCCGTCACCGACTGGGCCCTTTACGACACCCACTACACCGAGCGCTACCTGGGCAACCCGCAGGACGCCCCCGAGGTTTACGAGCACAACTCGCTGATCGCCGACGCCGGCGAACTCTCCCGGGCGCTGCTCATCGTCCACGGCCTCGCCGACGACAACGTCTTCCCGGCGCACTCGTTGAGGTTGTCGGGCGCTCTGCTGGCGAAGGGCCGCCCCCACGTCTTCCTCCCGCTGGCCGGGGCCACCCACATGACCCCGCAGGCCGAGGAGGTCGCGGAAAACCTGATGCGCACGCAGGTCGACTGGATCCTGCGTGAGCTCGCCTCCGTCACCGTCGACAAGGAGAACGCATGAACCGGTGGGGCCTGACCATCCCGCTCACGGGGGTGCCGCTCATGGAGCATCGCGCCCTCGTGGAACAACTGCCCGACCTGGGCTACACCGACGCGTGGACGGCCGAAACCGCCGGCACCGACGCCTTCACCCCGTTGGTGCTGGCGTCCCAATGGGCGCCCCAGCTACGCCTCGGCACCGCCATCGTGCCCGTGTACACGCGCGGCCCGGGCCTCCTGGCCATGAGCGCCTCCACCCTCGCCGAACTCGCCCCGGGCCGCTTCGTCCTCGGCATCGGCGCCTCCTCCCCGGTCATCGTCGAAGGCTGGAACGGCGCGGCCTTCGAGGAACCGTTCGTCCGCACCCGCGACACCCTCCACTTCCTCCGCAGCGCCCTGGCGGGCGAAAAGGTCACCCAGTCCTACGACACCTTCTCCGTCAACAAGTTCCGCCTGGAACGCGCCCCCGACCCCGCCCCGTCGATCATGCTCGCGGCCCTGCGCCCCGGCATGCTCCGCCTCGCCGCGGCCGAAGCGGACGGCGCCATCACCAACTGGCTCTCCGCCACCGACGTCCCCCAGATCCGCAAAGTCATCGGCCCCGACGTCGAACTCGCCGCCCGAATCTTCGTCTGCCCCACCGAAGACAAAGACGCCGCACGGGCCCTGGGCCGCATGATGATCTCCAGCTACCTGACCGTCCCCGTCTACGCCGCCTTCCACGACTGGCTAGGCCGCGGCGACCAACTCGCCCCCATGCACACCGCCTGGTCCGCCGGCGACCGCAAGAAGGCCAACGAACTCATCCCCGACTCCGTCGTCGACGACCTCGTCATCCACGGCTCCGTCGAATCCTGCCGCGACCAGGTCCAGTCCTATGTGGACAACGGCCTCGCCACCCCCATCATCGCTCTCCTCCCCACCGGCACCGACCCCTTCGACCTGGCCAAGGGTCTAGCCCCCCAACGCTGACCCCCCGCACCACCCCGCGCGCCCCAATGCGGCATTCGTTGCGCTCAACGCACTGAACGCCACATTGGGGCGCTTCCGTCCCCACCCAACCCCCACCCCCAACGCACCTCGCCGTCCAACCCACCGCCGCGCTCCCTTGCCTCCACCCAACGGCCACCCGGCAACACAACCCACGATCCACCGACCCCTCCCCGCACCCTTCCCCCTCCCGGCCCCCGATTCTTTTCCCCAACACGGTGGAGATCGGTTTGTCAAGGCACGCTTTCCCGCCTTGACAAACCGATCTCCACCGTCGTGACAATCAAAAATCGGGGTGCCCACCCCCACCATCCCGGCCGCAATGGTGCGCTCCGCGCGCCGAGCCCCCCGAACGGCCGACGCAACAACCCCACCCACCCCACCATCCTGAACACAGAGGACCCCCTCCGTCCTCTAGCGGTGGGTATCCGTACAGTTGCATAGGGTAGGCAAGGTTACCCTAAGAAAGGCGGCTCCATGGGTGGAGATTCAGCGACCTGGCTGGCCGGCGGCCGCGACGGTGCAACACACCTCACCGACCTCATCCCCGTCGCCCTCCAGGGCATGGCCGCAGGCATCACCGAACGCAACGGCCCCATCCCGTCCGGCGGCCCCGCCTCCGTAGCCGCCTCCCTCGCCGCGGCCGGCGGCACCCAGCACCTCCCCAAAACCGGGATCGGCGCCGAACAAGCCCTCCACCACTACTCGACCCTCCTCGCAGAAGGCACAGCCGACCCAGCAGACCCGGCTTGCGCCGCCCACCTCCACTGCCCCCCGCTGGCCGTCTCCGTCGCCGCCGACGTGGTGGCCGCGGCGATGAACCCCTCCATGGACTCCTGGGACCAAGCCCCCATGGCCAGCGAACTCGAAGCAGAGTTCCTCAGCGGCATCGCCCACCTCTGCTTCCCGGCCACCCCCACGGCCGACGCCGTGGTCACCTCCGGCGGCACCGAATCCAACCTCCTCGGCCTCCTCCTGGCCCGGGAAACCACGCCAGGAACCGTCCACCCGGTCTGCGGCTCCAACTCCCACCACAGCGTCTCCCGCGCGGCCTGGCTCCTCGGCCTCCCGGCCCCGGTCGTCGTCCCCTGCCAAGACGACCGCATGATCCCCGAAGCCCTGGCCGAAGCCCTCAAGCCACTGGGCGCAGAGGCAGTGGTCATCGCCACCGCCGGCACCACCAACACCGGCCGAATCGATCCCCTCGAGGAGATCGCCCGCATCTGCCACCTCTCCGGCGCCCGCCTCCACGTCGACGCGGCCTACGGCGGCCTGCTCCTCTGCAGCGAAACCCTGGCCCCCCGCGTCGCCGGCCTCGAACTCGCCGACTCCGTCGCCCTCGACATGCACAAGTTCGGCTGGCAACCCGTCGCCGCCGGCCTCTTCGCCGCGCGAAACGCCGCCGACCTCTCCGCGCTGACCGTCCGCGCCGAGTACCTCAACGCCGACGACGACACCGAAGCCGGCCTCCCCGACCTCCTCGGCCGCTCCATCCGGACCTCCCGCCGTCCCGACGCCTTCCGCATGGCCGTCACCGTCCGCGCGCTCGGCACCGAAGGCCTCGGCGCCCTCGTCGAACGCTGCTGCTCCACCGCGACCGAGGTCAACGAGCTGGTGGAACGCCACCCCGCCCTGCAGTCCTGGGGCAAACCGGAGCTGTCCACCGTCGTCTTCCGCCCGCGCGGCGCCGACGACGACCTCATCGCCCGCGTCCGCCGCACGCTGCTGGAAGCCGGCACCGCCGTGATCGGCCGCGGCGCCCTGCCGACCGGCCCCGACGGCGCCCCGCAGCTGTGGCTCAAGCTCACCCTGCTGCACCCGCACACCACGGCCGCGGACTACGTGGAGCTGCTCGACCGGGTCGTCGCCACAGCAGAAGCCGAGCGCAGCGTGACCGCACCGCAGAGCCCGGTCGCCTCGTGAGGCGCTTCGACCTCGCGGGCGTGGGGATCGGGCCGTTCAACCTGTCGCTCGCCGCGCTGGCCGACCCGCTCGACCAGCTCGACGTGGTGCTCTTCGACGCGCGCCCGGAGTTCCGCTGGCACCCCGGGCTCCTGATCGACGGCGCGACGCTTCAGGTCCCGTTCCTCGCCGACCTGGTGTCGCTCGTCGACCCCACGAGCCGGCACTCGTTCCTCAACTACCTGCGCGAACGCGGCCGCCTGCTGCCGTTCTACTTCGCCGAGCGCTTCCACCTGCCGCGCGCGGAGTACGACGACTACGGCCGCTGGGCCGCCGCCCGCCTGCCGGCGTGCCGCTTCGGCCACGAGGTCACGGGCCTGCGCTGGGCGGCCGCGGAGGAGGCGTTCGAGCTGACCGTGCCGGGCACCGAACCGGTCCTGGCGTCGTCGGTGGTGCTCGGCGTCGGCACGCGGCCGAGCGTGCCCGAACCGCTACGCGACCTCGTCGCGGCCCCGGGCGTGCTCGCCCTGCACTCGGCCGACTACCTCACCCACCGCGCCGAGCTGCTGGCCGCGGAGACGGTGACCGTGGTCGGTTCCGGGCAGTCGGGGGCCGAGGTGTTCCTCGACCTCCTGCGCTCACGCTCCACTGTGGACGGTCTGCGCTGGCTCGCCCGCACACCCGCGTTCGCGCCGATGGAGTACTCGAAGCTGGGCCTGGAGCAGTTCACCCCGGACTACACGGCCTACTTCCACGGCCTGCCCGAGGCGGTGCGCGACCGGCTGCTGCCGTCGCAGTGGCAGCTGTACAAGGGGATCGACGCGGAGACCATCGCCGCGATCCACGACGAGCTCTACCGTCGCAGCATCGGCGGCGGCTGGCCCGGCGCGGCGCTCACGCCCGGCGTCGAGGTCGTCTCGGCCACGGCCGGCGACGGCGGGATCGAGCTGGGTCTGCGGCACGCCGAGCAGGGGAGCACCGCCACGCACCGCACGCACGCCGTGGTCTCCGCGACCGGTTACGCCGAAACGCCGACCGCGCCCTTGCTGCGGGAGCTGGCCGTGCGCCGCGACGGCCACGGCCGGCTCGTCGTGGGCGCGGACCACCGGCTGGAGCTGGGCGACGGCGTCACCGGTTCGGTGTTCGTGCAGAACGCCGAGCGCCACACCCACGGCCCCGGCGCACCCGACCTCGGCCTCGGCGCCTGGCGCGCCGCGGCGATCCTCAACGCGGTGTGCGGCAAGCCGGTCTACGAGCTGCCCGAGCGCACCGCCTTCACCACGTTCGGCCTGAACACCGGATCAGAACCCACGGAGGAGCAGTGACCCTGACCGACGCCGCCGCCTGGCGGGCCGCGGGCTCGCTCGTCACGCACAAGATGCTCGGCGAGCTGTCCTACGAGGCGATGCTGCGCCCGAACCCCGGCGAACCGACCCGCGACGGCCACCGCACCTGGTTGCTCGACCTCCCCGGCGGCGTCTCGTACCGCTTCGAGGCCCGCCGCGGCGCGTTCGAGTCGTGGACCGTCCTGCCGGGCAGCGCCGTCCGGCTCGCCGACGGAGCCGAGACTCAGGCCGACGACCCGCGCACCCTGGTCGTCGACGCCCGGGAAACGCTGGGCCTCACCGGGATGCGCCTGGCCGACGTGCTGGCGGAGCTCACCGCCACCGTCACCAACGAGGCCGCCCGCCTGCGCCGCGCCCCGACCGCCGCCGAACTGTCCACGATGGACTACAACCTCGCCGACGGCCACCTCACCGGCCACCCGCGGCTCGTGCTGAACAAGGGCCGCGTCGGCTTCTCGGCTCCGGACCGCGCCCGCTACGCGCCGGAGGCGGGCGAGGACGTCCGCCTGCGCTGGTATGCCGTCCACCGCGACCTGGCGCAGTTCCGTTCCGTCGCGGAGCTCGACGCCGAAACCCTGCTCCACCAGGAGCTGAACGACACCCAGCGCGAGGAGTTCACCACGCGCGTCGCCGTCGTCGGCGACCCGGCCGACTACGTGTGGGTGCCCGTGCACCCGTGGCAGGCCGACGAGATCCTCGGCACCCTGTACTCCGCCGAACTCGCGACCGGCCGGATGATCGAGCTGGGGGAGAGCGCCGACGCCTACCGGCCCCACCAGACGGTGCGCACGCTCGCCAACCGCAGCCGCCCCGATCGCCACGACGTTAAAACCGCCGTCTCCGTGCGCAACACGCTGGTCTACCGCGGCCTGAACTCCGCGGCGACGCTGGCCGGGCCGTCGGTCACCGAGTGGCTGCGCCGCGTCGACGCGGCCGACCCGCTGCTGTCGGAGAAGTACCGCTTCGCGCTGCTGGGCGAGGTGGCGAGCGTGTCCGTGCGTCACCCGTTGTTCGGCGCGCTCGAAGAGCTGCCCTACCGCTTCCACGAAACCCTCGGCGCGCTGTGGCGCGAGCCGCTCGTCGCGACGCTGGCCGAGGGCGAACGCGCGATCTCCTTCGCCGCCTTGCCTTACCGCGACGCTTCGGGCGAAGCCGTGCTCACGCGGCTCATCACGCAGGCCGGCGACGGCGCCGAGGTGTGGCTGTCGTGGCTGTTCGACCTGCTGCTCACGCCGCTGCTGCAGTGGCTGCTGCGTTACGGCGTCGGGTTCTGCCCCCACGGCCAGAACCTCATCCTCGTCGTCGACGCCGACAGCCAGCCCGTGCGCGTGGCCATCAAGGACTTCGCGCAGGGCGTGGACCTGATGGACGAGGAACTGCCTTGTTACGCGGACCTCCCGCCCGAGGCCGACGCCGACATGCTGCGCTGGCCCGCCCACCTGCTCGCGCAGTCGCTGTTCAGTTCCGTGTTCTCCGGCCAGCTGCGGTTCTGGGCCGAGGTGCTGCTCGACGACCTCGGCCTGGCCCGCGGCGACTTCTGGGCCCTGGTGCGCGAGGTCGTCGGCCGCTACCGCGACGAGAACCCCGACGTCGCCGAGCGCTTCGACGCGTGTCGGCTGTTCGCGCCCGACGTGGAGCGCGTCACGCTCAACCGCGAGCACTTCGCCGGGCAGGGCTTCGACAAGCTGGAGCGCGACGACGAGTTCGACGTCCGCTGGGGCCGAGTGCCGAACCCCTTGCACGCGCCCGACCCGGACGGCGCGTGGTGACGCCGTTCGACCGGCCCGCCGGCGCGCGCTCGCTCACCGTGCGCGCGGAGGCGGGCTCCGCTGCGGCGGCCGTGCTGCGGCACGTGCTCGCCGAGGAGGGCACGCGCCTGGTGCTGCTCGTGCCCGACCCGCACGCGCGGTTCGCCGCGGTGGAGGTGGAGGCGCCGTTCGCCGCGTCGGTGCTCGACGACGGCTACGGCGTGTGCAGCTACGTCTTCGCCTGGACGCCGGAGCGGGAACCGTTGCCGGACACCGGTTCCCTGAGCGCCTACCTCGGCGGCTTCGGCGACCTGCGCATGCGTGCGGACGCCGCGACGGCCGTGCCACTGGGGGAGCGCACCTGGGCCGTGGTGTGCGACGCCGAGCTGCCCTCGGGTGAGCCGGCGGGCCTCGCGCCGCGCACGGTGCTGCGGACGCAGCTGGCCGCGCTCGAGGAGTTCGGTCTGGTGCCGTCCATCGGGATCGAGCACGAGGTCGTGTTCCGCGACGGCTCCGGCGCCCCGCTGACCGGCCACGGCGTCGACTACGCGGTGGGCGGCACCGAACGCCTGGCTCCGCTCCTGGCCGACCTGCGCTCGGCCGCCTCGGCCCTGGGCGTGGAGTCCGCCCGCGCCGAATGCCACCCCGGCCAGTACGAAGTGGTGCTGCGCCACCGCGACGCGCTCACCGCGTGCGACGACGCCCTGCTGCTCCAGCTGCTCACCCGCCGCGTCGCGAGCCGGCACGGCGCGAGCGCCGACTACCTCGCCGCGCCGGAGACCGGCCAGGGCAACTCGTGCCACGTCCACCTGTCACTGTCCACTCCGGACGGTCCGGCGGGGTTTCCCTTCGGCCTCGGCGCCTTCCTCGCGGGCGTGCTGCGCGACGCGCGGGCGCTCACCGCCGTGTGGGCGCCGACGTGGAACAGCTACGTCCGCCTGCGCACGGCGTCGTTCTCCCCGCGCGTGCTGCGCTGGGGCCCGGACGACCGCACCGCCGCCGTCCGGCTCTGCGGCACCTCAGCGTCGCCCCGGCTCGAGTTCCGTTTCGCCGGCGCCGACGCCCAGCCGCACCTCGTCGTGGCCGCCCTGGTGGCGGCCGGCTGCGCGGGCGTGGCCGACGGTCTGACACCCCCGGACCCGGGCACGGTCGTCGGCGAGCTCGCCCCGACGCCGTGGGAAGCGCTGGCGGAGCTGGAAAAGGGCCGGACGAGCGAGCTGCTGGGGGAGGACGTCTCCACCCAGCAGCTCGCCTTGCTGCGTCAGGAACTCCACGCCGGGCTGGACGCCGTCACCGACTTCCAGCGCCGTCGTGGCTCCCTCCGTTCCTGACCGCGGTGTGCTGCGGTGCGGCCCCGACCGCTGCGCCGCAGCCACCCGGCCGGGCCGCTCACGAACCGGACGGCCGGATGTTCTGGTTGATGTGGAACAGGTTCTGCGGGTCGTACCGGTTCTTGACCTGCGCCAGCCGCGCGTAGTTGTCGCGGTAGGCGGCCCGCACGCGGTCGTCACCCTCCTCCATCATGAAGTTGACGTAGGCGCCGCCGGCCGAGGTCGGGTGCAGCTCGGTCCAGTAGTCCTTCGTCCAGCGGGTGATCTTCTCCCGGTTGTCGGGCGAGGGGTCCACGCCCACGATCACACCGGACCAGCCGCCGTCGCGGTAGGGGAACGCCGTGGCGTCGGCGGCGACCCGGGCAGCGGCACCGTCGATCGGGTACATGTGCATGCTGGAGTGCATCGTCGGCAGCATCTCGCCGAAGCGGCGGTGGATGGCGATCGCGTCGTCGGAGATCTCCGTGGTGACGTCGGCACGCCAGTACCACTGCAGACCCGACGGATACAGCGCGTCGAACGCGCTCTGCAGCGCCGTGAACGGCATCGGCTGCAGACCCACCACCAGCGGTGACCCGAACGAGCGCACCGGCTCGAAGACCTCGTCGGCCCTCGCGTGGTCACCGGTGTAGCACCAGACGATGGCGCACGCCTTGCGGTTCCACAGCTCCTCCGGGAACGGTGGTGCCGGCGGGATGGTGATCAGCCCGAACCAGCCGCTGAGCTCTTCGGGCAGCGAAGGCAGCAGCTCGCGGTACCAGCGCAGCACGTCTTCGGTGTCCTCCAGTGCGTAGAGCACCGGGCCGCCGATGATCGTGCCGTGGTCCCCGATGTCGTGGCAGCGGAAGGTGAACGACGTGACCACGCCGAAGTTGCCGCCGCCCCCGCGCAGGGCCCAGAACAGGTCCGGGTTCGACTTCTCACTGGCGTGCACGAAACTGCCGTCGGCGAGGACGACGTCCGCGGAGAGCAGGTTGTCGACCGTCAGCCCGAAGCGCCGGGCCAGGTAGCCGATCCCGCCGCCGAGGGTCAGCCCGCCGACGCCGGTGGAGGAGATGATCCCCGACGGCGTGGCCATGCCGAAGCCCACGGTCGCGTGGTCGACGTCGCCCCAGGTGCACCCGGCGTCGACGCGCACGGTGTGCGTCTCGGGGTCCACGGTCGTGCTGCGCATCGCCGAAAGGTCGACCACCAACGCGTCGTCGGCGATGCCCAGCCCGCCGGCGTTGTGCCCGCCGCCGCGCACGGCGAGGTCGATCCGGTTCTCCCGCGCGAAATTCACACACGTGACGACGTCCGCGGTGTCCGCACACCGGGCGATGGCGGCCGGGTGCTTGTCGATCATCCCGTTGTACACGGCGCGCGCCTGGTCGTAGCCGTCGTCGCCGCGCGTCACGAGCTCGCCCCTCAGCGCCAGTGCCAGCTCGGGGAACGGTGCGGTGATGGTGGTCATGCGATTTCTCCCTGATGTGGAACGGCCTCCCGGTCGGGCTGCCTGCCCCACCGAAGCTAGGGACGGGGCGTTCGCGCAGCGTTCGGGTGCGCCGAGGGGTCCGTTCGGTGACGAGTTTTTTGCCGGGAACGCAGGCGTTCCCGGCGATCTTTTTGGCCTAGTGCAAGAACTTCTCCACGGCGCTCATCGCGCGCCCGCGAGCCGGCCCGGCGGCGGAGCCGTCCTGTGCGCCCACCGCCCGACTACCGTGCCTGGACAGGAGGCACCCCGGGATGCTCTACGTGTCGCTGCTGGGCGAGCAGTCGGTCACCCACGGTGCGACCGGGCCGGCGGTGACCCGGTCGCCGCGGGCGATCGCGCTCGTCGGCTACCTCGTGACGCACGCGGGGCTGCCGCAGCCGAGGCAGCGGATCGCGTCGCTGTTCTGGCCCGATTCCTCCGACGCGCAGGCCCGCACGAACCTGCGCCGCGAGCTGCACCACCTGCGCCAGGTCCTGGGCGAGGACTCGGCGCTGCTCGCGACCGCGACCGATCTGTCCTGGCAGGACACTCCCCGTTGCCGCGTCGACGTGCGCGTGTTCGACGCCGAACGCCGCGCGGCACTGGCCGCCGGCGAAGACGAGGAAGTCCGCGCCCACGCCGGCGCCGCGCTGGCCGAGTACCGCGGCGAGCTGATGCCCGGCCTGGCCGACGAATGGCTCTTCGAACCCCGCAACGAGCTCGAACAGCAATGTGTGGCCCTGTGCGACCTGCTCGGCGACGCCCAGTGCCGCCTGGGCGACCTCGCGGGCGCTGCGGAAACCGCCCGCCGCCGGATCCGCCTGCGGCCGCTGGAAGAGCTGGGCTACCGCACGCTCATGGAGCTGCAGGCCGACCTCGGCGACCGCGCTGGGGCCGTGAGCACCTACCACCAGTGCGCGGCGGTGCTCGAACGCGAGCTGGGCGTGGCGCCCGACCGCGCCACGCAAGCGGCGTTGCGGCGGCTGCTGGCCGACGCCGTGCCCAGCCGCGAATCCCGGCTCGTCGGCCGCACCCGCGAGTTCACGCGGCTGCGGGAACGGTGGCAGCAAGCCGCGCGCGGCCAGCCGTCGGTGGCGCTCGTGCGGGGCGACGCCGGTGTCGGCAAGACCCGGCTGGTGGTCGAGCTGGCCCGGCTCGCGCGCAGCCAGGGTGCGGTGGTGGCGGGGACGCAGTGCTTCGGGACGTCGGGCCGGCTCGCGCTGGCGCCGGTGGCGGACTGGCTGCGCAACCCCGTGCTGCAGCCGTCGTTGGCGACACTCGCGCCCGTCTGGCGCGCCGAAGTGGACCGGCTCGTGCCGGCCGGCAAGGACAGCGGCAAGGAAGGCGGACCGGCGCCCGTGGTGCGCGCGGTGGCCGACGCGTGGCAGCGGCACCGCTTCTTCGAAGGGCTCGCCCGCGCCCTCACCGGCGCCGGCCGGCCGACGTTGCTCGTGCTCGACAACGCGCAGTGGTGCGATCAGGAAACCCTGGCGTTCCTGCTCTTCTGCCTCGGCCTCGAACCCCGCGCACCGCTGCTGCTCGCCGCCACTCAGCGGTCGGATCCCGGCGACGGCACCCTCGCCGGCTGGACGGAACGCCTGCGCGCCACCGGCCGGCTGTCCGAAGTGGATCTCAGCCCACTGGACCTCGACGACACCGCGCGGCTGGCCGAGTCCGTCTCCGGTCTCCTGCCTTCGGGCGACGAGCTCACCCTCCTGCACGCCGCGACCGGCGGCTTCCCGCTGTCGGTGGTGGAGGCGCTGCGCTCCGGCGGCCCGCCCGGAGACCTCGACGCCGTGCTCACCGAACGCCTGCGGCAACCGACTCCCGACGCCCGCGAGATCGCGGGTCTGGCGGCCGCCGTTGGCCGGGATTTCTCGCTCGACCTGCTCACCGAGGCCAGCGACCTCGACGCCGAAGCCGTGGTGCGCGCCGTCGACGAGCTGTGGCGGCTGCGGATCCTGCGCGAGTTCCGCGACGGCTACGACTTCTCCCACGACCTGCTCCGCGACGCCGCCTACCGCCAGGTGACCCGCGCGCGGCGGTGGCTGCTGCACCGCCGGCTGGCCCAGAGCCTCGAACTGCTGCACCCCGGCGACACCGGTTCCGTCTCCGCGCAGCTGGCCGAGCAGTACGCCCGCGGCGGCCGGCCGGACCGGGCCGTGGAGTTCTACCGCCGGGCCGCCGAGCTCGCGTCCGGCACCTTCGCCCACGGCGAGGCGATCCGGCTGCTGCGCGAAGCCCTGTCGTTGCTCGCCGGCGCCCCCGCCGGGCCGGAGACCGACCGCCGTGAGCTGGAGGTGCTCGAAGCCCTTTCCGGACCCCTCAACGCCCGGCTCGGCTACGCGTCCCCCGACCTCCAACGCGCCCTCGAACGCTCGATCGTGCTCGCGGAACGCCTGGGGCAGCAGGATTCCACGCTCGTCGCCTTGGTGGGGCTGTGGACGTCGAGGTTCGTGCAAGGCCGCACCGCCCGCGCGCACGAAGCGGCGAAACGCGCGCTCGAACTCGTCGACGACGACCGCACCAAAGACGAGCTCAACGGCTCCGCGCACTTCGCGTTCGCCGGCTCGTCGGTGAGCCTCGGCCGGCCCGGGGAGGCGCTGCGCCACTTCGACCTCGCCGCCCGCCTCACGCGCGGCGCGCCGTCGCTGCCCATCGGCACGCGCCCCGAGGTGCACAGCCCGGCCTGGGCCGCGCACGCGCACTGGCTGCTGGGGCACGAGGACGAAGCGCTCCGCAGCTGCCGTGAAGCCGTCAGCCTGGCGCGCACGAAGACGCACCCGTACAGCCTCGCCGTGGCCCTCGCGTACGCCGGCATCACCCACCAGATGCGCGGCGACCTCGGCGACGTGAAGCAGGTCTCGGCCGAGCTGCGCGAGCTCTGCGGCCGTTACGGCTTCGCCTACTACCGCGAGTGGGGCCTCGTCCTCGGCGGCTGGGTCCGCGGCGACGCCGACGGCCTCGCCGACATCCGCCGCGGCGTCGCCAACCTCAAGGCCGAGGGCTCGCTCGCCCGCATGCCCTACTGGCTCGCGCTGCAGGCCGACCTGCTGGCCCGCCACGACCGGCCCGGCCCGGCCCGGGCCGCCCTCGACGCCGCCCTCGTCGTCGGCCAGGCCCGCGACGACCTCTGGTGGCTCCCCGAGGTGTTGCGCCTGCGCTCCGCCTACGACGGGCGCGAACAAGGCCGGATCCGCCTGAAGTCGGCGGTGGAGCTGGCGGCCGCGCAGGGGAGTACGACGCTGCGGCTGCGCTGCGAACGCGACCTCGACCGGTATTGAGCCGCAGCGTTCAGGGGCGTTCGCCGGCCCGCTCGACGACGAACGCCCGGCACCTCTCGAGCGCGTCGTGCAGCCGCGCCGCTCGCTCCAGCACGAGTTCGAGCTCCAGGACCGTCGGCACCGTGGTTTCCCTGAGCCGCCACACGATCCCGGACATCTTCAGCGACAGCCCCCACGTCACCGCGTCGGCCGCGTCGACCAGCTCCTGCAGCGCGCGACGGTCACCGGCCGGCAGCCCCGGACGCGTGCCAGTGTCCCGGGACGTGGAGGCCCTGCCGCCACCCGACGTGGCGGCAGGGGTCTGGGCGCGAACGGTCATGGCTCAGCACTTCACCTTCGGCCGCTGACGGTCCTCGTAGTCCTCCAGCACCAGCGGGTCCGCGTCGCCGCGCGGGGCCGGCGGGATGCCGAGCGCCTTGCGGATCTTGTAGTCGCACCCGCCGCACGTCGGATCGAGCCACGGCTTGTCCGGCGTGTGCACGTCCGCCTCGCCGACCTCCAGCCGGTAGCCGCACAGAGTCGTGAACGTCGCGCCGAGATCCAGCACCCCGCGATGCACGGCCTGCCTGGCGTGCCGCCGTCCCGATGCTTGTTGCCACACGTACATGAAGCCCTCCCCGGCTGATCAGCTGCCCGCACCCGCTGCATGCAGCAAAGCAAGGATGCGATGCATGCATCGGTTGCGCAACCCCCGCGCGGGCCGCAATCGGGTGAATAACCGACTACTCTCAGCCGCTAAGATCTGCTGCATGGCCAGCAACATGCCCACGCCGCGATCGCGGGAGTTCGGTTCGATCCTGCGCAATGCCGCTCAGGCGAAGGGGTATTCGACCCGGCAGCTCGGAACTCTGATCCGGCGCAACGGCTCTCACGTGTCGCGCTACTTCCAGGGTTTGCTCATCCCGTCGGAAGCCGAGACCGGCGCGATCTGCGTGCACCTCGGCATCGAAGGCGAGGCTCTCGAGGCGCTGCTGCAGATTCGGCTGGAAGCCGCCGACCCCAACTGGGTCACCGGGGTCAACCGGCAGCTCGCCGTCCTGAGCGAGTACGAAGCGGCGGCATCCCAGATCTTCACCGCCCAGGCGCAGCGGATTCCGGGCTTGCTTCAAGCTCGCACCTACGCGGAAACTTTGATGCGCGCAACGGGTGCTGCCGAGGAGGACATCAAGTCCGGCGCGGACTTTCGCATGGGCCGGCGGGAGAAGGTGCTCGCCTCGAAGGTCGAAGCCACCTTCGTCATCGGCGAGTATGCGCTGCGCTACCCCGAGAGCGACGACGCGGCGTGGACCGAGCAGCTGCGGTTCCTGGTCGAAGTCGCGCAGTTGCCCCAGATCACGATCCAGATCGTTCCGATGGCCGCGCTGTACACGCCGCTTCGCGACGGCGGGTTCGTGTTGATCGAGGGTGCCGAACCGGGCGCCGATGTGGTTTACCTGGAGCAGTACGCGAGTAGTTCCACATTGACTGCGGAGCAGTACATCCGCGGGTACAAGGAAGCGGCGGAACAGCTCCGCCGTGAGGCGATGAGTCCTGACGATTCGCTCAGGCTGATCGGCGAGTTGATCGAGGAGGTGGAGAAAAGAGATGACAAGTGACTTCCACTGGCGGAAGTCGTCGTTCTCGGGGAACCCGCAGCAGGAATGCGTGGAGGTCGGGTTCCCTGCGGCGGGTCCGCTGGATGAGGTGGCTGTCCGGGACTCCAAGGATCCCGAAGGGGGCCACTTCGCGCTCTCGCCCGCCGGTTGGCGCGGGTTCCTGAAGTCCGTCCGCTAGATGTCACCGGCAGTGGTGCCCCAGCTTCCCGACGATGCTGGGGCACCGCTGTTTCCGGCGCTCGGCTCCGGCGCCGCAGGCGAAGACGGCGTTAAGGTGGCGTGGCGGGCGCGGGCCAGGGCTTGCGGCGCGGGGGGTGAGTGCGCAGGCTCACACCGTGAGCGAACGTGACTACGACCTGATCGTCATCGGCTCGGGCCCGGGTGGGCAGAAGGCCGCCATCGCGGCCGCGAAGCTGGGGAAGAAGGTGGCGGTCGTCGATCGCCACGACATGGTGGGCGGGGTGTGCGTCAACACGGGCACGATCCCGTCCAAGACGCTGCGCGAGGCGGTCCTCTACCTGACGGGGATGAACCAGCGCGAGCTCTACGGCGCCAGCTACCGCGTGAAGCAGGACATCACCATCGCCGACCTCATGGCGCGCACCCAGCACGTGGTGGGGCGCGAGGTCCAGGTGGTCCGGGCCCAGTTGCTGCGCAACCACATCGACCTCGTGCCGGGCACGGGGTCGTTCGCCGATCCGCACACGGTGCTGGTCGAGGGGCGGCACGTCGGTGACCGGCGCACGGTGTCGGGCGACCACATCGTGATCGCCACCGGCACGCGGCCGGCGCGCCCGGCGCACGTGGACTTCGACGCCGCGCGGGTGCTCGACTCGGACGAGATCCTGCGGCTGGAGGCGATCCAGTCGTCGCTCGTCGTGGTGGGGGCCGGGGTGATCGGGATCGAGTACGCGTCGATGTTCGCCGCGCTCGGCTCGCGCGTGACGGTGGTGGAGCAGCGCGACCAGATGCTCGACTTCTGCGACCCGGAGATCGTGGAGTCGCTGAAGTTCCAGCTGCGCGACCTCGGGGTCACGTTCCGGTTCGGGGAGAAGGTGGCGAACGTCGCGGTCTCCGACGAGACCACCGTGACCACGCTCGTCAGCGGCAAGCG
Organism: Amycolatopsis sp. CA-161197; assembly: GCF_050942255.1. Lineage (NCBI taxonomy): Bacteria > Bacillati > Actinomycetota > Actinomycetes > Pseudonocardiales > Pseudonocardiaceae > Amycolatopsis > Amycolatopsis sp. CA-161197. Next base: position 2,993,184 of record NZ_CP192059.1, read on the forward strand.
CATCCCGGCCGACGGCGTCATGTACTCCGCCGGCCGCCAGGGCATGACCCACGAGCTCGCCCTGGAGAACGCCGGCCTCCTGGCCGACGAACGTGGCCGCCTGGCGGTCGACGAGCACTACCGCACCGAGGTGGAGCACATCTACGCCGTCGGCGACGTCATCGGCTTCCCCGCGCTCGCCGCCACCTCGATGGACCAGGGCCGGCTCGCCGCGTACCACGCGTTCGGCGAACCCGCGAACGGCCTCGGCGCCCTGCAGCCCATCGGCATCTACACGATCCCGGAGATCTCCTACGTCGGCGCCACCGAGGCCCAGCTGACGTCCTCCTCGGTGCCGTACGAAGTCGGCATCTCCCGCTACCGCGAGCTCGCGCGCGGCCAGATCACGGGCGACAGCTACGGCATGCTGAAGCTCTTGGTGTCCACAGTGGACCGCAAACTGCTGGGCGTCCACGTCTTCGGCACGGGCGCCACGGACCTCGTCCACATCGGCCAGGCCGTCATGGGCTGCGGCGGCACCGTCGACTACCTGGTGGACGCGGTGTTCAACTACCCGACCCTCTCGGAGGCGTACAAGGTCGCGGCCCTGGACGCGACGAACAAGATCCGGGCTCTGGACCGGTTCCCGATCTGAGGCTCTTCGCTGGACACGCGCCGCCGGGGCTCACTCCGGCGGCGCTGTGCTGCCGGGGCCGATTCGCCTGGCCACATCGGTCGGCCGCGTCATCGGAGTGACCGTCCGAACACCTGTTTGACACTCGATAGAACATGTGTTCGACTGGACGGGTGCGATGGGAACGACAACGAGCGGGGGAGGGCGAGCCGATCCTGCCTGGTCTGGACGGGTTGCTGCGGTCCGTGCGGTCACCGGAGTTCGACGGCGTCACCTTTCACGAGGTGCACGCCAAGTCGGTGCTGAACCGGGTGCCCGACGGGTCGCAGGTGCCGTTCCGGTGGACCGTGAACCCGTACCGCGGGTGTTCCCACGCGTGCACGTATTGCCTCGAAGGCGGCACACCCGTGCTGATGGCCGACGGGCGCGTGAAGCCGATCGCCGACCTGCAGGTGGGGGAGCGGATCCTCGGCACCCGCGGCCACGGCGTCGCGCGGCGGCTGGTGCCCACGGAGGTGCTGGCGCACTGGACGACGGTGCGCGAGGCGTACCGCGTGACACTCGACGACGGCACCGCCCTCGTCACCGGGCCCGACCACCGGTTCCTCAGCGCGCGTGGCTGGAAGTACGTCACCGGCAGCAAGCTCGGCGCGGCACAGCGGCCGCACCTGGTCGAGGGCACGGAACTCGTCGGCGGCGGCAAGTTCGTGCGCACGCCCGACGACACGCTCGGCTACCGCGCGGGCTACCTGTGCGGCATGTTGCGTTCCGGCGGCTTCGCGGCGGAGAAGGACGCGGCGGCGCGGGCGTTGCGGTACCTGCCCGATTTCGGTGCGTCCGTGGGGTTCATGAGCCTGCCACCGAAGCCCGACGCGCACTGGGCGCGCGGGTTCCTCGCCGGGCTGTTCGACCTGGCGGGCGCGTACCGGCGCGGGGTGCTGTCGATCGCGCACGACGAGACCGACGTGGTCGAGGCGATGTTCGCCGCGCTGGACCGGTTTTCGTTCGAGTACGAGACCGTCGGCCACCGCGAGTACGCCGGCCGGCGCCAGGCGCGGCTGACCGGCGGCGCCGGGGAAGTGTTGCGGTTCCTGCACGTGACCGATCCGGCGGTCGCGTGGAAGCGCTCTCTCGACGGCACGACGATCGGGTCCGTGCGGCGGGTCGTCACGTCCGTCGAGTCGCTCGGCCTGGAGCTGCCGCTGTTCGACATCACCACCGGCACCGGCGACTTCGTGGCCGACGGCATGGTGTCCCACAACTGTTTCGCCCGCAACACCCACACCTACCTCGACTTCGACGCGGGCCACGACTTCGACACCCAGGTCGTGGTGAAGGTCAACGCCCCGGAAGTCCTTGCCGCACAACTGAAACGGCCCAGCTGGCAACGCGAGCACGTGGCCATGGGCACCAACACCGACCCGTACCAACGCGCCGAGGGCCGCTATCGCCTGATGCCCGGCATCATCCGCGCCCTGGCCGACTCGGGCACGCCACTGTCGATCCTGTCGAAGGGCACGGTCCTCACCCGCGACCTCCCGCTGCTGGAATCGGTCGCCAAAGACGTGCCGGTGAGCCTCGCCGTCTCGATCGCCCTGCTCGACCGCGAGCTGCAACGCCGCCTCGAACCCGGCACCCCCAGCCCGCAGGCCCGCCTCGACCTCGTCCGCAAGGCCCGCGCGGCCGGCCTGCCGTGTTCCGTGCTCGTCGCCCCGGTGCTGCCCTACCTCACGGACTCGGTCGAAGCCCTCGACGCCCTCTTCACCGAACTCGCCGACGCCGGCGCCGACAGCGTCACTGTCATCCCCCTCCACCTCCGCCCCGGCGCCCGCGAGTGGTTCGCCTCGTGGCTCGGCCGCCACCACCCCGCGCTGGTGCCGCGCTACAAACGCCTCTACTCCCGCGGCAGCTACGTCGACCGCGCCTACCGCCAACAACTCGGCGAACGCGTCGGCCCCCTGCTCCGCCGCCACGGCCTGGCCCCCAAATCGGGCTACAACCCCCGCACCGCCGCCGAACCCGAAGTCCCGGAGCCCCGCGCGGAAACCCCACCACCCGCCGAACAGCTCCGCCTGCTCTGACCGCGCCACCCGGCCTTCCCCGACCGGCGCGCTCAGCAGCGGTGACCCGGCCGCCAGGCCCCCCGAACGGCCGGGTCACCGTCCCTTCCGTTCGGTGGTGGGGCTTGCGGTTGAAGTCGCGCCTCGGCCCTCGCGCTCGCAGTCTTGTCCCGTCATCGCGCCCGAGCCCAGGCTTGCACCCGCACTCGTGCCCGCCGCGTCGAACTCGTGGCCGCCCCCTCGCGCTTGTGCCCGCTCCCGTGCTCGCGCTCGTGCCGAGGCTCGCTGCCCCACTCGTGCCTGCGCTCGGACCCGCACTCGTGCCTGCGGTCGAACTCCTGCCCGCTGCCCTCACTCGCGCCCGCACCCGTCGCTGCTCCTGCGGCCTCGTCAACGCTCCGCGTACGACCGACTCGAGCCGAGGTGCCCGCGCCCGCCGCGAGTTGTGGAAACCCACCACCCGCCGAATAGGTCCGCCTGCTCTGACCCACCTGGCTGGCCCGATTCACCGGCCGGCCTTCCCCGGCCAAGTGCGGCCGAAACGGTGGCCAGGCCGGCACGCCCCCCGGAGCGGCCGGGGTACCGGCCCTTCTCTTCCGGCGGTCGGGCACGCTCTTGAACTCCGCGCCCGCTCTCCGCACTCACCCTCGCGCCCAGGCCCGCCGCCCTCGTGCGCCGTTCCGCCCGCGTTCGGACTTGCACCCGCTCCCGTGGCTGCGCCGTGCAGCCTCGTCAACGCTCCGCGTATGACCGACTTCAGCCGAGTTGTCCACACCTGCCCCGAGTTGTGGAAACCCACCACCCGCCGAACAGCTCCGCCTGCTCTGACACACCTCGTCCGGCTCACCAGCCGGCCTGCCCCGACCAGGTGTGGCCGAAACGGCGGCCCGGCCGGCACGCCCCGAACGGCCGGGCTACCCCTCCTCGGCGAGACAGTGTCCCTGCGCGGTCGCCGCTGCCCGTCGAATGGTGTGATTGCGTTGGGTTTCGTCGTGACGGCACACAGCGGTTGCGCCGTCGATGCCGCAATACCGGCGTATGCCCTCGGCACGGCGGTTCGTCGGGTGACGAAGGAGCACAGTGGACTACATACCGCCGGCGTCGGTGCCGGGGCGAAGGCTTGGACCGCGCCCGTTGACCGAGGATGGGGTCGCGGCGTTGCTGGACCGTTACGCGTTTCACGACTCCGTCCTCCGCCGTGTGGTCCTTGATCAGGAATTCGGGCGGTATGCGACACCTCCACGCGCCGCGAGGCTCGTGATCGACGCCATGGTGATGAGCGAAGATCTCCGCTGGGAACCCGTATCCCTGGACCTGCTCGGCGTGCGACGGTTCCGCATCGACGAGAGCGTCACCACCACGTGGGTCCTCTACGATCCCCCGCAGTTCACCCGCTTCGATGGGCTATTGCAGGTCGACTTGTGCGCCGAACGCTTCGGAAACCTGCACCCGGAGAACGCCGAGGAGGTCTTCGAAGGCTCGAGCTTGGTCTTCGAAGTGGCCGGTGGCACGTGGAGCGCTCTGCACCCTTGGGGGCAGCAAGACGTCTCCGGCAGCAAAGGCCGGCCCTGATCGCGCCGACGCCGAGGACCGACACCTCCGCGTGCCTCGCGCGGTAGGGACAACCGCGACTCAAGCCTGGTCGCCGCCTCTTCCCTGCCATTCGTTAGCCTCTGTGTTCGGCGAAAACCCGCCGACGAACCCGTGAACCCGTGGGCTAAGGAGAGCAGTCGCAGTGCTCCGCACTCATCAAGCCGGCACCCTGCGTGCCGGGCAGGCCGGCCAGACCGTCACCCTCACCGGCTGGGTGGCGCGGCGGCGCGATCACGGCGGAGTCATCTTCATCGACCTCCGCGATGCCAGCGGGGTCGCCCAGGTGGTGTTCCGCGAGGGCGAGATGGCCGAGCGCGCGCACGCGCTGCGGTCGGAGTTCTGCGTGAAGATCGTCGGCGAGGTGTCGAAGCGGCCCGAGGGCAACGCGAACGCCGAGATCCCCACGGGCGAGATCGAGGTCCTCGTGACCGAGCTCGAAGTCCTGTCCGAGGCTGCGCCGCTGCCGTTCCCGATCGACGACCGGGTGGACGTCGGCGAAGAGGTGCGCCTGAAGTACCGCTACCTGGACCTGCGGCGCAGCGGGCCGGCGGCCGCGATGCGGCTGCGCAGCAAGGTGAGCCGGGCGGCGCGCGAGGTGCTCGACGCGCAGGACTTCGTCGAGGTCGAGACGCCGACGATGACCCGCTCCACCCCCGAGGGCGCCCGCGACTTCCTCGTGCCCGCGCGCCTCAAGCCCGGGTCCTGGTACGCGCTGCCGCAGTCGCCGCAGCTGTTCAAGCAGCTGCTCATGGTCGGTGGCCTCGAGCGCTACTACCAGATCGCGCGCTGCTACCGCGACGAAGACTTCCGCGCCGACCGCCAGCCCGAGTTCACGCAGCTCGACATCGAGATGAGCTTCGTCGACCAGGACGACGTGATCAAGCTCGGCGAGGACATCGTGTCCGCGCTGTGGAAGCTGATCGGCCACGAGATCCCGCGCCCGATCCCGCGCATCACCTACCACGAGGCCATGGCCAAGTACGGCTCCGACAAGCCGGACCTGCGCTTCGACCTCGAGATCACCGACATGACGGAGTTCTTCGCCGACACTCCGTTCCGCGTGTTCCAGGCGCCCTACGTCGGCGCGGTCGTGATGGCCGGCGGTGCCGACCAGCCGCGCCGCCAGCTCGACGCGTGGCAGGAGTGGGCCAAGCAGCGCGGCGCCCGCGGCCTCGCGTACATCCTCGTGAACGAGGACGGCACCCTCGGCGGCCCGGTCGCCAAGAACCTGTCGGAGACCGAGCGCGAGAACGTGGCCAAGGCCGCCGGTGCGAAGCCCGGCGACTGCATCTTCTTCGCCGCCGGCAAGACCGCCACGACCCAGGGCCTGCTCGGCGCCGCGCGCGACGAGATCGGCAAGCGCCTCGGCCTCATCGACGAGGACGCCTGGTCGTTCGTGTGGGTCGTCGACGCGCCGCTGTTCGCGCCGGTCGAGGACATCGGCGACGACGTGGCCGTCGGCTCGGGCAAGTGGACCGCCGTGCACCACGCGTTCACCTCGCCCACGCCGGAGTGGGTCGACAAGTTCGAGCAGGACCCGGGCGCCGCACTGGCCTACGCCTACGACATCGTCTGCAACGGCAACGAGATCGGCGGCGGCTCCATCCGTATCCACCGCGGCGACGTGCAGAAGCGCGTGTTCGCGCTGATGGGCCTCGGCGAGGAGGAAGCGCAGGAGAAGTTCGGCTTCCTGCTCGACGCGTTCGCCTTCGGCCCGCCGCCCCACGGCGGCATCGCGTTCGGCTGGGACCGCATCGTGATGCTGCTGGCCAAGGCCGACTCGCTGCGCGACGTCATCGCCTTCCCCAAGACCGGCGGCGGCTACGACCCGCTCACGGCCGCGCCCGCGCCCATCACGGCGCAGCAGCGCAAGGAAGCCGGCATCGACGCCAAGCCCCAGGCCCCGAAGACCCCCGAGGCCAAGAACCCCGAGGCCCCGAGCGCGAAGCCAGCCCAGCCCCAGGGCTGATGCTCCACCTCAGGGCCCTGTGCCCGCCGGAGCGGACCCCCGAGGTGCTCGCGTACCTGCGAGCACACTCCGGGACCGCACACCTCGTGGTGCACCACGGGGTCGCCCTCGTGCCCGCGGGCGACCTCGTGGAGGCCGACGTGGCCCGCGAAGCCGCGGGTGAGATCGTCGACGCGCTGTGCGCGCTGCACCTCGACCGCACCGGCGGCATCACGCTCGAAAACCTCGACACCGCGGTGTCCGACGCGGCCGACGCCGCCGAGGAGGCCACCCCCGGCGAGGGCGCCGCACGGGCGAGGAGTCGCGCTGGACCCTCACGTTCCAGGCGTTCCTCACGATCGCGTGCCTGCTCGCGGCCACGGGCGTGATCACCGACTCGCCGATCACGGTCGTCGGCGCCATGGTCGTCGGTCCCGAGTTCGGCCCGCTGGCCGCCGTCGCCGTCGGCCTGGTCCTGCGGCGCTGGGACCTCGTCCGCCGGGCGGGGATCGCGCTGGCCGTGGGGTTCCCGGTGGCCATGCTGGTCACGGGCGTGGCGGTGCTGCTGGGGAGCGTGTTCGGCTTCTTCGACCCGAAGAGCATCCTCGACAACTACAACGTCGACTTCGTCTACCAGGTCGGCGCGGCGTCGTTCGTGGTCGCGCTGCTCGCCGGTGCCGCCGGGATGCTCGCGATGACGTCGGCGAAGTCCGCCGTGCTGGTCGGAGTGTTCATCTCCGTGACCACGGTGCCGGCCGCCGGTTACACGATGGTCGCCGCCGTTGCCGGGCGCTGGGACCGCGCGGGGTTTTCGCTGCTGCAGCTGTTCGTGAACCTGATCGGGATCGTCCTCGCTGCGGCCATTGTGCTGATACTTCGACGGCGCAAGCAACGTTCCGGGGACCTGTTACGTCCGCTTTCACGCGGGTGATGAACTACGCGTCGGTTCGCGTGTTCTTGCCCGGATCACTGTGGTCATGGTTGCTCAGTCACGAGTAGGGTCGGTGCCAATGACAGTCGACACCTCCTCCGCCGGCGACGCGGGCGTCGGAGCAGGAGCCGGGCAGCTCGCTGTCGCCGCGGCGGTCGCGGCGGGCGAGGCGGTGCTCTCGCGCCGCTTCGGCAGCGCGATCACCCTGGTGTCACCGGAAGGACTCGACGGCAGCGGACCGGCCACGGTCGTGCGGGCCCGGGTCGTGTCGTCGTCGTTCGCGCTGCCGCGCACGCTGGTCATCAAGCACTACCCCGACCCGCCCGAGCCCGGCGAGGCCGACCCGTTCGCGCAGGAGGCCGTGAGCTACCAGCTCTTCACGGCGTTGTCGCCCGATGAGCGCATGTGCCCCGAGCTGCTCGCCCACGACGGGCGCCACCGCGTGCTCGTGATCGAGGACCTCGGCCGCGCGCCGACGTTGCAGGACAAGCTCGCCTCGCGCGACTCCCGCGCGGCCGAGCGCGCGCTGCTGTCGTGGGCCCGTTCGCTCGGGCGCCTGCACGCGAGCACCGCCAGCCGCGAAGCCGACTTCAACGCGCTGCTGCGCCGCCTCGGCGGCCCGGTGCGCAACCAGGACGCGGGCCTGGCCGACCTCACCGCCGAGGTGCCGCCGATGCTGGCGGACCTGCTCGACGTGGTGGTCGCCGAACCGGTCCACGACCGCGTCGCCCAGGCGGTGACGCAGGCGCGCTCGGCGTCGTTCCGGGCGTTCAGCCCGGTGGATCTGAGCCCCGACAACAACCTCGTGACCGGTTCCGGCGTGCGGTTCCTCGACTTCGAACGAGGCCGCGTGCGCACGGCCCTGGTCGACGCCGCCTACCTGCGCCTGCCCTTCGCTTCCTGCGAAGACGCGCTGGCCCTGCCCGCGGGCATGAGCGAAGCGATGATCGCCGCCTGGCGCGCCGAGGTCGTGTCCGTGTGGCCGTCGTTCGCCGACGACGAGGAGCTCGCCGCGCAGCTCACGATCAGCGAGCTGCTCATGGTCTGGCTCATCACCCGCGAAACGCTCCCGAAGCTGGACCTCAGCCGCCACGCCACGCCCGTGAGCCGGGAGGCGGCACTCGTCACGTGGTGGCGCGAGCTGGCCAAGCACGCGGGTTACGCGCGGCTCACGGACATCGCCGAGCACGCACAGCGCGTGGCCGCGGCGCTCGGCGCGCGGCTCGGACCGCACGCGGATCTGGCGTTCTACCCCGCTTTCCGCTAGCCCGATTCGTCGGGAAGATCCCGGTTCGCGCGGGTGAACGAGGGAAACCGGCAATCCCGACCCCGCCGGGCGGACAGGACATGCCAAGAGTTTCAGCCCCCGTCCATGCCGCGTTACCTGGTCATCACCGCAGGTGAGTTTCGGTGCCGGATGGTCTTCTGCGTGACCGTGATCAGCGTCGAAGTCACCCGCTTCCCCGAACCCGCCGATCCCGCGCCGCAGCGGCAGACCACCGACGCCGCGCCGGCCGACGAGCCGCGCCGTGCGCGCCGGCTGGCCATGCTGGGGGACTCCACCGCCGTCGGCCTGGGCGACCCGCTGCCGAACCGAGGTGGCTGGCGCGGAGTGGGGCCGCTCGTCGCCGCCGCGCTCGGCGTGGCCGAGGACGGGTACCTCAACCCGTCGTTCGAAGGCGCGCGGATGAAGGACGTGCTGACCCGCCAGATGCCGGCGGTGCTGGAGTTCCGGCCCGAGATCGCGCTGCTCGTGGTCGGCATGAACGACACGCTGCGGCCCGATTTCAATGCGGAGCAGATCGCCGCCGACCTCACCGAGCTCATCCGCACGCTCGCCGCCCACGGCACGCTGCTGGTGCCGGTGCGGTTCCACGACCACGGCAAGGTGTTCCGCCTCCCGCCGTCGATCAAGCGCGCGCTGAGCGCCCGTGTCGCGGAGCTGAACGAGGTCATCGACGCGGTCGTGGCCGCCGAAGGCGTGCCGTGCCTGGACCTCGACGCGATGCCCGGTGCCTACGACCTGCCGTCGTGGAGCGTCGACCGGCTGCACCCGTCGGAGCTGGGGCACCGGATGCTGGCGCTCGGCTTCACCGCGCTGCTGGCCGAAGCCGGGTTCGCCGTGCCGGAACCGGTGAGCCTGACCTGCTCCGGCGGCGTCCAGCCGAGCACCGCGAGCCACGTCGTGTGGCTGGTTGCGCGCGGCCTGCCGTGGCTGTGGCGCCGCGGGCGCGAGTTCCTGCCCTACGCGGTGGCGATCATGTGGCGCTCGTTCCGCGAGCGCGTGGACTGAACACGCGCAACGCTTCCGCGTCGGACACCGGGTTGCGCACGAAGTTCTCGGCCCATTCTTCGATGCCGGCGTACTCGGACCGGGCCAGCACCTCGCACGCTTTCGCAGTGTCGTAAGGGGTTCGGCGCAGCTGCACGCCGGGGCCGAGCAGCGCCCAGTGCGCACCCGTTGTGCCGTAAGGCATTCCGACGCTGCCGGGGTTGACGATCCGCGTGCGGTCCGCCAGCCGCACGAACGGCATGTGGGTGTGCCCGCACACCACGGTTTCCGCCGTGACGCCGTCGAGCACCTCCGCCCAGCGCGACAGCGGGCTGTCGACGAGGGCGACTTCCTCGTCGTCGCGCGGGGTCGCGTGGCAGAACAGCACCTCGCCGAGCCCGTCGACGTCGAGCGTGACGGTCGGCGGCAGCGCGGCGAGCAGCTCGACCTGGTCCGGGCGCAGCTGGGCGGCGGCCCACGGCGCGATCGGGTCGGGGATCTGCGTGGTGCCGCCGCCGGCGAGCGTCACGAGTTCGCGGTCGGCGTTGCCGCGCACCCACACCGCGCGTTCGCCGAGCGCCCCGAGCCGGTCGAGCGTCTGCCGTGGCAGGGGACCGGCGGCGTGGTCGCCGCACAGCACGACCACGTCGGCCGCCGCGACGTCCGGCTCCGCGAGCACGGCGTCGAGCGCGGGCAGCACGCCGTGGATGTCGGACAGGACCGCGACGGAGGACACCATCCCGCGATTCTGCCTGCCGCGACGCCGCCGGCGAGCGGTGTTCGCCGGCGGCGCAATACGGGTCAGCCGCGCGGTTCAGCCGTTCAGGGGCAACTTCGTCACACCCGTCATCGCCGGGTTGGGCTGGAACGCCGGCGGCTCACCGGGAATCGTGCGCAGCGACGGGTAGCGGTCGAGCAGGATGTTCAGCGCCGTGCGGCCTTCGAGCCGCGCGAGCGGCGCGCCGATGCAGAAGTGGATGCCGCGCCCGAACGCCAGGTGCGCGTGGGTGATGTCCTCGCGCGTCGGGTCGAACGAGTCGGGTTCGGCGAACACGCGCGGGTCGCGGTTGGCCGCGGCGACCCAGACCATGAGCATCTGGTCGGCCGGGATCGTGGTGCCGCCGACCGCCACCTCGCGGTTGGTCACGCGCGCCACGGCCCCGAACGGCGACAGGTAGCGCAGCGACTCCTCGATCACCGGGGCCAGCAGCGAGCGGTCGGCCCGCACGCGCGCGTCCCACTCGGGGAACGCGTCGAGGCACAGCACGGTGTTGCCGAGCAGCATCGTGGTCGTGATGTGCCCGGCCAGCAGCAGCACCTGCGCGAAGTTCACGATCTCCGAGCGCGTGAGCCGCTCCCCGTCGACCTCCGCCTCGACGAGTTTCGTGAGCAGGTCTTCGCGCGGATTGCGCCGGCGCTCGTCGGCGTGCTCGCCGAGGTAGTCGGTGAACTTGCGGCTCACGGCCAGCTGGTCCTTCAGCCGCTTCTGCTGTTCCTCGGAGTCGTCGGTGAGCGAGAACTGTTCCGGGCTCTCGAACAGCCGGTCCACCCACTCGCGGAACAGGTGGCGGTCGCTCGCCGGCACGCCGAGCAGCTCGGCGATCACGATCACCGGCAGCGGGTAGGCGAGGTCGGCGACCAGCTCCAGGTGGTCGTGGCCGGCGGCCTCGTCGAGCAGCTCGTGGGTCAGCTCGGCGATGCGCGGCTCGAGGTCGGCCACCACCTTCGGCGTGAAGGCGCGGCTCACGAGCTTGCGCATCTTGTTGTGCAGCGGGGGATCGAGCTGCAGCAGGTTGCCGGCCGAGAGCTCCTTGGTGTCGCCGAGGGTCTTCTCGGGCAGCAGCCGCGCGGTGTCGGAGGAGAACGTGGCCGGGTCGGACAGGATCTCGTGGGCCTCCGGGTGGCCGTAGACGTTCCACGTGCCCAGCTCGGGCTTGAACTCCACGGGGTTCTCGGGTCGTTCGCCCCTCAGCCAGAACTGTCCTTCGTGGATGGTCCAGGCTTCGGGAAGTGCGGTGCTCATGGTGTGACAGCCCCAATCTGTCTTCACGGACGGGCCGGGATCAGCCGGCCTCAGCGGTGGATTTCCCCGGGTAGATCGCCGCGTGGCACGCCGAGACGTAGGTCTCGAGCACCACCCGGAGTTCGGTGGCCGTCTGCTCGACCACGGCCTCGTCGGGGCCGTGCGGAGGTTCGAAGCCGGCGCGGATCACGTGGGCGAGCGAGTCGGCCTTGGCTTCGAGGGCCACGTCCGCGTATTCCGGGTTGACGTTGCTGTAGAGGTAGAAGCCGCTGGCCGCGGCGGCGAGGGAGAAGCGCAGGTTCTCGACGTCGTCGCGCAGGAAGCCGTTGCCGGTCCAGAGGTCCCAGGTGCGTTCGGTGGTCTCCGCGGCGGCCTGCCGGGTCTGGTTCGCGGTGAGCGCGTAGTGGCCGAGCAGTTCGGTGTCGTTCGTGAGCATGGCCGACAGCAGCGGGTCGCGGACGGTCAGCAGGAACGTGGAGCGGAAGTAGCGGTGCGGCACGACCGTGCGCGGGTCGTCGCGCAGCTGGGCCGCGGAGCTCTCGAGCAGCGTGATCGACGCTCGCATCAGCAGGGCCTCGAACAGCGAGTCCTTCGTGCGCCAGTGCAGGTAGACGGTGCCTTTGCCGATGCCGGCGCGGCGCGCGATGTCCTCGATCGTGACCTTGCGCGAGCCCCAGCGCACGAGCAGCTCGGACGCCGCGTCGAGGATCCGGTCGGCGCGTTCGCGGTTCGGGTCGTCGGGCACCCGGCCTCCTCGATTTGACCTCGTGACCAGATTTGCTCATCTGGTCAATTCCACGGTAGCGCGAGTACCCGGGCCGGGCAAGCGGAGTTGTCGGGGTGGTCGGTTAACGTCAACGGTGTGGCACAGGACGAACTCTTCACGGTGAACCCCGACCTGGGGCCGCCGCCGGAACCGACGCGGGCCGGCTCGTCGTCGCCGGCCGAACCGCAGGCCGACCCGGCGAGCTCGCCGCTGGCCGTGCGGATGCGGCCGCGCACGCTCGACGAGGTGGTCGGGCAGCAGCACCTGCTGCGCGAGGGCGCGCCGCTGCGCCGCCTCGTGGAGGGGGCCGCGCCGGCGTCCGTGCTGCTCTACGGCCCGCCGGGCACGGGCAAGACCACGCTGGCGAACCTCGTCTCGATCGCGACCGGCCGCCGGTTCGTCGCGATGTCCGCGCTGTCGGCGGGCGTGAAGGAGGTGCGCGGCGTCATCGAGGAGGCACGGCGGCGCCGGCAGTACAACGCCGAGAACACCGTGCTGTTCATCGACGAGGTGCACCGCTTCTCCAAGACGCAGCAGGACGCGTTGCTGGGCGCGGTCGAGGACCGCACGGTGCTGCTGGTGGCGGCGACGACCGAGAACCCGTCGTTCTCCGTCGTGTCCCCGCTGCTGTCGCGGTCGCTGGTGCTGCAGCTGCGGCCGCTGACCGACGAGGACATCGTGAAGCTGCTCGACCGCGCGCTCGCCGACCAACGCGGCCTGGGCGGCGAGCTGACGCTGACCGACGAGGCACGCGACCACCTCGTTCGCCTGGCCGGCGGCGACGCGCGCCGTGCTCTGACGGCGTTGGAAGCGGCCGCCGACGCCGCGTCGGCCACCGAGGCCAAGACGATCGACCTCGCCACCGTCGAGTCCACTGTGGACAAGGCCGCGGTCCGCTACGACCGCGACGGCGACCAGCACTACGACGTGATCAGCGCGTTCATCAAGTCCATCCGCGGCTCCGACGTCGACGCCGCGCTGCACTACCTGGCCCGCATGATCGAAGCGGGGGAGGACCCGCGCTTCCTCGCGCGCCGGCTCGTGGTCCACGCGAGCGAGGACGTCGGCCTGGCCGACCCGACCGCACTGCAGGCGGCGGTGGCGGCCGCGCACGCCGTGCAGTTCATCGGTATGCCCGAAGGCCGCCTCGCCCTCGCCCAGGCCACCATCCACCTCGCCACGGCGCCCAAGTCCAACGCCGTGGTCACCGCCATCGACGCCGCCCTGGCCGACGTCCGCGCCGGCCTGGCCGGCACCGTCCCCCCACACCTGCGCGACGGCCACTACGCGGGCGCCAAGAAACTCGGCAACGCCCAGGGCTACCGCTACCCCCACAACGTCCCGGAAGGCGTCCTGGCCCAGCAGTACCCACCCGACGAACTCATCGGCCGCGACTACTACGAACCCACCCAACGCGGCGGCGAACGCCCCCTCGCCGAACGCGTGCCCCGCCTCCGCCGCACCATCCGCGACGAGCGGCAGTAGCAGTAGCGGTCACTCCGTCTGGGTGACGGTGCGCGGGGGTGCGGTCAGGACGGGCCGCGCCGGCTCCGGCGAGCGAAGCCGCGGTGGTTGGGCCGAGTGCTGTCGGTGTGTCGAGCCGTCGGGTCGCCAGGGCGGTGAGCGCCCGCTTGTCGAGCGCGTGCCCGGCGCGGCCCGTGACAAGCGGCGGTAGCGTTCGCTCGGTCCGTATGGCTGGCCGCGCCGGTGCCGTCGCGGCAGGGCCGAGGCCACGGCGGCTTCCGCGAGCGAGGACCCGGTGGTGGTCGAGCCGTGCGTGATGGGTGTGCCGAGCCGTCGGGTGGCCGGCGGCGGTGAACGCCCGCTCGTCGAACGCGTGCGCCGCACCATCCGCGACGAGCGGCAGTAGCAGGAGCAGGAGCGCTCACTCCGTCCGGATGGAGTCGGGACGCATGGCGGTGCGCAGGGCGGGCAGTGCGAGAGCGGTTACGAGGAAGACCAGGGCGACGCAGGTCCCGGCGAGTGCGGCGAGGGTGGTCCAGTCGACGGTGACCGGTGTGCCCAGCAGGCGGGTCACCAGGGCGGCGAGGCCGACGCCCGTGCCGGTCGCGGCGAGGACGGCCAGGACGAGCGGGACGGCCGTCTGCCACAGCAACGACTTGGCCAGCACGGACGTCGGCACGCCCGCCGCGGCGAGCAGGGCCAGTGGGCGGCGGCGTTCGCGGACCTGTTCCAGCGCGAGCACCAGCATGCTCACCCCCGCCGGCAACAGCGTGAAGAGCGAGGCCGCGTCGAGTCCACTGCGGACGGTCGCGAACGACTCCTGGCCGGCCGTGAGCAGGTCGCCGGTGCTGCCGGACACGAAGGCCTGCCAGGTCAGGTTGCCGACGGCGTTGGCGATCTGCTCGGTCGCATCGGGATGGCCGGGGGCGAGCCGCACCCAGGCTTCGGCGCGGACGTCGGCGGGCGCCCTCAGGCCGGCGGCCAGCGTGAGCACGACGTCGCCCGCGCTGAGCGGAACCCGTGGTGTCGCAGGCAAAAGACCGGCCGGAACGGTGTAGGTGCCCTGTGAACGCGGGTGCGCGCCGTAGTCGTGGGCGCCGACCAACGTCAGCACCGTGCCGGGCTGGATTCGACCCGCCAGGAAGCCGTCGCCGTCCGCGCACCGGGGCACTTCGAGGACTCGCTGGATCGTCGCGCACGACGCGACGTGATCGTGGCGCGGTCCAGCGGACGCGTCGGGTCCGCGCCGATTGTGCTCACCTGTTTCGTCAGGCCCACCTGCGCGGCCGCCGGCACCCCGGCCAGATCGGCCGCGACCCGGTCGGCGCCCGCGACCGTGGTGTCGACGGTGACCCAGTCGTCGGCCGCCGGAGTGGTGTACGGCCCCGCCGTCGACAGCAGCACCAGCTGCAGCGTGATCGACCCGGCCAGCACCACGGCGACCCCGCTCACCACCCGAGCCGGGGTGCCGCTGTCGAGCTGCAGCCGACGGACCGCCAGCTGCCACGACGGCGCGCCTCCGCGCAGCCGCCCGACCGCGCGCTCCAGCAGCCACGGCAGGATCGCGGGCACCCCGGCCAGCAACGCCGCCGAACCGGAAGCGACGAGCGCGATCCACGACGCCGTGCTCGGCTCACCGCCCGGCGGAACAGCGAACAGCACCCCGACCCCCACCACGATCGGCACGACCCGCCACCACACCCGCCGCCGCACGGGCTTGCTGTCGCGGACCACGCCCAGCGGCTCGATGATCGTGCGGCGCATCGAAAACAGCACCGTCCCGACGGCCAGCGCCGGCATCAGCGCCACGATCAGCACCGTCAGCCAAAACGACGGCACGACGTCACGGGTGAACACGCTCCACCCCAGCAGGTCGACGCGCGGCGCCAGCTGCCGCAGGCCGAGGAACGCGAGCGTCCCCAGCACGAGCCCGCCGGCGACGCTGACCAGCGTCTCGGCCGCCGCGACCCGCCGGACCTGCCAGCCGCCCACGCCGGCCAGCCGCAGCGCCGCCAGCCGGCGATCGCGTTGCGCGCCGGCGATGCGGCTGCTCACCGACACGAAGATCAGCATCGGCACGAGCAACGCCACCCCGCCGACGATCGCCACGATCACCAGCGTCGGATCCGTCGAGACCTGCGGGGTGCCGCTGCCGAACGCATACACGTCCATCGCGCGCGGCCCGATCGAGGAAACCGGCGGCAACGGCCCGGTACCGCCGTAGAACGCCAGATCGGCCGGCCCGCGCAACCCCGCGTCACTGATCGTGCCGGCAACCTGCTGCGGAAACCGCGACCGCAGCCCCGGATCCGACGCCATCAGCCCGGCCAACGCGGGGGAGACCACGATCTCGCCCTCCTCGGGCAGCCGCGCGATCCCCGGCGGCACGGGCGAGTTCGCCCCGGTCCCGTGCAGGTACTCGCCGCCGATGACCCGGCCGCGGTACTCGCTGTCGTCGTGGACCACCACGGTCGGGCTCACGCCGGCGATCACCGAAGTGTCGGGCAGCCCCGCGCTCACCCGCGCGTCCTGGTTGCCCAGCACGTGCCCGACCGACGCGAACAGCAACAGCACCGCGACGGCGAGCCCGATCCCGATCGTCCCGAGCGTCACGCGGATCCACGACGTCCGGCCACCGCCGACCGCCAGCCGCACCCCGAGGGCGAAATCGCGCGGCCAGCTGGTGCGCACCGGCAGGTCGAGCAGCGCCGTCACCGGGTCGGCTCCAGTTCCCGGATGCGGCCGTCGCGGACCACGACCTCGCGGTCGGAATACGCGGCAACGCGCGCTTCGTGCGTCACCAGCACAACCGCCGCCCCGGTCTCCTCGACGGCGGACATCAGCAGGCCCATCACGCGCTCGCCGTTGAGCGAGTCGAGCGCCCCCGTCGGCTCGTCCGCGAAGATCACCCGCGGCCCCGTCACGAGCGCCCGGGCCACCGCGACCCGCTGGCTCTGCCCGCCGGACACGTCACCCGGCCGCTGGGCCGCGGCGTCACCGACTTCCAGCCGGTCCAGCCATTCCCGCGCGGTGGCCTCGGCCGCGCGCCGGCGCAGGCCCGCGAGCCGCAGCGGCAGGCAGACGTTCTCCAGGCAGCTCAGCTCCGGCACCAACTGGCCGAACTGGAAGACGAAGCCGAAATCCCTGCGCCGCAACGCACTCCGGTGCGCGTCCGACATGGTCGCCAGGTCGGTGCCGACGTAGTGCACGGCGCCGTCGTCCGGCGCGACGATCCCGGCGAGGCAGTGCAGCAGCGTCGACTTGCCCGAACCCGACGGGCCCATCACCGCGACCACTTCCCCCGCGTGGACGGCGAGGCTCGCGTCCGCGAGCGCGGGTGTCGAGCCGAACGACTTGGTCAGCCCGGTCCCGCGCAGCAGCACCTGCGGGTCTGCGCTCGCGTTCATGCCTGCTCTCCTTCGGACGATCCGGGCGCGGCGGCGAGCTTCCCGGCGAGCCGGTCGAGGCGGGCCGCGGCCAGCTCCAGCCAGCGCAGGTCTGCTTCGAGGTGGAACAGGGCGTAGTCGCCGATCAGCGCGTCGACGAGGTCGCCCGCGCGTTTGCGCCGGGTCAGCTCGCGCATCACGCGCAGGTGCTCGGCTCGCTGGACGTCGAGCACGTCGGCGGCGTCGCGGCCGGACAGCAGCGCGAGCACGACCTTGGTGTAGAGGATGTTCTGCAGGTGCGCGACCGGATCTTCCGGCGTGCGCAGCCACGTCTCGACGTCGGTGATCCCCGCGTCGGTGATCGTGTAGCGCTTGCGGTCCGGCCCGCCGCCGGCCTCGGCACCCGCGACTTCGACGAGCCCGTTTTTCAACAGCCGCGACAACGTCGAGTAGACCTGCCCGTAGCGCAGCGGGCGGTCCTGGCCGAACCGTTCGTCGTAGGTCCGCTTGAGGTCGTAGCCGTGTCGCGGGCCGGCCTCCAGCAGCCCGAGCAGAGCGTGACTGATCGACATAGCAGCGACTATACATGGCAGGTATACCCGAGGTGTATAGCCGAGTTTGCGCACGTCACGCACCTGGAGTGATCAACTGTGCCGCCAGGGCAGTGTTGGTTCCCCCTTCGATCCCGCTCGCTGAAACTCCCGTGAACGTCGCCACTTTCTTCCGTATAACGGCGGAAGCGGGAATGTCCGGCCGTCGGGCCGGTTGATTCCCGGCGACGGAGGGGGTGGCGATGACGCTGCTGACGGTGTGGCCCGACGACCAGCCCGGGCACGTGCTGCTGCGGACCGAGGACCCGGGGACGATCACGGCCGAGCTGGCCCGCATCGGGGTCGAGTTCGGCCGCTGGCCGGTGGACGGGCCGCTGCCCGGCGCCAGTGAGTCCGAGGTGCTTGCCCGGTTCCGGGACCGCATCGACTCGCGCACCACGGCCGTGGGCTACCACGCCGTCGACGTGCTCGCGGGCGACTTCGGCGCGGCCGAACGCAGCCTGCCGCGCGACGAGGACCGGTTCTTCGTGACCGGCTCCGCCGTCTGGTACCTGCACGCGGGCCGCCAGGTCCACGCCGTGCTGTGCGAGCCCGGCGACCTGCTCGGCATCCCGGCGCACACCCGCCACTGGCACGACGGCGGCTCGAACCCCGGCCACGTGACCATCCGCGTGCGCCACCCGGCTTCGGGCTCGGCGACGCCGTGGGCCGAACCATTGCGCGCCGGCGACTTCCCCGGTTTCGACGAGCTGGTGGCCGGCCGCGCGTCGACCTGGCCCGCGCTGAGCCACTGACGCCACCGACGCCACTGACACCACCGACGCTTCGGGCCTGCCTGCGCGCCGGGGCGCCGGCAGGCACGATGGAGCCATGACCACTGTCGCTTTCCTGGGCACCGGAATCATGGGCCACCCGATGGCCGCCAACCTCGTCCGCGCCGGCGTCTCGCTGCGCGTGTGGAACCGCACCCGCAGCAAGGCCGAGCCGCTGGCCGCCGACGGCGCCACGGTCGTCGACACCCCCGCCGAAGCCGCGGCGGGCGCCGACGTGCTCGTCACGATGCTGTCCGACGGGCCCACGGTCGCCGACGTCTTCGCCGCCGCGGACGTCAAGGCCGGCACGGTCTGGCTGCAGATGAGCACCGTCGGCACGGAGTGGATCGCCACGCTGGCCGAGGCCGCGGAGAAGGCCGGCGTCGTGTTCGTCGACTGCCCGGTGATGGGCACGAAGGTCCCCGCCGAGCAGGCGCAGCTGCAGGTCCTGGCCGCCGGCCCGGACGACGCGCACGAGGCCGCTGCGCCGGTCTTCGACGCCGTCGGCTCGCGCACGCGCTGGCTGGGCACCGAGCCCGGCACCGCCACGCGGCTCAAGCTGGTGATGAACGCCTGGGTGCTGGCGCTGACCAACGGCACGGCCGAGAGCCTCGCGCTCGCCCGTGCCCTCGGCATCGACCCGCAGCTGTTCTTCGACGTGATGGAGGGGACCGGCTTCGACGTCGGCTACGCGCGCATGAAGGGCCCGCTCATGCTCTCGGGCGACTACCCGGCGAGCTTCCCCGCCGCGCTGGCCGCCAAGGACGCGCGGCTCGTGGTGGAGGCCGCGGGAGACACCGTCGACGTCGCCGGGGCCGCGGCGACGCTGGCCCACCTGCAGGCCGCCGTCGACGCCGGCCACGGCGAGGAGGACATGGCGGTGCTGTACCGGGCCGTGGCCAAACAGGACGACTGATCACCACCCGAACCCTCCGCCGGCTCGCCCGGTGGAGGGTTCGGCACGGGGCACAACCGCTGGTCGGAAGCGGTTCGGATGCGCTGAGTGACCGAGCGGCGGGGCGACACCGCCGAACGGCTGGCCAGGCGGTAACCTCACTGGCACCGAAGACCCGTGCAACCCCGAGGAGGGCCCGTGTCGGCAGGGCAGATCGCCGCGCTGATCGCCGCAGGAGCATTCGTCGTGCTGGTCTTGCTGCTGGCGATCCCGCTGCTCAAGCTCGGCCGCACGCTCGACGAGGCGACGATCGCGATCCGCAAGGCCCACGAGAACAGCGACCCGATCCTGCTGGGCGCCAACGAGACGATCACCCACGTGAACACCCAGCTCGAGCGCGTCGACGGGATCACCGCCAACGCGCAGGCCGTCACGGGCAACGTCTCGGCGCTGTCCTCGGTGTTCACCGCGACCCTCGGCGGCCCGCTCGTGAAGACCGCCGCGCTGTCCTACGGGATCAGCAAGGCGATCCGCGCGCGCCGCAAGAAGCAGGAAGCGAAGGCCCAGCGGCCCGCTCGCCGGAGGAAGAAGTGAAGCGTCTGTTCTGGCTCGGTGTCGGCGTCATCGCCGGCGTCGCGCTCACCCGCAAGGCCGGGGAAACGGCTCGTCAGGCCACTCCCTCGGGGTTAGCATCGAACCTGGGCGAGGCCGTGCGCGAGCTGGCCGGCGCCGTCGGTTCGTTCGGCGCCGAGGTGCGCGCCGGGATGAGCGAACGGGAACAGGAGCTGCACGACATGGTCGAGGAACGGACCGCGTACCCCGCACCCCACGGTGCGGGCCGGCACGCTGCCGCGCGCCCCGTCCGGCGAGCTCGCCGGGCGGAAGGCTGAGCTTCTCGCGCCCGCGAGCAGCGTCCTTCCGCCGTCGCCGCCTCCCCCTCTTTTCCCGGTCCGATCTTCGCGCCGAGCGGTGCGCGGACCCCAGCCCGAGGACACACCCGTGGACACACACGAGATCACCGAACGATTCCTGCGCCACTACGAGGCGAAGGGGCACACCCGCGTGCCCAGCGCCTCGCTGATCCTCGACGACCCGAACCTGCTGTTCGTGAACGCCGGCATGGTGCAGTTCAAGCCGTACTTCCTCGGTGAGGTGCCGCCGCCGTACTCGCGCGCGACCTCCGTGCAGAAGTGCGTGCGCACGCCCGACATCGACGAGGTCGGCAAGACCACGCGGCACAACACGTTCTTCCAGATGGCCGGCAACTTCTCGTTCGGCGACTACTTCAAGGAAGGCGCGATCGAGTCGGCCTGGGAGCTGATCACCGGGCCGCAGTCCGAGGGCGGCTACGGGCTCGACCCCGACCGGATCTGGGCGACCGTGTTCGAGGACGACGCCGAAGCGGCGGGGCTGTGGCGCAAGCTCACCGGCCTGCCGTCCGAGCGCATCCAGCAGCGCGGCATGGAGGACAACTTCTGGTCCATGGGCATCCCCGGCCCGTGCGGACCGAGCTCCGAGATCTACTACGACCGCGGCCCCGACTACGGCCGTGAAGGCGGGCCCGTCGCGGACGAGGACCGCTACATCGAGATCTGGAACCTGGTGTTCATGCAGAACATCCGGGGCGAGGGCGCGGGCAAGAAGAACTTCCCGATCCTCGGTGACCTGCCGGCCAAGAACATCGACACCGGCATGGGTGTCGAGCGCGTGGCGACGATCCTGCAGGGCGTCGAGAACGTCTACGAGACCGACCTGGTCCGCCCGGTGATCGGCCGCGCCGAGGAGTTCTCGGGCCGCCGCTACGGCGCCAACCACGTCGACGACGTCCGCTTCCGCGTGATCGCCGACCACGCGCGCACCGGCGTGCTGCTGATCGGCGACGGCGTCACGCCCGGCAACGACGGCCGCGGCTACGTGCTGCGCCGGCTGCTGCGCCGCATCGTCCGCTCCACGCGCCTGCTGGGCGTGCACGAGCCGGTGCTGCAGGCGTTCGCCGAGGTCGTGCGCGACACCATGGGCCCGACGTACGCGAACCTGGTCACGGACTTCGACCGCATCTCCGAGGTCGTGCGCGTGGAGGAGGAGGCGTTCCTCGCCACCCTCACCAGCGGTTCGCGCATCTTCGACCTGGCGGCGGCCGAGACGAAGAACTCCGGCGGCGACGTGCTCGCGGGCGACAAGGCGTTCCAGCTGCACGACACCTACGGCTTCCCGATCGACCTCACGCTGGAGATGGCGGCCGAGCAGGGCCTGAGCGTCGACGAGGACGGGTTCCGCACGCTCATGGAGCAGCAGCGCACCCGGGCGAAGGCCGACGCGGCGCAGCGCAAGCACGGCCACGGCGACCTGTCCGAGTACCGCAAACTGCTGGAGCAGAACGGCGAGACCGAGTTCCTCGGCTACACCGAGCTGCAGGCGTCCGCGAAGGTCGTCGGCCTGCTCGAGGACGGGCAGCCGGTGCGCAGCGTCTCGGCGGGCCACAAGGCGGAACTGGTGCTCGACCGCACCCCGTTCTACGCCGAAAGCGGCGGCCAGGTCGCCGACATCGGCGTGCTGCTCGGCGACGGCGTGAAGCTGAACGTGCTCGACGTGCAGAAGATCGTGCCGGGCCTGTTCGTGCACCGCGTGGAGGTCACCGACGGCGAGGTCGGCATCGGCACCGAGCTCACCGGCTCGGTCGACGCCGCGCGGCGCCTGTCGATCGAGCGGTCGCACTCGGCGACGCACCTGGTGCACGCGGCCGTGCGCGGCGCGTACGGCAAGCGCGCAGCGCAGGCCGGCTCGCTCAACTCGCCGGGCCGGATGCGGTTCGACTTCACCACGCCCGCCTCGGTGTCGACCGACATCCTCACCGAGGTCGAGGAAGAGGTGAACGACTACCTGCAGACCGACGTCGAGGTGCAGAGCTACATCACCACGAAGGACAAGGCGCTCGAGCTGGGCGCGGTCGCGCTGTTCGGCGAGAAGTACGGCAACGACGTGCGCGTGGTCGACATGGGCGACTACTCGCGCGAGCTGTGCGGTGGCACGCACGTGGACCGCATCGGCCAGCTGGGCCTGGTGAAGCTCGTGGGCGACTCGTCGATCGGGTCGGGCGTGCACCGCGTCGAGGCGCTGGTGGGCCCGGACGCGCTGAAGCACGTGCGCAAGGAGCAGCTGCTCGTGTCGCAGCTGGCGAACACGTTCAAGGTGCCGACCGACGAGCTGCCGGGCCGCATCGAGGACGTGCTCTCGCGGCTGAAGAACGCGGAGAAGGAGATCGAGCAGCTGCGCACGCAGCAGGTGCTCGGCTCGGCGGGCGCGCTCACCGACAAGGCGCAGGACATCGGTGGCGTGTCGGTGGTCGCGGAGGTCGTGCCCGACGTCGACGGCAACGGGCTGCGGGCGCTCGCGTCCGACGTCCGCGGCCGCCTGGGCGACCGGCCCGGCGTGGTGGCGCTGTTCTCGCCCTCCGGTGACAAGGTGGCGTTCGTCGTGGCGACCACGTCGGCGGCGCGCGACCAGGGCATCGCGGCGGGCAAGCTCGTGCCGTCGTTCGCCGAGGCCATCGGTGGCCGCGGTGGCGGCAAGCCCGACATGGCGCAGGGCGGCGGCAGCAACCCGGCCGGCGCGCAGCAGGCCGTCGAGGCGCTGCGCGCAGCGGTCGCGGGCATTGGCCGCTAGCTCCCGGCGGGACCCGGATCGGCCCGGTGAGTCCGATCCGGGCCGCGGCAGGCGGCTCGGGGTCGATGTCGGGTCTGTCCGGGTGGGGGTGGCGCTCAGCGATCCCGCCCCCATCCTCGCGAGCCCGCTCGTTACCCTCTCCCGTGATGCGAAGGACGACAGCGATCTGGACAAGCTTGCCGAACTCGTCACCGAACACGAGGTGGTCGAGGTGATCGTGGGCTTGCCGAAGACACTGGCGAACCGAGCCGGACCCGCCGCGCAGATCGCGGTGGAGTATGCCGACAAGCTGGCCACGCGGGTCGGCGACGTGCCGGTGCGCCTCGCCGACGAACGGTTGACGACGGTCACGGCGTCCCGAATGCTTTCCCAGCGGGGGGTCAAGGGACGCAAGCAGCGGGCGGTGGTCGACCAGGCCGCCGCCGTCGAGATCCTGCAGGCCTGGCTCGACGCCGCCGCCGCGCAGCGCGCCCGGAAAGGCGAGTCATGACCGAGCCCCGCGGTCCCGAGAACGAGGGCGGCCGCCGACGATTGCGCGACCCCGGCACCACGCCGCCGGGCGGACCCCGGCGCGCCCGGCGCACACCACCGCCGTCCGGCGGCCACCACGCAGCCCCCGACCCGTACGACGACGCCCCGCCGCCCCCTCCCCCCAGCGGCGGCCGGCGCCGCCGTCGCGAGGCCGCGGACGAGGTGCCGCCTCCGCCGGCTCCACCGGGTCCTCCCGGACCTCCTGCACCTCCTGCATCTCCGCCGGCCACCGGCCGTCGCCGCCGTCGCGAGCCCGCCGACGTGCCGCCTCCCGACCTCCCACAGCCGTCGGGTGACCCCCGGCATGGTGACCTGCCGCAGCCTTCGGGCCCGCGCGGTGCCGATCTGCCGCCGCCCTCGGGCCCTCGTGACACCGAATTGCCGCCGCCCTCGGGTGACCCTCGGCATGGTGACCTGCCGCAACCGTCGCGTGGGCGCGGCGCGGATCTGCCCCAGCCTCCCGGCGACCCGCGGGGAGCCGATCTCCAGCCGCCTTCGGGTCCGCGTGGTGATCTGCCGCAGCCTTCGGGTCCGCGTGGTACCGATCTCCCGTTGCCTCCCGGCAACCCGCGCGGTGCCGGCGAGATGCCGCCTCCTCCGCCGGGCCCGCCGCCCGCCGCGCCGCGCCGTCGTCGCCGCGCCGAGCCGGGCGAGGTGCCTCCGGCACCCCCGCGCCGCCGCCCGCGCGCGGACACCGGCGACCTGCCGCTGCCCGGCGACCCCGGCCCCTCACGTCCGGTCCGCCGCCCCGCCGGCCCGCCGGACGGCTCGATGCCGCCCGACCCGCGCTTTGCCGGTCCGGTTGATGGTTCGATGCCTCCGGACCCCCGTTTCAACGGTCCCGTTGAAGGCTCCATGCCGCCGGCCCCCCGGTTCGCCGGTCCGCCCGACGGCTCCATGCCTCGCGACCCGCGTTTCAACGGTCCGGTCGACGGCTCCATGCCGCCGGATCCGCGTTTCAACACTCCTGCCGACGGCTCGATGCCGCCGGACCCGCGTTTCAACGGCCCCGCTGACGGCTCGATGCCGCCGGACCCCCGTTTCGCCGGCCCGGTCGACGGCTCCATGCCGCCCGACCCGCGCTTCAGCGGTCCCGCCGACGGTTCGATGCCGCCCGACCCGCGGCTCGGCCGGCCGGGCCCGGCGCCGCGGCGCCGGCCGCAGCCGGTCGAGCACCCGACCGACGTGATCCCGACCGTGCCGGACTCGGCGCCGCAGGAGCGTGAGCAGCTCGACGACCTGTTCGGCGACGACGACTACGAAGACGAGTACCGCGAAGACGGCGAATACGACCAGGCGTACGACGACGAGGAGTACGGCGAGTACGAAGACGCCGACTACGAAGACGAGGAATACGCCGAAGAAGCCGCACCCGCCAAGAAAAAGAAGAAGCGCAAGCGCAGCAAGCGCGCGCTGGGCTGGGTCGCGGCGCTGCTGGTCCTCGTGGTCTTCGCCGGCGGCGCGTACTACGGCTACCAGAAGATCTTCGGCTACAACGACTACGACGGCACCGGCGAAGGCAGCGCGCTCATCCAGGTCGAGGACGGTGACACCACGTCGGCGATCGGCGGCAAGCTGGTGGACGCGGGCGTCGTCGCGAGCACCACGGCGTTCGTGAAGGCCGGCGCGCAGAACACCGCGCTGAGCCGGATCCAGCAGGGCTACTACCTGCTCAAGCAGCACATGTCCGGCGAGAGCGCGGTGTCGATGATCACCTCGCCGGCCGCGCACGTCGGACGGCTGGAGATCCGCCCGTACATGCAGCTCGACGACGTGAAACAGCCCAACAACACCGTCGCGCCGGGCGTCTACTCGCTGATCTCCAAGGCCTCGTGCGCCGAGCTCGACGGCAAGAGCACCTGCGTCTCCACCGACGCGCTGCGCAAGACCGTCGCGGACGCCGACCTCAAGACGCTCGGCGTGCCCGACTGGGCGGTGGACCCCGCGCAGAAGGCCCTGAGCAAGGACAAGCGCATCGAAGGCCTGATCGCGCCGGGGCTCTACGACGTCAAACCGGGCTGGACCGCGTCGGAGCTGATCACGAACCTCGTGAAACAGTCCTCCTCGGCGATCCAGGCCGCCGGCCTCACCACGCAGAGCACCGGGCCCAAGCAGACGCCGTACGAGACGCTGATCATCGCGTCGCTCATCGAGCGTGAAGCGATCACCCCCGACTTCCCCAAGATCTCGCGGGTCATCTACAACCGGCTCGACCAGAAGATCAAGCTCGGCTTCGACTCGACCGTGAACTACGTGGTCGACAAACCGACCCTGCTCACGAACAAGGCGGATCGAGAAGCACCGGGGCCGTACAACACGTACCTGAACTACGGCCTCCCGCCGACCCCGATCGGGGTGCCCAGCACCGCCGCCCTCAAGGCGGCGCTCAACCCGCCGGACGGCGACGAGCTGTACTTCGTGAAGTGCGAGAAGGACGGGCACTCCTGCTTCGCCTCGAATCTGGTCGACCACAACAAGAACCGTGACCTGGCGCAGTCCCGTGGCGTCTTCTGACGGGCCCCGCAAGGCCGCGGTGCTCGGCAAGCCGATCGAGCACTCGCTTTCGCCGGTGCTGCACCGCGCGGCGTTCGATGCGCTCGGGCTCACGGACTGGACGTACGAGCGCGTGGAGACCGGGGCCGACGAGCTGCCCGGCTTCGTCGACGGGCTCGGCCCCGAGTGGGTCGGCCTGTCGGTGACGATGCCGGGCAAACGCCGGGCGCTCGACCACGCGGCCGAGGTCACGCCGCGCGCGGCGGCCGTCGGTGCGGCGAACACGCTGGTGCGCGTCGAAGGCGGCTGGCTCGCCGACTGCACCGACGTCGACGGCGTCACGGGCGCGTTGCGGGCCGCCGGTGGGTACACCCCTTCGCCGGGTGACCGGGCCGTGGTGCTCGGCGCCGGCGGGACGGCGGCGGCCGCGGTGGTCGGGCTCGCCGCAATGGGCGTGGCGGCCGCGAGTCTCGTGGTGCGCGAGCCGGCGCGGGCGGGGGAGACGCTCGACGCGGCCAAGAGCGCGGGCCTCGAGGTCGACGTGCTCCGGTGGTCCGAAGTGGACTTCCCAGCCCTGGCGGCGCGCACGGCCGTGCTGGTGAACACCGTGCCGCCGGAGGCTGTGCTGGCTCACGTTCCCGCGCTCGCGGGCGTGCCCAGCGCGCTGGACGTGATCTACCACCCGTGGCCGACGCCGCTGGCCGAAGCCGTTGCCGCCCGGGGCGGCCGGTTGGCGACGGGGCTGGACATGTTGCTGCACCAGGCATTCGGCCAGGCGGAGCACTTCACGGGCCGGCCGGCGCCGCGGGAGGAAATGCGCTCCGCGCTGCGAGCGGCGACGGGGGACATCCTGCCGCTGCCGATTTCGTGAGGCAGGCCTCGCGCCGCGCTGTTATTCTGGCCGACTGCCCGTTTGCCGAGTCCAGGGGGACGCATGTCGGAAACCAGCCAGCAGCCGCGCAGCGACGAGGAGATCCGGGACTCCTGGGTCGACGAGCCGCCGCGCCTCGACACCACGGTGACGCTCGCCGAGTACGACTTGCAGTGGCCGGTGTTGTTCGAACGCGAAGCTGAGCGGATTCGCACAGCGCTGGGGGAGAAGGTGGTGCTCCTCGAACACGTCGGGTCCACTTCGGTTCCCGGTCTCGCCGCCAAGCCGATCATCGACATCCTGCTGGAGGTCCCGGACTCCGACGACGAGGACGCCTACGTGTCGGCCCTCGAAGCCGCGGGCTACCGGCTCGTGATCCGGGAGCCGGACTGGGAGAAGCACCGGTGCTTCTCCGGGACAGACCCGAGGGTCAACCTCCACGTCCACTCGCCGGGTAACGGCCAGACCGAGCGGTATCTCCTCTTCCGTGATCGAATGCGAACACATCCTGAGGAACTCGCAACATATCTTGCGAAGAAGCGCGCACTGGCTGCGAAAACCTGGACATACATCCAGCACTACGCGGACGCCAAGAGCGAGGTCATCGACGAGATCGTCGGCCGTGCCCGCGCCGCGCGGCTCGAAGCCGCGCAGTACGACGCGTTCAGCCAGGCGTATGCCGAGCACGCGGCGAAGAGCGTCACGAACGCGCTCTACGACCGGCCGGCGATCGTGGAGCTGGCCGGTGAGGTGGCGGGCAAGCGCGTGCTCGACGTCGGGTGCGCGGCCGGCCACCTGAGCGCGTTGCTCGCCGGCCGCGGTGCGGAGGTGCTGGGTGTCGACGTGAGTGAAGGCCTGATCTCTCTGGCGCGCAAGGAGTTCGGTCACCTGGCGAAGTTCGAGATCGCCGACGTCGCGAGGCCACTGTCCCTTGAGGACGGTTCAGTCGACGTCGTCACCGCGTCTCTGGTCCTCCACTACCTGGAGGATTTCGGACCGACGTTGTCCGAATTCCACCGCGTCTTGCGCCCGGGCGGACAGCTTGTGTTCTCCGTCCACCACCCGGGTGAGGACTGGCACTGGTTCGACCGCGAGAACTACTTCGAGACCGAGCTGCTCGACGACGAGTTCCTGCTCGGTTCTTACCGTCAGGCGGTGCAGTTCTACCGTCGGCCGCTGAGCCGGACGTTCGACGCGGTGCGCGACGCCGGGTTCATCGTCGACCGCCTGGTGGAGCCGATGCCCGTGGCCAAGGCCGACGAGGTCGACCCGCGGATCGCCAAGGGGCTGCGGACGAAGCCGCGGTTCCTGTACTTCCGTTGTGTGGCAGGAGAAGCATGATCGTGGCGTGCCGTGCGGTGCTGTTCGACGTCGACGGGGTGCTGGTGGACTCCACGGCGTCGGGCGAACGGTCGTGGACGCGGTGGGCGCACGAGCACGGGCTGGACCCGGCCGTTGTGCTCGACGGTGTGCACGGCCGCCGGTCCACGGAGACGGTGCGGATGCACCTGCCCGAGGACCAAGCCGAGGAAGGTCTGCGCCGGATCGACGGGCTGGAGATCGGCGACGCGGGCACCACCGTCGCCATCCCCGGCGCGGCCGAGCTGCTCGCGAGCCTGGCCGGCAACTGGGCCGTGGTCACGTCGGCGTCGCGGCCGTTGCTCGAAGCCCGGCTCGCCGCCGCGGGGCTGCCGCTCGCGCCCGTGATCGTGACCGCCGCGGACGTGTCGCGGGGCAAACCGGACCCCGAGGGCTATCTGCTCGGGGCGCGGCGGGTCAGTGTGCCGATCGGGGAGTGCGCGATCTTCGAGGACAGCGACAACGGCCTGGCCGCTGCGGTGGCGGCGGGTCCTGCCGCCGTGGTGGGTGTGGGCCGTGGGGCGCTGGATTCGTCTGCCGCGCCCGTGGTCCAGGACCTGTCCGGGATTCGCTGGACCGGCGCCGGCTTGCGGGTGGACGCGGTTCTGCGCGCGTGAGCGGACTACGGTGGGGCGCATGAAGATCGCGATCCTCGACGACTATCAGAACGTCGCGCTCACCTATGCCGACTGGGACTCCCTCGGTGCCGACATCGAGGTCTTCACGGAGGCCTTCACCGGTCCCGATGACGTCGTCCGCAAGCTGGCGGGTTTCGACGTCGCGGTGGCGATGCGTGAGCGCACGCGGTTTCCGGCGGAGGTTTTGGACCGGTTGCCGGATTTGCGGCTGTTGGTGAGTACTGGGCGACGTAACGCGGCGATCGATGTCGCGGCGGCGAAGCGCAACGGGGTTGTGGTTTCGGCGACGGGGTACCTCGGGCCGCCGACGTTGGAGCACACGTGGGCCTTGATCCTTGCTGCGGCCCGGAATCTGCCGGCCGACGTGCAGTCGATGCGTGACGGTGGATGGCAGGTCGGGGTCGGGACCGTGTTGAGCGGGAAGACGCTGGGGCTGCTCGGATTGGGGCGGCTCGGGAGTGCGTCAGCGCGGATCGGGCAGGCGTTCGGGATGGAGACGATCGCGTGGAGCCCGAACCTGACGGCGGAGAAGGCTGCGGAGCACGGGGTGACGGCCGTCGGCAAGGAAGAGCTGTTCGAGCGCAGTGATGTGTTGTCGGTGCACGTGGTTTTGTCCGACCGCAGCCGCGGCCTGGTCGGGGCGGCGGAGCTGGCCCGGATGAAGCCGACGGCGTTGCTGGTGAACACGTCTCGCGGGCCGATTGTGGATGAGGCCGCGTTGGTGGCCGCCTTGCGTTCGCGGCAGATCGCCGCGGCGGCATTGGATGTGTACGACGTGGAACCGTTGCCGGCCGATCATGCGGTGCGTGGTCTCGACAATGTGATTCTGACGCCCCATGTCGGGTACGTGAGCCGGGAGACGTACGAGATCTTCTACCGGGATGCGGTGGAGGACATTGCGGCGTTTCGGAGTGGGGAGCCGATTCGTGTGATGGAGTGAGTGGTTTCCGCGGTTCTGTGTGGTTCTTTGCAGTTCTCGCGGGAGCGTGTTGCGTGGGGTGCTGGGGAGGGGCTGGGTGCTGAGTTGGTTGGGATGGGTCCGTCGCCTTGGGTGGGTGGGTGGGTGGGTGAAGCGCCCCAATGTGGCTTTGGCGATGTCTCATTTGCTGACATAGCCTGGACGGCATGGGCGCCGAACGGGATCAGTGCAGGTCAGGGCGCCTCGTGACCTGGAAAGCTGATCGAGCTCGGTGAGCGAGGGTTCAAGGTCTACTCGGCGCACGGCGATCGGGACCTGGCCGATCCCGACGATTGGTTCATCCCGCGGATCGAGGTCGTCCACGCGGCGCGGTTTACCCCCACGCGCCAGGTGAACCACGTGGTACTCCCAGCGCTCGCCGTTCGGCGCCTCGACGTCTGTCAACCCGACCTTGACCCACCGGTTGTCGTAGACCAGCCGCTCACTGAACGTCTTCCACGACCGATGCTCGTCAGCCACGCTCGCGGCCTGCGGCGCGGAGGACGTCCACGGCAGGTGCAGCGGGGTGCCCGCGTGCGCCGGGATTCCCCCAGGTCAGGGGCATGATCGGATCGACCGGCGTAGTTGCACGGTTCGCCGGGCACATTGTTGCCAGTTGACTACTATCAGTGTTGGTCATGCAGGTTGATCGACGGAGGGGCCAAGGGGAGGACACCGTGGGGAGCGAGCGGCAGCCAGCAGACGGCGGGGGTAGCCGGCCTCTACCGCAGGCCCAACCATCCGGCCGTGCCGGATACCTCATGCCGGAAGAGCAGGCGAAGCGGCAGGCCCGGGACGACTGGTACGACGAGGGCATGAACTCCGCTGGTGTCAAGGTCTACCAGCAGCGCCAGCAAGAAGACGCAGCAGCCAACGCCGCGGCCGCAGGCGGCGGGTACGTCATGGACGCCGAGCCGATGCGCAAGGACAAAGTCAATGCACTTGGCTCCACGTGGTCCGTATCCGACACGGGAGCTATGTCGAATTCGTCGGATTGGCGAGTTCGGTAATGACTAACCCCTACGCATCTGCAATGTCGCCCAATCGTTGGATTTCCCCCGATCTGGTCAGGAAGATTGAAGCAATCTCAATCCGATGGGGTTCTATTGGCATCATCCTCGGACTACTGTTGATCATTTCTATACCTATTTTCGGCTACAGCCTTCCCACGTCCTACGATCCCGCTACCGTGCTTACCGTAGGATTGGGAGTTATAACTGCTTGCTGTTTGCTGATGTCGGGGATCGGCTTAATTGTGGCGCGCTCGTACGTGTCAACTGGATACCTTGAACAGAGAAAAGAGTACACCGTAATCGGAGTGCAACTGAGCGCATTTATTCCAGCCTGGTTGGCGACCATCGTATTCGTGCCTTGGTACGCTCTGTCGGTGATAACATCGGGCAACTACTCGAACCAAGAGCAGCTGCACTTCACGGCGACGATCGCACTCTACATATTACTTCCAGCAATTGCGGCTCTCGGTGTTACTGCCAATCTTGCAATCGCCTATTTTCTATTCTTTTCTTCGCGTCACAGGTCGCAGTTCAGGTCTGCGCCGTAAACCTGAACTGTCACGCCGCATGAGCCAATCTCACCGCCCTTGTGTCAGAGCATGAGGTTAGGTGAGTTTCTTAATGGGACGGGTTCGCGACAACCCGTCCCATCGACGTTTCTCCTGCTGGAAGGCCATCTGCACCTGCCCCGACGGGGGACAGTGAGTCACGTGCTCGACACCCACCCGTCCCACCAGTGCTGGGTAACACTCATGCAACCAAACAGGGCTTCACCTCGGGTGCGTTGAGGCGGTGAGTGCTCAGCCCTTCAGTTCGACCAGTACCGCGTCCGTGAAGGGGGGCCAGGCGTCGGCGGCCCAGGGGCCGAAGGAGCGGTCCGAGAGGGCGACGCAGGCGTGGCCGGAGTCGGGGTCGACCCAGAGGAAGGTGCCGGACTGGCCGAAGTGGCCGAAGGTGCGTGGGGAGCTCGCGGAGCCGGTCCAGTGGGGGGACTTGTGGTCGCGCAGTTCGAAGCCGAGGCCCCAGTCGTTGGGTTTCTGGTAGCCGAAGCCGGGGAGGACGCCGTTCAGTCCGGGGAAGGCGACGTCGGTGGCGGCGGCGAGGGTGGCGGGCGCGAGGAGTTTCGGGGACTGGAGTTCGGCGGCGAACACGAGCAAATCGTCCACAGTGGACGCGGCGCCGGAGGCGGGGGAGCCGTCCAGGACGGTGGCGGTCATGCCCAGCGGGTCGAGCAGGGCTTCGCGCTGGTAGTCGGCGAAGGGGATGCCCGAGTGTTCGGTGAGGGTCTCCGCCAGGACCTCGAAGCCGGCGTTGGAGTACAGGCGGCGGGTGCCGGGCGGGGCCATCTCCTTGTGCGCGTCGAAGGCCAGGCCGGAGGTGTGGGCGAGCAGGTGGCGCACGGTCGAGCCCTCGGGGCCGGCGGGGGTGTCCAGCTCGACCACGCCCTCCTCGAGCGCGATGTGCGCCGTGTACGCGGTGAGCAGCTTGGTCACCGACGCCAGGCGGAACACGCGGGCGGAATCGCCGTGGCGGTCGCGCACCTCGCCGCCGGCGGAAACCACTCCGGCCGCGGCGTTGTCCACCGGCCACTCGTCGATCAGGCGCAGGCTGTCCATACCCGCCAGCTTAACTGTGCTGCTTGGTGCCGATCCGACCGCAGTCGCGGCGGAAACCGTTCACTCGCGCGGTGACCGCCGGTCAGGGTGTCCGGATCGGCAAGCGGCCGGGAAACGTGCGAAGGGGCCACCCTGCACCGGAATTCCCGGTGCAGGGTGGCCCCTCCGACTGCCCCTGGAGCGGTACCTACTGAGCGTCGAGATCCGTGGCGACGAGCTCCGCCACCGCGTCGATCGCGGCGTCGGCGCCCTCGCCCTCGGCGCTGATGACGACCTCGTCGCCGAACGCGGCGGCGAGCGTCATCAGGTTGAGCACGCTGCCGGCGGCCACCGGGTCGCCGCCGGCCTTGGCGATGGTCACCGCGACGGGTTGCGCCGCGGCCGCCTTGGCGACCAGCGCGGCCGGCCTGGCGTGCAGGCCCACCTTGCTGGCCACGGTGACTCGTTTCTCCGGCATGATCGTCCTCTCTCGGTTTTCCTTGTGGTCGAGCTTACTTAGCGGCCGTGCGGTCGAGGTCGGCCTCGATCGTGTCGTCCTCGCGGCCCGGGGTGCGCATGTTCCACTTCGTGATCACGAAGCGGAACACCACGTAGTAGATGACGGCGAAGACCAGGCCGATCGGGATCAGCAGCCACGCCTTGTGCGCGGTGTCCAGCGACGAGTTCAGGGCGAAGTCGATCGCGCCGCCCGAGAACGAGAAGCCGAGGTGGATGCCCAGCGCGTTGCAGACGGCCAGCGAGACACCGGTCATGATCGCGTGGAAGATGTACAGCGGCCACGCGACGAACATGAACGCGAACTCGATCGGCTCCGTGACACCCGTGATGAACGAGGTCAGCGCCGCCGAGATCATGATCGAGCCCACGATCTTCTTCTGGCCCGGCTTCGCGGTCTGCCAGATCGCCAGCGCCGCGGCGGGCAGGGCGAACATGAAGATCGGGAAGAAGCCGGTCATGAACGAGCCGGAACCCTGCACGTGGGTGAAGAAGTTGTTGAGGTCACCGCCGCCGAAGATGAACCACACCGGCACGTTGAGCAGCTGGTGCAGGCCGATCGGGATGAGCAGGCGGTTGAGCACGCCGTAGATGCCGCCACCGATCACCGGCGAGCCCACGACGGCCTGGCCGATCGCGTTGATGCCGTGGTCGACGTACTTGAAGACCAGGCCGAAGATCACGCCGAGGATGATCATCGAGAACGCGGTGATGATCGGCACGAACCGGCGGCCGCCGAAGAAGGCGAGCCAGCTCGGCAGCTTGATCCGGTAGTAGCGCTGCCACAGCAGGGCGGCGACGATACCGCTGATCACACCGGTCAGCACGCTGTAGGGCCAGTGGATCGGCGCCCCGTCCCAGCCGGGCTTGTAGCCCTCCTGGCTGCTGATCGGCGCGATGGCCTGGATGACCTTGTTGAACACGACCCAGCCGACGACCGCGGCCACGGCCGTCGAACCGTCGCCCTTGCGCGCGAAACCGACCGCGATACCGATGGCGAACAGCAGGGGCAGCCAGTCGAACAGGCCACCGCCCGCGGCGCCGATCACGGCCGCGACCTTGTCCCAGCCGAGGCCGGTCTTGCCGAAAACGTCGTCCTGGCCCAGCCGGTTGAGAAGACCGGCAGCGGGCAAGACGGCGATGGGGAGCATCAGGCTGCGACCGAAGCGCTGCAGCCCCGCGAGCCCGCCGCCGCTCTTCTTGCCCTTCGCCCCCTCTGTGGTGGTGGCGCTCATCGTCGGGTACCTCCGTAGTGGGGTTGGTGGCCGGAATCCGGGGTGTTCCGGTCCAACTGCATGGTCACCTGGTAGTGATCTCCCCGGTACCAGGACGTCATGTCCTCCACCGGCTCTCCGCCTGCGCTGGAGACCCGGCGGAAGACGAGGAGCGGAGTGCCGGTGCGCATGCCGAGCAGGCGCGCCGTCTCGCGATCCGCGGACTCGGCCCACACCGTCTGGTACGCCTGGTCCGGCCGCAGGTCGTAGGCCTCGGCCAGCTGGGCGTACAGGGAACGGGTGAGGTCGAGGTCGAGCAGTCCGGGCGTACGGCCCGCGTGGTACCAGCCGCGTTCCACGGCCAGCGGCACGCCGTCCGCTCGCCGCAGCCGCACCAGCCGGTGAGCCGCCACGCCCTCGGCGAGGCCGAGTGCGTGCGCCGAGGTCACCGGCGGGACCTCGAGCGACGTGGACACCACCTCCGTGGTGGGGGTGAGCCCGCGCCGGCGCATGTCGTCAGTGAAGGACATCAGGTAGAGCTGCAACTCCATGCGGCGCGCGGCGGTGAACGTGCCCTTGCCGCGCACCCGGGCCAGCAGGCCCTCTTCGACGAGCTTGCCGATCGCCGAGCGGACCGTGAGGCGCGAGACACCGTAGCGCTGGGCGAGCTCCCGCTCCGACGGGATCGGCGAACCGGGCGGGAGCTCGCGCTCCACGGACCGGCGCAGGATCTCGCGCAGCTGGGCGTGCTTGGGCGTGGGCCCGTTGATCACCCGGTCCACCCGGTCGACGCCGTCGGGCGGCGGGACGTGCGCGGCAGCGCTCATCGGTGTCACCCTCCTTCTGTCGTCGCACCGGGCGACCGGTGCTCGCGTCTTCGCCGGAAGATTGGTACGTTCCGGTCTAGACCAATAATTCCGATGGGGCAGGATGCTCCGCCTCGCGAGCGGGTGTCAACCACCGTTATGCGTTCGTGGCCTGCGGCGACGTGCATGCCGACGAACGGCGTAGTAGTGGTGGAGCGCACTGGCTCACGTGGGGAACCAACGGGAAACGAGGAGGCCGCGATGGCGGATGACAGGCCTGAAAAGATTCTCGCGGCGCTCGGCGGCGTGGACAACGTCGTCGAGATCGAAGGCTGCATCACGCGCCTTCGCTGCGAGCTGGAGGACACCAGCCTCGTCGACGAGGCGGCGCTCAAGGCCGCCGGCGCGATGGGCGTGGTGAAGATGGGCTCCGCGGTGCAGGTGATCGTCGGCCCCGAGGCGGACACGATCGCCAGTGACATCGAGGACCTGATGTGAGCCTCGAGATCCTGAGCCCCGTCGCGGGCGAGGTCGTCGCGATCACCGAGGTGCCCGACCCGGTGTTCGCCGAGGCGATGGTCGGCCCCGGCATCGCCGTGAAGCCGAGCGGCGGACGCTCCGACGCCGTCGCGCCGGTCGACGGCACCGTCGTGACCCTGCACCCGCACGCCTTCGTGGTGGCGACCGAGGACGGGCGCGCCGTGCTCGTGCACCTCGGCATCGACACGGTGAAGGAGAAGGGCGAGGGCTTCACCCTCCACGTGGTCAAGGGCGAGTCGGTGCGCGCCGGCCAGCCGGTGATCGGCTGGGACCCCGAGGCCGTGGCGGCCGCCGGCTACTCGCCGATCGTGCCCGTGGTCGGGCTCGACGCCCAGGCCGACGTGCTCACGGGCCTCGAGCCCGGGCGCACGGTCGCGGCGGGCGACCCGCTGTTCGGCTGGAACGGCTGAGCTTTTCCGGGCTTTCGACGCCGAAGGGCCCCTTGTGGACGGTGATCGTCCACAAGGGGCCCTTCGCGTGCGTTGGGCGGTTCACGTCGTCAGGCGGTGACGACCTCTCCGTTGTCGACCTTCACGTTGATCTTCGGCAGCGGCTTCTCGGCCGGGCCGTTCTTCACCGCGCCGGTGAGCGAGTCGTACACCGAACCGTGGCAGGGGCAGTGGATCTCGGCGCCCTGCGGCGGGTTCACGGTGCAGCCCTGGTGGGTGCAGATGGCGCTGAAGCAGTTCACGGTTCCGGCGGTGGGCTGGGCCACGATCACGTCCTGGCCGTCGGGGGTCTTGGCGGACTTCGCCTGGCCGACGGGCACGTCGGCCAGCGCGATCACCTTCCCGCCGGGCTTGGGGGCGTCGCCGCCCGAGGAGCCCGAGTCCGAGCCGGCGCCACAGGCCGCGAGGGCGACGGTGCCCGCGGCGACGCCGGCGACGGTGGCCCCGGTGGTGAGGACGGAGCGGCGGGAAAACAGTTCGGCAGTCATGCCCTACTAACGAGATGATCGTCCGTGTGGTTCACCCGTTCACCGCAAAGCGTTGCCCGGTGAACCGGATCGCCTGTGTTTCCGTGTAGTGGGGGAGAGGGATTCGGACGGGTGAAGGAGAACATCATGCTGGCCAACTGGATGCGAGGGTTGGGCGCGATCGGGCTGGTCGGGTCCGCCGCGGTCCACTTCTACCTGTACTTCGGCAGCGGCTACTCGGACATCGCCGTGGTCGGTCCGCTGTTCCTGGTGAACGGGATCGCCGGGATCGTGATCGCCGTCGCACTGCTGTTCTGGCACCACTGGGTGCCGCCGTTCTTCACGTTCGGCTTCGGCGGCGTGACGTTGCTCGCGTACCTGCTGTCGGTGACCGTGGGGCTGTACGGCGTGCACGACCAGTTCAACAGCCAGTTCGAGTACTGGGGCGTGATCACCGAGGCGCTGTGCGTGATCTGCGGCCTGGTGCTGCTGGTGCAGGAGGTGCGCGCCCGGCAGTCTTCCGGCGGGCACGCGGTGCCGGCCGGACGCTGACCGGGGCTCGCCGTGGGGAGGAGCGACGTCGAGGACCAGCTGATGCGCGCGCTGCACGAGGAACACGCGGCCGCGCTCTGGTCCTACGCCCTGCACCTGACGGGCGGCAACCGGAACCACGCGGAGGACGTGGTGCAGGAGACGCTGCTCCGGGCGTGGCGCCACACCGACGTGCTGGACCAGTCACAGGGCTCGGCCCGCGCGTGGCTGTTCACGGTCGCCCGCCGCATCGCCATCGACGGGTGGCGGTCGGCGACCTCGCGCTCGGAGGTCGTCACCGACGCTCCCCCCGAGCGAGCGGTGGCCGACGGCACCGAGCGCGCCGTGCAGGGCTGGCTGGTGGCCGAGGCGCTGGGCGAGCTCTCGGCCCGCCACCGCGAGGTGCTCGAACTGTGCTACTTCCAGGGGTACTCGGTGGCCGACGCCGCCCACCGCCTGGGCATCGCCGAGGGAACCGTGAAGTCCCGCACGCACTACGCACTACGGGCGCTTCGCCTGGCTTTGGAAGAGCGGGGGGTGACGCAATGACCGCCGACGAGTTCGCGACCTACGACGCCGCGTACGTCCTCGGAGCCCTGTCACCGGAAGACCGGCAGGCATTCGAACAGCACCTGCAGGAGTGCGACCGCTGCGCCGCCGCGGTCCGCGAACTGGCCGGGCTGCCGGGTTTGCTCGCCCAGACCAGGGGTGGTTCACCGGGGGGAGCCCTCGGGCCCGGCAACGGTGAGGGGGACGGTGCGGAGCCACCGCGGGATCCGGGGCCGGTGCCCGATCTGGTGATCGTGGCGGGTGCGGATCTGCCGGATTTGCCGGCGAGGGATGTGCCTGGGTTGGGGCCGGATGTGGCGGGCTCGCCGAAGCCGGGGCCGGACTTGCCTGCGGGTTCGCCGGTGCCGGGTTCGTGGTCGGTGCCTGGGGCGGATTTGCCGGTGTCAGGCTCGCAGTCGCCAGATGCGGCGGGGTCGCGGTCGGTGCCTGGCGCGGATTTGCCGGTCGCGGATCCGGCAGGCTCGCGGTCGCTGCCTGACCGGTTGGCGATGCCGGCTTCGCCGGGGCCGGATGTGCCGGGTTTGCCGGTGCCGGGAGCAGGGCTGGGCGCGCCGCCGGGTTCGGAGCTCAAGCCGGGTTCCGATGTGCCGGCGAGGAATGTGCCGTGGCCGGATGTGCCAGGTTCGCAGAGGCCGGCCGCGGATCCGGCAGGCTCGCGCTCGGTGCCGGACCTGTCGGCTGTGCCGCCGCTGTTGGGCTCGGACTCGGTTCCGGGACTCGACCCGTCAGCGGCGCCGCCGATGCCGGGCTCTCAGGCGATGCCGGACTTGCTGCCGGTGCTGATGCGGAAGGTCCGCCGCCGTCGGTGGATCCGGAACGGGGTGACCGGGGGCGTGGCCGCGCTGGCCGTCGCGGCCGGGGTGGCTCTGGCGGTGTCGCTTTCGCTGCCGGACGTGTCGCCGCCGCCCGCTGCGCCCGCTGTCGCGGCGCCTGTGTCGCCGCCCGAGCTTGCGATGTCGGCCCTCGGCGAATACCCGATCCAGGCCGCGGCCCGCATCGACCCCCAGTCGTGGGGCACCGAGGTCGAAATGTCCTGCAGCTACCGCGGCGGCAAGGGCGGGGACTACTCCCTCGTCGCCCTCGGCCGCGACGGCACCGAGACCCAGCTCGCCACCTGGAAGGCCCTGCCGGAGAACACGGCCAAGGTCGTGGTGGGCACACCGATGAAGTCCCAGGAGATCGCCTCGCTGGAAATCCGGAGCGTGCGAACGGGGAAACCCTTGATGCGCCTGGTTTATCCATGACGCACTGACTCGCGAACCGGCTTCGGCCCGCCCCAATGTGGCGTTGGTTGCGTTCAGCGCAACGAACGCCGCATTGGGTGCGTTGGGTGCAACGTACGCCGCATTGGGGTGCTTGGCGCGGCCTCCGGGTGCGGCGAGCGGCCGGCTCGGATTGTGGCGCGCGGTGGCCGGCCGGTTCGGGTCGTGGGCGCGTGCCCGCAGGGCCGGGCGGGCTCGGTCGTTGTGTGCCTTGGCTTGGTTCGGGTTCCGCCAAGCTGATGCACGGCGGTTTCGGGCGGCCCGTTCGCTCGCCGGTCGTGGCAGCGCGATGGCTCGCCGCGGCGTTCACGGGGCTGCGCGTTGCGCCCGCGGCCGCCGGCCCGCTGTGGTGCCGAGCGGCCCGGGATGGTCGGCAGCAGTGGTGTTTTGGTTTGCCGCGCGGCCGGCCTGGGCTATGGGTGCTTGGCGCGGCCTCCAGGTGCCGCGAGCGGCTGGCTCGGGTTGTGCGCGCGTGCCGGAAGGCCGGCTCGGGTGGCCTGAGCCGGCGGCGGTTTGGGGGTGCTGTGCGGCCGGTTTGGGTTGCCCGGTCGGGTGAATCGGGGCGGTTTTCGGCGCGAGGGGTCCACTCGCGACCGGCGCGGCTTGGCGGGGTGGGCGGGCGCTGTCAACGTGGGTGCATGTCCTGGGGATTGGTCGTGGCAGGTGGGGCGGTGGTGCCCCTCCTCGTGTGGTTGCTGAGGCGGGCGGGTGCGCCCGTGTCGGCGGTTGTGGCTGTTGTCGTGGTGGTGGCGGCGCTGCTTGTCGTCGGGTGGCGGTGGCGGGAGGGGCGCTGGGCGGAGTGGTGGTGGCCGGTGCCGTGGGTGCTCACGGTGGTCGGGGTGCCGTTGTGTCTGGCGGACGTCCGGTATCGGAGGTTGCCGGATGTGGTGACATTGCCGGCGTATCCCGCGATGGCGATCGCCCTCGGAGTGGCGGCGGCGAATGGGGGTGGGGCGACGCTTCTCGCGGGCGCGGTGGAGGGCGTGCTTGTGTTCGGCGGTGTCCACCTCGTTGTCCACCGGCTCAAGCCCGCGCAGCTCGGGGCCGGAGACGTGAAGCTCGCCGGCGTGCTGGGTGCGGTGCTGGGTGCGCTGGGATGGGCGTCGGTGGCAGTCGCGGCAGTGGTAGCGGCTGGGGTGAGCGCCGTCGTGGCCGTGGGAGCGCAGGTGCCGGTCATCGCCAAGCGGGTGCGCCGCGCCGAACCAGCAGGCGGGCTTCCCCCGCCGACCACCTCGCGGAAGACGGCATCAGGCGGCCTTGTGGCACCCGCCACCTCGCGGAAGACGGCATCAGGCGGGCTTGCGGCACCCGCCACCTCACGGAAAACCGCATCAGGCGCGCCTCCGCCGTCCCCCGCCTCGCCGACACACCCACCGCAACCCCGGGCAAGCCCTCGCCTCCACCGAGCCATTCGCCACCGCGTGCCCCACGGGCCGGCGTTGGTGGTCGCGGCCTGGACGTGCGCGGTGTTCCCCGGGGTGGGTTCGGGGGTGGTGCCCAGCTGAGGGCCTGTCACAGGTGACGCCGTAACACGTGACAGGATTAGCCGGTGTTGCGCTGGATCACCGCAGGAGAATCGCACGGACCCGCCCTCGCCGCTGTGCTCGAGGGCCTGCCCGCTGGTGTGGAGGTGACCACCGGAGACCTCACCGCGCAGCTTGCGCGGCGGCGGCTCGGGTTCGGTCGCAGCCCGCGCATGGGGTTCGAGACCGACCACGTGCAGATCCTGGGCGGAGTCCGCCACGGGATCTCGCAGGGTGGCCCCATCGCGGTGCAGATCGAGAACGCCGAGTGGCCCAAGTGGGAGCAGGTCATGGCGGCCGACCCCGTGGACCCCGAGGTGCTCGCCGGCCTGGCGCGCAACGAGCCGCTCACGCGGCCGCGCCCGGGACACGCCGATCTGCCCGGCATGCAGAAGTACGGCTTCGACGAGGCCCGTCCGGTGCTGGAGCGCGCGAGCGCCCGCGAGACGGCGTCGCGCACGGCGCTGGGCACGGTGGCGCGCAACTTCCTGCGCCAGCTGCTGGGCGTGGAGGTGCTGAGCCACGTCGTGTCGATCGGTGGCGCCGACGCGC
Source organism: Amycolatopsis sp. CA-161197 (assembly GCF_050942255.1). NCBI lineage: Bacteria > Bacillati > Actinomycetota > Actinomycetes > Pseudonocardiales > Pseudonocardiaceae > Amycolatopsis > Amycolatopsis sp. CA-161197. The sequence continues at coordinate 3,034,049 of NZ_CP192059.1, forward strand.
CCGAGGGGCCGCTGCCGCAGCCGGGTGACCTGGCCGCGATCGACGAGAGCCCCGTGCGGGCGTTCTCGGCCGAGGGCACCGAGGCGATGATCGCCGAGGTCGACGCCGTGCGGAAGGCGGGCGACACCGTCGGCGGCGTGATCGAGGTGCTCGCCTACGGGCTGCCGCCGGGCCTCGGCTCCCACGTGCACTGGGACCGCCGCCTCGACGCGCGCCTCGCGGGGGCGCTCATGGGCGTGCAGGCCATGAAGGGCGTCGAGGTCGGCGACGGCTTCACCACCGCGCGCCGCTGGGGCAGCCAGGCCCACGACGAGATCGACCGCGGCACCGGCCCGGTCGGTGTCACGCGCCGCTCCAACCGCGCGGGCGGCCTCGAAGGCGGCATCACCAACGGCGAGCCCCTGCGCGTGCGCGTGGCGATGAAGCCGATCTCGACCGTGCCGAAGGCGCTGTCCACGGTGGACGTGCGCACCGGCGAGCCGGCCGTCGCGATCCACCAGCGCTCCGACGTGTGCGCCGTGCCGCGGGCGGGCGTCGTGCTCGAGTCCGTGGTGGCGCTGGTGCTGGCCGACGCCGCGCTGGAGAAGTTCGGCGGCGACTCGCTGGCCGAGAGCAAGCGCAACGCCGAGGGCTACCTGAAGGCGCTCGAGGAGCGCTGGTGAGCCCCCGCGCCGTGGTCGTGGGACCGCCGGGCTCGGGCAAGAGCACGGTGGGCCCGCTGCTCGCCGAGGCGCTCGGGGTGGCGTTCCGCGACACCGACGACGACATCGTCGAACGCGCCGGCCGCGCGATCTCCGACATCTTCGCCGACGACGGCGAGCCGGCGTTCCGCGCGCTCGAAGCGCAGGCCGTGTCCACCGCCCTCGACGAGCACGACGGCGTCCTCTCCCTCGGCGGCGGCGCTCCGCTGACCCCCGAGACCCGGGCGTTGCTGGCGAAGCACACCGTGGTGTTCCTGAACGTCGGCCTCGCCGCCGGCGTGCAGCGCACCGGCCTGTCGAGCGCGCGCCCGCTGCTCGCGGGCGTGAACCCGCGCGCCACGTTCAAGTCCCTGCTCGACGCGCGCCTGCCCGTGTACCGCGAGGTGGCGACGATCGAGATCGAGACCGACCACCGGTCACCCGCCGAGGTGGTGGCCGCCGCGGTCGCCGCGATCGAGCCCGCCGAGGCGCGCGAGCAGTAAGACCGGCAGAACCAGGAGTAGTGAGGAAGCCCGTGTCCCAACCCGTCCGGATCCGCGTCGCGACCGCGCACCCGTACGACGTGCTCGTGGGCCGCGGCCTGCTCGCCGAGCTCACCGCGCAGCTCGCCGACGCGTCGAAGATCGCGCTGATCCACCCGCCCACGCTCACCGCCACCGCCGAGGCCGTGCGCGACGAGCTCGCCGAAGCGGGCCTCGACGCCCACCGCGTGGAGATCCCGGACGCCGAGGACGGCAAGGCCTTCTCCGTCGCCAGTTTCTGCTGGGAGGTCCTCGGCCGGATCGGGCTCGACCGCCGCGGCGTGGTCGTGGGTCTGGGCGGCGGCGCCGTGACGGACCTGGCCGGCTTCGTCGCCGCCACCTGGATGCGCGGCGTGCGCCTGGTCAACGTGCCGACCACGCTGCTCGGCATGGTCGACGCGGCCGTCGGCGGTAAGACGGGCATCAACACCGAGGCCGGCAAGAACCTCGTGGGCGTGTTCCACGAGCCGAGCGCCGTGCTCGTCGACCTCGCGACGCTGGAAACCTTGCCCCGCAACGAACTCGTCGCCGGCATGGCCGAGGTCGTGAAGACGGGCTTCATCGCCGACCCGCGCATCCTGGAGCTCATCGAGCAGGATCCCGAAGCCGCCCTCGACCCGACCGGAGACGTGCTGGCCGAGCTGGTCCGCCGCTCGATCCAGGTCAAGGCCGACGTCGTCGCCGCCGACCTGCGCGAGTCCGACCTGCGCGAGATCCTCAACTACGGCCACACCCTCGGCCACGCCATCGAGCGCCGCGAGCGCTACCGCTGGCGCCACGGCGCGGCCGTGAGCGTGGGCCTGGTGTTCGCGGCCGAGCTCGCCCGCCTCGCCGGGCGCCTCGACGACGAGACCGCCGCGCGCCACGCGTCCGTGCTGAAGCTGATCGGCCTGCCGACCACCTACGACCCCGACGCGCTGGGGCAGCTCATCGAAAGCATGAAGGGCGACAAGAAAACCCGCTCTGGTGTGCTCCGGTTCGTGGTCCTCGACGCGCTCGCCAAGCCCGGCCGCCTCGAAGGCCCGGACCCGGCGCTGCTGGCCGCCGCGTACTCGGCGGTCGCGGCCGACGCCCCCAAGAACGGCGGGAGCGTGCTGCTGTGAAGGTCTTCGTCTTCAACGGCCCCAACCTCGGCCGCCTCGGCAAGCGCGAGCCCGCCGTCTACGGTTCCACGACGCACGACGACCTCGCAGCCCTCTGCGTGAAGACGGGCACCGAGCTCGGCCTCGACGTCGAGGTGCGCCAGACCGACCACGAGGGCGAGCTCGTCGGCTGGCTCCACGAGGCCGCCGACGGCGGAAACCCGGTCGTGCTCAACGCCGGCGCCTGGACGCACTACTCGATCGCCGTGCGCGACGCCGCCGCGCAGCTGTCCGCGCCGCTGATCGAGCTGCACATCAGCAACGTCCACAAGCGCGAGCAGTTCCGCCACCACAGCGTGCTCTCCGACATCGCCACCGGCGTCATCGTGGGCCTCGGCGTCGACGGCTACGGCCTCGCGCTGCACTGGGTCGCGGCCAACGCGAAGTGACCCCGGAGCTCACCACCGATCGCCTGCGGCTGCGGGCCCTGACCGAAGCCGACACCGACGCCGTGGTGGCGGTGTTCACCGACCCGGAGATGAGCCGGTTCTTCGCCGCCGACTTCTCCGACCCCGCCCAGGCCCGCGCCATGGTGGCCCGCCGCCTCGCCTACGACGGGCCCGAAGGCCAAGGCCACTGGGTGGTCGAGCACGAGGGCGAAGTCGTCGGCGTCGCCCACCTGCGCCCGTCGTCCGAGCTGCCCGGCGACGTCGCCGAGCTGGGCTACTACATCGCCGCGAAGCACGCGGGGAAGGGCTTCGCCACCGAAGCCGGCCGCGCGCTCGTGGACCACGGCCTCACCACGCTCGGCGTGCCCGCCGTGTGGGCGCTCGTCCACGAGGACAACGCGGCCAGCCTCGCGATCACCCGCCGGCTCGGCTTCCTCGACGTCGGCTCCGGCGTGCACTACGGCGACGTGCACCGCGTGCTCGTCGCGCTGCCCACCGCGCACGGGCGGGCGCACCACATCGAGCTCTGGGTGCCCGACCTCGCGCGCGCCGAACGCAGCTGGGGCTGGCTGCTTCAGCGGCTGGGCTGGCGCGAGTTCCAGCGCTGGCCCGACGGCGTCAGCTGGCGCCTCGGCCCCACCTACCTCGTGGTGGAAGCCTCGCCCGCGATGGCGACGGGGCCGCACGAGCGCCTGCGCCCCGGCCTCAACCACCTCGCCCTGCACGTCGCCACCCGCGCCGAGGTCGACGAACTCGCGGCCGGCGGGCACGGCTGGCGGCCGCTGTTCGCGGACCGTTTCCCCTACGCGGGCGGGAAACCGCACTACGCGGCCTACCTCGAGAACGACGACGGCTTCGAGGTCGAGCTTGTTGCCCTCGAACACCCACCAGACGGGGACACGTTCACCCAACCGGGTTAGGACTGGTTAGACTCGGCCATCATGCACCCGTTTCGTGGCGGGGTTCGGCGACCCGCGCGAGCCCTCTTCGCCCTGGCGTTGTCGGGGGTCGTGGTGGCGGGCTGCAGCGACAGCTACGCGCAGACCCAGGCCGACGGTCCCGGCCACGGCGGCATCGCGGGCGGCAAGCCGGCTCCGGCCAAACCCCCGCGCGTGGCGAACGTCCCGCTGGAGACCGCGAAAGGTCGTCAGAGCAACGGAGTGGTCGCCGCCGGCGCTGCCGACGCGGTCTACAACTACGGCCCCACCGCGATGGTCGAAAACGGCAAGACCCGCCTGTGGTGGTGCAGCCAGTACGGCAGCGCGGCGCCGCCCGGCGACGACATCCTCTACGCCGAAGCGCCTTCGGCCGACGGTCCCTTCACCGGACCGGGTGGCGGCGCGCCGATCGCGGTCCTGTCCGGTTCACCCGGCGCGTTCGACGGCGTGCACACGTGCGACCCGTCCGTGCTGCGCGTCGGCGGCACCTACTACCTGTACTACACCGGCGCGGCGGGCGACCACGCGCTCGGCAACGCCATCGGCCTCGCGACGAGCGCCGACGGCATCCACTGGACCCGCGCGGCGGGCGGGAAACCGATCCTCGGGCCTTCGCACGACGTGCACCGCGACAACGTCTACGGCGCCGGCCAGCCCTCGGTCGTGTTCCTCGACGGCTGGTACTACCTCATGTTCACCGACACCACCGGCCGCGCCGCCGGCTGGAACGGCGCCGGCCAGTTCGTGATCCGCTCCCACGACCCGGCGTTCCGCAGCGGCGTGGAAGCGTTGGGGGAGCAGGGTTTCGCACCCGTATCGAGCACCTCGGCACCACGTGAGCGCTCGGTAGTCGACGGCTTCAGTGCCGACCTCGAATGGGTCGGCGCGCTCGACGCGTTCGTGATCGCCCACGAGACCGCGGCGGGCACCTCGCTCACCTTCTGGGACAAGGACTTCACGCTCCAGCCCTACACACCGCTGGTGATCCCCGGCGCGTGGAAGGAAGGGCCCGGCCTCGTCCGGCGCCCGGACGGCCACGCCCCGACGTCGGTCACCGACCCGTGCGACACCGTCTCGTTCGACGTCGTGCGCGCGACGGAGATCGGTTCCGCGGGCGCGCCGACGGGCCTGAAGCACTTCGGGCTCGACGTCCAGGGCGCCGGCGGCTGTTCGAGCCCCGATCGCGTGACCACGACGTTCGACGGCGTCGCGATGCCGTCACCGGACCGCCGGATGGACCTGTTCCGCCGCGGCGTGCGCATCCGCGTCGACCGCCGCTCGGTCGCCGCCGCCCTCGCGGGCGAGGTCGTGGACCGGCCGCTCGCGCCCGTCGCCGGGCTGCCGGTGAAGGCGACGCTGAAGTCGGGCACGAACGTGGTCCACTCGTACGGCCTCGGGTACGGCGTGGTGCTCGGCAACGAGCTCTACGGCCTGCCCGACACCACGATCGTGGGTCTCAACGGGGCCGAGGTGACGGAGATCGACCCGCGACAGTGGGACGCCTACGCCCCCGGGCTCCCGCTGGGCGGCTGACGGGCGACGGCTTCGGCCGCGGCGCGCCGGCCGGCTCGGCCTCGGGTTCCGGCAGCTCCAGCTGACCCGACTGGCTGCCCGAACCATCGTTGTCGTCGTACTCCTCGGGCTCCGGCTCCTCGTCCACGGGTGCGGGCCGCCGCACGCGCGAGCCGACGAACAGCCCCAGCCCGGCCGGCACCAGCACCAGCAGCGCCGAGAACGCCGCGCCTCCCGTGAGCGCCGCGCCCAGCTCGGAGGTTCCGGTCTGGTCGACGAACACCGCGCGGCCGATCACGTACAGGATGCCGGAGACGACGCCGGCCACCAGCGAGGCGATGAACCAGGCCCGGCCGCGGTCCGGCTTGCCGCGCCAGCCGTCGATCGCGCTCCACAGCGCCGCGACGCCCACCAGCACGGCGAGGGTGACGGACGTGATCACCGTCTGGTCGGTCGGGTGGAACACGGACCACTTGGCGAGCAGCGTCATGGCGGCGGCGTGGACGACGGCCATGACCAGCCCGCGAGTCAACCAGGCACCCAGCATGGACGGAGTGTAGGTGCCACCGGGTGAACGCCGTGTGGTCCGTCCGGATCAGCGGCCCCGCGTGCCCGGCCGGCTGCGGTCCGCGACCACCGCGAGCGTCCCCGGACCGGGCGATCCGCGTGGCTAAGCTGGCCGGGTGCCTGAAACCCATGCTCACCGTCGCGGCGCGCTGCGGTCCCTGATCACCGAGTCCGGGGTCGACGCGCTGCTGGTCACCGACCTGCTCAACATCCGCTACCTCACCGGGTTCACCGGGTCGAACGCCGCGCTGCTCGTGCACGCCGGCGGAGAGGCGCAGACCGTGTTCTGCACCGACGGCCGCTACACGACCCAGTCGGCGTCCGAGGTGCCCGACCTCGAACGCGTGATGGGCCGCGCCAGCGACCGCGTGCTCGCCGATTTCGCGGCCCGCGCCCACTCGACCTACGGGCGTACCGGGTTCGAGAGCCAGCACGTGAGCGTGGAAGACCACGAGGTGCTCAAGGTGTGCTTCGACAAGGTGACGCTGGTCCGCACGCCCGGGCTGATCGAGCAGCTGCGCGCGGTGAAGGACGAGGTCGAGGTCGCGGCCCTGCGCTCGGCCTGCGCGGCGGCCGACCGCGCGCTCGCCGACCTGGTGGCGGCCGGCGGCCTGCGCGCCGGGCGCACCGAGCTGGAAGTGGCGCGCGACCTGGAGAATCGCATGCTGGAGCACGGCTCGTCGGAGCCGTCCTTCGCCACGATCGTGGCCGCCGGGCCCAACTCGGCGATCCCGCACCACCAGCCCACTGGAGCCGAGCTGCGCGAAGGCGACTTCGTGAAGCTCGACTTCGGCGCGACGGTCGACGGCTACCACTCCGACATGACCCGCACGTTCGTGCTCGGCAAGGCCGCCGACTGGCAGCGCGAGCTCTACGACCTGGTCCACCGCGCCCAGGCGGCCGGTACGGCGGCGGTGTTCCCGGGCGCCGACGTGTCCGAAGTGGACGCCGCGGCCCGCTCCGTGATCGCCGAGGCGGGCCGCGCGGAGGAGTTCGCGCACGGCCTCGGCCACGGCGTCGGGCTCGAGGTGCACGAGGCGCCCAGCCTCGCTACCACGGGCGTCGGTACACTGTCCGCCGGTATGGCGGTCACCGTCGAGCCCGGCGTCTACCTCGCGGGGCGCGGTGGCGTGCGCATCGAGGACACGCTCGTCGTGCGGGACTCCGGGCCCGAACTCCTCACCCTGAGCACCAAGGACCTCGTGGCCGTCTGAGACGGGCCGCGGACGAAGAGATCGACACAGGAGACCGAAAGCTCGTGGCCACCACCAACGACCTGAAGAACGGGCTCGTCCTCAACCTCGAGGGCCAGCTCTGGACCGTCACCGCGTTCCAGCACGTCAAGCCGGGCAAGGGCGGCGCCTTCGTGCGCACCACGCTCAAGCACGTGCTGACGGGGAAGGTCGTCGACAAGACCTTCAACGCCGGCACGAAGGTCGAAACGGCCACCGTGGACCGCCGGAACATGACCTACCTGTACAAGGACGGCCAGGACTTCGTGTTCATGGACGGCGACACCTACGACCAGATCACGGTTCCGGCCGAGGTCGTGTCGGACAACGCCAACTACATGCTCGAGAACACCGAGGTCCAGGTCGCGGTGCACGAGAACGAGCCGCTGTACGTCGAGCTCCCGACCTCGGTCGAGATCCTCATCCAGCACACCGACCCCGGCCTGCAGGGCGACCGCTCCACCGGTGGCACCAAGCCGGCGACGCTCGAGACCGGCGCCGAGATCCAGGTGCCGCTGTTCGTCTCGACCGGCGAGAAGATCAAGGTCGACACGCGTGACGGCCGGTACCTCGGCCGCGTCTCCGGCTGATGGCGGACAAACAGAAGCCGCACCCGAACCGCGGCGGTGCGATCAGCAGGCGGCAGGCCCGCCGGCGTGCCGTCGAGATGCTGTACGAAGCGTCGCAACGCGGCACCGACCCGGTCACGCTGCTGGCCGACCGGGTCGGGTCCACCGACGTCGACCCGGTCGCCGACTACACGATCACCGTCGTGGAGGGCGTCACGACCCACCGCGAGCAGGTCGACGAGCTGCTGGCCGAGCACGCGCAGGGCTGGACCCTGGACCGCATGCCGCCGGTCGACCTGGCGGTCCTGCGCGTGGGCGTCTACGAGATGCTCTGGTCTTCCGACGTGCCCGACCCCGTCGCAATCGACGAGGCCGTGGGACTGGCGAAGGAGCTCTCGACCGACGACTCGCCGCGGTTCGTCAACGGCGTGCTCGGGCGCATCGGGACGATCGCCGACCGCCTGCGGGCCGTGCTCTGACCCGCTGACGGCCGCAGTCTCGAAGACAGCCGAAAACAAGCGAAAACCGCCGAAGGCCGCGAGCTCCGTGAAGGAGCCGCGGCCTTCGGCGTTGTGCTGGTGCCCCCAGGAAGCCTCACGAGTGGGGTCCGGAAGAGGTCTTCGTCACACCCAGCGTTCTCCGGCCGGTTCGGGGCCGTGCTCGGGCCCGCCCGGGCGTCGCCCGGTGAACCGGGTTCACCGTCACCGCAAATCGGAAGCGCTAGCCCGAACGGGTCACGTGCCGGAACGGCGGACGCGGGTGCGAGGGGACGGCCGGAGCGATGTTGATCACCGTCCGCAGCCGGTCCGGCGGTGTCCGAAGCTCGGTGGGTGTTTCCGGTGCCCCGCCGAAAACACCCACCGCGTCGGGCAACCGCCGCCCATCAGTCTTCTTTGGACGGACGGGCCTCGGGCGGCAGGACACCCCAGTCGATGAGCTGTTCGGTGAGCTCACCGGGGGTCATGTCGTAGATGATCGCGAGCGAGCGCAGGTCCTCGGTGCGGATGGAGAGCACCTTGCCGTTGTAGTCGCCGCGCTGGCTCTGGATCGTGGCCGCGTACCGCGCGAGCGGGCCGACCTTCTCCGCGGGCAGCTGCTGGAGCCGCTCGAGGTTGATCACGATCTTCGTGGCGGGCTCGGCACCCGAGGGCACACGGCCCTCCGGCAGCAGTTCGACCACCGGTACACCGTAGAAGTCGGCCAGCTCGGCCAGCTTCTGGACGGTGACGGCGCGGTCGCCACGCTCGTACGAGCCGACGACGACGGCCTTCCAGCGGCCGCCCGACTTCTGCTCGACCCCGTGCAGGGAGAGGCCCTGCTGCTGGCGGATCCCGCGGAGCTTGGCCCCGAGCGCCTTGGCGTAATCGCCCATCTGGTGGTTCTCCGTTTCCTCACCCCCACGCCGGTCGGGGTGACCGGTCAGGGGACTCCTCGAGTCGAATACTCAGAGTAATGGTTACGCATAGTTGTCACCAGGTCAAGCAGTAGGTCTCCGTACCTGGTCGCGGACGTGGGCACACCACCCGGAAGGCTGATTGACCGCTCCTGCTACTGTCGGTGCGATTTCCCCGCACGAGCTGGGAGTCGACGTCCTTTAAGGACCCGTCCAGAGAGGCGGGGAAGGAGGTCCGCCTTGTCGTCACGTCCGCGTGGCGCGGCGGAACCGGCCGGGGAGCGCGAGCTTCTTTCGGCCGGCGATGTCGCGCGCACGATAGCCCGGATGGCCCATCAGGTCATCGAGAAGACCGCACTCGGTGCGAGCGCTTCCGGTGACCCCGGCTCACCCGGTGATCAAGCCCCGCCGGTGCTGCTGGGCATCCCCACCCGCGGTACTCCGCTGGCCACCCGGCTCGCCGGGAAGATCGGCGAGTTCTCCGGGGTCGTCCCCCCGACGGGGGCCCTCGACGTCACCCTGTACCGCGACGACCTGCGCCGCCGCCCGCCGCGCGCGCTGGAGCAGACGCAGCTGCCGCCCGGCGGCATCGACGACCGGGTGGTGATCCTGGTCGACGACGTGCTGTTCTCCGGCCGCACCATCCGCGCCGCGCTCGACGCCCTGCGCGACCACGGCCGCCCGCGCGCCGTGCAGCTGGCCGTGCTCGTCGACCGCGGCCACCGCGAGCTGCCGATCCGCGCCGACTACGTCGGCAAGAACGTGCCCACCGCGCGGGCCGAGGGCGTGTCCGTGCTGTTGTCCGAAACGGACGGGCGCGACGCGGTCCTGCTCCGTGCGCCGGAAGGAGAGTCCCGGTGAAGCACCTGCTCGCCACCGACGGTCTGGACGCCGACACCGCCACGGCCGTCCTCGACACCGCCGACGAGCTGAAGCACACGCTGCTCGGCCGGGAGGTCCGCAAGCTGCCGACGCTGCGCGGCCGCACGGTGATCACCCTGTTCTACGAGAACTCCACCCGCACGCGCGTGTCGTTCGAGATCGCCGGAAAGTGGATGAGCGCCGACGTGATCAACGTCTCGGCGTCGAGCTCCTCGGTGAACAAGGGCGAGTCGCTGCGGGACACCGCGCTGACGCTCGCCGCCGCGGGTGCCGACTGCGTGATCGTCCGGCACCCCGCCTCGGGCGCCGCGCACCGGCTGTCGGGCTGGCTCGCCGAGGCCGGCACCGCAGTGGTCAACGCGGGCGACGGCACCCACGAGCACCCCACGCAAGCGCTGCTCGACGCGGCGACCCTGCGCGAACGGCTCGGGTCGCTGAAGGACCGCCGGGTGGCGATCGTCGGCGACGTGCTGCACAGCCGCGTCGCCCGGTCGAACATCCACCTGCTGAGCACCCTCGGCGCGGAGGTAGTGCTCGTCGCACCGCCGACGCTGCTGCCGGTCGGCGTGGAGACGCTGCCGGTCACGGTCTCGCACGACCTCGACGCCGAACTGCCGGCCGTCGACGCCGTGATGATGCTGCGCGTCCAGGCGGAACGCATGCACGGCGGGTTCTTCCCGTCCTCACGCGAGTACTCGATCTCCTACGGCCTGTCCGAGCGGCGCCAGCGGCTGCTGCCGGACCACGCCGTGGTGCTGCACCCCGGTCCGATGCTGCGCGGGATGGAGATCGCCTCGGCGGTCGCCGACTCCCCGGCGTCGGCCATCACCGAACAGGTCCGCAACGGCGTCCACGTGCGCATGGCGGTCCTCTACCACTTGCTGGCCAGTGAAGGAGGCAACCGTGACTGACAATCGATGCCTTACCGGTCGCGGTTGCCGACCGGGTGCGGGTGTCCCGCAAGACACAGGAGCCGCTGCGTGAGCCTCGTGATCAAGGGCGCCCGTCCGTACGGGGAGGGCGAACCGGTGGACGTCCTCGTCGAGGACGGCGTGATCACCGCGATCGGTGCCGTCGAGGTCCCGGAAGACGCCGAGGTCCTCGACGCCGGGGGACAGGTGCTGCTGCCCGGGTTCGTCGACCTGCACACCCACCTGCGCGAGCCCGGCCGCGAGGACACCGAGACGATCGAGACCGGCTCGGCCGCCGCGGCGCTGGGCGGCTACACGGCCGTGTTCGCCATGGCCAACACCGACCCGGTGGCCGACAACGCGCTCGTGACCGACCACGTGTGGCGCCGCGGGCAGGAGGCCGGGCTGGTCGACGTGCACCCGGTCGGCGCCGTCACGGTGGGGCTCAAGGGCGAGAAGCTCGCCGAGCTCGGCACGATGGCCAAGGGCACCGCCGCCGTGCGCGTGTTCTCCGACGACGGCGTGTGCGTGGCCGACCCGCTGCTGATGCGCCGTGCGCTCGAATACTCGACCGCGCTCGACGCCGTGATCGCCCAGCACGCCGAGGAGCCGCGGCTCACGGTCGGCGCGCAGGCCAACGAGGGCGAGAACTCCGCGCGCCTGGGCTACCCGGGCTGGCCGGCTTCGGCCGAGGAGTCGATCGTCGCGCGCGACTGCCTGCTCGCGCTGCACGCGAAGGCGCGGCTGCACGTCTGCCACGTGTCCACTTCGGGCACCGTCGACGTGCTGAAGTGGGCGAAGGACCGCGGCACCAAGGTGTCGGCGGAGGTCACGCCGCACCACCTGCTGCTCACCGACGAGCGCCTCGAGACCTACGACCCGGTCAACAAGGTGAACCCACCGCTGCGCACGGGCGGCGACGTCGAGAAGCTGCGCGCGGCGCTGGCCGAGGGCGTGATCGACTGCGTCGCCACCGACCACGCGCCGCACGCCGTGCAGGACAAGGACACGGAGTGGAGCGCTGCGCGCCCGGGCATGCTGGGCCTGCAGACCGCGCTGTCGGTCGTCGTCCGCGCGATGGTGGAGCCGGGCCTGCTCGACTGGCGCGGCGTCGCCCGCGTGATGAGCGAGCGGCCCGCCGCGATCGGCAACCTGCCCGACCACGGCCGCCCGCTCGAGGTCGGCGAACCCGCGAACCTGACCCTCGTGGACCCGGGTGCGGAGTGGACGGTGCGTGGCGCGGAGCTCGCCAGCATCTCCGCGAACACCCCGTACGAGGGAATGCGGCTGCCCGCCGTGGTGACGGCCACCGTGCTGCGCGGGCGGATCACCGCGCGCGAAGGGAAGATCTGCTGATGGACCGGTTCCTCCTCACACTGGGGATCGTCGTCTTCTTCCTCCTGTGCCTGTGGGGCATGTGGGTGGGCTGGCGGCGCAAGTCGCGCTCGCAGAGCGCGCAGGTGCCGCCGTTCCCGGGAATTCCCGGGGAACCCGGTGAGATCCTGCTGGAGTCGACCGGGCTCTACGTCAGCACCACCACCGCGGGCAACTGGCAGGACCGGGTCGTCACCCGGGGCGCGGGGCTGCGCACCGGCGCGGTCTGGCGCCTGCACCCGGGCGGCATCGCGGTGGAACGCGGTGGTGCGCCCGACTTCTGGATCCCGCGCGACGCGGTCACCGGGATCCGCCGCGACTCGAAGATCGCCGGGAAGGTGATGGGCACCGACGCGCTGCTCGTCGTCACCTGGCGCCTGGGAGACGCGGACCTGGACACCGGCTTCCGCGGCGACGACCTCGACGACTATCCACAGTGGATCGACCAGCTTTCCCCCGACAACTCGGATCACGACATCAAGGGAGGTGCCCAGTGAGCACCGCGAACGGCACCCGCGTCCCCGCCGCCCTGGTTCTGGAGGACGGCCGGGTCTTCCGCGGCGCGGCCTACGGCGCGCGCGGGCGGACGCTCGGCGAGGCGGTGTTCTGCACCGGCATGACCGGCTACCAGGAGACGCTGACCGACCCGTCCTACCACCGGCAGATCGTGGTGCAGACCGCGCCGCAGATCGGCAACACCGGCTGGAACGACGAGGACGACGAATCGGCCCGCATCTGGGTCTCGGGTTACGTGGTCCGCGACCCGGCCCGCACGCCGTCCAACTGGCGCAGCAAGCGCGGCCTCGACGAAGAGCTGGCCCGCCAGGGCATCGTCGGCATCTCCGAGGTCGACACGCGCACGCTCACCCGCCACCTGCGCGAGCAGGGCGCGATGCGCGCCGGCGTGTTCTCCGGCGACGCGCTGGGCAGCGACGAGCAGATGGTGGCCGAGGTCCTGGCGAGCCCGCAGATGAAGGGCGCCGACCTCGCGGGCGAGGTCTCCACGGACAAGCCCTACGTCGTCGAGGCGCAGGGCGAACGGCGGTTCCGCGTCGCCGCGCTCGACCTGGGCATCAAGTCCAACACCCCGCGCCTGATGACGCAGCGGGGCATCGAGGTCCACGTGCTGCCCGCCGCGACCACGGTCGAGGAGCTGCTCGCGGTCGAGGCCGACGGCGTCTTCCTCTCCAACGGCCCGGGCGACCCCGCGACCACCACGCACGCCACCGCGCTGACGAAGGCCGTGCTGGAGCGCGAGATCCCGCTGTTCGGCATCTGCTTCGGCAACCAGATCCTCGGCCGCGCGCTGGGGCTGGGCACCTACAAGATGCGCTACGGCCACCGCGGCATCAACATCCCGGTGATCGACGTGGCCACCGGCCGTGTCGCGATCACGGCGCAGAACCACGGCTTCGCGCTCGAAGGCGAGCCCGGCCAGCGGTTCGAGTCGCCCTACGGCGCGGCGCAGATCAGCCACTACTGCCCCAACGACGACACCGTCGAGGGCGTGCGCGCCTTCGACGTGCCGGCGTTCTCGGTGCAGTACCACCCCGAAGCCGCGGCCGGACCGCACGACGCGGCGCCCCTGTTCGACGAGTTCGTTGAGTTGATGGAGAAGAAGGCCTGATGCCGAAGAGGACGGACATCCAGCACGTGCTGGTGATCGGCTCCGGGCCGATCGTGATCGGGCAGGCCGCCGAGTTCGACTACTCGGGCACGCAGGCCTGCCGGGTGCTGCGGGCCGAGGGCCTGCGCGTGAGCCTGGTGAACTCGAACCCGGCCACCATCATGACCGACCCCGAGTTCGCCGACGCCACCTACATCGAACCGGTCACGCCGGACTTCGTGGAGAAGGTCATCGCGGTGGAGCGGCCGGACGCGATCCTCGCGACCCTCGGTGGCCAGACCGCGCTCAACTGCGCGGTCGCGCTGCACGAGCGCGGCGTGCTCGAGAAGTACGGCGTGGAGCTGATCGGCGCCGACATCGACGCCATCCAGCGCGGCGAGGACCGGCAGAAGTTCAAGGACATCGTGCGCACGATCGGCGCCGAGGTCCCGCGCAGCCGCGTCTGCAACACGATGGAGGACGTGCGCGCCACGGTCGCCGAGCTCGGCCTGCCGGTGGTGATCCGGCCGTCGTTCACCATGGGCGGCCTGGGCTCCGGCCTGGCCTACACGCCCGAGGAGCTGGAGCGCCTGGCGTCCACCGGCCTGAGCGAGTCGCCGGTCACCGAGGTGCTCATCGAGGAGAGCGTGCTCGGCTGGAAGGAGTACGAGCTCGAGCTGATGCGCGACAAGCACGACAACGTCGTGGTCGTCTGCTCGATCGAGAACGTCGACGCGATGGGCGTCCACACGGGCGACTCCGTCACCGTCGCGCCCACGATGACGCTCACCGACCGCGAGTACCAGGTGATGCGCGACGTCGGCATCGCCGTGCTGCGCGAGGTCGGCGTGGACACCGGTGGCTGCAACATCCAGTTCGCGATCAACCCCGACGACGGGCGCATGGTCGTGATCGAGATGAACCCGCGTGTATCGCGTTCCTCGGCGCTCGCGTCGAAGGCCACCGGGTTCCCGATCGCCAAGATCGCCGCGAAGCTCGCCATCGGCTACACGCTCGACGAGATCCAGAACGACATCACCGGCGAGACCCCGGCGGCCTTCGAGCCGACGCTGGACTACGTCGTGGTGAAGATCCCGCGCTTCGCGTTCGAGAAGTTCCCGGGCGCGGACCCGACGCTCACGACGACGATGAAGAGCGTCGGCGAGGCGATGTCCTTCGGCCGCAGCTTCCCCGAGGCGCTCGGCAAGGCCATGCGGTCGATCGAGACCAAGGCGACCGGGTTCTGGACCCTGCCGGACCCCGAGGGCGCGACCATGGAGTCCACTTTGGACGCCCTGCGCGTGCCGCACGAGGGCCGGCTGTACGAGGTGGAGCGGGCGCTGCGCCTGGGCGCCACCGTCGAGCAGGTGCACGAGGCCAGCGGCATCGACCCGTGGTTCGTGGACCAGATCGCGCTGATCGGCGAGGTCGGTTCCGAGGTGCGCGACGCGCCGGTGCTCGACGGCGAGCTGCTGCGCCGCGCCAAGCGCACGGGCCTGTCCGACCGCCAGATCGCCGCGCTGCGCCCCGAACTGGCGGGGGAGGACGGCGTGCGCTCGCTGCGCCACCGCCTCGGCGTGCGGCCGGTGTTCAAGACCGTGGACACCTGCGCGGCCGAGTTCAAGGCGGACACGCCGTACCACTACTCGGCCTACGAGACCGATCCCGCGGCGCAGTCGGAGGTCGTGGCGCAGGGTGACAAGCTGAAGGTGCTCATCCTCGGCTCCGGCCCGAACCGGATCGGGCAGGGCATCGAGTTCGACTACTCCTGCGTGCACGCGGCGATCGCGCTGCGCGAGGCCGGGTTCGAGGCCGTGATGGTCAACTGCAACCCCGAGACCGTCTCCACCGACTACGACACCTCCGACCGCCTGTACTTCGAGCCGCTGTCCTTCGAGGACGTGCTCGAGGTCGTGCACGCGGAGCAGCAGTCGGGCACCGTCGCGGGCGTGATCGTGCAGCTCGGCGGCCAGACCCCGCTGGGTCTCGCGAAGCGCCTGGCCGACGCCGGGGTGCCGGTGGTCGGCACGCCGCCGGAGGCCATCAACCTGGCCGAGGACCGCGGCGCGTTCGGCGAGGTGCTCGGCGACGCCGGGCTGCCCGCGCCGAAGTACGGCACGGCGACGTCGTTCGAGGGCGCCAAGCGGATCGCCGACGAGATCGGCTACCCGGTGCTCGTGCGCCCGTCCTACGTGCTCGGCGGGCGCGGCATGGAGATCGTCTACGACGAGGAGTCCCTCGCCGGCTACATCCGCCGCGCCACCGAGGTCACGCCCGAGCACCCGGTGCTCGTCGACCGCTTCCTCGACGACGCCATCGAGATCGACGTCGACGCGCTGTTCGACGGCGAGGAGCTCTACCTCGGCGGCGTGATGGAGCACATCGAGGAGGCCGGCATCCACTCCGGCGACTCCTCGTGCGCGCTGCCGCCGATCACGCTCGGCGCCACTGACCTCGAAGAGGTGCGCCGCTCCACCGAGGCGATCGCCCGCGGTGTCGGCGTGCGCGGCCTGCTGAACGTGCAGTACGCGCTCAAGGACGACGTGCTGTACGTGCTGGAGGCGAACCCGCGTGCCTCGCGCACGGTGCCGTTCGTCTCGAAGGCCACCGCGGTGCCGCTCGCGAAGGCGGCGGCGCTGGTCATGACCGGCTCGACGATCAAGGACCTGCGCGCCTCGGGCGTGCTGCCCGCCGAGGGCGACGGCGGCCGGATGCCGGCCGACTCGCCGGTGGCGGTCAAGGAGGCCGTCCTGCCGTTCCACCGCTTCCGCACGCCGGAGGGCCACGGGGTGGATTCCTTGCTGGGCCCGGAGATGAAGTCCACGGGCGAGGTGATGGGCGTGGACGTGTCCTTCGGGAAGGCGTTCGCGAAGTCCCAGAGCGGCGCGTACGGCTCGCTGCCGACGTCCGGGCGCGTGTTCGTCTCGGTGGCCAACCGCGACAAGCGCTCGATGGTCTTCCCGGTGAAGCGGCTGGCGGACCTCGGGTTCGAGATCCTGGCGACCTCGGGCACCGCGGAAGTGTTGCGGCGCAACGGAGTCGACTGCACGGTCGTGCGCAAGCACTACGAAGGCTCGACCGAAGCCGAGCCGAACATCGTGGACGTGATCCTCGCCGGCGGCGTCGAGATGGTCATCAACACGCCGTACGGCAACAGCGGCCCGCGCATCGACGGCTACGAGATCCGCACCGCGGCGGTGTCGCGCGACATCCCGTGCATCACCACCGTGCAGGGCGCCGCGGCGGCCGTGCACGGCATCGAGGCGCTCATCCGGGGTGACATCGGGGTGCGGAGCCTTCAGAGCCTCCAGGCGGCGCTGAAGGCCACGTCGTGAGCGGGCCCGAGCGGTTCGGCGCGCGCCTGGCGAGAGCGGTGGCGGCCCGCGGGCCGCTGTGCGCCGGGATCGACCCGCATCCGGGCCTGATCGAGTCGTGGGGCCTGCCCCTGGACGTGAGTGGTCTGGAACGGTTCGCGCTGGCCGCCACGGAGGCCCTGGCGGCCGTCACTGCGATCGTGAAGCCGCAGTCGGCGTTCTTCGAGGCGTTCGGCCCGCCCGGCGTGGCGGTGCTCGAACGCGTCGTGGACGCGGCCCACGACGCCGGTGCGCTCGTGCTGCTGGACGTGAAGCGCGGCGACATCGGCTCCACGATGGCGGCCTACACGGCCGCGTATGTGGCCGACAAGGCCGCGTTCACGGCCGACGCGGCCACCGTTTCGCCGTATCTCGGGTTCGGCGCGCTCGATCCCGCCGTGGTGGCCGCCACGGCGGCGGGCAACGGCTTGTTCGTGCTCGCGCGCACGTCGAACCCGGAGGCCCACGCGCTGCAGAGCGCGCGGCTCGCGGACGGCCGCACGGTGGCCCAGAGCATCGTCGACGCGGCCGCGGACCACAACGCCGGTGCCGAGCCCCTCGGCGACGTCGGCGTGGTCGTGGGAGCCACGATCAGCCCCGGTGAGCTGGACCTTTCGCGGCTCAACGGACCGGTGCTGGCGCCCGGTTTCGGCGCCCAGGGGGCAACTGTGGCGGACTTAAGGGCAGTCTTCGGGCCCGGTCTGCCGGGGGTGCTGCCGGCGTCTTCGCGCGACCTGCTGCGCCACGGTCCGGACCCCGAGGCCATGCGCCGCGAGGTCGCGCGGGTCGCCGCGCTGCTGGGCCACACAGCCGAAAAAGACCAATAGCAGGCCCCGGAATCGGCCTCCACCAGCCACCCCCGCATTGTGGCGCCTGCTCAAGGGTGGGTACCGTCGCGTCACCCACCCAGATTTGAGAACTACCGGAGGAAAACGTGGCACTTCCCCAGCTGACAGAGGAACAGCGTGCTGCGGCGCTGGAGAAGGCCGCCGCCGCCCGCCGCATCCGTGCTGAGCTGAAGGAGCGGCTGAAGCGGGGCGGTACCACTCTGGTCGACGTGCTGAAGCAGGCCGAGGAGAACGAAGTCCTCGGCAAGATGAAGGTTTCGGCCCTGCTCGAGGCTCTCCCCGGCGTCGGCAAGGTTCGTGCCCAGCAGACCATGGAACGACTGGAGATCGCGCCCAGCCGCAGGCTCCGCGGGCTCGGCGACCGGCAGCGCAAGGCGCTGCTGGCCGAGTTCAGCGGAGAGTGAGCGGCGTCGGTCAGGACTACCCGGTGATCCGGGGCACCGACCGCGACGGTGAGCCGGTGGCGGGGGACACCTCCCGCCACCGGCTCACCGTCGTCTCGGGGCCTTCCGGAGTCGGGAAGTCGAGCGTGGTGGGGGAGCTGCGCAAGCTCGAACCGGACATCTACTTCAGCGTTTCGGTCACGACGCGGAAGCCGAGGCCCGGAGAGGTCGACGGGAGCCACTACCACTTCGTGGAGCGGGCGGAGTTCGACCGGATGGTCGCCGAGGGGCGGCTGCTGGAGTGGGCGGAGTTCGCGGGCAACTGCTACGGCACGCCGCGCGAGCCCGTGGAGCGGGCCCTGGCCGAGGGCCGGCCCGCCGTGCTGGAGATCGAACTGCAGGGCGCGCGGCAGGTCCGGGCGGCCATGCCGGAGGCCCGGCTGGTGATGCTGATGCCGCCGTCGTGGGACGAGCTGGTCGGCAGGCTCACCGGGCGCGGCACCGAGTCGGAGGCCGCCGTGCAGGCCCGGCTCGCCGAGGCGGAACGCGAACTGGCGGCCGCGGGCGAGTTCGACCACCGGCTCGTGAACGCCGACGTGGGGACCGCCGCGGCGCGGTTGCTAGACTTGATTACCGGTGGCGATTCCTCTGCCGCCGATATCCTGGACGAGACGGAGTAGCACGAGTGGCTGTTCAACAGGCGATGCTTGAAGAGCTCGAGGGCATCACCAACCCGCCGATCGACGACCTGCTCGAAAAGGTCTCCTCGAAGTACGCGCTGGTGATCTACTCGGCCAAGCGCGCGCGTCAGATCAACGACTACTACGCCCAGCTGGGCGAGGGTCTGCTGGAGTACGTCGGCCCCCTCGTGGAGCCGGGCCCCCGCGAGAAGCCGCTGTCGATCGCGCTGCGCGAGATCCACGGTGGCCTGCTCGAGCACACCGAGGGTGAGTGACACCAAGCCCAGGATCGTCCTGGGCGTGGGCGGCGGCATCGCCGCCTACAAGGCCTGTGAGGTCCTGCGAGGCCTCACCGAGTCCGGGCACGACGTCCGCGTGGTGCCCACCGAGGCCGCGCTGAACTTCGTCGGCGCGGCCACCTTCGAGGCCCTCTCGGGACACCCGGTGCACACCGGGGTGTTCACGGAGGTGCCCGAGGTGCAGCACGTGCGCGTCGGCAAGGAAGCCGACCTCGTGCTGATCGTCCCGGCGACCGCCAACCTGCTGGCCAAGGCCGCGCACGGCATCGCCGACGACCTCCTCACCACGACCCTGCTCACCGCCCGGTGCCCGGTCGCCTTCTTCCCGGCGATGCACACGGAGATGTGGGAGCACCAGGCCACGCAGGACAACGTCGCATTGCTGCGGTCGCGCGGCATGGTCGTGACCGAGCCCGCCGCCGGCCGCCTCACGGGCGTCGACACCGGCAAGGGCCGGCTGGCCGACCCGGCCGAGATCGTGGACCTGGCCCGCCTGCTCCTCGACGAGCCCCGCGCGCTGCCGCGCGACCTCGAGGGCCTGCGCGTGGTCGTCTCCGCGGGCGGCACGCGGGAGCCGCTGGACCCCGTCCGCTACCTGGGCAACCGTTCGTCGGGCAAGCAGGGTTTCGCGCTCGCGCGCGTGGCTGCCCAGCGCGGTGCCGACGTGACGTTGATCGCCGCCCACACCGTGGAGCTGCCCCAACCCACCGGTGCGCGCGTGGAGCGCGTGTCGAGCGCGGAGGAGCTGCGCAAGGCGGTGCACGCGGCCGCCGCGGACGCCGACGTGGTCGTGATGGCCGCCGCCGTCGCCGACTTCCGGCCGGCGACCCGGGCCGACTACAAGATCAAGAAGTCCGATGACTCGCCCGACCCGGTGATCACCCTCGACCGCAACGCCGACATCCTCGCCGAGCTGGTCCAGGGCCGGCGCGAGGGCCAGACGGTGGTCGGGTTCGCCGCCGAGACGGGCGACGAGCACGGCAGCGTGCTGGACCACGCGCGCACGAAGCTGCGGCGCAAGGGTGCCGACCTGCTGGTGGTCAACGCGGTGGGCGACGGCAAGGCGTTCGGCACGGAGGACAACTCCGGCTGGCTGCTGGCCGCCGACGGCACCGAGCAGGCGATCCCGCTCGGCGCGAAGGCGCGGCTCGCGGCCACAGTGTGGGACGCTGTAACAAGCTTGCGCGAACGTCGACTCCAGCACTAGGCCTTCTGGGTAATGTAGGGCCGTGTAAGGGGTACCTAAGTTCGCGGGTACCGAGCCGAAACCGAGGGAAGTGACGAGGTCGTGACTGCGTCCACCAAAAGGCTGTTCACGTCGGAATCGGTGACCGAGGGCCATCCCGACAAGATCTGTGACGCCATCAGCGACTCGATCCTCGACGGCCTGCTCACCAAGGACCCGCGCAGCCGGGTCGCCGTGGAGACGCTCATCACCACGGGCCAGGTGCACGTGGCCGGTGAGGTGACCACCGAGGCCTACGCCGACATCCCCACGATCGTGCGGGACGTGATCCTGCGGATCGGCTACGACTCGTCGGCCAAGGGCTTCGACGGCAACTCGTGCGGCGTCAACGTGGCGATCGGCTCCCAGTCGCCGGACATCGCGCAGGGCGTCGACACCGCGTACGAGTCGCGCGTGGAATCCGACGAGGACGAGATCAACCGCCAGGGCGCCGGCGACCAGGGCCTGATGTTCGGCTACGCCTGCTCGGACACGCCCGAGCTGATGCCGCTGCCGATCGCGCTGGCCCACCGCCTGTCGCGCCGGCTGACCGCGGTCCGCAAGGACGGCGTGCTGCCGTACCTGCGCCCGGACGGCAAGACCCAGGTCACCATCGAGTACGCGGGTGAGCAGCCCGTGCGCCTCGACACGGTCGTCGTGTCCACGCAGCACGCCGACGGCATCGACCTCGAGCAGATGCTCGGCGTCGACGTGAAGCAGCACGTGGTGGAGCCGGAGCTGGCCGAACTGGGCCTCGACACCTCCGGCACCCGCCTGCTGGTCAACCCGACCGGCCGCTTCGTGATCGGCGGCCCGATGGGCGACGCCGGCCTGACCGGCCGCAAGATCATCGTCGACACCTACGGCGGCATGGCCCGCCACGGCGGTGGCGCCTTCTCGGGCAAGGACCCGTCCAAGGTCGACCGCTCCGCCGCGTACGCGATGCGCTGGGTGGCGAAGAACGTCGTCGCCGCCGGGCTGGCCGGGCGCGTCGAGGTGCAGGTGGCCTACGCGATCGGCAAGGCCGCGCCGGTGGGCCTGTTCGTGGAGACGTTCGGCACCGAGACGGTCGACCCGACGAAGATCCAGGACGCCATCAGCGAGGTCTTCGACCTCCGCCCGGCCGCGATCATCCGCGACCTCGACCTGCTGCGCCCGATCTACGCGCCGACCGCCGCGTACGGCCACTTCGGCCGCACGGACCTCGACCTGCCCTGGGAGAGCACCGCACGCGCCGACGCGCTGCGTTCGCTCGCGGGTGCCTGAGTTTCCGCCTGTTCTGCCGTTCGTGAAGGGCCCTGTGAAGGAATCGGATTCCTTCGCGGGGCCCTTCACGGCTTTCCGGCTGCGGCGCCGCTCTTGCGCAGCGCACCCCAATGTGGCGTTCGTTGCGTTCGACGCACCGAATGCCGCGTTGGGTGCGGTGCGCACCGAATGCCGCGTTGGGTGCGTTGGGCGCCGAACGCCGCGTTCGTTGCGTTGGGTGCACCGAGCGCCGTGTTGGGGGCGGTACGCACCGAGCGCCGCGTTGGGTGCGTTGAGCGCACCCAACGCCACATTGGGGGCGGTGCGCGCACCGAAAGCGGCATTGGGGAGTTCTGGCGGTGGGACCGTCGGTGGGGTCTGGTAGAGATCTCGGGGTGAGCAGCTCCGAACCCGCCCCGCTGTGGGACCTTCCGGAGCCTTCGCGCTCCGCCTCGGAGCCGAAGGCGTCGGCGCCGCGCGCCAGGAAGCCGGCCGCGGGTGCCGGGAAGGCCGCGGCAGCGCGGAAAGCCGGGCCGCGCAAGGGGGCGCAGCAGCCGGCGCCCGAGCTGCCCGTGGCGAAGATCGTGGTGGACATCCCGCTGGCGCACCTGGACCGGACGTTCGACTACCAGGTGCCCGACAAGCTGCACGAGGCCGCGGTGCCGGGCTGCCGGGTGCGGGTGCGGTTCGCGGGGCAGCTCGTGGACGGCTACCTCGTGGAGCGCACGGACACCACGGAGTACGAGCGGAAGCTGGCGTACCTGGAGCGCGTCACGTCGAGTGAGCCCGTGTTGCCGCCTTCGCTGCACGCCGTGTGCCGGTCGGTGGCCGACCGCTACGGCGGCACCCTGTCCGACGTGCTGCGCCTGGCTTTGCCGCCGCGCCACGCCAAAGCCGAAGCCGAGCCTGCGGCCGAACCGGCGCCGCCGCCGGAGGTGCCGGACGTGTCGGCGTGGGCGAAGTACCAGCGGGGTCCGGCGTTCCTGGACGCCGTGGCCGACGGCAAGCCGGCCAACGCGGTGTGGCAGGCCCTGCCGGGCGAGGACTGGCCGCGCCGGCTCGCGGAGGCCGCGGCGGTGGCGGCGTCGTGCGGCCGGGGTGCGGTGCTCGTGGTGCCGGATCATCGGGACCTCACTCGGGTGCACGAGGCTTGTGTCGCGTTGATGGGCGATTCGTCGGTGGTGGCGTTGATCGCCGGGCTGGGGCCGGCGGAGCGGTACCGGCGGTGGCTCGCCGTGCTGCGCGGCAGTGTCCGGGTCGTGGTGGGCACGCGCGCGGCGATGTTCGCGCCGGTGGCCGACCCGGGCCTGTTCGTGGTGTGGGACGACGGCGACGACCTGCACCTCGACCCGCACGCGCCCTACCCGCACGTGCGCGACGTGCTCATGGACCGCGCGCACGCCACGAAATCGTCGCTGCTCGTCGGCGGCTTCGCGCGGACGGCGGAGGCGCAGCTGCTCGTGGAGTCGGGCTGGGCGCAGGCCGTGCTGGCCGACCGCGCCGAGCTGCGCGCGGCCGCCCCGCGCGTGACGCCGGTGGGGGAGGACTTCGACGTCGCCCGCGACGAGGCTGCGCGCGTGGCCCGCCTGCCCGCTGTCGCGTTCGAAGCGGCGCGCCAGGCGTTCGCCGCGGGCCTCCCGGCCCTGGTCCAGGTGCCCCGGCGCGGCTACGTCCCGGGCCTGGCCTGTGGCAACTGCCGCACGCCCGCGCACTGCCGCCGTTGCGCCGGCCCGCTGGCGCTGCCCGGCGGCTCGGTGGACGGCGCGCCGAAGCCGCCCGCGTGCCGCTGGTGCGGCGTGCCGGAGACCGCGTTCCGTTGCCAGGCTTGCGGTTCCGTGCGGCTGCGCGCGGTGATCGTGGGCGCGAAACGGACGGCTGAGGAACTGGGCCGGGCCTTCCCGGGCGTTCCCGTGCGCACTTCCGGCGCCGCGGAAGTCTTGGCGACGGTGCCGGGCCGCCCCGCACTGGTGGTCTGCACCCCCGGCGCCGAACCGGTCGCCGAGGGCGGCTACGGCGCCGCGCTGCTCCTCGACGGCTGGGCCCTGCTCGGCCGCCAGGACCTGCGGGCCGCCGAGGAGACCCTGCGCCGCTGGATGGCCGCCGGCGCCCTGGTCCGCCCGGCCTCTTCCGGCGGCCGCATCGTGGTGGGCGCCGAGGCCGGCCTGTCCGTGGTCCAGGCCCTGGTCCGCTGGGACCCGGCCTGGCACGCCGCCCTGGAGCTCGGCCAGCGCCGCGAACTGGGCTTCCCGCCCGCCATGCGCATGGCCAGCGTCGAAGGCACGCCCGACGCCGTCGCCTCCGTCCTCGACGACCTGCCCCTCCCCGACACCGGCGAAGTCCTCGGCCCCGTCCCCCTCGGCGACCTCGACCCTGACGGCAACGCCTCCCGCGAACGCGCCTTGGTCCGTGTCGCCCGCCCAGAGGGCAAGACTTTGGCCGCCCTCCTCCACGACGCCGCCGCCCGCCGCGACGCCCGCAAGGCGTCCGAACCGATCCGGATCCAGCTCGACCCACTGGAGCTGATCTAGCGCCGGAAGCGGGTTGTCCGGACCATTGCGGGCTCGGACCGTTTCGTTTCGGCCTTGATCGGGCATGTGGACAACGGTCGGGGGGAGGACTCGGCCGAACCACGCCCATCGGGCCCCGGACCTTGGTTCCGTTGCTCCGTGTGCGCTCCGGGACTGCTGCGTTCGCTGGCTGCACGCTTCCTCCGGGTCCCTTTACGCTGGAGGCGCGATGTTCAGGACCGATCCGCGCGACGCCGACGGCTGCCCGGCCGGTGAAGGGGCGACCGCGCCCTCGATCCGGGAGGCCGATCCGGCGGACGTCGAGGCGCTTGGCGCCGCACTGGGGGAGCCGAAGTACTTCGCGGACCGGCTCGGGCGGCAGGCCGAGGGGCTGGGGGTGCTGTTCACCGCGTGGTGGGCGGGCCGGCCGGTCGGGGACCTGTACGTGTGGCTCGAGGACGCCGAGGAACGCGAGATCCGGCGCCGCCTGCCGGGGGTGCCGTTGCTGATGCACCTGGAGGTGCTGCCGGCCGTGCGCAACCGAGGGGTCGGCCGCGCGCTCATGCTCGCGGCCGAGGACCGGCTGGCCGAGCTCGGCCACCACCGCGGCGCCTTGGCCGTGCGAACGGACAACACCGACGCGGCCCGCCTGTACCGCCGCCTCGGCTATCGGGACTGGGGCCACGGCACCGTCGTCTGCTACGCCGAGCGCACGGCCGCCGACGGCCGCACCGTGTCCGAAGCCGAGGTGTGCCACGTGCTGGTGAAGAACCTCTAGCTCTGCTGCACCAGCCCGGTGATGCGCAGGGTGCGGAACGCGCCGCCGATGCCGTCGGCCTCGTGCTGCTCGTGGAGCTCGGTCACGTGCGCGCACCAGGTCGCCCGGTCCTCCTGCCAAGCCCGCAGGTAGCTCGCGCACAACTCGGCCTCGAGCACGTTCTCGCTCTGGTGCAAGGCAGTGCGCAGCGCTTCGCTCATGTTGTCGCGCCGGGTGGGTTCCAGCCCGGTCGCTTCCTGCACCTGCAGCATCGCCTTGCGGATGAAGTTCCGGCGCTGGACGAGGAACTCGGCCCAGTAGTCCTCGGTCGCGTCGGGGAGGCCGAGACCCCGGTCGAGCAGGGCGTAGACGCCTTCCGCGAGGGTGTCGCCCAGTTCCTCGTTCTCGGCACGGATCAGGTTGTACGGGTCGTAGTCCGCCTGGAACGCGCTTCCGGTGAGCGCCGTGCGCCGCAACCCGTTGTCGCCCAGCAGGAAGAACCAGTCTTCGTTGTAGATGTCCGGGAAGAACGAGTCGAGGCACTGCTCGCCCACGACCAGCGCCCCGCCGCCGACGAAGGTGTCCTGCCACCCGCCGGACTCGCGATAGGCGTGGCAGACCACGGAGTTGTCCGGCATGCCGATGTTGTTCAGGCCCACGGCCGCGTACTCGCCCAGAAGGCCCGCGGCCTCACGCAGGTCGGCCGGACGGGGCAGCGTGATGTCGTCGTCGAGGAACAGCACCCGGTCCCAGCGCGCGAGGCCCGCGACGAGCAGCCCCAGGTTGCGCTTGAGGCTCGTGTCGGCGCCGCGGAGCAGCTCGTGGCGCCGCAGCAGCTCAGTCGTGGCGAACTGGGGCATGACCTTCGCGGGGAGGTCGTCGGTGTCGATCGCGAAGGCCCGCACGCCGGCCTTTTTCGCCGCCAGCACGACCTGGTCGGCCTTTGCCGCGTGGCTGCACAGCAGGAGGACCGGCACATCGAGCTCGCGGGCGATGTCCCAGACGTGGACCAGCGCGTGCTCGTCACGGCCGTTAGGCACCACGATCGCGTCCAGCTCGGCCTGGGGAGTCCTCCCGGCACCGACCTCGGCCAGCAGGCGCCGGTGGGTGGTGTGCTGCGCCGGCGCTCCGACGGCAGTGGTCATCTCAGCTCGTTTCTGGCCATTCGTGCAGCCGGTGCTCCGCCAGCGTCCAGTCGGGGGTGAGCCCCTGGTTGTTGAAGATGGGCACGCGGCTGATGATGCTGAAGGAGTCCGCGTGGGCGAATCGCGCGTCCAGGTGGGCCTGGTTGCGATCGCGGAAACGCGGGTCGGTCAGCGCTCGCACGGCTCCGAGGGTTCCCCGGCCGTACATCCCGTTGCACACGGTGACGGTGCGTTTGCGGTTGAGCGGGTTGACTCCGTGGTAGAAGAGCGCGACGTCCGCGACGAGGGTGTCGTCGAGGGACGTCTGGGCGTTGAAACGTTCGGTCGTACCGTCCGGGTGCGTCACCTCGAAGCTGCCCGGCACGTCCTCGCCGGGGCCGCCGCGGCCGATCTGTCGCACCGGCGCGTCGATCAGGTTGAGCAGCTCACGGGTCTGCGGGTTGAAGTCGACGCCGCCGAGCAGCACGAGGTGCGCCGTGTAGTCCTTGGGCCGCAGGGGGACACGGGGGTTCGCGGTGCGGAAGGAGACGTTGCTGGTGGGGTTGCAGGCCCGGATGTGGCCGTACAGCTCGATCAGCGCGTCCGGGTCGGCGTAGCTGAAGAGCCGGGAGTAGTCGGGACTGGCGGGATCCGCGTAGCCGATCCGCATGTCCTCGGGCAGCTGGGCGTCGACGATCACGACGTCTTCGTTCGGCGGGAACCGCCAGACGTTGCCCGGCGCGAACTCGGCCGAGCCCGTCGCCTCGTGGGAACCGCCGCGCAGCTCGGTCAGCTCGGCGAGCAGGTCCTCGCGCCCGCGTTGCTCGTCTTCGGTGAGCTGCTCAGCCTGCAGCAGGCGGAAGGACGGCCCCTCGACCGACCGGCGGGTGGCGAAGAACGTGGCGTACGCGTCGAGCCGCAGCATCGGCGGCGACACCGGGTTGCCGGTGTTCTCCCAGGACGAGAGCAGCGTGTTGCTCACCCCGAACACGTCGGCGAGCTGGCGTTGGGTGATCTGCACCCCGGGCCAGGTCTCCTTCCGCAGCGCGCGGAGGCGTCCGGCGAGGGCGGGGCTCGGCTGGGACACGACTTCAGACCTTTCAGTGAAGTCCACTGGAACGCGAGTGACGAAGATTGTACACGGAGAGTACTGGAACGGCGTGGGAGGCTCGTCGGGACGTCTCCGGCGGAGAATTGAGGGGTTGTTCAGTTCGCGGATCGGCAAAACTCTTAGGGAGAACTTAAGTCTAAGGCCCTGTTCAGGTTCAGTCGCAGCCTTTATAGTTCGATCTATGGAAGTCTACTGGATTTCAGGAACCACCTGAACAGGGGGTCGGCCATGGACACCAGCGTTCTGCACGTGCCACTGCATCGAGCGATCGTGGTGGTCGACATCGAGGGGTCGACCACCCGCACCAACCCCGCTCGGGCGCGGCTGCGCGCGATTCTGTTCGACCTGCTCGACGAGGCGTTCCGCGCCGGCGGCATCGCGGAGGGGTTCCGGGACCCGTTCGTGGATCGCGGGGATGGCGCGTTGTGCCTGGTCCGGCCGGTCGACGAGGCGCCGAAGACGGTCCTGCTCGCCGAGGTGGTGCCCGCGCTGGCGGAGCTCCTCGCGCGCCACAACGCCGAGGGGCCCGACGAGGCCTTCCGGCTCCGGGTGGCGATCCACGCCGGCGAGGTGCACTACGACCTGCACGGCCCCTACGGCGAGGACGTCGACCTCGCCTGCCGGCTGCTCGACGCCGCCGACCTGCGGCGCCGGCTGCGCACCACCGACGCGCCGCTCGCGCTGGCGGTCTCCGAGGCCATCCACTGGTCGGTGGTCCGCCACGACTACGACGGCATTGACCGGGCCGCGTTCACCGACGCGTTCCACGTGCGAGTGGGCGGCCGGCGGATGCGGGGCTGGCTCCGCACCGCCGACTGGGCCGGGGCCGGCAGCCCCAGAACGGGGCTCACCGCCTGACGACCCGGGAGGTGACCCCGTGGACACGACCGGATTCTGGCGCGCGCTCGGCGCCACCGAGCGCGACAAGGTCGCGGAGCTCGCGGTCCGGCGCAGCTACCGCCGTGGCGACGTGGTGTGCCGCGAGGGGGATCACGCCGCCGTGGTGGTGCTCCTGCTGGCCGGCCACGTCCGGATCACCATCGCCACCTCCGACGGCCGCGAGGTCGTGATCGCCGTGCGCGGCGCGGGCGACGTGGTCGGCGAGCTCGGCGCCATCGACGGCGGCCCGCGCTCGGCGACCGTCGCGGCGCTCGACGACCTCGACGCGCTCGTCGTGCCGGCTCCCCGGTTCGCCGCGCTGGCGCGGCGCGAGCCCACCATCTCGTGGGCGCTGCTGCTGGTCCTGGCCGAACGCCTGCGCGACGCCGGCCGCCAGCGCCTCGACGTCGGCGGCGGCACCATCACCCGCCGCGTCGCCGCGTTGCTGATGCAGCTGGCCGTGCAGCACGGGGTGCGCCGCGGGGACGACATCGTCATCGCGATCCCCGGCACGCAGGCCGAACTCGCCACCACGGCGGCGATTTCGCGGGAGTCGTGGGCGCGGGTCACGCGGGAGCTGCGGCGGCTCGGAGTGGTCAGTACCTCGCGGGGCCAAGTGGTCGTGCACCAGTTCGCGGAACTCGGCCGGCTCGCGCGCTGAGTCGTCGCAACCGGCGGGGATTTCCCTGCACCACGGCCGGTTCGGGGGCGCGCGGCTGTGGATTTCCCGGCGCAGTGGGCATTCCTGTGCTTTCAACGCCGGTTGAAACCGGAAAATCAGGCCCGCGAGTTTCCCCGAACGTGTCTGCAGACACAGATTTCCCTGCGCCACAGCGGAATCCTGGTGGTACACACTCACGACGGAGGCAGCCATGGACCCGTTTCTTCCCGCCCCGCAACCGATTCGCTGGCGCCGCGGGGTCTACGCGGCCGCGTTGGTCATCCCGTTCACCGTGACGCAGGTGTGGGCGCTGCTCGTGCTCCTGAGCGTCGCCGATTTGAGCGGCCTTGTCGCGCAAGCGGTTCTGGTGCTCGTGCTCGGCTCGGTGGTCTCGCTCGCCGTCGGCTGGCGCTGGGCCTGGCGCCTGGGTTCCGAACGCCGCCGCGCGCTCGAAACCCGCCGCGAGTTCGAGGCCTGGCGCGATGCCGCACGCGAAATCCCGCCGGCCGAACGGATCGGTGCCGGGCGAGGCCGCCGATGAACGCGCTGGCGGCCGCCGCCACCGGGAGCGGCCCGGACCCGTCGACGGTCGTGCTGGTGGTTGCCCTCGTCGTGTTCGTCGTCGCCGTCCGGATCGTGCGGCGGATCGTCGGCTTCGTCGTGAAGACGGCCGCGTCGGCCGCGGCGCTGGCCGGCGTCGTCATGGCGGTCGGCGGCCTCGGCGGACTCACGACGCTGGCCGTTCTCGCCCTCCGGTAGGCCGTCCGCGTTCTCCTTGCCCCACCACGATTCCCGGGCGGCCGGGAACCCGGTCCCGCACCTGGCGGGGACCGGGTTTTCTCTTTTCGGCGCAGGAACCCGCTCGACGACCTCGCTCAACCGGCCAGCTGCTTCTTCACCTCCGCCGCCACGCGGCCGCCCTCCGCGCGCCCCGCGACTTTCGGCTGTACGGCCTTCATCACCGCGCCCATGCCCGCCATCCCGGACGCGCCGGTGCTCGCCACGGCGTCCGTCACCAGGGCGGCCAGCTCCTCGTCCGAGAGCTGCGCCGGCAGGTAGCCGGTGAGGACCTCCGCCTCGGCGCGTTCGCGGTCGGCCGATTCGGCGCGCCCGGCGCCCGCGAAGGCTTCGGCGGCGTCGCGGCGCTTTTTCACTTCGCGGGTGATGATCTTGCGCACGTCGTCGTCCGAGAGCTCGCGGTGGGTGTCGCCCGCGGTTTCCTCGTAGCCGATGGCCGAGAGCGTGAGCCGCAGGGTCGCGGAGCGGAGCTGGTCGCGCGCCTTGATGGCGGTGGTGAGGTCGTCGTGGAGGGTCTGCTTGAGCGTGGTCATCCCCTGATCCTGGCACCACCGCCGCGGCGACGCGCGGGTCTTCTAGACTCGACCGTGATGTCCAACCAGTACGAATCGCTTCCGGAGGTGCGGTGATGAGGCTCGTTTTCGCCGGCACCCCCGAACCCGCGGTGCCCTCGCTGCGCGCTCTGCTCGAATCCGGTCGCCACGAGGTCGTCGCGGTGGTGACGCGCCCCGACGCCCAGGCCGGGCGCGGCCGCCACGTCGTGCGCTCGCCCGTCGGGGCGCTCGCCGACGAGCACGGCATCGAGGTGCTCACGCCCGCGCGCGCCGGCGACCCCGCGTTCCTCGCGCGCCTCACGGAGCTGGCGCCCGACGCGTGCCCCGTCGTCGCGTACGGGGCGCTGCTGCCGCAGTCCGCGCTCGACATCCCGGTCCACGGCTGGGTGAACCTGCACTTCTCGCTGCTGCCCGCGTGGCGCGGCGCCGCGCCGGTGCAGGCGGCGATCCGCGCCGGCGACGAGATCACCGGCGCCACCACGTTCCGCATCGTCAAGGAGCTCGACGCGGGGCCCGTGTTCGGTGTCGTCACCGAGAAGATCGGCCCGGCCGACACCTCGGGCGCGCTGCTGGGCCGGCTCGCCGAGTCGGGTGCGCACCTGCTGCTGTCCACCATGGACGGCATCGAGGACGGCACGCTGCGGGCCGTCGAGCAGTCCGCCGAAGGCATGACCTACGCGCCGAAGGTGACGGTCGAAGACGCTCGCGTATCGTTCGCGGACCCGGCTGCGGCCGTCGACCGCCAGATCCGCGCGGTGACGCCGGAGCCGGGCGCGTGGGCGGAGTTCCGCGGCGAGCGCTTCAAGCTGGGGCCCGTCACGGTGGTCGACGAACCGGGCCCGCCGCCGGGCGAGCTCGTGGTCGAGCGCAAGCGGGTGCTCGTGGGCACGGCGACGAAACCGGTGCGGCTGGGCGAGGTCCAGGCATCGGGCAAGAAACGGATGGCGGCCACCGACTGGGCGCGCGGTACACGGATCGAAGAGGGAGAGCGCCTGCGGTGAACGAGCGTGGGGAACGGCGGCCGTCCAGGCCGCAGCGGGGCCGGCCGGCTCCGCGCAAAGAGGGACCGCGCCGTCCGCCGGAGGTCGACCCGGCCCGCCAGGTCGCGTTCGACGTGCTGCGCGCGGTGCGCGAGAAGGACGCGTACGCGAACCTCGTGCTGCCGCAACTGCTTCGCGAACGTCGCATCACCGGTCGCGACGCAGCGCTGGCCACGGAGCTCACCTACGGCGCTTCGCGCGCCCAGGGCCTGCTCGACGCCGTGATCGGCGCCTGCGCGGAGCGGCCGATCGAGAAGACGGACCCGGTGGTGCTCGACGCGCTGCGCCTCGGCGTCTACCAGCTGCTGCGCACGCGCATCCCGGAGCACGCGGCCGTCGGGTCCACTGTGGACCTCGTGCGCGCCGAAGCCGGTTCGTGGGCAACGGGGTTCGCCAACGCGATCCTGCGTTCGGTGTCCGCAAAGGACGAACAGACCTGGCTCGACGAGCTGGCCCCCGACGAGGCGACCGACCCGATCGGCTCGTACGCGATGCGCACGGCGCACCCGCGCTGGGTGGCGCGTTCCTTCGCGGAAGCGCTGGGCGACAAGGGCGCGGAGCTGAAGGCGGCGCTGGAAGCCGACGACGCCCGCCCCGAGGTGCACCTGGTCGCGCGGCCCGGCGAGATCAGCGCCGACGAGCTGGCCGCGATCACGGGCGGCGACGTCGCCCCGTACTCGCCGTACGGTGTCCGGCTGCCCGCCGGCGCCGGTGACCCGGCCGACGCCGAGCCCGTGCGCGAACGCCTCGCCGCCGTGCAGGACGAGGGCAGCCAGCTGTGCGCGATCGCCGCCACGAAGGTGCCGCTCGAGGGTTCCGACGAACGCTGGCTCGACCTGTGCGCCGGCCCCGGCGGCAAGGCCGCGCTGCTCGGCGCCCTCGCGGCGATCAGCGGTGCGACCGTCGACGCCGTCGAGAAGGCCCCGCACCGCGCCAAGCTCGTGGAGAACGCCACCCGCGGCCTGCCCGTGACCGTGCGCGTCGCCGACGGCCGCGAGTCCGGCCTCGAACCGGGCTACGACCGCGTGCTCGTCGACGCGCCGTGCAGCGGCCTCGGCGCCCTGCGGCGGCGCCCGGAAGCGCGCTGGCGCCGCAAGCCCAGCGACGTCTCCGACCTGACGAAGCTGCAGGGCGAGCTGCTCACCGCCGCGCTGGACCTGGTCCGGCCGGGCGGTGTGGTCACCTACGTCGTGTGCTCGCCGCACCTGGCCGAGACCGAGGGCGTGGTGGGCGAGATCGCCCGCCGCACCAAGGCCGAAGTCCTCGACGCGCGCGAGGTCTTCCCGGGCGTGCCGCAGCTCGGCGACGGCCCGTACGTGCAGCTGTGGCCGCATCGCCACGGCACCGACGCGATGTTCTGCGCCACCCTGCGCAAGCCGTGAGGGACCTCGGCCTGGTCGCGAGCTCGTGCGGTGGGCTGGACACCCGGTTCACCGCCGAGCTCGCCCGTCCCGCCGCCGCGCGGGGCTGGCGCCTCGCGGTCACGCTGACCCCCGTCGCCCACCGCTGGCTGGAGGCGACGGGCGGGCTGACCGAGCTGGCCGCCACCACCGACCTGCCGGTGCGCAGCGTCTCGCGCCTGCCCGGCGAGCCGCGCCCGCACCCGGATCCGGCGGTGTTCCTCTTCGCTCCCGCGTCGGCCAACTCGCTGGCCAAGCTCGCCCTGGGCATCGCCGACAACCAGGCGCTGACGCTGCTCGGCGACGTCCTCGGCGCACCCGGGATCACGATCGTGGTGGCGTACCAGATCCAGGACACCCGGGTGTACCACCCGGCCTGGCAGCGCCACCTGGACACGCTGAAGTCGGCGGGCGTGCGGCTGCACCGCCTGGATCCCCGGCGGCCCTGGTCGGAAGTCCTGGACCTGCTGCCCGGCACATGAGAAACGGGTGTGCCCCCGGAACCCGAGGACACACCCGTCAGCCGAACGTCAGCGCAGGTGCAGAGCGCGCTTGAGCGTCGAGAACAGGTCGGTCTGGTTGGTCAGCCCGACAACGTTCGCGGCCTGCGGTCCGTAGCCCGCGATGCGGACCTGGGTGCCGGTGTGCGACTGCGAGCCGCCCGGCTCCGCGGTGCCGTAGGCGATCGTCATGTTCGAGCCCTCGTTGGTGACCAGCGTCGCGGTGAGGCCCGGGGTGGCGGTGGGCTCCACGATCTGGCTGCTGTGGCCGTGGTCGGCCGTCACGAGCACGAGGGTGTCGCGGTGGCTGCGGGCATAGGCGAGGCCCGCGGCGATCGCGGAGTCGAAGTCGACCGTCTCGCCGATCTGGCCGCACGGGTCGGCGGCGTGGTCCTGCTTGTCGATGCTGGCGCCCTCGACCTGGAGGAAGAAGCCCTTGTCGCTGTGACGGTCGTCGAGCAGCTCGATCGCCTTGCGGGTCTGGTCGGCGAGCTTCGGCTGGGTCTTCGGCAGCGCCGGGTTCGGCGTGCAGCGGGCCGGCTGGGTGCCGCCGTGGACCGCGGCCGGGCCGGTCCAGTTCACCGGCATGTTGTTCGCGGCGAACAGGCCGAGGACCGGCTTGCCGTTCTTCGCCTTCGCCAGGTCGGCGGCGGTGTTGACGACGTTGTAACCGGCGGCCTTCGCCTGGTCCAGCACGGTCTTGCCCTTGAACTTGCCGGCCGTCACCTTCTGGGCGAAGAACGCCGCGCCGCCGCCCAGCAGCACGTCGGGGCGGGTCTGCACCAGCTGCTCGGAGATCGAGCCGGCGCCGCCGTTCTCCTTGGCGTTCTGCGCGCACTTGGCGGTCGTCTCGACCGGGCCCTTGCAGTCGCGGCTGACGACGTGGGAGCCGAGCACGGCCGGGGTCGCGTCCTGGACCTCGGAGGTCGTGACGTCACCGGTGCGCAGGCCGCCGCGCTTGGCCAGCTCGAGGATGGTCGGCACGACGTTGCCGTACGCGTCGACCGAGATCGCGCCGTTGTAGGTCTTGGTGCCGGTGGCCCAGCCGGTGCCGGACGCGGCCGAGTCGGTCACGTAGTTCGGCTTGCCGGGGTTGTTCTGCTCCACGGCGTACGTGGTGTAGTCGCCGGTCAGCGGCAGCTCGTCCATCGCGAGCCGCCCGGCCGCGCCGCGCTCGTAGTTGCGTGCCGCCGTGATCTCCGACTGGCCCATGCCGTCGCCGATGAACAGGATCACGTTGCGCGCGGTGCCGCCCTGGATCGCGTTGCGGACGTCCTGCGTGCGGTCACCCGCGGAGGCGGTGCGCGACGTCGCGGTGTCCGAAGTCGCCAAGGCGACCGGGGCCGCGGCGATCAGCGCGGCGCCGAGCGCGCCCGCGGTCAGCCACTTGCGGCGGCCGGCGAAGAGCGTTCTCATGCAGTTTCTCCTCGGATGGGGATTAATCCGGAACTTCCGGGTCGCCCCATTAGTCCGTGTGCATGTGTTCCACACGAGTCATCCCGATGATCACGGTGTGTCCGAAAGGCGAACAGCGGACGGCCGCAGCCGGTTCACGACGGTTAACCGGCCCGACCTAGACTCGGGGCGTGGCCGATCGACCCCTCATCGCACCCAGCATCCTGTCCGCGGACTTCGCCCGGCTCGGCGAGGAGATCGCGGCGATCGCGCACCCGGGGGAGACCCGCGCCGACTGGGTCCACGTGGACGTGATGGACGCGCACTTCGTGCCCAACCTGACGCTCGGCCTGCCCGTGGTCGAGGCGCTGCTGAAGTCCACCGACGTGCCGCTCGACTGCCACCTGATGATCGACGACCCGGACCGCTGGGCGATCGGCTACGCCGAGGCCGGCGCCTACAACGTCACCGTCCACGTGGAAGCCGCGAACGACCCGGTGAAGCTCGCGAAGAACCTGCGCGCCGCCGGGGCGAAGGCGGGCCTGTCGGTGAAGCCCGGCACCCCGCTCGAGCCCTACGTCGAGACCCTCAAGCACTACGACACGCTGCTCGTGATGTCCGTCGAGCCCGGGTTCGGGGGCCAGTCGTTCATGCCCGACGTGCTGGAGAAGGTGCGCACCGCGCGCCGGCTGGTCGACACCGGCCACCTCAAGCTCGTGGTGGAGATCGACGGCGGGATCAACGCCGAGACCATCGAGCAGGCCGCCGAAGCCGGTGTCGACTGCTTCGTCGCCGGGTCCGCCGTCTACGGTGCGGACGACCCCGGCCGGGCGGTCGCGGCCCTGCGTGAACAGGCCGCGCGCCACCGTGCGAACTGACCCCGCGCCCCGGGAAACATCGGGGTACGGGCGGGTGTTGGATGGAGGGATCACCGGGTTCGGACGGTGACGGCGGCGAGGAGGCAGCAGCAGTGTTCACCGGGATTGTCGAGGAAATCGGCGAAGTCACCGCGGTCGAGCAGGGCACGAACATGGCGCGGCTCACGGTGCGTGGCCCCCTGGTCACGTCCGACGCGAACCACGGCGACTCGATCGCCGTCAGCGGGGTGTGCCTGACGGTCGTGGACGTCTCGGATGGTGGGTTCACCGTCGATGTGGTGAACGAGACACTCGCGCGCTCCAGCCTCGCCAAGGTGGCCGTGGGCGACGCCGTGAACCTCGAGCGCGCCACCCCCGCGGGCGGCCGGCTCGGCGGGCACATCATGCAGGGCCACGTCGACGGCACGGGTGTCTTCCTGTCCCGCGACGACACGGGTGTGACCACGTTCGCCCTGCCCACGGGCCTGGCGAAGTACGTCGTCGAGAAGGGCTCGATCGCCGTCGACGGCGTTTCGCTGACCGTGGCGTCGATCACCGACGAGCAGTTCTCCGTCGCGTTGATCCCCACCACGCTCGAGGCCACGACGCTCGGCCGCCGCGAAGCGGGCGATCTCGTGAACCTCGAAGTGGACGTGGTCGCGAAGTACGTCGAGAAGCTGGCGACCCCACATCTGGCCGCGAGCGCGCACAATGTGTGACGTTCGGTCGGACGGTACGAAGGAGCAGCCGTGAGCGAGACTAAGGCGGCCGAGCCGCGGACGGGCTGGACGCCCTGCGGTACCGGCACGGTGTTCGACGCGGACGCCATCGAGGCGGCGGTCGCGGACATCGCGGCGGGCAAGGCCGTGGTGGTGGTCGATGACGAGGACCGGGAGAACGAGGGTGACCTCATTTTCGCGGCCGAGAAGGCGACGCCCGAGCTGCTGGCGTTCATGGTCCGTTACACCTCGGGGTATGTGTGTGTCGCGTTGACCGAGGCTGAGGCTGATCGGCTGGATCTGCCGCCGATGTATCACACGAACCAGGACGTGCGCGGGACTGCGTACAGCGTCACGGTCGACGCCGCCGAAGGCATCACCACCGGGATCTCCGCGGCCGACCGGGCGCACACGATGCGGTTGCTGGCCGATCCGGCCGCCTCGGCCAAGGACTTCCGCCGCCCCGGCCATGTGGTGCCGCTGCGGGCGAAGGAGGGTGGTGTGCTGCGGCGTCCCGGGCACACCGAAGCCGCGGTGGACCTGGCCCGCATGGCCGGGCTCAACCCCGCCGGTGTGCTGTGTGAGATCGTGTCGCAGAAGGACGAGGGCGACATGGCGCGGCGTGACGAGCTGGAGGTGTTCGCCGCCGATCACGACCTGCGCGTGATCACGATCGCCGACCTGATCGCCTACCGCCGCCGTACCGAGAAGCAGGTGGAGCGGGTCGCCGAGGCCCGGATCCCGCTGGCGGCGGGCACGTTCCGCGCGGTGGGGTATGACAGTCTGCTGGACGGCATTGAGCACATCGCGTTCGTGTACGGCGAGATCGGCGACGGTGAGGACATCCTGGTGCGGGTGCACTCGGAGTGCCTGACCGGCGACGTCTTCGGCTCCCTGCGCTGCGACTGCGGCCCCCAGCTCGAAGCCGCGCTGCAGGCCGTGGCCGACGAGGGCCGCGGTGTCGTCCTCTACATCCGCGGCCACGAGGGCCGCGGCATCGGGCTGCTGCACAAGCT
The DNA here is from genome assembly GCF_050942255.1 of Amycolatopsis sp. CA-161197. NCBI lineage: Bacteria > Bacillati > Actinomycetota > Actinomycetes > Pseudonocardiales > Pseudonocardiaceae > Amycolatopsis > Amycolatopsis sp. CA-161197. Next base: position 3,071,137 of record NZ_CP192059.1, read on the forward strand.
GCAGGCCTACCAGCTGCAGGACGCCGGCGCGGACACCGTCGACGCCAACCTCGCGCTCGGCGTCCCGGCCGACGCCCGCGACTATGGTACCGGCGCGCAGATCCTGTGCGACCTCGGCGTGCGGTCGATGCGGCTGCTCACGAACAACCCAGCCAAGCGCGTCGGTCTCGAGGGGTACGGCCTGCGGGTCACCGGCCGCGTGCCGCTGCCCATCTCGCCCAATCCCGAGAACCTGCGGTACCTGCGCACCAAGCGCGACCGCATGGGCCACGACCTCGCGCAGCTGGAGCACTACGAACAGGTGGGTGCCGCCGACCAGGCGGAGAAGGGGACAGCACCCGATGAGCGGTGAGGGACGGCCCGAGTTCGAGCTCGACCTGAGTGACTGCAAGGCGCTGAAGCTCGGCATCGTGGCGACGCGGTGGAACGCGAACATCACCGACACGCTCCTGGAGCGGGCCCTGGCCGCGGCGAAGGCGGCCGAGCTCGAAGAGGAGCCGACCGTCGTGCACGTCGCCGGCGCCGTCGAGCTGCCGGTGGTCGCGCAGGCCCTGGCCCGCCACCACGACGCGGTCGTGGCGCTCGGCGTGGTCATCCGCGGCGAGACCCCGCACTTCGACTACGTGTGCGACTCGGTCACGGCCGGCCTCACGCGCGTGGCGCTCGACGAGAGCACGCCCGTCGGCAACGGCGTGCTGACGGTCAACGACGAGCAGCAGGCGCTCGATCGTTCCGGCCTGCCGGGTTCGAAGGAAGACAAGGGCTACGAGGCCACGGTCGCGGCGCTCGACACCGCCCACGTGCTGCGCGGCCTGCGTCAGCCGTGGACCGAGCGGGGATTCGTGTGAGCCCGGCCGTGAGCGAGCAGCAGGAGACCACCCTGGTGATCCGCCCCCGGCGGGCTCTGGTGATGTGCAGCGTGCTGGCCGTGCTGCTGCTCGCCGTGTTCATCGTCGTGGCGATCCTGCTGCGCAACTCCCACACCGGTGTCGTGTTCGAGAAGTCGGACCAGGTCGCGATGATCGGCATCGGCGTGCTGCTCGCGCTCGGCACGATGCTGTTCGCCAACGCCCGTGTGCGCGCGGACGCGACCGGCATCGAGGTCCGCAACGTGATCACGACCCGCCGGTTCCTGTGGAGCGACGTGCTGTCGGTCAGCTTTCCCGACGGCGCTTCGTGGGCCCGGCTGGAGCTGCCCGAGGACGAGTACTTCTCCGTGATGGCCGTGCAGGCCGTGGACCGCGACCGCGCGGTCGCCGCGGTGCGCGCGCTGCGCAAGCTGCACAAGGCAGCCACGGCTTCCTGATCTTCAAAACGAGAAAGCCGCCCGGACGACCGTGGTCCGGGCGGCTTTACGGTTGGTGCGTCACAGCTCCAGGTCGACGACGATCGGCGCGTGGTCCGACGGGCCCTTGCCCTTGCGGGCCTCACGGTCCACATAGGAATCGCGCACGGCCTTGGCGAACGGCTCGTTGCCGTACACGAGGTCGATGCGCATGCCGCGGTTGTTGGGGAAGTTCCCGGCGCGGTAGTCCCAGTACGTGAAAGGGTCGTCGTACTTCAGCGGGCGCGGGAACACGTCGGCCAGCCCGAGGCCGCGCAGGCGGGCCAGCGCCGCGCGCTCGGGTTCGGTGACGTGGGTGGAACCGTCGAACAGCGAGCGGTCCCACACGTCGGCGTCGGTAGGGGCGACGTTGAAGTCGCCGAGCACGGCGAACGGTGTCCCGGAAAGCCCTGCCAGCTCGGCCGCGGCGGTCGTCCGCAAGGCTTCGAGCCATTCGAGTTTGTACGCGTAGTGCGGGTTGTCGGGCTCCCGGCCGTTGGGTACGTACACCGACCACACCCGCGCACCGCCGCAGGTGGCGCCGACGGCGCGCGCATCCGTGGCGCCCTCGAACTGCGGTTCACCCGTGAGGCCGCGGACCACGTCGTCGAGACCCACCCGCGAGACGATCGCGACCCCGTTCCACCGGCCGAGGCCGTAGGCGGCGACGTCGTAGCCGAGCGCCTTCACCTCGTTGGCCGGGAACGCTGCGGTGGTGTTCTTCAGCTCCTGCAGGCACAGCACGTCGGGTGCCGAGTGCTCGAGCCAGTCGAGCACGCGCGGCAGCCGCGGCACGATCGAGTTGACGTTCCAGGTCGCGATCCTCACGACCGCCAGGATAGGGGTGCGTGGCCCGGGGCACCCGGCCACGCACCCCCGGCTCGGTGGGGCCGGCGCGGATCAGACGCCCGCGGTGCTGCGGATCCACGAGCGGCTGGTGGCGACGCTCGCGTAGTTGTTGGTGCCGCGGGTGTTCGTGCCGCTCTGGTTCTGCACGGTCGACGCGACGCCGACCTGCACGCCGTTGGAGACCTCGGGCCCGCCCGAGTCGCCCTTCCAGGCCGAGCCGTTGATCCCGACGCTCTGGATCGCGCGGCCGCCGAACGCGTCGGTGGAGCGGCCGGTGACCTGCACGTTCGTCACCTTAAGCGCGGACGCCGGCGGGCCGGTCGGGGTCGTGCGGCCCCAGCCGTAGAGCTGGTTGGTGCTGCCGGTGGCCGGGTCGGCGCTGCCGAGGGTGATCGGCGTGGCGGAGGTGGCCTGGGCGAGGTGCAGGAGGGCGATGTCGCCGTTGGGTGACTCCTCCTCGCGGTCGACGGCGATCTTGGTGCCGCCGAAGAGCGTGTTGGTGCCCACGCGCACGTACATGCCGCTGCCGTCTTCGTCGAGGCAGTGCACGGCCGTCATCACCCAGCGCGACGCGACGACCGTGCCCGAGCAGTTGAAGCCCTGGAAGTCGCGGCCCGGGGTATTGACGTAGACCTGGGCGCCCCAGCTGACGGCGGGCGCGGTGCTGCCGCCCACGATGTTCGTCTGCGCGGTGGCAGCGGTACCGCCGGCCAGGGTGCACGCGACCGCGACGGCGGTGACGGCGCCGGCGATTCGGGTTCTGCTCACGGGATGTTCCTCTCGGTGGGGACCGGAAGAGCCGGGTTTCGGCTGGAACGGACGGTAATCAGCGCGTCACCCGGCCGGGAACCGACGAACGTCGCTTCTGCCCGGATCACCCGACTTCCGTCGGGTTCGGGGCACTGGCCGGGCACTCGACGTCCCCTGTGCACCGGGGCCTCGCAAACTTGTCGGGGCCGCGCCATAGGCTTGGGACGTGGCTGACCCGACCACCTACCGTCCCTCGCCGGGGAGCATCCCGGACGCCCCTGGCGTGTACAAGTTCCGCGACGCCGCCAAGCGGGTCATCTACGTCGGCAAGGCCAAGAGCCTGCGCAGCAGGCTGAACTCCTACTTCGCCGACCTCATGGGCCTGCACCCGCGCACGCGCCAGATGGTCACCACGGCCGCGAGCGTCGAGTGGACCGTGGTCACCACCGAGGTCGAGGCGCTGCAGCTCGAGTACAACTGGATCAAGGAGTTCGACCCGCGGTTCAACGTCCGCTACCGCGACGACAAGAGCTACCCGGTGCTCGCGGTGACGTTGAACGAGGAGTTCCCGCGCCTGCACGTCTACCGCGGGGCGCGCAAGAAGGGCGTGCGCTACTTCGGGCCGTACTCCCACGCGTGGGCGATCCGCGAGACGCTCGACCTGCTGCTGCGCGTCTTCCCGGCGCGCACGTGCTCCGCCGGAGTGTTCCGCCGCCACGGCCAGATCGGGCGGCCGTGCCTGCTCGGCTACATCGACAAGTGCTCGGCGCCGTGCGTCGGGCGGGTCAGCGCCGACGAGCACCGCGGGATCGTCGAGGACTTCTGCGACTTCCTCGCCGGCCGCACCGACGCGATGATCCGGCGCCTCGAACAGGAGATGTCCGCGGCGTCGGAGGAGCTGGAGTTCGAACGCGCGGCGCGGCTGCGAGACGACCTGGGCGCGCTTCGCCGCGCGATGGAGAAGCAGGCGGTGGTGTTCGGCGACGGGACCGACGCCGACGTCGTCGCCTTCGCCCACGACGAGCTGGAAGCCGCCGTGCAGGTCTTCCACGTGCGCGGCGGGCGCGTGCGCGGGCAGCGCGGCTGGGTCATCGACAAGGCCGAGGAAATGGCCGTGCCGGACCTCGTCGACCAGTTCATCACGCAGTTCTACGGCGAGGAGTCCGACCGCGCGGCGCGCGACGGCGTCGACAGCGGCCCGGTCGTGCCGCGCGAGGTGCTCGTGCCCGAACTGCCTGCGGACGCGGAAGCGCTGGGGGAGTGGCTCTCGGGGATGCGCGGCTCGCGGGTGCGGGTGCGCGTGGCCCAGCGCGGCGACAAGAAGGCGCTCGCCGAGACGGTGGAGCGCAACGCGGCCGAAGCGTTCACCCAGCACAAGCTGCGCCGCGCCGGCGACCTCACCGCGCGGTCGGCGGCGTTGCAGGAACTGCAGGACTTCCTCGCGCTCGACAGCGCGCCGCTGCGCATCGAGTGCATCGACATCAGCCACATCCAGGGCAGCGACGTGGTCGCGTCGCTCGTGGTCTTCGAAGACGGGCTCGCGCGCAAGTCCGAGTACCGCCGGTTCGCCTTGCGCGAGGCGGCGGAAGAGGGCGACGTCGCGTCGATCGCGGAGGTCGTGCGCCGCCGGTTCCACCGCTACCTCAAGGAAACCGCCGAGGACGGCCCGGCCGAAACCGTCAGCGGTGACGGCGATGGCGGCGAACCGAACGGCGAGGCGATCGAACCCGCCCGCCCGGGCATCGACCCGGAGACGGGCCGGCCGCGCAAGTTCGCCTACCCGCCCAACCTGCTCGTGGTCGACGGCGCCGGCCCGCAGGCCACGGCGGCGGCCGACGTGCTGGCGGAGCTGGGGATCACCGACATCGCGGTGGTGGGGCTCGCGAAGCGGCTGGAGGAGGTCTGGCTGCCCGCCGACCCCGACCCGGTGATCCTGCCGCGCACGTCCGAAGCGCTGTACCTGTTGCAGCGCCTGCGCGACGAGGCCCACCGCTTCGCCATCCGCTACCACCGCGAGAAGCGGTCCAAGCGGCTGTCGGCGTCCGAATTGGACAGTGTGCCCGGGCTGGGGCAGGCTCGGCGCACCGCGCTGATCAAGCACTTCGGCTCGGTGAAGAAGCTCAAGCAAGCCAGGGTCGAGGAGATCGAGGCGGTGCCCGGCTTCGGCAGGCGCACCGCGGAGGCCGTGGTGGCGGCACTGGCCGGGGAGACCGGTGCCGGCTCGGGAGGGGACAAGGGGTCGTGATCGGGGAAGGAACCATCGTGAGTGCGCAAGAGGACAACCGGGGAACCGGGATGGAGGTCGCCGTCGTCAGCGGCCTCTCGGGAGCGGGCCGCTCCACCGCGGCGAAGTGCCTGGAGGACCTGGGCTGGTTCGTCGTGGACAACCTGCCGCCGGAGCTCATCGCCACCATGGTCGAGCTGGGCGCGCAGGCGCGCGGCGCGATCACCAAGGTGGCCGTGGTGATGGACGTGCGTTCGCGCGCGTTCACCGACGACCTGGCCTCGGTGATCAAGGACCTCGACGCGCGCGGGTACAAGCCGCGCGTGCTGTTCCTGGAGGCCACCGACGCGGTGCTGGTGCGCCGCTTCGAGGCCGTCCGCCGCGGCCACCCGATGCAGGGCGACGGGCGGCTCGCCGACGGCATCACCGCCGAACGCAAGCTGCTCGCGCCGCTGCGCGAGGAAGCCGACCTGGTGCTCGACACGTCGGCGCTGTCGGTGCACGACCTGCGGGCGAAGATCGAGGACGCCTTCGGCTCCGAGGCGAGCACGCAGACGCGGGTGACCGTGCTGTCGTTCGGCTACAAGTACGGCCTGCCGATGGACTCCGACCTGGTGATGGACGTGCGGTTCCTGCCGAACCCGTTCTGGATCCCGGAGCTGCGTGAGCACACCGGCCTCGACGGCGAGGTCCGCAACTACGTGCTGTCGCAGGAAGGCGCGGAGGAATTCCTCGACCGCTACCACCAGCTGCTGCGGCTCATCGGCGCCGGCTACAAGCGCGAGGGCAAGCGGTACCTCACCCTCGCCGTCGGCTGCACGGGCGGGAAGCACCGCAGCGTCGCGATCTCGGAAGAGCTCGCGCACCGACTGTCCAAGGAGGACGGAATGGCCGTGAAGGTGGTGCACCGCGACCTTGGCCGTGAGTGACGTGCGCGCGGTCGCGCTCGGCGGTGGACACGGCCTGCACGCGACGCTCACCGCGTTGCGGCGGGTCACCCGGGAGGTCACGGCGGTGGTCACCGTCGCCGACGACGGTGGCTCGTCCGGGCGGCTGCGGCGCGAGCTGGGTCTCCTGCCGCCGGGCGACCTGCGACAGGCCTTCGCGGCGTTCGCGGCCGAAGACGGCGGCACGCTCTGGGCCGAGGTCTTCCAGCACCGCTTCGGGGGCGACGGCGCGCTGGCCGGCCACGCGGTGGGCAACCTGCTGCTGGCCGGCCTGTTCGAGGTGCTCGGTGATCCCGTGGCGGCGCTCGACGAGGCGAGCCGCCTGACGGGGATTTCCGGACGGGTGCTGCCGATGTCCCCGGAGCCGCTGGAGATCGAGGCCGAGGTGAGCGGCCTCGACAGCGAGGACCCGGGCGCCGTCCGCCGGATCCGCGGCCAGGTCGCCGTGGCGAGCACCCCGGGCCAGGTGCACCGCATCAGCCTGCACCCGGTCGGACGTCAGGCGCGGCCGCCACAGGGCTGTCCGGAGGCCATCGACGCCGTGCTCGGCGCCGACGTGGTGTTCCTGGGGCCGGGCTCGTGGTTCACCAGCGTGCTGCCCCACGTGCTCGTGCCGGATCTGTACGACGCGCTCGTGCGCACGAAGGCCACCAAGGTGGTGGTCCTCAACCTTGTCCCCCAGCCGGGGGAAACTGCCGGGTTCTCCCCGGAGCGGCATCTGGACGTACTCTTCGAGCACGCCCCCGCGCTGCGGGTCGACGCCGTGATCGCGGACCGCGATTCCGTGCCGGACCCGGCAAGTCTGCGCCGGGCGGCGCAGCGGCTGGGTGGCCGCGCCCATTTGGGGGCGGTGGCCGACCCGGTCGTGGAGGGACGGCATGATCCTGATGCGCTCGCCCGGTGCATGCGAGAGGCTCTCGGCCTCGATGGGGGACACAGCGGGCACCGTGGCTGACGGCGGGCGCGCAGCGGAAGGCAGGAGGGGCAGTACATGGCGATGACCGCCGCGGTGAAGGACGAACTGAGCAGGCTCGAGATCACGAAGATCGGGCCACGCCGGGCGGAGGTCGCGTCACTGCTTCGCTTCGCCGGCGGGCTGCACATCGTGGCCGGCCGCGTGGTGGTGGAGGCCGAGCTCGACACGGGTTCCGTGGCCCGGCGGCTGCGCAAGGAGATCCACGAGCTCTACGGCCACCAGTCCGACGTGCACGTGATCACCGCCAGCGGCGGCCTGCGCAAGGGCACGCGGTACGTCGTGCGCGTGGTGAAGGACGGCGAAGGCCTCGCCCGCCAGACCGGGCTGATCGACCAGCGCGGGCGGCCGGTGCGCGGCCTGCCCGCGGCCGTGGTGTCCGGCGGCGTCGCCGACGCGGAAGCCGCCTGGCGCGGTGCGTTCCTGGCCCACGGTTCGCTGACGGAACCCGGCCGCTCGTCGTCGTTGGAAGTCACGTGCCCGGGCCCGGAAGCGGCGCTGGCTCTCGTCGGCGCGGCCCGGCGCATGGGCATCCAGGCGAAGTCGCGCGAGGTCCGCGGCGCCGACCGGGTCGTGGTGCGCGACGGCGACGCCATCGGCGCGCTGCTGACGCGCCTCGGCGCTCACGCGAGCGTGCTGCAGTGGGAGGAACGGCGGATGCGCCGCGAGGTCCGCGCGACCGCCAACCGCCTCGCCAACTTCGACGACGCCAACCTCCGCCGCTCTGCCCGCGCGGCCGTCGCGGCGGCCGCCCGGGTCGAACGGGCCCTCGACATCCTCGGCGACACCGCGCCCGATCACCTGCTGGCGGCCGGCAAGCTGCGGCTGTCCAACCGGCAGGCGTCGCTGGAGGAGCTCGGCCAGCTGTCCGACCCGCAGATGACGAAGGACGCGGTCGCCGGCCGCATCCGGCGTCTGCTCGCGATGGCGGACAAGCGGGCGAAGGACCTGAACATCCCGGACACGGAGTCCGCGGTGACGCCGGAGATGCTGGAGGACGAGGAGGCTTAAGGCCTTCTCGGGGCCGGCAGTTTCAGCTCGGTGACGAGCGCGCGCAGCCACGGCCGCGCGATCGCCGGTTCCTTCACGATGCCGTGCACCAGCCGGTCGCGCACTTCGGGTGTGCGACCGGCCGCGACGACGGCCAGTGCTTCGGCGAGGGCCTCGCGGGTCTTGTCGTCGTGGCGGGGCGCGCGGGCGTCCTCGGCGCCCCACTTCTCGCGCGAGAACGACCGCGTGAGCTTCGGTTGCGTATTGCCGAAGTACGCCCAGACGTCGCCGTCGAGGGAGACGTTGCGGACGGCGCTCGCGGGCAGCTCGGCGGTCCAGTCCGCGTGCTGGTGCCAGCGCCAGGTCTTGGGGCTCGTGTCGTAACGCCACGTGATGCTGAGGAACCGCATCCTGCGCCGAACTTCCACCCACGCGACGTCTTCATCCGCGGCCCAGGTTCGCAGCAGGTGCACGAGCGTCCGGAACGTGCTGCCCGAGTGCACCAGGTCGGTGAACACCACCGGCGCCCCGCCACCCGCGAGCGCGGCGGGGGAGAGCCCGGCGTCGGTGAGGTTCGCCCGCAGCTGCGCCGCTTCCGCACCCGCGAGCGGATCCGTGTCACCGACCATGCCCAATGACAACGGCAGCAACCGCAGCCGGCTGCGGTCGGTGAGCGCCCCGCTCAACAGGTCGTACACGCTGTCGGCCGACCGCCCGACGAAGAAGAGGTCCCCGTCCTCACTGCGCGCCAGCACCTTCGCCGCACACGCCGTGAGCTCGTCCAGGAACCACAGCACGGGCGCCCCGGTGGGCAGACTCCCGAGCTGGTCGGGGCGCACGAGATCCCAGCGATGCGGGCGGTTCGGTTCGGTCACCCTTCCAGAACACCATGCGGCGCAACCGATTTGACCTGCGTAATTCGGTTGCGGCACACCACGACCGTGCGCGATGCTCGACTCCTCATGTCGCTGTACGACTACTTTCCCGCCGGCCTCACCTGGGCCGAGGTGGACCCCCGAGCGCACCCCTTCGACGCCGCCGCGGCCGCCGCGGTCATCGCCGCCGTCCCCTGGGACGACGACTGGACCGAAGGCGTCCTGGCCGCGCTCGACCGCCGCATCGGCCCGTGGACGCGCGGCTGGGCCTGGGGCCGCGGCGAAAGCGACTTCGGCGGCGGCCCGGTGGCTTCTTGGTGCTGTGTCACGGATTCCGTGACCACCCCGGCCGAGACGGCCACCCGCGCCCTCACCGCGCTGAGGGAATGGCGCGACTGGCTCGAACGGCTCGTCGACCTGTTCGCCACGCACGCGCTGCCGGCCGGTCCCGCCGGAGAGCGGCTCGCCGCGTGGGAACGGGCGGTGCCCGCGCTCGTGGAGGAAGTCGTGGACCGCACCGAAGCCGGCGACGCGTGGTACCGGCACTGCGCGCAGGTCCTGGACTGGTTCCTGGCCGACCAGGGGATCGCCGACCCGCAGCTCGTCGAGCACGCCCTCGGCGGCCGGTTCGAGAGCTGGTGCGCGCCGGCCGAAAGCGAGGTCGCCGCGCTCGCGCGGCGGATCGCCGCGGCCGAGCCCGGTGCGTGACGATCTGCGGACCTGGCTCACCGTCCGCGCGAACGTCCCGTGGGCCGAGGTTCCCGGCGCGTCACCGAAAACCGGCGGCCGGGACGGCGTGGCCGAGTTCGTCGGCACCACCGTTCGTCGCCGGAGCGAGGAGCGCGCCGAGCGGTTGGCAGCCGCGCTCGCGAGGTCGCGGGCGGACGTCGGACGGCGCCTCACCGTCGAGATTCTGGCTGCCTGGCAGGAAATCGTGCTCGGCGAGCCGACCGCGTTCCGCACCACGGCGGCGTTCGCCAAGGGCGGCCGGGAACGCTACGGGCCCACCACACCCGCGGAGTTCGAAGCCCGTCTCGCCGAAGCCCACGACCACACTCCGCTGCCGGGCCGGGTCGCGCGGGCGTACCTCGACGTGTGCTTCTTCCACCCGTTTGCCGACGGCAACGGCCGGTTGGCGATGCTCGTCGCCGATCACCTACTGACCAGCGACGGCGTGGCCCTGGACCGGACCGGTCCGCTGTTCGTCATTGCCCGCCGGGCCGACGACGCGGCGGGTGCCCTGGGGCTTGCGCGGCTCGTCGCGAAGTTGCTCGGGTGACCAGCCCGGCGGGCCGAACACATACCCCACCCGGTCCCGCCACGAAGCCGCACCGCGAAGGTCCCGCAGGATCGAGCCGTACTCGTGGAAGCCGACCTTCAGCAGGTTGTAGGTCCCGATGTTGGTGGTCAGCCCGTAGGTCGGCCGCTTGCCCTCGGGGACGAAGCTGCGGAACAGCCGATCCCAGACGATCAGGATGCCGCCGTAGTTCGCGTCGAGGTACTCGGCGTCGCTGCCGTGGTGGACGCGGTGGTGCGAGGGGGTGTTGAAGACGTACTCGAACCAGCGCGGCAGCTTCCGCACCTTCTCCGTGTGCACGAAGAACTGGTACACGAGGTCGATCGACAGGCCGGTGAGGATCATCCACGGCGGGATCCCGCACAGCGCGAGCACGGACCAGAACGGCAGCTGGAAGTACGGGGTCCACTTCTGCCGCAGCGCCGTCGAGAAGTTGTAGTGCTCGCTGGAGTGGTGCACCTGGTGCCCGGCCCACAGCAGCCGCACGCGGTGGCTCGCGCGGTGGTAGGCGTAGAACACGAGCTCCTGGCCCAGCAGCATGAGCACCCACGTCCACCAGTCGCGTGGGTCGAACTTCACCGGCGCCAGCTCGAAGAACACGGCGAAGACCACGAGCATCACGAGCCGGAACAGCGCGTTCACGCCGAGCGCGACAGTGCCCATCAGCATGCTCGTCCGGGTGTCGGCCGGGCTGTAGCCGACCACGTCGTCGTCGTGGCCGAGCACGTGCACGGCCACGATCTCGACGGCCACGAACAGCAGGAACACCGGGATCGCGTAGAGCACCGGGTCACGCAGGTGCGCCAGGAAGTCGGCCACGTCGTCTCCTCCCGCGGAACTAACTCCGAGGTAACTTACCCAAGGGTCACTTACGGTAGGCTCAACGCCGTGACAGGGTCAAGGGCCGTCGGGACGAAGGGCGTGCCGCGCGGCGAGCGCGAGTCGCAGATCCTCGCGGCGGGCACCGAAGAGTTCGGCCGGGCGGGGTACGCGGGCGCGTCGATGGTGGAGATCGCGCGCCGCGTGGGCGTCACGAAACCCTTGCTGTACCAGTACTTCGGTTCGAAGGAAGGGCTGTACCTCGCGTGCCTGCACCGCGCGGGCGACCGGCTGACGGAGGGCGTGGCCGAGACCATGGCGGCCGGCGGCGACCCGGAGCGCATGCCGCTCGCGGTCCTGGCGGCGATCTTCGCGACCTTCGACCACGACCGCTACGCCTGGAAGCTCCTGCGCGACCCGACGGTCCCCGCGGCGGGCGACATCGCCGCCGCGGCCGGCGACTATCGTGAACGGCTCGACGCGTTCGCCCTCGTCGGTGCCGGCCAGCTGCTGGGCTCGCACGGGCTGTCGGACGCGCTGGACGTGGAGGCCCTCGCCCACGTCTGGACCGGTGTCGTGGACTCGCTCATCAGCTGGTGGATCGACCGCCCGGCCGAGACCGCCGTGGCGATGACCGACCGCTGCGCGCGCATGATGGCGGTGCTCTTCGGCTGGTGAAGTGTCCGCTGTGGACATACGTGCTCGAAACGCCGGCGCGGCCGGGACGACCGGCGCCGCTCCGGTCGTCCCGGCCGCGGTCCGGGGTGCGCGCCGCCGGGAAGGCGACGGCGCTGGTGTGCGCCCGGGGGTGACCGGCGCCGCTCCGGTCACCCCCGGGCGCAGTCCTGGGTTCCGGCACGAGCACGCGCCGCCGAAGGCCGTCGCGCCGGGGGGAACCCCTGCGGGACAGGGGATCCGGCGGCGGCAGTGCGGCCGGGAGGGCGGAGCGGAGAGGTGCCGGGGGCGGGGTCGTGGACTGATCGAGGTTGATAGTTAGGAAACTTTCCTATCTATTACGGAAATGACACCATCCCGGACGGGGTGGTGTCAATACCGGACCGCTCGATCACCGTCCGTCAACCGCGGCAGCTCCCCAGCGCCGGGATCAGCCGAGCAGCCAGGCGAATCTCCGCGACGGCCCGGTTCCGCCACCGCCCGCTCGCTCGCCGATCCACGTCCGGCCGGCGCAGTGTGGCTCGGCCGGCGCACACCGGGGTCGAACCACAGCAACCAGTCCAGGTCACCGGGGCGTGCGAGCCGACCACCGGCGCGCGACCGACTCCCGGGTCACGTCCGGCACCAGGACGACATTCGGCTCGCCGCGCGGCGCGGACTCGTTCAGCCCGCGATGTCCGCCCGCGCGATCACCTTCGTGATCTTCGCCCGAACGAGCGATTCCTCCGGCACGGCGTTGCGCTTGCCGTACGCCTCGGCCTGGTCCGCGCCCATGTAACGGCCGCCGAGCCGGGTCGCCCAGTCGAGCATCTCGTCGAGGTCGTGGTGCAGCGTCGCCTCGGCGGTGAACTGCACGTAGGAATACGGCGGCTTCTGGTCGTCGACCGCCAGCGACAGCCGCGGGTCGCGCCGCAGTGCCTTGCCCTTCAGCGTGTCCGTGCCCGTGGTGAACACGATTTCGTCACCGTCGGGGCCCTCGTTCAGCAGAAACCAGATCGGCGTGACGATCGGGGCACCGTTGGCGCGCACGATCCCCAGCATCCCCGTCCGCGTGCCCTCGGTCGCGAACGCCCACCACTCGGCCCTGCTCATCTCACGCATGTGGGTCACGCTAGCCGTCCGCGTGTGCGGGCGCCTGAGCAGGCCGACTAGCCTGGCCTGCTGTGCGAGACGACGACATGGGGTTCGCGGGCCTGGCCGACGAGGGGCTGACCCGCCGGCTGAAGGCGCTCGCGTGCACCGCGCCGCTGCACGACCTCGACGCGCGCAAGGCCAAGCTCGACTGGGCCGACGCGACGATCTACCAGATGGCCGAGATCGCGCTGCACACGATCGACCAGGTCACCATCGCGATGGACTTCGACACCGGCGCGGGCCACGACCGGGTCATCGACCGCTTGCTGCCGTTCATCGCGCAGCAGGCGCCTTCGCGCACGCCCGAGGAGCACGTGCGCGTCGCGAAGTGGGTGCTGGACAACCTCATCAACGTCGGCACCACCGACCGCGGCTTCCGGCGCGTCTACGGCTCGATGGGCCCCGGCGGCTACCAGCGCCGCCAGTTCGACTTCAAGCTGCTCGTCGAGCTGGCCGCGCCCGACGGCGAGGTCTACCTGCGCGCCACCGACGAGGCCATCAACGTGCTCGTCGGAGCGCTGGACACCGACGTCGAGTCGGCCCAGATCGCGGCCGAGGTGAAGCTCGAGAACCTGATCAACCGCGGCCGGCTCGCCGACGCGAAGCTCGCGGCCGAGCAGGCGCGCTACCGCACCGTGCAGTACGGCGAGACCCTGCGCGCCAAGCTCGACGCCACGCGCCGCGACGTGCGCGCCGTCGACTGGGAGCTCGAGGTGCCGGACCTGATCGACTCGGCGCTCGGGCACATCGAATCCCGCTTCCGCGCGGAGAACGCGATCCTCAAGAACATCACCACCGCACGAGATGAATCCGAAGAGCCCGACCACAAGCGGCGCGCGGCCGAGCTCGTCGACATCGTCGCCGACTGCATCCGCCGCCACACGCGGCTGCAGTCGCGCCTGGCCGCCGCCGGCGCCGTGTTCCGCGCCGAGCAGGACCGCCAGCAGTTCTCGGGTCCGCCGCAGCGCGCGACGATCGACCTGTTCGGCCAGCTGCTCGTCCCGACGCTCGGCCTGCCACTGGCCGACGCCGTCGCGCCCGCCGAGCACTTCTTCCACGCGGTCGCCGGCATCACGCCGCCGGTGGTGCCCGCGTTGTCCTCGCTCGTCTCGCTGCTGCTGCGGCCCGCGCCGGAACGCGACCAGCTCGTCGGCGAGATCCCCGAGCCCGAGCTGATGCCGGCCGAGGACACCGACCGCTTCGGCGACGACGTGTGGCGCCTCGCCGACGACCTGCTCGACCTGCCCGACGTGCCGCGCCGCCTGTCGGGTCTGCTGGAGGACGCGCGCCGCACGAAGCAACCCGGTCTGGCCACCCTGGTCGCGCTGCGCGCCCTGCACGCCTACAGTCCCGAGATCGGCGCCGCGCGCCGCCAGGGGGAACGCCACGTGCTGCTGGCCGTCGACGACGGCACGCTGCTGGACGACCCCGAGTTCGGCGGTGCCGACCTGCTGCTGTCCACCGCCGAGGTCGAGCGCGCCGAAGAACCTGCCGAAGAGAGCGAGGAGGTCGCCTGATGCCCGTGACCCACACGAGCGTCGACGCCGAGGCCGCCGCGCGCCTCGTCGCGTTCGGCATGCGCCCGAAGCAGCTGCCCGCCCGCGACGTCGTCTACGGCGAGCTGGTGCGCCGCTACGCCGAGGACAACGCGTTCAAGGCCCTGACCCACGCCGTCGCGTCGGGCCTGGGGCTGATGGTGCTGGAGGTCAACCAGCAGGCGGGCGCGGTGCTGGCCGCCGTGGACGAGTCGATCTTCGAGATCAAAATGGACAGCTACGCGCGCCAGGCCAAGATCCGCGAACGCCGCGAGACGGAGAAGGTCATCCACGGCCTCATCCACCTCGCCGCCGCCGCGCTGGCCTACCCGCGGCCCGACGACCTCGCCAACGACACCTACATCGGCCGCGTGAGCGTGGAGCAGGTCGACGCGATGGTCCGCGAGGCCGCGCGCATGCTCGACGAGCGCGCGCAGCAGGCCGAGGCCAACAACGACCCGCTGGCCGACGCGCCGGAGCTGGAGCAGGCGTGGCGCGCCTACGCCCGGCGCCCGGCCGCGGCGGCCACGAAGGACGGCCGCATGGCCGCCGACACCACCCGGGGCATGGTCGCGCGCGCCCTGCGGTTCCTGGCCGACCAGGGCTTCCTGGTGCCGGTGAGCGACGAGCAGGGCGGCACCTACCGCACCACGCCGCGGTACCAGATCCAGGTGCGCGAGCTGGCCGCCGACGCGGCGTTCGACGACCTGCTCGCGCTCGACGTCGTCGCGGTCGCGAGCGCGGGGGGAACGCTGCGCGCGGCCTCTTCGGACACGTTGCAGTAGAGGGGATTCGATGTACGAGCTTTCGCGGGTCCGCCTGCACTCGGTGGGCCCCGCGGGCGCCCGCTACCAGGACGTGGTGCTGGACTTCAGCGGCGTCGGCGCCACCATCACCGCGCCGAAGCAGGACGCGTTGTTCAGCGCCGGCATCCACGCCGGGGGACCGGTGCGCCGGCCTTCGCCCGCGAGCGTGCTGTTCCTGGAGAACGGCGGCGGCAAGTCGGTGCTGATCAAGCTGATCTTCTCGGTGATGCTGCCCGGCCGCCGCCAGGTGGTCGGGACCACGAGCACGAAGGTGCTGGAGAAGTTCGTGGCGGCCAAGGACGTCTCGCACGTGGCCCTGGAGTGGCTGCACGTGGAGACCGGGCACCGCGTGATCACCGGCAAGGTCTCGGAGTGGCGCGGGCACGTGACGTCGGCGGACTCGGAGAACCTCGTGGACTCCTGGTACTGCTTCCGTCCCACGCAGGAGCTGGGCCTCGACTCGCTGCCGCTGACCGAGGACGGCCGGCTGCTCACGATGTCCGGCTTCCACGACCGGATCGCCGCGGCCGCGATGGCCGAGCCGGAGCTGGAGCTGTCGTGGACGCGCCGCCACCACGAGTGGACCGGCCGGCTCGACTCGCTCGGCCTCGACACGGAGCTGTTCCGCTACCAGCGCGCGATGAACGCGGGCGAGGGCGAGGCGGCCGACGCGTTCCAGTTCTCCACCGACGAGGCGTTCGTGGAGTTCCTGCTGCGCGCCGTGCTGTCGGAGGACGAGCCGAAGGACCTCGCCGAGGTCGTGTCGACGTATGCGCACAACCTCGCGCAGCGCGGCGACCTGCTGGCGGAGAAGGACTTCGTGGAGGGCGCCCTCGAACTGCTCGGCCCGCTCGCCGACGAGGAGGGCGTGGCCGCCGCGTCGCGCCGGATCGCCGAGTCGGCCCGCGCGGATCTGCGTGAGCTCGCCGGCCGCATCCACGCGCGCAACGAGCTGGAGAACGCGCGGCTTTCGGGGCTCGAAGAACACGTCGACGAGGTGAAGTCGGCGGAGAAGCTGGCCGAGGGTGACCACCGCCGGCTCGCCGCGGGGGTCACGGAGCTGCGCCGGCTCGTCGCCGTGCTGCGGCTGGAGGAGGCGCAGGAAGCGCGCCAGCGCGTGGACGCCGAGCTGGCCGACGCGAAGACGGCGGCCGAGGCGTGGCGCGAGACCGCGACCGTCCTGAACCAGCTGAACGCCTCCCGCAAGGCGAAGGACCTGCGTGAGCTCGTCGGCAACCGCGAGGAGAAGGCGAAGCCCGCGCTGGCGGCTCGCAACTCCGCCGCGTCGGCGCTGGCGCGTGGTCTCACGGCGCTGGCCCGCGACGCGCAACGGCAGGCGGACAAGGCCGAGGCTCACGCGGACGCGTTGCGCGCGGAGGCGGAGAAGGCGCAGGCCGATCGGGACGAGGCCGCGAACCTGGCGGCGTCTCGCCGGGCCGAGGCGCGGGGGCTGTCGTCGCGGATCGCGGAGCTGCGTGAGGAAATCTCGACGTCCGTCCGAAGTGGACTGTTGACGGCCGGCGCGGACGTCGCGGAGGCTTCGCGCGCGGCCCGAGCTCACGCCGACGAGTCGGCCGCGGAGCTGGGCCGCCGTGAGCAGGAGCTCGACCGCGCGGCCGAGGATCTGCAGGCGGCGCAACGGGCCGTGAACGAGGCCAACCAGCTCGCCGGGTCCACTCAGGACCGTCTGGTGCGCGCTGCGGAAGACCTCGACCGGGCGCACCGGCGGACGGACGCGCTCGCGGTGGAACCCCGGCTCGTCGAGCTGCTCGGCGCCGACGACGTGCGCCTCGAAAGCGACCTTCCCGTGCTGCTGCAACGCCTTCGAGAGGCGAGCGCGGCCGTCGAGAAGGAGCAGACGGCGCTGCGGATGGAGGAGTCGGCCGACGAGCGCGCGTTGGCGGCGCTCGGCTCCGGCGGCCTGCTCCCGCCGCCGCACGACGTTCAGGCGGCCCTGGACGCCTTGGAGGAAGCCGGGATCACGGCGTGGTCCGGCTGGCGTTACCTGTCCAAACTGGACGCCGGCCGCCGCGCCGACGTGCTGGAGCGCCTGCCGCAGCTCGTCGCGGGCGTGCTGCTGAACGACGCCGCGCAGGTGCCGCGGGCGCGTGAGGTGCTGGCGGCCGGGCGGTTGCTGCCCAGCGCGGTGATCGCGGTGGGCACCACCGAGGCGTTCCAGCGCGACGACGGCGAGGCCGCGGCGGGCGTGGAGTTCCTCGTGCCGCCGAACCCGGCGATGTACGACGAGGAAGCGGCCGACACCGAACGCGAGGCCGTGGCGCTGCGGCACGCCGAACGCCAGCGGCGGCTGGAACAGCTGGCCGGTGCGCTCGCCACCGACGGCGCGCTCACGTGGAAGCTCACGACCTGGCGCGAGGACTACCCGGCCGGCGCGATCGCCACGCTCGCGGAGCAGGCCGAAAGTGCCCGTGTGGCAAGGGAAACCGCGCAGACGGCGCTGCGGCAGGCGGAGGCGGAGTTCACGCGGCTGAGCGAAAAGGCCGCGACGCTGCGCGAGCGCGTGCCGGCGCTGCGCGTGGCCGTGACGGAGGCCGAGGAGAAGGCGCGCAAGCTGGGCGAGCTCACGACCCGGGCCACGCGGGTCGCCGAGTGGACCGAAGAAGTGGAGCGGGCCACGGAGATCGCCGAGCGCGCGGGGACCACGGCGGCCGACGCGGCGGCTCGCGCGGCGCGGCTGCGCGAGCAGGCGGGGGAGGAGCAGCGGACCGCCGACGGGCACCGCCGCACGGCGACCACCGCACGCTCCGAGCTGGCCGAGGTCCCGGGCGCGGCGGAGGTGACCGAGGACGCCGAGGCGCCGGCCGAACCCGTGGACGCGTTGCGGCGGACCTTCGCGTCGGCCTCGGAGGCCTACGCGAAGGTGGAAGTCGGCAGCGACCTGCGCGCAGAGCTGGAACAGGCCGAGTCGGCGGAAGCCGCGGCGGGCTCGGCGCTCGAGGCGCTGGACGAAGCCGTGCGCACGCGGGCGGCGGAGCTGCTGGAGACGCCGGACGGCTCCGACGCTTCGGCTCGCGCGGCCGCGTTGGCCCGCGCGCGCCGCGTCGTCGACGCCGTGGAGGAGGACCGCACCGAGGCGATCGGGCAGGTGTCCACGCGGCGGGCGGAGCTGGACGTGCTGCCGCTGCAGACGGGCGCGGCCTCGCCCGCCGAGCGGCCGCGCGACATCGAGCACGGCCTGGAGCTGATCGACGCCGCTTCGCTGGAGGTCTCGGCGGCGGCCCGCACGTGGGAAGAACTGCAGGAGCGGCGCGCGGCGGCGGAGGCGACGCTGGACGCGGCGAAGGCGTCGGCCTCCGGCTTCGGGCTGCTCGGCGAATCGCTCGCGCACCTGCTGCCGGAGGACCCGGCCGAGGCCTACGACGGTGACGTGGAATCGGCCCGCAGCAAGCATTCTCAGCTCAACACCGTGCTGACGACCGCGCAGGAAGCCGCCGACGCGGGCGACCGCCGGGTGCGTGCGGCGGCCGACCAGCTGGCGCAGTACGCCACGGAGAAGCGGTTCGAGAAGCTGAGCACGCCCGTGCGCCAGCAGGTGATCGCGGTGAAACGCGACCAGCTGCCCGGCCACGCGGCCGAGTGGGCCGAGGCGCTGCGGCCGCGGCTGCGCACGCTGACCGACGACCTCGCCCAGATCGACCGGCACCGCGGCGGCATCATCACGCGCCTGCAGGGCATGGTCGACGGCGCGCTGCGCACCCTGCGCTCGGCCCAGCGCGTGTCACGGCTGCCCGACGGCCTCGGCGACTGGTCGGGCCAGGAGTTCCTGCGCATCCGCTTCACCGAGCTCGAGGACAACGTGCTGGCCGAGAAGCTCGGCGAGGTCGTGGACGAGGCCGCGGTGGGCAAGACGGCCGACGGCCGCGACGTGAAGCGCGACGGCCTTTCCCTGGTGCTGCGCGGCGTGCAGGTGGCCGCGCCCAAGGGGTTCCGCGTCGACATGCTCAAGCCCGACTCCGTGCTGCGCACCGAACGCCAGCGCGTGTCCGAGATCCGCGACGTGTTCTCCGGCGGCCAGCAGCTGACCGCCGCGATCATCCTGTACTGCACGCTCGCGGCGCTGCGCGCGAACAACCGCGGCAAGGCCCGCAACCGCCACTCCGGCGTGCTGTTCCTGGACAACCCGATCGGCCGCGCGTCGGCGGGTTACCTCCTGGAGCTGCAGCGTGCCGTCGCGGAGGCGCTGGGCGTGCAGCTGATCTACACGACGGGCCTGTTCGACGCCGGCGCGCTCGCGGAGTTCCCGCTGATCGTCCGCCTGCGCAACGACGCCGATCTGCGCGCCGGGCGCAAGTACCTGTCGGTGGACTCGACCATCCGCAACTCCCTGGAGGACCTCGGCGAGCCGGACGGCGTCGCCCGGCTCTCGGCGACGCGGATGTTCGCGAAGGTCGAGGCCGCCGCGGAGCCGGCCGAGGATTCCGCTGTGGACGAACAGCCCGCGTGACGCGGAACACCGCCGGGGGCGCGGGAGTTGCCCCCGGCATGAGCGAACTGGGCCCACTGGGCGCCGCGATACCCGCGTTCGACACCACGGACTCGGCCGCCGCGGTCGACGCGGCCGTGCGGCTGGAGGAACTCGGCTACGCCACCTTGTGGGTGCCGGGCGGCCAAGGCGACAACCTGGCGCTCGTCCCCGACCTCGTCCGCGCGACGCGGCGGATCACCGTCGTCAACGGGATCCTCTCGGTGGACCGCGTCCCGGCCGCCGACGTGGCCGCGACCTACCGCTCACTGGCGGCCACACACCCCGGCCGCTGGCTCCCCGGCCTCGGCGGCGCCCACGGCCCCCGCCCCCTCGCGACGCTCTCGGCGTACCTCGACGAGCTGGACCCCGCGGTCCCCGCCTCGCAGCGCGTGCTGTCCGCCCTGGGCCCCCGCATGCTCGAACTGGCCCGCGACCGCGCCTCGGCCGCGTACCCGTTCCTCGTCACGCCGGACTACGTCGCCTCGGCACGCGAACTCCTCGGCGCCGGCACCCGCCTGGCGGTGCTGGTCACCGTCACCGCGGATCCCGACCCGGCCCGCGCCCGCGACACCCTGCGCGGCGGCTCACTGCGCTTCCTGGCAGGCGTCCCCTGCTACGCCGCCAACTTCCGCCGCATGGGCTTCACCGACGCGGACGTCACCGACCTCTCCGACCGCCTCGTCGACGGCGTCACCGTCCACGGCTCTTTCGACACGGTGGTGACCCGCCTGCGCGAATACCTGGCCGCGGGTGCCGACCAGGTGGTGGTCTCGCCGGACGGCCTGCCCACCTCGTGGCACGGCGACCTGGTGGCCGCGCTGGGTTAGTCCCTGCGGCCGGTGAACGCGAGCGTCGCGCCGAGGCCGATCATCACCAGGCCGCCGGTGCCGCCGACGAGTTCGAGGCGGCGGGGCGAGCGGGCGAACCACGTGCGGGCCGTGCCGGCGACCAGGGCCCACGCGGTGTCCGACGCGAGCGCGATCACCGGCAGGCAAAGGCCGAGCAGCAGCATCTGCGCGGGCACGGAGCCGGCGGCCGGGTCGACGAACTGGGGGAGCAGCGCTGCCAGGAAGACGATGGACTTGGGGTTCGCGAAGCCGACGATGAAGCCGTCGCGCAGCACGGTCAGGGTGCGGCCCGGGGTGGTGCGCACGGCGGCGGCCATGGCGTCGGCGAGCTTGCGGCGCTTGCGGATCGCCTGCACGCCCAGGTAGACGAGGTAGAGCGCGCCCGCGAGCTTGATCGCGGTGAACACGGTGGCGGACGTCGTGACGACCGCGCCGAGCCCGAATGCGATGGCCACCACCTGCGTGTAGACGCCGGTGGCGTTGCCGAGCACCGTGAGCAGCGCGTCGCGGCGGCCCACGGTGAGCGCGCGGCTGATGGTGAACAGCACGCTGGGCCCGGGGACCACGACCATGAGGAACGTCAGGGCGGCGAAGGCCGCGAAGTGCGCAGGCGTGACCATCTCCCGAGCGTAGAACGCGCTGCCGGGCCGGGACGAGACGTTTTTGTCGGACCCCGCTGGTACAACGAACCCGTGAAGATCTCCCTCGCGCAGCGCCGCGCCCGGCTCGGCGTGCGCCACCACCTCGCCGCGCCCGCGGCCACCGTCGAGGAGGCCGCCGCCGGGGTCGTCGCCCTGCACGCGACCGACCCGGCGTCGGTGTTCTTCGCGGCGTGGGCGCGGGTGCCGGACGTCGGCGTGGCCGATGTCGAGCGCGCGCTGTACGAGGACCGGACGTTGGTGCGGCTGTTGGGCATGCGCCGCACGATGTTCGTCGCCGACGTGGCCACGGCGGCGGTCGTCCAGGCCGGTTGTGCGAGCGATATCGCGGTGAAACAACGGAAACTGCTCGAACAGCACCTCGGCACGGTCGGGCACCCCACCAACGTCGAGGATCCGCCGGGCTGGCTCGCCGACGTCGCCGCGAGCGTCGAGAAAGCCTTGCGCGCCAGGGGATCCGCGACGGCGCAGGACCTGGTCGACGACGAACCGCGCCTGCGCCAGCAGCTTCACATGGCCAAGGGCAAGCCGTACGCGGCGATCGGCAACGTCACCAGTCGCGTGCTCTTCCAGCTCGCAGTCGACGGCCGCATCGTGCGCGGGCGCCCGCGCGGCAGCTGGCTCAGCACGCAGTACCACTGGGCCCCGCTCGACGGCTGGCTTCCCGGCGGCCTGCCCCCGATCCCGCCCGCCGACGCCCGCGCCGAACTCGCGCGACGCTGGCTCCACGCCTTCGGCCCGGCACCCGTCGCCGACCTGCGCTGGTGGACCGGCTGGACGGCCGCCCAGACCAAACAGGCCCTCGCCGCCGTCGCCCCCGCCGAGGTCGACCTCGACGGCGAACCCGGCGTCGTACTGGCCGACGACCTCGAGCCCGTCCCCGAACCGGCTCCCTGGGTCGCCCTCCTGCCCGCCCTCGACCCGACACCCATGGGCTGGTCCACCCGCGACTGGTACCTCGGCCCCCACCGCCCCGCCCTCTTCGACCGCAGCGGCAACATCGGCCCCACCGCCTGGTGCGACGGCCGCGTCGTCGGCGCCTGGGCTCAACGCCCCACCGGCGAGGTCGCGCTCCGCCTCCTGGAAGACGTCGGCGCCGACCGCACGGCCGCCCTGGAAGCCGAAGCCGCCCGGCTGACGACGTGGCTGGGGGAGACCCGCGTGGTCCCGAAGTTCCGCACCGCGGCCGAACGCGAACTGTCCACCTGACCGCGCCGCCGATCAGCCCCGGCCGCTCGGGCATCGCCACCGGCGTGGCCGGCCGCGACGCCGGGTTTCCGGCGCGCCCGTTGTGTGCGGCCGTGGCCGCTGGCGCGGCGGGTCGTCTCGCGACGTGCCCGCGACGGCGGGCCTGGCGGTCGGCACTTGCTGAGCCGACTGGCCGCGACGCCGGGTTTCCGGCGCGGCCCGCTGTGCGCGGGCGTGGCCACCGGCGTGGCTGGTCGCCTCGTGAAGTGTCAGCGAGCGGTGGGCCCGACGATCGGCACTTGCTGAGTCGGCGGGCCGCAGGCCTCCGGATTCCCAGCGCGACCCGCCGCGTTCGGCCGTTTTCCGCTGGCGAGGCGGGTCGCCTCGTGAAGTACCGGACAGCCAGGTTCCTGGGCGTCGGCGCCGGGTTTTCGGCGCGGCCGGCTGTGTTCGGGCATTGGCTCCGGCGTGGCCGGTCGCCTCGTGAAGTGCCGGACAGTCAGGGGCCCAGGCGTCGGCGGCGGTTGAGCCGGCTGGCCGCGACGCCCGGTTTCCCGGCTCGGCCCGCTGTGTGCGGGCATGGCCGCCGGCGTGACGGGTTGTCTCGCGAAGCGCCTGCGAGCGGTGGGCCCGGCGGTCGGCACTGGCGGAGTCGGCTGGCCGCAGCGCCCGGATTCCAGCGCGACCCGCCGCCCTCCGGACCGACGCAACGCCGACCCGTGCCTAGGTGACCCGCCCACTCACCTGACACCCACCGCCAGGGGGCGGCCCCCGCGTGTCTCGCTCACCACGCGCCCGGCCCGCCCCACCCCGATCCCGACCTTCCGGACTCCACAACCCCTCAGGCCGCCGCGTGAACCACGGCACCAAGACCGATCAAGCGACTGGTCCGCACCCCTCCTGTGACACCGCCGGATTACCTGTCGCAAGCTCGTGAGCTGGCTTCTTAATCGATTCTTGACGGTTCGGCGCAGTGGTGGAAGTCTCGTCGGGGCAGTCAGGGTCGACCGCGCCCGCACGCTAGGGTTGCGCCGAGCCCGGAAGTCTTCCGGGGCGTGGGCCTCGGTTCGAAAAACAAGAGGAGTGGCAGCAGTGACCGTTCGCGTAGGTGTCAACGGCTTCGGCCGGATCGGCCGCAACTTCTTCCGCGCCGTGAAGGCGAGCGGTCACGACATCGAGGTCGTCGCGTTCAACGACCTCGGCGACGTCGCGACGATGGCCCACCTGCTCAAGTACGACTCCATCCTGGGCCGCTTCCCGGGCGAGGTCAGCCTGAGCGACGACGGCATCGTCGTCGACGGCAAGACCATCAAGGCCCTGGCGGAGCGCGACCCGGCGAACCTGCCGTGGGGCGACCTGGGCGTGGACGTCGTCGTCGAGTCGACGGGCTTCTTCACCAACGCCGACGCCGCGAAGGCCCACATCGCCGGCGGCGCCAAGAAGGTCATCATCTCCGCGCCCGCCAAGGGTGAGGACCTGACCATCGTGCTGGGCGTCAACGACGACAAGTACGACGGCTCGCAGGTCATCATCTCCAACGCCTCCTGCACCACCAACTGCCTCGGCCCGCTGGCCAAGGTCCTGCAGGACGCGTTCGGCATCGAGCAGGGCCTGATGACCACCATCCACGCGTACACGCAGGACCAGAACCTGCAGGACGCGCCGCACAAGGACCTGCGCCGCGCCCGCGCCGCCGCGCTGAACATCGTGCCGACCTCGACCGGTGCCGCGAAGGCCATCGGCCTGGTGCTGCCGGAGCTGCAGGGCAAGCTCGACGGTTACGCGCTGCGCGTCCCGGTGCCGACCGGCTCGGCCACCGACCTCACCGTCACGCTGACCAAGTCGGCGACGCTGGAAGAGGTCAACGCCGCGTACAAGGCCGCCGCCGAAGGCCCGCTGTCGGGTTACCTGCGCTACAACGAGGACCCGATCGTGTCGGCCGACATCGTCACCGACCCGGCGTCCTGCATCTACGACGCGCCGCTGACCAAGGTCATCGGCAACCAGGTCAAGGTCGTCGGCTGGTACGACAACGAGTGGGGCTACTCCAACCGCCTCGCCGACCTGGTCAAGCTCGTCGGTTCGAAGCTCTCCTGAACCCGATGACGGTCAAGAACCTCGAAAACCTGCTGAGCGAAGGCGTTCACGGCCGCTACGTACTCGTGCGCAGCGACCTGAACGTCCCGCTCGACGGGGACCGGATCACCGACGACGGCCGCGTCCGCGCGGCCCTGCCGACGATCGAGAAGCTCGCCGGCGCGGGCGCCAAGGTCGTCGTCACGGCGCACCTGGGCCGCCCCAAGGGCGAGCCCGACCCGAAGTACACGCTCGCGCCCGTCGCGAAGCGGCTCGGTGAGCTGCTCGGCACCGAGGTCCCGCTCGCCGGTGACCTCGTGGGCGACTCGGCCAAGGCGCTCGTCGGCGGGCTCGCCGACGGCGGCGTCGCGCTGCTGGAGAACGTGCGCTTCGACGCGCGCGAGACCAGCAAGGACGCCGTGGACCGCTCCGAGCTGGCCGCCGAGCTGGCCGCGCTCGTCCCCGGCGGGGCGTTCGTGTCCGACGGGTTCGGCGTGGTGCACCGCAAGCAGGCCTCGGTCTACGAGATCGCCGCGGTGCTGCCGGCCTACGCCGGTGGCCTCGTGCTGGCCGAGCTCGACGTGCTGAAGAAGCTCACCGACGACGTCAAGCGCCCCTACGTGGTGGTGCTCGGCGGCGCGAAGGTGTCGGACAAGCTCGGCGTGATCGCCAACCTGCTGACGAAGGTCGACCGCCTGCTCATCGGCGGCGGCATGGCCTACACCTTCCTCAAGGCCCAGGGCCACGAGGTGGGCCAGTCGCTGCTGCAGGCCGACCAGCTCGACCAGGTGTCGGGCTTCCTCGCCGAAGCGCAGAAGCGCGGCGTCGAGCTCGTGCTGCCGGTCGACGTGCTGGCGGCCACCGAGTTCGCGGCCGACGCCGAGAACGAGGTCGTCGCGGCCACGGCGATCCCGGCCGACCGCCAGGGCCTCGACATCGGCCCGGCCTCGCGCGAGCTGTTCGCGAGCAAGCTGGCCGACGCGGCCACCGTGTTCTGGAACGGCCCGATGGGCGTGTTCGAGTTCGAGGCGTTCTCGGGCGGCACCCGTGCTGTGGCCGAGGCGCTCGTGAAGAGCGACGCGTTCACCGTGGTCGGCGGCGGCGACTCCGCCGCCGCGGTGCGGCAGCTGGGCCTGCCCGAGGACGGTTTCTCCCACATCTCCACGGGTGGCGGCGCCTCCCTGGAGTACCTGGAGGGCAAGGAACTGCCCGGCGTCTCGGCGTTGGAGGAGAAGCACTAGTGGCACGGAAGCCGTTGATCGTCGGCAACTGGAAGATGAACCTGAACCACCTCGAGGCCATCGCCTTGGTTCAGAAGATCGCCTTCGCGCTGCCGGAGAAGTACTACGCGAAGGTGGACGTGGCGGTGCTGCCGCCGTTCACGGACATCCGCAGCGTGCAGACCCTCACCGACGGCGACAAGCTGTCGCTCACCTACGGCGCGCAGGACGTGTCCCCGCACGACTCCGGTGCCTACACCGGTGAGGTGTCGGGCCCGATGCTCGCGAAGCTGGGCTGCACCTTCGTCGCCATCGGCCACTCGGAGCGGCGCGAATACCACGCCGAGACCGACGAGCTGGTCAACAAGAAGGTGCGCGCGGCCGTCAAGCACGGGATCACGCCGATCCTGTGCGTCGGCGAGAAGCTCGAGGTCCGCGAGGCCGGCGAGCACCACGCGCACGCGACGAACCAGCTCATCGAGGGCCTCAAGGGGCTCAAGGCCGAGCAGGTCAAGGACGTCGTCGTGGCGTACGAGCCGGTGTGGGCCATCGGCACCGGCAAGGTGGCGACGCCGGCCGACGCCGAGGAGGTCTGCAAGACCATCCGCACGGCGCTGGCGGAGAAGTACGGCGACGAGGTCGCTTCGGCCGTTCGGGTGCTTTACGGCGGTTCGGTGAAGTCGGGCAACGTGGGCGAGCTGGTGGCCTGCGAGAACATCGACGGTGCTCTCGTGGGTGGCGCGAGTCTCGACGGTGACGAGTTCACCAAACTCTGCGCACTCGCGGCGGGTGGCCCCCTGCCCTGATCGAGGCCACTACCGGGTAACCTGTGTATCCGGTCCGTCACACAGCAGTGGACGAGTCCAGGGGTACGGTGATATTCGAGCCGTACCCCTGCATTCTCCGATGAGCACAGAGGATGACATGAAGCTGTTCCTGCAAATTCTGTTGATCGTCTCCAGCGTGCTGCTGGTCGTGGCGGTGCTGCTCCACCGCGGCCGGGGTGGCGGTCTGTCGTCGCTGTTCGGCGGCGGTATGCAGTCCAGCCTCTCGGGCTCGAGCGTGGCCGAGAAGAACCTCGACCGGATCACCCTGCTGCTGGGTGCCATCTGGCTGATCAGCATCGTGGGCCTCGGCCTGCTGCTCAAGGTCTGACCGGACTCCCCGCTCGGGGCCGGCGAGTCAGGGGCTCCGTGTGCATCGGCGTGCCTATTGGGGGGCGCGCCGCCGATTCCTAGGTGTGAGGATTCATGGTTGGCGGTAACGCGATTCGAGGCACCCGGGTGGGTGCCGGTCCTTCGGGCGAATCGGAGCGGGGTGAGTCGGCGCCGCGGCGCCGGATCTCCTACTGGTGCGCAAACGGCCACGAGGCCCGCCCGTCGTTCGCGATGGAGGCCGAAATCCCCGACGAGTGGGACTGCCCGCGCTGCGGTCTGCCCGGCGGACAGGACGAGCAGAACCCGCCCGCCGCGCCCCGCACCGAGCCCTACAAAACGCACCTCGCGTACGTCAAGGAGCGCCGCAGCGACGCCGACGGCGAAGCGATCCTCGCCGAGGCCCTCGAGCGTCTGCGCCAGCGCCGGGAACTGATCTAGCTTTTCCCCGTCGGAGACCACCGACCAGGCCGATTCGGTTCGGCTCTGGCCGGTGGTTTTCGCGTTTCTGGGGCCTTTCCGGCACACCGGCGACGGGTGGTGCGGTGCGCCGGGCCGCGGCTGAGTGCGGTGCGCCTGGCTTCGGTTCGGTCGCGTCCAGCGCGGATGGTTCCGGTGTGCCTGTGTCCGGGGCGGCTGCCTCCGGTGCGGAGCAGGCGGAACCCCTTCTCAGGCAAAGCCTCTGGGTCATAAGCGCCAGTAATCCACACTATGCCCGAGTTGTGCACAAATCGGGCCCTCAGTGACCTTTGGTCGGTTCTCGTCGGAGTGCTCGATAGAACGGACATGGGCAGCCCCTTGGGAGGGCGAGGGGTTTCTCTAGATGTGAGGCCTGGGGGCAAAATCCCGCGGAGCGCCCGAGCCGCGGCTGGGTGAGGCCGTCGCCGGCCGTACGTCGCAGGGTGGAGCGGGTTCCCGCTGAAGGCGTTGTTGCCGGATGTAGGGGTCGTGTGGGTGCGGTATGGGCGAGGGCGGTTCCGTTGCTCGCCGGCTCGCGCTGGGTGAGGACCGCGGCGTCCACTAACCCGCCGCCGCGACCGGGTTAGTACTGCAACGACACTTCGTTATGAATCGACCGGCGTGTCGGTTAGGCTCGGGTTCGACGGTCGTGTAGTTGATCTTGTGTGCTGGAGATGGTGACGGACTGGTCGGCGCGTTTCGCTGCGTTCGCGGGGCGGTTCGCGGAGCGGTTTTCGCGGGTGGAGCCGCGGCGGCAAATGGTTTCCTACCTGCGGGGGCTGCTGGCGGAAGCCGAGCGCAAGAACGGCTGGACCCTGGCAGAGATGGCCGGTGAGACGGGTCCGCAGGGCATGCAGCGGCTGCTGAACTTCTACGCCTGGGACGCCGAGGGCATGCGTGATGATGTGCGCACTGCGGTGGTCGACGTGCTCGGGGACGCCGAACGTGGCGTGTTGATCGCCGACGAGACCGGATTCGTGAAGAAGGGCACGAAATCCGCCGGCGTGGCGCGCCAGTATTCGGGCACGGCTGGGCGGATCGAGAATTCGCAGATCGGCGTGTTCTTGGCGTACGCCTCGGATCGGGGGCGGGCTTTGATCGATCGCGAGTTGTACCTGCCGAAAGAGTGGATCGCGGATCGGGGAAGGTGCGCTGCAGCCGGTATTCCCGACGACGTCGGATTCGCGACCAAGCCCGAACTGGCACAACTGATGGTGGAACGCGCGCTCGCCGCGAGAATCCCGTTTGCATGGTTCACCGCCGATGAAGCCTATGGGCAGGTCGGGCGGCTACGGCTCTGGCTGGAAGAACACGACATCGCGCATGTGCTCGCAGTGCCCAAGTCCCAGATGGTGATTTCCATGGATCTGCGGCAGCGGCGTGTCCACGCCGTCATCGCGGACGTCGACCCGGCCACCTGGCAACGTCTGTCCTGCGGCGATGGCGCCCACGGGCAACGGATCTACGATTGGGCCGCCGTCGACATCCGCCCCCTGCGCCGACCAGAAGTCGGCCACTGGCTGCTGGCCCGCCGCTCAGTCAGCGACCCCACCGAGATCGCCTACTACATTTGCTTCGGCCCCGCCGCAACCGACCTCCAAGAACTGGTGCGCGTCGCCGGAACCCGCTGGGCAATCGAAGAAAGTTTTCAAACCGCGAAGAACGAAACAGGGCTCGACCACTACCAGGTCCGCCGATACCAAGCATGGTATCGGCACATCACCCTCTCCATGGCGGCGGCGGCATTCCTCGTCATCACCCGAGACGCCGCGAAAAAAGGGGATCCGCACCCGGTCTGATACCGCTCACGTCCAACGAAATCCGCAAACTGCTCAACCGCGTCACCGCACCGATCCGCCACACAATCCAGCATGCGATGCACTGGTCACGATGGCGACGCTCCAGCCAAGCCCGAGCACGTACTAGCCACTACCGACGACGCGGCCATCACGAAGTGTCGTTGCAGTATTAGGCGGTAGGCCACAGCGATCGTGCCGCCCAAGCCACGAAAGTCGCGAGCGACAAAGCACCCAGGACGCGGCGAAGGGGTGGCACCCGACCGCAGCCGGATCGCGGCTCGCGCGCGGGGCCACCCCTTCGGCCTACGGGGGACCGGGGAAGGTCGGTGGGTCAGCGGTCCAGCGGGTACCGGGCCCGCACGCGGAAGCCGCCGTCTTCGGTGTCCGAGGTTTCGAAGCTGCCGCCCAGCAGGCGGGCGCGTTCGGCGAGGCCGGTGAGGCCGTGGCCGCCCGAGGGGAGGTGTTCGCCGGCGCGCTCGGCGCGTTCGTTGCGGACCTCGATGTTCAGGGCGCCGCTGCCGCCCTGGATGCGGATGGTGGCGGTGGCGCCGGGGGCGTGCTTGTGGACGTTGGTGAGGCACTCCTGCACGGTGCGGTACGCGGCGGCCGACACCTGGCTCGGCACGGTGTCCGGCAGGCGCTCCACGGTCAGGTGCACTGGGACGTCGGCGGTACGGATCAGGTGGTCGAGCTCGCCGATGCCGGGGCGCGGGCCGTCGTCCTCGGCGCCGGAGCGCAGCACGCTCACCAGTGAACGCAGCTCCTCGAGCGTGCGGGTCGAGAGCTGGCGGATGACCTGCGCGGTCTGCAGCGCCGGGCCGTCGGTGGCCTGGGCTTGCAGCGCGCCGGCCTGCATGGCGATGAGGGTGATCTGGTGGGAGACGACGTCGTGCATCTCGCGGGCCAGGCGGGCGCGCTCCTCGGCGCGCACGGCGTCGGCGTGGAAGCGGCGTTCCCGGTCGCGGCTCTTGGCCAGCTCGGCAAGCTTGGCGGAGATCTCCGCGCGGGCGCCGATCAGCAGGCCGATCGCGATCGGCATACCCGCCACGAGCACGCCGTAGATGCCGTCGAGCACGTGCTCGCGCCAGCTGAGCTGGGCGAAGTCGTCCAGCGGCCACTGCACGAACCGGCAGGTGAAGACCAGTCCCGCGCCCACCCAGGTCTGCCAGTGGATCTGGCGCTTCGTCGCGAGCGTGCCGAGCGTGATCATCGACGCCAGCTGCGCCCACCCGGCGAGGAAACCGGGCACCGCGAGGATCACGGCCAGGAACGGCAGCTTCCGCCGCAGCACCACCGCGAGACACGCGGCCGCCGACAGGTAGATCGAGTACGGCGGGGCCTTCGGCGGGATCACCAGCCACACGTCGAGCACAGCCAGCAGCACGGCGACGGCCTCGACCCCGACCGTCGTCGCGATCGGCCGGCGCAGCGAAGCGAACACGCCGCGCAGGCTGAACCGCCGGACCCGATCGGCCGCCCCCGCGCCGGGGCTGCCCATCGAGATTCCTGGAATCGAGAGTCCCTCAGTGCTCATGCGGCGACCCCATTCGTCTTGTGGACTTGATGATGAGATGCGCCGGGCACCCGATCGGGACGCGCGGCGGGCAACAAATGTGCGGATGCTAACGAAGAGACGTGTGACGACGGTAAGTTTCACCCGCACCCACAAATTTGGTCGTCTGATCTCCATCACTACGGCATTCGAGTGACGAAAAGAAGTCTGACGTCACCTCGTGTCGATCACAACACCCTACGTTCACCCTACGGGTGATCCCACATACTGGTGAGCCGCTCGATGGAGTAGTGGTCACTGCTCCGTTCGGCAGATGAATGATCTTCACGCTTACGGGTGGCGCGCGTCATCCGGTCGAGCGGGCCCTGAAACCCACGGTCAGGGCCGCGAAACAGTCGCGAAACAGCTGCCCGGCGACAGAAAAAGGCCGCCCCGGGCGAACCCGGAGCGGCCTTCGAGAACCAGCGAGCGTCACGCGGTCGGCGGCTCGTACACCTTCGTCAGCTTCCCGGCCGCAGTGCGGTCCAGGAGCCACAGCGTCCGCCGGTAGCCGCGGGCACCCGAAACGGGCACCTGCACCTCCGGCGCACCCGCGAGAGCCAGCGAGACGGCCTCGGCCTTCGCCTCGCCCGCGGTCATCAGCCACACCTCACGCGCGCGGCGGATGGCCGTGAGCGTGAGCGAGATGCGCGTCGGCGGCGGCTTGGGGCAGTCGCGCACCGCCACCGCCGAAAGCCGCGTCTCGTGCACGGCGGGGGAGTCCGGGAACACCGAAGCGGTGTGCCCCTCCCCGCCGAGGCCGAGCAGGCAGATGTCGAACGCGGGCACGCCGCCCTCGTCCGGGCCCGCCTGGGAGGCCAGCACCTCCGCGTACGCCGCGGCCGCGGCGTCCACGTCGGCACCGAACTCGCCGTCCGACGGCGCCATCACGTGCACGCGCTTCGGGTCGAGCGGCACGTGGTCCAGCAGGGCCTCGCGCGCGCCCTTCTCGTTGCGCTCGTCGGAGTCGGCCGGCACGAACCGCTCGTCGCCCCAGTAGACGTCCAGGCGCGACCAGTCGATCGCGTCGCGCGCGCTGGAGCGGTTGAGCTCCTCCAGCACCGCGATGCCCGTGCCGCCGCCGGTGAGCACGACCGAGGCCGAGCCCTTGGCCGCCTGCACGTCGACGATCCGGGTGACCAGCCGCGCCGCCGCGGCCGCCGCCAGGAGGTCGGCGTTCTCGTAGACGACGACCTCCGTGCGGCTCACGAAGCGCTCTTTTCCGCCTTGGCCTTGCCGGCCTTCTTCGCCGGGGCCTTGGCCGCCGCGGCCTTCGGCTTCGCCGCCGCAGAAGCAGCCGAAGTCGCCTTCGCCGCCGTTGTCGGCGAGGCGATCTTGGGCAGCCCGTGCAGCGCCGCCTCGAAGACCTCGTCCGGGTCGAGCCGGCGCAGCTCCTCCACGAGGCACTCCGGGTTGCTCCGCCGCTGCAGCGCGATGCGCCGCGTGGGCTGGCCCGGCTGCGTCAGCGTGCCGACGCGGCCGTCGGGCCGGGTCAGCTCCACCGCGCCCGAACGCCGTTCGAGCTCGACGGAGATGATGCCCTGCGCGCTGGAGCTCTTGATCCGCTTCACCGGCACCTTGAGGTACTCGGCGAGCCAGCCCGCCAGCAGCTCCGTGGACGGCGAGTCGGCCTCACCGGTCACGGTCGCGCTCGTGATCTTCTCGTACGGCGGCAGGTCCAGCGCCGACACGAGCTGCGCACGCCAGTGCGTCAGCCGCGTCCACGCCAGGTCGGTGTCGCCCTCCACGTAGGCCTTGGCCCGCGTGGTCAGAGCCCTTATGGGGCTCTTCTCCGCGGCCGAGTCGGTGATGCGCCGCTGCGCGATCTGGCCCAGCGGGTCCTCCGCCGGGGCCTTCGGGCCCGCGCCCGGCCACCAGGTGACGATCGGCGCGTCGGGCAGCAGCAGCGGCACGACCGCGCTCTGGCCCTGCGCGGCCAGCGGCCCGTAGAGGCGCAGCACGATGACCTCGCTCGCGCCGGCGTCGCCGCCCACGCGGATCTGGCCGTCGATGCGCGGAGCCGCCGTGCGGACGCCCTTCGCGACCACGATCACGCGCGACGGGTGCTCCCGGCTGGCGTGGTTCGCGGCCTCGATGGCCTCCTCGAGCTTGGCGTCGTCGTCCGCCACGATGACCAGGGTCAGCACCCGGCCCAGCGCGACCTGACCGCCCTGGTCGCGGATCTCCACCAGCTTCTTGTTCAGCTGCGAAGTCGTGGTGGATGGCAGGTCGATGATCACGGACGCCTCCAGTTCCGGCCCGTACGCTCGAGCATTTCGTCAGCGCTCTGCGGGCCCCAAGTACCCGGCGCGTACTGCTCGGGCGCGCCTTCCTTGGCCCAGTGCTCAAGGATCGGGTCGAGGATCTCCCAGGAGAGCTCGACCTCCTCGTTCACCGGGAACAGCGACGGCTCGCCCAGCAGCACGTCGAGGATCAGCCGCTCGTACGCCTCGGGGGAGGACTCGGTGAAGGCGTGGCCGTAGCCGAAGTCCATGGTGACGTCGCGGACCTCCATCGTGGTCCCCGGCACCTTCGAGCCGAACCGCAGCGTGATGCCCTCGTCGGGCTGCACGCGGATGACCAGCGCGTTCTGGCCCAGCTCCTCGGTGGAGGTGGAGTCGAACGGCAGGTGCGGCGCGCGCTTGAACACCACGGCGATCTCCGTGACGCGCCGGCCCAGCCGCTTGCCGGTGCGCAGGTAGAACGGCACCCCCGCCCAGCGGCGGTTCTGCACCTCCAGCGTCACCGCGGCGTAGGTCTCGGTCTTGGAGTCCTTCGCGAAGCCCGCTTCCTGCAGCAGGCCCGGCACCTTCATGCCGCCCTGCCAGCCGCCGGCGTACTGCCCGCGCGCGGTGGTCTCGTCGAACGGCCGGATCGGCATGGTCGCCGCCAGCACCTTCGCCTTCTCCGCGCGCAGCGCCTTCGGCTCGAACGACAGCGGCTCGTCCATCGCGGTCAGCGCGAGCAGCTGAAGCAGGTGGTTCTGGATGACGTCGCGCGCGGCGCCGATCCCGTCGTAGTACCCCGCGCGGCCGCCGAGGCCGATGTCCTCGGCCATGGTGATCTGCACGTGGTCGATGTAGTTGGCGTTCCAGATCGGCTCGAACATCTGGTTGGCGAAGCGCAGCGCCAGCAGGTTCTGCACCGTCTCCTTGCCGAGGTAGTGGTCGATGCGGAACACCGACTCCTCGGGGAAGACGTCGTTCACGATCCCGTTGAGCTCCTTGGCGCTCTTGAGGTCGTGGCCGAACGGCTTCTCGATCACCACGCGGCGCCAGGTCGTGGCGTCGGTGTCGGCGAGGCCCGAGCGGGCCAGCTGCTTGGTCACCACCGGGAACGCGCCCGGCGGGATCGAGAGGTAGAACGCCGTGTTGCCGCCGGTGCCGCGTTCGGCGTCGAGGTCCTTGACCGTCTGGGCGAGGCGGTCGAAGGCGTCGTCGTCGTCGAACGTGCCCTGCACGAAGCGGATGCCCTCGGCGAGCCGGTTCCAGACCGACTCCTTGAACGGCGTCCGCGCGTGCTCGCGCACCGAGTCGTGCACCAGCTCGCCGAAGTCCTGGTGCTCCCAGTCGCGGCGCGCGAACCCGACCAGCGAGAAGCCGGCGGGCAGCAGGCCGCGGTGGGCCAGGTCGTAGATGGCGGGCATGAGCTTCTTGCGGGCCAGGTCGCCGGTGACCCCGAAGATCACCAGGCTCGACGGGCCCGCGATGCGCGGGAGGCGCTTGTCGCGCGGGTCCCGCAGCGGGTTCTGCCAGGTCGTCACTCGCCGGCCTCCTGTACGGCCCGCACGAGCTCGGCCAGCCCGGCGGCCCGGTCGGTCAGGTGCAGCCGCAGCACGGGGCGGCCGTGCTCGGCGAGGACCTGACCGTCGCCGAGAGCCTGCGCGTGCTGCAGCTGTCCCAGGGTGTAGGGGCGGTCCGGCACAGCCAGGTCCTCGGCGACCGCGCCGGTGATCTGGAGGAAGCTGCCGTTCTGGTGGCCGCCCTTGTGGTACTGCCCGGTGGAGTGCAGGAACCGCGGTCCCCAGCCGAACGTCGTCTGCACGCCGGTGCGCTTGGCGATCTCGCCGCGCAGCAGCGAGGTCGACGCGTCGTCGAGCCGGTCGAGGTACGCCTGCACCGCGAAGTAGCCGCCGTCGGCGACCGAGCCGAAGAACGCGCGCAGCACGTCCACCAGCTTTCCTTCCGTGACAACGCCTTCCGAACCGAAGACCTCGACGGCACCGTCCACAGTGGCCGGAGTCTCCTTGCCGGACAGCTTCTCCGGCTCGTCGAGCAACGCGCGCGCGGCCTTCTTCGCAGCCTCGACGTCGGGCTGGTCGAACGGGTTGATCCCGATCAGCCGGCCGGCGAGCGCGGTCGCGAACTCCCACAGCAGGAACTGCGCGCCGAGCGGGCCCGTCACCGAGATCTTCGCGGCACCTTCGGCAGCACCGACGGCGACCGGGGTCGCGTCGGCCTTCGCGTCGGCGAAGCCGGGGGCCTGGGGGCCCTCGACGGCCACGGGCAGCAGGCCGGTGCCCAGCTTGCCGGTCGACTCCGCGATCAGCTGCTCGGCCCAGTCCGGGAAGCCCTTGATGCCCGAACCGGTGTCGGCCAGCACGACCTTCTCGGCGCCGCCCTCGTGGGCGGCGGCCCAGGCGGCCGCGAGCTTGATCGCCGGGTTGTCGGCCGAGTCGGAGCCCAGCGTCTCGGCCACCGCGGCGGCCTGGTCCAGCAGGCGCGCGATGTCCGCGCCCGCGAGACCGGCCGGCACGAGGCCGAACGCGGTCAGCGCCGAGTAGCGGCCGCCGACGTGCGGGTCGGCCAGGAAGGTCTTGCGGTAACCCTCCTTTTCGGACAGTTCCGAGAACGGCGAGCCCGGGTCGGTCACGACCACGATCCGCCGTGCCGCGTCGATCCCCGCTTCGGTGAAGGCCTTCGCGAAGATGCGCCGGTGGCTGTCGGTCTCCACGGTGCCGCCCGACTTCGACGACACCACGATCACCGTGCGCTCGAGGTCGCCCGCGAGCGCGTCGGCCACCTGGCCCGGGTCGGTCGTGTCGAGCACCGTCAGCGCGACACCCGCGGTGCCCGCGATGACCTCCGGCGCGAGCGACGAACCGCCCATGCCGGCGAGCACCACGCGGTCCACGCCCTCGGACTGCAGCTCTGTGCGCAGCGCCTCGATCTCACCGATCAGCGGCCGCGACGACTTGTGCAGCGACGTCCACGAGAGCCGGATCGACGCCTCGGACTCGGCGTCCGGTCCCCACAGCGTCGCGTCCTGCGCGGCGAGCTTCGACGCGGCCTGGTCGGCGACGAGGCGCTCGACCAGCGGCGCCGCCTTGCCTGCCAGTTCGGCGTCGACGAGCTCGACGCCGGTTTCGTCCCCTGTCATGGTCTGGCTTCAGCCCTTCGCCTTGTTCAGCTGGCCGGTCACCGTCTCGAGCAGCTCCTGCCAGGACTTCTCGAACTTCTCGACGCCCTCGGTCTCGAGGACCACGAACACGTCCGGCACGTCGATGCCGGCCGCGCTCAGCTTGTCGAACACGCCCTGCGCCTCGGCACCGCGGCCGGTCACCGTGTCACCGGTGAGCTCGGCGTGGTCGGCCACCGCGTCCATGGTCTTCTCCGGCATCGTGTTCACGACGCCGTGGACCAAGAGCTGGTCGACGTAGCGGGTGTCGGAGTACGCCGGGTCCTTGACGCCGGTCGAGGCCCACAGCGGACGCTGCGCGTTGGCGCCGGCGGCGGCCAGCGCCTTCCAGCGGTCGCTCGCGAAGAGCTCCTCGAACTTGGCGTAGGCGAGCCGGGTGTTGGCGATCGCGGCCTCGCCGAGCAGAGCCTTGGCCTCGTCGGTGCCGATCTTGTTCAGGCGCTTGTCGACCTCGGTGTCCACACGGGACACGAAGAACGACGCGACCGAGTGGATGCCCTTGAGGTCGTGGCCGTTGGCCTTCGCCTGCTCCAGGCCGGCGAAGAACGCGTCGATGACCTGGGCGTAGCGCTCGACGGAGAAGATCAGCGTCACGTTGATGCTGATGCCCTCGGCCAGCGCCGCGGTGATGGCGGGCAGACCCTCGTCGGTGGCCGGGATCTTGACCATCAGGTTCGGCCGGTCCACGGCCTTCCACAGGTCCTTGGCCTCGGCGATCGTCTTGTCGGTGTCGCGCGCCAGGCGCGGGTCGACCTCGATGGAGACGCGGCCGTCGACGCCGTCGGTGGCGTTGTAGACGTCGCGGAACAGGTCGGCGGCGTTGCGCACGTCCGTGGTCGTCAGCTCGCGGACGGTGCCGTCGAGGTCCGCGCCGCGGTCGGCCAGCTCCTTGACCTGCGCGTCGTACGCCGCGCCGTGGGACAGGGCGTTGGCGAAGATCGTCGGGTTGGTCGTGACACCCACGACGTGCTTGTCGCGGATGAGCTCGGCGAGGTTGCCCGTGCTGAGGCGCTCGCGGGAGAGGTCGTCCAGCCAGATGGAGACGCCCGCCTCCGAAAGCTGCGCGAGCCGGTCAGTGCTGCTCATGACTCTTTTCCGTCCCTTCAGAAATTCAGTTCTTGGTGTTGGCGATCGAGCGACGGGCGGCCTCGACGACGTGCTCCGGGGTGAACCCGAACTCACGGAACAGTGTGGCGGCGTCGGCCGAAGCACCGAAGTGCTCGATCGAAACGTTCACCCCCGCGTCACCGGTGAAGCGGTGCCACGACTGCGCGACCCCCGCCTCGACGGACACCCGCGCCTTGACGGCCGGCGGCAGCACGGCGTCGCGGTAGGACTGCTCCTGCGCGTCGAACCACTCGACGCACGGCATCGACACGACGCGGGTCGGCACGCCGTCGGCCTCGAGGGTCTTGCGGGCCGCGACGGCCAGCTGGACCTCGGAACCGGTGGCCATCAGCACGACCTCGGGGGCGCCGTTCGAGGCGTCCTCGAGCACGTAGCCGCCGCGCTTCACGCCTTCCGCGCTCGTGCCTTCGAGCACCGGCACGTTCTGGCGGGTCAGCGCGACACCCGACGGGTGGTGCACGTCCTCCAGCACGGCCTTCCACGCGTAGGCGGTCTCGTTGGCGTCCGCCGGGCGGACGACGTTGAGGCCCGGGATCGCGCGCAGCGCGGAGAGCTGCTCGATCGGCTGGTGCGTCGGGCCGTCCTCGCCGAGGCCGATGGAGTCGTGCGTCCACACGTAGAGCGTGGGCAGGCCCATCAGCGCCGCGAGCCGGACCGGCGGGCGCATGTAGTCGGAGAAGATGAGGAACGTCGCGCCGTACGGGCGAGTGCCGCCGTGCAGGGCGATGCCGTTGAGGATCGAGCCCATCGCGTGCTCGCGGATGCCGAAGTGCAGCGTCCGGCCGTACGGGTTGGCGTTCCAGGCCGCCGTGGTGGCCTTCGCCGGGCCGAACGAGTCGGCGCCCTTCATCGTGGTGTTGTTGCTCTCCGCCAGGTCGGCGGAGCCGCCCCACAGCTCGGGCAGCGGGTCGCGCAGCGCGTTGAGGACCTCACCGGAGGCCTTGCGGGTCGCGATGCCCTTGGGGTCCGGGTCCCAGTGCGGCAGATTGTCGGCGAAGCCCTCGGGCAGCGTGCGGGTGGCGAGCCGGTCGGCCAGCGCCTTGCGCTCCGGGTTCGCCTCGGCCCACGCGTCGTAACGCTCCTGCCAGGCGGCGTGCTCCTGCTTGCCGCGCTCCAGGGCCTTGCGGGTGTGGGAGATGACCTCGTCGTCGACCTGGAAGGTGCGCTCGACGTCGAAGTCGAGGATCTCCTTGACGGCCTTGATCTCGTCGGCGCCGAGCGCGGCGCCGTGGGCCTTGCCGGTGTTCATCTTCGTGGGCGCCGGGTAGCCGATGATCGTCCGCACCGCGATGAACGACGGGCGCCCGGTCTCCGCCTTGGCGGCCTTGATGGCCTCCTCGATCGCGGTGACGTTCTCGCCGCCCTCGACGACCTGCGTGTGCCAGCCGTAGGCCTCGTAGCGCTTGACCGTGTCCTCGGACAGCGCGATGTTCGTGTCGTCCTCGATGGAGATCTTGTTGTCGTCCCAGAAGACGATGAGGTTGCCCAGCTCCTGGCGGCCCGCGATCGACGAGGCCTCCGACGTCACGCCCTCTTCGATGTCGCCGTCGGAGGCGATCGCGAAGATGTGGTGGTCGTAGATGCTCTCGCCGGGCGCGGCGTCGGGGTCGAGCAGGCCGCGCTCGCGACGGGCGGCCATCGCCATGCCCACCGCGTTGGCCAGGCCCTGGCCCAGCGGGCCGGTGGTGGTCTCGACGCCCTTGGTGTGGCCGTACTCCGGGTGGCCCGGGGTCAGCGAGCCCCACGTGCGCAGCTGCTTGAGGTCCTCGAGCTCGAGGCCGTAGCCGGCGAGGTACAGCTGGATGTAGAGGGTGAGGCTGGAGTGCCCGGCCGAGAGGACGAAGCGGTCGCGGCCGCGCCAGTGCGGGTCGGCCGGGTCGTGGCGCATGGTCCGCTGGAACAGCGTGTAGGCGAGCGGGGCGAGGCTCATCGCGGTGCCCGGGTGACCGCTGCCGACCTTCTCGACGGCGTCCGCGGCGAGGACCCGGACGGTGTCGACGGCGCGGGAGTCGGTCCCGGTCCAGTCGGCGGGCACGTCACGCCGGAGCAAAGGGTTGTTCTCGCTGGTAGAGGCGGTTTCGGACACTGAACTCGAACTCCCCGTCCTGAGGTTGTCGCTTGCTTTCCGTCATGGTGTAGCCGGTGCGCACTGCCAGTAATCTCAATCGATCCCGAAGGGACGATATTCCTGCTGGGAGCACTGCGCCGGGGTGCCACGCGGCCCGTCCGCGACAGCCTAGTGCGTGGGGTGTGCTCCGGGCAGCCGCGACAGCCGTGCCCGTCCCCACCGGGCAGGTGATCCCGCCCATGCGGGTCGCTTGCCGTCCGCCGCTGGTCACGGACCGTGCAAAAGGGACGATCGAGGGGACCGACCGGACCCGCCGGACACCACGACCGGTCCTTCCGGACACACCGTGCGCCGCCGTGGTCGTCGCGGGTGAACCCGGTGGCGTGACGCAGAAGACAGGCGTGGCGTGTCGAGGACCCTCGATCACGCAGGCGGATTCGCCACGTCTAACATCGAGCGCGGGCCTGGTCCGGGAGCTTCACCAGTTCCATCGCGGTCTTCCGGATCGCCACCCGGCCCCGAACTGACCTTGGGAGTGAAATGTCGTTGGTGAACGCTGCGCACGGACGCAGTGAGAACACCAGCGCCGAACACCCGACCGGTGAACGACCGCGTGGTGCCCGGCGAACTGTCCGCCAGGTGGTCGGCGCTTACGCCGCGCTCGCGAAGCCGAGGGTGATCGAGCTCCTCCTCGTCACCACGATCCCGGCGATGTTCCTCGCGGGGCGCGAGATCCCGTCGCCGTGGCTCGTGCTCGCCACGCTCGTGGGCGGCACGATGGCGGCCGGCAGCGCCAACGCGCTCAACTGCGTGATCGACGCGGACATCGACAAGGTGATGAACCGCACCAAGAAGCGCCCGCTGGTGAAGGACTCGGTGCCGCGGCGCAACGCGCTGATCTTCGGCCTCGTGCTCGGCGTCGCTTCGTTCGCGGTGCTGTATTTCACCGTGAACCTGCTGTCGGCGATCCTCGCGATCGCGACGATCCTCTTCTACATCTTCGTGTACACCCTGGGCCTCAAGCGGCGCACGTCGCAGAACGTCGTCTGGGGCGGCGCCGCCGGCTGCATGCCGGTGGTCATCGGCTGGGCCGCGGTGTCCGGCACCGTGCAGTGGCCCGCGTTCGTCATGTTCGGCGTCATCTTCTTCTGGACGCCCCCGCACACGTGGGCCCTGGGCATGAAGTACCGCGAAGACTACGAACGCGCGGGCGTCCCGATGCTCCCGGTCGTGGCGACCCCGCAGCACGTCGCCAAGCAGATCGTCATCTACTCGTGGGTGATGGTCGCCTGGACCCTCCTGCTGCTCCCCGTGACGAGCTGGCTGTACGCCACCTTCGCCGTCCTCGCGGGCGCCTGGTTCCTCTTCTACGCCCACCGCCTCCAGGCCGCCGTCCGCCGCGGCGAGGAGACGAAGCCCATGTCGCTGTTCCACCGCTCGAACACGTACCTGATGATCGTGTTCGTCGCACTGGCGGTGGACTCGGCGATCGGACTGCCGACGCTCGGCTTGCCGTTCTGAGTCCGGCTGCTTTCCTGGCCGACGTTCTCGAGACCGGCGCCGTGCTCGGTGCCGACGTCACCTGGTCCCCCGAACGGGTCGTCGCCTTCTTCGGCGACGACTCCGGGGAGAACCGGCACCCGCGTCGGCTTTGGTACGACTTCGGTCTCGTCGAGTTCTCGTGGGACCGCGCCTCGGCGGACCGGCCGTGGTCGGGTCACCACCTCTCCGTGCAGGCCCACCGGCTCACCCATGGCGTCACCCCCGAGCCCGTGCTCGTCGAGCGGTACGGGCCGTTCTCCGGGCCGGTGGCGTTCGCCGACGTCGCCGCAGAGCTGGAGCGGCGGGGCGTCGAGCTGGTCGAGCGGCCCGGCAGCGACGCCGACATCCGTGAGTACTTGCAGCCGCGGTCGTTCACGAGTGTGCTCGTCGTCGCGGGTGGTTACTACGGCGACCCGGGCGATGTCTACAACGTGAGTTCGCCGGTGTTCGTCAGTCCGGAGTCGCGCGAAAGTGAGCTGTTCCGCACGCTCCACGGCGCCTGAACGGCCTGAGCCGCGCTCGGGAATGGCGTAGTCTGGTTGGCCGTTGTGGTTTTCCGGCTGTCCGCCGCCTTCTCCCGATGCGAAAGCAGGATCTCACTTGTCCGTGTCCCCGGACCGGGAAGCAGACCGCGCCCTCGAGGACGGTACGCCCGAGCACGCCGCCGAGCTGGCGCGTGAGCAGGCGTATGTCACGACGCTCTACGCGAAGCTCGACGCCGAGCGGGTGGAGGCGCAGCGGCGCCTCGACACCACGTTGCGGCAGACCGGCGGTACCCCGCAGGCGCGCACCGAGCGGGACGTCGCCACCACGCTGTACTCCGACCGCCTCGCGCAGCTCGGGTCGGTGGAGCAGGGGCTGTGCTTCGGCCGCCTCGACTTCGTGCCGGAGAGCGCCGAAGAGACGACCTACATCGGCCGCCTCGGGTTGTTCGAGGAGGACGACGACTACAAGCCGCTGCTGGTGGACTGGCGGGCGCCGGTCGCGCGGCCGTTCTACCTCGCCACGGCGGCCTCGCCGGACGGGGTGCGCCGGCGGCGGCACCTGCGGTCGCTGAGCCGCAAGGTGACGGGGTTCGACGACGAGATCCTCGACCTGTCCGCCGCCGACCAGGGGCAGGACCTCGGGCTGGCGGGCGAGGCGGCGCTGCTGGCCGCGCTGGAACGGCGGCGCACGGGCGAGATGAGCGACATCGTCGCGACGATCCAGGCCGAGCAGGACCGGATCATCCGCGCGCCGCTCGGCGGGGTGATGGTGGTGCAGGGCGCGCCGGGCACGGGCAAGACCGCCGTCGCGCTGCACCGGGCCGCGTACCTGCTCTACACGCACCGCCAGCAGCTCACCACGCGCGGCGTGCTCGTGGTCGGACCCAACAGCACGTTCCTGCGCTACATCGGCCAGGTCCTCCCGTCGCTGGGCGAGACCGGCGTGCTCCTCGCCACGATCGGGCAGCTCTACCCGGGCCTCGACGCGGAGGGTGTCGAGCCGCCGGAGGCCGCGGAGGTCAAGGGGCGCCTGGTGATGGCCGACGTGCTCGCCAACGCCGTGCGCGACCGCCAGCGCGTGCCCGAGCCCGTGGTGGAGATCGAGCACGAGCGGGAGATCCTCAAGCTCGACCGCAAGACCTGCGTCGAAGCCCGCACCCGCGCCCGCCGCTCGCGCCGGCCCCACAACCTCGCGCGGCGCCTGTTCGTGTCCGACGTGCTCGACGCGCTCACCCGCCAGGCCGCCCGCAAGCTGGGGGAGGACCTGCTCGACGCGCAGGACGTGCAGGACATCCGCGCCGAGCTCGCCGCCAGCCCCGCCATCGCCGCCGCCGTCAACGAGCTGTGGCCGAAACTGACCCCGGAAGGCCTGCTCGACGACCTGTTCGCCGAGCGCGAACACCTCGATCGCGCCGCCGGCAAGCTGCTGTCCGAGGCCGATCGCGCGCACCTCGAGAGCGGCCGCGACGCCAAGTGGACGCCTGCCGATGTGCCGCTGCTCGACGAGCTGGCCGAGCTGCTCGGCGAGGACGACAGCGAGGAACGCGCCGAGCGCCGCCGCCGCGACCGCGTGCAGCGCGCGTACGCCGAGGGCGTGCTCCACATCCTGGAGCAGGACGAGGAGATCCAGGACGAGGAGATCCTGCGGGTGTCCGACGTCCTCGACGCCGAGCTGTTCGC
This sequence comes from Amycolatopsis sp. CA-161197, assembly GCF_050942255.1. Taxonomy (NCBI): domain Bacteria; kingdom Bacillati; phylum Actinomycetota; class Actinomycetes; order Pseudonocardiales; family Pseudonocardiaceae; genus Amycolatopsis; species Amycolatopsis sp. CA-161197. The sequence continues at coordinate 3,114,097 of NZ_CP192059.1, forward strand.
CGAACGCCAGCAGGAGCGCAGCGAGCTGACCGCCGCCCAGCGCGCCGCGCAGGACCGCACGTGGACGTTCGGCCACGTGATCGTGGACGAGGCCCAGGAACTGTCCGCCATGGACTGGCGGCTGCTCATGCGCCGCTCGCCGAACCGCTCGATGACGCTCGTGGGCGACGTCGCGCAGACCGGTGCGGCCGGGGGAGCCCGCACGTGGGACGAGGTCCTCTCGCCCTACGTCGCCGACCGCTGGCGCCTGGAGCAGCTCACCGTGAACTACCGCACCCCGGCCGAGATCATGGCCGTGGCCGCGCGCGTGCTGACCGAGCTCGACGTGGACCTCGCGGCCCCGGCGTCGGTGCGCGAGACAGGGGTGGCGCCCTGGTCGAAGGCGACCAGCGACCTCGACGCCGATCTGCCGGGCTTCGTCGCGCAGGAGCTGTCCGCAGTGGACGGTGGCACCGTGGCCGTGCTCACACCGGCGGCCCGGCTCGCGGCTGTGGAAGCGGTGCTGACGCCTGACGAACGCGTGAGCGTGCTCACGGTCGAGCGCGCCAAGGGCCTCGAGTTCGACGCCGTTCTGCTGGTCGCACCGGACGAGGTCGTCGCGGCCTCACCGCGGGGGCTCAACGACCTTTACGTGGCCCTCACACGGGCGACCCAGCGGCTCGGCGTGGTCCAGACCGGTGACGTCGTACCGGCCCTGGCAGAGCTTGGCTAGGGTGCCGGGCATGCAGAGAATCGGCAAGATCGCCTCCGTGGGCGCCGTGGCGGTGGCCGCGGCGTTCAGCCTGTCCGCGTGCGGTGACGACTCGACGAGCGCGAGCGCCCAGCAGCCGTCCCAGCCGTCCGCGCCCGCCGCGCCGTCGAGCTCGGCCGCGCAGGCCGCCGGGACCAAGGGCCGCGAGTGCACCGCGGACGACATCAAGACCACCGGGACCTTCGGCCAGGCGCCGACGATCACCATCCCGGACGACTGCGATCCGCCGAAGAAGCTGATCACGAAGGACCTGGTCGCGGGCACCGGTAACGGCGCGAAGGCCGGCCAGAAAGTGTCGATGAACTACTCGCTGGTCACCTGGTCGGACAAGCAGAAGCTCGACAGCTCGTTCGACCGCGGCCAGACCTTCGACCTGACGCTCGGCGCGGGCGAGGTCATCCCCGGCTGGGACCAGGGCCTCGTCGGCATCAAGCAGGGCGGGCGCCGGCTGCTGATCATCCCGCCCGACCTCGGTTACGGTCAGGGCGGCAACGGCATCGCGCCGAACGAGACCCTCGTTTTCGTCACCGACGCCGTCACGGTGCCGAACGACAAGAGCTGAGCCGTGGCCCGCACCGTCCACCGCGGCTGGGTCGTGCTCTGGCACGACGAGGACGGCTGGGGCGTGCTGGAGTCGCGGACGGTGCCCGAGCAGGTCTGGGCCCACTACTCGCACGTGGACATGCCCGGGTTCCGGCGGCTGAGCGCCGGTGCCGAGGTCGAGTTCACCGTCGAGCGCGCCGAGCAGGACGGCTTCCACTGGCGGGCGGTCTCCGTCACGGAACGGCCACCCGAGACGCCGAAGAACCCGAAGCAGCCCAAGAAGCCCAAGCAGCCCAAGCAGCGCTGAACCGCCGGGCCAGGCACCCACCTGGCCCGGCGGATCGCGTCACGGGACGAGGATCAGCTTCCCGGTCGTCCGGCGGCCCTGCAGGTCTTCGTGCGCCTTGCGGGCGTCGGCCAGCGGGTAGCGGCCGCCGATGCGGATGTCGAGCGAACCGTCGGTCACGGCGGCGAACAGTTCGTCCGCGCGCCAGTCGAGCTCTTCGCGCGTGCGGACGTAGTGGCCGGACGTCGGGCGGGTCAGGAACAGTGAGCCGCCCGAGTTGAGGCGCTGCGGGTCGATCGGCGGCACCGGGCCGCTGGACGCGCCGAACAGCGCGAGCATGCCGCGGATGCGCAGGCTGGCCAGGCTGCCGTCGACGGTGTCCTTGCCGACGCCGTCGTAGACCACGTGCACGCCCTCGCCGTCGGTCAGCTCGCGCGTGACCTCGGCGAAGTCCTCGCGGTCGTAGCGGATCACGTGGTCGGCGCCGGCGCCGCGGGCCAGCTCGGCCTTCTCTTCGGTGGACACCGTGCCGATCACGCGTGCGCCCCGCGCCTTCGCCAGCTGCACCAGCAGCAGGCCGACACCGCCGGCCGCGGCGTGGACCAGCACGTCGTCGCCCGGCTTGACCTCGTACGTCGAGCGCACGAGGTAGTGGGCGGTGATGCCCTGCAGCATCGTGGCGGCGGCGACCTCGTCGGACACCCCGGCGGGCACCTTCACGGCGACGGCCGCGGGTACCAGCTTGCGCGCCGCGTAGCTGCCCAGCGAGCCCTGCCAGGCCACGCGGTCACCCGGGGCGAACGCCGTCACGCCGTCGCCGACCTCGGCCACGGTGCCCGCGCCCTCCAGGCCGAGCACGAACGGCAGTTCGATCGGGTAGATGCCCTGGCGCTGGTAGGTGTCGATGTAGTTGACGCCGGCCGCGGCCACGTCCACCAGCAGCTCACCGGCACCGGGCGAGCCGACCTCGACCTCGGTGACCTCCAGTACCTCGGGACCACCGGTCGTCCTGACCTGCACAGCGGACGGCATGTTTCCTCCTCGCGTCGGGTTGGGCACTCACCGGTGCCAACTATGGCCGACACCACGCTTGTTCCGCGTCACCGGGTGAGACCGGTTAAGCTCGCCGACGTGGCTGAGGAGACCGAGCAGACGCCCCCCGCACCGACCGGCCGGCAGCTGGCCGCCGCCCGTGACTTCGTGGCGCGGCACGGGAAACCGTCGCGCGCGGTGGTCGAGAACATCGGCCGGATCGGCGCCCGCGTGGTGCTCGTCGGAGCCGACGGCGCCCTCGGCGACGTGATCGTGCCGGCCCCGGAGACGGGCACGGCGCTCGTCGAGGCGGTCGAGGACCTCGAACCGGCCGAATGGGACAGCGAGACCGTGAAGGCGACCAAGATCGGCGCGGCCCACCGCCGCAAGATGGCCGGTCCGCGAGCCGGCCGGTGAACCGCGAAGCGATCTTCGTCGCCTGCGCGCAGATGCCGGAGGGCGACGGCGACGACACCGCCGCCGCGGCCGCCCTCGACGACCTCGGCTTCGGCGTCCGCTGGGCCGTCTGGGACGACCCGGGCGCCGACTTCTCCACCGCCGACCTCGTGGTGCTGCGCGCGACCTGGGACTACCCCGAGCGCCGCGCCGAGTTCCTCGACTGGTGCGAGACCGTGCCGACGCTGGCCAATCCCGCCGCGGTCGTGCGCTGGAACACCGACAAGGCCTACCTCGTCGAGCTGCTCGACGCGGGCGTGCCCACGGTGCCGACCACGCTGGTCGAGCCGGGTGAGCAGGCGAAGTGGCCGAAGGTGCCGTTCGTGGTGAAGCCGTCGGTCGGCGCGGGTTCGCGCGGCGCCGCCCGTTTCGGCGCCGACGCCGCGGGCGCGGCCGAGCACCTGCGCGAGCTGCACGCCGACGGCCGCACCGCCGTCGTCCAGCCGTACCAGTCCAGTGTGGACAGCCAGGGCGAGATCGCGCTCGTGTACTTCGGCGGCGTTTATTCGCACGCCTTCACGAAGGGCGCGATGCTCGGGGCCGGCACCGACCCGTCGGGCCTGTTCCTCACGGAGAAGCTCGCGCCGGCCGTCCCGGCGTCCGGTGTGCGCGCCGTCGCGGAGGACGCCCTGGACGCGGCGTGCTCGCTCATGGGCATCCTGCGGGCCGAACTGCTCTACGCCCGCGCGGACATCGTGCGCGGCGAGGACGGGCACCCGCTCGTGCTGGAGCTCGAGCTGGCCGAACCGTCACTCGGCTTCCGCAACGCCGACGCGGGGGCCCCGTTGAGGTTCGCGTCGGCGGTGCGGCAGCAGCTGGCCTAGTTCAGTTCACCGGTTACTTCAGGCCCGAGGACGCCAGCCCGTCGATCACCCGGCGTTGCAGCAGGATGAACAGGATCAGGATCGGCGCCATCGCCAGCAGGCTCGCGGCCATCAGCACGGGGTAGTTCACCGTCACGTCGCCGGCCAGGGTGGCCAGCGCGGCCGACAGCGGCATCTGCGTGGCGCGCGTGGACACCACGAGCGGCCACAGCAGCTCGTTCCACGACCACAGCACGGCCGAGATGGCGAGCACGCTGATGCTCGGGCGCACCACGGGCAGCAGCACGCTCCAGAACGTCCGCAACGGCCCGCTGCCGTCGATGCGCGCCGCCTCCTCCAGCTCCGCCGGGAGGTTGAGGAAGGCCGTGCGCATGAGGAAGGTGCCGTACGCGCTGAACAGCCCGGGCGCGACGATGCCGGCCAGGGTGTTGAGCCAGCCGAGGTTCTGCACGATCTGGTACTGCGAGATCAGGTAGGCCTGCGAGGGCACCAGCAGGATCGACAGCACGAGCCCCAGCAGCACCGCGCGGCCGCGGAAGCGCATGCGGGCGAACGCGTAGCCGGCCAGGGTGCACAGCACGATCTGGGCGAGGGTGCGGATCACCGTGATGAGCACCGACGTCCACAGCTGCGACAGGAACGGCAGCCGCTGGAACACCACCGCGTAGTTGGACCACTGCAGGTGCGCGGGCCAGAACGTGGGGGTGACGCTCTGCACCTCGGCGTTGGTGGACAACGACATCACGATCTGCCACAGGAACGGGAAGGCCATGATGAGGCCGCCCACCGCGAGCACGAGGTGGATCAGGGCGTGGGACTGCCGGCGTCGGGCTCTAGGCATTTCCGGCCCACCTCCGTTGCAAGCGGAACTGCAGGAGCGTGACGAGACCGATCAGCACGAAGATGACCATCGCGATCGCCGCGGCGAAACCCTTGTCGTTCTCGACGAAACCCGCGTTGTAGAAGTAGTAGACGAGCGACATCGTCTTCGGCAGCACCGCGTTGTGGTTGCCCAGCAACGCGTACAGCAGGTCGAAGAGCTGGAAGCTCGCGATGGTGGTCACCACGACCACGAAGAACACGCTGGGCGCCAGCAGCGGCAGCGTGATCGAGCGGAACTGGCGGAAGCGGCTCGCACCGTCGAGCTCGGCGGCTTCGTACAGCTCCGGCGGGATGTTCTTCAGGCCCGCGCCGAGCACGATCATCGAGAAGCCCAGCGACGACCACAGGCCGACCACGGCCACCGCGGCCAGCGCGAAGCCCGGCGTGTTGACCCACGACGGGCCGGGGATCCCGATCAGCGACAGCGCCCAGTTGAGGATGCCGTAGTCGCCGTTGAAGATGATCCGCCACACCAGCGCCACGGCGGCGGGCATCGCCACGTAGGGCAGGAAGAACAGCACGCGGTAGAACTGCGCGAACCGCAGGCCCGGGGTGTTGAGCAGGCTCGCGAGCCAGGCCGCGATCGGCACGCCGAGCAGCACCACCGCCGTGTAGATCAGGGTGTTCAGCAGCGACCGGTACAGCTGCGGGTCGGTGAACAGCCGGCTGTAGTTGTCCAGCCCGGACCACTTGAAGCCGCCGAACACGCCCCAGGTGGTGAACGAGTAGAACGCCGTCTGCAGGATCGGCCAGATGTAGAAGACGAGCACCCCGGCCAGCAGCGGCAGCACGAACGCCCAGGGCCACAGGCCGTCCCCGCGCCGGACGCCGCGCCGCGCCCGCCGGGTGGCGGGAGCGGCGGGCGCCGGAGCGGACTCGGAGACGTCGGCGGACACGGCACTCATTCCTTGGCCAGGTCCGCGTTCATCTGCGAGGTCAGGTCTTTCAGCACGGCGTCGACGGGCTTGGTGCCGTCGAAGGCGTCGGGCAGCAGGTTGGTCTCCAGCGTGTTCCACGCGGCGGTGTTCTTCGACACCGGCAGCGGCTTGGCGTAGGAGACCTCGTCGAGGAACAGCTGCAGGTCCACGCCCGGCATGGACTTCGCGAACGCGTCCTGCGTGCCGGTGTAGGCCGGGATCACGGCGCCGAGGTCACCCTGCTGCTGCTGGGCTTCCTTGCTCGCCAGGAACACCTGCAACGCCTGCGCGGCCTGCTTGTTCGGGCTGTTCGCGGCGACCACGTTGGACAGACCGTGGATCACGGTCGCCTGCTGGTCGCCCTTCGGCACGGGCAGCACCGCGACGTCCTTGGCGATCGGCGCGGCCGCGACCTCGCTACGGGCCCAGCTGCCGCCCTGGTACATCGCCGACTTGCCGGAGACGAACCACTGGTCACCGGTGGTGTCGGTGAGCTGCTTGATGGTCGGCATCGCCTTGGACTTCACGAGGTCGGTCCAGAACTGGATGCCCTTTTGCGTCTTCGGGTCGTCGTAGGTCGAGGTCTTGCCGTCGGGCGAGATCACGGAGCCGCCGGACTGGAAGATGGTGTTGTAGTAGGTGGTCTGGCCGTCCATGCCGGCGGAGATGCCGTAGACGCCCTTGCTCGCGAGCTTCTGGGAGATCTGCGCGGCGGTGGACTGGAAGTCGGCCCACGTCCAGTCCTTGCTCGGGATCGGCACGCCGGCCTCGGCGAACAGCGCCTTGTTGATCCAGACGCCGATGGTGTCGAAGTCCTTCGGCACGCCGTACTGCACACCGTCCAATGTGTACAGCTGGTCCAGCGACTGCGGGTAGTTCTTCGGGTCGATCGCGCCGGCCTTGACCTCGCCGGTGATGGGCTCGATCTTGCCGTTGCTCGCGTAGAGCTGGAAGTTGGGGCCGTTCATCCAGAACAGGTCGGGCAGGCTGTCGCTGGAGGCCTCGGTCTGCAGCTTGGTGAAGTAGTTGGCGAACGGCGTGACGTCCACGTTCACCTTGACGTTCGGGTACTTCTTGGTGAACTCGGCGAGGTTGGCGTTGATCGCCTTGACCTGGGTCTGGTCCCAGACCGCGTAGGTCAGGTTCGCCGAGATGTTCGCGTCGGGCGGGCTGTACGGGGTGTCCGAATCGGACGCTGTGGACGCACCCGTGGACGAGCACGCGGCGAGTGTGGCGGCGGCGGCCACCGTGCCGGCCACGGCGGCCAGGGCTCGGCGGGGGAATGAGGCCATCGGGATTCCTTTCAGCGGGCGGGGGAGGATCGGGAGGTCAGCGGGTGCCGGTGGGGAAGTGCGCGCGCACGGCGGCGGGCAGCTCGGGCACGTCGAGGGGGACCGAGCCGGTACGCAGCGACCGGGTGGCGAGCGCGCCTGCGGCCACGGCCTCGCGGGCGGCGACCGGGGAGAGCGTCGGGGTCTCGCCGTCGATCACGTAACGCAGGAACTCGGTCATCGTGAGCAGGTCGGCGTCGGCGTGGCCTTCCTCGACGCCCGAGATCGGGTACTCGCGGTCGCCTTCGGTCGACCAGCCGCGGCGGTGGTTCCAGACCTTCACCACGCCGCCACCGGTGTCGCCGAAGTTCTCGGCGCGGCCCTCGGTGCCGATCACGGTGTAGTTGCGCCAGTAGTCCGGGGTGAAGTGGCACTGCTCGTAGCTGGCGAGCACGCCGTTGTCGAGGGTCATCAGCACCATCGAGACGTCCTCGACGTCGACCACCTCGTTGAGGCCGGTCTGCGTGGCGGGGGGCCAGTTGTCGAAGGAGAACCAGTCCTGCATCAGCTCGTTCTCGTGGCCGCCGCGGTCGGTGATGTCGCCGTAGACCGCGAGCCGGCCCATGCCGACCACGCGGCGGGTGTAGCCGCCGGCGAGCATGTGGATCACGTCGAGGTCGTGGCTGGCCTTCTGCAGCAGCAGGGAGTTGACCTTGCTGCGGTCGGCGTGCCAGTCCTTGAAGTAGTAGTCGCCGCCGTTGCCGACGAAGTGGCGGCACCACACGGTTTTGACCTCGCCGATCTCGCCGCGGGCCACGACTTCGCGCAGCGCCCGGGCCACGCCCGAGTGCCGGAAGTTGTGTCCGATGTAGAGCGGTGTGTTCGACTCCTGCGCGGCGGCCAGCACGGCGTCGGCGTCTTCGAGCGTGATCGCGAGCGGCTTCTCGAGGTAGACGGCGATGCCCGCGCGCAGCAGGTCGACCGCGATCTCGGCGTGGGTCCAGTCCGGCGCGGTCACGATCGCGGCGTCGACGAGTTTGCGCTCGATCAGGTCCGTGTGTTGGTCGACGACGTCGATTTCGCCGAACAGCTCACGGGCCCGGGCGCGGCCGGCCTCGGTCGGGTCCGCCGCGGCCACCACGGTCGCGGCCAGCCCGGACTCCGCGATGTGCCGGGCGATGACGGCCCGCTGGCCGACTCCCACCACACCCACGCGGACAGCTTCGCCGTTTCCCACCTGGTCACCTCACCTCTGCGTGATATTGATCTGCATGATGGCAAACCAATCACTAATGCACAACACGCGATGACAAGTCTGCTCAGACGCGTGCGCGAACCGTTATTCGGGCCGTGACCGGTCCTCGATCGGCTCGGGGCCGGCTCGTGGTCAGCTCGCGACCACGAGCTCGACCGACGCGGCGGCCAGCTCGGCGGCGAACGAAGCGGGCACTTCGGCGTCCGTGACCAGCACGTCGATCTCCGCGAGGCGGCAGATGCGCGCGAAGGTGGACTTCATCAGCTTCGTGGCGTCGGCGACCACGATCACGCGCCTCGCGACCTGGCTGAAGTGCCGGCTGACCTCGGCTTCTCCCTCGTGCAGCGTGGTGGCGCCGTACTGCGCGCTCAGCCCGTCGACGCCGAGGATCACGGTGTCGAGGGCGAACGCGGCGAGCGCGTTGGACACGAGTGAGCCGACCAGTTCGTAGGACTGGCGGCGGGCCACGCCGCCGGTGACCACGATCTTCACGTGTGCGCGCACCGACAGCTCGTAACCGATGTTCAGGGCGTTGGTGACGATGGTCAGGCCGGTCTCGCCGTCGGCGCGGATGAACCGCTCGCTCTTGCCGAGCGCGCGGGCGACCTCGGTGGTCGTGGTGCCGCCGTTGATCCCCACCGTTTCGCCGGGCCGGACCAGCTCGGCGGCGGTACGGGCGATCGCGGTCTTGGCCTCGGCCTGGCGCGCGATCTTGTACTGGAGCGGCAGCTCGTAGCCGGCGCCGAGGGCCGCCGCGCCGCCGTGCGTGCGGGTGATCAGGCGCTGATCGGCGAGGATCGAGAGGTCGCGGCGCGCGGTGGCGGGGGAGATGCCGAGCGTTTCGCCGATCTCCGTGATCGTCACGTTCCCTCGTTCGCTCACCAGCTCGAGCAGGGCGTTGAGGCGTTGCTGGGGTGTCATCGGGCGGCTCGCGTTCGAGGTCGAGGGGCAGGACCGACTCATCCTAGAGGTCATCTCCACTGAGCCGGATGATTGAAGATGACGTATATCGCTCACTCCAATCAAGAATGATCGTCTATGCTCACGTCTGCGATCACGTCGATCGCCCTTGGCTCGAAAGGTCTCCATGTCCGACTCCTTCGTGTCCCGTGAGCTCGCGTCCCAACCGCAGATGTGGCGTACGGCGGCCGAGCTGTTCCCCTCCGTCGCGAGCGCGCTGCCGCAGCCGGGGGAACGCGTCGCCGTCGTCGGGTGCGGCACCAGCTGGTTCATCGCCATGAGCTACGCCGTCGCGCGCGAGCAGCGCGGGCACGGCCTGACCGACGCGTTCGCCGGGTCCGAGTACCCGCGTGAGCGCCAGTACGACCGAGTGGTCGCGATCTCGCGCTCCGGCACCACGACCGAGATCGTCGACCTGCTCGGCGCGCTCGGTTCGCAGCGCACGGTGCTGATCACGGCCGTCGGCGACGCGCCGGCCGCTGCGGTGGCCGGCGAGGTCGTCGAACTTCCCTTCGCCGACGAGGAATCCGTGGTGCAGACGCGGTTCGCGACGACCACGCTCGCGCTGCTGCGCGCGGGGCTCGGCGACGACGTCGACGCACTGGCCGCGCAGGCCGAGCAGGCGCTGCAGGTGCCGATCACCGACCTGCTCGACGCCGAGCAGGTGAGCTTCATCGGCCGCGACGCCGCCGTGGGCCTCACGTTCGAAGCCGCGCTGAAGACGCGCGAGGCCGCGCAGTTCTGGGCGGAGTCGTACCCGGCCATGGACTACCGCCACGGCCCGATCGCGATCGCGCAGCCCGGCCGGCTCGTGTGGTCGCTCGGCGCGACGCCCGAGGGCCTGGCCGACGACATCGCCCGCACCGGCGCGACGTTCGTCCACCACGACTTCGACCCGATGGCGGCTTTGGTTGTGGTGCAACGGTTCGCGGTCGCGCTGGCCGTGCGCCGCGGGCTCGACCCCGACCACCCGCGTTCGCTCACGCGCTCGGTCATCCTCACCTGATGGCCGTGCTGGGTGTCGACGTCGGCGGCACCACGGTCAAGGCGCGCGTCACCGGCGACGACGGCGCGGTGCTCGCGCAGTGGCGCGAACCCACGCCGACGGGCGACCCGCAGGCGCTGGCGGGGCTCGTGCGCCGCGCCACCGAGTGGTACCCGGTCGACGCGGTGGGCCTCGTCGTGCCCGGCATCGTCGACGAACGCGCCGGCTTGTGCCTGCAGGCCGTGAACCTCGGCTGGCGCGACGTTCCGGTGCGGGAGCTCGTGTCCGCTGCGGTGGCCGTGCCGGTGGCGTTCGGGCAGGACGTCCGCGCCGGCGCGCTCGCCGAGGTCCGCACGGGTGCTGCGGCCGGGTCTTCGGAACCGGTGCTGTTCGCCGCCGTCGGCACGGGCCTGGCCGGCGCCCTGGTGGTCGACGGCCGGGTGCTCGACAGCCCGTGGGCCGGCGAAATCGGCCAGGTGCTCCTGGCCGGCGGCGGCCGAGTAGAGGAGGTCGCTTCCGCCTCGGCCCTCGCCCGCCACGCCGGCGCCCCCGACGCCTTCACCGTCGCCGAACGCGTCCGCGGCGGCGACGGCGCCGCGCTGGCCGCCTGGCGCGAGTGCGTCCGCGTGCTCGCCGAGTCCATCGCCTGGACCACCGCCGCCGTGGGCTGCGCCACCGTCGTGGTCGGCGGCGGCCTGGCCGAGGCGGGCGCCCTCCTGCTCGACCCCCTCACCCAGGAGGTCGCCGCGCGCCTCGGCATCCTCCGCGCCCCCGCCCTCGTCCGTGCCCACCACGGCGACGCGGCGGCGGTCATCGGCGCGACGCTGCTGGCGCAGGACATGCTCGCCGCGGGAGTGGCTCGATGATCCTCGTCGTCACGCCGAACCCGGCGGTGGACGTCACCTACCGCGTGGCGCGGCACGAGCCCGGGGAGACGAATCGCGTTCTCGAGGTCCAGCGCAGGCCCGGCGGTAAGGGGCTGAACGTTGCGCGGGTGCTGGCGGGGCTGGGGGCCGAGGTGCTGGCCCTGCTGCCGCTCGGCGGTGCGGCCGGGCGGTGGGTCGCGGGGGAGCTGACGGTGCCGCATGAGGTCTCGCCGCTGGCCGGGGAGACGCGGACGACGGTGACGGTCGTGGGGCAGCGGCATCCGACCGTCTACACCGAGCCCGGGCCGGAGACGAGCGAAGCCGAGTGGGCGGCGTTCGCGGAGTTGCTCGGGCGGCGGCTGGCGGGCGCGGACCTGCTGGTGGTCTCGGGGTCGTTGCCGCGAGGGGCGCGGGCGGGATTGCTCGGCGACTGGGTGCGGGCGGCGCACGAAGCCGGTGTCCGGGTGCTCGCCGACGTTTCCGGGCCCGCGTTGCTGGAAGCGGCGAACGCCGGGGCGGACGTGGTGAAGCCGAACCTCGCGGAGCTGCTCGAAGCGACGTCCACTGTGGACGAAACCGCCGGCGCCGCCGAACTGGCGCGGCGAGGCGCCGGGCTGGTGGTCGTTTCGCGTGGCGCCGAAGGGATTGCCGCGCACACCGCCGAACAACTCCTTGAAATCCCCGCCATCCGTGGCGTCACCGGAAACCCGACCGGAGCCGGCGACGCTGCGACCGCAGGCCTGGCACAGGCGCTCGTCGACGGCGTCCCGCTCGATCGAGCCCTTCGCCGCGCGGCCGCGCTCGGGGCGGCGGCCGTGCTGCGGCCGGTGGCGGGCGAGGTCGACCTCGAGGCCTACCGACGTTTTCTCGAATCGAACGGAGAACCCGCATGATCACCCGCCCGGCTCTCGCCCGGATCCTCGCGTCGGCGCGTGAGCGCAACGCCGGGGTCGGCGCGTTCAACGTGATCCTGCTCGAACACGCCGAGGCCATCGCGAGCGGTGCCGAACAGGCCGGTGTGCCCGTGGTGCTGCAGATCAGCGAGAACTGCGTGCGCTACCACGGCGGGCTGGCGCCGATCGCGCTCGCGTCGCTGGAGATCGCCAGGCGGGCGAAGGTCGAGGTGCTCGTGCACCTGGACCACATCGAGGACCAGGACCTGGTGCGCGAGGGCGTCGAGCTCGGCGTGGACAGCGTCATGTACGACGGGTCCCGCCTGCCCTACGACGAGAACGTGCGCACCACCCGCGAGATCGCCGACCTGTGCCACGCGGCGGGCATCGCCGTGGAGGCGGAGCTGGGTGAGGTCGGCGGCAAGGACGGCGTCCACGCTCCCGGCGCCCGCACCGACCCGGCCGAGGCCGCCGCGTTCGTGAAGGCCACGGGCGTCGACGCGCTGGCGGTCGCCGTCGGCACGTCGCACGCCATGGTGTCGCGCACGGCCAGCGTCGACCGCGCGCTCGTCTCGCGGCTGCGCGACGCGGTGGCGGTGCCGCTGGTGCTGCACGGCTCGTCCGGCCTGTCCGACGAGGAGCTGCGCGGCGCCGTCGAGAGCGGGATGACGAAGATCAACATCTCGACGCACCTGAACGGCCTGTTCACCCGCTCGCTCAAGCAGTTCCTCGACGAGCGGCCGGACGTCGTCGACCCGCGCAAGTACGTGCGGCTCGGGCGCGCGGCCGTCGAGGAGGAGACCGCGCGCCTGCTGCGCCTGCTCGCGGCTTAGGCCGGCTGCTTCCGCTTGGCGGCCAGGCGATCGGCCCGGGGCCACCGCACGTCGGTGGCCCAGCCGAAGCGCTCGAACAGCCAGATCACGCGCGCCGACACGTCGACCTGGCCGCGCAGCACGCCGTGGCGGGCGCAGGTCGGGTCGGCGTGGTGGGAGTTGTGCCACGACTCGCCCATGGACAGGATCGCGAGCGGCCAGAAGTTGGCGGCCTTGTCACGGCTGGCGAACGGGCGCTCGCCGATCAGGTGGCACACGGAGTTGACCGACCAGGTCACGTGGTGCAGCAACGCGATGCGCACCAGGCCCGCCCAGAAGAACGCCGTGACCGCGCCCCACCACGACCACGTGATCAGCCCGCCGAGCGCGGCCGGCAGGGCGACGCTCAGCGCGATCCACAGCGCGAAGAACCGGTTCACCAGCCGCAGGTCGCGGTCGCCGACGAGGTCCGGGGCGAAGCGGTCGGCGTTGGTCACCTCGCGCTTGAACATCCAGCCCATGTGCGCGTGCCAGAACCCGCGCAGCAACGCCGCCGGCGACGTCCCGAACAGCCACGGCGAGTGCGGATCACCCTCGCGGTCGGCGAACGCGTGGTGACGGCGGTGGCTCGCGACCCAGAAGATCACCGAGCCCTGCACCGCCATGCTCCCCGACACCGCCAGCGCGATCCGCAGCGCGCGCGGCGCCTTGAACGCACCGTGCGTGAAGTAACGGTGATACCCGACGGTCACACCGAGCGTGCCGAACGTGTAGAAGACCGCGAACAACGCCGCGTCGACCCAGCTGAGCCCCCAGCCCCACAGCAGCGGGACGGCGGCCACCAGCGCCACGAACGGCACCAGCAGAAACGTCTTGAGCACGACCATCTCCGCCGGACCCCGGCGTCCGGAGATCAACGGCTTCACGGTGCTGGACGGGACGGACGTCATGAGCGTCACCTCGCGGCGCTTCGGATGGCGGTTCCGAGCCGAAGGGTAGGTGCCCGTTCTGTCCGCTGCGCCGACGGCGAGCCGACGGAGAGTTACGAAGGCGTGGCCGTCCGGGGCGTCAGCCGGCCGGGGTGAGTTCGAGGTCGGCCGGGGGTGCCGGCTCCAGCGAGACCGCCGGGCCGCGGTCGCGGGTGCCGGTCCACAGCGTCGCGGTGACGACGATGACCAGGGCCGAGCCGAGCACGTGGAACGACACCATCGCCTCGGGCACGCCGAGCGCGTACTGCACCGTTCCCAGCACGCCCTGCGCGAGCGCCACCGCCCAGACCCACGCGTAGCGCTGCCACACGCTCTTCGGCGCGCCCACGCGCAGCAGCTGCAGGCCGAAGACCGCGAGCACCACGAGGTAGACGATCAGGAGTCCGCTGTGGACCTGGGCGAGCTTCTCGATGGGAACGTCGAGGCGGTGGGTGTGGATGTCGCCGCCGTGGGGGCCGGCGCCGGTGACGGTCGTGCCGGCGATGAGGACGGCCCACATCAGCACCGTCAGCAGCACCAGCACCTTGCGGCCCAATGGCGGCACGAGCGGGCGCGCGGGTTCGTCGCCTTCGCGGAACGCGCGCAGCAGCAGCACGGCGAGCCAGATCAACGGCGTGGACGCGAGGAAGTGGATCGCGACCGTCCACCATTCCAGCTTCGCCAGCACGGTGATGCCGCCGAGCACGGCCTGCAGCACGACACCGCCCGGCATCGTCCACGCCAGCACGAGCAGGCGCTTGCGGCTCGGGTGGTCGATGAGGATGCGCCACGCCGTCAGTACCGCCAGGGCGGCCACGACGATGACCGCGCCCGTCAGCATGCGGTTCGAGAACTCGATCCACTGGTTGACCGCGTGGATCCCGGGGTGCTGCACCGGCACGAGACTGCCGGGCACGCACTGCGGCCACGTCGGGCAGCCGAGGCCCGAACCCGTCACCCGCACCACGGACCCCGTGACGCCGATGCCGCCCATCGCCACCACGGAGGCGATCCCGACGGCCCCCTGGACCGCGACGGACGGATAGGGCAGGCGGGCGATCAAACTGCGAAGAGACACGGGGGAATCGTACTCGCGCACAATTCCGCGCTTTCCCGCTGTGTGCGTGGAGACGCTTTTCTCACACCCGTTTCACGGGCACTCAGGTAAGTTTTGTGGTCCGTGTCGCGATAAGTCCGGCCACGATCGCCCACACCGCCAGCGCGGCCATCGGCCCGAAGGCGAAGTGGCCGTCGACCAGTGCCGCACGCATGCCTTCCGCGAGCGCGCCCGAGGGCAGCAGTGAGACGACCACGCCGAGGCCCGTCGGCAAAGCCGAAGGCGCCAGCAGGATTCCGCCGGCGAGCAGCAGCACGAACCACACGATGTTGGCCAGCGCCAGCACCGCTTCGGCGCGCAGCGCGCCACCCAGCAGCACGCCCAGGGCACCGAACGCGGCCGTGCCCAGCACCAGCAGCACGATCGCCGCCGCGATCCCGGCGCCCGAAGGCGACCAGCCCAGGAACGCCGCCACCACGCCGATCACGATCGACTGCAGCACGACCACCACGAGCGCCGCGACCACGCGCCCGGCCACGAGGAGCCAGCGCGGCAGCGCGGTGGCCGAAAGCCGCTTGAGCACGCCGTAGCGCCGGTCGAAGCCGAGCGCGATGGCCTGTCCCGTGAACGCCGACGACATCACGGCCAGCGCGAGGATCCGCGGCGTGATCCAGTCCACTTTGGACGTCGAGCCGAGCTGGCTCGCGGGCAGGATGTCGAGCAGGCTCAGGCCGATGAGCAGCGCGAGCGGGATGATCAGCGTGAGCAGCAGCTGTTCGCCGTGGCGCAGCGTCAACGCGGCCTCGACGCGCGCGTGCGTGCGCAGCATCCGGCCCAGCGGCCCGCGGCCCGGCGCGGGGGTGAAGGTGCCTTCGGGGAACGTCGTGCTCACGCTCGCAGCTCCCGTCCGGTCAGCTCGAGGAAAACCTCTTCCAGCGTGCGCCGCCCCACCTGCAGCTGTTCGGGCAGCACGCCCTGTTGCGCACACCACGACGTGACGGTAGACACCACCTGCGGATCCACCGCGCCTTCCACGAGGTACGAACCCGGCGAGGACTCGGTCACGCGATACCCCTCCGGCAATGCCGCCGTGAGCAGCGACAGGTCCAGCCGCGTGCGCGCGCGGAACCGCAGCTGCGCCGCGTCTCCTTCTTCCAGCGTCAGCGCGTGGGGCGAGCCCTGGACGACGACCTTGCCGTGGTCCACGATCACGACCTGGTCGGCGAGCGCTTCGGCCTCTTCCATGAGGTGCGTGGTGAGCAGCACGCTCACGCCGTCGCTGCGCAGCGCGGCCAGCAGCTCCCACACCAGGCGCCGCGCCTGTGGGTCCATGCCCGCGGTCGGCTCGTCGAGGAACACCAGCTCGGGCCGCCCGACGAGCGCGCACGCGAGCGAAAGCCGTTGCTGCTGCCCGCCCGAGAGGCGTTTGAACGGGGTGCGCTTCGCGCCGGCCAGCCCGAGCACGTCGAGCAGCCACGCGGGGTCGAGCGGGTTCGCCGCGCACGAGGCCACCAGGCCGAGCATCTCCGCCGCGTGCACACCCGGGTAGGCGCCGCCGCCCTGCGGCATGATGCCGACGCGCGGGCGCAGCCGGGCGCTGTTCTTCACGGGATCGAGGCCGAGGACCCGGACGTTTCCGGCGTCAGGCTTGCGAAACCCTTCGCAGATCTCCACCGTGGTCGTCTTGCCCGCGCCGTTGGGGCCGAGCAAGGCCAGCAGGCAGCCACGCTCCATCCGCAGGTCGAGCCCGTCGACCGCAGTGGTGGAGCCGTAGCTTTTCACCAGGCCGGTGATCTCGACCGCGGGGTTGTCCACAACGAATCACGATACGACGTCCACCACGGCGGGCCGTTCCGGGGACGTCCTGGAGAGCAGGAGCGGCGAAAGCCGGTACACCCACGCGAGCCCGCCGAGCGTCACGAGCACGGCGGCGCCGTAGGCCCACGGCAGGATGTAGGCGTGGCCGTCGAACGTGCTCCCGGTGGGCGGCAGCAGGAACGGCAGCCCGGCGCTGATCACGGTCGCGGCCACGCGGAACCGCGACGTGCCCGCCGCCGCGGCCAGGGGGATCACGGCCCACAGCACGTACCAGGGCTGCAGGTTGATCTGCAGGATCATCGCGGCGCCGAGCGCCACCCCGAGCCCGATGATGGGCCGGTAGCGCCACTTGAAGCTGGCCCACAGGAATTTCACGGTGACGAACGCCGTCACCAGGTAGCCGAGCGCGCCGACGATGGGCACCAGCGCGTCGGTGTGGTTGCCCAGGCCCAGCGCGATGCCGAGCACCCCGGTGAGGTTCGCGAGCTCGGCGGTGGGGGAGATCCACGAGCGCACGAGGCCGGGGGTGCCGAGCGCGCCGATCCAGCCGAAGCCCAGGCCGGTGCCGTAGCAGACGGCCACGAGCACCACGCCGAACAGCGCCGCCATCGGCACGCCCGCCCACACGAGGTCCTTGATCCGCCCGTGCCAGCGCCGCGCCACCATCACGGCGAAGAACGGCAACGCGAGCAGCGCCGGCACCTTGACCGCGGCCCCGAGCGTGATGATCGCGACACCGAGCCCGATGCACAGCAGTTCGCCCCGGGCCAGCGGTGGCGGCGTGTCGCCCTTGATGCGCACCGGCAGCCGCCGGATGCCGACCTCGAGCCCGGCGACCATCAGCCCGATGGCCAGCGCGTCGTTGTGGGCGCCGGCGATGAAGTGGAAGATCAGCAACGGGTTGGCCGCGCCCAGCCACAGCGCCGTGACCGGTTGCACGCCGAAGCGGCGCGCCAGCCGCGGCACGGCCCACACGATGAGGACCACGCCGACGAGCGCCAGGCCGCGCTGCAGCAGTACACCCGTCACGATGTTGTTGCCGCCGATCGGCGCGAGCCAGCCGCCCAGGCGCAGCAGCAGCGGCCCGTACGGCGCCGGCGTCTCGCGCCACATGTTGGCCACGCCCGCGGTGAGCGGGTCGGCCACGCCGAGCGCCTGGGCCGGGCCGAGGGTGTACGGGTCCATCCCGCGGTGCACGATCTCGCTCTGCGCGAGGTAGCTGTAGACGTCCCGGGAGAACAGGGGCGGGATGAGCAGCAGCGGCGCCACCCACATCGCGATCGTGCGGGCCATCTGGCCCTGGCCGGCCAGACGGGCGCTCGCGGGCCGGGCGAAGCGGCCGAGCATGAGCCAGCTCAGCACGAGGATGCCCATGCCCGAGAACGCGGTGGCGAGCGAGACCGTCGGGATGCGGGTGAACAGGCGCAGGACCGGCAGGTCCTGCACCGGGTTGATCACCGGCGCCGCGCCGGCGCCGAGCGAGCCAAGCGCGAGGAACAGCGAGCCGACCGTGCCGAAGCGGCGGACGACGTCGAGGCCGCGGCGTTCGGCCTGGTCGAGCGGCTGCGGCTCGTGCGGGCGGACGGGCGAAGGTGGCGCCACGGCCGTCGCCGTGTCGCCGGGTGTGCCCACTTCCGGGTCCCGTTGCACGGGTTGCTCGCCGACTGCCACGTCAGGAAGGGTATCGAGTCCCTTCCGTGGTGACTCGGGTCACTGCCGGACACCCCGCCTTTGCTCCTGCGCCGGAAATAAGACACACTTGTGTTGTGAAAAAGAACGGGACGCCCGAGGACGAGGTCTGCGAGGAGTTCGGCGATCAGCCGCGCACCGCGGACGTCGGCGTTCCCGTGCAGGTCAGCCCGGCCAATGTGGCCGAAGGACGCACCCGTCACGAGGTGGCACGCCTGCTTCTCGAGCAGGGTCCGATGACCGCTGTAGTGGTCGCGGAACAGCTCGGCATCAGCCCCGCGGCCGTCCGCCGGCACCTGGACGCGCTGGTGGCCGACGGCGAGGCCGAGACGCGCGACGCGCCCCGGCGCGGTCCGCGCGGGCGCGGGCGCCCGGCCAAGTTCTTCCTGCTCACCGAGCCGGGCCGCGCCCGGTTCGGGCACGCCTACGACGACCTCGCCGTGTCGGCCATCCGGTTCCTCGCCGAGCACGCCGGCCCCGACGCCGTGCGCGCCTTCGCCGAGAGCCGCGTCGACGCGCTGGTGGGCCCGCACCGCTCCGCCATCACCGGTTCGAGTGATCCCGCGGAGCGCGCCGAGGCCCTGGCCACGGCCCTGACCAGGGAGGGCTACGCTGCGTCGACCCGCCAGGTCGGGGTTGGCGAACAGCTTTGCCAGCACCACTGCCCGGTCGCGCACGTCGCCGCGGAGTTCCCGCAGCTGTGCGAGGCCGAGACCGAGGCGTTCGCCCGGCTGCTCGGCACCCACGTGCAGCGGCTGGCGACGATCGCACGCGGCGACAACGCGTGCACCACACACGTACCCGTCGGCACGTCGGGTATCCCGGCCCTTCCCGAGCCGGACAGCACCAGGCCCTCCGGGACGACCGAGGCGGTTGCGGCGACGCAGCCGGCGCGGGCGGACCGGGGGCGTACAGCACGGATCCCGAATGGAGGGAAACCCGCATGACTGCCGCTGCCGAGCAGCGCACTCCCACCACCGCGCCACTGAGCCAGGAAGAGACCATCGAGTCCCTTGGCAAGTACGCGTTCGGCTGGGCCGACTCCGACGAGGCGGGCTCGACCGCCCGCCGCGGACTCAACGAGGACGTCGTCACCGACATCTCCTCGAAGAAGTCCGAGCCGGAGTGGATGCGCGAAGCCCGCTTGAAGGCGCTCAAGCTCTTCGAGCTGAAGCCGATGCCGAACTGGGGGGCCGACCTCTCCGGGATCGATTTCGACAACATCAAGTACTTCGTGCGCTCCACGGAGAAGCAGGCGGCCAGCTGGGAAGAACTTCCCGAGGACATCAAGAACACCTACGACAAGCTGGGCATCCCCGAGGCGGAGAAGCAGCGTCTCGTCGCCGGTGTCGCCGCGCAGTACGAGTCCGAGGTCGTCTACCACCAGATCCGCGAGGACCTGGAGGCGCAGGGCGTGCTGTTCCTGGACACCGACACCGCGCTCAAGGAGCACCCGGAGATCTTCCAGGAGCACTTCGGCTCCGTGATCCCGGCCGGTGACAACAAGTTCTCCGCGCTGAACACGGCGGTGTGGTCCGGCGGCTCGTTCATCTACGTGCCCAAGGGCGTGAAGGTGGACATCCCGCTGCAGGCCTACTTCCGGATCAACACCGAGAACATGGGCCAGTTCGAGCGCACGCTCATCATCGTCGACGAAGACGCCTACGTGCACTACGTCGAAGGCTGCACCGCGCCGATCTACCAGTCCGACTCGCTGCACTCGGCGGTCGTGGAGATCATCGTGAAGAAGGGCGGCCGCTGCCGCTACACGACGATCCAGAACTGGTCGAACAACGTCTACAACCTGGTCACCAAGCGCGCCAAGTGCGAAGAGGGCGCGACCATGGAGTGGATCGACGGCAACATCGGTTCCAAGGTCACCATGAAGTACCCGTCGGTGTTCCTCATGGGCGAGCACGCCAAGGGCGAGGTCCTCTCGGTCGCGTTCGCGGGCGAGGGCCAGCACCAGGACGCGGGCGCCAAGATGGAGCACCTCGCGCCGCACACCTCCTCGACCATCGTGTCGAAGTCGGTGGCGCGCGGCGGCGGCCGGACCTCCTACCGGGGCCTGGTCCGCGTCGCGAAGCGGGCGCACCACTCGCGCTCCAGCGTGGTCTGCGACGCCCTGCTGGTCGACACGATCTCGCGCTCGGACACCTACCCGTACGTGGACATCCGCAACGACGAGGTGTCCATGGGCCACGAGGCCACGGTGTCCAAGGTCAGCGAAGAGCAGCTGTTCTACCTGATGTCGCGCGGTCTCGACGAGGCCGAGGCGATGGCGATGATCGTGCGCGGGTTCGTGGAGCCCATCGCGCGTGAGCTGCCGATGGAGTACGCGCTCGAGCTGAACCGCCTGATCGAGCTCCAGATGGAAGGGTCCGTCGGCTAGTCATGTCGGTTACCGAGAACAACGTTGCCGAGTCGATGCGGGAGGGCGCCGTCATTCCGGCGGCCTCCCGCGCCGAGCGGTTCACCTCCTACGACGTCGAGGCCTTCGAGGTCCCGGGCGGCCGTGAGGAGAACTGGCGCTTCACCCCGATGAAGCGCCTGCGCGGCCTCCACGACGGCACGGCCGTCGCGTCCGGCGAGATCACGCTGGACGCGGACGCCGCGCCCGAGCTGAAGATCGAGACCGTCGGCCGCGACGACGCTCGCCTCGGCGAGGCCGGCGTGCCGAGCGACCGGATCGCGGCGCAGGCCTACTCGTCCTTCACCCAGGCCACAGTCGTGACGGTGCCGAAGGAGACCGCCGCGTCGAAGCCCTCGACGCTGCGCATCCACGGCCCCGGCGAGGGCAAGGTCGCCTACGGGCACCTGCAGGTCCGCGTCGAGGCGTTCGCGCAGGCCGTGATCGTGCTCGACCACGTGGGCTCCGGTACCTACGCCGACAACGTCGAGTTCGTCGTGGGCGACTCCGCGAAGCTCACCGTGGTCAGCGTCCAGGACTGGGCCGACGACGCGGTGCACGTGTCCGAGCAGCACCTCAAGCTCGGCCGCGACGCGGCGCTGAAGCACATCGTGATCACCCTGGGCGGCGACCTGGTCCGCGTCTCGCCGACGGCGGCCTTCGCCGAGCGCGGCGGCGACGTGGAGATGCTGGGCGTGTACTTCTCCGACGCCGGCCAGCACCAGGAGCACCGGCTGTTCGTGGACCACGCGGTGCCCAACTGCAAGTCGCGCGTGATGTACAAGGGCGCGCTGCAGGGTGACGGTGCCCACAGCGTGTGGATCGGGGACGTGCTGATCCGGGCGGCCGCCGAGGCCACCGACACCTACGAGCTCAACCGGAACCTGGTGCTCACGCCGGGTGCGCGGGCCGACTCGGTGCCGAACCTGGAGATCGAGACCGGCGAGATCGAAGGCGCCGGCCACGCGAGCGCGACGGGAAGGTTCGACGACGAGCAGTTGTTCTACCTCCTGTCGCGCGGGATCCCGGAGGACTCCGCGCGCCGGTTGGTCGTGCGCGGGTTCTTCCACGAGATCCTGGTCAAGATCGACGTTCCCGAGGTGCGCGAGCGCCTCGAGGCCGCCATCGAGGCCGAGCTCGAAGCCGTGGGCGCCTGAGCCCCCTCGTCCGTCCACACCAGACTTTTAGGAAACTGAGAATGGCTACCCTGGAAATCAAGGACCTGCACGCCTCGGTGAACACCGAGGAGGGTGCGAAGGAGATCCTGAAGGGCGTGAACCTGACCATCCGGTCGGGCGAGACCCACGCGATCATGGGCCCCAACGGCTCGGGCAAGTCCACCCTGTCCTACGCCATCGCCGGCCACCCGAAGTACCAGGTGACCTCCGGCGAGGTGCTGCTGGACGGCGAGAACGTGCTCGAGATGAGCGTGGACGAGCGCGCCCGCGCCGGCCTGTTCCTGGCCATGCAGTACCCGGTCGAGGTGCCCGGCGTCTCGATGTCCAACTTCCTCCGCACCGCGGCCACCGCGGTCCGTGGCGAGGCTCCCAAGCTGCGCCACTGGGTCAAGGAGGTCAAGGAGGAGATGGGCAAGCTCGAGATCTCGCAGGAGTTCGCCGAGCGTTCCGTGAACGAGGGCTTCTCCGGCGGCGAGAAGAAGCGCCACGAGATCCTGCAGCTGGCGCTGCTCAAGCCGAAGATCGCCATCCTCGACGAGACCGACTCCGGGCTCGACGTCGACGCGCTGCGCGTGGTTTCCGAGGGCGTCAACCAGTACAAGGCTTCGAGCGAGGTCGGCGTCATGCTGATCACGCACTACACCCGCATCCTCCGGCACATCACCCCGGACTTCGTGCACGTCTTCGCCGACGGGCGCATCGTCGAGTCCGGTGGCAAGGAGCTCGCCGACGAGCTCGAGGAGAACGGCTACGTGAAGTACGTGGGCAAGGCCGAGCCCGCCGCACTCTGAGTTTCGCCAGCACCACGAGAAGTTCCCGACTACACCGAGAGGAGTTGGCTCGATGACCACCACGGCTTCGAACAGCCCGACCAACTCTGTTCCCCTTGACGTGGCGGCACTGCGTGCCGACTTCCCGATCCTGTCCCGCACCGTGCGCGACGGGAAACCCTTGGTGTACCTGGACTCCGGCGCGACCTCGCAGCGGCCGACGCAGGTCCTCGACGCCGAACGCGCGTTCCTCGAGACCTCCAACGCAGCCGTGCACCGCGGTGCGCACCAGCTCGCCGAGGAGGCCACCGACGCCTACGAGTCCGCCCGCGCGCGGATCGCGGAGTTCGTGGGTGCCTCCCCGGAGGAGCTCGTGTTCACCAAGAACGCCACCGAGGGCATCAACCTCGTGGCGTACTCGATGAGCAACGCGAGCACGGCCGGTCCGGAGTCCGAGCGCTTCAAGGTCGGGCCCGGCGACGAGATCGTGATCACCGAGATGGAGCACCACGCGAACCTCGTGCCCTGGCAGCAGCTGTGCCAGCGCACCGGGGCCACGCTGAAGTGGTTCAAGGTGACGCCCGAGGGCCGGCTCGACCTGTCGGACATCGACGAGCTGATCACGCCGCGCACCAAGCTGGTCGCCTTCGCGCACCAGTCCAACGTGCTCGGCACGATCAACCCGGTCGACGTGCTCGTGGCCAAGGCGAAGTCGGTCGGCGCGCTGACCGTGCTCGACGCCTGCCAGTCGGTGCCCCACGGGGTGTACGGCCAGGGCAACGTCGACTTCGGCGCGCTGGGTGTGGACTTCGCGGCGTTCTCCGGGCACAAGATGCTGGCGCCGTCCGGCATCGGCGTGCTCTACGGGCGCAGCGAGCTGCTCGAAGCGATGCCGCCGTTCCTCACGGGCGGGTCGATGATCGAGCTGGTCCGCATGGAGGGTTCCACGTTCGCGCCGCCGCCGCAGCGGTTCGAGGCCGGCGTGCCGATGACGTCGCAGGCCATCGGTCTCGGCGCGGCCGTCGACTACCTCTCGGCGATCGGCATGGAGCGCATCGCGGCCCACGAGCACCTGCTCACCGAGCACGCGCTCGCCGGGATCAGCGCCATCGACGGTGTCCGCATCATCGGGCCGACCGACATGGCCGATCGCGGCGGCGCGGTGTCGTTCGTGATCGACGGCGTGCACCCGCACGACGCCGGCCAGGTGCTCGACAGCCTGGGCATCGCCGTGCGCGTGGGGCACCACTGCGCGTGGCCGCTGCACCGGGCGTGCTCGGCGCAGGCCACCGTGCGCGCCACGTTCTACCTCTACAACACACTGTCCGAAGTGGACGCCCTCGTCGACGGGATCCGCGAGGCGCAGAAGTTCTTCGGGGTTGCCTGATGAACCTCGAGAGCATGTACCAGGAGATCATCCTGGACCACTACAAGCACCCGCACGGGCGTGGGTTGAGCGACCCGTACGACGCCGAGTCGTTCCAGGTCAACCCGACCTGCGGCGACGAGGTGACGCTGCGCGTGAAGCTCACGGACGGCAAGGTCGAGCAGGTGTCGTACGAGGGGCAGGGCTGCTCGATCAGCCAGGCCTCCACGTCGGTGCTGACCGACCTCGTCACCGGCCACACCGTGGAGGAGGCGTTCACCACCATGGACGCCTTCGTGGAACTGATGCAGGGCAAGGGCAAGGTCGAGCCCGATGAGGACGTGCTGGAGGACGGCATCGCGTTCGCCGGCGTCGCCAAGTACCCGGCGCGCGTGAAGTGCGCCCTCCTCGGTTGGATGGCGTTCAAGGACGCCGTGGCCCGCACCACCACAGGAGCTGAGAAGGCATGAGCGAAGAGACCGTGGCCCCGTCGGCGGACGTCGACCCCCGCGAGGGGCGCACCGCCGCGGACCTGCCGGAGCAGACGGCGTCGTCGGTGCCCGCCGACGTCGCCAAGATCGAGGACATCGAAGAGGCGATGCGCGACGTCGTGGACCCCGAGCTCGGGATCAACGTCGTCGACCTCGGCCTGGTGTACGACATCCGCGTGGAGAAGGACAACTCCGCCACGCTGGACATGACCCTCACGTCGGCGGCCTGCCCGCTCACCGACGTGATCGAAGACCAGACCTCCGCGGCCCTCACCTCCGGCGGCCTCGTCAGCGACTTCCGGATCAACTGGGTCTGGATGCCGCCGTGGGGCCCGGAAAAGATCACCGACGACGGCCGCGAGCAGCTGCGCGCGCTCGGGTTCACCGTCTGAGCCTCCTTCGAGGGAACAGGCCACTCCGCTCGCAGCGGGGTGGCCTGTTCTGTTTCGGTGGATGTATAACGGTCTATACGGCGCCGCGTTGGCTTGCAGCTCCATGCCGGTCGTTCTGCTCCGCGGCCGGTTCAGCACTCCATGCTCGCCGGCCCGCGCGCCACCGGACTCCAGGAACTCCCGGGCCGCCTGTAGCACCAGCTTCCTCGGCACCTCGGCATTGTCCGGGTAGAACACCTCAGCAGTCCCGGCCAGGTAGAGCAGTTCTTCGTCGTCGGGCAGGGGATAAGGCATAGCGTTCTTGCTGAAAACCTCGGCGTCACCCGTCGCGAACCGGATCACCCCGCGGTCACCATCGAGGCCGACCGTCAGTGCAGCGCCCACCGGATCACCCACGATCAGGTGGGCGGCCTGCCCCGGCCCGGCCGCCCTCGACCTTGGCGAGGATGGTCGCCAGCTCCTCTGCTGTCTCGACTTCCATCGCGGTCGAGGTGTGGCCGTCGAAGTATGCGCGGATCACGAGTGTCGCAGCCGAACGGACCATCGTGCGGTTGATGGTTGACCACCACCGTGACGAGTCGGATGTCGACCTGGCGCATGTGCACGGCCAGATTGGTTTCAACGTGCGAGCCGATCACGGTCGGACCCATGCCGTTCCTGCTGCAGGTAGTGCAGCGTGACTTGATAGAGGTCATCTCGGGTCCCGCTGGTCACCGGCTTCATTTCGGCCAGGGCATCATTGGCGGCCCATCGGCCGTGTGCCTTGGATTGCTTCGCTGAGCGCCTGCGCGCTTTCGTCGAGCGCCGCGGCGGCCTGTTCAAGCTGGGTGACTGCGGCGCCTGTCTTTTGGTCCGCCGTGGTCAAAGCAGCGGTGTCGTCGACGTTCACCGAAGAACTTCATCCGGCTGAATGCGGGTATGCCCGGCCACGC
Organism: Amycolatopsis sp. CA-161197; assembly: GCF_050942255.1. NCBI lineage: Bacteria > Bacillati > Actinomycetota > Actinomycetes > Pseudonocardiales > Pseudonocardiaceae > Amycolatopsis > Amycolatopsis sp. CA-161197. The sequence goes on from NZ_CP192059.1 coordinate 3,139,901, forward strand.
AGAGCGCGGCGGTGGAAGTTCTCGTCGAACACGAGCCGGCAGTCGCAAGGCGACCGTGAGGTCGTCGGCGATCTTGGTGGGATCCAGGGCGGTGAAGCTGACCCGAAGGGCCGACGAAAACCAGGCCCGGGTGCTATGACTGGGGCATGACCGAACCGGACAACGAGCGGGAACCCCGGCGGGGACAGGCCGTCGCGGCGGTGGCGATTGCGGCGGTGGCCTTCATGTTGGTCGTGGCGACCTGGATCGCGTGGTTGCTGGTGCGGCCGAGGATGGAGGCGGGGCCGGTGTACCCCATCGTGGGGCAGGTGTTCCTGCTCGTGCTGGGGGCGCTGTTCTTCGTGGGGCTGCTGGCCGGGGTGCTGGCGATCGTGCTGGGCCTGACCGGCGGTGGGCGCGAGTACGGGGGCGAAGTGGCGCGCGCCGGTGTGCTGCTGGGTGGGCTCACGTGTGTGGTCGCGCTGGGTGGGGCGGTGGCGTTCGCGGTCAATCCTCTGTGGACGTCGACGGTGGCCTACTTCGACATGGGGACCCTCGGCAACCCCTTCGGCCGGTGACGGTCCTCAAGTCGATCCTGCTGTTCGTCGCCGCCGCGGTGCTGGAGATCGGCGGCGCGTGGCTCATCTGGCAGGGCGTGCGCGAGCACCGCGGCTGGGCGTGGATCGGTGGGGGGATCGTGGCGCTCGGGCTCTACGGATTCGTCGCCACGCTGCAGCCCGACGCGCACTTCGGCCGCATCCTCGCCGCGTACGGCGGGGTTTTCGTAGCCGGCTCGCTGGCCTGGGGTGTGGTGGCCGACGGCTACCGGCCCGACCGGTTCGACGTGATCGGCGCGCTGCTGTGCCTCGCGGGCGTCGCGGTGATCATGTACGCGCCGCGAACCGGGTAACGCTCGCACAACGCCCGCGATAGATCAGCGTGACCGAACCCGACTTTCCGCCGCCGCCCGCTCCGGTGCAGGTCAGGCGGCGGTTCTCGCCGCTGCTGGCGATCTTCCTGGTGCTCGCCGTCGTCGGCGCCGTGGCCGCCGCGATCGGTGTGGTGAAGGTGCTCGGCTACGGCATGGTGACCGTCCCGGGCGGCTCGATGGCCGCCACCATTCCGCCCGGTACCACCGTGGTCTACAGCTGGGGCGAAGGCCGGGAGATCCACCGGGGCGACCTGGTCGTGTTCCAGGCCGACGCATTGCCCGGCGTGCCGGGCGGCCGGCTCCTCAAGCGCGTGATCGCGGTCGGCGGGGACCGGGTGTTCTGCTGCGACCCGGCGAACCGGATCGAGGTGAACGGCAAGTCGGTCACCGAGCCCTACCTCGACCCGAAGGTCTCGCCCGCCAAGGGCGCGCTGCCGTTCTCGGCGCAGGTTCCGGAAGGTGCGATCTTCGTCGCGGGCGACACGCGCGACAACTCCCGTGACTCCCGGATTTACGTGGACGCGCCGGGCAACGGCGCCATCCCGCTGTCCAAGGTGAACGGTGTGGTCGTGGCGACGGGCAGCATCTTCGCCTCCGACACCTTGAAGCCCACCACGGCGTTCACCGACGCCGGCCTGCCGGGAGCGTCCACTGAGGACACCTCGCTCGCCAACGACCGGTACCTGGCGGCCGGCGGTGCCGCACTGTTCCTGCTCGGGTTCATCGGCGCGATCGTGACCGGCGTGCGGTCCGCCGCAAGACGACGGAAAGCAGCCGTGCCGGCTCACTGATCACGAGCAGGTTGCAGCCGGAAGACCTGGTCGAGCGGCCGGTAACGCCGGCAGGGCCGGCCCGATAGAGGGGCGTGACCGACTTTCCGGCGCCCCCGGCCGCGCCGCCTCGTACGCGCCGGTTTTCGCCGTTTCTGGCGCTTTTCGTCGTGTTCGTCGTGGCCGGCCCCGTGCTCGCGGGGACCGGGGTGGTGAAGCTGTTCGGCTACACCACCGTGCGCATGGGCGAACGTTCCATGGAGGCCACGGTCGGATACGACGAGCCCATGGTTCTCCACTGGGCCGGGAGCCACGAGATCCACCGGGGCGACCTGGTCTTGTTCCAGATCGACGCGTTCCCCGACTCACCGCCCGGCTACCACCTCCTCGATCGCGTGATCGCCGTCGGCGGCGACCGGGTGGTCTGCTGCGGGCCCGACAACCGGCTGCAGGTGAACGGCAAGTCCGTCACCGAGCCCTACCTCGATCCGGTGGTGCCGCTCTCGGCCGGCGCCTACGAGTTCACGGCGCAGGTTCCGCCGGGCGCGATCTTCGTCGCGGGCGACAAGCGCGACATCACCATCGATTCCCGCAGATTCGTCGACGCGCCCGGCGCCGGCGCGATCCCGCTGTCCAAAGTCGACGGAGTGATCGTCGCGAGGGGCACGATCTTCTCCTCCGTGCCCCTCGCACCGACCACAGCCTTCACTGACGCCGGCCTGCCCGGAGCGTCCACTGCGGACACCGGCCTCCGCGTGGCCCGGCAGCTGATCCTCGGTGGTGCCGCGCTGTTCGTGCTCGGGTTCATCGGCTTGATCGTGACCGTCGTGCGCTCCGGCGGAAGACGACGAAGAGCAGCCGCAGGCCCACCAATGCACTGATCACGAGCAGGTTGTAGCCGAAGACCTGGTTGAGCGTCAGGTCCGGCAGCAGCCGCGGGCTGCTCGTGCTGCCGAGCAGCAGCACGGCCATCAGGCCCGTCGTGATGCCCACGAACGCCAATAGCACCTCGTGCACGAGGCCCGTCACGAGGTCGCGGTCGCGTTTGTCGGAGAACAGCCGCACGTTGACCGACAGGCGGCCTTCTTCGAGGGCGGCGCCGATCCGGTCGACGCGGCGGGGGAGCCGGCGCAGCACCGGCAGCAGGGCCAGCACCTCGTCGCGCACGGTCTCGGGCCGCAGGCGCGCGCCGAGCTGCTCGCCGGCGAACGACCGCGATTCGGCGACCACGTCGAAGCCGGGTGCGAGCGTGGCCAGGGTGCCTTCGGCCGTCGCGAGCGCGCGGAAGACGGCGGCGATGGGCGGCGGCACGGCGAGGCGGAAGTCGGCGACCACGCGGAACAGGTCGGTGAGCAGGTCCAGCCCCGGCGCCCGGCCCGGGCCGAAGTGGCGCACGAGCAAGGTGCCGAGCGCGCGTTCCAGGCGCTGCTCGTCGATCTCGTCGGGCCGGTCGACGATCTCCAGCAGTCCGTCGCGCAACGCGGCCGGGTCGCCGCGGTCGAGGGCGAGCAGCAGGTTCTGCAGGCCGGCGCGCAGGCTCGCGTCGAGCCGGCCGACGGAACCGAAGTCGAGCAGGCCGAGGGTGCCGTCGTCGAGCAGGAGGACGTTGCCGGGGTGCGGGTCGGCGTGGAAGACGCCGCCGACGAGCACCTGGTCGAGCAGGCAGCGCAGGAACGCCCGCGCGAGCTCCTCGCGGTCGCCCGGCGCCGCGGTCGAGAGGGGTTTGCCGTCGAGGCGGCCCATCACGAGCACGCGCTCCGTGGACAGTGCTTTGTGGACGGTCGGCAGCGTCACCCCGGCCACGGCCTGGGCCGCCACGGCTTCGATGTTGGCCGCCTCCACGCGGAAATCCAGCTCCTCGGCCAGCGCGTCGGCGAATCCGTCCGCGAGGTCGACGACGCCGAGCGCCCGGGCCCAGGCCGCCCGTTCGTCGAGGAGCGCGGCGAGGCGGCGGACGATATCGACGTCGCGTTCGGCCTGCGCGCGAACGCCCGGCCGCTGGACCTTGACCACGACTTCGGCACCGGACCGCAGCCGCGCCCCGTAGACCTGGGCGATCGACGCCGCCGCGAGCGGTTCCGGGTCGAACTCGGCGAAGACATCGTCCGGGTCGGCGGCGAGTTCCTCTCGCAGCAGGGCGAACACGGCTTCGGCGGGTGCCGGCGCCACGCGGTCCTGCAGCCGGCCGAGCTCGTCGACGAAGGCGGGCGGCAGCAGGTCGGCGCGGGTGGAGAGCAGCTGGCCGAGCTTCACGAACGTCACGCCGCCCTCCTCCAGGGCACGGCGCAGCGACCGCGCGAGCTTGGCGTGGCGGCCGGGCCCGAGGCCGGGTTCGCGACGTCCGGTGAGATATCCGCCGAGGCCGTGGCTGATCGCGATGCGCACGATCCGCGAGTAGCGCCGGGCCCGCGCGACGCGGGCGCGCACCGAACGCAGCTGCCCGAACAACCCGTGCGTGGCACCCGACGGCGCGGCCAGCTCCGCGACGAACAGGAACAGCAGCGTCGCGGCCAGGGCGCACCCGGCCAGCGGGATGAGCAGCCCGACCGCCGCGCCGGCGCTGGTGAGGACCGTGAGCGGGAAGGTCCGGACCACCAGGCCGCCGACGACCCAGCCGAACACCGCCGCGCACAGCGCCCGGAGGTCCGATCCGAACGCCGAGCACCCGACGCGACGCGGCGACGAGCGGCCACAGCACGAGGACGTAGGCGAACAAGCCGACCAGCAGGGTTTCCATGGTCGTCGAGCACACCAGGGTTCGCGGCCTTGCGGTTCCAGCCGCGGCGGGACTGGATTCCCTCTCGCGGGGGACCGTGCTGACGGACGGTACCGGGTCACCTACTTTCGGACGTGGCCGCGGTGATTGGTGAACTCCTAACGTCGTGGATCGAACCGCGGTTGCCGGGTTTCCGGTGGCCGGAGCGGACAATTCGGTGAAGGAGACGCGAATGAGGGCACGCGGGTTCGGGCGCATCGCGGCGATCGCGGTGGCGGTGGCGGCGCCGCTGGGTGTCGGGCTGGTCGCGGGGCCGGGCGCGGAGGCCGCCGCGGCGACCACGGTCTACTACACGTCGAGCGGGGCACCGGATTACGTGGCCCAGATCGACCAGGGCGCGGCGAACTGGAACGCCGCGGTGACCGATGTGAAGCTGGTGAAGCGCTCGTCCGGAGCGACGGTGGTGTTCCACGAGATCCACAGTGGCGGGTCGTATACGCAGACTGACGGGCACGGGAACGGGAACGTTTATCTGGATACGTCTCAGGTGGCCGAAGGGTTTGATCCGACGAGGATTGCGGCGCACGAGTTGGGCCACAATCTCGGGTTGCCGGATGATTACGACGGGCCTTGTTCGGAGTTGATGTCGGGGCACGGTCCGGGGACGTCGTGTACCAATGCCAAGCCGAGTGCGCAGGAGGCGGCGAAGGTGCAGCAGTTGTGGCGAAACGGGTTCGGGGGTGTGAAGGGCGTGGGGACTCGGGTTACGGCTGGGGTTTACTGAGGATTTCCGGGCTTTCCTGATCGGAATGGTGGGTGCGGGAAGGCGCCCCGATTTCTGATTGTGACTACGGTTCAGGGCCATTTGTCAAGGCTGGAAAGAGTACCTTGACAAATGGCCCTGAACCGTGTTTTGGCTTCGGATCGGGGCGGGGGAGGGGCTGGGCGTTCCCGCGCGGTGTGTAAGTCGGCTGCGGTTTTGTCGTGGTGTTGGCTGCGGTTTTGGGGTGGCGTCGGCCGGCGGTTCGTGAGCGTGGTTCCCGCTGTGGAGGGAGGCGGGGAGGCGGGGCGGCTGGGAGGATTCGGGGGTGGGAGTTCTCCGGCCGGTGGTGAGCGGGGTGACCTATCGCCGATGGGTCTACCTGATCCTGGGCGGGGCGATCAGCGTGCCGTACCTGTTGTTCGCGGCGGTGGCGGTGCCTTCGCTGGCGCCGTTCGTGACGTCGATCGGGTGGGCGTCGGTGCTCGGGGTCGTGGTGACGGTGGTGGTGCTGGGGGCGACGTCGTTCCTGCCAGCGGTGCGGGTGCTGGAGGCGGCCGCGGTGCGGGAGCTGCTCGGCGAGGCGGCGGCGGGGCGGCCGGCCACCGTGCGGGCGCGGGCGCGGTACAGCGTGATGTTCGTGCTGCACGTGGGGGTCGGGGCGGTGGTGAGCACCGTGACGCTCGCCGTGCCAGTGGGGTTCGGGTTTTCGGTGAGCGCGGTGTTCACGGGGAAGCTGGTGGACAACGGCACCGAGGTCGTCGCGGTGCACCGGGGGTGGGGGTCGGCGTGGCTGCCGGTGGCGTTCGCGGCCGCGTTCCTGGTGCTGGTCTACGCGGTGTGGGGCGTCGGCGGGCTGCTGCGGCGGGCGGCGGGGGCGCTGCTGGGGATGTCGGCGGCCGAGCGCATCGCGCAGCTCGAGCGGCGGACCGAGCAGCTGGCCGAGCGCACCCGGCTGGCGCGCGAGCTGCACGACTCGGTGGGGCACGCGTTGTCCGTGGTGACGGTGCAGGCGGGGGCCGCGCGTCGCACGCTGCGGACCGACTCGGGGTTCACCGAGCAGGCGCTCACGGCCATCGAGGAATCGGCGCGTACGGCGCTGGAGGACCTCGACCACGTACTCGGGTTGTTGCGCGACGGGGCTTCGTCGCGCAACCCGCAGCCGGGCCTGGCGGAGCTGCCGGCGCTCGTCGAGGCGACGCGGCTGGCGGGCGCGGAAGTGCACGCCGACGTGCGGGGTTCGCTGGCCGCGGTGCCCGCGGTGGTGTCGCGCGAGGTGTACCGGATCCTGCAGGAGTGCCTGACCAACGCGGTGCGCTACGCGGGCCAGGTGCCGGTGAGCGTCGACGTGGCGGTGTCGGCCGGGCAGCTGTGCGCGATGGTGGCGAACCCGCTGGGCGCCGCGCGGCCGTCGCGGGCCCGCGGTGGGCGCGGCCTGCGGGGCATGGCCGAGCGGGCGGAGCTGCTGGGTGGCAAGCTGGCCGCCGGACCGGCGGGGGACCGGTGGGAGGTCGTGGTGACGGTGCCGTGGGCGAACCGATGAACGTGCTGCTGGTCGACGACGAACCGCTCATCCGCGCCGGCCTGCGCGCGATCGTCGACGCGGAGCCGGACCTCACCGTGGTCGGCGAGGCCGCCGACGGCGCCGAGGTCCCCGGGCTGGTCGCGCGCCTGCGTCCCGACGTGGTGCTGATGGACGTGCGCATGCCCGCCGTCGACGGAATCCGCGCGACGCGGCACCTGATGTCCACTGTGGACGCGCCGCCGAAGGTCATCGTCGTGACCACCTTCGAAAACGACGACTACGTGTACGACGCCCTGCTCGCCGGCGCCAGCGGCTTCCTGCTCAAGCGCGCCCGCCCGGAGGAGATCGTCGCGGGCATCCGCACGGTGGCCACGGGTGAGTCCCTGCTGTTCCCGGCCGCCATCCGCCGCCTCGCCGCCGCCCACCCCCGCGGCCCGGCCCGCGACGGCCTCACCTCCGCCGCCCTCACCGACCGCGAACGCGAAGTCCTGCGCCTCATGGCCGCCGGCCTGTCCAACACCGAAATCGCCACGAACCTCTACCTGGGCCTCCAAACGGTCAAAACGCACGTCGGCAACATCCTCGCCAAACTCGGCGCACGCGACCGCACCCAGGCGGTCATCCGGGCTTACGAGTCGGGCTTCGTCACACCGAAACCCTGACTGGCTCGCGCGCCACGACGGACGGCCTGACGTGCGCGGCGAGCCGGACCTCATTGCGCGGCTCGGGATGTGGTGTCGGCCTGATGCCGCAAGCGAGCGACCCCGAGATGCCAAGCCGTGGCACTTCGGCTCGGCCCCGCGGGGTCAGGGGTCTGCGACGCCGAAGCGCTGACCTAGCCCGCGCGCCTACGACGATTTGCCTGACGTGCGCGGCGAGCCGGACCTCGCCGCGGTCGGAGGCCGCGCGGAGCGGGAGCCGGTGCAACGAGCGAGCAACCGGCGACGCCAGGCAGCGGCAGTTCGGCTCGGCCCTGCCTGTCGCGGCCGGAACCGGGCGATCCGGACTCACGAGGCACGCTTCGTCACACAGAAACCCTGACCAACCGGCCGCTCTCCAACGCGCCCCGGCCAGGTCGGCTCAAGCTGAGCGGCTGACCGCCACGTCGCGGCCGATGCCGCGGAGGACTTCGACGCGGTCGGAGCCCGGGCGGCTCAGGACCCAGCTCGAGCCGGGCACCGCTTTGGCGCGCTTCTTGAGTGGGGCGAGCAGGCGGGAGGCGTCGCGGTAGGAGGCGATGGAGCCGCTGCCGCAGACGAGGGTGGCGAGGGACACGGTGACCGGCATGCCCTCGGCGGACCAGTGCGTGTCGAGGAGGGCGGCGGCGACCGTGCCGATCTCGTCGACGTCGCAGACGATGAGGAAGTCGTCGCCGCCGACGTGGCTGACGCGCATGCGCGGGAGGCGCCGCGAGAGGCCCGTGAGGGTTTCGCCGAGGGCGCGGATGAGGTCGTCGCCCGCGGCGAAGCCGGCGTTGTCGTTCACGGACTTGAAGGAGTCGACGTCGAGCCACGCCGCCACGAACTGCTCGCCCGTGGAGATGCGGCGTTCGACGTCGCGGGCCACGGCCTCGCTGCCCGGCAGCCGCGTGAGCGGGCTCAGGGTCACGGCCTCCTCGACCTTCGCCTCGGCCACGCCGCGGACCACCTCGGTCACCAGCACCACGCCGAGGGTCCGGCCCGCGTTGTCGACCACGACCACGTCGTCGCCGGTGCGGCCCCAGTCGGCGTCGGTGACCAGCTCGAGGAACTCCAGCGCGCTCGCCGTGGCGTCGATGGTGTGCGGCTTGTCGGCCAGCCGCTCGGCCGGGCGCTTGGCGTGCAGGGCGTGACCGTACGGACCGGTCACGGCGACCAGGAACCGCGTGCGGTCCACCGACCACCGCGGACGGTTGTGCTCGTCGACGCCGATCACGCCGGTCGGGGCGTCGGCCGCCGCCAGGACCTCGCGCACGTCGTCGCAGGTCGCGTCGGACGGCAGCGTGGTGGCGGGACGCAGGAAGTCGCCCACGCGGGGCGCGGTGGGCGGCGCGGGCGAGCGGCGGTCGTCGGGCACCACGGCGCCGGCCGACGGCGCGCTGCGGTGCGCGGCCGGCGGCGCCAGCAGGTTGCCCTGCGCGATGCGCACGCCGAGGCTCTGCGCCGCGTCCAGCTGCGGGCCGGTCTCGATGCCGGTCGCGACGAGCCGGATGCCGGTCCGCGTCGTGAAGTGCAGCAGCGACTCGACCACCGCGACGGCCGCCGGCTCGTCGGGCAGGCCACGCAGCACGCTGCGGTCGAGCTTCACCAGGTCCACCGGCGCCTGCGCCAGCAGGGCCAGCGGGAGGTCGCCGCGGCCGAGGCCGTCGAGCGCCAGCCGGAAGCCCAGCTCCGACAAAGCTCGCATACCGCCCAGCAGCCGGTCTCCGGGCAGGTGCGTGAACGGCGGGCCGATCTCCAGGACCACGTCACGCGTGCGGCGGCCGGCGGCGCCGAGCTCGGCGATCAGCTCGTCGAACGCGGCCGGGCCCGACGCGAGCGTGCGGGCGGAGATGTTCAGGTGCAGCGGCAGCGCGCTCGGGCGCTCCGCCTCCTGGCGCACCGCTGCCGCGGCCAGGCCCAGGTCGACCTCGGCCAGGCGGCCGGCACGGCGGGCTTCGGCGAGCAGCTCGTGGGCCGTCCCCTTGCCGGGGCGGGCGAGCGCTTCGTACGCGACAACGCCGCCGGTGTGCAGGCTGTACATCGGCTGGAAGGCGAACCGGACCGCACGGGGCGTCGTCACCCGGAGATCGTCGCATCCTCTCGCGCGGAAACGAAACCGTTGTCAACAGATGTTCACCGCGCCGGAACCTGAGTTACCTGAATCGGAGTAACGAAATCGGTAGCGATCACCCGTTCGGGATGGATTTCCGTGGGCCGTTCGGAAGTGTGAAAATTCCCGTCTTCACCATGCCCGTACACGAACTCGCACACCGTCCGTGGTGGGTCGGTTCGCGGCAGTGACCAGCGCGTCCGTCCACCTGGAGCTTGATCGTTTGACCCGAAGAAGTTTCGGATACGGAATTCGCGGAGCGGCCCCCGTTCGGTCCGCCGGTTCCGCACGTGGTGCCGCTCCCGGCAGCCCGCCCGCGCATTCGGCTGCCGATTTCGACGCCGTTACCGAATCGTATTCGGCCGGCGGCCCGCGAGCCGCGCGCGCAGCGTCGGCGGCGCCGCGCGGAACAGCCGGGCCATCGCCGCCGCCGTGCCAGGCAGGTCCTCCCGGCCCGACGTGTAGGCCTGCTGCACCGGAGCCGGCAGCGCGAAGAAGAGATCGAAGAACTCGGCGAGCTCGGCAGGCGACATCCGGCGCAAAGCACGCAATCCGTACTGCCGCAGGGAATGCACGGCCCGCGCCTCGGCTGTCCACAGTGTCCGGCGGGCCGCGCGCACCGCCGCCGCCGGCCCGGCCTCGAACGCACCCGCCAGCGCCGCGGCCACGCGCGGGGCCAGCCGCAGCGCCGTCGCGACGCTGTACCCGGTGGCGGGGTGCACGAGCCCGGCGGCGACCCCGAACGGGACCACCGCCCCGCGCCCCGGCAGCGGCACGTCGAGCACGATCCGTACCCGTTCCTCCCGGCCGTGCGGCCGCAGCCCCGCGCCCGCGAGCCGGGTCCGCAGCCGCGCGGCGAGCTCGTCGACGGGCGCGCCCGGCCGGTGCGCGAGCGACGTCTCCTCCACGAGCACCGTGCCGTCGCCGAGCGGGAGCAGGTAGCGGAAGCTCGGCGTGCCGTCGCGCCAGTCCATGAACACGGCCGTGTCCGACGCGCCGGGCACGAGCCGCTCGGCGTCGGCGGCCGGCAGCACGAGGCCGTACGCCGTCTGCTCGGCGCGCGGCCCACCCGGCGGCCCGCCGGACAGCGCCCGGTTGCGCCCCGACGCGTCCACGACCACCGCGGTGGCGAGCCGGCGGTCGTCGGCCAGCACCACCGTCGAGCCGTGGCGCCCGTGCTCGGCGCGCGCGACCCGCCCGGTCACCACCGTCACCGGCGCCGCCGCGAGCCACGAGCGCAGGCTGGCGTTGTCGAACACGAGGTAGCCGCGGTCGAGCCGGTGCTCGCGCGTGCCGAACGCGACCGTCGCGCCGGGTGCCGACGCGATCGCCTCACCCGGCAGCCCGGGCAGCTCGTCGGCCCACGCGCCGTAGGTGCTGCGCCACGGCGCCTGCGGCGCGGCGTCGACGAGCGTGGTCGCGAGCCCGCGCCGGGCGCAGGCGTGCGCCAGCGCCCACCCGGCGGGTCCGCCGCCCGCGATCAGCACGTCGCTCACCCGTCCGATCCTGCCGTATCCGGCGAGTCAGCCGGGGGCCGGACAGATACGGTGGAGCGCATGTCCGAGACCGACCCGAGGGCCGCGCGAAGGGATCCGTCGAGCTCCGCGGGCGGGTTCACGGATCTTGCCACCAGCCCGTTCCGCATCGACCGCGACCGCATCGCCGCCTCGCCGTTCTTCGCGCGCCTGGGCGGGGTCACGCAGGTGGTCAGCGCCGGCGGCGCCGGGCTGCTGCACAACCGGCTCACCCACAGCCTCAAGGTCGCGCAGGTCGCCCGCGCGATCGCCGAGCGGATCACCGGCGCCAGCGAGTCGGCCGAGCTGGCCGCGAAGCTCGGCGGCTGCGACCCCGACGTCTGCGAGGCCGCCGCGCTCGCCCACGACCTCGGGCACCCGCCGTTCGGCCACCTCGGCGAGCAGACGCTCGACCGCATCGCCCGCCACCGCTTCGGCCTCGCCGACGGCTTCGAGGGCAACGCGCAGACGTTCCGCATCCTCACCACCACCGACGTGCGCGGCCCGTCCGCGATCGGTCTCGACCTCACCGCGGCCGTGCGCGCCGCGGTGCTGAAGTACCCGTGGGCGCGGCTGCACTACCCCGAGCCGCACCCGACGGCGATGCGCACGCAACCGCGCGGCGCGGCCGAGCCCGAGAGCTCACCGGGCACCGGCGCGAGCAAGTTTTCCGCCTACGCCACCGAACTCGACGACTTCGCGCAGGCGCGCGGCCCGTTCACCGGGCGGATCGAGCCGTGGCAGCAGACGGTGGAGGCGGCCGTGATGGACACCGCCGACGACATCGCCTACGCGATCCACGACCTGCAGGACTTCCACCGCATCGGAGTGCTGCAGCACGCGCCGGTCGCCGCGGAACTGGGGGAGTGGCTCGACCACGCGCTGGACCTGGCCGCGCTCGACGACGAGCAGGTCGCCGCGCAGCTGCGCCGCCCGGGCCGTTCGCTCGAACAGCTGCGCCGGCGCATGCACCTCAAGGACAGCTGGATCGCCGACGACGACGCGTTCGCCGCGGCCGTCCGGCGCGTGCAGCGGGAGCTCGTCGACGGGCTGCTCGAGAACGGGTTCGACGGCTCGATCGAGGCCGAGCAGGCCACGGCCGCGTTCTCGGCCAATTGGACCTCCCGGCTCGTCGACGGCGTCTTCGTGCTGTCCTCGCCCTCCGCTCGCTCCGGGCACGTCTCGCTGCGCACCGCGCAGTGGCACGAGGTGCAGGTGCTGAAGTTCGTGCACCGCCGGTTCGTGTTGCTGCGCCCCGACCTCGCGCTGCACCAGCGCGGGCAGGCCAGCCTCGTGACCACGCTCGTCGACGCGCTCGACGCGTGGCTGCTCGACCGCGACGAGGAGAGCCGCCTGCCCCGGCGCCTGTACGACCTCGTGGAGCTCGCCCACGACGAGTATTCGGGTCTGGTCCGGACCATGCCGGAGGTGCTCGTGGGCGCGACCGGCGAACGCGTGGAGGGCGCCGACGCCGTGCGCAGCCTCGCGCGCGGCCGCGCCGTGGTCGACTTCGTGGCTTCGCTCACCGACAAGCAGGCCGTGACGCTGCTCGACGCGCTGTCCGGGCGCGCCGCGCAGCCGTGGTCGGATTCGTTCGTGCTCTGAGATCGCTCCCAGTCGGCACGCGCTCAGCCGGAACTTCGCGCCGGAACTGCCGCTGAATGGCCTACGACCTCCGGCGGGTATGGGAAAATTACAGCCATACATCACCCTAACGGCTCCTTTTTCCCTTTTACCCCGGGTACTTAGCTGGATCCAGCCGGTGATCACCGGCGTTGGCCAGCGTGAGTCGGGGCACGCGGTGCGAGATTCGGAGGCGCACGTGCGTCGAAGCCGTTCCACAAGAGCCGGATTCAGACCGAGAGCCAGATCCCGAGCGACCGTCCTGACCGCGGGGGCCGCGGCGCTGATCGCCGCGCTGGGCATCGTCGCCCCGCCGGTCGCGGGCGCCGCCACAGTGTCCACACCGGACTCCTTCTCCGACAACTCCGCCCGGCAGATCGCGGCGTTGCAGTCGATCAAGACCGGCCAGACCAAGGCGGAGTCCAAACTGGACAGCCGCCTGCTCGTCACGCAGAAGCTGCGTTCCCGGAAGCTGAGTGCCTCGGCCGTACCCGCGCTGGGGGCGGGTACGGCGAGCACCGCGGTCGTGGACATCCGGGTCACGAAGGTGTCCGACGCGCTGGTGAACGACCTGCGCAAGGCCGGCGCCGCCGTGCGCACGGTGTCGGACAAGGCCGCGAGCATCCGCGCCGAGGTGCCGCTGGCCGCGCTGCCGGCGATCGCGGCGCGCGCCGACGTGAAGCGGGTCGAGACCGCCGACCAGGCGATCACCGCCCGCGAGCTGGAAACCAAGGCGGGGCAAGGGAAAACGGCGCCCGCCGAGACCAAGCAGCAGAAGGCCGCCCGCCTCGGCGCCGCGCTGAACCAGGCGCTGGCGGCGAAGAACAAGCGGGCCGCCGCGGCCACCATCACCAGCGAGGGCGACCGCGCGCACAACGCCGACCTCGCCCGCCAGCAGTACGGCGTCACCGGCACCGGCGTGAAGGCGTGCGCGCTGTCCGACGGCGTCGACTCGCTCGCGGTCTCGCAGGCCAAGGGCGAGCTGCCGGCCGTCGACGTCGTCCCCGGTCAGGCCGGCGACGGCGACGAGGGCACCGCGATGCTGGAGATCATCCACGACCTCGCGCCCAACGCCGCCCTCGGTTTCGCCTCCGCGTTCGCCTCCGACGCGAGCTTCGCCGACAACATCCGCAAGCTGCGCTTCGAGTCGCACTGCGACGTGATCGTCGACGACGTCATCTACTTCAAGGAATCCCCGTTCCAGGACTGGATCATCGCCCAGGCCGTGAACGACGTGACCGCCGACGGCGCGCTCTACTTCTCCTCCGCGGGCAACGAGGGCAACGTCGCCGACGGCACCGCCGCCCACTGGGAAGGCGACTTCGTCGACTCGGGCAAGTCGGTCGGCAAGTTCGCCGGCACCGCGCACAACTTCGCGGGCGCGGCGGGCAACCAGATCTTCGAGCCGATCTCCGACGCGTCGTCGGGCAACATCCCCGTGACGCTGCACTGGTCCGACCCGCTCGGCGCCGCGGGCGACGACTACGACCTCTACCTCCTCGACGCGGCGGGCAACGTCGTCTCGTTCAGCCAGGACGTGCAGGACGGCACCCAGGACCCGTACGAGCAGCTCGCCACCCCGCTCTTCGGCGGCACCGGCCTGCGGCTCGCGGTGGTCAAGTTCTCGGGCGAGGGCCGCTACCTCTCGCTGACCGCGTTCGGCAGCCGCTTCCGCGACTCGGCCGACGGCCTCAAGGCCTACAGCACCCCGGGCGTCACGGTCGGGCACTCCTCGGCGCGCAACGCGTTCTCCGTCGCCGCGGCACCCGCGGCCGCCGCGTTCGGCCGGGCGCTCGAGCCCGGTGACCCGGCCAACCCGACCGGCCCGTTCCCCGGCGCGTTCTCCTCGGCCAGCAAGGCCGAGCGGTTCAGCTCCGACGGCCCGCGCCGGATGTTCTACGAGGCCGACGGCACGCCCATCACGCCGGGCAACGTCTCCTCGACCGGTGGCGAGGTCCGCGACAAGCCGGAGATCACCGCGGCCGACGGCGTCCGCACCTCGGTGAGCGGGTTCGACCCGTTCTTCGGCACCTCGGCCGCCGCGCCGCACGCCGCCGCCATCGCGAGCCTCGTGCTCTCCGGCAACCCTGGTCTGTCCGGTTCGGACGTTCGCGACGCGTTCCTCGCGACGGCCGTGGACATCGAGGCGCCCGGCAGCGACAACCTCACCGGCGCGGGCGTCGTCCTCGCCGACCGGGTGCTCGCCTACACCGGCGCCAGCCCGCAGCCCTACGCGCAGGCCCAGTCGCCGACCGTCACCGGACCCGACGGCGGCAGCACCCTCGACCCCGGTGACACCGCGAAGGTGACGCTGCCGGTGACCAACACCGGCGACGGGGTCGCGTCGTCCACGAGCGTCGTGCTCACGACGACGACGCCCGGCGTCACGATCGCGCCGCGCGCCAAGTCCTACGGCACGATCAGCCCGGGCCAGACCGGCGTCAACGACTTCACCGTCACGGTCCCGGCCAGCCAGGGCCTCGGCGTGCCGGTGGTGCTTTCGGCCAAGGTGACGTTCGCGGGTTCGTTCTCGCCGACGACCAGCACCTTCGCGCTCCCGGTGGGCACGCCGTCGCCGGTGGTGCAGACGTTCTCCTACACCGGCGCGCCGGTCGCGATCCCGGACAACTCGCAGCTCGGCGCCTCCGTGCCGCTGGTGGTGGGCGGGGTCGGGGCCGCGTCGAAGGTCTCGGTCTCGATCGACGGGTCAAGCTGCACCGCCGACGAGGGCTCGACCACGGTCGGCCTGGACCACACCTACGTCGCGGACCTGGTCGGCACGCTGACCTCGCCCTCGGGCGCGTCGGCCACGCTGTTCCAGCGGGCCGGCAGCGGCGGCAACAACCTGTGCCAGGTCGTGTTCGGCGACAGCGCTTCGGCGCTGCTGAGCACGGTCGGGTCGCAGTTCGCGCCGTTCACGGGCACCTACCTGCCGATCGACCCGCAGACCCCGCTCGCCGGGACCTCGGCCGACGGCACGTGGACGTTCAAGGCGGTCGACGTCGCCGGCGGTGACACGGGCTCGATCCGCAGCGTCTCGCTGCACGTCAACGGTTACGCGTCGGCGGGCACGGGGAGCACCGGGAGCACCGGGAGCCCGGCCGGAGCGGCCGCGCTGGTCCGTCCGGTGGTGCACGCCGGTCCGGCCATCGCCTGATCCCTCGAACAACACCGATCCACCCGGACGGGGCCGTCGCGTTTTCGCGGCGGCCCCGTACCGTTGTCCGCATGGCCAGGGCGCGGCGGGTCGCGGGCGGCGGGACGGCGGTCGAGGTCGCGCCCGAGCGCCTCGCCGGCTGGTTCACGCGCTTCGCCGAACGCAACGACGGCGTCGGCACGACCGAGCTCGGCGAGCACGAGGTCCGCGTCTTCGCGCGCAACGGCGTCACCGCCACCGCGACCGTCCCCTTCGGACCGCTCGCCGTCACGGGCAGGCACGAGGGGCTGGCCGTCGAACCGCTCGTGGCCCACGCGCTGGTGCCGCGGCTGCTCGCGTTGCTGCTGGTCCGCCTCGGCGGGCACTCCCTCGGGCTCGCGCGCGGCGGGAGGGTGCTCGTCTCGCGCACCGACCGCCACCTCGTGCAGGGCCGCACGGCCGCGGGCGGCTGGTCGCAGCAGCGCTTCGCGCGCCGCCGCGCGGGGCAGGCCCGGGTGGCGCTGCGCGCGGCCGCGCAGGACGCGGTCGAGGTCCTCGTGCCCCGACTGTCCGAAGTGGACGCCGTCGTGCTCGGCGGCGACCGCCTCGCGCTCGGCGAACTGCGCGCCGACCACCGGCTCCACCCGCTGTTCGCCCGCGCCGAGGCGCGCGTGCTCGACATCCCCGAGCCGCGGCGCGACCTGCTCGACGACGCGGCCGGACGGGCGATCTCCGTGGAAGTGGTCCTGAGCGGAGCGTGAGACCCGCCACGCGGCGGAAAACCGTTCGACGCCGCCCCGTACACTGGGTCCCGTGGAACGGGAAATCCTCACGGAGTAGCTGCCGCACCGGGCGCTCGTGACCGATCTTCGCAGGGAGCGGGGACGGCGGGCGATGCCGGTGCCTGTCGCTGTCCACGTTCACCCCCGAATCCGGGAGTTCCCTTGATCACGGCCACTGGCCTCGAGCTGCGTGCCGGCTCGCGCATCCTGCTCAACGGCGCCACGCTCCGCATCCAGCCCGGCGACCGCATCGGCCTCGTCGGCCGCAACGGCGCCGGCAAGACCACCTCGCTGAAGGTCCTCGCGGGCGAGGGCGAACCGCATGCGGGCGAAGTCCGCCGCAGCGGTGAGCTCGGCTACCTGCCGCAGGACCCGCGCGAGGGCGACCTGTCCGTCACGGCGAAGGACCGCGTGCTGTCCGCGCGCGGCCTCGACGCGCTGATCCGCAACATGGAGAAGGCGCAGACGGCCATGGCGGAGCTGGCCGACGAGAAGGAACGCGACAAGGCGGTCAACCGCTACAGCCGCCTCGAAGAGCGGTTCGCCTCCCTGGGCGGGTACGCCGCCGAGAGCGAGGCCGCGCGCATCTGCTCCAACCTCGGCCTCGCCGACCGGATTCTCGAGCAGACGCTGAACACGCTGTCCGGTGGCCAGCGCCGCCGGGTCGAGCTCGCGCGCATCCTGTTCGCCGCCGCGGAGGCCGGCGCGGGCGGCAAGTCCGAGACGATCCTGCTCCTCGACGAGCCCACCAACCACCTCGACGCCGACTCGATCTCGTGGCTGCGCGGCTTCCTCAAGCAGCACGACGGTGGCCTCGTGGTGATCAGCCACGACGTGGAGCTGCTCGCCGACGTCGTGAACAAGGTCTGGTTCCTCGACGCCACGCGCGGCGAGATCGACCTCTACAACATGAGCTGGCAGCGCTACCTCGACGCGCGCGCCACCGACGAGAAGCGCCGCCGCCGCGAGCGCGCGAACGCCGAGAAGAAGGCGTCGGCGTTGCAGCAGCAGGCCGCGAAGCTCGGGGCCAAAGCGACGAAGGCCGTGGCGGCCAAGAACATGGCGCGCCGCGCGGAGCAGATGCTCTCCTCGCTCGACGAGACGCGCCAGGCCGACAAGGTCGCGCGGATCAAGTTCCCGGAGCCCGCCCCGTGCGGGCGCACGCCGCTCACGGCCGACGGGCTGTCGAAGTCCTACGGCTCGCTCGAGATCTTCACCGGAGTCGATCTTGCGATCGACCGCGGCTCGAAGGTCGTCGTACTCGGTTTGAACGGTGCCGGAAAGACGACATTGCTCCGGCTGCTCGGCGGAATGGAAACTCCGGATACGGGTTCCGTCGAGCCGCGTCACGGATTGCGTTTGGGCTATTACGCACAGGAACACGAAACTCTCGACCACGATGCGAGCGTGTGGGAAAACATCCGACACCTCGCGCCGGACACGGGGGCGCAGGAGTTGCGGAACCTGCTCGGTTCCTTCCTGTTCACGGGTGAACAACTCGACCAGCCCGCCGGCACGCTTTCCGGCGGTGAGAAGACCCGCCTGGCGCTGGCCGGGCTCGTCTCCAGTGCGGCGAACGTGCTGTTGCTGGACGAACCGACCAACAACCTCGATCCGGCCAGCCGTGCGCAGGTCCTGGACGCGCTGCGCAGCTTCGCCGGCGCCGTGGTGCTGGTGACGCACGACCCGGGCGCGGTCGAGGCGCTGGAGCCCGAGCGCGTGATCCTCCTGCCCGACGGGACCGAGGATCATTGGTCCGCGGATTATCTGGAACTTGTCCAGCTAGCGTGATCAGATACGGCCATTTGGGTGCTTGCCACGGTCCGTGAAGCACTTGAATGGCCCAATGTGATCGCAATTTCGCTCGTTTTACGTCTGTCGTCTGGCATTCCTGGGCTTCGTGTTCGATCATTGCCCCGGCAGGGGCCGTCAAATGGCCCAGAACTCCACTCGGCGGGAAGGCGATCGACGTGGCTGATCTCAAGAAAGGCGCGCGGATCACCGGCAACACGCGCGACAAGCTGGCCGCTGACCTGAAGAAGAAATACGAGAAGGGCTCGAGCATCCGGGCCCTCGCTGAGTCCACGGGGCGTTCCTACGGGTTCGTGCACCGTGTTCTCTCTGAGTCCGGGGTCCAGCTGCGGGGGCGCGGCGGGGCCACGCGGGTCAAGAAGAAGTAGCAGTACCAGGCCGACTGCGCGGGGGGCGCAGTCCCTGTTCGGCCGCTCGGAACGTCAGCACTCCTCCGAGCAGCACCAACGGATAAACCAGGTAGCCGTAGCGGGTTGCCGGGGTGAGCAGGACCAACGCGCCGAGCCCGACGGCGATCCGCAAGAGCGCGGCGGATCCCGTCGCGGGGGGACGGCGCACCAGCCACACCAGCATCGCCACTGCTGCGGCCGCCACCAGGACGAGTGAGATCACGCGGCCCGCCGATCCGGTTTCCGCGATCAGGTGGCCCGGAAGCGGGCTTGCCGCGGGGGAGCGCACCACGCCCATCCCGAGCGGGAACCGGATCACGTGCTCCACGAACGCGTCCGGGTCGACCAGGTACACCGGCAGGTGCAGCACCACGGTCGCACTGACCAAAGTGGTCACGAACCACGCGAGTGCTCTGCGGTCGCGTGAATTTCCGTTGTGCGTACGGCACAACACGAAGACCGCGAGCACGGCCGCGGCCGGCGCGACGATGAGCTTCGCGCTGATCACGAGTGCCAGCACGAATCCCGACCAGCCCGCGCGGCCGGTTGCAGCGAGTGCGCAGGCGAGCACGAGCAGTCCCACAATGGCGAGATCGGGACCGGCGACGGCCCAAGTCAATGCGGTGAGTGGGCACGCGATTGCCAATTGTGCCGAAAGAACCGGAATTCGCGGCCATTTCAGCATTCGTAGTGAGCCGATCACACAGAGAGACGCACAAAGCGCGAACATCCACCGGGCATCGGTGAGCGCATTGGTGAACGGTGTTCCCCCGAACAACGCGCGCGGAAGACCGAACACCGTCATCACGGGTCCGTAGGGCGTGTAGTCGTTCACCTCGGGAGCGCGCCCGAGAGCGGTCACGTCGACGTACGGCGTGCCGTGCTGGAGCAGCAGGCTCGCGCTGCGCTCGATCACCCACACCTCGGGCTGCGCGGCCCACGAGACCGGCGTGACGAGCCAGTCGACGCCCGTCAGTCGGCGAATCACGAGCACCACGAGCGGGATGATCATCGCCAACAACCCGATCACCGCGATCGAACACCACCGCGAGCCGAGCCGGCCGCGAGGCGTGCGCCCGAGCCGCGCAGACACGAGCAGCCACCCGCTGTGGGCCGCGGCGAAGCCGTACGCGGCCGTCGCGAAGTTGCCCCAGACGCGGTAGCCGTAGAACTCGGACACGATCGCGCTGATCAACGCGAAGGCGAAGCAGCCCAGGTAGAACACCAGGTCCCAGGTCAGCACGCGGACCGCCCGGTCCACGCCGGTCCGGGCCGGCGCCATCAGCAGCTGCACCGCTTCCCCCTCACGAACCTGGCCGTCCCCGTCGCGTCAGGCTACCGAGGGCGTCCGGATCACCCGTCCTCGCCCGTTCGGCCCAGTTCGCGCAACCGCGGGAGCAGCGCGGCCGCCTGCTTCGCGCGGCCCAGGGTGTCGCCGGCGGAGGGGAGCATGAGGACGAGGTCGGTGAACCCGGCGTCGAGGTAGGTCCGGGCTTCGCGCAGCGTGTCGTCGTCCTGGGCCGAGAGCCGGAACTGCACGGCCCGGCGCACCGTCGCCGGGTCGCGGCCGAGGGCCGCGCAGTGCCGGTCGAGCACGCCCGACAGCCGCGTGAGCTCCTCGACGGGAGTGCCCGGCAGGCTCGCGTTGAGCCACACGTCGGCGTGCTCGGCGACGACCCGCAGGCCACGGCGTTCGCCGTTGCTCCCGAGCCACAGCGGCGGCTTCGGCGTCTGCACCGGTTTCGGGTCGCTCGTCGCGGCCGTGAGCGAGTAGTGGCTGCCACTGAAGTCGGCGACCGGGCGCGTCCACAGGAGATCGAGGACGGCGCAGGCCTCGGCGAGCCGCTCGACGCGTTCGCGCGCCGGTGGGGTCGGCAGGCCGAGCATCGTGTCGGCGAGCTCGTCGCCACCCGCGCCGAGGCCCACGTCGAGCCGGCCGCCGGAGAGGTGGTCGACAGTCGCGGCCATCTTCGCCAGTACGGCCGGGTGCCGGTTGGTGTTGCCCGACACCAGGCAGCCGATTCGCACGTGCCGCGTGGCCTCGGCCATGGCGGCGAGCAGGGTCCAGGCCTCGAAGACGGCGCCGGTGCGGACCGGGCCCATGGGGGCGAAGTGGTCGAAGGTCCAGAGGCCGTCGAACCGCGCGTCGTCGGCGATCGCCCAGATCTCGCGCAGCGTCGCGACGTCCGTGAACTGCTGCGCGGGTTTCAGCCCGAAGGTCACCATGCAAGGACTCCTGATCGTCAGGGGAATAAATCGTCAGCACAACTGATGATCAGCGTAGGGCTAGGATGCGCTGCATGTCGAGTGCCCCCGAAACGCCGGCCGTCGTGACGCGCCGGCTCGGTTATCTGCTCAAGCACGCGCAGCTGCGGCTGGCCGAGCTGCAGGAGCCGCTGCTCGCGCCCCACGGGGTGACCGGGCGGCAGGTTGCCGTGCTCGCGCTGCTGGCCGACGGTGAGCCGCAGTCGCAGCAGGAGGCGGCCGCGCGGCTCGGCGTGGACCGGACGACCATGGTGCAGCTCGTCGACGAACTGGAGGACAAGGCGCTCGTGCGGCGCCACGTCGATCCGGCCGATCGCCGCCGCCGGATCGTGACGCCGACGGAGGAGGGGCTGCGCGTGCTGAAGGCGGCCACCGAGGCGTCGGAGGAGGCCGAACGGCGGCTGCTGGGCCCGCTGGCCGGGCGCGAGGCCGACGCGCTGCGGGAGGTGCTGTGGGCGGTTGTTCACCACCGGTGAACGCCACGGGTGACGGCACGGGGAAGAACTCGGGACGAACCGGCGTTGTGCTGGGCATCTCACGAAAAAAGCTCAAGTAATATAGAAGTTTTGTCGATCGGGGGAAAGGCTCCACATGGACAACTCGTGGGCGTTGCTCGGCTCCGTGATGCGCGGGGCCGACACGCCGAGGGCGCTGACGCGCGGCACCGTGAAACGGGTCGCGCGCTTCGCCCGCCCGCACTGGACGCGGCTGCTCGTATTCCTCGTGCTCACCGTGGTCTCCGCCGTGCTCGCGGTGACCACGCCCGTGCTGGCGGGCAAGGTCGTCGACGCGGTCGTCGGCGGCCACGACCTGCCGCTGATCATCTGGCTGGCCGTGGTGATCGCGGTGCTGGCCATCCTCGACGCCGGGCTGGGGCTGGCGGAGAGGTGGCAGTCGGCGCGCATCGGCGAGGGGATCATCCTCGACCTGCGCGTCGCCGTGTTCGCCCACGTGCAGAAGCTGCCCATCGCGTTCTTCACGCGCACCCGCACCGGCGCGCTGGTCAGCCGGCTCAACAACGACGTGATCGGCGCCCAGCGCACGTTCACCGCGACGCTGTCGGGTCTGGTCACCAACGTGATCCAGCTCGTGCTCTCGCTCGCGGTCATGGTGACGCTGTCGTGGCAGGTCACGCTCTTCGCGCTGGTGCTGCTGCCGATCTTCGTGCTGCCGGCGCGCCGGCTGGGCCGCCGGATGGCCGGGCTGCAGCGCGAGTCGGCGCAGCTCAACGCCGGCATGACCACGCAGATGACCGAGCGGTTCTCGGCGCCGGGCGCCACGCTCGTGAAGCTGTTCGGCCGTCCGCGCCAGGAAGTCGGCGAGTTCAGCGACCGTGCGGGGCGCGTGCGGGACATCGGCGTGCGCACGGCGATGCTCACCCGCTGGTTCATGACCAGCCTCACGCTCGTGTCGGCGCTCGCGCAGGCGCTGGTCTACGGCCTCGGCGGCTACCTCGCCTTCACCGGCCAGATCGCGCCCGGCACCGTGGTGGCGCTGGCGCTGCTGCTGACCCGGCTCTACGCGCCGCTCACGGCGCTGGCCAACGTCCGCGTGGACGTGATGACCGCGCTGGTGTCGTTCGAGCGGGTCTTCGAGGTGCTCGACCTCGACCCGATGATCAAGGAACCCGAGCAGCCGAAGGCGCTGCCCGCGGGCGGCGTGGCCGTGGAGTTCGACGACGTGCGCTTCGGGTACCCGGCGGCCGACCGGTTCTCGCTGGCGTCGCTGGAAGACGTGGCCACTCTGGACAGCCGCGGGGGTGAAGAGGTGCTGCACGGCATCAGCTTCCGCGCCGAACCGGGCCAGATGGTGGCGCTGGTCGGGTCCTCGGGTGCCGGCAAGTCGACCATCGCGTCGCTGCTGCCGCGCCTTTACGACGTGGACGGCGGTGCGGTCCGGCTGTCCGATGTGGACGTCCGGGATCTGGACTTCGCGACGCTGCGCGCCACGGTGGGCGTGGTGACGCAGGACGGGCACCTGTTCCACGACACCATCCGCGCCAACCTCGCCTACGCCAGCCCGGGCGTGACCGACGACGAGATCTGGGCCGCGCTGGAGCAGGCTCGCCTGAGCCACCTGGTGCATTCGCTGCCCGACGGCCTCGACACGACCGTGGGCGAACGCGGCTACCGCCTCTCCGGCGGCGAGCGCCAGCGCCTCACCATCGCGCGGCTGCTGCTGGCGCAGCCGAAGGTCGTGGTGCTGGACGAAGCCACGGCGCACCTGGACTCCGAGTCGGAGGCCGCGGTCGGCGAAGCCCTCACGGGCGCGCTCGAAGGCCGCACGGCGCTCGTGATCGCGCACCGGCTCTCCACCGTCCGCGCCGCCGACCTGATCCTGGTCGTCGAGGACGGCCGGATCGTCGAGCGCGGCACGCACGAAGAGCTGCTCGCCCTCGGCGGCCGCTACGCCGAGCTGCACCACACGCAGTTCGACGAGGAGCCGTCCGCGGTCGCCTGACGCGCCGTGAAGGGCGTCTCGAGGAAGACCCGAGGCGCCCTTCGCTCAGTTTTCGAGGCAGGCGAAGGTCGCGTTGACGAGCGCCATCTTGCGCGGATCGTCACGCAGCAGCGGGCCCATGCGGTTCATTACATAACCGAAGCCGATGCCGGCTTCCGGGTCGGCGCCGCCGGACGAGCCGCCGAGCCCGTCGTGGCCGAACGCGGCCGGGTTGGGGCCGAAGCCGCGCGCGTCGCTGCCGAGGTAGAAGCCGAGCGCCCACTCGTTGGGCACGCCGGCGACGAGGTCGACCGAGGCGCCCTGTCCTTCGCGGGCCCGCGCGAGCGCGCCGGCCGAGATCAGGCGTTCGGAGCCGTCGGCCAGGGCGCCGTAGATGACCGCGAGCGCCTTGGCCGTGCCGTGGCCGTTGAGGGCCGGCATCACGGCCCGCCGCCACGCGGGATCGTTGGCGTGGTGGCCTTCCACGCGCGGGTTGGCCATGGCGGCGAGCGCGACCGGTCCGGCGTTCGCGAACGCCTCGGTCAGCGCCGTGGTCAGCTCCGGCGTGAGCACCGGCTCCGCGAGCGTCGAGCAGCGCCCGAGGTCGGCTTCCCCGACCCCGAGGGAGAAATCCGCGTCCAGGGGACCGGCCACGTGCTCGGCGAAGAATGCGTCGATGCCCTGCCCGGCCACGCGGCGCACGACCTCGCCGACGAGGAAGCCGTAGGACAGCGCGTGGTAACCGCCGGCCGAGCCGGGCGGGAACAGCGGTTCCTGCGCGGCCAGCAGCCCCGTGATGTGGTCCCAGTCGTAGAGCTCCTCGACCTTCACGGGGCGCGCCAGGCCGATGCCGACGACGCCGGAGCGGTGCGAGAGCAGCCAGCGCACCGGGATGTCCTGCTTGCCCGCCGCGGCGAACTCGGGCCAGTAGCGCGCCACGGGGGCGTCGAGGTCGAGCTCGCCGGCGTCGGCCAGCTGGTGCGCGCAGATCGCCGTCATGCCCTTGGTCGTGGACCAGACGTTGGTCAGCGTGTCCGGCCGCCACGGTGTGGTGCGGCCCGGGTCCGCCCAGCCGGCCCAGAGATCCACCACGACCTCGCCGCGGTGGGTCACCGCGAAGGCCGCGCCGAGCTCGTCGCGCTCGGAAATGTTCTCGACGAACGCGTCCTGCACCGCCTCGAACCCGGGCGCGCAGGTGCCGTGCAGGGGCACGGCCGTCTCATCGTCCACGCTGGCCCGCCTCCACTCGACACCGACTGGTCGGTACGCCGAAGCTAGAAGCGCGGATCGGGCCCGTCAAGACCTGCCGGACCCGGTCCTTTTTCGCCGGAAGTGCCGATGGTTCGCCGACGGGCTACCGCAGGGCCGGCACGCGCGGGCCGTACTTGGCGAGCAGGGCCGTGTTGGCCTCGTCGCCACCCTCCACATTGGAGCTTCGCCACAGCGGGACGTCGATGCCCTCGGCCGTGCCGCGGTCGTAGACCTCCGCCAGGATCAGGTTCCACAGGAATGCGTTGACCACAGTGGACAGTGGTGCGGTGCGCGGTGCGGCCGCCGGGTGGCTCGCGTCGCCGGGGACCACGAGCGAGTCGAGCACCACCGTGCCCTCCTCGACCAGCGTTGTCGCCGACCGGCGCGGCGCCGCGGCCACGCACGCGCGCGACGTCACGGCGATCACCGCCGCGCCCCGGCGGCGGGCACCGGCGGCCAGCTCCACCGGGTACGGGTTCACGCCGGAGGTCGAGAACACCACGAGCACGTCGTCGGGGCCCGGCGCGCGCTCGGCCAGCACCTCTTCGGCCAGCCCGCTGCGGCGCTCGGTCTTCGTGCTGTGCTGCGCGCCGTGCAGGGGCAGCAGCTCCGGGTGGTACAGCGGGTAGACGCAGGCGAGGCCGCCCGCGCGGTAGAACGTCTCGGCGACCGCGGCGAGCGAGTGCCCGGCACCGGCGGTGAACACGAGGGCGTCGGACCGGATCACCCCAAGCACGAGGTCGGCCGCCGCCGTCAGCGCTTCGGCGTTGGCCTGCTGCGCGGCCGCGAGCTTGTCCGAGGTGCTCTTCCAGATTTCCGTGGCGCTCACCACACCTGCCCTTCGTCGCGGGGTCGGGCGCCGAATGTATCGCTTGGACACGCTTCGTGGTGGATTAGCGTGAGAGCTGATCATCCGGGCGTACCGGTGACTGGGAGGCGGCACGTGGACGGAGTACCCGTCGTTTCGGTGCGGCGCGCGCACGGGCGGACGAGGGCGGTGGCGCTGGTGCTGCACGGCGGCGCCGAGCACGGCACCGCGGCCGTGGGGCCGTGGCGGCTGGCGTACCTGCGCATGGTGCCGCTGGCCCGCGCCCTGCACCGCGCGGGCCGCACGGCGGGCCTGGAGGTGCGCTTGGTGCGCAACCGCCGCTACGGCTGGAACGCGCCCGCGGAAGACCCGGTGGACGACGCCCGCTGGGCGCTGGAGCGCATCCACGCCGAGCACCCGGGCCTGCCCGTCGTGCTCGTCGGGCACTCGATGGGCGGACGCGTGGTGCTGCGCGTGGCCGACGACCCCGCCGTGGTGGGCGTGTGCGCGCTCGCGCCGTGGACGCCGCCCGGGGAGCCGGTGGACGCCGTCTCGGGCCGCTCCGTGGTGATGCTGCACGGCACGCGTGACCGGATCACCTCACCGCGTGATTCCCACGCTTTCGCCGAGCGCGCGCGGGAGCTCGCCAAGCGCCTCGCGCGCTTCGAGGTCACCGGCGAAGGGCACGCGATGATCAAGCGCCCGGCGGTCTGGACCAGGCTGATGTGTGCTTTCACACTGGAAGCGATCGACGCGGGCGAGACCGACGAGACTCTCCGGCAGGCGTGGACCCGGCCCGCGGACGAGCGGCTGCGCATCCCCGTGTGACCGGATCCGGCGACAACCGCGCAGCGCAGGTGGCGTGTGCCGGGAATACCATCAGATGTGGGCCGATGGGCCCATTCCGGAGGGAGTGTCTTGTCCACCTCAAGTGTTGACCGGGCGGCGGGGCCCGCCTCGCAGCCGGTGCCCGAGGAAACCCGGTGGCCGGGGCTGGCCACGCCGCCGCACTCGCCGCTTCGCGCGCGGGCCGCGGAGGCGCTCTTCCGCCGTGCCGTGAAGAACCTCGACCTGCGGGTCACCTTCCCGGACGGCACTGTTCTGGGGGCCGGCGGGCCGGAGGCGCCCGAGATGCGCATCCTGCGGCCCTCGGCGTTCTTCCACCGGCTCGGCGCCGACGCGAAGATCGGGTTCGGCGAGTCGTACATGGTGGGGGACTGGACCGCCGAGGACCTCGCGGGCGTGCTCACGCCGTTCGCGGAGAAGCTGGCCACGATCGTGCCGCCGTTCCTGCAGCGCTTCCGCCGGCTCGCCGAGCGGGTGCAGCCGGCGGCGGAGGAGAACACGATCGAGGGGTCGCGGTCGAACATCCACCGGCACTACGACCTGTCCAACGACCTGTTCAGCGCGTTCCTCGACGAGTCGATGATGTACTCCTCGGCGCTGTTCGGCCCGGGCGACAGCCTGACGCAGGCCCAGCACCGCAAGCTCGACAGCGTGCTGGACTACGCGGGCGTGCGCGAGGGCAGCGAGGTGCTCGAGATCGGCACCGGCTGGGGCGAGCTGTCGATCCGCGCGGCCTCGCGGGGCGCGAAGGTGACGTCGCTGACCATCTCGCAGGAGCAGAAGACCCTCGCCGACGCGCGCATCGCCGAGGCGGGCCTGTCCGACCGCGTCGACGTGCAGCTGTGCGACTACCGCAACGCCACCGGCCAGTACGACTCCGTGGTCAGCGTGGAGATGATCGAGGCCGTCGGGCAGTCCTACTGGCCCACGTTCTTCGCCACCATCGGCAAGCGGCTGCGCCCGGGCGGGCGCTTCGGCCTGCAGGCCATCACGATGGACCACGACCGGATGCTGGCGGCGGCCCGGTCGTACACCTGGATCCACAAGTACATCTTCCCGGGCGGCATCATCCCGTCGGTGCAGGCCATCGAGGACGGCATGCGCGACAACACCCGCCTCAAGCTGGCCGGGATGCGCGAGTTCGGCCAGGACTACGCCCGCACGCTCAAGCTGTGGGGCGAGCGGTTCCACCAGCGCTGGGACGACATCCGCGGCTTCGGCTTCGACGACGTGTTCCACCGCATGTGGGAGTTCTACCTCGCGTATTCGGAGGCCGGGTTCCGCTCCGGGCACATCAAGGTGCACCAGTTCGGGTTCGCCGACCCCCGCTGACCAGGCCGTTCCCTCACCGATGAACCTGCACCCGGTGCCGCACGTCCTTTGTTCGAGGACGTGCGGTTCACTGGGCCGCACGAGTTGTGCCGGATTCGGGGAACGGGTGATCGACCGATGACGTACGGAGGCGACGACGGCCGGCGGCGCATGCCGCCCAGGCCACCGCAGCCCGCCGCACGCCCGCGGCAGCATCAGCGGGCGCAGATGATGCCGCTGCCAGGAGTGAGCAGCAGTCCGTATGACGAGCGCACCAGACCCCTGGGTTCGCGCGGCGAGGCTCCCGTACCCCCGCCCGCGCCGCCCCGGCAGGCGCCGCCGCGTCAGGCCCCGCCGCCCGGGCCGGCTCCGCGCCGGCGCCGCCGGTGGAGCTTCGGCAAGGTCCTGATGACGCTGGTGCTGATCTTCGTCGTGTTCATCGGCGGGATCTGGGCGTACCTGGAGTTCTCGATCAAGCGCGTCGACGCGCTGGCCGACTACGACGGCCGTCCCGCGGCCGCGTCGGGCACCAACTGGCTGATCGTCGGTTCCGACAGCCGCGACGGGCTGTCGGCCGCGGACGAGGAACGCCTGGCGACCGGTGACGTCGCGGCGGCCGGCGGCGGGCAGCGCACCGACACGATCATGATCGCGCACATCCCGGACAACGACACCAAGCCGACGCTGCTGAGCCTGCCGCGCGACTCCCAGGTGAAGATCCCGGGCCACGGCACGAACAAGATCAACGCCGCGTTCTCGCTCGGCGGCCCGGCGCTGCTGGTCAAGACCGTGGAAGGTGTCACCGGCCTGCGCATGGACCACTACGCGGAGATCGGCTTCGGCGGCTTCGCGAACATCGTCGACGCGATCGGCGGCGTGGACATGTGCGTGGACAAGGAGATGCACGACACCTTCACCAACATCGACATCAAGGCCGGCTGCCAGACGCTCGACGGCCGGTCCGCGCTCGGGTTCGTCCGCATGCGCCACAGCAGCGCGACCCCGCGCTCGGACCTCGACCGCGTGGCCAACCAGCGCAAGTTCATCGGTGCCCTCGTGAGCCAGATCGCGAGCCCGGGGACCTTGCTGAACCCGTTCGACTTCTTCCCGCTGCTGTCCTCGGCGCCCGACGCGCTGACGATGGACTCGGGCGACCACGTGCACAACCTGGCCGGCCTGGCGATCGCGATGCGCGGCATCTCGTCCAACGGCGTGCTCACCGGCACGGTGCCGGTCACCGACGGCTCGGCCCAGCACTGGGACAAGACGAAGTCGGCGCAGTTGTTCGATGCGCTGAAGAACGACACCACGGTGCCGCCCACCGCCGTCGTCAACTAGCTCACGAGCACCGGACCGCGGGGCCTGCCGGAAACGGCGGGCCCCGCGTTATTTCGATGCCACCGTGGTGTTCCGGTGCCACCATGAGGACATGGACACCCTCACCGACGGCGTGGTCACCCTCAACCGCTGGCGCGCCGAAGACCTCGGCGTGCTCGTGGACACGGTCTCGGCCTCGCGCGAGCACATCGGCGCGTGGCTCGTCTGGGCCACCGACGGCTACGGCCCGGCTGAGGGTACGGAGTTCCTCACGAGCACGGCCGAACGCTGGGCGTCCGGGGAGGCCCAGGAGTACGGCATCCACACCGCCGACGGCACCCTCGCCGGCGGCTGCGGGCTGATGCGCCGCGACGACGGCCGCGAGATCGGCTACTGGCTGGCGAAGTCGTGCACCGGCCGCGGCCTGGCCACGCGCGCGACGGCCCTGCTCATCGCCGAGGCCTGGCGCCTGGGCGCGCCCCACGTCGACATCCTCCACGACGAGCTGAACACCAAGAGCGGTGCGATCCCGGCCCGGCTGGGTTTCACCTTGCACCACAAGGAAGCCGCCTCCGACGCGCTGGCCCCGGCCTGCTCGGGCAACGACTTCGTGTGGCGGATCCAGCGGCCGAGCTGACCGGCGAATCCCTTACCTGGCAAGGGAAAGCGTCAGGAGGCGTTCTTGCGCTCGCGCAGCACCTTCAACGCGCGGTCCGCGTGGGCGGTGAAGTTCAGCTCGCTCTTGATCACGTCGAGCACGCGCCGGTCGGTGTCGATGACGAAGGTGGTGCGCTTGGTGTGCAGCGGGATGAACTTGCGCCACGTGCCGAACTGCTTCGCCACGACGCCGTCCACATCGGACAGCAGCGGGTAGTCGAACCCGTTGGCGGCGGAGAACTCCCGCTGCTTCGCCACGGCGTCCGGGCTGATGCCCACGCGCTGGGCGCCCACCTCGGCGAACTCGGCCGCCAGGTCGCGGAAGTGACAGCTCTCGGCGGTGCAGCCGCTCGTCATGGCGGCGGGGTAGAAGAACAGCACGACCGGGCCGGCCGTCAGGAAGTCCGACAGTGTGCGGTCCTTGCCCTGGTCGTCGGAGAGGGTGAAGTCGGGCGCGAGGTCGCCGGTGTCCATCGGGGTCCTTTCGGGTGGGGTCCGCGAACCATGATCCTCCCCGGTGTTCGGACCTGCACCGCAGGTGGATCGGTCAGCCGGCGTGGCGCTCGATCATCTCGTCCACCTCGTCGCCCGTGGCCGAATCGGCGACGAACGCACCGCGCGCCGCGAGCACGCCGAGCTGGCGCAGGCGAGCCGCGTGCTCGGTGCTTCGCACCCCTTCGGCGCCGATGCGCAGCTTGAGCTCCTTGCCGCGCTCCACGAGCTGGCTCAGGTGCCGGACGTCGGCTTCGGTGGGGGAGTCGGCCAGGGCGTCGACGACCGGGCCGCTGAGGATCACGTGCCGCACGGGCAGGTCGAAGCGCGGGATCAGCTCGAGGTCGGCCGAGCCCGAGATCGTGAGCACGAGCTGCGCGCCGAGGTCGGCCAGCACCGTGAACGAGTCGTACACCTCTTCGTTGTCGTCGAACATCGACTGCCGGTCGACGCACAGGCGCAGCGCCTTCGCCGGAAGGTTGTGGCGGTCGAGCTGCTCCTTGACCAGCAACACGAGGTCGTCGTCGCTCGCGAGCCGTTGCGGCAGCCGGATGCAGACGTCGGGCGTGGCCTCACCGAAGCGCGTCCGCCAGCGGGCGGTGGCGGCGAGCGACTCGGCGAGCAGCCACTTGCCGAGCGGCACCGTCATGCCGGTGGTCTGCGCCAGCGGGTAGAAGTCCTCGGAGTCGAGCTCGCCCTTGTCCGGGTGGTTCCACCGCAGGCCGGCGTTCACGGCCGCGATCTCGTCGGGCTTCGCGAGCTTCACGGTCGGCTGGTAGACGAGGGAGAACTCGCCGTTCTCCAGCGCGCCGGCGATCACCGCGCCGAGCTGGTAGCGGCTGCGGTCGCGCTCGTCCTCTGCCGGGTCGAACAGCGTCCACCGCGCCTTGCCGCGCTCCTTGGCCCGGTGCAGCGCGAGCTCCGCGGCCCGCCGCAGCTCGGTGTGCCCGCCGCCGGGGCACCCGCCCACGACGATGCCGGCGCTGGCGCTCACCCCGATCCCGTGGCCGCCGAGGTACACGGCCTCGTTGAGGTCTTCGAGCGCACGCTCGACGAGGCTCACCACGTGCTGGGTCTTGAGGTCGGCGCCGCGCATCAGCACGCCGAACCCGTCGCCGGACAGGCGGGCGACGTAGCCGTCGTGGTGCCCGGTGAAGGTCGTCGACAGCTTGCTCGCGACCTCCTTGAGCACCTGGTCGCCCACGCCGGCGCCGAGGCCGTCGTTGATCACCTTGAAGCCGTCGATGTCGAGGTAGACCAGCGCGATCTCTTCGCCGCCGGGCGAGCCGAGCGCGGCCTCGACGCGGTTGGCGAACGCCTGGGAGTTGGGCAGGCCCGTGAGCGCGTCGTGCACGTTCTGGTGCAGCAGGCGCTCGCCGAGCAGGTGCAGGTCGTCGGTGTCGGCGGCCATCAGCACGGGGAAGTGCGTGTCCTGCCGGTCTCCGGGTAGCCGCGCGAGCGTGACGTTGGTGGTGATGCTGCCGTCCTGGCTGTGGTCGAGGTGCACGCCGCGTTCGGTGAGGCGGCCGATCTCCGTGGTGGCCAGGCGCTCGAGGCAGGCGCGGATGCGGGTGGCGTCGTGGTCGGTCGCGGCCAGGTCGGCGAGGTGCTTGCCGTGGAGGCGGCTCTGGGTCGAGCTGAGCAGCTTGGCCAGCGCGGCGTTGGCCTCCATGATCACGCCGGACGGGTCGGCGAGCGCGATCCCGATCGGGGCGGTGGAAAAGAGCGTGGTGAAGCGCAGGACGGCGCCTTCGTACGCGGGCGTCGCGACGTCGGCGACCTCCTGGGCGAAGGACAGCAGGAGACGTTCCAGTTCCGCGGGCGGAAGCGTTACTCCTTTCGTGTCGGTCAGCGTCGTCGCGAACTTGCGCGCGACGTCGACCAACCCTGGCGCGGCACCAGGCTCAGGCACACTCCACCTCTTCATGCGCGGACTAAAGCCAGCTCAGACCCGGCGTGAAGGTTCATGGACCCACACTAGGTATGAGCTGGCCGTGAGTGATGCCACGGCATCACGCGCGAAACGGGGTGTCTACCGGCTGAACGAGTGATGACTCCTACACAAATGGTGACATGATGTCACCTTGAGTGCTCGAACGTGTTTTTCCGGTTCGTCCGATTTTCCGTTGGTCCCGGCACAGTCGGCTCCCCGCCTCCCGCAATGACCATCAACGATATTCGAGACGCACCGGCAGTCCGTCGGCGGGGACCGGCAACGACACGTAGTCCCAGCGCGCGGTGTAGTCCTGGAGTACCGACCAGCGGAAAGTCCGCAGCATCTCGTGCATCAGCGCCTTGACCTCGAGGCTGCCGAAGTGCAGCCCGATGCACTTGTGCGCCCCGCCGCCGAAGGGCATCCACGCGAACCGGTGCGACTTGTCCTCGCGCCGCGGCTCGGCGAACCGCTCGGGGTCGAAGCGCATCGGGTCGGTCCAACACTCGGGGGTGAAGTGGTTCAGCGTCGGCGAGACGCCGACGAGCGTGCCTTCCGGGATGAAGTGACCGAGGACCTCGGTGTCCTTCGTGGTCTTGCGGGCCATCGACGGCACCGGTGCCCGCAGCCGCAGCGACTCCTTCATCACGAGGTCGAGCGTCTCGAGGCTTTCCAGCGCCTCGATGTCCGGCACGTCGTCGCCCAGCGCGAGCGACTCCGCGCGGGCGCGTTCCTGCCACTCCGGGTGCTTGGCCAGGTAGTAGGCCATGGCGCTGCTGGTGATCGTGGTGGTGTCGTGCGCCGCCATCATCAGGAAGATCATGTGGTTCACGATGTCCGCGTCGGTGAACCGGTCGCCGTCCTCGGTGGTGGCGGTGCAGAGGGCGGCGAACAGGTCGTCGCCGCCCGCGCGGCGCTTTTCCGGCAGGGTCTCTCGCCGAAGTAGCGCTCCAGCAGCCGCCGGCCGCGCAGGCCCGCGGACCAGCGGCCGCCGGGCACGGGGTAGCGCACGAGCGCCGTGCCCGCGCGCACCGTGTTCACGAACGCGCGGTTGATCCGCATCGCGTCGTCGGGTGAGCGCATGTCCATGAACACGCGCGTGGCCACGTCCAGCGTGAGCTGCTTGAGCGACCAGTACAGCCGGGGCCGCGTGCCGCCGGGCCACGCCTGGACGCCGGCGCGCAGGGCCGGGCCCATCTGCCCGACGTAACCGACGAGCCGCTCGCGCGTGAACGCGCTCTGCATGATCCGCCGGTGCAGGTGGTGCTCGCCGAAGTCGAGCAGCATGAGGCCGCGGTCGAAGAACTTCTCGATGAAGAACTTCCAGCCCTCCTGCGAGAACGCCTTGTCCTTGTTCACCAGGGCGATCTGCGTGGCCTCGGGGCCGGACAGCGACACGATCCGGCGGCCGAAGCCGCCCATCCACGAGACGGGGCCGTACTTCTCGTAGCGGCTGAAGCTGAAGTCCAGGCCGAACCGCATCATCTCCAGCGCGTGGCCCACGACCGGCGGCCCGTCGTCGCCGAGCACCGGCTTGAGGCCGCTGCCCGCGGGCGGCGGCGCGAGCTCGCGCACGGGGTAGGTGGCCGCCTGCCAGCGCTGGTCGACCGTGCGGGGCAGCGGCATCGACGTGAGCGTGGGCACGCGCTCACGCAGGCTCTCGGCGACCCTGCCGACCTTGCCGACTGCGCTCGTCATCGCGACCTGCCTTCACTGGCGGAACCCCGGTCGACCTCCACCGTGCCGCGCTGTTGACCGAATGACAATACCTTCGGCGGGCTCCATCCGGGTGGTCCTTGACGCAGCGCCGGTGCCGGGCAGTGGTTCGCGCCGCCCGGCACCGTCGCCGCGGTTTGTTCAGTCCTGCTCGGCGCGGACCTGGCGGGCCGCCGCGACGAGGTGGCGCAACGCGGGCTCCACCTCGGCGTAGCAGCGGGTCTTGAGGCCGCAGTCGGGGTTCACCCACAGCCGCCGGGCCGGCACGGCGGCGGCCGCCGTGCGCAGCAGGTCCGCGACCTCGTCGACGCCGGGCACGCGCGGTGAGTGGATGTCGTAGACGCCCGGCCCGACGCCGCGCGCGAACCCGCCGGCCGCGAGGTCGGCGAGCACCTCCATCTTCGAGCGCGCGGCTTCGATGCTGGTCACGTCGGCGTCGAGGCCGTCGATCGCGGAGAGGACCTCCCCGAACTCCGAGTAGCACATGTGCGTGTGGATCTGGGTTCCTTCGGCGACGCCGGCCGTCGCGACGCGGAACGCGCGCACCGCCCAGTCGAAGTAGGCCGAGTGCCCGGCCGCGCGCAGCGGCAGCAGCTCCCGCAGCGCCGGCTCGTCGACCTGGATCACGCGCACGCCCGCGGCTTCGAGGTCGGCCACCTCGTCGCGGATCGCGAACGCGACGTGCAGCGCGGTGTCGGCGAGCGGCTGGTCGTCGCGCACGAACGACCACGCGAGGATCGTGACCGGGCCGGTGAGCATGCCCTTGATCGGCTTGTCCGTGCGGCTCTGCGCGTACCGCGCCCACGGCACGGTCATCGGCCGCGGCCGCGAGACGTCGCCGTGGAGGATCGGCGGGCGGACGCAGCGCGAGCCGTAGGACTGCACCCAGCCGTGCTCGGTCGAGGCGAACCCGGCGAGCTGCTCGGCGAAGTACTGCACCATGTCGTTGCGCTCGGGCTCGCCGTGCACGAGCACGTCGAGGCCCAGCTCCTCCTGCAGCCGCACCACGCGGTCGATCTCGGCGTGCATCTCGGCCACGTACGCGGCTTCCTCGAGCGTGCCCGCGCGGTACGCGGCGCGCGCCTTGCGGACGTCGGTGGTCTGCGGGAACGAGCCGATCGTGGTGGTCGGCAACGGCGGCAGGCCGAGGGATTCCTGTTGCAGGGCCGCCCGTTGCTCATACGGCGCACGCACGGCGTCCTCGGGCTTCAGCGCCGCCAGGCGCTCGCGCACGGCCGCGTCCACCGGGTTCGTCGCGCGGTCTTCGACGGCCGCGCGCTCGGCAGACAGGTCCACCTGATCGCCGCGCAGCGCCCGCCCGAGCAGTACGACCTCGGCGACCTTCTGATCGGCGAACGCGAGCCAGCTCTTCAGCCGTGGGTCGAGGTTCTCGGCCTCGACGTCGTGCGGCACGTGCAGCAGCGAGCACGACGTCGACACGCTCACGTGCCGCGCGGTGCCGGCCAGCCGGGCGGCACGTTCGAGCGCACGGTCCGGGTCCGTGCGCCACACGTTGCGCCCGTCGACGACACCGGCGAGCACCTCGTTGTCGCGCAAGGCGCCTTCCTCCGCCACGGAGTCCACAAAGGACTCGTCGGTGACGAGGTCCACGGCCAGCGCGTCGATGGGGGAGCGGGCCAGCACTCCCAGCCCGCGACCGAGCCCGCCGAAGTACCCGGCGACGAGCAGCTTCGGCCGGTCTTCGGTCTTGGCCAGCACGTGGTACGCGCGGGTCAGCGCGTTGAGTTCCTTCGTGGTGCGGTCGCCGGCGAACGCCGGCTCGTCGAGCTGCACCCACTCGACGCCCTCGGCCTTCAGCGCGCACAGCAGCGCCGCGTACGCGGGCAGGAGCTCGTCGAGCAGCTCCAGCGGCTCGAACCCCGGCCGCGTCGCCTTGGCCAGCAACAGGAACGTGACCGGGCCGACGAGCACCGGTCGCGTCTCGATGCCCAGCTCCCGGGCCTCGCGCACCTCGTCGAGCGGCTTCGTGCCCGACAACGCGAAGCGCGAGTCGGGACCCAGTTCGGGCACGAGGTAGTGGTAGTTGGTGTCGAACCACTTCGTCATCTCGAGCGCCGGCTCGTCCTGCACGCCGCGCGCGGCCGCGAAGTACGTATCGAGCGGCGAGAGGCCGAGGCGGGTGAAGCGCTCCGGCAGCGCGCCGAACAGCTCGGCGGTGTCGAGCACCTGGTCGTAGTGGGAAAACGTGTTCGAGGGGACCGATTCCAGGCCGGCTTCGCGCAGCCGCGACCAGGTCCGCCCGCGCAGTTCGCGGCCGGTGGCGAGCAGTTCCGCCTCGCCGGTGGTGCCCGCCCAGTAGCGTTCCAGGGCGCGCTTCAGTTCCCGGGCCGGCCCGATGCGCGGGTACCCCAGGATCGTGGTGCCGATGGTGGTCACAGGCTCTCTCCTCGCGAGCTCGTTCGAGGCGAGCCCGGGCACGCGAGAACCGCGTCTTCGGTCAGGCCTGCTCCCACGGGGCCCGGACTCACGCACGCCGTCGGCGCACGTACCACGGGCAGGTCTTCGGACTCGTGGGCGCCGAGCTCGCGCCTACTCACCGTCGCTTCCCGGGCTCGCGCCCAGTGCTTGACCACGAAATCGTGGTGACGGCTTTCGTTCCCACTCACCGCTGCGGGGCAGTCCCGGACTCACACCGGGTTCCCTGTTGCCTCGCCAGGGTGCGGCCGCACGAAAAAAGCCCGGCCACGCCCTGGCGAACCAGTGGCGTGGCCGAGCCTAGCGGGTCGCGGCACCGGGTGGCACGACGTCCGCTGTGATCCCGGAGACCGGGATCGGTCCTGCAGTCGATCAGTCCCAGTCCAGCGCGCCGCCGGACTGGTACTCGATCACGCGGGTCTCGAAGAAGTTCTTCTCCTTCTTCAGGTCCATCGCCTCCGACATCCACGGGAACGGGTTCTCCGTCTCCCCGAAGATCGGCGCGAGGCCGATCTGCTGGGCGCGCCGGTCGGTGATGAAGTGCATGTACTGCTCGCACAGCTGCGCCGAAAGGCCGAGCATGCCGCGCGGCATGGTGTCACGCGCGTAGCGGACCTCCAGCTCGCACGCGTCGGTCAGCATCTGCCGGATCTCCGCCTGGAACTCTTCCGTCCACAGGTGCGGGTTCTCGATCTTGATCTGGTTGATGCAGTCGATGCCGAAGTTCAGGTGGATCGACTCGTCGCGCAGGATGTACTGGTACTGCTCGGCGATGCCGACCATCTTGTTGCGGCGGCCGAGCGAGAGGATCTGCGCGAAGCCGGTGTAGAACCACATGCCCTCGAAGATCACGTAGAACGCCACGAGGTCGCGCAGGAACGCCTGGTCGGCCTCCGGCGTGCCGGTCTCGAAGTCCGGGTTCTCGAGGTTCTGCGTGTACTTCAGCGCCCACGCGTCCTTCTCGGAGATGGACGGCACCTCGCGGTACATGTTGAACAGCTCGCCCTCGACCAGGCCGAGGCTTTCGCAGATGTACTGGAAGGTGTGCGTGTGCACGGCCTCCTCGAACGCCTGGCGCAGCAGGTACTGGCGGCACTCGGGGTTGGTGATCTGGCGGTACACCGCGAGCACGATGTTGTTGGCCACCAAGGACTCCGCCGTGGCGAAGAAGCCGAGGTTGCGCTTGAGCATCTGGCGCTCGTCCTCGGTCAGGCCGTCGGGCGACTTCCACAGCGCGATGTCGGCCTGCATGGCGACCTCGGTCGGCATCCAGTGGTTGTTGCACGCGGCGAGGTACTTGTCCCACGCCCAGCGGTACTTCATGGGCAGCAGCTGGTTCACGTCGGCGCGGGCATTGATCATGCGCTTGTCGTCGACGTTGATCCGGGCGGCGCCGACCTCGATCGCGCCGAGGCCGGTGGCGTCCGTGGTCTCCACGTTGGTCATCTAGAGGCTCCAAGAAAAGGCTCGTGAAGGGGTGCGGCCGGGTCTCGCCGGCCGCACCCCTTCACGAGGAGGTCACTGGCAGGCTTCGCAGTCGGGGTCGTCGATGCGGCAGGAGGCGCCTTCGGTGGCGACGAAGTCGATGTCGTCGACCTTCGGCAGCTCCTTCGGCTCGGCGGGCTTGGCGGCCGGGACCGCGGCGGGCACGGCCGCGGCGGGGCTCGCCGGCACGGCGGCCGACGGCGAGGGCAACGGTGCCGGCGAAGGAGCCGGAGCCGGCGTCGCGGCCGGAGCCGGAGCGGCGGCCGGGGCGGCCGAGACCGCGTTCAGCTTGCCGTCGGTGCCGCGCAGGGTGCTCTTCTCCACGTGCGTCGCCGACTGGGCGCGCAGGTAGTACGTGGTCTTGAGGCCCTTGTGCCACGCGTAGCGGTACAGCTCGTCGAGCTTGCGCCCGCTCGGCGCCGCGATGTAGAGATTCAGCGACTGCGCCTGGTCGATCCACTTCTGCCGGACCGAGCCGGCGTCCACGATCCACTTCGACTCGATCTCGAACGCGGTGGCGTAGAGCGCCTTCAGGTCGTCCGGCACGCGGTCGATCTGGCCGAGGCTGCCGTCGAAGTACTTCAGGTCGCTGACCATGACCTCGTCCCACAGGCCGCGGGCCTTGAGGCTCTTGACCAGGTGCGGGTTCACCACGGTGAAGTCGCCCGACATGTTCGACTTCACGTACAGGTTCTGGAACAGCGGCTCGATCGACTGGCCGACGCCGGAGATGTTTGAGATCGTCGCGGTCGGCGCGATCGCCATCACGTTGGAGTTGCGCATGCCGACCGTCTTCACGCGCTCGCGCAGCGGCGCCCAGTCCAGCGTCGTGGAGGTGTCGACGGCGAGGGCGTCGCCCTGGCGCGCGTCGATCAGCAGCTGCATCGAGTCGATCGGCAGGATGCCGCGGCTCCACAGCGAACCCTCGAACGTCTGGTATTGGCCGCGCTCCTCGGCGAGGTCGGTCGACGCCGAGATCGCGTAGTAGGACACGTGCTCCATGCTCACGTCGGCGAACTTCACCGCCTCTTCCGAGGCGAACGGCAGGCCGAGCTCGAACAGCGCGTCCTGGTAGCCCATGATGCCCAGGCCCACCGGGCGGTGGCGCAGGTTGGAGCGGCGCGCCTCCGGGATCGTGTAGAAGTTGATGTCGATCACGTTGTCGAGCATGCGGACGGCCGTGCGCACGGTCTTCTCGAGGCGGTTGGTGTCCAGGCCCTCGGGGGTGACGTGCTTGAGCAGGTTCACCGAGCCGAGGTTGCAGACCGCGACCTCGTCGATGTTGGTGTTCAGCGTGATCTCGGTGCACAGGTTCGAGGAGTGCA
Source organism: Amycolatopsis sp. CA-161197 (assembly GCF_050942255.1). NCBI lineage: Bacteria > Bacillati > Actinomycetota > Actinomycetes > Pseudonocardiales > Pseudonocardiaceae > Amycolatopsis > Amycolatopsis sp. CA-161197. The sequence goes on from NZ_CP192059.1 coordinate 3,178,909, forward strand.
CCACGCCGACGTGCTGCTGTGGCGAGCGCAGGTTGCACGGGTCCTTGAACGTGATCCACGGGTGGCCGGTCTCGAACAGCATCGTCAGCATGCGGCGCCACAGGTCGACGGCGCGCAGGCGGCGGAAGACCTTGATCTCGCCGCGGTCGGCGGCGGCCTCGTACTCGCGGTAGCGCTCGGCGAACGCGTTGCCGTAGAGGTCGTGCAGGTCCGGCGTTTCGTTGGGGGAGAACAGGGTCCACTGCCCGTCGGCTTCAACGCGGCGCAGGAACTCGTCCGGCACCCAGTTGGCCGTGTTCATGTCGTGCGTGCGGCGGCGGTCGTCACCGGTGTTCTTGCGCAGGTCGAGGAACTCCTCGATGTCCACGTGCCAGGTTTCGAGGTACGCGCACGCCGCGCCCTTGCGCTTGCCGCCCTGGTTCACGGCGACGGCGGTGTCGTTGGCGATCTTGAGGAACGGCACGACACCCTGCGACTGGCCGTTGGTGCCCTTGATGTGAGCGCCGAGGCCGCGGACCGGGGTCCAGTCGTTGCCGAGGCCGCCCGAGTACTTGGCCAGCAGCGCGTTGTTCTTGTACGCCTGGAAGATCGAGTCCAGGTCGTCGTCCACAGTGGTCAGGAAGCACGAGGAGAGCTGGGCGCGCGTGGTGCCCGAGTTGAACAGCGTCGGCGTGCTCGCCATGAAGTGGAACGTCGAAAGCAGCTCGTAGAACTCGATCGCGCGGGCTTCGCGGTCGTCCTCGCGGATGGCCAGACCCATGGCCACGCGCATGAAGAACGCCTGCGGCAGCTCGAAGCGTGTGCCGTTGTGGTGCTGGAAGTACCGGTCGTACAGGGTCTGCAGGCCCAGGAACCCGAAGTCCAGGTCGCGCTCGGCGGCCAGCGCCGCGGTGATCTTGTCGAGGTCGAACGTGAGCAGCTCGCCGTCGACGAGCTCCAGCTCGACCGCGCGGCGCAGGTAGGTGCGGAAGTACGCGGGGTACTCGGCGGTCATCTCGTCCTGGCTGGCCTGGCGCGGGCGCTCGGCGAGGTAGCTCAGGGCCTCTCCGCGCAGCTTGTCCAGCAGGAGCCGCGCACTCACGTACGAGTAGTTCGGCTCCTGCTCGACGAGCACGCGGGCGGCCATGATCTGCGCGAGGGCGAGCTCGTCGGCGCTGATGCCGTCGTAGAGGTTGCGCTTGGCCTCCGCCAGCACCGGCTCGGCGGACACGTCCTCGAGCCCGGCCACGGCCTCGCCCACCACGTGGGACACGCGGGCCCAGTCGAGCGGGCGCAGCGAGCCGTCGGTGCCCTTGACACTGATCGCGGCCTCGGCGGGCGCCGGCGTGGCGGCCTCGCGGGCCTTCGACCGCTCCTCGCGGTAGAGCACGTAGGCGCGGGCGACCTTGTGGTGCTCACCACGCATCAGGGCGAGCTCGACGAGGTCCTGGATCTGCTCGATGTGCAGGGCGGGCTCGGGGCCGGCGTGGCGCAGCAGGGAAGCCTCGACCTGCTCGGTCAGCTCGGCGACGACGTGGTGCACGCGCGAGGAAGCGGCCGCGTCGCCGCCCTCCACGGCGAGGAAGGCCTTGGTGAGGGCCACGCTGATCTTGCCGGCGTCGAACGGCGACACGCTGCCGTCGCGCCGGATCACGCGGACCGCGCTCGGTGCCGAGTCCGCCGACGAAGGCGGACGCTGACCGGTTTCCACTGACATGCGGGTCTCCAACAAAGTCGAAAATGGGCGCGCTTCATCGCCACACGGCCTCACAAGGCCGTGCGCTGCTGTTTCTCAAATCGGCCCGGCTGCCCTTCCTGAGCGGTCTCCCCGTCGCTGGGGGCTGCCGGTCCACAGAGACTACATCTAGGGGTTCGGGCTCGCACGTGCCCCAAGGGGTGGCGTGTCGCGGGCTCACCCTCGCGGGTTAGTCGATCACTCAGAGCGGCTGGTCGGGGGCGGTTCAGCCCCCGAAGACGAGGGTGAAGTCGCGCAGGCTCGCGCTCACGATCGGGCGACGTCCGGCCAGGAAGCCCAGCGGTCCGGCGGGGTTCACGGACCAGTCGGCGGCGGCCGCGTGCGGCTTCGCGCGCGACGTGACGGGGCTGCGCTCGAGCCGCCCGCCGAGCGTCTGCGCGACCTCGAACCGGGCGGGCAGGGCGGCCGGCAGCCCGGCGCGGCGGGAGAACGCGGCGGTGGCGATCCAGCCGTCGCCGGTGGCCGCGGTGAACTCACGGTCGCCGGTGAACTCGAGCGTCGCGAGGTCCTTCGGGATGCCCCACAGCTCGCGCCCGCCCGCGAGCGAGACCTCGCTGTCAACCCAGATGTCGGTGATCGACGCGGTGAGCCCGCCGCGCACGGCGACGGCGGCGAGCAGCTCGTGGTAGCTCAGCTGCCCGGGCGCGCGGTAGTCGATCCACGCGGTGAACACCGCGGCGTGGCCGCCGGTGGTGACGGGTTCGACGCCTTCGGGCAGTTCCGGCAGGTTGCCGGCCGGGAGCAGCCACACGGACAGCTGCGCCTGGCCCGCGAGGTGCCAGGGTTCGGGCGGGTAGGCGGTCATTCCGCGATCCAGGGCAGGTAGGGCGGCAGGTCGCGGTCGACGCGGAGCTTGAACTCCGCCGGGCGTTTCTGGAGGAACGACAGCACGCCCTCGATCGAGTCCGGGTTGGTGGCGATCCCGCCGATCAGCTTTGAGTCCACCTCGTGCACCTCGAACGGCGACGGCGCCGACGCCATCCGGTACAGCAGCTGCCGCGTCACGGCGACCGACACGGGCGCGGTGTTGGCCACGAGGTCGCGCGCGAGCTCGTAAGCCTTGTCCAGCACGGCTTCCGGCGGGTGGACGCTGTGGACGAGCCCCTTCCGCAACGCCTCCTCGGCGCCGAAGACGCGTCCGCTCACCATCCAGTCCACGGCCGTGCCCATGCCGACCAGGCGCGGCAGGAACCACGCCGATGCGCCCTCGGGGTAGATCCCGCGGCGCGTGAACACGAACCCGAACTTGGTGTCGTCGGCCGCCAGCCGGTAGTCGCACGACAGCGTGATCGTGATGCCCCCGCCCACCGCGGCGCCGCGCAAGGCGGCGATCACGGGCTTGTTCATGGTGAAGATCCGCTTGGAGCACCGCCCGGCCGGCTCCTGCCAGCCGTCGGGCGGGCCTTCGCCGTGCTCGAAGTCGAACCCGCCGGACGAGAGGTCGGCGCCGACCGAGAAGTCCTTGCCGCTGCCGGTGAGCACGACCACGCGCACGTCCTCGTCGCGGTCGGCGCGGTCCATGGCGTCGCCCAGCTCGTCGGCCATCCGCACGGTGTAGCCGTTGCGCGCCTGGGGCCGGTTCAGCTTGACCGTCGCGATCCGCTCGGCGACCTCGTAGGTGATGTCCGCGTAGGGGCTCATGGCTGGAACGGTAGGACAACGGGGTTCTACTGGCAATGTGTCAATAGTGGCTCCGACCTCGATCGAGGAAAAAACAATCAGGCGCGCTTGATTTTTCCGCGGCCGGGGTGCGAGGGTAGGCCCAGGGACGCTGCCCGCGGACGAAGACGTCCGCACTCACGCAGACGCACGGAGGCGCAGGATGGCTGATCTCGGCGTGATCCTCGGGGATCTCGCGGCCGAATCGCAGGCGATCGACGACGTGGTGGCCGGGCTGCCGGCCGAAGGGTGGGCCAGGCCGACGCCGGCGGAAGGGTGGACGGTCGCGCACCAGATCGCCCACCTGGCCTGGACGGACTCGAAGGCGCTGATCGCCGCGGCCCGGCCCGAGGAGTGGCCGGCCGAGGTCGAGCACCTGCTGAGCGTGGGGGAGAACTACGTCGACCTCGCCGCCGAGGAAGGCGCCGCGACGCCGCCGGACGAGCTGCTCGCGCAGTGGCGCGCCGGGCGGACGGCGCTGTCCGAGGCGCTGGCCGCCGTGCCGGCCGGGCAGAAGCTGCCGTGGTACGGCCCGCCGATGAGCGCCGCGTCCATGGCCACCGCGCGGATGATGGAGACGTGGGCCCACGGCCAGGACGTGTTCGACGCGCTGGGGCTCACCCGCCGGCCGACCGGCCGCCTGTGGCACATCGCGCGCTTCGGCACGCGCACGCGGGACTTCGCGTACAAGCTCAACTCGCTCGCCCCGCCGCCCGAGGAGTTCCGCGTGGAGCTGGCGTCGCCGGACGGCACGACGTGGGCGTTCGGGCCCGAGGACGCCGAGCAGCGCCTCACCGGCAGCGCCGTGGACTTCTGCCTGGTCATCACGCAGCGGCGCCACCCCGCGGACACGGACCTGGTCGCGACCGGCGCCGACGTCGAGGAGTGGCTCACCGTCGCGCAGGCCTTCGCCGGCCCGCCCGGTGCGGGCCGGAAGCCGGGGCAGTTCGCATGAGCCGTGAACCGATCCGGATCGGGAACGCGTCCGGGTTCTACGGCGACCGGTTCTCCGCCGTGCGCGAGATGCTCACCGGCGGGCCGCTCGACGTGCTCACCGGCGACTACCTCGCCGAGCTGACGATGCTCATCCTCGGGCGCGACCGCATGAAGGACCCCGAACGCGGCTACGCCAAGACCTTCCTGCGCCAGATGGAGGAGAACCTGGGGCTGGCCAAGGAAAAGGGCGTGAAGATCGTCGCCAACGCCGGTGGCCTCAACCCCGCGGGCCTGGCGACGGCGTTGCGGGAGCTGGCCGCGAAGCTCGGCGTCGACGTGCGGATCGCGCACGTCGAGGGCGACGACCTGATCGGGCGCGCCGACGAGCTCGGGTTTCGCCTGGGTGCGGGTACCCCGCAGGAACGCAGCCCGTTGACCGCCAACGCTTATCTCGGTGCGTGGGGCATCGTCGAGTGCCTGAACGCCGGTGCCGACGTGGTCGTGACCGGACGCGTCACCGACGCGTCGGTGATCGTCGGGCCCGCCGCCGCGCACTTCGGCTGGACGCGTGAGGACTACGACGCGCTGGCCGGCGCCGTCGCCGCGGGTCACGTGATCGAGTGCGGCACCCAGGCGACCGGCGGCAACTACGCGTTCTTCCGCGAGCAGCCCATCGGCGTGCCCGGGTTCCCGATCGCCGAGATCCACGCAGACGGGTCCAGCGTCATCACGAAGCACCCCGGCACGGGCGGCGTCGTGAACACCGGAACGGTCACCGCACAGCTGCTATACGAGATCACCGGCGCCCGCTACGCCAACCCCGACGTCACCACGCGCTTCGACACGCTGACGCTGGCCGAGGACGGCCCCGACCGCGTGCGCATCAGCGGCGTGACCGGCGAGGCCCCGCCGCCCACGCTCAAGGTCGCGCTGAACCGGCTCGGCGGGTTCCGCAACGAGACCACGTTCGTGCTCACCGGCCTCGACATCGAGGAGAAGGCCGCGCTCGTGCGTGAGCAGCTGGAGACGGCGCTCGAACGGAAGCCGCCCGCCGAGGTCCGCTGGACGCTCGCGCGCACCGACCACCGCGACGCCGACACCGAGGAACAGGCCAGCGCACTGCTGCACGTCGCGGTGAAGGACGCCGATCCGAAGATCGCCGGCCGCGCGTTCAGCGGCGCGGCGGTGGAGCTGGCGCTCGGGAGCTACCCCGGCTTCCACGTGACCGCTCCGCCTTCGGACGCCTCGCCGTACGGCGTGTACTCGGCGGCCTTCGTGGACGCTGCCGAGGTGCCCCACGTGGCGGTGCCGGCCGACGGTCGACGTATCGACATCGCGCCGGCCACCAAGACCCTCGCACTGACCGAAGTGGACGAACCCGCGCTGCCCGAGCCGTTGCCGGACGGGCCGGTGCGCCGCGTCCCGCTCGGGCGCGTGATCGGCGCGCGCAGCGGCGACAAGGGCGGCAGCGCCAACCTCGGCGTCTGGGTGCGCTCGGAAGAGGCGTGGCGCTGGCTCGTGCACCGGCTCACCGTCACCGAGTTCCGGCTGCTGCTGCCGGAAACCGCCCAGCTGCCGGTGAAACGGCACCTGCTGCCGAACCTGTGGGCGATGAACTTCGTGGTCGAGGACATCCTCGGGGAGGGTGTGGCCTCGCAGGCGCGGTTCGACCCGCAGGCCAAGGCGTTCGGCGAATGGCTGCGGGCGCGTGAGATCGACGTGCCGGAGGCGCTGCTGTGATCGTGGACCCGTTCGCGACGCCGGAGCGCAAACAGCTGCGGGCGACCGTGCGGCGGTTCGTCGAGAAGGAAGTGCTGCCGCACCTCGACGACTGGGAACGCGCGGGCGAGCTGCCGCGCGAGCTGCACCGCAAGGCCGGGGACCTCGGGTTGCTCGGCGTCGCGTTCCCCGAGTCGGTGGGCGGCGGCGACGGCAACTACCTCGACGCGCTCGTGGTCGCCGAGGAGATGCACTACGCCGGCGGCTCCGGTGGCCTGTTCGCGTCGCTGTTCACCTGCGGCATCGCCGTGCCGCACATCGCCGAGGCCGGCGATCCGGTGCAGGTCGAACGCTGGGTGCGCCCGACGCTCGCGGGCACGAAGATCGGTTCGCTGGCCGTCACCGAACCGGACGGCGGGTCCGACGTCGCCGGCATCCGCACCACCGCCGTGCGCGAGGGTGACGAGTACGTGGTCAACGGCGCCAAGACGTTCATCACCTCCGGCTGCCGCGCAGACTTCGTGACCACCGTCGTCCGCACGGGCGGCGAGGGTGCGCACGGCATCTCCCTGCTGGTGGTCGAACGCGGTACACCCGGGTTCACGGTGTCGCGCAAGCTGGAGAAGATGGGCTGGGCCGCCTCCGACACCGCCGAACTGTCCTACGTGGACGTCCGGGTGCCGGTGGAGAACCTCGTGGGCGCCGAGAACAGCGGGTTCGCGCAGGTGGCCACTCAGTTCGTGACCGAGCGGCTCTCGCTCGCCGCGCAGGCCTACGCCCACGCGCAGCGCGCGCTCGACCTCACGCTCGACTGGTGCCGGCTGCGCGAGACGTTCGGCCGTCCGCTCATCTCGCGGCAAGTCGTGCAGCACAAGCTCACCGAGATGGCGCGCAAGACCGACGTCGCCCGCACCTATGCGCGCCAGACCGCCGTGCGCCACGTCTCCGGCGAAGAAGTGATCGCCGAAGCCTGTTTCGCCAAGAACACCGCTGTCGAAGCCGCCGAATGGGTGGTCAACGAAGCCGTGCAGCTGCACGGCGGGCTGGGCTACATGCGCGAGTCGGAAGTGGAACGCCACTACCGCGACGTCCGCATCCTCGGCATCGGCGGCGGCTCCACCGAGATCCTCACCGGCCTGGCCGCGAAGCGATTGGGATACACCGCATGACCGCACTGAGGTCCGTTGTGGACACCCGGGCCGGCGAGTTCGCCGCCAACCGTGAGTCCATGCTCGAGAAGCTCGCCGAGATCGACGCCGAGCACGCCAAGGCCGTGGCCGGCGGCGGCGAGAAGTACGTGGAGCGCCACCGCAAGCGTGGCAAGCTCCTGGCCCGCGAACGGATCGAGCTGCTCATCGACGAGGACTCGCCGTTCCTGGAGCTCTCGCCGCTGGCCGCGTGGGGGTCGGACTACCGCGTGGGCGCGAGCGTGATCACCGGCATCGGCGTCGTCGAGGGCGTGGAGTGCCTGATCTCCGCGAGCGACCCGACGGTCAAGGGCGGCGCGAGCAATCCGTGGACGACGAAGAAGAGCTTCCGCGCGGCCGACATCGCGGCGCAGAACCGCCTGCCGGTGATCAACCTCGTCGAGTCCGGCGGGGCGGATCTGCCAACGCAGAAGGAGATCTTCATCCCGGGCGGGCGGATCTTCCGTGACATCACGCGGTCTTCGGCCGCGAAGGTACCCACCGTCGCGCTGGTCTTCGGCAACTCGACCGCCGGCGGCGCGTACCTGCCGGGCATGTCCGACTACGTGGTGATGGTCAAGGAACGCGCGAAGGTGTTCCTCGGCGGGCCGCCGCTGGTGAAGATGGCGACCGGCGAGGAGTCCGACGACGAGTCGCTGGGCGGTGCCGAGATGCACGCCCGCACCTCGGGCCTGGCCGACTACCTCGCGGCCGACGAGCAGGACGCGATCCGGCTGGGCCGCAGCATCATCAAGCGGCTCAACTGGCGCAAGCAGGGGCCCGCCCCGCAGCCGGACTACGCGGACCCGCTGTTCGACTCCGAGGACCTGCTCGGCATCGTCCCGAGCGACCTCAAGGTGCCGTTCGACCCGCGCGAGGTGATCGCGCGGGTGGTCGACGGCTCCGACTTCGACGAGTTCAAGCCGCTCTACGGGTCGAGCCTGGTCACCGGGTGGGCGAACATCCACGGCTATCCCGTCGGCATCCTCGCCAACGCGCAGGGCGTGCTCTTCAGCGAAGAGTCGCAGAAGGCCGCGCAGTTCATCCAGCTGGCCAACCAGATCGACACGCCGCTGGTCTTCCTGCACAACACCACCGGCTACATGGTCGGCAAGGAGTACGAGCAGGGCGGCATCATCAAGCACGGCGCGATGATGATCAACGCGGTGTCGAACTCGAAGGTGCCGCACCTGTCCGTCCTCATGGGATCGTCCTACGGCGCCGGGCACTACGGCATGTGCGGACGCGCCTACGACCCGCGGTTCCTGTTCGCCTGGCCGAGCGCGAAGTCGGCGGTGATGGGCCCGGCGCAGCTGGCCGGCGTGCTGTCCATTGTGGCTCGTGCCGCGGCCGCGAGCCGCGGGCAGGACTACAGCGAGGAGAACGACGCGGCGATGCGGGCCATGGTCGAGAACCAGATCGAGGCCGAGTCGATGCCGATGTTCCTCTCGGGCATGCTCTACGACGACGGCATCATCGACCCGCGCGACACCCGCACGGTGCTCGGCCTGAGCCTGTCGGCGATCCACAACGGACCAGTGAAGGGCGCCGAGGGTGGCTTCGGCGTCTTCCGGATGTAGGGGTGCAGTCGTGATCCACAACCTGCTGGTCGCCAACCGGGGCGAGATCGCCCGCCGGGTGTTCCGCAGCTGCCGCGACGCGGGCATCGGCACGACGGCCGTGTTCTCCGACGCCGACGCGGCCGCCCCGCACACGCGCGAGGCCGACGTCGCGGTCCGCCTGCCGGGCGACGCACCCGGCGACACCTACCTGCGTGCGGAGCTGATCGTGAAGGCCGCGGCCGACGCGGGCGCCGACGCCGTGCACCCGGGTTACGGGTTCCTGTCGGAGAACGCCGCGTTCGCGCGGGCCGTGCTCGACGCCGGCCTCACGTGGGTCGGCCCGCCGCCCGCGGCGATCGAGACGATGGGCTCCAAAGTGGAGTCGAAGCGGATCATGGCCGCCGCCGGTGTACCGGTGCTGTCCGAACTGGACCCGGCTTCGGTGACGGACGCCGATCTGCCGTTGCTGGTCAAGGCATCCGCTGGTGGCGGTGGCCGCGGCATGCGCGTGGTCCGGGAGCTCGGCGAGCTCGCCGAGGCCGTCGAGAGCGCCCGGGCCGAGGCCGGGTCCGCGTTCGGCGACCCGACGGTGTTCTGCGAGCGGTACCTCGAGACGGGTCGCCACATCGAGGTGCAGGTGCTCGCCGACAGCCACGGCACGGTGTGGGCGGTGGGGGAGCGCGAGTGCTCGATCCAGCGCCGGCACCAGAAGGTGGTGGAGGAAGCCCCGTCGCCGTTCGTCGACGAAGCCATGCGCGCGGAACTGTTCGACGCGGCGCGCAAGGCCGCGCACGCCATCGACTACGTCGGCGCCGGCACGGTCGAGTTCCTCGCCGGGCCGGACGGGCGGTTCTACTTCCTCGAGATGAACACCCGTCTGCAGGTCGAGCACCCGGTGACCGAGAACGTCACCGGCCTCGACCTCGTGGCGCTGCAGCTCTCCGTCGCCCAGGGCGCGAAGCTGCCGCCGGAACCGCCCGCGCCGCAAGGGCATTCGATCGAGGTCCGGCTCTACGCCGAAGACCCGGCCGCGGGCTGGCAGCCGCAGAGCGGCACGCTGCACACTTTCGACGTGCCGGGCGTCGACCGCGAGTTCACGCACGGCGCCGGGCTGCGGCTCGACTCCGGCGTGGAGAGCGGGTCCGTCGTCGGCGTGCACTACGACCCCATGCTCGCGAAGGTGATCACGTGGGCGCCGACCCGTGACGAGGCCGCCCGCCGGCTCGCCACCGCGCTGGCCGGCGCGAAGATCCACGGTGTGGTGACCAACCGCGACCTGCTCGTGAACATCCTGCGCCACAACGCGTTCCTGGCGGGCGAGACCGACACGGCGTTCTTCGACCGCCACGGCCTCGACACCCTGGCGAAACCGCTGGTCGGCGGCGACGCGGAGAAGCTCTCCGCCCTCGCCGCCGCACTGGCCGACGCCGCCGGCAATCGCGCGGCCGCGACCACGCTGGGCCGCCTGCCCAGCGGGTGGCGCAACGTGCGTTCGGCGAGCCAGCGCAAGGTGTTCACGCGCGGCGACACGACCCACGAGGTCCGGTACTCGCTCGCGCGAGACGGACTGCAAGCCGAGGGGTTCGACGACGTGCGGCTGGTCTCGGCGGAGCCGGGCCGGGTGGTGCTCGACGTGGCCGGGCTGCGGCGCACGTTCACCGTCGCGCGTAACGGCGGACAGTCCTTTGTGGACTCCGCACTCGGTGCGGTGACGTTCACGGCTGAGCCGCGGTTCGCAGACCCCTCGGCGGCGCTGGCGGCGGGCTCGCTCGTCGCGCCGATGCCGGGCACGGTCGTGCGGCTCGCGGTGGGCGTGGGCGACGCCGTGGCGGCGGGGGATCCGCTGCTGTGGCTGGAGGCGATGAAGATGGAACACCGGATCGCGGCCCCCGCCGACGGCGTGGTCACCGAGCTGCCGGTGGAGGTCGGGTTGCAGGTCGAGGTCGGCACGATTCTGGCTGTGGTGGGAGAAGCTGTGGTGGGAGAGCAAGCATGAACGCGATGAACTTCGTCGAGCCCGAGGAGCGCGTGGCGCTGCGCAAGGCGGCCTCGGAACTGGCGCGCAAGTACGGGCACGAGTACTACTCCAAGAAGGCCCGCTCGGGCGAGAAGACCCACGAGCTGTGGGACGAGGCCGGCCGGCTCGGCTACCTCGGCGTGAACCTGCCCGAGGAGTACGGCGGCGGGGGAGCGGGCATCGCCGATCTCGCCGCGGTGCTGGAGGAGTTCGCGGCCGCCGGCTCGCCGTTGCTGCTCATGGTCGTCTCGCCGGCGATCTGCGGCACGGTGATCTCGCGCTTCGGCACGGACGAGCAGAAGAAGCAATGGCTGCCGGGGCTTTCCGACGGCAGCAAGAAGATGGTCTTCGCCATCACCGAGCCCGACGCCGGGTCCAACTCGCACAAGATCACCACCACCGCGCGCCGCGACGGCAGCGACTGGGTCCTGAGTGGACGGAAGGTGTTCATCTCCGGCGTCGACGAGGCCGACGCGGTGCTCGTGGTCGGCCGTACGGAGGACGCGAAGACGGGCCGCCTCAAGCCGGCGCTCTACATCGTCCCGACCGACACGCCGGGCTTCGAGTTCAAGCAGATCGAAATGGACCTGGTCTCGCCGGAGAAACAGTTCGGGCTGTTCCTCGACGACGTCCACCTGCCGGCCGAAGCGCTGGTGGGGGAGGAGGACGCGGCGATCGCGCAGTTGTTCGCCGGGCTGAACCCCGAACGCATCATGGGCGCGTCGTTCTCGCTCGGCACCGCGCGCTACGCGCTCGACAAGGCCGTGGCGTACGCCAACGAGCGCCGGGTGTGGGGCGCGCCGATCGGCTCGCACCAGGGGCTGGCGCACCCGCTGGCGCAGATCAAGATCGAGCTGGAGCTGGCGAAGCTGATGACGCAGAAGGCGGCTTCGCTCTACGACTCCGGCGACGACTTCGCGTCGGGCGAGTCGGCCAACATGGCCAAGTACGCCGCCGCGGAGGCCGCGATCAAGGCCGTGGACCAGGCGGTGCAGACCCACGGCGGCAACGGGCTCGCGACCGAGTACGGCCTCGGCACGCTCGTGACCGCGGTGCGGCTGGGGCGGATCGCGCCGGTGAGCCGCGAGATGGTGCTCAACTTCGTCGGGCAGCACAGCCTCGGGCTGCCGAAGTCCTACTAGGAGTGACTGTGTCCGAAAAATCCCTGGCGGGCCGCACGATCATCATGTCCGGCGGCAGCCGCGGCATCGGCGAGGCGATCGCGCTGCGTGCGGCCGCCGACGGCGCGAACGTGGCGCTGCTGGCCAAGACCGCCGAACCGCACCCGAAGCTGCCCGGCACGATCTACACCGCGGCCGAGGCCATCGAGAAGGCCGGCGGCAAGGCGCTGCCCATCCTCGGCGACGTGCGCGACGACGAGGGCGTCGCCGCTGCCGTGGCGAAGACCGTCGAGCAGTTCGGCGGTATCGACATCGTGGTGAACAACGCCAGCGCGATCGACCTCACGCCCACCGAGCAGGTGAGCATGAAGCGCTACGACCTGATGCAGGACATCAACGCGCGCGGCACTTTCCTGCTGTCCAAACTGGCCATCCCGCACCTGCGCAAGTCGGCCAACCCGCACGTGCTCACGCTGTCGCCGCCGATCAGCCTCGACGAGAAGTGGTTCACGGCCGGGCATCTCGCGTACAGCATCGCGAAGTACTCGATGAGCCTGGTGACGGTGGGGCTCGCCGCGGAGCTCAAGAAGGACGGCATCGCGGCGAACTCGCTGTGGCCGCGCACCACGATCGACACCGCGGCGATCCGCAACGTCGTGGGCGCGGAGCTGGCCGACCGCAGCCGCACGCCGGAGATCATGGCCGACGCCGCGTACGCGATCCTCACCCGGCCCAGCCGCACGACGACCGGCAACTTCTTCCTGGACGACGAGGTGCTCGCGGCGGAGGGCGTCACCGATCTGTCGAAGTACCGGATCGGCTCGTCGGAAGCGGACCTGCAGCTCGACTTCTGGGTCGATCCGGCCTGATGCTCCGGGAACCGCAGCAGGAGCGCAGCCGCACCACTCGCCGGCGGCTGATCGAGGCCGCGATGGACTGCATCGGCGAGCGGGGCTGGCACGGCGTCACGGTGGCCGTGATCGCCGAACGCGCCGGCGTGTCGCGCGGCGCCGCGCAGCACCACTTCCCGACGCGCGAGGACCTCGTCGCGGCCGCCGTGGAGCTGCTCGGGGAATCGCAGATCACCGAGCTGCGCACGAAGGCCGACGGGCTGCCGACGGGCGCGTCGCGGATCTTCGGTGTGGTGGAGATGGTGCTGAACCTCTACACCGGGCCGCTGTTCCGCGCCGCGCTGCAACTGTGGGCCGTGGCCTCCAGCGACGAACAGCTGAGGTCGACCTTGGCGCCGCTGGAGGCGCGCGTCGGGCGCGAGGCGCACCGCGTGACGGTGGAGCTGCTGGGCGTCGACGAGGCGAAGCCCGGGGTCCGCGAGCTGGTCCAAGCCACCCTGGACCTGGCCCGCGGCCTCGGCCTCGCCAACCTCCTCACCGACGACACCCGCCGCCGGCGCCAGATCGTGCGGGAGTGGGCCCAGACCCTGGAGACGCGACTGTCCGGAACCGGCGAGGCCTCGTGAACGTCACAACTTCGGCCTAATAAGATGTGGCTGTTAACACATTCGGCCCAACGGACGATGACTCCGAGTAAGTGGCTCCACCAGGAAGAAGGTCGGTACCGGTGTCCGGTTCAGAAGGCGCGGCAGTCGAGCTGACGCACCGCGCGATGGCGATGCTCAGGGCGGTCGCCGCCCACCGCGCGGAGATGACCACGAGCAGCGAGCCCGACCTCTTCATCGACGGTTTCGCCTGCTGCGACCAGATGACCGCCCACAACCTCGCCCACGGCGGCTACATCCGCCCCGCCGTACCGGACGCCGCGGGCCGCGTGCCCGCCGAACTGACCGAGGCCGGGCACGCCGCCCTGGAGATCACCGTCGCCGCCTGAGACGACCAGGTGACGTCACGGACGGGTGACGATTTCGCTCGCCCGTTCGGGTGATCTCTCGGCTCGGGTGTTGGTGGCCCGGGCTTCGGTCCTGCGTGGTTAGTGGTCGAGCCACGAGCTGAACCACACCGTGGCCGGACGATGGTCCAGGCCTGCGACCTGGGACGATGAGGTTGAACCACCCCGCACTAACGGCCCCCGTCGTCAGAGCTGTGCGCGGATTTCGCCCGCTCGTGCCGTCACGGTGTCGAGGACGCGTTTCGCTGCCTCCAGGTCCGCGGGGGCGATGCCGGCGAACAGCCGGTCACCAGCCGCCGTCGAGTCCGCAGTCAAGCGTTCGACCAGGTCGCGTGTGGCCGGGGTGACGTCGATGACGTCCCCGGCCGTCAGCCAGCCAGCCGTCGTCAGGCGGTCGAGCACCGAGCGCACCACCTCGGCGGGCGCGACCGCCGTCGCCGCGATGGTCTCCACCAGGGTGTCCGCGGGCTGGGCGCCATTGGCGACCGTCCGCAGGACCACGTAGTCCGTGAAGTCCAGACCTTCGCGGTCCAGCAACGTGGTGAGCAGGGAACGGGACGCGGCGGCGGCCAGGTTGAGGTCGCGGCCGCCGACGGCGCGGGCTGTGGTCATGGTCTTCTCGCTTCCGGTGGGGTCGTCACCCAGCAGGGTCTGCAGGGTGTCGCGGAACTGGCGGGTCCCCGCGCTTCGGGTGCCGCCGAGGTTCGCGGTGAGCTCCTCGTGCAGGTCGCGCACGAGGGTGATCGCCTCGGTGATCACCTCGTGGCCCCGCGCGGTGAGGTCGAGCCGTACGGCGCGCGGGTCGTCCGGGTCCGCGGGGCGGGTGACGAGGCCGGCCTGTTCGAGTGCCCGCGCCAGCTTCGACACGTGCAGCGGCTCGAGGCCCGTGTGGTCGGCCAGCTCACGCTGGCTCGGCCGGACCCCACGCACCACGAGGCCGGTGAGCGTGGCCAGCAGTGAGTACTGGGCGTGGGTGAGGCCGAGCGGCCGCACGGTCCGGTCGACGGCCGCCCGCCACTTCATGGACAGCCGCCACACGAGGTGACCGATGGTCGGGTTCTTGAGGCGCACGAAAGATAAGGTACATGGATACTATGTCCATGGCTACTATCCGCCGGAAGAAACGGGGACCCCGCACGCAAGCGGGGTCCCCGTCGCAGCTCAGCCCCGGTACCCGGCCACGATCTTCGTGAACGCGTACTTCTCCTGGTCGATGCCGCTGCACTCGCCGCCGCCGCTGCAGTCGCGGTTGGTGGCCCAGAACGTGAAGCGGCCGAGGTGGTGGCTCGACGCGTAGTCGCGGATCGAGGTGAAGTTCGCGACGGACACGTTCTCCCCGGCGTTGTCGGTCTTGCCGTTCATCGACGACAGGCCGCTGTGCCGGTAGGCCTCGTCGTCGCTCCAGCCGAAGGCGGACTTCAACTGACCGGCGAGGCCGTCGACCGCCGACTTCGTCATCGCAGCCATGTCGCCGCCGCTGGAGAAGTCGAAGGGCATGACCGACCACACGTCGACGTTCGCGCCGATCGCCTTGGCCTGCGTGATGAGGCGGCTGCCCCACTCCGTCGGGCCCTGCGGGCTCGTGCCCATCGTGATGACGACGCGCACGCCCGGGTTCTTCTGCTTGGTGATCTTCACGGCGTTGAGGATCCGGTCCTGAACCGTCGCGTTCTCGAACTCGTCGGTGTTCTCGATGTCGAGGTCGATCGCCTTGAGCTGGTAGGCGTCGATCACCTTCTGGTACGCGCCGGCCAGGTCCTCCGGCGACCCGCACTGCGAGCCGAGCTTGGTGCCCGACCAGCCGCCGAACGACGGGATCACGTCGCCGCCGGCCGAGCGGATCTTCTGGATCAGGGCGGCGTCCGAACCGGTCAGGTCGCGGTTGCCGTCCCACTTCGGGTTGCAGCCGCCGTCGGACAGCATGAAGGCCAGCGTGAACGCCTTCACGCCGGTGGCCGACATGGCCGCGGCGGGGTCGGTCTGCCCGCCCCATTGGTAGAGGTACGGCGAAGCGAGCACGGGGTCCGGCGAGGCCAGCGCCGACGGAGCGAGGCCGAGGGTGGTGGCCAGTGCGGCGCCCGCGGCGAGCGCGACAGTGGCCAGACGGCGCAAGGGTTTCATGGGTCCTCCAACGGTGGGGCGCACAGAGGGCGATGTGCCCGTCACAATGGACTAGACCATTAAGAAGTGTCAAGATCCCGAGGCGGAAAGAAAAAAACCACCGAAAGTCGGTAGTGGTCACGTGGGCGTCCGGTGATCATGGACTCGGCACGGCTGCCGTTGTCGTGCCCTGGAACGAAAAACGGGCCCGCGGCGAAAGATCCGCCACGGGCCCGCGAAACGACCGGAAGATCAAGCCTGGCCGTAACAACGCTCGAGCTCGTCGAGCCGGTAGAAGTAGCTGCCGCGGTGCACCGGCGCGCAGCTCGCCTTGAACGCGGTCTGCTTCTCGTTGTAGAGCATGCGCACGAGGTAGGTGTGGCCGTCGGTGTAGAGGTCCCACTGGATGTTCGCGGCCATCGGCGCCACCTGCGCGCCGCGGAACGGGTTGTTCGCGTAGGTGAACAGCTTGCTCTCGGGCTGCTGCTGGGTGCTGCCGGGCAGGCCGAGCAGCGACGCGAGCGGGAAGATCTCCTCGGCGTGGGTGAAGCGCAGCTCGGCGTCGCGCGTGGTGGTGCCGGCGCGCTTGGCGTCGAGCTGGGCGAACATGTCGCCGAGCAGGCCGTCGGCCATCTTGTACGTGATGTCGCTGCCGGAGAACGCGGGACCGTTCTCGTAGAAGGAAGTCACGTCGTCGAGGTAGCCGAACCACGAGGCCTCGTCGAGCGTGATGTAGCGGTCGAAGTGCCAGTGGCCCTCGCCCGGCAGGTCCACGGTCACCTGGTCCAGCGCGTACACCGCGTCGGCCGCGGCGATCTCGTCCTTGAACTCCGCGTGCTTCCCGGCCGCGATCTCGTCCACGAACTTCTTCGAGAAGCTGCGCTGCAGCACCGAACGCGCCACGGCGTGCGTGCGCGGCTGGTCCGTCGCGGCCTTCTCGGCGGCGGCCACCCGCGGGTCGTTGTCGACGTAGTCGTTGTACTCGACGTTCGACTTGTGGAAGTAGAGCAGGGTGTCGTCGGTGCGAGTGGCCGTGGTCGTCAGCCCCGGCTTCGCGGACTTGAGCCCCGCCACGAACTCGTTGGCGCTGTCCACCGTGCGCTGCTGGCTCGAGGCGACGACGTCGATCTTCGGCGTCGTGCCCTTGGCCGCGTCGGCGAAGAGCGACGGCAGCCGCCGCACCATGCGCTGGGCGGTGGTGCGCATCTCGTCGCGGCCTTCCTGGGTGAGCAGGCCGTAGCCGTCGCGGGCGTTGGCGGCGAGCAGCGCCTGCACGTCCGGGCCGAGCTGCTTGCCGACGCCGGTCAGCGCGCCCTCGGACTTCGCGGTGTTCCACAGCGCCAGCAAGGCGTCGCCGTCGTCGCTGTCGGAGAGGGTGCGCGCGCCGTGGCGCGAGACGTTCTCGGTGAACACCGGGCGGAACGACGAGGGCAGCCGCTCGTAGGAGGACAGGTCGCCCTGCGGCTCGTAGGCGGTCTTGGTGGTGAACGCGTCCGTCGCGTGCCCCTCGTGCGCCTGCGCGGGCAGGGCGAACAGCCCTGACAATGCCAGTGCGGCCCCGCCGATTCCGGCCACAACACGTCTCATCGAGCTACCCCGCTGTCTGGTCTGGGTGAAAGGACGGCTCAGTAGACCCGCCGGTCGTGACGCGGTTCGGGACGGCGGGTATCGCGGCGGTGAATTCCCGGGGTTCCGGTGATCGGGAAAGGGTCGTGGCTCGCGGGGCCGAAAACCGCCGCCACACTTAAGACGGTGCCGAAACCGCGGTGAACCGGCTATTTTTTCGCAATGGTGGGGGATCCGGCGACGGCCGGAGGGGGTGAGCGGCGCCGGTTTCCCGTCGCCGTGGCGAACTGGGAGCTGTGGCGCGTGCGCACCCGCGCGCTGGCGGCGTTCGTGGTGTGCGTCGACGTGGTGGCGCTGGCCGCGACGGTCGCCGTGGCGGTGCTGCTCCCCGTGCCGCTCACGGGTTCCGCGAGGTTCGCCGTGCTGGCGGCGGGGCTGCTGGTGAGCGCGGAGCTGAGCCGCGCGGCCGAACGCGGACGCGGGGAAACGCTGCTGGGCCCGGGTTTCGGCACCCCGTGGGTGTTCGCCGGCGCGGTGGTGCTGCCGCCGGTGCCCGCCGTGGTGCTCGCGGTGGTCTCGGGCGCGCACCGGTGGCTGCGCGTGCGGCGGCGCGCGCCGTACCGGCAGGTGTTCGAGGTGGCCGCGACGGCGCTGGCCGTGCTGCTGGCCGGCCGGTTCCTCGCGTGGGCGGTGCCCGTCCCGCCGAGTTCGCTGGGCGATGTCCGCCTGATGGGACTGCTCGTGGTGGCCGCCGTCGTGTTCTTGCTCGTCGACGCGGCGCTCACCGGGGTCGTGCGCGGCTATCGGCAGGGTGTGGCGGGGCTGCTGTTCGACGTCGCGATGGCCGGGTTGGGCATTGCCCTCGCCTGGGCCGTGGTGGATTCACCGCTCGTCGTGCCGCTGCTCGCCGCGGCGCTCGTGGTGCTGCACCGCGGCGGCGTCGGCGCCACCCCGCGCGCCGCGCCGACGGCCGACCCGGGCACGGGCGCCCTCACGGCGTCCGCCTGGTGGGACGCTGCGCGCGGGCAGCCGGCCCCGGCGTACTCCGTGCTGGTGCTCGACCTCGACCGCTTCGGCGACGTCAACGCCCGCCACGGCCGCCGCATCGGCGACGCCGTGCTGCGGGCCATCGCCGACGCGCTGCGCGACGAAGTCCGCTCGGCCGACCTCGTCGGGCGCTCCGGCGGTGGCGAGTTCGCCGTGTTTCTCCCCGGTACCAAGCCGTTCGACGCGCTCGCCATCGCCGAGCGCATCCGCCTGCGTGTGGCGTCGACGGCTGTCGCGTTGAAGGCGCCCTACGGCAGCCCGCAGTTCGCGTGGGCGACGGTCTCCGTCGGCGTCGCATCCCGTCCCGCTGACGGCGACACGGCGGCCGCGGTGTTCGCGGCCGCCGTGAAAGCCGTGCGGCGTGCGAAAGCCGGCGGTCGCAACCGGACGGTGTGCGCCGGCAGTCCGGAAGCCCAGTAGCCCGGTAGCTCAGTCCGAAGTGGACGGCACGCCGATGTCCTCGAACCACAGCTGCGGCCGGGTTTCGATGAACTCCTCCATCAACGCCGTGCACGCGGCGTCGTCGAGGACGTCGATGCGCACGCCGTGCTCGGCGAGCCAGTCGTGGCCGCCGGAGAAGGTCTTGGCTTCACCGATGATCACCCGCGGAATGCCGAACTGGCGCACCAGGCCGCTGCAGTACCAGCACGGCGAGAGCGTGGTGACCATGATCGTGTCGCGGTAGTGGGGGCGGCGCCCGGCGTTGCGGAACGCCGTGGTCTCCGCGTGCAGCGACGGGTCGCCGTCCTGCACCCGGCGGTTGTGGCCGCGGCCGAGGAGTGTGCCGGAGCTGTCGAAGAGGGCGGCGCCGATCGGCACGCCGCCCTCGGCCTTCCCGAGCTCGGCCTCCTCGCGGGCGACGGCGAGCAACGCGTGCGGATCGATCTGCATGGTCACCACTTCACCGGCCCCGCTCGCGGAAGGCAAGTCCACGGACATCGAGGACCGATCCTGTCCGCGAGGTCTGGCAGAGTGGCCCGCATGTACGGAACCTCGGAGCGGCTGCTGCGGCTGTTGTCCCTGCTGCAGGCCCGGCGCGACTGGCCGGGGCCGGACCTGGCCGACCGGCTGGGCGTCGACGTGCGCACGGTCCGCCGCGACGTCGAGCGGCTGCGCGGCCTCGGTTACCCGGTGCACGCGACGCCCGGGGTCGCGGGCGGCTACCGCCTGGGGGCCGGCGCCGCGCTGCCGCCGTTGCTGCTGGACGACGACGAGGCCGTGGCCGTCGCGGTCGGCCTGCGGACGGCGGCGAACGGCACGGTGTCCGGCATCGAGGAGACGTCGGTGCGGGCGCTGGCCAAGCTCGAACAGGTGTTGCCCGCGCGGCTGCGCCACCGCGTGAGCGCCATGGGTTCGGCGATGCTGCAGCTCGGCGGCGGGGGACCGGTCGTCGACGCCGAGGTGCTCACGGTGATCGCCGCGGCCTGCCGTGACCACGAACGGCTGCGCTTCACCTACGCGAACCACACCGGCCAGGTCACCGAGCGTGACGTCGAGCCGCTGCGCCTGGTCCACACCGGCCGTCGCTGGTACCTCGTCGCCTACGACCTGCGCCGCGACGGCTGGCGCACGTTCCGCGTCGACCGCATCGAAGCCGTGCCGGCGCCCGGGTTCCGCTTCACGCCGCGCGAGCCACCCGCGGAGGATCTCGCCGCGTACGTGTCGCAGGCGATCTCTTCGGCGCCGTACGCGCACCAGATGTCCCTGCTCGTGTCGGTGCCGGCGGAGGAGCTCGCGGCCCGCGTGCCGCCGACCGCCGGCACCGTCGAGCCCGTGGACGAGCACACGTGCCGGCTGCGCACCGGCGCGACCGACCTCGCGGCGGCGCCGTTCTACCTCGCGCAGTGGGACTACGACTTCGTGGTGGAAGACGCGCCGCCCGGCCTGCTCGACCGGCTGGCGCGCATCGCGGAGCGCTTCGCCGCGGCGGCGGCGCGCAGCTGAGCGGCCCGCGGGTCAGGCGGTCCGCGTGCCGAGCATCCGCAGCACCAGCTCGCTGTACTCCTTGCCCAGCGCGGCCGGCGTCTGGCGGGTGCGCTCGCTGTACCAGCGGGCCACGTCGACACCCAGCGACAGCACCGCGCGCGCGGCCGTGTGCGAATCGGTCACGGAGAACGCACCGGACTCGGCACCCGCGGCGATCACGTCGCGCACGATGCGCTCGATGCGCCGCCGCAGCTCCGTGACGACTTCGAACTCCTTCTCCGGCAGCGCGTTGAGCTCGTACTGCACCACCCGCGCCACGGTGTGGCGCCGCGCGTGCCAGGCCACGAAGTCCTCGACCACGAGCCGGATGCGCTCGACCGGGTCCTCGGCCTTCTCCAGCGCGTTCTCCACCAGCGCCAGCGTCTGCTCGTGGCCGCTGCGGCTGATCTCGAACAGCAGCGCCGCCTTCGACGGGAAGTGCACGTACAACGCGGCGGGGCTCATGCCCGCGGCTCCGGCGATGTCCCGCGTGGTCGTGGCGTGGTACCCACGCTTCGCGAAGGACTCCACCCCGGCCAGCATCAGCCGGCGCGCGGTCTCGGGCTGTACGTCGGGCCACAGCTCGGCCGAGAGCGAAGTCGTCATCCGGCGATCCTCCCAGATCAGCTGCCGCGCCCGGCGGGCGTGAACCGAGCCCATTCTAAGCGCTTGCTTTGTGCAGAGATCCGGTGATGCGTCCCCGAAACGGGGATGTCCCACGAAGGAGCTCACCGACACCAAGGTGCAGACCCGCGGAGGAAGCCGGTCACACGCGATCCCTCCGCTCGTCGTCGGGCTCGCCGAGCAGTTCCGGGGTGACGTTCTCGTCGTAGCGGTGCAGTGCGAGCGCCCGCGCGTAGCGTTGCGCGATCCGGGCCATCACCGGTTCGCCCGGCGCCTCGGTCACGCCGAAGACGGTTCCGCGGTAGTCGAGCGGTTCCATCACCGCGGCGATGCGGTCCCACTGCTGCGGTGGGATCAGCCGAACCGGGTCACCGCCGGCGAACCAGCCGATCGGCACCGTCGTTCCCGGCGGAACGACGGTGTTCACGTGGACCACGGCGCCGAACCCGACATCGGCGCCGGACCCGATGCGCGCGCCGTTGTACAGCATCGCCCCGGTCGCGACGCGCGCGTTGCCTTCCATGACGCATCCGCTGAGGTGAGCGTGCGGCCCGACCAGGACGTGGTCCCCGAGCCGAACCGGATGGCGCAGGGAGCCGCGCAGCACCGCGTGCTCCATGATCACGCAGTGCGCGCCGATCTCGACCGGCCCTCCCTCCGCGGTCAGCACGGCGCCGAACAGGACCCGGCTGTGCGGCCCGACGGTGACATCTCCGCACAGCACGGCTGTCGGGGCGATGTACGCCGACTTGTCGACCCGCGGGTGCCGGTGCTGGTGCTCGATGAAAACCGCGCCGCGGCCGACCGGGTGCAGGTAGTCCTCGGGAAATGTCATCGCGCCTCCGATCGGTTGTTCGGCGCTGTCACCCCTCAAACGTCGTAGTACAAAGCGAACTCGTACGGGTGCGGGCGCAGCCGCATCGGGTCGATTTCGTGCTCCCGCTTGAAGTCGATCCAGGTCTCGATCACGTCCGGGGTGAACACACCGCCTCTGAGGAGGAACTCGTGGTCGGTTTCCAACCGGTCGATCACCGCCTCGAGCGACCCGGGGACCTGGGCGACCTCGCGGGCTTCGTCGGGTGGCAGTTCGTAGAGGTCCTTGTCGATCGGCGCTGCCGGTTCGGTCTTGTTGCGGATCCCGTCGAGCCCGGCCATCAGCATGGCGGCGAACGCGAGGTAGGGGTTGCCCGAGGAGTCGGGGCAGCGGAATTCGATGCGCTTGGCCTTGGGGCTGGCGCCGGTGATCGGGATCCGGACGCACGCGGAGCGGTTGCGCTGGGAGTACACGAGGTTGATCGGCGCCTCGTAGCCGGGGACGAGGCGGTGGTAGGAGTTCACCGTCGGATTGGTGAAGGCCAGCAGGCTCGGCGCGTGGTGCAGGATGCCGCCGACGTAGTGGCGCCCGATTTCGGACAGGCCGCCGTAACCGGTCTCGTCGTAGAACAGGGGCCCGTTCTCGTCCCACAGGGATTGGTGGCAGTGCATGCCGGAGCCGTTGTCGCCGAAGAGCGGTTTGGGCATGAAAGTGACGGTCTTGCCGGCCGCCCAGGCGGCGTTCTTCACGATGTACTTGAACAACTGCAGGTCGTCCGCGGCGTGCAGGAGGGTGTTGAACTTGTAGTTGACCTCGGCCTGGCCGCCGCTGCCGACCTCGTGGTGGGCCTTCTCGACGACGATCCCGACGCCGGCCAGGTCGCGCACGATCTCATCACGCAGGTCGGCGTAGTGATCCCGTGGCGGGACGGGGAAGTAGCCGCCCTTGTACGGCGTTTTGTAGCCCTGGTTCCCGCCGGCTTCGTCGGCGCCCGTGTTCCACCAGCCCTCGATCGAGTCGACCTCGTGGAAGGCACCGTTCTCCGCCGAGTCGAACCGGACGGAGTCGAAGATGTAGAACTCCGCTTCCGGCCCGAAGAACGCCCGGTCCGCGATGCTGGATTCGGTGATGTACTGCTCGGCCTTGCGGGCGATGTTGCGCGGGTCGCGGCTGTACGCCTCGCGTGTGAACGGGTCGTGCACGAAGAAGTTCATCGCGAGCGTCTTCTGGGCTCGGAACGGGTCGACGCGGGCCGTGACCGGGTCGGGGAGCAGCAGCATGTCCGACTCGTGGATCGACTGGAACCCGCGGACCGACGAGCCGTCGAAGGCGAGCCCCTCGGTGAAGGACTCCGCGTCGAAGGAGACTGCCGGAACGGTGAAGTGCTGCATGATGCCGGGCAGGTCGCAGAACTGGACGTCGATGAACTGGACGTCCTCATCGGCGATGAAGCGGAGGATCTCGTCGGCGTTGGTGAACATGTTCTCCTGTCTCCTTCGCGGTATCGAGGACGCATTGCGGCGGGGAATGAGTTTACTGCACATCGAGGACGCCCACGGTGAGCTCGGCGGACCTCTTCTTCCAACGCGGCACAGTTTTGTGCGGGGCCTGGAACCAGCCACTGACGCCGACCCCGGGCAACGGTCCTCGCCCGGAAAATAGAGAATCTCCAACGGGATGTCGCACCACACCGGCGAATGTGCGCGGACGTCCGGTGTCAGGCTGTCGCTCCACGCCGGCGGCGGCGCGTCGCCGACGCCGGGACGAAGGCCCCGCAGAAGGCGGCTCGAATCCCAAACGGCGCGGTCAGGACCGAAGGCCGAGCAACAACTTCGTCAGCGCCTCGGGCTGGGAGAACGGTGCGAGGTGTGCGGCATCGAGCCGGTGCACCACGTCGGCTCGCGAGGCCATCCGCTCCTGGTCGGCGAGCTGGATTCCTTGGTCGCGTTCGCAGACGACATAGGTCGTCGGATGGTTTCGCGGCGGCGCGGTACTCACGCTGGTGAAGCTGGCCACCGATTGCGCCTGGCGGTTGCGGTGGAAGATCGCGAACCGGTCGGAGTCCACATCGGACCCGAGTACCTGCCGTGCGATCTCCTGGTCGTCGGTGATGTGCAGGGTGCCGTCCGGCCCGCCGGTGAGCCACTCCAGGTGGTGTTCGGAACGAATGTCCATCAAGGACTGACCGGCGACCGGCCAGAACGCGGTGAGGTAGGCGCTGTGGCGGATCTTCGGATGGTCGGCGACCTCGGTCAGGACCATTCCCCCGTAGGAGTGCCCGACCACGAACGCCTCGCCGGCGCACCGGTCGATCACCGCCCTCAGGTGCTTCGCGTCGGCGGCCAGATCGCCGAAGGCGGCGGGATCCGAGCTCGGCAGCTGCTCCACGACGTGCACCTCGTGACCGGCCGAACGCAGTCGATGCGCGACGTCGTCCCAGATCCAGCCGCCACACCAGGCGCCGTGCACCAGCACGATATCCATGTGATTCTCCAGTGAATCGCAGAAGCCGGCCCGCCGGCTCGGACAAGTGCCGGAAAAGCTGGTTGTCCGGTGCGAAAACCAGCTCGCGGCGGGTTCACTGTTCGCCCGGGAACACGCGTTGTCAAGACCGCGATTCGCGGCCATTCGCCAATCGGGAACGGCTTGACCTGCAGGAAGGTGCCACCTAACGTGGTCTCGTGGAAGGTCCGGCATTCGCTAATCGGGAACGCACTGGATCGGCACCGCAACCGCCGGTCCAATCGCTCAGCAAAGCTCTGGACGTGTTGGAGGCATTCAGCTTCGAGCGGCCCGAATTGGCGCTCGGCGAGCTGAGCGCGGCGGTGGGCCTGCCGAAGTCGACCGTGCACAAGGTGGCCAGGACTCTGGTGGACCGCGGTTACCTCGTGCAGGATCCCGAAACGCGGCGCTATCGCCTGGGGCTCAGCACGTGGCACCTCGGCAGCGTGGCGATCGCACCGCTGGACGTGCGAACCGCCGCCGCCGGGCACCTGCGCCGGCTGGCCGCCGACACCGGCGAGCAGGTCACGCTCTGGGTTCTCGAACACGATCTGGCGATCTGCGTCGATCGGGTGGACAGCGCGCACCAGGTGCGGACCTACACCCGGCTCGGTACCGCCCGTGATCCGCTCGACCTGGCGGCCGGGCGTTGCCTGCTGGCCTGGCAAGCGGGTCGGTCCGACGGTGATGCGCGCCTGCGCCGCATCCGGGAACGCGGCTACGAGACCACCGACGCCGATCCGGCGACGGGGCGGGGCGTCGCGGCGCCGATCCGCGACGGGCACGGCGCGGTGACGGCCGCGACCACCGTGTCGGGGCCGACCAACCGGTTCGGCAGCGCCGCCGTGAAGCGGATCCTTCCCGATCTGCTGGCGGCGACGGGCGCGATTTCGGCCGCGCTCGGGCATCGGGCGCGGTGAAGCCCGCCCGCGATCGTCAGTTCTCCGGCGGGGCGTGACCGCGTGCCGCCGCGTCGCACGGAAAGGAACCGCATGCCCAGTACCGCGGACCTGGTCCTCGAGGACCGGGTGCACAGCCGCGTCTACACCGATCCCGGGCTGTTCGACCAGGAGATGGACCGGATCTTCGGGCGCACTTGGGTCTACGTCGCGCACGTCTCGGAGTTGCGCGAGCCCGGCGACTACAAGACGGCGCGGATCGGCCGGCACCCTGTCATCGTCGTCCGGGACACCGGCGGCGAGATTCGAGTGCTGTTCAACCGCTGCCGGCACCGCGCGTCGGTGGTGTGCCGCCAGCAAACCGGCAACGCGAACTTCTTCCGGTGCCCCTTTCACGGCTGGACGTACCGCAATTCCGGTGAGCTGCTGGGTGTTCCCGGGGCCGCGCGCTACGGCGACGACTTCGACAAGTCCACGCTCGGCCTGCTGCCGGTGCCGCGGGTGGACACCTACCGCGGGCTGGTGTTCGCCAGCCTCGACCCGGAAATCGTGGAGCTCACCGAGTACCTCGGCACGGCTCGGCACTACCTGGACACGATCTTTTTCCACCCCGCGTTCGAGCACGTGCTGGAGCTCTCGGCGGGGGTGAACCGTCAGGAGTACCCGGCGAACTGGAAACACGCGCTCGAAGGTGGCGTGGACGGTTACCACGCGATCACCCTGCACGAGACGTGGTTCAACATCCGGGAGCAGAGCCCGGACCGCACGCACGCGCGCCTGGCTTCCCGGGACGAGGCGGTCGGCTACAGCGAAGCGCACCCGTACGGGCACGTCCTGCTCGCTCGGTGGCCCGGCGAGACGGACATCGCCAAGTTCCGCGCCCAGTACCCCGAGTACACCGACCGGCTCGAACGCGAGCACGGCGCCGGGGTGTTCACCGCGCTCCTCGGCCAGTTCAACCTGATGATCTACCCGAACCTGCACCTGACGTTGCAGAACCTGCGGGTGATCACCCCGCTGTCACCGGCGAGAACCCAGATCACGATGACCCCGACTCTCTTCGCCGACGCGCCGCCGGAGCTGAACGCGGAGCGCTTGCGTGAGTTCGAAGAAGCGTTCGCCACCGGGGCCTTCATCTCCCCGGACGACGCGGAAGCGTTCGTCTGCGTGCAGGAAGGGGCAGCGGCCGTGGCCGGCGACCCGTGGCTGGTACTCACCCGGGGCCTGCACGAGGAGGAGCGGCGCACGGACGGAGTGCGGCGCGGCAAGCCCAGCGACGAGACACCGCAGCGCGGGCTGTTCCGCGAGTGGCGGCGGCTGATGACACAGGGGGAGCCGGCATGACACCGATGCGCCTTTCCCGGACCGAAGCCGAAGACCTGCTCTACGCCGAGGCCGAAGCCCTCGACGACGGCGACCTGCAGGGCTGGCTGGACATGTTCACCGACGACGCCGTGTACTGGGTGCCAGCCCGCCGCGACAGCACCGATCCCTCTCGCGAGGTTTCGCTCATCCACGACGATCGCGAGCGGATGCGCGAGCGCGTCTGGCGGCTCACGGAAGGGCCCGCACACGCCCAGATCCCGCAATCCTCGACCCGGCGGGTGATCGGCAACGTGCGAATCCGCGAGGACGCCGTGCTGTCCAATTTCATCCTGGCCGAGGACCGCAAGGAGACGCAGCGGGTGTTCGCGGGGGAGTACCGGCACCGGTTCCGGTGGGACGGCGATCGGTGGAGGATCGCGGCGAAAACCGTCGTCCTGGTGAACTGCGAGTCCAGCATCTTCAACCTCACGTTCGTGATCTAGATGTCGCTGGTGCTGCGCAACGAGTTCGGCACGGTCCGGGTCAGCGTCGACACCGCCGGTGCCGGCCCCCGGCTGCTGGTGGAGAACCTGGAGACCGGCGCCGCCATCCACCTGGACGTGCTGGAGGTGGAGAGCCTGACCCGGCTCACCCACGACGACTTCGCCGGCCTGGTCCGGCCGCACTGACCCGAGTCACCCGAGCCATCCGAGCCATCCGAAAGGAACCGTCGTGCACGTGGAGTCCGACACCGCACGCTGCGAAGGATTCGCCAGCTGCGTGATCACCGCCCCGGAAGTCTTCGACCTCACCGACGACAACCTCGTGTCGATCCTCGACGAGAACCCCGACGAGTCCCAGCGCGCCGCGGTCGAGGAGGCGGTGCGCAGTTGCCCGCGCCAGGCGATCCGGCTGGCCGGCCGGTGACACGGGCGGCTCGGCGCCACGTGGCGGTGGTCGGCGCGTCGCTGGCCGGCGTGCGTACCGCGGAGGCGCTGCGAGCCGAGGGGTTCGACGGCCGGATCACCCTGATCGGTGCCGAACGCCATCCGCCCTACGATCGCCCGCCACTGTCCAAACAGGTGCTCAGCGGAGAGTGGGCTCCCGAGCAGACCCGGCTGGACGTCGACGGCCTCGCCGCCGAGCTGCTGCTGGGCCGGAGCGCGATCGGCCTCGACCTCGCGAAGCGCACCCTCCGGCTCGACGACGGCGACACGCTGGCCTACGACGCGGCCGTGATCGCCACCGGGACGACCCCGCGCGTGCCATGGCGGTTACCTCCCGGCGCCCATCCGTTGCGCACCCTCGACGACGCGCTGGCTGTGCGCGCGGCGCTGAGTACCGCCACCACGGTCGCGGTCATCGGCGGTGGTTTCATCGGCACCGAGGTGGCCGCCGCCGTCCGGGGCCGCGGTCTCCCCGTCACCTTGCTGATGCCGGAACCCCATCCGCTGGCCCTGCTCGGTCCCCGCGTCGCCGGCATCGTGGCCGACGTCCATCGCGACCACGGCGTGACGTTGCGAACCGGTGTGCGAGTGCAGGGGATTCGGGGACGCGATCACGTCGAGGGAGTCGTCCTGGCCGACGGCGAGACGGTGCCGGCCGATCTTGTCGTGCTCGGCACCGGCGTCGCCCCGGCCACGGGGTGGCTCGCCGGCTCGGGAGTGCCCGTGCACGACGGTGTCCTGGTGGACGGCTCGCTCTCGGCCGACCCGGGCCGCACCGTGTTCGCGGTCGGCGACGTCGCCCGGTTTCCCGACCCGCGCACCGGGCGGCTCCGGCGCGTCGAGCACTGGACCAACGCCGTCGAACAGGCCCGGCACGCCGCCCGCGCCCTCGTCCGCGACGACCGCACGCCGTACACGGCGCTTCCGTACTTCTGGTCCGACCAATACGACCGGAAACTGCACTGCCTCGGCACGCCTGACCCCGCCGACCACGTGCGGGTCTCGTTCGGCCGGGGCACGTTCACCGCCACCTACGACCAGGGCGGCACCCTCACCGGTGCACTCGCGTGCAACGCTCCGCGCGAGCTGGCCCGGTTGCGCGCCGTCATGCTGAAGGCCGCGCCCGTGCCGCGATGAGCGTGCACCGGCAGCCGCAAGACGCTGCCCGAGAGGAAACGCCCGATTCGCGGTGCCACCGATCGGGGGTGGCGTGAACCGCGCGTCTCGGCGATGCTGCGAGGTCGGGACAGGAGGTGGCCGTGATGAAGGTCGTCATCGTCGGAGCGGGCGTCGGCGGGCTCACCGCGGCCCTGCGATTGCACCACGAAGGCATCGAGTGCGTCGTCCACGAGCAGAGCGAGCGGATCAGCGAGCTGGGCGTGGGGATCAACGCCTTGCCGCACGCGGTCAAGGAGCTCGCCGCACTCGGCCTGCTCGGCTCGCTCGACGAAGTCGGGATCCGCACCCGCGAGCTGTTCTACACCCACCGGCTGGGGCAGGTGATCCTGCGCAAGCCGTGCGGGCTGGACGCCGGGTTCACGCTTCCCCAGTTCTGCCTGCACCGGGGCCGGTTGCAGGGCATGCTGCTGCGGGCGGTCCGGGAGCGGCTCGGTGCCGACGCGGTGCGAACCGGGCACCGGCTGGTCGGGTTCGACCAGGACGACAGTGGCGTCCAGGCGCACTTCGCCGACCGGCACGGTGGCGCGCCGGCCACGGTGCGCGGCGACGTCCTGGTGGCGGCCGACGGGATCCACTCGACCGTGCGGTCCCTGCTGTTCCCGGCGGAGGGACCGCCGCGGTGGAACGGCGTCCTGATGTGGCGCGGTGCCACCGACTGGCCGGAGTTCGGCGGCGGTCGTTCGATGATCGTCGCCGGGGGCACCGCGGCCAAGCTGGTGGTCTACCCGATCGCGCCGGGCCGGAGCGCGGGCACCCGGCTCACCAACTGGGCGATCTGCATCCGCACCGGGCGACCCGGTGATCCGCCGCCGGAGCGCCAGGACTGGGCCAAGCCCGCCGACCGGGCGGAGCTGGCCCGCTACGTCGGGCGGTTCCGGTTGCCCACGGTCGACCACGCCGCGCTGGTCGAGGCCACCGAGGAGATCTTCGAGTTCCCGATGTGCGACCGGGATCCGTTGCCCGCCTGGTCGCACGGGCGCGTGACGCTGCTGGGCGACGCCGCGCATCCGATGTACCCGATGGGCTCCAACGGCGCCGGCCAGGCGATCCTTGACGCCACCAGCCTCGCCGGGCACCTGGCGCGGCACTCCGACCCCACCGCAGCACTTCGGGCCTACCAGGACGACCGCCTGGCGGCCACCGGCGAGATCGTGCTCCGCAATCGCGAGGGCGGGCCGGAGAACGTCATCGACGAGGTCGAGCGCCGCGCTCCGGACGGTTTTTCCCGCCTCGAAGACGTGATCGACGCGGCGGAACTGGAGGCCGTCGTCACCGGCTACGCCCAGGTTTCCGGGGCATCGCAGCAGCAGGTGAACGACCCCGGCCGGTGAACCTCAGGCGCCCTCCACCGAACCGGGCGGCAGGAAGTCGACGTCGTGCAGCGCCGACAGCCGGACCACCTCGGCCGGGTCCTCCAGGTTGTGCAGCTTGTCGAACAGCTCCGCGAGCCGCCCGGCCGGGCTCACCCAGAACAGCCCTCGGCTGATGTCCTCGCTGCGGTTGTAGTAGGCGTGGGGGAGGCCCTTCGGCATCCGCACGGTGTCGCCGGGGCCGGCGGTCTCCCACTTGCCGTCGAGGTAGAGGGTGAACACGCCCTCCAGGATGTAGATGTGCTCGTCCTGGGTCGGGTGCACGTGCGGCGGTACGCCGGTGCCCGGAGGATCGAGCGTCTCGAACGCGAAGCTCGATTCGCTGGCGGCCTTCATGGAGTAGGTGTGCCCGAGCACGTTCCACACCTTCTTCCGCATGCCCTCGTGGGCGGGAGTGATCCCCTTCGGTAGGGGACCGAGCACGATTTCCTCGCCGGTCATCACACCTCCTGGCCGATGGTCACCTCTGCTGAGCACTTTGCGCCATACCG
Source organism: Amycolatopsis sp. CA-161197 (assembly GCF_050942255.1). Taxonomy (NCBI): domain Bacteria; kingdom Bacillati; phylum Actinomycetota; class Actinomycetes; order Pseudonocardiales; family Pseudonocardiaceae; genus Amycolatopsis; species Amycolatopsis sp. CA-161197. The sequence continues at coordinate 3,209,517 of NZ_CP192059.1, forward strand.
GTCGCGTTGTACAGCGTTGACATGGCAGCCTTCGTCCTGGGTGAGGAGGTGTGTCGTGGCGGTGGTCGACGATGTTCGCGGCCTGGGTTCGGAGCTCGACCGTTCTTATCCGGTGTACGTGCGCGGCCGGTTGAAGTTCCGGGTCAAGCAGATCGTCTATGTCGCGTTCTCCCTCGACGAGGCGGTGATGGGGTTCGCGTTCCCGAAGGAGGAGCGTGCCGCGCTCGTCGCCGGCGAGCCGGAGAAGTTCCGGCTGCCGTCGGAGTCGGACCTGCGGTTCAACTGGGTCGACGCCGAGCTTGCCGCGCTGGACGCTGCCGAGGCTCGCGAGCTCGTCGTGGACGCGTGGCGGATGGTGGTCCCGCAGAAGGTTTCCCGCGCCTACGACCTCGCCCATCCCGATGGCCCGGGATGACGGCCGCCCGGCCCCGTAAGGTGACGGGAATGGTCGGGCACACAGACGGCGGGGCGGGATGAGCCGCCGTGCGACGCAGCTCGCCGGGCTCGACCTCAATCTGCTCGTGGTCCTGCGGGAGCTGCTGCGGGAGCGCAACGTGACCCGTGCGGCGGAGCGGGTCGGGGTGAGCCAGCCGGCGTTGAGCGCGGCTCTCGCCCGGCTGCGGCGCCACTTCGAGGACGACCTGCTGGTCCGCAGCGGCCGCGGTTACGTGCTCTCGCCGCTGGCCCGGCAGCTCGTGCGCCAGGTCGAGGACGTCTGCGCGGCCGCCGAGCAGCTGTTCGCCACCGGGTCGAGTTTCGCTCCCGGCACGTCGGTGCGGGAGTTCACGCTGCTGATGGCCGACTACACGCTCGCCGTGATCGGCCGGCCGCTGGCGGAGCTGTTCGAACGGGAGGCGCCCCGCGCGCGGCTGCGGATCCGGCTGGTCCGCGAGGCGCTGAGTGCGGATCTGCCCCGGATCGCCCGGTTCGTCGACGGGGTGGTCGCGCCGCCGATCGAGCTCGACGACCTGCCCCGGCTCCGCTCGGCCGAGCTGTTCCGCGACGAGTGGGTGTGTGTCGTGTGGGCCGGCCACGACGTCGGCGACGACGGGCTCACCCTGGCCGACCTGCAGCGGCTCGACTGGGTGGTGCCGTATCACCGGGAGCCGGGTGTGGCCCTGCCGCCCGTACCGCGGCGGCTGGCCGAGCTGGGGCTCGCGCCGCAGGTCGCGCTGAGCGTCGAGAGTTACCAGGCCGTGCCCGCGCTCGTGGCCGGAACACACCGGATCGCGCTGGTGCAACGCCGGCTGGCCGTCGAGTTCGCGAAGCGGCTGGACCTCAAGGTCCTCGAGTGCCCGGGCGAGCCCGAGGGCATCGTGGAGAGCCTGTGGTGGCACGACGACCTCGACCCCGACCCGGCGCACGCCTGGCTGCGCGAGGCGCTGCGCGGTATCGGCGAAGGGCTCAGCTGATCATCGCGGCGCAACCATAATCCAGACTGATTCCCGGGATCAGGATTTCTGACTTCCGGCCCTCGGCGGGGATTCCTAGAATCTTCCGGGACAAGCGATATATCGCAGCGGAGCGGTATTCGTGATCGGAAGGAATTTCCTGGATGTCGACGACCGTACCCATGGCAGACGAGCGACTGACTCCGGAAGCGCGACGATCGGTCGTCGGCGGCATCCTTTCCCTGTTCGTCGACAGCTTCGACATCTACCTGCCCGCACTCGTGCTGCCGGCGGTGATGGACTACTTCGAACCCGACTCGATGTCGGCCACGACGAAGGTCACCCTCGTGACCGTCATTTTCGTCGTGACCCTGCTCGGGCGGCCGATCGGCGGCCCCATCTTCGGCAACCTGGCCGACAAGATCGGCCGGCGGCGCGTCACCCTGATCACCGGGATCGGGTTCACGGTCGTGACCCTGCTGATCGCCCTCATGCCGGGCTACGCGAGCTGGGGTTACGGGTCCATCGTCGGGCTGATCCTGCTCCGCCTGATCGGCGGGATCTTCCTGGGCGGCGGCTACGCCGGGCCGGTTCCGCTGGCCATCGAGCGCTCGCCGATGCGCCGCCGCGGCCTGGTCGGCGGCGTGATGGCCGCCGGAGCGCCCGCGGCCATCACGCTGATCAGCATCATCCAGCTCGTCGTGCTGGAGCGGTTTTCCACCCCGGCACTGCAATCCTGGGGCTGGCGCATTCCCTTCTTCTTCGGGGTCCTGCTCGGAATTGCCTACGTCGTTTATTACTCGCGCGTCGAAGAGGTCGATCTCGAGGAGCTCAAGAAATCCCGCGACGGAAATCGCGCGCCGCTTTTCCAGCTGTTCAACCGGAAGAACATCCGCGGTTTCGGCCAGGTGTTCCTCCTGATGACCGGAATGTGGTTCGCCGCGCAGATCGTCCTGTCGTTCATGCCCGGGCTGCTCGTCGGGGTCCTGCACCAGAACCCCTCCGACGTCAGCACCCTGGAGATCATCGCCAACGTCGCGACGATCCTCGGCATGATCGGCGCCGGGGTGTGGGGGCAGCGGATCGGCCGCCGCAAGCTGCTGCTCGGCTGCGCCGTGGCCATCACCTTCGGGGCTGCCCTCGCGTACGTGCTCCTCGTCCTGCTCGCCCGTTCCGGGGCCGGGTTCCTGCCGATCGGGATCGTCGCGGTCGTCGCCTTCGTGCTGCCCAACGCCCCGCTCGGCTGTCTGGTCGTCTACCTCAACGAGCGCTTCGGCGCCGGTGTCCGCTCCTCGGGTTACGGCACCGTCTACACGCTCAGCCTCATCCTGCCCGCGCTGTACAGCGTCTGGATCACCGTGCTGCAGGCCGTGCTGCCCTACGAGTACACCGCCGTGGTCCTGATCGTCCTCGGCGGCGTGCTCTTCTTCGCCGGCGCGTGGATCGGCCCGGAGACGCGGGGCACCGTGCTGCTCGGCGAGCCGGCCGGGGCGACCGCACCGCACGCGGACGCCGCGTCCGAATGATCCCGCACCCGAACCCGGAGGTCACGATCACCAACCCAGAGCCGCGCAGCAACCACCCGGTCGGTTCGCCACGGTGGGCGACGACCCGGACCCAGTGGAAATCGATGGGCTACACCGACGAGCAGATCAGGCGCCCCAAGATCGCCGTCGTCAACTCGTCCTCCGGGCTGGCGCCCTGTTTCGCCCACCTCGACGCGATCGCCGCGGCGGTGAAGGACTCGATCGACGCCGCGGGCGGGCTGGGCTTCGAGATCCGGACCGTGGCCCCGACCGACTTCATCATGGCTGCCGGCCGCGGTGGTGGTTACGTCCTGTCGGGCCGGGACCTGGTGTCCTACGACATCGAAGCCGTCGTCGACGGGGCGCAGCTCGACGGGATGGTCTGCCTGGCCTCGTGCGACAAGACGACACCGGGCCAGCTGATGGCCGCCGCGCGCACCGACGTGCCCACGCTCGTCATCGCCTGCGGCTACCAGAGCTGCGGAGCCCTCGACGACGGCCGCCGCGTGGACATCGAGGACGTGTTCGTCGACGCCGGGAAGCTGGCGTCGGGCGCGATCGGCTTCGACGACCTGTGTGCCATGTCGGACCGGGCGATCACCGGCCCCGGCGTCTGCACCGGCATGGGCACGGCCAACACGATGCACATCGTCGCCGAGGCACTGGGCATGGCACTGCCCGGCACCGCGCCGACCCGCGCCAACAGCGACACCATGTGGGCGGCGGTCCGGGCTTCGGGCGCCGCGATCATCGCCGCGGTCGAGGCCGATCGGCGGCCCAGCACGGTGATGACGCCGGGCGCGGTCCGCAACGCGGTGGCCGCGGTGATCGCCGTCAGCGGGTCGATCAACGCGGTCAAGCATCTCGAGGCGATCGCCGCCGAGCTCCCCGGCGACTTCGACGTGCACGGCCTGTTCGAGGAGCTCGGCCGCCACGTCGGCCCGCTCGCCGCGGTGCGGCCCAACGGTCCGGCGTCGATCGAGGAGTTCGACGACGCCGGCGGTGCCCGCGCCGTGCTGGCCCAGCTCGGCGACGTCGTCGACGGCTCGGTGCCGACGATGAGCGGCCGGACGATGGCCGAGAACCTCGCCGGCGCGGCGGTCGACCCGGCCGTGATCAGGGCGGAACCGATCCGGCCGGAGTCGACGATCGTGCTGATGCGGGGCAGCCTGTGCCCCGGCACGGGGATCGTCAAGCTGTCGGTCACCGAGACGCGCGCCCGCGCGTTCCGTGGCCCGGCAAGGGTTTACGAGTCCGCGCCCGCGGCCATCGAGGCGATCGAGCGCGACGAGGTGCGGCCCGGTGAGGTGCTGGTGCTGCGGGGGCTCGGTGTCACCGGAACCCCGGGCATGGGCATGGCGTCGGCCGTGGTCTTCGCGCTCAACGGCGCCGGGCTGAGCGAGCAGGTCGCCTTCGTCACCGACGGGCAGCTCTCGGGGCTCGTCAACAAGGGCATCGTCGTCGGGGAGGTCACGCCCGAAGGCGGGGTGCCCGGCCCGCTCGGTGTGGTGCGCACCGGGGACGCGATCGCGATCGACGTCCCGGCCCGCACCGTCGAGCTGCTCGTGGCACCGGCCGAGCTCGAGCAGCGGCTCGCGGACTACCCCCGCACCCGGTCTCCGCAGACCTGGCCGGCCCGCCCGGGTTCGTGGCTCGGTGTCTACGCCGGCGCCGTGGAACCGCTCGACCGGGGCGCGACCCTGCGCCGTTCTTCTTCGTCCTAAGGAGTTTTGTTGCCTCACGCACTGACCGATCTGCGGGTGAACACCGTCACCCGGCCCGCCGACCGCGCCGCGGAATCGCTCGAAGCCGACGTCCTGGTCGTCGGCGCGGGCATCGCCGGCCTCACCGCGGCGATCGACGCGAAACGCTGCGGCCGCGACGTCGTGCTCGCCGACGCGCTTCCCGTCCTGGGTGGACAGTGCGTGAACTCCATGATCGGGTTGTTCTGCGGGATCTACGGAAACGCTCCCGAGTACCACCAGCTCACGCACGGGATCTTCGACGAGATGTTCCCGGCGCTGGAACGCTCCGGGGACATCGCGTACAACCGCACCCACACCCAGACCGTCCCCTACGACGAGGTCGTGCTGGGCCGGTGGTTCGAGAACCTCGTGTCCGAGCTCGGGATCAGGGTCGTCCTGGGCGCCTCGATCAGCGCGGTCGCCCTCGACGGCGGCGTGCTGGAGCGGGTCGAGTTCGCGACCCGGTACGGTCCGGTTTCGGTGCGCGCCAAGGGATTCGTGGACGCGACCGGCGACGCCGCACTGGCGTGGGAGGCCGGGCTGCCGTGCCGGGTGCCGGAACGGACGGTGTGGGGCTCGCAGCAGATCCGGCTCACCGGCCTGGTCGAGTCGGCCAAGCCCGACCCGGCCGAACTGGTGGCCCGCGTCGACGAGAAAGCCGACGAGTACGGCCTCGTCCGGCGCGACGGGCTCGCCTTCTTCTTCCCAGGGCGCGACACCGCCGTGATGAACATGACGCACGTCGAGGCACCGCTGACGGCGGTCGAGGCCGCCGAGGCTCAGCTGCGCGGACGGGCACAGGCCGACCGGGTCGTCGAGTTCCTGCGCGCCGAGTTCCCGGCGGCTTTCAAGGACGCTTCCGTGCTGGCGTACGGCTTTCCGGGCCGGCGGCAGACCCGCTGGCTCGCCGCCGACCACCAGCTCACGCTCGAAGAGGTCCGCCACGGCACCGCCTTCGAAGACGCGGTGGCGCGCACGGCGTGGCCGGTCGAGCTGCACGACCGGGTGTCGGGTTACGTCTGGGAGACGTTCGGGCCGGACCACGTGCACTACGTCCCGCTGCGCAGCCTGACCTCACCGGGCGCGCGGAACCTGGTCGCGGCCGGGCGGTGTGTCGACGGCGACGCCGCGGCGTTGTCGAGTGTCCGGGTGATGGGCCCGTGCTCGGCGATGGGCCGCGCCGCCGCGCACACGCTGGACCTGACCCTGGGCGGCGATGTCCACGACGTCGATCTGACCGCGCTGCGGGACCGCATCCGCGACAACGTGGAGGGCTGAGCGATGGTGGGCCTCACCGACGAAGAGAAGCGCATGCGCGACGGCGCGGAAGGCGACGCGGTCGCGGCGGCGATGGATCTGCTGATCCGCTACGCCGACGCGCTCGGCGCCGAGCGGTTGTGCGAAACCCGCAACGTCGCGGGCACGACCACACAACCTTCGCCGGCCAAGGAAAAACTGGTCGCGGAGGGCGGCTGGGCCAAAGCGTTCTCCGTGATCAGCCTCGACTGCGACGACGACCTCGAGATCCCGCCGATGCGCGTCCCGACGTGTCAGCTGCAGCACGGGTTCGGCGAAGACGCGCGCGGCATCATGCCCTACCCGGGGCACAAGATCGACCTGCAGGCCGAGGCCGAGTCGTTCGCCAGCAGCCGGGGCGTCAACGTGCTCGCGACGTGCACGCCGTACCAGGTCGGCAACCTCCCGACCTATGGCGAGCACGTCGCGTGGATGGAGTCTTCGGCGGTCGTCTACGCCAACTCCGTCCTGGGCGCGCGCACCAACTGCGAGGGTGGCGCCTCCACGGGCGCCGCGAGCCTGACCGGGCGGATCCCGTGCTGGGGCAACCACCACCGGGAAAACCGCTACGGCACGCACCTCATCGAGACGACGCTGGTGCCGGACGGGTTCCAGGACTGGGGGATGCTCGGCTACTTCGCCGGCGACGTCGTCCAGGAGGAGCGCCCGGTCGTCGTCGGCGAGCTGGGCCGTCCGGATCTGGCGGACCTCAAGCACTTCGGTGCCGCGGCCGCGTCCTCGGGTGGCGTGGAGATGTACCACCTGCCGGGCCGGACCCCGGACGCGCCGACGCTGGAAGCCGCCTTCGGGGGCCGCTCGATCCCCGAACCGATTCGGTACGGCGAGGCCGAGCGCCGGGCGGTCTACGAGTCGCTGAACTCGATCGGCGACAGCGAGGACGTCGACTTCGTCCTCCTGGGCTGCCCGCACGCTTCGCTGGAGCAAGTCGGCCGGGTCGCCCGCGCGCTGGAGGGGCGCAAGCTCTCCGCCGGGTGCGAACTGTGGCTGATGACGCCCCGCGCGTTGCGGACGGTCGCCGACCGCAACGGCTGGACCGAAACCATCCGGCGGGCCGGCGGGCGTGTGCTCACCGACTCCTGCCCGGCGATGTCGCGCGTCGCCCCGGAAGGCACGAGGGTGTTCGCGACCGACTCCGCCAAGCAAGCCCACTACCTGCCCGCGATCCTCGGGATCGAGGCGTGGTTCGGCACCCTCGAGGACTGCGTCGACGCCGCCGTCACCGGCCGGTGGCGCGGCTCGCTGGGGAAGGCAGCCCGATGACGGCGCCCGGGGTGCTGCTGCGCGGCCGCGGAATCGTGCCCGGCCGCGTCGTCGGCGAGGCGCTCGTCTCCCGGGAGACGATCTCGGGCTGGGGCGGCATCGACCCCGCGACGGGCACGATCATCGAACGCCGCCACGAGCTGTTCGGCGTGTGCTTCACCGGGAAAGTCCTGGTGTTCCCGGGCGCCAAGGGATCGTCGGGGTGGTCGGGCTTCTTCCAGTCCACGCGGCTGCTCGGCACCGCGCCGCTCGCGATGGTCTTCACCCGCCTCACGACGAAGGCCGCGCTCGGCGCGATCGTCACCCGCGTTCCCGCCGTCACCGACCTCGACGACGACCCGGTCGCCCGCATCACCACGGGCGACCTCGTCGAGGTCGACGCCGACCACGGGCTGGTCAGGGTGCTCCCGCGCTGACGTCCCGGCGGCTCGGTGTCGGGCGGTGAGGTCCGGCCCGGACGCGTGTGCCCGACCTCACCGAGGGGCGCGTTGACCTTGACATCCGTGTGAAGGTTCGATCCTGGCGGCATGCGATACGAAACCCCGCGACCGGCCGAGACCCCGGACGCAAGCGCGCACCACAAGCTCCCGTGGGGGGCCCTGGCGGCGCTGGCCACTGCCGCGTTCATCACGATTCTCACCGAGGCGCTGCCGGCCGGGGTGCTGCCGGCGATGAGCGCGGACCTGCGGGTCGGCGAATCGGCGATGGGGCAGGCGGTGACGATCTACGCGAGCGGGTCCGCGGTCGCGGCGATCCCGTTGTCCGCGGCGACGTCCAGGTGGCGGCGCAAACGGTTGCTGCTGGCCACGGTCGCCGGGTTCGCCGTGGCCAACACCGTCACGGCCGTCTCCGACTACTACGTGCTGACGATGGCCGGACGGTTCATCGCCGGAGTGGCCGCCGGGCTGGTGTGGGCGATGATGGCCGGGTACGCGCGGCAGATGGTGGCCGGCCCGCTCCAGGGGAAGGCGACGGCTATCGCGATGGCGGGCGCGCCGCTCGCCCTCTCGCTCGGGGTTCCCGCGGGAACCCTTCTCGGCCAAGCACTCGGCTGGCGGGTCACCTTCTGGTCCATGACCGCGCTCGCGCTCGTCCTGCTCGGGTGGATCCGTCTCTCGGTCCCGGACCTGCCCGGGGAGGCCCGGCGCGGCCGGGCTCCGATGGCCCGGACGCTCCGGCTCCCCGGCGTCGCGCCGGTCCTGTTCGTCGTCCTGGCCTTCGTCCTGGCGCACAACATCCTCTACACCTACATCGCCACCTTCCTCGGCGGGCTGGGCATGGGCGGCACCGTCGACCTGGTGCTGTTCGTCTTCGGCTCGGCGTCGGTGCTGAGCATCTGGGTGGTGGGCGTGCTCATCGATCGTCGCCTGCGCACTCTCACCGTCGCCAGCACCGTGTTGTTCGCCGCGGCGGCCACGGTCCTGGCCGTGCTCGCCGACAGCGCTGTCGCGGTTTACGCCGCGGGGGCCTTGTGGGGACTGGGATTCGGCGGCGTCGCCACTCTCTTGCAAACGGCCGTGGCCGACGCGGCCGGTGCCGCTGCCGACATCGCCCAGGCCATGCTCGTCACCCTGTGGAACACCGCGATCGCGGTCGCCGGGGTCGTCGGCGGTCTGCTCCTCGACGGCTTCGGCCCCGCATCCTTCCCCTGGGCCGTCCTCGTGCTCCTCGCTCCGGTACTGGTCACTGTGATCACCGCCGGCACACACGGTTTTCCCTCGAAGCGGCCGGGTGCTGCCGCCTGAGCCGCTACGAGGTGATCGGCTGCCGCGCGCTCACGACGAGGGCGTCAGCAGCACACGTTTCCTCTGTGGTTGCCGCGAAGGTCGACGTCGATTTCGTGTACGAGCGGGTCATCTGCAGGATTTCGATGGTGTAGTCGTCGAGGATCTCGCGGTGCCCCAAGGCTTCGACGGCCCGATGCTCGGGATCGTTGTACCAGGCCCGCATGTGCTCCTCGGTCTCGAAGTACGCGATCGCCAGTTCCCGGCCGTCCGGCACGTCGAACTTGTGCAAGGAAACGAAACCAGGCATCGACGACGCCCGTTCGAACATCCGCGCCCCGATCGTGGCGTACTCGTCGTTCTGCCACTCAGGACAGACCTTGCCCCAGAAAAGTGCTACGTACACGTCAACCTCCGGCAACTGGTCCGCATTGACCGCCGCGAAGGATATAGCACTCGTGTCGACCGTCACAAGTACGCCATATGAGGCCAGGTCGACCAGGTCGGCGGTGACGTGAAGCCGAGGTTGCATATGGCGAACAGTTGACGACCGTCACGACAACGCTATAGATTCGCGGCTGCCGGCCACCGTGGCCGAGGGACGGAACCACACCTCAGGAGGAGCATTCATGGTTGTCGCGCCTGGGAAGTACCGGGTCATCTGATGGCCGTGGTCAACGTGCGCGCCGGCGGTCGCGTCATCGAGCTGGTCGAACCGAAGCGGTTCGCCACCCGGCCGCGCCCGGTGCCGGAGCCGGAGCCGGGTGAGGTCGTCGTGGTGATGCGGGCGCTCGGCCTGTGCGGCACGGACCTGCACATGTACAGCGGGCGTGCGGCGCGCTACCCGCACATCGTCGGGCACGACGGCGCCGCCGAGGTGGCGGCGGTGGGCGACGGCGTCACCCGAGTGTCGGTCGGGCAACGGGTGACGATCGACCCGGTCGCCCACTGTGGACAGTGCGAGCACTGCGTCGCCGGGCGTACCCAGCTGTGCCCGGACGGCGGGTACCTGGGCATGCTCGGTCCGGGCCTGCTCGCCGAGTACGTCTGCGTGCCCGAACGCCTCGTCGTTCCGTTGCCCGACCAGGTTTCCGACCTCGCGGCGACGGTGCTGGAGCCGGTCGCGGTGGCATTGCACCTGCTGAAGCGGGTACTGCCGGTGGTGCCGGAACCACTGCCGTGTGCGGTGGTGGGCGGAGGTCCGCTGGGGATCCTGCTGGGTCTGGTGCTCAAGCACCACGGCTACGCGCCGCACGTGTTCGAGCCGCACGCGGCCCGCCGCGAGCTCGCGGCGTCGGTCGGGCTGCCGGCGCACGCACCGGAGGCCGTCGACGTCGGTGCGGGTTCGCGGTTGATCGTCGAGACTTCCGCGGCTGCCGCCGGTGTCGCGCTGGCCGACGACCTGGCGACGCCGGGGTCGGTCGTCGCGCTGGTGGGCCGCGCGCCGCAGCTGATGGAGCCGGCCAGCGTGTTGCTCATAGAGCTCACCGTGGTGGGTGTCAAGGGCGGTCCCGGGCAGTACCCCGAGTCGGTGCGGCTCGTGGCGGAAGGTGTGCTGGACCCGGAAGCGGTGATCACGCACCGGTTCGGGTGGGCGCAGGCGCAGGAGGCGTTCCGCGTGAACACCGACCGCCCGGAGAACGTGATCCGCGCGGCCCTGCACGGTCCGTGGTCGTGAAGCCCGAGGCCGTCCTCGGATACGGCTCTTCGCGCAGCCAGTTCGTCGAGCTCTGGCCCGTTCCGCCGCGCAGCCGCGGGCTCGCGGTGCTGCTGCACGGCGGGTTCTGGCGAGCTCGGCACGGCCTGGACCAGATGGATCCCCTGTGCGCGGACCTGGCGGAGCGGGGCTGGTCCGTGGCGAACGTCGAGTACCGCTGTACCCTTGGCGACGCCGGCGGCTGGCCCGGCACACTCACCGACGTGCTCGAGGCGATCGATTCCGTGCGGCAGCACCGGGATCCGGGCGGGCCGGCCGTCGCGATCGGACACTCGGCGGGTGGGCACCTCGCGCTGCTGGCCGCCGCGTCCGCGGCCGTGGACCTGACCGTGGCCCTCGCCCCGGTCACCGACCTGCCACGATCCGCGGAAGCGGGCCTCGGAGAGGGTGCGGCCCCGCTTTTCATGGGCACCACACCCGAAGCCGGCTCCTACCGGGCCGCTTCGCCCCGGTTCCGCCTGCCGCTCGGCAAGCCGCACCTCGTCGTCCACGGCGACGCCGACGAACGCGTCCCGGTCGACCACAGCCGGGACTACGTCGCCGCGGCTCGGCACGCGGGGGACGCCGTCGACTACCTCGAGCTGCCCGACGTCGGTCACTTCGAGCTCATCGATCCGAGCCACCACAGTTGGATCGAGGCGCGAAGCTGGCTGGCGAACGCCGTTCGCTGAACAGCCGCATCCTTGCCGGCCCTGCGGCGCCGGCAAGGATGCTGGTCAACCCGCGGTTGACCAGCGCCCACCTTGGTGGAGGAGCTCGGCCGGTGAACGCGTGTCCGGCGCCTCCGGCGGTGATCGCGGCGACCCGATTCCCGGACGGCGGTAGCCTCCACTTAGCGACCGCTTAGCCGCCGGGGTGCGCGGCAGAACAGGAGGCCAGTGCTGTGAACTCGTTCAAGGACCGCGTGGCGATCGTGACCGGCGCCAGCCGCGGGATCGGCCTCGCCATCGCGAAGGGCCTGGTCGAGCGGGGCGCGAAGGTGTGCATCACCGCGCGGAAGCCCGAGCCGCTGGCCGAGGCCGTCGCCGAGCTCGGGGGCGAGGACTTCGCGATCGCCGTGCCCGGCAAGGCCGACGACACGGGGCACCAGGACGAGGCGGTCGCCAAGGTGATCGAGCGGTTCGGCCGGCTCGACATGCTCGTGAACAACACCGGCATCAACCCGGTCTACGGGTCCACGCTCGACATCGACCCGGCCGCCGCGGCGAAGATCTTCGCGGTGAACGTGCTGGCTCCGATCGCCTGGACCCGGCGGGCCCGCGACGCGTGGATGGGCGAGCACGGCGGCTCGGTCGTCAACGTGGCCTCGATCGCCGGCCTGCGCGCGTCGCCCGGCATCGGCATGTACGGCGTGAGCAAGGCGGCGCTGATCCGCCTGACGCAGGAGCTCGGCGCCGAGCTGGGGCCGAAGATCCGCGTGAACGCCGTGGCGCCGGCCGTGGTCAAGACCAAGTTCGCGACCGCCCTGTACGAGGGCAAGGAAGAGGAGGTCGCGGCGGCCTACCCGATGAAGCGCCTCGGTGTGCCCGAGGACATCGCGGGCGCGGTGGCGTTCCTGCTCTCCGACGACGCGGGCTGGATGACCGGCCAGACCGTGGTCCTCGACGGCGGCGTGACCCTGGGCGGTGGCCTGTGAGCGCCGGGGTCGTCATCACGGGTGGCGGCGGCGGGATCGGCCGGGCGCTGGCCCGGCGCTTCGCGGCCGACGGTGCGCGCGTGGTCGTGGCCGACCTCAACGGCGACGCCGCGGCGGAGGTCGCCGCCGAGGTCGGCGGCACCTCGTTCGCCGGCGACGTCGCGAGCGAAGACGGCGTCGCGAAGCTCCTCGCGGCCGCCCGCGAGACGCTGGGCGAGATCGACGTCTTCTGCGCCAACGCGGGCGTCGCCCCCTTCGGCGACGAGCAGTCGACGGAAGACGACTGGGCCCGCACCTGGGACGTCAACGTGATGGCCCACGTCCGCGCCGCCAAGCAACTGCTGCCCGCGTGGCTCGACCGCGGCAAGGGGCACTTCATCGCCACCGCGTCGGCCGCAGGCCTGCTCACGACGCTGGGCTCGGCGCCGTACTCCGTGACGAAGCACGGCGCGCTGGCCTTCGCCGAGTGGCTTTCGGCGACCTACCGCCACCGCGGCATCACGGTGCAGGCCATCTGCCCGCAGGGCGTGCGCACCGCGATGCTGGAGAGCAGCGGCCCGCGCGGCCAGCTGCTGATGGGCGCGTCGGCGATCGACCCCGACCAGGTGGCCGACGCGCTGTTCACCGCCATCGACGAAGGCCGGTTCCTCGTGCTGCCGCACCCGGAGGTCGCGGAGTACTACGCCCTGCGCGCCACCCAAACCGACCGCTGGCTCGGCGGGATGAACAAGCTGCAGCGCAAGATCGAGGCCCTGCCGGAGGACTGACCGGCCCGGACCACCCCGATGTGGCGTTGGTTGCGCCCAACGCACCCAATGCGGCGTTCGGTGCGTTGAGTGCACCGAACGCCGCATTGGGGCGCTTCGAGCGTCGGCTGCCCGGCCGTGCCCGCCGGTGTGCCCGTTCCGGGTGCGCGGGGTTGACGCGCCGCCCGCGCGGTCTCTAGCGTCGCCATACCGACTGGTCGGTGTCCAAGGGAGGGCGCGGGATGAGCTGGTACGACGCGAAGCCCTGGCTCGCGAGTTACGACGAGCAGCGCGCCGCCGCGAGCGAGTTCACGCCGACCACGCCGCTGGTCACGTTCCGCCGCACCGTCGCGCAGGCGCCGGAGACCACGGCGCTGGCCTACTTCGACGCCAGGATCTCCTACCGCGAACTCGACGAGCTCTCCGACGCCTTCGCCCGCCACCTCACCGCGTCCGGGTTCGGCCGCGGCGAGCGGCTCGCGCTGGTGCTGCAGAACATCCCCCAGTTCGTGATCGCCCTGCTCGGCGCGTGGAAGGCCGGCGGGATCGTGGTGCCGGTCAACCCGATGTACCGCGCGGGCGAGCTGGGCCACGTGCTCACCGACGCCGGCGTGAAAGCGCTCGTCTGCTCGCAAACCGCTTGGCACGACTACATCGGCGCCCTCGTACCGGACAGCTCCGTGGCGATCGCCGTGACCACGAGCGAGCTCGACCTGCAGACCCGCGACGACGAGCGCGTGCTCGGCAAGGTGCGCCGCGAGGCGACGCCCGGTGCGGCCGACCTGCTCGACGTCCTGCGCTCGACGCCCGGTGACCCGCCGCCCGACCCGGCGCTCGGCCTCGACGACGTCGCACTGATCAGCTACACCTCCGGCACGAGCGGAAAACCCAAGGGCGCCACCAACACCCACGGCAACCTCGGCACCAACGCCGCGATCCTCGCCGGCGCCGGCCGCGTCGAGCCGGGGGCGACGGTGTTCGCGCTCGCGCCGCTGTTCCACATCACCGGGATGGTGTGCGAGGTCGCCTACGCGATCGAGATCGCCGGCACGCTGGCGCTCGCGTACCGCTTCGAAGCCGGCGTGGTGCTCGGCGCGCTGCTGGAGCACAAGCCCGCGTACATGGTCGGCCCGTCGACGGCGTACATGGCGTTGATGGCGCACCCGGACGTCTCCCCGGAGCACTTCGCCTCGTTCGACGCGCTGTACTCCGGCGGCGCGGCGCTGCCCCCGGCGGTGGTCAACGCGTTCCGCGACCGGTTCGGCCAGTACATCCACAACGGCTACGGCCTCACCGAGACCACGGCCGGCTGCGTCGTGGTGCCCAGCGGTGTCGAGGCGCCGGTCGACCCGGCTTCGGGGACGTTGTCGATCGGGCTGCCGGTGCCGGGCGTGATCGTGCGGATCCTCGCCGACGACGGCACGGAGCTGCCGTTCGGCGAGGCGGGCGAGATCGCCGTCGAAGGGCCCATGGTCGTGCCCGGCTACTGGAACCGGCCCGACGCGACGGCCGAGGCGCTGCCGGGCGGGCGGCTGCTGACCGGCGATATCGGGTTCATGGACGAACGCGGCTGGGTCTACGTCGTGGACCGCAAGAAGGACATGATCAACGCCTCCGGGTTCAAGGTGTGGCCGCGCGAGGTCGAGGACGTGCTGTACACGCACCCCGACGTCCGGGAGGCGGCCGTGGTGGGCGTGCCGGACGAGTACCGCGGCGAGACGGTGAAGGCGTACGTGAGCGTGGCGCCGGGCGCGGCGCCCGATCCGGACGAGCTCGTGGCCTACTGCCGGGAGCGGCTGGCCGCCTACAAATACCCCCGATCGGTCGAGGTGCTCGCCGAGCTGCCGAAGACCACGAGCGGGAAGATCCTGAGGCGCGAGCTGCGCGCCCGAGGTTAGGGAGGACGTGACGGTGGTCGAGACGGTCCGTGGTGCGGTGGAGCCGGCGGCGCTGGGCAAGGTGCTGATGCACGAGCACATTTTCGTGCTGAGCCCCGAGTTCGTGGCGAACTATCCGGAGCACGACGGCTTCGACGAGTCCGTGCACGTGCCGGAGGCGATCGCGAAGCTGCAGGCGCTCAAGGACGCGGGGATCGACACGATCGTGGATCCGACCGTGATCGGGCTCGGGCGTTACGTGCCGCGGGTGCAGAAGGTCGCGGCCGAGGTGGGGCTGCAGATCGTCGTGGCGACCGGGCTCTACACCTACAACGAGTTGCCGCACTACCTTTCGCTGCGCGGGCCGGGCACGATGCTCGGTGGTGACGATCCGCTGGTCGCGATGTTCGTGGGCGACATCACCGAGGGCATCGCCGGGACGGGCGTGAAGGCCGGAGTGCTCAAGTGCGCCACGGACGAGCCGGGCGTAACGCCCGGGGTGGAGCGGGTGCTGCGCGCGGTCGCGAAGGCGCACCGGGCCACGGGTGTGCCGATCATGACCCACACGCACGCGGGTACGCGGCGGGGGCTGGAGCAGCAGGACGTGTTCGAGTCCGAGGGTGTGGACCTGGCCCGGGTGCTGATCGGGCACAGTGGCGACTCGGCCGACCTGGACTACCTCACGGCCCTGGCCGACCGCGGCTCGCTGCTGGGCATGGACCGCTTCGGCGTGGACGTGTATCTGCCGTTCGAGCAGCGGGTGGCGACGGTCGCGGCGATGTGCGAGCGCGGGTACGCGCGCAGCATGGTGCTCTCGCACGACGCGTCGTGCTACTTCGACTGGCTCGAGGCACCGGTGCGTGAGGCCGTGCTGCCCAACTGGCACTACCTCCACATCACCAACGACGTGCTGCCCGCCCTGCGCGAACGCGGCGTGAGCGAAGCCGACCTCACCACGATGCTCGTCGACAACCCGCGCCGCCTGCTCGACCACGGCGGCGCGTACTGACCGGCCACGGCCGGTAGGCTGGCTGTTCTCTGAGTTCCCGGAGGGGGTGTGGCGATGACCCGGGCCGGCACGCGCAAGGCCGTCGTCTCCGACGAGTCGCCCGCGGTGCCTCGCCGCCTGCTTCAGCACGCGACGAAGCTCTTCGCGAAAAAGGGCTTCGACCGCACGTCGGTGCAGGAGATCGTCGAGGCCGCGGGCGTCACCAAGGGCGCCATGTACCACTACTTCGGCTCCAAGGACGACCTGCTCTACGAGATCTACGCCCGCGTGCTGCGCGAGCAGACCTCCCAGCTCGAACGCGTCGCCTCCAGCGCGGCGCCCCTGCGCGAACGGCTGGCCGCCGCCGCGTCCGACGTGGTCGTCAGCAGCATCGACAACCTCGACGACAACACCATCTTCCTGCAGTCCATGCACCAGCTCAGCGCAGACAAGCGCAAAGCCGTGCGCGCCGAACGCCGCAAGTACCACGAACGGTTCCGCCGCCTGATCGAAGAAGGCCAGGCCTCCGGCGAGTTCCGCACCGACAAGCCCGCCGACCTGGTCGTGGACTTCTTCTTCGGCTCGGTCCACCACCTCGGCACGTGGTACCGCCGCGGCGGCTCCCTGTCGGCGCGCGAGGTCGGCGACCAATTCGCGGACCTGCTGCTTTCGATGCTCCGGCCGTAGTTTCTGCCTCGGCTCCGCCGAGGCGTGCGAGATCGCCTTGGAGCCGGCTTCCGAATTCAGCGGTCGGATCGGCCGGGGGCCGATCGCACCGCCGAATTCGGAAACCGGCGCGATCTCGCGCTGTGGTCGGGTTCGAGCACGTCCACCATGAAGGTGCTGTGCCGGAGTCCCGCGCACTGCGGATCCTTCGGCGGGCGACGACTTCGCCCTGCCCGCCGCCAGGCCGACTGCCGCGGCGCCGGTCGCTGGTGAGTTGGCCGTTGCCGGGCCCGCATTGCGGTCGCGCCGGCTGTCGGCGAGTTGGCTGTTGCCGGGCCGGCATTGCGGTCGCGTCGAGTGCTACCGAGTTGGCTGTGGCCGGGTGGGTTGCCGCCGAGTTCGCTGTTGCCGGGCCGGCATTGCGGTCGCGCCGGCTGTTGGCGAGTTGGCTGTTGCCGGGCCGACACGGCGGTCGCGCCGAGTGCTACCGAGTTGGCTGCGGTCGGGCGAGTTGCCGGCGAGTTGGTTGTTGCGGGGTTGGCTGCGGTCGGGCCGGTTGCCGCCGAGATCGCTGTTGCCGGGTTGGCTGTGGCTGGGCGGTTGCCGCCGAGTCCGCCGCAACCGAACCCGCTGGTGCCGGGCCGGCTGCCGCCCTGGCCGGGTCCGCTGCTGCCCGGGCTTGCGGCCGGCGTCCGCGACGGACATCGTCGGCGACCCGGTGGTTCACGTCAGCGGGCCTGCTGCCGACGTCCGTCGCGCTGTGGGCACTTCACTCCGTCGGCAGAACCACCCCGTGGTGTGCGAGGACGCGGGTGACGAAGGCCGTTTTGCCGGCGGTGTAGGCCTCGCGGTCGGTGGTTTCGGTGGTGAGGCGGTGTTTCAGGGCGGCGTAGTCCGCGGCCAGGGCCGGATCGGCGCGCAGGGCGTCGCGGAAGGTGCGTTGGGCGTGCCAGCGCGGGTGGCCGGCCGGGAGGACGTGGAGGTGGGCCACTCGGTGCTCGGCGGTGGCGTCGGGCAGGACGAAGAAGCGCCGCCACGGTGAGGCGACGTCCAGCGAAGGCGGGACGTAGGCCCAGCCGTCGGCCGCGAGAGCCGCGCCGGCGGAAGTGACCACCACGTCGATGTCCGAAACCGAAGCCATCACGTCCACCACCGGTTTGGCCGCCAACCCGGGCACCGACGTGGACCCGACGTGCTCCACTCCGTCGACCAGCCACGGCTGCAGCACCACAGTCAACCGCGCGCACAGTTCGGCACCGCGCGCCGGCCACGCGGGGTCGGGTGCGGTGACGTGCGGTTTCTCGTACGCCCAGGCCGGAGGTTCACCCACAGCCGGCACGCTACCGGCGGGCACCGACAGTTTCCGTCGGTGCCCGCCGGGGGTTTCACGGGCGAGGTGGCGTCCGGTCGGTCGGCACTGTTTCATCCGCCGGGTCGAAGGGCAGGTAGGTCGTGCCCAGCCGGGGCGCCCAGCCGATCGTCAGCGGCGGCACGACGGGGGTCTCCGCGTGCTGCGGGAGGAACCCGATGTCCACCGGGGTCGAGAAGTCCACGGTCAGGAACCGGGTGGGTTCGGTGACGCTCACGAGAGTGCCCTCCGGATCGCTTCCTCGCCCAGGATCGGGTCGTTGGTCGGGTCCTCGGCCGCCGGGGCGAGCGCGCGCGGCGCCAGCTTCGGGGTGAGGGTCCCGAAGACCGGGTCCGGCGGGGCCGCGGTGTGGTACTCGGGGAAGTGGGCCTGGTAGTCGACCATGGACTGGACCAGGGCGGGCTCCGCAAAGCGCGGTCCCCAGAACTGGGCCGAGATCGGCAGGCCCGCGGCGTAGCCGACGGGGAAGCTCACCATGGGCCAGCCCAGCGCGTTCGGCACCTGGTAGTACGCGCGGTACACCGGGAAGCCGGGGCCACCGCCGGCGCGTTGGCCGATCACGTCGCCCAGGGCCAGGACGAGCATGAAGTCGACGCCGGCGTCCTCCAGAGCCTTGGTGTAGTTGGCGATGAGCCGGCGCCGCCGCTGTTCGCCCTCGTAGCGGACGGAGGCGGGGATGCCGCCGTTGAAGCGGTCGGCGCTGGCGAAGCTCGCCGCCGCCTCGCCGGGGGCGCGCCGGCCGTACTGGCTGGTCAGGGTGGCGACGGCGTCGGCCGTCGGGATGCCGCTCGCGCAGAAGTCCGCCACCGCCGCGACGAACCGGACCTCGTAGCGGTTCGCGTTCACCACCGCGGCCGACGGCGACACCGGCGAGCCGTCCACCGTCGCCAGCACGTCCGCCGACGCGAAGTACGGGTTCTGCGCGGGGTCGGTCATGTCCAGACCGGGGAACTCCTTCACCTGCGCGCCCAGGCTCTTCAGCTGGCCCACCAGCCGGTTGAACGCCTTCAGGTGCTCCGCGCCGTAGGTGTCCTGCGGGCTGACGCCGGTCTTGATGGTGCCGCCCACGTTCATCCAGTCCGTCTGCGGGATGCCGATCGTCAAGCCCCGCAACGGAGTCCGCCCGGGCCGCGGCGACGACGGGATCGCCGGGAACGGCAGGGGTGCCGAGAGCGTCTGCGGGTCGTTCACCGCGTCCGGGCCGAGGATCGTGCTCAGGATGAGCGCCGAGTCGCGGGCGCTGCGGGAGATCGGGCCGAGCACGTCGTAGCCCGGCGAAAGCGGCATGAGCCCGGCGATCGACACCGTGCCCAGCGACGGCTTGATGCCGCTGGCGCCGTTCGCGGCCGACGGCATGATGATGCTGCCGCCCGTCTCCTCGCCGATGCAGGCCGCGGCCAGCCGCGCGACGGGCGCGACCCCCGAGCCCTGGCTCGACCCGCCCGGCACGTGCGACGGGCTCCACGCGTTGCCCGCGAACGTGCCGGTGATCGAACCGGAGAAGGCCGAGCAGATGGTGTTGCCCAGCAGCACCACGCCGGCCGCCCGCAGGCGCGCGACGACCGTGGCGTCCTGCAGCGCCTTGTTGCCGGTGAACGCCGGGCTGCCGTCCTGCGCGTTCAGGCCTTTGATGCCCACGGAGTCCTTGATGCCCATGGGGATCCCGCACAGCGGCGACAGGTCGCCACCGTGCCGGCGCCAGGTGGAGATCCGCTGGTCGGCGGCTCGCGCGGCGGCCAGCGCGCCGGCGGTGTCGACGCGCACGAACGCGTTGTACGCGCCGTTGTCGCCGTAGACCTCGAAGGGACCGTTGAGCTTCGAGATCCGGCTGAGGTAGGCCTGGGTGATCTCCACGCTGGACGTGCGCCCCGCGCGCAGCAGCGCGGCGAGCTCGGTGATCTCGTAGTCCACGAGCCGGCCACGGTGGGGAATCTGGCTCACCGACGGCAACGCCGGCCCGCCGGCCGGCGCCGCACTCGCCGGCGCCGCTCCCAGCGTGAGGGAAAGGGTGCCGCCGGCGACCGCCGCGCCTGCGCCGCCGAGCACGGATCTCCGCGTGAGTCTTCCTGGTTGTGCCACGTACTGCCTCGCTTCTGAACCGGTGGGGAAGGGCAGGCGAGACGCTAGGACCCCCTGGTTGCGGGCGAGTTTTCGTGTATTGCGAGCACATTTCGTGTTCAGACACACCGGACTGTGGTGCCGTGAGGTCCGGCCTGCTCGGGCGAACACCGTGCCTTCGGCGGCAACGTGCAGGTCCTCGTCAGCACCGACGGGTTCCCGCGCTGAGTGTCCCCGGTGGCTCCCGCGACGACCCGTTCCACCACCCGCGACCTTCGGCATCGCCGGCCCCCTGACCGCTCGGCCGGCTGCGGTGCCTCGCCGAAGGTGACTGGGTGCGATCGGGTTGTGAGGTGAGCTAGTACCGTTTCAAGTGGTCCAACAGCCGCGGCACGATGAACTCCCCGGCCTCCTCCGGCAGCCAGTGGCTGGCCCCCTCCACCACCTCGAACTCGTACTCGCCGTCGACGTACGAGCGGGTCAGCTCGGCGGCCGTCCGGCCCAGGTACGGGTCTTCGCTGCCCCACAGGTACAGCGTCGGCACGGAGATGCGCCCGGCGGGGATGTCGAACTCGCTGGCGGCCGGGCCGCGGTACCAGTTGAGCGTGGCCGTCAGGGCGCCCGGCTCGGTCAGGCGCGTGATGTTGCGTTCGACCAGGTCGGCGGGCACACGGTCGCCGTACGCGGCGCGTAGTTCGGCGGCGTCGTCGGCGAGGAGGGAGACCTCGGCGCGGCCGTCGAGGTGGCGGAAGAAGCGGACGTAGCCGAGGTCGCGGAACTGGCGCGTGTCGTCGGTGGCGGCGCGGTGCAGCGCGGCGGGGTGCGGGGTGGTCAGGATCGTCAGCGAACGCAACTGGTCGGGGTGCGCACTGGCGAACGCCCAGCCGACCATGCCGCCCCAGTCGTGCGCGACGAGGTGGAAGCGGTCGGACCCCAGCGCCGCGGCGAAGGCGATCACGTCGGTGATGAGGTGGCGCACCGAGTACTGGTCGACGTCGAGCGGCCGCGCGCCCGAGGCGTAGCCGCGCTGGTCGACCGCGACGGCGCGGTAGCCGGCCGCGCCCAGTGCCGCGAGTTCCGTGGTCCACGAATCGGCGAACTCCGCCCATCCGTGCAGCAACAGGACGAGCTCCCCGGACTCGGGGCCGGCAGCGAGCGCGCTGTGCCGGTGGGTGCCGACGGTGATCGTCAGCTGCTCGGTGCCCGGGACCATGATCACCAGGCTAGGAAGCCGAAGCTTCCAGCCACCACAGGAAAAAGTGCACTCTTGCCGCCTGTTCGTACGTGCCGGGCACCACCGTCCACAGTGTCCACCACGGGCGCGGGCCCCGCCAGCCGAAACGGCGGGCGGGGCCTGGAAAACGACGTCAGGCAGGCAGGTCCACGAGATCCGCCAGCCGCGCGCGGTGCCGGCCCGGCGTGCCGAACGCGAGCTCGTCGCTCTTGGCGCGCTTGAGGAACAGGTGCGCGGGGTGCTCCCACGTCATGCCGATCCCGCCGTGCAGCTGGATCGCTTCCTCCACGGCGTGCACCGCGATCGGCGCGACGCGCGCCTGCGCCACGGCCACCGCGATCGGCACGTCGAAGCCGCCGGCGAGCGCGTCGGCCGCGTACCGCGCCGTCGCGCGCGCGTTCACCAGGTCGGTGTACAGGTTCGCCAGCCGGTGCTTGAGCGACTGGAACCCGCCGACCGGGCGCCCGAACTGGTAGCGGCCCTTGAGGTAGGTGACGGTGGTCGTCAGCGCCCACTCCGTGAGCCCCGTCTGCTCCGACGCGAGCAACCCCGCCGCCGTGGTCAGCGCGGTGTCCAGCGCCGCCTCCGCGGCCGCGCCGCTCACGACCAGCCGCGCCGCGGCGTCGGTCAGCTCGACGTCGGCCACGCGCCGCGTGAGGTCCAGCGACACCAGCTCGGTCACCTGGGCCGCCGAGGCCTCCACCGCGTACAGCCCCGGCCCGTCGGGCCCGGTCGCGGGCACCACGAGCAGCTCGGCCACGGACGCGTCGACGACCGTGCCGGCCCGCCCGCTCAGCGTCCCGTCACCGTTCACGGACACGGTCGCCGGGAACGCCGCACCCGGCGCGGTCGACAGCGGCACGGCCAGCGCACCCGTCAGCTCACCGGCGGCGAGCCGGGGGAGCAGCTCGGCGGCGATATCACCGCCCGCGGCCAGCAGCGCCGACGTCGCCAGCACCGCACTGCCGAGGAACGGCACCGGCGCCACACTGCGGCCCAGCTCTTCGAGCACCACGGCCGTCTCCCGCGCCGAAGCGCCGTGCCCGCCGAGCTCCTCGGGCACCATCAGCCCGGCCGCGCCGAGGTCGGCGGCGAGCGTCTTCCACAGCTTCAGGTCGTAGGGCTCCGAGGTCTCCACCCGCGCCAGCAGCGCCGCGGGCGAGGCCCGGTCGGTGAGCAGGTCGCGCACCGACGCGCGCAGGTCCTCCTCGACGTCGGAGTACAGCAGGTCCGGGGTGGGCAGTTCGCTCATCGCGGCAGGTCCTTCCAGGCGACGTCCTTGTCCACCCGCGGCTCGGACGGAAGCCCCAGCACGCGTTCGGAGATGATGTTGCGCAGGACCTCCGAGGTCCCGCCCTCGATCGAGTTGCCCTTCGCGCGCAGGTAGCGGTAACCCGCCTCGCGCCCGAGGAAGTCGACCTTCTCCGGCCGCCGCAGCGTCCAGTCGTCGTAGCGCAGGCCCTCTTCGCCGAGCAGCTCGATCTCCAGCCCGGTGAGCTTCTGGTTCAGCTCGGAGAACGCCACCTTCATCGCGGAGCCTTCCGGCCCCGGCGCACCGGCCGTGAGCTGCTGGCGCAGCCGGGAAGCGGCCAGCCGCAACGACTCGGCCTCCACCCAGTGCTGCACGAGCCGGTCGCGCAGCTCCGGCGTGCGCAGCTCGGGCCGCTCGCGCCAGGTCTTCGCGACCATGCCGATCAGGCCGCCTTCGCGCGGCAGCGCGTTGCCGCCGATGGCCACGCGCTCGTTCATCAGCGTGGTCTGCGCGACCTTCCAACCCTCGCCGACGGCGCCGAGCCGCTGGGTGTCCGGGATCCGCACGCCGGTGAGGAACACCTCGTTGAACTCGGCCTCGCCGGTGATCTGGCGCAGCGGCCGCACCTCGACGCCGGGCGCGGTCATGTCGCACAGGAAGTACGTCATGCCCTGGTGCTTCGGCACGTCCGGGTCGGTGCGCGTGACGAGGATGGCCCACTGCGAGTTGTGCGCGCCCGAGGTCCACACCTTCTGCCCGGTCACGACCCAGTCGTCGCCGTCGCGCACCGCGCGCGTGGCCAGCGCAGCGAGGTCGGAGCCGGCTCCCGGTTCGCTGAACAGCTGGCACCACACCTCCTCGCCCGTCCACAGTGGACGCAGGTAGCGGCTGCGCTGCTCGTCGGTGCCGAACGCGAGGATCGTCGGCGCGGCCATGCCGAGGCCGATGCCGATGCGGCGCGGGTCGTTGTCCGGCGCGCCGGCCGCGGCGAACGCGCGGTCGACCACCGGCTGCAGCGCGCGCGGCGCGCCCTGGCCGCCCAGGCCCTCGGGGAAGTGCACCCACGCCAGGCCCGCGTCGTAGCGGGCGCGCAGGAACTCGAGCCGGTCGGTGGTCTTCGGGTCGTGCGCGGCCAGGAACCCGGCCACCTGGGCCTCGAGGTCGTCGGGGGTCATCGGCCGGCCTCCGCCCGGTACTTCTTGAGCTCACGCCGCGCCAGCGAGCGCTTGTGGACCTCGTCCGGGCCGTCGGCCAGGCGCAGCGTGCGCACGCCCGCCCACAGCTCGGCCAGCGGGAAGTCCTGGCTCACGCCACCGGCGCCGTGCGCCTGCACGGCCTTGTCCAGGATCCACTCCACCGTGATCGGGGTGGAGATCTTGATGGCCTGGATCTCGGTGTGCGCGCCCTGGTTGCCCACGGTGTCCATCAGCCACGCGGTCTTGAGCACCAGCAGCCGCTGCTGCTCGATGCGCACGCGCGACTCGGCGATCCAGTCCTGCACCACGCCCGACTCGGCGATCGGCTTGCCGAACGTCTCGCGCGAAAGCGTACGGCGGCACATGAGCTCCAGCGCCCGCTCGGCCATGCCGATCGCGCGCATGCAGTGGTGGATGCGGCCGGGGCCCAGGCGGGCCTGGGCGATCGCGAACCCGGCGCCCTCGTTGGCGATGAGGTTCTCGGCCGGCACGCGTACGTCCTCGAACAGGACCTCGGCGTGACCGCCGTGGTCGCCGTCGGTGTAGCCGAACACGTGCATGCCGCGCTTGATGGTCACGCCCGCGGCGTCGCGCGGCACCAGGATCATGCTCTGCTGCTGGTGCGGCTGGGCGTCCGGATCGGTCTTGCCCATCACGATCATGATCTTGCAGTTCGGGTTCATCGCTCCGGAGATGAACCACTTGCGGCCGTTGACCACGTACTCGTCGCCGTCGCGGCGGATGCTGGTGGCGATGTTGCGCGCGTCGGACGAGGCCACGTCGGGCTCGGTCATCGCGAACGCGGAGCGGATCTCGCCGTCGAGCAGCGGCTGCAGCCACTGCTTCTTCTGCTGCTCGCTGCCGAACATGTGCAGCACTTCCATGTTCCCGGTGTCCGGCGCGGCGCAGTTGACCGCGGTCGGCGCGAGCCGGGGGCTGCGGCCGGTGATCTCGGCCAGCGGCGCGTACTGCAGGTTGGTCAGGCCCGCGCCGTCCGCACCGGGCAGGAAGAAGTTCCACAGGCCGCGCTTGCGCGCCTCGGCCTTGAGCTCCTCCACCACCGGCACCGACGACCAGGGGTTCTCGCGCTCGGCGAGCTGCTCCTCGAAGACCGGTTCAGCGGGGTAGACGTGCGAATCCATGAACTCGAGCAGCTGCCCGCGCAGCTCCTCGGTGCGCGCGTCGAACGCGAAATCCATGACTACTTCTCCTCTTTGAGCGTCTCGTAGCCGTGCGAGACGAGCGGGGCCACGGCGTCGCCGATGCCCTCGAACCCGGACCCGACGGTCTGGCCCTTGCTGTAGCGGAAGTAGATGCCTTCCAGGATCACTGCGAGCTTGAAGAACGCGAAGCTCACGTACCAGTTGAGCGCCGACACGTCGCGGCCGGAGCGCTCGGCGTAGCGGGCGACGACCTCGTCGGGGCTCGGGTAGCCCGGCGCCGAGCTCGCGTTGGACACCATCTGCAGCGACACCTTGTCGCGCTCGGCGTAGGCCACCATCAGCGCGAGGTCGGTGAGCGGGTCGCCGAGGGTGGACATCTCCCAGTCGAGCACCGCGGTGATGCGGTCGTCGCCGTCCACGAGCACGTTGTCGAGCCGGTAGTCGCCGTGCACGATCGTGGCCGGGCCCGACGTCGGCAGCTTCGCGGCGAGGCTGTCGTGCAGCTCGTCGGCGCCGGGCAGCTCGCGGCTGCGGGAGCCGTCGAGCTGCTTCTTCCAGCGCCGCAGCTGGCGTTCGAGGAAGCCGTCGGGCCGGCCGAAGTCGCCGAGCCCCACCGCTTGCGGGTCCACGGCGTGCAGGTCGACGAGCGTGTCCACGAGCCGGAACCCGATCTCGCGCGTGCGCTCGGTGCCCAGCTTCTCGAGCTCGGAATCGGTGCGGTACGGCGTGCCGGCCACGAACTCCATCACGTAGAACTGCGCGCCGAGCACGTCGGCGTCCTGGCACAGCACGACGGTGCCCGGCACCGGGACCGCCGTGCCGGCCAGGCCGGAGATCACCTTGAACTCGCGCGCCATGTCGTGCGCCGTCGGCAGCACGTGCCCGAGCGGCGGCCGGCGGACGACCCAGCGGTGCGTGCCGTCGCCCACGATGTAGGTGAGGTTCGAGCGGCCGCCCTGCACCACCTCGGCGGTCAGCTCGCCGGTGACCAGGCCGGGCCGCTGCTCGTCGAGGTAGGCGCGCAGGCGGGCCAGGTCGAGTCCTGGCGGGTCGGACGGGGTCATCGGGCCTCCTCGGGGGTCACCGGGCCACGCTACCGACTAGTCGGTATGTCGTACAGCCACCGGCCCGGGTGTCCCCGGGCCGGGTGCCTTTCGCGTGGTCAGGCGGGTTGTCGGGCGGTGTCGTGGGTGGTTCAGGCGATCATGCGGGCGACGAACTCGGCGACGCAGGCCGGCTTGGCCTCGCCGTCGATCTCGACGGTCCACCGCACCACAGCCTGCTTGCCACCGGGCACGTCTGTCACCTCGAGCAGGTCCGCGCTGCCGCGCACCTTCGCCCCGACCTTCACCGGCTGCGGGAACCGCACCTTGTTGAGGCCGTAGTTGATGCCCATCTTCAGGCCGTCGACGCGGTAGACCTGCGAGCCGAAGTGCGGCAGCAGCGAAAGCGTGAGGAACCCGTGGGCGATCGTGGTGCCGAACGGTCCAGCCGCGGCCTTCTCGGTGTCGAGGTGGATCCACTGGTGGTCGTCGGTGGCGTCGGCGAACTGCTGCACCCGCTCCTGCGTGACGGTGAGCCACTCGCTCTCGCCGAGGTGCTCGCCCGCCGCGGCGGCGAACTCGTCGACGTTCGTGAACACGCGCATGGCCATCAGTCCTTCGGTCCGCCGGCGACGTAGATGACCTGGCCCGAGACGAAGCCCGCGCCCTCGCTCACCAGGAACGAGGTCACGTTCGCGATGTCGTCCGGCGTGCCCACGCGCTGCACGGGGATCTGCGACGCCGCCGCCTTCTTGAAGTCCTCGAAGTCCATGCCGAGACGCTCGGCCGTGGCCGCGGTCATGTCCGTGGCGATGAAGCCCGGCGCGATCGCGTTCGCGGTGACGCCGAACTTGCCCAGCTCGATGGCGAGGGTCTTCGTGAAGCCCTGCATGCCGGCCTTGGCGGCGGAGTAGTTGACCTGGCCGCGGTTGCCCAGCGCCGAAGTGCTGGACAGGTTCACGATCCGGCCCCACTTCTCCTGCGTCTGGTACTTCTGCACGGCACGCGTCATGAGGAACGAGCCCTTGAGGTGCACGCCGAGCACCGAGTCCCAGTCGTTCTCGGTCATCTTGAACAGCAGGTTGTCGCGCGTGATGCCGGCGTTGTTGACCAGCACGGTCGGCGCGCCGAGCTCCTCGGCGACACGGGTGACGGCGGCCTCGACCTGGTCGGCGTCGCTGACGTCCAGCGAGACGCCGACGGCCCGGCCACCCTCGGCCACGATCGCCTCGGCCCCGGCCTTCACCGCGGACTCGTCGAGGTCCAGCAGGCCGACGGCGAACCCGTCGGCGGCGAGGCGCCGAGCGACGGCGGCACCGATGCCGCGGCCGGCTCCCGTCACGATGGCAACCCGGGCGGGGGAATCGGTCACGAGGACCCTCCTCATCGTTGAGAAACAGCGATCGGGCACGCACTCTGCCCGGCTAAGCGATTGCTTAGGCGAAGATACCCGGGGGCCCTTCGGCAGGCCACTGTGACCGGCCTCATTTTCGCCCGGTCGGGGCGGGGTTCCCGGCCTCCGGATTTCAAGGCTCGACTAGAAATTCCAGGACCCCCTGCGTAAAGTGACCTGGGTCTCAGCACGTGGCGGAAGGAGGCGCGGATGTCGACGGCGACACCGCGAGCCCGCGTCGACGGGGTGCTTCGCGCCGTCCGGGCGCTCGAGCCCGTGGACGTCGCGTTCGCCGCGCGGGTGGACCGGGGCACGGGCACGTTCGTGCTCGACCGGTTCGACGGGGCGCGCACCGATTTGCTGCGCAACCTGGTCATTCCCCGGGGCGAGGGGGTCGGCGGCCGGTGCATCGCGCTGGAGCGGCCGGTGTTCGTCCGGGACTACGTGGCGGCCAAGGGCATCACGCACCGGTTCGACGGCGCTGTGGCGGGGGAGGGCCTGAGTGCGATGTTCGCCGTGCCCGTGAAGACCGACGGCGTGGTGCGCGACGTCGTGTACGGCGCGGCGCGCACGTCGGTGGAGTTCGGTGAGGGCCTGATCGACCGGGCGGTCGACCTCGTGAAGCGCTCTGCCGTGGAAGAACCGACGAGCCCGCCGCGGCGTTCGGCCGGCGACATCGCCGCCGAGCTCGAGGACATCGCGGCCGCCGTCACCGACCCCGAGGTGCGTCGGCGGCTCCGTGAGCTGGGCGCAAGCCTGTCCGGGAAGCCGGCGGAGGACGACCTGCCGATCCGGCTCTCGCCGCGTGAGCTGGACGTGCTCACGGCCGTCGCGATGGGCCACGCCAACGTGGACGTCGCCCGGCGGCTCGGCCTCACCGTGCAGACCGTGAAGTCGTACCTGAAGAGCGCGATGGCCAAATTGGACAGTCACACCCGCGGCGAAGCCGTCTACCGCGCGCGGATGGCCGGCTTGCTACCGTGACCGCGGTGGGGAGCCTGACGGCCGGCGGGGCCGGAGAAGCACCGGTGACCCGGGCCGAGCGCAAGCGGGCCGAACGGGTGGCGCGGCTCGAACGCGCCGCGGCGCGGGTGTTCGCCCTCCACGGCTACGAAGGCGCGAACTTCGACCTCATCGCGGCCGAGCTGGACCTGCGCGGCGCCAGCCTCTACTACTACGTCTCGTCGAAGGAAGAGCTCTTCCTGCGCTGCCTGCGCCAGTCGGCGGCCGACGTGTCCGCCCGGCTGCGCGCGATCGTCGAGGCCGAACCCGAGCCGCGGGAACGGCTGCGGCGGCTGTTCCGCGAACAGGTGCTGATCGAGGTCCGCGACTACCCCGAGTACGTCCCGCTGTTCTTCAAAGCGCGCGTGAGCGTCCCCGCGCTGCAGGAAGCCGTCCTGAGTCTGCGGCGCGAGCACGCGACGGTGTTCGAGGAAACGGCGCTGGAGCTCCGCACGGACCCGCGGAAAGCGCGGCTGTGCCTGGAAATCGCGTACGGCACGCTGGCCTACCTGCCCGATTGGTACGACCCGGCCGGTGAGGTGGGTCCCGCGGAGCTGGCGGACGAGCTGGCCGAACTGCTCGTCGCGCCGTTCCTCAGCACGGGCGGCTGACCACCCCCACTCGTGGGTATCCGCGCGACCGCGCCGCACCTACCGTTGGTCCGGATGGCCCAGTCCCCGGCTGGGCCCGACGATCCCGTGCTCCCGCCGCCCCGAGGCGGGGACCCCCGAGAACAGGTGATGCCGAATGACCGCGACCACCACGAACTCCGTGCGGGGTGGCCAGCTCGCCGACCACGGGTACGAGCTGCCCTGGGCCTTCACCCCCGAGCACCTGCAGTGGCGCGACACCGTGCGGGAGTTCACCGCCGAAGTGGTGGCGCCCGAGGCTTCCCGGCGCAGCATCGAGTCGAAGTTCGACGCGGACCTGGTCCGCGCGGCGGGGCGGCTCGGGGTCTTCGGCCTGATGGTGCCGGCCGAGTTCGGCGGCGCCGGCGCCGACCTGCGCACGCTCTGCCTGACGATCGAGGAACTGGCCACAGTGGACTCTTCGCTGGCGGTCACCGTGCACGTCCAGGCGATCTGTGCCGCGCTGCTGGCCCATTTGGCCCAGGACCGGCCCGAGCTGTGCCGCGAGATCCTGCCCTCGGCCGCCACCGGCGAGACGTTCGTCTCCATCGGCCTCACCGAGCCGTCGGGCGGGTCGGACGCCGGCAACATCAGCACCGTCGCGCGCCAGGACGGCGACGGCTGGATCATCAACGGCGCCAAGCAGTTCATCACGAACTCCGGCACCCCGTTCTCGCGCTACGTGATCCTGCTCGCCGCGGTCGGCGAGGACGAGCGCGGCCGGCCGCCGGTCTCGGCGTTCCTCGTGCCGCTCGACGCGCCGGGCGTCACCGTCGGCAAGGGGTACCCGAAGCTGGGCTGGCGCTCCTCCGACACGCACCCGCTGTTCTTCGACGACGTCCGCGTGCCGGGCGACGCGCTGCTGTCCGAACCGGGCCGCGGTTACCGCGACGCGCTGGAGTTCCTCACCTGGGCGCGGCTGCCGATCGCCGCGATGAGCGCCGGGCTCGCCCGCGGCTGCCTGGCCGACACCCTGCGCTTCGTCACCGAGCGCACGTCGTTCGGCAAGCAGCTGGGCCACCACCAGGCCGTGGCGTTCCAGACCGCGGACATCGCCGCGCTCGCCGCCACTGCCCGCACCCTCACGTACGACGGCGCGTGGAAGTACGATCACGGCTTGTCGATCAGGGAGGCCGCCGCCACGGCGAAGCTGGTCGCGTCGGAAGCCGCGAACAAGGCCGCCTACCTGGCGACCCAGCTGCAGGGAGGCTACGGCTTCATCGAAGAGACGGCCGCGACCCGCCACCACCAGGACGCCCGCATCCTCACCATCGGCGAGGGCACGTCCGAAGTGCAGCGGATGCTGATCGCGCGTTCACTGGGGCTGGCCGTCTGAGCAGGTGCCGATCGATCGAACACACAAGGGAGTGTGCCGTGGCCGACAGTGTGGAACAGCTGATCTCCGTTCCGTTGCAGGAACTTCCGGACCGGTGGCGCTCGGCGAGCCGGGCCGAGGAGATCGCGCAGGCGCGGGCGCTGCACGACCGCGACCCGGACGAGTACTGGGCCTGGGCCGCGGGCAAGCAGCGGTGGATGCGGCCGTGGGACGAGGTCCGCAGCGGTGACCTGCCCGAGTTCCGCTACTTCACGGGCGGGCTGCTCAACGTCGCCGACAACTGCGTCGACCGCTGGGCCGAGGACCCCGCGACGGCCGACCGCGCCGCCGTGGTGTGGGAGGGCGAGCCGGGGGACACCCGCACGGTGACCTACGCCGAGCTCGCCCGCGAGACCTCGGCGCTGGCGGCGGGGCTGCTGGAGCTGGGCGTCGGCAAGGGCGACGTGGTCGCGATCTACCTGCCGAACCTGGTCGAGGCCTTCACGGCCATCCACGCGTGCAACCGGATCGGCGCGATCTACACGGTGCTGTTCTCCGGCTTCGGCAAGGACGCCGTGGCCGCGCGGCTCAAGGTCTCCGGCGCGAAGGCCGTGGTGGTCGCCGACGCGTCCTACCGGCGCGGGAAGCTCGTGCCGCTGCTGGAGACCCTGCGCACGGCCCGGCCGGGCCTGCCCGACCTCGGCCACGTCGTGGTGCTCGACCGCACCGGCCGCGACCTGCCGCTCGAAGCCGGTGAGGTCTCCTACGCCGACCTCGTCGCCCGGCACCCCGAAGGCACGCCGGCCGTGCCGCTGGAGGCGAACGACCCGGCGTTCCTGATCTTCACCAGCGGCACGGAGTCGACGCCGAAGGGCGTGGTGCACTCGGTCGCCGGGTTCCTGGTCGGCACGTGGGCCAACGCCTACTGGCAGGCCGGCCTCGAACAAGGCGACGTGTACTGGGTGGCCGCCGACGTCGGCTGGCTGACCTTCCCGATCCAGGCCGTGATCGGCGGGCTGGCGTGCGGGACCACGATCGCGTGTTACGAAGGCGCGCTCGACACCCCGACGAAGGAACGGTTCTACGAGTTCTGCGAACGCCACGAGGTCACGCAGGTGCTGGCCGCGCCGACCGTGCTGCGGATGCTGCGCTCGTTCGGCGAGGACCTGTGCGCCGCGCACCCGTTGCCGCACCTCAAGCTGATCACCGTGCAGGGCGAGCCGCTCGACGCCGAGACGTTCACCTGGGGCACCGCGCACCTCGACGTGCCGATCGTGAACGCCTACGGCCAGACCGAGACGGGCTCCACCTGGACCTACCCGGTGACCGGCGTCGACGCGCTGAAGGCGGGCTCCGCCGGGCGCCCGCTGCCCGGCCACCACTGCGAGATCGTGGACGACGACGGCGAGCCGGTTCCCCCCGGTACCAAGGGAAACCTGGTGATCACCCGCCCGTTCCCGACGCTGGCCCGCACGGTGTGGGGCGACCACGAGCGGTACCTGTCGGCGTACTTCACCCAGTACCCCGGCAAGTACAACACCAAGGACGAAGCCGTCCTCGACGACGACGGCCACCTGTGGGTGCTCGGCCGCGCCGACGACGTCATCAACGTCGCCGCGCACCGCATCTCCACGATGGAGATCGAGGGCGTCGTGACCGCCCACGAGCGCGTCGCCGAGGCCGCCGTGGTCGGCGTGCCCGACCCGACCAAGGGCACCGTCCCCATCGCCTTCGTCACCCTCCTGGCCGGCGCCGACGCCGACTCCGTGTCGGCCGAGCTGATCCGCCGCGTCGGCGACGAACTCGGCGGCTACGCGCGGCTGGCCAAGGTCTACCCCGTCACGGCCCTGCCCAAGACCCGCACGGGCAAAACCATGCGCCGCCTCCTGCGCGACGTCCTCGTCGAGGGCGCCCCGCGCGGCGACACCAGCGCGATGGAAGACCCGGGCGCCCTGGACGCCGTGCTGACGGCGGTGTCCGCCGCCCGCTGACCCTCCCGTCCCGCGAAGCCGCCACCCCGTTCCCGGCGGCGCGTCCGGTTCGCCCGGAGCGTGCGCCGGGCGGGGTGGCGCGGCTGCCGAGGGCGGTCGTCCGGCCGGTTGAAGCGGGGTCCACTCCCACCTGCGGGCCACGTTCGCAGGCCCGGTCGGCCGCTGGGTATGACCGGCCGACCGGGGGCTCGCGCCAGGGCTGCCGGCGATTCTGCGGCGCGACCGATCGCCGGGGGAAGAAGCGCGACCCGCCGGTGGCAGCCCGGGGCCGTGCGCTGCGGCGGCGTCGGCCGATCAAGCTCTCCTGGCGACGGCCGCGGCAACCGGCGGCGCGTCCGGTTCGCCCGGAGCGTGCGCCGGGCGGGGCGGCACGGCTGACCGATAAGCTGGCGCCGTGGCCGAGGGGCGAGAGGTGTCGACCGTGACGATCTGGAACGACGTGATCAGTTTCGTGCGCCTGCGGTACGAGGTGCTCGAGGACCACGACGGCTGGCTGCGCTTCCGCCTGCCCACCGAGGACGGCCGGAGCCAGCAGGCGACCGTTCACCTGCTGCCCGACCACGGTGGGGTGGCGTGGGCCGAGCTGTCCTCGCCCGTCGGCTGGGCCGACCGCGTGGACCTGCGCCGGCTGCTGGAGCTCGTCGGCGAGTCCGGGGTCGGCGGGGCGGCCGTGGTCGACGGCGTGGCGCTGATCAAGCACGCCGTGCCGCTCGCCTCGCTGGACATCGAGGACGAGCTGGACCGGCCGCTGCGTGCCCTCGTGGCCCGTGCCGACCAGCTCGAACACGAGCTCGGGCAGGGCGACGAGTTCTGATCGTCGGCCCGCCTCAGCTCGGGACGCCGGCCGGTTTCTTCGCGCGCACCGGCGCCGCCAGCACCGCCAGCGCGACCAGCTCCGTGAGCGCCATCCCGCGTTCGACCAGGCCGAGCGGGATGAGCAGCCACCAGCGTTCGTCGTTGACCGCGGCGACCGCCACGGCGCCGAGGATGATCGCCAGCCACCCCAGCGACAGCACGGAGAGCAGCCGCGCGGCGAACCGGCGGCGTGGCGAATGGGGGAACGTCGTGCGCGCGGCCACGAGGATGGCCAGCGGCAGGCAGACGAACGCGACCACGCTGGCCACCCGGTGCAGCGTGCCGCCCGCGGCGCCGCCGGTGGCCGTGGCCCAGTTGGTCTTCGGGAACGCCACGATCACGAGCAAGCCGATCGTCCACAGTGCACCGAACACGGCCGAGACCACGGGCAACCGCCGTTGCAGCCGCAGCACGGCGAGCGTCACGGCGGAGCCCACGGCCACCAGCACCACCGCGAGGTCGAACACCCACTTGTTGTCCGACAGCCCGTACTCGCTGATGGTCCGGCTGGTCACGCTGATCTCGTCGGTGGGCGGCACCAGTTGCAGGAGCAGGACCAGCGCGGCGCCGATCGCGAACGCGGCGATGCCGGCGATCGACAGCAGAGCGGGGCGGCGGTCCTCGGCGAGGGCGGTCATCCTTCGAGATTAGCCAGGACGGGTATGTGCCCGCTGTGAGTGGATGATCCCGTACTTCCGAAGGTTACCCGGGGCGTTTTGCGTCGATATGGTCGTTCGCTGCCGGAGCGTCCCTGCTCCCGGCTCGGCCCTGGGAGGTCCGCGAACGTGGGGAATTCACCGCTTTCATCCAGACTCTCACTCAGAAGATCCAGACCGTGGGTTCTGCTGGCCACGGCCGGCGTCCTGGCGGGGACGTTCGTCGCCCTGCCGACGTCGGCCACGGCCGCGCAGAACGTGGTGCACGCCGACCGCTCGGTCGTGCGGTCGTGTTTCGCCGCGCTCCAGCCGCCCGGCGCGGCCGGCACCGACCGCCGCGAGGTCGTCTCGACGGTCGACGGCCTGGTCCAGGCCCGTCTGGCGCCGGGTGCCGGCGCCGAGGGCGACTGGGACCTCGCCGTGTTCGACAAGGCCACCGGGGCGCTCGTCGCGGCCTCGGCGGCCTTGCGCAGCCACGAGCTCGCCGAGAGCTTCGTGAAGAAGGGCCAGCAGCTCGTGATCCAGAGCTGCCGGTACGCGGGCAACGCCAAGGAGGCGAAACTCGGCGTCGACTTCCTCGCGCTGACCCCGCAGGGCACCCCGACCGGATCCGCCGCGCCGGCCCAGCGCGCCGAGCTCGTCCGCGTGCACACGCCTTCGCGCGCGGACAAGAACAAGCTCCTCGGACTCGGCCTCGACGTCACCGAAAAGGGTGACGCCACGGGCGTCGAGGTCGTGCTCGCCGGCGACGCCGACCGCCGCACGCTCGCCGCGAGCGGGCTGAAGTCCACCGTCGTCGAGCCGGACCTGTCGGCGAAGTCGATCCGCGACGCGAAAACCGACCGCGAGTACGCCGCGAAGACGGCGTCCTCGGTGCTGCCGTCCGGCCGCACGAGCTACCGCCACCTGTACGACTACGAGTACGAGATGAAGGAGCTCGCGCGCAAGAACCCCAAGCTGGTCAAGGCGTTCACGCTGCCGGAGCCGACGTGGGAGGGCCGTGACGTCGTCGGGCTCGAGATCGCCACGGACGTCGCGAACACCGCCGACGGCAAGCCCGTCGACTTCACCATGGGCGTCCACCACGCGCGCGAATGGCCGGCCGGTGAGACCACGATGGAGTGGGCGTACCAGCTGATCAACGGCTACGCCCACGACACCACGATCCGCGGGCTGGTCGGCAAGACGCGCAACATCATCGTGCCGATCGTGAACCCGGACGGGTTCTCGATCTCCCGCGAGGCCGAACCCCGTGGTGATTTCTCGCGATTCGACTACGAGATGAAGCGAAAGAATTGCAACGCCGCCGATTCGCCGCCGCAGTTCGCCACCGGCGTCTGCAAGGCGAACCCGGGCGGCGCGCAGCGCGGCACCGACCCGAACCGCAACTATGCCGGCTTCTGGGGCGGCGGGGGAGCGGGCCTGTCGTGGAGCAGTGAGACGTTCCGCGGTTCGGCGCCGTTCAGCGAGCCGGAGTCGCGCAACATCCGTTCGGTCGTGTCGTCGCGGCAGGTGACGAACCTGATCACCTTCCACACCAACGCGGCGCTCGTGCTGCGCCCGCCGGGCGTCGCCGACGTGCGGCCGCCGCTCGAGGACCCGGTGTACAAGGCGCTGGGCGACAAGCTGGCCTCCCACAACGGTTACACGAGCGAACCGAGCTGGGCGCTGTACGACACCACCGGCACCACGGAGGACTGGTCGTACTGGGCCACCGGCGGCTGGGGCTTCACGATCGAGATCGGCGGCGCCGGGTTCCACACGCCGTACGAGGTCGGGGTCGTCGCCGAGTACGCGGGCCTGGCCCCGTCGACCGGTGCCGGCAAGGGTGGCAACAGCGGTGCGCTGCTGGAAATGCTGCGCAACACCGCCGACCCGGCCGCGCACTCGACGCTCATCGGCACGGCGCCGAAGGGCTACCAGCTCAAGCTGCACAAGACGTTCCAGACCCCGACGTCCCCCGTGCTGCAGCCGGACGGCTCCACCAAGCCGCCCGTGTACGTGACCGACGACCTCAACTCCACCTACACCTCGACCGGCGGCCGCTTCGCGTGGTCGGTGAACCCGTCGACGCGGCCGTACGTCGCGGGCCGCTACGGGCGTGACCCGCAGGGCCCGGCGCAGGCCGGGTACGCCGTGGCGAACCCGGCGGGCGTGCCGCCGATCAACGAGTCGTACCCGGACAACCCGGCGTCGGAGAGCTTCACGTTCCACGTCGACGGGTTGCCCAAGGTGGACAACGGGAAGTTCAGCGTGGACGTGAACTGGGCGAACCCGGACACCGACTGGGACCTGTACGTGTACGACGCCGCCGGCAACGCCGTGACGTCGTCGGCCAACGGCGGCACCACCTCGGAGCACGCCGTGCTGTTCGACCCGCCCGCCGGTGACTACCGCGCGGTGCTGGTGAACTACGCCCAGGCCGACCCGGCCCAGGTGGACGACTGGACCGGTGGCGTGTCGTTCGCGTCGCCGGTGCCGCCGACGTACGGGCCGAAGGAGGCCTACCAGCTGACCTGCGCCAATGCGAAGGGCAAGCTGGCGGGCATCGCGGACGTGTACCTCGACCGCGGCCAGACCATCGACGTCGGCGAGATCTGCACCAACTCGGCGCGCGCGGCGAAGAACCGCTCGCACGGCTGAGTTTTCCGGTCCGTGAAGGGCTCCGTCTCGGGGCCCTTCACGGGCTTTCTCAGCCGGTGACGGCCAACGCGACCCCGAGCACCACGAGCACCACCCCGACCACCCGGTTGAGCACCGGCCGCGCCCGGTCGTACCAGCGTTGCGTGGCGGGGGAGGAGAACAGCAGCGCCACGGACAGGTGCCACGTCGCCGACGCCAGGACGATGAGCCCGATCGCCGCCGCCTTCGTCGCCGTGGGCTCGGTCGGCGGCAGCGTGGCCGTCAGCACGCTCCCGAAGAACACCGCGGCCTTGGGGTTGGTGACGTTGCTCAGCATCCCCTGCCCGAACGCGTTCTTGCGCTCCGGCAGCGGCTCCTGGTCGGGTGCCCGCGCTTTCCACCACAGCCTGATCCCCAGCCACGCCAGGTAAAGCCCGCACACGATCCGCAACGCGGTCGCCAGCCACGGCGTCGCGGCGAGCAGCGCGCCCAACCCGAACACGGCGACCGTCGCCAACAGCCCACCCGCCACCACGACCCCGGCCGCCACGGCCACCGCCGCCCGGCGCGACCCGGCCGCGGCGGTGTGCGCGATGAGCACGAAGTTCGGCCCCGGCGTCACCGCCGCGGGCGCGTAGACGAGCAGGACGGTGCCCAGGGTGGCCGCGGTGTTCACCTGGTCATCCTCCCGCGTGGGCGCGGGCCGCCGGACGACGGGCGGGGACGGCCGGGACCACGGTGCCGCGTGGGCTGCTCGGCTCGTGCCTTCCGGCACCGGCGAGGAGCGGCGGTGCCGGGCGGTTTCACTCCCGCGGGTCGGCTCGGAGTCGGGTCGAGCTTTGCCGCTTCGCCCGTGCGAGCCGAGTGGCGAGGCCGCGGCGGTGCAACCACCGCGCGGGCGCGCGAGGCGTAGGCAGGATCTCTCGGCGCCCTCGCTCGCCTACGCGGCCCGCCCGCTTCCCACGACCTGGCCCCGCACCGTTCGCAGTGCGTTGTGGTCCACAGTAGACGGTTCCGCCGAGAGCCAGCCGCCGATTTCGTGCAGGAACTGTTCCGGCGTCATGGGCGCGGCGGGGTCCAGGGTGGGGTCGGAGTCGGCCGTGGTGATGGCGCCGGCGCGGCTGGGGTAGACGATCATGGCGCCGCGCAGGGCGATGCCGGGGAGGAGGTCGCGGTAGGAGTCGAGGCTTTCGGCCAGGCGGGAGCCGCCGCCGCGGAAGGGGCGGCCGTTGCGCAGGAGGCGGCCGTCGTCGGCGGTTTCGTAGTGGCCGGGGAGCCACTGTTTCGACTCGATGAGCACGAGGCGTTTGCCGCACAGCACGGCGTGGTCGACGTCGGCGAAGACGGAGCCCGGCCAGGCGAGACCGTGGAAGATGCGGGCGGCGGGCAGCCGCGTCAGGTAGCGCTCGAGGAGGTCGGCGGTGAGGCGTTCGGCGAGCTCGTCGGCTTCCACGCCGGGGCTGCCGAACACCGAGCCGCCGCCGAACTCCGCGGCGAACTCGCTGCGGGCGCGCCGCGCGGCGAGGTAGCCGCGGGCCAGGCGCTGCACCAGCAGCGCCGTGGCGGCCGTGAGCGCGAGCCACACGATGAGCACCGGCGGCGTGAAGTCCACGCCCAGCACCAGTGGCGCCAGCACCAGCACCATCCCGGTGACGGCCGCGACCACCGGCGTGTGCCCGGGGCCGTGTCGCCGCCCGTGGCGCACGCGCGGGTCCTGCGCCGCGAACTCCCACCACTCGAGCTCGTCCGGCTCCAGGTCCAGCGGCTCGGGCACGAACCCGGGCTCCTCGCTGAACCGGCGGCGCTTCGGCTTCGCGGGCAGGCGCGCGTGCACGGTCGGGATGCCGGCGTCGTACGCAGCGCGAGCGCGGGGATCACTCAGCGTGTCGTAGGCCTCGCGCAGCAGCTGGAACGTGCCGACGGTGCCGCCCGCGTCGGGGTGCAGCGTCTTCGCCAGCCTGCGGTAGGCAGCCTTGATCTCCGTGGGCGACGCCGTCTTCCCCACGCCGAGCACCGCGTAGTAGTCGACTTCGGGCACGTTCGCGTTCCACCTCCGAATGGCTGCCGCGCAACGATATGGGGTCGGTGATCGCGATCGGCAACCGCCTCCGCGGCGCGCCGGGGTGAACCCCGTTCATCGTCAGGCGCCGGTGACCACAGTGGACAGTGCGGACCCCGTGCTGGCTGCGCACTGTCGCTCGATCGGGTTCCGGTGCGTGATCTACGCCGTAGACTCGCGGGTCCACGGTGCAGACTGCGCGGGGTGCGCAGACTCAAGACCGCCCGGCGGTCCGAGATCGTGGGCGCGGCACTGGAGCTGGCGGCCGAACGCGGCCTGCCCGCCCTGTCGATGCGCGGCGTCGCCGCCCGGCTCGGCCTCACACCCATGGCGCTGTACGGCTACTTCCGCAGCAAGGACGACCTCCTCGACGGCATCGCCGCCCACCTGCTCACCCTGCTGCCCACTCCCGCCCCGGACCTCGCCCCCTTCACCCGGGTGCGTGAACTGGCCACGGGCGCGCGGGCGGTCGCGCGCGAGCACCCCGCCGTGGCCGGCCTTCTGTTCACCCGTCCGGCGGCGAGCGAGCAGTCGCTGCTCCCGGCCGAACGCGTGTACCAGGCGCTGCTGGATGCGGGCGTGCCCGAAAACGAAGTCCCACGCCTGGAACGCCTGCTGTCCACGTTCGTCTTCGGCCACGTCCTCTCGGAGGTCGAAGGCCGCTTCGCCGCGAGCACCCGCCTCGCCCGCTCGCGCCGCGTCGAGCTCGGCCCCGCGGACCTGCCCGCCCACCACCGGCTCGGCTCGCTGCCGCACCGCGTCGACTGCGACGCCGAGTTCGTGAAGGACCTCGAAGACCTGCTGACGATCGTCGAAGCCGCCGCGCGGTGACGCTCAGGCTTGCGCGGCCGTCCGCCGCGGCTCGCGCCGTTCGAAGACCATCTCCCGCGCCGTGCCGAGTGCCGTCGTCACCGCGCCCGCCAGCACGGCCTCCGGCCCCAGCTGCCCGGCGACGATCTCCGGCGCGAACGGCGTCGTCGCGGCCAAGGCACGCCGCATCGGCCCGGCGAGCAGCGCCGCGTTGCTCCCGATGCCACCGCCCAGCACGATGAGCCCGGGGTCGACCGCGGCAGACCGGAATACCTCCCGAGCACTCCGCGCGGTCGACCCCAGCGCGCGGGCCCGCGCGACGATCGCGTGCGCCGAAGCGACGTCCTCCATCGGCCCGGGCCGGTGAGCGCGCGCCCCGGAGGCACGGGCGCCCGCCGGCAGGTCCGCGATCTCGCCCGCCGCGCCGTGCGCGCCCCGGAACAGCTTCCCGCCGACCAGCACGCCCATCCCGATGCCGGTGCCCACCGTGAGGCACACCAGCACGTCCACCCCCAGTGCCGCGCCCAGCGCGTGCTCGCCGACCGCGCACAGGTTCGCATCGTTCTCCACGACGAGGTCCGAACCGTGTGCGCACAGCCGTTCGGCCAGCGAGTGCAGCAGCCGTCGCCGACCGTCCGGACCAGCGCGCTGCCCGACCGGCACCGGTTCGGCTCGTCGAGCCGCGCGACGATGCTCCCGTCCAGATCGGCCACGGCCACGCGGATCGAACGCCGGCCGATGTCCACGCCCACGACGTGCCCGGCCTCGGGTGCCACCCGGTACACGACGGCGGCGCGCCCCGGCCCCGACGGGCTGTGGCCGGTGGCCCGGACCAATCCGCACTGCTCCAGATCGAGCAGCGCCTGGCCCACCGTCGGCTTCGAAAGCCCGGTGTCGGCGGCGATCCCGGGCCGCGTGGCCGCACCGCCGGCGCGCAACCGGTCCAGCACCAGCCGCTGGTTCAGCTCGCGCATGTTCGCCGGTGTGCCCACCCGCGGTCCCGCCATGCTCACCCCTCGCCGTTTCCACAACTTTACGAACGCGGCCCTTCCGACCCCGCAAATCTTATGTTAAGAAGCCTTACTAACTATTGGACGGAGGCGCGACGTGAGCTCACCCACCCGTTCGGGGGCTTCCGGAACGGCGGATCTTCCACGGACCGGTCTCGAACGCAAGATCGGGCCGCTGCAGGCGACCGCGATCAACATGACGCAGATGTGCGGGATCGGCCCGT
Source organism: Amycolatopsis sp. CA-161197 (assembly GCF_050942255.1). Classification (NCBI taxonomy): domain Bacteria; kingdom Bacillati; phylum Actinomycetota; class Actinomycetes; order Pseudonocardiales; family Pseudonocardiaceae; genus Amycolatopsis; species Amycolatopsis sp. CA-161197. Next base: position 3,249,991 of record NZ_CP192059.1, read on the forward strand.
TCGTGACCATCCCGGCGATGGTCGCCACGATGGGCGGCCCGCAGGCGATGTTCGGCTGGATCATCGGCGCGATCATCGCCCTGGCCGACGGCCTGGTCTGGGCCGAGCTCGGCGCCGCGCTGCCCGGCGCCGGCGGCACCTACATCTACCTCCGCGAAGCCTTCCAGTACCGCACCGGGCGGCTGATGCCGTTCCTGTTCGCCTGGAGCGCCGTGCTGTTCATCCCGCTGATCATGTCCACGGGCATCATCGGCCTCGTCCAGTACCTCGGCTACCTCATCCCGGGCGTGGTGGACGACGGCGGCGTGACGCCGCTGGGCAAGATCATCGGCATCGCGATCGTCGTGGTGATCGTGCTGGCGCTGTTCCGGCGCATCGGCCAGATCAGCAAGCTCACCACCGTCCTGTTCGTGATCATGCTGTTCGCCGTGCTGACCGTGATCGTCGCGGCCTTCTCGCACTTCAGCGGCGGCCAGGCGTTCGCCTTCACCCCCGGCGCGTTCGGCTCGGGCGGCGCCTTCTGGGGCGGCCTCGGCGCCGGCCTCGTCATCGCCATCTACGACTACCTCGGCTACAACACCAGCGCCTACCTCGGCGGTGAGGTCCGCAACCCGGGCCGCACGATCCCGCGGTCGATCATCTTCTCGATCCTCGGCATCATGGCGCTCTACTTCCTGCTGCAGGTCGGCGTGCTCGGCTCGATCCCGCTCGACGAGCTGAAGAACGCGACGTCGGTCGCCTCCACCGTGCTGGAGCAGGCGTGGGGCACGGTCACCGCGAAGGTGATCACCGTCTTCATCGTCATCGCCGCCATCGGCTCCGTCTTCGCCGGCCTGCTCGGCGGCTCGCGCGTGCCGTTCGAAGCCGCGCGCGACAAGGTGTTCCTGCCGGTGTTCGCCAAGCTGCACCCGAAGCTGAACCTGCCCACCGCCGGCGTGCTGACGATGGGCGTGATCACCGCGATCGGCTCGCTGTTCACCCTGACCGACGTGATCAACGCGGCCGTGACCGTGCTCGTGATCATCCAGTCGCTGGCGCAGGTCGCCGCGATCTGGGTGCTGCGCCGCCGCCAGCCGACGCTGAAGCGGCCGTACCGCCAGTTCCTCTACCCGATCCCGACGATCATCGCGCTCGCCGGCTGGGTGTACATCTACATCTCCGCCACGACGCTCTCGATCGTCCTTTCCGTGGCGTGGATCGTGCTCGGCGTCGTCGCGTTCCTGATTTACGCAGCGGCGGAGAAGACGTGGCCGTTCGGGCCGAAGGAGATCCGCGAGGAGTTCGTCCTCGCGCAGCAGCAGCCGACCGAAGAGGGGCTTGAGGCATGAGGAAACCGCTCGTCGCCGGGATCGCGGCGGCCGCCGCGCTGATCCTGGTCCCGGGGGTGGTGAGCGCGACGGCGTCGGCCCAGGCGCCCGCCGCGTCGCCCCAGCACCACGCTCCGCGTGAGCAGGGGCTGTCCACGATCGGCACGTCGGGCTGGCAGGTGCTCACCACCGCGAGCGTGAAGGACGGCGGTGACCGCGTCTCGCAGCCCGGGTACTCGACGAAGGGCTGGCTGCCGGTCAAGGCCGACGACGCGGGCGCGCCGGGCACCGAGATCAACGCGCTGGTGCAGAACGGCAAGTGCCCGGACGTCTTCTACTCCGACAACATGCGCAAGTGCTTCGGGTACGTCGACAAGCTCGGCCCCGTGACCACGAAGCCGTTCTCCGACCCGTGGTGGTACCGCACGGACTTCGACCCCGGTTTCGCCAAGGGCAAGAACGGCAAGCTCACGATCCCGGGCATCGTCGGCGAGGGCGACGTGTGGGTCAACGGCACGCTGGTGGCGGGCAAGGATGTGGTGAGCGGCGCGTTCGCCGGCCACACCTTCGACGTGACCAAGCTGCTGAAGCCGGGCAAGAACACGCTGGCGATCAAGGTCTACCCGAACAACCCGCTCACGATGTACACGCTCGACCAGGTCGACTGGGGCCAGATCCCGCCGGACAACGACACCGGCATCCAGTACCCGCCGACCCTGCAGCTGTCCGACGCGCTCACCGGCGACAACGCCCACGTGGTGCAGGACAACGCCGCCGACCTGTCCACCTCCTCGCTGACGGTGAAGGTCGACGTCACCAACAACGCCGGCTCGGCGCAGACCGGTGACGTCACGGCCACGGTGAACCCGCCGTCGGGCGCGCCCATCGTGGTGAAGCAGAGCGTGAAGGTGGCGGCGCACGCCAAGCAGACGGTGACGTTCACGCCGGCGAAGTTCGCGGCGCTGAAGATCCGCAAGCCGCAGGTGTGGTGGCCGTACTCGATGGGCGCGCAGCCGCTGTACACTTTGGACACCTCGGTGAGCCAGGGCGGCGTCGTGTCCACGTCCTCTTCGGACACCTTCGGTATCCGCACGGTGACCTCGAAGCTCGTCGGCAAGTCGGCGCCGCTGCCGCAGGGCTCGCGGCTGTTCGCCGTGAACGGCAAGGACTTCGTGTTCCGCGGCGGCGGTTTCGCGCCGGACCTGTTCCTGCGCTACGACAAGGCCGACACCGCGCACCAGATCGCGCTGATCAAGAACATGGGCCTGTCCGGCGTGCGGCTCGAGGGCCACGACATGCCGCAGGACTTCTACGATCAGGCCGACCGCGCGGGCCTGCTGGTGATCGGCGGCTTCCTGTGCTGCGACGCCTGGCAGCCCGAGGACGCCTCGAAGCTCACCGATCGCGACTACCGGATCATGCACGACTCCGCGTACTCGATCGCGCAGCGCGAGCGCAACCACCCGAGCGTCTTCAACTACGGCTGGAGCGACAACGAACCCGTCGCTCGGCAGGAGTCCGAGACGCTCGCCGCGTTCTCCGAAGCCGATTTCCAGGTGCCGGTGATCGCTTCGGCGGAGTACAAGAGCACCCCGACGCTCGGTGTCTCCGGTGAGAAGGAAGGCCCGTACGACTGGGTCCCGCCGGCCTACTGGTACGACACGTCGCACTTCGACTCCGGTGACTCCAGCCGGACCAACGCCGGTGGTTCGTGGGGCTTCGCGAGCGAGCAGAGCGCCGGGCACACCGTGCCCACTTTGGACTCCATCAAGCGGTTCCTCTCGCCCGAGGAGCAGGCGAAGCTGTGGCAGGACCCGGCGTACAACCAGTACCACGCCAACTTCGAGCCTGACCACGGCGGTTACGCCTTCGGCACGCTGTACACGTTGGACAACTCCATCACCCAGCGCTACGGCAAGTGGAACTCGCTGGAGTCCTATGTGGAGTCCGCGCAGGTCGCGAACTACGAGAACACCCGGTCGCAGTTCGAGTCGTTCATCGCGCACTCGACGGACAAGGACAACCCGTCGACCGGGGTCGTGTACTGGCAGCTGAACAAGGGCTGGCCGACGCTGCTGTGGTCGCTCTACAACGACGACGGTGACCAGCCGGGCGCGTTCTTCGGCGCGAAGAAGGCCAACGAGCCGCTGCACGCGATCTACGGCTATGACAACGGTTCCGTGGCCTTGGCCAACCTGGGCGGCGGTACGCAGTCCGGTGTTTCGGTGCAGGCCAAGGTGTACGACACCGCGGGCAAGGTGCTCGACGACCAGACGGCGAAGAACGTGTCGCTGAACTCGCAGGGTGCCGTCACCGGGCTGCTCAAGCCGAAGGTGCCGGCCGAGACGAAGCCGCCGGCCAAGGCGCAGGTGTACTTCGTGGAGCTGCAGGTGAAGCAGGGCGCGAAGGTCGTGGACCGCAACGTCTACTGGCTCTCCACGCAGAAGGACGTCGTCGACTGGAACAAGACCCTGGGCGAGCCGCAGGCCACGCTCAGCCAGTACAGCGACATGTCCGCGCTGCGTGAGCTGCCGAAGGCGCAGATCGGTGTCGAGAGCTCGACCAAGCGCGTGGCGGGTCCGGACGGGGCCGACACGGCGACCACGGTGACGGTGACCAACACGTCGAAGACGCCGGCTGTCGGGTTCTTCCTCCGCGCCGACGTCCGCCGGGGCACCGCTTCCGGTGGTGTCGCGTCCGGCGACAGCCAGCTCGCCGCGGCGACGTGGGACGACAACGACATCACGCTGTGGCCCGGCGAGTCGCAGACGCTGACGGTGACCTACAAGGCCGCGGACCTGCACGGCGCACCCGCCGTGATCACGGTCGACGGCTTCAACACCGGCAACGTGGTGGTGCCCGCTTCGCGCGGTCACCACGGCGGCTACGCCGTCCGTCCGCCGGCGATCGAGGGGACTCGCGAGTGATCCTGGGTATCGACTTCGGCGGCACGAAAGTGGCGCTGGGGCTTGCTGACGACGCCGGAACCCTGCTGGCGACGCGCCGGCTGGACACCGACGCCGAGGCGGGGGCCGAGCAGGTGGTGACGCGCGCGCTCGCCGGGGCCAAGGCTCTGGTGGCCGACGAGGGCGCGCGCGTCGACTCGGTCGGTGTCGTCAGCCCCGGGATCGTCCTGGAGGACCGGATCCTGCTCGCGCCCAACGTGCCCGGGTGGGAACAGCTGCACCTGCATTCGCTGGTCGCGGCCGAGTTCGGCGGCGTCCCCATCGCCACCGGCACGGACGCCAAGGCGGCCGCCCTGGCGGAATGGGAGTTCGGCACCCTCGCGGGCGCCGACCCGGCGGTGTTCCTCTCGCTGGGCACCGGCATCGCCGCCGCGGTCCTGGTCGGCGGTGTCGTGCTGACCGGCGCCAACGGGGCCGCGGGCGAGATCGGCTACAACCTGCTCGCGCCCCAGGACACCGACGGCTTCGCCAGCGGCTCGGCGCCGCTGGAGGAGGCCGTCGGCGGGCGCGGGCTGGGCCGCCGGGCCGCGGAGCTGCTGGGCCGTCCGGTGACGGCGGCTTCGTTGTTCGAGCTGGCTCGGGAGAACACGCAGGCGAAGGAACTGGTCACCTCGGCGTTGGACGAGTTGTCCATGCACGTCGCCAATCTGGCCATCGCGTTCGATCCTTCGCGGATCGCCGTGGGCGGCGGGCTGGTCCGCTCGGCCGACGTGCTGCTGCCGGCTTTGCGTGACCGCTTGGCCGGGGCGGTGCCGTTCCCGCCGGAACTGGTGGCGGCGCGGTTCGACCAGGACGCGTCGCTGCTCGGCGCGGTGGCTCTGGCCATGCGGCTGAGTACCGGGGGATAGCTGCCCGAAGGTGCGCCGGTGCCCCGACCCGGCACACCTTCGGGTACCCACGTCCGGAGGGTCGGTGCCGTTTCGGTGCCGCCCCTCAGGCGTTTCCGGGCTTGCGCAACCGGAGAGCGGTGACGAAATGCAGTCCCGCCAAGCGGAAGACGGTCGCTTGGCCGGCGAAGTCGAGGCCGGCGTTGTGGGCCAGTGCGACGACGTCCTCGACGCTTTCCGTGCGGTTGCGGCGCGGCAGGAGGCGGGCGGCAACGCGTAGCCAGCCTCGCGTGAAGTGTTCCGCCACGACCGCCGTGCCGCCGGGAGTGAGGACGCGGTGGATTTCCGCGAGGCCCCGGGCGGGGTCGGCCCAGTGGTGGAACGACGTCGTCGACAGCACCAGGTCGAAGTGCTCGGCCGGGAAGGGGAGAGCCTCCGCGGTGCCGATGGAAAGTTCGGCCGGGAAAGGCTTTTCCCGTGCCCGTGCGAGCATCCGGGCCGCGGGGTCCACACCGGACAAAGCGGCGTCCGGGAAACGGGCGTGGACCAGCGCGAGCAGTTCGCCGGTGCCGGCGCCCACGTCCAGGACCGAACCCGGCGCGTCAGGGGTGGCGAAGGAAAGCGTCGCGCGGTGGACGGCGCCGAAGAAGCCCTGCAGGGCCGGCTTGTCGTAGGTGTCGGCACGGGCGTCGAAGCGGCCGACGTCGTGGTAGGTCATGGTGCTCCGATCGTGGTGATCAAGGCGGCGGAGGCGGCGTCGATGGCGGCGGCGACCGTCTCCCCGGAAGCCGGGCGGCCGGCGTCGAGCCAGGTGAGGATCGTTTCCACCGAGAGCGTGGTCAACAAGGTCGCGGCCCAGGCCCGGCGTGCCGGGTCGGGGATTTCCGCCGGCAGCGCCGATTCCGCGACCAGGGAGCTGCGCGAGCGGAAGTCGGCCGCCCATTCGCTGAACTCCGGCTCGCGTGCGACGTGGCGGAACAGCAGGCGGAAGCCGTCCGGGTCGGCGGCCGCCGCGGAGACCGCCGCGCGCACCGGGTCGGGACGGTCCGACGTGGCCGCGCGCAGGCGGTCGCGGACGTCGTCGAGGACGGCGCGGTACAGGTCGGGCTTGCCGGCGAAGTGGCGGTAGATGATCGTCGCCGTGACGCCGGACTCGCGGGCCACCAGCTCGATGGTGGTGGCCGCGTATCCGTCGCGAGCGAAGGCCGTGCGCGCCGCGGCGAGGATCTGCGCGCGGCGTTCGGCGCGGGGCAGGAGCTTGCGGCCAGTGTCCACGAGAGTGTTTATAGCTCTCTGTACACTCCGGTGTAAACAGTTATCGCCGAACGCGCGTCGACTCCCGCACCACCAGCTCCGGCGTGAAGACCTCTTCGCGGTGCGGCGGCGGGTTCTCGTCCGTCTCCGCGAGCAGCTGCTCGGCGGCCGTGCGCCCGAGCCGGAACGCGGGCTGGCGCACGGACGTGAGCGGGACGGCCGCCGCGCCCGCGAACTCGATGTCGTCGTAGCCGACGATGGCCATCTCGTCGGGCACGCGCACGCCGGCGCCGACCATCGCCTGCAGCACGCCGAGGGCGAGCAGGTCGTTGGCGCAGAACACGGCCGTCGGCCGGGGGCTCATGCCGAGCAGGCGCGCGCCCGCGTCGCGGCCCGACGCGACGTCGAGGCCGATCGCTTCGACCACCGACAACTGCGCGCCCGAGCCGGTGAGCACGGAACGCACGCCGGCGTCGCGGTCACGGCACTGCGTGAGGATGGTGGGACCGTTCACGAACCCGATGTGCCGGTGCCCGGTCTCCAGCAGGTGCCGCGCGGCCAGCGCGCCACCGGCGACGTCGTCGACGGACACAGAGCTGGCCTCGTCGGCGGGCACTTTGCGGTCCACGAACACGTACGGGATCCCGCTGCGCCGGAAGGCCTGCATCGCGTCGCCCGCGGTGTCGACCGGGCTCAGCAGCACGCCGCGCACCCGCTGCTCGGCGAGCATCGCGAGGTACGACGCCTCGGTCTCCACCCGCTGCCCGCTGTTGCACGTGATGATGTTGATCCCCTGCGCGTGGGCGGCTTCCTCGGCGCCGCGCGCGACGTCGACGAAAAACGGGTTCCCGAGGTCGAGCACGAGCAGCGCCATGATCCGCGAACGCCCCGCCCGCAGCTGCCGCGCGGACTCGTCGCGCACGTACCCCAGCTCCTGGATGACCGACAGCACCCGGTTGCGCGTGGCCGTCGCGACGACGTGCGGCCGATTGACCACATTGGACACTGTGCCGATCGAAACGCCCGCGCGCTTCGCGACGTCCTTGATGCCGACCACGGCCCTCCCTCGCCCCTTGGGACGGCCAGCCTAACACGATGATGAAACGTTTCAACGGTGCGCGGGTGCCGTGTGGCTCGTGGGGTCGGTGATCCCGATCTACGGGCTGCACCCGTTCCTCGCCTGACGTCTGCCAGATTCGATCTGGCGGCGGCTCGCGCGGATCTGGCGCCTCCACTGTGTGCAGGAGAAGCTGCGGGTGGCCGTGGTCGTCGCCAGCACCCGGGAGGGCCGGGTGGGCGGCGGCGTCGGCCGGTGGTTCGTCGAGCGGGCCGGTGGGCGCACCGGGCTGGACCTCGACGTGGTCGACCTCGCCGACTTCGCGATCCCGACGTGCTACCCCGCGCGGCCGACGCCGGCGATGGCCGGGTTCGCGCGGCGGATCGCGGCGGCGGAGGCGTACGTGGTCGTCACGCCGGAGTACAACCGCAGCTTCCCGGCGTCGCTGAAGCAGGCCATCGACTGCGCGTACGACGAGTGGCGGGCGAAGCCGGTCGGGTTCGTCTCCTACGGCTACCGCGCCGCCGGCCGGTACGCGGTTGAGCAGCTTCGCGGGGTGTTCACCGAGCTGCACACGGCGACGTTGCGCGACGCGGTGTGCCTCGACCTGCTCGAAGGCCGCGTCGCCGACGGCGGGTTCCGGCCCGATCCGGAGCGCTACGCGCACGCCGTGACGACGTTGCTCGACGAGCTCGTCTGGTGGGGGCTCGCCCTGCGCGACGGGCGGCGGGCGCGGCCGTATTGCGCGTGAACCGACTGTGACGGGGAAAGGACAGACATGAGCAGTGCCACCGCCGAGCCGGCGATCGAGACCGCCGGGCTCGTGAAGGTGTTCGGGGAGACCCGGGCAGTCGACGGCATCGACCTCGTGGTGCCCGCCGGCACCGTCTACGGCGTCCTCGGCCCCAACGGCGCGGGCAAGACGACGGCCGTGCGGATGCTGGCGACGCTGACCAGACCCGACGGGGGCGAGGCACGGGTGTTCGGCAAGGACGTGGTGCGGGACGCCGATGCCGTGCGCAGCCGGGTGAGCCTCACGGGGCAGTACGCGTCGGTCGACGAGGATCTCACCGGGACCGAGAACCTCGTGATGCTGGCTCGGTTGCTGGGGCATCGCAAACCCGCGGCGCGGTCGCGGGCGGCGCAGCTGCTGGAGGCGTTCGGGTTGACCGACGCGGCGGCGCGTCAGGTGAAGAACTACTCGGGTGGGATGCGGCGCCGGCTGGACATCGCGGCGAGCATTCTCAACACGCCCGATCTGCTGTTCCTCGACGAGCCGACGACCGGGCTGGATCCCCGTAGCCGCAACCAGGTGTGGGACATCGTGCGGGCGATCGTCGCGCAGGGGACGACGGTGCTGCTGACCACGCAGTACCTCGACGAGGCCGATCAGCTGGCGTCGCGGATCGCGGTGATCGATCACGGGAAGGTGATCGCGGAGGGGACCAAGGGGGAGCTGAAGGCCTCCGTGGGGGTGGGGGCAGTGCACCTTCGGTTGCGTGATTCCGACCAGCGTGCGGCTGCCGCTGAAGTACTGGGGCGCACGCTCGACGCGGCTGTGCAGTTGGAACCGGATCCGGTGGCGTTGACGGCGCGGCTGTCGGCCGATGCGCATCTCGGTGCGGCGGATCGGGCGTCGCGCGCGTTGGCGGAGCTGGCTCGGGCGGGGATCACGGTGGACACGTTTTCCCTGGGGCAGCCGAGTCTTGACGAGGTGTTCTTGGCTTTGACCGATCGTCCGGCTGAGGAGGTGGCGGTGTGACGACTGTACGTGAGGCTGATGTCGAGTTGGCGGCGCCGAAGGTCGAGGATTTGGCGGCGTTGCTGGTGGCGGTGGAGCGGCCGCCGCGGCCCAGCGCGTTGTCCACGTCCATCACGTTCGGGCGGCGGGCGGTGCTGAAGATCAAGCACGTCCCGGAGCAGCTGTTCGACGTGACGGCGTTTCCGATCATGATGACGTTGATGTTCACGTATTTGTTCGGTGGGGCGTTGGCGGGCTCGCCTTCGCAGTATCTGCAGTTTTTCCTGCCGGGGATTTTGGCGTCGAGTGTTGTGATGATCACGATGTATACCGGGTTGGCTGTCAACACGGATATCGAGAAGGGGGTGTTTGACCGGTTTCGGACGTTGCCGATTTGGCGACCGTCGGCGATGGTGGGGTATTTGCTGGGGGACGCGCTGCGGTATGTGATCGCGTCCGTGGTGATCATGGTGGTGGGGTTGATTCTGGGGTTCCGGCCGCCTGGCGGGTTCGGGGGTGTGGTGGCCGGGGTTGTGCTGCTGCTGGTGTTTTCTTTCGGGCTGTCGTGGGTGTGGACGATGTTCGGGTTGTTGCTGAGGTCGGAGAAGTCGGTGATGGGGGTGAGCATGATGGTGATCATGCCGCTGACTTTTCTGTCCAATGTGTATGTGGATCCGTCGACCATGCCGGGGTGGTTGCAGGTTTTTGTGGAACTGAATCCCATCACCCAGCTGGTGAGCGGGGTCCGGTCGATGATGGCCGGGGCGTGGGACTTCGGGGCGATCATGTGGACGTTGATCGCGGCCGGGGCCCTGACGGTGGTGTTCGGGACGTGGACTATGCGGTTGTACAACCGGAAGTGAAGTGCTCGGCGCGCGGACCGCACCATTGCGTTCGAGGAAGTGTGGTGGGGCACCCCGATTTTCGAGTGTCACTACGGTCTGGACCGGTTGTCAAGGCGGGAAAGCGTACCTTGACAACCGGTCCAGACCGTGTGGGGCAAAAGAATCGGGGGCCGGCCGGGGGAAGGGTGCGGGGAGGGGTTGGGGGAGTTTCACCCGCGTTGCCGGGTGGGGGTTGGTGAGGGGCAAGAGAACGTCGGGGTGGGTTGTGTGGGCGGCCGGCGGTGTGGGTGCGCTGTGCGGGGTTACAGGCGCCAGGGGGTCGGGGCCGGCGGGTGGTAGGAGCAGCTCGAGCCGGTGGTGATCGTGGCGTGGAGGTGGTCGGCGAGGGTGGGGTGGAGGTCGGCCAGTTTGCGGATGGCGTCGCGGATGCGGGCGGTGACGGCTTTGCGCGCGCGTTCGGATTCGTCGCCCAGGCGGCGGGTGCGGCCGGCGAGGCCGGAGGAGGTGCGGAGTTCCGTGAGGAGGGCGGCGCGTTCGGTGTCGAGGGTGGCGGCGCGGGTGTCGTCGCCGAGGGTGGTGGCGTGGTCGATGGCGGCGTCGAGTTCGGTGAGGCGGTGGCGGTAGGCGGCTTTGGCGGTGTCGTCGAGGAGGGGGTCGCCGGTGTAGGAGGGAACGACCGGAGCCTCGGGGGAGAAGAGGCGGACGGCCGGGACGTCGGTGCCGGGGCGGCCGAGGAGGAAGTGGAGGTCGCGCAGGCCTTTGGAATCGGGGACACGGGTTTCTTGGCCGGCGTAGCGGAGGCACCAGACGGAATCGGTGCGGCGGAACTCGTTGGGGGGTAACGGTTCCGTTCGCGCTGAACGGACGCGGGCAGGGATGTGGTGCAGGCCGAGTGACGTCGCTTCGGCGGTGACGGTGTCGAAGAGTTCCGCCGCACGAGTGGGGTCGCCGAGGTTCTGGTAGGCGGTGGCGAGGTGGCTGCGGGCTTCGATCGACCACGGGCGGGCGCGAAGGCGGTCGGCGGAGCGGGCGGCGGCTGTGAACAGGTCGACGGCGAGGTCGTGGTCGCCCAGGGTGGCGGCGAGGAGGCCGGTCCAGAGGTCGACGGGACCGCTCAGATCGCAGCCGTACAAGGAAACCAGCCATTCGCCGGAGTACGGGGCGAGCTCGGCCAGCAGGCGTTCGGCGGCGGGGCGGTCGCCCAGGACGGCGGCGGCCTGGGCCTGGCAGCGCAGCCAGAGCGGGGTGAACTCGCGGGAGTACGGGGCTTCCGCCGTGGCCTCGGCGAGTAGCGCGCGCGTGGCGGCGGCGTCGCCGGCGTGGGCGGCGGCGAGGGCGCGCAGGAGGCCGGGGTGGGAGTGGCCGGCGTCGCTCATGCGGGCGGGCAGGTCGGCCAGCTCGGCGAAACGGCCTTGCAGCAGCAAGGTGCTCCAGCGCAGCTGGTCGCCCATGAAGCCGAACTCGCGTTCGCTCAGGCCGAGGTGGGCGTCGAGCGCTTGCTGCAGCGCGGCGTCCGACTCGGCGAAGCGGCCGTGCAGGGCGCAGATGATGCTGCGGTCGATTTTCGCGGCGAGTTCGGCGCCGCGCAGGCCGCTGTTTTCCGTCAGGGCCTGGAAGGAGCGGAACTGCTCCAGGTAACGCGGGTCGCCCTGTTCGAGCAGGGCGACCCATTTCAGCGACGACGCGAAGTATTCGTTTTCGCGGTCACCGGTGCGGCGGGCGACGGCCGCGAGCTCGTCGGTCAAGCGTTCGCGTTCGGCGCCGCTGCCGGGGCCCCAGATGGCGTCGTGGCGGGCCCACAGGGAGAAGGCGAGTGCGTGGTCGTCTTCGTCGTCGCGGGCGAGCATGGCGGCGCGGGCCGTCAGCTCGAGTGTGACGCGGTCGAGGGACAGCTGTTCGGCCGGCGTTCCCGCGCAGAGGCGGCGGTGGGCTTCCAGCAGCAGACCCGACACGAGCTCGTGGCGGGCCCCGCCCGGGTCGACGCGGGCGAGGGTGAGGCCGGCGCGCGCGAGCAGCTCGGCGTCGTCGAGTTCGCGGACGGCCGCGACGGCGCCTTCGAAGTGCTCCCAAGCCTCGTCCTTGTCGTCGACGCGCCACAGCAGCGTGCCCAGTTCCAGCTCCACGACCGCGCGCGTCCGCACGGTCGGCGCGCGGTCCAGCGCGCGCCGCAGGTGACCGATCGACTCCTCGATGGCGAGGCGCGCGCTCGCGTCCCGGGCCGCCGCCAGCAGCAGCTCGACGGTGCGGGCCGGCTCGACGAGGGCGCCCGCCAGGTAGGCGTGCCGGGCACGTTCGGCGGGGCCGATCAGGTCGGAGCCGGCGACGGCCGCGTGGCGGCGGGCCGCGCCTTCGGCGCCGAGGCCGGCGTAGCGCGATTCGCGGACGAGGTCGTGGGCGAACGCGAAGCGGCCTTCGCCGAGCGCGACCACGAGCCGCGCCGCGACGGCCTGGCCGAGCAGGTGGTCGACCTGCGGCACCGGCGCGGCGGCGACCGCGGCCAGCAAGTGCAGGGAGAACTCCCGGCCGAGCACGGCGGCGTCGCTCAGCAAGTCCGCCACCTGGGCCGGCAGCAGCGACAGCCGCCGCTGCAACGCGTCGGCCACGCCCGGCGCGACGGCCGAGACCGGGCTGCCGCTGCGCCAGAGGCGGGCGGTCTGCTCGACGAAAAACGGGTTGCCGCCGGTGCGGCGGTGCACGTCGGCGGCCAGCTCGGCGCCCGGGTCCGTGCCCGCGGTGCGGCCCATCAGCTCGGCGACCTGCGCGGGGTCGAGGCCGGTGAGCGTGACCGTGGTGGCCTTCGCGACGAGCGGCAGCACGAGCTGGTGCAACGGGTGGCCGGGCGCCTCGACCTCGACGTCCCGGTAAGTGCCGATCAGCAGCAGCCGCTCGAACCACGTGTGGCGCGCGGCGAAGTCGAGCAGGCGCAGCGAAGCGGGGTCGGCCCAGTGCAGGTCGTCGAGGACCACGACCACGGGCCGGTCGTGCGAGAGCGTGATGAGCGCGCTCGTGACGGCGTCGTGCAGCCGGAACGCGTCGCCGGGTTCGGGGGATTCGCCGAGCAGCGCCGAGAGCGTCGCCGAATCGGCGGCGGCCCACTCGTGCGGCTCCGCGGCCCGGCGCAGCGCGCGCACGACCTGCACCCACGGCCAGTAACCGGGCGCGCTGCCCGACTCCCAGCACGTGCCGGCAAGAACGAGCGCGCCGCGTTCGCGGGCCTCGTCGGCCAAGCCGGTGACGAGCGTGGTCTTGCCGATGCCGGCCTCGCCCGTGACCAGCACCAGGCCTCCGTGGCTCGCGGTCGCACGCGCCAGCTCCGCGCGCAACACCGAGGCGGGGTGCTCCCGTCCGATGAGCGCCGCAGTCATGTCCGTTTCCTCCGGGTTCTTGAGCCGAGCTTCTCACGGCCCGGCGTCGTTCGTCGCGCCCATTCTGGACGGCGGCACCGACAATCTCCGGGTGAACCGCAGGTGACAGCTGTCTCCGCCCGGATCACCCGAACGGCGGGTGGGGTAGTGTCGCCGCCATGGGGAGTCTCCGCTCGCGTGTCCTCGCCTGGGCCGGTCGCCGGTACATCGCCCGGCAGCAGAAAAAGGGTTTCGACCTCGAGAAGATGGCATTTCTGCCCGACTCCGCGCTGGAACCGCTGCGGCGCGTCGGGCTCGACCCCGTGCCGTCGCTGGGACAGCGCCGGGAAGAGGCGCCCATCAGCAAGCTCGACCTGCCGTTCGGCATGAACGCTTGGCTTGTGACCGGCTACGAGGAGTCGAAGGCCGTCCTCGGCAAGGTCTCGGAGTTCAGCAACGACTTCACGAACCTCGTCGGCAACGCGGGCGTGACCGAGGACCAGAACCCGGGCGGGCTGGGCTTCGCCGACCCGCCGGTGCACTCGCGGCTGCGCAAGCTGCTGACGCCGGAGTTCACCATGCGCCGGCTCAACCGCCTCACGCCGCGCATCGACGAGATCGTGAACGAACAGCTCGACGCGATGGCCGCCGCCGAGGGGCCCGTGGACCTGTGGGAGGCGTTCGCGCTCCCGATCCCTTCGCTCACGATCTGCGAGCTGCTCGGGGTGTCCTATGAGGACCGCGCCGACTTCCAGCGCCTGAGCACGGCGCGCTTCGACCTCTTCGGCGGCGCGGGCGCGTCGCTCGGCGCGATCTCGGAGTCGCTGACGTACCTGCTCGACATCGTCAAGAAGCAGCGCGAACAGCCGGGCGACGGCCTGCTCGGCATGCTCATCAAGGAACACGGCGACGAGATCGACGACCTCGAGCTCGCGGGCCTCGCCGACGGCGTGCTGACGGGCGGCCTCGAAACCACCGCCAGCATGCTCGCCCTCGGCGCCCTGGTGCTGCTGCGCGACCCCGCCGCGTTCGACGCCGTCCGCGGCGACGACGACTCCGTGCACCGGTTCGTGGAGGAGCTGCTGCGCTACCTCACCGTGGTGCAGATGGCCTTCCCGCGCTTCGCCAAGGAAGACATGGACGTCGCGGGCGTCCACATCGGCAAGGGCGACATCGTGCTCGTCTCCCTGTCCGTCGCCAACCGCGACGCCACCCTCGGCACCGACATGGAACGCTTCGACCCCAAACGCGACCCGTCCTCCCACCTGGCCTTCGGCTACGGCATCCACCGCTGCATCGGCGCGGAACTCGCCCGCATGGAACTGCGCACGGCCTACCCGGCCCTGGTGAAGCGATTCCCGGACCTGCGCCTCGCCGTCTCCCCGGACGAACTGGCCTTCCGCAAGGTCTCGATCGTCTACGGCCTCGACTCACTGCCGGTTCTGGTCCGCTGACGCCAGGCCGCGCCGAGGGGCGGTCTCTCGGTGTGCTTCGACGAAGAACGGCTTCAGGCGGCGCTTTTCCGCCGCTTCGGCTGACCGGCGAACGGTTCACGCGCGCGGTTGTCGGACTACAGCAGCGCTACGGGGACACCTGCGAGAACTGATGTCTCCGGTGCTTCTCGCGGCCGGCTTCGCCGAGCCTATGGGGAGGTCGGGTGGCGCGGTCGTCCGTTCGCCGACGGCCGGTCTCGTAGGCGGACCGTTCACGTAGGGCAGGGGCGGTGCCGTCGGCCGACCGTTCGCGGCCGTCGCCCTCGCCGGGAACCCCGTGGCGCGCACGGGACTTCTCCCACCCGGCCGGCCAACCGACTAACGCACCCCCTTCGGCCTGAACTGGATGCTGATCCGCGGCCCCACGCCCTTGCCGGTCTTCGGGATCGCGTGTTCCCAGGTGCGCTGGCAGGAGCCGCCCATGACGATGAGGTCGCCGTGGCCCAGGGGGTAGCGGTGGGATTCGCCGCCGCCGCGGGGGCGGAGGGCCAGGTGGCGGGCGGTGCCCACCGACAGGATCGCGACCATGGTGTCTTCGGAGCTGCCGCGGCCGATGGTGTCGCCGTGCCAGGCGACGCTGTCGCGGCCGTCGCGGTAATAACACAGACCGGCGGTGCGGAAGGGTTCGCCGAGTTCGGCGGCGTAGTGCGCGGAGAGCACGTCGCGGGCAGCGCTGAGCAGGGGGTGCGGCAGTGTTTCGCCTTCGCGGTAGAAGCAGAGCAGGCGCGGCACGGCGACGACGCGGTCGTACATCTGCCGCTGTTCCGCGTGCCACGGGACGTCCTCGGCCAGGTGCGTGAAAATCTCGTCGGACCCCGACAGCCAGCCCGGCAGCACGTCGACCCACGCGCCGCGGCCGAGGTCGGTGCGCCGGATTCCTGTGAGGGGGCCCAAAGCAGCGCCTTCGAAGCCGGACCCGAAGAGCGATCCCTGAAGTGCGTGACTCATGCCCCCACCGTACACGACGATCGAACACCTGTTCGGGTGTCTGAATTTGAGACCGGCGGCGCCGCGGACCCGTCGTAGCGTCGAAGGTCGGTCCCGACCCGGAGGTGGCGATGAAGGCACTGGTGTACCACGGACCCGGAAACAAGGCGTGGGAAGACGTTCCCGACGCGACGATCCAAGAGGTGACCGACGTAGTGGTGAAGGTGGACACCACCACGATCTGCGGCACCGACCTCCACATCCTCCACGGCGACGTCGCCGCGGTCACCGACGGCCGCATCCTCGGCCACGAAGCCGTCGGCACGGTCACGGCCGTCGGCGACGCGGTGGGCAGCTTCAAAGTCGGCGACCGGGTGCTCGTGCCGGCTGTCACGCGCTGCGGCCGCTGCGACTACTGCCAGCGGGGCATGCCCTCGCACTGTCGCACGGTCGGCGGCGTCGGCTGGATCTTCGGGCACCTCATCGACGGCACCCAGGCCGAGTACGTCCGCGTGCCCTTCGCGGACACCTCGCTCTACCACGTGCCCGCCGAGGTCACGGACGAGCAGGCCATCTTCCTCGCCGACTCCCTGCCCACCGGTTACGAGGTCGGCGTGCTCGCGGGCGAGGTGCGCCCGGGTGACACGGTGGCCGTCGTCGGTTCCGGCGCGGTCGGGCTCGCGGCGATCCTGACCACGGGCCTGTGGGGCGCGTCGAAGGTGATCGCCATCGACGCCAACAAGTTCCGCCTCGAGAAGGCCCTCGAGTTCGGCGCGACGGACACCGTCGCCGTCGGACCCGACACCGTCGCGGAGGTCCTCGCGCACACCGACGGGCTCGGAGTCGACGTCGCCATCGAAGCCGTCGGCTACCCCGAGACCCTGCAGACCGCGGCCGCGCTCGTGCGGCCCGGCGGGCACGTCGCGAACATCGGCGTGCACGGCGTGGGTGTCGAACTTCCCATGCAGGACCTGTGGATCCGCAACATCACGCTCACCATGGGGCTCGTCGACACCGTGTCCATCCCGACGCTGCTGAAGATGGTCGCGAGCGGCCGCATCCCCGCGGAGAAGATGGGCACGCACACGTTCACCTTCGACCAGCTCGACCAGGCCTACGACGTGTTCGGCAACGCCGCCGACCACCAGGCGCTGAAGGTGATCATCCAGCCGGCGTAGGCGGATCGGCCGGCTTCGGGTGCGCGGTGACCACCAGGCGGTGCGTCCGCGCACCCGGAGCTGATTCGTCGTGATAACGCGAGACGAGCCCCGCCACGAGCGTGGTCAGCTCGTCGGTGAACGCCGCCCGCTCGCGCGCCGAGCGGAACGCGATTTCCGTGTCCAGCGCCAAAGTCGGCAGCGGTTTGCCGGCGCGCGCGGCGCGGCGCACGAGCCCCGCGACCTCGCGCACGGTCCGGCCCGCGACGGCCAGCAGGTAGGCCGAGGAGAGCCGGTCGGGTTCCATCGCCGACGTGCCGGCGTCGCCGAGCGCGGCGGGGGAGACCTGGTACGACGCGGCCGTGGCGGCGAAGAGGCGTTCGGTCAGCCCGCCCCACTGCCGCTCGCCCGCGGGCTCGATGAGGCCGTGGGACTCCAGTGCGCGCAGGTGGTAGTTCACCTTCTGGCGTGTGAGCCCGACGCGCGTGGCGAGCGAGGCCGCCGACGCGGGTTCGGCCAGCGCCGCCAGCAGGCGCGCGCGGACCGGGTCCAGCGCGGCCGCCGCCGCGGCCGGGTCCTCGATCACCTCGACGTCCTGCATTCGCCGAGCCAAGCATTGACAAACAAAGCTGTCAAGAGTCGCGAATCCGGCTCTTGTCTGTTTTCGCCCGTGCTCGCACAGTGATCACCCAGGTTCGACGCAGTGGTCTGAACCTGTCCCACTACCGCCGCCCTGAGTTGTACGGAGGTTGGCAAGTGCGAGGAAGACTACGCCTCGGTGGGGTGCTCGCGGGGGTCGTGTGCGGGCTCGCGGTGGTGGCTCCGGTGGCCAGTGCGCAGGTCGGCACCGGTCCGTGGAACTCGTGGTCGCCCGGGTTCTCCGAACAGGAGCGCGGGTGCGGGCAGATCAACGGGCTCACGTTCCAGCTCACCTGCTCCACGGGCAGCGGCGACCAGCGCGCCGAGCGCCGCTACGACACCTACACCGGCGGCACGCACCAGTTCGAGGGTTCCTTCAAGGTCACCAGCATGAGCGGCACACGCATCAGCGTGAAGCAGACCTTCCGCGACGGGTCGAACGCCGGCCCGTACTTCCTGCTGGCGGTGGAAAAGGGCGGCCGGATGTACGCGGTGGAGGGCGGTCAGACGCTCGCCGGCGGCGCCACCGTGGGCACGTCCGTGCGGGTCAACACCATCAACCAGGTGGGCAGCACGCACAAGGTGTACATCAACGGCTCGCTCAAGCAGACGATCGACAGCCCGAGTGGTAGTTATTACGACAAATTCGGTTCGTATCGCACCAGCAGCGGTGCGGGACCGATCACCGTGCAGTGGAGCGGTGTGAAGTTCTGGACGAAGTGAGTTCGGCGCGGCGTCCTCGGCCTCAGCGAGCCGGGGGCGCCGCCCACTCGTCCGGCGAGTGCCACGCCGTCAGCCGCAGGGAACTGGTGAACCGGCGGTGCTCGCCGGTCACGGGGTCGTCGAACTCGAGCACTTTGGCCAGCAGCTGCAACGGTTTCGTGAAGTCGTCGAGCGGCTTTTCCGTCAGCACGGGGTAGAAGTCGTCACCGAGGATCGGGATGCCGAGGCCCGCCAGGTGCACCCGCAGCTGGTGCGTGCGGCCGGTGGCGGGCAGCAGGCGGTAGCGGCCGAGCCCGTCGCGGTGTTCGAGAAGTTCCACGCGGGTTTCGGCGTTCACCGGCCCCTCGATCTCCTGCGCCGCAAGCACTCCGCGTTCCTTGACGATGTGGCTGCGGACCGTGCGCGGCAGCTCCAGCGTGGGATCGTACGGTGCGATCGCTTCGTATTCTTTCCGCACGCGTCGGTCGCGGAACATCGTTTGGTACTTTCCGCGCACTTCCGGTGTGATCACGAACATCACCAGCCCCGCGGTCACGCGGTCGAGCCGGTGCGCGGGCGACAACGCCGGCAGATCCAGGTCGCGCCGCAGCCGCACGAGCGCGGTTTCGAGGATGTGCTTGCCGCGGGGGATCGTGGCGAGGAAGTGGGGTTTGTCGACCACCAGCAGGTGTTCGTCGCGGTGCACGACAGTGATGTCGAACGGCACCGGCACCTCGTCGGGCAGGTCGCGGTGGAACCAGATGAACGAGCCGGGCACGAACGCCGCGTCGACCCCGAGCGGCCCGTCGAGGCCGAAGATGCGTTCCTCGCGCAGCATCTGCTCGATCCGCACCGGGTCCAGCCGCGGCAGCCGCTCCACGAGGTGCTCCAGCAACGTGGCCCACGGGCCTTCGTCGGGCATCCTCAGCCGCGCCGGGTCGAGCCCGTGGCGCGGCGGCAGCGGGCCGCGAAGCTTGCGTCTCATCGGACGCCGACTCTAGTCGTGCTCCGGTCGTGGGCCCGCGGCACCGCTGCCGGGAGCGGTCACTCGCCCGTGTTCTGGCGGTAGATCGCGATGTAGCGCGCCTTCGCCTCGGCGTCGGCGGCTTCGGCGGCCTCGCGGCGGATGCGCTTGCCCGTGCCGGGAGGGAAGCCGTTGCGCGTGAGGCGGTGCTCGATGCTCTCCTCCATGTACACCGACGAGTAGAAGTACGCGACCAGCGCGGCCATGAGCACGATCGCGAGCCGCAGCGCCAGCGGGCCCGGCAGCAGCAGCCACACGAGGCACAGCGGGATGAGGCCCACGGAACTGCGCAGCACGTGCCGCGCCTTCCAGTGCTTCGACGTCGTGTCGTGCAGGATCCAGTCCCGGTAGCGTTCGGGCAGCCGCCCGCCCACTGCGTACCAGAACCAGCGGAAGACTCCTGGACGGTTCATCACGCCTCCTTGTCGGCTACCAGTAGAGTACACTAATCATTAGTGCGCTAATCGATGAGGTAGCCGAGGACACACCCGGAGCGGTTAGGGTGGCCCGGACCAGGAGGAGGACCCCGTGGCAGAGATCGACTTGGGCGACGACCCGCTGAAGCTCGACCGCCAGGTGTGCTTCGCGCTGTCGGTTGCCTCGCGCAGCGTCATCGCGGTCTACCGGCCCCTGCTGGAGCCGTACGGGCTGACACACCCGCAGTACCTCGTGATGCTCGCGCTGTGGGAGAAAGCCCCGAGGTCGGTGAAGGACCTCGGGGCCGCGCTGCGCCACGAACCCGCGACGCTGTCTCCGCTGCTGAAGCGCCTCGAAGCGATGGGTTACGTCACCCGTGGCCGCAAGGCCTCCGACGAGCGGCAGCTCACCGTCGAGCTCACGGAGAAGGGCCGCGCGCTGCGGGCCGAGGCCGAGAAGATCCCGTACCGCGTGGTCGAGACGCTCGGCATGGAGGTCTCCGAGCTGGAGGCCCTCCACGCCGCGTTGGGTCGCGTGATCGAAGCGACCGGCTGAGCGCTCAGTGCGGTGCCACGAGCACCGCGTCGATGCCGATTTCCAGGTAGCGCCCGACGATCGCGCGCGGCGCGCCCATGCCGAGCGGTGCCCGGTCGAGCGTCGCGCGGGCCTGGACGCGCACCGAGCCGCGGCCGGTGTCGGCGGGCTGTTCCACGGTGAGCGTGAGCGGGCACGTGGTGCCGCGCAGGCTCAGGAACCCTTGCGCCGTCCAGCCTTCCGGGCCGGTGCTGATGTCGCCGGACGCGAAGGTCATCGTCGGTTCCGCGGCGCAGTCGAGCCACTGGGCCTTCTGCAGGTCGCGGTCGCGGCGGCGGTTGCCCGTGTCGATCGCGGACAGGTCGAGCTCCGCGCGCAGGGCGGTCGGCGTGCCGGCGGCGTTCACGTGCACCGTCGCGGACCGGACGGGGATCGTGCCGTGCACGAGGTGGAAACCGAGCTTGCGCACGGTGAACGTGGCCGACGTCCGTCCGGTGTGGACGGTCCAGGTGCCGGGACGCAGACGGGTGGTGGTGGGGGTGCTCATCGGGTACCTCCGGTGGTGACGGATGCGGGCAGGGTGTGGTGGAAAACGCGGTGCAGGTCGATCCGCTCGGGACCGGTGAGCAGCGCCGGGTCCTCGCCCGGCAGCAGCTCGGTGTTCAGGACGGCTTTCTGGACGGCTTCGATCGCGGCGACGGATTCGGCGAACCCGAGCACGAGCCCCGCGCCGTCTTCGGCCCGCAGCACGAACACGGGGCCGATGCCCGGCACCTGCCGGGCGGCGGGCCAGATGCGCTCGCGGCCGGCGAAGTCCTCGGCACGGACCTGTGCCTCGTCGCGCGGACCGGCGAACCGGCTGGCCTGGGCGTAGCGCGGCGAGCCGGGGGCGAACTCGGCGGAGACGACTTCGTAGACGTCGGTGTCGAGCCACGTGGTGCCGGGGCCGGTGTGCGCGGCGGCTTCGTTCGCCGACGCGGCGTCGGGCCAGAACGCGACGGCCGCGCCGAGTACGCCGGCGACCTGGCCGAGCACGCACCCGCCGAGGGGCGCCGGGCCGGGGTGCAGGTCCGCGGCGAGGGCCCGCCCCCAGTCGCCGCTCTCGTCGGCGGCGGTGCGCCGGAACTGGTGGACGGTGGCGTACATGCTGCTCCTTCGGCCTGGGGTGGGAAGTTCGACGAGGTCCACCTTCGGCGGCGCGGGCGTTGCGGACATCAGTGCCAGTACGCAGACGGACCACTGAAACCGGGCGCATACTGGCCTGCGTGACAGGCTCCGTGCCGTTCGTCGGCCGGGCCGGGGTGCTCGCCGACCTGCGCGGCCGGTTCGCGGCCGGTGCGGCGGGCACGGGTGCCCTGGTGCTCCTCGGCGGGCCCGCCGGCATCGGCAAGACCACGCTCGCCGAGGCCGCCACCGAGGGCCTCGCCACCGTGTGGGGCCGCTGCGTGGACGATCCCGGGGCGCCACCGCTGTGGCCGTGGCGGCGCGTGCTCTCGGCCCTGCCCACGGCGGGCGCCGAGGTCGCCCGCGCCGTCGCCGACCTGGACGGACCCGCTGGTACGGACCTCGTCGCGGCGCGGTTCCGGCTCGTCGCCACGGCGGCCGACGCCCTCGTCGCCGCGGCCGAGCCCGGTGGTCTCGTGGTAGTGCTGGAGGACCTGCACTGGGCCGACGAGGCGTCGTTGCGGCTGCTGCGCCACCTCGCGGGGGAGCTGCGCCGCTCCCGGCTGGTGGTGCTCGCGACCTACCGCGACACCGGCCCCACGCTCGACGAGACGTTGCCCGAACTCCTCGGCGGCCCCGCCACGCACGCCGTGACGGTCGCGCCGCTGGCCGAGCCGGATGTGCGCAGGTACCTCACCGAGGTGGCCGGCGCGGCCGTCGGCGACGCCGAGGTGCGCGACGCGCTGCGCCGCTCCGGCGGCAATCCCCTGTACCTGCGCGCGGTCGCGCGGTCGGCCGGGTCCGGCGGCGGACGCGCCGAGCTGCGCCACCTCGTGCGGACGTCGGTGGCCGGGCTCGCGCCGGAGGTCCGGGAGCTGGTCGCGGTGGCGGCGGTGCTGGGGGAGGAGGTGGACTGCGGCGTGGTCGCCGACGTCGCGGGCCGGCCGGCCGCCGAGGTCGTGCCGCTGCTGGACGACGTCGTGCGCGCAGGGGTGCTCGTGCCCGTCGCGGCCGGGCGGCGCCGGTTCGCCCACGCCGTGGTGCGCGACGGCGTCTACGAGGACCTCGACCAGGGCGTTCGCGAGGCCCTGCACGCCCAGGCGGCGCGGGCGCTGACGCCGCGAGCCGAAGCCGATCCCGCCCACGCCGGGGTGGTCGCGGTGCACTGGCTGCGGTCGGCCGCCGACCCGGTGACCCTGGGCCGCGCCGCAGACTGGGCCGTGGTCGCCGCGCGCGAGGCGACGCGCGCGCTGGCTTTCGCCGAGGCGGCAAGGTTTCTGACCTTCGCCGTGGATGCGCGACGGCGAGCGGGCCGGACCGACGGGTTCGCCGAGCTGCTCGTCGACCTCGCCACGGCGGAGTACCGCTCGGGCCGCTTCGGCCCGGCCCTCGACCACGCGGAGCAGGCGGCCGAGCGCGCGGAAACTCCGGAGACGTTCGCCGCCGCGGCCCTCGTCGTGCGCGACCTCTCGGCGCCGGAACTGTTGCCGCGGCTGGGAAAACTCGCCGACACGGCCCTCGGCGCACAACTGCCCGACGCCCTTCGCGCCCGGCTGCTCGCGCAGGCTGCGTCGGTCGCCGCCGACGTCGGGCACACCGACGAGGCCCGCCGGCTGGCCGACGAAGCGCTCGCGCTCGCCGAACGCGGCACCGACGACGAGGCCCTGCTCGACGCCGTGCGCGCGCGGTTCAAGGTCCTCCCGATCGAGCTGCCGCTCGACGCCCGCCTGCGGCTCGGCTCCCTGGCCGTGCGCTTCGGGGACCGGCAGCCGCTTTCCGCGCTGTGGGGCCACAAGTGGCGCATCGACGCCGCGCTCGAGACCGGGGCGATGGCCGTGGTCGACCACGAGATCACGGCCGTCACGGCGCTCGCGGCGACGACCCGGCTGCCCTTGGTCCGCTGGCACGACCTGCGGCTGCGCACGTCGCTGCTCGCGTTCCGCGGCGCGTTCGCCGAGGCGCGTGAGCTGAACCGGCAGGCCAGGGAACTGGCCCAGGGCGAGCTGGCGGACGATCGCTCGGCGCTCGGCATGTCGTCCGCGTTCAGCCTGCAGCTCGCGCTCGTGACCGGTGACGTCTCCGAGATCGACGAGCACTACGACGACGTGCTCGCTACCGTGCCGACCCTGCCCATCGCGGTGGTGTCGCGGCCGCTTGTGCACGTCGTCCTCGGCGAGCGCGAGGCGGCGCTCGCGGGGTACGAGGCCGTGCGCCACCTCGCGCGCCAGGACGGCTTCGACCTGCGGTCCAGCGGCGTGGGGCCGAACCTGGTGGTGCTGGTGGAGGCGTTCGGCGACGTCGAGACGGCCCGCTTCCTCGAGCCCGTGCTGCGGGCCGACGAGCACGTGCTCTCAGGCGGCGCGGGCGTGTACTGCAGCGACTGCGGCACGAGCTGGGCGGCCCGTCTCGCCGTGGTGCTCGGCCGGCCCGAGGAAGCCGCGCGGCTGTTCGAGACCACGATCGCCGCGAACGTCCGGGTCGGCGCCCGCCCCTTCGTCGCGCAGAACCGCCTGCGGCTGGCCACGGTGCTCGCCACCCTCGGCGAGACCGGCAAGGCGCGCTCCCTGGCGCGCCAGGCCCTCGACGAAGCGCGCCGGCTCGTGATGCCGGGCCCGGTGGTCACGGCCCAGGCACTGCTGGCCCGGTTGAGCACGACCGGCCCGCTGACTCCGCGCGAACGCGAGATCGCCGGCCTCGTCGCCGACGGCCTGGCGAACCGCGCGATCGCCGAGCAGCTCGTGCTGTCGGAACGCACGGTGGAAAGCCACGTCCGCAGCATCCTGGCCAAACTCGCCCTGGCCAACCGCACCGAGATCGCCGCCTGGACCCACCGCGGCGGTGGATAACCAACCACCCCGCCACTTCGGCCGCCCTTGCCAGCTCACCCATTACCGCCCAACCTTGCCCACTTATTCTTGCCCGCTCACTCCCTGCCCACCCACGACCAACTGCACATTCCCACCCAACCCCACCCTGCCGAGGCGACACACCGCGAGATCGCGCCGGCTTCCGGATGGGGCGGTGCGATCGGCCCCCGGCCGATCCGACCGCCCCATCCGGAAGCCGGCTCAAAGGCGATCTCGCACGCCCCGGCGGAGCCGGGGCCAAAGACTCAGCGATCTCGCACGCCCCGGCGGAGCCGGGGCAATATATACAGCTCTTGTATGCCCGTCTTCCAGGATGAGCGGGCGCGGAATCCGGCCGGCGTGGACACCGGCCGCCGCGAGCAGAAGGCCTCCTTCCGGCCCCCATCCGGGAGGGGGCCTTCGTCTTGCGGGCATACCGGGCGGTCCCGAGGGCGTTGCGCACAGGGACGGCTGCGGAAGGAGCACGGGTGGGCGAGGAACTGAAGATCCGGATCGGGGTGGCGCCGGCGCCGGGGACCGGGCCCGCGGAGTTCGCGGGGCTGGCGGAGACGCTGGAGGCGGCCGGAGTCGACTCGCTGTGGCTTTCGGAGCTCGTGTACGCGCCGGAGGTCGACCCGTTGGTCGGCATGGCGCACGCGTTGGCGCGAACCACGAACCTCAAGGTCGGCACGGGGGTCGCGATCCTGCCCGGCCGCCACCCCGTGCTCGTCGCGAAGCAGCTGGTGACGTTGGCCGGGCTGGCGCCGAAGCGGGTGCTGCCGGTGTTCGGGTTGCGGCCGGCCAATGCGGCCGAACACTCGTTGTTCCCCGTGGCGGGCCCGCGCGCGGCCGTGTTCGACGAAGCTCTGACCCTGCTGCGGCTGCTGCTGGAGCAGGACGACGTGCACTTCGCCGGCGAGTTCTACCAGGTCGACGGCGTGACGATCGGGCCGCGCCCGGCCAAGCGTCTCGACGTGTGGCTCGGCGGCAGTGCGCCCGCCGCGTTGCGCCGTGCCGGGCGGCTGTCCGACGGCTGGCTCGGCAGCTTCCACTCACCCGAGCAGGCGCGGGCCGCGCGCATCGCGATCCAGGACGCCGCGGCCGAGGCCGGGCGCGAGATCGAGCCCGACCACTTCGGCCTCAGCCTGCTGGTGGCGAGCGAGGGGATGCCCGACCGGATGCTGGAGGTCGCCGCGAAGCGCCGCCCCGGCACGCCCGTGACCGAGCTCGTGGCCACGAGCTGGGCCGAGGCGCGGCGCCTGCTGGAGCAGCACATCGACGCGGGGCTGTCGAAGTTCGTGATCCGGCCCGGGCATTCGGGCGACTACCGGCGGTTCCTCGACGGGCTGCACCGCGAGCTGCTGCCGCTGCAGAACTAGAACTTCAGCTGCTCCGTCTTGCGCGGCATCAGGGCCAGCGCGACGATGCTGAGCGCGGCGACGGCGGCGATCGCCACGAACACGTTGTGCGTGGCGCCCGTCAGCGAGTCGCGGACGTACTCCGCGGCCGCCGAGTGGTCGTTCTGGCCGAGGACCAGGCTGGTGGCGTCGGCGCTGTCGGGCAGGTGGCCGGCGACGGCGGCGGGCGGGTGGGCGAAGCGGTCGGCGAGGGTGGCGTTGGCGATGGCGCCGAACACCGCCGCGCCGACCGCGCTGCCCAGTGACCGGCCGAACATGTTCGTGGCCGTGACCACGCCGCGGCGTTCCCAGCCGACACTCGACTGGCTGGCCACGATCGTGGGGCTCGACGCCAGGCCGAGGCCCGCGCCGACGACGAACGCGGCGCCGGCGACGCTCCAGAGCGAGGTGTTCTCGCCGAGCAGCGTGGTGAGCGCCACGCCGACGACGATGAGCCCGGCGCCGATGAACGCGGTGTCGCGGAACCCGATCCGCATGTAGAGCCGCCCCGAAAGCGACGCGGCGAGCGGCCAGCCGACGGTGAGCGCGGCCAGGGCGAAGCCGGCCGTGAGGGCGTCGTGGCCGAGCACGCCCTGGGCGTAGGTCGGCAGGAACGAGCTGAGCCCCATCAGGGTCGCGCCGACCACGAGGGCCACCAGCGTGCCGCCCACGAGGGTGCGCCGCGTGAACACCCACAGCGGCAGCACGGGCTCGGCCGCGCGGCGTTCGACCAGCACGAACCCGACCAGCGCCGCCGCGGAGGCGACGAAGATGAGCACGCCCACCACCGAGCCCCAGCCCCAGGCCACGCCACCTTCCAGCAGCCCGAGGATCAGCAGCGTGCAGCCGGTGATGAGCAGGCCGGCGCCGGCGTAGTCGATGCGGTGGCGGGTGCGTTCGACGCGTTCGGCGAACTTGCGGTACAGCATCCAGGCGGCGATCGCGCCCAGCGGCAGGTTCACGAAGAAGATCCAGCGCCAGCTGAGGAACTCGGAGAACACGCCGCCCAGCGCCGGGCCGAGCACGGACGCGACGGCCCACACGCCGGCCACGTAACCCTGCACGCGCGCGCGTTCCTCGACGGTGTACAGGTCACCGACCATCGTCATGCTGATCGGCTGCACGGCCCCGGCGCCGACGCCCTGCAGGGCGCGCGCGGCGATGAGCACCGGCATGCTCCAGGCCGCGCCGCACAGCACCGAGCCGAGCAGGAACACGGCGATGCCGAAGAACATCACCGGCCGGCGGCCGAGGACGTCGGCGAACTTGCCGTAGAGCGGCACGGTGACCGCCTGGGTGAGCAGATAGACCGAGAACAGCCACGGGAACTGCGAGAACCCGCCCAGGTCGCCGACCACCGAGGGCACGGCCGTGGCGATGATCGTGCTGTCGAGCGCGACCAGCCCGGTGCTCAGCATCACCGCCGCGAGCACCGGCCCGCGTTCGGAGCGCAGGCCGACGGCCTTTTTCGTGGGCGCCGGCGTCTCGGCGGGGGTGCTCATCGGCGGGGTCTCCTCGGGGTTCCCTGGGGCCGGGGACAACTGTTTCGCAACGGTAAGCATTTCACGAAAGAGTGACTGTCGGACAGTCTTGGCGGGCCAGCCATGATGAGGGGATGGACACGTGGGTGCGGCCGATCCGCCGCGGGTGGGTGGTGCGCGGCGAGGTGCCGGGCCCGGACGTCGACGAGTTCGCGGAGCCCGACGCCGTGGTCACGGCCCTCGCGTCCCCCGGCGCGGCCGGCGACACGCTGCTGGCGGTGCAGCACCCGGCTCGCACGCCGGCGGCGTTGGCGCGTGGCCTCGACCTCACTGCGGCGCTGCCTTCCGCACGCGCCGCGCTGGCCCGCATCCGGGCCCGCCACTACCGGTCGGTGGCGGGGTTCGTCGCGCCCTACCGCATCTCGGGCCCGGACGGCGTGGCGGTGGGCGTGCTCTGCCTGGTCGACGTCCGCGAGCTGACGGCGGGCGGGTCCCACGTGCGGCACACGGAGGAGGTGTACCCGCACGTGGTCGCCGAGCGCGCCGCCGTGCTGGCCGGGCTGGGCACCGCCACGAGCGCGGCGCTGCTCGTGCCGTCCTCCGGCGGCGAGGCGCTGACCGAGGCCGTGGAGGCGGCGTGCGCGGGGCTGGGGCCGCCGGATGTGTCCACTGTGGACCAGTCGGGCCGCCGGCACGAGCTGTGGGTGGTTCCTTCGGGGACTTTGCAGGAACGCCTGGTGGGGGCCGTGTCGGCCGCGGACCTGCTGGTGGCCGACGGGAACCACCGGGTCGCCGCGGCCGCGCAGACGGGCTCACTGCTGGCGCTCGTGACGGGCGGGCCGCGGCTGCGGATCGGGGCGATTCACCGGGTGCTGACTGGCACGGGCTTGACGTCCGACAACCTGGCCGCCGCTTGGCGCCGGGTCGGACTGGACGTTTCGGAGGTCGCCGACGGCACCCCGCCCGCGGTCCCGGGTTCGGTGGTGGTGCTGGCCCGGCCGTCTTTCTTGCGCGTGGTGCTGCCGCCGGCCGACGAGCTGACGATCGACCACGCGGTGGTCGAGCAGCTGCTGCTGGGCGAGGCCCTCGGCCTGGATCTGGACGGCCCGCACGTGCAGCCCTTGCCGGCGAGCCGCCCCGCACCGGCCGACGCCGACGCGGTGCTGCAACTGGCCCCGGTGGACTTCTCGACGGTCCTGAAGGTCCACGCGGCCGGCCTGCGCATGCCCCGGAAGGCGACGTACTTCACCCCGAAACCTCGGGGCGGGCTGGTTCTGGCGGAGATCTGAGCGTTCGAGAGCGAAGCGGCTGTGTGCGAACGCCTCAGCCGGGATCCGGTTCGCCGCGGGTGACACCGGGAGCTCGCACCGCGTCGGCGATGAGGTCGAGCAGGCGGTGGGAGCGTTCAGGTACGTCGCCGTCGACCGTCGCCAGGAAGACGCCGTGCAGCAGGGTGGTGGCGTCTTCGGGGTTGACGTCCGCGCGGAGGGTGCCGGCCCGCACCCCGCTCTCGAGGATGGTCCGGAAGGCGGCGGTGACGCGTTCTCGCGTGTGGGGCGCGATGCGTCCGGCGGCAAAGCTGCCGCGGAGGGTGTCCAGCATGCCCCGCTTGGTGGCGGTGAACGCGGCGTAGCGGTCCATCCACAGCCGGAGGGCCACCTCGGGCGGGTGGTGTTCGAGCAGCTCCGCGGCACTGGTCGTGATGTCGTCGAGCTCGGCGGCGTAGATCGCTTCGATCAGCGCTTCCCGGTTCGGGAAGTGCCGGTAGAGCGTGCCGACGCCGACCCCGGCCTCGCGAGCCAGGGACTCCATCGCCAGCGACCCGCCGTCCGTGCCCAGCATGCCGCGGGCGGCGGCGAGGATCTTGTCCCTGTTGCGGCGCGCGTCGGCGCGACCTGCCGATCCAGTCAAGCGGAAGCCCTTCCGTTTCTGCTAGCGTAGCTGAAGCGGAAGACCTTCCGCTTCTGGCATTCTGTCACGGAGGCAGGTTCCCCATGGCTTTCCCCTTCGCCGGCCGCGCCGTTTCCCGGATCGGCTACGGCGCGATGCAGCTACGCGGGCTGCGCGACGACCGTGCCGCCGCCATCGCCTTGCTGCGCCACGCGGTGGACCTCGGTGTCGACCACATCGACACCGCCCACTTCTACGGCGACGGTTTCGTCAACGACCTCCTGCGCGAGGCTGTGCGCCCCGAGGACGGGGTGCTGATCGTCAGCAAGGTCGGTGCCGACCCGGACCCGACCGGGCCGCACCCGATCCGCGTCGCGCAACGGCCGGAACAGCTTCGGGCGTCCGTCGAGGCAAACCTCGCCGGCCTGGGTCTGGAGCAGGTCCCGGTGGTCAACCTGCGGCGTACGGACACCGGCCCGGCGCCCGTGCGTGCGCAGGGTGATCAGGTCGTCGATGTCGATGACCAGATCGCCGAGCTGGTGGCCTTGCGCGACGAGGGGAAGATCGGCGCGATCGGCCTCAGTGCCGTGTCCCTCGAGACACTGCGGCGCGCCCTGCCGGCCGGCATCGTCTGCGTGCAGAACGCCTACAGCCTGGCCGCGCGCGACGACGAGGAGCTGCTCGACCTCTGCACCGCCGAAGGCATCGCGTGGGTGCCCTACTTCCCCCTCGGCGGCGCCGGTCCGGACCTGCCGAAGGTGACCGACGAGCCGTCCGTGCTCGCCGCCGCGGCCGCCCTGGGCCGCACGCCCGCGCAGGTGGGCCTCGCCTGGCTGCTCCACCGCGCGCCGAACGTCCTGCTCATCCCCGGCACCACCGACAAGACCCACCTCGAAGCCAACCTGGCGGCCGCCACGATCACGTTCGACACCGAAACCCGGGTGGCGCTCGGCTTGCCCGCCTGATCGGTGTGGTGTGGTGCTCGGTGTCGTTCTGGCCGGGATCCGAGGGAGCGGGCATGTTCGAGTGGTACGCGGTCCGGTGCGTGTTCCAGTGGGAGCGGGCGGCCGGCGCGCCGTTCGAGGAGCGGATCACCCTCTGGCGCGCGTCCAGCCTCGCCTCCGCCCTCGACTGCGCGGAACGCGAGGCTCGTCGTTACGCCTCGGAGAACGGGGTGAGCTTCCTTGACTTCGCCCAGGCCTATGCCCTGGCGGAGACCCACGAGCTCGGCCCGGGCACCGAAGTCTTCTCCCTGCTCCGCGACAGCCCCCTCGCACCGGAGGACTACGTGACCCGCTTCTTCGACACCGGCGGCGAACGCCAGGGAGTTGTCGAACCGGGGGAGTGAGCACCACAGTGGACTCACGTCAGCTTGAAGACCGACTCCGCGTTCGTCGAGTAGATCTTCGTGCGCACCTCGTCCGACAGCGCCGACTCGTCGAGCACCGAGACCGCCGCGTGGGGGCTCCAGCAGGGGTGGTCGGTGCCGTAGAGGATGTTGTCGGGGCCGTAGTACTCCAGGGCCGTGCGGATGGTCAGGGACTGGGGTGCGACGGTGTCGACGAAGATGCGTTTCAGGTACTCCGAAGGAAGCCGCGGCAGGCCTTCGATGCGGGCGTTCTTGTCGATGCGCCCGGCCTGGTAGGGGAGCAGGCCGCCGGCGTGGGTCTGGACGACGCGAAGCGACGGGTGGCGTTCCAGGATGCCGCTGAAGATGAGGCGCAGCACGGTGACGCTGGAGTCGAGGAGGCGGCCGATGGATCGCTGGATGCCGTCCTGGTAACCAGTCAGGACTTCGTTGAAGGCGAGGTCCGTCGGGTGCACGATGAGGGGCACATCAAGTTCCGCGACGCGTGCGTAGAACGGCTCCAGCCGCGAGACATCGACGGTTTCCGAGCCGATCATCGAAGGCAGGTTCACCCCGCGCAGATCGAGTGAGCCCACCGCGTGGTCCAGCACCTTCAGCGCCGTTGCCGTGTCCTGCAACGGAATCGCGGCCGTGCCGAAGAAGCGGCCCGGGTGGAGGCGTTGCGCGCGAGAGATTTCCTCGTTGTACGCGTACGCCTCGTCCAGCGCCTCGTCCGCCGGCATCTGGTCGAGCATCCCCGCCAGCACGCCGGTGGTGCAGACCACGACCGTGTCGGGGCCGGTGGCGGCAAAAGCCGCCTGGAAGCCGGCGTCGAGATCGAACCAGACGGCCGGCAGGGGGATGAAGCCGCGGCCTTCGTTGTACAGGTAGCGGTAGCCGTCGCCGACGCGTTCGGTGCGGGGAAACGCCGCCCGTGCGGCCATGGTTTCGAAATGGGACCGGGGGAACCAGTGGAAGTGGGTGTCCACCACGCGCATCGAAATTCTCCTCAGCTCATCCGGTGTTCGGCGAGGATGCCGGCGAAGAGGCGGTCGGCATCGGGGCGGTAGCTCTCGTGCAGGGTGCGGAACAGTTCGTGGCAGCGCGCGGCCGGCCAGTCGCCCGGCAGGTGCTCGGCGGGCAGGCGCGGGGTCTCGCGCAGCAGCTGGCGCCAGGCCGACGCCAGGATCAGGTCGCGGCCCAGGTCGTCGAGCGCCTCGGGCACGGGGTCGGGCACGTCCCACGACCGCAGGAACCGGTCGTAGCGCGCGGCCAGCTCGTCCAGGTGCCACGTGCGGGAGATCATCCCCTGCACGTCGTCGAACCTCGGGTACGCCGTGAACACCTCCACGTGCTGGTCGACGCCCGCGCCGGGCAGCTGCGCGAGGATCGCCGACACGTCGCGCTCGCCCGGCGCGAGCCACACGCCGTCGCGCAGCAGGCCGAAGCTCTCCCACGCCAGGCTGCGCCGCAGGAGGTGGCGTTCCTTGCGGTGCGACTCCGGCAGCGAGAAACACAGGACCGTCCACGCACCGGGCGGTTGCGGCTCCTCACCCGTGTCGTGGAACGTCCGCTGCTGCTGCACGCGCACGACCCGCAGCCCGACCTCCGACGCGCGGAAGTACGCCGCGCGGCCCTGCCGGGAACGCTCCAGCAGGCCGCGCTCGGCCATCCGCGACACGGTGAGCCGCGTG
The DNA here is from genome assembly GCF_050942255.1 of Amycolatopsis sp. CA-161197. Taxonomy (NCBI): domain Bacteria; kingdom Bacillati; phylum Actinomycetota; class Actinomycetes; order Pseudonocardiales; family Pseudonocardiaceae; genus Amycolatopsis; species Amycolatopsis sp. CA-161197. The sequence goes on from NZ_CP192059.1 coordinate 3,282,045, forward strand.
GCGTGCGCGGACACGCCGATCCGCGCGAGCACGTCGATGTACCCGGCGGTCGCGATCTCGGGGTTCTCCTCGAGGCAGTAGCGGCCGAGCATCGTCATCAGCACCGTCTGCGGCGTCGGTGCGCGGCTCAGGTCGGGTGCGGGTCGGTCGGTGGTCAGGACGAACCCCCTGTTCTCACGCCCGCCGCGGCGTTCTCCGGTGACCTGACGAACGTACCCCCGAGCAACGGCAGCACGTGCTCGCGCAGCACCGACACCGTCGAGGGATCCGGGCCCAGCAAGGACTCCGCGACCTCGCGCGCCCGCACCGGACCCAGCTCGCGCGAGGCCAGCGTGGTGAACTTGCCGACGATCTCGTTGTCCGGCAACGGGTTCCCCGGGTCACCCCGCGCGTCGAGCCGATCCGCCGAGACGGCCCCCGACGCGGTGGTGATCTCCACCCGCGCGCCCCACTTGGCGGGATACGCGGCCGTCAGATCGTCCGCCGACCCGACCTCGACGACCCGCGCCAGCTCCAGCACGGCCTCGTCGCGCAGCGCACCGTCCTCGAAGTCCCACGGCGTGCAGTGCCCCCGCAGCGCCGACACGGCCAGCACGAACTGGGCACTGCCCAACGCACTCAGCGCCGAGCCGAACGGCGGCGGCCGGTCGACGATCCCGGCCAGCTGCGCCGGCAACAGGCACCTCAGCCGCCGCACCGACGAGGGCGCCCAGCCGCCCGCGGGACGCAACGACAGCACCGCGTCGATCGCGCCCTGCAGGTGTTTCGCCCCCGCGTGGGGCTTCAGGCTCGTCTCCGGCAGCAGGAACGGCTCCGGCACCGCGGCTTCCGAACGACGCAGCGGCGAACGCGGGTCGTCGAGGATGTCGAGCGGGCCCGTCCAGCCGGAGTCGGCCGCGAGGAACGCCGTGACCGCGCGTTCCGCCGCGAACCCGGCCAGCAGGTACTTGCCGTCGGCCCGGTCCGTCGCGCCCGCGATCGATCCGCCCGCGTGCTGCGCGGCCAGCGCGATCGCCGACGCGGTGACGGCGAGCGGCCGGTCGAGGAGCACCGAAGCCGCGGCCGCACCGCCGAGCGGGGCCAGCAGCGCCGTCGGCCACCACCCCCGGCGGATCAGCGCCTCGCCCCCGATCGCGGCCGCCGCGGCCAGCGCGACCTCGTAGCCGGCCAGGAACGCGCGCTCGTAATCCTCGGCCGACGCGGTCGAGGGCACCACCGCCAGTGTCGCCGGCAACACCACACAACCCGGGCACAGCACCGAACCTCGGTGGATGTCGCCCGCTTCCCAGCCGTGCGCGTACACCCCGCCGAGGAACGCGGTCCGCCGCGCGGCGCCGTACTCCGCGGACAGGGTGCGCGCGAGCCCGGCCACGGAGCCGGCCAGCGTGGTGTGGCCGGCGATCAGGGCACCGACGGCGTCGGTCAGGTGGGCCCGGGCGGCGACCCGGACCGCGGGCGGCACCGGCCGGGAACCGACCGAGTGCGCCCGCGCGGCGAGCTCACCGACGAGCGACATCTGCCTGCGTGGCCCGGAGCCGGCCGGTCGCCGGCTCGTCCACCCGCCCGTCGGCTGTGAGCGCGACGCCGTACAGCTCACGCGCGGCCTCGGCCGTCACGAAGCCGTCGCGCACGTCCTCGGCCACGTCCGCGGCCGGCCGCTCCGCCGGCGAACCCCAGCCCCCGCCGCCCGCGGTGCGGAAGGTGACCTTCGAGCCCTTCTGCAACGCCAGCCCGGTGTGCTTCTTCACGTGCTCCGGCTGCCCGCCCGGCTGCGTGACGATCGTGTCGTTCACCGCGCCCGCCTGGCCGCCGCGCAGGCCCCACGGCGGGCAGGTCGTGCGCTCGTTGGCGATGTTGGTGAACATCGCCTGCTGCGGCTCCACGTCGATCTCCAGGCCCAGTCCGCCGCGGTGCCGGCCCGCGCCGCCGCTGTCGGCCCGCAGCTCGTGGCGCGTGAACACCAAGGGGTAGCGCGCTTCCTGGATCTCGATGGGGATGTTGCGCACGTCGCCCTGGCACACCGACACGCACGCGCTCGGCCCGTCGCCGACCGGACGCCCGCCCCAGCCGCCGCCGTTGATGTTGAGGCACACGAACCGCGAGCCGGTCTTCTCGTCGATGCCGTGGAAGGTGAAGCCGGACATGTCGCCCTTGTGCGCGGCCGGCACCTGGTCGGGCAGCGCGTCGGCGAGCGCCCGGATGATCGTGTCGACCACCGTGGGCAGCGAGATGCTCCACTGGCCCAGCGCGGCCGGCGACTTCGCGTTGAGCAGTTTCCCTTCCGGCAGCACCACGTGCAGGTTGCGGAAGGATCCCTCGTCGACCGGGTGCGTCGGCAGCGTCAGCATCTTGAACGCCACCCGCGCCGCCGCGACGCCGCCCGACTTGCCCGAGTTGAGCGGGCCCTTGACCTGCTCGTTGATGTCGGAGAAGTCGATCGTGAGCTCTTCGCCCTTCACGATCACCTTGAGGTCGAGCGTGATGCGCTTGTCGAGGTCCTGCCCGTCGTTGTCCATCCACGCCGAGGCGGTGTACTCGCCGTCGGCCATCTGCGCGACCGCGTGGCGCGACAGGCGTTCCGACTGGTCACGCATCTCGGTGATGCAGGCCATCACCGTGTCGAGGCCGTAGCGCTCGCACAGCTCCGCGATGCGGCGCTCGCCCAGCCGGCAGGCCGCGATGGCCGCGCGCAGGTCGCCCAGCGACGACTCCGGGATGCGGATGTTGTCCTTGAGGATCTGCATCACGTCGGCGTCCCACTCGCCGGCCTTCATCACCTTGATCGAGCGCAGCTGCAGGCCCTCGGAGTAGATGTCGGTGGTGGCGGTGGAGCCGAAGCCGATGCGCGAGCCGCCGATGTCGACCCAGTGGGCGCGCACCGCGGGGAACGCCACCACCTTGCCGTCGACGAAGATCGGCGTGTAGACCACGACGTTGTTGAGGTGCTGGCCCGCGACGTACGGGTAGTTCATCACCAGCGCGTCGCCGGGCTCGAAGCCCTCGAGGCCGTGGCGCTCGATGCCGTCGGCCACGGAGACGCCGAGGTCGGCCAGGAAGATCGGCAGGCCGCCGAGGTTCTGGGCGATCAGCTCGCCCGCGGTGTCGACGAGGCCCACGCAGTAGTCCTGGACCTCGAAGATCATCGGATTGTAGGCGGCGCGGCGCAGCGCGGTGGCCATCTCGTCGGAGTACGCCACGAGCGCGCAGCGCACCACTTCGAGCGTGACGGGGTCGATGGTCATGCGGGGCTCCCCACGGAGACGACGAGTGACAGGTCGGCGGCGACGGTCAGCACGTCACCGGAATAGAAGACGACCGAGGACGTGGCTTCCTGCACCACGGCGGGACCGGTGATCCGGTGGCCGGGCCGCAGCGCCTCACGGTCGTAGACGGGACAGGACACGGGTTCCGGGCCGCCGCCGTGCAGCACCACGGGCCGGTGCTCGACCGGTTCCGGGTCGCCCGACGCGGTCTCGACCTCGGCCGCGGTGCCCGCGGTCGTTTCGAGCGGCAGCGAGATCACCGTGCGGACGCCGACGGCCTCCACCGTCTCGTCCGACGCGTGGTGGCCGTAGAGGCGGTTGTGCATCTCGTCGTACAGCGCGCGCACGGCCGCGTGGTTCGAAGTGGACAGTCCCTCTTCGGGCACCGGCACGGGGATCGTGAACTCCTGGCCCTGGTAACGCAGCTCGAGGAAGTGCTGCAGCACGGGCGCGGTCGCCGGCTCGCCGACGTCGGCCCGCAGTCGCGCCCACGCCTCGGCGCCCAGCGCCTTGAGCGTGATCGCGTACTGCTCCACTGTGGACGACTCGAACTTGGCCAGGTGCGTACGGGTGAGGTCGTGGCGCACCTCGGAGTAGAGCATGCCCTTGGCCGAGAACTGCCCGGGCAGGACCGGGACGACCACCGTGCCGATGGTGAGCTCCCGCGCGATCGACACGGCGTGCAGCGGTCCGGCACCGCCGGTCGCCACGAGCGCGAACGTGCGCGGGTCCTCGCCCTTCTCCACCGAAACCGCGCGCACGGCCAGCGACATCTGCGCGTCGGCGATCGTCACGATCCCGCGCGCGGCGGCCAGCAGGTCGAGGCCCAGCGGCTCGGCCACGTGCGTCATGATCGCGGCTTCGGCGGCCGCGCGGTCCAGCGGCATCTCGCCGCCGAGGAACCGGCTCGCGCCGAGCCGGCCGAGCACTAGGTTGGCGTCGGTCACCGTCGGGCGGTCGCCGCCGCGGCCGTAACACGCCGGGCCGGGCGCCGCGCCGGCGCTGACCGGGCCGACCTTGAGCGCGCCCGCCGGGTCGACCCACGCGATGCTGCCGCCGCCCGCGCCGACCTCGACGATGTTGACCACGGGCAGCGCCATCGGGTGCCCGGTCGCGTAGCCGCCGATGAAGTAGCCCGGGCTGATGTCGACCTGCCCGTCCTTCACCAGGCTGGTCTTGGCCGTGGTGCCGCCCATGTCGAACGAGATCAGCCGCGGCAGGTCGAGCCCGGCGGCCAGCGCCGATGCGCCGATGACACCCGCGACCGGACCCGACTCCATCATGCGCACCGGGCTCTGCCGCGCGGTCTCGACGGACATGATGCCGCCGTTGGACTGCATGATGAGCAGCCGGCCGCGGAAGCCCCGGGCCTCCAGGCGTGTGGTCAGCGAGTCGAGGTAGCGCGACACGACCGGGCCGACGTAGGAGTTGAGTACCGCGGTCGACGTGCGCTCGTACTCGCGGTACTCGCGCATGATCTGGTGCGACAGCGTCACGTACGCCTCGGGCCACAGCTCGGTGAACAACCGGCCCAGCTCGAGCTCGTGCTCCGGGTTGGCGTACGCGTGCAGCAGGCAGACCGCGACGGACTGGACGCCCGACGACTTCAGCTCGGTGATCAGCTCGCGCGCGGCCGTGACATCCAACGGCGTGCGCACGCTGCCGTCCACGAGCACGCGCTCGCGCACCTCCCGGCGCAGCCGGCGCGGCACCAGCGGGTCGGGCTTGCCGAAGAACAGGTTGTACGGCTCGGAGCGGTTGCCGCGTCCGATCTCGTAGACGTCGCGGAACCCCTCGGTGGTGATCAGCGCGGTCGCGGCGCCGGCGCGCTGCAGCACGGTGTTGATCGCGATGGTGGAGCCGTGCAGGAACAGCTCGGTGTCGGGCAGGTGCGCGCCGAGCTTGTCGAGGCCGTCGAGCACGCCCTCCGCGTGGTCGTGCGGGGTGGTGAGGGTCTTGGCGGTGGTGAAGACGCCGTGCTCGTCCACGGCGGTCAGGTCGGTGAACGTCCCGCCGATGTCGGCGGCGATCTGCTTCACGGGGTACCTCTTTCTGCGAAAGCGGTCAGGGGAGTTCGGTGCGCCAGGAGTCGGCGAGGGATTCGAGCTTGCGGGCGCCCACGTTGAGCAGGACACCGGCCACGATCACGACGAACACCGACGCGAGCACCTCCGTGGTGCCGAGGTGGCCGGCGAAGAAGCTGATGTTGTAGCCGATCCCGCCGTCGCCCGCGAAGAACTCGCCCACGACCACGCCGACGAGCCCGCGGCCCACGCCCAGGCGCAGCCCGGCCATCACCGTCGGCACCGACGCGGGCAGGATCACCTTGCGCAGCAAGGCCGTCTCGCCCGCGCCGAACGACACGGCGGTGCGGATCAGCTTCGGGTCGACGTTGCGCACGCCCTGGGCGGAGTTGACGATCACGGGGATCACCGACATCAGGAACGTGATGGCCACGACCGACGGGCTGCCGAGGCCGAACATCAGCACCAGCAACGGGAACAGGGCCACGATCGGGGCGGAGTACAGGAGCCACACGTACGGCTCGACCACGTAGTCGACGTAGCGGTAGCGGCCCATCAGCAGCCCCACCGCGACACCGACGATCGCGGCCATCCCGAAGCCGATCACCAGCTCCAGCGCGCTCGTGCCGAGGCTGTGCAGCAGCAGGCCCGAGCCGATCTGGTCGCCGAGCGAGCCCGCGATGAGCACGGGGGAGGACGTGAGGAACGGGTTCACGAGGCCGGCCCACGCGGCGATCTGCCACAGGATCGCGACCAGCACGAGGAACCCGCCGCCGAGCACGATCGGCATGGCCTTCTCCGGCACCCGCCGCTTCCGGGGACTGACAGTGGTGGTCATCGGGTCACCTCTCCCAAGCCGTGGCGGCCGTGCCGAGCACGCGCAGCAGCGCGGTCACGACGTACCCGAAGATCCCGACCACGAGCGTCAGGAACAGCAGCGGCGCGACGTCGAAGTTCTGGCCGTACGTGGAGATCAGCTGGCCCACACCGTCCGTGCCGCCGTAGAGCTCGGCCACGATCACCGCGATCACGCCGCGCCCGGCGCCCAGGCGCAGGCCGGCCATGATCGTCGGCAGCGCGCTGGGGAACAGGATCTTGCCGAACATCGCACCGCCACCGGCGCAGAACGCCCGCGCGGCCTGCACGAGCTTCGGGTCCGTCTCGCGGATGCCGGCCATCGCGTTCACCGCGATCGTGATCACGGCCTCGATGAACACCATCGCGATCTTCGACGCCTCGCCGATGCCCAGCGCGAGAACCACGAGCGGCAGCAACGCGAGCGACGGCGTCACGTAGAGCGCGATCAGCGCCGGTTCCAGCGTCTGGCGGATCCGCAGCTTCCAGCCCATCAGCATGCCCACCGGCACGCCGACCACGACGGCGAGCAGGAAGCCCGTGAAGAACTCGACGAGCGTCGTCTGCGCGTTGTCCCACAGCTCACCCGAGCTCAGGAGGTCGCCGCCGGCTCGGACGATCGCGACCGGGGTGCTGGTGAACTGCACGTCGACCAGGCCGGTCGAGGCGGCCAGTTGCCACAGCGCGAGCACCACGACGACGCTGCCGAGCACGAACCGCGCCCGTACCGGCGGCAGCCAGCGCAGGCCCACCGCGCGGCTCGGCGGCGCCGCGGCCACCGGGCGCGGCGGCCGCGTTCGCAAGCCCTGCGTCATGACGGCACCGCCGCCCCGGCCTGCGCGCCGAAGAGCAGCTCGGCCAGGTGCGTGCGGTACTTGCCGAACGCCTCGCTCGCGCGCACCGCGGCGTCCCGCGGGCGCGGCAGGTCGATCTCCATCACCTCGACCACGCGGCTCGGGCTGCCGCCCATCACGAGCACGCGGTCGGCGAGGAACACCGCCTCGTCGATGCCGTGGGTCACGAACAGCACCGTTTTCCGGTCCAGGTCCCAGATCCGCAGCAGCTCGGTGGCCATCAGCTCGCGCGTCTGCGCGTCCAGCGCGCCGAACGGCTCGTCCATCAGCAGCACCTCGGGGTCGGTGGCCAGCGCGCGGGCGATGCCGACGCGCTGGCGCATGCCGCCCGAGAGCTGGTGCGGGTGGGCCTCTTCACGCCCGCCCAGGCCGACCAGCTCGATGAAGTGCCGCGCCCGGTCCAGCCGCGTCGCCTTGTCGACACCCTGCATCTCGAGTCCGAACGCGACGTTCGCGAGGATCGTGCGCCACGGCATCAGCGACGCGTCCTGGAACACGACCCCGCGGTCGGGGCCGGGTTTGGTCACGATCTTCTCGCCGATGCGGATCTGCCCGCCCGACGGCTTCAGCAGGCCGTCGGCGGCCAGCAGCACGCTGCTCTTGCCGCAGCCGCTGGCGCCGACGATCGTCACGAACTCGCCGTCGCGCACGTGCGCCTCGAACCCGTTCACCGCCACGAACGGCTCGCCCTTGCCGGCGTAGGAGATCTGCAGCTGGTCGAAGGTGATGTCTGCCATCTCGTGCTCCGCTCAGCTGGTCTTGGGCAGGAAGCGGGTGTCGAGCCACTGCGAGTCGGGCAGGCGTTTCGCGAACACCTTGCCCTGCAGGCCCATCTGCCAGAAGTCGTCCATCGCCTTCGCCGAGGGCATGCGGCCGTCGGGGTAGAGCTGGTCGATCCACTCGGCCATGCTGGCCTTCGCGTCGTCGGTGCTGATCTTGAGGTTCTTCGCGATCGACTTCACCGCGTCGTCGGGCTGGTCCTTGGTCATCTTCATGGCCTGCGACAGGGTGTCGACGAACTTCTTGGCGCGGTCGGGGTTGTCGTTGACGAAGCCCGGCTTGCTCCAGGTGACGTGCATCGGGTAGCTGTCGACGAGATCCTTGAGGTCGAGGATCTTGTTGTAGCCCTCTTTCTGCGCGTAGACCGTCTGCGGCTCGGTGAAGATGTTGGCCTGCAGCTGGCCCGCCTTCATGGCCGCCAGGCGCGCCGCCGAGGCGCCGCCCTGCACGACCTTGATGTCCTTGTTGGGGTCCAGGCCGGCCTTCGCCGCGGCGAAGCGCGTGAGCAGGTCGGTGGACGAGCCGATGGTCGTCACACCCCAGTTCTTTCCCTTGCCCTGGGCCACGGTGTGGATCTCGGGCACGGCGTACCAGGCGAACGCCGTCATGTCGAAACCGCCGTAGATGACCTTCACGTCCTGGCCGGCTTCCTCGGCCGTGAGCGGCCCGGTGAGCGAACCGACCGCGACGTCGACGTCGCCGGACAGCACGGCCTTGGCGAGCTCGGCGTCACCCTTGAACGTGACGGGTTTGACGGTGAGACCGTGCTGCTTCCAGAGGTTCAGGTCGTCGGCCAGGTAGACCGGCGCGAGCGTGGTGGCCTGCACCGGCAGGCCGAGGGTGATCGTGTCGCCGCCCGAGGCGCCACCACCACCCGAGCCGCACGCGGTGGCGACGAGGGCGAGAGCGAGAGCCGGTAACGCGAGCCGGGTCCGGCGGAGAGTTTTCCATGGCACGGGGGAGACCTCGATTGTGTCCAGAGGGGAGACCGGGGACGCGGGGAGCTTTTTCCGCCCCGGTCTGGAATCGGGCGAGGTGTCGACCATGAGAAGCATCGGGAGGTGCACCTCTTTGTGCTCCGGTCAGTGTGACTCTCAATCTCGACGCGCGTCAAGAAGCTGAGAAACATCGATTTCCGCGGGTTTCCGGTCCGCGCCGCGGGCACGACGAAACCCCCGGCGGACGCGAAGTCCTTGTCCGCCAGGGGGTTTCACCGTGTACGTCCGTCCTAGCGGAACACCTCCGGCCGGTTCTTCGCGAGGCTGATCAGCCCACCCGCCTCGAGCATGTCGACGAGGAACGGGTCGGCCGCGGCACCGCGGATCGTCGTCTGCGTGGTGAGGTTGGTGAACTCGCCGGTGGCGAGGTCCACGCGCACGCGGTCGCCGTCGGCGGCGAAGTCGGGGTTCAGCCCGACTTCGAGCGCCGGCAGGCCGACCTCGAAGCAGTTGCGGTAGAACGTCCGGGCGAACGTCTCCGCGACCACGCACCCGATTCCGGTGGCCTGCAACGCTTTCGTCGCGATGGCGCGGCCCGAGGACTGCCCGAAGTGCTTGCCGGCGAACACGATGTCACCGGGCTGCACCTGCTTCGGGAACTCCGGGTTGAGGTCTTCGAGCACGTGCTGCACGAGGATCTCCATCGGCTCGAACACGTACTGGGTCTTCACGAGCCGGTCGGTCGGGATGTTGTCCCCGAACCGCCAGCAGCGGCCCTCGAACTTCACGCTTTCCCTCCTGCACGGCTCGCGATGACCCCCGCGACGGCCGACGCGGCAACGGTTTCCGAAGACGCCAGGTACATCGACGCGTCCGGGCTGCCGTTGCGGCCGGGGAAGTTGCGGGCGTGGGTGGAGATCATCGTCTCGTCGGACGCCATCGCGCCCATGTTGTAGGCCTGGTTCGAGCCCGTGCTGGGCGGGAACCACGTGGCACCGGCCTCGTGCAACGCGAGCACAAGCCCTTCGCGCGCGGCCTCCGCGAACACCTCGCGGCTGGACGGCACGAGGTGGAACCGCGTGTCCGGGTGCACCTTGTGCCCGGCCAGGACCTCGGCCGCCGCGCGGAAGTCCTCGAGCCGGCCGCCGCCGTGGCCGCCCAGCTCCGCGTACTGCACCGGCGTGCCGGCGACCTCGGCCACGGGCTTGACGTTGCCGACGGTCGGCGGGCACGCGACCGTGGGGTCGACCTCGCCGACGTCGAATCGCAGCACCTGCGCGGCTTCCTCACCGTCGCCGTGCACGAGCAGGCCGGCGTCGCCGCCGGGCAGCGTGCGCACGAACGCCTCGGTGATCTCGTCCGGCTCGACGAAGCTGCACTTGGCGCCGAGGTCCACGCACAGCAGCGGGAACAGCCAACGGTCCCAGAAGGACAGTCCGCGCACGTACGGGCCGCCGAACTCCACGGCCCGGTAGTTCAGCTCGCCCTCGCCGATGCGCCCGACCAGCCACAGCGCGATGTCGCGCGGGGTGACGCCGGGCTTCGGCGTGCCTTCGAGGTGGACGCGGGTCGTCTCCGGCACCTTGAACCACGCTTTGCCGTACGGCAGCACGGTTCCGGCGTGCGAGTCGTTGCCGAGTGCCACAGCCAGGGCGCCCATGGTGCCGTGCACCGGCGTGTGGCTGTCGGACCCGACCACGATCATGCCGGGCTTGATGTGCCCGTTGCGGACCACGGCGTGGTGCAGGTTGCCGTTGCCGCAGTCGTACAGCTTGAGGCCGTGCTTGCGGGCCCACCGGCGGTTGTGCTGCAGCACGTCCGCCTGCTGCTCGGTCGGCGGCGCGAAGTGGTGGTCGAACACCATCACGGCCCGCTCCGGATCGGGGATGGGCACGTTCACGCGCTTCTCGTACACCTGCGAGGTGAGGTACCCCGACAGGTCGTGCATGATCAGGCGGTCCACTTTGGCCACGACGATCTCGCCGGGCGCCACGGACTCGCGCCCGCTGGCGCGGGCGAGGATCTTCTCGACGAGGTTCACGCGACCACCGCCGTCGCAACGATCTCGCGCGGGTCGGTGATGACGCCGCGGATCGCCGACGCCGCGGCCGTGGCCGGGCTCGACAGGAAGATCTTCGAGTCGTAGCTGCCCATGCGGCCCTGGAAGTTGCGGTTGGCGGTCGACAGCGTGGTCTCGCCGTCGGCCATCGCGCCGCCGTTGCCCGCGCACGCGCCGCAGCCGGGGTTGGTGATCATCGCGCCGGCCTGGATCAGCTTCGTGAGCACGCCGCTGTCCGATGCCTGCGCCATGATCTTCGCCGACGCGGGCGTGACGATGAGCCGCAGGCCCGGGGCCACGCGGTGGCCGGCGAGCACGTCGGCCGCGATCACGAGGTCGTCGTACTTGGCGTTGGCGCAAGAGCCGATGAAGACCTGGTCGAGCTTCGTGCCGGCGACGTCGCCGACGCCCACCACGTTGTCGACCGTGTGCGGCACCGCGATCTGCGGGGCGAGCGTCGGCCCGTCGAGCCGCACGGTGGCGCGGTAGGTCGCGCCCTCGTCCGGCAGCAGGATGTCCAGCTCGTCACGCGGCACGCCGGCCTCGTCGAGGTAGGCGAGCGTGGTGTCGTCCGGGGCCACGAAGGCGTTCTTGGCGCCCATCTCCATGGCCAGGTTGCAGAACGTCATGCGCTCGGACACGGACATGCCCTCGACGTAGGAGCCGGAGAACTCCACCGACTCGTAGGTCAGCCCGTCGGCACCGAGGTCGCCGATGAGCTTGAGCATGATGTCCTTGGCGTAGACGCCCGGCGCGAGGTCGCCGTCGATCACGATCCGCACCGACTCGGGCACCTTGACCCACAGCTTGCCGGTGACCCACGCGGCGGTGATCTCGCTGAACCCGACGCCCGTGCCGAACGCGCCCAGCGCGCCGTAGATCGTCGAGTGCGAGTCGGTGCCGATGATGAACTGGCCGGGCCGCACGAGGCCGTGCTCCATGAGCACGATGTGCGCGATGCCGCTGTTGACGTCGAAGAAGTTCTTCACGCCCATCTTCTGCGCGAACTCGCGGCACAGGGCGTGGTCCGCGGCCGTTTTGGCGTTCATGGCGGGGGACAGGTGGTCCATCACCATGGCGACGCGGTTCACGTCGTAGAGCTGTTCGACGCCCATCTTCTCGAGCGTCCGGATGCACCGCCAGCTCGCGGTGTGGCTCATGTACAGGTCGGGGAACGCGTCGACGATCTGGCCCGGCACGAGGTCGGCGACCCCGGACGCGCGTTCGATCGCCTTCTGCGCGAAGGTCTTGGCGGTCACTGCTTTCCTCCCGCGAAGCTCGCCATCAGGTGCGGGATCAGGCCGCCGTCGGCCATGATCTCCCGCAGCACCTGCGGGTACGGGCTGAACGGGAAGGTCTGCCCGTCCACCTCGACCGTGCCCGCGTCGTAGTCGACCCACATCTCGCCACCGTCGGTGGCGGCCTCGGCCGCGGCGGGCGACTCGACCGCGACGAGCCCGGTGTTGATGGCGTTGCGGAAGAAGACGCGGGAGAAGGAGGCGGCGACGACCGCCTTGATCCCGGCGCCGATCAGGCACGTGGCGGCCTGCTCCCGCGCGCTGCCGCAGCCGAAGTTACGGCCGGCGACCACGACGTCGCTCGCCCGCAGCCGCGCCTGGGTCTCCGGCCCCAGTGGCTCGAAAGCGTGCTCGGCGAGCTCCGCCGGGTCGATGCTCACGAGGTAACGGCCGGGGATGATGACGTCGGTGTTCACGTTCTCGCCGAAGGTGATGACCTGGCCTCCGACACGAAAATCACTGCCCATGGGAAGTCTCCGCTCGTGGATCCGTTGGTGTGCGGCGGTTTCCGGTCACGGGCTCGTCTCTTCCAGGAACCAGTCGGTCGGCACCGTGTGCCCGAGCTCGCGCTTCTCGGCCAGGGCCAGCGCCCGCGCGCAGACGGCCGCGAACTGCACGCCCATGCCGGTGTTGTTCGCGAACACCGTGATGTCCTCGGGGCTCGTGCGGCCCGGCGCCTCGCCCAGCAGCAGGTCGCCGAGCTCGCGGATGGCGTCCCACTCCATCAGGCCGCGGGTGACCGGGCCGAGGATGTCGTACTGCTTGTCGTGGTGCACCTGCTCGCGCGAGAGCACGGTGATGTGCGGCGCGGCGCGGTCGAACGTCGTGTCGTCCAGCTCGCGCCGGGTGGCGGTGCCGTCGGGCGAGGTGATGGCCGTGACGTGCGTGCCGGGGTCGAGCCAGGCGCCGTCGAAGCAGGCTTCCATGGCCGCGGTGGCGCAGGTGACGATCTGGCAGCCGGCCACCGCGTCGCGCCGCTCGTCCACGGCCACGATCTTGCGCCCGGTCTTCTCGCTCCACACCTTCGCGAAGTGTTCGCGGTGCTCGGGCGTGGGGCTGTACACGCGGACCTCTTCGATGTTCGGCCGCACCATGAGCAGGCACTCCAGGTGCGCCTCGGCCTGCCAGCCCGAGCCGAACATCCCGGCGACCGTCGCGTCCGGGTTGGACAGTTCGCGGATGCCGAGCGCCGAGGTGGCGCCGACGCGCATCTTCTGGATGAAGCTGTCGTGCATGATGGCGAGCGGTTCGAGCGTGGTCAGGCTGTAGAGCGTGACGAGCCCGACGTAGCGGCCACCGGGCGCGGCCGGGATGAGCCGGCGCCGCTGCACCCCGGAGGGCAGCGTCTCGACGCCCGCGATGTCGGACGTGATCCGCAGCGCCCACACGCCGCTGGAGACGTTGCCGCCCTCCTGCGACTTGAACCGGAAGCGGAAGCCCGGGTGACGGCTGTCCTCGACCGGGAAGTACGTGTGGTTGCGCGGCCGGTTGGCGCCCTGGCCGGAGTTGAGCTCCTTGTACGCCGTCTCCAGCGCGTCGAGCGTCTCGCCGGCGGTGAGCACCTGCTCGATGTCGCCGTTGGAAAGGATCCTCACCGTTGTGCTCCTGTCAGGTGTTCTGGTTCGCCCGCGGTGACGCGGACGGTCTCGGCCACGGCCGCGTTGCCGCCGTCGGCGAAGGCGACTTCCACGGACACCGCGCCCGCTTCGCCTTCGGCCAGTACGGCGGCCGGGTCCTGGGCGCGGAACTCGCCGCTGGTGGACAGGTCGGCCTGGTTGACCCAGCGGACCTCGGCCTTGGCGCCCTCCGGCAGCTTCGCCAGCGCGGGTGCGGCGGCCTCGGCGAGCGAGCCGATCCTCGCGCCGGCCTTGGCCGAGGCGATGGCCGCGGTCAGAGCGTCCTTCAGCGCACCCGGCCAGCCGGCGCCGTCACCGAGGACGCGGCTCGAGTACACCCAGTTCATCCGGTACTGCCCGGTGACGCCGAAGGACGTCACGCCGTCCGAAGTGGACAGCGAGCTCGGGTACAGGTCGAGGAACCCGCCGCCGCGCAGGGCGCGTTCCACGGTCTCGACGCGGCTGCCGGCGGTGCTGCCCTCCACCGTGGCCTTGGCCGCGGCGTCGTCGAGGATCCGGCCGGCCGCGCGCAGCAGCTCGGTCTCGGCCGCCGACGGGATCAGGCGCTGCTCGCGCACCAGCCCGCCGAGGCGCTCGACCTGCCAGCCGGGCACCGCGGCCACGATCTCGTCGGCCACGTCGGCGGGCCACAGCGCGGCGTCGACCAGGCCGATCGTGCCGTTCTTCTTGCCCAGCAGGTACTTCGCGACGAGGTCGGCGAAGTTCTTGCCACCGCTGAACTCCGTGACCTTCGACGAGGCCTTCATCCAGTTCTGCACCCGCAGCGAGAGCTTGGTGAGGAACGTGACGGGTCCCTCGGCGGGGATCGCCAGCACACCTTCGTTCCAGTACAGGCACAGGTTGGTCAGGTAGGCGAGGTCGTCGGAGCGCGACACGTCGGCGTAGACGAACGCGACGTCGACGCCCTGGGCCGCCATGGCCTTCTGCAGCGCGGCGACGCGGTCGCCCCACTCCTGGTCGGGGGTTTCCGCGGGGTCGAGTACGTGCAGACCTCGTTTCACGCCACGTCTCCTGTCTCGAACAGCTTCCGTTCGGTCGTGATCAGCACTTCACAGCCGTCGGCGGTCACGCGCACGGGGTCGCCGAGCACGTGGTAGCCGGCCAGCGGCGTGTAGGTGTTGGGGTGGATGATGAACACGGAGTTCTCGGGCAGCACGGTGTGGTTGCCCTCGATGATCGGCGTCTCGTCGAGGTGCAGGCCGTGGCCGTGGCCGCGCACGCGGGTGTAGTTGCTGCTGCAGTACTCGCCGTAGCCGTACTTGCGGAACACGTCGTTCTCGGCCATCGCCACCTCGTGGGCGGTGATGCCGGGGCGCACCACGGAGATGCCGGCCTCGACGGCCTCGTTGAACAGGTCGAACGACTTGCGCTGCCCGTCGTCGGCCTTGCCCACCACGGCGGAGCGGCAGATCTGCAGCCAGTACCCGTCCATCTTGGGCGTGAGCTCGGTCCGCACCATGTCGCCGGCTTCGAGCAGCCGGTCGCCCGGCGGGGTCATGCCGCGCACCTCGTCGCGGCCCGACGCGATGAGCATGAAGTTGTCCTCGGCCCCGAGGTTCTTCAGCCGCGCCTCGACCTCCGCGACGATCCGGTACTCCGGCAGCCCCGGTTCGAGCACGTCCACGAACGCTTCCCAGCCGGCCGCGCACACGACGGCGCTGCGGCGCATCCGCGCCAGCTCCCACTCGCTCTTCACCAGCCGCGCGGTGTCGAGCAGCTTCGTGGCCGACCCGACTTCGGCGCCCGGCGCCGCGGCGCGGATCGTCTCCATGAGCACGAGCGGCACGAGCTCGTGGTGGGCGATGCCGATGCGCCGCGGCGCCAGCTCCTTGAGGACCACGCCCAGCTCGGCCGGGTTCGCCGGGTCCAGCCGCCGGGCCTCGCCGACCCAGCCCTGCGCGGTGAAGGCCGCGAGGTCCGAAGGCCGGGTCGAGAACGCCACCGCGTCACCTTCGGCGGGGAACACCACGAGCGCGGCGCTGCCGGCCGGGGTCACGTCGGTGAAGTAGCGGATGTTCTCCCGCCGCCAGGCGGGGCCGTAGGCGAGCACGACGTCCAGGCCCTGCTCGGCCATCGCGTCGCGGATCTTGCGGTGCCGCAGCTGCAGCTCCGCGAGGTCCTCGGGGGACAGGCCCGCTCCGGCGGGTGCCGGGGCGTGGTCGATCGTCATGGGTACCTCCACTGTGGTTGTGGTGGGGTCGGTTTCCGGTGGTGACTCGGGCAGTCAGGAGCGCGCCGGGGCCAGGGCGGCGGGCGCCCCTTCGCCGGTGATCTCGCTCGTGATCTGCTCGACGGTGCGGCCGCGGGTCTCGAAGGTCGCCACGAGCGCGGCGATCCCGGCGAGGATCGAGATGATCCCGAAGACCAGGAAGAACAGGAACTGCGAAGCGTGTGCCGCCAGGATGAACCCGACGAGCACGGGCATGATGAGGCCGCCGACCTTCTGCCACGCCGCCGCCCAGCCGAGCCCGGTCGCGCGGCTGGCCGTGGGGTAGAGCTCGCTGGCGTAGGCGAAGAGCGTGCTGCCGGCCAGGCCGCTGCCGAAGAACGTGGCCAGCGAGCCGAGCACGATCACCGCGCCGGTCGCCGACGTGGTGCCCCAGGCGAGGCAGAACACTCCACTGAGGACGAACGCCCCGCCGAGCACCACGCGGCGGCCGATCCGGTTGATCAGCTGCCCGGCGAGGATCGCGCCGACCACGCCGGCGGCCGTGATGATCGCCGTGTAGCCGAAGCTCTTGAGCAGGTCCACGCCCTGGTCTTCCAGGACCGAGGGCAGCCAGCTCGAGAGCCCGTAGAGGAACGCGCCGGCGCAGACCTCCATGAACCAGATGGCGATCGTGTAGCGCAGGTAGTGCCGGGCGACGAGCGTGCGCACGGTGCCGCCGCTCTCGGGTGCCGCGGGCCGGCCGGCGGGGGCTTCGGTGGGGTTGCCGCCCCGGCACAGGCCGCTGACGATGGCCGCGGCGTCGGCGAGACGATCGCGGCGCAGCAGGTAGCGGACCGACTCCGGCAGCGTCGCCAGCATGAACACACCGACGACCACCGGCACGGTGGCGATCACGAACATCGCGCGCCAGCCGAACGCCGGCACCACCGCGGTGCCGACCGCGGCCGCCGTCGGCAGCCCGATCAGCCACGCCGCCGTGGCGGCGGTGACGAGCGGGCCGCGGTGGCGCGAGGGCACGAACTCGGCGATGTAGGGCAGGACCACGGCGATCTCGGCACCGAGCCCGATCCCTTGCAGCGCGCGGAACGCGACGAGGGCGCCGAAACTGGGCGCGAACACCGCGGCGAGCGAGAACACGGCGTAGACGATCACCGTGATCGACAGCGGCACCTTCCGGCCGAACCGGTCGGACACCGTGCCGGCGACGGCCGCGCCCACGAGCATGCCCGCGAACAGCGCCGAGGAGAACACGCCGGCCGACTCGCTGGTGAGGTGGAAGGTCTTGATGACACCCGGCAGGATCACGCCGGTCAGGTTGATCACGAACCCGCACAGGAAATGTCCGATGAGGACGGTCACGTAGATTCTCAGGTGCCGTGCGGTGAACGCCGACTCGTCGAGGCGGGAGAGCAGGGAGTGGGACGAGGTCGCGGGGGACGGGGGCATGTGGGGCCACCTCCTTGTGGCTGGAACAACCCAGGGCTTGTGAAACCCAGCAGCTCGTAGGACGGCGGCTGGTGCTACCCGGTGGCTCCTCGCCGCCCGACGCGGTGGTCGAACGGCGTGGAACCCGTTGGCCGGCAACCCATCGGCGGTCCGGTTCGCCGGTCGGCGGCCTTGTGGGCCACCGGCGTGCGTCCGGCCGTGTCGAACCGATCGGTTGCCACCCGATGGCTTCGAGACTCCGGCACCACGGCACTCCGAAGCGGCCCGGCTCGAAAGCCCGGCGGTGCGGAGGCCGAGGGATGTCGGCCGGCGGCTCGAAGCCGTCCGGTTCGAAACCCGTGGCGCAGGGCCGGATGGCCTGGCGTCAAACGGTTCCGATCCGGTGTGGTGCGGTGGTGCTGACCCCCCTTGGGTCTTCTTCCGTCACCGGTCGTCCAGGTTGCCCTGGACGTCGAAGTAGATCTGCGAGAGCGCGGGCAGCAGCTGGTCGCGCACCTCGGGGGCGAGGCCCGCGGTCAGTTCGGCCGCGAACTTGTCGAGGGTGCGCCGGGCGGTGTCCCGCGCGGTGACGCCCTTGGCGGTGAGCTCGAGCTGCATCGTGCGCCGGCTCGTGGCCGAGGGACGGCGCGAGAGTAGGCCCTGGTTCACCATCTTGTCGACGCTTTCCGACATCGTCGACGGGTTGCGGTGCGCGAGCTTGCACAGCGCCGTGAGCGACGTGTGGCCGCTCCCGACCCTCGACAGGATCCGGTACTGCCGGATGGTGAGCGGCAGCTCGAGCCCGGCGAGCAGCTCCGTCTGGAGCCGGGTCAAGCGCCCGCCCAGAGCCAGCAGGACCTCGCCGAGGCCCGCTTCCGGGCCCAGTTCGTCGAAGGTCTCGGTGTCGTTGGTGGTCATTTTGGTCCCCGTACGTTCCGGTACCCGAAATAACGATGCCGCCGACTGTACGTCCGCCCCCGCGCTGTGGGAAGAGGTGATTTCGTGACGACGAGAGTCTTTCAGTGGGTGAAAACCCGGATGGTCCCCGGCGCACCGCGGGTGAGAGCTTCGGAAACCGACCCCGACCGAAGGAGCTCTGAGGCGTCGATGGCAGCGTTCGCCCGAAACCAGTGGTACGTCGCCGCATACGGCCGCGAGGTGGGCCGGGAGCTGTTCTCCCGGACCGTGCTCGGCGAGCCGATCGTCTTCTACCGCACCGAATCCGGCGACGTCGTCGCGCTGGCCGACCGCTGCGTGCACCGCCGCTACCCGCTCTCGGAGAGCCGGCTCGACGGCGACAAGATCGTCTGCGGCTACCACGGCTTCACCTACGACAGCGCCGGTTCGTGCGTCTTCGTCCCCGGCCAGGCCCGGATTCCGCGCACCGCAAGGGTTCCCTCGTACCCGGTGGTGGAGCAGGACTCGTTCGTGTGGGTGTGGATCGGCGAGCGCGAGCTGGCCGACGAGTCCACGATCCCGCGCGCGCCGTGGCTCGCGGACCCGGCGTACACCAGCGTGAGCGGTATGGAACCGCTGGCCGCGCGGTACGAGCTGCTCGTGGACAACCTGCTCGACCTCTCGCACGAGACCTACCTGCACGGCGGCTACATCGGCACGCCGGAGGTCGCGAACACGCCGATCACCACGGAGGTCGACGAGGACCGCGGCATCATCTACGTCAGCCGCCACATGGCCGACGCCGAGTGCCCGTCGTTCTACGCGAAGTCCACCGGCATCGAAGGCCGGATCACGCGCTGGCAGGACATCGAGTACCACCCGCCGTGCCTGTACCTGCTGCACAGCCGCATCGCGCCCGTCGGCGTGCTGCCGAACTCCGACGGCACCGACCCCGACGGTTTCCACGTCGAGGTGGTCTACGCGATCACCCCGGAGACCGAGCACAGCACCCACGACTTCTGGGCCGTGGCACGGGACTTCGCTCTGGAGGACACCGCCGTGTCCGATTTCCTCGCGGAGAACAACCGCACGGTCGTGCTGCAGGACGTGCGGGCGCTCGACATCCTCGAACGCGTCATCGAGGCCGAACCCGAGGGGTACCAGGAGCTTTCGGTCAACATCGACACGGGCGGGCTGGCCGCGCGCCGCATCCTCAAGAGGCTGGCGGCCGGCGAGAGCGCGCAGGTCGTGTCGTCGTGAGCGAGCGCGTGGCGATGCTGCGGGGCGAGAACGTGGTGCGCATCCACTGGAAGCTCGGCACCGACGTGCTCGTCGGCGTGTGCCACTGCGGGGCCGAGCACGAGTCGGAGGACCCGGTGGAGCTGTGGGACTGGCTGCTGGCCCACCCCGTCGGGCACGGCGGTCCGGCGGTGCCGTTGGTCCCGCCGGAGCGCGTGGCCGTCGCGGTCTGAGCGGTCTGAGAGATCTGACCGGTTCATGAGGAGGAGACGATGAGCGTCCTGGCCACGGAGCTGGAGCTCGACGTGGTGCTGGCGGCCCCGGAACGGCTGGCCGACGGCGTCGTCCGGCTGACCCTGCGCGACCCGGACGGCGCGGCGATGCCGGCCTGGGAGCCGGGCGCGCACGTGGATCTGGTGCTGGGCCCGGATCTCGTGCGGCAGTACTCGCTGTGCGGTGATCCGGCCGACCGGTCGGTGCTGCAGGTGGCCGTGCTGCATGAGCCGGCCGGACGCGGCGGCTCGGCGCACGTCCACGGCCTGACCGGCGGCGAGCGGCTGCGCGTGCGCGGTCCGCGCAACCACTTCGCGCTGGTGCCTTCGCCGCGCTACCTGTTCGTGGCGGGCGGCATCGGCATCACGCCGCTGGTGCCGATGCTCGCCGCGGCCGAGGCGGCCGGGGCCGAGTGGCACCTGCTCTACGGCGGGCGCACCCGCGCGTCGATGGCTTTCGCGGCTGAGCTGCGCGAACGCTACGGCGACCGCGTGGAGCTGGTGCCGCAGGACGAACGCGGCCTGCTCGACCTCGACGCGGCGCTGGCCGCGGCACCGGGCGCGGCCGTCTACAGCTGCGGCCCGGAACCACTGCTGGCGGCCGTCGAACAGCGGTGTGCGCCCGATTTGCTGCACCTCGAGCGGTTCACGGCGCTGCCCGACACCGGTCCGCGCGATGCGTTCGAGGTCGAGCTCGCCCAGTCGGGCCGGACGGTGCAGGTACCGGCGGACCGCTCGATCCTCCAGGTGCTGGAGGAGTCGGGGGTGTCCGTGTTGTCCTCCTGCCAGGAGGGGACGTGCGGCACGTGCGAGACCGGCGTGCTCGACGGGGTGCCGGACCACCGCGACTCCGTGCTCACCGGCCCGGAGCGCGAGGCGGGCGACGTGATGATGATCTGCGTGTCGCGCTGCGCCGGTGCGCGACTGGTTCTGGATCTCTGACCCCGCGGGTAGCGTGAGGCGATGACCCGGCAAGCCCCGGCGACGGGCACCTCCGTGACCAGCAAGGTGCTGGCGCTGCTCGAGGCTTTCACCCCGAACGCCGCGGATCTGAGTCTCAGCGAGCTGGCCCGGCGGTCCGGTGTCTCGCTCGCGACCGCGCACCGGCGCGCGGCCGAGCTCGTCGAATGGGGTGCGCTGGAACGCGACGCGGCGGGGCGCTACCGCATCGGGCTGCGGCTGTGGGAGGTCGCGTCGCTCGCGCCGCGCGGGCTCGGCCTGCGTGACGCGGCGATGCCGTTCCTGGAGGACCTGTACGAGGTCACGCACGAGAACGTGCAGCTCGCCGTGCGCGAGGGCCTGGAGGTGGTGTTCGTCGAACGCATCGCCGGGCGTGACGCCGTGCCGGTCTGGACCCGGGTCGGCGGCCGGTTCGCCCTGCACGCCACGGGCGTCGGCCTCGTGCTGCTGGCCCACGCGCCCGCGGCCGTGCAGGAGGAAGTGCTCGGCGGGCCCCTGCACGGCTACACCGCGAAGACCGTCTGCGATCCGGCTCGGCTGCGCCGCGTGCTCGCCGACGTCCGCAAGCAGGGCTACTCCGTCAGCGACGGCCAGGTCACCGTCGACGCGCTGTCGGTCGGCGCGCCGGTGTCCACCGCCGACGGCACGGTCGCGGCGGCAGTGTCCCTTGTGGTCCGGGCCGGCAGCGCCCAGCCGGCCGCGTTGGCGCCCTTGGTGATGGCGGCCGCGCGCGGCATCGGCCGGGCCCTGGCGGGCGGGCCGGCGCGGGTGTTCCCGGCGGGCCGCGCCCGCCCGTGACCTACTGCGGCACGTGCCAGCAGGTGCCGGTCGCGTCGGGCGTGCGCTCGGCGACGGTCGCGGCGGCGAGCAGCACCTGCTGTCCGGACTGGACGACGGTCGGCGTGGCGGGCGGGGCCGGGGCCACCTCGTTGTAATCGAGTTCCGCGAGCGCCAAGAGCAACAGCCCGTCGCGTTCGCCGTGCGGGAGCTCGGCCAGCGCGGCCGCGAGCGTGCCGCGGGCCGTGATCGCCGAGACCACGCGGCTTTCGTGGCCCTCACCGGACTCTGCGGTCGTGCACCTCGGTGAACGCCTCGGGCTCCAGCCGGAACCGCGCGGCCGGCCCGGCGTCGCCCACCGGTGCGGTCGTTTCTCTGCCTCTTCTCACGCGGGGTTTCCTCCCAGCCGGGACAGCTTTCACCACGTCTTCGCCGCAGCGGGGAAACTTCTTCCCGAACGGGCGAGGAAGGTCAAACGGTGCTGGTCAGCGGCGGCTCGGCCTAGGATCGGCGCGTGGAGCTTCCCGTGATGCCGCCCGTGCGGCCGATGCTCGCCAAGGCCGTGCACGAGGTCCCGAGGACCGAGGGGCTCTGGTTCGAGCCCAAGTGGGACGGGTTCCGCTGCGTCGTGTTCCGCGACGGCGCCGAGGTGGAGCTGGGTTCGCGCAACGACCGCCCGCTCACGCGCTACTTCCCCGAGCTGGTCGAGCTGCTGGGCGACGCGCTGCCGGAGAAGTGCGTGGTCGACGGCGAGATCGTGCTGGTCACGCCGCGGGGCCTGGACTTCGAGTCGCTGCAGCTGCGGCTGCACCCGGCGGCGAGCCGCGTGCGGAAACTGGCCGAGGAGACGCCGGCGAGTTTCATCGCGTTCGACCTGCTGGCCCTGGGCGAGCGCGATCTCACCGGGGAACCGTTCCGCACGCGCCGGCGGATGCTGGAAGACCTGCTCGGGGACAACCCGTCCGGCGGCCTGCAGCGCGTCCACCTGACGCCGCTGACCACGGATCCGGACACGGCCGAGGACTGGTTCACCCGCTTCGAGGGCGCCGGCTTCGACGGCGTGATGGCCAAGCCGGCCGATCAGCGGTACGAGCAGGACAAACGTGTGATGTGGAAGGTCAAGCACGAACGCACGGCCGACTGCGTCGTCGCCGGGTTCCGCTGGCACAAGGACGGGCAGGGCGTGGGTTCGCTGCTGCTCGGCCTGTTCGACGACGCCGGCGCGCTGCACCACGTGGGCGTGGCCAGCAGTTTCACCGCCAAGCGGCGCCGCGAGCTGGTCGAGGAGCTGGCGCCGTTGCGGGAGAACGCGCTGGAGGGCCACCCGTGGCGCACCTGGGCCGAGTACGAGCCCGAGCCCGGCCGCCGGCCCGGCGCGAACAGCCGGTGGGCGCCGCAGAAGGACCTGTCGTGGGAGGCCGTGCGGCCGGAGTGGGTCGCGGAGGTCCGGTACGAGCACCTGCAGGGCGGCCGGTTCCGCCACGGCGGGCGGCTCGTGCGCTTCCGCCCCGACCGTGACCCGGCTTCGTGCACGTACGCGCAGCTGGAGGAGGCGCCGCCGGCCGAGCTGGCGACGTTGTTCGGGGAGGCCAGATGAGCGGCGTGGTCCTGGAGCTCGACGGCGTCGAGCTGACGATCTCGAGCCCGGACAAGGTGTACTTCCCCGAGCGCGGCGAGACGAAGCTCGACCTCGTGCGCTACTACCAGGCCGTGGCCGGCCCGCTGCTCGACCGCCTCGGCGGCCGCCCGCTGCTGCTGGAGCGCTACCCGGACGGCGCCGGCGGCAAGAGCTGGTTTCAGAAACGCGTCCCCAAGACCGCCCCGAAGTGGCTGACCACCACCGTCGTCTCCACGCCCAACGGCACGACCAGCGACGCCCTCGTGGCCGCTGACCTCGCCCACGTGCTGTGGGCGGTGAACCAGGGCTGCCTCGGCTTCCACGTGTGGCCCAACCGCGCCGCGTCGCTCGACATCGCCGACGAGCTGCGCATCGACCTCGACCCGTCGCCCGGCATCGGCTTCCCGCAGCTGCGCGACGCGGCGGTGCTCGTGCGCGAGTTCCTGACCGAGCTGGGCATCGAGGTCCACGTGAAGACCTCCGGCTCGCGCGGCCTGCACCTCTACGCCATCCTCGAACCCCGCTGGGACGGCTACCAGGTCCGCGCCGCTGCGGTCGCCCTCGCGCGGGCCCTCGAACGCCGCCACCCGGACCTCATCACGGCCCAGTGGTGGAAGGAGGAACGCGGCGCGCGCGTCTTCGTCGACTTCAACCAGAACGCCCCGCACAAAACGGTCTTCGGCGCGTGGTGCGTCCGTCCACGCGTCGGCGGCCAGGTGTCGACGCCGATCTCGTGGGCCGACCTCGCCACCGTCATCCCGGACACGCTCACCCTGACTTCGGTGCCCGCTCTCGTCGCCGAGCACGGCGACCCCTGGGCCGGGGCGAACGACCGGCCGCAGTCCATCGAACCGCTGCTGGAGCTGTCCCGGGCGGACCTCGCATCGGGCCTGATGGACGCCCCTTGGCCGCCGGTGTACCCGAAGATGCCGGGCGAGCCGCCGCGCGTGGCGCCGAGCCGCGCGAAGAAGAGCTGAGCCGGCTGCGGCTCGAGACCGGCCTGCGGCAGCCCGCAGCGAGGCGGTTGTACGAGCGCGAAGGCGACCGGCGGATCCCCGCGTTCCCGGCGCACGAGAACGACCCGGAGAGCGGCTGCTCCGTCGAAGACCTCGCGCGTCACGCGAACGGCAGGTCGAACGCCAGCTGACCGTCGCCGTCTCCTGGTGGTGCGCCGGACAGGGTCGCGGCGCAGGTGGGGCACGGGGTGACGTCGCCGGTGCCCGGGGCCGTGAGGTCGACCGGTGTCCACGTGCGGGACTCGCGTTCGCCGCAGACCGAGCGGCGGTAGCGCAGGTCGCCGGCGCGGGTCATGAGATGGGCGACGGGCGCGTCGTCGGGCAGGACGCCGACGAGGTACCAGCGCGTCGCGGTGTGGACTGTGGGGATTGTCGCCATGGAACTGTCCTCCTGGGAGGCCGGTTCAGCTTCATTCCTTCGTCACAGCCATCTTCCGTCGCGCGGTGCGGGAATCCGTGCGTTTGGCGGTGTTCGGCGTGGCGCGCTCAGTCCTCTGGAGACTCTTCTGCCTGGTCAGGCGCCGGTTCGTTGAGGTAACGCAAGATCCGCAGCAGGCCGCGTTCGTCGATCTCGTCGGCTTCGGCCACGCACTCGGTGAGGCGCCGCGTGACGTCGTCGGCGTCGAGGCCGGCGCCGATCAGCACGAGCTCGGTGCGGTGTGGCCGTCCGGCGGGCCAGGGGGAGCGGTCGAGCTGGATGAACGCGCCCACGGTGTGCAGCCCGAACCGCGCGCGCGGGCCCAGGTCCACGTGGCCTTTGACGCGGTAGAGGCCGGGCGGGCGCTGTTCGAGGAATGCCAGCAGCCGCCGCGGCGACAGCGGGCGGTCGGCGGTGAAGGTGACGCTCTCGTAGGCCGCGTGGAGGTGCTGCGAGTGGTCGTGGTCGTCTTCGCGCAGGTCGTCGAAGGACAGCTGGCCGAAGCGTTCGCGCGGCTTCGGGTCGAAGAACAGCTCCGGGTCCACCCGGCCGTGGTCGGTCACCAGCACCGGCACGCCCGGCGCGAACTCCTCGACGGTCGCGGTCAGCTTGGCGAGCTCGTCGGCCGTGACGCGGTCGGCCTTGTTGACCACGACCAGGTCGGCGATGCGCAGGTGGTCGGCCAGCTCGGGGTGGCGTTCGCGGGTGCTGTCGAACTCCGCGGCGTCGACGACTTCGGCGAGGCCGCCGTAGCGGATGTCGGGGTTCTCGCTCGCGATCATCAGCCGTAGCAGGTCGCGCGGCTCGGCGATGCCGCTGGCCTCGACCACGATCACGTCGATGCCGGCTTCGGAGCTCGACAGCTGCCCGAGCATCGCGTCGAGCCCGCTCGCGTCGACGGCGCAGCAGAGACAGCCGTTGCCGAGGGAGACCATGGTGTCGACCTGGCCGGACACGGCGAGCGCGTCGATGTTCACGCTGCCGAAGTCGTTGACCACCACGCCGACCCGTGCGCCCTGGCGGTTGGCGAGCAGGTGGTTGAGCATCGTGGTCTTGCCCGAGCCGAGGAACCCCGTGACGAGGACCACCGGGATCCGCTGCCTGGCCACGATCACACCCCTCCCGCCGTCGCACCGACCTTACCGCCAAGTGATCACGGAACCGCTTCCAGGTCGTGATCAATTTCCGGACACATTGTGCAAGGTCGAGGTGACGCAATTATTTCCGCGCCCGCAGCACCGCCGCCTACCTGCGAATTCCGCATTTCGCGGGCGGTGCCCGGCACATTCGGCGGTTGCCTGGAACGCCGCTTCGGGTACGCTTCCCGTTCTGGCGAAACCCTTGGGGCTACGGGATTTGTCGCCGCCGGCTCGGATCAGCACCGAATGACGGAGGAACAGTGGGTCTTGCCTGCGTGTCGCGGGTTGTGCTTTCTGCCAGTGGAGTAGCCCGGTGACCATTGCGTCCATGCGAGTGAATTTCGACGCACCGTTGGCGCCCGAAAGGGTGACAACCGTCGAATACGGCGAGGCCGAGGAATTCATCCGGCTCTGCCACGCGGAAGCCGCCGTGCCCGGCCTGCGCGTCGACGAGCGGCTCGCGCAGATCAAGGAGGAGATCGCCGAAACCGGTTCCTACCGGCACACCCACGCCGAACTGGCCCACGGCGCGCGCGTGGCGTGGCGCAACTCCGCCCGCTGCATCGGCCGGCTCTACTGGCGCGGCCTGCGCGTGCGCGACCGGCGCGACGTGCGCGACGCCGCGGGAGTCGCCGCCGAATGCGTCACGCACCTGCGCGAAGCGACCCGCGGCGGCCGGATCCGGCCCACGCTCACGGTGTTCGCGCCGGACAGCCCGACCACGCCCGGCCCGCGCATCCACAACGACCAGCTCATCCGCTACGCCGGCTACCGCCTCGAAGACGGCTCCGTGCTGGGCGATCCGCAGTACGTCGAGTTCACCGACACCGTGCGCGAGCTGGGCTGGCGCCCGCCCGAGCGGCGCGGTTCGTTCGACGTGCTCCCGCTGCTCGTCGAGGCGGAACCGGGTTCGCCGCAGCTGTTCGGCCTGCCCGCCGACGCCGTGCTGGAGGTGCCGCTCACGCACCCGGACCACCGCTGGTTCGCCGGCCTCGGCCTGCGCTGGCACGCCGTGCCCGCCATCAGCAACATGCCGCTGGAGATCGGCGGCGTGCGCTACTCCGCGGCGCCGTTCAACGGCTGGTACATGGCCACGGAGATCGGCGCGCGCAACCTCGCCGACGTCGCGCGCTACAACCTGCTCCCCGTCATCGCCGGCCTCATGGGCCTGGCCACGGACGACGACCGCACGCTGTGGCGCGACCGCGCGCTCGTGGAGCTGACGCTGGCCGTGCAGTATTCGTTCGACCAAGCGGGCGTCACCATCGCCGACCACCACTCGGAGTCACAGCGGTTCCTGACGCACCTCGAGCGCGAGGAGCGAGCGGGCCGCTCGTGCCCGGCCGACTGGAGCTGGCTCGTGCCACCGCTTTCCGGCGCGCAGACCCCGGTTTTCCACCGCTACTACGACGAACCCGACCCCGCGACGCGGCCGGCGTTCCTGCTCCCTGGTCAATGAGAACAGCCGTTCGGCGGATCCCTGCGAACTGGGGGCGCCGACGGTCCGCGGAGGGCGGACAATGGGGACATGACCGCAGTGCTCGTCGCCCACGCAGGCAAGAACGGCGGCACCCGCGAGATCGCCGAGGTGGTCTCGGAGGAGCTGCGCGCCCTCGGCCACACCGTGGACACGCGGGACGCGGCCGACGTCGCCGACGTGGCGGGCTATGCGGCCGTGGTGGTCGGGAGCGCGCTGTACTACTCGCGCTGGCGCCCGTCGGCCGTGCGGTTGCTGGAGCGCAACGTGGAAGCCTTGCGTGAACGCCAGGTCTGGCTCTTCCACAGTGGCCCGTGCGGCCCCGGCGCGTCCCTCGTGCACGTGAGCCTGCCCGCGTCCGTGGCCCTCCTGGCGGCGAGCATCGACGCGGAACGCACCACCACGTTCGGCGGGCGGTTGGACCCCGCGCTCGTCCGGGGGATTCTGCCGCGGCTGATGGCGCGTGGGTCCCGTGCTGGCGATTTCCGTGACTGGGCGCGAATCCGCACGTGGGCCCGCGATGTCGGCAACCACGTGAGCTCGCACGTTTCTCTCTGACCACCTGCCCGTTTCACCTGTGACGAGCGTCTTCCCGATCGTCGCGTGCCCTGCTCCGGCCGTGCCGGAATCCGCGCAAACCCCTTGAATGACACCAAAACCGCCAAACCACATCGGTTGCCCGGTCACTCACTCAGGTGTAGACCAACACCGGCGACACCTCGAAACTCACCAACGAGCAGGGGGACTCCGGTGCAGGATGCCACGGCGGGCAAGAAACCCAAACTCACCTCCGACCAGCGCAACGCGTTCATCGCCGCCTGGCTCGGGTGGACCATGGACGCGTTCGACTACTTCCTGGTCGTGTTCATCCTGGCCGACATCGCCAAGGACAAGTCCTTCGGCGCGACGGCGACGCAGCTCGCGTTCATCACCACGGCGACGCTCGTGATGCGGCCGGTGGGGGCGCTGGTGTTCGGGCTGTGGGCGGACCGCGTCGGCCGGCGGATCCCGTTGATGGTGGATGTGCTGCTGTACTCGGTCGCCGGCGTGCTCTGCGCGGTGGCGCCGAACTTCACCGTGCTGCTGATCCTGCGGTTCGTCTACGGCATCGGCATGGGCGGCGAGTGGGGCCTGGGCGCGGCGCTGGCCATGGAGAAGATTCCGGTGCAGCGGCGCGGGTTCTTCTCGGGCGTGCTGCAGGCCGGCTACTCGAGCGGCTACCTCGTGGCCGCGCTGGCGTACCTGCTGTTCCACACCGCGCTCGACCTGGACTGGCGCTGGATCTTCGTGCTGAGCGTGTTCCCGGCGCTCATCAGCCTGCTGATCCGCGCCCGCGTCAAGGAATCCGAGGTGTGGGAGGCGGCGCAGGAGAAGATGCGGGTCACCCGCACGTCGGTGAAGGACGTGTTGCTCAACGGCAAGGTGATCCGCCGCTTTGTGTACCTGATCATCCTGATGACGGCGTTCAACTGGCTCAGCCACGGCACGCAGGACGTGTACCCGACGTTCCTCAAGTCCACCGACCACGGCGGCGCCGGCCTGAGCGCGTCGACGAGCACGTGGATCGCCGTGATCTACAACATCGGCGCGATCATCGGCGGCCTCACGTTCGGCGCCCTGTCCGAACGCTTCGGGCGGCGTGTGACCATCGTCAGCGCCGCCGTGCTGGGCCTGCCGATCATCCCGATCTTCGCCTTCGACCACGGCGCCGGCATGCTGGCCCTCGGGTCGTTCCTCATGCAGATCATGGTGCAGGGCGCCTGGGGCGTCATCCCGGCCCACCTCACCGAAATGTCCCCCGACGCGATCCGCGGCTTCTACCCCGGCGTCACGTATCAGCTGGGCAACCTGCTGGCCGCGCTGAACCTGCCGATCCAGGAAGCCATCGCCCAGTCGCAGGGCTATTCGGCCGCTCTCTTGTGGACAGTCATCCCGGCGCTGGTCGGCGTCGCCGTGCTGACCGCCGTCGGCAAGGAAGCCAAGTCCATCCGCTTCGGCGGCGAAGCGGCCACCACCGCGCCGGCGACGAGCGTGCAGTAGTACGGGTCGGCCCTTCCCGTGCTGCCCGGCTCTCGGGCAGCACGGAAAAGGCCGGTTCCGCCGCGGCTGCCCCTTCGCCGCTCGCGTCCAACGCGCGACCCGTCAGCCGGGCGCACCCACCGGTGCGGATCACCATGCTGATCCGCACGCCGGCGAGCGCCGATCTGTGGCCCGGACGGCCTCAAAGTCACCCTTCAACACTCTGACCTGCGGGGTTGCCGACGATAGTGTGCCGATATATCGTGGCTATGTCGGCGATAGCACACGAAGGGATTCTCATGACCAGGACAGCAGGCGCCCACCACATGTTCAGCGGCTTCGGTGGCCCCGAGCGCCACGGCCACCACCACACTGCCCACTTCGGCTTCGAACACCACGCCCCCGGCCACGGCGAGCACCACGCATTCGAGCACCACGGCCCCGGCGCCCCCGAGTTCTTCGGCGGCCATCACGGGCCCGGCCCCCACCACGGCCCCGGTGAGCCCTTCGGCTTTGCGCCCGATGCGGCGCGCGGGCCGGGCGGCTTTCCTCCGCCGCCGCCGATGCCGCCGGTTCCGCCGGGGCCCGGGTTTCCCGGTGGACCGGGTTTCCCAGGCGGACCGGGTTTCCCAGGCGGACCAGGTTTCCCAGGCGGACCAGGTTTCCCGGGCGGCCCCGGCGGTCCGCGCGCCTGGTTCGACGGCCGTCAGTGGGGCGGCCGCGGGTCACGGGGACCGGCGCGGCCCGTGCGCCCGGCGGTGCTGGCCCTGCTCGCCGAAGGTCCGATGCACGGCTACCAGCTCATGCAGGAAATCCGCCGCCGCTCGAACGAAGAGTGGCGTCCGAGCCCGGGCTCGATCTACCCGATTCTGCAGCAGCTGGAGGACGAGGGTCTCGTCCGCTCGGCCGAGGAAGGCGGCCGCCGCGTCGCGCAGCTGACCGAGGCGGGGCGCGAGCACGTCGCGGGCCGCGAGGAGGAGTTCGCGGCGCTCTGGGCGTCCCACGCTCCCGAGGACGACCCGGCCGCCGACCGCTTCGCCGCCCTTCACAAGCAGCTCGGCGACCTCTGGGCCGCCGCGGGCCAGGTCGCGTACACCGGCACCGACTCCCAGGCCGCCGAGATGCGCAAGATCCTCGCCGACGCGCGCCGCCGCCTCTACGCCCTCCTCGCCGAAGACCAGGACGACTCCGAAGACTGACCGCCGGACGGGCGTCGAGTCCACACTGGACTCGGCGCCCGTCCGCCACGCCGGCACCAGGACCGGGTCACGCTCGACCCGGTCCTGGTCGCCTGCCGCTCGTGGTGACGCATCGACACCCGCCACCGGCCTGACCGGCGCGCGGTGCCGGTTCGTTCCGTTGCCCCGAAACAACTGCCCGGCATCGAAGCACCCTCCGGGGTTCGATGCCACCGCCGAGACTCCGGTGCACCTCAGGTCATCCGGCCCGGCGGGGGTTCCGGTTCCCAGCCCAGGTGCGCCGAAACCACATCCGCCGCCGCCACGGTCCGGGCCCCGGCCTCGTCCAGCCGTGAACCGATTCGCGCGTGCGGCGCCGAGATGTTCAACGCCGCCACCACCCGACCCCGGAAGTCCCGCACCGGAGCCGAGACGCCGGACAGCCCGGGCTCGAACTCCTCCACCACCCGGGCGAACCCCTTGTCACGGGCGGCCCGGATCGTGGTCCACAACGTGGGCAGCGCCGGGTGGTCCGGGAAGCGCACGTAGAGCTCGTCCGGCGTCGCGTCGAACAGCAGTACGCGCCCGGCGGAGGTGCGATCGGCCGGGACGCCGCGGCCCTCCCATTCGTGGACGCGGAACGAGTGCCCCGACACCGAAAGCAGCGTCAGCACCTCGCGGTCGCGCAGCACACACAGGTGGCTCGTCTCCTCCAGATCCGCCGACAGCGAGTGCATCACGGGCTCGGCGGCCCGCACGAGACGGTCCTCGGCACTGCGCGCGACCAGCGAAAACAGACGCCGGCCCATGCGATAGCGGAGAGTGTCGGGGTCGCGCTCGACCACGCCTTCCAGGGCCAGTGCCTTGAGCGCGCGCGAAACCTGGCTCTTCTCGCGCCCGGTCACCGCGGCCAGCCGCACCACGCCGAGGCCGCCCGCGCGCTGGGCCTCGGCCGACGCCAGCGCCTCGAGCAGGTCGAGGTCGCGGCGCAGGCCGTACCCCGACGCAGTCATGGCCGAACCCTAAACCGAGTTGGCCTGAGCGCAACACACGTTGCGATGTCCCGCGCACCCTTGTCGGCCCGCCCGGCGCGCTCGTAGCGTCGAAGCCGATGAAGATCACCGCGATCACCCTCGACCGCCTGCGCCTGCCGCTCGACCCCCCGCTGCACGCGGCGTGGGACCCCGAGCCCCGGCGGCACTTCGACGCCACGATCGTGCGCGTCCGCACCGACGAAGGCGTCACCGGCATCGGCTCCGGCGACACGATGGCGGGCTTCGAAGCCGTCGAGCACCTGTTCGTCGGCACCGATCCGCTCGACATCGTCCGCCACGTCAAGGCCATCGAGACGGCCAACTTCCACGGCGGCCGCTACTGGCCGCTCGAAGCCGCGCTGTGGGACGTCATCGGCCAGGTCGCGGGCCTGCCCGTCGCCACGCTCTTCGGGAACTCCGCCCGGTCGCTGCCCGTCTACGCTTCCTCGGCGGAGCTCAAACCGCCGGCCGAACGCGTCGAAGCCGCGCAACAGGCCCGGGAAGCGGGGTTCCGCGCGCTCAAGATCCGCATCGACCGCGACCGCGTCGACGAGGGCGTGGAGACCGCCGCCGCCGTGCGTGATGCTCTCGGTTCGAATTTTCACATCATGGTGGATCTCAACCAGTCCTGGCGCATGGCCGGCGACACCGCGCCCGCCACCGATCTCGCCGCGACCCGCCGGCTCGTGCGCCGCCTGGCCGAGCTCGACGTGTTCTGGGTCGAGGAACCCTTGCCCTACGCCGATGTTGAAGGTTTTCGCACGCTGCGTTCGGAAAACCCCGGACTTCGCATCGTCGCGGGAGAAATGCACCACTCCGTGCCCGACCTGCTGTGCTATCTCGAACAGGACGTGCTCGATGTCTACCAAATGGACGCCGTGCTCGCGGTGGGAATGCACCGCGCCCGCACCCTCGCCGAGGTGGCGCAGCTGAAGCACCGCGCGTTCACCCCGCACAGCTGGACCAACGGCATCGGCCTGCTCGCGAACCTCGCGCTGGCCGCGGGTGTCGGCGCCGGCCCGTACCTGGAGTTCCCGTACGACCCGCCGGGCTGGACCCCGCAGCGTCGCGACTTCATGCTGGCCGAACCCCTGACGATCACCCCGGGCGGCGAGCTCACCGTGCCACCGCGGCCCGGGCTCGGCGTCGAACTCGACGAGGAGGCGGTGGACCGATGGCGGATCTGACCTACGAAGACTGGCTCGCCGCAGCGCGCAACCTGACCCCTGAGACCCGGCCCTTCATCGCCGGCGGGTTCGTGGACCCGTTGTCCGGCATGCGTTCGACGCGAGCGACGTCATCACCCCGTTCGGCGGGTTCAAGGCGACCGGTGCGGGGCGCGACAAATCGCTGCACGCGCTCGACGCATACACGGCGCTGAAGACCACTTGGCTCGATCTCGCCTGAGTTGTCGACTTGTCCACCTCGAACGGGAAAGGGGCACGGTGGTGCGGACCGAGTTCGGGCCCGGCTTCGTCGAACGGCTGCCGGAGTTCGCCGCCGAGCTGGGCGGATCGCGGGTCTTCGTGGTGACCGACCGCGGCCTGCGCGCGACGGGCATCGTCGGGCGCGTGGAGAAGATCTTCTCCGCCGCCGGCGTGGAATGCGTGGTGCACGAGGACATCGGCCCCAACCCCGCGACGACGGAGCTCGACCGCGGCGCCGCCCGCCTGCGCGAGCACGGCGCGCCCGTCGTGATCGCCCTCGGCGGCGGGTCCGCGCTGGACGCGGCCAAGGGCATCTCACTGCTGGCCGGCAACCCCGGCTCCCTCGCCGCCGACGCCGACACGCTGTGGTCCGCTTCGGACGGACTGCCGATCATCGCCGTGCCCACGACGTCCGGGACCGGCGCCGAGACCAACGGCTTCGGCGTGGTGGAAGACGTCTGCGCTCGCCGCAAGGTCTACATCGGACACGATTCGGTCCGCCCGCGCATCGCCGTGCTCGACCCGGAGCTCACACTCGGCCTCCCCGCCCCGATCACCGCCGCCACCGGCCTCGACGCCCTCGTCCACGGCGTCGAATCCCTCGCCTCCCTCGGCGCCGACGCCACGTCACGCGCCGACGCCGCCCGCGCCCTCACCCTCGTCGGCACCTGGCTCCCCACCGCCTACCGCGACGGCGCCAACCTGGAAGCCCGCTCCCACCTCATGCTCGGCGCTCACCTCGCGGGCCACGCCCTGACCCGCTCGGGCCTCGGCCTGGTCCACGGCCTCGGCCACGCCATCACCGCCCGCACCGGCACCCCGCACGGCGTCGCGCTGGCCGCGGTCCTCGAGGAGGTCATGACCTACACCGCCCCCTTCGCGGCCACCGCCTACGCCCAGGTCGCCGCCTCCCTCGGCGCGCCCACCGCCCTCGACGCCGTCCACGCGATCTCCACGGCCGTCCACCTCAAACGCCCCCTCCGCGACCTCGGCCTCACCCGCACCGACCTGCCCACCCTGGCCGCAACCGCCTTGGCCGATGCGGTGACGAAAAACGCTCCCCGCCCACCACACCAAGCCGAGGTCGAGGAGCTGCTCGCCTCCGTCTACTGAGCACAACCCGGCCGGACCTCGAACGGCCGCACCGATCCGCCTTGGTGGTGCGCACGGCTTGCGGCACCACTGAGGGGCGAAGGCCCGCGCCCGGCCGAGGCCGCACCCGCAAGGCACCGCGTCTCGGCGAGCCCGAAGTGCCGCCCTCGCGTCCGGCTGCCGCACCTCCGTCTACTGAGGACAAAGAAAAACGCCGGACCCCACCCAGGGCCCGGCGTCTCCCACAAACCTCAGCGCTTCAACCCGTGCTCGATCGCCTCCACGATCCGCGGCCGCAGGTCCGCCACGCTGACGATCGCGTCGACCGAGCCGACCTCGACGGCGCGCTGGATGCTGTGCACGCGGTCGAACTCGGCGGCCACTTCGCCCAGCTTCTCGGCGCGCACGGACGACTGCACCTCCGCCAGTTCGGCCGCGCAGGCCGCGCGCTCGGCGCCGCTGAGTTCGCCCAGGCGGGCCTGTAGCGCGGAGACCCGCGGGTCGTTCGCCGTGCGGGTGTTGACCTCGCCCGAGAACACGACCGCGGCGGCCGGCGCGCCGCCCAGCACGGAGGCGAAGGAGCCCTCCAGGGCGAGCACCGTCATGTTCGGGTTGAGGGCCTTGGAGAACACCACGAACGCCCCGCCGTGGTAGCGGGATATCACGGTGAACACGATCGGGCCGTCGAAGTTGACGATCGCGCGGCCGATCTCGGCGCCGTACTCCAGCTGCAGCTTGCGCATGGACTCGGGGGAGCCGTCGAAGCCCGACAGGTTCGCCAGCACCACCAGCGGACGGTTGCCGCTGGCCGAGTTGATCGCGCGGGCGGCCTTTTTGGACGAACGCGGGAACAGGGTGCCCGCGGTGTAGGTGTCCGGGCCGTCGGTGGGCGGGAAGCCGCGGCGCGGCACCGAGCGCGACTCGATGCCGAGCAGGCACACGGGGTGCCCGCCGATGTGGACGTCCTGCACGGCCGCGGTGTCCGCGTCGGCCATGCCGGCCCAGCGTTCCAGCACCGGGTGGTCCTGATCGGACAGTGCGCGCATCACCGTGCGGATGTCGAACGGCTTCTTCCGGTCCGGGTTGTGCTCGGCCGAGAAGATCTGGCCCACCGTGGTGAAGTCGCTGCCGACGATCGCGTGCGGGAAGTCCGACATGTCGCGGCTGACTGGGTCCGCCGTCACCGCGGTGCGCGGGCCGGGTTCGCCCGGCACGACGTAGGTGTGGTCGTAGTGCGACATCAGCACGTCGCGCGCGCCCGCCAGGTTCGGCGCCCAGTACTGCGCCTGGCCGTTCGGGCCCATCACGCGGTCGTAGCCGCCGATGCCGAAGTTGTCCTCGGCCGACACACCACCGGAGAAGTCGAGCGACTGCTTGCCCGTGAGCACCATCGCCGAATCCGGCGTCATGACCAGGATTCCCTTGGTGTGCATGAGCATCGTGGCCTCGGCGTTCCAGTACGGCTGGCCGCCGACGGTGATGCCGGAGACGACGATGTTGATCTCGCCGCCGTCCTGCGTGAACTCGACGATCCGCTTGAGCGCCGCCGCGATCCAGTCCATGTTCTCCACGCCGGAGTCCATGGAGATCTTGGCGCCGGACGACAGCGCGAACCACTCGACGGGCACCTGCATCCGCTCGGCCAGGTCGAGCGCGCCGATCACCCGCGCGCACTCCGGCTCCGCGAGCGCGCCGAGGGACTTCGTCGGGTCGCCCAGCAGCACCACCCGCGTGACACCCTCGGGCACCCGCTCGGTCGGCGTCGAGACGACCCCCGCGACGATCCCGGCCTTGTTGCGCCCCTTCGGCCGCTCGACCGGCACCAGGGCGCCGGAGTCGTCGAGGTCGTGCTCGGTGAACGTGCCCCCGCCGGCGAGCAGGTCGGTGAGCTCGTACGGGTACACAGTGTCGCGTCGCGCCGCGCGCAGCACCTTCTGGCGGTAGTCGTCCAGCGGTTGCACCGGCTCCTGCGACGGCTCGCCGACCGACAGGCGCACGCCCGAGCCGGCCTCGCTGCGGATCGTCACGGCCAGCTCGGTCAGCTCGCCCGTCTCCGGGTTGCGCCGCCGTGCCAGGAACTGGATCTCCTCCACACCCGCGCCCGCCGTCGACGGCAGCACGCGCTGGGCGAGCAGGTTCAGCTCGTCCATGGTGAGGTCGCTCGGCGGCCACACGTAGACGACGATCCGGTTGGTGTCGAAGCGTTTCCGGGCCGGGCGCTGCGCCTGCACGTTGCGGATCGCGTCGAGGCACGCGGCCAGCGTGTCCTCGGCCGCGGGCAGCGACACGAGCCGGCCGTCGGCCTCGCGCAGCGGCGTGAGGTCACGCACCTGCGCCAACGCGACCAGCCGCTCGTCGGCCGGGTTGGCCTGCGCGACGCACTTGAACAGGTACACCTCTTCGTCGGCCGAAGGCAGGCGCGTGAGGTCGAACTCCTGCAGCCGCTCCAGCTGCATGCGCTCGGCGACGCGCGGGTGCAGGCCGCGGATCAGCCGGTCCTCCGCGAACCCGTCGCCACCGCGGCGGAACGTGAAGTGGTGGTGCATCACGGCCCCGCCGCCCCCGGCGACGGTGGTGGTGACGCGCGTGATCGCCTCCGGCAGCGGCTGCGCGGCGAGGACCTCGCCGAGCCGCGCGGCCATCGTGTCGGAGTCGGGCTGGTCGGCCCACGTCACGTAGATGTCGGCCACGGCGTAGCTGCCGGCGTCGCTCGCCAGCTCACCCGCGGCGCGGACGGCGGCGGGCAGCCGCGCGAAGTCGACGGCCGTCGTGACCACCCGCGCGGGCTCGGCGTGCTCCGCGGTGACGAACACACACTCGGCGACCTCGCGCCGTTCGATTTCGGACAGGCTCTTGTTGCCGTAGTAACGCCGGGTGAGAACTTCCAGCAACGGCGCGGGATCCGTGCCGGGCCGGTCGATGCGCTGGCCGAGCAGCCGCACCAGCGGCTCGGAGCTCGACACCATGCCGGCGATGAGCTTCGCGCGGTCCGGCGCGTCCGGGTTGTGGTCGAGGTACTTCAGGCTCCGGCGGACCTCGGCGTAGACCTCCGCGCGGGCGCGGCGCAGCAGCGGCTGGGCGAACCAGCGGAACACCACACCGCGGGCGAAGTCGCTCACCGCCGGGTGGCGCACCTGCGTGGCGGCCACGAGGTGCTCCAGCGCCAGGCCGGCCTCCTCGCGCAGGTCGCCGGTCGGCGGTGCCTCCGTGAGCCACTGCCGCAGTAGCGCCGTGACGATCGCGACGTCCGACGAAGACCGTTGCTGGGCAAGGAAGATGCGGAAGACCGCCTCCTCCAGCTCCGGCGTGCGCTCCAGGTCGGCCACGCCGTAGTGGCCGAGCACGCGGCGCAGGCGGGCCTGGAACGTCTCGGGCAGCCCGGCGCGCTCCACGTCGAGGCTCTGCAGGTACGTGTGGAAGTACTCACGGGCGCTGTGCACCGGGCTCGCCGGGCTGACGTCTTCGCCGGCCGGCTTGTTGCGCGTGAGCTCCGACAGGTCGGCGAACACGCCCAGCAGCTCCACCTCGGCGGCCAGCGGCCGCGAAGCACCCTGCTCGGCGCGCGCGGCGAGGTAGCCCGCGAGCGTGCGGCGCTGGTCGTGTGGGTCGACGTCGAACCCGAGCAGCAGGCCGCGCAGGTCCTGCAGCCCGCGGGCCGCGCGGTCGGCGGCGGAGGCGGCCGTGGGCTCGGCGGGCAGCTCGATCTCCACGGTCTCGCCGGCGTCGGCGGCTTCCGCCGCGTCCTCGTCGTCGGCCAGCGGCTCGAGGCGCATCAGCGCGGCGCCGGTCTCGACCTGGCTGCCGATCGACACGGGCAGCTCTCGCACCCGGGCGCGGAACGGCGCGCGCAGCACCGTCTCCATCTTCATGCTTTCCAGCACCAGGATCGGCGCGTTCGCGTCCACCTCGTCGCCGACCGAGAGCGGCGTCGCGACCACCAGCGCGGGCGCGGGGGAGCGGACGACCCCGCCCTCGTCGCGGCTCACGCGGTGGGTGATGCCGTCGACCTCGACCAGGTGGATGGGGCCGTGGGTGGCGGCGACGAGGCGGAAGCGCGTGCCGTTCACGGTGATCTGGCCACTGTGGGAGTCGAAGCGCTCGATCTCGACGTCGGCCGGGTGCACGTCGCCGCCGCCGCTGATGCCGACGCGGAAACGCTTCGGCCCGATGCGCGCGACGCTCACCCGGTACGCGACGCCGCGCAGCTTCAGGTCGAGCGGACGGCCGCTTTCGAACTGCACCTGCGGACGCCCGCCGTGCGCGGTCGACAGGAGCCGGACGCGGGCGATCTCTTCCTCGTCCTCGTAGGCCTCGATGGCCGCGGCGGCGAGCGCGATCGCGGAGTGCTTGCTGGTGACCAGGCGGCCTTCGGCGCGGACGCGGTCGATCCAGCCGGTGTCGGCGCTGGCGTCGATCACCTCGGGCTGGTCGAGCAGGTCGAGCACGAAGCTCTTGTTGGTGGCGCCGCCCTCGATGATCACGGTGGTCTCGGACATCGCGCGGCGCAGGCGGGCGAGCGCCTGGTCGCGGTCGCGGCCGTAGGCGATGATCTTGGCGATCATCGAGTCGAAGTCGGCGGGGATCGTGTCGCCTTCGCTCACGCCGGTGTCGACGCGGATGCCCGGGCCGGCCGGCAGCAGCAGCCGCGCGATGTGGCCGGGCGACGGGGCGAAGTCGCGGTCGGGGTCCTCGGCGTTGAGCCGCGCCTCCACGGCGTGGCCGAGCTCGGCGGGCTGCTCGCCCTCGAGCTTGCCGCCCGACGCGACGTGCAGCTGCAGCCGCACGAGGTCAGTGCCGGTGGTGATCTCCGTGATCGGGTGTTCCACCTGCAGGCGGGTGTTCACCTCGAGGAACGCGAACAGCTTCTCGCCCGGGTGGTAGAGGAACTCGACGGTGCACGCGCCGCGGTAGCCGACCTTGACCGCGAGCCGCTCGGCCGAGGACTTCAGCTCGGCCGTCTGCGCCGGCGAGAGGACCGGCGACGCCGACTCCTCGATGATCTTCTGGTTGCGCCGCTGCACCGAGCAGTCGCGCACGCCCAGCGCCCACGCGGTCTCGCCGTCGGAGATCACCTGGACCTCGACGTGGCGGGCGCCCGTGACCAGGCGCTCCAGGAACACGATGCCACTGCCGAACGCGCGCAGTGCCTCCTGGCTGGTGCGCTCGTAGGCGTCGGTGAGCTCGTCGGCCGAGGACACCTTGCGGATGCCGCGCCCGCCGCCGCCCGCGGTGGCCTTGAGCATCAGCGGGTAGCCGATCTTGTCACCGGCCGCCAGCGCGTCTTCGAGCGTCGCGACCTCGCCGCGGCTCCACGGCGCCACCGGGACGCCGACCTCCTCGGCGATCAGCTTCGCGCCGATCTTGTCACCGAGCTGGCGCATGGCGTCTGCGCTCGGCCCGATGAAGGTGACTCCCACCTTCTCGCACAGCTCCGCGAACGCCGGGTCCTCGGCGACGAAGCCCCAGCCCACCCACGCGGCGTCGGCCTTCGTCTCGACCAGCGCCTTCTCCAGCTTGGCGAGATCGAGGTACGGGCGCGCCGAGGCCGGCCCCAGCGAGTAGGCCACGTCGGCCTCCCGCACGAACGTCGCGGACCGGTCCGCGTCCGTGTAAAGGGCGACCGTCTCGATCCGTGTACCGGTCTCCGCGGAAAGATCTCGGACAGCGTGGATCAACCGCATTGCGGCTTCCCCGCGGTTCACGATGGCGACACGACTGAACACCGGACTGAGCCTCCCAAGTACCCACGCGCAGCAGGCGACGTCCGTGTCCGGATCGTCGCCTGTCTTCGCTTACACCCTGCTCCCTTACCGGCGGGTACACCAATGTCGTGCATGGCGCATGCCGGAGCCGCTGCATTGTGGGAACCCGCCAAAAAGTTGCCCAGGCCACACCGCCGGGGACACGTTTCGCGCGAGGTCTGCCACAAACCACCCGGCAAACCTACGGTGTGCGCACTGGGGAAACGGCGAGAGTGCGGAGCGTGGCCGAGGTTGTCGCCGGGACGGTGCGTGATCGTCACCGGTTGTTCAACCCTGCCGGTTTGCTTTGACTTCGAATAGTTCGGCGCCGTATTATCTTGGCAGGCTTTCGAGGAGGTCGATCGGGATGAATGAACCGGTACTGGTCCGGGGTGCTGCCGCCGAGGTGCTGGGCGCCGAGTCGAACCGCACGTGGCTGCTCGCGGACGCCGCCGACACCGGCGGCGTGATGAACGTCGTGCGGACGACGCTGGGCCCGGGCGTGGACGGTCCGCCACCGCACTACCACCGGCTCGCGCCGGAGATGTTCTACCTGCTCGACGGCCGCCTCCGCGTGCTCGTCGGAGCCGACATCGTGGTCCTGACCACCGGCGACTACCTGCTGGTCCCTCCGGGCGTGGTGCACGCCTGGGGCACCCTGCCCGAGTCCGGCGCCGACGTGCTGATCGTCAAGGCCCCGGGCGAGAACCGCTTCGACTACTTCCGCCTGGGCGACCGCATCCGGCGGGGTGCGGCGGACTCCTCCGAGGTGCTCGCCACGCAGGAGCAGTTCGACAACCACTTCACGACGAGTCCGGTGTGGACGCGACTGCTGGCGGGGGAGCCGGAGCGTGCCGCGGTGGTCGATTTTCCGAGTGGGGTGGGGGATTGATCGGCGTCTGCTGTTGAACGTTGCAGCCGGCCGACGGGCGTGTGTCGACGTGGTCGCGGGCTGCGTTTTCCGGCCCGCGGATGTCCTTCCGTCGCCGGTGACCTGACCGGCCAGGTCCTGGACTGAGCGGAGCAGCGGATTGCCCCACTCAGTCGAAGATTTCCGCACATCCGCGCTCCACCTGGTCCGGTTTCTCTCGTTTTCAGCTGGTTGTCCAGTGACCCTTGACACACCCCGGCGGCCCCCTTACCTTCGCTGGTAATCGATTTCTCGAACGGTGGGATCGGGGGGGATGGGCGACGACGGCGTCGCGCTGGTCGAGCTGGCCGGCGTCAGCAAGGCCTACGGCGGAGTGCGTGCAGTTCGTTCGGTGGATTTCACCGTGTGGGCGGGGGAGGTGCACGCGCTCCTCGGGGAGAACGGGGCGGGCAAGTCCACCCTGATGAAGGTTCTCTCCGGAGAGGTGGCCGCCGAGGAGGGGGCGATCCGGATCGGCGGGGTGCCGGTCCGGTTCGCCCGCCCGGCCGACGCGCAGCGCGCCGGCGTCGCGATGATCCACCAGGAGCTCGACCTCGTGCCGGCGCTGTCCGTGGCGGAGAACGTGTTCCTCGGTCGCGAGCCGCACACCCGCTACGGCGTGCTCGACCGCAAGCGCATGGTGCGCCAGACGAAAGCCCTGCTCGAACAGTCCGGTGTGGACCTCGACGCCACCACGCCGGTCGAGCGGTTGCGCACGGGCGAACAACAATTGGTGACCATCGCGAAAGCGCTGTCGCTGAACGCACAGATCCTGATCATGGACGAACCCACCTCGGCGCTTTCCCCCCGCGAAGTCGAGCGCTTGTTCGCAGTGATCGACCAGTTGCGCACAGCCGGTGTGGCCCTGGTGTACATCTCCCACCGCATGGAAGAAATCGGACGCGTCGCGGACCGGGCGACGGTGCTGCGCAATGGCGAAGTCGTCG
This sequence comes from Amycolatopsis sp. CA-161197, assembly GCF_050942255.1. Lineage (NCBI taxonomy): Bacteria > Bacillati > Actinomycetota > Actinomycetes > Pseudonocardiales > Pseudonocardiaceae > Amycolatopsis > Amycolatopsis sp. CA-161197. Next base: position 3,323,509 of record NZ_CP192059.1, read on the forward strand.
CCGAGTTTGCCGCCCGCGAGCTGACGGCCTCGCAGGTCGCCGAAGCGATGGTGGGCCGGCCGGTGCAGCAGATGTTCACCACCGAAACCAAACCGTCCGAAGGTGAACACGTTCTGGTAATCGACTAAGAGCGTGTCTTACGTGGTGATCAACGACTGATGCGTCATGATCTTGGTTGTGGTTGATCGTTTGTCGTTGCGGCTGGTGCCGGACGAGCTGTGGGACCTGGTGGAGCCGTTGATCCCGGTGTTCGTGGCGCGTCCCCAGGGCGGAGGAACAGCGCCGTTGGAACCGCGGCAGGTGTTCACGGCGATCGTGTACGTGCTGACCAGTGGGTGCGCGTGGCGGGACCTGCCGCCGTCGTTCGGGGTGCCGTTCCAGACCGCGCACCGCCGCTTCGCCCAGTGGACCGAGGCTGGGCTCTGGCGCGAGCTGCACCATGTCCTCCTCGACGAACTCGGGAGCAGGGGCTTGCTGGACTGGAGTCGCGCGATCGTGGACGGTGCCTGTGTTCGCGCGAAAAGGGGGATCTCTGACCGGTCCCAGCCCTGTCGACCGGGGCAAGCCGGGCTCGAAGATCCACGTCTTGTCCGATCGCGGCGGGCTGCCGCTCACGGTCGCGATTTCCGCCGCGAACACTCACGACTCACACGCACTCAAACCCCTGGTGATGGCCATCCCGGCGGTGAAGTCCCGTCGCGGCCCCCGGCGGGGCCGGCCGGCGAAGCTGCATGCAGACAAGGCCTACGACCAGCGCGCGCTGCGCCACTGGGTCAGAACCCAAGGCATCGGCGTGCGGATCGCCCGCAAGGGCATCGAATCCGCCGAGAAACTCGGCAAACACCGGTGGGTGATCGAACGGACGATCGCCTGGCTGACCGGCTACCGACGTCTCACCCTGCGCTACGAACGCAAAGCCGCACACTTCCTCGCCTTCCTTCAACTCGCAGCCGCCGTGACCTGCTGGAAGAAACTCCGAAAACTAACCACATGAGACAAGCTCTAATACTGCAACGACACTTCGTTATGAATCGACCGGCGTGTCGGTTAGGCTCGGGTTCGACGGTCGTGTAGTTGATCTTGTGTGCTGGAGATGGTGACGGACTGGTCGGCGCGTTTCGCTGCGTTCGCGGGGCGGTTCGCGGAGCGGTTTTCGCGGGTGGAGCCGCGGCGGCAAATGGTTTCCTACCTGCGGGGGCTGCTGGCGGAAGCCGAGCGCAAGAACGGCTGGACCCTGGCAGAGATGGCCGGTGAGACGGGTCCGCAGGGCATGCAGCGGCTGCTGAACTTCTACGCCTGGGACGCCGAGGGCATGCGTGATGATGTGCGCACTGCGGTGGTCGACGTGCTCGGGGACGCCGAACGTGGCGTGTTGATCGCCGACGAGACCGGATTCGTGAAGAAGGGCACGAAATCCGCCGGCGTGGCGCGCCAGTATTCGGGCACGGCTGGGCGGATCGAGAATTCGCAGATCGGCGTGTTCTTGGCGTACGCCTCGGATCGGGGGCGGGCTTTGATCGATCGCGAGTTGTACCTGCCGAAAGAGTGGATCGCGGATCGGGGAAGGTGCGCTGCAGCCGGTATTCCCGACGACGTCGGATTCGCGACCAAGCCCGAACTGGCACAACTGATGGTGGAACGCGCGCTCGCCGCGAGAATCCCGTTTGCATGGTTCACCGCCGATGAAGCCTATGGGCAGGTCGGGCGGCTACGGCTCTGGCTGGAAGAACACGACATCGCGCATGTGCTCGCAGTGCCCAAGTCCCAGATGGTGATTTCCATGGATCTGCGGCAGCGGCGTGTCCACGCCGTCATCGCGGACGTCGACCCGGCCACCTGGCAACGTCTGTCCTGCGGCGATGGCGCCCACGGGCAACGGATCTACGATTGGGCCGCCGTCGACATCCGCCCCCTGCGCCGACCAGAAGTCGGCCACTGGCTGCTGGCCCGCCGCTCAGTCAGCGACCCCACCGAGATCGCCTACTACATTTGCTTCGGCCCCGCCGCAACCGACCTCCAAGAACTGGTGCGCGTCGCCGGAACCCGCTGGGCAATCGAAGAAAGTTTTCAAACCGCGAAGAACGAAACAGGGCTCGACCACTACCAGGTCCGCCGATACCAAGCATGGTATCGGCACATCACCCTCTCCATGGCGGCGGCGGCATTCCTCGTCATCACCCGAGACGCCGCGAAAAAAGGGGATCCGCACCCGGTCTGATACCGCTCACGTCCAACGAAATCCGCAAACTGCTCAACCGCGTCACCGCACCGATCCGCCACACAATCCAGCATGCGATGCACTGGTCACGATGGCGACGCTCCAGCCAAGCCCGAGCACGTACTAGCCACTACCGACGACGCGGCCATCACGAAGTGTCGTTGCAGTACTAACTCGTCGTCACCCCGAAGGCCGGCCGCCGCGAACCGGCCGGGGTCAGCCTGAGCGTCGGTGCCGGCGAGATCGTCGGGGTCGCCGGCCTGCTCGGCTCAGGACGCACCGAACTCCTCGAAACCCTCTACGGCGCGTCCCCCGGAACCATCACCGGCGGCGAAATCCGGCTCAACGGCAAGGAATACCGTCCGAAGTCCCCACGAGACGCGCTCCGCAACGGCGTGGCCTTCGTCCCCGAGGACCGCCGGATCTCCGGCCTCTCGCTCGACCACTCGACCCTCGCCAACACCGTCCTCTCCATCGTCGACGCACTGGCCCGCTTCGGCATCGTCTCCGCCGGCCGGGAGCGCGAAACCGCGCAGACCTCGGCCGAACAGCTCGGTGTCAAACTTCGCACACTGGCCGACCCGGTCGGCTCGCTGTCCGGCGGCAACCAGCAGAAGGTGGTTCTCGGACGCGCTCTGCTCACAAAACCACATCTGCTGTTGCTCGACGAACCCACCCGAGGCGTCGACGTCGGCGCGAAGGCCGAGATCTACCGGATCCTGGGAGAAGTCGCACAAACCGGGGTGGGAATCCTCCTCGCGTCGTCCGAACCCGCCGAGCTCGTGGGCGTCTGCGACCGCGTGGTGGTGCTGCGCGGCGGCAAGACCGTGCACGAGCTCGACACCGCCCTCGCCGGCGAAGGCGAGCTGCTCGCCGCCTCCATGGGAGACGTCCGGTGACCGGCCGCACGGTGCTCGCCACGCTGTTCCGGTTCCAGAGCGTCTTCGGGCTCGTCGTGGTGTTCGCCGCCGCGATCGTGTTCTCCCCCTCGAACGACGGCGAACTCGTGTTCCTCGGCGCGGACAACCTGCTCAACGTCGTCCGCGCCATCTCCGAGATCGGCATCCTCGCCGTCGGCATGACGCTGGTGATCCTCGTCGGCGGCATCGACCTGTCCGTGGGCTCGGTGCTGGGCCTCGCGTCCGTCGGCGTCGCCGAACTGCTCACCACGAACGACTGGGCCCTCGTCCCCGCCGTGCTCGCGATCCTCGCCCTCGGCCTCGGTTTCGGCCTGGTGCAAGGGGTCGCGAGCGCCCGGTTCCGCATCCAGTCGTTCATCGTCACCCTGGCCGGCATGCAGATCGCCCGCGGTCTCGCCCGCATGTGGTCCGGCGGCGAAGGCGTGTCCATCACCTACGGCGACGGCCCCGGCCAGGCCCCGGTGCCGTTCTCGCTGCTGGGGGAGCGGACGTTCAACGGCACCGTCCCGATCCCCGCCCTCATCTTCGTCGTGGTCGCCGCCCTCGCCATGGTGCTGCTGCGGTTCAGCGCGTTCTCCCGGCACATCTACGCGATCGGCGGCAACGAAAAGGCCGCGCGGCTCTCCGGCGTGCCCGTGGTGCGGGTCAAGGTGCTCGTGTTCGGGATCTGCGGGCTGCTCGCCGCGCTCGCCGGCATCGTCCACGCGGGACAGCTCAACTTCGGCGGCCCCAACGACGGCAGCGGCTACGAGCTCAACGCCATCGCCGCCGTCGTCATCGGCGGCACCAGCCTCTCGGGCGGGCGCGGGACCGTGCTCGGCACCGTGGCGGGCGCGCTGCTCGTCGGCGTGCTCGACAACATCCTCCAGCTCAACAACATCGACTCCAACGTGCAGCTGATCGTGGTCGGCGTGGTGATCGTGTTCGCCGCCGGGCTGCAACGGCTGCGTCCGGGCCGCGCGCAGGCCGGGCCGTAGCCACGTTGGCCAGGGAAGGGGAGCTCACATGTCCACCACCACTCGCCGCGGGCCGGCGCTCGCGGTCGCCGGGGTCGCGTTCGTGGCCGCGGCCTGCGGCACCACGCACGAGAACGCGCCGGGGGCGTCGTCCGGCGCCGGGCCCGCCACGCAGGCGTGCAAAGGGCCGGGCGGGAAGTTCACCATCGGCATGAGCCAGGCGAACCTCGGCGAGCCCTACCGCGTGCGGATGGACGACGACATCCGCAAGGCGGCGGCGTCGATCCCGCAGTTCACGGTCAACTTCGCCGACGCCGCGCAGGACAACTCGAAGCAGGTGGAGCAGGTCAGCACGTTTCTCACGCAGAAGATCGACCTGCTGATCATCAGTCCCAACGAGGCGACGCCGCTCACCAGCGTCGTCAAGAAGGCCTACGACCAGGGCATTCCGGTGCTGGTGCTCGACCGCAAAGTGGACGGTGACGCGTACACGTCGTTCATCGGAGCAGACAATGTGGACATCGGGCGCCAGGCCGGCCAGTACTTCAAGCAGCACCTGCTGCCGCAAGGCGGGAAGATCGTGGAGCTGAAAGGCCTCGCGGGTTCGACGCCGGCGAAGGAACGCGCCGACGGCTTCGCCGAGGGCATCGCGGGCTCGGGCATCACGATCGTCGGGACGGCCGACGCCGACTGGCTGCGCGACAAGGGCCAGCAGCAGGCCGACGCGCTGCTCAAGGCCCACCCCGACGCGCAGGCGATCTTCTCCGAGAACGACCCCATGGCCGAAGGTGCCCGGCTCGCGGCGCAGAACGCGGGCAAGGCGACGTTGCCGATCGTCGGCATCGACGGGCTGCCCGTGCCGGAGGGCGGCATCAAGGCGGTGGAGGCCGGGCGGCTGTCGGCCACGTTCATCTACCCGACCGGCGGGGCGGAAGCCGTGGCCGCGGCGAAGAAACTGCTCGTCGACTGCGGGCAGGTCCAGAAGACGCAGACCCTGCAGACGCGGCAGATCACGAAGGACAACGCCGCGCAGGTCTACGCAGAGCTCAACCACGGCTCATGACGCGCATCGGGATCATCGCGATCTCCGACGGTCGCGATCACGTGCACCGGCGCAACACCGGGTTCATCAGGTCCAAAGTGGACGCGTTCAGCGCCGCCCTCACGGCCGCCGGCCACGACGTGATCAGCGGCGGGCTCGTGGCCACCAACACCACGGCGACCGCGGCCGCCCGGTCCGTCGCCGCGGCTTCGGTGGACGTGACGGTGTTCTACTACGCCGTGTGGAGTTTTCCGCACTTCACGATGCTGGCAGCCGACGCGACGACGACGCCGTTGCTGCTCGTCGCGTCGGCCGATCCGGCGGAGCCGGGGCTCGTCGGGATGCTCGCCGCGGGCGGGGCGCTGGACCAGATCGGCCGGCGGCACACCCGGCTGTGGGGCGCGCCGGACGACCCGGCGCTGATCGACGACGTCGGCGTGCACGCGCGGGCGGCCGGTGCCGTGGCGTCGCTGCGCGGCTCGACGTTCGGGCGGTTCGGCGGGCGGCCGATGGGGATGAACACGGCCGTCGCCAACACCGACGAGTGGATGCGGCAGTTCGGGGTGGACGTCGAGGAGATCGACCAGTACGAGCTCGTGCTGCGCGCGGAGAAGGCCGACGCCGCCGAGGCCGCGCGCGGACGCGAATGGCTGGAGCGGTTCGCGACCGTCCACTATGACGGTGAGAAGCTCACGCCGGCGTTGCTGGAGCGGCAGATCCGGGCGTACCTGGCCGTGCGGGACCTCGCGGCCGAGCGGCACCTGGACTTCTCCGGCATCAAGGCCCAGCCCGAGCTGACGGAGAACTTCGCGACGATGGACGTGGCGGAGGCGCTGCTCAACGACCCGTACGACTGGAACGGGCCCAAGGCCGTCCACGTCACCGCCACGGAGTCCGATATGGACGGTGCGATGACGATGCAGCTGATGCACCGCATCACGGGCACCCCGGTGCTGTTCGCGGACGTCCGGCACCACCATCCCGATCGTGACGTGTGGGATTTGTGCAATTCCGGACAACATGCCACGTGGTTCGCCGCCCGCAGCGACGATCCGGTGGAGAACCTCAGCCGCGTGCACCTGTATCCGTCGGTGTTCTTCTTCCCGGCCGGTGGAGCTTCCGTGGCGCACTTCGCGGCGCCGGGGCGGATGACCCTCGCACGGCTGACCCGGTTCGACGGCGCCTATCGGCTGCAGCTGGTCCTGGGCGAGTTCGAGTGCTACGACGACGCCACCAACACGGCGCTGGCCGCTCGGTCCACACCGGAATGGCCGCACGCGTTCGCCCGGCTGGACGTCGAGGCGCCGGTGTTCCTGCGGGGGTTCGGCGCCAACCACATCCACGCCGTCCCGGGCGACCGGCGCCGGGAGCTGCGCGTGGCGGCGGAGCTGCTCGGGGTGCGCGTGGAGGAGTGGACGCGCTGACCGCTTCCGGCCGGCGGCCGCCACCGTCTTGCGCCGGGAGCGACCATGCCCCGGTGAGACTTCTGCGTGTGGCGCCGGCCGTGGGATTCGCGCTGACGCCGGCGCCCGCCAGGCCCAGCCTCCGCGAGTGCCGGGGAGCCCGCGGCCGGCCGGTGCGCGCGGCGGCGGCCGTGACCGTCGCCGCGAGGTCGTCGTACTCGAGTTCCGGCCGGTCTGTGCCCCGTGGCACAAGGTGAAGCACCTCACCGTCGCGCACGCGCCGGGCGCCGAGGGTGCTTGCCTCCGCCACGGGCTGCCGTCGGGGCGGCGCAGGATCCAGCCGCCGTCGTGCCCGGCCTCGTCGGCGAGCGCGGCCCGCGGGGGCTCTCGGCAGCTTGCGTCATCGATCGGGGACGCCCTTCATTCCGATGAGTGAGCGCATGAGACGTCCGTCTCCACCAAAGGGGTGAAAGATCGGTTGTCGGGCAGCTCGTACTCTTACGGGGCGTTACTCATAGAGGAACATTCACGTTGAGCCGTGAGTTGATTCCACCCGAGAACGAGATGAAGGAGGTACCGCCATGGGCACCGAGCCCCCCGTCGTCCACGCGACGATCGTCTTCGGGCTGCGCACGTTCGGGAGCGTTCCGCTGCCGGTGCGCGCTGACCTCGAGTACGACCCGTCGGACCCGTACGCCATTTCCGTCGGCTACCACGCCGGCCCCGGTGTCGTCCGCTGGCTCTTCGGCCGCGACCTGCTCGCCGACGGCCTCATCGCGCCCGCCGGCGACGGCGACGTGCGAGTGCGCCCCGCCGCCGATGACGCCCGCGTGGTCGTCGAGCTCAACGCCCCCGACGGCTCCGCCGTGCTGGAAGCCCCGGCCGACGAACTGGCCGACTTCCTCGACCGCACCTACGACGAGGTTCCGGCCGGCGACGAGGCCCTCTGGTTCGACTTCGACCAGGAACTCGCGAAGCTCGCGCTGCGCGACTGAGTCCCCGGCACTGTCGGGGACTCCGCGCGAGTGGGTGGATTGCACCACTGAGCCGCTTGTGTCACAGGCTGGTGGTGTCGCTGGGGGTTCAGCGCCGCCGGGTGGCTCGCACCGCTGAGGTGCCTGAGCCGCCGGTTGGCCGCATCACCGGGGCGTCAAGGCCGGCGAGGGCAGTGCCATCAGGGACACCTCGATGCCAGGTGGTTTGCGCCACTGAGCGGCTTGCGCCACCGTCCGGCCGCGTCACGAGGGCACGGGTACCTGGGCGCTACCGGGCGGCTTGACTCGCTGAGCGGCTTGCCTCAGCGAACGGCCGGATCACCGAGCCTCGTCGAAGCCTCGCGCCGCTCTCGGGTTCAGCGCCGCCGGCCGGCCCAGCGGACGGCGGGACCCATCGCCCACCCGGCGGCCACGAACACCGCGCTCACCAGCAGCCAGCCCGGGGTGCCCCACTGGACCACCACGGTGCTGAGCAGGGCCGGACCCGCCATGCGGGCCACGGACGTCCCGCTGCCGAAGAAGCCCTGGTACTGGCCCTGCCGCGAGGCGGGCGCCAGGTCGAAGCCGATTTCCCAGGTGCCGGCCGACTGCAGCATCTCCCCGAGCACCTGCAGCAGCGCACCGACGACGAGCACCGCGACGGCGACCGTCGCCGACGAGCCCGCTGCCGACAGCGCGAAGGCGGCGCACGACGCGGCCAGCAGCAGCCCGGAATGCCGCACCAGCCGCGTCGCCGAGGGCAGGCCGGTCACGCGGGTCGCGACGCGCACCTGGCCCAGCACCACCACGATCGTGTTCAGTACGAACAGGGCCGACACCGTCCACTCGGGAGCGGCGGTCCGCGAGACGATCCACAGTGGAATCGCAACGCTCAGCAACGGCATGCGCAGCAACAGAATCGCGTTCAGCAGCGTGACGAGCGCGTACGGCCGATCGCGCAGCACGGCCAGCGCCGGCTCGCCCTTGGCCCGCGGCACCGGTGCGACGGCCGGCAGCAGGCGCAGCAGCACGGCGGACACCACGAACGCGGCCGCGTCGAGGGAGAACGCGGCGACGTACGCGCCGGGCGTGTCGGCCACCAGGGCGAGGCCGCCGAGGCCCGCGCCGACGGCCAGCCCCGCGTTGCCCGCCGACTGCAAGTGCGCGCGGATCCGCGTGCGCTGCTGCGGCTCGGCCACCGCGGCCAGCAGCGCCTGGCGCACCGCGCTGACCCCACACTGCCCGGTGGCATAACAACAAGCGGCGAGCGTGAACGTCCGCGCCGAACCCGCCAACAGGAACGCCGTGATCGCCAGCCCGGTCGCCAGCGACAGCAGCACCGCCGCGCCCCGCGCACCCCGGCGGTCGGCCGCGTGCCCGAGCGGCACGCCGGCGACCGTGCCCACCGCCCAGCCCAGCGTGAGACCGAGCCCCACCTGGCCTGGTGTCAATCCGACAACGCGCGTGAAATACAGCACCGAGCACGTGAGAAAAGCACCATCGCCCAGTGAGGCGGCGAGCTGCGCGCCCGCGAGCAGGCGGCCGGGCCGCGAGCCGGTCACGGAGGCGGGGCGCTCGATCGTCGTCATGCCGTCGACGCTAGAGCCGCCTTTGGCCCTGCACCAGATCCAATTCCGCGCACAAGGACCGGGCCAATGTAGGCTGCCGGAGGTGGACTTCCACGTGACGCTCGCCGGGCGCGGCGACCTCGGCACGCGCATCTACCGCGAACTGCGCGACGCGATCCTCGACGGCCGGCTGCGCTCCGGCGAACGCCTCCCACCCACCCGTGAGCTGGCGAAACGCCTCTCGGTGTCCCGCAACACCGTCGCCGTGGCCTACGACCGGCTCACCGCCGACGGGTTCCTCACCGGCCGCGTCGGCTCCGGCACCTACGTGTCCGCCGAGCTGCCCACCGGCCGGACCAGGCACGCACCCGCCGGTTCGGCCCGGCCGCGTGAGGTGTGGCGGACACTGCCCCAGCCGGACCCGGAGGGGGCCGACCCGGAGTACGACTTCCGCGTCGGCGTCCCCGACGCACGGCTCTTCCCGATGCAAACCTGGCGTCGGCTGCTGTCGGCGGAGCTGCGCGGCATCGGTTCCGCGCACTACGGCGACCCCGCGGGCCACGCCGGGCTGCGGGCGGCGATCGCGCGCCACGTCGGCGTTTCCCGGTCCGTGCGCGCCGACGCCGACGACGTCCTCGTGACCCAGGGCGCGCAACAGGCCCTCGACCTGCTGTGCCGCGTGCTGCTCGAACCCGGCGACCGCGTCGCGATGGAAGAACCCGGTTACCGCATGGCGCGGCTGCTGTTCCGTTCGCACGGCGCCGAAATCGTCGGCGTGCCCGTGGACAGCGAGGGGTTGCAGGTCGCGGCCCTCCCCGCGCGCACGCGCCTGGTGTACGTCACGCCGTCGCACCAGTTCCCGCTCGGCACGCCGATGTCGCTCGGGCGCCGTGCCGCGCTGCTCGACTGGGCCGAGCGCACCGGCGCGATCGTGATCGAGGACGACTACGACAGCGAGTTCCGCTTCTCCGACCGGCCGCTCGAACCGTTGCAGAGCCTCGACCGCGCCGGCTGCGTCGCGTACGTCGGCTCGTTCTCCAAGACCCTGCTTCCCCTGCTGCGCCAGGGTTTCCTGATCGCTCCGCGCTCGCTGCGCGAGGCATTGCTCCACGCCCGGAAGCTGGCCGACTGGCACGGCGACCACCACACGCAGGCCGCGCTCGCCCGGTTCCTCGACGAGGGCCTGTTCGCTCGCCACATCCGCAAGGCGACGCGTGAATACTCCGCGCGCCACGAGCACATCACGACGCTGCTGCACGAACGGTTCGCGGGGCTGCTCACGCCGGTGCCCTCGGCCGCCGGGCTCCACCTCTGTGCACTGTCCGATGTGGACGCGGAACCCGTTGCGGCACGGGCGAACCAGGCCGGCGTGGGGGTGCAGTCCCTGGTGGGACTGTGCGGGGAACCGGCGCCGTCCGGGCTGGCGCTGGGCTACGGTGCCGTGGCCCCGGAGAAGATCGAGGCCGGCCTCGCGGTGCTGAGACGCGTGTTCGACGAGGGTTGACCTCACCGCGCACCGGCGTACGGTCGGAGGTGTTGGCTGTTGTTCAGACACGTGCTCCGGTCAGCGCCCCGGCAGGTTCCTGCGAGAGGAGCGCTCCATGAACACCCCGTTTTCCGCGGTCTCGATACCGACGGAGCTCACCATCACGACCACCGACCACGAAGGCACCCGCGTACTCACCCCGGTGGGTGACCTCGACGCCGCCACCGGCCACGTCTTCGCCGAAGCACTCACCGAAGCCGTCGAGCTGGGCAAGCCCGTGGTGGCGGATCTCTCCCGCGTCGAGTTCCTCGGCTGCGCCGGCATCCGCGCGTTGTTCACCGCGCACGATCGGGCTGTTTCGTTCACCGTGGTGTGCGACGGTGCGCGCGGCGTGCGCCGCTGCCTCGACGTGACCGGCGCGTCCGGCACGTTGGCCGTGCACAGGACGCTGGCCCAAGCGCTGGCGGCCGCACTCGCGTCCTGATCGAGTTTCGGGGTCCGGAGCCTCGGGTAGGCCGAGATCATGACTGCTCACACGACGAACGTCCCGGACCTCGAGCTGAACAACGGGGTGCGCATCCCGCAGTTCGGGTTCGGCGTTTTCCAGATTCCGGAGGAAGACACCGCCGACGCCGTCCGGACCGCGCTCGAGGCGGGCTACCGCCACATCGACACCGCGCAGATGTACCGCAACGAAGCCGGGGTCGGCGAGGGCATCGAGAAGTCGGGTGTGCCCCGGGAGGAAGTCTTCGTCACCACGAAGCTCGCCAACGACGCCCAGGGGCACGACAACGCGATCAACGCGCTCGAAGGCAGCCTGCGCCGGCTCGGGCTGGAGTACGTGGACCTCTACCTGATCCACTGGCCGTTGCCGCACCAGGACAAGTACGTGCGTACCTGGGAAGGCTTCGAAGAGCTGCTGCGCGCCGGGAAGACGCGCTCGATCGGCGTGTCGAACTTCCAGGTGGAACACCTCGAAGAGCTCGCCCGCCAGACCGGCACCGTGCCGGCGGTGAACCAGATCGAGCTGCACCCCGCGTTGCAGCAGACGGAACTGCGCGCCTACCACCGCGCGCACGGCATCGCGACCGAGGCGTGGAGCCCGCTCGCGCAGGCGGCCGTGCTCTCCGACCCCGTGCTGACCGGGCTGGCGGACAAGCACGGCAAGACGACGGCCCAGGTGGTGCTGCGCTGGCACCTGCAGCTGGGCAACATCGTGTTCCCGAAGTCGGCCACGCCCTCGCGCATCCGGGAGAACATCGACGTGTTCGATTTCGAACTCGCCGACGAGGACCTGGAGGCGATCGGCAAGCTCGACGCCGACCACCGCACGGGCCCGCACCCCGACACCTTCCGCGGCTGAACCGCCACCGAACGGGTTTTCTCCCGCTGGTCCAGGGGTAGTTCTCCGGGAGAGGCCGGAAGGAGTGTGCCGGGATGAGCACAGAAGCGTACGTCTCGTTCCTCGCCATCGGTGTGGTGCTCGTGCTGATCGACGGGCAGATCATCTACCGCAGCGGCCGCGGGTACCTGGAGAGTTCCTACGGCGACCCGACCGCGGGTGCGTCGATGACCCGCTTGGTGACAGTGCTGTTCCACCTCGTGACGCTGGGACTCCTGGCGTTGCTGTCCACGATCCCGCTCGGCGACAGCGATCTGCCCGGTGTGGTGGGCCGCGTCGGCGTGCTGCTGCTGGTGCTGGCGATCGTGCACGCCATCACGCTCGCCGTCCTGGGCCGCATCCGCGGCGAGCAGGTGGGCGAGGCCGTGGTGAACCGCAGGATCTCGCGCCGGGAAGCCGAGCAGCGGGGCACGGCGGTCACCACGGCGGTGCCGAGCCAGGAGGCGAGTTACCCGGACGTGAGCCCGCCGCTGGAGCATCGCGCGCCGTGAGCGCACCTCATGCCTCAGACTTTCGTGAACGAACCTGAGGAGTGAACGAATGAACAGACCCGTGGTCGAAATCGAACGCGAGCGCAAGTACGAGGTCGCGCAGGACACGGTGGTCCCCGAGTTCGTCGGCGGCGGGACGGTGCAGGGCCAGGACGCCCCGGCCGAGGAGAAGCTCGACGCGACGTACTACGACACAACCGAGTTCTCCCTCGTGCGCGCCGGGATCACCCTTCGCCGGCGCGTGGGCGGGCACGACGCCGGGTGGCACTTGAAGCTGCCGGTCGGGCCCGACGAGCGCGAGGAGCTGCAGGTTCCGCTCGACGCCGACGCCGACGCCGACGCCGGCAAGGTGCCGGGTGAGCTCAACCGGCTGCTGCGCGCCCACACGCTGGGCCGCAAGCTGCTGCCCATCGCGCACCTGAAGACCGACCGGTTCTCCCACCGGCTCACCGACTCGGCGGGCCAGGTCGTCGCGACGGTCACCGACGACCACGTGACCGGTGAGGTCGGCGGGAAGACGGCGCGGCTGGACCGCTGGCGTGAGATCGAGGTCGAGCTCGCGGGCGACGCCGCACCGGAACTGCTCGACGAGCTGGAGAGCACGCTGGTCGACGCCGGCGCCCGGACGTCGCGGTGGCCGTCGAAGCTGCGGCGCCTGATCGGCGACCGCGTGCCCGACGGGCAGGTGACCGGCAAGCGTTCCGACGCCGGCGAAATCGTCGGGGCCTACCTGCGGGAGCAGCTCGCGGCGCTGCAGCGTGCCGACGTCGGGGTGCGGCGCGACGTCGAGGACTCCGTGCACCAGCTGCGCGTGGCGTCGAGGAAGCTGCGCAGCGCACTGCGGACCTTCTCGTCCATTGTGGACGACGACCGGATCCCGAACGTGACGCGCGAGCTGAAGTGGCTGGGCGGCGAGCTCAGCCCGGCGCGCGACGGCGAGGTCGTCGAGGCGCTCGTGCGCGGGTGGGTGGCCGGCGCGCCGGCCGAGCTCGTGGTCGGGCCGGTGGACCAGTTCCTGACGCGGCGGTTCGCCCGCGAGGCCGCGGACGCGCGCAAGAAGGTGCTGGAGGCGTTGCGCAGCAAGCGGTACCTGGTTCTGGTGCAGGAGCTCGACGCCGTCGTGTCGGGTGTGCCGACCGACACCGGTCCCGCCCGGAGCGTGCTGCGCAAGCCGGTGCGCAAGGCCGCGGGGAAGCTGAGGAAGGCGGAGCAGGCGGCACACGGGCTGTCCGGGCGGGAGCTGGAACACGCGCTGCACGACGTGCGCAAGAAGGCCAAGCGCGCCCGCTACGCGGCCGACGTGGTGCGGCCCGTGTTCGGCGGCAAGGTGCGCGGGTGGCGCAAGAACGTGAAGAACGTGCAGGAGCTGCTGGGCGAGCACCAGGACTGGGTGGTGGCGGGCCCGGTCGTGTACCGGCTCGGGGTCGACGGCCACGACGAAGGCGTGGGATTCACGTTCGGCGTGCTCTACGGGACCGCCGGGGGAGTGCGCGCGGGCATGCGGCGGGAGTTCGTGAGCCGGTGGAAGCGGCTCGAAAAGGGGGCCGCGCCGAAGTGGCTGTAGGCCGCGGATCCGAAGCCGGGGAACGCGGTGGAGCCGGGGAACGTGGGGCCGGGAGGGGCGGCGGGACGCCACCCCGAAGGTCGAGTGTGACTACGGGCGGTGGCGGGTCGTCAAGGCTGGAAAGAGTATCTTGACAACCCGCCGCCGCCCGTGTTTCGGCTTCGGATCGGGGTGGCGGGAGGGGGCTGGGCGGATCCACGGCCGGGTGGTCGGGTGGCGGTTCGTGCAGTGGGGATCCCGGCGCTGCGCCGAGGTGGGAATTTCCGGCGGGATTGAACCGCCGGACCGTGGCTTCCGTGTTGCTGGGTAGAGCGGCGTGAGGAGGCAACGTGCGGAGTCAGCGGGCGGGGGACGTGGTCGCGTTCGTGCTCCCGGGCAACGTGGACGACGTCACGGAGCCCAGCGGGGGCAACACCTACGACCGGCGGATGTGCGAAAGCCTGCCGGGCGCGGGGATGCCCGTGCTGCAGGTCGCCGTGCCCGGGTCGTGGCCCGAGCCGGGGCCGACGGGGCGCGCGCGGCTGGCGCGGGCGCTCGCGGCGCTGCCGGACCACACGACCGTGCTGATCGACGGGTTGGTCGCGTGCGGGGTCCCCGAGGTCGTGGTGCCGCACGCGCGGCGGCTGCGCCTGGGTGTGCTCGTGCACCTGCCGCTGGCCGACGAGACCGGCCTCGACCCCGTGCACGCCGCGGAGCTCGACGCGTGCGAGCGCGAGACGCTGCGGGTGGTGCGCCAGGTCGTGGCGACCAGCCCGACGGCCGCGCGCACACTGATCCGCCGCCATGGCCTCGGGCCGTCGACGGTCGCCGTCGTGGAGCCGGGCGTGGACCTGGCGCCGCTGGCGTCGGGGACCGACGGGGTGTCGCGGCTGCTGTGCGTGGCGGCGGTGACCCCGCGCAAGGGCCAGGACGTGCTCGTCGAAGCGCTGGCCCAGCTGCCCGACCTCGATCTCACCGTGGACTTCGTCGGTTCGCTGACGCGCGCGCCGGAGTACGTCGACGAGCTGCGCTGGTCCGTCGACCGCCTCGGCCTCGGCGACCGCGTCACGTTCAGCGGGCCGAAGGCCGGCGCCGAGCTCGACGCGGCGTACGACCGCGCCGACCTGGTGCTGCTGCCCTCGCACGCGGAGACCTACGGCATGGTCATCACCGAAGCCCTGGCGCGCGGCATCCCCGTGGTGGCGAGCGACGTCGGCGGGGTTCCCGACGCGCTCGGCCGCTCGTCGGACGGCGCCGTGCCCGGCCTGCTCGTCCCGCCCGGCGACCCGGGCGCCCTCGCTTCCGCGCTGCGCGGCTGGGTCACCGACGCCGAGCTGCGGCGCGACCTGCGCACGGCGGCGCTCGGCCGCGGCAGCGCACTCGAAGAGTGGGACCGCGCGGCCCGCCGCCTCACCGAAGTCCTTTCCCGCTGGCGTTCCATCCCGATCAAGGTGGCCTGATGCGTACGTTCTGGTCGTGGTTCCGAATCCTCGCCGGGTTCGCGATCATCGGGGTGCTGGCGTGGCGCCTCGGTACCGACGCCTTCCTCGACGGCCTGCGCGGGATCGGCCTGTGGCCGGTGCTGGCCGCGCTGGCGATCGGGCTGCTGACCACCGTCGTGAGCGCTTGGCGCTGGCGCGTGGTCGCTTCACGGCTGGGCCTGCGGCTGCCGCTGCGCCAGGCCGTGGGGGACTACTACCGCGCCCAGTTCCTCAACGGGGTGCTGCCGGCCGGGATCCTCGGCGACGTGCACCGCGCGGTGGAACACGGGCGGAAGGCCGGTGACGTGGCGCGGGGTGTGCGAGCTGTTGTTCTGGAACGCACAGCCGGACAGGTCGTGGTGGTGGCGGCCGGACTCGCCGTGTTGATTTTCCGACCTGCGGTGTTGCCCGGGTTCGCACACGATGTGCTGACTTTCGCAGGCGCTGGTGTTCTTCTGGTCGCGATCGTGGTGCTGACGGTCGCGTGCAGCACGGGCGATCGCTGGCTGCACAGTGCGTCGAAGTGGCGGCGGGGGTTCGCGGAGTCGATGGCGGACGTTCGCGCCGGGCTGCTGGGGCTGCGCACCTGGCCGCGGGTCACGGCGCTGTCGCTGGTCGCGCTGGCCGGGCACCTCACACTGTTCGTGGTCGCGGCGCATGCGGCCGGTGCCACCGCTTCGCTGACGACGCTGCTGCCGCTGCTCGTGCTCGCGCTGCTGGCGATGGGGCTGCCGATCAACGTCGGCGGGTTCGGGCCGCGCGAAGGCGTCGCGGCGCTGGCGTTCGCCGCCGTGGGACTGGGCGCGCAGCAGGGGGTGACCGTCGCCGTCGTGTACGGGCTGCTGGGCCTGGTGTCCACGGCTCCGGGCGGGGCGGTGCTGCTGGTGCAGTGGCTCGGCTCGCTGCGTCGCCGGCCGGTGGTGCCGACCGCGTTGCCGACCCGTACCGCGGCTCCCGCGTCGGCCACGTTGCCGGAGCGTGCGCCGGCTCGGGTGCCCGTCCGGTCGGCTGCCTGACGATCACCGCGTCTCCTCGTACGGTACCGCTCTGTCGCCTCGCAGGGTAATCTTGCTAGACAAAATTCACCTGACAAAAGTACTTGACCGACGCGCCGGACACGAGGAAAGGTGTCACCCGTCCAACCGGCGTCCGTTCCAGGGCGCCCATCGGAGGGAGACAGAGTGCGGATCGCGGTCGTCGGCCTGGGAGTCATGGGCCTCCCGATGTCGCTGAACCTGGTCAAGGCGGGCTTCGACGTCGTGGGCTTCACCCGTACCGCGGACAGAGGCCGTCCGCTGGCCGAGGGTGGTGGCTCGCTCGCGCCGTCGCTGGCCGAAGCCGTTGCCGGCGCCGACGTGGTGGTCACGGTGCTGCCCGACAGTCCTGACGTGCAGGCCGTGTACGCCGACGTCTTCACCACGGCCGCCGCCGGCACGCTGCTGGTCGACATGAGCACGATCCGCCCCGACGTCGCCCGTGAGCTGCACGAACGCGCCGCGGAAGTGTCGATGCCGATGCTCGACGCGCCCGTGAGCGGCGGCGAGGCCGGTGCGAAGGAGGGCAAGCTGTCGATCATGGTCGGCGGCTCGCCCGAGACGCTGGAGCGCGCGCGGCCGGTGCTCGAGGCGATGGGCACGACGATCGTGCTCGTCGGCGGCCCCGGCAGCGGCCAGACGGTGAAGGCGGCCAACCAGCTGCTCGTCGCGGGCACGCTGCAGCTCGTGTCCGAGGCGCTCGTGTTCCTGGAGACGCACGGCGTGGACGTCGCGCCGGCCGTCGACGTCCTCGGCGGCGGCCTCGCGGGCAGCACCGTACTGGCGCGCAAGGGCGAGGCGATGCTGGCCGGGAGGTTCGAGCCCGGCTTCCGCGTGGACCTGCACCACAAGGACCTCGAGATCTACCGCGCGGCCGCGAAGTCCAACGGCGTGTTCTCCCCGGCCGGCGCGCTGGTGGGGGAGCTGATGGCGTCGTTGCGCGCCACCGGTTCCGGTGGACTGGACCACTCGGCGCTGCTGACCCAGGTGGCCGCGCTGTCCGGCGTCGAGAAGTGGAGCGCGCGATGACGGGGGAGCTGCGGCTCGTCGCGAACGTCTCGCTGCTGTTCGCGGAAGTCCCTTACCTGCAACGCTTCGCGCGCGCGGCGCGTGCCGGGTTCACCGCGGTCGAGACGTGGTGGCCGTGGCCGTCGGCGGTGCCTTCTTCGTCCGAAGTGGACGATTTCGTGGCCGCGATTTCCGAGGCAGGCGTCTCTCTGACCGGCCTCAACCTCTTCGCCGGCGACATGTCCGGCGGCGAACGCGGCATCGTCTCCAACCCCGCGCGGCGCGAGGAGTTCGCGGCGAACCTCGACCTCGTCGTGGCCATCGCCGAGCGCACCGGCTGCCCGGCGTTCAACGCTCTCTACGGCCAGCGCACCCCCGGCGGCGACCCCGCCGAGGAGGACGCCGTCGCCCGCGAACAGCTCGCCACCGCGACCCGGCGCCTCGGCCAGGCCGGCGGCACCGTCCTGGTCGAACCCCTCGGCCGCGGCCTCAACGGCGCCTACCCCCTCACCACCGCCGCAGACGGCGCCCGCGTCGTCGAACAGGCCCGCGCCGACACCGGCGCGGACACCATCGGCCTCCTCTTCGACACCTTCCACCTCACCACCAGCGGCGACGACCTCAAGCGCGTCATCGACACCCACGGCTCGCTCATCGCCCACGTCCAGCTCGCCGACGCCCCCGGCCGCGGCCAACCCGGCACCGGCGACATCGACTTCGCGGGCGTCCTGGAACACCTCTGGCGGGCGGGCTACCGCGGCAACGTGGCGTGCGAGTACAAACCGACGGTGCCGACGGAGGAATCCCTGGGCTGGGTTGAGGGAGTTCCCCACCTGGGCTGGTGATCGCGGTCGGGCTGCTGCGCGGGCCGGCTTGGGTAGCCGGCCGGCGCGGTCGCCTGGCTTCGGGCGGCCGCGTGCGAGGCATGCCAGGCTGCCGTGAGCGGGCGCCGTGCGCGCGAAGGCGCGTGCGGCCGGACCGCGGTGGCAGGCGGGTCGTTTCAGTGGCCGTCGGCTCGGTAGACCGTGTTTCGTCGGGCCGCCGATGCGGACCGGCTTTCCGGCCGTGGTGGGCGAACTCGTGGCCAGTAGGCGCTCTTCAAGCGCGGTCGCCGGCCGCAGATTCGGGCGCAGTGGTGGCGTTCCCGTCCCGGCGGCCACTCCACGAGAACCGGCGGTCCAGACCACACCGAGCACTGAATCCCGCCCGGCGACAGTCAGACTGCGACTCCCGCGCGTTTGGCCGCGTCGGCGAGGAGCATGTCGCGGCAGCCGTGCAGGTCGGCGCGCATGGCTGCTTCCGCGATGGTCCCGTCGCCTTCGCGGATGGCCTCGACGATGGCCGCGTGGCGGGCCGTGAGCTCGACGAGGTCGGTGGAGGCGGTGCGGCGGACCTGGGCGATGCAGAGCTGCGCCTCGCCCATCACGGTGCCGTGCATGCGCTGCAGGCGGGGGCTGCCGGCGGCCGCGACGAGGGCGCGGTGGAACGCGACGTCGGCCTCGGTGTGGTCGGAGTGCAGCGCCTGTTCGGCGGCGACGCGCATCATGTTGAGCGCCTGCTGGGCTTCGGCGGGCACGGTCTTGGTTTCGGCGAGCGTGCGCACCGCGAGGGTTTCCACGGGCTCGCGGCTGAAGTAGATGTCGCGGATGTCCTCAGTGGACAGCTGCGGCACGATCGAGCTGCGCCGCGGGCCACGGCGGAGCAGGCCTTCGGCGACGAGCCGGTCGAGGCCGGCCTTGGCGGTGGGGCGCGCGACGTCGAACCGGTTCGCCACCCACGCCTCCGTGAGCCGGAGACCGGGAGCGACCTCGCCGCGGATGATCTGCTGGCGAAGTGCGTCGCTGAGCGACTCGGTCAATGACGGTGATCCGAGTACCGACGACACCGCTGGCACCTCCTGTGGTTGATCCCTCGTGTGTCCGCCGCCCCCTGCACCGGCGCCGCAGCCCCACGCCCCGGCCAAGGTCGGGCCGGGAAACGACAGCGTCCCCAGTGTAGGCGAGTGCGCACTGATCCACCCGGACGAGGTACGACAAGTCCGGCTCTGCAGAAATACTTGTCAGACAAAATTGGTCAGTCAAGTACTTGACGCATACCGAACCGGTGGGGCACTGTGAGCGCTGCTCGACAGGCAGCTCAACAGTGCCGTTGGACTGAGGAGTCCCCATGAAGAAGCTGGTGCTCTCGCTGGCCGCAGGCGTCGCCGTGGCGACCGCACTGAGCGGCTGCTCGAACACAGACACCCCGGTCGGCGCTCCGGCCGGATCCGCCGCCGCGAGCCAGCCGGCCGCGGCGGCCGTCGCCCCCGCGGCGGTCGACCCCGCGATCAAGGCGCTCGTCCCCGCCGACATCGCGGCGGCCGGCACGATCAACGGCGGCGCGAACTTCCAGGCCGCCCCCATGGCCATGTACGAAACCGGCACCAAAACGCCCACCGGCGCGGTGGTGAAGCTCGTGGAGCACGCCGCCGGGATGATGGGCCTGAAGGTCGCCTGGCAGCAGGTGCTCTACCCCGACCAGCTGCCGGCCATGCAGGCGGGCAAGATCGTGGTGAGCGGCTCGGCCAGCGCGGCCAACGCCGACATCATCGCCAAGGCCAACGTCGTCGGTGCGTTCAAGAACCTCCAGGGCATCCTGGCCACGGCCGACAAGGCCTCGCAGTTCGAGACGCTCGACGCCGTGTGCGGCAAGAAGATCGGGCTCGGCAAGGCCGCGGCCGCGACCGTCGCGATCTTCAACGACATCGTCAAGCACTGCACGCAGGGCGGCAAACCGGCCCCGCAGATGATCGGCCTCTCGGCGACCGCGGACATCGTGCTCGCCGTGCAGTCCGGGCGGGTCGACGGCGGCATGATCCCCACGCCGACCGTCGTCTACACGGCGCAGCAGTCGCAGGGCAAGCTCGTGGCCACCAAGGCCAACGACGCCATCGCCGAGCAGATCGACGAGGGCGACGAGGGCTTCACCATCGCCCAGAACCAGCCGAAGCTCGCCGCCGCGTTCCAGGCCGCCGTCAACGCGATGATCAAGGACGGCAGCTACGCCAAGATCCTCACCGGCTTCGG
This sequence comes from Amycolatopsis sp. CA-161197, assembly GCF_050942255.1. Lineage (NCBI taxonomy): Bacteria > Bacillati > Actinomycetota > Actinomycetes > Pseudonocardiales > Pseudonocardiaceae > Amycolatopsis > Amycolatopsis sp. CA-161197. The sequence goes on from NZ_CP192059.1 coordinate 3,344,100, forward strand.
TCTGCCGCAGAACCAGCTGGTGTCCACCGCGACTCTGAACCAGGCCACCAAATGACCACCGAAATCCACCCCGGGCCGCGGTTCACCCGCGCCGACCCGATCCCGCAGCAGCACGCCGTGCGCTCGCCCGTCGGCCGGATCGTCTCCTGGCTGGCGCTGGCGGTCGTGCTGCTGATCATCCTGAACACGCTGCTGCACAACGACAACATCCACCTCTCGGTGATCGGCCGCTACCTGTTCGACTGGCGGATCCTCGAAGGCGTGCTCGGCGCGATCGCGCTCGCCCTGGTGTCGTTCGTGGTGGCCTCGATCATCGGCGTCGTCGTCGGGTACATGCGGGTCAGCCGCAACCCGGTGGCGCGCACGGCGAGCTGGCTGTACGTGTGGTTCTTCCGCAGCGTGCCGCTGATCGTGTTCATCCTGATCTTCGGCAACTTCGCGCTCTTCCTGCCGCGGCTCGGGATCGGGCTGCCGTTCACCGACCTGAGCCTCTGGTCCGTCTCGACGAACTCGGTGCTCGTGCCGATGGTCGCCGGCGGCGTCGCGCTCTCGCTCGAACAGGGCGCCTACCTGGCCGAGATCGTGCGGGCCGGCACCCAGTCGGTGTCCGAGTCGCAGCGCGAGGCGGCCGCGGCGATGGGGCTGAGCACGTGGCAGATCGAACGCAAAGTCGTGCTGCCGCAGGCGATCCCGGTGATGATCCCGCCCGCCGGGAGCACGTTCGTGATGCTGCTGAAGTCGACGTCGCTGGTCTACGCGATCGCCGGCACGGAGGTGCTGGGCGTCGCCGAGCAGATCGCGTCACAGAACCTCGCGACGATGGAAATGCTGTTCGTCGCCTCGATCTGGTACCTCGTGCTGACGAGCCTCGCCAGCGTCGGCCAGCGCTACCTCGAACGCCGGGCCGGCGCCTACCGACGGCGCGTCCGCACGCCCGACGCGGTCATCGCCACGGAAGGAGACGCCGGTGCTCGCAGCGCATGAGAACAAAGCGCAGGAGAACGCGAAGCAGACCCGCGCGGACCTGCTGGAGATCGTCGGCGTCGGCAAGAGCTACGGCGAGGCGAAGATCCTCGACGGCGTCGACGTGACGCTCGGCGAGGGCCAGGTCGCGTGCCTGATCGGCCCGTCCGGCTCCGGCAAGAGCACGCTTCTGCGGTGTGTCAACGGGTTGCTCACCCCCGACGAAGGCCACGTGCTGCTCGACGGCGAGATCATCGGGCGCGTGGTGCGCGGCGGGAAGCTGCACGACATGCCGCGCAAGAAGCTGCTCGAACAGCGCCGCCGCTTCGGCGTGGTGTTCCAGCACTTCGAGCTGTTCCCGCACCTCACCGCGCTCGGCAACCTCACGCTCGCGCCGCTGCTGCACGGCGAGCTCGAACGCGAGGAAGCCGAGGAACGCGCGCTGGCGATCCTCGACCGCGTCGGCCTCAAGCACCGCGCCCACGCCCACCCGGTGCAGCTGTCCGGCGGGCAGCAGCAGCGCGTGGCGATCGCGCGGGCGCTGATGCAGCGGCCGGACGTGATGCTGTTCGACGAGCCGACGTCGGCGCTCGACCCCGAGCTCGTCGGCGAGGTGCTGCGCGTGATGCGCGAGCTGGCCGCCGACGGCATGACGATGGTCGTGGTCACGCACGAAATGCGCTTCGCCCGTGAAGTGGGCGATCAGGTGGTGTTCCTGGCCGACGGCAAGGTCGTCGAGGCCGGGCCGCCCGCCGAGTTCTTCGACAACCCCCGCACGGACCGAGCCCGTGCCTTCCTGAGCCAGCTGTAGTCCCGAAGAAGAGGAGAGCCACGCCGATGCCCGGCACCTACGACCCGTCGACCATGCCGAACGACCTGGAGTTCGTGAAGTACGAGAAGAAGGGCCACGTCGCGTACATCACGATCAACCGGCCCGAGGTGCGCAACGCGCTGCACACCTACACCTATCGCGAGCTGCGCCGCGTGTGGCTCGACATGCAGCGCGACCCCGAGGTGCGGGTCGGCATCCTGACCGGCGAGGGCAAGGCGTTCTGCGCCGGGCGCGACATCAAGTTCCTCGCCGAGTACCAGGCGAAGGGCCAGCAGACGCCGCACGAGGACCCGGCGAACCCCGCGTACTACTGGGGCGGCGGCGGGATGCCGTACGACGCGAACCTCGACAAGCCGCTCATCGCCGCGATCAACGGGTTCGCCGTCGGCGTCGGCCTGACGCTCGTGATGCAGTGCCAGCTGCGCGTGATGGCCGACGACGCGTGGCTCGGCGACCAGCACACCAACGTCGGGCGCCTCGGCTCGCCGCAGGCGAAGTTCCTCGCGCTGCCCCGCGCCACCGCGGCGTTCCTGACGCTGTGCAACGGCCGGCTGACCGCGCAGGACTGCTACAGCCAGGGCATCGTCAACAAGGTCGCCCCGCAGAGCGAGATCATGGCGAAGGCCGAGGAGCTCGCGGCCATGGTGGTGGCGGGTTCGCCGCACGCCGTGCAGGCCGCCACCCGCGTGTACCGGATCTCGTCGCTCAACCCGGCGCTCGACGAGTACACCCGCCAGCTCGACCGCGACGTCGCCGCCACCGACGACTCGAAGGAAGGCAGCCGCGCGTTCGTCGAGCGCCGCGCCCCCGTCTGGCAGAACAAGTGACGCCGCTGCAACGCATCCTGGCCCCGCGTTCGGTCGCGGTGGTCGGGGCGAGCGACCGGCAGGGCAACCGCGGTGGCACGGCGGCGGCCCTCATGCGGAAGTTCGGCTTCGCCGGCGACGTGTACCCGGTGCACCCCACCGCGGAGACCGTCGCCGGCTACCCGGCCGTCCGCTCGATCGGCGAGCTGCCGTCCGGCGTCGACGTGGCGATCATCGGCCTCGGCGCCGCCAACGTGTCCGGGGTCGTGCGCGAGCTGCACGAGGCCGGGATCCCCGGTGCGATCGCGTGGGCCGGCGGGTTCAGCGAGAACGGTCCCGAGGGCGAGCGGCTGCAGGCCGAGCTGGCCGCCACCGTCCGGGAGACCGGCGTGCGGCTGATCGGGCCCAACTGCCTCGGCGTGGTCAACACGGCGATCGGGTTCACGGGCACGTTCGCGACCTGGCTGCGTGGCGCCGACAAGCTGCTGACCAGCGGCATCGCCATGGTCAGCCAGAGCGGCGGGCTTGCGGCCAACGCGCACGCGTGGTCGCAGGAGTCCGGCATCGGTTTCCGGTACATGATCAGCACGGGCAACGAAGTCGACCTCGGGGTCGTCGACCTGCTCGAGACCGTGGTCGAGGACCCGGGCACCGAGATCGTGCTGGCGTACCTGGAAGGCGTGCGCGACGGCCGGCGGTTCGCGAAGATGCTGCGCCGGGCGCGCGAGCTCGGCAAGCCGGTGCTGGTGCTGAAGGTGGGCCACTCGGCCGCGAGCGCGGCGGCCATCGCCGCGCACACCGGAGCGTTGGCCGGCGAGACGCGGGTGTGGGACGCGTTGCTGGAGGCGGAAGGCGCCGTGCAGGTGCATTCCGTGGAGCAGCTGCTCGAGACCGCCGGGTACCTCCACGGCCGCGCGGGGCTGCCGCCGCTGCGGGGCCGCCGGGTCGTGATCATGGGCCACGGCGGGGGTGCCGGGGTGCTGGCGTCCGACCAGTGCGCGTTGGCCGGGCTGGAAGTTCCCGCGCTGTCGGCGGAAACGCGGGCCGCCTTGGCGCCGACGATGCCGGAGATCGCGTCGACGAAGAACCCGGTCGACCTCACGCCCGAGGCGTACGTGCAGGAGAAGTGGCGCTCGCAGCTGTCGTCCACGTTGGCCGCGGTGGCCGCTTCCGGGGAAGCCGATGTGCTGCTGACGCAGTTCAGTGTGGGCGAGATCGTGTACCCCGAGGACATCGCCGGGCCGGTGATCGACCTGCACCGCAAGGGCGAGCTGGCGGTCGCCGTCTACTCGCGCGGCGCGACGGCCGAGGCCGTGAAGCTGTACACGGACGCGGGGCTGCACGTGTTCGACGACCAGCGCGTGGCGGTCGAGACGCTGGGCCTGCTCACGGGTCCGATTCGGACGGACGACGAGGTTTCGCGGACGATCCTGGCTGCCGCGCCGGGGCTGGTGACGCCGGTCGTCGACGCGACGCTGCCCGCCGTGTCGAGTGGTGACGTGGTGGCGGAGCACGAGGTGCACCGGCTGCTGGCAGATGCGGGCTTCGACGTGCTGCGCGGTGAAACCGCCCACTCGGCCGAGGAAGCCGGGGCGCTGGCGGAGAAACTCGGCTTCCCCGTGGTACTGAAAGCGCTCTCTCCGCAGATCACGCATCGTGCGGCGGTCGGCCTGGTGCGCCTGAGTGTCGGCGATCGGGCCACGGCGGAACAGACGTACCGCGAGCTTGCGGCGCGCACGGAGGCGTTGGGCGCGGATCTGCTGGGTGTGCTCGTGCAGCAGTCCGCCGTCGGCGGCACGGAGCTGCTCGTGTCGGGATTCCGCGACCCGGTGTTCGGGCCGGTCGTGTCGTGCGGCGCCGGGGGAGTGGCGACTGAGCTGATCGACGACGTCAGCTTCGCCCTGGCGCCGTTGGACGAAGCCGCGGCGCTGGCGTTGCTGCGGCGGCTGCGGACCACGGGGAAGTCGAAAGGGCTTTCCCTGCAGGACGCGGGCGCGCGGGCGGTGGCGTTCCTCGTGCGGTTCTCCCGGTTCGTCGAAACCCTGCCGTGGCCGGGTTTCGTGCTGGAGCTGAACCCGGTGTCGGTGACCGCCGACCGCGCGGTGGCGCTCGACGGGCTGCTGGTCGTGAGCGAGGCGGGACAGTGACGGATCTGCTGCTGGCCGGTGGTGAAGTGGTCGACGCCGGGGCCGGGCTTTCCGGACGGCTCGACGTGGCCGTGACCGGCTCGGTCATCACGGCGATCGGGCCCGACCTCGATCGCTCCGGCGCCGCGCGCGTGGTGGACGTGACCGGGAGCCTCGTCACGGCGGGGCTCGTCGACCTGCACACGCACGTGTTCGCTCCCGGCTCGGCGCTCAGCGTGGACCCGGACGTCGCCGGCGTGCTCTCGGGTGTCACGACGGTCATCGACGCGGGCAGCTCCGGCGCGGAGAACTTCGCGGAGTTCAAGGCGCTGCTGCCGTCGTGCCGCACGCGAGTGGTGCCGTTCGTCCACATCGGACGACGCGGGCTCGCGGTGAAACCCGACGTGACCACCGGGGCGGACCTCGACCCCGACGGCGTGCGCCGCGTGCTGGCCGAGAACCCCGGCCTGGTGCGGGGGATCAAGGTGCGCATGGTGTCGCCCGCGTTGCAGGGGCCGGGCCTGGACATGCTCCGGACCGCGCGCGCGGTGGCGCGGGAGGCGGGGGTGCCGCTGATGGTGCACGTGGGCGACATCGGCGGCCTGGCCGGCCCGCGCGTCGGCCCGGAGACGCTCGACCTGCTCGACGCCGGCGACATCGTCACGCACGTCTACACCGCCAACCCCGGCGGGGTGCTGGACGCCGAGGGCGTCGTGCTGCCCGAAGCGCTGGCCGCCGCTTCGCGTGGGGTGCTGTTCGACTCGGCGCACGGCTGCAAGAACCTGTCGTTCGACGTCGCCCGCCGGGTGCTCGACCAGGGGATTCCGCTGCACGCGGTGAGCACGGACATGACGCTCACCGGCCACGGCGAGATCGTCTTCAGCCTCACCGAGGTGCTCAGCCGCTACCTCGCGCTGGGCTTCAGCGTGCCCGAGGTGCTCGCCCTGGCCACGGCGGGCCCGGCCGCGGCCGCCGGCATCGCCGACCGCGCGGGCCGTCTCGAGGTCGGGCGCCCGGCCGACCTGTCGGTGCTCGACCTCGTCGCCGGCGACTGGTCGGTCTCCGACTCGGTGGGCGCTTCGCTGCGGCTGGACCGCGCGTTCGTGCCCGTGCTGACCGTGCGCGGCGGCGAGGTGGTGGAGCCGGGGGAGGCGCCGCACGCGTGGGGCTGGGCGCCGACGCCGACGGAGCCCGCGAAGGTGCGCTGACCCGGTTCAGCGCGCGTCGAGGCGCGCTTCGGCGCGGGTGGGCTGGAAGAGCTCGACCGGGTTGGCGGACGGATCCTCGATCAGCACCTGCCGTCCGCCGACCCCGTCGACGACCGGGCCGCGGAACGCCACCCCGGCCGCGCGCAGCCGCGCGACCTCGGCGTCGAGGTCCTCGACCTGCAGCGCGAACCGGTTCCAGCCGCCCGGCTCGGGCACCCGCCCGTCCGGCAGGGCCTGGCCGCCGCCGGGCCCGCCTCCCGGCGCGCTGAGCAGCAGCCGCAGCTCACCGCGGTCGAGCATCGCGAAGGCCGGAGCGGGGTGCATCACCTCGGTGAACCCGAGGTGGTCGCGGTAGAACCCGATCGCGGCGTCGACGTCGTCCACGAAGTAGCGGACGCTGACTGTGGCCATGGCAGCCTCCCGAAGGACTCACGATACCTACGCCCGGCTGAAGCGCGCGCCCCATTCGTGTACGCGTTCCTGCAGTTCCGGTGGTGTCACCACGCGGAAGTCGGCGCCGGTGACGCCGAGGGCGAGCATGGGCCAGTCCAGGGAGTCGGCGGTCATCAGGACCCGGCATTGCCCGCCGTCCAGCTCCTCGACCGTGGTCCACTGGCCGATGCGTTCGCGCACGGTGGTGGCCGGCGCGGCCACGACGACCTCCACCCGGTACGGCCGCGCGACGTTGTCGAGGCCGGCGCGGACGAACTCGGCGGCGTCGGCCGCGGGCAGCTCGCGCGGGCGGAACGGGGCGCCGGTGCCGCGGGGGTCGCTGAGGCGGTCGACGCGGAAGCTGCGCCAGTCGTGGCGGGTGAGGTCGTAGGCGACGAGATACCAGCGGCGGCCCACGGGGACGAGGCGAAGCGGCTCGACGTGCCGGTCGGTCTGCCGGCCACCCGCAGCGGTGTAGGCGAACCGCAGCCGTTCGTTGTCGCGGCACGCCAGGGCGATGGCCGTGAGCACACCGGGGTCGACGCTGGGGCCGGGCGTGCCATTCCAGCCGAGCGGCACGGTCATCGCGCGCAACGCGTCGACGCGCCGGCGCAAGCGGGCCGGCATCACCTGCACCACCTTCGCCAGCACGCGCAGCGACGACTCCGCGATGCCCTCGACCGAACCCTGCGCGGCCGCCTGCAGACCCACCGCGAGCGCCACGGCCTCCTCGTCGTCGACGACCAGCGGCGGCAGCGTCGCGCCCGGCGCGAGCTGGTAGCCGCCGTCGACGCCGCGCTGCGCCTCGACGGGATACCCCAGCTCACGCAGCCGGTCGACGTCGCGGCGCAGCGTGCGGATCGACACCTCCAGGCGACCGGCCAGCTCCTGGCCGGGCCAGTACCGGTGCGTCTGCAGCAACGACAGCAACCGCAGGGTTCGCGAGCTCGTGTTGGCCATGAATCCAGATTCTCTCCTATTGAGGTCACAAAGTGGCCGGAATGGGTTTTACCTTAGGTTTGGCCGCAGACACCGATGAGAGGACGAAGCCGTGAACGAGACCCTGACGACCGCCGTGACCACGGGCGAGCGCGCCGACCTGCTGGCGATGCTGGGCAAGCACCGCCACTTCCTGCGGTTCACCACGCGCGACCTCACCGACGACCAGGCCCGCCGGCGGACCACGGCCAGCGAGCTCACCCTCGGCGGCCTCATCAAGCACGTGGCCTCGGTGGAACGCGGCTGGGCGGAGTTCATCGTGCAGGGCCCGTCGGCCATGCCGGACTTCTCGGAGATGACCGAAGCCGACTTCGCCGAGCGCGCCAACGACTTCACCCTGCTGCCCGGCGAGACGCTGGCCGGCGTGCTGGCCGCCTACGCCGATGTAGCCGCCAAGACCGACGAGCTCGTCGCCACGCTGCCCGACCTGGGCGCGACCCAGCCGCTGCCGAAGGCCCCCTGGTTCGAGGCGAACGCGAGCTGGTCGGCGCGGCGGGTGTTCATGCACATCATCGCCGAGACCGCCCAGCACTCCGGCCACGCCGACATCATCCGCGAGTCCCTGGACGGCGCGAAGAGCATGGGCTGAACCTCAGGCGCGCCGGTAGTGCATTTCGAAGTCGTGCTTCCAGTCTTCGCCCGGCATCGCCATTTCCCACGCGCCGTCGATGCGGGTGCGGTCTGCGCTGAAGGTGCCGGTGAAGCGCTGGCGGAAGTTCAGGGGTGAGAAGTCGGCGGTTTCGCGCAGCAGTGTCCAGACGCCGTCGCGGAAGGTCATCGCGTAGAGGCGGCTCACGCCGCGGGCGTCGTGGTAGTGCTGGGTGAACGTGCCGTCGTCGTGGGCGGCGATGACGGAGAAGCTGTCCGGGGCCTCGGGCACCGGGACTTCGGTGCGCTGCGTGAGGTAGCGGCCGTCGAGGATCGGCTCGAAGACGCACCGGGCGATGGGCGGGGGCTGGTCGGCGGGTGCGTGCGGGAACAGGACGCCGACTGTCCACTCGCCGAGGAACGGGGCCAGGTCGTCGATGCTCACGCGGTGCCTCCAGGGTCAGCCGGTGCGGTCGCCGAAGGATTCCAGGAGCACGCGCAGGGCGTCGGCGAGGGCGGCCTGCGCGGGCGGGTCGAGGGCGTCGAGCACCCGGTGCTCCGTGTCGAGGTGGTCGGGCAGCGCGCGGTCGATCAGCGCCCGGCCTTCGACGGTGAGGGCGACGACGATGCCGCGGCCGTCGGTTTCGCTGCGGCTGCGGGCGATCAGGCCGCGGTCCTCGAGGCGGTCGAGCCGTTGCGTCACGGCGCCGGAGGTGACCATGGCCGTGCGCATCAGCTCGGTCGGAGTGAGGCGGTGGGGCGGGTCGCTGCGGCGCAGCGTGGCGAGCACGTCGAACGACGCCGCGTCGAGGCCGTGCTTGGCGAATGTGCGGGCCAGCTCGGTGTCGATCAGGCGCGACACCCGCTTCAGCCGGCCGATCACGGCCATCGGGGACACGTCGAGGTCCGGGCGCTGCGCAGCCCACTGCGCGAGCACGGAATCCACGTGGTCGGCCATGCCGTCAGCCTAATGGGTGGCTTAGCCGTGAGGTACGTCAGCGATCCGTCGAAGTTGTTTAGTGGTGAGCTACTTTGGCCAGGTGGCCGACTCCCGGACCAGCACCGACACGGTTCGCGGCTCTGCCGCGGGGATCCCGGGCCGTGAAAAAATCTTGGTGGCCGGTATCGTCCGCGCGGTGGCGGAGGCAGGGGCGCGGCGGCGCGGGCTGGCGGTGGTGCTGCTCGTGCTCGCGGTGGCCGCGACGGCGTGCGCGGCTTCGGACGCGGCGATCGGGCGGCTGGGCGAGGTCGTGCGCACGGCGTCGGGCCCGGTCCGCGGCACGGTGACACCGGATCACCGCGTGTTCCAAGGGATTCCGTACGCGGCGCCGCCGGTCGGCGAGCGCCGCTGGCAGCCGCCGGCCCCGCCCGCGTCGTGGACCGCCGAGCGCGACGCCACGGCCCCCGGCCCGCGTTGTCCTCAGGGCACCACGGCCAGCACGAGTGAAGACTGCCTGTACCTCAACGTCTGGACGCCGCCGGTTTCCACGGTGAAACGCCCGGTGCTCGTCTGGATCCACGGCGGCGCCTTCCTCGACGGCGGCGGCGACCGCTACGACGCCACCCGGCTGGCCGTGCGCGGCGGGGTGGTCGTCGTGACGATCAACTACCGCCTGGGAGCGCTGGGTTTCCTCGCCGACCCGGCCCTGGGCGCGCAGCCGGGCAACTACGGTTTCCTCGACCAGCAACAGGCCCTGCACTGGGTCCACGACAACATCGCGGCCTTCGGCGGCGACCCCGACGCCGTGACCATCGCCGGCGAGTCCGCGGGTGGCATGTCGGTGTGCGACCACCTCGTGGCCCCGGGTTCCCGCGGTCTCTTCCGCGCGGCGATCGTCCAAAGTGCTCCGTGCCAGGCCCAGGCCGGCCTTGCCGCGGCGGAAAAGTCCAGTGTGGACTATTCGACGGCCCACGGTTGCGCCGACCGCGCGACGGCCGCCGCCTGCCTGCGTGCGCTTCCGGTGGCGAAGCTGGCCACCGCCCCCGTCTACTACTCGCTGGCCGGCATCGGGATCCCCGGCCCGGCCACCGGTGGCACGGTCCTGCCGGCCGACCCGGTCACGGCCGTCCAGCACGGCTCCGCCGCTCCCGTCCCGGTGCTCATGGGCACCACCCACGACGAGTTCACCTACTTCCTCGCCCAGCAGCTCGCGGCCGGCGCCCCGCCCATCACGCCGGCCGGCTACCCCGCCGCCCTGGCCCGCTACTTCCCCGACGCGACGGCCGTCGCGGCCGAATACCCACCGTCCTCCTTCGGCGGCAACGCCTCCCGCGCCTACGCGGCGGCCGTCACGGACTCGTCCTTCGCCTGCGTCGCCGACCAGCTGTCGCACTCCCTGCCGTCGGTCTGGCGCTACGACTTCACCGACGCCACGTCCCCGGCCGCCACCGGCGTCCCAGCCCCCTTCCCCCTCGGCGCGGCCCACACGTTCGAACTCCCGTACCTCTTCGACCTCGACGGCCACCCCGCCGCTCTCACCCCCGCGCAGAAGTCCCTGTCCGACCAGATGGTCGACGCCTGGGCGGCCTTCGTCCACGGCAGCCCCCTGCCGACGTGGCCGGCCGGCTCGGTCGTCACCCTCGCCGCCGACGGCCTCCACCCCGATCCCGCCTTCGCCACCGACCACCACTGCCCGTTCTGGCACGCGAACACCCCGTGACTCCCTGACGCATCTGCTCTGCGACGCGCGGGTGTTTTCGGTGTCGTTGCACGTTCGGCCCCCTGCCGCGCTCCTACTGTCGAACGGCTTGCGCAGGGGAGGGGGAGCGACAGCAGGATGACGGAGCAGACGCCCGTGCCGGACCGGCTCGGGGCCACCGGCGGCGAGTTCGGCGATGCACTGCGGCAGCCGGCCGGCCCCACGTCGGCGAACATCCTCCGCGCGGGGAGCGCGGACATCGTCGCGGCGGCGGCGAAGGGGGACCGGGAGGCGGTTCGACAAGTTCTGTCGGCCGCACGACACGTCGCGGTGCGGTATTGCCGGGCGCGGATCGGGCGGCAGGACGGCACCTTCGCGGCCGCCGACAGTGCCGCGAACGAAGTCTGCGCGGCGGTGCTGCGGGCGTTGCCGTCGCAGGTCGGTGCCGAGCGCTCGTTGCTCGGTTTGGTGTGTGCCCTCGCGCGGGGAGAAGTCGACCACGTCGGGCGCGAAACGCGGCGGGAGGCGCTCGACCCCATGCGGGTCCTGCCCGACCGGCAGCGTGAGATCCTCGTCCTTCGCGTCATCATCGGGCTGTCCGCCGAAGAGACCGCCGAGGCGCTGGGCCTCACCGCCGGCGCGGTCCGGGTGCAGCAGCACCGGGCGCTCGGCCGGTTGCGCAAGGCGCTCAACCCCGGCTGAGGCACCATGGCCCCATGACCGTCACCGCCGCCGAGCTCGGCCGGGCGCTGGAAAGCGTCGAGAGCACCCTCCGGCCCACCGGCGCCCGGGACTGGACCGCCAGAGCCGGCAAGCTCGACTGGGACTGCCACCAGACCGCGGAGCACGTCGGGGACGTCCTGATGTCCTACGCGGCCCAGGTGGTCAGCCTGCCGCAGGACCACTACGTGCGGTTCCTCGCCAAGGCCGACGAAGGGGCCACGCCACAAGAACTCCTGGAGTTCGCCCTCACCGGCGGCCGCCTGCTCCAAGCGGCCGTGAGCGCGAGCAAGGAGGACGCCCGCGCCTACCACCCGACCGGGAACGCCGATCCCGCCGGCTTCGCCGCCATGGGCTGCGCCGAGCTGCTGCTGCACGGCGAGGACCTGGCGACCGGCCTGGGCACCCGGCTCGACCCGCCGCGTGAGGTCTGCGCGAACGTCGTCGCGCGGCTGTTCCCCGGCGAGGCGCCGGCGTCCGATCCGTGGGACGGTCTCCGGTGGTGCGCGGGCCGCATCGCCTTGCCGGGCAGGTCACGGCGGGCGGAGTGGAAGTGGCGGGGTGCGCCGCCGGGGGAATGACCGTCCCGGAGTGTGAACGGTGGCTGCCTGTAACAAGGGGATCCGGTAGTCTCGACTACCGAGGTCGAGAGGCGCTGCAACGGACCACGTGAGTCCGCCACGCTCGGCCGGCTCCACCGTGAACCGAAGGGCGCCTCCGTGACTACGACGGAGGTGGCATGACCCAGCAGCTGCGAGACTTGCTCGACCAGCGCATTGCCGTGCTGGACGGCGCATGGGGCACGATGCTGCAGGGCGCCGGTCTGACGCCCGAGGACTACCGCGACGAGTGGCTCGAGGGACACCCCAAGGACGTCACCGGCGACCCGGACCTGCTGAACCTCACCCGGCCCGACGTGATCCTCGACGTCCACCGCCAGTACCTGGCCGCGGGCGCGGACATCACGACCACCAACACCTTCACGGCCACCAGCATCGGCCAGGCCGACTACGGCCTCCAGGACCACGTCCGCGAGATGAACCTGCGCGCGGCCGCCCTGGCGCGCCAGGCGGCCGACGAGTTCGGCGGCCGCTTCGTGGCCGGCTCGATCGGCCCGCTCAACGTCACGCTGTCCCTCTCGCCGCGCGTCGAGGACCCGGCGTTCCGCGCGGTGACGTTCGAGGAGGTCAAGGCCTCCTACGCCGAGCAGATCCAGGCGCTCGCCGACGGCGGTGTCGACCTGCTGCTCATCGAGACGATCTTCGACACCCTCAACGCCAAGGCCGCCATCACGGCCGCGCGCGAGGTCGCGCCGCACCTGCCGCTGTGGATCTCCGTGACGATCGTGGACCTGTCGGGCCGCACGCTCTCGGGTCAGACCGTCGAGGCGTTCTGGAGCTCCATCGCCCACGCGGAACCGCTGGTCGTCGGCGTGAACTGTTCGCTCGGTGCCGCCGAGATGCGCCCGCACGTCGAAGAGCTGGCGAAGATCGCGGGCACCTACACCGCGTGCCACCCCAACGCCGGCCTGCCCAACGCGTTCGGCGGCTACGACCAGACGCCCGACGAGACCGGCGGCATGCTCGGCGAGTTCGCGGGCGAGGGCATGGTCAACATCGTCGGCGGCTGCTGCGGCACCACGCCCGCGCACATCGCGAAGATCGCCGAAGCCGTGCAGGGCCTGGCACCGCGCGAGGTGCCCGAGCCGGCGCACCGCTCGCGCTTCAGCGGGCTGGAGCCGTTCACGATCGGCGAGGACACCGGTTTCGTGATGATCGGCGAGCGCACCAACGTCACCGGGTCCGCGAAGTTCCGCCGCCTCATCGAGGGCGACAACCACCAGGCCGCGGTCGACGTCGCGCTGGAGCAGGTGCGCGGCGGCGCCAACCTGCTCGACGTGAACATGGACGCCGACCTGCTCGAGTCCGAGCAGGCGATGACCACGTTCCTCAACCTCATCGCCACCGAGCCCGAGGTCGCGCGCATCCCGGTGATGATCGACAGCTCGCGCTGGAGCGTGCTCGAAGCCGGCCTGCGGTGCGTGCAGGGCAAGGGCGTGGTCAACTCCATCAGCCTCAAGGAGGGCGAAGGCCCGTTCCTGGAGCAGGCCCGCCGCATCCGCGACTACGGCGCCGGGGTCGTGGTGATGGCCTTCGACGAGAAGGGCCAGGCCGACACCGCGCAGCGCAAGGTGGACATCTGCGCCCGCGCCTACGACCTGCTCACGCAGCAGGCCGGGTTCGCGGGCGAGGACATCATCTTCGACCCCAACGTGCTGGCCGTCGCCACCGGCATCAGTGAGCACAACGGCTACGCCAAGGCCTTCATCGAGGCCCTGCCGCAGATCAAGGAACGCTGCCCCGGCGCGCACACGTCCGGCGGCATCTCGAACCTGTCGTTCTCCTTCCGCGGCAACGACGTGGTGCGTGAGGCGATGCACTCGGCGTTCCTGTTCCACGCCGTGCGCGCGGGGCTCGACATGGGCATCGTCAACGCGGGCCAGCTCGCCGTCTACGAGGACATCCCGAAGGACCTGCTGGAGCTCGTCGAGGACGTGCTCTTCGACCGGCGCGAGGACGCGACCGACCGGCTCGTCGAGTTCGCCGACACGGTGAAGGGCAGCGGCACCAAGCGCGTCGTGGACCTGTCGTGGCGCGAAGGCCCGGTCACCGAACGGCTCTCGCACGCGCTCGTGCACGGCATCGTCGACTTCATCGAGGCCGACACCGAAGAGGCGCGTCAGCAGTTCGACCGGCCGCTCGAGGTGATCGAGGGCCCGCTGATGGACGGCATGAAGATCGTCGGCGACCTGTTCGGCTCCGGCAAGATGTTCCTGCCGCAGGTCGTGAAGAGCGCCCGCGTGATGAAGCGGTCCGTGGCCTACCTCGAGCCGTACATGGAGGCGGAGAAGGAGAAGATGCGCCTCGAAGGCCGCATCGACACCTCCCGCGGCCAGGGCAAGGTCGTGCTCGCCACGGTGAAGGGCGACGTGCACGACATCGGCAAGAACATCGTCGGCGTGGTGCTGGGCTGCAACAACTACGAGGTGATCGACCTCGGCGTGATGGTCCCGGCCGCGCAGATCCTGGACACGGCGGTGGCCGAGAGCGCCGACGTGATCGGGCTTTCCGGGCTGATCACGCCCTCGCTCGACGAGATGGTCAGCGTGGCCACGGAAATGCAGCGCCGCGGGCTGAAGCTGCCGCTGCTCATCGGCGGCGCCACCACCTCGAAGCAGCACACGGCGGTGAAGATCGCGCCGGTCTACGACCACACCACCGTGCACGTGCTCGACGCGTCGCGCGTGGTGGGCGTGGTGTCCGACCTGCTCGACACCGACCGTTCCGACGTGCTCGACGCCGCCAACCGCGCCGAGCAGCAGCGCCTGCGCGAGCAGCACGAGAACCGCCACGCGACGCCGTTGCTCACCGTCGAGCAGGCCCGCGCGAACCGCGAGGAGGTGTCGTTCGACGACGTGCCCGTGCCGGAGTTCACCGGCGTGCGCGTGGTCGAGCCGACGATCGCCGAGCTGCGCGAGATGGTCGACTGGCAGTTCCTGTTCCTGGCCTGGGAGCTCAAGGGCAAGTACCCGGCGATCCTGGAGCAGCCCGTCGCGCGCGAGCTCTTCGACGACGCGACCGCGCTGCTCGACGAGATCATCGCCAACGGCTCCTTCACCGCCCGCGGCGCGTACGGCTACTGGCCCGCCCATGCCGAGGGCGACGACATCCTGCTGGACGGCGAGTACGCGGGCCGCGGTTTCCCCATGCTGCGCCAGCAGACGAAGAAGCCCGAAGGCCGCGCCAACCGCTGCCTGGCCGACTACCTCGCGCCTTCCGGCGACCACCTCGGCGGCTTCGCCGTGGCCATCCACGGCGCCGAGGAGCTGGCCCACCACTACGAAGCCGAGCACGACGATTACCGCGCCATCATGGTCAAGGCCCTGGCCGACCGCCTGGCCGAGGCGTTCGCCGAGTACATCCACCTGGAGGCCCGCCGCCGCTGGTTCGAGCCCGACGCGCAGCCGAAGCTGGAAGACCTGCACGCCGAACGCTTCCGCGGCATCCGCCCGGCGCTGGGCTACCCCGCGAGCCCCGACCACAGCGAGAAAAAGGACCTCTTCGACCTGCTCGGCGCCCGCGAGCTCGGCATCGGCCTCACCGAGTCCTACGCGATGACCCCGGCCGCCGCCGTCAGCGGCCTGATCTTCGCGCACCCCGAGTCCCGCTACTTCACCGTCGGACGCCTCGGCCGCGACCAGGTCGAGGACTACGCGCGCCGGCGCGGCCTGGACCTCGACGAGGTCGAGCGGTGGCTGCGGCCGAACCTCGCGTACTGACCCGGAACCACGGCCGGCGCGGGGTGCCCCGCGTCGGCCGTGTCCGGTTCCGGTAGTCCGAACGGGCGCGAACGGGACGAAACAACCTGGCGCAGCGCCCGGAAAGGCAGCCCGGACCTGCGCAAAGGCGGTGCTGCGGTTACCTTTTCCCCCGTGCGTGGATTGAGTGCGGTGAGGTTCGGGGCGGTGGCGCTCCTCGTGGTGGTCGCGGCGGGCGCTGTGGTGTCGGCGGCCGGCAACGCGTGGTGGTGGTTCCTCGCCGGGCCGCTGCTGGTGCCGGCGGTGGTCGGGGTGTACGACTTGGTGCAGCGCAAGCATTCGGTGCTGCGCAACTACCCCGTGCTAGGCCACGCGCGGTTCCTGCTGGAGGCGATCCGTCCGGAGCTGCAGCAGTACTTCATCGAGCGCAACTTCGACGGGCGCCCGTACGACCGCGACGTGCGCAACATCGTCTACCAGCGCGCGAAGGGCACCGTCGCGGAGGAACCGTTCGGCACCGAGCGCGACGTGTACGCCGACGGCTACGAGTTCCTCGTGCCCTCCATGGCGCCGGTCAAGCAGGTCGAGACGCCGCCGCGCGTGCGGATCGGCGGGCCGGACTGCACGAAGCCGTACGACATGGCGTTGCTGAACGTGTCGGCGATGAGTTTCGGCAGCCTGTCCGCCAACGCGATCCTCGCGCTCAGCAAGGGCGCCGCGCTCGGCGGGTTCGCGCACGACACGGGCGAGGGCGGCCTGTCGGAGTACCACCTGCGCGGCGGGGGAGACCTGATCTGGGAGGTCGGCACCGGCTACTTCGGCTGCCGCACCTCCGACGGCGACTTCGACCCGGCCGTGTTCGCCGACAAAGCGCAGCACGACAACGTGAAGTGCGTGTCGCTCAAGCTTTCCCAGGGTGCGAAGCCCGGGATCGGCGGCGTGCTGCCGGGGTCGAAGGTCAACGCCGAGATCGCCCGGGTGCGTGAGGTGCCGATCGGGCAGACCGTGATTTCCCCGCCGTACCACCGCGTCTTCTCCACGCCGCGCGAGCTGGTGCACTTCGTCGCGCGCATGCGTGAGCTCTCGGGCGGCAAGCCCACCGGTTTCAAGCTGTGCGTGGGCTCTCGGCGGCAGGTGCTGGCGCTGTGCAAGGCGATGGCGGACGAGAACGTCACGCCCGACTTCATCGTCGTCGACGGTTCCGAAGGTGGCACCGGCGCCGCGCCGCTGGAGTTCGCCGACCACCTCGGCACGCCGCTGACCGAAGGCCTCATCACCGTCCACAACGCACTCGTCGGCACCGGCCTGCGCGACCGCATCCGCTTGGGCGCCAGCGGAAAGGTCGCCACGGGCGCCGACCTCGTGAAGCGGCTGATCCAAGGCGCCGACTACACCAACGCCGCGCGGGCGATGATGTTCGCCGTCGGGTGCATCCAGTCGCAGCGCTGCCACACCAACAAGTGCCCGGTCGGCGTCGCGACGCAGGACCCGCGGCGCGGGCGCGCGCTCGACGTCGGGGACAAGTCGCAGCGGGTGCAGCGCTACCAGCACTCGACCGTCGCCGGGGCGCTGCAGATCATGGCCGCGATGGGCGTGTCCGACCCGGCCGACCTCGCGCCGCACCAGCTGCGCCGCCGCCTCGACCCGCACGTGGTGCGCTCCTACGCCGAGCTGTACGAGTGGCTGGAGCCGGGGCAGCTGCTCGCCGAGCCGCCCGAGGAGTGGGCCGTCGACTGGAAGGCCGCGGACCCCGACCGGTTCACCGTGTAGCGGGACACTCCGGCATGTCCGGCACAGGCCGCACGATGCCGCCGGGCTAGGGTGGGCGGAGGTTGAAAAGGCAGCCTTCGAGCCCCGGTGTGGATTCGTCCGCGCCAGGGCTCTCCTTCGTGTCGCCGTGACCCCGTGGGCGGGGCGGGGTCGGAGTCGGCGCGTTTCCCGAAAGGCTGAGTGTTCTGTCTGACACAGTGGAGCGGGACGCCTCGCCGGTCGTCCCCAGAGCCGATCCGGCCGCGCCGGGTTCGCGGTTGCGTGTGCTCCTGATCGAAGACGACGACGGCGACGCCCTGATCGTCGAGGAGATGCTGGCCGACGCGTCGGTGCCGGCCACCCTCGCCCGGGCGCGCACGCTCGCCGAGGCGCTCAAGGGCCCGGTCGTGGCCGACTGCATCCTGCTCGACCTCCAGCTCCCCGACGCCATGGGCCTCACCGGGCTCACGCGGCTGCGCCAGCACGCGCCCGGCACCGCCGTGGTGGTGCTGACCGGGCAGAACGACGAGACCACCGGGGTCGCCGCCGTCGCGGCGGGCGCCCAGGACTACCTCGGCAAGAACCAGGTCGACGGCCCGCTGCTGGGCAAGGCGCTGCGCTACGCGTGGGAACGCAAGCGCACCGAGCAGGTGGAGCAGCAGTTGCTGCAGCAACAGCTGCTGGCCAGCGAGAACTCGCGCCTGGAACGCGGCCTGCTGCCCACCCCGCTGCTCGCCGACCCGCACCTGGAGCTGGCGTCGAAGTACCGCCCGGGCCGCAACGGCTCCCTGCTGGGCGGCGACTTCTACGACGCCGTGGAGCTCACCGACGGCACGGTGCACCTGGTGATCGGCGACGTCTGCGGCCACGGCCCGGACGAGGCCGCCCTCGGCGTCGCGCTGCGCATCGCGTGGCGCGCCCTGGTGCTCGCCGGCATGCCGATGGCCGACGTGCTCGCGACGGTCGAGCGCGTCCTCGTGCACGAGCGGATCCGCCCGCTGTTCGCGACGCTGTGCACGGTCGTCGTCGCTCCCGACCGCCGGTCGGCGCGGATGAGCCTCGCCGGCCACCCGCCCCCGCTGCTGATCAGCCGCGACGGCACCGGCCGCCTGCTGCCCGGCGACAAGCTGGGCGTGCCGCTCGGCGTCGTCCCGGACGCGCGCTGGGACCCGCTGGACGTCGCCCTCGAGCCCGGCTGGTCGCTCGTGCTCTACACCGACGGCATCTTCGAAGGCCGCGTCGGCGGTGGCGCGGAGCGCCTCGGCCACGAGGAGATGGCGCGCCTGCTCGTCGCGCTCCTGCGCGAGGCCGGCCCGGACACCGATCACGGCGTGGTGCTCGACCGGCTCATCACCCGCGTCGAGGAGCTCAACGCCGGACCGCTCGACGACGACGTCGCCCTCACCATGCTCACGCACCTGGCCGAGGAGCAGCGATGAGCGGCTCCGGGCGAGCGCAGCCGCACTGGCCGATCCGCCGGTGGGTCTCGGTGGTCGGGGTCGTCGAGGCGGTGCTCCTGCTGGCGGCCGTCGCGGGCGGAGTCCTCGCGGTGGGCAACCTCAACGACGCGCGCAGCCGCCTGCTCGACCAGAGCGGCCCGCAGCTGCTGCAGGCCAACGCGCTTTCGCAGGCACTGCTCAACCAGGAGACCGGCGTCCGCGGGTTCCTGCTCACCGGCCAGCGCTCGTTCCTCGACCCCTACCTGGCCGGCCGCTCGCAGCAGGACGCCGCCGTGAGCGAGCTGCGCCGCCTCGGAGCCCTGCCCGGTACCCAGGTCGGCGACGACCTCGAATCCGTGCTGCGTGCCGCTCGCGCGTGGCAGGCGGCGGTCACCACACCGACGGCTCCCGGCGCGCCGCCGCCCGGTGTCGGCGCGGCCGACACCGGCAAGGCGTTGTTCGACCGGGTCCGGGCCACCCTCGACACGCTCTCCGCGCACGTGTCCGCCGCGCGCGACGTCGGCCGGGCCGACCTCAACGGTGCCGCCACGCAGCTCACCGTGCTGCTGCTCGTGATCGCCGGGCTCGTGGTGATCCTGTTCGTGCTGCTGTGGATCTGGCTGCGCCGGGTGATCACGGTGCCGATCATGCGGCTGGCCGCCGAGGTCCGCGCGGTGTCCGACGCCGACGACATCCACCGGCCCGTGCGCGGCAGCGGCCCGCGGGAGCTCGTGGAGCTCGGCGCCGACGTCGACGCGATGCGCCTGCGGATCGTCGGCGAGGTCAGCGAGCTGGAGCACGCGCACGAGCTGCTCGACACCCGCACGCAGGAGCTCGAACGGTCCAATTCGGACCTCGAGCAGTTCGCCTACGTCGCCTCGCACGACCTGCAGGAGCCGCTGCGCAAGGTGGCGAGCTTCTGCCAGCTGCTCGAACGCCGCTACAAGGGCCAGCTCGACGAACGCGGCGAGCAGTACATCGCCTTCGCCGTCGACGGCGCGAAGCGCATGCAGAACCTCATCAACGACCTGCTGTCCTTCTCCCGCGTGGGCCGCCGCGCGGGAGAGATGACCGTGGTGGACACCGGGAAGCTGCTCGACGACGCGCTCGGCAACCTCGAGCCCGTGATCGAGGAGACCGGCGCGCGGATCGAGCGCGGCGAGCTGCCCGAGGTGCGGGGCGAGGGGCCGTTGCTCACCGCCGTGCTGCAGAACCTGGTCAACAACGCGCTGAAGTTCCACGGCGAAGCCCCGCCCGTCGTCCGCGTGAGCGCGGAACGCGAGGGCGAGGAGTGGCTGTTCTCCGTGTCGGACAACGGAATCGGCATCGAGGCGCAGTACGCCGAGCGGATCTTCGTGATCTTCCAGCGGCTGCACAGCAAGTCGGCCTACGGTGGGACCGGGATCGGGCTCGCGATGTGCCGCAAGATCGTGGAGTTCCACGGCGGGCGCATCTGGCTCGACACCGACGTGACCGAAGGCAGCCGCTTCCGCTTCACCCTGCCCGTGCTCGAAGCCGCGCCCCAGCCCGCGGCGGACACCGGGCACACCGAGCCCCTGATCGAGACCCGGACCGGGAACGAGGACGCATGACCGAAACCATGGCCCCCATCGACATCCTGCTCGTCGAGGACGACCCCGGCGACGTGCTGATGACGCAGGAGGCGTTCGAGCACCACAAGATCCGCAACGCGCTCTACGTGGTGGCCGACGGGGTCGAGGCCCTGCAGTTCCTGCGCCGCGAGGACCAGTACGCCGACGCGCCGCGCCCGGGCCTGATCCTGCTGGACCTCAACCTGCCCCGGAAAGACGGGCGCGAGGTGCTCGCCGAGGTCAAGGCGACGCCGGAGCTGCGCAGCATCCCGGTCGTGGTGCTGACGACATCGGAGGCGGAGGAGGACATCCTGCGCAGCTACGACCTGCACGCCAACGCGTACGTGACCAAGCCCGTGGACTTCGACCGGTTCGTGGAGGTCGTGCGCCAGATCGACGATTTCTTCGTCACCGTCGTGAAGCTGCCGCGCTGAGCACCGGCAGTGGCGCGCTCGGCGGCGATCCTGCACGATGGGATCTCGTGACGTCTTCTCCCCGGGATGTGCCCGAATCCGGCGACCTGCTGGTCACGGTGCGGTGGCACGAGCGGGCCGCCGTGGTGACCGTCGCGGGCGAGATCGACCTCGTCACCGCGCCCGAGCTCGACGAGATCGTGACCGGGGTGGTCGACGAGCGTCCCGAGGCCCTCGTGGTCGACCTGCGCCAGGTCACCTTCCTCAGCTCGGCCGGCCTGCAGGTGCTGGCCGCGGCGCACCAGCGGCTGGGGGAGCGGGGGCTGCGCGTGGTCTCGACGTCGCACGTCACGACGCGGCCGCTCACCAGCACCGGGCTCGACACGTGGATCGGCCTGTTCACCACCGTCGACGAGGCGCTCGCTTCGGGAACGGAGGCGTGAGCGTGGCCCTGCCCGAAGACAGCCCGCCCGTGGACACGCGGCCGGGCCAGACCCCGCTCAGCTGCCGCGACGTCGTGGCCGAGCCGGGTGCGCTGCGCGCGCTGCGCCACCGGCTCACGGCGTGGGTGCGTGCGGCGGGCGTGCCCGAGGAACGGGCGCAGGACATCGTGCTCGCCAGTTACGAAGCGCTGGCCAACGTCGCCGACCACGCGTACGGCGGCGACGGGCGGGGGCTGCTCGACCTCGAAGCCGTGGTGCGGGCGGACCGGGTCGAGGTCGTGATCACCGACCACGGGCACTGGCGCGCGCCGGTCGACGACCCGAATCCCGTGTCGCTGCGCGGCCGCGGGCTTCTGCTGCTGCGCGCGAGCGCCGACCACGCCGACATCACGCCCGGTGTCGACGGCACCGTGGTCACCCTCGCGTGGAATCTCGCCCCGGCCCGGTCGGCCTGACGGCTCAGGGGTTGACCGGCTGCGGTTCGGCGGGCTGCCCGGCCGCCCGCCGGCGCAGGAGGAACCGTTGCACCTTGCCGCTGGGGTTGCGCGGCAGTTCGCTCACGAACTCCACCCGGCGCGGGTACTTGTACGGCGCCGCAACGGATTTCGCGAAGTCCTGCAGCTGCTTGACCATCGCGGCACTGCTGTCCGCGCCTTCGCGCAGCACCACGTACGCCGCCACGATCGACCCGCGCGCCTCGTCCGGCGCGGCGACCACGGCGCATTCCAGCACGTCGGGGTGGGCCATGAGGACTTCCTCGACCTCGGGGCCCGCGATGTTGTACCCCGACGACACGATCATGTCGTCGCTGCGGGCGCGGTAGTGGAAGTAGCCGTCGGAGTCGCGCACATACGTGTCGCCGGTGAGGTTCCAGCCGTCCTCCACGAACACGGTCTGGCGGTCGTCGGCGAGGTAGCGGCAGCCCGTGGGGCCCTGCACGGCGAGCCGGCCGGGCGTGCCGTCGGGCACCGGGCGGCCCTCGTCGTCCACGATGCGCGCGCGGAACCCCGGCACGACCCGGCCGGTGGAGCCCGGGCGGGTTTCCTCGTCGGCGGCGGAGATGAACACGTGCAGCATTTCCGTGCTGCCGATGCCGTCGATGAGCCAGCGGCCGGTGGCCTCGTGGAAGTCGACGGCCACGCTCTCCGGCAGCGCCTCGCCCGCCGAGACCGCGCGGCGCAGCGCCGACAGCGAGGCTCTTCGGTCGGAGGCGAGGATCGCGCGGTAGGCCGTGGGCGCGGTGAACAGCACCGTGACGCCGTGGGCCGTCGCGAGGTCGGCCAGCTCCGCCGGGGTCGCGCGTTCGACCAGCAGCGTGGCCGCGCCCGCGTGCAGCGGGAAAACGAGCAGCCCGCCGAGGCCGAACGTGAACGCGAGCGGCGGCGTGCCCGTGAACAGGTCGGTCGGCTCGGGCTTCACGAGGTGGCGCGAGAACGTGTCCGCGATGGCGATGAGGTCGCGGTGGAAGTGCATGGTGGCCTTGGGCCGCCCGGTGGTGCCGGAGGTGAAGGCCAGGATCGCGACGTCGTCGGCGGCCGTCTCGACGTCGGCGAACGTCGGGGGCCGCGTCGCGCAGCGGGCCGCCAGGTCGTCGGGGGAGTCGCCGCCGAAGGCGAGCAGCGGCAGGGCGAACGGCAGCAGGTCCTCGGTGTAGCGGTGGTCGGCCAGCGCGAGCGCAGGGGAGGACGCGTCGACGATCTTGGTCAGCTCGTGCGTGCGCAGCATCGGCATCGTGGTCACGGCGACCGCGCCGGCCTTGAGCACGCCGAGCCAGCACGCGGCGAGCCACGGTGTGTTCGGTCCGCGCAGCAGCACACGGTTGCCCGGCACCACGCCGAGGCTCACCAGCGTGCCCGCGATCTGGTTGGCGCGCGCGAGGAGTTCGCCGTAGGTCCAGCTGCTCGTCGGCGAGAGCACCGCGGGCCGGTCGGGGCCCCACTGCGCGACCGCGCCGTCGAGCAGGCGGGTTGCGGCGTTGAGCCGATCGGGGTAGTGCAGTTCGGGAAGCTCGAAGAGCAGGTGCGGCCACTGGTCGAAGGGAGGCAAGTTGTCCCGGCAGAACGTATCCGAGTGGGCACTGGGCGTGAGCTGCACGGCTGACCTCATTTCCCGTGGCGGCCGTCAAGAGAACGCCACTGTAATACAATTTACGATCGTCAGGAAGACGCTAGAGCGGCCGAAGGGGGCCGGGCCATGGGTGCGGTCGTGAAACCCGAGGTCGACACGCGCGATCCGGACGAGGCTCGGTCGCGGCTCAGCGACGTCTACTGCCCGCACCGGCTCGACCTCGTCGGCGGCGCACGCGGGTTCGTCTGCCGGCAGAGCTCGCGCGGGTTCGCCAAGGTGCGGCTGTTCGACCTCGTGTACGGCGGGCCCGAGGTGCGCGTGGACCCGGTGCCCTTCGACGACTTCGTGCTCGTCACGCGTCCGCTCAAGGGCCGCTTCGCCGTCCGCTCGACCGTGGAAGGGCTGGTCGGCGCCGGGCCGGGCGCGCTCGTGATGGACGCGTACGGCTCGTACCAGCTGCGGTGGTACGACAGCGCCGAGGTGCTCAACACCGTGCTGGACCGCGACGGGCTCGAACGGATCGCGGCCGAGCTGCGCGGGTGGGACGAACCGCGGCCGGTCCGGTTCGCGCTCGGCGCGCCCGCGTCGGCCGCCGCCGCGCGCCGCTGGGACACCGTGACCCGGCTGCTGCTGGAGGAAACGCGGTCGGACGACGGGATGGCGAACAGCCCGCTGCTCGCCGCGCAGCTGTTCCGGCTCGCGGCGACCGCGCTGCTGGAGGCGTACCCGAGCACGTTCGGCGAACCGGAGGCCGAGCCGGCCGGCCCGGTGGCGCCGGCGGCCGTGCGGCGGGCCGAGGCGTTCATCGAGCTGAATGCCGGCGAGGACATCGGGTTGCTCGAGATCGCGGCCGCCGCGCGGCTGAGCGTGCGCGGGTTGCAGGCCGCGTTCAGCCGCGCGGGCCGGCCGTCGCCCGTGGCGTACCTGCGGGAGACGCGGTTGCGCCGGGCGCACGCCGAGCTGCGCGAGCGGTCGCCGGAGGAGACGACGGTGGCGTCCGTCGCGGCGCGATGGGGCTTCGGCAACGCGGGGCGGTTCAGTGCCGAGCACCGGCGCCTCTACGGCTGTGGGCCGTCGGACACCTTGCGCGGCAAGGGATAACCGCGCCGCGCTGTCCGGGAAAAGCCGGTTCGCGCACGGCGGGGGCCGGGGAACGCACGGCGCGTTGACTGCCCGTCGCGTTCCCGAATACTCCGCAGGAGATGTAAGCCACGTCACTGCCGGAGGAGGACCCCCGTGACCGTCGACCAGCTCGAACCGGCGCTCGCTTCCCACTACGAACCGTTGATCAACGGTGAGTTCCGCTCGATCTCCACCGAGACGTTCCCGGCGGTGGACGCCGCGACCGGCGCGCAGCTCGCGACGATCACCCGCGGCGGCGCGGCCGACGTCGACGCCGCCGTGGCCGCCGCCCGCGCCGCGTTCCCGAAGTGGGCCGCCACACGGCCCGAGGAGCGGTCGCTGCTGCTGCACCGCCTCGCCGACTGGATCGAGGCCAACGCCGAGCGCCTGGCCGCCATCGACACGATGGACATCGGCCGCACGATCTTCGAAACGCCGCTGGACCACCGGATCGCTGTGGGGCAGTACCGGTTCTTCGCCTCGGCCGCCGTCACGCACGACGGCTGGAACCACCCCGTCGCCGGCGGCTGGGCCATCGCGAAGCGCGAGCCGATCGGCGTCGTCGGGCAGATCATCCCGTGGAACGTGCCCGCGATCATGACGGCGTTCAAGCTCGCCCCGGCGCTCGCGGCGGGCAACACGGTGGTGCTCAAGCCGGACGAGAACGCTTCACTGTCCACTTTGGAACTGTGCACGAAGCTCGCCGAGCTCTTCCCGCCCGGCGTGGTGAACGTCGTGCCGGGCTTCGGCGACGAGTCCGGCGCGGCGCTCACGGCGCACCCGGACGTGGACAAGCTCGCCTTCACTGGCTCCGCGGAGGTCGGCCGGCTCGTCGCGCACGCCGGCGCCGAGCGGCTCGTGCCGGTGTCGCTGGAGCTGGGCGGCAAGAGCCCGAACATCGTGTTCCCCGACATCGAGGACCTCGACCGCGTGATCGACAACGCGACGTTCGCCGCCACCTACTGCAACGGCCAGTCCTGCCTCGCCGGCACCCGCCTGTTCGTGCACGACGACCTGTACGACGACTTCCTGGGCAAGCTCTCCGCGAGCTTCCAGGGCGTCCGCCTCGGCTCCCCGCTCGACCCGGCCACGCGGCTGGGCTGTCTCGTGTCGGAGAAACAGGGCCGGCGCGTGCTGGACTACATCGACTCCGGCCGCTCCGACTCGTCGCTCGTCACCGGCGGCGGCCGCGCGACGGTGTCCGGCAGCGAGCACGGCTGGTTCATCGAGCCGACCGTGTTCGAGACGGAGAACTCCAGCCGCATCGCGCAGGAGGAGATCTTCGGCCCGGTGCTGTCGGTCATCCGCTGGAAGGACTACGACGCGCTCATCGACCAGGCCAACGACGTCGAGTACGGCCTCGCCGCCGGCGTCTACACGACCAACCTGAAGAACGCGATGCGCACGGCCGACCGCCTCCACGCCGGCTCGGTGTGGGTCAACCAGTATTTCAACCTCGTCGACGGCTCGCCCTTCGGCGGCTACAAGGGCAGCGGCCTCGGCCGGGAGTACTGCAAGGAAACGCTGGACATGTACACGCAGCTGAAGTCGATCGTGCTGGCGGAGGAACTGCCGCCGCCGCTCTTCGGCTGACTCCCGTCCACCGCACCCGATGCGGCGTTCGGTGCGTTGAGCGCACCGAACGCCACATTGGGGTGTTCAGGGCCGGGTCAGTTGCGTGCGTCGAGGTACTGCGGGTCCGGCGGCGGGATCGGGGTGTCGGGGACGCCCGCCAGCAGCGTGCTCATCGCGTGGAAGTACGGCGGGGCCGCCACCGTGCCACCGAAAGCGCCGTGGCCGCAGCGGCCGAGGTGCACGGGTGTGCCCGGGCAGATCTCCTCCGGGTGTGGCCCGTCGGCGAACACCATGGACGACACGGCGAAGTTGTCCACCCCGCCGACGAACGCGACGGACTCCGACAGCTGCGTGGTCCCCGTCTTGCCGATGTCCGGGCGCGTCCAGCCGGCCGAGTGCGCGGCGGCGGCCGAGGTGCCCACGGTGGTGTCCTGAGAGAGCCCGGCCTCCAGCGTGTTGGCGACGCCCGTCGGGATCACCTGCTCGCACCCCTGCTGCTTCACGGGCACCGCCTGGCCGTTGCGGTCGGTCACCGACAGGATCGGGTCGGGCGGGCACCACATGCCGCCGCTCATCAGCGTCGCCGAGACGTTCGCCATCTCCAGCGGGCTCACCGGGCTGTTGCCGAGGGTGAACGAGAGCAGGTTCTGGAAGTACTGCGACTGTGGCTCGTCGTACTGCGGGTTCTTCGATCGCGAGTCCGACGGGTCGGTGATGGGCGGGTTGCCCGCGTCGTTGGTCGCGAGGGTGTTGCGCAGCCCCAGCTTGCGGGCCATGTCCAGCACGGCGGGCATGCCGACCTGCGACTCCAGCCCGACGAACGCGACGTTCGGCGACGTCGCCAGGCCGCTGGCGAGCGAGATCGGGTCGGGGTAGCTGGTGCCGTCGTTGCTCACCGAGTAGCACGGCGTGTACTTGTTCGCGTTCGGTGGCGTGAAGCAGTTGCTGAACGGGTTGGGCAGCGGCGTGTTCAGCCCCGCCTTGCCCGCCACCATCGCGGCGGCCGAGGTGAAGATCTTGAACGACGAACCGGCGCCGAACTTGTTGCTCGCGTCGGCCACGATGTTCGTGGACGTCTCACCCTGGGCGGGATCGGTGCCGTAGTTGCGGTTGGCGACCATCGCGAGCACCTGGTGCCCGCTCGCGCCCGGCTGCACCACGGCGAACGTGTTGGCCACGCCGTCCTGCGTCGTCGGCACATTGGCGTCCACCGCGTCCTTCACGACCTGGCTCACGTGCGGGTCCATCGTGGTCTTCACGACGTAGCCGCCGGTGTCGAGCTGGTCGACCGTGAACCCGGCCTGCTTGAGGTAGTTCACCGCGTACGCGCAGAAGAACCCGGCGTCGGGCGCCGCGCCCAGGCACGTGCTCGACGGCGCGGCCGGGCGGGTGCCCACCACGCCGAGCGGCGTCGCTTTCGCGGTGGCGGCGAAGGAAGCGGGGATGGATTTCGCCGTGACCATGGAGTCGATGACGGTGTTGCGCCGCTTGAGCGCGTTGTCCGGATGTGTGTACGGGTTGTAGACGCTGGGGTTGTTCACCATGCCCGCCAGCAACGCCGCCTGCGGCACGGTCAGTTTGTCCGCTGTCGTCCCGAAATACGCTTCCGCCGCCGCGCCGATGCCGTAGACGGTGCCGGTGTACTCGACCACGTTCAGGTAGTCGGCCAGCACGTCGTCCTTCGGCACGGTCTGGCTGATCTGCACGGCCATCTTGGCTTCGCGCAGCTTGCGGGCCAGCGAGTCTTCGCGGTCCTTCTCCTGCGCCGTCTTGTCGTTGCGGTCGACGACGTTGATGAGGTAGTTCTTCACGTACTGCTGCGTGATCGTCGACGCGCCCTGCAGGTCTCCGCCCGAGCTGTCGTTCACGGCCGCGCGCAGCATGCCCTGCGGGTCCACGCCGCCTTCGGTGTAGAAGCGGCGGTCCTCGATGTCGACGATCGCGGCCTTCATCGCGGGCGAGATCTGCGCCGCGGTGACCGGAATGCGGTACTGCGCGTACAAAGTCGCGATCGTGCTGCCATTCCGGTCCGTCACCGTCGTCACCAGTGGCGGGTCCGCGTGCTCCAGGTCCGCGGAGATCGCGTCGACGGAATCACTGACCTGATTGGACAAAACGCCCGCGCCGATCGCGACCGGAGCCATTGTGCCGGCGACCAGAACGCCTGCCAGCACGCACAATCCGAGGAACGGGGCTACCCCCTTGCCTTTTCCCACGGTCCCCAACCTACGACCGGGCTCGTGTGAATACGGTGGGTAAAGCGGAACTTGTCATCGAGCCAACCTTCCGAGCAGAGCCGATGCGACGCCGATCGCCAGTGCGGTCGCACCCACTAGGACGCCGAAGTCCAGCCCGAGGTTGGCCGGAGTGCCGATGAGAAGTCCGCGAAGGGCGTCGACCTGGTAGCTCAACGGGTTGATGTGGCTGAGCACCTTCAGCCAGCCGGGCATGAGGTCCACCGGGTAGAGGGCGTTGGACCCGAAGAACAACGGCATGGTGATGGCCTGCCCGATCCCCATCAGCCGGTCGCGGGACAACACGATGCCGGCGATCACGATGGAGAAGCAGCAGAAGAACGCCGAACCGAGGATCACGATCACGACCATGCCCAGCAGCCGCAGCGGGTTCGCCGTGAGACCGACGCCGAGGATGGCCGAGAGCACCAGCACCATCAGCGCCTGCACCAGCGCGCGCAGCCCGGCCGCGAACGCCTTGCCCGCCACGAGCGCGGCCCGCGGCGTCGGCGTGACGAGCAGCTTCGCGAGCACGCCCGCGTCGCGTTCCCAGATGATCTGGATGCCGTAGAAGATGGAGATGAACAACGCCGACTGCGCGAGGATGCCGGGCGCGAGGTAGTCGAGGTAGGGGATCGAGCCGGTCGGGATCGCGTGGATCCGCGTGAACGTCTCGCCGAAGATCAGCAGCCACAGGGCGGGCTGGATCGCGCGGGTGATCAGCTCCGACTGGTCGCGGCGCAGTTTCTGCAGCTCCACCAGGCACATCGCGCCGATGCGCGAGAGCAGGATGCGGAGCTGTTCGAGTGGTCCCGGGTCAGCCGAGACGGCGGGCGGTGCGGCGAGTGGCGCGGACATTGCGCATCCCTCCTGTTTCGCTCTGCAGCGCGTCGCCGGTCATCGACCGGAACACGTCGTCCAAAGTGGAATCGGGGCCGAGGTCGGCCTCCAGCTCGGCGGGTGTGCCGAGCGCGCGGATCCGGCCGCTGTGCATGAGGGCGACGCGGTCGCAGTATTGCTCTGCTTCATCCATGTAGTGCGTGGTGACGAGCACGGTCATGCCGGTGCGCTCGCGGATCTCGGTGATGCGGTCCCACACCGCCGAGCGCGCCACCGGGTCCAGGCCCACGGTCG
This sequence comes from Amycolatopsis sp. CA-161197, assembly GCF_050942255.1. Classification (NCBI taxonomy): domain Bacteria; kingdom Bacillati; phylum Actinomycetota; class Actinomycetes; order Pseudonocardiales; family Pseudonocardiaceae; genus Amycolatopsis; species Amycolatopsis sp. CA-161197. Next base: position 3,373,499 of record NZ_CP192059.1, read on the forward strand.
GCTCGTCGAGCACCAGCAGCCGCGGGGAGCTCACCAGCGCCTGCGCGAGCTCGAGGCGCCGGATCATGCCGCCGGAGTAGCCGCCGACGGGCCGTTCGGCCTCGTTCAGCAGCCCCACCAGGTCGAGCGCGCGGTGGACCTCGTCGGAGCGGCGGGCGCGCGGGACGTCGAACAGCCGCGCGAACAGCGACACGTTCTCGCGCCCGGTGAGCGCGCCGTCGGCCGAGAGCTGCTGGGGCACGTAGCCGATCAGCCGGCGCACGGCCATGCGGCGCCGCGTGACGTCGACGCCGAACACGGAGATGGCGCCCGCTTCGAGGGGCAGCAGGGTGGTGATCATGCGGATGGTGGTGGTCTTGCCGGCGCCGTTCGGCCCGAGCAGGCCGAAGATTTCGCCCGGCACGATCTCCAGGTCGACGCCGTCCACGGCCTTCGTGGTGCCGAACGAGTGGTGCAGGTCCGTGCACCGGACGGCGGGCTCGGCCTCGCGGTCGGTTTCGGCGGCGGTCATGCCTCCTCCTTCAGGACGTCCATCAGCTTCTCCAGCGCGGGCAGGGCCGCGGTGATCGACGCGGTGTCCTCTTCGGACAGCTGCGTGAGCGCGGCCGAGACCAGCCCGGTGCGTGCCTTGCGCCAGATCGCCATGCGCTCGCGCGCGGCCTCGGTCACCTCCAACTGTGCGGCGCGCCGGTCGGCCGGGTCTACCTCACGGCGCAGCAACCCGGCTTCGACGAGGAGGTTCACGAGCGTGCTCACCGAGTTGCCGGCGAGGCTCAGCTCGCGCGCAGCCGCGGCGACACCGATACCGGGCAGGCGGTCGACCACCCGCAGCAGCTCGACCTGCGCGCCGGGCAGGGGAGGGCCGGGCACTTCCGCGCGCACCCGCCGCCGCACGACGCGCCGGATGCCCTGCACGGCGGACATCAGCCGCTCGGCGAGGTCGGGAGGTGGGGTCATGCCTCCGAGATTAGCTCTGAGTCAGAGTTATTAGCAACGCTGATTGTCGGGTTGGTCGGCTTTGCGGTTCACGCCAGCTGCGCGACGACCATCGAAACGCCGAGCGCGGTCATCGTCACGGCGATCAGCCCGTCGAGCACTCGCCATGCCGCGGGCCGCGCGAACACCCCCGCCAGCCGGCGCGCCCCCAGGCCCAGCGCGCTGAACCAGACGGCGCTGGCCAGCGCGGCGCCGACGCCGAAGACCCAGCGGCCGCCGCCCTGGCCCGCCGCGACGGAGCCGAGCAGAAGCACCGTGTCGAGGTAGACGTGGGGGTTGAGCCAGGTCAGCGCGAGCCCGGTGAGCACCGTGCGCCGCGGGGACACGGGCTCGAGCGCGCCGGTCGTCAGCGCGCCGGGCTTCAGGGCGCGCCTGGCCGCGAGGAACCCGTACGTCACCAGGAACGCCCCGCCGACGACCCCGATCGCCGTGATCGCCGCCGGCCAGCGCCGCAGCACCGCGCCGATCCCGCTCACGCCGGCGGCGATCAGCACGACGTCCGACAGCGCGCACACCACGATCAGCCGTTTGACCGCCCCACCGCGCAACCCTTGCTGCAGCACGAACGTGTTCTGCGCCCCGATGGCGACGATGAGCGAGAGGCCGGTGCCGAAGCCGGCGGCGAGTGCGGGAACCACGCCTTCGACCGTAAGGCGGGGTTTCCGCGTTAGGCCAGCTAAAGATTCTTACGTAACATTAGCTCTCGTGATGTCGGATCTCCCGCTCGACCAGGTCCGGACGCTCCTCGCCGTGGTCGACGAGCAGTCCTTCGACCGCGCGGCCGCCGTGCTGCACGTGACGCCTTCGGCGGTCAGCCAGCGCGTGAAGGCGCTCGAACAACGCCTGGGCCGCGTGCTGATCCTGCGGACGAAACCCGTGCGGCTCACCGGCTCGGGCCAGGTCGTCGTGCGCTTCGCCCGCCAGCTCACCCGCCTGGAGGAGGACACCCGCGCGGAGCTCGGCCTGGTCGGCGCGGCCGAGCCGGTGACCCTGCCCATCGCCGTGAACGCCGACTCGCTGGCCACCTGGTTCCTGCCCGCGCTGGCCGCCGTGCCTGCCGTCGGCTCCGCCCCGGCCGTGGCGTTCGACCTCCACAGCGAAGACCAGGACCACACCGCGACGCTGCTGCGCGAGGGCCTGGTGATGGCCGCCGTCACGTCGGCGCCGAACCCTGTGCAGGGCTGCACTTCGGCGCGCCTGGGCCGGATGCGCTACCGCGCCGTCGCGTCCCCGGCGTTCGTCGCGCGGTGGCTCACGGACCGCCCGCTGCCCGAGGCCCTCCCGGCGGCGCCCGCCGTGCTGTTCGGCCGCAAGGACGAGCTGCAGGACCGCTTCCTGCGCGGCCTCACCCGCCGCGGCGCGACCGGGGTGCGCCACTTCGTGCCCTCCTCGGAGTCCTTCGTGGACGCCGTGGCCGCCGGACTGGGCTGGGGGATGGTCCCGGAGCTGCAGCACCGCGCCGACGAGCTGGTGGACCTCGCCCCGGACCACCCCGCCGACGTGCCGCTGTACTGGCAGCAGTGGAAACTCGATTCGCCCGCCCTGGCGACGGTGGCCGCCGCGGTCGTCGCGGCGGCGGCCACGGCGCTGCGGCAGTGAGCGTTCAGCGTGTGCTGAGTGTCCTGGGTGTCCCGTGTGGACCGTCGGACGTCAGTGCTCCTGGCTCGCGCTGAGCACCCCGAGCAACGCCAGCCGGTCCGCGGTGTCCGTGCCGGCCGCCGGCACGAACAGCGCCAGGATCTGGGACCGGTTCTCCTCCAGCAGCGCCTGGCAGTCGAGTTCGAGCAGCCCCATTTCCGCGTGCCGGAAGCGTTTGCGGCGGCCGCGCAGCACGGCGACGTCGTGGTCGGCCCACAGCTCGGCGAACTCCGGGCTCTCTGCGAGCAGCCGGTCGACCAGTGCGTGGGCCCGGGCGTCGTTGCGGCGGACCAGGGCCGCCCGCAGGTCCGCGGCGATCACCCGGGACTCCTGGGCCTGGTCCTCGGGCGGGTAGGCCGCCCGGAGCTCCGGCGAGGTGAACCACCGGTAGATGACGCTGCGTTCCGGTCCCGCGAACCGGGTGTGGTCGCCGAAGACGGCGGTGGCGAGCGCGTTTTGTGCCAGGACTTCGCCGAGGTCGGTCATGACTTGGGCGGGCATGTCGTGGAGGCGGTCGAGCAAGCCGAGGAGCACCGGGGAGACGTGGTCGTCGGCGAGGAGCCGGTCGGGTGCGGTGTGGCCGGCGAGGCGGAAGAGGTGGTCGCGTTCGTCGAGTGTCAGGCGTAGTGCGCGGGTCAGGCCGCGTAGGACCGACGGGGTTGGTTGTGGGGCGCGGGCTTGTTCGAGGCGGGTGTAGTAGTCGGTGGAGATGCCGGCGCGGGTGGCGACCTCTTCGCGGCGCAGGCCGGGGGTGCGGCGCCGGGTGGTGGACTTGATCCCGAGCTCTTCGGGGGTGAGCGCTTCGCGGCGCACCCGCAGGAAGTGGGAGAGCGGTCCGGAATCCATCGGTCCAGTGTCCTGCCGGTGGCCCGAGCCAGCCAGGGACTGGCAGTCCCAGGGTGAGGTTCGCTCTGCCTGCCCGGGTCCGTGCGTCGGAAAGTCGTGGGTGGGGCCGGAAGTGCCGGCCCCGGTGCCACGAAGGAGTACGTCATGACCGAACACAGCCCGAAGGCCTGGTTCCTGACCGGGGCGTCGCGCGGGCTGGGCGCTGCGTGGGCCCGGGCCGTTCTGGAGCGCGGCGACCGGCTCGCGGCGACGGCCCGGGACGCGTCGTCGTTGAAGCCGCTGGTTGACAAGTACGGCGACCAGGTTTTGCCGCTGGGCTTCGACGTGAAGGACGTGACGGCGGTGCGGGAAGCCGTGGCTGCGGCGGAGGCGCGGTTCGGTGGCATCGATGTGCTGGTGAACAACGCCGGCCACATGCTCGTGGGCGCGGTGGAGGAAGCCACGGACGATCAGGTCCGTGAGCAGATGGAGACGAACTATCTCGGGGCGATGTGGACCACCCGGGCCGTCCTGCCGGGGATGCGTGCCCGCGGCGGCGGCCGGATTTTCCAGGTTTCCTCGCTCGGCGGTGTGGTCGCCTACCCGGCGCTCGGGCTCTACCACGCGTCGAAGTGGGCGCTGGAGGGCGTGAGCCAATCGCTTGCGGCGGAGGTCGCGCCCTACAACATCAAGGTGACGCTCATCGAGCCGATCGTCTTCCAGACCGGCCTGGCCGCCAACTCCCCGCAGACCCGGCCCGACGCCGCGTACGCCCACATTCGCGAGGCGCACGACGACCGGGCCACGAACTTCGTCGCCGGCGACATCGAAGCCACCGGCCAGGCCGTCCTCGCACTCGCCGACGCCGAAGAACCGCCCCTGCGCGTGCTGTTCGGCGCCGGCGGCCTGGACCTGGTTCGCGCGGAGTACGCCCGCCGCCTCGACGGCTGGGAGAAGTGGGACCACCTCTCCCGCCTCGCCCACGGCTCCGCCCCGGACGCGTCGTGACCGGCGCGCAGGAAGCGATCGGCACCGTGGCTGCGGAGTTCTTCGCGGGATGAACGGCCCCGCTCGGCCGGATTTCCCGGCCGGGCGGCCCGCGTCGGCGCAAGTGGCCACCCGGGACTTCCCGCTGTGGTTGGATCTCGGAGTGGATCAAAGCCCGGATCAGAGCGTGCCGCGGACGAAGTCGCCCGAGCGGCTCGTGTTCTTCAGCGACGCCGTGGTCGCCATCGCGTTGACGTTGCTGGTGCTGCCGCTCACCGATCTGGTGCCCGAGCTGGCGGCGGAGCACAAGGACGCCGTCGACGCCGTTCTGGAGCACTGGAACCAGCTCTTCAGCTTCGTGCTGAGTTTTGTGGTGATCGCGCGGATGTGGTGGGGCCACCACCGCATCTTCGAGGAGGTCCGCGCCTACAGCGGGGCGCTCGCGCTCACCAACTTCTGCTGGCTCTTCACCATCGCGGTGCTGCCGTTCCCGACGGAGCTCACCGGTGAGTACGGCACGGACCGCTTCACCACGCTCTTCTACATCGGCACGATCCTCGTCAGCAGTGCGTGCCAGACGGTGCTCGTGCTGATCGTCCGGCGGGACCCGGAGGTGGCCCTGCGCCAAGGGGGCGTGACGGATCGCTGGCTGGCCAACAACGTGCTGTCCGTCGTGGCGCTGGCGGTCGCGTTCGTCATCGGCGCGGTCCGCCCGGCCCTCGGTTACTACGCCTTGCTGCTGCTCGTCATCCCGCCGATCATCGCCCGCCGCCGGTTCAGCGGGCGCGACGACGACTGAGACTCAAGCCCACCGACGATTCACGCCTGCGGCAACGGCCACAGGTCGTCGTTGAGCATCCGCTTGAGGATCTTGCCCGTGGCGTTGCGCGGGAGCTCCGGCACGAAGTACACGTCACGCGGCACGGCGAAGCGCGCCAGCTTCTGGTGGATGTAGTGGCGCACGTCCTCGGCGTGCATGCGCGCGCCGCGGCGGAGCACGACGTAGGCGGCCAGGCGCTGGCCGAACTCCTCGTCCGGCACACCCACCACGGCCGCCTCGTAGACGCCCGGCAGTGCGACCAGCGCCTCTTCCACCGGGCGCGGGAACACGTTCTCGCCGCCGGACACGATCATCTCGTCGGCGCGGCCGGTCACGAAGAGCCGGCCCGCGGCGTCCTGGTAGCCGACGTCGCCGGTGGCCATCAGGTCCTTCGAGCGCGGCACGCTGGAGCCGTTGGTGTAGCCGTCGAAGAGCATGTCGTTGCCGACGAAGATCTGGCCCTCGTCGCCGGGCGGCACGGGGCGGCGCTCGTCGTCGAGGATGGCGATGCGGGTGCCCGGCGGGCAGCGGCCGGCGGTGGTCGGCGCGGCACGCAGGTCGACCGGGTCGGCGATGCTGGCCCAGGAAACCTCGGTGGAGCCGTAGAAGTTGTAGAGGACGTCGCCGAAGGTGTCCATGAACGACGTCACGAACGAGCCCGGCATCGCCGAACCGCTGCTGGCCACGATCCGCAGCGACGACAGGTCGTAGCGGCTGCGCACGCGCTCGGGCAGCTCGTGGATGCGCTGCAACATGATCGGCACGGCGAACAGCGCGTCGCAGCGGTGCTCGGCGATCATCCGCAGCGTCTGCTCGGCGTCGAACCGGCGGATCAGCGACAGCTCCGCCCGCACCGACATCCCGACCTGCAACGCGGCCAGGCCCCAGCTGTGGAACAGCGGCGCCGCGACGGCGATCTTGTCCCGCGCCCGCAAGGGAATCCGCGCGAGGATGCTCGCCGCCGTACTCAGGCCCTTCGGCGTCGGCCGGCGCGCGCCCTTCGGCGTGCCGGTGGTGCCGGAGGTCAGCACCACGATCTGGCCCGGCCGTTTGACCGGCTTCGGCCGCGCGGCGGAGGCGTCGTGGATGAGCTCGTCGACGGTGCGGTAGCCCTGCTCGGCGTCGTCCCACGTGCTCACGCGGGGGAAGTCACCCTGCACGCCCGCGATGGTCTGCGCGAACTCGTCGTCGGCCAGCACCGCGGCCGGCTGGTGCTCGGTGAGCACGTCCTCGACCGCAGAGGGGGAGAGGCCGGTGTTGAGCAGCACCACGTCGACGCCGAGCTTGCTGCAGCCGACGAACGCCTCGACCATCGCCGCGTGGTTGCGGCACATCAGCGCCACGCGCTGGCCCGGCCGGACGTCGAGCTTCGCCAGGGAGTTGGCCAGCTGGTTGCTGCGCTCGTCGATGTCGCGGAACGAGCGGCTGTTGCGCTCGTCGTGCACCGCGATGTCGTCGGCGCCGCGCGCGGTCGCCGCGAGGTAGCCGCCGGCGATCGTGGCGCCCCACTGCGAAAGCGAGTTGAGCTGCTTCGCGACCTTGTCCGGCCGGCCCGCGACGAGCACGCCCGCGCGCACCAGCGTGTTGGCCGTGCGCAGCGCCGTGGCGCGGTCGTACTCGGGCGGCTCGGCGGCTTCGCCGGACAGCTGCAGCTCGATCCGCTGCGTCAGCTCCTTCAGCATGCCCTTGACGGCCGAGCGCGAGAGCAGGTCGTGGTGCTCGGCCGGCAGTGACGGGAGCATCAGGCGCAGCACGATCTCCGTCTGCACGCCAGTCCCGCCCGCGAGCGCGCGCAGCTCGAACGAGACCCAGTTGCGCTCGTCGGGCAGCCCGCACCACACCACGTGTTCGCCGGGCCGGTACACCACCGCGTGGATGGTGCCTTCGACCAACGTTTCCCGGTCGGGAGCCAGCCTGATCAGGCAGCGGGGGCCGCGGCCGCGCAACGGCGCCTCGGTCACCTCGCACCAACTGATCGCCGGCAGGAATCTCGGGTAGAGCTCGGGGGAGCCGATGATCTGCCACACCGCGTCGGGCGGGTGCCCGACGGTCGAGGTCGCCTCGACCACATCGTCTCGCATTGCGATCCGCCTCACCGCCGCGCGCGTTGCGCTCCCCGGTACGTACCGGACGCGCGTTCAGGTGCCGGGCACGCTACCAGCAATCGGCTCGGCTCCGGTACTCCGAATCACCAGGAATTCGACGGGACGGGAATTTTCAGACGAGTGCGGCGGGAACGGCAGGAACCGACGAGAGCGCCGAACCGAGTTCGTGGCCGACGGCGAGCCGGACCTCGTCGCGCAGGCCGGCCAGTTTCGCGACGTCGATCCCGGTGGCGATGCCTTCGCGGTGCAGCAGGTGCACAAGATCGTCGGTGGCGATGTTGCCCGAGGCCCCGGGCGCGAACGGGCAGCCGCCGATCCCGCCGAGCGACGAGTCGAAGCGGCGGATGCCGAGCCGCAGGCCCTCCCACGCGTTGGCGGCGGCGAAGCCGTAGGTGTCGTGCAGGTGCAGGCCGAGCGGCAGGTCGGGCACCGCGTCGCGCACGGCTTCGATCCCGCGGCGCAGCAGGCTCGGGTTGGCCGCGCCGATGGTGTCGGCGAGGTGCAGCACGCCGGCACCGAGCTTGGCCAGGCGTTCCGCGGTGGCGGCGGTGCGTGCGGGGTCGGTGTCGCCGTCGAACGGGCAGACGAACGCCGTCGCGATGGTCGCCTCGAGGGCGACGTCCGCGGCGGTGAGGATCTCGGCGCAGCTCTCGAGCCGGGCGAGCGCGCCTTCGGTCGGCACGCCGGCGTTGGCCGTGCTGTGCCCGTCGCTGGCGGAGACCACCAGCCGCACGGACCGGGCGCCGGCCTCCACGGCCTGCTGCGCGCCACGTTCGGTGAATACCAGCGTGTGGAGGGTGGCGGGGCTGGTCGCCGGGTCGAGCGTGCGCAGGAGCTCGTCGGTGTCGGCCATCTGCGGCACGCGGCGCTTCGAGACGAAGGAGCCGACCTCGAGCGCGCGGAACCCGGCGTCGACGAGGCCGCGGGCGAGGCGGAGCTTGTCGGGGGTGGGCACGGTGCGGGCTTCGTCCTGCAGGCCGTCGCGCAGCACGACCTCGGTGATGAGGACCTTGTCCATGGTGGGTCTCCTTTGTTCTCTGTGCAGGGGTCAGATGACGCCGTCGGCGCGCAGGCGCGCGCGGGTCTCGTCGTCGAAGCCGAGCTCGGCCAGCACGTCTTCGGTGTGCTCGCCGAGCTCCGGCCCGAGCGTCCGCACGCTGCCCGGGTGCTCGCCGAGCGCGGGGACGACGCCGGGGAAGGTGACCTCGACGTCTTCGTCGTCGATGCGCACGGTCCGGCGCTGGTGCATGCCGCGGGCCTCGAAGTGCGGGTCCTTGGTGATGTCCTCGGCGGTGAGGATGGGGCCGCAGGGCACGTCGGCGGCGCGCAGCGTCGTCTCGGCGGCTTCCTGCGACCGGCCCTGCGCCCAGTCGCCGATGACCTGGTCGAGGCGGGCGGCGTTGGCGACTCGGCCGGCGTTGTCGGCCAATGCCGGGTCGTCGGCGAGGTCTGGGCGGCCGATGGCGTGGGCGAGGCGGCGGAAGATGGCGTCGCCGTTGCCGCTCACGACGATGTACTTGCCGTCGCCGCAGCGGTAGGTGTTCGACGGCGCGATGCCGGGCAGCGCGGAGCCGGCGGGCTCGCGGACCACGCCGAACGCGTCGAAGTCCGGGACCAGCGATTCCATCAGCGAGTAGACGGCCTCGTACAGCGCGACGTCCACGGTCTCGCCCCCGCCGCCCTCGCGTTCCCGGCGCAGCAGGCCCATCAGCGCGCCGATCACGGCGTAGAGACCGGCGACGGAGTCGGCCAGGCTCACGCCGACGCGCGTCGGCGGGCGATCGGGGTACCCGGTGAGCGCACGCAAGCCGCCGATGGCCTCGGCGACGCCGCCGAAACCGGGCCGGTCGCGGTACGGGCCGGTCTGGCCGTAGCCGGACACGCGCACGAGGACGAGGCCGGGGTTGAGCTGCTTGAGCTCTTCGGGGCCCAGGCCCCAGCGTTCGAGCGTGCCGGGGCGGAAGTTCTCGAGGACGACGTCGGCTTTGGCGATGAGCTTGCGCGCGACGTCCTGGCCCTCGGAGGAGCGCAGGTCGAGGGTGACGGACCGCTTGTTGCGGCCCAGCGCCCGGAAGAGCAGGGAGGTGTCGCCGGCGTGCAGGCGCCAGCGGCGCAGCTCGTCTCCGCTGCCCGGGCGCTCGACCTTCACGACGTCGGCGCCGAAGTCGGCCAGCAGCCGGCCGGCGGTGGGCGCCGCGATGAAGTTCCCCAGCTCGACCACCCGCACCCCGGTGAGGGGGCCTCGATCGCTCATGATCACGCTCCAACCACATAGTGAGTTGCAGACCCAGAATACGGGTGCGCGTGTCGCCGTCAAGACGATCGAGGCTGACTACACTCGGCGAAACAGTCGGGTGGGTCACAGAAGCGGGGCGGCGATGGTGGAAGAGCGGGGCGGCACCGCGCCGGTGCTGGTGCTGCGGAAGTTCAAGCAGATCCTCGAGTCGTTCACGATCGAAGAGCCCGAGCTGACCCTGCAGCAGATCACCCGCGCCACCGGCCTGCCGGCGAGCACGTGCCAGCGGCTGGTGCACAACCTCGTGCGCGAAGGCTTCCTCGACCGCTACGACGACACCTACCGCGTCGGGCTCGGCCTCGTGCGCTGGGCCGCGCCGGGCACCTTCGGACTGGACCTGGTGCGGCTCGTGCGTCCCGTGCTGCACAAACTGCGCGACGACTCGGGCGAGACGGCCTGCCTGTACGTGCGCGACGGCGCCTTCCGCACGGTGGTTTCGCTGGCCGAGTCGCGCCACCCCGTGATCCGGCTGTTCGTGGTCGGCATGGTCATGCCGCTGCACGCCGGCTCGGCCGGGAAGGTCTTCCTGGCCTGGGACCGCCTCGCGCTGCGCGACGCCGTCGGTCACGGCCTCGCGCGCTTCACCGAGCACACGATCGTCGACATCGACCAGCTCAACCGGCAGCTCGCCCAGGTCCGCGCCGACGGTTACGCCAGCAGCTTCGAGGAACGCGACCTCGGCGCGGCCTCGCTCAGCGCCCCCGTGTTCGGGCTGACGGGCGAGCTGAGCGCCGTGATCGGCATCGGCGCGCCGACCCAGCGCATGACGTCGGCGGACGTGCCGCGGTTGGCGCCGCTGGTGCTCGCGGCGGCGGCCGCGGCGTCGGAACGGCTGGGCTACCGCGCGGGCATGGCGCACGACGTCACCGGCTGACCCTTTCCGGCCGCGTCACGTCCGTGCGCGGCACTGTCACGGGCGTGATTCCCTCATCTGTCCGTCAGTTCGCGCTGGCCGGTGCCTGGACGATCGGTCTCGGCGTCCGCTGTGGCGGGTTCGCCGGGTTCGTCGCGCGGTGAAGATTTCTTGTCGACCGATCCGATCGCGCGACTGACCACCCTTCGTGCTGGTGAGCGGCTCGGCGGGGGCGGATGCGTCCCGATCGGTGGACCCCTCAGGCTGATCCACGACGCTCCGCCACCCTTGACGCCCGCGCACATCCCGCCACATCATGGGGGCACGAATCACATAGTGGATCCTGCTGGCGCTCGATCCGCGCGGCCATGACTGTCAAAGGAGACGACGGATGGCGAACCCCCTCGACACGGCGGAGCCGGGGACGGCCGCGGTCGCGGCGCGGCTCGACCGGCTGCCGGTCACCCGCACCCATCGGCGCGCGACCGTCGCCGTCGGGCTCGGTCTGTTCTTCGAGTTCTACGAGGTGTTCCTGACCGGAACGATCAGCGCGGTGCTGGTCAGCGAGTTCAAGCTCAGCAAGCCGGCGCTCCCGCCGCTGCTGGCCTCGACGTTCCTCGGCATGTTCTTCGGCGCGCTGCTGCTCGGCCGCCTGGCCGACCGCTTCGGCCGGCGCGGGGCGTTCCTGCTGAACCTGGCGCTGTACTCGTTCTTCTCGCTGCTCGGCGCGTTCAGCGGCAACGCGATCATGCTGCTGATCACCCGGTTCTTCGCCGGCGTGGGTCTCGGCGCCGAACCGCCGCTGGCCGACACCTACCTCACCGACCTGCTGCCCGCCCGCAAGCGCGGCAAGCTGATCGCGTGGGCGTACACGCTCGCGTTCTGCGGGGTGCCGGTCGTCGGGTTCCTCGCGAAGGGGCTCACCGAGGGGTCGTTCCTGGGCGTCGCCGGCTGGCGCTGGCTGTTCGTGATCGGCGCGCTCGGCGCCGGCGTCGTGTTCCTGCTGCGCCGTGGGCTGCCGGAGTCGCCGCGCTGGCTGCACTCGGTGGGACGCACGCAGGAGGCGGAGACCGTGATCCGGGGCCTCGAGGCCGAGGCGGGCCAGCCGCCGTCCGACGAGCCCGTGCCCGCGCCGGTCGGGAAGCCCGTGCGCAAGGCCGCGCCGGTGCGGGACCTGTTCGGGCCGACGTACCGCCGCCGCACGATCATGATGACGCTCTTCCACGTGCTGCAGACCATCGGTTACTACGGCTTCGGCACGATGGTCCCGCTCGTGCTCGCGGCGAAGGGCTACCCGGTTTCGCAGTCGTTGCTGTTCACCGCGCTGACGTTCCTCGGCTACCCGGTGGGCTCGGCGTTGTCGCTGCCGCTCGTGGAACGCCTGGAGCGCAAGCACTTGGTCATCGGCTCGGTGCTCGCAATGGCGGTGTTCGGCCTCGCGTTCGGGCTCGCGAACTCCATCGCGCTCGCCATCGTCTTCGGGTTCATCTACACCGCGATCAGCAACGTGTTCTCCAACGCGTACCACATCTACCAGGCCGAGATCTTCCCGACGGGCCTGCGCTCCACGGCGTCGAGCGGCACGTACTCGATCTCGCGGCTGGCGAGTGGCGTGATGCCGTTCGTGCTGGTGCCGCTGCTCGACAGCTCGGGCGCGACCACGTTGTTCGTGGTGATCGGCGCGGCGCTCGTGCTGGTGGCGCTGGACATCGCGATCCTCGGCCCGCGCACCACGGGCCGCTCGGTGGAGAACGTGGCCGGGGAAGGCTGATCGCTCCGGACATAATGGGGCTCGTGGAAGATCTGGTCGAGGAGTACGGCCCGCGGTGGGAATCCGGGCCGTACGAACGGGGAACCGACGGACCGCGCGTGATCCTGGTCGGCACGGACACATCGCCGACGGGGTTGCGCGCGGCTTCGTACGCGGCGGGTCTGGCCCGGCGCCAGCGGGCGCGGCTGGTGGTCGTGTACGTCGCGGCGCCGTCGATGTGGGCCGGGCTGGCCGCGGCGGCCGTGGTGGACGTCGAACAGCAGACGTTCACCGAGGAGATCGCGCAGCTGCGGTCCGAGCTGCACGGCCGCGCGGACGAGCTCGGGGTGCCGGTGACGTTCGTGGTGCGGCGCGGCGAGGCGTATCCGGAGCTGAAGGAGGCCGCGCTCGAGGTGAGTGCGGACATGGTGGTGGTCGGGGCGTCGGAGCAGGGCGGCCACCGGCTCGTCGGCTCGGTGGGCAACCGGCTGGTGCGCGCGGGGATCTGGCCCGTGGTCGTGGTGCCCTGAGTTGACAGGCGCGCGCGGGTCGGTAAAAATTCTGAACCGGTAAGTTTCCTGAACCGGTCGGAGGACGACAGTGGGCACTCGCGACGACCTGCTCGACAAGGCGCAACCGGTGGCCGCGGCGGCCGCGGAGCACGCCGGCGAAACCGAACGGCGTCGCGCACTGGCGCCCGAGGTGGTCTCCGCGGCTCGCGCCTCGGGCCTGTTCCGCGCCGGGCTGCCGGCTTCTCTGGGCGGCGCGGAACCTTCGGCGGCGGCGATCCTGCGCGCTGCCGAGCGCGTGGCCGAGGCCGACGCGTCGGCGGGCTGGTGCGTGTCGATCGCGGCGACGAGCAGCCTGCTCGGCGCGTACCTGCCGGAGAAGGGTGGTCAGGAGGTCTTCGGTGACCCTGATGCCGTGGCTGCCGGCGTGTGGGCGCCGCGCGGCAAGGCCGTCGCCGTCGACGGCGGGATCACGGTGTCGGGGCGCTGGTCGTTCTGCAGCGGCGTGACGCACGCCGACTGGATCTTCCTGGGCGTCGTGCTCGACGGGAAGCTCGTGGTCGCCGCGATCCCCACGGCCGAGCTGGAAATCCACGACACCTGGCACACGTCGGGCCTGCGCGGCACCGGCAGCCACGACACGAGCGCCGACGCGGTGTTCGTGCCGGACCACCGGCTGCTGTCCGTTGTGGACGGTCCGCCCGCCGGCGCCGGGCAGCTGCACCGGTTCCCGCTGTTCGGGTTCTTCGCCGCGTCCATCTCCGCCGCCGCCCTGGGCAACGCCCGGGGTGCGATCACGGAGTTCGTGGAACTCGCCGGCGCCAAGCACCCCAGCGGTTCGCGCCGCTCGCTCGCCGAACGCACGGCGACGCAGAGCGCCGTCGCCGAGGCCGAGGCCTCGCTGCGCGCCGCCCGCGAGTTGTACTACCGCGCCATCGACGACGCCTGGCAGGCGGCTTCCGGGACTTCGGTTGTGCCGGAAGACCTTCGCCTCGCCTTGCGCCTCGCGTGCACCCACGCGGTCCGCACCTCGGCCGACGTCACCCGCTCCCTCTACGACCTCGGCGGCGGCTCGGCGATCTACGAAACATCCCCGCTGCAACGCCGCTTCCGCGACGCCCACACCGCCACGGCGCACTTCCAGGTCAACCCCGCGACGTTCGAGCTGACCGGCCGCCTGCTACTGGGCCTGCCCACCGAAACGGCGCAGCTGTGACCGCGCTCGGGTTGTTCTCGCGGGGTTGCCCGGCGGTGGTGGCCCGGTATGGGGGTGGGTCGCGCGGTGCCCGGGCCGGTGTGGCTCGGTTCGGTGGAGGGGTGCGGCGATGGTCATGACCGTGACAGGCGTGGCGAAGCCGTTTTCGCCGGGTTGCCTGGCGGTGGTGGCCCGGTATCAGGGTGGTTCGGATGGTTTCCGGGTCGGTGTGGCTCGGTTCGGTGGAGGGGGTGGTGCGGCGATGACCGTGACCGTGACAGGTGTGGCGAAGCGGTTTTCGCCGGGTTGCCCGGCGACCGGGTCAGTGTTGCTCGGCTGGGCGAGTGAAGTGGTGCGACCGTGACCGCGCTGGGAGTGGTCACGCCGTTCTGGCTGGATCGGCCCGCGGGGGAGGCCGTGGAGATCGCGGTGGAGGCGGAGCACAACGGGTTCGGGGAGTTGTGGGTCGGGGAGATGGCGACGTTCGACGCGTTCGCGCTCGCGACGGCCGTGAGTCTGCAGACGGAGCGGATCGGCGTAAAGGTGGGGCCGTTGCCGCTCGGGGTGCGGACGCCGGTGGCGCTGGGGTTGGGCGTGGGGTCAGTGGCGACGTTGGCGCGCCGGCCCGTGGGGCTGGCGCTGGGTGGGTCGAGCCCGGCGATCGTGGCCGGCTGGCACGATCGGCCGTGGGACCACGCGGCCCTGCGGATGCGGGAGACCGTGGCCGCGGTCCGGACCGTCCTCGAGGGACAGCGGCTGTCTGTCCACGGGAAACACGTGCGCAGCAACGGGTTCCGCCTGCGGGAGCCGGCGCCGGTGCCGATCACGGTGGCCGCGTTCGGGCCGGCGATGACGCGGGTGGCCGCGGAGATCGCGGACGAGGTCGTGCTGAATCTCGTGCCGCCTTCGCATGTTTCGCGGGTGCGCAAGGAGATCGACGGCCAGGCGCACGCCGCGGGCCGGACGCCGCCGCGGCTGGCGGTGTGGGTGCCCGTTGCGCTGGAGCCGGGGGAGGCGACGCTGCGGCAGCTCGCGGCGCAGGCCAGCGTCTACCTGAGCCCGCCCGGGTACGGCGAGATGTTCGCCGAGCTGGGGTACGGCGAGCTCGTCGCCGCGGCGCGTGCCGGTGCGAAGCGTTCCGCGCTGGTTGCGCCGCCTTCGCTGGTCGCCGACGTCGGCGCGATCGGGTCCGCCGCCCAGGTGCGCGAACGCATCGCGGCCTACCACGCGGCGGGCGCGGACCACGTCGGCCTCGTCCCGGCTACCGCGGAAGACCCGGCCGGCCGCACGCTGCTGCGCGAGCTGGCCCCGTGACCGCCGGGTCGCACCGCTTCCCGGGCGAGTCCGTCGGCCGGGCCCTCGACGTCCTCGGCGAACGCTGGACGCTGCTCATCCTGCGCGAAGCGTTCTTCGGCGTCCGCCGCTACGCCCAGTTCGCCCGCAACCTCGGCATCCCCCGCCCGACGCTGTCGGCGCGGCTCAAGCAGCTCGTGGACCAGGGCGTGCTCGACCGCGCGGTCTACGCCACCGACCCGGACCGCCACGAATACCGCCTCACCCCGACCGGCAAGGAGATCTTCCCGGCGCTCGTCATCCTCATGCGCTGGGGCGACGAGCACCTCCCGCTCCCCGACGGCCCCCCGCTCGTGCTGCGCCACTCCTGCGGCCACCCCGTCGCCCCGCGCCTCACGTGCACCCACTGCGGCGACGAGATCACCACGGCCAACGTGACGCCGGAACCGGGCCCGGGCCACCACGAAGGCTGACCCGGGCCCGGTTGCGGGCTAGCTACGCGTGTAGACCTGCGACCACTCCCAGACACAGCTCTGGCACGTTCCCGCCTGGACCTGGAAGCTGCCCGCGTAGGCCGGGATCCAGCCGTCGGCCACCTTCAGGTCGTAACGCCCGGCGGGCACCGATCCGAACGAGATGTGCCCGTCGGCGTCGGTGGTTCCCGTCGCCGCGGTCTGGCCGGAGATGATGTCCACCAAGCTCGCGGCGGTGTCCGCGATGGCTTCACCGGGGTCTTGGGTGCTGTTCTTGTTGTCGTCGTGGTAGATCCAGCCGCTGGTGGTGCCCGGTGCACCCGGCACTCGCGCCCACAGCCGGACTTCCGGATTGCTGTCGGGGTTTCCGAGTTCGGGACCGAAGTCGCAGTCGACGGCGAACCCGCCGTACTGGTCCGCGAGGGGCGGAACGGTTCCGGTCTCGGTGAAGGTGCGGGTCTCACCGGGTGCGAACGTCAGCGAAGCCGGGTACACGAGGTCGGTCCACGACTGCCAACCCGTGAGCTGGTACTGGCTGCCGCCGATGCGGTCACAGTCCCCGCTGATCCCCGATAACGCCTGGGATCCGGTGTTGGTCAGCGTGAAGGTCACCTGCGCCTGGTCACCCGGCGCGTAGGTCTCGCGATCCACCGACGCGGTCGCCTTCAGCTGGTCCGACAACGGCCGTACCGCGCGCACCTCGAGGTTCTGGTCACCACCGGTGGCATCGACACCGATATTGGTGTCGGGGAGGACCCAGCCGTCGGGCAGCTTCGGCGAGAACAGCTGATAGTGCCGAGCAGGCACGTCTGCGAAGGTGAAGCTGCCGTCCGCGCCGGTCACGGTGTCGAGCGTCCGGTCGCCGTAGATCGTCACGGGGATCCCGGCGAGGCCTTCGCCCGGATCGAACGCGTTGTTGCCGTTGGCGTCGCCGTACACGACCCCGTGCAGCGTGCCCGTGGTCGTGGTCGGGTCCGCGAACGGCACGCTCAGATGCGCCGGCTGCACGTCCCACGACGGGATGCTCGTGCTGGTGATGTCGAACTCGGGCGAGCCGCCTCCCCAGCTGTAGACGGTCGCGTTGAGCGCGAGGGTCCGGGTCTCGTCCGGGGCAAGTGTGGCGCCGGGGTAGCCGAAGTCGCCCCAGCCGTCGGTGGACACGTACGAGCCGGAGTTCTGGTCGGTGTACAGGCTGATTGCGGTCAGCGTCTCAGCCGAAGCGTTGTGCACCGTCACCGTGATCGGGAACGGCTTCCCGACCAGGTGCACGCCGCTGTCGACGGAAGCCGTGATCACCAGCTTCGCCGGGTCCGCGGACGCGGCGGGTGTCACGAGGGCACCGAGGGTCAGCGCGGCGGTCAGTCCGGCGAGCAGCCGGAAGACCCCGCGCGGGGATCTGCGGGACAAGTGTTTCCCCCTGGAAACAGGCCGTCCGTGGGCGTCCCCCGACGCACGCTTGCCGGGCCGGCGTGGTTGCGCAGTGGTGACTGCGATCAGGGAAGAAAGTAGCGCCGCCGGGCAGGGGCAGGCCAGGGGATTTGCCCGGACGGAGCAGCGGCGGGTCGAGCGCAATGTTCTACACAAGCTTGACGAACATAATGACTTGTGTAGAAACTATGTCCACCGAACCGACTGAGGAGGCGTTCGCCATGACGGTTGTCGCGCAGGGTGCCGAGGTGGCGACTCCCGTCGCAGAAGGCGGCGTGGGCTTCGACCGGAGGCCCGAGGAGTATCGGCATTGGCGGCTGCGCGTGGACGGGCCCGTGGCGTGGCTGGAGCTCGACGTGGCCGAGGACGGCGGGCTGGTGCCCGGCTACGAGCTCAAGCTCAACTCCTACGAGCTTTACGACGCCACGCAACGGCTTCGCTTCGAGCACCCGGGCGTCCGGACGGTCGTGGTGACGAGCGGCAAGGACGGCGTCTTCTGCGCGGGAGCGAACATCCGGATGCTGGCGGCGTCGGAGCACGCGTGGAAGGTGAACTTCTGCAAGTTCACCAACGAGACGCGCAACGGCATGGAGGACGCGACCGAGAACTCCGGCCAGACGTACCTCGCGGCCGTCAACGGGGCGTGCGCCGGCGGGGGCTACGAGCTCGCGCTCGCATGTGACGAAATCATCCTCATCGACGACAATTCGTCGACTGTCGCGTTGCCCGAGGTCCCGCTCCTGGGCGTGCTGCCCGGGACGGGTGGGCTCACGCGGGTGGTCGACAAGCGCGGTGTGCGCAAGGACCGCGCCGACGTGTTCGCCACGCGAAGTGACGGGGTGAAGGGGAAAACGGCCGTCGACTGGAAGCTCGTCGACGAGCTGGCGCCGCGCCGCGACTTCCGCCAGGCGGTCGAGAAGCGGGCGTTGGAGCTGGCCGAGAACAGCACACGGCCCGCCGACGCGCGGGGCATCGAGCTGACGCCGCTCGACCGCAGCGCGACGGAGTCGGGCCTGACCTACCCGCACGTCACCGCCGTGTTCGACCGCCCGGCCGGCACCGTCGAGATCACCGTGCACGGGCCGGAGGAAGCAGGGCCCCAGACCACCCAGGAGATCCACGAGCAAGGCGCCGCGAACTGGCTGCTGGCCGTCACCCGCGAGCTCGACGACCTCATCCTCCGCCTGCGCACCAACGAATCCGGCCTCGGCACCTGGCTCCTGCGCACCAGCGGTGACGCCGAAAAGGTGCTGGCCCACGAGCGCGCAGTCCTCGGCCGCGCCGGTGAAGACTGGCTGTGCAACGAGATCCGCCACTACACCAAGCGGGTCCTCAAACGGCTCGACGTGACCAGCCGCAGCCTCATCGCGCTCATCGAACCGGGCAGCTGCTTCGCCGGTGTCCTGCTGGAGCTCGCCCTCGCGGCCGACCGGCAGTACATTCTGGACGGTCCGCCGCTCGAGGACGAACAATCCGAAGAACGCGCCGCGATCACTCTGTCGGAAGCCAACTTCGGCACCTTCCCCATGGGCAACGGCCTGTCCCGCCTGGAATCCCGCTTCTACGGCGAACACGACCACTTCGCGTGGCTCCGCCGGGAACAGGGCCGCCCGCTGACGCCCCGGGAGACCGTCGAGCTCGGCCTCGTCACCGACGCCCCCGACGACCTCGACTGGGAGGACGAGATCCGCATCGTCGTGGAGGGCCGCGCCGCGCTGAGCCCCGACTCCCTCACGGGCATGGAGGCGAACCACCGGTTCGTCGGCCCCGAAACGATCGAAACGAAGATCTTCGGCCGCCTCACCGCGTGGCAGAACTGGATCTTCACCCGACCGAACGCCTCGGGTCCCGAAGGCGCGCTGCGCCGCTACGGCACGGGCCAGAAGGCGACCTTCGACCGGAAGCGAGTCTGACCGTGCCCGAGAAGATCGACTACTCCGGCAAGATCCCCAACAACGTCGGCCTCGCCGACGACCGCCGGCTGCAGCGCGCGCTGGAGGGCTGGCAGCCGAAGTTCCTCAACTGGTGGGGCGAGATGGGCCCGACGCTGGAGACCCAGGGCGTGTACCTGCGCACGGCCGTGAGCGTGGGCCGCGAAGGCTGGGCCCACTTCGGGCACGTCAACGTCCCCGACTACCGCTGGGGCATCTTCCTCGCCGAGCGCGACCCGGACCGGCGCATCGCGTTCGGCGAGCACGCGGGAACCGAGGTGTGGCACCAGGTTCCGGGGGAGTACCGAGCGGATCTGCAACGCCTGATCGTGATCCAGGGCGACACGGAACCGGCGTCCGTGGAGCAGCAACGCCTGCTGGGCCTCACCGCGCCCAGCCTCTACGACCTGCGCAACCTCTTCCAGGTCAACGTCGAAGAAGGCCGCCACCTCTGGGCCATGGTCTACCTGCTGCACGCCTACTTCGGCCGCGAAGGCCGCGAGGAGGCCGAAGGCCTGCTCTTCCGCAACTCCGGCAGCCCCGACACCCCGCGCATCCTCGGCGCGTTCAACGAGGAAACGGCCGACTGGCTGGCCTTCTTCATGTTCACCTACTTCACCGACCGCGACGGCAAGTACCAGCTCGGCACGCTCAAGGAATCCTCCTTCGACCCGCTCTCGCGCACCTGCGAGTTCATGCTGAAGGAGGAAGCGCACCACATGTTCGTCGGCACCACCGGCATCGACCGCGTGGTGACCCGCAGTGCGGAGCTGATCCGGGAGCACGACACGCTCGACATCGCCTCGCACGGCGGCATCCCGCTCGACATCATCCAGCGCTACCTGAACTTCCACTACACCGTCTCGCTCGACCTGTTCGGCAGCGAAACCTCCACCAACGCGGCGAACTACTACACCGCCGGGCTCAAGGGCCGCTGGCACGAGACCCGCCGCAAGGACGATCACCAGCTCACCGCCGACAGCACCTTCCTCGACCGCCCGCGCGCCGACGGCACCTGGGACACCGAGGAAGTGCAGACCCTGCTCGCGCTCAACCTCGACCTGCGCGGCGAGTACATCGCCGACTGCCGCAACGGCCTCAACCGCTGGAACAAGATCCTCGCCGACGCGGGCATCGACTTCCGCTTCGCCCTGCCGCACCCCGGTTTCAACCGCCAGGTCGGCCTCAATGCCGGGCACCACATCACGCCCGACGGCACCATCGTCGACGAGGCCGCGTGGGAAGCCAACCGCCGCAACTGGCTGCCGACGGACGAGGACCTCGCGTTCGTCCGCTCGCTCATGCACCCGGTGTACGAGCGCGGCAAGATCGCGAGCTGGGTCGCGCCGCCGGGCAACGGGATCAACGGCCGGCCGTTCGAGTACGAGTACGTCCACCTTCCCTGAGGCACCCCCGAGGAGCGCAGAATGTCCACTCCGGACACTCCGCCGGTCGTCCGCGCCGACGTGCTCGTGGTCGGCGCCGGACCCACCGGCCTCTACGCCGCCTACTACGCCGGCTTCCGCGGCCTGTCGGTCGCGGTCGTCGACTCGCTGCCCGAGCCGGGCGGGCAGATCACCGCGATGTACCCGGAGAAGCAGATCTTCGACGTCGCAGGGTTCCCGTCCGTCCGCGGGCGCGACCTGATCGAGCGGCTGCTGGCGCAGGCCGCGCCGTTCGGGCCGCGGTACCTGCTCGGCCATCGCGCCGACGTGCTGGAGCGCGGCCCGGGCAGCTTCGCCGTGACCACGCACCTCGGCACGCGCGTCGAGGCGCGCGCGGTGATCGTGACCGGCGGCATCGGCACCTTCACCCCCCGCCCGCTCGTCCCGGCGGCCGAATTCGAGGGCATCGGCCTGGCCTACTTCGTGCGCCACCTCGACGACTACGCCGGCACCGACGTGGTGATCGTCGGCGGCGGCGACTCGGCGTTCGACTGGGCGCTGGCACTGCACCCGGTCGCGAAGTCCGTGAAGCTCGTGCACCGGCGCGAAACCTTCCGCGCGCACCGGGCGACCGTCGCCGCCGTGCGCGAGCTCGGCGTGGAGCTGGTCGTCAACGCGGAAGTTTCGCGGGTCCTCGGCGGGCCGGAAGTCCTCGGCGTCGAACTGAAGAGCAAGGAAGGCGCGCGGACGCTGCCGTGCGGGCGGATCATCGCCGCGCTCGGGTTCACCGCCAACCTCGGGCCGCTGCTGAAGTGGGGCATCGACGTCGAGAACCGCCGGCACATCCCGGTCGACGCGGCCATGGCCACCTCGGTCCCCGGCATCTTCGCCGCCGGCGACATCAACGACTACCCCGGCAAGGTGCGGCTCATCGCCGTCGGCTTCGGCGAAGCGGCGACGGCCGTGAACAACGCCGCGCACCACCTCGACCCCGCCGCGCCGGTCTTCCCCGGCCACTCCACCGACGAGCCCGCCCCCGCTCGCGTCTGAAAACCGTTGGGAGAGAACAACATGCCGTACGTCATCGCCGAACCGTGCATCGACGTCACCGACCGCTCCTGCATGGAGGAGTGCCCGGTCGACTGCATCTACGAAGGCGAGCGCAAGCTCTACATCAACCCGTTCGAGTGCATCGACTGCGGCAACTGCGAACCCGCGTGCCCGGTCGAGGCGATCTCGCAGGACCGGCACGTGCCCGACGAGTACGCCGCCTTCGCCGAGGACAACCGCCGCTTCTTCACCGAAGCCCTGCCCGGCCGCGACGCGCCGATCGGCCAGCCCGGCGGCGCGATGTCGTTCGGCCCCACCGGCGCGGACACGGCGCTGGTCGCCGAGTACGACCCGCGCTAGCCGCCGCTCTCGACGAAGGAGTCCCAGTGGTGCTGGGCCTCGTCGCGCCACTCGGTGTGGCGGGTGTGGAACAGCTCGGCCGCCTGCGTGCCGCTCCAGCGGTCGGGCAGGAGGGTGCGCGGCAGGTCCGGGTCGAGGAACGGGAAGCGGCGCCACTCGTGCACCAGGCGCGTCTGCGCGAGGAGCACGGCCTCGCCCGAGCGCGGCGCGAGGCCGGTGAACTCGTCGATAAAGCGCTCGTAGTGGTGTTCGAGCTCGCGCAGGTCCCAGGCGCGCGCGACCATCTGCTGCTCGTCGCCGATCTCGGCGTAGCTCGCGACGAACGACATGGCCTGGCCGCCGTCGGTCAGCTCCGCGACGAGGCGGGCGGCCTCGGGTTCCGCGCCGACGTTCGGGCTGATCCACACACCCGGCGCGGGCGAGCCGAAGCCCGCCCAGCTCAGCCGCGTGCGCATGCGGTGGCGCAGGTCGCGCTGGGATTCGGGCACCGACACGAGCAGCACCAGCCACGTGCGGTCCCACTCACCGGTCTGCCGGCCGAAGCCGTAGATGCGCTCGGCGCCTTCGCTCAGCAGACGGCGCCCCGGCGGCGTCAGCAGCCAGCGCACGCGCCGGCCCGCGCGTTCGGACTTCAGCCAGCCCTCGCCGGACGCGCGGGCGAGCGCCTGGCGGGCCGACTTCTCCTCGACCTTGAACAACGCGAGGGCGTCGACCAGCGACGACGTCCAGACCGGCTCCTGGCGAGGCAGCACGTACTCGCCGAGCACCGTCATGAGCAGCGACCGCGCACTCGTGTGCGCCAGTTCGCGCCGTCGCGAGACGGTGGGCCGGGTGGCCGCCACCTGCGGATCACCGCCTTCCGGGAGAAAAACTGGTACAAGCGTCTGGTCAGATTACCCGGTTGACGGTGCCTGAGCGTGCGACCCGGGGGAGAACGGTTGCTCTCCTGGCAAGGCCTCCTGGCTGAATTTCCCCGGACGTTTTCGTGCCGGCGGCTGAGCGTTTCAGAGCATCGAGATTTCCAGTTCCGCCGGGCGTTCGCGGGATCGGTGCCGATGCCGAGCCCGGTGATCGTGCTGCGCTCGATCCCGAAGGCCGCTGCGACCCGCCAGGGGACGCCACTGCCGAAGGCCGAGGGTCACTACAGTGGTCGATTGCCGGGGTTCGAGCAGTTTCTTCGTGTGGTGGAAAGGCTTCTGGTTGTTCGGGTCCGGGGATGTCGAGTCGGTGGTCGCGCGGTTGAGGGCGGCGGGCTGTGTGTTCGCCGAGGAGGAGGCGCGGGTGCTCGGCGAGGCGGCGGCGGGGGACGCGGCGGCGCTGGAGACGTTGGTGCGGCGGCGCGTCGAGGGCGAGCCGCTGGAGTACGTGGTCGGCTGGGCGGAGTTCGCGGGGCGGCGGTTCGTGGTGGCCGAGGGCGTGTTCGTGCCGCGGCACCGCACGGAGCTGCTCGTGCGGCTGGCGGCCGGGTTCGCGCGGCCGGGCGCGGTCGTGCTCGACCTGTGCTGCGGGTCCGGCGCGCTCGGGGCGACGGTGGCGGCCGAGGTGCCCGGTGTGGAACTCCACGCAGCAGATGTCGATCCGGTGGCGGTGCGGTGTGCGCGGTCGAACGTCGACGGTGCGGTTTACGAAGGTGACCTGTTCGAACCTTTGCCCGAGCGGTTGCGCGGCCGCGTCGAGGTGCTGATTTCGAACGTGCCGTACGTGCCCAGCGGCGAGGTCGCGCTGCTGCCGCCCGAGGCGCGTGAGCACGAGCCGCTCGTGGCGCTGGACGGGGGAGCCGACGGGCTCGACGTGCTGCGGCGCGTCGTCACGGAGGCGCCGCAGTGGCTGGCGCCCGGCGGCCGCGTGCTGTTCGAGACGAGCGAGCGGCAGGCGGAGCCGGCCGTCGCGGCATTGGCGCAGGTGGGGCTGCGCGCGTGGGTCGAAGAGTCGGAAGACCTCGGGGCGACGGTGGTCGTCGGCGAGCGGAAGCCGTTGCTGCACAAGGAGTAATCGTGATTCGCCGGGTGGCGGCCCGGGTAGTTGGCCGGGGCCGCGAGAGTGAGGGGCCCCGATGAAGGTCTACGCCGACCGCCCGGTCCGCCGCACCGCGCAAGTGCTCAGCGACGTGTTCGCGTTCGGGCTGCTCGCGTTCGCCGTGTGGCTGGCCGTGCGCGTGTACGACGAGGTGATGCGCTTGCGCGCGCCGGGCGACGGGCTCGTCGACGCGGGTTCCGGGCTGCGCGCCACGTTCGACTCGGCCGCCGACAAGGCCGGCCAGGTGCCGTTGATCGGCCACCCGCTCGCCGACGCGCTGCACTCCGGCTCGGCCGCGGGCACCGAACTCGCCGACGCGGGCCGTTGGCAGATCACGGCCGTCGAGGACCTCGCGTGGTGGCTCGCTGTGCTGGTGGTCTCCGTGCCGCTGGTGTTCCTGCTGGTCTCGTGGCTGCCGCTGCGGTGGCGCTTCACGCGCGGCGCCACGGCGGCGGCCCGGCTGCGTCGCCAGGGCGCCGAAGGACTCGACCTGCTCGCGTTGCGGGCGCTCGTCACGCGGCCCCTGCCGCGCAAGGTCCGCGCGGGCGATCTCACCACGGGCTGGCGCGAACGCGATCCCGACGTCGTCGCGGACCTGGCCGCGCGCGAGCTCGCGCACCACGGGCTGCGCCTGCCCGCCGCCGACCGGATCGGTCCGGTCATCGGGACGAACGCGAAGTGAGTCGATCACGACACGGATTGGTCGCTTCCCCGTACTGCACTTCCCGGGCCGCGCCGTTTAGGGTCGGGGCATGAAGGTCGGCCTGCTCACCCGGGAGTACCCGCCGGACGTCTACGGTGGAGCGGGGGTGCACGTCGAGTTCCTCGCCCGCGAACTTCGGTCGCTGGTCGACCTGGACGTGCACTGCTGGGGACCGGACCGCGACGACGGCGCCCACGGCCACCGCGACCTCCACGGCTACGCCCAGACCGCGTTCGCGACCATGGACATCGCCGTGTCGATGGCCGACGCGCTGGCCGGGCACGACCTCGCCCACAGCCACACCTGGTACGCGAACCTCGGCGGCCACCTCGCGAAGCTCGCCCACGGCATCCCGCACGTGATCACCGCGCATTCGCTCGAACCACTGCGTCCGTGGAAGGCCGAGCAGCTGGGCGGCGGCTACCGCGTGTCCTCGTGGATCGAGAAGGACGCGTACGAGGCGGCCGACGCGATCATCGCCGTGAGCGCGGGCATGCGCGAAGACGTGCTGACCGCGTACCCGGCCGTCGACCCCTCGCGGGTGCACGTGGTGCACAACGGGATCGACACCACGCTCTACCGTCCCGACCCCGGCCGTGACGTGCTGGCCAAGCACGGCATCGACCCGGACCGGCCGTACGCGCTGTTCGTCGGGCGCATCACGCGGCAGAAGGGCGTGCCGCACCTCGTGCGCGCCGGCTCGGAGCTCGCCGAGGACGTGCAGCTGGTGCTGTGCGCCGGCGGAGCCGACACACCGGAGCTCGACGCCGAGTTCCGCGGCCTCGTCGCGCAGCTGCAGGAGAAGCGCACCGGTGTGCACTGGATTCCCGAGATGCTGCCGCGCCCCGAGGTCGTGCAGCTGCTGACGCACGCGACGGTGTTCGTCTGCCCGTCGGTGTACGAGCCGCTGGGCATCGTGAACCTCGAGGCGATGGCGTGCGGCACGGCCGTGGTGGCCAGCGACGTCGGCGGGATCCCCGAGGTCGTCGACGACGGCGCGACGGGACTGCTCGTGCACTACGACGAGAACGACACCGCGGCGTTCGAGGCGGGGCTCGCGCGGCGGATCAACGAGCTGGTCGCGGATCCCGCCCGGGCCGCCGCGCTGGGCCTGGCCGGGCGCGACCGCGCCGTGGGAGAGTTCGGCTGGGCGGCGATCGCCGCGAGGACGGTCGCGATCTACGAGGCGTGCGGGAGGGTTTCGTGATCGACGGATCGGATGTCCTGGGGATCGTGCTGGCCGGTGGCGAGGGCAAGCGGCTGATGCCGCTCACGGCCGACCGGGCCAAACCCGCGGTGCCCTTCGGCGGGGTGCACCGCCTCATCGACTTCGTGCTCTCCAACCTCGTCCACGGCGGGATCCGGCGGATCTGCGTGCTCACGCAGTACAAGTCGCACTCGCTCGACCGCCACATCTCCACCACGTGGCGGCTCTCCTCGCTGACCGGCGAGTACGTGACGCCGGTGCCCGCGCAGCAGCGTCTGGGCCCGCGGTGGTTCCAGGGCAGCGCCGACGCGATCCACCAGAGCCTCAACCTGGTCTACGACGAGTCTCCCGCCTACATCGCGGTGTTCGGCGCCGACAACATCTACCGCATGGACCCGCGCCAGATGATCGACGAGCACATCGCGTCGGGCGCCGGCGTGACCGTGGCGGGCATCCGCGTGCCGCGCGCGGAGGCGAGCGCGTTCGGCGTGATCCAGACCGGCGACGGCACGAAGATCGACGCGTTCCTCGAAAAGCCCCAGGACCCGCCGGGCCTGCCGGACTCGCCCGACGAGGCGTACGTGTCGATGGGCAACTACGTGTTCACCACGCAGGTGATGCTCGACGCGCTGCACGCGGACTCGAAGAACGTCGGGTCCAAACACGACATGGGCCGCGACATCATCCCCGCGCTCGTGGACAAGGGCCAGGCGGCCGTCTACAACTTCAGCGGCAACGTCGTCCCCGGTGAGAGCGAGCGCGACCACGGCTACTGGCGTGATGTCGGGACCATCGACAGCTACTACGACGCCCACACCGACCTGATCTCGACGTACCCGATCTTCAACCTCTACAACCGCAAGTGGCCGATCCTGTCCTACCCGGGACAGCGCGCCGCGGCGAAGTTCGTGGAGGGCGGCACCGCCGGGCAGTCGATCATCAGCAACGGCTGCATCATCTCCGGCGCGCAGGTCGTGGACTCCGTGCTCTCCCCGGACGTCGTCGTCGAAAACGGCGCGGTCGTCCAGGGCTCGGTGATCCTGGACGGCGCCCGCATCGGCCGCGGCGCCGTGGTGCGCCGGGCGATTCTCGACAAGAACGTCGTCGTCCCGCCGGGCGCCCACATCGGCGTCGACCTGGCCCGCGACCGCGAGCACTACCACGTGAGCCCGGGCGGGATCGTGGTGCTGGGCAAGGGAGAATCGGCGATCTAGGCCCGGTCGGCCGCCGCCACGAGGGAGGCGTGCGTCGGGGCGTCCGGGACGTTCGCCGGTCGATTCTTGGCGAACTCCGCGCGCAGCACGGGAACCACTTGCTCGCCGAGGATGTCGATCTGTTCGAGCACCGCCTTGTGTGGCAGCCCCATGCCGTCGACGGCGAAGAGCTGGCGCTGGTAGTCCCCGGCGTAGTCGCGGAACGCGAGGGTGCGTTCGATGACCTGCTGCGGGCTGCCGACCGAGAGCGGGGTCTGGTCCATCGTTTCCTCGAGCGACGGGCCACCGCCGTAGATGGGGGAGTGGTCGAAGTACGGCCGGAACTCACGGATCGCGTCCTGGGAGTTCGGGCGCAGGTACGTCTGACCGCCGAGCCCGACGATGGCTTCCTCGGCCGTGCCGTGGCCGTAGTGCTCGAAGCGGGTGCGGTAGAGCTCGATCATCCGCCGCGTGTGGTCCGCGGGCCAGAAGATGTTGTTGTGGAAGAAGCCGTCACCGTAGTAGGCGGCCTGTTCGGCGATCTGCGGGCTGCGGATCGAGCCGTGCCAGACGAACGGGGGCACGCCGTCGAGCGGGCGCGGGGTGGCGGTGAAGCCCTGCAGCGGGGTGCGGAACTTGCCTTCCCAGTCCACGAGCTCCTCCCGCCAGAGCCGGCGCAGCAGGGCGTAGTTCTCCACCGCGAGCGCGATCCCGTCGCGGATGTCCTTGCCGAACCACGGGTAGACGGGGCCGGTGTTGCCGCGGCCCATCATGAGGTCGACGCGGCCGTCGGCGAGGTGCTGGAGCATCGCGTAGTCCTCGGCGAGCTTCACCGGGTCGTTGGTGGTGATGAGCGTCGTGGAGGTCGAGAGCAGGATGCGGCTGGTCTGCGCGGCGATGAACCCGAGCACGGTCGTAGGCGAGGACGGCACGAACGGCGGGTTGTGGTGCTCACCCATCGCGAACACGTCGAGCCCGGCCTGCTCCGCGCGCACGGCGGTCTCGACCATGCGCTTGAGCCGCTCGTGCTCGCTCGGCGTCTGCCCCGACACGGGGTCGCGCGCCACATCGCCCACCGTGAAGATCCCGAACTGCATGACCGCCTCCCGCTCCCGAAGTTGATGCATCAACTGAACCGGGAGCGGGAGGCGGGTATTCCGGGCGTCAGTGCTTGCGCTTCCCGGCGTCGTCCTGCACGTCGAACTGCTCCTTGCGGACCTCGCCCGTCACGGTCTGCTCCTCGGTGACCGTCTCGGTGTTCAGCCGCGCGCGCTCGACGGGTACGGTTTCCTTGCTGATGACCGGTTTCTCGGCGTGCAGCACCACGTCCTGCTCCTGCTCGCCCACCTCGGCGCGACCGGTCCCGCCGCGCGCTTCGGTGATGGGCTCGCGCTCCAGGCGGACCTCCTCGTGGCTCACCGGGACCGTGACCTGCTGCTCTTCGGTCACGACGTACTTGCGCAACCGCACGTGCCCGGTCTCCACCTGCTCGGTACCGACGTGCAGGCGCTCCTCGGACCGGATCATCTCCTCGCCGCGGGTGCCCGAGCCGGCGTCGGCCATCGAGCGCTCGCCACGACCGTGCGTGCCGCGGCCGGCGGCAGTGTCCATTTTGTCCCGACCGGGCGCCATGCCTTGCTTCCCGCGATCGGCGGTGTCCATTTTGCCCCGGCCGGCCGCCGTGTCCTGCTTCCCGCGGCCCGCGGCCCTGTCCTGGTTGCTCCGGCCCGCATTCGCGTCGGGTGCCGTGCGCGGCATCGGCAGGCCGTAGTGGCGGTAAAGCTCGGCGCTCTCCGTGGACGACAGGTGCCCGTCGGCGTCGATCCGCGGCGCCTCCGAGACCTGGTCCTTCGCGACGTTCACGTGGATCCCGTCGTTGTCGACGTTCGCGCCCGAGAGCGGCACGAAGCTCTCCTTACTGCCGAACAACCCGGTTTTCACGGTGATCCACTCGGGTTCCCGGGTGGTGTCGGCGAGGTAGACGTTGCCGACCTTGCCGATCTTGTTGCCATCCGGGTCCACCACCGCGCTGTCCATCAGTTGCTGGGGCTGCAGGGTGCCGGCCATGACACTCACGTCCTCTCTCACGGGGATTTCCGCTGGTGATCTCCACCGTCGGACGTGTCGTCGATCACGGCAACTCTCCGTTGTGCCGGTGGGTGACCCCGGAAAGAAAACGTTTCGTGCACTTCGTTCGGGGTCACGCGCGGGCATACCGGCTGCCCGGACGATCGCGGTTCGCAGCCGAAGCTCACCTGATCGGGTAACAACTGTCCGGTGTGGAGCGATTCAGGCGCAGACGCTCCCGCATCCCCGAAAGGTCCCCCGACGATGCGCAAAACCACGATC
This sequence comes from Amycolatopsis sp. CA-161197, assembly GCF_050942255.1. Taxonomy (NCBI): domain Bacteria; kingdom Bacillati; phylum Actinomycetota; class Actinomycetes; order Pseudonocardiales; family Pseudonocardiaceae; genus Amycolatopsis; species Amycolatopsis sp. CA-161197. Next base: position 3,402,861 of record NZ_CP192059.1, read on the forward strand.
GCCAGATTCACCGCGGTCCTGACCCTGATCGTTCTCGGCATCGGCATGTCCACGGTGGTCACCTCCGCCGACGCCGCCCAGGAAAGAAGCTGGTGCGCCCGTAAGGCCAACGTTGCCATCATCGGCACTTCGGCCGACACGGGTTACGGCTCGACCGGCTACCAGTCCACCACGGACACGTGGTCTTCCACCACTTACGGCTGGACCACGAAGTTCGCGGACAGCCTCCGCGCCCAGTGGCAGACCAACGTGCAGAACTACTCGCACAACGGCGCCCTCGCCGCCGACTACCTGCCCGGCGGCCGCTGGGCAGGCACGACCGGCGCGATGGCCGACATGGCCGCCAAGCAGCCCGACCTGGTCCTCGTCGACCTCGGCGGCAACGACCTGTGGGCGCAGGTCGACCCGGCGAAGTTCCAGACCGATCTGAACAACGTCATCGACGGCATCCGCGCCTCCCGTCCGGGGGGTGTCGACATCCTCATGTCGATCTACGCCCAGCTCAAGTGGACGCCGAACCCGTACGGCGGCAACACCCAGAAGTACACCTGGGACCAGTACGCGTCGGTGATCTACCAGACGGCGGTCGCGAAGGGCACGGCGCTCGTGGACATGCGCCAGTACATCCCGCCGGCCGGCTCGGCGAACCTGCCCAACCCCAGCCCGTGGACGTCGGACAACATCCACCTCAACGACGCGGGCAACCTCGCCGAGTACGGCATGTGGTGGGGCTGGACCTCGAGCCTGGGCAGCATCTGCGGTTGAGGTTCCGCCAGCTGTGGTGACCATGGACGTTGTTGACGGTCGAGCGGCGCGTCGGGTCGATCACGACGAAGACCTCCGTGTGGGGTGCTGGTGTCTGACGCCATCAGCGATCACACCGGAGGTCTTCGTGGCCCACCGTCGCATCGAACGCCTCATGACCGGCAACGCGTTGACCTACCGCCGCTCCCGCGCCTGGCACGACGCCCTCACCGAAGAATGGGCCGACGCCCAACCCTTCACCAGCTCACACGAACGAGTCGAAGCAGTACCCGGCTTCCTCCACGCCTGCAACCACCACCGGGCACGCACCGCCCTCGACGGCCACCCACCCAGCGCCCGGCGGCACTACAGCTGGACCCTCGCGTGGGCGAGCACGAACAGCTCCGTGGGACGCAGGGCGTCGCGGCGCGGCCACACGTCGTGGTCGCGCTGGTGGACGTGCCGGACGGTGCCGAAGCCGTTGTCCCGCAGCAGGTCCGTGAGCTCGGCGGGGGAGAAGCAGCTGCGCCAGGGTTCGCCGGCCCGTTCGGCAACCTGGGAGACGGCGTCGGCGTAGTGCGCGCCGGCGTCGTCCCGCAGGGGCGCCGGGAGCACGTAGTCGGCGACGAGCTGCGTGCCCGGGGCGAGGCCGGCGACGGCGCGCAGCGTGCGGGTGATGGCGGCTTCGGTGAGGTACATCGTGACGCCGAGCCAGCTGACCAGTGCCGGGCGGGCGAGGTCGAAGCCGTGCTTGACGAGGGCTTCGAGGAGGTCGCCGGTCGTGAGGTCCAGCGGGACGAAGGTGCGGTTCGCGGGTTCGGGGAGGTCCGCGTTCGCCAGCTGTGCGCGTTTCCACTCCTGCGTGCGCGGGAGGTCCACTTCGAACACGTGGGTGTGCGGCGCGCGGTACGCGGAGGTGTCGAGGCCGGCGCCGAGGACCACGCTCTGGGGCGCTGACTGGGCCTCGGCGTAGCGGCTGCGGCAGAGCACCTGGGTGCGGCCGCCGGCGAGGATCGGGTCTTCGGGGTTGGCGCGGTGGTAGGCGAGGAGCTGGTCGCCGTAGTCGCCGAGCAGGGGTGCGGCGAACTCGTCGGTGAAGATCTTGGGCTCCGCGTCGACGATCAGGTGCGCGGCGCGAGCGGCGGCCGCGGTGAGGGCCGTGAAGCTGGGTTCGGTCACGGGCCGACCCTAGCTCAAGAATAGTGCAAGGATAGCACAGATAGATCTTTTTCGCAAGGTCTGCCGGGTTGCGATCCGGCGGCGGTGGCGGAACTCCTCAGGTTTCGGTCTTTGCCGCTGGTCACCGAGTTTACGCAGGTCAGGGTGGGTGGCGTAACTCTGGCGTAATGCGGATCCGGGTACGGTCGCGCAGGTGGAACCTTCGTCTTCGCGGCCCCGCGCCGAGCGTGCCCGGCAGATCGCCGACGTCCTGCGCCAGCGCATCACCGCGGGCGCCTTCGACGACGGCCCGCTGCCCGACGAGCACACCCTCGGCACCCAGCTCGGCGCCACCCGCAACGCTGTGCGCGAAGCCCTTGGCCTGCTTCGTGCCGAAGGCCTCGTGGAGCGTCGACAGGGCGTCGGCACGCTGGTGGTGCACCCGAAGTACGGCCACGGACTCGACCGGCTCGCCGGCCTCGCCGAAGCCCTCGACGGCTACGGCGACGTTGTGAACGAGGTCCGCTCGGCCGCCATCGTCACGCCCCCGCCCGCCATCGTCGAGCGGCTGGCGCTGGTCCCCGGCGCGCCCGTCGTTCACCTGGAACGCCTGCGCCGCCTCGGCGGAGCGCCGCTGTCACTGGACACCACCTACCTGACCGCCGACATCGGCGTCCCCTTGCTCGACCACGACCTCGCGGGCCGCGACCTGTTCGCCCTCATCGAGGAAACCAGCGGCCGCCGCCTCGGCCGCGCCGACGTGGTGGTCCACGCCGTCACCGCCGGCCCGGACACCGCCGCGTTGCTGGACATCACCCCCGGCACGGCCGTCTTCGCCCTCGACCGCCTCACCCACCTCGACGACGGCCGCCCCGTCGACGCCGAAACCCTCCACATCCGCGCGGACCGGCTCACCTTGCGCGCGACACTGCACCGGGGCCCGGCATGACGAGCACGACGATCGGCTGCCACGCCCGGCTTGGTTTCGCGGCTCGGCCTGGCTCGCCGCGACCGGTCGCGCGCCGCACGACGGCGAGCGGTGGAACGCGGTCGGTCCGCCTGCCGGCGCGGTCGGGTGCGGTCCTGGTCGGGGGACCGACATGACGGGTGTGGCGATTGGCTGCCGCGCATGGCTTCGATTCGCGGCGCGGTTCGGTTCGCTGCGGCCGGTTGCGCGCCGCAGGACGGCCGGCGGCGCAGTGCCGCGGGCGTTCCGAGGTCTTGCCCGGGATGCTGGCATGGGGCGTTTGGCGATCGGCTGCCGTGCATGGTCTCGCTTTGCGGTTCGATCTGGCGCGCGGCGGCCGGCCCCCGCGCGCAAGGCGGTGGGCGGCGGGGTGTGGCTGCCGGCGCGGTCGGGTGCGGTCCTGGCCGGGGGACGGGCATGACGAGCGTGACCACCGACGTTCTGCTGGCGCTTTTCGGGCTGGCCGGCGGGATCGGGATCACGGCGATCGGGCCGGGTGGGGTTCTGCCGACGATCGCGTTGTTCTTGCTGACGCCGTTGGGGCCGGCGCAGGTGGCCGGGACGGCGATCGTGACGCATGTGGCGACGGGGCTGGCCGGGAGCGCGGCCTATGTGCGGTCCGGGCAGTTGCGGGAGCGGCACACGAGGCGGGTCGCGGTGCTGCTGGCGGGTGTCGCCGTTGTCGGGACGCCGGTGGGGGTGCTGCTGAATTCGCTGGTGTCCGCGCGGTGGTTCGGGGTGGTGCTCGGGGTGTTCGCCGTTGTGGTGGCGGCGTTGGTGGTGGTGCGGCGGCCGGCGGCGGAGCGGGAGCCGTCGGCGGGTTTGGTGCTGGGGATCGGCGCGGCGGTGGCGGTTGCGGCGGGGCTGGTGGGTGTGGGTGGGCCCATGCTGACCGTGCCGGTGCTGGTGGTGGTGGGGCTGCCGATGCTGGAGGCGCTGGCGGCGGCGCAGGTGCAGTCGGTGGTGATCGCGACGGCCGGGGCGGTCGGGTATCTCGCGAGCGGGGCCATCGACTGGCGGCTGGCGGCCGTCGTCGGGGTGCCGGAGCTGGCGGGGGTGGTCGTCGGCTGGAAGATCGCGCACGCGTTGCCGACGAAACGGCTGCGGATCGCGCTCGTGGTCGCGTTGGTCGCCGTGGCGCCCTATCTGGTGCTGAAGCAGTGAAGGGCGCCTTGAGGAAGGTCCCTCAAGGCGCCCTTCACCAGAACAGAACCTCAGCGCAACCGGTCGAACGGCAGCTGCACCACCGGACCCGGGCGCACCGTCCGGCCGGCCGCGACAGCGTCCACTTCGGACTCTGACAGCGCCCGGCGGTAGAGCCGCGTGTCGTCGAGGGAGCCGGCGAAGTGGTAGGCGCCGTCGAGCCGTTCGCCGAGCTGGAGCTGGAACGAGACGGTCTCGCTGACCGAACCGGGCGAGTCCGGTCCGGCCGCGGCGAGCACGCCGTCGACCCAGATCTTCAGCCGGCCGCCGGTGCGTTCGAGCGCGAGGTGGTGCCACTGCTGGTCGTCGTAGGCCTGCGTGGTGGTCACCGACTTGCTGCCCGCCGCCGTGGTCATCATGGCGATGAGCCGGTGCGACGCGGGTTCACCACGCAGCCACAGCTGTGGCGCCGTGGTGCCCATGCCGCCGAGCCACAGCAACGCCTGCGGGTCCTTCGAAGCGCCGTAGTCGAACGACGTCGTGAAGGTGAAGTCACCCGAACCCGGCAGCTGCGACCAATCGAAAGGCACCCGCACGAAGTCGTCGACCCCGTCGAGCTGCAGCGCGCCGTGGGACACCGACGCACCCCCGAGCACGTATGCGACGGCGCCGGGCCGGGCCACGTCCGGGGTCGTCGGGCCGGCGGAACGCTGCCACCCCAGATAGTTCTCGTCGAAGCGCGCGAAGCGGATCTCGTCACGGGCGTCGACCGCGCCGCCCTCGTACATCAGGCCGATCTTCGCGTCACGCTCAAGCGGGCCGCTCAGCTGCACGAGGTCGGAGTAGCCGGACCAGTCGCTGGTCACCCGGGTGCCCTGCTCCGCGTCCTCCCACGTGCGGCCGTTGTCGTAGGACGAGCGGACCATCATCCAGCGCCGGCGGTCGGTGTCCGACGGCGAGGCGAACAGGATGCGCTCGCCGCCCGGCCGTTGCAGGCGCAGCAGGGACCCCTGCACCATCGGTGTCACCAGGTCGGGGATGGTGGTGAAGCGCTTGCTGAACGTCTGGCCACCGTCGCGGCTCAGCGCGTAGTCGCGGTTGCCGACGTCGGTGCCGCCCTGTTCGCGCCCGCCGGCGTAGATCGTGCCGTCCGGCAGCTCGACGACGCTGACCTCCGAAGGCTTCTGGGCATACGTGCCGCCCACCGGATGCGGGTAGCTGTCGACGGCGCCGACGTGCCAGCTGCGCCCGGAGTCGTCGCTGTAGATCAGCGCCGCGAGGTTCTCGATGGAATTGGTGCCGTCGCTGCGTTCCGCGTTCACGCCGAACACCAGCCGGCCCGCGTGGCGGCCCTTCGCGAGCTGGATGCCGTGCACCGGTCCCGAGGCGTACCACGAGTCCCACGCGGGCAGCTTCGCCTGCGCGCTGATGTCGACCGGCGCCGACCAGGTCAGGCCGTCGTCGTCGCTGTACTGCGAGTGCGGCGTCCGCGGACACGGCACGTCGCAGGCCTTGTCGTCGTCGCGGCCCTTGTTGTACGTGGTGATCAGCACGATCCGGCCCGTGCGACTGTCCACGATGGGCACCGGGTTGCCGTGTGTGTCGCCGCCACCGGGGTTGACGACCTGCAGCGGCGACCACGTCTGCCCACCGTCGGTGGAGCGCTTGAGCACGAGGTCGATGTCGCCGGTGTCGCCGCAGTTGTCGCGCCGGCCCTCGGCGAAAGCGAGCAGGGTGCCGTGCGTGCTGCGGACGATGGCCGGGATGCGGAAACAGGCGTAGCCCGTCTCCTGGTGCGGGTTGAAGAGCACCTGCTGGTCGAACTGCGGAACCGGTGCCGGCGCGGCTTGCGCGGCCGCCGCCGCGTTCACGCCGGACACCAGCACCGCGAACGCGAGTGCCCAGCGGATGATCGGTCTCATGTCCCGTTCTTCCCTTCGGCTAAGTGAAACTCCCCAGTAGAACGGCCACGCCACGCGGCGCGAGGAGCACCGCTTCCGTCGGGCGGCCGGGATCGGTGAGCAGATCGGGCGCGGGCGAGGGCAACGTGACCGTCGTTGCCTCGGCGCCGTGGTTGAGCAGGAACAGGTACTGGCCCTCGGCGCCGTGCCGGACCACGGCCTGGACACCTTCGGGCAGGCCGGGCAGCACGGGTGAAACCCCGGCCTCGGCGGTGATCCGGTCGAACAACGCGCGCATCGCGGCCGCGTCGGGCCGGGTGGCGAGGTACCAGGCGACGCCGGCGCCGAAGGGGTTCCTCGTGACGGCCGGGTGGCCCGCGAGCTCACCTTCACCGAAGGTCGCGACCACGACCGCGCCCTCGGTCTCCACCCACTCCGACCAGATGGTGGCGGAAGACCCCTCGAGCGAGAGCCCGATCGAACCGCCCTCGGGCAGCGGCCGGAACTCGTCGACCTTCAGGCCCAGCACGTCCCGCAACGGCGCCGGGTACCCGCCGAGGTAGGCGCGGTCGTTCTCGTCGACGATGCCGGAGAAGAACGACACCACCAGGTGCCCGCCACCGGCCACATAGGACCGCAGGTTCTCCGCGACGCCCGCGTCCATCAGGTACAGGTTCGGCACCACCACGAGCTTGTACCCGGACAGTTCGCAGGTCGGGCGCACGACGTCACACGTCACGTTGGCGTCGAACAGCGGCGCGTAGTGCGCGAGGTGCGCGTCGAGCTGGCGCAGGTCGTCCGACGGGTGCGAGTCGAGCTCCAGGGCCCACCAGCTGTTCCAGTCGTGCAGGATCGCGACGTCGGCCTTCACGCGGCTGCCGGCGAGCTGCGGCACCGACGCCAGCTCCCGGCCGAGGTCGGCCACCTCGCGGTACGTGCGGGTGTCGCGCCCGCCGTGCGGCACCATTGCGGAGTGGAATTTCTCGGCGCCGCCGACGGTCTGGCGCCACTGGAAGAACAGCACGGCGTCGGCGCCGCGCGCCACGGCCTGCCAGCTGCCCAGCCGCATCGAGCCCGGTGGCTTGGGGCCGTTGCGCGTGCGCCAGTTCACCGCGCTCGGGGCCTGCTCCAGCAGCAGCCACGGCTGTCCGTCCTTCGTGGACCGGACGAGGTCGTAGGCGAACGCCGCTTCGACGTGCCCGCGTGGATCGTAGGGATCGGGGTAGGAATCCAGGCTCACCACGTCCTCGTGCGGTGTCCAGGAATGCCAGTCGAGCGCTTTCTGCACCAGGCCGACGAAGTTGGTCGTCACCGGCACGTCCGGCGTCACCCGCGAAAGCACCTCGCGCTCGGTGAGGTAACAGCCGAGCGACGCGTCGGAGGAGAACCGGTGGTAGTCCAGCTGCTGCGCGGGGTTCGGGAACGTCGGGGCCACGCGCGGCGGCTCGATCTCGGCCCAGTCGTCGTAACGCTGCGACCAGAACGTGGTGCTCCAGGCCGCGTTCAGCGCCTCGACGCTCTGGTACCGCTCGCGCAGCCACTCGCGGAACGCGGCGGCCGAGACGTCGCAGTAGCACGCCCGGATGTGGCAGCCGAACTCGTTGCCGATGTGCCACATCTTCAGCGCCGGGTGCCCGGCGTATCGCGTGGCCACCTGCTCCACCAGCCGGGCCGCGTGCTCGCGGTACACGGGGCTCGACGGGCAGAACTGCTGCCGCGCCCCCGCCGAAAGCCGGGTCCCGTCCACGCGCACGGGCAGGATTTCGGGATGGCGGTGGGAAAGCCACGGCGGCGGCGACGCCGTCATGGTGGCCAGGCACGCGTCCACGCCCCCGGCCGCGAGCTTGTCCAGCACCGTGTCGAACCAGCCGAAGTCGTACTCGCCGGGCCGCGGTTCCACCTGCGCCCAGGAGAAGATCCCGACCGTGACCATCGAGACCGACGCCTCGGCCATGAGCTTCAGGTCCTCGTCCCACACCTCGGGGGACCAGTGCTCCGGGTTGTAGTCGCCGCCGTAGTAGACGCGGTCCATCTAGAGCAGCCCCGCTTCCGCCAGCTTCTCCTTGATGCGCAGCAGCTCGTCGCCGTTGAGCGGCAGCTGCGGCGGCGCCATCACGGCGTTGTCGATGAACCCGCGCATCTTCATCGACGCCTTGAACGCGCCGAGCGCCGCCGAGCCGCGTCCCATCCGGCTCGGCGGCGCGACGTCGGTGATGGTGAACAGCGTCAGCAACCGGTCCTGCTCGCGCCGCGCCGCGTGGGGGTTGCCGGAGCGGACGTGGTCGTGGATCAGCACGTAGCCGACCGGGTCGACGTTGCCGAGCCCGGGCACCGCGCCGTCCGCGCCCAGCGCGAGCGCGGAGTCCACGAGCAGTTCCGAGCCGGTGAACACGGCGAAGGTGTCGAGGCCGCGTTCGCGCCGCTCCTTGAGCACGTAGCGGAAGCCGGCCTCGTCGCCGCTGGAGTCCTTCAGGCCGGCGATCACGCCGTCGGCCGCGAGGCTCAGCACGAGCTCGCGGTCGAGCTTCGTGTGCACCGCCACGGGGATGTCGTAGGCGAAGATCGGCAGTGCCGTCTTCTCGTGCAGCAGCCGGAAGTGGCGGTCGATCTCGGCCACGTGCGTGCGCGTGTAGTACGGGGCGGTGACGACGATGGCGTCGGCGCCCGCCTCCTCGGCGGTCTTCACGTGCTCGGCCACGCGCAAGGTCGTCATGTCGATACAGCCGGCCAGCACCGGCACGCGGCCGGCGACCTGGTCCACGGCCGTCTCGATCGTCACGCGGCGCTGTGCGTCGGGCAGGAAGGCGACCTCGCTGGACGAGCCGAGCACGAAGACGCCGTGGACGCCGGCGTCGAGCTGGAACTCGATGTGGCGCCGCAGCGAGTCGGTGTCCACGGTGAAGTCGTCGTTGAACGGCGTGCACAGCGGGGGGATGATGCCGGCGAACTTCGTCGCGGTCATGAGGCGTTCACTCCGGTGGTGATCTCTGGGTGGATGCAGCGGTAGCTGTGCCCGGCGGCTTCGGTGAGCGGCGGCAGCGCCGACGCGCACTCGGCCGTGGCCTTCGGGCAGCGGGTGTGGAACGCGCAGCCGCTCGGCGGCGCGGTCGCCGAGGGCACGGGTCCACTGAGGACGATCGGCTCGACGGGGTGCAGCAGGCTCGGCGTGGCCGAGAACAGCGCCCGCGTGTACGGGTGCCGTGCGTCGCCCGGCAGGTCCTCGGCCACGGCTTCTTCGACGATCCGGCCGAGGTACATCGTCACGATCCGGTCGCTCATGCGCCGCACGGTCTGGATGTCGTGCGACACGAACACCATGGCGAGACCGAGCTTCTCGCGCAGGTCGATGAGCAGGTTGAGGATCTGCGCGCGCACCGACACGTCGAGCGCCGACGTCGGCTCGTCGGCCACCAACAGCGCCGGCCGCAGCGCCAGCGCCCGCGCGATGGCCACGCGCTGGCGTTGCCCGCCGGAAAGCTGCGCGGGCAACGCGTCCGCGACGCTGCTCGGCAGGCCGACCAGGCCCATCAGCTCCTGCACGCGCTCGGCGCGTTCGGCGGGCGTGCCCACGTGGTGCACGTCGAGCGGGTCGCGCAGGATCTTCGCGACGGGCAGCCGCCGGTTGAGCGCCGTGGCGGGGTCCTGGAACACCATGCCGACCTGGCGGCCCAGCTCGCCCGGGCGCAGCCCCGACAGCGGCTTGCCGCCGTAGCGGACGGTGCCCCGGGTCGGTTTCTGCAACCCGACGAGCACTTTGGCGAGCGTGGACTTGCCGCAGCCGGACTCGCCGACCACGCCCACCGTCTCGCCCGCGGCGATCTCCAGGTCCGCGTCGGTGAGCGCGTAGACGTTGTCGCTCCCGAACAGGCTCGCCGCGCGGACGCGGTGGACCACGTGCACGCCGTCGACTTCGACCAGCGTCATACCTGGGCTCCTTCCACGACGGCCGGGGTCGTGCGTTCGGCGGGGTAGTGGCAAGCCACGAGGTGGCCGTTCCCTTCCGGTTCCGGCGCCACCTCGAAGCAGTGGCCGCGCGCGGCCGGGCAGCGGTCGGCGAACCGGCACCCGGGCGGGAAGTCCGCCGGGGCGGGCACGACGCCCTTGATCTGGGTGAGCGTGGCCTCGTTCTCCTCCAGCGACAGCACGGCGGACAGCAGCCCGCGCGTGTAGTGGTGCCGCGGCGAGCCCACGACCTCCGCCGTGGCACCCGTCTCGGCCACCTGCCCGCCGTACATCACGACCACGCGGTCGGCGACGTCGGAGACCAGCGCCAGGTCGTGCGACACCAGGATGAGCGCGAAGCCGAGCTCTTCCTGCAGGCGCAGCAGCAGCTTGATGATCTGCGCCTGCACGGTCACGTCGAGCGCCGTGGTCGGCTCGTCGGCCACGATCAGCTTCGGGCTGCGCGACAGGGCCATGGCGATCAGCACGCGCTGGCGCTGTCCGCCCGACAGCTCGTGCGGATAGGACCGCAGCGTGCGGCCGGGATCCAGGTTCACCAGCTCCAGCAGCTCCTGCGGCGTGCGCGTGCCGCCGCGGCGGGTGAACTGCTTGAGCTGAGCGCGGATCGTCATCGCCGGGTTCAGGGAGCTCAGCGCGTCCTGGTAGATCATCGAGATGTCGTGGCCGAGGTGGCGCCGCCGCGTGCCCGCCTTCATGGTGAGCAGGTCGGCGCCCTCGAACAGGACCTCCCCGGACAGCCGCGCGGCCGCCGGCTGCAGGCCCATGATCGACAGCGCGGTGAGCGACTTGCCGCACCCCGACTCGCCGATCAGCCCCAGCACCTCGCCGGACCGCACGGTGAAGGACACGCCGTCGACCACGTTCACGCCGTTGTGGCGGTCGGGGAAGCTGATCGCGAGGTCCTTGACCTCCAGCACGGCCCGGCGGCCGGTGAGGTCCCGGGCCTTGGCCGCCAGCCGTTCGCCGGCCTCGCGCAGGCCCGCGAGCGGCAGCACCGGTGCGGTGTTCTCGGCCGCCTTCTCCGCCTCGATCTTCTTGGCGACCTCGCCGGCCTTCGCGTTGCGGGCCGAAGGCGCGGCCCACGCGTCGGAGATGCCTTCGGACAGGATGTTGAGCGCCAGCACCGTGATCAAGATCAGCAGGCCGGGGAACAACGTGGCCCACCAGCCGCCGGTCAGCACGACGTCCTTGCCGTCGGCCAGCACCGAGCCCCACGACGGGTTGGGCGGCTGGATGCCGGCGCCGATGAACGACAGCGACGCCTCGAACACGATCGCGTCGGCCACCGTCACCGTGCAGTACACGAGGATCGGCGCCGCGCAGTTGACCGCGACGTGGCGGGCGAGGATGAACAGCCGTTTCGCGCCGAGCACGCGCTCGGCGGCCACGTAGTCCTCGCCGTACTGCGCGAGCACGTTGGCCCGCACCACCCGCGCGACCGGGGCCATGTTGAGGAACCCGATCGCGAGGATCAGCACGAGGATGCCGCGGCCGAACACGGCCACCAGCACCGCGGCGAGCGCGATGCCGGGGAACGCCATGATCACGTCCATCACGCGCATCACCACGGCGTCGGTCTTGCGCCCGGACGTCGCGGCGAACGAGCCGATCACCACACCCGCGATCAGCGCGAGCACGGTGGCGCCGAGGCCGATCGCGAGCGACCAGCGCGTGCCGGCCACCAGGCGCGAGAAGATGTCGCGGCCCGACTGGTCGGTGCCGAACCAGTGCTCGGCGCTCGGGCCGCCGGTGTCGGTGCTGAGCGCGTCGGGGTTGTGCGTTGCCAGCAGCGTGCCGAGGATCGCGACGAGCGCGAGCACCACGAGCAGGCCGAGCGCGAGCCACGACGTGGGCGGGAGTTTCCGGAACCGCACCCCGGGCCGCGAGAGCCGGTCGGTGAGGTTCGCGTGCAGGACGGGGCGCATCAGGAGTGGCTCCGCAGTCTCGGGTTGGCGATGAGGTAGAGCACGTCGACGATGAGGTTCACGAGCACGAAGCCCACGGCGATGGTGATCACGAAGCCCTGGACCTTCGCCGTGTCGCCGTCCTGCACGGCCTGGATCATGTTCTGGCCCATGCCGGGCAGCGCGAACATCGTCTCGATCACCACCGCGCCGCCGAGCAGGTAGCCCACGCGCAGGCCGAGCACGGTGAGCGGGTTGACCAGCGCGTTGCGCAGCACGTTGCGGCCCACCACGACCACGGGCGGCAGACCGCCGCCGCGGGCCGTGCGCACGTAGTCCTTGTCCAGCTCCTCCACCATCGACGTGCGGATCACGCGCGTGAGCTGCGCGGCGACCGGCAGCGACAGCGAGATCGCCGGCAGCGTCAGCGAGTTGAGCCAGCCCGACACCGAGTCGGCCGGGCTCACGTAACCGCTGGTGGGGAACAGGCCCTTGCCCACGGCGAGCCACTGCACGAGCAGCAGCGCGATCCAGAACGCGGGTGCCGCGACGCCCGCCAGCGTGACCACCCGGATCAGGTGGTCGGGCCAGCGGCCGCGGAACAGCGCCGACGTCACGCCGAGCACGACCGAGAGCACGAGCGCGATCACGAGCCCGAACAGCGTGAGCTGCACGGTGAGCGGGAGCGCGGTGGCGATGGTCTGGCCCACCGGCTCCTTGGTGATCACGCTGGTGCCGAAGTCGCCTTGCAGCAGGTGCCACACGAAGTGCACGTACTGCAGGGGCAGGGGATCGAGCAGCCCGTTGGCCTGGCGGAACTGCTCCAGCTGCGCCTCGGTCGCGTTCGCCCCGTTGAACGCGGCGAGCGCCGGGTCCACGGGGGAGAACTGCATCACGATGAACACGAACAGGATCACGCCGAGCAGCAGCGGGATCAGGGCGAGGATGCGAGAGGCCAGCATCCGCACGACGACGATCACGGTGGGTGGTCCTCCCGCGTCAGACCGGCTTGGCCTGGTTGAGGTAGATGCCGGGGTACCCCTGCGCGCGCACGCCGGTGATCGCCGTCGGGTCCCACGCCGTGCCGAGCTGGGTGAACACGATCGGGTAGATCACGGCCTGCTCGGAGATCAGGTCCAGCAGCTGCTTGTACAGCCCGTTGCGCTTGGTCTCGTCGGGCTCCGCGGCGGCCTGGTTCTGCAGCCCCAGCAGGGCCTGGGTGTCCGCGTTGTTCCAGCGCGCGTACTTCGTCATCATCAGCGACTGCGCGTCGTAGTAGTAGCGGATCAGCAGGTCGGGGTCGTTGCCGAACTGCATCGGGTTGTTCGTGGTGGACACGACCTGGAAGTCGTTGCCGTTGTCCAGCTTGGAGAACAGCGCCTTGGTGTCCTGGGAGTCCAGAGTGGTCTCCACGCCGATCGCGTCCCAGCCCTCCTTGATCACCTTCACGCAGTCGAGCACGAGCGAGGTGTTGGTGGTGGACAGGGAGATCTTCAGGTTGCTGACGCCGGCCTCGGCCAGCAGCTGCTTGGCCTTCGCCGGGTCGTAGGTGAAGCTCTGCGACGCCGGCTGCGACTGCGGCAGCTTCGGGTTGATGAACGACGTGCCCGCGGTGCCGGTGCCGCGCAGGCCGATGTCGATCATCTTCTTCTTGTCGATGGCGTAGTGCAGCGCCTGGCGCACGCGCTTGTCGCCGAAGGGCGCGTGGGCGGTGTTGAACATCAGGTACAGGTTGTTGCCGCCGTCGGCGAACTCGACGGTGCGCCCGGCCTTGCGCAGCTGGTCGGCGTTGGCGGCCGGGATGTTCTCCACGATCTGTGCGTCGGGCTTCGCGCCCGAGATCGCGGCCACGCGCGGGGCGGAGTCCACAATGGACTTCCACAGCATCTTCTGGTACGCGGCGGGGCGGGGGCCGTTGTAGTCCGCGAACTTCTCGAACGAGGTGTGCGACAGCGGCGCCTGCTCGGTGACCTTGTACGGCCCGGAACCCACGACCTTGCCGCCCGCGGCGAGCGGCCAGTTGTTCTCGTACACGTGCTTCGGCAGGATCTTGCAGATCTGGATCCGCTGCAGCGCGTACGGGAAGGGGAACTTCAGCACGAACTCGACGGTGTGGTCGTCGACCTTCTTCACCTCCTGCAGCCACTGGGCGAAGAAGCTGTGGATGAGCACGTTCTCCTTCGCGTCCAGGGCGCGGGCGTAGGTGAACACCACGTCGTCGGCGGTCACGGGCTGCCCGTCGTGCCACTTGGCGCCGTCGCGCAGCTCGAACTTGATGCTGGTGCCGCTCACGTCGGCCGGCAGTGCCTTCGCGAGGCCGGGGAACGGGGCGCGCGTGACGGGGTCGCCTTCGACGAGCGATTCGTAGCTGTGCAGGATGGCGGCCATGGAGAATGCCGAGGCGGTCTGCAACGGGTCCCAGGACTGGTTGTTGCCGTAGCCGATCACTGCGGTGAGGGAGTCGGTGGAGCTGCCCGTCTTGTTCGTCGACGCGGGGCCGCCGCACGCGGCCAGCGTCGAGGAGAAGGCGGCGGTGGCGCCCACGAGGCCCGCGTAGCGCAGCAGCGTGCGCCGGTCGAACGAGGGGCCGGTCCCCATGGCGGTTCGGGACATCGGTGTCTCCTGACTGTGTGTTTCGCCCACCAGAGGTCATAGGACGTGGGACGTCCTATGACTGCGCCGAACCCTAGAACTCCTCCGGGTACCGGTCAAGGGGACCCGGCTTTTCGCCGCCGGGCCGAGATCGGCGAGGTATGACGTAGGATGTCCTCCGATGGCGACGTGCCAGCGAAGGAAAGAAACATCCGGGGAGACTGTTTTGGCGCGCCCGCAACGCAGTGAAGAGATCACCAAGCGGATCATCGACCTGATCATCGACCGCGACCTGCCGCCGGGCGCGCCGATGCCCACGGAACTCAGCCTGATGGAAGACATCGGCGTGAGCCGCAACTCGATCCGGGAGGCGATCAAGGCGCTGCAGGCGCTCGGCATCGTCGAGATCCGCCACGGCTACGGCACCTTCGTCGGCTCGGCCGGCTCCGAGGCGCTGCAGACGTGGCTGCTGTTCCGCACGCGCACCCGCGGCGCCAGCGACGCCGGGCGCCTGCGCGACCTGCTCGAGGTCCGCGAGATGATCGAGACGGAGCTGACCCGGCGGGTCGCCCTGGAGCACCGCCCCGAGCTGATCGCCGAGCTGGAGGCCTGCGTCGCGCGGATGCGCCGAAAAGGCCCTGACGCCGCGGTCGCCGACCGGGAGTTCCACGACCTCATCTGCGCCGAAGCGGGCTTCGACCTGGCGCGCGAGCTCACGGGGCTGTTCTGGGACGTCTACCGCGCGGCCGAGGGCGAGCTCGGCGGGCCGGTGTCGTCGGCGGCGAGCACGGCGAAGCGCCACCAGGTGATCGTCGACGCCCTGGTCTCCCGAGACGGCGACGCCGCGGCCGAAGCCGTGCACCGGCACTTCGACGAGGTGCGCAAGCGCGCGAAGGCCGGCCGATACGGCGGGTTCGGCGAGGCGCGGCCGGTGGAGGCCGATTCCGCGGCGGTGAACTCGTAGCTCGTCGGCAGTGCGGCCGGGCGTTGATCGGTTCGTACACTGGGCGGCCGACGAGGAGGTGCGCCCTGGACGCAGTCGAGGTCGAGATGCTGCCGCAGTCCGCCGCGGCCGACGCGGTGCTCGCGGCCGAAGTCGCCGCCCTGGTGAACGCCGTGTACGCGACCGCCGAGGCCGGCCTGTGGGCGGGCGAGGCGGACCGGACGAGCGCGGCCGAGGTGGCGGGCCTCGTCGCGGCCGGCGAGATCGCCGTGGCGCGCCAGGCGGACTGCGTGGTCGGCTGTGTGCGCGTGCGGACGGTCGCCGACGGCGTCGGCGAGTTCGGCCTGCTGGCCGCCGCGCCGCAGCTGCAGGGCGCGGGCATCGGGCGTGAGCTGGTGCGCTTCGCCGAAGACCGCTGCCGGGCGCTGGGCCGGCGGCGGATGCAGCTCGAGCTGCTGGTGCCGCGGTCGTTCACGCACCCGTCGAAGGCGTTCCTCGCCGCCTGGTACACGCGCCTGGGCTACCGCCTCGAGGAGAAGTCGACGATCGAGGAGGCCTACCCGCACCTGGCGCCCCTGCTGGCGACGGAGTGCGACTTCCTCGTGTACCGCAAGGACCTGTGACCAGCCGGCCTCGTGACACGCCGGGGGGCCCGGTGCTGCTGTGAAACCGGCGCGTTTCGGGTACTGAGGACCTGTGACGACACGACTGGACTGGGTGGGCCTGGTACGCCACGGCCAGAGCACCGGCAACGTCGCCCGCGAGGCCGCCGAGGCCGCGGGCCACGAGGTCATCGACATCGCCGAGCGCGACGCCGATGTGCCGCTGAGCGAGCTGGGCGTGCGGCAGGCCCACGCGGTGGGGGAGTGGCTCGCGACGGATCCGCCCGAGCTCGTGGTGGCGTCGCCGTACCTGCGGTCCCTGGACACGGCGCGGCTCGCGCTGGCCGTCGCGAAGGAACGCGGCGTGGAGGTCCCCGGCGGGCTGCGCGTCGACGAGCGCCTGCGCGACCGGGAGCTGGGCGTGCTCGACCTGCTCACCAGCCACGGCGTCGCCGAACGCCTGCCGGACGAACTGCGCCGCAAGGAGCGGCTCGGCAAGTTCTACTACCGGCCGCCCGGCGGCGAGTCCTGGGCCGACGTCGTGCTGCGGGTTCGGTCGCTGCTCGCGGAGCTGAGCGCCGAGACGCCGGGCCTGCGCGTGCTGTTCGTGGCGCACGAGATGACGGTGTTCGCGCTGCGGTACGTCCTGGAGTCCGTCCCGGAGCCGGAACTGCTGGTCACGGCCGCGCGCACCGACGTCCCCAACGGTTCCGTCACCGCCTGGGAACGCGACCTCGAAGGCGCCTTCCACGTCACTCTCGCGCAGGAGACCGGCCACCTGGCCGCCCTGCTGAGCTGAGCCGGCGCGGGCATGATGGGCTCCGAAGATCACCCGAGCGGAAGGAAACCCCATGAAGCTCGACCTCGACGGCAGGACGGCCCTCGTCACCGGTTCCACGCAGGGGATCGGCGCGGCGATCGCCGCGGGCCTCGCCAAGGCGGGCGCGCGCGTGGTGGTGAACGGGCGCGGCGACGCCGGAGTCGCGAAGGCGATCGAGGAACTCGGGACCCAGGTGCCCGACGGGGAGTTCGTGGCGGGCGCCGGCGACGTGACCACCGACGAAGGCGCGCACCAGGTCCTCGACCGCGCGGGGCGCGTCGACGTCCTCGTGAACAACCTCGGCATCTTCGGTGCGCAGGAGCCCCTGGAGATCACCGACGACGACTGGCGGCGCTACTTCGAGGTCAACGTGCTCGCGGCCGTGCGGCTCACGCGCCTGACGCTGCCCGCGATGACCGAGCAGGGCTGGGGCCGCGTGCTGAACATCGCGAGCGACTCGGCCGTGGTGATCCCCGCCGAGATGATCCACTACGGCATGTCGAAGACGGCCCTGCTGGGCGTCTCGCGCGGCTTCGCCAAAGCGGCGGCGGGGACCGGCGTCACGGTCAACTCCGTGATCGCCGGCCCCACGCACACCGGTGGCGTCGAGGACTTCGTCTACCAGCTCGTGGACAAGAACCTGCCGTGGGAGCAGGCGCAGCGGGAGTTCATGAAGACCCACCGCCCCCAGTCGTTGCTGCAGCGGCTGATCGAGCCCGAGGAGATCGCGAACCTCGTGGTGTACCTCAGCTCACCGCTCGCCTCCGCCACCACCGGCGGCGCCCTCCGCGTCGACGGCGGGTACGTCGACTCGATCCTCCCGTAGGTCAGCGCCCTTGGGGCTCACCGAGCCGGTCGCGCACCTGCCGCTCGACGAGGACGGGCAGGAAGCTGCGCACGCCGGCGTCGTCGAAGTGGCGGCGCTGCGCGGTGATCGTGCGGTTGATCTCGGGTTCGCGCGCGCTGCCGTACTCGTCGACGAGCCGTGACTTCAGCGCGGAGAAACTCTCCTCTTCACCCTTCACCATCAAGTCGTCCATGCCCTGGTGGGTCATCGCCGTCCCTTTCCGTGGTTTCGGCCCCTGGTGACTGCTGCCCGCCGCGGGCTCTCCTCAAACGGGCGGGCGAACGTGTGGACCTCTCGCAAACGCCTGGTGTCAATTTTGACCAGGTGGTAGAAATTCAGGCGACGCGGCGCTCCGGGCGCCGAACCGCGAAGCCAAGGAGCTGGAATGGGCAAGCCTTCCGTGCAGCTGTACTCGGTCCGCGACGCGTTCGCGGCCGACCCGGCGGACACCCTGCGGCGCCTCGCCGCGATCGGGTTCACGCAGGTCGAGCCGTACGGCGTCGTCGAGAACGTGGCCGCGCTCGGCGCCGGTCTGCCGGCCAACGGGCTGACCGCGCCCACGGCCCACGCCAAGCTCATCGGCGAGGACCAGCACGCCGTGTTCGCCGCGGCGAAGCAGCTCGGCATCGCCGTGGTCATCGACCCGCTCGTGAAGCCCGAGCAGTGGCAGAACGCCGCGGACATCACGGCCACCGCGGAAGCGCTCAACGCCGCCGCGAAGATCGCCGAAGAGCACGGCGTGCGGGTCGGCTACCACAACCACTGGTGGGAGCTGGAGTCCCGGATCGACGGCCGCCACGCGTTCGAGGTGTTCGCCGACCAGCTCGACCCGGCCGTCGCGCTGGAGGTCGACGCCTACTGGGCCACGGCGGGCGGGGCGAACGCGCCGGAGCTGCTCGCCCGGCTCGGCTCGCGCGTGCACGCCATCCACGTGAAGGACGGCGCGCTCGCCACCGACGCGTCCGGTCAGGTTCCGGCGGGCCAGGGCAGCGTCCCGCTGCCGGAGGTCCTGGCCGCGGCGCCCGACGCGTTGCGCGTGGTGGAGTTCGACCGCTTCGACGGCGACATCTTCGACGGCATCGCCGCCAGCTTCGCCTACCTCACCGAGGGCGCGAAGTGACCACGGGCCCCGTCGGCGTCGGCGTGATCGGCGCGGGGGTCATCAGCGACACCTACCTCGAGAACCTCACGGGCTTCCCCGACGTGCGGGTGCTCTCCGTCGCGGACCTCGACGTGGCCCGCGCGCGGGCGCAGGCGGAGAAACACGGTGTGCCGAAGGGGGAAACCGTCGCCGATCTGCTGGCGAACCCGGAGATCGAGCTGGTCGTGAACCTCACGGTCCCGGCCGCGCACGTCGAGGTCGGCCTCGCGGCGCTGGACGCGGGCAAGAGCGTGTGGGCGGAAAAGCCGCTCGCGCTCGACCGGCAGACGGGCCGCAAACTGCTGGATCGCGCGCGGGAGAAGGGTTTGCGGGTGGCGAGCGCGCCCGACACCGTGCTCGGCGCCGGCCTGCAGACCGCGCGGCGCGCGATCGAGGCCGGTCGTATCGGCGAACCGCGCACGGCTCTCGCGCTGTTCCAGACACCGGGGCCGGAGAGCTGGCACCCGGCGCCGGAGTTCCTGTTCCAGCACGGCGGAGGCCCCCTGCTCGACATGGGGCCGTACTACCTCACGGAGCTCGTGCAGCTGTTCGGCCCGATCCGCAAGGTGACCGGCGCGGGCGGCCGCGCGCGGGACACGCGCGTGATCGGCTCGGGTCCGCGGGCCGGCACGGAGTTCGCGGTGACGGTGCCGACCACGGTGACCGCGCTCGTCGAGTTCACCCGCGGCGGCAGCGCGCAGATCGTGCTGAGCTTCGATTCCGCCTTGGCGCGCACGGGTTTCGTCGAGGTGTCGGGCGTGCTCGGCACCGCGGTGCTGCCGGACCCGAACCGCTTCGACGGCTCCACGAAGCTGCACCTGCTGGGTGCGGCGGAGCCGGAAGAGCTTGCGGCGCAAGGACACGCGGCCTCGCGCGGCACGGGCGCGCTGGAGCTGGCCCGCGCGATCCGGGCCGGGGTGCCCGAACGCGCGTCCGGGGAGCTGGCCTACCACGTGCTCGACGCGATGCTCGCCATCGACGAGTCGATCACGCGCGGCCAGTCCGTGGAGGTGGCCGGCACGGTCGATGTCCCGCCCGCCCTGCCGGACGGCTGGGACCCCTACGCGCGCACGCTCTAGCGGTCAGTCCTCGGGATCCAGGGGGACGGTCAGCAGGGTGCGCAGGTAGAACCGCAAGGAGCCGACGAGGTCGACGTCGCCGGGGGTGGTGAGCCACTGGACCTGCAACCCGTCCATGAGGGCGATGAACGTGAGCGCCGCGAAGTCCGGGTCGACGCCTTCGCGCAGCTCGCCCGTCGTGGCCAGCAGCCGGAAGGAGCCGATCACGCTTTCGCGCGCCTGCCGGTAGTGGAGTTCGAAGTACTCGTGCGCGGGGTGGTCGGGCGCCACGGCCTCGGCCGCCAGCCGCGAGTACAGGTCGACGATGCCCGGGTGGCGCACGTTGTGCTCGGCCAGCGCGACGAAGTGCCGCAGCACCTCCAGCCCGGGCGGCACGGTCAGCTGCTCGCGCTCCGAGTCCTCCGCGTCCCGCCGCTCGAGCACGGCGGCGAGCAGCGCCTCCTTGGTGGGGAAGTAGTACAGCAGCCCGGCGTGGCTGATCCCGACCCGCTTGGCGATCTCCCGCAACGACGAACCGTGGTACCCGGCCTCGCCGTACACCACGGCGGCCGCGGAAATGATGTCCTCGCGGCGGATCCGGCCCTTCAGGTAACCCCCGGTCACGGGAGCGAGCTCGGTTCGGCGGCCATCTCGTCATTGTGCCGCAGGCGCGATGACGAGATGGGCCGTGCCCGCGTGTTGCGCCGGCCCGCTCACTCTCTGCCCCTTGGCCCACCCGCGAGATCGCCGGCTCAAAGGCGATCTCGCACCCCTCGGCGGAGCCGGGGCAGAAAATACCGTGTTCGATCGTCCAACGTGATCGTTCGAACAAAAGGATTGTGCGTTTCCTTGGCTGCTGTGCGACCATGCGAGGGCCGAGCCACAGGAGGACCCGTCTGATATGACCGAATCATCCGCGCGGGCGCTGCCGCGCGCCGCTCGTGTTGCGACGTGGAGCTTCTTCGCGCTCAACGGGTTCGCCGTGGGCATGTGGGTGGTGCACATCCCAGTCGTGGAGCGGGCCACGGGGATTTCGCACACCACGCTCGGCGCGTTGCTGCTGGTGCTCGGCGGGGCGGCCTTCGTCGGGATGCAGGTGTCCGGGCCGCTCGCCGATCGGTTCGGGCACCGCCGCGTGGTGCCGGCGGCCGGGGTGCTGCTGGGGCTCGCGCTGTTCCTGCCCGGGCTGGCCACCAGCTGGTGGGCGCTCGGGCTTTCGCTGCTCGTCTTCGGCTTCTTCAACGGTTCCCTCGACGTCGCCATGAACGCCCAGGCCGTGGTCGTCGAGCGGGCCTACCCGCGGCCGATCATGGCGGCGTTCCACGCGATGTGGTCGATCGGCGGCGCGCTCGCCGCGGTGGTCGGCGCGGCGGTGCTGGGCGCGGGCGTTCCCACGGCCGTCACGCTGAGTTCCACCGGCGCGTTGTGCGTCGTCGCTTCGCTGGCCGCCGGACGGCTCCTGCTCGACTCCGGACGTCCGGCGCCCGTCGAAACCACGCCGGTCGCACCGGTCCGCAGCCGCACGCCGGGGCGGGTGGTCTGGCTGCTCGGCGCGCTGGCGTTCGCGTTGATGCTCGCCGAGGGTGTCGCGAACGACTGGGCCGCGCTGCATCTGCAGGACGTGCTGGGTACGTCGGCGAGCACCGCCGCACTCGCGTACGGCTCCTTCGCCGTGGCCATGACCGTCGGCCGCTTCGCCACCGACCGCGTCGCCGCGCTGGCCGGCCCGGTCGCGGTGGTGCGCTACGGGTCGGCGCTCGCCGCCGTCGGGCTCGCCACCGCATCGCTGTCGCCGTGGGTGCCGCTCGCGCTGGCCGGCTGGGCGATCTTCGGCCTGGGTCTCGCGGGTGGCGTCCCGCAGCTGTTCACCGCGGCGGGCAACCTCGACACGCGGGCGTCGGGTGCGCTGATGGCCCGGGTTGTCGGCCTCGGCTACGTCGGGCTGCTCGCCGGTCCCGCCCTCATCGGCGGGCTCACGCGGTGGATGCCGCTCAACGTCGCGTTCGCCGTGCCGTTCGCGCTCTGCGTGATCGCGGTGGTGGCGGCGCCGGTCATCGCCCCGCGGCAGGCCCGCGAACCGGCCGAAGTGGGCTGAGGCGGTTCAGCCGCAGCGTTCGCCGCTGCGGACGTTGCCCCCGCCGACGAGCGTGAACACGCTGCCGTCCGGGGCGTCGCGCAGGTGCAGCGTGCACACGATCTGCGACACGGCCAAGGAAGACAGCGTCAGCACGTCCGTGGCCAGCTGCACGGTGACCTCCGACGCGGAGACCGACACGGCGGCCGGCAGGGCGGACTGCGGGACCTCGGTGGTGAAGCCGGACGCCTTCTCCGCGGACGTCGGCCCTTGCACCAGCGCGTCGATCAGCGCGTCGTCGGTCTGGTCCAGACCGGGGCGCTGGACCTGGACGACCACGCCGTTGGCCACCAGGTAGATCGAGCTGACGCCCGGCGCGCCGGGCACGGTGGACGCCGGGCCGCTCGGCGCGAGGTCGCCCGAGATCGCGCCGCTCGGCTGCACGCCGCACGCGGTGGCGACCAGCGCGACCAGCACGAGCGCCGCCGCGACGCGCCGGATCACGCGTCACCGCCGGGGTCCAGCGGGAGCCGCAGCGTGAAGATCGCACCGCCCTGCGGACGGTTGGCCGCGGTGAGCTCGCCGCCGTGCAGCTTGGCGTTCTCCCACGCGATCGCGAGCCCGAGGCCGCTGCCCTCGGAGCGGCTGCGCGCGGTGTCGGCCTTGTAGAAGCGGTCGAACACGTGGGGTAGCACCTCTTCCTTCAGCCCCGGACCCTCGTCGGTGACCTCGATCATGAGCGATCCCTCCGCCGTGCTCAACCGCAGCCGCACGGGCGGCGCTCCGTGGCGCAGCGCGTTGCCGACGAGGTTCGCGACGACGACGTCGAGCCGGCGCGGGTCGAGCCGCGCGCGGACACCCGGCGGCAGCTGGGTGGTCACCTCGTCGACCCAGCCGCGGGCGCGCAGGGTGGCGCCGATCGCCTCGGCGACGTCCACCTCGTCGAGCGCGAGCGACGCGGACCCGGAGTCGAAGCGGGTGACCTCGATGAGGTCGTTGACCAGCCGCGTGAGGTTGTGGGTCTCCTGGCTCACCAGCCGCACCGCGCGCCCGGCGATCTCGGGCAGGCCGGCGACCTCGGCCTCCAGCACCTCGGTGACCGCGGTCATCGCGGCGAGCGGGGTGCGCAGCTCGTGGGACACGTCGGCCACGAACCGCCGCGCGTCGGACTCCATGCGTTCCAGCTCGCCGACGTGGTGCTGCAGCGACTCCGCCGTGGTGTTGAACGTCTTGCCGACCTCGGCCAGCTCGTCGGTGCCGTGGATGGTCAGGCGGGTGTTCAGGTCGCCCTCGCCGAGGCGGTGGGCCGCGCGACGCAGCTCGCGCACCGGCCCGAGCACACTGCGGGCAGCCGCGAACGCCAGCAGCAGCGCCAGGACCACCGCGCCGGTGCCGGTCAGCCACGCGCTGCGGGCCAGCGAGGCGATGTCCGCGCTCTCGGTTTGCAACGGCTCGAGCACGAAGATCTCGATCCCGGACGGTTCCGTCTCGTGCGACGTGCTGGTCGTGAGCCGCAGCTGGGTGCCGATCAGCAGCCGGGTCTCGCCGCCGACGTCCACCCGCTGCCAGGCGATTCTGCCCTGGGCCACGAGCTCCTTGAGCTCATCGGAGATCACCGCCCCGTCCAGGTCGCCGCCGGAGACCGTGCCCGCGGTCACGAATGCGGTGGAATCGCGGTCCGCGAGCTTGCCCGCGGCGTTCAGGAGCATGCCCTTCGACGGCTCGCGCGCGGGCAGCGGGTAGAGCAGCTGGATGCGGCTGGTCAGCTCCCGCACCGCGTTGTCCTGCGTGTTCTTCAGGATGGTGTTGCGCGCGGTCCGGTAGCCGACCCCGGCGACGGCGATGGTCGTGAGCACGCTCAGCAGCACGAACGCGAGCAGCAGCCGCGTGCGCAGGCCCCAGCCGGGCCAGAGCTTGCGGAGCCCGGTCACAGGGGCCCGAAGCGGTACCCGAACCCGCGCAGGGTCTGCACGTACACCGGGGCCGCGGCGTCGTCCTCGATCTTCGCGCGCAGCCGCTGCACGCACGCGTCGACGAGCCGTGAGTCGCCCAGGTAACCCTGGTCCCACACGGATTCCAGCAGCTGCTGGCGGCTGAGCACCCGGCCCGGCGACGCGGACAGCTCCAGCAGCAGCCGCATCTCGGTGGGCGCGAGGCTGACGGGCCGGCCGTGCTTGCTCACGACGAGCCCGTCGCGGTCGATGGTGAGGTCGCCGTGGCGCTCGACCTCGGGTTTCGGCGTGCCCGCCTGGCGCTGCTCGCCGCCGGTGCGCCGCAGCACGGCCTTGATCCGGGCCTCGAGCACGCGCGGCTGGGCGGGTTTCACCACGTAGTCGTCCGCTCCGGCCTCGAGCCCGGCGACCACGTCGATGTCGTCGTTGCGCGCGGTGAGCATGATGATCGGCAGGTCACCGGTCGCGCGGATGCGCCGGCACACCTCGAACCCGTCCATCCCGGGCAGCATCAGGTCGAGCACGACGACATCGGCCGGGCCCGCGCCGAGCCGCGCGAGCCCTTCCTCACCGCTTTCCACCGCGTCGACGGTGTGACCCTGGTAGGTCAGCGCGATCTGCAGGCCGTCTCGCACGGCCTGGTCGTCTTCGATCAACAGCACCCGGGGCATGTCTCCCACTATCGCAGCGCACTTCCGCGTCCGCCCGTCCGGATTCCCCGGACAGTCCACAGCGGACACCTTCCGAGAGGATCCGCGTCCGGTCTCATCGCCGGGTGCGCGGAATGTCATGGTTGCGTAACAGCCTGGTCCGTGCGCAGCTGTTACAGAACTGTCGGGCTCCGGGGACACGGCTTCGACCGTCGGCGCACACGGGGCCGCGACCGTGGACACCATGACCGAACTGCTCCGCTCCCGTGCCGCGGCCTACGCGGCGGCCGCCCGGCTGCTGGCCGTGCTGCTGCTGCCGGTGGCCTTCGTGCGTTCGCCCCGCCACACCCGCCGGCTCGCCTGCCAGTGGGCGCTCGCGCTGCGCTACCCGGCGGAGGACCTGGCGGGCCTCACGCCCGCGGCGCGCGAGGCGTTCGTGGCGGCGCGCACCGACGCGTTCTGGCGCGACGGGCAGCTGATCGGCCTCACTTCAGGCCACCGCGACGCTGCCGAGCAGCACGCGATGTTCACCGCCGAGGTCCGGCGCACGGGTTCCGCGTGGGCGGCCCGCCGGCTCGTGCTGCCGCCCGAGGAGTCGGCCCACGTCGGCGGCTTCGCGCTCGACGTGCGGCCCACGGAGGGCGCGGCCTGGCTGGAGCGCCACGGCGCGGCGTACCGCCTGCACCGCCACTACGACAACGAGTGGTGGCACTTCGAGTACCACGCCGACACGCTCCCGATCCGCCTGCCGTACCCGGGCGCGGCCGTATTGGTCAGAACCGCCGGGTGAACGGCATCGGCTTGCGCATGCGGATCAGCAGGAGCAGGGGCACGAGGACGTACCAGATGTTGAAGGCCAGGAACTTGACCGGGTTGCCGGTGCGCATCGCCGGGTCGCCGAAGAACTCCACGCCGAACACGACCACGCCGGTGAGCGTGACGATCATCGTCGCGTAGATCACGGCGAAGAGCTGGATCCAGTTCTTGCCCGCGAGCAGGCACACGACGAGCACGACGTAGAACGGCATGTACACGAACGCCGAGAGCCCCGTGACGATCCGCATCCAGTCCGGCGGGTGCATGAAGAGGATGTCGGCGTCGTGGGCGTACCAGTAGTTGGAGTTCACGAAGAAGTTGTCCGACGGGCGCGAGAAGTCGACGCCCACGGTCGGCAGCAGGTCGCTGATGAGCGAGGTGATCGTGAACGCGGCGAACACGATCGCGAAGAAGATGTCGATCCCGCGTCGGCGCAGCGGCAGGTTCATGTGATGATCCTAAGCGGACGTCTCGAGCGCTAGAGTGCCGGCATGAACGCGTTCCAGGTCTGCCTTTGCGTCTTCGCGGGCGTCTGTGCCCTGTGCTGGGTGCTGTCGGTGATCACGCGCGAGTACTCGTGGGTGGACCGGATCTGGTCCCTGGTGCCCGTGGCGTACGTCGCGATCTTCGCCGCCTTCGCGGGCTTCGCCGACGCACGCCTCGACGTGATGCTCGTCCTGGTGCTGCTCTGGGGTTTGCGCCTCACCTTCAACTTCGCCCGCAAGGGCGGCTACACCCGCGGCGGCGAGGACTACCGCTGGGTGGTGCTGCGCGGGAAGATGGCGCCCTGGCAGTTCCAGGTCTTCAACTTCTTCTTCATCACGATCTACCAGAACGCCATTCTGCTGCTGATCACGCTGCCGGCGTGGACGGCTCTTTCGCGCCGCTCGGCCTTCGGTGCGGGTGACGTGATCGTCGCGGTGATCTTCGTCGCGTGCCTGGCGGGGGAGACGGTGGCGGATCAGCAGCAGTGGAACTTCCACCAGTGGAAGAAGCGCGAGCAGTCCGCCGGGCGCGAGCCTTCGCCGCGCTTCCTGCAAACTGGTCTGTTCCGCTTCTCTCGGCACCCGAACTTCTTCTTCGAGCAGGCCCAGTGGTGGCTCGTGTTCGCCTTCGGCGCCCTGTCCTTCGGCGGCATCCCCTGGACGATCGCCGGGGCCGTCCTGCTGACCCTGCTGTTCGTCGGCTCGACGATCTTCACCGAGACCATCACGCGCGGCCGGTACCCGGAGTACGCGGAGTACCAGAAGCGGACTTCGGCTGTGGTGCCGTGGATTCCGCGGAGCCGGGTCTCGGTGGGCTGACGATTCAGCTCTCGTCGGCGAACTCGATGTCATCCGCCTGCAACTGCGGTGGCCGGTAGGGCATTTCGTCGAGCCGCGCGCCTTCGAACCTGATGTCACCGTCGAACGTGGCGTCCACGAAGGTCGTGTAACTCACAGCCGTTGAGCGGAAAGTCGATGAGCACGGCCCCGGAGAGGTCGAGCTCGATGCCGGCCCAGAACCCGGTCGTCCTCGTCGGCCCCATGGTCGCCGTTACCGGAAACGGGACGCGCTATCGGATGATGAACCCGAAACCCGGGTGTCGCCGTGGGATTTGTCCTCAGTGGACATTCATTCCGCGAACCAACCTGCCGACCCGCCACGGCCCGTTTGCGGCGCCCACCGGCCGGACTACGACCTGCGGCTGGACCCGTTGGGGCTTGGGCCGAGACGAAGTCGGCGGAGAATTGCGCCCTCCCCGGGGCTGTGTGCGGACCACATCCGCCGACGACCGTGCCTCTAACGGTCGTAGAAGTTCGACGGTGGTTCATTCCACTGCTGAGTCGGCGCGTCCGGGCGCGTAGCGCGCTTGCGACGGTGCAAAGTCCGCGCGTTCGCCGCCATGCTGTTGACCACGATGGCGATCACCAGGCCGATCACGAGGTTGATCGCGGCCGTCGCGTATTTGGCGCTGGGTTCGACCGTGAGGGTCAGGGGCAGGACGACCGCGATGAGCGTCACGAGCACCATGATCCAGCCGAAGAACTGGCTGGGCGCGGGGGTCGCGATGCTCAGCAGGTGCATGAGGCCCGTGGCGAGCAGGGCGGCGGCCGCGGCGGCGAGGGCGTACGTGGTGGTGCTGGCGCTGCCCCAGGCACCCTCGCCTTTGGGCGCGAGGACGGGGACGTCGAAGATGCCGCGGGCGATCAGCAGGCCGACGATGGCGACGAGGGCCGCCACCACCGCCGTGGCGACGCCGCCCGCCCACAGCCGCGCCGCGTCGATGCCGGGCCGGGTGTCCTGGTCGTACGGGTTCTGCGCCATCACGGATCCCTCCGTCAACGAAGCTGTCCCCCTCGATTGTCGCCCTAAGCGGGCTCGTTCGCCTGCTCGAGTTTCGCGACGCGCCGCAGGCGGAAGGACAGGACGACGAGCATGATCCCGTACAGCAGCGCGTAGATGCCCACGAGCAAGGCGAGTCCGTACGCCCCCGCGATCGGGTGGAAAAGCACCAGCACCCCCGCGATGACGGACACCGTGCCGGCCAGGATGAGGAACGCCTCGCCCGTGATCTGCTTGCGCAGGCGGATCGCGGCGACGATCTCGGCGATGCCCGTGACCACCGCCCACGCGCCGACCAGCGTCGCCAGCACGAGGATGGTCGCGCCGGGCCACACCAGCGCGAGCACCCCCGCGGCGAGCCCGAGCAGGCCCAGCAACACGTACGCGAACCGGTGCGCACCGTCGCCCGGGCGGAACGCTTGCATGAACGCACCGATCGCGTCGGCGAGCGCGTAGATGCCGAACACCAACGCCAGCGCCAGCACGGTGCCGCCGGGCCAGATCAGCGCGATCACGCCGAACACCACCGCCAGCACCCCGCGCACGAGCACCAGCGGCCACGTCTGCCGCGGGTCCATCACGAGACCGCCGGCTCCGGCGGAGATGTGTGCGGACATGCTTGCCTCCCGAGCACGATGCTGACCTGGGAAAACGTTAGCAGCGCAAGAAGATCGACACACCGCTTCGTTGTTCACCCGATCGGTGACGAAGTGTCCGAAGAGGACGTCAGAAGCTCACCGGCAGCGCCGCCAGCCGCCACGTGCCGGGGTCGGGCGCGCGCCGCACGTCGCCCAGGCGCAGCGCGGGAAAGCGCTCCAGCAGCCCCCGCAACGCCACCTCCGCCTCCACGCGCGCGAGCGCCGCGCCGAGGCAGAAGTGCGGCCCGTACGCGAACCCGAGGTGCCCGCCCTCGGCGCGGCGCACGTCGAGCCGGTCGGGATCGGTGAACACGCGCGGGTCGCGGTTTGCCGACGCGATCGCGGCCGACACGGGCTCGCCCGCCCGGATCGCGACACCGTGCAGGGTGAGGTCCTCGGTGGCCTGCCGAGGAATCGTCAGCAGCTGAGGTCCGCACCACCGCATCAGCTCCTCGACCGCCGTCGGCCACAGCCCGGGTTCCGCGCGCAGCACGGCGAGCTGGTCCGGATGGGTGAGCAGTGCCTCGACGGCGTTGGCGACGAAGTTCGCCGGCGTCTGCCCCGCGAGCACGAGCTGCCAGACCAGGGTCACGAGCTCGGGTTCGGACAACCCGTCCGTGCCGGCCAGCAGGGCGAGGAACTCGCTCGCCGGCGGCGTGGTGAGGCCGCGCGCGCCGTCGATGATGCCCGGCACCGCGGCGGCGAAGCTCTCGCCCGAGCCGGCGACCACGTTCTGCCCGTACGTGTGCCAGCGCGGCCGATCCGACTCGGGCACGCCGACGAGCTCGCAGATCACCTCCATCGGCAACGGCTGCGCGAACGCGGCCAGCAGGTCGGCGCCGCCGGTCGGGAGACCGTCGAGGAGCTTGCCGACGATCGGTTCGATCCGCGGCCGGAAGTCCGCCGCGCGGCGCGCCGTGAACGCGGGGGAGACGAGGCCCCGCAGCCGCCGGTGCTCCGCGCCCTCCATCTCCTGCATGGTCCGCAGGTACGGCCGGCAGTGGTCGGGCACGTCGAGCGCCTGGTAGCTGCCGGGGCCGAGCGCGAAACGCGGGTCGGTGAGCATCGCGCGCGCGTCGGCCAGGCGGGGGAGCACCCACAGCGGGCCGAAACCGGGGCCGACGAGCTCGGCCACGGGGCCGTGCTCGCGGGCGGCGCCGTAGACGGCGAACGGGTCGCGGTGCACCGCGGGGTCGGTCAGGTCGATCTTGGGGACGTCGGTCACGAGCGCTCCTCATTATGGATGGTGAAATCAGATGGTCTCATCATATGTACACAGACGCTATCCTGACCAGCACGGGAGCACGAGGAGGACGATGGCCCGGCTGACCAGAGCGGAGGCGCAGGAGCTCAACCGCGCGAAGGTGCTCGCCGCGGCGCGTGACGAGTTCACCGAGCGCGGCTTCCGCGAGGCGAAGATCGACGTGATCGCCGAACGCGCCGAGCTCACCCGCGGCGCCGTCTACTCGAACTTCCCCGGCAAGCGCGCGTTGTACTTCGCCGTGCTCGCGGAGGAGGCCGAGCGCCTCGCCGCGGAGCCCCCGGCCTCGGATCCCGGGCTGACGACCGCGGAGGCCCTGGGCGCCCTCGCCCGCGCCTGGGTTGCCCGCCTGCCGCTCGCCACCGACCCCGGCTCGCGCCTCGGTGTGGACCTCGGGCCGGAGATCCTCGCCGACGAGCTCACCCACCGCCCGTACGCCCAGCTCCTGCGCCTCGAAGCCGTCGTCCTCGGCCTGGCCCTCGAGCGGCTCGCCCCGTCCGCCGGCCGCCTCATGCGCGTGGCCGAACTCGCGCTGACCACGCTGCACGGCGCCACGGGCCTCGCCGCGGCCGCGCCCGGGTTCGGGGAACCGTTCAACGTCGTGCGCGCCTGCGAAGCCCTGCCCGCACTGGGGTTGGCCGACACGTGGCCGGCGGTGCCGCCGATCGTGGCGCACGCGCAGGCCGTCGACGAGCCGTGGGTTCCGCCCGCGGCGTTCGACTCACTGCGTTCGCAGCCGGCCGAGCTGTCCGGTGACGGCGTGGTCGCGATTCTGGGGCTGCACCGGCTTTCCGCCGCGGAGGAGGCCGTCCGGGCCGCTCCGCCGGACGCCGCCGTGACGGTCGCCGTGGTCACGGGTTCGGCGCCGGAACTGGCGCCGTTGACGCACCTCGCGCTGGCCGAGCTGCGCGGTCACCTGCGCCAGGCTTTCCCGGCTTCGGCCTGGCCGCGTCTGCAGGTGCTGCGCGACGACACAGGCGCGGTCGCGTCGGCGGCGGGGGTTTCGGCGGTGAGCGACGCGACGGAAACGGCTGTGCGCATCACGTCCGGGCGGGTGGTGCGCCGTGCCGAAGGGTTCGGCGCCGGCCACGCCGCGGCGACCGGCTGACGGAAACCGGCGAGCCGCGTTCACCGATGAACGGCCAGCACCGCCGCGAGTCCTTCTTGCAGATCCTGGACGAAATACCCGGGAACCTCCAGCGACGGGAAATGTCCCCCGTTTTCGGGCGACCGCCACCGGACGATCTGCCGGAACCGCTCTTGTGCCCAGGGCCGCGGATATTTCTCGATGTCGCGCGGATACACGGTGATCGCCGAGGGGACGTCGACCCGGAGTTCGGGATCGAGCGAGTTGTGGCTTTCGTAGTAGATGCGGGCCGCCGAAGCGCCGGTCCGCGTCAGCCAATACAGGGTGACGTCGTCGAGAACGCGGTCCCGGGAAATCGTCTCGAACGGGCTGTTTTCGGTGTCGGACCACTCGGCGAACTTGTCGAGGATCCAGGCGAGCAGCCCGACCGGTGAGTCGACGAGCGAGTAGCCGATGGTCTGCGGCCGGGTCGCCTGCTGCTTCGCGTAGGCCGCGCGGTGGTGCCAGAAATCGTGGGTTTCCTCGGTCCACTGGCGCTCGAGGGCCGTCAGCCCGTCCGTGGTCAGCCCGGGCGGTCCTTCCGCGAACGTCGTGTGGATGCCGAGAACGTGCTCCGGGAACCGGCCCGCGAGAACCGTGGTGATATTGCCACCCCAGTCACCGCCGTGGGCCAGGAATTCGTGGTAACCGAGCTTTCCCATCAGTTCCACCCAGGCGGCCGCGATCTTTTCGGTTCCCCATCCGGTGGTGGCCGGTTTGTCGCTGTAACCGAAGCCGGGCAGCGAAGGAACCACGACGTGGAACGCCGGCGCGTCCGCGTCTTTCGGATCGGCGATTTCGTCGACCACATCGACGAATTCTGCGATGCTGCCCGGCCAGCCGTGCGTCA
The DNA here is from genome assembly GCF_050942255.1 of Amycolatopsis sp. CA-161197. NCBI lineage: Bacteria > Bacillati > Actinomycetota > Actinomycetes > Pseudonocardiales > Pseudonocardiaceae > Amycolatopsis > Amycolatopsis sp. CA-161197. The sequence goes on from NZ_CP192059.1 coordinate 3,434,336, forward strand.
AGATCAGCGGAGTGGCGTCCGCGCGCGCGGATCGGCGGTGCAGGAAGTGGATGCCCAGATCGTCGACGGTCGTGCGGAACTGCCCGATCCGGTTGAGGCGGTCTTCGAACGACCGCCAGTCGTATCCGGTGCGCCAGTAGTCCACGACCTCGACGAGGTCGGCGAGCGGAACGCCCTGATCCCATCGGCGTGGGCCGGGCGCGGCGCGGTGGACCGTCTCGGGCTCCGGCAATCGCGCCGCGGCCAGTCGCGCGCGCAGTTCGTCGAGGTCGGCGTCAGGTGCGTGGGTTTCGAATGCTTGCACGTCGCTGGTGGGACGGGGCATGAGACCTCCTGCCATCGTGGAACCGGCTTAGACGGTTCTAACAGGCCGTCCGGCCTGAGCACAACCTGCTAAGCTGGTTCCATGCGTGCCGAGTTCCCCGACTTTCGCCTCGGTGCCGTGCTGGCGACCAGCTTCACGGGGACTCTCACGGAGCGTCGTGGCGATGCCGTGGAGCGCATTCCCACGCCGCAGCGCCTCGTCGACTGGCTGGCGGTGAACGGCCTCGCCGTGGACTCCTGCACCACCGCCCAGCTCGACCTCGCCCGGGAGCTGAGGGAGTCGATCCACGCCGCCGCGACCGCGGCCGCGAACCAGGAACCGCTCCCCGCGTCGGCGGTCCAGGTCATCAACGACCGCAGCGCTCAGGGCCGGGCCTCGGCCGTCCTGACGCCCGAGGGCGAGCGGCGATGGCAGCTCGGCTCGGGTTCCCTCGTGGACGACGCCCTCAGTGTGATCGCCGCCGACGCGATCGGCATCCTCGCGGGCGAACGCGACGGCAAGCTGGCCCTGTGCGCCTCGCCGACCTGCCAGGCCGCCTTCTTCGACACCAGCCAAAGCCGCACTCGCAGGTGGTGTGACATGAACACGTGCGGGAACCGGCAGAAGAAGGCGCGCTTCAACGCCAACCGGCGCAAAACCGCCGAACCGGCGGAGTGATCCTTCCCCCGCGGACAGAGAAAACCGGGCCGCCAGTCCGGAAAGGACTGACGGCCCGGTTGTCCTACTGCGACACTCAGCCGATCTTGTAGCTGTACGGCAGCGTCGCGATCACTTCACCGGTACCGACCTGCGGCAGGCCGGTCACGCCGGTCGGCAGGGTCGGGACGGTCACCAGGTTGAGGTGACCCGCCACCGACGCGCCGCGCTTGCCCGAAGGCGTGATCGTCACGGTGACGGTCACCGTCTGGCCCGGCTGGACGAGCAGCGGCGTGCCGCCCGTGCCGTTGGGGTCGACGGACTGGTCGTACGGGTCGCCCGTGGACGAGGTCACCGCGGAGTCGAAGCCCGCCGTCTTGATCGACGCCGTGTAGGAGGCGTGGCCGGCCGGGGCGCCCGAGGGGCCGAACGGACCGATCTCCTGCACGTCGGCGAACCAGATGCCCTTGGTGACGTAGCCCTGCTTCTCGCCGATCGTCGCGACGGACACGGTGCTGCCGGCCTGCGCGGCCTTCAGGTCACCGAGCACGTCGATGCCCGCGGCGGAACCCTGCAGCTCCACCTGAGCCGGCACCGAGGACGACGTGGCGACGGTGAACTTGCTCGTGTCCGGCGGGATCGAGTAGATCGGCGCGTTGGCGCCGAGCTCGGGCAGGTCGACCTCGGTCGAGCCCTGGATGGGCTGCGGCTGCAGGGTCTGCTGCGCGTTCGTCCGCGCGTCCACGCCGATCGCGATCGGCTCGACACCCGTGTTGCGCACCGTCACCGGCACCTTCACGGCCTGGCCGGCGGCCAGCTTCTTCGAGGCCGAGTTCGGCAGCGCCGGAGCGCTCACCACGACCTGGTCGAAGCCCACCGTGCCGGTGAACGGCTGCTCGATCTGCTTGCCCGTCACCGGGTTCTGCACCACGACCACGAAGTGCCAGCGGCCCGGGAGCGGGTTCGCGTCGGTGAGCTGCAGCGTGGTGCCCTGCGAAAGCTGGTTCGCGGAGCTGAGGAACACGTTGCTGTTCACGTCCGCGAGCTCACCGTTCGGGTCCACGAGCACGCCGTCGACGACGGTGCCCGGGTCCTGCAGCTTCACCGCGACGTCGAGGTCCTTCTTGCCCTTGGGCACGTCGAACTCGTAGCTGAACGTCTGCGCCGGCGAGACGGCGCGGGCGTTGCCGCCCGTGATCGTGCCGCCGAAGGAACCCGTGCCGTTCTTGGTCGGGATCAGCGCGCGCAGCACGGCGGACACCGTGGTCTGGTGGCCGTCGGAGCTGCCGAACGTGATCGAGTAGTCCGCGTCGCCACCCGTCGCCGGGGTCTGCAGCGAAACCTTGACCGGCTTGGTCTGGCCCGGCTTCAGCGACAGCACGGCCGGGGAGACCTGGCCGTACGGGATCGCCCGCTGCGTCGACGTGGCGAGCTGGATGTTCCCGATGTAGCCGGTCGGGCCACTCGCCGAGTACAGCACCGCGGTCCACGTGCCCGCGACCGGGCGCGTGACGTCCACATTGGCGTAGTTCGCCGTGGCCGCGCCACCCTGCGGGCGGCTGTTGGCCACGAACGTGCCGTCCGGCGCCAGCAGCGACACGCGCACGACCGGCGTCACCGACTGGCCGTTCACCGTCTTCGGGCTGCCCTGCCACGCCATCCGCGCGAGCAGGCGCTGCGCACCGGCCGGCACGGAGAAGGTGACCTTCTTGTACGCCCAGTCCGTGCCGTTGTAGTACGGGAACGTCGGCAGCTTCGTCGAGTCGAACGCGGTGGTCTGCGTCTGCGCCGAAAGCGGCGCGAACGAGCGCGTGCCCGCCGTGACCGTCAGCGGCTTGGTGCCGACGTTGGTCACGTTGACCGTGGCCTTCTGCGTGCTGCCCGGCGCGCCTTCCAGCGTGAGCTGGTCGGCCGACAGGGCGATGTTCGACGAGACACCCGCCGGGGCACCGGAAGTGCCGGGCGAGGTCAGCGCCGCCTCCACGGCCGCGCGCGCGTCGAGCAGGCCGGAGCCCTGCTCGTCGGCGGGCAGGCCGAGGTCGCGCGTGGTGCCGGTGATGAACTGCTTCACCTGCGCGGGCGTCGGCGACGCGCCGTGGTGCGTGCCGCGGTAGGCCTGGATCACCAGCGCGGCGACGCCCGCGGTCAGCGGGGCCGACTCACTGGTGCCACCGAAGGACTCGAGGTCCGTCGGCTGCGGCACGGTCTTGAAGTCGCGGCATTCGGCGTACGCGGGCGCGCAGTCGGCCCAGTTGCCCTCGCCCGGGGCGACCAGGTCGATGGTGCGCCCGTTCTGCGTGATGCCCGAGGACGACAGCGCGGAGATGTTGTCGCTCGTCCACTTCCCGTTGGAGAACGGGAAAGCCGCGTAGGTGGTCTGCGCGTAGAGCCGGTTGTCCGTGGTCGCGCCGGCGGAGATCACCAGCGGGTCGGTGGCCGGGCTGCCGATGGTCGAGGTGATGCCCGCGTCGCCGCTGGACGCGGTGACGGTGACGCCCGCGGCCACGGCCTCGTCGTTGAACACCTGGAACAGGTTGCGCGAGCTCGCGTCCGGGTACTGGTTCAGACCGAGCGACTCGTTGATCACGTCGACGTGGTCCACGGTCACCGCGTAGTCGATCGCCTGCAGCACCGCGGAGTTCGTGGCGGTGGAGCCGAACACGTTGAGCCCCACCAGGCTCGCGCCCGGCGAAACACCCTTGACCACGATGTTGCAGCCCGCGGGCAGCGGGTGCTTCTCGTTCACGAACTTCGACAGGTCGTGCACCACCACGCCCTGCGCGGCGATGGACGACGCGTCACCGAACGCCTCGGCGCCCGACTCGGTCGTGGCGGGACCGTCGCCGGAGAAGTCCTGGTAGTCGGAGAAGACGTGGGAACCGTCGGGACGGATGAAGTCCGCGTAGTTCGGGTCCATGTTGTCGGCGAGGAACGCGACCTTCACGCCCGAGCCGTCGGCGAGGTCCGAAGCGGCCTTGGACCCGTCGGTGCTGTACGCGTGGATCGAGGTCAGCGCCTCGGGCTCCAGCAACGGCTTCGCCGGGTCGGTCGGGCAGATCGCGTTCGGGTCCTGGTTCTGCGCCGTGCCGCCGCCGGCCTTCGGCGCGTTCGCGTCCGTCGACTTCGCGGGGTTCGCGTCGGGCAGCGTGACCTTGCTGTCCGGCAGCACCTGTGCCACGGCCGGGTCGGCCGCCAGCTGCGCCGCCTGGTCCGGCGTCACGGTGGCGGAGAACGCGTTGCCCAGCGCGAAGTGCTTGACCTTGGCCGGCGCCGTGCCGGCCAGCTTGGCCAGCACCGACTCCTGCTGCTGGGTCGCCTTGGCCCGCCGGGTGCCCGAGGCCGCCTTGGTGGCGGGCGCGTCGGGCAGCTGGTCCTTGAGGACCACGATCACCGATTGCGGTGCGGTGCTCGCCTGAGCGGTGGGCGCGGCGACGGCGGCCTGACTGCCGAGCTGGGTGACCCCGGCCAGTGCCAGACCGCCTGTCGCGGCTATGACGAGCGCGCGAACGGATCGCGAGGAACGCCGCATGTGCAGCTCCCACTTCCTTCTCGAAGGGTTCGAAAGTTACCGGCCCCGACGAAATCGAGCACGGTCGTGCCGGCCCGATTTCCCATGCCGGAGAACTATTTCGCGCGCCTCGACGATCCACAAGCGACAATAGTGGTGAAGATATCCACGCAAATGGGACACCATTTCCGGAATGCCCGGAATCGGTGTCCCATTTGTCGGTGAAGCGAATTCCCGCTCAGGTCACGGGAAGGTGACTGCGGGAGTTTCGGGCAACGGTCAGTGTCCCCGCGAACGCCACCACGGCCAGGCAGCCGAGCAGCATCGGGTAGCTCGCGAACCCGCTGAGCGCCGCGAGCAGCGACGGCAGCAGGAAGCCGATGTAGGCCAGCGCGTAGTAGACCCCGGTCAGCTGCGCGATTTCCTCGGGCCGCGCGAGCCGTTGCAGCTCCAGCAGTCCGGACACCACCACGATTCCGTACGCCGTGCCGAGCACCACGGCCGTGACTAGCGCGAGCCACGGTGACCGCAGGTCCGCGGCCACGGCGGCGAGGACCAGACCAGTGCACATCACGGCCATCCCGACGAGCACCGCCCGGGCGCTGGTGGTCCGGTCCACGCGTTTGGCGATCGGCTGGATGCCCACGCCCGCGCCGATCGCGCACACCGTCAGCAGCGTTGAGTAGGCGAGTGACCACGAACCGAGTTTGTCCTGCACCAGCTGCGGCATGATCGCGTACGCGACCCCGCACGAGCCGAAGATCCACGGCGCCATCGGCAGGATGATCCGGCGGAACCGCGGGTGCCGGGTCGTCACGGGCAGCCGGCTCAGTGCCGGCTTGCGGCTTTCAGTACCGAGCGTCTCCGGGCTGCGCGGGATGAACGGCAAGGCCACCAGCGTCAGTCCGATGTGGACGGCGAACGGCAGCACCATCGGCCACGGTGCCCACTGCGCGAGCACCCCGGCGGCACCGGGCCCGATGCCGAGCCCGAGCGTGAGGCACAGGGCCGCGCGGCGGGTGCCGAGGTCGGCCGCGCCACGCGGGTCGGCGTCGGCGAGCTCCTTGATCCAGGTGGAGCCCACGGCCATCGCGGCCGCCACCGCCACGCCGGTGAGGAACCGGCCCGCGGCGATCCAGCCGGCGCCTTCGGGGCCGAGCGCGATCAGCACGCTGGCGAGCAGCGACAGCACGGTGCCGGCGAGCATCACGGGCCGGCGACCGTAGCGATTGGACAGTCCACCCGAGAGCAACAGCCCGGGCACCAGCCCGACCACGTACGCGCCCAGCAACGCGTCGACGGTGAAGGTGGAGTAGCCCGCTTCCTTGTACATCACCAGGAGCGGGGTGAACTGGTTGCCGCCCCAGCCGACGACGAACACCGCGGCGGCGGCGCCGAACCAGGCCGGGCGCGCGGTGGCTTCACGGGGGAGCGGGGTGCTTTCGGCGGTGGCGGTCATCGGCGGTGCACCTGGTCCAGGTGGGCGCGCAGCGCGGGGCCGAACGCGTCGCCGTCGGCGCGCTCGATGATGGCGAGCAGGTCCTCGTGCTCGCGCAGCACCACGGGCAGCACGTCCGGGATCGGACGCAGGGCGTGCACGTTCATCCGGCGCTGCCGGTCGGCGAGCGTGGCGTAGAAGTCGAGCAGCAACGCGTTGCCGCCCGCCGCGACGATGGTGCGGTGGAACAGCTCGTCGGCCTCGGCGAAGCCGTGCAGGTCGCCGGAGTCCGCGTGGCCGCGCTGGGTGCCGAGCACCTCGCGCAGCTGCTCCAGCGCGTCGGGGATGAGGTCGGGCCGGCGCACGAGGCGGCGCACGGCCGCGCCCTCCACGGCCTCCCGCGCGTCGAGCACGTCCTCGGCCTCACCCGGTGGCACGGGCACCACCACGGCGCCGCGCTTCGGGATCAGGTTGAGGAACCCCTCGACCTGCAGGCGCAGGAACGCCTCGCGCACGGGCGTGCGGCTCACCCCCAACCGCTCGGCGATCTCCCCTTCGCTGAACAGGTGCCCACCGGGGAGCTCGCCCGTGAGGACGAGCTCCTTCGTGAGCCGGTACGCGCGGTCGGCAGCGCCGGGCGCGGTGTACTTGGCAGGTGTCACACAGGCGAAGCTAGCATGCGTCCAAGATTGTATCTAAGGCGTTGTGACCTGTGGCTCACTCGATCCAGCGCAGCACGGGAGCCGACGTCAGCGCGCCCGGCTGGAGCGTGGCCTCCGTCTCGACGGTGAACGTGGCCGACTCGCCGGGCAGCAGCGTCACGAGGGCGAAGTCCACGGTCGCGTCGGCGGCGAGGCGGTCGGGGAACAGGCAGACGTCGCGCATGAGCGTGTCGGCGACGACGGTGACCTCGTAGCCGCCGTCGAAGCCGGTGACGGACTGCGTGAACTCGGCCTGGGGATAGGCGAAGTCCTTGTCCTCGGCGAAGAACCAGAACGCGCGCTCGTCGCCGGAGTCGGCCACGAGGAACTCGCGGGCCGGGTCGCCGGCCGCGAACTCGGGGCCCAGCGCGGTGCCGGGCGCGACCGAGGCCGATGCCAGCTCCTCGCCGGTCACCGACATCCGCCGCACGTCGACCGTCTCCGGGGTGAAGCCCAGCGCGAAGACCGTGAGGCCTGCGGGGCGCGGCTGGATCGTCAGCAGCTCGTCGGCGTAGACCTCGCGCAGCGCGTACCACAGCGGCTTCGGCCGGCCGGCGCCGTCGACCGCGGCCCACGACGTGACGGGCCAGCAGTCGTTGAGCTGCCACACGATCGCACCCATGCAGCGCGGCGCGTGCGAGCGGTAGTGCTCCACGGCCAGCCGGATCGCGCGCGCCTGGTTGACCTGGTTGAGGAAGTGCCAGTCGTCGAACGTCTCCGGCTCGGCGAAGTGCGGCGCGAGGCCGCGGGCGAGCTTTCCGTTGCCGTCGAAGGCTTTCTGGTGGTGCAGCACACCGGGGGAGTCGGCAGCGAGCGGCTCGTCGTGCACGGCCTCGGTGAGGGTCGCGAACGTCGGCGGTGCCTGCCAGCCGAACTCCGACACGAACCGCGGCACGGTGTCGCGGTAGCCGAGGTAGTCGCGCTCGTTCCACATGTCCCACACGTGCTGGCAGCCGTAGTCCGGGTCCAGTGCGTCGCGCTCCGGCGAGAGCGCCCACGGGCTGCCCGGCACGTACGGCCGCGTCGGGTCGAGCTCGCCGACGACCGCGGGCAGCAGCTTCTCGTAGAACGTCGCGCCCCACGGCTGCCCGGCCAGGCGCTCCTGCCAGTCCCAGTGGAACCAGCCGAGGTAGTTCTCGTTGTTGCCGCACCACAGCACCAGCGACGGGTGCGGTGCGAGCCGGACGACGTTCTCGCGCGCCTCGGCCTCGACCTCCTCGGCCAGCACGTCCTCGGGATACGGCATGCAGGCGAACAGGAAGTCCTGCCACACGAGCACGCCTTCGCGGTCGCACTCGGCGTAGAACTCGTCGCTCTCGAAGATCCCGCCGCCCCACACGCGCAGCAGGTCGATGTTCACGTCCTTGGCCTGCTCGATGCGGCGGGCGTAGCGCTGCGCGTCGACGCGGTGGGGGAAGCAGTCGTCGGGGATCCAGTTGGCGCCGCGGACGAACAGCGGCGTCCCGTTGACCGACAGGGTGAACGCGCCGTCGGTGGTGTCGAGCGCGACGGTGCGGAAGCCGATCTCGCGGGTCCAGGTGTCGAGCACGCTGCCGTCGGCGGCCTCCAGCGTCACCTCCAGCGGGTACAGCGGCTGCTCGCCGAGCGTGTGCGGCCACCACAGCTCAGGCGAGGGCACTCGCACGGTGTCGCCGGTCGCCTCGACGCCGGCCACGCGGATGCGCACGGTGCCTTCGCCCTCGACCTCGGTGTGGACCGTGACCACGCCGTCGGTGCCGTCGACGGTGATCACCGGGCGGACCGACGCGAGGCGGCCCGTGGTGACCTCCAGGCGTGCCGGGCGCCAGAGACCGGCGGTGACGAGCGACGGGCCCCAGTCCCAGCCGAAGTTGCAGGCCATCTTGCGGATGAAGTTCGACGGCTCGCCGTCGTTCGTGCGCGGCAGCGGGTGGGCCTCGGCCCGGGTGCGGGCGTAGCGCACGGCGGAGGCGAAGGTGACCGACAGTTCGTTGCCCTCGGACCGCAGCTCACCGGTGGGGAAGCGGTAGGAGCGGTGCATGTTCTCGGTCTCGCCGAGCACGTTGCCGTTGAGCTCGATCCTGGCGATGGTGTCGAGGCCGTCGAACGCGAGCGCGGCCGCACCGGGGGCGGCCGGGCGGTCGAACTCGGTCTCGTAGCGCCAGTCCGTGAGCCCGATCCACTGTACGAGGTCCTCGTTGCGGTCGAGGTACGGGTCGGGGATCAGGCCGGCGGCGAGCAGGTCGGTGTGCACCGAGCCGGGCACGGTCGCCGGTACCCCGGCGCGCAGCGTCTCCACGAGCTCGGCGGGCACCTCGCCCAGGTCTCCGGTCGCCCGCACCGTCCACCGCGTCAGGTCCATCCGCATGCCTCGCCGTCCTCTCTCCGGGGCCCGTCCGCGCGATTTTGCCTTGTCTCGTTGTTGTCCACCGCCACGAGGGACCGCGAACGCGCTGCTCCTTATGGTCTGAACCATTGCTCTCTTCGCCGGGCGAAGGTCCCGGACACCGGGAAAACCCTGATCCTGTCCGGCTTTCTGTCCGTTCGGGCGTGATCGTTCCCGGGGCGGCGCTGCCAGAATTCCGCGACGTCGGGTGAGCAGCCGAGGCCGGTTCGTCAGCGAAAGGGACGCGCATGTCGTTCGCCAAAGCGGCACTGAAGATCCTCCTCACGGTCCTCCTGGCGGTGGTCGCGTTCGCGGTGGTGCCCGCGGCCGCCCAAGCCGCGCCGGCCGCCGCTGCGGCCGCGGCGCCGGTGGTCGGGCGCAAGGCGTGCCCCGAACAGCCGAAACCCGGTGAGGTCACGTGCTTCGCGCTCTTCCGCGGCGACGCGCACGGGATGCAGCGCGCCGCGGCGCCGCAGGGTTACGGCCCGGCGGACCTCGCCGGTGCGTACGAGCTCCCGACGGCCACGGGCGGCGACGGGATGACGGTCGCGATCGTCGACGCTTACGACACCCCCGACGCGGAAGCCGAAATGGGCGTGTACCGCGCGCAGTTCGGCCTGCCCTCGTGCACCGTCGCCAATGGCTGCTTCACACGCGTGGACCAGCGCGGCGGCCAGGACTTCCCGGCTCCGAACGCGGGCTGGCAGCAGGAGACGATGCTCGACCTCGACATGGTTTCCGCGGTCTGCCCGCGCTGCCACATCCTGCTCGTCGAGGCCGACGACTCGCTCGTGCCGAACATGGGCGCCGCGGTGAACCAGGCCGTCGCGATGGGCGCGAAGTTCGTGTCCAACAGCTACGGCGCCGACGAGGACCCGGCCGAGCTCGACCTCGACGAGGCCTACTACGACCACCCCGGCGTCGTGGTCACCGCCAGCTCCGGCGACTACGGCTACGGCCCGCAGTTCCCCGCCGCGTCGCCGCACGTGACGTCGGTCGGCGGCACCTCGCTCTACCGCGACGCGAACGCCCGCGGCTGGCGCGAGACGGTGTGGTCCGGCACCGGCAGCGGCTGTTCCGCGTACGAGCCGAAGCCCGCGGCGCAGACGGATTCCGGCTGTGCCAACCGGACCATCGCCGACGTCTCCGCGGTCGCGGACCTCGCGACCGGTGTCGCGGTGTTCGTGCACGGCGCGTGGGGCCTCGCGGGCGGTACGAGCGCGTCGTCGCCGATCGTCGCCGCGGCCTACGCGCTGGCCGGCGCGCCCGCCGCGGGCACCTACCCGAACGCGTTGCCCTACCGCTCCGGCGCGACCTTCAACGACGTCACCGAAGGCGCCAACGGCACCTGCGCCCCGGCGTACCTCTGCACCGCGGGCCCGGGCTTCGACGGACCCACGGGGCTGGGCACACCGCGCGGCATCTCGGCCTTCACGCCCGGCGCGACCGGGCTCGTCTCCGGCACGGTCCGCGACTCCGCGGGGGCGCCGCTGGCCGGAGCGCAGGTGAAGGCCGGTGACCTCGCCACCACAGTGGACGCCGACGGCCACTACACGCTGGGCGTTCCGGTGGGCACCTACGCCGTGACCGCGAGCAAGTTCTCCTACCGCGACACCACGGTCGGCAGCGTGACCGTCGAGGCGGGCAAGACCGCGACCGCCGACTTCACGCTGGCGTCCGTGCCGTCGGTGCAGCTGAGCGGGACCGTGCGCGACGGCAGCGGCCACGGCTGGCCGGTGGCCGCGCACGTCCAGGTCGCCGGGCAGCCGACCACGGTTGTGCAGACCGACCCGCTCACCGGGCGGTACTCGATGACCGTGCCCGAGGGCGCGACCTACTCCGTGCAGGTCGACCCGGACTACCCCGGTTACCTGTCGGCCTCCGCGTCCGTCCCGGTCGGCGACACGGCCGCCACGCACGACGCCGTCGTGGCCGTCGATCCCGTGACCTGCGGCGCGCCCGGGTACACCAACCGCTTCACCGGCGACACGCAGGACTTCGAGGCGCCCTCGACGTGGCAGGTCGTGAACAACCTCGGCGACGGCGCGGCCGCGTGGGCGTTCGACAACCCGGGCGGCCGCGACAACTACACCGGCGGCACCGGGGCGTTCGCCACCGTGGACAGCAACTCGATCGGCGGCGACCAGGACACGTCGCTGGTCAGCCCCGTCGTCGACCTGAGCGGCACGGCGAACCCGACCGTGCGGTTCGCGTCCGACTACCAGGGCACGCAGGGCCAGCAGGCGGCCGTGGACTTCACGACCGACGGCGGCGCCACCTGGACCACCGTGTGGCAGCACGGCAGCGACACTCTGGCGGGGCCGTCGACGCAGGTCGTGCCGCTGCCGGGCGCGGCGGGCCAGAAGGCCGTGCAGGTGCGCTTCCACTACCGCGACCAGCTGTTCGGCTTCTGGTGGCAGGTCGACGACGTGCTGATCGGCGACCACGCGTGCGACGTCGTGCCCGGCGGGCTCGTCACCGGCACGGTCCACGACCACGTGACCGGAGCCGCGCTCGGCGGGGCCTCGGTGGACAGCGTCGACCGGCCCGGCGAGGGCGCGACGACGCAGGCCGACGGCTCGTACTGGTTCTTCTCCAGCGTCACCGGCAGCCACCCCGTCACGGCGTCGGCGACGAACTTCGTGCCGGGCACGCAGAAGACCGTGGTCGCACCCGACGCCGTGACCCCGGCCGACTTCCTGCTCGACGCCGGCCAGCTCGAGGTGACCACCGGCGCGGTGACCAAAACCGTGGCGTGGCAAGGAACGGCGACCGCGAACGTCAAGGTGCGCAACACCGGCACGGCACCGGTGGACGTGCGGCTGAACCCGTCGTCCGGCGCGTTCACCCCGGCCGTGGCGCAGTCGGCGCCGCTGCAGCGGATCAAGGGCGACTTCAGCACGGGACCGTTGCTGGGCCACGTGAAGCAGGCGGCGCCGGCAGAGACGCTGGCGGCGGGCGACGCGTGGCAGACCGTGGCCGACTATCCGACGAAGATCATGGACAACGGCGTGGCGAGCGTGAACGGGAAGGTCTACTCCTTCACCGGTCTCAACGGCGCGGAGCTGACGACCAAGAACTTCGTCTACGACCCGGGCACGCTCGCGTGGTCCCCGATCGCCGACCTCGCGACGCCGCGGGAAACCCCGGCGGTGGCGGCCGTCGGTACCAAGATCTACGTGACCGGCGGCTGGGCCGACGGCAGCATCCCGGTGACGAACACCGACATCTACGACACCGTCACCGACACGTGGACCACGGGCGCGCCGATGCCCACGGCCACGTCCGCGATGGGCGTCGCCGTGGCCGGCGGCCGGATCTACACGGTCGGCGGCTGCGACGGCGGCAACTGCGGCGTCACGCGGGTGCAGGTCTACGACCCGGCCGTGGACAAGTGGTCGGCGGGCCCGGCGCTGCCCGCGCCGATCGGCTGGACCAACTGCGGCACCATCGCCGGCTCGATCTACTGCGCCGGTGGCGTCAGCGGCCTGGACAACCTGAAGACCGCGTACAAGCTCGACGTCGAGAAGGGCACGTGGTCGCGCGTCGCCGACCTGCCGGTGCAGATGTGGGGCTCGGCCTCGACCGTCACGAATGGACAGTTGCTGCTCTCTGGTGGCATCGCCGACGGTGAGCTCACCAACGCCGGCTACGCGTACGACCCGGCGGCCAACCAGTGGTCGGCGCTGCCGAACTCGAACGAGACGCTGTTCCGCGGCGGCAGCACCTGCGGCTTCTACCGCATCGGCGGCTCGGCGAACGCGAGCTTCAACCCGACCAGCCACGACCTGCTGCTGCCGGGCTACGGCGAATGCGGGGAGTACGTGTCGATCCCGTGGCTGTCGGCCACGCCCGCGGTGACCACGATCGCGCCGGGCAAGACGGCGACGTTCACGGTGACGCTGGACGCGAGCGTCGCGGCGATCACGCAGCCGGGCACGTACACGGCGCAGCTCGTCGTCGGGGCGCAGGTGCCGAAGGCGGTGGCGGCGATCCCCGTGTCGTTCACGGTGAAGCCGCCGGCCACGTGGAGCAAGCTGACCGGCACCGTCACCGGCGCGCGCTGCGGCGCGACGGCGGGACCGCTCGCCGCGGTGACCGTGCAGGTCGACAGCTGGACGGCGAGCTACACGCTCCGGACCGACGCCGAGGGCCACTACACACTGTGGCTCGACCGCCGCAACAACCCGCTCACGCTCATCGCGGCCCGCGACGGCTGGCAGCCCCAGACGCGCACCGTCAAACTGGTCAAGGGACAGCCGGCGACGGCGGACTTCGTCCTCAAACCGGCCGGCTGCTGAGCCCGGGCTTCCAGCGCCCCCACGCGGCGTTCGGCGCACTGACCGCACCGAACGCCGCCTGGGGTGCGGTGGGGGTGGCGGGTGTGGGGAACCGCACGTCCCGAGGTTGTGCAATGTGACATACTACTGGCCATGGTGGCGACGGGAAGGTCCCCCGACGTGGTCGTCGTGGGCGCCGGAGTGGTCGGGGCGGCGTGCGCGTACTACTGCGCGGCCGCGGGCCTGCGCGTTGCGGTGGTCGACCGCGGCGGCGTCGCCGGCGGGACGACGAGCGGGGGCGAGGGCAACATCCTCGTGTCGGACAAGGAGCTCGGGCCGGAGCTCGACTTGGCGCTGCTGTCGATCCGGCTGTGGGCGCGGCTGGGGGAGGAGTTCGGCCCCGCTTCGCTGGAGCTGGAGCACAAGGGCGGCGTGGTCGTGGCGCAGTCCGCGGACGCCGCCCGGGGCCTGGCGGAGCTGGCGGCCGAGCAACGCGCGCGCGGCGTCGAAGTCGACGACCTGACGCCGGCCGAGGTCGCCGAGCTGGAGCCGAACCTGACGCCGGACGTCGCTTCCGGCGCGTATTACCCGCAGGACAAGCAGGTGCAGCCGATGCTCGCAGCCGCTTCGCTGCTGCGCCAAGCGGTTCGGCTCGGGGCGGAGGTGCACACGGGTGTGGAGGTACGGGCGTTCCGGCGGCGCGCCGACGGTGCGGTCGGCGGGGTGCGCACGTCGGCCGGCGAGTTCTCCGCGCCGTGGGTGGTGAACGCCGCGGGCACGTGGGGCGGCGAGGTCTCGAAGCTCGCGGGCGCGCCGATCCCGGTGCTGCCGCGGCGCGGGTTCGTGCTGGTCACCGAGCCGCTGCCGCGCGTGATCCGGCACAAGGTCTACACCGCCGACTACGTCGCCAACGTCTCCAGCGGCGATGCCGGACTCGAAACGTCCGTGGTCGTCGAAGGCACCCAGGCCGGCACGGTGCTCATCGGCGCCAGCCGCGAACGCGTCGGGTTCGACCGGCAGTTCTCGCTGCCCGTGGTGCGCAAGCTGGCGGCCCAGGCGATCGGGGTTTTCCCGTTCCTGGCCGACGTTTCCCTGCTGCGCAGCTACCTCGGCTTCCGGCCGTACTGCCCGGACCACCTCCCGGTCATCGGCGAGGACCCGCGGCTGCCGGGGCTGCTGCACGCGTGTGGTCACGAAGGGGCGGGCATCGGGCTGGCCGCGGCCACGGGACACCTGATCGCGCAGGTGGCCACGGGGATGCGGCCGGAGCTGGACTTGACGCCGTTCCGGGCGGACCGGTTCGAGGAGGTCGCGTGAGCGAGCGCGTGAAGTTTTCCTTCCGGGGCCAGGAGATCGTGGCGGAAGCCGGGCAGAGCGTGGGCGCCGCGTTGATCGCCGCCGGTCACCGGTCGTGGCGCACGACGCGCCGCGAAGGCGCGCCCCGCGGGGTGTTCTGCGGGATCGGCGTGTGTTTCGACTGCCTGGTCGTGGTGAACGGCAAACCCGGCCGGCGCGCGTGCCTGACCGAGGTACTGCCGGGTGACGTCGTCGAGCCGCAGGAAGGAGCGGGCCGTGGTGAGCTTTCCTGCTGAAGCGGCGGAGATCGCGGTGCTGGGGGCCGGCCCGGCCGGGCTCGCCGCCGCGGTGACGGCCGCGTCGGCCGGGGCGCGGGTGACGTTGATCGACGCCGGCACGCGCGTGGGCGGGCAGTTCTGGCGTCACCGCGAAGGTGACGACGGCGTGGGCCACCACGATTGGCCGACGCTCGTGCGGCTGCGGGCGGGACTGTCCCGAGTGGACGTCCGGACGCGGCACGCGATCTGGCACGTCGAGCGCACCGACGGCGGCTTCACGGTGCACACCGACCGCGGCGAGATCACCTGCCGCACGGTGATCGTGGCGGCGGGCGCCTACGACCGGCAGGTGCCGTTCCCCGGCTGGACGCTGCCGGGCGTCTACACCGCCGGTGGCGTGCAGGCGCTGCTCAAAGGCCATGGCGTGCGCGCGGGGCACCGGGTCGTGGTGGCGGGGACGGGGCCGTTCCTGCTGCCCGTCGCCGCCGGGCTGGTCGAGTCGGGTGCCGAGGTGGCGGGGGTGTTCGAGGCCGGTTCGCCCGCCGGGTTCGCGCGCTCGCCGCTGGCCGTGCTGGCCAACGCCGGCAAGCTCGCCGAAGGCGCCGGTTACCTGAAAACGCTGATGCGCCAACGGGTTCCGTACCGCACGCGCACCGCGGTCGTCGCCGCGCACGGCACCGACGAGGTCGAGAGCGTGACGGTCGCGTCGCTCGATCGGCAGTGGCGGATCGTGCCGGGCAGTGAACGGACGGTCGCGTGTGACACCGTCGCCGTCGGCTACGGCTTCACGCCCCAGCTGGAGCTGCCGGTACAGCTCGGCTGCGAAACCCGCCTCGGCGCGGACGGCAGTCTCGTCGCCGTGGCCGACGACCGGCAGCGCGCCACCACCCCCGGCGTGTACCTCGCCGGTGAGGTGTGCGGCGTCGGCGGTTCCGCGCTGTCGCTGGTGGAGGGCGAGCTGGCCGGCCTGCACGCGGCACTCACCACGGTCGGCGCCGAGCCGAACCGGGACACCGTCGCGCGGTTGCTGCGGCAGCGGAAGTCGTTGCGCGCCTTCGCGAACGCGATGCACGCCGCCCACCCCGTGCGCTCTGGCTGGCAGACGTGGCTCGACGCCGAGACGCAGACCTGCCGGTGCGAGGAGGTGTCCGTCGGCACTGTTCGCAGCGCCGTCAAGGACCTGGGCGCCACGGACGCGCGGACGGTGAAGCTGCTCGCCCGCCCGGGAATGGGCCTGTGCCAGGGCCGCGTGTGCGGCTACGCGACCGCGTGCCTCGTCGCCGCCGAATGCGGCCGTGAACCGACGGCTGCCGACCTCGCCGGCGTCGCGTCCCGGCCGATCGCGCAGCCCGTGCCGCTCGGGGACCTCGCGCGTGGCTGACCTCGCACTGTCCGAAGAGGACAACGCGATGCTCGCCGGTGACCACGGTGCGGCGGCGAAACTGTGCCTGCGCATGGTCGTCGCACTCGCGCGCGTCCGGGGCGCCACCCGGCTGCTGACGGTCGAGTCCGCCCACGTCGACGGCTGCCTCTACCACGGTCAGGCCGGCCTGGACTTCGTCGAACGCCTGGGAGCACTCGGTGGCCGCGTCGCCGTGCCGACCACGCTCAACGTCGGCTCCCTCGACCTGCGCCACCCCGACCTCGTGCACGCCGATGCCGAAACGACCGCCAACGCGCGCCGCCTGATGGCGGGGTACACCGCGCTGGGCTGCAAGCCGACGTGGACCTGCGCGCCGTACCAGCTCACGCACCGGCCGGCGTTCGGCACGCACGTGGCGTGGGCGGAGTCCAATGCGATCGTGTTCGCCAACTCCGTGCTCGGCGCCCGCACCGACCGCTACGGCGACTTCCTCGACATCGGCGCCGCCATCACGGGCCGCGTGCCCGACGCGGGCCTGCACCGCGACGCCGACCGTCGCGCGACGATCCGGCTCGACTGCGCGGGCCTGTCCCGGAGATTGCTCGGCGAGGACGCGGCCTGGGGCGTGCTCGGCCACCTCGCGGGCCGGCTCGCGGGCAGCGGGGTGCCGGTGCTGACGGGCGTGCCCGTGACCGTGACGGAGGACCAGCTGAAGGCCTTCGGTGCCGCCGCCGCGTCGAGCGGGGGAGTGGGGCTGTTCCACGCCGTCGGCGTGACTCCGGAGGCGCCCGAGCTCGCGGCCGTCGCGTCGCCGGACCTCGTGACGCACGTGGTGGACGCGGACCAGGTGCGCGCCCTGCGCGACGAGCTGACCACGGCCCACGGCCCGGACCTCGACGCGCTCTGCCTGGGCACACCGCACTTCTCGCTCACGGAGTTCGAGCGCCTGGCCGTACTACTCGCCGACGGCGGGCCGTTCCACCACTCCGTGAGCGCCTACGTGACCACGAGCCGCGCCGTGCTCGCGGAGGCCGACCGGCTCGGTTACGCGGAAACCGTGCGCTCCGCCGGGGCCCGGATCGTCGTCGACACCTGCACCTACATCACGCCGATCCTCGACGCCGGCCTGCGTACGGCGATGACGAACTCCGGCAAATGGGCGTGGTACGCGCCCGGCAACATCGGCGTGGACGTGGCCCTCGGCTCGCTCGCCGAATGCGTCGCGTCCGCGCGGGCCGGCCGGATCGTGCGGGACGAGGCGCTGTGGGCGAGCTGACCGGCCGCACCGTGTTCCCCGGCGAAGCGACGGGGGAACCACTCGTGCTCGACGCGCCGCTGTCGTTCTGGGGCGGCACCGACCTGTCCGGCCGCATCGTCGACGAACACCACCCCCAGCGCGGCGCCACGCTCACCGGTCGCGTTCTGGTGCTGCCGCAGGCGCGCGGCTCCAGCTCCTCGTCGTCGGTCCTGGCCGAGCAGATCCGCAGCGGCACCGCGCCCGCCGCTCTCGTGCTCACCGAACCCGACGCCATCCTCATGCTCGGCGCCTGGGTCGCGGCCGAGCTGTACGACCTGCGGTTGCCGATCGTGGTTCTCGCCCCGCCGGACTACGCCCGGCTCGCGGCTTCCCGTGGCCCGGTGGAAGTCAGCGCGGGTCCGGAAACCGCGACGATCCGGCTCGGCTGACGGCTGGGCCCAACGCGTTCAGGCATCCGCGATAGACGCCGTGCGGAGGCGACGCACCGCGGCTTCCGACGCCGAGCCCGGTTCCGCTGTGTAGAGCGTGAGGAACTGGTCCGCGTCGTCCAGAATGCCGAGCAGTTCGTACGCCAGGGTGAACCGGCCCGCCACCGGATGGTCGAAGCTCTTGGCTCCGTAGGTGTGCTGGTGCACGTCGTGGTCGGCCCACCGGCCGCGGAAGTCCTCGCCCGCGGCCGACAGGTCCCTGATCAGGTCCGCCAGCAGCGGGTCGGCGGGGTAACGGCCCTGGTAGAGGCGCAGGTGCGCGACGGCCTCGGTCGCGCTGCCCGCCCAGTCGACCAGCACGCTGCGCGCCGCCGGGTCGGTGAAAAGGAACCGCACCATGTTGCGTGACGGTCCGGGCAGGGCTTCCCAGTCCGTGTACAGCGCGCGGGCCGGTCGGTTCGCGGCGAGCACGTCCATCCGGCGGCCGAGGACCATCGCCGGGAGCGGCTCGTGGGCATCGAGGATCCGGTGCACCGACGGCCGCACCCGCTGGGGCGGAACCGCGCGCCGCACCGGGCGAGTGCCCCCGGGGCGCACCAGCGCGAACAGGTGCGCCCGCTCCGTGGCGTTCAGCCGCAGCGCGCGGGCCACCGCGTCGAGCACCGAATCGGACGGGTTGATCCGGCGGCCGCGCTCCAGCCGCACGTAGTAGTCCACGTTCACCCCGGCCAGGCGCGCGACCTCCTCGCGCCGCAGGCCGGGGACGCGGCGAACGCCGGCACCCGGACCCAGCCCGGCCTCGGCCGGGGTGACCCGGGCGCGGCGCGAGCGCAGGAACTCGCTCAGCTCGTCATCCCGCTCCATGCGCCCGAGCCTAGAGCGAAGCGAGAACCAGCCGCCCAATTACCTCCCGGGCGTCGATCCGCCGGTGCGCTTCGCGGGCCTCGGCGAACGGCAGCGTCGTCACGGGCAGGCTGATCTTCCCCTCGGTGAACAGCGGCATCACCGCCCGCGCCGCAGGCACGGCCGGTGAGGTGCCGGCGGCCAGGTAGCCGCCCACGTTGAACCCGACGACGCCGATGTTGCCGCCCCACACCGCGTTCGAGTCGAGCGCTGCGCCGTGCTCGCCGCCCGCGTTGCCGACCGCGAGCAGCCGGCCCATCGGTGCGAGCAGGCCGACCGAGGCCCGCCGCACGTCGCCGCCCACCGGATCGACGATCACGGTGAACCGCTCGTCTCCCAGCGCCTCGGTGAACTCACCGGAGAGGACCACCCGGTCGAACCCGAGCGCGAGCGCCGCGTCGATTTGCCCGGCCCGGCGCACGGTGCCGACCACCTCGTTCGCCCCGAGCAGCCGCGCCACCTCGGGGTAGACCGACGACAGTCCGCCGAGCGCGCCGTGCACCAGCACCTTGCCGCCGACCGGCGGGCGCACCGCCTCGGTGAGGGACAGGTATGCAGTAACCGTGTTCGCGAACCCTGCGACGGCCTGTTCGCGGCTCACACCCGTGCCCGCAAGCGGCACCACCAGGTCGGCTGGCGCGACGGTGACCTCCGCGTATCCGCCCATCCGCGGCAGGGTCAGCGTCGCCACCTCGTCGCCGACGGCGAACCGGTCGACGCCCGGGCCCACGGCGCGCACGGTGCCCGCCACCTCGAGCCCGGGCACCACCGGCGGTCGTGGCGCGTAGTCGTAGTCGGCCAGTTCGCCGCGGCGGATGATCGCATCGACCAGCCCGACGGCCGAGTGGGACACGGTGATACTGAGTTCCCCAGGCCCCGGGACGGGCTCGGGGACCTCGGCCGGCTCGATGACGCCGGGGTCGCCGTACGCGGTGATGAACATGGCCTTCATGGGTGCGTTCCTCCTGGTGTGGCTGCGATCCACGACCGAGGCTAACGACGCGCGAGGCTCGATCCGGCGCCCAGAGGGGACCTGTCAGGCCCCCTCTGGCCCGGAATTCCACGGCCCGGTCCGGACCCAGGCCGGAACACCGTCGTCACCGCCGCACGCGCACCACCCCGTCCTGCACCACGGCCGCGAGCCCCGTCGCCGGGTTCGCCAGCACGTCGAGGTCCGCCAGCGGGTTCGCTCGTGCGAGCACGACGTCACCCCGGGCGCCGGGTGCGAGCGTGCCCACTGTGCCCACCTGCCGCAGCAGTTCGGCGGCGACCGTGGTGGCCGAGCGCAGCACCGCGGCCGGCTTCTGCACCTTGGCGCGCAACGAGAACTCCTCCGACTGCCGCGCCTGCATCGCGCCCAGCAGGTCGCTGCCGTAGGCGATGCGGACGCCGGCGGCGTCGGCGAGCTGCAACGCCTGGTAGCCGTTTTCCGTCACCCGCACGACTTTTTCGTACTGCTCGGCCGTGAAACCCAGCTCGCGGCTCTGCTCCAGCAAGGCCTGGTAGGTGATCAGCGTGGGCACGTAGAACGCGTCGTGCGCGAGGAACAGGTCGATCGACGTCGCGTCGAGGAGGTTGCCGTGTTCGATCGTGCGGACGCCGAGGCGCAGGCCGCGGTTCACGGCGTCGGCGGTGTAGGCGTGGCCCGCCGTGTAGAGGTTCGCCGCGGCCGCCTCCTCGACGATCGCGGTCACCTCCTCGTCGGAGAACTGCAGGGAGTCCACGCGGTCCGTGGGGCTCGCGCAGCCGCCGGACAGCATGATCTTGAGGTGGTGCGCGCCGCGGCGGATCTCGTCGCGGGCGGCGCGGCGCACCTCGTCCACGCCGTCGCACACGCGGCCGAGCACGGGGATCGCGTAGTGCTGGTCGTGCACGTCGCGACCGGCCGGGCGCAGGTCGCCGTGCCCGCCGGTCTGCGAAAGCGCCTTGCCGCCGAAGAAGATCCGCGGCCCCGTGAACAGGCCTTCGGCCACGGCGGCGGCGATGCCGAAGTCGGCGCCCCCGACGTCGCGGACGCTGGTGAAGCCGCGGGCCAGCATGTCCTTCAGGAGGTGCGACGCCTGCGCGGCCACATACGCGGGCGACTCGTCCGCGACCGTGCCGAGCGCCGCGCTCACGGCGTTCACGTGCACGTGGCAGTCGATGAGCCCCGGCACGGCGAACAACCCCGTGCCGTCCAGCTCGCCGTCCCCGGCCGGGCCACCGGGATCGGCTTCGACCGCCGTGATCCGCCCGCCGGTGATGCGGACGACCTGGTCGCCGGTCACCTGCTCGGACTCGGGATCCACAACGCTGACGTGCCGGACGCTGAGGTCGGCGGGCATGCGGGCACCTCCAGAGGGTTCGTCGGGTTCAGCCACGTCCGATCGTCTCCTGTCCGATCGTCTCGAGCGAGCGGCCGGTGGTGCGCTGGCCGAACACGGCCACCACCCCGGCACCGATCACGAGCAGGACCAGCAGCATGGTGAACACGCCACCGAACCCGACGTTGCTGTAGGAGAAACCGATCACGATCGGCGCGATGATGCCGCCGATCCGCCCGACCGCCGACGCGACGCCGAGGCCGGTGGTGCGGATCATCGTCGGGTAGATCTCGGACGTGTAGGAGTACTCGAGCGCCGCGTTGCCGTTCATGAAGAACGACAGCACGATGCCCCAGACCAGGATCTGCGTGCTGTTGCCCGCGAACGCCAGCCCCAACGCGCCGAGCGCGCCGCCCGCCAGGTAGATCACGATCGTCCACTTGCGCTCGATCCGTTCGCTCACGAACGCGGCCGAGTAGTAGCCGGGGATCTGCGCGAGGTAGATGACGATGGAGAACAGGAAGCTCTTCGAGATGTCGAAGCCCTGCTTCACCAGCAGCGACGGGATCCAGGTGAAGAAGCCGTAGTAGGTGAAGATGGCGACGAACCAGTAGACCCACGACGTGATCGTGGTCTTGCGCAGCCCGGACGACACCAGTGCGCGCAGGTTCGACAGGATCGTGCCCGAGGACACCTGCACCTCTTCGTCCTGTGTGGACGGTTGTGGGGCCGGCAGCGGGCCGACGCGGGCGCCGACCTGGCGCTCGATGTCGGCGACCACCAGCTCGGCCTCGGCGACGCGGCCGTGGACGTGCAGGAACCGCGGCGACTCCGGCAGCGAGCGGCGCCACCACAGCAGCATCACGATCGGCACCGCCGTGAGCACCTGGACCCAGCGCCAGCCGTGCGGTACGTCGCTGACCACGAAGTAGCCGAGCAGGCTCGCGAACACGTAGCCGAACGCGAAGAACCCGGCCAGGGAACCGATGTAGCGCCCGCGCACGCGCGAGGGCACGAACTCCGACAGGTAGGGCGCGATGATCGCGCTCTCCGCGCCGGTGCCCATGCCCGCCACGACGCGGGCGACGAACAGCACCGCGAAGTTCGGCGCGACGGCCGCGACGAGGCTCGCGGCCGCGTAGAGGATCAGCGCGCTGACCATGACCGCGCGCCGGCCGATCCTGTCGCCGAGCACCCCGGCGCCGAACGCGCCGAAGAGGAAGCCGATCAGCAGGCTGCTGCCCAGGATGCCGGTGGCTCCGCTGGACAGGCCCCATTCGGCGGTGACGGAGGGGAGGATGAAGGCGACGATCGCGCCGTCCATCGCGTCGAAGGTGTACCCGAGGCCGCCCGCGAAGAGCAGCTTGTAGTGGAACCGGGAGATCGGCAGGCGTTCGAGCCGGGCCGCCAGCACGTGCGAAGTGAGCTTCGGGGGCGCGCCGGTCGTTTCTGACATGGAGCCTCCCACGATGGGGGACGAGGTCAGGACACTGTACAATGTCACATGACACATGGCACGATGAATTTCCGAGCGTTTACACGTTCGGCTCGGGAGCACGGCTCTGAGTAACATCGATTTCGTGGAGGTTTCATGACCGGGCGCGAAAAGCCATGGCACGGCGTGCTGGTGGCGGCCGCACTTCCTTTGCGGGAGACCGAGCCGGGCGCGCTGACCGTCGATTTCGACGCGTATGCCGAGCACGTCGCGTGGCTGGCCGAGAGCGGTTGTGACGGCGTCACGCCCAACGGTTCGCTGGGGGAGTACCAGACGCTGAGCGTCGAAGAGCGCACGCGCGTGGTCCGCACCGCGGTCGAAGCGGCGCCCGAGGGCTTCACGGTGATGCCGGGCGTCGCCGCGTACGGCGCGACGGAAGCACGGCGCTGGGCCGAAAGCGCGGCCGAGGCGGGCTGCCCCGCCGTGATGCTGCTGCCGCCCAACTCCTACCGGGCCGACGAGCGCGCGGTGGTCGAGCACTACCGCGAGGTCGCGAAGGCGGGTGTGCCGATCGTCGCGTACAACAATCCCTTCGACACCAAAGTCGACCTCGTGCCGGAGCTGCTGGCCGAGCTGCACGCCGAGGGCCTGATCGTCGGTGTGAAGGAATTCTCGGGCGACGTGCGCCGGCCGTACCGGATCGCCGAGCTCGCGCCGGAGCTCGACGTGCTGTGCGGTGCCGACGACGTGCTGCTGGAGCTGGCGATCGCCGGCGCGCCCGGCTGGGTCGCGGGCTACCCCAACGCGTTCCCGAAGGCCACCAGCGAGCTGTGGGCCGCGGCGTCGGCCGGCGACCTGGAGAAGGCCGTGCCGCTCTACCGGCTGCTGCACCCGTTGCTGCGCTGGGATTCGCTCACGGAGTTCGTGCAGGCGATCAAGCTGAGCATGGACATCGCGGGCCGCTACGGCGGGCCCTGCCGTCCGCCGCGGGTGCCGCTCACGCCCGAGCAGGAGAAGGCCGTCCGCCAGGCCACCGAACGAGCGCTCGAGGAAGGGCTTTCCTAGACCATGCGCGCCAAGCGGCTGTTCCACGCGGTCGACTCCCACACCGAGGGCATGTCGACCCGGGTGATCACGGGTGGGGTCGGCGTCGTGCCGGGTGCCACGATGTTCGAGCGCCGGCAGTACTTCGTCGAGCACCTCGACCACCTCCGGCAGCTGCTGATGAACGAGCCGCGCGGGCATTCGGCGATGAGCGGCGCGATCCTGCAGCCGCCGACGCGCCCGGACGCCGACTGGGGCGTGCTGTTCATCGAGGTGTCGGGCTGCCTGCCGATGTGCGGGCACGGCACCATCGGCGTCGCGACGGTGCTGGTCGAGACGGGCATGGTCGAGGTCGTCGAGCCGGTCACCACGATCCGGCTCGACACCCCGGCCGGGCTCGTCGTCGCGGAGGTCGCGGTGCAGGACGGCGCCGCGCGGTCGGTGACGATCCGCAACGTGCCCTCGTTCTCGGTCGGGCTCGACCGCAAGGTGGCCGTGCCGGGGCTCGGCCAGGTGCGCTACGACCTGGCCTTCGGTGGCAACTTCTACGCGATCGTGGAGCTCGAGGAGCTCGGGCTTCCCTTCGACCGCGCGGAAAAGCAGAAGCTGCTCGACGCGGGATTGTCCATCATGGACGCGATCAACGTCCAGGACCTCCCTGTGCACCCGGAGAACCCCGCGATTTCGGGCTGCCACCACGTGTACCTCGCCGCGCCGGGTTCCGACGCGCGGGTCTCGCGCCACGCCATGGCGATCCACCCGGGCTGGTTCGACCGTTCGCCGTGCGGCACCGGCACGAGCGCGCGGATGGCGCAGCTGCACGCCCGCGGCGAGCTGGCGCTGCACACCGACTTCCGCAACGAGTCGTTCATCGGCACGCACTTCATCGGCCGGCTGGTGGAGGAGACGACGGTGGCTTCGCTGCCGGCCGTGATCCCGACCATCACCGGCCGCGCGTGGCTGACCGGCACGGCGCAGTACTTCCTCGACCCCGACGACCCGTTCCCGGCGGGGTTCGAACTGTGATCGAGGTGCTGGCCGCGCGGCCGTCGCTGCCCGCGGCGATCGCGGCGCTGCGGGCGGCGCTGGCCGACGGTCTCGACCCTTCGGCGGATCCGGCGCGCGCGGTCGTTCCGGTGCCGAGCGGGCAGTTCCTGCTGATGCCGGCGTTCTGGGGTGCGTTCGCCGGGGTGAAGGTGGCGGCGGTCGCGCCCGGGAACCCGGCGCGTGACCTGCCGCGGATCCAGGGCGAGTACCTGCTGCTGGACGGCGCGACGTTGACGCCGCTGGCCCTGCTCGACGGGGTGGCGGTGACGTCGGTGCGCACGGCGGCGGTGTCGGCCCTGGCCGTGGACTGCCTGGCGGCGCCGGACGCGTCGCGGCTGGTGGTGTTCGGGACCGGCCCGCAGGCGGCGAGCCACCTCGAGGCGCTGCGGCAGGTCCGGCCGGTGCGCGACGTCGTCGTGGTGGGGCGTTCGGCCGCGCGTACCGCGGCTTTCGCGGCGGCTCAGGGCGCGCGCGTCGGCACGGCGGCGGACGTGGCTTCGGCCGACCTGGTGGTGTGCTGCACGACTTCGTCGACACCGTTGTTCGACGGCGCCCTGGTTCCGGACGGGGCGACGGTGGTGGCGGTCGGTTCGCACGAACCGCACGTGCGTGAGGTCGACGCCGCGTTGATGGGCCGCGCCACGGTGGTCGTCGAAGCGGTGGACACCGCCCTGCGCGAGGCCGGCGACGTCGTGCTGGCGGTTTCCGAAGGAGCACTGGCGCCGGACGCGCTGGTGCCGCTGTCCGATGTGGTCCGCGGGGCGGCGCTGCCCGGGTCGGGGCCCCGGCTGTTCAAGAGCGTGGGAATGGCGTGGGAGGATCTGGTGGTCGCCGCAACCACCTACGAGGCCGCCCGGGGAGAGTCACGTTGACCAGCCAGGAGCACCTCACGCTGACGCTGCCCACCTTCGGCGTGCAGCGGAACCTGCGCGACCAGATCACGCAGACGCTGCGCGCCGCCGTCATCTCCGGCGAGCTGCGCCCCGGCGTCGTGTACTCGGCGCCCAGCCTCGCCACGCAGTTCGGCGTCTCCGCGACACCCGTGCGCGAGGCCATGCTCGACCTCGTCAAAGAGGGCTTGATCGACACGGTGCGCAACAAGGGTTTCCGCGTCACCGAACCGTCCGAAAAGGACCTCGACGACCTCAGCGAGCTGCGCGCCCTCATCGAGGTGCCCACCGTCCGCCGCCTCGCCGAGACCGGCGTCGACCCCGCCGTGATCGCCGAGCTGCGCCCGCTGGCCACCGGCATCGAACACGCGGCCGCCGCGCACGACCTCATCGCCCACGTCGCCACGGACATGCAGTTCCACCTACGCCTGCTCGAACAGGCGGGCAACCCCCACCTCGTCGAGACCGTCCGCTCCCTGCGCTCCCGCTCCCGCATCTACGGTCTCCGCGGCCTCGCCGACCGCGACGAGCTCATCCCCTCCTCCCACGAACACGCGGAACTCCTGGACCTCATCGAAGCCCGCGACGCCGCCGGCGCGGAGGCCCTGATGACCCGCCACATCCGGCACGTGCGGGGAATCTGGGCCGAGTAGCGCCCGACTAATACCGCCAGGTGATCGCGTCCCCGCAGTTCGGGTAGCCCGCTTTGGCCGCGGCGGCGCCGAGGGAGGTTTTGGCGTCGTCCACGACGGCCTTGAAGCCGGCGAGGTTCATGGCAGCGATCATGTCGCTGCCGGGACCCGGGAGGGCGTCGGTGCCCGTCAAGGGGTTCTGCCAAGCCGCGCGGTCGTCGCGCAGGGCTTTGGTCAGGTGTTGCCATGCTGTGCGGAACGCGGCGTCCGCACCGGCGTCGGCGAAGGCTTGGTCCGCCTTGGCGGCGGCGTCGATCTGCCGATCGAGCCGGGGCACGATCTCCTTCGCCCCGTCGTCGCCGGCGACGGCCGGCAGGGCGTTGACGACGTCCTTGACGTCGGCGCACGCGTCGTTCGTCTTGTCCTGCGGGGTAGCGCAGCCGGTCAGGCCCAGCGTGAACGCGAGAGCCGCCCCGCCCGCCGTGATGCGTCGCCTCACTCCGGTTCCTCCCTGGTCGGCCCGCACCGTAGCCGGGGCGCGCGGGGACCGGTCCCGAAGCGAGCCGGCTGGCGGAATTCGCGCCGGCGTTGTGCGAAAGTGGATTCCCGAACGAGGGGAGTCCGGGAATGGGCGAGGAAGCCGCCACGGCGCAGGAGCTGTTCGACGCCATCGGAGCCGGGTACGAGGAGGCCTTCGGCCGGCCGCCGGTGGTCGAGGCGGCGGTGCGGGAGCTGGTCGCGGTGCTGCCGCCGGGGGCGCGGGTGCTCGACGTCGGCAGTGGCACCGGCCGGCCGGTCGCCGAGGACCTGGCGAAAGCCGGGCACCGCGTCACGGGGCTTGACGTGTCGGGCGAGATGGTCCGGATCGCGCGGGAGCAGGTGCCGGCCGCGGAGTTCCGGCACGTGGACGTGAGGGAGTGGGAGTCTGAACCCGAGAGCTGGGACGCGGTGTGCGCGTTCTTCCCGTTCCTGCAGATGACCCGCGCGGAAACGGAGTCCGTGCTGGGCAAGATCGCGGGCTGGCTGAAGCCGGGCGGACGGTTCTCGCTCATCACCGTGCCGAAGGACATTAAAGACGTGCCGCTCGAGTTCCTCGGCCACGCCGTGCGTCTCACCAGTTTCGCGGCCGGTGATCTCGAAAGCCGGGTCCGGGCCACCGGGCTCGAGGTGACCGGGACGCGGTCGGAGGTCTTCGAGCCCGGCAAGCCCGGCGCGGAGCCGGAAGAGCACTTCCTGATCACCGCACGGAAACCCTGATCACTCCCCGGAAAACCGCTGCGAAAGCTCGTTCACCTCGGGCAGCCCGATGAGCGTCGTGAACTCGTCGAACGTCGGCACGCCCGGCAGGGCCGCCGTGGGCGTGCCGTCGCGGCGGATGACGTCCAGCAGGGAGCGGATGCCGGCCGTCGCGGCGAGCAGGGTGCCGATGGGGTACAGCACGAGTGAAAAACCCAGGTCCGTGATACGCGACAGCGGCAGCGGCGGAGTGCGGCCGCCCTCGGCCCAGTTGAACACCAGGGGCGCGACGCCGCGCAGCTCGGTGGCCACGCGTTCGATGCTCTCCTCGCTCGTCGGCGCTTCCACGAACAGCACGTCGGCGCCCGCGTCGGCGTAGGCCTTGGCGCGGCCGAGCGCGTCGTCGAGGCCGTGGACGGCGGCGGCGTCCGTGCGGGCGATGAGCACGAAGTCCGGGTCGCGCCGCGCGGCGGCGGCCGCGGCGATCTTGCCGACCATCTCCTCGCGCGAGATCACGGCCTTGCCTGACATGTGGCCGCACTTCTTCGGCATCACCTGGTCTTCGAGGTGGATCGCCGCGACGCCGGCCTGTTCGTACGCCCGCACGGTGCGCACGACGTTGATCGCGTTGCCGTAGCCGGTGTCGGCGTCGGCGATCACCGGCACGTCGACGGCCGAGACGATGCGCGTCGCGTTGTCGATCATCTCCGCGGCGGAGAGCAGGCCCACGTCCGGGCGCCCGATGAGCGACGCGGTGGTGCCGAAGCCCGTCATGTACACGACGTCGAACCCGGCCTGCTCCACCAGCCGGGCCGAAAGCGCGTCGTACGCCCCGGGCGCGACCAGCGGCGGGCCCGCGGCCAGCAGCTCGCGCAGGCGCTTGCGCGGGGTTCCGGCGGTACCGAGCAGATTTCCCACGGAATTCCTCCTTGTATACATCCAGAGCAAAACTACGCCGCACGCCTTGCGGCGGACAAGACTCCGGCCTAGATTGCACACAATCTTCGAGACGGGGTGACGGGTGACACAGGCGGCGACTTCATCGGGACGCGCGGTGGACGCACTGCGCGAGCTGATCCTGAAGGGCGAGTTCCCGGCGGGCGCCCGGCTCGGCGAGGTCGAGCTGGCCGTCCGGCTCGGCGTGAGCCGGACCCCGGTGCGCGAGGCGCTGACCCGCCTCGCGGCCGAGGGCCTCGTGGAGATCGTCCCCAATCGCGGGGCGCGGGTCAGCCGGTGGACCGTCGCCGAGCTGGAAGGCGTCTTCGAGCTGCGCACGCTGCTGGAACCCCAGCTCACCGCGCTCGCCGTGCCCCACGCGACCGAGGCCGACCTGGCCGCGCTCGACGAGCTCGCCGCGCGCATGGTCGAGGTCGGCTGTCCCGGACCGGGACAGGACCTCGACGCGCTCGTGCCGATGAACCGCGACTTCCACGCCAAGCTCGTGGACCTCGCCCGCCACCCGGCCCTGGCCGGCGCGCTCGCGAGCGCCATCCACGCGCCGATCGTGCTGCGCAACTTCCACACCTACGACGAACAGTCCCTGCGGCGCAGCCTCGCGCACCACGTCGAGATCGTCGCCGCCCTCCGCGCCGGCGACTCCGACTGGGCGCGGGCCACCATGACCGCCCACATCCGCAACGCCCGCGCTGCAATGTTGGCCCCGGCTTCGCCGGGGCGTGCGAGATCGCCGGGAAGCCGGCGTCTCGACTGAACGGTCGGATCGGCCGGGGCCGATCGCACCGTCCAGTCGAAACGCCGGCGCGATCTCGCGCTGTGGTAGCCGGACGTAACGCCCGCGCCGTAACGGTGCGAACCAGACAACACAGGAGAAGGCATGACTCATCTCCCCAGCGACACCGCCACGGCGGACAGCCCGTCCTCTGAACAGCGACCACAGAGCGAGATCGCGCCGGCGTCTCGATCAGGCGGTGCGATCGGCCCCCGGCCGGTCCGACCGCCTGATCGAGACGCCGGCTCAAAGGCGATCTCGCACGCCTCGGCGGAGCCGAGGCCAAATTACAGACTTGGTGTCGACGTCGGCGGCACGTTCACCGACGTGCTGCTGGTCGAGGAGACGACCGGCGGCACCTGGCGGGCGAAGACCCCGTCGACCCCCGCCGACCAGTCGGTCGGCGTCCGCAACGGCATCGCGAAGGTGTGCGCCGACGCGGGCATCGCGCTGAGCGAGGTCGCGCAGGTGCTGCACGGCACGACCGTGGCCACCAACGCCATCCTCGAAGGCAAGGGCGCCCGCGTGGGGCTCGTGACCACGCGCGGGTTCCGCCAGGTGCTGCAGATCGCGCGCTCCTACGTCCCGGGCGGGCTCGCCGGCTGGATCATCTGGCCGAAGCCGGAACCCTTGGCGGCGCTGGAGAACACCGTCGAGGTCGACGAGCGCATCGCCAGCGACGGCGCGGTGATCCGCGAGCTCGACGAGGCCGACGTACGGGCCCAGCTGGAGAAGCTGCGCGGCCGTGACATCCAGGCGCTCGCCGTGTCGCTGATCAACTCCTTCGCCGACTCCGCGCACGAACGCCGCGTGGGCGAGATCGCCGCCGAGGTGCTGCCCGGTGTGCCGGTGTCGCTGTCGTCGGACGTGCTGCCCGAGCTGCGTGAGTACGAGCGCACGGTCACCACCGTCGCCAACGGTTACGTGCAGCCGCAGGTGAAAAAGTACGTCGAGACCCTGGCCAGTGAGCTCGCCGCCAGCGGCGTGGCCGGTGAGCTGGCCATCCTCCGCAGCGACGGAGGCCTCTCGGCCGCCGACGCCGCCGTCGCCGCCCCCGTGACGATGCTGCTGTCCGGTCCCGCTGGCGGCGTGACCGGCGCGGTGTGGGTGGCCGAGCAGTGCGGCCACCGCGACCTCATCACGTTCGACATGGGCGGCACGTCCACCGACGTCGCGCTCGTGCAGGACCTCAACCCGCGCATCGGCCGCGAGACGCAGGTCGGTGACCTCACCGTGCGAGCGTCCAGTGTGGACGTTCGGACCGTGGGCGCCGGCGGCGGATCCATCGCCCACGTACCGGAACTGACGAAGGCGCTGCGCGTCGGCCCGCAGTCCGCCGGCGCCGACCCCGGCCCGGCCGCCTACGGCAAGGGCGGCACCGAGCCGACGGTGACCGACGCCAACGTGGTCCTCGGTTACCTGCCCGCGCAGCTGGCGGGCGGCGAGATCACGCTCGACGTCGAGGCCGCTCGTACGGCGGTCGCCAAGGTGGCCGACGCGATGGGCCTGCCCAGTGTCGAAGCCGCGGCGGCCGGGATCATCGACATCGTCAACGAGAACATGCTCGGCGGCCTGCGCCTGGTCTCGGTGCAGCAGGGCTTCGACCCGCGCGACTTCGCGCTCGTCGCGTTCGGCGGCGCGGGTCCCCTGCACGCCAACGCCCTCGGCAAGCTCACCGGCGCGTGGCCCGTGATCGTGCCGCCGTCGCCGGGCGTGCTGTGCGCGCTGGGCGACGCGACCACGAGCCTGCGTGACGTGTCGGCCCGCACGGTGCTGCGCCGCTTCGCCGACCTCACCGGCGCCGAACTCGTGCAGATCCTGCGCGAGCTCGGCGACGAGGCCGGCGGCCGGCTCGTGGAGCAGGGGCTCGACCGCGCCGACCAGACCCTCGGGTTCCAGGTCGACGTGCGCTACCACGGCCAGGGCTTCGAGATCCCGGTCGAGGTCGACCCGGCGTCGCTGGACGCGCCCGGCACCGCGCTCGACCTGCTGGCCAAGCACTTCGACGCCGAGCACGACCGGCTGTTCTCCTTCCTGCTCAACGTGGACCACGAGCTGGTCAACGCGCGCGCCACCGTCACCGGCCCGCGCCCGTCGGTGGCGGCCGTGACGCTGGCCGAGGGCACCGGCGACCCGGCGGCCGCGCTGGTGGACACGCACCCGATCCACGTGTCGGGCAAACAGCTCGACGCGAAGGTCTACGACCGCGCGAAGCTTCTCGCCGGTGACGTCGTCGCCGGGCCCGCCATCGTGACCGAAATGGACTCCACGACCCTCGTGCTGCCCGAGCACGCCGCCACCGTGCACGCGTCCGGCAGCCTGCTGATCACCCCGCTGGAGGGCTGAACCTTGGCTGAGATCATCGAGACCGCCACCGGCGCGATCACCAAGTCCGAAGTGGACCCCGTCACCCTCGACCTCATCGAGAACGGGCTGCGCAACGCCCGCTATGAGATGGACGAGGTGCTCTTCCGCACCGCGCTCTCGCCCGGCATCCGCGAGCAGCACGACGAGTTCCCGCTCATCGGCGACCCGAGCGGCAAGATGGTGGTCGGCCAGTTCGGACTGTCCATCCCGGACTTCCTCGAGGGCTTCGACGACACCATCGAAGAGGGCGACGTGCTGATGACGTCGGACCCGTATGCCTGCGGCGCGGCGATCAGCCACGCCAACGACTGGCTGATCGTGATGCCGATCTACCACGAGGGCCGGCTCGTCGGCTGGGCCTCGATGTTCGGGCACATGTCCGACGTCGGCGGCAAGACCCCGTCGTCGATGCCCACCGACGCACGCACGATCTACGAGGAAGGTGTGGTCGTCCCGCCGTTCAAGCTGTACCGCAAGGGAAAGCTCAACGAGGACGCCCTGCGGATCATCCTCAACCAGGTCCGCATGCCCGACTGGAACCGCGCCGACCTCAACGGGCTCGTCGCCGCCTGCCGCACAGCGTCGCGCCGCGTGGTGGAGATGTGCGACCGGTTCGGCACGGCGACCTACCTGTCCGCTTTGGACGCTTTGCTGCAGCGCAATTACGACGCCATGAAGATCCTGCTGCAGACGGTGTTCGAAGACGGCAAGACGATCAGCTTCACCGACTACATCTGCGACGACGGCGTGGGTTTCGGCCCGTACGAGCTGAAACTCTCGCTCACCCGCACCGGCGAGAAGGTGCACCTGGATTTCACGGGCAGCTCGCCGCAGGCCGCGGGGCCGATCAACTACTACATCAACGAGAACCTCACCCGGATGTTCTTCGGGATCTACATGATCACCGTGGCCGACCCCCAGATCCTGTGGAACGACGGGTTCTACCCGCTGGTCGACGTGACCATTCCGGACGGTTCCTACTGGAAGCCGAAGCACCCGGCGTCGCTCAACGGCCGCAACCACGGCATCGGCCGCGTGTTCGACCTGTTCGGCGGCCTGCTCGGCCAGACGAACCCGGCGCTGCTCAACGCGGCCGGCTTCTCGTCCAGCCCGCACTTCATGTACTCCGGCAACTACTCGAGCGGCGAGCGCAAGGGCGAGTGGTTCCAGCTCTACTCGATCGGCTTCGGCGGCATCCCCGGCCGGCCGCTGGGCGACGGGCCCGACGGGCACTCGCTGTGGCCGAGCTTCGTGAACATCCCGTGCGAGTACCTGGAGTCCTACTACCCGCTGCGCATCGAACGCTGGGAGACGGTCGCCGACACCGGTGGCGCGGGGCTGCACCGCGGCGGCAACGGTGTCGACGTGACCTACGTCTTCGAAGAACCCGGCACCATCGCCATCCACGACGACCGCTGGCTCACCTACCCGTGGGGCGTCAACGGCGGCGCACCCGGCGCGCGCGGGACGAAGTGGATCGACCGCGCCGACGGCACCAGGGAAGTCCTGCCCAGCAAGTGCCACGACGTCCCGGTGCACACCGGCGACGTGCTGCACTTCGTCACCTGGGGTGGCGGCGGCTGGGGCGACCCGTTGGAGCGCGACCCCGCGCTGGTGGGCCTGGAGGTCGAACGCGGCCTCGTGACGCCCGACGGTGCCCGCGCCTACGGCGTGGTCGTCGCGGCGGACGGCACGGTGGACGCCG
This sequence comes from Amycolatopsis sp. CA-161197, assembly GCF_050942255.1. NCBI lineage: Bacteria > Bacillati > Actinomycetota > Actinomycetes > Pseudonocardiales > Pseudonocardiaceae > Amycolatopsis > Amycolatopsis sp. CA-161197. Next base: position 3,467,503 of record NZ_CP192059.1, read on the forward strand.
ACGCGACGAAGACGTTGCGTGATCAGCTGCGCGCCTCGCGGCCGGCGGAGCTGCCGGTGTTCGACATGGGCCCGCCGATCGAGGAGCTGCTGGCCAACTGCGAGGCGGAGACCGGCCTGCCGGCGCCGCAGCGCCCGGTCTGGTCGGCGTCGTGAGCGGGCCGCACGGGTCCGCGTTCTCCGGCCGGCTCGGCTGGGGGGCGCGGCCCGCGCTGCTCGTGATCGACCTCGTGCGCGCGTACACCGAAGCCGGCGGTCCTTTCGAACTCCCCAGCCCGGGGCCCGCGATCGAGGCGACCCGCGCGTTGCTCGAAGCCGCGCGCACGGCCGGGCACCCGGTGGTGTGGACATCGGTGGTCTACACGCGCGGCCTCGCCGACGGTGGGCTGTTCGTGGAGAAAGTCCCGGCGCTCAAAGCGTTCGAGGAAGGCGCCGAAGGCGGGTGGGGCGAGATCGGCCCGCTGAAACCCGAACCGGGGGAAGCCGTCGTGACCAAGCAGTACGCGTCGGCGTTCTTCGGCACCTCGCTTGCGTCCACTTTGCACGCGTGCGGTGTGGACACTCTCGTCGTCACCGGGGTTTCCACCTCCGGCTGCGTGCGAGCGTCCGCAATGGACGCACTCAACCACGGGTTCCGGCCCAAGGTGGTGCGCCAGGCGTGCGCGGACCGCACGGAAGCCGTGCACGACAACAATCTGGTGGATCTCGACGCGAAGTACGCCGACGTCGTGAATGTCGAAGAGGCGTTGAAAAACCTCGGGAAATGACCACGAGGGGCCTCCCCAGGCCGGCTCGGGATACCGGCGGGGAGGCCCCTCTGTGGTGCGGCCGCGACTACTATTGCTGCTGGTCGTCGCCGCCGAAGCGTTCCTTCAGCTTGTCGGCACCCTGGTGGATCTGGTCGCCGTGCTTGCCGCCGGTCTTTTCGTCGGCGAAGTCGGCGGCCTTGTCGACGCCCTGGCCGACCTTGTCCGGGTGCTGGCCCGCGAACTCCTGCAGCTTCTCCTTGGCCTTGTCGAACATGCCGTCCATCTCGCGCTCCCTTCCGTCGTGCCGAATTCGGGTGGACGTTCCGAGGAGTACCCAGCAGTTCACCGGGTCAGCCCCATTGTCCCCTCATCGGGTGAGATGGGAGCGGAAGGTTTTTCAGTTGAAGCGACCGGCTCCGTCGAGGTAGGACACCTTTTCGACGGTGATCCCGCCTTCGAGCAGCTCGTCGGCCCGCGCGACCAGGCCACGCAGCGCGTCGTTGCCACTGTGGACCTTCAATGCGTCGAGGTCGGCGAACATCTCGTAGAAGACGAACTCGTCCTCACGCTTGTTCAGCAGGTAGAGCAGCGTGCCCTCTTCCTGCCGAGCCGCGTCGACGAGCCCGCGCAGCAGCTGCTCCACCTCCGCCTCTTTGCCCGCTTTGGGACGGATGTAGGCGATCTGCGCGACTGTCATTCCTGACCTCCAAGACGAGGGTGTTCCCGGCTCGTCAAACCTACTGGGTTCAGGGCTTCACGGTGCTGTGGTGTTGGAAGGGCCATTGCGCCACCGGACGCGCCAGCAGCTCCTCGGGCGGGTCGGGCAGCCGCGGGGGAGTGGCGTTCCAGCGCGCGATGACCACGACGCGGTCCTGGCCGCCCAGGTAGACGTCGGCGCCGGCGAAGTGCTCCGTGGCGGTGAGTTCCGGCACGGCGGTGGCCTCGACCCACGCCAGCAGGTCCTGCTGGCGGCCCGGCGCGGCGCGGACTTCCCACATCAGTGTGTCGCTCATGGCCGCGACTCTACTGCGCCGATCGTCGCCGATCCGACCGCAGTCACGGCCGAATGGCTTCGCAGCAACGGTTACGTGCCGCGCGGGGACCGGCTTGCTTCCGGCCGGATCAGCAACGGCGGCACCGCGGGCACGGCAGTGGCCGACGCGATGTCCTCGGCGGTCAGGCGGAACGCTTCGGGGTAGTGCTCACGCTCGGTGCGGCGGGCCGGTTCCGTGCTGCGCCAGGTGTAGCGGCAGCGCGCGCACTGGTGCACGGTCCACACGCCGGCCACGGGGGAGTCGGCGAGCTTCGGGATGTCGGGGTGGTCACACCGGGGGCAGGTCACGGGCGGGGCTCCTTCCGGGGCGGTCATCGGGCGGCCAGCCTGCGCAGTTTGTCCACCCACGCGGCGGTTTCCGGCAGGTCCTTCACCGGCTGGCTGAAGTGGCCGCGCGCGTCCGGCGAGACGGGGGTGGTCGCGTCGATGATCATCTTGTGGGTGATGCCCGCGGGGTCGGCCGCCGGATCGAGGGCGACCACGGGCAGGTTCGGCAGCACCATCACGTCGCCGGCCGGGTTGACCTTCGTGGAGACCGCCCACATCACGCGGGGCAGGTCGAACGGGTCCACGTCCTCGTCGACCACGATCACCGTCTTGAGGTATCCGAGGCCGTGCGGCGTGGTCATGGCGCGCATGGCGACGGTTTTCGCGAAACCGCCGTAGCGCGACTTCGTGGAGATGATCGCCAGCAGTCCGTGGGTGTACATCGCGTTCACGGCCTGCACCTCGGGGAACTCCGCCGTGAGCTGCTGGTGGACGGGCACGCAGGTGTTGGCGGCCATGAGGAAGTCGATCTCGGTCCACGGCATGCCGAGGTAGAGCGACTCGAACACCGGGTTCGTGCGGTACGAGATCCGGTCGATGCGGATCACGGGCATGCTGCGTCCGCCCGAGTAGTGGCCGGTGAACTCGCCGAACGGGCCTTCCAGCTCACGTCGGCGGCCGACGATCACGCCTTCGGCCACCACTTCCGCGCCCCACGGCACGTCGAGGCCGGTCAGCGGCGCGGCCGTGACCGGGGCGGGCGCGCCGCGCAGGGCGCCGGCCAGCTCGTACTCGTTCTGGTCGTAGGCCAGGGGCGTGGCGGCGACGATGGGGATCACCGGGTCGTTGCCCAGCGCGATCGCCACCGGCAGGTCCTCGCCCGCGCGCTCGGCCTTGGCCAGCTGCAGCGCGATGTCGTGCATCGGCACGGGCTGGATGCCCAGCTCGGCGCGGCCTTTCACCTGCAGGCGGTAGATGCCGACGTTCTGCTTGCCGTCGTTGCCGGGGTCCTCGGGGTCGCGCGAGACGACGGCGGCCTTGTCGAGGTAGAAGCCGCCGTCGCCGTCGTTGAGGCGGAACAGGGGCAGCACGGAGAACAGGTCGACCTCGTCGCCTTCGAGCACGTTTTCCGCCCACGGCGGGTTTTCGCGGCGCTCCACGGGCACCGGGAACGTCTCCCAGCGGCGGATGAACTCCGCGACCTGGTCCTTCACGCCCGTGCCGGCGGGCAGCCCGAGCGCGAGCGCGTGGTTGGCCCAGGAGCCGTGGACGTTGAGGGCGACGCGGGCGTCGGTGAAGCCTTCGAGGTTGTCGAAGTACAACGCGGGGGCGGCGTCACCGAGCTTCGGCGCGGCGTTGGCGGCCGCGGCGAGGTCCGGCTCGGGGGAGACCGGCTCGGTCACCCGAACCAGCTGACCCTCCTTGTCGAGCGTGGTCAGGAACGACCTGAGGTCGTCGTGCGGCATGGGTCCTCCTGCGGGTGGTGGGAGAAGGCCGGCATCGGCGGCGGCTCCTCCAGTTCCCCGGCTCAATAAGTTCGTATACGAACCGTTCGCATTCATACTAACATGGCGATCATGACGAGCCGGATGGACGAGTCGGTCTTCCACGCGCTGCGGCGCGCGATGCAGGAGCACGGCGCCCGTTGGCAGGCGAAGCTGCCGGGGCTCACGAAGCCCCAGTACGCCGTGCTGGTGGCGATCTCGGAGACGCCGGGCCTCGATCAGGGCGCGGCGGGGCAGCGGGCGGCGACGGACAAGGCGACGCTCGCGAACCTGCTGCTGCGCCTGGAAGAACGCGGGTTGATCACCCGTACGGTGGGCACCGACCGGCGCCGCCGCGAGCTGCGGCTCACGCCGGCGGGGGAGGAACTGCTCGCCGCGGCGATGCCCGTCGTCGATCGGGTGAACGAGTCGATGCTCGCCCCGCTGGACGACGACGAACGCCGTCAGCTGGTGGCGCTGCTCACCAAATTGGCGATCTGAGGCCCGGTAGGGTCGGGCGATCGGCACCGGAGCTGAGGAGGGCACGTGGCGGGACCGCTGAGCGGACTGAAGGTCGTGGAGCTGGCCGGGATCGGCCCGGGTCCGCACGCGTGCATGGTGCTCGCCGACCTGGGTGCCGACGTCGTGCGCGTGGAGCGCCCGTCGGGCTCGCTCGACCTCACCGGCGGCAAGGCGGACCCGCTGCTGCGCGGCCGGCGTTCCGTCGCGGCCGACCTGAAGACGCCCGAGGGCCGCGACCTCGTGCTGCGGCTCGCGGCGAAGGCCGACGTGCTCGTGGAAGGCCTGCGTCCGGGCGTCACCGAGCGGCTCGGCGTCGGCCCGGCCGACTGCCACGCGCTCAACCCGCGGCTGGTCTACGGCCGCATGACCGGCTGGGGCCAGGACGGCCCGCTCGCGCAGCGCGCCGGGCACGACATCAACTACATCGGGCTCGTCGGCGTGCTCAACGCGATCGGCCGCGCGGGCGAGCGGCCGGTGCCGCCGCTCAACCTCGTGGGCGACTTCGGCGGCGGGTCGATGTTCCTGCTCGTCGGCGTGCTTTCCGCGCTGTGGGAACGCGAACGCACGGGCCTGGGCCAGGTCGTGGACGCCGCGATGGTCGACGGCACGAGCGTGCTCGCGCTCATGGTGTGGTCCTTGCGCGGCCTCGGCGTGTGGTCCGACGAGCGCGGCGTGAACCTGCTCGACGGCGGCGCGCCGTTCTACGACACCTACGTGTGCGCCGACGGCCGCTACGTCGCCGTCGGCGCGCTGGAGCCGCAGTTCTACGCGGCGCTGCTCGCCGGGCTCGGCCTGGAGGCCGCGGATCTCCCGCCGCAGCTGGAGAAAACGAGCTGGCCGACGCTGCGGGCCGAGTTCACCAAGGCGTTCCTCTCGCGCACCCGCGACGAGTGGGCCGAGGTGTTCGGCGGTGTCGACGCGTGTGTCACCCCGGTGCTGGAGCCGGACGAGGTCGCCGCGCACCCGCACATCGCGGCGCGCGCCGGCCTGGTCGAGCTGGACGGGATCCTGCAGCCGGCTCCGGCGCCGCGGTTTTCGCGGACGGCACCGGATCTGCCGTCCTCGCCGCCGAAGCCGGGCGCCGACACGGAAGCGGTCATCGCCGACTGGGGAGTGTGACCGGTTCCTCGCTGCGTCGCGGGGCCAGCGTCAGCACGGCCACCGCGATCGCGGCGCCGCACGCGCCGACGAAGACGAACACCGCGGTGTAGCCCAGCGACAGGGAGATCTGGCCGACCAGCAGCGGGCCGAACGCGTTGGCGAGGCGGCCGGCCCCGTAGCAGAGGCCGGTGGCCCGCGCGCGGATCTCCCCGGGGAACAGGCGCGGCGTGTGGGAGTAGAGGAGCGCGACGAGCGTCTGGTTCAGCGCGGCCACGAGGAAGCCGAAGACCACGATGGCGGCGGGGGCGAACGTCAGTCCATACGCGACACCCGCGCCGGCGAACATCAGGCTGAACACCGTGACGGGGCCGCGCAGCCCGAAGCGGTCGGCGACGGGCCAGGCGAGGAGCGCGCCGGGGACCGCGCCGAGGGTGGTCAGCGCGGTGTAGCCGACGCTGTGGGTGACGGTGAAACCGTGCTCGTGCAACAGGGTCGGCGCGAACGAGGCGAACCCGTAGTAGCTGAGGGTGAGGAAGATCCAGACGCTCGCGAGCATGATCGTGCGGCGGGCGAAGCTGCCGCGCAACAGCCGCAGCGGTGCGCCGGGGACGCGCCGCGGCGCCGGTGATTCCGGCAGCCACCGGGTGATCACCAGCGGGACGACACCGAGCGCGCCGAAGACGAACACCAGCCGCCAGCTCTGCGGGCCCAGCCCGATCACGGCTCTCGCGAAGAACGCCATGGCCGGGATGCCGAGCAGCCCCACGGCGAGCGTGCCGGCCTGGACCCGGCCGCGCTGGTGCTCGGGGATGAGCTCCGTCAGGTAGGTGACCGCGACGACGGTCATCGCGCCGAGCCCGCAGCCGGTGAGGAAACGGGTGGCCAGCAGGCTGACCGTGTCGAAAGCGCCCGCGGTGGCCAGGGAACAGACGGAGAACCACAGCACGGAGCCGCGCAGCGCGCGCTTGCGTCCGGCTCGCTCGGCCACCCGGCCGCCGGCCGTGGCGCCGGCGAACATGCCGAGGAACCCCGCCGCCGTCACGACGGAGATCCCGCGCAGGCCGAGGTTCAGCGCGTGGTGGACGGTCGGGGCGACGTAGGCGAAGGAGTTGATGTCGGCCAGCTCGAACGCGAAGCACAGCGCGAGGGTGCCGGCCACTTTCCGGTGGTAGCGCGTCCACGGGAGGTGGCCGAGCCGGGCGGGCAGCGTCACGTCAGTCCCTTTCGGACCTCAGTGCGAAGCGGAAGTGCCGGGGCCGCTTCGGTTACCGCGGTACCGCCCCGCCGAGGGTGGTGGCGGGGCGGCACCTGACCGGGCGCGGTGGTGGGGTCACCAATCGGCGCCGGACACCACCTCGACGGGCGGCGTGGTCTCGGCCCCGAGCGCGCACGCTAGAGCGGCGAGCTCGGCGGCCTCGCGGGGTTGAGCCGGCGGGTTCACCAGTCGGCCTTGCGGGCGGAGGAAATGAGGTTCGTCGTCACGGGACAGGCTCCTTTGCTCGATCGGCGGATGGGGCACGAGCGGGGAGAGGGGAAGTCTCGGTGTGGAAGGTGCGGGCGGTGCGGGGTCTCGGATGCTGAGGTCTCCGAAAGCGAGGTGTCGGAGAGGGTGCTCTCGGGATCAGCGGTTTCCCCGGGGACAGTGCGCAGGGTTCGGAACCAGCGTCTCCCCGGGGGAGAACTCGCGATCGGGAAGCTCGGAGCGGGAGGTGGAGACGGTGGCATGGCCGCGGCACGCGCCCGTCGGCCCTGCCCGCGGTCACCGGTCGGCCCCCTCGGCCGGCCGGGTCCGCCACGAGCAGCACCGCACGATCGGGTACCGCGCCCTGGCCCCGCGCGGCGGTGGACCGCCGTGTCGCCCCGGGGCCGAGAACGTCGGGCACTCCCGCGAGGAGTCCGTCGGCGGACCGCAGGCTGCGCAGGGTTGCCTCGGAAGGGGTCACGCGCACCCGTGCGGAGGACTCGGGAGCCCTCGGGTGAACGAAACCGGCGACCATGATCACGAAGCGTAGGGAGACGTCTGGCGGCGAACAACGCCATCGCGCGGCGGGATCATTGCGCGCGACGCAACGGTCGGGACATGCGTTGGCCGTGGGCGCGGGCGAGGCGCGCGAGGGTCTGCACGCTGTCGGCGACGGTGGAGCTGCGGTGGCGCGCCAGGAAGATCGTGCGGCCGGAGAACGACGGGTCGTCGATGGGGATGCGGGTGATGCGGGGGTGCTGGTGGTCGTTCATGCCCTCGGGCACCACCGACACGCCGATCCCCGCGCCGACCATGGATTCGACGACGAACAGGTCGTTGCCCTCCACCGTGATCCGCGGGACGAAGCCGGCCCGCGCGCACGCGTTCACCATGTGCGTGCGGCTGCTGGACCCCGGTTCCATCGCGACGAACGGCCGCTCGCTCACCTCCCGCAGCGACACACGCTCGCGCCCGGCGAGGGCGTCGCCGACCGGGACGGCCAGCAGCAGCGACTCGGTGAACAGCGGCTCCACCACGAGGTCCGTCTCGGTCGGTGCCACCGACGAGAAGCCGGCGTCGGCGTCTCCGCGCAGCAGCATCTCGACGACACCCGTGGCCGGGCTCTGCGTGCAGCGCAGGCGCAGCTCGGGGCGTTCGGCGAGCAGATCGGCCAGCACGCACGGCACGAACCCCAGCCCGAGCGAGTACGTGTGCGCGATGCGCAGGAGCCGGTGCGGCTCGCCGGCGTCCGCGAGCGCCGCGCCGACGGCGTCGGACCGCGCGCGCAGCACGGCGTGGGCCTCGCGCACCAGCACGTGTCCCGCCGGCAGCATGCGCACGCGGCGGCCGTCCTGCTCCACCAGCCGGATCTCCAGCTTCCGCTCCAGCGCGCGGATCCCGCGCTGGACCGTCGCCACGCTCACGCCGAGCTCCGCGGCGGTCTGCCCGAAGTGCTCGGTGTCGGCGAAACTCAGCAGCAGCTCCAGGTCCGCGAAAGTGACCTTGCCGGCGCGTCCGTCGTCCACCCGTCCGATTATCCGCCGAGGGCCGAGGTGACGGATGGCGCTGCGAATGTCACGTTTTCCGCCTGGTCGTGCGGGATGTCGTTCCACCAGTGGCGATGGAAGTGCCGGGCGATGTGGGAGACGGGTCCGAAAGTACCGGTGCCGCTGCCCCGATGGTCATTTCGGCGGCCCGATCCCGTTATCGTCAACCGGATGCGGGGGCTGGGGGCGGATTTCCGACGGCTGTGGTGGGCGTTCACCGCGAGCGAGACGGGCTCGGCGATCGGCTACGGCGCGATGCCCCTCGTGGCGGTGCTGATCCTGCACGCGTCCGCCGCCGAGGTGTCGCTGCTCGCCGCGATCCCCGGCCTCGCCGGCGCGCTGATCTCGCTGCCGATCGGCGGGTTCGTGGAGTTCCGGCGCAAGCGGCCGGTCATGATCACCGCCGACGTCGTGCGGTTCGCCGCCCTCGCGAGCGTGCCGGCGGCCATCGGGTTCAGCGTGGTGTCGCTGGCCCAGCTGTACGTGGTCGGGGTCGTGCAGACGGTCGCGCTCGTCGCCTTCACCGCTGCCAGCGGAGCGCACCTGCGCGCACTGGTCACCGTCCGCCAACGCGCCGAAGCCGCCAGCCGGTTCGAGGCCGCCAGCTGGACGGTGAACTCCGCCGGCCCACCCGTCGGCGGCGTGCTGGTCTCGCTGACCGGCCCGGCCGTCACGATGCTGATCGACGCCATCTCCTACCTCGCCTCCGCGCTCGGCGTGCGCTCACTCCGTGCCCCGGAGCCTCCGCCACCCGCGCGCACCACCCCGGCGCACGCCGGCCGCGACCTGCTCGACGGCTGGCGCTACGTGCTGCAGAGCCGCGAACTCGCGCTGCTGTTCGCCAACGCGCTGCTCTTCGGCTCCGCCGTACTGGCCATCTCGCCGCTCGAAACCGTGTTCATGCTCGACGACCTGGGTTTCGCCCCGTGGCAGTACGGACTCGTCATCGGCCTGCCCTGCCTCGGCGGCGTCCTGGGCGCCGCCCTCGCACCCCGCCTGGCCGCCCGCTTCGGCACGCGCCGGGTGCTGATCTGGGCCGGGATCGCCCGGACGCCATGGGTGCTGGCCATCCCGTTCGTCCCGCGTGGCCTCGGCGGCGTGCTCGCGTTCCTCGCGATCGACACCCTGCTGCTGCTCGCCGCCGGGGTGTTCAACCCGCTGTTCAGCGCCCACCGCATGACGTTGACGCGCGAGGACATGACGGCGCGCGTCCTCGCCGGCTGGTCCGCCGGCGGCCGCCTGGTCCGGCCGCTGTTCATCGTCGCCGCGGGCATCCTCGCGAGCGTCACCGACGTCCGCGTCGCGATCGCCGCCGCGGGTGTCCTTTGTGTTCTCAGCGTCCCGTTGCTCCTGGTCCCCGGAACCCGGGAAACCAGCGCCGAACCTGATTCGGTCACCCCCGCCACCGGCGGCTAGCGTGAGACCCATGGATCTCCCCGACGACCTGCGCGCTCTGCTCGAACAGCCGAGCCTCTGCTTCATCGCCACGACCATGCCCGACGGCTCGCCGCAGCTGACGCAGACGTGGGTGGACACCGACGGCAAGCACATCCTCGTCAACACGGTCGAGGGTTTCCGCAAGGTGCGCAACATCGCGCGCGACCCCCGCGTGGCGCTGAACATCGCCGACGCGACGCACCCGTTCCGCTACTTCACCGTCCGCGGCCGCGTCCTCGAGACGACCACCGAAGGCGCGGCCGAGCACATCGACAAGCTCGCCCACCGCTACACCGGCCGCCCCTACCCCTGGTACGGCGGCCGCGACCAGGTGCGGCTGATCCTGCGCATCGAGGCGGAGCACATCGGCTCGATGGGCTGACGCACCCACTCGGTGAGCCGTCGGCGAGAAACTAGGCTGCACGGCCCGGCGGCCTGACCTAGCCTCCCGGGCACGTTCGAGTACCACGGCTGGATCTCGCTGCGCTCCACCGCCGAAGCGGTCGACGACGAACCGCCCCTGCGCTTGCCCGAGATCCGGGCTGCGACCGACGAGCTCGCCGGCTACGCGCTGCTCGATCTCCAGCCGCTCAACGGGCAGTACTCCATCCACCTCGGGGGCAAACCGAACCATCGAGGTACGCACGGCCCCGGCAATCCTCGACCTGTTCAGGAAGGTTGGCCGGCTCGCCCCCGGTTCGTACGGGCTCCTCCACGTCCACGACGACGAGGATCCCCTCCACGCCGACGAGTTCCGCGTTTACCGGCTGGCTCGCGGGGTCCTCACCGAACACCGCGAGCCTCTCCACTCGCCGGTCATCACCACTCTCGAAGACTCGGACTAGGTGTGATGTCCAGGGAGGTTGGTCAGCCGGGTGATCGGTGGGTGGCCTCCGATGGCGCTGTGGGGTCGGTGGTGATTGTAGAAGTGGAGCCAGGCTGGTAGGGCGGCTCGACGGTCGGCTTCTGACTTGTAGAAGTGGGCGTAGGCCCAGCCGTCGGCCAGGGTGCGGTGGAATCTTTCGATCTTCCCGTTGGTTTGCGGGCGGTAGGGCCGTGTCCGCTTGTGGGTGAGGCCAAGAGCGGTGCAGGTGTCGCGCCACGCGAACGAGCGGTAGGCCGAGCCGTTGTCGGAGAGCACTCGCTCGGTGGTGACGCCGCGGTCGGCGAACCAGGTAACGGCCCGGTGCAGGACGCTGATGGCGGTCGCGGCGGTCTCGTCCGCGCAGATCTCGGCGTAGGCGACCCGGGAATGGTCGTCGATGACGGTGTGCAGGTAGGCGGTGCCGAGTTTGGGTCCGTGGTGCCTGTCGCGTTCTCCGGTGCGGTAAGCGGTCTGCGTGCGGTTGCGCTTGCCCTGCCGTTTGCCGACGTAACGCCAGCCGCCGCCGTCGGGAATGTTGCCGAACTTGGTCACGTCGACGTGGATCAGTGAGCCGGGGCGGTCGTGCTCATAGCGACGCAACGGTTCTCCGGTGACCCGGTCGATGCGGGCAAGCCGGTTGATCCGGCACCGGGTCAGAACCGCATGCACGGTGGAAGCGGGCATACCCAGCCGGCCACCGATCTGCACGGGCCCCAACCGCTGCCGCCACCGCAACCCTACGATCCGGCGCACGAGCTGCTCAGGTGTTGCAGCCGGGCTGCGGTGTGGCCGGGAGCTGCGGTCGGCCATACCCGCCCGACCCTCAGCGCGATACCGCGCGGCCCACTTGCCGCCCGTGCGCGGCGCGACCATGAACATTCTCGCCGCAGTAGTCGCGGTCCAGCCCTCTTCGACAATCAACCGAGCAAGACGCAACCGGGCCCGCGGGGTCAACGCAGCATTAGGGTGGGACACGAAGGCCTCCCGTTGGTGAAGCGGTTCCTCAACAGCTCCACTTCACAACCGGAGGCCTTCGCCTGTCTGCACGACAGGCCGACCTCACCTCAACCGAGAACAACGTCCCCGGACATCACAACTAGAACAGCCGCACCGGCAGCGACTCGTGCCCGTTGGTGATGAACGAGGCCACCGGGCGCAGGTCTTCGGGGGGCACGGCCAGCGCCAGCTCCGGGAACCGGGCGAACAGCGCGGGCAGCGCGATCTCGGCCTCCATCCGGGCCAGCGGGGCGCCCAGGCAGTAGTGCACGCCGTGGCCGAACGCCAGTGACGACTTGTTCTCCCGCCTCACGTCGAAAATCGCGGCATCGGGGCCGTGACACGCCTCGTCGCGGCCGGATGGGCCGAACGACGCCAAGATCGGGTCGCCGGCGTGGATGGTGGTGCCGGCGACGTCGAGCTCGGCCAGGGCGTAGCGCAGCGGCAGGTGGGAGACGGGCGACTGCCAGCGCAGGGTTTCGTCGATCACGTCGGGCCAGCCGCGGTCGCCGTCGAGCACGAGGCGCAGCTGCGCGGGGTGGGTGAGCAGCGCGGTCACGGACTGGTCGAGGAGGTTGACCGTGGTCTCGTGCCCGGCCGTGATCACGAGCATCAGCGAGTCGAGCAGTTCCGCGTCGGTCAGGGCGGAGCCGTCGTCGTCGCGGGCGGAGATGAGGACGGTGGCCAGGTCGTCGCCGGGTTCGGTGCGGCGCGCCTCCACGAGGTCGCCCAGCAGCTCGTAAAGCCGCGTGACGTTGGCCGTCGCCTCCTCCGCCGTGGCCGACGTCGCGAACAGTCCCGCCACGCCCTCGCGCAACCCCGGCCGTGACTCCTCCGGCACGCCCACGAGCCGGCAGATCACCTCGATCGGCAGCGAGTAGCGGTAGTTCTCGCGCAGGTCGGTGTGCGCGGGCCCGGCGGCGAGGTCGTCGAGCAGGGCCTCGGTGAGGTCTTCGATCCGTGGGCGCATGCTCTCGATGCGCCGCGGCGTGAAGGCCTGCGACACCAGCGAACGCAGCCGGCGGTGCTCGCTGCCGTACGCGGTGAACATGTTCTGCACGGACACCCAGATGTGCAGCGGCCAGTCTTCGGGGATCTCGCCGGCGCGGTAGGCGGGCCAGTGCCGCCGCGGGTCCTTGGACACGCGCGGGTCGGTGAGCAGCTGTTTCAACACCGCGGGGCTCGTGACCGCCCACGCCCGCACGCCGCCCGGCAGCTCGACCGGCGTCAGCGGCCCGCGTTCGCGCAGCCGCGCGCCTTCGCCGTGCACGTCGCGCGCGGCGGGGTCGAGCGGGAAGGGGGTCGCGGTGTGGTCCATCGGCGGGCGCTCCTCGCTGGCCGGTGTGTCCACAGAGGACGGTTGTCCTCGCCGGGCACCGGTCCCGGGAACCGTAGCGCGCGCCCGGCCCGGACCGGGCCCCGGGAAGGGGTGCGGATGATCATTCCGGGTGAAGCGCGGCAAGAGGGGTTGACCCGGCCGTGAACGCGGAAAGGGCGCCATCCCGGCCCACCCGGATGGCGCCCCGCCCTGGAATTTCCGCTCAGCCGTCGGAACGGCGGCGGTGCAGCGAGAACTTCTCGAACACCGACAGCTCGCCGTGCGGCTTGTTCACGTTGTAGTAGGTCACGTGCATGGTCGTCGTGTCGCCGCGGTGGCGGCCCGGGTCCACGGTGAAGGACGCGAAGCCGTACGGGTGCTCCTCGTCGCGGACCGCGCTCCACACGGCCTGCTCCTTCACGTAGGTCGACACGCGCTTGCCCGTGCCCGGGTCGGCCTTCGCGGAGACGGCGGTGATGACCTTGCCCGTGCCGTCCTTGAAGAAGCTGCCGTTGGTCGTGCCGGAGACCCCGCCGCCGCCGAGGATCATGTGCACGGTGCCGTGCGAGGCGTCGATGTTGTCGGTCGCGCTCGACACCGGGTTCGGCGTGAGCGTCTCGCTGCCGGACACCACGCCGTGCACGGCCAGCGAGCGCTCGTAGTCGTGCTCGTGGCCGCACAGCACCAGGTCCACGCCGTACTGGTCGAACAGCGGCCCGTACTTCTCGCGCAGGCCGAGGTCGGCGCCGTTGGCGTCCGAGGTGCTGATCATGACCTGGTGCATCGCGACGACGATCCAGTCGATGTCGTTCGACGCGCGGGCCGCGGCCAGCTCCTTCTTCAGCCACGCGAGCTGGCGGCCGCCGGAGTAGCCGTTGATGTAGACGTCGCCGCCGTCCTGCAGGGCGTTGTCGTCGTTCTGCAGCACGATCACGCGCACCGAGCCGACGGTGAAGCCGTACCAGAGGCCGGCCAGCTCACGGTCGGTCTCGGTCGAGGGCAGCTGGAAGTAGGCCTGGTACGCGCCGAGGCCGATCTCGCCGTTGAGCTTCTCGATCTCGTGGTTGCCCGCGGCGGGCATCCACGGCCGGTAGCGCGCGGAGCGGGTGTTGTTGGTGAAGAAGTTGTTCCACGTGCGCACGCGGTCCACGTCGAGGTTCGCGTAGCACAGGTCGCCGTTGAGCAGGTGGAACAGCGGCGCGACCGTCTCGATGCCGGTGACGATGTCCTTCGTCGCCGGCGTGGAGTTCGCGTCGAGGCCCACGGCACCCGCGGCGTTCCAGGTGACCTGCGGCGCCGACTGGTCGCCGAAGCTCGTGAACGTGAAGGCCGAGCGGCCGCTCGGGGCGGTGCGGAAGGTGGCCGCGTCGGGCGTCGCGCCGTCGTGCTGCGCGGCGTAGATGTACTCGGTGCCGGGACGCAGCCGGTCGAGCATCGCGTGGTGTACCCACACGGTGCGGCCGGACGTGCCGTCGACGTACGTGCGCGTGTCGGCCTGCGCCACGGCGCCGAAGCCACCGTCGAGCGTCCCGTACAGCACGCGCGGCTTGCGCACGGAGGCCTCGGTGATCCACGAGACCACCATCTGGCGCGCGGGGTCGCGGCCGAACGTGAGGTGCAGGCCCTGCACCGGCGTGGTGCCGGACCCGACCTGCGGCACGAACGCGGCGCTCTGCGGCGCGGCGGCGGCCACCCCGGTGCCCAGCAGGGGCACGGCGGCGCCCGCGCCCAGCAGGCCCAGAGCCCCTCTGCGGCTGACGGTGTGTTTGCTGGTCTCGGACATGACCCTCCTCGGCTTCGGCCAGCAGAACCTAGGCGTGCCGCCCGACGCGGCGATGAACGAGACCTGTCAGCCGCGTGAAGTGTCCGAAGCGCGGGTGTCCGTGCTGGGCCGGACGGTCCAATCAGGACACCCGCGCACCGGAACTTTCGGGCATAGGCGGCGAACCGCGTCAGCGGCTCGCGAGGAACCGGTCGTACGCGGCGAGCACGTCCTCGGTGTCCAAAGCCGGGCCGTCCGGGTCCTTGGCGTCGTCGTCCCAGCGGCGGACGAGCACGGCCTCCTCGGCGTTCGGGTGGGACGCGAACTCGGTGACCTCCTCGGGGGTCATCGGGCCGCCCTGGACCTTGAGCGACGCGACGGACGCGGGGGAGAGGTGGTCGTGGTACTCGGCGTCGGTGGCGACGAGGTAGCGCTTGGCCGGCACGTGCTGCGCGATGATCCACGCGGCGCGCTCGCCGAGGTGGCGGCGGGCGAACTCGGCGCCGGACAGCTCGTGCGGCAGGCCCGGCCACTCCTCGCGGACGGCGCGGGCGCGGCCGATGTCGTGCAGCGTCGCGGCGAGCACGAGCTCGTCGTCCCCGCCGTGCTGCGCGGCGAACCAGCCGGCCTGCAGGGCGTGGGTGCGCTGGTCCACCGCCTCGCCGCCGTACGGCAGGCCGGCGAGCCCGTCGACGAGCCCGGCCAGCGCTTCTCGGGTGAGGGTCACGGCTTCTCCTTCAGGGTGCTCGCGAGCTCTTCCGCGAGCTCGCGGGTGGCGGCGACGACACCGGACCAGCGGCGCGTCAGATCGGGGTCGATCTCCAGCGGACGGCCGTTGACGTCGAGCACGGCGCCGCCGGCGGCGGGGACCATGACCATCGCCGCGGCGAGGTCCATGATCCGGTGGGTGTCGGAGCCCGCGTCGGCGAACGCGTCGGTGGAGCCCTCGGCGACCAGGGCCGCCTCCAGACAGCTGGTGGACAGAATCCGCACGCGCGCGGCGCGTTTGGCCACCCGCCACCACGCGTCGTCGTCGGAGCCGTGCGGGCGCAGCAGGCTCACGGCCGCGCCGTCGAGCTCGCGGCGGCCGGTGGTGCGGTACGGCGTGGGCTGCCCGGCGACGGCGTGCCAGCAGCGGCCGGTGTCGAGCCAGCAGGTCAGGGCCTCGGTCGCGACCCCGTCCACGGCCACGACCCCGGCGAACGCCGAGAGCGGCACGCCGGCGGCCGCGTTGGCGGTGCCGTCGACCGGGTCGACCACGAGCGTCACCGACGAACCGTGGTCGATCACGCCGATCTCTTCGCTCAGCAGGTTCACGCGGTGCTTGTCCACGACCTCGGCGACGGCGGTGTCGACGAGGATGTCCAGCCGCATCGTCGGTGTGCCGTCGGCGCCGATCTGCACCTTTTCGGCCAGTTCCGCGCGGGTGTGCTTCGCGCGGGCCGCGGCGAACGCGGCGACGGCCGCGCGCGTGGCGTCGGCGAGCGCGGGGTGGGTGCCCTCGGGGATCACGGGCTCGGGCACGGGCCAGCCGATGAAGCTCATGCGGCACTCACCAGGGTGGTGTGGACGACCGGCCACCGCGGGCCCGCCGCGATGAGGGCGAGGTCGGCGCGCCGGCCGGGTTCGAGCCGGCCGCGGTCGTCGAGCCCCGCGACGGCCGCGGGACCGCTCGTGACGAGCCCGATGGCTTCGGGCAGCGACACCAGGTCGTCTTCGACGAGCGCGAACGCCGCCGCGAGCAGCCCTGAAGGCAGGTAGTCCGAAGCCAGCGCCGTGACCAGGCCCAGCGCCACGAGGTCCCGCCCGGAGGCGTTGCCGTTGTGAGAACCACCGCGCAGCACGTTCGGCGCGCCCATCACCACGGGCAGCCCGCGGTCGCGCGCCTCCTGCGCCGCCTCGACCGTGGTCGGGAACTCGGCGACGGACCCGCCGCGGTCCACCAGCTCGCCGATCTCCTTCGCCGACGCGGGATCGTGGCCCAGCAGCCGGATCCGGCCCGCGCGGGCCTGCTCGCCCAGCCACGCCATCGCGTCCTCGCGCACGCCGAGCCGACCGTCGCGCTCGGTGATCAGGTTGGTCACGTGGTCGGCCGCTTCCTGCTGCGACAGCCCGCGCACGCCCATGAGGTACCGCTCGTAGTAGCTGCGGTCGGCGTACTGGCCCTGACCCGGCGTGTGGTCTTCGTGCGACACGAGCGGCGCGACGCCGGTGTCCGGGGCCACCGCGATCCGCTCTTGCAACGCCTGCAGGCCTTCGGGGGAGCGGACGTCGAGCCGGTACAGGATCCGGTGGTCGACCAGGCTCGCCGAGCGCTCGTCCACCGCGTGGCACACGTCGTGCGCGCGCTCGACGGTGCGGGCCAGCCCGCGGCCGTGGCTCTGCTCGAACCCGGCCCCGTGGAACGCGGTCGTCACGGCCGCCGCGCGCAGCTTGCCCTCGAAGGACAGCAACGCGAACTCCATCGGCAGCTCGGCGCCGGGCCGCGGCAACCGCTCCTTCTCCAGGCCGTCGCTGTGCACGTCGACGAGACCGGGGATGCACAGCAGCCCCTGACCGTCCACATCGGCCTCGACGCCGGGCGCGTGCGGCTCCACGGCGGCGACCACGCCGTCGCGCACAGCCACCAGTGCGTCGTCGAGCACCCGGTCTGCCAGTACCGCGCGCACGTGCCCGAGCACGTAGCTCGCCGGTGGCGCGCCGAGCGTCCACTGGTCCATTCTGGACTCGAAAACCGGTGTCGTCATGCCACTTCCTCCAGGATTTCATCGGGCGCGCCGTCGCGAGCGATGCGGCCGTCGCTCATCAGCACGACGCGGGAAGCCAGGCGCCGCATGGCGTCGAGGTCGTGGAACACCGCCAGCACGGCCACGCCCTGCGCGGTGAGCGAGGCGATGAGCTCCAGGGCGGACTCGCGGTTGGCCGGGTCCAACGCCGACACCGGCTCGTCGAGCAGCAGCAGCCGCGGCGGGCGGACCGTGCCCGCCGCGAGGTTCACGCGCTGGCGTTCGCCGCCCGAGAGCACCGAGCAGTCGATGTCCCACAGCGCCTCGTCGAGGTTGAGCCGCTTCAGCGCTTCGGCCGCGGCTTCCCGCGCCTCGGCGCGGTCCACACCCCGGCGCCGGGCCGTCGCGGCCACGACCTCGAGCGGCCCGGTGCGCGGGGGCGCGGCCAGGAACTGGGACACGTACCCGAATTCGCGGCCGCGCACCCGCGCCATCGCCCGGTCGGGCAGCTCCGTCAGCTCGAGCTCGGTGCCGTCGGCGGTGCGCAGCCCGACCGAACCGGAGTCGGGCAGGTAGGTGCGGTTCACGCAGCGCAGCAGCGACGACTTGCCGGCGCCGCTGGGCCCGGCGAGCGCCACGTGCTCGCCGGCACGCACGTCGAGGTCGACGCCGTGCAGCGAGTGCACGGTGCGGCCGTCGATCGTGTGCAGCGTGAACGACTTGCGCAGGCCGCGCAGGGACAGGACGGGGGACACGGGGGTCACCTCCGGGCCGCGGCGACGAGCCGCTGGGTGTAGGGGTGGTGGGGGTCGTGGAAGAGCTGGTCGGTCAGGCCGCGCTCGACCACGCGGCCGAGTTGCATCACGATCGTGCGGTCGGTGAGCGCGTCGATCACGGAGAAGTCGTGGCTCACCACCACGGCCGCGATGTCGCGTTCGGACAGCAGGCCGCGCAGCAGGTCGAGCACACCCGCGGCCACCGACGCGTCGAGCCCGGTGGTCGGCTCGTCGAGCAGCACCACCGGCGGTTCGGTGGCCAGGGCCTTGGCGATCTGCACGCGCTGGCGCATGCCGCCGGAGAACGTGCCCACCGGATCGTCCATTCGCGACAGCGGCACCTCGACGCGGTCGAGCAGCTCGGCCGCGCGGCGGCGGATGTCGTGGTAGCCGCGCCAGCCCGCCGCCGTGAGGCGCTCGGCGATGTTGCCGCCCGCGCTCACGCGCAGGTCGAGCCCGTCGGCCGGGTTCTGGTGCACCACGGCCATCGAGTCCACGCGCAGGCCGCGCCGCTGCGCGTCCGGCAGGGTCAGCAGGTCGGTGCGGCCACCGTCCACAGTGGCCAGCCGCACCTCGCCGGCGGTGGCGCGCTCGTCGCCGATCACGCACGCCAGCACGGTCGACTTGCCCGAGCCCGACTCGCCGATCACGCCCAGCGCCTCGCCCGGCGCGACGTCGAAGGACACGTCCCAGGCCGCCACGATCGCGCCCGTCGCGGGGCTGACCGCGGTGCCGTGCTCCGGGCCGGTGCCGGGCACGGCGTCCGCGCCGCCCGCGCCGTGCACCTTGCCGATGCCGGTGACCTTCAGCGCCCACTCGGGTGCGTCCGCGGCGATCTCGCGCCGCGGCATCTCGCGGTGTTCCGCCGTCACGGCGGCACGGGCGCGTCGGCTCGGATCGGGCAGCAGGCTCAGCGGTGCGCGGTGGTAGTGGGCGCTCACGTCGGCGTCGCCGGCGCGCACCCGGGCGCACCATTCGGTGTCGCTGCAGGCGTAGTCGCCCTTGGTGCCCGCCGCGACGAGGAACGAATCGTCGCGGCCGCACAGCTTGCACACCGCGCCGGGCGTGTACTCGACCTCGAACGGCACGTCGTCGAACGTCAGCGGGGTCACGTCGGTGTTCGGCGGCACGGCGTAGATGCGCTTCTCGCGGCCCGCGCCGAAGAGGTTCAGGTGCGGCGACTGGTGCAGCCGAGGCACGTCCCAGCGCGGGATCGGCGTCGTGGCCATCACGTACCGGCCGCCGACGAGCACGGGGTAGCCGGTGGTGCGGGTGATCATGCCGTTGCGGACGATGTCCTCGTACAGGCTCACCCACATCGCCGAGTAGTCGCCCTCGGCGTGCATCCGGCCGCACTCGGCCATGGACTTCTCCACACCGCGCAAGGGCTCCGGCACCGGAACCTGGTACACGAGCACGTCGCCCTCCGACAACGCCTCCTCGGGCACGCGGTGTCGCGTTTGGACGATCGTCGCCTCGCGCGTGTCGGCCGTCTCCGTCGCGCCCGTGGTGGCGGCGATCATCCGGCGCAGGTTGGTGGCGTTGACACCGGCGTCGTCACCCTGGTCGATCACCTTCACCGTGTCGGCCGTGCCGACGACGGCGAGCGTCACCTGCAGGCCGCCCGAGCCCCAGCCACGGGCCACCGGCATCTCGCGCGAGCCGAAGGGCACCTGGTAGCCGGGCACGCACACCGCGGTGAGCGCGGCGCGGCGGACCTCGCGCTTGCCGCCCTCGTCGAGGATGCCCGCCGGTTCGGCGACGGCTTCCAGGTCGGTGAGCAGTTGTTCGGTCGTGCTCATCAGCATTCTCCTCCGAAGGGCTCGGACTGCCGGGGCGCCGGTCCTTCACCGGCGGCGGCCGCGGCCTGCAGAGCCCGCTTGCGTTCCACCATCGAGCGGAACGTGACGTAGTGCGGGAGCTTGAGGTGCTCCAGGAAACCGCCGGAGTCGAGCCCGTCGGTGGTCAGCAGCAGCAACTGTTCCAGCGGGCCGGACTTGCCGAAGCGGCGGTTGGCGATGTCGAGGTTCGCCATCGCGATGGCCTTGCGCTCGTTGTGGCCGAAGCACAGGCCGTAACCCACGTCGAAGCGGCTGCGTTCCTCCTCGGCGCCGTTGAGGTCCTCGATGGCCTCGGCCTCGGTCACGCGGAAGTTCCCGACGGACACGGGGTTTCTGGTGTGCGGGTGCTTCACGCGCAGCGGCAGCCGGCCGTGGCGGACCTCGCCCAGCGTGACTTCGTGGAGGTTGCCGTCGGGGCCGAGGATCGAGCGGTACCACAGCGACACCAGCGCGCCGGTCTCCGCGCGCGCCATGGCGGCCAGCGCGGCCGAGCGCGGGGCCGGCGGGCGGGCGGGCTTGCGCGTGAGGTCGAACGGCTCGGCGTCCTCGGCCTCACCACGGTGGTCCACGGCGAGGTCGAGCTCGCGCAGCAGGTCGAGGAATCGCCGCGGCCGGCGCTGCTCGTCGGTGCGCGGCTTCGGAGTGCCGGCCACGTGCTCGTCGGCCCCGGGCTGCCCGGCCGGCTTCTCCAGCAGGCGCCCGGTGTAGTCGGTGGTGCGGCCCAGCAGCTGCGGGCCGTCCGGCTCGCGGAACGCCGGCACGATGCGGCGCAGGATCAGCATGTCGTCCGGGTCCACCGGCTCGCCCACGGCCAACCGCGGCAACGTGGAGCGGTAGGCGCGCAGCAGGTGTGACGCCTCCAGCGGGTCGCCTTCGGCCTGGCGGAACGCCGCGGCGGCGGTGTCCTCGTCGAACAGGCCGGCCTCGCCCATCACGCGGTCGACCGCGAGCCGGAACCGCGCGACGATCTGCTCCGTGTCGGCCCACGCCACCGGCGCGTGGTCACGGGCGCGGCGCACCAGGTCTTCGGCCGCGAGGATGGCTTCGAGCCCGCCCCGGGCTCCCGAGTACCCCATCAGTCCTCCTCGATGATCGTGGTGGTGCGCGGCAGGCCGACGACGCGGCCGTCGTCCGTCACCAGCAGCACGTCGATCCCCGCCGGGTAGCCGGCCACGGCTTCGGCGCGCGCGGCGACGAAGCCCTCGGGCAGGCCGCGCGGGGCCAGGGTCAGTTCGCCGGGCACGCCCGGTCCGGAGATCCGCCAGCGGCTGTCACCACCGTCCACATCGGACACCGCGAGGGCGGCCAGTGCGGCGTCCTCCGGGGCCGGGGCGGTGCCGCGGCACAGGCGCGTGATCTCATCTGCGGTCACCGGGCGCACGGCGGCGACCAGCCGGGCGAGCTCGAGCGGCCGCATCGGCGCGGACGTCGCCAGCGCGACGGCGTCGGCCCACTTCGTGCTTTCTTCGAGCACGCAGACGCCGGTGCCGAGGTCGGCCAGCGCGAGGACCGGCAGCACCGCGGGATCCGTGCGGTGCACCAGATCCTGCGGAAGATCCTGCGGCGCGCCTGGCCGGGAAAGCGCTTCCAGCACGGTGCGGAACACCTGCTGCGACTCCGCGGGGCGCAGGACCGCGGCGGGTGCGGTGGCGGTGGACGTCATGGCGATCACGTCAGCTCCTCGAACTCGACGACGGTCGGGGCCAGCTCGGCCCATTCGCGTTCTTCCCGCTCGACGAGACGGCGGGCGACCTCCCGGCACAGCTCGTCCACTTCGGCCGCACGGGCCCGGCCG
Source organism: Amycolatopsis sp. CA-161197 (assembly GCF_050942255.1). NCBI lineage: Bacteria > Bacillati > Actinomycetota > Actinomycetes > Pseudonocardiales > Pseudonocardiaceae > Amycolatopsis > Amycolatopsis sp. CA-161197. Next base: position 3,489,204 of record NZ_CP192059.1, read on the forward strand.
GCTTCGACCTCGGCGTCGAGCACCGCGGCGGCGAGCACGGCCGCGCGGTCGTCGCCGAGGCGCATGGCCCAGCCGCGGTGGCCGGCGAGCTCCACCTCGGCACGGCACGCGAGCACGTCGCCGAGCAGGAACCGTTCACCCGCCACGGGTTCCCGCACCTGTGTCTGCACGGTGCCGACCTCCGGTGCGAGCAGCACGCGCACGTCGGCGCCGTCGGCGAGGCAGGCGTCGGCGAGCGCCCGCAGTTCGCCGGGTTCGGCTTCGGCCAGCAGGCCGCAGCGCTCCTCCCGGCCCAAGGGGTCAGTCACCCTGTTCTCCTTCACGTTTCGGGGGGAAGGCGGGGTCTTCCAGCTCCACCACGACGCGGACGGCGTCCATGCGCGTCCACGCGGTGCTGGTCATGAGGACCCGGCCGGATTCGGCGTCCCGGTTGACGCTTTCGATGCACCACACCGGGACCCTGGCTTCGATCTGCAGGCCGCGCAGCACCTCGGCGGGCGGGATGTCCACACTCGCCCGGAACCACGCGCGCACCGGCTGCACGCCGCCCAGCTGCCGCAGCACCAGGTCCACCGACTCCACGCTGTGCAGCGCGAGGTCGAGGTTCGGGGCCACGTCGACCGGGATCAGCTCCTCGGTCCAGGAGGCGAGCAGGTCGTCGATGTAGAAGTGGCGGATCACCCGGTGCACGGGCGAGCCCAGCGGCCGTTCCAGCTTCCGGGCCGCCGCCTCGCAGGCCTCGACGCGCTCCACGTCCTTGATCTGAGACCGGGGCGTGGCTCCGGCCGCGGCCACCGTGGCGTGCCAGGAGGGCGGCCGGCTGTGCGAGATCACGTAGTCGATCCGCCGGCTCACGAACGTGCCGGCGCCCTGCACGCGGCGCACGAGCAGCCGCCGTTCCAGCTCCTGCAGGGCCGAGCGGGCGGCCGCCCGGCCGACCCCGAAGCGGGTGGCGAGCTCCGGCTCGCTCGCCACCCGCGTCCCGGGTGCGTAGGCCACCAGCTCGGCGGCCAGCTGGTCGGCGATGTCGAGGTACCTCGTCGAGGTCATGTCACCCACAGTGCTCGCCGGGCTTGTCCGGACAACTGCGCCGTGGCCAACGCCCGCACGCCCGAAGGTGAACATCAGCGACAGTTGTTGCCCGCGGCTCAGCGCACGACGTGCCGGAGCCAGACCGAGAGCAGTTCCACGAGCAGCACCGTGGCGAACACCAGCAGCAGCACGGTGGTGACCACGCCGAACTCGATCACCCGCGAAGCGCTGAGCAGGTCGAACCCGATCCCGCCCGCCCCGACGATGCCCAGCAGCGTCGCCGAGCGGATGTTCGTGTCGAGCTGGTAGAGCACGTGGGCCACGAACGCGGGCGCGGCCTGCGGCAGCGTGCCGGTGAAGAACACCTGCCACCGCCCGGCCCCGGTGGCCCGGGCCGCCTGCTCGACGCCCGGGTCGACCTCCTCCAGCGAGTCGGCCACGAGCTTGCCCAGCAGCCCGATCGCGCCCACGGCGAGCGCGAGCGTGCCTGCCACCGCGCCGAGGCCGGTGATCACCACGAACACGATCGCCAGCACCAGCTCCGGGATGCCGCGGATCAGCACGAGGATCATCCGGAACGTGCGCGCGACCCAGGCGGCCGGCGCCACGTTGCGCGCGGCCAGCGACCCGATCGGCACCGCCAGCACCGCGCCGAGCACCGTGGCGCCCAGCGCGATCTGCACGGTGACCCACAGGTCGTCGAGCAGCTGCCCGAAGATCCCGGACGTTTCCGGCGGCCAGAACAACCCCGCCGTCTGCCCGAGGTTGCCCAGCGCGCCGAAGAACTGCGCGGGGTCGAGGTCGGCACCCCACGCGGACGCCGCGATCGCCAGCACGGTCACCAGCGCGTAGGCGGCCTGGCGGACCCGGCGGAACGTCCACCCGGGACTGACCTGGTTCCCCCGCTGCACAGGGATCGCCACGGTCTTGCGGGTGTCCTGCCCGCGCAGCAGCGCGCGGCGGATCGCGCCCGAGAGCAGCTCCACCGCCACGCACAGCAGCAGCACCACGAGCGCGAGCGCCATCCCGCGCGGGTAGTCGAGCTGCTGGAACGCCGTGGCGATCGCGTAGCCGAGCCCGTCGACGCCGACGAACCCGAGCACCACCGAGACCCGCAGGTTGATGTCGAGCCGGTGCAGCGCGGTCGCGACGAACGCCGGCAGCACCTGCGGGAGCACGCCGGTCACGAGCTCCTGGAACGTCCCGGCGCCGCCCGCCCGCACGGCGGAACGGGCGCCTTCGTCGATCTGCTCGACCGCGTCGGCGTACAGCTTGCCCACCATGCCGACCGAGTGCAGGCCCATGGCCAGCACGCCGGTCATGGCGCCGAGGCCGAAGATGCGGAAGAACACAATGGCGAGCACCACGTCGGGCACCGCCCGGGCCAGCACGATGAGCGTGCGGGCCCCGGCGCGCACCGCGCGGTGCGGCGTCGTGTTCACCGCCGCGAGGATCGCCAGCGGCACGCTGATGATCACCGACAGCACCGTCGCGGACACCACGATCGCCAGCGTTTTCCCGCACAGCTCCAGCAGCTCGCCCACGGGCGGGAAGTCGAGCGGGAACATCCGGCCCGCGAAGTCGACGGCGTTGTCGGCGCTGTCGACGAACGTGGCGACGTTGATCTTCAGGTCCGCCACGGCCCACACGCCGACGGCGACGATCGCGGCGAGGACGAGCCACGCCGCCGTGCCACCGGCGCGCGGCCGGGCCAGGGTCCGCTGCGCCACGCGGGCGGTGGACAGCGGCGGCGCGGCGGTCATCCGACGGCCGCGGGCACGGGCAGCGGAGCCGCGGCCACCTTGGCGTACAGGCCCATGGCCGCGTCGCGGTCCAGGCCGGCGACCGGGGTGTCGAGCACCGCCTGGCCGCCGCGCAGCCCGACCACGCGGTCGCCCCAGCTCAGCGCCAGGTCGACCTGGTGCAGGCTGCAGAGCACCGTGAGCTTCTGCTCGGCCCCGATCTCCCGGATCAGGGCCATGACCTGAGCCGACGACTCGGGGTCGAGCGAGGCCACCGGCTCGTCGGCGAGCAGGATCTCCGGGCGCTGCATCAGCGCCCGCGCCACGGCGACGCGCTGCTGCTGGCCGCCCGAGAGCGTGTCGGCCCGCTGGAACGCGCGGTCCAGCAGCCCCACGCGCTCGAGGTGGCCCAGTGCTTCGAGCCGTACCGCCTTCGGGTAGGTGAACAGGCCCAGCCGGGGGCCGCGCAGGCGCCCGAGGGCACCCGCGCACACGTTCTCCAGCACCGTGAGGCTGCCGATGAGGTGGAACTGCTGGAACACGAACCCGATCCGCCGGCGCAGGCGCCGCAGCTCGCCGCCGCGCGCCCGGCCGACGTCGGTGCCGAGCACCGTGACCGAGCCGCCGGTGGGCCGCTGCAGCCCGTCGACGTGGCGCAGCAGCGTGGACTTGCCCGAGCCCGAAAGCCCGAGCAGCACCACGACCTCACCGGGGTGGACCTTCAGCGACACCTCGTCCAGCGCCCGGACCTCCGGCCCGAAGTGCTTGCTGACGCTGTCGAAGACGATGACCGGTTCGTCGGTCACGACGCGGTGCACTGCTTGTCCTTGGTGGTCGCGCAGACCGTGCGGACACCGGCGTAGAACGCGTCGTCGACCTTCGCGTAGCCCCAGTCGCCGGCGTCGTCGACCGCCTTGCAGGTGGTGGAGCAGAAGCCGTTGGCGTTGAGGTAGTCGACGTTGGCCTTGTTCTGGAACACGTCGGTGATCTTCGCCTTGAGGTCGGCGGAGAGGTCGTCGTCGATCGCGACCGGCGAGCCGGCGATGATGTCGGACTTCCAGACGGTGTTGATGTCGCCCTGCTTCAGCTGGCCCTTGTCGATCAGGATCTTGTCGACCATGACGTCCTCGGCGAAGCCGGCGTCGCACTGGCCGCTGTTGACGGCGAGCACGGACGCGTCATGACCACCGGTCATCACCGGGGTGATGTCCTTGACCGGGTCGATGCCGGCCTGCAGTAGCGCCGCCTTCGGGTACAGGTAGCCCGAGGTCGACGCCGGGTCGACGAAGCAGATCTTCTTGCCCTTGAAGTCGGCGATGCCCTTGATCGGCGAGCCCGCCTTGGTGATGCCGTAGGACTTGTATCCGGGCGTTTCACCCTTGGTCGTGATGCCGGCGGCGACCGGGCTGGCCTTCACACCGCTGTTCTTGGCGAGCACGTAGGAGAGCGGGCCGTAGTTGGCGATGTCGACCTTGCCGCTGCGCTGCGCCTCGATCACCGCGGCGTAGTCGGTGGCCGGCTGGAACTTGATCTTCTTGCCGGTTTCCTTCTCGAGGAGGTTGATCACCGGCTGGAAGGACTGCTGGAGGCTCTGCGCGTTTTCGGACGGAACCGCCGAGAACGTGAGTTCGTCGGGGTTGCGACCACCACCATCGGCTGCGTTGCCGGTGTTCGTCGCCGCGCTCTGGCCGCACGCGGCCAGCAGGAAGGCGGCGGCCACGCCGAGGACGGCCGCGGCCGTGCGCCGGGGGAGACGGGACATCGGGGACTCTCCTTTTTTTCGCCCGGGTAGGGCGGAATGGTGTTGACGCCCTGAGAGTCGTTCCGGTCGATGCAGGTGAGGAGAAGCCGCGGTTACGCTGAGTAGAACTCCGCACGTCCCTTGGCTCAACCCGGTCGGAGGAGTGCCGTACCGGTGACCGGGACCTCGCCCCGCGTGTGGATCTCCGCCAAAAGCCGTGGTGATCGTGCCGCGGTTCGTGGTTGCATCGGGACCATGAACCTGGGGAACGACCGCTACGCCCGTGAAGTTCTCGCGCAGAGCGACGCTTTCGCGGCACTCGTCGACGGTGCCGACCCGGCGGTAACGGTTCCCACCTGTCACGAGTGGACACTCGGTGAACTTGTGGGGCACGTCGGGCAAGCGGTGCGCTGGGCCGCCGCCGTGACGGCGAAGGGCGAGTTCGTGCCGCCGCAGCTGGTGCCGGAGGCGGCGGTGCCCGCCGAGCCGGCGCAGTGGGTGCGCTCGGCGGGGGAGACGCTCGTCGCGGCCGTCGCCGGGATCGGCGCCGAGCGGGACACGTGGACGTGGAGCAGTGACCCGCGGGCCGGGTTCTGGCTGCGCCGCATGACCCACGAGCTGGTGGTGCACCGCGCCGACGCGGCCGCCGCGCTCGGCGTGCCGTTCACCGTCGAGCCCGACCTCGCCGCCGACGCGATCACCGAGTTCGTCGAGCTGCTGCCCGACCGCATCCGGTACAACCCCGCTTCGCCGGTGGGGCAGCTGGCCGGCGCGGGGGAAGTGCTGCACCTGTCGGCGACCGACGGCGCGGGCGAGTGGCTGCTCACGCGCACGCCCGAGGGCCTCACCATGACGCACGAGCAGCCGGCCGAGCCGCCCGCGGTGACGGTGCACGGCCCGGCCGCCGACCTCGCGCTCGTGCTCTACGGCCGGCGATCCGCGGCCGAAGCGGGGCTGACCGTGACGGGGGACGCGGAGCTGTTCGAGTTCGTCCGCGAGACCACCAAATTCTGATCCTGTGCCGCTCAGCGGTACGCCGCTCGAGTCGTCGCCCGGAGTTCAGGATCGATTCAGTGCTTTCTGCTAGCCTCCCCGTGATTCGCGGCTCACCGTGGTGCCGCTGCCGCCGCAGTGCCCACGGTTCTCGTCGAACGCGCTCCGGCCAGACCTTCGCAAGGAGTGACATGACACGCATCGTCCGGGTCAAGGGCCGCGAGGTGCTGGACAGCCGCGGGAACCCGACGGTCGAGGTCGACGTGGAGCTGGCCGACGGGTCGCGCGGGCGCGCGGCCGTGCCGTCGGGGGCGTCCACGGGTACGCGCGAAGCCGTGGAGCTGCGTGACGGCGACAAGTCCCGCTACCACGGCAAGGGCGTGCGCAAGGCCGTCGACGCGGTGAACGGCGAGATCGCCGAAGCCGTGACCGGCCTGGCGGCCGAGGCGCAGGCCGACGTCGACCGCGCGCTGATCGCGCTCGACGGCACCGCGAACAAGGCCCGTCTCGGCGCCAACGCGACGCTCGGCGTGTCGCTGGCCGTGGTGAAGGCCGCCGCGGCCGCCAACCACCTGCCGCTCTACCGCTATGTCGGCGGGGTCTACGCGCACCTGCTGCCGATGCCGATGATGAACATCATCAACGGCGGCGCCCACGCCGACAACCCGATCGACTTCCAGGAGTTCATGATCGGCCCGGTCGGCGCCGAGACGTTCGCCGACGCCGTGCGCATGGGCTCCGAGGTCTTCCACACGCTGCGCAAGTCGCTGCACGAGGCCGGGCACAACACCAACGTCGGCGACGAAGGCGGCTTCGCGCCGCAGCTCGGCTCGGCCGACGAGGCGCTCGAGTTCGTGGTGCGCGCGATCGAGCAGACCGGCTACACGCCGGGCGAGGACATCGCGCTGCTGCTCGACCCGGCCGCGTCGGAGTTCTACACCGGCGAGGTCTACGACTACGCCGGCGAAGGCCGCAAGCGCAGCATCGAAGAGCACGTGGCCTACCTCGAAGACCTCACGCGGCGCTTCCCCATCGTGTCCATCGAGGACGGTCTGGCCCAGGACGACTACACCGGCTGGAAGCAGCTCACCGACACCATCGGCGACCGCGTGCAGCTCGTGGGCGACGACCTGTTCTGCACCAACGTCGAGATTCTGAAGGACGGCATCGAGCGCGGCATCGCGAACTCGATCCTCATCAAGGTCAACCAGATCGGCACGCTCACCGAGACGCTCGCCGCCGTCGAGACCGCGCACAAGGCCGGCTACTCCGCCGTCATGTCGCACCGCTCGGGCGAGACCGAGGACACCACGATCGCCGACCTCGCCGTGGCCACCAACTGCGGCCAGATCAAGACCGGTTCGCTGTCGCGCTCGGACCGCACGGCGAAGTACAACCAGCTCCTGCGCATCGAGGAGGAGCTCGGCACCGAGGCCCGGTACGCGGGCCGCGCCACGCTGCGGGGCTGAAAAGGCCTGGCAGGACCCGATGGCGACGGGCGGCCCGGCCCGATCTTCCGCGACTAGTATCACCGAGACTACTCACGAGCTACAGTGTCGGACGTGGAAGACGGAGCCGGGTTGTCGGCCGGGTTGTCGGCTGGGTTGTCACTGAGCGAGTGGATCGTGCTCTGCCTGGTGGCGGAGTCCCCGACGCACGGTTTCGCCCTCGTGCGGCTCACGTCGGAGGCCGGTGAGGTCGGCCGGGTCTGGCGGCTGCCGAAGCCCGTCGTCTACCGGGCTGTCGATCGGCTGCTGGCCCGCGGGTTCGTCGTCGGCGCGGGCACCGAGCCCGGCGACTCCGGCCCGCCGCGCGCGCTCGTGCAGGCCACGCCCGAAGGCCACGCCGCCGTCGGCGAGTGGCTCGCCCGCCCGGCCCGGCACGTGCGTGACGTGCGTTCGGAGCTGCTGGTCAAGCTCGCGCTGCTGGAGCGGCGCGGCGCCGACCCGGCGCCGTTGCTCGGCGAGCAGCGGCGGGTGCTGGACCGGATCGTCGACGGGCTCGAGAAGCAGCAGCGCTCCTCCGACGGGTTCGACACCGTGCTGCTCACCTTCCGGATCGAGAACGCGCGGGCGGCCGTCGCGTTCGTGGACGCGACCCTCGGCGGGCGGGCACCGCAGTACGCCGTCACGGGCGAGTAGGCGCCGGTGCTGGACGTCAGGCGCCTGCGGATCCTCGTCGCGGTGGTCGAAGGGGGTTCGTTCACCGCGGCCGCGCACCGGCTGCAGCTCACGCAGTCGGCGGTCTCGCAGCAGATGTCGGTGATCGAGCGCGAGGTCGGCATGTCGCTGCTCAAACGGCTGCCGCGCGGGGTCGAGCTGACCCCGGCGGGTGAGGTGCTGGCCGCGCACGCGAAGAGCCTGTTCGGCGAGCTCTCGGCGATCGAGCACGAGGTGCGCTCGTCCGGCACCGAGCCGGCGGAGCTGCGGATCGAGGCGTTCGCGACCGCCGGGGTCGAGCTGCTGCCGCCGGTGGTGAAGGCGTTCCGCGAACAGCACCCCGGCGTGCGCCTGCGCCTGTCGGCCACCCACGGCGACGACGCGTTCAGCCGGCTGCGCGAGGGCGCCGCGCACGTGGTCCTGGTGTGGGGCTACGACTTCGCGCCGCAGCCGGTGGACCGCGGGCTGCACCACGTGGCGCTGCCGGACGACCCGCTGCACGTCGTGCTGCCGCTGGACCACCCGCTCGTCGACGCCGAAGAGGTGGCGCTGGCCGACCTGTCCGGCGAGCAGTGGGTGACGCGCACGCACCGCGCGCCGTACGAGCAGGCGTACGAGACGATGTGCCGCATCGCCGGGTTCGAACCGCAGATCACCTTCCGCGCGGCGGATTACCAGTCGCTGCAGGGACTCGTGGCCGCGGGCATGGGTGTGAGCCTCGTGCCGCGGCTGTCGCTGGCCGCGCACCGCAAGGACCTCGCCGACCGTCCGCTGGCCGGCCGCGGCTTCGCCCGGCGCGTCACTGCGGTCACGCTGCCCGAGGCGCAGCGGTCGAAGCCGGTGGCGGATTTCCTGGAGGTACTGCGCTCGTCGGCCGGCGCCGGGTAAGTCCGCTGTGGACGGTCAGCGGCCGCGGGTCTGCTGCGCGATCGCGCCGGCGAACGTGGTCACCCGCGTGTAGACGCCGGGCTTGCCGGGTTTCGCGCAGCCGTCGCCGAAGGACACGATCCCGACGAGCGTGTCCCCGATGACGAGCGGGCCGCCGGAGTCGCCCTTGCAGGCGTCGATGCCGCCCTGCTGGTACCCCGCGCACACCATGCTCGCCGGGTCGTAGGAGTCGTAGGCCTGCTTGCACGTCGAGTCGCTCACCATCGGCACCACGGCGCTGCGCAGGTAGTCGGAGCGGTCGCCGCCGTCGGCGACGCGGCCCCAGCCGAGCACGGTGGCCTTCGTTCCGGCGGCGTACACGTCGGTGTCGCGGGCGATCGACGCCGCGCGGCCCGGCAGGCGGCCGCGCACGGTCAGCACCGCGATGTCGTCGCCCTCTTCGGCCTTCTCGAAGTCCGGGTGCACCCAGGCTTTCGTGACGGAGAGCGTGCTGCCCTCGTCCGTGCGCTTGTCCTCGCGGCCGACGACGACGCGGATGTCCTTCGTGGACACCGCTTCCGCGCAGTGGGCCGCGGTCGCGACCGCCGAGCTGCCCACGATCACGCCGCCGCAGAACTGCGTGCCGGCGTCGTCCACGAGGTACACCGCGTACGGGTGATCGGCCAGTGAGGCCTTTTCCCCGCCGACGATCGCGCCCTGCGCGGCCGCCTCCGGGCCGGTGGCCACAGTGGTCAGTGCCGCCGCACCGACCATCGCCGCGGCCCACACCGCCGCGGCGAGCACCGCGTTCGGACGTCTTCCGGGCAGTCGTGTCTTCGGCATGAAAACCCCCTCGGCGCAAAGAAAACGATGGCAGACACGATAGCCGGGCCGAGGGGAAACCGATGTCGCTGAACCGGGTGGAAAAAAGCGTTGCGGGCAAAGGTGAACGGTCCGGCGGAGTGTCCCCGCCGGACCGTTCACCGTCGAGCTCAGGAGCAGAGCGGGGCGACGGGGAGGTCGGACCCGGTCTTCACGTAGGCGTCGGAGATGAAGTTGTCCGGGCCGATGCGGTCCCAGATCGTGCTGGTGCCGAATGTTCCGGTCACCGAAGAACCGTTGACGTAGCACTCGATGTTGACCTTGGCGTAGTTCGCCGCGAGGCCCTTGACGGCGGCCGTGGTGCTCGCGCTCGCCCGCACGTTCATCGGGTCGCCGGCGGTGCTCACGACCCCGGTCGCGGCGGCCGAACCGGTCCACAGGTAGGTCACCTTCACGTTGCCGTTGTCGGCGAGCCCGAGGCCGGAGTTGAACACGCCGTCGGCGAGGTCGATGCCGGCCGGGTTGCCCACGGTGTAGCCGAGGTCGTCCTTACCGCCGTTGTAGTGGTTGTGGTAGGCGGCATACGCCTCCGGCTGGCCCTGCGGCAGGTCCTTGTACTCGGAGCGGACCGAGGCCGGGTTCCAGTAGTCGTCCTTGGTGTTCCACGGGCCGACGTCCCACACCGGCGCGTACTCGCAGCGGCTTCCGTCGGTGCGGCACACCTTCACCGTGTAGTTCCCGGTGCCCTTGGGCGAGGTCGCCTTGCCCGAGGGCAGCGCGACGAAGTGGTCGTTGGCGGTGATCACGTGGCCGTTGGCGGTGGTGTGGCCGGTGAGGCCCTCGCGCGTGGCGTAGATCGTGTAGGTCAGCGGGGTCGTCGCGGCGAGTGCGTTGGCCTGCGGGGCCAGGGTGCCGGTCAGGTCGACCTCGCGCACGGTCGGGCGCACGCCGTCGGTGGTGCTGGACAGGGAGATCCGCGCCTGCACCACGCTCACCGCGCGGCCGAACGAGGCGGCCTGCGCGCCGGCCGGCGTCCACTCGGTCCAGTCGTCGGCGCCGGTGCGGCCGCGCACGTCGATCTGCACGTCGGTGCCCTTCGGCAGGTCCGCGGCGACGTTCGTCGTCACGCGATTCACCGGCGAGGCGAGCTGCTGCGCGGCGGAGACCAGGTAGCCCTGGCTACCGGCGGTGAGCAGATCCGTTCTGTGCCAAGCGGAATCCTTCAGCGTCAGCGCTCCGCCCGCCGCCTCGACGTTGACGTCGTCGCCGTCGACGTGGGACAGGTCGGCGCGCCAGGACCCGGCCGGCGCGGCGCTCGCGGGCGCCGCCAGCGCCACCCCGCCCGTGGTGACCGCGCCTGCGGCCAGGACCGCCGCGACCACGCGGCGGGCCGTTGTCTTCCCGACTGTCTTCCCCAGCACGACACCCAACTCCTTCACTCGTCCGTCGCGAACGGTGAGGAGTCTGTGCGCGATCCGTACACGATCCGTACAACGCGGACGCCGGGCCGTGTATCACGGTGTGCCCCGGATTGTCCGGTTTGCCGATCATCTACATCGGACAATGCGGCGGCGGTAGCGCCGAAAGTAGGAAGATCACCAGGTGGGACAACGGCACGTCAGTTTCCGTGGGCGCCGTGGACACGTGAGCTTCCGCCGTGTAGGTCTATGCATCGGGCAAGTACTGGAACGATCCTGGGGACGGTTGATGGCGGGGTACCTGGCGCGCCGCGTCCTGCAGTCGGTCGTGGTGGTGGTGCTGGTCGCGGTGCTCACGTTCGTGCTGCTCCAGCTGCTGCCGGGCGGGCCGGCCCGCGCGATCCTCGGGCCGAAGGCCACGCAGCTGCAGATCCGGACGTTCCTCCACGACAACGGCTACGACCGTCCGCTGGTCACGCAGTTCCTCACGTGGGCCGGGCGCGTGCTGCACGGTGATCTCGGTTACTCGTACAAGCTCAACCAGCCGGTGACCGACGTGATCGCCGATCACCTGCCCAAGACGATCCTGCTCATGACACTGTCCACTTTGGTCGCTCTCGTGGTGGCGGTGCCGCTGGGCGTGTACCAGGCGCGCAAGCGCAACACCCTGGGCGACTACGTGGCGACCGGCCTGTCGTTCGCGTTCTACTCGATGCCGAGCTTCTTCCTCGGCGAGATCCTCGTGCTGCTGTTCGCGGTGCAGCTGCAGTGGTTCTCCCCACTCGGACCGAGCGGCGACTCGCTGGGCGAGATCCTGTCGCAGGCACCGGCGCTCGTGCTGCCCGTGCTCACGCTGGCGCTGATCACCATCGCGTCGTTCAGCCGTTACGCGCGCTCGTCGGTGATGGAGAACCTCAGCCAGGACTACGTGCGCACCGCGCTGGCGGGCGGGGCGAGCGAGGGCAAGGTGCTCACGCGCCACGTGCTGCGCAACTCGCTGATCCCGATCGTCACGCTGCTGGGGCTTTCGCTGCCGCAGCTGTTCGCGGGCGCGCTCATCACCGAGCAGGTGTTCAACTACCCGGGCATGGGCTTCACGTTCATCCAGGGTGCCCAGGTGCACGACTACCCGGTGCTGCTGGGGATCGGGCTCGTCGTCGCGCTCGCGACGGTGGCCGGCTCCCTGCTCGCCGACATCGGCTACGCCGTGCTCGACCCGAGGGTGAAGTACTGATGACCGACCAAGCCGCGGCTCCGGTGGCACCCCCGCGCTCCACGGCGCGGGCGACCCTGCGGGCCTTCCTCGAGAACCGCCTGGCGGTCGCGGGACTCGTGTTGATCGTCTTGTTCGTGCTGTTCTGCTTCTTCGGCCCGCTGGTCTACCACACCGAGCAGATCGCGACGAACCTCTCGGGCGCCAACCAGCCACCGGGCGCGGGCCACCCGCTGGGCACCGACGACGTGGGCTACGACGAGCTCGGCCGGCTCATGGTCGGCGGCCGGTCGTCGCTCGAAATCGGCGTCGCGGCGGCGGTGCTCGCGACCGTGTTCGGCACGTTCTGGGGTGCCATCGCGGGTCACGTCGGCGGGTTCGTCGACGCGGTGATGATGCGGATCGTCGACACGCTGCTGGCCATCCCCACGCTGTTCCTGCTGCTGATCCTCGCCGCGATCTTCACGCCGACGCTGGGGCTGCTGATCGTCGTGGTGTCGTTCGGCGCGTGGCTCAGCCCGGCCCGGCTCGTGCGCGGCGAGACGCTTTCGCTGCGCACCCGCGAGTACGTGCAGGCCGTGCGGATGATGGGCGGCGGCGGGAAACGCGTGGTGCTGCGCCACATCATGCCCAACGCGATCGGCACCATCGTGGTCAACGCAACCTTCCAGGTGGCCGACGCGATCCTGCTCGTGGCCGCGCTGAGCTACCTCGGCCTCGGCATCGCGCCGCCGCACGCCGACTGGGGCAACATGCTGTCCAACGGCACCGAGTTCGTGCAGAACGGCTACTGGTGGATGATCCTGCCGCCCGGCATCGCGATCATGCTCGTGGTCGTGGCGTTCAACCTGCTCGGCGACGCCCTGCGCGACGCGCTCGAAGTGCGGCTGCGGAGGCGCTGAACCCCATGGAACCCGTTCTGCGCCTGGAAGAACTGCACACCACCATCGACGTCCGCGACGGCGTTGTCCGCCCCGTCGACGGTGTGACGCTGGAAGTCGGCCGCGGCGAGCTGCTCGGGCTCGTCGGCGAGTCCGGCAGCGGCAAGACGATGACGGCCCTGTCGATCCTGCGGCTGCTCCCGCCCGGCGGGCGCATCGCGTCGGGCCGGATCCTGCTCGGCGACGACGACGTCGCGGCCATGACCCCCGCCGAGCTGCGTGAGGTCCGCGGCAAGCGCATCGGCACGGTGTTCCAGGACCCGATGACCTCGCTCAATCCGTCGCTGCCCATCGGGCGCCAGGTGAGCGAACCACTGGAGCTGCACTCGACGCTGTCCCGGCGCGAGCTGCACGAGCGCGCCGTCGCGATGCTCGATCTGGTGCGGCTGCCGGACGCGCGCAAACGCGCCGAGGACTACCCGCACCAGCTCTCGGGCGGCATGCGCCAGCGCGTGATGATCGCCCGCGCGCTGGTGTGCGAGCCGGAGCTGCTCATCGCCGACGAGCCGACCACCGCGCTCGACGTGACCGTGCAGCACCAGATCCTGGAGCTGATCGACGACCTGCGCCGCCGCCTGGGCATGGCCGTGATCCTCGTGACGCACGACCTCGGCGTGGTCGCGGGCCGCGCCGACCGCGTCGCCGTGATGTACGCCGGGAAGATCGCCGAGCTCACGGACACGCGCCGGCTGTTCGGCAACCCGCGCCACCCGTACACCGAGGCGTTGTTCGAGGCGCTGCCGGAGAACTCGGCCGAGTCGGGGGAGAAGCTCTACAGCATCCCCGGCCTGCCGCCCGACCTGCGCGAACCGCCGGCCGGCTGCCGCTTCGCGCCGCGTTGCCGCTACGCGACCGAGGAGTGCGTCGAGAAGGACCCGGAGCTGCGCGCCGACGTGGCCGGGCACGAGTACGCGTGTTTCCACCCGGTCGGTTCGGCGGCGGTCGAGGAACCGTCGGCCGTGGTCCGCGTGCACGAGCGGGCGGGCGCGCCGGCTTCGGAGCCGACGGCGGGCGCGCCGCTGCTGGAAGTCGAGAACCTGGTGAAGGACTTCCCCGTCACCAAGGGCGCGGTGCTGCGGCGCCGCACAGGCACGGTGTCCGCCGTCGCCGGGGTGAGTTTCTCCGTGGCGGAGGGGGAGACGTTCGGGCTCGTCGGGGAGTCGGGCTGCGGCAAGACGACCGTGGGCCGGGCCGTGGTCGGGCTCGACGAACCGACGTCGGGCCACATCCGGATCGGCGGCACGGAGCTGACTTCCTTGCGTGGCGCCGAGCTGCGGCAGCGCCACCGCGACACGCACCTGGTGTTCCAGGACCCGTACGCCTCGCTCGACCCGCGCATGCGCGTCGGCGCGATCCTGGCCGAGCCGCTGGAGATCCACGGCGCCGGCACCCGGGCGCAGCGCAGCGCGCGGGTCCGCGAGCTGCTGGGCGAGGTGGGGCTGCCCGCCGACGCGGCGCAGCGGTACCCGCACGAGTTCTCCGGCGGGCAGCGCCAGCGCGTCGGGCTCGCGCGGGCCCTGGCGCTGGAGCCGAAGCTGATCGTGGCCGACGAGCCGGTGTCGGCGCTGGACGTGTCCGTGCAGGCGCAGATCCTGAACCTGATGAACGACCTGCGCGAGCGCCACGGGCTCACGTACGTGTTCATCTCCCACGACCTGTCCGTGGTGCGGTACCTGGCGCAGCGCATCGGCGTGATGTACCTGGGCAAGCTCGTGGAGGTCGGCCCCGCCGCGGAGGTGCACGGCCGTCCGCGGCACCCGTACACGCGGGGGCTGATCGACACGGTCCCGGTCGCCGATCCGTGGGCGGCCCGCCAGAGCGGCGGCGTCTCGGGCGAGCTGCCGTCCGCGATCTCGCCGCCGTCGGGCTGCCGCTTCCGCACGCGCTGCCCGTTCGCGCAGGAGATCTGCGCCGAAGAGGAGCCCGTGCTGCGGCCGTTCGGCGCCGGGCACGAGGCGGCCTGCCACTTCCCGCTCGACGCCGCTCGTGAGCACGACGCGACGAAAGTCTACCAAGGAGAGAACGGATGAGACTGCGCAAGGCACTCGTGGCGCCGGTGGTGGTGCTGGCCGCGGCCGCGCTCGCCACCGCGTGCAGCGGCGGGAGCTCGAGCTCGGGCGGGGGCACCCCGACCGAAGGCGGCACGGCCGTGTTCGCCGAATCGCCGGGCACCCAGCCGAACTGGATCTTCCCGTTCGTGGACTCGGCGCACAACAGCGGTTACGCGACCGGCGACCTGCAGCAGCTCATGTACCGCGAGCTGTACTGGTTCGGCGACGCGAACGGCGGCACCGGCGTCAACACCACCAAGAGCCTCGCCGACCCGCCGGTGTTCAGCGACAACAACACCAAGGTGGTGATCAACGTCAAGCCGTACAAGTGGTCCAACGGCGAGACGGTGAACGCCAAGGACGTGGTGTTCTGGATGAACATGATGTTCGCGGAGAAGGCCAACTGGTACGGCTACGTGCCGGGCCAGTTCCCGGACAACGTGAAGTCCGCGACGGCGACCGGGCCGCAGCAGGTGACGCTGCAGCTCACCGACTCGTACTCGCCGACGTGGTTCACCGGCCAGGAGCTCGCGCAGATCGCACCGCTGCCGATGGCGTGGGACAAGATCTCGGACTCCGCGGCGGCAGGCAGCGGCGGCTGCGCGGACGACCGCGCGAAGTGCGACGCGGTGTACAAGTACCTGTTCACCAAGAGCAAGGACCTCTCGACCTACGCGACGGATCCGTTGTGGCAGGTCGTGGACGGGCCGTGGCACCTGACGTCGTTCGACGCCGAGGGCAACATCAGCTACGACCCGAACCCGAAGTACAGCGGGCCGGACAAGCCGCACCTGGCGCACTACAAGATGCAGCCATTCACGAGCACCAGCGCGGAATTCAACACGCTGCGCAGCGGCCGGACCATCTCCGTCGGCGGCGTGCAGGGTGCGGACCTGCCGCAGAAGAAGGCGAGCGAGAAGGTGCCGGCGACGAACCCGTTGCAGGCCAACTACAACCTCGTGCCCGCCGCGGCGTGGGGCTGGAGCTCGACGATCCTGAACATGGACAACCCGAAGTTCGGGGCGGTGTTCAAGCAGCTCTACGTCCGGCAGGCGTTCCAGCAGACCCTGGACCAGGTGACGGACGTGAACGTCGCCTACCGCGGCTACGCCACCGTGACGACCGGCCCGGTGCCGACCAACCCGGACAACTCCTACGTGACCGACGCCGAGCGCGGCGCGGGCCCGTACCCGTTCGACAAGGCGAACGCGAAGGCCCTGCTGACGTCACACGGCTGGACCCTGCAGAACGGCGCCATGACCTGCACCGCACCCGGCACCGCCCCGAACCAGTGCGGCGCCGGCGTCGCGGCGGGCACGCGGCTGGAGTTCAACCTGCAGTACTCGACCGGCAACCCCGCGTACGGGCGGATCATGCAGCAGTGGAAGTCGGACGCCGCCGAGGCGGGCATCGTGTTCGACCTGAAGGGCCAGGAGTTCAACGCGCTGCTGGGCGACGTCAGCGACTGCCACGGCTCCGGCCCCGCCTGCGACTGGCAGATGGGCTACTTCGGATACCAGCAGTACAACGCCGTGCCCACCGGTGACCAGCTGCTGCTCCCCGGCTCCACCGGCAACATCGGCAACTACGACGACCCGCAGCTGGACAAGCTCATCGAGGCCACTCTGCACAGCGACGACAAGAACGCCTTCGCCGCCTACGAGGACTACGCCACGAAGACCCTGCCGGGCCAGATCAACATGCCCCTGCGCGGCCCGATGGAGGTCGTCGCGAAGGACCTCGGCGGCGTCTCGTTCCCCGCGGTCCAGACGGCGCGCAGCCCTGAGGACTGGTACTTCACGAAGTAGGTTTTTCTTCGAGGGGCCGCCCTTTTCCGAGGGCGGCCCCTCTTTTTTGTGCTGTTGCCCGAGGCGGATCAGTCGTCGCCCCTTCGCCCGAGCCGCAGCAGCTCGAACACGAAGATCCACGTCAGTATCCCCACCAGCACGCTCCCGCCCAGCCAGCTCCACCACGTGGCCGCCGACCACCACAGGCTCGCCACCAGGAACCCCAGCCCGGCGACGATGCCCAGGCCCGCCATCTGGACCGTGCGAATCCCGGTCCTTCGGTCGTTCATGGCGGAGAAGATTACTGAGACTCAGGGTAGAGCGACGCCGCCGAACGAAGGACACGATCTTGCCTCGCTGCTCCGTTCGAGCGCTACCCTTCGTGACCGCTGCCCGGAACTACCACCGAGGGTGGCCTTTGTCCTCTTGGCAGGCGATCTTTCGGGGCTGCGGCGGGTAATGCGGGGATCCTGGAACGCCGTCGGGAAGCCCCGGCCGAAAACCGTTCGGCGCCACCCCCCGACGCTGCTACCGTGCGCGCCATGAGCAGTCCCGAGGCGAACAGAGTGGCGCCACCGGTCGAGCGGTGGCGTTGCGGAGTTTGTGTTCCCTAGCGGCCGTGTTCTCCAGTAGCTGCCGTATTTCCCGGTAGCCGAGGCCAGACGCTCCGATCGACCGTGCCTTCTTTCACCGTCCGAACAGGACGGTCACGTCGATCTCGGGAGTGTCTGTGTTGCCGTATCTGCTCGCCCTGGCCGTGTTCGCCCAGGGGACGTCGGAGTTCATGGTGTCGGGCCCGGTGCCCGGCGTGGCGCGGGACCTGGGGGTCTCGCCGGCCGCCGCGGGGTCGCTGACGGCGGTGTTCGCCGTGGGGATGGTGGTCGGGGCGCCGGTGCTGGCGGTGGCCGGCCGGGGGTGGCCGCGGCGGAGCGCGCTGCTGGGGTACCTCGGGGTGTTCATCGCGGTGCACGTGGTGGGGGCGCTGGCGCCCGGGTTCGGCATCCTGCTCGGCACGCGGCTGCTGGCCGCGCTTGCGACGGCCGGGTTTCTCGCCGTCGCGCTGACCGTGGCGGCCGATGCCGCGCCCGGCGCCGAGGGGCGGGCGACCGCCGTGGTGCTGACCGGGACGACGCTGGCGTGCATCGCCGGAGTGCCGGCGGGCGCCGTGCTCGGGCAGGTGTGGGGGTGGCGCTCGGCGTTCTGGGCGGTCGCGCTGGTGTCCGTGCCCGCGTTCGCCGCCATCGCGCGGTGGGCGCCCAGGACGAAAACCGCGAGTGCACCCGTCATGGCCGAGTTCGCGGTGCTGAAGCGACCACGGGTGCTGGCCGCGCTCGGCCGGGGCGCGCTCGTCAACGGCGCCACCTTCGCCGTGTTCACCTACCTCGCCCTGCTGGTGGACTCGGACGGCGGCCGGCTGCCCGTCCTCCTCGCGTTGTTCGGCCTCGGGGCGTCCGCCGGGGTCGCGCTCGCCGGCCGGCGTCCGGCCACGCGAAAGGCGCAAGTGGCGCTCGCCGTCGGCTGGCTCGCCCTCGCGTTCGGTGCGGGGAACGCGACCGTGCTGCTCGTCCTCGTCCCCGTGCAGGCACTGCTGTCGTTCGCCGTCGGGTCCACCGCCGTCGCGCAGGTGCTGCGCGCCGCCCCGGACGCGCCGGCGCTGAGGGGTGCGTTCGCCGCCGCGGCGCTCAACGTCGGCGCCGCCGCCGGGCCGTGGCTCGCCGCCGGCCTCATCGGCACCGGTTACCGCGCGCCGGTGTGGCTCGCCGTCGTCCTCGCGACCGCGGCACTGGCGATCCGAGAGCAGTGCTCTTGACAACGCTAACGAGAAGGGTGAACACTGCTTCCGACAGAGAGCACTGCTCTCACTTCAAGGAGGCGACCGTGATCGAGACCGTGTGGCGCTGGGGAAACCTGGGCCTGGCTTTCCTGCTGGAGCTGGCCGCGATCGCCGCGCTCGGGTACTGGGGGTTCCACACGGGGGAGTCCACCGCGGGCAGGCTGCTGCTCGGCCTGGGCGCGCCCGCCGTGGGCATCGGCCTGTGGGCCCTGTTCGCCGCGCCGACCGCGAAGCTGCACACGCCGCTGCTCTACGCGCTCACCGTCGTCGTCGTGGTCGGCGGCGCCGCCGCGGGCCTGTGGTTCTCGGGATTGCGGACGCTCGGGCTCCTGCTACCTGCCCTGTTCGTCGCGAACCTCGCCGTGGTGAGGCTAATGCACCTCGACGCCGCGACGGCCTAGGGCAGCTTCCAGGCGACGCACTCCGGTCGGACCCGGGTCGCCGCGAACTCCGCCACCGCGCGGAGCACGAGTTCGGCCGGCACCTCGCTGCCCGCGGGCTGCGGGAAGTGGCCGCCCTGCAGGCTGAAGTAGTCGGCGGACGCGGCGCCGGCGCCGTCGGCGGGCAGGTGCGCGGCGCCGTTCTCCTGCCACACCAGTGCGCCGCGGTCACCCCGCAGGCCGACGACGAGGTGGGGTGTCCCAGGGCCCTGACCGGCGTAGATCCACCAGACGACCCCCGAGGTGGCCGACGGCGGCACGGCTGCCCGCAGCGCGGCGAGCACCGTCTCGGCGGGGACGCTCGTGATGTCGTACCCCGTCCGCCGATCACCCGTGGTGGCCATGGTCCACTCCGCTTTCCGTCAGGATCGGTGCTGATCCTACTGGGCCGCGTTGTGAGAGCGAAGTGTGGAACATCGACTCACTGTCCGAAGAGGACGGTCAGCGGTGGTCCGCCCGCAACCGCGCGGCGCGAACCGTGAGGTAGCGGCGTTCCGGGGCGTTCGTGGTGCGCGCCGCGGCGGCCTCGTAACAGCCGATCGCGGCCGGGGTTTCGCCCGCGCGTTCCAGCAGGTGGGCGCGCACGGCGTCGAGGCGGTAGTGGCCGGCGAGCTGCCCGTCGAGCGTCGCGAGCAGGTCCAGACCTGTAGCCGGGCCGTGCACCATCGCCGTCGCGATCGCGCGGTTCAGCGTGACCATCGGGTTGTCCGCCGAGGTGTCGAGCCGCTCGTAGAGGGCCAGGATCCGGGGCCAGTCAGTGTCCTGCGCGCGCAACGCGATGTCGTGGCTCGCCGCGATCGCCGCCTGCAGCGCGTACTCGCCGGCGGGCCCGCCGGAAAGCGCCGCCGTGGCGAGCGAGACGCCTTCCCTGATCAGCGACCGGTCCCACCGCGTCCGGTCCTGGTTCTCCAGCGGCACCAGGTCACCGTCGGGCCCGGTCCGCGCGGGGCGGCGCGCGTCGACGAGCAGCATGAGGGCCAGCAGGCCCGTGACCTCGCCGTCTTCCGGCAGCACCCCGTGCAGCAGGCGCGCGAGCCGGATCGCCTCACCCGAGAGCTCCGTGCGGTGCAGGCTCGTCCCGGCGCTGCTGGTGTAGCCCTCGTTGAACACCAGGTAGAGCACGTGCAGCACCGATTTCAGCCGCGGTGCGCGCTCGTCGTCGGCCGGCAGCCGGAACGGCACGCCCGAAGCCTTGATCTTCCCCTTCGCCCGGCTGATCCGCTGCGCCATCGTCGCCTCGGGCACGAGGAACGCGCCCGCGATCTCCGCCGTGGTCAGGCCGCCGACGGCCCGGAGCGTGAGCGCGATGGCCGAGGCCGACGTCAAAGCGGGGTGGCAGCACAGGAACAGCAGCGTGAGCGTGTCGTCCTCGTCCGGGACCTCGGCGCCCACCGGCTCGGCGAACACCGCCAGCTCACGCCGCGCGCGGGCTTCGTCGCTGCGGTACGCGTCGGTCAGCCGCCGCGCCGCCGCCTGGATCAGCCAGCCGCGCGGGTTGCCCGGCACGCCCTCGTCCGGCCAGTGCAGCGCCGCGGCGAGCAGGGCCTCCTGCACGGCGTCCTCGGCCGCGTCGAAGTCGCCGAACCGCCGGGCCAGCACGCCGAGGACCTGCGGCGCGAGCGCGCGCAACAGGTCCTCGACGCTCTCGGCCGCCATCAGGCCGGCGCGCTCATCACCTGGCGGACCTCGATCGGCTGGCGGATCGGCGTGCCCCCGAGCCCGGGCGCCGCCGAGAGCCGCGCGGCGATCTCCAGCGCCCGCTCCTCCGAGTCGACGTCGATGATCCGGTACCCCGCGAGCAGCTCCTTGCTCTCCGTGAACGGCCCGTCGGTCACCACGGTCCCGCCCGCACCACCGGACACGACCTTCTTCGCGGCCTCCGGCCCGGCCAGCCCCTGCGCGTCCACCAGCTCGCCCTTGTCGGTGAGCTCCTCGTTGAGCGCCCGCTGGAACGCGATGTGCACCCGGATGTCCTCGGGGGACCACTCGCTCATCGGCGCGTCGCAGGCCTCGCCGCCCGAGTACGTCTGCATCACCATGTACTTCGTCATCGTGGGTCCTCCGCCCCTTCCGGCGTGCCGCGCGTCGGCACGCTCACTGTAAGGACGGAGCCGGCGCCGTGTCCTCTACACGGTTTCGTCGCGGGGTCCGAGCACTACGTCGCGGGTGAGGTCGAGGTGGCCGCGGTGCTGGGCCAGCTCCTCGTACACGTGCAGCAGTGCGAGGCCCTGAGCTGCGCCGATCGGGGTGTCGCGGTACTTCGGCGGGACCTCGCCCTTCGGCGGCGCGGCCGGGGTGCACCCGGCGACGTCGGCGCCGAACCGCTCCCGGACCGCCCGCATTCGTTCCACCAGCGGCGCGACCGGTCCCGCCGCCTCGAACTCCGCCGCCCGGTCGCGCGCCACGTCGCGGCCCGCCACGACCTGGCCGCCCCAGAACGCCATCACCCCGAGACAGTGCGTGACGATCGCGTACGGCGAGTTCGTCCCGGCCGCCTCGGGGCGGACGTTCGCGAGCTCGTCGCCCAGCTCGGTGAGCGTGGCCGCCATCCCGTCGAGCGCGCGGTCGACGAGGTACAGGTATCCGTCCGTGGTGATCACGCCGGTGAGCCTAACCCCGCGATCGCGTCCGAGTCCACAGTGGACGTTCAGGCGCCGATGGCGTCCAGCTCCGCCACCGCTTCGGCCGGCAGCACGAGGTCGGCCGCGGCGATGTTCTCGCGCAGGTGCCCGCGTGACGACGTGCCGGGGATCAGCACGGTCGTGGCGGAGCGCTGCAGCAGCCACGCGAGCGCGACCTGCTGCGGCGACGCGTCGAGGTTCGCGGCGACCTTGGCCAGCGTCTCCGACTGCAGCGGGCTGAACCCGCCGAGCGGGAAGAACGCGGCGAACGCGATGTTCTCCTCGGCACAGCGTGCCACCAGGGCGTCGTCGGCGCGGGTGACCAGGTTGTACAGGTTCTGCACGGTGACCACGGGCGCGATGGCCTGCGCCTCGGTGAGCTGCGCGTCGGAGACGCCGCTGAGCCCGAGGTGGCGGATCAGGCCCTGCTCACGCAGCTCGGCCAGCGCGCCGAACTGTCCGCTCAGCGGGGTGTCGTCCGTGCCCTCGTGGGAGCCGACGCGCAGGTTCACCACGTCGAGCGCGTCGAGGCCGAGGTGCTGCAGGTTCTCGCGCACCTGCGCCTTGAGGTCTTCCGGCTCCAGCGACGGGTTCCACGAGCCGTCCGGGCCGCGGCGCGCCCCGACCTTCGTGACGATGTGCAGGCCGGCGGGATAGGGGTGCAGTGCTTCCTTGATGAGCTCGTTCGTGACGACCGGGCCGTAGAAGTCGCTGGTGTCGATGTGGGTGATGCCGCGCTCGACCGCTTCGCGCAGCACCGCGATCGCCTCGTCGTGGTCCTTCGGCGGACCGAAGACGCCGGGGCCGGCCAGCTGCATGGCGCCGTAGCCCATGCGGCTGAGGGTGAGGTCGTCGGCGAGGTTGAGGGTGCCGCCGGGAACGCTGTCGGCCATGGTCGGATGCCTTTCCTGCTGGGTCTTCCGTGCTCTCCTCCACGATGCGCCGCCCGGCCGGCGGCAGGGACGGTCCCGGTTTTCCTGGGAGTGGCAGGGCTAGGTTCCCGGCCGCGGTTACCGGCGCCGGTGTGGACACGGCCACGAGGAACCGAACACCGAAGCGAAACGCCGCCGAGCCCAGCGAAAATCAGCGGCCCATTCACCGGATCGAGGGACGCCACGGCAGCCGGAACTGTCGGTGCCGGGTCCTACCGTTCTCGACACCGGACAAACCCGGATCGAGAACAGGAACTCAGCCCATGACCGTGGAACACCTCGAAGATTTCGCCGCCCTCGAACCGTTTTTCGGTGTCGTCAAAGAAGGTCTCGCCGGCCACGTCGAAGGCGAGCACTTCTTCGACCTGCTCGCCGAAGACGTCGTCACCGAGTTCGTCGTGACGGTGCCCGGCTATCCGAGGCGGGTCGAGGGGCGCGGGGCGCTGGCCGAGCTCTATCGCGGCTACGGCGAAGCCATCGTGCTCGAAGGGGCCGGCGACCTGGCCGTGCACCACGACCGCGAGAAGTCCGTGATCACGCTCGAATACGGAGTGCACGGCCGCGTCGTCGAAACCGGCCGGCCCTACGAGAACCGCTTCGTCTCCATCGTCACCGTCGCGAACGGCAAGGTCGTGCGCTGGCGCGACTACCTCGACTCGCTCGCGGTGGTCCAGGCGCTGGGCGAAGCGGTTCCCGTAAGCGGGACTAGCCCGCGGCCAGACGCGGGCCGATGACGTCGGCGAAGGCGGCGACGTCGGCCTCCGGCAGGTCGTAGCCGCTTTCGGCCGTGTGCGAAGGGAAGAAGAACACGTGCTCCACTCCGGATTCCGACTGAGCCTGCAGCAGCCGCTCCGCGCAGTACTCCGCGGGCCCGAACAGGCCGAACGCCTCGCTGATCTCCTTGGCCTGCGCCGAGGTGAACGCGGTGGGGTCGTGGTCCTCGGGGATGTCGAGGCCGGCCGCGCGCAGCCAGCGCAGGTTGGCGGTGCTCGGGTAGTTGAGGAACGGCTTGTCCGGCCGGAAGTAGCGCCGCACCCACTCGCGCGCGGTGTCGAACGGCTCGATCGCCGTGGGCACGATGAGGATCTCCTGCACCGACTCCGGCGCGCGGCCCGCGCGCTGGGCACCCGCGCGCACGTGCGAGCGCGCCGCTTCGATGCTGTCCGGATGCAGGCCCGCGAGCATCACCACGCCGTCGGCGACCTCGCCGGCCAGCTCCAGCATCTTCGGCCCGGCCGCGAGCACGAAGATCCCGGGTGCGGGCTTGGCGACGTTGTTCATCTTGATCTCGTGACCGTCCACAGTGGCCGTCTCGCCGGCTACGAGCTTGCGGATCGCCGTGACCGCCTCGCTCAGCTGCTCGCGCCGCCCCTGCGGCCGCCCCGCCTTCTCGACGGAGAGGAACCCCGGCGCGAGCGTGAGCAGCACGCGGCCCGGGCCGATCTCGGCCAGCGAGTTGGCGATCGCGGCGAGCACGAGCGGGTGGCGCGTGACCGTGTTGGTGGTGGCCGGGTACAGCTGCAGCTTCGACGTCGCAGCGGCGGCCAGCGTCAGGGCGGAGTAGACGTCGCGGCCCGAGTGGTGGTGGTCGTGCACGCCGACGCCGTTGAACCCGGCCTCTTCACACGACACGATGAACTTCGTCAGCTCGGGCAGCGGGCGGCCGACGGGAACCCGGATGTCGACCTTCACGGTCATGGGTGGTCCTTTCTTCCAGCGACAGGCACTCGGTCCGGTGGGAAACACTCAGTCCGGCAGGGGTTTGCCCTTGGTCTCGGGCAGGAACAGCACGGCGAGCATGCCGAGCAGGTAGATCGGGGCGAAGATCGCGGCGGCGTGGCCGAACCCGCCCACGGCCGAGGCCAGCGGGCCGATCAGCACGGCGCCGGCCATGGCCAGATAACGCGAACCGCTGAACACCACGCTGATCGCCGTCGCGCGGATCGACGTGGAGAACAGCTCCGGCGTGTGCACGGTGTACCAGCTGTACACGCCGCCGGTGAGGAACCCGGCGATCAGCTGCAGCCACGTGGCGGTCGCCGCGTCGTGCACCAGCAGCAACACGATGGGCACGATCGCCACGCACCCGGCGAAGTACACCTGGATCGAGAGCTTGCGGCCCCAGCTCTCGGCGAGGAACCCGAGCAGGATGCAGCCCACGATCTCGCCGAGGTTGTACAGGGCGCCGGCCCAGCCCGTGTAGAACGCGATGCGCTTCGGATCGTCGACGAGCCCGCCGACGAAGCTGGGCAGGAACGAGCTCACCGCCCACCAGCCGCCGGTGATCGCGATCGAAACCGCCAGCGCGCCCAGGAAATTCCGCCGCACGCCGGGCGCCAGCAGCTCGCCGATCCCGACTTTTCGCTTGCGTTGAGCCGCCCAGCGCGGGGACTCGGGGATGCTGCGGCGCACCAGCAGCACGACGACGAGCGGAATCACGCCGAACAGGTACATCCAGCGCCACGACAGCCCGAGCGTCGAGCCGAGCAGCACCCACAGGCCCGACACGAGCACGCCGCCGACGGAGAACCCGGCCTGCAGCAAGCCGGCGCCCCGGGCCCGCCACCGCTCCGGCCACACCTCCTGCAGCAGCGAGGTGCCCACGCCCCACTCGGCGCCGATCCCGAGCCCGGTCAGGAACCGCGTGAGCCCGAAGACCCACCAGTTCCCGGACAGCGCCGAGCACGCCGTGAAGACGCTGTACACGGCGACGGCCACGATCATGGTCCGCCGCCGGCCCAGCCGGTCGCCGAGCACGCCGCCGACGATCCCGCCCGTGGCCCAGCCCGCGAGCGTGATGGCGACCAGGTAACCCTGGTACGTCGTGAGGTGCGGCAGCTGGTCGTGCGGCAGCAGCTCGGTGAGCGTCGGCCGCGCGGTGATCAGCAGCACGAACGTGTCGTAGCCGTCGGCGACCCAGAACACCAGGGTCAGCGCCAGCACGCCCCACGCCTTGCGGTCGAGCCGCGGCGGGTTGGCCAGTGTGGTCATCTCTCACTCATCGAGGTAGGTCCGGATCACCGAAAAACGCAGGTATTCGTCGTTGACGTGCGCGACCGTGACGGCCACGGGCTGCTCGTCGGCCCGGATGTGGGTGTGGCGCAACCGAAGCAGCGGCTGCGTCGCCGGGATGTTCAGCGCCGCGGCGACTTCCGGCGGCGGCAGCACCGGCCGCACCTGGGCGACGGAGTAGCACACCGGCGGGCCGAGGTGACGCTCCACGAACTCGAACGTCGACTGCGCGGGGTCCAGCGCCCGCGGGTCGGCGCCGAGCAGGCGGGCCGGGAAGTGGTCCACGCTGTGCACCGCCGGCTCGCCCGAGGCGGCGAAGACCCGCTCGATCCGCAGCGCCTGCTCGCCGGCCGGGATCTCCAGCGACGTCGCGACGTCCGCCTCGAGTGCCACCAGGCGCCGGTCGGCCGTGCGCACCGACGCCTCGTGACCCGCCTCTGCGAGCAGGTCCAGGAACGCGCCCGCCTCCGCGAGGTTGGCGCCGAGGCCCAGCGCGTGGCGGTTGATGAACGTGCCGTGGCCGTGCAGCCGGCGGATCCGCCCCTCCTTCTGCAGCGACTGCAGCGCCGAGCGCAGCGTGGCCCGGCTCACGCCGAGCGCGGCCGACAGCTCCGCTTCCGACGGCAGCCGCAGCCGGCCCGCCTCGCCGAGCCGCGTGATCACTTCGCGCAGCCGGTCCTTGACCTGCCGGTACGCGTCGGACGTGATCGCCGTGAGGTCGGCCGGCAGAGCCGGTTCGGGGTGGATCCGCGTGACCACGGGTCAGTCCTCGCGGCGGCCGATGGGGCCGTCGTACGTGCGCAGCCAGTCGACCAGCTCGCCCAGGCGCCCGACGATGTGGTCGTGGTAACGCTTGCCCTTGTCCTCCGAGAGGCCCTTCGACGAGCTGAACGAGCCGGTCGGGGTGAACGCCCGCTGCTCGTCGCCCGACCAGATGATCTCGACGCCGTCGGGCGCCGGGCCGAACAGGTCGTTGCCGACGAAGCCGCCGAAGACCGCGTCGAAGTCGACGGAGGCGTCGGTGAGGCGGTCGGTGCGGATCTTGCCCGGGTAGCGGTAGTGCACGTGGGAGAGCTCGAGCTCACCGGCGTGGTGCTCGTTGGTCTCCTTGATCGTCGGCGAAGCCGACCGCGCCAGGTGCAGCGGGTCCGCGACGGCGAAGAGCACCTCGGGCAGCTCCTCGTCGTGCAGGACGCGCACGGCGCTGTTGAGCGCGGGCAGGTTCGAGCCCTTGTGGCCGTTGAGCAGGATGATGCGGGTGAAGCCGTGGCGCGCGAGGCTGCGGGCGACGTCGCGGATCAGCAGCGTCAGCGTGTCCGGGCGCACCGTGATGGTGCCGGGGAACGCGCCGTGGTGCGACGAGTCGCCGTACCAGATCGGGGGCGCGACCAGCACACCCTTGCGCTCGGCCACGTCCTCGGCCAACGTGATGGCCACGTACGAGTCGACCCCCAGCACACCGGCCGGGCCGTGCTGCTCGGTGCTGCCGATCGGCACGATCACGATCCGCTCGGTTTCCAGGTACGAGCTCACTTCTTCCCAGGTCAGGTCCTGGATCCAGACCGACGGCAGGTTCTCCGCCACGGTGCCTCCCAAATGGTGATACAGGTCGTAAGACGTCAGACGTCTAACTTAAGCTGCGCGGCAACCCCCGCCAATCGGGACCAAGGAGTGGGATGGACAGCGTGACCAGTACCGACACGCAGCAGGCCCGGCCGGGCCGGCTGCGCGTGCCGCCGTTGTTCGGCGCGGCGCTGCTGATGGCCATGAGCGCGGCGGGACCGGGGTTCATCACCCAGACCGCCTCGTTCACCGTGCTCTACGGGGCCTCGTTCGCGTGCGCGGTGGTGGTCTCGATGATCATCGACGTCGCCGTGCAGCTCAACGTGTGGCGCATCCTCGGCATCTCGGGGCAGCGCGCGCAGGACATCGCGAGCAAGGTGTTCCCGGGCGCCGGCCAGGTGCTCACGGTGTTCGTGGTGCTGGGCGCGGTCGTGTTCAACATCGGCAACATCGCCGGCACCGGTCTCGGCCTGCACAACCTGCTGGGCATCGACCCGCGGATCGGCGCCGCGATCAGCGGCATCCTCGCCATCGCGATCTTCCTGGTCCGCTCGGTGCTCACGGCTGTGGACCGCGTGATGGTGGTGCTCGGCTTCGTGAAGATCGCGCTGATCATCGCGCTGGTCGTGGCCACGGCGCCGCCGGTGGGCCAGGCCGCGGTCGGCACCGTCGACCCGAAGGGCCTGCCGTTCCTGCCGATCCTCACGCTGATCGGCGGCACCGTCGGCGGGTTCATCACCTACTCCGGCGCGCACCGGCTGATCGACGCCGGCATCACCGGCGTGGCGAACCTCAAGCGCATCAACCGCGGCGCGTGGACCGGCATCCTCGTGGCCTGCGTGCTGCGGATCGTGCTGTTCCTCGGCTTCTTCGGCGTGGTCGCCACCGGCGCGACGCTGGCGAACAAGAACGACGCCGCGGGCTCGGCCTTCCTGTCGGCGTTCGGCACGGTGGGGCTGCACCTGTTCGGCCTGGTGTTCTGGGCCGCCGGGATGACGAGCGTGATCGGCAACTCCTACACCACCGCCACGTTCCTGCAGTCCTACGTCAAGCCCGTGCGCACGCACTTCAACCGCGCGGTGATCGTGCTGATCGGCCTCGCGACGATCGTGTTCATCGCCGCGGGCCAGACGCCGCAGTCGATGCTGGTGTTCGCCGGCGCGATCAACGGGCTCGTGCTGCCCATCGGCCTGGCCATCATCCTGTGGGTGGCGCTGCGCCGCCGCGACCTGATCGCGGGCTACCGCTACCCGAAGGTGCTGCTCGGCGTCGGCATCGCCGCCTGGCTGTTCACCGCGTACGCCGCCGTCGAATCCCTCACCTCACTCGGTTCGATCTTCTCCTGAGGAGCTGCTGATGACTGTCACCCCTGCCCTGAGCCCGGCCGAATCCCGCGAAGCCTTCCGCGGCGGCCTGCGCGTGCCCACCGCAGGCTGGGCGCCCGGCTACGCCCAGGCCAACATGATCATCGTGCCGCGCGAGTACGCCTACGACGCGCTCCTGTTCGGCCAGCGCAACCCCAAGCCGTGCCCGATCATCGGCGTCACCGACACCGGCAGCCCCCACACCGACCTCGCGCCCGGCGCCGACCTGCGCACCGACCTCGGCGCCTACCGCGTCTGGCGCGACGGCGAGCTGGTCGACGAGCCGGACGACGTGCTGGAGTACTGGAACGACGACCTCGTCTCGTTCCTCATCGGCTGCAGCTACACGTTCGAGACGCCCATGGTCGCCGCCGGTATCGAGGTCCGCCACATCAGCAAGGGCCAGAACGTCTCGATGTACAAGACGACCCGCGAGTGCGCCCCCGCCGGTCGCCTGAGCGGCCCCATGGTCGTCTCGATGCGCCCGATCGCCGCCGACCGCGTCGCCGACGCCGTGCGCATCTCCGGCCAGTTCCCCGCCGTGCACGGCGCGCCGGTCCACATCGGAG
This sequence comes from Amycolatopsis sp. CA-161197, assembly GCF_050942255.1. Classification (NCBI taxonomy): domain Bacteria; kingdom Bacillati; phylum Actinomycetota; class Actinomycetes; order Pseudonocardiales; family Pseudonocardiaceae; genus Amycolatopsis; species Amycolatopsis sp. CA-161197. The sequence goes on from NZ_CP192059.1 coordinate 3,518,305, forward strand.
CACCCGAGGCGCTCGGCATCGAGGACCTGTCGAAGCCCGACTTCGGTGACCCGGTGGAGATCCGCGAGGGCGAGGTTCCGGTGTTCTGGGCGTGCGGCGTCACCCCGCAGGCCGCGATCATGCAGTCGAAGCCGCCGTTCGCGATCACGCACGCGCCGGGGTACATGTTCGTCACCGACGTGCCGGATTACACGTACGCCGTGTGAGGCGATGCGCGATCCGGCAGTGTGCGACCGGCTGTGTTCGATCCGGCTGTGTTCGATCCGGCAACGCCGCGGGGCAACGGGCGCAACGTGGCCCCCGGCGTGCGGGAGATCGGCTAGCGTGGCGCCGTGCAGATCTCCGAGTTCGGTTCCTGGGCCACGCCGTTCACCGCGAGCCTGATCACGCAGAGCGCCGTGCGCGTCACGGATGTGCGGGCGGACGCCGGCGCCGTGGTGTGGTCGGAGGCGCGGCCGGGCGAGGGCGGGCGGGTGCAGCTCGTGCGGCGCGAAGCCGACGGGAGCACCACCGACCTGCTGCCGGACGGGTTCGGGGCGCGCACGAGCGTGCACGAGTACGGCGGGGCCGACTGGTGGGTGCGCGACGGCGTGGTGTGGTTCGCCAACTGGGCCGACCAGCGGCTCTACCGTCTCGGCCGCGATGGCGAGCCGGAAGCCGTCACCCCCGAGCCCGAGGTGCCGCGCGGTGACCGGTACGCCGACGGCGACCTGACCGCCGACGGGACGCGCCTGGCCGTGGTGCGGGAGCACCATCCCGAAACCGGCCAGGGCGCGGCCGATGTGCGCAACGAGATCGTGCTGCTCACCGAAAACGCCGAGCCCGAGGTGCTCGTGTCCGGCCCGGACTTCGTCGCGAGCCCGCGGTTCTCGCCCGACGCGGGGAAGCTCGCGTGGGTCGCGTGGAACCACCCGGACATGCCGTGGGACTCGACCGAGCTGCGGGTGCGCGACCTGGCCACCGGCGAGGAGACCGTGGTCGCGGGCGGGCCGGGGGAGTCGGTGTCCGAACCGCGCTGGCACGCCGACGGCACCCTGTACTTCCTGTCCGACCGCACCGGCTGGTGGAACCTCTACCGGCTCGGCCAGAGCGGCATCGTCGAGCCGGTGGTCGTGCTCGACGCCGAGATCGGCGTGCCGGCCTGGGGCCTGGGCACGGGCCGGTACGTGGTGCTGGCCGACCACCGCGTGGTGTTCGCCCGCTGGTCCGGCGGCATCGACGGGCTCGCGATCGCGAGCCCGGACGGCACCGTGACCGACCTCGACACCCCGTTCACCGCGATCAGCGCGCTGCGGCCGGCCGGCGACGACGAGCTGCTCCTCCTCGCCGGTTCACCCACCGCCGAGCCGAGCGTGTACACGCTGACCGCCGACGGCAAGGTCGCCACCGTGCGCGAGCCCCGCGACACCGGCATCGGCGCCGAATACGTGTCCGCGCCCGAGGCGATCGACTTCCCGTCGGGTGACCGCGTGTCCCACGCGCTGTTCTACCCACCCGCGAACCCGGACTTCGAGGGGCCCGCGGGGTCGAAGCCGCCGGTCGTCGTGGTCGTCCACGGTGGACCGACGTCGCACGCGGTTCCCGTGCTGTCGCTCGGAATCCAGTACTGGACCAGCCGCGGCTTCGGCGTCGTGGACGTGAACTACGCGGGTTCCACCGGTTTCGGCCGCGCCTACCGCGAGGAACTCCACGGCACGTGGGGCATCCTCGACGTCGCCGACTGCATCGCGGCCGTCCGCTGGCTCGCCGCCGAAGGCCGCGTCGACGGCGGCAAGCTCCTCATCCGCGGTGGCTCGGCCGGCGGGTACACGGTGCTGGCCGCCCTCTCGCGCGCCGACACGCCGTTCGCCGCGGGCACCGATCTCTTCGGCGTCGCGGACCTCCAGGCGCTCGCGGCCGACACGCACAAGTTCGAGAGCCGCTACCTCGACCGCCTGATCGGCCCGTACCCCGAGATGCGCGACGTGTACCTCGACCGCTCGCCGATCCAGCACATCGACGCCTTCACCCGGCCCCTGCTCGTCCTCCAGGGCGCCGACGACCCCGTGGTGCCGCCCAACCAGTCGGAGCTCATCGTCGACGCCCTGCGCTCGCGCAAGGTGCCCGTCGCCTACCTCCTCTTCGAAGGCGAGCAGCACGGCTTCCGCCGCGCGGAGAACATCCACCGGTCACTCGACGCGGAGCTGAGCTTCTACAGCCAGATCCTCGGCTTCGACCTCCCCGAGGGCGAGGACATCGAGCCGGTCGAGGTCGAGAACCTCTAGCGCGAGCCCGAGCACGCCCCGGAAACCCCTGGCCACCACGGGTTTCCGAGGCGTTTCGCGTACCCTCCACAAAGGATCGATCCGCGATCCGTGGAACCCGGCCGCCGCCGATCCCGCGCCGAAACTCGTCCTTGACAACCTCGGGTGCGCCCTTCACCCTCTCTAATTAACCGCACGGTACATTAGCCGTCGGGCGAGGCAACGGCGCACCGCAGAAGGAGACAAACGTGAACGGTCGAGCAGATCGAGCGGCGCCCGCCGCGGGCCGGCCCGCGAAAGCGGCGCTCGCCGCCTGGATCGGCAGCGCGCTCGAGTACTACGACTTCTTCATCTACGGCACCGCCGCCGCGCTGGTCTTCGGCAAGATCTTCTTCCCGGCGTCCTCACCGGCCGCGGGCACGCTGCTCGCGCTCTCGACGTTCGGCGTCGGCTACGTCACGCGCCCGCTCGGCGCGTTGCTGCTCGGCCACCTCGGCGACCGGTTCGGCCGCAAACGCGTGCTCATCGCGACACTGCTGCTCATGGGCCTGTCCACGGTGCTCGTCGGCTGCCTGCCCAGCTACGAGGCACTCGGCGTCGCGTCGCCGGTGCTGCTCGTCGTTCTTCGGCTGCTGCAAGGACTTTCCGCGGGTGGCGAGCAGGCCAGCGCCAACTCCATGAGCCTCGAACACGCGCCGGAGAACCGCCGCGCGTACTACACGAGCTTCACCCTCAGCGGCACGCAGGCCGGGCAGATCGTGGCCACGGCCGTGTTCCTGCCCGTCGCCGCGCTGCCGCAGGACGCGCTGCTGTCGTGGGGCTGGCGCGTGCCGTTCTGGCTCAGCGCCGTGATGGTCGCGGTCGGGTACTTCATCCGCCGCTCGGTGGAGGAGACGCCGGTGTTCCGCGAGGAGGTCGCCGCCGGCGAGGTCGTCCGGCTGCCGCTGGCGGTGCTGCTGCGCGACCACTGGGCCGACGTCCTGCGCGTGATCGTCGCCGCGCTCATCGCCTCGGTGAGCACGATCTTCACCGTCTACGCCTTGAGTTACGCCGTGAACACGGTGGGGCTGAGCAAAACGCCGATGCTGTGGGTCGGGGTGCTCGCCAACGTCGCGGCCGTGATCTCGATCCCGCTGTGGGCCAAGCTGTCCGACCGCAAGGGCCGCAAGAAGATCTTCATCGCGGGCTCGCTCGGCTGCGCGGTCCTCATCTTCGGCTACCTCGGCGCGATCGCCGCCGGCAGCTACGTGTGGATCTTCGTGCTCGGCATCGGCATGTTCGGCATCGTCTACACGGCCACGAGCGCCATCTGGCCCTCGTTCTACGGCGAGATGTTCCCGGCCCGCGTGCGCCTGTCGGGCACCGCGATCGGCACGCAGATCGGCTTCGCCATCAGCGGTTTCCTGCCGAGCGTGGCGGCGGCCGTCGCCGGGGACGGGCGGGGCGCGTGGCTCGGCGTCGCGACCTTCACGGCCGGGCTGTGCGTGGTCAACGCGATCGCCGTGGCCACCGGCCGCGAGACTTACCGCGTCCCGACCGCGTTGCTGGGCCTGAAGAACACGCCGGCGCGGCAGGCGAGTGAGGTCGGCGTCCAGCAGTGAGCACGTTCGAGGTCCACGCCCTGTGCTACGCCCGGCGCGACGGCGTCCGCGGAGACCACTTCCTGGGCCACAGCAAGGATTCCGCCGAGCCGCACCCGACGGCGTACTACGTGTGGCTCGCCGTCTCCCCGCAGCACACGGTGCTCGTCGACGCCGGGATGCGTCCGGAACGCGCGGCGGAGGTGCCCGGGCTGGACTACACCGACCCGGTGGAGCTGCTCGCGGAGCTCGGCGTCGAGCCCACGGGCGTGGACCACGTGGTGCTCACCCACCTGCACTACGACCACGCCGGCCGGGCGAGCGCCTTCCCGGACGCGACCCACGTCGTCCAGCAGTCCGAAATGGACTATTGGACCGGTCCGTGGGCCCGGCGCATCACGCGGGAGAAGTGGCTGCTGGACGAGGTCGAGCTGCACCGGCTCCAGGCCGGCGACCGGCTGCGGCTCGTCGACGGCGACGCCGACGTCGTGCCCGGCCTCAGCGTCCACCTCGTCGGCGGGCACACCGCCGGCACGCAGGTGGTGCGGATCGCCACCGCGGCCGGCCGGCTCGTGGTCGCCTCCGACGCCAGCCACTTCTACGAGAACCTCGAAGCCGACCACCCGGCGCCGCTGCTGCACTCGACCACCGACGTGTACGGCGCGTTCGACCGCATCCGGGAGCTGGCCGGGCCGTCGGGGATCTTCCTGCCCGGCCACGACCCGCGCGTGCTCGACCGCTACCCGGCAGACCCGTCGGGCCGGATCGCGAGGATCGCGTGAGGGCCTCAGCTCGCGGTCAGGTAGCTCACGAGCAGGTCGCCGAGCATGCGCCGGTGGTGTTCGCGCGTGGCCGGGTCGAGCAGGTCGCGGCCGAAGATCGCGTTGAACGTGTAGCGGTTCGCGGTGCGGAACACGCAGAACGCGCTGATGGCCATGTGCACGTCGAGCGCGTCCACGTCGTCGCGGAAGAGCCCGGCCGCGCGGCCGCGTTCGAGGATGCGGGTGAGCACGTCGAGCGCGGGGTTGGCGAGCGTCGACAGCGTGGTGGAGCGCGCGATGTGCTCGGCGCGGTGGATGTTCTCGATGCTCACCAGCCGCACGAAGCCGGGGTGGGATTCGTGGTGGTCGAAGGTGAGCTCGGCGAGCTGGCGGATCGCGTCGACCGGGTCGAGGTGGTCGACGTCGAGCTCCTGCTCCAGCGACCGGATCACCGTGTAGGCCCGCTCCAGCACCGTGACGAAGAGCTGGTCCTTGCTGGTGAAATAGTAGTAGATCATCCGCTTGGTGGTGCGGGTCTTCGCCGCGATCTCCTCCACGCGGGCGCCGTCGTAGCCCTTCTCGGCGAACTCCGTGGCGGCGACGTCGAGGATCTCGGCCTTGGTCCGCTCGGCGTCGCGGGTGCGGTCTTTCCCGGCGGCGTCTTCCGGCGACGGTGCGGCCACGGACGTCCCTTCTCCCTCCGGATGGATCTCGCCCCACTGTAGGCCGTTTCGCGACAAACCCGCCCGGCGCCACCGGCCCGTCGAAAGGAAACCTGTGTACCCAGCCACGGTCGTGGACGCGGTCCGCGAGCACGCCCGCCGCGCCGGCCCGGGCACCGTGCTCGCCGGGCTCGTCGGTTCGGGCATCGGCCCGTCGCTGAGCCCGCCGCTGCACGAGACGGAGGCCGCCCGGCTCGGCTTGCGGCTCGCGTACGGCCGCTTCGACCTCGACGACTGGGGCCTGCCCGCGAGCGCCGCCGGCGAGGTGGTGGCGGCCGCGCGCGCCGCGGGTTACGCCGGGCTCAACGTGACGCACCCGTGCAAGCAGGTCGTGCTGGACCACCTCGACGAGCTGTCGGCCGACGCCGCCGCACTGGCCGCCGTGAACACCGTGGTGTTCCGCGAAGGCACGGCGGCCGGGCACAACACCGACTGGTCCGGCTTCGCCCGCGGCCTCGAAACGGGGCTGCCGGGGGTGCCGCTGGAGTCCGTCGTGCTGCTGGGCGCGGGCGGCGCCGGAGCGGCCGTCGCCCACGGCCTGCTGACGCTCGGCGCGGGCCGGGTGCGCGTGCTCGACCTGGACACCATGCGGGCCGAGACGCTCGCCCTCGCATTGCAGGAGCGGTTCGGTGCGCAGCGGGCTTCGGCCGGCGGGTCGGTGGCGTCGGCGCTGGCCGGCGCCGACGGTCTGGTCCACGCCACCCCCGTCGGCATGGCCGCGCACCCGGGCCTGCCGCTGCCGGCCGAGCTGCTCGATCCGCGGCTGTGGGTCGCGGAGGTCGTGTACCGGCCACTGGAGACGGAGCTCGTGCGCGTCGCCGCCGCGCGCGGCTGCCGCGTGCTCGACGGCGGCCGGATGGCCGTGTTCCAGGCTGCCGACGCACTCGCGCTGTTCACCGGCGCCGAACCCGACGCCGCCCGCATGCGGCGGCACTTCGACCGCCTCGCCTCCCCAGGGGAAAGGGAACCCGCCGATGTCCTCGACTGAAACCCGCGCCCTCGAAAATCGCGCCCTCGAAAACCGCCGCGCGATCGCCACCGTCTGCCTGTCCGGCACGCTCGAGGACAAGCTCACCGCCGCCGCGGCTGCCGGGTTCGACGGCGTGGAGATCTTCGAGAACGACCTGATCGCCTCGCCGTGGTCGCCGAAACAGGTGCGCGAGCACTGCGCGGACCTCGGCCTGACGGTGGACCTCTACCAGCCGTTCCGCGACTTCGAGGCCGTGGCGCCCACCGTGCTCGCGGCGAACCTGCGCCGCGCGGAGCTCAAGTTCGACGTGATGGAACAGCTCGGCGCCGACACGATGCTCGTGTGCTCCTCGGTGTCCCCGGACGCCGTCGACGACGACGATCTCGCCGCCGAACAGCTGCACACCCTGGCCGAGCGCGCCGCCGCGCGCGGGCTGCGGATCGCGTACGAAGCCCTGGCGTGGGGCCGGTTCGTGAACACCTACGAGCACTCGTGGCGGATCGTGCGCCGCGCCGCGCACCCCGCGCTGGGGCTGTGCCTCGACAGCTTCCACATCCTGTCCCGGGGCAGCGATCCCGCGGCGATCCGCACGATCCCGGGCGAGAAGCTGTTCTTCCTCCAGCTGGCCGACGCGCCGCGGCTGGAGATGGACGTGCTGCAGTGGAGCCGCCACCACCGGCTCTTTCCGGGCCAGGGCGCGTTCGACCTCACGGCTTTCACCGGCCATGTGCGCGCGGCCGGCTATGACGGGCCCCTGTCGCTGGAGGTGTTCAACGACGTGTTCCGCCAGGCCGACCCCGGCCCGGCCGCCGTCGACGCCATGCGATCGCTGCTGGCACTGGAGGAATCGCTCGGCGCGACGACGCTGCCGCCCGCCCCGGCGCTGAGCGGCCACGCGTTCACGGAGATCGCCACGGCCGGCACCGACGTCGAGCAGGCGTTGGCGGCGCTCGGCTTCGCGCACGCCGGGCAGCACCGGACCAAACCCGTCGCGCTGTGGCAGCAGGGCGAAGCGCGGATCCTCGTGAACTCGGCCGGATCCGACCCGGGGGCCTCCGTGGCCGCGCTGGCGGTGGAGAGCGCCGACCCGGTGGCCTCGGCCGACCGCGCGCAGCGGCTGCTCGCGCCGGTGCTGCCGCGCACGCACAGCGCGGGGGAGGCCGACCTGTCCGCGGTCGCCGCGCCCGACGGCACCTCGGTGTTCTTCTGCCGCACCGGTCCCGGCGACAGCTGGCTGGACGATTTCGCCGCCGTGGCGGGAAAAGCCGCGGACGCCGGAGTCACGGGCGTCGACCACGTGTCGCTGACGCAGCCGTTCGACCACTTCGACGAGGCCGCGCTGTTCTACCGCGCGGTGCTCGGCCTCGAACCCGACCCGGTCACGGAGTTCGCCGCGCCGTTCGGTCTCGTGCGCAGCCGCACGGTGAGCGGCGGAACCGAGCGCGGCACCGTGCGCCTGGCCCTGGACTCCGCCCTGCTGCGCCGCGGCGACTGGGCCCCGGGCGTGCGCGAACCGCAGCACATCGCCTTCACCACGGCCGACGCGCTCGCCAGCGCCCGTGTGATGCGCGAACTCGGCGCCCCGATCCTGCCGATCCCCGGCAACTACTACGACGACCTCGACGCCCGCCTCGCCCCGCCGCCGGACTTGCTCGACGCCCTGCGGGCCCACTCGATCCTCTACGACCGCGACGAACACGGCGTCCTGCTGCACTTCTTCACCGAGATCCTCGGCGGGCGCGTGTTCTTCGAGGTCCTGCAACGCATCGACGGCTACGCGGGCTACGGTGCCGGCAACGCCCCCGTCCGCATGGCCGCCCACCGCCGCAGCCGCCTCGGCTGAGTGTCCTCACTGGACGGTGTAGGTCTCCAGTGAGTGCGCGATCCACCCGGCCGTGCGGGCGATCACGAACACCGCCTCCCCGGCGCCCTCGGCCATGCCGTGGACGAAACACAAGGCGCCCAACGCGAACTCGACGTTCGGCTCGAGATCGCGGCGGCGGCGCACGAGGTCGATGGCCCCTTCGACGATCGCGAGCCGTTCGGGGTCGGCAGGCGCCTCGGCCAGCAGGCGCAGCAGCTCCGAGGCGCGGGGATCGGCACTGCGGTAGCGCGGTTGCCCGAAGCCGGACAGCCGGTCGCCGCGCAGCAGGCGTTGTTCGAGCACCCGGGAAACCGAAGCGGGCGAAGCGATGTCGTTCAGCCACGCCTGCACGGCCAGTGACGACCCACCGCCCAGCAACAGTCCACTCGCGACACTCATGCCCGCGAGCACGGCCGAGTACGGGTCCGCCGCCTTGGCCGCGGCCTCGCGCACCGCGCGCGTCGACGGGCCGAGACCGTGGTCGGCCAGCAGGACCAGGGCGGCCGAGAGCACTGCGAGCCGTTCCGGTGTCGCGGGTTCCGCGGTGAGCCGGCCCCACAGCCGCTCGGCGATGGGCCGGCCGCCCTCGCACACCGCGCCCGGCTGCGGCAGCGACTCCACGAACGCGGGCGCCATCGTGCGCGCCGCGGAGAGCACCGAGGGCACGGACAGGTCGTAGCGGAACGAGTCGCGCGCGCCGAGCAGCGTCGCGGTGACCTTGAGCCGGTCGAGCGGCAGGCTGCTCGCCGGCATGGTGTCCTGCAGCCGGTGGATGGCCGAGACCAGCTCCGGTTCGAGGTCCCGTGCGGGCGCCACGTCGGGCTGCTCCCACAGCAGCTCGGCCACCTCTTCGTACGACGCCGTGCGCGCGAGCTCCACGGCGTCGCGCTCGCGGTAGAGCAGCGTGTCGCCGTCGAGGCGCGCGACCTGGCTGGTGTCGGCCGAGACCGCCGGCTCGTCGTCGTGCAGGAGCGTGCGGGTGCCCTTCCGCTGTCCGAAGCCTTCGACCTCGCTGCGCGAGAGCCAGCTGCGCCGGTCGCGGGGGAGCCGGTGGCGCTTCAGCAGGCCCCGGCTGATGTAGGCGTACACCGTGCTCTGCTTGACCCCGAGGACGTCGGCTGCCTCGGCGATCGACAGCACCTCAGTGTCGGTGCTCACGACTGGTGCCCCCTCCTCTGTCGGCGATCTCGTGCCGCGGTGACGATTCGCGGCGAGTCTAGTGACCGCCAATGCTTGTCACGGAACAGAAACATCGGGTTGACAACGGATTCCGGACCGGCCTACGGTCTCGTCGTTCTCGTCAATGTTGATGCTCAATGTTGATTATATTGATTTTCGAGGTGGAGCGCCAGTGCAGGTTCACGACATCGCCGTCATCCGAGGGGACGGGATCGGTCCCGAGCTGGTGGACGCCGCGCTCACCGTGCTGGGCGCGGTCACGGCCAAGGGCGGCTTCGAGCTGCGCTACACCGACGTCGACGCCGGCGCCGACACCTACCGCCGCACCGGCGTGGCCTGCTCACCCGAAGACCTCGAATACCTGCGCACCGCTGTCGCGGCCACGCTCAAGGGTCCGGTCGGCCTGCCCGACGTGCGCTTCCCCGACGGCACCGAGGCCGGCCTGCTCGGCGGCATCCTGCGCATCGGGCTCGACGCGTACGCCAACGTCCGCCCCGCGCTGCTGCTGCCCGGCGTCACGTCGGCGCTGGGCGGGGTGGCGGCCGGAGGCATCGACTACGTCATCGTCCGCGAGAACACCGAAGGGCTCTACGCTTCGCGCGGCAAGGGCGTCGGCAACCGCTGGGCCGTGTCCGACACGCTCATGACCACCCGTGAGGGCACGCTGCGCATCTGCCGGCGCGCCTTCGAGCTCGCGGCCGCCCGCGGCGGCGCACCCAGCGACGGCAAGCACCGCGTGACCTGCGTGGACAAGAGCAACGTGCTGCGCAGCCACGCGCTGTTCCGCGAGATCTTCTTCGAGGTCGCCGCCGACTTCCCGGACATCGAGACCGAGGTCCTCTACGCCGACGCCGCGGCCCAGGCCCTGGTGCTGCGCCCCGGCGACTTCGACGTGCTGGTGATGGAGAACTTCCTCGGCGACGTGCTCAGCGACCTCGGCGGCGCGACCGTCGGCGGCATCTCGCTGTGCGGCTCCGGCAACATCGGCGACGTCAGCGCGTACTTCGAACCCATCCACGGCAGCGCGCCCTCGATCGCGGGCAAGGGCCTCGCGAACCCGATCGGGCAGATCCTCGCCGCCGCGATGATGCTCGACCACCTGCACCACACCGCCGAGGGTGACCTCGTGCGCGCGGCCGTCGCCGGCGCGCTCGAGGCCGGCGACATCCGCATCCGGCCGGACGGCTCGGCGACGGGCGGTCCCGCGGCCGTCGCCGAAGCGGTCGCGGCGCGGCTCACCTGACTCCTTTCCCGATGAAGAGAACGGAAACACCCGTCATGAACACGGAGCTCGAGTTCACCGGCGCCCGCCGGCGCCGCATCATCATCGCGGCCTCGGCGGGCAACTTCGCCGAGTGGTACGACTGGGGCGTCTACGGCGTGGTCGCCACGATCATCGCCGCGAAGTTCTTCCCCGGCAACGACCCCGCCGTGGCGCTGCTCAACACCTACGCCGTGTTCGCGCTCGGCTACATCGCCCGCCCCATCGGCGGCATCTTCTTCGGCTGGATCGGCGACAAATACGGCCGCCGCCGCGCGCTGTCGATCTCGATCCTGTTCACGTGCTTCGGCACCGCGCTCATGGGCGTGCTGCCCACCTATGCGCAGATCGGCCTGCTGGCGCCGGTGCTGCTGCTCGTGTGCCGGCTCGCGCAGTCGATGGGCGCGGGCGGCGAGTACGCGAGCGCGATCAGCTTCGTGTTCGAGCACAGCCCGGCCGCCAAACGCGCTCGCAACGTGAGCACGCTGATCGCCACCACGTTCATCGGGATCCTTTGTGGATCACTCCTCGCGCGCGTGTTCTCGAGCATCCTGACCAAGGACGAGTACCAGACGTTCGGCTGGCGCATCCTGTTCCTCGTCGGCCTGCCGCTGGCCGCGTTCGGTGTGTACCTGCGCTCGAAGGTCGAGGAGAGCCCGGAGTTCGAGCTGCTGGTCAAGGCGCGCGAGAAGGCGAAGGCCGCCGCCACGCCGCTGCGCGACGCCCTGCGCCTGCACTGGGTGCCGATCGTCGTCTTCATCGTCTGCACCGCGAGCTACGCGCTGCTGAGCACCACCATCACGTCGTTCCTCACCACGTTCCTCATCAACGTCGGCAAGCTCGACAGCACCGAGGCCTACAACGCGACGATCGTGAGCAACGTGCTCGTCATCATCGGCACGCTCGTGATGGGGCCGGTGGCGGACAAGATCGGGCTGCGCAAGGCGTTGAGCCTCACCGGGCTCGTGGTCGCGATCCTCGCGGTGCCGTCGCTGGCGCTCGCCGCGGGTGGCGGGGTCGGCGCGTTCACCGGCGGCGCGCTCATCGGTGCCTGCAAGGGCCTGCTCGCATTGCCGGCGCTGCTCGCGATCAGCCAGATCTTCCCGACGGCCGTGCGCGTCACGGCGGGGGCGCTCGCCTACAACGTGGCGCAGGCCGTGTTCGGCGGCACCGGCCCGATCATCGGCGTGTGGCTCAACGACGTGACCGGCGGCCCGTACGGCCTCGGTGTGTACCTGGCGGTGCTCGGCCTGATCACGGCGGTCGTCTCGTTCTACGCCCGGCGGACCTTCGACCACGACGAGGCCGTGGTCCCCGTCGCCGACACGGTTTCCCCGGAGGCTCGGTGAACATCCTTCCGCTGACCCAGGGCTACCCCGGGAAAAGCACGCAGCACGGCGGGCTCGGCTGGAGCAGCGTCACCCTCGTGCGCCACGGCGAACGGCTGATCCTGGCCGACACGGGCTCGTTCGGAATGCGCTCTCTGCTCGCGCAGCGGCTGGCCGAACACGGCGTGGAACCGGGTGAGGTCACCGACATCCTGCTCACGCACGCGCACTACGACCACGCCGCGAACTACCTGCTCTTCCCGTCGGCCACCGTGTGGGTGGGCGCGGCGGAGCTGGAGTGGGCGGCCGGGCGCGAGCCGGGGTTCGACCCGTTGCCGGAGCTGTACGCCGCCGATCTCGCTCGTAATCCGCGCACCCGGCGGGTGAGCGAAGACGGCGAGATCTTCCCCGGCGTGGAGGCGTTCGCCGCGGCCGGGCACACGCCGGGCTCGCTGGTGTTCCGAGTGGCCGGTTCCGTGCTGTTCAGCGGCGACGCCGCGAAGAACCGCGCGGAGCTGCTGGGCGGTGATGTCGACATGACGCTCGACCGCGAGGCGAGCCGCGCGTCCGTGCACAAGATCCTCACCCTGTGGCGGGAGCACCCGGACACGCTGCTCGTGCCGGGCCACGACGTGCCGATGCTGTGGCACGACGGCCCCGTTTACACGGACACCCGGCGAGCCGGGATCCGTTCGTGGTTCGGCGAAGACCTCGCCGCGACCACCGAGTTCGACCTGACCGAAGGAGAAGGACACCGATGACCGGCGACACCCAGATCACCGCCGAGGACCTGCGCGGGCTGGCGGCCCGCGCGCTGGCGGGGAACGGGATGTCCGAAGAGGACTCCGCGCGCGTCGCCGACGTGCTGGTGCTCGCCGACCTCTTCGGCATCCGCACGCACGGCGTCGCGCGGATCCCGCAGTACCTCGACCGCGCGCGCCTCGGCGGCGTCGACCTCCACGCGAAGGTGGCGGTGGACCAGGTCGCGCCGGCGTTGTCCCGGGTGGACGGTGCCAACGGCATCGGGCCACTCGTCGGTTCGCACGCGCTGGACGCGGCGCTGGCCTCGGCTCGGGCGACCGGCCTCGGCGCGGCCTTCGTGCGCGGCAGCAACCACTTCGGTCCGGTGATGCCGTACCTGTTCCGCGCGGCGGAGCAGGGGTTCGCGGCGATCATCGCGAGCAACGCGACCACCACCATCGCCCCGTGGGGCGGCCGCGAGGCGCGGCTGGGCAACAACCCGCTCGGCATCGGCGTGCCCACGCCCGGCGGGGACCCGGTGCTGCTGGACATCGCGATGAGCGTGGCGGCGCGGGCGAAGATCCGCGCGGCCGCGGCGGCGGGGGAATCCATTCCGGACACCTGGGCCACCGACCGCGACGGCAAGCCGACGACGGATCCCGCGGCCGCGCTGGACGGCTTCCTGCAGCCGCTGGGCGGGCACAAGGGGTACGGCCTGTCGGTGATGGTCGACCTGTTCGCCGGAGTGCTCTCGGGCGCGGGCTACCTCACGCGCATCAGCTCGTGGAGCGTCGATCCGGAGCGGCCGCAGAACCTGGGCCACGTGTTCTTCCTGATCGACACGGCGAAGCTCGTGCCCGCTGCCGAGCTGACGTCCCGGATGGACGATTTCGCTTCCGTCCTGCACACCACGCCGCCCGCGGACCCGGCGCAGCCCGTGCGGCTGCCGGGTGAGTTCGAGCTCGCGCGCTACCACCGGCAGCTGCGTGACGGCCTCCCCGTGGACGACGGGGTGCTGGCCCGGCTGTCCGAGTTCGCGGGCGCCGTGCGGTGACGACGGTGCCCTCCGGTTCGTGCGACTGTCACGTGCACGTCTTCGACCCGCGGTTCCCCTACGCCGCGGACCGGGCCTACACCGCCGGCCCGGCGAGCGGTGAGCAGCTGGACGAGCTGCACTGGCGGCTCGGTGTGAGCCGGGCGGTGCTCGTGCAGCCGAGCCCGTACGGCACGGACAACTCGTGCCTGCTCGCGCAGCTGCGCGTCCGGGGCGACCGGGCGCGGGGGGTGGTGGTGTTCGACCCCGCTGCCCCGGCGCCGCTGGGGGAGTGGCACGCCCTGGGGGTGCGCGGGGCGCGGGTGAACCTGGCGACGTTCGCGGTCGACGACCCGGCGGTGGCCCTGGCGCCACTGCGCGCGACCGCGGCGGCCATCGCGGACCTCGGCTGGCACCTGCAGGTGTTCACAGAGCTGTCCGTGGTCGCGGCGCTGGCCGACGACCTCGCGCGGCTGCCGGTGCCCGTCGTCCTCGACCACTTCGCGCTCGCTTCGCCCGACCTCGGTCAGTCGGGCCTGCCGGAGCTGACCGACCTCCTGCGATCCGGTGCGGCGTACGTCAAGCTCTCTGCGCCGCACCGGATTTCCACGGCTGCCGACCACGCGGACGTCGGGCCGCTCGTGAACGCTTTGGTCGCCGCGGCGCCGGACCGGTTGCTGTGGGGCACCGACTGGCCCCACACCGGTGGCCGGCCGCGTACTCCGGGCAACCGCCTGAGTGTCGAGCCGTTCGAGCCGGTCGACGACGCGCGGGCACTGGCCCGGCTGCTCGACTGGACCGGCCCGGAGGTGGGCCGGCGGATCCTGGTCGACAACCCGGTCGGGTTGTACGGGTTCTGACGGGGGTGGTGTCCGTCTCACTCGACGGGCGCGCAGGGGACGGGCGAGCTAAGTTGCGCGGAACAACCCTCTGCCCGGCGAGGAGGCGGTCCCGGTGAGCACGACGACCTTCGCCGCGGTGTCCGCCGTCAAACGGCGGTCGCCCGGTGGTTTCGACGCGGACATCAGCCCGCAGTGGACAATCGGTGGCAAGCCGAACGGCGGCTACCTGCTCTCGTTGATCGCGCGCGCCGCCGTCGCCGAGCGCGAGCACCCCGACGTGCTCGCCGCGAGCGCCCACTACCTGCGCCCGCCCGACCCGGGCCCGGCCGAGGTCGAGATCGAGACGCTGCGCACCGGCCGCGGTTCCAGCCAGGTGCGCGGCCGCCTCGTCCAGAACGGCAAGACCGCGGTCGAGGCCCTCTTCACCGTCGGCACGCTCACGGAGGGCGAGCCGTACTGGCAGGACGGCCTGCCCGACCCGCGCTTCGACGTCGAGTCCGCGTCCCGCGTCCCGGGCGTCACACCGCTCGGCCTGCCGGTGGCCATCATGGACGAGATCGAGGTCCTCCTCGACCCCGCCAGCGCCCGCGTCTTCACCGACGGCCCCTCCGGCCGCGGCGAGCTCCTCGGCCGCCTCACCCTCCCCGGCGGCGAACCGTTCGACCCGGTGAGCCTCCTGTTCGCCGTCGACGCCTTCCCGCCCGCGACCTTCGACCTTGCCCCGTCGGGCTGGGTGCCCACCCTCGAGCTCACGGCCTACGTCCGCGCCCGCCCGGCCCCCGGCCCGCTCCGCGTCCTCCACCGCGCCCACCTCATCACCGACAGCCGCGTCGACGAGTCCTGCCACATCTGGGACAGCACCGGCAAACTGGTCGCCCAGGGCACCCAGCTCGCCGGCATCCGCCTCTAGCGCTTCCCCATACGGCATGGGGTGCGGACGACGCACCCCATGCGGCGTTCGGTGCGATGGACGCACCCAACGCCGCATGGGGGCGCCTGGGGGAGGGGGAGAGAGCGGGGGTCAGCCGAGGGACTCGGCCCGGGCCACGCTGTTGAGCAGGGACGAGTTCATCAGGAACTTGAACTCCAGCTCCGCGTCGTCGCCCAGCGCCGCGAGTTCGGCCAGGCGTTCCTTGCGCCGCACGGGGTCCTTTTCCTCCAGGCGGCGCTTGTTCGTCACGGTCTGCTGCTGCACGAACTCGATGTTCACCGTGCGGCGGCGCAGGTCGTAGCGGTCGAGAACCTTCTCGTCGGCCGTGGAGGCGAACGCGTGCAGCGAGGAGGCCAGCTCGACGGCGTCGTGGATGCCGCAGTTCAGGCCCAGGCCGCCGATGGGGTTGTTGACGTGGGCGGCGTCGCCGGCGAGGAAGACGCGGCCGGAGCGGAAGCTGGCCGCCACGCGCTGGTGGACGTTGTACAGCTTGCGGTGCACGAGCTGGTCCGCGGGGTTCGCCGAGAGCGCCAGGCCCGAAAGCCGGGCCCGCGCGCCCTCGTCGCCCACGGCTTCGTCGTCGGTTTCGCCCACGGTGGTGGGGAAGACGGCGCGCCAGCGGCCCTTGCCGTCGTCGCCGGCGACCTTGAACAGGTTGACCCACTCGCGCGGGTCGGCCCAGTAGTTGCGGTAGCTGCAGTCCAGTTCGGACTGGAAGTCGAACAGCGTGGTGAGCACCAGGAACCGCTCGGGCCACGTGTAGCCCTCGAACTCGATCCCCAGCGCCTTGCGCACGGTGCTGCGCCCGCCGTCGGCGCCGACCACGTAGTCGGCGGTCACCGGGCCCTCGGCCGTGTGCACGGTGGCGGAGTCCGCGTCCTGCGTCACGCCCGTCACCGCGGCGCCGAAGCGGACGTCCACTCCGGACAGCCGCTCCAGCACCATGTTCACGATCTTGTGCTGCTCGATCTGGACCACGAAGGGATAAGGCGTCACGTCGCGCAGCACGTCGTGGTCGAGCCGCGCGATGAGGGAACGCTCCGGCCGGTCCCAGAAGTCGAAGTACCGCGCGACGAGCCCGCGGGCGACGACGTCGTCCATCAGGCCCAGCTCGCCGAGCATCGCCAGGGTGGAGGGGTGCACTGTCGCGGCTCGCGGGGCGTCCTCGACGGCCTGCTCCGCTTCCAGCAGCGTCACGTCGAACCCCCGCCGGGCGGCCGCGAGCGCGAACACCGCGCCCACCGGACCCGCGCCCACGACCACCACGCTCTGTCCCATGTCTTCGTCAGTTCCTTTCAGCCGAGTTTCGCGAGCCAGCCGGCCACGGTGTCCACCAGCGACTCGCCCGAGCCGTCGAAGCGGTGCCCCTCCGTGCCTTCCGGCGACGGCAGCGACACCGACGTGACCGACGGCGAGATGCCCTGCTCCAGCGCCGCCTCCAGCCAGCCGGGCTCGAAGTCGTGGATCACGGTGTCGTGCTGGTCGCGCACCATGAGGATCGGGTTGGGCACGCGGGCGATCCACTCGATGCTGCGCGCGCCCGCGGTGCCCGTGCGCCGGTAGGTGAGGAAGTGCTGCGCGGTCACCGGAACCGTGCGCCCGCCGAGCCACGACATCTGCGTGGACAGCGTGCGGCCGAAGTCGCCGGCCTGCGCCGCGGCCACGGCCTCCTCGGTCAGCGCGCGGTAGGTGGCCTCGTCGTTGATCAGCAGGTGGCGCGACTTCCACGGCAGGTCCGCGAACATCCCGGTCAGCGCGATCCCCGCCGTCTCCGGGTGCCAGTGCGTGGCCGCGAAGTACGACACCTGCGACGTGCCGAGGCTGTGCCCGTGCAGCACGATCTTCGAGTAGCCCAGCGAACGCGCCGTCCAGTACGCGGCCTCGATGTCGCGCACGGTCGCGTAGAAGTTGTCGGTGTTCACGGCGTCGCCCGACTGGCGGGTGTTGATCGCGAGCACCGGCACGCCGCGGCCGCTGAGGCCGAGGGCGAGCGTGCGCACCGGCAGGCTGCCGATGCTGCCACCGCTGCCGTGCACGCTCAGCACGAGCGGCGCGTCGGGCAACGGCTCGGCCGGCACCAGGTGCGCGGCCGGCCCGGACCGCCCGTCGAGCGAGGTGATCTCGTAGTACTGCAGCGAAACGCCGTCGGGTGCGTGGAAGTCGAGCAGGGACGCCGGTGTCTCCGCGGGGCGGTAGGTGACCGCCGCGGCCGTTTTGTCCTCAGTGGACACTTGTCGTGCTCCCGTCACTTCGAACCGGTGTAGACGAGCTTGCTGTAGTCGACCGTGCCGCCGAAGCCGCCGAACTGCTTCATGGCGTCGCCCCAGATCTTCAGGTCGTCCTGTGAGACCTCGGTGGTGAACTCGCCCAGCGGGGACTTCTTCGCCTGCTCGGGCGTGACCTTGGTGTAGGCGGCCAAGGCGGTGTAGGCCTTGTCGTTGTTGGCCTTGATCCACTGCGCCGCGTCCTGCAGCGCCGCCTTGAACCCGTCGGCGAGCTGGGGGTTCGCCGCGGTCCAGTCCTTCGAGGCGATCCAGTACGTGCCACCGAGGTAGTTCGGGCTCAGCGCCCGCTCCGGGTCGCCGAGGCTGCGCATCCCGGCCTGCTTGCCGACGGTGATGAACGGGTTGATCACCTCGACGGCGTCGACCTGGCCGGCCTTCAGCTCGTCGATCATGTTCGGCGTCGGCACCTGCACGAACTGCTCGGCCGCGGGGTTCACGCCGTTCTTCGACAGCCACGCCTTCGTGGCGATGTTGATGTTGCCGGTGAGCGTCGGCGAGCCGATGCGCTTGCCCTGCAGCTGTTTCACGTCCGTGATGTCCGGGCGCACGAAGATCTGCACGCTCTGGTCCTCGGGCGAGTCGCCGTTGTTGCCCGACACGGCCACGAGCGGCACGCCGGACGAGGACGCGCGCAGCATGATCGGCGCGACGCTGAACCCGAGGTCGTACTGCTTGCCCAGCAACGAGGGCACCAGCGTGATGTCGTTGAGCGTCGTGGTGGAAACGCCCTTCACGCCGTGCTTGGCGAAAAATCCTTGTTGGTCGGCCACCAGCACCGCGAGCGAGTCGTTGGTGTTGTTCAGCGCGATGCGGATCTTGCCGTCGGCCGAGGACGTCGAGCCGCTGGAGCCGCCACAGGCGGACACGGCGAGTGCGGCCGCCAGGAGTGCGGTGGCCAGCGTGGTGATGCGGGTGCCCCTCATGGCGCCTCCGTAGGAGTGGGGGGATGGGGATGGGGATCCGGGGAGAGATTCACTATCCGGAGTAGTTGAGCAGAGACAGTAACTCAAGTTAGCTAATCTCTCAATGGTCCAGCTCAGAACGTTGGTAACGGCCTTGTTAAGCCTGGATCGCAGACCAAAAAGCACTACTCAAGTCATTGACGTGTGGAAGGTTAGGCGCCCATCATGGCCAACGCCAGCCCTGAAGGAGGTCCCGATCCCGTGACCGTAGAAGCCACCGCGCCGGCCACCGAGACGGCGGATGCGTTTTCCTGTTCGAAGCTGTTCGTCGAGTACCGCACGCGCAACAAGGTGCTGCGGGTGCTCGAGGACGTCGGCTTTTCCTGTGCCCAAGGGGAGTTCCTCAGCATTCTCGGGCCGTCCGGCACCGGGAAGACGACCTTGCTGCGGATCCTCGCCGGGCTCCTCTCCCCGGGCGAAGGCTCGTCCGTGCGGTTCCGCGGGAAGGAGATCACCGGCCCGCCCGCCGGCGTCGGCATCGTGTTCCAGAACTACGCCGCGTCGCTGCTGCAGTGGCGCACGGTGGAGCGCAACGTCGCGCTGGGCCTGGAAGGCCGCACGAGCAAGGCCGAACGCGACGAACGCGTTCGCGAGGCGCTCGACCTGGTCGGTCTCGCCGACCGCGGCAAGGACTACCCGTGGCAGCTCTCGGGCGGCATGCAGCAGCGCGTGCAGATCGCGCGCTCGCTCGTGATGCGCCCCGAGGTCCTGCTGATGGACGAGCCCTTCGGCGCGCTCGACGCGATGACCAAGGCGCAGCTGCAGGACGAGCTGCTCAAGGTCGCCGCGGTCACCGGTGCGACCGTGGTGTTCGTGACCCACGACATCGACGAGGCCGTGTACCTGTCCGACCGCGTGCTCGTGCTCGCCGGCCGCCCGGCCACCGTCGGGCGCGAGCTGCGCATCGACCTGCCGCGCCCGCGCGACCAGGTGGCCACCAAGGAGCTCCCGGCCTACCTCGCCGCCCGTCACCGCGTGTACGAGGCGCTGCGGGCGGAATCCGAGGCGGCGGCCGAATGAGGCGCTTGATCGGGTTCGCGGTGCCGGTGGCCGTGATCCTGTTGTGGCAGCTGGTGAAATCGGCCGGGCTACTGCCTTACGACAACATCCCGGCCCCGTCGGACATCTGGTCGTCCACAGTGGATCTCGCCTCCTCCGGTGAGCTGCTCACGAACACCGCGCACACGCTCGCCGCCTGCCTCGGCGGCTGGGCGCTCGGTTCGGTGCTGGGCCTGCTGCTCGGGCTGTTGCTCGGGCTCGTCCGTCCCGCGTGGACGTACGGTATGGCGTCGGTGGAGGTGCTGCGCGCGCTGCCGGCGATCTCGTTCGTGCCGATCGTGGTGATCCTGCTGGCGCAGACGGTGGAGATGGAGATCGTGATCGCCGCGTGGGTCGCGATCTGGCCCGTCGCGATCAGCACGATCGACGGCGTGCGCGGCGTGAACCCGGTGCACCAGGACCTCGCGCGCAGCCTCGGCCTCTCGCCGGTGGCCAAGGTCGTGAAGTTCGCGCTGCCCACGGCCCTGCCGAAGATCGTGGTGGCGCTGCGGCTGAGCCTTTCGGCCGCGCTGGTGCTCGCCATCGTCGCCGAGATCGTCGGCGACCCCCAGGGTATCGGCTACGCGCTCGTGGAGCAGCAGCAGTCGTTGCGCCCGGCGGCGATGTTCTCCTACATCCTGCTGACCGGCGTGCTCGGCATCCTGCTCAACTTCATTCTCGTGTGGACACTCCGGTTCGTGCCGGGTGCCCGTCAAGCCGCGCTGGGGGCCGACGATGCCGCGTAGAACCCGCAAGTCCGGCGTCGCGCCCCTGCGCGGCCTGCTTCCGCTCGCGCTGCTGCTCGTGCTGTGGCAGGTGATCGGCGACAGTTCGAGCACGTTCTTCCCGCCGCCGGCCGCCTGGTTCAGCCAGACGTGGGAGCTCACTTCCGGCGGCGCGCTGGTCGACGGGCTGCTCGCCACGCTCGAGACGTTCGTGATCTCGTTGCTGGCCGCCACCGTGCTCGGCGCGGTGCTGGGCCTGCTGATCGGCCACGTCCCGCTGGCCGAACGCCTGCTCGGCCCGATCCTGGAGTACTTCCGGTTCCTGCCGGGCGTCGCGCTCGTGCCGCTGGCCGTGCTGCTCGTGGGCTACACCGAGTCGATGAAGCTGTACGTGGTGGTCTTCGGCGCTCTGTGGCCCGTGCTGCTGCAGGTGCGCCAGTCGGCGAAGTCGGCCGACGTCGTGCTCTCCGACGTGGCTTCGACGCTGCGGCTCGGGAAGTTCGCGGCGTTCCGCAAGATCCACCTGCCCGCGATCGTGCCGGGCCTGCTGCTGGGCGTGAAGATCGCGGCGCCGCTCACGCTGGTGCTGGTGCTCGTGGTCGAGATCAGCACGCAGGTGTCCGGGCTGGGCAAGCTCATGGAGACCGCGCAGCAGAACTTCCAGTCGGCCCAGGTCTACGGGCTCGTGGTCGTGGTCGGGCTGGTGGCGCTCGTGATCAACATGCTCGTGTCGGGGATCGAGGGTTTCCTGCTGCGGTACCGCCCGCAGAACTGACGAAGGCCGGGAGGCTCCGGTCCGGTGTGGACGCACCCGGGCCGGAGCCTCTTTCCACGTCCGCGGTTCGGCGGTTCGCAGTTCGGCGGGGTGTCAGTGGTGGTGCGCGTGCGCGTGGTGCCCGGCCGCGGTGAGCAGCAGTGCCAGCCGCGGGTCGGAGTCCAGCCCCAGGTAGAACGAGAACGTCGCCAGCGCGCCGAACTTGCCCTCGTCGGTGAGCTGGCGCTGGAAGTGGTTCACGTGGTGGTGCACGGCGTTGTCGATGGTGCGCAGCACCTCGACGCCGGCCTCGGACGCGTGCACGGCGATGACCCGGCGGTCGTCGGGGATGCGGGCGCGGTGCACGAGCCCCTTCTCCTCGAGCTGGCGGATCAGGCGCGACGCGAGCGCGGGGGCGATGTCGAGCCGCTCGGCGACCTTGTTCACCGGCAGGGGTCCTTCGGCGCCGAAGATCTGCAGCAGCGCCTGGTGCTGCAGCGGCTGCAGCCCGCCCGCGATGGCCTGCTCGTCGAGCAGCCGCAGGATCTTGCGCAGCACGAACCGCGCGTGCGCGATCGCCTTGACGTGGTTGGCGAAGTCGAGGTCGCTCGACGCGACCGCGCCCTTGCCCCACAGGGCGAGCAGCTCCGCGGTCCCGTCCTCCACCGTGTTCCTCCCCGTGTCCCCGGCCCGCTCGATGATGACGTCGGCACTCGAAAACATCACCAAGTCAATGACCTGAGGACACTATATCAGGGAAGGGCTCAGGAATCGGCAGCTGCGCGGATGGCTTCGGCGATGGCCGAGTCGGGGTCGAGGCCCACGTAGAACGCGAAGATCGACAACGCCGACAGACGTTCGTCCTCGGTCAGCTGGTGCTGCAGGAAAGCGACGCTGTGGTGCACCTCGTCGTCGATCTCCGCGAGCTTCTCCGCGCCGGCGTCGGTGGCGACGACGTTGGTCGCGCGGCGGTCGCTCTCCGACGCCTCGCGGGTCACCAGGCCGAGCTCCTCCAGGCGGCGCACCATGCGTGACGCGAAGGCGGCGGCCACGTCGAGCCTGGCCGCCAGCGTGCTCACGGTGATGCCGCGGGCCTCGTTGGATCCGTACACCTGCAGGAGTGCCTGGTGCAGCAGGGGTTCCAGGCCGTGGGTCTTCGCCTGCTCGTCGACGATCCGCAGCACGCGGCGGGTCACGTAGCGCGCGTCGGCGATGTTCTTCACGTACGCCTGGAACTCGCGGCTTCGCTTGGCGTCGCCGATGTCGGCCCACTTCGTGTAGGCGCGCATTGCGTCGTTCATGGGGGAGCGGCTTCCTTTCGGACGAGCACGGCCTCTCGGACGAGCGCGGCGGCGAGCGAACCCGGCGATCATACGTCGCACCATTTTAGTTGACTAAAGTAAGGTATTCTTGTTAGCCTTCTGGCCCAGGAGGTCACCCCATGGCTCTGCACCCCGCGGACAGTGATCCCAGCGGATTCAAGGCGGCGCTCGGTTCTTTCGCGGCCAGCGTCAACGTCATCACCCTCTGGGACGCGGCCGGTCGCCCGCTCGGCATGACCGCCACCGCGTTCTCGTCGGTGTCGGTCGATCCGCTGATGATCCTGGTCTGTGTCAACCGTTCCACCCGCACGTACGAGCGGATCGCCGAAACCCGTCGGTTCGGCGTGAACATCCTCGGCTCGCCGGCGCGCGAGATCTCGGACCACTGCGCCCGCCCGGGCGCGGACAAGGCCCTGCCCGAGGAATGGCTCACCCGCCGCGAAGGCTGGCACAGCCCGGCCCTCTCCGGCGCCCTCGCGTTCCTGGACTGCGAAATCGACCAGGACGTGCACGCGGGCACGCACGCCGTGCTCATCGCAACCGTCGGCGGCATCGGGCTCAGCTCGGCGCTGCCGCACCACGAACCGCTCCTGCACTTCCGGGGCAGATACCGGCAGTTGCAAGCAGGAGTCCACCACCCGCGGCCCCGGCCGCTACCGATCGCTTTGGAGGAATCGGCGTGACGCGTTCCGGCAAGGACTACGTCGAAGGACTGCGCGACAACCGGCGGGTGTTCGTCGACGGCGAATACGTCTCCGACGTCGCCGCGCACCCCGCGTTCAAGGGGGCCGTCGAGTCCATCGCGCGCGTGTACGACCTCGCGCACGACCCGGCCAACGCCGCGGAGATGACGTTCCCGTCCCCGACCACCGGCGCCCCGGTGAACCTGTCGTACCTCATCCCGCGCGGCGAGGACGACCTGCGCCGCCGCCGGGTCGCGCTGCGCAGGACGGCCGAGGCGACCTTCGGCCTCATGGGCCGCGGCCCCGAGCACGTCGCGGGCTTCCTGGCCGGCTGGGCGGGCCGCTCCGACGTCTTCGCGGCAGGCGGGCAGCGCTTCGCCGACAACGTCACGAAGTTCTACGAGTACGTGCGCGACAACGATCTCTACTGCTCGTACGCGATCGTGCCGCCGCAGATCGATCGCAGCAAGCCGGCGCACCAGCAGGCCGACCCGCACCTGTACGCGGGAGTCAAGGAAGAGCGCGAGGACGGCATCGTCATCGCCGGCGCGCAGATGCTCGGCACGGGCGCGGCGATCTCCGACTACCTGATCCTCAGCTGCATCGTGCCGCTGCAGCCGGGTGACGAGGACCAGGCGATCTCCGTCGCCGTCCCGATCGGTGCCGAGGGCCTGAAGATCTACTCGCGCCGCAGCTACGCCGAAGCCGCCACGAGCGTGTACGACTACCCGCTCGCCACGCGCTTCGACGAGACCGACTCGCTCATCGTGTTCGACGACGTCTTCGTGCCGTGGGAGCACGTGTTCGTGTTCCGCGACCGCCAGATCACCAGCGACCAGTGGAGCCGCACGCCGGCCCACCTGCTGGGCAACAACCAGGCCCAGATCCGCTTCTCCGTGAAGCTGGACCTGCTGGCGGGCCTGGCGCTGCGCGTGGCGCGCATGAACGGCTCGGACAAGTTCCCGCCGGTGCGCGGCGTGCTCGGTGAGCTGGCCGCCCACGCGGCCATGGTGTCCGGTCTCGTCTACGCGCAGGAGCAGAACTGCGAGCTCGACGAGAAGGGCGTGGCGTGGCCGGGTCGCGAGGAGTGCTACGCGACCATGACGCTGCAGTCGGACTTCTACCCGAAGCTGCTGCACCTGGTGCGTGACCTTGTCGGCGGTGGCGTGATCCAGCTGCCGTCCTCGGCCGCCGACTTCGAGAACCCCGAGGCGCGCGCCGACTTCGAGCGGTACGTGCAGTCGCCGGGCCACCCGACGATCGAGCGCGTGAAGCTGCTCAAGCTCGTGTGGGACCTCGTCGGTTCGGAGTTCGCGAGCCGCCACCAGCAGTACGAGATGTTCTACGCCGGCGCGCCCTTCCTGGTGAAGTCGCGCATGAGCCAGATCTACGACTTCGCCCGCGCGGAGGCCCTCGTGGACGGCGCGCTGGCCGGCTACGACCTCGGTGGCCGCACGGAGACCGTGCAGGCGTAAGCGAGGCAGACAGACCGCGGGGCGCTCGGCGGACGCCGGGCGCCCCGTTTCCATGCCCGCATGATGATGGTGCGCACTGGACCGTGACCACGAGAAAGGGCGCCCGGCCGGGACAGGGCGCCCTTTCTCGTGTGTCCGCTGTGGATGGTTCAGCTCGCGCGGTAGCGCACCTCGAACGTGAGGCAGCCTTCCTCGCTCGTCCACGGGCCGTGCTCCATGCCCGGCGGGCGGCAGGCGTAGTCGCCGGCGGAGAAGGTCTTGCCGAGGCGCGTGTCGTGGAACGAGCCTTCGAGGATGTAGACCTCTTCCCAGAAGTCGTGCACCTGCACGCCGTTCGGGGTGGTGTCGGTGCCGGGCTCGAAGCGCAGGATGCGCGTCGCGACGCCGCTGTCGCCGTCGGCGGCGAGGATGCGTTCGGTCAGCTGCGGCACGACGCCCGCGCAGGGCGTGAACTCCACCGTCTTGGCGGGGAAGAACTCGTGTTCCGGTTTGGCCATGGGGGTTTCTCTCTCCAGGTGCGAGGGGTCAGGACACCGAGTAGGCGTGGGTGAGCTCGGGGCCGCCGGGCAGGGCCAGCGACAGCGTCCACGCCTTCCCGGGGACGAACTTGCCGTCGAGCAGCGTCAGGGTGCCGCAGAACATCACCAGGTCGCGCTCGGCCGGGCGGTCGAGCAGGGCCAGCACGTCGGTGGGGATGCGCAGGGCGCTGAGCGGGCCGTACTGGTAGCGCACGCCGTCCACAGTGGATTCGGCGACGATCGCGTCCCAGTCGGGGTTCTCGACCGGGACCACGGTGGTGCCCAGCGGCTTGGGGCAGGCCGCCTTCGAGTCCTTGACGCTGGAGGTCTCGATGTCGCGGTCGGTGTGGTCGGAGCCCACGGTGAGGTAGAGCTTGCCGCCCGCGCGCACGAGCACGGGCTCGACCTCGCCGGAGGTGTTGGTGCCGGCCACGGAGATGGTCGCGGCCTGCGTCGCCAGCGCCGCGTCGAGCTCGTAGAACGCCGGGACGGAGTCGGGCGGCGGCACGCCGATGGCGGCGAGCTCGTCGATGTGGTGCTTCACGGCGGCCTCGTCGCGGCCGGTGTAGCCCGCGACCACGAGGTCGAAGTCGGCGACCGCGACGGTTTCGCCCGTCCCGGCCACGGTGAAGGTGAGTGCGGTCATGCGTGCGCTCCTCGGATGGTCAGTTCGCGGTAGCTGGGGAGCCGGTCGTCGAGCACGGGGAACTGCTCGCGCGTGGCGGGGACGACGCCGGGATCGACGTCGCACCAGGTGATCCCCTCTTCGGTGCCGGCTTCGGCGAGCACGGTGCCCCAGGGGTCGACGACGCGGCTGTGCCCGCCGAGCTCGACCCCGCCCTGGGTCCCGGTGGCGTTGCACGCCACCACGAGCACCTGGTCCTCCACCGCCCGCGCGGTGGTGAACAGGCGCCAGTGCGCGAGCCGCGCCGCGGGCCAGGCGGCCGGCACGATCACGATCTCCGCGCCGGCGTCGACGAGGCAGCGCCACAGCTCGGGGAAGCGCAGGTCGTAGCACGTGGTGCCGGCGACCGCGCCGAACGGCGTCGCCACCGCGGACACGTGGTCACCGGGCTTGAGCAGCTGCGCTTCCTTCGACTGGTAGCCGAACACGTGCACCTTGCTGTAGCTGTGCACGAGCTCGCCGGCCGGGTCGAACAGCACGGCCGTGTTGCGCAAGGCGCCGTCGGGCAGTCGCTCGACGAAGCTGCCGCCGTGCAGGTACGCGCCGGTCTCGCGGGCGAGCTCGCCGAGCCGCGCCAGCGACGGTCCGTCGGCCGGCTCGGCGTCGCGGGCGTAGTCGTCGAACGCGAAGTACCCGGTGGCCCACAGCTCGGGCAGCACGATCAGATCGGCCTCGGCCGCCGAGCGGACGAGCCCGGCCACCCGGTCGAACCGGGCGGCGACGGGCTCGTCCTCGGGGCTGCCGATCTGGACGAGGGCGATCTTCACGAGGCCTGCCACAGCTCGCGGGCGCCCGCGGCGACGATGTCGTCGTAGGACAGCTCGCGGTCGGTGAGCCCGGTCGCGCGGGCGAACCCGGCGAGCCCGGCGGCGGCCTCGGGGGAGATCGCCGGCTCGTAGAACGGCCCGTCCCGCTCGATCAGGCCGGCGATGAGGCCGGCCTCCATCTCCGGGAACAGCGCGGTGCCGACCTTGGTGGCCAGCGACGGGTCCCGGCGCAGCTCGCGCTGGGCCCGCAGCACGCCGCGGGTGACGGCGGCCGCCTCGTCCGGGCGTTCCGCGACCGTGCGGTCCGTGGTCATGAGCGCCGGGAACGTGTACAGCGAGTGGGCGGAGCCGTCGCGGCGGGCGTCCACCACGACCTTGCCGACCCCGCGCTGCACGGCGACCTCAGTGCCCATGCCGTTGGCCCAGAAGGCGTCGATCCGGCCTTCTTCCAGGGCCCGGGCGGCCGTGACGCCGAAGGAGACGTCGCCGGCGACACCCGCGACCGGGGCGATGGTGACGCCCGCCCCGGTCAGATCCACGCCTTCGGCCTCGAGCAGCCGGCGCAGGCCGAGGTCGGGGCCGGGCGCGGCACCGATGCGGACGTCGTGGAGCTTGGCGAGCGTCTCGCGGGTGACGTCGAGGTCGGGCCGCACCACGAGGAACCAGTACATGTTCTGCGCGAGCGCGGCCAGCAGCTTCTGCTCGCCCCAGGTGGAGTCGGCGTAGAGCGGGGCGTGGGCGCACCCGGCGAGGTAGTCGATCCGCCCCTCGCGGAGGGCGATTGCTGCGTCGGTGACGGGGAACAGGAGTTCCCATTCCACGTCGAGACCCTCGTCGCGAAGGTACCCGAGCTCCACGGCCGCGATGGCGGGGAAGTAGGAGTTCGAGACGAGGTCGGGCACGGCAAGGCGCATGGTGGCCTTCCTGGTCAAGAAATTAACAGTACTCAAGTAATTTACTTAGCTTAGTATTTTGGGTCAAGCTGGCGCGCTAGGGGCGCCGGCTGCGGCTTCTTGACGGCCCGCAGGACCACCACGGTGATCGCACACAGCACCGCCGGCACCGCGAAGACCAGGAAGTACACCGGGAAGGGCAGCGAAGCGGCGAGCAGGTAACCGCCGATGAGCGGACCGAGCAGCCCGCCGAGCCGGCCGATGCCCAGCGCCCAGCCCAGGCCCGTCGCGCGGGCCTCCGGACCGTAGGTGGCCATCACCAGCGTGTGCACCACGTTCTGGCCGCCGATGATGAACGCGCCGGCCAGTGCGTTGAGGATGTACAGCGCGACGACCGACGAAGCGAACCCGAAGAGCACGAGGCACACGCCGCCCGCGGCGAACGCGATGGAGAGCGCCACGTACTGGTTCATGCGGTCGAGCACCCAGCCGAGCACGAACCCGCCGATCGTGGCCGCGGCGGCCTGCTCGATCGCGTAGGAGTAGCTGCCGACCAGCGACAGGCCGTGCTTCACGAGCAGCGACACCATCCAGAAGTCGAGCGCGTAGACCACGAACTGCAGGAACAGGTAGAGCAGCGAGAGCGTGAGGGTGGAGTTGCGGTAGTGCGGCGCCCACAGCGTGCGCAGCTGGATCTTGCCGTTCTCGGTGCGCGGGCCGGTGAAGAAGGTGGCGGGGTCGGCGTCTCGCGCCGCCGGCCAGATCGTCGGGAAGACCTGCTTGACGGTCGCGAGCGCTTCGTCGTACCGGCTGCGCGTCGCGAGGAACTGCGGCGTTTCGGGCACGAACCAGGCGATCAGGGCCGCGACGATCAGCGCCGCGTAGGAGATGTGGAACAGCGGGCGCCAGCCGAAGTCGGGCACCAGCAGCGTGGCGGCGATGGCGGCGAGCACGAAGCCGAATGTGAAGCACCCGGCCGACACGGCGGTCATCCGGCCGCGCCGGCGCAGGGGCACGTACTCGCCCAGCATGGCGATCGTCGCGGGCAGCACGCCGCCCATGCCGATGGCGGCGCAGAACCGCAGGATCGCGAACTGCGTGTAGTCGCCCGCGAACCCGGCCGTGCCCATGAAAACGGCGAACACGGACACACCGAGCACGAGCATGCGCTTGCGCCCGAAGCGGTCGCCGAGCGCGCCGAGGCCGACGGCCCCGAGGAACAGGCCGATGAAGGTGAACGACGCCAGCCACCCCGCCTGCACGGGCGAGATGTGCCACTCGGCGACGATCTTGGGGAGCGCGTAGGAAAGGGACTGCAGGTCGTAGCCGTCGAAGATCACCGCGCTGCCGCCGATCGCGGCTATCGCGAGGACCCGGCGGGGCATCGGGGTTTCGGTGAGGATCTGGTCGAACGTGGCAGCGGGTCGCATCCGCGCTCCTCGGCCCGGGCGGCACCCAGCACCACGACACTCACCGGCGAGTGCGGGCGGGGGACGGGTGCCGCGGGTTGACGGGGGATTTATTTAACTTTAGTACCTGACTTGACAGCCGTAAATGATGCGGGAGACGATAGGTCGCGCCCAGGGATGTGTCAACGCCGAACTACGGGAGTGCTCGCCGATCATGTGGACTCCCACCGGCCCGGAAACCGTTCCTGGCAAGGAAAATCGTGACCTCGCCGTGTCCGGGCCCCTGCGGTCCAGTGGCGCGGCACGCGTTTGTTAACGGCCTCTGTAACAAGGAGTCCGTGAGTTCTTCCCGTCGACGAAAGAGGAACCGACAGCCGTGAACGACTATCCCTACGGTGACCTCCGGGAGTACCTGGCCGAGCTGGACCGCCGCGGGCTGCTGGTGCGCGTGAGCCGGCCCGTCGACAAGGACACCGAGCTGGTTCCGTTGGTGCGCCTGCAGTTCCGCGGGCTGCCGGAGGCCGAGCGCAAGGCGTTCCTCTTCGAGAACGTGACCGACGGGTCCGGGCGGCGCTACGACGGCACCGTGGTGATGGGGGCGTTCGCGTCCTCGCGGGCGGTCTACACGACGGCGCTGGCCGCGAAGCCCGACGAGGTGGCCGGGCGCTGGGCCGCGGCGCTGAGCAACCCGGTCGAGCCGGTGGTGGTCGAGACGGGACCGTGCAAGGAGAACGTCCTCACAGGACAGTCCCTCCTGGACGCCGGCGGCGTCGACGGCTTCCCGCACCCGATCTCGACGCCCGGTTTCGACCCGGCGCCGTTCCTCACCGCGCCGTACTGGGTCACGAAGGACCCGGAGGACGGCACCTACAACGTCGGTATCTACCGCGGCATGGTGAAGGGCCCGGACCGGATCGGGCTGCAGATGGACACGCCCACGCAGCACATCGCGATCCACCTCGCCAAGGCGCGCCGCCTCGGCAAGAAGCTGGAGGCCGCGATCGTGCTCGGCGCGGTGCCCGCGGTCGGCTTCGCCGGCGCGCAGAAGATCCCGTTCGGCGTCAGCGAGTACGCCGTGGCCGGTGGCCTCATGGGCCGGCCGCTCGAGGTGGTGCGCTGCGAGACGGTGGACCTCGAGGTGCCCGCGCACGCGGAGATCGTGCTCGAGGGCGAGATCGACCCGGAGCACCTCGAGTCGGAGGGTCCCTTCGGCGAGGCGAGCGGCTACATGGGCGCGAAGACGACGTCGCCGGTGTTCCGCGTCCGCTGCATCACCCACCGCACGGCGCCGGTGGTGCAGGCGTTCATCAGCGAGTTCCCGCCGAGCGAGTCGACGCTGATGCGCAAGATCGCGTTCGAGAACGTGTACCTGCGGTTCCTGAAGCAGGCGTGCAACATCAACGCGGTGCAGCGCTTCGTCACGCACGAGAGCGGAACGTGCAACATGTTCTTCGTGATCCAGCTGAAGAACCCGACGCCCGGCCAGGCTCGGCAGGCGCTCTACGCCGCGTCCGGGTACGAGGCCTCGATGGGCAAGACGATCATCGCCGTGGACGACGACGTCGACCCCGAAGACCTCAGCGCCGTGGTGTGGGCGATGAGCTTCCGCATGCAGCCGGCCCGCGACGTCACCATCCTGCCGGGCAAGCTGCCGCGCCTCGACCCGTCGGCCGCCGAGGACGGCAGCCTGTCCTCGGCGCTGCTGATCGACGCCACGCGCAAGCGCCCGTACCCGCCGACCTCGTTGCCGGCCAAGGAGTTCATGGACCGGGCGCAGGACCTGTGGCAGGAGCTCGGCCTGCCGGAGCTGTCGCTGGCCGAACCGTGGCACGGTTACGAGCTCGGCGAATGGTCCGACGCCGACCGGCACCGGGCGGCCGAAGCGGTGCAGGGGCGATACGCCTCGACCGAGGAGTGACGGTCTGTCCACAGTGGGCCGTCGAGGTCCACTGTGGACCTACTCGGCGACGTCGAAGAGCTCCACGGCGCGATCGTCCAGCAGGGGCACGATGCCGTCGAGGACGAGCCGCTTGAAGTGCTCCGTCTTGCGGTGCTCGGCGAACGCCTCCCGCGAGACGTAGCGCTCCAGCAGCACCACCGAGCGCGGGTCGTCGAACGAGCGGTAGACGTCGAACGCGAGGTTGCCCGGCTCGGTGCGCGCCGCCTTCGCCAGCTGCGGCACCAGCGCGGCGACCTCGTCCTCCTTGCCGGCGGACACGGTGTAGCGGGCGATCACCTGGAGCTGGGGCATGCTCGGTCTCCTCGCGGTCTGCTGTAGCGCTGGCTTCGGTTCCAGGGCGGACTGTAGCCGAGGTGCGGGCTGCGCGGCCTGGTTCTGTGGCCCGCCTCGCGCCCCTCGTTATTGAAGTCGACTCCAAATTTAGAGCGTGCCATACTCGGGCTCGTGGCCGGGCTGAGGGAACGCAAGAAGCAGCAGACCGCGCGCCGGATCTCCGACGTCGCGATCGGGCTGTTCGTCGAGCGCGGCTTCGGCGAGGTGACGATCGTCGAGGTGGCCGAGGCGGCGGACGTCTCGGAAGGTACCGTCTACAACTACTTCCGCACCAAGGAAGACCTGGTCCTGCCGCCCGACGAGGCGTCGCCGAAGCGGCTGGCCGACATCGTGGCAGGGCGCGCCGCCGGCCAGTCGGCCGCCCACGCGGTGCTCGCGCGGCTGCGGGAAGAGGTCCGCGGTCGCGAGCGGACCGTCGGGCTCACGCCCGGGTTCGGGCGCGTGCTGGCGCTGATGCAGGCGACGCCGTCGCTGGCCGCGCGGCTCGGCGACCTCGCGGCGCAGATGGTCGACGAGCTCGCCGTCCTGCTCGCGGAGGAGACCGGCGCGGCGGCGGGGGATCCGGTGCCGCGGCTGGTCGCGAGCCAGATCGGCTGGCTGCACTCGCTCGTGTTCGGGGAGATCGGCGCGCGCACCGTCGCGGGCGAGGCACCCGACGTCGTCGCCGGCGTGGTCGAGGAGCTGCTGGACACCGTCGAAGGCCTGCTCGGCGAGCGGGTGCTGGGCTACGCGGTCCGTGAGGAGGACGCATGATCGAGCGGGCGCGGCTCACGCGCTACGTCTCGCCGTTCCGGGAGGGCGGTTCGCTGCCCGGCCTGATGGAGGCCGACGACGAGGGCACCTACGTGGTCAAGTTCCGCGGCGCCGGGCAGGGGCCGAAGGTGCTGGTGGTCGAGGTGCTGTGCGCCGGGATCGCCGGGTTGCTCGGGCTGCCGGTGCCGCGGCTGGTCGAGGCCGAGCTGGACGCGGCGTTCGGCCGGCTCGAGGGTGACCCGGAGGTGCAGGAGCTGCTGTGCGCGAGCACCGGGCCGAACCTCGGCGTCGACTTCCTGCCGGGCGCGTTCGACTAGTCCACTTCGCCAGGCGAAGCCGACCAGCACGTGCTCACCCGCAGCGTACGGCCGCGTGAGCGCGGCGCCGTGGTCGATGAGCACGGGTTTGCGGTGCCACCACAGCAGGTTCGGGTTGCGCCACGACCGGTCGACGTTGTTGACCAGCGCGTCGAACCACAGCACGCGACTCACGAACTGCGCGTCAACGGGGAACGAGCGCACCGAGCGGCGCCTGCACGCCCTCGACCCCGCCGCCGACGCGGGCCGCCACTTCCGCTGGCTCACCGCGGCCCGCAGCACGGTCGTCCGCGCGGGTCCCGTCCACACCGACTTCGCCGCCGACCCGGCCGCGGAACTGGAGCGGCTGCTGACCGCGCTGGTCCGCCCGCTCACCTGAGGGCCTCGAAGCGGCCCCGGGGGACCGGTCCTCGCCACGAGTCGAGGTATGGTGGCATTCGAACACCTGTTCCCATCCCGGGTTCGGGTCCGGACACGCTGTCTCCCCGCGGCGGTTTCACGCGAGCGAGGACAGTGCGGTGGACCAGCAGGACCAGCAACACCGGCGAGGCGGCTTCAACAACCCCCTCATGCGGTGGGCGGAGCTGGAGCGGATCGCGGCGGGGCGGGCGCCCGTGCGGGGCGACGGCGGGGACTCGCCGGCGTGGTCGCGCAAGCGGGAGGGGTACCGGGCGCCCGAGCGGTTGCGGCCGTGGGCGGACGTGGAAGCCGACGTGCGGCGGGTGCCGTACGCGGAGCTGCACCTGCATTCGTACTTCTCGTTCCTCGACGGTGTCGCCTCGCCGGAGGCGCTCGTCGAGGAGGCCGTGCGGCTGGGGCTCGACGCGCTGGTGCTCACCGACCGCGACGGGATGTACGGCGCCGTCCGGTTCGCCGAGGCCGCGCGCGAGGTCGGGGTGCGCACGGGCTACGGCGCGGAGCTGTCGCTCGGCCTGCCGGCGCCGCAGGGCGGGGTGGCCGACCCCGTCGGCACGCACCTGCAGGTGATCGCGCGTGACCTCGAGGGGTACCGGCGGCTGTGCTCGGTGATCTCGCGCGGGCAGCTGGCGGGGGAGAAGGGCCGTCCGGTGCTCGCGCTCGACGACGTCGCCGACGAGCTGCGCGGCCACGTCCTCGTGCTCAGCGGCTGCCGCAAGGGCGCGGTCCGCAGCGCGCTCGCGCGGGGCGACGACGCGGGGGCGGCCACGGCGCTGCGGACGCTGGCCGAGCGGTTCGGCCGGGAGAACGTGGCCGTCGAGCTGCTGGAGGAGGGCCTGCCGCTCGACGCCGTGCACAACGACCGGCTCGACGAGCTGGCGCGGGACCTGAGGCTGCCGACGGTGGCGTCGAACAACGTCCACTACGCGCGCCCCGAGCAGGCGCGCCACGCCGCGGCCGTGGCGGCGATCCGGGCGCGCCGGTCCGTCGACGAGCTGGAGGGCTGGCTGCCCGCCGACGGCACGGCGTTCCTGCGCAGCGGCGCCGAACAGGCCGGCCGCTTCGCGCGGTACCCGGGCGCGGTGCAGCGGGCCGCGCTGCTCGGGGTCGAGTGCGCGTTTGACCTCGCTTTGGTGGCCCCGGAACTGCCGCCGTTCGCGGTGCCTGAGGGGTTCGCCGACGAGGACGACTACCTGCGCCACCTGACGTTCGAGGGCGCCGCCGCGCGCTACGGCGGCCGCGCGGACAACCCGAAGGCCTACGCCCAGCTCGACCACGAGCTCGCGGTCATCCGGCAGCTCGGGTTCCCCGGCTACTTCCTCGTGGTGTGGGACATCGTCAGGTTCTGTCGGAAATCGAACATCCTCGCCCAGGGCCGCGGTTCGGCCGCGAACTCCGCGGTGTGCTTCGCGTTGCGGATCAGCCACGCCGACCCCGTGAAGTGGGGGTTGCTGTTCGAACGGTTTCTCGCCCCCGAGCGCGACGGCCCACCGGACATCGACGTCGACATCGAGTCCGACCGGCGCGAGGAGGTGATCCAGTACGTCTATGCGAAACATGGTCGTTTTCACGCGGCCCAGGTTGCGAATGTCATCACTTATCGTTCGCGTTCTGCCATCCGAGACGCCGCCAAGGCGCTCGGCTACTCGACCGGCCAGCAGGACGCGTTCGGCAAGCGGGTGGACCGCTGGTCGTCCGTCGCGAGCGGCTCGACGCCGGGGGAGCAGGGCCACGAGATCCCCGACGACGTGCTGGAGTGCGCCGCCTGGCTGGAGGACACGCCGCGGCACCTGGGCGTGCACTCGGGCGGCATGGTGATCGCGAAGACGCCCGTCTCCGAGATCGTGCCGGTGGAGTGGGCGACGGCGGCCGACCGCAGCGTGCTGCAGTGGGACAAGGACGACTGCGCCGCGATCGGGCTCACGAAGTTCGACCTGCTGGGCCTGGGCATGTTGTCGGCGCTGCACTACATGATCGACCTCGTCGCCGAGCACCACGACGTCCACATCGGACTACACGACCTCGACCTCGCCGACCCGGCCGTGTACGACATGCTGTGCGAGGCCGACGCGGTCGGGGTGTTCCAAGTGGAGTCCCGCGCGCAGCTCGGCACCCTGCCCCGCCTGCGGCCGCGGAGGTTCTACGACCTCGTGGTGGAGGTCGCGCTCATCCGGCCGGGGCCGATCCAGGGCGGTTCGGTGCACCCGTACATCCGGCGCCGGCGGGGTGAGGAGGAGTGGTCGCACGCGCACCCGTTGCTGGCGCCGGCGCTGGAGCGGACCCTGGGCGTGCCGCTGTTCCAGGAACAGGTGATGCAGATGGCGCGTGACGTCGCGTCGTTCACCGCGGCCGAGGCCGACCAGCTGCGCCGGGCCATGGGGGCCAAGCGTTCCAGTGAGAAGATGCGCCGGCTGGCGGGCCGCTTCTTCGAAGGCGCCGCGGCCAACGGCGTGGCGCCCGACCTCGCCGCCCGAATCTTCGAGCAGATCCACGCCTTCTCCGGTTACGGTTTCCCCGAGGCGCACTCGATGTCGTTCGCGCTGCTGGTGTACGCGTCGGCGTGGTTCAAGCGCTACTACCCGGCCGGGTTCTGCGCCGGCCTGCTGCGCGCGCAGCCCATGGGTTTCTACAGCCCGCAGTCCCTCGTCGCCGACGCGCGCCACCACGGCGTGGTCACGCGCTCGCCGGACCTCAACCTCTCCCTGCCGCACGCGACACTGGAGTCCTGTTCGGACAGTACCGGCGGCGTCGCGATCCGGCTGGGCCTCGCCGGCGTCCGCTCGGTGGGCCAGGACGTGGCCGACCGCATCGTCGCCGAACGCGACGCCGGCGGCCCGTTCGCGTCCATCGGCGACCTGACCGAACGCGTCCAGCTCGCCCGCCCGGTCGTCGAATCCCTCGCCACGGCAGGCGTTTTCGGCGACCGCCGCTCGGCGCTGTGGGCCGCCGGCCCCGCGTCGGCCACGCGGCCCGACCACCTGCCCGGCCTGTCGCTCGGTCACCACGCGCCCCCGCTGCCCGGCATGACGGCGTTCGAACTGGCCACCGCCGACCTCTGGGCCACGGGCATCACGCCCGACCGCCACCCCGTCTCGTTCCTGCGCAGCCACCTCGACGCCCTGGGCGCCCTCCCGGCCGCCTCACTCCTGTCGGTCCCCGACGGCACCCGCATCCAGGTCGGCGGCGCCGTCACGCACAAACAACGCCCCGCCACCGCCGGCGGCATCACGTTCCTCAACCTGGAAGACGAGACGGGCATGACCAACGTCATCGTCTCCGTCGGCGTCTGGCGCCGCAACCGCCGCCTCCTGCAGAACCACTCGGTGCTCCTGGTGCGCGGCATCGCCCAGGTCGGCCAGGGCACCGTCTCGGTGGTGGCGGACCACCTGGCGGCCCTGGACTTGACGGGCCTGGCCCAGAAGTCACGGGACTTCAGGTGAGGCCGGGTGTTCCCGCGGAAACGCGGTGGGCCACTGCTGGGGGCTCGTGCTTGACGCCGGTGACACGTTCGTCACCCTCGCGACGGCGGAGGCGCTGCTCCGGCGCCAGGACTCGGCCGGGCTCGCAGCGGCCGCCACCGCACTCACCACCGCTGACCGTCATGCTCGTCGGGATCAACCCGATCCTTCACCCGGCACAGAACGACTGACGTTCGGCCAGGGCAGAACCGTGAGCTCTGGCCACTGCCGGCGCCAACGACTGGTCTTCGCCTCGAAGACATCGCGTGGTGCCAGGATCGGGTTGGGCCGGACGATGAGGTTGAACACGTCGGACAGCCCGTGCGGCGCGTACACGCGCCAGTGCCCGCCTGGTTCGAGGCGGACCCCCAGGCAGCAGGTGGTCGCGGCGAAGGAGTCGATCGCGTCCTCGGTGGAGGTGTGAGCAGGACATGGCGTCCCGAACTTCTCCTCGTACCAAAGATGGACGCGTGCCTCGTTGCGGATCTCCACCTCGGCTGGGATGTCGGCGAAGACCTGCCTCGCCGACTGGATCACCGCGTCCTCCGCCTCCCACGACAGGTCGGTGGCGTCGAAGTAGAACAGGTCGTAGTCTTTGATGCCGTTGCCGGGCGCCCGGTCGGTGACTGCGTTCCAGACGGTCTGGAACAGACAGCCTGCCGTGAGATACCAGCCGGGCAGCCCCAGCGACACCGACCGGGACAGCACCTCCGTGAGCACCTCGTTGCGGGAGAGCACCTTTCGGAAGGCGTCGAGTTGTTCGTCAACAGGTAGTTGGCTGATCACCGCCTATGCCTACCACCTGCGCGGCTGGGTGGGCGGACACGCGTCAACGACCGGACGGCACACGACCTCGACTGGCGCGACTCGGGCCAGGTGTTTGGTCTCCCGGTGCGCCGACGGTCAGCAGAACCACCCGGCCTGGACCCAGCCGCGCTTGTTGACGTGGCCCATGGCGTAGCCTTCGGCCCAGCCGCCGCTGGGGGAGTAGCGGGAGAGTTCGAAGTGGTCGCCGCTGTAGAGGGTGCCGATGATGACGCCGGCGGGTTCGTTGCGGACGTAGAGGTCGGTCGCGCAGATCTCGTACACCGTGCCGGCGGAGGCGGCCGGGGCGAGGCCGACCGCGGCCGCCGCGGCGAGCGCGGTGGCGGCCAGGACCTGGGCAGGGCGGGGAATGGGCATGGTTCTCCTGTTCCGGGGATTCGGGGGGCGACGGCTCAGTCGAGGCTGAAGCAGCTGCGCAGCAGGAAGCCCCACTTGCTCTTGCCGTGCCAGAAGACGTCGGCCGAGTAGTGGTCGGCGGTGATGTAGCGGACGCCGATGTAGTTGCCCTGCACCAAAGTGTCGATCGGGTCCGAGTGCCCCTGGCCCGAGGTGTAGTTGCCGAAGAGTGTGGCGGTCGCGCACGTGATGTGCGCCGGCCGGGTGGGCACCCACGGGTCGGACAGCGTCCCGCTGCCGCTCTGCGCGCTCGCCTGCGCCGGCACCACCCCCAGGCCGGCGGCCCCCAGCACCAGCACGGCCACCGCCAGGGCGCGACGAGGAATGAACCGCATCATCCGTTCCTTTCCGGCCGGGACGACACCGGCCGTGAAAAGAAGTACCAAACCCCTGCGGCGAAAAGGAAGACATCCGGTGGACCCCGCGTGGACAGCCGGGCGGCGTCGGGCGTTCGGCTGCGGCCCGGTACTGCGAACGGACGATTGCCGGCCGGAAACCCGCTAGCCACCGACGAACGTCACCGTCTCCTCGAGCGGCGCCCGCCCCGTGCGGCCGAGGTCGACGGTGATGTCCTCGTGGCCGAGGGACATGCCGCAGAACAGGATGAGGTCCGCCGGCGGCGAGACGATCTCGGCGACGGTCTTGTGGAACTTCGCCCACGCCATCTGCGGACAGCTGTGCAGCCCTTCGGCGCGCAGCAGCAACATGACGGTCTGCAGGAACATCCCCGCGTCGGACCACTGCGGCCGGCCCATGGTGGGGTCGAGGTAACAGAACAACGCGGCCGGGGCGCCGAAGCAGTCCCAGTTCGCGGCGGCGGCGCGCTGGCTCGCCTCGACGTCCTCGCGGGAGATGCCGAGCGCACCGTAACGCTGCTTCCCGAACGCGGCGCGCCGCTCGGCGTACGGCGACTTCAGCGTGGCCGGGTACTGCTCGTACTGGGCCTCGTCCCACGGGTCCCCGGTCGCGATCCGCTCGCCCGCGCGCTTCTTCAGCTCCGCCAACGGCGCCCCCGTCACCACGAACACGTGCCACGGCTGCAGATTCGACCCGGACGGCGCCGCGCCGGCGGCCGCCAGCACCCGCCGAAGCACCTCCGGCGCCACCGGCTCGTCCGTGAAGCCCCGCACCGCCCGCCGGCTCGTGACTGCGTCGTAGACGTCCATTCTGCCCCCTTTTGTATCTAGTGAAATAGTATCATTCAACACTATCTCGAAGGCAGCCTCCGACCGCGTGAGGACGCTTACGCGATCACCGCGATCCGCCGGTCATACTGTGCTCGTGAGCGACTATTCGTGGCCTGAGCACGGAGACCGCGTGGCCGAGCGGGCGCGCGCCACTTGGGATGTCGTCGTCGCACGACTGCCCGTCGGCGCCCGGATCACGGGCTCGGTCATCGCACGTCAGCCCTTCGGTGTGTTTTTCGCGGTCGACGAAGTGCCTGGCGCCCTTGCCCT
This sequence comes from Amycolatopsis sp. CA-161197, assembly GCF_050942255.1. NCBI lineage: Bacteria > Bacillati > Actinomycetota > Actinomycetes > Pseudonocardiales > Pseudonocardiaceae > Amycolatopsis > Amycolatopsis sp. CA-161197. Next base: position 3,557,192 of record NZ_CP192059.1, read on the forward strand.
GGCGGAAGTCACCGGTCTTCCGGACGGCGGTGAGCTTCCGGTTCTTTCGGCTCACGTCACCGGCGAGGTCCTCGGGCACCGGCACGACAACCACCAGATCTACGTCCGAGTCACCCACGTGGACTGATCCACCGTCATTCGACGCGCGAGCAAGCCTCCCCGAACTCCAGGGCCGAGGTCGTGTCGTCCGTGCCCAGAGCCAGCACGGCGGAGCGAACCCGTGCGGCAGTGGCGTCGTCGACCACCAGGGCCATGTTCTCGGCGTACTTGGCCGAAATGTCCTCACCGGACAGTGGCCGTTCGGCATGCCCGCGGTTCACCTGTTCCCGCCGGAACAACCGGCGCCCGTCTCGCAGTGTGACTTCCACCGCGGCCGAGTAGGCGTCCGGGAATCGCGACTCCGGGTCGTCGACGAAGTCCACCCGGTCGGCGACCGCGTGGATGGCCGGGTCGTCGAGCGAGGCCGGCGTGAACTCCGCCAGCGTGAGCCGGCCGCGGGTCAGGCAGGCGCCCGCGATGTAGGGCACGCTGAACTTCGCGTCGTACAGGTCGCGCGGGCGGCGTTTGCGTTCCGCGGGCTCGAAGACGGCCGCCGCGGCGGTGGGGTGGACGAGGCAGCGGATGTGCTCGACGTCGTCGGCCGTGAAGCCCTCGGTTGCGCGCAGGGCGAGCAACGCGTCGGCGAAGCCGTGGCTGAAGTGGCAGCTCGGGTAGGGCTTCACGCCCGTCGTGAGGAGTTCCCAGCGGGAGCCGAGGCCGTCGGTCAGCGCGTCGGGATCCCAGGAACGCGCGCCCAAATGCGTGGCGTAGAGCCCGTAGCGGCCCTCGTACACCCGCCCCGGGCCCGGCCACCCCGCGCGGGCGAACGCCGCCGCCGTCAGGCCCGACGCGGCGGCCCAGCCCGGGTGCAGGCGTTTCGTCCACGCGCCGTCCTCCAGGAACTCCAGGATTCCCGACGCCATCGAGCCCACGATCTCCTGCGCGCCCGCGATCCCGGCGGCGTCGAGGCCGCCGAGCTTCGCCGCGGCCACCGCGGCGCCGAACGCACCCGCGACACCGGTCGGGTGGAAGCCCGCGTCGTGGAAACCGCCGTGCGCCGCCAGTCCGACGCGGGCGCTCACCTCGATCGCCAGCACGTACGCCACCAGCAGCTCCCGCGCGGTGCGCCCGGACGCGATCGCGGCGGCCAGCGAAGCGGGCAACGCTGAAGCCGACACGTGCACGATCGAGCCGATGTGCGTGTCGTCGAAGTCGTGGCCGTGCACGAGGATCCCGCCCAGCATCGCGGCGTCGCGCGCGGGCAGGCGGTCGGGGAGCGCGAGCACGGGCTGGTCGCCGGAGCCCAGGAACGAGAACGCCTCGCGGGCCTTGCGCGCGAACGGTTCGTCCGCGGCGCAGAACGCGAGCCCCACCGCGTCGAGGGCGAGGTGGCGCGCCTGCTCGACGACGGCGGCGGGCAGGTCTTCGAACCGGACGCCGGCGGCGAACTCCCCGAGCCGGCCGGCGAGCGTGGTGGTCGGGTGCATGCCCAGCAGTGTGCAGTGCCCACCGCGCCACCGCAAGGCATATGTCGGACGTTTAGTCTTCCATCTTCTCGTACAGCGGCCGCAGGCTGTGCAGGTGCTCGCGCGTGAGCCGCTCGGCCGCGTCGGCGTCGGCATCGGCCACGGCGCGGTGGATGTCGACGTGGTCGGCGTCGACCTGGTCCCACACGTCGCGCGGGATGCGGTCGCGGTGCAGCCGGCCGCGCAGCACGTCGTTGATCGGGCGGCACATCAGGTGCAGCAGCGGGTTGCCGGTGATGGCGACCAGCGTCGTGTGGAAGTCCCAGTGCACGACGAACCCGCTCGACGGGGCCAGCGCGGACGTGCTCGTCGTCGCGCCCGCCAAGGACTCCAGGCCCGCGGCGTCGGCCCGGGAAGCCGCCAGCCGCGCGGCCAGCGGCTCCAGGATCAGCCGCGCCTCGAGCAGGTTCTCCACGGTCATGCCCTGCGCGTTCACCAGCAGCCCCAGCGCGCCGCCGAGATTCTCGGCGACGCTCAGCGCGTCCGGGCTCGACACGAAGGTCCCACCGGTCGCGCCGCGCGTGGTGTCCACCAGGTGCTGGCTCGCGAGCAGCCGCAGCGCCTCGCGCACGGTGCTGCGGCTGACGCCGAACAGCCGCGCCAGCTCGGCCTCGTTGGGCAGCCGCGTGCCGGCGGTCAGCTCACCGGTCAGGATCTGGTCCTTGAGCTGGTCGGCAACCTGGCGGTACGCGGCCTGGACGCGGCGCACCCGCAGGCCGGCCTGTGGGCCGGCGGTCTCGGTCATCGGTTCCCCCTCGGTCGGAAAAAGCGTGCTCCTCGAAGCGTAGGACATCGGGAACGAGCGTGGCACCAGCTGAGCGATTTAAATGTCTGAGGTATTGCCAACCGCAGGTCCGATGCGCATACTTCAGCGCAGATTCCCACCCGCCGACACCCCGGAGGTGCCGTTTTGACGGTGCACGACGGCCGGCAAGGGCGCTACTACGAGGACTTCGCCGTGGGCGACGTCTACCGCCACCCGCTGGGTCGCACGATCAGCGAAGCGGACAACACGTGGTTCACCTTGCTCACCATGAACACCCACCCCGCGCACTTCGACGCGCACTACGCCGAGCGCACGCCGTTCGGCCGGATCCTGGTCAACTCGGGGCTCACGATCGCGATGCTGCTGGGCCAGAGCGTCTCGGACATCAGCCAGCGGGCGATCGCGAACCTCGCGATGACCGACGTGCGGCTGACGCACCCGGTCTTCGTCGGCGACACGCTCTACGGCGAGTCGATCTGCACCGCGAAGCGCGAGTCGGCCTCGAAGCCCTACGCGGGGCTCGTGTCCGTGCACACCCGCGGCCTCAACGGCGACGGTGACGAATGCCTGTCGTTCGACCGCACTGTGCTGGTGTACAAGCGATCCGAGGCCGACGCCATCGACTCGTTCCCCACCGCGAAGTCGGGACCGCTGACGCTGGGGGACCGCGCATGACCCGCCCCCTGCCGCTCGCCGACGTCCGAGTGCTCGCCGTGGAGCAGTACGGTGCCGGCCCGTTCGGCTCCGTGCACCTGGCCGACCTCGGCGCCGAGATCGTGAAGATCGAGGACCCCGGCACCGGCGGCGACGTCGGCCGCCACACCCCGCCCTACGCCGAGGACGGCGATTCGCTGTTCTTCGAAGCCTTCAACCGCAATAAACGGTCCGTGGTCCTCGACCTCACCGACCCCGCCGGCCGCGAGGTCTTCGAGGAGCTCGTGAAGGTCAGCGACGCCGTGTACTCGAACCTGCGCGGCGACGTGCCGGCGAAGATGCGCATCCGCTACGAGGATCTCAAGCACCTCAACCCGAAGATCGTCTGCTGCTCGCTCTCGGGTTACGGCATGACCGGCCCGCGCAGCGCCCAGCCCGGGTACGACTACCTGTTGCAGGGCCTGGCCGGCTGGATGTCCGTGACGGGTGAGCCCGACGGCCCGCCCACCAAATCGGGACTGTCCATGGTGGACTACACCGGCGGGATCGTGGCCGCGCTCTCGATGGTCACGGCCATCCACGCCGCCCGTCGCGACGGCGTCGGCACCGACTGCGACGTGAGCCTCTACGACACCGCGGTCGGCATGCTCACCTACCTCGCGACCTGGCACCTCAACCGCGGCTTCGAACCCGGGCGCACGCACCACTCCGCGCACCCGAGCCTGGTGCCGTTCCAGAACTTCGAGACGGCCGACTCGTGGGTCGTCATCGGCTGCGCGAAGCAGAAGTTCTGGGATCGCCTGGTGGCGGCCGTCGGCTCCCCGGCGTGGGCGGCCGACGAGCGGTTCTCGACGCCCGCCGGCCGCTACGCCAACTCGGCGGAATGCCTGGGGCACCTGGAGAAGGAGCTCCTCACGCGCACCACGGCCGAATGGCTGTCCGTGCTCGAACCGGCCGGCGTGCCGTGTGCGCCGATCAACACGATCCCGCAGGCGCTGGTGGAAGAACACACCGCGGCCCGGGGTCTCGTGGTGACAACCGAACATCCGCGGTTCGGTTCCGTACACCAGGTCGCCTCGCCCGTGCGCGCCGGCGAGCCGCGGACGGAGCACCACCGGGCTCCGTTGCTGGGCGAACACACCGCCGCCGTGCTGAGCGAGCTGCTCGGCACCTCCGAAGCGGACTACCAGGCGCTCGCGAGCCGAGGCGCTTTCGGAACGGACAGGAGCGCGCCGTGGATTTCACACTGAGCCCCGACCAGGAGCAGTTCCGCGCGATCCTGCGCGACTTCGTCGACACGGAGATCGTGCCGGTGGCCCGCGACTGGGAACACGAAGGCCGCTACCCGGCCGAGATCGTCGCGAAGATGGCCGACCTCGGCCTGTTCGGGCTGATGATCCCCGACACCTACGGCGGCGGCGAAGCCGACTTCGTCTCGTTCACGCTGATGTTCGAGGAGATCTCGCGCGGCTGGATGGGCATCGCCGGGATCCTGGGCAGCCATTCGCTCGCGTGCTGGATGCTCGCCCGGCACGGCACCGCCGAGCAGAAGCAGCGCTACCTGCCCGAACTGGCGACCGGGCAGCGTCGCACCGGCATCGCGCTGACCGAGCCCGACGCCGGCACCGACCTGCAGGGCATCCGCACCACCGCGACCCGCGACGGCGACAGCTACGTGGTCAGCGGCACCAAGATGTGGATCACCAACGCCCGCCACGCCGACCCGTTGCCCGTGCTGGTGAAAACCGATCGCACCACCACACCGGCACACAAGGGCATGAGCGTGCTGCTCGTGGACGCCGATTCGCCCGGCTTCCAGGTGACCCGGGACATCCCCAAGCTCGGCTACAAGGGCACCGAATCGTGTGAGGTCGTGCTCGACGAGGTCCGCGTGCCGGCGGCGAACCTGCTCGGCGGCGTGGAAGGCCGTGGGCTGCAGCAGGTGCTCTCGGCGCTGGAGGTCGGCCGCCTCAACATCGCCGGCCGCAGCCTCGGCATCGCGCAGCGCGCGTACGACGAGGCCCTCGCGTACTCCACGCAGCGCAAGGCGTTCGGCAAGCCGATCGCCGAGTTCCAGGCCACGCAGATCCGCCTCGCCGAGATGGCGACGCAGCTGCAGGCCGCCCGGCTGCTCACCTACTGGTCGGCGTCCTCTTTGGACCGCGGCGAACGCTCCGACCTGCAGACGGGCATGGCCAAGCTGTTCGCCTCCGAGGTCGCCCTGCAGGCCGCGCAGGACTCCATGCGCGTGCACGGTGGTTATTCCTACTCCACGGAGTTCGAAATCGAACGCCTCTACCGCGACTCGATCCTCATGACGATCGGCGAGGGCACCAGCGACGTGATGCGCACTGTCATCGCGAAGTCGCTCATCGCGGGCAAGGGCCGGGTCGGGTGGTGACCCGCAGCGGGCTGTTCTGCCCCGGCGACCGCCCCGACCGCCTCACGAAGGCGGCCGCGGTGGGCGATGCGGTGATCGCCGACCTCGAAGACGCCGTTGCACCGCAAGCGAAAGCCGGCGCGCGGACGGCGGTGGCGGCCTGGCTGCGGGAACGGCCGGACCTCGCGCCGCGGACGTGGGTGCGGGTCAACAACGACCGCCACCTCGAAGCCGACCTCGACGCCGTCACCACGCTGGGCATCGCCGGTGTCGTCCTGCCGAAAGCCGAGCTGGCGGCCGTCGCCGAGGTCACCGCCCGCACCGAGGTCCCCGTCTTCGCCCTGGTGGAGACGGCGAACGGCCTGCAGGAGCTGCCTGAACTCGCCCGCCACCCGGCCGTGACCCGGCTCGGGCTGGGCGAGTACGACCTCGCCGCGGAGCTCGGCACCGCCGCCCCGAGCCTCACCGAGAACACCGGACCACTCGCCTGGGCGCGGGCCCAGGTCGTGGTGGCCTCGGCCGCGGCCGGTCTCGCCCCGCCACCCGCCGCCGTGAGCGCGGAACTCGACGACCCCACCGGGTTCCGCGCCGACACCCTGGCGCAGCAGCGCGCCGGGTTCTTCGGCCGCCTGTGCGTCCACCCCGCGCAGGTCGCCCTCACCCACGAAGTCCTCGTCCCCACCACCGAGGAAGTCACGCATGCGCAGGACGTCCTGCGTGCGCTGGAAAACGCCAAGAACACCGGGAACACCGGGAACACCGGGAACACCGGGAACACCGGGGTCGCCGTGGTCGCGGGACGGATGGTCGACGCGGCCGTCGTCCGCCGTGCCCGCCGCGTGCTCGCCCTGGCCGAAGCAGCCGATCAGCTGATCGAGGAGGACCAGCAGTGAAACGCATCGGAGTCGACGTCGGTGGCACGTTCACCGACCTGATGTACTGGGACGAGGACGGTGCCGTCGCGGTGCACAAGGTCCCGTCCACCCCGCACGATCCCGCACTGGCCACCATGGACGGGGTCCGGCAGCTGAGCGAGCGCCTCGGCATCGCGGTGTCGGACCTGGACCAGTTCCTGCACGGCACCACCGTGGCCACCAACATCGTGCTGGAGCACAACGGCGCGGACGTCGGCCTCATCACCACCGAGGGCTTCCGCGACATCCTGCACATCGCCCGCAAGAAGCGGCCGCTGAACTACTCGTCCTACCAGGACCTGCCGTGGCAGAAGTGGCAGCTCGTGCGCCGCCGCAACCGCCGCGTGGTGCCCGAGCGCATCGACTCCTCGGGCGCGGTCCTCGTGCCGCTCGACGAGGACGCCGTGCGCGAGCAGGTCCGGGTGCTGCGCGACAACGGCGTGCAGGCCATCGCGGTCTGTTTCCTGCACTCCTACCGCAACCCCGCCCACGAGCAGGCGGTGAAGCGGATCATCGAGCAGGAGTACCCCGACGTGTTCATCTCGCTCTCGAGCGAGGTCGCGCCGCAGTACCGCGAGTACGAGCGCTTCTCCACCACTGCGCTCAACGCGTTCGTCGGCCCCAAGGTTTCGCGCTATGTCGACAACCTCGCGAACACGACCCGTGCGGCCGGCGTGCGCGGCGAGGTCGGCCTGATGACGTCGGCCGGCGGCCTGATCACCGCGCGCGGCGCCGTGGACAACCCGGTGCTGCTGCTCACCAGCGGCGTCGTCGCCGGGCTGCTCGGCGGCTGCGCGATCGGTGAGGCGTCGGGCTTCCCGAGCGTGATCACGCTCGACGTCGGCGGCACCTCGGCCGACATCGGCGTGGCGCCCGACGGCAAGCTGCGCATGAAACACCTGCTCGACACGCGGATCGGCGACTACCACGCCATGGTCCCGATGGCCGAGGTCGACACCATCGGCGCCGGCGGCGGCTCGATCGCGTTCATCGACGAAGGCGGCATGTTCCGCGTCGGCCCGCGCAGCGCCGGCGCGACGCCCGGCCCCGCGTGTTACGGCCGCGGCGGCACCGAGCCCACGAGCACCGACGCCATGGTCGCGCTCGGCTGGCTGCGTGCCGACAGCTTCCTGTCCGGCACCATGGAGGTCGAACCGCAGCTCGCGGTGAAGGCGATCGACGAGCACATCGCCGAGAAGCTCGGCACGTCCGTGAGCCACGCCGCCATCGGCATCTTCCAGATCGCCGCCCACGCGATGACCGAGGCGATCAGCCTGCACTCGGTGCGCAAGGGCTACGACCCGCGCGACTTCTCGCTCGTCGCCGAGGGTGGCGCGGGGCCGCTGTACGCGTGGCACATCGCCGAACAGCTCGGCATCCCGCGCGTGATCGTGCCGCACCACCCGGGCATCGCGTCGGCGATGGGCCTGCTGGCCACCGACATCCGCAGCGAGACCCCGGCGACGGTGTGGACCTCCTCGGCCGACCCCGACCTGGCGCGCATCACCGCGGAGTTCGACCGGCTCACCGCGCACGCCGTGGAGCAGCTCGGCGCCGACGGCCTCGCGCCCGAGGACGTCGTGATCGAGCGCAGCCTCGACTGCCGCTACATCGGCCAGGGTTACGAGCTGCGCGTGCCCGCCCCGTCCGGGGAGATCGACGCCGGCTGGGTGGCCCGGGCGGCCGCGGCGTTCCACGATGTTCACGAACGAACGTATCTGCAGCGGTTCGACGACAAACCGGTTCACCTGGTGAACGTGCGCGTGACCGCCGTGGGCAAGGTCGGGCACGTGCCGCTGGCCGACGTCGAGGCGGGCGGCACCGACCCGTCGGCCGCGGTGAAGACCACCACCGACGCGGTGTTCTGGTCCGGCGCCGGCGAAGCCACGCCGTTTCCCACCAAGGTCTACGACCGTGCGCGGCTCAAGGCGGGCAACGTGCTCGAAGGTCCCGCGATCGTCGAGCAGTTCGACTCCACGACCATCATCGGCCCCGGTCAGCGCGCCACCGTCGACCGCGTCGGCCACCTCGTCATCGACACCGCCGCGGCCCAGCCCGGCCGAGCCATCGAAGGAGGCCAGCGGTGACCGCTCTCGACCCCGCCGGCGTTTCGCTCGCCGGAGTCGCCCCCGGCGACTTCACCACCGTCGACGTCGACCCGATCACCTTGCGCGTGATCGGCGGCGCGCTCAACTCCATCGCCAAGGAGATGGCCCAGATCCTCTACCGGATGGCGTATTCCAGCCTCATCCGGGAATCGGAGGACCTCGGCGCCGGCATCTTCGACGCCAACGGGCGCGAGCTGTGCGAGTCCGACTCCACGCCGATGCACTGCGGCTCGATCCCGGCCTACATCCGCGGCATCAACCGCAAGCTGGCCGGCACCTACCGGCCCGGTGACGTGGTGCTGCACAACCACCCGTACCACGGCGCGGCGCACTCACCGGACTACGGGATCATGATCCCGATCTTCTTCGGCGGCAAGCACATCGGCTTCGCGGGCTGCACCGGGCACGTGTCCGACATCGGCGGCAACTTCCCCGGCCTGTGCATGGACGTGGTCGACGTCTGGGCCGAGGGCAAGCTCATGGACGCGGTGAAGATCTACGACGGCGGCGTGCGCAACGAAGCCCTGATCCAGCACATCCTCGACAACGTGCGCACCCCCGAACAGAACGCCGGTGACCTCGAAGCGCTCATCGCGTGCGCTCGGCTGGGGGAGCGGCGCTTCCTCGAACTGCTGGAGCGCTACGGCCTCGACGTGGTGATGTCGGCGACCGACAAGTGGATGGACTACTCCGAGGACATGCTGCGCCGCCGCATCCAGGAGATCCCGGACGGCAGCTACGAAGCACCGCTGTCCTTTTTGGACGACGACGGCAAGAACCGCGACGTCCCGCTCAAGGTCGCGGTGACGGTGAAGGTCGAGGGCAGCGACATCGTCGTCGATCTCACGGGTTCCCACGAGCAGGTGCCGACCGCGTTCAACGTGCCCTTCGAGGGTTCGGTGCTCCCGACCGTCGCGTCCGCCGTGCGCACGCTGCTGCTCGACGAGGCGCTCACCGAGGAGTTCGTGCCGCAGAACGACGGCTGTTTCCGCCCGGCCAAGGCGTACGCGCCGGAGGGCACGCTGTTCAACCCGGACTTCCCGGCTTCGTGCTTCGCGCGGTTCTCGCAGATCAACCGGATCTTCGACTCGATCAACCTGGCGCTGGCCGACGTGCTGCCGGACCGGGCCGTCGCGGGCTCGTCGGCGGCGCTGTGCGCGATCGCGTACTCCGGCCTGGCCGCCGACGGGCAGTCGTACTGGGTCTACATCGAGATCAACGAGGGCTCCTACGGCGCGCGCAACGGCAAGGACGGCCTCGACTGCGTCGACGCGCTGATGGCCAACACCCGCAACAACCCCATCGAAGAGCTCGAGCTCAACCACGCGATGATCGCGGAGCGTTACGAGCTGCGCGACGAGCCGCCCGCACCCGGCCGGTACCGCGGGGGCATCGGCAGCATCCGCAAGTGGAAGATGCTCACCGACACGTTCATCGGCTCGGAGGCGGACAACCGCACCGACCCGCCGCGGGGTCTCGCGGGTGGGCACGACGGCGTCGCGGGGTCGTTCGTGCGCAACGCGGGCACCGAGCGTGAGGAACTGCTGTACTCGAAGGTGACCCAGGAGAAGTGCGCCGCGGGCGACACGCTGGAGATCAAGCTGCCCTCCGGCGGCGGCTACGGCGACCCGTTCGAGCGGGACGCGCGCGACGTGCGCGAGGACGTGCTCGACGACTACCTCTCGGCCGCCGACGCCCGCGAGCACTACGGCGTGGTGCTCGACGCGCGGACACTGGCGCTCGACGAGGAGGCGACGGCCCGCGTGCGCGGGGCGCGGACGGGAGGCTGACGGTGGACACCGACCTCGCGTGGCGGCTGCGCGCCCTCATCACCGTGCTCCCGGGCCCGGCCGGCGGCCCGACCGCGACGGTGAAGGACAACATCGACGTCGCGGGCGTGGCGACCACGGCCGGTTCCGCGTCCTTCGCGACGGGTCCGGCCGAGGCCGACGCCGACGTCGTGCGGTCGCTGCGCGAGGCCGGGTACGCGGTGGTGGGCAAGACCAACCTGGCGGAGTTCGCGATGGGCGCGACCGGCCGCAACGCCGCGTTCGGCGACTGCCTCAACGCGTGGGACCCGGCGCGCATCGCCGGCGGCTCCAGCAGCGGCTCGGCGGTGGCCGTCGCGGCGGGGCTGTCGGACGTGTCGCTGGGCACGGACACCGGCGGTTCGGGCCGGATTCCCGCGTCGGTGAACGGGATCGTGGGCGTGCGGCCGACGCTCGGCCGGGTCTCGAACCGCGGCGTGCTGCCGGTGAGCCCGTCGTTCGACACGGTGACGCCGATGGCTCGCGACGTCCGTACGGCCGCGGCGGTGCTGGCCGCCCTCACCGGAGCGGAGCCGCTGCCCGCGTCGGGTGCCCTGCCGCGGATCGGCGTGGCGGGCGGGTTTTTCGCCGCGGACGTCGATCCCGGCGTGGCTTTGGTGCTGCTCGCGGCCGTGGGCGTGTTCCGCGGCCTCGGGGCGCAGGTGGTGCCGGTCGAGGTGCCGTCGGCCGCGGAGGCGCAGGGGCGGATGCTCGACGTGATGTACCCGGAGGCGGCGGCCGTGCACGCGGCTCGGCTGCGCGACGCGCCGGAGAGCATCGACCCCGACGTCCGGCGGCGGTTGCTGCTCGGGCTCGAGGTGCCCCCGGCGCAGACCGAGGCGGCGCGGGCGTGGCTGACCGGGTTCCGCTCGCGCGTGGACGCGGTGTTCACCGAGGTCGACGTGGTCCTGACCCCGACGATCCCGGTGGACGTACCACTGCGCGAGGGGGTGGACCTCGCGGCGTCGACGCGGGAGATCGCCCGGTTCACCTACGCGTGGTCGGCGTACGGCGGGCCGTCGCTGAGCGTGCCGGGCGGGGTGCACCCGTCGTCCGGGATGCCGGTGGGCGTGCAGCTCAGCGCCGCGCCGTGGCGGGAAGACGTGCTGCTGGGAGCGGCCGAGGCCTTCGAACGGGCGCGCGGCCCGCTGCGGTGACGCGCGGGCGTCCACTGTGGCCGGTGGTGGACTTTTCGCGGACCCGATGTTTACGGGCTGGTAATGGGGTCTATCCGGTTCCCATGGCATCGGCGGCAGGGCCCGGCTGTCGAGCCCCAGGTCTCGCCGGTTGAGTATTACAGCCGGCGGGACCGCGCCGTGCGGTCCCGCTTCAGCGCACGCGCGTCCGCCGCTTGCGCCTGCGGCGGGCGGCGAGCGCGGCGAGCACCCGCGTCAGCCCGCGCCTGCGCACGACGAAACTCACGGACTCGGCCGGCCGGGACTCGGGCTGCCTGGTGGGCCTGTCCACCTGGTGGAACCGGGCCAGCCCCTCCCGGAACGCCTCCGCGTCGCCACCCGCGTCGGGGTGGTGGGCGCGCACGAACTCCCGGTAAGCGGCCTTATCCGCGGCCGACCAGGTGCTTCGTGGCCTGTCGGGCACCTGCTCACCTCCGGTCGTCCGTTCCAGCATATGGCCGCGTCTGAACTCGGACGGTTGAACCCTGGAGGCTCTGGGTACCTGCACTGCGCTCGATCATCGCCCGACAGGGGAGGGGCACCACCATGACGGAGGACTCGCGGCCGCCCGGCGCCGCCACGGCCGTGTTCAACGGCCCGGACACCGCGGAGGCCGCCCGGGTCACGCTCAGGGCCATGCTGGCCCACGTACCCGCTCCCGTGGTGGGCGACGCCGTGCAGCTCATGGACGAACTCGTCACCGACGCCACCCGCGACGGCGCCTCCTTCCGCGCCCTGCGCCTCGGCCTGGCCGCCCACCCGCCCCGCCTCCGCATCGACGTCGAACGCGACGAACCCGACGAGCCCGACGAGCCCAGCACCACGGGGATGTCCCCGGAACGCGTCGAAGGCCGCTTCCTCCTGGAGGAACTCGCGTCGACCTGGTGGTCCCACACGCTGGGCTCCATCTCGGTGACCCGCGCCGAGCTGGCTCTGCCGCTGCCGCGCTGATCAGCGGGCCCGGTCCACCCGCCGAAGCGCGGGTATGGCCGAGCGCCGCGGGTCTGGGCGTCGGATCCGCACCCTCGGTTCGATCTCGTGACTTGTGAGGCTCGGTCTGGCCTGCCCACCGGTCGCCTTCGCCACGCCGACCAGCGGGCCGGTTCCGCCCACCGTTCGTTCGGCCGCCGCGCCGCCAGTCGAGCCACGACTCTGGCTCGGTCTCGTGGTCTGCGCGGCCGGCTTTGCCTCCGCCCGCCGGTTGCCTCTGCGCTTCGGGTCGGCCGGGCTGCACTGCCGGCCGCAAGTCGCTGCCACGTCGGCTGCTTGGCCTCGGCGCCGCCCCAGCGCCGCCGCTGCCGCGCTGATCAGCGGGCCCGGTCCACCCGCCGTTCGTCCCACACCGGTTCCGGGGTTTCGCGCACGACGCCGTCGGAGCCGAAGACCAGGTAGCGGTCGAAGGAGCGCGCGAACCAGCGGTCGTGGGTGACCGCGAGGACGGTGCCTTCGTAGGCTTCGAGGCCGGTCTGCAGGGCTTCGGCCGATTCGAGGTCGAGGTTGTCCGTCGGCTCGTCCAGGAGGAGGGCGGTGGCGCCGCCGAGTTCCAGGAGGAGGATCTGGAAGCGGGCCTGCTGGCCGCCCGACAGGCGGTCGAAGGGCTGGTCGCCCTGGCGTTCGAGCTCGTAGCGCCGCAGCACGGCCATGGCGCCGCCACGGTCCTTGGCGTGGGTGGTCCAGAGGATGTCGACGAGGGTGTGGCCGGTGAGCTCCGGGTGGGCGTGCGTCTGGGCGAAGTGGCCCGGCACCACGCGGGCGCCGGTCTTCCACCGGCCCGTGTGCGCGACGTCGCCGCCCGCGAGCAGGCGCAGGAAGTGCGACTTGCCGGAGCCGTTGGAGCCGAGCACGGCCACGCGTTCGCCGAAGAAGATCTCCAGCGAGAACGGCTTCATCAGGCCCGTGAGCTCAAGGTTTTCGCACGTCACGGCGCGCAGGCCGGTGCGTCCGCCACGCAGCCGCATGCGGATGTCCTGCCGGCGCGGCGGCTCCGGCGGCGGCCCGGCCTCCTCGAACTTCCGCAGGCGCGTCTTCGCGGCCTTGTAGCGGGACGCCATCTCGTCGCTGCGGGCGGCGTACTGCTGCATGTCGAGGACGAGCTTCTTCAGCTGCGCGTACTTCTCGGCCCAGCGCCGCTTCAGCTCTTCGTAGCGGGCGAAGCGATCGTCGCGCGCCTCGTGGTAGGTGGCGAACCCGCCGCCGTGCACCCACGCGTCGCTGCCGGCCGGGCCGGGTTCCACGCTCACGATCTTCTCCGCCGCCCGCGCGAGCAGCTCGCGGTCGTGCGAGACGAACAGCACCGTCTTGCGGGTCTCCGCCAGGCGCGCCTCGAGCCAGCGCTTGCCGGGCACGTCGAGGTAGTTGTCGGGCTCGTCGAGCAGCAGCACCTCGTCCGGGCCGCGCAGCAGCGCCTCCAGCACGAGCCGCTTCTGCTCGCCACCGCTCAACGTGCGCACGAGCCGCCACTGCGCCTTCTCGTACGGCACGCCGAGCGCGGCCGTGGTGCAAACGTCCCAGGTCGTCTCCGCCTCGTAGCCGCGCACCTCCGCCCAGTCGCTCAGCGCCTGCGCATACTTCATCTGCGCGGCCTCGTCGTCGACGGTCAGCAGCCGCTCCTCGGCCGCGTCCACGGCCGCCGCGGCGGTGCGGATGCGCTCGGGCGAGATCGACACCAGCAGGTCGCGCACGGTGCGCTCGTCGCGGACCGAGCCGACGAACTGACCCATCACGCCCAGCCCGCCGGACACCGTCACCGTGCCGCCGTGCGGCTTCAGCTCACCGGAGAGCAGGCGCAGCAGCGTCGTCTTCCCGGCGCCGTTGGGGCCGACCAGCGCGACGACGGCACCGTCGGCAACCCGGAACGACACATCACCGAGCAGCGGCCGCCCATCGGGCAGCGAGTAGTCGAGGTGCGCGACCTCCAGGTGACCCATGGACGCGCACTCTACCGGCCGGGCCCGGCGGACCCCGTCCGATTTTCCGCCGGGCCCCGTGAACCTCACGAGTCCGAAGTGGACGGAATCACGCCTTCCGCTGCATGGTCCGGCGCGCCGGGTTGCCCTGCTCCGCCGCCTTCGGGTCCTTCTCGTCGGCCTTCGCGCGCACGCCCGACTCGATGCGGTCGCCGAGGTCCTTGTCCACGTTGTGCCAATATTCGAACGCCCGCTGCAGCACCGGCTCACTCACCCCGTTCAGCAAGTGACCGACGATGTTGGAAACCAAACGTTCCCGCGCCGCGTCGTCGAGGACCTCGCGCACCATCGTGCCCGCCTGGCCCCAGTCGTCGTCCTCGGAGTGGTCGACGTAGGCCGAGCGCGTGATCTCGCCGTCGGCGTGCCAGCCGGCCGGGGTGCCGTAGCGCTCGACGTCGGCGCTCGGGCCGCCCTTCGAGTTCGGCGCGTACACCGGGTCGGACACCTTGGTGTAGCGCATCGCGCCGTCCTTGCTGTAGCTGTGCACCGGCGAGGTCGACGCGTTCACCGGCAGCTGCTTGTAGTTCGGCCCGATGCGGTAGCGGTGCGCGTCGGCGTAGGCGAACAGCCGGCCGAGCAGCATCCGGTCCGGGCTCGGCCCGATGCCGGGCACGAGGTTGCTGGGCTCGAACGCCGCCTGTTCGATCTCGGCGTGGTGGTCGGTGGGGTTGCGGTCGAGCGTCATGCGGCCGACCTCGATCAGCGGGTAGTCGCCGTGCGGCCACACCTTGGTGAGGTCGAACGGGTTGAACCGGTAGTCCGCGGCGTCGTCGAACGGCATCACCTGCACGGACAGCGTCCAACTCGGGTGGTCGCCGCGCGCGATGGCCTCGAACAGGTCACGCGTGTGGTAGTCGGTGTCCGCCGACGCCATCTGGTCGGCCTCGTCCTGCGTGAAGAACTCCACGCCCTGATCGGTTTTGAAGTGGTACTTCACCCAGAACCGTTCGCCTTGTGCGTTCACCCACAGATAGGTGTGCGAACTGTAACCGTTCATGTGCCGCCATGTTCGCGGAACACCACGGTCTCCCATCAGCCAAGTGACCTGGTGCGCGGACTCGGGGGACAGCGTCCAGAAGTCCCACTGCATGTCGTGGTCGCGCAGGTTGTTGTCCGCCCGGCGTTTCTGCGAACGGATGAAGTGCTGGAATTTCAACGGGTCCTTCACGAAGAACACCGGCGTGTTGTTGCCGACCATGTCGTACACGCCTTCGCTCGTGTAGAACTTCAGCGCGAACCCGCGCGGATCGCGCCACGTGTCGGGGCTGCCGCGCTCGCCCGCAACCGTCGAGAACCGCGCCACTATCTCCGTTTTCGTGCCCGGCTGGAACACCGCGGCCTTCGTGTACGCGCTGACGTCGGCCGTCACCTCGAACCGGCCGAACGCGCCGCTGCCCTTCGCGTGCGGCTGGCGCTCGGGCACGCGTTCGCGGTTGAACTGCGCCATCTGCTCGATGAGATAGTGGTCCTGCAGCAGGATCGGTCCGCCCGGGCCCAAGGTGAGCGAATGTTCGTCGCTTTCCACCGGGATACCGGCGTCGGTGGTTGTCCGTTCCGTCTGCGTCATTTCGCCATCTCCTCGTGGTGGGATTCGAACACGAGGCGGATACCCGGCGAACACGGACTCACACGTGGGAATTCGGTCCGGTAAAACTCAGTCGCGCCCCAGCAGCGTGTCGGCCACGTGCTGGAGATGACGCCGCATGTGTTCGCCGGCGCTCACCGGATCCCGGTCCCGCAGCGCTTCGACGATCAACGTGTGTTCGTCGTGGTAACACGACCGCAGCTCCGGTGTGGACGTACGCCGCTTGAGGCTGCCCCACACCGGCAGTGAGCGCGCGGTGTTCATCACGTCGAACATGTTCATCAGCAACCCGTTGTGGGCGGCGACGGCGATCGCGCGGTGCAGCCCGGCGTCCGCGCGCTCGAAGCCCTCGAAGTCCCCGGCCGCCGCACCCGCGCCGAGCGCGGTCCCGATCCGGTCGAGGTCCGCTTGCGTGGCCACCCGCGCGGCCAGCGTCGCGACCTGCGGTTCCAGTAGCTGGCGCACCTGCATGATCTCGGCCGGGCTCGTGTCGGCGGGCGCGGGCTCGACGTGCTGCGCCGCGATGTCGGTGAGGAACGTGCCCCGCCCGACGTGCCGGATCACCAGCCCGTCGCGCTCCAGCGAGTCGAGTGCGCGCCGCACGGCACTGCGCGGGGCGGAAAGCCGCTGCACGAGGTCGCGCTCCGTGGGCAGCTTGGCGCCCGGGCCGAGGCTGCCGTCGGCCGCGCCTTCGTCGAGCAGCGCGCGCAGGGCGTGTTCCACCGTGGTCATGGGCGCACTCTACCGGACGAATTGAGACCAATCGAGACCAATAAACCCAGTCGGGACCAGAACAAGTCCTGCATATCGACAACAGGTACCGAACCGCGTACGGTCGATCACGTCCATATTGGTTCACATTGGTTCAGATTGGTCTCACATGAAGCTGGTGACCTTCTCCGCCCGGAACTCCACCGGCGACGCCGACCGCGTCGGGGTCGTGACCGGCGAAGGCGAGGTCCAGGACGTCACCGATCTCGTGCCGGGCGGAACGCTCCTCGGCGCCGTCGAACGCTGGGGCGAGGTCGGGACCATCCTCACCGACCAGGCCGCGGACCGCACGCCGGTACCCCTCGCCGACGTGCGGCTCCGCGCGCCGTTCCCCACGCCTCGGCGCAACATCTTCTGCGTCGGCAAGAACTACCGCGAGCACGCCGCGGAGTTCGGCCGCAGCGGCTACGACAGCCCGGACCGCTCGGAGGACCTGCCGACGCGGCCGATCCTGTTCTCCAAGGCCACCACGGCCGTGATCGGCCCCGACGACGACATCGACCCGCACACCGGCCTCACCTCCGAGCTCGACTACGAGGGCGAGCTCGCCGTGATCATCGGCCGCGGCGGCCGCGGCATCACCCGCGAGGCCGCGGCGGAGCACGTCTGGGGCTACACGATCCTCGACGACGTCACCGCCCGCGACCTGCAGCGCGACCACCGCCAGTGGCTGCTCGGCAAGTCGCTCGACACGCACTGCCCGATGGGCCCGTACGCGGTGACCGCCGACGAGATCCCCGACGTGACCGCGCTGGAGGTCGAAACCACCGTCAACGGCGAACGCCGCCAGCACGCCCGGGTCAAGGACCTCATCTTCGACATCCCCGAGCTGATCGCGACCCTCTCGGCCGGCATCACGCTGCTGCCCGGCGACGTGATCGCCACCGGCACGCCCGCCGGCGTCGGCATCGGCTTCGACCCGCCGAAGTTCCTGGCCGGCGGCGACGTCGTCGAGGTGACCATCACCGGTCTCGGCGTGCTGCGCAACCGGGTCGCCCCCAACCCTGTCGCCTGAATCCCGTACCGAAAGGAGCCCGCATGAAGATCAACGGAACGGACCTCGCGGTCGAGGTCGAAGGCAGCGGCCCCGCCGTGCTGCTCGTGCACGGCCTCGGCGGCACCGGCAACTTCTACCAGGTCCAGGCCGGCGCGCTGGCCTCGAGCCACCAGGTGATCCGCGTCGACTCCGCGGGCGCCGGGCGCTCCGGCCTGCGCGAGGGCATCGGCATCGAGTCGCACGCCGACGACCTGGCCGCCGTGCTCGACCAGGTCGGCGTCGCGTCCGCGGCCGTGGTCGGGCACTCGATGGGCACGCTCGTCGCCCGCAGCTTCGCGGCCCGTCACCGGGACAAGGTGACCGCGCTGGCGCTGCTCGGCGCCGTCGCGGAGCCGCCCGAGGCCGGCCGCAAGGCCCAGCACGACCGCGCGGCCCTGCTGCGCGCGGAAGGCACCGCAGCGGTGGCCCCGGGCGTCGTCGCCAACGCGTTGTCGGAAGCCACCCGTCGCGACAAGCCCGAGGTGGCGGCGTTCGTGCGGGAGCTCGTGATGCGCCAGGACGCCGAGGGCTACGCCCGCAACTGCGAAGCGCTCGCGGCCGCGACCGACCCCGGGCCCGTCGACCCCGCGTTGCCGCTGCTGCTGATCACCGGCGCCGACGACAAGGTCGGCCCGCCCGCCGTGAGCGAGGCGCTCGCCGCCGCCCACGGCAGTGCGAACGTGGAGGTGCTGCCGGACGTCGGGCACTGGACCGCGCTGGAAGCCGCCGCCGACGTCACCTCGATGCTGCTGAAGTTCCTGTAACCACACCGTTTTCGCGCCTCAACGACGAGGAGGAACCACCGTGCCGCTCACCGCCGACAAGACCCTGTTCCGCGACGTGTCCATTCTGGACTCCACGGGCGCGCTGCCCTACCGGGGCGACGTGCTCGTGGACCACGACCGCATCACCGCCGTCGGCACCGTGGAAACGGCCGCGGCCGAGGGCTCGCGGGTGATCGAGGGCCGCGGCCGCACGCTCATGTCCGGGCTGTGCGACGCCCACACCCACTTCACCTGGAACAACAGCGCCGACCTCGACGGCCTGGCCGCCCTGCCGGTGGAGGAGCACCTGCTGTTCGCCGTGGAGTCGGCCAAGTCCTATCTGGACTCCGGCTACACGATGTGCCTGGGCGCCGCGTCGGCGAAGGACCGACTCGACGTCGTGTGCCGCGACGCGATCAACGCCGGGCGGATCCCCGGCCCGCGCTACCTCGCCAACGGACCCGAGATCGCCGTGACGGGCGGTGAGCTCGTGAAGGGCATCACCTGGTTCGCCGACGGGCCCGACGAGATGCGCAAAGCCGTGCGGCGCCTCATCGAGATCGGGGTCGACCAGATCAAGCTGTCGATGACCGGCGAGGAGATCACCGGCACGCAGCGCGCCGAGGACACCTACATGTCCGACGAGGAGGTGGCGATGGCCGTCACCGAAGCGCACCGGCGGGGCAAGCGGGTGTGCGCCCACGCGCGCAGCGCCGAGAGCGTGAAGATGTGCGTGCGCCACGGCGTCGACATCGTCTACCACGCCAGCTTCACCGACCCGGAGGGCATGGATCTGCTGGAGCAGGCCAAGGACTGGGTGTTCGTGGCGCCGGGCGTCAACTGGCTCGTCGCGACGCTGTACGAAGCCGCCGACTTCGGGTTCCCGCAGGAGGCGGCCGAAGCCGTCGGCTACAAGCGCGAGCTGGAGAAGGCGACGGCGGCGATGATCGAGATGCACCGGCGCGGCATCCGCGTGCTGCCCGGCGGTGACTACGGCTTCGCCTGGACGCCGCACGGCACCTACGCGCGCGACCTGCAGCACTTCGTCGAGCGCTTCGAGTTCACGCCCATGGAGACCATCATCGCCGCCACCGCGCAGGGCGGCGAGATCATGCTGCGCGGCGACGAGCTCGGCAAGGTCCAGCCCGGCTACCTCGCCGACCTGCTGCTCGTGGACGGCGACCCGCTCGCCGACATCACCGTGTTGCAGGACAAGGAAAAGCTCCACGCCATCATGAAGGACGGCCGGTTCCACAAAGACCCGGCCTGACGGCCTGCGCGGTGCGCCGCCCGGCCGGGGGCGGCGCACCGGGAGCGCTCACCGGAGGGCGCGAAGCAAGCCGGTGCGGTCGTGGCAGCCGAGGTAGCGGAACTCCTGCTCGTCGGCGTCGGTCACGGTGACTTCGTGGCAGAGCCGCAGCCGTGCCGCCGGTCCCATCGTGGACAGGTACTTCATCGCGGCGCGGAAGATCGCGACGTGGGTCGGGTGCGATTCGGCCCACGCCTCGAGCTCGGCGAGGCTGTGCCACCAGCTCATCCCGTAGCTCTTGTCCGTTTCGGCACCGGTTTCGTCGGTGACGCGCACGTACCGGTTGGCGTAGCAGCCGATGCCGAGCCCGTCGTCGCGCAGGAACTCCATCCCCGCGCGCAGCACGGGTTCCACGTCGCCGAGGTACATCCCGCGTTCGTCGCCCTCGGTTTCGGTCCACTCCTGCCCGGAGCGGATGAGGCACAGGTTGCCCTGCGGCCGCACGGTGACGACGCCGGTCTCCGGATCGGTCGCCGCGGCCGGCCGGGCGCCGGGTTCGAGCCGGTCGGTCTGGGCGACCGGCAGCCGGTCGCGGGCGCCGCCCCAGTAGCCGTGTTCGTGGATCTCGCCGCTGAGCTTCTCGGCGGCCACGGACACGCCTTCGGTGCGGTCGCTGGAGAACAACGTCTCGAACCGCCGCACGGTGGGGCGCACGACCTCGCTGAAGAACCCGGCGTCGGGGGACCGGTGCTGCGGGCCGGTCCACGCTTCGCGGGCCTTCGCCCAGCGGTCGTACTCGGCGGGGTCGGTCCAGTAGAACGTGGTGAGCACGGTCGCGTAGCCGGCCTCGTCCACGAATCGCGCCCGGTCGTGGTGATCGGGCGCGTGCTCGCCCGAATGTGCGGAATCGAGCGCCGCGAGTGCGGTGACCACCACCGACGGTGGCTCCGGTGTTCGGTACTGCACACCGAGGTACGCCATCACCACCTGGTCGACGGCCGGGCCGAAGCGCGCGGAGAACGACGGGTACGGCGGCTGAAAGCTGTCCGGCTTGCGGCGCGGGTGGACCCGGTCGACGCGCAAGTGCTCGGCGATCGAGGATTCCACGGCGTCACCCCGCCGTTTCGTGGTGGGTCATGGTGGCCTCCGGGGAACGTGGTGCCGGTTGTTGCCGACCGAACGTAGGCACGGAGGCCGCCTGTGACTTGCTTCACAGCGCACCGGGAGTTGTTGCACAGCGCACGTGCGATTCCGAACGTCCGATTGCGAACACCTCGAACATCTAGAACATCACCCGCTCCACAGTGGACTCGGAGCGTGGCCCTGGGTGTGGGAACCAGTGTGCGGATTCGAACAGGACGCACACCCGCCGGCTCACACCGTCGCGGTCAGCTCCGGGTACAGCGCCTCCACCGGACCGGACAGGTTCTCCTTGATGTCCCGCGACGTCTGGTCCGCCAGCACCTCGAGCGCGCCCGCTTCCAGGCCGTCGTAGATCGCCGCCACGATGTCGCGCGGGTCTTCCTTCTCGACCGTCAGCGCCTTGGTCATCGGCGTGTCGGTGTAGCCGAGGTGCGCGCCGAGCACGTGGGTCTTCTGGTCGGCGAGGTCGAGCCGCAGCGAGTTGGTGATCTGCCACAGCGCCGCCTTGCTCGACGAGTACGCGCCCGGCTTGGCCAGCCAGCTCAGCGCCGAGTGGATGTCGACCAGCGCGCCGCCGCCGTTGGCCGCCAGCACGGGCGCGAACGCCTGCGCGACGGCCAGTGCACCGAAGACGTTCGTCTCGTACACCGAGCGCACCTCGGCCAGCGGCACGGTGAGCAGGCTCTGCCGCCCGCTGACACCCGCGTTGTTCACCACCACCGTGGTGTCCGAGGCGGCCGCGGCCGCGTCGGCGACCGAGGCCTCGTCGGTGACGTCGAGGGCGAGCGGCACCACTCGCTCGTCGTCCCACTGGCGCGGGGTGCGCGCGGTGGCGTACACGCGCCGGGCCCCGCGCTCCAGCGCCTGGTTGACGAACTCGATGCCGAGCCCGCCGTTGGCCCCGGTGACCAGGACAACCGCATCCTGCAGACGTGTCATGACTTCCTCCGGATCTCTTGCTTGGTAATTCCAAGCTAGCAAGCTGACTCCGAAATGCCAAGTGTGACGTACGATGGGGTCATGAAGGCCATGGCGATCCCGACCAACAGCCGCTGCTCGATCGCGCGCAGCCTGGAGGTGCTCGGGCAGAAGTGGAGCCTGCTGATCGTCCGCGAGGCGTTCCGCGGGCGGACCCGCTTCGCCGAGTTCCAGAAGATCGGCGTGCCGACGGATCTGCTCGCGTCGCGGCTGGAATCCCTGGTCGAGGCCGGAATCCTGGCCCGGCGGCCGTATCAGGAGCCGGGGCAGCGGGCCCGCGTCGAGTACGTGCTCACGACCGTCGGCGAGGACCTGCTGCCGGTGCTGGCCGCGCTGTCGGAGTGGGGTGACGAGTACCTCCCGACCGGCCACGGCCCGGCGACGGTCTACGTCGACACCACCGACGACCGGCCCGTGCACCTGGCTTTCGTCGACGAAGACGGCCACGTCGTCGACCCGGCGAAGGTCGCCTACCGCAACGGACCGGGGGCTCTCGAAGACTGACGCGTCAGGTGCGGTCGGCGAGCACGTCGTCGGCGTCGGTGCTCAGCGCCAGGTCGCGCTGCGCGGTGAGCGTTTCGAGGCGGTGCCGCCACGCCGTGGTGATGGCCTCGTAGGCCGCAGCGCCGAAGACCAGCCGCCGGGGCGCGGGTGTGGTGCTCGCGGAGGTGATGATCGCGCGCGCGATCTTCGCCGGATCGCCCGCGACGGCGTGGCGCAGCGTGGTCTCGTCCATCCCGCCCGCGAGCGCGCCGCGCACCTGGCCGAGCACCCCGTCCGCGTAGGCGGGCAGCGGTTCGGCCTGCGCGATGTTCGCGTTGAATGCCGTGCGCGTGCCGCCCGGGGCGATCAGCGTCACCGAGATCCCGAACGCCGCCAGCTCCACCGCCGCCGACTCGAAGAACCCCTCGACACCGAACTTCGACGCGTTGTACACGCTCATGCCCGGGTCGGGCACGTGACCGCCGGAGCTGGACATCTGGATGATCCGCCCGCCGTCCTGCGCGCGCAGCCACGGCGTGATCGCGCGCGTGAGGTGGATGGGCCCGAGCAGGTTCACGGCGAGCTGCCGGTTCAGCAGCTCGTCCGACAGCTCCTCGGCGGCGCCGAGCGCACCGAAGCCCGCGCTGGAGAACACGACGTCGATGCGGCCGAGCTCGGTGAAGGCCTGCTCGACGATCGCGTGGACGGCCCGAGAGTCGGTGACGTCGAGCTCCGCGGTCCACAGTCGATCGCCGTGCTGCCCCGCGAGCTCTTTCAAGGCCGGGCTCAGCTCGCGGCTCGTGCCGGCGACGCGGTGGCCGCCGGCCAGCAGCTGGGCGGTGACCTCGAGCCCGAAGCCGGAACCCGCGCCGGTGACGAACCAGGTCTGGGTGGGAGCAAGCACGACGGAGTCCTTTCGGTAGACGTCCGCCAATGTAGTCACCGACAACAATCTAGTCAACGACTACATATGCCGCTCAATCGAAGCTCGAGTCGTCTCCCCAGACCTTGTCCTGCGACGATTCACTCGACGGCGACACGCGGATCACGGCCCCGGTGGGGTCGACGTCCAGCACGGTGACGGTGATCCGGTTGGCCAGGCTCACGTACCCCTCGCCGCGGAAGTGGCCCTTGATGTCGGGCAGCTCGGTGCGGTCGACGGCGAAGTCCAGCCGGTCCGGCGGGGACAACGTGAGCGTCAGCCGGCGCGTGCCGAACCGCGCGTCCAGCGGCACGGTCACCGAACCGTGGATGAGGACGTCACACGAGCCGTCGCGGCACGCGGTGAGGTCGGACCCGTCTTTCGCGGCCAGTGCAGCCGACGTCGTCGTGGTGGGCTCGGCCGGGACCGTCGAGACGGAAGGCGGCGTGACGATCGGCTCGGGCGGCGGCGGAGGTGGTTGCGGCGGCATCGAGCAGCCCGCCGCGAGCCGCAAGAACGTGCAGGCGAGCGCTTTTCTCATGCGCTCTTGGTAGCACCTCGCCGGGCCGGCGGCCGGAAGTTTCGCGGATTCCGGGGCCGCCGCGCCCGGCGAGGCGGCCCCGGAACCGGGCCCGGTCAGGCGGGGTTGTCGCCGTGGGTCAGGGTCTCCCACGAGACGAACAGGTTGTTGCTGCCCTGGGGGCGGTGGCTCGTCGTGTAGGCCTGGGTGTTGGTCATGGCGATGCCGAGGCGGTTGTGCAGCGCGTTGTACCCGACCTCGGTCACGGGGCCGAGACCGCGCTTGACGGTGCCGCCGCACAGCCACGACGGGGGAGCGGTGAGCTCGTACTTGGTCTGGAAGCCCAGCGCCTGGCGCAGCCGCTCGCCGATGTCGGTGCCGTAGAGATCCTGGCCCTGGATGCGGGACGTCTCGGCCACCTCGGCGATCGCGGCGATGCCGTAGCCGGTGTGGACGAAGTCGCGGCAGGTTTCCTGGGTGAGGCCGTCGACGAAGGTGGATTGGCCCTGCCAGTAGCCGACGATCTGGTCACGGGTGTTCAGGCCGCTGCCGGGCACGGTCTTGGGCAGGGCGCCGTCGGAGCTGAGGTAGATGAACGCCGGCACGCGGTTGCGGTAAATCGACATGCCGCGGTCGTAGATCGTCTTGTCCTCGAGGAACACGCCGATGCCGACGATGGCCTCGGCGATGCTGAGCTCCCAGTTGCCGGTGCGCCCGTCGCTGCCCTGGATCTCGTTGTAGTACACGTTGCGCAGCATCGTGGCGAACCGCCCGGAGTTCGGCCAGGTCCCGTAGGCGTATTTGATGATCTCCGCCGCGCGCGGCCACGTCGAGGCCGACCACGCGGTCTGCAGGTGCGCGTTGTCGCTGGTGTGGTCCTTGATGGTCGCCGACCACGCGTCCATGATCTGGATGGCCTTGTCGGCGTACCGCACGTCGCGGGTCACGTACCAGGCCAGGGACTGCGTGTACGCCGCGATCGCGTCTTCCCGCTCGTCGGTGCAGCCGTTGTTGGGCATCGAGCTGGGCCCGCAGTCGACCACGGCCCGCGGGTGCGGCGTGTAGGACAGCGACGCGTACTTCGAGCCCATCATCGAGTCATATGCTTGTTTCTGCGGTTGCGTGCCGGCCTGCACGCGCTGGCGCATGGTGTCCAGCTGGGCCCGGCTCACCAGCACGCCGGGGTGCGTGAAGGTGGCCGGCGCGGTCGGGGCCGCAGGTGTGGCCGGCCGGGCGGAGGCGGCCGGGCCGGTGGCGATCACCACGGCGGTGGCGGCCGCGGCCGCCAGGCAACGAACGAACTTCCGGTGCATGAGCTGCCCTTCGTCCACGACTTTGAGAACAGGGCGCAGGCTGGCGGACCGTGCGTGAAAACCGAATTTACTTCACGCCGGTTGGGCTGGTCCACCGGACGGGAAAACCCGTGTGCCACTGGCAGGGACGGCTTTTCCTTGCGGCAGCGGCAGTCTCACGGCGGGGGCAGCGTGCCGCGCTCCAGGATGTTGGCGTAGATGTTCTCCATCGCCTCGGTCAGCGGGGTGAGCAGCTCGGCGGGGAGGCCGTCGAAGAACAGGTTGCGCACCAGCTCGACGTGGCCCGGCGCCGCCTTCTCCACGAGCTCCCGGCCCTGTGCGGTCAAGGTGACCTCGGTCGCGCGCCGGTCGGTGCTCGACGTGCGCGCGTCGACGAGTCCCCGCGTCGCCATGCGGCGCACGTGGTGGCCGGTGCGGCTGCGTTCCCAGCCGATCTGGTTGGCCAGCGCGGTCATCTGCATCCGCTCGCCGGGCGCGTTCGCGAGCGCGGTGAGCACGTCGTAGTCCGGCATGGACAGCTCGCTGTCGGTCTGCAGCTGCCGGTTGATCTCGTAGCTCAGCCGCAGCTGGACGCGGATGTAGGCGAGCCAGGCGCGCTGCTGCCGTGCGTCGAGCCAGGGGCTGTCTTTGCTTTTAGGTGACATGTCCCGTAATCTGTCGTAGTGGTCGGCGGTGGAGCGAAGGGGCCCCATTGTCCCGCGGAGACCGGCCGAGCGGAACGACCACGCCTGGGCCGGGTGAGTACACGGACGGGAAACACAGCGATGAACGCACTACAGGGGAAGACCGCCGTCGTCACGGGTGGCACGAGCGGGATCGGGCTGGCGACGGCCCGGCTGTTCGCCGCCGAGGGCGCGCGCGTCTTCGTGACCGGGCGGCGCAAGGACGTGCTCGACGCCGCCGTTGCCGAGATCGGCGGCGACGTGACCGGGATCCAGGTGGACAGCTCCGACCTGGCCGACCTCGACCGGCTGTACGAAACCGTCGGCGGGCCGATCGACGTGCTGTTCGCCAACGCGGGCGGCGGCGAGTTCGCCACGCTGGAGCAGGTCACCGAGAAGCACTTCGACGACATCTTCGGCACCAACGTGAAGGGCACGCTGTTCACAGTCCAGAAAGCGCTTCCTCTGTTGGTGGACGGCGCTTCGGTGATCCTGACCGCTTCCACCGCGGGCACCAAGGGCAACGAGGCTTTCGGTGTGTACGGCGCGTCGAAGGCGGCCGTGCGCTCGTTCGCGCGCACGTGGGCGCAGGAGCTGAGCGGGCGCGGGATCCGCGTCAACTCGATCAGCCCGGGCCCGGTCGACACGCCGGGGATCTCGGGGCTCGTGGGCGGTGGTGAAGCGGCCGTGCAGCTCGGGTCCGCGCTGGCATCGACCGTCCCTTTGGGACGGATGGGCCGGCCGGAGGAGATCGCTTCGGTGGCGCTGTTCCTGGCGACCGACGGAAGCAGCTTCGTCACCGGTACCGAGCTCTTCGCCGACGGCGGGGCGAACCAGGTATGACCCTCGACATCGGCAGGGTCGGCGTCTGGAGCGTCGAGCTGCGCACGGCCGCGCCGGGTGGGATCGCCGACGCCGCGGCCGAGCTCGACGAGCTGGGCTTCGGCGCGCTCTGGATCCCCGGCTTGGGCGGCGGCGACATGGTGGGAGACCTCGAGCGGCTGCTCGAAGCCACCCGTGGGCTCACGGTCTCGCCGGCGGTGTCGAGCATCTGGCGCCACCCGGCGAAGGAGCTGGCCGCGGGCCACGCGCGGCTCAGCGGCGCGTACGGCGACCGGGTGCTGCTCGGTCTCGGCGTGAGCGATCCGGGCACCGCCGCCGAGCACGGCCACGAGTACCGCCCGCTGCACGACATGGCCGCCTACCTCGACGAGCTCGACGCCGAGCCGGAGCCGGTCGCGGCGAGCCGGCTGATCCTCGCGGCGATGGGGCCGAAGATGATCGGCCTGGCGCGGCGTCGGGCCGGCGGGACGCATCCGTTCCTCGTCACCCCGGACTACTCGGCGACGGCACGCGAACTGCTGGGTACCGGGCCGCTGCTCGCGCCGTACCAGGCCGTGGCGCTGGAGCGGGACCCGGCGAAGGCCCGGGCGGCCGGGCGGGGATTCCTCGCCGGGTTCTTCGGCGCGCCGGCCTACCGCAAGAGCCTGCTGGCGCAGGGGTTCACCGAGGCCGACCTCGCCGACGGAGGCAGCGACCGGCTCGTGGACAGCGTCCTGGCGTGGGGCGAGGTCGACGCGATCGGCAAGCGTGTGGCGGAACACCTCCAGGCGGGCGCGGACCACGTGGCCCTGCACGTGGTGGGCGTCGACGGGTTGGCGTTGCCGCAGTGGCGGGAGCTCGCCGGGCTGGTTCAGAGCGTCGGGTAGTCCGTGTAGCCCTCGGCGCCGCCGCCGTAGAAGGTGGCGGGGTCGGGGGCGGTGAGGGCGGCGCCGGTCCGCAGGCGCGTGACGACGTCGGGGTTGGCCAGCGCCAGGCGGCCGAGGGTGACGAGGTCGGCGAGGCCGCTTTCGACGTCGGCCGCGCGTTCTTCGACGGCGGCACCCGGGCGGGTCAGCAGCAGCGGGCCGGGGAACGCGGTGCGCAGTTCGGCCAGGAGCGCGTCGTCGCCGTGGTGCGTGACGTGGAGGAAGGCGAGGTCGAGGCGGGCGAGGGCGCGGACCAGGTGGGTGTAGGTCGCCGGCCCGGTCTCGCCCTCGTCGATGCCGAAGCCGCGCAGGCCAGGGGAGAGGCGCACGGCCGTGCGGTCGGCGCCGATCTCCGCGGCGACGGCCTCGGTCACCTCCAGGGCGAACCTCGTGCGGCCGGCGATGGATCCACCGTAGGCGTCGGCGCGGTGGTTGGCGTTGGCGGAGAGGAACTGGTGCACGAGGAAACCGTTGGCGCCGTGGACTTCCACGCCGTCGGCGCCGGCCTCGATCGCGGCGGCGGCCGCGCGGCGGAAGTCGTCGACGGTCGTTCGGACCTCGGCCGTGGACAGCTCGCGCGGTGGCGGTACCTGCTGGTTGCCGCTCGGGGTGTGGATGCCGACGCCCGCGGCGATGGCCGAGGGTGCGATCGGAGTCCGGCCGTGCGGCGTGTTGTCGGGGTGTGCGACGCGGCCGGCGTGCATGAGCTGGACGAACAGGTGCCCGCCCGCGTCGTGCACCGCCTTGGTGACCAGCTGCCAGCCGGCGATGTGCGCGTCGGTGTGGCAGCCGTGGCTGAGCAGGAACCCCTGGCCGTCGGCCGAGGGCTGTGTGCCGCCGGTGATCAGCAGGCCGAGCGACGCTCGTTGCGCGAAGTACTCGGCGTCGAGCGGGGTGGGCGATCCGTCGGGCAGGGCGCGGTTGCGCATCATCGGCGACAGTGCCAGCCGGTGGTGCAAACGCATGCGGCCGACGTCGACTGGACTCCAGAGACCGGGCACGCGTGTTCCTTCCGTCGGCTGCCTGACTGTCTGTACTGGATCGTACAGAACGAAGTGTACGGTTCGGTACAGTGGGCGGCTGGACTCTTCGTCCACGCTGGATGTAGTGTCCAGAGCCATGGATGGGAGGACGGCGCGCTGGGCGCCGGTGTGCGAGGCGATCGTGCGCCTGCTTTCGCCGCACGCGGAGGTGGTGCTGCACGACCCGCGCACGGACTGTGTGCTCGGCATCTGGAACGCGTTCTCGGGTCGGGAACCCGGGGATCCGTCGTTGCTGGGCGAGCTCGACGGCCTGCGCCCAGCCGGGAAGGACGTCTACGGCCCGTACCCGAAGTCGCTGCCCGACGGGCGGCGGCTGTCGAGTGTGAGCGCCGTGGTGAGAGACGAACACGGCAACGCCGAGGTGGTGTTGTGCGTGAACGTCGACCGCACCGCGTTCGACCAGGCCGCGCAGCTGTTGTCCGGATTCGCGGCTCCGGTGACCGGTCAGCCGCAGGCGTTGTTCGAGCGCGACTGGACCGAGACGCTCAACGACGTGGTGGGCGAGTTCGTTCGCGATCACGCGACCCCGGCCGAGATGTTGACTCGCGAACAGCGTTTGGTGCTTCTCGCACGTCTGGACGGCGCCGGCGTGTTCGCGCAACGCCGATCCGTGCCCGTGGTCGCCCGCGCGTTGCGCATCTCCCGTTCGGCCACCTACCAACTGCTCGCCGAGATGCGCAAGGAGCCCGATGCCGACGCTTCCTGACTTCCGCCTGGAGACGTACTTCTCCCGCTGGGAGTTCACCGCCCGCCACCACCTCACGGCGTCCGACGTGCAGACGATGACCGTCGCGGAACTGCTGGCGCTGGCCGACGACGACGGCCGTGAACGCTGGGAGACCCTCGCGCTGGGCTACACCGAGACCTACGGCCTGCCCGCGCTGCGCGAGGAGATCGCGGCGACCTACGCGGGTGTCGGACCCGAGCACGTGCTGTGCTTCGCCGGCGCCGAAGAAGGTCTCTACCTGGCCATGCGGACGTTGCTCGAACCGGGCGACCACAGCGTGGTGATCACGCCGAACTACCAGGCGGCCGAGACGATCCCGCTCTCGATCGGCGAGGTGTCCGGCGTCGCGCTGCGGCCCGAGGACGGCTGGGCGCTCGACGTCGACGAGATCGAGCGGCACCTGCGGCCCACCACGCGCCTGGTGTCGGTGAACTTCCCGAACAACCCGACCGGCGCCGTGCCGGACCTTGCGACCTGGACGCGGCTCGTGCGGCTGTGCGAGGAACGCGGCGTGCTGCTGTTCAGCGACGAGGTCTACCGCGGGCTGGAGTCCGACCCGGCGGCGACGCTGCCGCAGGCCGCCGACCTGTCCGCGTCGGCGCTTTCGCTCAACGTGATGTCCAAGGCCTACGGGCTGCCGGGCCTGCGCGTGGGCTGGATCGCCTGCCGTGACCCGGAAATCCTGCGGCGGCTCGAACGGGCCAAGCACTACACGTCGATCTGCAACTCCGCGCCGAGCGAGGTGCTCGCGTTGATCGGGCTGCGCGCGCGGGACGCGATCCTGGCGCGCAACCGAGCGGTGATCGCGGAGAACGTGCCGAAGTTCGACGCGTTTTTCGAAAATTACCAAGATCTGTTCGATTGGGCACCTCCGCAGGGTGGCTGCGTGTGCTTTCCGCGGTACCTCGGCGCCGACGGTGTCGAGGCGATGTGCACCGAGCTCGTCGAGCAGCGCGGAGTGCTGCTGCTGCCGGCGAGCATCTACCGATCCGACCTCACGGCGACGCCGGACGACCGGTTCCGCGTCGGCGTGGGCCGTCGTGGTCCGGACGAAGGGCTGGCCGCGTGGGCGGAGTTCCTGGAGGAGCGACGATGACGCCGGACGTGGTGGGGCTGCCCGAGATCGAGGCCGTGGCGACGCGGGGGCTGGTGTTCGACGCCGTGCGCGGCGCGTTGATCGCGCACGCCGAGGGCCGCGCGCAGATGCCCGCCCCGATCGCGATGTGGTTCCCCGAGGCCGAGGGTGATTGCCACGTGAAGGCCGGTTATCTCGACGGCGCCTCGCACTTCGGCGTGAAGGTGGCGTCGGGCTTCTACCGCAACGCCGAGCGCGGCCTGCCGACCAACAGCGGCCTCATGCTCGTGTTCGACGCGTCGACCGGCGTGCCCGCCGCGATCCTCGCGGACGAGGGCTGGCTCACGGCGTGGCGCACGGCCGCCGCCGGCGCGTTGATCACCCACGCGCTGACCCCGCCGGACGTCGACGAGGTGGCCGTCTTCGGCACGGGCCTGCAGGCGCGGCTGCAGGTCGAGTGGCTCGCGGATCTGCGTCCGCTGACCCGCGTGCGGGTGTGCGGCCGGCGTCCCGAGGCCGTCCGCAAGCTGTGCGCCGAGCTGGGCGAAGCTGGCCTGACCGCCGTGCCCGCGACGGCGGAGGAAGCCGCGGCCACACCGTGCGTGATCACCGCGACGGCGTCGACCACCCCGGTGGCTCCGGCGGAGGCGTTCACCGCCGCCCACGTGACCGGCATCGGCACCGACCTGCCCGGCAAGGCTGAACTCCCGCCCGGCCTGTTCACCCACGCCACCACCATCGCCACCGACGACCACGCACAATGCCTCGCCCACGGCGACTTCGGCACCGCCGTCCGCGCCGGCACCGCCGCCACCGACGCGGACGTCCCCGCCGGCCTCATCCTGCGCGACGGCGTGCCAGACCGCACCGGCCTGACCATCGCCGACCTCACCGGCGTCGGCGCGGCGGACGCCGCAGTGGCGACGGCGGTGTTCCGGCACGTGGGCTGACCTCCGCCGCGTGGCGGTCCTGGTTGCGCCGGCCGGAGAGGTGGGCGTTCCGGTCTGGCTGATCTTGCGCGACGGGGTGCGGGCGCAGCGGTGTTCCGTCACGTGGGCTGACCTCCGCCGGGTGGCGGGCCCGGCCCCGCTGGTCGGGGGCGTGGGCGTTCTGGTCGGGCTGGTCTTGCGCGACGGGGTGCGGGCGCAGCGGTGTTCCGTCACGTGGGCTGACCTCCGCCGCGTGGCGGACCCGGCCCCGCTGGTCGGCGGCGCGGATGTTGCGGTCGGGCTGGTCTTGCGCGGGGGTGCGGGTTTGCTCGGGCTTGACGATCGCCGACCTCACGGGCGTGACCGCAGTGGCGTTCCGGCGCCGCCGGGCAGCTACGCGGACGCCCCGGTTGGGCTGGTCTTGCGCGACGGGGCGCGGTTCGCTCGGGCTGGCGATCGCCGATTTCACAGGCGTGGGCGCGGCCGTGTCCCGGCGTCTGGGCTGACCTCCGCCGCGTGGCGGGCCCGACGTCGCCGGTCGGCGACGGTTGGCGGATGAAGGCAGCGGGTGAGAACCGGGAGGATGGACGGCACCCGCACTCCTGGAGGCGCGTATGGACTACGCGTTCGATCCCGAGATCGCCGCCGCTCTCCCGATGATCCCCGACACCGGCGATCTGCGGGACCTGGTGTCGGCGCGGGAAAAGATGAAGGAGATGACGGCCGAGCTGGTCGGCGACGTCGACGAGACCGGCGTGACCGTGCGCGACACCACCGTGCCCGGCCCCGAGGGTGCGCCTGATGTGGCTGTTCGGATTTACACACCGGACAACATCGCTTCGCCCGCGCTGTTGTTCAACGTTCACGGTGGCGGCTTCATCGTCGGCGACGTCGACACCGATCACGCGGGCGTGGTCGAGCTCGCGCGGGACCTCGGGGTGGTCGTGGTCTCGGTGGACTACCGGCTCGCGCCCGAGGCGCCGTACCCGGCGGGCCTCGAGGACTGCTACGCAGCACTCGTGTGGTCGGTCAAGCACGCGGACGAGCTCGGCATCGACCCCGAGCGCGTGGTCATCCACGGCGTCAGCGCGGGCGGCGGCCTGTGCGCCGCGCTCGCCCTGCTGGCGCGCGACCGCGGCGGGCCGGCCATCGCGTTCCAGTTCCTCGGCGTCCCGGAGGTCGACGACCGCCTGCAGACGCCCAGCATGCGCCGCTTCGACGACACTCCACTGTGGAACCTCCCCAACGCCGAACTCAGCTGGGACTGCTACCTCGGCCCGGGCGTCCGCGGCACCGACGGCGTGCCCGTCTACGCCGCCCCCTCCCGCGCGACCGACCTGGCGGGCCTGCCGCCGGCGTACATCTCCGTCATGGAGTTCGACCCCCTGCGCGACGAGGGCATCGCCTACGCGCAAGCCCTGCTGGCCGCCGGCGTGACCACCGAACTGCACCTGTTCCCCGGCACCTTCCACGGCTCCGCCCTGGTCCGCCACGCGACCATCACCCGCCGCGAGGCCGCCGAATCCCGCGCCGTCCTGGCGCGGGCGCTGGGCGTGGAACTGACCTGACGACCTTGTAGATGACGCGGCGCCCGGGTGATGACCTGGGCGCCGCGTTTTCGTTGCACGGCTTGGTTTCGAGGACCTGCCGCGGCTGGTCAGCTGCGGTCGGCCAGCACGGGGCGGGTCAAGTGCGGTGGGCCAATCGCCGCGCAAGCGGGGTGAGCAGGCGCGGCTGATCAGGTGCGGCGGATGCGGCGCCGTGCCAGCACGGCGAGCCAGCTGCGGCGGACCAGGCGCCGTGTGCCGGCGAGGCGAGGTGCCTGCGGCGGGTCTGGTGCAGTGGGCGAGGCGGTGTGCCGGGACGCCGATCGGCCGCGGAGGTTCAGGTGTGGTGTGCCAATCGCCGTGCCAGCGGGCCCAGCGGTCACTGCGGGTCAGGTGTGGTGCGTGAGACGGCGTGCCCGCAGGGCGAGTTGGCCGCAGCCAGTCGGTTGTGGTGTGCCAGAAGGGCGGCCGACGTGGCGGGTCTGGTGCGGTGCGCGAGGCGGCTTGCCGGCAGTGCAAGGTGGTCGGCTGCGGGGTGCCGAAAGGGCGGGACGGCGGGGCGGGTCAGGTGCGGTGGGCCAATCGCTGCGCAAACGGAGTGAGCCAGCGTGGCCGGTCAGGTGCGATGGGCCAGTCGGCGTGCCAGCAGGGCGAGGCGGGTGCGGAAGCGGCTCGCGGGGTCGTCCAGTGGCCAGCCGAGGGCGTCCTCCACGTGGGCGAGGCGGGTGGCGACCGAGCTGTGGTGGCGGTGCAGCGCGACGGCCGCCTGGCGCAGGGAACCGGTGCGGCAGAAGGCTTCGAGCGCCTCGAGGTCCGGGGGCGCGAGGGCGTCGAGGGCGCGGACGTCGGGCTGGGCGCGCAGGTGGTCGGCGGGGATCTCGGCCAGCAGGGTGAGCGACCCGAGGTTCTCGTGGACCACGAGCGGCTCCGTCGCGGGCACGGCGAAACGCTCGGCCAGCCGCGCCTGCAGCCAGGACCGCCGCGCGTCGAGCCCGGAGGCGGCGTCGCCCACGCCCACCCGCACATTTCCGGACGACCCACGTTCGCGAGCGCGCAGAGAAAGTGCGTTTTCCAACAACCTCACCACCGTGCCCGGCCCCTCCCGCGGCTGCACCAACACCGCCGCGACCTCCCCGACCACCGCGACGCGCGCCCCCAACGACGTGCCTCCACGGGCAACCAGCGCGACCGCCGCCGCGCCCGGGTCACGCCCGTCCTCCGTCCCGACGGCGACCACTCGCAACGGCCGCCCGACGTCCAGCCCCAGCAGCACAAGCGCCCGCGCCCGGTCCTCCTCCGCCGCCCGCTCGCCCAGCACCAGCTCCACCAACGCCGGATCCGCCAGATGCGGCGGCGCACCCTGCGGCGCAGGTCCCAGCACCCGCGCGGCGATGGCGAACCGCTCCAGCACAAGATCGTCGAGCGGCCCCGGCTCCCCGTCCCGCTCGAGCCACACCCGGCCCGCCGCCTCACCCCCAAGATCAGTCGCCACGACGCGGGGTGCTGCCGGGACCAGGCCGCTCGCCGAGGTGCGGGTGTTGTCGTCGCTCGCATCCCCGTGGTTGGTTGCCTCGCCGTGTGACGCTGCCCGGGCCTCGTCGCGCGAGCCCCTCGCCGAGGTGCGTGCTTCGGCGCGGGTATTGCCTTCGTGCGCATCCGCGAGGTTGGTTGGCTCGGCGGCCTGCGCTGCCAGGGCCTCGCCGCGCAGGCCGCTCGCCGAGGTACGTGTTTCTGCCCGGGCGTTGTCGTCGCGCGCATCCCCAAGATCAGTCAGCACGACGCGGGGTGCCGCCGGGTCCAGGCCGCGCGGGCCGTTCGCCGGGGTGCGTGTTTCGGTGCGGGCGTTGTCGTCGCGCGCATCCCCGTGGTTGGTTGCCTTGGCGTGGGACGCCCCCATCCCGCCGAGGCTTCTCGCCGGGGTGGGGGCGTCGTCGTCGGACCCGAAGCCGGTCGTCACCGGACGTGGATCTGCCAGGACCGCGCCGTCGGACGTGACTTCACCGGGGCCGGCCGTTGCACGAGGCGCTGTGCCGGTCGCGCGGGTGCCATCACGCGCGTCGCCGAGGCCAGGTTCCCCGCCCAGCGGTTCGGCCGGCGGCCCGCCCTCGCCCGCAAGCCTGCCAGACAGAGTCGCGACCACACCCGGCCCCGGACCAGCCGCACGGCTTCCGTCGGAACGGAAGCGCAGCGCCGGTTCGCCGCCGCGCTGGAGGCCGGCGACGCATTCGGCCAAGGCGGCCGTGGCGCGGACCAGGTCGGCGGTCGTGGCGCGGTGGGTGACGAGCTCGTCGAAGTACGCGATCACCCGTACCGCGGCCTCGGCGTCGGAGTCGACGGCCGAGAGGCGCAGGAGCAGCCCCTTCATGGAGCCAGCCTAGCGCCGCCCGGGCGTCGCGCACAGGTGTCGCATGTGGACGGTCAGCGCAGCAGGTGCAGCTGGTCCCACGTGGGCACGTGCGGGGTGATCCGCAGGGTCAGGCCGGTCTCGGCGAGGGTCCGGTCGGCCTTGCGGGCGTTGCAGCTGCGCGCGGTGCCGCCGCACGCGGCGACGGTGTTGAGCCAGCTGGTGCGCTCACCGCCGCGTGACGTCGGGACGATGTGGTCGACCGTGGTGGCGTGGCGGCCGCAGTACGCGCACGTGTAGCCGTCGCGCTGGAGCACGCCGCGGCGCGACCACCGGGGCGGGCCGGAATATCGCCACTTCATCACCACGTAGCGCAGCAGCCGCACGACCTTCGGGCGCGGGAAGATGCTCAGGTCGGCGCCGTCGCTCTCGTGGACGACCGCGACGTGGCGCACGAGCATGCGGATCGCGTGGGGGACGGAGACGGTGTGCAGGGGCTCGTAGCCGGCGTTGAGGACCAGGACACCCATGGCGACGGGCACCTCCTTTTCGGTTTTCGCTCGGGTGGAGACCGCGACCGGAGTCGAACCGGTTTGACCCGCTTTGCAGGCGGTTCCCTGGCCGTTCGGGCACGTGGTCGGAAAGGGGATCGGAAATCGAGGCCGGAAATGTCACGAAATAGTCACGGAGAACGAAAAAGCCGCCCTGATCGGTCTCCCGACGGGCGGCTCCCTGCTGCGACGCACATCTGGGTGCGTCACGGCGTGGAGCCTGGTGTCTCGGCAGCGTAAGGCAGGCGCCGGGCATCGCCCGCGATGCCGAAGCACCCCGGACAGGCCATGCGCTCTTCGCCGCCGAACATTCTCGTCACTCCTCGGTTGGGTGGTGTACCACCACATCATGACCGACTTCGCGCGACGGCGTCAACGGTGATAATTCGCCCGGCGAACGACCTCGCCGGCCCCCGGAAATGTTTCGCGGGGCCGCCCACGCGTCCACAGTGGACGGGACGGCCCCGCACCTCCCCGGCCGGCGGGTGCTCGACACCCCGACGGCCGGAGGGAACCTACTTGCAGCGCTTGCCACCCTCGACCGACGGCCACCACGTGCCCAGGGGCGGCGCCGGCGTCTTGGTCCAGGTGATCTTCGCGCACTTGCCCTCGCTGCGGGCCTTCTTCGCGGTCACGACCAGCGCCGCGATCGCGACGCCGCACGCGAGGTTGCCCGGCGTCGGGATGTTCTTGCAGACGCGGATCGCGGGCGCGCCCTCGGAGATCAGTTTCGTGGCGCTCTTGCTGAACACCCAGCTGCACGCGAAGAACCCGCAGTCGAGATCGGTGACGGCGGGCGCCGCGGACGCCGGGGCCGGTGCGGCGAACAGGCTCGCGGCCACCAGCGGCGCCGCCAGCAGGGCGGCCCGGAAGCGGAGATTTCTCATGAAACGCCCCTCCTGTTCGCGATTGTCCGAAATGGAGCATCCCCCGTGCAGCCGGGGATGTCTGCCCCTGTGCGGTCCTTACGCCCGAAGGGGTGACCGTCCACTGTGGTGGTTTCAACGGGCCCGGTAGAGCTCGCTCAGCAGCGCCACCGCGGCGTGCGTGGCCGGATGCGGGTCTCGGCCGTGCCAGATCAGCCGCACCGGAACGGGGTCCGCGTCGCGCACGCGGCGATAAGCGATGCCGTCGCGGCGGTACTGGGTCACGGTGGAGCGCGGCGTGACGCCGACGCAGCGGCCGGTGGCGATGGCGGCCAGCCAGTCGTCGATCTCGTGGGTGGGCTCCACGCGCGGGCGCTCGGCTTCCGGCCACAGGTCGGTGGTCGTGGTGCCGGTGCGACGGTCGATCACCAGGACGCGCCGGCTGAGATCGGCGAGCGTGACGGTGCGGCGGCGCGCCAGCGGGTCGTCGGCGGCCATGGCGCAGTAGCGCGCCTCGTGGCCGACGGTCGCGTGCGCGTACTTGCGGGTGTCCACTGCGGTGCGCACCACGGCGAGGTCGCACAGTCCCTCGGCCAGCCCGCCGGTCGCGGTGTTGGTGCGGACCAGCAGGAGCTCGACGTCGGGGTGCCGATCCGCCCAGCGGCGCTGGAACTCGGCCGTGTGCCGGCCCATCGCGGACCAGGCGTGGCCGAGGCGCAGCCGGGTGTGTCCCGTCGTGGCCTCGCGCACGAGGTCTTCGGCCTCGGCCAGCAGGTGGCGGGCGCGGGCGAGCACCTGCACGCCGGCCGTCGTCGGGGTGACGCTGCGGCTCGTGCGGTGGAGAAGTCGCACGCCGAGTGCGGATTCCAACGAAATGAGGGTGCGCGACACCGCGGCTTGGGAAACTCCGAGCTCGATCGCCGCGTCCGTGAACGTTCCCGTGTCCACGATCGCCACCAGGCACCGCAGGTGCCGCAGCTCCAGATCCATGACTCCAGCGTATGCGTGGCGCGATGAATGCATTTTGCGCATGCACGGCCGTGTCGCAGGCTCGGCGCCATGACCCAGGACAAGCGCGCCGGCGTGGCGTTGATGGTCGGCGGCGCGACCGCGAACCAGCTCGGCGCGGCCACCGCGGCGCTGGCGTTTCCCGTGCTCGGGCCCGCCGGCGTGGTGGCCGTGCGCCAGTGGGCGGCCGCCGTGGTGCTGCTCGCCGTGGGACGGCCGCGGCTGCGGTCGTTCACCGCCCGCCAGTGGCGCCCGGTCCTCGGGCTCGCGGCGGTGTTCGCGACGATGAACCTGTCGCTCTACTCCGCCGTCGACCGGATCGGGCTCGGACTGGCCGTGACGCTGGAGTTCCTCGGCCCGCTCACCGTCGCGCTGGCCGGTTCGCGTCGCCGGACGGACCTGATCTGTGCGTTCGCGGCCGCCGCGGCTGTCGGAATCCTCACGCGGCCGCGCCCCAGCACCGACTACCTCGGCGTCGCGCTCGCACTGGTCGCCGCTGCCTGCTGGGCCTGCTACATCCTGCTCAACCGCACCGTCGGCCGCCGTCTGCCGGGCGTGCAGGGCTCGGCCGCGGCGGCGGGCGTCTCCGGGCTGCTGTACCTGCCCGTGGGAATCGTGGTGTTTTTCCACCACCGCCCCACACCGGCCGCACTCGGCGCCGCGCTCGCCGCGGGGGTGCTGTCTTCCGCGCTGCCGTTCCTCGCCGACCTGCTCGCGCTGCGCCGGGTCCCGACGCGGTTCTTCGGGGTCTTCATGAGCGTGAACCCGGTGCTGGCCGCGCTGGTCGGCGAAGTGGTGCTCCACCAGCGGCTCGACGCCCTCGCCTACACCGCGATCGCGGTGATCGTGGCGGCCAACACGGTGGCGGCGTGTCGGGTGACGGGCGCGAACGCGGGCGCCGTACCGTCGGGGCAGGAGGTGTCGGATGGTGCGGATGTCGGACCGCGCTTGGCCGTCGACGGTGATCCCGAGCGACGAGCACGAACGCGCGCAGGCGACCGGGGTCCTGTTCCGGCGCATGGGCTGGGTCACGGAGACGCTGACGCGTGAGGAGCGCGAGGACGTCGAGCGGCAGCTCGAGTTCTGGTACAGCAGCGGCTACTGCCCCGACGCGCTGCTGATCGCGCTCAGCACCCTGCCCGACGGCACGCGCCAGCGCCCTCGCCAGTCCGGCGAACGTCCCGGCGGCTTCCTGCGCTCGCGGCTGGAGGGCTGGTTCAACGACGCGGCGCAGGCCGCGATGACCGAGGTCCACGAGCCGCCGCGGCGCGGGCAGTCGTTCGAGGCGTGGTTCGAGAACAACCGCCGCCAGGCCGCGGCCGAGGGCACGGGCCGGCGACGCCCGCGCGTCACCGAGGCCGGGCAGCGCGCGCGTGATGAAGCTCGAACATTCGCGGCGTCCCGGCGTAAAGATCCGCTCGCGCGCCTGCGCGAAAGCGAACAACGCCGGGCCGCGGCGCTCGACAGCCTGCGCGTGGAAGGCGCCGCCGCACCCGTGATCCCGGCTTCCCCGCAGGAAACGCGCTCGACGCCGCGGATGGTGGCGTCGTTCGCGGCTCGCCAGTCCGTGGCGGCGAGGTCACCTCAGGTGGTGCGAATCGTCCAACGGCTGCGCGAAGAGAAACGCGGGCCGTCCCCGGCCGAACTCGCCGTGCTGCGCAACGCCGTCCGCGACGCCCACCACAACGCCGGCCTCGGCACCCTGGAAGCGGCGAGCGCGCAGATCGGCGACGACACCTCGGCGCTCACGCCGGAGGGGTTGCGCGTGTTGTCGTTCCTCGATCACGCCGATGAGAGCAAGCTGCCGGTGGAGGCGATGATCCGCCTGCTCACCCTGACCGTGGACGAGACGGCGACTCCCGACACCACAATTCGCGAGACGGCGACCGCGACTCCCGAGCCGCACCCCGAACAGGACTGACACCGAGGAGCGCTAAGCCTTCGCCGCACACTCGGCGCACAGGCCCCACCACGTGACCTCGGCCTCGTCGATCGTGAACCCCGGCGCCGACGACGGGTGCAGGCACGGCGCCGAGCCGACGGCACACGGCACATCCTCGATCCGGCCACACGCGCGGCACACCAGGTGGTGGTGGTTGTCGTGCCGGTCGAGCTCGAAGCGCGCGGGCGAGCCGGCCGGTTCGAGCGTGCGCAGCAGGCCGACGCCGACGAGGTCGTCCAGCACGTTGTAGAGCCCTTGCCGCGACAGCCCGCCCGTGCCGGCCTCGACGGCCGCCGCGATCTCGGCCGCTGTGGTGTGCGGGTGGTCGCGAACGGCACCGAGCACCGCCCGGCGCTGGGCTGTGTTCCGCAGTCCCCTCCGCTTCAGCTGGACCGCGAAGTCATCCATGACCCGATGGTAACTTCGCACCACTCGGTGACACCGATCGAGGGACCCGGGTCACATCCGGCCGAGGACGGCCAGGTCAGGCCCCGTCCTCGTCCCCGACGCCGAACGACTGGCGCCGCCGCGCGATGGCCCGCAGGTCCGCCTCGATCTCGCCGGCGGTGCGGCGCAGCGGTTCGAGCAACTGCGCGCGCATCTCTTCCTTCGACCGCCGGGTGGAGTGCATCGAGACGTTCAGCGACGCGTACACCTGCCCGTCCTCGTGTGTAGTAGCGGATGAGGACGCGGCGCTGATGCCCGGGTTGTAGAACGCCTGGCGCGACTGGCGGAAGTCGACGCGGCTGGTGGTCACGCGCGACGAGCGGGCGCGCGAGATCGCCACCGGCATGCTGCGGCTGTCCGCGTCCGGCACCGAGGCGCAGTACAACCACTGGGAGTCGATGCAGATCTGCAAGTTCGGCTGGGGCTCCGCGATGGCCGCCGAGATCGACCCGGCCGGCGACCACCTGAAGCACGTGCTGCGCATGGCCCGTTGGTACCTCGACTCCCAGCGCGCCGACGGCAGCTGGGTGCCGAGCGGTTTCCTCGTCGCCGAGCCGAACGACAGCCACGCGATCGAGAAGACGGCCGAGCACACGTTGTGGGTGCACATGATGCTCACGAGCCTGGCGGCCGCGGCGAATCGCGGCCCGGTGGCCGCCGGCCGGTAGCGTCCACAAAGGACGTCAGAATCGCGGGTGAGCCATGCGGCGAATTCGGGCAGGACGTGGTGTCGAACGCGGAGAAACCGGTGAAACCACGAGGCTGTTCACCCGATCCGGTGGCCTTCGCGTGTCGAACGACTGAGCGGGCGCGTCACCTCCGCGTCTGGACCAGACTCGCCCGGTGATGAACACCTCCCTCGACGACGCCGGCCGCTGCCTTCTCTCGGTGGCCTGGAACATCCGCACCGGCGTCCCGCGGGCGGGGGCTCGCAAGGAGGAGATCCGGGCCAGGCTGCAGTCCGTCTGCCGTTCGATGGGGCACGCCGCGTGCGCCCGCGCGGCGGCCGGGTGGCCGCCGGACCACGTGCCGTTCCTGAAGCTCGCCGACCTCGCCTACGAGATCGACACGCTTCTGCTGCTCGTCGACACCGCGCTGGCGCCCGACGCCGACCGCGACCGCCGCCGGTGGGCCGAGATCGAGACGCTCGTCGCCGGCGTGGACGACCTCGTGGACCAGGCCGCGGCGATCCTCGGCGGACAGCTCGCGGTCAGCCGCTGATGCTTTCCCCGCACGGGGTGTTCGAATCCGCACAGGACTTGTGCGTTACCCGTCACTCTTTGACCGGGCGCGAACAGCTACCCGGACGCGATCAGTGCCGGACGCGGACTCCGGCCAGCACCGCGCTGAGGCTCGGCAGCCAGCGCTGCCGCGGGTCGGGGGCGGCGAGCCACTCCGTCGAGACGCCCGGGACCTGCGGGCCGATCGGCAGGGGGACGAGGGCGCCGCAGTCGAGGAGGTCGACGTCGGCGGGCAGGGTGGTGCGGGGCGGGACCAGGCCGTCGGTCTCGGCGAGGATGGCGACGCGCGGGCCGTGCTGCGTCGGCAGGACGAGGACGGGGCCCCGGCAACCGGTGTCGGCGAGGTGGCGCAGCACCGGGCCGGCGGCGAGCTTCGGCAGGGTCACGGCGCACAGGCCGTTTTCGAGCGCGAGGAACAGCCGGCTGCCCTGCCAGCGCACCGACCAGCCGAAGAGGCGGCCGTAGTAGGCGTCGAACCGCTCGTGGGCGTGCTCGGCCGGCACGAGCTCGGTCGGCTGGAGCTGCTGGTCGAGGGTCATCGTCGACGCCTTCCGGTCGTGGGGAGTGGTCACAGGGGCCCGAGGTCCGACCCTGAGTCTAACGGCACTCAGTGCCACTAGCAAGACGGCCTGCTACCGTCTTCGGGCATGACGGAATCGCAGCGCCGCGCGCCGGCCACCCGGGTCGGGGCGACGCCCGCCGGCCGACGGCAGCTGCGCCGGGCGCTGTCGTCGGCGGCCGTGGACCTGTTCGTGGCCAACGGGTACGAGGCGACGACCGTCGACGAGATCGCCGCCGCGGCGGGGGTCGGGCGACGCACGTTCTTCCGGTATTTCGACACCAAGGACGACGTGCTGTTCGCCAACCACGACGAGATCGTCACGGAGATGGAGCAGGCGTTCGAACGCGCCGATCCGACACGCGACCCGGTCGAGGTGGCGTGTTCGACGGTGAGCCTGGTGCTCGACTACTACGCCGCGGATCTCGACGTTTCGCTGAAGCGGTTCACGCTCACGCGGACGGTGGCTTCGTTGCGGGACAAGGAAGTCGCGACCGTCGACCGGTATCAGCGCGTGCTCGCGCGGTACCTGCAGACGCGGTTCGCCGAGCAGGGTGACGCCACGGCGAGCCTGCGGGCGGCCGTCGCGGCGGCGGCGATCGCGGCGGCCAACAACCACGTGCTGCGGCGGTGGCTGCGCAGCGGCGGCAAGGACGACATCGCGGCGAGCGCGGCGCGGGCGTTCGCCCTGGTGGGAGAGGCTTTCCAGCCGGTGAACGCCGAGACGACGGTGGTCGCGGTGCTGAGTACGGCGACGCCGTTGCCGGAGGTCATGGCCCGGCTCGGTGCGGCGTTCCCGGAGTCGGACTGATAAGTGCACTCAGTGCCATTGCGCGGTGGCGGAGATCTCGACCGGATAGCCGGTGCGGAGGACGGCGACG
This sequence comes from Amycolatopsis sp. CA-161197, assembly GCF_050942255.1. Taxonomy (NCBI): domain Bacteria; kingdom Bacillati; phylum Actinomycetota; class Actinomycetes; order Pseudonocardiales; family Pseudonocardiaceae; genus Amycolatopsis; species Amycolatopsis sp. CA-161197. The sequence goes on from NZ_CP192059.1 coordinate 3,599,862, forward strand.
GTCGCGGGCGGCGTGATGACCTGCGCCGTTCCGCGGCGGGGCAGGGGGTGGCGAGGGCCGTAGCCGGAGGTCGTCCAGGCGGTCAGGCCGCCGTCCACGACCAGGGCGGGCCCGTCGTCGCGCAGGACGAACACGCCATCCGGCAGCTCGGTCCACGGCAGCTCGTGGAGCCGGCGCCGGCGGCCGTCGAGGCGTTCGGTGTGCAGCCGGCGGTTCATGGCCCGCGCGGACGGCGGCGCGACGTCCAGCGCCTCGGCCCAGCCGTCGCGGTACCGCAGGTAGTCCGCGCGCCGGCACTCCCCGCACGGCCGGTGGCCGGCGGCGAACGACACGGCCTCGTCGTGGAAGTACAGGTGCGTGTAGCGGTGCGGCAGCCACTGCTCGCGCCACCGGCCGCGGAACTCGAGCCGGCAGGTGATCCACAGGTCGCTCGCGTGGGTGCGCACGATCTCGTGTCCGGAGTGGAGGATCCCGCGGTTACCCGTCCACGCGCCGCGCAGCGGAATCGCGACGATCTCGCCCAGCGGCGTCACCCGGTTGCGCTCGGGCCCGCTAGCCACGGCCGGCTCCGCTGCGCCGGACAGCGCTGCGCCCGACTTGGCCGCACCCGACGGTGCTGGGCCGGGCAACGCCGCACCCGGTACGGCTCGGCCTGGCAACGCTGCGCACGGTACGGCTGGGCCGGACAACGCTCGGCCGGACAACGCGGCGCCCGATGAGGCTGGGCCGGGCAACGCCGCACCCGGTACGGCTCGGCCTGGCAACGCTGCGCACGGTACGGCTGGGCCGGACAACGCTCGGCCGGACAACGCGGCGCCCGATGAGGCTGGGCCGGGCAACGCCGCACCCGGTACGGCTCGGCCTGGCAACGCTGCGCACGGTACGGCTGGGCCGGACAACGCTCGGCCGGACAACGCGGCGCCCGATGAGGCTGGGCCGGGCAACGCTGTGCACGGTAGTGCTGGGCCCGACAACGCCGCACCCGGTACGGCTGGGCTGGCCAACGCCGTGCCCGATAGAGCTGTTCCGGACAACGGTGCGCCCGGTAAGGCGGGGCCGGGCAGCACCGGGCCGGACAGTGCTGGGCCGGACAGTGCTGGGCCGGACAGTGCTGGGCCGGACAGTGCTGGGCCGGACAGTGCTGGGCCGGACAACGCTGTGCGGCGCGAGCCGATGAGCGACAATGCCTCGATGGTTCGCATCGCACGTGTCTACGACCCGGCCGGCCCCGACGACGGCGCCCGCGTCCTCGTCGACCGCGTGTGGCCGCGCGGCCTGGCCAAGGCGAAGGCCGCGCTGGACGACTGGTGCAAGGCCGTCGCCCCCACCACTGAGCTGCGCAAGTGGTACGCCCACGACCCCGCCCGGTTCGCCGAGTTCACCCGCCGCTACCGCGCTGAGCTCACCGCCCCCGGCCCGGCTGCCGACGCCCTCGCCGACCTGCGCGCCCGCGCCGCGCAGGGCCCGCTCACGCTGCTCACCGCGAGCCGCGCCCTGGACATCAGCCAGGCCGCCGTCCTGGCGCAACTGCTCTCCGAAGACTGACACGAGCCCATCGTCCCCGCCCGCAGCGCCGAACGCTGGCAGGTTCGCGACACGCACGCCGAAAACCGCCGCTCGCAGCCCGAGCGCGAGCGACCCCGAGAGCGAGCCGGATCGCGCGGCTGTCGTCGCGAGGTGCTCTGTGTACTCGGATGTGTGTCGCTCTCTTGTCGTGACGGTCGGCAGGTTGGCGGCACGCACGCCGACCGCTGTTCGCAGGCCGGGTGCAGGCGTCACCGGGGCGAGCAGGTCGGCGCGGCTCGTGCGGCGAGTGGCCTGTGCGCTCGGTGTCTCGCTCTGGTGTCGCGATCGGCGGCGGGCTCGCTGCACACACGCCGAAAACCGCGGCTCGCGGCCGGCAGCGGGTGGCCTGCGAGCCGGATTGCGCGGCTGCAGCCGCGAGTGGCTTGTGTGCCTGGTGTGTCTCGCTCTCGTGTCGTAAAAGTCGGCAGGTTCGCGGCACGTACGCCGAAAACCGCAGCCCGGGAGCAGGCGACCTCGGGGAGCGAGTCGGATCGCGCGGCTGCTGTCGCGAGTCGCTTGTAGGCCCGATGTGTCTCGCGTTCGTGTCGCGATGGTCGGCAGGTTTGCGGCATGCGCGCTGACCGCTGTTCGCGGCCCGGGAGGGCCCCAGGGAGCGAGTCGGATTGCGCGGCTGCCGCCGAGAGTCGCCCACGCGCCCCGTGTCTCTCGCGCGCGCATCTCGAAAGCCCGCGGATTCGCGCCACGAACGAAAAACCGCTGCCGGCGCCCGCGCAAGCGAGCACCGGCAGCGGCCGGGAAGCAAACCCCTTACGGAGCCAGGTTGAGCTGCGTGGCCTTCACCGCGTTGGCGACCTGGGTGCAGTCGGCCGTGGTGGTGCCGGCGACGCCGGTGCGGGCGTTGGTGGTGCAGGCGGAGTTGAGGGCCGTGCCGAGGTCCTTGAAGGTGGACGTGGGGCGCAGCAGGTTCTCGACCTTCCACCAGAGCGCGATGGCCTTGTCCTCGCCGATGCCGTGGACGGTTTGGCCGTTGAAGGTGTCGCCGTCGGTGATGAGGTAGTCGGTCTTGTCGACGACGCCGGCGTCGATGTGGGGGTCGCCGTTGGCGCCGACCCAGAACTGGCCGTTGACGCGGTCGGGGCTGGGGCCCTCGCCCGAGTTGGGCGGGTTCTTCATGTCGCGCACCTGCCCGATGGACGAGCCCGCGCCCATCAGCCAGCGGTTGGCGCCCTGCACGTTGGCGTCGCCGGACTTGATGGCGATGAACTGGCCCATCACGTCGGACATGCCCTCGTTGAGCGCGCCCGCGTAGCCGTTGCCGAGCTGCGAGGTGTGCTGGGTGACGCCGTGGGTGAGCTCGTGGCCGGTGATGTCCATTGTGGTCACGCCCTCGCCGAAGGCCATCTGCTCGCCCTCCCAGAACGCGTTGGCCCACGGGCACTGCGTGTGGCGGCGACCGTCCGATTCGGTCTCGACCTCGCACATGCGCACGGTGCCGCGCAGGGCCTTGCCCTTGCCGTCGTGGTAGTCGGCGCCGATGTTGGCGGTGAGGTCGTACGAGGCGAACTGGGAGTAGAAGTTCTGTGCGTCGCCGAAGAAGTCGTAGACGCTGTTGACGTCCGCCGTCGCGACCGCGGCCTGGCCCTCGCCGCGGGTCACGCCGAACGCGGTGCCGACGCCGCAGCGCAGGTCGGCCAGCGTGGCGATGTCGAGGTCCACGACCTTGCGCTTCGCATCGCAGACCACGCGGTTGGTGGCGGCCTCCGACTCGCCCCACACCTGCAGGACCTTGCCGGTGTCGGCGCCGACGACGACCGTCCACTTGTCCTCGGGGTCCACGCCGTTGACGGGCACGAAGTAGGTCGGCACGGCGGTGGCGCTCGCGCCGTCGCCGCCCAGGCTCGCGTCGTACCAGTACGCGGTTTCCGCGCCGGTCTTCAGCACGCCGGCGGCCTTCTGCGCCACGGCGGCGTGGGCGGCCTTCGCCGCCCGGTCCTGGGCGCCCTTCGCGTCGGCCGGGAACGAGCCCTGCGTGCGCTGCGTGGTCTTGCCGAGCGCGGCCATGAGCGCGCCGCTGCCGTCGAGGTCCTGCACGATCTGCGCGCCGTACACCGGCACCCCGCCGACGTTCTGCTGCAGCCGCGCGACGCTGCCGCCCGGAAGGGACTGCACGCTGGTCAAGGTGAGGTCGCCGACGGCGAGACCGAACTGCCGGGCCAGGTCCGCGGTGTGCGACTGCGCGGCCGCGGCGGCGTTCCCGGCGAGGCCGCGGGCGGCGACCGGGGTCGCGGGCTGGACGGCGATGACGCGGCCGAGGGAGTCGGTGCTCACCTGGGTCTGGGGCGACGCGCTCGCGGCGCCGCCGGCGGCCACGAGGATCGACGAAGCCGTGACTGCTGTAGCCAGCACGGCCAGCCGTTTCGAAGACATACAGTCTACCTTCCGCACAGAGGGCCAACCCGAGTGGCCCGTGCGAGAAGTTTCGGATTCCGGTCCGAAACTCAGAAGCGCCGAAAGTAGGGAGTGGATCGTGGTCCAGCCATTGGATGGAAAAACCCCAAAACGGACACGGTGAAGCGGATGTCGTTCTCCGCCAACGACTTCCGGCCCGGCGACGAAAACAACCGGGGTCCAGGATGTGGGATTACAGAATCGCGGCCAGCGCGTGGAATTCGCGCCGCACCTTTTCGATCCCCGGCGTCGACCGCGAAGGGTGCACCCGGTTGGTCAGCAGCACGTAGTAGCGGCCGCGTTCCGGCTCGACCCACAGGCTGGTTCCGGTGAAGCCGGTGTGGCCGTAAGCACCGGGTTCCAGGTCGGTGCCGACGGGGGAGCCCGGCACGTCGAGACCCTGCCACGCGAGCCCGCGGCGCAACGCGAGACCCTCGGTGTGACAGGCGATCATCTCCGCGTGCGACGCGGGCTTGAGCAACGCCTGCGCCCCGCCCGCCAGTGCCCGGCCGAGACGTTCGACATCACCGAGAGTGGCGAACAGCCCGGCGTGCCCGCAGACCCCGCCCAGTACCACGGCGTTCTCGTCGTGCACCTGTCCACACACGACCCGGCCCCGCCACGGACAGTCCTCAGTGGCCACCGCGTCGGCCAGAAACCCCTCAGCGGGGCCGAATCCGGTGGCCGTAAGCCCCAACGGCCGCGTCACGAGCTCCGCCACGAGCTGGTCGAGCGGCGCGCCGCCCGCGGCCTCGGCGATCAGCCCGAGCAGGATGAAGCCCTGCGACGAGTACTCGACCCGCGTGCCGGGTGCGACACGCAACGGCGCGGTCCGGATCGCCTCCAGCAGCGCTTCACGCGTCGGATGCTCGCGGTAGAGCGGAGTCCCGCCCGGCAGCCCGGACGTGTGCGTGAGCAGCTGCCGCACGGTGATCGCGGCCTTGTCTCCGCCCGCATACGCCGGCAGGTGCCGGGGGAGCGGATCGTCGAGATCGATCAGGCCCCGCTCGGCCAGCGCCACGACCACGATCCCGACGACCGGCTTCGTCACCGAAGCCAGATCCCACCGGCTCTCCTCGGTCGCCGCCGGACCGCCGTGCCAACGCGTTCCGAGCACCCCGCGGTCGAGCACGCCGTCAGCGGTGCCGACCGACCACGCCGCGGCCGAGTACAACCCCTTCTCGGAAGCCAGAAGGTGCTCAATCCTCATCGGACACCGCCTGCAGACCCACCGGCCCCAGCTTCGCCGAGATCCGGTTCGCCGCCTCGGCCACCAGGGGGCCGAGCGCCGCGAAGGCCTCCGGCTGCAGCGTGAACGTCAGCCCCGACACGCTGACCGCTCCGGCGACCACCCCGTCGGCATCCACCACGGGCGCCGCCACGCAGCGCACGTGCGCTTCGTACTGCTCGTCGTCCACCACGTACCCGAGACTGTCCACAGTGGTCAGCGACGCCCGGATCTCCGCCGGATCGGTCAGCGTTTTCGCCGTCCACGCCTTCAACGGCCCGGCGAGCATCGCGGTGACTTCGGCCTCCGGCAGCCGTGACAGGATCGCCCGCCCGACGCCGGTGCAGTACAGCGGCACCTCGCCGCCCGGCCGGGTGTTCAGCCGGTATGCCTGCTCCGGCTCGAGCTTCTCCACGTACACCGCCCGGTCGGCGTGGCGCACCGCGTAGTGCACCGTGTGCCCGGTCCGCCGTCGCAGGTCCGCGAGCACGGGCCGGGTCGCCCGGGTGGCTCGGCTGCCGGCGAGCACGGCGGCCGAAAGCCCGAGCAGTCGCGGCCCGACGTCGTACTGGCCGCCGCCCGCCGCGGCCGCGAAACCGGCGTCCGCGAACGTCTGCAGCATCCGGTGCGCGGTGGGTTTCGGCAGGTCACAGGCCTTCGCGAGGTCGGCGAGCCGGTGCGGCCCACCGGGGCGCGCGAGTGTCGCCAGCACTTCCAGCGCCTTGTCCACCGCGCCGCGGGGACTGTTCGCCGAGTCGTTGACAGCCTTGGTCACGGCGCCTACCTTAGCGCAATCGCATTCCATCTGACGGAACGGTCTTTCACTTCACGAAACGATCGAAAGGAGCCGGCACCCCGTGGCCTCTCCGCGTCCCCGCCTGTCCCGCCGCGACGCCCTCCGGCTCGGCGGCCTGGCGCTGCCCGCACTCGCCCTGCCGGGCCTGCTCACCGCGTGCGGCAGCGCGGCCGGCACTCCCGGCACCGTGCTGCGCGTGGCCCAGACCTCGGACCCGAAAACCCTGGATCCCCAGAAACAGGGCGACCTGACCTCCATGAACGTGCTGATCAACATGTTCGACACACTCACCACACGAGGTCCGGACAACCAGCTGAAACCCGGGCTGGCCCTGTCGTGGTCCTCGCCCGACCCGCTGACCTGGCGCTTCAAGCTCCGGCCCGGCGTGAAGTTCCACAACGGCGAGCCGTGTGACGCCAACGCCGTGGCCTTCAGCATCAACCGGCTGCTCGATCCCGCCACGAAGTCGCCGATCGTCGAGCTGCGCTATGTGAAGCAGGCCGTGGTCGTCGACCCGCTGACGGTGGACCTGCACTGCAGCCAGGCCGACCCGATCATCCCCGCGAAGGTGTCGTTGTTCGGCGGGGTCGCCGTGCCGCCGGGGTACCTCAAGCAGGTGGGCTCCGCGGGCTTCGCGAAGCACCCCGTGGGCACCGGGCCGTTCACCTTCGAGGAGTTCCAGCGCGACCACCAGCTGCGGATGCGCGCGAACCCCGCCTACTGGGGCGGCAAACCCGCCTACGACGAGCTGGTGTTCCTGCCGATGCCCGACGCGTCGTCGGCGCTGGCCTCGCTGCAGAGCGACGAGGTCGACATCGTCGCGAACCTGACGCCCGACGCCGCGCTGCAGATCCAGGGGTATCCCGGCGTGGCGATCCGCAACTACCCGGGCATCCGCACGTCGTACCTCTCGCTCGACACGACCCAGGGCCCGCTGCGCGACGTGCGGGTACGCCAGGCGCTCAACCACGCCGTCGACGTGCCGCTGCTGATCAAGGCGGTGCTCGACGGCAAGGCGCGCGAGGTACCGACGATGTTCCCGCGCGAGTCGTTCGGCTTCGACCCGTCGATCACGCCCTACACGCGTGACCAGGGCGAAGCCAAGCGGCTGCTCGCGGAGGCCGGGTTCCCGGACGGCTTCGACACCTCCCTCACCGCGCAGACGGCCGACTCCAACATCGCCGAGGCGATCTCCGGTCTCCTGGCGAAGGTCGGGGTGCGGGCGCGGGTCGACCTCGTCGACGCCGGCACCTACTCGAGCCGCCTGACCTCGAACAACCGCGGTGCCCTCGGCCCGATCTACCTCGCCGCGAGCACCGGCTGGACGCTCGACGCCGAGAGCCTCGTGCAGTCCAACGTCCGCCACGACCGGCGCCAGAGCCGGTGGCACAACCCGCAGGCCGACCGGCTCATCGACGCCGAGGAGCTGTCGCCCGCCCCCGCCGACCGGCAGAAAGCCTTCACGTCGTTGCAGCAACTTCTCAAGCAGGAGGCGCCGTTCGTGTTCCTCTACCAGATCGACAACATCTACGCGGTCAACACGCGCCCCACCTGGCACCCCGGTGTCGTCGGCGTGCTCGCCATGGCCTCGGCGACGGTGACCCCGTGACGGCGCCGGTCACCACCGCGACCCGCCCGCCCGCGCGCGCCGGCGCCGGCGCCGGCGTGCTGCGCGTGGTCGTGACGAAGGTGCTCACGGCGATCGTGGTGCTGTTCTTCGTGGCCACGGCGGCGTTCCTGCTCGTGCGGCTCTCGGGCGACCCCGTGAAGCTGATCCTGCCGCCCGACGCCACCGCGGCGCAGGAGGCGACGCTGCGGGCGAGCCTCGGGCTCGACCGGCCGCTCATCACGCAGTACCTCGACTACCTCGCCGGTCTGCCGCGGCTCCAGCTCGGGAACTCGCTCGTCTACGACCAGCCGGTGACCGACGTCCTGTTCTCCCGCGTCCCGGCGACGCTGGAGCTGGCCGGGTCCGCGCTCCTCGTGGCGCTCGCCCTCGCCGTGCCGGCAGGCACGTTCGCCGCGATGCGCCGCGGCCGCGCCGGCGACTCCGGCGTGATGGCCGGTGTCCTGGTCGGACAGTCCACTCCGGCCTTCTGGGTCGGGATCCTGCTCATCCTGATCTTCGCCGTGCAGCTGAAGATCCTGCCCGCGTCCGGCTACGGCGGCATCGAGCACCTGATCCTGCCCGCCGTCACGCTCGCCGTGTACTCGGTGGCGGTGATCGCGCGGCTGCTGCGCTCGTCGTTGATCGACGTGCTGGGCTCGGACTTCATCCGCACCGCGAAAGCCAAGGGCCTCGGCACCGGCGGGATCGTGCTCGGCCACGGTATGCGCAACGCGGCGCTGCCCGTGGTCACGGTCATCGGCCTCGAGGTCGGCTCCCTGCTGGGCGGCGCGATCCTCACCGAGCAGGTGTTCTCGTGGCCCGGCCTCGGCCGGCTCACGGTCGAGGCGATCCAGAACCGCGACTTCCCGCTCGTGCAGGCCGCGGTGCTGTTCTTCGCCGCCACGTTCGTGATCGTGAACCTGCTGGTGGACCTGTCCTACACGATTCTCGACCCGAGGGTGCGGGTGACCTCATGACCGCCATCACCGCTGTCGCCACCGCTCGATCCGCCCGGCCGAGCGCCGTGCGGGCGATGCTGCGCAACCGGCTGGGCTCCGTCGCCGTGACCGTGCTCGTGCTGATGGTGCTGGTCGCGGTGTTCGCACCGCTGATCGCGCCGTACGACCCGGGCGCGCAGGACCTGCTGGTACGCCTGCACCCGCCCGCGTGGCAGGCCGGTGGCGACGCGAGCCACCTGCTCGGCACCGACCAGCTCGGGCGCGACATCCTCTCGCGCCTTTGTTACGGCGCGCGGATCTCGCTGCTGGTGGGCGCGTGCGCGGCGCTGCTCGCCGGGATCGTCGGCGCGGTCATCGGGCTGGTGGCCGGGTTCCTCGGCGGCTGGTTCGACCGGATCCTCATGCGCCTGGCCGACATCCAGCTCGCGTTCCCGCCGATCCTGCTCGCGCTCGCCATCGTCGGGTTCCTCGGCTCCGGTCTGTGGTACGTCGTGCTGGTGCTCGGCTTCACGGGCTGGGTCTCCTACGCTCGCGTGATCCGCTCCGAGGTGCTTTCCCTGCGCACCAGGGAGTTCGTCACGGAGGCACGGGCGATCGGCGTCACGGACCTCGCGATCATGCGCCGCCACCTGCTGCCCAACGTGATGGCGCCGCTCGCCACCATCGGCACGCTGCACGTGGCGGCGGCGATCGTGGCCGAGGCGTCGCTGAGCTACCTCGGCCTCGGCGTGCCGAAGCAGACCGTCACGTGGGGCGGCATGCTCAGCGACGGCCAGCTGTACCTGGGCACGTCGTGGTGGGTGGCCGTGTTCCCCGGCATCGCGCTGATGATCACCGCGCTGGCCGTCAACATCACCGGCGACGTCCTGCGCGACGTCGCGGACCCGAAGGCGTACCGCTCATGAGCCTCGTGGAGATCAAGGACCTGCGGGTCGAGTTCCGGCTCGACACCGGCACGGTGACGGCCGTCGACGGCGTGAGCTTCGCCGTGGACGAGGGCGAGACGCTGGCGGTGGTGGGGGAATCGGGCAGCGGCAAGACGGCCACGGCGCTGTCGCTGCTGCGGCTCAACCCCGAACCGCCCTGCGTCTACCAGGGCGAGGTGCTGCTCGACGGGCGCGATGTGCTGCGACTGTCCGAAAAGGACCTGCGGCGCATCCGGGGCAACGACGTCGCCATGGTTTTCCAGGACCCGATGACGAGCCTCAACCCGGTGAAACGCGTGGGGGCGCAGGTCGCGGAAGTCGTGCGGCGCCACTCGGGTGCCTCCCGCGCGCAGGCCGCGGCGGCCGCGGTCGAAGCGTTGCGGGAAGCCGGGATTCCCGACCCGGAACGGCGGGCCGCCCAGTACCCGCACCAGCTTTCCGGTGGGCTGCGCCAGCGCGTGATGATCGCGATGGCGCTGGTCGGCCGGCCGCGGGTGCTCGTGGCCGACGAGCCGACGACCGCGCTCGACGTGACCGTGCAGGCGCAGATCCTCGAGCTGCTGGTGGAGCTGCAGCGCCGCCACGGCATGGCGATCGTGCTCATCACCCACGACCTGGGCGTGGTGGCCGAGGTTGCCGACCGGGTCGTGGTGATGCGCTCGGGCCGCGTCGTGGAGACCGGCGCCGTGCTGCCGGTCTTCGAGACACCGCAAGAGGAGTACACGCGCGAGCTGCTGCGCGCCACACCGAAGCTGGAGCGGGTATGACGAACCTGGTCGAGATCCGGGGCCTGCGCAAGGACTACGGCGCGGTGGCCGCCGTCGACGACGTCGACCTCGACGTGGTCTCCGGCGAGACGCTCGCCGTGGTCGGCGAATCGGGCTCCGGCAAGACGACACTGACGCGGCTGTTGCTGCGCCTGGCCGAACCGACGGCCGGCAGCGTCCGCTTCGACGGCGCCGACCTGGCGACGCTGCCGGCGGCCCGGCTGCGCAAGGTGCGCCGCGAGATGCAGGTGGTGCTGCAGGATCCGTACTCCAGCATGAACCCGCGCCTGCGCGTCACCGAGATCGTCGGCGAACCGCTGGTCACGCACGAGCGCGGCCTGCGCGGCCGCCGGGGACGCACGCGGTTGCGCGCGCGGGTCGGGGAGCTGCTCGACGCCGTCGGCCTCGCGCCGGAGGTGCAGGACCGCTACCCGCACGAGTTCTCCGGCGGGCAACGGCAGCGCATCTCCATCGCCCGCGCGCTGGCGCTGGAACCGCGGCTGGTCGTGCTGGACGAGCCGACGAGCGCCCTCGACGTGTCGGTGCAGGCGCAGGTCCTCGACCTGCTCGCCGAGCTGCAGTCGCGGCTGCAGCTGACGTACGTGTTCGTGTCGCACAACCTTGCCGTGGTGCAGCAGATCGCCGACCGGGTGGCGGTGATGCGCGCGGGGAAGATCGTGGAGCTCGCGGCGAAACAGCAGCTGTTCTCCGCGCCGGAGCACGACTACACGCGGACGTTGCTCGACGCGGTGCCGGACCCGGACCCGCGGCGGGCCCGGCGATGGGCGACGTCGTGAGGCGGCCGACGTGAGCTCAGTGCCGCGAGAGCACCAGGCCCGCGCCGCCGAGCAGCACGATGTCGTCGGCCGGGCCGGTGTTGACCAGCACCTGCGGCGGTTCCGCGCCGGTGGCCCACGACGAGTCCTCCCGCAGCCGGTGCTCGATGCGGGCGCGGAACGCTTCGCCGCCTTCGGACGCTTCGCCGTGCAGGATGAACAGGCCAGGGGCGAACAGTTGCTGGATGTTGACCAGGCCGAGGGCGATGTTGCCCGCGTACTCGTCGAGCAGCGGGTCGCCGGCCAGCTCGCGGACGCTGCGCCCGGCCAGGCCCCGCCGTTCGGCCTCGGCACGCAGCCACGACGTGGTCGCGACGGTTTTCCAGCAGCCGCGCGCGCCGCAGGTGCAGGGCAGGCCGCTGGCGGCCACCGTCATGTGCGCGCCGCTGCGGCCGCCCGGCGGGGCGAGCACCTCACCGTCGTAGAGCATGCCGACGCCGAGGACCTCGCCGGTCGACACGGACGCGAACGTCGTGCGGCCGCGGCCCGGGCCGAACCAGCGGTCGCCGAGCACCTCCACGCGGGCGCGGTGCTCCACGTGCACGGGGACCCCCACGAGCCGCGTCACGACGTCGGCGACGGGGTAGCCGTGCAGGGCGGGCACCTCGTTGACCTCGATGATCACGCCCGCCGGCGCGTCGACCAGCCCCGCGGCGGCGATCCCGACCCCGGCCGGCGGGCTGGGGAACCGCACCGCCGAGGCGAGCGCGGCGTCGATCTCTCCGGGGTCGGCCGTGCCGTGCGGGTAGGTGGCCTCGGCCTGCCAGAGCACCGCGCCCGACAGGTCGAGCAAGGCGGCGCGCACGCGTCCGGGCACCAGCTCGACGGCACCCAGCAGAGGTGCCGCGGCTTCGGCCGCCGGAGCCGCGGCCGGGGCCGGGACCAGCCGCAGCGCGGGCCGTTCGCCGGAATTCATGCGGTCACGATGCCACGCCCGGCCCGACGAGGGGAGCCCACATGCCCGAACTGACGCGGATGACCTGGCGGGAGGTGCGCGCGGCCGCGCCGTCGGCCATCGCGCTGCTGCCGATCGGCTCGCAGGAGCAGCACGCGGGCCACCTGCCGATGGGCACCGACACGATGCTCGCCGAAGCCGTGGTCGACGGCGCGCTCGCCCGCCTCGGCGGCGACCCGGAGGTCGTGCGGCTGCCCGCGCTGCCGTTCGGCCACAGCCCGCACCACCTGTTCGCCGCGGCCGTGTCGCTCTCGGCCGCCACGCTGCAGGCCGTGCTCGCCGACGTGCTCGACTCGCTCGTGCGCAGCGGGTTCCGGCGCGTGTTCGTGGTCAACGGCCACGGCGGCAACGACGAGATCATGCGCCTGGCCGTGAAGCAGTACGCGCTGAAGGCCGACGTCGCGCTCGCCGCGTGCTCGTACTGGTCGCTCGGCGAAGCCGCTTCGCCCGGCCACGCCGGGCTGTTCGAGACGTCGCTGATGCTCGCCGCGAAACCCGACCTGGTGCGTGAACCCGCACCGAGGCCGGACGTGACCCCGCCGCCGCTGTTCGACCGGCCGCCCTACCCGGGGCTGACGGTCGAGCGCCACGGCGAGTGGGCCCGCGTCGGCGGCTCCACCGACGACGCCACGGCGGCCACCGCCGACCGCGGCACCGACCTGCTCGACCGGCGGGTGGCGGCGCTGGCCGCCGCGATCCGCGCCTTCGCGGGAGCGACCCGCGAACACGCCCACACCGAAGGGGAGGCATGAAGATCACCGACGTCGACGTGCAGGTCGTGAACCTGCCGTTGACCAACCCGTTCACCAGCTCGTTCGAGACCAAGACGGGCGAGACGCGCACGGTCGTGCGCCTGCGCACCGACACCGGCGTGGAGGGCTGGGGCGAGACGATGTGGGGCCGGCCGGTCGCCGAGCTCACGCGCCAGCTCGGCAAGGAGCTGGTGGGGCAGAGCCCGTTCGCGCTGGAGGCGTTCCACCGGCGTCACCACATGGTGCCGTTCTTCCACGGCTACCTCGGCTACGCGGCGCTGGCGGCGCTGGACGTCGCGTGCTGGGACGTGATGGGCAAGGCCACCGGGCAGCGCGTGACCGACCTGCTCGGCGGCCCGGTGCGCGAGGAGGTGCCGATCACCGCGCTGGTGACCCGCGCCGACGCGCCCGGCGCGCAGGGCCGAGAGCTGGCGCAGGGGATCGCCGAGCACGCGGCGAAGGTGGTGGCCGAGGGCGGCTTCACGGCCGTGAAGCTCAAGGGCACCACCGACGTCTTCGGCGACGTCGAGATCATGCGGGAGCTGCGCCGCGCGCTGCCGGACGTCCAGCTGCGCGTGGACCCGAACGCCGCGTGGTCCGTGCCCGACTCGATCCGCGCGGGGCTGGCGCTCGAGGAGCTCGACCTGGAATACCTCGAAGACCCGTGCGTGGGCATCGAAGGCATGAGCCAGGTCCGCGCGAAGGTGCGGATCCCGTTGTGCACCAACATGTGCGTGGTGCGCTTCGAGGAGTTCGCCCCGGCGGTGCGCCTCGGTGCGGTGGACGTGATCCACGGCGACGTCTACAAGTGGGGCGGCATCGCGGCGACGAAGGCGCTCGCCGCGCACTGCGAGACGTTCGGCCTCGGCATGAACCTGCACAGCGGCGGCGAGCTCGGCATCGCGACGGCCGCGCACCTCGCCGTGGTCGCCAGCACGCCGGTGCTCTCGCGCGCGATCGACAGCATGTACTACCTGCACGTCGACGACATCGTGCAGCCGCTGCACCTGGAAGCCGGCCGCCTGCGCGTGCCGACCGGCCCGGGACTCGGCGTGGAGGTCGACGAGGACAAGCTGGCCTTCTACGCGGCGAAGAACGCCGCCGAAGGCGACCTCACCGGCTGACGCGGGCGAGCACGTCGTCGAGGGAGCGCGCCAGGGCCTCGGGCGAGCCGTGCAGGTGGGACAGCGCCGTGCCGCCCTGCTGGGCGGTGAGCAGCGTCAGGGCGAGATGCTCCGCGGAGACGTCCGCGGGGATCTCGCCCGCCGCCTGGGCACGGCGGACGAGCGTGGTGATGGCGTCCTGCCAGCGGTCGAACAGCCGCGCGAGGGTGGTGCGCAGCTCGGCGTCGTCGTCGACCTGGCCGACGAAGGCGCCGAGCGGGCAGTTGCCGTAGCCGCTCTCGCCGGCCGCGGCGAGCACCTCGTCTCGCCAGCGGCGCAGGTCGGTGCACTCCTCGTCGTGCAGCGACGGCTGCGCGGCCAGCACCCGTTCCAGCTGGTGCTCCAGCACGGCGACGGCGAGGTCCTGCTTGCCGCCGAAGTAGTGGTACAGCTGGGACTTGCCGGTGCCGCTCTCGGCGAGCACGTCCTCCAGCGGCGTGCCGCCGATGCCGCGCTCGTGCATCAGCCGCGCGGCCGAGGTCACGATCTTCTCGCGCGTGCGGCGGCCGCGGCTCGTGGTGGGTTCGGGGCGCATCTACGCGGGGTAGGTCTCGTAGTGACGGGTGTCGAGCGTCGCGGGGTCGAACTTGCCCGCGATCGAGCCGATCCACTGCTTGAACAGCGGGCCGGCGCGGAACCCCCGCTCGTGCGCCTCGACCGACGTCCAGTCCACCGCCACGGTGAAGCGGCCGGGTTCCTCCACGCAGCGGCTGACGGTCGCAGACAGGCAGTCCGGGTGCGCCCGCAGGTAGGGCACGCCCGCTGCGATGGCCCGGCCCAGCTCGTCCTCACCGCCGGGCAACGCGGTGAGGGTGGCGACTTCGGTGACCACGGTTGCCTCCCTCAGGCGGTTTCGACGGGCAGATCGGCTCGGGCACTCCACTCGTTCCAGGAGCCGTCGTAGTTGGTCCCGAGAGGGTAACCGGCGACCGCGAGTCCGAAGAGGACGGTCGACGCCGCGACACCTCCGTTGCAGTAGGCCACGACCGGCCGGCCGGGGTCGAGTTCGGCCGCGGTGAAGAGGTCCTTCAGCTCGGCCGCGGAGCGCCAGGTGCCGGTGGTGAGGTCCACGAGGTCCTCGCGCGGCACGTTCACGGCGCCGGGGATGTGCCCGCGCCGGTTGCCGGGGCGGGCGATCTCGCCGGTGTACTGGCCGGGGTCGCGGGCGTCGACGAGCTGGATCTCCGGTTTGTCCAGCGCGGCCAGCACGTCCTCGGCGGTGGCCCGCAGTTCGGGGCGGGTACGCGGGGTGAACACCGCGCGCGGGTGCTCCGGCACGGCGGTGTCGACGGCCCGGTTCTCCTGCTGCCACTTCGTGAAACCGCCGTCGAGCACGACCACGCGCTGGTGGCCGTAGTAGTGCAGCGCCCACCACAGGCGCGTGGCGAACGTCGATGCCGGGTGCGTGTCGTAGGCGACCACGAGGTGCTCGTCGCCGATCCCGGCTCGCGCCATCGCGTCGGCGAACTGCCGCTCGGTGGCCACCTGCACGGGCACGGCGTCGTCCGGGTCGACGATGTCGCGGGTCCAGTCGAGGAACACCGCGCCGGGCACGTGACCGGCCGCGTACTCGTCGGCCGAGCTCTCGTAACCGAGGCCGGCCGGCTGCGGTGCCGGGGTCCCCGCGCCGGGCAACGGCGGCACGGAGCCGCGGATGTCGACGATCCGGACGTCCGGATCGTGCAGGTGCGCGGCCAGCCACTCGGTGGTGACCAGGAAATCGGTGCGTGACATCGGCTCGGGCCCGTCCCTCCGGCGGGTCCGGTGCCCGCCTTCAGTCTGTACCATACAGTACAGTTCCGGGGACGTCAGCGCAGCGCGTTGATCGTGATGGTGAGCGTCTCCGGGTCACCCGCTTGCACGGCGCCGCTGAAGTCCGGGCCGGGGGAGACGTCGTCGTAGGGGAAGGCGTAGCCGCGGTTGTCCGGCAGGCGGCTGTGGACGATGCGGGCGTAGTGGTTCGTCTCGGCGGCGGTGTAGAACTTCGCGGGGTCCTCGCCGTCGGGCTGATTCGGGTTGTCGAGCAGCGTCGTGCGGTTCAGCGCGGCCGCCAGCCGGGGGACGATGGCCTTGCGGGCGTCGCTGTCGCCGTCCTTCAAGGCGAACGGGCCGCTGCTGCAGCTCCACACGTCGGCGGTGACCGGTTTGGTGAAGCGCTCGCCGTTGGCGAAGGCGAGCACGCCGTCGCCGCCGACGCGGCCGGTGAACTTGCCCAGGCCCGGGATCTGCGAGTCGACGGTGAGGTCGGTGCCCGCGTACTTCTGCCAGACTGAGTCGAGGTAGCCGTCGAGGTACCCCGTGAAGCGGTCGGCGCGGTGCTGCGCGGACAACGCGCGCAGCGGACGGCCGTCGGCCCCGGCGTCCACGAGCTCGGCCCAAGCCCCGCCCTGGGCCTTGAGCGCGGCGCAGATCGGGTCGAGCGAGCCCGCGGGCAGCCCGGGCACGGTCTGGTCGCCCGAACCCGCCGTCTTCAGGTGCAGGCCCATCGGGATCGCGACGAAGTCGACGTAGCTGATGTTGGCGAACAGCACGGCGTCGTTGAAGGTGAACTCGCAGAACGACCAGTTCCGGCCGTGGTTCGGGTCGGCGGTGTTCACGAAGCTCGGGTGCACCAGTGCGGGGCCGGGGTTGACGAAGAAGTCGAGCTTCGCGTCGGTCACCACGTAGATCCGCGCGCCCGCCATCTTCGGCACGCTCACCTGCGACAGTGACTTCACCGGGATGGCGCAGTCCTCGGCGAGTGGCGTCTGGTCCGCCGAAGGCGAGGGCGGGTAGTACGGCGTGCCGTCGGCCTTGAGGATCACGGGCCGGTTGTCCGGCGCGATTCCCGTGATGTAGGCGTAGGTTGCGCCGGCGCCGGAGCGGTCGTCGAACGCGACCTGCACCGTGTCGGGCGTCGCGGCGGAGGCGCGTCCCATGCGCCACAAGGGAAACGTGGCTGCCGCAGCGGAAGCGCCGAGGAAAGCTCGCCGGGAAATCAAGGAAACCGCCTCCTGGGGTTCACGGGAACGCCGACCACGTTCCGGACCGCGGGCCGGCGAAAACGGGGACACGCCGGGGAAATCCCGGGCGCGGGTGGTACGGATCGCCTGCGCCGGCCTTCTCGTCGGGCGCAGGCGATCCCGCTCAGCCGACCTGGAGGTCGATGCAGGAGTAGAACGCGTTGGCCGTGTCCGCGATGTTCCACACGGCGAGCACGGTCTGGCGGCCGGTGTGGCCGCTCAGATCCACCTGGTGCGTCACGGTTTCCGGCGGCTGCTGGTTGTGGCCGTCGAAGCTCGCGACCTTCTCGTCGCCGATGAAGTACTCGTAGCTGGAGGTGCTGTGGCGCGCGGTGAAGGTCCACGTGAACGTGACCGTCTTCCCGACCGAAGCGGCCTGCCACGGCTTGGAATCGTCGTTGAGCTCGGCGAACTGCGCGAGCCCGCCGTTGCAGCTGTGCAGGCCCTTCGGCCCTTCCACGCTCTGCGGTTCGTACTTGATCTCACCGCAGTCGACCACGCCCTGCGCGCACTGCGCCTGGCGGCTCGCGGGGGAGTTCACGTACCCGTGGGCGCTCGCGATGCCGGCGGGGCTGACCAGGACGAGCACCGGCGCGAGCACCGCGCCCGCGAGTCCGGCGAGGATCTTCCGGTTCGCTTTCATACCAGCTCCTTCGGGGAATGCTCGCTTCCCGGCCGCGGGTACGGCGAAACAGCGCACTGGCGGGCCGCCGGGGAGGTGCGCGAGCGAAGGGTGACGTTGTGGTCTAGACCATAACCCCGAAGAACGTCCTTGGTCAACAACTGGCAAAGTGAAGCGCCGAGTTGGTGAGTGGCCAACCGGGGATCGCTACGAACGCTGTCCCGACAGGAGCTCGAACGCCTCCCACATCCCGGCGTAGCGGCCGCCGCGCGCGAGGAGCTCGTCGTGGCTGCCGGCCTCGGCGATGCGGCCGCGGTCGAGCACCACGATGCGGTCGGCCGACTGCGCGGTCTGCAGCCGGTGGGCGATCACGATGGTCGTGCGCCCGGCCGCCAGCGTCCGCATGGCTTCGGCGACGTGGGCTTCGGCCGCGAGGTCGAGGTTCGACGTCGCCTCGTCGAGCAGCAGGATCACCGGGTCCACGAGCTGCGCGCGGGCAAGCGCGAGGAGCTGGCGCTGCCCGGCCGAGAGCGACCGGCCGCGTTCGGCGATCTCGTGCAGGTAGCCGCCGGGCAGCGTGGCCACGAACTCGTGCGCCCCGACGGCCCGTGCGGCCGCCTCCACCTCGGCGTCGGTGGCGTCGGCCCGGCCGTAGGCGATGTTGTCGCGCACGGTGCCGGTGAACAGGAACGCCTCCTGCGGCACGTAGCCGAGCGCGCGGCGGTAGGCGGCGAGGTCGAGCGAGCGCAGGTCGTGGCCGTCGACGCGGACGCTGCCCGTGTCGGGGTCGTAGAAGCGCGCGAGCAGCTTGACCAGAGTCGACTTGCCCGCTCCCGTCTCGCCGACCAGCGCCACGGTCTCGCCGGCCGCGATCGTCAGGTCGACCTCGCGCAGCGCCTCCGGCGGCTTCGTGACGGCCTGCGAGCCCGCGACCAGCCGCGGGTCGGCCGGGCCGCGACGTTCGCCCGCGCCCAGTGCCGGCGCCGACGGGTACGCGAAGCGCACGCCGTCGAAGGTGATCTCGCCGCGCAGCCGGCCGGGGTCGATCGCCTGCACGGCGGGCGGGGTGAGCGTCTCCAGCCGCATCAGGTCGGAGATCCGGCTCACCGACACGCGCGTCTGCAGCCACGAGTCGAACACCTGCGACAGCTGCTGGATGGGGGAGAAGAACAGGTCGATGTAGAGGATGAACGCGATCAGCGCACCCGGCGTGAGCCGGCCCGAGTAGATCATCCCGGCGCCGACCCCGAGCACGATCGCGTCGGCGCCCGCCGAGAGGAACTGCACGAACGGGAAGTACGTGGCGGCCAGCCGCTGCGCGGAGTAACGGGAGTCGAGGTAGTCGCGCCCGAGCCGGCGGAACCGGCGGATCGTCTCGTCCTCGTGGGCGAACGCCTGCGACTCGCGCACGCCCGAAAGGCTCTCCTGGAAGTCGGCGTTCACGATCGCGACGCGGTCGCGCGCCACGTCGTACAGCTTCGCGGCGCGCCGGCGGAAGATCACCGTCCCGATGGCCAGCGGCACCACCACCGACAGCGTGCACAGGCCCAGCAGCGGGTTGACCACGACCAGCGTCACGCCGACCCCGGCGAAGGTCACGAACGCGACCAGCGCCGAGAGCAGCCCGTTCTGGATCAGCGACTCGAACTGGTCGACGTCGGTGGTCATCCGGGTCATGATCCGGCCGGCCATCTCGCGCTCGTAGTAGTCGAGCGAAAGGCGTTGAAGCTGCGCCCAGATCCGGATCCGCAGCGACAGCATCACGCGCTGCGCGGTCCGGCCGGTCACGAAGGTCTGCGCCACCTCGTCGAGGAACGCGATGAGCGTGATCAGCAGGAACAGCCCGGCGGCACCGAAGAGCACGGCCTGCGAGCCTTGCAGCACGCCGTCGTCGATGCCGCTCTTCACGAACACCGGCCCGATCACCGACGCGACGGCGTCGATCACCACGAGCAGCAGCCCGAACAGCAGCGGACGGCGGAACTCGCGCAGCAGCGTGCGCAGGGAGAACGCGCGCTCCTGGCGGGTTTCCTTGGCGAGATCGACCTTCGCGAAGTCCCGCACGGGTTTCAGCTCGTCGACGCGGGCGAGCAGCTGCGGGGTCGGCGGGAGCGCGGCGCGCCAGCCGCTGCCGCCGGCCGAGCCGCCGAGGCCGGCCCCGATGCCCGGCGCTCCGGTGGCGCGGGTGGTGAACCGCCGGCCGTTGCCGTTCTGTCCGCTTCCGTTGTGCCCGTTGCGTTCCCCGCGCCAGGCGGACGCGGTGGTGCCCGCCACGGTGAGGGCTTCGATGCGGTCGCCGACCCGTTCGGCGGCTTCCTCCTCGAGCCCGGTGAGCAGCGTGCGGTAGAGGGCGCTGCGCTCCAGCAGCTCCTCGTGGGTGCCCTGGTCGGCGACCACCCCGCCGTCGAGCACCACGACACGGTCGGCCAGGTGCAGCGTCGAGCGCCGGTGGGCGACGAGCAGAGTGGTGCGCCCGGCCAGCACCGTGCGCAGCGACGCGTTGATCGACTCCTCGGTGTTGGCGTCGACGGCGCTGGTGGCGTCGTCGAGCACGAGCACCCGGGGGTCGGTGAGGATCGCGCGGGCCAGCGCCACGCGCTGGCGCTGCCCGCCCGAAAGCGACAGCCCGCGTTCGCCGACGACGGTCTCGTAGCCCTGGGGCAGCGCGCGGATGAAGGTGTCGGCCTCGGCGACCTCGGCGGCGGCGAGGATCTCCTCGTCGGTGGCGCCGGGTTTTCCGTAGGCGATGTTGGCGCGAATGGTGTCGGAGAACAGGAAACTCTCCTCGAACACCACGCCGACCTGGGAGCGCAATGAGCGCAGCCGCACCGTGCGCAGGTCGTGCCCGTCGAGCAGCACGGCGCCGGACTCCGGGTCGTGGAAGCGCGACACGAGCGTGGTCGCCGTGGTCTTGCCGCTGCCGCTCGGGCCGATCAGCGCCACGCGTTCGCCGGCGGCGACGTGCAGGTCGAAACCCTTCAGCACCGGCGCGTCGGGCGAGTATCCGAAGTGGACGTTCTCGAACCTGATCTCGCCCTTGGCCGTCGGCAGGTCCACGGCGTCGGGTGCGTCGGCGATGGCGGGCTCCAGGTCGATGAGCTGGAAGATCCGCTCGACGCCCGCGCGGGCCTGCTGGCTGATCGCGAGCACGCCGGCGAGCTGGCGCGCGGGGGCCATCAGCTGGCCGACATAGGTGGAGAAGGCAAGGAACGTGCCGAGGCTGAGGCCGTGGTGCAGCGCGAGCCAGCCGCCGAGCACGAGGATCGCGACCTGCCCGAGCGCCGGGATCGCCTGCAGCAGCGGCTGGTACCGCGACTGCAGCCGCACGGCCCGCAGCTGCATGCCGTAGAGGTCGCCGGCGGTGTCGGCCAGCCGGTTGAGCTCCCGGCCCTCCTGGCCGAACGCCTTGACCACGCGCACGCCGTTGACGTCCTCGTCGACGATCTGCACCACGTCGCCCTCGCGCTGCTGCGCGGCCCAGGTGGCGGGGAAGATCCGCCGGCGCATCCGGTAGGACACCATGAGCAGCAGCGGCACCACGACCAGGCTCACGAGCGCGAGCAGCGGCGACAGGACCAGCATCACGCCGAGCGAGAGCAGGACCAGCAGGATGTTGCCGCTCATGATGGGCAGCAGGCTGAGCAGGCCCTGCACGAGCGCCGAGTCGGACGTCGCGCGCGAAACGAGCTGACCCGTGGGCATGCGGTCGAGGTTCGCGAAGTCCATGCGCTGCAGGTGGGCCTGGATGTCGTTGCGCAGGTCGTACTGCACGGCCAGCGCGACCCGGCCGCCGCGGTAGCGCCGCTGGTAGGCGAACACGAACGCGGCCGCGGCGAGCACGAGCAGCGCGATCAGCCACGGCCACAGCGACGCCGAGCGGCTGAGGATCACCCCGTCGACGATCTGGCGTTCCAGCAGCGGCACCACGGTCTGGCAGGCGCTGCCGAGCACCGCGGCGCCGAAGGCGATCAGCAGCTCACGGCGGTGGCGCAGGACGTAGCCGCCGAGGCGGCGCAACCAGCGGGACTTCTCTTCGGGTTCGCTCACCGGTTTCCGGCCATCCACTCCGCCATGACCTCGTCGATCGCGTCACCGAGCCGGCCCAGCGACTCGAGCACCACGTCGCCGTCGGGTGTGCGGGCGACCAGCGCGAGGAGTCCCTTGATCATCTCGGCCTCGGTGGCGGCGAGCAGCCGTTCGCCTTCCGGGGTCAGGGAAAGCGCGGTGGCGCGGTGGTCGGCGTCGACGTCGCCGCGGACCACGAGGCCGCGTTTCGTGAGCGCGTCGACCGCGGCGCTGATCGCCGGACGGCCGAGCGCGAGCCGCCGGGCCACGCGGGAGGCGCGCTCGTCGCCCGAGGCGATGGCGGACAGCACGCGGTAGTGGGCGAGGTTCAGCTCTCCCGACGAGCGCTCGAGCAGCCGCGAGAGGCGGGCCAGGGCCCGCACGGCGCTCGTCGCGGTCTGCTCGCGGGATTCTCCGGAGGACGGCATGATCCCGACTGTAAACCCCAGTTTGTTCGATCGTCGAACTAGTGGGTCTCGGTGAACCGAACAGGATTCGGTAGCCTGGCCTTGACCGGACTGGGTCGACAACGAAGTTTCCTGTTCGCGGTGTCCGCGGGCAGAACGAGGTTCGGAGGTAGCGTGAGCTTCAACCTGGCCACGATCTTGCACGAGTCCGCGCTCGCCCAGCCGGAAAAGGACTTTCTCCGCTTTCCGGGTGGAATCCACTCTTACGCCGCGGTGGACGAGACCTCCGGCCGCGTCGCGACGGCGTTGCGCGCGCGGGGTTTCGCGCCCGGCGACAAGATCGCCGTGCAGCTGGCCAACGTGCCCGAGTTCGTGTTCGCGTACTTCGGGATCCTCAAGGCCGGGCTCACCATGGTGCCGCTGAACCCGCTGCTCAAGGCCGACGAGATCGCCTACCACCTGGCCGACTCCGACGCGCGGCTGCTCATCGCCGACACGGCGCTGGCCGGTGAGGTGGCGAAGGCGCTCGCCGAGGTGCCGGAGGTGGCCGCGGTCGTCGTGGGTGGTCTGGACGGGTGGCCCGCCGGTGCGGTCGAGTTCGCCGAGCTGCTCGATGCCGAGGACGACGGCGACCTGTACCCGGGCGCGGCCGACGACACCGCCGTGCTGCTGTACACGAGTGGCACCACCGGGCGTCCGAAAGGCGCCGAGCTGTCGCATTTCTCGCTGTACATGACCTGCACGATCGGCGGCCAGACCTTCGGCACGGAACCCGAGGACGTGGTGCTCGCGGTGCTGCCGTTCTTCCACGTCTACGGCCTGTCCAGCATCCTCAACTCCGCCGCCCGGCACGGGCGCACGGTGTCGGTGGTCCGGCGGTTCGAGCCGAAGGCGGTGCTGGCGGCCATCGAGCGCGACCGCGTGACGATCATGGCCGGCGTGCCCACGATGTACCACGCGCTGGCCGTCGCCGACAGCTCCGCGTACGACACGAGCAGCCTGCGCATCGGCAGCTCCGGCGGCGCCGCGATCCCCGAGCAGGTGCTGCGGGCGTTCGAGGAGAAGTACGGCATCCCCGTGCTGGAGGGCTACGGGCTGTCCGAGTCCGCGTCGACGACCACGGTGAACCCCGGTGCCGCGAACCGCAAGGTGCTCTCCATCGGCAAGCCGATCTCGGGTGTGCAGCTGCGCATCGTCGACGCGCAGGACCGCCCGCTGCCCGCCGGCGCGGACCACGTGGGCGAGATCGTGCTGCGCGGGCACAACATCACGAAGGGCTACTACAAGCGGCCCGCCGAAACCGCCGAAGCCTTCCGGGGCGGGTGGTTCCACACCGGGGATCTGGGTTACGTCGACGAGGACGGGTTCGTGTTCGTCGTGGACCGCAAGAAGGACCTCGTGATCCGCGGCGGGTACAACGTGTACCCGCGTGAGGTGGAGGAGCTCCTCTACCGGCACCCGGCCGTCGCGAAGGCCGCGGTGATCGGGGAGCCGGACGAGCGGCTGGGGGAGGAGATCGTCGCGGTGGTCTCGTTGAAGCCGGGTGCTTCGGCGGAGCCGGAGGAGATCGTGGCGTGGGCGAAGGAGCGGATCGCCGCCTACAAGTACCCGCGGCGGGTGCGGATCGTGGACGAGCTGCCGAAGGGGCCGACGGGGAAGATCACGAAGCTGCCGTTGCGAGGGCAGTGACCGTCCACTGTGGCCAGCCGGCCCAGTCGGCTCAGTCGAAGGTGAAGTCGTACGCCTGAAGTCCCGGGGTGAGCGACAGCGTCAGCGTCGAATGGCGTGCTGCCGGGCCGGAAACGAGGGTGTAGAGCTTCGGCACGCCCGAGGCCGGCACTGTCGTGCGGGTGCCGTCGAGCTCGACGGTGAGTGTGCCCGTGCCGCCGAGGACGAGGTGGACGGCGCGGGCGCGGAAGTTCAGGCGCAGCCGCGCGGACGGGCCCGCGGTGAGGGACTCGCCGGACGCGGTCCAGGTGCCGTCGAGGGCGAAGGTGTCGGACGCGACGGCGGCGGGGAAGCGCAGGGTGCGGGTCTGGCCCGGCGGCGGCTGGTCGCCGGTGATGTCGACGGGTGCGTTGGCGGGCCCGAGGTAGGTCTCCGGCGTGGTGGCCTCGACCGGCGTTGCGTCGGGGACGTCGGTGGGCGGTGGCAGGGGTCCGGCGCCGGCGTCGGTGAGGAGGTCGCGGATCTGCTGCTCGGTGTCCGTGTACGCGCCTTCGCCGAAGTGGGAGCCGCGGACCTGGCCCGACGCGTCGACGAGGTAGGAGGCGGGCCAGTACTGGTTGCCGTAGGCGTTCCAGGTGGCGTAGTCGTTGTCGATCGCCACCGGGTAGTCGACGCCGAGGGCCTTGGCCTGGGCGGCGACGTTGGCGGGCTCGTGCTCGAACGCGAACTCCGGCGTGTGCACCCCGAGCACCACGAGCCCCGCACCGCGGTAGGTGCGGTACCAGCTTTCGTAGTGCGGGAGGGCGCGCAGGCAGTTCACGCAGCTGTAGGTCCAGAACGTGACGAGCACGACCTTCCCGCGGCGGCTCGCGAGTGTCAGCGGCTGCCCGCCCGGGGTGTTGAGCCACGCGGTGATGCCCGTGGGCTCGGGTGCGGCGGTGAGCCGGTGCAGGCTCGCGGACGCGGAAGTGCCGGCCTCGAACGACTTCTGCAGCGCCGCCGTGTAGTCCGGCACGGTGCGCTGCAGGCCGGCGGTGAGGTCGAAGGCCGTGGCCGCTGCGACGGCCAGCAACGCGACGCCGGTGGTCACGCGGATCGCCCGGGCGCGGGCGCGCAGGTACCGGACGCGGCGCGTGAGCGCGTCGCCGGCCAGGGCGAGCGCGAGCAGCGGAATCCCGGCCCCGACGCCGAACGCCGCCGTGAGGACCAGCGCGCCGAACCCGATCCGGTGCGTCGCACCGAGCACGGCGATGGTCGCGAGCACCGGGCCCGCGCACGGCACGTAGACCAGGCCGAGGGCGAGACCGACGGTGAACCCGCCCGCGTCCGGATCGGCCGCGCGGCCGCGAAGCCGCGCGAACGGCCGTTCCAGCAGCTCGCCGACGCGCCGCGAGACGAGGCCCAGTCCGAGCAGGGCGAGGACCGCGATGCCGGCGTCGCGCAGCAGGTCCTGCGGCAGGTGGAACGCGCTGAGCACGAGGGAGCCGAACAGCGTCGCCAGGCCGAAGCTCACCACGAGCCCGGCCACCACGCGCACGGGCCGGCGCGACCCGGCCGTGAGCACCACGGGCAGCACCGGCAGCACGCACGGCGAAATGCTCGTGACCGCTCCCGCGAGCAGACCGGCGAGCACAAGAGTGAGCATGATTTCTCCCCGAGGACGAATTGCTCGCAGCCTAGCGTCTATTCATAACCTGTCAGAGTAGTTATGACTTGTGCCACGAAAAAGACCGGCGAAGGCGGAGTGCCTTCACCGGCCTGGTCGTGCCGGGGGAGCGGGTCAGCCGGCCTGCCGCGACGGGGACAGGGGCGGGTTGCCGCGCTGGCGCGCCCGGTAGGCGGCGGCCTTCATCTTGTTGCCGCAGGTCGCCATGGCGCACCACTCGCGCCGCGACCCGCGGGAGCGGTCGAGGTAGACCTGCGTGCACTCGGGCCGGCCGCACTCCTTGAGCAGATCGGCGTCCGGCCCGCCGAGGATCTCCACGGCCTCGCGCGCCACCGACGACAGCGCTTGCGCCGGGGTCGCCTCCAGGCGGCGACCGTCGATCGACAGCTGAGGAACCGTCGAGGGGTGCGCGGCGAACTCGTTGACCACGTCCATGGCCCGCAGGTCGGGCTCGTGGTGGGTCAGCCGCGCCGCGACCAGCGCGTAGATGGCCTCGCGCAGTTCGATGGCGGCGAGCACGTCCTGCGGCCGGCTGCCCGGGTCGGTGTCGGTGACCCCGGACTCGCGGAACCACGCGTCGAGGTTGCGCGGCGAGCCGAGCTTCTCCAGGGGTTCGGCGTTGCGCCGGGCGCGCAGGGTCCCGACGAAGTCGAGTGCCGGGTTCCCGCAGGGGAAGGCGTGTTCCATCGCACCAGTCTGACAGGTGACGAAAAAGAACGCAACAATTGCTAACCGGTAAAAACAGGTTAACCGGAATGTGTGGCAAAAATGCGTAACCGTCTTGACTGGTGACGAATAAGCGTGCAAGAGTTTCGGCATCGCCACCGGGGCCCCGCGGAAACCGCGGCCCCCGTCCGGAAAGGTCTCACCTTCGATGGATCCGACTGTCTCGCTGCTGCTCGTCCTGCGGAACCTGCTCGTCACCATGGGTGCGCTCACCGGCACCCCGGTGCCCGGTTTCGGGCCGGGGGAGTACCGGTGATCACCACCGGCCAGTACCTGCACGTCGTCACCCGGGCGCTGACCGGCATGGCCGCGATCGTCGAGCAGCTCGGCGACGATCTGGCCAACACCCGGCTCGAGCTGCCCGGCGCCAACACGCCGTACGCGGTGCTCAACCACTGCCTCGGTGCCACGGCGTACTGGGCCGGCGAGGTCGTCTCCGGCCACGCCGCCCACCGCGACCGCGACGCCGAGTTCACCGCCGCCGGTCCGGTCGCGCCGCTGCTCGACCGCGTGCGCAAGACCCTGCGGCAGCTCAAGAAAGACGTGACCCGCGCGGACCCGCACGCCACCGTGCCCGCCGCGCTGGCCGGCTTCGGCGACCCGCTCGACGCGGGCGGCGCGCTGCTGCACCTGTGCGCCGACCTCGTCCAGCACCACGGCCAGCTCGAAATCCTGCGTGACGTGCTGCTCGCGCAAGCCCGCATTCCCGCCTGACCCCCGAAGTTCCCCGAAGTTCTGTCGAGAAAGGACAGTTGCCATGACTGAAACCACCTACACCGCGGTCGTCACCGCCACCGGCGAGGGCCGCAACGGCGGGCGGGCGACCGCTGCCGACGGTTCGCTCGACGTCACCCTCGCCATCCCGAAGGAGCTCGGCGGCAACGGCGGCGCGACCAACCCGGAGCAGCTGCTCGGTGCCGGCTGGGCCTCGTGCTTCCTCGGCGCGGTGAAGATCGTCGCGGCGCAGAAGAAGGTGAAGCTCGCCGACCTCGCCGTGGTCGCCGACATCACCCTGCACAACGAGGCGGCCGACTTCTGGCTCAGCGCCGCCCTGCACCTCGAAGTGTCCGGTGTGGACCAGGCGACCGCCGAAGAGCTGGGCCACGCCGCGCACCAGATCTGCCCGTATTCGAAGGCGACGCGCGGCAACGTCGAGGTCACCATCGACGCCACCGTCGCCTGACAGTGCGCCCGACCGACGAGGAGCACACCATGATCTCCCGGCGGGCGTTCGGGAAGGCCGTGGGCGCGGGGGCGGTCGCCGCCTCGCTCCCGGCCCTCCCCGCGGAGGCCGCGGCCGGCCCGGCCGTGGCCTCCGCGGGGAGGGCCCGGTCCGCCACGTGCGCACCGACCTGCTCGACCTCGCCTACCACGAGGTCGGCCCGGCCGGCGGCGACGTGGTGCTGCTCGGCCACGGCTGGCCCTACAGCCCGCACGCCTACGCCGAGGTCGCGCCCGCCCTGGCGCGCCGCGGCTTCCGCGTGCTGGTGCCCTACCTGCGCGGCCACGGCGCCACCCGCTTCCGCGACGCCACGACGATCCGCTCCGGCCAGCAGGCCGCGCTCGGCGCCGACCAGGTCGCGTTCCTCGACGCGCTCGGTGTCGAGAGCGCGGTGTTCGGCGGCTACGACTGGGGCGGGCGCGCCCTCGACGTCGCCGCGGCGCTGTGGCCGCAGCGGTGCCGCGCGCTGGTGTCGGTGAACAGCTACCTGATCCAGAACCTGGACCCGGACGTGCTCGCGTCCGCCCCGGACGCGCCCGGCACCGAATCGGCGCACTGGTACTTCTACTTCTTCTTGACCGAGCGTGGCCGCACGGCGCTGACGCGTTCCCGCCGTGACCTGGCGGAATTGGTGTGGCGGCGCAACTCGCCGCAGTGGCGCTTCACGAGCGCCGACCTCGACATCGCGGCCGCCGCGATGGACAATCCGGACTACGTGGACGTGGTCATCCACAACTACCGCGTGCGCCAGGGCGCGGCGCCGGGCGATCCTCGTTACGCCGCCCTCGAGGCGCGGCTGCTGGCGCAGCCACCGATCACGGTGCCGGCGGTGACGCTCGACGGGCTCGCCGACGGCAGCTTCCCGGCGACCGACGGCACGGCGTCGGCGAAACACTTCACCGGCCCGCGTGTGCACCACCGCGTGCCCGGCGCGGGGCACAACCTGCCCCAGGAAACGCCGCGCGCGTTCGTGGACGCCGTGCTCGAAGCGGTCCGGCTGTGACCCCGCTCGGCGGCGGGGCCCCGGTCTCCTGGGCACCCGCCGGATCAGGAGCAGTGATGCACCCCGCGAAGACGCCCGTCACCTCGCGCGGTCGCGCCAAGCACGTGATCGCGGTGCTGGTCGTGCCCGATTCCGTGGCGCTGGAGGTCACCGTGGTGCACCAGGTGTTCGGCCCGCGGATGGCGGCGATCGCCGAGCTGACCGGCGATCACGGCAGCGCGTACGAGGTGGTGCTCTGCGGCGAGGAGCCGCGCCAGGTGCTGCCTTCGAGGGTGGACTTCGGGGAGCTCGCGCCGCTGGAGACACTGCTGACCGCCGACACGGTGATGGTGCCGGGCGTCGAGGACCCGCTGGCGGAGCGGCCGCGGTCGGTGGTGCGGGCGTTGCGCGGTGCGGCGGAGGCCGGTGCGCGCATGGTGTCGTTCTGCGGGGGCGCGTTCCTCCTGGCCCGTGCCGGGCTGCTGGACGGGCGCCGCGCGACCACGCACTGGCTGTTCACCGAGGAGTTCCGCCGGGAGTTCCCGCAGGTCGAGCTGGAACCGGGCTGCCTGTACGTGGACGACGGTCCGGTGCACACGTCGGGCGGGATCTTCTCCGCGACGGACCTCGCGTTGCACCTGCTGGCCGAGGACCTGGGCCAGGCCTACGCCGGCGACGTCGGCCGGCTGCTGGTGGCGGCGCCGCGGCGCCCGGGTGGGCAGGCGCAGTTCGTGAAGGACTCGATCCGGATCGCGGGGGAGCCGGCGCTCGGGTCGTTCCTGGCGTGGCTGCGGGAGCACCTGCACGAGCCGTTGACGCTGGCCGGGCTGGCGTCGCAGGTGCACCTGAGCGAGCGGAGCCTGGTGCGGAAGTTCCGCCGGGCCACGGGGATGACGGTGTTCGACTGGATCAACCGCGAGCGCGTGGCCGCCGCCAAGGTGCTGCTGGAGACGACCGACCACCGGATCTCGGAGGTCGCCGCGATGGTGGGGTTCGGGTCCGCGGAGACGCTGCGCCGCCACTTCGAACGCCAGGTCGGCACCACGGCGGGCAGCTACCGGGCCACCTTTCGCGCCACTCCGGCCGCCTCGTGACGAACCCGGCGCCGGGTGAGGCCCGATTTGGCGGGATCCGAGCGTCCACCACGCTTTCCGCCAGCTAGCGTCGAAGAGCCGGGCCACGGTGGCCCGGGTGAGGAGGAAACCATGCCGGCGTACGGATTTTTCGTCGAGTTCGAAGCGAAGGCCGGGAAGGAGGACGATGTCGCGCAGTTTCTGATCGACGCGAAGTCCCTTGTGGACGCCGAGCCGGGCACCCTGGCGTGGTTCGGCTTCCGTCTCGGGCCCTCGTCGTTCCGGATCTTCGACGCCTTCGAGACGGAGCAGGACCGCGAAGCGCATCTCCAGGGCGAGGTGCGCCGGCAGATCGAGCTGCGCGGCGACGAGCTTTTCGCCACGGCGCCCACGATCACGCCGGTGGGCGTGCTGGCCGCGAAGCTCCCGCCGCACTGACCCTGCCGGGACGCGGCGGCCGTGCCACGCTGGGTTCGTGCCCGAACCCCGTGACCCGGCCACCGTGCCGCCGCGTGACTTCGTCGGCTACGGCCGGTACCCGCCGCGCGTGCGCTGGCCCGGCGACGCCAAGGTCGTGGTGAACGTCGTCGTGAACTACGAGGAGGGGGCCGAGTACTCCATCCCCGACGGCGACGGCCGCAACGATGGCTGGGGCGAGTACGCCTACGAGGTCGGCCCCGAGGTGCGTGACCTCGGCACCGAGACGCACTACGAGTTCGGCAGCCGCGTCGGCATCTGGCGGCTGGCGCGGATCTTCGACCGGTACGCGGTGCCGGTGAGCGTCGGCGCGTGCGCGGTCGCGCTGGAGCGGAATCCGGCCGTCGCGGAGTGGATCCGCGAACGCGGCCACGACGTGATCGGCCACGGCTACCGCTGGCTCGACTACGCGCGCATGTCCGTCGACGAGGAGCGCGACCACCTGCACCGCGCGATCGCGTCGCTGGAGCGGACGACGGGGCAGCGGCCGCGCGGATGGTACGTGCGGTCGTTCCCGAGCGAGCACACGCTCGACCTGCTCGTGGAGGAAGGCGGGTTCCTCTACGATTCGGATCCGTGCAACGACGAGCTGCCGTACTTTTCGGAGCGCGGGCTGCTGATCGTGCCGTATTCCAAGGTGTACAACGACACCCGTTACCTGCTGAGCCCGACCTACGGCTCGCCGGCGCAGTTCTTCGAAAGCCTGCGGCTCGCGCTCGACTACCTGTGCGAGGAAGCCGACGACGGCTTCGGGGCGCGGATGATGACCGTGGGGCTGCACCCGCGGTGGAGCGGTCAGGCCGGGCGCGCGGCGGCCGTGCGGGATTTCGTCCGGTATGCCACGGAGCAGCCGGGGGTCCGTTTCCTGCGGCGGCTCGACATCGCGCGGTGGTGGGTGGATCACCACCGGGACTGGGAGCCGATCGGACCGTGACTGTCCACAGTGGTCCTCGGTCGTTACGGTGTTCTCATGGTGGGTGACGCGAGGACGGTGTCGGTGGCGGTCGAGGGCGGGGCGCTGGCCGTGGAGGTGGTGGCCGCGGCCTCGGCGCCGGTGCTCGCCGTGCACGGCGTCACGAGCAACCGCCGGCTGTGGAACTGGTTGCGGGCCGAGGCGCCGGACCTGTCGCTGGTGATGCCGGACCTGCGGGGGCGTGCGGGGAGCTTCGCGGTGGCCGGCCCGTCTTCGTTGCAGCAGCACGCTTCCGACCTCGTGCGAGTGCTCGACGCGCTGGAGCACCCGGTGGTCGACGTGTGCGGGATGTCCATGGGCGGCTTCGTCGCGGTGGAGCTGGCCACGCGCCGGCCGGACCGGGTGCGCGGGCTCGTGCTGGTCGACGGCGGGCTCCCGATGGCCGTGCCGCCGGGCCTCACGCCCGAGACGGTGCCCGCCGCGTTCACGCCGCAGCTGGAGCGCGTCTCGCGGCGCTGGGCCGGCGTCGACGAGTACCTGGCTTATTTCACGCGCGCCAACCCCTTGCTCGACGCCGCCGACCCGCTCCTGCGCGACTGCCTCGACCACGACCTCTCCGACGGCCGCGTGTTCCTCAGCCGCGAAGCCGTGCTGGCCGACGCGACCGACGTGTTCTTCGGCGAGTCGCGCTGGCGGGAGATCGCCGTGCCGACCGAGGTGGTGTGCGCGGAGTGGAGCTCCGGGCCGGGCACGCCGCCCGCGTACAGCGATGAAGCCCTGGCCGGCTTCCGCGCCGCCCTGCCCACCCTGCGCCGCCCTCGCCGCATCGCGGGCGCCGACCACGCGGCCACGATCATGACCCATTCGGGTGCGGCCGTGGTCGGCGCGGCGCTGCACGACCTGCTGGCTCGATAGAGCCGTTCGCCGGTTGGTTGTGTCGTCCGTCGCGCTTGACAATCATGACAGCTGTCATAGCCTTGCGGGGTGACCGAACCCTGGTTCTTCTCCCGCCTCTCGCCCGGCGTCCGCCTCGCCGGCACCATCCTCGACGGCGTGCTCCACGGCCCGGAAGCCGTGAAAACGCAGGTCCGCGCCGTCGGGGCGTGTTATTCGGGCATGACGGTCCGCTACCGCGTCGACGCCGGGGACCGGCAGGTGGAGGAGTACACGGCCCAGGTCGGCGAGCACACCATCTTCGGCACCGGCACCTTCCACTTCGACGAACGCGGCGAGATCGACGAGATCGTGGTGAACCACCGTCCGCTCGGGGCGGCGCTGGCGCTGGCGGGGCTGGTCGGGGGCGCGGCCGCGCCGGGGCGGGCGGTTTCCGACGCCGCGCCGGGTCTCGCCGCTTCTGACGGCGCGCCGACTTCGGCCGATTCCGAGGTCGGGACTGCGCCGTCCGCGAGTTCGCGCTGATCCGTTCCTTCCGCCGACTTCCCGAGAGGACCTCCCGATGGCCCGCTTGCTGCTCACCGAGTTCGGCGACCCCGCCACCTCCGTCCGGCTCGACGACGCCCCGGTTCCGGCGCCCGGGCCCGACGACGTCGTGGTCGAGATGCTCGCCGCGCCGCTCAACCCCGCGGACTTCCTGCTGATGCGCGGCCTCTACGGCGTCCGCCCGGCGCTGCCCGCGACCCTCGGCGCGGAGGGCGTGGGCCGGGTCGTGGCGGGCGATGCCGAGCTCGTGGGCAAGCGCGTGCTGATCCTGCCGACCATGGAACAGGGCCTGTGGGCGGACGAAGTGGTGCTCCCGCGGCGAAACGTCCTGCCGATCCGCGAGGACGCCGATGTCCTCCAGCTGTCCATGCTCGCCGTCAACCCCGCGACGGCGTACCAGCTGCTGCGCTCGCACGGTCAGTTGGAGCCCGGTTCGTGGATCGCCCAGACCGCCGCCAACTCCGCCATGGGCCGCTACCTCATCACCCTCGCCCGGCGCGCCGGCCTGCGCACGCTGAACGTCGTGCGCCGCCCCGACGCGGCCGCCGAAGTCCTCGCCGCGGGCGGCGACCAGGCCGTGGTCTCCGACGGCGACCTCCGCGCCTCCCTCAAGTCCGCCCTCGCCGGCGAGCAGCTCTCGCTGATCCTCGACGCCACCGGCGGCCCGGTCGTCAAGGACCTCACCCGTTCCTTGAAGGACGGCGGCACCGTCGTCACCTACGCCTTCCCCGAAGGCGCCCCCCGGATCTCCCCGGCGGACATCGTCTTCCGCGGCATCACCCTCACCGGCTTCTGGCTGATGAACTGGCTCCGCACCGCCCCGGCCGCCGAGGTGACCGCTCTCTACGACGACCTCGCCGACCTGGTGGCCACCGGCGAACTCACCGCGCCGGTCGAGGCGACCTACCGGCTGGCGGACTACGAGGACGCCTTCGCCCACTCCCTGACCGCCGGCCGCCGCGGCAAGATCCTCTTCACTTTCGGTGCAGAGTGACCCCTGGTCCGAGCTTGCCGACGTTCGCCGCGACGGTTTCGGGCCCCAGCCGGATGGTGATCTCGAGATCGGCGAACGGCGCGAGGTCGACCTCGCCCTGGAAACCGGTCAAGGTCAGGTAGCGCAGCGACGCTTGTGCGGCGAGCGGAGCCACGTCGATGTCCGAGCACTGGATGAACGTGACGCTGCGAACGTGGTGCGATGCCAGGCAGCTCAGGTCGAGGTCCGAACATCCGGTGAAGGTGAGGTACCTGACGCCGGTCAGTGACCCGGCGACCGTCTTGAGGTCCTCGGTGTTCGTGTCCGGGCCACACGTGGTGGCGATGATCTTCGCCGGTTCCGCGAGGTGGCAGACCCAGGCGCCGGGTGAGTTGTTCGCCAGGAAGATGCCATTGAGGTTCGGCATTCCGCCCAGGAACGAGAAGTCTTCGACTTCCGCGGCGTTCGTGAGGTAGAGGTTTTCGAGGCGGGTCAGCCGGGCCAGCGTCGGGAGTTCCTTCGGCCAGCCCGTCGTGAAGTTCAGGAACAGGAAATCGAGCTTCGTGAGGTTGCCGAGTTCGGGGAGCGAGCCGGGAGCCAGGTCTCCGAGCAGCACCAGTTCCTCGAGGTGGCGCAACCGGCCCAGCTCGTGAACTTCCTCCTCGACGGGGCCGTGGTCCCACAGGTCCACCCTGGTGCGAACGAGGTTCTTGAGCCGGTGCAGGAAAGGAAGGGCGCCGGCGAAGTCGATCTCGGTCCTGCCGCCGATCTTCCGGGTCAGGGGCGCGGCGGCCAGAACCCGGTCGGCGTAGGTCTCCGGGTCGAAGTACTTCCAGCCCGCCACCAGCTCTTCCTGGACCTTCGAGCGCAGGTCGGGTGCATACGGCCAGCGTCTCGAGCGCCGCGGGTCCGTTCACGAGGGCCGCGGTGCGGACGCAAGCCGCTGCCTGGGCCGCCGAGAGATCGGCCAGATCCTTCGGCAGGTAGTCCAAAATGGACTCGCCGACCGTGGCGAGCGAGCGGCTTTCCCGCACGCTGCGCGGCGGCACCAAGCCTCGGACGGCCGTATCGACCCGGGCTAGCACCTCCGGTGGCGCCAAGACCGCGGTCTCCCGGCAGGCGGCGGCCAGCAGCAGCAACTGCCGGGCGGTCCTCGCCGAGGCCGAAGCCGCCGCGGCCAAGATCCCCGACAGCAACCGTCCTCGCTGATCAGGGCTTGCCTGTGCGCAGGCCATCAGCACCGTCTCGCGCCACAGGTCGGAGCGGGCGTGGCTCACCAGGAGGTCGATGCTGTCCCGGTCCACGGCTTCCCCGGCGGCCAGGAACTCCTGGAAGGTCCGGTGGATGAAGTCCACCCGACCGGCGACCGGCTGCCGGATCACGCCGCTGCGTTCGATGAGGTGGTCCAGCAGCACATCCGCAGACTCCGAAACCCCGGGCATGCCCCGCAGCCGCGACGAGATCCGCGCCAGAGCCTGCTCGCGGGACATCTCCGTCCGGCCGTTCTCGTTCAGCCACCAGGCCAACGCCCGCAGCAACGCGAGTTTCTCCGCCACCGTGGCCTGGATGTCGTCGCCGGCAGACACGTTGCGGTCGGCGTCGCGGCGTTCCAGCAGCATGTCGAGGGCCGCGGAGTACAGGGCGAGGCGGTCGCGGGGCAAACGCGCGCGGCGGTCGAGGTTCAGCGCGCACACCATCGCGCACAGCAGGGGACTGCGGGCCAACGCGCGGAGATGCGGCCGGGCCTGCAGCTGCGCCAACAGGACGCGCTGGTGTTCCGGCACCTCCTCCGGGCGGCAGGGCAGCAGGTCGGGTGCGGACGTGGAGTCCAGCAACGCCGCGTGCCAGCGGCGGAGGAAGACCTGGACGTCGGCGGCGCTCATGGGTTCCAGCACGACCGAGCGGAACCCCTCGGCCAGCAGCCACTTCGACGTCACGGCGGTCGGGCGGGAGGTCACCACGACGCGGATGTCGGGGTAACCCGCGAGCAGGTCGCGCAGCCACGTGCGGACGGCGGCCCGCCGGGTGGCGACGAGCTCGTCCACGCCGTCGACGAGCACCAGGGCCTCGCCGGATTCGAGCCGGCGGTGCACCCACTCGCGCGGCGCCGGCCCCCACGGCGGGGAGCTCGGCTGGGTCAGGAGCTCGTCGCCGCGGGGCAACGGGCCGTCGGCGAAGTCGCGCAGCTTCACCAGGAACGGCACGCAGCCGTTCCAGCCCGCCAGCTGGTCGGTGAACGCCGAGCGGGCGGCGTTGACGGCCAGCCAGCGCAGCAGCGTGGACTTGCCGGCGCCGGCCTCGCCGCGGATCACGGTGAGGCGGCTGCCGCCCAGCGCCGCCTCGACGCGGATGTTGTCCGTCGCCTGGCGCGCGCCCGGGTCGTCGCCCAGCCGGCCCGGCACGCCGCGGTCACGCGGGCGCCGCGCGGCGCGTTCGGCGTCCGCGGTCACCGTCAAGCTCAGGTACGCGACGCTGAGCGTGGTGCGCGGTTCGTAGGAGTGCGCGGTGAGGCCGATGACCTCCAATCGCTCGTAGGAGCGCACGACGCGGTCGAGGTACCGGCGGCGGAACTGCGCGTCGAAGTCCGTGCCCTCCGGCGCGCCGAGCTCGCGCGAAGGCAGCCGGTCGAGGACGCGGTCGATGCCGTCGAGCACGGCCCGCAGCCGGCGCAGCTGCTCCACACCCACGGCGGCGTTGAATTCCGGCAGCTCCCTGACCAGGTGCGTCAGCACGACACAGGCGCGGTCCAGCCCGATCTCGAACAGCCGCTCGGCCGGCGAAGACAGCGCGGCCCGCGCCACCGGCCATTGCGCGCGCACCGCGGTGGCCAGCGCCGAAGGATCCAGGTCGGCCGCGAACAAGCCGGTGTCGGACAGGTCGGCGGCGAGCAACGCGTCCGCGACGGCGGCCAGCGCGGCCTCGCGCTCGTTTTCGGCCAGGCCGTGGGCGGCGTCGGTGAGGCCCGGCGTGAGCCGTTCCGCCACGTCGTCCTCGATGCTCGTCAACGCGGCCAGCACGTCGCGTTCCTGGCGGCGCAAGGGGAACCGGGCCCGCACGAGTAACGCGAGGTCACGGCCCCGCCGGCCGGCCGCCTTCTTCTCGGCCAGCCACTGCAAGGCGACCTGCTTCGCCACGGCCTCGCCGACCTTCAGCACCGCGCTTTCGATGACCGTGACGCCCCCCCTGAGCCGGTTTCCGTGCCGGACAGTGTGGCACAAACCCGTGGCGCGCAAGAAGAAAGCCGCAGGTCCCGAAAGACCTGCGGCTTTCCCCAGTGGCAGGACCTCAGTGACCGACGGCCGCCCGCACCGACTCCTTCAGCGAGCCCAGCGTGGCGATCACCGCGGTCGGCTCGTACCCGCAGTGGGCCATGCAGTTGTCGCACCGCGGGTCCTTGCCGCGGCCGAAGGCGTCCCAGTCGGTTTCCTCGATGAGCTCCTTGTAGGTCTTCGCGTAACCGTCGTCGAGGAGGTAGCACGGGCGCTGCCAGCCGAGCAGCGAGTAGGACGGGATGCCCCACGGGGTGCACTCCAGGTCGCGCTTGCCCTCCAGGAAGTCGAGGAACACCGGCGAGTGGTTGAGGCGCCAGCGTTTGCGGTTGCCGCCGCCGAAGGCCTTCGTGAAGAGTTCGCGCGTCTGCTGCACGCCGAGCCAGTGTTCCTGGTCCGGGGCCTTCTCGTAGGCGTACGCGGGCGAGATCTGCATGTTGTCGACGCCCAGGTCGTTGAGGTAGTTCAGCACGTCGACCACGTCTTCGGCGGTGTCCCCGTCGAAGAACGTCGTGTTGGTCATCACGCGGAAGCCCTTTTCCTTGGCGAGCTTGATCGCCTCGACCGCCGCGGCGAACCCACCCTCCTTGCGCACCGACGCGTCGTGGCGCTGCTCGAGGCCGTCGATGTGCACCATCCACGCGAAGTTGTGGTGGGGCTTGAACTTGTGGATGTGCTTGTGCAGCAGCAGGGCGTTGGTGCAGAGGAACACGATCTTGCGACGGTCGAGCAGCTGCTGCACGATCTCGTCGATCTTCGGGTGCATCAACGGCTCGCCGCCGGCGATGGACACCATCGGCGCGCCGCTCTCCTCGATGGCGCCCACGGCCTGCTCCACCGGCATGCGCTGCTTGAGCAGCGTGTGCGGTTGCGCGATCTTGCCGCAGCCGGCGCACTTGAGGTTGCAGGCGAACAGCGGCTCAAGCTCGACCAGCAGCGGGAACTTTTCCTTGCGCAGCAGCTTCTGCTTCATCAGATAACCGCCCAGTCGCACGGACTGACGCAACGGCATGGCCATGGCTCAGAGCACCTCCCGAGGTAGGGTGAAAGTGATTTCTTCGTCCGTCAGCCGGCTTTCGGCGACGGTGACCGGCCCGAGTCCGCCCAGGCCCGCCACGACCTCGTCCACGAGGTGCGGCGGAGCCGAGGCGCCCGCGGTGAGTCCGATCCGGCCCGCGCCGGCCAGGCGGCGCAGGTCGATGTCCGAAACTCCGTCGACCAGCACGGCCGGCGTGCCCTCTCGCTCCGCGACTTCCACGAGCCGGCGCGAGTTGGACGAGTTGGCCGAGCCCACCACCAGCACGAGGTCGACCTCGCGCGCGATCGCCCGCAGCGCCTGCTGCCGGTTGGTGGTGGCGTAACAGATGTCGTCCTTGCGCGGCGCCGACAACCCGGGGAACCGCTCGCGCAGCACGCCCGCGATCTCCTCGGCCTCGTCGAGCGCCAGCGTGGTCTGCATGGTGTAGGCGACCCCGCCGGTGGCGGTCACGGTGCGGGCCGCCGCGACGTCCTCCACCACCACGACCGAACCGGGTGCCTCCCCGACGGTCCCTTCCACCTCTTCGTGGTCGGCGTGCCCGATGAGGAACACCGTGTCGCCGCGGCCGCTGTAGCGGCGCACCTCGTTGTGCACCTTGGTCACCAGCGGGCACGTCGCGTCGATCACCGACAGGTCGCGCTCCGCCGCGTCGCGCCGCACCGCCGGGGTCACGCCGTGGGCGGCGAACACGAGCGTCGCGCCCTCCGGCACTTCCTCGACCTCGTCGACGAACACCGCGCCGCGCTCCTGCAGCTGCCGCACCACGTGGGTGTTGTGCACGATCTGGCGCCGCACGTACACCGGCGCGCCGTGCTTGGCCAGCGCGCGGTCCACGATGTCGATCGCCCGCTCCACGCCGGCGCAGAACGACCGTGGGCTCGCCATCAGCAGCTGCCGCGGCCCGGTCGCCGCCGCCCACGCCGTGAGTGCCGGCCCGGCCGCCCGCAGGCTGCGCAGCCCGGCCAGGCCGTGGGAAACCGTGCCGGGCCGCACAAGCGGTGCACCAACAGTGTCCACAATGGACCGAACGACGGCGAACGGCTGCCCGGGGGCGGCCAGCCGGTGGGACTCCATGTCGACGGCCAGCGCACCCGAGGCGGCCAGCGTTTCGCGTTCCCGTTCCCCCACCACGTGGTCGACCCCGAGCACCGGTCCGATGTGGACCGTCAAACCCAGCCGCCGCAACGCGCCGGCGAGCAGGGGAGCGGTCGGCACCGCGACCACGCCGTCCGGCCCGCGCACCTCGTCGGCCACCACCAGGTCACCCGGCCGCACGTGGGAAGCGAGCCCGCCGCCGATCCCGGCGACGAGACGAGGTCCCTCGGGCAGGCGCGCAGCGGTGGCCGCCGCCCGTCGCGGGCCCAGGCCCGTGCGCACCACCGGCAGGCCGGCGGCACGCAAGGCCGCCCGCTCGATCCGCAGCGGCGCGCACAGCACGGCCGGTCTCACGAGCCGCTCCGCACGTACCGGCCGAGCGCCGACAGCGGGAACACCACGCGGTAGAGGTGGTACGACAGGTAGAAGTCGCCGGGAAATCCGGTACCCGTGTGGAAGTCCTCGTCCCAGCCCCCGTCTTCGCGCTGCTGCTCGCACAGCCACGCCACGCCCTGCGTCGTCGCCGCCGAGTCCCGCTCGCCGGCGGCCAGCAGCGCGAGCAGCGACCACGCGGTCTGCGACGGCGTCGACTCGCCGCGGCCCGACCACTTCCCCGGGTCGTCGTAGGAGCGCAGGTCCTCGCCCCAGCCGCCGTCGGGGTTCTGGTGCTCGGTCAGGTACCGCACGGCGCGGCGGATCCGGATGTCGGACGCGGGAACGCCGGCCAGCACCAGCGCGGGCACGACCGCGCCCGTGCCGTAGACGTAGTTCGCGCCCCACCGGCCGAACCACGAACCGTCGGCCTCCTGGTTGTCCAGCAGCCACTTCACGCCGCGGCGGCATTCGACCGTGTCCGCTTTGCCCTCGGCCGCCAGCATCTCCACGACGTGCGCGGTGACGTCCGCCGACGGCGGGTCGATCACGGCGCCGAAGTCGCAGAACGGCAGCTTCGTGGCCAGCACCTGGGTGTTGTCCGCGTCGAACGCGCCCCAGCCGCCGTCGCTCGACTGCATGCCTTCGAGCCACTTCACGCTGCGGTCGATCGCGGCGCGGATGCGCAGGTGGTCCGGCCGGCCCATGCGCCGCAGCGCGAGCACGACCTCGGCGGTGTCGTCGGTGTCGGGGTAACCGTCGTTGGCGAACTCGAACGCGAACCCGCCGGGCGCGAGCGACGGGCGGCGCACCATCCAGTCGCCCGGCACGGTGATCTCCTCGCCCAGCATCCACTCCGTCGCGCGCACCAGCGTCTCGTCGCCAGGGGAGACGCCCGCGTCGAGCAGCGCGGTCATCGCGAGCGCGGTGTCCCACACCGGCGACTGGCACGCCTCGAGCCGGCGCACCCAGCCCTGCTCGGTCTCCTCGCGGATGGTGAAGCTCTCGAGACCTTCGAGCCCGGCCTTGAGCGCGGGGTGGTCGAGCGGGTAGCCCAGCAGGTGCAGCGCGAGGATCGAGTACACCCACGGCGGCTGGATGCCGCCCCACGAACCGTCGGACTCCTGGCGCGCGAGGATCCACTCGGCGGCCTGGCGCATCGCGACCTTGCGCACCGGGTTGAACGGCAGCTTCGCGTACGTGTGCAGTGCGGTGTCGAGGTTCTGGAACACCCCGTCCCACGACCACGGCGCCGCGGACTTCTTCGGGCTCTCGCCGACGCGCAGCTCGGCGACGTCGAACGGCAGCCGCCGCTTCGGCCGCAGCGTGCCGACGATCGTGAGCGGCACGATCGTCTGGCGCGCCCAGCACGCGAAGTCGTAGACGTTGAGCGGAAACCACGAGGGCAGGAAGATCAGCTCCGGGGGCAGGTTCGGCAGGTCGTCCCACGACCACTGGCCGAACATCGCGAGCCAGATCCGCGTGAACACGCGGGTGCTCTCCAGGCCGCCGTTCGCGCGGATCCAGCCGGCCGCCTCGGCGAGCCACGGC
Source organism: Amycolatopsis sp. CA-161197 (assembly GCF_050942255.1). Taxonomy (NCBI): domain Bacteria; kingdom Bacillati; phylum Actinomycetota; class Actinomycetes; order Pseudonocardiales; family Pseudonocardiaceae; genus Amycolatopsis; species Amycolatopsis sp. CA-161197. Next base: position 3,640,390 of record NZ_CP192059.1, read on the forward strand.
GCGTCGGCCGGGTCACCCGCCAGCCGCAGCGCGACCCACGCTTCGACCGTGGTCGACAGGTCCGCCGGGCCGCCGGGGAAATTGGCCCACGTGCCGTCGTCGCGTTGCTGCGACCGGATCCAGCGCGCCGACTCCTGCTTCTGCTGTTCGGTGAGGATGCCGAGGAACTGGCGCAGCAGCAGGTCTTCGGCATCCATCGTGACGTTGGTGGCGAGCTCGCCCTTCCACCAGCCCGCCGCGTCCTGCTCCCCGCGCAGGAACCCGACGCCGGCGGCGAGGGTTTCTTCCGGAGTACGCGAGCCTTCGCTCGGGGTGTCCGAAGTGGACGTCCCGGGGACGGTCTGCGTCATTCACGCCTCCCTGTGCACGATGAAACGGGCGATGCCGATGAGCTCCTCGCGTGGCCCTTCGGGGATTGCCGACAGCGCGCGCTCGGCCGTCCCGACGCGGCGCGCGGCCTCGGTCGTGGCCCACTCGCGGCCGCCGGCCGACTCCACGAGCGCGGCGACACGCGCCAGCTCGGCCTCGTCACTCGTCTCCTCGCCCGCGAGCCACTCCGCGAGCTCGCGGCCCTTAGCGCCGCCATGGGTGATCGCGTAGGTGACGGGCAGCGACTTCTTGCGCGCCCGCAGATCGGAGTACACGGGCTTGCCGGTCACGGCCGCGTCGCCCCAGATGCCGAGCACGTCGTCCACGAGCTGGAACGCCAACCCGACCTCTTCGCCGAACACCGCGAGGGCGTCGACGGTCTCGGCGGGCGCGCCGGCGAGCACGGCGCCGATCGCGGCGCTGCAGGACAGCAGCGCGCCGGTCTTGCCGCCGGCCATGGTGACGCACTCGGGCAGCGTCACGTCGTCGCGCTGTTCGAACTGGACGTCGAGCACCTGGCCGTGGATGAGGCGGCGCGTGGTCTCCGACAGCAGCAGAGCGGCGGGGATCGCGTGCGGGGAACCGCTGTCCAGCACCACTTCCTGCGCGAGCGCGAGCATCGCGTCGCCGGTCAGGATGGCGGCCGGCGCACCCCAGAGGGCCCAGACAGTGGGGCGGTGGCGGCGTTCGGTGTCGCCGTCCATGAGGTCGTCGTGGACGAGCGAGAAGTTGTGCACCAGCTCGACGGCGACGGCTCCGGGCACGCCGGTCTCGGCGGGTGCGCCGGCGGCCAGCGCCGAGAGCACCGCGAGCGCGGGCCGCACGGCCTTGCCGCCGTTGCCGCTCACCGGTGTGCCGTCGGCGTCGGTCCAGCCGAGGTGGTACGCGCTGATTGCGCGGCTGGTCTCGTCCAGCCGGTCGACGGCTTCACGCAGCACCGGCTGCACGGCGTCACGGGTGCGGCCGAGTGTGGCCGGCACCGCAGGGGCCGCCTCGGCGGCGGGTCGCATGGTGGCGGTCATGCTCCGACTCCCTCCTTCTCCTCGTGCACGTTCTTCTCGAGGAGGGCGGTCGCCGCGGCCGCACCGCTGCGGGCAGCGCCCTCCATCGTCGCGGGCCAGCCGGTGGCGGTCCACGCCCCGGCCAGGTAGAGCCCCCGTGCGGACGTCTCCGCGCCCGGACGCAGCGACGCCGTGCCCGGGCCGGGCCGGAACGTCGCGTGCCGTTCCCGGGTCACGAAGAAATCCAGCACCTGCGCGCCGCGCGCTTCGGGCAGCAGCGCGGTGAGCTCCGGCAGCAGGCGCTCGCGCAACGTCGCGGTCGGCAGGTCGATCAGGTCGTCGGCAGCCGAGAGCGACATCGCCAGGTACTGGCCCGTTTCGAGGCCCGACTGGCGCGTGCGGTCGAAAACCCACTGCACCGGCGTGCGCACGCCGGCGACGAACGGCTCCTCCAGCACGCGGCGGTCGAGCACCACGTGGACGTTCACGATCGGCGAGCTGCCCAGCCCGCCCGACCACCCGGGCGGCAGCGGGATCGCGCCCGGTGGCGCGAGTTTCTCCGTGACGGGCGGGGGAGTGGCGAGCACGACCTGGCCGAACGTGGCCTCGCCGTCGTCGGTGCGCACCCGCCAGCCACCGGCCGTCTCCTCGACGCTGCGCACCTTCGTGCCGGTCCGCACGTCGGCGCCGGCCGTGGTGAGCGCGTCGAGCGCGGCGTCGCCGTGCAGCTCGCGCAACGGCACGAGCGACCAGCCGATGTCGGCCGCGGCAGAGTCGGTGAGCAGGCCCTCCTGGAACACCGTGGCGGCCAGGGAAAGCGACGCTTCGTCGGCCGTCGCGTTGAGCGTCGCGACCCCGACGAGGTCCCACAGCGCCTCGATCGCGGCGGCACTCTGCCCGTGGCGGCGCAACCATTCGCCGAACGACTGCCGGTCGGTGCGGTCGTCGGTGGGGTCCACGCGGCGCAACGCCAGCGCGGCCAACGCGAACCGCGCGCGATCCAGCGGGCGCAGCGGGTCGTAGCGCAGCAGGGAGGCGGCGAGGTGCAGCGGCGCGGGCAGGTCGCCGCGGCGCAGCCACGTCGACTCCGTGGAGCCCGGCGTGCGGATCGGGATCTCCAGGCGGGGCTGCAGCATCACGCGGTCGGCGACGCCGAGGCGGTCCAGCAGCGCGAGGTAAGCCGTGCAGCAGCGCAGGAACACGTGCTGGCCGTTGTCCACGTGCAGCTCGCCGCGCGTGAACGAGTGCGTGAGCCCGCCCAGGTGGGGCCGCGCCTCGAACAGCGTCACCGGACGCCCGGCGTCGGCGCAGCGCAGCGCGGTCGCGATGCCCGCGAGCCCGCCGCCGACGACCGCGACCTCGGCCGTCATCGGCCGATCCCCGTGAGCGCCCGAACCGCGACCACCGCCTTTTCCCGGCCGGACAACGAAAGCCTGCGGTCGAACACGAGCGAGGGCTGCTCGTCGATGCGGTCGAGCAGCGTGCGGTAGATCCCGCACATCGCCGTGCAGCACGCGGCGCTGCGGCGGTCGAGCGAGGGCACGAGCTTCAGGCCGCGGGCGTACCAGTCGCGGGCGCGGGCGGCGCTGAAGTGGACCAGCGCGGTCAGCCCGCCGCCGTCGTCGGCCAGCCGGCCGTCCTCGCCGACCTTCAGCTCCACGCCGAACCGGTCGAGGTCCTCCTTGGGCAGGTAGACGCGTCCGTTGAGGAGGTCCTCGCGGATGTCGCGCAGGATGTTGGTCTGCTGCAACGCGATTCCGAGCTCGTCGGCGTATGTCGGCGCGTCGGGCTCCGGCTTGCTGCCGAACACGCCCAGGCACAGCCGCCCGACCGAACCGGCGACGCAGCGGCAGTACTCCACGAGGTCCTCGAACCGCACGTACTCGCGGCCGGTCACGTCCATCTCCACCCCGTCGAGCAGCTCCTCGAACGCGCCGAGCGGGATCGGGTAGCGCCGGGCCGCGTCGGCGACCGCGAGGTACACCGGGTCGGTGCTCGCGGACAGGTCGCCGAGCGACTTGCGGATGTCGGCCAGGCCCTGCAGCTTCGCCTCGGGTGGCAGATCGCCGTCGCCGATGTCGTCGACGATCCGGGCCAGCGCGTAGACCGCGCACAACGCCGAGCGCTTGTCGGGCGGCAGCAGCCGGATCCCGTAGTAGAAGTTGCGCGCCTGCTCCTTGGTGACCAGCGCGCAGTGCTCGTACGCCTCTTCGACCGTGCTCATCCCGACCGCCTCCCCGTCTTGGGCTCACCCACCTGCAGCCACACGAGCCACGCCAGCACATCGGCTTTGCCCGGCTTGGCCTGCGTGGCGAGCACGTCTCCGTTCGTCTTCCGCAGCGCGTCGACGGTCGCCAGCCCGCCGGCCACGAACCCGCTCACGGCCAGCCGGCCCCAGCCGTGCAGGAGCCCGACCAGACCAGCGCCGCTGCCCAGGAGGGCCGCGGCGCGGTCGATCTCGAAGCGCATCAGCTCTCTCAGCCGGCGCGTGGCCCGCGCCTCGCCCAGTTCGTCCTCCGCGACCCCGTAGGCCGCGAGGTCCTCCTGCGGCAGGTAGATCCGGCCGTTGCCGTGGTCCTCGGCCACGTCCTGCCAGTGCTCCAGCAGCTGCAGCGCGGTGCACACGCGGTCCGAGAGCTCCTCGGCCTCGGGGTCGTGCACGTCGAACAGGCGCAGCACGATCCGGCCCACCGGGTCGGCCGACAGCCGGCAGTACGCGCGCAGGTCCTCGTACGTCGCGTACCGCGTCACATGCTGGTCCTGCAGGTTGGCCTCGATCAGCCGGCGGAACGGCTCGAGCTCCACGCGCCCCGCGCGCATCGCCGGCACGAGGCCGCGGATCGCGGAGTCGGTGGGCGGGGCGCCGTCGAAGGCGGCCGAGAGCTCGTCGCCGAACGCCTTCAGCAGCGCGATGCGGTCGCCGTCGGCTTCGTCGCCGAGGTCGTCGATCGTGCGCGCGACGGCGTAGACGGCCTGCAGATCCGACCGCAGCCGCCGGGGCAGCACCCGGAGCGCGACCGGGAAGTTCTCCGCGTGCCGCTTCTCCAGCAGACCGTCCGTGTCCGCTGCGTGACCGTCAGGTGAAGTCGATCTCATCGAACACAGTCTGACTCGCACTTATGGGCGGCTTCTGCAACCGGAAGAAGAATTTTGCTGGCTTCGACTTGGCACGAGCGGACAAAGTGGGGTCAGGATAAGGCGGACCGACCCCGTAGACCTGCTACCTGCTACGGAAGGACAAGCTGCGCACATGGGATCAGACCAGGTGACCCGTCTGGGTGAGCTGGAGACTGTCGTGACCAGGCGACTCCCAGTCATCCTGAACGAAGTTCGTGATCAGCTCGTCGAGCAGCACCCCGACTACGCTGCGTTCCTCACCGAGGAGCTGGCGGAGATCGTGACGGCCAGCGCCGGGTTCGTGCGCCGGCTCATCAACCTCGCCGAAGATCCGGACGAGGACCTGCCGGAGCTGGGCTCGGGCGTCGAGCAAGTGGTCTTCGAGGAGATCGGGCGGACGCAGTACCGCCAGGGCCGGCGGGTGACGAGCCTGCTTTCGGCCTACCGCGTGGGCGCGCGGGTCGCGTGGCGCCACGTGTCGGAGGCCGCGCTGGACCTCGAGGTGCCCGCGGAGCTGTTCGCCTCGCTCGCCACCACGGTGTTCGCGCTGGTGGACCAGCTGTCGGAGTCCTCGCTCAAGGGCTACCTCCAGGAGCAGTCCGACGCCGTGCGCATGCGCGAGCGGCTGCGCGACGAGCTGACCGAACTGCTGCTCTCCGATCGCGCCGACGGGGCGGCGGTGCAGGCCGCGGCGCTGCGCGCGGAGTGGCGGCTGCCGCGGTCGGCCGCGGTGGTGCTGGTGGAGGACGAGAACCAGCTCGGCCGCGAGCTCGTGGCCCGCCTCGACGACACGTGCCTGCGGCTGCGCCGGCCGGGGCAGCTCGTGACGATCGTCCCGGACCCGGGTGGACCGGGCCGGCGCGCGTGGCTGGCCCGGGCGCTGCGCGGCGGTGGTGCCGTGGTCGGGGCGACCGTGCCCGTCGACCGGCTGCCGGCGAGCCTGCGGATCGCCGAGGTGACGGCCCGGCTGCGCCGCGACCGCCTGCTGTCCGACGACCCCGTGTTCGCCGACGAGCACCTCGACGCGATCATCGTGCACCGCGACGACCGGCTGCTGGAGGTCCTGCGCAAGCGGTCGCTGGCCCCGCTGGACGAGCTCAACGACTCCTCACGCGAGCGCCTCCAGACCACGCTGCGCTCGTGGCTGCTGCACCTCGGCGACCGCAAGGCCGTGGCCGAGGACCTGCACATCCACCCGCAGACGGTGTCCTACCGCCTCGGCCGCCTCCACGAGCTGTTCGGGCCCGCGCTCGACGACCCGGACGCCCGGGCGACATTGCTGCTGGCCCTGGCCTGGGGTCCGCCGGGAGGGCAGACCGACCCGCAGTGACGTGCCCCGTGCCACACGGCGTGCGAGGAATAAGGGTTGCCCTCAGAATGGTTAGCAGGGCTAAGTTTGTTGACGGCGGGGAGACACTGCTGTCATGACCCGGAGGCAGGGAGGTGCCGTGCTCGGTCTGCGCCCGAAGCGGTCAGCTTTCGGCGCCGAACCGCGTCGCGAGCGCGCGGTACGCGCCGGGCACCGCGCCACGCAGGGCGACCGGGACGCGCAGCCAGCGGGGCACGTAGTAGTCGCCGGGCCGGTGCGTCGCGCGGACGACCGCGGCGGCCACGCGCTGGGCGGACACGGGCCGGGGGGTCGTGCGGGTGTAGGGGCGGCCGCGGCGCTCGAAGAACGCGGTGCGCACCACGCCGGGCACCACCACGCCGACCTCCACTCCGGTGCCGTGCAGCTCGAAGCGGAGGCTGTCGGCGAACGCGTCGAGACCGGACTTGGTCGCCGCGTACACGGCTTCGCCCGCGACGCCGGTGCGCCCGGCGATCGACGTCACGAACACGATCCGGCCGTGACCCCGCGCCAGCATGCCGGGCAGCAGCGCGCGGGTGAGCTCGAGCGGCGCGGTCAGGTTCACCGCGACCAGCTGTGCGAGGAGCTCGGGGGACAGCTCGGTCAGCGGACCGGCCCAGCCGAGGCCCGCGTTGTTCACGAGCGTGTCGACGCGGCCGGTGACGGCCAGCGCGCGCTCGGCCAGCTTGCCGGCGGCTTCGGGATCCGCGAGGTCGGCTTCGAGAGCGGTGCCGCCCGTGTGCGCGGCGAGCGCGGCCAGGCGCTCGCGGTCGCGGCCGTGCAGCAGAACATGTGTTCCGGCGGCGGCGAGCAGCCGCGCGGTGGCTTCGCCGATACCCGAGGAAGCGCCGGTGACGAGCGCCGTGCCGCGGGGAGCGGGCATCAGACGGTGGTGAGCGCGGGCTTGCGCGAGGCCATCCGCAGCACGATGCCCTCCGAGCGCAACGAGCGCCGGAACCACAGCAGCGAGCCGACGATCGCCAGCGCCACCAGGCTGTACGAGCCCGCGGTGCTGACCATGAGGAAGTTGCCGACGGTCGCCTTCGCGAGCATCACCAGCGTCACGGAACCGTTCACGGCGAACACGAGCGCCCACAGCACCGACACGCGCTGGAAGAAGCGCCGCATGCCGGGGTGGCCCGAAAGCGTGTCCGGGAACGAGCAGAAGTCCCCGGCCAGCCGCGCGAGCAGCGGCTTGTTGAACGGCGCGGACACGAGGAACAGGCTGGCGATCACGAAGTTCTGTAGGGTCGGCTGCAGGAAATACAGGAAGGCACTGCCCGTGGCCAGGCCCAATGCGGTCCGGGCGATCAGCAGCGCCGAGGTGAGCCACAGGACCGCGGGGACGGGCTTGCGCATCACCAGGCGCGTCACGATGACGACGACCGACCAGCACAGCGCGGCGATGACTCCGCTGTCGAAGCTGACCAGAGTCAGGAGGAGGTAGAACAGGCCGGCCGGTACGAGCGTGGACTCCAGCAGATGCCGACCCCCGCCCACGACCAGGTTGCGGAACGAGGGGAGGTCGATCGTCATGTGGTGTCGCATGCGGTTCAAGTACCTCCGGTGCGGGGTGACCATCCCCCCACGGCCCACGAATTTTTCAACAGCATAGGCACGGCGGATGGGAATGGTGTGAGGTGAGTATTCCATGAGTGTCACGGGGGTGTCGCTTTTCGTGGCCGTCCCTGCCGCGGTGCTGGGCGCGGCGTGCATGGGGATCGCCAGCGCCGCCCAGGCAAAGGCGGCCAAAGAGGTCGAGCCGGCGAACCCGCTCGATCTCACGTTGTTCAGGCGCCTCGTCGGGCGACCATTGTGGCTCATCGGCATCGTGGCGACCGTACTGGGGCTCGTCCTGCAGCTCGTCGCGCTCGCGTTCGGGCCGTTGCTGCTGGTCCAGCCGCTGCTCATCACTTCGCTGATCTTCGCCGGGTTCGTGTTCGCGCGGCTCGAACGAAGAGGCCCCGACCGGGTGATGAGCGCGGGCTCGGCGTTGTGCGTCACCGGGCTCGCCGTGTTCCTGGTGATCGCGCGTCCCAGCGGCAACGGCGACGTGCTCGTCACCGGCGCCTCGCTGCTCCCGCTCGGCATCGCACTGGCCGTGGTGACGATCGCGGGTCTCGCGCTCGCCGCGCTGACCCACTCCGGCTCCGGGCGCGTGCTCGGGCTCGCCGTGGCCACGGGCGTGCTCTACGGCCTGACCGCCGGCCTGATGAAGGTCGTCGCCGGGCAGTTCCGCCAGGGCGTGGACGAACCGTTCAAGCACTGGACGCTCTACATCGTCTGCGTGGTGGGCCCGCTCGGGTTCCTGCTCAGCCAGAACACCTTCCAGCAGGGCCGCTACCTCACGCCGGCGCTGGCCGTGATCACGGCGCTCGACCCGCTCGTGGGGGTCGCGATCGGGCTGTCGTGGATGGGGGAGAGCGCCAACGGCACGCCGTGGGGGCTCGCGGGCGAGGCGTTCGCCGGTGCCGTGATCGTGGTCGGCATCGCGATGCTGTCGACGCGCGCGGCGCACCTGGACGTGGCCGCGATCGAGGAAGAACACGAACACGCCGAGGCCGAGCACGCCGGGTCGGACCCCGACGACGGGTACGGTCTGGCCGGATCCACCTGTTGACATGCAGTTGGTGACCGCCGCTCGCGGCACCTCTGGCGAAGGGGGCGCGTTGGAGCGCGTGCTGATCGTCTCGGCGAACATGGGGGAAGGGCACAACGCCACCGGACGGGCGCTGGAGGGCGCCGTGCGCGAGCGCTGGCCCGCCACCGAGGTCAAGTGGCTCGACGCCCTCGACCAGCTGGGGCCGGGGTTCGGGGGCCTGTTCCGCCGCATCTACGTGGCGAACGTCGAGACCACCCCGTGGCTGTACGAGTTCTTCTACGACGCCATCTGGCGCCTCGCGTGGTTCGCGGCGGCGTCGAAGCGCTTCACCGCGTCCTGGTGCGGGCGGCGGCTCGCGAAACCGGTGGCGGACTTCGCACCGGACCTCGTGCTGTCGACGTACCCGATGGGCACCGCGGGACTGGCGTGGCTGCGCCGGCGCGGGAAGCTGCGGGCGCCGATCGGCGCGTGGGTGTCGGACTTCGCGCCGCACCCGTTCTGGGTCTACGGCTCGGCCGACCTCACGATGGTGATGCACGACGTCGCCGTGGGCCTGGCCCGCCGGTGCGCGCCCTCAGCCGTGGTGGGGGTGTCGGCGCCACCCGTGCGCGCCGAGTTCAGGCCCGGCGACCGCGCGGGCGCGCGGCATCGGCTGGGACTGCCGCCGGAAGCGTTCGTGGCGCTGGTTTCGTGCGGCTCGCTGGGCTTCGGCGACGTCGAGGGCACGGTGCGCGAGCTGCTCGCGGCCGGGCCCGAGGTGCTGCCCGTGGCGATCTGCGGCCGCAACGAGGCGTTGCAGCACCGGCTCGACCGGCTCGGCGAGCCGCGGCTGCGGGTCGTCGGCTGGACCGACCGGATGGCCGACTACACGATCGCCTCCGACGTCGTGGTGACCAACGCCGGCGGCGCGACCGGGCTGGAGGCCCTGGCGTGCGGGCGGCCCGTGCTCATGCACCGCCCGATCGCCGCGCACGGCAAGGCCAACGCCCGGCTGATGGCCGAGGCCGGTCTCGCGCTCGTGACCGAGAAGGACGGTGAGCTGACCGGTTCCGTCCGCACGCTGCTCGCCGAGCCGGAGCGGCTCAAGGCGATGGCGGAGGCGGCCACCCGGCACTGCGACTCGGCGACGTCGCTCACGGCGGCGCTCGAGTCGCTCGTGGACTCTCCGCTCAACCCGGCGCCGCAGCGGCTGCGGCCCGAAGACGCGCTGTTCCTCCACGTCGCGACCCCGCAGGTGCCCCAGCAGGTCGGCGCTGTGCTGATGCTCGACCCGAAGGCCGACGGTTCGCGCCCCACCCACGCGGACGCCGTCCACCTGCTGTCGGCGACGCCCGGCCTGCGTGCGCGGCTGCTGCCGGGTGGCGGCCTGTGGCGGGCGAAGTGGCAGGAGGACCCGGCGCGCACCGCCGGCGGCATCCTCGGCGACGTCGAGCTGCCGGCGGGCAGCGAGCTCGAATCCTCGCTCACCGCGCAGATGGACGACTTCTTCTCCGAGCCCGTCACTCCGGAACACCCGGTGCGGGCGCGGCTCGTGACGGGCCTGGAAGGCGAGCAGGGCGCGTTGCTCATCGCCCTGCACCACGCGGCGAGCGACGGCATCGCGGTGATCGGCGCCCTCGTCGGGCAGGCCCGTGGCAAACCGCCGCTGGACCCGCCGCCGGCGCCGCTGCGGCGCAGCCGGCTGCGTGGCGCGGCCGACCGCGTGTCGGCCGTGACGCGGAAACGGCCCGGGCGCAGGAAGGAAGCCGAGGAGCTGGCCCGCGGCGTCTGGGCGCTCGCGCGGGCGGGCACGGCGCCGCGCGTGCCGTGGGAGACCGGGATCTCGGGCCCGCGGCGGCATTACGCACGCGCCCATCTGTCGGCGCCGCAGGTGCGGGCGGCCGCCCGCAAGGTCGGCGTGCCCACCACGGACTTCGTGCTCGCGCTTGTCGCGGAGGCGGTGCACCGGGAGCTGGGCGCGGCCGCGCCGGAGCGGGTGCGGGTGCTGATCCCGATGTCCATTCGCGACACCGGCACGTTCCGCCAGCTGGGCAACCACACGGGGGCGGCGAGCGTCGACCTGCCGACCGGCGCGATGTCGCTGGCCGAACGCGTGCGCGCGACGCGGGAGCTGCTGGCCGAGCAGGTGACCCGCGGCGCGCCGCGGGCGGGCAACGCCGTGGTGCGCGTGATCGGGATCCTGCCGCCGTGGCTGCACCGGCGCGTGGCACGGCTCGTCTACCGCGGCACCTGGTTCAGCATGATCGCCTCGGTGCTGCCGGGCGCGCGTTCGCCGGTGGTGCTCAACGGTTCCCTCGTGCGCACGGTGTACCCCGTGCTGTCGCTGGCGCCGGACGTGCCGGTGGCGGTGGGCGTGATGACGTGGGCCGACCGGTTCACCGTGTGCGTGACGGTGCCCGCCGGCCACGCCGCGCGAGGCGACCGGCTGGCGGGCACCGTGACCTCGGCGTTCGCCCGGTTGCAGTCCGAAGCGGACTGACCGTCAGGAGAAGTGCGTGGTCGGCCGGGGGATTTCCCGGCCGTCGACGAACAGGTCGACCTTCTCGTTGTAGAAGCAGATCAGGTTGGAGATCGCACTGAGCGAGCGCGTCGGGAAGTCGTAGGACCAGGCCAGGTCCTGGTGCAACACGTCGCCGACGCGCACGGACCAGTAGCCGGTGGTGGTGCCCTTGTACGGGCATTCGGTGACGGTGCCGGTGGGCACCAGGTGCGAGAAGTCCACCTCGGTGCGGTTGAGGTAGTACCGCGTCGGCAGGCCGGTCTCGAACAGCAGGACCGGGGACGACGACTCCGCGAGCGTCCGGCCTTCCAGCGCGACGCGCACGTGCCGGGTGGAGCGCAGGGCGTCGACGCGCGTGTACGGGCTGCGCGGGTGGACGAACACCTGCTCGTCCTCCTCGAACCACGCGTCGAGGGCGGCCCACTCGAACCGGACGTGGTCCGCGAGCCCGGCGGCGGCGTCCTCGCCGTAGAGGCGCGCGGCGGCGGGCTTCACCTGGTCGCCCGCCTTGAGGGTCTGGCGGCGCGCGGTGCCGCGCTTGAGGTGCTGCGGGTGGTTCTCGTCCACGAGCACGCCGGGCGTCACGTCGGCGACCGGGATGTAGTACTGCGGGTAGTTCGGCCACTCCCACACGTACAGCGCGCGGGTGGTGTCGAGCACCGTCTCGCCGCCGAGCACGGCGCGGATCCGCCGGGGCACGGGCTCGACGTGGTCGGTCGGGGTGATCGCGTCCGGGTAGTCGCGCATCGGGATCTCCTCGGGTCGGCCGGGCCTTGGTCCGTGGCACGGACCGGTGGGGCAGCGCCGGCCGCGCGGGAACTGTGCTGAAAAAGAAGGCGGTGAAAAAGAAGGTGCTGAAAAACGCGCGGCGCGCGGACGTGAGTCCGCGCGCCGTCGTGATCAGGCCGTCGCCCGCTTGGGCAGCTTCCACCCGGGGCGGGGGAAGTGGCAGGTGTAGCCGTTCGGGTACTTCTGGAGGTAGTCCTGGTGCTCGGGCTCGGCCTCCCAGAAGTCACCGGCCGGGGTGACCTCGGTGACGACCTTGCCGGGCCAGAGGCCGGAGGCCTCGACGTCGGCGATGGTGTCCTCGGCGACCTTCTTCTGCTCGTCGTTCGTGAAGTAGATCGCGGAGCGGTAGCTCATCCCGATGTCGTTGCCCTGCCGGTTCTTCGTCGTGGGGTCGTGGACCTGGAAGAAGAACTCGAGCAGGTTCCGGAAATCGGTCTGCGCCGGGTCGTAGAGGACCTCGATGGCCTCGGCGTGGGTGCCGTGGTTGCGGTAGGTCGCGTTGGGGGTGTCGCCGCCGCTGTAGCCGACGCGCGTGGACACGACGCCGCTCTGGTGGCGGAACAGCTCCTCCATACCCCAGAAACATCCGCCGGCGAGGATCGCCTTCTCGGTGGTCACGTCGTCTCCCTACTTGTCGGTGTTGTCGGTGAAGAGGGCACGGAAGTCTCCATACCCTTCTTTCTCCAGGTCGTCGAGGTGGATGAACTTCAACGACGCGGAGTTGATGCAGTAGCGCAGGCCGCCCTGGTCGACCGGGCCGTCGTCGAAGACGTGGCCGAGGTGGCTGTCACCGTGCAGCGAACGGACCTCGGCCCGGATCATGCCGTGGCTGAAGTCGTTGCGCTCGACGACGTTCGTCTTCTCGATCGGCTTGGTGAAGCTCGGCCAGCCGGAGTGGCTGTCGTACTTGTCGACCGACGCGAACAGCGGCTCGCCGGACACGACGTCGACGTAGATGCCGGGCTCGTGGTTGTCCCAGTATTCGTTCGCGAACGCCCGCTCGGTCCCGTCCTGCTGGGTCACGCGGTACTGCTCCGGGGTCAGCCGGGACACGGCTTCCGGGTTCTTGTTGTACTGGGTCTGCTGGGACACAGCTCTCCCTTCGCGGCCTCTCGGCTCGAGCTGGGGAACCAGGTGAAACGCACCTGGACGTGCAGTTATACAGACACCGTACGGGCTCCTTCTATTCCCTCGGACGGCCGCTTGCGCCGTCGTCCGACTTCTGTAAGAAATCGGTCCCCACCAGTAGATCGAGCAGGGTCCGCAGCGCCCGTCCGGGGGCCTTTTCACCGTGGCTCACGACCGAGAGGGGCCACGTGAGCCCGGCGTCTTCCAGCGGCACCACGGCGGTGCCGGGCGCGGTCAGCGGCATGAGGTCGGGGATCACGGCGACGCCCAGCCCGGCGGCGACGTACAGGGGCATCACGCGGAGGTCGGCGACCTCCACCGGGACCCGGCGGGGGACGCCGAGCGACTCGCAGGCCTGGTCGATCGCGATGCGGTTGCCGAAGCCGCGCGGCGCGTCCACGAATCGCTCGCCGGCCAGGTCCCGCAAGGAGATCGACGCCCGGCCGGCGAGCCGGTGCGCGGCCGGGAGCACGGCGAAGTAGGGGACTGTGACGATCGTGCGCACGGTCAGGCCCGGCAGCGCGCTTTCGGGCAGGCCGAGCAGCGCGACGTCGAGCCGGCCGTGGCGCACGTCCTCGGCCAGGCCGGTCGAGCCCGTGACCGACACCGTCAGGTGCAGGTCGACCAGCGGGTGCCGGTCGTGGAACGCGCCGAGCACCGCCGGCAGGTCGAGCGCGCCGACGCTCGTGAGCGTGCCCACCCGCAGGCTGCCCCGCAGACCCGCCGAGGCCTCCTGAACCACTTCGCGGGCGCGCTCCACGGCGTCGAGCGCGGCCTTCGCCTCCGGCAGGAACAACTCACCCGAAGCCGACAGCGCGACCTTGCGCGTGGAGCGGTCGAACAACGTCGTGCCCAGCTCGGTCTCCAGCGTGCGGATCGTGGCGGACACCGTGGACTGGACGGCGAACAACCGCTGGGCCGCGCGCGTGAAGCTGAGCTCCTCGGCCACGGCCACGAAGTACTCGAGCTGGCGGGTTTCCACGCCCCGAATTATCGCATATGGCGATAACTGTCGCCGAGACTTTTCGTTGGACTAAATGAGTCGCCGAGCGGATGGTTGAAGGCACAAGGATCTTCCGGGGAAGGCAGCCATGCTCCACACCGTTTCGCCCGTCCCAGCCCACACAGCCCGAACAGTCCGCCCGAGGCTCACCCACGACTGGGGCTTCCGCGTGATCGCCCTCGCGTTCGCCGCGTCGCTCGCGTTCTCCACCGTGCCGACGCCGTTGTACGCGATCTACCAGCGCCAGGACGGGTTCCCGACGTTCGTGGTCACCCTCGTCTTCGCCGCCTACGCCGTGGGCGTGATGGCGAGCCTCTACCTCGCCGGCCACGTGAGCGACTGGCTCGGCCGGCGCCGCGTGATCGTCGTCGCCACCCTCGCCGAGGCGCTGGCGGCCGCGTTGTTCCTGTCGTCACCCGAGGTGCCGGTTCTGCTGGTGGCCCGGCTGGTCAGCGGAGCCGGCATCGGCGCGCTCACGGCCACGGCCACCGCGCACCTGTCGGAGCTGCGCGCCATCGCGCGGCCCGGCGAGCACGCCGGGCGCGCGGGGCTGATCGCGAGCGTGGTGAACCTCGGCGGGCTCGGCCTCGGCCCGCTCGTCGGCGGGTTCTTCGCGAAGTACGCGACCAGCCCGCTCACCACGCCGTTCGCCGTGTTCCTGGTGGTGCTGGTCGCGGCCGCGGTCGCCGTGGCGCTGGTGCCCGAGACCGTCGAGCGGTGGGACGAGCCGCCCGCCTACCGGCCGCAGCGGCTTTCGCTGCCGGCCGACGCGAAGCCGACGTTCTTCGGCGCGGCCATCGCCGTGTTCGCGTCCTTCGCGATCACGGGTCTGTTCGCGGCGCTGGCCCCGACGCTGCTCGCCCAAGGTCTGCACCAGAGCGGCCATCTGCTCGCCGGGATCGCGGCGGCTTCGCTGCTGGTCGCCGCGGCGCTCGGGCAGATCGTCTTCGCGCGGCTCACCGTCGCGTGGCAGCTGCGGCTCGGCTTCGCGTTGATGGCCGTGGGACTCGTGGTGCTGCCGGTCGCGGCGCTGCTGCCTTCGCTGTGGCTGTTCTTCGCCGGCAGCCTCCTCGCCGGCACGGGCATGGGGCTCGGCTTCCGCGCGTCGGTGACCACTGTGGCCACGCTGGCCGGCCCGCGCTCGCGTGGCCAGGTGCTGGCGGCGCTGTTCCTCGCGGCCTACGCGGGCCTCGTCGTGCCGGTGCTCGCCGTCGGGCTGGCGCTGGTGTGGGTGTCGAGCCCGATGGCACTGCTGGGGTTCTCCGTGGCCGAGCTCCTGCTGCTCGCCTGGTCGGCGAACCGCATCCTGCGGCCCGCTAGCCGGCCGGTTCGAGCTGCCAGCTGAGCGTCACCGTGGTGCCGTCCGGGCGTTGCACGCACTCGCTTTCGTGCGCGAGCCCCTGCATCAGCGGCAGGCCGCGGCCGCGCAGGCCGTTGGTCGGGCGGGGCGGGAGCCAGCGGCCGTAGTCGGTGACGACCACGGTGACCCGGCCGTCCACACAGGTCGCGAGGACGTCGAGGACACCGGTTTCCCGGCCCTCGTAGGCGTGTTCGGCGGAGTTGGCCATGGCCTCGTAGCTTGCCATCACCACGTCCTCCTGCTGCGTGGTGCTCATGTCGAGCCCCGCCACCCAGGCGGCGAGGGCGCGGCGCAGCCCGATCAGCGGTTCCGCCGCCGCGGTGACGCGGCGGCGGAACTCCGGTGTGGTGCGGTCTTCGGTCGCTCGCCCGGTCATGCCGCACCCCCGGTCCGGTGGCGCGCGTGGATCACCGCGATGTCGTCGTCGTGGTCGCCGCCGGTGAGGTCCTGGATCAGGCGGTCCCACGCGGTTTCCGCGTCGGAGCCGTCCCGCAGGCCGCCGAGCGCGGCGAGCAGCCCGGCGATGCCGACGGTGAGGTCGCGGGTGCGGCTCTCCACGAGACCGTCGGTGTAGAGCACGAGATCGGTGCCCGGCGGGAAGGCCACCCGCTCCTGCGGGAACTCCGCGCCGACGCCGAGCGGCTGGGCCAGCGCCTCGCCGATCTGCTCGGGAGTCCCGTCGGGGTGGACGAGCACGCCGGGCAGGTGCCCGGCGTTCGCGTACGTCAGCGTGTGGTCCGCGGGCTGGTGCACGGCGTAGAAACAGGTCACGAAACTCGGCTCCGCGAAGCGGCCGGTGAGCTGCGAGACGTTGCGCAGCACTTCCGAGGGCGGCAGCTCCAGCAGCGCGTACGAGCGGATCGCGGTGCGCACCTGGCCCATCACGGTGGCCGCGGTGACGCCGTGGCCGACCACGTCGCCGATCACGAACGCGGTGGCGCCCGAGCCGAGGCGGAGCACGTCGAACCAGTCGCCGCCGACCTTGCTGCCGGTGGCGGCCGGCAGGTACCGCGTGACGAGGTCGAGGCCCGGGATCCGCGGCGCGGCGGGCACCATGCTCCGCGAGAGCTCCGCGGCGAGGGTGCGCTCGCGTTCGTAGAGGCGCGCGTTGTCCAGCGCGATGGCGGCGTAGCCCGCGATGCCTTCGGCGAGGTACTCGTGGCGCTCGGTGAACCGGCCGGTCCCGGGGTGGCCGAAGAAGAACCCGCCGAGCACCTCGCCGCTGGTGGGGCTCACCACCGACACGGCGAGGTAGCTGCGCACGGGCAGGTGGCCTTCGGGCATGCCGTGATACGGCGCGTTGCGGCCGAAGCGCGGGTCGGCCGTGATGTCGGGGCTGCGGACGGTGCCGGTGCCGTCGAAGGTCGGGCCGAACACGGCGGTGTTGCGGGGCATGGGGAAGCGGGAGAACGCTTCGCGCGGCACGCCGGAGAGGGTGTAGAGCGTGTAGGACTCGCCGAACTGGTCGACGAGGTTGTAGAAGAACGCGCCGAAGGCCGCGCCGGTCGCACCGGTGGCGGCGTCGGTGGCGTCCTGGACGACGACGTCGAGGTCGAGCTGCGCGGTGAGGCGGCGGCCGATGGAGTGCAGGGCGTCGACGACGCCGGCCTCGGCCCGCAGCCGGCTCACGGTGCCGGTGAGCTCGGCCGTCGCGGCGTCGACCCCGGCCGCGGTCGGCGCGAGACGGGCGCCTTCGGGAGCGTCGGTGTGCAGCAGCACGGTGGCGTCGTCGTCGGCGACGACCACCGCGCCGGTCACGCGCTGGGCGGGCACGAGCTGCGCCACGGTCGCGGCGTCGGGGACCACGATCCGGCCGCGGCCCCGGAAGTCCGCGGCATCGAGCCGGCGGACCCGCACGGCCACGGGCCGGCCCTCGGCGTCGACGAACGCCTTGCGCACGGCCTGTGCCACCGGCCCCAGGCCGTCGGCGGTCGTCATGCGCCCTCCAGCGCGGCGGGCAAGGAGGGGAACAAGGCGAGCTCGTCGGTCAGACGCGTCAGCTCCAGCGGCCGCAGCGTGAGCCGGCTGCTCGCGACCACGCGCACGTCGGCGGGTTCGGCCTGCCGGTGGGCCCACACGAGCACCGCCATCCCCGCCGACGCCAGGAAGTCGACGGCGCTGAGGTCGATCACGAGCACCGGCGCCCCCGTGCGCGCGGCGCGGTCCACGAGCCGGCGCAGCTGGGGAGCGAGTGCGAGGTCGAGGGCGCCGCTCACGGCCAGCACCGTGGCGCCGTCGCTCTCACTCAGCGCGACGGCACCGCCCGTGGTTTCCACCCGGCCCGCGTCGTCGGCGGGGACACCGGACTCAGCCATGCGCCAATACTGCCAAGCCCGCGTCCGTCTCGCCCGGCCATACCCCGTTCGGTGCAGTGCCGGGCGGCCTCGGGGCCGGTGACCAGTTCGGCGACCGAATGATCAGGCGTCGTTCAGCGCCCGCGCGAAGGCGGTGTGCACGCGCAGGTACTGGCGCAACGGAAGGGCTTCTCCGGGGGTGGCGGACGCCAGCCGGCGGGTGGCCCACGTGTTCCACGTGAGGTGCGCTTGCGCGACCGAAAGCCGGGCGGCCGAGGCGACCTCGGCGGGGCTTTCCCCGGCGAGGACGGCTTCGTGCATGAGAACGGGGCTGCTGCGCCGGATCCAGTCCTGCAGCGAAGCCATGGCGGCGAGGCGGTGCAGCTGCGAACCGGCTCCTCGGGTGTCGGAGTCCGGGTCCGGAACGGTCGTGTGCACACCGGTGAGGTCTGCGGCGGGGGCCTCCGGTGCGGAGGCGGCCGGAGCCGGTGCCGGGCGCGGGAATTCGGGGCGTCCGGCGATTTTCGCGGACGTCTTTTCGGTGATCTCGGGGGTGAGTGAGGTCGTCATGGCGATTCTCCCAGGTCGGGCGGTCAGCCACACCGCGATCGTGGCCGCGCCGGTCGGGACGGGCGGCGTCCCACGGCTACCCTCTCATCCTTCTGGCCAATCCTCGGTTTTGTGAGACTGTGATCTCACTCGTTCGGGGGCGTTTTCCCTTGGGGCGCCTCAACATCCCGGGACACGCGAGCGCCGCCGGGCGGTACCCGGCGGCGCTCGTTCACCCGCGTGTCAGTCCTTGTTCTTCAGCCCGTCGACGGCGTCCTTGACCTTCTCGCCGGCCTGCTTGAGGGCACCCTTGGCCTGGTCCGCTTTGCCTTCGGCCTGCCACTGTTCGTTTCCGGTGGCATTTCCGAGTGCTTCTTTGGCGCGGCCCTTCAATTCATCGGCCTTGTTCTGCATTTTATCGCTCACGACCGCTCCTTTCGCGCAGGCGGGAGGGTTACCCGTTTTCGGACGGTTCAAACTTCGCGGCTCAGTACCAGTGCGCGCGGCCGCCGACCTTGCGGCCGGTTCCGCCCAGGATGGCCAGGACCGCACCGATGACCAGCAGGACGATGCCGATCGTCCACAGGATCGAGATGCCGGTGATGAAACCGACGACGAGCAGGATGACTCCGAGCACGATCATGGATTCTCCAGCTGTTCTGTAATGGGGACCGATGGATTCGGAGTACCCGGCCGGGCGACGGGGCAAACACTTTCGGGTCCGGTCCGGTGTGGACGTACCAGTGGTCTGATCCGGCGGCCGAATCAGCGGAACCGGTTCCGGGGAGTTCATTCGGTCACCGAAGGAATGTGCGCACAGGTGGGCGAACCGGCGGTTTTGTACCGCCTTTGCCGGGGCCGACCAGGATGTGAAACCGCTTTGCGGCCGGGTGCGGGCGGCCTAGTTTTCGATCCCGACAGATCGATTTCTCACCGAATGAGGGGAGCCGGTGCGTGGCCTCGGGCGAACTCGCGACGACGGCGCCGGTCGGGCTCGGCTGGCTCGCCGTGCGGATCGGCGAACGCACGGCGCGCGGGATCGCGGGCGCGGTGTCGGGCCTGATCCGCGACGGCGAGGTGCAGCCCGGCACGCGGCTGCCGACCGTGCGCGCGCTCGCGGCCGAGCTGTCGGTGAGCCCCACGACGATCGCGGAGGCGTGGGCGCAGCTGCGCGCGGCCGGGCTGATCGGCACGGGCCGCCGGCGCGGCACGACGGTGCTGGCGCCGCCTGCCGGGCTTCCGCCCGCGCGGATGTTCCCGGGCTGGCAGTCGGTGGACCTGGAGCACGGCTCACCCGATCCCGCGCTGCTGCCGCCACTGGAGGACGCCGTGGCCGCCGGGGTGCGGTCGGAGCGGCCGGCGGTGAAGGAACCGATCAGCGCCCGGCTGCGGGCGGCGGTGAAGCCGGAGTGGCCGTTCGCGGCGGAGGCGTGGACGGTCGCCGCCGGTGGTCAGGAAGGCGTGTCGCTGGCGTGCCGGGCGGTGGCCCGCCCCGGCGACGTCGTCGCGGTCGAGGAACCGACGGCGCCGTGGCTGCTGCGGCACCTGCGGGCGGCGCGCATCCACGTGGTTCCGGTGCGCTGCGACGAAACCGGCCCGCGAGCCGACGCGCTGGAGGCCGCGCTGGCGCACCGGCCCGTCGCCTTCGTCTACCAGCCGCGCGCGCAGAACCCGCTGGGCCACACCGTGGCCGCCGCCCGCGTCGCGGAGCTCGCCGCCGTGCTCGCGCACACCGACACGGCCGTGATCGAGGCCGACGACTTCGGCCCGGTCGCCGCTTCGGCGGGGGCGAGCCTGGGCACGCACCTGCCCGGGCAGGTGCTGCTGGTGCGGTCCTACTGCACGGCGTTCGGCACGGAACTGCGCAGCTGTGTGCTCGGCGGCTCGGCCGCGCTCGTGGAGCGGGTGCGCGCGCAGCGGGCGTTCGGCACGGCGTGGTCCAGCCGGGTGCTGCAGGACGCGCAGGCGTTCCTGCTCACCGACCCCGGCACGGACGCGCTGGTCCACCGCGCGCGCCGGCGCTACGCGGCGCGGCGGACGGTGCTCGCCGAGGCCCTGCGCGACCACGGCCTCGACGTGGCCGCGGGCGACGGGCTCACGCTCTGGGTGCCGGTGCCCGACGAGACCCGCACGCTGGTCACGCTGGCCGCGCACGGCGTCTCCGTCGGCGCGGGCAGCCGGTCTTTCACGGGCCGTTCCGGCGCGCCGCACATCCGCGTCGCCGTGGGCCAGCTCCCCGACGACCCGGCGCCGGTCGCCGACCTGGCGGGCATGATCGCGCGGGCGGCCGGCGTCCGGTCCCGCCGCAGCGCCTGACCCGTCAGACGGCCTCGAAGTGCTCCACCCGCGGCGGCGCCGCGAGGTAGGGCATGAGCAGCGCGCCGTATGCGGCGTAGCGGTCGGTGCCGCGGAAGTTCTCCAGGTGGTGCTTCTTCGACTCCCACTCGACGACACCGACGAAGCGGTCCGGGCTCTCTTCACTGCGCATCATGCGAGCGCGCCGACAGCCGGGCGTGCTCGCGAGCAGCTCGCGGGCTTTCGCATACGCGGCGGCGAATTCGTCCCCGGCGCCCGGTTTCACGTCGATGATCGCGATTTCGGTGATCACCCTTGCCGTTCTACTCCGGACTCGCGGGTGCCGGTACTGCCGGCTCGCCGATCGACCGGAGGGACTAGTACCTCCGCCGCTTCCGGCGCACGGGGCGGGTGGGCAGGGTGGCGCGCATGATCCGTCCCCACCTGTCCCGGCGGGCCCGCCGCCGGACGATCTCGCTCGCCGTCGTGCTCGTGCTGCTGCTCGGCGGCGGGTACGCGCTGCTGCGGGTGGCCGACGCCCGCACGTTCCAGTTCTTCGGCGGCCTCACCGACCGGGTCGAGACGCCGCAGAAGGTCGTGGCGCTGACCTTCGACGACGGGCCCGACCCGGCCGGCGTCGCGCCGGTGCTCGCGACGCTGGCCTCGCGCGGGGTGAAGGCGACGTTCTTCCTCATCGGCCGCGAGCTGGCGGCACACCCCGAGCTGGGTCGCGAGCTCGCCGCGGCCGGGCACGAACTCGGCAACCACACGTACTCGCACGAGCGGATGGTCCTGGTGACGCCCGGCTACGTCGCCGCGGAGATCGAACGCACCGACGCGCTCATCCGCCGGACCGGCTACCGGGGCGAGATCACCGTGCGCCCGCCCAACGGCAAGAAGCTTCTCGCGCTCCCGTACTACCTCCACGAGCACGGCCGGCAGACGATCATGTGGGACGTCGAGCCGAACTCCTACCCCGACGTCGACGCTTCGGCCGCCGCGACCGCCGAGTACGTGGTGACCCACGTGCGCCCGGGGTCGATCGTGGTGCTGCACGCGATGTACCCGGCCCGCGAGGCGACGCGGGAGGCGCTCGGCCCCGCGATCGACGGGCTGCGGGCGCGCGGCTACCGGTTCGTCACGGTGTCGCAGCTGCTGGCGTTGCGGGGCAAGGGATGACGGCCACCACGGACCAGCCGCCGGCCACGGGTCCGGCGGTGAGCGAGCCGCCGCGCTCGGCCAGCTGCGCGCGCAGGCTGGTGAGGCCGTAGCCGGCGCCGGCGGTTTCCCCGGCCGGTGGGGTCCGGACCTTCGATGCGACGGTGATCCGGGCCTGCCCGCCGGTCACTGCGACGTCGACGCCCAGGCGCGTGCCCGGGCCGTGGTGGCGCAGGGCGTTGGTGGCGGCTTCGGCGATCACGCGCCCGGCGAGCGGACGGACGGGGCCGGGGAGGGCCGCCGCGTCCGGCACGGTGTCGAGGACCAGACCGGCGGAACGCAGCTGGTCGAGCACATCGGCCAGCGCGGGTTCGGCGGCGGGTTCCTCGTCACCGTGGAGTTCGCGCAGCGTCGCGCGGACCTGGCCCAGTGCGTCGCGGCCTGCCGACAGCATCGCGTCGACGCGCCGGCGGTCGGCGTCGGTCAGGTGGCCGACCGCGCGCAGGGCCTCGGCCTGCACGAGCATCACGGTGGTGGTGCGCGCGAGCGTGTCGTGCAGCCGCCGTGCGGTGCGGTCGCGGCGTTCGGCGGCGAGGCGTTCCAGCCGGTGCCGGGTGCGTTGCGCGGCGAACTCCGCGCGTTCGGCGACGTGGCGTTGGCGTTCCACACCGAGCGGCCAGGCGACGACGCAGATGGCGGCGGTGAGCAGCGCGCCGTCCACGAAACCCTTGGCGGGCACCATCGCCGCGCCGAGGGCGGCCGTCGTGGCGCCGCAGAGCCAGAACCGGACGAGCGGGCGCGGCGACATCGGCGCGGTGTAGAGGGCGAGCAGGACCGGGAGGTAGTCGAGGTTGCGCGGCGCGCTGGTCACGAGGTGGGCGACGGTCGTCGCGGCGACCACGGCGAGCACCCAGCCGGGGAACCGCCGGCGAAAGGGCAACGGCAGCAGCTGCGCGACGACGAGCAGCGGGCCGGCGCCGCCGTGGCCCGGCTGCCACGTGCCGCCCAGCGCGAGCAGGAGGGCGACCAGGAGCGTGGTGGCCAGGTCGGCGAGGAGCCGTCGATCGGCGAGTCGGCGCACGGGCCGAGGGTAGACTGCGCCGGTGATCGGGATCCGCGTCGTCGACGACCACGCGCTGGTCCGCGAAGGTCTCGCCCTCATCCTCGCCGCGCAGCCGGACCTCACCGTGACCGGCGTGCACGCCGACGGTGCCGAGCTGCTCGCCGTGCCGGGCGACCTGGGTGACGTGGTGCTGCTGGACCTGAACCTGCCGGGCCTCGACGGCCTCGAGGTGCTGCGCCGGCTGCGGGCGCGCACGTCCCGCCCGCGCGTGGTGATGCTGACGACGATCGGGCGGGCGCGCGACATCCGGCGCGCCCTGGCCGAGGGCGCGGACGGGTTCGTACTCAAGGACTCCACGGGCGAGGAGCTGGCTGCCGCCGTCCGCGCCGCGCACGCCGGGGTGACCGCCGTCAGCCCGGCCGTCGCCGCGGAGCTCGGGGCCCCGGCCGAGCCGTTCACCCCGCGCGAACGCGACGTGCTGGCGTTGCTCGGCCGCGGACTGTCCAATCGGGACATCGCCGCCGAGCTCGGCCTGGCGGAACGCACGGTCAAGGTCCACGTGGGCAACCTCCTCGCGAAGCTGCAGGTGGGCAGCCGCACGCAGGCGGCGCTGGCGGCGGAGCGGGTGCTGGGCTGAGGGGCGCGTTCGCCCTCCGCGAGACCGGTGGTCGCGCCGTGGCGGGCGGGCCAGGGTGAGGGGCATGAGACTTCTCGTGCTGGGTGGGACGGTGTTCGTCGGGCGCGCGGTGGCGGCGGAAGCGCTGCGGCGGGGCCACGAGGTCGTGTGCGCGGCCCGCGGCGAGTCGGGGACGGTGCCCGACGGCGCGCGCCTGATCAAGGTGGACCGGGACGATCCGGACGGATTGGCCGCGCTGCCCGATTTCGACGCCGTGGTGGACGTGGCGCCGATGTCGTTCCCGTGGGTGGAGCGCGCACTGGCGGCGCTCGCGGACCGCGCCGCGCACTGGACGTTCGTCTCGACGATCAACGTCTACGCCGACGAGGCCACACCCGGCCAGACCCCGGCGACCGGCCCGGTCGTGGAGCCGCTGGCGCGCCACGCCACCCGCGCCGACCTGGCCGCGGAAGGCGGCACCGGGCTGTAGGGCGGCATCAAGGTGGCCAGCGAGAACGCCGTGCGCGCCGCCCTGGGGGCCCGCGCATTCGTCGTGCGGCCCGGCCTGATCACCGGCCCCGGCGACGGCAGCGACCGCTTCGGCTACTGGCCCGGCCGCTTCGCCCGCGGCGGCCGCGTGCTCGTGCCCGCCTCCGACCGGCTCGCCCAGTACCTCGACGTGCGCGATCTCGCGGCCTGGATCGTCACGGCGTCCGAGACGGGGTTGACCGGCACCTTCGACGCGATCGGCCCCGCCGTCGGCCTGGGCAAGCTGCTCGCCGACATCGCCGCGGCCGTCGGCACGGACGTCGACTTCGTGCCTGCCACGGACACCCAGCTGGAAACCGCCGGCGTCACCCCGTGGTCCGGTCCACGCTCCCTGCCCCTCTGGCTCCCGCCCACCTACGCCGGCCTCGCCTCCCACGACCCGGCCCCATCACTCGCGGCGGGCCTCGACGTCCGCCCCCTCGCCGACGCCGTCACGGGCGCACTGGAGCGTGAACGCGAGCTGGGTTTGGACCGCGAGCGCCGCGCGGGCCTGTCGGCGGCGGAGGAGGCGGAGGTACTGGCGGGGTTGTGATCCGGTGCGCGCCGGGGGAGCGGGCGCAGCAGCCGGGTTGGTCGGTCCGTTCGAGGGCCGGGCGGCCGCGCCGGTTGTCAGCCGGCGCGGTGGCGGGTCAGCTCGCGGCGAGCCATTTCGCCGTGCCCAGACGGCCGGGGATCCAGCAGCCGCCCGAGGTGCCGGGGGTGGTGTCGTCCGGGAGGGCGAGGAGGCCGGCCAGCACGTGGGCGGCGGGGCCGCTTGTGCGCCACAGCCAGGTGCTGGGCGTGAAAACGTTTTCTTCGTCCGCGGGCATGCGGATGGCGGTGGCGTCGTCCTCGGCGTCGAGGCGGAAGACGTCCACGACGTCGCCATGGACGCGGACGCCGACGACCGCGAGGACTTCGCCGGTGGCGTCGCTGGGGTGCACGAACTGGTAGCCGCGGGCGATGAGGGCGCGCAGGCCGGACTCGACGTCGCAGGGTGAGTGGTCCATCGTCCCCGCCTTCCGTTGCCAGCTCGGGAATCCGCACGTGCATCCGCACGCTGGCGCGGACGTTAGCACGACCTCCCCCAGGGTAGGACAGACACACTTCTCTTTTCGATCCCGTCTGCGCGCTTCTGTAGAAGATGGGGCACCGCGCGAAAAGGGTCGTTCGTACCACGGCTTCGTGGCCGACCGGGCAATGGCGACACGGGCGTGACGAATCTCCCTCACCATGTCAAGTGACGTTCACGAGGCGGACGCCACCACGGCCGGGTGGTGATCCTGTGGCCACGTGGCAACCGGCGCTAGCATCGGCTACCCCGCGAAGCACGGGGGACGGACCGCCGAGCCGAGCGGTCACGGTGCCGGTGTCCGCGCACCTCTGGGGTCGGTGATGGGACTGTTCGCGATGGTGGTCGCCGGCCTGCCGCTGGCAGGCGGGCCGCTCGCGGCGGCGCTGCTCGTACTGCGCCGCCGCCCCGCCCTGCGCCCCGCACCCGCCGCCCGCACGCCGCCGCGGCTCGCCGAGGAGCTGCGCGCCGTCGCCGAGGTCCTGCCGCGCGTGCGGCCCGCGCCCATCGCCCCACCGAAACGAACCGAACCCGCCCTTCCGGCCGCCTCGTGCCGGCCCTGCCTCGCGGCCGCCGTGCCCCGCCCCCGGCGCCCACCGGCCCCGGCCGAACCCGCGGCGCAGACCTGCGCCGCCTGCACCCACTGACCCGGCGCTCCGACCCGAGCCGGCACGCCTCAGCGAACACGGAACCGCGCACTGGCTCACCATCACCGCGACCCCGCCTCGCCACAGTGGTTCCGCTCAATGCACCGAACGCCACATTGGGTGCGTTGAGCGCACCGAATGCCACATTGGGGCGCTTTGGCCCCACCCGACGGCCGCCCGCCGAACCAACTCGCCACCCACCCGAGCCGCGCGCCGCACCTCGCCAACCGCCGGCCGACAACGCAACCAAGCCCCGCACACAGGCCGACCCCGGCACCCCTATCCGTAGCGTCCCTGCGGCCGTCGGGACTCCGTGCGAGCTTGCGGGGCGCGCTTCGAGCCCGCCGGCAGCGCAGGAACGGCGAGAATGCTGAGCCGCAGTGAAGTCCTTGCCAGAAACGATCACCGGGTGTGCGGGATAGCGAGAGCGCGCAACCCCTGTCCGCGTCCCAGACCTGGGTCCGACAGGGGACGGTTCGAGTTCGCGACCTGTCCGCGCGCGCGATGAAAGCCGCCGTCTGGATGGACCTGTGCTATCTGGACGGCCGGCTGTGTTCTGGCTGGTCCGGCCCGAGAGTCGCCGTCGCTTCAAGGCTTTCTTGAATGAGAAGCACACGAAGTGAGCCCTTGTTGAGCTGCCGCCATCGGTGCTTGACATGGCCGCCGTAGAAGAGGCTCTCGCCGGCACCCAGCTTGAAGATGCCGTGGCCCTCGACCTCCATCTCGCACCGCCCTGTGGCGACGTAGATCATCTCGCGGGCGGCATGTGTGTAGTACTCCTCGAACTCGCTGGGCCCTGAGCGGTACTCGACCGGCAGGAAGGGCCAGGCTCCGCGGACGAGGAAGCGGGCCATACCAGTGCTGTGCTCGACCTCCAGGGCGGAGCGTCGTTGGACTCCGCCGAAGTCTTCCGCGCTGCCCAGCGCGACCAGCGCGTGTGCCGTAGTGCCGAGCACGTCCGCGATCAACGTCAGCGTGCGCATGCTCGGGCGCGACAGGCCCCGCTCGATCTTGCTCAGAAACGGATGCGACAGCCCGGTGGCTCCCTCGACATCCTTCAGGGTCAGCCCGAGCGACTGCCGACGCTCCCGGATCCCGGCGCCCAGGGCGCCGAGCATCCGGTCACTGCGTCCCTGATCCATCTGCTCCTGCTCTCCGCCATGCGAATCCGTCGTCCTGATCATATCGGCGGACGCTCACCGGCTCGCCCTCGCCCGTGCAACCAATGTTCCCCACGGGAACAGTTCACCCATGCGAAACACGAGCATGCGAAGCCGGTAATAACTACTGGCCATTGTTCCTCGCAGGAACATTCCGCCCCTGGGCCAGGATCCCCGCGACAGTGTGCGCTGCGCGCAACTCCGCCGGCCCCCAGTCACCCGGACAGGAGCTTCCAGACATGAAGCTGCTTGACGTTCCCGTCATCGACATGAACCCGTTCCTCACCGGCGATGCCGAGGCGCGCGCCAAGGTCGCGAAGAAGGTCGACCGCGCGTGCCGTGACATCGGCTTCCTCGTGATCAACGGGCACGGCGTCGACCCTGCGCTCATCGAGCGCACCAGGGAGATCTCACGTCAGTTCTTCGACCTCCCCGCGGAGCGGAAGCTGAGCGTGGCCAAGCCGCAGCCCGGCGTCCTGCGCGGCTACCTGGGCGTGGCGGGTGAGTCCATCGGCCGCTCTCGTGACCTCAACGCCAAAGCCGGCGATCTGAACGAAAGCATGCAGATCGGGCCGATCGACGTCCCGCCGGACGACTACGCGTTCGCGCCGGCAGCGGGCCGGCACTTCGCCCCCAACCTCTGGCCTGACGAGCCGGTGGAGTTCCAGAAGATCTGGACCGAGTACTACGAGGCGATGTCGGAGCTCGCGAACGAGCTGATGCGGGCCTTCGCGCTGGCGCTGGGCGAGGAAGAGTCGTACTTCGAGGACAAGCTCGACCGCCACATCAGCAGGCTCCGCGTCCGCAACTACCCCGCGACCGACAACCCGGCGGAGCCCGGCCAGATCCGGGCCGGCGCCCACACCGACTGGGGCAGCCTGACCATCCTGGCCACCGAGGACGCCCCCGGCGGGCTCCAGGTCCGCAACGCCGAAGGGGAGTGGCGCGATGTCCCCATTCTCCCGGGCTGCTTCATCGTCAACATCGGCGACCTCATGGCCCGTTGGACCAACGACGAGTGGGTGTCCACCCTCCACCGCGTCGTCAACCCCCCGGCTGAGCAGGCGTCGACGAGCCGGCGGCAGTCGCTGATCTTCTTCCACAACCCCAACTACGACGCGGTGATCGAGTGCATCCCCAGCTGCCTTCCGGAGGGTGCGACGCCCAAGTACCCGACCACGACGTCCGGCGAGCACCTCCTGGAGATGTTCGTTCGCTCCCAGAACGACAACTGAGCACCAGACATCCGAGCCAGATATCCGGCCGGCCGGCCAGAAAGTGAGTGAGCACGATGACGCTTCTTGACGTTCCCCTGATCGATCTCAGCGGATTCCGTGACGGAGACGAGGCCACCCGCCGGCGCATCGCCGACGAGGTCGGGCGGGCCTGCCGGGACATCGGTTTCCTGGTCATCAAGGGGCACGGCGTGGCCCCGGAGAAGATCAAGACCGCCTACGACACGAGCCTGGAGTTCTTCTCCCAGGACGTGTCCGCCAAGGCCGCGGCCGCCCGGCCCGACCCCTCGCACATCCGCGGCTACATCGGGCTCGGGGTGGAGTCGCTGGCGCAGCTCGACGACATGGCCGCTCCGCCGGACATCAAGGAGCTCTTCGACGTCGGGCCGTCCGATGTGCCTGCCGACGCTTACCACGAGGCCGGTGGTGCTGCGTTCGCGCCGAACGTGTGGCCGGAGACGCCGAGCGTGATGAAGCCGGTCCTGACCGACATGTTCGACACCATGACGGGTACGGCTCAGCTGCTCAGCCAGGTCTTCGCGATGGCGCTGGACCTCGAGCCCGACTACTTCCTCCCGAAGATCGACAAGCACACCAGCATCATGCGCGTCAACTACTACCCCGCTCAGGAGGAGCCGCCACTGGCGGGACAGATGCGGGTGGGCCAGCACACCGACTACACCGCGTTCACGGTCCTGTGGCAGGAAGCGGTCGACTCCGGAGGCCTGCAGGTGCTCAACAAGGCCGGTGAGTGGGTCGATGTCCCGGTCATCCCGGACTCGTTGGTGGTCAACATCGGCGACTCCCTCGCGCGGTGGACCAACGACACCTGGGTCTCCACCATGCACCGCGTCGTCAACCCCGAGCGCACCGTCGTTCCCACCAACAGGCGCATCTCGATCGTCATGTTCTTCCAGCCCAACTACGACGCGGTCATCGAGTGCATCCCCACCTGCCAGGGCCCGGACCGGCCGCCGAAGTACGCCCCGATCAAGAACGGCGAGTACCTCGCCGCCAAGTTCGCGCAGCAGCAGATCGACGAGGAGGAGATCGCGTGACCACCACCACGAGCGCCGGCGTCCTGAACTGGGTCAACGTCTTCGCCAAGAACCTCGAGGACCTGCCCAGGTTCTACGCCGAGCTGTTCGGCCTGAGTGAGGTCGAGCAGATGCGCAACAACGTCTTCCGCGGCTTCTCCACCGGCGCGAGCGGCCTGGGGTTCCTCTCCCCGGAGGGTTACGACCTGCTTCACCTGGAACCCCTGCGCGAGACCCAAGGCGCGGGCTTCCTGCTCAACTTCGAGACCGGCTCTCACGACGAGGTCCACACCCTGATCGACTCAGCCGTCGCCGCGGGCGCCACCCTGGTCAAGGAGCCCTACGAAACCTCCTACGGCTGGTACCAGGCCGTGCTGACCGATCCGGAAGGCAACGTGTTCCGGATCAACCACATCTTCGGGAGCGTGGCGTGACCGGTCGCATGACCGGTGCGGTCGCCATCGTCACCGGGACCGCGCACCCCAACGGCATCGGCGCGGCCACGGCCCGCCGGCTCGCCGAGGAGGGTGCCAAGGTGCTGATGACCGACCTGCTCGGTGGGGTCGGAAAGCAGACCGCGGCCGAACTCACCGGCCGCGGCCTCGAAGTCAGCTTCGTGATCCACGACGTCACCTCCGAGGCCGCGTGGCAGGAGACTCTGCAGACATGCAGGTCGACCTACGGCGAGCCGACCGTGCTCTTCAACAACGCGGGCGTCTTCAACGGCGCGCCGATCACGGAGGAGGACCTGCCGGGCTGGAGCCGCACCATCGCCGCGAACCTGACCAGTGTGTTCCTCGGGATGCGCACCGTCATCCCGGCGATGATCGCCAACGGCGGTGGCTCGATCGTCAACACTTCCTCGATCTGGGGGCTCGTCGGTGCCGAGGGTGGCGCGGCCTACCACGCCAGCAAGGGCGGCGTCACGGTGTTGACCAAGCACGCGGCAATGGCGCACGTCCGCGACGCCATCCGCGTCAACTCGGTCCACCCCGGCGGAATCGACACCGTGATCATGGAACAGTCCGGAAAGGACAACGCGGACCAGGTGGCGGCCCGTACGCCGATGGGCCGACTGGGCAAGCCCGAAGAGATCGCCGAGGCGGTCGTCTTCCTGTCATCCCCGGGAGCCTCTTACATCACAGGCACCGCGTTCGCCGTCGACGGCGGATACACCGCCCTGTGAGCCACCGAAAGGGCTTGGCGCCGACCGCGCCGACGATCGGCGCAAGCCCGACACCTCCCCGAACACAACGGTGCGGCTCAACGAGGAGCCGGCGCGCACCTCTGAGCGCCATCCGCACCGTCGTGGCGCGACTCCTCAGCGAGCGAAAGGTCTCTCAGCCATGCCCACAATCACTCCACCGAAAAACCGACCGGCGACTCGACCTCGTTCCCGCCTGATCGCCGCGGCGATCATCGGATCGCTGGCCGCGGTCAGCCTCGCGGCCTGCGGGTCGTCAAGCTCTGCCGGCTCTTCGGACTCCGGTGCGAGCGGTGGCTCCTCGAGTGGTGCGGTGGCCTTCTTCACCGATGGCCTCGGCAACTCCTACCTCCAGTCGGCGACGAACGCCGCCAAGGCACTGGCGGCGAAAGACGGCGTGAAGATGGACGTCTTCAGCGCCGACTTCGACTCCGGCAAACAACTCACTCAGATCCAGGACGCCGTCTCAAGCGGCAAGTACAAGGCCTTGGTCGTCGAGGCCATCGACGGACAGTCGGTGTGCAGAGCGCTGACCGACGCCGCCCAGCATCTGATCGTCTCCATCTACAACACGCCGATCTGCGGCCACGTGCAGGATCTGTACTCGCCCGGCACCATCGGATTCTTCGGCCGCCTGGAGTCCGAGACCGGCCGGCTCTTCGCCGGGTATATGCACAAGGCGCTCCCGAACGGTGGCAAGGTCGCCTATCTCCCGGGGCCGGCCGGCAGTTCGATCGTCCAGCTGACCACCCAGAACTTCCTCGACGAGCTCAAGAAGTATCCCGGCCTCGACCTGGTCGCCACCGTCCCGGGCAATTGGGACGGGGCCACCGGCCTCGCGGCCACCCAGGACATCATGCAGGCCCATCCCGACGTCAACGGGATCGTCTTCGGCGACGACAACACCGCCACACCCTCGATGAAGTGGCTCATCGACACCGGAAAGCTGGGGAACATCAAGGTCGTCTCGCTCGCCGGAGCCGCCAACGTGGTCGACATGGTGAAGGCGGGAAAGGTCTACGCCGACGTCGCCGGCCTGCCCGTGGAGGAAGCCACCCGGGCACTGCAAGCCGCCATCCAGACCATGCAAGGCGAGAAGATCACCGTCCCCGGCTTCGACCCCACGACGAAGGTCTACAACGTTCTCAAGGACCCGATGTTCCACGGTGGAGACCCGGTCATCACCAAGGCCAACGCCGCCGGCTTCACGTCGACCTGGAGCGTGGGATGAGCATCGCCCGTCCCGATCTGGGTGCCGTCCCGGGCGTGGCGCACGCCCGGGACGAGAGCGAACGCGCTCCGGGGTCCGGGGTGCTGGCTGCGGTGGGCCTGCACAAGGCCTACCCGGGAATCAAGGCTGTCGACGGCGTGACGCTCACACTGCGCGCCGGGACGGTGCACGGTCTTGTCGGCGCCAACGGCGCGGGGAAGTCGACGCTGCTCAAGATGCTCACCGGCGTGGTCAAACCCGACGCCGGCTCGCTCACCCTCGACGAACACCAGGTGCACCTGCACGGTCCTCACCACGCCAGGAAGCTCGGCATCGCCGCCGTGCACCAAGAGCCCAGCCTCGTCCCCGGTCTGGACCCGGTGGCCAACGTCTTTCTGGGCCGGCAGATGCACGTCCTGGGCATCCGCAGACGGCGCAGGATGGTGTCGGCCTTCACCCAGCTGTGCACCGAGCTGGGGCTGGACGTGCCCACCACCGGCGCCAGCTTGGGGATGCCGGTCGCCGTGCAGCAGCAGATCGAGATCATCCGCGCGCTCCGGCACAAGTCCCGTGTGCTGGTCCTCGACGAGCCCACCGCCGCGCTCGGCGCCCGGGAACGCCTCAAACTCCACGCCATCATCAGGCTGCTTCGCTCCCGGGGCACCGCGGTCCTGCTCATCAGCCACCACCTCGAGGAGGTGCTCGAGCTCGGCGACGAGATCACCGTCCTGCGGGCCGGCGCGGTCGTGGCCCACGGCGAGGCATCGACCTTCACCATGGACTCGTTGACCACCGCCATGGTGGGTCGCTCGGTCGACGCGGTGACTCGCAACCGCCCGAGCCTCCCGGACAGCGAGAAAGCCGCTCCCGCGTTGGAGGTGCGCAACATCGTGACACCCGGACGGCTGCGCATCGACCACCTCTGCATCCGCCCCGGCGAGGTCGTGGGGCTGGTCGGGCTGGTGGGATCCGGACGCACCCGTCTGTTGCGAACCATCGCAGGACTGGAGCCTGTGCTCGGCGGGGAGATGCACGTGGACGGGCGTGGCACGGCCTGGCCACGCACTCCACGCCAGGCACTCACCCGAGGAATCGCTCTCGCACCCGAAGACCGGCGCACCCAGGGCCTGATCCTGCGTCAACTGTCCTGGACCAACATGACTGTCAGCACCATCGCACGGCCCGCACGGTGCGGCCTCGTCAGGCGCAAGCACGCCTTCGCTGCGGCGGCCGACCGCGGTGCCGCGGTCAGCCTCCCCGCTCACCGTCTGAAAGCAGCGGCCGGCACCCTGTCCGGCGGGAACCAGCAGAAGGTCGTTCTCGCCAGGCTCCTCCACGCCCGCCCGCGTGTCCTGCTCGTCGATGAGCCCATGCGGGGCATCGACGTCGGCGCCAAAGACGAGATCTTCCGTGTCGTCGAAGGCGCCGTCGCCCAGGGCACGGCGGTCCTGATCGCTTCGGAGGAGACCGATGACCTCCTCGGTTTCTGCGATCGCGTCCTGGTCATGCGACACGGCCGGATTGTCGCGACCGCCGCCGGAACCCAGGGCCGCGACCAGGTGTACGCGGCCATGCTGCTCGAACCCACCCCCATCGCCGTAACGGAGGGAGCCTCGTGACCTATCTGAACACCATCCGCTTGGCCGGCCGCCGCTATGGCATCGTCCTCGCCCTTGTTGTGATGGTCGTGATCGCCGGCGGGCAAAGCAGCTTCCTGACCGCCGGCAATCTGGTCAACATCAGCGACCAATGGACGCCCATAGCCGTCATGGCGCTCGGCATGACTTTCTGCCTCATCAGCGGCGGCTTCGACCTCTCGGTCGGCGCCACCTACGCGCTCGCGGCGACGGTCAGCTCCGCGCTCGCCCTCCACAACCCGCCACTCCTCGCCATCATCATCACCCTCGCGATCGCCGGGGTCGTCGGGCTGGCCAACGGCCTCATGGTCACCAAACTCGCCATCAACCCGCTGATCGCCACCCTCGGCAGCTCGCAGATCGTCGGTGGCGCAGCCCTGCTCTACTCCGGCGGAGCGACGTACTCCGTCCACGCCGGGCTCATCGCCGACCTCGGCTCCGGCCGCATCGGCGGCGTGTTCCCCGTCAGCGCCCTCGTCCTGGCCGGCTTCACCCTTGTGGCAACGATCGTTCTCACCTTCAGCACCTACGGCCAAGACCTCTACGCCGCCGGAGGCAACAACACCGCCAGCTACATCTCCGGGATCCGGACCGACCTCACCCGCACGCTGACCTACGTCATCACCGCCGTGACCGCAGGAGTGGCCGGCATTCTCTACGTCGGCCGGGTCGGCTCGGGACAGGCCAACATCGGCACCGGCATCGAGCTGCAGGTCATCGCCGCCGCACTGATCGGCGGCGTCTCCCTCATCGGCGGACAGGGCCGAGTCTGGCAAGCCCTCACCGGCGTGGCGATCCTGGCCGTGCTCCAGAACTTCTTCAACCAGGCAAGCATCAACGCCTACTGGCAATCCATCGTCCAGGGCTGCGTCATCGTCGCCGCGGTCGGCTTCGACGCTTTCAGCCGCGGCGAGTCCCTCACCGGTCTGAGGCACCGATTCGCCCGCATCCGCCACAGCCACCGCGCGGAGTCGCTTCCCGCCGCCGAGACATCCTGAGGGCGCTGCGAAACATGAGCCGTCACGAGGACCACGACGCGATCAAGAACACCGTCTACGACCTGGTCGTCAAGTCCGCCCGCGTCGCATCCGGCGAGGCCCCGATCGACATCGGGATCTCCCGGGGGGTCGTGCGTCGCCTGGCACCCGATCTCGCGGGCCGAGCAGCACTGAACGCCGGCGGCAACCTGGTGACCCCTGGTTTCGTCGACACTCACCTGCACCTCGACAAGTCCCGGCTGATGGCTCGCTACCGCCACTTCGACGGCACGCTCGCCTCGGCCATCACCGAGACGGCAGAACTGAAGAAGGGCTTCACCGAAGACGACGTCCACCAGCGGGCCGCGCAGACGCTTCGCGACTGCGTCCTCCACGGCACCACCCGCGTCCGCACTCAGGTCGAGGTCGACGACGTCGTCGCGTTGACGTCCTTCCGTGCCATCAACGCAGTCGCCGAAGAATGGCGCGACTACGTCGACGTCGAGGTCTGTGTTTTCGCTCAAGAGGGCCTCACCCGGTCGGAGGAGACCAAGGCGCTCATCGAGGCCGCTCTGGAACAGGGGGCCCCCGTCCTCGGTGGCGCGCCGTACGCCGACGTGGACCCGCTCGGCCAGCTCGACTGGATCTTCGAGCGGGCGCGGCACTTCGGCGTCCCCATCGACCTCCATCTCGACCTCGCCGAGACCGCCGACGGCATGCTCCTCGAGGAGGTCTGCCGGCGCACCGTCCAGCACGGGATGCAGGGCAGGGTGA
Source organism: Amycolatopsis sp. CA-161197 (assembly GCF_050942255.1). Classification (NCBI taxonomy): domain Bacteria; kingdom Bacillati; phylum Actinomycetota; class Actinomycetes; order Pseudonocardiales; family Pseudonocardiaceae; genus Amycolatopsis; species Amycolatopsis sp. CA-161197. Next base: position 3,675,063 of record NZ_CP192059.1, read on the forward strand.
CGGTGGGGCATGTCACCCAGCTCAGTTTCGTGACGCCGCAACGCTTCGCCGAACTGACGGCGCTGGCCGTCGACGCCGACCTCGCCTTCACCGTGCTGCCGGCCACCGACCTGTTCCTCATGGGCAGGGCACTCGGTCACGCCAAGCCCCGCGGAGTGCTCGACGTGAAATCCCTCATCGGCAACGGCTTGCGATGCTCGGTGGCCACCAACAACGTCCTGAACGCCTTCACTCCCTACGGGGATGGGTCGCTGATCCGGATGGCCAACCTCTACGCCAACATCACCCACCTGGCAGGGGAGGGCCTCGAACAGGCCTTCTCACTGGTGACCGGTGGCGCGGCCCGGGTGGTCGACCCCGGCAGCGCGGCAAGCCTGGTCGAAGGAGCGCCGGCAGACCTGATCTGTCTGCCGGCCGACAGCGCGGCCAATGCGGTCGCCACCATCGCCGAGCCCTTGTGGGGCCTCAAGCGCGGGCGGCTCACCTTCACCAGACTCCGCCCCGTACTCCAGACCCCACCCAACTTCGACACGTCCCGGCGGGACATCGGGAGGCCGGATCCGGTGCGAGCCGCTCCCGGCTGAGCGCACGGCTCGTCACCGCACTGACACCCAGGTCATCGGCTGAGCTCCGAGACGGGATCGAACAGCAAGAGAGGCAACGTTGATATCCAGCATCCCCAATCCTCCCCAGGACGGTCTGGTGCAGGCGTTCTGGAGTTACGAACACGCACTCATGGACAACGATCTGGCCGGCTTGGCTCGGCTCTTCGCTCCGGGCAGCGCAACGCTTCGAGGCGATGCGGCAGGATTGCTGGTCGGTCACCACGAGATCAGCTCGTTCCGAGCCGCGCGTGGCGGTGCCGCACGCCGCTCCATCGTCGGGATCCACGTACGGCCGATCGACGAAAGCCATGCGATGGTCGTGGCCGTCACGGAGTTCGAAGCCGGGGGACGGGGCCAGCAGACTCAATTGTGGCAACGCATCGACGGAGCGTGGCGGGTGACCGTCGCCCACGTCCATCAGCCGGCGCCGGCCCTTGACACGAGGATCTGGCGCATCGTCGGCAATCCGTTGGTCGCTCGCGCGGACGGAAGCGAAGACGGGCCGCTGGCCGGTGAGTCGGTGGCGATCAAGGACATCTTCGAAGTCCGCGGTTTCCCCGTCGGGGCGGGCAACCCCACCAGGCTCGCCCAGGCCTCGCCGGCGCGGGTCAACGCTCCGGCCGTGCAGCGGCTCCTCGACGCCGGCGCCTCTCTCAAGGGGATCGCCCAGACCGACGAGTTCGCGTACTCCATCGCGGGCGACAACCACCACTACGGCACCCCGCCCAACCCCCGGGCGCCGCGTCGACACCCGGGAGGCTCGACGAGCGGGCCCGCGAGTGCGGTCAGCCTGGGACACGCGACCGTGGGTCTCGGGTCGGACACCGCCGGCTCCATCCGGGTCCCGGCCTCCTACCAAGGGCTCTACGGCCTTCGCACGACGCACGGCGCCGTCCCGGTCGAGGGCATGATGCCGCTGGCACCCGCCTTCGACACCGTCGGGTGGCTGGCCCGCGACACCGAGACCCTGGCCCGCATCGGCAGCGTGCTGCTGCCACCACGCCAGACCGGGAGTCAGACGCGGGAGCAGGCGACGGGAGAGACGGCCTACGTCGCCGCCACCGCGCTCATCGATCAGGCGGAGCCCAGCGTCGCCGCCGCGGTCCTGGCGGTCCTGCCGAGCCGCGCTCGGATGGACGACGAATGGCGGCCACCACTCGACGTCTGGAGCGAGGCCTTCCGCACTCTCCAGGCGTTCCAGGCATGGCAGTCGCACGGCGACTGGATCCAGGGGCGAGAAGAGCATCTCGGCGCCGACGTACGCGACCGGTTCGCCTACGCAAGGACCGTCACTTCCGAGGAAGCCCTCGCGGCGGCCGAGGTGGTCTCCTCGGCGCGGACCGAGATCCGAGAGACCCTCGCCGGCCGGGTGCTGATTCTGCCGACGACCCCCACCGTGGCTCCGCTCAGGCATGCCGAGATCCAGTCTGTGCGGCAAGCAACGCTCCAGCTCACCTGCCTCGCGTCGATAGCGGGCGCTCCCGCTTTGAGCATTCCTCTGAGAACCAGCGAGGGGTTGCCGTGCGGCCTGTGTCTGGTCGCTTCTCCCGGCCGCGACCACGATCTCTTGCGCCTGGCCCAATCGGTCGACTTCGCCACCGCTGCCGTCGGAGCGACGTCGGGTCAGTTGCGGGAAGGTGCCGGGCGGTGACCGGGGAGCCGATGCCGGCGCTGCAGCCCGGCACGGGGCCGATCCGGGCGGCGGCATACCTGCCGAGCACGCTCGACCACGTCCTGTGGGGCCGGCTGCCGTGCGCCACCGACAGCCCTGTGCTCACGGTCGACAGTGGCTCCAGCGTCACGTTCGACACGATCAGCCACGAGGGCATCCTCGAGGACCAGGGGCGCGACCCGAAGGCGTTCTTCAGTGCGTACGGCGTCGCCGAGGTGCTCGAAGACGCGATTTCGCTCGCGGCCAGTGGCCCCGCGGGAGAGCCCGACCACACGTTCGGCGTCGACGGGCCGCACGTGGTGTCGCGGCCGGTTGCTGTCAGCGGCGCGCTGCCCGGCGACCTGCTGGCGATCACGGTCGAGGACACCCTGCCCCGCGTGCCCTACGGCGTGGTCAGCAACCGCCACGCGAAGGGCGCGCTCCCCGGCACCTACCCGCTCGGCGACCAGCAGGTGCACAGCGTCTTCACCCCCGTCGTCGACGGGAAAGGGGTCATCGGGCCGGCCCGCTTCGACCTCGCCCCCTTCCTCGGGATCATGGGCGTCGCAGTGGCCGGCAACCAACGACCCCACAGCGTCCCCCCGGGGTCACACGGCGGCAACCTCGACATCCGGATGCTCACCACCGGCGCCACCCTCTACCTCCCGGTGCAGGTCGACGAGGCCCTCGCCTACGTGGGCGACCCCCACTTCGCCCAGGGCGACGGCGAGGTCAGCCTCACCGCGCTCGAGGCCAGCCTGCGCGCCACCGTGCGTTTCGACGTGATCCCCCGCGAGAGCGCCGTACGGGACTTCGGCGACCTCGTGGCCCCGATCGCGGAGACAGCGGAGTTCCTCATCCCCACCGGCCTGGACGAGGACCTCGACGTCGCGATGCAGAACGCCGTCCGGGCCGCGATCGCCCTGCTCGGCATTCGCTACGGCATGGACGCACCGAACGCGTACGCCTACCTGTCGGCCGCCACCGATTTCCGCATCTCCCAGGTCGTCGACGTCGTCAAGGGCGTTCACGCCACCATCCGGAAGGCGGACTTCCTCGGCGGGTGAGGGGCCATCGCGGTGGAGTACAGGTGTCGTGGCCGTCAGCACAATCCGGCTTCGGAGTGCTTCCCCAACGCAAGTCGCCCCGCGAGGACCGCATCCCCAGCGCGCAGGTCCGAAATGGACGGACACCAGGCTGCCGCAACGGGACGTGACCCCGCCCACTCCACCCCGGGACTTTTCCGCCCCCTCCCACCGTTACACACACTGCGGAAGCCGGAGGAACCCGGTGACCGCCACGAGCAGGAAGGGGTGAGAACCGATGGCGAAGAGCGTTTTGCGCCCGGTGATCAAGCTGCGTTCCACCGCCGGCACGGGGTACACGTATGTGGTGACCAAGAACCGCCGTAACGACCCGGATCGGATGGTGCTGCGCAAGTACGACCCGGTCGTCCGCGAGCACGTGGACTTCCGCGAAGAGCGCTGACACCGAGCAGGACCGAGGGCTGAGGGTGGTCGTCACGACCACCCTCAGCCCTTTTTCGTTGTCAGCGCCGGAAGAACGGTCAGCCGCAGTGCCCGAGCGGGGCGTCGAACTTCGCGGTGCCGACCGAGCCGCCCCAGGTCACGCACTTGCCGGCGGCCGAGGCCGTGACCGGGCCGGCGAACCAGGAGAACGAGCCGGAGTCCGTCTGCTTCGTGCTGCCCTGCACCTGCAGGTACGCGGTGGTCTGCGACGGCGTGCCCGCGGCGGCGTTCTTCATCGTGCTCACGCAGTTCTTGCCGGTGGCCGCGTTGTAGGACAGGTACACCGTGCCCGCGGTGCCGAGCGAGCCCTGGTCGATCACGCCGTAACCCGAGCCGCACGCCGGGGCGCCCAGGTTCGCGTCGGTGAACTTCGCCCAGCGGATCGCCGCGCTGGAGTTGCCCTGCGGGCCGCCCTCGAAGAGCACGCCGGCCGAGCCGGTGCCGAGCGAGACGAGGTCGGAGTACGCCGCGTCCTGGCTCCACACCAGGAACCCGTCGGTGTCACCCTGCCAGCTGCCGCCCTCGTCGAACGAGGAACGGATGCGCAGCGCGTGCCGGTGGTCGCACACCGAGGGGCCCGCGAAGATCAGCCGCGTGTAGGCGCCGCCCGTGTCCGTCGCGCTCATCGCGAGCGTGGAGCCCTGCACGTCGGGCGTCTTCGCCAGGCCCGGCTCGGTCACGAACTTCTGGCTGAACGTCTGGCCGCCGTCGGAGCTGATCGCGTACGCGCGTTCGACGGTGGAGCACATCGTGCCCGCGTTGTTGCGCGCCGAGGCGTAGATCTTGCCGTCGGGCAGCTCGGTGAGGCTGATCTCCTGCGGGTTGAGGGTGCTGTTGTTCGTGCTCGCGTCGTGGGCGCCGAGGTGCCACGTCGAACCGCGGTCGTCGCTGTAGACGATGGCGTCGGTGTCGGGCGCGGAGCCGTTGACCTGGTAGCTCATGCCGGCGACCAGGCGGCCCTTGTGCGCACCGCGGGTGAGCACCGAAGCGTGCGACGGCCCGGTCGCCAGCCAGCCCGGCGGCGCCGAGAAGCCGAGCTGCGTGGTCAGGACCTGGGGCGCGGCCCACGTGGAGCCGTTGTCCTTGCTGATGCTCACGCGCGGTGTCCGGCCGCACGAGGCGTGCGGGGCGATGCACTGCATCACCGAGAGCAGCACGACGCGGCCGTCGGGCTCGTCCGCGGTCGGCGGCACGACGACGGGTGTCGGGTTGCCCTTCGTGTCGCCGAAGCCCTGGATCACGATCTGCAGCGGCCCCCACGTGGAGCTGCCCTTGGCCTGGCGCTTCATGACCAGGTCGATGTCACCCGCGTCGGCGCAGCTGTTCTTGCGCCCCTCGGCGAACGCAAGCAGGTCGCCGTTGTTGGCCTTGACGATGGCGGGGATGCGGAAGCACGAGTAACCGCCGGTGCCGGCCTGGTACACCACCGTGCTGGCCGCGTCGGCCGATGCCGCGGGGGTCGTGCCCGGCACCACGGCCGCCGCGGCGAACGCCGTCGCCCCGGCCAACGCCGTGAGCAGTCCTCGTGCGACACGTCTCAGATTCACTGTCGGTCTCCGTCCTGGGGGCCGTCCCCGCGATCGCGGGGCGGCTGCCGAAAGTGCTCCCAGGCTCCGGCGCGGTCGTACACACGGCGTACAACCGCACGCACAATCGCTTTTGTACCAAGGAGAACTGTTTGCCCGGCGGTGACCTGGCCGTGATCGTCCCACGTCCTACCTGCGGGACCGGTGTCCTGTCCGCAGGGCGCTCTCGCGGACCCGTGCTGTAGCGGGCGCTACGCTCAAGAGGAGACGTGCCCGCAACCGGTGAACGAGGGAGGAACCGGTGAGCGAACCCGGTGCCCCCGTCGGTGTCCGGTTCGAGCTGCTGGGACCGCTGCGCGCCTGGCGCGGTGGCCACGAGCTCGCCATCGGCTCGCCGGCGCAGAACCTGCTGCTGGCGGTGCTGCTCGCGCGCGCCGGCCAGCCGACCGGGGTCGACGAGCTCGTGGGCCTGCTGTGGGACGACCAGCCGCCGGCCAGCGCCGTGAACGTGATCCAGCGCTACGTCGGCGCGCTCCGCCGGCTCGTCGAGCCCGACCTGCCCGCGCGTTCGCCCGGCCACTGGCTCGTGCGCCACCCCGGTGGTTACGGACTGCAGGTCGACGCCGCGTCCTCCGACCTCGTCGAGTTCCGCACCCGCGTGCAGCGGGCGCGCCGCGCGGAGCACGCCGACGACGCGCTCGCCGAGTTCAACGCCGCTCTCGCGCTGTGGCGCGGCCCGTGCGCGGCGGGGCTGATGATGCCCGGGCGTGCCCGCGCGCTGCTGGCCGGCATCGACCAGGAGGGCCTGGCCACGGTCGTCGAGGCCGCCGACGTCGCGCACGCGGCCGGGCGCCCGTTGCAGCCGCTGCTGCTGCACCTGGAGCGGGCCGTGAAAGCCGATCCCTTCAACGAGACCGTGCACGCGCGGCTCATGCTCGCGCTCGACTCGGTCGGCCGCCGGGCCGCCGCGCTCGAGGTGTACCGCGAGATCCGCAAGCGGCTGGTCGACGAGCTCGGCGTCGAGCCCGGCGTGGAACTCACCCGCATGCAGCACGACGTGCTGGCACAGCAGGCCGAAGACGTGCCCGAGATCCGCGCGCCACAGGCCCGGCCCGTGGTGCGCCCCGCGCAGCTGCCGCCGGACCTGCCGACGTTCACCGGCCGCCGCGACCAGCTGACCCGGCTCGCCGGGTTGTTCGACGGCGCCGCCGAGCGCCGGCGCGTCACCGTCGCGGTGATCGACGGCCTGGCCGGCACCGGCAAGACCTCGCTGGCCATCCACCTCGCGCACCAGGTCGCGCACCGCTTCCCCGACGGGCAGCTGTATGTCAACATGCGCGGCTTCGACCCCACAGGCGCCACCGTGGACCCGGCCGACGCGCTGCGCGGGTTCCTCGACGTGCTCGGCATCGAGGCCACTCAGGCGCCCTCCGGTCTCGACGCGCGCAGCGGCCTCTACCGCAGCCTGCTCGCCGGGCGGCAGATGCTCGTGGTGCTGGACAACGTCCGCGACTCCGAACAGGTCCGCCCGCTGCTGCCCGGCAGCGCGGGCTCGGCCGTGATCGTGACCAGCCGCAACCGCCTCAGCGCCCTGGTCGCCACCGAGGACGCCGACCTGCTGACGCTCGACACGCTCTCGTCGTCGGAAGCCCGCGAGACGCTCGTGCGCCGGCTCGGCGAAGAGAAGGTGTCGGCCGAACCCGAAGCGGTGGAGGAGATCATCGAGCTGTGCGGGCGGCTGCCGCTCGCGCTGGCGATCGTCGCCGCGCGCGCCCGGACGCACCCGCAGTTCTCGCTCGCCGACATCACCGCGAAGCTGCGCGCCACGCAGGGGACGCTGGAGGCGTTCCGCGGTGACAGCGCGGGCGACGTGCGCACGGTGTTCTCCTGGTCCTACCGCGTGCTCGAACCCGGTGCGGCGCGGCTGTTCCGGCTGCTGTCACTGCACCGCGGCGCCGACTTCTCGACCGCCGCGGCCGCGAGCCTCGCCGGCGTGCCGCTGCCGCAGGCGCAGGACCTGCTCGACGAGCTCACGCGCATCCGCTACCTCAGCGAGCACCGCCCGGGCCGCTACCTCGCCCACGACCTCGTGCGCTCGTACGCGATGGAGCTGCGCGAGCAGACCGACCCGGCCGACGAGCAGGCCGACGCCCTCGCGCGGCTGGTGAACCACTACCTGTGCAGCACCCACGGCGCGTACCTCGCGCTGAACCCGCACCAGCTCCCGATCGACCCGCCGGTGCTCGAACCGGGCGTGACCGCCGACCTCGCGCGCGGCTACGGCGAGGCGATGGAGTGGTTCGAGGCCGAGCTGCCCGCGTTGACGCTGCTGATCCGGCAGATCGCCGGGGTGCCGCGGCTGGCCGGGAACGTGTGGAAGCTGGTGCTGAGCCTGCAGCCGTACTACCAGCGCAGCGCGCTCTACCACGATTGGCTCACGCAGGCGGAGCTCGCGTTGCGCGTCGCGGCCGGTACCGGCGACCTGGTGGCGCAGGCCAACGTGCACCGCAGCCTCGCGGGCGCCTACCACTTCGTCGAGCGCTACGACGAAGCGCTCGAGCACCTCAACCGCACCGCCGAACTGTTCGGGCAGCTCGGTCTGGCGGCGGATCAGGCGTACGTGCACAGCAACTTCGGCACGGTGTTCGCCAAGCTGGGCCGGTTCAACGCGGCTCTGGAGCACCACGAGCGCGCGTTCGAGCTCTACCGGGCCAGCGGCAACGTCAAGGGCGAGGCGATCGGGCTCGAGGGCATCGGCCGCTGTCTCAGCGAGATGGGCGGCAACGCCGAGGCCGTGCCGCTGATCCTGCGCGCGATGAAGCTGTACGAGGACATCGGCGACCGCAACGGCGAGGGCAACTGCTGGAGCACCCTGGCCACCGCGTACGGCTCGCTCGGGCACCTCGACCAGGCGATCGACGCGTGGCGCCGCGCCGTGACCTACTACCGCGAGCTCGGGAACCGCTCCGACGAGTCCGACTCCCTCGTGGCGCTCGGCGACGCGCTCAGCGCGGCGGGCGACCCGGAAGGCGCGGAGAAGGCGTGGCGCGAGGCGCTCCACGTGCTCGACACGTTCGGCATGCCCGCGGCGGACGAGGTGCGCCTGCGCCTCGGGGAACCGGATCCCCGGGTGGCGTCGCCCGGTTCGTGACCGGTCAGATCAGGCCTTCGCGGATCGCGTACGCCACGGCGTGGGCCCGGTTGCGCAGCTCGAGCCGGACGGTCATCTTGCTGATGATGTTCTTCACCGTGCGCTCGCTGTAACCCAGTTGGTGGGCCACCTCGCCGGCCGACAGCCCGTCGGCCAGGAACCGCAGGATGTCGGTCTCGCGCCGGTCGAGGCGGTTCTGCCGGGCCGCCGCGTGCGTCAGCCGGCGCACCTGCGTGCTCAGCCGCTCGACCGGGTCCGCCGGGTGCGCGCCAGCCGCGTCGAGCACGGCCTGCGTGACGGCCTCGCTGCGGCTGGTCGTCTTGTCCAGGATCGTGACCACGCGGTGCTGGGCGAGCTCGGTGATCGGCAGGTCGTCGAGCCGGCCGATGACCAGCACGGACGGGATGTCGAGCGTCGCGGCGACGCGTTCGAGGATGTCGCGGGTGCGCGGGGTGAACCGGTCGGTGACCACGAGCGAGACCTCGGCGCCCATGGGGCGCGTGCGGTCGACCACGGCCACTTCGGGCTTGCCGTCGAAGTAGCTTTCGAGGCACGCGCGCGTGAGCGCGTCCGAGACCGAGAGCAGGGTACGCACGGTTCCGGTCCGCAGGGTCTGGTTCATGCTGCCAGCATGCGCGAATGGACTGATCAACTACTCCGGGCGCGTTCAGTCGTCGTTCAGTGGCCGCGCAGCGCACCCCGCGGTGGTGGCCGTTCGGTCACGCGTGCGGGAAAGTCCTCGACTCCCCGGCGGTGATCGAGTTTGATGCGGGCAGGGGGCAGGTGGGTTCTCGAGGGAACCCCGGACGACGAGCTGGTGCGAACAAGATGGACGACGTTTTGGCCGAGGTGGCCGAACTGGGGCTGACCGCGAAGCTGACTCCCGTGGCGGGTGGGATCGCCGCCGTGTGGCGCTGCGATCTGCTGCGCGACGGCGTGGCGCTCTCGGCCGGGCCGGGTTACGGCGCGGGCGAAACCGCGGAACGCGACGCCGTGCTCGATGCGCTGACCCGCCGCTTCGGCGGCGCCGCCTGGCTGCGCCCGGCCGACGTGCGCGCGGTGCCGGCGCCGGAGCTGGCGACGGGCCCGCTGGCCGCGGACGACACCGTGTGCGCGCTGGCCCGCTACACCGACCTGCCCGTCGGCACGCTCGCGTACCGGCGGCTGCAGCCCACCGGCCTCGGTGCGGTCGCCTCCGTGCCGGCCGTGCTCGCGATCACCGACTACGGCCGCGCCGGGCACCTGCTGCTGCGCCACTCCGTGGGCGACGTCGTGGACTACGACGCCCTCGGCACCCGCCCGGCCGCGGCCTCGTGGGGCGCCGCGACGACAAGCGCCGAGGCGACCGTGCGCGCGCTGATCGGCCTGCTCGACCACAACGCCCACGAGTCGATGCTCGCCGGCGCCCGCCCGGCGCTGCTCGACCCGGCCGGCCTGCCCGCGGACCTGGCCGCCCTGCTCGCCTCCGCGTCGCTCGCCGCGGGCGGGCCCGTGCGCGTCGCCGACCTCACGCCCCAGCTCGGCGTGCCCGCCTACCTGGCCGGCGACCGTGCCGCCTGGGGCGCCGGGGTGTCGTTCAGCCGGCGCTGCGCCCTGACCGACGCGCTGACCGGCCTGCTGCGCCGCCGCGCCGCCACCCCCGCCGCCCGCTGCCCGGCCCTGGCCGAGGCCGCGGAGTTCGTGCCGTTCCGCGAGAACAACCTCTCCGGCACCGCGCCTGCGCTGCTGGCCGAGCTCCTGGACAGCCTCGCCGCGCGCGACCTGACGGCCTATCTCCGCGAGCACCACACCGGCCGGGTGTCGGTGGTTCACGTGTTCGTGCCGGGGCTGAGGTGCCGGGAGGGACTCACTTCGGTGTGATCCGGGGCAACCCACTGAACCGCTCGGCGTTTCCGTCCGTGTAAGGAAGAGGAGCACCGGCCGCCGTGCCGGTTTCGGGCGGAAAGGAACCCCGTGTCACTCTTCACGCGCACCGACGACCGCGAGCTGTCCGGAGTGGAGGAACCGGACCCCGCGCCGCCGGAGCGGAGCCGGACGCGGCGCGTGACGGCGGTGGTGCTGACGGTGCTGGCGTGCCTGCTCGTGCTGTTCGCGTTGGTGGCGCCCAACAACCTGGGGGAGCTCTCGCCCGCGGCGTTCGTCCGGATTCCCGTGGAGGCGCTGGTCGTCGCGGCGCTCGCGCTCGTGCTGCCGCCGCGGTGGCGGCGCGTGCTGGCCGGCGTGGTCGGCGCGGTGCTCGGCGTGCTGACGGTGCTGAAACTCGTGGACATGGGGTTCAACGAGGTGCTCTCGCGCCCGTTCGACCCGATCTTCGACTGGAGCTTCGTGAGCGCGGGGCTCGACTTCCTGCGCGGTGAGGTCGGCGGCGCCGGGGCGATCGCCGCCGCGGTGGGCGTGGTGCTGCTGATCCTGGCGGTGGTCGTGTTCACGACGCTCGCCACGATGCGGCTGACGCGCCTGGCCGCCGGGCGGCGCACGGCGTCGACGCGCGTGGTGGCGGTGCTCGGGGTCGTGTGGATCGTCGCGGCGGTGTTCGGGGTGCAGCTCGCGCCCGGCCAGCCCATCGCGTCGCGCAGCGCGGCCGCGCTCGCCTTCGACGACATCCGGCAGGTCGGGACCGACCTGCACGACAAGCAGGATTTCGCCGCGCAGATGGCCGACGACCCCTTCGCCAACACCCCCGGCGACCAGCTGTTGCAGGGGCTGAAGGGCAAGGACGTGCTGCTGACCTTTGTGGAGAGTTACGGCCGCTTCGCGATCGAGGGCTCCGACATCGCGCCGGCCATCGACGCCCAGCTCGACCAGGAGACGAAGAGCCTGCAGGCGGCCGGGTTCGCGGCGAAGAGCGGGTTCCTGGACTCCTCGACCTTCGGCGGCGGCAGCTGGCTCGCGCACTCGACCGTCCAATCGGGAACGTGGGTGGACAACCAGCAGCGCTACAACGACCTCCTGGCGAGCAACCGGCTTTCGCTCACGCGCGCGTTCGGCAAGGCGGGCTGGACGACGGTGCAGGACGTGCCGGCCCACACGATGCCGTGGCCGGAGGGCAAGTACTACGGGTTCCAGCACTACTACGACTTCCACAACGTCGGGTACCAGGGCCCGGGTTACGCGTACGCCACGATGCCCGATCAGTACACGCTTTCCTTCCTGCAGCGCACCGAACTCGCCGCGCAGAACCGCAAACCCGTGATGGCCGAGGTGGACTTCGTGTCCAGCCACGCGCCGTGGTCGCCGCGTCCGTCGCTTGTGGACTGGAACAAGGTCGGCAACGGCTCGATCTTCGACCCGCAGCCGGCGATGGGGGAGGACCCGGAGCAGGTGTGGAAGGACCCGAACGCCATCCGCGCCGCGTACGGCAAGGCGATCCAGTACACCCTCGCGACGCTGACGTCCTACCTGCAGACCTACGGCAACGACAACACGGTGCTGGTGTTCCTGGGCGACCACCAGCCGCCCGTGGTGACGCCGGCCGGCGTGACGCACCAGGTGCCGATCACGATCGTGGCGAAGGACCCGGCGGTGCTGAACCGGGTGTCGTCGTGGAACTGGACCGACGGCATGCGCCCGGCGGCCAACGCGCCCGTGTGGCGCATGGACACCTTCCGGGACCGGTTCCTGACCGCGTTCGCCAAGTAGATCGGCAAAGCGTTCGCCGAGTCGTTCGGCACGTCGTTCGGCAAGGACGAGGCCGGTCGCTGCGCGCCCCGGCGGCATCGGGGAAGCTGTCGGGGTGGACGACGACTCGGCGGAACGGGCGGGCTATCGGCGGTCGGCGGGCTCGCCGCGCGGGGAGGCGCGGCGGCGTGAGCTGCTGGCGCGTGTGACGGACGACCTCGCCGTGAACGGCCTCGTCGACTTCTCCCTCCGGCGCGCGGCGCGGGCGGCGGGCACCACGCACAAGGTGCTGCTCTACCACTTCGCGGGCGCAGAGGACCTGCTTGCCCAGGCCGTGTTCGCGTTGCGCGACCGCCGGATCGCCAACGCGCTCGCAGCCATGGCCGGTGGCGCCGAGCAGCGCACGCTCGCCGGCCGCGTACGCGTGGCGTGGCAGACGCTGCGCGACGAGGAGGCCGGCCTGCGCCGCGTGCTCGACCAGGCCGTCGGGCTCACCATGTACGACCCCGACCGCTACGCCGACCTCGGCCGCGGTTCGACGCGCCAGTACCTGCACCTGCTCGTGTCGTTCTGCCCGGAGCAGTGGCCCGAGCAGCGCAAACGCGAGGTGGCCGAGCTCGTGCTGGCGACGTTGCGCGGGTTCGTCGTGCACCGCCTGACCAGCGACGATCCCGGTGGCGCCGACGCGGGCTTCGCGGCGTTGGAGCGCGCGCTGGAGCGGGAGGAAACCGCGGGGGACTGAGCTGCCCGGGGTGGTTTCCGGGGCAGGGGCACTGGACGCGTTTGCGAACCACGTGGTTCACTTCTGGCGGGGCGAACGACCGGGAGGTCCACATGGGGTGTCGACGAGCGCGGTTCGGGGAGCACGGTCCGTCCACGGGAGAGGCGGGCGCATGACCGAGATCGAGCTGTCCGCCGGGACCATCGAGTACGAGGACTCGGGCGGCGACGGGCCCGTTCTGGTGTTCCTGCACGGGTTGCTGATGGACTCGTCGCTGTGGGCGGAGACGATCGCGGACCTCGCGGGCGAGTTCCGGTGCGTCGCGCCGACGTTGCCGCTCGGGGCGCACCGCAAGGCGATGCCGCCCGACGCCGACCTGTCGATGCCGGCGCTCGCGCGGCTGGCCGGGGAGTTCCTGGCGCGCTTGGATCTTCGTGAGGTGACGCTGGTCGGCGTGGACACCGGCGGGGCGCTCGTGCAGCTGCTGATGGCCGGGGACGCCGGCTGGGTGCGGCGGGTGGTGCTCGCGTCGTGCGACGCGTTCGACAACTTCCCGCCGGGGCTGACGGGGAAGACGCTGTTCCTCACGGGCCGGTTGTCGCCCGGGCTGTTCGGCGCTTTCATGCAGCAGATGCGGCTGAAAGCCTTGCGCCGCTTGCCGATCTCGTTCGGGTGGCTGACGAAACGCGGCGACGCCGCCGTGGTCCGGTGGCTGCGGCCGCTGCTGGAGCAACCGGCGATCCGCCGCGACACCGTTCGCGTGCTGCGGGCCGCGGCGGCCGAGCCCGGGATCCTCGTCGACGCCGCGGCGCACCTGCCGGAGTTCGACCGGCCCGCGCTGGTCGTGTGGGCGAGCGAGGACCGCGTCATGCCACCGGAGCACGGGCGGCGGCTGGCGGAACTGCTGCCCAAGTCGCAACTGTCCGAAGTGGACGACAGCTACACCCTGCTGCCGCTCGATCGGCCGGCCGAGCTCGCCCGGCTGATCGGCGAGTTCGCGCGCACCACCTGAGCGGCACTGTCCACAAAGATCACTTCGCGGCCATCGGGCCCACGTCGGTCACCGTGCGTGGGCCCGGTGGCCGTGTCCCCTGTTGACGTCTGTCGCGCCAGGACTCGATCGGGAAAATCGGAAGCGTTACCTGAGATGATGGCGCCGGGCGGCGCGGACGCCTAACCTTCCCGCAACAACAGCCCCACCCCGCGCGCCGGCCGCAACTCCGTGGCCGGTTCGCGACCTGGAGATACTTCCGCTGTGAAAGTGTTTCCTTTATCCTGGATCCAATCGCCAATCCGAGAGGAAGGGCTTTCATGATCGATTCCCAGGCCGACGCCGACCGAGTACGGGCCGATCTCGTCACCTGCACCAGTCTGCTCGTGTTCAAAGGTGTCCTCGACTACAGCGGGCACCTCTCCGCGCGGGTCCCGGGCACCGACGACCGCATCTTCATCCAGCCGCGCGACGCGAGCCGGGCCGCGCTGCGACCCGAAGACCTGCTGGTCGTGGACCTGGACGGCAACCTCGTCGAGGGCGAGCTCCCGCCGCCGGCCGAGACGGCCATCCACACCGGCGTCTACCGCGCGCGGCCCGAAGTGGACTTCATCTGCCATGGCCACCCCACGCTGTCGACCACCTTCACCATGGTCGACCACCCGTTCCTGCCCATGCGCCACTTCGCCTACAAGTTCCCCGACGGCCTGGCCGTGCACCCCGATCCCACGCACATCCGCTCGCGCGAGCAGGGTGACGCCGTGGCGAAGACACTCGGCGACGCCGGCGCGTGCCTGCTGCGCTCGCACGGCACGGTCGTGGTCGCGAACCGCATCCAGGAACTGCTGATGGACTGCCTCGACCTCGAGGAGAACGCCCGCACGCTCCTCCTCGCACGCCAGCTCGGCACCCCGCTGCCGCTCACGCCCGAAGAGATCGTGCAGGTCGCCGAGAGCTACGACCGCGGCGGGCACCGCCCCGGCAAGCTCTGGGACCACTACGTGCACCTCGGCCGCCGCGCCGGCGTGCTCGTCGCCTGACCACACCGGACAGCTCCACACTGGACAGAACCCCGTCGGCCGCGAAAACCGGCCGGTGGCAGTCGTTGTGCGCACTTCTCGTGTCCACAGTGTACGAATCCACGCTGCACAGGTACGTCATCCCCGAACAGAACAGTTCACGGCCGGACTGCTTGACCTTGATGTCGAATGGATCCAGGCTCCAACTGACAACCGGAGGAGGTCACGGTGTCCCTCACCGAAGACACGAGCTTGGCCAGTTCGGCCCCGGACCGGGCCGGACCGCCGGCCGCACCACCCAGGAAGTTCCGGATCCCGTGGAACGCGAAGGTCCGCCGCCGGGTGCTGCCCGTCGCGTCGGTCGTGGTGTTCCTGGGCGTGTGGCAGATCTTCGGCGCGCAGGTCAACCCGATCCTGCTGGCCACTCCGTCGGCGGTCGCCACGTCCTTTGTGGACATCATCGGCAACGGTGAGCTCGGCGCGGCCTTCCTGCGGGCCATGGAGGTGCTCGCCACGGGCTTCGGGCTCTCGGCCGTGGTCGGCATCGCGGTGGGCGTGTGGATGGGCCGGCGCGAAACCGTGTCGCGCGTGCTCAACCCCTACGTCAGCTTCTTCCAGGCGACGCCGCTGATCGCGCTCACGCCGCTCGTGGTGATCTGGACGGGCATCGGGTTCACCTCCGAGGTCACGATCACCTTCCTGCTCGCGGTGTGGTCGATCATCATCAACACGGCCGAAGGCACCCGCAACACCCCGGCGATCCTGCTCGACATGGCGAAGGTCTACCGGGCGGGGGAGTGGTCGGTGGTCCGCCACGTCGCGATGCCCAACGCCGTGCCCTACATCTTCGCCGGCCTGCGCATCGCACTGGCCAAGGCCCTGATCGGTGTGATCATCGGCGAGATGGACATCAGCCTCAAGGGTCTCGGCGGGCTGATCCAGAACTACGGCGACTCGTTCCAGACCGCGCCGCTGCTCGCCTCGATCATCAGCTCCTCGATCGTCGGCGTGATCGGGACGATCGTCCTCGAGGTCCTGCGCCGCAAGCTCGCCCCGTGGTCGTCCACCGGCTCGGCCCACACCCGCGTCTGAACCCGGCATCGTCTAGGAAAGGTCCGCCATGAGCGCACCCACGGCGTGCATCGAGATCGAGCACGTGTCCAAGCGCTACCAGCGCCCGGGCCGCAAGGCCGAGAGCTTCCTCGCCGTCTCCGACGTGCACTTCGACATCCGCCAGGGCGAGTTCATCTCGCTGATCGGCGCGTCGGGCTGCGGCAAGACCACGCTGCTGCGGATGATGTCCGGGCTCATCCCGGTCGACGACGGCCAGATCCGCATCAACGGCAACCCCGTGCAGGGCGTGCCGGGGTCGATCGGGTTCGTGTTCCAGGAGCCGGCGCTGCTGCCGTGGAAGACCGTGCGCGAGAACATGGCCTTCGCCTTGAAGGCCAAGGAGCTCCCGCCCGAAGAGGTCGACGCCGCGATCGCCGCGAAGCTCGAGATGACGAGCCTGCAGGACTTCGCGGGCTACTACCCGTCGGCGCTCTCGGGTGGCATGCAGCAGCGCGCGGGCCTGGCCCGGGCCCTGGCCTGCGACCCCGACGTGCTGTTCATGGACGAACCCCTGTCCGCGCTCGACGCCTTCACCCGGCGCCGGCTGCAGCAGGACATCGCCACGATCATCGAAGGCATCGGCGCGACCACGGTGCTCGTGACGCACGACGTCGACGAGGCCGTGTTCTTCTCCGACCGCATCGTGGTGATGGGCACCTCGCCCGGCTCGGTCCGCGATGTCGTCGAGGTCCCGTTCCCCAAACCGCGCACGCACGCGGAGCTGCTCGGCGATCCCGAGGTGGCGAAGCTGCGTGACCACGTGCTGGGCATCGTGCTCGGCCTGCACTGAAGTACCCGCAGTGAAGTCACCGCACTGAAGTCACTGCACTGAAGTTCCTGCTCGAACCGCACTCCCAACCCCCACCCCACCGTCAGATCCAGTCCAGAAAGGAGGGTCCGCGATGTCCGCTCCCTCTTCGCGGCGGCGCCGCACGGCGCTCGTCGTCGGCGCGATCGCCGCGCTCACCGTGTCGCTCACGGCCGCGTGCGGCTCCGGCGACGCGGCCACCGGCACCGGTGACAAGCTGCCGACCTCGGCCGACGGCACGCCGAACCTCAAGGGCACCACCATCCGGATCGTCACCGGTGCCGCCCCCGCCATCGAGGACACCAAGATCGCGCTCATGGCGCAGGTCCTCAAGAGCTGGGGCGCCGACGCGTCGATCGTGAACCAGACCGGCGACCCCGCCGCCATCCGGGTGCTGCTCGCCGGCGACGCCGACATCGGCACGCTCGCCGTCTCGTCGTCGATCAACTCGGGCCTGAAGATCTTCGGGCCGAGCCAGCCGCGGCTGGACTACCACTTCATCGGCGCCCCTTCGCTGACCTCGATGAAGGACCTGCCCGGTCACGTCTACGGCACGTCGAACGTCCACGGCGTCGAGGCGCTGATGTTCGCCGACCTGCTGGCGAAGAACAACATCGACCCCAAGGCGGTCACCACGACCGTGGCCGGTGGCGCGTCGGTGCGCGTGAGCGCCATGCTCACCCACCACATCGACGCGACGTTCGCGCACGCCACCGACGTGTCGAAGCTGACCTCGGCCGGCTTCCACGACCTCGTGACGATGTCGAAGACCGCGCCTGAGCTCGCGGACTCGTTCCTCGCGACCTCACCGCAGTGGCTGGCGAGCCACGGCGCGCTGGCCGTGGCGATCGACCAGGCGTGGATCAAGGCGGCGCAGATCTTCAACACGGACAAGGACCAGTGGGTCAAGGCCGCGGTCGCCTACGCGAAGGCGGACGAGAAGGAAGCGTCGAGCACCTACGACGCCCTCAAGGCGGCGGACACGTTCCCCGCTTCGAAGGACGCCTACTCCGAGGCCTCGGCGAAGGTCCAGGAGGATCTGGCGAACAAGGTCGGCGCGATCACCAAGGCACCGGCGACGTCGGTGTGGGTCGACACCGCCACGTGGGACAAGGCGACGGCGGCCATGAAGCTCGGCTGATCACCCTGATCCGCAACGGAAAGACCCGGTGAAAAGCTCCCGTGGGAAAGGACTCGCCGGGGTCGGTCCGATAATGGATCCAGGATACGATTGGCCGGATATTAACGACGAATGGTAACCGCTTGACGGCCGGTGCACGCCGGTCGAGGGGAGGCTAGGTCACGATGGCTCAGCGTCAGTCCGGTGGAGCCGGCGGCGGTACGGGAGGCGGCGCCCCGGAGGGGTCCGCGATCACCGGCCGCGCCAGCTTCGACGAGGTCGTGTCGCGGTTGTCGAGCGGCTACCGTTCGATCGGCGACATGGTCTACGAGGTCCTGCGCCAGGCGCTGCTCTCCGGGGCGTTCGCCCCCGGGGAGCACCTCCGGCAGGAGGCGCTGGCCACCGCGATCGGGGTGTCCCGGCTCCCGGTGCGGGCCGCGCTGCTGCGGCTCGACGCCGAGGGACTCGTGGAGTTCCACCCGCGCCGCGGCGCGGTGGTCAAGACGCTGACGGCCGAGCAGCTCGTGGAGATCTACGAGCTGCGCGACCTGCTCGAGACCCACGCGCTGCGCAAGTCGATGAAGACCATGACCGCGGAGCGGATCGCGAGCCTGCGCCGCAACGCGGAGCTGCTCGACTCCGAGGAGGAGGGCGAAGGCTTCCTCGACGTCCGCGTGCGGTTCTACCGGGAGCTCTACGACGCCGAGCGCAACCCGCGGCTGGTGGAGCTGATCGAGGACCTGCGCAGCAGTGTCGGGCGGTACCTGCTCGGCTGGCGGGTGTCGGGCAGCCGCAGCCACCACGGGCGGCACACCACGCTGGTCGACCACGTCGAGCGCGGTGACGTCGAGAAGGCCGAAGCGGCGCTGCACGATCACCTCCGCGAAGTGAGCGAAGGCGTCGCCAGGATCCTTTCCGGCGAAAGCGATCGCGAACCCGACAGCGAATTCCCCGCGTAACCGAATCCCTTTCCCTCAATCGAATACCGCGTTGTCCGCAAACCCGGCCGAATCGCCGGGCAGGTACCCCCTGCCCGGAAACCGGCGGGCAGGAGTGAACGGAAACGGCATGAGAACTGACGAGGTCTCCTGGTTCAGCGACGGCGAACGCATCAGCGGGCTCTGGCGCACCCCCGACGAGGGCGACGGGCCCTACCGCGTCGTCGTGCAGGGCCCGGGCTGGATGGGCCTGAAGGACGCGAAGCTCTACGTGCGCTACCACCAGGCTCTCACCGACGCCGGGTTCGCCGTGCTGGTGTTCGACTACCGCGGCTTCGGCGACTCCGAGGGCGACCCGGAGCTGCTGTCGCCGGCGCGGCAGCTGGCCGACCTGCGCAGCGCCGTCACCTACGCCGAGGCGCGGCCCGACGTGCTGCCCGACTCGATCGGGGTGTTCGGCAGCGGCGGCACGGGCGGCGGCAACGCGGTGCTGCTCGCGGCCGTCGACCCGCGGGTGCGGGCGGCGGTGAGCCAGCTGCCCGTGGCCGACGGCGGCGACTGGCTGCACCGCATGCGCAGCGAGTACCAGTGGCTCGACTTCCTGGCGGAGCTGGACGCCGACCGGCGCGAGCGGACGCTGCACGGCGCCGGCAAGCTCGTGAACCCGCGTGAAGAGATCATGGTGCCGACCTCGGAGCGCCGGGCCACGAGCGTGAAGTCCGATGTGGACGGACGCGTGCCGAAGCAGGTGCGCCTGGCCGCGGCGGAGGAGATCATCGCCTACCGCCCGGCCGAGGCGGCGGCGACGCTCGACACGCCGCTGCTCGTGATCGGCGTGGAGAACGACGCCACCACGCCCACCGACCACGCGGAGCGGATCTACGAGGCCGCGCGCGGGCCGAAGGAACTGATCATGCAGCGGCACACGAGCCATTACGCCGCCTACGACAAGTACTGGACCGCGACGACGCCCCGCATCGTCGCGTGGTTCGAGGAGTATCTCCGCCCGGCCGATGTGGTCGTGCGTTCGAGCCGGCCGGGCGGACACCCGGCCGTAGTGGAGGTGAAGGCATGAGCATCGATCTGCGCGTGAGTGGCGGCCGGGTGCAGCTGCCCGGCGGCGCCGTGGACGGCGACCTGCTGGTGAACGAGGGCAAGGTCGTCGGGGTCGTGTCCGGCTCCGTCGAGGTCGCCGACGTCGGCCGCACCGTCGACGCCACCGGGAAGCTGGTGCTGCCCGGCATGGTCGACGTCCACGTGCACACCCGTGAGCCCGGGTTCGAGCACAAGGAAGACATCTACACCACTTCGCTGCAGGCGGCCGCGGGCGGCGTCACCACGATCTTCGGGATGCCGAACCTGAACCCGCCGACCACCACCGCGAAGACGCTGCGCGAGGTGTTCGACCTCTACGCCGAGAAGTCCATCGTGGACTGGAACCACAACCCGGCGGCCACGCAACCCGACGAGATCGCGCCGATGGCCGCGATGGGCGTGAACGCCTACAAGATCTACATGGTCGTGGACACCGGCCGCACCTACCCGCACCCGGCCGGCACCGGCATGCACGGGCACGGCGACCTGCTGCGCATGATGGACGCCATCGCCAAGACGGGTAAGCGCTTCATCATCCACCCACACGACCAGTCGCTGATGGACTACATCGAGGGCGAATACCTGGCGCGCGGGGAAAACACGCCGCAGGGGTACGCGTCGGCCTACGCCGCGCGCAACGGCGTCATCTGGGACACCGCCATCGAGGTCGTGCTGCGCCTGGCCGAGGCGTCGGGCTGCAAGGTGCACCTCGCGCACATCCAGACGCGCCGGTCGGTCGAGGCCGTGCGGCGGGCCCGGGAGCACGGCGTGGACGTGACCTGCGAGGTCAACCACTGGCTTCCGTTCCTGTCCACTTGGGACGATGTCGAGAAGCTCGGCCCGTACGCGCTGTCCTACTGGGTGCCCGACGACGGGCGCGAAGCCGTGTGGGAAGGCCTGCGCGACGGCACGATCGACATGTTCTCCTCCGACCACGCGCCGCACACGCGCGAGGAGAAGGAGATCGGCTGGACGCAGATGTGGAGCTCCCACACGGGCACGCCGGGCATCCAGTACTTCTACCCGCTCGCGCTCGACGCGGTGAACAAGGGCCTGCTCACGATCGACCGCGCGGTGGAGCTCGTCGCCGGCGCGCCGGCCGCGAAGTTCGGCCTGCAGGGTGTGAAGGGCGCGCTGACCCCGGGCTGCGACGCGGACTTCGTGATCGCGGACCTCGACGCGCCGTGGACGATCACGAACGAGGGCGTGCTCTCGAAAATCGGCTGGACCCCGTACGACGGCCGGCAGCTCACGGCCGGCATCGAGCAGACCTACGTGCGCGGCACCGAGGTGTTCGCGGACGGCAAGGTGACCGGCGAGGCCGGGCACGGCAAGCAGGCGGTGTCAGGAAAGGTGCAGAACGCATGAAGTTCGGACTGCTGCTCCCGCATTTCGGCGAGCACGCCTCGCGCGACAACGTGCTCCAGGGCGCGATCATGGCCGAGAAGGCCGGGTTCGACTCGGTCTGGGTGCGTGACCACCTGGTGTTCGAGCCGCACGGCGAGATGGAGAAGCCCAACCGCACGTTCTACGACGCGCTGACCACGCTCACGGCCATCGGCGCCGTGACCGAGCGCATCGAGCTGGGCACGGGTTCGCTGATCCCGTTCCGGCACCCGCTGGTCACGGCCCTGATGACGGGAACGATGACGCAGCTGTTCGGCCCGCGCGTGATCCTCGGGTTCGGGGCCGGCACGTTCGACCACGAGTTCGAGGCCATCGAGTGGGGCGAGCGCGACCGGGTGGAGCTCGTGCGCTCCAACGCCGAGATTTTCAAGCGCGTGTTCACCGAGAACGACGTGACCTACTCGGACGCGAACTTCTCGTTCAGCGACATCACGATCGAGCCGAAGCCGCTGGGCGGGCGGGTACCGTTCTGGTATTGCGGCGCCACCCCGCGTTCGGCGCGGCTCGCGGTGGAGTTCTGCGACGGCTGGATGCCGGGCCGGATCTCGATGGCGACGCTGGACAAGCGCGTGACGACGATGCGGGAGCTGTCGGAGACGGCCGGGCGCACGATGCCGACCGTGGCCGTGATCCCGCCCACGTCGATCGAGCGCACGTACGAGGAGGCGGTGCAGCACGTGAACGTCCCGGGCCTGCTGGCCTGGGCGAACAAGGCGAAGTTCGCGGTGAAGCCGCCGTCGGGCAAGTTCGAGACCGTGAAGGATCTCTCAGGGCAGCTCATCGTCGGGACACCGGAGGATGCTCTGGAGGAAATCGACCGCTTCGCCGCGACCGGGGTGGAGCACCTGGTGTTCGACTTCCGGTTCAAGTTCGATCGGTGGTTCGATCAGATCGAGCTGCTCGGGTCGGAGATCATCGGCAAGGTGAACGCGGGCGTCTGAGAAGGGACGAGTCCAGTGGTGAGGTTCGGGTACAAGGCATCGGCGGAGCAGTTCGCGCCGGCGGAGCTGCTGCGCTACGGCGTGCTGGCCGAGGAGAACGGGTTCGACTCGGTGTTCGTGAGCGACCACCTGCAGCCGTGGCGCCACGACGGCGGCCACGCGCCGGCCGCGCTGCCGTGGCTGGGCGCGCTCGGTTCGGCGACGGAGCGGGTGGTGCTCGGCACGAGCGTGCTGACGCCGACGTTCCGCTACCACCCGGCGGTGGTCGCGCAGGCGTTCGCCACGCTCGGGTGCCTGTTCCCGGGCCGCGTGGTGCTGGGCATCGGCTCGGGCGAGTCGATGAACGAGGCGCCGCTCGGCATCGAGTGGCCGGAGCCGAAGGTGCGGTTCGCGCGGTTGAAGGAGGCGATCGAGCTCATCCGCCGCCTGTGGACGGAGGAGCGCGTGGACTTCGAGGGCGCGCACTACCGCACGGAGAAGGCCACGGTGTACGACCGCCCGGAGGTGCCGGTGCCGCTCTACATCGCGGGCTCCGGCCCGGCGGCCACGCGGCTCGCGGGCCGGCGTGGTGACGGGTTCATCACCACGAGCGGCAAGGCGCCGTCGCTGTACACGGACACGTTGCTGCCCGCCGTGCGAGAAGGTGTCGAGCAGTCGGGCCGGGCGGTCGGCGACGTGGACATGATGATCGAGGTCAAGGTCTCGTTCGACGCGGACGCCGACCGCGCGTTGCAGGACACGCGGTTCTGGGGCGCGCTGGCGTTGAAGCCGGAGGAGAAGACGGGCGTCGAGGACCCGGTCGAGATGCAGCGGCTGGCCGACGCGCTGCCGATCGAGCGGGCCGCGAGCCGGTTCATCGTGTCGTCCGACCCGGACGAGCACGTGGCGGCGATCAAGCGGTACCTCGACCTGGGCTTCACACACCTGGTGTTCCACGCCCCCGGGCCGGACCAGGAGCGGTTCCTGAAGGCCTACGGCACCGAGATCCTGCCGCGGTTGCGCAAGCTGGTGTGACGGTGAAGCCGCGGGCCCGGCGCGGGTGCCGGGCCCGCGGTGTCCACTGTGGTTAGTGCACGAGTGCTTTCGTGCCGGCCCGGTCCAGCCGGCCCGAGACGACGGCCAGCGCGAGGGCCGCTGCCGTCATGGCGGCGCCGACCCAGTTGGTCGACGCGTAGCCGTACCCCGCGGCGATGACGACGCCGCCGAGCCAGGCGGCCAGCGCGTTGCCGAGGTTGAACGCGCCGATGTTCACGGCGGACGCGACGGTCGGCGCGGCTTGGGCGCTGGCCAGCATCCGCATCTGCAACGGCGGCACCGTCGCGAAGCCGAAGCCGCCCAGCAGGAACAGCGTGACGATCGCGGGCACGGCCGCGTGGGCGGTGAAGGCGAACGCCGCGAGCACCACCGCCAGCGCGACGAGCACGGTGTAGAGCGTGGGCATCAGGGCGCGGTCGGCGAACTTGCCGCCGACGAGGTTGCCCAGCACAAGCCCGACGCCGAACAGCACCAGCAGCCAGCTCACCGCGCCGCTCGGGAGACCGGCGACCTCCGTCATCATGGGCGCGATGTAGGTGAAGCTCGCGAAAACGCCCCCGAAGCCCAGGATTGTCGTGCCGACGGCCAGCCACACCCGCGCGTGGCGGAACACGGCGAACTCCGTCTTGATGCTCGTGTTCTCGGGCCGCGGGGTGTCCGGCACGAGCGCGGCCACTCCGGCCAGCCCCAGCACGCCGAGGCCGGCGACGACCCAGAACGTCGCGCGCCAGCCCAGGCCCTGCCCGATGAACGTGCCCAGCGGCACGCCGAGCACGTTGGCCAGCGTCAGCCCGGTGAACATGAGCGCGATGGCGCTGGCCTTCTTCTCCGGCTTGACCAGGTCCGCGGCCACCACCGCGCCGACCCCGAAGAAGGCCCCGTGCGTCAACGCCGCGACGATCCGGCCGGCCAGCAGCACGCCGTAACTCGGCGCCACCGCCGACAACGCGTTGCCGACGATGAACACCCCCATCAGCAGGAGCAGCAGGTGCTTGCGCCGCATCCGCGTGCCGAGCGCGGTCATGGGCAACGCCCCGGCCGCCACCCCCAGCGCGTAGCCGGTGATCAGCCACCCCGCGGCCGGGATGGACACCCCGAAGTCGGCGGCCACCTCGGGCAGCAACCCGGCGATCACGAACTCCGTCGTGCCGATGCCGAACGCGCCGATGGCCAGCGCGAGCAGGGCGAGCGGCATGGGATCTCCTCTTGAAGCGTGGACAACTACCGTCGCTGGCAATAATTGCACACGCCTTCTATTGAGGCTGCCGACTGTGATCAGGAGAACGCCGGTGATGGGTGCGCGAGCCGAGCGTCAGTCGGCGAAGACGTGCCGGTCCAGGAACGGGTTGCGGAACTTCCCGGTGGGGTCCAGGCGCTCAGCCAGGGCGCGGAAGTCCGCCAGCCGCGGATAGGCCAGGTCGAGGGCCTCGCCGTGGAAGAGCTTGCCCCAGTGGGGCCGCGGGGCGAAGGGGGCGAGGGTGGCTTCGATGGTGGGCAGGAGGGCCTCGACCTCGGGTTGGCGGGGGAGCCAGGTGAAGTGGAGCGCCACGCTGTCGCGGGCCGACGAGGGGCTGAGCCAGAGGTCGTCGCCGGCGATGGTGCGGATTTCGGACACCAGGAGCAGCGGGGCGATGCGGTGGCCGATGCCGCGCAGCGCCTCGAAGGCGGCGGGGGCGGCGGCGCGCGGCACGAAGTACTCGGTCTGCAGCTCGGCGCCGACGCTCGGGGTGAAGCCGAGGCGGAAGTGGGGGAGGCGGTCGTACCAGGGGCCGGGGGCGCCGAGCTGGGCGGTGGTGTTGCCGGCCGGGACGCCCGCGGCGTGGGCGGGGTGGCGGGGACCGTCGGCGGGGGCGGCGCCGAACAGTGACGTAGGGACGTCGGCGGGCAGCGCGCCCGGGGCCTCGGCCGGCCCGCGGTTTTTCAGCCAGACCTGGTCGACGGCGTCGCGGGCCCAGTTCGTGAACAGGCTGACGCTGTAGCCCGCGGCCTGGACCTCGTCGAAGTGCTCGACGGCGGCGGCCCACGGCAGGTCGTCGAACACGTCCTGGCGCACGGTGAACGACGGGACCAGGTCGAGCGTCAGCCGGGTCACCACGCCGAGGGCGCCGACGCCGACGACCACCCCGGCGAAGTCCGCGTCGCCCCGGGTGAACGTCCGCAGTGAGCCGTCGGCGGTCAGCAGCTCCAGCGCGGAGACGGCCGCGGCCAGGCCACGGTGGCGTTCGCCCGAGCCGTGGGTACCGGTGGCGACGCTGCCGGCCACCGTGATGTGCGGCAGTGACGCGAGGTTCTCCAGGGCGAAGCCGGCTTCGTCGAGCTGGGCCACGAGGTCGCCGTAGCGGACCGAACCGCCCACGGTCACGGTGGCGCCGCGGGCGTCCAGCGACGGCGAACCGGACACACCGGAAAGATCCAGCTGCACGCCACCGGGGCTGTCGGCCACGTCGTTGAAGCTGTGGCGGCTGCCGAGCGCCTTGATCCTCGTCGCGGAGGCGACGAGCTCGCGGGCCTCGTCGAGCGTCCGCGGGGTCAGCACCTCGCGGGCGCCGTAGGTGAGGTTTCCCGCCCAGTTGGCGGCCGCGCCGCGCGCACTCTCGATCACGAACGCCCAGCTTAGGCGGGGCTCGCCAAAGCCGTCGGATCCGGGCAGACTTGGCCCATGCTTCCCGAACAGCCAGTGCTTCCCGGATTCGCGGTGCCGCTCGACCAGCGGGAGCGCTGACATGCACTCGGCCGGTCTGGTCCTGCACCCCAAGCGGGACTCCGCCCCGGCGGTCGAGGCCGTCCTCGGGTGGGCCGCGAACCGCGGCATCAAGATCCTCGGCATCGCCGAGGAGATCGTGCGCCTGGACTGCAAGGCGGTGGGGGTGTCGGCGGAAGAGCTCGCCACCCAGTCCGACCTGCTGGTGAGCCTCGGCGGCGACGGCACCATGCTGCGCGCCATGCGCCTGGCCGACGGGCAGCGCGCCCCGGTGCTCGGCGTGAACCTCGGCAAGCTCGGCTTCCTCGCCGAAGTCGACGTGCCCGACCTGCCCGGTGCGTTGTCCATGATCGACGCGCACGAGTTCACCGTCGAGCCGCGCCTGGCGGTCGACGCGGTGATCGGCGGCCGGACGGTGACGGCGTTCAACGACGTCGCCGTGGTCCGCGTGCCCGGCGACGGCTCGGCGCTGGTCGCGGTGCGGGTGAACGAGGAGCAGTTCGTGAGCTACGCGGCCGACGCGGTCATCGTCGCGACGCCCACCGGTTCCACGGCCTACAGCTTCTCCGCCGGCGGCCCGATCACGAGCCCCGCCGTGGAGGCGCTGCTGGTCACGCCGGCCGCGCCGCACTCCGCGTACGGCCGCGGCGTGGTGCTCTCGGTCGACGACACGCTGGCGCTCGAGGTGCTGCCCAACAGCGGCCGGCTGGCGGTGGAGGTCGACGGGATCGTCGAGGGCTACGTGCAGCCCGGCGAGTGCATCGAACTGTGCGCCCGCCCGAGCGCGGCCCGCGTCGTGCGGCTGGGCCGCACCACGTTCTTCCAGCGGGCGCGGCGCAAGCTGCGGCTCAGCGACTCCGCGGAGATCGCGCCCTCGTCCTGAGCGGTCCACTTCGGACGGTTGCGCCGATCGGCCGACGCCGCCTGCGCCACTTGCCCTCGTCGTGTCGGTTTTTGTCGGAAACGTGTGACAGCAGTGTGAATCACGGTCCGGATCGCTTGCCCGCGCGGGGCCGACGTGCCGAGAATCCAGCGGTGATCGGCGAGGCGAGCGGGGGCAGGCGTGGCAGCGGACGGGCGTGATCTCCCCGCGGTCGGCACGCCCCGGCTCATCGGCCGCGACGACGAGCTCACCCGCCTGGCCGCCGCGCTCGCGTCGCCGCCGGGCGTGGTGCTGGTCTCGGGCGAGGCGGGCATCGGCAAGAGCCGGCTCGTGCGGGAGCTGCTGCCGGAGCCCGGCGTCCTCGTCGCGCGCTGCCCACCGCTGCGGGAGGCGCTCACCCTCGGCCCGATCGTCGACGCGCTGCGCCAGGCGCGTCCGGGCGTGGCCGGCCTGCGGCTGAGCCCGCTGGCCGGCACGCTGCGGCCATTGTTCCCGGAGTGGGACCTGCCGCCCGCCCCGGAGGCGCTGGCCGACGCGGGCGCGGCGCGGCACCGGCTGCTGCGCGCGCTGGCCGAGCTGCTCGACCGGATCGGCGTCGACGTGCTCGTGGTCGAAGACGTGCACTGGGCCGACGAGACCACGTTGGAGTTCCTGCTGTTCCTCGCCGCCCGGCACGAGCCGCGGCCGGGACTGGTGCTCACCTACCGGCCCGACGAGGTCGGCGACGACAGCCTGCTGCTGCGGCTTTCCTCGCGCTACCCGCGCATCACCCTCGGCGCGCTCGACGTGGCGCAGACCGCGCAGCTGGTCTCGTCCATGCTGGGCGACGAGCGCGTGTCGGAGCCGTTCGCGCGGTTCCTGCACCGGCACACCGACGGGATCCCGTTCGCGCTCGAGGAGTCCGTCCGGCTGCTGCGCGACCGCGCCGACCTCATCCGCCAGGGCGGCGAGTGGATCCGGCGTTCGCTCACCGAGATCGCGGTGCCGCCGACGATCCGCGACGCGCTGGCCGAACGGCTCGTGCGGCTCACCACCGACGCCCAGGCGGTTCTGCGGGCGTGCGCGGTGCTCGCGACCCCCGCGGCCGAGCGCGACGTCGTCGAGGTCTGCGGGCTGCCGGCCACGCGGGCGGGCATCGCGATCGACGAGGCGGCGCGCAGCGGGCTGCTCGTCGAGGACGACCGCGGGCGCCTCGGCTTCCGGCACCTGCTGGCGGCGAAGGCCGTGTACGACGGCATCGGCGGGCGCGAACGCCGCGAGCTGCACCGGCGTTCGGGCAAGGCGCTGTCCGCTTGGGATCCGGCGCCGGTCGCCGTGCTGGCGCACCACTTCCGCGAAGCCGGCGAGACGGAGAAGTGGTGCGAGTACGCGGAACGCGCGGCGGATCTCGCGCTCGCGTCCGGCGACCACCACACCGCTGTGTCCTTTCTGCACGGCCTGCTCGCCTCGCCCGCGCTGCCTCCGACGGCCGTGGCGCGGCTCACGCGCAAGACGCCGCTGTTCGCGTTCACCGGCTATCTCGGCCGGGTCGATCTCGTGCGGACGGTGCGCGGGGTGCTCGACAGCGCCGTGCTCGACCGGCGCGAGAGCGCGGAGATCCGCAGCCAGCTGGGCCGGTTGCTGATGCACGCCGGCGACTACGCCGAGGGTGCCGCCGAAATCGCCAGGGCGATCCCCGATCTGGCGGACAACCCGGCCGCCGCGGCGCAGGCGATGTCGGTGCTCGGCCGGCCCGCCGGAGCGTCGTGGCCCCTCCAGGCGCACCGCGAATGGCTCGACCGCGCCGACGCCGTCGTGCGCTCGGCCGTGCCGGAGCGCGAGCGGCTGTCGTTCACCGTCGACCGCGCGACGGCGTTGCTCGAGATGGGCGACGAAGCCGGCTGGGCGGTCGCGGACACCCTGCCCGCGGACGACGCCCACGACCCGCTGCAGATCACCCGCGGCCTGCTCAACTACGGCGACGCCGCGCTGCAGTGGGGCCGCTACGCCGACGCGCGCGCCAAGCTGACCCGGTCCGTCGAGCTGGCCGAGCAGCAGGGGTTGCAGCGGTTGCGCGACATGGGGCTCGCCACGCTGATCCGGCTCGACTGGCTGACCGGCGCGTGGACCGGGCTGGCCGCCCGGGTCGCCGAGTTCGCGGACCTCGCGGAGGAACCGCTGATCCAGCTGGACACGACGTTGGTGGGCGCGCTGCTGCAGTCGGCCACCGAGCCCGGCAGCGAGGCCGAGGTCGAGCGCAAGCTCACGCTGGTGCTCGACGCCGCCCGGCAACGCGGGATTGTCGACATGCCGCTCGAACCGGCGGCGGCGCTGGCCCGGCTGCACCTGGCGGCCGGACGCCCGGAGCGGGCGCTGGCGGTCACCGAGGAACCGATGGCCGTGGTGGCGCGCAAGCAGATCTGGCTGTGGGCGGCCGAACTGGCGCCGGTGCGGGTGGAGGCGCTGCTCGCGGCCGGCCGGGTCGCCGAGGCCTCGGCGCTGGTGGCCGAGTTCGCCGCCGGTCACCCCGGCGGGACGGGCGCGATCCACTGCTGCCGGGCGCTGCTCACCGAGGCCACGGGCGACCACGCCGGCGCCGCGCGCGAGTGGGCCGAGGCCGCCGCCGCGTGGGCCGCTCTGCCGCGCCCGTACGACGCCCTGCTCGCCCGCGAGCGCGCAGCAGCGTGCCTGCCGGCCGGCGGTTCTCGCGCCGCCGCGGTGGAGCAGCTGGAATCGGTGCTCGCCGACTGCGTCGCCCTGGGCGCCTCCGCCCTCGCCTCCCGGATCCGCGCCCAGCTCCCCGCGCCCCCCGTCTGGCGCGGCGGCCGTCGCGGCTACGGCGACCAGCTGTCCCCGCGCGAGCTGGAAGTCGTGCGCCTCCTGCTGACCGGTCTCACCACCCCGGAGATCGCCCAGGCCCTGTCCCGCTCCCCGAAAACCGTGGCGGCCCAGCTGAACTCCGCGATGCGCAAACACCGCGTCTCCTCGCGCACGGCGCTGGCCGTGAGCGCCACCCAGGCCGGCATCACCCCGGCGACGGGCGGACTGAACCAAGGCGTGGACTAAGCAAGCGCGGTCCGCGAGATTAGGTCATCCGCCCAATCGCGAACCGAGCGTGTGCGCCCCGATACTTCGCCGGTGAACGCGACGAGACCCGGCGATGGCTGTCCGGTGGACGGCAGCGCGGAACCCCGGCCCGGCGCGGGAACCGATCCCCACCCCACCACCGAGGATCGCGCCGACGCCGCACCGGCGTCCGGCGATCGGTCCGACCGGGCAGCCGACGAAGGCGGGCGCGACCTGCCCGCGGGGTACGAACCCCTGTGACTGCCCGGGCGAACGGAAAGGTCATCCCTTGAGAGTCCCCCGGGGGCGCCTGCTGGCGCTCATCCTCCCGGTGCTGGCCGGCCTGGCGCTGGTCGTCGGCACCACCCAACCCGGCCTCCAACCCGGCACAACCCCACCGCAGACGTCCGCGGAAGCCCCGGCCCAAGCCGCAGCCGCCGGGCAGGCCGTGCTCGACGCCGCCAACACCTCCGGCGACGCGAAGCCCGTCGCCGCCGACAAGGCCACCCGGACGGCCACGGGCAAGACCGCCGCGAAGGCGCCCAAGGCGCTCTACGCCCCGACCGGCTGCAACCCCGCCAAGCCGAAGCCGCACACCGTCACGTGCAACTCGCTGTTCAAGGCGGGCACGGACCTGCGCCCCCTGACCAGCAACGCCGGCCCGCTGCCGGATTCGCTCGGCCCGGCCGACATCAAGGCCGCCTACGACCTCCCCGACGGCGGCGCGGGCAAGACCGTCGCCATTATCGACGCGCTCGGCGACTCCCACGCCGAGGCCGACCTCGCCGTGTACCGCGCGCAGTACGGCCTCCCGCCGTGCACCACGGACAACGGCTGCTTCCGCAAGGTGGACCAGAACGGCGGCGTGAACTACCCGGCCGACGACGACGGCTGGGCGCAGGAGACCGCGCTCGACCTCGACGCCGTCTCGGCCGCCTGCCCCGCGTGCCACATCCTGCTCGTCGAGGGCGCTTCCACGAGCCCGTACGACATCGTGGTCGGGGTCGACACCGCCGTGCGCCTGGGCGCGAAGTTCGTCTCGAACTCCTACGGCATCGACGGCGAGGACCCCGAAGAGGGCACGCTCGACTCGCACTACACCGTGCCCGGCGTCGCGATGGTCGCCTCCACCGGTGACCACGCCTACGGCCTGCAGGACTGGCCCGCCGCCAACCCCAACGTCGTCGCCGCCGGCGGCACGAACCTCTACCGCGACCCGGCGAACCCGCGCGGCTGGAGCGAGCAGGCCTGGTCCGACGCCGGCTCCGGCTGCTCCCCGTACGAGCCGAAGCCCGAGTACCAGCAGGAGCTGGCCACCGGCTGCGCGAACCGCGCCATCGCCGACGTCTCCGCCGTCGCCGACCCGGCGAGCGGCTTCGCGATCTACGACTCCGGCAAGTCCGGCGGCTGGGGCCAGGTGGGCGGCACGAGCCTGTCGTCGCCGCTGATCGCCTCGATGTTCGCCCTCGCCGGCGACCCGCGGCCGGGCACGAACCCCGCGACCTACGCCTACTTCAACCACGGCAACGACCTCTACGACGTCACCCAGGGCACCAACGGTTCGTGCGCCACGGTCCTGTGCACCGCCGGCCCGGGCTGGGACGGCCCCACCGGTCTCGGCTCGCCCCACGGCGTCGCGACCCTCGCCTACACTCCACAAGGGACGGTCGACGGCCACGTCCGCGACACCGCGGGCACGCCGGTCGCCGGCGCCACGGTGACCGCCACCGGCAAGGCCACCGGCAACGTCTACCACGCCACGACCGACGCCCAGGGCGCCTACCACCTGGCCGTCGCCGCCGACTCCTACCAGCTCGCGGTCACCCGCTTCGGCTACGAGAACGGCAGCGGCGAACTGTCCATCGTGGACGGTCAGGCCGCCACGTCCGACTACGCCGTCGCGAAGATCGCCACCCAGGCCGTGTCGGGCACCGTGACCGACGGCTCCGGCCACGGCTGGCCGCTGTACGCGAAGATCACCGTCGACGGCTACCCCGGCGGCGCGATCTACACCGACCCGTTCTCCGGCAAGTACAGCGTCGACCTGCCGCAGGGCGCGGCCTACCAGCTGCACGTCTCCGCGGTGCAGCCCGGCTACCAGCAGATCGACAAGCAGGTGACCGTCGCCGATTCGGGCGTGCGGCAGAACTTCACCGCCGCCGTCGACCCGAACGCGTGCACCGCGCTCGGCTACGGCCACGCCGCGCTGACGCACTTCGACGGCTGGCTCGGCACCGCCCCGAAGGACGGGTGGACCGTGACGAACGCCGACCCGGCCTCGACGGGCTGGACGTTCGACAACGGCATCGAGCTGTTCAACTTCATCAGCAGCGGCAACTACGCGCTCGCCAGCCCGATCACCCGCGACGGCAAGGCGGAGGACACCACGTTCCTCTCGCCGGTCCTCGACCTGACCGGCGACGACGCTCCGGTGCTGTCGTTCGGCGGCGTGTACGTGCCGGACGGGAACAGCGCGTTCGACGCCGATCTGTCCCTCGACGGCGGTGCCACGTGGAGCCCGCTGGCGCACCACACCACCGACCTCGTGCAAACGCAGGTGTCGATCCCGCTGCCGCAGGCCGCGGGCAAGGACTCCGTGCGCGTGCGGTTCCACTTCCAGGGTGCCGGGAACTCGCTCGCGGAGCTGGACGACGTGGTCGTCGGTTCGTGCACGGCCGGCGAAGGCGGCCTGGTCGCGGGCGTGGTCACCGACGCCAACAACGGCCGGCCGCTCGACGACGTCACGGTGGCCGACTCGGCCGCCGCGGCCCGCTCCGCGGTCAGCTCGCCCACCCCGGACGACGCCGCCCTGGCGGACGGTTTCTACGAGCTGTTCGACACCACCGGTGCGCACCAGTACACGGCGAGCCTGCCGCGGTACTCGTCACCGGCGCTGTCGACGACGACCGGCCTGAACTCCGTGGCCCGCCTGGACGTCAAGCTCAAGGCCGGGCAGCTGGCGGTCGGTTCGACCGCGCTGACCGTGAGCAAGACGATGGGCCAGGTCGCGAACCAGACGGTGAAGCTCACCAACACCGGCACGGCACCGGTGCACGTGTCGCTCGGCGAGCACGTCACCGGGTTCACTGGGGTCGACCCGTCGGCGGCGGCCGGCTGGCAGCCGATGGCGAACGTCCCGGAGTTCACCTACCAAAGCGCGCTCGGCGGTTACCAGGGCAAGATCTACAGCGCGGGCGGCATGCCCATGCACATGCTCTCGCCCTCGGCCCGCAGCTACGTGTACGACCCGGTCTCCGCCGCGTGGTCGCCGATCGCGGACATGCCGGAGCCGGTGATGCGTGGTGCGGCGGCGTTCCTGGACGGTTCGCTGTACGTCGTCGGCGGGGCCGGGATGCCCGGCCTCCTGTCCACGACGTACGCCTACCACCCGCAGACGAACACCTGGTCGCGGCTGGCGGACCTGCCGGCGAAGCTCTACGGCGCCACCGCCGCCACGCTCGGCGGGAAGCTGTACGTGGTCGGCGGCTGCGCGAGCGTGTGCGGCAAGGACCCGGTGAAGACGGCGTTCGTCTACGACCCGGTGCGCAACGCCTGGTCGGCACTGCCCGACTACCCGGAGGCCGAGAGCGACGCGGCCTGCGCCGGGATCCACGGTGAGATCGTGTGCGCCGGCGGGTACCTCGGTGGCGTCACGAACATCAAGTCGACCTATGTGTTCAAGCCGGGCAGCGCCGCGTGGACGAAGGTGGCCGACGCACCGTACGAGGTCTCCCAGATGGCCTACAGCGGGGCGAACGGCCGCCTGCAGCTCGCCGGTGGCGAGACCGGCACCGGCACGGTCGTCTCCCAGGCCGGCGAGACCGCGCACACCATCGAGTACGACCCGGTGAGCGACAGGTGGTCGTCGCTGCCGGACCTGCCGCAGGAGTACTACGGCGGCGGACGCGGGGCGTGTGCGCTCTACCAGGTCGGTTCGTTCGTGCCGGCGCTGCGCACCACGGCGATGCTGCCGGGCTACGACCAGTGCGGTGACGACGACGCCGGCTGGCTCTCCGAAGGCAGCACCGAGCTGGACCTCGCACCCGGCGCCATCGCGAAGGTCGCGGTGACCGTCGACTCCGGCAAGGTCACCCAGCCCGGCAAGTACACGGCGACGATCGCGCTCGACACCGACTCGCCCTACGCGGTGGCGGCCCTGCCCGTCACGCTGCAGGCCGCGGCTCCCAAGGCCTGGGGTGAGCTTTCGGGTACGGTCACCGACTCCGCGTCGGGCGCGCCGGTGGCCGACGCCACGGTGCAGGTGTGCACGATGGTCCACAACGGAGTGTGCGGCGAGGTGTCGTACACCCTCAAGACCGACGCGCAGGGCCGCTACCGGCTGTGGCTGGACAAGGGTTACAACCCGCTGATGGTCACCGTGGCCGCCAACGGGTACCAGCCGCAGTTCCGGCAGGTGAAGGTGATGGCGGGCCAGGCCACGGTGAACGACGTGGCTCTGCCCAAGATCTAGGCGCACCAGCGAAAAGCGGTCCCGCCCGGGGAGCCACCCGGGCGGGACCGCTTTTCGCGTGTCAGTACGACTTGGGCAGCCCGAGCACGTGGGTGGAGACGTAGTTCAGCACCATCTCCTGGCTCACCGGCGCGATCCGCAGCAGGCGGGCTTCGCGGAAGTAGCGCTCGACGTGGTACTCCTTCGCGTAACCCATGCCGCCGAGGGTCTGCATCGCGCGGTCGGCGGCCTGGAACCCGGCGTCGGCGCAGAGCCACTTGGCCATGTTGGCCTCGCGCCCGCACGAGAGGCCCTGGTCGTAGCGCCAGGCCGCGTTGCGGGCCATGAGCTCGGCGGCGTCGAGGCGGGTCCGGGCTTCGGCGAGCGGGAACGCGATGCCCTGGTTCTGCCCGATCGGCCGGTCGAACACGATGCGCTCGCGGGCGTAGGCCACGGCGCGGTCCACGGCGGCGCGGCCGAGGCCGAGGGCTTCGTGGGCGAGCAGGATGCGTTCGGGGTTCAGGCCGTCGAGCAGGTAGCGGAAGCCCTGGCCCTCCTCGCCGATGCGGGCCGACGCGGGCACGCGCAGGTCGTCGATCGCGACCTCGTAGGAGCTGACGGCGTTGCGGCCCATCTTCGGGATCGCGGTCAGCGTGATCGCTTCGGGATCGACGTCCACGAGGAACAGCGACATGCCGTCGGTGGGCCGCTCGACCTCCTCGAGCGGCGTGGTGCGCGCGATGAGCACCATCTTCTGCGACTGGCCGGCCTTGGTGATCCAGACCTTGCGGCCGTTGATCACGTAGTCCGCGTCGGCACCGCCGTCGCGGCGGGCGAAGGTGCGGATGCGCGTGGTGTCGGTGCCGGCGTCGGGCTCGGTGACACCGAAGCAGACGTGCAGCGAGCCGTCGGCGGCGCGGGGGAGGATCTCCTCACGCAGCGCGGGGCTGCCGTGTTTCACGATGGTGTTGAGGCCGAAGATCGTGAGGTGCATGGTGCTGCACCCGTTCATCCCGGCGCCGGACGCGGCGACTTCTTCCAGCAGCAGCGCGGCTTCGAAGATCCCGAGCCCGCCGCCGCCGTACTGCTCGGGGATCGCGATGCCGAGCCAGCCGGCGTCGGCGAACGCGGTGTAGAAGTCCCACGGGAACTCACCCTCGGCGTCGCAGCGGGCCCAGTACTCGTCGGGGAACTTCGCCGCCAGCTCGCGGGCGCCGCGGCGCAGTGCTTCCTGGTCTTCGGTCAACCCGAAGTCCACGTGCTCCACCTCCGTGTGTCGTCAGGACGGGAGCGCCGACTCCAAGGCCCGGATGACCTGGGTGACGTGCCGGCGCGTCGCCTGTTCCGCTGCCGCCGTGTCGCCGGAGCGCAGCGCGTCCAGGATCTCCCCGTGCTCGTCGAGGCTCGCCTCGGGGCGGCCGGGGACGGTGATCGTCACGTTCTGGCCCAGCTGCAGCTGCGCGCCGAGCAGATCGGCGATGGCCAGCAGGCGGCGGTTGGCCGAGCCCTGCCAGATCAGGGCGTGGAACTCCCGGTCGAGCTCGGCGTAGCGTGGCACGTCGCCGGCGGCCAGGGCGGCGTGCTGGCCCTCGACGAGCTCGGCCAGCCGGGCGAGCAGCTCGGCCGGCTGCGTGCGGGCGATGTCGCGCGCGGCGAGCGTGTCGACGGCGGAGCGCAGCTCGTAGATGTCGCGCATGTCGGCCACGGTCAGCTCGGCCACGAAGTACCCCGAATGCTGCCGCGCCACGAGGAATCCCTCGCGTTCGAGGATGGCCAGCGCGGCCTTGACCGGCGTCGGCGAGATGCCGAGGCGCTCGGTCAGCGGCCGTACGGTCACCCGCTCGCCGGGCAGCAGCTGCCGGTCCAGCACAGCCTCGCGGATCGCCCGGTACGCGGTGCGGACCAGGCTGGCCGGTTCGGGGGGCTGGTCAGTCACCGGGTCGCGGCTCCTCGTTCGTGGCTGTGTCCGTTGCGGCTGCCGTGGTCGCGGGTGGGTGCATCGGGACGAGCTCGTGCCGTTGCCACGCGACCAGCTGGTCAGAATAGTGCGCCGAACCGGGCGAGCCGGACGCTCCGCCGGGAATCACCCAGCCGGCGGCGCCGAGCTCGGCCAGATCGAGTACCTGCCGGTACACCGACAGGTTGGTGATGTCGAACCGCCCGCCCGGGGCCCAGCCGTAGGCGCCGTTCTGGATCGTCTCGTTGTCCCCGCCGATGCCGACGGCGGGCGGGTCGAACTCCGCGCCGACCACGGGGTGCAGCGGGTGCTTCGCCGCCGTGCGGTGGACCTCGCCCCAAGGCTGCGGGCCCGTCTCCGCCACGCGGCGCCAGGCCGCGGCGAGCGCGTCGGCGAGCAGGTTGTCGCCGAGCCGCTCGGCGGGCCAGGTGCCCTCGCGCGGCCAGGTCAGGCTCGCGAACCAACGGCGCAGCACCACGGGCATGCCCGGCAGCCCGCACTTCATCAGCCACGCCCGCGTGTCCGCGCCGAGCTCGGCGTCCAGCACGCGCGCGGCGACCTCGCGGCGGAAGCACGCGTGCACGAGCCCGGTGGTCTCGCCGGGGCCGAGGTCCCCGCGGCCGGCCACGAGCACGGCGCGGGCCCGCTCGGCGTCGCCGGTGAACGGTCCGCGTCCGTCGAGCAGCTCCGCCCAGCGCCGGGCCGCGACCGACGTCGTGTCGCCCTGCCACACGCGCATGTCCTCGGCCGTCGCGGGGCCGGCCGCGGCGGCCAGCTCGTGGATGCGCTCGGCGCGGTAGGAGTCGTTGACCGCGTGGGAGATGACCGGGTGCGTGGCGGCGGTGACCGTGTTGTTCGACGTGACGATGAGGTCTTCCGGCGGGTCCTCCGTCCGCGGCATCTCGCCGAACGGCACGCGGCCGCGCCAGCGGT
Organism: Amycolatopsis sp. CA-161197; assembly: GCF_050942255.1. NCBI lineage: Bacteria > Bacillati > Actinomycetota > Actinomycetes > Pseudonocardiales > Pseudonocardiaceae > Amycolatopsis > Amycolatopsis sp. CA-161197. The sequence goes on from NZ_CP192059.1 coordinate 3,712,300, forward strand.
GGGTGGTCTCCCAGCCGGGGACCGGCAGCTGCGTGGCGGCGTGGTTGTCGCGCGCCGGGAGCTGTCCGCGCAGCAGGTAACCGATGTGTCCGTCGCCATCGGCGGCCAGGAGGTTGTTGACCGGGTCGACCCAGCCGTCCTGCGCGTCGAGCAGCGTGTGCACGTCGGGGGCGAGGAGCATCCGGCGCAGCACGCCGAACTGCTCGCACGCGCCGTCGGTGGCCGTCCAGCGCAGTGACAGGGCCGCCCCGCTCGCGGGGTCGCCGTGCACCACGGGACCGTTCGGGGTCAGCCAGCAGCGTTCGACGCGGTCCTCGCCGTCGCGCACGTGGATGACCTCGTCGCGCACCGACGCTTCCGCCCAGCCGTCGGCCGTGCGCACCTGCTCGCCGCGGAAGTGCTCGACGTAGAGGTCCTGCGCGTCGGCCGCGGCGTTGGTGATGGCCCAGCCGACGCGGCCGTTGTGGCCGAAGTGCGGAAAGCCCGGCAGGCCGGGGAACGTCGCGCCGGACACGGTGAACTCCGGGCAGCGCACGTGGGCCTGCCAGTAGGTGTTCGGCACGTCCAGCGCGCGGTGGGAGTCGTTGACCAGCAACGGTTTCCCGCTGGCGGTGCGGCTCGGTCCGAGCACCCACGCGTTGGACCCGCCCTCGGACTCGCTGAGGAACCCGAGGTGCTCGGCCGCCGCTTCGACGTCGGCGCGGGCCTGCTCGAACAGGTTCGCGCGGGCGTCGCCGACCCGGCCCAGCGGCGGCACCGTCACGCGCATGCCCGGCAGCGGCCGTGGATCCAGCTTCGCGGCCGCCTCGGCGCCGGCCGTCGCACGCAGCACTGCGCGGGCGATCTTGTACTGCCACACGCCCATCAGCACGTGGCGGATCTTGAACATCAGCAGCGAATCCCTCGGTGTCCACGGTTCCCAGCCGATGCCGCCGCGGTCGTGCTCGACGCCGGTGCCGCGCTCGGCGACGTGGGCGTTGACGCCCGCCGCGTAGTGCTCGAACGTCGCGAGCGTGGCGGGATCCATGGCGGCCAGGTCGCGGTCGGCGGCGTCGGCGAGGCGCAGCCGGCGGGCGAGCCGGTCGGCGGCCACGGCCGGCTCGCCCACGACCTCGGCCCACCGCCCGGCCGCGCGGCGGCGGTCGTACTCCAGCTGCCACAGCCGGTCCTCGGCGGCGGCGCGGCCGAGCTCGAACCACGCCTGATCCTCGGTTTCCGCCACCACCGAAGGGATTCCGTACGCGTCGCGAGTGATCATGCGACCCCGACCCGCGCGGTCTCGGCGTAGTGGCACGCCGCGGCGCGCGAGTCCGCGAGCGGCCGCAGCGCGGGATCCTCGGTGCGGCAGCGGTCCGTCGCCAGCGGGCACCGCGGGGCGAACGAGCACCCGTCCGATCGCGACAGTGCGCTCGTGGCCTCGCCGGGCTGCTCCACCGGCTCCTGCCGGTCGTGGTCACGCACCCGCGGCCGGGGCGCGGCGGCGAGCAGCAGCTGCGTGTACGGGTGGCGCGGGTCGGCGAACAGCTCCTCGGTCTCGCCCTCCTCCACGATCCGCCCGAGGTACATCACGGCCACGCGGTGAGCCAGGTGGCGCACCAGCGCGAGGTCGTGGCTGATGAACAGGTACGTGATCCCGCGCTCGTCCTGCAGGCGCCGCAACAGGTTCACCACCTGCGCCTGCACCGAGACGTCCAACGCGGACACCGGCTCGTCGCACACGAGGAACTCCGGGTCGAGCGCGATGGCCCGCGCGATCGCCACGCGCTGGCGCTGCCCGCCCGAGAGCTCGTGGGGGTAGCGCTGCGCGAGCTCCGGCGCGAGCGTGACGGCTTCGAGCAGCTCCCGCACGCGTGCGTCGAGATCGCCGCGGAAGTGGTGCACGCGCAGGGGTTCCGCGACGATCTGCCCGACGGTCATGCGGCCGTTGAGCGAGTCGTAGGGGTCCTGGAACACCGGCTGCATCGTGCGCCGCAGCTCGCGCAGCTGCTTCTTGCCGATCGAGTGCACGGCCTGCCCGGCGACCTCCACGCTGCCCTCGTCCGGGCGCTCCAGCGCGAGCAGCAGCCGCCCGGTGGTCGACTTCCCGCAGCCGGACTCGCCGACGAGCGCTAGCGTGGTGCCCTGCTCGACGCGCAGGCTCACGCCGTCGACGGCGGCCATCGTGCCGCCGCGCACGGCGAAGCGCTTGACCAGTCCTTCCGCGACCACGAGATCCGTCATCACGCCACCTCCTGGGATTCGCAGGACACCGGGTGCCAGCACGCGACGCCGTCGACGAGCGCCGGGGCCGTGGCACAGGTGTCGTCGGCGTGGTCGCAGCGCGGGCGGAACGGGCAGCCTTCGAGCACCGCGCCGACGGCGGGGACCTGCCCGGGGATGGTGGGCAGTTCTCCGGCCGCCGGGCGGTCGGGATCGGGCACCGAGCGCAGCAGCGCCGCGGTGTAGGGGTGGCGCGGGGCTTCGAGGACTTCGCGCACGGTGCCGGTCTCCACGACCTTCCCCGCGTACATCACCGCGACGCGGTCGGCGATCTCCGCGACCACACCCATGTCGTGCGTGATGAACAGCAGCGCGGTGTCCCGCGTGCGTTCCCGCAGCAGCGCGAGGACCTGGGCCTGCACGGTCACGTCGAGCGCCGTCGTGGGCTCGTCCGCGATGAGCAGCTCGGGGCTGCCGGCCAGCGCGATCGAGATCATCACGCGCTGGCGCATGCCGCCGGACAGCTCGTGCGGCATCTGCCGCGCCCGCGCCGCGGCGTCGGTGATGCCGACCGACTCCATCAGCTCCACGGCGTGGCGCAGCCGGGCCGAGCGCCGCATCGGCGTGTGGATGGCCAGCACCTCGGCGATCTGCGTGCCGATGCGGGTGGTGGGGTTCAGCGAGCTCATCGGGTCCTGGAAGATCATCGCCGCGCGGGTGCCGCGCAGGCGCCGCAGCTCGCGTTCGCCGCGGCCGATGAGCTCCGTGCCGCCGAGTGTCGCCGACCCCGTCACCTGCGCGGCGGCCGGTTCGAGGCCGAGCAGCGACAGCGCCGTGAGGCTCTTGCCGCAGCCGGATTCCCCGACCACGGCGAGGGTTTCGCCGCGGCCGACGGTGAGGTCGACCCCGCGCACGGCTTCACGGCCGGCGCCGAACGACACTTTCAGGTCCTGTACTTCCAGCAGCTCAGTCATGACCGGGCCTGCCCAACTCTCCGAGGGGGACTTCGTATCCGGTGCCGTGCTCGCGGTGGTGCGCGGCGAGCTCGCCGGTGGTGGGGGTGGCCAGCCCGGCGTCGGCGACGACGAGGGCGAGCAGTGCTTCCAGCGCGGCCACGCGGGCGGGCCGGCCCGACAGCCACGGGTGGACGGTGATCATGCACAGCGACCCGAGCTTCTTCGCCGCCGCGATCTCCGCGGCCCAGCCGGCCAGCACTTCGGGTGTGGTCGCGGGTGGCCGCGGATCCCCGCCGACGTAGCGGTAGTAGGGCGCGTCGTCGGTGGCCCAGTCGACGGGGACCTCCACGAGGTCGTCGACGAGGTACGGACGGTCGTCGCCCATCAGCGAACTGTCGTACGTCAGGCCGAGCTCGTGCAGGACCGGGAACACGTCGGTGGTCATGTCCCAGCTGGGGGAGCGGTAGCCGACCGGCCGTTCGCCGGTGATCGCCGTGAGCGTGTCCGCGGCGTGGGTCAGCGTGCGGCGCAGCTCGTCGCGCGTCAGGCCGGTCGGTGCCTCGTGGCACCAGCCGTGCAGGGCCAGCTCGTGGCCGCGGGCGTGGACCTCGGCCACCTGCTCCGGGTAGCGGTCGGCGATCCAGCCGGGCACGAAGACCGTCGCCCGCAGGTGCAGGTTGTCCATCATGGACAGCAGGTTGCGGATCCCGCGCCGCGGCCCGTAGCGCCGCTGCTCCAGCTCACCGACGGAGGCGGGCGGGTTTTCGCGGGTGCGCCACAGGTGGGGCGATTCGCCGTCGAAGTCGAGCGTGAAGCACACGGCCGCGCGGGCGCCACCGGGCCAGGGGTAGGTCACGACGCACCTCCGGGCGGGGTGAAGTCGCCGGCGGTGCGGCCGCCGTCGACGTCGAGGGTGGTGCCGGTGACGAACGACGCGGCGCTGGAGCACAGCCAGAGGATCGCCGACGGCGCGTCGGCGGGCCCGGACGTGCGCCCGAGCGGGATCGCCCGGCGCATCTTGGCGACGTGCTCGTCGGGCAGCTCGCTGACCTCGCTTCCGGGCGCGAACCCGGGGCCCACACTGTTGACGCGGATCCCGGCCTCACCCGTTTCGAGGGCGAGCGACCGGGTGAGCATCTCCAGCGCCGCTTTGCTCGCGGAGTAGACGCCGCCGGTGCGGGTCGGGCGTTTCGCCGCGCCGGACGACAGGTTGACGATGCAGCCCTGCGTGCCGGTGGCGGCCATCGTCGCGATCACGTGCCGCGCGAGCTGGTAGGGCGCGAGGACGTTGACGGCGAAGATCGTCTCCACGGTCTCACGCTCGGTGGTGGCGACCGGCGTGCGCGGGTAGATGCCGGCGTTGTTGACGAGGATGTCGGCCGTCGGCCAGCGGTCGTCGATCGCCGCGATCAGTTCTTCCACGCCGGCGCCGGTGGTCAGGTCGGCCACCGCCGCGTGGGCGCCCAGCCGCTTCGCCAGCTCCCGCACCGGCTCGGGCCGGTTGTCGGACAACACCAACTCGGCGCCCTCGGCGTGGAAGGCCTCGGCCGTCCACGTGCCGATCAACCCGGCCGCGCCCGTGATGACCACGCGCTTGCCGGTGAACTCGCCTCGGTAGTCGGGGATCATGCGGTCTGCCTCGCCATCCGTCGAAGGAGCCGCGGGCGCGGCAGCTCGGCGCGTTTCGCCGGGTCCAGCCGGTCGCGCGCCGCATCACCCAGCAGGTTCACGGCCAGCACGAGCAGGAACAACGCGATGCCCGGGAAGGTCGCCAGCCACCACGCCGAAGCGATGTACTGCTGGCCGTCGGACAGGATCGAGCCCCACGACGCGGTGGGCGGCTGCACGCCGAGACCCAGGAACGACAGCGAGGCCTCGTAGATCACCATCAGGCCCAGCTCCAGCGTGGCGACCACAATGGACACCGGCAGCACCTCGGGCAGCACGTGCCGCAGCACGATCCACCACGCGGGCGCGCCCGTCGCCGTGGCCGCGCGGACGAACCCGCGGCCGCGCGCCTGCAGCGTCGCGGAATGGGCGACGCGGGCGTAGCGCGGCCAGCGCACGAGCGCCAGGCACACCACCACGTTGAGCAGGCTCGGCCCGAGCACCGCGACCACGAGGATCGCCAGCAGGAAGAACGGCACCGAGAGCACGATGTCGACCACCCGCATGATCACCGCGCCGAGCCAGCCGCCGCGCCAGCCCGCGAGCACGCCGAGCGCGACGCCGACCACCCCGCCGGCCACGACGGCACCGATCGCGACGAGCAGCGAGACCTGGGTGCCGTAGATGACGCGGGATGCCACGTCGCGCCCGAGCGCGTCGGTGCCGAGCCAGTGGTGCGCGCCCGGGGGCAGCAGCCGCTGCGCGAGCGTGACCTTGTCCGGGTCGAACGGGGCCAGCAGCGGCGCGAACACCGCGGCCAGCACGTAGATCGCGAGTACGACCAGGGGAATGACGATCGCCCGCCGCTTCACGCCGCACCTCCTCGGGCACCGGTGGCGACGCGCCGGTCGATCACGCCGTAGAGCAGGTCGGTGAGCAGGTTGATCACGATGTACACCGCGGAAGCGAACAGCACGATCGCCTGCACCACCGGGAAGTCGCGCGCCGACACCGACTGGATCGTCAGCTGGCCGATGCCCGGCCACGCGAAGATCACCTCGGTCACCACCGCGCCGCCGAGCAGGTTGGCCAGCTCCAGCGCCGCGACGGTGAGCACCGGGATCGCGCTGTTGCGCGCGAGGTGGCGCAGCACGAGCCGCGTGGTGCTCGAGCCCTTGGCCCGCGCGGTGCGCACGTAGTCCTGTGACAGCTGTTCCAGCACCGCGCCGCGCGTCACGCGGGCGATCGCCGCGGCGGACAGCGAGGCGAGCGTGACAGCGGGCAGCAGCAACGAAAGCGGCCCGTCGTACCCGGTGGACGGCAGCCAGCGCAGCGCCACCGAGAACACGAGCACGAGCAGCAGCCCGGTCCAGAACGCGGGCATCGCCTGTCCGACCAGCACGATCGGCATGAGCACGCGTTCCTGCCAGCGGCCGCGCTTGAGCGCCGTGATCACCCCGATCACCACGCCGAACACCACCGACAGGATCAGCGCGGCCACCGCGAGGTTCGCCGTGTAGGGCAGCCGCTCGGCGATCAGCGCCGCCGCCGGCCGGTTCTGCACGTAGGAGTACCCGAGGTCGCCGCGCACGGCGTTGCCGAGGAACGAAACGTACTGGTGCCACAGGGAATCGCTGAGGCCGAGCTGCTCGCGCACCCGCTCGATGTCGGCCGCCGTGGCGCCCTCGGGCACGAGCAGCCGCGCCGGGTCGCCGGAGAGGCGCAGCGCGAAGAACACGATGGTGGTCACGCCGAACAGCGCGAGCACGGCCTGGCCCAGCCGGCCCGCGACGTACCGCGGGGTCGCCGGCAGGCTCCTCGTCCGCCTCCGGCGGGCCGGCACTGCGATCGCCGTCATGTCAGCTCACCTTCATCTGGTCGAGGAACAGGCTTTCCGACGCGTCGGGTGTCCACTGCAGACGCGAGTTCGCGCCGTACACCGCGTATGCCTGGAAGAGACCGATGCCCGGCAGGTCGCGGTTGAGCAGCTCGAACGCCTGCGAGTACAGCTCCGTCCTCCGCGCGGGGTCGATCGTTTCGCGCGCCTGCTCCACGATCTTGTCGAAGGCGGGGTTGCTGTAGGAGCTCCAGATCTCGCCGGTGTGGAACAGCGGGTAGATCACGCCGTCGGAGTCGAGGCACGAGCACGACCACTTGCCGAAGCGGATCGAGCCCCACTCGTGCGACGGGTCCTGCACCTTCTTCAGGTACGTCGCCTGGTCGCTGTTCTGGATCTCCACCTGGAGCCCGACGGCGGCGAGGTCACCCTGGATCGCCTGCACCACCTGCGGGTCGAACGACGGCGAGGTCGCCATCACCAGCTTCGCGCCGACCGCGTGCGCTTCCTGCAGCAGGCGTTTGGCGTCCTCGGGATCGTGGTGATTGTTCGGCAACGACTTGTCGTAGCCGAACGCGAGCGGCGTGGCCATGGAGTTGATCGGCTTGGCGTACCCGCGCTGGAGGTTCTTGATCAGCGCGTCGTAGTCGATCGCCTCGGCGATGGCCTTGCGCACGCGGGGATCGTTGGTGGCACCGCCCTTGATCGTGTTGTAGGCGAGGTAGGCGACGCGCTCGGTGGGCGTGGACAGGATCGCCAGCGTCGGGTCGCGGCGGATCTGGTCGGCGGCGTCCGGCGTGAGCGTGGTCGCGAGGTCGACCTTGCGCGACTGCAGGTCGGCCACGCGGCTGGCCACGTTCGGCACCGCGCGGAACACGGCCGTGCGGATCTGCGTGGGCGGGCCCCACCACTTCGGGTTGGCCGTGAGCACGACCTCGGACCCCGCCGTCGCCGACTGCAGCACGAACGGGCCGGACCCGATCGGCTTCACGGCGAACTGCTTGTCCCCGACGCGCTGCACGTAGGCCTTCGGCACCACCGAGAGCGTGGTCAGGTAGCTCAGCAGCGTGGGGGAGGGGACCGACGTGTGCACCACGAGGTCGCCGCCGTCGGCCGTGGCCTTGTCGATCACGGAGAAGTTCGCGTACTGCTGGCTGCCGAACTTCTTGTCGAGGATCCGGCTGATGGAGTACGCCGCGTCTTCGGCGGTGAGCGGGCTGCCGTCGCTGAAGGTCACGCCGGGGCGCATGGTGAAGCGCCAGGTGAGCGGATCGGTCTGCCGCCACTTCGTGGCGAGCCACGGCACGACCGCGTTCGTCTTCGGGTTCCGGCGCAGCAGCTGGTCGAAGATGTTGCGGTACACCGAGTACGTGTCGGTGTCGTACTGCTTGCCGGGGTCCAGTGTGGACGGGTAGTTGGCGGTGTCGATCGTGATCGTGCCGGGGCCACGGCCCGCGCTCGCCGGCTGGATGCCGCACGAGGCGGCACCCAGGGCGAGGGCGGTGGCCAGGAGGAGCGCCGCACGGAAACGTCGTCGGTTCATGGGCTCGGTCCTGTCAGATCGGCTGCTGAGGTGGGGACATCAGATCAGATCCAATCGAGGCGGCAAAGGCCTGCGCGCAGGGTTAACGCGCGCGCAACATGCCTCCCCGGGCGGGGATCGCGTCGGTCTTCGCCAGCAGCGGCGCGTCGACCTCCACGGTCTCGGGGTACTTGATTCCGGCGCCGGTGTTGAGGACCACGACCTCGTCGTCCTCGCTGACCCAGCCGGATTCGCGCAGCTGGTCCAGTGCCGCGAAGCAGGCCGCGCCCTCGGGGCAGATGAAGGCGCCCTCCAGCGTGGCCAGCCGACGTTGGGCGGCCAGCAGCTCGTCGTCGGTCACCGCGATCGCGGTGCCCTCGGTGGCCCGGACGGCGTCCAGCACGAGGAAGTCGCCCAGCGCCTTGGGCACGGTGATGCCGAAGGCGACGGTGCGTGCGTCGGGGAACAGGGTGCTTTCCGCGGCGCCGGACTTGAAGGCCTCGACGATCGGCGCGCAGCCGGTGGCCTGCACGGCGACGAGCCGGGGCAGGTCGCCGGAGATCCAGCCCAGCTCCCGCATCTCCAGCAGGGCCTTGTAGATGCCGATGATGCCGACGCCGCCACCGGTCGGGTAGAGGATCACGTCGGGCACGCGCCACCCGAGCTGCTCGACGATCTCGTAGCCCATCGTCTTCTTGCCCTCGAGCCGGTAGGGCTCCTTGAGGGTGGACACGTCCTGGTAGCCCTGGCGTTCGGCCACGGCGGCGCCGACGAGCTTGCCCGCGTCGCCGATCAGTCCGTCCACCCGGTACAGCTCGGCGCCGGCGGCGAGGCACTCCTTCATGGTGATCGCGGGGGCGTCGTCGGGCATCGCGATGAGGCTGTCCATTCCGGCGCGGGCGGCGTAGAGCGCCCAGGCCGCACCGGCGTTGCCGTTGGTCGGCATCGCGACGCCGCGAACGCCGAGCTCGGCCGCGCGCGAAACGCCCACGGCGGCACCGCGGGCCTTGAACGACCCGGTGGGCACCAGGCCCTCGTCCTTCATGAGCAGCTTGGGCACGCCGGACTGCTTGCCCTGGTTCGGCAGCGGCAGCAGGGGAGTCAGGCCTTCGCCGAGGCTCACGATGTTGTCGCGCGAACGCACCGGCAGCACCTCGTGGTAGCGCCAGAGACTGGGTTCCCGGGCCGCGATGTCCTCGCGGGTGACCGTTTCCCGCACCCGCTCCAGGTCGTAGCGCGCGAGCAGCGGCGCGCCCGCGGCCGACGTGCCGGCCACCTGGTCCGCCTCGTACCGGTCTCCGGTCCGGGAACACTCCAGGTGACTGAGGAACGAGAACGTCATGCCGCCTCCATGCGTCGGGTCGGAATCCCCGAGAGTTTGGATCCAAAACGGCGGTTCGTCAACCGGGACCACTCTTCGGTATCGGTTCCGAAGCTCTGCCAGCCCTGCTCGGCCGCGCACCGGTGATCAAGGAAAGCGCTTCGCCGGAATGCGCGACGGCGGGCTCGCTCATCGTGACCGGCAACGCGCGGAATGGCGGCCGAGGTTCTGTCAATGGCGGGTAGCCGGAACGTTGACCTCACGGCTGACCTGCATCGATCGGTGTTGATCTGTGCGGACAATCACTCGGAAGTGACTTTCCCGTGTCCGATTCGTAATGTCGGGGCGGCTTTGCGTGCGCCGTATCCCCCGAATTCGCGGCGCGCGTTCCCCGAGCGAAGAAAATGGTGCACCAGGATGTCCGGAAGACATCGCTCCCGGTCGCTGTCGTGGCGGCTGCCAGTCGGGGCCGGCGTGCTCGCCGCCCTCGGACTGGTCGCCCTCGTGTGGCTGACGGGCACTACCCCGGGCGGTGGGCAGGTCTCGGCCGCCGACCGCCTCGCCCTCAGCGCTCCGCAGTCGAGCGCTTCGCTGTCCGGCGTCCCCGTGCCGGACAGCACGACGCCGAGCCGCCCGACGCCGAGCAGCGCGACCCAGACGACCCCCAGCACGTCCGTACCCGGCACGTCGGCCGCGTCCCCGAAGCCGACGACGAAGCAGCCGGTCGCCAAGACCAAGCCGAAACCCCCGCCCGCGGCAACGAAGACCCTGTCCGCTGGTAAGGCGTGTTCGTCCACTTTGGCCGGTGCGCAGCCCGGCGCGGCCCAGGTGGGCAACCACATCCTGACCAAGTTCAAGGTGAGCTCCGTCGGCGGCCGCGCCGGCCGAGGGGGCGCGAGTGACCACCCCACGGGTCTCGCGCTCGACTTCATGGTCGACACCGCAACCGGCAACGCGCTCGCCGCGTACGTGCTGGCCCACCAGAGCGAGTTCGGCGTGACGTACGTGATCTGGCGCCAGCGCATCAACATGGGCAGCGGCTGGGAGCCGATGGAGGACCGCGGCAGCCCCACCGCGAACCACTTCGACCACGTGCACGTGTCGTTCAAGGCCGGCGCGAAGGTGTCCGTCACCTGCTGAGCGGGTGACGGACACCGGACGGGCCCCGGCTACGGGGTCGGCTTGCCCTGTTTCTCGATCTGCTGCTGGATCGACGGCCAGAACTGGTACATCTGCGTCGGGTACGGCAGGTTCGGGAAGTACTTCTGGTACAGCTTGAGGAACGTGCCGTCGTTCGCGAGAGCGGTGAGCTCCGTGTTGTAGGCGTCGAGGAACTTCGTCAGCTTCTTGCCGACCGCCTCGGCGCCCGGCTGGTCCTGCGGTGAGGTCAGCGCGACCTTGAGCTTGCCCGGGTGCTCGGTGAAGATCTGCCCGACGTGCGTCGAGCCGAGCACCATCGCGTCGAGGTTGCCCGCGAGCAGCTGGTTCACGCCCGCGCCGTCGGTGGCCTCGGACACCAGCTGCGACGTGGTCATCTTCTTCTTGGCGAAGTCCTCCTGCGTGCTGTTCGCGCCGGCGCCCACGCGCTTGCCGGCGAGGTCCGGGATGGACTTCGCGGTCGAGCTCGCCGGCACCACGACCACGTTCTGGCCCCAGAAGATCGGCTTCGTGAACGCCACGCTCTTCTTGCGTTCGTCGCTCGCGACCAGCCCCACCGACATCAGGTCGTACTGACCGCTGGTGAGACCGGGGAGTCCGGCTTGGACGGTGGTCGTCTTGTAGACGATCTTGAGGTGCATCCGGTCCGCGATGAGGTTGTTCAGGTCGACGAGCAAGCCGACCGGTTTGCCGCTGGCGTCGGGGGAGACGAACGGGTAGTCGCCCGCCGTGACCGCCGCCGTGATGGTGCCGGGCTGCGCGAGACCGAAGTCGTCGCCGGCCGCGGAGTCGCCTCCGCCGCACGCGGTGACCGAGGCGGCGGTGAGTGCGGCGAGGCCGAGCGCACCGAGCGCGCGCCGCAGGGGAAGTCGATTCATGGGTCTCCTTCGCCAGACCAGGAGGGGAGGGGAGGGGAGAGCGGGGACAGCGGGGAGCGCTGATGATGGAGCGGAACTATAGGCTATAGAACTTCAGAACGTCAACGACGTGTAGTGCCGGCTTCACCACGGCGTCTTCGGGAAGATCAGTGCAGGTCGGAGGCGGTTCCGACGGGCGATCCGCTCGGCGAGCGCCGAGATCACGAGCCGGTAGGCGTCGCCGGTGAGGTGCAGACCGTCCTCGTGCACCGGCTCTCCGGCGGCGACGAGCGGCGCCACCGCGGCGTCGGTGTCCACCGAGTTCGCGGCCGAAACGACCTCGCGCAGCACTTCGCGGTACGTGTCGAGCACGGCGTTCGTGCGTCCGCGCCTGCCGACGCCGTCGATCTCCTCGATCGAGGGCGGCAGGAACCCGATGAGCGTGGCCGGGGCGAAGGCATCGGCGATCGCCCGCAGGTTCTCGGTGTACGCGTGGAGCTCTACCAGCCGGTCGGGTGCGCAGTCGTTGGCGCCGAAGGACAACACCACCACGTCCGGCTCGGTCTTGGCGATCGTGGCCGCGCGGCGCGCGCCGTCGTCGCTCTTCCAGCCGCCCGCGGCGCAGTTGAAGACGACCACGTCGCCGGCCTCGGCTTCGAGCTGGTCGATGCGGGGCTTGGTGAACCGGCCCAGCATGCTGTCGCCGAACAGGACGATCTTCTTCACTCGTCGCCGCCTTTCCACGGTTGACAATCTGGTACTTGTCGCTTAGAAAATACCAACACTCGGAGGCGAGCCGGAAGAGGTGAAGCGGTGGCGCGTGACTGGACCCGCGCCGAAGTGGAGCAGCAGCTCCACGGCCGCAGCAACTGGGGCCGCTGGGGTGCCGACGACCAGGTCGGCGCCGTCAACCTGATCACCGCCGCCAAGCGGGCCGAAGCCGCACAGCTGGTGCGCTCGGGCCGCTCGGTGTCGCTGAGCCGGCCGTTCCCGACCCGGCCGAACGCGGACAACCCGCGTCCGGCTTCGCACTACACGACCAAAACGCCCCGCGGCACCGGCGGGATCTCCGGTGACTACTACGGCATCGAGTACCACGGCGTCGCCTCCACCCACGTCGACGCGCTGTGCCACGTCTGGGACGAGCGCGGCCTGTGGCAGGGCCGCGACCCCGACGTGGAACTCACCTCGCGAGGCAGTCGCTGGGGTTCGGTGGACCACTGGCGCGAAGGCATCGTCACGCGCGGGGTCCTGCTCGACGTGCCGGCCTTCCGCGGCGAGCCGTACGTGACGCTCGACCGGCCGGTGCACGGAGCCGAGCTCGAAGCGATCGCCCAGGCGCACGGCGTCACCGTCGGCCCCGGCGACGCCGTGGTCGTCCACTGTGGACGCGACGCGTGGGACCGCGAGAACCCGCCGTGGGGCACCGAGGCGAGCCGGCCGGGCCTGCACGCCTCCTGCCTGGAGTTCCTGCGCGACCACGACTGCGCCGCGCTCGCGTGGGACATGCTCGACCGCGCCCCGAACGACGGCGGAGTGCCGTGGACCGTGCACGGCGCGATCTTCGCCTACGGGCTGGCCGTAGTGGACAACTGCGCACTCGAACCGCTGGCTGCCGCGTGTGCCGAGGAAGGTCGTCACGAGTTCCTCTTCGTGGTGGCGCCGCTCGTGGTCGAGGGCGGGACGGGTTCGCCGGCCAACCCGCTGGCGCTGCTGTGAGCGCGCTCAGGCCTCCAGCGCGGCGATCGCCCGGCGGCCGAGGCTGCCGAGCACGTGCTTCTTCATGGTCCGCTCGGCCGTGCGGGCGTCCCCCGCGATCACGGCCTGGGCGATCTCGACGTGCTCGCGCCGCACGCGTTCCTGGTCGGCCGGGGAGTCCGGTTTGGACTGCAGGCCGATCAGCCGGTAGCGGTCGGCCTTGTCCCAGAGCCCTTCGAGCAGCGTCATCAGCAACGGGTTGTGCGAGGCCGTGTAGATGCTGCGGTGGAACGCGCGGTGCACGAGCAGCGAATCGAAGCCGGTGGACGTGCTCAGCGGCTCGAGGTCCTTGAGCGCGGACTCGATCGCCGTGATGTCGGCGTCGGTCCGGCGCGTAGCGGCGAGCTTGGTGGCCAGCGGGTCGAGGCGTTCGCGGACCTCGAAGAGGCTGCGGGCCTCCTCGGCGTTGAGCCGGCTCACCCGGGCGTCGCGGTGCGCGTCGATCGTCACGAGCCCCTCGGCGTCGAGCCGCCGCAGCGCCTCGCGCAGGGGAGTGGTGCTCACGCCGAGTTCCGCCGCGAGCTGCTCCTGGGAGATGGACTGGCCCTGGATCAGCTCGCCGGCCAGGATGCGCCGGCGCAGCTCCTCGTAGACGTACGCGTTCTTCGTGAGGGCTGGGCGGGGGTGGGTCATCGGCCTGGCATCTCTCTCCGCGGGCAAAGGGGGACCGCAAGGATATCGGTCTCCCTCCCGCTCGGTGGGCAGGCTGTGGCCTGCGGCCTGCATCCTGTCGGGCCGGACGAGGCGACCTCGTGGGTCCGCCCGGCCGGAGTTGTCGCATCACACAGGGTCCAGAAGCCCTTCGTCGAGTTTATAGCCTATATCGTTTTCGTCCGTAGCACACCGCTCGTGCCCGTCCCCTGAACCCCGAGGAGTCCCCACCGGCCATGACCACCACCACCGAGCCCGACTCGCAGGGAGCCCACTTCGTCGGCGCGACCCCGTTCTTCGCCTCCGGCCACGACCAGCGCCTGTCCTACGGGCTGTTCGTGCCGACCGACCACACGCCCGAGGCCGCCCCGTTGCCGCTGGTCGTGGTGCAGCACGGCACCGGCCGCTCGGCCGAGCGCTACCGCGACCAGTGGGCGGACTTCGCGACCCGCCACCGGTGCGTGATCCTCGCGCCCCTGTTCCCGGCCGGCATCGGCAAGCGGCGCGAGCTGCACAGCTTCAAGTTCCTGGAGTACGACGGGATCCGCTTCGACGAGGAGCTGCTGCACATCGTCGAAGAGGTCGGCGAGGAGTTCAACACCGAGACCGAAACCTTCTTCCTGCACGGTTTCTCCGGCGGCGGGCAGTTCGCGCACCGGTTCTTCTACGCCCACCCCGGCCGCCTCGCCGGCATCTCGATCGGCGCGCCGGGCCGCATCACGCAGCTCGACGACTCGCTGCCGTGGTGGCTCGGCACCGGCGGGTTCCGCGAGAAGTTCGGCATCGAGCTCGACCTCGCGGCGCTGCGGCGCGTGCCGGTGCAGATGGTGGTCGGCTCCGCGGACGTGGAGACGTGGGAGATCAACAACGCCGGCGGTCCGAACTGGATGGACGGCGTGGAGAAGACCGGCCGCACGCGCATCGAGCGCATCGAGACGTTGCGCGACAGCTTCGAGCGCAGCGGGCTCTCCGTGCGGTTCGACGTGGTGCCCGGGGTGGCCCACCAGGGCAGCCGGGTGATCCCCGTGGTCCAGGACTTCTTCGCCGGCCTGCTCGCGAACCGTGTGAAGTGAACACTTCAGCCGTTGACTATCTTGTCGAACCTGCTACCGTGAGCGCCACGTCACAGTTATAGTCTATAAGACGACCTGCCGGCCGGTACCGTCGCCGACCCCGCTGAGCCCGGGTCCGCGCGCACTCCCGCGGTCCGCGGCCGAACCGAGGTAAGGACACCTGGTCCCATGGGCGATTTCCTGCATTCCTTCTTCGACATCCACCAGATCCTCGCCGTCCTGCCCTCGCTGCTCGGGGAGGGCCTGCGCAACACGTTGATCATCGCGTCGCTCGCGCTGGTCCTCGGGCTGGTGGTGGGCCTGCTGCTGGCGATGCTGCTGATCTCCACGCGCTGGTGGCTGCGGATGCCGGCCCGCGTCTACGTCGACGTGTTCCGGGGCCTGCCGGCCATCGTCACGGTGAGCCTCATCGGCATCGGGCTGCCGTCGGCGGGTGTGCGCTTGTTCGGCCAGTCGCCGATGGGCTACGCGATCCTCGCCGTGGGCCTGATCAACGCGGCCTACATCGCGGAGATCTTCCGCTCGGGCATCCAGAGCGTGCCGCCCGGCCAGGCGGAGGCGGGCCGCAGCCTCGGGATGAGTCACCTGAGCACGCAGCTGCTCGTCGTGGTGCCCCAGGGCATCCGCAACGTGCTGCCGGCGCTGGCGAACCAGTTCATCGTGGCGGTGAAGGAGAGTTCGCTGGTGTACCTGCTCGGCCTGGCCGTCGGTGAGCGCGAGCTGTACTTCATCGCGCAGCAGGCACAGTCCATTTCGTACAACTCGTCGTCGTTCGTGGCCGCGGGCCTGGTCTACATCGTGTTCACGGTGCCGCTGACGCACCTGGTGAACTGGTTCGACAAGCGGTTGCGGGAAGGCCGCCGCCCGGCGAGCGGCGGGAGCGGCCCGGCCGCGACGCCGCAGCCGCTGATCCCCGTCGGGGCCACCGGATTCGAAGCGGGAGCGTGAAGATGAACCAGGTCACGACGTCTCCCGAGGCCGCGGACGAGGCGAAGGCCGAGGTCCCCGCCATCGAGCTGGTCGACATCTGCAAGTCCTTCGGTGCCGTCGAGGTGCTCAAGGGCGTGTCGGCGACGGTCGCGCGCGGCGAGACCGTGTGCCTCATCGGCGCCTCGGGCTCGGGCAAATCGACCCTGCTGCGGTGCGTGAACCTCCTGTCCCCGCCGACGTCGGGCACGATCCGGCTGCACGGGCAGACGATCACCGACCCGAAGGTGGACCTCAACGCCGTGCGCTCGCGCACCGGCATGGTGTTCCAGCACTTCAACCTGTTCCAGCACAAGAGCGCGGTGGACAACATCGCGCTCGCGCTGCGGCGCGTACGCAAGATGTCGCGCGACGAAGCGCGGGAACGCGCGTTGCAGCAGCTGGACAAGGTCGGCTTGCGGGCGCTGGCGTCGGCGCGGCCCTCGCACCTGTCGGGCGGCCAGCAGCAGCGCGTGGCGATCGCGCGTTCGCTCGCGATGGAGCCCGACATCATGCTGTTCGACGAGGCGACCTCGGCGCTCGACCCCGAGCTGGTGAAGGGCGTGCTCGACGTGATGCGCGACCTCGCGACGGCGTCCGGGATGACGATGATGGTGGTGACGCACGAGATGAACTTCGCCCGCGAGGTCGCCGACCGCGTGCTGTTCGTGGACAGCGGCGTGATCGCCGAGGAGGGCCCGGCCCGGCAGCTGCTGACCGACCCGCGCACGCCGCGGCTGAAGTCGTTCCTTTCGCAAGTTTTGTGATTCGGTAAGAGTTTCCGCACGAGAACGGTGAGCATGAGCAACGCCTTCGAGGACCCGGCGCCGACGTTCGACCCGGGCCCGGTCCACACCCTGCTGCAGACCATGGCCGAGCGCGGGATGCGCGTGCACTCCCTGCTCGTGCACCGCCACGGGCGGACGGTGCTGGACCTGTGGCAGTGGCCGCACGAACCCGGCCTGCGGCACAAGGTGCACTCGGCCACGAAGAGCTTCACGTCCGCGGCTGTCGGGTTCGCCGAGGCCGAGGGCCTGCTCTCCCTCGACGATCCGGTCGTCGGCTTCTTCGCCGACCGGCTGCCCGGCGAGCCGAGCGAGAACCTCGGCCGCATGCGCGTGCGCGACCTGCTGACGATGTGCACGGGCCACGCGCGCGGACTGTCGGGCGCCACCACGCGGCTGCGGCGCACGGGCTGGGTCGACGAGTTCCTCGAGGAGCCCGTGGTCGAGCTGCCGGGGCGCAACTTCACCTACAGCAGCACCACGAGCCACGTGCTGTCGGCGATCGTGCAGCAGGTCTCCGGTCAGGCGATCGACGAGTACCTGCGGCCCCGCCTGTTCGACCCGCTCGGGATCACGGACTACACCTGGGAACGCGACCCCGAGGGCGTGTCCAGCGGCGGCAACGGGCTTTCGCTGCGCCCGCGCGACCTGCTGAAGTTCGGCGTCCTGCACCTGCGGGACGGCGCGTGGGAAGGCTCCCGCGTGCTGCCGGTCGGCTGGGTGCAGAAGGCTTCGGCGCTGCACGTGCGCCGCGCGATCAGCGGGGAGTGGAACGGCAAGGAGCTCGTGCCGCCCGCGCCCGACGTCGTCGCCGAGGAGGGGTACGGCTACCAGTTCTGGACCACCGAGGCCGGGATCTACAGCGCTTCCGGCATTTTCGGCCAGGAGTGCATGGTTTTCCCGCACCACGACGGGGTCGTCGTGATCACCGGCGCCATGGGGGACGGCAGCTACCACGACCTGCCGGGGATGTTGCGGTCCGCGTTCACCGCGGCCTTCGAGAGCCCGGCCCGGGAACAGTCCGAAGTGGACGCGCTGGGCGCGTGGGTGGACCGCGTGCGGGAGCCGGAAACCGTCGGTGCCGCGGTGCAGCGGGCCGGGTTCACGGCGACGTACGACTTCGAGCCCAACGAGCAGGGTCTCGTGTCGCTGGCGGTCGAGGTCCGCGACGGGTCGGTGCACGTCGTCGTCGAGGACGAGCTGGGCCGGCACCCGATCGACCACGGCGTGGGCACGTGGACGCGCCAGGACACCGGCGTCAGCGTGTGGCGCCTGCACCACTCCTACCAGGACCCGACCGCCGCCGTCCTCGCTGCCGGGCAGTGGTGGTCGGCCGACGAGCTGCACCTGACGTGGCACTTCCTGGAGTCGCCGTTCGTCGACCGGCTCGACCTGACCTTCGACGGCACCGGGGTCACCGTGGGCCACGCCACGAACGTCAACTCCGGGCCGACGACCCTGCCGCCGGCGCGCGGCGAGCTCCGCAAGTAGTCCCCCGGCCCCGGCCGTGGGGTCTGCCGCACCGACGGCGGACCCCACGGCCGGTTTCACTTGGTCAGGCCCGCAACGCGGCGAGCGCCCGCCGCAGCCGTTCCAGGAACTGGCTCACGTGCGTGTCCTCCCACACCAGCGGCGGGCGCACCTTCAGCACGTCACCGCGCGGGCCGGTGGAGCCGGCGAGCACGGCCTGCCCGACCAGCTCCGACACGAGTGCGCGCGTGACTTCGCGGGACGTCGACGCGCCCGAGCCGAGCACGTCGACGCCGGCGAGCAGCCCGGTGCCGCGGACCTCGCCGAGCAGCGGTTCCTCCGCGGCCAACGCCCGCAGGCCCTCCCGCAGGAACGTGCCCGTCGCGGCGGCGCGGGCGGGCAGGTCGGTGAGGCTGAGGACGTCGAGCACCGCGTGGCCGGCCGCGGCCGCAGCCGGAGTGGCGGCGAAGGTGGAGAAGTACTCGTAGCTGCCCGCGAGCGCGTCGGCGATCTCGCGCCGCGCCACGACGGCGCCGATCGGGTAGCCGGCGCCCATCGGCTTGCCCAGCGTCACGAGGTCGGGGGTCACGCCGGCGAGCAGGAAGCGCCACAGCTGCGGACCGCTGCGGCCGTAGCCCGACTGGACCTCGTCGGCCAGGTACAGCGCGCCCGCCGTGTGCGCGCCCGCGACCAGGCCCGTCACGAACTCGCCCGGCACGTCGAGGATGCCTTCGGACGTGAACTGCGAGTCCGCGAGCACGAGGGCCGGGCGTTCCCCGGCGGCGCGCAGGGTCTCGTCCGCCCGGCGGATCCGTTCGGCCGCAACGGTCTCCGTCAGCTCGTCAGCCGGGCCGTGCGGTGCCTCGAACGTCGCGACGTGCGCCGGCCGGTAGCCCGCGGGCCACTCGTTCGAGCTCAGGTCCGCCATCCACTTCGACGCCCCGTGGTAGGCGTGCTCGGCGATCACGGCCGCGCCGGCGCCGGTGTACTCGGTGGCCAGACGCCAGGCCAGCTCGTTGGCCTCGGTGCCGGACGTGGTGAACAGGACCGTGTCGAGCGGCGCCGGCATCGTCGCGAGAATGCGTTCGGACAGCTCGACGATCCCCGCGTGCAAGTAGCGCGAGTGCGTGTTGAGCTGGGCCAGCTGCCGGCTTACCGCCTGCGTCACCGCGGGGTGCGTGTGGCCGATGACCGCGACGTTGTTGTACGCGTCGAGGTAGCGCGCGCCGTCGCGGGCGTAGAGCCACGGCCCCTCGCCGCGCACGATCTCCAGCGGCCGCCGGTAGAACAGCGGGGCGAGCTTGCCGCCCATGGCCTGCGCGCGCCGCGCCGGGAGGCTGTCCGGCGAGATCGCCGCCGTGAGGTCCCGCGTGCCCGCCAGGCGCGCCAAGCGGTCGGCGAGCTCGCGCACGGACAACGCCGACAGCAGCTCCAGCGCCTGCTCGCTGTTGGTGTCGTACTGCGTGATGTAGCGGTGGTTGTCCGCGTGCGGCCCCCGCCGGGTCGCCGACACCGCGAGTGTCGTGAGCAGGCGCGCGATCACGAGCTCACCCAGCACCGCCACCTCGGCGGGGGACAGCGAGCGGTGGCGCTGGTAGCCACGCAGCACGGCGTCGGTCAGGCGCCACAGGCGGTCCGCGTCGCCGCCGCTGAGGCGCAGCACGGAGGTCAGCGTCACAGCGAGGTCGGCGACGGCGGCCGTGTGGTGCATGTCGCCGAAGTCGATCACGCCGGTCACGCTCGCGCGCGAGGCCAGCACGTTGGTGAGGGTCACGTCGGCGTGCTGCACCCCCGCCGGGAGCGTGGCCGTGGCGGCCAGCGCGGGCGCGACGCGTTCGGCGAGCTCGCCCAGCCGCCCGGTCGCGATTCCGGCCGCCGCCAGGACTTCCGGCATCCGCCGGATGTCCCACATCAGCGTCCGGCCGGCCGAAGGGTGGAAGAACCCTTGCAGCGCCACGGAAATGCGCGCGGCGACCGCGCCGACCTGCTCGGCGAGACCGGCGTCGAGCGGTCCGCCTTCGAGCGGTGAACCGGGCAGCAGCGTGATGAGCCGGGCCAGGCATTCGCGTCCGGCGTCGTCCCGCGGGCGCGCGACGGGTTCGCCCGCGGTGTTCGCGACCGTCTCCGGCACCGGCAGCTCCGGGTCGGCCGCGTGCACGTGCTCCAGTGCGCGGGTCTCCATGTCCACGACGTCGGCCTGCTCGGCGGGGTTGGAGATCTTGAGCACGAACCGGCCGTCGACGAGCACGTTGAGGTCGCGTTCGCTGTCGAGCGGCTCGAGCACCGGGTCGGTGAGCGCCCAGTGCTCGCGGAGCACGGCGTGAAGGCCCTCGGGGGAGAACTTCGGTGCCGGCTCGGCGAAGATGCCGGTGGCGGTGGTCATGCGGGGGAGCTTCCTTTCGGCGGAGACCCGCGCTCAGGACGGCGCGGGCGGGTCGTCGGTCAGCGGGTCGGGCGCGAGCACCTCGAGGTCCACGCGCGGGAACAGGTACCGGCCGGGCAGCCCGGCCTCGATCGTGAACGGCCGGTCGTGGCCCGGGTACACCACGTCGGCCCGCGTCCGCACGAGCTCGATCGACGCGGCGGCCGCGTCCTCGCTCGCCGCTGTGGTGGCGCGGCCGGCGCGCAGAGCGCGGGAGGAGGGGACGGCGTCGCCGGTGAGCAGCGCCGTGCCGTCGGCGGTTTCGACGGTGAGGCCGAGCGAACCCGCGGTGTGGCCGGGCAGCCCGGTGATCGTGACGCCGGGTGCTAGTTCGAGCCCGTCAACGCCGTCGTGCAGCGCCAGGCCGGCGAAGATCGCGTCCGTCCACGGGGGAGTGACGGGGTCGCCGGGCGCGAGCGCGCGTTCGGCCGGGTGCAGGAACACCTGGGCGCGGGTGAACAGGTCGGCGTTCTGCACGTGGTCGTAGTGCGCGTGGGAGAGCACCAGCGTGTCGACGTCGCGCACGCCGAGGCCGTGGCGCGCCAGCGCCCGGTGCAGCGCGCGGCGGCGGCCCGCGTGGCCGCAGTCGAACAGGATGCGCCGCCGCGGCGTCTGCACGAGGTAGACGCCGCAGAACCCGATGCTGCCCTGGTCGGACGAGAGGCCGTAGCCGAGCAGCAGCGGTTCGACGACGGGCGCGGGATCAGTCAAGCTCACCTCGCAGGATCAGCCGGTGGACGTACGGCAGCACGCCGCCGTTCGCGTAGTAGGCCGCTTCGCGCGGGGTGTCGAGGCGGGCGCGCACGGCGAACTCGAACGCGGGCCGGTCCGCCGGGCGCACGCGCACCGTCAGCGGCCGCGCCGGATCCTCGACGACGCCGGCGATCCCGGCGAGGTCGAACTCCTCCGTGCCGTCGAGCCCGAGCGAGGCCGCGCTGTCGCCGTCGAGGAACTGCAGCGGCAGCACGCCCAGCGCCACGAGGTTGGACCGGTGGATCCGCTCGAACGACTGCGCCAGCACGGCTTTCACCTTGAGCAGCGCGGTCGTCTTCGCCGCCCAGTCGCGCGACGAGCCGGTGCCGTACTCCTGGCCGGCGATCACGATCAACGGCACGCCGGCCGCGGCGTACGACTCCGAAGCCTCGTGGATGGGCACGAGCGCGCCGTCGCGGGTGAAGTCGGGGGTGACGCCGCCGCCCTCCGGCGCGAGCAGGTTGGCCAGCCGCGGGTTGGCGAAGCCGCCGCGCACCATCACCTCGAAGTTGCCGCGGCGCGAGGCGTAGGTGTTGAGGTCGGTCTCGCCCAGGGCCGTGAGGTAGCGCCCGGCGCTGCTCGCCGCGGGGATGCGGCCGGCGGGGCTGATGTGGTCGGTCGTCACGGAGTCGCCCAGCAGCAACAGGGTGCGGGCGCCGGTCACGTCCGCCGGCGTGGCGACGGTTTCGCTCACCTCGTCGAGGAACGGCGGGCGGCGCAGGTAGGTCGAGTCCGGCTCCCACGCGAAGTGGTGGCCGTCGGACTCGGGCACGCCGGCCCAGTGCTCGTCGCCGCCGAACACGTCGGTGTAGGCCTCATGGAACAGCTCGGGCGTGAGGTGCGCCCGCACGACCTCGTCGATCTCGGCGTCGTCCGGCCACAGGTCCGCGAGCAGCACGGGCTCCCCGTCGGCGTCGACCCCCAGCGGCTCGGTCGTCAGGTCGTGCTTGACCGAACCGGCCAGCGCGTAGGCGACGACGAGCGGGGGAGAAGCGAGGTAGTTGAGCGAGACGTCGTTGTTGATGCGCCCGTCGAAGTTCCGGTTGCCCGACAACACGGACGCCACCACGGCGCCGCGCTCGGCCACCGCCTCGGCGGCGCTGGGCAGCAGCGGGCCGGAGTTGCCGATGCACGTCATGCAGCCGTAGCCGACGAGCTGGAACCCCAGCTCGTCGAGCGGTCCGGTCAGCCCCGCGCGCGCCAGGTACTCGGTGACGGTCTTCGACCCCGGCGCGAGGCTCGTCTTCACCCACGGCTTGGCGGTCAGGCCGCGCTCGCGGGCGTTGCGCGCGAGCAGACCCGCGGCGACCATCACGTGCGGATTGGACGTATTGGTGCACGACGTGATCGCCGCGATGGCGACAGCACCATCGGGGATCTGGGCGCTCGGTTGCTCCGCCGGGCGCGAAGCGCGCACGCGGTCGATGGCGGCCGTGGCGTTGGCCGGCACGGCGGCGAGCGGCACGCGGTCCTGGGGCCGGCGCGGCCCGGCGAGGGAAGCCGTCACACCTGAGAGGTCGATCCGCAGGCGCTCGTCGTAACGCAGGTCCGCCGAAGGATCGTGCCAGAGGCCCTGTTCCTTCGCGTACGTCTCCACCGCGGCGACGTGGCCGGGCGTGCGGCCGGTGAGGCGCAGGTAGCCGATTGTGGCGTCGTCGATGGGGAACATCGCGGCGGTGGCGCCGAACTCGGGGCACATGTTGGAGATCGTCGCGCGGTGCGCGAGCGGGATGCGTGCCACGGCGTCGCCGGTGAACTCCACGAACTTCCCGACCACGCCGTGCGCGCGCAGGGTTTCGACGACCGTGAGCACGAGGTCCGTCGCCGTCACGCCGGGGCCGAGCTCGCCCGTCAGCTCCACGCCGACCACCGGCGGCACGAGCATGCTCAGCGGCTGGCCCAGCAGCGCCACCTCCGCCTCGACGCCGCCGACGCCCCACGCCAGCACGCCCAGTGCGTTGACCATCGTCGTGTGCGAATCGGTGCCCGCGCAGGTGTCGGGGAACGCCCAGCCGTCGCGGCGTTCCACCACGCTGGCGAGGTACTCGAGGTTGATCTGGTGCATGATCCCCGTGCCGGGCGGCACCACGTGCACGCCGTCGAGCGTCTCGCCCCACTTGAGGAAGCGGTAGCGCTCGGCGTTGCGGCGGTACTCGATCTCGACGTTGCGGCGCAAGGCGTCGGCCCGGCCGGACACCTCCGTGGCCACGGAGTGGTCCACGGTCAGGTGGCTCGGGATGCGCGGGCGCACGCTGCGGGGATCACCCCCGGCCGCGGCGACGGCGTCGCGCAGCGCGGCCAGGTCCGTGAGCACGGGCACGCCGTTGGTGTCGTGGAGGAACACCCGCGACGGCGAGAAGGCGACGACGTCCTGGGCCGCGTCGGAACCGCCGTGTACCAGCGCCGTGATGTGCTCGGCCGTGACGGTGTGGCCGTCTTCGTGCCGCAGCAGGTTCTCCAGCAGGATCTTGTGGCTCAGGGGCAGCCGCTCGGCGCCGGGGACGGCGTCGAGCCGGTGCACCCGGTAGCTCTCGCCGCCGAGGTCGAGGTGGGCGAGGCTGCCGAAGCTGTCGTGCCCCGCGGTGGCGGAAGTGACTGCGGTGTTCGAAGCCGAGGTGTTCGACGCTGTACTCAAGGCGCTCCTTCCATACAGCTTATAGGCTATAATAAGCCCGGAAGTGAGACCAGCGGCCCTGGCGCAGCGTCCGGGGCCCATCCGGAGAACCCCCCGAGGAGCCCCGCGTGCCCACCCTCTTCGACCGCATTCTCGACGCGCACCAGGGCATCCGCCCGCAGGTGCCGGTGAGCACGCTCGAACGCAGCCGGCTGCTGTCGGACGAGCTCGGGTGCGACGTGTGGCTCAAGACCGAGCACCTCATGCCCACCGGTTCGTTCAAGGTGCGGGGCTCGGCCAACAAGATCCGCGTGCTCGGCGAGAGCGCGAAGCGGACCGGGGTGATCACCACGTCGACCGGTAACCACGGCCAGGGCGTGGCCCGCGCCGGCAACCTCGCGGGGGTTGCCGTCACGGTGTACGTGGCTTCCTACACCGCACCGGCCAAGATGGCCGCGATCCGGGCGATGGGGGCCGAGCTCGTGGTGGTCGAGGGCGGCGCGCTCGACGCCGAGCTGGAGGCGCGCCGGCAGTCGGAGCGCCTCGGCAAGCCGTACGTGGCGCCCTACAACGACCTCGACACCGTCGCCGGCCAGGGCACGCTCGGCGTGGAGCTGGCCGAGCAGGCGCCGGACCTCGACGCCGTGTTCATCTGCACCGGGGGCGGCGGCCTGATCGGCGGCGCAGGCACCGCGCTGAAGCGGCTGAGCCCGCGCACGAAGGTCGTCGGCGTGTGGCCGGAAGCTTCCACCTGCATGCTCGACTCGCTGAAGGCCGGCGAGATCATCGAGACGCCGGAGTTCCCCACGCTGTCCGACGGTTCGGCCGGCGCGGTGGAGCCCGGCTCCGTGACGTTCCCGATCTGCCAGGAAGTGATCGACGAGACGGTCACGGTCACCGAGCCGGAGATCGCCCGCGCCATGCGGAAGATCGCCGACGGCGAGCGCTGGATCGTCGAAGGCGCCGCCGGCGTCGCGGTGGCCGGCCTGATCCGCACGGCCGAGCAGTACCGGGGCCAGAAGGTCGCGGTCGTCCTCTGTGGACGGAACGTGGCGCTGGAGACGTTCCTGGGCGCCATGGCTCTCGCGCAGGAGTGAGCCGGGCGGGGTGGCGGGCCGGCGGCTCGCCACCCGGGCCCTTCAACCGGGCCGCAGGCGCCCGCTCATGCCCGGACCACCGCGGCGGAGCCGTCGGAACGCGGGTCGCTGCCGGCGGTGAAGGTGCCGTCCGGCGCGACCGAGACGACGTTGGTGTGCCCCAGGAATTCCGTCCGTGGCGGGACTTCCCGCAGCGGGAAGCCGTCGGCGGCGAGGTCCGCCACGATCCCGGCCGCGAGGTCGGCTTCGTGGTGCACGGTGTCGGAGGCCTGGCCTTCGGCCCGCGCGCCGACGACCCAGCGCGGCGCACTCACGGCTTCCGCGGGCGAGTCGCCGGCCAGCAGCCGCAGCAGCACCTGCGCGTGGATCTGCGGCTGGCCGTGCCCGCCCATCGTCGAGTTCACCCAGCGGACGCGGCCGTCCTCGCCGGTGACGAGCACGGGCATCAGCGTGTGCTTGGGTCGCTTACCCGGCGCGATCACGTTGGGGGAGCGGGGATCGAGCGAGAAGCTCGTGCCCCGGTTCTGCAGGATGATGCCGGTCTCCGGTTCCAGCACGCCGGCGCCGAAGCTGTCGAACACGCTCTGGATGATCGACACGGCGTAGCCCGCGGAATCGGCCGCCGCCACGCCCACGGTGTCGCCGCGCGGGATCGAGGGAGCCGCCGCCACGTCGGCGGCGCGCGGATCCCGCAGCCCCGCGATCAGCTCGGCGAACCCGTCGTTCGCCACGTCCGTGGCGGCGAAGGCCGGGTCGGCCAGCAGGGTGTCGCGCACGCGGGTGCCGTCGTGGAACAGGCGGCCCAGTACAGCGGCCGGCGCCGTCCACGGCGTGGCGGCGAAGCCCAGCTCGGTGAGGGCCCGCACAGTCCGCAAGAGCGCGAAGCCCTGCGTGTTGGGCGGGCTGGTATGCACGCGGAACCCGCCCAGCGGTGCGGAGATCGCGGCCGTGTCCCGGGCCACGTACCCGGCGAGGTCGGCCGTCGTGAGTGGACAGTCGAGCGCCTGCACGCCACGGGCCAGAGTCGCGCCCACCGCACCTTCGTAGAGCTCCCCGGGCCCGCCGGCCGCGATCGCGCTCAGCGATTCCGCGAGCCTCGGCTGCACGAGCAGGTCACCTTCGCGAAGCGACGCACCGAACACCGCCCGCGAACCGGCGTCGGTGTCGAGGAGCGCCCGGTCGATCACCAGCGCGGCGGCGAGCGAGCGCGCCACGGGAACGCCTTCGGCCGCGTACTCGATCGCGGTGTCGAACTGCGCGGCCCAGTCCAGCGCGGCGCCGTGGCCGCGCAGCGCCTCCCAGCCGCGTACCGCACCGGGCACGGTGATGGTGTCGGGCCCGCGTTCCGGCAGCCGCTCGCCGTGGCGGGCGCGCAGTGCGGTGAGGTCGCGGGCGGCCGGAGCCGTACCGGTGGCGTTCACGCAGGTGATCGAGCCGTCGGGGGTGCGCACGAGCGCCACGAGATCACCGCCGAGCGCGGTGTTGTGCGGGTAGACGACGGTGAGCGCCGTGGCGGCCGCGAGGGCCGCGTCGATCGCGTTGCCGCCCGCGCGGAACGCCTGTTCCCCGGCGCGGGTGGCGAGGGCGTGCGGCGAGGCGATGGCGCCGGTGGTCGGGGACAAGGCAGCTCCTTCTTCGCGGCGAGCGGGCGTGCGCGGCGAGGCCCGGGGCAGTCCCGGCCGGGCGGGGTAAGCTGCGGTCACTGTAGCAGTGACGACAGAAACGGCACTAGCTGAATTGGATACTTCAGAACCGCGCACCCTCGCCAGCCGGGTCAACCACGAGTGGACCCGGCTGAGCAAGACCGAACGCGTCGTCGCGCGCTACCTCGTCGCGTCGCCGCCGCAGCGGATCATGCTGGCCACCGCCGGCGACATCGGCCGCACCACGGGCACGAGCGACGCCACGGTGGTCCGCACCGCGCGCCGGCTCGGGTACGCCGGGCTCCCGGACCTCAAAGCCGCGCTGGGCGAGAACTTCGGCCCGGCCACGCCACCGCAGATCAGCGAACGCCTCCAGCTGGCCCGTACCGCGCGGGACTTCTCGGCCACCGCAGACCGGGTCCTGGCCGACGCGCACGAGCGGATCACCGAGCTCGGCCGCAAGACCGACCCGGCCGCGCTGGCGAAGGCGCTGCAGCTGATCGCGCCCGCGGCCACGGTCTTCTGCTACGGCTGGGGCGTCAACGAGTTGAGCGCCCGCTACCTCGCCCTGAAGCTGAACCGCATCGGCAAGTTCGCGGTCTGCTCCGGTGCCACCGGCTTCACCCTCGCCGACGACCTGCTCAGCCTGTCGGCCCGCCACGCCGTGGTGATCTTCGCGCCCGGCCGCGCGTTGCCCGAGCTCGACACGCTCGTCGCCCACGCGCGGGCCGCCGGGGCCGGAACGATCCTCGTGACCGAGAACCTCGGCGAGGAGCTCACCGGCGCCGTCGACGTCGTCCTGCGCGACGAGGCGTCCGCGGGCGGCCTCACCGCCGAACCGCTGGGCGGGATGCTGCTGGCCGACATGCTCGTGCTCGCCACGATGGCCGTCGGGCGCGACCCTGCCGTCGACACCTACGAGCTGCTCACCCGCCTGCGCCGCGAGCTCGCCCCGGAAGCCTGACCCGTCCCCTCGAAGGAGAGCCATGCCCCTGATCGCCGACGCCATCCTCGACCAGGCAAGGGAAACGGTCGCGCGGAACCTCCCGCCGACCCCGCTGCTGCCGTTCCCCGCCGCGGGCCTCGACGTGCCCGTGTTCCTCAAGTACGAGGGCGCGCAGCCCACCGGCTCGTTCAAGGTCCGCGGCGGCGTCACCGCCCTCACCGCGTACGCCGCCGACGGCACGCCGGTCGTCACGGCCTCGGCGGGCAACCACGCGCTCGGCATCGCGCACGCGTCGCGGCTGCTCGGCGCGAAGTCCACAGTGGTCGTTCCTGAAGCCGGCTCCCCGGCGAAGATCTCGGCCCTGCGCACCTACCCGGTGGACCTCGTGCTCGCGCCGGGCGGCTACGACGGCGCGGAGGCGAAGGCGCTGGAGCTCGCGGCCGGCGGGATGAAGTTCGTGTCCGCCTACAACGACCCGTACGTGATCGCAGGCCAGAGCACGCTCGTCGGTGAGGTCGCCGACAGCTTCGGCGAGGACTTCACGATCGTGGTGCCCACGGGCTCGGGCGGGCTGCTGGCCGGCACGGCGCTCGGCGCCCGCCGCGCGAAACCGGACGTGCGCGTGGTCGGCGTCGAGTCCGCCGCCTGCCACGCGGTGTCCGCGGCGGTCGCGGCGGGACACCTCGTGACGGTGCCGGTGGGGGAGACGATCGCGGACGGGCTGGTCGGCAACCTCGAGCCGGGCACCATCACGCCCGACATCGTGCGCGAGGCCGGTGTCGAGCTGGTCGACGTCGACGAGCCCGCGATCCGCCGGTCGGTCCGCGAGTTCGCGCTCACGGCGGGGCTGGTCGCGGAGGGTTCGTCGGCCGCCGCGCTGGCCGCGTTGCGCGCGGGCCTGGTGCCCCTCGACCGGCCGGTCGTGCTCGTCGTGTCGGGGCGCAACATCGCGGCCGAGCTGCTCGCGACGATCCTCACGGAGGGCTGAGCCGGGAGTTCCGACTTTCGTGGGTGTGCCGGGTTTGTCCCGGGCCGCCACACTGTGCGTTGCGGGACGGTCACCGTCGGTCCGTCCCCCGATGCACCCGTGAGGAGCCCCGATGAAGGTCAGGTCGTCGTGGAAGGCCGCGCTGGCGGCGGTCGGCGTGCTGGTGGCGGGCCTGGCGAGCGGTGCCCCCGGCGCCACGGCCGCCGCGCCCGGGTCCGGTGCGCCGGTGTTCTGGCGGGTGCCGGCGAACGCGGACCAGGCGGCGGGGCTCGCGCGGGCCGGGTTCGACGTCGCCGAATCCGACCGCGAAGCCGCGTACGTCGTGGGTGACCAGGCCGTGGCGCGGCAGCTGCGGACGCTGGGGTACCGGCCGTCGTACTTCGACTCCGTCTACAAGGACGTGCCCGCCGCGTCTGCCCGGGCCGCGGCCGACACCTTCTACGGCGGCTACCGCACCGTCGCCGCGCAGGAAGCGCACCTGGCCCAGGTCGCCTCCGCGCACCCGGACCTCGCGACCGTGTACACGCTCGGTCCGTCGTGGAAGAAGACCAAGGGCCAGGGCGGACACGACCTGAAAGCCATCTGCCTCAGCAAGAAGCAGGCCGGCGACTGCACGCTGTCCACGACGTCGGCCAAGCCGAAGTTCGTGCTGATGGCCCAGATCCACGCGCGCGAGATCTCGACCGGCGAGCTCGCGTGGCGCTGGATCGACTACCTCGCCGACGGGTACGCGAGCGACGCGACCGCGAAGTCCATTCTGGACACCACCGAGGTGTGGGTGATCCCGATCGCCAACCCGGACGGCGTCGACATCGTGGCCTCGGGCGGCAACTCGCCCAAGCTGCAGCGCAAGAACGCCGACAACACCCGCGGCGGCTGCTCCGGCACCAACGTCGGCATCGACGTGAACCGCAACTCCACGTTCCACTGGGGCGGGGACTCGAACTCGCCGTGCGCCGAGACCTACCAGGGCGCGAGCGCCGGTTCGGAGCCGGAGACGCAGGCGCTGGAGAAGTTCTTCCGCGCGATCTACCCCGTGCAGCGCGGCACCGGAACCAACGACCCGGCGCCCACGACCGCGCGCGGCACGATGATCACGCTGCACAGCTACGGCAACGACATCGTGATCCCGTGGGGCTTCACGCAGGCGAACTCGCCCAACGACGCGCAGTACCGCAAGCTCGGTGCGAAATTCACCGCCTCCAACGGCTACCTCGTGGGCACCAACCGCGAGACCGTCGGCTACGACACGAGCGGCACCACCGACGACTTCACCTACGGCGCCCTCGGCGTCGCGAGCTTCACCTTCGAGGTCGGTGCCTCGAGCGGCACGTGCGGCGGGTTCCTGCCGAAGTACTCCTGTGTGGACAGCACGTTCTGGCCGAAGAACAAGGGCGCGTTCATCACCGCCGCGCAGGCGGCCGCCGCGCCGTACCGGCAGTGAAGACCGGCGGCCAAATTCGTACACTTCTGTCGTAACTCGGCACGAAGACGGTCCTGAATGGGGAACTTCCGGACGCTGAACGCGTGCCGTGTGGTCGGCGTCACCCGGCGTAGCTCCTGACACGACAGAGGCTAACGGTTTACGGTTGGGTCAGACACCGGCAGTCGCCCGACGCCGGGAGGACCTGATCGGGGAAGATCCATGGCCGAGCCGACCGTCTTCGTGCACGGGTTCCTCGACGACCACCGGGTCTGGGACGGTCTCGTCGCGGCGCTGCCGGCCGGCGGTGAGTACGTGGTCGTGGACCTCGCCGGCTGCGGTGACCGTGCGACGGAGGCCGGGCCCTTTACCTACGACCGGTTCGCCGCCGACCTGCTGTCCACTGTGGATGCGATCGGCGGCCCGTTCCTGCTGGTGGGCCACAGCATGGGCTCGGCGGTGGCCGAGCTGGTCGCGGCGGCACGACCGGAGCTGACCAGCGGGCTGGTGCTCGTGAACCCGGTGCCGCTGGCCGGCACGCACCTGCCGGACGAGGCCATCGAGCCGTTCCGCTCGCTCGGCGAGGCCGGAGCCGAAGCGCAGCGCGCGGCGCGGGCGAACCTGTCGCCGAACCTGAGCGCCGTGACCTCCGAACGCATCGGCGCCGCCGGGTTGCGGGTGCGTCCCGAGGTGGTGCGCGCGTTCGCCTCCTGCTGGAACAACGGTGCCCCCGAAGGGCACGCGCCGAGCGGCTACCCGGGGCCGGTGCTCATCGTGCGCGGCGGGGACGACCCGTTCGTCACGGCCGACCTCGTGGCCGGCGCCGTCGCGCCGCGCTTCGCCGCGCCCGTCACGGAGGTCGTCGCCGGTGCGGGCCACTGGACCCACGCCGAGGCGCCCGCCCGGCTCGCCGAGCTGATCGCCCGGTTCGCCGGCGGGCAGGCGCGCGGCTGGGCCGCCGGGTTCTCGCGCAAGAGCGCCGCCGCGTTCGGCGAGACGTTCGCCGAGGACGTGGTCCTCGAAGCCGCCGTGTTGCGCGAACCGGTCGAAGGCCGGGAGAACGTGCAGCGCGTGATGGCCGCCGCCAGCGCGATCTACGAGTCGCTGAAGTTCACGCACCAGACCGAGTCCGGCGAGCGCACCTACCTCGAGTGGGAGGCCGTGGCGTTCGGCGGCACGACGCTGCTCGGCGTCACCGTGCTCACCCGGGACGAGGCCGGCCGGATCGTGCGGGCGGCCATCCACCACCGCCCGCTCGGCGGCGCGCTCGAGTTCTCCGCGGAGCTGGGCCGGCGTCTGCCCGACCTCGCGGCCACCCACTTCCACCAGGAGGCCTGACATGACCACGCGAAACGACGTCGAGTTCGCCGGCGAGGACGGCGTGACCCTGCGCGGCTGGTTGTTCGTGCCGGACCAGCCGGGCCCGCGGCCCGCCATCACCATGGCCCACGGCTACGCCGGCGTGAAAGAACACGGTCTCGAACCCTTCGCCGAGGCGTTCGCCGACGCCGGTTTCGTGGTGCTGGTGCACGACCACCGCACGTTCGGCGCCAGCGACGGCACGCCGCGCCAGGACGTGGACCCGTGGCGCCAGATCGCCGACTGGCGCCGCGCGATCACCTTCCTCGAGGCCCGGCCCGAGGTCGACGCGGAGCGGATCGGCCTGTGGGGCACCAGCTACGCGGGCGGCCACGCGATCGTGCTGGGCGCCACCGACCGGCGGCTCAAGGCCGTGGTCGCGCAGGTGCCGACGATCAGCGGCGTCGAGCAGGGCCTGCGCCGCGTGCCGCCGGACGCGGTCGCGGCGCTGGAGCACGCGTTCGCCGAGGACGACCGCGCGGTGGGGCGGGGTGAACCTCCGCGCAGCCAGACGATCGTGAGCGCGGACCCGGCCGTGCCCGCCTCCTACCGCGCGCCGGACGCGGTCGGGTTCTACCTGCAGGACATCCCCGAGGGCATCTGGGAGAACCAGGTCACCGTGCGCTCCACGCGTGCCGCGCGGATGTACGAGCCGGGCTCGTGGATCAGCCGGGTGTCGCCGACGCCGCTGCTGCTGGTCGTGGCCCTGAACGACACGGTCACCGTGACCGACCTGGCGCTCGCCGCCTACGAACGCGCTCTGCAGCCGAAGCGGCTCGAACTGATCCCGGGCGGGCACTTCGACCCGTACGTCGCCGAGTTCGCCCGTTCCAGCGCCGCAGCCCGGTCCTGGTTCGAGCAGCACCTGTCCTGAGGAGCCCGCCGTGCCCCAGCTTTCCCTGAGCCGAGACAGTTCCGAGCACGTCGCCGTGCTCACGCTCCACAACCCGCCGCAGAACCGCATCGGCGTCCCGATGACGACGGAGCTGCTGGCTGCGGTCGACGAGATCACCGCGCACGGCGCCCGTGCCGTCGTGCTGCACGCCGAAGGCCCCGACTTCAGCTACGGCGGCGACATCGTGCCGTGGGAGGGGCAGGACGTCCGCGAACTGCGGGCGTCGTTCGAGCTCTTCCTGCGCGCGTTCAACGCGGTCGAGCAGCTGCCCGTGCCCGTGATCGCCGCGGTGCACGGGTTGTGCTTCGGCGGTGGCTTCGAGCTGGCGCTGCGGGCCGACGTGCTCTTCGCCGGCGAATCGGCGCGGTTCGGCCACCCCGAGCAGACGCTGGGGATCGTGACGCTGCTCGGCGGGATCCACCGCGTCGCCGCGCGGGCCGGGCGGGCCCGGGCGATGGAGTGGGCGCTCACCTCCGAGCCGGTGCCGGCCGCCGAGATGGCTCAGGCCGGGGTGGTCAACCGGGTGGTCCCCGACGAGCAGGTGTTCGCCGAGGCACTGGCGTTCGCGCGCCGCGTGGCGCAGGGCCCGACCCGGGCGCACGCCGTGCACAAGGCGTTGCTGCGCACGTGGGAGACCGGCGGCACTGCGGCCGCTGACCAGGTGCTGTTCGACCTGTCGATGCCGCTGTACGAAACCGAAGACGCCCGCCGCGGCCTGGCGTCGGCGATCACCGCGTACCAGGCGGGCCGGCCGCGGCCGGTGCTGACGTTCGACGGGCGCTGAGTCGTTCCCGAGCTGCCTTTTCCCGAGCTGCCTTCCCGAGCCGCCGACGCAGCCGAAAGCGGTCCGCCTGCGTCGGACCGGGTGGACTGCCCTTTCCGTCTTGCGTGCTGGCCACAGGCGGTATAGTCGATCCGACAGAGTTGACGACGTGATGACTCTGCCGGGAGGAGTGCGAGATGAACTGGCCGGCGACCGATCGCTACGAGCTCGAGGTGAGCCCGGGCGGGCTGGGTTTCGTGCACGACCTGCTCAACACCCTCTCGGCCGGCAAGCCCCGGGAGAAGGACCTGCTCGCCGAGCTCGGCGACGCGCAGAAGTGGCTCGACGACGCGCTCGAGCGGTGGGCCGAGGCCACCGAACGCCCGGCCGAACGCGTCGAGCTGACCGGCGACGACGTCGAGCGCCTGCGCGACCTGCGCGACGAGCTGCGCGACTTCACCGACCACGACGCCGAAGCCGGCACGGCCCTGCTGCACAGCGCGCCCGTGGTCCTGCAGCCCGGCGCCGACGGCTGGATCCGGCCCGAACCGCGCGGCACCGGCTGGCGGCGCGTGGCGTCGATCGTGCTCATCGAGGTGCTGGAGGCCCAGCGCGCCGACCGCTGGCGGCGTCTGAAGACCTGCCGCAACAAGCGTTGCGCGGTCGCCTTCTACGACCGCTCCCGCAACAACAGCGGCGTGTGGCACAACGTGCAGGTGTGCGGCAACGCGGTCAACCTGCGCGCCTACCGCGCCCGCCGGCGCACCCAGCAGAGCTCCTGACCCGGGTTCCCGGACCGGCGGCCCGGGAACCCGGCCGCGGTCAGTACGCCATCTCGTGGATGTCGGTGATCCGGTCGGCGGCGTTCACGGCGGCGTCGGCGAACAGCCCGCTGCCGCCGTAGTGGCTCAGCACGCTCCGCAGCTCGATCCCGGTCGAGCACTCGGTCGGCGGGCAGGTCTCGAACGGGAACCCGGCGGGGTCGACGGACTCGATCGTCGCGTTCGGGGCCAGCGGCAGCCGGTGCAGCCCCGGCACGTCGACCAGGTGCGGGCCCGCGCCGCCGTTCGGGGCGAGCGTGACCAGGTAGAACTCCGCCATCCCGGTCGCGCGGTCGAAGCGGGTGAAGCGCACTTCGAGGCTCTTGCCCGGAAACTTCAACCCGGCGGCGGCCGCCGCCACCGGCTGCTGGGACTGGCCGGGCTGCTGCGCGGAAGACGACGGGGCCGCCGGCGCCCGCGTCGCGGTCGGGGCCACGGAGGTGGACAACGGTACCGACGGCACTGACGGAACCGGCGGTGCGGCGGGCCCGCCCGAGCACGCGGTGGCGAGCACCGCCGCCGAGACGGAAGCGGCGGCGAGAGCGCCTCTGAACACGGTTGTCCGCGCCATGTGATCATTCCCCCAGGATTCGCGAAAAGCTTGCTGTCACGGGGAAAGACGGCTGTGCGTCCCCGGCGTTGCGGCTGTGATCAACCCGTGACGCACGGGTGCCCTCGCGGTGGCCGGCTGTCCGGTCTGTCCGGTGTGGACTGCGCCGGTCGGCCGAACCCGGCCACGGTTTCGACGGGCGTCGAGGAGTGTTCAGGTCGAGTTCGCCCCGAAACTGTTCCGCGACCGTAGGTTTCGCCCGTCCCACGTGCTCTCTCGCGCGTGCCGGCCGTTACCGGAGGTTCTCACCCATGTCCGATCTTTCCCGAAGAGGTTTCCTCGGCGCAGCCGCGGCGGTCACCGGTGCCGCGGTCGTCGGCGGCGGGCCGGCCGCCACCGAAGCCGCGGCGTCGCCCCGGCCGGCCGTGCCGGCGAAGCGGCACGGCGACCTGCGGGACATCAAGCACGTGGTGATCCTGATGCAGGAGAACCGCAGCTTCGACCACTACTTCGGCTCGCTCAAGGGCGTCCGCGGCTTCGGCGACCGCTCGGCGATCACGCTGCCCGGCGGCAACTCGGTGTTCCAGCAGCCCACGACGGCGCCCACCGCTCCGGGCACGACCACCCAGTACCCGTGGAAGCTGTCCGACGCCAAGGTGTCGCAGTACCCGGCCAACCACCAGCCGCCCACCTCCGAGGTCGGCGCGCAGGGCTACGGCGGCACCTCGCACAGCTGGGACGACCAGCACGGCGCCTGGTACGGCGGCCTCATGAACGGCTGGTACTACGCCAAGGGCGGCCCGACCACGCTCGGCTACCTCGACCGCTCGGACATCCCGTTCCACTACGCGCTGGCCGACACCTACACCGTCGGCGACGCCTACCACTGCTCCGTGCTCAGCGCGACCGGCCCGAACCGCACCTACCTGTGGAGCGGCTCGATCAACGCCGACAAGTTGCACGGCGACTACGTGGCCTTCAACGGCGGCGACGAGCTCGGCAAGCACCTGCTGTGGGAGACCTACGCCGAGTCGCTGCAGAAGGCCGGCCACTCGTGGAAGGTCTACCAGGGCTCCGACAACTATGGTGACAACGGTGTCGAGTACTTCGACACCTTCGCCAAGCTCGACCCGTCGCAGGGCGGCACCGCCGCGCCCGGCAACGTGTTCTACGACAACGGCGTGGCGATCGTCCCCGAGCCGCACACCGGCCTGAGCGCCAACGCCGACAACCTCACCGACGCGCTGCGCGCCGACGTGGTGGCGGGCAAGCTCGCGAAGGTCTCGTGGATGGTCACGAACCAAGCCTTCTCCGAGCACCCGGACGGTTCGCCGAACGACGGCGCCTACTACGTCAACAACGTTCTCGAGGCCCTCAACGCCGACCCCGAGGTCTTCAACTCGACACTCGTGATCATCGACTACGACGAGAACGACGGCCAGTTCGACCACGTGCCGCCGCCCGTGCCCGCGCCCGGCACCGACGACGAGTTCTACCTCGAGGCCTCCGGCGCGCTCGCCAGTGCCGGCCTCACCCAGCCGATGCCCGTGGGTCTCGGGTTCCGCGTGCCGCTGTTGCTGATCTCGCCGTGGACGCGCGGTGGCTGGGTGACCTCGGAGGTCTCCGACCACACGTCGGTGATCCAGTTCCTGGAGAAGTGGACCGAGGCGCTCGGCAAGACCGCGCACTGCCCGAACATCAGCGCGTGGCGCCGCAGCGTGTGCGGTGACCTGACGGGCGCGTTCGACTTCCACTCGCCGGTGTACGGCCTGCCGCGGCTGCCGAAGACCACCGTGATCGGCGACCCGGCGGGTGGTTCGTACCAGCCGCCGGTGACCACGAACAAGATGCCGAAGCAGGAGCCGGGCACCAAGAAGGCCCGTGCGCTGCCGTACCAGCCGAACGCAAACCTCGACGGGTTCACCACCTCGCTCGACTCGACGCAGGCGAAGCTGTCGTTCAGCAACAACGGCAAGCACGTGCGCAAGGCCAGCCACTTCGCCGTGTACGACAACACCCAGGCGACCCCGTCGCTCAAGGACTACCCGGCGAAGTTCCCGGGCCAGTACACGGTGGCGCCGTCGAGCACGGTCTGGGACAAGACCACGCCGGGTTCGGTGCCGCTGGCCGGCAACCGCTACGACCTCACCGTGGTGGGCCCGAACCGCTTCCTGCGCCAGTTCACCGGTGACCTCGACGCCGCCGGCCGCACCGCGAAGGTCACCGCCGCCTACTTCGACGGCATCCTCGGCTTCGGCTCGCGGCCGCGGCTGCTGCTGGAGCTGGAAAACGACGGCTCGCGGCCGGTCACCTTCACCGTGAAGCACAACCAGTACTCCGACGACCGTCCGAAGACCTACCGCGTGCCCGCGCACGGCCGCGCGCTGCACTCGGTCGACCCGTGCGGTTCGGACCACGGCTGGTACGACGTGACCGTGACCCTGGACGGCGACAAGTCCTGGGCGCGCCGCTACGCCGGCCACCTCGAGGACGGTTCGGACAGCATCACCGGCTGACGCCGGAACGTGGCAAGGGCGCGGGTGCGCGAGGGAAGGCTCGCGCACCCGCGCCCACACCAGGTCATCGCCCGGGCCTGGCGTGGCGCACCCGCCGCGGCGGCGGTGTGCCCGTTTCTCGCGCTTGAGTGCCCGATGGGCCCGTGCGTTTCGCGGCCGGGTGTCACGCGGCCGTCCCGGCCGGTCTCAGCCGGTCCGGGCTCGGCTCAGCTGGTGATCTCGATGTCGGGCAGCTCGTCGAGCTTGCCCTTCGGCAGCTCCTCGACGGCGGCGAACACCTTCTTCTGGTGCTCCTTGATGCGCTCGTCGAGCAGGCGGCTCAGCTCGAAGGCGAGCCGGCCGGTCTGGCGGACGGTGAGGTCGTCGACGAGCGGGTGGATCGCCGAGGTGATCACGATGCCCTCGGGGCTCCCGTCGGCCGCCTGCGAGACCCCGATCGAGTAGACCTCGCGCGGGTTGGCCTCGCCGAGCACCAGGTGCTTGCGGATCTTGCGCAGCAGCCCGTGCCACTCGAGCACCTCGCCCTGCACACCGGTGGCCTTGAGGTCGTCCTCGGTCAGGCCCATGCCGCGCTCGCCGGGGCGGAAGCAGCGCGCGTACGAGTTCAAGGCCGAGACCCACAGCGATTCGATCAGCACGGGGTCACGTTGCGCCTCGCCACGTTCGAGCTCGACGACCAGGCGCTCGCAACAGCGCAGCGTGAACTGCAGGTCGTCGAAGATCGCCGCGAGGTCGGCCAGCGCGAGCGCCAGCGGAGTCCTGAGCTGGCGCGCGTTCTTGACCGGTGCCGTGGGTTGGGACATCCCGGGACGCTCCTGTCCTGCCGGTGCGAGTGTTGCCGCCATCACACCGCACCTCGGCCGGCTTGCGTGTCTCAATGTGCGACAGCGTTGTTGGCCCCGCCTCCGGCGGGGCG
Source organism: Amycolatopsis sp. CA-161197 (assembly GCF_050942255.1). Classification (NCBI taxonomy): domain Bacteria; kingdom Bacillati; phylum Actinomycetota; class Actinomycetes; order Pseudonocardiales; family Pseudonocardiaceae; genus Amycolatopsis; species Amycolatopsis sp. CA-161197. The sequence continues at coordinate 3,750,167 of NZ_CP192059.1, forward strand.
TGCGAGATCGCCTTTGAGTCGGTGTTTCGTCGGGCCGGTCGGATCAGCCTGGCGGCCGATCGGACCGCCCCGACGAAACACCGACGCGATCTCGCTGGTGGGTTGCGTCGATCATTCGGGTACAGAGTTAGTTGTGTGGCATTGATCGCGTTGAGGTGGCCAAGTTCCCGGCAAAGTAGTTCTGTGTGAGAACGAACTGTCGGCGAAGGGGGCCGCTGTGGCGATGCTGGTGGAGCGGCCCCGGCCGCGCGTGGTGCGTGAGCACCGGTTCGCGGGGTGGTTCGCGGTGGGCGCGGTGTGCTTCGGCGCGTTCATGGGCCAGCTGGACGCCAGCATCGTCACGCTCACGTTCCCGGCGCTGCAGCGCGAGTTCTCCGAGCCACTGGCGGCGGTGCAGTGGGTGTCGCTGGCCTACCTGCTCACGCTGGTGGGGCTGCTCGCCGCGGTCGGCCGCCTCGCGGACGCCTACGGCCGCAAGCTGACCTACGGCTACGGCTTCGGCGTGTTCACCGCGGCGTCGATCGCGTGCGGGCTGGCGCCGACGCTGACGTGGCTCGTCGTGTTCCGCGTGGTGCAGGCGCTCGGCGCGGCGATGCTGCAGGCCAACAGCGTCGCGCTGGTCGTGGGCAGCGTGCGCCGCGAGAAGATGCGCGCGGCGCTCGGGGTGCAGGCCGCCGCGCAGGCGCTCGGTCTCGCGCTCGGGCCCGCGGTCGGCGGGCTGCTCGTGGACACCGTGGGCTGGCGGTGGGTGTTCCTGGTCAACGCGCCGGTCGGCCTCGTCGGCCTGGTCGCCGGGCGGTACCTGCTGCCACGCACCCGCGAGCGCACACCGCTGGGCCGCTTCGACGGCGCGGGCGTGGCCCTGCTGGCCACGGCGTCGACCGCGCTGCTGCTGGCGATCTCGGGCCTGTCCGGGCTGGCGCTGCCCGGCTGGACCGTGCCGGCGCTGTTCGTGGCGTCGGTGGTGGCGGCCGGCGCGTTCGTGCTGCGCGAGAACTCGGCGGCGAGCCCGATCCTGCGCCTCGCGGTGCTGCGGCCGCCGGTCGTGTCGTTCGGGCTGGTGGGCGCGCTGTGCGGCTACCTCGTACTGTTCGGGCCGCTGGCGCTGTTGCCGCAGGTCCTGGGCGCGCACGGCGCGACCGGCGTGGTGCTCACGAGCCTGCCCGCCGGCTTCGCGGTCGCCGCCGTGGCCGCCGATCGCGTGCTGCCCGCGGCGCTCGGCTCCCGCGTCCGCATCGGCGCCGGGGCGGCATTGGCGGCGGTCGGCTGCGCGGTGCTGGCCGGGGTGTCCGGTCCGTGGGAAACAGGCGTGTCGCTGTTCGCGGTGGGGCTCGGTCTGGGAGTGTTCATCCCGGCGAACAACTCGGCCGTCATGGGCGCCATCCCCACGCGGATGTCGGCCACCGGAGGAGGTCTGGTGAACATGGCCCGCGGACTCGGCACGGCGCTGGGCGTGGCACTGGTGACGTTGTGCCTGCACGCCGGGGGAACCGGCGGCCGGCCGCTCGCGCTCGTCGCCCTGGCCGTGGCGGCGGTGCTGGCCGCCGGCACGGGTCTCGCCGCCGGCTCCCGACCCCGTACCGCATGACGCCCGAACCGAATCTCGCCGACGTCGTCGCCCGCCTCCGGCGCGCCATGCGCCGCGCCGCGCGCACGGCCGACCCGGACAACACGCTGTCGGTCGCGCAGCTCGAACTGCTCTCGTGCCTGGCCGAGAACCCCGGCGCGCGCCCGAGCCGGGTTGCCCAGCTGCTGAAGCTGGCGCCGAACTCCGTCACGACCATGGTCACCGGCCTGCGGGCGCGCGACCTCGTCACGCGCACCAGCGGCAGCGAGGACCGGCGGACGGTCGAACTCGAACTGACCGAGAGCGGGCAGGCGGCAGTGGACCGCTACAAGCACCACAACGCCGAGATCCTCGCCGCCGCGATCGACCGGCTGCACCCGGCTTGGCGGCACCTGATCGCGTCGGCCATTCCGGCGCTGGCCGAGCTCGTGGGCGCCATCGACCAGCTCGCCGAGACCGGCCCGCCGCACCCCGAACGTCCATAACGGACGGTCAGGCGCGGGCGATCGCCAGCGGTACCAACAGTTCTTCGTCGGTCACCGAGCCGTGCTGGCCCGTCATGCGGCTCAGCCGAGGTTCGGCCGCGGTGCGGACGACGGCCGTCCTCCCGCGGGCCGCGACGACGACGTCGCCGATGCGGGGGAGCACGGCGTCGGCGACGCGCGGGCCGAACCAGCCGGCCGCGACGGCTTCTTCGCGGCCGAGTACCCAGGCCTTCTCGCCGAGGGTTTCGCGCCATGCGGCGCGCACGTCGGGCGCCGCGCCCTCGACCGTGTAGACGTGGCGCGCGCGGGCTTCGCCGCCGACGGTGCGGACACCGGCCTGCAACACGGGTTCGGCGTCGTAGTCGACGCGCTCGCCGACGGTGACCATGCCGTGGTCGGCCGTCACGATCAGTGCCGAGCCGCTGGGCAGGCTGCCGGCGATCGTCTCGGCGAGGCGGTCGACGTAGGACAGCTGGTAGAGCCACGGCGTGCTGCCGGGGCCGTGCACGTGGCCGAGCAGGTCGAGGTCGGCGTGGTAGGCGTAGCAGAGACTCCGCGGCCGTTCCAGCGCGTCGGCGACGGCCGCCGTGAGATCGCCGAGCGCGTGCACGCCCTGGAACTCCCCGCCCCGCAACGCGGCTCGCGTGAGTCCGCTGTCGCGCTGGTCGCGCGGCCCGACCACGCGCACGGCGACGCCCGCCGCCGCCGCGCGTTCGAACGCGGTCGGGCGCGGCTGAAGCTCCTCCGGCACGATCCGCTCGCGCAGGTCGATCGGCTTGCCGCCGGTGTGGCGGCGCCAGCCGAGGACGTTGAGCACGTCCCGTCCGGCCTCGAAGGCATAGCCGACCACGCCGTGCTCGCCCGGCGTCAGGCCGGTGCCGAGCGACGCCACGCTGGTCGCGGTCGTGCTGGGGAAGCCGGCCGTCAGCGGGCGTGCCGACAGCCGCGCCAGAAACGGCGCGGCGTCGGCGTGCGCCTGGAGTGAGGTCCAGCCGAGGCCGTCGACGAGCAGCACGCACACGCGGTCGGCGGCGGGCAGGTCGAGCGCGTTCCGTTCACCGGCGACGCCGAGCCCGGCGAGCGCCGAGGGGACGACGTCGGCGAGGGTGCCCGCCGCGTACCGCTGCGCGAGATCTTCCATGGGCCTCACCCTAAGGCGACAGGGCCGGCGTAAGGATTCGGAAACGGGGGTCACGCGGTTTCGTGGCGTACAAAGGGACCAGAGGTGATGCCGGTGTCCGTCGTGCGACGTGAGCGCGGTCGTCGCTGGGCGGTGGTCGCCGTCGTGGCCCTCGCGCTGGTGGCGCTGCCTTCGCTCGTCGCCGCGCTGCGGCCCGCCGGGCCGGCCACCGGCGCCGGGCACCTGCGTGACCTCGTGCTGGGTTCGGCCGCAAAGCCGTACCAGGGCCTCGCACAGAGCCGGGGCTCGCTGGCGATCCCCGAGCTGCCCGACCTCGCCGACGTGTCGGCCCTGTTCTCCACCACCACGACCACGCGCGCCTGGTACGCCGCGCCCGACCGCTACCGCGTGGCGGTGCTGACCACGACGGGGGAGCACGACGTCTACCACCTGCCCGAAGGCGAATACACCTGGGACTACGGGGCGAACATGCTGACGAAGCTGACGGGCGACCCGGCCGTGCGGCTGCCGCGCGCGGGTGACCTGCTGCCCCCCGAGCTGGCGCGGTGGGCACTGCGGTCCGCGCCCACGGACCCGGTGAGCGCGCTGCCGCCGCGCACCGTCGCGGGTGTGCCGGCCGCCGGCTTCCGCCTGGTGCCCGCCGACCCGCAGACGACGATCGGCGGCGTCGACGTGTGGGCCGATCCGGGGACCGGGCTGCCGCTGCGCGTCGAGGTGACCGCGCGGGGACAGCAGGCGCCGATGCTCACCGCGGAGTTCGAGGACGTCGAGCAGACCGCCCCCGTCGTCACCACGCCGGTGCCCGCGCCGGGCAGCGGCTTCACGGCCACCAATGCGCCGGACCTGTCGAACGCGCTGGGCGCGCTGGGCCGCGTCCGGCTGCCGCCGACGCTCGGCGGCCGGCCGGTGCGCGCCGCGAACTTCGGTGGCGTGCAGGGCGCCGCGCTCTACGGTTCGGGCCTCGCGACGTTCGCCGTGGTCGCCGTGCCGCGCGCGGTCGCCGACGGCGCGGCGGACGCCGCCGCCAAGGCGGGCGGAACCGCCATCACGCTGCCGCAGGGCTCGGCCGTGCAGCTCGCGGTCACGCCGTTGTCGCTGGCGATCGTGCGCCCGCCGAGCTCGCGGCGCGGATACCTGCTCGCCGGTCTGGTCACCCCGCCGGTGCTGGCCGCGGCCGCGGCCGACCTGGCCACGCTGCGCCGGAGCGGCCGATGATCGTCACGCGCGGGCTGACCAAGCGGTACGGCCGGACCGTGGCCGTCGACGCCGTCGACCTGGAGGTCCGCGAAGGCGACCGCTACGGCTTCCTCGGCCCGAACGGGTCCGGCAAGACCACGCTCGTGCGGATGCTGCTCGGGCTCGTCTACGCCACGAGCGGCGAGATCGAGGTGCTGGGGCAGCCGGTGCCGAAACGGCTCGCCGACGTGCTGCCCGACGTCGGCGCGCTCGTCGAGGGCCCCGCCGCCTACCCGCACCTTTCGGGCCGGCGCAACCTGGCGCTGCTCGACGCCGCCGGCCGACACCGCGGCCGGCGCACCCGCCGGCGGCGCATCGAGGAGGCGTTGGAACGCGTGGGTCTCGCCGGCGTCGACCGGCGGCCGGTCAAGGCGTACTCGCTGGGCATGCGCCAGCGCCTCGGGCTGGCCGGCGCCCTGCTCGACGGCCCGCGGCTGCTGGTGCTCGACGAGCCCACCAACGGCCTCGACCCCCAGGGCATCAAGGAGATCCGGGAGCTGCTGCTGGAGCTCAACCGCAATGGCACCACGGTTTTCCTGTCCAGCCACCTGCTCACCGAGATCGAGCAGCTGTGCACCCGCGTCGGCATCGTCGACCACGGCCGCCTGGTGCTCGACGGCGAGGTCGCCGCTCTGCGCGGCGCCACCGGGCGCGTCCTGCTCCGTACGCCCGACCCCGCCGCGGCCGCCGCCGTGCTCGACGGACACCTCGAACACCGCGACGGCGAACACCTCGTCGTCCGCTACGCCGACGCCGCGGAGCTCAACACCCGCCTCGTGAGCGCGGGCGTCCGGGTGAGCGACCTGCGGGAGGAGCACCGCACCTTGGAACAGGTCGTCCTCGACGTGACGAGCCACGGCTCGGACCGCTTCGGAGGCACGCGGTGATCGGCGTCGAACTGCGCAAGCTCGCGTTGCGCCCGCGCGTGTGGGTGAGCGTGCTGCTGTTGTGCCTGCTGCCGGCGATCGTGGCGGTGTTCCTGGCGACCGCGGACTTCGCGCCGCCTCCGGGGCAGGGCGGGGCGTTCCTGTCGGCGGTGGTGAGCGACGGGTCGCTGTACCCGGCGGCCGCGCTCGCGCTGGTGCTGCCGCTGTTCCTGCCGATCGCGGTGGCGGTCGTGGCCGGGGACTCGGTGGCGGGGGAGGCCTCGGGCGGCACGCTGCGATATCTGCTGGCGCGCCCGGCCGGGCGGACGCGGCTGCTGACGGCCAAGCTCGTGGCGCTCGCGGTGTACGTGACGGCGGCGATCGCGATCGTGGTCCTCACGTCGCTGGTGATCGGGATCCTGTTGTTCGGCACGGGCGGCGAGGTCGGGGCGGGCGGCCAGGCGGCCCAGGTCGTGACGTTGTCGGGCACGTCGCTCAGCTCGTCGTCGCTCGCGTTGCGGTTGCTGGGGGCCGTGGCCTACATCGTGTTGTCGATGCTCGGGTTCGCGGCGATCACGATGTTCCTGTCGACGCTGGCGGACTCGGCGCTCGGGGCCGCGCTCGGCGGGCTGGCCGTGCTCATCACGAGCTCGGTCCTGGAGACGCTCGACGCGGCCGCGCCGGTGAAGCCGTACCTGCCCACGCACTACTGGCTGTCGTGGCTCGATTTCTTCCGCGATCCCGTGCTGTGGCACAACATCGACCGCGGGCTGTTGCTGCAGGCCGGCTACATCGTGGTGTTCTTCGGCGCCGCGTGGGCGAACTTCGCGACCAAGGACGTCACGAGCTGAGCGCCGCGCACGAAGCCGGCACCGACAACGGCGCCGTGCCGATCGCGTTCAGCACGAGACCGGTCACGGCCGGGTCCGTCGGCAGGTCGCCGTGCGCGGCGGTGTCGGCGGGGCACACCTGCTGCAGTGCCACGTTCACCGCGCCGTCGAGCCGCGCCGACTCCGGCGGCGTCACGGTCCGGTCGAGCCGCGTCCACACCGAAAGCCACGGCAGGCCCGGCGGGATCGGCGGCAGCTGCCGCAGCAGGGCGCTGCCGGGCGTGAGCTGGCGGCAGGCCGTGGGACACGCACTCGGCGCGAGCACGCCGCCCGCGGTGGCGAGCGTGGTGCCGTGCATCGGCGCGCCGAGCGTGATCACGCGGCGCGCCTGGTGCTCACCGCCTTCGCGCGCGACCCACAGCCGCGCGACGACCCCGCCCGCCGAGTAGCCGATCACGTCCACCGACGGGGCTCCGCCGGCGTACGCGCGTTCGACGGCCTGCGTCAGCACGTCCACCTGCTGCAGGAGATCGCCGGTGCCGTCGCCGGCGAGGGTGAGCACCTCGGTGTCCCGGCCGGTGGCCTGGTGGATGCGGCCGGCCAGCTGTTCGAGCGAGTCCCGGCCCCCGCCGTAGCCGGGCACCAGCAGCACCGGCCCGGGCGTGTCCTGCGCGGGGCTCCCGGCACGAGGTACGCCGGAGCCGCCGCCGACGGACACCGCCGTGACCACGCCGGCGGCCACCACGAAGAGCGCCACGGCAGCGACGAGCAGCCGACGCCGCGGGCTCAGCGCTCGCACACCCGGCCACCTCATGGTTCCATGATGATCCCGGGCGTGCGGGACCTCCGTGAGCTGAGCGTTCCGAGCGCCCAGCGGTTCGAACGCTCAGCGTTTCAACCACTCAGGGTTTCAACAACTCAGTGGTCGGGCGTGACGATGCCGTACTCGTGGATCTTGCGGTAGATCGTCGCGCGCGAGATGCCGAGCAGCTGCGCCGCGCGCGGTTTGTTGCCGTGGGCCTCCTCGAGGCTGCGCACGATCGCGTCGCGCTCGATCGACTCGAGCCCCTTCAGCGGCCGTTTCGCGATGGCCTGGTACTCGGCCGGCAGGTCGCTCGGCTGGATCGCTCCGAGCCGCCGGTGCTGCGCGACCTTCTTGAGCACCTGGTACAGCTGCGCGGTGTTGTCCGGCCAGTCGGCGCGCATCAGCAGGTGCAGCGCCGTCGGCGAGCACGAGAGCCGGCTGCCGCGCGAGAGCTTCGCGAGGAAGAACGGCACGAGCTCGGTCAGGTCGTCGATGTGGCGGCGCAGCGGCGGCACGGTCACCGTCCGCGGGAAGAACGCCAGCGACTCGGCCAGGTCCGGCGTCGTTTCGGCCTCCGGGGCCAGCGTGACCGCGAGCCACGGCGCGTTGGCGCCGTACGCGGTACGCACTTCTTCGAGCACCCCGGAGAACGCCTTCAGCTGCTCGCCGCGCAGCGACTCCAGGTGCTGCACCACGAGCGTGTCGACCGGATCGTCGATCAGGTCGCGCCGGAGGTCGCAGAGCCAGTCGTCCTCCGCCGCCTCGCGCGCGTCGAGCGTGTGCAGCCGGCCGGTCGGGTTGCGCCGCTGGTGCACGCCCTTGGCGAGGCTCAGCTTCCCGGTGCCCGGCTCTCCCGCAAGCACGAGCCACTCGCCGCGGCTGTAGCCGGCGTCGACGTCGTGCGTGCACCGCAGCCACGACGGTGCCGAACCGACCAGGCCCGGCAGGAACATCGGCAGCATCGGCACGGGCACGCCGCTCGACTCGGCCTCCGAGACGATCAGCTTCACCGAGAGCACGCCGCCCACGACGTCGTCCTCGTGCTGGCCCGGCACGCGGCGGCAGTGCATCTTGACCTTGCCCCCGCCCGAGAGCGTCACGGTCGCGGTGTTGCGCCGGTATTCCGACAGCGCCTGCGCCGCGTGCCCGAGCAGGATCGACTGGTCGGCGGAGTTGAGCAGCTGGCGCGCGCTGTCGTTCATCATCACGATGTCGTCGTTGAACGCCATCACGATGCCGGTCGTGCGGCGGCACGCCTGCAGGTAGGACTGGAAGAGGATCAGCTCGCGCAGGTTGCTGTGCGTCAGCAGCGCCTGCTGGATTTGCTCGGCCGTGCTGCGCGCGAGCGCGATCAGCAGCCCGCCCGCGTCCTTGCGCCAGCACGTCAGGTCGACGGCGCCGATCATCTTCCCGGAGATCGGGTGGTGGATGGGAACGCCCGCGCACGCGAGGTTCTCCAGGTGCTCGGCGTAGTGCTCGTGGCCGAACACGTGCGTCGGCTGGTCGTCCTCCAGCGCGGTGCCGATGCCGTTGGTGCCCACGAACTTCTCGCCGTAGCTGAAGCCGGGGACCAGTTCCACCCGTTCGAGGTGGCGGTGCAGATCGGTGTCGCCGGTGCGCTGGCTCAGCACCGTGCCGGTCGGGTCGGCGAGGATCATGCTGATCGGCTGCCCGTCCAGCTGGTCGCCGAGGCGTTGCATGACGAGTTTCGCGCTGTGGATCAAGGGAGTGTCGAGGTTGACCTCGCCGAGGTAGGGCAGGTCGATGCGATCGGCGGGCACGCGGAAGTGCCGCGACCGCCACCACGAGGCGAGGATCGCCTCGCGGACTTGGTCCGGCTCAATGGTTTCCGATGTCAGAAAGCGAATCCGGGTCCTCGCCAGACCGTCCTCGTCGGGCAGGATCGCGGCCGGGTTCGGTGCGACCTGGCGGGCGGGTGGACTCTTCACCACGGCTCGACCTCCTGTCGCTGCCCACGTCGTTGTGTCGCAGTACCGGGTCGTGCCCAGCTTAGGACACGTGTCCAGCGCGGGTCTCACCTTGAGACGCGCTCCTTGCGCGCGCGGGGTTCTCATGGGGTAGTCCGGACCAGCGCGCAGGAGGACCCGAATGGATGAACAAACCGAGGAGACGTACAACCCCTGGACGGTTGTCGACCTGGTGTTCCGCCACCTCGTGGACATCGGGCTGCACCCGACGCTTGGCTCCGGCGGCCCGCCCGGCGAGCCGGCCGCGGAACTGCTGCGTGCGCTCGGGATCACCCCTACGGCGGAAGGAGACGTACGCATCCAGCACGAGAAGGAGTCGCAGCTGGCCCAGCTGCGGGCCGCGATGATGGAGGACGGCTGAAAAAATCTCCGCGGCTTGTCTCGTATTGAGACTCGCGGTTCCGCGGGCCGCCCCCTTAATCGTGTTCGCAGGACTTGACGCCCCGGTCCGCACCGGGTGAACCGGGTACCGAGGTACGGGCAGGGCGAGCCAGCAGCCGTCGTGGCGCGACGGGTAAGGAGAGACCATGAGCCGCCAGAGCGTGGCGAAAGCCCACCAGAAGATCCAGGAGCTGTCGTGGGAACCGGTGTACCACCAGCCGGTGTCGCACTACGGAACCGATTACACGTTCCACAAGGCCAAGAAGAAGGACCCGCTCAAGCAGGTGCTCCGTTCCTACTTCCCGATGCAAGAGGAAAAGGATCACCGCGTTTACGGGGCCGAGGACGGCGCCATCCGAGGCAACATGTTCCGGCAGGTCCAGGAACGGTGGCTGGAGTGGCAGAAGCTGTTCCTGTCCATCATCCCGTTGCCGGAGATCTCCGCGGCGCGGGCCATGCCGCTGCTGTTCCGCACGGTGCCGAACCCGGAACTGCACAACGGCCAGGCGATCCAGATGATCGACGAGGTACGCCACTCGACGATCCAGCAGAACCTGAAGCGCCTGTACATGAACAACTACATCGACCCGGCGGGTTTCAACTCGAGCCTGCGCAACTTCCAGAACGACTACTGCGGCACGATCGGCCGGCAGTTCGCCGAGGGCTTCATCACCGGTGACGCCATCACCGCGGCGAGCATCTACCTCACGATCGTGGCCGAGACGGCGTTCACCAACACGCTGTTCGTCGCCATGCCCGCCGAGGCCGCGGCCAATGGCGACTACCTGCTGCCGACGGTGTTCCACTCGGTGCAGTCCGACGAGTCGCGCCACATCAGCAACGGTTACGCCACGCTGTTGATGGCACTTTCCGACGAAAGCAACCACCAGTTGCTCGAACGCGACCTGCGTTACGCGTGGTGGAACAACCACCGGGTGGTCGACGCGGCCATCGGCACCTTCATCGAGTACGGCACGAAGGACCGCCGCAAGGACCGGGAAAGCTACGCGGAGATGTGGCGCCGGTGGATCTACGACGACTACTACCGCAGCTATCTCGTCCCGCTCGAGAAGTACGGTCTGGTCATTCCGCACGACTTGATCGAAGAAGCGTGGAAGCAGATCTGGGACAAGGGCTACGTGCACGAAGTCGCGCAGTTCTTCGCCACCGGGTGGCTCGCCAACTACTGGCGCATCGACCCGATGACGGACGAGGACTTCGAGTGGTTCGAGTACAAGTACCCGGGCTGGTACGACAAGTACGGCAAGTGGTGGGAGAACTACAGCCGCCTGTCCGTGCCGAACGGGCACAACCCGATCGCGCTGGAAGACGTCGACTACGTCTACCCGCACCGGTGCTGGACCTGCATGGTCCCGTGCCTCGTGCGTGAGGACATGGTCATGGCGGAGGTCGACGGGCAGTGGCGGACGTACTGCCACGAAGCCTGCCGGTGGACCGACGTCGAGGCGTTCCGGCCCACGTACCAGGGCCGCGAGACCCCGAACATGGGCCAGCTCATCGGTTCCCGCGAGTGGGAGACGCTCTACCACGGCTGGAACTGGGCCGATGTGGTGTCCGACATGGGCTACGTCCGCGACGACGGCAAGACCCTGGTCGCCCAGCCGCACCTCGACCTGGACCCGAAGAAGATGTGGACGCTGGACCACCTGCGCCGGTGCCCGCCGCTGCAGAGCCCGAACGTGCTGCTCAACGAGATGAACGCCGAGCAGCGGGCCGCGTTCCAGGACGACTACAACCGCCAGGGTCCGGCAGGACGGCCCGCAAGGGCAGCGTCCTGATCGGACGGACAACCGGTCTCCGCCGGCGATCGGGTGCCGCTCTCGCGGTGGCACCCGATCGCCGACGGTGGCGACCCGGGATGTGTGCGAACTCCGGCGTTCAGGCAGGGAAGCGATGGGAAACAAGCACCACGTCCGCTTCGAACCGGTCGGCATCGAGATCGAGGTCGACGAGGACCAGAACATCCTGCGAGCGGCTGCCGAGCAGGGCGTCATGCTCATGCACGGGTGCAAGGAGGGGCAGTGCGCCTCCTGTAAGTCGTTCATCCTCGACGGCGACGACGTCGACCACGACCGGTACTCCACGTTCGCGTTGCCCGACTTCGAAAAGGAGGAGGGCTTCACGCTGCTGTGCCGGGCGCACGCGTACGAGGACCTGACGATCGAACTGCTCAACTACGACGAGGAGATGATCCACTCCGGACTGCCGATCCAGGAGGCGGTCGCGGAGGTGGTTTCCCTCGAGGAGGTCACGCACGACCTGCGCCGGCTCGTGGTCCGGCTCATCGACGCCGAGTCGTTCAAGTTCTTCCCCGGCCAGTACGTCGACTTCGTGGTCCCAGGACACGAGGCCACCCGGTCGTTCTCGATGGCGAACACCCCCGGCCGGGACTCCGGCCTGCTGGAGTTCGTGATCAGGATCTACCCGGACGGGTTGTTCTCGCACTTCCTGGACACCGCGGTGTCGGTCGGGGACCGGCTCGACGTGTCGGGCCCGTTCGGGGTCTTCACCCTGCGGGACGCGCCCGAGCGGGATCTGGTGTTCCTCGGTGGCGGCGCCGGCATGGCGCCCATCCTCTCGCTGCTGCGGTCCATGGCCGAGCGCGGCATCGAGCGGAAGGCGACCTACTACTACGGCGCCCGTCGCAAGAGGGACCTGTGTTTCGAGAGCGAGCTGACGGCTCTCGAGGACAAGATCCCGGGTTTCCGGTTCGTGCCGGCGCTGTCCGAACCCGAGCAGGGTGAGGACTGGGACGGCGAGACCGGCCTGATCACCGACGTGGTGCGGCGGCTCGAGACCGACCTGGGCCGCACCGACGTCTACGTGTGCGGGCCGCCGCCCATGGTGGAGGCGGCCCTGGAACTGCTGCCGGCGCTCGGCGTGCCGGAGAAGCGGATCTTCTACGACAAGTTCACCACGACCGGCGATGCGGACGAGACGTGAGTCCGGCTGGGAAACCGACGCAACGACGAGGCCAGTGCCCGACGCGAAGGAATGAAACCCATGACAACGACGGCTGAACGCAGCGTTCCCAAGCCCGTCTTCACCGATGCCGAGGCGGGCGCCAGGGAGTTCCCGGACTCCGAGGCGAGGCGATTCAACTACTACACCCCGAAAAAGCGCAAGCAGAGCCACTACGAGGACGTCACCGTCGAGGTGCAGCCCGACCCGCGGCACTACTTGAGCCAGGGCTGGCTGTACGGCTTCGCCGATGGCAAGGGCGGTTACCCGCTCGAGTGGACCGCGCTCAAGGCCTGGGGTTCCGACCGGCCCGTGCCCGTGCGCAGCCCCGGCTCCGGCGGCCAGGGCTACCCGTGGCCGGCGCACGGCTGGCACGAGTTCCGCGACCCCAACGAGGAGTGGGAGCTCACGCTCTACCGCTACAACGCCAACGTGGTGCGCCAGCTCAACCAGAACATCGACGCGGCGCGGCAGTCGAAGGCGTTCGAGCAGTGGAACCCCAACTGGGTCAGCTTCGTGTCGCAGCACATCGGCGCGTGGATGCACGTGGACCACGGCCTCGGGCTCTACCTGTTCGCCAACGCCAACCGGCGCGCTCCCACCAACATGCACAACAACGCGATCTCCGTGAACAGCATGCACCGCATCCGCGCGGCGCAGGACCTCGCGCTGTACAACCTCACTCTGTCCGAGGAGATCGAGGGCTTCGACGGCACCGCGCACCTCGCGACGTGGAACGAGGACCCCGCGTGGCAGGGCGTGCGGGACACCGCCGAAGCGCTCACGGAGATCTGGGACTGGTGTGAGGCGATCTTCGCCGCGAACATCGTGTTCGAGCCCCTCGTGGGCGAGCTGTTCCGCAGCCGGCTCGTGCAGCAGGCGGCGCCGGCCAACGGCGACTTCGTGACCCCGACGCTGATCGGCGCGGAGGAGTTCGACTTCTCCGAGCGCGACCTGCGCTACACGAAGGCGATGTTCGAGCTGCTGGTCAACGACAGCGAGTTCGCCGACCACAACCGTGCGCTGATCGACAAGTGGCTCTCGGCGTGGGTGCCCAAGTGCCTTTCGGCCGCACGCACGATGCAGCCGCTGTGGTCGCAGCCCGACGCCAAGCCCATGCGGTTCGAAGACAGCCTCGACCGCGCCAAGAGCCGCTTCGGCGGCATCCTGTCCGACCTGGGTCTGCAGGCACCGAAGGAGCTGAGCCAGTGACTGTCTTCAAAACCGCGGAAAGCCCGTTCAAGTCCGACAACACCGCGTCGAACATGTGCGGCTTCACCCTGATGAACAACCAGGTCGGCGCCATCATCGCCGAGGTCGTGGGCAAGCTCGACAACGTCACCGTGACGCCACTGCCCTCGATGATCCGCGTGGACGCCGTGGGCCGCATGGACCTCGTCTTCGCCGACGTGGACGAAGCCGCGGGCGAGGAGGAGGGCTGGTTCGACTCGGCGGAGTTCGAGGAGAGCATGTCCACCCACTACGGGCGCATGGTCCACCTCGACGACCGCACGATCATGTTCGCCAACCCCGAGGACGCGGCCGAATACCTCGACTTCGACCTCGTGGCGCGCAAGTAGCCGAGATCGGAGAAGCACAACTCGGCAGAAGCACTCGATTCAGTCCGGGAGGAGCACCGTGTACGAAAAGGACGGCGAAAAGTACTTCGTGGTCGACGGGCACACCCACTTCTGGGATGCCAGTCCCGCCAACTGGGTTCCGGGTCAGGAGGAGTACGCCAAGGGCTGGATCGAGTGCTTCCACGCGTACCAGAGCCTCGGCCCGAAAGAGACCCACTGGCCGATCGAGAAGTTCCAGAAGTACGACGAAGAGACGATGATGCACGACCTGTTCGACGCGGGTCACGTGGACATCGCCATCTTCCAGCCCACGAGCCTGCGGCAGTGGTACCGCGAAGGGTTCAACACCACTGAGGCCAACGGGGCGCTGGCGGAGAAGTACCCGGGCCGGTTCGTGGTCAACACGAACTGGGACCCCCGGGACGGCGACCCGGGTCTGAAGGGCCTGGAAGAGCGCGTGAAGCGCTGGGGCTGCAAGGGTGCGAAGCTCTACACCGCCGAGTGGTACGGCGACTCGCGCGGCTGGAGCCTGCGGGACCCGGAGGCCTCGCGCTACCTGGAGAAGTGCCAGGAGCTCGGCGTGAAGAACATCCACGTCCACAAGGGACCGACGATCTGGCCCCTGGACAAGGACGCGTTCGACGTGAAGGACGTGGACTACGCCGCCACGAACTTCCCGGAGCTCAACTTCATCGTCGAGCACGTGGGGCTGCCGCGGATCGAGGACTTCTGCTTCATGGCCACGCAGGAGCCCAACGTCTACGCCGGCCTGTCGGTGGTCATCGGCGGGCTCATGCACGCGCGGCCGCGGTTCTTCGCGAAGGTCATGGGAGAGCTGCTGTTCTGGGTCGGTGAGGACAAGATGCTCTTCGGCGCCGACTACGCCATCTGGGAGCCGAAGTGGCAGGTGGAGGGCTTCGTCGACTGGCAGATGCCCGACGGTGAGGAGTTCTCCGACTACGGGAAGCTCACGGTCGAGACCAAGAAGAAGATCCTCGGTCTCAACGCGGCCCGCCTGTACGGGCTCGACGTGCCCGAAGGTCTCGGGCTCAAGGATCCCGAGACCGTCGAGGCGGTCGGGGTTCCGTCGCCGTGACGGCAGCCGGAACCGCCGGCGCGCGCACCGACCAGACCGCCGCGATCACCGCGGCGGTCTGGTCGGCGCTGGGGACCGTGCGCGATCCCGAGCTGGACCGGCCGCTGACCGACCTGGGTTTCGTGGCGAGCTCCACGGTGGACCCGGGTGGGGAGGCGGTCGTCGAGCTGTGCCTGCCGACGTATTTCTGCGCGCCGAACTTCGCGTTCCTGATGGTGGCCGACTCCTACGACGCCGTGTCGGCGGTGCCGGGCGTCAGCCGGGCCGTGGTGCGCCTGAAGGACCACTTCGCCGCCGACGTGATCAACAAGGGGGTGGCGGCGCGGGCCGGTTTCGTCGGCTCCTTCGGCGACGAGGCGGCCGACGAGCTCGACGGCCTGCGCGCCGACTTCCTGCGCAAGGCCGTGCTCGCCGGCACCGACCGCGTGTGCCGGTCGATGGTGTCCGGCGGCGTGGCCCGCGAACGCCTGGCCGACCTGACGCTCGCCGACGCGCCGCCGACGCCGGACCGCGAGCGGCTGCGGGAGCGCCGCCGTGAGCTGGGCCTGCCCGGCGGCGACGCCGACCCGCTGGTGCTCGACCCGGGCACCGGGCGGGCGGTGACGGCCGACGAGCTGCACCGGCACCTCGGCCTCGCGCGGCTCACGCGCGTGAGCCAGGACGCCAACTCGGGGGTGTGCCGCGGGATGCTGCGCGCCCGTTACCCGGAGGCCACCGACAACCCCGATACGGAGGAGACGCCATGAAGGCGGTCCGGTTGCACGCTTACCACCAGCAGCCCGTGATCGAAGACGTGCCGGAGCCGAAGGTCTCCGGTCCGCTCGACGTGGTGGTGAAGATCGGCGGGGCCGGCGTGTGCCGCACGGACCTGCACATCATCGAGGAGCAGTGGGCCGCGAAATCGGGCGTCGCGCTGCCTTACACGATCGGGCACGAGAACGCGGGCTGGGTGCACGAGATCGGCTCCGCGGTCACCAACGTGGCCGTCGGCGACACCGTGATCCTGCACCCGACGCCGACCTGCGGGCTGTGCCACGCCTGCCGCGCCGGCAACGACATGCACTGCGAGAACAACGCCTTCCCCGGCATCGACACCGACGGCGGGATGGCCGAGTACCTGCTCACCTCCGCCCGCGCGTGCATCAAGCTCGACGCGGATACCCGGCCCGAGGACGTCGCGGCGCTGGCCGACGCCGGCATCACCGCCTACCACGCCGTGCGCAAGGCGGTGCCGCTGCTGCCCCCGGGCACGGTGTGCGTCGTCAACGGCGCCGGCGGGCTCGGGCACATCGGCATCCAGTCGCTGCGGGCGCTGACCGCGACGACCGTGGTGGTCGTGGACCGCAACGTCGACGCCCTGAAGCTGGCCGCCGACCTCGGGGCCGACCACACCGTGGTCGCCGACGGCAGCCACGTCGACGCGGTCCTGGACCTCACCGGCGGCCACGGCGCCGAGGTGGTGCTCGACTTCGTCGCCGAGCAGGGCGCGCAGCAGGACGCGTTCGCCATGACGCGCCGGGCCGGCTCGCACTTCGTGATCGGCTACGGCGGCAACATCGACATCCCGACCATCGACATCATCTCCACGGAACGCAACATCGTGGGCAACCTGGTGGGCACCTACAACGACCTCGTGGAGCTGATGGTGCTCGCGCAGGCGGGCAAGGTCACCTTGCACACCAGGCAGTACCCGCTCGACGCGGCACTCGACGCGCTGGCCGATCTCGACGCCGGCCGCGTGCGGGGCCGCGCCATTCTCGTCCCCTAGCCGATCCAGCCCCATCACACAGGAGGAGCAGCATGGCCAAGGAACTTCGCTTCGGCTCGGAAGCCCGCGACCTGCTGGTGGCGGGTGTGGACAAACTCGCGGAGGCCGTGAAGTCGACGCTGGGCCCCAAGGGGCGCAACGTGATCATCGAGAAGATCACCGGTTCGCCCGTGGTCACCAACGACGGCGTGACGATCGCGCGTGAAGTCCACCTGCGCAACCAGTTCGAGAACATGGGCGCACAGCTGGTGAAGGAAGCGGCGATCAAGACCAACGACGTGGTGGGCGACGGCACCACGACCGCGACCGTGCTCGCCCAGGCGATCGTGGGCGAGGGCATGCGGGCGATCGCCCACGGCGGCAACCCCGTGCTCGTCAAGCGGGGCATCGACGCGGCGGTGGGCCGGCTCGTCGAGCACCTGGAGACGATGGCGCATCCGGTGAAGTCCGAAGAGGACTACGCGCGGGTCGCGGCGATCTCCGCCAACGACGACGGGGCCGTCGGCTCGGTGATCGCCAAGGCGCTCCACACGGTGGGGGAGAGCGGCGTCGTCACGATCGAGGAGTCGCCGCGCATCGGCATGTCGGTGGAGTTCGTGGAGGGCTTCGAGTTCGACAACGGCTACCTCTCGCCGTACCTCGTCACGGATCCCGGGCGCCTGGAAGCGGTGCTCGACGACCCGTACATCCTCATGTGCAGCGAGAAGATCAGCAACGTCCAGCAGCTGATGCCGGTGCTGGACAAGGTGATGCGCAACCCGCGCCCGCTCGTGCTGATCGCGGAGAACGTGGAGGGCACGGCGCTGTCGATGCTCGTGCACAACCACGTGAACCGCACGTTCCAGGCCGTCGCGATCCGGGCGCCGGGCTTCGGCGACCGCCGGCTGCACAAGCTGGAGGACCTCGCGGCCGTGGTCGGCGGGGCCGTGCTGTCGAAGCACTCGGGCTTCACGCTGGAGACGATGAAGCTGGAGCACCTCGGCCGCGCGAAGCAGGTCCGGGTGACGGAGAACGCGACCCAGATCGTCGGGGGCGCGGGGTCGGCCGACGACATCGAGTTCCGCGTGAACCAGCTGCGGGCCGAGCGCGAGCGCGCGCAGTTCGGCATCGACGACGACGTGCTGACCGAGCGGATCGGCGCGCTGACGGGCAAGGTCGCGGTGATCCGCGTCGGCGCCGCGACGCCGGCCGAGCTCAAGGAGCTGCAGCACCGCGTGGAGGACGCGCTCTCGGCCACCCGGGCCGCTATCGCGGAGGGCGTGGTCGCCGGCGGCGGCGCGACCCTGCTGCACGCCGAAAAGGTACTGGAGGGTCTCGACCTCGAAGGCGACTACGCCATCGGCGCCGACATCGTGCGGCGCGCGCTGAGCGCGCCGGCGCTGCTGATCGCCAGCAACGCCGGGTACGCGGCCGAGGAGATCGTGGCGCAGACCCGGAAACTCGGCGACGACGAAGGGTTCGACGCGTTGGTCGGGCGCTTCGGCGACCTCGTCGAGCTCGGCATCATCGACCCGCTGCGGGTGTGCCGGTCGGCGTTGCAGAACGGCGCGTCGGTCGCCGGCCTGCTGCTGACGACGAACTCGCTGATCGCCGAGGAGCAGACGCCGTGGGGCGGCAGCGCGGCGCTGATGACCGAGTTCGGGCCGCTCGACGAGGGCCTGCACCAGCCTTCACCCGACGCGAGCACTCCGCAGTCGCTCGGGATGGGGCCGTCGGTCGGCTGATCCGTTCTCGTTCCGGGCTGCCGATCCGGGCGACTCGACCCCCGCGCACCTCACCCCCGTACGGGTGCGCGGGGGTCTTCCCGTTGAGCGGCACGGAAAGCCGCGAGTGCCCCGGTGAGCGCGAACCGGCCCGGCCCGGTGAAGGCCAGCACCAGCAACGTCCAGCAGAACAGGGCGGCCTGCTCACCGCCGTTCTGGATCGGCAGCACGTCATTCGGCGCGTGGACGGTGAAGTAGGCGAAGGCCATCGACCCCGAGCCGATCAGCGCGGCCGCGCGGGTGCCGATGCCGAGGCACACCAGCGTGCCCGCCACGAGCTGGATGAGCGCCGCCCACCAGCCGGGCCACGAGCCGACCTGCGCGGGGGCGTGGGCGCCGAGGAGGCCGAAGAGGGTTTTCACGCCGTGGCAGGCGAAGAGGAACCCCACGACGATGCGGAAGAGTCCGATCGCGTGGTCGCGGATCGCGTCCAGCCGGTGCATGGTACCTCCACAAAGGACGGTGCCGGGGCGCGGCCGGGCCGACACCCCGGTCGGCTGCCGTAATGGTCCAGACCTATCGGTGCGTGCGACCAGGTATACCGGCTGTGCCGTCCGGCGCGGTACCTGCGAAAGTGTGGCCTCGCGCGTGCGGGGTGCTCAGGCGCGCCGCGGCGGCCAGCCGGACTCGAGGAGATCGAACACGGCGTTGAGCGCGGCGAGGGGGTCGGGCTCGGTGCCCGTGAGGTCGGGGATCTCCAGCACGAAGCGGGCCAGGGCCCTGGCGGCCGTTTCGGTGGTAGGCAGGTCGCTCGCTTCGGCGATCGCTTCCGCCAACGCGTCTTCGCTCGCGATCCAGAGCTTGCGCGCGTACCCGCGCAAGGCCGGCGTGGAGACGATCAGGGCGCGCTTGCGTTCGTACTCCGGCGGCAGTTCGGCCGCGAACGGCCCGCGGCCGGCGAAGAACCGGCGCAGGGCGGCGAGAACGGGTTCGCCGGCTCCCCGCTCGCGCACGGCGGCGACGAGACCTTCGCGGCGTTCGGTGCCGTCGTCGAAGATCAGGGCTTCCTTGCCGTCGGGCACGTGGGCGAACAGCGTGGCGACGGAGACGTCGGCCTCCTCGGCGATCCGCGCGACGGTGACGTGGTCGTAGCCGTGTTCCAGGAACAGGCGCAGGGCGGCTTCGTCGAGCGCCTGGCGGGTGCGGGCCTTCTTGCGTTCGCGCCGTCCGGGCATGAATCTCACGATAGCCGAAACTGGAGTTACTCTGAAATCAGAGTGACTACAGAAACGAGGGCTCGTCATGCCGACCCAGTCCACGATCGCGCTGGTGACCGGCGGCAACGCCGGCATCGGCTACTTCGTCGCCGAGCAACTCGCCACGGCCGGGGCCGCCGTGGTGCTCGGCAGCCGCGACCCGGTGAAAGCCGCCTCCGCGACCGCGGCGATCCAGGCGCGGGTGCCCGGCGCCCGGGTCACGTCCGTGCGCCTCGACCTCGCCGACCTCGCCTCGCTGAAATCCTCGGCCGACGCCCTCGACGTGCCTCGGCTCGACGTGGCCGTCCTCAACGCGGGGGTGCTCCTCGACGGTCCCGAGCGGCGCGAAACCCCGGCCGGCCACGAGCTGACGTTCGGCACCAACCACCTCGGCCACTTCGCCCTCACGGCCCTGCTGTGGCCGCGGTTGTCGGCCGGTCGCGTGGTGACCACGGGCAGCTTCACGGCCCGCTCCGCGCGTCTCGACCTCGACGACCTGCAGAGCACTCAGGCCTACGCCCCCAAGCGGGCCTACGAGCGCGCCAAACTCGCGCAGATGCTGTTCGGCTTCGAGTTGGCCCACCGTCTCGAGAAGGCGGGCAGCCAGGCCCTCAGCGTCGTGGTCCACCCGGGCGGCGCGCTGGACGCACTGACTCCGTCGCGGCCGCCGGTCCACTCGCGCACCACTCCCCAGCTGCTCCGTACGCTTCCCGCCGGCCTGCTGCTGCAAGGAAAACACGCAGGCGCGTGGTCCGCCGTGCACGCGGCGCTCGACCCGTCCGTCTGCAATGGACAGCTGTGGGGCCCGCGGTCGTTCGGGCTGCGCGGAAAACCGCGCCTCGAAACGCCGAAGGGCCCACTCGCCGACCCCGCGACGGGCCGCCGGCTGTGGGACTCGAGCGCGGAACTCGCGGGCGTGGACCCGGACTTCGTGACCGCGCCCTGATGGGCGGTCGATGAGGGGAATTGGGCCTTTCGGGTGGTACTGCCCGATGTGCGCCGGTGAAGCGCGGGGTTCGGTTACGGTCGTGCCGACGTGATCGGCGGCGGGAGGCCGGCTGACGCGTGGTCTGTCTCTCCTGGGGAGGAAATCCGCACCGCGACGGGCAAGGTCTCCACCTCGGACGCGCCGGACTACACGCAGGCGGTCTTCGAGGCGTACGCGGGCAGCGCGAAGGTGGGTGCGGCGCAGACGCGGACGGTGAGCCGGTACGCGGTCTACAAGGAATTTTCGTTCGTGGCCGGGGATCCCGACCTGGTCGGGG
The DNA here is from genome assembly GCF_050942255.1 of Amycolatopsis sp. CA-161197. Classification (NCBI taxonomy): domain Bacteria; kingdom Bacillati; phylum Actinomycetota; class Actinomycetes; order Pseudonocardiales; family Pseudonocardiaceae; genus Amycolatopsis; species Amycolatopsis sp. CA-161197. The sequence goes on from NZ_CP192059.1 coordinate 3,771,116, forward strand.
GCATCGACCGGATCAAGGTCACGCCGTGCGTGTACGTCCTGTCCGGAAAGCACTGTGGCACGCCCTACCAGGCGTGGCGGCCCCAGGCCTGATCACCCGGGAAACGCCGGTCACCGGGGTCCGGTGACCGGCGCGGGGTTCAGCCTGCGGGTGTCACGTCGATGAGGATCTTGCCCGTCGCGCCGTTTTCCGAGGCTTCGTGGGCTTTCGCGGTGTCGGCCAGGGCGAAGCGGTGCACCGGCAGGCCGCGCTCCTCGCCCAGGCGCAGCGCGCCGTCGACGAGGGCCGCGGTGACGTCCTCCGCGCCGGCGCGCAGCTTGTCCAGGCCGACGGTGTAGAGGACCAGGAACTGGTAGCGCGAGTTCAGCCACAGGTTGCGGCCGAACTCGAGGGTGATCCTGCCGGTGCCGCGGTCGTCGCCGTAGGCCGCGACGGTGCCGCGGGTGCGCAGGACGTCGGCGTGCAGCCCGGTGTTCGTGCCGGCGGCGACCTCGACGACGAGGTCCACGCCGTCGGGGGCGATCGCCCGGATCTCGGCCGCGAGGTCGCCGGAGGTGTAGAGCAGCGCGTGGTCCGCGCCGGCCGCCCGGGCGAGGGTGGCTTTGGCCTCGGTGCTGACGGTGGTGAGCACGGTCGCGCCGGCCCAGCGGGCGAGCTGGATGGTGGCGTTGCCGACGGCGCCCGCCCCGCCCGTGACCAGGACGGTGCGGCCCGCGAGCGCGCCCGGGGCGAGCCGCGTCGGCCCGTCCTCGGCGACGGTCAGGGCGCGGTGCGCGGTGAGCGCGGGAATCGCGAAGCCGGCGCCCTCGTCGAAGCCGACGCCGTCGGGCAGGCGTACGAGCCGCTCGGCGGGCAGCACGGTGTACTCCTGCGCCGTTCCGGACGCGGGGGAGTGGGCGGCGGCCAGCAGCACCCACACGCGGTCTCCGGCCGCGAACTCCGTGACGCCCGGCCCGACGGCGTCGACCACGCCGGCACCGTCCTGGTTGGGCACCGCCGGGCCCGCGAGCTCCCCGGGCCCGCGGCGCGACTTCCAGTCCGTGGGGTTCACCGCCGACACGACGATCCGCACGCGAACCTCGCCGGCGCCCGGCTCCGGGACATCCCGCTCCGACAGCGACAACACTTCCGGCCCGCCGTGGCGGGTGAACGTGACAGCCTTCATGTCTCGTGCAATCCCGTACCCCCGCGGCCCTATTCCTTGCCCGCCGGAATTTCCTCCCGCCGGGCGTGGGGTTTACCCCACACCGGCGGGTGAGCGGCCGTGGTGGCTGCTCGATGGCTCCGCTGCGCCCCTCGCGCGAGGCTTGGACACACGAGCAGCGCCGACGAAAGGAGCGAACGATGGCCACCCACCGCACGCCGGATTCGCACCTCGAACGAGCGGCTCAGGCGCAGTCCGTCGCCACGGCGAACCCGCCGTTGCGCACCGCGGCGCCCGGCTTCACCATGCTCGACCCGGTCCAGGACACGCACGCGACGAAAGCCGCTGCTGCGCAAGCGATCGCGGTCCTGCGGGAGGCCCTGCACTGACAGGGCGTGCCGCCGCGCCCCTCCCGCACAGCGGCGGCACCCGCGGGCCGGCCATCCCCCCCGTCATGGCCGGCCCGCGGCTCGCGGCGCCCGGCCCGGCGACGGTGACCACACCGGCGCGGGCGTGGGTACGGTGAAGGCCTCCGACCCGGTCGGGAGGGCGCCGTGGAATCTCCCCGTGAAACGCTCGAGCTGATCCTGCACACGGTTCCGCAGCCGGTCTGGGTGATCGACCACGGCGGGGCGATCGTCTACGCGAACCCGGCGGCCGTCGGCGCGCTCGGTTACGGCGACCTCGCCGAGCTGCGCGGGCGCCAGAGCCACGAGACGGTGCACCACCACTATCCGGACGGCTCGCCCTTCCCCGCGTCGGAGTGCCCGATGCTGCGGTCGCGCCAGGCCGGGGAGACCGTGCACAGCGACGAGGACTGGTTCTTCCGGCGGGACGGCTCGATGTTCCCGATCGAGTGGTGGTCGGCCCCGCTGGACCTGCCCGGCGGCCGTGGCGCGGTGCTCGCCTTCGAGGAGACCACGCGGCGCCGTGCGGCGGAGCAGGCCGTGCGCGAGCGCGACGCGGCGCGGATCCGCGCGGCCGAGTCGCGCGCCACCGGCCGGCGCATCGTCGAGAGCGCGACGGCCGCCCGCCGGCAGCTGGCCCGCGACCTGCACGACGGTGCGCAGCAACGGCTCGTCGCGCTGCTCATCGACCTGCAGCTCGCCCGTGAGGAGTTCGCCGCGCCGGAGCGGGTGCCCGGGCTGCTCGACGAGGCCGTCGAGCAGACGCGCGCGGCCATCACCGAGCTGCGGGACCTCGCCGCCGGGATCCACCCGGCCATCCTGTCCGCGCGCGGGCTCCGGTTCGCCGTCGAGGCGCTCGCCTCGCGCGCGGCGCTGCCGGTGACGGTGACCGGGTCGGTCGAGGTCGAGCTCGCCGAAGGGGTCGAGGCGTGCGCCTACTTCGTCGCCGCCGAGGCGCTCACGAACGCGGTCAAGCACTCGCACGCGTCGCAGGTCACGGTGACCGTGGCGGCGACCGGGCCCCTGCTCACGGTCGAGGTGCGCGACGACGGCGTCGGCGGGGCCGTCGCCGGCGGATCCGGTTCCGGCCTCGCCGGCCTGACCGATCGCGTCGACGCCCTCGACGGCCGGCTCACCCTGTCCTCCCCGCCCGGCGGCGGAACCGTGCTGCGCGCGGAGTTCCCCCTCTGAACGCGCGAACTGTGGGGACATCCCCATGGCGGGGCCGGGTGCGGGACGGGGACCCTTGAGCTATGCCGCCCACCGCCCTGATCGTCGACGACGACACCGGCTTCCGGCGCGCGGCGCGGCGCCTGCTCGCCGCCCGGGGCTTCGCCGTCGTCGCCGAGGCGGCCGACGCGGGGCAAGCCCTGGCAGCCGCACGGGCCCACCACCCCGACTGCGTGCTCCTCGACCTCCACCTCCCCGACACCGACGGCCTCTCGGCCGCCCGCGCCCTCACCGCCGCCCCCGGCCCGGCGCCCCGGATCCTCGTCACCTCGACCGAGCCGCCCGGCTACACCCCCGCCGACCTCGCCGCAGTCGGCATCATCGCCTTCGTCGCCAAGGACCACCTCGCGACGGCCGACCTGCCGGCGCTGTTCGGCTTCACGGCCGCCTGACCCCTCGGCGCGGGGACGTCAGCCTCGGTCGTCGAACGGCTCGTCGCTCCAGCGAAACCACGCTTTCCCGTCCTCGACGTGGAGGAGGAACTCGACCACCGGCCCACGCGGCGACAGCAGGCTCAGCGATCCCGTGATGCGCTCGTGGATCCGTTCCCAGGCCTCCACGTGATCGTCCAGACCGGACTCGACCAGCTCCAGTTCTTCGTCGAACAGCGGCTTGACTCCGGCGAAGGCGGGCCGCGCCGCCGAAATTTCCTCGACACGATCTCCGGAACGCACGACCCCGGGACGTCAGCTCCGCAGGTACCGCAGCACCGCCAGCACCCGCCGGTGCCGGCTGCTCGCCGACTGGTGCAGGCCGAGTTTGCTGAAGATCCCCGTCACGTGGCGTTCCACGGCGGGCACGGTGACCACGAGCTTCTCCGCGATGCCGACGTTGGAGTGGCCCTCGGCCATGAGGGCGAGGACGTCGCGCTCGCGGGGGGTGAGGTCGTCGAGCGGGCTGCCGACACGTTTGCGCCCGACGAGGCGGGCGATGACGTCCGGGTCGAGGGCCGTGTCGCCGGCGGCGACGCGGCGGACGGCGTCGATGAGGACAGCCGGGTCGGCGACCTTTTCCTTGAGCAGGTAGCCGACGCCTTCCGCGCGGTCGCCGACGAGCTCGAAGGCGTAGCGGTCCTCCAGGAACTGCGACAGCACGATCACCCCGACGTCCGGGTCGGAGGAGCGGATCTCCAGCGCCGCGCGCAGGCCGTCGTCGGTGAGGTCCGGGGGCATGCGGATGTCGGTGATCAGCACGTCGGGCCGGTGCGCGCGGACCTGGCGCAGCACGGCGGGCGCGTCGGAGGCCACGCCGGCGACCTCGAAGCCGGCGCGTTCGAGGACGCGCACGATCCCCTCCCGGACCAGGGCCTGGTCCTCGCCGACGACCACCCGGATCCGTTCCGACACCGGCCTCACGCTACCGGGGCCGGTCCGCCCGGGCGCGCCCGGAAAACCCGTCCGGCGGGCGCGGGTGCGGTGCGTGCCGGGGCGGTGACCGGCTGCTGCGCCGCCGGACCGTGACCGCGAACCCCCTTGAACTCTGGCTAACGACGAGTTACCGTCCGCCTAACCAGTATTCACCTCCCGCAAAGAAGCAGGTGGCCCATGTCCGAAGTGGCGACCAACGCCCCGGCCGGCGTGGCCGGGTCCGCCTACACCCGAAGAGAGCGCGGTCTGATCATCGCGGCCGCGGTCAGCGGCTGGGGGATGGAGTACTTCGATCTCGTGATCCTGTCGCTCGTGGCCGGCGACGTCGGGAAGACGTTCGGCGTCTCCACGGCCGCGGTGGGCGCGGTCTTCACCGCGCAGCTCGCGGCCACGGCGATCGGCGGCATCCTGTTCGGCCCGCTGGCCGACCGGTTCGGCCGCCGCCGCGTGCTCACGTGGACGATCTGGATCTTCGCGATCGGCACGGGGCTCGGCGCGCTCGCGCCGAACTTCGGGTTGTTCGTGGTGTGCCGGATGCTCGCCGGGGTCGGCATCGGCGGCGAGTGGGCCATCGGGTTCGCGCTGCTGAACGAGGCGTGGTCGCCCAAGCGCCGCGGGCTCGCCGGCGGCATGGTGCAGGCCGCGATCTGGCCCGCTTACGCGATCGGCATCTTCGTCGCCGGCGCGGTTCCGAACTGGCGCTGGGCCTTCGCCATCGGCGCGCTGCCCGCGCTGGCCGCGGTGGCGATCCGGCTCGCCTGCCCGGAGTCGAAGCAGTGGCTGGAACTGCAGCGCGCCAAGGCGGAGGGCCGGACGGCCGGCACGGCGCAAACCCGAGAGCCCGCCGGACTCGCCTTGCTGTTCAAGAAGAACGCGCTGAAGATGGTCGTGCTCGGCACCGTCGTGGTGTTCGGCGCGCAGTACTCCTACTACGTCTACTCGTCCTGGATGCCGACCTTCCTCAAGACCGGCCTGCACCTGGGCGCGGGACCGACGCAGACGGTGCTCTACGTCAGCGCCGCCATCTCGCTCGTCTCCTACGTCGCGGCGGGCGCGCTCGGCGACCGGTGGGGCCGGCGCAAGGCGCTGCTCGCCTTCGCCTCGGTGCAGCTGGTCGCGTTCATCGCCTTCGCCGTGCTGATCGCCACCGGTGCCGCGACCGGGTCGGTGATCGCGATGTACTTCGTGATCTCGTTCGGGCTCGGCTATTTCGCCGTGTTCGGCACGTGGTTCGGCGAACTGTTCGCGACGCCGATCCGGGCCACGGGCTCGAGCTTCTGCTACTCGGTGGGCCGCGGCATCGCGAGCTTCGGGCCCGGGATCGTCGGCCTGCTCGCCGCCCGCTACGGCCTCGGCGGCGGCATCTCGACCGGCCTGTTCGCCGTGGCACTGATGATGATCACCGCGCTGTTCCTGGCCGACCGCTCCGGCCGGGCCATCACCGCGGCGGAATGAGGAAGGGGAACGCCTTGCAGCACCTCTGGAGGGACCACGTCGACGAGCGCCTCGCGCTCGAGGCCCGCGAGTTCACGCGCGAGCACGTGGCCCCCGTCGCGGACGCCCTCGACCGCGACGACCGCTACCCACTCGACCTCGTGCGGCTCACCGCCGAACGCGGCTGGAACTCGATGACGCTCGACCCGCGCTACGGCGGCGAGGGCCGCCCGATGACGGAACTGCTCGCCGTGCTGGAGGAACTCTCGGTCGCCAGTGCGATCCTGGGCATCTCGCTCGTCACGATCTTCCAGAGCCAGCGCTGCATCGAGCTCTACGGCGAGGAGTCGCTCAAGGAGCGCTACCTGCCGCGCTACGCGGGCGGCCTGCCCGCGTCGTTCGCGCTGACCGAGGACGGGCACGGCAGCGACATCCGCACGCTCGACACCAAGGCCCACCGCACCGACAAGGGCTGGGTCCTCAACGGCGAGAAGGCCTTCATCACCTCCGGCGCGGCCGCGGAGCTGTTCGTGGTGCTCGCCGAGACCGACGTCGGCGTCTCGACGTTCGCGGTCACCAAGGACACCCCGGGCGTGTCCAGCTACCAGGGCCACGAGGCCGAGACGTTCGGGCTGCGCAACGGCCCGCACGTCAACCTGGTGCTGGAGGACGTCGAGGTGCCCGCCGACCACCTCATCGGCACCGAGGGCCGCGGCCTCAAGCAGGTGATGGTCACCCTCGCCAACTCGCGCACGCTCGCCGCCGGCATCAGCCTCGGCATCGCGCGCGCGGCGTTCGAGGGCGCGCTGAAGTACGTGGACACGCGCTCGGCGTTCGGCACGAAGGTCCTGGATTTCCAAGGGATCCAGTGGTACTTCGCCGAGCTGGCCGCGCAGATCGACGCGACGCGGCTGCTCACCTACGAGGCCGCGCGCGACCTCGACGCGGGCCGCGACATCGCGCGCTCGTCGTCGTCGGCGAAGCTGCTGGCGGCCTCGCTCGCCACGAAGGTCGCCTCCACGGCGGTGCAGGTGTGCGGCGCGCACGGCACGCGCGAGACCCAGCCGTTCGGCCGGTACCTGCGCGACGCGAAGGCGTACGAGGTGGCCGGGGGATCAGCCGAGGTGCTCAAGAACACCGTCGCGAAGAGCCTGGTCAAGGCCGTCAGGGTGGAGGATCGGTAGATGTTCGCGGCAACACTGAAGCAGCGGTGCGAGACCAGCGGCGACGCGCCGTTCCTGCTGCAGGACGAGAAGGTGATCAGCTGGGCCGGGCTGCTCGACGTGGTCACCCGCACCGCGACGCTGCTGCAGAGCAACGGCGTCCGGGCCGGTGACCGCGTGCTGCTCGCCTGCGGCAACACGCCGACGTTCCCCTACCTGTGGTTCGCGCTGCGCTGGCTCGGCGCCACGTGCGTGCCGCTGCACAACCAGGCGACCGGCGCGCACATCCGCCAGGTCGTGGCCGACGCGGGCATCGAGTTCGCCGTCGGCGACACCGCGAGCATCGCGCGCCTGGTCGCCGACGCCGGCTTCGACCCCGGGCACACGCTCGGCTTCGCCACGGCCGGCGAGCTGGAGCACGCCGTGGCCGGCCTCGCGCCGCACCCGATGCACGAGGCCGGGATCGACGCCGAGAGCAGCCTGCTCTACACCTCGGGCACCACCGGCCCGCCCAAGGGGGCGGTGCTGTCCGACGGCGCGTTCCTCGCCGGCGGCCGGGAGCTGGCCGACGCGATCGGGATCCGCGCCGACGACCGGATCATGGTGGCGCTGCCGCTGTTCCACACCAACCCGCAGGTGTACGCGGTGATGACCGCGATCGCCACGGGCTGTTCCCTGGCGCTGCTGGAGAAGTTCGAACCGGCGAAGTTCCTGGAGCAGGCGATCCGGTACGAGGCCACGGGGTTCACCTACGTCGGCACGATGCTGGCGATGCTCGTGCGCAAGCTGCCCGAGCACATCCCGCCGCACAAGCTGCGCTTCTGCACCGGCGGCGGCGCGCCCGTCGGGCTGTGGACGACGATCGAGGACCACGTGGGCGTCGAGGTCCACGAGCTCTACGGCATGACCGAGACCGGCGGCTGGGTCACGGCCAACCGGTCCGGGCAGCGTCGCCGCGGCACCTGCGGTACCGTCCGGCCCGACATGGACCTGGCGATCCTCGACGCGAACGACGTGCCCGTGGCACCCGGCGAGCCCGGGCAGATCTGCGTGCGCCCGCGTGAGGCCTTCGTGCTCTTCGACGGCTACCACGGCAAGGCCGAGCTGACGCTGCAGAAGTTCCGCAACCTGTGGTTCCACACCGGCGACCTGGGCGCGCTCGACGACGAGGGTTACCTCGTCTTCCACGGCCGGGCCGACGACATGATCCGCCGCGCCGGCGAGAACGTGCGCCCGGCCGACGTCGAGGCGGCGATCGCCGAGCACCCGGCGGTGGACGAGGTGGCCGTGGTCGGCGTGCCCGACGACGTCGTGGGCCAGGAGGTCCGTGCCGTCGTGGTGCCGCGCGGCGAGTTCGACCCGCTCGGGCTGCCCGCGTTCCTCGACGGCAAGCTGCCGAAGTTCGCCTGGCCGCGCTACATCTCGGTGCGCCCCGCACTGCCCAAGACGGCGACGCAGAAGGTCCGCTCGGCCCTGCTGCGCACGCACGAAACCGACGACGTCGACCTCCGCGGAGCCCGCTCATGACCGAACCCGAACCCGTGCTGTTCGAGGTGACCGACGGCGTCGCCGTGCTCACCCTCAACGCGCCGCGCAAACGCAACGCCATCGACGGCGAGCTGGCCGGCGCGCTGATCGAGGCGTGCGAACGCATCGACGCCGACCTCGCGATCGGCTCGGCCGTGATCCAGGGCGCCGGCGGGTACTTCTGCTCGGGCGGCGACCGCGACGAGCTGGCGGCGATCTCGGCCGCCCCCGCGTCGGACGAGGGAATCCGCGCCACGCAACGGATCTACGACGCGTTCCTGCGTTTCGGTGCGCTGAAGGTGCCGACGGTCGCCGCCGTGCGCGGCGGGGCGGTGGGCGCCGGGATGAACCTCGCGCTGGCCGCCGACGTGCGCGTCGTCGCCGAGGACGCCGTGCTCGCGTCCGGCTTCACGCGCCTGGGCGTGCACCCCGGCGGCGGGCACTACACGTTGCTGACGCGGGTCGTCACGCCGGAGGCCGCGACGGTGCTCGGCGTGCTGGGCGAGTCGGTGAACGGCCGCCGCGCCGTGGAGCTCGGGCTCGCCTACGAAGCGCAGCCCGACGAGGAGGTCGAGGCCCGGGCCTTCGCGCTCGCGGCTCGCGGCGGCAGCGACCCGGCCCTCACGCGGGCGGCGATCCGCAGCCTGCGGGCGGAGGTCGGCCCGCCGGCGTTGAGCTGGCAGGCGGCCGTGCCCCTGGAACAGAGCGCGCAGCTGTGGTCGTTCGCCCGCAAGGGCTCCGACCGCTGGAAGGGCACCGAGCGCGCAAGCGACTGAGCCGCGCGCGACACCTGTGGCCGCGCAACCGGACGGGTGCGGCCACCGGAGAAAGCCGAAGGGCGACCGGCTGAGAACACCGAGGGCGGGGAAGGACCTGACCGAGGGGGAAGGTCCACCCCCGCCCTCGGTGTCCGTCCACTGTGTCTGTATGAAACAGGTTCGGTACAAATCGCTGTCTGTACAGATCACGGTCTGTACAGATCACTGCGTCCGTACAAACCGGGGACGCGTCAGACCGCCACGCTCGTCAGCGCCGCCAGCGCGAGCCCGACCGTCCACTCGGGACGCTCCGGCACCGCCGCGAACCGCCTCGACCGGGCCACGGCGTCGATCAGCTCCATCACCGCGAGGCTCGCGGTCTCCGCCACCGCTTCCTCGACGCCGGGGTTCACCGCGAGCACCGCGCCCACCCAGTAGTCCAGGTAGCGCTTGCGGTCGCGGCGCACGGCCTCGCCGAGGTCCTCGGGCACGTGGTGCTCCTCGGTCATCCACACCGCGATCAGGTCGCTCTTCGCGATCGCCGTGCGGACGTGTGTGGTCACCAGCCGCTCCAGCACCTCGTGCGGGGTCCCGTCCGAGGCCATCGCCAGCGCGCCGCCCCAGCACAGCTCGTCGGCGATCTCCTCGACCACGGCGGTGAGCACGGCCGCCTTGCTGGGGAAGTGGCTGTAGATCGACGGGCCGGCGATGCCCACGCCCGCGGCGATGTCGTCGATGCCCACGGCGTGGTAGCCGCGTTCGCGGAACAGCTTCGCCGCCTCGTCGAGGATCGCGCGGCTGCGCGTGTTCTCCGCCACGGCCGGTGATTCCCGGTCCACCACGCGGATTTCCGGCAGGGTCTTCGGCGGTTCCGGCGCGAGCAACGTGGCCAGCAGCACGGTTTCCAGCGTCGCCGCGTGGGCCGACAGCCGGCGCCGCGGCAACGCGGGCACGCTGTTGAGCAGGCCCAGCGCGGCGCGGATCCGGAACTCCGCCTGGCTCGTGGTCAGTTCCGGGCGCGCGTCCACCAGCACGCGCAGCCAGAGGCCGACGCCTTCGACACGCACCGCCACCAGCTCTTCGCGGACCTCGCTCGTGAGGTAGTGGGCCTCCTGGTGCCACAGGCGCACCACGTCGGGTCGCTCCAGCACGACGCCGACAACGGAGGTCGCGAGCCGCCGCAGCACCTCGTCGGTGTCGCCGCCCTGCGCCAGCGCGAGCACCTCGCGGTTGCGCCAGGTGAGCACCATCTCGCGGATGGGCTCGGCGAGCAGCGCGCGCTTGTCGGGGAAGTGCTTGTACACCGCACCGGCCGTGATGCCGACCTGCTCGGCGATGTCCGCCACGGACACTCCGCCGTAGCCGCGTTCGCGGAACAGCCGGGCCGCGGCCGCGAGCAGCTCGGCGCGGCGGTTGGGACGCGCGGACGGCGAGGACTGCCGCTTCGTCCCGCGAACTTCCGCCCGGCTCACTCGTTCTCCTCATCGCGTCAGCACCGTTCCCACCAGGTTAGCGGGCGCGCGCCGCGAAGGCTTCCACAACCGGGATTCGGGAAGCGCTGCTAGGGCTGCTGGTTCTGGAACTGGAACTGCACGCGCACCTGCCCGTCGAGCGGGACGACGAACGTGGTGTCGCTGGCCGACCACGTACGCGGAACGAGGAACATGCGGTCGTTGCCGTGCACGAGCAGCCGCAGGTTGCGGTAGCGGTAGCGGAAGGTCTGTCCCGGTGCCGACGGCAGCGCGGTCTCCTCGATGCCCGGGCTGCGCAGGAACAGCCGCTCCTTCGTGTCCACGATCACGCTCGGCAGCTGGTCCAGCGACCGCGCTTGCGCCATCGCGAGCCCGCGCCCCGACCACTGCGCGACCGTGGCCGTGGTCCAGAACAAGCTCACCGCCACGACCACCAGCACCAGGGCCAGCGACACGCGCCGCACGGGCGAGACCGGCGGCGGGGCGCTGCCGGCCAGGCGGCGCAGGATCCGGAAGCCGTACACCACCAGCACGCCGCCCGCGGCGATGAGCAGGGGAGTGACCAGGGCGTAGAAGGTCCAGTCGCGCACGAACGCATACAGCAGCAGCAACACCACCCCTGCGGCCAGGACCGTCAGCCCCGCCGCGGTGAGCGTGCGCACCGTGGACCGGAGCCGGCTGGTGTCCTCGGCCGCCGCGATCCGCTTCTGCACGACCGAATGCAGGGCCAGCGCGCCGACGCTGGCGAAGGTGAGCACGAGCAACGGCGTCAGCAGCGGCTGCGGGCTGCGCATCACGTAGTCCTGCGTGGCCAGGCCGATCGTGTCCACGTCGATGCCGAAGTACTCGTACTGCGAACGCGTGGAGACGTAGCCGAAGTAGAACAGCAGCGTGGTGAGCAGGGTCGCCGGGGCGACGACGTTCCCGACCGTCCGCACCCAGTGCTCGAACCGGCCGGTGACGTCCCCCTCCTCGGGCACCTCGCTCAGCCCGACGTGGCCGACGTCGTCGTGGATTCCGGCGTCGTCACGGCGGACTCCTCCGTCGACGTCGTGGTTTCCGGGGTCTCGAGCGGGTTCGTCAGGTCGATCGTGTTGGTCCGCAGCGTCTTGCCGAACTCCGCACACACGCTCGGGTCTCCGCCGCAGGCGTAGCTGCCCTTCATGGTCAGCGTGGCGCCGTCGCCGGGCCGGTGCCAGGAGAGCGCGACGGAGCAGGAGTTGTCCTGCGCCGTGAAGGTGTACGACGAACACGCGGGAGGGCCGCCGCAGGCCCCGCCGCCGGTGACGAGGTCCCCGGGACCGGCGGCGACCTCACCCACCGCGATCCGGGCGCCTTCGGGGACGTTGCTGTCGAGCAGGCTCACGCGGATGCAGTCCTGCGCCCCGCTCGCGTCGTTGCCGCCCCCGACCGGCAGGCCGGCCAGCGCCACCGAGCCCTCGCGTTCGGACGAGCGCGGCGGCTCCGGGCCGGTGCCCTCCGTCGACGGGCTCGAGCCGGTGGTCTCGACCGACGACGCCGTCGACGCGACGCCGGTCGAGACCTCCGTTGCCGGACCGGCGCCGGAACCCGGCCCCGAACAAGCCGCGGCGCTCGCGAGCAGGAGCGAACCGGCACCCACCCGCACGGCGAACCGGTGACGTATCGACATGGCACCCACCTCCCACTCAAGTTAGAGCGGGAAGAGCGAGAGGAACACACCACAGCGGCACAACGCGGTCACGAGGTTTTCACCGCCGGCCGAAGTCCGAAGTGGACTCACCGGCCGGTGAGGCGCTCCACGAGAGGGGCGAACTCCTCGACGAACGCGCTGTTCACGGTGAAGTACGACACCCCGAGCTCTTCGCGGCGGCGTTCGAGCTCGGCGGCCATCGTGTCGAGGTCACCGTTGAGCACCGTGAGCGAATCGCGCTCGACGAGGGTTTTCGCGTCGAGGCCGCCGAGGAACCCGCTCATCCACGGCGGCGCCTCGGTGCCCACCACGAAAATGTTGTGCGACAGCTCGATCTCGCCGGCGCGGGCCCCCGCGGCCGCGCGGATCTCCGCCACGTGGCCGGCCATCTCCGCGCGCGTGGTCAGCGCGCCGCCGGCGAGGGTGACGATGTCGGCCTTCGCCGCGGCGAGCCGGCGGGCCTTGGGGCCGCCGGCCGCGATCATCACGGGGGTGTGCGCGGCTCCGTCGAGGCGCCGGACGTGGTCGACGGTCTCCGAAACCTGGTCGAGCCGGTCCTGGCCGGAGCCGTAGGGCAGGCCGAGCTCGTCGGCCGCCTGGCGCATCGTGGGCAGGCCGGTGCCGAGGCCGAGCTCGAAGCGGCCGTCGGTGAGCTGCGTGAGGCTGTGGGCCTCCCACGCGGCCGCGCGCGGCGTGCGCAGGGGGCTGGCCAGCACGAACGAGCCGACCCGCAAGGTCGTGGTGACCGCCGCGGCGATCGCCAGCGCCGCCGTGGGCGAGGGCAGGTTGAGGTTGTCGGGTGAGAGCAGGGTCGAGTAGCCCAGCTCCTCCGCGCGCCGCGCCGTGGCCTGCCACTGCGCGCCGCTGCCCTGGGCCGCCGCGACCACTCCGAACCGGAACGCCTTGTTCGCCATGGAAACACCCCCGTAGTCGATGACGCCGATACAACCACCGTCCGGGGTGCGGGTGCCACCACGGCGGGTGTCCTCGCCGGCTCTCAGGCGAACCGGCGAGGACGTCGCCGTCAGCCGCGCTGGTACTCCTCCCAGGTTTTCTTCGGGTTCACCGCCGGGCCGTCGTCCGGGCCGCGTCCGGCCAGGCCGTTGAGGCCCAGGTAGTAGTCGCCGGTCTGGTGCTGGGCGCCCGAGGACAGGTCCGGGTCGGAGATCGCGACGGCGTGGATGTGGTAACCCCAGTCGGCCTGCTCCGGCGTGCGCAGCCACGCCGCGAACCCGACCTGGCGCAGGGTCTTGACCACGCTCGTGCGGGTCGCGGTGGACAGGCCCGCCACCGAGACGTCGAACGTGCCGCCGCCGTCGTGCGTGCCGGCGGAGGCGTCGACGCCGCCTGGGTTGTACGAGCCCTGCGTGAGGCTCATCTGCCGTCCGAGCAGGCCTTCGGCGGCCACGAGCATGGCCTTGGTGCGGGTGTTGAGCGTGACGCCGTGGTAGGTCACGTGGCTGCCCGCGGCGATCACGGCGGTGACGGTGTAGCGGTTCGCGCCCAGCTTCTCCAGCGACGTCCGGCCGGGCAGGCCCGAGGCGTCGATCCCGGTGTAGCCCAGCGACTTCTGGTATTGCGAGTACGCCGCGATGGTCGTGGTGCCGAAGTACCCGTCCACGTACTTCGCGTCGAGCAGGCCCTTCGCCTGCAGCGCCTGCTCCACCAGCAGCACGCTGTCGTGCGCGCCGGGCGTCTGCGTGCTGTCGGCGCGGCGCGGGTCGATCTGCGCGGCCTTGAGCACGGCCTCCATGCTCGCCGCGGGCAGCGCCTGCGTGGCCGCACCGGCCGAAACCGGTGCGGCCACGCCGAGCGCCGCCGCCGCGAGCGCGGTCAGTGTGACGACCTTCCTGAGCATCCCTGGTCCTCTCGTCCGCGGATGAATCCGGGCAAAGAATCATGGAACGGGATACAAGGGACGTACAACTCGAAGGTCCAGGTCGGGTTCAGTCGGCGATGAGCAGCCTGGTCAAGGCCACCCCGCGCTCCTGCTGGCGCCGCGCGAGCCACCGGCCCGGAGCCACCCCGCTGCCGCCGTGCTCGGGGTGGATGAGGTAGGCGGGCGCGGAGTTCTCGAACACCGCGATGCCCAGGTTCAGCGGGTCGCGGACCGACGAGGTCCACCGGCAGGTGTCCGGATCGGCCACCAGGGTGTGCGGGTTGCGCCCGTCCACGCCGCGCACCAGTTCGACACCGCCGCGCGGCACGTCCTGCCACCACGCGTTGGTGTGCAGCACGACGGTACGGGCGACAAGGGCGTGCGGGATGACGATGAGGTCGCCTTGGGCCTGCAGCCCGTCGAGCACGGGAACGGCGACTTGGCGTTCGAGGTGCTCCAGCACGTCGAGGCCGGAGCGGTCGAGGAGGTCGGCGAGGCTGACGGTCCGGGTGTCCGATGTGGATGTTTCGGTCATGGTGATCACCTTGGGGTTTCGCAGGGTTGGGTCAGGTCCGGCGAAGCAGGCCGGTGTACTGGGCTCCGGTGAGCCCGTAGGACCAGCCGGCGGCGTCGACGGGATCGTCGAACCACGGCGGCACGGACAATCCGTAGCGGCGGCGGGTGCCGTCGCGTTCCACGGATCCGTTGACCGCGAGGAGAAGCCGGCGCGCGATGATGCCGGGCGCGCGGGGCACGTCGTAGAGCTCCAGTTCGGAGTCCCGGTTGCCCGGATCCGGTGCCCGCGCCACGAACGTGAGACCGGCCCGCTCGATGTAGGCGTCCCAGCCCAGGCGTTCGACGGCGCACCGGCGGACCTCGACGTTGCGTTCGGTGTTGATGGCTTCGGCCGTCACGTCTTCGATCACCCACGCCGGCACCGGGGTGCCGTGCCACGCATACGCGCGCCAGCCGTCGGGGTAGGCGATGGCCGGTCCGTCGGCGGCGTGCGTCCGCACCTCGCCGTACGCGGCGCCGGGCACGGGTTCGGTGCGGAGGACGACCGGGTGTTCGGTGAGCACGCACACGTCGTCGCGGGGCCACCACCAGCCGCACGAGCGCACGGTTTCCGCCCACAGGTCCAGCTGCCGTTCGGGTTCGGGTCCGAAGTGGACACCGAGCCGGCGGTGGGCGTCGTAGTGCGCCACCCAGTGGGCCTCGTGCTGGCCGTACCAGCCGATCCCGGTCGGCGCGCGCAGTGCGGCCCTGATCGTGCCGGCGACGGAATCGAGGATGCTGCGCCGCACCGACCAGAGGATACCGGAGTACAGCCACGTGTCCAGGGACCCGCGATCGAGCGCTTCCGAGGGATCTTCGGGCAGGACCGACGGTCGCCACGAGTTGCCGGAGGAGCGGATCCTGCGGTCGAACCGGGCACGCAGGCCCGACAAGGAGTTGGCGAGGCGGCTCTCCAGCCAGGTCGGCGACCCGGCCGACAGCGGCCGGCTCGGTGGTACGAATTTCACTGCCGCGCCAGGAGAATCCACCCACACGAACGTCGGGGGAGGCTGGTCGACGAGCTCGTAGAGCGCGGTGATCGCCGCTTCCGCGGCCGGCCGGTCGGCGGGCTCGCAGGACAGGGCGTGGCCGAGCCACTCCGCTCGGGCCGCCTCGGCGAGCTGCCGGCGAACCCGTTGCGGGTCAACGATTTCAGGGTGTTCCGGAGCGCGGGCTCCCGGCCCGCGGGGCGCGGTCACCGCGCGAGGGCGAGCACGCCCTTTCCTTCAGACATACCGCGATCATGACAGCAGCCGGGGTTATCGCGCAAGCGTTTTGGCCGCCGCCGTGTCCTCGGGGCGCACGGCAGCGGCCGGCCGGCGTCACTCTTTCCAGTCGGAGTTCTCGATCACGTCGACGAAATCGGTGTGCTTGAAGCCGGGCACGAAGTGCTCCAGCACGTCGGCGTTCACCGTGCCGAACGTCGAGTCGGGACGGTGGGCGAACCCGTCCTTGAACGCCTGCAGGATCCGGCGCTTGAAGTCGGGGCGCGGGTGCGCGGCGGTGACGGCGGCGATGTCCTCGCCGGACACGCGGTCCAGGTGCAGGCCGAGCACGTCGGTCTCGACGCCCGCGGTCGTGGCGGCGATCTCGGGCGCCATCCGGTAGGGCACCTCGGGCGTGGTGTGCAGCGCGATCGACGTCCACACCAGGTCGGCGTCGGCGGCCGAACGGCCGTGCGCGAGCAGGAACTCCCGGGCCTGGTCGGCGCCGTCGATCTCGAAGCGCTGCTGCTCGCTGCGCCACGGCGGCACGAGACCGGTGTCGTGGAACAGTGCGGCGACGTAGAGCAGCTCCGGGTCGGGGTCGATGCCGAGGGCCCGCGCCTGCAGGCTGCCGAACAGGAACACGCGGCGCGAGTGGTTGAACAGCAGCTCGGTGGACTTCTCGCGGATCAGCGCCGTCACCTCGGCGACGAGCTCCGTGTCCGGCACGGTGATCCCGGCGATCGTCTCGGTCATCACGACTCCCTGGGTGAGAAACGGTGTGGTCCTCGCAGTTTGCCGCGTGCGAGCCCTCCTCCGCCGTGCCCGGACCGGACACGAACCCCACCGATAGGGACATCGCTCAGGCGAGCGCGATCCGCCGCAGCACGTCGGTGAACGCCGTGCGCTGCTCCGCGCTCAGCTCACCCAGCAACGTGTCCTCGGTCTCGGCGACGAGCGGCGCGACGCGGCGCAGCACCGCGGCGCCGTCCTCGGTGATCCGCAACAGCTTGCGCCGGCGGTTGCCGGGGTCGACGCGCCGCACGACGTGACCGCGCTCCTCGAGCCGCGCGAGGAGCGGCGTGAGCGTGGCCGTGTCGATGCGCGTCGCCTCGGCCAGCGCCGCCTGGTCGAGATCGGGCGAGGCCCGCAGCACGCGCAGCGCGACGTACTGCGGCGGCGTCACTTCGCGCACGGTGTCCTGCCAGTGCGCGGTGTAGGTGCGCAGGGCTTGGCGCAGCAGGTAGAGCGGAGCGTCGCCGAGCGGGCGCTCGCCGTCCTCGACGTCGTGGTCCGGTCCGATGTCCATGGCCCCAGGCTGCCTCATGCCGCGCGGGCGTACGCGGGCGCCATGGCCAGATCCACGGTCGCGGCGCCGCTCGCCGGCACCGTCAGGGCCCGCGTCTGCGGCAGGAACCCTTCGGCGACGGCGGTCAGCGTCACGGAGCCGGGTGCCAGGCCGGTCAGGTGGAACCGGCCGCGGCCGTCGGTGTCCGACCGCGCGGTGACGGCGCCCTGCGGATCCGTCACGACGAGGACCGCCGGGGCGCTGACGTGCCCGGAGATCTCCCCGGCCGGCGCCGGCTGCCCGGGCTCGGCGGCGGTGGCGCGGCCGCGTTCCCGCACGTGGATCAGGAAAGCGGCACCCGCGGACCACGCCAGCAGGGTCAGGACCGGCACCAGCAGGTGGGCGCCGTGGAAGTAGTCGAGGTCCGACAGCGCGCGCACCGCGGCACCCGGCGGCAGCGCGGCCGAGGCCCACCGCGCCGGTTCCGGCAGGAGGTTCACGCCGAGCACGCCGCCGCTGGTCGAGTTGCCGACGGTGAGCAGCAGCAGCGTCGACATCGGGATGCCGATCGCGCCGAACCACGTGCCGAGCGCCTTGGTCGCCAGCGCCGTCGCGGCCGAGAGGAGGCCGAGCGTCAGCGCGAGCGGCACGAACGGCGCGGGCAGTGCGCCGAGCACCGGCCCGGCCAGCGCGGCCGCGGCGATCCCGGCCAGCGCCGCGAACCCCACGAGCGCCGCCATGCGGTGGCGCAGCCGGACGCGCCGCGCGGCCGCCAGCAGGTTCTGCGCGAGCGCGAACGACGCCAGCGTGACGCCGAAGGCCACGTAGAAGCCCGACATCCCCTTGCTGTCGAACGCCGAGAGCGGCAGCACGTCGGTGACCGCCAGCGGCTGCCCCCGGTGCTGCGCGAACGCGGTCACGAGCTTCTCGGCCGCGGACACCGTCGAGGCGCCGCTCGCGCCGGCGACGTCCAGCCGCAGGTGCCCGGCCTGGTCGGTCAGCGTCGCGACGGCGTCGCCGTGGCGCAGCAGCGCGTCGCCCGCGGCCTGGTCGGCGACGGGCACGACGGCCACGGCCGGCCCGGTCGCCCCGGCGAACTGCGCTTGCAGCGAGGTCCCGGCCACCGCGACGGGCACCTGGTAGGGCCGCGGGCTGCGCTGGAACCCGACGTAGAGACCGATGAACACGAGCACCAGCAGCAGGGAGATGCCCAGTGGCTGCCACCACCAGCGGTGCCGGGTGAGCACGGAAGTCTTCATGCTCGGTTCAACTATTCGTGCACGAATAGTATTCCGGACGGCGGCAGCGGTGACCGCGCGCACAGGTCTTCCCGTAGTGAAAACTACCATGTACTGTCACCTGTCATGAAAACTACAACAAGGCTGGACGGTCCACAGTGGACGCGGTGACCGTCACCGACTACCACACGGCGGGGGAGCCCTTCCGCATCGTCACCGGTGGGGCGCCGGAGATCCCCGGCACGACGGTGCTCGAACGGCGCGAGGCCGCACGGTCCACGCCGGCCATCGACGCGGTGCGCGAACTGCTCGTGCGCGAGCCGCGCGGGCACTCGGCGATGTACGGCTGTTTCCTGGTGCCGCCGCAGACCGAGGGGTCGTTGTTCGGCGTGCTGTTCTGGCACCGCGAGGGCTACTCCACCGCCTGCGGGCACGGCACGATCGCGCTCGGCGCGTGGGCCGTGCGCACCGGCCGGGTCGAAGCGGCGGCCGACGGCGTGACCGAGGTGCCGATGGACGTCCCGTCGGGTCGCGTCATCGCCGCGGTGACGTGCGAGGGCGGCGAGGTGCGGAAGGTGGCCTTCCGCAACGTCGGCACGACCGTGCTCGGCCGCGGCGTCGAGGTCAGCACGAAAAGCGGCCCGGTCGCGGTCGATCTCGCCTACAGCGGCGCGATCTACGCGTGCGTGCCGGCTTCCGCGTTCGGCCTCGCCGTGGTCCCCGAGCACCACGCCGAGCTCGTGGCGGCCGGCCGCGAGGTCAAGGCCGCGCTCAGCGGCACCGAGTGGGCACGGCACTCCGCGGACAGCCGGCTCGGCGGCGTCTACGGCGTGATCCTCTACGACGACCTCGGCGACACCGCGACCGGGCCGCACCAGCGCAACGTGACCGTGTTCGCCGACGGGCAGGTCGACCGTTCCCCTTGTGGCTCCGGCACTTCCGCGCGGCTGGCGCTGCTCGCGGCCGAAGGCCGGCTGCGCGAGGGCGACGTGCTCACCCACGGCTCCATCATCGGCACGACCTTCACCGGCCGGATCCTGTCGACCGGCGGCGACGGCACCGACGGCAGCGTCGCCACGGAGATCGAAGGCACCGCACACCTGGCCGGCGAGAGCGTGTTCACGCTCGACCCGGCCGACGAACTGGGAACGGGGTTCACCCTGCGATGACGAAACTGGCCATCATCGGCGGCGGCAACATGGGCGAGGCGCTGCTCGCCGGACTGCTCGCCGGCACCGAACCGAGGTTCACGGCGGCCGAGGTCGTCGTGGTCGAGCTCGCCGGCGAGCGCGCGGCGTACCTGCGCGAGCGCTACGGCGTGGCCACCACGGCCGAAGCCGGACCCGCGATCCGGGCGGCGGAAACCGTGCTGCTCACGGTGAAGCCGTACCACGTGGACGACCTGTTCGCCGCGGTCGCGGACGACGTGAACGACGACCAGCTGTTCGTCTCGGCCGTCGGCGGCGTGCGCACGTCGCGGCTCGAAGCGCTGCTGCCGGGCAAGTCGCCGGTGGTGCGCTGCATGCCCAACACCCCGGTGTCCGTCGGCCGCGGGGTCGTGGCGATCAGCGCGGGCACGCACGCGGGCGAGGCCGAGCTCGACTACGCGCAGTCGCTGTTCGAGCCGGTGGGCAAGGTCGTGCGCGTCGAGGAGTCGCGCATGGACGCCATCACGGCACTGTCGGGCAGCGGACCGGCGTACTACTTCTTCCTCACCGAGGCGCTGATCGAAGCCGGGATCCTGCTCGGCCTGCCGCGCCCGCTGGCCGAGGAGCTGGTGAAGGCCAACGCCGCCGGCGCGGCCGAGATGCTGCAGGTCCCGGACGCCGACGCGGTGCGCATGCGCGCGGCCGTGACCAGCCCGGGCGGGGCGACGATCGCCGCGATCCGGCAGTTCGAGGAACGCGGGGTGCGCGCGGCGGTGATGGCGGCGATCGAGGCGGCGCGCGACCGGGCCGCTGAGATGGGGCGCTGAGCCCTGGTCACTCCCGGCCGGGCCGCCGCGCCCGCATGTCGCGGGGCACGAGGGCGGTGCGCAAGGCGGTCAGCAGGTCGGTGTGGTCCGAAACCGCGGCCGGGTCCTTGCGCGCCAGCCCGGCCACCAGGCAGTCGACGACCAGCGTCGCCCCGAGTCCCTCGTGCGTCAGGCCGCTGACCGAGTGCACGGCCGTGAGCACGACGTCGACCTGGTCGCCGAGCACGGGCCGCAGGGAGTTGGTCACGAGCAGCACGCGCGCGCCGATCGCACGCGCGTGGTCGACGAGGGTCTTGACGTCGTGCAGGAGCCGGTCGGGTACGCACAGCACCACAACGTCGTTCTCCTTGAGGCGCAACAGGTCGTCGGCGAGCCGGAAGCCCGTCGCCGACGTGCTCCAGGCGCGCCGGCCGAGCCGGTGCAGGCGGGTCACGAGATACTGCATCGGCAGCTCGGACGGGCCGAGGCCGTAGCCGAGCACCTCGGCCGCGGAGTCCAGCAGGTCGACGGCCGCAGTGAACTCGGGGTCGGCCAGCAGCCGGCGTGTCTCCGTGAGCCGCTCGACCGACTCGGTCAGCACCTGGTCGAGCAGGGCGCCGGTGTCGTCGCCGGTCCGCTCGATGCGCTCGCGCAGCCGCGTGGCCGGGTTGGTGTCGCCGACGACGTAGCGGCCCACCACGCGCTTGAGCTCCGGCAGGCCGGAGTAGCCCAGCGCCTTCACCGCGCGGACGACCGTCGCGTCGCTGGTGCCGCTGAGCACGCCGAGGTCGCCGGCCGTGGACAGCAGGATCGCTTCCTGGTGGCTGCGCAGGTACTCCGCCACGCGCTGCTCGGCAGGCGACAGCCCGGCGAGCCGCTCCTCGACACGAGCGCTGAGCGAGTCGGTCCGGTCGTCGTGGGCGGTCACGACCCGACAGCCTACCGAGCAGCGGTCGCGGCCCGCCGCGCCGGACGGTCAGTGCACAGTGGACGGTGCGGCCGCTGAATTTTCAGCGCCCGCCTCAGGCGGGCTGCCGGCCGGCCAGCACGGCCCGGACGGCGCGCTCGACCAGGATCGGCACGAACGCCTGGATCGGCGCGCCGGTGAAGCGGGCCCGCTCGCGCTCCACGAGGTCGTGCACGGACTCGGCGCCGACGGTCGCGAAGTCGCGGCTGAGGCGGTCTTCCAGGTGTCCGAAGTGGGCGTCGGGCTGCTCCGGGGCCAGGGCTCCGAGGGTCTGCGTGCTCATGAAGCCTCCTGGCGTCACCCGATGGAGGTTTCATTGCAGTACACCTAGGTAAACGTGGGGTAAACGAAGCCGGTCGTCACGGTGTCGGCCGACGGTGTCAGCTCGACGTGGCCGCCGGCAGGCCCAGCAGCGTGTCGAGCTGCTCGGAGGTGAGCAGGCCGGCGTCGACCACGAGCTCGTGGATCGAACGGCCGGTGGCCGAAGCCTGCTTCGCCAGCGCGCTCGCCGCTTCGTAGCCGATCACCGGGTTCAGCGCCGTGACGAGGCCGATCGACTCGCGGACCTGGCGGCGCAGCTGCTCGGTGTTGGCCGTGATGCCCGTGACGCAGCGGCGCGCCAGCGTCTGCGCGCCGGTGCGCAGGTGGCGCAGCGACTTCAGCAAGGAGTGGGCGATGATCGGCTCGAACGCGTTGAGCTGCAGCTGCCCGGCCTCGGCGGCGAGCGTGACGGTGGTGTCGTTGCCGATCACCTCGAACGCGATCTGGTTGACCACCTCGGGGATCACCGGGTTGACCTTGCCCGGCATGATGCTCGACCCGGCCTGGACCTTCGGCAGCCGCAGCTCGTTGAGCCCGGCCTGCGGACCGGAGGACAGCAGCCGAAGATCGTTGCAGGTCTTGGAAAGTTTCACCGCCACGCGCTTGAGCACGCCGGACAGCTGCACGAACACCCCGACGTCGGCCGTCGCCTCCACGAGGTCGGTGGCGGTGACGAGCGGCGTGCCGGTGAGCCGGGCGAGGTGCTCGCACGCCAGGCGCGCGTAGTCCGGGTGTGCGTTGAGGCCCGTGCCGATCGCGGTGCCGCCGAGGTTGATCTCGGTCAGCAGCGTGAGTGCCTCGGCCAGCCGCTGCTCGTCCTCGCCGAGCGTCACGGCGAACGCGGTGAACTCGCGGCCCAGCGTCATCGGCACGGCGTCCTGCAGCTGAGTGCGCCCGATCTTCACGACGTCGGCGAACTCGCGGCCCTTGGCGGCGAGCGCGCCGCGCAGCTCGGCCATGGCGTCGAGCAGCTCGGTCGCGGCCGCGTGCACCGCGAGCTTCACGGCGGTGGGGTAGACGTCGTTGGTGGACTGGCCCAGGTTCACGTCGTCGATCGGGTGCAGCCGGGCGTAGTCGCCGCGGGGGTGGCCGAGGAGCTCCAGCGCCCGGTTCGTCACGACCTCGTTCACGTTCATGTTCGACGACGTGCCCGCCCCGCCCTGGATCACGTCCACGGTGAACTGCTCGTGCAGCCGGCCGGCCTCGATCTCCTCGCACGCGGCGACGATCGCGGTGGTCTTGTCGCCGGACAGCAGGCCGACGTCGTGGTTGGCCAGCGCGGCCGCGTGCTTCACGCGGGCCAGCGCGACCACGAGCTCGGGGTGGGTCGAGAGCGGCAGGCCGCTGATGGGGAAGTTGGCCATGGCGCGGCGGGTGTGCACGCCGTAGTACGCGTCGGCGGGCACGGCCAGCTCGCCGAGCAGGTCCGCTTCGGTGCGGGTGGACGTCATCGGTCACTCCTGGTGAACAACCCGCCGTGGTCGGCGGTCACGGCGCCGGCGACGACCGTCGCCACGGGCCGGTGGGTGAAGGACAGGCCCGCGAACGGGGTGTTGTGCGAACGGCCGACGGTGTCGGCGGGGTCGACCGTCCAGCCGGCCCGCGGGTCGACGAGGGTGAACGTGGCCGGCTCGCCGACGGCGATCGGCCGGCCCGCGGACGCGGCGATGCCGCCGATGCGCGCCGGGGCGTGGGACATGCGGTCGGCTACCAGCGCCCAGTCGACGCCGCGGCTGGTGTGCAGGACCTCGGACACCACGGCCAGCGCCGTCTCCAGCCCGGTCATCCCGAACGGCGCCCCGCACCAGTCGGCGGCCTTCGCCTCGGCGAGGTGCGGCGCGTGGTCGGTGGCGACGGCGTCGATCGTGCCGTCGAGCAGCGCGGCGCGCAGCGCGCGGACGTCGCTCGGGGAGCGCAGCGGCGGGTTGACCTTGAACTTCGTGTCGGCGCTCGCGGCTTCGCCGTCGGTGAGCAGCAGGTGGTGCGGCGTGACCTCGGCGCTCACGGCCCAGCCCTGCTCCTTGGCCCACCGCACGAGCGCGACCGAGCGCGCCGTGGACACGTGGCACACGTGCAGCGGCGCCCCGGCGTCGGCGGCGAGCACGATGTCGCGCGCCACCACGGTTTCCTCGCCCGTGGCCGGCCACGGCGGCAGCCCGGTGCGCTCGGCCGCGCGGCCCGCGTTGATCTGGCCGGCGCCGGCCAGCGGGCCGGACTGGGCGTGCTGGGCGAGCACGGTGCCGGTCCGCTTGGTCAGCTCGAGGGCGTCACGCACGAGCACCGGGTCGTCGACGCAGCGGCCGTCGTCGGAGAACAGGCGCGCGCCGGCCGCGGCCATGGCTTCCAGCGGCGCGAGGCGTTGTCCCGCAAGGCCTTCGGTGATGGCGCCGACGGCGTGCACGCGGCACGACGCGGTGCGCTCGGCCAGGTCGAGGATGTGGCGGATCCGCTCGGCGGAGTCGGTGACCGGGCTGCAGTTGGCCATGGCGAACACGTCGGAGTAGCCGCCGGCCGCCGCCGCGGCGGTACCGGTGGCGATGGTCTCGGCGTCCTCGCCGCCCGGCTCGCGCAGGTGCGTGTGCAGGTCGACGAACGCGGGCAGCAGCACGAGACCGTCGGCGTCGAACCGGTTCGGCTCGTCGGCGCTGCCGCGGGGCCGCAGCTCGGTGATGCGGCCGTCGCGCACCACGAGGTCGATCGGGGTGCCGCCGAACGGGGCCACGCCGGTGAGCACCGCGTGGCCGAGCGGGGCCTGCGTCAGCGGGCTCATGGCGTCTCCTCCAGGCGGAAAACGGGGCCGTCCTTGCAGATCAACGGCGACTCCTCGGGCCCGCCGCGGGTGCCGGTGGCGCAGCCGTGGCAGTAGCCGAGGCCACACGCCATGTGGGCTTCCAGCGACACCTGCGCCTCGGCGCCCCAGCGATCGGCCAGCTCGCGGCACAGCCACGCCAGCCGGTCCGAGCCGCACGTGAAGATCTGCCGCGGCGGTGCACTGTCCAAAGTGGAGGTCAGCTCCGCGCGCAGGCGCGCGATCTCGCTGGTGCCCTCGGCGTCGGTCACGGTGAGCACGCGCTCGGCGCCGCACTCGCGGTAGAAGTCCGCGCCGATCACGGCTTGCCGCGTCCGACCGCTCGCGACGGCGACGAGCTCCGTGCCGCTGCCGGCGAGGTCCTGGGCGACGGTGGTGAGCGAGCAGGTGCCGATGCCGCGCCCGACCAGCAGCACGCGCGGGGTGCCGGTGGGCACGTGGAACCCGCGGCCCAGCGGGCCGACCACGAGCATCGTCTCGCCCGCGGCGAATGTGGTGAGCTTGCGCGTGCCGTCACCGACCACGCCGTAGACGACCTCGATCGTGCCCGCCTCCGCGTCGCGGCGGTAGATCGCCATCGGCCGGGGCAGCACGGGGCCGCGTTCGCCGTGGCGGGCGGCGGTGAGCATCACGAACTGCCCGGCCGTCGCGGCCCGCGCGATGCTCGGCGCGTGCAGGCGCAGGTACTGGTAGCGGTCGGCTTCCGGGCGGTGCTCCAGCACTTCCGCGTGGTGCCACGTCGGGGTCGGGAGCACGGCGCCGGTGGGCGGCAGGGGCGTCACGTGGTCGCGGACGGCCCGCGTTTCGGTCGTGGTCATGACTGCTCCGATCCCGCGACCGGGAACGCGGTGTCGAGCCGGACGAGGCTGTGGGCGAGCACTTCGGTGCCGACGACGAGGTCGGCGAGGTCGGTCCACTCGTCGGGGCTGTGGCTCACCCCGGCGCGGCTGGGCACGAAGAGCATGCCGGTCGGCGTGACGTGGTTGACCATCTGCGCGTCGTGGCTGGCGCCGCTGGGCAGTACGCGGTGCGCGTAGCCCAGCTCGGCGCACGTGGCCGCGACGACGTCCGTCACCCGGCGGGGCAGCAGCACGGGGGAGGCGTCGGCGAGGGTGTGGGCGGCGAACCCGATGCCCCGGCGCGCGGCGAGGGCGTGGGCGCGCTCGACGATCTCCGCGGCGGTCTGGCGCTGGCGGTCGCTGTCGACGTCGCGCACGTCGACGTGCAGCTGCGCTTGACCCGCGATCGTCGTGATGGAGCCGGGCGCGGAGTCGAGCCGCCCGACGGTCGCGCGGGTGCCGTGGTGGCGGCTGTCGGTGGCGATGGCTTCGATCAGCAGCACGATCTCGGCCGCGGCGGCGAGCGCGTCGGCGCGCTGGTGCATCGGCGTGCCGCCGGTGTGCGACGCGCGGCCGGTGAGGTCGAGCCGCAGCCGGGTGCTGCCGGAGATGAGGTCGACGACGCCGAGCGGCAGGCCCGTCGACTCGAGCACGCTGCCCTGTTCGATGTGCAGCTCCAGGAACGCGGCCCAGTCCTCGGGGCGCCAGCGCGCACCGGCCGCACCCGCGGGATCGAGGCCGACCGAGCGCATCGCGTCGGCCAGGCTCACGCCGCCGGCGTCGAACTTGGTCTCCAGGTCCGCGGCGCCGGTGAGCCCGGCGACGACCCGGCTGCCGGTGCACGCCTGGCCGAACCGCGCGCCCTCCTCCGCGGCGAACACGACGAACCGCACGGGGTGGGCCAGGCGCACGTCGTGCTCGGTGTAGAGCCGCGCGGTCTCCATGGCGGCGACCACGCCGGCGATGCCGTCGAACGCGCCGGCGTTGGGCACGCTGTCGAGGTGCGAGCCGGTGCCGAGCGCGGGCGCGCCGGCCACGGTGCCGGGGAGCTCGGCGATCGTGTTGCCCGCGGCGTCGGTGTGCACGGCGAGGCCGAGCCCGCTGACGTGCTTGGCGAACAGCGCGTGCGCGCGGCGTTCGAGCGGGGTGTGCGCGAGGCGGGTCACGCCCGGGCCGGAGTCCGGTTCGGACAGTGCGGCGAACGTGTCGAGCCAGTGCGCGATCCGCTCCGGGTCGGCGCGCAGCCGAGCGTCCACAGTGGACCCTGCTGGTGCGGTGGACGCGGTCATCGTGGGCCGCCTGGCAGCTCCGCGAGCAGCGCCGCCGTCGGCGGGCCCGTCACCTCGGCGAGCGCGGGAGTGGCCACCACCGCCACCACTGCGGCGACTTCGGCACGCGCGGTCGCCGCGAGGTTCAGCAGCGTCCGCAGCCGCGCGGGTTCCCACGCGGTGCCGACCAGCGCGATCCGCGTGCCGGCCGCGACCGGCGGGTGGAAGCCGACCACGCCTTCGAGCTCGGACGCGCGCGTCACCGTGGCGCCCAGCTGCCGGGCGACGACGTGGGCGAGCACGGCGTCGTCGGCGCCGTGCCACACCGCGATCTGGTCGAGGGTCTGCGTGGTCAGCAGCTCCGCCAGCGCGGCCCCGACCACTTCGGTGGCGGCGGGATCGGTGGGCGTGTCGAGCGAAGGGCCGTAGGTGTCGGGGCTGACGCCGAGCTTGCGCACCGCGGCGCCGGCGTCCTGGACGGGAGTGGTCATGACGGGTTCTCCGAAGGGGTTCGAGTGCCCGCGAGGGCGGGGGTGCCGTCGGCCGCGAGCACGCTGAGCAGGACGACGGGCTCGGCGCCGGCCGCGCGGACGCGGTCGGCCAGCGCGGCGGCGGTCGTGTCGGTGGGGGTGTCGGCCGGGTTGTCGGCGATCGGCGTGACCACGGCGACGCGGTCGCCCCGGTGCACCTCGCCGGCGTCCACCGTGAACGGCAGGCCGGTGTGCAACGCGAGCGCCGTGGTGACCGCGACGGCGTCGGCCGTGCCCGTCGTGACCAGCCGATCGGTGGCCGTGGGCAGTTCCTCGGCGAGCAGCGCCGCGGCCCGGCGCAGGATCGACGGTCGCGTGGTGAACGCGGCGCCGATCGCGGCGAGATCCGCGCGCAGCTCGGTCCGCCGCCGTGCGGCGTCGAGGAACACGGTGGTGGTGTCGGTGGCCGTGGCCAGGTCGTGATCGAGGCTCATCGGGCGCTCCTCGCCGGTCCGCCGACGGCCGTGGTGGGTTCGGCACCGGCGAAACCGAGCTCCGCGGAAAGCTCGCGAGCGGCGGTGAGGACGGCGTCCGTCGCCACCGTGCGCGCACTGCCCTCGCGCATGCGGTTGCCCGCCGCGGCCAGCGTCACACTCGCGGCCACCGCGCCCGTGGAGGTGAAGATCGGGGCGGACACGGCCCACACGCCGCGGTCGAGCTCGTCGTCGCAGATGTCGTAACCACGGGCCCGCACGAGGGCGAGGTGCTCGACGAGCTCGTCCACTGTGGTCGGCGTGTCCGGGGTGAACGCGTCGAGCGACTGGGTTTCGAGCACCCGCCGGGCCGCGGGCTCCGGCAGGTAGGCCAGCAGCGAACGGCTGGACGCGGCGGCGTGCAGCGGCATCTCCTGCCCGATGCGCACGAACAGGCGCAGCGGGTGCCGGCCCTCCACCAGCGCGACGCACACCGCGCGGGCGCCGATGAGCTCGGTGAGGAACACCGTCTCGCCACTGGCTTCCGCGGCGTCGACCACGGCCTGGTGCGGGTTGGCCAGCAAGGCCGTCCGGTGCGGCGCCGGCTCGCCGAGCTGCCGCGCGGCCGGGCCGAGGAAGTAGCGCTTGTTGGTGGGGGAGCGGGTCACGAAGTTCTCCTCCATCAGTGTGGTGAGCACGCGGTGCGCGCTGCCCACGGGGATGTCGAGCTCCTCGTGCAGCTCCTGGAGCGTGGCGCCCTTGCCCTTCGTCGCGAGGGCCCGCAGCACGGACAAGGCGCGGATGACGACCTGCATGGTTCTCCTTGCTCGGGGCCGGCTCAGGCCAGCTGCTCGGCGCGCCGGTCGGGGATGAAGATCATCGCGACCATGTCGAGCAGGTAGATCACGGACAGCACGCCGATGGCGAAACCGAACCCGTAGCTGGCGGCCACGAGCGCGACGACGATCGGTGCGAACCCGCCGACCGCGCGGCCGAGGTTGAACAGCACGTTCTGCGCCGTGGACCGGATGGCCGTGGGGTAGAGCTCGGCCATCAGCGCGCCGTAGCCGCCGATCATGCCGTTGGCGAAGGCGCCCATGACCGCGCCGCCCACCATCAGCGCCCACGGCGAAGAGAGCTGGCTGTAGCCCAGTACCGAGACGGCGGCCCCGGCCTGGAAGAGCCAGAAGGCCTTGCGGCGGCCCAGTTTGTCGGCGATCTCGCCGAACGCCAGAATTCCGACGCCCATGCCCACCACCGTGACGGCGGTCCACACCCCGGATTTGGTGAGGCTGTAGCCGAACTGCGTGGACAGGTAGGTGGGCAGCCAGATCATGATGCCGAAGTAGCCGAAGTTCTGCACCGACGTGAGCACGAGGACGCCGATCGTCGCGCGGGTGGTGGGCCCGTCGGCCACCAGCAGCTTGAGCGGCACCTTCGGCTTGCCCTGCCGGCTCTCGCGGTGGCGGGTGAACTGCTCGGGCTCGTGCAGCCGCGAGCGGAACACGATGGCGACGATCGCGGGAAACGCGCCGAGCAGGAACAGCCCGCGCCAGCCCCACGCGTTGAGCACAGGAGCGGAGACGAGCGCCGCGAGCAGCACCCCGGCCTGCCAGCCGAGGCCGACGAGCGACGTCGCCCGTGCGCGCTTCTTCGCCGGCCACGCTTCGGCCGCCAGCGTCATGCCGATGCCGAACTCGCCGCCGATGCCGACGCCGGCGAGGAACCGGAAGACCGCGATCTCCCAGTAGCTCGTGGAAATCGCCGTGAGCCCGGTGAACACGGCGAAGAAGATCACCGAGTAGGTCAGCACCTTCACGCGGCCGATGCGGTCGGACAGGACCCCGAACGCGATCCCGCCGACCACCGCGCCGATCAGCGTGATGGTGGCCAGCGAGCCGGCCTCGGCGCCGCCGAGCCCGAGGTCGCCGGAGATGGCGGAGAGGGCGAACCCGAGGATCAGCAGGTCGAAGCCGTCCATCGCGTAGCCGAGCGACGACGCGAACACGGCCTTGCGGGCGTAGCGCGTGGTCGCCTTCGTGGCGGGGGTGTCTTCGGACGTGACGGGTGGCGCGGCGCTGCCGGCGAGCGTTTCGTCGGACATGGTGGGGAGCACTCCTCACGGCGTTGGGGGAAAGACGGGTAGGGGGAAGGACGGGTCGGGGGAAGGACGGGAAGGGTCAGGTGCGCAGGGTTCCGATGAGCTCGTGGACGGCTCCCGCCCCGAGCTCGGCACAGTGGCCCGCGAGGTCGCGCACGATCTCCGCCATCGCGTAGGGGCGGGTGAACGTCGCGGTGCCGACCTGCACGGCGGTGGCGCCGGCGATGAGGAACTCGACGACGTCACGCGCGCTGCTGATGCCGCCGCAGCCGATGACGGGGATGTCGACGGCCGAGGCCGCCTGCCACACCAGCCGCAGCGCGAGCGGTTTCACGGCCGGGCCGGACAGGCCGCCGACGCCGTTGCCCAGCACGGCGCGCCGCGAGCGCACGTCGACGGCCAGGGCGGGGAAGGTGTTGCTCACGGTCACGGCGGTCGCGCCCGCCCGCTCGGCGGCGCGGGCGATCTCGCCGATGTCGGTGACACCGGGCGTGAGCTTCACCAGCACCGGCAGTTCCGTCCGAGCCGCCACGCCGGCGA
Organism: Amycolatopsis sp. CA-161197; assembly: GCF_050942255.1. NCBI lineage: Bacteria > Bacillati > Actinomycetota > Actinomycetes > Pseudonocardiales > Pseudonocardiaceae > Amycolatopsis > Amycolatopsis sp. CA-161197. Next base: position 3,801,197 of record NZ_CP192059.1, read on the forward strand.
CGACGGCCTCGACCGCCGCGGGGTCGGCGCCGATGGCGAGCCCGCCGTGTTCGAGGTTGGGGCAGGACACGTTGACCTCGAAGGCCGCGCACTCCGCACCGGCCAGCTCGTCGGCGACCTGCCAGTACTCGTCCACGGTCAGCCCGCCGACGCTGGCGATCACCGGGACGCCGAACTCGCGGTAGCGCGGCAGCACGTCGTGGACGAACCGGCTCGTGCCCGGGCTGGGGATGCCGACGCTGTTGAGCATGCCGAGCGCACTTTCGGTCAGCCGGTGCGACGGGTTGCCGGAGCGGCGCTGCGCGAACACGGTCTTCGTCACGACCGCGCCGAGCTCGCGCACCGGCAGCAGGGGACCGAGCTCAGGGCCGAAGCAGCCGGACGCGGGCATCACCGGGTTGGCGAGCGTGAGCGGGCCCAGGGGCACCGCCAGGTCTACGGCCGACCCGGGCGCGGCGGCGAACAGCCGGTCGCGGTCGTCGCGGCCGGTCGTCCGGTCCAGCACCTCCGTCATGCGGAATCACACCCTCCATCGAACGGAAACGAGAGAAGTGAGGATGAGTCCGGGCCAACGTGGTGTCAAGGCAGCGGCGGCCCCGGCCGTTGCCGGTGGTCAGGGCCGGTTTTCACGACGTGGCGGCCCGGGCGCGGAGTGTTTCCGCGTGACGGAAACTCGTCCTCCGGGACGCCGGAAGGTTCCGCAGGTCAGGGCGTGATTCGGCCAGTTGCCGACTGCGCTGTGACGCGCGCCGACAAATGTGCGAACGCGAACGCGCGGGCGGGTCGGGGGCATCGTCGTGAGTGGACGGCGTCTACTCGAGCCACTCCGTGACGAACCGGTCGTTCTCGTGGATGTGCACAGCCTCGTAGCGCTCGGGCCCGAGGACCACGAACTTGTGCGCGACCCCGGCGGCGACCGCGAGGACGTCGCCCGCCCGGCCTTCCCGTTCGGTGTCGCCGATCGTGAACAGAGCGCGGCCGCGCTGGATCACGAACGTCTCGCGATAGGGGTGGCGGTGCAGCCGCGGGCCGGACCCGGCGACGTCGGTGCTCTCGCGGATGATGGACACGCTCGCACCGACCTCGTGTCCCTCGACGTTGCGCGTCAGCGCGCCGGTCTGGTCTTCGGTACTGGTCGAATCGGTCATTCCTGCCACGGTAGCCGCGAGCCGGCGAAGCCGGGACCGGATTCGGTCTGTTTCGGCGTCCGCCGGTGGTCGTAGGGCGACGACATCGGTGAAGGGAGCGAGCTGTGGATCTTCTGGAGCAGTACTTCGTGGCGCAGGACGGCTTCGGCGCGGTGGTGGCCGAGGTGCCGGCGCGGCGGTGGGACGCGCCGTCGCCGTGCGCGGCGTGGACGGTGCGGGACATCGTGGGCCACGTGCTGTGGGGCCGCCACCGGCTGGCGGCCTGGGTGACCGGCGCCGACTACCCCGAGACTGCGGGGGAGCCCGGCGCGCCGAACCCCGGGGTGCTGTGCGCCGGGGACCCGGCGGGGGAGTGGCGCGTGGCCTTCGAGGCCACCGCCCCGGCGCTGACCCGCGACGGGCTCGCGCGGGTCACGTCGGTCGACGACGCCGGGGGTGCGCCGCTCACGACGCTGCTGCCGGCGTTCATCTCCGACGCGCTCGTCCACACCTGGGACATCGCCCAGGCCGTCGGTCTGACCGTCACGCTGGATCCGGCGGTGGTGAAGGCGACGGACGAGTGGGTCCGCTCGATTCCGTTGCGGCGGCCCGAGTTCTTCGGGCCCGAGCTCGCACCGCCGGCGGACGCCGACGAGACCACGCGGCTGCTGGCGTTCCTGGGCCGCGCGGCCTGAGCGCCGGGGGAGGTCAGGCGGGCGGCTGCGGCCCCCGCCTGGCCTGCCACGGCCACGCGCCGGAGATCTCGACCTCGAGCGCGAAGCTCAGCACGGTCCGGATCAGCACGATCAGGCCGAGGACCAGCACGTTCTCCAGCGACGCGTCGACGATCACGGTCCGGATGATGTCCCCGGCGATGAGGATCTCGAGCCCGAGCAGGATGACGCGGCCGAGGTGCACCCGCAGCTGGTCGTAGCTGCCGCGGTGCCGGGTGACGTCGACGACGAAGCGCACCAGGACCACCACGAGACCGAGGGCCATGATGCCGACGCCGAGGCCTTCGATCACGGTGGCGACGGTCTCGAACGACTCGGTGAAACTCATCCGCGAGCACCCTCTCCGAAGCGGACTTCGGGGAAGGTCCGCGGCTCCCGGTCGGAACGTACGAACCGCCGCGACGGGCTGTCAAGGCCCTCGCGGCGGCAGTGGTTCACCGGAAGCCGCCGGTGATCCGCGGTTTTCGAATTCGGTGTGGACGTTTCCGTCGGGGCGTGCGGCAGGTCGGGGGAAATGGCCGCACGGCCACCCCCGGATCGGTTTTACGCCTTCGCCTTTGTGCGGCCTCCGCGGGCACGCGACTTCGAGCCGGAGGCGCGGCTGTTTTCGTAGGCGGTGACCACGTCGGTGGGAATGCGGCCGCGTTCGGAAATGCTCCAGCCGTTGTCCGCGGCCCACGCGCGGATGGCGCGCGAGCGTTCGCGGTCCTCGGGCGTCGGCGTGCCCGAACCGGTGCCACGGCGCACCTTGCGGCCGCCTGTGCGCCGCGAGGCGGCGATGTAGCGGGCGAACTCTTCACGCAGAGTTCCCGCGTTCTTGTCGGAGAGATCGATTTCGTACTGGACGCCGTCGAGGCCGAAGGGCACGGTCTGGTGCGCGACCCCGCCGTCGATGTCGTCCACCATCTGGACCAGGACCTTGTGCGCCATGGCGGGTGAATCCTCCTCGAACGTTTCCGGCAGCCCCGTTTCCGTGGCCTGTGAAGAACTGTAACATCGATCCACAGTGGAACGCAGTATCGGGAGTGACCGGATTACGTGTCCGTCCCGATCATTTTCCGACATTTCCCCTCACACGCGGGAATGGTCAGCGGTGACACCCGGGCGCGCTGGCCGTGGTGGCGCGCACGACGAGCCGCGTCGGCAGTTCCGTGACCACCCGGCCGGCCGGGTCGGCGGCGGCGTGGGCCAGCAGCAGATCCACGGCGTGGCGGCCGGCCTCGGCCACCGGCATGGCGACCGTGGTGAGCGGGGGAGCGGACACCGCCGCGTAGACGAGGTCGTCGAAGCCGGTCACGCTCAGCTCGCCCGGCACGTCGACCCCGCGGTCGCGCAGGCGCGCCAGCACACCGAGCGCCATCACGTCGTTGTAGGCGAGCGCCGCGGTCACCCCGGCGGCCAGCGTCTGGTCGGCGGCGGGCGCACCGTCCTCGTACCGCGGGGCGAACGGCCCGAGCTCCACGATCTCGACGCCGTGTTCCGCGGCGGCGGGTCGCAGCCCGCGCAGCCGCTCGTGGTTGGACCACGAGCTGTCCGGGCCGTTGAGGTAGGCGCAGCGCCGGTGCCCGAGCCCGGCCAGGTGCGCCACGACCTCGCGCATCCCGCCGGCGCTGTCCATCACCGTGGCACCGATCCCGGCGACGCGGCGGTTGAGCAGCGCCAGCGACGTGAGGCCGGCGAGCTCGGTGATGGTGTCGTCGTCGATCCCGGGTGAGCACAGCAGCACGCCGTCGGCTTGCTTCGCCAGCGTGCGCACGAGCTCCTGCTCGGTGGCCGGGTCCTCGTCGCTGTCGCCGACCAGCACGGCGTGGCCGGTTTCGCGCGCCCGCGCCTGCACGCTCTTGAGCAGGCCGGTGAAAAACGGGTTCCCCAGATCCGGCACCACGATCGCGATCGCGCCGGTCTTGCCGGTGATGAGGCTGCGGGCCGCCGGGCTCGGCCGGTAGCCCAGCTCCCGCACGACCGCGAGCACCCGGTCGCGCGTGGCTTCGCTGACGCGGTCGGGCGAGCCGAGCGCCCGCGACACCGTGGCCACCGACACCTCTGCCCGCCGTGCGACATCCCGGATCGTGACCCGCACGGTTCTCCTCCGCCCACCGCCGCGGCGCGGCTGGCCCCGATTGTAGGGCCGGGCCCGGCGCGCCCGGCTGTGACCTGCGCCCCTGCGGCTCGCGCTCGTCCCGACCGACCCGCGGCACGATAGTCATCCGATGAATCGATGAAGAGGCTACAACGCTTCTGAGGAGTCATGGTGCTCCAGTCGGGTTGCCTTGTCACGAACTTACGCAGAGGTCTCGACAACGGATGTCAGACATCCTATGTTTTGAGCCCGACCGCCGCCGCCCCTGACCTGGAGGTCGCAGACATGGACGTCTCCCGCAGAACAGTCCTCGGCGGCGCGCTCGCCGGGATCGCGGCGAGCGCGGCGGGGCTGGGCCCGGCCGTCGCCTCGGCCGCGAGCCACCCGCCGCCCGGCGGCGACGATTTCGACTGGGCCGCGTTCCTCGCCACCGCGGATCTGCGGTGGCAGCGGATGCCGGTCGCGTGGACGGAAGGGCCGTTCCTCGGCAACGGCTTCCTCGGCTCCGGCGTCTACGCCGAGCCGGGCAAGAACGCGGTGCGCTTCACCGTGCAGCACAGCGAGGTGCAGGACCACCGGCCGCAGTACGGCTCGCTGTTCGGCCTGGCGCGGCTGCCGATCGGGTACTTCACGCTCGAACCCGCCGGCGCGATCACCGGCGTCGACTGGCGGCTGGAGCTGGGCAACGCCGAGCTCACCGGCACGATCACCACCGCCGCGGGCAGCCTCGCGCTGCGCGCGATCGTCCACACCGGACAGCCGGTGCTCGCCGTCGAGGTGCGCCCGACCGAGGGCGAACGCGGGTTCCGCTGGGTCTTCCACCCGGCCGAGGCCGTGAGCCCACGAGCCGACCCCGTGTGGAAGAAGGCGCCGCCCGAGGGGTACGTCGCGAACCCGCAGGCGACGGTCCGCGCCGTCGGCGACAGCCACGTCGCCGAGCAGCCGCTGCTCGCGGGCGGTGAGCACGTCACCGCCTGGCGGGAGGTCACCCGCGGCGGCGCGCGGACGCTCTACGCCGCGGTCGCCTGGTCGCACCCCGAGCGCACGTCCACCGCGCGGGCGCTGTGGTCCGTGCGCACGGCGGCCGAGTTCGGCGCGCTCACCCGCGAGCACCGCCGCTGGTGGCAGGACTACTACCGGCGCAGTTTCGTGTCCATTCCGGACACCCGGCTGCAGAGCTTCTACTGGATCCAGCTGTACAAGCTCGCCTCGGCCGCGCGGCGCGAGGCGCCGGTTATGGCGACTTCGGGCCCGTGGCTGGAGAACACGCCGTGGCCGGCCACGTGGTGGAACCTCAACGTGCAGCTCGAGTACTGGCTCATCCACGGCTCCAACCACCTCGAGCTCGACGCCGTGAGCCGGGCGCTCGACCAGTACCGCGGACACCTGTCGAGTCAGGTCGGCGCGCCGTACCAGGGCGACTCCGCCGGCATCCCGCGCACCACCGACATGACGCTGTCCAACGGCGTATCCGACGCCAACAGCGGCTTCCCCGTCGGCGTGCCCGGCCAGGACACCCCGACCCCGGAGGTCGGCGACCTCACCTGGGCACTGCACAACGTGTGGCTGTCCTACCGGCACACACTGGACCGCCGCCTGCTGCGCGACACGCTGTTCCCGTTGCTGCGCAAGGCGATCAACTACTACCTGCACTTCCTTGCGCCAGGCCCGGACGGCAGACTGCACCTGCCGCCCACTTTCTCGCCCGAGTACGGCGTGAACGCCCCCGACTGCACCTACGACCTCGCGCTCGTGCGCTGGGGCTGCCGCACCCTCCTCGACGCGGCGCGCGAACTGCGCATCGCCGACCCGCTCGTGCCCCGCTGGCAGCAGGTGGCCGCGACGCTCGCGCCCTACGCCGTGGACGAGAACGGCTACATGATCGGCGCCGGCGTGCCGTTCGCGAAGTCGCACCGGCACTACTCGCACCTGCTGCAGGTCTACCCGCTGTACGAGATCACCTGGGAGCAGCCGGAGAACCGCGCCCTCATCGAGAAGTCGCTGGCGCACTGGGTCGGCTTCGAAGGCGCGCTGCAGGGCTACACCTTCACCGGCGCGGCGTCGATCTCGGCCTCGATGCGACGCGGCGACCAGGCGGCGGCCTACCTCGACCAGCTGCAGAGCCGGTTCATCAAGCCCAACACGATGTACGAGGAGTCGGGCCCCGTGATCGAGACGCCGCTCTCGGCGGTGAAGTCGATGCAGGACATGCTGGTGCAGAGCTGGGGCGGCGTCGTGCGGCTGTTCCCCGCCGTCCCCGCGACGTGGGCCGACATCTCCCTGCGCGACTTCCGCACCGAGGGCGCGTTCCTGCTCAGCGCCGCCCGCGAAGGCGGCAGAACGCGCTGGCTGAAGGTCCACAGCGAAGCCGGCGCCCCCTGCGTCCTGCGCCCGGGCATCGACGGCGCCCTCGAGGTCACCGACGCACGGGGTCGCTCGAAGCGCTGGCGCACCCTGTCCAACGGCGACGTCCAGGTCGACCTCGCCCGCGGCGAAGACGCCTTCGTGTACCGCGCGGGCGACCGGCCGGACTTCGCGGTGCGGCCGGTGGCTCCGAACGGACCGAGCACCCCGTGGGGGCTGCCGGCCTGACCCGGACGCGGTGGCGGATCTCGGGCAGGATGGTCCCTGCCGCGCAACGGATGCGCGACGCCGACGACCCGACTCCCGAGAGGACACAGTGGACACTCGCAGGACCGCCGTCGTGACCGGGGCCGGGCGCGGGATCGGGGCGGCCGTCGCGGAACGGCTGCACGGGCTCGGCCACCGCGTCGCGCTGCTCGACCTCGACGCCGGCAGCGCGGCGGCGAAGGCACGGGAGCTCGACGCCTCCGGCACGGCTGCGCGTGCGTTCGCCGTCGACGTCCGCGACCCGGCCGCCGTGCGGTCCGTCGCCGAGCAGGTGCGGCACGAGTTCGGCGTGCCGGAGATCCTGGTGAACAACGCGGCCCGCACGCAGAGCCGGTCGGTGTGGGACATCGACGTGGCCGAGTGGGACGACGTGCTCGCGACCAACCTGCGCGGCGTTTTCCTGCTCACGCGCGAGCTCGCGCCGGCGATGCGCGAGCGCGGGTGGGGCCGCGTGGTCAACCTCGCGTCGCTGGCGGGGCAGCAGGGCGGGCTGGTGGCGGGGGCGCACTACGCATCGTCGAAGGCCGGGGTTCTGGTGCTCACCAAGGTGTTCGCGAAAGAGCTCGCGGCCTCGGGCGTCACGGTGAACGCCGTGGCGCCCGCGGCGACACGCACGCCGGTGATGGACGAGATGGACGCCGGACAGCTCGAAGCCGCCGAGGCCGCGATCCCCGTGGGCCGGTTCGGGCGGGCCGGGGAGGTCGCGGACCTCGTCGCCTACCTGTGCGGCGAGAACACCGGGTACATCACCGGGGCCACCTTCGACATCAACGGCGGCCTGTTCATGCGCTGACTCACATGCTGCGCAGCACCGACACGACGGTGCCCAGCACCACGGCCCGGTCGCCGTCGATCACGTCGTAGGCCGGGTTGCGGGGTTCGAGGTACACGTGGCCGTTGCGGCGCCGGTAGACCTTCACGGTCGCCTCTTCGTCGATCATCGCGGCGACGATCTGGCCCGAGTGCGCCTCCGATTGCTGGCGCACCACCACGATGTCGCCGTCGCAGATCGCGGCGTCGATCATCGAGTCGCCGCGCACGCGCAGGCCGAAGACGTTGCCGCGGCCGGTGAGCCCGCGCGGCAGCTGCAGCATCTCGTCGAGGTGCTCCTCGGCCGAGATCGGCGTACCGGCGGCGATGTGGCCGACGACCGGCACCGCCACGGAGTCCTCACCCTGCTGCGGCTCGGCCGTGCCGAGGAACGCGCGCACGTCGATCGGTCGCGACATCGAGCTGCTGCGCCGCAGGTAACCCTTGTCCTCCAGGCTCGCCAGGTGCTTCGACACCGACGAGGACGACCGCAGTCCCACGGCCTCGCCGATCTCGCGGCTGCTCGGCGCGTATCCGTGGCGGACCACCCAGTCCCGGATCGTGACCAGGATCTGCTGCTGGCGAAGTGGCAGGGACGAGGCGTCGAGATGGTCGAAGGTGTCGTCGTAGGTGGTCACCCGCCGAATCGTAGAGGTAGCCGCCCCGCCCACCGGTGACCGGTCCGGTGCGTCGGCGAAGTTCGCCCGGCCGGGGAAGCAACCGTCCGGACCGGTCGTGCGTGAGGAAAGCGACCGAACGTACACGGAGGGGGAAATCGTGCACAGACGAAGATCGCTGGTGCTCGCGGTGGCGAGCGCGGCACTGGTGCTGGTGGGGACGGCCGCGCCCGCGGTCGCGTCGGAGAAGGGGATCGACGGCGTCGTCACCGACGCCCGGACCGGCGCCCCGGTGCGCGGCGCGTGGGTGCAGGTGCACGACAGCAGCGGGGCCGGGATCACGGGGGCCGGCACCGACGACGCGGGCCACTACGACGTTTCGCTGCGGCCGGGCCAGTACACGCTCGAGGTCATGGCCACCGAGTACGACACCAAGGTCACCGACCCGGTGACCTCGCCGGGCACCGTGCCGGTCGCCCTGGCACCGTACGAATACGGCGGCCTGGCCGGCACGTTCGGGCGCGGCCCCGGCCGGCCGGTCACCGGCGCCGCCGTGCAGCTCGCCGACCCGAACGGCAACGACGTCGCCCGCACGGTCACCGATGCCGGCGGCGGGTACCGCTTCGACCACGTGAAGACCGGCAAGTACAAACTCCGCTACTACTGGCCCGAAAACGCCGAGCAGTGGTATCCGCGGCAGACCGATCCGTACCAGGCGAAGCTCGTCGAGGTGACCGCCGGCGCGGACACCGTCGTCGACGAGACGGCGCTGCAGGCGGGTTCGGCCGAGCTCACCGTGACCGACGACGCGACCTACCGGCCGCTGCCGGGGGCGTGCGTGTCCGCGACCGGGGTGGGCCAGTGGGCCAACGCGTGCGCGGACTCGGCGGGCAAGGTGCGCTTCCCGGTGCTGCGCGCCGGCACCTACCAGTTCCGCATCACCGCCGAGGGCCACCTCGACGACGTGATCAACGCCGACGTCCGCGCCGACGAGACGACCGAGCTCGCGTCGAAGCTGCTGCAGCGGGCGAAAGTGTCGGTCAGCTTCACCGACGCCGCCACCGGCGCGCCGGTCGGCGACGCCTGCCTGGCGATCGTCGACCCGACCCAGCACGGGTCGGTGTCGCCGGACAACATGTCGTGCGCCTTCGGCACGGGCAAGCTCGACCTCGACTTCCTGTGGCCGGGCAAGTACCGGTTCTTCGCGGTGCCCGGGAACGTCGCGGGCGGCGACGACGCGCACGGCAGCCAGTGGGTCGGCGCGCGGGGCGGCACGGGTGACGTCGAGAAGGCGACCTGGTTCGAGATCAAGCCCGGGCAGACGACCGACGTGCGGGTGAAGTTCGACGCGGCGGGCTCGATCACCGGCAAGGTCACCGACGCCGCGACGGGCGCACCGGTCTCCGAGGTCTGCCCGGGGGTCACGGCCGCGTGGTCGGGTTACAACCACCCGTGGGGCGTGCAGTGCACCTACACCGAGGGCCGGTACACGATCGGCGGGCTCGGGCCTTATGACTGGCGCGTGCAGTTCCCCGACCTGACCGGCGCCCACGCGTGGCAGTGGTCCGGCGGCGCGTCCGACCGGTTCTCGGCCCGGCCCGTGCACGTCACGGCGGGGGCCGCGACCACGCTCGACGCCGCGCTGAAGCCGGCGGGCAGGATCACCGGGAAGGTGCTCGACGCGACGCTCCCGATGCAGTGGGTCGCCGTGAACGCCTACAACGCCCGCACGGGTGACCCGGCCGGTCCCGACGGGCTCGTGACCGGCGCCGGCCAGTACACGCTGCCCGGGCTGGCCACGCAGGACGTGCGGATCGAGTGGTGGCACGGCAGCCAGGGTCCGCTCGAGTACCCGCGGCCCGTGCCCGTGGTGACCGGCCGCGAAACGGGCGGGATCGACCTGCGCGTACCTGCGGTTTCGTGACGTTCGGGGCGGGGGACCGGGCTCGGCTGGTCCCCCGCCCCGGGGTCGTCGAAAATCTTCCCGATCGGTTTGTCGAATCGTGCGCGGGGCCGTTCGACGCGTCGGTGTGGGCCGGTCAGCGCTTCCGGAAGAATCCGGATCCCGGCCCGAGGGACAAAGGAGCGGACATGCGGTTTCTCATGATGCACCGGCTGTCGGAGAGCGACTCTTCGGCGTGGAACCCCAGCCAGGAGTTCATCGCGAAGATGGGCGAGTTCATCCAGGACTCGGCGGAGAAGGGCATCCTGATCACGGCGGAGGGCGTCCACCCGTCGGAGAAGGGCGCGCTCGTGCGCAAGACGCGCGGCGGCGCCATCAAGGCCACCGACGGCCCGTTCACCGAGGCCAAGGAGGTCATCGGGGGCTTCGCGCTGCTGAACTTCGCGAACCGCGAGGAAGCCGTGGAGTACGCGAAGACCTACGCGGCGCTCTTCGACGACGAGATCGAGGTCGAGGTGCGCCAGGTCGTCGAGTTCGACGAGCTGCCCAGCGCGTGACGTCCCGGCCGGTCCGCCCGCGGTGGGCGGACCGGCCGGGTCACCGGTACGAAGGCGCGAACACCGGCACCAGCGCCGGGTCGTTGAACGACGTGATGCGGGCGATGCGCCCACCGCGGACGGTCAGGACCTGCACGCCGTACGGCTGGTCGCGCCCGTCGTCGGTGCGGTGGTGCACGACGAGGGCGGGCTGGCCGTTGGCGCGGGTGGGCGTCATCCGCCAGCGGCCAGGGCGCAGCACGCGCGCGGCGAGGAACCCCGAGACGGCGTCGCGGCCGGTGAACCACGTCGGGATCGGCGGCATCTCCAGCTCGACGTCGGCGCGCAGGAGCCGGACCAGCGCTTCGGCGTCGGCGCGGGTGAACGCGGCCACGTAGTCCTCGAGCAGCGCCCGGTCGGTCTCGCCGGTCGGTTCGGTCATCTCGTCCTCGATCGGTCCGGCCTCGGCGAGGTGGGTCCGCGCGCGGCGCAGGGCGCTGTCGACGGCCGCCGTGGTCGTGTCGAGCAGCTCGGCGACCTCGGCCGCGGGGAAGGCGAGCACGTCGCGCAACGTCAGCACGGCCCGCTGCCGCGCGGGCAGCAGCTGCAGCGCGGCGATGAACGCGAGCCGCACCCCGGCCCGCGCGGCGGCGGCCACGGCCGGGTCGCCGGCCCCGAACTCGGGGGCCGGCTGGAGCCACGCGACCGCGGGCTCCCGCGAGGCGACGGGCACCCGGTGGTCGTCGGACGGCGCGCCCAGGCCCGACGGCAGCGGCCGCCGGGCCCGGGTCGCCAGCGCCGTGAGGCAGGCGGTGGTGGCGATCTTGTACAGCCAGCGCCGCACCGACGACCGGCCCTCGAACCCGCCGAACCCGCGCCACGCCCGCAGGTACGTCTCCTGCACGAGATCCTCGGCGTCGTGGATCGAGCCCAGCAGCCGGTAGCAGTGGGCGAGCAGCTCCGGCCGGAACGGCTCGGTCAGCGCGCTGAACTCGGCGTTCGACGGCATGGGCTCTCCCGTGGTGCGCAGGAGTCCACTGTAGAGGCCGCTCACGGCAGCGGGCGCACGCCGGTGCCGCCGACCACGTGCTCCGGCGCCGCGGTCTCGTCGGCCGCCAGGTCGAGCACGGCCTTGGCCACCTGCTCCGGGGTGAGCACCGGCTGCAGACCCTCGACGAACGCGTCGCGCGCCACGCCCTGGCGGGCCGCGTAGGCGGTGACGCCGGCCGAGCCCACCCCGGCCGTCGGCGTGAGCTGGGGGAGCAGCGTCAGGAACCGCAGGCCGAGCCCGGCGCGCTCGGCTTCGTCGGCTGCGTAGCCGCGCAGGTAGCGGACCGCGGCCTTGGCGCTCGCGTACCCACCGCTGAGCGGCGACCCGGCCAGCGCCGCACCGCTCGACATCGACACGACCACGCCGCCGGGCGCGAGCGGCTGGCGCAACGCCGCGCGCGTCCACTCGAAGACGTGCCGCGTGTCGGTGTGCCAGTTGCGGTTGAAGGTTTCCCAGGTCTGCTCCTGCACCGGCGCCATGTGCGGCGTGGCGCCGGCGTTCAGCACGAGCAGGTCGGGACGGTGGTCGCGGAGCACGGCCGCGGCCAGCGTTTCGTCGGTCGCGTCGGCGGCCAGGGGCGTGAAGAGCTCCCCGGCCTCGTCGCGGACGGCGCGCAGATCTTCTTCGGTGCGCGCGATCCCGACGACGCGCGTGCCGGCGGCCACGAGCGCGACGGCGATCGCCCGCCCGAACCCACGGCCGGCTCCGGTGACGACGGCGGTCTGGAAAGACATCGGACACTCCCGGGTGGTGAGGGAAATCGGTCCGCATCAAGACCTCGCGGCGCCGCGAAAACCGTCGGCCCTCCGCTGTGTCTTGGGTCACACTCAGCTCAGCGGCGCAGACGGCCCGGTGCGGGGCGTGGCACCTTTCGGCCACCGGATCGTATAACGACCTATACAGCGTCCTTTGTGGACACCTGCGCTCCGCCGTCCGTGTGCCAGTCGTAGACGACCGTCGTCCGGAGGACGACGTCCTGCAGGGACCGGCGGTGCGGGCTGACGATCGCCCACAGCAGCCCGACCGGGAAGACGACGCAGAACAGCGCGCGAGCCGCGGCGCGCGCCCAGCCCAGGCGCCGGCCGCGGCCCAGCACGCGGAGGCCGAGCAGGGCGTCGCCGTAGCTGCGGCCGATGGTGGCCCAGCCGACGGTGAGGTACGCGATCGCGACGGCCACGGAGATCCCGCCGGCCAGTGCCGGCGGTGCCGCGGGCCACCGGAACGACAGCGGCGAGGCCGCGAACAGCGCTGCCACCACCGCGAAGTAGCCGCCGACCGTGATCAGCCCGGTCACGGCCGCGTCGATCACCGCGGCGATCAGGCGCGTGACGATGCCCGCCGGCCCCTCAGGCGGGCCGGTCACCACGGCGCCGCAGCACGCGGCCGACCGCGCGGGCCACGGCGTCGTCGGCGTTCACCCCGGCTCCGCGGACGCCCCGGATCGCTTCCCCCGCAACGGTTCCAGTCGACTGACGCACGACCTCGGGCAGGTCCATCGCGGCCACGAGGTCACCGAAGTCCAGTGTGGACACCACGCCCGCCACGTCGATCTCCGCGAGCACGGCGTCGACGTCCACGTGCTCGCCGACCAGCTTCGGCAGATCCACCGCGTCGAGCACGGCCGCGGCGGCCGCGGTCACCACGTCCCGCACCGCGCGGCGCGCCACGTCCTCGGGCACGGCGGCCGTCAGCACGGCCCAGCCCGCCCGCCGCAGGGGCGTCGACGCCCACCAGCCGGCCTTGAGCGCCACCGCGCCCAGCCCCAGCACCGCACCGACGCGGTCGGGCTCGTCGTTCACGACCGTCCCCTTTCAGCCGGTCGCCGCCGGCCGGTCGCCGGGGGCGTCGAGGAACTGGATCACGGCGAGGACCACCAGCAGTACGAGCGCGATCAGCAGCACCGCGAGCCCGCTCGGCCGGTCGAGGAACAGGAACACGAGCACGGCGATCGCGACGGCACCGGCGCGCAGGGCCACGCGGTAGGAGTGCACCCACTTGCCGAGACCGGTGGCGCGCAGGCCGCTGCGCGAGCGCAGCCACGACAGTCCCTTGACCACACCCTGGCGGATGTGCACGGCGGTCGACGAAGGACCGGCGAGGAAGGCCCCGAGCGCCACGACGATCCCGACCGCGAACAGCGTTCTCAGACCGTCGCGCAGGAACCGCAGCACGATGTCGAACGCCGCCGAGACGGGCGCCGCCGAGCGGCTCGGGACCGCGTCGACGACGATGGTGCGCCCGATCGCGAGCCCGATGGCGAGGACCAGCATGCTGAAGGCGAACCCGAGCGCGGCGCCGATGAGCGCCCGCCGTTTGTGCTTGGCGACGTAGACGCCCGCGGCGAGCAGGACGATCGCGATCCACGGCAGCCACGTGGCGAGCCGGTCCGAGGCGGTGTACCAGGACCGCGCTTTCACCAGGCCGGCCGCGTCGGCGACCGCGATCGTCGGGTGGACTTCGGGGATGCGGTTGACGATGGTGAGCCCGTCGGCGGCGAGCTGCTGCTTGGCGACGTCGATGAACGGCGCCAGGTCGAGCACGACCTTGTCACCCTGGATCGCGATGGCCGAGGCCGATCCGTCGAGCACCGCCACCGCCTGCTCGTGGGCCACGCGGATCACGCGGTCCCACGTCTGCGCGATCTGGTCACTCGCCACGAGGGTCGCGACGCGGCCGTGCACGAAGCTCTGCACGCCCGACGCGAGCGGACCGGTCAGGTCCTCCAGCCGGTCGGTGACGGCCGGCGGGACGCCCTGGGCCGCGAGCGCGCGGACGGCGTCGGTCGCGATGGCCTGCACGTTGACGTTGGTGAAGATCGCCTCGGTGACCCGGTCGGTCACGGCGGCCTGCACCGCCGGGTCGCGGATCAGCGGGCTCATCGTGGCGGTGAACCGGTCGGTGTCGGAGATCTGGTTGTGCACCCACACCGACGCGAGCGCGAGCGGGGCGAGGATGCAGCCGATCACGATGAGGATCGAGGACACGATCGGCCGCCAGCTGACGCGGCGACGTTCGCGCGTGGCCCGCAGCCGCGCTACCTCGAGCCGCAGCTGTTCCAGCTCGGCCCGCTCGTCGGCGGTCGGCTCGATGCGGTGTTCCGTGCTCTCCGACATGACCGGTCCGGTCCGCTCAGCTCGACATCATTTCCCGCAGCGCGGCTTCCTGCTCCGCGGACAGGTTGGACTGCAGCAGCTCCGGCTTGTGGCCGCCGGCCTCGATCGCGGCCTTGACCTTGTCGACCACCGCGTCGCTGGACATCAGGAACAAGGCCGAGGTGCCGGGCGTGATCTTGTCGCGCACGGACTTGATGAAGTCGTCGTCGATGCCGACGTCGGTCAGCGAGCCGGCGAGCGCCCCGGTGGCCGCGCCGATGGCGGCACCGAGCAGCGGCACCAGGAAGATCAGGCCGAAGAGCATGCCCCAGAACATCCCGCTCATCGCTCCGCCGGCGGTGAGGTTGCGCAGCTGACGGGTCTTCGGCTTCTTGGCGTCGGGCTTCCAGGACACGGTGGCCGCGTCGTGGATCGAGATCAGTTCCTGCTTGGCCAGGCTCCGGAGGGTGTCCACCGCGTTGTCGGCTCCGTCGGGGCTGTCGAACTTCCACACCGTCAGCGTCGTCATCGTTCTCTCCTGTCGGGTTCGCGGGCTGCGCCGACGCCACCGTCGCCCCGCACGGCCCCGTCCGCCTCGCCCCTGCGGGGTGAGACCCGCCGCCGCACCGCCGCGGCACCGAGCCGCAGCTCGGTGCGCCGGACCGCGTCGTGCCGGGCGGCCTGCGCGCCGGCGTCGAGCGCGCGCACGAGGGGTGAGCCGGGGCCGTGGCGGGCGCGGATGCTCGCGATGCGTTCGGCGAAGTCGGTCGGGCGGCCGTCCGGGGCCGTCCGCATGTCGCAGAACCACAGGGCGTCGCGCAGCACGGTGCGCTCGTCCGGGTAGCGGGCGAGGTCGGCCGCGAGCCCGCGCTCCTCTGCGATGAACGCGGCGGCCGAGTGCTGGGCCACGAGGTTCACCAGCCGGGGCGGTGCCGCCACCGCGACGAGGAACCGGGCGCCGTCGAGCGGGTGGTAGCCGGTGACGACGAGGCCGGGTGCGTAGCCGATGTCGTGCACCAGCGCGGCCGCGACAAGCAGCTCCTCCTCGTCGGCGGACAGCAGGCTCGGCCCGATCTGCCGCCCGCACTTCGCGACGCCCCGCACGTGCTCCCACCTTCGCGGCAGCTCGCGCGAAAGGTGGCGCTGCGCGAGGCCCCAGGCCCACGCGGTCAGCGCGCCTTGGGGGCGCGTCGCCGGTTCAGCGGCGGCTGTGACGGGGCTGGAGTGCGTCGGAGGCATGTACGACCAGCGCCCAGATGACGAGCACGTCGAGGGTGAGCACGATGAGCGCCCAGAACGGCGCGGCGGGCAGGAAAGTCAGGTGCGCCAAGGCGCTGAGCCCGGCGATCGCGATACCGGGGTACCGGGCCCAGCTCGCCCGCGCGAACAGCCCGAGCCCCGTCACCACCGCGGCCACGCCCAGCACCAGGTGCACCCAGCCCCAGCCGGTGAGGTCGAACAGCAGGGTCCCGTGCGCGGTCACGGCGTAGTACTGCGGGTCGAGCAGCGCCGTGAGCCCTTCGACCAGGGTGAAGCTCCCGAGCAGGAGCATCATCGTGGCACCGAAGAAGATCCAGCGGGCCCAGCCGGACTCCTCGTCGGTGGACTCCTGCGCGGGTGCGTCCGGGCGCACAGCGTGATCGCTCATGATCGGGTCCCTTCTCCTGGCCGCGGACATCCTCGACGGCCGGGCTCGCGGGCGCTTCGCCCCGTGCGGATGAAACCGTCCATTCCGGACGTCAGCGGGCCGGCCGTCCGGCGAGCACGCGGAACAGCACGCGCAGCGCCTCGCCCATGCCGTGGGGCGCGGCCGCGGCGGGGGCGACGCCGGGCGCGTCCAGCGGCACGCGGACGCGCAGCGCGCCGGGCAGGGTGCGGAACCGCAGCGGTGGTTCCAGCCGAAGCGCCTCACCGTCGACACCGATGTCCACAAGGGACTGTCCCGAGCTCACCACGAACTCCTCGGTCTGCCACTCGTGGTAGCCGGGGTAGCGGGCGAGCTGGCCCGTGAGCTCGGCGGTGATCAGCGCCGGCAGGTCGCGCGCGCGGTCGACGTTCACGGTGACGATGCCGAGCGAGCCGCTGTCGAGCCGTTCGCGCGAGCCGAAGCCGCTGAGGCGGTCGAGGCGGTAGGCGCCGTTGGACACGAGCACGATGTCGGCCGGCGGGCGGTCTTCGTCACCGGGCACGCGGTACTGGAGGTCGAAGTGCTCGGACTCCGGGCCTAGCAGCTGCGGCAGCTGGCCGGCGACCGTCGACACCTTGGCGTCGCGGTAGCCCGGTGACTGGACCACGGTGGCGTAGACGCCGAGCGAGGCGTTGTTCACGAACACCCGGTCGCCGATCAGCGCGAGGTCGATGCGGTGCTCGGCCGCTTCGCCGTACGCGTCTAGGGCGGCGGTCACGTTCTCCCGGTCGAGCCCGAGGTCGAGGGCGAAGTGGTTGCGGGTGCCGGCGGGCACGCAGACGTACGGCAGGCCGTGGCGGCGCGCGACGTCGGCGACCAGCGCCTGGGAGCCGTCGCCGCCGGCCATCCCGATCACGTCCGCGTGCTGGGCGGCCTCTTCGGCGAGCGCCCGCAGGTCGTCGCCGCGGCGCAGCACCACGGGGGTGACGCCGCGTTCGCGCGCCTTGCGTTCGAGGTCGAACTGCGCCACCTTCCCGCCGCCGGAGCGCGGGTTCATCAGCAGCACGCCGTGGCGCGCGGGCCCGACACGGTCGGCCTGTGCCGGCCGGGCCAGGTCGTGGCCGATCGCCACCCGCGCCGCCAGTGCCGCGAGCACCATCAGCCCGAGGACCAGAAGCAGCACCACCAACGTGCGCAGGTCCGGCAGCAGGGCGATCGCGGCGAGCGCGAGGACCGCCACGACCGCGAGCACGATCCGCGCGAACCCGTGGCGGACCAGCGCCGCCCAGGCCGCGATCGTGGCGATCACCAGCAGCACCACGGCGAGCACCAGCTGCCCCGGGCTGCGGACCGCGGCGAGCACCGCCACCACGACCGCGGCGGCCAGCGCGAGGAGGGCGCCGAGCGCGCACGCGCGCCGGGCGAGCGACGGAGCAGGGCCGGTCATGCGCCGACCCTGCGTGGGCGGACGGTCCCGTGTCGTCACCCCGTCCGGATGATGCCTCGTCTCACCCCGTGCGGGGGAGGAAAGGCGCTCGCCCGAGCGCGAAGCTGCCCCGATGGTGCTCACCTCACGACGTTCGACGGTCGAATCCCGGGAAGACCGGATCGCCCGGGGCAAGGCGGCCCGCGCGGCCGCTCCGCGGTCGAGCCACGCCGGGTTCACGAGAGAACGTGGCCGCCCGGGTCCGCTGGAACTGCTCGCACGCCAAGACGAGACGCGCGTCAAGGATCTGCTGCCGATCCGCTACGGGCGCATGGCGGTGTCGCCGTTCACCTACTTCCGCGGTGCCGCGCTGCCGATGGCGAGCGACCTGTCCGGCACGCCGCTCAGCGGGCTGCGGGTGCAGGCGTGCGGCGACGCGCACCTGATGAACTTCGGCGTGTTCGCCTCGCCGGAACGCAAGCTCGTATTCGACATCAACGACTTCGACGAGACCCTGCCCGGCCCATGGGAGTGGGACGTGAAGCGCCTCGCGGCGAGCCTCGAGATCGCGAGCCGGGACAACGGGTTTTCCGCCCGCCAGTGCCGCGGCGTGGTGCTCGCGACGATCGCGCAGTACCGCAAGGCGATGCGGGACTTCGGCGAGCGCACCGCGCTCGATGTCTGGTACGCCCACGCCGATGTCGATCAGGTCGAGGCCTTGTACGCCGATCGCCTGGGCGGGCACCGGCGCCGGATGATCGCGAAGGGCATGGCCTCGGCTCAGGCGCACGACAATCTCGGCGCCCTGCGTCGCTTCACGTCGGTCACCGACGGCACGGTGCAGATCAAGCCCGACCCGCCGATCGTGCTGCCCCTCGAAGAGCTGGCGCCCACCAAGGAGGCCGCCGACGAGGTGCGTAACCAGATGGGCTCGATCCTGAAGGCCTACCGCGCCACGCTGGAACCCGAGCGGCGCGTGCTGCTGGACCGCTACCGGATCGTGGACATGGCGCACAAGGTCGTGGGCGTCGGCAGTGTCGGCACCCGGTGCTGGATGGTGCTGCTGCTCGGCAACGACGACCGCGACCCGTTGTTCCTGCAGGCGAAGGAAGCCGGCCCGTCGGTGCTGGAGGAGTTCGCCGGGGCCAGCGACTACGACAACTCCGGGCGCCGCGTGGTCGTGGGCCAGCGGCTGATGCAGACGGTGAGCGACATCTTCCTCGGCTGGGTCCACGTGACCGGTGTCGACGAACGCCCGCGCGACTTCTACCTGCGCCAGCTGCGCGACTGGAAGGGCTCGGCCAACGTCGAGTCGATGGACCCGCGCGACCTGCGCACCTACGGCATGCTGTGCGCGTGGACGCTCGCGCGCGCCCACGCCCGCACCGGCGACAGCGTGGCGATCGGCGCCTACGTCGGTTCCGGTGACTCGTTCGACCACGCGATCGCCGAGTTCACGCACGACTACGCCGACCAGAACGAGAAGGACCACACGGAGCTGACCAAGGCCATCAAGACCGGTGCGGTCAAGGCCGAGTCGGGGCGGTGAAGGCGCGGCAGCTGCTCGGCCCGGGTGTGCTGCGTCCCGTGCTGACGGTGGCGACGCTCATCGCCGTGTACTACCTGCTCCCGGTGAACCGGCAGCTCGACGCGTGGACGGTCGTGGGGCTCGTCGTCGGGGTGACGCTGGTCGTGGTCCTGGTGGTGGTCGAAGCGCGCGCGATCCTGCGCTCCGCGCGCCCGGCGTTGCAGGGCATCCAGGCGCTGGCGCTGGTGGTGCCGCTGTTCCTGCTGGTGTTCGCCAACGTCTACTACGTGCTGCAGTACAACGTGCCGCAGAGCTTCAGCGCGCCGCTGAACCGCACCGATTCGCTGTACTTCGTGGTCACGGTGTTCGCGACGGTCGGGTTCGGCGACATCGTGCCCGTGACGCAGGCCGCGCGCCTGCTGGTCACGGTGCAGATGATCGCGAACCTGCTGGTGGTCGGCGTCGCGCTGCGGGTGATCCTGACGGCCGTGCAGCGCAGCCGCTCGCGGTTACCGCTGGGCGTGCTTCGGGATCAGCAGCGCCGTGACGACCCCGAGGAGGCCGAGGCACACGAGCATGATCAGGGCGATGCCGAACGGCCCGTTGCCCGGGACGGCCGCACCGGCGAGCACGGAGCCGACCAGCGCGGTGCCCAGTGACGAGCCGAGGTTCGACACGCTGCGCGAGACACCGGAGATGTCGCCCTGCGCCTCTTCCGGCGAGCTCGACTGCACGAGGTTGACCGACGCCGTCAGCATCACGCCGATCCCGATGCCCATCAGCAGCAGCCCGGGTGTGAAGGTCCAGACGCTCGAGTCCTCGCGGACCAGCACCAGCATCAGCACCAGGCCCAGCGTCGTGGAGGTGAAGCCGGCCCGGATCAGCCGGCGCAGCGAGTGGCGCCGCGACATCCGTCCCGCGAGCGCCGACGCGGCGAGGATGCCGATGGTGGCCGGCACGAGCACCAGTCCCGTCTCGATCGCGCTGAAGCCGCGGATCTGCTGCAGGAACACCGATGTCACGAAGAACGCGCCCTGCATGACCAGCCACTGCAGCACCTGGGTGACGAGCCCGAGGTTGGATGCCTTGCTGCGGAAGATCTTCAGCGAGAACAACGGTGCGCGTCCGGCGTGCTCCACGCGCCGCAGGTGCAGGAAGAAGATCACCAGCAGCACGGCCCCGATCGCGACGTAGATCCACACCGGCGACATGCCGCCCTTCGGGATCACCACCGTGCCCCCGATCGTGAAGTCCTCCCGCGACTTGAGCCACCCGTAGGTCGAGCTCTGCAGCACGCCGAACACCACGAAGAACAGCCCGGCCGCCGACAGCACGGCGCCCCACACGTCGAAGTGCGGCGGCCGCTCGGCCAGCGGCGGGTCGACGATGCGCAGGGCGAGGAAGATGATCAGCACGATCACGGCCACCTGGAAGAGGAACGACGCCCGCCAGCCGAGGTAGCTCGTGATCAGACCACCGAGCAGCGGCCCCGCCGCCGCCCCGAGCCCCGCCGCCCCGCTCACGATCCCGAAGTTGCGCGCGCGGGCGCTCACGTCGTCGAACACCACCGTCACGAGGATGTAGATCGGCGGGATCAGCAGCGCCGACCCGATGCCCTCCAGCAGCGAGTACCCCACGATCAGCACCCCGATGCCCTGCGCGAACGACGACAGCAGCGCACCCGAGCCGTAGATCACGAGACCCGCGATGAAACACACCTTGCGGCCGAGGAAGTCCGTGAGCTTGCTGCCGGGGATCATCAGCGCGGCCATCGTGAGCGTGAACAGCGTGATCGCGGTCTGGATGCTGATGACCGATGTGCCGATGTCGTCGGCGATCGTGCTGATCGCCACGTTCATGTTCGTCGCCGCGTAGCTCGCGATGAACTGCCCGAGCGCGAGCGGCAGCACCACTGCGGACGCGGAGACGCTCTTCGATCCCGTGGCCATCGGGCGCCCCTCTCCTCGATGCCCCACCTTGCGAACCCCCGGCCATCTCGGCATCACCTGTTGCGGATGACTGCGTCGTTCTCACCAGGGGCAACACCGGCGGGACTCGCGTGCGGCGAGGTGATCCTCAGGCGCCGATGCCCTCGAGCACCGTCGCCACCACGGCGTCGATCGACGGGGCCTGGGGCGGGCCCGCGTGGGGAACCAGGGCCGAGAACACCGTCTCGTGGCAGGCGCCGACCAGGAGGGCGGCCGCGGCGTCGAGGTGGGCGGTGGGGGAGAGGCGGCCGAGGTCGCGTTCGGCGTGGAGGTAGGTGAGGAGGCGGTCGCGCCATTCGGTGTGCGTGGGGGTGAGGGAGGCGAAGCGCGCGAGGACCGCCGGGTGGGCGAGCAGGCCGGCGAACGTGGGCAGGATGGCGCGGTGCAGGGCGAGCCCGTAGGCGAGGTGCGCGCGCAGGTTGGTTTCGACCGTGGCGTCGCCGGGTGTGGGCAGGGCGCCGAGTTCGCGTTCGGCGGCGCGGACGTGGGCGCGCAGCGCGTGCGCCAGGAGTTCCTCCTTGTCGGCGAAGTGGTTGTACAGCACGCCGTCCGCGACGCCGGCGCGGCGGGCGATCGCGCGGACCGTCAGCTTCGCCGCGCCTTCCTCGGCCATGAGCGCGCCGGCCGTCACGATGAGGTGCTCGCGCAGGCTGCGGTCCCCGTCGCGCAGGGCGGCTGCTGTTCTCGGTGACATCGCGGCCATCGTATTCACCGGACGGCGGTGACGAGCCACGCCGCGCCCCGCAGCCGCACGGCGCCGGGCTCGGCGAATGGGCGCAAGGCCTCCACCAGCACGGCTTCGGCGTCCGGTCCGTGGTGCCGGACCGGGCCCCAGCCGGCGATGAACTCCGCCGCGTCGGCCACGTCGCGGCCCCGGACCTGGTCGGCCTCGACGCGCGTGCACGTGACGTCGCGGAACCCGGCGTCCGTCAGCACCGAACGCGTGTGCGCGGGATCGGCCAGCGACGCCGGCCCGACGCCCGAAGGCAGCGGAGCCAGCGCGCCGAACACCGCCCCCAGGTCGGTCCCCGCCGGCTCCGTCAGGCACACGAACGCGAGCCGCCCACCCGGCCGCAGCGCGCGGCGCACCCGGGCGAACGCCGCCACCGGATCCGCGTAGAACATCACCCCGAACCGGCTCAGCGCGACGTCGAACGAGCCCTCCTCGAACGGGTAAACCTGCACGTCAGCCTGCTCGAACACCACGTTCGGCGCACTCCGGTCCCGCGCCGTCGCCAGCATCGGCCCGGACAGGTCGAGGCCCAGCACCCGCCCGGACCCGGACCGCGCCGCCGCGAGCCGGGTCAGCTGCCCCGTGCCGCACCCGAGGTCGACCACGTCGTCGCCCGGCCCCACCGCGGCCAGCAGGAACTCGTTGAACCCGCTGTTCACCGCGTCGTAGCGATCGGCGTGCTCCGCCCAGTGCCCACCTTCGTAGCCGTTCCACGCCTGCGCCTGCTCCGTGTTGACGATCCCGGTCACGATGTCCTCCCAGCGTTGTGAACATACGTTCATGAACAGGTGTTCATCATGACTCGCGGCCCCAGGACCTGTCAAACGATCCGATGTGGGCAGTCCTGGGTCACGTCAGTGATTCGGCGTCTCGATCCGGACCCTAGGCCGGTGTCCGACCCGCGCAACGTCCTAAGTGGACGAGTACGTCCGCCCCTTCCACCCGGCGCCACGGCCGGCGAAGTGCCGGCGCGCCGAATCGAGCGTCATCAGCGTGTACAGCAGCGCCGTCAGCGGCAGCAGCAAGCCCAGCACCGGCCACTGCCGGTAGTAGCGCGCCATCGGCACGAACGTCGCCGCCATCAGCAGCCACGCGGCCGGCGCGGGCCACGAAGGGCCGGTGAATGTCAGCACCGGGGGAGCGACGAACACCAGCGCCAGACCGACGACCGTGCCCGCCAGCACGAGCGGGGAGTGGCGCAGCTGCGTGTACGCCGTGCGCGCGACCATCTGCCACAGATCGGAAAGCCGCGGGTACGGCCGGACACTGTGGACCTTCGACGCGAACCCGAGCCACGTCCGCCCACCCGCCGCGGACACCGCGCGGGCCAGGGCGACGTCGTCGATCACGGCGCCGCGGACGGCCGCGAGGCCACCCGCGCGTTCGAGAGTGGAGCGGCGCACGAGCACGCACCCGCCGGCGGCCGCGGCCACCCGCGAGCGCGGGTTGTTCACGCGCCGGAACGGGTAGAGCATCGCGAAGAAGTACACGAACGCCGGCACGATCAGCCGTTCCCACGGCGTTTCGGTGCGCAGCACGGCCATCTGCGACACGAGGTCGTGCTCACCGCACGCCGCCACGAGGGTTTCGAGCGAACCCGGCCCGTGTTCGATGTCCGCGTCGGTCAGCAGCACGAAATCCACTGCGCCCGCCTCGGCGACGCCGCGCGCGGCCGCCCACAGCTTGCCCGTCCAGTCCGCCGGCAACGGGTCCGGCGTCACCACGGTCAGCGGCAACGCCCCGGCCGCACCGCCGAGCCGCCGGGCCAGCTCGCCGGTGCCGTCGGCGCTGTCGTCGTCGACGAGGATCACGCGCGCCTCGCCCGGATAGCGTTGCGCGAGCAGGGCGGGCAACGTCGTCGGGAGCACGGCCGCCTCGTCGCGCGCCGGCACCACGACCGCCACCGACGGCCACTCGGCCGGGCGCACCGACGGCGGCAGCCGCTGGTCCGTCCGCCAGAACCAGCCGTGGCCGAAGGCGAGTCCCAGCCACACCACGAGCGTCAGCCACCCGAGCACCGTCAGCACTTCGCGGATCCTAGCGCCGCGATCGGGTCTTGGCGCGACGACGGCATCGGTCAAGAACCATCGGACGACTGACCTTGTCCCGCCGGCAAACCCGCCCGCGAGTAAACGGCGTCAACCAGGCACGAATGCAGATTCTCGCGGGGAGACAGGGAATGGACAGTCGAGTGCGCCTCCCCCGAGTAGGTCTAGACATCCGATGGATCACGCACCTAATGTGCTGGGCGATCCACCAGCTCGTCGCCGGCCGCCACCGGGGCACGCGGCCGCGCGGACCCGTCAGGAGGAGCACGTGCCGATCTCGACGCGCCGGAACGCCGTTCTGGCCGCACTGTTTTCCCTCGCCGTGGCCGGATTCACGGCCACGCCCGGAATCGCCGCACAGCCGGACCGCGGCTGCACCGGACCGATCAAGACCGCGTCGATCATGACCGTCGAACCGTGCGACGGCATGGACCGCGTGCTGGCCAAGGCGGCCGCCGTCGTGCCGCGGCCCGGCCAGCTCGCCTGGCAGCAGCGGCCTGTCACGGCCTTCACGCACTTCGGCATGAACACCTTCACCGACCGCGAATGGGGTTCGGGCGCCGAGAAGGAGTCGACGTTCGCGCCACCGGCCGTGGACACCGACCAGTGGATGCGCTCGCTCAAGGCCGCCGGGGTGACGCAGGTGATGCTCACCGCCAAGCACCACGACGGTTTCGTGCTCTACCCGACGCGCTACACCGACCACTCCGTCGTCGCCAGCCCGTGGTGGCTCAGCGCGGGCTGCACCGACCCGGAGGCCGACGCCGCCCGCCAAGCCGCGCAGGCCACGCGCTCGCAGGACCCGTCCGCGTTCTGGCAGGCGCGCGACGCGGGCTGCACCAACCCCCGCGGCGACATCCTGCACGACTACGTGGACTCCGCTCGCAAGGCCGGCCTCAAGGTCGGCGTCTACCTCTCGCCCGCCGACGGCGCCGAGCTGCCCGCGACCTTCTTCGCCGACGAGGTCAAGCGGATCGAGGCGAAGGTCGCGGCCGGACAGTCGCTGTCCATCGAGGAACAGGCCACCTACGACGACCGCGCGAGCGCCCCGCAGGGCCAGGGCCGCTACGGCACCGGCAGCGCCGTGACCCGACGGACCATCCCCACGCTGGTGGCGGACGACGACCGCGCGGCCGCGCTCGCCGCCGGGAAGCTGCCGCGCTTCACCGTGACCGAGGACGACTACAACACCTACTACCTCAACCAGCTCTACGAACTGTTCACCCAGTACGGCCCGATCGACGAGCTGTGGCTCGACGGCGCCAACCCGTGGCGCGACCGCGGCATCAGCGAGAACTACGACTTCACCACCTGGTTCTCGATGATCCACGCGCTCTCGCCGAACACCGTCACGTTCGCCGGGCCCGCCGGCGTGCGCTGGGTCGGCAACGAGGCCGGCCAGGCGCGGACCACGGAGTGGAGCCCGCTGCCGACGACCGGCGACCCGAACACCGCGCACAACGAGGAGCTGTTCCTCGGCGGCGCGACGGCCACCGACCTCGGCTCGCGCCAGGTGCTGGCCGACCCGTCCGTGCGCTTCCTGCAGTGGGCGCCGGCCGAGTCCGACGTCTCGATCCGCCCCGGCTGGTTCTTCCACCCGGGCGAACAGCCGAAAACCGCCGCGCAGCTAGTGGACATCTACCGGCGCACGGTGGGCCGCAACTCCTCGCTGCTGCTGAACGTGCCGCCCGGCCCCGACGGCGAGTTCGCCCCTGCCGACGTCGCTTCGTTGGCCGCCTTCGGCCAGTCCGTCGCGGCCACACAGGTGAACCAGGCCCACGCACGGCCCGGCGACAAGGCCGTCGCCGCGGTCACGGACGGATCGCTCACCACGTCCTGGACCCCGCCGCACGGCGCGCCGGCGGGCACGCTCGACGTGCCGCTGGCCCGGCCCGCGACGTTCGACCAGATCCGCCTCGGCGAGGACATCAGCCGCGGCCAGCACGTGGAGGGCGCGACCGTGCAGGCCGAGGTCGACGGCGCGTGGCGGACGCTCGGCACCGTCACCACCATCGGCTACACCCGCCTGGTCACGCTCTCCGCACCCGTGACGACCAGCCACCTGCGCGTGGTGATCACCCAGGCCCGCGCCACGCCGTACCTCTCGACCTTCGCCCTGTACCGCACCGTGGCGCCGGCCGCCTGACCCGAAGGACCCCTTGATGACTTCCCGAAAGCGCCACCTGGCCGCCGTGCTCGCGGCCGGGGTTTCGCTCGCCGCGCTCGTCGCGCAACCCGCGGCGGCCGCCCCCGACCACCAGCAGCCGCTGCCCGTCGTCACACCCACGCCGCAGTCGCTCGCCCGTGACTCCGCCGACGTCGCCGTGCCCGACGAGGTCGTGCTCGTCACCGACAGCACCACCGACGCCGCCGCGAAAGACCTCGTCACCACGCTGCTGCGGCAGCACGGCGCACGCAAGGTCACCACGGTCACGAAGGAACCTGGCCGAGGCCACGCTCTCGTGGTCCGGCTCGGCGCCGGATCCACGGCCCCGTCCCAGGCCGAGGGCTACTCGCTCACCACCACGCGCGGCGAGATCGTGCTCGCCGGGCGCGACGGCTCCGGCCAGTACTACGCCGCGCAGACGTTGCGGCAGCTGTTCGTCCGCTCCGGCCACGGGTGGGCGATCAGCGGCGTGGCCGTGCGCGACTGGCCGAACATGGCGCTGCGCGGGTCGATCGAAGGCTTCTACGGCCCGCCGTGGAGCACCGCCGACCGGCTGCGGCAGATCGCGTTCCTCGGCGAGGTCAAGGCCAACAGCTACGTCTACAGCGCCAAGGACGACGCCTACCTGCGTGCGCAGTGGCGCGATCCCTACCCCGCGGACGAGCTGGCCACGCTCGGGCAGCTGGTGCAGTCGGCGACCGCGCACCACGTCGACTTCACCTACGCGCTCTCGCCCGGCGTGTCGATCTGCTTCTCCTCGCCCGACGATCTCGCCGCGGTGAAGGCGAAGCTGCAGTCGGTGTACGACCTGGGCGTGCGGTCGTTCTCGATCCCGTTCGACGACATCTCCTACACCAAGTGGAACTGCGCCGCCGACCAGACGGCGTTCGGCGCGCCCGGGCAGGCCGCCGCGGGCAAGGCCCAGGTTTCGTTGCTCAACGCGATCACCAGCGACTTCGTCAAGACCCACGACGGCGTGCGTCCACTGCAGACGGTGCCCACCGAGTACAGCGACCTGAAGGACTCGCCGTACAAGACCGAGCTGCGCGAGAACCTCGACCCGTCGGTGGTCGTGCAGTGGACCGGCACGGACGTGGTGCCGCCGAGCGTCACCACCGACGAGGCGCAGCAGGTGTCCACTGTGTACGGCCGCAAGGTGTTCCTCTGGGACAACTACCCCGTGAACGACTACGAGCAGTCCGCCGGCCGGCTGCTGCTCGCGCCCTACGCGCAGCGGGAGGCCGGGCTTTCGCAGTACCTCAACGGGATCGTCGCGAACCCAATGAACCAGGAGGCGGCCAGCGAGGTGGCCGAGTTCGGCGCCACCGACTTCGCGTGGAACGACGCCGGGTACTCGCCGGAGCGCTCCTGGCCGCAAGCGCTTGCGCGGCTCGCGGGCGGTGACGCCCGGGCCACGGCCGCGTTGCGGGTGTTCGCCGACCTCGAACACCTGGCCCCGACGTTCGGCCCGACGCCGTGGCAGCCGCAGGCGCCGGTGCTCGCGGCGAAGACGAAGGCGTTCTGGCAGCGGTGGAACGCGGGTGACCACCGGGTCGCCGACCTGCGGGCCTACGCGGTGCAGATCCGCGACGCCGCGAAGGTGATCCGCGGTGGCCGGGTCGAGAGCGCGTTCGTCGACGAGGCCTCGCCGTGGCTCGACGCGACGGCGTTGTGGGGCGGCGCGATGGTCGACCAGCTCGACGCCCTCGCGGCCGCCGGGCGTGGTGACACCAAGGCGGCGCAACGGCTCACCGCGTCCGCCGACGGTCTCGTCGCCCGGGCCCAGGCCGTGAAGACCGGCGACACCAACCGGTGGGGAGTGCGGCAGGCGCTCGTCGGCGACGGGGTCCTCGACGCGTTCATCACCCAGGCCCGGGCCGCGACGCTCGGCTGACCCCGAAAGGACGGAGAGCTTCGTGAGCGCAGTGAGCAGGAGGAGTTTCCTCGGCGGGGTCGCCGGGCTGGCCGCGGCGAGCACGGTTTTCGCCGGGCCGGCCGGCGCGGCGGGCCGTGGCGGACTGACCGTGTCCGGCGAGCAGTTCCTGTTGGACGGTAAGCCGTTCCAGATCATCTCGGGTGCCGTGCACTACTTCCGCATCCACCCCGACCAGTGGCGCGACCGGCTGGAGCGGCTGCGTGCACTCGGCCTGAACACGGTCGAGACGTACGTCGCGTGGAACTTCCACCAGCCGAAGCCGGGCCTGCCGGACTTCAGCGGGTGGCGTGACCTGCCGAAGTTCATCCGCACCGCCGGCGAGGTGGGACTGCGGGTGATCGTGCGGCCGAGCCCGTACATCTGCGCGGAGTGGGAGTTCGGCGGCCTGCCCGCGTGGCTGCTCGCCGACCGCGACCTCGAACTGCGGTGCGCGGATCCGAAGTACCTCAAGGCGGTCGACGCCTGGTACGACCACCTCGTGCCGCGCCTGGCCACGCTGGAGGCGCACCGCGGCGGGCCGGTGATCGCCGTGCAGATCGAGAACGAGTACGGCAGCTACGGCAACGACACCTCGTACCTGGCGCACCTGCGCGACAGCCTGCGTTCGCGCGGGTGCGAGAGCCTGCTGTTCGCGGCCGACGGCGCGTCGGACTTCTTCATGCGTTTCGGCTCGCTGCCGGGCACGCTCGAAGTCGGCACGGGCGACGGGAACCCGGTGCCGAGTCTCGAAGCGCTGAAGAAGTTCCAGCCCGGCAAACCGGTGATGATGGCGGAGTTCTGGGACGGCTGGTTCGACCACTGGGGCGAACAGCACAACACCCGCGACCCGCAGCAGATGGCGGGCTACATCGACACCGTGCTCGCGTCCGGCGCGTCGGTGAACCTGTACATGGCGTGCGGCGGCACGAACTTCGGCTTCACGAGCGGGGCCAACACCTCCGGCACGACCTACCAGCCCACCGTCACGAGCTACGACTACGACTCGCCGGTGGGGGAGGCCGGCGACCTCGGCGCCAAGTTCACCGCGCTGCGGAGCGTGATCGGCAAGTACACGAAGCTGCCCGAGGGGCCGATCCCCGGCCGTTCCCCGCGGCTGGCGCCGCAGACCGTAAAGCCGGACGCGACGGCGTCGCTGCTGGAGTCGCTGCCCGCGTTGTCGAAGGTGGTGCGCTCGCCGCAGCCGTTGCCGATGGAGAAGCTCGGCCAGGCCACGGGGCTCATCCACTACCGGACGAAGGTGCAGGGCCCGCACAACGGCACCCTGAGCATCCACGGCCTCGCCGACCGCGCGCTGGTCTTCGCCGGCGGCGAGCAGGTCGGCGTTCTCGACCGCAACACCCCCGACGGCACGGTGGACCTCGTGTTCGAGGAGGCGGAGAACCAGCTCGACATCCTCGTGGACACGATGGGCCGGATCAACTACGGCCCGTATCTGGCCGATCGCAAGGGCATCGACGGGTGGGTCGCGATGAACACCCAGCAGAAGCTGTTCGGCTGGGAGATCCGGCCGCTGCCGCTCGACGATCTGTCCACTGTGCACTTCACGCCGGGCGCTCCCGGGGCCGGGCCGGCCTTCCACCGGGCCGCGGTGACGATCGGGGCGCCCGCCGACGGGTTCGTCGCGCTGCCGGGCTGGGAGAAGGGCATCGTCTGGCTGAACGGCTTCAACCTCGGCCGCTACTGGAGCCGCGGTCCACAACGGACTCTCTACGCCCCGGCGCCGCTGTGGCGACGGGGGCGCAACGAGCTCGTGGTGCTGGAGCTGCACCAGCCGGGGGAGACGCTGGAGATCCGTGCGGAGGCCGACCTGGGGTGAGACGCAGGTCACTTTCACCGGTGTCACAACTTCGCGGGCCCACCCGTCAAGGGTGTGTAACCAGTGGAAACGGGTGAAGGAGCAGATCAGTGGAAGCACGACTCAACCTCTTCGGGAACGCTGTCGCCGGCAAGTTCGTCAAGTACCTGAACGCGGCGAACAAGCCGATCGCCGACTCGGGCCTCCCCGCCGCGACGCAGGAGCTCGTGAAGCTGCGCGCCAGCCAGATCAACGGCTGCGGCTTCTGCACCGACATGCACTACAAGGAAGCCGTGGCCGCGGGCGAGGAACCCACGCGCCTCAACCTCGTCGCGGCCTGGCGCGAAGCCACCGTCTTCACCGACGCCGAGCGCGCGGCCCTCGAACTGGCCGAAGAGGGCACCCGCATCGCCGACGCCGCCGGCGGCGTCAGCGACGAGGTCTGGCAGCAGGCCGCCAAGCACTACGACGAGGACCAGCTCACCGGCCTCACCATGCTCATCGCACTCATCAACACCTACAACCGCATGAACGTCATCACCCAGCAGCCCGCGGGCCACTACGAGGTGGGCATGTTCGGCTGACCCCCGGCCCACCACCGCTCCCACCGCTACGACGCCCCAGGCACCGGATCTCCCGGAGCCTGGGGCGTTGTGCTGTCCGCGTCTGATCTGCCCTGTTTGTCCCTCTTGCCTGATCCGGTCGCCGCTGTGGCCTGGGGGATTCGGGTGCGAGGGGTGTCGTGCTGTCCGCTCCCGGACAGCGCCGAATCGATCCCCGCTCCCGTCGCCCCGACGCCTCGGGCGCCGGACTCATCGGAGCCGGGGGCGTTGCCCCGCCCACTGCCGGATTGCTTCGAGCCCTCGCCCCTCGCGCCTCGGCGATGGTGCCGGACCGCGGCGACCGCTGTCGGTGTGGTCGTCGAGCGGCAGTTCGTCCGCCGCGCCGTCGTGGACCTGGCCGCGCTCGCCGGCCGGATGCCGCGGGGCTCGAGGTCCCCTCGGGTGGAGAGTCCGGCGTAGGGGCGTCGGTGTCGGGCGGGGGCCGGAAACACCACCCGAACCCGCGCCCGACCTGGGCCTTGCCACCCCTCCGGCCTCGGATTGCCCGGTTCAGGCGAACCCTCCCGCGGCGTCACCTTCCCCCGTCCGGGTTACTGAGTCTCCAGCCACCCTCACTTGTCAGGACGCCCGCCCGTCCCGCACCCTCCCACCTGCACGGATTCCACGGGGCCCGCCTCGCGCTGTGTTCGCGGAGTGATGCGCACCGTGATCCTCAACGAAATCGTCCCCACAATCTTGTACGAGATTGTTAACAATCGTGTATGGTCCCGATCTGCCGGAGCGCGCGGGCTCCGAGCCGGGTCGCCGAGGATCCGGTGCTGCGCCGAATCGCCGGTTCACAGGAGGTCACATGGACATCATCGACTCGCACACCCACGTCATCTCCCCGGACGCGGGCCAGTACCCGGTCGACCCCATCGGCGGCAAGCAGAGCGAGTGGTCGAAGGCGCACCCGGTGGACATCGACGGCCTCGTGCGGGCGCTGGACTCGGCGGGCATCGCGCAGGCCGTGGTGGTGCAGGCGTCCACGGTGTACGGCCACGACAACCGCTACGTCGCCGAAGCGCTGCGCCGTCACCCCGACCGCTTCGCGGGCGTCTACTCGATCGACGCGATGGCCCCGGACGCCGTCGAGAAGATCGACCACTGGCAGGGCCTCGGCCTCTCGGGCTTCCGCCTGTTCACCACCGGCACGACCATGCCCGGCCAGGCCGACTGGCTCGGCCACGAGGACTCGTTCCCCGCCTGGGCCCACGCCGAGAAGCACGACATCCCCGTGTGCCTGCAGATGACGATCCAGGGCCTGCCGAAGCTGCGCGAGATCCTCGACCGGTTCCCGCGGGTGCGGGTGCTGCTCGACCACTGCGCGCGCCCCGACTTGTCCGACGGGCGGCCGTACCGCCTGGCCAAGGACCTGTTCGACCTCGCCGCCTACCCCGGCGTGCACCTCAAGCTCACCCACCGCGCGCTGGCCGCGTCGGCGAAGGGCGCGTCCACGACCGAGGACTTCCTCACCGACCTGGTCTCGGCCTACGGCGCCGCCCGCATCGCGTGGGGCTCCAACTTCCCCGCGGCCGACGGCGTGCTGCCCGACCTGCTGGCCGAGGCCCGCGAGACGGTGTCCGTGCTGCCCGAAGCCGACCTCGACCAGATCTTCGGCGGGACCGCCGCCGCCTTCTACCCGTCGCTGAAGGGTGCGAGCCGTGCCTGAGCCCACGATCCTGCGGACCGTCCTCGCGGACTACCCGCACACGAAGCCGCTCAAGAACGGCGAGGTCACCAGCCCGTCGGTCGAGCTCGACTTCACCGCGGTCTCCCCGGTGCACAAGGCGTTCGCGCCGATGGTGCGCGACGAGGCCTACGACCTGAGCGAGCTGGCCGTGGTCACGGCGCTGCAGGCGATCGCCTACGGCCGGCCCGTGGTGCTGCTGCCGGTCGTGGTCGCGTCGCGGTTCCAGCGCGGTTGCCTCATCGCGCACGCGTCGCGCCCGGTGGACCCGGCCGGGCTCAAGGGCAAGCGCATCGGCGTGCGCGCCTTCACGCAGACCACCGGCATGTGGGTCCGCGCGCACCTCACCGAGGATTTCGGCCTCGCCTCGCGCGACATCCACTGGCTCACCCGCGACGGCGCCCACGTCGCGGAGTACGAGGACCCCGACTTCGTCGAGCACGGCGTCGGCGACTCGAGCCTGCCCGACCTCCTGCGCGAAGGCCGCATCGACGCCACCATCCTCGGCAACGACCTGCCCGAAGGCGACGAGTTCGTGCGCGTGATCCCCGACGCCGCAACGCGTGATGAGCAGTGGTGGCGCGAGCACGGCTTCATGCCGATCAACCACATGGTCGTCGCGGGGGAGTCGCTCAGCCGCCGCGACCCCGGCGCCGTCCGCGAGGCCTACGAGCTGCTGCGCCGCGCCGACGCGACCGTCGAGCGGCCCGACGGCGCGCCGGTCCCCACGATGTTCGGCTTCGAGAACCTGAGCGGCCCGATCGAGCTGATCGTCGACGCGTGCCTCGAACAGGGCCTGCTCCCGCGCCGCCTCGGCGCCGACGAGGTGTTCGCGCCGGCCCGGCAGATCCTCGGCTAGTTCCCTCCCCACCGGACATTTCAACGGAGAAACCGGAAGACGATGAGCGAAACCACGTCCACGGGCGCCCCCGGGCAGACCCGCAAGCGCAAGCCGTTCTACCAGGACCTGACCTTCCAGGTCCTCGCCGGCGTCGTCGTCGGCGTGCTCGTGGGCGTGCTCGCGCCCTCGGTCGGCCACCACGTCGACTTCCTCGGCGACATCTTCATCCACCTCATCCAGATGGTCGTCGGCCTGATCATCTTCTGCACGGTCACGCACGGCATCGCCAGCGTGCGCGACCTCGGCAAGGTCGGCCGCATCGCGGTGAAGTCCATTGTGTACTTCGAGGTGATCACCACGATCGCGCTGGTGATCGGCCTCGTGGTGGTCAACGTGCTCAAGCCCGGCATCGGCATGAACATCGACCCGTCGTCGCTGCACGCCCCCGCCTCGGCCGCGCCGGCCAAGTCGGAGGGCTTCGACGACTTCCTCGTGAGCCTCGTGCCCACGTCGGCCGTCGACGCGTTCGCCAAGGGCGAGATCCTGCAGGTGCTGGTGTTCTCGGTCCTGTTCGCCTGCGGCCTCGCCGCGCTGGGCGAGAAGGCGCAGCCGGTGCTGAACATCGTCGGCACCGTGCAGCAGTCGCTGTTCTGGATCATCAAGAAGGTCATGCGGCTCGCGCCGTTCGCCGCGTTCGGGGCCATCGCGTTCACGGTGTCGAAGTACGGGCTGAGCACGCTGCTGCCGCTGGGCAAGCTGGTCGGGGTGTTCTACCTGATCGTGGTGCTGTTCTTCGTGCTCGTGCTGTGGCCGGTGTCGCACTACGCCGGGGTCAGCCTGTGGAAGGTGCTGCGCTACTTCCGCGCAGAGCTGGTACTGGTGCTCGGCACGAGCTCGTCCGAAAGCGTCTTCCCGCAGCTCACGGCGAAGCTGGAAAAGCTGGGCGTCGACGAGCCGGTGGTGGGGCTCGTGCTGCCCACCGCGTACAGCTTCAACCACGACGGCACCTGCCTGTACTTCGCAGCGGTGAGCGTGTTCCTGGCCCAGGCCACCGGCACGGACCTGAGCTGGCAGGCCCAGCTGGGCCTGCTGTTCGTGCTGCTCCTGACGTCCAAGGGCGGCGCCGGCGTGTCGGGCTCGGCCATCGCGGTGCTGGCGCTGACCCTGGCGGCCACGCACACGATCCCGGTCAGCAGCATCGCCCTGGTGCTGGGTGTCCACAGTGTCCTGTCGGCCGCGTTCGTGTTCACCAACATCGCGGGCAACTGCGTGGCCACACTGGTCGTGGGCAAGTGGGAGAAGGCCATCGACCGCGTGACCCTGCATCGGGAGCTGGACGCGGGCTACGTCGCGGCGTGACGGATCCGGGGCGGGGTTTGCTGTGCCCCGCCCCGGGGTCACGCGTCGAACGAGCCGTGGCGGCCGGCGCCGCGGGTGAAGCGGGTGGCGCCGGCGACGGTGTCGCTCGCGAGGGACACCAGGCCGTGGCCGAACTCGTTGGCCAGGGCCTGTTCTTCGGTGGCGCCGTGTTGTTCGAGTACCGACGCGCGGTCCTCGCGCAGGCAGGTCTGCGGGAAAGCCGCCAGGCTCCGGGCCAGCTCGACGGCCGCGTCGAGGGCCTGGCCGGCGGGAACGACGCGGTTGGCAAGTCCGATCCGGAGTGCTTCGTCGGCGGCGACCGGGCGTCCGGTCAGGATCAGGTCCAAAGCGTGGCTCTGGCCGATCAGACGCGGCAGCCGAACGGTGCCACCGTCGATGAGCGGCACGCCCCAGCGCCGGCAGAACACGCCGAACACGGCGGTTTCGTCGGCCACGCGCAGGTCGCACCAGATCGCCAGCTCCAGCCCGCCCGCCACGGCGTGGCCGCTCACGGCGGCGATGACCGGCTTGCTCAGGCGCAGCCGCGTCGGGCCCATCGGGCCGTCGCCCGACGGTTCGGTGCGGTTGCCGCGGCCTTCGCTCACGGCCTTGAGGTCGGCGCCCGCGCAGAACGTGCCGCCGGAGCCCTGCAGCACGGCGACCGAGGACTCGGGATCGGCGTCGAAGGCGCGGAAAGCGTCCGCCAGCGCCGAAGCGGTGGTGCGGTCGACGGCGTTGCGCCGTTCGGGCCGGTCGATCGTCACGATCGTGACGGGGCCGCGCTTTTCGACCAGGACGGTCATCGGTCCTCCCAGAGGGGATCACGCAGGGCACGGCGCAGGATCTTGCCCACCGCCGACTTCGGGATCGCGTCGACTACGTGCACGCTCTTGGGCACCTTGTACCCCGCGAGCAGGCCGCGCACGTGCGTACGCAAGTCCTCTTCGGACACCGCGGCTCCCGGCCGCAGGGCAACGAACGCCGTCACCGCCTCGACCCACGTCGGGTCGGGCGCGCCGACCACAGCGGACTCGGCGACGGCCGGGTGCGCGGCCAGTGCGTCCTCGACCTCCCGCGGGTAGACGTTGTAGCCGCCTGTCACGATCATGTCGCTCGCGCGGTCGACCAGGTAGAGGTATCCGCGCTCGTCGGCGCGAGCGAGGTCGCGCGTGCGGATCCAGCCGTCCACGAGGGTCTCGGCGGTGAGCTCGGGCGCGTCGAGGTACCCGCTCATCGTAAACGGCGCGCGCACGCGGATCTCCCCGATCTCCCCGCGCGGCACCGGATTCCCGTCCGGGTCGGTGAGCACCAGTTCCGCGTCGACGGCCGGGTGGCCGCACGAGCCGAGCAGCTCGCCGCGCAGGTGGTCGGCCTTGCCGAGCACCGTCTGGCACAGCGGTGCCTCGGTCTGGCCGTAGTACTGCACGAACTTCGGGCCGAAGCGCTCCATCGCCTCCTGGATCAGCGGCTTCGGCATGGGGCTGGCGCCGTAGACGATGGTGTCCACCGCAGAAAGGTCCACACTGGACTCGGTGAGCAGCAGGCCCAGCATCGTCGGCACGAGGTTGACCTCGGTGACGTGGTGCCGGGCGATCGAGTCGAGATAGGACCCGGGGTCGAAACCCGGCAGCACGACCGCGCGGCCGCCGCGGATCCAGTACGGCAGCACGAAAGTCCCGCTGGCGTGGATGAGCGACGCGGCGTGCAGCATCGCCGAGCCGGGCCCGGGGGAGAGGAGGTTGGCGAGGATGTTCGTGGTGATCGCGGCGTAGCTGGCCTGCGTGTGCTGCGCGGCCTTGAGGGTGCCGGTGGTGCCGGACGTGTAGAGGGCGAGCACGACGTCGTCCGGTGCGACCCGGATGCACGGGTCGGCCGCCGGAACGCGGTCCAGCTCGGCGACGAGGTCGAGGTCCCGGGCGCGCAGGCGGTCGCCGAGCCCGGCCAGGCGCAGGCCGTCGAGGGCTTCGGCGAGTTCCGCGGCGCGTTCGGCCAGGGGCTTGCAGTACACGAGCAGGGTGACGCCGGTTTCGGCGAGCATCCGGGTTTGTTCGGCCACGGCGAGGCGGGCGTTGAGCGGCACCCGGGTCACGCCGGCCTTGAGGCAGGCGAAGTCGAGCGGGACGGACCACTCGCCGTTGTCGACCAGCAGCCCCACCCTCGTGCCGCGGCCGGCCCCTGCGGCGAGCAGCGCGTTCGCGAGGCGGCTGGCGCGCTCGTCGACCTCGGCGAAGGAGAACTCCCGGTCGCCGACTACCACGGCCGTCCGGTCCGCGAAGCGCTGGGCACCCCGGCGCACCAACTCCACAGCGAGCATGCCGGGAGGTTTTCACAGTCCGTCCGGACTGTCAACGAGGACGGTAGGCTGCCCGGGTGAGCCGCAGCGAACAACGAGCGCGCACCCACCAGACCCTGCTGGACGCCACCGTCGCGTGCCTGGTCGAGTTCGGCTACGCCGGCACGACGACGCAGCGCGTGCAGGAGCGAGCGGGCGTGTCGCGCGGCGCGCTGCTGCACCACTTCGGGTCGAAGGCGGACCTGTTCGTCGCGGCGATCCACTACATCGCCGAGCAGCAGCTGGCGCGGGTGCGGCTCGCCGGCGCCGACTCGCGGCGGCAGCTGGTGACCGCGTTGCGGGAGGCGATGTCGGGGCCGTTGTTCCTGGCGGGGCTGGAACTCTGGCTCGGCGCGCGGACCGACCCGGCGTTGCGCGCGGCGTTGCTGCCCGCCGAACGCGAGCTGGGGCGGGAGCTGCGCAAGGCGTTCGAGTCCACAGGGGACGATCGCGTCGGCAACGAGTCGCTGCTGATGCTGTTGCGGGGCCTCGCGCTCACCAGCATCCTGCGCGACGACACCACCGTTGCCGACGCGGTCGTGGACCGCTGGTTCGACCGCCTGGGCTGAGGTTCACCGCGACCGCAGGTGGTCCCGCATCGTGCGCGCGACCCGGGCCATGAGGATCTCCGCCTCGGGCTGGATCGCCGCCGGCACCCGCGACTCGGTGAGTGCGGCCACCGCGAACACCTGCCCGTCGGCGTGCTCGGCGACCCCGACCTCGTGCCGCAGGTTCAGCAGCGTGCCGGTCTTGGACGACCACTTCGTCGCGTCGGACCCGAAATCCGGCGTGAGCCGCTGGCGCAGCAGGTTGTGGGCCATGAGCTCCCGGGTGCGCGCCGCCACCTCGGAGTCCACTTCGGACGGCCGCCACAACGCCTCCAGCAGCGCCACATACGCCCGCGCCGACCCGGCACTGGCCCGGCTGACGTCCAGTTGCGACACCGGGTGCCCCCGCCCGGCCGTGCCCGCGCGAATGGCGAGCGCGTGGGCGAGGTGCACCTCGCCGGGCTCGAACCGTTCCGCGGGGGTGTCGGCCAGCTCCGCCGTCGGGTGCCGCACGGAGACGCCGTCGATGCCCCACTCGCGCAGCATCCGCGTGACCTCGGCCGGCGGCGTGAGCTCGAACAACGCGTCGGCCGCGGTGCCGTCGCTCACCGCCACGCTCAGGTAGAGCAGATCGTCGATCGCCACGCGCGCCGGGTGGCGGAACCGCGCCAGCCCGGCCGGCCCGGCGGTGGTGACCCGCCCGGGCTCCACCTCCAGCTGTGTGGCGCCGTCGAGCTCGCCCCGCCGGATGCGCTCCAGCGTCGCCGCCGCGAGCGGCACCTTGACCAGCGACGCGCTGGGGAACTCCCAGTCCGCGTCGAGGCCGATCTCGTGTCCGGTGTGGAGGTCGCGCACGAGGAAGGAGCCGCGCAGGCCGCCGTCGTCGAGTTGTTCGCGGAGGTCGCGGAGCAGGGATTCGGTGTTCACACGGTCTCCTCGTCGGAGGCGCCGAGGCAGCGGGCGATGCCGGACCGCAGCCGGGTGCGCAGGTGGTGGGCGTCTTCGCCGAGTGCGGCGGCGATGTCGAAGCCGCGGGCGAGGGAGGCGTCGCCGAGGGGGCGCCAGCCCAGGCCGAGCTCGGTGGCCTGCGCGGGGGAGCACAGGAGCAGGTCGGCGGACCTGTAGACGGCGGCCGCGGCGGCCGTCAGGGAATCGGCGACGGAGACCTGGGCCGGTTGCAGCCCGACGGCGTCGCGGACGCGGAACACGCGATCGCGGATGTGGGGCACGTCGTCCTCGGGCTGGATCCACACGCGGCGGCGCTCGGCTTTCGTGGCACGGCCTGCGCGCAGCGTCTCGAGGTGGACCACGGGCGGGAGCTGCTGGCGTTCCGTCGCGGCGACGCCGAGCGGCACCGTCCACACGGCCTCGGTCTCGGGCACGGCCACCAGGGCGGCGCGCACGTCCTGCGTGCGCACGAGCTCGGCGCGCTCGCCGGGCGGCGCCGGGCGGAACTCGAGGAAGATGCCCAGCGCGCGGGCCTCGGCGTCGAGCTCCGCCAGGTCACGCGTCGGGCAGGTGCCGGGCACGGCGAGGCGCAGCGGACGCAGCTTGGCGCGCTTCGCGTCGTGCTCCATGGCGTCGGCGAGGTGGACGAGGCGCCGCGCGGACGGCAGCATGTCGCGGCCGAACGGCGTGAGCTGGGCGCTTCGCGTCGCGCGGTCGAAGAGGCGCTCGCCGAGGTGGCGTTCGAGCGCTGCGATCCGGCGGCTCGCCACGGGCTGGGGGATGCCGGCCACCGCCGCCCCCGCCGTGAAGCTCCCGGTCTCGCTCACGCCGACGAACGCGCGGCAGCTTCCGATCAGGTCCACGACCACACTGTATGCCCGTTCCGCATGGAAGGGGCCACTTCTGTCTTGGACAGCATGAACGACCTCGGTGAGACTGCGGATGTCGATCACTTCCGAAGGGGGAACCCGGTGTTCAGCAAGTCTGTGGTGGCAGCGGTGGCATTGGTGGCGCTGGCGGGATGCGGCGCGCCGCAGGCTCTGCCGCCCGCCGCGCCGCCCGTCACTTCCGCTTCGCCGACGGTCTCGAACCAAGCGTTCGCCGATCTCGAACGGTCGTTCGGCGCCCGGCTCGGCGTGTACGTCGTGGACACCGGCTCAGGTCGCGAAGTCGCCTACCGCGCGGACGAGCGGTTCGCGTACGCGTCGACGCACAAGGTGTTCAGTGCCGCGGCTGTGCTGCAGAAGGTGGGGACGGCGGGGCTCGACCGCGTGATCAAGTACGGGCCGGGCGACGTCGTCGCGAACTCGCCGATCACCGAAAAACACGCGGGCGCCGGCATGACGCTCGGCGCGATCATGGACGCCGCCCTGCGCTACAGCGACAACACCGGCGGCAACCTGCTCTTCCGCGAGCTCGGCGGGCCGGCCGCGCTGGGCACGTGGCTGCGCTCGATCGGCGACACGACCACCCACGTCGACCGCACCGAGCCCACCCTGAACGAAACCACGCCCGGCGACCTCCGCGACACGACCACCCCGCGCGCCTGGGCCCGGTCGCTGCGCACGGTCGCCCTCGGCGACACCCTGGCCGCGCCGCTGCGCACCGTCCTGACGAACACCATGCGCGCCAGCACCACCGGCACCAACCTCGTCCGCGCGGGCGTTCCTTCGGGGTGGCAGGTCGCCGACAAGTCCGGCACCGCCGACCGCGGCACCCGCAACGACATCGCGATCGCCTGGCCCCCGGGCCGCGCGCCGATCGTGTTCGTCGTGTTCTCCGACCACCTCGCCACCGACGCCCCCATCGACGACGCCCTCGTCGCCCGCGCCACGGCGGCCGCGGTGAACGCGCTGGGATGAGACGTTCTCCTGGGGGAGTCATGAAACCGTCCACTTCGGACCCTTATTCGCGGCGTCGTGACCTCGGCTACCGGGTGATCACGCGACTGCTCGCCTTCGCGCTGTGGCCACCGGCCTGCCTGGTCGCGCCCGGCCTCGGACGATCCGTCGCGTGCTCCTGGGCGCTCCGCATCCGCTTCCCGTCCGAGAACCTCAGCGGCCTGTCGCCCGGCACCCACGCCGCTTTCGTCGCGGCCCGCTGCGCGGCCCTCTGGCACCACGGCACCCTCCTCGGGCTCACCTCCGGCCACCGCGACGCCGGCGCCCAGGACCGCCTGTTCACCGCCGAGGTCCGCCGCACCGGCTCCGCCGCCTCGGCCCGCCGACGCGCGCTGCCCCCGGCGAGCTCCCGCCACGTCACCGGCACCGCCCTCGACATCCGCCCCCGCGACGGCGCCCACTGGCTCGAACTCCACGGCGCGGCCCACCACCTGTACCGCGTCTACGACAACGAATGGTGGCACTTCGAATACCACCCCGAAGGCCGCCCACCGCGCGTCCCCCACCCGGGCTTCTCCCTGGCGGACGCGGAATCGTGAGAGGAACTTCCGTGGCGGACCGACATCGCATCACCCGGCGGACCCTGCTCGCCGGAGTGCTCGCCGCACCTATCGCCGGGTGTGCGAACCCGGCCCCAGTGAACCCCGCACCACGACCGAAAACGGCAATCCCGCCGTCGACCGCCCCACTCGAAGCCCTCGAGCGGAAGTACCAGGCCCGCCTGGGGATTCACGCGCTCGACACGAAAACCGGAGCCACGCTGGACTACCGGGCCGACGAAAGATTCGCCTTCTGTTCCACCTTCAAAACCTTCGCCGCGGCAGCCGTGCTGCAGAACCACCCACTGTCCTACCTGGACACGAAAATTCCGTACACCCCAGCCGAAGTCAACTCGTTCTCGCCGATCACCCAGCACCACGCCGGCGCCGGGATGAGCGTGCGGCAGCTGTGCGATGCCGCGATCCGCTACAGCGACGGGACGGCCGGCAACCTGCTCATGCGCGACGCCGGCGGGCCGGCGGGGCTCACCGCGTACCTGCGCGGGCTCGGCGACGCCACCAGCCGCATGGACCAGTACGAGCCCGAGCTCAACCGCGACCCCCTGGACGACCCCCGCGACACCACCACCCCGCGCGCGCTGGCCGCCGACCATCGAGCGGTCGTGCTCGGCACCACGCTCCAGCCGGACCAGCGAGCACTCCTCGAAGACTGG
Source organism: Amycolatopsis sp. CA-161197 (assembly GCF_050942255.1). Classification (NCBI taxonomy): domain Bacteria; kingdom Bacillati; phylum Actinomycetota; class Actinomycetes; order Pseudonocardiales; family Pseudonocardiaceae; genus Amycolatopsis; species Amycolatopsis sp. CA-161197. Next base: position 3,842,460 of record NZ_CP192059.1, read on the forward strand.
CTGGCCCGCAGCACCACGGGCGCCCAGACCATCCGCGCGGGTGTGCCCGCCGCCTGGCGCGTGATCGGCAAAACCGGCCACGGCGACTACGGCCGCGTCAACGACGTCGCCGTCCTCCGGCCGCCGGGCGCGCCCCCGCTGGTCTTCGCGATCATGTCCGAACGCACCGCCTACGACGACGAACCCCGCTACGCCTTGATCGCCGAGGCCGCGAAGTACGTCGCCCGAACCCTGGGCTGACTCAGCCCCAGCGCGACCGGAACTCGTCGAGCACGCGGCGCTCCCGCTTCGTCGGCCGGCCCGCGCCGCGCTCGCGGCGCGCCACCGGGATCGCGGCCTCCGGCGGGGGTTTCGGAGTGCGGTCGATGATGCACTTGGCCGCCTCGGGCGCACCGACGCGTTTCTGGATGACCTGGACGACCTCGACAACGCGGGTGGTCTGGCCGATCCGGGCGCGGACCTCGTCGCCGGGGACGACGGTGGTGGCGGGTTTGGCCGGGCGGTCGTTCACGCGCACGTGCCCGCCCCGGCACGCGGCGGCCGCGTCCGAGCGCGTTTTCGCCAGCCGTACGGCCCACAGCCAGCGGTCCACCCTGGTCGACTCCACGGGTCCATCATGCCCCAGCCGCCGGTCAGCCGCGGCGCATAGGCCGCGCCGCCGACGTGCCCAGCACGCGCCCGACCACCCAGGCCAGCGCGTCGGCCGTGCGGGCGGGGGTGTCGGACGGCTGCATCACGTGGCTGAGCACGGTGCGCACGACGAGGTCGATCACCACGGCGATCTGCTCGTCGTCCAGCGGCGGCCCGTAGGTGCGCACGCGCTCGATCAGCATGGTCTTCGCCTCGGTGAGCAACGAGCCCGCGCGCGTGGTCAGCAGTGGCAGCAGTTCTGTGTCCGTGCCGTGTGTCGCCGACGCGATGGCGCGCAGCAGCGTGTTGTCGTCGGCGAGGTCGAGCACGGCGCGGCTGGCCTCGTAGATCGCCTCGACCAGGTCGTCGGGGTGCCGGTCGAACGCGGTGCGCACCAAGGCGAGGAAGCGGGCCAGCTCGTGGGAGATCATCACCTCGGCCAGCGCGGCCTTGGAGCCGATCTCGTTGTACACGGTCTGGCGGCTCACGCCCGCGGCCTCGGCCAGCCGCGCCATCGTGACCGCCGACCAGCCCTCGCTCGCGGTCAGCTCGATGGCCGCGGTGACGATCGGCTGCCGGTGCTGGCCGCCCTCGGGCGGTGCGGCCCGGAGTGCCCCGCTCATGATCGTCATCCTAGGCCGCCTCCCGTGTGGTCCCGGCGAACTGGCGAACGCACCTCAGTCCCGCACCTTCAGCGCCAGCACCGGGCACGCGTCGGCCGCGGCCGTGACGTCCAGGCGGTGCTGCTCGGCCGGGCTCTCCTCCAGCAGCACCACCGTGCCGTCGTCCCCGACCTCGAAGAAGTCCGGCGCCATCGCCTCGCACATGCCGAGCCCCGCGCACAGCTCGCGGTTCGCCTCGATCCGCATCACGCACCCACCCTTCCGGGAGCCACGAAGTCGACCTTCTCGCGCACGCCGCAGTCCGGGCAGCACCACGAGTCCGGGATCGCCGACCACGGCGTGCCGGCGGGGAAACCCTCGCGCGGATCACCGCGGTGTTCGTCGTAGACGTAGCCGCAACCGGGGCACATGCCGCCCTCGGTGGCGTCGCCGCGGGTGTCGGCGGCGATCCGCTCCTCGGCCGTCACGCGGGTGCCGTACCGGGCCAGGACCCCGCCCCGCTTGCGCGGCTGGATGTTGGCGCGGCCGATGTCGCCGTCGAAGTGCGCCAGCACCCGCGGGTCCATCACCCGCCGCCACAACGGCGGCACGAGCGCCAGCACGATCATCCCCGCGTACCCGGTGGGCAGCACCGGCGACTCGGCGAAGTCCCGCAGCGTCTGGTAGCGGCGCGTGGGGTTGGCGTGGTGGTCGCTGTGGCGCTGCAGGTGGTAGAGCAGCACGTTGGTGGCGACGTTGTTGGAGTTCCAGCTGTGGCTCGGGTCCACCCGCTCGTAGCGGCGCCGGGCCGGCGCCCCCACCCGCCGGCGCAGCATCCCGTAGTGCTCCATGTAGTTCACGACTTCCAGCAGCGAGAAGCCCACCACGGCCTGGATCAGCAGGTACGGCAGGATCCCCACCCCGAGCCACACCAGCATCGCCGCCCACAGCACGGCCGACATCAGCCACGCGTTGAGCACGTCGTTGCCGATGCGGAACGGGTGCTTGTCCCGGCGCGCGTAGCGCTTGCGCTCCAGCCGCCACGCGGACTTCAGCGAGCCGCCGACCGTACGCGGCCAGAAGCGGTAGAAGCTCTCGCCGACGCGGCTCGAAGCCGGGTCCTCGGGGGTGGCCACGCGGACGTGGTGGCCGCGGTTGTGCTCGATGTAGAAGTGGCCGTAGAAGCTCTGCGCGAGCGCGATCTTCGACAGCCAGCGCTCGTGGCTCTCCTTCTTGTGCCCCAGTTCGTGGGCGGTGTTGATGCCGATCCCGCCGATGCACCCGATGGACGCGGCCAGCCCGATCTTGTCCACCACGGTCAGGTCGCCGCGCCCGATCAGCCAGAACGCCGCCACGAACCCGACGTACTGGATCGGCAGGAAGAGGTAGGTGATCCAGCGGTAGTACCGGTCGTTCTCCAGCTGTTCGAGCACGTCGTCGGGCGGATTGCTGCGGTCGAGCCCCGCGACCAGGTCGATCACGGGCACGATCACGAGGATCACGATCGGCCCGATCCAGAACCACACGCCCCAGCCGGTGGCCGCGTGCAGCCCGATCGCCAGGAAGGCGAGCGAGGGCACCACGAGCCCGATCAGCCACAGGTACCGCTTGCGGTCCGTCCACGACTCGGTGGAGCCGGCGGGCACCGTCCCCGCGACTTCGCTCATCTCGTCCTCCTCCGTCAACGACACTGTCCGACGTGGTTGACAAGACGGTAAGTGATGTACATCCAGCTTGACAAGTCGAAGAGAAATGTAAAGCCGGACGGTTGCCCGCTGGCGTAGGTTCGGACGATGAGCGACTGGTCGTCGGGCGAGGCGTACGAGCGGTACGTCGGCCGGTGGAGCCGCCGGGTCGCCACGGCCTTCCTCGAGGGCACGGTCGTGCCGCCCGGAGCGCGCTGGCTCGACGTCGGCTGCGGCACCGGCGCGCTGACGTCGGCGGTGCTGGCCACGGCCGATCCCGGCGGCGTCCTCGGCGTCGACCGGGCCGTGCCGTTCGTCGCCCACGCCCGCCGGCTGGCCGCCGACCCGCGGGCGGCCTTCGTGGTCGGCGACGCGCAAGCCCTGCCCGTGCCCGGCGACGCGTTCGACGCCGCCGTGAGCGGGCTGGCGCTCAACTTCGTGCCCGATCCGCACCGGGCGGTCACCGACTGGGTCCGGGCCGTGAAGCCCGGGGGAGTGGTGACCGCGTACGTGTGGGACTACGCCGAGGGCATGGAGCTGATGCGCTGGTTCTGGGACGTCGCGGCCGAGCTCGACCCGGTCGTCCCGGACCTCGACGAAGGCCGCCGCTTTCCCCTGTGCCACCCGGATCCGCTGAGTCGACTGTGGACGGACGCGGGCCTGACCGGCGTGGTGGTGCGCGCGATCGGCGTGCGCACCGCGTTCGCCGGCTTCGACGACTACTGGCTGCCCTTCCTCGGCGGGCAGGGTCCGGCGCCCGCGTACGCGGTGCAGCTGCCCGAAGACCACCGCCGGGCCCTGCGCGACCTCCTGCGCGCCCGGCTGCCGATCGCCGCGGACGGCACGATCACCCTCACGGCTCGGGCATGGGCCGTGCGGGGCAGCGTGCCGCGCCGCTGACTCGCCGGAAATCCCGTGTCCTCAAGCTATTCTCGGTTCCGTGGGCGGACGGCGGGTCGACTGGGCGGCGTTGCGGACCCCGCGGGACGAGGCTCCCGCGGAGGGCCTGCGCGAGCGCAAGAAGCGCGAGACCCGGCGCCTGCTCGTCAACACCGCCACGGAGCTCTTCCTGGCGCGCGGCTTCGACGCCGTGCGCGTCGCCGACGTCGCGCGGGCCGGCGGCGTCTCGGAGAAGACCGTCTTCAACTACTTCCCCGCCAAGGAGTCCCTCATCCTCGACCGGCCCGACGCGACGCTGGCCGCGTTGCGCGTCGAACTCGGCGACCCGGCCCGCACGCCCGTCGAAGCCGTGCTGCGCATCCTCGCCGGCGAGCTGGCCGCGGTCACCGGCTGGCTGGAGGACCAGCGTGATCGCCGCGCCGCGGGCGCGGGGTTCCGCCGCTACGGCGAGCTGATCCGCTCCACGCCGGCGCTGGCCGCCTACCAGCGCGAGCTGCTCGACGAGCTCGCCGCCGGCGCCGCGCGGCTGCTGGCCGTGCGCGCGGGCCTGGCCACCGCCGACCCGGAGCCGCAGCTCGCCGCGATCGCGCTCACCGGGCTGTGGCGCGTGCAGTTCGGCAGCCTCGCCAAGCACGTGGACGCGGGCCGCACGCCGGCCCGGATCCGCGGTGCCGTGACCACCGACGTGCTCCGCGCCGCCCGGCTGCTGGAGTCGGGTCTGGGCCACTTCGCGCGCACGCGGCGTCCGGCGGTGAAGGACGCCGCCGCCAAGACGACCGGGGCGAGAAGCCCGGTCGCGAAAAGCCCGGCGGGTGCGAAACCGGTACGGACCTCGCGCCGCCCGGACACCGGTGCCTGAACGTCCAGAGTGGCCGCCGGCAGCGGGAAACCTCCGGGCTCACCCGGGTTCGCGCGAAGTTTCCGTGACTGTAAGTTTACGGCGACCCCCCAGCGTGTGACGGTGGGAGCGGGTCATCCGGCAGGTTCACGACGGCGGGTCATTCTTGATTGATTCCAGAAGCTGCGGCACACTGCCAGGCGTGCCAACGACTTCGGACTTCGAGCGCATGCTACGCGGAGCGGCTCTGCGGGTGACGCGTCCTCGGATGGCGGTGCTGTCCGCGGTGCACGATCATCCCCACGCCGACACCGCGTCGCTCATCGGTGCCGTGCGCGCGGATCTCGGCGAGGTGTCCCACCAGGCCGTCTACGACGTCCTGGCCGCCCTGACCTCCGCGGGTCTCGTGCGGCGGATCGAGCCCGAGGGCTCGGTCGCGCGGTACGAGGCACGGGTGGGGGACAACCACCACCACGTCGTGTGCCGGTCGTGCGGTGCGATCGCCGATGTCGACTGCGCGGTCGGCGCCGCGCCCTGCCTGACCGCGTCGGACGACCACGGCTTCGTCATCGACGAGGCCGAGGTCATCTACTGGGGCCTGTGCCCCGACTGCAACACCGTTACCCACACTGATTCCCGGAAGGATTCCCGTGTCTGACACCCCCAACGCCGAAGTCGGCGAGATGAACGTGGAGAGCGCGGGCGGGTGCCCCGTCCACACGGGGCGCATCGCGCACCCCACCGAGGGCGGCAGCAACCGTGACTGGTGGCCCAACCAGCTCAACCTCTCGATCCTCCGGAAGCACTCGGCCGTGGCGAACCCCATGGACGAGGACTTCGACTACGCCAAGGAGTTCCAGACCGTCGACCTCGACGAACTGGCGCGCGACGTCGACGCGGTCCTGACCACCTCGCAGGACTGGTGGCCCGCGGACTTCGGTCACTACGGCGGCTTCATGATCCGCATGGCGTGGCACAGCGCCGGCACCTACCGCATCGAAGACGGCCGCGGCGGCGCGGGCGCCGGCATGCAGCGCTTCGCCCCGCTGAACAGCTGGCCGGACAACGGCAACCTGGACAAGGCCCGCCGTCTGCTGTGGCCGGTGAAGAAGAAGTACGGCAAGAAGATCTCGTGGGCCGACCTGATGATCTTCACGGGCAACCGCGCCCTGGAGACCATGGGCTTCAAGACCTTCGGCTTCGCCGGTGGCCGCGCCGACGTGTACGAGCCCGACCAGGACGTGTACTGGGGCCCGGAGCGCACCTGGCTGGGCGACGAGCGCTACAGCGGTGACCGCGAGCTCGAGGCCCCGCTGGCCGCCGTGCAGATGGGCCTGATCTACGTCAACCCCGAGGGCCCGAACGGGAACCCGGACCCGGTGGCCTCGGGCCGCGACATCCGCGAGACGTTCCGCCGCATGGCGATGAACGACGAGGAGACCGTCGCCCTGATCGCCGGTGGCCACACCTTCGGCAAGACCCACGGTGCCGCCGACGCCGACGAGTTCGTCAGCGCCGAGCCCGAGGGCGCGCCGCTCGAGGAGCAGGGCCTGGGCTGGAAGAACAGCTTCGGCTCGGGCAAGGGCCGCGACGCCATCACCAGTGGCATCGAGGTCACCTGGACCCCGACTCCGACCAAGTGGAGCAACTGGTTCTTCCACAACCTGTTCGAGTACGAGTGGGAGCTGGAAACCGGCCCCGGTGGTGCGAACCAGTGGAAGCCGGCCAACGGCGCCGCCGCGAACACCGTGCCGGACCCCGAGACCGGTGAGCTCAACCGCGCGCCCGGCATGCTGACCGCGGACCTCGCGCTGCGCTTCGACCCGATCTACGAGCCGATCTCGCGCCGCTTCTACGAGAACCCACAGGAGTTCGCGGACACCTTCGCCCGCGCCTGGTACAAGCTGACGCACCGCGACATGGGCCCGGTCCAGCGCTACCTCGGCGCGCTCGTCCCGGACGAGGCCCTCATCTGGCAGGACCGCGTGCCGGCCGTCGACCACGAGCTGGTCACCGACGCCGACGTCGCGGACCTCAAGGCCAAGCTGCTCGACTCGGGCCTCACCACGGCCCAGCTCGTGTCCACCGCGTGGGCGTCGGCCTCGACGTTCCGCATCGGGGACAAGCGCGGTGGCGCCAACGGTGCCCGCCTGCGCCTCGAGCCGCAGCGCGGCTGGGAGGTCAACAACCCGGACGAGCTGGCGCAGGTCCTGACCACGCTCGAAGGTGTGCAGGAGGCCTTCAACGCGGCCCAGTCGGGCGGCAAGAAGATCTCCCTGGCCGACCTGATCGTGCTGGGCGGCGCCGCGGGTGTCGAGAAGGCCGCGAAGGACGCGGGCGTCACCATCACGGTGCCGTTCACCCCGGGCCGCACCGACGCGACGGCGGAGCAGACCGACGCCGAGTCGTTCGTGCCGCTCGAGCCGAAGGCCGACGGCTTCCGCAACTACCGCGGCAAGGGCAACCGCCTGCCGAGCGAGTACCTGCTCATCGACCGCGCGAACCTGCTCAACCTGAGCGCGCCCGAGATGACCGTGCTCGTGGGTGGCCTGCGCGTGCTGGGCGCCAACTACCAGGCGTCGAAGCAGGGCGTGTTCACCGAGACGCCGGGCGCGCTGACCAACGACTTCTTCGCCAACCTGCTCGACATGGGCGTGGAGTGGAAGACGGTGTCGGAGGATGGCGAGGCCTTCGAGGGCCGCGACCGCGCCACCGGCGAGGTCAAGTGGACCGGCAGCCGCGTCGACCTGCTCTTCGGGTCGAACTCGGAGCTGCGGGCCGTGGCCGAGGTCTACGCCGCGGACGACGCGAAGGAGAAGTTCGTGAAGGACTTCGTCGCCGCGTGGGACAAGGTCATGATGCTGGACCGCTACGACCTGGTCTGAGCGTGACGCGGGGGCCTTCGGGCTCCCGGTGACCTCCGAAGGGGGCGGGGACCACGGGTCTCCGCCCCCTTTTCAGTGGCCGGAAAACCGCCGCGCCGCAGGTCGCAGGCGTCGGCCGGGCGCGGAGGTCACGGTGTGGTGTACCGCTGGTTGACACGGTGGCTCCGCGGGGTGCACTATCGTGATTAATCCCGTTGGAAACGTTTCCAACGGCCCGATCGCGAATTGGAAACGTTTCCAAATCCGCGAGACCACTACCGAGGTACGAACGACGATGACGTCAACACGGGCCACGCTGATCCAGGTGGCCGAGCGCGCCGGGGTGTCCCTGGCGTCCACCTCCCGTGCGCTGCACGGCGTGGGTGCGAGCAGGGCGATGGTCGAGCGCGTCCGGGCCGCAGCCGAAGAGCTCGGGTACAGCGCCGACGCGATCGGCCGGTCGCTGCGGATGAAGAAGACGTTCCAGGTCGCGTTCGCGGTGGCGGACATCGGCAACCCGGTCTACGTCGAGATGATGCGGGCGATCCACGAGGTGCTGGCGCCGCACGGCTACCGCGTGGTCGTCATGTCGACCGGGGACACCTCCGACTCGACGATCGAGCTGGTGCGCAGCCTCGGCAGCGGCTTCGTGGACGGCATGATCGTGAGCCCGCTGCGCACCGACGACGGCCTGATCACCGAGATCCAGCAGGCCCCCGTGCCCGTCGTGGTGATCGGGCGCGCGATGGACGACCGCGGTATCAGCTCCGTGTCTACCGATTCCGCGGGCGGGATCTGCGAGGCGGTGCGCCACCTGCACGCCATCGGCCGCCGCCGCATCGGCTTTCTCAACGGTCCCCTCGACACCACGCCCGGTGCTTCGCGCCAGCGCGGTTTCGACGCGGCGGTCAACGCCGGCGACCTCGCGGCCGAGCGCATCGAGCGGGAGACCGCCGAGGACTTCACCGTCGGCGCCGGCCTCGAGGCCGCCCGCCGGATCCTGGCGCGCGTGCCCGAGGGCGTGCCGCAGCTGGACGCGCTCGTCGCGGCCAACGATCTGCTCGCCATCGGCGCCATCCGCGCCGTGCGGGAACTCGGTCTGTCCGTGCCGGAGGACATCGCCGTGACCGGCATGGACGACACCGAGATCGGCCGCGTCTTCCAGCCCAGCCTCACCAGCGTGTCCCTCGGCGCGAGCGAACGCGGGCGCGCCGCGGCCCGCCTGATGCTGCAGCTCGCCGACGACCCCGGCCAGCCGGCCCGGCAGGTGTCGGTGGGTGCGGAGCTCGTGGTGCGCGAATCCACCACAACGGCCACCGAACGGGGTGCGCGATGACAGTGCGGCTTGTGGGCATCCGAAAACGCCCGGCCGAAGACGGGTGCTCCACCGGCGAACGGCCCTCGCGGCCGGCGCCCGAGCGAACCGAACCGGCCGTGCCCCCTGCACCCACTTTGATTCCCGGGACCGAGCGAGGTGACCGATGACGACCCCGTCCCTGACCGAGCCGAAGCGCCCCACCGCGCAGCCCCCGGCCCCGCGGTCCAAAAAACGCGTGAAGCCGATGGCGCGCACACGCCGGCGGGAGGCGATCGCGCTGGTGCTGCCGTCGCTGATCCCGATCCTGGTGCTGAGCGTGGCGCCGCTCGTGGTCGGCGTGTTCCTGGCGTTCACCAACGCCCGGCTCGTGCGCCACCCCGACTACAGCTTCGCCGGCCTCGACAACTTCGCCCGCCTCGGCGGCAACGCGTTGTTCTGGGACTCGCTGCGGATCGGCATGATCTGGACCGTCGGCGTGACGCTGCTGCAGCTCGCGGCGGCGATGGGCCTGGCGCTGCTGCTCAACTCCGGCCTGAAGCTGCAGGGGCTGACGCGGGTGCTCGCGCTCGTGCCGTGGGCGATGCCGCCCGTGGTCGTGGCGATCATGTGGCAGATGATCTACTCCGCGAACGGCGGGCCGCTCAACGCGTTCCTCGGCGCGGTGGGCCTGCCGAGCGACATCAACTGGCTCGGCGACTTCTCCACGGCGCTGCCGGCGGTGATCGTCGTCGGCGTGTGGGTCGGGATGCCGCAGACCACGGTGACGCTGCTGGCCGGGCTGCAGCAGATCCCCGGCGAGCTGCTGGAGGCCGCGGCGGTCGACGGCGCGGGCGCGTGGCGGAAGTTCACGGCCGTGACGTGGCCGGCGATGCGCCCGATCGTCACGTCGATCACCTCGCTCAACTTCATCTGGAACTTCAACTCGTTCTCGCTGGTCTACGTGCTCACCGCCGGTGGGCCGGGCGGCAAGACGATGGTCCCGGTGCTGTTCATCTACCTGGAAGCCTTCAAGAACCGCGAGATCGGCTACGCCGCGGCGATGGGACTCGTCGTCGTGATCGTGGTGGTGCTGATCCTCGCCGTGTACCTGCGGTCGCAGTTCCGCACCGAAGACCGCGCGGAAAAGGGGCGCTGAGCCATGCGCTTGCTCGTTCGTCCGGCCCAGTACGTGGCCCTGGCGCTGTACATCCTGTTCCTCGGGTTCCCCCTGCTGTGGCTGATGTCGGCCTCGGTGAAGTCCTCGGGTGAGCTCAACTCGCTGACGGTGAACCTGCTGCCGCAGGAGTGGCACTGGGAGAACTACAGCGAAGCCCTGACGCGCCAAGGACTTCTGCACTCGGCGTGGAACAGCCTCCTCGTGGCGCTGGCCTCGACGGTGCTGTCGATCATCATCTCCGTGCCGGCGTCCTACGTGCTGGCCCGGCTCAAGGGCAAGGTCCGCATCGCCGGTGTCGGCTGGATCCTGGTGAGCCAGGTCTTCCCGGTGGTGCTGATCATCCTGCCGCTGTTCCTGATCCTGCGGACGCTCGGGCTGGCCGACAACCTCGTCGGGCTCACGCTCGTGCACACAACGTACATGCTGCCGTTCGCATTGTGGATGCTGCAGGGGTACGTGGCCGCGATCCCCACAGAGCTCGAAGAAGCGGGCGCGATGGACGGCGCGAGCCGGTTCACCGTGCTGCGCACGATCGTCTTCCCGCTGCTGGCCCCCGGCGTGGTCGCGACGGCGATGTTCAGCTTCGTGTCCTCGTGGAACGAGTTCTTCTTCGCCTTGGTGCTGCTGCAGTCGCCCGAGAACTACACGCTGCCCATCACCTTGAACATGTTCGTGGGCGGTGAGGGCAAGACCGCCCTCGGACCGCTCGCCGCCGGGGCCGTGCTCGCCGCGATCCCCAGCATCGTCTTCTTCAGCATCCTGCGGAGGAAGCTCACCAGCGGGCTCATGGCCGGGGCGGTGAAGGGATGACCCCGCACCCGCCCGGACCCCGCGAAACCGCCAACCCCGAAATCCCCCAACAGAAATCCCCGAAAGGTCGGTCGATGAAGACACGACGCCTGCTGGCCGCCGCCAGCCTGATGGTCACCGCCCTGCTCGTCGCCGCGTGCGGCAGCGGCAGCGGTGACGCGAGTGGCCCCGTCACCCTCACGTTCCAGTCCCTGTCCGACCAGCCGGCCGCGATCGCCGAGACGCAGAAGATCGTCGGCGCCTGGAACACCGCGCACCCCGACGTGCAGGTGAAGATCGTGCAGGCCGGCTGGGACAGCGTCTACGACAAGCTGATCACCCAGTTCAACGCCGGCACCGCGCCGGACATCGTGCACTACGAGGCGGCGGGCATCGAGCCGTTCGCCGAGGACGACTACCTCGCCGACCTCACGCCGTACCTCTCGCAGGCCAAGCGCGCCGACTTCCAGAAGGGCGTGCTGGACTCGGTGACGTTCGGCGGCAAGGTCGTCGCGTTCCCGACCGAGGTGCAGTCCTATGTGGTCTTCGCGAACAAGAAGCTGCTGCAGCAGGCCGGGGTCGCCGTGCCGACCGGCAAGACCATGACGTGGGACCAGCTGCGCCAGATCTCCAAGGCCACCACCAAGGGGTCCACCTACGGCCTCGGCTGGGGCCTGTCGAGCCCGACGGCGGCGTTCGTCGCGCTGGCCCCCGGCTTCGGCGGCAAGTACTTCCAGGGCACCGGTGACCAGGCCAACCTGACGGTGGGCGAGGGCGAGACGGCGCTGCCGAAGCTCGTCGACGAGATGGCCTACCAGGACCACTCGATCCTGCCGGTCACGCTGACGCAGTCGGGTTCGAAGGCGCTCGCGCCGTTCTACGCGGGCCAGACCGCGATGACCGTGCAGGGTTCCTACCAGGCGGCCAACATCGCGAAGGACGCGCCGAAGGGCTTCGACTGGGTCACGCTGCCGCCGCTGGCCGGCCCCGCCGGTCCCGCGCAGGCCGCCAGCCCGCAGACGCTGTCGGTGAACAAGGACTCCGCGCACGTCAAGGAAGCCGCCGAGTTCATCGACTACTTCACCAACACCGACAACCTGGCCGCGATGAACGAGGCCGACGCCCTGATCCCGCCCACGAACTCCGCGCGCCAGGCGCTGGCCACGAAGCTCGCCGGCAAGACCGGCTGGGACCAGATCCTCGCCTCGGGCCAGTACATCACGTCGGCGCCGTACCTGTTCGCGAGCAAATACCCGCAGTGGAAGGACACCATCGCCACGCCGGCGTACCAGCAGTTCCTGGCTCAGAAGATCGACGCCGGTGGCTTGACGACCCAGCTGCAGAACGGCTGGAAGAGCGTTACCACCAACTGAAGTGTGACCACAAAACGAATTGGGACTGGAGACGATTCTCTTGACCTGGCTGGAAGACCGGGCCGTCGCGGTGATCACCGGCGCGGCCGTGGGCGACGCCCTCGGCGGGGCCGTCGAAGGGTGGACCCCCGAGCAGATCGAGGAACGCCACGGCGGCCGCGTGACCGGCATCGTGGGACCGTGGTACCCGAACTGGCGCGACGCGCGTCCCATCGCGCCGTACCACAAGGGCGACGGGCACATCACCGATGACACCCTCATGACGCGGGCGCTCGTGGAGGTCTACGCGAAGCGCCGTGAGCACCTCGACGCGTTCGCAGTGGCCGAGGACCTCGTGCCGCTGATGATCGGCGAACCGCAGTGGGTGCCGGAGCTGGAGTCCACGGCGCTGCTGCTGCAGCGCGTGTTCCTGGCGGAGAAGTGGATCGTCGCCCGGCTCCACTACGGACACGTGGACCCGCGCGAAGCGGGCGTGGGCAACGTCGTCAACTGCGGTGCGGCGATGTACGTCGCGCCGGTGGGCGTGGTCAACGCGGGTGATCCCCGCGGTGCTTACGCCGAGGCGATCGACCTCACGGGCGCGCACCAGTCGAGCTACGGCCGGGAAGCGGCCGGCGTCCTCGCGGCGCTGGTCGCGGCCGCGGCCGCCCCGGGCGCGACGCTGGGCGACGTGACCGCGGCGGCGCTGGAGCTCGCGCACGACGGCACGGCGGAGGCGCTGCGCGCGGTGATCGACGCCTTCGGCGGGACCACCACCGCGGCGCCGGCCACCGACGAGGAGGAACGCGCGCTGGCCCGCAAGGTGCGGGAAGTCGTGGCGCCGTTCGACTCGGTGGGGCCGGAGTACCGGCAGATGTCGCTGGACGCGCGGCGGCCGTCGCGGACCAAGTCCATCGAGGAGCTGCCCGCGGCGCTCGCGTTCGTGCTCGCGCACCGCGGTGACTTCCGGGGTGCCGTGCTCGCGGCCGTGAACTACGGGCGTGACGCGGACTCGATCGCCGCCATGGCCGGGGCGATCTGCGCGGCCCTCGGTGGTGCCCAGGTCGTGCCGGCGGAGTGGCTCGACCCGATCAGCGAGGCCAGCCGCATGGACATCGTCGAGACCGGCCGTGTGCTGGCCTCGGCGGCGGCCGACATCATGCGGGCCGACCGGGAGCGGGCACAGGCCCGGGTCAAGGCGCTGGACGGCCTGGACGGTGCCCTTCCCGTCGAGGCGGGGGCGCGGGCGTGAGGCTGACCTGGGCCCAGCCCGAGGACCTGCTCGCGCACGAGCTCGTCCAGTCCTCCGTGGAGGGTCGCGTCACCGCGGACGTGCGGGAACGCTGGGTGGCGGCGGGCGGCGACCCCGTCCCCGCCGTGAGCGGTGCCGGGCCGAACCCGGCGCCGCCCGCCCTGCGGGCGCTGGCGCGCACGTTGCTCGACGAGCTGTCCGCCCGGCCGGTCGCTTCGGCGCCCGACGAGCCCGACGACTGGGACTCGATCGTCGCCACGTTGCCGGCCGCGCCGTCCCTGCCGCGGGGTCTGCGCGACGGGCGGGTGCTCGGCGCGTGGACCGGGCGGGCCGCCGGGTGCTTGCTGGGCAAGCCGGTGGAGAAGATCCCGCGCGAGGGCATCGAGGAGATCCTGCGCGCCACGGGCCGGTGGCCGCTGGAGACGTGGTTCACCGCCGTCGGGCTGCCTGCCGACGTCGCCGCGCGCTGGCCGTGGAACAAGCGCTCGGCGCCGACGTCGCTCGCGGAGAACATCCACGGCATGCCCGAGGACGACGACCTCAACTACCCGATGCTGGCGCTCACCCTGCTCGAGACGCGCGGGCGCGGCTTCACCACCGAGGACGTCGCCCAGCTGTGGCTCGACAACCTCCCGGCCGGGCGCGTGTTCACGGCCGAGCGAGCGGCCTACCGCAACATCCTCGACGCCCGCCCGGTACCCGAGACCGCGACGCACCTCAACCCGTTCCGCGAATGGATCGGCGCGCTGATCCGCACGGACGTCTTCGGCTGGGTCTCCCCGGGCGACCTGCGCGCGGCCGCACACCTGGCGTGGACCGACGCCCGGCTCAGCCACACCCGCAACGGCGTCTACGGCGCGATGTGGGCCGCGGCCCTGGCCTCGGCGGCGATGGTGTGCTCGTCGGTGGACGAGGTGCTCGACGCCGCCTTCACGGTGATCCCGCCGGGTAGCCGGTTGGCGGAGGCCGTGCGCCTCGGCCGCGAAGCCGCGTCTTCCGGCGACATCCGCACCGGCCTCGACCGCCTCCACGCCGCCTACGGCGACCTGCACTGGGTCCACGTGCTCGGCAACGCCGCCGTCATCGCCTACGCCCTCGCCCAGGGTGCCGGCGAGTTCGGCCCGAGCATCTCCCTCGCCGTCACGGCGGGCTGGGACACCGACTCGGCCGCCGCCACCGTCGGCGGCGTGGTCGGCGCCCTGCGCGGCGTGGACGGCATCGGCGCCCAGTGGGTCAAGCCCCTGGACGGCCGCATCGCGACGTCGTTGCCGGGTGGCGAACAGAAGATCACCGACCTGGCGGCCCGGACGGTCGCACTGGCGGAGCGTGTGTCGTGACCGGGAGTGTCGTGGTGGTCGGGTCGGTTCGTCAGCGCGGCGGCAGGGGAAATCCTGCACGCGTCGCGGGGCGTCGTCTTGGCGGCGCGGTTGGTCGCCCTCGCGGAGCGCGCGTCGTGACGACGCGCCGGTTCGCGCCGGCGGCGCCACTCGTCGGCGTTGCTGCAAGCGCGGGCGGGGAAATCCCGGTCGCGTTGCCGAGCAGCGCCGGCTCATCAGGGTCCGTCGGTGGCAGGGAGCGTGTGTCGTGAGCGGGAGTGTCGTGGTGGTCGGGTCGGCGAACGTGGACCTGGTCGTCGACGCGCCGCGGCCGCCGCGGGCGGGGGAGACGGTCCTCGGCGGGCGGCTGCGGCGCAGCCCCGGCGGCAAGGGCGCGAACCAGGCTGCGGCTGCCGCCCTGGCCGGGGGAGCGCACACGACGTTCGTGGGCGCGCTCGGTGAGGACGAGGCCGGGGACCTGATCCTGCTGTCGCTGGGTGGCGCCGGTGTGCGGACCGACCTCGTCGCGCGGACGAAAGCGGCCACGGGCACGGCGTTCATCACCGTGTCGCCGGACGGCGAGAACGCGATCGTCGTGGCGCCGGGTGCGAACGAGCGCGTGCGGATCGGCGAGGTGGAGGCCGCGCGGATCGCGGTGGCCGACGTGGTGCTGGCGCAGCTGGAGATCCCGCTCGCGGTGGTGCGCGCCGCCGCGGCCGCGCGCAAGCCGGGTGCGCTGTTCGTGCTCAATGCCGCGCCGTCGCGGGAGCTGCCGGCCGATGTCTGGGCCGCGGTCGACGTGCTGGTGGTCAACGAGCACGAAGCCGCCGACCTCGGCGGCCGCGAAACTCTGCTCGGCCGCGTGCCCGCCGTCGTGGTGACGCTCGGCGGCGACGGCTGCCTCGTGGCCGAACGCGGCCGGGAACCTGTTACCGTCCCCGGAATCCGGGTGACCACTGTGGACACGACCGGCGCCGGTGACACGTTCTGCGGGGTGCTCGCCGCGGGTCTCGCGCAAGGCCGATCGCTGGCCGAAGCCGCGCGGCTCGCGTGCGTGGCCGGAGCGCTGGCCGTCACGCGGCCCGGCGCGCAGGCCGCCGTTCCCACTGCCGAAGAGGTCGCGGCTTTCGCGGCCGGAGAAAAGGTGCGATGACCGCCCCGTTCGACCCCCTCGTGCCGCGTCCGATCGACCGGCCGGCGGAGGTCCCGCTGACCCCGCTCACCGACGAGCAGCTCGTCGCCCTCGACGAGGCCAAGATCTTCGCCGCGCCCGCGGACCCGGCCGACCGGCCGGCGTGGCGGGAGAACCTGCGGCGCTGGCGCGAGGATTCTCGCCGTCGCCACGACTACACCGGCGAGGCCTACGAACGCCCCGGCGCCGCGTGGGCCGCGCGCTGCCACACCGTGGCGCAGGTCTGGCTGTGGGACGAGCTGTTGTACTCCTTCGCCGAGCACAAGTTCACGCCCGAGGTGTTCCTCGCCGACGCCCGCGAACGCTTCGGCGGCCTCGACGCCGTCGTGCTCTGGCACGCCTATCCCGTGATCGGCCTCGACGACCGCAACCAGTGGGACTACTACCGCGACGTTCCCGGCCTGGCGGAGCTCGTCAAGGCCCTGCACGACGCCGGCCTGCACGTGTTCGTGGACTACAACCCGTGGGACGTCGGCACCCGCCGGGGCGCCGACGACCTCACCGAGCTGGCCGCCCTCGTCGCCGACTTCGAGGCCGACGGCGTTTTCCTCGACACGCTCAAGAAAGCCGAACCGGGCTTCGTCGAACGGCTCGAAGCCGCGCGTCCCGGGATCGTGCTGGAGGGCGAGTCGAAGCTGCCGGTCGAGCGCATCGCCGACCACACGGCGTCGTGGGCCCAGTTCTTCGCCGACTCGCCCGTGCCCGGCGTGCTGCGCGCCCACTGGTACGAGCGGCGCCACATGCAGCACCACGTGCGCCGCTGGCACCGCGACCACTCCGAGGAGCTGCAGTCGGCGTGGCTCAACGGCGTCGGCGTGATGGTGTGGGAGGTCGTGTTCGGCGTGTGGGTCGGCTGGTCGGCCCGCGACGCCGCGACCGTGCGGCGCATGGTGACCGTGCAGCGCGCGGCCGGCGACCTGCTGCTGGGCGGTGAGTGGACCCCGCTCGCCGAGCTGACGCCCGAAGCCGACAGCGCCGGCGTCTACGCGTCCGGCTGGGAGCTCGACGGCGTGACACTGTGGACACTCGTCAACCGCGGCGAGACGGACTACACCGGTGACGTTCTGCCCGCCGGGCCCGGCAAGGTCCTCGATCTGCTGGGTGGGGTGCCCGCCCGTGGCATCGGCGCGGTGCTGCACCTCGCCGACGGCACTCCCGAACCCGCGTGGTTGCCGGAGCTGCTCGATGCGCTGAAGTCGGCGCCCCACAATGCCCATTCGCGGTTCCCACACCGGATCGCCGAACGGCTGAGTCCACAAAGGACCACTGGCCGACCTGACGTTGATGTCGTGACGGTGCCGGCCGGCCCGTATGTGCTGACCGTCCGCTACCAGGCCCGCGAAACCGGGATGTACCAGGGCGCACCCTACGTCGACGAATGGAAGCCGCTCCCGCCGCGGCTGCACGACGCCCGGACCCTCCAGCGCGAGGGCTCGCTCACGACTTCCGTCGCGGTGGCAAGCACCGAGGTCACCAACGCTCAGTTCGCCGAGTTCCTCACCGCCACCGGCTACCGGCCCGCCTACGCGCACCGGTTTCTCGCCCACTGGATCGACGGTGTGCCGGGGAATCCGGACGAGCCCGTGACCTATGTGGACCTCGACGACGCCCGCGCCTACTGCGCGTGGCGCGGCGGCCGGCTGCCCACCGAGGACGAGTGGCAGCTGGCGGGGGAGACCGGCGGCCTGCGCCGGGGCGAGCCCGCCGTGTGGAACTGGACCGAGAGCGAGCACTCCGACGGGCGGACCCGCTTCGTGATGCTCAAGGGCGGCAGCGACTACCGGGCCGAGGGATCCGAGTGGTACGTGGCGGGCGGCCGCCACGCGCCGGACGTCAGCGCGAAGCTCCTGCTGCCCGGCCTGGGCCTGGCGCGCGCCGCGACGGTCGGCTTCCGCTGCGCTTGGGAGGTGACGGCATGACGACGTCGCGGGATTCCGCCGGCGGCGCGCTCGCCGGGTTGCGGGTGGTGGACGCGTCCACGCTGTTCGCCGGGCCGATGGCCGCGATGCACCTGGGTGACATGGGCGCCGAGGTGATCAAGGTCGAGCACCCGAGCCGCCCCGACCCGTCGCGCACGCACGGCGTCGCCAAAGACGGGGTCAACCTGTGGTGGAAAACGCTCGGGCGCAACAAGCGCACCGTCACCGCGGACCTCGGCAGTGAAGGCGGGCGGGAGGTGTTCCTGGCGCTGGCCGCCCAGGCCGACGTGGTGATCGAGAACTTCCGCCCCGGCACCCTCGAACGCTGGCACCTCGGCTACGACGAGCTTTCGGCCCGCAACCCGCGGCTGGTGCTCGCGCGCGTGACCGGGTTCGGGCAGTTCGGCCCGTACCGCTCGCGGCCCGGCTTCGGCACGCTCGCCGAGGCGATGAGCGGGTTCGCCGCCACCACGGGCGAGCCGGACGGCCCGCCGACGCTCCCGCCCTTCGGCCTCGCCGACGGCGTCGCGTCCCTGGCCACGGCCTACGCGATCATGGTCGCGCTTTCGGCCCGCGCCACCAGCGGACGCGGGCAGGTCGTGGACACCGCGATCATCGAGCCGATCCTCGCCATGCTCGGCCCGCAGATCACGCGGTGGGACCAGCTTCGGACCGTGCAGCCGCGCACGGGCAACCGGTCCATCAACAACGCCCCGCGCAACACCTACCGCACCGCCGACGGCCAGTGGGTCGCCGTGTCCACCTCGGCGCAGTCGGTGGCCGAGCGCGTGGTGCGGCTCGTCGGGCGCCCCGACCTCGCCGACCAGCCGTGGTTCGCCCGCGGCGCCGACCGCGCCCAGCACGCCGACGAACTCGACGAAGCCGTCGGCGGCTGGATCGCCCAGCGCAGCCGCGCCGAGGTCGTCGCCGCCTTCGAGGAGGCCCAAGCCGCGGTCGCCCCCATCTACGACGCCGCCGACATCGTCGCCGACCCCCAGTTCCAGGCCCTCGGCACCATCCACGAGATCGACGACCCCGAACTCGGCCCCCTCCTCATGCAGGGCCCCCTCTTCCGCCTCTCCGCCAACGACGGCGTCATCGGCTTCACCGGCCGCCCCCACGGCGCCGACACCGACACCGTCCTGGAGGAACTGGGCTTCTCGGCGGAACGCATCGCCGAACTCCACGAAGGGGGCGAGGTATGAGCGCGATGCTTCCGCAGGCTTTTCCCGACGCCCGGGCCGAGGTGCCCGCGCGCGGGGCTGTGGCGGGCGATTGTGGCGCTGCGGCTCGCGGCCCTGCGCGAAGGGGGAGCGGTATGACCGCGACGCCGGCGTTGACGTTCCTCGCCGCGCCGCCCGACCGGCCCGAGCGAGTGAAGAAGGCGGCGTCTTCGACGACGTCGAAGACGCCGCAGTTGCGGCGCACAACGACACGGCGCGCGAACCGCGCGGCCGGCCCCGGCGCGGAGTGCAAGGAGAGCGGTATGTGCACAACCCCGACCCGCGCATTGGCCGCCCGGTCCGACCTCGGCGCGGCGGCACTGGGTTCGGTGAGTTCGAGGCACCCGTCGCGCCTACGCCCGCGGGCGCGACGGGCGAACGCAGTGCGGCCGCTCGCGGACCCGAGCCAAGGGGGTACGGCATGAGCCCGACGGAAGCCTTTCCCGACGCCCGGGCCGACCTGCCCGCATCTGGGGCCGTGGTGCGCGCGAATGTGGCGCTGCGGCTCGCGGTCGTGAGCGAAGGAGAAGCGGTATGAGCACCACCCCGCCGTTGACCTTCCTCTACGCCCCCGCCGATCGGCCCGAGCGGGTGGAGAAGGCGCTCGCGTCGGAGGCCGACGTGGTGCTGGTGGATCTGGAGGACGCCGTGGCGCCGGCGCGCAAGGAGGAGGCGCGTGGGGACGTCGTGCGGATGCTGGCGGACCTGCCGGAGGGGCGCCGGATGCAGGTGCGCGTGAACCATCCCAGCACGCCGTGGCACGAGGTGGACGTCAAGGCGGTGGCGGGGCTGCCGGTGGCGGTCGGCGTGCGGATGCCGAAGGTGGAGGCGGCCGAGGAGGTGCTGGCGCTCGCCGCGGCGCTGCCGGGGCGCGCATTGCACCCGTTGATCGAGTCGGCGCTGGGGGTGGAGCGGGCGTTGCAGATCGCGACCGCGTCGCCGCAGGTGGCGTCGATCGGGCTGGGCGAGGCGGATCTGCGGTCGGACCTGGGGGTGGACGACGAAGCCGGGCTGACGTGGGCGCGCAGCCGCGTGATCGTGGCGGCGCGGGCTGCGCGGCTGGCGCCGCCGGCGATGTCGGCCTACACCAACGTGCGCGATCTCGACGGGCTGGCGGCGTCGTGCCGGGCCGGGCGGGCGCTCGGGTTCCGCGGGCGGACGGCGATCCACCCGGCCCAGCTCGCGACGATCCGCGCCGCGTTCCTGCCGAGCGCGGAGGAGGTGGCGCGGGCCAGCGAGGTCGTCGCGCGCGTCGCCGACGCCACGGCGGCCGGGGTCGGGGCGATCGCCCTGGCCGACGGGACGTTCCTCGACGTGGCGATGGTCGAGCGGGCGCGCACTGTGCTGGCGCTGGCGGACCCGACGCGTTAGCCCGCCGTCGCCGGACGCGGGTCGGCTTGCGGAACCGGGACCTCCGCGGGCCGGCTCACGCGGCTCATCACCGCGACCGTGCCGCTGGCGAGCAGGAACACCGCCGCCATCACCAGGAACACCACCCGCGCACCGGCGCCCGCGCCGAGAGCGGCCCCGACGAGCAGAGGCCCCACGATGCCGCCGGCCCGCCCGATGCCGAGCGCCCAGCCGACCCCCGTCGAACGGATCCGCGGCGGGTACAGCACCGCGGCGAGCGCGATCACGCTCATCTGCCCACCGGTCACGCACGTGCCGGCGAGGAAGGCGGCCACGAGCAGCAGCCCGCTCGAACCGGTGAGCGCGAAACCCAGCACGGCGATGAGGGCCGAGCCGATCAGGTACACGGTGCCGAGCGTGGCGAACGCGCCGCGCTTGTCCATCGCCGGGCCGATGACCAGCGCCGCGACGATGCCGCCGACGGTGACGAGGGCAGTGGCCGTGACCGCCGTCGACGTCGGGTGGCCGAGGCGGAGCAGCACCGTCGGCAGCCAGCTGAGCACGGCGTAGAACACGCCGAGGTTCAGCGCGAACGCGAGCCACAGCAGCAGGGTGGCCGCGAGACGGTTGCGGCCCAGGACGTCGCGCCGGGTGGCTTTCCCGGCTGCCGGCTCGTCGAGGACGAACGTGGCGCGCGGGTCGAGGTCGGGGGCCAGGCGGCGCAGCGTCGCGTGCAGTTCGGCGTGCTCACCGCGCTGGAGCAGGTGGACCGGGGAACGGGGCAGCCAGACCGCGAGCACGACCGACACCGCCAGCGGCAGGACCCCGCCGAGGACGAAGATCGAGCGCCAGCCCCAGGCCGGGATGAGGACGCCGGACAGCAGGCTCGCCGCGACGAAACCCAGCGCCAGCCAGCAGTAACTGAACATCACGAACGTCGAACGTCGGCGGGCGGGAGCGAACTCGCTGGCGAGCGCGACCGCACTCGGGATCGCCCCGCCGAGCCCCACCCCGGTGAAGAAGCGGAACACGATCAGCTGCGTCTCGTTCGTCGCGAACACGCACAGCAACGTGAAGACGCCGAACAGCGCCACCGACAGCGCGATCAGCCGGCGGTGCTCGATCCGCGCCGCCAGCGGTGCCAGCAGCAGGTACCCCACCATCAGCCCGACGATCGACGCCGAGAACAGCGGCCCCAGCGCCGCGACCGGCAGGTGCCACTCCTTCGCCACGACGGGGGCGACGAAGCTGATCGCCTGCGTGTCGAGACCGTCGAGGAACATGACCGAGCCGGTCAGCGCGAGCAGC
This sequence comes from Amycolatopsis sp. CA-161197, assembly GCF_050942255.1. NCBI lineage: Bacteria > Bacillati > Actinomycetota > Actinomycetes > Pseudonocardiales > Pseudonocardiaceae > Amycolatopsis > Amycolatopsis sp. CA-161197. The sequence continues at coordinate 3,864,154 of NZ_CP192059.1, forward strand.
AGCACGTGGAACCGGCCGACCCTCCGATCGCCGATGACCGTCTCGAGCCGCGCGGCGGCGGGCGGAACTCCTGCGGACATGGTCGTCTCCCTTTCCGGCGGAGGTGTCCGGTTCGTGTGACCGGTTCGGGGAAACGTAAACGGGAGATAAGTTACAGTCAATAGTCGTAACTAAAGTGATCTGGCGGAGTTTTTGCAGGTGCGGGCGCTACTCGCCCGTAGGACGTTCCCGGCAAGATCGTCGGAGGGCGGGGGAGTGCCGCGACCACGAACACGTCGGCAGGCTGTCCGACGTGGCCTATTCTGGACGAGGGAGATCCACGAGGAGGGGCCATGACCGACGAAGAGCTCGTCGTCGAGTTCGCGCTGCGGCGCCTGGACAACCCCGACCTCGAGCTGGAGGAGATCGCGGCGCTGGTCGTCCGGCGGCTGGGGCCCGAGCGCATGCTGGAGTTCGCGTCGCAGAACCTCGCCACGCGCGGTGAGCTGCGCGCGGCCATCTTCCCGTCGGCCGTCGAGCACGTGCTCCGCGTCGTGCTCACCCTGCGTGGCCGCAGCGACTAGCCGCCCACCGCGGCCGGAGCCTTCCGGCGCAGCCACGCCCACGGACTGCGCCCACCCGTGAACGCCCACAGCGCGATCACCGGATCCGTCAGCGCGCACCCGAACGACGAGTCCGCCGCGAACGGCAGGATCGGCGCCCCCTTGAGGTGGTGGACGACGTCCCACGCCGTGTGCAGCAGCCACCCGATCCCGATGAACGTCCACGAGTCCAGCCCACGGAAGGCGACCAGCGTCATCACCGCGCAGAACGCCAGCTCCCACACGCCCAGCCCGCCGCCGGAGAGGTAGGCCGCCCCCGCGCCGGCGACCATGAGCGCGTTGAACCTCCGCCGGTGCGGCTCGCGAATCAGGGACGACAGCAGCACGTACACCAGGCCGATCACGATCGGCAGCAGCACTTCGGTCATGGCCGTCACGCTAGGAACCACGGGGCGCGCCGACCACTGGCCTGGGTGCCAGACAGCAGCGGATTCCCGCCAACCGGCAGGATTCCGTTGTCGTGCGACGGGCTCAGCGCGTTTTCGGTGCCGTGTGCGGCGCCGGGGCAGAACGGCAACCGAGCGTCGTGGCGGGTTATGGAGATGCTTGGACTGAGTCCGAGGGCTGGGCTGCGTGCGCCCACTACCGGTCTGGGTGCCAGACGGCAGCGGTTTCTGGCCAACAGGCGGGAATCCGCTGCCGTGCAACGGGATCGGCGCGTTTTCGGTGCCGTGTGTCGGCGTCGGGGTCAGAACAACGACTGAGCGTCGTGGCGGGTTATGGAGGTGCTCGGGCTGAGTCCGAGGGCTGGGCTGAGTGCGCCCACTGCCGGCCTGGGTGCCAGCCAGCAGTGGGATCTCGCCAACCGGCGGGATTCCGTTGCTGTGCAGTGGGCTCAGTGTGACTTCGGTGTCGCGTGCCTGCGGCGGGGCCAGATTGGCAACCGAGCGTCGTGGCGGGTGACGTAGGTGCTGGGCTGAGGCCGAGGGCGGGGAGCGCGCCGACTACTGGCCGGGGTGCCAGACGGCAGTGGATTCCTGCCAATCGGCGGGAATCCACTGCCGTGCATCGGGCTCAGTGTGTCTTCGGTGCCGGCGCCGAGGCCAGATCGGCAACCGAGTGGCTCGCCGGGTGATGTAGATGCCCGGGCTGAATCCGAGGGCTGGGCTGAGTGCGTCCACTACCGGTCTGGATGCCAGACAGCAGTGGATTCCCGCCAACCGACGGGAATCCACTGTCGTGCAAACGGGCTCAGTGCGTTTTCGGTGCCGCGTGCCGGCGGCGGGGCCAGATCGGCAACCGAGCGTCGTGGCGGGTGACGTAGGTGCATGGGCTGAGGCCGAGGGCGGGGTTGAGCGCGCCGACTACTGGCCGGGGTGCCAGACAGCAGCGGATTCCCGTCAGCCGAGGGGATTCCGCTGCGGTCCGTCGGGCTCAGCGTGACTTCGGTGCCGGCGCCGAGGCCAGATCGGCAACCGGGCGCCCTGGCGGGTGATGCAGATGCTTGGGCTGAGTCCGAAGGGCTGGGCTGAGCGCGCCGACTGCCGGTCTGGGTGCCAGACGGCAGCGGATTCCCGCCAACCGACGGGAATCCGCTGCCGTCAAGCGGCTCAGCGCGACTTCGGTGTCGCGTGCCGGCGGCGGGGCCAGATCGGTAACCGGGCGCCGTGGCGGGTGATGTAGATGCCCGGGACGAGGCCCACGTCGGGGCTCAGCGCGCCGGTGGTGTCGATCTCGGCCGAGGCGGTGGTGTTGGTGGTGGTGTGAGCGGACATGACTTCCTCCGGGTGTCGCGAGTGGACAGGTCTCTTGTGGACGGTGCTCAGGCCGCGGCGGGAACGATCGCCGCCGCGGGGGCGAAGGCGGTCACGCGGCTGCGGGCGCCGGTGATCACGGTGGTCAGGGTCGCGAGGTCCTGCGGGCCGTCGTGGCGCTGGTCGTTGACGAAGAACGTCGGCGTCCCCGCGACCCCGCTGAGGTCGGCCGACTCGACGTCGCGCTCGACGTGGCCGGCGAACCGGCGGCGCAGCAGGTCGTCGCGGAAGCGGTCGACGTCGAGGCCCAGCTGCTCGGCGTAGCCGACGAGGGCGTCGAAGTGCAGGTCGGTCTGGTTGCCCAGCAACAGGTCGTGCATCGGCCAGAACGCGCCCTGCGCGCCCGCCGCCTCCGCAGCCTCGGCCGCCAGCTGCGCGTGGGGGTGGATGTCGTGCAGCGGCAGGTGGCGCCACACGTAGCGAATGTCGCTGTTCTCGGCCAGCAGTTCGCGCGCGGTCGGTGCCGCCATGCCGGTCCACGGGCACTCGAAGTCGCCGTACTCGACCACGGTCACCGCCGCGTCCTCCGGCCCGCGCACGTGGTCGCGGCTCAGGTCCACCGGAGCGACGAGGTCGGTCAGCACGGGCGCGTCGCCGAGCAGCGCGCGGGTCCGCACCTCCTCCGGCAGCGCGGCCGTGACCTTCTGCACGAGGAAGGTCAGCAGCGCCGCGCCCGCCGCGGCTGCGAGGACGCCGAGCTTCGCCTCTTCCAGTTCTCGCCCGGTGAAGGCGAGGTCGGCGATCAGCAGCGACACGGTGAACCCGACCCCCGCCATCGCGCCGCCGCTCAGCACCCCGGCCCAGCCGACCTGCGGCTGCAGCGCCCCGCCGGTCAGTCGGGTCAGCAGCCACGAGGAGCCGAACACCGCGACCGGCTTGCCCAGCACGTAGGCGAGGAAGATCCCGACGGTGACCGGCGCGGTCACCGCGCTCCCCAGCACCTCGGTGTTCACGGTGATGCCGGCGTTGGCCAGCGCGAACAGCGGGACGACGACGTAGCTCGTCGCGCGGTGGAAGGCGTGGCGCAGCCGCGCGTTGGCCGACAGCGTGGCGCTCAGCCGCTTGCTCGCCGAGCTGGCCGCCTCCGCGGTGGGCTGCTCGCGGAACAGGCGCACCAGCTGGGTCGCCTCCTCCAGCGAGTCGCGCTTCGGCACGTACGCCGACGTCGCGAGCCCCACCGCCAGACCCGCCACGACCGGGTCGATCCCGCTGGTCAGCAGCGCGCCCCACACCGTCAGCGCCAGCGCGGTGAACACCGGCTTGCGGTAGCGGTAGTCGAGCCGGCGGCTCGCCAGCACTCCGGCGTACGCGGCGGCGGCGATCCCGACGGCCATCAGGTCCACGTGCCCGCTGTACGCCAGCGCGATCACCACCAGCGCCACGATGTCGTCCACCACGAACACGGTGAGCACGAACGTGCGGATCCGCTCGGGCGCACCCCGCCCGACCACGGTGAACACGCCCAGCGCCAGCGCCGTGTCGGTCGACATCGCCGCGCCCCAGCCGTGCGCGCCGGGCCCGCCGCCGTTGAGCGCCAGGTAGATCAGCACCGGCACCGCCATGCCGGCCAGCCCGGCGACGGCGGGCAGGATCAGGCGGCGGCGTTCGCGCAGGTCGCCGAGGTCGAACTCACGCCGCGCCTCGAGCCCCACCACCAGGAAGAACAGCGTCATCAGGCCGCTGTTGACCCAGTCGCGCACCGGCAGTGCGGCGCTCAGCGGCCCGACCCGCACGCTCAGCACCCAGTTCCACACGGCGTCGTACGCGCCCGGCGCCAGGTTCGCCCAGGCCAGGGCCACCACGATCGCCGCGACGAGGATCCCGGCGCTGCCGGACTCGGTCCGCAGGAACGTCCGCAGCGGGCTCGACGACGGCCCGGACATCGACATCCGGCCCATCGGCATCCCGGACCCGGACATCTCGGACTGACCCATCTCCGACATCGACATGGCTTCGCTGGTCCTCGGGTGCATCGGCGTCACGTTCATGTCTAACCCTTAAAGTCGCTTCTGGTAGTTAGAACTCAAACATGGTAGAACTAACCTGTCAAGAGGGAATTTGAGGGTTAGGTCAATGGAGGGAAGAGCGATGGAGCCAGACGAGACACTGGTCCTCGACCTGCTGAACACCACGGCACTCGTCGACGGCACGCCGCACGACGACCTCGCCGACTCGGCAGACGCCCGGCGCTGGCTCTCCGCCCACGGCCAGCCGGCGACGGAAGCGGAGTGGCGCACGCTGCTCGACCTGCGCGCGACCCTGCAGGACGTGGTGCGCGGCGACGCGGAACCGTCGTCGGTCGGGCGTTTCGTCGAAGGCGTCGGATACCTCGCGACCCTCGGCGCCGACGGCATCGGCTGGACCCTCGACGCCCCCGCGGGTCACACCGCGGCCGCACGCGCGGTCCTCACCTGGGACGGCCTGCGCGAATCCGGCCGCCTGCGCCCCTGCGCCAACCCGGAGTGCCGTCTGTTCCTCATCGACCACAGCAAGGCCAACACCGCCCGCTGGTGCTCGATGGCCACGTGCGGCAACCGCCTCAAGGCGCGCCGGCACTACCGCCGCGCCGAGCAGTCCGAAGTGGACTGAAGCGGGCCCGCACGACCGGCCCGCTCCAGCACTTCATTCGTTGTGCAGCACCGCCGCGATCGGCAGCCGAGCCGCGCGTCCGGCGGGGATGAGCGCACCCAGCACGGCGATCGCGACCCCGGCCAGCCCCAGCGCGACGAGCATCGGCGCGCGGTAAACGTCGATCACGAACCCGAACACGTCCGACTGGGCCGCCCGCAGCATGGCCGGCCCGACCAGCCGGTGCACGAAGAAGCCGAGCGGGAGCCCGAGCAGGCCGCCGACCACACCCAGGACGCCCACCGAGGTGATCATCATGACCGTCACCTGGCGCGGGGTCATCCCGATCGCCTTGAGCATCCCCAGGTCGCGGCGGCGTTCGCGCGCGTTGAGCACCACGGTGTTGAACACCCCCAGCGCCGAGACGATCGCCAGCACCAGCGTCAGGACCGACGCACTGCCGACCAGGAGCACGGCTTGCGAAGACGTGCCGTCACGCGGGGGAGCGGCCTCCAGCCCGGGGTCGCGGGCCTGCACCGCGCTCACGAGCGTTTCGCGGCCGGCGCCGGGAGCCAGCTGCACGTCGTAGGTCTCCGCGCGGGTGCCCGGCGCGAGGACGTCGAGGGTCGACCAGTCGGCGTAGATCGCCTGGTCGTTGTTGGTCAGCGTGACCCCGACGAGCGTGAGCTGCGTGCGATTTCCGCCCAGCTCCACTGTGATCGTGTCACCGAGGGCGAGCCCGCGCTGGTTGAGGAACCGGGACGGCGCGGCGGCTTCCCCGGCGCGCGCCGGCCATCGGCCGTCGAGGATCTCCGGCCCCAGCGCCGCCGAGTCCCCGCGCGAGAAGATGACCGACGGGTTCTCCTGGCTGCCGAGCAGGTGCACGGTGCGCTCGGCCGAGACGGCGACGCGGGTGGAACCGGGGAGCGAACGCAGCATCGCTTCGTCGGCAGAATCGGTGAGCGCCGGCGCCGGACGCGGACCGGGCAGCCCGGCCGGAATGGTGAGCCCGTCGGGCAGGCCGGCGAGGAACTCGACGCGGTCGGGGTGCGCGGGCCGCATCGCGTTTTTGTACGCGTTCACCGACAGCGTGACGCCGATCGACAGTGTCACCGTCATGACGCCGAGCACGATCGCCGCCAGCGTCAGCGCGCTGCGCGCCGGGCGGGCGAACGGCACACCGAGACCGAGGCTGACCGACCGCGGCAGCCGGGTGCCCGCGAGCCACCGCTGGACGGTGAACGCGCGCCCGAACCGCGGTCCGCTGCCCGCGCTGATCGCCGCCGTCGCCGGCAGCCGGCGGGCCCGCAGCGCGGAAACCAGCGCGGCCAGCACGACGACCAGCGGCAAGCCCACCAGCGCGACGACGTCGACCCACGCGTCGATCCCAACACCGCCCGCGCCGAACGCGCTGAACGCGTCCGTGAGCACAGGTTTGGCGACGAGATTGCCGCCGATCGTCCCGACCACGCAGCCGAGGGCGGCGGGGACGAGCACCATCAGCAGGTACACGCCCATCACCTGATTCGGTGTGAAGCCGAGCGACTTGAGCACCCCGATGTCGCGGAACCCGGACACCACCGCGCCGCTCACCACGTTGGCGACGATCAGCACGGCCACCGCGAGCCCGAGGATCCCGAACGGGACCAGGAACGGCACGTACGGGCCGACGTCGGAGTTGAGCCGTTCCTCGACGGTCAGGTAGGACTGCTCGCCCAGCACCGACTTCGCCGGCAACCCGGCCGTCACCGAGGTCAGGCCCGCGTCGACCTCCGCCGCCGTGGCGGCGTGGGTGAAGCGGTAGAGCATCTGCGCCGTGGTGGGCCGCAGCGCCGTCAGCTGGGCCGGCGTCACCCACGCGTCGGCGGAGGCGCTCACCGAATACGCGAACCCGACGACGGTGAGCACGGGCTTGCCCGGGATCTCGATCCGCGAACCGACGGGGACCAGGTCGCCGGAGCCGCGCGGGAAGTTCAGCACGATCTCCCCGGGCGCCGTCGCCCACCGGCCCGCCCACACGTCCAGCCGGTCGACGGCGCCCCCGGGGTCCGCGCGCCCGACCGTGGTCAGGCTGCCCGCCCGCGCCGCGACGCTCTTCGCCGTGTCCAGCGTGACCTGCCCGAACGGCCCGGCCGCCGCCTCGACCCCGGGCCGCGCGGAGGTGGCGGCGAGCCGCTCGCCCGGCACCCGCGTGGTGTCGTAGGCGACGACGAGGTGCGCGCCGTTCTGCTCCGCGTGCGCTCGCTGGAACGGCCCTGACGCCGACACCAGCAGCCCGAGCGCGAGCACGATCGTGCCCGTCGACACGGCGACCACGACGCCGATGACGGCCGTCTGCACCCGCCGGCGCCGGACCGCGGCGCGCGCCACCCGCCACACGGCGCTCACGAGGTGCGCTCCAGACCCGAGGTCGCGGCGATCCGGCCGTCGACGACGTGGACCACGCGGGTGGCGCACTGCTTCGCGAGCCGCTCGTCGTGCGTGACGAGCAGCAGCGTCTGCCCGATCTGGTTGAGGTCGAGCAGCAGGTCCATCACCTGCTCGCCGGAGCGGCTGTCCAGCGCGCCGGTGGGCTCGTCGGCCAGCAGCAGGGCGGGCCGGTTCATCAGCGCCCGGGCGACGGCCACGCGCTGGCGTTCGCCGCCGCTGAGCTGCGCGGGGTGGATGTTGCGGCGCCCGGCGATCCCGAGCTCGTCGAGCAGCTCCAGCGCGCGGGCGCGGGCTTGCGCGGCCGAAGTTCCGGTCAGCTGCGCGGCGAGGGCGACGTTGTCGAGCGCCGGGAGGTCGTCGAGCAGGTTGAAGAACTGGAAGATCATGCCGATGCGCCGGCGGCGGAACAGCGCGAGCCCCGTCTCGCTGAGCTTGCCGAGGTCTTCGCCGTTGACGACGACTGAGCCGGACGTCGGGCGGTCCAGCCCGGCCACCATGTTCAGCAGCGTCGACTTGCCGCTGCCCGACGGTCCCATCACCGCGACCGCCTCACCGGCGCGGATTCCCAGCGAGACCCCGTCCAGGGCCACGGAATCGCTGTACTCCTTGCGCACGGCGGTCAGCTGCACCACCGGGTTCGCGCTGCTCTCGTCACTGGTCACAGCACGCAATCCTGAAGCAGCTTCGCCGCCGGGGCATCCGTCCGGGGAGGTAACCGCCGGCCGCCGTCATCCTGGGGATGTAGGCGCCGGGTTGATGCGGCGGGCGCGGCGGCCTGGGAGAGTCTCCGGGTGTGTGGGAACTCGGGGTCGCGGCCGTGGCATGCCTGGTCGCGGTGGTGCTGGCCGTGCGGCTGGTTCGCGCGCGGCGCGCGGCCGTGCGTGCGCTCGAGGAGCGCGGGTGGCTGCTGGAGCGGGAGCGGGAAAGCGCCGCGCAGCAGGCGGTCGACGCCGAACGCGCGCGGATCGCCCGCGAGCTGCACGACATCGTGAGCCACAACGTGAGCGTGATGCTCGTGCAGGCCGGCGCCGCGCGGCTGGTGGTCGAGACCGAGCCCGCGCAGGCGGCCGAGGCGTTGCGGGAGGTCGAGACCGCCGGGCGCGACACGATGACGGAGCTGCGGAACCTGCTCGGCCTGCTCGCGCCGCCGGCCGACGGCGAGGAGCCGACCGACCTCGCGCCACAGCCCAGCCTCGCGCGGCTGAGCCCGCTCGTCGACCGGATCGCGTTCGCCGGGCTGCCGGTGGAGGTGCGCGTGTCGGGCGAGCCGAGGTCGCTGCCGTCCGGAGTGGACTTGACGGCGTACCGGATCATCCAGGAGGCGCTCACCAACGCGCTCAAGCACGGCGACGGGGGAAAGGCCGAGGTGACGGTGCGCTACACCGACCACTATCTGCGGGTCGAGGTGGTGAACAGCGGGCCGAGCGTGCTCACGGGCGGCTCGGCCGCCGCGTCGTCCTCGCCCGGCGAGGGCCGCGGCTTGCTCGGGCTGCGGGAACGCGTCGCGGCCTTCGGCGGTGACCTCGACGCGCGCCGCCGCCTCGGCGGCGGGTTCCGCGTGCGCGCCCGGATCCCGCTGGAACGCCCGTGACCGCCCCGCGGGTCGTCATCGCCGACGACCAGGGCCTGGTCCGCACGGGCTTCCGCATGATCCTCACGGCCGGCGGCATCGACGTGGTCGGCGAAGCGGCCGACGGGCTGGCGGCGGTCGAGCTGGTGCGGGAGCTGCACCCCGACGTCGTGCTCATGGACATCCGCATGCCGGCCATGGACGGTCTCGAAGCCGCCCGCCGCGTCCTGGCCGACGACCCGCGCTGCAAGGTGCTGATGCTGACGACGTTCGACCTCGACAGCTACGTCTACCAAGCCCTCGCCGCCGGCGCGAGCGGCTTCCTGCTGAAGGACGTGACGCCCGAACACCTCGTGGCCGCCGTCCGGCTCGTCGACACCGGCGACGCGCTGCTGGCGCCCTCGATCACCCGCCGGCTGGTGGAACGCTTCGCCTCGGCCGCCGCTCCGGCTCCGGCCGCGGCCGTCCCGTTGCCACACCGCGACCTGTCCGCGCTGACCCCGCGCGAGCTCGAAGTCCTGGCGCTGCTGGGCCGCGGCCGGTCCAACACCGAGCTCGCCGCCGAGCTCACCCTGAGCGAGGCGACGATCAAAACCCACGTCGCCCGGATCTTCGCGAAGCTGTCCCTGCGTGACCGCGCCCAAGCAGTGGTGCTGGCCTACGAAACCGGCCTGGTCTCGCCTGGGGACCCGCCGGCCTAGCCCTCGACCGTCCGCCGGACGGCCGGGACGACGTCTCGCGCGAAGCGCAGCACCTGGTCGATCGTCTGGTGCTCCGGCCAGAAGACGAACGTCGTGAAGGGCAGTTCGGTGGCCGAGCGGGTCAGCAACTCGGCCCACTGGGCCGCGTCGCCGCGCACGGGTTCGGCGCCGGTGGTGACCCGCAGAGTGCCGGGCGCGTCGGTGATCGTGCCGACGATCTGGCAGATCCGGCGCACGTCCGACGGCCGGCGGCCGGCAGCGGTGGCGGCCTCGTCCAGGATCGTGTGGGCCGGACCCCACTGCTCGTAGGGCAGGTACGAGGGGATCGGCGCGGCCCAGCCGTCGGCGATCCGGCCGGTCAGGGCCAGCGCCTTCGGTCCCTGCGCGCCGGTCCACAGCTCGATCGGGTGCGCGGGCGCGGGCCCGGGCACGAGACCGTCCACTGTGTAGTGAACGCCGCGGTGGTGCAGCGGCCGCCGGTCGGCGCGCCAGATCGCCCGCATGACCTCGAACGCCTCCTCCAGCGCGGCGTTGGCCTCGGCCCTCGAGCGCCGCCGGACGCCGAGGCGCTCGATGGCGTCCCAGTAGCCGCCCGCGCCGACGGCGAGCTCGAACCGCCCACCGGACACCAGGTCGAGCGACGCGGCCGCCTTGGCGAGCATCGCGGGCGGCCGCAGCGGCAGGTTCGTCACGTCGGGGAACACGTGGATGCGGCGGGTGGCGGCCAGCAGGGCGCCCGCGAGCACGAAGGTGTCGAGGTACTCCGGCACGTACGGGTGGTCCTGGATGCCGAGGAACTCCAGCCCGTGCTCCTCCGCGGCCACTGCCAGCTCGCGGTGCGCGCCGATGTCGAGCGTCGGCACGAGCGAGAACCCGAAAGCCAGTCGAGTCATGACGGCACCCTTCCGGTCGAGGTGGTCACCTGTGCTGACTGTCAGCGAGAATGACCACTGTCGCGACGCAGCATACCGCGGGACACCGCGTCACTCCGGCGGGCCGAACGGCGCGTGCACCATCCGGACGCCGACGGCGGGCTCGCCCAGGTGATGCCGCGCGACTTCGAGCTTGAGCGTGCGGCGGGTCTCGCCCAGCTGCACCAGGGCGCGCTGATCAGCTTCTGCGGCGCCGGGAGCTCGCCGGCCACGGATCGGCCGTTGCCTGACGAGAGGGGTGGCCCTCCGCGCTTCGGCTCGTGCGCCGGCGGGGTCGACCAGCTCGTCCACGGTCAGGTTCAGGTGCTGCACCAGCGCGTACAGCGACGCGACCGAGGGCCGGGCCTTGCCGTTCTCGATCCGGCTCACGAGGGCCGCCGACACCCCCGCCTTGCGCGCGAGCGGGACACCGGCCCGGGGGTTCAGTGACCGTTAACCCCGGTTCCGGGCGGGACGGGCACCGCGAACACCTCCGGGTGCTTCACCAATTCCACCCGCGTCCGGCGGATGTGCAGCTCCAGGATGCGCTCCGCCGAAGCGTGGTCGCGCTGGCGCAGCGCCTCGATGAGCAGGCGGTGCTCCGCGCGGATGATCCAGCTGCGGCGTTCGCCGGCCAGGCGCGTGAACGCCCGGCGGTAGTGCTGCGTCGTGTCCCACAGCCGGTTGAGGATGGCGGCGAGGTCGTGGGCGTCGTGGTGGCGGTAGACCGTCCAGTGCAGCTGCCGGTCGAGCACGAGGAACTCCTCGACGTCGTCCGTCTTCTCGATGCGGTCCTCGAGGGCTTCCAGCTCGTCGATGTCCCCATCGGACAGCCGGGGCGCGGATTCGGCCAGCAGCAAGGGTTCCAGCCGTTCGCGCATCTTGTACGACAGCTCGCACTCGCGTACGTCCATGGAGGTGACCCACGCGCCGGAGTTGGCGCGCAGGGTCACCAGCCCTCGGGACTCCAGGATGCGCAGCGCCTCGCGCACCGGCAGGCGGCTGGTGTGCAGCTCCTCGGCGAGCTCGTCCTGGATGATGCGCGTGCCCGGGGCGAGGCGGCCGTCGAGGATCCGCGCTCGCAGCTCGTCGGCGACGCGCTGGCTCGCGACACCCGCGGGTACGGCCACGCCCGTTCCTCTCGATCGAACGCCTCGCGGCGGTGGTCCCGGACTCAGCCGGACAAGGCTCAGTCGAACGCCTTCGGGTTGTGGTCGAAGGCCTTTCCGTTCGGATAGGACACTAGCTCACACTGCAGGCCCCACGGTGACAGGAAGTACACCCACCGCTGTCCTTCGCTCGCGCCGCTGCTGGTGGTCGGCTCGCCGAGCACACGCAGGCCGCGGCGGTGCAGGTCGGCGACGGCGGCGTCGAGATCCTCCACGTACAGCGCGATGTGGTGCCCGCCGACGTCGGAGTTGCGCGGCGGGACGAGGTTCTGCTCCGGCGCCTCGTACTGGAACACCTCGAAGATCGCCAAGCCGGCGAGCCGGTAGAAGTGCAGACGCCGCATCACCGCCTTGTCGTCGACGCCGAGATGCTCGCTCATCCAGCTGTCGTCGTGCTCGTACGGTCCGAGCCGGTACAGGTATTCGCAGCCCAGTACCTCGGTGAAGAACTCGTGGGCCTGGTCGAGGTCCGGCACCGTGAGGCCGAAGTGGTCGACGCCCGTCACTCCGGGGATCGGCATGAGCACACCTCCAATGGATCCATTCACTTGCTTTTCATGGCTACTTGACGGCATAGTCTCCGTCAAGCCTTTCGCAATGGATCCATTCGAAGATGAGGAGCCCTGATGGCCACTCACGAGTCACTGGTCGCCGGCGCGCCCTGGATCCGCCTGCGCGCCACGCCGGAGGACTGGGACGAAGCCGCACCGGACCTGCTGCTGAGCCTGCTCGGGCGGGCGCAGTGGATCCGGTCGTTCGAGGAGTACGTGCTGGAACTCGCCGGCCAGGGCCTCGTGCACGGCCCGGCCCACTCGAGCATCGGCCAGGAGGGCGGCGCCGTCGGCTCGATCGCCCCGCTGCGCAGCGACGACTTCGTGAACGGCTCGCACCGCGGCCACCACCAGTTCCTCGCCAAGGCCTTCGGTCACGTCGCCCCGAAGCCCACCGGCCTGCCGGCGCTCGACGACGAAGTCCGCACGGTGCTGCGCCGCACGCTCGCCGAGATCTGCGGCCTGGCCGAGGGCTACGGCAGCGGGCGCGGCGGGTCGATGCACCTGCAGTGGCGCGAGGCCGGCGCGATGGGCACCAACGCGATCGTCGGCGGGGGAGTGCCGCAGGCCGCGGGCTTCGCCTGGAACCAGCGCCACACCGGCACCGACGCGGTCACCGTCACCTACTTCGGCGACGGTGCCGTGAACATCGGCTCGGTGCTGGAGACGTTCAACCTCGCCGCCGCGTGGAAACTGCCCGTCTGCTTCTTCATCGAGAACAACCAGTACGCGGTGTCCACGCCGGTCGACACGGCCACGGCCGAAACCCGGCTCTCCGCACGCGGCCTCGGGTTCAACATCCCGAGCTGGCAGGTGGACGGAATGGATCCCCTCGCCGTGCACCTGGCGATGAGCGAGGCCGTGGCCCACATGCGCGCGGGCAACGGGCCGACCATCGTCGAGGCCGAGGTCTACCGCTACTTCCACCAGAACGGCCCGTACCCGGGCAGCGCCTTCGGCTACCGCACGAAGGACGAGGAGAAGTCCTGGCGCGACCGCGACCCGATCGACCTGCTGCGCGGTCACGTCGTGCGCCGCGGCCTCGCCGACGACGACCGGCTCAAGGCGTTCGACGAGGAGATCACCCGGACGCTGCACGAGATCGGCGACAGCTTCCTCGAAGACGGCCCGGACGGCAAGCGCCGCATCAAGGACTCCGCGTGGCCGGACCCGGCGTTCGTCGACGTCGGCGTGCGCGGTGATCTGTCCGAACTGGACGGAAGCCGTTACGAGGAAGCCGAATCCTTCAGCGGCGCGCTCAAGGAACGGCGCTTCATCGACGCCGTGAGCGATGTCCTCGCCCGGCGGCTGGAGACCGACGAGCGCGTGGTCGTGCTCGGCGAGGACGTCGACCGGCTCAAGGGCGGCACCAACGGCGCCACCAAGAAGGCCATCGAAACGGCACCCGAGCGCGTGCTGGGCACGCCGATCAGCGAGAACGCGTTCGCGGGCCTCGCGGGCGGCATGGCCATCGACGGCCGGGCCCGCCCGATCGTCGAGTTCATGTACGCCGACTTCATGTGGGTCGCCGCCGACCAGCTGTTCAACCAGGTCGCCAAGGCGCGCCACATGTTCGGCGGGACCGGCAGCGTGCCGTTCGTGCTGCGCAGCAAGCTCGCAGCAGGCACCGGCTACGGCTCGCAGCACTCGATGGACCCGGCCGGTGTCCTCACCACGGCACCCGGGCTGCGGGTCGTGGCGCCGTCGAACCCGTTCGACTACGTGGGCCTGCTGAACACCGCGCTGGCCTGCGACGACCCGGTCGTGGTGCTGGAGCACGTGGACCTCTACGCCTCCACGGGCACCGCGCCGGTCGACGACTTCGACTACCGCATCCCCGTCGGCAAGGCCGCGCTGCGGCGCACGGGCGACGACCTCACCGTGATCAGCTACCTGTCCATGGTCGGGCACTGCCTCGAGGCCCTCGACGAGACCGGCGTGAGCGCCGACCTGATCGACCTGCGCTGGCTCGACCGCGCGAGCCTCGACTGGGACACGATCGAACGCAGTGTCCGCAAGACCAACCGGGTGCTGATCGTCGAGCAGGGCGCCATCGGCACCTCCTACGGCGGCCGGCTCGCCGACGAGATCCAGCGCCGCCTGTTCGACTGGCTCGACGCGCCGATCGAGCGCGTCACCGGCGGCGAGGCGTCGCCCAGCATCAGCAAGGTCCTCGAACGCGCGGCGATCGCGCGGACCGAGGAAGTGACCGCGGCGCTGCGGCGCCTGTCCGACTGACCGCAACTGCGACTGGCAGCGAGGAGTTCCAACGATGGCAACGCTGTTGCGGGTGCCCGAAGTCGCCACGGGGTCGACCGAGGCCGTGCTGAGCGAGTGGCTGGTGCCCGAGAACGAGGCGTTCGACGCCGGCACGGCACTGGCCGTGCTGGAGACGGACAAGGCGGCCGTGGAGGTCGAAGCCGAAGCCGGCGCGACCGTGCTGCGGCAACTGGTGGACCGCGGGACGACGGTGGAGGTCGGCACGCCGATCGCCGTGCTGGGTGCCGTGGGGGAGGACGTGAGCGGGCTGCTGGCGGAGCTGGGTGGATCGGCTTCGGCTTCGCAGAACGGCTCGGCCCCGTCTGAGTCGGCCCCGTCTGAGTCGGCCGAGTCTGAACCGGCCGAGTCTGAGCCGGTGCCCGCCGCGTCGAACGGGTCCCGTGAGCGGATCTTCGCGAGCCCCCTGGCGCGCAAGATGCTGAAGGAAGCCGGGATCGGGCTCGAAGCGGTGACCGGGACCGGGCCGAACGGGCGGATCGTGCGCAAGGACGTGGAGGCCGCGATCGTGCGAGCGGACCGGCCGGCACCCGCCGTGCCACAGCCCGCACCGGCGCCGGCACCGGCTCCGGCGCCCGAAAAGCCCGTGACCGAATCCGTGCCCGTCCGCCGTGAACCGGCGGCAGGCGCGTCGTTCACCGAGATCCCGCACACCCGGATCCGCCGCGCCATCGCGAGCCGGCTGACGATGAGCAAGCAGACGGTGCCGCACTTCTCCGTGCGGCGCACGGCGCGGATCGACGCGCTGCTGGCTCTGCGCAAGCAGCTCAACGAGGTGTCGCCGGCACGGATCTCGGTCAACGACCTGATCATCCGGGCCGTGGCCGTCGCGCACACCGAGGTGCCCGACGCCAACGTCATCTGGACCGAGGACGCGCTGCGCAAGTACGACTCGGTCGACGTCGGCGTCGCCATCGCGTCCGGGCGCGGCCTGGTCACGCCGGTCGTGCGCGGGGTCGAGAAGCTGGCGCCGAGCGCGATTTCGGGCCAGGTCAAGGGGTTCGCGAGCCAGGCCGACGAGGGCAAGCTCAGGCAGCACGACCTCGAAGGCGGCTCGATCGCGGTGAGCAACCTCGGCATGTACGGCGTGGACGAGTTCACGGCCATCATCAACCCGCCGCAGTCGTCGATCCTCGCGGTGGGCGCCGGGAAAGCCGGTGCCGTGGTGGTGGACGGCGAGCTGACCGTGGCGACGCAGCTGGCGCTCACGCTGGCGGTCGACCACCGCGCGATCGACGGGGCGCTGGCGGCTTCGTGGCTGGGCGTTCTGGTCGACGCGCTCGAACAGCCGCTGCGGCTCGTCGCCTGACCCGGCCCGGTTCCGCCCGCCCGACGTTCCGGCGGGCGGAACCGGGCCCGGTCGAGCACCCGGGAATCGGCCGACTTCCGAGTGCCGACACTTGCGTTTCTCCCTGGTGCGGTGTTCCGTTCAATGGGCGGCTTGAGCTTGCAGCGCATGCCTGCTTGCGATTTCACCCGCCGAGACCTGTTGCGCTGGACCGCGTACGCCGCCACGGCGGATTCGACGACGTTGCTCGACCCCGCCCGCGCGCTGGCCGCGACCGACTCCCAAGGCTCGGGCCCGGTGACGCCCGTCAACCTCGAACTCGTGACGCTCGCGGAAGACCGCGCCGTGATCACGTGGTACACCGGCCGCGCCGGCACCGACGACGGGCTCGGCCGCATGGTCCCGGCCGACGCCGACGGCGAAGTCCGCTACGGCGCCAACCCCAACCGCCTCAACCGGGTCGCGCACGACATCACCGGTCACACCCCGTACCACTACGTCGAGCTGACCGACCTCGAGCCGGGCCAGACGTACTACTACCAGGCCCGTTCCAACGGCAAGCTCGCCGCGCCCACCGCGTTCACGCTCATCGCCGGCAACGCCGTGGGCACCACGGACCGCGGCCTCGGCACGACGGGACCGTTCGAGTTCAAGACGCCTCAGCCGCCGGAGGGCAGCCACCTGTTCTCGATGGTGCTGTGCAACGACCTGCACATGGGCGAGACGCAGGCCGGGCTCGTCGGCGGGCAGCCGCAGTACATCGGGATCTCGCAGGTGCCCGGACTGCCGCCGTACCCGGAGGTGATGCTGGAATCGCTGGTGCAGGACGTGAAGCGCTTCGACCCGCGCTACCTGCTGGCCGCCGGTGACATCTCCGCCGAGGCGGTGCCGACCGACCTCAGCCGCGCCGGGCACCTGCTGTCGCGCTTCGGGCGTTACCAGGAGGATTACTTCGTCACGCGCGGCAACCACGACCGCGCGCACATCGGCGACGCGTACTCGACCTGCCGCGTCGGGCAGTGGCAGGGCAACGACTGCTTCCACGACGCGTACTTCCCGCACACCGAGCGCACCTACTTCTCGCGTGACCTGTCCGGCCTGCACGTGATCGGCCTCGACACCTACGACAAGCCCGGCAACGGCGGCGACGCCGGCGGCCTGTCGCCCGAGCAGCTCGACTGGTTCCGCACCGACCTCAAGAACCACCGCGACCAGCCGACGCTCGTGTTCGGCCACCACCCGCTCGTGATGCAGGACTCGGCGTTCCCGATCACCGCGGGCAGCTCCGTCGACGCCACCCAGGCCGCGCAGATCCTCGACTGGTACTCGCAGACGCCGGGCGTGTTCCTGCACCACGCGGGCCACACCCACCGCAACCACCGCACGATCAGCCCGACGGCCCCGCGCGTGACGCTGCAGGAAGTGGCCGCCGCCAAGGAATACCCGGGCGGCTTCTCAATCCTTCGCCTGCACACCCACGGTTACGCGCTGAACTTCTACAAGTCCCGCAGCGCACTCGCCCGCCAGTGGAGCGAGCGCAGCCGCCAGGAGATCATGGGCTACTGGCCGCAGTTCGCCTTCGGTAACACCGTGGGCGACCGCAACACCGTCGTCAAGCGCGACCTGACCGGCCTGAAGCGGCCGCACCACTGACGGAGGTCGGTGCCACTGCCGGGGTTTCCGGCGGTGGCACCGTCCTTTGTGGAGTTGTTCAGTGCCGGCCGGGACCACCGTGGCCGCTGTCGCCGCCGTGGTCGTCCCCGGGCTCGAGGTGCCGGCTGTGGTCGTCACCGGGTTCGAGGTGCCGGCCGTGGTCGTCACCGGGTTCGAGGTGCCGGCCGTGGTTGTCCCCGGGCTCGAGGTGCCGTCCGTGGTCATCGCCGGGCTCAACGTGGTTGCGGCTCGTTTCCGGGTGCGTGGTGGAGGTCGGCGGCGCGTACGTGGTCGACTGCGGTGCCCGGCCATCGGTCACCTGAGCCCGGGCATCCCGATCGTCCCCCGGCTCGATCCCCGTGCCCCCGTGCCGATCCCCGGGCACCACGGCCGCCGTGGTCCGGTCCCCGGCCTGCGGATTGTCCTCAAAGGACACAACCGCGGCCGGCCTCGTCGCGGGCTCCGGTGACCCCGCGGCCACCCCGCCCCACACGACCGCAGTCACGATCCCGGCGGCCGCCACCGTCCTCGCGGCCACCCCGATGACCCGGCGCCGGGTCCGCTGCGTGCTGTTCTGCGGTGAGTTCGTCATGTCCTCATCGTCACGCCGCCCTGGGCCCGGTCACCATCGTCCGGTGGTCCTAGTACCGCGGGGTCAGCGCGCTGGTGCTTGCCCCTCAGGACCCGGCCCGGATCGCGAGTCTGTGCCGGCGTCCGGCAGCGATCGCGGCGACGCCGGCCAACGGGGAAGACAGAACCGCGGCCGGGGCGAGGCTGTCGGTCGTGGTCCCGTTGCCGAGCACGCCGTCGAAGTTCGCGCCCCAGGCGAGCATCGTGGCTTCGGAAGTACGAGCCAGGGCGACCTGGCCGCCGACGGCGAGCGTGGTGATCCCGGTGAGTGGCGTGGCCGTGCAGTCCGTTGCGCTCACAACGCACACCGGCCCGGGGACGGCGCGGTCGGTCTCGGTGCCGTCGCCGAGTCCCCCGTTGCCGTTGAAGCCCAAACTCAGGCCACTGCGGCATCCGGCGTCACCTTTCGACGCGGACGCCCTGGTGTTCCCCGTCCGACAAGAACAACGCCACGGCCTCGCCTTCGTCGCAGACGGCCGCGCGCTCCGCCCGCGTCAGGCGGCGCAACGGGGACACGACCACCGTGCCCTCCTCGACGGTCCAGGTCGCTGTGACGCGGCCGTCCGCGAGGAGGACGCGGGAGCCCGCGACGGAGAGGTTGCGGTGGGCGTCGTCGACAATGCGGGTGCGGTCGGCGTAGCCGAGGAGGGCGTTGTCGAACGCGGGGAGGTAGCGGACGGGCGCCGGGGTGTCCGGGTCGGGGCGCGGGGCGTCGGGGAGGTCCAGCAGTTCGCGGCCGCGGTCGTCGCGGAAGGAGACGAGTTCGGCGCGCACCGAGGCGACGGCGGCGGGCAGCCCGGCGAGGCCGGACCACGCGCGCAGGTCGGCGGTGGCGGCCGGGCCATACGCGGCGAGGTAGCGGCGGACCAGCTCGGCGCCCACGACGTCGTCCGGGGGCGCCGGGACGTCGCGGCCCAGCCAGGCGGACAGCGGCAGGTATCGCACGCCTGCCTTCTCCCGCCACACCCCGCGTGGTGGCAGCTGCACGACGGGCACCAGCGCGGCGACCAGCATCTCGCCCAGCGCGCGCGGCCCGGGCGCGGGCCAGCGGTCGGCGACGGCCCGAGCGAGCTCGGGCATGGACCGCGGTTCGCCGTCGGCCAGGACGGCGCGGCCCGCCGCGGCGAGCTCGGTGAGGTCGACGCCGTCGAGCTCGCGCCGGTACACGCCGAGGACGCGCTGGCGCAGCATCGCGTCGTGGCGGGTGCGCCAGGCGAGGGCGTCGTCGGCGGTGACGAGGTGGACGGTGCGGCGCATGAGATGGGTCCGGACCACCTGCCGCCCGACGAGCAGCTCCGACAGCTCAGTCGGGTCGAACCCCCGCAACCGCGACCACAGGCCCGTGAACGGTTCCTGCGGCTCCTGCGCCTGCAGCCCGCACAGGTGCGCGACGGCGTCGAGCGCGGGCAGGTTGGCGCGCTCCAGCAGCAGCTGGCGGGCGAGCGTCGCGCGGTTGAGCGCGCGGTTGCCCAGCAGGGTCACGACGCCTCGAGCGTCTCGCGCAGCAGGTCGGCGTGGCCCGCGTGCTGCGCGGTCTCGACGATCACGTGCAGCAGGACTCCGCGCACACTGCGCTCGGCCCCGGCCTCGTGCCACGGCGCCTCCGGCAGCGGGTGCGTCGCCGCCAGATCGGGCACGGCGGTGACGATCTCCTCGGTCCGCGCGGCGACCTCGTCGTAGCGCTTCAGGATCGCCGCCAGCGTGTCGCCGGGCTGCATGCTGAACTCGGCCTGGTGCTCGATCGCCCACTTCGGGTACTCGCGCGCGGTCCCCGCCGCGAAATCGGCCCAGGTCACGCCCTCGGGCAGCTCGTAACTCATCGCCGACGCGCCTTCGACGGCGAAACGCAGCCACTGCTCTTCCATCGACGCGACGTGCTTGACCAGCCCGCCGAGGCACAGCTCGCTGACGGTGGGGCGCTCGCCGAGCTGCTCGTCGGTGAGGTCGCGGACGCTCGCCTTCAACGTCTCCCGGGCCTCGGCCAGCTGGGTGAGGAGTTCGGTCTTTTCGCTCATGCCGTCATCGTGGCAGGGGTAGCGGACAGGATGTGGCCGCTTCGTCCGTCAGGATGAAACCGTGCCGAAGACTTCCGCCCGCCTGCTGGCGTTGCTCTCGCTGCTGCGGGCGCGCCGCGACTGGCCGGGCGCGGCGCTGGCCGAGCGGCTCGCCGTCAGCCCGCGCACCGTCCGGCGCGACGTCGATCGCCTGCGGGAGCTGGGATATCCGATCGTCGCGACCAAGGGACCCGACGGCGGCTACCGCCTCGACGCCGGCGCGCAGCTGCCGCCGTTGCTGTTCGACGACGAGCAGGCCGTCGCGCTCGCCGTCGCCCTCCAGCTCGCGACCACCGCCGGCGCGGGCATCGAGGAGGCGGCTGCGCGGGCGTTGACGACCGTGCGCCAGGTCATGCCCGCCCGGCTGCGGCACCGGATTGACAGTGTCCGGGTGACGGCGCTCGCCCGGCCGGGGCCGCAGGTCGGCGGCGAAGTACTCGCCGCGCTGGGCGCCGCCGTCCACGCGAGCGAGGTGCTGCGCTTCGACTACCCGCCTGGCCCGGCGCCGCGGCGCGTCGAACCGCACCACCTCGTCGCCCGCGGCGGCCTCTGGTACCTCGTGGCCTGGGACCTCGACCGCGGCGACTGGCGCGTCTTCCGCGCCGACCGGCTCACGCCCCGCACGCCGACCGGACCGCGGTTCACCCCGCGCGAGCTGCCCGGCGGCAGCGTCGCCGCCTTCGTGACCAGCCGGTTCCAGGGCTCCGGCAACGGCTGGCCCTGCCGCGGCTCGGTGCTGCTCGACCTGCCCGCCGCCGCGGTGTCGCGCTACGCCGGGGACGCCGTCGTCGAGGAGGCCGGCCCGGACCGGTGCCGGCTGGAGCTGGGCTCGTGGTCGTGGGTTTCGCTGGCCGCCGCGTTCGGGCGGTTCGACGCGGACCTGGAGGTCGTCGGACCGCCCGAGCTGGCGGAGGCGTTCGAGACGCTCGGGCGCCGCGCTTTTCATGCCGGGGTCACGCTGCGGCGGCCGGCCCGCTCGCCAGTGCCTGAACCCGGTTGAACGGCCCGTTGTAGTAGTTCTGGTCGCCCGGCAGGCCGCCGGTGCGCGAGAACTGCCAGATGCTCTGCTTGTCCCAGCCCGCCGGCAGCTCGCCGATCTGCGGGGCGTAGCGGGCGAGCCACAGCGGATTCGTGTCGCCGAAGCGGTTCGTGTTGCCGGTGCAGCGTTTCCACCACGTGGTGGAGGTGTAGATCAGCGCGCTGCGGCCTTCCTTCGCGAGATAGGTGCGGGTGAAGTCGGCGATCCAGTTGGTCATGTCGGCCGGGCTCTTGCCGTAACAGGCGTCGCCGTACGGGTTGTACTCGATGTCGAGGGCTCCGGGCAGCGTTTTGCCGTCGCCGCGCCAGGCCCCGCCGTTCGCGATGAAGTACTCCGCCTGCTGCGCGCCGCCGGACACGTCGGGGCGCGCGAAGTGGTAGGCGCCGCGGATGATGCCGGCGGCGTGGGCGCCGTCGTACTGCGCGCCGAACTGCGGGTTGACGAATCCGGTGCCCTCGGTCGCCTTGACGTAGGTGAACCGCGCGCCCGCCCCGCTCGCGGCCTTCCAGTCGACGGCGCCGGTATGCCCGCTCACGTCGTGGCCGAGCGTCTGGTCGACGTCGGCCCGGGCCAGGTCAGGACCCCCGTGCACCCCTTCGTGCGCCGCGATCTGCGCGCCCGCGTACGTGTCCCCGGCGAGCGAGTAGTCGGCTGCCGGCGCGGCCGAGGCGGGCGCCGTCAGCAGCCCTCCCGGCACCAGCACTCCGGCGACGATCAGCAATGACCGCCGCCACCGGCCGCCACGGTCGTTTCCCGGCACTGTTCGCATTCCGGCTCCGATCCTGTCACGGGCAGGTCCGATGATCATCGTGCCTCCGGTGTGGACAGTTCGCGAGCCTTCTGTCACTCGATCGTGGAAAGATCCACTGTGGACAGACCTGTAGCACCACGTCGCGGCGGACGTCGCCGTGGATGATCACCGGCGGATTCCGGGGCGGGCGTAAGCTGGCCGCGTCAGTCGCACACGTCGTCGGAAGGGCTGCCGGGGGTATGGAAGAGAGCGGAAGCGCCACTCTCGACGACGCGGCCGAGGTCTTCGCGCAGGTGCGCCCGCGGCTGTTCGGCATCGCGTACCGCATGCTCGGCAGCGCGGCCGACGCGGAGGACGTGCTGCAGGAGGTGTGGCTGCGCTGGCAGAAGGCCGACCGTTCGGTGGTCGAGAACCCGGCCGCCTACCTCGCGACCACGACCACGCGCCTGGCCATCAACGCCACGCGGACCGCGTACGCGCGGCGCGAGACCTACGTCGGGCCCTGGCTGCCCGAGCCCGTCGACACGACAGCCGACCCGCAGCTCGGCGCCGAGCGCGCCGCCGCGCTGGAGGTGGCCGTGCTGATGCTGCTGGAGAAGCTCACGCCGACCGAGCGCGCCGCGTACGTGCTGCGCGAGGCGTTCGACTACCCGTACTCGCAGATCGCCGAGATCATCCAGACCACCGAGGTCACGGCGCGCCAGTACGTGAGCCGCGCCCGCAAGCACCTGGCCGCGGAGAAGCGCAAGCCGGTGAGCGAGGAGGAACGCAAGAAGCTGCTCACCGCGTTCCTCGCCGCCGCCCAGGCCGGCGACCTGCCGGCGCTGGAACAGCTCTTCGCCGCCGACGTGGTGAGCTACTCCGACGGCGGCGGCGTCGCCCGCGCCGCCCGCTCGGCGATCTTCGGCCCGGCCACGCTCGCCAAGGTCATCCGCGCCTACCAGCCGTTCTTCTGGACGGACGCCGACATCGTCTTCACCCACGTCAACGGCGACCTCGCCGCCGTCCTCAGCCGCAACGGCGCGGTGTACGGCGTCATCAGCTTCACCTCCACGGAAGACGGCATCGACAAGATCCTCTGGATGCTCAACCCCGGCAAGCTCACCGCCGCCCTGCCCGCGAACTGAGGCGCTGCAATGCGGCGCATCGCCCTCCTTGGCCGCAGTGGCGCGGGCAAGTCGACGTTCGCCGCACGCCTCGGCACGACCCTCGACGTGCCCGTGGTGGAGCTCGATGCGCTGTTCTCGGTCGCGCACCCCGTCGTTCTGGCTCGTGCGCCGCTAGCCGCCGGAGGCGGAGCCCGCGCGCAACCGGCCCCTCGGCGGGCAGACCCCACCCCCGTAGGTGTTTTGTCGTGGGAGGTTGGGAACGCGGCTGGCGGGTGGGTGGCCGCCGAGTGCGGTGTGGCCGCGGTGGTGATTGTAGGTGTGGAGCCAGCCGGGGAGGGCGTCGCGGCGGGCGCGTTCGGAGGGGTAGGGCTGTTGTAGGCCCATTCGGCGAGCAGGGTGCGGTTGAAGCGTTCTACTTTCCCGTTTGCGCGGTAGGGGCGGGTGTGTGTGGATGATCCCGGCGTTGGTGAGCGTGCCGCGCCAGAGGCGTGATGTGTAGCAGGCGCCGTTGTCGCCGAGCACTGTCTGCACTGTGATTCCGTGGGTGGTGAAGAACAGTTGCGCGCGTTGCCAGAACGCGGCGGCGGTCTCTGTGCGCTCGTCGGGCAAGATCTCGCTGTAGGCCAGCCGGGAGTGATCGTCCATGGCGTTGTGCGGGTGGCTGTAGCCGACGTGGCTACGGCCGCGGGCGTCGAGGGTCTTGCCCGGTGTGCGGGTGCGGTGCCGGTGTCCGGCCTGACGGCCCACGGCCCGGTCCCCGCCCCCGTCAGGGATTCTGCCCAGTTTTTTGATGTCCACGGGCACGAGTTCGCCTGCTGCGGCGCGCTCGTAGCGGCGGATCGACCGGCTGTGGCCCGGTCGAGATGGTACAGGCGGGCCAGGCCGTAACGAGCCAGCACGCGGTGCAGGGCACCAGGCGCAGGAACAACACGATCCGGGCCGGCCCCCAGCGCCGCAGCACACGGACCTTCACGATCCGTCGCTCGGTGCGGGTCGGGGGGCTGGAACGCGGCCGGGAAGGCCGATCGGGCCTGCCCGCTTCCAGCGTATCGGCCCGCACCGACAGAATCGGGTGGTCGAGCTGGCCAGAGGCCGGATCATCCACAACTCGCGTTGCTTGTGGACAACAACCCTGACCTGCGGTTCATCAGCTCGGTGCGGTCTGCTGTGTCACCTACACGGGCGCTGTTCAGCACTCCGTCAAGCACATCTGGCAGTGGCTCCCCCCGCGGCCGCGCTGCCCGCCATCGAGGCCACGTTCGCCGAGCACACCGCCACGCGACCGTGCACCGGCTCAGGAACCCCCACACTGCCGAAAGGTTCCTGAGCCGCTCGGCTCACGCACCGACGTAGTCCGCCAAATGCTCCCCAGTCAGCGTGGCGCGCTTCGCGACGAGGTCGGCCGGCGTGCCCTCGAAGACCACGCGGCCGCCGTCGTGGCCGGCGCCCGGGCCGAGGTCGATGATCCAGTCGGCGTGGGCCATCACGGCTTGGTGGTGTTCGATGACGATGACCGACTTGCCGGCGTCGACGAGGCGGTCCAGGAGGCCGAGCAGCTGGTCGACGTCGGCCAGGTGCAGGCCGGCGGTCGGCTCGTCGAGGACGTAGACGCCGCCGTCGGTGCCCATGTTCGTGGCGAGCTTGATGCGCTGGCGCTCGCCGCCCGAGAGGGTGGTGAGGGGCTGGCCCAGTGTGAGGTAGCCGAGGCCGACGTCGGCCAGGCGCTGCAGGATCTTGTGCGCCGCCGGGATCTTGGCCTCGCCGTCGGCGAAGAAGTCCACGGCCTCGGCCACCGGCATCGTGAGGACCTCGCTGATGTCGCGGCCGCCGAACCGGTATTCGAGCACCGAAGCCTGGAACCGCTTGCCCTCGCACACCTCGCACGGCGTGGCGACGCCGGCCATCATCGCGAGGTCGGTGTAGACGACACCCGCGCCGTTGCAGTTCGGGCACGCGCCCTCGGAGTTGGCGCTGAACAGGGCCGGCTTCACGCCGTTGGCCTTCGCGAAGGCCTTGCGGATCGGCTCCAGCAGGCCGGTGTAGGTGGCCGGGTTGCTGCGCCGCGACCCGCGGATCGCACCCTGGTCCACGGTCACCACGTCGGCGCCGCCGGACACCGAGCCGTGGATGAGGGAGCTCTTGCCCGAACCGGCCACGCCGGTGACGACCACGAGCACGCCGAGCGGGATGTCGACGTCCACGTCCTGCAGGTTGTGCGTGCTCGCGCCGCGCACCTCGAGGGCGCCCGACGGCGTGCGCACCGACGGCTTCAGCTTCGCGCGGTCGTCCAGGTGGCGGCCGGTGCGGGTGCCGGACTTGCGCAGGCCCTCGACACTGCCCTCGTACACGACCTCGCCGCCGCCGCTGCCCGCGTCGGGGCCGAGGTCGACGACGTGGTCGCCGATCGCGATCGTCTCCGGCTTGTGCTCCACCACGAGCACCGTGTTGCCCTTGTCGCGCAGCTGCTGCAGCAGGCCGTTCATGCGCTGGATGTCGTGCGGGTGCAGGCCGATGCTCGGCTCGTCGAACACGTAGGTCACGTCGGTCAGCGACGAGCCGAGGTGACGGATCATCTTGGTGCGCTGCGCCTCGCCGCCCGAGAGCGTGCCCGACGGCCGGTCGAGCGAGAGGTAACCGAGCCCGATCTCGACGAACGAGTCGAGCGTGTGCCGCAGCGACGCCAGCAGGGGAGCGACCGACGGTTCCTTCAGCCCGCTCACCCACTCGGCCAGGTCGTTGATCTGCATCGCGCACGCATCGGCGATGGACAGCTTGCCGATCTTCGACGAACGCGCCTCCGCCGACAGGCGCGTGCCCTCGCACTCCGGGCAGACGGTGAACGTGACCGCCCGCTCCACGAACGCGCGGATGTGCGGCTGCATCGCGTCGACGTCCTTGGACAGGAACGACTTCTGGATCGCGGGCACGAGTCCCGAGTAGGTGAGGTTGATGCCCTCGACCTTGATCTTCGTCGGTTCCTTGTACACCAGGTCGTTCAGCTCTTTTTTCGTGAACTTCCTGATCGGCTTGTCCGCGTCGAAGAAGCCGCTGCCGCGGAAGATCCGGCCGTACCAGCCCTCCATGCTGTAGCCGGGGATGGTGATGGCGCCTTCGTTGAGCGACTTGTTCTCGTCGTAGAGCGCGGTGAGGTCGATGTCGTTGACCTTGCCGCGGCCCTCGCACCGCGGGCACATGCCGCCGGTGATGCTGAAGGTGCGGCGCTCCTTCACCGTCCGCCCGGCGCGTTCGAACGTCACCGCGCCACCGCCGCTGATCGACGCGACGTTGAAGGAAAACGCCTGCGGCGAACCGATGTACGGCTTGCCGAGCCGGCTGAAGAGGATCCGCAGCATCGCGTTGGCGTCGGTCGCGGTGCCCACAGTGGACCGCGGGTCGGCGCCCATGCGCTCCTGGTCCACGATGATCGCCGTCGTGAGGCCTTCGAGCACGTCGACGTCCGGCCGGGCGAGCGTGGGCATGAAGCCCTGAACGAACGCGCTGTAGGTCTCGTTGATCAGCCGCTGCGACTCCGCCGCGATCGTGCCGAAGACCAGCGAGCTCTTGCCCGAGCCGGACACACCGGTGAACACGGTCAGGCGGCGTTTCGGCAGCTCGACGCTGACGTCCTTCAGATTGTTCACGCGCGCGCCGTGCACGCGGATCACGTCGTGGCTGTCGGCGCCCTGCGGCGCGGACGAGGGCTTGGCCTTCGCCGTGGTCATCGGGTCTCCCTCTGCTGGGACGCGGGCCGCGCGTGCGGCGTCGACGGGGTCGGTGGAGCGGCTGGCGTCGATTCAACCAGCTCGGGCGGGATGCTCGTGGCCGATCGGCCGCCCGCTCGCCCGGAGCGGGCGGCGGTTCAGCGGTCCTGGAGCAGGCCCAGCACGTTGCCGTCCGGGTCGGTGACGGTGGCGACGAGCCGCCCGCCGCCGACGTTCTTCGGCTCCTCCCGCACCACGGCGCCCGCCGCGGTCACCTCGGCCAGCTTCGCCTCGATGTCGTCGACGTGCCAGTAGGCCACGGGCGAGGGCGCGGCCTGCGGGCCGCCGTTCGGCACGAGGCCGATGTGCTGGCCGGCGGTGTCGAACCCGACGTAGTACTCGCTGTCGGCCTGCGGCGTGATCCCGAGCAGCGCGGTGTAGACCTCCTTGGCCTTGCTCAGGTCGGAGACGGAGTGCAGCACGGTCTTGATGCCTTGCGTGGTGGACATGGTGGCTCCCGGTGTTTGTCGGTTCGACTGCGTGTCTTCGACGCTAACCGGGGCGGCCGCGTGAGCGCTTCTCGATTCCTGCTCGGTTCGCCCCGCGACGGTGCGTCGTCGGCTGTGGACGGTGCGTGGACCGGCCACAGTGGACGCGCGTCAGAGGCCCCTCACGAGCGTTTCGTGGGTCGCTTCGAGGTGGGCGGCGAGGCGGCCGGCCGCCAGGTCGGCATCGCGGGCGAGCACGGCGTCGAGCAGGCCGCGGTGCTCGGCGTCGACGTTACGTTCGCCGTCCGGCTCCGCGACGGACCAGCGGCGGTAGAGCTCACCCTTGTCGCGCAGCCGGTACGCCATCGCGAGGATGCGCTGGTTGCGGCAGCCTTCGAGCAGCGCGGTGTGGAACGCGCCGTGGGCCTTGCCGGCCGCGACCGAGGACCGCGGGTCGTCCGTGCGCGGCGTGACGAGCAGCAGGTGGTGGGCGCCGACCACGCGCGCCTCCCACGCCGCGTCGCCCTCGCGCACCGAATGTTTCAACGCGAGGGTCTCGATCTCCAGCCGGGCCTCGGTGAGGTCGCGCAGGTCCGCCTCCGACAGCGCCGCGACGCGGAAGCCCTGCATCGGCCGCTCCTGCACCAGGTCGCGCTCGGCCAGGCGCAGCAGGCTCTCGCGCGCGACGCCGACGCTGCACTCGAAGCGTTTGCACAGCTCCGCCGTGCGCAGTGGCGAGCCCGGTTCGCGCGCGCCGGAGAGGATCTCCTCGCGCAGGCTCAGGTACACGCGCTCGTTGCGGGTCTCCTTGTCGGGCACCCGTCCATTCTACGAATGTTCGAGCCTGGAGCCGGCTTCGCCGCGCTCGTCCGTTCGGGTCATCATTCGAGTATTGGACAGATATTCGAGTATCTGACGTAGCCTGGATCTTGACCGACCACGAGGAAGGAACGGATCACCCATGACCGTCCAGGCTGACTCCCGGACCTACGACTTCGACGCGAACGTGGCGGGCCCCGTGCTCGGCATCCCGCCGCTGAGCGTGCCGAAGTTCGACGCGCCCGAGCTCACCCCGCTGCGCAAGCCACTGGGCGACGCGACCGTCGGGCTGCTCGTCACGTGCGGCGCCTACTACCCGGACCAGAAGCGGCTGGAGCAGCGCAGCGACCTGTCCTACCGCCTGCTGCCGCGTGAGCGTGACCTGTCCGAGGTGCTGTTCGCGCACATGACGCCGATCCGGGCGTTCGCGCTGGCCGACGCGAACGTCGCCTACCCCCGCGACACGATGCTCGACCTCGAGCGCGCGGGCGTGATCGGCCGCTACGCCGACCGCGCCGTGTCGATGGTCGGCTCGATCTCGCAGTACGACGAGCTCGCCACCGAGACCGCGCCGAGGATCGTGGACGAGTTCACCGCGATGGGGGTGGACCTCGTGCTGGTCGTGCCATTCTGTCCGCAGTGCCACGTCGCCGGCGGGGTCCTGGCGCGCGCGATCGAACGTCGGGGCTTGCCGACCACCAGCCTCACGACGCTGCACCGCGCGGCCTCGGCGGTCAAAGCCCCGCGCGCGACGTTCCTCGATTTCCCGCTCGGTTGTCCCGGTGGCCGGCCCCGCGAGGTCGAGCAGCAACGCGCCATCGTCCGCGCCGCGCTGGAGACGGGTGCGGCCGTGGACCCGGCCGGGCCGTGGTCGCTGCGCCGGCTGCCGTTCCGCTGGGCGGCCGACGGCAACCGGGACTGGGAAACGCTGGTGACCGACCTGTACCGCGTCGACAACGAGATCCGGGGGAGTGTGCGGGCGAACCTCAACGCACACGTCATGTCGCTGGCGGGGCAGGAGAAAGAGTTCACGATTCGCTGCGCCTGCTGAGGTCTGTCCTTTGCGGACTAATCGTCGCGTTGAAGACTTCCCATACCCCGGCCCGCTTGACCTGGA
The DNA here is from genome assembly GCF_050942255.1 of Amycolatopsis sp. CA-161197. Classification (NCBI taxonomy): domain Bacteria; kingdom Bacillati; phylum Actinomycetota; class Actinomycetes; order Pseudonocardiales; family Pseudonocardiaceae; genus Amycolatopsis; species Amycolatopsis sp. CA-161197. Next base: position 3,893,336 of record NZ_CP192059.1, read on the forward strand.
GCGCGCACCAGCTCCTAGCGTCGGTGCGATGGAGTCGAGGGTGCTCGTGACAGGTGCGACCAGCGGCCTCGGGCTGGCGATGGCGACCGCGCTCGCCGGAGCCGGGGCGGGTGTCGCGGTGAGCGGACGCTCGGGGGAGCGGGCGCGCGAGGTCGCCGCCGGGCTGCCGGGGGCGTTCGGGGTCGAGCTGGACGTGCGTGACGACGCGTCGGTGGCGCGAGCCGTCGCGGAGGTGTGGGAGCGGCTCGGCGGGATCGACCTGCTGGTCAACAACGCCGGGCTCGGCATGCGCACGGTCAACCCGCGGTTCATGACCGAGCCGCGCGGGTTCTGGGAAGTCCCGGTCGAGGGTTTCCGCGAGGTGGTGGAGACGAACCTGACGGGCTACTTCCTGGTGGCCCGCGAGGTGACGCCGCGGATGCCGGCCGCGGGTGGCGGGCGGATCGTGAACATCGCGGTGAGCGAGGCGACCATGAGCCGGGCCGGGTTCGTGCCCTACGGGCCGTCGCGCGCGGGCAGCGAATCGCTGTCCCGCGTGATGGCGGCGGACCTGCGCGGCACCGGCGTCACGGTGAACCTGCTGCTGCCCGGCGGCGCGACCGTCACGGGCATGCTGCCGGACGCGCCCGCCGGTCACCGGTTCCTCGAGCCGGAGGTGATGGGGCCGCCCATCGTGTGGCTGGCCTCGCCCGAGGCGGCCGGGGTGCACGACGAGCGCATCGTCGCCGCCGGGTTCGAGCAGTGGCTGCGGGTCAGGCGCGAAACTGCGCCGGAGTGAACGAGAAGACGGCGTACTCCCGGTCCGCGTGCGTGAAGTCGCCGACGTGCTTCATGCCGAGGTGCGTGTGCACGGCCAGCGACTTCTCGTTGGCGCGCTCCACGAACAGCACGCCCGCGCGGTAGCCGGCGAGGTGCTCGGCCACGGCGGCGAGCAGCAGCCGCACGACGCCCTGGCCGCGGTGGGCCGGCGCGACCGTGACGGGGCCGTAGAGGAACACGCCCTCGGTCAGGCCTGCGGCGCGCGCGACCTCGACCGTGCGGCCGGGCGGGCCGCCGCCGGCGGACTCCGCCGGTGACGTCAGCGCGACGCCGGCCGGTTCGCCGTCGTCCTCCGCGAGGAAGACGCCGGTGGTGGTCTCGAACAGGACGAGTTTGCCGGCGTCGAAGCTGCCCTGCACGAAGCCCTGCGCGGCGCGTTCCTCAGGGCTCAGGTCGAGGCCGCGGGCGCCGTCGAGCAGCGCGAGGATCGCCGGGCGGTCGGCGGGTCCGGACTTGCGCACCAAGATCGTCACGACTCCACCCTAACGAGCGTGACCAGAGCCACGCGACAATAATGTCACTTACATTGTTGACAATCCAGGCGACACGTTCCTACAGTGGAGGGCAGCACGAAGGGACGGCCATGAAGAGCGAAGAGGTCGAGCTCCACCTGCGGGAGCGGCTGTTGCGCGGGGATTTCACGCCGGGCAGCCGGCTGCCGGAGGTGAAGCTCGCCGCCGAGCTCGGCACCACCCGCAACGCCGTCCGGTCGGCCCTGCTGGCGCTCGAGTCGCGCAAGCTGGTGGAGCGGATCCCCAACGTCGGCACCGTCGTGGCGAAGGTCGACTTCGATCGCCTGGAGGAGATCTACGACGTCCTCGAGGTGCTGGAAGGTCTCGCCGCCCGGCTCGCGGCGCAGCACGCCGAACCGCAGGACTGGACGGCGCTTCAGGAGCTCTTCGCACCGAGCCGGCTCGACGACGCCGCCGCCACTGGCGACCTCGAGACGTTCCTCGCGGCCATCGACTCCTACCGCGACACCGTGATCCGCTTGGCGGGCCAGGATTTCCTCGCCGAAACCCTCGCCGGCATCCAGGACCAGGCGCACCTGCTGCGCCGCCGGATCCTGATGACCCCGGGCCGGATGGAGGAGAGCCTCGCCGAGCACCGCGCCATCATCGAAGCCCTCGTGCGCGGTGACGCCGGCGGGGCCGAAGAGCTCAAGCGCCACAACATGAAAACCGCCCGCAAGCGGTTGCGCCGCTACCGCGATTTCCTCGTCTGAGGAGAAGGAAGTTCGATGCCGAACACACCGCACGAGCGCAGGAAGGCGTTCAAAGCCCTCCTCACCGGAACCGGGCCGCTGGTGCTGCCCGGAGCGTACGACGCGTTCAGTGCCCGCCTCGTCGAAAAGGCCGGGTACCCCGCGACCTACCTGGGCAGTTTCGCCGCCGCCGCCTCGGCGTTCGGGCTGCCGGACGTCGGGCTCCTGACGCTGAACGAGATCGCCGAGCAGGCGCGCCGCGTCGTCGACGCCGTCGGCATCCCCGTGCTCGCCGACGCGGAGAACGGCTTCTACGACGCCCCGAACGTCTGGCGCGCCGTGAAAGTCTTCGAAGACGCCGGTGTGGCCGGCGTGCACATCGAGGACAACCTGGGCGGCAAGCACACGTCGATGCCCGCCGGGCTGCTTTCGGTGGAGCAGATGGCGAACAAGGTGCGCGCGGCGGTCGACGCCCGCACCGACCCCGACTTCCTCGTGATCGCGCGCTCCGACGCGGCGTGGGTCGAGCACGACCTCGAAGGCTGCGTCCGCCGGCTCGAGGCCTACGCCGCGGCCGGCGCGGACCTGGTGTTCGCGCCGGCGATCCCGGCGACCGACCTCGAGCGCGTGCGGGACCGGATCCCGGTGCCGGTCATGGTGCCCGGAGATCTGCTCGACGTGCCGGGTTCGGACGAGCCGTCCAGCACGATCGCGCAGTACGGCGAGGCCGGCGCCGACGTGGTTCTGCTGTGGTACACGGTGATCGGGGCCGCGTCGAAGAACGTCACGGCGGTGCTCGACGCGCTGCGGGAAGGTGAGGACGTGGCCGCGGTGAAGCACCTCGTCACCGAGCAGCACGCGTTCGAAGCCGCCATGGGCTACGACGAGTACGAACAGCGCAGTGCACGGTACGCGAGCGGAGAGGAGGCGCGGGCGTGAGCGACGCGACTGTCTACACGGGAGCGCGCCTGATCACCGGCGAGCAGGTGCTCGACGACGCGGTGCTGGTCGTCCGCGACGGGGTGATCCGGCAGGTCGGCACCGACCTCACCGCTGAGGGCACCGTGGTTTCCTTGCGGGGGAAGACGGTGATCCCGGCGATCGTGAACCCGCACGGCCACATCGGGTACATGCGCGGCACCACGTCGGACGCGGGCTTCTACTCGCGTGCCAACGTCGTCGACCACCTGCACCGGCTCGCGTACTACGGCGTCAGCACGTTCCAGTCGCTCGGCACCGACCGCGACGACACCGAACTCGCCGTCCGCGACGAGCAGCGCGCGGGCACGCTCGGCGAGCGCGACGTCGCGCAGCTGTTCACCGCGGGCGCCGGGATCGTCGCGCCGACGCCGGGCGACACCAACGGCGGGCCGTTCTTCGCCGCCGACGCCGTGCACGAGGCGACCGGCCCCGACGAGGTGCGCGCGTTCGTGCGCGGGCTCGCCGCGAAGCGGGTCGACGCCGTGAAGTTCTGGCTCGACAGCCGCCACGGCACCAAGGAGAAGCTCGGGCCGGAGATCTACGAGGCCGTGATCGACGAGGCGCACGCCCACGGCATCACGGTCGCCGCGCACATCTACACGCTCGACGAGGCGAAGGCCGTCATCCGCGCGGGCGCGGACATCATCGCGCACCTGCCGCGCACGGGGACCGACGACGAGCTCATCGCGCTGCTGAAGGACCACAACGTCGCGGTGTTCACCTCGATGGCCATCCAGCGCCCGCCGGGTGAGGACTGGCTGGACGAGCCCGCGTTCGCGGACATCCTCCCGCGCGACGCGGTGGAGGCCCTGCGCGCGACGATCCGCGAGAAGGCGCCGGAACCGCTGTTCGACACCGCAGCGGCCTACCGCGGCATGGAGAAGACGCTCGTCGCCCTGGCCGACGCGGGCGTGCGGCTGGTGTTCTCCGCCGACACGGGCCTGCTCGCGCAGATCATCGGCTTCGCCGAGCACCGGGAGCTGGAGGCCCTGGTGGCGGCCGGGTTGCCGCCGCTGGCGGCGCTGCGGCTGGCCACGGAGGTGTCGGCCGAGCTGCTGGGGCTGGCCGACCGCGGTTCGCTCGCGGTGGGCAAGCGGGCGGACTTCGTCGTCCTGGACGAGGATCCGCTGCGGGACATCACGGCGACCCGGCGGATCGCCGACGTGTACCTCGAAGGCGTTCGCGTCGACCGGGAAGGGCTGCGCAAGGCCTGGCAGAACGCCTGAGCCCACCGTCCGCGGAAGGCCGGTACCCCGACGCGGGTACCGGCCTTCCGCTGTGGACGATCCCTTGTGGACGGCGTGTGCCGCGGCACTCCGTCCACTGTGGTCAGCCGCCGACCTTGCGGTCGCTGTCCGCCCAGTAGCGGTCTCGAAGCCGGCGCCGCATGATCTTGCCCGAACCGGTCTTGGGCAGCTCGTCGACGAACTCGACCGAACGCGGTTTCTTGTAGCCGGCCAGGTGTTGCGCGCACGCGGCGATCACGTCGTCGGCCGTCACCGTGAACCCGGCGCGAGCCACCACGATCGCTTTCAACGCCTCGCCCCACGTCTCGTCCGGCACGCCGACCACGGCGACCTCCGAGACGCCCGCCACGGTCGACACGACGTTCTCGATCTCCGTCGGGTAGACGTTGAACCCGCCGGTGACCACCATGTCCTTCTTGCGGTCCACCAGGTACAGGTAGCCCTCGTCGTCGAAGCGGCCGAGGTCGCCGGTGCCGGCCCAGCCGTCCGGGCCGAGCATCGCGGCCGTCGCGTCGGGCCGGTGCCAGTAGCCCATCATCGCCTGGTCGCCGCGCACGGTGATCTCGCCGATCTCGCCGTGGCCCACCTCGGCGCCGGTGTCGTCGACGAGCTTGACCTCCACGAACGGGCTGACCCGGCCCGCCGACGCCAGCCGCGCCGGGATCCCGCCGGCCGGGTCGAACGCGTGGTCACGGGCGGAGAGGCACGCGATCGGGATCGGCAGCTCACTCAGGCCGTAGAACTGCACGAACACGTCACCGAACACCGCGCGGGCGCGGGCGAGCCGGTCCGGGGCGATCGGCGAACCCGCGTACACCACGGAGTGCAGCGAGGTGTAGTCGCCGGGCCGCTGCTCGGCGGCGAGGACGAGCAGGTTCAGCATCGTCGGCACCATCGGGAGCACGGTCACGTGGTGGGATTCGATCAGGTCCAACACCACCGCGGGATCGAACTTGGCGCACGTGAGGTGCGTGGCGCCGCGCACGAAGTACGCGGGCGCCACGTAGCCGCTCAGGTGGCTCAGCGGCGCGACGTGCAGCACGAGGTCGTCGTCGGCCGCCGGGGGCAGTTCGAGGAGTTCGTTGCGCACCATGGCCGCCCAGGCGGCGTGGCTGAGCGTGGCGCCCTTGGGCAGGCCGGTCGTGCCGCTCGTGTAGAGGATCGCCGCGGGATCGCCGGCGTCGGGCTTCACCGGTCGCGCGGGTTCGGCCGCGCGCAGTTCGTCCAGCGTCGTGTCGCCCAGGCCGCCGGCGACCGTGACGACGACCCGGAGGTGGGGGAGCTCGGCGCGGATCCCGGCCAGCTGCCCGGCCCACGCGGCATCGGCGAACACCACGGACGCCGCGCAGTCGTTGAGGATGTGGACGACTTCACGCACGTGCAGACGCGTGCTGAGCGCGGTGCGCACGAGTCCGCCGGCGAACAGGGCGTGTTCGGATTCGAAGAACTCGAGTCCGTTTCCCACCAACAGCACGCCGCGGTCACCTCGGCGCAGACCGAGCGCGGCGAGCCCGCCCACGATGCGGTGCACCCGGTCGCCGAGCTCGCGGTAGGTGAGCGCGGTGCCGCCGTCGCGCACGGCGACGCGCGAGCCGAACTGGCGGTAGGCCCGTTCGTAGAGCTCCGCGATCGTGACCCGCGCGCAAACCGGCCGGTGCACCAACCCGTCTTCGCCGGGCGTCCGCGTGGCTGACCTGTCGAGCATCGTCGCCCAACCTCCTTTGCCGAGCACGATCCTTGGACCGATCGGTCTGAGCACTTCTCCTGGTAGGGGATTATGCTTGTACCGATCGGTATAAACAAGGGTCGTTGGGTACGCTCACTTCATGAGCGACCCTGACCTGCACTTCTACTTCGACCCCGTCTGCCCGTTCGCCTGGATGACGAGCAAGTGGGTACGCACCGTCGCGCGGCTGAAGCAGTACGACGTCGAGTGGCGGTTCATCTCGTTGCGCCTGCTCAACTCGCACATCGACTACGAGGCGCACTTCCCGCCGGAGTACGAGGAATCGCACACCTCGGGCCTGAAGCTGCTGCGCGTGGCCGCGCGGATCCGCCGCGAGCACGGGCCCGGGCCGATCGGCGCGTTCTACGAGAAGCTGGGGCAGGAGACGTTCGAGCAGGACGCCGTCCCCGGGGGCACGGCCGCGGCCGTGCACCGCGGCGTGCGCGACCTCGCGACCACGGCGCTCGACGCGTGCGGGCTCCCGCACGACTACGCCGACGCGCTCGAGGACGACACCTGGGACGCCGTGATCCAGGCGGAGACCGACGTCGCCCTGACGCTGACGGGCAAGGACGTCGGCACGCCGATCCTGCACTTCGAGCCGCCGCGCGGCACCGCGCTGTTCGGCCCGGTGATCAGCCGGCTGCCCTCCGACGACGAGGCGGTCGAGCTGTGGGACCACGTCGTGGCGCTGTCGCGGTTCCCGGGTTTCGCCGAGCTCAAGCGCAGCCTGCGCGAGCGGCCGCAGCTGCCGGCGTTCGGCGTCAGCGCCGGTGAAACCGGCAAGCAGGAGGACTGGCACGGCGGGAGCCGCCGGCAGAAGAAGTGAGACGCCGGCCGCGCGGCCGGCCGACGTGCCGGGACCTCGTCCTTGCGCCAGGGCGAGGTCGCCGGCGGATATCCTTGGAACGTTCGGTCCACACGGGGTGAAGGCGGGCGTCGGCGAGATGACGGTGACGGGATTCGAGGCGAACCGGGCTCGCGTGATCGGCATCGCGGCCGAGCTGTTCGCGCGAAACGGTTACCACGGCACCGGCATCGCCGAGCTGGGTACCGCTGCCGGCCTCGGGCGGGGCGCGCTGTACCACTACATCGGCAGCAAAGAAGCCGTGCTCTACTCGATCAGCAAAGAGCAGGTCGACTCCATGAACGCCTACGCCGAGCAATTGCTCGACGAGGACCTCGGCGCCGAGGAGCTGCTGCGGCGCATGGCCCGCGGGCTGCTGCGCAACATCGCCGAGCACCGCTCGGAGTGGGCCGTGTTCTTCCGCGAGTACACGGCGCTGACCGGCGAGTGGCGCGACCACGTGATCACCGCGCGCGAACGCTACGAAGGCTACTGGCGCCAGGCGCTGGACAACGGCGTGCGCGCCAAGGTGCTGCGCCAGACCCCGCGCCTGCTCGTGAAGGGCATCCTCGGCATGCTCAACTACACCTACCTCTGGTACGAGCCCGACGGTGAGCTGACGCCGGACGAGGTCGCCGACATGTTCCTCGACGCGTTGATCGAGGGCATCCGCGCCTGACCCGCGCACATTCGCCTCGGTTCCCGTTTTCCCGATTCGATTCCCGTTGCGGGCCGTCGCGTGCCTGAATCCTTGTACCGACCGGTCCATACAGGTATGGTCCCCGGTGATTCCAACGCCGGACTCCGGGAGGACCCATGACTTCACCACGCGACGCGGTGGTCGTCGACGTGCTGCGCACCCCCGTCGGCAAGGGGAAGCCGGGTGGCGCGCTCTCGCACGTCCACCCCGTGAACCTGCTGGCCGACGTCCTCGCCGGCCTCGTCGCGCGCAACGACCTGGACCCCGCGCTCGTCGACGACGTGATCGGCGGCTGCGTGACCAAGGCCGGGGAGCAGGCCGTGAACCCGGCGCGCAGTGCCGTGCTCGCCGCCGGGTTCCCGCAGTCGGTGCCCGCGACCACGGTCGACCGTCAGTGCGGCTCGAGCCAGCAGGCCGTGCACTTCGCCGCGCACGCGATCCAGGCCGGCGCGGCCGACGTCGTGATCGCGTGCGGCGTGGAGTCGATGTCGCGCGTGCCGATGCACTCCGACACCCAGGGCACCGACCACCTCGGCTCGCGCGTGGCCGAGCGGTTCCCCGGCGGGCTCGTCGGGCAGGGGATCTCCGCAGAGCTGATCTGCGCGCGGTGGGGGCTCAGCCGTGACGAGCTGGACGCGTTCTCCGCGGAATCCCACCGCCGCGCCGCCGAATCGCAGGCGGTGTTCGCACCGGACCTGGTCGCGGTCGCCGAGGCGCCGGAGCTCACGGCCGACGAGACCGTCCGCCCGTCGACCACAGTGGCCGGTCTGGCCGGTCTGCGGCCGTCCTTCGTGGACGAAGCCGCCGAGAGCCGGTTTCCCGGGATCGACTGGAAGATCACACCGGGCAACTCGTCGCCGCTGTCCGACGGCGCGGCCGGCGTGCTGCTGATGAGCGCGGCCAAGGCCGAGGCGCTGGGGTGCACCCCACGCGCCCGGATTCACACGGCGGCCGTGGTCGGCGACGATCCGATCCTCATGCTCATGGGTGTCGTGCCCGCCACGCACGCCGTGCTCGCGCGGGCGGGGCTGACCGTCCGCGACATCGACCTGTTCGAGGTCAACGAGGCGTTCGCGCCGGTGCCGCTGGCCTGGTTGCGCGAGACCGAAGCCGAGCCCGAGCGGCTCAACGTGCACGGGGGAGCGATCGCGCTCGGCCACCCGCTCGGCGCGAGCGGCGCCCGGATCCTGACCACCCTCGTCGGCGCGCTCGAACACCGCGGCGCCCGCTACGGGCTGCAGACGATGTGCGAGTGGGGCGGCATGGCCAACGCCACGATCGTCGAGCGGCTCTGACCTTCGTCACAGTTATTCGTACAGACCGATCGGTACAATCATTTCATGAATGCAGAAGACGTCAGGGTCGCGCTGGTAACCGGTGCCTCGCGGGGGATCGGCGAGGGCATCGCGCGGCAGTTGCTCGACCGGGGGCTGCGGGTCGCGGGCACGTACCGCTCCGGTGGGGACCGTGTCGCGAAGCTGGCCGCGGACGCGCCCGGCCGGGTGCTGCCGGTGGCGTTCGACCTCGCCGCGCCCGACACGGCCGAATCGGTCGTCGGGCAGGTCTGCGGGCAGTGGGGCCGGCTCGACTCGCTCGTGCTCAACGCCGCGGTGTGGCAGGGTGGCAAGCTCGCCCGCGCCGACCCCGGCGACTGGTGGCGCGTGATCGAGGAGAACCTGCGCAGCACGGCCGCACTGGTGCGTGCCGCGATCCCTTGGCTGGCCGGCGGTTCGAACGCCAGCGTGGTGCTCGTCGGGTCCGCCGTCGGAACGGTCGGCTTCGCCGGCGACACCGCGTACGCGAGCGTGAAGGCCGCCGCGGTGGGCTTCGCCCGGTCGCTCGCGAAAGAGCTTGCGCCCCAAGGCGTGCGCGTGAACGTGCTGGCGCCCGGGTTCGTCGAGACCGACATGACCGCCGCGATCCCCGGCGGGGCGCGGCAGAAGATCGCCGACGCCACCGTGCTCGGCCGCTTCGGCACCGTGGAGGAGATCGCCCGCGCCGCGGTGTTCCTCGCCGAGGACGCCACCTTCTGCACGGGCGCGGTACTCGCCGCCGACGGCGGCTGGACCTTGTGAATCCGTGACCGTGAACCCAAGCCCGCGAAATCCAAGCCTGTAAAACCGAGGAGGACCCGATGAACACTGGCCTGCCCGAGGACGACTACCGCAAGCTGCGCGACGCCGTCTTCGCCACGATCTGGGACGAGCTCGACCCTCTGGAGCACCGGATCGAGGACACCGAGAAGATCCCCTACGACGTGGTGCTGCCGGCGCTGCGCGCGTGCGGCGCCTTCGGCCTGATCGTGCCGCGCGAGTACGGCGGTTCCGGCCTGTCGATCGCGCAGTACCTGCCGATCCTCGCCGAGTTCGCCAAGATCCAGGGCGGGATCCGGGCGATGGTGCACGTCCACAACTCGTTCGCCCACGCGCTGTCGGAGATCGGGAACGCCGCGCAGAAGAACGAGATCCTGCCGGGTGCGGCAACGGGGGAGAAGTCGCTCGCCTTCGCGCTCACCGAACCCGGCAACGGGACCGGCGCCGATCTGTCCACTGTGGCGCGTCGCGAAGGTGACGAGTACGTGCTGAACGGGCGCAAGTGGCTCATCACCAACTCGGACATCGCGTCGCACTTCCTGGTGTTCGCGAAGACGTCCGAGGTGGACGTTTCCGCGCTCGTCGTGCCGCGGGACGCGCCCGGGTTCACCATCGCGCCGCTGCCGGAGACCATGGGCTGCAAGGGCGCCGAGCACGGTGAGCTCACGTTCACCGACGTACGGGTGCCCGCGTCGGCGCTCGTGGGCGCCGAAGGCGAGGGTGGTGCGCACCTGGAGCGGGCACTGGAGGTGAGCCGGGTGTTCATCGCGGCGTCTTCGCTCGGCACGGCGACGCGGGCGCTCGAGCTTTCGGTGAAGTACTCGCAGGAACGGGTGACGTTCGGCAAGCCGATCGCGTCACGGCAGGCGATCCAGCGCTACCTCGCCGAGATGGCGGCGGATGTGTACGCGCTGCGCGGCATGCTGGCCGATGCCGCGGCGAAGTGGGACGCCGGCCGGCGGATCCCGGCCGAGTCTTCGCTGCTGAAGCAGTTCGGGCTGGAGGCCGTCGGGCGCGTCACCGACCGGGCGCTGCTGGTGCACGGCGGCATCGGCTACACGCGCAAGTACCCGATCGAGCGGTTGTACCGCGACGCCCGCCTCAACTGGCTGGAGGAAGGCACGCCGACGATCCAGTACCTGGTCGCCGCGCGGGAACTGCTCGACGGCTACCGGTTCGCCGACGCGTTCGCCGGCTAGCTCTCGGTGTGGTCCTGCTCGCAAAGGGGCTCGGTGAGGCCGTCCCGGAGCTATCTTTGACAGCAATGTCAAACATGACTCTGGAGGTCACCGTGCCGAACTCGGCGGAGCTGGTCGAATCGTTCTGGAACGAGGTCTGGAACGCGCACAACCCGGACGCGGCCGACGATTTCGTGGTCGAGGACTTCGTGATCACGAACGCGGGCGTGCGCATCGAGGGCCGCGAGAACTTCAAGGCGTGGATCGGCGCGTTCCTCGAGCAGGTGCACGACCTGGAGCTGGAGATCGTCGAAACGTTCCAGAACCACGACGGCAGCCGCGTCGCCTCGCGGTGGAACGTGCACGGGCGCAACAACGGCGTGCTCGGGTCCGAACCGGACGGTCGCCCGATCTCGTTCAGCGGCACCGCCGTGTGGGAGATCGAGGACGGCAAGCTGGTGCACAACCACGTCGAGCGGGCTTCGTACGAGCTGCACCAGCGCCTGAACGCGGCCTGACGCGTGCGCTCGGGCCCGCTGCTCTCGAGGGCTGCCTTGTCCGGCTCCACCGGCCTGTCCGGCGTCGTTGCTCGGGCCGGCTCGGCGGCTCTGTTCGGCTCGGCTGCCCTCGCCGGCGCGGTCGCCGGAGTCGCGGCTGTCGCGTTCGGACAGACGGTGGGCGCGCTCCGGTCGCTGGTGGCCGGTGCGCCGCCCGCCGTCGTCGTGCTCGCGCCGGTCGCCGGCGCGCTGCTGTGCGTGGTGGTGGTGCGCTTCGTACCGGACGCCGGTGGCGGCGGGATTCCCCAGGTGCGCCAGGCGTTCGCGGGCTCGCCGGTCCGCGGCCGCGTCGCCGGCGCCAAAGCGCTGGCCTCCGGCACGATGCTCGGCTCCGGCGGTTCGGGCGGCGCGGAGGGCCCGGTCGTCCACATCTCGGCCGCACTGGGCTCCACTTTGGCCCGCGTGCTGCGGCTACCTCCCGCTTCCCTGCGCCCTGTCGCGGCCGCCGCCGTCGCCGGCGGCGTCGCCGCTTCGTTCGGCGCGCCGCTGGCCGGCGTGGTGCTCGTGGCCGAGGTCCTCGTCGAGGCCCTCGGCGGCGCGGAGCTCGCCGCCGTAGCCCTCGGCTCGGCCTCCGGCGCCCTCACGGGCTGGGCACTGCCTGGCGAACCGCTGCGGCTACCGGACGTGGACGTGGCCGGGTCCCCGTTCGGCGGTGTGGTGGCGGGACTGTTCGGCGTGGTGCTGGCGTGGTCGCTGTACGCGGGCGCGACTTGGCCCGGCTGGGCCCGCAGTGCGGCCGGCTCACGGCGGGGTGGCTCGGGCGAGGGCCGGTTTGCTGATGCCTCGCACCGGAGTGCATTGGGTAGGTCCGACGTCGTCGTCGGTGGCTCTCGCTCGGGCGACGCTCGTGTCGCCCGGGGTGCCGTTCAGCCGGGTTGGGCGCGCGCGGCGTGGCGCTGGCTGCGGATCCGCGCGGGTGCTGGTCCGGCCGATGAAGTCGCCGGTAGCTCGGGTGGGGCCGGGGGTGTCGCGGATTCCGCCCGGCCGGACCGGCTCAGGACTCTCGTCACCTGGGCCTGTTCTGGCTGGGTTCGCGCTGTCGTTGGCGGGGTGGCCGTCGGGCTGCTCGTGCTTGTGGCGCCCGGTGTCGCCGGCGTCGGGCAGCCCGGGGCCGCCGCGGGTGGCGTGAGTGCGTTGCTGGCGCTGGCGGTCGTGAAGGTCGTCGCGACGGGGGTGACCGTCGGGGCGGGCGGGGTGGTCGGGACGATCGGGCCGGCGTTGTTCGTCGGGGCGACCGTGGGTTCGGCGTTGCCCATGGCCGGTGGTGCGGCGGCGGGAATGGCCGCGTGCCTGGCCGCGGCGTCGAGGGCCCCGGCGACGGCCGTCGTGCTCGCGGTCGAGCTGAGCGGGCTCGACCTGCTGCCGCCGATCCTGCTGGCGGCGGCGCTGGGGTGGCTGGCCGGGCTGCTGACGCGGCACGGCGTCTTCGACGTCCCGCAGCGGACTAGGCTGGCCTGCGGGTAGGGAAAGGGGTGCCATGGCGGGCGTACGCCAGTTCGACGAGCGCGAGGCTCTCTCGCGCGCCCTCGACGTCTTCACCGACCGCGGCTTCCGCGCCACGTCGATGCTCGACCTGGCCGCCGGCACCGGCGTCCAGCGCGGCTCCCTGTACAACGCCTACGGCGGCAAGGAAGAAATCTTCCTGCGCGCCTTCGGCGAATACACGGCCGGCTTCCTCGCCGGCGCCTCTGCGGCGCTCAATCGGCCGACAAAACGCGCGGCCCTCCTGTCCTTCTTCGACTACTGCATCACGACCTTCACCGCCGGCACGCCCGCCCACGGCTGCCTCTCCACCCGCACCGCCATCGAAGCCGCCACGGAGTCGCCCCGCGCGGAATCCGCTGTGCGCGCTCTGCTGGACGAGCTGGAAACCTTGGTGTACAAGAAACTGTCCACTCTGGACGACGGCGTCGAGTCCCTTGTGGACCTCCACGCCGCCGCCCGGCTCGTGGTCAGCACCACGCGCGGCCTCGCGGTCATGGAACGGGTGCGGTACGAGCCGGGTGAGCTGCGGGAGATCGCGGAAACGCTGGTGACGTCGCTGTTCGGTCACTGAGCCGGGGTCCACGGTCTGCCCGTCACGGCGGAGCAGGGGGCCGAGAATCCTGCGGTTCAGCTCGGTGGCCGCTTGCACGGCGGTTTCACCGAAGAAACACAGGCTTCGCTCGTGGTGGTTGCCGACGACGCCGAACGACAGGTCCTTCGACACGAAGATCAGGTAATCCCCGTTGGGGTAGTGGGTGTACTCCCAGCCATCGAGATCCGTGATGTCCGTAACTCGGTGCGGCCGGTACTGGGCCGACGGGTGCACGGAGTCGTGCCAGAACACCGAGTCCCAGTATTCGGTGCAGGCGCGCAGGACGTCGCACACGAGTTGCGCGACCGGCTGCATCGGTGCTGAGCCGAGGGCCCAGCACAACGACGGCGCCGGTTCCCTGATCGCCGGCCAGGACGCCGGATCTGGGCCGCGCCGGAAGCCGTATTCGGTGGCGAACTCGTTCCACAGTTCGCGCTGGACCTCCCCGTCGAGTTCGACCCACGCGAATTCCGGCACGGCCGGGAGTCTATCGGGCATCGCGAAGGACTTTGCCGTTCCGGCAAAGGAGCTTGCCGAGGAGATCGCGCGCGCGGCAGATTGGTGGCCGGACGTCGTGACGAAGGCGAGGCACATGAATACAGAGTCCTGGGACGAGATGTACCGCGGCCGCCCGCAGGTGTTCAGCGGGGAGCCCAACGGGGTGCTCGTGGCGGAGGCCGCGGGGCTGGCGCCGGGGGAGGCGCTGGACGTCGGGTGCGGGGAGGGGGCCGACGCGATGTGGCTGGCGCACCGGGGGTGGCGGGTGACGGCGGTGGACGTGGCGGAGACGGCGTTGCGGCGGGGCGCGGCGGCAGCACACGGCTCCGACGTCGCCGGGCGGGTGGCGTGGACGCGGGCCGATCTGAGCACCGCCGCGTTGCCGGCCGGGGTGTTCGATCTCGTGTCGGTGCAGTACTTCCCCTTGCGGCACCAGCCGGAGCACGAGGCGCTGAACCGGTTGCTCGCGTCGGTCGCGCCCGGGGGCACGCTGCTCGTGGCCGGGCATGACCCCGGCGACGAGGGCGTGGACTACGCCGACTACTACCGGCCCGACGAGATCGCGGGGCTCCTCGACGGCTGGACGATCCTGGTCCACGAGTCGCGGCCCCGGACCAGGCCCGGGCCGGAAGGCACCCACCACACCCGCGACGTAGTCCTGCGCGCGGTCAACTCCGCCGGGGAGCCAGCAACAGCGCCGTGAACGTGATCGCGCACGCCACCACGATGTACAGCGCGATCACCCACGAACCGCCGAAGCCGGCGAACAACGCGGCCGCGATGAACGGCGCCGGGCCGCTGGTGATCAAGCCGCCGACCTGGTAGGCGACCGAGACGCCCGTGTAGCGGTGTTCCGCGCCGAAGAGCTCGGCGAGGAAACCCGCCATGGCGCTGTAGGTACTGGCGTGGCCGAGGGTCGCGAGCAGGAACATCGCGAGCAGCACCGCGCCCGGCGCGCCCGTGTCGAGGAGCCAGAAGAACGGGAACGCGACGGCGGCCGAGTACACCGCGCCGCCGAGGAGGACGTTGCGGCGGCCGATGCGGTCGGCGAGCATGGCGAACAACGGCACGGCCGCGATGTCGACGAGGGAAGCCACGATGAGGCAGGTCAACACCGTGCCCCGGGACACGCCCGCCGCGTTCGGGCCGTACGACAGCACGAAAACGCTCGCGATGTAGAACGGGATGTTCGTCCCCGCCTGCGCGAAGATCCCCACGAGCACCGCGCGCAAGGACCGCCGCAGGGTGTCCCGCAAGGGAAACGTGGGCACGTCGGCGCGCTTGAACTCCGGCGACTCCTCGAGCCGCGACCGCACGTACAGCCCGACGAGGATGAGCACCGCGCTCGCCAGGAACGGCAGGCGCCAGCCCCAGCTCAGCAGCTGGTCCTTCGGCAGCTGCTGCACCGCGAGGAACGCCGACGCCGACAGCACGAGACCCGCGGGCACCCCCGCCTGCGGCCAGCTGCCGTAGAACGCGCGCCGGTGCGGCGGGGCGTGCTCGACGGCCATCAGCACCGCGCCGCCCCACTCGCCGCCGACGGCGAAGCCCTGCAGCAGCCGGACGAGCACCAGCAGGATCGGTGCCGCGACGCCGATCTGGCCGTACGTCGGCAACAAGCCGATCGCGACCGTGCCGCCGCCCATGAGCAGCAACGACAGGAACAGCATCCGCTTGCGACCGATCCGGTCGCCGAAGTGGCCGAACACGATGCCGCCGAGCGGGCGCGCCACGAAGGCGACCCCGAACGTCGCGAAGGCCGCCAGGGTGCCGGCCAGCGGGTTGAGCGTGGGGAAGAACTGGCCGTTGAAGACGAGCGTCGCCGCCGAGCCGAAGAGGAAGAAGTCATACCACTCGATGGCGGTGCCGATGAAACTCGCGAACGCCACGCGCGCGGGTCTGATCCGCGTCGCCTGCTGCTGCTCGACAACCACAACTACCTCCAGCGTCATCGGGGGAGACGGCACGCGAACGGCGTGCCGGTGGCGGCCACCGCGGGTCCCGGGACCCGTGGCGGGCGGACCCAGGCCGGCGATCTTCACGCCCGTGACCTGGGATGTTTCGCGGAACTATAGCCGTACCGACCGATCGGTACAAGACCTCACGAGCTGTGAGGCAACGCGCGCGCCGCGTCCGGCGCGGCCGGCCGTCCGCGCCGGCGCGCAGCGAGCAGAACAACAGCGGTGGACGACGAAGTGTCCTTTCGCGACTTCGAGGTTTTCCTCGCGTTCGCCGGGAACGAGCGCTTCGTCCGCGCAGTCGACGAGCTCGGCGTCAACGACGGTGCAGCAACATCCTCGCGCTGGAGCGCAAGCTGGGGGCGACCTCGTGGAACAGCACGGGCGCCGCGTCCGGCTGACCGACACCGGCCGCGTGCTTGAGCGCGGTGTTGCGCAGGCGGGCCGAGGCGATCGTCACCACGCACGCCGCTTCCGGCGGTCCGCGGCAGGTGCTGTGGATCGCGCACACGTTCTCCCTCGGGCTCGGCTTCGTGCCGGAGGTGCTGGTGGGTCTCCTCGAATGCCACCCCGACCTGCGGTTCCGCTGCTACCAGAGCTGCGCGATGGACGCGGTCACCCGCCTGCGCGGTGACGCCGATGCTCGGCTCCGCCGCACCCGACGTGGTGGCGCTGCCGCTGTTCACCGAACCCCTGGTGTTCGCGGTGCCGATCGGGGATCCGCTGACCAGGCACTAAGCGGTGCACCTGCGGGAAACGAAGGATCGGTCGTTCGTTGCGTCGGACGCGAGCAGCCGCGGGAACCTGTGCCCGGGTTCCTGCCGCGCGTGTCGGTGGAGGGCAGTCACCCGTTCGTCGTCGAGTCGATGGCCGGTGCCGAGCCGGATGGCCGATCACCACCATCCGCTCGTCGTGCGGATCCCGATCGCGACGGGGGTGTCACCGCACGATTTTCCTGGCGCACCAAAGAAAACCCGCTGTTTCGCTGATGGTGCGGGCGCGCGCGGGGCAACGGCTGATCGTTGCGATTTTCGCAACGGACCGGCGCGCGGTTGTCGTTGTTCTCGGCGGGCGGCGTTGAAATGATCTTCGGATGGCTTCCGACTCGACCCGGCTCTTCTGCGCGCACGCGCGGAAAGCGGCCGAAGCGCCGCTGCCCGCCGCGGTGGCCCGGGCCGCGCGGCGCAGTCTGCTCAACGTCCTCGGCGCGGCGATCGGCGCGGCCCGCACCCCGGCGGTCGAGGCGGTGCTCGCGACCGCCGCCGAGCTCGGGGCCACCGGCGCCGTCCCGGTCCCCGGCCGCGGCGAACGGCTCGATCCCGAGTGGGCCGCGATCGTCACCGGCACGGCCGGGCACCTCGACGACTTCGACGACACCCACCTGCACACCGTGATCCACCCCGGCGCCACCGCGCTCGCCGCCGTGCTGGCGCTCGCACCCGAAACCGCTCCCGACGGCGCCACGGCGCTCACCGCGTTCGCCCTCGGGTGCGAGGCGCAGCTGCGGATCGGGGTCGCCATTTCGCCCAGCCACTACGACCGCGGCTGGCACATCACGGGCACGTGCGGGGTGTTCGGCGCGGCCGTCGCCGCCGGCCACCTGCTCGGCCTCGACGCGACGCGGCTCGGCCACGCCCTCGGCATCGCGGCGACGGGCACGCTCGGCCAGCGCGAGGCGTTCGGCTCCATGACGAAACCGTTGCACGCGGGGAAAGCCGCGGCCACGGGGGTGCTCGCGGCGCGGCTGGCGGCCGCCGGCCTGGCCGCGCCCGACGATCCGCTCGGCCCGGGCGGCGTGCTGCCGGTGTTCGCGCAGCCGCGTTACGAACAGCTGCGGCGCGCGTGGACCGGCGCGTGGGAGCTGGAGAGCAACACGTTCAAGCCCTACCCGTGCGGGATCGTGGCGCACCCGGCGATCGACGCTGCCGTCGCCGCGTCCGCGCTGATCGGGGAGCCGCGGTCGATCACGGCCGTCGAGATCCGGTGCCACCCGCTGGTGCCCGAGCTGATGGGCCGTGCGCAGCCCGTCGACGGCCTGCAGGCGCGCTTCAGCGCCCGGCACGCGGCGGCCGTGGGCCTGCTCGACGGCGAGGCCGGGCTGCGCCAGTTCTCCGACGAGCGCGCGGCCGCCGCCGACGTGGCCCGGCTGCGCGAGCTGACGAACCTCGTGCCGATCGCCGAGTGCCCGCGGGACTCGGCGACGGTGCGCGTCGAACGGGAAGGGGAGGATCCGGTGGAGGTCCACGTCGAGCACGCGCGCGGCAGCGAGGCCCGGCCGCTCACCGACGAGGAGCTGTTCAGGAAGGTCGACCGCCTGGTCGAACCGATGCTCGGCCCCGGCGCGGCCCGCGAACTGGCGGCGGCCGTCGACGGGCTCGCCACCGCGCCCGGGCTCGGCGCGCTGCTGGACGCGGTGGTCGCGTGACCGAGGAGATCCTGGCCCTCGTCCACGCCCCGGTGGCCGACTCCCCGGAGGCCGCCATCGCGCTCACCCTCGTCCGGGCGGCCGAACCCGCCGACGTCGTGCGCGAGGCACTGGGCCTAGCCGCCGACCGGTCCACCGGCCGCGCCCGCCTGTTCGGCACGGCGGCCGCGAAACTGCACCTCGAGTGGGCCGCCGTGGTCGCCGCCGTCGCCGCACTCGACGGGGCGCCCGACGCCGTCGTCGCCGGCTACGCGGTCGCCCGCGCCGTGGCCGACGGCCTCGGCCCCGACCACACCCGCTCCGGCTGGTGCCTCGAAACCACGGCGGGCACCGTCGCCGCGGCCGCCGCGGCGGCCCGCGTCCTCGACCTGCGCGGCCCGGCCCTGCGCCACACCATCGGCATCGCGGCCACGCAGGCCTCCGGCCTCGCCGCCCTCACGGGCACGCCCCTCGGCGCGGCCCAGCTCGGGCACGCCGCCGCCACGGGCGTGGAGGCCGCTTTACTGGCCCGCAACGGTGTCACGGCGGCTGACGACCCGTTGTCGGGGCGGCGGGGGCTGTTCGCGCTGATGCGGTCGACTGGCGAATCCTGACCCGGGCGGCGTGGGGCGGTTCGGACTGCGGCGGCTGCAACTTCGGAGGAGGCTCCGCTGGGCGGAACGTGGTCACTGCCGCGAGGATTCGTTGTCTGGACCCCGGCGTTGTTCGTCTTGGTGCGGCCGTCGGGTGGGTGTTGACGTCAGCGGCGCGAGGCGTCTGAGGCAGTCGGGGTCCGCTGGGCGTGCAAGCGTCGAGATCACTGTGCTGTGAACAAGTGGTGTCGTCGCAGTCAGGACCGTCGTCAGGCCGTCGGGATGTCGTCCAGGCCGGCGGGGCGTCGTCAGCGTCCAACATCGTTCACATCGGCCGAAGCCCCTGCGGTTCCACCACTCCGAGGCGGCCGGCAGATGAGTACTGAGTGGACAGTCAGCAACCGGCAGGTGTACCCCTGACTCCCCGTAACCGGGGGTGGCATTAGGGGTATTGCGGAACCCCGCCACCCACCCCTAGCGTGGCCGCGAACGTAGCTTCGGATCCTGGGGGGTCTCATGTCGGTGCGTCGTCGGGTTCTGGTTGCTTCGCGGGCGGTTGTGGCCGCCGCGGTGCTCATAGCGGGAGCGGTGGTCGCGTCGCCGCCGGCGTTGGCGGCGACGGCGCCGACCAATCTGCCCACGAGCCAGTACACGCTCACCGCGGACTATCACCAGTTCGACAGCGTGAACGCGGCACTGGTCTCGACCTTGGGGACCGCCGCCGTGCACACGGTGATGGACAACGCGAACCACGACCGGACGGCGCTGCCGTCGTCGGTTTCGGTGGCGGGGCTGGCCGACGGGTTCCGGTTCGACAGCGCGGACAACTCCGACTGCGCCAACTACCCGCAGGGCATCACGACCAGCCGCGACGCCGTGGGTACCGCGAACAGCGGCAACTACGACGGCCACCAGCTCGTGCTCGTCAGCTGGTACACCAAGGACGGCTGCGACGGCGCGCAGGCCCGCAGCCGCATCACGCTCGTCGACTGGGACGCCACCTACCCCAACAAGTACCGCAAGATCCTCCTCGTCGAGCCGACCGGCACGGCGTCGGCGCCGGACTTCAAGGACATCCCGATCCACGCCGGGGGCGTGTCCTGGTACGGCGACTACCTGTACGTCGCCGACACCGGCCACGGCATGCGCGTGTTCGACTTGCGCAAGATCCTCAAGACGAACACCGGCGGCACGGCCGGCCAGATCGGGCACCAGACCGGCAGCACCTACTACGCCCACAACTACGCCTACGTGCTCCCGCAGGTCGGCACGATCACGTCGAAGACCACGTCGGGCACCAACCTCGCGTGGTCCTCGATCTCGCTCGACCGCGTGAGCAAGTCGATCGTGATGGCGGAGTACACCTGCCAGTCCGGCTGCACCGCGTACCCGAACCGCGCGCCGCGCGCGATCCGGTTCCCGTTCGCCGCGGGCGCGACGACGTTCGCCGCCACGACCACGGCGAGCGAGGCGCTGCAGCTGCCCTGGTACAACCTCAACGGCGTCGCCTCGCACAACAACCGCTGGTGGTTCAACTCCTCGGGCCAGAAGAAGCTCTACTACTGGACCCCGGCCACCGGCCCGGCGACGCACACGTGGATCTCCAGCGGCGAAAGCCTGTCGTACTGGGAAGACGCGACCAATGCCGATCTACTGTGGACACTCCAGGAAGGCGCGGGCAACCGCAACGTGTTCGCGGTGACGCAGGCGACCTACGGCGCCTGACCGATCAGTCGCGGGCGGCTTCCTCGATCGCGGTGGCGAGCCGGTCCGGTGCGGTGAACATGACCTCGTGGCTGCCGCGCAGCTGCACGAGGCGGTACAGCCCGAGCCGGCCCGACATCCGCGGGTGCCAGCCCCATTCGCCGGGCGGCAGGGCGGTGTCCTCCGTGGCGTTGATGTAGCTCTTGGGGATGTCGCTCGCGTAGAACCGCGTGAGGTCGAGCTTGTCCAGGAACGGCTGGTAAGGCTCGGTGGACAGCTCCCGGTGCGTCGACGCGGCGAGCTCGGCGTCGGCGTCCTGGATGAAGGCCTCGCGCCACAGCGGGAAGGGCATGGCGACCGAGTTGTCGTCGCTGGCGGCGGCGGTCTGCGCGAACATCTCGCGGTAGTGGGGCGGGAGCTCGTCGTTGAGGCTGTTGCCCGGCGCGGGGACGAACGCGTTCCAGAAGATCAGCCGTTTGAGCCGCTCGGGGATCTCCTCGGCGACGCGGGCGATCACCGTGCCGCCGAAGCTGTGGCCGAGCAGGACGACGTCGTGCAGGTCGGCGGTGGTGATGGCGTCGACGATCGACTGCGTGCAGTCGTTGTGGTCGACGTTCTTGTCCACGCCGTTGCCGTGGCCCGCGACGGTCGGGGTGTGCACTTCGTGGCCGCGGTCGCGCAGGTGCTTCGCGACGGGTTCCCAGAGCGGTCCGTCGTGCCAGGAACCGTGGACGAGGACGAGAGTGGCCATGGCGTCTTCCCTTCGCAGGCGGTGATGCGGTGGCGGGCAAGGTAGCCGTGTTGCCGGGCCGCGGCTGTCCGGAATCCGCGGCCTGGCCGGAACGCGCGGGGCTCAGGCGCGGTGCAGGTCGTCGGACGGGGTGGTGCCGAACGTCCGGCGGTAGTCGGCGGCGAAGCGCCCGAGGTTGCCGAAACCCCAGCGGGTGGCGACTTCGGCCACGGATTTCGCGGCGCCGGCCAGGAGTTCCGCGTGCACGCGTTCGAGGCGGACCTGCCGCAGCCGGGCCGTCGGGGACGTGCCGAGCTGCTCGCGGAAGTGGTCCTGCAGGGTGCGCGGGGCGACGTCGGCCGCGGCGGCGATGTCGAGCAGGCCGACGGCCGCGCCGGCGTGGGCGTCGATGTACTCGCAGGCCCGGCGGACGACATCGGCCGCGGTGCCCTGCCGGCGGCTCGGGGCGGCGCCGCCGAACGAGTCCAGCGCCGCGACGGCGACGAGCTGCGCCACCGACGTGCCGAACGGCGCTTTCAGCAGACCGTGGGGAAGCACCTCTCGGACGACGAACCGGGTGACCGCGTCCCACGGCCGCGGGTCGAGTGCTCGGCCGGTGCGGATGTCGGCGGCCCGGCCCGACGCGGCAGCCGCGCGGGCGAGCAGCTTGCCGGGGAGCTTCACGGTGAGCAGCCGGCAGCCGGGGCCGAACGCCAGCGCGTGGGCGGACCGTGCGTCGAGGGCGACGGTCTGCCCGGTGGCGACGCGGGTGTCCTCGCCGACGGTGAGCTCGCCGGCGAGCGGACGGGAGAACAGCACGAAGTCGCCGAACGGCACGGGATCGACCTGCACGGGATCGCCGCCGTAGGAGAGGGAGAAGACGCCGAGCTCGTCGCCGGACGCTTCGGCGTGGCGGGCGTGGAACGCCGGGCCGCGCGGGGAGAGGTCGTGGGGGCAGTAGGAGCCGGCCACCTGGGCGCGGGCCAGGTCGACGTCGCGGGTGTCCAGCCGGACGGTCATGCCCTCCATCGCGCCTCCGCTGCGTCGGATGGAGGGACACGCTACCCCGCCGGCGGGCTGGTGCGCAGCCCGCCGGCGGGCGGTGGTCAGCCCAAATGAGAGCTGATCACCTGGTAGTCGTTGCCCACGTTGGTGTACACGCCGGGGAACCCTTCGCGCGCGCAGCCCTGGCCCCAGGACACGATGCCGGCCAGCTTGCCGTCCACGTAGGCCGGGCCGCCGGAGTCGCCCTGGCACGAGTCCTTGCCGCCTTCCGGCACGCCCGCGCAGAACATCGACGCCTTGTCGAAGTTGTCCCCGATCTTCTGGTACGCCGCGGCGCAGGTGTCGTTGTCCGCCACCGGCAGGGTGACCTTCAGCAGCCCGTCCGAGACGTCGCCGTTCTCCGACGTGGTGCCCCAGCCGACCACGGTGACGTCGGAGCCAGTCCGGTAGGCCGGGTCGTCGGCGGACTGCACCAGCGTGGCGGGCTTGAAGGAGAGGTTCTTGTCCAGCGTCAGCACGGAGTTGTCGTGCTGCATGCCGGACATGGTGAAGTCAGGGTTCTGCCAGACCTCCGTGACGCCCGCCTTCTCGCCCGTGGTGTCGGAGAAGTTGGTCTGCCCGCCGATGATCTCCATCTGGGCGGGTTTCACGCCGTCGGTGCAGTGCGCCGCCGTCAGCACCTTGTTGGGCGCCACCAGGCTGCCCGCGCAGTGCTGCGCGCCACCCACGTTGAAGATCACCGTGGCCGGGAACTCGTCGATCGTGGTGGGCGTCCCGCCCACGATCAACGGCTCCTGCTCGGCCGACGCCGCGGGCGCCCCCGCCGCGGCCACCACGCCCGCCGCCACCACCCCGGCCAGCGCGGCCACCACGCGCCTCACGTCTGCCCTCATTCGCCATCTCCCTTCGAGGACCTGCAGGATCTTGCCCCTGAGCAGACCAGAGAGCGCCGGGCGTGGGTTAGCTACGAAAGTCTTGACCTGAAAGTTCGCAGAGATGGTTGGTTTTTGTCTGACTCAGCTGTCGGTCACTTCCACCCAGTGCCGCCTGCATCGTGACCACCCACAGCAGGTGTTCGGCCGCCTTTTGCATCGCGGTCGGCCGCGGACGGAGAGGGGATCGGGAAGCCGGGACGGCGTTCGCCAGGTGGTCGCCCGAGTGTCTCCGACAAGACACGAATCGCGCCGGGGGTCCCGGGTGTCCACAGAGGACGGTGCGCGCGAGGGCAGGTTCCGGTTCCTTTCGGGTCGTTCGGACCGGGTGTGCGGGGGTTCGTCCTTGAGATCAACTCATGCCCAGCGGGACCTTGGAAGACCGCGACGGTGTCGCCGTGCTGACCTACACCCGCCCGCCCCCGAACTACCTCGACTTCGCGTCGATCGCGGAGCTCGGCGACCGGCTGGAGGAGCTCGGCGAGCGCTCCGGCGAGGTTACGCGGCGAAGCGCGTGCTGGTGCGGAGCGCCGAGCTGTCGCTGGACGAGGGCCCGGCCCTGCGGCTCGACGAGTTCCGCAAGATCACCGGCAACAGCCCCGAGCTGCTCGCCCGCATCGACCAGATCCTCGCGGGTAACTGATCCCGCTCAGGCGAGCGCCCTGACCAACGACCGTGCCGGGTCGCCGATCGCCGCCGGGGCCACCGTGGCGACGCGGTCGGCGATCCGGTGCCCGAGCTCATCGGTGGTGGCACCCATGTCCGGGCCCGCCAGGGCGGGGAGCTCGGCGAGCACGGACGCGGCGGCGGCCTCCAGCGCGAGCGCCGCGTCGCGCTCGCCGAGGGTGGCGAGGCAGAGCGCGGCCGACAGCACGGCCGCGGCCGGGTTCGCCCAGCCGCGGCCGGCGATGTCGGGCGCGGAGCCGTGCACGGGCTCGAACATGCTCGGCGCGCTGCCGGTCGGGTTGTGGTTGGCGCTCGCGGCCACGCCGAGTCCACCTTGGACGGTGGCGCCGAGGTCGCTGATGATGTCGCCGAAGAGGTTGTCGGTCACCACCACGTCGAAGCGGCCCGGGTTCGTCGGCAGGTGCAGGCACATCGCGTCGGCGTGCACGTAGTCGTGCTCCACGTCGGGGTGGCGCGTGGCGACCTCGTCGACGACGTCCTGCCACAGCTGCCCGGCGTGCACGAGGATGTTCGTCTTGTGGCACAACGTCACGCGCCGCCGGCGCCGCTCCGCGAGCCGGAACGCGAACTCGACGATCTCCCTCGTCGCCGCCACGGTGGTCACCGAGTTCTGCAGCGCCACGGCGTGCGGGGTGCCGGCGTGGGTGGTCGAACCGCCGCCGGCGTAGAGGCCTTCGGTGTTCTCGCGCAGCACCACGAGGTCGCAGTTCTCCGGCGTCACGCCCTTCACCGGGCTTTCCACACCGGGGTAGAGGCGCACCGGCCGGACGTTCACCGACTGCCGGAACGCCACCCGCAGCGCCACGATCAGGCCGCGTTCCAGGATGCCGGGCGCGACGCGCGGGTCGCCGACCGCGCCGAGCAGGATCGCGTCGTGCTCGCGCAGCTTCTCCACGGCCGGCTCGTCGAGGACCACGCCGGTGCGCAGGTAGTGCTCGGCGCCGAGGTCGAACTCCGTGGTCTC
Source organism: Amycolatopsis sp. CA-161197 (assembly GCF_050942255.1). Taxonomy (NCBI): domain Bacteria; kingdom Bacillati; phylum Actinomycetota; class Actinomycetes; order Pseudonocardiales; family Pseudonocardiaceae; genus Amycolatopsis; species Amycolatopsis sp. CA-161197. Next base: position 3,918,240 of record NZ_CP192059.1, read on the forward strand.
CACGGCGAACCCGAACTTCCCGGCCGCCGCGTGCACGGCGGTGAGGGCGGCCGCGGTCACGTCGGGGCCGATGCCGTCGCCGCCGATCACGGCCAGGTGGTGCTTGCGCATGCGCGTCTCCTCTTCGACTGAGGCTTGAGGCTTGAGGCTCGAGACCTGAGGGCGGGGCGGGCTACTCCGAGCGGACCGACGCGTCGAGCAGCTCCAGCCGGCGCCGGTCCTCGGCCGACAGGCTCCGCCCGTACACGGCCGCGAGACTGTGGCGCGACAGCGACGCGGCGGTCTCGGCGTCGCCGCGCTCGATCGCGTCGTAGACCTCTTGGTGCGTGCGCACGAACTCCGCCCGCACCTCGTCGGTCTCGGTCGAAGAGTCCACAGTGTCGCGAACGAGGTCCACTATGGCCTCTTCGATCACGTCGTTGATGATGTCCATCAGCGCGTTGCCCGCCGCCTTGCGGATCGCGGCGTGGAACTGCGCGTCGGCGCGCGCGAACGCCTCGGTGTCGCCGCTGCCGACCTCGGCCATGAGCCGGATCGCCTCGGCCATCTCGTCGAGGTGTTCCTGCGTGCGCAGGTGCGCGGCGAGGAAGTTGGCCGTGGAGCCGGTCATCATGCGGTACTGCACGAGGTCGACGAGCGAGATCTGCTCGACCTTCACCGCGCCGTTGAGCATCCGCGAGATGCCCTCGGTCATCGACGCCGACACCCGCGGTCCCTTGTGGCTGCCGGGACTGGTCTTGATCAGTCCCATGTTCTCCAGGATGCGCAGCGCTTCCCGGACCGTGGACCGGCCGACGGAGAACTGCTCGACCAGCGCGCGCTCCGACGGCAGGTAGTCGCCGGCTTTGAACTGGCCCCCGTAGATGGCGGCCTCGATCTGGGCGACGACCGATTCGAAGGCCCGGCCCTTGGTGACGGGGGTGAACATTCCGCAATCCTCTCGTGCCCACCCGCGTGAGGTCGACGGGGGCGAGCCGGTCGGAGGGAACGTCTTGACCCCGCCCGGGCGCCGATGAATGATGGCTCCCGTCAACCTAGCATCTGGTCTGACCAGATGCTAGGAAGCTCGGATGGCACTCCACGACGATGCGGAGGTGCGCATGCCCGCCACCATTCGGAGCCGGGCCGCGGACGTGACCACGGCGGACGCCCGGCCGGAAGCCGATGTCGTGCTCGCCATGCGCGGCGTCACGGTCGACTACGGCGCCACCCGCGTGCTGCAAGAAGTCGACTTGTCGGTGCGGCGCGGCGAGCTGATCGCGTTGCTCGGGCCCAGCGGGTCGGGCAAGACGACGATGATCCGCACGATCGCCGGGTTCGCCGAGCCGGCCGCGGGACGGCTGCTGCTGCACGGGCGCGACCTCGCCGGCGTGCCGGTGCACCGCCGCAACATCGGCCTGGTCTTCCAGAGCTACGCGCTGTTCCCGCACCTGTCCGTCGCGGACAACATCGCGTATCCGCTGAAGGTGCAGAAGAAAGGCCGCGCCGCCGTCAAGGCGCGCGTGGCCGAGCTGGTCGAGCTCGTGCAGCTGGCCGGGCACGCGGGCAAACGCCCGGCGCGCCTGTCCGGCGGGCAGCAGCAACGCGTCGCGCTGGCCCGGGCGCTGGCGATGGACCCCGAGCTGCTGCTGCTCGACGAGCCGCTGTCGAACCTCGACGCCAATCTGCGCCGCGAGGTGGGCGAGGAGATCCGGCGGCTGCAGCAACGCACCGGGACGACGACGATCATGGTCACGCACGACCGCCAGGAGGCCTTCGGCATGGCCGACCGGATGGCCGTGCTGCGCGAAGGCCGGATCGAGCAGCTCGCCACCCCGCGCGAGGTGTACCGGCGTCCGGTCAACGCGTTCATGGCGGGCTTCGCCGGCGAAGCGAACCTGCTGGCGGGCACCGTGACCGCGGCCGGTCCGGCAACCGGATCCACCACGGTCACCACGGCCGCGGGCGTGCTGGTCACCGGCGACGAAGCCGCTCCGGGCGCGGAAGTGATGGTGCTCGTGCGGCCCGAGGACGTGCGGATCGACGCACCGGCCCCGGCCGGACCCGGCGTGCTGCCCGCGACGATCGCCGAGAGCTTCTACTACGGCAGCTCGCTCGTCGTGCAGGCCGACGCCGCCGGAACCCGGATCCAGGCACTCGTCACCGGCACGGCGAGCACACGGTTCGAGGCAGGACAACAGGTTTCACTGCGCATAGCCGCGCACGACGCCGTGCTCCTGCCCGACGGGGCCGGCGCATGACCGCCACGCTCACCCAGCCGGCCGCGCCGCCGCGCATCGCCGGGAAAGCCCGGAAAGCGCCGTCCCGCCGGGTCTTGCTGCTTCTGCTGCCGATGCTGGTGATCTTCGCCGTCGGGTTCGCGGTGCCGCTCTACTTCGTGATCCGGTTCTCGCTCGAGCACTTCGACGCCGCCGGCGGGCAGACGTGGGGCTTCACCTTCGAGCAGTTCCTCACGATCTTCACCACGCCGTTGTACGGCAACCTGATCCTGCGCACGCTCGGCCTCGCGCTCGCGACCACCGTGATCTCCGCGCTGATCGGGTATCCGCTCGCGCTGGCGATCACGCGCGGCCCGCGGCGGCTGCGCGGCCCGCTGATGGCCGTGGTGACGATCCCGATGCTCACCAGCGTCGTCGTGAAGACGTTCGGCTGGCAGGTGCTGCTCGGCAGCGACGGGTTCCTGCAGCGCGCGCTCGACGCCGTCGGGCTGTCGTCGGTGAAGCTGCTGAACACGCCGACCGGCGTGGTGGTCGGGCTCGTGCACACCTACTTCCCGTTCATGGTCATCAGTCTCGTCGCCGCGTTGTCGGCGCTGGACCGCCGCACGGAGGAGGCGGCCGCGGCCCTGGGTTCGCCGCCGGGGCAGGTGTTCCGGCGCGTGACGTTCCCGCAGTCGCTCGACGGCCTGGCCGCCGGGTCGGCGCTGACGTTCGTGACGAGCATGAGCGCGCTCATCACGCCGCAGATGCTGGGCGGCGGCAAGGTGTCCACGATCGTCACGGTGATCTACCAGCAGGCCACGACGGCGCAGAACTGGCCGCTCGCTTCGGCTTTGGGTGTCGTGCTGCTGGTGATCACCTTCGTGATCCTGTCCCTGCAGACCTGGGCGGTGCGTCGTGCGACGCGCGGGTGAACGCCGGTGGGCGGGCAGGATCCTGTTCGGTGTGGTGATCGCCGTGATCGTGGTCTTCGCCCTCGCGCCGCTGGCCGTCGCGATCGGTTCGTCGGTCACCGAGACCGGGTACCTCACGTTCCCGCCGCAGGGCTTCACGCTCAAGTGGTTCGCGGCCGCCGCGGACGATCCGAAGTTCCTCGAGGCGTTGTGGACCAGCCTGGAGCTCGCGGCCACGACCACGGTGCTCAGCGTCGTGGCGGGCGTGCTCGCGAGCTACGCGATCGTGCGCCGGCCCGGCGTGGTCACCGGCGCGCTGGAACAGGTGCTGCTGTCGCCGATCCTGCTGCCCGCGGTGGTGCTGGGGCTGGGCATCCTGTTCGCGCTGTCGTTGTCGGGCTGGCTCGGGACCTTCCCCGGCGGCCTGCTGGCGCACGTGATCATCGCGTCGCCCTTCGTCACGCGGTCGGTGCTGGCCGGGCTGCGGCGCCTCGATCCGGCGCTGGAGGAGGCTTCGCGTTCGCTCGGGGCCGGTGCGCTGCGCACGTTCGGCCGGATCGTGCTGCCGTCGCTGCGCGGCGCGATCGTGGGCGGCGCGGTGTTCGCGTTCGTCATCTCGTTCGACGAAGCGGTGGTCACGCTGTTCCTCGCCGGCAGCGGATTCACGACGCTGCCGATCACGATCTTCACCTACGTCCAGTACTCGAACAACCCGACGATCGCCGCGGTCTCGACCGTGATCGTGCTGGTCTCCGCGCTGCTCGTCGGGCTCGTGACGCGAGGGGGCACCCAGGATGAGCGCTGAGGGCACGCGGCCGGCGGCGGTGGTGACCGGGTCGTCGTCCGGCATCGGCCGGGCCTGCGCGGTCGAGCTGGCGAAGTGCGGCTGGGACGTCGTCGTCCACGGGCTCGAAGCCGACGCGGGGCTGGCCGAGACGATCGAGCTGGTCGGCGCCGAAGGTGGTACGGCCGTGCCGGTCGCGGGCGACATGCGGGAGCCGTCGGTGGCGGAAGCGTTGGTGAGCAACGCTGTCGAGCGGTTCGGCCGCCTCGACGGGGTGGTCAGCAACGCCGGCACCGGGCTCACCAAAGCGTTCGGCGAGCTCGGTGACGACGACTGGGCCACGCTGCTGGAAACGCACCTGCTCGGCGCGACGCGGCTGCTGCGGGCCGCGCACCCGCACCTCGTGGCCGCGCACGGCGCCGTGGTGACGATGTCGAGCCTCGCCGCCGGCCGGGCGCTGACCGGCCGCGCCGGCTACGGCGCGACGAAAGCCGCGCTCGAAGGGCTGACCAGACAGCTGGCCGCCGAGTGGGCGCCCGACGGCGTGCGCGTGAACGCGATCGCGCCCGGCACGATCCTGACTCCCTTGGTGCGCACCAACTTCGCCCGCGGGCTGCTCGACGAGGGCCAGGTGCTGCAGCGCACGCCGCTGGGCCGGCTCGGCGCGCCCCGCGAAATCGCCACCGCCGCGCGGTTCCTGCTCTCGCGCGACGCGTCCTACATCACCGGCCAGACGCTGTCCGTCGACGGCGGCTGGTCCATCTGGGGAGGATGGTCATGATTCCCGAACGAGCGCTCGAGCTCCGCAACGCCGTCGTCGACGGAGTGCTCTCCGCCGGCGAGGTCCTGGACGAGACGCTGGCCGGCATCGGGAAGACCGACCCGTCGCTGCACGCGTTCCTCACCGTCGACGAGGAACACGCGCGCGAGCAGGTCCGCGAGCTCGACCGCCGCCGTGCCGCGGGCGAGGAACCCGGGCCGCTGTGGGGAGTGCCGTTCTCCGTCAAGGACGTGTTCGACACCCGCGGCGTGCGCACGACGTACGGCTCACGCGTCTACGACCACCACGTGCCCGACCACGACGCCGAGCTGGTGCACCGGATCCGCCGAGCCGGCGGGATCCTCGTCGGGAAGACGAACACGCCCGAGTTCGCGATCTACATCCGCACGGTCAACGACCTGCAGCCCGAAACGCGCAACCCGTGGGACCCGGCCTGCACCACGGGCGGGTCGAGCGGGGGAGCGGCGGCGTCGATCGCGGCCGGGCTGACCACGATCGCCGTGGGCAGCGACGGCGGTGGCTCGATCCGCGTGCCCGCCGCGCTGTGCGGCTGCGTCGGCCTGATGCCCTCGCGCGGTGCGCTGCCCCGCACCGGCGGCCGCATCGGCACGCGCCGGTTCTCCGCCGGCGGTCCGATCACGCTCGACGCCCGCGACGCGCACGTGCTCCACCAGGTGATGGCCGGACCGTACGCCGGCGACGGGCTCAGCCGCGGCCTGCTGCCGACCGGCATCCGGCAGCCGGCCGGGATCCCGGCGACCCCGCGCGTGCGGTGGATCGGCGACAGCGGCGTACCCGGCGCGGACGGCGAAGTCGTGGCCACGGCGTACGAAGCCGCCGCCGGGTTCGCGCGCGAATGCGGCGGCCGGCTCGACGAAACGGTGGCCAGCCTTGACTCGCCGCGGTTCAGCGAGGCGTTCTACGACATGATGCAGGCCGACCGGTTCTCCACCGGCGGCGAGGAGATCTTCCGCGACGAGAAGGCCAACGCGCTGCTGACCGACTACGGCCGCCACCAGTTCGCGCGCGGCTCGGCCGTCACCGGCGCCGCGTACTCGGCCGCGGTCGAAACCCAGCTGAAGGCCGTGGAGCACCTGGAACGCCTGCTCGACGGCGTGGACGTGGTGGCCACGCCGACCGTGCCGTTCACCGCGCCGCGGATCCCCGACGGTGATCTCGAGCTGCCGGAGGACGCGCGGCGCGGGTTCGTGGCCTTCACGTTCCTGTTGAACTACACCGGTTTCCCGGCGGTGACGGTGCCGTGCGGCACCGTCCGGTCGATGCCCGCCGGGCTGCAGCTGATCGGGCGGCCCGGTTCGGAGGACGTGCTGATGTCCTACGCCGCGACGTTCCAGGACCGCGTGTTCCGCCTGCCGCCCGTGCCCGCCCTGTCCACGTCGCGTTAGGAGCGCCGCCGATGCCCACTCCCGTTCTGCTGACCTTCGACCTCGACGCCGAGCTGCTGTGGACCGCGCGCGACCCGGCGGGTGCGGAAAAGCCGGTCTGGCTCTCGCAAGGCCACTACGGGCCGAAGGTCGGCCTGCCGCGGATCCTGGCGCTGCTCAAGCGGTACGAGCTCACGGCGACGTTTTTCGTGCCCGGACTCGTGGTCGAGCGGTACCCGGCGCAGATCGAGGCCATCCTCGAAGCCGGGATCGTCATCGAGCACCACAGCTACACGCACGAGTGGTCGGACAAGCTGGGGCCCGAGGCCGAGCTGGAGGAGTTCCGGAAGGGCTGGGACGCGATCGTGAAGGCGACCGGGCGCGAGCCGCGCGGCTGGCGCTCGCCGGCGGGGGAGCTGACCGCGGATTCCGTGCGGTACATGGAACAGTTCGGGATGACGTTCTCGTCGAACCTCTTCGACGCCGACACCGCGCACCTGCTGGCCGACCAGGGGCGCACGACCTCGATCGTCGAGCTGCCCTTCGCGTGGGTGCTCGACGACGCGCCGTTTTTCCTCTACAGCAACCGGTTGCCGGGCCGCACGATGGCGGCGCCCTCGGCCGTCGCGGAGTCGTGGACGCGCGAGTACGACGGGATTTCGCAGGAGAAGGGCACGCACTTCATGCTGGCCATGCACCCGCAGGTGATCGGGCGCCCGTCGCGGCTGTGGGCGCTGGAGGAGACGATCAAGCACATCCTGGCTGCCGGGACGGGCGAGTTCGTGTCCTGCGCGGACTACGCGGACCGCGTGCGGCCGGCGCTGCTCGCGGAAGCGGGGCTTGCGCCGTGACCGGGGTCGCCGTGGTCACCGGCGGCGCGAGCGGCATCGGCGCGGCAGTGGTGGACCTGCTGGCGGAGCGCGGCTTCTCGGTCGTCGTGGCCGATGTGGCGGCTTCGCCGTCCACGGATGTGTCCTCTTCGGACAGTGTCGCCGCGCTGGCCGGCCGGGTGGCCGCCGAGCACGGCCGGTGCGACGTGCTGGTGAACTGCGCGGGTGTGGTCGCCGTCGGCGACGTGCTCTCCGTGTCCGAAGCGGACTGGACGCGGGCCTTCGACGTGAACGTCACCGGCGTGTGGCGCACGGCGCGCGCGTTCATCCCGTTGATGCCCGAGGGCGGCGCGATCGTCAACGTCGCGTCGGCGGCCGCGTTGCGCGCGATCCCGGAGATGCCCGCCTACGTCGCGTCGAAAGCCGCGGTGGTCGGGCTGACGCGGGCGATGGCGATCGACCACGCGCCGCAGGGCATCCGCGTGAACTGCGTGTGCCCGGGCCTCGTCGACACCCCGCTCGCGCGCCACGCCCAGGAGCAGCGCGGCGGCGAGGCTCGCGCGGCCGTGCGGAACTTCGAACCGTACCTGGTGAAACGCACCGCCGAAGCGGCCGAGATCGCCGAGGCCGTGGTGCTGCTCGCCACCAACCGCTATGCCACCGGCGCAACGCTCGCGCTCGACGGCGGCCGTTCCCTGCACTGACTCCCCTCCCCACCGTGCCGACCAGCTAGGAGACACCATGCCGACCCTCGACCGCCGGGGCTTCCTCCGGCTCACCGGCGCCGCGGCGGGCGCCGCCGTGCTCACCGCCTGCGGCCCGAACATGGCGGGCAAACCCGGCTCGTCGGGTGGCGGACTGAAGATCAACAGCTTCGGCGGCACGTTCCAGAGCGCCGTGCAGAGCACCGTCGCCGACGCCTACACCACCAAGACCGGCGTCGGCGTCGACCTGATCACCGCGATCTCGAGCGACGCGCTGACCAAGATGCGCGCCGCGAACAACGCGTTCGACCTCGCCTACCTCGACCTGGCGCCACTGTACCAGGCGAAAGCCGCCGGGCTGCTGCAGAAGCTCGACCGCGCGCAGCTGCCGTCGCTGTCGGAGCTGTACCCGCTGGCCGTGGACAAGGACGGCTACTGGGTCGCCGAGCTCGCGTCGATGACCGGCATCGTCTACCACACCGAGCGCGTGAAAACGCCGCCGAAGTCGTGGAAAGACCTGTGGGACCCGAAGTACCGCGGCAAGGTCGCGATCTCGAACGTCAGCGGCACCGCCGGTTACCACTTCCTCGCCATGGCCGCCCGGCTCAACGGCGGCAGCGAGACCGCCATCGACCCCGGTTTCGCCGCGATCGCGTCCTTGAAGCCGAGTCTCGCGGCCATCTACAGCACCCCCGACGAGATGAGCAAGCTGCTCACGAGCGGCGAGGCCGACATCGGCGTCTGGTACGCCGACCGCACGAGCGCCCTGAAGTCGAGCGGTGCGCCTGTCGCGTTCGTCCGGCCGCAGGAAGGCGCCACCGCCATCCTGTCCGCGATGTGCCTGCCCGCGGCCACCAGCCGCGCGAAGGACGCCCACGCATACCTGGACTTCCAGATCTCCTCGGCCGTCAACGGCAAGTTCGTGCAGGCGATCGCGGAAGGCCCGACGAACAGCAAGGTCACGCTGCCCCAGCAGTTCCTCAGCGCGAACTACGTGCCCTACGGCCAGCAGGAGATCTCATCGCTGATCCAGCTCGACAGCGAAGCCATCTCCAAGAACCTCTCGGCCTGGATCACGCGGTGGCAGCAGGAGATCGAGAGCTGAACCGCGCCCGAAACCAGCTCGTCCCGTCCGGCGCGCGGCCGTAGTTCGGAACACTGGGGTGGATTCCGGCGGCGGCACAGGCAGCGGTCGTGGGTGCTCCCGGCAGTGTCACCTGGTGTCTGCCGGTCGCGGGCAGTGCCACCACCGTGCTCGGGTTCGTCATGGCGATGTCCGGCGCGTGACCACCCGGCTCGCGGCCGTCCGCCGGAAACGCGCCGGTCACTCCGCTTCGGCGGTGAACAGATACCGGTTGAGGCTGTAGAAGTACTCACCGTCCTCGGCGCGCTTGCGCAGGTCGGCCAGCCACGCGTCGGCTTCGGCCGCCGTGACCCCGCGGCGGCCGGCGACGAACTCGGCGACGATGTGCATCTGGGTCGCGCTGAAGGAATCCGGCGTCAGCTCGGGGTTCAGGATCGGGTGCACGTGGTGCCCGGTCACGCGGAAGCCCGCGCGCTTCAGCAGCGCGGGCAGCTCGCGCGGCAGGCGCGGGTGGGCGAGGTGCTCGTCCCACGCGTCGAGGATCCGGCGGTGCCGAGCGAGGTCGGAGGTGTGCCACACGAGCGAGTCGGCGTCGGTGTCGAGGATCAGCGCGCGTCCGCCGGGCTTGAGCACGCGGCGCAGCTCGGCCAGGGCGGCCGGCACGTCGGGCACGTACTCGTAGACCTGCGTGGACACGGCCGCGTCGAACGTGTCGTCCGGGTAGGGCAGCGCGGTCGCGTCGCCTTCGTCGAGCCGCACCCAGGGCAGGCCTTCGGCCCGCTTCGCGGCCAGGGCGTTCATCGCCGTGCTCGGGTCCAGCCCGTGCGCGGCGCCCGTCGCACCCACCGCCCGCGCCATCGACTCCAGCAGGTACCCCGGTCCCGACCCGACGTCCAGCACCCGCTCGCCCAGCCGCGGCGCCAGCAAGGACAGCACCACGTTCCGCTGCGCCACGACGTCCGGGCTCGCGTACAGCCGGTCGGTGCGCTTCGCGCCTTCGTCGTCGAACTGCAGCATCGCCATGCGTCCGACCCTACGACGACCGCGGGTCCAGCGAGAACCCGAACGCGAAGATGACCAGGCCGATCCACTTGAACCGCGATTCGCGGCTCTCGCACATCGGTCGAACGACCGATGCCGAGCCGGGCCGGCCCGCCTACCTTCCCCGGCACCGTTGTCGATCGGGAGGAGAGCCGAGTGGACACGCTGGCGGTGGTGACCGGTGCGGCCGGCGGGCTCGGGGCCGGTTTCGCGGACCGCTTGGCCCGCGCGGGCGCGGCCGTCGTGCGCGCGGACCTGCGGTTCGACGGCACCGAGAAGGACCGGGTGCACCTCGACGTGACCGACTCCGCGTCGTGGGAACGGCTGCGCGAGCACGTGCACGAGCACTTCGGGACGGTCGGGCTGCTGGTGAACAACGCGGGTGTCAGCGCGCGCGACGACCTGCTGTCGACCTCCGACGAAGACTTCGCCCGCGTGCTGGCCGTGAACGCGTTCGGCCCGTGGCGCGGCATCAAGACCTTCGCCGACGACCTCGCCGCCACCCGGGGCGCGGTCGTGAACGTGGGTTCCATCTACGGCGTCACCACGCCGCCGGGCGGCGAGGGGACCGTGCCGTCGTCCGTGGCCTACCAGATGAGCAAGGCGGCGGTGCACCAGCTGACCAAGGTCGCCGCCGTGGAGCTCGCGCCGCGGGGGATCCGCGTGAACGCGGTGCTGCCCGGGGTGTTCCGGACGGCGCTGCTCGAAGACCTGCCGCCCGACGCGTTGCGCGCCCGCGTGGACGGTGCCCCGATGGCGCGCGCGGGTGAGCTCGGCGAGCTCGCCGACGTGCTCGCCTTCCTCGCCGGACCGGAGTCCTCGTTCGTCACGGGCGCGCTGGTGCCCGTCGACGGCGGGTACCTGGCGGCGTCCTGACCCTTCCCGAGGAGGAACCATGACCGTGCACCCCGCGCACGCCGCCACGGAGGCGGACGCCCCGAGACTCCAGCTGAGGGCCGTCGTCTCGAGCAGCATCGGCAACCTGCTGGAGCAGTACGACAACCTCGTCTACGCGTACTCGGCCGTCTACCTGTCCGCGCAGTTCTTCGCCGGCGACTCGTTCTCGTCGCTGCTCTCGACGTTCGCCGTGTTCGCGGTCGGCTTCCTCGCCCGGCCCGTGGGCACCGTGGTGTTCGGCCACCTCGGCGACAAGGTCGGCCGCCGGCCGGCGCTGATCCTGAGCGTGATCCTCATGGGCGCCGCGACCGTGCTGGTCGGCCTGCTGCCCGGCTACGCGACGATCGGCCTCGCCGCCCCGATCCTGCTCGTGGTGCTGCGGCTGTTCCAGGGCTTCGCGGTCGCGGGCGAGTGGGCGGGGTCGGCGACGATGCTCGTCGAGTACGCGCCCCCGAAGGCCCGCGGCCGCTACGGCAGCCTCAACCAGGTCAGCACCGCCGCCGGTTTCCTCGTGGCCGCCGGGGTCGTCGCGCTCAACTCGCTGTTCTGGACCGAGCAGAGCATGAAGGACTTCGGGTGGCGCATCCCGTTCCTCGTCGGCGCGCTGACGGCTGTCGTGGCGCTCGTGCTGCGGTTCGGGCTCGAAGACACGCCGCTCTACCGCGCGGAGAAGGCCGCGGGCGAAGTGAGCGCGAGCCCGCTGCGGCTGGCGCTGCGCACGCAGAAATCGGCCATGGCGCTGGGGTTCTTCTTCACCGTGAGCTGGACCGTCGCGTACTTCTTCTTCCTCACCTACCTGCCGACGCACCTGAAAACGCAGGTGAAACTCGACTCCGGCACCGTCGAGGCGTCGAACCTCGTCGCGCTCGTGGTGCTGACCGTGGCCATCTGGTTCTTCGGTGCGCTGTCCGACCGGATCGGGCGCAAACCGTTGCTGCTCATCGGTTCCGGCGGCTTCATCGTGCTGACGTTCCCTGTGATGTGGCTGTTCCAGACCGGCAGCACGGCCGGCGCCTACCTCGGCCAGATCGTCATCGCGCTCGTCCTCGCCGCGTTCTCCGGGCCCGGGCCCGCGGCGCTGGCCGAGCTGTTTCCCACCAACGTCCGCTACTCGGCGCTGGGCATCGGCTACAACTTCTCCGTCATGGCCTTCGGCGGCACCGCCGGCTTCATCGCCACCGCGCTGATCGACGCCACCGGCAACGCGCTCGTGGTGGCCGCGCTCCCGACCGCCGCGGCGATCATCACGTTCGTGGCGGTCTGCCGGATGCCCGAGACCTACCGGACCGAGCTGAAATGAGCACCGCCATGACCACTCCGCGCCTGATCGTCGTGCAGGGCAGCTACCGGCAGATGGGCGAGCAGCTCGGCGCGCGGACCGCCGACCTCATCGACCGCAGCCTCGCCACCTACGTCGGCCGCTTCCACGACGACGCCGGCCTGTCCGACGCCGACATCGACCGCTGGGGCCGGATCTACCTCGACGTCGCCGAGTCCTATGTCCCCGAGATCGCGGCGATGCTCCACGGCATGGCCGGCGGCTCCGGCCACCCGGCGCACCGCCTGGCCGCCCTGAACGCGCGCACCGAAATGCTCTACGGCACCGGCTACCGCGACGAAGGCTGCACGTCGGTGTCCGTGCTGCCGCGCTACACCGCCGACGGCCACACGCTGCTCGCGCAGAACTGGGACTGGCACCCGGAGCAGGCCGAGGTCACGTTCCTGCTGGCCACGCGCGACGAGTCCGGGTTCTCCGTGCTGTCGCTGACCGAGGCGGGCATGCTCGCCAAGAGCGGCCTCAACTCCGCGGGCCTGGGCGTGTGCGCGAATCTGCTGATCTCCGACCTCGATCACGGCGGGCGCGGCGTGCCGTACCACTACCTGCTGCGCGGCGTGCTGCAGTCGCCGACGATGTCCCTGGCGCACAAACGGTTGCTGCCCGTCGAGCGGATTTCCTCGGGCAACGTGCTGCTCGCCGACGCGGGCGGCGAGTCCATCGACTTCGAGCTCGCGCCCGGCGTCTTCGGTGCGTTGCTGCCGGAGCAGGGGCTGATCACGCACTCCAACCACTTCCAGGCGAACCTTCCGTTGCAGGACAAGAAAGCCGCCACGAGCGCGTTGACGCAGTTGCGGCCGGCCCGGGCGCGGCACCTGCTGGAACCCGCGCTGGACGAGCGGCGCGTGCGGGTGGCCGACGTCGTGGCGACGCTGCGCGACGAGTGGTCGTTCCCGGACGGCATCTGCCGCCACCCCGACCCGGACGTGCCTGCGGCGGAGAAGTTCTGCACGGTGTACTCGCTGGTGATGGACCTGACCGATCGGGTGCTGTGGATCGCGCCCGGGCCGCCGAGCCGGCACGCCTACACCCGCTGGGACCTCGACCGGCTCTTCGACGGCACTCCCGCCGGACGCACCGAGTTCGAGCCGGAGGAGGTCGCCGTCGCATGAGTGCCACGGTCTGCTTGACGTTCGACTTCGACGCCATCTCCCTGTGGATCGCGCGTGGCCAGGTGACGCCCGGACCGGTGTCGCGAGGGGAGTTCGGCGCGTACGCGATCGGCCGCATCCTGGACCTGCTGGAGCGCCACTCGGTGCCGTCGACGTTTTTCATTCCCGGGCACACTTTGGAGACGTACCCGGCGCAGTGCTCGGCCGTCGCCGCGGCGGGACACGAGATCGCGCTGCACGGCTACGCGCACGAACCGGTGTCCACTTTGGATCGGGGTGCCGAGCTGGCCGTGAACCGGCGCTCGGCGGCGTTGATCGAGCAGCTCACGGGCGCGCCGCCGGCCGGGCACCGGACGCCGAGCTGGGACTTCACCGACAACACCGTCGAGATCCTCGGCGAGCTGGGCGTGGAGTACGACTCTTCGCTGATGGGCACGGATTTCGAGCCGTACTTCGCGCGTTCGGGGGACGTCTGCGATCCCGGCGGTCCTTATCAGTTCGGGGCGGCCTCCTCGATCGTCGAGCTCCCGGTGTCGTGGACCCTGGACGACTACCCGCACCTGGAGTACCTGCGCCTGCCGCAGGGCGTGATGCCGGGGCTGCAGGACGCGGACGCGATGTTCGGGCGGTTCCTGCGCGACGTGCGCTACATGACCGAGACCGTGCCCGGCGGCGTGACCACGGTGACGCTGCACCCGCAGGTGGTCGGCCGCGGTGCGCGGATGGCGGCGCTGGAGCGATTCGTCGTCGGCTGCCGGGAGCTGGGTGTGGAGTTCGAGCACTGTGTGGACGTCGCCCGGCGGTTCCGGCCGCTCCTCGAAGGGCGGTGACCCGTGGCGAAATCGGTGCTGCTGCTGGGTTCCCGTGGTGGCTTGGGCCGGGCGATCGGCTCGCGGCTGACCGCGGACGGGTGGACGGTCGTCGGCGCGGACCTGCCCGAGCTGGATCTGGCGCGGCCGGACGTGGCGTCGGCGGTGGCGCGGTTGCAGGGTGCGCACGATGGGTTCGACGCGCTCGTGCACGCGGCGGGCCTGTATCCCGCCGCGCCCGTCTCGAACGGCGACGAGGAGCTGTTCGACCGGGTCCTGACGGTGAACGCGCGCTCGGCGTTCGCGGCGGGCGCGCAGTTCGTGCGCGAGCGTGTGGCTGCGGGGCGACCCGGGGCGATGGTGTTCGTCAGCAGTGGCGCGGCGACGCGGGCGCGGCCGGGCACCGCCGTGTACGCCGCGTCGAAGGCCGCGTTGGACGCGCTGGTGCGGGCGTTCGCGCTGGAACACGGGCGCGACGGCATCCGCTGCAACGCCGTCGCGCCCGGCTTCATCGACGTCGGCTCGCAGGTGAACCCCGTGCCGCGCTCGTACGTCGAGGGGGTCGAGGCGGCGAGCGCGAGCGGGCGGCTGGGCCGGCCCGACGAGATCGCCGCGGCCGTCGCGTGGCTGCTGAGCGAGGACGCGTCGTGGGTCAACGGGCGCTCGGTGCCGGTCGACGGCGGGGACGGCATCGGGTCGGTGACCGGGCCGTCGTGGCTCAGCTGAGCAGCGCCGGCGCCAGGCGGCGGTGGGTGCCGCCTTCGATGCGGTAGACGAGGTGGGGGTGGCCGCGGGTGGGGTCGCCGGTGTCGTCGGGGTAGCTCAGGCCGCGCTGGCCGCGGCCGAGGAACTGGTGCGCGCCGGTCACGCCGAACGACGCGACCGACCGCAGCTGCCGCCGCACCGCCGCGAAGTCCCACGGCCGGCTGACCTGGCTCCAGACCTGGGCGAGCACGTTGACCATGTCGAAGTGCACCGCCGCGGCGCCCAGGCCGGGTTCGCCGCCGTAGGCCGCGCGGTAGCGCTGTTCGAACGCGTGGCAGGCGGGACTGTCGACGTTGCCGATGACCGTCGACCACAGCAGCCCGTCGGACAGCGAACGGAACCGGTCCGTGAAGCCGGGGGCGGCGGGCGACCAGGCGACGTGCACGAGCGTGCGGTCTCGCAGCGGTTCGGCGGCGGCGAGGAACGCGCGCAGCGTCGGCTCCGGAAAGCTCGACAATGAGACGGCGTCGGCTTTCGCGCGCTCCAGCTGCCGCACGATTGCGCTGAAATCGCGGGTGTGGTCGGGCACCGGCTCGGCGAACACCAGCTCCCAGCCCGCCCCCGCGGCGTGGCGCTCGACCTGCTCCGGGATCGACGCGTCGAACGTGCTCTCGCGCGGCAGCACCGCCAGCCGGCGTCGGCGCCCGTGGTCGAGGTGGGGGAGCGTGCGCAGAAGCCCCTGCACGTAAGCGGATTCGGTGGAACAGACCTGGAACACGGCGCCGAGACCGCGCGGGTCCGCGTGCACGTCGTCGGACAGCGCGGGCCCGGTCATGCTGTGCAACACGGGTGCCCCGGCCGCGGCCGCCGTCGCGATGGCCCTGCGCGCGTAGCTCAGCGGGAAGTTGCCGAATACGACGGCGTCCACGCCGCGCCCTGCCAGTTCCTCGACGGCGTCCAGCAGGCCGTCGGGCGTCGCCCCGAGCGCCACGTGCTCCACCTGCCGCCCCGCGACGCCGCCCCGCGCGTTCAGCTCGGTGACGGCCAGCTTGTCCCCGCGGCGCATCGCCACGACCTCGGGGCCGGCGGCCGCCGCGTAGACCGCGCCGATGAGCGCGGGACGGGGCTTGGCGGTGCGCGGCTTTGTCCTGGGTTTCTCTTGCAGGAGCGCCATCAGCGTCGCCGGCAGCACCAGTTCCCTGGTGGGCAACGGCGCCGCGTACGCGTCGTGCTCGGCCAGCAGCGTCGCCACGGTGACGCGGGAATTCGTGCCGGTCTTGGTGAAGATGTGCTCGAGGTGCGTCGCCACCGTCCGCCGTGAGCACTGCAGCGCCCCGGCGATGTCCTGGTTGCCCAGCCCACCCGCGACGGCCGTGGCCACCTGCAGCTCACGCACGGTCAGCCCGAACGGCGCGGCGGTATCGACCACGTCCAGCCGCGCCAGCCGTCCGTCGCCGTCGGTGACGTCCACGACCACCCGGCGCACCACGTCGTCCGCCACGTCGAGGTACTGCACCGACTGCCCCCGCAGCACCCGCACGGCCCGCTCGGCCACGGCGACCAGGTCGCGCCGCCTCCGGAAGAACGCCTGGTCACTGCCCCTTCCGGCCCCGGCTTCCGGCTGCAGCCACCGCCGCGCCGCGACGTCGTGCTCCCGCGTCACCACCAGCCGTCTCCCTTCGTGGGGCAGAGGGGAGTATCCCAAACGCGCGCCCGTTCGGCGCTGTCGTTCGCCGGGGCTGGGTAGGGTTCTCCGGGATGAATCGGACATATGGGGGCAGCATGGGATCTGCGGCGTTTCCGGGCGCGCAGCTTGCCGATTCGGAGTACGCCTCTACGTCTTGGTGCGTCCCTCGGTCAACGGCCCGGTTCGCGTCGACGTCTTCCACGACGAGGCGCCGCCGGAGTTCACCGAGGGCCTGGTGCCGAAGCTCGAAGGCGTTCTCGAGACACCTTCGTCCGCGGTGACGGTGCACGACTTCGACGACAGTGCCGAGCTGCGAGCCGAGATCGGCGGGCGCGACCGCGATGACGTCGTCGCCCCGGGAACGCAACGACTCGCCGAGCCGCGCGCCGTCGATCTCGAAGTCCAGGTACTCGCGGTGCGTCCGGATGGCGCCTCCGGGGAATACCTCACCCGGGCGTACCGACGGGACCAGACGGAGCACGTTCACCGGCCGAGGTAACCACACAGTGGAACGGCGAGCCACCGAGTTCGCGCGTTCGTCCAGCGTTCACACCGCGATCATCCGCGGGAGGGCGCGTGTTCGGCCCGGGTCGGAACTGTCGGGTGGCCCTGTTCCCCGACCTCAGGACGGATTCCGTGACCGATTCACGCGTTCGCCGGTGGCACCGCAGCCTCCGTCGCCCCCTCGTCGCCGTCGCCGGACCCGTGCTGGTCCTCGGTGCGCTCACCGCGCCCGCGGCCAGTGCGGCGCCTGCCGACGACGTCCGGATCAACGAGGTGGTGACGACCGGCGACGTCAACGACTCGATCGAGCTCTACAACAAGGGCACCGCGACCGCCGACCTCTCGGGGTGGATCCTCAAGGACGACGACAACGGCTCGAAGTTCAAGATCCCGTCCGGCACCACGCTGGCGCCGGGCGCGTTCCGCGCGTTCGACGTGCACGACGCGTTCGGCCTCGGCTCCGAGGACGAGGCGCGCCTCTACCTCGCCAACGGCAGCACCCTCGTCGACAGCTTCGGCTGGGACGAGCACTCCGACCCGTCGTGGTCGCGCTGCCCCGACGGCACGGGCTCGTTCCGCCAGGCGTCCGCGCTGACGCTGGGCGGGCCGAACGCGTGCGGCGGCGCGGGCCAGGGCACCTCGCCGGTCGCGTGGCCGGGCAGCGGTTCGGTGTCGACGGCCGACGCGTCGAACGTCTTCGGCGAGGACCTTTCCGGTCTGTACCAAGAGGGCAGCGTGCTGTGGGCGGCCCAGAACTCCGGGAAGCTGTGGCGCCTCGTGTCCAACGGCTCCGGCGGCTGGAAGCCGGACACCGCGTCCGGCTGGTCTTCGGGCAAGAAGCTGCACTTCCCCAACGGCTCCGGCACGCCCGACGACGAGGGCGTCACGGTCACCGGCTCCGGTTCCTCGGCCGGCGTCTTCGTGGCCACCGAGCGCGACGGCGACAAGTCCGGCACCAGCCGGCTTTCCGTGCTGCGCTACGACGTCAGCGGCTCGGCGACCACGCTGAACGCGGCGCAGGAATGGAACCTGACGTCGGACCTGCCGTCGGTCGACTCCAACTCGGGCTTCGAGGGCGTCACCTGGGTGCCGGACGCGTCGCTGACCGCGGCGGGCTTCAAGGACTCCTCCACGGGCGCGGCCTACTCCCCCGGCCGCTACGGCTCCCACACCGGCGGCGTGTTCTTCGTCGGCGTCGAGGGCACGGGCATGATCTACGGCTACGTGCTGCAGGACTCCGGCGCGTTCACCCGCGTGGCTTCCTTCAGCAGCGGGATGGACGGCGTGATGGAGCTGCAGTGGGAACCGCAGGCCTCCCGCCTGTGGGCCGTCTGCGACGACACGTGCGACGGGCAGCACCGCACGTTCCAGGTCTCGTCGGGCTCCTTCACGACGGCCGCGGTGTACAACCGGCCGAGCGGGATGTCGAACTACAACAACGAAGGCTTCTCCGTCGCCCCCGCGAGCGAGTGCTCGGGCGGCTCGAAGCCGGTGTACTGGTCCGACGACAGCAACGACGGCGGACACGCGTTGCGGAAGGGCAGCATCAGCTGCTGACGTTCTGCTGACGGTGGTCCCGGCCGCTTGGCCGGGACCACTGTCGTGTTCAGGCCGGCTTTCGGGCCACGAGCCGTTCCGCCGTCCCGAGTTTGAGCCGCTCCGCCTTCGTGATCTCGAAGCCGACGTCGATGACGAGGGGCAGGGGACGGCGGGTCTGGTGGTCGCCGATCTGGCGGAGGGTCACCCGTTCCAGGAGCCCCTGGGCCCAGTGCAGCGGGCGGTGGTGGCTGCCGACGTGGTCGAGCAGCAGCAACGCGCCGCCCGGACGCAGGACGCGGTGCATCTCGGCGAGGGCGGCGCGGTCGTCGGGGAAGCCGCAGAGGCCGAGGGTGCAGACGACGGTGTCGAAGCCGGCGTCGGGGAACGGGAGCGCTTCGGCGCCTCCCTGGCGCAGCGTCACGGGCCGGCCGAGGTCGTCGGCGCGACGCTTCGCCAGCTCCAGCATGGCCGGGCTGAGGTCGAGACCGGTCACGCGGACGTCGGCCGGATAGTGGCCCAGGTTGAGCCCCGTGCCGATGGCCACCTCCAGCACGTCTCCGCTCGCCTGCGCGCAGACCCATTCGCGGCCGCCGGCGAACTGGAGGCGTTCGAGAAAGCCGATGCTGCGGTCGTAGTGCGGGGCGTACTTGTCCCATTGGGCCCGGAGCCAGGCGGGGTCGGTCATCGGTTCAGGTCCGCGACGGGCAGGCCCATGGCCGCGCAGGTCCGCTCGTCGCCGGGGAACACGGCCACGGCGCCCGCTTGGGCTTCGACCGCCTCGGAAGTGAGGACGCACGCGACCAGCGGCGGCACGGTGGGGCTGTGCCATTCGTAGTAGTCGTCTCGCCAAGCCGTGGCGCAGATGTCCTCGATCACGGCGGCGATGTCGCCACGGCCGTTGGGGCTGTTGCCGTTGATCCCGGCCCCGACGTGCTGGCCCGGCGCGTCGCTCGTGATGTCCGCGGTGTGGTAGCAGTAGGCGATCTCGCGGTCGTTGGGCTTGGCGTAGGTGATCTGCCCGGACGACGCCGGGGACGCCTGCGGGTGCTGCAGCACCGCGACCGCCCCCAACGCGGCCCCGACCACGACCGCGGCCGTTCCGGCGAGCGCCAGCCGCGCCCGGCGCCGCACCGAGCGTGCGCCCTGGGCCTCGATCGCCTCGAAGTCCAGCCCCAGCGGCGGTTCGTCGGAGCCGAGGGCCCGGTCGAGCAGGTCCCGGGTCATGAGCTGGCTCCTTCCGACAGCAGCGTCCGCAGGGTGGCGAGAGCGCGGGCCGACTGGGATTTCACGGTGCCTTCGGTGATGCGCAACGTCTTCGCGGTGTCAGCCACCGAGAGGTCGCAGTAGAACCGCAGCACCAGCACCGCCCGCTGCCGGGACCCCAGCGTGTCCAGCGCGGCGCGGACGTCGGCGCCGTCGTCGGGCACCACGTCCGCGCGCGGCCGCTCGGGCGGCGCCGTCAGCACCTCCGCCCGACGGTGCGGCCGGCGCGCGGCGTCGATCGCCAGCCGCGCCATGACGCGGCGCGCGTAGGCGTCGATGCCCGCCGGGTCGAGGCGCTGCCAGCGTTTGTACAGCCGCAGCAACGTCACCTGCACGATGTCCTCGGCCAACGCCCAGTCCCCGCACAGCAGGAACGACACCCGCCGCCACCGCGGCGCCCGGTCCCGCGCCACGTCGGTGAAACTCGCCCGATCCGCCACGCCACCCCTCTCGTCGCCGTCCCATACGAGCCGGGTGGTCCCGGAGGTTGCACGGTCCGGGTCAATAACGCCGGCAGATGTCCTCGGACGGGTTGAGGCACCAGCCGTCGGGGCTGTGGACGCGGTCGCACGGCGTGTCACCGAAGCACCAGCCGTCGGTGGTCACCGTGCACGGCCCCGGCCCGAGACACCACCCGGGCGGGGCGGCCGCCGCCGCGGTGGCAGGCACGGCGAGGGCGACCAGGGCGAACGAGCCGGCCAGCAACCCGGCGGTCAGGAATCTACGCATACCGCCGACTCTGCCCGATTCGGGCACCCCGCACCAGCGACGACGGTGGTTCAGCGGGCCGTCAGGACGATCACGACCCGGTCGGGCCACTTGCCGTCGCCGACGAACACCTTCAGATCCTGTGCCCGGGAGAACACACCAACGCTGCCCGACGGCCGCGTGCCGTTGTTCGTCTGCCCGGAGTGCGGCGATCTCGGTTGTGGCGCGGTGACGGTGGTCGTCGAACGGACCGCCGATGAGGTCGTGTGGCGCGACTTCGGCTGGCAGACCGACTACGACCCCGAGGTGTCCCGCGAGAGTTACGCCGGGCTGGGGCCGTTCCGCTTCGCGCGTGCGCAGTACGACTCGGTGTTTTCCTGACCGTGCGCGGAAACGCCGAAGGGACCCCGGGGGATCCCTTCGGCGCTCTCGTTTGTTGTGCTTGCGCGTTGTGCTTGCCGGGTCAGCCGGCGAGGCGGATCGAGGCGACCTGGCGGTCGAAGCCGATCTTCTCGAGGTCGGGCGCGTCGCCCGTGATCAGCATCGACTTGCCGGTGCAGCCCGCGCCGGTCCAGATCTTGTAGGTGCCGTCGGCGTCGATGGAGCGGACGAGGTCGGGGTTGCGAACCTCGTTGCAGCCCTTGTCGCTGGCGACCTGGGAGCCGTCGGGCTCGGAGAAGTTCTTGCCGCTGTCGAGGAGGGCGAAGGTGGAGGTGAGGTTGGCGTTGGCGGTGCCGCCGTTGTTGCCCCCGTTGTTGTTTCCGCCGTTGCCGGTGCTGCCGTTGTTGTTGCCGCTGGTGTCGTCGCCGGCCAGCTTCACCGACACGGTCTTGTTGTCGAAGCCGAGCTTCGCGAGGTTGCTCACGTTGCCGGTGACGGTGATCGACTTGCCGGTGCAGTTCGCGCCGCTCCACAGCTTCAGCGTGCCGGTCGCGGTCAGCGACGAGGTGACCTTGGGCCGGGCCAGCGTCTGGCAGCCCTTGCCGGAGATGCCCTGGGAGGCGCCGTTGTCGGAGAACGCGGCGTCGTCGAAGAGGGTCGCGCTGGTCGCGCTCAGCGCCCCGGCCGGCGCGGCCGCGGCGGCGCGCAGGTTGTCGGCCCCCGCCGGTGCGGTCGTCGCGCCGTCGCTGCCCGCGCCGCACGCGGACAGCACCGCGGCACCCGCCGCGGCGAAAGCGGCCAGGAACATCGCCTGCTTGCGGAACATGAGAACACTCCCCGTTGTCCTTGGCACCCGGTTCGTCCGGGCGACTCGACGAGGACACGGCTGCCGGATCCCGTGCGGTTCACCGGTTCCGGAAGTTTCTTCCGACCGAAGTGGACGCCCCGGCCCTCACCGCGCCGGCCGGTCCGCGCGCTCGGGCTCGTGGTGCTCGCGCCCGAAGTCCGCCGGCCGGATCGAATGGCCGCGCCGGTTGTACGGCTGGAACAGGTACTCGCCCTCGATGCGCACCCCGTCGTCCAGGTACCGCAACCACAACCCCACATACGCCACCGCGATCCCCGGCACCGCGTACCCGGGACTGTCGAACCGCCCGGCCACCGTCCCCACGACGGCGGCCGCGACGAGCCCCAACCCCAGCGCCAGCCACCACGCCCGCTTGCGCCGCGTGGTCCGGACGTCCAGCACCCTCACCGGCACGCCCGCCCCGCAGAACCCGCACGCGAGCGTCACCTCCACGACCCCCTCCCCACGCCGCACGGGAATCGGGACCATCCGGTACACGCTCCGCCCGCCGCTCCCCGGCCCACGTAATGCGCCAACCGCGCGGACGGCAGCTCTCCGACTTCGGCCACGGGCCGATCTTGCCCCATCGCGTAGTCGCTGTGCGCCCGTAAGCTTCGGGACGTGAAGGTGGAACCGGTCGACGTCGATCACCTGGGTGATCGAGTCGGCGCGTGGCTGCAGTGCGTTCTCGAAGGTTCTCCTCCGGCGGTGCGGCGCGCAGCGAGTTCGATTTCGCGCTGGGGTGTGCTGGAGCCGCAGGGCGTGCGGGTGTCGGATCTCCTCCGGGGATTCGGGCGTACCGCGGACTTCCCGGCCGCCGCCGACTTCTTGCGGGCGACCGTGGACTTTTCCACGGTGCTGGTGGAGGACCGGCTGAGCCGTGCCGGGGATCCGAACGTGTATCCGGCGGACGAGGTTCCGGCGATGCCCGCGGATCCCGTGAGCGTCGACCTGGAGGTCTCCGTGTTCACCGTGGCGTCTTCGGGAGCCTTGACCGGGATCCTGCAAGGGATGAGCCACTGGCAGTTCCCGGTCTTGCTGATGGTGCGTTGCGCCGCGGATCCGGCCACGCTCAAGCACGACATCCTCCAGGGCCGCGTCCGGAACGTCGCCGGTGTGGTGATCTCCTGCTGCGACGGCGAGACCGTCCTCGTCTCGCGGTGAGTCAGGCCTCCAGAAGCCGCCAGGCGGTGAGGGCCAGTTGGGCGCGCGCAGGGCCCGTGGGGGAGACCAGGCTGTAGCCGAGGGTTTTGCCGAGCTGGTCGAGGCGGCGGGCGACGCTGCTGTGGTGCAGGTGCAGCACGTCGGCGGCGCGGCGGACGGAGCCGGTGGAGCAGTAGGCGTCGAGGGTGTTCAGGTCGTCGGCGGCGAGGCCGGCGAGGGCGGCCACGTCGGTGTTGTCGCGGGCGGCGTCGCCGGGGACGTGGGCGAGCAGGGCCAGGGCGCCGAGCGAGCAGTAGTCCACGACGGGCTGCCGCGGGGTCGTGAAGCGCAGCGCCGTCCGGGCGGACAGCCACGAGCGCGGCAGCGGCCCGGGAGACCCGATCCCCGCCCGCACGTCCGGCGGGAAGCGCGAGGCGTCGACGGCGGTGAGGAGCAGGACGCCCACCTCGCCCAGCGGAGCCGCCTTCACGGGGCGCCCGGGGCTCACCAGGGCGCCGAGCTGGTCGAGGGGCAGCGGCGAGCGCACGGCGACGACGCGGACAGCCGCGCCGGCCGGGTCGACCGCGTCCGCCGTGAAGCCGAGCAGGCGCAGGGCCCGCGCGCGGGCGGCGTCGTCGGTGCCGGGGCTGATGGCGAGCTCGACGAGGGCCGGGTCGGCCATGGTGGTGCGGGCGGGGCCGTAGCGTTCGACGACGGCGGCCGCGGCGATGGCCAGGCGGTCGAGCAGCAGCCGGTCGAGGGGCAGTGGCGACGGGCGTTCCAGCCAGACCGCGCCGATCTGCTCGTCGTCCAGCGTGATGGCGACCGTGGTCGACGCGTGGCCGGCCGGCGGCGCGGGGCCGTCCGGGGCGACGCGGAACGTCTGCCCGGTGCCGTCGAGCCGGATGCCGGCCACGCACTCGGCCAGGCCCGCCGACGCCCGGGCCAGCGCAGCCAGGTCGACGCGCCGGCGGATCAGCGTGTCGTAGAACATCACGACGCGGATCGCGCCCTCGGCCTCCGAGTCCAGCTGCGACAGCCGGACGACCAACGCCTCCATACCCGGCAGCGTACGCGGCGAGCGTCGCGTCATCAGGCGATTTCGCGCGACGCCCGGCGGGCGACGCGGCGCCCGGGCGACGGCAGGATCGTCGGCATGAACCCGGAACTCGAAGCCTTCCTCCCGCTGTTCCCGCCCGCCGACCTGGACGATCCGGTCGTCGCCCGCGAGAAGCTCGCCGGCCTGTCCGCCTCCGCGCCGCCGCCGGACACCTCGGGCCTCACGGTCGAGGACCACACCGCCGACGGCGACGTCCCCGTGCGCCTCTACCGGCCGCGGCAGGCCCACGGCGCGATCATCTGGCTGCACGGCGGCGGCTTCGTCATGGGCGACCTCGACACGGAGCACCCGTGGGCCGCGCGCATCGCCGACGTCGCCGGCGCTGTGGTGATCTCCGTCGGCTACCGGCGGGCTCCGGAACACCCGTTCCCGGCCGCCGTGGACGACGCGTACGCGGCCCTGACCTGGGCCGCGAAGAACGCGGCGGAGCTCGGCCTCGACCCGGCCCGCATCGCCGTCGGCGGGCACAGCGCGGGCGCCGGGATCGCCGCCGCGATCGCACTGCGGGCCCGCGACGAGCACGGGCCCGCGATCCGCTTCCAGCTGCTCAACCAGCCCGAGCTCGACGACCGCCAGGACACCTGGTCGGCGCGCACCTTCACCGACACGCCGTGGATGACACGCGACAAGCTCGCCGCGACCTGGCGCCACTACCTCGGCGGCGCCCCTGGCACGCCCTACGCCGCCCCCGCGCGGGCGGCCGACCTCGCCGGCCTGCCGCCCGCGTACGTCGCCACCGCCGAGTTCGACCCGCTTCGCGACGAGGGCATCACGTACGCGCTGCGCCTGCTGCAATCGGGCGTCTCCGCCGAGCTGCACCAGTGGCCCGGCACCTTCCACGGCTCGCAGGCGATCCTGTCCGCCGAGGTGTCACAGCGCCAGATCGCCGAACTCGCCGACGCCCTCCGCCGCGGCCTCACCGCCTGACCCACCACCGAAAGGAAACCCATGACCCCGATCGACCTGTTCACCTCCTTCCTGCACCTGACCGCCGACGGCCACGCGGCCGCGACACCCCGCACGGTCGACGGCGAGCCCGACGACTGGCACCTGATGACCTTCCACGCCACCACCGACGACGATGTCCACTCCGACCACTGGGAGATCCACGCCGCCGCCGACGAGCTCGTCTGCTGCCTCAGCGGTGGCTTCCGCCTGTACCTGCGCGACGACGACACCCCGGCCACCCTCACCCCGGGCACCGCGGCGGTCGTCCCGTGTGGACGGTGGCACCGCCTCGAGCTCGACGCCCCCAGCGACCTCCTGTCGGTCACGGTCCCGAGCGGGACGCGGATCGAACCCCGGGCCGCGTAGGCCGTCTGCGACCCTGGCGAGCTGAATCAAGGCTTGTCGAGCACGTACAACACGAACGGCTCGCCGCGATGGCTGATGTCACGGTCGTACCGGAACCCGAGCCGCTCCATGACGGCTCGCGACCGTCCGTTGTGGACCTCGGTGAACGAGATGACCCGTGACGCGGCCAGCTCGCCCCAGGCGAACTCCAGGCCGGCCCGGCCGATTTCCGTGGCGTAGCCGCGGCCCCACAACGACTCGCGCACGGCCCAGCCGAGTTCCCACTGCCCGTCGCGGGTGCGGGAGAGGCCACCGCGGCCGATCAGAACGCCGTCGGCGCGGTCGTACGCGAGCCATTTGTGGGC
The DNA here is from genome assembly GCF_050942255.1 of Amycolatopsis sp. CA-161197. NCBI lineage: Bacteria > Bacillati > Actinomycetota > Actinomycetes > Pseudonocardiales > Pseudonocardiaceae > Amycolatopsis > Amycolatopsis sp. CA-161197. Next base: position 3,943,670 of record NZ_CP192059.1, read on the forward strand.
GCCGTCGGAGTGCCAGGACCGGCCCATCTCCGTGGCGGTCCGCAGGGCGTCTTCGGCCGTCCATGCGCCGTACCAGCGGGCGATGCCCGGGTCCTGGTGGAGGCGGAACAGATCGTCGGCCAGCTCGGGGCCGACCGCTTCGAGGCGGAGACGTCCGGTGTAGCGGGCTTGCACCGGAGGCATTCTTCCGGCCCCGATCGGTGGGACTCAAGGCGTTTACGCGCGGCCGGTCGCCGTCGCCTGGCACGATGCCCGGACAACGCAAAGGGGAGGGCATGACGTATCCGCAGTATCCCGGTCCGCACTTTCCGGCCGCGCCGGTCCGAAGCGCCCCGCGGAGCCCGGCGGGAGGCACGGCGGTCGTGACCGGCGTGCTGGCGATCATCTGCAGCATCGCCGCGTTCATCAGCGCGATGTGCGGGCTCATCGCCGTCGTCGACGGGGAGGTTGTTTCCGGTGGGGCGACCGTCGTGCTCAACCTGGCCGTGACGGGAGTCCTGCCGGCCGGCGCGATCGCGGTCCTGCGGAGCCGGCCGGCCGCGCGGATGTGCTTGATCGTCGGCAGTGCCCTGGCCATCGTGGAGCTGTTCGCCGCGACGGTCCTGCCCGAGGTCGACGTCTACCTGCTGTACGAGGGCGGTCCAGACACCCTGCGCGCGTTCGCGCTGGACGGACTGCCCTGGCTGGCCGTGGCGATCGGCATCCTCGTGCTGGCGCTCACGACACCGGCGGCGCGGCAACCCCGGCGGTGGTGACCGGGTCCTCGCGAAACACTCTTGACAACAAGGTCGCCCCTCGGCCGGGGCGCCCGCGTCGGCGAGACCGGCCGGCTCCGGCTCGGCGGGCAACTTGATCGCGTCGCTATCGCCCAGACGCTGCTGAAGGACACCCCGATCGTCCTCCTCGAGGAGGACCCACGTCTGCGCTCGCCGACGGCCACGTGGCAGAGTCCGGCCGCCACGCCGCCCTCCTCGCCTCGGGCGGTCGCTACGCCGCGCTGTGGGCCGAACACGAACGCTTCCGGGCCGACGCATCACGGTCCGCTAGTGGTGGCGAGCAATCGGCCGGACGTGGTTTGTGGAGTGGCGAGCGACGTCGAACTATGTCGACTACTTCAACCTGTCGCGAAGCCAGTCGATGAGTTGCTCGGCGTTGGAAGTCAAGCCCTCGTCTCGAAGGCACAATTGGACAAGATCCCCCAGGATTCTCCCGTATCCGCCGAACTTCTTCGCGAGTTCGGTGATCCAATCGTGGTGGTCGTACCCGTCAAGAGCCTCAAGTGCCATCTCGAACCGCGTGCGGTCTTCGACGAAACTCGGAGCCCAGTCCGCGTTCTCGCCGTTGCGCCATCGGATCGTCGCCTGGCGAAGAACCTGGTCAGGCGCCGCGTTGCCGATCAGGAATGTGACATCCTTGTCGGGGTTTTCAGTTCGCTGGTCTCCATCGAGAACCCCCAGAACCAGGAAGTCCTGGTGGGCGTCGCGCGCGATCTTGAGTTCGTCGATCACGCGTCTGAGGCCGGATTCTCCAGTGCTGACGTACCGGGTGGCAACGCGGTTGAGCAGGTCGGGAGCCTGTGCTTTCAAGGTCTCCCGGAGAACCCCCTCGGCAACGACGTCTTCAGTCATCAACACTGCGTCGCAAGCAGGTTGGAGCCCGAGATGCAGCGCCACCTCGGAGGCGTCGAGTCCGGCGCGGATCGAGGGAATTGGCGAGGAATTCAGCAAGACGACATTCTTGGACGGTAGCGATCGGATGAAGCTTGGCGAATGGCTGGAAACGACCACGGTCAAGTCACGGCTCACAACGGTGGCGATCATCGATTCCACCAAGGCGCGCTGAGAGTACATGGCCAGATGGCTTTCCGGCTCTTCGATCAGGACGATCGAACCATGTTCGATGTTGTTGAGCCGCCACAGGAGGTAAGTCGCTGAGAGCTCGCCGCGCCCCATGGTCGTCAAGCCATAGGTGCTACCCATGGACACAACTTCGAAAAAGGGAACAGGTTCGTCGTCGTCGCTGAACGCGGTCACTTCGAAAACCCGAATCTTCTCGTAGTGTCGCCTCAGTACATACGAGAGCAACTCGACGTGCTCCGCGTCGAGCTCTGTGGGATCGACACCCTCGGTCAGATCGTCGGGATGATCGTCTTCGCGGAACAGGGTAAGGATACGTTCGGTTTCCGCCGATGGATCAATGTATTCGACGGAGACTGGACACTGTCCCAGGTAGGTCGATTCTTTCGCGTCGAACGACGCCGTCCATGCTGCGCCGTCGTGGAGGCCCGTGATCTCGACGCCTGCGAGCCAGTACGGCAGTCGTCGAGAGGTGCCGGACTCGCCCTTTAGGCACTTCCAGATGGCCCCGAGTGTGCTCGACTTACCAGCACCGTTGCCACCGGATACGACGGTGATCCCGGGCGCGAATTCCAGTTGCAGAGTGTTGTCACCGTCGCGCAACCTGGCGGAGGCCAAGGACGTTCGGTAATTGCGGCGGACAAGGCTTCGAAGGTTCTTTTGTCGTTCCGCGTGCCTCAGAGCCATGCAGGGCCGCCCCAGCCTTCAGTGTTTCCCCAGTCGGACAGTGCGCGGTCAGGTTGCACGCCGTTCTTCTTGGCGGCGCGGAGCGCTTCGGTGGCCTTGGCGATGAAGCTGATCTCGGGTTGCAGGCCCGCGAACTTCAGTCCCAGGACCAACCAGGCGACAAGATCTCGCAACATTACCGAGGACGTATCGGCGACCCTTGACGTCGAGCGGTCGTGGAATACTTGGAGGGCTGGCCAGATGTCCTTGTCCGGTTCGGCTGCGGTCTTGACGATGCGACTGTGTTCGATGTAACGAATCGAATCGATCAGTGCATGGCCATGCGATTCCAGGAGCCCGTACCTCTGAAGTTTAGCGCACATGCACAGCCACGTGTGGATGGTCGCCTTGTTCGGCTTCAGGCCTTCTTGCAGAAATGGGACTGCAAGGAGGTGGGTTAACGATTCCTTGGCTCGAGTCAGCACGGGTTCGGGGAAGGGGGTTCCCTCGCGGTATCGAGCAGTTATCCGTGCAGATGTGACCTTTTCGAGAAGCGTGCTTTGGTCAATCGTGAGCAGGAATCTTGCCAGCAGGTCGTCGTAGCTCATTCGAGCATTGGAGAATCCGATGCGGCTCGGTGTCATCCCGGTTTTGATCGCCCACTCGACAAGATCTTTGACTTGGTTTCGAGGGCCGCCGACGAACGCGTTCCGCTTTTCGGCTTCGGTCAGATTGGTCGGCTGATTGAGTCTGAAGAACAGCTCGTACGGCTCCTGCGGTTCATACTGGTCGAGCTGGAATACGCGGATAGAGAAATTGTCGAACTGGTTTCGCACCTTCGGAGGCAACTCACCGTAACGCAAACCAGAGAGCTGGGCCATCTCCTCATCGTACGGTTCAACCGTGCCGTCGATGGGAAACTTCCCGTTCACGAAGTCTCGGATGGCGGTGAGGCGCTGTTGCCCGTCGAGGACGTCGTAGGTGCCCTCTTCGGTGGCAACGAGGTGAATGGGAGGAACGTGCCAGCGTCGCATGATGCTGTCGATGAGCCGTTGCTTCTTGTTGGTGCTCCAGACTTCACCGCGTTGGAAATCAGGCTGGAGGTCATAGATCTGCTGTTCGATCCTTCGCACGATGGTCGCGATGTCTGGGTCCTTGGGCTCGAACCGCACTGCGCCTCCCCGTCGTTAGCTCGCGACAGGCTACACGATCGTGTGGCGGCGAAAGCGAGAGCTGCCGGGGTAGGTGGTGGACCGAGGCTACCTCGATGCCGGCGGTGACAGTCGCTTGCCCGTTCTGGTCTGTGATTTTTACGTGACACAGTCGGCGAGGTCCGGCGGCGGGTGGGACCAGCCACGCTCTGCTTGACGCATGCCACCACGGCCGTCTGAAACCCGGTGCTCCCGCTCTGACCTCGTGGCTCGGCCGGACCTCGTGCCCATGGTGACCGGGCCGGGCCCGCCGGGGTGACACCCCGTCCGGGGGAAAGCTGTCACACATCCGCCCGCCGTCTTGTCCTGCCTCGCGAAACCCGAACCCGAACTCGCGACCCGCCGAGACGAGAGGCACAAATGGACACCAGTCCCGCTCCCGCCATCGACAGCGTGGCCGAGCTCCGCCGCCACCTGCAGTGGGCGATCGAGCTCGAACACGCGACGATCCCGCCTTACCTGTGCGCGCTGTATTCGCTCGATCCGGGCCGCAACGCCGAGGCCGCGCAGGTCGTCGGCAGTGTGCTGGCCGAGGAGATGCTGCACCTGGCGCTCGCGGCGAACCTGCTCAACGCCGTGGGCGGCGAGCCGAAGCTCGACGCGCCGCAGCTGCTGCCCGCGTACCCGCACCCGCTGCCCCACGGGGACCCGTCGTTGCAGGTCAACCTCGTGCCGTTCGGCGCGGAGGCGCTGGAGCTGTTCCTGAGGATCGAGCAGCCCGAGTCGGCCGACGCGCCGCCGCAGGCCGACGGCTACCGCACGATCGGGCAGTTCTACGCCGCCGTGCAGGCCGGGCTGAAGAACCTGTGCGACCAGCTGGGGGAGGAGGCCGTGTTCTCCGGTGACCCGAAGCGGCAGATCGGTGAGATGCACCTCCGCAGCGGTGGCGGCAGCGTGATTCCGGTGCACGACCTGGATTCCGCGCTGGCCGCACTCGCGGAGATCGTGGAGCAGGGCGAGGGCGCCGCGCGCACCGAGGTGTGGGACGGCGACCGCGACGTCTTCCACCCCGAACGCGACGAGGTCGCCCACTTCTACCGCTTCCAGGAGCTCAAGCACGGCCGCCGCTACGCCGAGGGCGACACCCCGCAGAGCGGCCCGACGGGCGAGGAGATCAAGGTCGACTTCGACGGCGTGCTGCCCATGCGCCGCAACCCGAGCCCGGCCGACCACCCCGAGGACAGCCCGATCCGCCGGGCGCAGGGGGAGTTCGACAACACCTACTGCCTGCTGCTGTACCTGCTGGAGGACGCCTTCACCGGCAACCCGGGCGGGCTGGGCGCCACCGTCGGCGTGATGTTCCAGCTGAAGGCGCAGGCCCAGGCGCTCATGAAGATGCCCACCGGCGACGGGAAGACGACGGCGGGACCGACGTTCGAGTACGTGCCGCCGGAGCAGCGGTCCTGAAGCGACGGTGTGAGTGCCGGTGGCGAACCGGCACTCACACCGTCCTACAGCACGGCGCGCGCGTCGCCGATGGCTTCGTCCAGAATGGACAGTCCGAGTGAGAGCTCCTCCTCGGTCGCCGTCAGCGGCGGCGCGATCCGGAAGACGCCGCCCATGCCCGGCAGCTGCACGATGTTCATGTGCAGCCCCAGTTCCAGGCAGCGCCGGGTGACGAGAGCGCCCAGCGCGTCCGAGCTTTCCTTGGTGGCGCGGTCCACCACGAGCTCCAGGCCGGCCAGCAGGCCGCGGCCGCGGATGTCGCCGACGACCTCGTGGCGTCCGGCGATCTCCTCCAGCCCGCTGCGGAGGAAGGCGCCGAGCGTGCGGGCGCGTTCGTCGAGCCGGTCGCGGGTCAGCACGTCGAGCACGGTGTTGCCGACGGCCGCCACCAGCGGGTCCGAGACGTGCGTGGTGAAGAACAGGAACCCGCGCTCGTGCGCTTCCTGCTCGATCTCCGCGCTGGTCAGCACGGCCGCGAGCGGCAGGCCTGCGCCGAGCGTCTTGGACACCGTCAGGATGTCCGGCACGACGCCGTCGCGCTCGAACGCGTACCACGTGCCGGTGCGGCACATGCCCGTCTGCGCCTCGTCGAGGATCAGCAGCATCCCGCGTTCGCGGCACTTCTCCTGCAGTGCCGCGAAATACCCCGGCGGCGGCTCGATGATCCCGCCGGAGCTGAGGATCGGTTCCACCAGGCACGCGGCGAGGCTGCCGACGGACTGCGCGTCGATCAGGTCGAACGAGAAGTCGAGCTGCCGGCGCCAGTCGAGAGTGCCGTCGGCGTGCGTGAAGTCGGGGCGGTAGGTGTTGGGCGCGGGAATGGCGAAGTTGCCGGGTGTCGCGGGGCCGTAGCCCTTGCGCCCGGCGCTGTAGGTCGCGGACGCGGCGGCCTGCGTCATGCCGTGCCACGACCGCGCGAACGACACGATCTCGTGCCGGCCCGTGACGAGCTTGGCCATGCGGATCGCGGCCTCGTTCGACTCGGCGCCCGTGGTCAGCAGCAGCGCCTTCTCCAGCGGCGCCGGCAGCGTCTCGGCCAGCCGCCGCGCGAGGTCGACGACCGGGCGGCTCAGCATGCCGCTGAACAGGTGGTCGAGCGTGCCGATCTGGCGGCGCACGGTCTCGACGATCTCGGGGTGCGAGTGGCCGAGGATCGCGCTCATCTGGCCGGAGGTGAAGTCGAGGATCTTCCGGCCGTCGGCGGTGTAGAGGAAGCTGCCGGCGGCGCGTTCGATGATCTCGCGGGTGAACGCGCCGCCGTAGCGCACGAGGTGGGCTTCGGCGTCGGTCCAGAACGTGTCGGCGGACAGCGGGACAGTGGTCGGAGCAGCCATGTCCCCGACGGTAAGTCCGCGCCGAGCGACACGTCCAGCTCACAATTCCGGACGTTCTGTTCGGCTGAGCCGCACAATGGGATGGTGCTGAACCCGTGGCGCCTGCGCCTGCTGAGCCGGCTCGACACGCTGGGCACCATCCGCGCGGTGGCGAGCGCGTCGAACCTGAGCGCGTCGAGCGTGTCGCAGCAGCTCGCCGTGCTGGAGACCGAAACGCGCACCAAGCTGCTGGAACGCACCGGCCGCCACGTCCGCCTGACCCCGGCCGGGCTGATCCTCGCGCGCCGGGCCCGGGCGATCCTCGACCACATGGACACGGTCGAGGCCGAGCTGCGCGGCCTCGGCGACGAGCCCGCCGGCCTGGTGCGGCTGGGCGCGTTCCAGAGCGCCGTCCACACGCTCGCCGTGCCCGCGGTGACGCGGCTGGCCGCGGCGCACCCGGACCTGCAGGTCGAGGTGCTGCAGCTGGAACCGCACGAGAGCATGCCCGCCCTGCGCGTCGGCGACGCGGACCTCATCATCACGACCACGGACTTCGTCGAGCAGCCCCTGGACCCCGACGTGGACCTCGTGCCCCTCGCGACCGACCCGATCGTGCTGGTCATGCCCCCCGACCACCCCGCGACCCGCCGCGGCGCCGTCGACCTGGCCGCCTTCGCGGACGAGCCGTGGTCGCTCGACCTGCCGCAGTCCTACATGGCGAACCTGACGTTGCGGCTGTGCCGGCAGTCGGGCTTCGAGCCGCGCGCGGTGTGCCGCTTCAGCAACTACATGCTGGCCCTGCAGCACGTCGAGGCCGGCTTGTCGATCACCCTGCTGCCCGGCCTCGCCGTCGACCCCCGCTACCGCGTGACCACCCGCGAACTCGCGGCACCGGTCACGCGCACCATCACCGCCGCCGTCCGCCGCGGCTCCCCGCAGCGCGCCGCGGTGCAGGTCGTGCTCGACGCGCTGCGGAGGACTCCGCCGGTTTCGGCGGGTGCACCGGGTGAGGAGGGGTGACGCTGGGTCGTACCCGACACCTGGGCAACTCCCCGAGGGCTCAGCGGTTCGCGTTGAACTCGAGCACCTCGTCGAGGCGGGTCGACCACGCCGGGGACGTGCGGCGCAGGCCGACGACGAACGGGGCGGGCCGCCGGGGGCGTCGCGCCCGCGAAGCGCTCGGTTTGCTGCGCCACCAGCGGTTCACCGCGCCTCGGTGGTCGCTCATGCCGTTCAGCCCCTCTCGTCCGGTCATGATCCACTCTGGCAGCGCGGGCGTGATCCCGCACGTGTCCGGGTGGTGGGCCAGGCGGTCCGGGAATCAGGTGTGCACGACGGTCACAGCCTTGTCAACAGGGGGATACGATCACCGGATGACGGTGAGCGCGTCGATTTCCGACCACAGCGCGTCCGGGATCGCGGTGGTGAGGTGGGCGGCGTTCTGCTCGACCTCCGCCGGTGTGCGGGCGCCGATGACCAGCGCCGTCACGGCCTTGTGCCGCAAGGGAAACTGCAACGCGGCCGCGGGCAGGGCGACCCCGTGCCGGGCGCACGCGGCGGCGAGCGCCTCGACCGCGGCGCGCACGTCCGGCGCCACCGGCAGGTAGTCGAAGCGCGCATCCGGGCCGGGGTCGGCCAGCACGCCGCTGTTGAAGACTCCGCCCGCGATCACGTCCACCCCGCGGGTTTCGCACAACGGCAGCAGCTCGTCGGCCGCGGACCGGTCGAGGAGGGTGTAGCGGCCGGCGATGAGCACGCAGTCGAGGTCCGTCTCGGCGACGAACCGGGCCGGCATCTTCGGCTCGTTCATGCCGACGCCGATCCGCCGTACCGCGCCTTCGTCGCGCAACCGCGCGAGGGCCGGGTACGCCGCGCCGACCGCGGTTTCCCAGAAGTCGTCGGGGTCGTGGATGAACAGGGTGTCGAACCGGTCCAGACCGGTGCGGTCGAGACTCTCCGCCAGCGAGGTGTAAACGCCGTCGGCCCAGTAGTCGCGCACCCGCACGAGCCCGTCTTCCCCGGAACGCAGCAGCCGGCCGACCTTGGACGACACGGTGAACTCGGCGCGCGGTTTGTCGCGCAGGAACGCGCCGAGCCGCCGTTCCGCGACTCCGGCGCCGTAGTGCGGGGCGGTGTCGAAGTAGCGCGTGCCGGCGGCCCACGCCGCTTCGAGCGTGGCCCGCGCGGCGGCGTCACCGAGGTCTTCGTACAGGCCGCCGATCGCCGACGTGCCCAGGCCGACGGTTTTGCCGGCCGCGGTCGTGGGTGTCACTCCGCCTCCCCGGAACGGGCGCCGTGCACGCGGCGCAGCCAGCGTTCGGTGGTGCTGATGTGCACGAGGGCGGCGGCTTGCGCGAGCGTCGCGTCGCGTTCGGTGAGTGCTTCGTAGATCGTTTCGTGCTCGGACAACGTGCCCTCGGCCGAGCCGGCCTCGACCATCCCGCGCCACACCCGCGCGCGCAGGGTGCCGCCGGAGATGCCGTCAAGCAACGTCGCCAGCGCTTCGTTGCCGGTCGCGGCGGCCACGGCCCTGTGGAAGGCGGCGTCGTGCTGGTTGAGCAGCTCGACGTCGCCGGCCGCGGCGCGCATCGCCTCGAGGTGACCGTGGATCCGCGCGAGGTCCTCTTCCGTCGCCCGGGTGGCGGCGAGCCCGGTGGCGATCGGTTCGAAGAGCCGGCGCACCTCGGTCAGCTCGAGCAAAGTGTTGCCGTGCATGAGTTCCACGGCCAGCCCGAGTCCTTCGAGCAGGACGGTGGGGGCAAGGCTCGTGACGTATGTGCCGTCGCCGCGGCGCACGTCGAGCACGCGGGCGACGGCGAGCGCCTTCACGGCTTCGCGCATGGGGGAGCGGGAGATGCCCAGCTCGGTGGCGAGCTGCTGTTCCGGCGGCAGCTTCGACCCCGGTGGCAGCTTCCCGGACTGGATCAGCTCGCGGATGCGGGCGATCGCCTCGTCGGTGAGTGACACGCGGGCGACGGTAGCCCCAGACATGTGATGTCTGCAAGAGGTCCAGACGAGAATGCGCTGACCGGCCGACGGTATACCAGCTCTTTTCCGATGTGGTCTGGACACCCGCGCGCGGCTCGCCTACACATACATATGTTCTTTGCGGCCCGTGAGCCGATCCCGTTCCCCTCCCCACCGGACGAAGGAGTCCCCTCATGTCCTCACCCGGCTTCTCCCGCCGGAGCCTGCTCGGCGCGGCGATGGCGAGCGGCGCGCTCGCCATGACCACCGCGGCGCTCGGCCGCGTCACAGCCGCCGGGGCAACCCGGCCCGCCCCGGATTCCGTGCTGTGGTTCGACGAACCCGCCACGCTCTGGCAGGAACAGGCGTTCCCCGTCGGCAACGGCGCGGCCGGCGCGATGATCTACGGCACCGTCGACAGCGAACAGATCCAGTTCAACCACGACACGCTGTGGAACGGCGGCCCCGGCTCCCACGACGAGGGCCACGAGTACAACTTCGGCAACTGGTACGAGCCGCGCCCGGCCGCGCTCGCCGACGTGCGCGCGAGCATCGCGGCCACCGGCAGCGCCGACACCGGCCCGGCGACCGCGGCGCTCGGGCAGACGAAGTGGGGCTACGGCGCGTACCAGACCTTCGGGGATCTGTTCCTGGACCGCGCGACTCCGGCCGGCGCCGTGACCGGCTACCGGCGGCAGCTGGACTTGGCGACGGGGCTCGCGACCGTCGGGTTCACGACCGCCGACGGTGTCACGCACACCCGCGAGCTGTTCGCGAGCTTCCCGGACCACGTGCTCGTCACGCGCCTGTCCGCGAGCCGGGGTGGGCAGGTGTCGTTCACCGCGCGGTTCGCGACGGCCGACAACCGCACCGTCACGTATTCGGCGCAGGACGGCCGCATCACGATGCGCGGCGCGCTGACCGACAACGGCATGGTGTTCGAGGCGCAGGTCCAGGTCCTCGCCGAGGGCGGGCGCGTGACCACCGACGCCGCCGGCCACGTGACGGTGACCGGCGCGGACGCGGCGACACTCGTGCTCGCGCCCGGCACGGATTACGCACCCGTGTACCCGCACTACCGCGGTGTCGACCCGCACCGGGCCGTGACGTCCACAGTGGACGCCGCCGTGCGCCGGGGCCACCGGGCGTTGCGCGAGCGGCACCTGGCCGACCAGCGCGCGCTGTTCGGGCGCGTGCGCATCGACCTCGGGCAGCAGCCGGCAGCGGTGCCGACCGACGAGGCGTTGCAGGCCTTCAAGCAGGCCCGCAACCAGGGGCAGATCAGCGCCGACCCGCAGCTGGAGATGCTGCACTTCCAGATCGGCCGGTACCTGCTGATCGGCTCGTCGCGCGAGGGGTCGCGCCCGGCGAACCTGCAGGGCGTGTGGAACGACTCGACCAGCCCCGACTGGCAGTCGGACTACACCACGAACATCAACCTGGAGATGAACTACTGGCCCTCCGACGTCACCAACCTGGCTGAGACCGTGCCGCCCTTGGTGGACTTCATCGACGGCCTGCGCGCGCCGGGCCGGGTCACCGCGCGTGACCTGTGCGGGGTGCCGCAGGGGTTCGCCGCGATGAGCCACGTCAACGTCTTCGGCTACACCGGCGTGTCCACGAACGCGGCCACCTGGGCGCCCGAGTCGACCGCGTGGCTGATCCGCCAGCTGTGGGAGCACTACCTGTTCACGATGGACGAGGACTTCCTGCGGCGCCGCGCGTACCCGATCCTCAAGGAGCACACGCAGTTCTGGCTCGGCTACCTCGTCACCGACGCCGACGGGACGCTCGTGGTCAGCCCGAGCTTCTCGCCCGAGCTCGGCCCGTTCACCGCCGGTGCCACGTACTCGCAGACGATCGTGTGGGACCTCTTCACGAACACACTCGCCGCCGCGAAGATCGTCGGCGACCACGCCTACCGGCCGATGCTGGAGAAGACCCTCGCGAAGCTGGACGCAGGCCTGCGGATCGGCTCGTGGGGCCAGCTGCAGGAATGGAAGACGGACCTGGACGAGGCGGACAGCGGCCACCGGCACATGTCCTTCAGCTACCCGCTGTTCCCCGGCCACCAGATCACGGCCGAGGGCACCCCGGAGTTCTACGAGGCCGCCCGCGTCGCCGTCGAGGCCCGCACCGCGCACACGGCGCAGAACGACATCGGCTGGAACCGCGCGCAGAAGATCAACGCCTTCGCCCGCCTCCACAACGGCGACCAGGCCCGCGAACAGCTCGACCACCTCCTGTGGCGCAACACGTTCCCCAACTTCCTCAACGATTGGCCGTTCCAGATCGACGGCAACTTCGGCGTGGCGTCCGGCGTGGCCGAGATGCTGCTGCAAAGTCACGCCGGCTTCGTCGAGGTGCTGCCCGCTCTGCCCACCGGGTGGGCCGCCGGCTCCTTCCACGGCCTGCGGGCTCGGGGCGCGTTCACGGTCAACGCGTGGTGGGCGGCCGGCCGGGTCACGAAGGTCGAGGTCACGTCCGACGTGGGCGGCGACCTGAGGCTGCGCGCCGCGTCGCTGTCCGGCGGGGCCCGCGTTCACGCCACCGGCGGCCCGACGCCGCACTTCACGCTGCGCGCCGGCGAACTCTCGATGCCCACCCGGCGGGGCGCCACCTACACGGTCACCCCGGCGTGAACCCGATGCCCGCTCAGCTCAGGCTCGCCCGGCCGCGGGCGTGGGCGCCGAACAGGCGGGCGGCCTCGGCGGGGTCGCCGGCGGCCAGTGCGGCGACGAGGTCGGCGTGGCGTTCTGCCATGGCGGACCAGTCGCCGTCGTAGAGGGGGTTGCCGACCACGTGCAGGCCCCACAGATTGGGCTCCATCGTGCGCCACAGGCGGGCCAGGAAGGAGTTGCCGCTGGCGGCGCAGACGTCGCGGTGGAAGGTGATGTCGGCTTCGCGGAAGGCGCCGATGTCGCCGGCGGTCGCGGCGGTGCGCATGCGGTCCACGGACTCCTCGAGCAGGCGCAGGGTCCGCGGCTGCACGCGCGTCGTCGCCTCGCGGGCGGCGAACTCCTCCAGCACCACGCGCACGGCGCGCACCTCGCGGGCCGGTTCGGCGGAGATCTCGGCGACGTAGTTGCCGCGGTGGGGCAGCGAGCTGACGAGGCCCTCGTGTACGAGCCGCTTGATGGCCTCGCGCGCCGGGGCCTGGCTGGTGCCGAGCTGGCGCGCGATGGCCGACTCGACGAGCCGTGCGCCGGGCCGCAGCTCGCCGTCGATGATCTGCTGGCGCAGCACCTGGTGGACCTGGTCGGACAGCAGGCCCTGGCCACCGCGGTCCGGAGTGGACAGTCGCGTCGGCGCGGGTTCCGGGCTGCGGTGCTCGCGCCAGATGCGCGACACCGTGGACTGCGAGAGGCCGACCGTGCGCGCCAGTGACCGCGTGGTCGGCACCTCGCCGCCGCGGCGGGCCTCGGCGATCGCGGACAGCACGAGCCGCTCGGCTTCCGCGCGGTCCGGGCTGCGGGGCCGGCCCGGCCGGGGTGCGTCCGCGAGCCCGTCGGGACCGCGGCGCAGGAACCGGTCACGCCACTTCGCCGCCGTCGCCTCGCTCACGCCCAGGCGCCGCGCGACCTCGGGCACGTCGAGACCGTCGGCGCAGCTCAGCACGATCCGGCTGCGCAGCCCGAGCGGGCCCGCGTCCTGGCTCGCCCACCCCAGCAGCGTCGATCTCTCCGCGTCGGTCAGCCGCACCGTGGCGTCCTCCGTCATGGGACATGAGGATACACACTTCTGACTCATCCATCGGACTTCTGGCTGATTCTGCGCGTTGACAGGCTGATTTACCGCGAAGTACAAATCACTCAGCAGTCGTTAGCTGAACCAAAACCCGCACCCCACCCATTCACGCGGTTTCTCAACGAGGAGGAGCGATGCGTCCAGCTCGTACCCGCGGGGGCATCGCCGTTCTCGGCGCCCTGCTCTCGCTCACGCTCGCCGGTTGCGGCGGCGGGTTCGCGGACTCCGGCGCCGCGGGCGGCGGCACCGGCTCGATCCGGATGCTCGTCAACGTCACCCCGAACCTCACCCAGGACTTCTGGGACCGCCTGGTCGCGCCGTTCGAGAAGGCGAATCCGGGCGTCGACGTCGTGATCGAAGCCCCGTCCGGCAAGGGTGTCTCCGACACCCTGCAGCAGCAGCTCGCCGCGGGCGACCCGCCCGACGTCGTCGAGACCCTGATGGCCGATCCCACGCTCGCGCCCCAGCTGGTGGACCTGACCGGCGAAGACTGGGTGAAGAACACCCCGCTCGCCCAGGAGGCCTCGCTCGGCGGCAAGATCTACAACGTCGGTGTCGGCGAGCAGGCGCAGTCCCTGGTGTTCTACAACAAGACCGCGTTCACCAAGGCCGGCATCACCACGCCACCGTCCACACTGGACGAGATGACGCAGGACCTCGGCAAGCTCAAGACCGCGGGCTACCTGCCGCTGCAGACCTCCGGCGACTTCGCCACCGGCCTGCAGCTGCTGCAGCTCACGGACCCGGCGCTGGCCGCGGCGAACCCCGGCTTCTACGCCGACGTGCGCGCCGGCAAGACCACCGTCGGCAAGGCGATGCTGCCGTACCTGAAGCTCTACCAGTCGTGGCTCGACCAGGGTTACGTCGACAAGAACGCGCTGGGCCTGAAGTACCCCGACGCGGAAACGGCCTTCCTGCAAGGCAAAGCGGGCATGTTCGTGATGGGCAGCTGGTTCACCGCCTCGGAGGCCAAGGCCAAGAAGGACTTCGAGGTCGGCGTCTTCGCCGCTCCCGTGTCCGGCGGCCAGCAGAGCCCCGGCGCGCAGGGTGCCACGATGGCCGCGCCGTACCTGATCATGAAGTCGACGCAGCACCGCGACCTCGCGACGAAGCTGGTGCGCTGGCTCGTCACCGACCAGCAGGCCGTGGTGGCGCAGCTCAAGCAGGACGGCAACTTCCGCACCGGCGTGCAGCGCAAGTTCACGCCGCTGGAGCAGCAGGTGCAGAAGATCCTCGACGCCGCACCGGCCAAGGTCGCCCAGGGTGAGGGCTACGGCGACTCGACCTTGCCGCGCGGGTTCAACTCCGCGTGGAACACCGAGGTCCAGGGCCTCTACATCGGACACTCCCCGGAGACGGTCGCCGACGCCGTCGACCGCTGGGTGTCGGCGCACGCGAAATGAGGCCGCCGCGAAGGCGCCGGGACGGTGGCGTCGCCACCGCGGTGATGGTGCTGCCCGCGACCGTGCTCTACACCGTGATGCTGATCGTCCCGGTGGGACTCGCGATCTACTTGAGCCTCACCGACTGGGACGGCTACAGCGCGGCCCCGGCGTTCGTCGGCGGCAGCAACTACGGCGAGGTGCTCAGCGATCCCGAGTTCCGCAGGGCCGCGTTCGTCACCCTGCTCGCGGCGGTGGTCGGCACGGTCGGCATGAACGTGCTGGGCCTCGGCTTTGGGACGCTGGTCAGCCGCACGACGCGGGTGAGCTCGATCCTGCGGACGATCCTGTTCTACCCGCACGTGCTCTCCGCGCTCGTCGTCGGGTTCCTCTGGAGTGCGATCCTCGGCACCAACGGCGCGGTCAACAGCTTCCTGACCGGGCACGGCGCGAAGCTGCTGCCGTTCCTGTCCGATCCGGACTGGGCGACGGCCACGCTCATCGCCGTGCTCGTGTGGGCCCAGTTCGGTGTCTCCACCGTGCTCTACGTCGCCGGTCTGCAGACCGTGCCGCAGAACCTCCTGGAAGCGGCACGGATCGACGGCGCGACGAAGTGGCAGACCTTCCGCCACGTGACGCTGCCGGCCATCGCGCCGGTGGTGACCGTGAACCTGGTGCTGAGTCTCATCACGCTGCTCAAGACCTACGACCTGGTCGTGTCGCTCACCTCGGGCGGCCCGGCGGGCCAGACGCAGACGCTGGCCTACCTCATCCTGTGGAACTCCTTCCACGACGGCCGCCTCGGCTTCGGCTCCGCGCAGTCGGTGGTGCTGATGATCGTCACCGCCGGGCTCGCCCTCGCCGTCACCCGGCTGCGCCGCCGCGCCGACCAGGGAGCGCACGCATGACCACCGCCACCCGAGCCGCTCCGGCGAAACCGGCCACGCCACCACCCGCGACCCCGCCGGCCCCGCGCCGGCGAACCGGCGGGAATCCGGCCCGGCTGGTCCTGCGCGGACTGCTCCTGCTCGTCGTCGCCGTCGTGATGCTGGTGCCGCTGTACCTGTTGCTGGTCAACGCGTTCAAGGACCAGCAGGACATCCTGGCCGACCCGTTCGGCCTGTCCGGCGGGCTCACGCTGGAGCACCTCGGCGCGGCGTTGCAGAACCCGCGGTTCTCGATCGTCAAGGGGTACGCGATCACCGTGCTGTTCGTGGTGCTGGTGAACGTGTTCTCCGTGCTGCTCGCCGGCCCGGCCGCGTACGTGATCGCCCGCAGCACCAAACGCCTGTTCCGCGTGCTGATGGTGTTCTTCCTGGCCGGCACGTTCATCCCCAGCCAGGTGCTGGTGATCCCGGTCGTCTACGTGCTCAAGACGCTCGGTCTCATGGGGACGATCCCGGGTTACGTGCTGTTCGAGACCACGCTGACGCTGCCGTTCTCGATCTTCCTCTACGCCGGGTTCATCCGCACCGTGCCGCGCGACCTCGACCAGGCCGCGGCGCTCGACGGGTGCGGGCGGATCCGCACGTTCTGGCGGATCATCTTCCCGCTGATGCGCCCCGCCGTGGCCACCATGGTCATCCTCAACACGTTCTCGGTGTGGAACGACTTCGTGAACCCGCAGACCATCCTCGGCCCGAGCAGCGGGCTCTACACCGTGACCACCGGGATCTACGCCGCGGTCGGGCAGTACCAGACCGACTACACCGTGGTGTTCCCGACGCTGCTGCTGGCCATCGCCCCGCTGCTCGTGTTCTTCGTGATCATGCAGCGCCACATCATCTCGGGCCTCACCGCCGGTTCGACCAAGGGCTGAACAGCCCGCTCAGAAAGGCAGTCATGACCACCACCCCCACGGTGGCGGCGACCGTTCCGCTCGGCGCGCCACCGAGCTGGGCCGTGCTCGAACGCCGCCTGTTCGACGTGCTCGACACGGCGTGGCGGACGTTCGCCGCCCGCTACTGCGAACCCGACGGCCGGCTGATCTTCCGCGGCACCGGCGAAAGCCGCGACGGCGCCGACGACTTCTACGAGGCGTTCTTCAACTGGCCCGTGCTCTACCAGCTCGGCGGCGCCGACGACCTGCTGGCCGCCGCCAAGCACCACTGGACGGGCGTCACGCGGCAGCTGACCGAGGCCGGGTACCTCGTCGACGAGTTCGAACGCGGCTACGACTGGTTCCACCAGGGCGAATCGCTGCTGCTGTTCTACGGGATCTGCGCGGCGGACCCGCAGGACGAGGCGTTCCGCGAACGCGCCTACCGCTTCGCCGACCTGTACCTGCCGGGTTCGCCGGCGGGCAACTACGACCCGGCCACGCGCACGATCCGGGCGCCGCACAACGGCGCCGGCGGCCCGCGCTTCGGCATCAGCGACGAGTGGCAGTCCTACCACGCGGACCTGAAGTCGATGCGCCCGTTCGGCTTGCCGCTGCCCGACGTGCCGGGCGTGCGCGAGTGGGCCGATCTCGCCGACCCCGCCAAGGCCCGCGCGATGGGCACCGCGATGGACGAGCGCATCGGCCGCGGCGACACGGCGGTGAACCTCGCGGCGACGGGTCTGGCCGCCAACGCGTGGCTCTACGGCCACGAGGACCGCTACCGCGACTGGGTCCTGGAGTACGTCGACGCGTGGCGCGAGCGAGCCGCGACGAACGACGGCGTGCTGCCGGACAACGTCGGCCCGCACGGCGAGGTCGGGGAGCTGCACGGCGGCCGGTGGTACGGCGGCAACTACGGCTGGGCGTGGCCCCACGGCATCTACAGCGTCGGCGCGGCCGCGGTCATCGCCGCCGTGCACACGGTGCTGGTCACGGGGGCCGCCGACCGGCTCGACCTTGCCCGCGGCCCGCTCGACACCGTCGAGGCACACGGGATCCGCGGCACGGTCGCGGGTTCCGACGCGAGCATCCGCGACCGCTGGGAGGCCGAGCTCGACGTCGACGCCGAGACCCTGCTCGTGCCCAACCGCCACAGTGACCAGGGCTGGTTCGACTTCCAGCCGCCCCAGCTCGGGCTGTCGGCGTGGCTCTGGCAGGCCGCGGGGCAGCCGGCCGACCGCGACCGGCTCGACCGCCTGCGCAAGGCGAGCGGCTACGACTGGGCCGAGGTGCGCGAGTTCCGCAACAAGGAGGAGGCCGGGCACGAAGCGCCGTGGCTGGAGTTCCTGCGCGGCGCCAACCCGGGCTACCCGGACGCGATGCTGCGGACCGCGCTCGGCCAGGTGGCGCGGCGCCTCGCGCTGATCGAGGCCGACACGGCCGACCCGGCGACGGTCCACGTGCACCACTGGCAGCGCCACAACCCGGTGCTCACCGAAGCATTGCTGCAACTGGTCACCGGTACGCCGCAGGTGCTCTACAACGGCGGCCTGCTGCCGAGCCGGCTCGCGTACTTCGACGCCGACCGGCAGCGGCCGGGCCTCCCGCCGGACATCGCGGCGCTGGTGGACCTCGCGACCGACGAGCACGTGCGCGTCGAGCTGGTCCACATCGGACTGTCGGACGAGCGCCGGGTGGTCGTGCAGGCGGGTGGGTTCGGCGAGCACCGCATCGACCGGGTCGCCTACACCGCCGCGCCGCAGGGTTACCCGGGTGACCCGCGCGCTTACACCGCACCGGATTCGCCGGCCTCGACGCGGACGGCCGACGTCGGCGGACCCCGTCTGGAGGTCGTGCTGCCGCCGGGGCACGGCATCCGGCTGGACCTGTTCCTGACCCCGCGCGCCT
Organism: Amycolatopsis sp. CA-161197; assembly: GCF_050942255.1. Classification (NCBI taxonomy): domain Bacteria; kingdom Bacillati; phylum Actinomycetota; class Actinomycetes; order Pseudonocardiales; family Pseudonocardiaceae; genus Amycolatopsis; species Amycolatopsis sp. CA-161197. The sequence goes on from NZ_CP192059.1 coordinate 3,961,991, forward strand.
ACCCGGCCGCGCACCACAGTTTCGACGAGTGAGGAGCCGACCAGTGGAACGCAACGGCGACACAGCGCCGGCACCGGTGTGGGAGCTCCCGGTCCGCGGCGCGGACCCGGGCCCGGCCGATCCCGCGCTGGTGCGCGGGCTCGAGGCCGTCAGCTCCGCCACCGCGTGCGCGCAGCTGCACCGGCAGGGCATCCGCCGCACGTTCGTGGAGGGGCCGCGGCCGCTCACGACCGGGCAGAAGGTGGTCGGCCGGGCCGTGACGCTGCAGTTCATGCCGCAGCGCGAGGACGTCGCTTCCGGCGTCGCGCAGGAGTACGTGGAACGCAGCACCGCACTGTGGGCCGTGCTGGAGGAGATCCAGCCCGGCGACGTCCTCGTGGTGCAGGCCTACGGCAGCGCGTTCACCGGCTGCTTCGGCGACATGCTCGTGCGCTACTTCAAACGCAAGGGCGGGGCCGGGATCGTCGTCGACGGCCGGATCCGCGACTCGCCGCGCGTCGAGCAGCTCGGGGTGCCGATCTGGTGCACCGGCACGACCCCGCACTACGCGTCGCAGGCCGAGCTTTTCCCGTGGGCCTACCACGTGCCCGTCGCGTGCGGCGGCGTGCTCGTGCTGCCCGGTGACCTGGTCGTCGCCGACGACGACGGCGCCGTGGTCGTGCCCAGGCTCAAGGCCCCGCACGTGATGGAGGCGGCCCGCGACCACGAGGAGTGGGAGCGCTTCAGCCGGTCCCGGCTGGAGGAAGGCGCCCGCCTCTCCGACTACTACCCGCTGACCCCGGACTCGCGCGCCGAGTTCGAGGCCTGGCGGGACCGCCGCCACCAGTAGATGCACCGCAGAGATCCGCAGCACACCCCCGCGAAGGAGATCGCATGTTCGGTGGAACGCGCAAGAAACTGATGAGAGTCTCGGTGGGGGTGGTGCTGCTGGCGGGGTTCGTCTCCGTCCAGTCCGCCTCCGCAGACGTCCAGGGACACGGTTCGTGCACGCCGAAGGAGCTCTACGTCTCGACGCAGGGCAACGACAAGGCGGACGGCTCGGCCAAGCACCCGTGGCTGACCGTGCAGCACGCGCGCGACGAGATCAGCAGCCACGGCTGGAACTCGGAAAAACAGATGCGCTGCGACATCCACGTCAACCTCGCCGCCGGCGACTACCCGGTGACCCGGACGATCTCGTTCGACGAGGGCGACTCCGGGGCCAACGGGCACCAGGTCGTGTACCGCAGCGCCGACGGGCCCGGCAAGGCCCGCCTGCTCGGCGGCGCGCCGATCACCGGCTGGCAGCCGTACCAGGGCAACATCTACAAGGCGCCCTTCGACAAGACGAAGCCGTTCTACACGATGTTCGAGAACGGCGAGCGCGCCACCGTGGCCCGCTACCCGAACCGGGCGACGCCGGACACGTGGGCGCCCTACCTCACCTCGGCGCTGCCGGACATCTCGAAGGAGGCCGTGCACAACTGGCTCTGGTCCAACCCCGGTGACTGGGACCCGAGCTGGGACCTCTCGCAGGCCTCGCTGACGATCTGGTCGGGCGGCAGCTGGAGCTGGTTCACCGACACCGTGCCGATCCTCGACGTCAACTTCACCAAGAACCAGCTGACGATGAAGTACAACACGCGCTACGCCCTGCACAACAGCGGCGGCGGCTCGCGGTACTTCCTGCAGAACTCGCTCGACTTCCTCGACCAGCCCGGCGAGTTCTACGTGGACTACAAGAACGGCGAGGTCTACTACTGGCCGAAGAACGGCGAGAAGCCCACCGACAGCTCGGTGATCCGCCCGACGGTGCAGACCGTGGTGAACGTGGCCGGCAGCTCACCCGAGCACCGCGCGCACGACCTCACCTTCGACGGGCTCGGCGTGCAGTACTCCGACTACGTCGACTGGTACCGCAACGGCTGGATCAACGACGGCGACTCGGGTGACATCCACCAGTACCCGCAGTACGACCGCCAGGTCGAGATGCCGCGCGACCGCTTCGGCGCGGTGCGCGTGACCAACACGTCGCACGTCACGCTGAAGAACGCACACATCTCCGAGACCGGGTTCACGGCCGTATACGCGCTCTTCGCCAACGACCACTTCTCGGTGACCGACAGCCTCATCGACCACATCGGCGCCGACGGCATCAAGGTGGAAGGCGGCTATCCCGGCGAGGGCGACATCTCCAACCACCACCTGTTCACCGACAACTACATCCACCACTTCGGCGAGCTGGTGCCCGGCGACGCGGCCGGCGTCGAGCTGATGGACACCGGCTCCAACGAGGTCAGCTACAGCGTGATCGACCACAGCGCGCGGTACGCGGTGAGCCTCGAGGCGCGGCCGGAGGTACAGCCGGGCGACGACTACGCGCAGAACAACACGTTCAAGTACCTGAACCTGCAGGAAGCCGGGCTGGACAGCGGTGACATGGGCGCCTTCTACACCTACGGCGTCGACAACGTCGAGCCCTACACCTTCGACAACTCGGTGTCCCAGGTGGTGATCGGCGACGTCCTCCCGGACGCGTCGATGCCGGACAGCGGCACCCGCGGGGTGCACATGGACGCGGGCGGCTGCGGGTTCACCTTCAGCGACATCGAGGTCGGCAAGGTCACCGACGACAAGTACCAGAGCTACCAGTGCAACACGGTGACCAACGCCAACTGGGCGGCCGGGTTCGACGCCTCGCGCATGCAGTACGACAAGATCGGCGTGACCGCGGCGTTCCCGTACCCGCGGCCGCCGGCCACGGTGTCGCCCACGAAGTGACCCCGGTGGGGGCCGGGCGATCCCGGCCCCCACGGGACTTCACCGGGCTTCGAGCAGCTTCGCCACCTCGTCCTTTCCGGACACCACGGTGCTCGTGAGAGTGCCGACCTCGCCGACGGTGATCGCGACCCGGTCGCCGGCGGCGAGAGTGAACGGCAGGTCCGGCACCAGCGCGGTGCCGGTGGCGAGGACCACGCCGTCGGGGAACACGTCGGCGCGGAAGAGGTACTCCACCAGTTCGTCGAAACCGCGGTGCAGCAACGAGGTGCTGGTGGCGCCCGACCACACGAGGGCGCCGGCGCGGTGGATCTCCAGCTCGATCGGGAGGTTCGTCGCGTCGGCCACCTCCCAGGCGGGCCGGATGCCGGGGCCGACGGCGCAGCCGCCCAGGTAGATCTTGGCCTGGGGCAGGTAGAGCGGGTTGATGCCTTCGATGCTGCGCGAGCTCATGTCGTTGACGACCGTGTACCCGACGACCTCGGCGCGGGAGTTGACGACGAGCCCGAGCTCCGGCTCCGGCACGTCGATGCCGGAGTCGGTGCGGATCGCCACGGACTCGCCGTCGCCGGTCACGCGCCAGGCGGCGGACTTGAAGAACAGCTCGGGCCGCGGGGCCTCGTACACGAGGTCGTAGACGTCGGCGGAGCGCTCGCTTTCGGTGATCCGCGCCTCGCGCGAGCGCTGGTAGGTGACGCCCGCCGCCCAGACCTCGGTCCGCCGGTCGACGGGCGGCAGGAGCCGGAGGCCGGCCACGTCGTGCGACGGGCCGTCCGCGCCGGCGCACAGGTCCTGCAGCTCGTGCAGCGGCAGGGCGAGCAGCTCGCCGATGGACGTCACCGGCAGCTCGAGGACGGTGTCCGCGGTGCGGACGCCGACGGCCGGGTGGGTTCCGCCCGGGGAAAGGAAACGAACGATGAGCACGGCTGACCTCGATCCTCGTGGGGATTCTGCGGCCCGTTCCGGGGCCGAGGGGGAACCTAGACACGGCCACGGGTCCGGCGCAAGTGTGTCCGAAGTGGACTGCACGGTCACGGGACGGGTCGCGGTGCTGACGCTGAACCGCCCGGCGAAGCGCAATGCGATCACGCCGGACATGGCGGCGGCCCTGCGCGTCCACGCCGCCGCGCTGGACGCGGACCCGGACGTGCGGGCGATCGTGCTGACGGGCGCGGGCGACAGGGCGTTCTGCGCGGGCAGCGACATCGGCGAGCTGGACCGCTACGCCACGCCGTGGGCGTTCCGCAACCGCGCCGACTACGGGGACACGATCCGCGCCCTGCGCACGCCGGTGATCGCGGCCGTCAACGGCTTCGCCTTCGGCGGTGGCCTGGAGCTGGCGTTGGCGTGTGACATCCGGCTCGCCGCCGCGAACGCGACCTTCGCCGCGCCCGAGATCAAGCTCGGCTGGATCGGCGGCAGCGGCCAGTCGGCCCTGCTCGCGCACAGCGTCGGGCCGGGCAACGCGGCGACGATGCTGCTCACGGGTGACCCGGTCTCCGCGGCCCAGGCGCTGACGTGGGGCCTCGTCAGTGAGGTGACCGACCCCGCCGAGCTGCTGCCGAACGCGGTTGCGCTCGCCGAGCGGATCGCCGCGCGGGCCCCGATCGCCGCGCAGACGGCCAAAGCCAACCTGCGCGCGGCGTACTCGATGCCGCTGGATCAGGCCATCCGCTACGAACGGGACCTCCAGACGGTATGTCTGTCCACAGCGGACGCGGCGGAGGGCCGAGCGGCCTTCGCGCAGCGCCGCGAACCGCGGTTCACAGGGGAGTGACGATGGGAGTGCTCGACGGGTACCGCGTGGTCGACGTGTCGCTCGCGATGGCCGGGCCGCTGGCCGCGATGCGGCTGGGCGACCTCGGCGCGGACGTGGTGAAGGTCGAGCCGCCGGGCGGCGAGTGGCAGCGCCACGCGCCGGCGGGCGGCGCGACCGGGCTGGCGGTCAACCCGTCGTTCCTGTCGCTCAACCGCAACAAGCGCAGCCTCGCCGTGGACCTCAAGGCGCCGGCCGGTCGCCAGGCCGCGCACGACCTGATCGCGACCGCGGACGTGGTGCTGCAGAACTACCGGCCGGGCGTGGCGCAACGGCTGGGGCTGGACTACGAGACGGTGCGCGAGATCAACCCGGGTGTCGTGTACGTGTCGATCTCGGGTTACGGCGAGACCGGGCCGTACGCGCAACGGCCGGGGCAGGACCTGTTGCTGCAGGCCATGAGCGGCGCGATGTACAGCGTGGGGCGCGCCGCCGATCCACCGCTGCCCGCGGGGACGTACGCGATCGACGCGATCACGGCCTACAGCGCGTTCGAGGGTGCGCTGGCCGCGCTGCTGCACCGCGAGCGGACCGGGGAAGGCCAGCTGGTGACGGTGAACATGCTGGACGCGGCGATCGCGGTGCAGATGCAGGAGCTGTCGGTGTTCACCGTCGGCGGCGTGCCACAGCGGCGGGGGAGCGAGGCGCACGGGCACACCTACATCCGGGCTCCGTACGGGGTCTTCGAGACCGCGGACGGGCACCTCGCGCTGGCCATGCCGCCCTTGGGCGCGCTGGCCGTGGCGCTCGACCTGCCGGAACTGTCCACGATGGACACCGACGTGGACGGGCACGCGAAGCGCGACGAGATCACCGCACTGGTGCGGGAGCGGCTGCCGGAGCGCTCGACGGACGACTGGCTCGCGCGGCTGCACGAGGCGGGGATCTGGGCCGGGCCGGTGTACTCCTATGCCGATCTGCTCCAGGATCCGCAGGTCGTCCACAACGGCTCGTTCGTGCGCTACGAGCACGCCACCGAGGGACCGGTGACCACGCCGGGCTTCCCGTACGGGTTCAGCGCGACACCGCCGTCGGTGCGCCGGGGCGCGCCGGTGACGGGTGAGCACAGCGGCGAGATCCTGCGTGAGCTGGGCTACGCGCCGGAGCGGATCGCCGCGCTGGTGCACGACAAGGTGGTCCTGGTGCCGTGAAAGGGCTGACGTGGGATCACCCGCGCGGATACGGGCCGCTGGACGAGCTGGCCCGTCGCGAAGGTGGTGTCGAGTGGGACCGCCAGCCGTTGGAGGGCTTCGAGTCCACGCCGATCGCCGAGCTGGCGGCGGAGTACGACCTGCTCGTGGTCGACCACCCGGGGCTCGGCGCTGCCCTCGACCACCTGGTGCCGATGGAGGAGCTGCTGGACGCCGCCGAGCTCGCGGCGTGGCGGGCGGGGACGATCGGGGCGAGCTACGACTCCTACGTGCTCGACGGACGGACCTGGGCGCTGCCGATCGACGCCGCCGCACAGGTGTCGGTGGCGACGTTCGCCGATCAGCCGAAGACCTGGGACGACGTGCTTTCGGTCGCTCGCGAAGGCGGCGTGGCTCCGTGCCTCGGTGGGCCGCACGCGTTGCTGATGTACTTCGCGCTGTGCGTCGCGTTCGGGATCGAGCCGTTCACCGACGCGGCAGGCCGGGCCGTGGAGGTCATGGCCGAGCTGGTGGCATGGGCCGATCCGGCCGTGTGGGCACGGAATCCGATCGGCGCGCTGGCGGCGATGACCGACGGCCCGGTGCGGTACTGCCCGCTCGTGTACGGCTACACCGGTTATCCGCTGCTGTCCTTCGAGGACGCGCCGGCCGGCCCGGCAGGGATCGGCAGCGTGCTCGGCGGTACCGGGCTCGCCGTGTCGCGCAAAGCGCCCGAGGACGAGGCGCGAGCGGTCGCGCGGCGGATGATCGCGGCCGACGTCCAGACGGAGGTGTTCCCGGCGTTCGGCGGGCAGGCGGCCGACCGTCGCGCATGGACTTCGCCCGGCTTCCACGCCGACACCGCCACGACACTCGAGCGGGCGTGGGTCCGGCCCCGGGAGCCGGGCTACATCCGGTTCCAGACCGAGGCGGCACGGATTCTGCGCGACGGACTCGCGGCGCGCGACCCCCGGGTTCACGGCCGGCTCACCGCCCGCTACCGCGAATGGAGGGACGCATGACCACCGCACTCGTCACCGGCGCCGGCGGTGCGCTCGGCCGCGCCACCGTGCTGCGGCTCGCTTCCCGGGGCGACGCCGTCGCCGCGCTCGATCGAGACGCCGACGCCCTCGCCGAGACCGCGCGCCTGGCCGGGTCGAAGGTGCTGCCCCTTGTCGTCGACCTGCGCGACGCCGACGCGCTGACGGCCGCCGTCGAACGGACCGCCGTCGAGCTCGGGCCCGTCGGGGTGCTGGTCAACAACGCGGCCGTGTACCCGAGCCGGCCGTTCGTCGAGGTGGAGCTCGCCGAGTACGACGAGGTCCACGCCGTGAACCAGCGGGCGTACTGGGTCGCCGCGCAGGCCGTGGTGCCCGGCATGGTGGCCGCGGGCGGCGGCGCGATCGTGAACATCGCGTCGATCACGATGCACGGCGGCTGGTCCGACCTCGCCGCGTACGTGGCGACGAAGGGTGCCGCGGCCGCGTTGACGAAGGCCCTCGCGCGGGAGCTGGGGCCGCACGAGATCCGCGTGAACTGCGTGTCGCCGGGGGCCTTTCCCACGGCGGCGGAGGAGATCCACGAAGACCCGGAGGCGTACCGGGCATTCGTGCTGGAGCGGCAAGCGCTCAACCGCCGGGGCCGGCCCGAGGAGCTGGCCGCGGTGGTGGCGTTCCTGACGGGCCCGGACGCGTCGTTCGTGACCGGGCAGACGATCGAGGTCAACGGTGGCTGGGTGATGACATGACCGACCTTTACGGACAGACGCACGACCGGCGCGAGCTCGCGGCGCGAGGTGGTGCGGGCGGCGTGCGGCTGGTGACGCTCGCGGACGGCGCCGAGCGCGGCGTGCGGGCGCTGGAGTTCCGCACGGGCAGCGGGCTGGCGTTCGAGGTACTCGTCGACCGGGCGATGGACCTCGGCGCGGCCGAGCACGCGGGGCGCGCGTTCGGCTGGAGCTCGCCCACCGGCGTGCGCCACCCCGGCCTGCACGAGCACGCCGACGAGGACGGCTTGTCGTGGCTGCGGTCGTTCACCGGGTTGCTGGTCACGGGCGGTCTCGACCACACGCTGTTCGGCGGCTCGGTGGATTCGGCGGGCTACCGCTACCCGCCGCGCGAGACCGTGCGGCACGGGTTGCACGGCCGGGTCGCCAACATTCCCGCTCGACTGCACGGCTACGGCTCGACGTGGGAGGGCGACCGCTGCGTGCTGTGGGCCGAGGGCGAGGTGCGGCAGGCGGCGGTGTTCGGCGAGAACCTCACGCTCACCCGGCGGATCGAGGCCGACCTGGGCGGCAACGAGATCCGGCTGGTCGACACGGTGCACAACCCGGCGTTCGAGCCGATGCCGCACATGTTCCTCTACCACATCAACCTCGGCTGGCCGCTGCTCGACGAGGGCGCGCGGTTCGTCGCGCCGGTGGCGCGCACGGTGTGGCAGTCGGACAGCGTCGCGTCGCAGGGGGTCGACCACCGGGTGCTCCCGCCGCCGATCCCGGGGTTCGTGGAGCAGGTGTACGAACACGAGCTGACGAGCGGAACCGCGGCGATCGTCAACGAGCGGCTGGGTCTCGCGGTGAGCGTGCACTGGTCCCAAGACGAGTTCCCGTGCTTCTTCGAGTGGCTCAACCTGCGGGCCGGCAACTACGCGGTAGGGCTGGAACCGTCGACGCACCACGTCGGCGGCGAGTCGTCCGCGCGGGAGGACGGCAGCATGACGTGGCTGGAGCCGGGGGAGTCACGCACCTACCGGACGGCGTTCCGCGTGGAGGAGCTCTGAACCACGTCGACGCCCACCACCACCTGTGGCACCCGGCGGTGCATCCGCAGCCGTGGCTGGACCGGCCCGCGCTCGCGCCGATCCGCCGCCCGTTCACCGTGCGCGACCTGCGCCTGGCGACGCTCGGCACTCGGGTCACGCGAACGGTGCTCGTGCAGGCCGTCGGCTCGGCGGCGGAGACGGAGCAGCTGCTGGCGCTGCCGGATCCGCTGGTCGCCGGCGTCGTCGGGTGGGCCGACCTGACGACGCCGGACCTCGACCTCGCGCGGTTCCGCGGCACGCGGCTGGTCGGCCTCCGCCACGGAGTGCAGTCCGAACCGGACCCGCGGTGGCTCTGCCGGCCGGACGTCCGCGCCGGGCTGCGGGCCGTTGCCGCCGCGGGCCTGACGTTCGACCTGCTGGTACGCCCGGATCAGTTCGCGGCGGCGCTCGAGACCGTGCGGGCGGTGCCGGAGCTGACGTTCGTGCTCGACCACCTGGGCAAGCCGCCGATCGCGTCGGGGGCGGTGGAGCCGTGGGCTTCCCACTTGCGGTCGCTGGCTCGTGAGCCGAATGTCGTGGCCAAACTTTCGGGCCTGGTCACGGAAGCCTCGTGGTCACAGTGGACGGTCGCGGACCTGCGCCCGTACGCCGACGTCGCGCTGTCCTCGTTCGGCCCGGCGCGGCTCATGTACGGCTCGGACTGGCCGGTGTGCCTGCTCGCGGGCACCTACGGCCAGGTCTTCTCGGCCGCCGACGCCCTCACCGCGCACCTGACGGCAGCCGAACGCGCTTTTGTGTTCGGCGGCACGGCGGAACGGGTCTACGGCTTGTCGGGTGCTGCACAATCACCGCCATGACCTCCCCGGACGAGGGCTACCTCCTCGACAACGCCCAGCCGGAAGCAGGCTCGCGCTTCGACGCGCTCAGCGCGCTGTTCGACGCGTCGACGTTCCGGCACTTCGACGATCTGGGCGTCGCCCCGGGGTGGCGGTGCTGGGAGGTCGGTGCGGGTGGCCCGTCGGTGGTGACGTGGCTCGCCGAGCGCGTGGGGCCCGGCGGTCACGTGCTGGCCACCGACCTCGACACGTCGTGGGCCGCCACCGCCGCGAGTGACGTCGTGGAGGTCCGCCGCCACGACGTCGCCCGCGACGCGCCGCCGCCCGGCGGCTTCGACCTCGTGCACGCCCGACTCGTCCTGGTCCACGTGCCCGACCGCGCACGCGCCCTGCGCACCCTGGTCGCCGCCCTGCGCCCCGGCGGCCGCCTGCTGGTGGAGGACGCCGACCCCACCCTGCAGCCCCTGATCTGCCTGGACGAACGCGGCCCGGACGAGGCACTGGCCAACCGCCTCCGCCGCGCCTTCCGCGAGCTCCTCGCCTCGCGCGGCGCCGACCTCGCCTACGGCCGCACCCTCCCGCGCGCCCTCCGCGAAGCCGGGCTCACCGACGTCACCGCCGACGCGTACTTCCCGATCACCTCGCCGGCCTGCACCGCCCTGGAAGCCGCGACGGTCCGCCAGATCCGCGGCGGCCTCGTCGCCGCCGGCCTGGCGACGGACGCCGACATCGACCGGCACCTGGTCAACGTCACGTCCGGCCGCCTGGACCTCGCGACCTCGCCGATGATCTCGGCTTCGGGCCGCAAGCCGTAGGCCGTCGGCCACGAAAACCCCATCGGCCGGCCGCGTCCGATTTGACATCCGGCCCGGCTCTTCAGAGACTCGTTCTGTAAATCGAACAGCGTTCAGCATTTCGAACACTGGCCGGAACGAGCAAGAAGGGCGAATCGGTGAAACTGCCTGCTTTCGGCTACCACCGGGCCGAATCGCTGGGCGACGCGGTGGCGGTGCTGGCCGAGCACGGGCCCGACGCGCGGGTGCTCGGCGGTGGGCAGAGCCTCCTCCCGGTGATGGCGCTGCGCATGTCGAACCCGAGCGTGCTCGTGGACATCACCACGGCGAAAGACCTGCGGGGCCACGCTTTCCGTGACACCGACGGCCTCGTCGTGTCGGCCGCGGTCACCGCGCGGGCGCTCGAGACCGACGCCGAAACGCGCCGCCGTCATCCGCTGGTCGTCGAAAGCCTGGCGCAGGTCGGGCATCCCGAGATCCGCAACCGCGGCACGGTGTGCGGCTCGCTCGCGCACGCCGACCCCGCGGCCGAGCTGCCCGCGTTGCTGCTCGCGCTCGACGGGTCCGTGCGCGTCGCCGGCGCCGAGCGGCGGCGCCGGATCGCCGCGCGCGACTTCTTCCTCGGGCCTTACCTGACCGCGCTGGCCGACGGGGAGGTCGTCGCCGGGGCCGAGCTGCCGCTCGTGCCCGCGACGGCCGGCTGGTCGATCCGCGAGATCACCCGCCGCAGCGGCGACTTCGCCCTCGTCGGCGTGATCTGCGTGCTGGACACCGATTCCGCCGGGCGCTGCACCGACGCGCGGATCGCGCTGTTCGGCATCGCCGGCACCCCGCGTCGGGCCACCGCCGCCGAGGCGATCCTCACCGGCGAGGTCCTCGACGACGCCGTGCTCGCCGAAGCCGCGGCCCGCGCGTTCGACGAGATCGACGTCGTCGGCGACCTCCACGGCTCCGTGACCTACCGCCGCCGCGCGGGCACCCGGCTCGTCGCCCGCTCGCTCGCCGAAGCCGCCGCCCGCAGCCAGTCCGAAGTGGAGAGTGCCCGTGCTTGACGCCCACGAGCCGACGCAGGTTTCCCTCACGGTGAACGGGAAACCCGAGTCGGCGCGCACCACACCGCGGACCACGCTCGCCGATTTCCTGCGCCACGACCTCGGCCTCACCGGCACGCACCTCGGCTGCGAGCACGGCGTCTGCGGTGCCTGCACCGTCCGGCTCGACGGCACGGCCGTGCGCAGCTGCCTCACCCTCGCCGTACAGGCACACGGATCCACAGTGGACACCGTCGAAGGCCTGGGTGAGACGGCCGGCACCGAAGACGTGCTGCACCCGCTGCAGCAGAAGTTCTGGGAGCACCAGGCGTTGCAGTGCGGCTTCTGCACGCCGGGCTTCCTGATGGCCGCTGTCACCGCCGTCGAGGAGAACCCGGACCTCTCGCACGACGAGATCCGCGAGCGGCTGTCCGGGAACCTGTGCCGCTGCACCGGGTACGCGCCGATCGTGGCCGCGATCGCCGAATACGCCGAGCAGGTGCGGGAGGCGCGGGCGTGAGCATCACCGAAGGCTGGGTCGGCCGCCGCGTCAAGCGCGTCGAGGACCCGAAGATCCTGCTGGGCCGCGGCCGCTACGCCGACGACGTCACCCCGGCCCGCTGCCTGCACGCCGCGTTCGTCCGCGCCCCTGTCGCGCACGCGCTGATCACGGCGATTGAAGTCGAGGCCGCGAAGCAGGCGCCGGGGGTGGTCGCCGTGTTCACCGCGGACGACTTCAACCCGATGTGCCGCTCGTGGAAGGGCCTGCTCGACTGGCCGGGCCTGGTCGGCGGCGACCAGCGGCCCCTGGCCACGGGCAAGATGCACTACGTCGGCGAGCCCGTGGTGATGGTCGTGGCCGAGAGCCGCGCCGTCGCGGAGGACGCGCTGGAGCTGGTCACCCTCGACTACGAGGAGCTCGACCCGGTCGTCGACTCCATCGCCGCGCTCGACGAGTCGGCGGCGAAGGTGCACGACGAGCTGCCGTCCAACCTCGCCTTTGAAGGCACGTTCGGCACCGGCGACGTCGAAGCGGCTTTCGCCGAAGCCGCCGTGGTCGTGGAGACCGGCATCAGCACCGCGCGGCACACGGCCGTCGCGCTGGAGCCCCGCGGGGTCGTCGCCGAGTTCGACCCGTCGGCGAAGTCGCTCACCGTGCGGCTGTCCACCCAGGCGCCGCACATGCTGCAGTCCGCGTTCGCCGAGCTGCTCGGCCTGCGGGAGAGCAACATCCGCGTGCTCACCGACGAGGTCGGCGGCGCGTTCGGCATGAAGGCGCACGTGTACTCCGACGAGGTCGCCACGTGCGCGGCCAGCATCCTGCTGCGCCGCCCGGTGAAGTGGATCCAGGACCGCGTTGAATCGCTGCAGTCGGACACGCAGGCGCGCGACGAGCGGGTGTCCGCCGCGCTGGCCGTCGCGGCCGACGGGCGCATCCTCGGCCTGCGTTCGGAGGTCGTGAGCGACGGCGGCGCCTACTCCGTGTACCCGCGCAGCATGGTCACCGAAGGCATCCAGGTCGCCACGATCATGCCCGGCCCGTACCGGATCCCCGTCTACTCGGGACACTTGCGCGTCGCCATCACCAACAAGGCGCCGCTGGCGGTGTACCGCGGGGTCGGGCACCCCGTTGCCATCCTCGCGATGGAGACGCTGCTCGACGAGACCGCGCGCCGGCTCGGGCTCGACCCGGCGGAACTGCGGCGCCGCAACCTGATCGCGCCCGAAGAGCTGCCCTACACCTCCGTGACCGGTCAGGTCTACGACAGCGGCTCGCACCAGGAGTCGCTGGAGAAACTGGTCGCCATGCTCCCCGCCGGGCCGGACCTCGACAAGCGCAAGGCCGAGGCGCGCGAACGCGGGCGCCTGCTGGGCGTCGGGCTCGCGTGTTTCGTCGAGGTCACCGCGCCCGGCGTGATGTTCTACGGCAAGCGCGGCGCCCCGATCACCGCGCACGACCAGGTCGAGGTGCGCGTGGAGGCCGATGGGTCGGTCACCGTGCTGCTCGGCACACCCGGCCAGGGCCAGGGCCTGCAGACGACCGCCGCGCAGGTCGTGGCCGACCACCTCGGGGTGTCGTTCGACCGGATCAGCGTGGTCAGCGGCGACACGGCGGTGGTGCCGCACGGCACGGGCGTGTGGGCCAGCCGTTCGGCCGTGGTCAGCAGCGGTGCCGCCGCGTCGGCCGCCCGTGAGGTGAAGGAACGGCTGCTCGCGATCGCCGGGCACCTGCTGGAGGTCGACCCGGCCGACCTCGAGATCGGCGACGGCGTGGTCCAGGTCGCGGGCGCGCCGAACGTCCACTTGGAGGTCGGAGAGCTCGCCGAGGTCGCGCACTTCCGCACCCACCGGCTGCCGCCGGAGCTGCGGATCGGGCTGTCGGTGGTGGGGGAGTACAGCGGCCCCAACGTCACCTTCAACAACGGCGCCCACGCCGCGGTCGTCGAGGTCGAGGAGGACAGCGGGCTCGTGCACATCGTCGACTACGCGTGCGTCGAGGACTGCGGGGTGCTCATCAACCCGGACATCGTGGACGGGCAGATCCGCGGCGGTGTCGCGCAGGGCATCGGCGGGGCGTTGTTCGAGCGGCTGTACTACGACGAGAGCGGCCAGCTGCTCACCTCGACCCTGCTCGACTACCTCATGCCGACCGGCCCGGAGCTGCCGGACGTGCGCATCACCCATCTCGAGACGCCGAGCCCCATCACCATGCTGGGCGTGAAAGGCGCCGGTGAGGCCGGGGCCGCCGGCGCGCCCGCGGCCGTGCACAACGCCGTGAACGACGCGCTCGCCCCGCTGGGCGCGCGGGTGTGGCACGAGCCGATCACGCCCGAACGCGTCGTCCGGGCCCTCGACGAATCCGCGGGCCACCGTTGGCCCGAACCACCCGACACCCCACCCGTACCGGCTCTCCCGCACCTCGGCTCGACTGTCGAGAAAGGACACTCGTGAACACCATCCAGCACTTCGTCGGCGGCGCTTTCGTCCAGGACGAACCGGCCGCGTGGGCCGACGTGCACGACCCCGCCCGCGGTAGCGTCGCGGGCCGGGTCGCGCTCGGCGGCGCCGGTGCCGTGGACCAGGCCGTGAAGGTGGCGCTCGACGCGCAGGCCGCCTGGGCCGAGGAATCGCTCGGCGTGCGCCAGCAGGTTCTGCTGGAGTTCATCCGGCTCGTCGAACGGTCGCGGGACGAGCTGGCCGAGCTCGTGACCGGCGAGCACGGCAAGACGCTCGCCGACGCCCGCGCGGAGGTCAACGCGGGCCTGGACGTCGCGAAGTTCGCGGCCGGGATCCCGCACCTGCTCAAGGGCGACTTCAGCGAGAACGTCTCCCGTGGGGTGGACACGTACTCGATCCGCCAGCCGCTGGGGGTCGTCGCGGGCATCACGCCGTTCAACTTCCCCGTGATGGTTCCGATGTGGATGTTCCCGATCGCCGTTGCGTGCGGCAACGCCTTCGTCCTCAAGCCGAGCGAGAAGGACCCGTCGGCGTCCAACCGCCTGGCCGAGCTGGCCCTGGAGGCGGGGCTGCCCGCCGGCGTGCTCAACGTCGTGCACGGCAGCGCCCAGGCCGTCGACGCCCTGCTGGCTCACCCGGATGTCGCCGCGGTGAGCTTCGTGGGGTCGACGCCGGTGGCCCGGCACGTCTACGAGACCGCGGCCAAGCACGGCAAGCGGGTGCAGGCCCTCGGCGGCGCGAAGAACCACCTCGTGGTGCTGCCGGACGCCGACCTCGATGCGGCCGCCGACGCCCTCGTCTCCGCCGCCTACGGCTCGGCGGGGGAGCGGTGCATGGCGATCTCGGTCGCGGTGGCCGTCGGCGGGGTCGGCGACGCGCTGCGCGAGCGGCTGGTGGAACGCATCGGCCGGCTGTCCACTGCGGACGGTCACGACGAGGGCACCGACATGGGCCCGCTGGTGACCGCCGACCACCTGCGCCGCGTGAGCGGTTACGTGCAGGCCGGCGCGGACGCGGGCGCGGACCTCGTGGTCGACGGCCGCGACGTGCGGGTTCCGGGACGGGAGAACGGATTCTTCCTCGCACCGACGCTGCTCGACCACGTGCGCCCGGACATGACCGTGTACACCGACGAGATCTTCGGCCCCGTGCTGTCGATGCTGCGGGTCGACTCGCTGGAGGAGGCCGTCGGACTGATCAACGGCAGCGAGTACGGCAACGGCGTCTCCCTGTTCACCCGCGACGGTGTCGCCGCACGGCAGTTCCAGCACACCGTGCAGGCCGGCATGGTCGGGCTCAACGTGCCCATCCCCGTGCCGATCCCGTACTTCCCGTTCGGCGGCTGGAAGCACTCGCTCTTCGGCGACTCCGGCCAGTACGGCGAGGACGGCATCCGGTTCTTCACGCGCCGCAAGGTCGTCACGAGCCGGTGGGCGCCGTCGGCCGGCTCCCGCGTCGACATGCGGTTCCCGGCCTAGGGGGCGCTCGTGCGACTGGAGAACAGCTTCACCGTCGGCCTGCCGCCTGAGCAGGCGTGGGCCGTGCTCACCGATCCCGAACGGGTCGCGCCCTGCATGCCCGGCGTGCACCTGGACGAGGTCGACGGCGACGACGTCCGCGGCGGCCTGCGCGTGAAGGTCGGGCCGATCGCCGCCGAGTACTCCGGTCTGGCCCAGTTCCGCGAACGCGACGAGGCGGCCGGTGTTGTGGTCGTGGCGGCGTCGGGTCGCGAGGTGCGGGGCCGGGGTTCGGCTTCGGCGACGGTCACGTTGCGGCTGGCGCCGGCTCCGGAAGGCACGCGCGTCGATCTGGCCACGGAGCTCGCGCTGACGGGCCGGCTGGCGCAGTTCGGGCGTGGTGTGCTGGGCGAGGTGACCGGGCGGCTGGTCGACGAGTTCGCGCGGGCGCTGGCGGAGGAGGTGGCCGGGTCGCGGGTTCAAGCTGCGGCAGTGCCGCGGGCCCCGGTGTCCGGGGTCGCGGCGGCGGCTCTTGTCGAGCCGGTGGCGGAGGTCGTCGATCTGGCGGCAGCGGAGTGGCCGGACGACGAGCCGGTGAGCGCTGTTCCCTCGGCCGAACCCGCCGCTACGGCTCCGGTCGTGAGTGTTGCCGGTGCGCGGCCGAGTCCGGAGGACCGGCCGCGCACTCGGAACGCGGACGCCGTCGTCCTGCGCGCCGTCGCGATCCCGGTCGCGAAACGCGTGGTCCCGGCCGTGGCCGCCGTCGTCGCGGCGATCGTGCTCGCCCGGCGGTTGCGGCGATGACGGAATCTCCCGCGATGACCGGTTCCCCTTCCTCGGCCGGGCTGCCGGTGCCGTCGGTCGCCCGCGCCGCGTACGTGCTCGACGCCCTCGCCGCCGCCCCCGACGGGCTGCCGCTCAGCGAGCTCGCGCGGGTCATCGGCGCGCCCAAGAGCAGCTGCCTCGCCGTGTGCACGACGCTGGTCACCACCGGCCTGCTCACGCGTACTCCCGGCGGTCAGTACCGGCTCGGCTGGAAGGTCGTGCCGCTCGGGCGGGCGTACCTCGCGAAATCGGGGTTCGTGCTGGAGTTCCGGCGCGTCGACCAGGAGCTGGGGCTGCTGCCCGAGGACACGATCGTGCTGTCCCTGCTGGACGGACGCCACGTCGTCTACGTCGAGACGCGGCCGGGCCTGCGGACGCTCGCGATGTCCTACGAGATCGGGCTGCGCCTGCCCGCCCACTGCACGGCGAGCGGCAAGTCGCTGCTCGCGTCGCTGACCGACGACGAGATCGCGGGCCGCTACGCCGACGGCCGCTTCGAAACGCTGACCCCGCAGAGCATTTCGCGGATGCCACAGCTCATGGCGGAGATCGAGAGCACTCGCGCCCACGGTTACGCCGTCGACGACGAGGAGACCGCGCCGGGCATGATGTGCGTCGGCGCTGCTGTCGCCGGGCGGGGTGGGCAGCCGGTGGGTGCGCTGTCGGTGAGCATGGTCAAGTCCACTGTGGACGCCGAACGCCTGAAGCACTCGACGTCCGCCATTCTCCGTCTGAGCACTGCCATCACCGAACGGCTCGGAGGACTCTGAGCGCTCCCCAAATCCGGTGGCGTCGTGGGCGTCGCGGACGGCACGATGGCGCCGGAGAGGGGGAACGATGGTGACGGAAGAAGAACTGGACGCGCTCGCCGCCGGCGACCCGCGCGAGTGGCTGGTGGTGGACGAGTCCGAGCGGCGCTGGTGGTTTTACGGACAGGGCCGCTGGCGAGCCTTGCCGTCGCGTCGGCTGAGCCGCGTGGAGCTCGTCGAGGCGGTTTGCGACGCCGACGGGTACATCCGGGAGCCGGGCGTGCGGCAGCTGCGGAGCAGCCGCGACCCGGAAGCGTTGCCCCTGCTGCTGGTGCGCTGCGTCGACTGGGTGCCCCAGGTACGGGAGATCCCCCGCGCGGCGGTGCTGGCGCGGTTCGCGCAGGAGGACCTGGCGCCCCTGCTGCCGCTGGTCGTCGTGCTGAGCCGGCGGGCCGTGGACGACTGGGTGGACGAGCACGTGCTCCAGCCGATGCTGCGCTCGCCCGAGCTCCTCGACGTGGCGCTGGCCACGCCGGACCTGCGAACCCGCCGGATCGTCCACGAATCGGCCCAACGCGCTGGGCTGCTGTCCGACGAGCGGCTGGCCTCGATCGCGGTGCACGACCACCACGACGTGATCCGCACCCGTGTCGGCCGGCTCCTGCTCGACCGCGACGACCCCCGGTTCGTGCTGCCCCTGCTCGACGGCGGCGCCCCCAAGGTACGGGCGCGGGCGTTGCAGCTGCTGGGCGTCGAGACGGCCCGGGAACGGCTGGGCGAGAGCTCGTCGCTGGTGCGGTCCATGGCGCAGGCCCTCGTGCTGCACGCGGGCGGCGACCCGGCCGCCTACTACCGGGACGCGCTGCGGTCGGGCGCCGTCACGCGCGCGACCGTCGCCGGCCTCGGCGAAACGGGGACGCTCGACGACGTCGACCTCCTGCGAGCACAGCTCGCCGACGAGCGGCCTCGGGTGCGCGTCGCCGCGGTCCGTGGCCTGCGCCGGCTGCTGGCGAACCCGTCGGACGCGCGGGCCGTCCGCTACGGCCGTGAGCTGCTCGCCGACCCCTCACCGGGCGTCGTCCGCGAGGCCGCCGCCCTGCTCGACGGCCGCCTCGGCCCGGCGGACCGCCCGCACCTGCTCGACCTGGCCGCGCCGGCCCGCCCCCTCCACGTCCGCCGCGGCGCGTACACCTTGCTGCGCGGGGTGAGCCGGTGGTCCCGGCTCGCCACCGACCTGTGGCTGCTCAGCCTGCCGGGCGACCCCTTGGCCGCCGACGCCCGCCGCGACCTGGACGACTGGCACCGCAACGGCTCCAGCGCGTTCACCCGCCCGTCCCCGGACCTGGCCGCCCGGATCGGCGAGCTGCTGACCGAACTGGAGCCCCACCTCGGCCCCGGCGTGACCGGGGAGCTGCGGTGCCTTGCCCAGGCGTGAGGGCTGCCTGTCCGGAGTGGACAGCCCTTACGCCCGGCCAGGCAATCCGCTCACGGCTGAGGCGATTCGCGCGCCCGTCAGACTCATCCGGGCAGGTCGGTCACCGTGTCGGCCGCCGAGGTGCGCCGAGCCGGTGGCCTGGCTCGGCGAACTGACGCACTGGCTCGGCCCGGCGTGGCCGGGGAGCTGCGGCGCCTTGCCCAGGCGTGAGGGCTGTCTGTCCGGAGTGGACAGCCCTCACACCCGGCCAGACGATCCCGCCGCGGCTGAGGCGTCTCGCCTGCCCGTCAGGCCCACCCGGGCAGGTCGGTCACCGCGGTGATCGTCTCGACGGCGTCGGCGTCCACTGCCTGCATCGCGTCCTCCGGGACCCGCGCGCGGGCGGGGAAGACGATCGGCGGGGCGGGTTTGGTGGCGTCGACGATGACGGCGGAGGAGCGTTGGGGGGTGCGGCCGCCGGCTTCGTCGTAGGACCAGTTGGTGGGGAGCAGGCCGCCGGGGCCGTTCCAGCGGGGGATGATCTGCAGGTCCTGCGACGCGTCGAAGCGGGTGCCGATGGCCCAGGCGACTTCGCGTTCGTCGTAGACGTCGATGTCGTCGTCGACGATGACGATGGCGCGCAGGTTCTCCGGCTCGGTGTTGAGGGCGGCGAAGGCGGCGCGGGTGGGGTCGGTGTCGGAGTTCTTGCGGATCGACAGGTAGCAGTGCATGCGGGCGTGCAGCGGGATGTTGACCGCGCGCAGGCCCGGCACCTTCTGCTGCACGGCCTCGTGGATGCTGGCGATGCGCGGCAGCGCGCCCATCAGCCGGTGCTCGCGGCCGGAGGCCTGGATGTCCTGGAAGATCGCGTCGCGGCGCATGGTGATGGCGTCGACCTCGATGACGGGCTTGCGGCCGCCGCCGACGTAGTGGCCGGGCCATTCGGCGAACGGGCCTTCCTCCTCGAGCTCGTCGGGCAGGATGTGGCCCTCGATGACGATCTCGGCGTGCGCGGGCACGGGGATCCCGGAGGTCACCGCCGGCACCGTTTCGACCGATTCGCCCAGGTACGCGCCGGCGGCGATGTACTCGCCGCCGATGCCGGGCACGCGCGACACCGCGCCCATGAGGAACGCCGGGTGGTGCCCGATCACCAGCGCGATCGGCGTGGGCTCGCCGCGTTCGGCGTAGCGGCGGTGGATGGTGCCGCCGTCGTGGGAGCCGAAGAACCACACGCCGAGGCGCCGCGGGCCGTAGATGTGGTGGCGGTAGATGCCGGCGTTGATCGCCCCCGACTCGGGGTCACGCGTCACGCCGACGGCCGCGGTGAGGAACGGGCCGCCGTCGAGCTCGTTGTGGGTGGGGATCGGCAGGCGGGTGAGGTCGGCGTCCTCACCGCGCCACACCACCTCCTGCACCGGAGCCGCGCCCGCGAACTCCACGGGCGGGTGCGCGGCCCGGCCCTGGCCCGCGACGGACGAACGCACGAGCGTCTCGACCTCGACCCCGAGGGCCAGGGCCATCCGCTCGTGCGTCGCGACGAGGTTGGTCAGGCAGCGCAGCTCGCTGCCGGCGACGTCGCTGAACAGCAACGCCGGGTACTCGCCGCGCTTGTCGTACCACGCTCCGTAAGCGGTGACACCGAACCGCGGGTCCACCTGCTTCGACACGTGCTTGACCTCGCCCGCACCGGTCGAGACCACCTCCGCGAGAAACGACCGCAGATCCTTCGTCACCGTGAGCCTCCCAAAAGACGTCAGACGTCTGACGCACTATAGGAACGTCGCTCCGGCCCCGACAAGGGTTCCCACCACCTGGTCAGCAGATGCTGTCGCTCGGCCTCGGGTTGGCCAGCCCGAACAGCGGCCGCAGCCGCAGCCCGACCCAGGTGCCACCGAGGGCGAACAGGCCCCATAGCCAGCCGTGCAGGCTTCCGGTGGAGATCCCGGCGAGGTACGCGCCGATGTTGCAGCCGCCGGCGAGCCGCGCGCCGACGCCCATCAGGACCCCGCCGACCACGGCCGCCACCGCCGTGCGCCACGGGATCTCCGCGCGGATCTGCCACGTCCCGGCCGCCGAGGCCGCGACGGCCGCACCCAGGATGATGCCGAGGTCCGTGAGGCTCGTCTTGTCCGTCCAGATCGGGCAGGCCAGCGCCTTGGCGTTGGTGCTCGTCTGCCAGAACTCCCACGTCTCGGGATGCAGGCCGATGAGCTGCAGGAGCTTCGCGCCCCACAGCGTGAACGCGAACGTGACACCCCACGTCGAGCCTGACACGAGGACGACCGCCGCCGCGAGCACACCGAGCACGAGGGCGCCGACCAGCAACGGCCACGAACCCCGCAGGACCCGCGCGAAACCGTGCGCGGTCGGCACGGGTTCGACCGGCGGCGGCGTGCGCCGCGCCTGCACGAGCCGCGTCACCACCACGACCAGCGCGAGCGCGGCCAGCGTGATCGCCCACGAGCCGGCCCAGCCGACGTGGTCGGCCAGCAGGAACCCGGACACCTGCGGCCAGCCGGTGAACACGGGGTAGGCCCAGCTGTAGAGCACCGAGCCCGCGATGAACCCGCCGAGCGTGAGCACGGTCGTCGACTGGCCCGCGCCGACGGCGAACAGCGTGCCGGACGCGCACGCGCCGCCCAGCTGCATGCCGATCGCGAACACCGCCGCGCCGACGAACAGCGGCAGGCCGATCGGGCCCGCGGTGAGCTTGGGTGTGGCGCCGAACAGCCCGGCGCCGGTTCCGGCGATGAGCGCGATGAGCGTGGTGGCGGTGCCGAGCAGCAGCGCGTGGGCCCGCAGGCCGGACCCGTTGCCGACGGCGATGAGCTGCCGCCACGCGGAGGTGAACCCGAAGCGGGAGTGGAACAACGCGACGCCGAGCGCGAGGCCCAGCACGAGCAGGATGCCGTACTTGCCGCCGTAGGTGGCCCAGACGTACCAGCTCAGCGCGACACCGAGCACGGCGGCGACCGCCAGCGGCACCACCCGCACCGGCTCCTCGGGCGCGGGCCGGGGCGCCTCGCACGACGTCGGCGACGACAGCAGGGACTGGCCCGCCGGCAAGGGTTTCTTCACGGACATGGGAACTCCAGGGGTCGAGGGGAACCGGCCACGGCGGCGGGCGCGCCGCCGTGGCCGCGGGGATCAGCCCCAGGAGGGCAGCAGCTTGCCCGGCACGCCGCCGACCGACTGGATCAGCCCGAGCGGCGGCACACCCAGCGGGGCGAACGTCCAGATGTTGTTCAGGCCGCTCGTGTCGGGCTCGTCGACGACGACCACCCCGGGAGCATCACCGGTGGCCGCCAGGGCCGGCCCGGCCGCGACGCACACTCCGGCACCGGCGAACGCGGCGATCGCCGCAGCGCGGACGAGGGTCTTCTTCATCGGGTTTCCTTTCGGTGGAAGGTTTTCAGGAGACGGTGGTGATGAGGCCGAACCCCGGCCCGGTCGACCGGCTGCCCGACCGGGCCGGGGTTGGTGCCGGGGATGGCTTTGGGTCGTCGGTTCGGCGTGGAGGCCGGGGTGTCGTTGTGGTGTGCCTTTCAGGACACGATCGTGATGAGGCCGAACACCGGGGCGAGCAAGTCGACCGGTTGCCGGACCGGGCCCGGGTTGGTGCAGGCGAGGGCTTGGGTAGCCGGTTCGGCGTGGATCCCGGCGCGGGGCGGGGCGTCGTTGTGGTGTTCCTTTCGGGAGACGGTGGTGATCAGTTCGAACACCGGGCGGGCAGTTCGAGCAGTCGCCCGGCAGGGCCGGGGATGGCTTGTAGTCGGTTCGGCGTGGAGGCCGAGATGCCGTTGTGGTGTTTCTTTCAGGACACGATCGTGGCGAGGCCGAACACCGGGCGAGCAGGGCGACCGGCTGCCCTCGCAGGGCCGGGGTTGGTGCCGGGGATGGCTTCGGTAGCCGGTTCGGCGTGGAGGCCGAGATGCCGTTGTGGTGTTCCTTTCAGGACACGATCGTGATGAGGCCGAACACCGGGGCGAGCAGGTCGACCGGCTGCCCGACCGGGCCGAGCACGCCGCCGAGGTCGACGCCGGGCAGCGCCCAGACGGCGGGGTCCGCGTCGGCCACGCCGGCGCCGAGGGCGGTGAACACGGCGGCCGCGGTGAGGGTGAGCAGGATCCTGCGTTTCATGGGGTTTCTCCTTGTGACACTGGGATTTCCGGGGGTTCAGCGAAGGACCGCGGAGATCGGCACGACGGTCCCGTCGGGGACCCACTGGCCGGCGTAGTCGCGGTCCATCACCATGCCGGGGGCGTGGGGCTCCCCGGGGTCCATCGGCATCGCGTTGACCTGGGCCGACGCGTACATCTGCACGTCGCCCGTCAGCGCGGCGGGGCCGAGCCAGCGGGCGAACCCGCCGACGGTCGGGCTCTCGCCGCCGAACGCGTCGCCGAGCGCGACGGCGTAGGCCAGCGCCGTGGGGTCGCGCGGGTCGAAGCGCAGGGGCAGCGACGAGCTGGCGACGGCGTTCACGAGCGGGGCGTTGAGCAGCCACGGCGCGAGGTACAGGCCGTACTGGTAGGTCGGGCGGCTCTGCTGGGCCGTCTTGGCCTGCGTCAGCGCGGAGTAGCCACCGGCCCAGCCGGCCACGACGACCAGCGCGGTGTCCGGTCCGGGTTCGGCCTGCACGGCCAGGCCGTGGCGCGCGGCGGTGTCGCGCACGAGCCGGGAGGCGGCCCGGCCGCGGGGCGAGGTGTCGTCGACGAGTGTGAGCGCGGCGGGTTTGCGGGTGGCCAGGAAGTCGACCAGCTTCACCAGCGCGCCACTGTCCTCAGGGGACAGTGCGTCGGCCGGGCACGACGTCAGCACGTCCCGGCGGCCCGCGACGAGCCCGCCTAGCGCCGCGGACGCGCACTCCGGCGAGTCGGCGGTGACGCCCGGGCCGGGTTCGGTGCCGGCGTCCACCTCGACGGCCGTGGTGGTGTCACCGCGAGTGATGCGCAGGTCGCTGCGCCCGGGCGGCAGGACGACGTCGGTCCACGTGCCCTCCGCGCCGGGCCGCGCGACGGACTGGACGACCGCGCCGTCCGCGGCCGTCACCGCGAGATCGGCCCCGGCGCCGGCCGGGAAGTGGACCAGGTTGTGGCCCGGGCGCTGCGGGCTGACCAGGACCGGGTACCCGCCCCCGTCGGCGAGCAGCGGCACACCCGGCACGGGCAGTGGGGGAGGGGCCGGGATCGCGGCGAGCGCGGCCCACGCCAGGAACGCCGGCGCCACACCGACCGCGCCGAAGCGGTACGCGCGCCCGGTGTCGCGGCGCAGCACGACGGCCAGCACCGTCACCGCCAGCGGCAGCACCACGGCGAGCAGCACCGTGAGACCGAACAGCGTCGCGTAGAGCCGCCGGTCGAATCCGGGGCCGGACAGCGCGAGTTCCACCCCGCCGGCCAGCACCAGCAGTCCGCCGAGGGTGAGCGACAGCGGCCCGGGCCGGATGGCCGTGGCCCGCCACTGCTCGCCGGGCGAAGCGCTGAGCAGGGCGAAGCCGAACCAGACGGTGGCGCCCGCCACGTAGACGAGGTCCGCGGCGAACCCGAGGCCCGAGCGGCCCGCCGACGTCTCGAGCACCACCAGCGCGACGAGCGCGACCGACGCCCACCGCCCGAACCGCGGCCGGCTCACCAGCAGCGGCACGGCGAGCGCGAGCAGGACGTGCACCGCCAGCGCGACCGGGTTGATCGGCACGGCGAAGAACGAGCCTGCGGCCAGCAACGCCGACGCGCCGCCGAGTCCGAACAGGACAGTCCGCGTCCGCCGGCCGAGCGGGCCGGCCAGCGGGGCCAGCAGGCCACCGCCGGCGAGGAAGGCGGTGGTGAGCAGCAACGCGAGCCGCAGCACGAGCGCCAGCGCGTCCACTCCGGACGAACCGGTGGCGGTCGTGAGGTCGTGGTGATCCATCGTGGACCTTCCGGGGAGGTCCGGTGCCGGGCCACCGAAGCGGACCGGCACCGGAGGGGTCACTTGACGTCGGCGTCCGCGGCCACGAACAGCTCCGAGTGCGGCTTGGCGTTGCCGAAGTCACCGTGCGGCCAGGACTTGCGGTTGAAGTTGATCCCGACCTGACCGGTGAACTCGTCGCGGAAGTTCTGGTCCACGGAGATCTTCCCGTCCGGGCCTAGGTTCAGCAGGTTGACCTTGTGGTCACCGTCCAAACCGGACCGGGCGACGAAGTAGTTCGACACCGCGAGGTGCTGCGGCTGCGTCGTCTCGTGGTAGAATCCGTCGCTGCCCAGCGCGAGGTTGTCGTAGGCGCCCCAGTGCGGGCCGGCCCCCGGCGTGCCGGGGTTGATCGGCGCCGCGCCGACGACCGTCGGCAGGTCACCGCCGCCGCCCTGCTGCGCCTTGGCCTTCGTGTCCACGCGGCCCTGGATGTCCTCGATCCGGTCGCCGGCGTTGACCAGCTTGGAGATGTCGAGCACGTAGACGCCGCCGGTGGTGCCGGGGTCGTCCGCGCCGAGCGTGCCCTTCTGCCGCCCGACGATCGCGCGGTAGAGGTACTTGTCGTCCGGGCTGGTCTGGATCCAGCCGCCGTTGGAGCTGGCGCCGTTGGCGTCGTTGCCCGGGTAGATGGCCTTGTTGGCGGCCCCGTCGTCGAACACCTCGATCCAGTGCGGATCCTTCGCCGTGATGTCCGGCGTGTAGAACACCGCGCCGCCCTGCATGGTCTGCGCGAACGCGCCCTTGTGGCCCGGCCGGTTCGTCACCGTGGTCTCCATGACCGCGCGGCTTTCCGAGTGCAGCGGGTCGGCCGGGTCGGCACGAGGGCCGTCCGGCAGGTAGGAGACCGCCTTCAGCTTCGGGTGGTTGCGGTCGGAGATGTCCCACGTGCGCACGGTCGGGCGCCGCAGGTACGGCGACGGCTGCTTCACCGGGTCGAGGATGATGTTGCGCGGCTCGGCGTAGTCACTGGTCACCAGCGTGTTCATGTCCTCGCGGGCCTGCACGCCGTGCGGGTTGGCGCACGTCGGTTTCCCGAGCTGCGGGAGGTTGTCGCACAGCTTGGGGTTGTCGCCCTGCGGGGTCGCGGCCGGGTTCTGCGACAGGACCTGCGCGTTCTGGTCGAAGTGCACGACCTCGCCGGGGCTGCCGGCGAACCCGTTGCCGATCTGCGTGCTGCCGTCGGCGTAGGTGTACGGCCCGGGCACGACCGGCCCGCCCATGTACGTCCCGTACGCCGTGCCGTCCTTGAGCACCCAGTACGCGTCGGGCACGGAACCGCCGAGCGTCTGCGTCGGCAGGCTCACGCCCTTGAGTTTCAGCTGCGGCAGCGCACTCACGTCGAACGCGTAGGTCGCCGCGGCGAACAGCGCGCCCGCGTAGATCGTGTCGCCCTTGTGCCACACGTACTGCATGTGGTGCGGCTCGTTCTCCACGAGCGGGCCCACCGTCGCGGTGTTCACGACCTTGCCGTACGACGGCGAGCCCTGCGTCGCGTCGATCACGGCCAGGAAATCGGGGCCGGGCAAGGCGTTCTTCACCTTGTTGAGCCCGCCGCCGAGCGTGCCCGGCAGGTTCTTGACGTCCTTCACGGCGGTGTCGGCGATGTTCTCGTCACCGGCCCACACGAGCAGCCATTTCTTCGGCGTGCCGGATTTCGCGGTGAGATCCTTCGACACCAGGTGGTTCTGCACCCAGTACTGCTTGCCGTCGGCGGCGGTCTTGGTGTCGGTGGACACCTGGACCTCGGCGTACGCGCTCGTGCTCGCCCCGGTGTAGGTCACCCCCGCTATCGCGAGCGCGGTGGCCATCGACCCCGTCACCACCTTCCGCCAACGCGGACTGGATCGCATGCGCGTTCTCCTTCTGATCGTTTTCCGGGCACGACAAAGACACCCGTGGTCCCGTACTGGTTTCTGCGAATCCCGGCGGCTACTCGGTGACGAGCGTCCCGGGTTCGGACATGCGCGAAATAGTTGCGCCATTCAGACCAACCGTCAATCCGGTGATCAATCCCTGAGACGCCGCCGTATCGGGTGAATCCCCGACGCGGGTGTCTTCACAGCTGAGCCGGTCTGCGTCACCCGACCGTGTGACTGGCACAAAACGAAAGAGGCCCGACCGTCACCGGTCGGGCCTCTGGCGGAAAGCGGGGGTGGCTACGCCTTTTCGTCGACGTCGTGCGCGGAGATCAGCGTCTCCTCGATCTTGGCGATGGCGAAACCCCAGGCCTGGCTGACGGTGGGCTTCGGCGGGATCACGATCTCCTCGGCGTTGGTGACGACGTCGAGCAGCACCGGGCCGGGGTGGGCGAGCGCGTCGCGGACGGTCGCGTCGATCTGGTCGGGGTGCTCGACGCGGACGGCGTGGATGCCGCAGGCGCGGGCGACCGCGGCGAGGTCCGGGTTCTTGAGCACGGTGCCGAACTCGGGGATGCCGCCCTGTTCCTGCTCCAGCTTGACCATGCCGAGGCGGGAGTTGTCGAACACGAAGATCTTCACCGGCAGATCGTAGGCCGCGACCGTGAGCAGTTCGCCCATGAGCATGGTGAGGCCGCCGTCGCCGCAGAACGCGATGGTCTGGCGGGCGGGGTCGAGCTGGGCGGCGCCGAGGGCGTGGGGCAGGGCGTTGGCCATGGAGCCCAGGTTGTACGACCCGAGCAGCTGCCGGTTTCCGCGCAGGGTCACGAAGCGGGCGAGCCACACGGTGGACATGCCGGTGTCGGAGGTGAACACGGCGTCGTCGGTGGCGTGGCGGTCGATCGCCGCCGCGAGCACCTCGGGCCGGATGGCGCGCTCCCGGTTGTCGAACTGCTTGCGCACGCGGCCGACGATGCTCGAGTCGTAGCCGGGGTCGGCGAGGTGGTGCTGGCGGTCGCGCCAGCTCGTGTAGCGCTCGCGCGACGCGGTGAGGTGCTCGCGCGAGGTCTTCGCCCGCAGCAGCGGCAGCAGCGCGGCCAGCGTGGTGCGGGCGTCGCCGACCAGCGCGTGGTCGACGTGCGTGCGGCGGCCGATGCGCTCGCCCTCGTGGTCGATCTGCACCACCGTCTTGCCCTTCGGGTACCAGTCGCGGTACGGGAAGTCGGTGCCCACCATCAGCAGCACGTCGCCGTGGGTCAGCGCGTGCTGCGCCGCGGGGTTGCCGATCAGGCCGGTTTGCCCCACCTGGTAGTCGTTGTCCCGTTCGAGGGTCTCCTTGCCCTTCAGCGTCAGGACCATCGGCGCGGCAAGGGTTTCCGCCGTCGCCAGCACCTCGTCGCGGGCCGGGCGGGCCCCGGAGCCGACGAGCATGGTCACGGTGTCCGCGCCGTTGAGCACGGCCGCCACCTCGGCGAGCGCGCCGGCGTCCGGGGTCACCGGCGGGTGCTGGCTCACGAACCGCGGCTCCAGCGTGCCGTGCGGCAGCTCGCGGCTCGCGACGTCGCCCGGGAGGGTGAGCACAGCGACCCCGTTGCGCGCGTACGCCGCGTTCACCGCGAGCTCCAGCAGGTACGGGAACTGTGCCGGGTCGGTGATCGTGCGGGAGAACACCGACACGTCGCGGAACACGGCGTCGTTGTCGACTTCCTGGTGGTAGTCGCTGCCCATCTCGGCGCTGGGCACCTGGCCGCAGATCGCGAGCACGGGGGTGTGGGACTTCTTCGCGTCGTAGAGGCCGTTGAGCAGGTGCAGCGAGCCGGGCCCGACGGTGCCCATGCACACGCCGATCCGCCCGGTGAGCTGCGACTGCGCGCCCGCGGCGAACGCGCCCGCCTCCTCGTGGCGGACCCCGATCCAGCGGATGCGGGGCTCCTGGCGCAGCGCGTCGGTGATCGGGTTCAGCGCGTCGCCGACCACACCCCACATCGCGGACACGCCGTGGTCGGCCAGGCTTTGCACGAGCATCTTCCCGACAGTGGTCATCGATGTCCTCTCAGCGGTACTCGGGGTTGGGATGGGTGAAGTCGAACCGCTCGCCCTCGTCCCAGGCCGCCCGCTGGTTGCCGTACGCGGGGATTCCGCCCGCGTCCTTCAGCATTTTGGCCAGGTGCATGAGGTTCCACGTCATGAACGTGGTGTTGCGGTTCGTGAAGTCGTTCTCCGGCCCGCCCGACCCCGGGTCCAGGTAGGACGGACCGGGGCCGATCGGCCCGAGCCACCCGGCGTCGGCCTGCGGCGGGATCGTGTAACCGAGGTGCTGGAGGCTGTAGAGCACGTTCATGGCGCAGTGCTTCACCCCGTCCTCGTTGCCGGTGATCAGGCAGCCACCGACTCGTCCGTAGTAAGCGTACTGGCCGGCGTCGTTGAGCAGGTGCGAACACGCATAGAGCCGTTCGATGACCTTCTTCATTTCGGACGAGTTGTCCCCGAGCCAGATCGGTCCACACAGGACGAGGATGTCGGCGGCCAGCACCGTTTCGTACAGGGCGGGCCATTCGTCGCTTTCCCAGCCGCGTTCGGTCATGTCGGGGTACACGCCGACGGCGATGTCGTGGTCGATCGTCCGGATCACCTCGACGTCGACGCCTTCGCGCCGCATGAGCTCAGCGCTCAGGCGGATGAGACCTTCGGTGTTGCTCGGCTCCGGCGAGCGCTTCAGCGTGCTGTTGAAGAACACGGCGCGCAGGCCGTCGAATCGGGGGCTCACGGGCACTCCAGGGTCGGTGGGCGGTCGCCCTCACACCCTAGGGAGCAGCACGCGGAGTCACCATTATCGGAACGTTACGGCGGTTCTCCCGGAAGGGCCGTACCGGCTTACGGCAGCCGTTGCCGAGCTGGCGGGCCGGCGCCTACGGCCGGCGCTGCTCGATCGTGAACCCGAGCTTGCCCAGCACCGCCACCGCGCCCGCCTTGCCGCCTTCGAAGTCGCCGGGGGCGAGGCGCTCGCCGGTGGCGAATTCGTACGCCGTACCGAGCAGCGCCTTGTGCGGGTACCGCTTGCCCTCCCACACCAGTTCGTAGGTGCGCGACGGGCCGAATCCGTGCTCCGCGAAGAACGCCTCCGCCCCGAGCCGGTCGTACTCCCGCGCCGCGCGCACCACGTCCGCCTCGCTGACACGGCTCCAGGACACCATCTTCGCCGCACCTCCCGGGTCGGTCGACACCTCGTGGCCCAGCGTGGGCCCAGCGCCGGGGGCTTCGCATCGGGGAACTCCCCGGTGCGTTGCCGCGCTGAGTTACGGGCGCACCGGCCGCTTGGTCGCCACCAGCAGCGCGACGTCGTCCTGGGCCGGGTTCGAGCCGACGAGCGCGGCCATCACGCGGGCGCACACGGCTTCCGGGTCGCCCGTGGTCATGGCCGTGGTCAGGGCACGCAGGCCGTCGTCGAGGTCGGCGTTGCGGCGTTCGACGAGGCCGTCGGTGTAGAAGCCGAGCGTGCACTCCGGCGGCAGCGCGACCACGGTGTCGCGCCGGTCCGCGGGCGGCAGGCCCAGGCCCACGGGCAGGTCCGGCGGCACGTCCAGCAGGCGCGCGGGCGAGCCGGGCGTGGCCAGGACGGGCGGCGGGTGCCCGGCGAGGGACAGGACGAGGGTTTCGCGGTCCGGCGGCACCACGGCGTACGCGACGGTCGCCATGATGCCCTTCTCGAAGTGGTTCATCTTGCGGCTCAGCTTGGCCAGTGCCTCCGCCGGGCTCGCGGCGTCGAGCGCGTAGGCCCGCAGGGCGCTGCGCAGCCGGCCCATCACCACGGCGGCGCCGAGGCCGTGGCCGGCGACGTCGCCCATCACGATGCCGAGGCGGTCGCCGGGCAGGGGGAACACGTCGTACCAGTCGCCGCCGACCGCGAAGTCCGCGCCGGGCACGTAGCGGGAGGCGAAGTCCAGGCCCGGCACCGAGGCGATGCGCGCCGGCAGGAGGCTCCGCTGCAGGGCGGCCGCCGCCGCCCGGTCCTCGCCCGCGCCCTCGGCCACCATCGTCAGCGCGAGCCGGGCCGCGGCGACCTGCAGGAGCTCGATGTCGTCCGCGTCGAACGCACGCTCCACTGTGGACCCGATGTGCAGCACGCCCACGAGCTCGTCGCGGGCCAGCATCGGCACGCCCAGCAGCACTTTGAGGCCGCGTTCCCACAGCAGCGCGTTGATCACGGTCGACTCGTCGACGTGGTCGATCAGCACCGGCGCCCGCTGCGCCGCGACCCGCCCGGCGAACCCCGCGCCGACCGGCACCCGCACGCCCTGGAAGACCTCTTCCTCGATGCCCGCCGACGCGATGGCGGTGAGCTGCCCGGCGGCCTCGTCGTGGCGCAGCACCGTCGCGGTGTCGACGTCGAACAGCTCGCGGACGCGCTCCAGCAGCGTGCGCAGCAGCGGCTCCAGCTCCAGCCGGCCGAGGGCGGCGTCGGTGATCGCCTCCAGCCGGTGCAGCCGGTCGCGGGCGCCGGGTTTGACGGGCATCGGACCAGGCTACTGGGACACGGAACCTGCAACAGTTGGTTGCGCGTCGAAGGGATGTCCCCTAACCTGCAACCATCGGTTGCGAATGGAGAGGACGGTCATGGAGTACGGCACCATCGAGCGCGAGATCCGGATCGCGGCGACGCCCGAAGTCGTCTACGAGGTGATCACGCGGCCCGAGCACATCGCGGCGTGGTGGGGGTTCGACGCGGTGTTCGAGGGGACCACGGGAACCCTGAGCCGGACGCGCCGCGACGGGAGCGGGCCGGTCGTCGTGCCGGTGTCCGTCCTCGAGGCGCGGCCGCCGCGGCGTTTCGTGTTCCGCTGGGTGCAGCCCGAGGGACAGGCGGCGACGCCGGAGAACTCGTTCCTCGTCACGTTCGAGCTGGTGCCCGAAGACGGCGGCACGCTGCTGAAGCTCACCGAAGCGGGGTTCCGCGAGATCGGGTGGGAGGCGGCGCGGCTCGAGGCGTACCACCGCGACCACAGCGCCGGCTGGGACGAGCACCTGCCCAACCTCGCGGCGTATGCGGCCGGCCTGGTGCGCTCGTGATCGACGACGAGCTGTGGGCCGCCCTCGGCGACCCCACGCGGCGGCACCTGCTCGACCTGTTGCTGGCCGACGGGTTCGGCACGGCGACGGGCCTGAGCG
The DNA here is from genome assembly GCF_050942255.1 of Amycolatopsis sp. CA-161197. Classification (NCBI taxonomy): domain Bacteria; kingdom Bacillati; phylum Actinomycetota; class Actinomycetes; order Pseudonocardiales; family Pseudonocardiaceae; genus Amycolatopsis; species Amycolatopsis sp. CA-161197. The sequence goes on from NZ_CP192059.1 coordinate 3,993,495, forward strand.
AGCACCTGCCGGTGACGCGTCAGGCGGTCGCCAAGCACCTCGGTGTGCTGGAGCGCGCGGAGCTGGTCGTGGCCCGCAAGGACGGGCGTGAGGTCAGGTACGTCGTCAACGAAGCGCAGTTCGCCCGTGCCGTCGCGCAGCTGACCTCCGTCGGCGCGGCGTGGGACGCCCGGCTGCGCCGGATCAAGACGATCGCCGAGTCGATCGAGGCTCTGCGTTCGGCCGAAGGGAAGGAACCCCCGTCATGACCTCGGATTACTGCAAGACCGTCTCGATCGACGCCGCTCCCGACACCGTGTTCGACGCGCTCACCACTGTGACGGGTCTCGGCGCGTGGTGGACCCGCGTCACGGGAACCGGCGACACCGGCGGCGAGCTCCGGTTTTTCTTCTCCCACCCGGACCCGTGCGTGATGCGGGTCGACGAAGCCACCCGGCCGAGCCTGGTGCGCTGGACCGTCACGTCGTGCGACTTCCTGCCGGACTGGGTCGGCACGCGGCCGACCTTCACCCTTGTCCCGGCCGGCGACGCCACGGAACTCCGCTTCCGCCACCACGGCCTGACGGCGGAGCTCGAGTGCATCGCCATGTGCACCCGCGGGTGGAACCACTTCACCGAAAGCCTGCGTGCCTACGCGGAATCCGGCGTCGGCATGCCGAGCGGCAGCCCCGCGGACCTGGCCCGGCGCCGGTGAGCCACGGAAAACGAGAGGTTCCACGCCCTCGGTCCCCTTAGGCTCGACGGCCTCGCGGCCCGCCGGACCGGCCGCGGGGAAGGAAGCCGTGATGAACGTCCCGGAGATCCGCACGGAAGCCGGACGGGTGCGGGGTCGCGCGGAGGACGGGCTGGCCGTGTTCCGCGGCATCCCGTTCGCGCGGCCACCGGTGGGGGAGCTGCGGTTCGCCGCGCCGCAACCGGTGCCGGCGTGGGAGGGTGTACGCGAGGCGCTCGTGTTCGGGCCGCCGCCACCGCAGTCGCTGCTGCTCGGCCCGCCGTCGAACGCGGGGGACGGCGACGACTGGCTGACGCTCAACGTCTGGTCGCCGCGGCCCGAAGCAGGCGCCGCGGTGCCGGTGATGGTGTGGATCCACGGCGGCGCCTTCCAGTTCGGGCACGCGGCCGATCCGGCGTACGACGGCGCGCGGCTCGCTCGCGAAGCGGGTGTTGTCCTGGTGACGTTCAACTACCGCGTCGGCGTCGAGGGGTTCGGGCACCTGCGGGGCGCGCCGGACAACCGGGGCCTGCTCGACCAGGTCGCCGCGCTGGAGTGGGTGCGGGCGAACATCGCCGCGTTCGGCGGCGACCCGGCGCGCGTCACGGTGTTCGGCCAGTCGGCGGGCGGCGCCTCCGTCGCGGCGTTGCTCGCGATGCCCGGTGCCGCCGGGTTGTTCCGCCGGGCCATCGTCCAAAGTGGATCGGGGACGTTCTTCACCCCGGCGCCGGCCGCCGACGTCATGACCGAGATCGCCGCCCGTACGGGACACGAGCCGACCGTCGCAGACCTGCGCGAGGTGGCGGCGGCCGAACTCGTCGTCGCCGCCGACTCGGTGAGCGGCGACATGCGGCCGTACGCCGGACGCTGGGGCGCCGCCGCGCACACCGCGGTCCCGTTCTCGCCGGTCGTCGACGGCGAGGTGCTGCCCCGGACGCCGTTCGAGGCGCTGGCCGCCGGCACGGGCCGCGAGGTCGAGCTGATCACCGGCCACACCTGGGACGAGAGCCGCCTGTCCCTCGTGCTGGAAGGCCGCCTCGGCACCGTCACCGGCGAGGAGGCCGAGGCCGCACTGCGGGCTCTCGCGCCGGACCCGGACCGCTACCGCCGCGCCTACCCCGACGCGAGCGCCGAGCGCCGGTACGAGCTCGTCACCTCCGACTGGTTGTTCCGCATGCCGAGCCACCGCCTGGCCGAGGCGCAGGCGGCCGGCGGTGGCCGCGCCCACGCGTACGAGCTGGTCTGGGCGGCGCCCGGCCTGGACGGCGTGCTCGGCGCCTGCCACAGCCTCGACGTGCCGCTGGTGCTGGGCAACCGCCGGGGGAGCCTGTCCGCACTGCTGCTCGGCGCCGAACCGCCCGCCGACACCGACGTGGTCGCCCGGCACTTCGTCACCGCCTGGGCCGCCTTCGCCCACACCGGCGACCCGGGCTGGCCGGCCTACGACACCCGGCGGCGCGCGGTCGCGGTCTTCGGCACCGAGCTCACGATCACGGCGTACCCGGAGGAAGCGTCCCGCGTGCTGTGGGCCGAGCACGCGTTCGCGCCGTTGCCGTTGACTTGACCGGTGATCGGCTCGCCTGCGATTCTCGCGCCCCGAGGGGGAGACGGTGGCATGACCGGCAAATGGGGCGGGCTCACGGCGTTGCTCGCGGGGTTCTTCGTGATCCTGCTCGACACGACCATCGTGGCGGTGGCGAGCCCGGCGATCCAGACCGAGCTGAAGCCCGACGTCGCGGGGTTGTTCTGGGTGACGGCCGGCTACCTGCTCGCGTTTTCGGTGCCGCTGCTGGTGTTCGGGCGGCTCGGTGACCGCTTCGACCCCAAGCGGGTGTACCTCGCCGGGCTCGCGGGCTTCGGGGCCGCGTCGGCGTTGTGCTCGCTGTCGCCTTCGGTCGGCTGGCTGATCGGTTTCCGGGTCCTGCAAGGCCTGACCGCGGCCGCGATGGCGCCGCAGCCGCTCACGCTGATCCGGCGGCTCTTCGCCGAAGACGAACGCGGCCGCGCTCTCGGTGTGTGGGGTTCGGTCGCCGCCGCGGGCACCCTGCTCGGGCCGGTCGCGGGTGGGCTGCTGACCGCGACGCTGGACTGGCGCTGGATCTTCTGGGTCAACGTGCCGCTCTGCGCGCTCGCGCTGCTGCTCGGCCTGCGCCTGATTCCCGGCAGCCCGGGGCGCGCCACGCGGTTCGACGTCCCGGGCGCGGTGGCGAGCACGGCGGGGCTGAGCCTTCTCGTGTGGGCGCTGCTGTCGTGGAACTCGCGGTCGCTGCTCGCAGTGGTCCTGTCCGCCGTGCTGCTCGTGTTCTTCTTCCGCCGGGAAGGCGGCGAAGGCCGGGAGGCCCTTGCGCCACTGGAGCTCTACCGCTCACCCGGCTACTCCTCGGCCAGCCTGGCGATGGCGGCGCTCGGCGCGACGGTGCTCGCCATGGCACTGCCGACCATGCTCTACGTGCAGGACGTGCGCGGATTCGGTCCCGTCGAAGGCGCGGCGGTCCTGGCGCCGGACGCCGTCGTGGCGATGGTGCTGTCCCCGCGGACCGGTCGTTGGGTCGACCGGATCGGACCGCGGCGCCCGGCGGTGGCGGGGATGGTCCTGCTGACGGTGAGCCTGCTGATCGTGGGCGTGGTGGTCGTGCTGCACCTGAACCCGTGGTGGGTCGCGGCGGGCGCCGCGGTGCTGGGCGCGGCCAACGCCCTGGCCTGGGCGCCACTGTCGGTCACCGCGATGGCGTCGGTCGCTCCGTCGATGGCGGGCGCGGCTTCGGGGCTGTTCAACACGGTGCGCCAGGTGGGCGCGGTCGCGGGCGTCGCGGCGACGGGGGCGATCCTCGCCGGCCTGGACTCCCGGCCCACCCTGGCGTTCGGTGTGGTGTTCGGCCTGATCACGCTCACGGCGGCCGCCGGCACCTTCGCGGCCGCGCGGCTGCCGAAGACCCTGGCCGAGGCCGAGGCGGCGACCGGAGAGCGGCTTCCGTGAGCACGGTCGACATCCGGTGGGGAGTCCGCTCACCAGGAGAGCGGACTCGCCCGAACCGGCTCAGTGGTGCGCGGGCACGGCGTCGGCCGTGGCGGCGTTGGTGCGCTGGGAGGTGACGTCGGCCAGGCGCTGCCGCAGCGCGGTGGTCATGAGCTGCCAGGCGTCCGAGCCCAGCACGAGGCGGCGCGGCGGGTTCGCCGAAACCGCCGCGCGCACGACGGCGGCGATCGTCTTCTCCGGACTGTCCGTCATCTCCGACACGGGGATCGGCTCCTGGTCGGCCGGCCCGCCGCGGTACGGGGCGCTGACCGGCACGCGGTCGGCCGCGTCGAAGAAGCCCGTGCGGACCATGCCCGGCTCGATCAGCGTGGTGTCGATGCCGAACGGCGCGACCTCCTCGGCCAGCGCCTCGAAGAAGCCTTCGATGCCCCATTTCGTGGTGTGGTAGAGCGAGAACGCGGGGAACGCGAGGTGCCCGCCCATGCTCGACAGCTGCAGCAGCCGCCCGCCGCCCTGGGCGCGCAGGTGGGGCACGACCGCGCGGGCGAGCTGGATCGAGCCGGTGAGGTTGGTGGCGATCATGCGGTCGATCTGCGCGTCGGTGAGGTCCTCGGCGGTGGCGAACACGCCGTAGCCCGCGTTCGACACGACCACGTCGATGCGCCCGAGCGCGGCGAACGCCTCGTCGACGACGGCGCGCAACCGCGTGGTGTCCGTGACGTCCAGCGCGCGCACCCACAGGCGGTCGCCGTAGCGGGCGGCCAGGTCGTCGAGCCGGCCGGGCCGGCGCAGGGTGGCCGCGACGCGGTCGCCGCGCGCCAGCGCCTGCTCCACGAGCTCACGGCCCATCCCGCGCGACGCTCCGGTCACGAACCAGGTCTTGCTGTTCGGTGTGGTGTCCATACTGAGAAGAACCCGTTGTGCGGGGCGAAAAATCCATGCGAAGGATGAGAGTTCCGGATCGCAGCGATACGGTATTCGCATGAGTGAGCTGACCGTGGCGGGGTTGCGGGTCGTCCGGGAGATCGCGTCGAGCGGATCGTTCACCGCGGCCGCGCGGCTGCTGGGGTACTCGCAGCCGGCGATCTCGCGCCAGGTGGCCGCGATGGAGGCGGCGGCCGGGCAGGCGCTGTTCGTCCGCGAGGGCCGCGGGGTGCGGGTCAGCGCGGCCGGCGCCGTCGTGGTCGCGCACGCGGGCCGGATCCTGGCCGGGCTGCAAGCGCTGGAGCAGGACCTGGCGGGCCTGGACGACCGGCTCGCGGGCCGCGTCCGGCTCGGCGCGTACCCGTCGGCGACGGCCGTGCTGGTGCCCCGCGCCGTCGCGCGGCTGCGCACCGAGCACCCGGGCCTGGAGGTGGCGCTGACCGAGGCGGCGACCCCCACGCTGCTGCGGTTCCTGCGCGCCCGGCGGCTGGACGTGGCCGTGATCGGCGTCGGCGCCGGGCTGCCGGACTACGACCTGGCCGGGCTCGATCAGGAGGTCGTGTCCGCCGGTGGCCTGTGCGTCGCGGTCTCGTCGGGGCATCGGCTGGCCGGTGCCGACGCCGTGCCCGTGGCCGAGCTGGCGGGCGAAACCTGGATCGCCGGCCCGGGCGGCGGTGGCGACCCGCAGTTCCGCGCCTGGCCAACGCTCACCGAGCCGGTGATCGGCCACGCCGTGCGCGGGTGGCCGGCGCGGCTCGGCCTGGTCGCCGCCGGGCTGGGCGTGTGCCTGATGCCCGAGGTCGCCGCCCTGTCCGTCCCGGCCGGGGTGGTCACGGTCGGCGTCGAAGACCCGAGCTGGCCGGGCCGCCGGACCGTCGCGGTGTTCCCGCCGGTGCGCGGCGCGGAAGCCGGGGGTGTGGTCGCCGCCCTGCGCCTGGCCGGCGAGGATCTCCGGGCCGGCCGGGAAGCGTCGTGATACACCGGTCCTATGGACTCATAGGAAAAGACAGTGAGCCCGGACGGGGAATGGATGGATCGCGCGTGATCGGGCCCTTACGCTCGAACGCATGACTACCAAGAAGCAGGCGGCCGACGCGGTGCTGGAGGCCAAGGTCCGGCTCGGGCTCACGTGGGCGAAAATCGCCGATTCCCTGGACGCTCCCTTGGCGTGGACGACGTCGGCGCTGCTCGGGCAGCACCCGGTCCCCGCGGAGAAGGCGGCGAAGGCCGTCGCGATCCTGGAGCTGGGCGACGACGTCGCGCAGGCGCTGCAGCTCCAGCCGACGCGCGGCGCGCTCGAGGAGGCCGTGCCGACCGACCCGACGATCTACCGCTTCTACGAGGTCCTGCAGGTGTACGGGCCCACCATCAAGGAACTGATCCACGAGCAGTTCGGCGACGGCATCATGAGCGCCATCAACTTCAAGATCGACGTCGGCCGCCGCGAAGACCCGGGCGGCGAGCGCGTGGTCGTGACGCTCGACGGGAAGTTCCTGAAGTACCAGTGGGGCTGAGCACCACCGGATCGCCTCGCCCCGGTGCGGGCGAGGCGATCCGGCGCCGAGGAGCTACGAAGCCGACCACACGGCCAGCACGTTGCCTTCCGGGTCCCGGAAGTGGAACCGCCGCCCGCCGGGGAAGTCGTAGGCCGGCTCGACGATCGTGCCTCCCGCGGTGAGGACGGACGTTTCGCTCGCACCCAGGTCGTCCGAGTACAGGATGCACAGCGGCCCGCCCTGGGCGACCTCGTCGTCGACGCGGAAGCCGCCGACCTCCGGGTACGCCTCGGCCGGATCGGCGCGGATGCCGGCGTACCCGGGGCCGTAGGCGTTGAAGCCCCAGCCGAACGCGTCGCGGTAGAACGCCGTCGCGCGGTCGAGGTCGGTCACGGCGAACTCCGTGTAGTCCAGGCGGTGGTGGGTCGAAGCCATGACGATCCTCTCGGCCGGCTCGGGTGGCGTCGGCCATTCTGTCCGCCGCCACCGACAAAAACCGTCACACCGGGCGGTAGGTGAGGAGAACGAGGCTTTCCCCGACCGTCCTCGTGTCCACCAGCCGCATCGGTTTCGCCGCGCTCGTCTCGCCGAAGAGCCGTTCGCCCGCGCCGACCACGACCGGGTAGGTCATCAGGCGCAGTTCGTCGACGAGGTCGTGCTCGGCCAGCGTGCGCGCCAGCCGGCCACTGCCGTAGACGACGAGGTCGCCGTCCACCTCCTGCCTCAGTTTCGGGATTTCCTCGGCCGGCACGACCGTCGAGCGGGTCCACTCCGGACCGTCGAGGGCGGACGAGGAAACGACGTACTTCGGCAGCGCACGCAACCGGTCCGCCCAGGCGCCGTCGCGCGACCCCCAGCCCCGCGCGACGAACCACTCGTGGGTGCGCCGCCCCATCAGCAGGGCCGCGGCACTCAGCGCCTCTTCGAACTCGACCTTCGCCCACGCCTCCCGGCCGCCGTCCCCGACGCACGTGAACCAGCTGCCGCGGCCGAGGCCGTCCTCGCCGGTCGGGTCCTGGACGACTCCGTCGAGCGAGACGTTCTCGCTGATGACGATCTTTCCCATGGCCGTTCTCCTCTTGTCGTCGGCTGTCGGGGATACCGACGCCGCGGAATCCGGAAAGGGGGCGCACCGCCCCCTTCGCACCCCGCCCGGCGTCGAGACAGGATGGGGAATGCCGACCGGAGAGAGGTAGCCGATGGAACGGGCGAGGACCGACCTGATCAGCCGGGCGCGGGGCGGCGACGGTGAGGCCTTCCGGGCGCTGACCGAACCGCACCGGCGCGAGCTGCAGGTGCACTGCTACCGGATGCTCGGGTCGCTCCAGGACGCCGAGGACGCGCTGCAGGACACGCTGCTGTCCGCCTGGCGGGGCCTGGGCGGGTTCGACGGCCGCGCCTCGATCCGCACGTGGCTCTACCGGATCGCCACCAACCGGTGCCTCAGCGTCCTGCGCGCGGCGAAACGGCGCCCGGCCAAGGAGTGGGACATCCCCGGCGTCGAGCCGCCGGAACCCACGCGGCTCGGCGAGGTCGCGTGGCTCGAGCCCTACCCCGACGCCCTCCTCGAAGGCGCGATCGCCGTGCCGCTGGGCCCGGAGGCCCGCTACGAGCAGACCGAGTCGATCTCGCTGGCGTTCGTGACCGCCCTGCAGACGCTGCCGCCGCGGCAGCTGGCCGTCCTGGTCCTGCGCGACGTCCTCGGGTTCCCCGCAGCCGACGTCGCCGGCATGCTGGACACCACCGTGGAATCGGTCAAGAGCGCCCTCAAGCGGGCGCGCGCCGGTCTGCCGCGCCGGCGGCCGGCCGTCACCGAACCCGCTCCCGCCGCCGGTTCGCCCGCGGAGGACGCGCTCGTGGCGAGGTTCGTCAGCGCGTACGAAGCCGCCGACATCGGCGCACTGGTGACGCTGCTGACCGACGACGCCTTCATGTCGATGCCGCCGCTGCCCTTCGAGTACGAGGGCCGCGACGTCGTGGCGGGCTTCTGCGCGAGCCTGTTCGGCGCCGGCCGCCGCTTCGACCTCGTGCCGACGCGCGCCAACGGCCAGCCCGCGTTCGGCGCCTACCTGCGCACCCCAGGCGGCGCCCGCCACGGCACCGGCCTCTACGTCCTCACCCTGACGGGTGACCGGATCTGCGCGATGAGCCGGTTCGAGAACAGCGTGTTCCCGGCGTTCGGGCTCCCGCGCTCGCTCCCGGCGCGGTCCTGACCTCGACCACTACGCCGACGACCTGGCCGAGGTCACCGCGCACCTGGACCTGCCCGACGCGATCCACATCGGACACTCGACCGGCGCGCACGACCTCGCCACCCGGCTCGGGTCCGTTCTACGGGTTCAACCGCCCAGGCGTCCGAGGCGCTCAGTACGAGGACGCCGCCCTGCTGTCGGTCAAGCTGCTGAAGGACGGCACGCTCAAGATCTACCCGGGCTTCCCGCACGGCATGCCGACCACCGAGGCCGCGACGATCAACGCCGACCTGCTCGAGTTCATCCGCTTCTGATGCCGCCGCGCACCGCCTGATGGCGCGGCCCGGACCGGCGACCGTCGGTGACCCAGTCATCTGACGGGCGCTGGCCCGGGCCCGCTCCGCCGACGATGGTCCCCACCACGACTGCGGAGGCACGATGAGCTCGACGGACAGACCGGGCGCGGTGATGCGCGCGGCGTACTACGAAAAACAAGGCCCGGCCCGGGAAGTCCTGCGGGTCGGCGAGGTACCCGTTCCCGAGCCGGGACCGGACGAGGTCCGGGTCCGGGTGGTCGTCTCCGGCATCCACGTCGGCGACGTCGGGAAGCGCCGCGGCTACTGGGGCTCGACGATGGCCTACCCGCGGGTGATCCCGCACGGCGACGGCGCCGGGGTCGTCGACGCGGTCGGCGCGGGCGTCGACCCGGCCCGCATCGGCGAGCGTGTGTGGGTCTACCTCGCCCAGTCCTACCGCCCGTTCGGCACCGCGGCCGAGTACACCGTCGTGCCCGCCCGGCACGCCGTCGAGTTGCCGGACGCGGTCGACCTCGACCAGGGCGCCCTGCTCGGCATCCCGGGCATCACCGGCCACCGCGCCGTGTTCGCGGGCGGCCCGGTGGCGGGCCTGACCGTGCTCGTCACCGCGCCGCTGGGCGGAGTGGGCCGCGCGGCAGTGGCCGTGGCGCGCCGCGGCGGCGCCACCGTGCTCGCGACCGTGCGGCACGCCGATCAGGTCGACGCCGCGCTTCAGGCCGGCGCCCACCACGTTGTCAACGTGCGTGAGGGCGCTGCCGCCGAGCGGATCCGGGCCCTCGCCCCCGAGGGCGTCGACCGCATCGCCGAAACGGACCTCGCCGGCAACGCGGCGCTGGACGTCGAGGTCCTCAAGTACCACGGCTCGATCGCGACCTACGCGACGAGCAACGCCGACGCGCCGTTGCCCTACTGGCCCGCCGCGTTCAAGAACATCACCGTGCAGTTCCTGAGCAACGACGACTTCCCGGAGTCCGCCAACGAATCCGCCGCGGCCGACCTGACCGCGGCCGTCGCCGCGGGCGACCTGCGCTACCCGATCGCCGGGCGGTTCCCACTCGACCAGGTCGCCGACGCCCAGGACGCCACCGAGCAGGCGGGCGCGGCCGGACGGATCCTGCTCGACATCTGAGACCCGAACGGAGATCCCATGGATCACCCAGTCCACCCGGCCGCCGCGGCCGGTGCCGCGACCGGCGGGCACCTTTCCCAGCGCCAGATCCTCACCGTGCTGTCCGGGCTGATGCTCGGCATGCTGCTCGCGGCGCTCGACCAGACGATCGTGTCGTCGGCGATGAAGACGATCGCGGACGAGCTGCACGGGCAGAGCCTGCAGGCGTGGGCGACGACGGCGTACCTGATCACGGCGACGCTCTCGACGCCGCTCTACGGCAAGCTGTCGGACCTGTTCGGGCGCAAACCCATGTACCTCACGTCGATCTCCGTCTTCCTGGCGGGCTCGCTCGCGAGCGGGACGGCGACGTCGATGTACGAGCTGGCCGCGTTCCGCGCGGTGCAGGGCCTCGGTGCCGGTGGACTGATGTCGCTGGGCCTGGCGATCATCACGGACATCACCTCGCCGCGCGAGCGCAGCAAGTACCAGGGCTACTTCACGGCGGTCTTCGGCATCTCCAGCGTGGCCGGTCCGGTGGTCGGCGGGTTCTTCGCCGGGGCCGGCACGGTCGCGGGGATCACAGGCTGGCGCTGGGTGTTCCTGGTCAACGTCCCCATCGGGCTGATCGCGCTGTTCGTGGTCAACAAGGTGCTGAACCTCCCGACGACGAAGGTCCACCAGCGCATCGACTTCCTCGGCGCCGGCGCGCTCGTCCTCGGCATCGTGCCCCTGCTGCTCGTGGCCGAGCAGGGCCGGGACTGGGGCTGGGGTTCACCCGCGTCGATCGCGATGTTCGTGGTCGGCGCGATCGGGGTGACGCTGTTCGTGCTGCAGGAACGCCGGATGGGGGACGCGGCCCTGCTGCCGTTGCGGCTCTTCGGCTGTTCGGAGTTCCGCGTGGCCACGATCGTCACGGTGATCGTGGGCATCGGGATGTTCGGCGCGATGTTGTCGTTGCCGCTGTACCTGCAGATCGTGAAGGGCGCAACGCCGACGGCGGCCGGCCTGCAGATGCTCACGCTCACGGCGGGCATGATGATCTCCAGCACCGTGTGCGGGCTGGTCACCACGAAAACGGGGCGCTACAAGGTGTTCGCGGTCGTGGGGCTCGGGCTGCTGACCGCGTCGATGTTCGGGCTCGCGACGATCGGCGTGGACACCCCGGTCACCGTCGTCATGGGCATCGCGTTCGTGATCGGGCTGGGGCTCGGGGCCTCGATGCAGACGCTCACCCTGGCCGCGACCAACGACGTGCTGCCCGGCGACATCGGCGTGGCGACCTCGGCGTCGACCTTCTTCCGCCAGATCGGCGGCACGGTGGGTGCCGCGGTGTTCCTGTCGATCCTGTTCAGCACCGTCGGCGGAAGCATCGCCTCGGCGCTGCGGGCGGCCGCGGCTTCGCCGGCCTACGTCGCGGCGCTGGCCCGGCACCCGGAGTTCGCGCAGCAGATGAGCGGTGGCGTCGACGTGAACGACACGTCGTTCCTCAAGACCCTTGACCCAGTGCTGGCCCACCCGATTCTGGAGGGCTTCGCCGGGTCCATGCGCCTGGTGTTCCTCATCGGCGGGATCGTGGCCGCGGTGGCGTTCGGTGTGGTGTGGCTGCTCGAGGAAAAGCCCCTGTCGGACAAGTCCGCGATGGAACGGCGGACCTCGGAGGCGGAAGGGGCCGCCGCCGAGCCCGCCGTGTGACGGTCAGGCGGCGGTCCACTCGACGAGCATGCTCACCGGGCCGCGGAACGAGATGTTGCGCGGGTATCGCACGTCCTGCCCTGGCACGAGCCGCAGGTCCGGGAACCGCTGGGAGAGCTGCCGCAGCACGATTCCCGTCTCGACGCGGGCGAGGGCGTGGCCCAGGCAGTAGTGGATGCCCCGGCCGAAGGAGATCTGGACCTTCGCGTTCGGCCGGTGGATCTCGAACTCCTCCGGATCGCCGAACACGGCCGGGTCGTGGTTGGCCGCGCCGAGACCCAGCATCAGGCGCGCGCCCTCCGGCACGACGGTGTCGCCGATCGTCACCTCGCGGGTGGTGATGCGCCGCCAGGCGATCACCGACGAGTCGTAGCGCAGGGTCTCCTGCACGGCCCCGGCGATGGTTTCGGGGTCCCGGCGGATCTCCTGCCACAGCTGGGGGCGGGAGAGCAGGTGGCGCAGCGCGTTGCCGATCAGGTTGGTCGTGGTCTCGTGCCCGGCGAAGCTCAGGGCGAACACGATGCTCGCGACCTCGCGGTCGTCGAGCGCGTCGGGGTTGGTTTCGCGCTGGCGCAGCAGATCGCTGGTGAGGTCGTCGCCGAGGTCGTGCTTGCGCGTCTCGACGTAGCGCTCGCAGTAGTCCCAGAACCGGGTGATGTTGGTCGTGGCCCGCAGCTGGTACTCGGCGTCGGGCCGGCCCCAGTTGATCTCCAGCTTCTCGCCGCACCACGCCTTCAGCCGGTCGACGTCTTCGTCCGGGAAGCCGAGGAGGCGGAAGAGAGTCAACGCGGGCAAGGGAAACGTGAGCGCCTCGACGATGTCCACGCGGCCCCGGCCGGCGAACACGTCGACGAGCTCGGTCGTGAACTGCTCGATCCGCGGCTCCAGCTGCGCGATCCGGCGCGGCGAGAACAGCGGCGCCAGCAGGCGCCGGACGCGGGAATGGCCCGGGGGGTCGAAGTTCGAGAGCACCGGGGTGGTGCGCAGTCCGTTGTGGAGGATCGCGCTCGCTTCCTCGGTGAGGCCGGACAGCGGGGCCTGCGCGTTGGCCGCGGAGAACGTCGCAGGGTCGCCCAGGATCGCCGCGATGTCGGCGTAGCGCGTGACGAGCCAGTGGTCCAGCGACGGGACGTAGTGCACCGGCGCCTGGTCGCGCAGGAGGTTGAGCTCGGGGTAGGGGCTGCTCAGGTAGCGTTCGGCGAGCGGGTCGAAGTCGTGGGCGACGGGACAGCCGGACGTGCTCGTCATGGGATCGGGTTCCCTCCATGGTGGGCGGTCCCCGAGGGCGTGGGTTCGCCGTCCGGGTCGCTCGGCGCCGCGGGCGGCTGGAGTCGTGCGAGGTGAAACGAGGTTAGGCCGCGCGAGCCATGCCCAGCCAATGCCTAAATCGCCGCTTGCCATGCCCCGTAGCACATAGCGGCCGACGCCGTTTCTCCGGCTCAGATCGCGTAGTGCCAACCGGTGAGGGCGTAGGCGCTGAACCAGCAGCCGACGAGGACGACACCGGCGGTCGCCGCGACGGCGGTGCTCCGCCGTCGTGCGGACAGTCCTTGGGCGAGGGGCAGCAGCAGGACGAAACCGGGGAGCAGGAACCGCGCTTTCGCGAACGGGATGCCCGCGGTGCCGGCCACGAGCACCACCATGCCCGCGCCGAAGAGGATCAGCGGCCACCAGCTCGGGCGCTCGCGCAGCCTGAGCAGGAGCAGGACGGCCGCGATGATCGCGAGGAACACCACGAAGACGTTCCCGACCTCCATCACCGACCGGCCTTGCACGAGCTGCTGGCCGACGAAGCCGAACGTCTCCGCGCCGGCGTCGAAGCGCGTGTTCCAGCCGTGCCACTCGAGGTCGAACCAGCCGAACAGGCTGCCCGTCTGGTTCGCCACCCACAGCCAGTAACCGACCAGCCCCACCGGCGCGGCGGCCGCGGCCACGAGCGGCGCGGGCCGCGGCGCCCGCGCGAAAGCCACCACCCCGGCGAAGACGACCACCGCCACCAGCACCACGGCCGTCGGCCGCGTCAACCCGGCGGCGACACAGCACAGCGAGGCCGGCGCCCACCGCTTCTCGACGAGCCCGACGAGCGCCCACGCCACGAACGCCGTGAACAGGGCCTCGGTGTAGACCATCGACAGCGTGATCGACAGCGGCGCGCCCGCCCACAACGCGACGAGCAGCAGCCCGGTGCGCTCATTCCCGGCCCTCTTGCCCAGGCGATAGACACCCAGCGCGGCCACGATTCCCGCGAGGGCGCTGATCAGCAGCCCGGCCGTGGTGCTGTCGAGGCCGGTGCCGGTCGCGAGGGCGTGCATGAGGAACGGGTACAACGGGAAGAACGCCAGCGGAGTGTGCGGCGCGAAGTTCCCGGCCGCGTCGACAAGCCCGTGGGTGATCCCGCCGTAGCCGCCGTCCGCGATCGCCAGGTACCACTGCCCGTCCCACGCGGTGAGCCGGTCGAGCAACGGCTGCCCGGTACTCGACGCGAACAACGCCAGCACCACCACCCCGGCCACCCGCACCCCCAGATACAGGGCGGCGGCCCACAGGTAACCGATCCGCGCGGACGCTCCGGTAGGCGCCGGGGCCGCGGTGGGCGTGGACAACAACGTGGTCATGGCGGGCTTCCGTTCAGGGGCAGCGCGCGGTCGGCGCGGTGTGGTGGGGACGGGGTGCTGGTCGGCGAGCTGCTGGGGTCGGCGGGCGCGCAGGGGTTTGGGGCGCCGTTGGCGAGCGGCTGCGCCGGGGCGCCGGGGCCGCGCTGTTCGGTTGGTTCGGCGGGGGCGGGGTGCTGGTCGGCGAGCTGCTGGGGTCGGCGGGCGCGCAGGGGTTTGGGGCGCGGGTGGCGCGCGGTTGCTCCGGGGCGCTGGGCCGGTGCGGTTCGGTTTGGTTCGGCGGGACTGGGTGCTGGTCGGCGAATTGCCGGGGCTGGCGGGCGCGCGGGCGCCCCGGGGCGCTGGACGGGTGCTGTGAGGTTGGTTCGGCGGTCACGGCGTGCTGGTGGGAGGCAGGCGGTGGCTGGTCGTCGGGATGCCTGGGCTGGCGGGTGCGTGGGAGGTGGCCGTGATGGGGGTCGTGGCCGGTGGGGGTGGGGTGTGGGTGGTGTCCGTGGTGGTGGGGGTCGTGGTGGAGGTGGCGGGGGGTGGTGGCGCGGCGGGGCCGAGGTGCTCGGGGGGCTGGGCGCGCAGGAGCAGGGGGACGAGCACGAGGGTCGCGGTGGCCAGTGCGCTGCCGGAGATGGCCAGGCTGCGGCGGATGGCGCGGTGGCGGCGGCCGCGGCGCAGTGCTGAGGAGAGGATGGCGTCGAGGTCGGGACCCGCCGAGCCGTCGGAACCGCCGGAGCCGTCGGAACCGCCCGAACCACCGGAGCCGCCCGAACCGTCGGGGCCGGCCAGGTGGATGAGGGCGCGTGCCTGGTCTTCGTTCATCGCTCGCTCTCCTCGGGCAACGGGTCGCGGAAGCCCAGGGGGCCGAGTGCGCGTTTGAGCGCGGCGAGGCCGCGGGCGGTCTGGCTCTTGACGGTGCCCTCGCTGCACCCGAGGGCGGTGGCCGTCTCGCCGACGGTGAGGTCGTTCCAGAAGCGCAGCACGAGCACGGCCCGCTGGCGCGGCGGCACCTGCGCCAGCGCGGCGCGTACGGCGAGCCGGCCGGCGTGGTCGGTTTCGGGCAGGGCGGTGGTGTCCGGCGGGGCGGGCGAGGTCAGTTCCAGCTGGCGCCACTTGCGCCGGTTCTCCCGCACGAACGTGCGCACGCGCACGGTGCGCGCGTAGGCGTCGAGGCCGCCCTGGCGCACCAGGCGCGGCCAGATCACGTAGAGCTTGACCAGAGTGGTCTGCACCAGGTCGTCGGCGCGGTGCCATTCGCCGCTCAGGACATACGCGGTGGTCCGCAGCGCCGAGGCACGACTGTGCGCGAAAGCGGTGTAATCCGCCTCCCAGTCCCGGTGACCCACTCGCTGCTCCTCGCTCGGACCGCCGTTCAGCGGCCCTCACTCCACAAAGGCCATGGACCCGCCCCACGGTTGCACGGGACCGAGGTGACGCACGTCACCCCGGTGAACACGGCAGAACGCCCGTGACCGGACAAGCCCGGTCACGGGCGCAGCAGACGGGAAAGCGTCCGGTGTGGACCGTTACGCCGGGACCGACCAGCGCTGGTTGGGGCCGCCGGAGCAGGTCCAGATCTGCAGCTTGGTGCCGTTGGCCGTCGAGCCGTCCTTCACGTCCAGGCACTTGCCGCTGCCCGCGTTGACCAGCGAGCCGTTCGCGCCGGTCGACCACTTCTGGTTGGGCGCGCCGAAGCAGTCCCAGAGCTGGACCGCGGTGCCGTCGGCCGTGCCGTTGCCGGTGACGTCGAGGCACTTGCCCAGGCCGCGGACGGTGCCGTCACTCGAAAGCGTCCACTGCTGGTTCGGTCCCGACGTGCAGTCCCACAGCTGGGGCTGGGTGCCGTTGACGGTCGAGCCGCCCGTGACGTCGAGGCACTTGCCGCCGAGGCCGGAGATCGGGCCGGTGCGGCCGGTCGGCGGGGGAGTGGTCGTGCCGCCGCCGCTGCCGGGCCAGGTGAACGTGGCCATCGAGCCGCCGGGCAGCTGGTAGCCGAACGACTGGCCGCCGAAGGAGACCTGGAAGTTCTGCGTGCCACCGGTGTTGAGCGCGACGAGCACGATCGTGCCGTCCGGGTTGCGGAACGCGACGTTCTCGACACCGCCCTCGCCGTAGGCGGTCGAGTCGATCCGCACGGCGCCGGGCTGTACGAACTTGCTCAGGTGCCCCAGCACGTAGTACTCGGCGTTGTAGGTGACGTTGCCGCCGCTGACGGTCGCGACGCCGTTGCAGTTGCCGCAGCTGCCGATGACCGGGCCGTGGTTGTTGTCCAGTGCCATGTTCCACAGCGCGACGGTGCGCGCGTAGTTGCGGGTGGCGCCGATCGTGAGGTTCATGCCCTGCCACCGCAACGTGTCGGCGAAGGTGTTCGCGACGTTGTCGGAGTCGTGGCCGGAACACTCGGTGAAGAAGATGTCCTTGTGCTGGTCGTTGAACACCCTCGACTGGGCCGACGGGTCACCGCCGTAGCAGTGCCACGCCGAGCCGGCCACGTTGCTGCCGGCCTGGTTGTTCACCTGCTCGGCGAAGTCCGTGACGTCCCAATTGTGGTCGTAGCCCAGGATCTTCGCCGGCAGGCCCGCCGCGCGCAGCTTCGGCGCGAGGGTGTTGATGATGTTCGCCTGCTGCACGGGCTCCATGTACATGCTGGGGTAGCCGGGCGCGGAGAACCGCGGCTTGTTCTGCACGCTCAGGTAGTCGATCGGCACCCCCGCGGCCCCGTAGGCCTGCGCGAACTTCACCAGGTAGTCGGCGAAAACCCCGTTCTGGTCGCTGCGCAGCGAGCCGCCGATGAGGTTGTTGTTGTCCTTCATCCACGCCGGCCCGCTCCACGGCGTGGCCATGACCGACAGCTTCGGGTTCAGGCTCTTGGCCTGCTTGACCAGCGGGAGGATGTAGGAGTTGTCGTGTGCCACGGAAAACCGCGAGAGACTCGGGTCCGCCGCGCCGTCGTCGTAGGTGTAGAAGCTGCGCGAGAAGTCCGACGCGCCGATGGGCTGGCGCAGGAAGCTCAGCCCGATCCCGCCGGAGGTGGTGAACAGCGCGTTCATGATCTCGTCCCGCCGCGGCGAGTTGCTGATGTTCCACGCGGCCGAGTCGGTGAACGACGCGCCGAAACCCACCATCGACTGGTAGGTGGTGGTGGGGTTCACCGTGATCACCGGCCCGCTGCCGCCGGAGCCGAACGACACGTTTCCCTGCTGCTTCAACAGGTTCGAGCGGTCGGCAGTGGTGAGCCACACGCTCGCGGTGGTGGCCGCGTGCGCGGCCGGCGCGGGCGCGGCGAGACAGGCTCCGGCGCTCGCGGTGGCGACGACGGCCGCGGCCGTGATCCGCCAGCGCGTGCGAGCCGATCTCGGATGGGTTGCTGTGCCTGACATTCCGCTCCTCGGTGGGATCAGGAGCACGCTCGCGGGGAGCGGCTCGTCTCCTGCCACAGTGGCGGCTGTCCGGCAGTTTTCAGCTCGCCAATGGTAAATTTCCATTACGAACGGTGTCAAGGTGCCGTCCGACGGTTCCTCGCGCGATGCTGTGGCGCCGCCAGATCCACCGCCACGGCCGCGCGATTGTGCCTGGAACCGGTCGGGGAAACCACGCCTGATCGGGTCAGTTTCTGTCGCGGTCGGATCATCTGTACACGCCGGTGGAGGCCAGTGCGAATACTGATGAATTTGTTGTACAGTCACGACTATTGACGACCGTCCCGTGTGCGCCCGAGCCTGTCGCAAACGTGGCGAACGAACAGGAGCGACCGTGGCCCCACGCCCGCACGAAGACCCGCGTGCGCCGATCGAGACGGCCCGGGGCAGCCGGAGAGCACGGCCCGCGAGCCGTGACTCTCGCTGACCGGCCCGGCCCGAAGCCCGAGGGACCGACGGCGTGGGCGGCGGGAAGTGCGGGTGATCGAGCCGATCGGCTACCGCCGCCTCCGCACCGGACACCCCCCGGCACGGGACTGGGCCCCGGAAAGGAGAGCCATGCCCGAAACGGCGCGACCGGGTCAGTCCGCGGCGACGGTGCGCCGCTGGTGCTCCGCGACGTCCATGAACACGCGCTTGAACTCGGCGTAGGACTCGCGGCCCACGCGGCGGGCATGGCGGTCCTGCATGCCCGCCATGATGCGGTCGGCCGTGCGCATCTGGTCGAGGCCGCGTTCGGTCGGGCAGACGAGCTTGGCCCGGCGGTCGCCGGGGTCGGGCCGGCGGTATACGTAGCCCAGCGCCTCCAGCTCGTCCACCAGCAGGCCGATGGCCTGTTTGGCCTGGCCGGAGAGCCGCGCGAGCTCGGTCGCGCGCAGACCACCCGGATCGAGGTAGGCCAGTACCACCCCGTGCCGGGGGTGCAGATCGTCGAAACCCTGGGCGACGAGCTTCGCGAAGAGTTCGCGTTGAACGGCGAACAGGAGCCTCGCTGACAGCACCCCGAGGTCCGGATTCGTCGCGTTCCGCTCCGCCCGGGTAACCACTCACCGCCTCCTTCGGCCGCGCGGCCGCCGAACGCCGCCGCGGGATGGCCGATCATAAACGTTCGACCTGGACCGGCTCCGGGCGGCGCGCCGCTGGACGGTCGCCCGGAGCCGGTCCGGGTTGATCCGATCTCGGCGAAAATTGATCTTTTCATGCGTAGTCGGGCCTCTTGCGGAGGCGAATGCTGGACCGTATGGACGACATGCACTTCGACCTGGTGGTCATCGGGTTCGGCAAGGGCGGCAAGACGCTGGCCGCGGCTCTGGGGAAGCTCGGCAAGCGCGTCGCGATGATCGAGCAGTCCGCCCAGATGTACGGCGGCACCTGCATCAACATCGGCTGCGTGCCCACCAAGTCGCTCGTCCACCACGCCGAGCACCCCGGCACCGGCACCCCGCCCGAGCGCCACCGCAAGGCGGTCGAGGCCACGCGCGCGCTCACCGCGGCGATGCGCGGCAAGAACTTCGCCATGCTCGACACGATCGACACCGTCACCGTGATCACCGGCAAGGCGACGTTCCTCGACCCCAAGACCGTGCGGGTCGCGGCCGGGGACGACGTGCTGCGCATCACGGCGGACACGATCGTGATCAACACCGGGGCCGTGCCGTCGGTCCCGGCCATCCCCGGCCTGCGCGAGAGCACCCGCCTGCTGACCAGCACCGACCTGATCGACCTCGACCACCTGCCGAAGCGCCTGGCCATCCTCGGCGGCGGCTACGTCGGCGTGGAGTTCGCCTCGACCTACGCCCAGTTCGGCAGCGCCGTCACCGTGCTCGACGCCGCGCCGCGGATCATGCCCCGCGAGGACGAGGACATCGCCGCGGCGGCCACCGGCATCCTGCGCGGAGCCGGTGTCGAGTTCGTCTCCGGCGCCCACGTGACCGGCGTCCGCGACATCGACAACGGCGTGGAGATCACCTACGAGATCGACGGCGAGACGCACACGCTCGCGGCCGACGAGGTGCTGGCCGCGACCGGCCGCACGCCCGCCACCGAGGGACTGGGGCTGGGCCGCGCCGGCGTGCGCATCACCGGCACCGGTGCCGTCGAGGTCGACGAGCACCTGCGCACCAGCCAGCCGCACATCTTCGCGATCGGCGACATCAACGGCGGCCCGCAGTTCACCTACATCTCGCTCGACGACTACCGCATCGTGGCCGACCAGCTCCTCGGCACCGGCAAGCGGTCCACAACGGACCGGAAGTTCATCCCGTACACGGTGTTCATGAGCCCGGCGCTCTCGCGCGTGGGCCTCACCGAGCGCGAGGCCGTGGCGCGCGGGCTGCCGGTGAAGGTCGTGGAGCAGGCCATCGCCGACATCGCCGCCATGCCGCGGTCCAAGATCGTCGGCGAAACGCGCGGGTTGATGAAGTTCGTCGTCGACCGCGAAACCGACCTGATCGTGGGTGCGACGCTGCTGAGCGTCGACTCGCAGGAGCTGATCAACCTCGTCACGCTCGCCATGCGCCACGACGTGACCGCGAGCGAGCTGCGCGACGCCGTCTACACGCACCCCTCGTCGTCGGAGGCGTTCAACGAGGTCCTCGGCACGCCGCCGGTCCGGACGCACTGAGCCGCACGTCGTCGGTGGTCCCTGGCGAGCTCGACTGCTGTTCGCGGGGACGCGGAACGCGTGAATCGCCGGTGCCGGTGCTTACACTGCTCGGATGAACCCGGCCGGCGCCCTTCCGCCCGCGGAGCGCTTCCGCTCCGCGGCGGGTGGCGCGGTCGTGAGCCCGTTCTTCGCGGGGATGCCGGCCGACCTGGTGGCCTGCCTGCTCGAAAGCGGGACGGCGCGCCACTACCCGCGTGGTGAGGTCATCTTCCAGACCGGGGAGCCGGCGCCCTTCGGTTACCTCGTCGTGGCCGGGAAGGTCGCGATGGGACGGACGACCCCCACGGGCCGCGAACGGCTGATGACGTTGTTCCTGCCCGGTGACCCGTTCGGCATCACCAGCGTGTTCGAGGGCAACGCGCGGGTATCCGACGCCGTGGCGATCAGCGACGCCGACGTGATCGCCCTGCCGGCGGCCCGGCTGCGCGAGTGGGTGCTGAGCGACCCACGGATCGGGGCGGCCGTGGTGCGGTTCCTTTCGGCGCAGGTGCGGCGGATCAACGAGACCGTGGGCTCGCTGCTCAACCCCGACATCAGCGGGCGCGTCGCGGCCGGGATCGTCGAGCTGGCCGACCGCATCGGGGTGCGCGGCCCCGACGGCATCCGCGTGCGGCACGACCTCACGCAGGAGCAGTGGGCGCACTACGTCGGCGCCTCGCGCGAGAGCGTGAACAAGGCGCTGAAGGACATGGCGCGCCTGGGTGTGGTGACGCTGGAGTCGCGTGAGCTCGTGGTGCACGACGAGGAACGGTTGCGGCGCAAGGCCGGCCGCTGACCTCACGCGCCGGATTCCCCGAAACCCGAGTAGCTGCGGCGGAAATACACCAACGGCGACGCGTCCGTGTGTTCCCCGTCCATGATGAGCCCGACGACGATGGCGTGGTCCCCGCCGTCGACCACCTGGTAGAGCTCGCACTCCAGGAACGCCACCACGGAGTCCTCCAGCACGGGCGAGCCGTGCCGGCCGCGGTGCCAGCCAGTGGTGGCGAACTTGTCCTCCGCCCGGCTCGCGAAGTGCGCGGAAAGCTCGGAACCGTTGCTGTCGAGCACGTTCACGCCGAAACGCCCGCGGTCGCGGATCGCCTGCAGCGTCCGCGAAGCCTTGCCGAGGCACACCAGCAGCAGCGGCGGTTCGCACGACAGGCTGCACACCGTGCCCGACGTCATGCCGATCGGTGAGCCGTCTTCGGCGGTCGTGGTGATGACGCTGACCGACGTCGGGAGCGAGGCGGCCAGACCGCGGAACCGGTCGGCGTCCACGCCGTAGCCGGCGAGGTGGACGGGGGCGGACATCGACCGGGCCGAACCCAGCGCCGCGCCCGGCGAGGGCGGAGTCGAAGAAGTCATGGTTCCATGTCGCCGCCGCGGGACCACCCGCGGCAACCGGATGTGGAAACTTGCACAAGGGCGTTGTCCACGTCACACCCGCGGTCTTCCATGCCTTTCACAGCAGCGCGGTACTGCGGAAGGCGGAATCGGCATGGCGGACAACACCGGCAACTCTGGCAAGGCGCGGACACGGGCCGGGAAACGGATCGCGGCGGCGCTCGCCGGCGTCGCGACCCTGGCGGTCACCTCGGCGTGCTCCACCACGGACACCACGGCCGCACCCGGCTCGGGTTCGGGCCCCGGTCCGGCGCCGGGCGGCGCGGCGGTCGTGGTGGACGCTCCGGCGACCACCTCGTCGTCGGCGGTCTACCTCGGCGCCCGCAACGGCGGGTTCGCCAAGGCCGGCGTCACCCTGCAGGCGCACAACCACACGAGCTCCGACTCGCCGCTGGTGGGCCTGCTCGGCAACGCGTACCCGATCGTCTGGGACAACGCGGCCGACTACCTGCTCGCCGTGCAGAAGAAGCTCGCCGTCGCGGTCGTGGGGCTCAGCGACCTCGGCCGGCCGGGCCAGCTCGACGTGCTCGCCAAGGCCGACTCGCCGATCCGGTCGTTGCGGGACCTGCCCGGCCACAGCGTCGCCATCCCCGGCACGACTTCGAGCTGCGCCCTCACCATTCCCGCGCAGCTGCGGGCGGCGGGGCTGGACCCGAAGTCGGTGAAACTCGTGCCGGTCGCGCTGCCGGACGAGGGCAGCGCGTTGCAGCGCGGGATCGTCGACGCCGTCTGCGCGCCGGAGCCGTTCCTCTCGACGATCCGCAAGACGGTGCGCACGCGAAGCGTCTCCGACCAGTTCACCGGCCCGCTCACCGACACGCTCGTCGGCGTCTACGTGACCACCACGAGCTACGCCGAGCAGCACCCGGATGTGATCGCGGCCTTCCGCAAGGCCCTGGCGGCCGAGAACACCGCGCTCAACGCCGATCCCGACGCGTTGCGCAAGGCCGTGCCGACGTTCACGCGCGTCGACGCGTCGCTGGCCGCCGGCATGAAGCTGCCCGGGTTCGCCACGAACGTGACCGACACGGCGCCGCTGCAGAAGCTGGCGGAGCTCATGCAGCAGGCCGGGATGCTCACCAGCACGGCGCTGCCCGCCGGCGTGATGGCCGCGGACCGCTGACGCCGGAAAGGACACCAGTCCCATGTCGCTCGACGTCCTGCCCCGGCGCGCCGGCCCGCGCCGGGGGCACCGCCCCGCACTGTCCACCTTCGTGCTCGGGCTCTCCGGCCTGGTCCTGCTCGCCGCGGCCGAGGAGGTGGTCGCCCGTTCGGGCCTGGTGAGCACGCAGTACCTGCCGCCCGCGAGCGTGATCCTCACGCGGCTGGGGGAGCTGCTCACCAACGCGCCGTTCCTGGCCGACCTCGGCGCCACCGCGGGTTCGGCGTTGCTCGCGCTGGTGATCGCCGTGCCGGCCGGCCTGGTCGTGGGCCTGGTCCTCGGGCTCGTCCCGGCCGCGCACACCGCGACACGGATCGTCGTGGACCTGCTGCGGCCGGTGCCCGCGGTGGCGATCGTGCCGCTGCTGGTCCTGGTGACCGGCACGGGCCGCGCGTCGGTGGTGATCACGATTGTGAGCGCCACGGTGTGGCCGGTGCTGCTCAACACGATCCACGGCGTCCGCGACGTCGACGGCGTCGCGTTGCAGACGGCCCGCCTCTACGGCGCGCGGCTGCCGCGCCGGCTCGCCGAGATCGTGCTGCCCTCGGCCGCGCCGGTGATCGCGGCCGGCGTCCGGGTGTCGATCGGGCTCGCGCTCGTGATCGCCGTGGCCGCCGAGCTGCTCATCGGCACCGACAGCGGCGTGGGGGCCTACCTGCTCGCCGCGACCCAGGGCGGCAGCCACACCGACTACGCGTTCGCCGCCGTGTGCGCGGCGGGGCTGCTGGGGCTGGTCGTGAACGGGGCCGCCCGGGCCCTGGAACGACGGTTCCTGCCGTGGAGCGAAGGAGAACCGCGATGAGTGCCGTGCTTTCACCGGCGCCGGTTTCGGTGCGCCCACTGCGGACCGTCTCGGTGGTCGCGGGCCGGTTCGTGCTGCGGTTCGGCCTGCTGGCCGTGCTGTGCTGGGTCTGGCAGCGCGCCACCGAGGCCGCGGCCAACCCGTACTTCCCGACGCCGCTGCAGATCCTCGATCGCATGCGGACGCTGTGGTTCGCCGGCCCGGCGAGCCACCTCTGGACCTCGGCTCCACTGTGGACGGACGTGGCTCCGAGCCTCGTGCGGATGCTGATCGGCTGGCTCGGCGGCTCGCTGCTCGGCGCGGTGATCGGGGTGTCGGCGGGCGCGTTCCCCACCGTGCGGCGCATGGTGGACCCGGCGGCGCAGTTCCTCCGGGCGCTGCCGACGCCGGCGATCCTCCCGGTGTTCCTCATCGTGTTCGGCGCCAACGACGTGATGCGCGTGCTGGTGATCGCGTTCGGCTGCACGTGGCCCGTACTGCTCAACGCGATGCAGGCGACCGGCGCCATCGACCCCGTCGCGCGGGACACGGCCCGCACGCTGCGCCTGGGACCGGTGCGCCGGCTCGTGCAGGTCGACCTCTGCTACGCGACCCCGGCGATCGTGGCGGGCATGCGCGTGGGGCTCTCCTTGGCGCTGGTGCTGATGGTGCTGTCGGAGTGGGTCGTCGCCACCAGCGGGCTCGGCTTCTTCCTCGTCGACTCCCAGCGCCACTTCGAGTTCGCCGGCATGTGGGCGGCGATGGTCGCGCTCGGCGTGCTCGGCTACGTCTTCAACACCGTGTTCACCACGCTCGAACACCGCGCGCTGCGCTGGCACCGCCACAGCCGGGCCCGGCACGACTGATCCCCGAAGTACTCGACAGGAGTTGGTGATGACCTCCATGCAGAACCCGGTCCACGCCGCGGCCCGCCCGCTCGCGGGCGGTCCGGACGCGCCGGCCGAGCCCGCGTTGCGGGTCACGGACCTCGGCCACAGCTATCCCGGGCAACCGCAGCCGGTGCTGCACGACGTGTCGTTCACCGCGGCCGACGGCGAACTGCTGACGATCGTCGGCCCGTCCGGCACGGGGAAGTCGACGCTGCTGCGCTGCCTCGCCGGGCTGCTGCGGCCCGGCCGGGGCGAGGTGTGCGTGCTCGGCAAGCCCGTGGACGGCGTGCCGGCCGGGCTCTCGATGGTCTTCCAGGACTACAGCCGCTCGCTGTTCCCGTGGATGCGCGTGGGCCGCAACGTCGAGTTCCCGTTGCGCGCCACCGGCGTGCCCGCGGCCGAACGCCGGGAACGCACCGCCGAGTCGCTGGCGGCGGTCGGGCTGGGCGACGCGCGGCGCAAGTACCCGTGGCAGCTCTCGGGCGGCATGCAGCAGCGCGTGGCCATCGCCCGCGCGCTGGCTTGCCGCCCACGGATCCTGCTGATGGACGAGCCGTTCGCGAGCGTCGACGCCCAGACCCGCGCCGACCTCGAGGACCTCACGCTGTCGGTGCGCGACCGGTTCGGCATGACGATCCTCGTGGTCACGCACGACATCGACGAGAGCGTGTACCTGTCCGACCGGGTGATCGTGCTGAGCCGGCCGCCGGCCACGGTCGCCGAGCAGGTGACGGTGGACCTGCCCGCGCCGCGCGACCAGATCACCACCCGCTCGGACCCGCGCTTCGTGCACCTGCGCGCCGACGTCGCCGCGCACATCCGCGGCGACGTCTGAAGACAACCCCGCACACCTCACAGAACCCAAGGGGAGACATGAAGTTCTCGATCTACCTCAACGCCCAGTCGCCCGACGGCGCGCACGACCTCGAGGTCGTCGAAGCCGTGACCGAGCAGGCGCGCATCGCGGACCGCAGCGGTTTCGCGGGCGTCTGCCTCACCGAGCACCACTTCACCGGCTACAACACCTACGGCAACCCGTTCACCTTCGGGGCCTACCTCGCGCCGCAGCTGGAGAACCTGCACACGATCATCTCGGTCGCGGTCCCGGCGCTGTGGAACCCACTCAACTTCGCCGAAGCGTGCACGACGCTCGACCTGCTCACGCGCGGGCGCTGCACCATCGGTGTCGGCACGGGCGGTTCGCCGCGCGAGTACCAGGGCCTCGGCCGCGACACCGCGAACCGCGCGGCGCTGATGGACGAGGTGCTCGACGTCGCGTTCCGGGCGCTGGACAAGCGGGACGACGACGGCGTGGAGATCGGCTTCACCACCACGCACTCGAACGGGCTGCTCACCCGGCGCATCATGCCCGGCAGCTTCCGCCCGTCGATCCGGTTCGCGCGCGCCGCGCTGTCCGACCAGGGCATCCTCGACGCGGCCGGCCGCGGCTGGGCACTGCAGACCGCGCGGGACGAGCTCGACGAGACCGCGCGCAAGTGGGCGCTTTACCACGACGCGCTCGACCGCTCAGGCCACGACGAACAGACCATTCAGGACGCGCGCGACTGGTCGCTCGTGCAGAAGATGATCTACGTCGGCGAAACTGACGAGTCCGCGCTGCGCGAGGTCACGCCGGCGCTGGACTACCTCGACGCGTCGACCGCCAAGGCCTTCCAGGGCGCGGCCGGTGCGGCGAAGTTCCAGAACAGCGTCGTCGGCGTCGCGGCGAGTGACCGGGACGCGTTCGTGCGCAAGGCGATGATCGTCGGCAGCGCCGACACCGTCGCCCGCGAGATCGCGGCCCACGGTGAGCGCGGCATCGGCCACCTGGCGCTGGTTTTCCTGTACGGGCAGATGGATCCGGCCCTCGGCAATCGCTCGTTGCAGCGGTTCATCGACCACGTGATGCCGCGGTTCGCGAACACCTCGCCGGCCGTGCCGGTGGGGGTGGCGTCGTGACCACTGTGGACGAAACCACTCACCGGCCGCTGGAGACACTGGCCGGGACCTGGACGGTGGACGCGGCGCACAGCCTCGTCGCGTTTTCCGTGGTGCACATGACGATCGCGCGGGTGACGGGCCGGTTCGACGTGCTCGACGGCGAGGTCGAGGTGACCCCGTCGGGCGCGTCGGTGCATGTCCGCGTCGCGACCGCCAGCGCGTCTTCGGGCCATCCGAAACGGGACGAGCTGATCCGTTCGGCGGATTTCCTGGACACCGAACGGTTTCCCGAGCTGGAGTTCACCGCGTCGTGCGACGGGTTCTCCGCGGGCGACTGGACGTTGCCGGGCCGCTTGACGATCCGCGGGGTCACGCGGCCGATCGAGCTCGCCGTGCGCACCGGCGGTGTCGTCGACCACCGCGGCGCCACGCGCGCCGGGTTCTCCGCCTGGACGTCGCTCGACCGGCGCGAGTTCGGGCTGAAGTTCGACGGCCTGCTCGCCGGCGGCGGCGCGGTGGTGTCGAACCTCGTGGACATCGTGATCGAAGCCGAACTTGTCCGGGCCTGACCGACCTCGAAAGGACGACCGCATGCACACCCGCAGCCTCGTGACGAACCTCGTCGGCGGCGATTACCAGGATGCCGAGTACACGGAGGAGGAACGCCGCAACATCGACCTGGTCCTGAAGTTCCGCTCGGTCCCGCTGGAAGAACGCGCACAGTTCCTCAAGCCCGGCTCGACCGTGAACCGCGTCGGCATGGCCTCCCTGGCGGAGCTGTCCGGCCTGGGCATGGGCGGCTACCGCAAGGACTCCCTGCCGGATCGCTACGACGTCATCGAGGACATCGTGGCCAAGGGGGATCGCGTGTGGGCGGTGTGGTCGCTGACCGCCACCCACACCGGTGAGCTCTACGGCTTTCCCGCGACGGGCAACCGCATCGACATCACCGAGATGGCGATCTGGCGGTTCGAGGACGGGCTCGTCGCCGAGCACTGGTACTTCGCCGACGACTTCGCGTTGCTGCGGCAGCTGGGCGCGCTCCCGGAGTTCACCGACTACGCGGAGCTGACCCGCGGCCGCTGGCGCACGGCGGAATGAGCGGCGGGTGTCGTGCCACCGACCGGCGGCACGACACCCGGCTCGTCACGGGTTCTTGGTGAACGTCTCGTCGATCCACGCGGTGACCGTCGGCCACACGGGGTGGGCCGGCTGCACCACGTCGAAGTGGGTCGCGCCCTCGACCTCGACGTAGCGGGCGCTGCCGCCGCCGGCGTTGGTCTTCTCCGCGTAACGGCGGCTCCAGTCGGCGGGCACGGCCTCGTCCGCGGTGCCGTGCACGGCGAGCACCGGAACCCCGGGGTTGGCCAGCTCGAGCGGGGAGGTCCAGCCGTAGCGCTCGGGGTTCTCCGCGTAGTGCGCGCCGACCAGGAGCGGCACGATGCCCTCCGCGACCTGCGCGGCGACGATCGGCCACACTTCCGGACGGGCGGCCTCGGGCGCGTCCTTCGGCGGCTCGGCGTCGGGGTCGGCCAGCACCGTGCCGAACCCGGTGGCGTCGCCCGTCTTCAGGTCGAGCGCGCCGGCGAGCGAGACGATGCCGAGCGGGGTCACCTTCGGGTTCGCGCCCGGAGCTTCGGCGGGCAGAGCGCCGCGGTGGGCGGCCCAGGTGGTGAGGTGCCCGCCGGCCGAGTGCCCGACGATGACGACCCGGCCCGGGTCGAGCGCGGGATCCATCCCGTCGACCGCGTCCACGGCCGCCGCGATGTCGAGGAACGTGCCGGGCCAGCCGCCGCCCGGCTCGCCGATGCGGCGGTACTCGATGTTCCACACCGCGTACCCGCGGCCGAGGAAGTCGTCGACGACGTCGGTGATCTGGCGGCGGTCCCACATGGCGGTCCAGTAGCCGCCGTGGACGACGACCACGACCGGGAACGGTCCGGTGCCCTCGGGCAGGTACAGCTCGCCGACCTGCGAGGGCTCGGGCCCGTAGGCCACGGTGCGCACGCGGCGCTCGACGGCGAGCGTCTCCTGGGCGTCGTCGTAGCGCACGCCGCGTTCGGCGCTCACCAGCGCGTCGATCGTGGCGAAGAACGCGCCGATCGCGGGCAGGTTCGCGCCCTTGGCCTTCGACTCGTCCCACGCGGCGTCGTCGGACCACTCGACGAAGTCCAGCCACGTGTTCTCGGCCACCCGCACCAGCCGCGCGGAGAGGAACCCGCGCCGGTCGGCCCGGAACGCCTCCACCATCGCCGGGCGCGCGGCCAGCATCGCCCGGGTGTTCTCCTCGGCCACCGTGAAGGTGGTCATCTCGACGACGGACATCGTCTGCTCCTGGTTCTGGTCGTTCTCCGGTGCCGCCCGCGCTGTCCGGGACGCGCACCGCCGCGGCGCCGCCGGCGGTGCGTCCGCACCGGGATTTCCCGACTGGTCATGAATCTTTACCGTCAATAGATGCGACGACAGGCTACTGCCGCGTGCACTGGCTCGTCACCGCGTGCTTGCGGAAACGGGCAGGCGGAGTGCCCACTGTGGCACGGAACGCCTGCGCGAACGCCGATTCCGAGCGGTAGCCGACCTCGCTCGCCACGCGCGCCACCGAGAGGTCCGAGCGCGTCAGCAGGTCGGCGGCCACCATCATCCGGATCGAGGTGAGCAGCGTCGCGACCGTGATGCCGGTGCGGGCGGTGAAGCGGCGCAGGAACGTGGCACGCGACATCCGCGCCTCCGTCGCCATGCGGTCGATGGTCCACGACTCGCCCGGGCGTTCCACGACCAGCGCGATCACCCGGCCCAGCACGTCGTCGCCCATGGCGGTCCACAGGGCGGGTGTGTCGAGCCGCTGGTCGGGGCGGCTGCGCAGCGACATGGCGAGCAGCGCGTCGCACAGCGAGCACACGATGGCGCCGGTGCCGGGTCCGTCGGAATCCGCTTCGCCGCGCAGGACGTCGGCCAGCGCGAGCGCCGGGCGGTCCATCGTGACGTGCACCAGCGAGGGCAGCAGGCGGAACAGCAGCGCGCCCGCGGCCGAGTCGAAGCGGTAGTGGCCGCAGAACAGGTCGAGCTCATGCTCGGCGCCGAGGGACTTGCGCGTGGTGAACGTCGCTCCCGGCTCCTCCTCGAACCGGCGCCGGCGGCCCGAGGCCGCGGTCACCGTGTGGGCGTCGCCGTGGGGGAGCAGGAGGTAGTCGCCCGGGCCCAGGTCGACTGTGGACGTGCCGGTGGTCACCGTGCAGCGTCCTTGCAGGACAAGGTGGAACTGCACCTCACCCGGCGGCGCGGCCTCGTGGTCCAAAGTGAACTGTCCGGCCATCAGGCACCGCACGTCGAGACGGCCCTCGAGGTGCGCCAGCCGGATGAGTCTGCTCACCCCGTCCATGAACCGATCCCGACAGAAAATGAGCCGATCATCCGTAGTCCCCTCTCGCGATCCAGTCCATCATGTGTCAGCGGAGAATGAGTATCAACCGAAAGGCGTTCATGTCGAACACGTCTTCCGCCGAAGGTGTCGCGGCGGTCCTCTCCGTAACCGTGGTTACCGGCAGCTTATTCATCGGTGAATCTCTGCCGGCGCTCGGCCGCCTTCGGAGTGGGATGGACTGGTAGCCGAGGACACCGGAAGGCGGCCGCGGGTGGTTTGACCGAGGTCGAATTTCGTTGGTGTCACTGGATCTTCGGCGAACCCGGTGTCGCCTGAGATCAGGTAGTTCATTAAGATGACTTTTGTCGTTGCGCGGTTCCGGACGCCGATCGCGACGACGAGTACGAACTGTCCGGATCGATCGTTGTCTCTGCTGCTTCACTGCCGATCCGGCTTGTCGTGAATATTTCATCGACCCGGGTGGCGATTACGGCGGCCCTGAAGAAGGAACGAGTGCGGACCCACGGCATCGGACACGCGCACGGCGGCTCGGACCGCCGCGCGGCCCGCGAACTTGTCCGCTTCGGCAGGCGTGCCGCGGCTCCGGGCGGCGCCGGCCGCTCCGGCCCGGCCGGCGGCACCGGCGCGCGGCTGTGGCACCGGCTGCGGGAGCCCGGGAGGGCCGAGCCGTGCCGCTGATCGGCCGTGACGACGAGATCGCCTCGATCCGCTCCTTCTTCGAAGGTGCCGGCGTGCGCGGTGGTGCCCTGCTGGTGGTGGGGGAGGCCGGGGTCGGCAAGAGCGCCGTGCTCGACGAGTTCGCCGCCGGGGAGGCCGGCCGCGGCACGCGGGTCCTGCGGGCGGCGGGCGCGCAGTTCGAGGCCGAGGTCGGCTACTCCGCGCTCAACCAGCTGCTCTTCCCGCTCGGCGAGGAGATGGCCGCCCTCACCGACACCCACCGCACGGCGCTGCGGTGCGCGCTCGGCTTCGAGGTCGGCGCGGCACCCGACCGGCTCGTGGTGTCGAACGCGGCGCTGCTGTGGCTGCGGTCCGTCGCGGCCGAAACGCCTCTGCTGATCGTGATCGACGACCTGCACTGGGTGGACCGGGCCAGCGCCGAGGTGCTCGGCTTCGTCGCCCGCCGCCTGGTCGGCAGCCCGATCGTCTTCCTCGCCGCCTGCCGTTCGGCCGAGCGCGGGTTCTTCCAGGACAGCGGGCTGGCCGAGGCCGTGCTGCCCCCGCTGCCCGCGCGGGCGGCCCGCACGCTCGTGGACCGGCACTTCCCCGAGCTGGCGCCCGCCGTGCGGAGCCGGCTGCTCGCCGAAGCCGCGGGCAACCCGCTCGCGCTGCTGGAGCTGCCGGCCGCGCTCGACGGGGACCAGCGGACGGACTTCACCACGTTGCCCGAGGTCCTGCCGCTGTCGGACCGGCTGCAGGTGCTGTTCACCTCCCGGGTGCGGGGCCTGCCGGAACGCTGCCGGCTGATGATGCTGCTCGGGGCGCTCGGCGGCAGCGTCGAGGTGGCCCGGTTGCGCACCGCGGGCGGCGAGACGTGCGACCTCGACGACCTGGCCCCGGCCGAAGCCGCCCGGCTGGTGCAGCTGAGCGGCACCCGTCTCGGCTTCCGGCACCCGCTGATCGGCGCCGCAGTGGTCGAGGCGTCGGCGGAACGCGAACGGCGCTGGGCCCATCGCGCGCTGGCCGGAGTCGTCGCGACGCCCGAACGCCGCGTGCGGCACCTGGCCGAGTCGTCCGTCGGCGTCGACGCCGACATCGCGGCCCAGCTGGACGAGACGGCGCAGGCCCTGCTGCGCCAGGGCGACGCACTGGGCGCGGTGGCCGCGCTGACCCGCGCCGCCGAGCTCAGCCCCGACCCGGCCGACCGCGGCCGCCGGCTCGCCGAGGCCGCGTACGTCGGAGCCGACGCCGGTGGTGAGCTGGCCACGGCCAGCCGCCTGCTGGGCGACGCCCGCCGGTCCGGCTCCCTGCCGACACATTCGCTGCCCGGCGCCGCCGCGGCGGCGCACCTGCTGATCAACTCCGACGGCGACGTCGCCACGGCCCACCGGCTGCTGGCCGGGGCCGTCGAGGCCGGCGACCACGGGTTCGACGCCGGTGACGCCGTGCTCGTGGAGGCACTGCTCAACCTGCTCCTGATCAGCTGGTACGTCGGCACGCGGCAGGCGTGGGAGACCTTCCACCGCCTGGTCGGGCGGCTGAAGCCGGAGCCGCCGCCGGTGCTGCGCGTGAACGCGACCGTGTTCTCCGACCCGGCGCGCGCGACCGACGACGACGTCGCCGAGCTCGACGCCGTGATCGACACCGTCGGCGGTGACGAGCACCCGACCCGGCTCATCCGCATCGGCACCGCCGCCGTGTTCGCCGACCGGCTGCCCCGGCTGCGGGAGGCCGAACGGCACCTCGCGCAGTCGCGCCACGCCGGCAAGGGACCGGCCCGCCGCCACCTGGGCGCGCTGATGCACCTGGGGATCGACGGCTTCCAGTCGGGCCGCTGGGACGAGGCGTGGCAGTTCGCCGACGAGGGTCTCGCCCTCTGCACCGAGCACGGCCTGCGTTTCTTCCCCTGGTACTTCCACTGGGTGCAGGCCCTCGTCGCCGCCGGCCGCGGCGAGGTCGAGGCCGCGCGGCAGCTGACCGACGACATGACGCGGTGGGCGATCGCGCACCAGGCCGCCGGCATCACGTACTTTGCGTGGCAGGCTCGTGCGCTGTCCGACGTCGGCGCCGGCGAGTACGACGACGCCTACCACCACGCGACGCAGGTCAGCCCGGCGGGAGAGCTCGCGCGGTACCGCCCGAGCGCGCTCTGGGTGGCGCCGGACCTCGTCGAAGCGGCGCTGATCACCGGGCGCCGCGCCGAGGCGAACGCGCACGCGGCCGCACTGCGCGAGGCCCGGCTGGGCAAGCTGTCACCCCGCCTGCGGCTGGTCACGGCGGCGGCGACCGCGATGACGGCGGACGACGACACCGCCCGGGAACGGTTCGAGGCGGCGCTGTCCGGTCCCGCACTCGACCGCTGGCCGTTCGACCTGGCCCGCGTGCGCCTCGCGTACGGGGAACGGTTGCGCCGGCTTCGGAGCACGAGCGCTGCCCGCGAGCAGCTGACCATCGCGCACGACACGCTGGCCGCGCTCGGTGCCGTCCCGTGGCGGGACCGCGCGGCCAACGAATTGCGCGCGACCGGCGTCACGCGGCAGTCGGCGCCGGACACCAAGTCGCCGCTCACGCCGCAGGAGCGCGAGATCGCGGAGCTGGCCGGCGCCGGCCTGACCAACAAGCAGATCGGGCAGAAGCTGTTCATCTCCCACCGGACCGTGGGCGATCACCTCTACAAGATCTTCCCCAAGCTGGGCATCACCTCCCGCGCGGCGCTGCGCGACGCCCTCACCGCGTACGACGACCGGGACCGGTCGGGCAAGCCAGTCATGTGACGGGTGCTGTGTCTACCGGCGAAGTCCACTCTCGGGGGTATGAGCGCAGGAGCACACCCGGACGTCCACTGGCCGCCCGGCTGGGGGCCGGACCGTTGCGACAGCTTCGTCAGCCACGAACGTCACGTGGCGGCACCGGCCGACGCGGTGTTCACCCGGCTCGTCACGGTGGCAGAGTGGCCGACGTGGCAACGTGGCGTGGACCGGGTCGACGTCTCCGAAGAGCTGATCGTCGGTGGCCGGTTCGTCGTCGTGGCGGCGCCGCACACCCTCGACGGGATCGTGGGCGAGCTGGTCGTGCCGAGCCGGTTCGGCTGGGCCGCGGTGAGCGACCGGCTGAGCTTCTACCAGTCGTGGCTCCTGCTCGACGCGCCGAGCGGCGGCACCCGCGCGGTCTTCCACGAGGCCTCGCGCGGTCCTTCGGCGCTGCTGCGCACTTCCGACCGGGTCGGGCTCACGCGTTCGTGGCTCGACGCCCTGCCGTCGTCCGTTTGATGCTCGACGGGGCCACGCGGTGGTGACGGTCCGCCGGGTGTTCGCCACCGGCCCGTTCGCCGAGACCGGCCGCCCCGTGACGGTCGAGGAAAGCGAGCACCACGGCCTCGTCGCCGTCGCCGGCCGGCAGGGGTGGCGGGAATGGGACGGGCGCACCCGGCTGTCGCCGCACGTGGTCGGCCTCTACGACCGGCGGGACCTGACCTGCCGCCTGCTGCTGCGCAGCCGGTTTCCGGTGCACGCGGTGGACTTCCACCCGCTGCTGCCGCTGCTGGCCGTGGGGACCGGGCGGTACGACGGCGGCTTTTTCTACTACGGACAGCTGCTGTTGTGGCACTTCGGCTCCGGCCGCGCGGTGTCGGCGCTCGCCGACAGCCGGGAGATCCGGTCCGTGCGCTGGCGCCGGTGGCGCGAGGGCCGGGTGCTGGATCTCGCCGTCGCTCCCGTGCACGAGGACGAGCTCGGCCGCGAGTCCCACACCGTCGGCTACGACGCGATGCTCGAACGCGACGACTGGCTGTCGGTCCGCGACGGCGAGATCTCCTGGCAGGAGCTCGACGGGCCCTGCCGCGAAAGCGACGATCCCCGCGACGAAACCCTTGCGCGCGAGCACCTCGAAGGCCTGAGCCCAGGGTGGCGCGAGGTCGGTGCGGTGTGGCGCGTGGAGTCCCTTGCCGACGGGGCGATCGCGGCGTCTTCGGAAGGCGGGCCGGTGACCGTCTTGTCCTCTATGGACGGTGAGCGGCCGGTCGAGCGTCCGGAGTCTCGTTCTCTGCGCGATTCCGCCGCTCCTGATCGCCGGGAGCCGCCGCGGGGTTTCACCGCGTTGCCGGTCCGGAGGGCCTCGTCGTCGTACGTCAACGGAGTGTCCGGCGACGATGGGGCACGCTGGGTCGCAGTGGTGGATCCCGACAGCGCCGAACCGACCGCGCTGCCCCTGTTTCCCGTGGCTCCGTCGGAAGAAGCCGCGGACCTGACGGAAATCGGGGCGGCCGTCGAGCTCGACGGCGTCGCCTTGATCTTCGCGACCTCCTGGTTGCGCACCGGGCCCGAGCTCGACGTCGACGGCCCTGCGGCCGATGCCCGGCACGCCGCCACCCTCGTGACGCGGCGCCGACTGCCGGACGGCGAGGCCGGGTGGCAGTTCGTGGTCGGGGCCCAGGTCCTGGCGATCGAAGCCGACGCCGCGATCGTCTACCTGAGCTCCGGCCTGCTCGTGGCGCTCGACGCCATGACCGGCGAGGTGCTCGGGACCCACCCGCTCGTCGTGGCCGGGCTGCCGGCGACGGGCTCGGCGCTGGCCCTGGCCGGGACCGGACGCTTGCTGGTCGGGACCACCGAGGGCCAGGTCGCCGACTGCGCGGTGCCGGCCCGCGGCGAGCTCACGGCCTACCGCAGCGCGCCCGCCGAAGGGCCCGTTTTCCGTGTGGTGCCCCGGAAACCGCCGCAGTACCTCCGGGGACTCCGAGCCGGCGCCATGCTCGGCGGTGCGACCGGATCGCTCGGCGGTACCGGCCGGCTCCGTCACCGGTAGGTGGTCAGCCACAACGCCCCGCCCCGCCCGCGAACGGCGCCCGGCACGCGCTGCACGGTCATAAGCGCCGCCGAGCGCGCGCAGTTCCATGGCGGCCGGGGAACCAGGCCCGACCAGGTCGACCACCATCGCCGTGACGACCACGCTCGCCTTGCCGCGGCACAGGGCCCGGAACAGCTCCGGCTTGCGCTCGACGTTCACCGCACCCCGTCGAGGCTCACGATCTCGACCAGGCGCACCCGGTCCGCCGCGTACCCGTGGCGCCGGCGCAGGACCGGGCTGAGGCCGTACTCCGCGGCGGCCCCGAACACGTCGCGCCGGCACACGCCGGCGCCGACGCGCGCGATGAGGCGGATCGGGTCGATCGTCACCTCGATCGGCCGGTCGAGGCGGTCCGTCGGCGCAGCGGTCACGGTCGTCTTCTCCGGCGGGGTCTCGGGGCGGTTCGGCAACACCCTCCTTCGCCGGAGCCCGCGCGGTGAACCGCCACACGACGGTGCGGTCGCTGGTCGCGGTGCGCCGGAGGCGTCTGTCGCCCGACCGGGGGTCATCCCATCGGGCCCAGTCGGTCGGCGGCGGCGGGGACCGTCTCCGGACCCGTCATCTGACGGGCACTGAACGCGGCCGATCCGAGCACGATGGCGTTCAGCGCGAACGCCGGGCCACGACAGCGGTTCCGGCACGGTCCGGGCCGCCGAGGGGGCAGCCCGGAATCCCACTCTTCCTGGAGCACCCGTTGACGAGCACCGCCGTCCCCGCCACGCCGTCGGCCGAGCCCGCCGGCGGTCCGCCGGCCGCAGCCGCGCCGGCGCGGTACCCGTTCACGACGTTCGCGATCAGCTTCGGCCTGGTCGGGCTCGCCGGGGTGTGGACGAGGGCGGCGCCGGCACTCGGGTTGCCCCGTGCGGTACCGCAGGCGTTCTGGGCCGTCGCGGCGATCGCCTGGGTCTGGCTGATGATCGCCCACGCGGTGCGGGGCCTGAAGAGCGAACAGCAGCTGCTCGACCACCTGCGCCACCCCGCGCAGGGGCCGATCGCCTCGCTGGCCCCGGTCGTCGCGATGCTGCTGGCGTCCGACCTGTTCACGTGGTCCCCGGTGGCCGGACGGGTCCTGTACCTCCTCGCGCTGGCGACGTCGACGGTCTTCGCCGCCTGGATCCTCGCGTCGTGGTTCGAAGGGCGCCTCGGGCTGGAGGCCGTGCACGCCGGGTACCTGCTGCCGACGGTCGCGCCGGGCCTCATCGGCGCCGACGTCGCCCACGTACTGGGCTACCGCGGGCCGGCGTGGGGCCTGTTCGCCGTCGGCGCGTTCTTCTCGGTGGTGATGACCCCGATCATCGTGCAGCGCCTGAGCTTCCACAGCCCGCTTCCCGAGGCGCTGCGGCCGACCACCGCGATCCTGCTCGCGCCACCGGCGGTTGCGGGGCTGGCGTGGTTCACCTTGCACGGGTTCGCGGTGGACCCGATCGGCCAGGCGATCGCGGGGGTCGGCGTGCTCGTGCTGCTGGTGCAGGCGATGCTCCTGCCGCGCTACCGGAAGCTGCCCTTCTCGCTGGGCTTCTGGTCGTTCACGTTCCCGCTGGCCGCGAGCGTGTCGTTGACGGAGAAGTGGCTCCAGCTCCTGGAGCCGGCGGGCTGGCGGATCTACACCGGAGTCCTGGCCGGCGCGTTCACCGTGTTCATCGGCGTGCTGGCGGCGTTCTCGCTGCGACCCGTCGCCCGGAAGCTCGGTATCTCGGGTCACCGCACCACAATCGCGGCCAACTAGTCAAAAAAATTGACCAACATGTATATTGACGAAGTAACCGAGGAGGAGTTCCCCATGGTTGAGAGCAAGTTCACCGAGCGGCTGACCCGGGACAACGCGGTGGTCGTGCTGGTCGACCACCAGGTCGGGCTGTACAGCGGCGTGCGCGACATCGCGGTGGAGGAGCTGAAGCACAACGTCGTGGGCCTGGCGAAGGCGGCGCAGGTGCTCGGCCTGCCGATCGTGGTCACCACCACCGAGGCGGACGGCATGTGGGGCCCGCTGATCCCCGAGCTGGCCGCGGTCCTGCCCGACGACCTGCCGCTGCTGGACCGCTCGACCGTGAACGCGTGGGACGACGAGCGCGTGCAGGGCGCGATCCGCGCGACCGGCCGCAAGAAGGTGATCTTCGCCGGCGTCTCCACCGAGGTGTGCCTCGCGTTCCCGGCCATCAGCGTCACCGCCGAGGGTTTCGCCGCCTACGCGGCCATCGACGCGTCGGGCACCTTCTCGCGGACGAAGCGCGAAGCGGGCCTGTTGCGGATGCAGCAGGCGGGCGTGATCCCCATCGACTACGCCACCGCCATGGTCGAGGTCCTCGCGGACAACAGCGACCCGCAGGCCGGCTACGTGTACGCGGCGCTGGAGATGCCGTTCGCCGTGCTGGTCGGGCAGATCGCCGCCGGTTACGCCAAGAACTGACCACCAGCAGGGGAGGAGAAACGTCATGACGAGCAAGATCGTGAGGCGTGCCGGGATCCTCGGCGTGGTCGCCGCGGCCGTCGCCGGGGCCGTGGTGGCGGTGTCGAGCGGCAGTGCCGAAGGCACCCAGGCCCAGTTCGGTGCGCCGGCCCAGGCGTTCGGCGTGGAGTACGACGCGTCGCACGTGTACGTGCAGCACGGTCAGCTGCCCGCCTTCATCAAGAGCTGGGAAGCGACCTTCGGCGGCACCGACAACGGCCAGAACGTCTTCGGGATCACCCCGACGCCGAGCAAGGCGCTGGCCTCGATCATCCACTCGCCGGTCGGGCTGCTCGCGGCCTACGACTACCAGACGCCCGTGCCGTTCCCGTTCGGCTCGGAGCAGACCGGCTTCGGCGTGAAGGACCCTGACGAAGCGGTGAAGGTGGCCCACCGCGCGGGCGCGACCGTGCCCGTCTCCGCGTGGACGGGCCCGGTCGGGCGGGAGGCCGTGGTCCGGTTCCCGGGCGGCTTCAGTTCCCAGATCTGGAAGCAGTTCGACATGTCGGGCTTCACCCCGCTGACCACGCAGCCGGAGTTCCGCGTGTACCTGTCCGAGGACACGGTCAACGCGTTCCTCGCCTCCTACCTGCGG
This sequence comes from Amycolatopsis sp. CA-161197, assembly GCF_050942255.1. Taxonomy (NCBI): domain Bacteria; kingdom Bacillati; phylum Actinomycetota; class Actinomycetes; order Pseudonocardiales; family Pseudonocardiaceae; genus Amycolatopsis; species Amycolatopsis sp. CA-161197. The sequence continues at coordinate 4,031,688 of NZ_CP192059.1, forward strand.
TTCACCGGCGGCACCGTGATCTCCGACGTCCGCAACGCCGACGGCGGCGAGATCGGCGCCCCGGGCACCACCTACCACCGCGTCCGGATCAAGACCCCGTTCGGCAACACCGTGGTGCTGGCGAACAACGGCGATTGGAACTACCCCTATGGCCGCGACACCACCGGTTACACCGTCTCCGACGTCAACGCCACGGTCGCGAAGGCCACGGCCAGTGGCGCGACCGTCCTTTCCGGACCGTACCGGAGCAAGGACCGCACCAGTGTCCTGCTGCAGTTCCCCGGCGGCTACGTCGCCGAGGTCCACGACGGTGTCTTCCACTGATTTCCCCGTTCCCGCACCCAGAAAAGGAATCACCACGATGAGCATCGAGATCAAGGCCGGCCGCTACGAGATCGACCCGGTGCACTCCTCGATCGAGTTCTCCACCCGCTTCGTCGCCGCCCGCGTGCGCGGCACGTTCGGCGCCTTCTCCGGGACCGTCGAGGTCGCCGAAGACCTCGCCAAGTCGTCGGTGACCGCGGCCATCGACACCGCGTCGCTGCACACCGGCACCGAGGCGCGCGACGAGCACCTGCGCGCCGCGGACTACTTCGACGTCGCCAACCACCCGGAGGCCACCTTCGCGTCCACCGGCCTGGAGGCCGACGGCGACCGGTACACCCTGCGCGGCGACCTCACGATCCGCGGCACGACGCTGCCGGTCGCGCTCGACCTGTACTTCACCGGCGACGGCGTGGACCACTACGGTAACTTCCGGGTCGGTTTCCGCGCCACCACGCGGGTTTCGCGGTCCGCGTTCGGTGTCGCCGGCAACGTGTCCCAGCCCGGCGGCCCGCTGCTCATGGGCGACGCCACCGAGCTGACGCTGCAGATCCAGGCGACCGCCCCGGCCGGCGAGGAGTCCTGATGCCCACGACCACCTCCGCGATGACCGTCGCCTCGGCGGGGGAGCGGTTCACGCGGCGTTCGCTGGAGCTGGCCGACCCGGCGCCGGACGAGGTGCTGGTGCGGATCGAGGCGGTGGGCATGTGCCACGCCGACCTCGCCGTGCGGGCGGGGGAGTTCCCCTTCCCGCTACCAGGGGTGGCCGGCCACGAGGGAGCCGGGATCGTCGAACAGGTCGGCTCGGGCGTGACCTCGGTGAAGCCGGGCGACCGGGTCATGCTGACCTTCGACTCCTGCGGCCACTGCGAAGGCTGTGTCTCCGGCCTGCCGTCGCAATGCGTGGAGTTCCTCCCGCGCAACTTCACCAACGGCGCCCGGCCCGACGGCAGCCCGAGCCTGCACGACGGCGACGAGGTCGTGCACGGCAACTTCTTCGGCCAGTCCTCGTTCGCCACCCACGCGCTGGCCCGGGTGCGCAACACCGTCCTGGTGCCTCCGGTTGCGGCCGACGTGCCTTCGGCGGTGCTCGCACCGCTGGGCTGCGGCATCCAGACCGGCGCGGGCGCGGTGCTCAACGTGCTGCAGCCGGGCGCCGCGTCCACGGTGGCCGTGTTCGGGGCGGGCGTCGTCGGGCTCTCGGCGGTGATGGCGGCCGCACTGCTGCCGATCGGGCAGCTGATCGTGGTCGACGTGCTGGACTCGCGGCTCGAGCTGGCCCGCGAGCTCGGCGCGACCGCCGTGGTCAACTCCCGCACCGCCGACCCGGTCGAGGCGATCCGGGACCTCACCGGTGGCGGTGCCGGCCACGTCGTCGAGAGCAGCGGCGTGACGGCGGTGCTCGTGCAGGCCATCACGAGCCTGCGCGGTGGCGGCACGGCCGCGGCGGTGGGCGTGCCGCCGTTCGGGGTCACCGCGCCGATCGACGTGGCCGACGTGGTCAACAACAGCAAGCGCGTGATCGGCGTGGTCGAAGGGCAGAGCAACCCGCCCACCTTCCTGCCGGTGCTGGCCACGCTCACCGCCACCGGGCAGCTGCCCGTCGAGCGGCTCGTGACCACGTTCCCGCTGGGCGAGGTCGAACGCGCGGCGCAGGCCATGAAGGACGGCACCGCGACCAAACCCGTGCTGCTGCCGCAGGAGAACGGATGATCTCGCTGAGCGCCGAGCTCGCCAAGGCGCACCACCTGCTGGCGACGATGGGCGAGCACCTGCCCGTCGACGACCGGCCGGACCACGTGCGGCACCGGGACGCCTACCGGCGGTGGAGCGAGCAGTTCCCCGTCCCCGGCGACGCGCTCGTCACCGCGGCCCCGGGCTTCCCGGGGCTCGCGGTGACCACGCCGGCCTCCGTGGCCGGCCGGGCGCTGCTGTACTTCCACGGCGGTGGCTACACCGAAGGTTCGGCGTACAACCACCGGGAAGTGGGTGCCCGGCTGGCCTCCGCCTCGCGGAGCACGGTCTACCTGCCGGACTACCCGCTGGCGCCCGAGCACCCCTTCCCCGCGGCACTCGACGCGGCGGTGGCGGCCTACCGGGCGCTGCTCGACGCGGTGCCCGCGAACCGGATCGCGGTCGGCGGCGACTCCGCCGGCGGCGGGCTGTCGCTGGCGTTGCTGTTGAAGCTCAAGGACCTCGCGTTGCCGTTGCCCGCGGCGGCGGTGCCGGTGTCGCCGTGGACGGATCTGACGGTTTCCGCGCCGTCGTTCGCCGAGCGCGCCGAGCGCGACCCGTTCGTCAGCCGGGAAGCCCTGCGCGGCTTCGCGGCAGGTTACCTGGGCGACCACGACCCGCGGGACCCGTTCGCGTCGCCGCTGTTCGGCGACCTCACCGGGCTGCCGCCGATCCACCTCGAGGTCGGCACCGAAGAGGTCATGATCGACGACTCGCGCCGCTTCCACGAGCGCGCGCTGGCGGCGGGCGTGGCCTCGGCGCTGGTCGAGACCGAGGGCGCCCCGCACATCTGGCAGCACTTCGTTTCGTTCCTCCCCGAGGCGGCGGCGTCGGTCGACCGCATCGGCGCGTTCGTCCGGGAGCACGTGGCATGAGCAAGGACCTGCAGTTCGGTGTCTCGCTGACGCCGATCGACGACGTGGTGGGCAACCGCCAGTTCGCCCGGGCGGCGGAGGCGGGTGGCCTGGACCTGATCGGGATCCAGGACCACCCGTACGTGCCGAGTTACCTCGACACGTTCGTGCTCGCCGGCGACCTGCTGGCGCACACGAGCAGGATCAGCGTGTTCCCGGATGTGGCGAACCTGCCGCTGCGCCCGCCGGCGTTGCTCGCGAAGACGGCGGCGGCGCTGGACCTGGTGTCCGGCGGCCGGTTCGAGCTGGCGCTCGGCGCGGGTGGCTACTGGGACGCGATCACCCGGCTCGGGGTGCCTCGGCGGACTCCCGCCGAGGCCAACGTCGCGCTGGAGGAAGCGATCACGGTGCTGCGCGCGCTGTGGGCCGGCGGCGGCAAGCCGATCCGGTTCGACGGCGAGTACTACTCCGTCGCCGGCGCCCACCCGGGACCGGCGCCGGCGCACCCGATCGAGATCTGGACCGGTTCGCAGGGACCGAAGGCGCTCGCGCTGACGGGCCGGATCGCCGACGGGTGGGCGGCGCCGATCGCCTCCTACCTGCCGTACGAGAAGTGGGCCGGGGCCAACCGCATAATCGACGAAGCGGCCGAAGCCGCGGGCCGGGACCCCTCGGCGGTCCGCCGGATCGCGCAGGTGGTCGGCACGATCACCGCGAACGCCGGGCGGCCGAGCCTCGACGAGGGCGCCGACCCGGTGCGGGGCACGGCGCGGCAGTGGGCGCAGCTGCTGGCCCGTCTCGGCGAGGAACAGCCGTTCACGACGTTCGTGTTCTGGCCGGAGGAGCAGGCGATCGACCAGGTCACCGCCTTCGCCCGGGAAGTGGCACCCGAGGTGCGGCTCCTGCTGGACGCACCACCCGCTTGAGAAACTCTCTCTCCTGAAAGGACAACCGATGGACCACGAAGCGATCATCGCCCAGGCGTGGGACGCGCCGGGCAGCACCACGGCGAAGCTGACGCCGGTGCGGGTCAACGACGTGCTGCGCGAGCGCTACGAGGTGACCCCGCCGTTCCAGTACACCCGCACCGATCTGTGGGACATGGAAAAGCGCAAGGCGGCGGCGCCGGACGTGTACATCCCGACCGTCGTCAAGGCCGGCAGCGCCGAGAAGTTCCCGAGTGTGGTCAACGGGCAGTTCGAGGACTTCACCCGCGTGTCGGAGCAGCGACGCTGGGCCGACCCCGACAACTACGACCTGATCATCGAGCACGTCCGCCTCGACCACGAGAACCAGCGGGCGTTTTTCGTCGGCGCGGAGCGCTTCGAGGCGCCCGACGGCCGGGTGTTCACCGCCGGCACGGGGCAGCCGATCTTCCACGTCGAGCACTCCGTCGGCGGCACGGAGGAGGACCCGCTCAACATGTGGCGCATCGTCTTCCTGACCGAGCAGGAGCAGCCGGAGCTGGCTGCGGCCTTCACCATGTACGAGAACGACCCGTACCTGCGCGTGTTCATCGAGGTGCACCTCGAGAAGCAGCTGGGGCGCAAGCTCGTCCGCCGCTGAGTCCTGTTCGGACACCGGTCACGCGCCTCGGGGTCGCGTGACCGGCGTCCGTGCGTTCAGCGGTCGCGGCGCGGGTCGAAGAGCTTGCGGGAGTCGATGAACCACAACGGGATCAGCGTCGCCAGCGGCAGGATGGTCAGCTGCCACAACGCGGCGCCGTGCCAGCCCAGCGAGCCGACGAGCGAGGCGAAGATGAGCCCGGAGAACGCGGCCGCCACGTAGTAGAACGAGACGAACATCCCGGCGGCGCGGCCGACGTAGTGCGGGCGCACCGCGCGCTGCATGGTGGCGTTGAGCGTGGTGAACAGCGAGCCCGCCACGAACACGGCCAGGACGAAGGACCACGTGTACTGCCAGGCGTGGCTCGCGGAACCGTTGAAGACCAGCCATGCGCTCACGGCCACGCCCGCGTAGGTGATGAGCAGGATCGTGCGCGGGTTGAACCGGTCGGCGAGCCAGCCGGTGAGGATCGACGTCGCGGCGCCGGCGCCGACCACGCTCGTGGCGAGCGCGGCCTCCGACGCGGTGTAGTGCAGCTGCTGGCGCAGGTACGTCGGGTACAGGCCGAGGTAGCCGTAGAACACGAGCCCACCGGCGATGCACGCCAGGCACAGCATCGCGGTGTTGCGGTTGAAGGGCGAGCTCGGCACGTGGTCGGTCGGGATCTCGGCGCCGCGCACGACACCGGCGTCGAGGTCGGTCACGCCGCGCCGGACGAGCAGTCCGATGAGGACGGTCAGGACCAGGCCCGCGATGCCGTAGAACAGGAACGGCGTGTGCCAGCCGCCGAAGTCCTGCGCGATCGCGGTGCCGACCAGCGGGCCGAGGAACACCCCGGTGCCGAACACCGCCCCCAGCACGCCGAAGGCGAAGGACCGGCGCAGCACGAAGAACGAGCCGACCACCGCGTACAGCGCGGTCGCCTGCATGCCCTCGCCGGCGCCGGAGATCAGCCGGTAGACGGCCATGTCGGCGAAACCGGATGCGAGCGGCGTGGCGAGCGTGCCGGCGGAGTAGAAGAAGACGCTGATCACGAGCACCGTCTTGCGAGGCAGCTTCTCGACGAGGTACCCGGCCGGCAGGCCCGCCAGGGCGATGCCGAGGGTGAAGCCGGTCGCGAGGAGCCCGCCCTGCGAAAGGCTGAAACCGTGCTCGGCGCTGATATCCGGGAGCAGCGGGTAGAACACCTGCCGGTCCATGGCGTTGATCAGGTAGGAGAGGACGAGCAGCGTCCAGCCGGTGATCGACACGACGAGCGGAACCCGGCGTGCCGTCGGGACCTGGGGCGCGGTGGTTCTCTGAGAGCTGTTCATGGGGAGCCTTCCCGGGCGCCGGAGACGAGCGTCACAGCTGCGATCGATTGCAGTAATGTAGGCGGCGGGCGGCCCGAGGTCAATGCTGATCAGTGGCCTGATGCGGAAAGTGTGCAGCTAGAGCGGCGCGAGGGATGGGTTTTCAGGATTGCAACGCGATGACAAACGATCGCAGCAAGCGTCAGGCTTCGGGGAGGAGTGACGAGTCGACCAAGCCGCTGCGCAGCGCTTCCTCCGCGGTGACCGGCGTCGCGGCGCGGGAGTGCCGGTTGCGCAGGTACACGACGGTGTCGAGCTCCGCGTGCTTCAGGCGGGCGTCGGGGACCAGGCCGATCGCGGGATCGGTGAGGATCGCCAGGTGACGCTCGGCGCTCGGGCCCATCAGCCCGAGGCGCTCGGTCACCGCGGTCAATGCGATCTCCCGGTGCCGGCCCGTGGCCAGCTGCCGGGCCACGGCGGAGGTGACCGTGAGCAGGGCGGCCAGCGCGTCGGCGTGTGTGGCGATCCCGTCGGCGGTGGCGCACAGAACGGTCCCGGCGTACGGGCCGATCTCGGTGACCGACGCGACCCTCCGGGCGCCCTGGGCTTCGGCGACGAGGTCGTTGCCGGCGTTGAGCACCGTGGTGTCCACGGTGCCCTCGACCAGGGCCCGCGCGCGTTTCGGGGTGGAGCCGAGGCTGACGACCTCGTAGTCGGTGTCGCGGACCAGGCCGGCGCGGGCGAGGAGCTCGAACGCGATGAAGGCGAAGCCTGACCCGGGCACGTCGACGCCGAGCCGCCCGCCGCGTGCGGGTCCGGCGACGCCGGGCGCGGTGAACAGGCCCAGTCCCAGGCCGCGGTCGACCGCGCCGAGGATCCGCACGTCGCCGGTCCGGCCCAGCGGGTTGCCGGGGACGCAGCGGTAGGCCAGCACGTTGTCCGGGTTGGTGAACGCGGCGTCGAGGCGGCCCTCGAAGAGGTCCTCGAACTGGTGGGCCGACGTTTTCGCCGGCACCTCCGTGACCTCGAGCCGGGCCTCGACGAGTGCGCCGGTCGCGGCGGCGACCGACAGGAGGACCGAGGGGCTGAACGTGCCCAGCTTGATCGAACGCACGCCGGTGCCGCCTTTCCTGATCTCACAGCCGTTTCGGGTGAACCGGCTGCGGACGTTCGCAACTCGGCTTTCGGCTCGGTACTTGACGGATCCTAGCTGGCACCGCATGATGATTGCAAACGATTGCAACAACAACGGTGACACTCGGAGGTACTGACCATGGTGACCCTCACCGACCGACCCACGATCGGCTGGATCGGTGCCGGCCGCATGGGTGCGGCGCTCGTGCGCCGGCTGCTCGCGGCCGGCTACGACGTCGCCGTCTACAACCGCACCCGCGCCAAGGCCGAAGAGCTCGTCGCCGCAGGCGCGACCGTCGCCCAGCGGCCGGTGGACCTCGCCGGGCGGGACGTGGTGTTCACCATGGTCTCGGCCTCGGCCGACCTGCAGCACGTGACGTCGGGCGAGGGCGGCCTGTTCACGGACCCGGCGAAGGCGCCGAAGGTCGTGATCGACTCGTCCACGGTCTCGGCCGAGGCCTCGGCCACCGTGCGTGTGGAGGCGGCCAAGCGCGGCACCGAACTGCTGGCGGCGCCCGTGAGCGGCAACCCGAAGGTCGTGAGCTCGGGCAAGCTGACGCTCGCCGTCTCGGGTCCGCGCGCGGTGTTCGACGAGGTGCGCCCGATGCTCGACACCCTCGGCCGCGGCGTGACCTACGTCGGCGAGGACGAGGTGGCGCGCCTGGTGAAGATCTGCCACAACGTCTTCCTCGGCGTGGTGATCCAGTCGCTCGCCGAGATCACGGTGCTGGCGGAGAAGGGCGGCGTGACGCGCGAGGCGTTCATGACCTTCCTCAACGACTCCGTGATGGGTTCGGTCTTCTCCCGCTACAAGACGCCGGCCCTGGTGAACCTGGACTTCACGCCGACGTTCACGATGCCGTTGCTGCGCAAGGACTTCGACCTCGGCCTGGCGGCCGCACGCGAGCTGGACGCGCCGATGCCGGTGGCCTCGGCGACCGCGCAGATCGTGGCCGACGCGATCGGCGCCGGCCTGGTGGAGCAGGACTTCGCCGTGCTGATCGAGGAGCAGGCCCGCCGGTCGGGCATCACGCTGGTGTCCGAGAACGCCGAGGTTTCGGACGGTCTGGAGCCCACCGATGTTTGACGGACGGCCGATCCCGGCGCCGGGTCACAACGCCGTCGACTTCGAGGAGCGCGTGGATTTCGCGCGGCTGCGCGACTACCGCCTCGCGCGGGCGCGGGCTTCGCTCGACGCGGGTGAGTGCGGCGCGTTCCTGCTGTTCGACTTCTACAACATCCGCTACACCACGCAGACGTGGATCGGCGGCGCGCTCGGCGACAAGATGACCCGCTACGCGCTGCTCACGCGCGACGGCGAGCCGATGCTGTGGGACTTCGGTTCCGCCGCGAAGCACCACCAGCTGTACTCGCCGTGGCTCGAGCCGGAGAACTGCCGAGCCGGCATGCTCGGCCTGCGGGGCGCGATCTCACCCGAAGCAGGCTTGATGCGCGACGCCGTGACGCAGATCAAGGATCTGCTCACGCAGGCCGGCGTCGCGGATTCGCCGGTGGGCGTGGACATCGTGGAGCCGCCGTTCCTGTTCGAGATGCAGCGCCAAGGGCTGACGGTGGTCGACGCGCAGCAGGCGATGCTCGACGCGCGGGAGATCAAGTCGTCCGACGAGATCACGTTGCTCTCGCAGGCCGCGGCGATGGTCGACGGCGTGTACCAGGACATCGTCGAGGCGCTCAAGCCCGGCGTGCGCGAGAACGAGATCGTCGCGCTGGCCAACAAACGGCTGTACGAAATGGGTTCCGACCAGGTCGAGGCGATCAACGCCGTGTCGGGGGAGCGGTGCAACCCGCACCCGCACAACTTCTCCGACCGGCTCATCCGGCCCGGGGACCAGGCGTTCTTCGACATCATCCAGTCCTACAACGGCTATCGCACGTGTTACTACCGCACGTTCAGCGTCGGCAGTGCCACCGATGTGCAGCGCGGTGCGTACCGGCAGGCGCGCGAGTGGATGGACGCGGCGATCGAAGCGGTGAAGCCGGGGATCGGGACCGACGACGTCGCCCGGGTCTGGCCGGCCGCCACGGACTTCGGCTTCGCGAACGAGATGGCGGCGTTCGGCCTGCAGTTCGGCCACGGGCTCGGGCTGGGCCTGCACGAGCGGCCGATCATCTCGCGGCTCAACAGCCTCGGCAACCCCGTCGAGATCCGCCCGGGCATGGTGTTCGCGCTCGAGACGTACTGCCCGGCCACCGACGGCTTCTCCGCCGCGCGCATCGAAGAGGAAGTCGTGGTCACCGAGACCGGCGTCGAGGTGCTGACGAAGTTCCCGGCGCAGGACCTGTTCGTCGCCAACCCGTACTGAGGAGTCACACCGTGAAGGTCCCCGAAGAGTTGTTCATCGGCGGTGAGTGGCGGCCCTCGTCCGACGGGTCCCGCATCACCGTGGTCGACCCGGCCACGGCCGAGCCGATCACCACCGTCGCCAACGGCAGCGTCGAGGACGGCCTGGCCGCCGTCGACGCCGCCGCGGCCGCCCTGCCCACGTGGGGCGCGACCGCGCCCCGGGCCCGTGCCGACGTGCTGCACCGCGCGTTCACGCTCATGCACGAGCGGGCCGAGGAACTCGCCGAGCTGATCGTGCGCGAGAACGGCAAGGCGCTGCCCGACGCGCGCGGCGAGGTGAACTACGCCGCCGAGTTCTTCCGCTGGTACGCCGAGGAAACCGTGCGGGTGGCGGGCACCGTGCAGACCGCGCCGGGCGGCGCCAACCGCATTCTCGTGCTGCGGCAGCCGATCGGCGTGAGCGTGTTGGTGACGCCGTGGAACTTCCCCGCCGCGATGGCCACGCGCAAGATCGCGCCCGCGCTCGGCGCCGGCTGCACGGTGATCCTCAAGCCGGCGTCGGAGACGCCGCTCACCGCGCTCGCGATCGCCGCGATCCTCGAAGAGGCCGGCGCGCCCGCGGGCACGGTGAACGTGGTCCCGTCCACGCGGTCCGGCAAGGTCGTGGGTGCGATGGTCCACGACCCGCGCGTGCGGAAGCTGTCGTTCACGGGCTCGACGGAGGTCGGTCGCGCGCTGCTGCACGTGGCGGCGGACACCGTGGTCAGCACGTCGATGGAGCTGGGCGGCAACGCGCCGTTCCTGGTCTTCGACGACGCCGACCTCGACGCGGCGGTGGACGGCGCGATGGTCGCCAAGATGCGCAACGGCGGCCAGGCCTGCACGGCGGCCAACCGGTTCTTCGTGCAGCGCGGCGTGGCGGCCGAGTTCGGCCGGCGGCTGGCCGAGCGGATGGGCGCGCTGCGGGTCGGCCCCGGCACCGACGCCGGGATCGAGCTCGGCCCGCTCGTCAACGAGGCCGCCGTGGACAAGGTGACCGAGCTGGTCGACGGGACCGTCGACGCCGGCGCTCGCGTGCTGGTCGGCGGGAAACGCCCGGAGGGCACCGGGTTCTACTACCCGGCGACCGTCCTGGCCGACGTCCCGGCGGGCGCGCCCGTGCTCGCGGAGGAGATCTTCGGCCCGGTGGCGCCGATCGTCACGTTCGAGACCGAGGACGAGGTCGTCCGGCTGGCCAACGACACCGAGCACGGCCTGGTGTCCTACGTGTACACCGGCGACCTCGCGCGCGGCCTGCGGCTTTCGGAGGCGCTGGAGTCGGGCATGGTCGGGCTCAACCGTGGTCTGGTCTCCGAGCCGGCCGCCCCGTTCGGCGGTGTGAAGCAGAGCGGGCTCGGCCGCGAGGGCGGGCACGAGGGGCTGCTGGAGTACACGGAGTCCAAGTACGTCGCCGTCTCTTGGTGACGTCCGGTCACTCTATGCTGGCACGATGAACAGGCCGCCGACGATCAAGGACGTCGCCGAGCGGGCGGGGGTGCACGCCGCGACCGCGAGCCGGGCGCTCAACCCCGCCACGCGCGGGATGGTCAACGCGCGGACGGCGAGCCGGGTCGCCGAGGCCGCCCGGGCCCTGGGCTACGCGCCCAACTCCGCCGCGCGCAGCCTGCGCACGCGCACGTCTTCGGTCGCCGGGGTCATCATCCCGGACCTGCGCAACCCGGTGTTCCCGCCGATCGTCCGCGGTATCGAGGACGGTCTGCGGGACGCCGGGTACATGGCGCTGGTCGGCAACACCGACGGCGACCCGGACCGCGAGAACGAGCTGGTCACCGCCATGCGCGGGCGCCAGATCGACGGCTTCATCCTGGCCACCAGCCGCCGTTCCGACGAGCTGGCGTCCTCGGTGCCCACCGTGCTCGTCAACCGCCGCACCGACACCGGCGGCATCCCGTCGGTCACCGCCGACAACGCCGCGGGCATCCACCTGCTCGTGCGCCACCTCACCGCCCTCGGCCACACGCGCATCGGCCACGTCGCCGGCCCACGCGACCTCTCGACGGGCTGGGAGCGTTACCGCGGCTACCTCGACGCCACCACGTCCCTGGGCCTCGAAGCGGCCACCGGCGCGGTCGAGTTCGCCGACGCGTTCACCGAAACCGCGGGCCACGCCGCGACCCTGCGCCTGCTCGCCGCGCACCCCACGCTGACCGCGGTGCTCGCCGGCAACGACCTCATCGCCCTCGGCTGCTACTCCGCCCTGGCCGAGCTCGGCCGCACCGTCCCCGGCGACATCTCCGTGACGGGCTTCAACGACATGCCCTTCGTCGATCGCCAGCGCCCCTCGCTGACCACCGTGCGCATCCCGCACTACGACATCGGCCGCGAAGCCGCCCGCCTCCTGCTCGAACGCATCGCTTCCCCGACGGCACCCGCTAAGCGCGTCGTCCTGCCGGTCGACCTGATCCTGCGCGACTCGACGGCCGCGGCGAAGCTCTAACGCCCGTTTCCGCTGCAGCGCAAAGAAAGCCCGGCAGCGCGGCGATCACCGCGGCGGCGCCGGTCACCGCCGGCCGGCGGAACGCGTCGGCGCCCCTCGGGCGCACGGGTGCGCCCGAGGGGCAAGCGGTGGAGCGGGCTGAGTTGTGAGAAATCCCTGGTCCGGCAACGAGAAACCGTTGCCGGACCAGGGTTTTCCGCGTCGCGGAGGCTCAGTCCTCCGGCAGCAAGCCCGCTCGCCGTCCCAGGGCGCGGGCGCGGTCGCCCGCGCGGCGCATCAGGTCCGTCACGTGCAGCTCGTCCACCCGGGTGAAGCGGCCGTTGTCCAGCAGCTGCTCGCCGTTCACGAAGACGTGCTTCGCGTCCGTGCCCCGGGCCGCGTGGACGAAGGTCGTCAGGGGGTGGTGCACCGGGCCCGCGTGCAGGGTGTCGAGGTCGAAGACCGCGATGTCCGCCGCGTAGCCCGGTCGCAGGGAACCGAGGTACTTGTCGGCGCGGACGGCGTACGCGCTGTCTTCGGTGGCCATCGTCACGAGCTTGCCGAGGTCGATCGAGCCGGGGTGTTCGTGGAGCTGGTTCTGCAGCAGGCGCGTCCACTTCATCTGCTCGACCATGTCGTTGGTGAGGTCGACCATGGGGCCGTCGGTGCCGAGGGCGACGCGGATCTCGTTGTCCAGCATGTGTTTCACCGGCGTGATGCCGGCGCCGCGGGCGGCTTCGGAGCTCGGGGTGTGCGCGACGGTGCTGCGCGAGGCCGCGATGAGGTCGAGGTCGTTGCCGCGCGGGTGGATGGTGTGCGCGAGGATCCAGCGGTCGTCGAGGACGCCGAGGCGGTGCAGGAACTGCACGTCGGTGCGGCCGGTTTCCAGCACCCACTTGAGGTAACCCTCGTCGCGCGACATGGTTCCGCCCGCGATGTGCGAGGTGACGAACGTGTCCTTCTCCACGGCGAGCTCGTGGCCGCCCAGCACCATCTCCTCGGAGCTCGTGCCGAGCGCGACCCAGTGCGCCGTCGCCTCGAGCACGAAGCCGACGCGGATCCGGCCCTCGGCGGCGCCGTCCCACTTCTCGAACGACTCGCGCGCGCCCGCGTAGTCGTCGCGTGCGTCGTGCGGGCGGATGACCTTCGCGAAGAACTGGCGGACGCCGGTGTCGGCCACCGGGCCCAGGATCGCCTCCTCGTCGGCGATCGTCGTCTCGTTCACCAGGTGGTTGACGGAGCTGGTGGTCCCGCCGCGCAGCATGTCGAGCGCGGCGAGCTCACTGGCCACCCGCAGGTCGTCCACGTCGAGGTTGTCCTTGAGCGGCACGAGGCAGCCGGTGATCCACTGCTCCAGCAGCACGTCGCAGCCGAGCCCCTTGCCGTAGAGGTACCAGTCGTGCTGGTGGGCGTTGACCAACCCCGGCAGCACGATCGAACCCGTCGTGTCCACGACACGGTCCACGCCCTCCCGGCTCACCGACCCCACCGGTCCGAGCTCGGCGATGGTCGTCCCGTCGATCAGGAGCTCTCCTCCGCCGAGAAGTTCCGGGCGACCCGGCGCGACGAGCGCGCCTCCGCTGAGCAAAGTCCTCATCCGACTGCCTCCTGCCGAACTGTGCCTCTTTGCAAGACCTGCAAGACCGGCCCTGATGGCCGCAAACGATTGCATTATCGTAAGAGCTGAGTAGTCTGTGGTCAATGGCAGCTTCGGCGGTCATCCACCGCAAACGTTCACAGTCCACCGAAGGGATCTCACGATGTCCGACGCCCTGGAACCCGTCCTTCCGGCCGACGGCCGTGGCCCGCTGCCGCGCGCCCGCTGGGGCTCGTTCATCGGCGGCAGCTGGGTGACACCCGAAGACGCGCCGGCCTTCGCCGTTCTCGAGCCGGCCACCGGGGGCCACCTCGCCGACGTGGTGGAAGCGAGCGACGACGTCGTCGACCAGGCCGTCCGCGACGCGCGCCGGGCGTACGAAGGGGAGTGGGGCCGCCTCACGCCGCGCGAGCGCAGCGGGCTGCTGCGCAAGGTCGCGGCCGTGATCCGGGAGCACGCCGAGGAGCTGGCCGAGCTCGAGGCGCGTGAGGTCGGCAAACCGCTGCGTGACGCGCGGCGGTTCGACGTGGCGTTCAGCTCCGCCGGATTCGACTACTTCAGCGGTCTCGCCGAGACGCTCCACGGCGAGGTGCTCGACCAGGGCCCGATCGAGGCTCGCGTGCACTACGAGCCCTACGGCGTCGTGGCCGCGATCCTGCCGTTCAACTGGCCGCCGATGCACTTCACGAAGAAGACCGCGCCGGCGCTGGCCGCGGGCAACACCGTGGTCATCAAACCGGGGGAGCAGGCGCCGCTGGCCGTGCTGCGGCTCGTGGAGCTGGTGAACCAGGTCCTGCCGCCGGGTGTCGTGAACGCCGTGTCCGGCCTGTCGGCCGGCCCCGCGCTCGCCGGGCACCCCACCGTCGAGCGGATCACGTTCACCGGCGCCACCAGGACCGGCCAGGCCGTGCTGCGCACCGCCGCGGAGAACCTCACCTTCGCCACGATGGAGCTCGGCGGCAAGAACGCGCTGATCGTGCTCGACGACGCCGACCTGGACGTCGCCGTCAACGTCGCGATCGAGGGCATGTTCTACAACCAGGGCGAGGCCTGCACGTCGACCGCGCGGATCCTCGTGCACCGGTCGCTGCACGACGAGTTCGTGGAGCGCTTCGTGGCCGCCACCGAGAAGCTGCAGGTCGGCGACGGGCTCGACGCGGCCACCGACATCGGCGCCATGGTCGACGCACGCCAGCAGCAGAAGGTGCTCGGCTACGTCGACACCGCCGTGGCCGAAGGCGCGAAGATCGTCTTCCAGGCCGAGCTGCCGGACGACGCCCGCCTGGCCGGTGGCTTCTGGGTCCCGCCGACCGTGCTCACCGGCGTGCAGCCCGACCACACGGTGGCGCAGGAGGAGATCTTCGGCCCGGTCGCGTCGATTCTGGTCTACGACACCGACGAAGAAGCCGTGCGCATCGCCAACGGCACCGCGTACGGGCTCACGGCCGCGCTCATCACGCGCGATCACTTCCGCGCCTCGAACCTGGCGCGCGACCTGCAGGCCGGCATGGTCTTCGTGAACAACTACGTCCGCCGCTCCTTCCTCGGCTCGCCGTTCGGCGGCGTGAAGGGAAGCGGGTTCGGCCGGGAGAACGCCGCCGAGACCCTGCACGAGTTCGTGCGGGCCAAGAACGTGCGGTTCCCGTCGGGCCGCGGGCCGATTCCCGTGTGGCCGCCGGTCGACTGACGCCGATCGGTTCCGAGCGTAACCGCGGGACGTGATCGACAGGGAGGTTCGGTGCCGCCACCCGCGCCGGACCTCCCTGATCCGATCGCGGCGGAAAACGAGCCACCACCGAATGGCGTCGCGGGCCGGATCTCGGCATGATCATTGACGGTAATGTCTATTGACTTGATGGGAGCGCTTTGCGCGACGACCTGCTGTTCGGCGTTGCGCTGACGCCCACCGCCGACCTGGCGGCCGGCCGCGCCTTCGCCACGGCCGCGGACGACGGCGGCCTCGACCTCCTCGGCATCCAGGACGCGCCGTTCGCGCCGGACCGGCCGGACACGTTCGTGCTGGCCGGAGATCTGCTGGCGCACACGGACAAGATCAGCGTGTTCCCGGACGTCGCGAGCCTGCCGCTGAGGCCACCGGCACTGCTGGCGAAGACCGCGGCCGCGCTGGACATCGTGTCCGGCGGCCGGTTCGAGCTGGCCCTCGGCGCGGGTGGCTACTGGGACGCGATCACGCAGCTCGGGGTGCCGCGTCGCAGCGCGCGCGAGTCGAACGTCGCGCTGGAGGAAGCGGTCACCATCCTCCGGGCGCTGTGGGCGGACGGCGGTCCGCCGGTGCGGGTCCAGGGCGAGTTCTACTCCGTCTCGGGCGTGCACCCGGGTCCGGCGCCGGTGCACCCCGTCGAGATCTGGGTCGGCGCACAGGGACCGAAGTCCCTCGCGCTGACCGGCCGGATCGCCGACGGATGGGCGGCTCCGATTGCCTCCTACCTGCCGTACGAGAAGTGGGCCGAGGCCAACCGCCTCATCGACGACGCCGCCGTGGCCGCGGGCCGCAAGCCACAGGCCGTGCGCCGGATCGCCCAAATCGTCGGCACGGTCACCGAAACACCCGGCCGGCCGCGGCTGGCGCAGGGTGCCGACCCCGTGCGGGGCACCGCGGCGGAATGGGCGGAGCTGCTGGCGAAACTCGGCGGCGAGCTGCCGTACACCGGGTTCGTCTTCATGCCCGAGGACAATTCCGCTGCTCAGGTAGCCGCATTCGCGCGTGACGTGGTGCCGGAAGCCCGGCGGCTGCTCGCGCGGTGACGTCCGACGAGACGTCCACTGCGACGTCCACAATGGAATTCCCGGGCCGGACAACGAGTGGACAGAAAAGGCCACACATCCGATGTCTGCTTGACCCGGCCCGCTCGTTCGCTCAGTGTGGTGGCGACAACTGCACGAGCGTCCGGAAGGCGATGAAGCATGACCGACGCGGGTTCTCTGTCCAGGCGTGGGTTTCTGGTCGGCACAGGTGGGGTGGCCGCCGCCGCGGCCCTGCCCCGCACCGCGGTGGCAGCCACCGCCCGGCCGCAACCGGTGGACTCCGTCGATCCGATCATCGGATCTGTCACCACCGCGGCCGACACGGCGTGCGGCAAGACGTTCCCCGGCGCGGTCGCGCCGTTCGGCCTGGTCCAGCTGAGCCCGGACACGGTCTCCGGCGGTGACAACGGCAGCGGCTACTCGGCCGAGATGACCACGATCGAGGGCTTCAGCTTCCTGCACATGTCGGGCGTCGGCTGCTACGGCGACCTCGGCAACCTCCAGGTGCTCCCGCAGACCGGCCCGCTCGTGACCGGGCGCGACGAGGCGAAGAGCCCGTACCGCAAGGAAACCGAGACCGCCCGCGCCGGCTACTACGCCGTGGAGCTCGACCGCTACCGCGTGCGCGCCGAGCTCACCGCCACCGAGCGGGCGGGGCTGCTGCGTTTCACCTTCCACGACGCGGGCACCGGCCGCGTCAAGGTCGACCTCACCCGCCGCATCGGGCCGGACGGCTCGCACTCGATCGCGCAGCACGTGCGCCAGGTCGACGCCACCACCGTCGAAGGCTGGATCCGCTGCGACCACACGGGCGGCGGCTGGGGCTGCGGCGCGCAGAGCCCGGTCTATACCGTGTACTTCACAATGGAGTTCCACCAGCCGATCGCCGTGTTCGGCACGTGGGACGGCACCGACGTCCGCACCGACCTCGCACAGCGCGACGGCACCCAGCTCGGCTTCTTCGCCGAGTTCCCCGTCCGCGCCGGTCAGCAGGTGCCGGTGCGCGCGGGCGTGTCGTTCGTCGACCTCGACGGCTCCCGCCGCAACCTGCGCCACGATCTGCCGAGCTGGAGCTTCGACGCCGTGGCCGCCGGGGCCCGCCGCACGTGGGCGGACGCGCTGGGCAAGGTCGCCGTCGAGGGCGGCACGGCCGAGCAGCGCAAGATCTTCGAAACCGCGCTGTACCACTCGATGATCGACCCGCGGCTGTTCGGCGACGTCGACGGCCGCCACCGCGTGGGCGACGCCGCGCCGGTGCGCGACGGCGTCACGCACCGCACGCTGTTCAGCGGCTGGGACGTGTTCCGCGCGCAGTTCCCGCTACTCACGATCATCGACCCGGACGTGGTGCAGGAGACGATCACTTCGCTGGTCTCGCTCACCGACGCCGGCCTCGTGCGCGGGCTCGCCCGCTGGGAGCTGCTGGGCAAGGACACTGACACGATGATCGGCGACGCCGCGATCAACGTCATCGCCGAGGCGTACCTCAAGGGCCTGCGTGGGTTCGACGCCGAAAAGGCCTACCGCTTCTGCCGCGAGGTCGCGATGGGCCCGGCGGAACGCTCCAACCGCACCGATTTCGCGAACTGGACCTCGCTCGGTTACTGCGTCACCTACAGCCTCTCGTCGACGCTCGAAAACGCGTACACCGACTACGCTCTCGCGCGGTTCGCCGAAGCGTTGGGCAAGAAGGAGGACGCGAAGCGCCTCTACGCGACTTCGCAGAACTACCGGAACCTCTTCAACGCCGACGCCGGCTGGTTCCGCGGCCGCAACGCCGACGGCAGCTGGATGGGCGACGGCGACGGCTGCATCGAGAGCAACCCGGAGCAGCAGGGCTGGTTCGTGCCGCACGACGTCGGCGGCCTGGTGAAGCTCGCGGGCGGGCGCGCGGCGTTCGTCGACCGGCTCAACGGCATCTTCGAGCAGACGCCGCCGGACGTGATGATGAAGTGGAACGAGTTCTACAACCACAGCAACGAGCCCGTGCAGCAGATGCCGTTCATGTTCACCTACGCGGGTGCGCCGTGGCTGACCCAGAAGTGGTCCCGGTACGTCTGCGAAAACGCCTACCGCACGGGTCCCACGGGCCTCGCGGGCAACGACGACGCCGGCCAGATGTCGGCCTGGTACGTCCTCGCCGCGGCGGGCTTCTACCCCGTTTCCCCCGCGAGCGGCGTGTACATCCTCGGCAGCCCCGTCTTCGACCGCACGCGTTTCACGACGGGCCACGGCCGGACGTTCACCGTGCGCGCGATCGGCAACTCGCCGGCCAACGTCTACATCACGTCGGCGACGCTGAACGGAAAACCGTTGCACCGCGCCTGGATCACGCACGACGAGGTCGTGCGCGGCGGCGAACTGGTGCTCCACATGAGCGCGACGCCTGACCAGGCCTGGGGCTTGGGCGCGTTGCCGCCGTCGCTCACGCCGGCGTGATGGTTGCCGTGCGGTCCACGGTCAAGTGATCGCCGGTTGGGCGGGCGAGGGCCGCTGAGGTCCTCGCCCGTATTTTACCGCGCTTCCAGCGTTTCCACGACGCGGTCGGTGGCCTCCTCGCCGTGGACGTGCACGAGTGACACGTAGAACAGCACCGGCGCCGCGGGCGCCCACGAGTCGCGGCGGTCGGGGCGCAGCAGGTACTCGATCGTCGCTTGTGGCTCGAACTCCACGTAGTCGAACCCGCGGTGCTCCCAGGCGTCCTGGACGCCGCGGCCGAGGTTGTTCTCGAACTGCCGGCGGGTCATCGTGCGGAGGTTCGCCAGGAACAGGCAGCACCACTGGGAGTTCACCGTGACGACGGCGAACGCGAGGAGCTTGAGGTCGTAGTGATCGGGCCTGAGCCGCAGCTCCTCCTTCAGCCCGCGTTCGGCGGCGCGGAACAGGTTGGGTGGCCCGTGTTTCCCGTCGAGTTCCCGCTGCAGCCCCTCGTTGGCCGAGGAGTTCCACTCGCCTTTCCCCACCCCCACCCGCCCGCTGCGCCGCGCGACGACAAGCCACCTGTCGGCGGTGACGACGGCGATGTTGAGGCCGAAGCTGGAGCGCATGAAGTCGGGGGTGTCCTGGGGGTCGCGGCCGTCGAGGTAGAGGCTGCGGAGGGTGTCGCCGCCGGGGAGGAGTTCGTCGAGTTGTTGGCTGGCCAGGAAAGTGAGGTAGTCGGAGTGGACGAAGTGGATCGTGACCTCGGGTAGTTCCTCGGGGCCGCGGCGGTTGACCACGAAGTCGTGAACCGCGTAGCGCGACAGCAATGCGTGGTGCTCCAGGCCCCTTTTGCGGCGGTACTTTTGCTCCTCGCGCAGCTTTTCCCTGAGATTTGCCACTACCGGAGGAAGAGAAACCGCCCGCGGCGTGACGAGAACGTGCACGTCACTTTCGGCGATCTCCCGTTCCCCGTTGCCTTCCAGCAGCTGAACACTCGTGCTGAGCGGCCCGATCGAGAACCCGGGGAACACCGCCTTCGCGGGCCTTCGCCGCCGGGCGTGGTGGTAACTCTCCCGCCACCGCAGTACGTGCCGTTCGAGCGCATCCGCCGGCGGCTGTGTCTTCCTGAGCAACGCCCGGATGACGTCGAAGAGCAACTCCTCGTTGTACCGCTTGGGCTCCTCCCGGAAGATCTCCCGCGCGGTCCCGTACGCGCATCTGACGGCTTCGGGCGGCACCCCGCGCGCTGTTCTCTCCCTTTCGACCAGCGCCGGCAACGCGCGCAGCCGCACGCCGGACCACTCCCGCAAAGCCCGCAACCGCACCGCGAACTCGGGCAGCGACCCGGGCTTCCCCGGCGCGGGCGGCTCCCCGAACGGCGCAGTCGTCACGGACGTCCCCTCCCCACTCCGGGCTTGTGCCATGATGCCCGACACCCCGGCCCGCCGGAGCCCACAGTGACCGGAGCTGATCGGAGTTGGTCGGAAATTTTGCGACCCCGGTGTGCCGCCCTGCATCCTGACGAGGCAAGCCGGACGGGCCCGGCGCCCGGAGAACCTCCGACGCGCCGGCCGGCCCTCCCGGCCGTCAACCCAAGACGACCCTTTTTCGCACCAACACGCGAATCCCGATCGGGGTGACCCATGACCGCCCTCACGCCCACCCACGTCCTCGTCGCCGTCACGCTTCTGCTCGCACTCTCGTGGGCCTGGTCGTCCGGCGCCCGCCGCGCCAGGGCCGCCGCCGAGGCCTCCCGGGCCCGCACCCGCCTGGTCTCGCTGACCGGCCGCGTCCTGCTCAACGCGGGCCTGCTCGTCACGGTCCAGTGGGCCGTCATCGCGAACTCCACCAGCACCTGGCTCCTGCTCGCCGTCCTCGGCCTGCCCGCCCTCTTCGCCGCCTACGCCCTCACCCGCGCCACCACGTTGGCCACCCCCGCCCCACCCACCCGCGACGACCACTGACCGCCCGGCGCCTCGACGGTGCGAAAGAAGGCGCGAAAGAATCAGCCTTTTCGCGACGAGCCGCTTCAGGCGTGGTGCAGATGATCGACGTGACCACGGCCGAGGCGGCCGGCGAGCGGTTCCACGGCAGTGCCGTCGCGCGGTTCGCGTTCGGGCTGCTGGTGATCGCCGCGCCGGACGGCCAGGACGATCACGACGGCTGGAACGCCGCGACGGAGATCGTCCACGCCGGGCGCGACTTCCTGTACGTGGGCGTGCGTCAAGCGGCGAGCGGACCGGTCTGGGTCATCTGTGTCGAGGAGCCGTTCGAGGTCGACGGGCTCGGGCTCCTGCACCGCGGCGAACTGGAGCTCTCCCGGCGGTCGCTGGAGATCTCCGAGCCGAACGGGCAGCTTCGGCTGGAGCTGCCGGTGGAGCGAGTGCTGAACCGGGTGTCGGTGTACGGGGACGATGGCGAAGAGCCGGCCCGGATCCTCGTGGTGCTGGGGGATCCGAGCGAGCCGCTCGGGTGAACCGAGCGGCGAGCACCCGCCCGGCGTAACGATGTCCCGCCGTCGTCGATGAGGAGGCGACGACGTTTTCCCGGGGGGCACGCAAGTGGAAGAGGAAGACCTGCTCGACTCGCACCCGGACCTGGTGGATCCGGAGTGGCGCAGACGGGCGGAGGCCGGCGCGCGGGCGGGGGCGCGGAAGGATCGCCGGCGGGGGCGCACGCGGCGCGCGCCGCTGCGGCGGACGCGGGGGCGGTGGTGGGGCGCGACCCTCGTGCTCCTCGTGCTCGGGGTGACGGCGGCGGCGATCGTGCTGGTGGGAAGTCAGCCGAAAGCCGAGTCGGCCGCGCCCAACCCCACGGCGGTGCCGGTGGTCGCGCCCGTCGATCTGGCGCGGCCGTACGACCGGACGCCCGCCCAGAACTGGAGCAAGGGATTCGACGGGATCGCCACGGCGGCGGCCGAACCCGGAGCCGTCGCGGAGGCCTACGCGCAGGTCAAGCGCGCGATCTTCGCCGCACGGCTCGAACCCGCCGTGGTGACGGGGCACGACCCCCGGGCGTTCCTCGCGCAGCTGGCGCCGGACGCGCGGCCGTGGATCGCGTCGAACGTGGCGGAGCACGGCAAGGGCCTGCTGCCCTACGTGACCGAGATCGCCGACGGCTACCGCCTGCTCGACGCGGGCCCGCGGATCTTCGGCACCCTGACCGCGCACCCCGGGGCGAAGCCGGGGGAGCTGGCCGTGGACGCGAAGTACGTGGTCGCCTACGCGTTCGACGATCCGCACCCCGCAGATCTGACCGGCCCGGCGGAGATCGTCAGCTTCGTGCGCGTGGACGAGAACTACGTGGTCCGCAGCGGCACCGGCTTCAGCAAGACCAGTCAGGGCCTCTGGATCGACGGCGAGCACAGCGGGTTCTCCTCCGTCGGCTGCGCCGCCGCGAAGACGGGTTTCCTGGCGCCCGGCTACGCCAACCCGCCCGTCGGCCCGGCGCCCACGGGCGGGCGCGACGCGCCTGGTTACTACGACCCGAAGTACCCGGTGCCGACCCTCGACGGCTGCCGGGACTGACGCGGACGCGTCACCGCGGCCGCACGCACGAGTGCGACCCGGCGGTCGCGATGATGTCGTCGAGCTTGTCACGCGCGTTCGCCAGTTCGCGCGACTGCCGGTCGAGGCGGTCGCGCTCCGCGGTGAGCAGGGAGAGCGCCTCGGGGGTCGCCCGGCCCTCGCGCACGGACGGCATGAGCGCGAGGATCGACTTGCTCGACAGCCCCGCCGCGTAGAACTGCTGAATCAGCCAGACCTGGTCCACGGCGGCGTCCGGGTAGTGCCGCTGCCCGCCCGAGCTGCGTGACGGCACGAGCAGCTCCTGCTCCTCGTAGTACCGCAACGCCCGGACACTCACACCCGCCTTCCCGGCGAGCTCCCCGATGCGCATCGGACCTCCGTGACCCGTCCCACAAACCGTGGAACCTCACGTCCACGGCAGGTTCTAGCGTAGCAGGAGATCACGACCAGGGAGCTGATTCCTCATGAAAACCCGTGCGGCACAAGCACTTTCCCGTCCGCTGACCCTCGGCGGGCTGACCCTGCCCAACCGCGTCGCCATGGCGCCGATGACCCGCGCCTTCTCGCCCGGCGGCGTGCCCGGCGAAGACGTCGCCGCTTACTACGCCCGCCGCGCGGCCGGCGGCGCGGGCCTGGTGATCACGGAGGGCGCCTACGTCGACCACCCCGTCTCCGGCCAGCACGACCGGGTGTCCCGGATGTACGGCGACGACGCCCTGGCCGGCTGGGCCCGCGTCGTCGAAGCCGTCCACGGGCACGGCGGGCTGATCTTCCCGCAGCTCCAGCACGTCGGAATGGCCCGCAAACCCGGCGAGCCACCCCACCCCGGTACGCCCGCCATCGGACCCTCCGGCGTGCCGATGCACGACGCAGGCGAAGGCCGCACGATGTCCCAGCGCGACATCGACCAGGTCGTCACCGCGTTCGCCGAAGCCGCCGCCACCGCCGAACGCCTGGGCTTCGACGGGGTCGAACTGCACGGCGCCCACGGCTACCTCATCGACCAGTTCCTCTGGCCCGGCACCAACCACCGCACCGACGCCTACGGCCGCGACCTGCGCTCCCGCACGCGCTTCGCGGCCGAGGTCGTCGCCGCGGTACGCCGCGCGGTCTCGCCCGGATTCCCCGTCGTGGTGCGGTTTTCGCAGTGGAAGATGACCGACTACGACGCCCGCATCGCCGACGACCCCGAACAGCTCGGCGTGATCCTCGGCGCGCTCGCCGACGAGGGCGCCGACGCCTTCCACGCCTCCACGCGCCGCTACTGGGAACCCGCGTTCTCCGGGTCCGACCTGAACCTGGCCGGCTGGGCCAAAAAGCTCACCGGCAAGCCCGCGCTCTCCGTCGGCTCGGTGGGCCTCGACACCGAATTCACCGCGAACCCCGCCCAGGCCCGCAAGACCGGCATCGAAGGCCTGCTCGACCGCCTGGAAGCCGACGAGTTCGACATGATCGCCGTCGGCCGCTCCCTGCTCGCCGACCCGTCGTGGACCGCCAAGATCCTCGCCGGCCGCGAAGGCGAGATCGTCCCCTTCACACCGGCCGCGCTCGGCGCCCTGCACTGAACGGCTTACGGCACGTCCAGCACCAACGTGGCCGGCTCGCCGTGCACCGAAGCCGCGCGGCTCACACAGGTGCACAGGTGGTCGTCCTGCGCGTGCTGCTCCGGGCTCAGGAAAACGTCGCGGTGGTCCACGATTCCGGTGCAGCCCAGCACTTTCACCTCGCACAGCCCGCATTCGCCGCGGCGGCAGTCGGACATGAGCTCGGCGCCCGCGGCTTCCAGCGCGTCGAGCAGGGACCGGTTCGCCGGAACGGTGGTGCGCAAGGACAATCTCGGGATCTCGACCACGAACTCCTCGGCCGGGTGCCGGCCGCTGCTGCCGAACGTCTCGAACCGGAAGTGGCTCGCCGGCCGGCCCGCGGTGTGCCAGGCCGACCGAAGCGCCTCCAGCAGCCCGATCGGCCCGCACACGTACAGCTCGTGTCCTTCGGGAAGGTCGGCGACGAGCCGGTCCGGGTTGATCACCCGGCCCTCGTCCTTGGCCACCACGTCCACCCGCGGATGGTCGAGCTGGTCGAGGAACGCCATCGTCGCGCGGCCGCGGCCCGCGTAGACGAGGCGGACGTCGGCGTCCTGCGCGACGAGGGTGCGAAACATCGGCAGCAACGCGGTGATGCCGATGCCGCCGGCGACCAGCGTGTAGCCGGGGCGGCCGCGGGTGAGCGGAAAGGTCTGCACGGGCTCGGTGACGCGCAGGCGGTCTCCGGCGGTCAGCCCGTGCAGGTAGCGGGAGCCGCCGGAGCTGGTGGCGCCGAGCCGGATACCGAGGTCGATCGTGCCGGCCTCGGGGTCGTGGGCGACGACGGAGTACGACCGCGTTTCGTCGCGGCCGTTGAGATGGACCACGACGTCGACGTGGCTGCCCGGCGCGGCGTGTACGCGCTTGCCCAGTTGGAGCCGGAGCGAACGGACGCCCTCGGCGGCCTCGGTGGCCGCGACGACCGTGGCGGTCAGCCGGCGCGGCGCGGTCATCGGCTTCCCGCAACGGAAGGCGCCGGCCGGCCGGTGGTCTCGGCGTCGATCAGCGCGTCGATCGCGTGGCGCGCCCACATGCCGCCCGCGTCGATGTTGAGGTTGGCGAAGTCGTGCCCGGGGTTCTCCGTGAGGGCCTGCTGCTGCGCCTCGATCATCGCTTCGTCCTCGCTGAACACCCGCGCGACGCCCTCGCGCAGCAGCGTCGTCACCTGCTGGTCGCACAGGTGGTAGTCGCGGGCATTGGCCCAGAAGTAGTTGCTGCGGGTGCGGGTTTCCGGCGTGACGGTGTTGATGATCCGGTTCGCGACGCCCTGGCTGCGGTCGCCTTCGGGGGCGCCGGTGCCGGCCTTGGCGACGCCGACGTCGATCGTGATGGTGCACGGCGCCTCGAACCGGATGATCTGCCAGCGGTCGACGAGCCCCGTCCAGCCGGGGAAGACGCGGTTCAGCTGCGCGGCCCAGAAGTTCGGCGCCGAGACGCCCAGCATCCACTTGGTGGCCGTCACGGTCCGGCCTTCGTGGGCCACGTCGAGCCGCTCGTGGTTGATTTCCTCCTGGTGCAGGGAACTCGTGTGCACTAAGGCCTCGTGGGTGAGGTCCATGAGGTTGTCGACGACCAGCCGGTAGTCGGCGGCCAGGTGGATCACGCCGCCGTCGCCGGCCCACTCCGGGTCGAGGTTCCAGTGCAGGTCCGGGATCAACGCCGGATCGGCCTTCGCCGGGTCCCCAGGCCAGATCCAGACGAACCGGTGGCGTTCGACGGTCGGGTAGGAGCGCACGCAAGCGCTCGGGTTGATCGTCTGCTGGGCCGGCATGAACGTCGCGCGGCCGTCGCCGTCGTAACGGATGCCGTGGTAGCCGCACGCGACCTCGTCGCCTTCGAGGCGGCCGGTGGACAGCGGCACCAGCCGGTGCCAGCACGCGTCGGCCAGCGCGACCGGGGTGCCGTCGAGCCGGCGGAACAGGACCACCGGCTGGTCGGCGACGCGGAGGGGCCGCAGCGTCCGGCCGATCTCGTGGTCCCAGCCGGCCGCGTACCAGGCGTCGAGGGGGAAGGACGGGCGGTCCGGATCGTCGAGGCGGGCGGGCTTCGTCATCGAAAGTCCCTTCGCTGGGCATCGGGTGCTGCGGAAGATCGAGTGCTGCCAATGCGTCTCGCTGCCGCCACGAGAATCGTCAGCATACTGATGAAAATCGCATCTGCCGACGGCCGGTGTCAAGCATTCTGCTGGAGGCGAGTGCTGGGGCGGTCGTCGGCTGATCCGCGTAGTCGTCCGTATGCAGATCGACTCGGCGGCCGGCCGCAGCGCGGGGTGCAGCCGGACGAAAGTCACCCGGACGGGGGTCTGTTGGCCGTCTCGCGTGGGGGTCCGCTGCGGTTACAGTCCGGGGTGCCGGCAGACCGACGAAGGCGGGGAACCCATGGCAAGCGCGTCCACCGATCTGGTCGTCGGGGTCGACGAGAGCGACTCGTCGCTGATGGCGGCGCGCTGGGCCGCGCGGATGGCCCGCGAGCGCCGCCTCGGGCTGCGGCTGGTGCACGCCGTGGACGAGATTCCGGTGACGTACCCGCACCGCGCGCCGACGTATGAGGACGCGCAGCGCGTCGTCGGCGAACGCGGTGAGCGCGTGCTCAGCCGGGCGCAGGCCGCCGTCGCCGAGGTGGCGCCGGAGCTGGTCGTCGAGGCCGTGCTGCGGCCGGAACAGCCGGCGTCGGCGCTGCGTGCCGAGTCCGCGTCGGCCGGGATGCTGATCCTCGGCTCGACGGGGCTGCACCGGCTCGGCCGGTTCGTGCTGGGCTCGGTGTCGGTCTCGCTCGCTTCGCACGCCGAGTGCCCGGTCGCGTTCGTGCGGCCCCACGTCGCCGAGGAGGCGCCGCCGGTCGACGGCCCGGTCGTGGTCGGCGTGGACGCCACGCCGGTCGGGGAGGAAGCGATCGGCGTCGCCTTCGAGGAAGCGTCGTGGCGCCGGACTCCGCTCCTCGCCGTGCACTGCTGGAAGGAAGGCTTCCTGGCGTCGGTGTTCGAGGAGTCCGGCTCGTCCGCCGACGCCGACGCCATCGAGGCCCACGAGCGGGAACTGCTCGCCCAGCGCCTCGCCGGGTGGCAGGCGAAGTACCCCGACGTGCAGGTCGAGCGCCTGGCCGTGAAGGAGAAGCCGGCCGACGGGCTGCTCGACTTCGCCGACCAGGCGCAGCTGCTGGTCGTCGGCAGCCGCGGCCGCGGCGGGCTCGCCGGCCTGGCGCTCGGGTCCACCAGCCAGAGCCTGATCTCCTACGCGCTGTGCCCGGTGCTGGTGGTGCGCGGGAACCGTCCGGCGGATTCGCAGGACTGACGGATTCTCCGGAGCCGGCCCGGCGTCGTCGCTACGATCGACGCGCTTCGCTGTCCGTCGCACCGCCGTCGCGGTCCCGGCCCTGGAGTGTCCACTGTGGAGACGGCCGATCCGCGGGCGATTCGCGACGCCATGCTCCACGCGGTGCCCAACCGCGCGACCGACGCCGCGTTCGACCCGCACGCCGAACCGCGCGAAATGCTGGCACCACTGGGTTTCACGCCCGAGCACAGCGGCGGCGCGATCACCTTCCTCAAGCGCGCCCCGCGGCTGCCCAGTGCCATCCGCATCGGCCGGCCGACAGCGGTCGCGCTGACCCAGCAATCAGCGCTGTACCAGGGCGTCACCGAGAACGTCACGCTCTCGCGCTTGCCGAGCAGATCCGGCGCCGGCGTGGCCTCGACGAGGTGACGTGGCGGGGGATTGCCGGTCTCGTCACCGAGCGGCTCGGGCTGCCGCACAGGGCCGACCAAATCGCCGGGCGGCGGCTGTGCGAGGACGCGGCCCGGGTGCTCGGTGAGGACCCGGATCGCGAACCTGGGAACTAGCGTCGCCTCCGAACCGCCCGGACCGCTGAGCGGCGTCAGAACCAGTGCAGGCAGTGCGGCTCTCGGTCGCCCCGGAAAAGCGCGTCGGCGACGGCCGCGGCTTCGGGGTGGTGCGCGTGGATGTGGCCGGCGCGGACGAGGGTGCTGGGGGTGGTGCCGCCGAGGTAGAGGGAGCCGAGGTCGCGGATGTCGAGGGACAGGTCGGGGGTGCGGTCCGTGGGGACGCACTCGGCTTTGCCGTCGCGGACGGTGAGGAGGTGGCGGGCGCGTTCGGCGAGGAAGGGGTCGGTGACGTCGAGGACGAGCTCGCCGTCGGTGAACCAGCCGCGGGCGGTCAGGGCGCGCGGGACGTCCAGCAGCCGCACCCACAGCCAGTCGTCGTCGCGGGCCTCGCCGGCGCGGAAGTCCGCGAGCTGCCAGCGCAGCGGGTGCCAAGGCGGGACGTGCTTGAACACCACGCTCTTCACCAGGTCGTGGCCGAGCACGAAGCGGGCCAGGGCGGTGAAGACGGCGTCGTCGGTGGCGATGGTTTCGTCGACGGCCAGCGTGCCGGGCTCGCCGAGCGAATAGCTGGCGTAGCCGTCCGGGGTCCCGTCGGCGTCCCGGTGCACGGCGATGTACCGCGGCGCCGCGGTGATCGGCGGCTGGCCCGCGCGCAACGCCCACCACCGGTGCGGCCGGGACAACGCACCGGGCTGCGCGCGGCGGTAGCGGTCGTAGACGTCTTCCAGCAGGTCGCCGCACTCGTCGCGCTTCAGCACCTCGACCGAGCCGGTGTCGGCCGGCGCCTGGGCGCGCGGCGCGGCGAGCGCGGCCTGGTGGCGTGCCACCGTCAGCTGCCCGGTGTAGGTCGCCGGCCCGTAGCCGAAGCGGCCGTAGATCGTGGCCTCCGACGCGAGCAGCACGGACAGGAACTCCCCGCGCGCCCGCAGCTCGGCCAGCTGGTGGCGCATCATCGCGCTCAGCACGCCCCGGCGCCGATGCGAAGGCAGCACCCCGACGGACGTGATCCCCGCCGCCGGCACCACGACCTCACCCGGCAGCGTGAGCTCGAACGAGTAGGCCGCCGCGGTCCCGACCGGCCGCCCGTCCGCCAGGGCCAGCACCCCGCGGTCCATCTCGAGCGCCGACCACCACAACCCGCCGCCACCGTCGGCGGGCGTTTCCGGGAACCGCGCGAACGCGGTGTGGACGGTGTCGACGAAGACGTCGAAGTCCTGCTCGGTCGTGGTGCGGATCTCCACTGCGTGCGTGTCCACCGTGGCGGTCTCCCCGGGAGTCGTGGCTGTCGCGCCACAGTGCATCGGCGTCGGAAGGCCGGGTCAACCGAATTACCGGCACCGTCCGGGGGCACCGGAGCCCGGATGAGCAGCCGGACCGTACGCCCGTCGATGCCGACGTCTCGATCTCCGCCGAGCTCGGCGAGGGCCGCGGATCTCGCTCGGGGCACCGGCGTTTGTACCCCGCGAGCCGCGGGTAGTCCGACGTGCCTCCCGCCGGGGAGGTGGTGATCGACAGGAGGAGCTTCGATGATCGCGTTGCTGGGGATTCTGCTGGTGGTCTGGCTCGTGTGCGTGGTCTTGGGGGTCGTGATCAAGGGCTTGTTCTGGCTGGTGGTCGTCGGCGCGGTGCTGTTCGTGGCGACGGCGGTGATCGGGTTCGTCAAGCGCAGGACCGTCGGCAGCCGCTGACCGGCGCCGGTCCACACGGGACGGTTCCGGCGGCGGGACCGGTCCCGCCGCCGGCCCCTTAACCTCCGACCCGTCCGGAGGTCGAGCGGGAACGGGGGAGCGGGCATGGCGGACCGTCCCAAGGTCGAGGTCGTCGGCGTGATGGTGGGGGTGACGGCGGGGATCCTCAGCGATCCGCTGGTGCCGTGGTGGCTGTTCCTGCTGATCGCCGCCGGGGTGGCCGCGCTCGCCGGGGGGATCGTCGCGCAGGCGGTGTCCGGCCTGCCGTCGGTGCGGCCCGCGGCGCTCGCGGGCGCGACGGTGTTGTTGGGTCTCCTGGGCGGCCTGGCCGGTGTCGCGGTCGCGGGCTCCCGGGCGAACGCGTGGCAGGACGTCGCGATCCTGCTGTCCGGCTACGTCGTGCTGCGCCTGGCCGGCGCCACCGCGGACCGCCTGGGCGCGGGCACCAACGTCTCCCTGATCGCGTCCCTCACCGGCGAGGCCGTCGCCTTGGCCACGGTGCCGCTGCTGCTCGCGGGCCACCCCCGGCTCTCGGTCTGGGCGGTCGTCGGCATCGGCGTCGGTGTGGGCTGGCTCGAGGGTGCCGTCACGGCGATCGCGTTGTCACCCGGCCGGACCGCGGCGGAGGAGGACTAGGCCCGGCTCCGTCGAGGGCTGAGCAGGAGGTCCGCTCGCCGGACGCTGCGTAGCATGGGCTCGGACGTGTTCTCTCGCGTGGAAGGAACCCCGGGTTGTCGCCGCCTACGAGCCAGCTGTCGAGCGCGGGCGAGGCGACCCCGGCGGACCCGGGTCCGGCCCCGGCGGGCCGGTTCGGGTGGCTGCGGCGGTGGGCCTTCGCGCTCGTCGGGTTCGCGCTGCTCGGGCAGATGGCGTTCGCGATGGTCACCACGGCCGTCGAGCAGACCCCGACGATCGACGAGCCGGTGTACGTCGGCGCGGCCGTCGTCTACCTCGACCAGCACAGCCTGCGGTACAACCCGGAGCACCCGCCGCTGGGCAAGCTGATCATCGCGTCCGGCCTGGCCTTCGCCGACGTGCACCTCGACCCCGCGTTCGCCGGTGACGAAACGCAGCTCGGCCGGCGCGTGCTGTACGAGTCGGGCCAGGACCCCGGCCACCTGATGCTCCTGGCCCGCCTGCCGATGATCGTGCTGACGCTGCTGTTCGGGCTGGTCGTCTTCGCGTTCGCGCGCGACCTGGCCGGCCCGGTCGGCGGGCTCATGGCGCTCGCGTTGTACACCTTCTCACCCGACGTCATCGCGTACGGCTCCCTGGCCACGCTCGACGTGCCGATGGCCGGGTTCCTGCTGACGTCGGCCTGGCTGGTGTGGCGGGCCCGGCACCGGCCCCTGCGGTACCTCCCGCTGGCGGGACTCGCGCTGGGCGCGGCGATCGCCACGAAGATGAGCGCCCTGCCCGCGGTTCCGGTGGTGCTGTTCCTGGCGGCGCTGTCGGTGTGGCAGTTCCGTCGCGGCTCCGGTTTTGGCCCGAAACGGACAGCGGCCGAGCTCGTCGCGACGGTCGTCGGCACGGGGGTGATCGCCGTCGCCGTCGTCTGGGCTGCCTACCTCGCCGTCGATCCGCGGTTGCGCTGGCAGGCACCGCCGGGCCTGCCGACGCTGCACGGCCTGCGCGCCCTCGCCGACTGGCTGCCGGTGCCCGCGCCGTACCGCGACGGCATGCACCTCCAGTTCGGCTTCGAAGACCAGGTGTGGAGCGGCTTCCTCTTCGGCCGCCTCTACTTCGGCGCCCTCTGGTACTACCTCCCGGCTGCGATCCTGGTGAAGACCCCGCTCGGCACGCTGGCGCTCTGGCTGGCCGGGATCGTGGTGCTGCTCGCGATTCCCCGGCTGCGCCCCGCCGCGCCGTACCTGCTCGTCCCGTCCGCCGTGCTGCTGGCCGCCGCGATGACCGGCAGCCGCGACTTCGGTGTCCGGTACACGGTGTTCCTCCCGATGTTCCTCGCCGTCGCGGCCGCCGGCGTCGTCCTCCTGCGCCGCCGCTGGGCCCACCTCATGGCGGCGGCGCTGGTCGTCTTCACGGCCGTCAGCTCACTGCTGACCTTCCCGTACTACCTGCCCTACTCCAACGAGGCCTTCGGCGGCCCGGCCCAGACCCACCTGCGTCTGCACGACTCGAACGTCGACTGGGGCCAGGACCTCGGCCGCCTCGCCGACCGCCTCCACACGACCTACCCCGGCGAGCCCGTCTGGCTGATCTACAAGGGCAGCGGCGTCCCGGCGTTCTACGGCATCGCCGCCGCCGACCCCCTCCGCGTGCCGCCCGATCAGGTCCACGGCCTCCTCGCGGTCTCCGACTCCTCCATCGCCAAGGCCGACGCCCACCTGAAGGCCCTGCTGGCCACCAGCACCCCGATCGACGAGGTCGGCCACTCGATCACCATCTTCCGCCGGCCGTAGACCCGGTCACGGCCCGGGCTGCACCGACGGTGTGAACGTGGGCGGCGTCGCGGCCGGGTTGGGGAGTGCCGAGGGCGTGGTGACCGGTTCGTCCGCGGGACCGGTGTTGCCCGTTTTCGTCCCGAGTACGGGGCCGAGACCGGGCACCTGGCCCGAAGGACGAGCGTTGATCGGTTGTTTGTAGACGTCGGCGTCGCTCCGGGAGCTGCCGGAATTGCCGCTGGTGTGCTTCGGCGACTGAATTGCCCCGGACCCGTGTGCATTGTGGACATCCACGGGGTCGGCGTGCGCCGGCTCACCGGACGCGGTCACCGCGGGCGAAAGGGGCTGGGGCGGCGGGGAAACGGGTTTCGACGCGACTGGAGCCGAACCCGCGGCGGGCGCTGCCGGAGTCATCGGCGCCGGGTCTCCGCCGGTCACCAGCCCGGCTGTCACGGCGACCGCCGCACCACCGAGCACGAGCGCAGCCGCCGTCGCCATGACGAGCTTTCTTCGAGGCACGACACGGGATCCAACATCGCGGCCGTGGGGTGTCAAGGTTCGAATCGTGATCCGGCAGCCAGGCGGACACCCCGCCTGGCTGCCGCACCCGCGCACCCGTCCAGCTCCCGCCGCGTCCAGCACTCCACAGTGGACGCACGTCGGCCCCTAAGCGGTACCCCGGCGTTTCGTCCAGATGTCGTACGCGACGGCCGCGAGCAGGACCACGCCCTTGACCAGCATCACGCGCTCGCTCGGGGCGCCGATCAGCGACATGCCGTTGTTGATCACGGCCATGATGAGCCCGCCGGTGATCGCGCCGACGACCTTGCCCACGCCGCCCTGCACGGCGGCGCCGCCGATGAACGCGGCGGCGATCGCGTCGAGCTCGAAGTTCACGCCGGCCGTGGGACCGGCCTGGTTCAGTCGGCCGGCGAAGATGATCCCCGCGAGCGCGGCCAGCACGCCCATGTTCACGAAGATCCAGAACGCCACCGACTTGACCTTGACGCCCGACAGCGTCGCGGCCTGGAGGTTGCCGCCGACCGCGTAGATGTGGCGGCCGAACACCGAACGCCCGGCGACGAGCGAGTAGCCGACCACCAGCACGGCCAGCAGGATCAGCACCCACGGCAGGTTCTTGAACCGCGCGAGCTGTACCACCACGGCGAGCACCAGGATCGCGGCGCCGGCCACCTTCGCGACGAACACCGGGTACGGGTCCACCTCCTGCCCGTACCCGAGCCGCGCGGAGCGCTTGCGCTGCTGGGTGATCGCGATCGCGGCGACGGTGAGCACGCCGACGATGAGGCTGACCAGGTCGGCGCCGCCGAGCGGGCCGAGGCCGATGTTGCCGAGGTAGCCGTCGGTGAAGCCGTTGGACAGCGTGCGGATCGCGTCGGGGAAGGGGCCGATGCCCTGGTTGCCCAGCACGGTCAGCGTCAGCGCGCGGAACGCCAGCATGCCCGCCAGCGTCACGATGAAGGCCGGGATGCCGAAGTAGGCGACCCAGTACCCCTGCCACGCGCCGATCACCGCGCCCGTCACCAGGGTGATCAGCACCGCGAGCGGCCACGGCACGTGCAGGTTGACCATGAGCACCGCCGAGACGGCGCCGGTCATCGCGACCACCGACCCGGCCGAGAGATCGATGTGGCCGGAGATGATCACCAGGATCATGCCGATCGCGAGGATCAGCACGTAGGAGTTCTGCACGATGATGTTCGAGATGTTCTGCGGCTCGAGCAGCGCGCCGCCGGTGAGCACCTCGAACAGCACCACGATGAGGGCGAAGGCGACGTAGATCCCGCTCTGGCGCGGGTTGATCGAGATCCGCCTGCCCGGGGTGGCGGCCGGGGGCGCGGCGGGCCGGGCCGTGTCCGTTGTGGTCATGGGCGTTCCTTCGTCATGTACTGCATCAGCAGCTCCTGGGTGGCGTCCTCGCGGGCGACCTCGCCGGTCACCCGGCCCGCGGACAGCGCGTAGATCCGGTCGCACAGGCCGATCAGCTCCGGCAGCTCGGAACTGATGACCAGCACGGCCTTCCCTTGCGCGGCAAGGGAGTTGATGATCGAGTAGATCTCGAACTTCGCGCCGACGTCGATGCCGCGGGTCGGCTCGTCGAGGATCAGGACGTCCGGGTCGGTGAAGATCCACTTGGCCAGCACGACTTTCTGCTGGTTGCCGCCCGAGAGCTTCCCCGTCACGCTGCGCACGGTCGGCGCCTTGATCCGCAGGTCCCGGCGGAACCGTGCGGCGGTGTCGTGCTCGGCGTGCTCGTCGACCCAGCCGCGGCGCGCCAGCTTGCCCAGGCCCGCGGCCGAGACGTTGCGCTGCACGTCCTCGATCAGGTTGAGCCCGTAGCGCTTGCGGTCCTCGGTGGCGTAGGCGATGCCGTGGCGCACCGCGTCGCGGACCGAGCGGACGTCGATCGGCACGCCGTCCTTGATCAGCCGGCCCGAGATGCCCGTGCCGTAGGAATGGCCGAACACGCTCATCGCCAGCTCGGTCCGGCCCGCGCCCATCAGCCCGGCCAGGCCGACCACCTCCCCGCGCCGCAGCGTGAGGTTGGCGCCGTCGACCACGACCCGGCCCGGCTGGGTCGGGCTGTGCACGGTCCAGTCCTCGATCCGCAGCACCTCGTCGCCGATGTCCGGCTCGCGCGGCGGGAAGCGGTGCTCCAGGTCCCGCCCGACCATGCCGGTGATCAGCCGCTCCTCGGTGAGCCCGGCCGCGTCGAGGGTCTCGATCGTCCGGCCGTCGCGCAGGATCGTGACGGTGTCGGCGATCGCGATCACCTCGCCGAGCTTGTGGGAGATGATCACCGACGTCACGCCGTCGGCGCGCAGCCCGCGCAGCAGGTCGAGCAGGTGCGCGGAGTCGTCGTCGTTCAGCGCGGCGGTCGGCTCGTCGAGGATGAGCAGCTTCACCTGCTTCGACAGCGCCTTCGCGATCTCCACGAGCTGCTGCTTGCCCACGCCGAGGTCGCGCACCGGCGTGACCGGGTTCTCCGCGAGGCCGACGCGCCGCAGCAGCTCGCCGGCCTCGTGGTTGGTGCGGTTCCAGTCGATGAACCCGCGCCGCGCCCGCTCGTTGCCGAGGAAGATGTTCTCCGCGATCGAGAGCTGCCCGCACAACGCCAGCTCCTGGTGGATGATCACGATGCCGCGGCGTTCGCTGTCCCGCACGGAGCCGAACTCGCACGCCTCGCCGTCGAACCGGATCTCGCCGTCGTAGCTGCCGTGCGGGTGCACCCCGGAGAGCACCTTCATCAGGGTCGACTTCCCGGCGCCGTTCTCCCCGCAGATCGCGTGGATCTCCCCGCGGCGCACGGAAAGGGTGACGTCGGCGAGCGCGGTGACCCCGGGGAAGGTCTTCGTGATCCCGCGCATGCCGAGCAGTTCCGTCATTTCAGCTGACCCGCGGTGTAGTAGCCGGAGTCCAGCAGCTCCTTCTGGTAGTTGGTCTTGTCCACGACCACGGGCTGCAGCAAGTACGAGGGCACGACCTTCTTGCCGTTGTTGTAGTCGGTGGTGTTGTTGACCTCCGCCTTGCCGCCCTTGAGCACGGTGTCGGCCATCTTCACCGTGACGTCGGCGAGCTTGCGGGTGTCCTTGAACACCGTCGAGTACTGCTCGCCGGCGATGATCGACTTGACCGACGCGACCTCGGCGTCCTGGCCG
The DNA here is from genome assembly GCF_050942255.1 of Amycolatopsis sp. CA-161197. Lineage (NCBI taxonomy): Bacteria > Bacillati > Actinomycetota > Actinomycetes > Pseudonocardiales > Pseudonocardiaceae > Amycolatopsis > Amycolatopsis sp. CA-161197. The sequence continues at coordinate 4,066,878 of NZ_CP192059.1, forward strand.
GTGACCACCGGGTAGGGCTGGCCGGCGGTGCCGTAGCCGTTGCTCTTGAGCGCCGAGAGGATGCCGATGGACAGGCCGTCGTACGGCGAGAGCACGCCGTCGACCTTCGCGCCGCCGCCGTAGGTCTTGGTGAGCAGGTCCTCCATGCGCCGCTGCGCGGTGGCCGGGTCCCAGCGCAGGATCGCGGTCGGCGCGAACGTCGTCTGGCCGCTCTTCACCACGAGCTTGCCACTGTCCATGAGCGGCTTGAGCACGGACATGGCGCCGTTGAAGAAGTACGTCGAGTTGTTGTCGTCGGGCGAGCCGCCGAACAGCTCGATGTTGAACGGGCCGGGACCGGTGCCGAGGCCCTTCACCAGCGAGGTGGCCTGCTCCACGCCGACCTTGTAGTTGTCGAAGGTCGCGTAGTAGTCCACGTTGGGGCTGTTGAGCAGCAGGCGGTCGTAGGCGATCACCGGGATCTTGTGGTCGGCCGCCTCCTGCAGCTGGGTGGTGATCGCGGTGCCGTCGATGGAGGCGATCACCAGCAGCTTGGCGCCCTTGGTGATCTGGTTCTCGATCTGGTTGACCTGCGTGGGGATGTCGTTCTCGGCGTACTGCAGGTCGACCTTGTAGCCGAGCTTCTCCAGCGCTGCCTTGATGTTGTCGCCGTCGTGGATCCAGCGTTCCGACGACTTCGTCGGCATGGTGACGCCGATCAGCGCCCCCGCCGACGAGCCGGCGGCCGGCTGCTGGTCGGCCGTCTTCACGCTCGAACCGCAGGCGGCCAGCGTCAAAGCCAGCGCCGCGACGGTGACCCCTCGGATTCCTCGGATGAACTTCATTGTTCGTGCTCCTTTCAGAAGCCCTGGGCGAGCCGGTGGTAGGCCTGGTTCCAGCGGATCCGGTCGGCGAACCCGGAGGTGGTGGTGCCGGCGTCGATGGTGAGGAGCTCGACGCCGAGCAGGTCGGCGAAGTCGCGCAGCGTCTCGACCGGCACCGCCTGGGTCAGCACGGTGTGGTGCGGCGCGCCCGCGGTGATCCACGACTCGGCCGACGTGGCGAGCGACGGCGCCGGCCGCCAGACCGCGCGCGCGACCGGCAGGCTGGGCAGCGGCTCGTCGGGCGGGACGACCTCGATCTCGTTGGCCACCAGGCGGAACCGGTCGCCGAGGTCGGCCAGGCCGAGCACCACACCGGGGCCGGGGGCGGCGTCGAACACGAGCCGCACCGGGTCCTCGCGGCCGCCGATGCCGAGCGGGTGGATCTCGCACGACGGGCGGGCGGCGGCGATGCTCGGGCAGACCTCGAGCATGTGCGCGCCGAGGATCTTCGGCTCGCCCGGCCCGAAGTGGTAGGTGTAGTCCTCCATGAACGACGTGCCGAGGCCGGTGCCGGCCCCCATCGCCTTCACCGCGGCGAGCAGGGCCGAGGTCTTCCAGTCGCCTTCGCCGCCGAAGCCGTAGCCGTCGGCCATCAGCCGCTGCACGGCCAGCCCCGGCAGCTGCCGCAGGCCGCCGAGGTCCTCGAAGTTCGTGGTGAACGCGCCGAAACCGCCCTCGGCGAGGAACCGCCGCAGCCCCAGCTCGACTTTCGCCGCGTACCGCAGGGACTCGTGGCGGGCGCCGGATTCGGCGAGCTCCGGCGCCAGGTCGTAGGCCGACGCGTACTCGGCGACCAGCTCGCCGGTGTCCTTTTCGGACGCGCGGTCGACGAGCTCCACGAGGTCGTTCACGCCGTAGGTGTTGACCGAGACGCCGAAGCGCAGCTCGGCCTCGACCTTGTCGCCTTCGGTCACGGCGACGTCGCGCATGTTGTCCCCGAAGCGCGCCAGCCGCAGCTCCCGCAGGTGGTCCGCGCCGATCGCGGCCCGCGCCCACGCGTCGATCCGCGCCACGACCACCGGGTCGCCCGCGTGCCCGGCAACGGTCTTGCGCGGCACGGAAAGGCGGGTCAGCACGTGGCCGAACTCCCGGTCGCCGTGCGCGGCCTGGTTGAGGTTCATGAAGTCCATGTCGATGGACTGCCACGGCAGGGCTTCGTTGAGCTGGGTGTGCAGGTGCAGCAACGGTTTGCGCAACGCGTCGAGCCCGCCGATCCACATCTTCGCCGGCGAGAAGGTGTGCATCCACGCGATCACCCCGACGCAGGAAGTGTCGGCGTTGGCTTCGAGCAGCAGCCGGCGGATCGCGGCGGCCTCGGTCAGCACCGGTTTCCCGACCAGCTCGGCCGAAAGCCGTCCGGTCGAGGCCAGCAGCCGCTGGATCTCCAGCGACTGCCCGGCGACCTGCGCCAGCGTGTCCTCGCCGTAGAGCGCCTGGCTCCCGGTGAGGAACCAGACCTGGGGTTTGTTCTGCGAAGCCATTTCTCTCCTCGTCGGGTGCGCCGGCCGGGCTCAGCGCTGGCCGTAGACGTTCTGGTAGCGCGCGTAGAGGCGGTCGACGTCCTCGGGCGGCAGCGGCGCGGGCGCGCCGAGCTCGAAGGCCTTGTGGACGGTCCGGGCCACGTCCTCCACCAGCACCGCCGCCTTCACCGCGTCGCGGGCGGTGCGCCCGACGGTGAACGGGCCGTGGTTGCGCATGAGCACGGCGGGGGAGCGGCTGGCCCGCAGCGTCTCGACGATGCCGCGGCCGATGGAGTCGTCGCCGATCAGCGCGAACGGCCCGACCGGGATCTCCCCGCCGAACTCGTCGGCGATCATCGTGAGCACGCACGGGATCGGCTCGCCGCGCGCGGCCCACGCCGTGGCATACGTGGAGTGCGTGTGCACGACCCCGCCGACCTCGGGCAGGTGCCGGTACACGTAGGCGTGGGCGGCCGTGTCGGACGAGGGCGCGAGATCGCCGTCGCGCAGCCGCCCGTGCAGGTCGGTGACGACCATGGTGTCGGCGGACAGCTCGTCGTAGGACACCCCGGACGGCTTGATCACCATCAGCTCGCGCCCGGGCACCCGCGCCGAGACGTTGCCCGCGGTCCACGCGACCAGCTCGTTGCGGGTCAGCTCGCCGTGCAGATCGGCCACCGTCTGGCGCAGTTCGGCGACGGTGCCGAGCAGTTCGTCGGTCAGCGACATGTCAGGACTGTCCTTTCCGGCCGGGGGCGGCGGCGTGGCGACGGGCCGCGAGGCGGTGCAGCACGTCGCTGCCGCCGCGGCCGAAGTGGTCGTGCAGCTCGCGGTAGTCGGCGTAGAGCTCGTCGTAGGCGCGGACGTGGGCCGGCACCGGCCGGTACACGTCCCGGTGGACCGAGCCCATCGCGCGGGCAGCCGCGGCGATGTCCGGGTGGGCGCCGGCCGCCACCGCGGCGTGGAGGGCCGAGCCGAGCGCCGGTCCCTGCGCGGACCCGATCACCGACAGGGGCAGGTTCACCACGTCGGCGTAGAGCTGCATCAGGAAGGCGTTGCGGACGAGTCCGCCCGCCACGACCAGCTCGGTGACCGGCACCCCCGAGTCCCGGAAGGCTTCGACGATGGTGCGGGTGCCGAACGCGGTGGCCTCCAGCAGCGCCCGGTAGGTGTCCTCGGCGCGGGTGGCCAGCGTCTGGCCGACGACGACGCCGGACAGCTCGTGGTCCACCAGCACGGAGCGGTTGCCGCTGTGCCAGTCGAGCGCGACCAGCCCGTGGGCGCCGATTTCCTGGCCGGCGGCCAAGGTCGTGAGGTGCTCGTGGAGCGAGACGCCCGCTCGTCGCGCGTCCTCGTGGTAGCCGGGCGGCACGCCGTGCTCGGCGAACCAGGCGAAGATGTCGCCGACCCCGCTCTGCCCGGCCTCGTACCCCCACAGCCCGGGCACGATCCCGCCGTCGACGACCCCGCACATGCCGGGGACCTCGCGCAGCTCCTCGGCGTTGAGCACGTGACACGTCGAGGTGCCCATGATCGCGACCATCCGGCCGGGTTCGACGGCCTGCGCGGCGGGCGCGGTCACGTGCGCGTCGACGTTGCCGACCGCGACGGCGATGCCTTCCGGCAGCCCGGTCCACGCGGCCGCTTCGGCCGTGAGCGAGCCGGCACGGTCGCCGAGGCGCCCGAGCGGCCGGTCGAGCTTGTCAGTTACGAAGTCCGCGAAGCCGGGGTTCAGCTCGCGCAGGAAATCGGCACTCGGGTACTCGCCGTCCTGCAGGATGCCCTTGTACCCGGCGGTGCAGGCGTTGCGGACGTAGTGGCCGGTCAGCCGCCAGACGATCCAGTCGGCCAGCTCGACCCAGTGCGCCGTCGCCGCGTAGACGGCCGGCGCCTCCTCGCACACCTGCAGCGCCTTGGCGAACTCCCATTCCGACGAGATCCGTCCGCCGTAGCGGGGCAGCCACTTCTCGTCGCGGGCCCGTGCGAGCTCGGTGATCCGGTCGGCCTGCGGCTGGGCGGCGTGGTGGCGCCACAGCTTCACGTACGCGTGTGGCTCGCGCTCGAACTCCGGCAGCTCGCACAGCGGCGTTCCGTCCACAGTGGTCGGAACCACCGTGCACGCGGTGAAGTCGGTGCCGAGGCCCACGACGTCGGCGGGGTCGGCGCCGGCGTCGCGCAGGGCGGCGGGAACGGCGGTGCGCAGCACCTCGACGTAGTCCGAGGGGACCTGCAACGCCCAGTCCGGCGGCAACGGCTCGCCGGTCGCGGGCAGCGTCCGGTCGACGACGCCGTGCGGGTACTCGTGCACGGCGGTGCCCAGCTCGGCGCCGTCGGAGACCCGCACCACGACGGCGCGGCCCGAGAGCGTGCCGAAGTCGACGCCGACCACGAGAGGCTCGTGGATGTTAGCGCTAACATTCGGAGAGTGCGGGGACACGGGGTTCTCCTTCGGTGGGGACCGCGCTCAGCGTGGTCCGGTGCTCTCCCGGACGATCAGCTCGGGCTCGACCAGGTGGCGCACGTGCTGGTCGCCGCCGCCCATCCGCTCGGTCAGCAGCCCGAACGTGCGCCGGCCGACTTCGATGAAGTCCTGGCGCACCGTGGTCAGTGGCGGCGTGAAGTACGCCGCCTCGGGGACGTCGTCGAAGCCGGCCACGTGCACGTCCGCCGGCACGCCGATGCCGGCCTCGGTGAACGCGCGCAGCAGCCCCAGCGCCATCTGGTCGTTGGCGGCGAACACCGCGTCCAGCCCGCCGGGCACTTTCTTGGCCAGCGCCCGCCCTGCGGCGTAGCCCGAAGCCGGGCTCCAGTCGCCGCGGACGACGGGTGGCACCTCGGCGCCGTGGCGCTCCAGCGTCTCGCGCCAGCCGCGTTCGCGTTCGAGCGCCTCCAGCCAGTCCTCCGGCCCGGCGATGTGCCACACCGTGCGGTGCCCGAGCGCGAGCAGGTGCTCGGTGGCGCGGCGGGCCCCGTCGTACTGGTCCACGGAGATCACCGGAACCGGCGCGCCTTCGCCGCCGCCGACGGCGACGACCGGGACCGCCGAGGGCACCCCCGCCAGCGCTTGCCCCGCCGTGACGTGCGGGGCGATCACGACGATCCCCTCCACCGCCTGGCGGCGCAGGATCTCCACCGCGTCCGCGATGGACGACCGGCCCGGGCGGCTCACGCTCGAGATCGTGATGGCGTAACCGGCTTCCCGGGCGGCGTTCTCGATGCCGTGCAGGGTGCTCGCGGGTCCGTACAGATTGGACTCGAGCGCGACGACGCCGAGCGTGCCGGACCGGCCCGTGACGAGCGCGCGGGCCGCGGAGTTGGGCCGGTAACCCAGCTCCTCCACCGCGGCCATGACCCGCGCCCGGGTCTCGGGGCGGACCGGGCCCGTGCCGTTGATGACCCGGGAGACGGTCATGTGGGAGACACCCGCGAGGCCGGCCACGTCCGTGAGGCTCGCCTGCCGGTCGCCGGCCGCTCCTGCTGACACTTCGTCACCGCCTTCCTCGTCCGGGTGGTCCGCGTCACTCTTTCCGGCGCATAGTGTTAGCGATAACAGTCACCCGGTCAAGACTCGGCTGGGTCACGACTGGGTCTCCCCGGCCTCCGGTGATCACCCGGCCGGGGGTGGGTGTTCGGCGAGCCATGCGGCCGCGCGGCGCGCGGAGGCGCGCGAGAGCCACGCCTCCTGCACCACCTCCGCCAGCTCGCCCCGGCTGAGTTCGCCGAGGCGGCACGCCCGCGCCAGCACCGAAAGGTGGCCGCGGAAGTGCGGGGTGGTGAAAAACGGCGTGGCCTCGTCCTGCACGAGCGCTTCTTTGTCGGCGTCCGACGGGACCCAGAAGACGATCACCTCGGGGTAGCGCTCACCCGTGTCCGGGTCGAAGGCGTCCGAGCGCGGGTTGCGGAAGAAGACGAACGACTTGCCGCCGACCTGGTACACGGGCTTGCCTTCCGAGCCCGGCCAGATCTTGACGTGCGGCATCGCGAGCGCGAGCTCGTGCACGTCCTCGACGCACGCGGGACGGTCGTTGTCCGGCATCGGTCGAGTGTAGGGGCCGGGTCGCGCCGACGCGACGATCGCGGCACTCCGGGCGGTGTCCACTTCGGACACCGCCGTGACGGCCGTCGAGCTCGGCCGGGGTCGAGCCCGTGCGGGCACTCCGGGTCGACGCGGCCCGCTGGGTTCAGCGCCGGCGCCGCGAAACGCGCCGGGCGGTGCGCCGCGAGGTGCGGCGGGCGATCCTGCGGGATCCGAACATGGTCTGCCTCCTGTCTCAGGTGCGGCTGGGGGTGGCTGTTTCGAAGGAATGCAGCTGCTTCGCTTCCTCCGCGCTGACCAGGCCGATGGCGACGAGGTCGAGCGGGCTGATGAAGCCGTCGGAGATGCGGAACCCGCCCGCCTCGGCGATGGCGTCGCGCAAGGGGATGGCCCAGCGGTGTTCCAGCAGCACGAGGGCGGCGGCCGAGCCGTCCGGGATCTCCGACAACACGTCCCAGGCGTCTTCGTCGGAGAACACGTCGATGCCTTCTGCGGCCTCCTCGGCACCCGCGAGGGCGCCGGCCTCCATGCCTTCCTCGCCGTCGATCCCGAGCCCGATCAGCGCGCCGACCTTGCTGCCGAGCTCGACGGCTTCTTCGTCACTGATGTTGCTCAGGTGGGCGACCTCGATCCCGCCGTCGGAATCCTTGTGCACGGCCAGCGCGTCGACCACGTTGACGGTGCCGCTCTCCCTCAGCCGTTCGAGCTCCGCGATGACCGCGCCGTGGAAGTCCGGGTCCGGAAATCCCAGTACGACGAGCTGGATGGGTCCGATCGTCATGAGTCTGCCTCCGTTCTGCGTCCCTCAAGGCGAGCATCTGGGGGCGGGTCGCGGACGGCCTCATCTGCGGGAGGTGAGCTTGCCCCGCGCGTCAGATCTCGAGCGCCCAGCGGACGTAGGGCCGCTTGGCCGTGAACCCCGCTCTCGCGAAGATCCCGGACACGCCCTCGGGGCTCGCCGAGTCCACGTCCGCGTCGGCCCGATCGAAGCCGTGCTCGGCGGCCGCCCGCAGCGCGTGTCCGAGCAGCGCGGTGGCGACGCCCCGGTTGCGGTACGCGGGGATCGTCCCGATGGCCAAGAAATGCACGCCGCGGACGCCGGTGACCGCCGCGTCGGCTTCCCAGTGGTTGGCCACGAGCATGCCCGCCGCGGTGCCGTTCGCCGGGTCGCGGAGCAGGAAACTGGCCTCGGGCCGCAGGGTGTGGTTGGCGATCTTGTTCCGCCAGTTGTCCGCGGGCGACGGAGCCGGGTTCCAGTGGTCCGCGTACGCCTTGTTGCGGGTCACGCGGAAGTCCTCGTCGCTGTCCTCGGACCACGGTTCGATCCGCAGCCCGCCGGGGATCGCCGGTTCGGGGAGCGCGGTACCGAGCGGGCGCTCCATGCGCTGGAAGTACCGGACGGGTGCGAAGCCCCGCGGGGCCAGGACTTCGGCCAGGCCGTCGATGTGGCCGGACTTGTGGACGTCGATCGCGAGCGGCAGCGCCGGGTGGTGCAGCGCGTGCAGCGTTTTCGCCGCCGCCACCCCGGCTTCGACGAGCGCGGCGCCGATTCCGCGGCGCCGGTGGTCCGGGTGCACGCCGCCGTCGAGGAACACGCGGTGGACCTCTGCCGCGTGCCGCTTGTAGCGGATCTTCATGTACCCGACCATCACGTCGCGGTCGAAGGCCGCGAGGCTCGCGCGCGCCAGATCCGCGTACGGGTCGACCAGCTCCTGGAGGGTGTCCTGCGCGGTGTAGTTCTCGCCGATCCGGTCGACGGTCTCCATCGCGTTGAGCAGATCGGCCGCCGCCTGGGCGTCGTCGCGGGTGAGCGGCCGCCAGGTGAGAGACGTGGTGTCCATGCGCCCGAAGCTATTCACCCCGTGGGTGGGCTGTCGCTTCGTTTTCGGCAAAACGATCGCGGCCGGCCGCACGTCCTGCACGCGCGATGCCGGCCTGACGCAAGGGAAAGGCCCGCGGCGGCACCCAAGCCAGAACCGGTGCCGCCGGGCCCGCGCCCGAGATCAAGCCGACTTCTCCGCCTCGTGCCGGGCCTTCGCCTCCTCCAGGGCCTGGCCCTGCCGGCTGTGCAGCTCGGCTCGCAGCTTCTTCGCCTGCGCCTCGGTCGCGGCGAGGCGGTCGAGGCGCTGCTGGAAGTGCGGGGCGACGGCTTCGGCGAACAGCTCGTAGTGCCGCGCCGTGGCGGCCGGCGTCGCCCACTCGTGCGCCATCATCAGGTACGAGCCGAAGCCGCCCTTCGACTGCGCTTCGAGGGTGCCGATCTGGCGGATCGCGTCGTCCGGGGTGCCGATCACGCCGATGCCGCTGGCGTTGATCCAGTCGACGCGCTCGGTGAAGGTCGCGCCGCCGGGTTCGAAGTGGGGGACGGCGGCGACGTGCTGCAGGTAGTTGCACCAGTCGTCGAGGCCGTGCTCGACCTCGGCGTAGGCCTGTTCCTTCGTCTCGGCCAGGTGCATCGGCCCGACGAGCCGCCAGCCGTCGCGGTTCATCGTGGTGCCGAACTGCGTGGCGCGTTCCTCGGCGACGTCCCAGTGCTGGGCCAGCAGGTCGAGGTCGCCGGTCAGGGTCGCGCCGATCGACAGGAGGCTGAGGCCGTGCTTGCCGGCGATGCGCGGCCCCGACGGCGACGCGATCGCGGCGACGCCGACCTCCAGCCCGCCCTGGGTGAAGGGCCGCAGCTGGCACAGCGCGTCGCGCAGCTGGTAGCGCTCGGTCTTGACCGTGACGGGTTCGGCGCCGTTGAGCAGCTGCATCAGCGCGTCGGTGTCCTCCTCCAGCGCGCCGCGCTGGCTGAGGGGGTCGAGCCCGATCATGGACGCGTCGGTCGGCAGCGAGCCCGGGCCGAGGCCGAGCATGAACCGGCCGCGCGTGAGGTGGTCGAGCAGGATCGCGCGGTCGGCCACCCACAACGGGTTGTGGTAGGGCAGCGAGAGCACGCCAGTGCCGAGCTTGATCGTCTTCGTCTGCGCCGCGACGTGGGCGATGAAGATCTCCGGGCTCGCGATGAGCTCGACGCCGCAGGAGTGGTGCTCGCCGATCCACGCCTCGTCGTAGCCCAGCCGGTCGAGCAGCTTGATCGTCTCGATGTCGCGAGCCAAAGCCGCCACCGGGCTCTTGATCGGTGAGGCGTGGAACGGGGCCATGAAGACGCCGAAACGCATGAGTCCTCCTTGACTTCGCCGGCCGGGTGATCGACGGTAACGCCGGCGCGGCGCGCCACACCGGGCTCGCGGCGGAACCGTTCAAAAGATGAACACCCCGCCCGTTCGGGGGCTGGCAGCGCGCTCCACCGGTGCTGCACACTCGGGTTTCCCGGCGACGAAGCCAGGAGAGGAGCCGCCCGTGCCCGCCTCGGACGTCTGGCAGCAGTTCCTCGAGGCCGATCGCCGCGGGGCGGCGCGCCCGGAGATCGAGGAGTCGTGGGTCCGGTCGCGGCAGTCGGGCGTCGATCCCGAGCGGCTCGACCTCGCGCCCGCCGAGTTCGACCCCGAAACCCTGCTCGTCGCGGTCGGCAGCCGCGTCATCCCCGGCACGGCCGATCTGCTCGTGGGCGACGCCGCGTCGGTCGCGCTGGTCGACCCGCGCGGCACGCTGACCTGGCGCTGGGAGTCCGATCCCGCGTTGCGGCGCGACCTGCAGCAGGTGGAGGTCGAGCCCGGGCACCGCTACGTCGAGGACGGCGTCGGCACCTGCGGGGTCGGGCTGTCGATGGCGGTGCGGTCCGCGTCGATGGTGGTCGGGGCCGAGCACTACAAGCAGGCCTGGCACCCCTACACGTGCGCGACCGCGCCGATCGTCGACCCGACCACGCGGCTGCTGCTCGGTTCGGTCAACGTGTGCTGCCGCGCCGAGCACACCAACCGCTTCGTGATGGCCGCCGTCGTCGCGTTCGCCGAGCGCCTGCGTTCGGCGTTGCGGGACGCGGCCACGCCCCGGCAGCGCCGGCTCGTCGACGCGCACATGACGTTCCGCTCCCTGCCCGGCACCACCGTGATCACGCTCGACGGCGAGATCATGATCAGCGACGGCGGTCCCGCCGTGACCCTGCCCGACCGTGCGACGCTGTGGGCGATGCTCCGCGAAGCCGGCCCCTCGGCCACGCACCTGCCGCTGGGCGACGGCCGCGTCGCCACCGTCCGCCCCGTCACCCCGGGCCGCTTCGAGGACGGCTGTGTCCTGATTTTCAGCGCGGTTTCGGTGTCGGAGCACGAAAATCCGCTCCAGAACGCGGAAGCCGAGATCATCCGTGAGGTCCTCGTCGCCTGCCGCGGCAACAAGACCGCGGCGGCGCACCGGCTCGGGATGGCGCGCGGCACCTTGTACAAGCGCATCCGCCGCTACGGCCTGGGCGACTGAGCTTCACTGCTGCGCGTGCTTCGGCAGGAACCGGACCAGCAGCAGCACCAGCACGTAGACACCGGCGCAGAGGCCGAACACCAGCTCGGCGGCAGACAGGTACGACGCGGCCGACGGCGGCCCGACGCGGGCGAAGAACACGGTGCCGAGCGCGGCGACGCCGAGGGCGCCGGCGAACTGCTGGGCCGCGTTGAGCACTCCGGCGCCGGTGCCGACCTCTTCGGTGGTCGCGTCGCCGAGGACGAAGTCGAACAGCGGCACGAACAGCAGCCCGGAACCGAGTCCGGTCACGAGCAGTGCCGGGGCCAGCTGCCACCCGGTGATGCCCGCGCCCCAGTGGGCGATCGACCACCGGAGACCGAGCAGGCCGACGATCGCGATGGCCAGTCCCGCGTGGAGGTTCGCTCGCCCGAGCTTCGCGGCGAGCACGGCGCCCGACAGCAGTGTGGCGACCGCGGTGCCGACGGCCCACGGGATCAGCGCGAAACCGGTCCGCAACGGTGACCAGCCCAAGCCGGACTGCAGCAGCAGGTTGAGCACCAGGACGAACGCGCTCAGCGCGGCGTAGAACCCGCCGACGATCACCAGGCCCACCACGAAGCTGCGCCTGCGGAACAACGACGGCGCGATGACCGGGTGCGCGCTGCGGCGTTCGGACACCACGAACAGCCCGAAGGCCACCAGGCCGGCGGCGATCATCACGTAGGTCCACGCGGGCCAGCCGAGGTCACGGCCCTGGATGAGCGGCACGATCAGCAGCGCCGAACCGGCGGTGAGCAGGCCGACGCCACGCACGTCCAGGCGCGCGGTGCGGTCTTCGCCGCTGTGGCGGGGGAGGACCCACCAGGCGAGCGCGTCGGCGAGAACGCCGAACGGGACGTTGACCGGGAAGATCGAGCGCCACTCACCGCCGAACAGGTCCAGGTGCAGCAGCCAGCCGGCCAGCACAGGGCCGGCGACGGTGGCCAGGCCCATGATCGGGCCGAACGGCATGAGCGCCTTGCGCAGGTGCTCGGGCGGGAAGACGATCTTCACCAGCGCCAGGCCCTGCGGGATCATCACCGAGCCGAACAGACCCTGGACCACCCGGGCGGCGATGAGGAACCCGGCACCGGGCGCGAATCCACAGGCCAGCGACGCGACGGTGAAGCCGGCCATGCCCAGCAGGAACAGCCGGCGGCGGCCGAGCAGGTCACCGAGGCGGCCCGAGGTGATCAGGCCGAGCGCGAACGCCGCGGTGTAGGCCGAGAGCACCCACTGCAGCGTCATCGGCCCGCCGCCGAGATCGGCGCGGATCGACGGCCCGGCCAGGTTGGCGACGCTCGTGTCGACGAGATCCATCAGCTCCGCGACGACCACGACGACCAGCACCAGCCAGGCTCGGCGGAGGGGTAGCGAGGCCGTTGCCGACCCGGCTGACGAACTAAGTTCGGTAGTCACGAACAAAGTTCTAAATGACGAACTAAGTTCGTGTCAAGGTAGGGTGGTGCTCATGCCCGCCGCTTCCCGCCGTGCTCAGCGCTCCGCGTCTGCCGCTTCCCGCAAACCGCCCATCACCGCCGAGCGGATCACGGACGCGGCCCTGCAGGTCGTCGCCACCGAGGGCTACGACGCGCTGACCATCCGCCGCGTCACGGCCGTGCTGGGCACCGGGCCGTCGTCGCTCTACGCCCACATCACCACGAAAACCGACCTCGACGACCTGCTCATCGGCCGGCTCTGCTCGGAGATCTCGCTGCCCGAGCCGGACCCCGCGCGGTGGCGGCAGCAGATCCACGACGTCTACGCCCAGCTGCGCGACCGCTACCTCCAGTACCCCGGCGTGTCCCGCGCGGCGCTCGCCCTCGTCCCCACCCATCCGGAGACCCTGCGCGTCAGCGAGGGCATCCTGGGCCTCCTGCTCGCCGGCGGCGTCCCCGCACAGACCGCCGCGTGGGCCCTGGACTCACTCACGCTGTACGTCACCGCGTACGCCTGGGAACGCTCACTGGTCCACCAACGCCAGAAGAACCCGGACGACGCCTGGGTGCTCAGCCGGGAGGATCTGGTCGAGCGGCTGGGCGCGCTGCCGGCCGAGCGGTTCCCGCACACCCGCCGGCACGCGGCCGAGCTGACGTCGGGCTCGGGTCACGAGCGGTTCGAGTTCACGCTGTCGCTGATGCTGGACAACCTCACCACTTCTTGATCACTGGTCGCGAAGCGGTGAGGTTGTCGAGCCGGACCGGGTTCACAGCGGTCAGCCGTGCGGGTCGTCGACTTTCAGCTGTTCTCCGGTCGTCGCCACGAACACCACCAGCAGTTTCGCCGGTTCGGTCGCGCTGACGTTGTCCGTGGACACGTGGTGCGCGCCGGGCTGTTCGGTCCAGTTGTCGCCCTGGTGGTAGGTGCGGGCGGGCTGGCCTTCGAGCTGGCTGCGGATGGTGCCTTCGAGTACGTAGGCGTAGACGAAGGCGTCGCCGTGGCGGTGCGGGGCCGCGCTGGCGGACGGGGGGAAGGTGACGATCGACGAGGTGAACGTCTTCCCCGGGATGTTCGGGAGGGCCTGGGCGAGGAGCGGGGTGAGGGTCTCGGCCGGATGACCGGAAGCCGAGACCGGAGCCGAAACAGAAGCCGGAGCCGAAACAGGAGCGGCCGGCGGGGACTGCGTGGCGGACGAGCAGCCGGCGACCGCCACCGCGGTGAGCAGGAGGCCGCCGGCGACCCGCGGGCGGATCACTTCGCCACCTGGATGATCGTCTTGCCCGGAGTCCGCTGGCGGCGGGCGAAGGCGTCCGCCGTCTCGGCGAGCGGGCGTACGGTGCTGACGATCGGCTTGAGCCGTCCGTCGCGGACGCGCTGGGCGAGGTCCGCCAGGCGCAGGCGGTCCGGTTCCACCACGAAGAAGACGGCGCGCCCGTCGGCCGGCTGGACCTCGGGCGGGGCGGCGATGGTGACGACGGTGCCGCCGGGGCGCAGCAGCTTCGTCGAGCGCTCGAGGACCTCGCCGCCGATGACGTCGAGGATGACGTCGGCCGGGCCGGCCGACTCGAAGGAGGCGGTGTCCACAAAGGAGTGCGCGCCGAGGCCGAGCACGAAGTCGCGGTCGGCGGGGCGGCCGGTGCCGATCACCTGGGCGCCCGCCTCGTGGGCGAGCTGCACGGCGATGGACCCGACACCGCCGGCGGCGCCGTGGATCAGCACGGTCTGGCCGGCGGACAGCGAAGCGTGGTCGAACAGCGCCTGCCACGCCGTGAGCCCCGAGATCGGCAGCGCCGCGGCCACGGTGTGGTCGATGTCCGCGGCGAGCGGCGCGAGGTTGCGGGCCTCGACGGCGGTGTACTCGGCCAGGGCGCCGTCGCGCAGCCAGTCGGTGAGGCCGAACACGCGCTGCCCGACGCTCAGGCCGGTGGTGCCGTACCCGAGCTCGGCGACGACGCCGGACAGCTCGTGCCCGGGCACGCTCGGCGTGCGGTCGCGCCCGGCGCGGTCGGTCCAGGTGCCGGGCCAGTCGAGCTCGCCCGGGGTGAAGCCGGCGGCGTGGACGCGCACGATGACGTCGTTCTCGGCGGCGTGCGGGTGGGGCACCTCGGCGAGCTTGAGGCCGGCGATGCCCGCGTTCTGGTCCTGTGCGGTGATGGCTTGCATGTCGGGTCCTTTCCGGACAATCACTCAGTGGTGTTGGGATGCGACGAGTTGGGCGACCCGCCGGGACGAAGAGGACTGCACGGCGGCGCTCACGGACAGCACCCCGACGAACGCGAGGTACGCGTAGCCCGTCGTCTCCAGCCCCCAGTACGGCTCCAACAGCCCGGCCGCGAGCGACGGGAGGCTCAGCGCCGCGTAGCTCACGACATACGCGGCGGAAAACACTTCCGAGCGTGTCTTCGTGGTGGTGGCCGCGCTGATCCCGCGCAGGGTTCCGGTGAACGTCAGGCCGACGCCCAGCCCGGCGATCACCGACCCGACGAGGAAGCCGGCCGCGGAGCCGAAGCCCAGCGCGCCGGCCAGCACCGCCGAGCCCACGACCAGTCCGACCGCGCCCATCAGCGTCGCGATCCGGGCCGAGTGCCGCGCCGCCCACAACCCGCCCGCGCTGTTGGCAAGGAACAGCACCGCGATGGCGAGGCCGCCCGCGGCGCCGAACCGCACGTGCAGGACGTCGGTCACCAGCGAAGGGGCGAGCGCCAGGAACAACCCGGTCAACGCCCACCCCGCGACGATGGCGGGCACCGCGCCGAGGAACGCCGGGCGCGTCTCGCGCGGCACGCGGACGCGCGGGCGCAGCGACGCCAGCACTCCGGGGCGCCGGCCGGCGGTCTCGGGGATGGCGAACACCAGCGCGGCGACGACCATGAACGCCACGGTGAGCACCGGGAAGACCACCGCGTCGGGGTGCGGGCCGGCCTGCACGAGCAGGCCCGTCAGCCCACCGCCGGCGGCGAGCCCGAAACTCGTCCCCACCGCGGTCATCATCGGGCCGCGGTGCGGGCGATCGGCGGGGGAGAGCTCGACCAGCCCGGCGGCCAGCGCGCCCGTCGCCATCCCGGTGGCGAGGCCCTGCACGATCCGGGCGGTCACGAGCGCGCCGACCCCGCCGGCCGCCCAGAAGATCGCCGTGCCGGCCGCGGCCACGAGGAGCGACGCGACCAGCACCGGCCGGCGCCCGACGTGGTCACTCAGTGAACCGACCGTCAACAGCGCGCCGACCAGGCCGGCGACGTACACGGCGAACACGACCGTCAGGATCGTCACCGAAAAGCCCCACCGCTGCAGGTACACCGGGTAGATCGGCGAGGGCGCGCTCGTCGACGCCATGAGGAGCACGTTGGCGAAGACGAGCAGAGCGAAGGAAGCCCCCCGGCTCAGGCTGTGTCGGTCGTCCATCTCGACGTCCGGGTCAGCTTGACCAGGGCGAGCCGGTGATGCGCTCGACCGTGGTCGTGCGGCGGAAATCGGGGATGAAGTGCTCCAGGATGTCGGAGTTCACCGTTCCGTTGGTGGTTTCCGGGCGGTGCTTCAGCGCGTCGACGAAGGTGCGCAGGAAATCGTTCTTGAAATCGCCGCGCGGGTGGAAGGCGAGGATTTCCTCGACCTGGGCGAGGTCCAGACCGTCGAAGCCGAAACCGAGCACGTCGGTGAGCACACCGAGGTGGGTCGTGGCGATTTCCGGGCCCATGCGCCCGGGGATTCCCGGCGTGGTGTGCAGGGCGATGGCCGTCCACACGGTGTCCGCGGCCTCGTGCGAGAAACCCCGGTCCAGCAGGAACTTGCGCCCGTGGTCGGCGCCGTCGACCTCGAAGCGCTGCTCCACGTCGGAGAACGGCGTGATGAGCCCGGTGTCGTGGAACATCGCGGCCAGGTAGAGCAGTTCCGGATCGGGTTTCACGCCGAGCCGCTGCGCGTGGAACTGGCTGAAGAAGTAAACCCGGCGGGAGTGGTGGTAGATGAGCGGGTTGGTCGTTTCCTGGATGAGGCGCGACGCCTCGGCGACCGCTTCCGTCTCCGGGATCTCCACACCCGCGATGATCTCTGACATGACTGCTGCGCTTCCGTTCTTTTCTCGACGGATTCTGTCCTTCTCCATGGTGCCGATCGAGGCGCCCGCGGTGCCGCCTTTGTCCGGCCAGGAACCACTCAGATCGGGACGCGCGGTTCAGCCGTCGACGGTGTGTGAATGCAGGAGTGCCGAGACGAAGGCGTCGGGCCGGGTCAGAAACGCCTCGTGGTCACCCGGAACGGTGATCGGCTCGACGCCGAGCCGGGCGGGGAACCGCGGGCACCACGCGTAATCGCCCGGGGGCATCGCCAGGTCGCATTCGCCGGCCAGGTAGCTGATCGGCAGGCCGAGCGTCGACAGCGCGGGGGCGTGCAGGGGCTGTTCGAAGTAGCTCATCGGCTGGGGGACGAGCAGTTCGTAGATCAGCTTCTGCGTCGGTTCGGGTGTGTCCTGGGCGAAGGCGCTCTGAAACACGGGGTAGGGCAGGACCACGGAATGGTTGCCCGACTCCTGCGCGAGCTGCCGGAAGAGCGCCGCGTGCCCCGGCGGGACGTCGTCCACGAGGGCCACGCCCTGCTCCGGCACGAACGCGCTGTGGAAAACGAGGCGGCGCACCCGGTGCGGAACCCGGTGGGCCGCACCGAAAACGGGGTAACCGCCCCAGCTGTGGGCGACCAGCGTGACGTCGGTCAGGTCGTGCGCTTCGAGGAAAGTCACGACGAAGTCCACTGTGTCCTCGAGCGTGAAACGCCGGGGATCGTCGCCGTCCGCGAGGCCCGGCAGCGTCAGGGCGACCACGTTGTGCCCCGCGGCGCGCAGCCGCTGGGCGACCGGCCGCCACGCCCACGCGCCGTGCCACGCGCCCGGAACCAGAACGTACGTCTCCACCATGGTTCGATTCACCTTCCTGTGGCTTCGTTGCCAGAGGGCTCGCGGCCCGTGCCGGACCTGCTTCTCGGTCGGGCCTGTGACGTAGGGAACGTAGCGAGCAGTTCCGTTACGGTCAAGTAGTGTAACGAAACTCGTTCGGCTCACTTTTGTGGTGACGGTGTGCTACCAATGCCCTGTGCGCCCGTCTCCCGCCTCCACGACCGCCCGGCCGGGTTCGCCTGAGCGCGTCGTGGCGATCCTGGTCTTCGACGGGGTGACGCTGCTGGACGTCGCGGGCCCGGCGGAGGTGTTCAAGGAGGCCAACCGGTTCGGTGCCCACTACCGGATCGTGCTCGTGTCGCCGACGGGCGAGGACGTGGTGTCGAACCTCGGGTTCAAGGTCGCGGTCGAGGGCTCCGTGCGCTCCGAGCCCGCGCCGGACACCTACCTCGTGGCCGGCTCGGACCTCTTCCCGAGCACACCCGTGCCGTGCGACCTGGCCGAAGCCGCCCGCGTTCCGGTCGACGGCGCCCGCCGCGTCGCCTCGATCTGCACGGGCGCGTTCGTCCTCGCCGCCGCAGGCCTGCTCGACGGCAAGCGCGCGACCACGCACTGGAAGGTCACCCACGAGCTCGCCTCCCGCTGCCCGACGTGCCGCGTGGAGCCCGACGCCATCTACGTCCGCGACGGCACCACCTACACCTCCGCCGGCGTCACCGCCGGCATCGACCTGGCCCTGGCCCTCGTCGAGGAGGACCACGGCCCCGACCTGACCCGCGACGTCGCCCGGTCGCTGGTCGTGTACCTGCAGCGCTCGGGCGGGCAGTCGCAGTTCTCGGCGCCGCTGCAGGGCCCGCCGCCGCGCTCCCCGGCCCTGCGCACCATCACCGACCTGGTCACGGCCAACCCCGGCGCCCGGCACTCGCTGGGCGACCTCGCCAAGCACCTGAACGTCAGCACCCGCCAGCTCACCCGCCTCTTCCACGACGAACTGGACACCACCCCGGCCCGCTACGTGGAGAACATCCGCTTCGACCTGGCCCGGGCCCTGCTCGACCAAGGCCACAACGCCACCCAGGCCGCGACCCTGGCCGGCTTCCCCAGCTACGAAGCTCTGCGGCGCGTGTTCGCGCGGAAGCTGTCCATCAGCCCGGCGGCTTACCAACGCCGGTTCAGCACGGCTCGGCGGGCCAACGCGGGGTAGTTCTTCGCGGCCGTCAGGGTCGGTTGGCAGCTCGACGTCGCGGCCGTCGTTCGCCGGGCCGACCCAGGCTCGCGGCGACGCGGGCCGGCTTGTGGCGAACGCCCGGCGTTCGCCGCTCGGGCGCTCGGCGTGCGTGTCGCTGAGTGAACACCTCAAGCCTGACCTGCGTGGGTGAGGTTTGGCCGCCCGCGGCAGGACGTCTGGCGTTGCCGGCTCGGCTTGCTGAGTTGCGGGTCGCAGTGCAGGTCCGCCGTGTCCGGCGAGGTTTCTGTCGTTCGTCAGGCTGGTCGCGACTGCCACGCGGCTCGCACTGTCTGCGGCGTGACCGGGGTTCGCCGCGGCGAGGCCGATCCGGCTCACCTGGGACGGGCGATGTTTCGCGGACCCGCGGCGAGCACCGTTGCGTCGTCCGCCTACGTCGGTGCGAGTGGCGTGCCGGCGTGGCGGGGCCGACGGCGGAGGAGGGCGGAGCATGGCGGACACGGCTACGCCTGCGTCGGCCGGCGGTACCTCGGACGGGACGGGCCGGGCGGATCAGCCGCGCGGGCAGGTGCAGCCGGGGCCGCCGACCCAACCCGGTCAGCCGAGCCAACCCGCTCAGCCGGGCGCTGCGGCGCGGCTTCGCTCACCCGCCTACCTGCGTCTGCTGGTGCTCGCCGCGATCATCGGGGTGCCCATCTCCGCGGCGGCGTACTTCTTCCTCCAGCTGGTCGGCGCCCTCCAGAGCTGGGTGTACACCGATCTGCCGCGCGCGCTCGGGTTCGGGGGGCCGCCGTGGTGGTGGCCGGTGCCGCCGTTGGTGCTGTGCGGGGTGCTGGTCGCGGTCGCGGTGCGGTACCTGCCCGGTGGGGGCGGCCATCCGCCCGTCTACGGGTTCACGCCCGGCCAGCAGCCGACGCCGATACAGCTGCCGGGCGTGCTGCTGGCCGCGTTGGCGACGCTCGGGCTGGGGGCGGTGCTCGGGCCCGAAGCGCCGCTGATCGCCCTCGGTGCCGGGCTCGGGGTGTGCGCGGTGCGGCTCGCCCGCCCGCATGCGCCGAAGCAGGTCGGTGCCGTGGTGGCGGCGACGGGGAGCTTCGCGGCGATCAGCGCGCTGCTCGGGTCGCCAATCCTGGGCGCGTTCCTGCTGATGGAGGCGTCCGGGCTGGCCGGTGCGACCATGGGGCTGGTGCTGCTGCCCGGTCTGCTGGCCGCCGGGATCGGCACGTTGCTCTTCATCGGCCTCGACTCGCTGACCGGCCTGGGCGCGGCGTCGCTGGCGTTGCCCGAGCTGCCGCCGTTCACCCACCCCGACCTCGCGCAGTTCGGCTGGGCGCTCGGCATCGGCGCGGCCGCGGCGGTGCTGGGCACGGGCATTCGCCGGCTGTCGCTGCTGCTGCACTCGCGCGTGGAGAACCACGTCCTGCTGCTGACCCCCGTGGCGGGCCTCGTGGTCGCGGGGCTCGCGATCGCCTACACCGCCGCGGGCGGCAGCCTGTCGGACGTCCTGTTCTCCGGCGAGACGGCGCTGCCGACGCTGCTGGAGACCAGCGCGGCGTACTCGGTTCCGATGCTGCTGCTCCTGCTGGCCTGCAAGGGACTCGCGTACGGCGTGACGCTGTCGGCATTCCGCGGCGGCCCGATCTTCCCGGCGATGTTCCTCGGCGCCGCGGGCGGCATCGCGCTGTCGCACCTGCCGGGGCTGCCGCTCGTCGCCGGGGTGGCGATGGGGATCGGCGCGATGTGCGTGGTCATGCTGCGCCTGCCGCTGACATCCGTCCTGCTCGCCACGCTGCTGCTTTCGTCCGACGGGCTGGCCGTGATGCCGCTGGTGATCGTGGCGGTGGTCGTGGCCCACGTGGTGGCCGCGTGGCTCGGCCCGCGCGAGGGTTCACTAGCCGGGGGTGATGAGGCGATGGCGCCCGCCGCGCCAGTCTCCAAGGGCCCTGAAACGGCTGCCCCGGGAGGAACCGGCATGGCTCAACGTCCGAACATCGTTCTCGTCCACGGCGCGTGGGCCGACGGTTCCAGCTGGAGCGCGGTGATCGAGCGCCTGCAGGCCGACGGCTTCCGGGTCACCGCGCCGCAGTTCGCGGAGGCGTCGCTGGCCGGCGACGTCGCGCGGCTGCGCCAGGTGCTGGCCCGCCAGGACGGCCCGACGATCGTCGCCGGACACTCGTACGGCGGTCAGATCATCACCGCGCTGGGGACCGACGCGCCGAACGTCGTCGGCCTGGTCTACGTGGCCGGGTTCGGCCTCGACGAGGGCGAGACGATCGGCAAGCTGCTGGAAAAGGGCCCCGTGAGCCCGGCGCTGGCGCACCTCGACGTCGACAAGCAGGGCTTCGCGTGGCTGCCCGAGGACGACTTCGTGAACCACTTCGCCGCCGACGTCGACCCGGTGAAGGCACGGGTCATGTTCGCCGTGCAGCAGCCGCTCGCATTCTCGGCCCTCGAAGAGGTGATGGGTGCCCCGGCGTGGAAGTCGCACCCGGCGTGGTTCCTGGTGGCCGAGGGCGACCAGGCGATCCCGCCCGACGCTCAGCGGCAGTTCGCCGCGCGCATGAAGGCCACGACCGTCGAGGTCGCGACGAACCACGTCGCGATGGTCTCCCACCCCGACGACGTGCTGCGGCTCATCGCGAGCGCGGTCCAGGCCGTGCGGTGACGAGTGTGCCGGCGCCTTGGCCGCCGCCGCGCTGCCGGTGATGCGGTACGGGCTGACGACGTGCTTCGTGTGGGTCGGGGTGCTGAAGTTCCAGGACTACGAGATCGAGAACGCGGAGCCCCTCGTCACCGCGAGCCCGCTCACCGCGTGGCCGCGGAAGAAGTGGGGCGCCCGCAACCTCGGCCGGGTCATCGGGACCACGCAGATCGTGCTGGGTTCCCTGATCGCGGCGAAGCCGCTCGTGCCCCGTGCGTTCGCCGCCGGCAGTCTCGGGGCCGCGGCGATGATGGTCGGCACGCTCAGTTTCCTCGTCACCACACCGGAAGCGTGGCGCGAGGGGCACCGGATGTCGCAGCTGTCCGTGCTCGGCGAGGCCCTCCTGAAGGACGGGGTGCTGCTCGGCGCCTCCCTTCTGACCGCCGCGGACTCGCTGAGCGCCGCCGACCATTCGTAGGTTCAGGCCCGGTGCACGGCCTCGAGGATGACTCGGGTGACGACGTCGGGATGCGTGATGAACGACAGGTGGCCCGAGTCGACCACCGTCGTGCGCGCCTTCATCCGGGCGGCC
Organism: Amycolatopsis sp. CA-161197; assembly: GCF_050942255.1. Taxonomy (NCBI): domain Bacteria; kingdom Bacillati; phylum Actinomycetota; class Actinomycetes; order Pseudonocardiales; family Pseudonocardiaceae; genus Amycolatopsis; species Amycolatopsis sp. CA-161197. The sequence continues at coordinate 4,088,358 of NZ_CP192059.1, forward strand.
ACGAAGCGCTGGAGCTCGGGTGACGTCGTGCGGTCGGCCGTGGTGATCACGTAGCTGCTCGGCTTGGTTTCCCAGGCGGCGACGGTGGTTTTGGTCGCGAAGAGATCCTGCGCGACGCGGCCCTGGACGGCGTAGAGGACCCGCGCCTGGGCGGTGGGGACGCCGTTGGCGAAGTCGTTGAGGAACGCGTCTTCGGTCAGGTGGCCGAAACCGTTCTGGTACACCAGGCCCGCACTGGCCGGCGCGGCCGGGAACCGCGCGGTGAGCGCGGGGTAGTCCTCGCCGGCCCTCGGCGCCTGCGCGGACAGGTAGACGAGCGAGTCGACGGCGGGGTGGTCACCGGCCTGGCTGATCACCGAACCGCCGTAGGAGTGGCCCACGAGGACGGTCCGGCCGCTCTGCAGGTCGAGCTCACGCCGCGTCGCGGCCACGTCGTCGTCGAGCGAGGTCAACGGATTCTGCACCGACGTGACCGTGATCCCGGCGGCTTGCAGCCGCGGGATCACCTCCGCCCAGCACGACCCGTCGGCGTACGCGCCGTGGACGAGCACGACGGACCGCCGCGCCACGGGCCGCGTGACCGCGCCCGCCGAACCCGGCACGGCGAGCGCGACCCCGGCGGCGCCCAGCGCAGCGATGCCCGCGAAGGACCGCCGGGTCAGTCTCGCCGGGGATCCCGTGGCGCCCGGATTCTCGGGATGGTGCGGTTCTGTGCGGTTCATGGTTGAGAACTCCCCTTGTCGGCGGTAGATACCGTCTGTCCACTGTGGCCCAAACGGCGTCCGGCCATGATCACGTTACGCCGCGGCCCAGGGCCCAGCTGGAGGCTTTCGGGTAAGGACTGTCCCTTGACAAGGGGGACTCAATCGACCTCGGCGGTCGGATGCCAGACGCCGAACCACTGCTCGGCGCCGAACTCTTCGAACTTCTCGACCTCGGTGAACCCCAGCTTCGCCGCGAGCCGCATCGAGCGCTCGTTGGCGGTCCGGGTGCAGAGCACCACCGGTTCGCCGGCTCCTGCGAACCAGCCGAGCACCGCCGTGCACGCCTCTTCGGCGTACCCGAATCCCCACGCGCGCGGCAGGAACAGGTAGCCGATCTCGGTCGTCTCGGCGCCGGGCCGGAACCGGCCCGGACGCGCCGCGTCGCGCCGGTCGAGCGTGATCATGCCGATCGTCTCCCCGTCGAGTTCGACCACGAAGAAACCGAAGCGCCGCCCGGGCACCTCGGGCGCGGTGCGTTCGAGCTCGTCGCGCGATTGCGGGCCGCCGAGGTAGGTCCCGACCTCGGGTGAGGCGAGCAGTTCGATCACGGCCGCGCGGTCGCGCGCCTCGGACTGGCGGAGCACGAGCCGCGCCGTCCTGATCGGGGCGGGGGGCCAGGAGGTCATGAAGCGCAACCTATCGCGGGACCACGACAGCTGCGGCTTGCGCTCGGACGGCTTCGGTGATGCCCCACTTCGGCGGGAACCACGGAGCCGGCATCGGGTCGCCGTTGCGGTGGTACTGCTGCTTGATGCGGGTCCGTCCGGAGATGCCGGGGACGGCCGGGTGCGCGACGCGGGCGTATTTGTCGACTTCGCAGAACAGGTTCTGGCAGTCGACGCGGTGCAGGCGGCGGCCGCCCAGGGACGCGAAGCGCAGGCCGAGCCGAGCGAAGTGGGCTTCTTGCGTGTCGGACATGTACGCGATCACCGCGTCCTCGATGCCGTGGGCGGCGGGGCCGAAGCACTTGCGGATGCCGTCGCGCGCGCCCGGGCCGGCGACGACGAAGTCGTTTTCCGAGAAGTCCAGCACGGCCGTGTAGTTGAGGTCGATCGAGAACTGGAACGCCAGGAAGTCGCCGAGCCCCGGGTAGGCGCGCAGCAGCGCGAACACGTTCGCCAGGCCGTGGGCGTCCTGGAGCTTCTCGGCGAGGCCGTCGTGGATCATCGTCTCGGCGAGCAGCAGGTGGTCGTGGTGCTTGCGGGTGCCGCCCAGCCGGGGTGGCGGGATGATGTAGGCAGGGGAGTACAGCGCGTGCCGGGCCGCGTCGAGGACCGCGCGGGCCGCCGCCGGCTGCCACGACGCCCACGTGACGGTGCCGAGCTCGGCCTCCAGCAGGCGCCAGGTGTCGATCTTGTTGAAGAACTTGAACAGCAGCATCCGGAAGACCACGTCGCGCGGCTTTTGCGGGCCGCCGTAACCCACGTCGTGGATGGCGAACTGGCTCACCCGGTCCGCCGCGCGGTAGCAGTTCGTGAACCGGTGGCGGGCGAGGATCGGATCACTCGGCGCAGTCCCGTTGTCGCGCAGCCGCGCGAAGTACGCCTCCTGGCGCGCGGCGGCGAAACGCCAGTACGTGTCGAAAACCGGGCTCGGCCGCAGCCTCCGGCCCGCGACGGTGATGTCCGGAATGGACTCACTCACCGCGGCCGGGCTCCGGATTTCCCGGCGACGTCAGGTACGCCAGCGCCATCTCGGCCGTTTCGGCCGCCCACGCGCGCCACGTCAGGTCGTCCGGCCAGAACCGGCCGGACGCGGCGCGGTGCACGCACGACCCGATGATCGTCCGCGCCGCCATCCGGAGGGCGAGCGCGCCGTCCGGGCGGCGGACCTCGCCGAGACAGGCTTCGGCGGCGTCGACGAACGTCCCCTGGATCGCGGCCATCGCCTGGAGCCCGCGGTCGCGGCCCTCGGCACGCTGGGCGTCGAGCAACTCGGGGAAGACCCGGCCGTGGCGGGTGAACGTCTGCGCCAGCGCCTCGGTGAACGCGGCGACGGCCCCGCGAAGCCCGGGCGCCGGCGAGCGAAGCGCCTCGACGACGGTGGTTTCCAGCCGGCCGAGCAGGTCGTCCTTCACCGCGTACAGCAGCTGGTCCTTGCCCGCGAACCGGCGGTAGATCGCGCCGACCGACAGCCCCGCCCGATCGGCAACCGCACCGACGGTGAACTCCTCGATGCCCCCGTCGGCGAGCACCTGCTCGGCCGCGGCCAGCACCTTCTGCAGGGACTCCCGGCTGCGCGCCTGCTGGGGCGGGCGGAACCCCGGCTCGACGGATCGCTGACTCACCGGCCGCACGTTACCCCGCACCTCGGGGCACCCGGCCGGCGCCCGGATGAGAATGATAACTTCCATTCGCATTCGAGACGAGGAGGTGCGGCGGCATGGTGAGCATCGAGGTGACGGGTGCCTCCGTCGACTTCCCGATCTTCGACGCCAAGACGCGCTCGCTGAAGAAGCAGGTGCTCGGCAAGGTCGGCGGCAAGATCGCCACCGCTGCGAACGTCCCGGTCATCGAGGCGCTGCGGGACATCACGCTGTCCCTGGGCGACGGTGACCGCGTCGGCCTGGTGGGGCACAACGGCGCCGGCAAGTCGACGCTCCTGCGATTGCTCTCGGGCATCTACGAGCCGACCCGCGGCAGCACACGTGTCGTCGGGCGGATCGCGCCGGTGTTCGACCTCGGGGTGGGCCTGGATCCCGAGGTCTCCGGCCGCGAGAACATCCTGATCCGCGGCCTCTTCCTCGGCATGAGCCGCCGGCAGATGGAGCGCCGGCTCGACGACATCGCGGAGTTCACCGAGCTCGGCGACTACCTCCACCTGCCGCTGCGCACCTACTCCGCCGGCATGCGTGTCCGGCTCGCGCTCGGCGTGGTGACCACCATCGACCCCGAGATCCTCATCCTCGACGAGGGCCTCGGTGCCATCGACGCGGCGTTCCTGGAAAAAGCCCGCGGCCGCCTCGTCGACCTCGCCCGCCGGTCCGGCGCGCTGGTGTTCGCGTCCCACGCCGACGACCTGCTGCGCGAGCTGTGCACCACCGCCCTCTGGCTGGACGAGGGCCGCATCCGCGCGCACGGCTCGCTCGACGAAGTTCTCGCCGAATACAAGACACGCGGCGCGTGAGTCAACAGGCCTCGAGGACGAAGAACAGGAAACAGAGGAACGCGTGCCGGTCCCCGAATTCCTCGGGGAACCGCTCGCGCGCGCCGGGCGCCGGGTACGGCTCGCTGATCACGGCCGTGCGGAAGCCGGCGGCGGTGAAGGCGTCGGTCATGGCATGCAGGGGCCGGTGCCAGTACGTGAGCGTGGCCTTCTTCCCGGCGAAGTCGTACTCCTCCGACCACTCGGTGAGCCCGAAGTAGCTCGACTCGGGGTGGAGCAGCTTGAAGATGATCGGGTGGTTGACGGCCAGGATCAGGCGGCCGCCGGGTTTCAGGACGCGCCGCAGCTCGGCCAGGGGAGCGGACCAGTCCTTGAGGTAGTGCAGCACCAGCGACACGACGGCGTCGTCGAACTCCGCGTCGGGATACGGCAGGGGCCGGCTCAGGTCGCCGACCGCAGGTCCGCTGAGGCGCCGAGCCGCTGCCGCGCGAGTTCGACCATCTTGGCGCTGGCGTCGAAGCCCCTCACCTCGGCGCCGCGTTCGCGCAGCGCGGCGGAGACGGGGCCGGCCCCGCAGCCCGCGTCGAGGATCCGCCGGCCGGCCACGTCCCCGGCCAGGTCCAGGATCGCGGGCCGCGCGTAGTAGGCGTTGATGAGGTTGGTCTCGTTCTCGGCCGTGTAAGCCTCGGCGAAACCGTCGTAGTCGTTGGTGACGTGCGCAGGCATGCGCCCATCCAACCCAGCTCGTGATCGTCACCCAACCGACCTAACGCGGCGGGCCGGCCAGGCTCCCGCCGATGACGTCGGCCAGTCCCTGCAGCTGAGCGGTCAGTTCGCGCCGCTCCCGTGGCGAATACCGCGACAGCGCCTCGAACTGCCGGGCGCGCAGCTCGGTGCGCAGGGCCAGGAGGCGGTTCGCGCCGTCGGCGGTGAGGCGGATGAGGACCTTCCGCTCGTCGTCCGGGGCTCGGTGGCGGGTGATCAGGCCCTTCGCCTCGAGCTGCTGGAGCATGCGGGTCGCGGTGGGGACGCTGACCTCGGCGCCCGCCGCGAGGCGGCTGACGGGCAGCCCGGCGGTGTTGGCGGCGTCGGCCAGGGGGTCGAGCAGGGCGAGCTGGGCCATCGACAGGCCGCCGGCGGCGCGGTCGCCGATGGCCGTGCGGGAGCGGCGCATGGCGTAGAACAGCCGGTCGGCGGCCTGGGCCAGGGCCTCCACGTCGTCGATCACACGCTTGTCCTTCGGCGTCATGGTTGTTAGCTTACTAAATAAATATACTTAGCAAGCTAACAGAGCTAACAGAGGTGACAGCCATGACCGCCCGCATCGACGTCCACCAGCACGTCGTCCCGCCGCTCTGGGCCGAGGCGCTCGCCGAACGCGGTCTCGACTCCGGCGGCTGGGCGATCCCCGGCTGGAGCGCCGGCGACGCCGTCGCGATGATGGACCGCCAGGGCATCGCCACAGGCGTGCTGTCCGTCACGGCGCCCGGCACGCACTTCGGTGACGACGCCGAGGCGCGCACGCTGTCGCGCGCGGTGAACGAGTACTGCGCCGAGCTCGTCAAGGACCGGCCGGACTGCTTCGGTCACTTCGCCGGCGTCCCGCTGCCCGACGTCGACGGGGCCGTCGCGGAGGCCGTCCACGCCCTGGACACGCTGCGCGCCGACGGCGTCATCCTGATGTCCAATGTGGAGGGTTGCTACCTCGGCGACCCCGGTTTCGCGCCACTGTGGGAAGAACTGGACCGGCGGCGCGCCGTCGTCTTCGTCCACCCGGCACAGCCGCCGATGCCGCTGCTGGCCGGCACACCGGCGCCGTTGGCGGACTACGTCTTCGACACCACGCGAGCCGCGCTCGACCTGGTGCTCACGGGCACGCTCGGGCGCTTCCCGGACGTCCGCGTGATCCTCTCTCACGGCGGCGGGTTCCTGCCGTACGCGGCCTACCGGTTCTCCGGGCTGACGTCGACCGTCGTGGACACCACACGCGACGCCGACGACGTGATCCGCGAGCTCAAGCGCTTCTACTTCGACACGGCCCTCTCGGCCAGCCCGAGCGCGCTGCCCGCGCTGCTGGAGTTCGCCGAACCGGGGCACGTCCTCTACGGCAGCGACTGGCCGTTCGCGCCGGAACAGGCCGGCGCGTACTACAACCGGTACCTGGAGCAGTACCCGCGCTTCGCGGAGGGCGAGGGCGACGCGATCGACCGCGGCAACGCGGAGGTTCTCTTCCCGCGCCTGGCCTGCTGATCCGGCGGGACGACGGAGGCGGGTCCGCCGGTCAGGTCAGCCCGCGGCGGTGAGGGTGGTCACCTCGAGCCACTTGCGACGGTCGAGCAGGAGGTCGATGTCGGCCCACACGGCCTGCTCGACCTCGCGCCGGCTCGCCGGCGGAGTGCGCTCGATTTCCTGGTAGAGCAAGGTGATGTGCTGGTCGACCGCGGACAGGTCCGGGCAGAGGTACGACGTGCCGGTGTGCCCGGTCACCGTGGTGAGGTCCTCGGGTTCGGAGCGCCCGGCGGACCGCTCAGTGAATTTCATGAAACCCAGCGTCGCAGCGGCGCCGCCCGTGCACATTGCCGCCAGCGGCCGTTGCGGGCCCGGTGCTGCCGGGAATACGTCGATACCGGCCAGCCGGTAACGTCCGTACCGGCTGGCCGGTATCGGGCGGGTACGGCTGCCCGCCACCGGCACCGGTGTCGCGCAGGCGCCGGAGTCATTTCGCGGGCGGCGTCATTTCGCGGCCGCGGCGGCGGATCGCCGGCCGGTGCGCCGCGTGGCCACCGCGCGGGCCGGTTTCCCGGTCGACCACTTCAGCTCCACTTCCAGCTCCACCTCACGGCCGTCGATCTCGATCTCCACCTCGATTTCCACCTCGTCGGGCACATTCACCTTCACGGTGCTGGCGCCGAGCGCGAGCTCCACCTTGCCCCCGGCCGCCAGCGCGGCGGCGAGCGCGGCGAGCCGCTCGGCGGCGTCCTCGCGCGAAAGCTTCTCCTCGCGCTTGACCTCGACGTCGGACATGGCTGGCTCCTTCGCTCGCTGCCGTTGCCGCGAACAGCACCAGCCGCCCGTCGCTCGCGCATCACCTGCCACGCATGAAGGCGCACCGCGGTCGTCCCCTCACGCTCAGTGGCGAAAAAGCGTCGTGAGGTACGTCTCGCTCCGTTGATTAGTGCACTAATTATCAGCGTACTATCCATCCGGGCGGTCAGGCGTGCGTAAAGGAGTGGTGATGGACGAGTGCATTCCGGAGCCGAGCCGCGAGGTGGCCGGGCCGCCCGGCGTCGGCCCGCGGCCGTTCGCCTTGGCGCTGGTGGTGATGGGGGCGCTGGTCTTCGTGTTGACGGTCGCGTTCACCGTCCTGCCGCGATGACCGGCCGCGAAGCCCAGCAGGCCTACACGATGTGGTCGGTCTTCGCGGCCGGCCCGGCGGCATCGGGGCGCGACCAGGCAGCGGTCGCGCAGGAGGTGGAGCAGGCGCTCGCCGGCGGCGCCACCGTCCGCGGGGTTTACCTGCTCACCGGGATGCGCGCGGACGCCGACTGGATGATCTGGTGGCACGCCGCGTCACCCGAGGCCCTCCAGGAGGCCTATCTCGCGCTGCGCCGGACCACGTGGGGCGCCGCGTCCCGGCCGGTGTGGAGCTCGGCCGGGCTGCACCGCGACGCGGAGTTCAACCCCGGCCACCTGCCGGCCTACTTGGAGTGGAAGGCGCCGGCGCGGTTCGCTTGTGTGTACCCGTTCGTGCGCTCGTACGAGTGGTACCTGCTGCCCGCGGCGGAACGGCGCCGGATGCTCGCCGACCACGGCGCCGCGGCGCACGACTACCCCGACGTCCTGTCGAACACCCTCGCCGCCTTCGGTCTCGGCGACTACGAGTGGATCCTCGCGCTGGAGGCGGATCGCCTCGACCGGATCGTCGATCTGATGCGCGAGTTCCGCGCGACCGAGGCGCGCATGCACGTCCGGCTCGACACGCCGTTCTTCACCGGGCAGCGCGTGTCGGTCCACGATCTGGTCAGGAGCCTGTCTTGAGCACTGATTCACCCGCGCGCGTGACCCCGGTTCCCGTGGCGGTCCGCGCTCATCCGCGCCGGGACGCGCCCCGCGGTTCGCTGGTCGTCCGGCTGCTGCGCACGACGGACCACAAGCAGCTCGGCATCATGTACCTCGTCACGTCGATGGCGTTTTTCCTCATCGGCGGCGCGATGGCGATGCTGATGCGCTCCGAGCTCGCGCGGCCGGGGCTGCAGTTCCTGTCGCAGGAGCAGTACAACCAGCTGTTCACCATGCACGGCACGGTGATGTTGCTGCTGTACGCGACCCCGGTCGTGTTCGGATTCGCGAACTTCGTGCTGCCGCTGCAGATCGGTTCCCCCGATGTCGCGTTCCCCCGGCTGAATGCGTTCTCCTACTGGCTTTTCCTTTTCGGGAGCCTGATCGTCCTTTCCGGATTCCTGACCCCCGGCGGCGCGGCCGACTTCGGCTGGTTCGCGTACACGCCGCTGTCGGACGCGATCCACTCGCCGGGCGTCGGTGCCGATCTGTGGATCTCCGGGCTGGTGGTGGGCGGCCTGGGCACGATCCTGGGCGCGGTCAACATGGTCACCACGGTGATCTGCCTGCGCGCGCCCGGGATGACGATGTTCCGGATGCCGATCTTCACCTGGAACATCCTCATCACGAGCATCCTGATCCTCGTCGCGTTCCCCATCCTCACCTCCGCGTTGCTGGGGCTGCTGGCCGACCGGCACCTGGGCGCGCATGTCTTCGACCCGGCCAACGGCGGGGTGATCCTGTGGCAGCACCTGTTCTGGTTCTTCGGTCATCCCGAGGTGTACATCGTCGCGCTGCCGTTCTTCGGGATCGTGTCGGAGATCTTCCCGGTGTTCAGCCGGAAACCGATTTTCGGCTACCGTGGCCTGGTCTTCGCGACCATCGCCATCTCGGCGCTCTCGGCCGCGGTGTGGGCGCACCACATGTACGCCACGGGTGCGGTGCTGCTGCCGTTCTTCTCGTTCATGACGTTCCTGATCGCCGTGCCCACGGGCGTGAAGTTCTTCAACTGGATCGGCACGATGTGGAAGGGCCAGCTTTCGTTCGAGACGCCGATGATCTTCTCGATGGGCTTCATCGTCACGTTCCTCTTCGGCGGCCTCACCGGCGTGATGCTGGCGGCGCCGCCGATCGACTTCCACGTGTCCGACACGTATTTCGTGGTGGCGCACTTCCACTACGTGCTCTACGGCACGATCGTGTTCGCGACGTTCGCCGGGATCTACTTCTGGTTCCCCAAGTTCACCGGCCGGATGATGGACGAGAAGCTCGGCAAGTGGCACTTCTGGACCACGTTCATCGGCTTCCACGGCACGTTCCTGGTGCAGCACTGGCTCGGCGCCGAAGGCATGCCCCGCCGCTACGCCGACTACCTGTCCACGGACGGCTTCACCGTGCTCAACACCGTTTCGACGATCAGCGCCTACATCCTCGGCGCCTCGATGCTGCCGTTCCTGTGGAACGTGTTCAAGAGCTACCGCTACGGCGAGGTTGTCACGGTCGACGACCCCTGGGGCTACGGCAACTCCCTCGAATGGGCCACGTCGTGCCCGCCGCCGCGGCACAACTTCACCGAGCTGCCGCGGATCCGGTCCGAGCGTCCGGCTTTCGAGCTCCACTACCCGCACATGATCGAGCGGATCCGGGCCGAAGGTCACATCACGCTGACCGGCCACCAGAAGGAGATCTGACCCGGGTTTCTGCCGACTGTCGACGAATCCCGTTACGATGTCGATCGTGGAATCCGGGAATCCCGGAGTTTCGACCGCATCACCCCGCCCGCCCTCGCTCGTCGACGAGTGCCATCGGCGGATCAAGGAACCGATCCTCGCCGACGCCGGCGACGCGGCCGAATGGGCCGCCCTGCGCATCGCGGACGAGGGCCTTGCCGGCCTCCCGCGCCTCCGCACCGGCCGAGGCGCTGCAGGCGTGGGAGGACCACGTCACCCACTCACTGCCGAGCACTGGTAGGCAAGGACGGTGAACCGCGACGAACTTGTGCGGGCCTTGGCCGAAGAAGGCGTCGCGCAGAATTCCTACTCGATCAACGATGGTTACGCGGACGAGCAGTACGTCATGGAACGGCGGGGGTCGAGGTGGTGTGTGTCTTATGCCGAACGGGGAAAGCGGATAGGCGAGCAGTGCTTCGAAAGTGAGGAAGAGGCGTGCTTACGCCTCTTCGAAATGGTGGTCGGCGATGCCACTACGCGCGGATAGTCCGACCCTCCGCACGCCGCGTTCCGTGCACGACAGCGAGGAGCCCTTCGCCGGGATCCGAGCGGACGTGCTGCACCGCGAACAGCCGGTCCGCTCGGTGACCGGGCCCCCGCCACTGTGGACTGACCCGCCGGTCACACCGTGACGTCGACCGCCGCGAACAGGGTTCGCACGCAGATGTCGCGGAGTTCCTCGTGGGTGACCTTCGGCTGGTCGAGCCAGTCGAGGATCAGGGTGGACACGAAGGCGAGCCAGCCGCGTACCGCGAGCCGGGTCGCGTCGGTGATCGGGCGGAGCAGGGCGATCGCGGTCAGGATGCGTTCGGTGTTGGCGGCCATGCCGGCTTCGCGGATTTCCCGGATCTCGCGGTCGGCGTCGCCGGCGGAGCGGTGGACGATGCGGTAGCCGTCGGGGTGGGTGCGGGCGAACTCCAGGTACACGTCGAGCCCGGCGCTGAGCTGGTCGGTCACCGGCAGGGCCGGGTCGGGCTCGCTCATGGCCAGCAGCTGGTCGCGCTGGCGGCGGACGATCTCCGCGAAGAAGTCCTTTTTCGTGGGGAAGTAGTGGTACAGCAGGCCGCGTGAGACGTGCGCGATCTCGGCGACCTCTTCGATCCAGACGTCGTCGTACGGCCGGTTCGCGAACAGCCCGGCGCCGATGCCCAGGAGCTGCTCGCGCCGCTGCTGCGTGCTCAGCCGTGTCCGCATCACGCGAGCTTACTTGACACGGGTTCAGTAGCGGGGGATCGTGACGTTATTGGATCTGGGTTCAATAGGGGAGCGAACGTGGACACCACCGGGATTCCGCACCGGCCGGGCCGGCTGCCGGTGATCGGCGACCTGCTCGGGTCGAACCCGCGCACGCCGCTGCAGGACACCCTGCGCGTCGGGCAGCAGGTCGGGCCCGTCTTCACGCGCAAGATCTTCGGGTTCGAGATCGTCTTCGCCGGCGGCGTCGACGTGGTCACGCAGCTCAACGACGAGACCAAGTTCGGCAAGCACGTCGGCCTCGGCATCGAGAACCTGCGCGCGGTGGCGGGCGACGGGCTGTTCACCGCCCACACGCACGAACCGAACTGGCGGCTGGCCCACGACATCCTGCAGCCGGCGTTCTCGGCCGACGCGATGCGCCGCTACCACCCGGTGATGCTGGAGGTCGCGCACGAGCTCACGGACGCGTGGGACCGCGCGAGCGGCCCGGTCGACGTCGCCGCCGACATGACCCGCCTGACCCTCGAGACGATCGGGCGCGCCGGCTTCGGCTACCGGTTCGGCTCGTTCGAGCGCGCCGAGCCGCACCCCTTCGTCACGGCGATGCTCCGTGCGCTGCGGTTCGCGCAGCTGCAGAACGTGAAGCTCCCGTTCGTGCGGCGCGCGTTCGCCGGGTCGCCCGCCCAGAACAAGGCGGACATCGCGACGATGAACAACCTCGTCGACGAGGTCATCGAGGCCCGCCGCCGCGAAGGGGGCGAGAGCCGCGACCTGCTCGGCCTCATGCTCACCGAGGGCCACCCGATGACGGGCGAGCGCCTCGACCCGGTGAACATCCGCAACCAGGCCATCACGTTCGTCGTCGCGGGCCACGAGACGACGTCCGGCGCGCTGTCGTTCGCGCTGTACTACCTCACCCGCAACCCCGAGGTCCTCGCCAAGGCGCGTGCCGAGGTCGACGCGGTGTGGGGCGATCGCGACCCGGGGTTCGGCGACGTCGCGAAGCTGCGTTACGTGCGCCGCGTGCTCGACGAGGCCATGCGGCTCTGGCCGACCGCGCCCGGCTACTCGCGCGAGGCCCGCGAAGACGTGCTGCTCGGCGGGAAGTACCGGATGCGCAAGGGCGACTGGGTGATCGTGCCGCTGCCGCTGGTCCACCGCGACCCGGCGGTGTGGGGGCCCGACCCCGAGAAGTTCGACCCGGACCGCTTCGAGCCCGCGGCCGTGAAGAAACGCCCGGCGCAGGCGTACAAACCGTTCGGCACGGGGGAACGCGCGTGCATCGGTCGGCAGTTCGCGCTGCACGAAGCGGTGCTGGCGCTCGGCATGGTGGTGCAGCGCTACGACTTCGAGGCCGATCCGGCCTATGAGCTGAAGATCGCGGAGTCCCTCACGCTCAAGCCGAGCGGCTTCACGGTGCACCCGCGGGCCCGGGCGCGCGCGGCGGTCCGGACGAGCTAGCCGACCAGGTCGGGGAAGTTCTCCGTGTAGCCGAGCAGCAGCAGGCGCCGCTCCGGCAGCAGCCCGGCGAGCTCGTCCCACGCGGCCACGCCGGGCGCGCCGTAAAGGTGCGTCAGGTCGGCGACGACCGCGGTGGCCTCCTCGGGCGAGGGCGCGACCGCGCGGTCGAACCCGAGCAGCGAGGCCCCGATCCCGAAGTGGCGGTAGCCGTGCGCCGCCATCCGCCGGACGATCGCGTGGTTCTGGAACACGCTCCAGTCGGAGGTGAAGTAGCCGTTCGGGATTCCCGCGATGGCCAGGTCGTCGCGCGCCACGGGCACCCGCTGCACGAGCACGACGTCGTCCAGGAACCCGTCCGGCGCCCGGTTCACCGCCACCAGCGCCGCGACGTCGACCTCACCGCCCATGCGCTGCCCCGGCAGCTCCTCCCACGCAACCCGCGACGCCTCGAGAGCCGCGGCGACGTGCGCCGCCCGTGCGTCGTCCACCTTTCGCCGCACGGCCGGATCCTCGTCTTCGCCGTCGTCGAACCAGAGCCGTTCGTCCTCGGTCGCGTGCAGGCTCGTGTACAGGCACTGGTCAACGTCGTCGAGCGTGCACAGCACCCGCGCGGTCGCGTCTTCACCGCGTAACTGGCCGAGCACGTCGAGCACCTCGGCGAACCCGCCGACCTCGTCCAGGCGCGCGACGGTGTTCGTGTCCACCCGCCCTCGCCGGACCTCCTGGGCCGCGTCGTAGCGCGTCACTCGCATGCCCGCATCCTGCCACCCGCGAACGCGTGTCCCGGCTGCGCCACCGGCATTGCGGCCGACACCGCGAAACCGGCGAATTCCACCGCCGAACGGGCGCATTGTTCTCCACAATTTCACAGGGTCGATTGAATGTAGCCGAATCGACGGCGACCTGCGACGATCGATGCCTGGGGAACTGACCGGCTGCCGGTCTACCCGAGCACTGACCTTTTCGGCCCTCTCGGAAAGGAATGCCGGTACCATGTCGATCCTGATCTTCGTCGCCGGTGCGGCGTTGCTGATCTACAGCGCGGAAAAGCTGATCACCTACCTCGTCGGCGCCGCGGCCGGCCTGCACATCTCGTTGTTCCTGCTCGCGATCGTCTTCACCGGGATCGAATTCGACGACGTCGCGCTCGGCGTGGCGCTGAACGTCGAAGATCTGGGTGACGTCGCGCTCGGCACCGTATTCGGCACGGCCATCTCGATGATCGGAATCGTGCTCGCCCTCGCCGCGATCATTTCGCCGACGAAGGTGAACATTCCGCGCCCGTACCTCGCGCTGTTCGCCGTCGCGCCGCTGGTGCTGATTCCCTTCCTGGTCTTCGCGCCCCTCACGCCGATCTACGGCGTGGTGCTCGTGCTGCTGTTCGTGCTCTTCATCGGCTACGTGGCCACCCGGGAGCTCAAGCGGAGCACGCCGGTCTTCCGCAACGCCGAGATCCTCGAGAAGCTGGAAGTCGGGGCGGGCTCCGGCGGAAGCGCCGACGCGACCTCGGCTCCGCGCGACCCCGCCGACGTGCCCACCGACAAGCCCCCGTTCGTCGTGACGGTGCCGTTCACCAAAGAACGCCCGCTCCCCGGCTGGGCCGCGATCACGCTGGCCGTGGTCGCGCTGGCGGGCTTGGTCGCCGGCGCCGCCATCACCAGTTACGGCACCAAGGGCATCCTGGAGGACTACCACATCCAGGGTGCCCTCTTCGGCGCGACGATCGCGACCCTCGTGCTCACGCTCGAAGACATCTTCCTGACCGTCGAACCCACCCGCAAAGGCGCGCCCGAACTCGGGGTCGGCAACGTCATCGGCAGCGTCGTCTTCGGCGTCACCGCGAAGCTCGGCATCGTCCTGCTCGCCGGCGGCAGCATCGTCGTCGACGGCAATGTGCTGTCCTGGCACCTCCCGGTCCTCGTCGGGATGACCGCGCTCGCGGCGTACTTCCTCTCCACCCGACAGCTCAAGCGCTGGCACGGGTTCGTGCTGCTCGCGCTCTACATCGCCTACTGGGCCGTCAGCTTCGCCGTGTTCGGCGGCGCACCGGTCGAAGCGGATTGAGCGTCACACGCGCGAACGGCCGGCGCGGTGCGGACGGGGGACCACCGGAAGGTCGGTCCGCGCATCGGCGTTCGCGGTCTCGACCACCCGGGCCACGAGGTCGTGGTCGGGTGACAGGTGGCACACCGGGTCGGTCCGGGCCGCGTCGCCCGTGAGCTGGAACGCCTGGCAGCGGCAACCACCGAAGTCGATCTCCCGCCGATCGCAGCTGCGGCAGGGATCCGGCATCCAGTCCGTGCCCCGGAACGCGGTCATCACCGGGGCCTCGGCCCAGATCCGCCCCAGCGGATCCTCCCGGATGTTCGCGCGCGGCAACGGCAGGGACTGGGCGGCCGGGCACGGCAGGACGTCGCCGTTCGGCGTCACGGTCAGCTGCCGCGACGCCCAGCCGCCCATGCAGGGCTTCGGGTAGCGGCTGTAGTAGTCGGGCAGGACGTAGAGCACGTCCATGCGGTCCCGCAGCCGCTCGCGGGCGGCCCGCACGACGACCTCGGCCGCGTCGAGCTGTTCGCGGCTCGGCAGCAGCGCGGCCCGGTTGCGCAACGCCCAGCCGTAGTACTGGGTGTTGGCCAGCTCGACCCGGTCGGCGCCCACCTGCTCGGCCAGCGCGAGCACGTCGGCGATCCGGTCGATATTTTGCCGGTGCAGCACCACGTTCACGGTGAGCGGCCACCCCAGCTCCTTGACCACGCCCATGGCCTCGATCTTGCGGCGGAAGGACGGGGTCCCGGCGATGCGGTCGGACACGACGGGTTCGTCGGCCTGGACGCTGATCTGCACGTGGTCCAGACCGGCGGCCCGCAGCTGCTCCGCTCTCGGCCGCGAGAGCCCGAGGGCGCTCGTCACGAGGTTGGTGTAGAGGCCGAGCTCGTGGGCCCGCGCCACGATCTCCACCAGATCGCGGCGCAGCAACGGTTCCCCGCCGGACAGGTGGCACTGCAGCACTCCCAGCTCGGCGGCCTCGGCCAGCACGCGCAGCCACTCGTCCGTCGCCAGTTCGTCGGTGTAGTCGGCGAGGTTCAGCGGGTTCGAGCAGTACGCGCAGGCCAGCGGGCAGCGGTAGGTGAGCTCGGCCAGCAGGCCGAAGGGGTTATCCATCGGACGGCTCCACACAGCGCCGGGCGACGAGCCGGGTCAGGAACCGCCGCACCTCGTCGGCGGGGACGCTCTCGTACCGCTCACCCAGCTCGGCCACGATCTCGGCCACCGTGCGCCGCCCGTCGCACAGCTGGAGGATGGCCGCGCCGGTGCGGTTGAGCACCACCACGGTCTCGGGGAGCTGCAGGACGTGCTGCTGCCGGGCCGGGTTGAACGCCAGCCGGACGTGGCGCGCCAGTCGTGGCCGGTCCGATGTGGACATTTCGGTGCGGGTGGTCGAGTCCATGGCGTTCACTCCGGGTGGCTTCGGTCGATCGCGTCCATCAGGCTCCACAGGACGTCGCACTTGAACGACAGGGCGTCGACGGCGCGGGCCTGGGACTCGGCGGACCGGCAGTGCGCGGTGACCACTTCGAGAGCGTGCTCGCAGTCGCGCGGAGCCTGCTCCAGGCGGGCGCGGAAGTAGGCGAGGCCCTCGGGCGCGATCCACGGGTACCACCGCTCGAACGCGGCGAGCCGCTCGGCCATCAGGTCGGGGGCGAACAGCTCGGTGAGCGACGACGCGACCGCCTCCACCCAGGGGCGGGTGCGGGTGAAGGTGACGTAGGCGTCGACCGCGAACCGCACCCCCGGGACCAGGTGCCGGTGGTCCAGGACTTCTTCGCGGGTGAGCCCGGCGGCCTCGCCGAGGCGCAGCCACGCCTCGATGCCGCCTTCCCCGGCGTGGCGGCCGTCGTGGTCGAGGATCCGGCGGATCCAGCGGCGGCGGACTTCGAGATCGGGGCAGTTGGAGAGGATCGCCGCGTCTTTGCGGGGGATGTTCTCCTGGTAGTAGAACCGGTTGGCCACCCAGCCCCGGATCTGCGCGCGGCTCAGCCGGCCGGCGTTCATCCGGACGTGGAACGGGTGCTGGTCGTGGTAGCGGCGGGAGTGGGCGCGCAGCGTCTCGACGAACTCGTCGGTCGTCGCGGCTGCTGTCCCGGTTGAGTTCCCGGTTGTCGTTGTCATGCCCTACACCTCGACCTCGAGTCCGTCCACGGCCACCTCCATGCCGGCGGCCGCCACCAGGCGCCGCTCGGCCGTGTCTTCCAGCAGTACGGGGTTGGTGTTGTTCAGGTGCACGAAGATCACCCGCCCGATGTCCAGCGACGGGAGCTGCGCCAGCGTGCCGTCCGGGCCGTCGATCGGCAGGTGGCCCATCTCGCGTGACGTCTTGCCGGCCAGGCCGAGCCGCACCAGTTCGTCGTCCCGCCAGCAGGTCCCGTCGATCAGCAGGCACGCGCAGCCGGCGATCTCCGCCCGCAGCGCCGGGGTCAGCGCCTGCACCCCGGGCAGGTAGACCAGACTGCCGCCGCCGCGTTCGTCGGTCAGCCGGTAGCCCACCACACGGCCGTGGTCCGCCGCGGGGCCGAAGCGATCCCGTTTGGTGGTGGGCACGTCGAACGCGCGGCAGGACAGCCCGTCGGCCAGCGGCACGTCGGCCCCGGGGACCACCGCGCGCCACTCGACCGGGCAGTAGAGCTCCAGTGTGCGGAGCAGCCCCGAGCCGTCGCGCAACGTCTTGTGCACCGCAGGCGTCGCGCACAGCCGCAGACCACGGGCCTCGCGCAGCAACAGCAAGCCCAGCGTGTGGTCCAGCTCGGCGTCGGTGAGCAGTACCGCCTTCAGCGGCGAAACCCGGTCCTCGTCCGGCCACAGCCCGGGGAACGCCTCGATCTGGCCGCGGACGTCGGGCGAGGCGTTGATCAGGAACCAGGATCGGCGGTCGGCGCTCACCGCGACCGAGGACTGGGTACGCGGGCGTGCGGCCCCGGACCGGACGGCGGCGCAGACCGGGCAGCCGCAGTTCCACTGCGGGGAACCGCCTCCCGCAGCCGAGCCCAGCACCCGCAGCCACATCCCGGCACTCCGTCCGTGGTCGTCCGAACGAGCGGAGGGCGCCGGGCCGAAGCCCGGCGCCGCCCGTGTCCTCTAGTCGTCCAGCTGAGCGATGTACATGGTCACCTCGGGCGCGACTCCGATCTCGTCGAACTCGGGCGTCTCCCACACATCGAGTCGAGACTCCATGGACTCACCTCCTCTGCCCGTATCGGGGCGGGTTCTCCCGTGTCTCATGCGGATTCCGGAAGGGCGAAGACGAACAGGGCGCTTCCGTGTCCCGCACCCAACATGCCGGGGAGGAACCCCTCGGCCCATCCGCCCCAGCCGACGGGCACGGCGATGTACTGCCGTCCGTCCACCGAGTACGTCGTCGGGCTGCTGTGGTGGCCGCTTCCGCACTGGAACTGCCAGAGCAGCTCCCCGGAGCGCGCGTCGAGCGCGTTGAGCTCGCCGGTGGCTTCGCCGGCGAACACCAGGTCGCCGCCGGTGGCCAGCGTCGAGGCGCACATCGGCAGTTCGTTGCGCCAGCGCCACTTCTCCTCGCCGTTGCCGTCGAACGCGCTGATCGACCCGGTCATGTCGTCGGCGTCCACCTGAACCCCGGCGCCCCAATAGGGGATGCTCTCCTTGAACTCCCGGCGGCGCCGGGTGGCCGTGGCCCCGGTGTCCTGCACCGGCACGTAGAAGAGCTCGGTCTTCGGGCTGTAGGACGCGTGGGTCCACTCCTTGGCACCGGCCGGACCCGGGTAGAAGTGGACCGGTTCGCCCTCCTTCTCGGGGTACAGCTTGGCCGTGACCCGGCCGTCCCGCGTGACCGCGCCCCACGTGATGCGGTCCACGAACGGGGTGACCTGGATCAGGTCGCCGTTCGTGCGGTCGAGGACGTAGAAGTAGCCGTTCTTGTCGAAGTGCCCGAGGAGCTTGCGGCCGTCCTTCTCGAACAGGATGCACTCGGCGATGCTGTCGTAGTCCCACAGATCGTGCGGCGTGCACTGGTGGTGCCAGCGGATCTGCCCGCTGTCGACGTCGACGGCGACGATGCTGTCGGTGTAGAGGTTGTCGCCTTCCCGGACCTCACCGTCGAAGTCGGGTGCCGGGTTGCCGGTGCCCACGTAGAGCAGGTTCGTCTCCGGGTCGAACGTGCTGGTGACCCAGCAGTTCGCGCCGCCGCGCGCCCAGGCCTCGCCGTCGGTGGGCCAGGTCTCGGAGCCCGGTTCGCCGGGCTTCGGCACCATGTAGCAGCGCCACTGGTGCTCGCCGGATTCGAGGTCGAACGCGTCCAGGTGACCGCGCACGCCGAACTCGCCGCCGGAGCTGCCCACGATGACCATGTTCTTCACGATCAGCGGCGCGACGGTGGCACTCTCACCGGCCCGCACGTCGCCGTAGGTCTTGGCCCACACCATTTTCCCGGTCGTCGCGTCGAGCGCGAGGAGACGGGCGTTGGCGGTGACGAAGAAGACCTTGCCCTGTGCCACGGCGCAGCCGCGGTTGACGTTCCCGCAGCACAGCGACACGTCGAACGGCACGGCGTGCTTGTACCGCCAGATCTCCACCCCCGTTTTCGCGTCCAGGGCCCAGATCCAGCCGTCCCAGCCGGTCACGAACATGATCCCGTCGACCACGATCGGGGCGGCCTCGAACGAGTAGGTCGACGCGCCGGCGATCAGGCCGGTCGTGCCGGCCTGGAACACCCAGGCGGGGACGAGTCGCTTGACGGTCTCCGTGTTGATCTGGTCCAGCGGGCTGTAGCGCTGCCCGTCGTAGGCACCGTAGTAGGTCAGCCAGTTGTGCGGTTCGTTGCGGGCGTTGAGAATGCGCTCGTAGTTCACGCCGGCCGTGACGGGCGGAGCGTTGTCACCGCCCGGGATCTTGTAGCTCAGGTTTCCCTGGTCGATGGCCTCTCCGGCGTCGACGTAGTCTTCCGAGGTCGTCATGTCCTCTTCCTCCCTACGGCTGCGGCTGGTCGGGTCGGTCCAGGCGCGCCTCCGGTGGCGCGTCGCCCAGGACGACGATGGCCCCGGTCAGCCCGCGGCCCTCGTCGTTGCCGGTGGGCGAGCTGTACCAGTAGTAGCCCGGGCCGTCGAGGTTGAGCGTCGCCCGGCCGCGCGAATGGTTCACCAGCCAGATGAATTTCCGGTCGCCATTGCTCGGCAGGAGCGCGCAGTGGGTGTTCTTGTCGTCGTTGACGAGCTCCAGGTCGATATCCCCGCCGTGGGGCATCACGAGAATGGAGGGATCCCACATCAGCTCGTCCTCGTTGATGCGAATGGTGGCCTTCATTCGGCCATCCGCTCCTTCGCTGGCCCGTGCGATCTTCCCGGTCCCCAGCACGCGACCCAGCGTTGCGTGGTTCTGCACGTCCAGCCCGAGCTCTTTGAGCAAGTCGGTCCGCTCCGGCGCTGTCGTCATCGGCCTTCACCTTCCTCATCCCGATCTTCATGCCGATTTCGTATCGGTCGCATCGAAGGTGCTCGGGCGCGGCGACGCGCATTTCCGCACGGAAATTTTTCAGATTTCGATCACTTTTCCCCGCGTCATCCGACGTCCGATCCGAAATCGGTCCTCGACAGGCACGCTACGCCGGAGAAAACACGCGGACAAGCGAGCGGGGTGGCCGGCTCGGCGCGCGCCGTTCACCCCGAATCGGCGACCGTTCACCCGCGATTCGGCTCCGTTGAGCCAGGTCTGGGTCTCCGGAATCCCGTCCTGGGTCCCGCCCGTGGCTGCCGGTGAAAAATTCGCCCTGCCGAATGTGCGGCCCGGTCACGGCCGGAGGTCGTACCGGTCGAGGTTCATGACTTTGTCCCATGCCGCAACGAAGTCACGCACGAAGTGCGCCTCCGCGTCATCACTCGCGTAGACCTCCGCGAGTGCCCGCAGCTCGGAGTTCGAACCGAAAACGAGGTCGACGCGACCGGCTGTCCACTTGAGCTCGCCGGTGGTCCGGTCGCGGCCCTCGAAGGTTTCCGCGAGCGAACCCGATCCCGGCCGCCACTCCACCCCGGGGTCGAGGAGGTTCACGAAGAAATCGTTGGTCAGCGACCCGGGGCGGGAGGTGAAGACGCCCAGCGGCGACTGCCGGTGGTTCGCCCCGAGGACTCGCAGACCGCCCACGAGAACCGTCATCTCCCGCACGTTCAGGCTGAGCAGGTTCGCGCGGTCGACGAGCCGGTGTTCCGGTGGAACCCGGCCGCCTTTTGCCGTGTGGTTGCGGAATCCGTCGGCGGCCGGTTCGAGCGCGGCGAAAGACTCGACGTCGGTCCACTCCTGCGTCGCGTCCATGCGGCCCGGGGTGAAGGGGACTTCGACGTCGTGGCCCGCGTTCGCGGCGGCCCGCTCGACTGCGGCGGCCCCGCCGAGCACGATGAGGTCGGCGAGCGAGATCTTCTTGTCGCCGTTCTGCCGGCCGGCAAAAGACTTCTGGATCTCCTCCAGGGCGCTCAGCACCCGCGCCAGCCGGTCGGGCTCGTTGACCGGCCAGCTCCGCTGCGGTTCGAGCCGCAGGCGCGCCCCGTTCGCACCACCCCGCTTGTCGCTGACGCGGAACGTCGAGGCCGACGCCCACGCCGTGGAAACGAGGTCGGAGATCGACAGCCCGCAGTCGAGGATCTCGCGCTTGAGCGCGGCGATGTCCGTCGCGGAGACGAGTTCGTGGTCCACCGCGGGGATCGGGTCCTGCCAGAGCAGGGTTTCGTGCGGGACCAGCGGTCCGAGGTAGCGCTGCACCGGGCCGAGGTCGACGTGCGTCAGCTTGAACCACGCCCGGGCGAACGCGTCCGCGAGCAGATCCGGGTTTTCCCGGAAACGCCGGGCGATCGGTTCGTAGACCGGGTCCGTCCGCAGCGCCAGATCCGTCGTCAGGATGGTCGGGGCGTGCGTTTTCGCCGGGTCGTGGGCATCGGGCACGGTTCCGGCGCCGCCGCCGTCTCGCGGGATCCACTGCCACAGCCCGGCGGGGCTCAGCTCCAGGTCCCACTCGTAGCCGAACAGGGTCTCGAAGAAGCTGTTGTCCCACCTCGTCGGAGTGGGGGTCCACGTGCCCTCGAGCCCGCTGGAGATGGTGTCCGCGCCCTTGCCGGTGCCGTACCCGCTCCGCCAGCCGAGGCCCTGCTCCTCCAGGGCGGCGCCTTCGGGTTCGGGGCCGAGGTGGGTGTCGGGCTCGGCGGCACCGTGGGTCTTGCCGAACGTGTGCCCGCCGGCGATGAGCGCGACGGTCTCCTCGTCGTTCATCGCCATGCGCCGGAACGTCTCGCGGATCTCGTGCGCCGCGGTGAGCGGGTCCGGGACGGTGTGCGGTCCCTCGGGGTTGACGTAGATCAAACCCATCTGCGCGGCGGCGAGCGGGGTCTCCAGGTCCCGGACGCCGCCGTGCCGCTCGTCGCCCAGCCAGACGTGCTCGGGACCCCAGTAGACGTCGTCGTCGGACTCCCAGACGTCCGTCCGCCCGCCGGCGAAGCCGAAGGTGGTGAAGCCCATCGTCTCCAGGGCGCGGTTGCCGGCGAAGACCATCAGGTCGGCCCAGGAGATCTTGCGCCCGTACTTCTTCTTCACCGGCCAGAGCAGCCGGCGCGCCTTGTCGAGGTTGCGGTTGTCCGGCCAGCTGTTCTGCGGGGCGAAGCGCTGCATGCCCGTCGCGGCGCCGCCGCGGCCGTCGTCGATGCGGTAGGTCCCGGCGCAGTGCCAGACCATGCGGATCACGAGCGGGCCGTAGTGGCCGAAGTCGGCGGGCCACCACGCCTGCGAGGTCGTGAGCACCTCGTCGATGTCGTTCGTTAGGGTGTCGAGGTCGAGGGTCCGGAACTCGGCGGCGTAGTCGAAGTCCCGTCCCAGGGGGTCGGCCGCGGCGGGGTTCTTCCGGAGGACGTTCAGATCGAGCCGGTTCGGCCACCAGTCGCGGGTGCCCGCGGGCGCGGCAGGGCGGCCGCTTCGCGCGGCCGCGCCGGGGAGACCGAGGCCGCCCGCGCTGCGGTCGGCCGGCTCGCCGGCAACGGCTTCGGGACTGTCGGACACCGGTGGATCCTTCCGGGTGGTGCGGGTGGTGCTCAGAGGTCCAGCGCGCGGCGCACGGCCGGAGCGTTGCGGCGGGAGACCGGCACCATCTCGTTCGCGCGGTCGTCCATGACGAGCCGCAGCTCGCCCTTGTGGCCGCGCTCGATCTCCCGGATGCGGCTGAGGTTGACCACGTACCGGCGGTGTACCCGCAGGAAGCCGGCCTCGGCCAGTTCGGTGTCGAGCTTGTCCAGGCTCGGCGAAGCGGCTCGCAACCGGCCCTGCGCGGTGGACAGCCACACGTCGTTGCCCTCCGATTCGGCGAAGGAGACTTCCGGCAGGTGCAGCAGCACCATCCGGCTGTCCCGCATCCCGACCACCCGGCGAGGCCGCACGCGCGGGCGCGCGCCCGCGTCCGCCGGGGGCAGCGGCACTCCGTCGGAGACCCCGAACGAAACCAGGTGCCCGATCAGCCGAGCGGAGGAGAACACGGGCCGGATGCTGATCGCGGCCGGCTCGTCGGAGAGGTGGGTGAAGATCTGCGTCGAGCCGACCCAGTCAGGGTTGTGGGCCGCCTGCTTGGTGGCGTGCCGGGCGGCGGCGATCAGTTCCGGGAGCCCGGGGTTCCAGCGCAGCGTGGAGTCGATCGCCGGGGTCGACGCCGGGACGCCCATCAGCACGCTCGCCGTGTCGTCCGCGATCACGGCCTTGCCCGCGGTGTCGACCGCGGCGAGCGGCGTGCCGGAGCGGGCGCTGGCCTGGGTGTAGGCCGCGACCAGCTCGGCGCCGCTGTCGCGGGCGCGCCGCTTCAGGGCGCTCTGGGTCTGGGCGACCGCGTTCGCCAGCCACCCGCCGGCGCTCGGAGGGAGCTGGCTGCGCCAGCACGAGAGGTTCAGGCCCCCGATCGGCTCGCCGGTCACCACGTCGCGCACCGCGATGCCCGCGCCGACCCAGTTGTGGAACGCCTGGCACCAGTGCTCCGCGCCGCTGATCAGCACCGGGCCGTGCGCCTCCAGCGCCGTGCCCATGCCGTTCGTGCCCGCCGCGCATTCGGACCAGCAGAACCAGGGCGCGAGGTTGAGGTCGGCGGCTCGGGCGAGCGTGCCCGGGTCGCCCCAGTCGCCGAGGATCCGCCCGGCCGCGTCGGTGACACTGACGACGCCGGGCATGCTCCCCATCTCGTGGGCCACGGAGGCGGCCCGGAAACCCAGCTCGGCGAAGACGGCATCGTGTTCGGGGTTGTGCCCGCGTTCGGCGACGGCGACCGGGGCCTCGGTCAGGTGCGGATCGACGCGGTACCGCTCCCGGCACCGGTGCCAGGAGATCGCCACCACCGGCCGGACGCCGGGGACCTGGTCCTCGCCCTGCACGAACCGCTCCCACGCCGCGAACACGGCGCCGCCGGCGGGACCCGCCGCCTTCGGATCGAACCGATGCGCATCGTTCATCGTGCGGAACCACCTCCGGTCCATCACCGACGTCCGACGGCAAGCGCTCGGCCCGTACCGGTTCCCGTTCGTCCGGGCCCTGGTCTTGCCGGCAGCGGATCGGCCACTGCCCCGCGCGTCCGTGGCGTCGTCACTCGTTCCAGGTTGTGTCACCGACCGGTACCGCCAGTCTAGGGACGGTTGCCGGGCCGCGCACGTCCCGTGACCGGGGGCGGGAAGGGGAATGTGGTTGCGGTGCGGCGAAAAATCCTTTCGACTGTCCGGTGGAGTTCGTGACGAGTTCGCGGGTGGGCCGGAATTTCTGGATGGCGCACATCCTGGATTTGACGGATCTAGGTTTTGCCGGTCGAAGTCACTGCTTCCGCGGGGACCGGTCCACCGGGCCGGTGGGGAAGTGGACCAGGTGCCGGCACCGGCGGCGGGCTGGAAGAGTGAGGAGCCGCACGTCGATGGTCGACGCCGAGCTGGTGTTCCGGGAGCTGGGACCGGCCGACGATCCGCGGGTGACCGACGACCTGCTGCTGCCGCCGCCCGCGTTGTCCGACGAACTGTTCGAGGAACTGGTGACCGAAGGACATGTGCAGGGGCTGCGCTACCTGATCGCCTCCACGCCGTCCGGACGGCCGCCGGTCGGGTACCGCACACTCGTGGCCAGCCGGGGCCGTGTCCTGTTCGTCGACGACCTGGTCACCGACGAGGCCACGCGGTCGCGGGGCGCCGGCCGGACCGGTGCAGCCGGAAAGCCGGTGTCCACGGCGGACACAACGGGTTCCGCGGGCGCCCGGGCGGCCCGCGGGATCACATTCGTGCAACGCCGCGAATAGAGCGGTTCCGGTGGGTTGGAGTATTTCGTCCCCCGTTTCTTCCTTGCGCAGACTCGCCGGTGACGGACAGTAAAGATCAAATTCGCGTTGGTGAATGATCAAACCGGCGCCGCCGCTTGAAAAACAAATCCGGAATCAATGTAACGGCCCGGTCGGGAAACGCTTCCCGGCCGCGTCGGTCGTGATCTTGCACCCGACGCGACGGACCCGGCACGGTCTGCAAACCCCCTGGTGGATCAAAAAGATTGTCCGCGGGTCCGCTCGCCCGGCCCGGATGCCGCCGAAATTATCCACTACCTCGGAAGACGTTGTCGGGAGAACTCCGGACCGGGCGACGTAATGTGCTCGTAAGGACTGTTTCGGGGTCGACGGCACGCGGGTGGGGATTACAGTGGGTGGCGAACGGACCCGAGACGACGCCGGTACGTCCGGCCGGTCGGGGACGTGGAGGCGGGAGAAAACAGGTGGGAAGAACCAAGCCCGGCGCCTGGGGAAATCTGACGAATTCCTGACGGGGGACTGGGCAGAATCTCGACGGGGGAGTGGCCGGCACGCCATCACCCCCGATCGCACCGAGCGCGTCTACACCGAGGTGCTCGCGGACGTGGCCAAGGTCGACCAGGTGTCGGCCGAGAGTCACTTCTTCGACGACCTCGGTGCGAACTCGCTGGTGATGGCGCACTTCTGTGCGCGGGTCCGCAAGCGTGCGGACGTGCCGTCAGCGTCGATGAAAGACGTCTACGCCAACCCGACCGCGCGCAGTCTGGCGACCGCGCTGCACGACGACGAGCCCGCCGAGGCGGAGCCGGAGGGCGAGGAACACGCCGAAGCGCAAAGCCGGGAACTGGCCGAGCCGCCGGCCGCCGACCGCCCCCGCGCCGGTGCGGTCGCGTACGTCCTCTGCGGACTGCTCCAGTTCGTGACTTTCCTGGGTTATTCCTATCTCGCCGCGCTCCTGGTGGTACGCGGTGCTTCGTGGGTCTACGGCTCGGCGAACCTGCTGGAGGCCTACCTGCGGCTCGTGCTGTTCGGCGGGGCGAGCCTGATCGGCCTGTGCCTGCTGCCGGTTGTGGCGAAGTGGGTGCTCGTCGGCCGGTGGAAGCCGCGGCGCATTCGCGTGTGGACGCTCGACTACTTCCGATTCTGGCTCGTCAAGACGCTGGTGCAGCGGAATCTGGTGGCGCTGCTGTTCCTGGGCTCGCCGCTGTACGTGCTGTATCTGAAGGCGCTGGGCGCGAAGATCGGCCGGGGTGTCGCGATCTTCTCGCGCAACGTGCCCGTGTGCACCGACCTGCTCACGATCGGCGCGGGCTCGGTGATCCGGAAGGACTCCTTCTTCACCGGCTACCGGGCCGAAGCCGGTGTGCTCCAGACCGGTTCGGTGACGCTGGGCAAGGACGTGTTCGTGGGTGAGCTGTCGGTGCTCGACATCGGCACCTCGATGGGCGACGGCTCCCAGCTGGGGCACGTGTCGTCGCTGCACCCCGGCCAGGCGGTGCCGGCCGGCGAGCGCTGGCACGGGTCGCCGGCGCTGCGGGCGGAGGCGGACTACCGCGGGGTCGGGCCCGCCCGCTGCGGCCGCGTGCGCCGGTTCTCCTACGGCGTCTCGCAGCTGCTGACCACGCTGCTCGTGTACCTCCCGCTGGCGGTCGGCGGCGCGGACCTGCTCATCGACAAGGTCCCGCAGCTCACCCCGATGCTCGGCGCCCCCGCGATCTCCTTCGGGAGCTGGGCGTTCTACGGCAGCGCGCTGGCGATCACCTTCGTGATCTTCTTCGGCGTCTCGCTGCTCGGGCTGTTGTTCGTCGCCGTCGTGCCGCGCGTGCTCAGCCTCGCGCTCAAACCGGACAAGGTCTACCGGATGTACACCCTGCGCTACTCGATCCTGCGGGCGATCCGGCTGATCACCAACCTCAAGTTCTTCATGACCGTCTTCGGCGACAGCTCCGCGATCGTGCACTACCTGCGCTACCTCGGTTACCGGATGCCCGACGTCGAGCAGACCGGCTCGAACTTCGGCACGGCGATCAAGCACGAGACGCCGTTCCAGAGCTCCGTCGGCGGCGGCACGATGGTCGCGGACGGGCTGTCGATCGTGAACGCCGACTACTCGAGTTCGTCGTTCAAGGTGTCCCGCGCGGCGATCGGCGCGCACAACTTCCTCGGCAACGTGATCGTCTACCCCGCGCAGGGCCGGACGGGGGAGAACTGCCTGCTCGCGACCAAGGTCCTCGTGCCGGTCGACGGCCCCGTCCGCGAGAACGTCGGGCTGCTGGGCTCGCCGAGCTTCGAGATCCCGCGCACGGTGGCCCGCGACCACCAGTTCGACCACCTGCGCACGGGCGAGGAGTTCCGCCGCCGGCTGGCCGCGAAGAACCGCCACAACGCCGTCACCGCCGTGATGTTCCTCCTGGTGCGCTGGTTCTACTTCTTCGCGGTCACGCTCCTCGGCTGGGCCTCGGCGGAGCTCTACCCGCGCTTCGGGGTTTCGGCGGTGGCGCTGGCCTCGGTCGCCGCGCTGCTGTTCAGCTCCCTGTACTTCACGCTGGTGGAACGCGCGTCCATCGTCGTCCACCCGCTGCGGCCGCTGTACTGCTCGATCTACGACCGCCGGTTCTGGCGCCACGAGCGGTTCTGGAAGGCGGCGGCGTCCACAGTGCACGTCCAGGCCCTCAACGGCACGCCGTTCAAGAACCTGGCCTGGCGGCTGCTCGGGGTCAAGGTGGGGAAGCGCGTGTTCGACGACGGCGCGGCGATGCCGGAGAAGACCCTGGTGACGTTCGGCGACGAGGTCACCCTCAACGTCGGCTCGCACGTGCAATGCCATTCCCAGGAGGACGGTGCCTTCAAGGCCGACCGCATCCTCGTCGGTTCGCGCAGCACCGTCGGGGTCGGCGCGTGGGTCCACTACGGAGCGACCATGGGCGAGGGTTCGGTGCTCGCGGCCGACTCCTTCCTGATGAAGGGCGAGGACGTCCCGCCGCACACCCGCTGGGAAGGCAACCCGGCCCGGGAGATCGGGTCGGGCCGGGAAGCCGACGGCCGGGTCGCGGCCGGCCGGCACCGGCGACGGGAAGGCCACAACGGCAAGTCGATCGAGCACCTCGCCGGCACCAACGGCAAGTCGATCGAGCACCTCGCCGGTACCAACGGCAAGCGGCGCCCGAGCCCACGGCGCCGCGTCCCGGACGGACACAACGGAAAAGCGATCATCGCCGACGGAACGTGGCGGCCGAGCCCGTGGCCACGGTGAGCGGAGGGGAACACATGGGAGAGCCACTGCCCAGAGCGGATTTCCGGTTCTGGCGCGACGTGCTCGTGGCCGGCGGGGCCACGACGGTGCCGCGCTGGACCTCGGGTTCGGACACCGGCGCGGGGACGACGACCGTGCGGCTGCCCGGCCCGGTGGCGGCCGGAGTGCGCCGGCTGGCGCGGGAGCTGGGGATTCCGGGCAGCGCGGTGCTGCTCGCCGCGCACGCCAGGGTGCTCGCGGCGCTGACCGGTGAACGCGAGGTCGTGACCGGCTACGCGGTGCGGGCCGGTGCGCCGGTGCCGTGCCGCCTGACGACGGAGCCGGAGACGTGGCGGGAACTGGTGACGGAGACGTACCGGGCCGAGTCACAGCTGCTTGAGCACGGGTATTTCCCGGTGGACGAGCTGCGGCGCGACCTGGGGGTGCCCGGCCCGGTCACGGAGACCGTGTTCGACCCCTCCGGCGACGGTGAGCTCACGGGGACGACGGTGCTGCGCGTCGGCTTCGCGAACCGGGGAAGGCGTCTCGACGTGCGTTACCGCGCCGACGTGCTCGACGCGACCGCCGCGGCCCGGATCGCCGGGTACCACGTGGCCGCGCTCGCGCGCCTGGTGGCGGCCCCGGACACCGAGCACGCGCCGCAGAGCCTGCTCGCCCCGGACGAGCTGCGGTTCCAGCTCGACGGGCTCGCCGGCCCGCGGCGGCCGCTGCCCGACCGGCGGGCGCACGAGCTGTTCGAGCACCGGGTGCGGGAGCACCCGGACGCGCTCGCGGCCGTGCACGGCGAGCAGTCGTGGACCTACCGCGAGCTCAACGAGCGGGCCAACCGGCTGGCGCGGGCACTGCTCGCGCGGGGGCTGCGACGGGAGAGCGTGGTGGCCGTGGTGACCGAGCGGAACCTCGGCTGGCTCACCGCCGTGCTGGCCGTGTTCAAGGCCGGGGGCGTGTACCTGCCGGTCGAACCGCACTTCCCGCCCGAGCGGATCGCGAAGACGCTGCGGCGGGCCGGCTGCGAACTGGTGCTCACCGAACGCGGCAGCAGCGACACGCTGGACCACGCGCTGGAGCTGCTGTCCGGCGCGGTCCGGCTGGACGTCGAGGCGGCCTGCGCCGAGCACCGGTCCGGCACCGACCTCGGGATCGACGTGACGCCGCGCCAGCTCGCCTACATCTACTTCACCTCGGGCTCGACCGGTGAGCCCAAGGGCGCGATGTGCGAGCACGCGGGGATGCTGAACCACCTGCACGCCAAGATCGACGACCTGGGGATCACCGAGGGCCAGGTCGTGGCGCAGACCGCGCCCCAGTGCTTCGACATCTCGTTGTGGCAGCTGCTGGCGCCGCTGGTGGTCGGCGGGCGGACGCTGATCGTCGAGCAGGAGGTGATCCTCGACGCCGAGCGGTTCGTCGAGCGGATCGCGCGGGGCCGGGTCGCGGTGGCGCAGGTCGTTCCGTCGTACCTCGAAGCCGTCCTGTCCTTTGTGGAGAGTCATCCGCGTCCGCTGCCGGACCTGCGGTGCGTGTCGGTGACCGGCGAGGCACTGAAGAAGGAGCTGGTGCAGCGCTGGTTCGCGGCGTACCCGGACGTCCGGCTGGTCAACGCCTACGGCCTCACCGAGACCTCGGACGACACCAACCACGAGGTCATGGACCGGCCGCCGGAAGGCCGTGTCCCGCTCGGGCGGCCGGTGAACAACGTGCACGTCTACGTCGTCGACGAGCACCTGCAGCCGGTGCCGCTGGGCGCGCCCGGCGAGATCGTGTTCTCCGGCGTGTGCGTGGGCCGCGGGTACGTGAACGACCTCGCCCGCACCCGCGCGGCGTTCCTGCCCGATCCGCACCGGGTCGGAGAACGGCTCTACCGCAGCGGGGACCGCGGCCGCTGGCTGCCCGGGGGCCGGCTGGAGTTCCTGGGCCGCCGCGACAGCCAGGTGAAGATCTCCGGCTTCCGGATCGAGATCGGCGAGGTCGAGAACGCGCTGCTGCGCGTGCCCGGGGTCGGCGACGGCGCCGTGGTGGTCGCCGAGCGCGACGGCCAGGGCAAGCACCTGGTCGCGTTCTACTCCGCCACCGAGGCGCTGTCCGACGAGACGCTGCACGCTCGGTTGAGCAGTTCGTTGCCCGCCTACATGGTCCCGTCGGCGTTCCACTGGCGCGAGCAGCTTCCCTTGACCGCCAACGGAAAGATCGACAAGAAGGCGCTGACCGCGTTGGCGGCGGAGCTCGAAGGCGCCGACGAAGTCCACGACGCTCCGGCGACCCCCGCCGAGCAACGGCTCGCGGCCGCGTGGGCCGGTGTGCTCGGGCTCGCGCCGGAGAAGATCGGCCGGCGGGACCACTTCTTCGACCGGGGCGGCACGTCGCTCTCGGCGGTGAAGCTGGCCGTCGCACTGGACCGTGCGCTGTCGCTCGCCGAGATCACCCGGCACCCGGTGCTGGCCGACCAGGCCGCGCTCCTCGACGACCAGGCCGGTGACGAGGCCGGCGGGCTGCTGCAGCCGCTCACCGAGCCGGCCGCGGCGCCCGACGCCGTGCTCGTCTGCTTCCCGCACGCCGGCGGCAACTCGGTGAACTTCCGGCCGCTGGCGTCGGCGCTGCGGGGGAGCGGCCTCGCGGTGTACGCCGTGGAGCTGCCCGGGCACGACCTGGCCGCCGACCGCGAGGCGTTCGCGCCGATGGTGCGGGTGGTCGACCAGGTCGTCGCCGAAATCGAGCACCTCGCCCCGAAACGTGTGGTGTTGTGGGGCCACTCCTCGGGCGCCGCGTTCGCCTTCGAGACGGCCCGGCGGCTCGCCGGGCGCGGGGTGGACGTGCGGCGGTTGTTCGTGGGCGCGCAGCTGCTCGGCGACGCCGACGAACGGCGGGCCTCGATCAGCGAGCTGGGCCGGCTGAGCGACGCCGCGATCGCCGCGGAGCTGGCCGCGGACAGCGGCGACCCCGCGCTCGGCGCGCTCGACGCACAGCGGGCCGAGCAGGTCGGCGCGGCGTTCCGGCACGACTGCGTGTCCGCGCACAGCTACCTCGCCTCCGCGCTGGCGAACCCGCCGGCGGCGAAGCTGGCCACCCCGGTCACCGTCGTCGCCGCGGACGACGACCCGATCACCGTGGACTTCCGCGATCGCCACGGCGAATGGCGGCTGCTGGCCGAGCACGTCGACGTGCGGGCGATCGCCGGCGGCGGCCACTACTTCCCGCGCACCAACCCGGCCGAGACCGCGCGGATCGTGCTGCGCGCCGTCGAACCGGTACCCGTCACGTGACTTCGAGCCGAAAGGACAAGAGATGGTTTCCTCAACGTCGGCATCGCTCGCCGAAGTGCAGCTGAGCCCGGGCGGGGTTCCACTGCTGCCGGCCGAACCGGGTGCCGGTGCGCCGGACTGGGCGAGCGAGCGCCGCGACACGCTGCGCGCGGCTGTCGCCGAGCACGGCTGCGTGCTCGTGCGCGGCCTCGGGCTGAGCGGCCCCGCCGACGTCGCCGTCGTGTTCGAGCGGCTCGCCGGCGGCCGGATGAAGGATCGCGAGGCCTTCGCGGCGCGCGAGGTCTACTCGGCCGGGGTGTACTCGTCGTCGGCGTGGCCGTCGAACCAGCCGATGTGCATGCACCACGAGCTCAGCTACCGGCTCGAGTTCCCCGGCCTGCTGCTGTTCGCGTGCCTCGGCGCGCCCACCGAAGGCGGCGCCACGGCGGTCTCCGACTCGCCGACCGTGCTCGACGCGCTGCCCGCGGACCTCGTCCGCCGGTTCGAGCAGGAAGGCTGGCTGCTCACCCGCAGCTACAACGACGAGATCGGCGCGACCGTCGCCGAGTCGTTCGGCACCGACGACCGGGCGGAAGTCGAGGACTACTGCCGTGGCAACGCGATCGAGTTCGAGTGGCAGCCCGACGGCGGGTTGCGGACCCGGCAGCGGCGCAGCGCGATCGTGCCCCACCCGGTCACCGGCCGGCGTTGCTGGTTCAACCAGGTCGCGTTCCTCAACGAGTGGACGATGGATCCCGAGATCCGCGAGTACCTGGTCGACGTCTACGGCGCCGACGCGCTGCCGTTCAACACGAGCTTCGGGGGCGGCGACCCGATCGGCGAGGACGTGGTGGCGCTGCTCAACCAGGTCTACGAGGCCAACACCGTGCGCGAGCCGTGGCAGGCCGGCGACCTGATGCTGGTGGACAACATCCGGACCGCGCACAGCCGGGAGCCGTTCGAGGGTCCCCGCGAGGTCCTCGTGGGGCTGGCCGAGCCGGTGCGGCTGGCCGACCTCGGGCCGAGTGCCGAAGCGGGTGCGAGATGACGGCGATCCGACCCACCCCGGCCCGCGCCGAAGCCGGCGGGCCGACCGCGGTGCCCCCGTTCGCCGTGATCGGCGGCGGCCAGGTGCGGCAAACGCTCGCGGGGCGCGAGCGGGAGATCGTGGACCTGGTCGAGGCCACCTACCGGCTGCACAGCGCGGGCGGCACGGTGAACCCGCCGTCGTACTTCCTGCGCTTCCCCGACCGCCCGGCGTCCCGGATCATCGCGCTGCCGGCCTCGATCGGCGGACAGGTGCGAGTGGACGGTCTGAAGTGGATCTCGAGCTTCCCCGAGAACGTCGCTTCCGGCATTCCGCGGGCATCCGCGGTGCTGATCCTCAACGACCACGACACCGGATACCCGTTCGCGTGCCTGGAAAGTTCCATCATCAGCGCCACGCGGACCGCCGCGCTGGCCGCGTGCGCCGCGGAGGCGCTCAGCCGGGGGCGGCCGCGGCCGACCCGGGTCGGGTTCGTCGGGACGGGGCTCATCGCGCGCTACGTGCACACCTTCCTGGCCGGCACCGGCTGGGAGTTCGCCGAAATCGGTGTGCACGACCTGTCGGCCGAGAGCGGCGCGGGGTTCCGCGGGTACCTCGAGCGGTCGGGTTCCGGCGGGCGGATCACGGTGCACGAGT
The DNA here is from genome assembly GCF_050942255.1 of Amycolatopsis sp. CA-161197. Classification (NCBI taxonomy): domain Bacteria; kingdom Bacillati; phylum Actinomycetota; class Actinomycetes; order Pseudonocardiales; family Pseudonocardiaceae; genus Amycolatopsis; species Amycolatopsis sp. CA-161197. The sequence continues at coordinate 4,121,157 of NZ_CP192059.1, forward strand.
CGGCGGAGTCGCTGATCCGCGCGAGCGACCTGGTCGTGTTCGCCACCGTGGCGGGCCGGCCGCACGTGTCCGAGCGGTCGTGGTTCGACCACGATCCGGTGGTGCTGCACGTTTCCCTGCGTGATCTCGCGCCGGAGCTCCTGCTGAGCACGGCCAACTTCGTCGACGACGTCGAGCACTGCCTCAAGGCCGGTACGTCGCCGCACCTGGCCGAGCAGCTCACGGGCGGGCGCGAGTTCCTCGACGGCACGCTGGACGACGTGCTGGCCGGCCGTGTCTCCGTGCCGGTCGACCGGCCCGTGGTGTTCTCGCCGTTCGGGCTCGGGGTCCTCGACCTCGCGGTGGGCAAGTACGTCTACGACGAGGTGGTCCGGGCCGGCGAGTTGACCGTCATCCCGGATTTCTTCCACGAACTGCGCCGGTACGGCTGACGAGCCACCAGGGAGGGGGTCATCGTGACCGTGATATCCGATCCCACGGACTTCAACGAGGAAGAGCTCTACGTCGACCTCGAGTCGATCTTCGGGCACTCGTTGTTCCTCAAGTGCGAGGGGTTCAACTTCGCCGGGTCGATCAAGCTCAAGGCCGCGACCGAGATGGTCGAGGCCGCGGAGTGGCAGGGACTCCTGACGCGGGACTCGATCCTCGTCGAGTCGTCGTCGGGCAACCTCGGCGTGGCGCTCAGCATGGTCGCCGCCAGCAAGGGCTACCGGTTCCTCTGCGTCACCGACTCGCGCTGCAACCTGGCCAGCCGGCGCCTGATGGAGGCGCTGGGCAGCCGCGTGCACATCATCGCGGAGCCCGCCGCCGACGGTGGTTTCCTGGGGGCGCGGCTCGCGCTGGTGCGGGAGCTGTGTGCCACCGACGAGCGGTACGTGTGGCTCAACCAGTACGCCAACCCGGGCAACTGGAAGGCGCACTACCGGACCACCGCGCCGGAGATCGCCCGCCAGTTCCCGAAACTCGACGTGCTGTTCGTCGGCGCGGGCACCACGGGCACGCTGATGGGCTGCGCGCGGTTCTTCCGCGAGTGGCCCCGGCCGGTCCACATCGTCGCGGTGGACAGCGCCGGCTCCGTGACGTTCGGGGGCGCGCCGGGCCGCCGGATGATCCCCGGCCTCGGCACCAGCGTCCGGCCGGCGCTGCTCGACGAGTCCTATGTGGACGAGGTGATCGCCGTCGAGGAGGCCGACACCATCCGCAGCTGCCACCGCCTGGCCCGCAGGGGGTTCCTCTTCGGCGGCTCCACGGGCACGGTCGTCAGCGGCGCCATGCGCTGGCTCCCCGAACACGAGGGGCACGGGCTCACGGCCGTCGCCATCGCGCCGGACCTCGGCGAGCGCTACCTCGACACGATCTACCAGACGAACTGGCTCCAGGACCTCTACGGCGACGACGTGCTCGCCGACGACGAGGTGACCGCGGGTTTCCTGCGGGAATGAGCCTTCGCGGGGTGGGGTGTGCGACAGTGACCGCATGCCCATCAGCGGAGCCCACGTGATCGTCTCCAGCCACGACGCCGACGCGGACCGCGCCTTCCTCCGCGACGTCCTCGGCTTCCCCCACGTCGACGCCGGCGGTGGCTGGCTGATCTTCAAGCTCCCGCCCGCCGAGCTCGCCGTCCACCCCACCGACGGCCCGCCGTCCCACGAGCTGTACCTCATGTGCGACGACCTGGACGCGACGCTGGCCGACCTGGCCGCCGCCGGCGTCGCGTGCGCACCGGTCGAAGAAGAACGGTGGGGGCGGTTGAGCGGCTTCCGGCTCCCGGGCGGCAGTCAGGTGGGGATCTACGAACCGCAGCACCCGCGCGCCACGGACCTCTAGGCCCGGCCGCGAGCCCGTCGTCAGTAGCTCGGCGGCGTCACACTCACCATGAACCGGGCGCTCGTCCGCCCGTCGTTGCGGAAGCGGTGGGGGATGTTCGAGTCGAAGTGGCAGCTGTCGCCCGTCTTCAGTTCGTGCACCTGGTCCCCGACCTCGACCGTCAGGCGGCCGGTGAGCACGACGACGCACTCCTCCGACGGGTGCGAGCGCAGGGTGTCCGCCGAGACCGCGCCCGGCTCCAGCCGGCCTTCGAGCACCTCGAGCTTGGCGCCGCCGGGGGAGACGCGGGTGTAGGTGATCGCGTGGTGCGGCGAGGAGATGCGGTAGCGGTTCTCGCGCCGGATGACGGCGACGGTGTCGTGCTCGCCGTCCTGGAAGAGACTGAACAGGGGCACCTCGAGGACCTCGGCGATCCGCCGCATGGTCTCCAGGCTCGGGTCGGTGACGCCGCGTTCGACCTGGCTGATCAGCCCGGTGGACACCGAGGCCCGGTCCGCCAGCTCGCGGACGGTCAGGCCCCGGAGGGTGCGGAACTCACGGATCCGGGTCATGGTCATCCGGCCATTATCGTCGGTCGCCCGGCCGGGCCGCGGTGTGTCCGGCCCCGGGCGCGCGCCCGGGGCCGGAAGGTGTCCGGAGCCGCCATCAACGCAGCGCGGCCTCACCGACGGGCTGCCGGTCCTCGGCCGGCGCGCTGTCGCCGGTCCCGGTGTCGACCGCCGCCGCGGCGGGAGCTCGCGTGACCAGGCTGACCAGCACCGTGACGACGACGTTGACCACCAGGGCGGGCAGGCCGATGACCGTGCCCGGCGGCACCGTCTGCGCGAAGAGCGCCCCCAGCTGTGGAACGCCGACGATCAGCCCGCCGCACACCGCCCCCGCCGCCAGCCCGACGGCCGTGACGCGCCGCCACAGCATGGACAGGAACAGCGCCGGAGCCAGCTGCCCGACGGCGCTGTACACGTTGGTCATGATGGTCAGCAGCTTCGAACTGCTCTGGGCCACGAGCAGCACCACGATCGCGGTGAAGACCACCACGCCGGCCCGGGAGATCGTGAGCGAACCGGCCAGCTTCTTCGAGACGCCGCCCACCACGTTGCGCGTGAACAGGCTGCTGGCGGTGAGCACCAGCACCGCGGTCGGCACCAGCGCGACGAGAATCCCCGCGCCGCCGAGCAGCCCGATCACCCAGCTCGGGAACTTGTCGTGGACGAAGATCAGCAGCGACGCGTTGGCCTGCTTGTCGGGCAGGTTCGGCAGGGCCAGCACGGCGGCCACCGCGATGAGCACGATCAGCACGTAGAACAGCGAGTACAGCGGCTGGATCACCTGGTTGCGCCGGATCGTCGCCACGTCCTTGGCGGTGTAGGACACCTGGAACATGTGCGGCAGCGCGAACGAGCCGAGCGGCGTGATCAGCAGGAAGCTCATCCACCACCACGTGTTCGTCGCCGCGGTGCCCTTGATGCCGGGCAGCGTGGCCGCGTGTGGCTGGGTGTCCTTGAGGGTGTCGAACACCCCGAGCGGCCCGCTCGCCCCGGCCGCGCTCGCCGCGCCGACCGCGATCACCAGCAGCACGGCGATGAGCAGCACGTCCTTGACCACGGCGGTGAACGCCGCGCCGCGCATCCCGCCGACGAGCACGAACGCAGCCACGAGCACGCCGCCGGCGACGACGTAGGCCAGCGACGGCAGGCTGTCGCCGAACAGGCTGCCCAGGATGAGGCTGAGGCCGGTCAGCTGCACCTGTGCGTAGAGCAGCAGCGAGACGATGCCGAACACCGCGATCAGCCCACCGAACCACGGCGCGGAGAACCGGGTCGTGAAGTAGTCGCCCATGGTGACCAGGCCGTGCTGCTTGCCCGCGCGCCAGATCCGCGGCACCACCCAGTAGCCGACGGCCGCGGTGAGCACCATGGTGCCCAGCACGTAGTAGCCGGGCGCGCCGTTGCTGAACACGCTCTGGGACGCGCCCAGCAGCGCGAAGGTCGTGAACGTCTCGCCGACCATCAGGAACCAGAACAGCCAGGTGCCGAAGCGCCGGCTCCCGACCGACCACTCCTGCAGGTTCATCTTCCGGCCGCGGGCCGCGGCGACCGTGCCCCACGCGATCGAGCCGACCGCGATCACCAACGCCAGGATCAGGGCCATCGCGCGCTCCTAGAACCGGTCCAGATCGCCGTTGCGGCGATCGATGACGTAGACGGCGCCGATGGCGGCGGACCCGGCGAGGACGCCGAGGGTCATCCACACCAGCAGGAAGGGGATCGAGCCGAACAGGTAGCCGACGCGGTTGGCCAGCGGGATGGCGGCGATGCACCAGACGAACGGGATCAGCAGCAGTAACCAGTGCCACCGGCGGCGGGCCGGGTGCTTGGGTTCGGACATGGGCGCTCCTGAGGGGACACGGCGAGGTGTTCAGCTGTGATGAATTCGCATCAGTGTGGGTGATGGCCCCTGCTCCGTCAACCGGCATCCCGGGTATTGCGCAGCCAGGCTTTCGCATGTTCACTGTGACTGACCAAGACCATCAGCGTGCACGGAGGTGACTCGTGGACCCGCAGCGGTTCCGAGAGCAGTTCCCCAGTCTCGTCGACACGACGCACCTCGCGTCGTGCAGCCAGGGCGCCATCGCCACCCGGGTGACCGCCGCGCTGGCCGAGTTCGCGTACCTGCTGCGCGACCAGGGAGCGCCGTGGGGACCGTGGATGTCCGAAGTGGAGCGTCTGCGGGCGTCGATCGCGGCCTTCCTCGGCGCGAGCGCGGACGAGATCGCTTTGGTGCCTTCGGCTTCGCACGCCGCGTACCAGGCCGTCGGCGCGTTGCGGTTCGCCGACGAGGACGTCGTCGTGTCGATGTCCGCCGAGTTCCCCAGCGTCGGCCAGGTGCTGCACGCGTGCCGGCCGGGCGAAGGGCAGATGCGCTGGGTCGACGACGCGGCGATGCGCGAGCTCGGTGTGGTCGAGGCCTACCGCGCGCAGATCGACGAGCGCACGCGGCTCGTGTCAGTTCCGTTGGCGCTCTACACCAACGGATCGCTGCAGCCGGTCAACGAGATCGCCAAGCTGGCCCGCGAGGTCGGCGCGCGGGTGCTCGTCGACGCGTACCAGGCGACGGGTGTCGTGCCGGTCGACGTCGCCGAGATCGACTGCGACTACCTGGTGACCGGCACGCTGAAGTACCTGCTCGGGCTGCCGGGCGTCGCTGCGCTGTACGCCCGCGCCGGCGTCGAGGACGAGCAGCGGCCGACGATGACCGGCTGGTTCGGCCGGACCGACCCGTTCGGCTTCGACCCGGTGGCGCTCGACGGCCCGGCCGCGGCGCGCCGTTTCGAGTCCGGCACTCCGGGTATTCCCGCGGTGTACGCGGCCCAGGCCGGGCTCCAGGTGCTGGCCGAGGTGGACCCGGTGACCCGCTGGCGGCACGTGGCGAGCCTCGTCGAGGAGGCCACCGCGCGGCTGGCCGACGCGGGCGAGGTGCTCAGCCGTCCGATGCCCGACGCCCGGCCGGGGCCGCAGGTCGCCGTCGTCGACGCCGATCCCGACGCGCTGGGCCGGTTCCTCGCCGAGCGGCGGATCGTCACGTCGCCGCGCGGGTCGATCCTGCGGGCCGCGTTCCACTACTACAACTCCAGCGAAGACGTCGAGAGGTTCTGCGCGGCGCTGGCGGAGTACCGGCGGTCGGCATGAGCGAGCGCTACACGGCCGCGCGCCTGCTGACCGGCTCGGCGGCACCGCTGATCGAGGACGCGGCGGTGTGCGTCGAGGACGGCCTGATCACCTACGCCGGCCCGCGCGCTTCGGCGCCGCGGGCCGACGACACCACCGACCTCGGCGGCACGACGCTCATGCCGGGCCTGATCGACTGCCACGTGCACCTGGCCCTCGATCCCGCCGCCGGCGCCGTCAGCCTCGCCGGGCCGGACGACGAGGAAACCTTGCGCCACCGCATGATCGCCAATGCCCGGCGGTTGCTGGACGCCGGCGTCACCACCGCGCGCGATCTCGGCGCGCCCGGCACGCTCGGCACCGAGATCCGCGACCTCCTGCCGACGCTGCCCGAGGCGGCACCCCGGATCCTCGCCGCGAACGCGCCGATCACCGTGACCGGCGGCCACGCCGAGTCCATGGGCGGCGTCGCGGACGGCGTCGCCGAACTGCGCATGCGGGTGCAACGCCACGCCGAGGACGGCGTCGACCTGATCAAGGTCATGACCACCGGCGGGTTCATGACGCCGGGCAGTCACCCGTCGGAAGCGCGCTACACCACCGCGGAGCTCACCGCGCTGGTGACCGAGGCCCACGCGCTCGGCCTCCCGGTGACGACCCACGCCCTGGGCGTGGAGGGCATCGACCGCGCCGTGACGGCCGGCGTCGACTGCATCGAACACTGCGGCTGGGTCACCCGCACCGGCACGCGCTTCGACCCGGCCATCGCGGCCCGCATCGTCGCCGGCGGCATCGCCGTGAGCCCCACCATGAACTCCGCCTGCACCGCCGCGGAGTACTTCTGCCCCTGGGACGAACGCGACGCCGTGCTCGACAACCTGAGCCGGTTGGTGGCCCTCGGCGCGACCATCGTGGCCGGCACGGACGCCGGGATCCCCCTCGTCCACTTCGACCGCTACGCCGACGGCCTCGACCTGCTGGCGGAATCGGGCCTGCCACCCCGCAGCGTCCTGGCGAGCGCCACCGACGTCGCCGCCTCGGTCTGCGGCCTGTCCGCGGTGACCGGCCGGCTGGCTCCCGGCCTGAGCGCGGATCTCATCGCCGTGACCGGCGACCCGACCACCGACCTGTCGACCCTGCACCGGCCCCGCTTCGTCCTCGCCGCCGGTCGGCGGCACCACCCGCGCCCCGCCCGCGCGGACACGTCGGACGACCGTGAGCGGGAACGCCTGCGCTGCACCATGACGGAGGGGGCGGGCCGGTCTTCCTGAGGTTCCGGTTGCCGCCGTGATCACGGCCGCAGTGGCGAGGCCACCTGACCGGGCTTCAGGGTGCCCGGTTCCCCAGCGCCGCACGGCAGTCGCCCAGGAGGGTCTCGTCGGCCGAGATGATGAGCGCGTCCACGATGTCGAACGGTTCGGCGATCCGCGTCACCCCACTTCGCCGCGTGGACGCCAGTTCGTTGCGCAGCAACGGTTCCGCTTCGCCCGCGAATCCGATTTCGCCGAGACACGCGGCGATCGCGGGCCGCTGGGCGACACTGGCCTCCCACAGGGCGGCGAACACCGGCAGAACCGGCTCGGGGTCCCCGGTGACTCGCCACCAGGCGTACGCCGCGTGGTGGCGAGTCCAGTCGGCCTCGTGGTCGAGCAACCGGCGCAGTTGCGGTGCGTACGCGATCGCGGCCGGCCCCAGCGTCTTGCACGTGGACGCGCCGGCCGCGGCATCCGGGGCGCCGGGTTCCAGCTGGGGCCCGGACAGCCGCAGGGCGAGGTCGGCGTCGCCTTCGATCTGCCACAACGCCAGGGCTGCCGCCCGGTCGCCGCGTTCGGCGAGAGTGCGCAGCATCGGTCCGGCCTCGGCGGCGGCCGGGCCGATCCGGCCGAGCGCCTTGACGACCGGGTAGCTCGCTTCGAGCCCGAGCAGTTCCGGTACCGCGGGCGCGGCAGCGGCTCCCATCGCGCCCACGGCGTCCAGCAACCGGTCGCGCCGGACGTCGTGTTCGAGCACGGGCAGGTCTCGCAACCTGCGGCGGATCGACGGCAGCAGCTCGGCGGCCGCCGGCCCGAACACCTCGAGGGAACTGCCCAGGTACGGCGGCATGTCCTCGTGGTCGAGCAGCCAGCCCAGCGCGGGCAGCACCCGGACGTCGCCGATCAGGGCAAGGGCGGTGATGACCTGGCTGGGCTCGGAATCGCGCGCACCCGGCCACAGCCGCAGCCACGCGGGCTCGCCGCCGGGCACGTAGCCCGTCACCTCGCGGGCCATCTCGGCGAGACAGGCGACGAGGTCATCTGCCGCGGGGGCGGCGAGCTCGCGCAGGTACCACAACGTGTTCGCGGCGGCTTCGATCAACCGGCGGTCCCGCAGCTGCTCGCCGGTCAGGGCGGCCAGTTCGCGGTAGTCCCCGCGCCAGCCCCGGGCCAGCGCGTGGACCGAGCGCAGCGCGTCGCCCCGCTGCACCCAGCGGGGTGCGCGCAGCTGAGCGGCCAGGAAGGCGACGCGTTCGCCGACGTGATCACCCATCACCCAGCTGGTTTCCGAGGTCAGGTCCGCCAGGTGCGGCGACGGCCGAAGGGCGAGTTCCGCGTTCCGGCGCTCGGCGAGCATGCCGCGCAACGTCCCGGGGACCGCCTCCGGCGGTGGGGGTGGCGGTTCCCCTTCGCCGTAGGCGGCGTCCAGCACTTCGGTCAGCCGTGCGACGAACCCCGCGGGCAGCGGTCCGGGCAGGCCGCCGGCCGCCGCGAGCGCGGCGATGCCCACGAGCGGCGACGGGTCGGCTCCCGCCGCGGACAAGGCTTCGCCGATCGACTCGGCGTCCGGTTCGGAAACGTGTCCGGCGCGCACGGCGCCGCCCAGCGCCCGCGCCAACGCGGCTCGGACTTCGGCATCCGGGTCGGCCGCCAGCCGTTGCACCAGCGCGGGTGCACTGCCCGCGTCGAGCGCCAGCACCTCCGCGACGGCGGCCCGGACGCGGGCGTCGGCGTCGGTGAGCAGGCCGCGCAGCCGTGGCGCCGCTGCGGCCAATGTGCGCGCCGCCTCGGACGAATGCCGGCTGCTACCGGCCGCCGCGCCCCGGCCGATGGCGGCCAGCAGCTCCAGGATCTCGCCGCGCCCCGGCAGCCCCGGCGTGGCCACGGCGTCCAGCAGGAAAGGCAGGGACGCGACCGTGCTGTCGTAAAGGGACTGCTGGTGGAACACCGCGCCCTCGAACTGGTCGAGTGCCACGCCGCGGTCAAGTTCGTCGGCCGACACCATTCCCGCCAGCATGGCCGGCACGTCCGTCGCCGGTCCGTACGCGTGGGACAACCGGGCCCAGTCCACCATCAGCACTACCCCCTCTTGTGTGCTGCCAACGTAGCGAGACCGCCGGCAACCGTGCCGCCCGCACGCGTCGGACAGCCGGCTGGGTGCCGCGGATCGCGAGCGCGATCGACCGCACCGCGATCGACGCGATGAGCGCCGTCGTGACGGCGAGGACGGTCCACGAGGTGGCGCCGGCGGCGTGGGTGGCGGTGAGCCAGTGGATGCCGTAGGTGCCGCCGGCGGCGATGGTGAAGGTCAGGGCCCAGAAGCCGTGGGTGAAGGGCAGGCGGGTGTAGCGGGGGAGCAGGGTCAGCTGGGACAGGAAGAACAGGGCGAACACGCCGAGCAGCGCGTGTTCGAACAGGTCGGGGGCGCCGCCGTTGAGGGTGAACCACGCGTTGCCCGCGACCGCTGGTGGGGCGGCGAAGATCGCGTGGGTGGGGACGAGTGCGTCGGGCAGTGGTGGCCGGGACGCGAGGCGCGCGAGGATCGTCGCGCCGAGGAGGACCCACATCAGCATGCCGACGGCGAAGGCGGCAAGGGCGGCGTCGTCGAGGCCGACGGTGGCGAGGGACTGGCCGCCGATCAGCCCGGCGGCGACGGTGGGGAGCAGGTGGCCGGCGTGCTGGCTGTCGAGGTCGAGCCGGCCGGTCAGGGCTCTGGTCAGGTACAGCGCGCCGATCGTGGCGGCCGCGGCGACCATGACGAGCACCACGACTCGTCCGGCTTGCGGTGCGAACCGGGAAAGCTGGCTGCCGAGCAGCATTCCGGTGACGGGCACGAGCGCGGCGAAGGGACCGAGCACGGGGTGGGCGTGGTCGTCGAGCATCCGCCGCGCGGTTCCGGCGGCGAGGCCGTAGCGCAGCGCACTGCCCAGCCAGACCGCGGCCGCGACCAGCCACCAGGCGGTGGTGATCGCGGCCGTGGCGCCGGCGGTGACCGTCCAGGTCCCGGCCAGGCCCGACAGTCCGAAGGCGACGCCGAACAGGTTGAGGGGAAAGGGTTTCCGCAACCCGCCGAGCGGACCGGACATCGGTTTCCTCACCGATCCTTCCTCGGGGCGACGAGGCCCGGGTTTGTCCACATCGGACGGATCAGAACGGCTTGGTCGGCAGGTACTTGCCGTTGAGCGTGATCACGGCCCGCTCGCCGCCCTCGGGGTCGGCTTCCTTGCGCACGTCGAGCTTGAAGTTGATCGCGCTGATGATGCCGTCGCCGAACTGCTCGTGCACCAGGGCTTTGAGGGTGGTGCCGTAGACCTGGATCATCTCGTAGAAGCGGTAGATCGTCGGGTCGGTGGGCACGCCCCCGGGGATCGAGCCGCGCGTGGGCACGGCCTGCAGCAGGGTCACGGCGTCGGCGTCGAGGTCCAGCAGCTCGGCGACCGCCCGGGCCGACGGCTCGGGCAGGGGGTGCTGGCCGAGCACGGCCGCGGTGACGAACGCGACCGAAAGCCCGGCGGCGTCCGCGATCTGCTGCCAGGACAGGTCCTTGCGGGTCTTGGCCTCGACGGCGGCGATGGCGAGGACTTCGCGGGCGGTGGGGTCGATCTGGGTGTGCAGCACGGGACGGTTTTCCTTTCGTGGTGGGGTTTCAGGCCGCGTCGAGGACGTCGACGCGGCCGGTGGGGATGTCGAAGACCCAGCCGTGGAGGCCGAGCGTCCGCGTGGCGAGGCCGCGGGCGACCGAGGGGTGGGTGGCCAGGGTGGCCAGCTGGGCGAGCACGTTCTGGCGCACCAGTTCCGGGACGTCGCCCGGGGTTTTCACCCGGGCCCGGGAAGCGTCGGCCTGTTCGAGCCAGCCGGCGACGGCGGGGGTCGCCGAGAGGTCGTGGTTCTCGGCCAGAGCCGTCATGGCACCGCAGGCGCTGTGGCCGCAGACGATGACGTCGGTGACACCCAGGGCGGCGACGGCGTACTCGATGCTGGCGGTGACCGGGTCCGCGCCGGGGTGGTAGGCGGGGACCAGGTTGCCGGCGGTGCGGATCACGAACAGCTCACCGGGCTCGCTGCTCGTGATGAGCTCCGGCACGACCCGCGCGTCGGAACAGCCGATGAACAGCGTGTCCGGCTTGTGGTGGGTGGCCAGGTGCTCGAACAACTGCGCCTTGTGCGGGTAGACGTCCTGCTGAAAGTGCCGGACGCCTTCTGCCGTGTCCTGCATTCGGATCACCTCCGTGGTGGGCTTGGCTTTCACGATGCCTGACGAGGCCGTATAGGCGCCAAGTCGCAGATCGGATGATCCCTATTGCTGCCGCCTATAGTGGGGTTCATGGCACCGGAACTGCGGCACCTTCGCTACCTGCTCGCTGTCGTCGAGTGCGGCAGTTTCACCCGTGCCGCCGAGGAACTGCACGTCTCGCAACCGACGTTGTCGCAGCAGATCAAACAGCTCGAACGCGCGCTGGGCGTGCAGCTGCTGGACCGCACGGGCCGCGCGGTGCGGCCCACCGACGCCGGCGAGGCCTACGTGCGCCACGTCCGGGAAGCCCTGCGCGACCTGGCCTCCGGTGAACGCGCCGTGCACGACGTGCAGGACCTCTCCCGCGGCCACCTGCGCCTGGCGACGACGCCGACGTTCACCACCTACCTCGTCGGCCCGCTGGCAGCCGAACTGCGCACCCGCCACCCGGGCGTGACCCTCACGATCGAGGAGCGCGCGCAGGACGAGATCGAGGCCCGCCTGCTCGCCGACGACCTCGACGCCGGCATCGGGTTCGGCGACAGCGTCACGCCGGGCATCAGTGCCACGGCGCTGTTCGAGGAGACGCTGAGCCTCGTCCGCGGCCGCGCGGCCGCTTCGCTCGAAGATCCGGAACTCGCGCTGCTCACCCGCGACTTCGTCACCCGCACCCACATCGACGCGTACTTCGCGCGGCACGGCGTCAATCCCCGGATCACCGTGGAAGCCCACTCGATCCAGGCGCTGCTGGAAATCGTGCGGCGCAGCCCCGTCGCGACCGTCCTGCCCGACGTCCTGGCCCACGACCACCCCGACCTCACGGCGATCCCGCTCGACCCCGGCTTTCCCCCGCGCACGGTCGTCCTGCTCCGCCGCGCCGGCGCCTACGAGAGCGCCGCGATGGGCGCGTTCCTCCGCCTGCTGCCCGACGTCGTCGCGAACCTGCTGTGACGGAGGACAACTCGCCTTTTCTTGACTGAATCAAATTCAGCCGCGAGGCTGAAGGCACCTCACCACGGAAGTGAACCTCCGCCCCGGCACCCCGATGCCGGCCGGGTGACCCCGTGGCACCACTCTGGACAGGAGAACCTGCTGTGATCTGTATCGACTGCACCGAAACCGACACGACCACCCCGGCGATCGGCTGCTGCGTCCACTGTGGAGGCGCCACGTGCAAGTCGCACGCCGTGGTGCAGGAGTTCGAGGCCGCGGCGCCCGGCGTACTGGTCGCCAAACGCGCCCGGCGCGCCGTGATGTGCGCGCGATGCGGTGCTCCGCAGGTGGTTGCTTCGAAACGGAAGCTCGCGCAGGTCTGATCTGGACCTTCGGACTCGCCCGGCGCCTCCTTGCGCGAGCGGGGGAGCACCAGCCGATCAGCGGCGGAGACCGAGCGGTGGCACCGTGGCTCCGCGCAGGGTGAGCTCGTCGATCGTCTGCGGGCGGTACGGCAGGGTCGGCCAGCGGCGCACCATGGTGTCCACCGGCGCGTCGAGTCGGGTGCCGAAGAGGAACGCCCACTCGTGTTCGTCCGAGCCGAAGTACACGGGTGCGGCGAACGTCTCCGTGAACCGCCGCCAGCACTTCACCAGGGTCGCGTTGCGCCACAGCGTCGGGCAGCCGCCCTGGTACGCGACGACCCCGCCGGGCGTGAGCAGGTTCCGGCACAGGCGCAGGAAATCGGTGCCGTACAAGCGGTTGTGCTGTGCGTCGGTGCTGTCCTGTTCGTCGGGCAGGTCGACCACCACGATGTCGTACTTCGCGGTGGCGGTGCGGACGAACTCCCAGCCGTCGGCGTAGTGCACGCGGATCGCGCCGTCGCCGCGCTCGGCGGTGGACAGTTCCTCAGCCGAGTAGCCGTAGGGCAGGTGCTCCGCGCACAGCCGCACCGCTCGGGCGTCGATGTCCACGTGGTCGACGACCGACGCGCCCGCCCGCACCGCCAGCTGACACACCACGCCTTCGCTGGACCCGACGACCAGCACGCGGTTCACCTCGGCGGCCAGCAGCAGCGCGGGCACGAGCAGGGCCTCGTGGTAGACGAGCTGGCTCAGCTCGGTGCTCTGCCGCTCGTCGTCGCAGAACAGCGAGATGCCCTGGGCGGTCTTGCCGATCACCAGGTGCTGGTAGTCGGTGCGGGTGTCGACGAGCACGTCCGAGACCTGCCAGATCCGCGTCAGGCCGGCGCCGATCGGTTCCGTGATGTTCACCGGGTGTCCTGTCCTCTGTGGATGGTGCTGGTCCGGGCCGCCGTCGCGCCGAGCATGTCCTGCAGCAGCTGCACGGCCAGTTCGGGGTCCGCGCGGCGACCGCACGTGAACACGTCGACGAACACCGACCCGCGCTCGGGGTAGGAGTGGATCGACGCGTGCGACTCCGACAGCAGCGCGACCACGGTCACGCCCTGCGGGGCGAAGCGCGTGGACGTCACCTCGCGCACGGTCGCGCCCGCCTTGCGCAGCGCGCGTTCCAAGCTCTCGCACAGGAACTCGACGTCGTCGAGCAGCCCGGCCGCCACTCCGGAGAACTCCGCGAGCACGTGCCGGCCGGCGAACTCGCCGATCTCGTCCGGTTCTCCGCCGAGGAAGTACGTCTTCAACGGCGGGAACCCGTTGAACGACACCGAAGAGTAGCTCTGCGTGTACGCACCCGCGCTCAGGATGTCGACGTGGTCCCCGGCCGCCAACCCGAGCGGCAGGCGGTACGGAGTGCGGAGGTAGAGCACGTCGTCGCCGTCGCACGTGGGGCCGGCGACGACGACCGGGCCGTCGGGAGTTCCGTCGTGCGCGGTCTCCAGGCGGTAGGCGATGGCCTCGTTCTCGGTCTCGGCCAGCCCGCCGTACCGGCCGATGTCCAGGTACACCCAGCGCTTCTCGTCGGCCGCGGACTTGCGCGACACCAGCACGACCTCGCTGCGGATCAGCCCGGCGTCGGCCACCACCGCCCGCCCGGGCTCGAACGCGAGGTCCGGCGCCACGGGGAAGTGCCGTGCGATCGACGCGCGGATGGCCGCCGCGTAGTCGGCGAGCGGCGGGGGAGTGGCGGTGTACCGGCCCGGCAGCCCGCCGCCGATGTTCAAGCCGCGCAACGCGATGCCATGCGCCGCCACCTCGCGGGTGACCCTCGCGGCGGTGGCGATCCCGGCGTCCCACGCCCGCGGGTCGAGGTGCTGGGAGCCGACGTGGAACGCGACGCCTTCCGGGTCCAGCCCGAGGGCGGCCGCGCGCGTGAGCAGGTCTGCCGCCATCTCCGGCGCACAGCCGAACTTCCGGCCGAACGGCGTCTGCGAGCCCGAGCTGTCCACGAGCACGCGGCACGACACCGTCGACCCGGGCGCGTGCTCGGCCAGGTTGCCGAGGTCTTCGGTGCTGTCGAAGGTGAACCGGCGAACCCCGGCCCGGAACGCGAACGCGATGTCCCGCGCCTTCTTCACGGTGTTGCCGTACGAGATCAGCTCGGGCCGGGCGCCCTGCGCGAGGCAGAGCTCGATCTCCTCGCGGCCGGCGACGTCGAACCCCGCGCCGGCCCGGACGAGCAACCGCACGACCTCCGGCGCCGGGTTCGCCTTCACCGCGTAGTACATCCGCGCTTCGGGCAGCGCCTCGCGCAGCCGGTCGTGGTTGTCCCGCACCGCGTCGAGGTCGATCACGAGGCAGGGAGTCGGGGGTCTCCGGTCGTCCAGGAACGCCCGAGCTCGTTCCGGCGCCGGCGGTCGGACGTCGATCACAGGCGCCGAGTATAGGGGTGTTTCCGCTGGTGCCGGGCCGGATTCGGCGGGTCTCACACGTGCCGTCGCCGTGCCCTGCGCGGCCGACACCCCGGGCGAGGCGACGCCCGGCCACTCCGGGGTGCGATCATCCTGGCGTTGAACCACCCGGCCCCGCGGAGGACGTCGATGACCACCCCGACCCGTGCCGCCCTCGCCGAGGTCGCCACCCTGCTGGCACCGAACGCCCCGCAGGTGGCCGAGCGAGCGCTGGCCGCCCACGACGACCCCGACGCCTACGTCCGGGACCACGCCGAGCGCCTCGACGAGCGCGGCATCGACGAACCGTTCGAGCTCCTGCCGTGGATCGCCCTGGTCGACGCCCTCACCGACCACGGCCTGCTCGCCGAGGTCGACTGGAAGGAAGCCCCCGACGAGATCGCCGGGCGGCTGCTCGCCCTGCGCTCCGCGCCGGCGGCCGACGAGCTCTGGAAGGCCCTCGCCGAGCTCGACCTGCCCACCTACGAATTCCTCGAAGCGGCCGGAAAGCAGCTCCTCACCACCGGCACGGCCCTCGCGGTCCTCGACATCGAGTCGGACTGCTACCCCCTCGTCCTCCTGCCGGCCACCCACGCCGCCGGCCTCGGCACGCTCGCGGCCGAGGCCGGTTTCACCGCCGCGGTGTACGGGCGCTAGCCGACCGGGCACCCGTGTGTAGTGATCTTGTAGCACCACGCAGGAGGCTGCCCCCATCCGCAACGGACGGGGAGCAAGCTTGAACCGATCGCCCTTACCCCCGGTGCCCGTCGAACGGCAGGAGATCGACCTCGATGTCGACGTGCTGTTCGGCGTGGTGCCGAGCCGCCGGCTCGACGCGTCGCTGGAGACCGTGACCGCGCTCCACAAGAAACACCGGATCCGGCGCGGCCTCGTCTGTTCGTTGCGGGGCGCGTTGTTCGACGCCTGCACCGGCAACGACGAGATGCGCAAGGCCCGGGAACGAGCGGAGTTCGTCCCGGTCGGCGCCGTCGACGTGCGCGACGCGCTGACCGCGGAGGCCGAGATCGAGCGGCTCGTCGAGTCCGGGGTGCGGCTGCTGCGGCTCTTCCCGCCGGAGCAGTGGGTCGAGGCGGACTCGCCGGGGCTGGCGCACCTCGTGGATGTCGCGGTCGGCCACGGGATGGTGCTCCTGACGAGCGGGGACCTCAGCAGCTTCTGGCGGCCGTTCGCCGGCCGCGGCGCGCGCGTGTGTTTCCTCGATGTACACGCCTACCGAGTGGCCGACTTCGTGGTGCTCGCCCGCCGCGAGCCGGGGTTCGTGGCCTCGACGCGGATGCTGTGCGGCCCCGACTCCATCGAGCGGATCGCGGGGGAGGTGGGCGCGCACCACCTGGCCTACGGGTCGCGCGCTCCGCTGCACGACGTCCTGCCCTCGGCGCTGCGGCTGCGCACGGCCGCGCTCGACGACCGGGAATGGCGGCAGGTGGCGGGCGGCACCGCTGCGGCGTGGCTGGTGGACCCGGCATGATCATCGATGTCCACGGCCACACCGGGCCCTGGTTCTTCAGCACGGAAGTGGGGAGCGTCGAGCTGAACCTCGCGTTGATGGACCGCTACGGCATCGACCGGCAGGTCGTCTCGGCGTCGGAGGCGGTCACCTACGACATGGTCTCCGGCAACCGGCGGCTGGCGGAGGTCCTCGAAACGCAGCCGCGCCTGCTCGGCTACGTCGTGGTGAACCCCAACGACCTCGCCGCCGCGGCACGAGAGCTGGAGAAGTACCGGCCCACGGGAAGGTTCGTCGGGGTCAAGGTGCACACGACCTACCCGGGCCGGCCGCTGATGTCGCCGGCGGTCCGCGACGCGCTGGGGCTGGCCGCCGAGGCCGGGCTGCCGGTGCTGGTCCACACGTGGGACGAGACGGTGCTGGGACTGGTCGACGTGCTGGAGCGGTACCCGGACCTGCGCGTGATCGCCGGGCACATGGGCGGCCCGGCGTGGCGCACGGCCGTCGAGGCGGCCCGCCGCAGCGACCGGCTCTACCTCGAGCCGTGCTGCTCGATCACCGACCGCGGCCGGTTCCGCTACGCGCTGGACCGCGTTCCGCTCGGGCAGATGCTGTTCGGCACCGACAGCACCCTGGTCGATCCCGCCATCGCGATGGGCGTGGTGCTGGAGGCCGACCTCACCGACGACGAGTACGAGCACGTGATGGGGCGCAACGCCGCCCGCCTCTTCGGCCTCGAGGCCGGGACGGACCCGGCCGCATGAGACCCGGCTCCACCAAAGCCGCCGCGGTGCTCGTGCTGACCGCCGCTTCCCTCGCGGCGTGCGGCGGGGACAGCGGCGACGCGGTGACGTTGTGGATGAACCCGGTCATCGACGATCAGGCGCAGAGCCGGGCCTTCTGGCAGAAGGTCGAGAGCGGCTTCGAACGCGAGTGCGGCGTCGACCTCGACATCGAACTGGAGCCCTGGGCGGGCCGGGAGGAGAAGCTCGGCGCCGCGCTCATGGCGGGCGACGGCCCGGACGTCGTCCTGCTGCAGTCGGACATGATTCCCCAGTACGTCGCCGAGAAGACGCTGCAACCGGTCGACGACGTGCTCGCCGGCAGCGAACGTGCGTACTCGCCGCCGGTGCTCGACGCGCTGCGGGTGGCCGGGCAGTCCTACGGCGTGCCGCTGTACCGGACCGTGACGACCACCGTCTACAACCGGAAGCTGTTCGCGGACGCCGGAATCACCCGGCTCCCGCGGACGTGGGACGAGGTCGAGGCGGACGCGCCGAAGCTCGCCGCGCGCGGCGTCCCGATCGTCGACTACTCGGGTTCCACCGAGGAGCCGCTGAACCTCACCTTCTACCCGCTGCTGTGGCAGGCCGGCGGCCACGTGTTCACCGCAGACGGCACGAAAAGCGCGTTCGCGGGGGCGCAGGGCGTGTCGGCGCTGAAGTTCCTGGTCGGCCTCGAAGCCGTGCACGGCCTGCCGGACGACGTGGCGACCAAGCGCAGCGGCGTGGCCGAAGACGCCGTGGCCACGGGCCGGGCCGCGATGTCGCCCGCCATGACCGAGGCCGCGGCCCGCAACGTCATTGCCGCGATCGGCGCGCAGAACACCGTCGTCGGCGCACCACTGCGGGACCGCAGCGAGGTGACGTTCGGGACGCCCGGCGCGGTGTCGTTGCTGCGCGGCACGAAGAAGCCGGCCGAGGCACGGGAACTGCTCGCCTACCTGACGTCCCCGGAGCTGGTCGGCGAGCTCTGCGCCGACTCCGGCTTCTTCCCGCCCTGGCCCGACGCGTCGCCACCGGCGGGCGACGACGTGCACCGGAGCTTCGCCCGGGCATTGCCGTTCGCCTCGGCCGGCGACGCCCATCCCCAGGCCCGCAAGGTGATGGGCCTGCTCGCACCCCACCTGCAGGCCGCGTTGCTCGGCGAGAAGACCCCGGAGGCGGCGCTCGCCGACGCCGCCGAGGAGGTCGACGCGTTGCTCGGCAGCGGGTGATGGCGCGATGGCGGGAGTCCTTGACGGTGCTCGTCTTCCTGCTCCCCGTGCTGGTGCTGTTCGCCCTGTTCCGGTTCCTGCCGATGCTGGGCGCGGTGGGCTTGAGCGTGTCCGACTACCACCCGGGCGGCGGCTCGCGGTTCGTGGGCGCGGCGAACTTCGTCAGCCTCGCCCACGACGAGATCTTCCTGGGCAGCCTGCGCACCACGCTCGGCTACGTCGCCGTCTACGTGCCGCTCACCGTCGTGGTGGCGCTGGGCACCGCGGTCCTGCTGCACGCCGTGCCGTGGGGCCGCGGCCTGTTCCGCGCGGCGCTGTTCGCGCCGTACGCCACCAGCTTGGTGCTGAGCGGCGTCGTCTGGCGCTGGGTCCTCGAACCCACCGGGTTCCTGCAGCACCCGGCGCTGGTCCTGCCCACGCTGGCCGTGGTCGGCGTCTGGAAAGGCTTCGGGTACGCGATGCTGGTGCTGTTCGCGGGCATCCGGAACGTCCCCGCCGACTGCCTGGAGGCGGCGAAGGTGGACGGCGCCAGTGCGTGGCAACGCTTCCGCCACGTCCTGCTGCCCGCGCTGCGGCCGGCGGTGTTCTTCGTCGTCGTGGTGGAGACCATGGCCGCCTTCCAGGTGTTCGACACCGTGTACGTGATGACGGGCGGTGGCCCGGTGCGGGCCAGCTACACGCTCGCGTACGCGGTGTACGACTACGGGTTCCGGTACTTCGACGTCGGCGCCGCCGCCGCGATCGGGGTGGCGCTGTGGGCGATTGTGCTGCTGGTGTCGCTCACCCAGCGCCGGGCCTTCGAGCGGAACCCGTGATGCGCCACGGAATCTGGCCGGTCGTCCTGCTGACCCTGTCCTCGCTGGTGGCGATCGGCCCCTTCGTGGTGATGCTGGTCGTCGCCCTTTCCCCGGGCAACGCGCCGACGATCCCGTACCGGCTGCCCACCTCGCTCACCCTCGACAACCTCGCCGAGGTGCTCTCGACCGAGAGCTTCCTGCGCTGGACGCTCACCACGGTCGTCTACTCGGTGGTGTCCGTGGTGGCCGTGCTGCTCTCGTCGTCGATGGCCGCGTACGTGTTCGCCAGGAAGCGGTTCGCCGGCCGCGAAGTGCTGCTGTGGTCGATGCTGTCGACGATGATGGTGCCGTTCCAGGCGCTGCTGATGCCGTCGCTGGTGGTGATCGCCCAGCTCGGCTGGTCCGACACCTACTGGGGCCTGATCGTCCCGACGCTGGCCAACGCCCAGGCCGTGCTGTTGCTGCGGCAGTTCATCCGGGCCCTGCCCGACGAGGTCTTCGACGCCGCGCGGGTCGACGGCGCCGGCGACTGGCGGGTGTACCTGAGCATCGTGCTGCCGTTGTGCCGTCCGGTGCTGGCCACGCTCGCCGTGTTCGTGTTCCTGTGGCACTGGAACGACTTCCTGTGGCCGCTGGTCGTCGGGCACTCCGACGCGATGCGCACCCTGACGGTCGGGCTGTCCACTTTGGAGTCCGGGAACCCGACCGCCGGCGAGCTGATGTCCGCCGCCACGATCACCGGGCTGCCGTGCCTGCTCGTCTTCGTGGTGCTGCAGCGGCACCTGACGAAGACGATCAGCTTCACCGGCCCGGGAGGCTGAGCCCGAGGTCGTTCAGCGCGGAGAGGGCGCGGGCGTTGTGCAGCGGCATGCTGAGCCGTTCGAACAGGCGCGAGGCCTCGTCGAAGCAGGCGGCGGCCTCGTCGAGGCGCTGGTTGCGGTGCGCCACCCAGCCGAGGCTGTACAGGGAACAGGCCTTGCCGACACTCTCGTCCTCGGGCGAGAACACCGTCAGCGACTGAGCCATGAGCTGCGACGCCCGGTCCGCGTCGCCGTGTGCGGCGCAGGTGGCGGCGAGCACGTGCAGGGCCAGCGCTTCGTCCCGCGGGCAGGAGGCCGCGCGGAACAGCTCGACGGCTTCGACCAGCGCGCGCTCGGTCGGCTCGCGGTCGCCCCGGGCCTGGTGGTGCAGCCCGAGGCTGAACAACGTGCACGCCTGGCCGTAGCGGCTGCCCAGGCCGCGGAAGGTCGTCAGCGCGCGGTCGAGGCACTCGGCGGCCGCCTCGAGGTTTCCGCGGTTGCGGTGGACGATGCTCAGCGCCTGCAGGGCGAAGGCCTCGCCACTGGCGTCCGCGCACCGGCCGAAGGCGGCCCGCGCCTGCCCCAGCTCGGCCGCCGCCTCGTCGTGCTTGCCGTGGTAGAGGTGCACGCTGCCGAGGCCGAGGTTCGAGTAGGCGTGGCCCCGGATCTCGCCGATCTCGGCGAAGATTCCCCTTGCCTGCTCGAAGTGCTCGCTCGCCTCGCCGTAGCGGTCCCGGTAGAACGCCAGCGCGCCGAGGCCCTGGTGCAGGATCGCCCGGCTGCGCCGCGCCCCGGTGGCCACGGCCGCCGCCAGCGCGAGCTCGTGGGTGTGCCGCCACAGGTCGTAGTGGCTGCGCAGGTCGAACAAGGTGGTCAGCGCGCAGGCGAGGTCGCACGCCAGGGCCGTCATCTCCAGCGCGAGGGCCTGGTCGACCACGGCGACGAGCGCTTCCCGCTCGGCGTCCAGCCACACGAGGGGATCGGCCGGTTGCTCCTCGGCCGTCGGCGGTCGCCCGGACGTGAGCTGAACCTTGAGGAACCGGCACGGCAGACCCGCCTCCGCGCGCACCGCCCGGTCCAGCCAGGCGCCGAACGCCCGGCGCAGCGCGGCGGTCCGGTCGGCGGGCGACTCGACGGCGTTGGCGCGTTCGCGGGCGAACACCCGCAGCAGGTCGTGGAAGCGGTAGCGGCCCTGACCGGCCGGGTCGGTGCCGGCGAGCTCGACCAGATGGACGTCGGCGAGGCCGTCGATGATGTCTTCGGCGGCCGACAGGTCCACCTCCAGCAGCGCGGCGACCACCCAGGCGGGGAAGTCGGGCACGTCGAGCAGGCCCAGCAGCCGGAAGGCCCGCTGCTGCACCTCGTCCAGCCCCTCGTAGCTCCACGCCAGGCTGGCGCGCGCTTCGAGGTCGTCGATGCGCAGCTCGTTGAGCCGGGTGCCCTCGTCGGCCAAACGGTCCGCCAGCCGTCCGACCGTCCACTGGCCGCGGCGGGCCAGCCGGGACGCGGCGATGCGCAGGGCCAGCGGGAGGTTGCCGCAGTAGCGCGCCACCGCGGCCGTGGCGTCCGGCTCCGCGCTCATGCGCGCCGGGCCGGCGATCGACGACAGCAGCCGCACCGAGTCCTGGGGGCCGAGCACGTCGAGGTGCACCGTCCGCGCGCCCACCAGCTGCACGCGGCTCGTGACGAGCACGGCGGACCCGGCCGAACCCGGGAGCAGGGGGCGGACCTGGGCCATGCTCGTGACGTCGTCGAGCACGATCAGCACCGGCCGCGCGGCCAGCTGGGACCGGTACAGCGCGGCGCGGGCCTCGAAGTCCTCCGGCACCGCGTGGGGGTGCACGCCGAACGCGACGAGCAGGTTCGCGAGCACCGTCGCGGGTTCCTGCGGCGCCGATCCGGCACCGCCCAGCCGGACGTAGAGCTGACCGCCGGCGAAGTGCTCGCCGACCTCGTGCGCCACCCGGATCGCCAGCGCGGTCTTGCCGACGCCCGCCTTGCCGGTGATGGCGGCCACCGCCGACCTCGACGGCCGGATCAGCAGGCCGCACAGCTCGGCCGTTTCGGCCGCCCGCCCGGTGAAGTCGTCGATGTCGGGTGGCAGCTGCATCGGCCGCACGCTGTGGTCGGCCTCGGCCGGCTCACCGCTGAGGATCACCTGGTGCAGCTCCTGGACCGGGCCGCACGGCTCGACGCCGAGCGCGTCGACGAGCACCTCGCGCAGCGCGTGGTACGTCTCCAGGGCTTCGGCGCGCCGGCCCGCCCGGTGCTGGGCGAGCATCAACCGCTGCCACAAGCCTTCCCGCAACGGCAGCTGCCGCACCAGCGCCGCCAGCTCGGGGATGAGGGTGCTGTACTGGCCGACTGCCAGGCGCGCGTCGGCGAAGTCTTCGCGGGCCGCGGCGGCCGTCTGCTCCAGCCGCACCTTCTCGGCTTCCAGCCACCCGGCGCAGGGAACGTCTTCCAGCGGGTCGCCGCGCCACGCCGACCACGCGTCCTCCCACACCGCCACGGCCTTGACGGTGTCGCCGGAGGCCAGCGTCGTGCGCGCTTCCTCGGCCGCCGCCTGGAAAACGTGGCTGTCCAGCTGGTCGGGCTCGACGAGCAACCGGTACCCGCCACCGTCGGTGACCAGCAGGTCCCGAAGGCCGATCTCGGCGAGGTCGCGCCGCAGGCGGCTCACGTAGGTGTGCACGTTCGCGACGGCCGAGTTCGGGGGACACTCGCCCCACATCGCCTCGACGAGACCGGTGAGACCGACCGGCTGACGGGTACGCACCAGCAGCGCGGCGAGCAGCGCCCGCTGCCGCGGCCCCGCGGACTTCAACGGCCGGCCGGCGTTCGTCACGCACAGCGGGCCCAAGATCCCGAACCTCGCGGTGTTTCCCACAGCTCCCCGCCCAAGCTGAGCAAACGACAACGCAGCGTAGCAGAGAAGGCACCCGCAGCGCTCGTCCTCCGGCGCTGCTCTGTAGGCGACGTGTAGGGGCTGTGTAGGGGCGGCTGTCTAGATTCCTCCGGGCTCACGAACGCGGCCACCTCGCGTCGGCTCTTCGTGACCCAGTGGTTCCGGTGCGGGTGGTGGGCCGTCGACGAGGGGGACGGTCCGCCACCCGCCCGTGTCGAGCAACCGGGACGGCCACGGCCTTGGCCTCGGAGGAACGCATGAGAATCCGCGCACAGCGGGCCCGGTCCGCTGCCGCCGTCGTGGCCGTGGCGCTGACCCTGACCGGGCTCGGTGCCGCACCGGCAGTCGCCGCGCCCGCCGCGACCAGCCAGGACTTCGGCCCGACGGTCATCACCGGCGTTCCCCACGCACCCGACCTGCAGGCGAAGCCGCCCGAGAAGCCGACCCAGAAGGTCGTGCCGCTGGCCACCATCAGCACGCAGCTCGACGCCGGCGCGACCGCTTACGTCTACTCGGAGCTGCGCGCCTGGAACGCCGACCAGGCGAACCTCATCGACAACGAGATCCGGTGCTCCGGCGCGGGCGCGTCGAACGTCGTGATGGGGGAGAACGTCCTCCCGGCCACCAACCCGAACCCGGCGCTGCGCGACATCAC
Organism: Amycolatopsis sp. CA-161197; assembly: GCF_050942255.1. Classification (NCBI taxonomy): domain Bacteria; kingdom Bacillati; phylum Actinomycetota; class Actinomycetes; order Pseudonocardiales; family Pseudonocardiaceae; genus Amycolatopsis; species Amycolatopsis sp. CA-161197. The sequence goes on from NZ_CP192059.1 coordinate 4,144,505, forward strand.
GATCGTCAACCGGTTCCTCGTCACTGCGTCGACGACCGGCGCCCTGAACTGCACGCTGTACCTGCGGACGGCGTCGACCTCGCCGTCGGTGGCCCAGGAGACCGTGGCGGGAACCCTGCGGTTCGCCTCGACCGCCGTCGGCGGCGACGTGAACGGCACGGCCATGCAGCGGTCGCTGCCGGCCGGGAACCTGCCCGTCACCACGAGCACCGTCGCCCCGATCGTCAACGCGACGATGCCCGCGGGCTACCGGAACCTCGCCGTCATCGCGGACGTCGAGTACCACCGCGGCCCCGAGCCGACCCCGGACAGCAAGATCCACTACTCCACCGCCCGCTTCACCCTCACCGTCACCACCTCCGGCGGCCCGAACTGCGCGAGCGCACCCGTCGCCCAGACCGAGGAAACCGTGGTGCGGGGCGTCAACCACGCTGCGATCCCGCTCTACACCAAGGTGCCCGTCAACCCCGGCTGCACACAGCTCAGCGCCAAAGTGACGACCACCCACCTGGGCGGCAACCCCGGCACCGTCGGCGGCGCGGCCCCCGGCCTCACCGACCAAACCGGAGTCAACGGCTCGACACCCAACCACACCTCGGCGATGACGCACCTGTTCGTGGTGCCCAGCTGATCGCGGCCGGATGAATTGCGGGGCCCGAGGAGTTTTCTCGGGCCCCGCAGTTTTTTGTGTAGTTGTTTCGGGAATTGGCTGTAGAACGCGTGTAGTGGGTTTGTAGAACTGGTCGGTAATTTCGGGATCGCTACCAGGTTCGATCCTGGCGTGGTACTTCCGCACCACGCGGAGTCGGCCGTGAGAAAAGGAGGGCTCATGATCAGAAAGATCATCGCGACGTTGGGGATTGCGGGGGCGGCGGTGCTCGGGTTGGCGGTGCCGGCATCGGCACAGCCGCAGGCTGCGCCCGACTGTCAGAGCAATGACGGATACGGCACGATCGTCGCGACCGCGCCCGTGTCGGCACTGACCGGCGGCACGCGGGTCGGCACCGTGGAACTCTGCCGGGACAGCGCGTATCGGTACTGGGCGTTCGTGATCTACAGCAGTCCTATGACGGCCAGCGAGTACGCCCAGGCCTACCTCCAGACCTACCGTGACGGCTCATGGGTCAGTGACGTCACGTGCGACAACACGGCAACGGGCGGCAACGGCCACGTCGCCCCGACGCAGCGCCGCTGCTGGACCCCGAAGGTCAACGGGGTCAGTGGGCATTACACCTTCCGGGCACGGTCGGACAAGTTCAGCAGCCACAGTGGCGCCTTGCTGGCTTCCGGTTACACCGCCCTCACCCGCTGACCGGAGGCCGGGCGGCGATTCGCGCCGCGAAATGGTGAACGGCCATGACCATTTTCGCCGAACCGCACAGATCTCTTGCCGCCGCTGGTTGCCCTGGCGTGGACACAATCCGCAGGGGAGAGGGATATGGCGAAAACACTGCTGGCAAAGCTCGGAATCGCGGTGCTCGCGACCGGCACACTTTGTGCCGCGGGTGCGACGGCCGCCTCGGCCGCACCGGCCGTGCCGCGGACGGCGTTGAGCTGTGAGCTCTACCTGGCCGGCGCCGGGTACGTCGTCGGTCCGAAGTCGACGAGCGTTTGCAATACCGCTGCCGACGGGTTCCCGGCCTTGTGTGAAGTGGGGTTGGAAGCCATCAAGGTGTCCGCCACCGACGCGCGGCGTGCGTGCGCGTTGGGAGCGCAGTGAACTGACACGTGGCCGGCCCGGGAACGGGCCGGCCACAGTCCTTCCGAGGGCCCCGCTGCTCACCGGTACACGACATGCACCGCCTTGGTTTCGGTGAAGCTCAGGAGTTCCTCGACGCACTCTTCGCGGCCGATGCCGGAGGACTTGAAGCCGCCGAAGGGGGTGCCGACGTAGTGGCGGGAGGAGCCGTTGATCCAGACGTAGCCGGCTTCCACGGCGGCGGCGACGCGGTGGGCGCGGCGGACGTCGTCGGTCCAGACGGCGGCGGTGAGGCCGTATTCGACGCCGTTGGCGATCGCCACGGCTTCGTCCTCGGTGTCGAACTCGAGGACGGACAGCAGCGGGCCGAACACTTCCTCCTGGGCGACCCGCATGTCGGGGGTGACGCCGGTGAACACCGTGGGTGGCACGATCAGGGCCTTCCCGACGCCTTCGGCCGGGGCGCCGCCGGCGACCGCGGTGGCGCCGTCCGCGCGGGCGATGTCCAGGTAGCGCAGAACCTTGGCGTGCTGCTCCTGCGACACCAGTGCGCCGACGTCCGTGGCTTCGTCGAAGGGGTCGCCGATGCGCAGTTCGCCGATCAGCCGGACGATTTCGGCCACGACCCGCTCGCGCAGGCTGTGGTGCACGACGAGCCGGGACGTCGAGCCGCACGACTGGCCGGACCACGAGAAGTTCATCCCGCGCACGGCCGACTCCGCGACGGCGATCGGGTCGGCGTCGGGGAAGGCGATCAGGGCGTTCTTGCCGCCGAGTTCCAGGCTGACGTCCTTCACACCGGTCTGCGCGGCGGCTTCCTGGATCTTGCGGCCGGTCGCGGCGCTGCCGATGAACGCGATGCGCCGCGTGTGGGGGTTGCGCACGATCGCGTCGCCGGTGGCGGGACCGGCGCCGGTCAGGATCGACACCACGCCCGCCGGCACGAGGTCGGCGATGAGCTCACCCAGCCGCAGCGCGGACAGGGGCGCCTGGTGCGGCGGCTTCAGCAGGACGCAGTTGCCCGCGACCAGCGGCGCGGCGATCTTGCCCGCGGCGAACATGATCGGGTGGTTGTAGGGCACGATCCGCGCGACGACGCCGATCGGCTGCAGCGTCGTGTAGTGCACGGCGCCTTCCGACGCCGGGATGGTCTGGCCCGTCAGGGCGTGCGCCGAGTCGGCGAAGAAGTCCAGCATCGCCGCGCCCGCAAAGGCGTCGGAGCGGGAGAGGCGGATGATGTTGCCGCCGTCCAAGGTGTCGAGGGCGCGCAGCTCGTCCGCGTGCGCGCGGACCCGGTTCGCGATCTCCCGGACGACGGCGACGCGTTCGGGCAACGGCGTGGCGGCCCAGGCCGGGAAAGCGGCTCGGGCCGCTCGCACAGCCGCGTCGACGTCGGCGGCGTCCGCGTCCGGCACGGTCGCGATGACCTCGCCGGTCACGGGCGACGGGTTGGCGAAGGTCGCACCGGAACGTGCGGGCACCAGTTCGCCGCCGACGAGCAGCCGCCAGTCGTGGGCGCGCGTCGACTCGGTCAGCTCCTCGGCTCGTCGCGCGGCGGGCGCGACCACGGTCTCGGTCATCGGGTTTCCTCCAAGGGTTCGTCGGTGGCGCCGGCCGTGCGCAGCAAGTACTGCCAGCCGGCTTCGATCTGGGTGGGGTTCCAGCACTCGGCCCGTTTCGCCGCGCACTCCGCGGCGTCGGACCAGCCCCGCAGCTCACCCGCGGCCATCGCGGTGAGCTGGGTGCGGCACGCCCGGTCGAGCAGCACCGCGTGCATCACGGCTTCGGCGACGGTGGCGCCGACGGCGACCAGGCCGTGGCGTGGGAGCAGGAGCGCCCTGGCGTCCGCGAGCGCGCCGGCGACCGCCTCGCCGAGCCCGGCGCTGCGGATCAGGCCGCCGGTCCCGGAAAACCGGGGCACGTCGGGCTCGCTGAACAGGACCCCGTCGTGGTCGAGCGCGCGCAGCGGCACGCCGAGTGCCGCGAAGGCGGTGGCCGCGCGCGGGTGGGTGTGGACAACGCAGCCGACGTCGGGGCGGGCTCGCAGGATCTCCGTGTGGATGGGGTACTCGATGTGCCGCTTTCCCGTGCCGTCGAGGACTTCGCCCTGAGGCGAGACCAGCACCACGCGGTCGCGGGTGATCTCCTCGAACCCCCAGCCCGACGCCTTCGTCCAGACGCCCCGCCCGGCCGGGTCCCGCAGGGCCGCGTGACCCCACACGAGGTCGCCCTGGCCCGCGGCGGCGAGCGCGTGGTGGGCGAGCACCACCGCTTCGGCGGGGTTCACGACCGCGCCTCGGCGAGTGCCGGCTCCACGACCGGGCCGGTGCGCCGGCCCTGCGCGGCCAGCATCGCCATCACCAGCGCGGCGACCAGGGCACTGGCGGCGAAGGCGAAGAAGACGCCCCGCGGCGCGAGCCCGGCGGCGAGGATGGCGCCGCCGAGCGCGGGCGCGAGCACCGCACCGGCCCGGCCGGTCCCGTTGGCCCAGCCGACGGCCGACGCGCGCATCCGGGTCGGGTACGAGTCGGCGACCGACGCCAGGATCAGCGTGAGCGCCGTCTGCGTGCTCGCCCCGATCACCGTGATCGTCGCCAGCAACGTGCCGGTCTGCTGCGGCCCCGCGGCGCAGACGAGGATGCCCGCCGCCGTCAGCGCACCGCAGACCGCGGCGACGACCCGCAGTCCCCAGCGGTGGGCGGCCAGCACCAGCACCAGCGAACCGGCGATGGCTCCGGCGTTGAGGCACAACGAAAACGTCAGCGCCGAGCCCAGCGGGTAGTGCAGCTCCCGCATCAGCGTCGTGAGCCAGGTGTTGAGCCCGTACCAGGTGAGCATGTTGGCGAACGTGGCCACGGCGAACAGCACGGTCAGCAGGGCGCGGCGTTCGCGGAACAGCGCGGCGAACGTGGTGACGGCGGACGGCCGTGGCGCGGCGACGGTGTCCTGCCGGGTCCCGAAGCCCGCCGATTCGGGCAGCCGCACCAGTGACAAGACCAGGATCAGCAGTGAGATCGCCGCGCCGACGAGGAACATCAGCCGCCAGCCGTGCGTGCCCAGCAAGCCGATGCCGAGCAGGGACGCGGCGGTGCCGCCGAGGGGAATGCCCGCCATCAGGATGGTGACGACGAGCCCGGTGCGGCGGCCGGGGCTGTACTCCTTGACCAGCGCGACCGCGGCGGGGATCACCGCCCCCATGCCGACACCGGTGAGCAGCCGCGCGCCGCCGAGCTGCCACGGCGCTTGGGCGAGCGCGCTCGCCGCGGTCCAGAGCGTGAACCACGCGACGGACGCGTTGACGAAGTTCCGGCGCCCGACCCGGTCGCAGACGGGGCCGCCGGCGAGGGCGCCCACCAGCATGCCCAGGTACACCAGGCTGCCGATCGAGCCCGCACTCGTGCTGGTCAGGTGCCAACCCGGCTCGGCGACGAGCTTCGGCAGCAGGGCGCCGTAGACGATCAGGTCGTAGCCCTCGGCCACGACGATCAGGGCGCCGAGCACCACCACCTGCCACGAGCCGGCCGCGGCGGCCCCGGGTCTCGGTTCTGTCATCACGAACCCCTCTCCGCTGAGTCCCTCGGACAGTAGTGTCCCTAAATTCGAGACACAAGTCCTTGTTTGTAGGACAAGCTCTGCTACCGTCATCTCGACGACAGCGAGACCGGACGGAGGTGGCCCGTGGTGACACGGACCTGGCAGACACCGATCACGACCGACGTGGTGGTCGTCGGGGCGGGCCCCGTGGGGATGACGGCTGCCGCCCTCCTGGCCGCCCGCGGAGTCGGTGTGACGGTGCTGGAGCGCAACGCGTCGACGAGCGACGAGCCCAAGGCGATCAGCATCGACGACGAGGCGCTGCGCACCTTCCAGGCGGCGGGGCTGGGCACTCGGCTCGAGCGGATCATCGTGCCGGGCACCGGCACCCGGTACTACGACGCGGCGGGCCGTGCCGTCTTCCAGGCCCGCTCCGGCTGGCCCTACCGGCTCGGGCACCCGTTCAAGAACCCGTTCGCCCAGCCCGACCTGGAGCGCGAGCTCGCCGAGCACCTGCGGGGCCGCGCCGAGGTGACGCTGCGGATGAGCACCGACGTCGTCTCGCTCGACCAGGACCCCGCCGGGGTCACCCTCGCCACCGCGGACGGCGAGACCTTCCGCGCGCGCTACGTGCTGGGCTGCGACGGCGGCCGTTCGACGGTGCGGGAGCAGTCGGGCGTCCGGATGTCGGGGCGGAGTTTCGACGACGTGTGGCTGGTCGTGGACGTGCTCGGCGACCCGCACGACGAGCGCTACGGCATGCACCACGGCGATCCGGCGCGGCCCACGGTCATCGTGCCCGGCCGTGGCGGCCGGTGCCGCTACGAGTTCCTCCTGCACGAAGGCGAGGGCGAGGCGGGCGCCCGGCCGCCGTTCGAGCTGATCGCCCGGCTGCTGCGCCCCCACCGCCGGATCACCGCCGACCAGGTCGAACGCTGCGTCGCCTACAAGTTCCACGCCCTGGTCGCCGAGCGGTTCGCGCACGGCCGGGTGTTCCTGCTGGGCGACGCGGCGCACATGATGCCGCCGTTCGCCGGACAGGGCCTGAACTCCGGCATCCGGGACGCGGCCAACCTGACCTGGAAGATCGCGGATGTGCTGGCCGGGCGGCTCGACGGGACGGCGCTCGCCACCTACGACGCCGAACGCCGTCCGCATTCGCGGGCCACCGTCGCGCTTTCGGTGCGGCTGGGCCGGATCGTCATGACCACCGACGCTCGTCTCGCCGAGCGGCGCGACCGCGTCGTCGAGCGGATCCTGCGGGAACCGGAAGGCCGTGCCTACTTCGAGGAGATGCGGTACCGGCCCGCTCTGCGCTACCTCGACGGGCTGGTCGTGCCCGCACCGGCGAACGGCCCGGCCGCCGGCGTGCCGTTCGGCCAGCCGCGGGTGTACGACACCGGGACCGGGCGCACCCGGATGTTCGACGACGTGCTCGGCTCCGGCTGGGCCCTGCTCGGCGTCGACGTGCCCGCGGCCGTGCTCGCCGGCGCGGCGGCGCAGATCTGGCCGCTCGAACCGGTGGTCGCGCTCGTTCCCGGGGGCGACCGGCTGCCCCGCGAGACCGGGGGAGTGCGGGTGCTGGTCGACCTCGACGGCGCCCTCGACCGGGAAGCCGAGCCCTACCTCGGACGCGTCGTGCTGCTGCGGCCCGACCGCTTCGTGGCGGCCACCTGGTCAGCCGCCGAGGTTTCCGCCGAGGTTTCCGCCGGCGGCCCCGGGGCCGGTCTGGCCGCGCTGCACGCCACCGCGCGTGAGCCCGCCGGCGCGCCCCTGCCCGCGGCCGGATGAACCACCTGCCGCTTCGAACCACCCCGGCCCGGCTGCGGTGCCGGCGGCCCACGAGAGGAATCGAGATGACCACACCGACCAGGACAACGTTCGCGGAGGGGGCCGCCGCGGGCAGCCTCCGGCGCACCGCCACGTCGCACCTCGGGCTGTGCGTGCCCGACGTCGCGGCCGCCGCCGAATTCTACGGCCGCATCCTCGGCCTGCGCCCGCACGGCGAACTGCCCGACGGCGGAGCACGGCTGGGCTGGGGCAGCGGGCACCACGTGCTCGACCTGCGCCCGGGCGAGCCGGCCGTCGATTACATCGCCTTCGAGGTGCGCGACGAGGGTGGCCTCGACGCTCTGGAGAAGCGGCTGCGCGAGGCGGGTGCCGCGGTGCGCCCGCTCGACGGCGATCTGCTCGACGAGGCCGAGCCCGGCACCGCCGGGTTCGCGACCACCGACCCCGACGGCCTCACCGCGCACTTCCACGGTCCGGTCCGCCGCGCGGGCGAGCACGGCGCCGACACGGGCCGGCGCCCGGTCAAGTACCAGCACGTCACCCTGGCGACCGGCGACGTCGCGCGCAAGGTCGCCTTCTACACCGACGTGTGCGGTTTCCGGATCTCCGACCAGCTCGCCGACGGCCGCTTCGCCTGGCTGCGCAGCGACCGCGACCACCACACGCTGGCGGTCGTGGCGTCCCCTTCGGACACCGGGCTGGACCACTACTCCTACGACCTCGCGGAGTGGGAGGACTTCAAGACCTGGTGCGACCGGCTCACCGAGGAGGGGGTCGACGTCACCTGGGGCCCGGGCCGGCACGGTCCCGGCAACAACCTGTTCGTCTTCTTCGACGACCCCGCGGGGCACCACATCGAGCTGTCCGCGGAGATGGAGAAGTTCCACGACGACCGGGTGACCTACGGCGCGCCGCGCCGCTGGGAACCCGTCCCCGCCAGCGTGAACCTGTGGGGCGGGCAGCTCGCGAAGTGGCGCAAGACCTCGGAGGGAAACTGACATGCGGTACGTGACGTTCGAACACGCCGGCACGCGCCGGATCGGCCGGGTCGACGGCGACCTCGTCCAGGCGCTGGCCGGGCCCGCCGAGCTCGGCCGGGACACGCCGGCCGACGTCCTCGCGACGCTGCGTCCGGAGGGCGGCCCCGTCGCCCTCGCCGACGTCCGGCTCCTGCCGGTGGTCCCGCACCCGGACAAGATCTTCTGCGTCGGGCTCAACTACCACGCGCACGTGGGGGAGACCGGCCGCGACCTGCCGACCTACCCGGTCCTGTTCACGAAGTTCGCCGGCAGCCTCGTCGGCGCTTCCGACGACATCGTGCTGCCGCCGGAAGCGCAGCAGGTGGACTACGAAGCCGAGCTGGTCGTGGTGATCGGCAAGGCAGGCCGCCGGATCTCCCGGGAAGCGGCGCTTGAGCACGTGCTCGGCTACACGGTCGCGAACGACGTGACGATGCGCGACTACCAGTACAAGACGCACCAGTGGCTGCAGGGCAAGGCCTGGGACCGGTCCACGCCGCTCGGGCCCGAGCTGGTCACGCCGGACGAGGCCGACGTCTCCGCCGCCCCGGTGTCGACCGTGCTGAACGGGGTGACGCTGCAGTCGTCGGACACCTCGAAGCTCATCTTCGACATCCCGACGCTGGTGGCCACCGTCTCGGAGTTCACCGAGCTGCTGCCCGGCGACCTGATCCTCACCGGCACCCCCGGCGGGGTCGGGTACCGCCGCGACCCCCAGGTGTTCCTGCACGACGGCGACGAGGTCGTCGTCGAGGTGGGCGGGGTCGGGAAGCTGGTCAACCGCGTGCGCGCGGAGGTCGCGCAGGTGCCGGTCCCCGCGGCCGCGCGGAATTGACACCCGACAGCTGAGCCGGGCCGGGCAGGTGCGTCACGCCCGGCCCGGCTCAGCCGTCGGCGGCGGACAGGCGGTTGCTGATCGTCTGCGCGGCGCGGCAGACCTCGGTGCGGATCTCGTCTTCGCCTTGACGGGAGACCCGCGAGGCCACGGCCGCCACGCTCACCGCCGCGACCACGCGCTGCTCGCCGTCCCGGATCGGGGCGGCGACGCCGAGGACGTCGTGGTCGAGCTCGGAGCGGGTGATGGAGTAACCGTCGGCGCGGATCTGCTCCAGCCGTGCCATCAGGTCGTCGACCTCGGTCAGGGTGGCCGCGGTGAAGCGCTGCAGCCGGGAGCCTTCCAGCAGGGCCCGGGCTTCGGCGGGGTCGGTCCAGGCGAGCAGCACCAGCGCCGAGGCGCCGGCGTTCACCGGCAGCGTGCTGCCGCGCTCGTAGGAGATCCGCACCCGGTGGGTCTGGGACTCGGCGCGGTCGAGGCACACGACCAGATCACCGACGCGGCGGGTGAGCAGCACGGTTTCGTTGACCGACTCGGCGAGCCCGGTGAGCACCGGCATCGCGATCTCGGACAGGCCGTAGGTCCGCCGCGCCAGCCGGGCCAGTTCGAGCAGCCGCAGCCCGAGCCGGAAGCCGCCGCCCGGAGCTTCCTCGAGGTAGCGGTTCGCGACGAGCGTCTGGATGTAGCGGTACCCGGTCGACCGGGCGACCCCCAGCTGCGCCGCGACTTGCGTGCCGGTGATCACGGGCGTGTCGTCCCCGAACATGCCGAGGATCTCGAGGGCGCGGTCCGCCGTGGAGTTCCGCTCCCGGTAGCCGTTCGATCGCGACTGCTGTCCTGACATACGGGAATCCTAGCGGTTACGTGGCCGGCCCGTCACCACCGGCCCGGCGGGTCCGGCGGTTTTCTCAGAACGGGTATCGCGGAGGCCGCCCGCGCACGGTGACCCATTGCTGCTCGGTGAAGGCTTCCAGATTCGCCGCCGTGCCGCCGTGGCGGGCGCCGGTGCCGGACTCGGCGACCCCTCCGAACGGCGCGGTGGCCTCGTCGTTGACCGTCTGGTCGTTGATGTGGGCCAAGCCGCTGGGAATCCGCTCCGCCAGCGCCATGCCCTTGGCCACGTCGCGGGTGAGGATACCCAGGGAGAGGCCGTATTCGGTGCCGGCGGCCAGCCGGGCGGCCTCGTCGAGGTCGGCGAACGCCACGACCGGGGCCACGGGACCGAAGACTTCCCCGGCGTACGCGGGTGCCGACAGCGGAACGTCGGCCAGCACGGTCGGCCGGTAGAACAGGTCCTCGTAGGTGCCCCCGGCCAGGAGCCGGGCCCCGGCGCCGATGCTGTCGGTCACGATCCGGTGGATCCCGTCGCGCTGCCCGGCATCGATGATCGGTCCCACCGCGACGGGGCCGCGCGGGTCGCCGACCGCCAGCTTGTCGGCGTGCTCGGCCAGCAGCTCCGCGTAGCGCTCGGCCACCGAGGCGTGCACCAGGTGCCGGCCACTGGCCATGCAGATCTGGCCCGCGTGGTGGAAGGTGCCGAACGCGCCGGCCGACGCGGCGAGGTCGAGGTCGGCGTCGTCCAGCACGATCAGTGCGGAGTTGCCGCCGAGTTCCAGGTGCACGCGCTTGAGCCGGCGGGCGGCCGCGAGCGCGATGGCCTTGCCCGCGCGGGTCGAGCCGGTGAACGCGATCACCCGGGTCTGCGGTGCCTCGACCACGGCGGCGCCCGCGTCGGCGCCCCCGGGCAGGACGTGCAGCAGCCCTTCGGGCAGGCCCGCCTCTTCGAAGATCCGCGCGAGCACGACCCCACCGCACACGGCGGTGCGCGGATCGGGCTTGAGCACCACGGCGTTCCCGAGCGCGAGCGCCGGTGCCACGGCGCGCAAGGCCAGCACCACCGGGGCGTTGAACGGGGAGATCACCCCGACGACCCCGACCGGCAGCCGGCGCGAGAACGAGAACCGGTCCTGGTGCGAGCGCAGGACTTCCCCGTAGGGTGCGGCGGCGAGCGCCGCGGCGGCGTGGCACTCCTCCGCTCCGCCCTCGATGGTCTGGACTCCGGCGAACGCCCGCACGGCGCCCGACTCGCGCACCAGCCAGGTTTCGATTTCCTCGCGGTGGTCCTCGAAAAGCCGGCCCGCGCGCCGCAGCACCGCCGCCCGGTCCTGATAGGGCAGCGCCGCCCAGGCCCGCTGAGCCTGCGCCGCCCGCGCGGTGGCGCGGTGCACGTCGGCGGCGGACGCCGCGCCGACGTGGCCCAGCACCGCGCCGGTGGCGGGCTCGACCGAAGGGATTTCCCCGTTCTCGCCGGGAATCCAGCCGCCGGAGAAGATCCGGCCGGTCCAGCGGGAAGTCTCGAGCAAGTCCGTCATGGCGTCCTTTCCCTTGTGCGGCCCGGTTCAGAGTTCGGCACCGGCGGCGGCCAGCAGTCCGCGCAGCTGCTCGTCGGAGGATTCGCGGACGTTGTTCGCCCGGAACGGATGCCCGGTGCTCGCGGTGACCATCGCCTCCGCCTCGGCCCGCCCCACGGAGCCGGGGGAGAACCGCTCCGCGAACCCGACCGTCTCGTAGAGCCGCGGCAGCTCGGTGACCAGTTCCGTGACCGCCCGCGGGGAGAACCCGGAGTTGAAGCGGGCCACGTGCGGGAGCAGCACCCCGTTCTGGAGGCCGTGGGGCAGGTGCACCGAAGGAGCGGTGGACAGGGCGTGCACGAGGGTCAGACCGCTGTTGCCGCAAGCCATGTTGGCCGCGCAGGCCGCCTCCAGCAGCCACTGCAGCTCGTGGTCGTTGCCGCCTTCCGCGTTGCGGCCGGACGCGGCTCCGTCCACTGCGGACGCGAGCAGGTCGAGCACGTCGCGCGCCGCCGCGATCCCGAGCGCGCGGGTGAACGACGAACCTCGCCGCGCCCATTGGGCCTCCAGTCCGTGGGAGAGCGCGTCCAGGCCCGCGTACAACATCGGGGCCTGCGGCAGCCCACGAAGCACGGTGCCGTCGAGCAGAGCGGTGCGCGGCTCGCACCCGGGCGAGCGCACCACGAGCTCCTCGGGGCGGCCGGCCTCGTGCAGCACCAGAACCTGCGACACCTCGCTGCCGCTGCCCGCGGTCGTCGGCACCGCGAGCGTGGGCGCGGGGGTGAGCGGAACCCGGCCGACGCCGGCGTACCGGTCGATCGGCTCGTCGTTGGTGAGCCGGATGGCGACCGCCTTCGCCGCGCCGAGTGCGCTGCCGCCGCCTACCGCGACCACGCTGTCGCAACGGTGCCGCCGCGCGGTTTCCGCGGCCCGCTCGGCCTCGGCGACGTCCGGATCGGGGTCGATCGCCACGGTCACACCGATCAGCCCGGCGTCGACCGGGCGCAGCACCGTCGCCAGCAGGCCCGCGTCGATCACGCCCCGGTCGGCGACCACCGCCACCCGGCGGGCGCCGAGGGCCGCGAGCTCGTCGGGGAGCAGCGCAAGGCTGCCCAGGCCGCTGACGACGCGGGTGGTCACGCTGAACGTCGGGATCATGACAGCACTCCTGCTTCCCGGGCGCGCCGGGAGAACAGCGCTTCCGCGTTGGCCGAGTCGATCTTCGCCCGCAGGGGCCCGTCGAGCTGGTCGGTGGTGTCGAGCCGCTCGGCGAGCCGCGCGCAGGCGTCGGGTGGGGTGAACGGGTAGTCGCTGCCGTAGTGGATCCGGTCCGGGTCCGCGACCGACAGCAAGGCGTCGAGCATTTCCCGGACGGGAGCTCCGGCGAGGTCGAAGTGCAGTGCGCGCAACGCGTCCCGCATGCTCGGCGGGGTCCCGCCGCCTTCGGCCAGCAGGGGCAGCAGCAGCTCGATCCGGTTGGCGAGGATCGGCAGCGCGGCGCCCGCGTGCGGCACGATGACCCGGAGGTCTTCGTGGCGCCGCAGCACATCGGACAGCACCAGGTCCGTGATCGAGCGCGTGGTCTCGAACAGGAACTCCAGCATGGGCCGCGGGTAGCCCAGCGCGAGGTGCCCGGCCTCGTACGGCGTCGTGGGGTGCACGAACACGGGCACGCGCCTTTCGGCGGCGAGCGCGTACAGCGGCTCCAGCGCCGGGTTGCCGAGGTACTGGCCGTGGGCGTTGGTCTCGAGGACGATCCCGTCGGCGCCGAGGCGGCCCAGCGAGTGGTGCGCCTCGGCGACCGCCGCGTCGACGTCCGGCAGGGGCACCGACGCGAACCAGCCGAACCGGCCGGGGTACCGGGCGGCGAGCTCGGCGGCTTCCTCGTTGCAGCGCCGGGCGAGCCCGGCGGCCGCCGCGTCGTCGCCGAAGTGCACCCCCGGCGAGGAGATGGACAGGTAGGACCGCGAGACCCGGAGCCGGTCCATCGTCTCCAGCGCCTCCTCGGCGCTCCACTCCGGGATCGCCTTGATCCCGTCGGGCCGGGCGTGCCCGGCCGCGACGAGGGCCTCGCGGTAGAAGCCGGGCACGAAGTGCGCGTGGACGTCGATCCTGCTCATCGCGGTCACCGCCCCGGCGTCACGACGTCGGCGGCCACCGGCAGCGCCCGTTCGAGCTCGCTGGGCAGCCAGGTGTAGCCGTCGCGATCCCGGCGCAGGTGACCCAGCCCCGGGAACGGGAAGTGGTAACCCAGCACGGCGTGCCGGCCCTCGTCGACCAGCTCGTAGATCCGCCGCCGCTGCGCGGTGGCGCCGGGGCCGTCGAAGTCGAACTGGAACGCCCAGTCCGGCCGTTGCAGCAGCAGGACCTGGTGGTGGCACAGATCGCCCCAGCACACCATCGTCTCGTCGCCGCTGGTGATCGTGTACACGACGTGCCCGGGGCTGTGGCCGGGCGTGGCGACGGCGCGGATGCCCGTGGCCACCTCGTCGCCGTCCTCGACCCAGCGGATCCGGCCGGCCTCGGCGTAGGGCATCAGGTTCTTGTGCGCGCCGCGGAAGTGGTCCTTGCGGTGCTCGTCGGGCGCCGAGCCGACCTTGCCGAGATCGGTCCAGTGGTCGAACTCGGCTTTGCTGACGGCGAGGACCGCGTTGGGATAGACGGGGCGGCCGTCCGGATCGACGAGCCCCCACGCGTGGTCGGGGTGGGCGTGGGTGAGGGCGATGACGTCGATGTCGGCGGGGTCGATGCCCGCCTCGCGCATCGCCGGCACGGCGTGTCCGGTGCGCGGGCCGAAGAACCCGCGCCCCAGCGCCGGATCGGTGCCGACGCCGGTGTCGAACTGAACCAGTTCCGAGCCGGTGTCGACGATCAGGATGTTCTCGTTGAGCCGCACGTCTTCGGGCGAGAGGTGGTGGTCGGTCAGCAGCGCGTCGACCTCGGCGGGGTCGGCGGCGGGGAAGTTGCCGCGCGCGGGGCCCATCTCGAGCATGCCGTCGCTGACGACGGTGCATTCGAAGCCGCCGAAGCGGAACCGGGCGTAGGGCGCGGGGCGGTCGGTGGGCGGGTGGGTGCTCATGTCTCGGTCTCCTCGGACGGACGGGTCAGTGGGTGACGGGCAGGGGCGGGCGGGCGGCGGACCCCGCCGCGCGGGCGAAGACGGTGATCACCACGAGCGCGAGCAGCGCGGAGGCGCCGTAGAGGGCGAAAACGCCGTAGGGACCGGATCCGGCGAGCACCGTCCCGCCGAGCACGGGACCGAGCGCGCCGAAGTACGACATGCCGTTCGTCCAGCCCATGGCGGTGCCGCGGGCGGAGGCGGGGAAGAGGTTGCTCACCGCGGCGTTGACCAGGTTCGCGGTGGAGTGCCCGCCGACGCCCATCAGGAAGATGCAGGCGTACAACACCGGGAGGGACCGGCCCCCGACCAGGACCCCGGCGAGCCCCACGACGGTCGCGGCAGCGGTCACGGCGCCGACCTTGAGCGGGCCCCACCGGTCGGCCCAGCCGGCCGTGCCGAGCGAGCCGATGATGGCGCCCGCCGTCAGCGTGAGGGAGAAGGCCAGCGCCGAGGTCAGCGGGTACTGCAGGGCGCTCATCGTGCCGACCAGCCACACGTTGAGGCCGAACCAGGTGAACATGTTGGGAATGGCGACCGCGGCGGCGAGCACCGCGAACAGGACGCCCCGGCCGGAGAACACGGCCCGCAAGGTGGAGCCGCGCCGGTGGTCTCCGGACTCGCGGCCGGCCGCGGTGCGCCGGGGCTCCAGCCGGAACGCGGCGGCGACCACGAGGATCACCAGCGTCAGCACCGCGCCGAACTGGAACATCGGGCGCCATCCGAACGCCGGCATGATCCCGATGCCGAGCAGCGCGGCGAGGGTGCCGCCGATCGGGATCCCGGCCATCGTCACGTTCACGACGAGACCGACCCGGTGCGCGGGGGCGTGGCCGCGGGCGATGGCCAGCGCTGTGACGACCGCGCCGCCGACCCCGAGCCCGGAGACCAGCCGGGCGATGCCGAGCCCGCTGCCCGAGCCGGCCGAGCCCGCCGCGAGCAGACCCGCGCCGAACACCGTGATGCAGACCAGCAGCACGGGCTGGCGGCCGATGCGGTCGCCGAGCACGCCTGCGCCGAACGCGCCGAAGAACATGCCGACGTACACGAGACTACCGACGACACCGGCCGACGCGGGCGTGAGCCCGAGCGAGCCGTCGGCCAGCAGCAGCGGCACGACGGAGCCGTACACGATCAGGCTGTAGCCCTCCATGATCGTGACGACGGTGCAGATGAGGACGGCCACGGCCGTGCCGGCTTCCGGGCGCGTGCGCCGCTCGCGGGGCGGGGCGGGCGCGGGGGCTCCGGCGAGCGGAGATCGGGCGGGTACGGCCATCGTGGTCTCCGGGGATTCACAGGCCCCTGGCGCGCGTGCTCGGCGTCGAGGCGGCGGGTAGTGGGTGCTGGGGGAAGCCTTCAGACCATCGCATCCTATTTTTTGAGGGTCAAGACCTGTTTTTTAGGACACCATCGGAGTTACTGTGGCCGCACACTGTCGACGCGGCCAGAGGAGCCAGGATGAGTGAGGACGACCGATGAGCGCCACGACGGCCGCGGTGGTCAGCGAGCAGGGCGGCGCCTTCGAGCTCGCCGAGGTGCAGCTCGCACCGCCGCGTCCCGAAGAGGTGCGGGTCCGGTTGGTGGCAACCGGTGTGTGCCACACCGATTTGAGCGTGGTAGCCGGGGTCACGCCGTTCCCGCTGCCCGGGGTGCTCGGGCACGAGGGCGTGGGCGTGGTGGTCGAGACGGGGGAGCGGGTCACGCGCACCCGGCCCGGCGACCGGGTCCTGCTGACGTTCACGTCCTGCGGTCGTTGTCCGGCTTGCCGGGACGGGCATCCTGCCTACTGCGACGACCACCTGTCGCTGAACCTGCTCGGCGGGAGGCGGGCCGACGGGTCGGCGACGGTCCGCCGGGGCGAGGCCGAGCTCAACGCCCATTTCTTCGGCCAGTCCTCGTTCTCGCGCGAGGTGCTGGCGGACGAGCGGGGCGTGGTGGTGCTCCCCGCCGACCTCGCCGAGGCGGACCTGCCCGTGCTCGCCCCGCTCGGCTGCGGCGTGCAGACGGGCGCCGGCGCCGTGCTCAACGTGCTCCGCCCCCGTCCCGGAGCAACGCTCGTCGTCGCGGGTGCGGGCGCGGTCGGCCTGTCCGCGGTCATGGCGGCCCGGATGACGGCGGTGTCCCGGATCATCGTGGTCGACCGGCTGCCGGAGCGGCTGGAGCTCGCGCTCGAACTGGGGGCCACCGACGTCGTCGACACCCGCGGGCGTGACCTCGGCGAGGACGTGCGCGCCCTCACCGGTGGCCGCGGAGCCGACCACGTCGTCGAGACGACGGGTGTGGTGCCGGTGCTGGACGAGCTCGTCGGGGCGCTGGCCGTCGGCGGCTGCTGCGCCGTCGTCGGCGCGCCCCGCACCGGCAGCCGCGGCAGCTTCGACGTCCCGAGGCTGCTGCCCGGACGCACGATCCGCGGCGTGACCCTCGGCGACAGCGAGCCGGAGACGTTCGTCCCGTTCCTCGTGGACGCCTACCGCCGCGGCGTGCTGCCGCTGGACCGCATCCAGCGCCGCTACCGGTTCGAGGACATCAACCAGGCCGCCGCAGACGCCGCGTCCGGGAAGACGGTCAAACCGGTTCTGGTGTTCTGACCGTGCTGCCGCGGGTTCGCCCGGAACGGCGTGCGAAATGGGCCTTTTCACCCGCCCTGGCCGGATAGGGTGTGCCCATGACTGAGTCGAGACGGGCCGGCGACACCGCGGAAAAGCTGGCCCGCGCGCTGCGTGCCCGAGCCAGGAACGCCGCGGTCGCCGTGTTGCGCGAAGGGCTGGAAGAGGTCGACGAGCGGCACGGCCGGGGCGTCGCCGACGAGGTCGCCGGGCTGATCGACGTCGCCGAGGTGTTCGCCGGCCTCGCCGACCGCGAGGTCCCGGCACGCGGCCGCCGCGGGGCTCGCGAAGACGACGACGAGCCGTGGGAGTTCAAGCCGCTGACCTCGTTGTGACGCCCCGGGTCACTTCTTCCAGTCGTAGCCGAGCACGGGCGGGTGGTCGGACACCTTGGTGACGGTGAGGTTCTCCTCGGGGTGCGCGGCCGCGTACCGCGTCATCTCGTTGTAGATCCGGTCGCGCAGGTCGGTGTCGCGCACCTCGATCGTGGCTCGCTGGCACAGCTGTTCGGGGTGCACGCCGGGTTCCGAGCGGATCGCCAGGTTCCAGAAGTGCCGCTTGTCGGTGCCGTCGGCGCCCTCGCCGTCGTTGGTGAAGTAGACCTTGCCGCTTTTCTTGTCGTAGATCTGCTGGGTCACCTTGATCTGGTCGTCGCCCTGGGCGGCGGAGAAGTAGCCGGACGGGTCCTGCGACCCCGCCTCGCGCGTGTAGAACCCGACTTCGCCGCCGAACGCACCGCCGAACCCGTAGCTGCCCTTCCACAGTTCCAGCCGGTACTGCTTCCCGGTCTTGGGGTCGGTGAACTCCATGTTGTCGCCCTGGGCGCTGGTGCGGTCGAGGTCCGCGCCGATGAGCTTCTCCATCTTGTCGTAGATGTCGTGCCAGCCGAGGTAGCTCTGCACGGAGTGCTCGCCGGTGGTGTAGAAGTCGCCGCCCTCGACGTACTTGAAGCCGAAGTAGTCGTAGATCTTCTGCGCGACCTCGGGGTCGCGCATGATCGTGTCCCAATCTCCCTTGAGCAGCGCGAGATCGAGCTTCGGGTTCTTCGCCACGAGCGCGGCGAGGCCGGGGATCTCGCGCAGGATGATCGCGGCGATCTCGGCCGGGTTCCGCTTCTCGGAGCCGGCGAGCTCCCACACCTGGCCGGTTCTGTTGCGGAGCTTGAAACCCTCGGCGAGCAGGACCGCGTCGTAGGTGGTGACCGCCCGCTGCAGATCGGCGAGCAGGACGAGGGCCTCGGCCTTGACGATCTTGTCCTGCGCCCACGCGAACACGATGTTGCCCTTGCCGTGGGAGAGGTCGTTCCACACGTTGTCGAGCTTCGCCTGCAACTTCTCGGCGTCCTCGCGTTTGCTCCTCGCGTCGGACTGCGCCTTCGCCAGCGCGTCGCGCACGACTTCGAACGACTTCGCCGACTCCTCGAGGTCCTCGGCCTGGTCCTCGCGGTTCTTCTTGAAGGCGTCCAGCGACGAAAGGGCCGACTCGCCGGCCCCGCCGTGCCAGCTCTCGCTCAGCTGGGTGCGGACGCTTTCCAGCAGTGCCTGGGCGTCCTTGACCGATTCCTTGGTGGCCCGGCACGCGCGGGCCCGATCGTCCAGCTCGGTGGTGCTGCCCGTTTCCACTTTGCCGGCGAGCTCACGGATCTTGTCGAACACCGCCGTCACCGGTCGATCCGTTCGAACCCGCTGTCGAGCGCCTTCAGGAAGACGCCGCGTGCTTCGGTGTCGCTGGTGTCGTAACTCTTCGCGGCGTTGCCGATGGTTTCGACCAGGCTCTCGACCTGCTGGCGCGCCGCGTCCAGATCTTCCTGCCGGGTCAGCAGCCAGACCTCGTAGTCGCCCGCGAAGCCGCCGGCCCGATCGGTGCCGCCCACGTTCGGCGACCCCGGCGCGGACAGCGACGGTGGCGTGCCCTGGCCGAGCTTGGCCGCGGCGTTGCTGATGTTCTCGACATCGACCTCGAACCCCACAGAGCTTCCTTCCGCGCTGTCCCGCTCGCCAGGCGGAGGCCACCGGCGAGGCCGAGTGACATTCCGTGCCGGTAATGTAACACTCGTCCGGTCTGAGACGCCCGGATTCCGCTCCCGGTTCCCTTGCGGGTCAAGCGGTTCGGCTCACTCGACCACCAGGCGCCCCTCGTGGACCCGCGTACTCGACTGCTTGAGCCGGCGCAGCACCGGCACCACCTCGACCTGCCGCACGGCGGGCAGCACGCCGACCTTGGTCGTCACGAACGTGTAGAGCGCCTCGACATCGCGGCACGTGACGGTGATCAGCAGGTTGGCCGCGCCCGTGACAGCGGCGGAGAACGTCGTTTCCGGGTACAGCGACAACGCGCGTCCGGTGGCGTCGAGGTCGCCGGGGGTGACGGTGAGCCACAGGTAGGCCGTGGCGTGGAAACCGAACAGCGGCGGGGCGAGGTCGACCGCGACGTGCAGCGCGCCGGACGCCAGCAGCTCCGCCAGCCTCGCCGACACCCGGGACTGTGGCCGGCCGGTCGCCCGGGCCAGCGCGACGACCCCGGCGCGGCCGTCGCGGGCGAGCTCGGCCAGCAGCGGCGCGTCCTCCTCGCGGATCGGCGTGCCCGGCCGGTCGGTCGCGGGCGGGTCGAGCTGCGCGAGCTGATCAGGGGTGAGCGGATCGTCGTAGGCGAGCCATTTGGCGTCGCTGCCGACGTACATGTGCATCACCGCGAAGGCGACGAAGCTCAGCACCTGGCTGGTGCGCGGCAGCCGGGCCAGCACCGACCCCCGCGCGGCCCCCGGATCGCTGAACGCGACGCACACGATCTCGGAGCCGCCGGAGGTGACGCTGACCCACGACACGTCGTCGCGGGCCGCGATCGCCTCGGCCAGCGCGTCGGCGGCGTCGGGCCGGCACTGCACGCGGACGAACCAGCGCTGCTGCCCGGTCGCGCGCGGGGTCGGCGTCGCCCGGATCCGCAGCGCGCCGCCGGCGTGCAACGCCCGGTAGCGCCGGGCGACCGTCTGCTCGGACACCCCCAGCGCCTGGGCGACCCGGCGGAACGGCGCCCGTCCGTCGCGCTGCAGGCAGTGCACGATCCGGCGATCGATCTGCTCCATGGTGGAAGTTTACTGCCGCTCGTGCGCCGGTTTTGGCGGTTCACCTCGCGATTCCGGCTGTGGCCTGAGTGATGGTGGTCGGGCTCGCGAAGCTGGTCCTGTCCCCGAACACCCGACCGGAACGGACACCTCCGTGAACCCGAGCACCACCCTCGCCCTGGCCGAGGACCTCCACCCGACCCGCATGGGCTTCGGCGCGATCCGGCTGGCCGGCCCCGTGGCCTGGGGCCCGGCCCGCGACCGTGACGCCGCCATGGCCGTCCTGCACGAGGTCGTCGCCCTCGGCCTCACCCACATCGACACCAGCGACTACTACGGCCCGCACACGGTCAACCGGCTCATCCGCGACACCCTGCACCCCTACCCGGCCGGCCTGCACCTCGTCACCAAGGTCGGCGCCCGCCGCGGTCCCGACAAGTCCTGGCCCGCGGCGCTTTCCCGCGACGAGCTCATCTCCGCCGTCCACGACAACCTCGACCACCTCGACCTGCCCGCCCTGGACCTCGTCTACCTGCGCATGACCGACCCGGCGGCCGACCTCCGCGAGCCGTTCACCGTGCTGGCCGAGCTGCGGCAGGAAGGCCTGATCAAGCACCTCGGCGTCAGCAACGTCAGCCTCGAACAGGTGGCAGCGGCGCGCACCGTCGCCCCCGTCCGCGCGGTGTAGAACTTCTACAACCTCGCCGTCCGCAACGACGACCCCCTGGTCGACCTCTGCGCGGCCGACGGGATCGCGTTCGTCCCCTTCTTCCCCCTCGGCGGCTTCCGGCCCCTGCAGTCGGCCGCACTGCAGGAGGTCGCCGACGACCTCGGCCGCCCGTCCCTGCGGATCGCGCTCGCGTGGCTCCTGCACCGCTCACCCACGACCCTGCTGATCCCCGGCACGTCGTCGATCGAGCACCTGCGCCAGAACGCCGCCGCCGCACACCTCACCCTGCCCGCCGAGGCACTGTCCAAACTGGACACGGTCGGCAGCGAGGGCGCCACCGCTCCCTGGGACCGCCGGTGACCCGCGGCCGGCCGGGGACGGGGGTCAGTGCAACTTGGCCCACGCTTCGTCGATCATCGCCGCGCACACAGCCGGATCGCTGTGTTCCCTGGTGTCGTCGCCCAGCGGTTTGAGCTGGACGGTCAGGCCGGGATCCGTTCGCTGGCACAGGAGGACCGACGTCTTGTCCGGCGTCGGCTCCTCGAACGGCGCCAGGTCGTTGTGAAGGACGCAGGACACGTCGCCGACCTGGCGGAGTTCGTTGGTGGGCCCGGCGAGGCCGTTGTCCTTTTGCTCGTACGGGATCGCGAGCCCGGGAGCGTGTGTGCGGACGGCGGTGATCTGGAACGAGTGCGCGAAGTCCACCGCGGTATAGGTCTGCACCAGCGCCGGCGCACCGTACGCGGCCGCGACGCGGTTGGTGTTCTCGCGGTCCGAGGCGGCGTTGCGCTCGGCGAACTGGCGGTGGGCGAGGTCGTCCTTGACCTTGACGGGCTGCACGTCGGCCTTGTCGACGCCGCCCAGTGTGGCGGGCGCCTGGAGCGGCAGTCCACTCGCGACTCCGGTGTCGTGGGTGGTCAGCAGCCACGGGACGCCGACGCCGGCCGCGCCGACGACGAGGCCGATCGCGGCGGCGATCACCGGGGAAACCGAGCGGCGTGGGGGTGCCGGCGTCTCCACGAGCACCGGCAGGTCCTGGGTCACGGGCAAGTCCTTCGAGGCGAGGGCGATGTCGATCAGGGGATCGGCGGGCGTCTGCCGTTTGTTACCCACGCTTTGCCTCGTCTTGCCGACGGCCTGACAGAAGGCCACCAGGCTCTTGGTGTCTTGCGTACCCGAACCGAACCGGTATATTGGTAAGTCCATTAGTCAGCGGCTAGGAGTGGGACATGCCGAAGGTCGTGTACGTCGACGACGCCGGCGAGGAGCGGGCGGTCGACGCCTCCGTGGGGGAGAGCGTCATGAGTGCGGCCGTGCGCGCGGGGGTGCCGGGGATCATCGGCGAGTGCGGGGGCTGCCTGTCGTGCGGCACCTGTCACGTGTGGGTGCGGGAGGAGTACCTGGATCACGTCGGCGAAGTCGGTGACATGGAGGACGACCTCCTGGATCTCGCGGTCGGCGACCGGCGGGCCGGGAGCCGCCTGTCGTGTCAGATCGAGGTGACGCCGCAGCTCGACGGGCTCACCGTGGACGTGCCGGGGGAGCAGGTCGTCTGACCTCGGCACGGGGAACTCGTCATTGCCAGTGGTTCAATGGTCTGATATTCAATCCTATAACGGCTTCGCGATCGCCGGCGTGAAAGGACTTCAGCGTGCTCCGAACAGAGATCAACGAACTGCTGACGCAAACCGGGCCGGGCACCAAGATGGGCGCTCTGTTCCGGCGCTTCTGGCAGCCCGTTCTGCTGGCCGAGGAGCTGCCCGCCGACGACTGCCCGCCGGTGCGGGTCAAGATCCTTTCGGAGCGGCTGATCGCCTTCCGCGACTCGGAGGGCCGCTACGGCCTGATGGACGAGTTCTGCGCGCACCGCGGCGTCTCGCTCTGGTTCGGCCGCAACGAGGACGGCGGCCTGCGCTGCCCGTACCACGGCTGGAAGTACGACTACACCGGCCAGGCGATCGAGGTCCCGAGCGAGCCGGAGACCAGCAACTTCTGCGCCAACGTCAAGCTCAAGTCCTATCCGATGATCAAGCGCGGCGACGTGCTGTGGGCCTACTTCGGCGACCCCGAGGCGCAGCCGCCGCTGCCGGAGTGGGAGTTCGTGACGGTCCCGGAGGGGCAGGCGTTCACGTCGAAGCGCTTCCAGGAGTGCAACTGGCTGCAAGCGCTCGAAGGCGGCATCGACTCCAGTCACGTGACCTTCCTGCACTCGGGCAGCCTCGACAGCGACCCGCTGTTCAAGGGCTCGAAGGGCAACGCCTACAACCGCGCGGACCTGAAGCCGTTCTTCGAGGTCGTCGACTACGAGGGCGGTCTGCTCATCGGTGCCCGCCGCAGCGCGGAGGAGGGGCACTACTACTGGCGGGTGACGCCGTGGGTGCTGCCGAACTTCACCATGGTCCCGCCGCGCGCCGACCACCCGATGCACGGCCACTTCTGGGTGCCGATCGACGACGAGAACTGCTGGGCCTGGAGCTTCGACTACCACCCGACCCGTCAGCTCGACGGCGAAGAGGTCGCGGCCATGCGGGCCGGCCTGGGCGTGCACAGCGCGAACGACGAGAACTACCGGCCGCTCGCGAACAAGGACAACGACTACCTCATGGACCGCGACGCACAGCGGCGCGGCGAGACCTACTCCGGCATCAAGGGCATCGCGCTGCAGGACTCGTCGCTGCAGGAGTCGATGGGGCCGATCGTCGACCGCACCAAGGAACGTCTCGTCGCCACCGACGCGGGCATCATCAAGGCCCGCCAGAAGCTGCGCAAGGCCGCGCTCGCGCTGGCCGAGGACGGCGTCGAGCCCGCGGGCAACCGGCCCCGGGACCAGAAGGTGCGCTCGGTCGCGGTCGTGCTACCCGCCGACCAGTCCTTTGTGGACGGCATCGGCGAGGCGATGGTCGCCAAGCCGGGCGTGCCGCAGACCACGGTCTGAGACGGCGGGGAACGCAGTGTCGCAACGAGGTTTGGTGAGCAGTTGTGCCCGCGCGGCGACCGCCGAGGAGGCGGCTTTCCGGATCGACTACCCGTTGTCCGCCGCCCGCAACACGCGGGTGGTGGCGCTCGACGACGCGGCGAAGGGCATCGTCGCGCGAACCGCTGCCGAGCAGTGGGCGCAGGCGCGGTTCTACTCCGTTTCCGGCCCCGGCGACGAGCTGGTCACCATGGCCGGCGACCGGGTGGCGCTGACCGACGAGCTCAAGGACAGCAACACCGTCGTGCTGGTGTCGACCACCGGCGAGAACGCGGAGGCGGCGGCCACCATCGGCGCGGCCTGCACGGTGCGGGGGATCATGACGGCCGGTCTGGTCGTGACCTCCGACGGGTTCGCGAACGACGCGCTGTTCTCGCTGCGTCCGCACGCCCGGATCCTCTTGGTGCCCGCCGAGGAGGACGACCTGTTCGAACTGCTGAAAGCGACGCGCGCATGAACTCCGGGAACGAAGCGAAAGTCACCATCCCGGCTCTGCAGGTGATGAAGGCGCGCGGCGAGAAGAGCGTCTGCATCGTCGCCTGGGACTACCAGATGGCGCGCATCGCCGACCGGGTCGGCGTGGACATCGTCTCGGTCGGCGACACCGTCGGGGTCAACCTGTGGGGGCAGCCGCACCCGCTCGAGATCACGTTCGACGAGGTCCTCGTCGTCGCGAAGGCGGTGCGGCGGGGAGTCCGGCGGGCACTGCTCAGCTGCGACTTCCCGTTCGGCCCGCTGCAGCAGGGCGCGGCCAGTGCCGTCGACGCGGCGATCCGGCTGGTCAAGGAGGCGGGCGTCGACCTGGTGAAGCTCGACGGCGCCGCCGACTTCCCGGACGCGGTCGAGGCCGTCACCCGGGCGGGCATCCCGGTCTTCGCGCAGTTCGGGATCACGCCGCAGACCGCCCTGAAGCACGGCATCGAGTACTCGGCGGCCAGCGTCGCGCAGGTGCCCGACGAGATGCTCGACGAGCTGGTGGCGGAGGCCAAGCGCCTCGAATCGGCCGGAGCCGTCGCGCTCAACTTCACCAACTCCGGCCCGGTGGTGGGGCCGGCGGTGGTGGACGCGGTGTCGATCCCCGTGCTCGGCGGGTTCGGGGGCGGTCCGTGGCTCGACGGGCGCATCCGCATGGCGACCGCGGCCATCGGCTACACCGCGGCCAATGTGGACAAAGAGCCCGACACCTACGCGAACGTCGCGCGGATCGTGTTCGACGCCCTGTCCGACTGCGCCGCGGACATCCGCGGCGGCAGGCAGATCCGCGGTGGCATCAAGGTGCCGCAGAGCTGAGGAGAAGTTCGCATGCCCGTGGTCGTGCTGGACGGGATCGCCACGCGTTACGAGACCGTCGGTGCGGGCCCGCCGCTGCTGATGTTCAGCCCGGGCGGCTTCGATTCCACTTTGGACAACTGGACCGGTTTCGGGCGCTACCGCGACCTCGGTTTCCTCGACGCGTTCGCCGCCGGCTACACCTGTGTGGTCTACGACCGGCGCGAGTCGGGACAGTCGGGTGGCCGGCTCGAGCGGCTGGACTGGCCGGTGTACACGCGCCAAGCGCTCGGGCTCCTCGACCACCTCGGCATCGACGCGGCGCACACGATGGGCGGCTGCGTCGGCTGCTCGACCGCGGCGGCGCTCGCCGTCGCGGCACCGGAGCGGGTGCGCAGCATGGTGCTGTTCTCGCCGGCCGGCGGGCCCAGGTACCGGATGGCGCAGCACCGCCGGTTCGTGCGCCACCTCGCCTTCGTCGCCGAGCACGGGCTTCCCGCCGTCGTCGACCTGGCCCGGTCGACGAACGCCGGCTTCAGCAAGGACCCGCGCGTGGGTCCGTGGGCCGCGCCGCTGCGCAGCGACGAGACCTTCGCCGAGGCGTACGCGGCTTTCGACCCGGCTCGCTACGACCTGCTCGTGACCGCCTCGGTGCGGGGCCTCTTCGACCGCGACACCGTCCCCGGCGTCGAGCCCGAGGACCTGATGACCTGCGACGTGCCCGCGCTGATCGTGCCGGGACAGGACAGCTCGCACGCCCCTTCCGCCGCGCGCTACCTCCAGGAATGCCTGCCGGTGCACGAGTACTGGGACGTCCCGGTCGCCGAGCAGACGGCCGAGACCGCGCCGGCCCGCGTCCTCGAGTTCCTGCGCGGGCACGACCGGTGACTCGGCTCGTCCTGCTTCGCCACGGTGAGAGCACCGCCAACGCCGGGGACCTGTTCGCCGGGCACCTCGACGTCCCGCTGACCCCGGCCGGTGTCCGCGAAGCGGGCGCCGCGGCGGAAGCATTGGCCGGCTGGTGTCCGGCCGTCGTGCACTGCTCGCCGTTGGCCCGCGCCGCCGACACCGCGGCGATCATCAGGAACGTGCTCGCGCCGACCGTCGCGGCCGTGTACCACCCGGCGCTCGTCGAGCGGCATTACGGTGCACTGCAAGGACTTCGGCGGGCCGACGCGCGGGCGCGGTTCGGCGCCGAGGCGGTGGAGCGCTGGCGGCGGTCGCCGGACGGCGTGCCGCCCGGCGGCGAGAGCCTTCAGATGCTGCACGAGCGGCTGCGGCCGTATTGGCACGAGGTGCTGCTGCCGCTGCTGGAATCGGGCCGTCCGGTGCTCGTGGTCGCGCACGGCAACTCGCTGCGCATGCTGCTGGCCCACGTGAGCGGCCTGGACGTGGGGGAGGCGATCGGCGCCGAGGTGCCGACCGCCGTCCCGCTCCGGCCGGAGGTCAGGCTTCCAGCGCGGTGATCTGGTCGATGCGGTCCTGGTGCCGGCCGCCCTTGAACGGAGTCGCCAGCCACAGCGCGAGCAGCCGTTCCGCTTCGTCGTCCGTGATGACCTTCGTGCCGATCACGAGCACGTTGGCGTTGTTGTTGCCGCGCGAGATCTCCACCATGAACGTGCTGTGCCCGAGCCCCGCGCGCACGCCGCGGATCTTGTTGCAGGCGATGACCTCGCCCTGCCCGCTGCCGCCGAGCACGATGCCGGCGTCCGCCCGCCCGTCGGCGACGCGGCGGCTCACGTCGGCGCACAACGGCGGGTAGTCGACGACGTCCGTTTCGCCGTGCGAGCCGCGGTCGGTCACCTCGTGCCCGTGGGCGGTGAGCCAGGCGGTGAGGCGCTGCTTGAGGTTGACGCCGTGGTGGTCGGCGGCGATCGCGATGCGCACGGCTCAGCCCGCCAGTTCGCGGGTCGCGGGGGCGAACATCGAGTCGACGTCCACCGGTTTCGCCAGGATGTGTTGCGCCGCCGCCTGTTCGGCGAGGAGCTCGAGGATCGCGCGGTTGGGTTCGATGCCGTAGGGGAGGGGGTCGGCGGTGCCGGTCTCGGCCATGACCCGGGCGTACATCCGGTCGTCGGCGGTTTCGGCGACCCCGGCCCGCAGCCGCTCGACGTAGCGGCGCTTGGATTCCGCGAACGCGTCGAACACGGCCTTCGCCACGCCCGGGTGGGCGTCGAGGACCTCGTCCTTGACGACGACGAGGTGGTTGATCGGGTAGAAACCGCGTTCGCGCAGCGCGGCGAACCCCGCCTCGGCCGGTTCGGCGATGAGGGGCACGACCTCGGGTGAGTCCACTTTGGTGTTGACGACCGCGTCCAGTTCGCCCGCCAGCAACAGATCGGCCAGGCTTTTCCCGGCGGCGGCCGGTTCGACGTTCTCGGGCGGTTGGTAGGACTCCACGTGCTCGTCGCCGCTGAGGACCCACGTGACCGAGTCGAGGTCGAGGCCGTGTTCGAGCGCCATGATCGCGCGCGCCCAGACGCCGGTGGTCACCGTGTAGCCACGGTTCACGCCGACCCGCTTCCCCGCGAGCCGGCCCGGCTCGGTGATGCCGGAGTCCTTCCGCACGAGGATCGCGCCGTGGTGGAAGCCGCGGACCAGGAAGACCGGCAGCGCGGTGAAGCGCACGCCGTGCTCGCGGGCGGTGAGGTAGGTCGTCAGCGCCATCTCGCAGACGTCGTAGGCGAGCTCGCGGACCATCCGCCGGAACCCGGCGACGAGAACCGGTTCTTCCTTGAACGCCAACGGAAATCCGGCCGGGACGACTTCGCCGGACGTCAGCGCGCGGTTGTTACCCTGGGTGCGGGTCACGGTCAGCAGGTGCTCGGCCATCGGTCCTCGCCTCGTCGTCGTGGAGTTACGCGTCGTGCAGTCACTGGTCGCGGAGTTACCCGGTGAGAGTGCTGCTGCCGATGGTATATTGGGCTGTCCATTCTGCCAAAGAGGGAGATCCGATGGTCCAGACTGTGCAGGCGGCCGTCCGCGTCGCGCCGGGCACGACCGAGATGCAGGAGTTCGAACTTCCGGCGATCGACGACGACTCCGCTCTGCTGCAGGTGGAGGTCGCGGGGATCTGCGGGACGGACGTGAAGATGTACGCCGACCCGCCCGCCGTGATCCGGGGCCGGGTGATCATGGGTCACGAGAACGTCGGCGTCATCGCGCAGGCCGGGCCGCGGTTCAAGCGCCGCCACGGGCTCGAAGAGGGCGACCGGGTGTTCGTCGAGCACTACGTCGGCTGCTTCAACTGCGAGTGGTGCCGGCTCGGGGAGTACCGGCACTGCGAGGCGACGGACTGGCGGACCAACCCCGACGGCCGGCGCTTCGGCTACACCTCCGCGGAAAACCCGGGCACGCTGTGGGGCGGGTTCAGCGAATACATGTACCTGCCGTGGAACTCCGTGCTGCACAAGGTCCCCGACACGGTCACGCCCGAGCTCGCCGGCATGGTCATGCCGCTGTCCAACGGCATCGAGTGGGCGCTGCTCACCGCCGGCGTCGGGTACGCCGACACCGTGCTGATCCAGGGCCCGGGCCAGCAGGGCCTTTCTCAGCTGGTCGCCGCCAAGACCGCGGGTGCCGCCAAGATCCTGGTCTCCGGCACCACCCGCGACAAGCACCGCTTCGACCTGGCCAAGGAACTCGGCGCCGACGAGGTCATCGACGTGCTCACCGAGGACCCCCGCGAGAAGGTCATGGACCTCACCGGCGGCCGCGGCGTCGACATCGTGCTCGACTGCACCTCGCGGGCCGGCACCGCGCCGGTCCTGCTCGGTGTCGACGTCCTGAAGCGCCGCGAAGGCACGCTCCTCATCCAGGGCGAGCTGGCGGCGTTCCCGGACTTCCCGGTCAAGAAGGTCACCGAGAAGGCGATCACGATCAAGTCCGCGCGCGGGCACTCGTTCCGCGCCTGCGAGCTCGCCGTGGACCAGCTCGCCTCGCGCCGCTTCCCGCTGGAGAAGCTGGCGACGCACCGCTACGGCATCGACCAGGTCGACCACGCGATCCGCGTGCTCGCCGGCGAGACCGACGAGGACGCGATCCACATCTCCCTGATGCCCTCCCTGGTCGGCCAGGCCGGCGGGGCGGTCGTGCGATGAGCGGGATCGTCGTCACCAATCCGCCCCGAACCGGCCCGGAGACGCGTGACGGCCTGGGCCGGTTCGGGGTCGCCACCCTGCACGAAGCCCAGGGCCGCACCGGGCTGATGGCCGCGGCGCTCAACCCGATCTACCCGGGTGCGCACGTGGCGGGCACGGCCGTGACGGTGAGCGTGGCGCCGGGCGACAACTGGATGATCCACGTGGCCGTGGAACAGTGCCGGCCCGGTGACGTGGTGGTGGTCGCGCCGACGTCGCCCTCGGACGCGGGCTACTTCGGCGAGCTGCTGGCGACCTCGCTCAAGGCACGCGGGGTGCGGGGCCTGGTCATCGACGCCGGTTGCCGCGACATCGCCGAGCTGCGCGCGCTGCCGTTCCCCGTCTGGTCCCGCGCCGTTTCGGCCGAGGGCACGGTCAAGGAAACGCTCGGCTCGGTGAACACCCCCGTCGTCTGCGGTGGCCGGCTGGTCGAGCCGGGTGACGTGGTCGTCGCCGACGACGACGGCGTGGTGGTCGTGCGCCGGGCCGACGCGGATGAGGTCCTCGCCGCCGCGACGGCGCGGGAGGGCAAGGAAGCACGCCTGCGGGCCCGCTACGCCGAGGGCGAGCTCGGCCTCGACGTCAACTCGATGCGCGAGCGCCTGGCGCGCAAAGGCCTGCGGTACGTGGAGCACGACGAGTACCTCAAAGAGGTGCGCGACCGGTGATCATCGACATCCACGGGCACTACACGACCGCTCCGCCGGCGTTGAAACAGTTCCGCGACGCCCAGCTGGACGGCGCGTCGGCGAAACTGGCGCCGGTGTCCGACGACGAACTGCGCGAAAGTGTCGAGGGGAACCAGCTGCGGGTCCTGCGGGAGCGCGGCGGTGACCTGATGCTGTTCTCTCCCAAGGCATCCGGCATGGAGCACCACGTCGAGGACACCGGCGTGGCGAACGCCTGGGCGCGCGCGTCCAACGATCTCGTGCACCGGGTCGCCGAGCTGTACCCCGAGCACTTCGCCCCGGTCGCGCAGCTTCCGCAGACGCCCGCAGGCAACCTCGGCGGCGTCACGGCCGAGATCCGCCGGACCGTCGAAGAACTCGGTTTCGTGGGCGTCAACCTCAATCCGGACCCGTCCGGCACCTGGGCGGGCAAGCCGATCACCGACGAGTCGTGGTTCGGCGTGTACGAGGTCCTGGCCGAGCTCGACGTACCCGCGATGGTGCACGTCTCGACGGCGTGCAACCCGAACCACCACACGCTCGGCGCGCACTACCTCAACGCCGACACCAGCGTCTTCACCCAGCTGCTCGAGGCGAAGCTCTTCGACCGGTTTCCCGGTCTGCGCCTGGTGATCCCGCACGGCGGAGGCGCGGTGCCCTACCACTGGGGCCGCTACCGGGGCCTGGCGATGCGCAACGGCTGGCCGGACCCGGCCGAACTGCTGCCGAACGTCTTCTTCGACACGTGCGTCTACCACCAGCCCGGCATCGACCTTCTGCTCGGCGTCCTGCCCGCGAACAACGTGCTCTTCGCGTCCGAGATGCTCGGCGCGGTCCGCGGGGCGGACCCGGAAACCGGCATCGCCTGGGACGACACGAAGCAGTACGTCGACCGCGCCGGCCTCACCGGTGAGGACCTGGCCGCGGTGTACGAGAACAACGCCCGCCGGGTCTACCCCCGGCTCGACCGGCGGCTCGCCGCCACAGGAAGGTGATCCGATGAGCCGGCTGCCCATCACGTTCGCGTGCGGCGACTACGACCGCACGCGCGCCCTCGAGGACGGGTCGATCCGGCCCGACGGCATCGACCTGACGTACCTGCGGCTCCCGGTCGAGGAGACCTTCTTCCGCATGCTGCGCCACGGCGAGTTCGACGCCTCGGAGATGTCGCTGTCGACCTACGTCGCCTCACTCGACCGCGACCCGGCGCCGTTCGTCGCGCTGCCGGTGTTCACGTCGCGGATGTTCCGCCACGGCGGAGTCTTCGTCAACACCGCGGCGGGCATCGAGAAACCGGCCGACCTTCGCGGCAAGCGCATCGGGACGCCGGAGTTCCAGCTGACCGCGAGTGTCTGGATCCGCGGCATCCTCGCCGACGCGTACGACGTGCCGCTCGACTCCGTCACCTACCTCACGGGTGGCCAGGAAACGCCGGGGCGGATCGAAAAGGGTGCCGTGTCGACCCGCTTCGACGTCCAGCCGATCCCGGCGGACCGGACGCTTTCCGAGATGCTGGCCACCGGCGAGATCGACGCGCTGCAGAGCCCGCGGATCCCGAGCTCGTTCGTCGCCGGCGACGGTCGCGTCGCCCGGCTCTTCCCCGACACCGTCGCGGCGGAGAAGGACTACTACGCGGCCACCGGGATCTTCCCGATCATGCACGTGGTCGTCCTGCGCCGCGAAGTCCACGAGCGGCACCCGTGGGTCGCGCAGTCCCTGACCAAGGCGCTCACAGCGGCCAAGAACGAGGCGTACGCCCGGATCTACGACGCCTCGGCACTGCGGTTCATGGAGCCGTGGCTCAACCAGCACCTGGAGGACGCGCGGGGCCTGCTCGGCCCCGACTACTGGTCCTACGGGCTGGACGCCAACCGGCACGTGCTCGACGTGTTCCTCCGCTACCACCACGAGCAGGGGCTCTCGGCTCGCCTGCGCACCGCGGAAGAGCTGTTCGCGCCCGAGTCGACGGAGTCCTTCGTCATCTGACCTCACGCGGCGCGCAGGAGCTCCTTCAGCGCCACCTCGGTGTCGGCCGCCACGTGCGGCGGGACGGTGCGGCCGGCCTCGAGGAGCTTGCGCACCGCCATGTAGTCGCGGGGCGCGTTCACCGCGTCGATCGCGATGAGACGTCCGCCGCGGTAGTAGAAGAGCGAGAACCGTTCACTGCCGGGGTCGCCGCGCAGCACGGTCTCGTCGTAGCCGCTGCTGACCCCCGCGATCTGGAGTTTCAGATCGGCCTGGTCGGACCAGAACCACGGGATCCCGGTGGCGGGAGCGGCGAGGCCGAGCAGGGTCGCGGCCGCCGTTTTCGCCTGCGCGATGGCGTTGGGTACGGACTCGAGGCGGAGGGTGCCGTGGTCGGGGTGCGCGACGATCGTGCAGTCGCCCGCGGCGACCACGCTGGGGGTGCTGGTGCGGGCGGACTCGTCGACGAGGATCCCGCCGGCGCACACGAGCCCGAGCTGTTCCGCGAGCTCGGTGTGGGGGACCAGGCCGATCCCGACGACCACGACGTCGGCGGGGAGGGTGCGGCCGTCGGAGAGCCCGACGCCGGTCACCCGGTCGCGGCCGAGGAGCTCGGTCACCCCGGTCGAGAGCACGACTTCGGTGCCGCGCCGGCGGTGCGCGGCGAGGTAGAAGCCCGACATCTGCGGCGCGACGGCACGCGCGAGCAACCGGTCGGCCGCCTCGACCACGGTGACGTTCTGGCCCGCGGCGGTGGCGGCCGCGGCGGCCTCGAGCCCCACGAAGCCCCCGCCGACGACCACGACGTCGCGGGCCGACGCGAGGTCGTGGCGGAGCGCCATCGCGTCGTCGACGTCGCGCAGGTAGTGGACGCCGGCGAGGTCGGCGCCCGGAACGCCCAGGCGGCGCGGGGTGCCTCCGGTGGCCAGGGCGAGGCGATCGAAGTCCACGGTCCGCCCGGACCGCGTGACCGCGAAACCGCCACCGCGCTCGGGATCGGTGAGGGTGATCGCGTCGATCCACTCGCCTCGGACGAGCTCGATCCGCTGCGCCTCGTAGAAGTCCGCGCCCCGCAGCACCAGCCGCTCCTCGGGCAGTTCCCCCTTGAGGAACGCCTTGGACAGCGGGGGCCGCTGGTAGGGCAGCCGGGTTTCCCCGCCCAGCAAGGTGATCGGTCCCGGGTCGCCCAGCTTGCGCAGCGAGGCGGCCAGCTCCACGCCCGCCTGGCTCGCGCCCACCACCAGGGTGCCGTTTCCCTTCACCGCCATGCCGTCACCACCCTGACTCTGTTGACGAGAAACCGCCGTTGGCTAGTCCATTAGACCTTAGCGGAAGGCAGCGTCCAGTGCGAGAGGTGTTTCCGACGCTGGTGCGGGGTTTTCGGGTGCTACTCGACCTCGTGCGACACGCGTTGCGCGGTCCGGGCGATGTGTTCGCTCATGATCCGCTGGGCGGCGGCGAGGTCGCGCTCGCGGATGGCCTCGGCGAGCTCGCGGTGCTCGCCGGTCCCGCGTGCGCCCATGATCGGCGCCTGCTCCCGGGCCTCCCGCAGGGACATCAGGAGCGGGCCGTGGAAGCTCTGGATCAGCATCGTCAGCGCGGTGTTGTGGGCGCATTCGGCGAGGCGGATGTGGAATCGCGCGGAGATGTCCACTGTGTACCGGTCCTCGTCGACGGCGTGCTGCCCCTCCTCGACGAGCTTGAACAGCGCGTCGATGTCCTCTTCGGTCGCCCGCTCGACGATCAGGGGGAGGGCCCCGATCTCGACGATCTTGCGCGCCTCGGTCACCTCGCCCGCGGTGAGCACGGACATCGACAGGAGATCGGCCAGGCCCTCGCCGACGCGGTCCGTGCTCGGCGCGGTCAGGAAGGCGCCGCCGTGGGCGCCCACCTTGATGGTGACGAGCCCGGTGGCCTCCAGCACGCGAAGCGCTTCTCGCACGGTCACCCGGCTCACGCCGAAGCGCTGGCACAGATCGCGCTCGCTCGGCAGCCGGTCGCCGGGGGTGAGGGAACCGTCGCGGATGAGTACCTTGATCTGGTCCACGATGACCTGGGACACCCGCGAGGTGCTCACGCGGCTGAAGAGGTCGTCCTTCTCGCCGCGCCCTGTTGCAGCCATGTCTCCACCTCGTCATGGTCGATGCCGGAAATGCACCGTAGTTTAACAGTCAATGGTCTGACCTTACGGCACCAGGCCTGGTCAGGGGTGTCGGCGCTGCTCCGGCCGGTCACGACCTGGTCAGAAAACTCAGTTGGACCATTGCTTTGGACTGACAATTAGTCCTACGCTCCCCTCCATGCTGAGCCGAGACAAGCCGGCACTGTCCAGAACGGCAGGCCGTGATGCTGCGCACATCGATGTGGGAGCCACGGGCGGGATCGCACACCTCGAGGCCCGGGGTGTCGCCATCGACTACGCCAAGCCTGGGTCGAAAGAGGTGACGACGGCCGTCGAGCAGTGTGATCTGAGCTTGGAGCGGGGCGATTTCGTCTGCCTCGTCGGGCCTTCCGGCTGCGGCAAGACCACGTTGCTCAACGCGGTCGCCGGGTTCGTCGAGCTCGCCGAGGGCGATCTGGAGCTCGACGGGCGGCCGATCCCCGGTCCGGGACCCGACCGGGCGATGGTGTTCCAGCACGCGAACCTGCTGCCGTGGCGGACCGTTCAGGCGAACGTCAGCTACGGCCTCGAGCTCACGAAGAAGGTCAAGAAGCCGGCGGCCAAGCAGCGCGCCGACGAGCTGCTGGAGCTGGTCGGGCTGGCCGGCGTGGGCCAGCAGTACCCGGCGCAGCTCTCCGGCGGCATGCAGGCCAGGGTCAACCTCGCCCGAGCGCTCGCGGTCGAACCGGAGATCCTCCTGCTCGACGAGCCGTTCGCCGCGATCGACGCGCAGACCCGCGAGGTGCTCCAGGTCGAGCTGCTGCGGGTGTGCGCCGCCCGCGACGTGACGGCTCTGTTCGTCACCCACGACATCACCGAAGCCGCGTTCCTCGCCGACCGGGTGTGCGTGTTCAGCCCGCGGCCCGGCCGCATCGTCAAGGAGATCACGGTGCCGTGGCCGCGTCCGCGTTCACACGAGATCCGGCGGACGCGGGAGTTCGCGCAGCTGCGGGACGAGATCGCCGACGTGCTCTACGGCGCCAAAGCCGGTGCCGGGGAGGGAGCCCGATGAGCGTCACGTCTTCGCCGAGGCAGACCTCGCGGGTGGCATCCCGCCCGGCCCGGAGCCTTCGCGCGGGCCGGCCGGCCCGTCGCCGGCTGCCGTCGTGGCTCAGCCAGCAGCGCTTGTTCGGCATCGGCGCCGTCGTCGTCGTGCTGGTCGCGTGGGAGATCGTCGCGCTGCTGCGGATCCAGCCGCAGCTGATCCTGCCCGGGCCGGTCGACGTGATCGACGCCTTCGGGGCGATGATCCAGGGCGGCCAGATCTGGATCGACCTGTGGACCAGCGCCCAGGAACTGCTCGCCGGCCTCGCGCTGGCGGTGGTGATCGGGTTGCCGGTGGGGCTGCTGATCGGCTGGTACAAGCGCATCGCCTGGGCGCTCAACCCCTTCGTCAACTTCCTCTACGCCACGCCGCGCATCGCCTTGACGCCCCTGCTGATCATCTGGCTCGGCATCGGCAGCTCCTCGAAGATCGCGATCGTCTTCCTCATGGCGCTGTTCCCGGTGCTCATCAACACCGCGCAGGGCGTCCAGTCGCTCGAACAGGGAACCGTGCGCGTGGCGCGCTGCTTCGGGGCGAGCGACCTCCAGCTGTTCCGCACCGTCGCCCTGCCCGGCACCGTCCCGTTCATCGCCAGCGGGATGCGGCTCGCCGTGGGCCAGGCGCTGATCGGTGTCTTCGTGGCCGAGCTCAGCGGCGCGCAGCACGGTGTCGGCATGACGATGAACACCGCCGGCCAGCAGTTCCAGACCGCCACCGTCTTCGCCGGCTTGTTCATCTTCGCCGCGGCCGGCGTGATCCTCACGGCTTTGCTGCGCCGGGTGGAGAACCACTACGCCGCGTGGCGCCTGAGCGACTGACGTTTCCCGTCCCCGCCCATTCCCAGAAGGACAGAACAATGAAGTTCAAGTCTGGCGCCTTCGGCGTCGCCCTTTCCGTGGCGCTGGCGGCCTCGACGCTGGCCGCCTGCGGTGGTTCGTCGGACGCCGGAGCCGGTGGCGTCATCACGGTCAGCTACAGCGAAGAGGTCGCAGACGAGCTGCCCCTGTGGATCGCGTCGGAAGCCGGCTACTTCAAGGAGCAAGGGCTCGACGTCAAGCTCATCAAGCTCGACAGCAACCAGGGGTACCCGGCGCTCATCGCGGGCCAGACGCAGCTCGCCTCGATGGGCGGCTCGCAGATCGTGGCCGGCACCGCGGCCGGTGGCGACGTGAAGGTGCTGGCCGCGCTCACCCCGGTGCTCCCGTACCAGATCTACGCGAACGTGCCGACCGCCGCTCAGCTGAAGGGCAAGAAGATCGGCTACACCACGAAGAGCGGGTCCCAGTACATCGGCACCTTGCAGGCGTTGAAGAAGCTGGGCATCAACCCCGGTGACGTGAACCTGGTGCCGCTGGGCTCGGTGACGAACGTCAACAACGCGCTGCTGGCCAAGACCATCGACGCCTCCGCCACGCACCCGCCGGCCAGCCTCAAGTTCGAGGACGCGGGCCTGCACATGGTGATCGACATGGCGAAGGAGAAGATCCCCAACATCAACGTGGGCATCTCCAGCACGTCCGAGTACCTCAAGGACCACCCGGACGTCGTCGGGAAGTTCATGGCGGGCCTCAAGAAGGGCTTCGACCGCGAGCGTTCCGACGAGGCGTACTCGACGAAGATCCTGGGCGCGCACCTCGGGGTCACCGACCAGCGCGCGCTCGACGCGACCTGGAAGTACTACGCGGGTGAGGTCCTCACCGACCCGCCCGTGGCGACGGTGGACCAGCTCAAGTCTTCGCAGCAATCCCTCGAAGGCTCGGTGAACGGGGTCGACAACGTCGATCTCGCGTCGCTCATCGACTCGTCCTTTGTGGACAAGGCCTTCGGGGCCAAGTAGTACGGGAAACGCGCGGTGCCGGGTCGGTCGCCCGACCCGGCACCGCGCGTCCGTCGGAGAACCTCAGGCTTCGAGCTGCGTCGCGTGGCGCAGGTCGTCGGCGGTGAGCAGGTTCGGGTCGAGGGCGACCTCGGTGCGCACCGTGAGCGCCGCGAGGATCGACTTGCGCACCCGCCGGCCGTCGAGGCCCCGCAGGCCCTTGGCCAGCTCCGCGCGGAGGTCGGCGTCCCGGGCGAGCGGCGCCAGTCCGGGCCACTGCTCGGCCAGCTCGGTCAGCGAGGACGCCACGATCCGCTCGACGACCTCGTCATCGGGCAGCGTGGTGGTCATGACCAGGTCGGCCCGCGAGAGCACGGCCTCGTCGACCGCGTCGACGAAGTTGGTCGTGGCCACGAGAACCAGGTGCGGGCACTGCGCGCGCAGCTGGTCGAGACCGGACAGCACGGCGTCCGTCGCGCGGTGCACGTCGACCGGGTTGGTTTCGAACGACGCCGAGCTTCGGCGCACGGCGAGTGCCTCGACCTCGTCGATCAGCACCACGGTGTGCGGTCGCCGCGCGGCGATCTCCGGCAGGGTGTCGAGGAACAGCCGCGAGACGGCCCGCTGGCTTTCGCCGAGCATGTCGCTCGGGAACGCGTGCGGGTCGACCTCGACGAGCGTGGTGGCGCCGCGCGGGGCCATCTTCCGTGCGGCGGCCTGCGCGAGTCCCTGCGCGAGCGTCGTTTTTCCCGTACCCGGGGGACCGGCCAGCACGATCAGGCCGTGCGGCGCGCCGGAGAGTCCGCTGAGCAACCGGCCCTGCCGCAGGACGAGCAGTGCGGTGCCGAGCAGCCTCTCCTTGGTGCCCGCCGGCACGATCATCGAGTCCCACGGCCCGTCGTGGTGGTCCGAGGGCAGCGCGTGCAGTCCGACGACTCCGGGCGGGAGCGTCCGCTCGCTCACGGCCAGGACGGCCGGTCGAGGGCGGGCCACACGACCGTGTTGACGTCGCCGGCCTGGGCGTCGCGGATGTGGTCCGGCGGCTCTTCGAAGAGCACCGCGGGATCCATCAGCGCCCGCATCGTCTCCAGCAGGCTGTCGAACATGTGGATGCGCACGACCCGCGCGGTGTTCTCCTTCGAGTCGTTGAAGTGCTGGTGCCACAGGAAGTGGTCGACCACGATCAGGTCGCCCTTCTTCCACGGGTGGTTCTCTCCGCCCTCCGGCTCGGTGCCGAGGTAGGAGTGGCCTTCGCCTTCCAGCACGTACAGCCAGGCCTCGCCGGCGTGGCGGTGCATCGACTGCTGCCGGCCCTGGCCGATCTCGAACATCGCCATCGTGATGCCGGAAGCCTGGTACCCGATGGCACGGTCGAGGAGGAAGGTCGTGCGGGTGCCGCGCGGGGTGTTGAGCAGTTCGAGCTCGTCCCAGTCGGTGTGGAGCCGGCCGCTGCGCCGCTTCTGCTGCTCTTTGCCGAGCCGGCGCAGGCGCCGGGCGTACGCGTCGTCTCCCGGCACGTCGGGTGCGCTGAAGTCGGGCCGGCCCGGGAGGTTCTCGACCGGTTCGTGACCGCGGTCGTCGAGGATCGACATGCCCATCGTGGCGAGCAGCGGCTCGCTGGAGAACGTGAGGTAGCGGAACGTCTCGTCCCCGTCGTTGCCCGAGCGGTGCCACGCCCACGCCGGGATGTGGGCCGAGTCGCCGGGGGCGACGGCCACCCGTTCGCCGTCGATCTCGATCCAGCCGCGGCCGCCGACGCCCAGCACCATGGCGTCCCAGGAGTGCCGGTGGATCGTGGTGACCACGCCGTGGTCGACCTCGTGCACGAGGGCGTCGATGGAGCGCGTCGGGTTGTCGCCGTCCTCGCCCATGTAGACGCCGGTGCGCATGCCCCGCGCGGTCGGCTGGAGGGTGACGGCCTCGCTCCGGATGACCGTGCGGTGGTTGTCACGCCAGTCCTCGAGGAACTTCGCCCGCCGGGCTTTCTGCTGGTGGTAGTGGGTGGTCTTCGTCGTGGTCTTCGTCGACACCGAGCCTCCTGATTGGGCGGACCATTTTACCTTTCGCATTGTGGTCCGCCGGGCGCGCGGCGGCAAGCATGGACTTTTGGTCATACCATCAGGCAATATGGCGGTCATGAAGGTCGCCGAGGTCTTGCGCAACCGCGACTTCGACTTCTACTGGGGCGGTGTCGTCCTCTCGCAGATCGGCAGCCGGGGAACTATCGCGGCCAACCTCTACCAGGTCTACGAACTCTCCGGCTCGGTGGCGCAGACCGGGCTGGTCGGTGCCGCCCAGGTCGTGGCGCTCGTGGTGCTCAGCCCTTTGGCCGGCGTCTACGCGGACCGGGTGGACCGGCGCAAGCTCCTCCAGTGGTCGCAAGCCGTGGCCATGGTCGTGGCGCTCGCGCTCGCGGCGACGAGCTTCACCGGCCACGCCGACGTCGTGCAGGTGGTCGGCTCCGTCGTGCTCACCACCGCGGCCGCCAGTTTCGACCAGCCCGCGCGCCAAGCCCTGATCCCGGCCCTGGTCCCGCGGGCCCAGCTGCCGCAGGCCTTCGCGTTGCTCAACCCGTCCCGGGAGCTCGCCGTGCTCCTCGGCCCTGCACTCTCCGGGGTGCTCATCGCCGTCAGCGGGCCGGGCCTGATGTACGCCGTCGACGCGGTGACCTACCTGCTGCTGATGATCACCTTGGCGCTGCTGCGGATTCCGCACCTGCCCGGGGCGGGCGAGCACATCACGCTGCGGGAGCAGCTCGCGGAGGGGGTCCGGTTCGTCCTGGGGAGACGGATCGTGTGGCAGATGGTGCTGCTCGACCTGGTGGCGACCGTCTTCGCGGGTTACCGGGTTCTTCTGCCCTCCCTGGCGATCGACCGGTTCCACCTGGGAGCCACGGCGTACGGGCTGCTCTCGGCGGCACCGTCGGCAGGGGCGCTCATCGCGACGTACACGGTTTTCCGAGTCGTCGACCGCAGCAAGCGGCTCGGCAAGGTCCTCCTCGCGTCGACGATCGCCTACGGCCTGAGCGCCGTCCTGCTCGCCTGGGCCGCCGGGCTCGTGGTCGCGCTGGTCGCCTGCCTGTTGCTCGGCGCGTTCGACGCGATGGCCACGACGATCCGGCAGGCGGCGGTGCAGCTCGAGACGCCGGATGCGCTGCGCGGGCGGGTTTCCGCGATCTACCAGATGGCCTCACGCGGCGGCCCGGCCCTGGGCGACACCGTGATCGGGGGCGTCGCGGCGGCGATCGGTCCCGTGCTCGCGCTCATGATCGGAGGGCTCGCGACCGCGGCCTTCGCCGTCGGGCACTTCGGCCGGGCGAACCCGGTGCGCAGGTACGCCGCCGCCCGCGCGGAGGAACCCGAGCCGGCATGACCCGCGAGTGTGACGGTTTCGCACTGAATGCCACATTCCGGTAGTGCCGGACCGCCGGTCGTGGTCTGATGTCCTCCGCGATTCGCGGAGGGGGCGGGGAATGGTCGACACCTGGCACGTGCCCGGGTTTACCGAGGTCGACGTGCTCGGCACCGGCGGCTTCGGGCGGGTCGTGCTGGCCAAGCACGACGCGTCGGGGCGGATGGCGGCGATCAAGTACCTGCGCGCGGAATACCTCGCCGACGCGCGGATCGCGGACGGCTTCCGGCGCGAGGCGTGGCTGCTGTCCGGCGTCCGGAGCGCGCACGTGGTCCGGCTCTTCGACTTCGTGGAGACGCCGGACGGCGCCGCGCTGGTCATGGAGGCCGTGCCCGGGGTGTCGCTGCGCGCGCTGCTGGCGGCGGAGAACGTGCTCGCCCCCGAGTCGGCGCTGGCCATCCTGAAGGGCTCGCTGCTGGGCCTCGCCGACGCCCACGCGGCCGGGGTGGTCCACCGGGACTACAAACCGGGAAACGTGCTGGTGTCCCGGGAAGGCGAGTCGAAGCTGGTCGACTTCGGACTCGCCACTTTGGACGGTCACAACGGGCTGACGGCCGGCTCACCGTCGTACATGGCGCCGGAGCAGTGGTCCGGGCAGCCCGGAATGCCGGCCACCGACGTGTACGCGGCGACCTGCGTGTTCTATCAGTGCGTGACCGGCCAGGTGCCGTTCCGGGCGGACACGACCGAAGGGCTGCGCTCGCTGCACCAGGCGGCGCCCGTGCCCGTGGACGCGGTGCCCGAGGCGTTGCGTCCCCTGATCGCGCGGGGGATGGCCAAGGACCCGGCGTGGCGGCCGGCCACGGCGCACGCGTTCGTGAGCGAGCTGGAAACCGTGGCGCGCAAGGCCTACGGGAAGAACTGGGAGAAGCGCGGCTGGAAGCGGCTGGCCGCCTCGGCCGCCGCGCTCACGGCGCTGACGCCGTTGGCGCTCCTGGCCACCGCCGGGACGGCCGCCGCACCGGTCGGCGCCGGCACGGCGGCCGGGATCGCGGGTGGGGTCGGCGGCGGAGTGCCGGCCACTGGTTCCGGAGTGGGCGCGACCGCGGTGATCGCCGGCAAGATCGCCGCGGCGGTGCTGGTCGTCGGCGCGCTCGTCGCCGGGGGAGTGGCGATCTTCGCCAACCACGACGATCCGCCCGCGCAGGCGGCGGCGCTCACCGTCGGCCTCCAGACCACGTCGGGGCGGGATCCGGCGCTGCCCGTCACCTACGACCTCCAGTTCCCCCAGGTGTCCGGCGGCCCGGATCCCGCCGTCCGGCAACGGATCAACGACGCGTTGCGGGCCCCGGTCGACAAGCGGCTGAAGGCGATCCGCGACGGGGTGGCCGGCAATCGCGAGATGTTCCAGGAGCGCGGGGACACGGCCGCGGCGCACACGACGGCGCGGATCCTGCTGCGGACGCCGAGCCTGCTTTCCGTGCGGTACGACCACGATCTGGATTCGGACGTGCTGTCGCACACGACCTGGCGGTTCCCCGAGACGGTGAACGTCGACCTCGGCACGGGACAGCTGCTCGGCCCGAAGGACATGTTCCGGCCCGAGGTGCTGACCGCGGCCGGGATGCGGACGCTGACCCAGCGGCTCGAGCCGGTCACGAAAAACGGGTTCTGCCGGGTCCCCACGATCGACGGAGCGGGGGAGAAGGTCACCATCGACGCGGCCGACCGGGGCTCGGGCACCGACCATGTACCGGGCGCGGCCATCGGGTTCACCGCGACCGGCGCCGAGTTCGAGATCCAGTGGTACGACCTCGGCTGCGACACGGCGTCCGGGAAAGAGACCGTGACCCTGCCCTACAACGGGATCGGCGACCTGCTGCTGCCGAAGTTCCTGACGATGCTCGGCAAACCGGCGCCCGCCTCGTCGCCTCCCGCGTCGCCGCCGCCTTCGACCTCGGTCTCCCCGGCGCCGACGACGCCCTCTCTTGGCCAGTCCGCGCAGGGGCCGACGTACACGAACCCGCGGTTCGGGTTCACCGCGCTGATTTCCGAGAGCTACCTCGCCACCCCGTACGCCCCGCCGAACGGGGAAGGGATGACGTTCAGCAGCTCCGACGCCGACGCGACGCTGACGGTCTGGGGCGCCAACTCGACCCAGTCCGCGGCCCAGGCGATGGCCGGCGCGGTCGCCGCGGTGGAAGCGGACGGCGGGCAGGTGACCTACCAGAAGGTCGAGGGTGACCGGTACTCGGTTTCCGGCTACCAGGGCGACGGCAAGATCTTCTACGAACGCGGGTTCACGGGATCCGCGTCGATGGCCGCGTTGCGCTGGGTCTACCCGCGGGAGGACAAGGACCAGTTCGACGGGCTCGTCAGCTCGACGGTGGAAGGGTTCCGGCCGGGCGACCTCTCCCGGCCGCACTGATTCCCGGCGGCACTGATTCCCGCTACGCGCGCCGGGCGGTGACGTACAGCCGGGCGAGGGCCACCGGCAGGTCACGCGGATCGGCGATCACGTGGTACTCGTCGGGGTCGCACATCGTCCGCAGGTAGTCGCCGCCCGCCGGGTCGACGGTGATGAGGTACGGGCGGACGCCGGCGCGCCGGGCTTCGGCGAGCGCGCGCGTGGTGTCGGCGAGCGCGTAGCCGAGCACGGCGTCCTCGCCGTACTGCTGCCCGTAGTCGAGGTCGAACGGGCGGCCGTCGGAAACGAGCACGAGCAGTTTCGAGAGCGCGCCGTGCGCGGCGAGCCGGCGGGTGAGGTGGCGGATGGCCGGGCCCATCCGGGTGGTGTGCTGCGGCACGAGCCCGTCGAGCCGGCGCAGGGTCGCCGGGGTGCGGCGCTCGTCGAGGGACTTCACGACCGAGACGACGACGTCCTCGCGGCCGGTGCCGGAGAAGCCGTAGATG
This sequence comes from Amycolatopsis sp. CA-161197, assembly GCF_050942255.1. Lineage (NCBI taxonomy): Bacteria > Bacillati > Actinomycetota > Actinomycetes > Pseudonocardiales > Pseudonocardiaceae > Amycolatopsis > Amycolatopsis sp. CA-161197. The sequence goes on from NZ_CP192059.1 coordinate 4,187,490, forward strand.
CCGTAGGTGTCGCCGACCCGCTCCACCGCTTCGAGGAGCAACGCGACCGATTCCCGCTCCAGGTCGAGGATCCGGCGGATCCCGTCGTCGCGCTCGGGCAGGCGTTCGGCCGTCGACGAGCTGAGGTCCAGCGCGAACGCGACGGCCACTTCGCGGGCCACCGGTTCGAGCGCGCTGTACACGGCTTCGCCCGGCGTCCGGCCGATCCGCAGGTCGGCCATCGCCTCGACGCAGGCGTCGAGGTCGAGGTCGTCGCCGTGGCGCAGCCGGGTGCGCCGGCGGCGTCCGAGCGGCGCCATGCGTTCCAGCTGAGCGGTCAGCGCGGGCAGCAGCGCGCGGTTGCGCTTGAGGGCGTCGCGGTGCGCCCGGCCGCTGCGCCCCGAACGGGGCCGCTTCTCGCGGACCAGGCACCAGTCGGTCAGGTACTTCCCGGCGCGGTGGTCCCACTCCGGGTAGGTGAACTCGTGCCGTCCGTTCGCGTGGACGGGGCCGGTTCCCCCGTGGTGGTGGTCGTCCAGGTCGGGGCCGTGGTCGTGCGGCAGTGGCTCCGGCGGCCGCTCGACCGTCGTGACGTCGACCTGTCCGCTCTCGGCCGCCAGCGAGCGTTCGGTGAACTCGTCGGCCGCCTGCGCTTCCTCGCCGGTCATCCGTAGGATCGCCTCCGTGAGCGGCATGCCGGAAGCCGACAACCCGAGGTACCGGGGACCGGGCACGTCGCGGTAGCGCACGGGCGCGAACCGGACGTCGAACACCTCGTCGCCTTCGAGCCGGAACTCCTGACCCGGCAGCGTGAACCCGTCGTCCACTTCGGACTCGGTGAACGCGACCGCCATGCCCGTGCCCGTCGCCGGTGCGAGGTTGGGCAGCCGCGCCAGCACGCCGTAGCACCGGATCGCCGCCTCGGCCGTCGATTCCACAGTGGACGCCCGGTCGGTCAGCACTCGCGCCACGGCGGCCATCCGGGTGACCGCCGGGTGCAGTGAGAGCGGCAGCCGGATCGAGGTGGCGCCGAGGCTCAGCCGCACGAGCGCTTCGGCCGCCGCGGAGCGGGCCGGCAGCTCGGCCGGATCCGGCCGCGTCACCAGCTCATCGGCGCGGACCCGTTCGTAGACCGGGGCCAGACCGGGGAACAGCCGCAGGGCCGCGGCGTCCACTCGCAGGTCTTCGAGCACGGTGAACACCTCGACCGCGAGCGCCGTCCGGCCGAACAGGCCGGCGAAGCGGTCGAGCCCGCCGCGCAGGCCGGCCGGGCGCAGCCGCCGGAAGAACGGCTCCGGCCGGGCGAGGTCGAGCTCGAACGTGCCGAGCTCGTGGTGCAGCGCCCGGTGCGTCAGCGCCACCTGGTACCACGACGGTCCCGAGTGCACGTGCGACGGGAGCCGCACGGTCGTCGCGGTGTCGGGCCGCTGGCGGAGCTCGGTTTCGTCGTCGTAGGGCACCAGTTCGCAGCCGCGCCCGCACAACGCCCGGTAGTACAGCGAGAGCGAGCCGGTCAGTTCGGTCAGGTGCGCGAGCGTCGCCGTCATGCCGCGAACACGGCGTGCGTCACCTGCCGGACGGCGTCCTGCACGTCCCGGTCGTCGCTGGTGGCCAGCACGAGCGCGAGATCGCACGCGCGCCGCGGTGCGACGCCGCGGCCGATCAGCGCGCCGGCGTGGACGAGCAGCCGGGTGCTCGGGCCGTCGACGAGATCGGCGGCGTCGAGGTTGCGGATCCGGGCGCCGAGCGCGGCCAGCGCCTCGGCCACGTCGGCGGGCACCCCGGCTTCGTGCGCGATGATCTCGGCCTCCAGATCGGGGTCCGGGTAGCCGAACTCGATGGCGAGGAACCGCTGCCGCGTGCTCGGCTTGAGATCCTTGCTCGTGACCTGGTAGCCCGGGTTGTACGACACGACGAGCAGGAAGTCCGGGTGCGCCGCCACGGTGGTGCCGAGCCGCTCCAGCGGCAGCGTCCGCCGGTGGTCGGTCAGCGAGTGCAGCACCACGGTGGTGTCCTTGCGAGCCTCGACCACCTCGTCGAGGTAGCAGATCGCGCCCGTGCGCGAGGCCCGCGTCAACGGCCCGTCGAGCCACGTCGTGCCCTCGGCCGAGAGCAGGTACCGGCCGACGAGGTCGGCGGCGGTGAGGTCGTCGTGACAGGTGATGGTCACCAGCGGCTCGTCCGGCGGCGGCCCGGTGCGCTGTTTCGCGATCTCCCAAGCCATGTACTCGACGAACCGGGTCTTGCCGCAGCCGGTGGGTCCCTTGAGCAGCACCGGGATGCGCTGGTCGTAGGCCGCGCGGAAGAGGTCGACCTCATCGCCGGCCGGCAGGTAGAAGGGCGCGGTCACCGGGCGAACTCCCCGTTCTGCTCGCGGCGGATCCACGACACCGGGTCGGGTGCGTAGTCCCGGTGGTAGTCCCCGGGGTAGTTGATGCCCGGCACCGCGGGAATCCAGTCGTACTCCAGGTGGTGCGTGCCGCCGAGGCTGCTGGCGAGCCGCACCACGCGCTCGGAGTCGAGTGCGGTGATCCGGCCCTTGTCGATCAGCTTGACCCACTCGCCGGTGCTGCGCCGCCGGATCTCGTAGGTGGCGAACAGGTTGTGCACGTGCGGGAAGTGCATCGTCGGCAGCTTGTTCTCCTTGGCGTAGGAGAGGAAGGTCTGGTCCCAGTGCTCGGCGCCGAAGCCGAAGTGGATCACACCGGCCTGGGCGCGCTCGGGCAGGTTCGTCCAGGAGTCGTTGTAGTTCCACAGGGTTTCGATCTGGCGGTAGCTCTTGGGGTTGGTGCCGATCGACGCGTCGTTGAAGTACGCCCAGCCCGGGTAGGGGAAGCCGGGGTAGTGCGTGTCCCGGTAGCGTTCCACGACCTCGCGCCAGAGCTCGCCGTAGCGGCCGCCGCCCTCGATCTTCGTGATCATCCCCGACTCGATGGTCACCGACGCGTGCGGGAAGTAGCCCGTGTGGTTGCTCGTCCCGCCGATCACGCCGTTGAGCGTGGGCATCAGCGTCTTCGCCTCACGCAGGAAGGTCTCCGCCGGGTGGCCGAACCGGATGCCCTGGATCGTCGAGCCGAGGATGTGCCCGGAGATGTAGGCGCCCTTGGGCCACAGCTCCGCCTGCTGCTCGCTCACCTGCCAGCCGAGGTCCGTCCCTTCGGGACTCGTGATGCGGACCTCGGCGGCGTCGCGGAACGCGTCGACCACCATGAGGTCCACGGTCCGCCAGATCTCGTCGGGGATGCCGTTGGCGCGGGAGATGAAGTCCTCGTAGGTCGAGTACACCCAGTTGTTCCGGATCCGCTTGCCGGCGGCGCGTTTCCAGTGTGAGCGCCCGGCTTCGCCCGCGTAGACGCCGGTGTAGCCGGGGCGGTCGTCGAGGAACCGCTTCAGCGCCGCCGCGGCGACGTTGAACTCGATGCCCTCCTCGATCATCGGCGGCAGCCGGTCGGTGATCTCCCGCCACCCCTCGGCCGCGCTGTAGGACTTCACCTCCATGCCGAGGTCGGTCACGTCGATGCGGTCGACCTTCGCGACGCCGATCTCCAGCAGGGCCTCACGGATGGCCTGGAACACGAGCTCGTGCTGGTGCGGGAACGTGACGATGAGCAGCTCGTCGCCGGGCCGGACGTCGCCGAGCGCGGACCGGCCGTACCGGCGCCGCACGTGGGCCCGCGCGAGCGGCATCAGCTCCTCGAGGTCGTCGGTGCGCTCCTGCAGCAGGTAATCCGGGAACCGCGGTGCGGGGTAATCGAACCCGGGCAGCGGGGCGGGGACACCGGGGGCTTGGGCGGACAGGGGGTACGGGGCGCTCATCGGCGGCCGTGCTCCTCTCGGGTCAGTGCGCGGGCAGGACGATCGCGTCCTCGGGCTCGGGCTGCAGGAAGATCGGGTCGCCGTGGGCGAGACCGACCTTCTCCTTGTAGACGCGGACCTTCAGCACGTCGTCGCCGAGCCGGACGTAGTAGTCCCAGCAGTCGCCGTGGTAGATGCTGAACTCCACGGTGCCCTTCCAGGCTTCGGCGTCGTGCTGCTTGCGGGAGAACCCGAAGCTCTCGGGCCGCATGAACACGCTCACGGTGTCGCCGGCGCTCAGCCCCGAGCCCGCGCGGCAGACCAGCCGGCCGGGCCCGACCTGCACGCACACGCCCGCGTCCGACACCTCGGTGACCACGCCGGTGAGCGTGTTGGAGACCCCGAGGAAGCGCGCGGTGAACTCCTGCTGCGGGCGGGTGTAGATCTCCTGCGGCCGGCCGCGTTCGACGATCGAGCCGCTGTTCATCACCACCACGTCGTCGGAGACCGCGAGGGCCTCGTCCTGGTCGTGCGTGACGAACACCGTGGTGATGCCGAGCCGTTGCTGCACGGCGCGGATCTCGTCGCGCATCCGGTCGCGCAGGCCGGCGTCGAGGTTGCTCAGCGGCTCGTCGAGCAGCAGCACCTTCGGCTCGCGCACGAGGGCGCGGGCGAGCGCGACCCGCTGCTGCTGGCCACCGGACAGCGCCGGGGCCGGGCGTTCGGCGAAGTCGGCCAGGCCCACGAGGTCGAGCGCGTCCAGCGCCTTCTTGCGCGCCGCCGCGGCGCGGATCCGCGGCTTGTTGACCCGCAAGGGAAACATCACGTTCTGCACCACCGACATGTGCGGCCAGATCGCGTACGACTGGAACACGATCCCGATCGGACGGCGGTGCGCGCCGGCGAACACCCCGTTGCGCGGATCGGAGACCACCTTGCCGTCGAGCTCGATCGACCCGGCGTCGGCGCGTTCCAGCCCGGCGATGAGCCGCAGGGTCGTGGTTTTCCCGCAGCCGCTGGGCCCCAGCAGGGTCACCAGCTTGCCCTCGGCGATCTCCAGGTCGATCCCGTCGACCGCGTTCGCGGCCACGGTCCGGCCCGGGAACCGTTTCGTCAGTCCGGTCAGCCTGATCATCTTCGGATCCCTTCTCCTACGGTGGTTGTCGGGTCTGCTCAGCTCTGATTCGCGCCCTGGATCCCGAAGCGGCGCCCGAGCAGGCGGACACCGGCGACGAGGATCGTCAGGAACAGCACCATCACCACGCCGAGCGCGGCGACCACCGGGTACGACCCGTTGGAGTAGAGGTCGTAGATGCTCACGGACACGACCTCCGACCCCGAGGAGTAGAGGAAGATCGCCGCGGAGATCTCGCGGAACGCGACGATCATCGTGTACAGGAACGCCGCCAACAGTGAGGGCATGAGAAGCGGGATGAACACCCGCCGGAACGTCTGGAGCCAGGAGGCCCCGCTCGCGGTGGCCGCCTCTTCGAGCTCGTCCTTGATCTGCGCCATGCCGGGCACGAGGTAGCGCATCGCGTACGGCAGGCTGATCGTCACGAACGCCACGACCAGGATGGTCAGCGTGCCGTAGAGGTGCACGGGCAGCGGCGCGGCGAGGTACCAGTAAAGGATGCCGACGCCCATCACGATGCTGGGCACGGCGATCGGCACCGTCGCGAGCCCGTCGAGCAGCCCGCGGCCGAACATCTTCGTCTTCACCGTGAGGTAGGCGACCACGGCGCTCAGCGCGGTGACGATCACCGCCGAGCTCACCGCCGTGACGACGCTGTTGCGCACCGACTCGATCAGGGCCGGCTGCCGGAAGATCTGGGCGTAGTTGCCGAATCCCAGGTCTCCCAAGGCTTTCAGCGAAGGCGGCTCGTAACCCGGCAGCAGCGAGGACCAGATCAGCATGGCCAGGGGCAGCACGACGGCGATGACGAAGAACAGGATGAACACGGCCAGCCCCGCCCAGCGCCACTTGCCCAGGTCCTGCACCGTCGAGCGGAACCCCTTGCCGGTGATCGTCTGCGTGGCCGAGCGCCGGCTCAGCCGTTGCGACAGGGCCAGCCCGATCGACGCGATCACCAGCACGAACACCCCGATCACCCCGACCGTGCCGTAGTCGGCCGGGAACGCCTGCAGCGCGCTGTAGATCCGGCTGACGAACACGTACGTGTGGCCCGGCACGCCGATCAGCTGCGGCACCTCGAACGTCGAGATGGTCTGGATGAACATCAGCAGCGCGGCCGACAGGATCGCCGGCCGGGCCATCCGCAGCGTGATCACCCGGAACGTGCGCACGGGAGAGGCGCCCGACGCGAGCGAGGCCTCCTCCAGCGAGGAGTCCATCGAGCTGAACGCCGCCGTGCCCATGAGGAACGCGACCGGCGCGACGTGGATGGACTGCACGAACACCATGCCGGCGATCGAGTAGATGTTGAACGCCGGCAGCCCCACCGACCGCAGGACCCCGTTGAGCGGCCCGCGTTCGGGGGAGAGCAGCAGCGCCCACGCCACCGTGTTGAGGATCCCCGGCACGATCAGCGGAACGAGCGCCGCCAGCTGCGCGAACGTCTTGCACGGGGTGTTGGTCCGGCTGACCAGCCACGCGAGCCCGAACCCGATCACCGTGCAGACGATCGCGGTGAGCCCCGCGTAGAGGAACGAGTTGAGCACCAGCGTGCCGAACCCGTCGGCGGTGAAGGTCGTGGCGTAGTTGCGCAGGGTCCACGTCGAAACGCCGGTGCCGAGGAACGACGTCTGCAGGCTGGCGTAGATCATCGTGCCGACCGGCACCAGCGCGAGGTAGGCCACCGCGATCGCCGCCACGGCGAGGGTGAGGTAGCGCGGCTGCAGCAGGGAGCGCCAGGACCGCGAGGTCTTCGCGGGCCGGACGGTCTCGTGGGGTGCCGGATCGGGGGGTCGGGTGTCCAGCAGGGTCATCGGGGGTCCTTTCGCCGGCGGTGTCCGCCGTCGGGGGTCACGGCGCTTTCAGAGCCGACTTCATTTCCGCGAGCTCGTTGTTGTAGTCCGCCTGCGAGAGGTTCGGGTGGCCCCAGGCGGCCGGCCACTTCGTCTCGTCCCACACCTGTGCGTCGTTGGTGACGTCCGGGCGGACCGACGTGTGGTTGGTGACGTCGACGATCTCCTGCTGCCCGGCCTTGGAGACCATCCAGTCGTCGAAGAGGCGGGCGGCGTTGGGGTGCGGCGAGTTCTTCACGACGTCGATGAGGTTCAGCGACGCCGGCAACGGCGTGCCGTTGACGAAGTCCAGGGTGTTCGGCGTCTTCTTCTTGAGGCTGGAGGCTTTGTAGCCGTACGCGGTCGCGGCGGCGAGCGGCTCGCCGGCCTGCACGTTGGTCAGCGACTGGGTGTGGCTCTCGACGAACACCGGCGAGTTGTCGCCGAGCCCCTTCAGCAGCGCCAGGGCCTTGTCGTGGCCCATCGCGGCGATGAGGCTGTCGTACCAGTTGACCGCGCCGGGGTCGATCGAGAACTGGCCGCGCCACTGGGGCTTCGTGAGGTCCTCCCAGGATTTCGGCGCGGTCAGGCCCTTCTGGCTGAGCACCTGCGGGTTCCAGGAGAGCACGGTGGTGACGGCGTACACGACACCCTGGTAGCCGTCGGGGAGGCTGAGCCCGGCGGGCAGCGGCGCGGCGTCGACCGGCTTGTAGGGCTGCAGCGCGCCCGCCTGCAGGAGCTGGGCGATCTGCGGGGAGTCACCGGAGACCACGTCGGCGTTGAACTTGCCGCCGCGCTGTTCGGTGATCACGCGGGGCGGGATCTTGTCGGCGCTCAGCCGCAGCGCGTTGACCTTGACCTTCGGGTAGACCTTGTTGAACGACGCGATGATCGGCGCGACGTCGGCGTCGGCGAACGTGGTGTACCAGACCACCTCGCCTTCTCTCGCCGCGACCTCGGCGAGCTGCTGGGGGTTGCGCTGGTCGGCCGTCGTCTGGGCCGCGTCGGTGGAGCCGGCCGCGCCGGAGCCGCACGCGGCGGCCATCGTCAACGCCAGGCCGCCGGCGAGGACGGCCGAGACGGTCCGTCGGGTGCTTCGCCTCTTGAGCATTGCGGTTCCCTTCGGTGAGCGGACCGCCGCCGGGAACAAGGCGGGCTCACCACGATGTGAGTGCGGAACTGTCGCGGAGCTTCGGGTGCCGAGGGGCCCGGTGCCTGAGGCCACGGGCCGTTCGGTCCGAGCAGTATGGACCTATGGTATGACCATTTGTCAACCGTTGGGCCCGATGCTGGTCCCGATCGAAATCCTGGGGGCGCGGATCCACTTCGGACGGTGAGCGCAGGGCGGGACGGCCCGTGTGCGGTGCGTGCAGACGGGCGCGTCCCAGCGGCGAAGTTCAGTCATTCTGCCAAAAACCGGCGGAAACCGTAGGGCCGAATGGCCGATTACCGCGACGGGTTCACACCACCACCTCGGTCATGATCCCGGCCGGGAAAATCTCGTCGGCCGTGGCGAGCCGGTGTGCGATGCCCTGCTGGGCTGCGTAGGTGAGCAGCTGTTCCCAGGTGGCGCGGTTGGGTTCGATGCCGAACGGGAACGGGTCGCCCGAGAACAGGTCGCGCATCTCGCGGCCGTAGGTGGCGAGCCAGGGCAGCGGGTAACGCGAGACGGCGGGGTCGAGCAGTCGTTCGACGCTGCGTTGTTTCGACTCCAGGAACGCGTTGTAGAGGTTGCGGGCCGCCCACGGGTGCTCGTCGAAGATCTGCCGGCGCATCGCGATCAAGTGCATGATCGGCCAGATCCCGGTGTCGCGGAAGTACTCCTGTTCCTTTTCGCGGTAGTCCGGGAAAAGACGTACGACGTCGGGATGGCCTTCGAGGAAACACGTCGGGGGCCGCGCGATGATCGCGCAGTCGATCTCGCCCGCGGCGAGCAGGTCCGACAGCGACCGGTCGGTCACGCGGGTGAGCCGCACGCCGGGTGGCAGCGTCAGCTCCACCTTCTCGACGCGGCCCGGGGCGTTCGCGCCGGCCTGGTACCACTCGATCTCGTCGAGCTTGACGCCCATGTCGTTGTGCAGCCAGCCCCGCATGTACACCGCCGCCGAGTGGGCCCACTCGGGCGAGCCGACCTTCTTGCCGCGCAGGTCTTCCACGGAACGAATACCGCTGTTGCGGTTGACGTAGAACGAACCGAACCGGAACAGTCGCGAGCAGACGACGGGCAGTCCCACGATGTCCGGCTCGTCGCGGGTGATCTGGGCGCTGAACTTGGCGAAGGACAGCTCGGCGACGTCCCACTCCCGGTTCGCGGTGAACCGCGCGAAGATCTCGTGGTGGCTCAGCGTCGACCAGGTGTGGTCGATGCCCTGGGCGCGCACGGCGCCGGTGCGGAAGTCGCGGAAATGGTCGTAGTCGGTCGTGGCGATGCTGAGGTGGACGTCGCTCAAGGAAGCCTCCCGGACGGTCGGGCTCTGGATTGGTAGGACAGTTAGGCCTATACTTCGGAGCGTACCCGGGCCGGGCGTCCGGGAGGAACATGTTCTGCCTCCGTCGAAAAGCGCCAAGGCGCGGGAAAGCGAGGAACGCATGGGCAAGAAGGGACGCGTGTTCGTACGTGGCTTGACTTCTGAGACCTACGGGCTCGGTCAGTTCCGTCAGGCCCAGCTGGCCGCCGAACGGGTCCGCGACGACTCGGTGGTGGTCGACGACGCGAAGGTCGGCCACTCCGGCGACTCGGAGAAGTCCCGCACGTGGTGGCGGATCGGGCCCGGGGACGAGGAATTCCTGACCCAGACGTTGCAGGTCCATTTCGTCGAGCTGCCGCCGCACAGCTCCAACCGGGGACACGGACACCAGAATGAGGCGTCCTTCTACATCCTCGAAGGTGCCGGCTACGAGATCCACGACGACCAGCGGTACGACTGGAAGGCCGGCGAACTGGTCTTCGTCCACACCGACTCGGTGCACCGGCACTACAACCCGTACGACGAAAAAGCCGTCGCGCTGGTCATGAAGGCCAAGTGCACCTGGATGTTCCTGGGCCTGCTGCAGCAGGGCCGCGGCGGTCCGATCGAGCGGCCGGACGAGTTCGGCGAGCGCGAGGACTGGTCGCGGATCTGGACCGACGGCGTGCTGGAGCGCAAGAAGGTGGTGCGCCAGGAGGACACGGTCTGGGAGACGACCCCGATGGGCCGCGTCCGCGTGCTCAACAGTCCCGATCGGACGGACCTGCGCCAGTTCTCCGTCGACGTCTTCGAGCTCGACATCCCGGCCGGCAGCCGCTCGGGCAAGCACTGGAAGATGGCCGACGAGGTCCTCTACGTGCTCGACGGCTCCGGCTATTCGCTGCACTGGGAGGTCCAGGAGGAGATCGCGGAGAAGTACTACGCGCGGGTCGCGAAGACGCCGACCCGGCACGAGATCACCAAGGGCGACACGCTCTACGTCCCGCAGAACACGATCGCCGTGCACTACGCCGCCGACGGCACCCCGCTGCGGTTGCTGTCCGCGCAGAACCGCATGTTCAAGCACCTCGGTTACGACAAGGTGCACTACTTCGAAAACGCTCCGGAGTACACCGGCGAACTGGCCGAGGCCGCCAGCGCCGTCTGAGGTGTCCGTCCGAAGGGGCCTGTCTCGTGCACTCACCACGAGGCAGGCCCTTTCGCTTCGACTGCCGCGGGGCGCGGCCCTGCCGGCGGGGAGGAAGGTCCTGATGTCGAACCACGGAAGCGTCGGTGTGGCCGGGCTGGGGGCGATGGGCGCGCCGATCGCCCGGCACCTCGTCGGCGCCGGGCGTGACACGGTGGTGTACGACCGTGATCAATCCACAGTGGACACGCTCGTCGCCGCGGGTGCGCGGGCGGCCGGGTCCCCGGCGGAGCTCGGCGGGTGCGACGTGGTGCTCGTGATCGTTCCGTCCGATGAGGACGTGCTCGAGGTGTCGTCGGCCGTGCTGGCCGGGTCCGAGCGCGGGTCCACGTTGCTGATCTGCAGCTCGGTGACCCCCGAGACCTGCCACCGCGTCGAGGCCGAGGCCGGGGGAGCGGGCGTGGCCGTGCTGGACGCGGCGCTCACCGGCGGGGTCCGCGGCGCCGAGAACGGTGAGATCGTCCTGCTGGTCGGCGGGGAGGAAGCCGTGCTGGACCGCGTGCGCCCGGCGCTCGCGTCGTGGACGAAAGCGGTGCACCACCTCGGTCCGCTTGGCTCCGGCCAGGTTGGCAAGACGGTGAACAACCTGTGCCACTGGGGTCAGATCACGGCGATCGTCGAGGCGATGCGGCTCGGCCGTGACCTCGGCGTCGAGCCGGCGAAGCTGCGCCGGGCGCTGCTCGACGGGGTGGCCGCGAGCGCCACGCTCGCCCAGCTCGAACTGATGCGCTTCACCTGGTACCGCAAGGATCTGGCCAACGCGTTCCGCATGGCCGACGGCGTGGGCCAGGACCTGCCGGTGGCACACACCGCCCGCGAGGTGATGGAGGGCATCACCGTCGCGGGCGTGGCGGAGCTGTTCGGCGGGCCGGGCGCTTAACGGTCGGGGTCGAGGGAGAGGTGGGCCGACCACTTCTCCTCGATCCGGCCGATCCGCCAGACCAGGACGGCGACGAGCCAGGTCGCGACGAACAGCCCGGCGATCGCGAAGCCGACGTTGTTCAGGTCGAGGCCGGCGATCGCGGCCAGCGGCCCCGAGACGATCCCGAGCCGGTCGGCGAGGATCGACAGCAGCTCGATCGTCCCGATGACCAGCGCGACCGCCACGGACAGCGCGGTCACGGTGAGGTTGTAGAAGACTTTCCGCACCGGCTTCGCGAACGCCCACCCGTAGGCGAAGTTCATGAAGCAGCCGTCGGCGGTGTCGAACAACGTCATCCCCGCCGCGAACAGCACGGGCAGCACCAGGACGGCGTACCAGGGCAGGGCGAACGTGGCGGCGCCGGCGGCCAGCACGAGCAGGCCGACCTCGGTGGCCGTGTCGAACCCGAGTCCGAAGAGGACACCCACCGGATAGATGTGCCAGGGTTTGCGGACCGCCTTCGTCAGGCCGGACAGCAGCCGGTTCAGCACGCCGCGCTTCGCGAGGTGCTCCTCGAGTTCGGCTTCGCTGAACCGCCCGTGGCGCATCTCGCGGAACACCCGCAGGATGCCGAACAGCACCACCAGGTTGACGATCCCGATGATGTAGAGGAACACCCCGGACACCGACGTGCCGATCAGGCCGGTCACCCGGTGCAGCGCCGACGAGTCGTCCGTGACCGATCCGGCGAGCGCGCGCACGCCGACCGAGAGCAGCAGGCACAGTCCGAACACGACGGTCGAATGCCCGAGCGAGAACCAGAACCCGACCGACAGCGGCCGTCCGCCGTCGGCCATCAGCTTGCGGGTGGTGTTGTCGATCGCGGCGATGTGGTCGGCGTCGAACGCGTGGCGCAGCCCCAGCGTGAACGCCGTGACGCCCAGCCCGACCCCGAAGAACCCGCCGCCGGCCAGCGCGTGGTGCTCCGGGGCCACGACGAGGCCGAGCACTCCCCAGCCGACGAGGTTCAGCAGCAGGACGACCGTGGCCATGCCACCCAGCGACGCCCACTCGCGGCCGCTGAGCGCGACGCGGACGCGGGCGAGCCGGCGGGATCCGTCAACCGTCACGACGAGCCGCCAGCAGGCAGGTGTACAGGCCGCGCCAGGGCATCTCGACGTCGGTGAACCCGGCCTTCGCGAGGCCTTCGAAGTGGTCGGCCACCGACGGGAGGGCGTCGTTGTGCTTGTGGGCACCGGCTTTGTCGGACGGCGGGATGAGCTGCTTGCGGGCCGCGCGCAGGCGCGCGTCCCACACCGGACCGGGCCCGATGTGGTCGAGGTTGAGCAGCCAGCCGCCGGGCGCCAGGTGCTCGGCCGCCTCGGTGTAGAAGCGCGCCAGCTGCGCCGGGTTCAGGTGGTGGCTGGCCCGCGACGTCATCACCACGTCGAGGTCACCGGGCAGCTGCGCGAGGTCCGTCATGTCGGTGAGCCGGTAGGAAACGCGGTCTCCGAACCGGGCGAGCCGCGCGCGGGCGGCCTCCTCCATCACGGTGGAGACGTCGGTCCAGATGCCGTGCGCGCCGGGGAAGAGATCGAGCAGGACCTCCAGGAAGTCACCGGGGCCGCTGCCGATGTCGGCCACCAGCTTCGTCCGCGGCCGGTCGCCCGCCACGAGCGTGGCGGCGATCCGCCGGGGCAGCACGAGGAATCCGACGAGGCTGTCCTGTTCCAGCCACGACGTCGCGACGTTCGGGTCGAGCCATTCGGACACGGGTGTTCCTTCGGGCACGGGCACTCCTCACAGGTCGGATGGGTTCGTGGCTCGGCCGTGCTCCCGCCTGGGGTGCGGGAGCACGGCCGAGGGGCCGGCTACTTGCGCGCGCCGTGCGTGGTGCCGGCCTCGACGGCCGCGTCGAGCAGCTGCTTGCCCTCCTCGGGGGAGAGCTGCACGCCGTGGCGCTCGATGTTGTGCAGGCGCATGGTGCGCAGCAGCCCCGTGTCCTGGATCGCGAGGTAGCGGGCCGTGTCGTTGCCGTCGAGGTTGAAGTGCTGGTGCCACGCCCACCGAGGCGGCGCGAACAGCGTGCCCTCCTGCCACTCGACGACCTCGATCGGCTCGTCGTCGTAGTTGATGAGCGAGAAACCGTGCCCCTTGACCACGTAGAGGTAGGCCTCGGTGGTGTGACGGTGGCGGACGGAGTTGTTGCCCGGCTTGAGCTCCGAGATGTGCGCGCTCAGCACCTCGTAGTCGGCGAGGTCGAAGTAGTGGCCGCGGTTGTTGCGCCACGGCCGGGCCGGCAGCTCCATCTTGCGCAGGTCGTCCTCCACGACCAGGCCCTTGTTCGGCGGGTGCTGCCGGTTGAACTCGTCGCGGGCCGCGATCTCCGAGGAATCGAGGTTCTTCTTCTCGCTGGCCAGGACACCTTTCAGGTACTCGTCACGCACTACTGCTCTCCTTGTCGTACTCGCGGGGGACTTCAGGGGTTTTCGGTGCGCCGCACCACGTGCCGCCACAGGGTCGTGACGTTGAACGCCCCGCCCAGGTCGGGCAGGCGCGCGAGGTCCTCGTCGGGGATCGCCACCGGCTTCCCGCCGGCCTGGGCGACGGCGAGGGTGTGCCGGGCGAGCGTGTCGACGGCGATGGCCTGCAGCACGGCCTGGGCCACCGCGGTTTCCGGGTCGCCGCCGGCCACGCTGACCAGGCCGTGTCCACTGAGGACCAGGACGGGCCGGTCGCCCAGCGCGTCGGCCATCTGCCCGGCGAGGTCGTGGTCGTTCACGAGCACCGAGCGCGGCCACACCGGAATGCCGTCGGCGGCGAGCCGCGCGGCCGGGATGTCGTAGGCCCCGAACAGGGGCAGCCACGGCAGCCCGGCGAGCGCCATGGTAACCACGGCGGGTGGGTGCGCGTGGACCACGGCCGTCACCTCGGGGTGGCGCCGCAGCACCTCGGTGTGGATCGGCAGCTCGTTGGGCACGCTCCACTCACCGGTGTCGGGTGTGCCGTGCAGCGGCACCGGCCGGATGTCGTCGGCCGTCGTGTAGCGGAGGCCGGACTCCCGCGGGCCGCGGCAGCGCACCAGCAGCTCGTCCGGCGACGTGCGGACGCTGATGTGGCCGAGCACGTGCTCGACGAGGCCGGTCGCGGCGAGCACCCGGCAGGCCAGCGCGACGGATTCCCTCACGGCGCCTCCTGGCTGTTCTGAACCTCTGGTCTATTGGTTAGTCCGAACGACGATATGACCATAAGGCGCCCTCCAGCTGCCGGTCAACCCTTCGGCGGGCGCCGCGACGGCGGGCGTTCCGGCGTTCCTGTGAGAGGATCGCGGCATGGAACCAGCAGGGCGGGGTGGATCCGCGGCGGCTCCGCGGGCCGACAGCGGGCTGTTCGACGTCGTGTCGTCGAGCCGGATGTCGGAGGTCATCGTCGAGCAGATCCGCTCGCTCATCCGCGCCGACAAACTGCGTCCCGGTGACCGGCTGCCGAGCGAGCGCGCCCTGTGCGAGCAGATGGGCGTCAGCCGCGTCACCGTCCGCGAGGCCCTGCGCGTCCTCGAGGCCGCCGGCCTCGTCGCGATCCGCGTCGGCGCCCGCGGCGGCGCCTTCGTCACGACCCCCTCGTCGACCACGCTCAGCGCGAACCTCGCCGACCTCGTGAACCTCTCGCCGATGACGGGGCCGGAGGTCATCGAGGCCCGTCAGGTGGTGGAGCTCGGCATCCTCGACATCGTCATCGAGCGCGCGACCGAGACGGACGTCGACGAACTACGCGAGATGACCCGCGAACACCAGGCCGCCCTGAAACGCGGCGAGTACAACATGGAGATGTCGGCGGCGTTCCACGTCCGCGTGGCGCAGTGCACCCACAACGCCGCCATCGAGATGCTGGTCCACTCGTTCCACGGCCCACTGCTGATGTCCCTGCGCGAGGCCCAGGTGGCCGCCCCGCTCATGGGCCACCGCGGCACCACCGAACACCGCGACCTCGTCGAGGCCATCGCCGCCCGCGACACGGAAAAGGCACGCGAGATCATGGCCAGGCACCTCCGCCGCACCTCCCAGCGCATCGCCCGTGTGCAGGCGTCGCGGGAAAAGGGCGAGGAAGTCTAGGACGGGGCCGCGCGTCAATTCACGACGCGGCCGGCTCCCGGCGTTCGCTGACGGTGAGAACGGTTCCGAGGTAGTCGGTGATGGCGTCGCGGTTGCGGATCAGGAATTCGATGCGTTCGGAAAGCCGGGCCTGTTCGTGCTGCAAAGTGACGATCATTTCGGGGGTCACGAAAGGCGCGTAGATGGTGTGCGGCTTGTCCAGGCACGGCAGGAGCTGCTGGATGATGCGGGTCGGGAGGCCGGCGTCGAGCAGTCCCTTGATCTGCTGCACGACGTCCACGTGCGGCTCGCCGTACTCGCGGTAACCGTTGGAGGAGCGGGTGGGCGTGATCAGGCCCTGCTCCTCGTAGTAGCGCAGCAGCCGACGGGAGACGCCGGTGCGCTCAGCGAGCTCTCCGATTCTCATGTGACCCAGTCTACCTTGACCTTCACATCGATGTGAGTGTTCAGACTCGCAGTAGGGACTGGTGACGATTACAACGGAGATTCGAATGAAACTGGGACTGCGGTTGCCCCAGCGGCTGGAAGTGGATCTGCAGCGCGACGTGGTCGAAGCCGCCAGAAGGGCGGAAGCGGCGGGATACGCGAGCCTGTGGACCTACGAACAGTTGCTGTTCCCCGAGACACCCCTGGAACCGTACGCGCCGCCGAACGTGCCGTGGCCGGAGAGCGGGCGCCAGACCGCCGACCCCCTGGCGGTGCTCACGGCAGCGGCGGTGGTGACCGAGAAGGTGCGCCTCGGGACGGCCGTGTTGATCGCGGCCCTGCACACCCCCGTTCCGCTGGCGAAGGCGCTGGCGACGGTCGACCGGATCAGCGGCGGCCGCGTCATCGCGGGCCTGGGCGCCGGCTGGTCCAGCGACGTTTTGCGGGCCACCGGCGCCACCCGAGCGGATCGCGGGCGCTTCCTTGACGAGATGCTGGACGTCTTCGACGCCGTGTGGGGGCCGGATCCGGTGACCTTCCGCAGCCCTCGCGTCATCATCGAGAACGCGTCGGTCCTGCCGAAGCCCGCTTCGAAGATCCCCGTGATGCTCGCCGGCGGCGCCAGCAACCTGGGCCGCGCCTCCAGTTCCACGGCCCTGGAGCGCATCGCGCGGCGCGCGGACGGCTGGCTGCCGCTGCTCACCACGCCCGGGCCGGCCGGAGCCGCGGCACTGCGCGCGGACTGGAACCGCATCCGGGAAATGGCCACCGGGTACGGCCGGGACGCGAGCCGGATGGAGCTGGTCGTGGTGGGCAACGTCACTTTCACCGACCGTCCGGCCGGACCCGGCCGTTCGGCGTTCGTCGGCACGCTCGACCAGATCGTGGAGGACATCCACACGGCCGAGGAGGCCGGCGCCGACGAGCTCATCGTGGACCTGAACCTGCAGGACTGGTTCAAGAGCACCGGGCAGATGCTCGAAAAGGCGGTGGAGATCCGCGAACGCTTCGCCGTCTGACCCGTTTGGACGGCAGCGCCGCCGCCCTGGTGCGCGTCAGCCGGCCGCGGCGAAGTCGGTGGAGGCGGCGACGTCGGTGACGACGTCGAGCAGGGCGTGCAGCGCGGCGGAGTCGTTGCCCTCGAGCCAGACCATCTCGGTGGAGACGACCTCGCCGGCGATCGGCACGAAGACCACCCCGGAGCGGCGCAGGCTGCGCGCCGACCGGGCGAGGCGCGTGATGCCGACTCCGGCGGCGACCAGGCCGAGCAGTGCTTGCACGCTCGCGTCGCGGTGGACCACGTCGGGGGTGAACCCGGCGGTCCGGAAGGAACTGTCGAACGCCTGGTGCCACGGTTCCCAGGAGCTGCGCGGGGTCAGCACCCACCGCTCGCCGGCCAGCTCGGCGAGCGTCACCTCGGCCCGGTCGGCGAGCGGATGGCCTTCGGGCAGGACCGCGCACACCGGTTCGATCACCAGCGTCCGGGATTCCAGATCGGACACGAGCGGCGGTCGCGTGAACGCGACGTCGTAGCGTCCTTTTCGCACCCCTTCGACCAGCGGGGCGATCGTCGTCTCCTCGGTGGTCAGCCGGAGCTCGGGGAGCCGTTGCCGGACCGCGCGCACCACCGGCGGCAGCAGGTAGTTCGTGGTGGTCGCGAGGAAAGCGAGGCACAGGCGGCCGACCTCGCCGCGTGTGGCCCGGGCGACGAGATCGAACGCTTCGTCCGCCCGGGCGAGCACCGCGCGCGCCTCGGGCAGGAACAGCGTGCCGATCGCGGTCAGGCTCGTGCCGCGGGTGTCGCGGTCGAAGAGCTTCGCGCCCAGCATGCGTTCCAGCGAGGTGATCTGCTGCGACAGCGACTGCTGGCTGATCAGCAGCTGCTCGGCTGCCCGCGTGTAGCTGGATTCCTCGGCGACGGCGACGAAGTACCTCAGCTGCCGAAGATCAGGGGTCACAGGAAAAGCCTACAACCACGACAGGCAACCGGTGTTGGACGACGCCACGCTCCCGGGACGACCATCGACCTTGTTGGACACCAAGGGAAAGGCATGGGAATGACGAACGAAACACCGGGCCGCGTCTGGCTGATCTCGGGCTGCTCGAGCGGCTTCGGCCGCGAGCTCGTGCGGGCCGCGCTGGCCGCCGGTGACCGGGTGATGGCCACCGCGCGCCGCCCGGAGACCCTCGCCGACCTCGCGGAGGCCGGAGGCGACCGGGTCAGCACCGCGGCGATGGACGTCACGGACCCGGCCTCGATCCGCGCCGCGGTCGACGCGACGCTCGCCGTGTTCGGCCGGATCGACGTGCTGGTCAACAACGCCGGCTTCAGCGTGCTGGGCGCCATCGAGGAAACCTCGGCCGAGTACCTGCGTGCCATGTTCGACGTCAACTTCTTCGGTGCGGTGGAGCTGACGCAGGCCGTCCTGCCGGTGCTGCGCGAGCAGGGCAGCGGCACGATCGTGGTGATGAGCTCCCTCGGCGGCGTGATGACGTTCCCGGGTCTCGGCGGGTACAACGCGACCAAGCACGCGCTCGAGGCGCTGGGCGAGGCGCTGTCACTCGAGCTGACGCCGCTGGGGATCCGGGTCGTGGTGGTGGAGCCGGGGATGTTCCGCACCAACTTCAGCACCAGTCTGCAGTGGACACCCGAGAACTCCGCCTACCACGCGACCTCGGGCGAACTGCGGCAGATGGTCAAGAACGTCGTGGGCCAGGAACCGAACGATCCGGCCAAGGGCGCCGCGGCGATCGTCAAGGTGCTCGAGTCCGAGAACCCGCCGCTGCACTTCCTCCTCGGCGAAGACGCCGTCGACGGCCTGCGCCAGCACCACGAGGCCCTGCTGGCCGACGTCACCACGTGGGAGTCGCTCAGCCGGTCGACCACGATTTCCTGACCCGTGGACAGCGCGGACGGACTTCACGTTCCGCGGTGAACCCGAGACGGCCCCCGTCGCTCGAAGGTCCTCCCTTGCCGGGAGGTCGTCGGCCGGCGGGGGCCTTCTTTTCGGATCAGACGCCTGTTCCAATCCGGATTCACTGGCTCACCATCCGTAATACCCGCAGTTCAGAGCCGGCGCCTGCGCCCTTGTCGGACCGTTGAGTCGACTCTTGTGCGACCCGGGGCACTGGTCTAACCTCTGCGGATGCAGTCTTCAGACCAGTCCGAGCGGACCGCCCTGCCGCAGCGGCGGTACCTGCGCGTGGCTCAGGCCCTTCTGAGCGAGATCCAGCAGGGGGGCTGGACCGCCGGGGCCCGGCTTCCGTCGGACCGTGAGCTCGCCACCAAGTTCGAGGTGTCGCGGGCGAGCGTGCGCGAGGCTTTGTTCGCGCTGGAGCTCAGCGGCGCCATCGTGGCGCGGCACGGCGACGGCACCTACGTGGCCGACCTGAGCCGGGGGCTGTTCAAGCGCTCCGGAAACGAGATCGGCTCGACGCCCGAGCACGTCATCGCCGCCCGGCTGGTGGTCGAGCCGCCACTTTCCCGCCTTCTCGCGGCGAGTCCGGGTGATCTCGACCTGGACAAGGTGCAGCACGAGCTCGACCTGGCCGCCCGCTTGATCGACGAGCCGGCGCAGCTACCCGACTTCGTCAACCACTCCATGGCCTTCCACGCCGACCTGGCCGCGATGTGCCCCAACCACATCCTCAGCCACTTCGCGCTGGAGCTGGTCGAGATCGACCGGCAGCCCCTGTGGGTCCTGATCAACCAGATCGTGCTGCAGGACCGCGGAAACCGCCTCAAGCTGATCAACGATCACCAGCGCATCCTCGACGCGATTCGCAGCGACGGTCCTCGCGGTGCCGAGGATGCCATGCGGGATCACTTGCGGCTCAACAAGGAACAGCTCTTCCCCGGGCAGGTTGGGGTCGAGTGGCCAGGTCTGGCGACCGAATCCGGAAGAGGAACGAATGACTGACAGTGTCACCGTCACGGGAAAGTACGTCCAGGTCACCTACGATCCCGCGAACCCGCCGGCGGACGGCCTGCTGCTGAGTGCGGCCAACGTCCCCGAGATCCAGAACTGCCTCGGTGTGGTGACGATCCCCGCAGGATCGCCGAGGACGGACACCATTGCGCACGCGACTTCCGAGGTCATGTACGTGGCCCAGGGGACCGGGCAACTGCACACGGACAAAGGTGTCATCGATTTCGAGCGAGGCCAGGCGATCTTCATCCCGGCGGCTTCGTGGCACGCACTGGAGAACACCGGCGGCGAGGACCTCGTTTCCGTGTTCTCCTTCCCTTCTCCTTCGCGGCCGTCAACACGCGCCAAAAGGGTGTCTTGAGGGCTCGGATCACCCACACTCGAACGTAGGAAGTGCAATCATGGCATTCGATGCGAAAGCCGCCATGGGCAGAAAACCCAGGTCACTTGGTGAAATCATCGATGACATGGGGCTCACCCGAACCCATTACCTGGCGCTCACCCTCGTGGTGCTGGGCGGCCTCTTCGAGGTCTTCGAGCAGCTCATTCTCTCCGCGCTCGGCCCCTCTCTCCAAAAAGATCTCGGCATCGACGCCTCCGCTTTGGCCTTGCTTTCGACGGTGAGCCTCATCGCGATCGTGATCGGCGGCATCGTCGGCGGAGTGGTCGCGGACCTGCTGGGCCGCAGGAGCCTGCTGGCCGTCAGCCTGGGGATCTACTGCCTGGGCTCGGTGCTTTCGGCCCTGGCGCCGAACGCGACGATTCTCGGGGTCACCCGGGTCGTGACCGGCCTCGGGGTCGGCGGTGAGATCGCCGTCGGGCTCACCTACCTGTCCGAGCTCACGCCGACCAAGGTCCGGGGCGTGTTCGTCTCCCTGTTCAACACCATCTCCGCGGGCGTCGGCCTGTTTCTCGCCTACGCCTACACGTTGCTGGTGATCGGCCCGTTCGCCTCGTGGGTCGGCGCCGGCGCCGACGACTGGCGGTGGGCCTTCGGCCTGCTGGGCCTTCCCGCGATCTTGATCTTCTTCTTCAGGCGGTACCTGCCCGAGACACCCGCATACCTCTTGAGCCGCGGCAAGATCCGGGAAGCGAACGAGGCGCTCACCCGGCTGGCGACCGGCAAGCTGCGCCTGCGAGGCGGCGAAGTCCACACCTACGTCGACAGCCAGACCGCTGCCGTTTCCGAGAGCGCGCAGGGCGACGGGCCCGCGTCCCAGGCGTTGAAGAGCGTGCTCACCAAGCCGCTTCGCCGGCGCACCGTCGCCTTGGGGATCGCGGCGTTCCTGGCGTGGGGCGCGGAGTTCAGCGTGGTGCTGCTGATGCCCATCATGCTGGTCGACCGAGGCTATTCGGTGCAGGGCAGCGTGACCTTCACGATGCTGCAGAACCTGGGCGGTCTCCTCGGCTGCGCGATCGCCTCCTACGGCGGGTTCGCCATTTCGCGGCGGACCGTGGTCTGTGTGGGTGCGGTGTGCGGTGCCGTGGCCGTGCTCGCCTTCGCCATCTTCGCGCAAGGCGACGGGCTCATCCTGACGCTGGGTTTCGTGTTCCAGATCTTCGTGCTCCTGGTCAACACCACCATCTGGACGTGGGCGCCGGAGCTCTTCCCGACGCGGGTCCGCAGTTTCGGCACAGCTGTCGTCGTCAACACCGGATTCGTCGGCGGCGCGCTTCTGCCGCTCGTCGCCAGCTCGCTGCTGCAGGGGGTCGGCGAGTTCTGGGTGTTCGCCATCGTGGCGGTGATGTACCTGGGGCTGGCGCTGGCGGCGCTGTTCGTTCCGGAAACCCACCGGGTGCCCCTCGAGGTCCTGCACGGATCCGCCAAGTAGAACGAAAACTTCGTGAGTGAGGATTTGCGGTCGATGCGAGAAATTCCGAGCAATCTCAGCCGGGACCTGGTCGGCTACGGCAAGGACGTGCCGGCTGTCCGGTGGCCCGGCGACGCCAAGGTGGCGGTCAACCTCGTGGTGAACTACGAGGAGGGTTCCGAATACTCCCACGAGATGGGAGACGGTGAGAACGACAGTCTCGCCGAAGTGGACTACGCCTTCCCGGCTCATCTGCGGGATCTGGCGAAGGAATCGATGTACGAGTACGGCAGCCGCGTCGGCGTGTGGCGCCTGCTCCGCCTCTTCGACGAGTACGACGTGAAAGCCACGTTCTTCGGCTGCGCAGTGGCCTTCGAACGCAACCCCGAGGTCGCGTCGGCGGCCCGCGAAGCCGGCCACGACCTGCTCGGGCACGGGTGGCGCTGGGAAGAGCACTGGCGCTTGTCGCGCGAGGAAGAGGCCGACCGGATCAAGAAAGCCGTCGCCTCCTTCACCCAGACGTGGGGCGAAGCGCCCAGTGGCTGGTACTGCCGCTACGGCCCCTCGATCAACACGCGCGAGCTGGTCGTGGAGCACGGCGGATTCCTGTACGACTCGGACGCCTACAACGACGACCTGCCCTACTACGTCGACGTGAACGGAGTCCGGCAGCTCGTCGTCCCGTATTCGCTGACCTACAACGACATCCAGGGCACCCGGTCACCGAGCCTGTTCCTCGACTACCTCAAGCGCGGCTTCGACGAACTGTGGCTCGAAGGCTCGAAGGGCCGGCCCAAGATGATGTCCATCGGCCTCCACCCCCGCCTGGTGGGCCAGGCGGCACGCACCGGGGCGCTGCGGGAGTTCATCGAATACGCCCAGGCCAAGGGCGGCGTCTGGTTCGCCCGCCGGGCCGACATCGCCCGCTGGTGGAACGAGCACTCGGAGGAGTTCGTCCAGGGGTGAGGCCGGCCGGGCTGGCGGACCGGGCTTGAGGACAGATCCCGCCGCCCGCGCTCAGGCTGCTCTGTCCCGCCTGTGACCTTCCCGCGCCGCCCCCGGTTTCCCGGTCCGAACCGGAGGGTATCCGGACGGCGCTCGGCCACCGCTGAGGAGTCCCCACCGGCCACCCTGGCCGGTGGGGCACATTTCCCCCGGGTACCAGGAGGTTCCATGCGTCTGCCCCATCCTCGCGGTCCGGCGAGTTCCGCGGTCGTCACCCGGCTCGGGTCCGAGCCGGACGACGCGGCGGCCAGTGCGGTACCGGCCGGCGCCGGCGGGCCAGTGTGCCACGACGAAGACCTGCAGCTCACCCTGTGGATCTGTTACGAGCTGAGCTACCGCGGTTTCGACGACGTCGACGCCGCCTGGGAGCACGCTCCCTTCGTCACGGGCATGCGACGGCAGCTGGAACGCAGATGGGTGGCCGGTCTGCACGAGCTCGTGCCGCCCACCCCGGTGCGGCCGGACGCGGTGGCGCAGGCGTTGGCCGACCTGGTGCGGGCGGACGAAGGGCCACCCGTGGCGAAGTTCCTGCAGCGGCGCGCTTCCGAGGAGCAGTTCCGGGAGTTCGTGGCGCAGCGCTCGGTCTACCACCTCAAAGAGGCCGATCCGCACAGCTGGGCCATTCCCCGGCTTTCCGGCGCGGCCAAGGCGGCACTGGTCGAGATCCAGGCCGACGAATACGGGCAGGGCCGGCTCGCGCGGATGCACTCGGAGCTCTTCCGGGGCACCCTGCGCTCGCTGGGGCTGGACGACGGCTACGGCCACTACGTCGACCGCGTCCCGGCGGTGACGCTCGCGGTCAGCAACCTCATGTCCCTGTTCGGGTTTCACCGCCGCTGGCTGGGCGCGGCGCTCGGGCACCTGGCCGCGTTCGAGATGACGTCGTCGTTGCCGAATCGCCGCTACGGCAACGGACTGCGCCGGCTGGGTGGCGATGCCGCCGCCACGCGGTTCTACGACGAGCACGTCGAGGCCGACGCCGTCCACGAGCAGATCGCCGCGCACGATCTGTGCGGCACGTTCGCCCGTGAGAACCCGTCGGCCGCGGGCGATGTCCTCTTCGGAGCGGCGTGCGCGCTGGCGGTGGAAGGGGAGTTCGGCCGGATGCTGCTCACGCACTGGGACGAAGGACGCTCGTCCCTGCGCCCGGCGCCGGGGTCAGCGCCCGCCGGCGGCCGCGCGGAAGCCCCGCACCTTGTGAGTGCCGTCGCAGAACGGTTTGACGGCCGAGAGCCCGCACCGGCACAACGCGACCGTGCTCCGGCCGGGGTCGATGACCTCGCCGTCCGGTGAGCGGAGCTCGAAGGCACCGCGGACCAGCAG
Source organism: Amycolatopsis sp. CA-161197 (assembly GCF_050942255.1). Taxonomy (NCBI): domain Bacteria; kingdom Bacillati; phylum Actinomycetota; class Actinomycetes; order Pseudonocardiales; family Pseudonocardiaceae; genus Amycolatopsis; species Amycolatopsis sp. CA-161197. Next base: position 4,211,353 of record NZ_CP192059.1, read on the forward strand.
CGGCCCGTCTTCGTACGGGGTGATGGTCACGGCTTCCGTGACGTCGTCGTTCACCGGCCCCGGGTACCCCGCCCGCGCCCCGCTCAAGCCGACTCGCCGGCGACCGCCGCGGCCGCCGGACGATTTCCGGGTTTCCGCCGGCCGAACCGGGGTTATCCGGGAGGCGTGCGCATCGTGATCACCGGCGCGACCGGGAACCTCGGCACGGCGTCGGCGTGATGGAGACCGTCGACGCGATCGTGGTCGGGGCGGGGCACAACGGGCTCGTCGCGGCGAACCTGCTCGCCGACGCCGGCTGGGACGTCCTGGTGCTCGAAGCCACGGACGCCCCGGGCGGGGCCGTGCGCACCGCGGAGGTGACGTCGCCGGGTTTCCGCAACGACCTGTGCAGTGCCTTCTTCCCGATGGCCGCCGCGTCGCCGATCCTGCGTGGCCTCGGCCTGGAGGAACACGGGCTGCGCTGGCGGCACGCGCCCGACGTGCTCGCGCACGTCCTGCCGGACAACCGATGCGTGGTGCTCTCGCGCGATGTGGACCGCACGGCCCGGTCGGTGGCTCGGTTCGCGCCCGCCGACGGGGACGCGTGGCGGGAGCTGTTCACCCAGTGGCAAGGGCTGCGTGATCCACTGCTGGACGCGCTGTTCACGCCGTTCCCTCCGGTGCGGCCCGCCGTGAAGCTGCTGCGGCGCGCCGGTACCGCCGACGCGCTGCGGCTGGCGCGGATGCTGACGTTGCCCGCACGGCGGTTCGGGCAGGAACGGTTCGCCGGCGAAGGCGCGCGGCTGCTGCTGGCGGGCAACGCCGCGCACAGCGACCTGTCCGTGGACAACGCGGGCAGCGCGGTGTTCGGCTGGCTGCTGACGATGCTCGCCCAGGACGTCGGGTTTCCCGTGCCCGAAGGCGGAGCGGGCGAGCTGGTGGCGGCATTGCTGCGCAGGCTGGGTGGACGCGGAGCCGTCCACTGTGAACACGGGGTGACCGAGATCCTGGTGGCCGGCGGCCGCGCGGTGGGGGTGCGCTGCGCCGACGGGACGGTGGTCCGCGCGCGCCGGGCGGTGCTGGCCGACGTGCCGGCGCCCGCGTTGTACGGGCAGCTCGTGGCGCCGGAGTGGCTGCCGGCCCGTCTGCTGCGGGATCTCGAGGCGTTCGAGTGGGACAGCGCGACGGTGAAGGTCGACTGGGCCTTGAGCGGCCCGGTCCCGTGGACCGCGCCGGACGCCGCGGGCGCCGGCACCGTCCACCTGGGCTGCGACGAGGACGGTCTCGCGACGTTCGGCGCGGAGCTGGGCCGGGGCCGGGTCCCGCGCCGGCCGTTCCTGCTGCTCGGCCAGATGACCACCGCGGATCCCACGCGTTCGCCGGCCGGGACCGAAGCCGTGTGGGCGTACACCCATGTGCCGCGTGGGTCCGTGGCGACCGCGTCGGAGTCGGCCCGCCGAGCCGACGCGATCGAAGACACGATCGAGCGGCAGGCGCCGGGCTTCCGCGACCGGATCGTCGGCCGCTGCGTGCAGGGCCCGGCCGAGCTCGCCGGTCACGACCCGAGCCTCGTGGGTGGCGCGGTGAACGGTGGTACCACGGCGCTCCACCAGCAGCTGTTCTTCCGGCCCGTCCCGGGTCTCGGCCGCGCGGACACGCCGGTCGACCGCCTCTACCTCGCCGGTGCCTCGGCCCACCCCGGCGGCGCGGTCCACGGTGGACCGGGTGCCAACGCCGCTCGCGCCGCCCTGGCGCGCGACGGCGCGCTCGGTGGGGGATACGCGGCACTGATCCGCGCGGCCCATCGCGCGGTGTACGGCTGATGAAGCGGGCGGCGCGGCGGTGGTGTCGCTACGGCCGGACCCGCGCCCGCTCTCGGCCCTCGACCACATCGGCCAAACGGGCCAGGGATTCCTGGTTGCGCGGCCGCAGCACCAGCGCCTGAACCGCCTCGGGGAGCAGCTTGCCGGGTCCGCGCAGCGCCCGCTCGGACATCCTGACCAGAGTCTGTCCATCTTGGACGGACAACGTCACTTCGACCTCGGCTGTGCCGAACGGCCACGCCTGGGCTTCGAGCTTCACGGATTCACCCGGTCGCACGGCGAGAACCACCGTGCTGTCCTGAACTTGCGCCGGCCAGGCGCCGACGCTGTGGTGCAGGCGGCTGCCGACCGCCGGCCACGTCGCGTCGACGTCGCGGATGTGCGAACTGCCGACGACCCAGCCGGCGTAGGACCACCCGTCGGCGAGGACGGCGAACACCGCCGCAGGCGAAGCCCGGACGAGGCGGGTCACTTCGATCATCGTTCTCTCCTCGGGTTGTCCCCATCGCTGCCGACGTTCCGCACCCCGGGTACCCGCGGCCGGGGAAGGTAACCGCCGCCGGCGAGATCCTGGTGTGCGAAAAACCTCTGCGACCTGGAGAAGTTTGGTTCCCGCCCGAGGGGGTATCGCGGTCGGAGCGGCTCCCGCCGGTCATGCAGCTGGTCGGCGGGAGCCGTTTCCCTGCCACCGCGTCACTCCGGTGCGCCGAGGATCCGGGTGAGGCTTTTTTCGGTGTCGGCGCCGACCTTTTCGAACACGACCTTGGCGAGTGGCGCCGCGAGCTTGGCGGCTCCGTGGAACTCGATCGTGGCGTGGTATGTGATCGTGGTGCCCGCGCCGTCGGCGGCGAGGCCGATGTCGTCGGTGGAAGTCGCGGTGTCGTTGCGGCCGACGAACACCACCCGGCCGGGTTCGAGCCACGTCAGCTCGTACGTCAGCTCCGTCTTGACGCCCGCGATCTTCGAGACGTTGCGCCATCGGGACCCGACCTCGACCGGCCCGCGGCCGAGCGGGTCGCACGAGACGGTCCCCGGATCCCACTCTTCGGCGTTGGCGAAGTCCTTCAGGTAGTCCTGTACCTCGGCCGGCGCGGCGGCGACGGCGAACTTGCGGGTCACCTCGACCATGGATCGTCTCCTTTGCTGCCGAACTCGTCGGCCGGTGCTTCGGCCGGCTGGGCTCTTCGCGGAATCGAGCCTCGGGTACCCCGCCCCGGACCGCCCAACCGGCCCGCGGTCGTCCACCCGCCCGCCGCGCGGCGGTGCCACCCAGCGCCACGGTGCGGTTGTCCGGGACGTACCGCGCGGCTATGGTGGTCTTCACGTGGTGGAACACAGAGCCACGTCATGGTTTTCGTCTGGCCCAGCCCCGCCTTTCGGTTGCCTCGGATCCGAGCGCGGGAGCTCAGATGGCTCGCTCCTTCAAAAGTATCGACACCAGCGGACGTTCGTCGTTGGCGGTGGAAACCCGCCATCCCCGGCCCGGCCAGGCACTGGTGATGGTGGGCGGCGAAGTCGACTTGGCCACGGCGCCGCGGCTGGCCGACGAGGTGAACGCGCTGTGCCGGACGCCGCACCACAGCGTGGTCGTCGACTTGAGCGGGGTGAACTTCCTGTCGGTGCGGGGAATCGCGGTGCTGCTCAGTCTGCAACGGCACTGCCGGGAGGCTTCGACCGAGCTGTCGCTGATTTTCTCCCCCGCCGTCCGGCGGATGTTGGAACGGCTGGACTCGTCCGAGTTCTTCGCCACGAGCGAGCTGCTCCGGCCCGCTCCGATGCGGACCGGCCCTTCCTGCCGGGCGTGAGCCCGCGCCGTCACCTCACCTCAGCCCGGGCAGGCGGCAAAGTCGGCCGCCACCGCGCACCAGGACTGACGCCGGCGGGCGATCAGGAAGGTGAGGCCGGTTCCGGACGGTCTCACCCCTTTTTTTGCTTCAGAGAGCCGCGACCGGCAGCGTCAGGTGCGAACCCTCGCACGAGATCGTGTACTGGCACGGCTCCGGGTTGCGGGCGAAGCGTGGGTGGGCCCCGCCGGAGATCTGCAGGCGCAGGCGCCGGCCGGGCGCGAAGCGGTGGGCGCAGGTGCCGAGCGAGAGGGTGACTGGGGCGTCGGTGGTGGTGAGGCGGGTGAAGACCTCGGTGACGTTCCACGAGCGGCCGCGTTCGTCCACTTCGCACAGTCGCACGAACACGTCGGGCGTGGTGCCGGCGGTAATCCGCAGGTGCACCGACGGCGCGCCCAGGACTTCGAGCGGTGTGTCCAGCGGAGCGGAGGTGAAGGTGACCACGTCGTCACGGGCTTCGAGTGCGCTGTTGTCCTGGCGGCCGGCCTTGGCGGACATGTGGCGCCCGCCCACCGACGGTGTCGGGTCCGCCGGGTCGTAGGTGAACTCGACGGTGCCCGGGCCACTTTCGGCGCCGAGACCGCCGGTCGAGGTCAGGCCCAGCACGCGTTGCTCGGTCTTGGGTGGCCACGACGGCATCGACCGCCACTGTCCGGCGCCGGTCACGTGGATCCGCACGGGCGCGGGCCGCCGCGACGGAGCACCGGCGAGGTGCTCGTCGAACCAGGCCAGGGCCTCGGGGTCGGTGACGCGCGAGGATTTGAAGGCCGTGTCCAGGTGTGTCCACGGGCCGATCGTCAGGGCGACGTCGGCGTCGAGGCGGCGGTACTGCTCCAGCGTCTGGTCCACGAACACGTCGTGCCAGCCGCCGATGAGCAGGACGGGGATCCGCGTCGCGGTGAGCGCCGCCGAGGCGTCGTAGTCGGTCCAAAAGGGATCTTCGAGGTCGGGGTGGGCGAGCCAGTCGGTGAACCACGGGTGGTCGGGGCCCAGGGCCTTCACCGCGGCGGCTTCCGGCGTCGGCTCGCGCAGCGCGGCGTCGACGCGGCGGCGCGCGGCGAGCATCGCGCGCGGTCCCCGGGCCTGCACGGTGGTGCTCCAGCCGAGGAAGTCGGCCAGGGCCACGGAACCGGTGCCGCGGATGGCGCGGGCGAAGTCGTGCGGCCCGACGAGGACGACGGCCGCCCGCAGCTCAGGTGGCGGGTCCTGCAGCAGCGCCCACTGCGTCCAGCCGAGGTAGGAACCGCCGAGGGTCGCGAGCCGGCCGGTGAACCACGCCTGCTCGCGCAGCCACGCGACCGCGTCCTGGCTGTCGGCCGTCTCCTGCGCGATGGGCCGGAACGCGCCGGTGGACCCGCCCGTCCCGCGGACGCTCTGCACCACGACCTGGTACCCGCGCTCGGCGAACGCGCGGCCGTGGAACAGGCTTTCGGGCAGGCCGCGGCCGTACGGCGAGCGGATGAGCACGGTGCCGTGCGCCTCGCCGACGGGCAGGTAGAGGTCGGTGAGCAGCTGCGCCCCGTCGCGGGTGAGCACGGGTACCGCCCGCTCGACCGTGTAGCGCCGGCCGCCCTTGGGCAGGCCGAACGCCACGCGGTGGACGGCGCCGATCGCGCGGGCGAGCACGCCGGCAGGCCGGGGCTGGGCCATGGTTCCTCCTGGTCGTGCACATCAGCCGGCGTGCGGCGAGACCGCTTCGGGCTCGTGGGACGGTTCCTTCGACTTGCCGGGGTTCAGCGCCACCGCCCCACCCCAGAATGCTGCGTGGCATCCGGGGAGGACACCCCGGCGTCGCCGAACCGGGCCCCATCCGCACCTCCGTGAAAAACCCGGTATCGGAATAGCTATTCCGGATCATAGCATGATGGCGTACCAGGTCATTCGGCGGAAGCGGCACCGGGCGCACGGTCTTGAGGAGACAATCATGAGCGCAGGAGCGCGCAATGTCGTGCTCGTCCACGGGGGTTCGTGGACGGTTCGCGCTGGGCGCAGGTCCACGATCTGCTCGTCCGCGACGGCTACTCGGTGAGCGTCGTGCAGAACCCGACGCTGTCGCTGGAGGGCGACGCCGCGGCGACCCGGATGATCCTCGATCAGCAGGACGGCCCGACTGTCCTGGTCGGACACTCCTACGGCGGCGCGGTGATCAGTGAGGCGGGTACTCACGACAACGTGGCGGCGTTGGCTTATATCGCCGCGTTCGCGCCGGACAAGGGGGAGTCGGTGAACACGCTGATCGCCGACCCGCCTCCGGGGGCGCCGGTGCCGCCGATTCTTCCGCCGCAGAACGGATTTCTGTTCCTGGACAAGGAGAAGTTCCACGAGTCGTTCTCGGGTGACCTCACGCCGGAGCGCGCGCGGTTCCTGGCCGACTCGCAGGTGCCGTGGGGTGTGGACGCTCTCGCGGGCGCGGTGAGTCAGCCGGCGTGGCGGGTGAAGCCGAGCTGGTATCTGGTGGCGACGGAGGACCGGATGATTCCGCCGCCCGCGCAGCACGCGATGGCGGAGCGGGCCGGGGCGACGGTGACGGAGGTGGCGGCGAGTCACTCGTTGTTCGAGTCTCAAGCGGCCGCGGTGGTCGAGGTGATCAAGACGGCGGCGGCCTGACCCGGGATTCCGCCGGGGCGCGGCCGGGATTCGGCCGCGCCCTAGCCGTCGCCCGAGATCCGCCGGCGCCGGCCGCGCTCCAGCGCGGAGATCTGCCGGTCGGTGAGCCCGGGTTCGGGCAGTGGCGTGGGGGTGTCGCGGGCGGGCTGGAGGCTGTCCATCAGGAAGCCGATCATCCGGCGATACAGGCGGGGGTGGGCCGCGCCGCCGAACTCGACGGACGTCTGCACGGCCATCGACATCAGCAGCAGGTCGCCGGCCACGAGGTCGTCGCGCACGCGACCGGACTCGCGCGCCCGCTGCACGAGCCGGCCGAGGTGCTTGCCGGTGCGGTTGTGGGTGTCCTCGACCAGCTTCGCCAGCCGGTGAGGCGTGCGGGGCCGCGACCAGCCGAGCGACTCGCTGTAGGAGCCGCTGAGCAGCTCCCGGAACCCCTTGTCGGGAGCGAGGGTGGTGACCGACTTCTCCAGGAATCCGGCGATGCCCGCCCACGGGTCCGGGTCGAGGCTCGCGTCGATCGCCTGGTTCTCGGCGAGCTCGAACAGCGGCGCGTAGACGTCGTGGATCAGGTCGTCCTTCGTCGGGAACGTGCGGTACACCGTGGCCACGCCGACCCCGGCCGCCTTGGCGACGTCGGCGAGGGTGGCACTGCAGCCGTGCTCCGCGAAGACCTCGGCGGCGGCGTCCAGGACCCGTGCGAGGTTCGCCTTCGCGTCCCGCCGCGACGGTCCCGGTCGCGGGGTCCTCGGTTCGGCTGCGCGCGGCTCGGTCACCTACCGGATTTTACCGGGCTGTCCTGCGGCTTCGCGGTCTGACGGAGCTGAGCGGCACGATCGTCGGCGCCGGCCACCCGGGCCTGGTCGACACCGTGCTCGTCGCCCGCCGCGTGGTCAAACGCGACGGTCACCTCGTGGACCTCCCGTTGCCGGCCCTGCGGTCCCGCCTGCTCGAGTCCCGCCGCCGCATCGCCGAGGCGGCGGGCGTCCCCCGACCGCACCTGGCTGCCGAGGACCGAACAGGCGTAGCCATCTCCGCGTCGGCTTCACACGTTTGCGTGAAAGGGGACCGATTGCGCCGAGATGTGCTGCGTCGGCGCAGGTCAGGGTGGTTGCCTCGAGGGACGGGCGGGGTGAGGAGTGTCGATGGGCGAGGTCGAGGCGCGCTGGTGCCGGCTGTGTCCATGGGGTTGGCCGCGCTGCTGGGCGTGCTCGGTGCGCAGCCGGCCGGCGCGGCCGGGTCGGCGTACGCGACCTGGGACCTGCGGTCCGGCGAGGGTTCGGTGACGGTGCCGGTGGCGGGTTTCCCGGCCGGCGCCTTCTCGACCGACGCGACCTCCGCGACCGCGACGAGCGGCGGGACCACGTACCTGGCGGCGGACACGCCGTTCGGACAGGTCTTCGGCAGCTCGCGCGGGCGGCCCTACGCGGTGATCCGGCCCGCCGCGGGCAGCGCGCCGTCGACGACCACGATCAGCTTCGCCCACCCGGCCCCGGCGTCGAGCTGGGGGTTCACCCTCGGTGACGTCGATGCCGACACCGTCCAGGTCAGCGCGACCGGCGCGGACGGCAGCCGCGTCGACGTCGCGTCGCTCGGTTATCAGGGCGCCTTCAACTACTGCGGCGGCACGCCCAAGCCGGCGTCGTGCGGCAGCGGGAGCGCCGGCGACCGGCCGACGTGGGACCCGGGCACCGCGACGCTGCGCGGCAACGGCCCCGACACCGAGGGCGCGAGCGGCTGGTTCCGCCCGACCGCGGCGATCTCCTCGCTGACCCTGCGCATGACGGTGCTGACCGGCCGGCCCGTCTACCAGGTCTGGCTCGCCGCCCTCACCCGCACGGTGAGCGGCACTCTGGCCGGCGCGTGCGACGGCCGGCCCGCCACGGGCACGGTGCGCCTGCTGACCGGCAGCGGCGCGGTCCTCGCGGAAACCACCTCCGAGCCCGACGGCAGCTACGCCTTCCCGTCCGTCGCGGCGGACCGCTACGAGGTCCAGGTTGTGCCGACGGAAGGCTTCACCGTGGACGGCCCCGCCACCACCCCGGCCGACACGACCTCCGCCGACGTCCCCGACGTGGACTTCGCCCTCACCTGCCGGCCGAAACCACCGACGACGACGCCGCCCACGACGACGCCGCCCACATCGTCACACCCGACCGACGTGTCAACCACCGAGCCGACCTCCGCCCAGTCCACGACGACAAGCAGCGGCATCGTCGTCCCGCCCGCGACCCGCACCACCCCGAACGGCCCACTCGCCACCACCGGCACCTCGGCCGGTCCCTCGCTCGGCGCCGGCCTCCTCCTCGTGGCCGTGGGAACAGGCCTGCTCATCCTCACCGCTCGCCGGCGCCGCACCCGCTGACCGCGCGAGGCTGGGCCACCCGACCGATCGGCCGAGTCGCCGAATACCTCAACATCCACATCGGACCGTACGACCGCGACCGCACCGACCGGCCACAATTCGGCGGCCTGCGCGAGACTGCCGATCGGCGCGGAGCTGTGCCCGACGAAATCTTTCCCCACAGCCAAGCATTTTTCACCGCCCGGCTGCACGCGAGCCCAGGATGTGGGCGGTTTTGTTCTCCCGCCGGCTGGACGGGGCTGGACACGGCCGCGACCGCGACGAGAATGGAAGGCGGTCCGGTACGGGAGGCTGACGATGAAGCGTGCGATCCGGGCATTGACCCGAGCGGTCACCGGCTACGGCTGGGTGCTCGCACCTCCGTCCGCGCCGCTCGACTTCGGGTTCGTCATACCCGTGCCGCGGTCGGCCGCGGCCGATGAGCCGAGCGTGCCGCTGTCGCGCCGTGAGCGTGAGATGTTCCGGCGGATCGTGCACGACTTCGCCGCGTCCGAGTGACTGTCCACAGTGGTCTGCGCGGTCAGGCCAGGCCACCGAGGACTTCGAAGGTGCGGGCCTGGTCTTCGGGACCGCCGAGATCGGTCTGCGTGAACACCACTTCGGTCGCTCCGGCGTCGAAGTAACTGCGCACCGCGGCGGCGATGGCCGATTCGTCCCCGATGACGGCGAGCTCACCCGCGTGCCGCGCGCCCGCCAGAGACACGACGCGCTGGTAGGAGGGGATCTGGTCGTAGAACGCCATGTCCCGCAACGCTTTTTCCCGGACATCACCGGCGTTCGCCGTGACCGTGCCCGCCACGAAGGCGACGATCCGCGGTGCGGGGCGGCCGGCCTCGTCGGCCGCTTGGGCGATGGCGGGGACGATGTGCTCGCCGAGCACGCGCGGTGAGGCCAGGTAGGGGAGTGTGCCGTCGGCGAGTTCGCCGGTGACCCGCAAGGCTTTCGGCCCCATCGCGGCGACGAGCACCGGCACCGTCGGCTGCGCGCCGGGCACGGTGACCGGCAGGATCGGCGCGACGGTGAGCCGGTCGCCGTGGAAGTCGGCGGTGCCGGTGTCCAGCAACGCCCTCAGCGAGGTCAGGAACTCGCGCAGCAGCGCGACGGGCCGCTCGAACGGCAGCCCGAACGTCTTCTCGACGATGAACCGGGCGCCGAGCGCGAGCCCGAGGTGGAAGTGCCCGTGGGTCGCGGCCTGCGCGGTTTGCGCCTGGGACGACACGAGCACGGGGTGGCGGCCGAACACGGGGATCGCGGACGTGCCCACGTGCAGCCCCGGGAGCTCGCGTCCCAGCACGGTGGCGAGGGCGGCGGCGTCGTAGTCAAGACGCTGGCCCACCCACGCGGAGCGGATTCCGGCCTCGGCGGCCGCGCGGGCCTGTTCGACGACGGCGTCGACGTAGTTGGCGACTCCGGTGGTCGTGTTGAGCGAGACTCCGATGGTCATGCCGGGAACAACCCGTGCACCGGCCGAAGCATTTCTTTGTACGGCCGGATCTCGTCTGATGGGAGGATTTCCGCGCTTGTCCGGCGCCGTTGACCGGTGCGAGAAACGGTCATTAGAGTTCGCGGCGAGCGGCATCCCGAACCGACGGCAAACCCGGCCGGAGGATGCCCGAATCGTGAGGACGCATTCTTTCCCGCCGTGGGAATTCCCGCCGACATTCGCGTGATCCGGCCGCGAGACACGACGTCGTGTTCCGCCGTGCCTTCGACGAGCTAGGAGTACCCGACCGTGAGACCGTCTCTACACCGGCGCCGGACCAGTCGAGTGGCCCTCGCCGCACTGGCGGCAGCCACTGCCTTGACGCTCAGCGCCTGTGGGGAAGGCGGCGCCACGAGCACCGCGAGCGGGCCGCCCCACAGCGGTGGCACGTTGACCTTCGCGGTGGGCTCGGACGCCGGTTGCGTGGATCCGCAACAGGTCAGCAGCAACGACACGATCTATTCGCTGCGCCAGATCGTCGATTCGCTGACCGACCAGGATCCCGCGACCGGCAAGATCGTGCCGTGGCTGGCGCAGAGCTGGGACATCAGCCCGGACGCGACCACGTTCACCTTCCACCTTCGCCCCGGCGTGACCTTCAGCGACGGCTCGCCACTGACCGCGCAGGTGGTCAAGGACAACTTCGACGCGGTGCCGAAACTGGGCACCCTCGGGGTGCTGGCCGAGGGCTATCTGAGCGGGGTCCAGGCCACCACGGTGGTCGATCCGAGCACCGTCCGCGTGCAGTTCAGCCGGCCCAATGCCCAGTTCCTGCAGGCGACCTCCACGTTCTCGCTCGGGATCGAATCCTCGGCGAGCGCGAGGAAACGGCCGCAGGACAAGTGCAGCCAGGGCGTGATCGGGTCCGGTCAGTTCGTGCTGAAGCAGCACGTGGCGAACCAGTCGACCACGCTGGCCAAGCGCACGGGCTACGACTGGGGTTCCTCGCTCCGGCGCAAGAAGGGCGAGGCCTACCTCGACCAGGTCGTGTTCAAGGTGGTGCCGGAGGCCGGGGTGCGCCAGGGCAGCCTGCAGTCCGGTCAGGTCGACGCGATCGGCAGCGTCGGCAAGGCCGACGAGGCCGCGCTGAAGGCGGCCGGTGTCACGTTGCTGGCGAGGGCGAATCCCGGCGCGGTGTTCAACCTCGGTCTGAACAACTCCCGTCCGGCACTGCGGGACGAGCGGGTGCGCCAGGCACTGCAGGTCGCGGTCGACCGGCAGCAGATCGTCGACACCGTGTTCCCGACCGGGACCCGGCCGGCGACCAGCGTCCTGTCGCACACGACACCGGACTATGCCGACCAAGGCCCGGCGCTGGCGTTCGACGCGGCGAAAGCCAAGGCGCTGCTGGACTCCGCCGGCTGGACGCCCGGCGGCGACGGCATCCGGCAGCGCAACGGCGCCCGGCTCAGCCTGAACCTGGTGTGGTTCGCCAACTCGGCCACCAACCAGCCCGCGCTCGAGCTGGTGCAGCAGCAGCTGAAGGCCGTAGGCGTCGACGTCGTGCTCAAGCAGCTGCCGATCGCGCAGCTCGCGCAGGCGCAGACCGCCGGTGACTTCGATCTGTTGTGGGGCAATCTGACTCGGGCGGATCCCGACATCCTGCGCGGCCAGTACTCGACGCAGCTGGCCAATGTCTACCGCATCCCCGCGCCCGGAATCGACGAGTTGCTGACGCGGCAGGCGGCGACGACCGACGGCGCTCAGCGCAAGGCGGTTGTCGCACAGGCGCAGCAGGAGGTCGTGCGCAACGCCTACGTCATCCCCGTCGTGGAGCTGCAGACGGAGCTCGGCGTCGCGCCGAAGGTGCACGACCTCGACTTCGAGGCCTCCAGCCGGATCCAGCTGCACGACACGTGGCTGAGCTAGCCAAGCCCCGGATGTCCCCGGCCCAGGAGGTGAAAACGCCATGCGTCGCTACGTGATCCGCCGCATCGCCCAGGCGGTGGGCGTGCTGTGGGCGGCCTACACGATCTCGTTCCTCGTGCTGGACTTCCTGCCCGGCGACCCGGTGTCGGCGATGGCGGGCGCCGGCACGGACTCGGGGCCGGTCGACCCCGCGCAGCTCGCCCGCCTGCGTCACGAGTACGGGTTCGACAAACCCGTGATCCTGCAATACCTCGACTACCTCGGCAGGGCGGTGCGGGGCGACTTCGGCGACTCGATCTCCACCGGCCGACCGGTCACGGCCACGCTCGCCGACGCGTTGCCGCAGACGCTTGCTCTCGCCGGGGCGGCGCTGCTGCTGGCCGTCGTCTTCGGTGGGGGACTGGCGGTGCTGGCCACCTACACCACGCAGCGGTGGCTGCGTCAGCTGCTGTTGTCCCTGCCGCCGCTGGGGGTGTCGGTGCCGACGTTCTGGATCGGGCTGATGCTCGTGGAGCTCTTTTCCTTCCGCCTGCGGTTGTTCCCGGCCTTCGGCGGCGAGGGGGTGCGCGGGCTGGTGCTGCCGGCCGTGGCGCTGGCGGTCCCGACGGGCGCGATCGTGGCCCAGGTGCTCGCCAAGAGCCTCTTGACCGCGCTGGACGAGGCGTACGTGGAGACAGCGAGGGCGAAAGGCGCCGGGCGTGCGCGGATCCACTGGGGACACGCGCTGCGCAACGCCTCGCTGCCCGCGTTGACCGTCGTCGGTCTGCTGGCCGGGCAGCTGATGGCGAACTCGGTGGTGATCGAGACGGTGTTCTCGCGCGACGGGCTGGGCCGCGTGACCGCGGGCGCCGTGACGGTGCAGGACATTCCGCTGGTCCAGGGAGTGGTGGTGTTCGGGTCGTTGGTCTTCGTGGTGGTGAACCTCGTCGTCGACCTCGTCTACCTGCTGCTGGACCCGCGGATCGTGGTCGCGACCGGGAGACGGGTGGGTGTCGCGTGAGCCAGGGACTTGTCGACGACGTCGCGGCCGGGGCGGTTCTCGGCCCCGAGCCGGCCGACGCCGGGGGGACGCCGGGAAAGCGCCGTGGGGTGGCGCGGTTCCTCCTGCGGCGCCCGGGCCTGGTGGCCTCGGTCGTCGTGGTGGTCCTCGTGGTGCTGGCCGCGTTCTGGCCGGATCTGTTCACCTCGCGGGATCCGCTGCGCGGCACGCCGGCGCAGCTGTTCCAGGCCCCGGGCGGCGCGCACTGGTTCGGCACCGACGAGCTCGGCCGCGATGTGTTCACGAGGGTCGTGCACGGAGCGCAGCTTTCCTTGCAGGCCACGCTGATCGCGCTGGCCGTCGCGTTCGTGGCGGGCGGGCTGCTGGGGCTGGTCGCCGGGTTCGTCGGGCGCTGGGTCGAAGACGTGCTGATGCGGTTCGTCGACGTGCTGCTCTCGATCCCGGCCCTGTTCCTGTCGCTCGCGCTGGTCACCGCGCTGGGCTACGGCACGGTGAAGGTCGCGATCGCCGTCGGCATCGCGAGCGTCGCGGGGTTCGCCCGGGTGATGCGCGCCGAGGTGCTCAGGGCGCGCCAGGCCGTGTTCGTCGAGGCGGCCCGCTCGTGCGGTGTGCGGTGGTACTCGGTGCTGCTGCGCCACGTGCTGCCCAACGCGATCGGCCCGGTGGTCGTGCTGGCGACCGTCGAGATCGGCACGGCGATCCTGGCCGTGTCCTCGCTGAGTTTCCTGGGCTACGGAGCGCCGCCGCCGGCGCCGGAATGGGGCACGTTGATCTCCGACGGACGCAACTACCTGGCCAACGCGTGGTGGCTCACCGCGCTGCCGGGCCTGACGATCGCGGTGACCGTGCTGGCCACCAACCGGATCGCCCGGGCCCTGGACGGCGAATGGGCGCGACAGCGATGACCGAGCCCGAACCGCTGCTGCGGGTGCGTGAGCTGTCGGTGACCTACCGCACGCGAGGCGGGCAGGTGAGTGCGGTGCGTGGAGTCGACCTCGACGTCGGCGCCGGCGAGGTCGTCGCGGTGGTCGGGGAATCCGGCTCCGGCAAGAGCACCACTGCACACGCGATCATCCGGCTCCTCGCGGTGAACGGCCACCTCGACACGGGTACGGTCCGGTTCGGCCGGCACGAGCTCACTGCGTTGTCCGAGCGGGAACTGCGGACGGTCCGCGGCGCGCAGATCGGGCTCGTGCCCCAGGACCCGACCGTGTCGCTCAACCCGGTCAAGCGCATCGGCGAGCAGGTCGCCGAGGTGCTGCGGATCCACCGCCTGGCGAGCCGGCGCGCCGCGTGGCCGGCCGCGATCGAGGTCCTGGACCGGGCCGGCCTGCCGGACGCGGCCACCCGCGCGCGCCAGTACCCCCACGAGCTGTCCGGCGGCATGCGGCAACGCGCCCTGATCGCGGTGGCCATCGCCGCGAACCCGCGGCTGATCATCGCCGACGAGCCGACCAGCGCGCTCGACGTGACCGTGCAGCGGGTCATCCTCGACCACCTGCAGCGGCTGACGGAGGAGTCGGGCACCTCGGTGCTGCTGGTCACCCACGACCTCGGCGTCGCGGCCGACCGGGCCGACCGGATCGTGGTGATGTCCGAAGGCCGGGTCGTCGAGACCGGCCCCGCGGCCGGCCTGCTGGCCGACCCGCAGCACGAGTACACGCGGCGGCTGCTGGCCAGCGCGCCGAGCCTGACCACGGCTCACCCTCGGGTCTCGGCGCCGGCGCCGATCGGATCCGCGGCGCTGGTCGAAGTCCGCAACGCCGTCAAGGAGTTCCGGCTGCCGCGCGTGGCGGGCCCGGCTCGGACGTTGCGCGCGGTCGACGACGTCAGCTTCACCCTCCACCGCGGCCGGACGCTCGCCCTCGTCGGCGAATCCGGCTCCGGCAAGTCGACCACCGCCCGCCTGGTGCTGCGCCTGACCGACCCGACCGCCGGCGAGATCCGCTTCGACGGCACCGACGTCACCACCGCCCGCGGCGCCGAGGTGCGGCAGCTGCGCCGCCGCGCCCAGCTGATCTACCAGAACCCGTACGCCTCACTCGATCCGCGGTTCTCGATCGGCGAGGTGATCACGGAACCGTTGCGGGCCTTCGGCGTGGGGGACCGCGTCTCCCGCCTCTCGCGCGCCCGCGACCTCCTCGACCGCGTCGCGCTCCCCGCGGCCACGCTCTCCCGCTGCCCGGCCGAACTGTCCGGCGGGCAACGCCAGCGCGTCGCCATCGCGCGGGCCCTCGCGCTGTCCCCGGACCTGGTGGTGTGCGACGAACCCGTCTCGGCGCTCGACGTCTCCGTCCAGGCCCAGGTGCTCGACCTGCTGGCCGAACTCCAAGCCGACACCGGCCTCGCGTACCTGTTCATTTCCCACGACCTCGCCGTCGTCCGCCAGATCGCCCACGACGTCGCCGTGATGCGCCAGGGCCGGATCGTGGAAACCGGCACCACCGACGCCCTGTTCACCAACCCGGGCCACGAGTACACCCGCGAACTCCTCGCCGCGATCCCGGGCAACCGGCACCCCGACGGGCCCCGACGGCGCGACGTTCTCGGTGCCTTCGACCCGACAGTTTGAGTACGCAGTCGAACACAGCACTGCTGTCGCCCGAGTCCGCGGCCTCGGTGAACCATTGATCTTGCCGTTCTGTTGAAAACCGTTCGACGGCCGACACCGATATGGTGGCGGAGGGCCGTCAAACCTGGTGGTGCAGCGACGTTTCCAGGGCTTCCGAAGCGACAACTGGAGGCAACTCGTGGAAGACCAATGTGCTCGACCGGCACCACCGTCGCACGCTGGTCACGTCGATCGACAGCTCGGCGCCCGGTCCCGTCTGGAGACGATGAGCAGCACCGAGCGACTGGCGCAGTCCGGCTGACCGGAATACCACCTGAGGGTTATGGCCACGGCCGCTCTCGCGGAACAGGGTGGGTGCCCGGGGTCCCGAAAACCGGCCCCGCCCATCTTGCGAGAGGACGATTCGAGTGACGCACGACGTCGGCGCGCCAGCGCGAACGGACCTGGTCATCACGGCGGGCGCGATCGCGACGATGGACGCGACCCGCCGGATCATCCGCGACGGCGCGGTGGCCGTCACCGGCAACCGGATCGTCGCGGTCGGCAAACGCGACGAGATCCTCGCCGCCCACGCGCCCGCGAAGCTGATCGACCGGCCGGGCGGCCTGCTCACACCCGGCCTGATCGACTGCCACCACCACCCGGCGGGCGCGTTCCTGATCAGCGGTGTCGTCGACGAGCAGCTGCAGGTGAACCGCCTGAAGGAACGCGTCATCCCGCACGAGGACCAGCTGACCGAGGACGAGGCCTACACCGCGGCCTCGGCGAGCTTTGCCGAGCTGATCCGCCACGGCACCACCTGCTTCGCCGACGGCGCCGGGCCGCGCACCGCCGCCACGGCGCGGGCCGCGCTCGACATCGGCATCCGCGGGGTGCTCGCGGCGAAGTCCGGTGACCAGGCCGGGCCGTTCGGCGGAAGCGTCCCGACCGCCGAGGAATGCCTGGCCGAGGCCGACGACATCCACGACCGGTTCCACGGCGCCGGCGACGGCCGCCTGAAAGTCTGGTACGACCTCGACATCCCGCCGGCCGTCAGCGATCGGCTGCTCGAGGGCGTCGTCAAGCGGGCGAACGAACGCGACACCGGCATCCTCGGTCACTTCATCGGTGCGCGGACGGACGCGAGCCGCAACCCGGATCTCGAGCGGTACGAACGGTTCGGCGTGCTCGACCAGCGGCTGCTCCTGGCCCACATCGCGTGGCTGCCCGAAAGCGACATCGAGTTGCTGCGGGCCGCGAATGTGTCCGTCGCCCACTCGCCGTCCGCCAGCCTCACCGGCGGCAACGGCTGGGTCACCCACGGCGTGATCCCGGAGCTCGTGGCCGCCGGCGTGAACGTCACGCTCGGCACGGACGGCGCGGCGATCAGCCGGTTCCTGGACCTGGTGCGGGTGATGTACGTGGCGGCCGCCGCGCACAAGGACGTGCGCCGCGACCCCCTGATCATGGGTGCGCACTCGGTGTTCGAAATGGCGACGGTCAACGCCGCCGACGCGCTGGGCTGGTCCGCCGAGATCGGCTCGATCGCGCCCGGCCGCGCCGCCGACCTCGTGGTCTTCGACGCCACCGGCCTGTCCTGGTCCCCGAACCGGCTGGCCAACCCGATCGCCGACCTCGTCTACTCCGGCAGCGGCACCGACGCCGAGACGGTCGTGATCGACGGCCGCGTGGTGCTGGAGGGCAAGCAGCTCAAGACCGTCGACGTCGAGCAGCTCAAGCGGGACGTCGACCGGGCCGCCGACACGGCGCTGGGCCGCCTCGGCCTCCGGGCGGCGCCCCTGTGGCCAGTGGAGTGATGTGCAGGGCGGGAAATAACACCTGAGGGGTATGGCGATTCGGAGGTTCCCGGCGCGAAACTGTCCGGCACCTGGGTTGGTTTTTCCATCAGCCGTCTCCATTACGAGGAATGAGTTCTTCCGTGGAAGAAAACGTCGTCAAGCCCAATCCCATTCGGGATTCGGCCAACAAGCTCAAGCTGAGCATCTTCGGCATGAACGGCGGGGGCGCGTCCTTCACCTTTCACCCGGACCGGTTCTCCGGCGACTGGGAGGCCACCGCGCGCCTCGCGAAACGGGCGGACGCGCTCGGCATCGAAGGGTTCGTCTCCGCGTCGCGCTGGCACCCTTTCGGCGGTGACGGGCACTATTCGGGGGACGTCATGGAAACGCTCTCCTGGGCCGGTGCCGTCGCCTCGATCACCGAGCGCATCAGCGTCATCAGCACCGTGCCGATCACGCTGGTCAATCCGGCGTTCGTCGCGAAGGCGGAAGCCACGCTCGACCTCATTTCCCGCGGCCGCGCGGGAATGAACCTGGTGTGCGGCTGGTTCCAGCCCGAGTTCGACCTCTTCGGTGTCGCCATGAAGGAACACGGCGACCGCTACGCCTACGGCGACGACTGGATGGAGGTGTTCGACAAACTGTGGTCCTCGACCGAATCCTTCGATCTCAAGAATGACTCCTTCGAGCTCAAGAACGCCATTTCACAACCGCACCCCCTCCAGTCCCGTCCGGTGCTGCTGAATGCCGGGGGCTCACCCCGCGGCCGCCACTTCGCCGCCCAGCACGCCGAAGTCGCCTTCACCATCCCGGACGACCCGGACCCCCGCGCGGTGCAGGCGCGAGTGGCCGAATACCGCGAAGAAGCGCGCAAGAAGTTCGGCAAGGAAATCCAGATCTGGCTCTCCGCCTACGTCGTGCAGAAGGACACCAAAGCCGAAGCCGAAGCGTACGCCCACGACTACATCGTGACCCAGGGCGACGACAAGGCGGTCGAGGAGTTCATCGCCGCCAACATCCCGAACGCCAAGACCATGCCGCCCGAACGCATGGCCGACATGGCCAACGAATTCAAGGCCGGCTACGGCGCCTACCCCCTCGTCGGCACGGCCACCGACATCGCGACCCGCATGACCGAACTCTCGGCCGCCGGCGTCGACGGCCTGATGCTCCTGTGGCTCGACTACGAGACCGGCCTGGAACGCCTGGCCGCCGACGTCCTGCCGCGCCTGGAAGAAGCCGGCCTGCGCTCGCCCGCCCCCTCGGCCTGATCGCAGCGGCCGTTCGTGGCCGGGCCCGGGTTTTCGGGGCCCGGCCACGGATGTTCTGTGCCCGCGCGCGATCACCGTCCGACGTGATCTCGGCGGTGGCCAACGAGGTCAAGGAATTCGCTTCAACCGGTCGACGATCGTGTTCACGACCTTCCCGAAAACCGCGTTGAGCGCGGGCTGCTGGTAGTCCTCGTGCTTGAAGGCCCACAGGGTGACCACGTGGCGGCCGACCTTGAACAGCAGGTGAGGGCTGCCGCCCGTGGGTACCCAGCAAGTGTCGCCGTCTCCGAGCTCGGCTTCGGTCTCCTCCGAAGGCGCGCCACCCGGTCCGGGGGTGTGCGGGTGGCATTGCACCTGGTTGGAGTACGTTGCGCCATCAAGGTTGTCGTACGTGTCGAGCTGAACCGTCAATCCATCCTGGTCGATCAAGTTGCCCGTGTTGGCATGATTCATGCGATAGCAGCTGCTCCACACGTATTTCCACGGCCCCTTGCCGGAGTCCTGGGCATCGGCGGTGAACCGCACCGGACCGATCGACGACTGTTCCTGAACCCGGCCGGACGCGGTGTCGTCCGTGAACGACAGCCCCCAGTCTTCGGGCCGGTACACGTCACATGCGTTCGGCACGTTCCAGGGTGGCGCGAACCGGTACTTGGAGAGTCCCACCTTGCCGGGCCCGGCGGCCAGCTTGCCGGCGATCTGATCGATCAGGAACTTCAGAGCGTCGGCGGGTTCCTGGGAGATGCCCGGGCTGTCCTCAGGGGTGCCGTAGTCGCTGGCGTGCATGGTCAACGTGGCCCAGTACTGGTCGCCACCCCAGAAGAAATACACCTCGTACTCATCGGGATAGACGGACGTCCCCATCGTCACATAGATCTGCATGTCGCCACGCGTCTCGTGGCTGACGGTGTGGGACTGGGTGCTCTGTTGCGACTCGGGATTGGTGGCCAGGCGCCAGATGGTGTCCCGGTCGCTCGAAAAGCCGTCGCTCTCGTACTGCTTCTGGTCGATACTCAGGCCGAGCTGGTACTTGTCGTCTCTGCCCGTCATCAGGCACTCGGACGCGGGTTCCGGCGAGCTGTGCGTCCCGGACGGATCGTAGGTGACAGAACCGGGGGCCGGGGGACCGTCATTGCCGGTGAACTTCATCTGTATGAAGGTCTTCTCGGGATTGATCACGAACCCCGCCTGCTGCATCAGGAACGGGTTCATGATCGCGCAGGCGTCGTAGACGGGCTGACCGGCGTACGTCATCGCCTCGGCCGGAGCCACGGTCAGGTTCTCAAGGGCAATCCCGGTCTCGGCCTGCTTCGCCTCAGGGGAGTTCGCCGGGTGAGCCCGGCCCGCAATCGACGAGCTGCACGCGGTCACCGCCAGCACCCCTGACACGGCGAGGCAGGCCCACATCCTGGCCTTCTCGGAAGCCTTCACCGCAGATCTACCCCCTCGATTCTCCTCCGAATTCCGATCCTGCCCGCTTGGCCGATGGACCGCAGGATTTGCCGTCGCGGTGGCTTTCGGTGGATGGGCGCGAACTCATGTGCTGAGGCTCCGAGCATCCCTATGCTGTGTGCCATGACCACCGACCTCGGGTACGACTGTTCCTGCTGCGGCCGGCACCACGACGAGCTCCCCTTGGGCTACGGAACATTCGCGCCCGCCTACTGGCACGACGGCCTGACCGGCAATCCCGGCAGCATCCTCGGCGACGAGCAATGCGTGATCGATGGCGAACACTTCTTCATCAGGGCGCGCCTGGTCCTGCCGACCCTGGACACCGGCGACGACTTCGAATGGGGCGTGTGGGTGTCGCTCAGCGAGGCCAACTTCGCGCGCGTCGCCGAACTGTGGACCAAGCCGGAACGAGTGCAGGAACCGCCCTACTTCGGCTGGCTCGCCACCGAACTCCCCACGTACGAGCCGACGACCTTGAACCTGAAAACCAACCTGCACAGCCAGCCCGTCGGCGTCCGGCCGACCGTGGAACTCGAGCCCACCGACCACCCGCTGGCGGTTGAACAGGGCACCGGTATCACCCGTGCCCGCGTGCAAGCCATCGCCGAACTGCTCCTGCACCCGACTCGTGACTAGCGGGCGGGCGCCGCGGCGGGACCGGTGAGCGCTCGCAGGCCGCCGGAGAAGTGCGTGGCGATCGCGAGCACTGCCATCACGCCGGCGAACACGATCGTGGCCGCTGTCGGGCTCAAGGCCGAGGCCAGCAACCCAGCGGCGATCGGGCCGAGCCATTGGATCGACGTCGACGCGACGCTCATCGCGCTCTGCACCCGGCCCATCAGCTCGTCCGGGATGATCTTCATCTCGTAGGTCGCGAAGACGACGTTGAGCGGCGAGAGGAGGAACATCATCACGGCCAGCAGCGCGCCGACCGGCCACGTGCCGGGGACCAAACCCATGGCGAGCGCCACGACGGCCATCGTCCAGGACATGGTGATGACCAGCAGCCGTCCGGGGAACCGCTTCACGATCCGGCTCGAGAGAAGTGCCCCGGCGAGCCCGCCGAGGGCGCCGATCGAACTCACGGCACCGACGAGTGAGGCATCACCGCTGCGGCCCTGGACGATCACGATCACGAGCAGGACCAGGCCGCTGTAGCAAGCCGAGACCAGGGAGACCCACGCTGCCGTGAACCGCAGGTAGGCGTTGCCCCGGATGAACTTCAAGCCGGCGCCGATGCTCGCGAAGACCGACTCTCCGGGACCGCTGTCCTCGTCGTCACGGTCCGGGCCGAGCGGGCGCTTGATGAGCAGCACGCCGACCGCGCTCGCCAGGAACGACAGGGCGTCCGAGAGGAACGGCACCCAGCGCGTGACGCCGAACAGGAAACCGCCGACCGCGGGGCCGGCCAGCTTGATCGTCCTGACCCTGGCCTCGTACTGGCCCCAAGCGGCCGCCATCTGCTCGTCCGGCACGAGGCGCCGCAGCGCCGCGAGTTGCGCCCCCTGAGTCAGTCCGCCGGCGAGCCCCTGCACGAACCCGACCGCGGCAAGACCGCTCACCGCGACGTGGCCGGTCAGCACCGCGACCACGACGCCGCTCACCGCGGCGGCCTGGACCAGCGGGCCGATGACGAGAATCGCCCTCCGGGAGAATCTGTCCGCGAGCACGCCGCCGAACAACATCGTCATCAGGCTGCCGACAATCACGGCCGCTTCGACAACACCCGCGCCCGCGACCGACCCGGTGACCGCCAGCACCAACAACGGATAGGCGACAACGGACAGCGCACTACCGAAATCCGAGAAGGTGTCTCCGATCCACCAGCCGGTGTAGTCACGATTGCGGAACAACAGCCCGTTCGACTGCACGTGCTCAGTGGAAACGGCTGCGGCTTCGTCCTTCACACATCCCCCAGGCATTGACGGCCTTTGCCATGGCAGCGTAGCGAGAACAGAACTCGCTTTCGCACGCGCCGTTGACGAAGAATTTCGTTTGTCACAACCGCTTTCGCGATGTTGTCGAACGCCGCACCGATGTTCCGGGCCGGTTCGACACCACGTACGGTCGCTCGCGGTCGGCCGGCGCGGCCGTCCCTCGTCCGGTTCTGCATTGTCGGCGATTCGCAGTAAGATCCGATAGTTACGTTCCGTTAATCGACGGAACCCAGAGTAGGGGAGCCGGATGCACGACGCCGCGAGCGGTCATGGCGGCGCCACGCCCGTCGGGCGACGAGAAGCAGTGGTGGGTCGAGCCGTCGGTGGCGCGGGCATGAGGGCGTGGGCGTTGGCCGGGCTTGTGGTGCTCGCCGCGGGTCTGCTCAGCGGGTGTGGTTCGGCCAAGCCGCACCGTCTGCTCTCGCAGCCTCCGGCTCCGGCGCAGACCGGGGCGCCGCTGCCGTTCACCCAGGTTGACCGGCCCGTCGACCTGGCCAAGTTCGACTCGGACCCGTGCAGCCTGCTCACCAAGGACCAGGCCGCGGCCGTCGTGGCTGACCCGCCCAACGACATCCGCGCGAACGTGCGAAACGGCCCTTCTGACTTCGGGTGTTCCTGGACCAACCACCTCGGTGCGCTGATCTCGGCCTTGAAGCCGATCGACGGCCCTAAGACACTCGCCGAACTGTCGGTGGACGGCCTGAAGAAGGACGGCAAACTCGACCCGTGGACCGAGACGTCGATCGCCGGCCTCCCCGCGGTCGTCTACCACGTCTTCCGGCACACCTACGAGTGCTCCGTCTCCGTCCAAGTCACCCATGACCAGATGCTCACCTTCGACATCCAAGGCGAAGACCTGCCCGGCAGCTACTGGGACAACGACCGCTGCGGCGGACTCGCGAAAATGGCCGAATTCGTGATCGGCAATCTTCGGCAAAGCTGAAACTCCCGGCTGGCTGCCGAGACGGGCTCCATGACCTGCGCCTGCACTACCGAGGTACAGTCGCCTCCCGCCGAGCAGTGCGCGAGCAGGTCGGCGGCGCGGGCGCAACCAACAAGCCCGCTGCGCCGGCCCGGCGCGCTGGAACCTCCACCGTCATCTCCGGTCCTCGAGGCAGACCGCCCGGAGAACCGTCTCGAGGGAGGGGACGTTGGAAATGCCACCGGACCAGTCGACGCACTGGGAGCCCGGCTTTCCCGTGGACGCGAAGCTGACGCTCAAGAGCCTGCGGCGCGGCCGGTACGACCCCACCCACCGGGTGGAAGCCGACGGGACGCTGTGGCGCACGGCCCGCACCTCGTCAGGGCTGGTCACCTACCGGATTCGGCAGCAGCGCCTGGACGATCTGGACGTCGACGCGTGGGGGCCGGGGGCCGAGGAGCTCGTCGGGAACATCCGCAGCGAGCTGGGGGAGCACGATCGCCCCGAGGAGTTCCGGCCGGGGCATCCGGTGCTGGAACGGGCCTGGAAGCGGCTGCCGGGACTCCGCGTTCCGCGTACGGGGCGGCTGTTCGAGGCGCTCGTCCCCGCCGTGCTGGAGCAGCGGGTGGTCGGCCTGGACGCCATGGCCGCCTGGGCCCGCCTCGTCCGGGCGCACGGCGGTGCGGCACCGGGACCGGCGCACGAGACGATGCGGGTCATGCCCTCTCCCGAGGAATGGGCGAAGATCCCGGTCTGGGAATGGCGGCGCGCCGGGGTCGACCTCCAGCGGTCGAGGACGATCACCTTCGTTTCACGGCATGCGGCCAAGCTCGACCGTGCCGCCGGCGACCCCGCCCGCGCGTACGAACTGATGTCGCTGATGCCGGGCGTCGGCGTGTGGACCGCGGCGCAGGTCGGGCACCGGGCGCTCGGGGATGCCGACGCGCTGCCGCTCGGCGACTTCCACCTCGGCCGGATGACCGGGCTGGCCCTCGCCGGCCATCCCCTCGCCGACGACGAGATCGAGGCGTTTTACCGGCCGTGGAGGCCACACCGTTATCGGGTGGTGCGGATCCTCGAACTCACTCCCGGCACGGCGCCGCGGCGTGGCCATCGTGCGCCCCGGGCCCAGCGGTTCCGGTGACGAGCCGGTCGTATGTCCACTTCGGAACGTCTTACCTCTGAGTGATTGTCGGCACTACAACGGCGAAATCGCGACGTTCTACCGGGAAACTGGATCACCTGCAGGGTTTTGAATACGAAACAAGTTCCACGTCACTCGGTTGACGGGGAGGACGCCGACGATGCCCGTCACTCGTTATGTCAACGCAGTCGAGGTTGTGCACCGGCCGGTTCCCGATGGCGTGGAGCTGCCGCCGCTGCCGGCCCAGGCGGACCGCTGGGTCGGCCACTACCAGCGAGTCCTGCTCAATGTCCGGACCGGCGAGCTGTCGTTCTTCTGCGCCGACTGGCGCGTGCACGCGCCGATCCGTGACAAGGGCGGGGATCGCGCAGTCTGGACCTCGCAGTACCCCGGCGGCGGTTCGGACAGTTCCGTGCATTCGGCCACGGAACCGATCCCGGAGCTGCTGATGTTCTTCATCGACACCTGGACGCGCGCCGACGTTCCGGCCACCGCGCGTCCGGCGACGCCGGTGTGGACGTTCATGACCCGTGAGCAAGGTGACGCGTTCGTGGTTGCGCTGGTCCCGCTGGCCCAGCAGCTGGTGGACACCCTGTTCCGAGTGCCCGGCACCGACGATCTCGAATGGTCTGCGGAGTCCATGGCCGCCGTGCGGGCGATCGATGCCGCGTGCAGCCGTCACCACCAGGGTCCGCAGGGCGTCGCGGTATCACGGGCGGGCATGGTCAATTTCGCCGACGTCGTCGCGGCGGCACCGGGACTGGTCCGTCCTGAGTGGGCCGCGATGGCAGACGCCGACCTCGACCACGTGGCCGACGGCCTGAGCAGGTCGGCCGTGTATGGAGCGCGATCCTGGCTCTACGCCTATCGCGCCTGCGAGAACCGGTCGGGCGCCGGAGAACGATGCTCCCACATGTAGCCCCACAGGTACGACGTCGCGTACGAGCGATACGGCCGCCACAATTCGCTGCGCTGCTCCGCAACCTTCGGCGTGATCCTCTTCTCGAGCCCGTCGAACGCCGTGATCGCGGCGCGCACCGTGAGGTCGCCGGCCGGGAAGATGTCGGGTCTGCGCAGGTACAGCATCATGAACCGCTGCGCTGACGACGGACCGATACCCGGTATGGCCACGAGTTCGCTTTCAATCTCGGCATCCGACCGGGTAGAGAGACCGTCCGGATCGAGCAGACCGTCGTCGGCGTGTTCGGCCAACGCTCGGATCGCCCTGGCCTTGGGGTAGGACAAGCCGACGCCGCGCAGCGTCGGCTCGTCGGTCGCGATGACCCGCTCGGCGGTGACGGAGCCACCCAGCTGGGCGACGAACCGGTCGTAGATCGAAACCGCCGTCGCCCTGCTGAGCTGCCGCGAGGCGATGGTGAAGGAGAACCATTCGAGCGGACTGCGGACGTCGACGGGGAGGTGCATCTCGTAGGCATCAATCGGTCCGGCCGACCGCACCCACCTGGCGAGTGAGTCGCCGAGCGAGCCCAGGTACTTCGATGCGGCACGCTGTTCCTTGGTCGCGCGCTTGCCCGTGCGAGTCATGGTCACCTCGCAAGCGTGGCAAATGTGGCCCAGATAGTCCAGATAGGTGAGGGCGCAACAGTGGCAGCGTCAGGATGCATACCGGTGGTTACTCGACGTGCGTGGCTCACCTGAGTGGACTAGATAGTCCGCAGTGGGGCATGATGGACGCTCGGAACGGCAGAGTTGCGTCAGGCGAACTCGGTGGCGCTCGCTGCCTGCACCGCGCCGCGCCTGAGCGTGAACTCGGCGCAGTACACCAACCAATGTGGAGTGAGATCACCATGCCGGCACCTGCAGCTCTGATCACCGGTGGCACCAGCGGGATCGGGAAGGCGACTGCGGAGGTTCTGCACAGCCGCGGCTACCGCGTCGCGGTCACCGGGCAGCGTCCGGAAAGCGTCGCCCGGGCGCGCGAGGAGCTGCCCGAGGACGTCCTGGTGCTGCGTGCCGACGCTCGCTCGCTCGCCGACACCGACAAGGTGGTGTCCGAGGTCCAGGACCGATTCGGGACGCTGACGACGCTGTTCCTCAACGCCGGCGTCAGCCGTCCGATGACGCTGGACGCCTGGGACGAAGCCGCCTACGACGATGTGTTCGCCGTCAACACCAAAGGCCAGTTCTTCACCTTGGTCAAAGCGCTGCCGCTGCTGTGCGACGGAGCTTCGGTCATTTTCACCGTCGGCATCGGAGCGACGCGCAACCTGCCCGGCAACAGCGTCGCGGCCGGATCGCACGGCGCGATGCTGGCCATGATCCCGACGCTGGCCCTGGAGCTCGCCCCGCGCCGCATCCGGGTCAACGCCGTCAGCCCGGGACTCACCGACACCCCCATGACACGGGCCCACATGGGACCCGACGAGGTCGCCGTGACGCTGGCGGCCATGGCGGAGCAGAACCCGTTCGGTCGCCTCGGCACGCCGGAGGACATCGCCGAGACGGTCGCGTTCCTGGCTTCGGACGGGGCCGCGTACATCACCGGGCAGGAGATCGTCGTGTCCGGCGGCGGTGGATTGTCCATCTGATCGAATGCGTGAGAAGAAACGGGATGTTCTTACGCAGCTCGTATTCCGCGCGGTGTAGTAGCGTTGCCCGGCGTGAGTGATCAGGGGGCCGCCGGCAGTGCACGGGTTTCCGGTTTGGACCTGCACCTGATTCGCTGCGGCGGTGGTGCGCGCGCGGGCCTGATGGATGCTTTCCGGGAAGCGATCCGGTCCGGGCGGTTGCTTCCCGGGACGCGGCTTCCGTCGAGCCGTGCGCTGGCGGCGGATCTCGGGGTGGGGCGCAACACCGTGGTGCGCACCTACTCGGAGCTCGTCAACGAAGGGTGGCTCACCGCCCGCCACGGGTCGGGGACCGAGGTGTCGCAGCGTGGGGCGGAATCGGTGCGTGCGCGGCCCCGGCTGCGGGCGGCGCAGGCGTTGCGGCGGCCGGTGCACGATCTTCGGCCGGGGTGCCCGGATTTGTCGTCGTTTCCGCGGGAGGAATGGGTTCGCGCGGTGAAACGGGCCGTCGGGGCCGCGCCGCTCGACGCGTTCGGATATTCCGACACGTCGGGCCGGGTCGAATTGCGTGAGGCTCTCGCCCGATACCTGGCGCGCGCTCGAGGTTTGCGGACGCAGGCGGACAACATCATCGTGTGCAGCGGAGCCGCCGAGGGACTGCGCCTGGTGGCGGCAGCACTGGCGGCCTCCGGCGTGAAGGCGGTGGCGGTCGAGGAGTTCGGGCTGCCCGCACAGCGCCGGACCTTGGAGAAGGCCGGGCTGGCGGCCCCGGCGATCCCGATCGACACCGACGGAGCCGACATCGCGGTGCTCGACGGCCGGCCGAACGTGGGAGCGGTGCTGCTGACACCGTCGCACCAGTTTCCGCTGGGGGTGGCGTTGCACCCGGACCGGCGCGCGGCCGTGGTCGAATGGGCCCGTCGCCGCCGCTCGGTGATCATCGAAGACGATTACGACGGTGAGTTCCGCTACGACCGCGCGCCCGTCGGCGCGTTGCAGGGGCTGGACCCCGAGCACGTGATTTTCCTGGGCACGGCGAGCAAATCGCTGGCGCCGGGCCTGCGCCTCGGCTGGCTCGTGGTGCCGGACCACCTGGTCGACGCCGTGGCCGGGCAGAAGGGGGAAACCGAGGAGACCGTCGGGTTCGTCAA
This sequence comes from Amycolatopsis sp. CA-161197, assembly GCF_050942255.1. Classification (NCBI taxonomy): domain Bacteria; kingdom Bacillati; phylum Actinomycetota; class Actinomycetes; order Pseudonocardiales; family Pseudonocardiaceae; genus Amycolatopsis; species Amycolatopsis sp. CA-161197. The sequence goes on from NZ_CP192059.1 coordinate 4,239,078, forward strand.
CCAGCTGGCGATGGCGGACTTCATCGAGTCCGGCGCGTACGACCGCCACATCCGGGCCATGCGGTCCCAGTACGGGCGGCGCCGGCACCAGCTGGTCGAGGCGGTCAAGCAGCACTCGCCGGCTTCGTCGGTCGGCGGCGTGCCGGCGGGACTGCACGTGCTGCTGGAGCAGGCCGGCCGTCTGACCAGCGCGGACGGGCGTCAGGCCGCGTGGAGACGGCTCGCCGTCGAACCACTCGACCTGTTCCGGCACCCGGAATCGAGGTCGGTTCGCGACGGTCTCGTCGCCGGGTTCGCCACGCCGTCGCCCAGCGCGTGGTCGGGAGCGCTCGAGGCGTTGGTACGCCAGTTGCCGTAAGCGTGGCTGGGCGAAGTGGTCCCCGTTCAAGGCCGCCGAGTGGTCCCAGGTTGTGGTCCGAAACGGCGTTAGCGTCGGGACCATGTTGGCCGTTGGAAACGTCAAGGTCTCCGACCTGCTGTCCATCACCCCGCCGCGGATCCCCGAGGGCTCGCACGCCATGACGCAGCTCGTCGAGCTGCCGCCGGCGGACGAGGGACTGCGTCCGCACCGTCACAGCGGACCGGTCTTCGGCTACGTGCTCGAGGGCAAGATCCTCTTCGAGCTCGAAGGCGAAGCCCCTCGGGAGATCACTGCCGGTGAGGCGTTCTGGGAGCCCGGTGGCGACGTGGTGCACTACCAGGTCGCGAACCTGGAACCGGAGAAGTGGAGCCGGTTCGTCGCCGTGTGCATCTGCGCGCCCGGCGTGGAGATGATCACCATGCTCGAACCCGCCGAGATCGCGGCGCGGGACCACCTCCGCCACCCGAGCGCCCGCACCCAGGCCGGCTGAAAACCTTCGCCAGACCACCGAGGACTGATATGAGAGCCATCACCGTCCAGGACCGCGACGCCGGCCCCGGCGGCATGTCCCTGACGGAGCGCCCCTACCCGCACGCGTCGGAGAACGACGTGATCGTGCGGGTCTGTGCGGCCGGATTCACCCCCGGCGAGCTCGAGTGGCCCGGGACCTGGGCCGACCGTGCCGGGCGCGATCGGACGCCGAGCGTGCCCGGGCACGAGCTGTCCGGCGTCGTCGCCGAGCTCGGCTACGGAACCACCGGCCTCACGGTCGGGCAGCGCGTGTTCGGGCTCGCCGATTGGACCCGCGACGGGTCCCTCGCGGAATTCTCCGCCGTGGAGGCGCGCAACCTCGCACCGCTCCCGGCGGGCATCGACCACACCGTCGGCGCGGCATTGCCGATCTCCGGTCTGACCGCGTGGCAGGCGCTGTTCGACCACGCCCGGCTCGAGGCCGGGCAGACCGTGCTGATCCACGGCGCGGCGGGCGGCGTCGGTTCGATCGCGGTGCAGCTCGCCCACCAGGCGGGCGCGACGGTCATCGGCACCGGGCGTGCGGCCGGCCGCGACGTGGTCCTGGACCTCGGCGCCGACTCCTTCCTCGATCTGCAGACCGACCGGCTGGAGGACGCGGGCGAGGTCGACGTGGTCCTGGACGTGCTCGGCGGCGAGATCCTCGACCGCTCGGCGAGCCTCGTCCGCGCCGGCGGCACCTTGGTCACCATCGCGGGCCCTCCGACCGTGAAGCCACGCGACGGCCGGGCCGTGTTCTTCGTCGTCGAAGCCGACCGCGCCCGCCTGGCCGACCTGGCACAGCGCGTCCGCGACGGGCGCCTGCGCGTGCTGGTCGGCTCCGTGCACCCCCTCGCCGACGCACCGGCTGCCTTCGCACCCGGACAGCACAACCGCGGGAAGACGATCATCCGCATCGACTAGCTCGCTCCGGCCAAGCGCGGACCGCCTCGCCCAGATCACCGGCCGCGCCGGAACCGGTTCGAATCAGGGGGAGGAAGGTAAGAAGTCACGGCGTTGCGGCAGCAGACCTACCGACGAACACCAGTCGGGGGAGACGCTGACGTGGAAGGAACGCCGGATGACACGATCGGCAGGCGGTACGCCGCGACCGAGGACCGCGCTTGTCACCGGTGCGACGGGGGGAATGGGCGGGGTCATCGCCAGGAGGCTCGCGGCGGACGGATTCGACGTCGCTCTCGCGCACGGCCGCGCGGCCGCGCCGAAGGAGACCATGGTGGCGATCGACGGGCTCGGACGCCGCTGTGCCGCGTTCACAGGGGACGTCGCGGACGAAGACGAGATGCGCCGGGTGTTCGACGACGTCGTCTGGCATTTCGGGGGCATCGACGTCGTCGTGCACACGGCGGGGATCAATCGCACCGCGATGCTGACCGACCTCGACTGGGCCGACTTCGACGCGGTCTTCCGCGTCAACGTTCGTGGCACGTTCGTGGTGAACCAGCAGGCGGCGCGCAGGGTCCGCGCGGGCGGAGCCGTCATCAACATCTCGTCGACGGCCGTGCGGCTGGCGCCTCCGGCGCTCAGCGCCTACACGGCCTCCAAGGCCACAGTGGACACGTTGACCCGGATCCTGGCCAAGGAGCTCCGGGGCCGGGACGTGACGGTGAACTCCGTGGCGCCCGGCCCGACCGCGACGGCGAGTTTCCTGAACAGCACATCGGCCGAGGAGCGGTGGGAGCTGGCCGATCTGCCGCCGTCGGCGCGGCTGGGCGCACCCGACGACGTCGCCGCGGTCGTCTCCTTCCTCGCCGGACCGGATGGCCGGTGGGTCAACGGGCAGGTCGTCCGCGCCAACGGAGGAGTCGTCTGACCGACGGCGATTGCGCTATCGGCACAGCGGGTGCGGCATCGGGTGCGCGAGCAGGACGCGCCGGTCGCACGGAGCGTGGCTGCGGAAAACCGCCGCCGCGATGGTGCCGGAGACGACAAAGGCGACTGCGCAGATGACGCAGATCAGCCGATAACCCGGAAGGAAAGCCTCGGACCGGGTGTACGACGAGCCGGTCAGCCCCACGATCGGCGGAAGCGCCGCGATCCACAACAGGCCACCACCGCGTGCGACCGCGTTGTTCACCGCGGACGCCACGCCGGCGCGCTCGTCCGGCGCCGACGACAGCGCGACGGCCGTCAAGGGCGCCACCATCGCGGCGATCCCCAGACCGAACACACACTCGAGGGGGATCACCACACCCCAGTAACTGGTGTCCGGGTTGACCTGCAGGGCCATCAGCGCCGCCACACCGCACAGTGCGGGACCGACAGCCAGCTGTAATCCCGGCCCGATGCGGGCCGCGAGTTTGCCACTGGACGGGGCCAGAAGCAGGCTGATGACCGTGATCGGCAAGAGTGCGCTGCCGGCCTTGGTGGGGCTGTACCCGGAGACGGTCTCCAATGCGATCGTGAAGATCAGGGAGAACACACCGAACGCACCGTAGACGATGAAGGTGATCACGTTGATGGTGACGAACGGCCGGCACTTCATCAGCAACGCCGGCAGCATCGGGGACGCGGTGCGCCGTTCCCACCAGACGAAGCCGAGCGCCGCCGCGATGGCGACGCCCACGCTCGTCACCGCCCAGGGGTCTCTCGGGTTCACCGGTAAGCCGGTCAAGGCGTAACTCGCCGCGGCGAGGGCCACGACGGCCAAGGCCGATCCACCCCAGTCCATTCGCGACGTTCGGCCGTCGCGGGTCTCGGGAACGTGCCGCACCGTCACCAGCAGGACGATGACGGCGACGGGCACGTTGATCAGGAAGATCCAGCGCCACGAACCCAGCGACAGCAGCCACCCGCCGACGAACGGCGCGAGAACTCCGGCGATTCCGGCGAACCCGGACCACGTGCCGATCGCCCGCGGCCGGTCGTCCGGGGTGATCGTGGACTGCAGGATGGCCATGCTCGCCGGCGCCATGAAGGCGCCGCCGATCCCTTGCAGGATGCGCGCGCCGACGAGGCTTCCGACGTCGGGCACGATCGCGCACAACACGGAGGCGAGGGTGAACACGGTGACGCCGACGAGAAAGATCCGCCGGCGGCCGTATCGATCGCCGAGCCCGCCCGCGAGGAGGATGAGCGAGGCGAGGCTCAGGGTGTATCCGGTGACGGTCCACTGCAGTGAAGCGAAGCTCGCGCCGAAGTCCCGGCCGATGTCCGGGAGCGTGACGGTCACGACGCTGGTGTCGATGCCGGCGATGCTGGCGCCGAGGACGGTCGCGACCAGGATCCGCCGACCTTGCGGCGAGCGGACCGGAACACCCACCGGTCGTGGCAGGGTGACCTCGGTATCGGCCACCTCGTTCTCCTTCTCGGCGTCATCCGGACAAGCGTGTCGGACGATTGTCCGGAACGCTCGATTACGGCTGGGGCGTCAGTCGATCGAGCTCGTCGAGTTCGGTGGCCGTCAACGGAATGTCCACTGCGGAAACATTGTCGGCCAGATGCCGGACGCTCAACGTTCCGGGAACGGGGAGCATCGCGGGTGAACGCTTCAACAGCCAGGCAAGAGCGAGCTGCGCGGGGGCGACCCCACGCTGTCGCGCCATCTCGGCCAGCGGGCCCTCCCGGTCAGCCAGCGCCCCGGTGGCCAGCGGAAGCCAGGGGATGAACCCGATGCCCGCTGCCTCCGCGTAGTCCAGCAACGGCTCCGTGGCCCGGTTGACGAGATTGTATTCGGCTTGAACCGTGGCGATCTCTGCGAACTTTCGCGCTTCCGCCAGTTCCTCGACCGTCACCTCCGCCAAGCCGATCAGCCCGATTTTCCCTTCTCGCTGCAGGTCGGCGAGCATTCCGATCTGATCGGAGATGGGCGCGTTCGGGCTGAACCCGTGCAGCTGGAACAGTGGAATGTGATCGAGCTTGAGGTACCAGAGGCGCATTTCGATCTGCTTGCGAAGGAACGAAGGCCGGATCACCGGCTCCCACTGGCCTTCCGCCGATCGAAGCAGCCCGCCCTTGACCATCAGCAGCAAATCTTCGGGATACGGGCTCAGCGCTCGAACGATGAGTTCTTCGTAGTCGAACGGGCCGGACGATTCGGCGATGTCGATGAGGTTCACCCCGAGATCGACGGCTTCCCGGAGAACCTTCGCCGCTTCGGTGGCGTCTTCCGGATGGCCCCACACACCGGACTCGCTCATCTGGGCCGTGCCGAGTCCGAGTCGCGTGATCTGGTGACCTCCGATCGTGAAAGTGCCGCACCGATCGGGCAGGGTTCCGCGCATGGTCATGTCTCCTCCGGAGTCCTCTGAACTTCTTTACTGGTTTCGAGGGTGCGGCAAGCGCCCCTCCGGTGCGACCCTCGGAGTACGTCAGTTGGTGCGTTCGCGCGGTGCGCGATCGGGTACCGCGGCGCCGCCCGGGTAGCGGCTGTCGACAAGGTCCGTGTATTCGGGGTGGTCGGCGATGTAGTCCGCGACGAACGGGCAGTAGTTCGTGAGCTTCAGGTCGTTCGCGCGAAGGTCGTCCAGAGCATGCTTGACGAGCCGGGTGGCGATCCCTTGGCCGCGGTACTCGGGTTCGACGATGGTGTGGCTGAGTGTCACGCGCTGATTGCCGTGCGGTGTGTGGTAGACGATCATGCCGACGACCCGTCCGTCGACGACGGCCTCGTACGATCCGCCTTGGCTGTTCTTCTGCAGATTCATGTCGTTGTCCATGGGGTTTCTCCTGATCGTGCTTCAGCGGTGGGGTGCGGCGTCGAAGGTCGCCGGGGTCAGGGAGTGGCTGAACGGCACGTTCAGCCGCCACCTGGATTCGTGAAGTGGCGTGGGGGGAACCTCGAAGGTCGTGCTCCAGAACATGCTGGTGGCGCTCCCGTCGGAGAAGGTCATCGTCAGCCGGTACGACTGCGTGGCCGCTTCGTCGAGGTGTGCGCCGTGGTGCCGGCCGGAGACGTGGATGACGCGAGGCAGCGAACTGAGGAAGATCGAGTTGACCTGCAGTTCGAGCTGTTCGGCTGCCCGGCTCGCTTCGGGAAGACCGGAAGTGGCCTGCGGCGCCTCGTGGCTGGTGGCGAGCATGACTTCCAGCTCGCCCAGCACGCGGACGCTGATCGAGAGCTCCCGCGGCCAGCGGCGCTCGATTCCGACGTCGTGAGACCGGCTGCTGTCGTCAGCCGTGATGATCGCTGACGACAATTTCAAGGGAAGGCTGGTAGCCGGCGAAATCGGCTTGAAGCCCGGCTGCTCGCTCACCGTGTGTAGACCCTTCTCGCGTCCTGTGCGACGGAGCGCAGGCGCAGTTTGCCCAGTCAGTGGCTCAGCGCTCTGCTGGTTCAAGTTCGTTTGTCCGGCGCGCCCATCATGCACCACAGAGGACTATCCAGTCCACTAGGGTATCCCGTGGCTGAGGGCAGGTTTTGCCGGCTGATCGTGCAGTGCGCGCGCCGGGCCTTGGGGTTCCGGTGAGAGTGTGGATCGTGCCACAGATCGAAGGTGCGCTTCAAGACCCTGAACGCGGCCGTCCTTGATCACATGGCGGACTTGGAGGTCCACTTGGTGTGATGAGTGAGGGTTTTCGACTGCCGGTCAGCCGGTCGGGCGCACTGCTGATCGGAGCGCCTGGAAGCTGACCCGGCCCCGATACGCGCGGCCGTTGATGAACAGCGTCGGCGTGCCGCGGACGTCGAGCTCGGCGCCGGAGGTGTAGTCGGCCACGACGGCCGGACGGAACTGCTGAGCGGCTTCGCCGGTGACGTCGCCGGCCCCGATGCGGGTCGCGTACGTCCGCAGGTGGGCGTCCGTCAGCTTGGTCTGGTGGGTGAGCAGCAGGTCGTGCATGGCCCAGAACCGCTCGCCGGACGCCTCGGCCGCGAGGGCGGCCGTGAGCGCGTACGGGTGAATCGTGAAGAGCGGGAAATGGCGGAACACCAGGCGGATCGAGCCGTCCGAGCTGTCGACCAGCTTGCGCAGCTCCGGTGCGGCCGCGGCGCAGTACGGGCACTCGAAGTCCCCGTACTCGACCACCGTGACGCGGGCGGAGGGATCGCCGTAGACGTGCCGGTCCAGGTCGACGTCGCTCCTCGTCGTCACGTGCGATCCCTCCGCGGTCAGGTGATCCACTCCGGACAGCCTCGCCGCGAGGTCGCTGTCGAACCGGCCGGCGTCCCGCCGGTCTGGCCGACGCTACACAATCCGGTCGAGGGCGCGTCGGTCATACTCGGCTCGTGAACGCCGACTCGAGCCGATTCACCGACGGGCTCCTCCCGCGGATGCCCTCGGCGACCCGTCGGGTGAACGTGCCGCTGCCCTATGTTTCCGCCGGGTTCCGCCGGTTCCTGCTCACCGAAGCGGGCAGCGCCGTCCTGCTTCTGGCCGCCACGGTGGCCGCGCTCGTGTGGGCGAACGTGGCGGGCGCGAACTACGACGCGTTCTGGGCGACCCCGGCGGGCGCGGAAGTCGGCGCCGCGCATTTCTCGCTGAACCTCCGCGACTGGGTCAACGACGTTGCCATGGCGGTGTTCTTCGCCGTGGTGGGTCTCGAGATCAGCCGCGAGGTGGCCGTCGGCGAGCTGCGCGAACGGCGTTCGATCGTCGTCCCGGCCTGCGGCGCGCTCGGTGGACTGGTGCTGCCCGCGGTGATCTACTTCCTGTTCAACAGCTCCGGCGTCGCCGCGGTCGGGTGGGGCATCCCGATGTCGAGCGACACCGCGTTCCTGATCGGCGTGCTCGCGCTGTTCGGGCCACGCTGCCCGGACCAGTTGCGGCTCTTCCTGCTCACGCTCGCGATCGGCGACGACATCGGTGCGATCACGGTGATGGCCGTGTTCTACACGCAGCACGTGTCCGTGCCGGCGCTCGCTGTCGCGGTGGTGCTGATCCTGGCTTTGCTCGGGCTGCGGTGGCTGGGGGTGTGGCGGTTGACGCCGTATCTCGTCGTCGGGATCGGGTTGTGGGCGGCTGTCGACGCTTCGGGAGTGCATCCGACGCTGGCCGGCGTCCTCGTCGGACTGATCGTGCCGGCCGGCGAGGTCGACGCGCACAGCGGTGAGCGGCTCCGCCTCTACGGCCGCGCGGTGATCGAGCGCGCGGACGCCGTGCGGGTGCGGCTCGCGACCACCGCGATCAAGGCGACGCTTTCCGCCAACGAACGGCTGCAGGCGATTCTCCACCCGATCAGCGCGTTCGTGATCATCCCCGCCTTCGGCCTGGCGAACGCCGGCGTCCAGCTCGACGGCGGCGCGCTGCGGGCTGCGGCTTCCTCCACCGTGACACTGGGTGTGGCGGTCGGGCTGATCGTCGGCAACGCGGCCGGTATCTCGCTCGGGGCGGGAATCGCCCTGCGAACCGGGCTGGGTACCCTGCCGGGCCGCGTCCGCTACGGCCACCTCATCGGTGGCGCGATGCTGGCCGGGATCGGTTTCACGATCGCGCTCTTCATCACCGACCTCGCCTTCACCGATCCCGGCTTGCAGCAGCAGGCCAAGGTCGGAGTTCTCGGAGGTTCGCTCTGCTCGGCGATCGTCGGGTCCGTCCTGCTGCGGTTCCTCGGCGAGCGCCTGCCGCTGTGCTCGTTCGACGAGCGGTTCGCGGTGCCGGAGCTGCCCGAAGGGCCGTGGCTGGATCCGAGCCTGCCCTAGCGCGAACGGCTGCTGAGTGTCAGATTTCTTGGCCGGAGCTGCGCGTCGCGCACGGTGCGCGCCAAGTTGATGGACTTTATGGTCCAGCTATAGGATGCCGACGGTGCCACCGCGAGGCCACAAAGGACTTTCCCTGCCCACTGACCCGGAGTGCAGTTGAGCGACGTTTTGCGTGCAGTCACGGACGAGCTGACGTCCGACCCGTCGAACGCGTGGGCCCGCGACCTCGGTTACCGCCCCGTGTGGGCCGGGTCCGCGGCCTCCCGGATCGCGATCATCGGCCAGGCGCCGGGCCGGCTCGCCCAGGAGAGCGGCATCCCGTGGGACGACGCCAGCGGCGCGCGCTTGCGCTCGTGGCTCGGCGTGCGCGACGAGCAGTTCTACGACCCGGCGCTGTTCGCCATCGTGCCGATGGATTTTTACTTCCCGGGGAAGGGCAAGACGGGCGACCTGCCGCCGCGCAAGGACTTCGCGCCGCGGTGGCATCCGCGGATTCTCGCCGGGATGCCGGACATCACGCTCCGCGTGCTCATCGGGACATACGCTCAGCGGTTCTACCTCGCCGGCCGGGCCAAGGCCAATCTCACCGAGACCGTGCGGTCGTACGGCGACTACCTCCCGGGCGAGTTCCCGCTGGTGCACCCGTCGCCGCTCAACTACCGCTGGCACGCGAAGAACTCCTGGTTCACGGCCGACGTCGTACCCGAGCTCGCCCGCCGGGTGTCGATCGCACTGGGCTCCTGATGATCGCCGGCCGCGGCGGGCTACGGAAAATCTCGACACTCCCTCCGGTCAAGGAGACATCCATGCCCCACACCAACACCTCCGTGGTGGACAACTTCTTCCGGGCCATTGAGCGCGGTGACATCGACGCGGTGCGCGCCATCTACGCCCCCGACGCGACGGTCTGGCACAACGACGGCGGCGGCGACCAAGGCCTCGAAGCAAATCTCGACATCCTCGGCTTGTTCAGCCGTGCCATTCGCGGCCTGCACTTCGACGTCTCGCGCCGCGTCGACGTCGGAGACGGAGTCTTCCAGCAGCACGTCCTCCGCGGCCGGCTGCCCAACGGTGAGGAGTCCGCTCTCGAGATCGCGATGTATCTCGCTGTCTCCGACGGCAGAATCACGCGAATCGAGGAGTACTTCGACGTCGCGACGGTGACCCACATCATCGCGGTCGCCAACGCATCGGACGCCGGACCATCGGATCGTCGCTGAACCTTCCGGGGCGGGCGGATCCCGCCGATGGTCAGGTGCCCGGAGCGATCGCGCAGGCCGAGACGCACACCCAGGTGCCCTCACGCTTCTGGTATGCGTCCGTGTACAGCGCTTCCTGCTCCGCGCCGTCGGCGACCATGGTGTACGTGCTGCGGCCGTGGATCAGAGCGACATCGCTGAGGATGCGAATCTTCACGTCGTGCACGGCGAGATCCTTGAAGGGCCGCGGCTTGGCGATGTACTCGAGGAACTCCTCGCGATTGCGCGTGACACCCGGGGTCTGCACGACGAAATCCTCGGCGAGCAACGTGCTGAAGCGGGCGGCGTCGCTGGCCTGGTCGGCCACGACGTAGTCGAGGTTGAGCTTCTCGAGGATCGCGAGATCCTCGGCCCGCTGCGTGGTGTCGGTCATTTCTCCTCCTTCGGAGTGCGCCGCGGCTGGCGACCGCCGTCATCGTGTGGATGGTTGGTGTCGGCCCGGCGTGCTGTCTTACCGACGGCGGCGCGGTTTCGGCGACGGATTGCGCTCCACACAAGGGGGCCTGGCTGCGCGGGATGTCGAACCCGAGGATGCGCAGCCCGGCCGAGGGCCGCGTCGCCGATGTCAGGGCCGGCCACGCGGGGACTTGATGATCGCGACGTGCCTGTGTTCTTCTCGGCCGCGGCGCCAGAAGGCCGCGGCCGGGGTCCTCATCGGATCCGGTCTGCCGGCCTGATCCGGTACACCTGCAGCCGCAGGTTGTAGTACTTCGAGGTTTCGCCGACCCATTCCATCCCGAGGCGCTTCGCCGTGGCGATCGCGCGCACGTTGTGCGGGCGGGCGACGGCGAAGAGCTCCTCGGCGTCTTCGGCGAACACCCAGTCGATCAGCGCCTGGCTCGCCTCCGTCGCGTACCCCCGGTGCCAGTGGTCGGGATGGATCTGCCAGCTGATCTCCAGATCCTCTTCGTACGGCGGCAGCAGCCGGATGTTGAGGCCGCCGACCACGGCGCCCGTCTCGCGGAGTTCGACGGCCCACCTGCCACGAGGGACGAGCAGGTTGGGCTGCGCTTCGCGCCACGCCTCCAGCACCGCGCGCATCGCGGGCAGGTCGGGTACCTGGTCCATCGCCGGTGTCAGCCAGCGGGTGACGTCGGAGGAGCCGTAGATGGCCAGGGCGGCCTCGGCGTCGTCGGCCGACCAGTCCCGGATCACGAGGCGGTCGGTGAGCAAGGGGGTATCCATCGAATCCTGTACTTGTCGTCGGAGCTGCTTGGTGGACGATCAGCCGTGTTCGGAGCGGGCGGGGTGTTCGGTGGCCGCGCGTTCGAGCGCGGCCGTCTCCTCGGGAGGGTCCGGGGTGAGCAGGGAGCCGGGGACCGCGCGGCCGGCGGCGCCGAGCTTGTTCATCTTCTTCGGCACGCTGGCGCCTTGGTAGGACAACGGGATGGCGTGGCCGTGGTCGTCCACGCCGGCCAGCGGCTGGTGGATTTCGATGAACTGGCCGTTCGGCTCGCGCCTGATGATGCCGGTTTCGATGCCGTGTTCGAGCACTTCCCGATCCGCCCGCTGCAAACTGAGGCAGATCCGGTACGTCACGTAGTAGGCGAGGGGAGGCAGTAACAGCACGCCGATACGGCCGGCCCACGTGGTGACATTCAGGGAGATGTTGAACTGGTCGGCGATGATGTCGTTGAACCCGGACAGTTCGATCACCGCGAAGAAGGCGAGGGCCATCATCCCCAGCGAAGTGCGGACCGGCGCGTCGCGCGGGCGTTGCAGCAGGTTGTGGTGCGCGGTGTCCTTCGACAGCTTCCGCTCGATCCACGGATACACGATCAGAATGGTGAACAGCAGCGGCATCCCGACCGCGCCGGGGAAGAACACCGCGGGGATCGTGTAGTTCCCGAGGTAGACCTCCCAGGCCGGCCAGATGCGCAGCATGCCGTCGGCCCAGGCCATGTACCAGTCCGGTTGGGAGCCCGCCGACACCATCGAGGGGTTGTACGGCCCGAAGTTCCACACCGGATTGATCTGGAACAGCCCGGCCATCAGCGCGATCACGCCCGTGACCAGTACGGCGAGCGAGCCCCCGTGCAGAGCGAACTCCGGCATGATGCGGATGCCGACGACGTTCGTTTCCTTGGCCCGGTGGCTGGGGAACTGCGTGTGCTTCTGGAACCACACCAGCACGAGGTGCACCCCGACCAGGGCGAACAGCACCCCGGGCAGGATCAGGATGTGGATCGTGTACAGGCGCGGGATGATCTGGTCGCCCGGGAACTCGCCGCCGAACAGCGCCCAGTGGATCCAGGTGCCGACGACCGGCACCGACAGGACGATGCCCGACAGGGTCGCGCGGATACCGGTGCCCGACAGCAGGTCGTCCGGCAGCGAGTAGCCGAAGAAGCCTTCGAACATGCTGATCAGGAGCAGCAGTACCCCGATCACCCAGTTCGCCTCGCGCGGACGCCGGAACGCGCCGGTGAAGAAGATCCGGAACGTGTGGAGGAAGGTGGCTGCGATGAAGATCAGCGCGCCCCAGTGGTGCAGCTGGCGCACGAACAGCCCGCCGCGCACGTCGAACGAGAGGTCGAGGGTGCTGGCGAAGGCCTTCGACATCTCGAGGCCCTGCATGTTCTGGAAGCTGCCGTGGTACGTGACCTCCTGCATGGAGGGATCGAAGAACAGGGTGAGGTACACACCCGACGCGATCACCACGAGAAAGCTGTAGAGCGACACCTCGCCGAGCAAGTACGACCAGTGCGTGGGGAAGACCTTGTTGAGGCTGTGGCGCAGCTTCGCGACCTTGAAGCGGTCGTCGATCCAGTTCGCGCCCGCGGCGGCGGTCTTCTCGAGCGCGGAGACGTCTCGGGTGGGCGTGGTCAGCGAGCTCATGCCGCCCTCGACCAAGCCCGTGCGGAACTGCTTGTCCATCCCACTGGAATGACACCCTCTCGATGTGCTGGGTCACGGCCGTCGACACATTATATGGACTATAAGGTCCACTGCAAGATGGTCTGCCGGGCAGGTTTCGGCTGGTGACAGCAGTGCGCTCGGTCACACGAACCGGCCGCGGAGTAAGAACCTCGGGCACTGAGACGCCGTGCTCAAAACCACCGAATCAGAGGGGAACACGAATGCTTGAAGGTGACGAGCACGTCCGCCGGTACGAGGAAACCGACGGCGAAGTCGGCCACGACTGGCAGCCCGGCGTGCCGGCGCTGGTCCTCACGACCAAGGGCCGCAAGAGCGGTGCCGACCGCAAGCTCGCGTTGATCTACCAGGAGGCGGCGGGCAACCCGGTTGTCGTCGCGTCCAATGGCGGAGCGCCGAAGCACCCGAGCTGGTACCTCAATCTGCAGGCGAACCCCGAGGTCCGCGTGCAGGTGGGCGCCGACAGGTTCACCGCGCGCGCCCGCACGGCCGAGGGGGAGGAGCGGGCGCAGCTGTGGGACAAGATGGCCCAGGTGTGGCCGTATTACAACGACTACACGAAGAGGACCGACCGCGAGATCCCCGTGGTGGTGCTCGAGCGGGTGTGAGCGTGGCCGGCCCCGTGACCGCCGGCGGCCGGAGCACTCGAATCGACAGAGGAGTTGATCGTCTTGGACGGACAGCAGCTGCAGAAGTTCGCGGGCGACCGTGGCCTGGAACTACCCGGCGCCGACGTGGAGCATCGCGTCGGCCCCGACTGGGACGTCTACAAGGTGCGCGACAAGGTCTTCATGCTCATGACCGACATGCCCGGGCACCCCGTCGTGATCCTGAAAGCCGATCCCGACGACGCCGAGACCCTGCGTGAACAGCATGCGGACATCACCCCCGGCTATCACATGAACAAGAAGCACTGGATCACGGTCGAGGGTGGCGGCACCATCGAGGAGGAGCTGGTGAAGAGGCTCGTCACCGACTCTTACCGTCTCGTGGTCGGCGGGCTCCCGCGGGCGAAGGTGCCGGGAAAGCAGGCGTAGCCGCGCGACCGCCCGAGCGGCGCAGGGTGACGCGTAAACCTAGTCCAGATGGTCCCATTTCGTTACACGTTTCCGCACGAGGCGCGCGCACCCCGGAGGTCCACCGGTAGCCTGGGTCAGTGGTGCAATCGGAACACAGCGTCAAGCCGGCCCGGCTGACCGCGCGAGGAGAAGCGACCAAGGCCAGGATGTTGCAGGTCGCGGCCGAGCTGATGCGCGTGAAGGGCGTGGCGGCGACGACGCTGGACGAGGTCCGGTCGGCGAGTGGCACGAGCAAGTCGCAGCTGTACCACTACTTCGCGGACAAGGACGCGCTGGTCCAGGAGGTCATCGAGCTGCAAGCTCGTGACCTGCTGGATCGCGAAGAGGGATACCTCCGCAGGCTGAACTCCATCAAGGGCCTGGAACGCTGGCGGGACGCGATCGTCCAGCGCAGCGCTCTGCGTGGTGGCGCGCACGGCTGCCAGCTCGGTTCGCTGGCGAGTGAGCTGTCCGATCAGAACGAGCCTGCCCGCGCCGCGCTCGCGGGCCACTTCGGCACGTGGCTGCGCCTGATGTCGGACGCGTTCGAACGGATGCGCGCGGCGGGGAAGCTGCGTCCGGAAGCGGATCCGGAAGGCCTGGCGACGGGATTGATGAGCGCCCTTCAAGGGGCGTTCCTCCTGGCGCAGACGACGCAAGACGTGAAGCCGATGAAAATCGCGCTGGACATGGCCATCGACTACGTCCGCGGCTTCGAGGTGTGATCCGCAGCCGGCGGTGTTCGGTGTGACACGCCTCCCCGGCATCGATCAGCCTTCACCGTCCGACACGCTCGCCTCGGTCAGCTTCTGCGAGGGCGTGGCTTGGTGGCGCGGCTTGCCGAAGAAGCCGATCTCGCCTTCGGTGTGCATGCGCTCGACCATGTGCGGGTAGTGCAGCTCGAACGCGGGGCGCTCGGAGCGGATGCGGGGGAGTTCGGTGAAGTTGTGCCGCGGCGGCGGGCACGAGGTGGCCCATTCGAGGGAGTTGCCGTAGCCCCACGGGTCGTCGACCGTGACGATCTCGCCGTAGCGGTAGCTCTTGAACACGTTCCAGATGAACGGAAGCGTGGACGCGCCGAGGATGTACGCGCCGATCGTGGAGATCGTGTTCAACACGGTGAACCCGTCCGATGACAGGTAATCGGCGTAGCGGCGGGGCATGCCCTCGGCGCCGAGCCAGTGCTGCACGAGGAACGTGCCGTGGAAGCCGATGAACGTGGTCCAGAAGTGCCACTTGCCGAGCTTCTCGTCCATCATCCGGCCCGTGATCTTCGGGAACCAGAAGTAGATGCCGGCGAAGGTCGCGAAGGCGATCGTGCCGTAGAGGACGTAGTGGAAGTGCGCGACCACGAAGTAGCTGTCCGACACGTGGAAGTCGATGGCCGGCGCGGCCAGGAGAATGCCGGTGAGGCCACCGAACAGGAAGGTGACCAGGAATCCGACGGAGAAGATCATCGGCGTCTCGAAGGACAGCTGGCCCTTCCACATCGTGCCGATCCAGTTGAAGAACTTCACGCCTGTGGGCACGGCGATCAGGAACGTCATGAACGAGAAGAACGGCAGCAGCACGGCGCCGGTGGCATAGAGGTGGTGTGCCCACACCGAGAACGAGAGCGCTGCGATGGCGAGCGTCGCGAAGACGAGGCCCTTGTAACCGAAGATCGGTTTGCGGCTGAAGACCGGGAAGATCTCCGACACGATCCCGAAGAACGGCAGCGCGATGATGTACACCTCGGGATGGCCGAAGAACCAGAACATGTGCTGCCAGAGGATCGCGCCGCCGTTGGCCGGGTCGAAGACGTGGGCGCCCAAGCGCCGGTCGGCCTCCAGCCCGAAGAACGCGGCCGTCAGGATCGGGAACGCGACGAGGATCAGGATGCTCGTGACCAGGATGTTCCAGGTGAAGATCGGCATCCGGTACATCGTCATGCCCGGCGCACGCAGGCAAACGACCGTGGTGATCATGTTGACGGCACCTAGGATCGTGCCCAGGCCGCCGATGATCAGGCCCATGATCCACATATCCGTGCCGGCCCCGGGGGTGTGCGTGGCCTCCGAGAGCGGGGTATACGCGGTCCAGCCGAACTCCGCCGCCCCTCCGGGCGTCAGGAAGCCCGCGATCACGATCAGCCCACCGAAAAGGTAGAGCCAGTACGAGAACGCGTTGAGCCGCGGGAACGCGACGTCGGGCGCACCGATCTGCAGCGGCAGCACGAAGTTCGCGAATCCGAAGAGGATCGGGGTCGCGTAGAGCAGCAGCATCACCGTGCCGTGCATGGTGAACAGCTGGTTGTACTGCTCCTGCGACAGGAACTGCAGCCCCGGCCGCGCGAGCTCCGTGCGGATCAGCATGGCCATCGCTCCGCCCGCCATGAAGAACGCGAAGGCGGTGACCAGATACATGATGCCGATCTGCTTGTGGTCCGTCGTGCGGAACAACCGCAGCAGGTACGAACCCTTGACCGTTTCCCGCGTGGGAAAAGGACGGGTCGCGACAGGACGGGGTGCTGCTGTCCGCATGATTTCCTCTCGAAGGCTCAGCTCGGAGCACGACGAACGCTACTTGGACGACTTGGTCCAAATCAAGGCGGGCATCGTGTGATGCCCGACCCGTGATGACGAGGACTCCGGCCGCGCGAGCGCGCGCTTCGCCGCGCTCGGAAAATCGACAACCTGGAGCCCGGACGAGCGCCCCGGGCGAGAAGTACATCCGCGACGTCCGCCGCGTGACGAGCCCGGTGTGCGGTGGGGGACGGGGACGGGGACGGCGGTGGCACTACCGGAAGTTCTGACCGCGGCCTGTGCCTGAACACGCCGTGCCCGTCGTCGCCGTGACCTCAGGGACGGACGCGGACGATCGTCTTCCCTTTCGCGCGCGTCTTCGGGTTGAGCGCGGTGACGGCGTCGTCAAGGGAAACGACGTTGTCGATGTTGGTGCGCAACCGTCCATCCCGTACTCGTGCGGCCAGCTCACCCAGCTGCGCACGGTCGGCCTCGACCACGAAATCGATCGCTCGGCCGTGGGTGGGCCAGACTTCGGGCGGCCCGGCGATCGTCACGAGGGTGCCGCCAGGCCGGATCAGCGCGGCGGACTGCGCCCCGATGTCGCCACCGATGACATCGAACACGAGGTCGACGCCACCGACGTCGGCCAGCGAGTCGTTCTCCAGATCGACGAACTCCTGCGCGCCGTAACCGAGCGCGGCGTGGCGGTCGGCCGCGCGCCCGGTGCCGATGATGTAGGCGCCCGCCTCCTTGGCCAGCTGGGTGACGATCGACCCGACGCCGCCGGCCGCCCCGTGCACCAGGATGCTCTGGCCGGACTGCACCTGGCCGTGCACGAACAGTCCCTGCCAGGCCGTCAAACCGGAGATCACCAAGCTCGCACCGACCGTGAAATCGACATCGCCGGGCAGCGGCGCGACATTGCGGGCCTCAATGGCCACGTACTCCGCCAGCGTGCCGTCGCGGGTCCAGTCGGCCAGGCCGAACACCCGCTGTCCGACCGCCAGCCCGGCGGTTCCGTACCCGAGCGCGGCCACCACGCCGGCCATCTCGTGGCCGGGGACCGAAGGCGTACGGTCCCGCCCCAGCCGGTCGGTCCACGTCCCCTCCCAGGTCAGCTCACCAGGGGTGTAACCCGACGCGTGCACCTCGACCAGCACGTCATTCCCCGCGGGATCCGGGGTCGGACGGTCCGCCAACGTCAACCCGGCCGCCCCCGCGGCCTGGTCGGTCACGACGATCGCCTTCATCCTCTACCTCCATGTTTCACGGTCACTTCGGCGCCCTTTGGCCACCTGCCGTGGCTTCCTGGACGATAGCGTCCAATACAGTTTCGATACAGCAGTGAAACCGATGCCGAGCCGATCTTCGCTCGTTCCGGCGACACAACGGGGATGCTTGTCTCACTTCGCCGCGCCTCAGGGGCGGACGCGGATGATCGTCTTGCCCTTGGGGTGCTCGGCCGGGTTGAAGGCGGCGACGGCGTCGTCGAGGGCCGCGACGGTGCCGATGTTCGTCCGCAGGCGGCCCTCGCGCGTCCGCCGGACGATCTCGTCCAGTTGCATGCGATCGGGCACGACCACGAAGTCGACCGCCAGGCCCTCCGCAGGCCGGGCCTCGGGCGGACCGGCGATGCCCACCAGCGTTCCTCCGGGACGGACCAGGCGCGCTGACCGCCGCCCGATGTCGCCGCCGAACACATCGAAGACCAGATCGACCGCACCGACCTCGTCCAGGCTGTCGCTCTCGAGGTCGACGAACTCCTGCGCGCCGAAGTCGAGTGCCGCCTGGCGGCCGGCCGCGCGTCCGGTGCCGATGACATAGGCTCCTGCCTCCCGTGCGAGCTGCGCCGCCATCGACCCGACCACGCCGGCCGCACCGTGCACGAGAACGCTCTGGCCGGCTCGCAGACGGCCGTGTTCGAACAGCCCCTGCCACGCGGTCAGGCCCGACATGACGAGGCCCGCGCCGGTGGTGAAGTCGACGTCGCCCGGCAGTGGCGCGAGGTTCCGCGCCTCCACGACCACATACTCCGCGAGGGTGCCGTCGCGAGTCCAGTCCGTCAGCCCGAACACGCGCTGTCCCACCGCGAGCCCGGCCGTGCCGTAGCTGAGAGCGGTAACGGTTCCGGCCACCTCGTGGCCGGGAATCGACGGCGTCCGGTCACGGCCGAGCCGGTCGACCCACGTCGACGGCCACGACAGCTCGTCCCAGGTGAACCCCGAAGCGTGAACCTCGACGACGACGTCACCGTAGTTGGCGCCCGCGAGGTCGGCGAGCCGCTCGGCGTCCGGACCGGGCCGCTCGGCCAACGTCATCCCAGCCCGTCCCGCGGC
The DNA here is from genome assembly GCF_050942255.1 of Amycolatopsis sp. CA-161197. Lineage (NCBI taxonomy): Bacteria > Bacillati > Actinomycetota > Actinomycetes > Pseudonocardiales > Pseudonocardiaceae > Amycolatopsis > Amycolatopsis sp. CA-161197. The sequence goes on from NZ_CP192059.1 coordinate 4,257,586, forward strand.
TTGATCTGTCACCACGATCGCCTTCATTCGGCGCCTCCCTGCGTCCGGTCCGGACCCGATCGGGTCGATTCGGTGAACTCTATAGTCCATTGTGGTCTCGGTGACCGGCGTGGGGAGGACCCGTGCCCGGCCCGGGTGAAGGAAACCCGTGGGTGGCACGGGGCCGGAGGGCGGAACCGGGGTGACGAACGCCGCCGGAACGCAGCACCTGGGCTACCGTGTGCGTGCCGGCCGCCCGGCTCCCCGATCCAGCCAAGGTGTGAGACAAGGTGTCGGGGAATTCCCGAATGTGATTCCGATGGTGCCGGAAATACGCCGCAGAGAGGTTGATCGATGAGTGGGGAACCGACGAGAGTGGTCATTGTCGGCGGCGGCTTTGCCGGTTTCAACGCGGCTCGTGCGTTGCGCCGCGCCCTTCCGCGCAAGGCTGATGTCGAGATCGTCTTGGTGAACCGGACGGACTACTTTCTTTACCTCCCGCTGCTGCCCGAAGTGGCGGCCGCGGTGGTCGATCCGCGGCGGGTGACCGTGCCGATTCCGGGGACGCTTCCCGGGGTGCGGCTCGCGCTCGGTGAGGTGACCGCGATCGCGCCGGACAAGGATTCGCTGTCTTACACGGATCCGGAGGGGCGGGCGCACGAGCTGCGATACGACCGGTTGATCCTTGCCGTGGGCAGCGTCAACAAACTGTTGCCGATTCCGGGCGTCGCCGAGCACGCGCACGGCTTTCGGGGAGTGGCGGAGGCTCTGTACCTGCGAGACCACGTCATTCGCCAGGTGGAGCTGGCGGACGCGACCGACGATCCGGACGAACGAGCGGCGCGGTGCACGTTTGTCGTCGTCGGCGCCGGCTACACCGGAACGGAAGTCGCCGCGCAGGGCCCGCTGTTCACCCAGGCGGTAGCCCGGCGCCACCCTGAGCTCAGCGGTCAGAAGATGCGCTGGCTCCTGCTGGACCTCGCACCGAAAGTGCTGCCCGAGCTCGATCCGCGGCTCTCGCGGGCCGCGGACCGGGTGCTGCGCAAGCGGGGCGTCGAAGTGCTCACCGGCACCTCGGTGAGCGAGGCGACGACCGACGGTGTGCGGCTCACCACGGGAGAGTTCGTCCCGACTCGCACGATCGCGTGGTGTGTCGGGGTCCGGCCCGATCCGCTGGTCCACGGCGCGGGCTTCGAGACGCAGAAGGGCCGGTTGGTCGTCGACACCACACTCGCCGTCCCGGGACAGTCCCGGGTGTTCGCGTGCGGCGACGCCGCGGCGGTCCCCGACGTCACCCGGCCCGGCGAGGTCACGGCGATGACGGCACAACACGCGAGCCGCCAGGGCACACTCGCGGGACGGAACGTCGCGGCGTCACTCGGATACGGTCACCTGGCCGAGTACAAGCACCACGACCTCGGGTTCGTCGTCGATCTCGGCGGGAAACAAGCGGCCGCGAACCCGCTCCACGTCCCGATGTCGGGGTGGATCGCGAAGATCGTCACGCGCGGCTACCACCTGCTGTCGATGCCGGGAAACCGGATTCGGACGGCGGTCGACTGGCTGCTGAACGCCGTCCTGGGACACCAGTCCGTCCAGCTCGGGCTCGTCCGATCGGCCGCGGTTCCGCTCGACACGACGGCCCCGGCGGTGGATCCGGCGGCACGGCACGAGCCGCCGAGCACTCGAACCGGAACGGACGGCTAGGAAACGTGGCCCTGCGCAAGGGCCGTCATCCTGTTCACGACGGAACAGCTCGACGATCTTGCGCAGGGCCAGAGCCGCGGCTCAGCCGGTCGGACCGAACCGGCTGACGCGGATCCGCTTGACGTCGACGCCGGCCCCGGCCAGCAATGCGGTCGCCCCGTCGCAGAAGCCCGGTGAACCGCAGACGTAGACCTCGCGATCGGCCTCGACCAGAGGCCGGACGTCGTCGGGTGTGAGGCGTCCCGCCGGCCGTGCACTGCCCGCGGGCGAATCACGGGTGTAGACGACCGTGGTCTCGGGACCGCGAATTTCGTCGGCGTAGTACAGGTCGGCAGGCGATCGGACGGACACGATCAGGCGCATCAGGTCGGTGCGGCCGGTGCTTCGGGCGAGCCGCAGCATCGACATGAGCGGGACGACTCCGGAGCCGCCGGCGACGCCCAGGATCGGTGCGGTGCCGTCCCAGGAGAAGAACCTGCCGACGGGGCCGCGGACCTGCAGGACATCGCCGACTTCGACGGTGCTGTGGAGAAACGTCGACACCTCGCCGTCCGGCAGCAGCTCGACCGTGACCTCGATCTCGTCTCCGCCGGGAGTGCTGGCCACCGAGTAGTCGCGCTGGGCGTGGTAACCGTCGGGAGCGGTCAGCCGGATGACGTAGAACTGGCCGGCGTGATGAGTTCTGGGCTCGGTCAGCCGCAGCCGGAAGGTTTTCGCGTGCGGTGTCTCCGCGACGATCGCGGTCACGACACCGGTTTGCCAGGATGAAGTGACGGTCATCAGTCACCCTGGTAACGCTGCTCGAGCCACGGGTCGCCGTGGTCGTGGTACCCGTTGCGCTCCCAGAAACCGGGCTCGTCCTCGGCCATGAACTTAAGCCCGGAGACCCATTTGGCGCTCTTCCAGAAGTACAGGTGCGGCACCAGCAGGCGGGCCGGCCCGCCGTGGATGTCGTCCAGCGGCGCGCCGTTGACGTCCCACACCACCCAGGCCTGACCGTCGACGACATCCTCGATCGGGAGGTTGGTCGTGTAGCCGGTGTGCGAGCGCGCCATGACGTACGCCGCATCGTCGTGCAGCCCGGTGATGTCGAGCAGCGTGTCGACGGAGACCCCGTCGAAGGCCATGTCGAACTTGGACCACGTCGTGACGCAGTGGATGGCGCCTTCGTAACGGCCGGGCGCGAGAGCGTGGATCTCGTCCCAGGTCCAGCTGGTCGGTGTGTCGACGAGGCCGTCGATGGTGAAAGTCCAGTCCCCGGTGTCGATCGAGGGAGTCGCTTCCGCGTGCAGAACCGGCCAGTCGCCACCCGCGTCGTGCTGGCCTGGTGGCAGCCGCGGGTCTTGACCAGAGCGCCGGCGCCCGACGAAACCTCTGGTAGTAATCATGTTTGCCGTCTTCCTCGGTTGATTGTGGACCGTGCCGATCCTGCCCTTCGTGGACCATAAAGTCCATATGATGGGCCGGCCTCCGGGGTCCTGCGGTCCACCGGTCTTGTTCACCCGGGATCGCCACGGGTCCCGTCCGTGACCCCGGTGGGGCTCACTGGAACCGGAGCAGGATCCCCCGGGTCGTGCACGAGTCGGTTCGAGACGCGATCAAGGATCTGGGAACGTGCGGTGGGGATGTCGACAGTGACGGAGACGGTGAGCGGACAGGGCACCAGGAGCGAACCGCGTGCGGACGGCGGATGTCGCCGGCGCCGGACGGGAACCACCGCCACGACCGTTTCGGGGTTCGCCGGACGAGTCCTGGTCGGCGGGCGGAGTTTCGACCGCGAGTCCGCCGTCTGGGTCGAGGAGCTGAGCCCCGGCAGCTCGAAGTTCGACGATGCCTGCCGCCGGCTCTACGCGATGCTCGTCAAGATCGCCAGGAGTGAGGCTGCGCGCAGGTCTTCGGCCTCGAGGATCGGCGGCCCCGAGCTCGACGACCTCGCCCACCAGGCCGCGGCGGACGCCCTCATGCGGATCACCCGCAAGATCGGTGATTTCCGCGGTGACGCGCAGTTCAAGACCTGGGCCTTCAGGTTCGTCGCCCTCGAGGTCTCGAGCAAGGTCGGGCGGCACTTCTGGCGGGACCACCGGGTGTTCCCGAACCAGGGCGAGGCGGACGGCGTGCGCGCCGCGGCCGGCGACGAACCACCTCAGCGGGTGCAGGCCGTCGAGCTCAGCGCCGCCCTCGGCCACGCCATCGAGAGGGCACTGACCGCGCGTCAGCGGCGCGTCTTCGTCGCCGTGGCGATCGACGGGGTTCCCGTGGACGCCCTCGTCGAGCAACTGGGTACCAACCGGAATGCGATCTACAAAGCGATCTTCGAAGCCCGGCGCAACATTCACGCCTACCTGGTCGAGAACGAGTTCATCGCGTGATCGGCCGTCCACGAACCGGGTTCCGGCGCCTGGACGGAGCACCGTTGCGGCCTCGAAAGTGGACTTGACCGACCAGTTCTGCCGAGGCTACATTCGGCCGGTCCGCCGGCATTTCTCTGTCGGCGAGGTTCTCGTAAGGCCGGCAGCGCTTCTGCGGATGTCGCCTCGCACCCGGTGATTCCGGGGTCTGCCAGCACAATTCGGGTGTGATTGCGGAAGGAAGAAACGTGTCATGAGTGAGAACTTCGAGGGCCGGAAAGTCGTGGTGGCCGGCGGCAGCAGCGGCATGGGTCTGGCCGCGGCGCAGCAGGTGGTCGCCGGAGGCGGCAGTGCGGTCATCACCGGCCGGGACCCGGACAAGCTCCGAGCGGCGGTCGAAGCGTTGTCGCAGCACGGGAAAGCGTGGGGCATCCCGGCGGAGCTGACCGATCGCGGCCAGGTGCCCGAACTGCGGAAGCAGCTCGCGGCCGAGCACGCCGACGCGACCCTGCTCGTCAACGCCGCGGGCTTCTTCGTCCCGAAGCCGTTCATCGAGTACGACGAAGCGTTCTACGACTCGTACAACGAGTTGAACCGGGCGCTGTTCTTCATCACGCAGACCGTCGTCTCGGGGATGATCGCCGGCGGCAACGGCGGCGCCATCGTCAACGTCGGCTCGATGTGGGCGCACCAGGGCATCGCGGCGACCCCGCACGCGGGCTACTCGGTGCAGAAGGGCGGGCTCCACTCGCTCACCAAGGCGCTCGCGATCGAGCTGGCGCCGCACCGCATCCGGGTCAACGCGGTCGCGCCTGCGGTCGTGAAGACTCCCTTGTACCTCGGCGTGTTCGGCGCGGACAAGCTCGACGAAAGCGTCGACAGCTTCGCGGGCTTCCACCCGCTGGGGCGCGTCGGCACCGCGGAGGACATCGGGAACGCGGTGTCCTTCCTGCTGTCGGACAAGGCGAGCTGGATGACCGGCGCGATCGTCGACGTCGACGGTGGTGTCATGGCCGGCCGCAACTAGCCCGGGCGCACAACACAAGCACCGCACCGAAAGGACTGCGGGCGTCCCGCCGACGTCCGCAGTCCGGTGCCGCTGTGACAGTGGACGCAAAAGTCCACAAATGGCCGAGGCGGGGTGTACTCCGCGGTGAAGCGCGGTTAGGCTTCGGCTGTGTCAGGTGATCGAACCGAGATCCACCTCGAGGCTTCGCCGGAGCTTCACCGGTTCGCTCTCCGCCGACAGGTGAAGCTTCTTCACTTTCATCCCTCGCTCGTGCGGTCCGGCATCGACCCGCGACGCGCGGTCGGCGCGGCCAAGGCTTCGAGTGGATACGCGAACGCCGGTCCCGAGCGCCCCCGCGGCGGTCGATCGGAAGCGAAATCGGGTGCACGTCGCCGTGCGTTGATATCGAGCCTGACGTGACTCAATGCCCTTTTTTCGCTTTCTGGAGTGTCATGAGACCCGGCTCGGCCGTGGGATTTCGATGATCGGCGGCGGCGATCCGGACCTGCTCGGCCGGCGCGGCGAGGCCGAGCTGCTCGACAAGATGCTGGACGAGGTGCGCCACGGGCGCAGCGCCGTGCTGGTGGTGCGTGGCGAGGCAGGCGTCGGCAAGACCTCGTTGCTGAATCACGCGGTCACGCGGGCTGCCGATCTGCAGGTCATCCACGTGTCGGGTGCGGAGTCGGAGGCGGAGCTGGCCTTCTCCGGTGTGCACCAGGTGTGCGCGCCGCACCTCGACGGGCTCGATCGCCTGCCGGCTCCGCAACGCACCGCGCTGGCCACCGCGTTCGGCCTCGCCGAGGGTAAGCCGCCGGACTTGTTCCTGGTCGGGCTGGCCGTGCTGACCTTGCTGGCGGCCGCGGCCACGGAGCAACCCCTGGTGTGCGTCGTCGACGACGCGCAGTGGCTCGACAGTGCCTCGGTACGGACGTTGTCGATCGTCGCGCGCCGGTTGCGGGCGGATCCGGTGGCGATGGTGTTCGCGGTCCGTGACAGCCGGGAGAACGCGGCTCTGGCGGGCCTGGCGCAGCTGCCCGAGCTGGTTCTGACCGGGCTCTGCGACCGGGATTCACGGACCCTGCTGGCGACGACGATGCCCGGTCCGATGGACGAGCGGGTGCGGGAGCGGATTCTCGCCGAGGCGCGGGGCAACCCGTTGGCCCTGCGGGAACTGCCCCGCACGGCGAACCTGCCGGCCCTCGCCGGCGGCTTCGGACTGGTCGGACACGGACGGCCGCTGTCGCGCCGCATCGAACGCAGTTTCGCGACGCATCTGGCCGCGTTGCCGGCGGACACCCGGCTCCTGCTCCTCATCGCCGCGGCCGACCCGGTGGGGGAGGCCGCGGTGCTCTGGCGGGCCGCCGGCCTCCTCGGGCTGCCCGAATCGGCGGCGGAACCGGCGGAGTCGGCGGAGCTGATCAGCATCGGCCGCCGGGTGCGGTTCCGTCACCCGTTGATCCGGTCCGCCGTCTACGGATCGGCGGGCGGCGCCGACCGCCGACGCGTGCACGAGGCGCTCGCCGAGGCGATCGATCCCCGCAGTGATGCCGAGCAACGCGCGTGGCAGCGCAGTCAGGCGGCGACGGGGCCGGACGAGGCGACCGCGGCCGAGCTGGAACGGACGGCCGAGCTCGCCCGGGCGCGGGGCGGAGCGGCCGCGGCCTCGGCGTTTCTCGCCGACGCGGCCGAGCTGACTCCGGACCCCGTCGATCGCGCCCGCCGTGCGCTGGGAGCGGCGCGAGCCAAACTCGACGCGGGGGCCCCGGAGGCGGCGCTGGAGCTGGTCGCGCAGGCGGAGGCGGCACCACGGGAACCCCTGCGGCAGGCCCGGATCGAGCTGGTGCGCTCGCAGATCGCGTTCGCCCTCAACCGCGGCCGCGACGCGCCCGGCCTGCTGCTGTCGGCCGCGGAGCGCCTCCGGGACCTGGACCCGCTGCTGTCGCGCGAGACCTACCTCGAGGCGCTGATGGCTTCGGTGTTCGCCGGCCGGCTCGTGTGGGCGCCGGACAACGCGCCGGACGGCATGGCGCGCGCCGCGCGGTCGGCCCCGCCCGCGCCGACTCCGCCCCGCGCCGTCGACGTGCTCCTCGACGGCCTCGTCCTGCGGTTCACCAAGGGGTACACGGACGCGGCCCCGACTCTCATGCGCGCCGTCCGGCAGTTCCGGCGAGACTCCGATGCCGATTGCGCCGGCCTGCGCTGGTACGGCCTCGCCAGCCGGATCGCCCTCGACCTGGGGGACCGGCAGTCGGAGGACGACCTCGCGGCCCGGCAAGTACAGACCCTTCGCGAACGGGGTGTGCTGACGCTGCTGCCGGTCGCGCTGGCCAACCGGGCCGGGGTTTGCGTGCACGCGGGGCGATTCGACGAGGCCGCCACCCTGCTCGAGGAATCCGCTGCCATCAGCCAGGCCACCGGCGCTCTGCCGCCGTTGTGCATCGAGCCGGTCCTCACGGCCTACCGCGGCCAGGATGCCCGGACCCTGGAGCTCGTCCGTACCAGCCTGGACAGCGCGACGGAACGCGGTGAAGGCCGGGTGATCCCGATCGTCCAGTACGCCGCGGCCGTTCTGCACAACAGCCTCGGCAGGTATCGCGAAGCGCTCGCCGCGACCGACTGGGCCGTGGAGCACGACGACATCGGTATGCACGGATACGGCCTCGCCGAACGGGTCGAGGCCGCCGCCCGCTGCGGTGAGGCCGCGATCGCGATCGACGCGGCACGGGAGCTGTCCGATCGCGCCGCCGCGACGGGCACGGAGATGGCGCTCGGCGTCGCCGCCCGCTCACGCGCCCTGGTGGCCCGGGGCGAGGAGGCCGACGAGCTGTACCGCCTGGCCATCGAGCACCTCGGCCGCAGCAAGGTCGACGTCCTCCGAGCCAGGGCTCAGCTGCTCCACGGCGAATGGCTGCGTCGCGAGCGCCGCCGCGAAGAAGCGGTCGACCAGCTCAGGCTCGCGTGCGACACCTTCCGGCGCGTGGGCGCCGGCGGGTTCGCCGAACGCGCCCGCCGTGAGCTCCTGGCCGCCGGGGAAGCCGTCGAAGCACCCACAGTGCCGCTGAGGGCGCAGCTGACGGGGCAGGAGACCTACATCGCGCGGCTGGCCGCCGAGGGCCACACCAACTCGCAGATCGCCTCGCAGCTGTTCCTCAGCCCGCGCACGGTCGAGTGGCACCTGGGCAAGATCTTCGGAAAGCTCGGCATCTCTTCGCGACGGGAGCTGAAGGTCACGCTCGCGGACCACGACAGGCACCACGTCCCGCACTGAGCGAGGCCGCTTCCTCCTGATGACAGTGCCGGGGCGCGCGAAGGGCCACGGGACTCACAGGACCGCGGTGCGGGTGCGCCTCGGAAACAGGGTCAGCAGCTTGGCTCGCCTGCGCCACGCGACCGCCGCGATGATCACGCCGACGAGGGCGGTCAAGACCTGAAGGGTCGCCGTTGTTTCATACACTCGGGCCAGGCTTCCGAACCCGTCCACCCGGATCCGGCGCAGGGTGGTACCGGTGTCGAGCACGAAGTGGAACAGCACCCCCAGCACGAACGAACAGGCCAGCGACGCGGTCACGAACCACACACCCAGCCTGCTGGCGTGCCGCAGGTGGCCGGCAACCCCGACCACCGGGACGACGAAACCCGCGGCGACCATCAGCACGCTTTCCGCGAGTCCGATGGGGACCCGGGCGGCGCCGAGCACCGCGAAGTCGGCCAGCACCAGCACCGATTGCGTGCCCACTGCCGCGCCGGTGAAGCGATCGACACTCGAAACCAGCGGCGGAAGGCGGACGACGGCCTTCCCGTTCCTGGGGTGCGCCAAGGTCATTCTCTCAATCTGTGGGGTGAAAACGAGACCGTGCCGTCACGAAGACCGTTCGGGGCGGCGATTCGCGGGTCGCCGAGGCATCGACGTCCGCCCGTCATTCGGGGACGACGTGGATCGCGGCTTCCTCCGCGGCGGCAGCGGATCCGTCGACTCCGACGTCCACGGCGAAGAGGTACGGGCGCTGCTCGTCGGCGTCGGGATCTTCGACCAGCCGCCCCGCCCGCGAGACGCCGACCTCGTCGTCGTACAGCTCGCCATCGGTGTCGGATGAGTCGCCCAGTCCGTCGCCTTCGGCCGGATCCACGCTCACGTCGGGAATCTCCCGCGCCAGGCGCCTGCCGAGACTTTCGTGGCCCGCTTCTTCGCGCGCGGTGAGGCCCCAGTCGAACACGGCCTGCGGGCGGTCGGGAGGGCTGTAACCTTCGTCCAGAACGTCGGCGACGCCGAGGTCGTCCAGGGTGTCCTCGGGTTCGAGGAGGCCTGAATCGAGGTCGAATCCGCCGTCGTATTCGTCCGTGTCGTCACTCATGTCGGTCTCCGGATGCAGGGGAAGAGGCTCCGGCCGGCAACGGGCAGCGGAGCCACAAGAGGGGCTTAGTGGACTATATCGTCCTTTGTTCGGTCCACAACGGTGACCATCGCAGGTCACATTCGGAGTCGCCTTCCGGATATGAATCCGAAACCACGCCGGCCAAGCCGCGTCTCCGGCCTTTCAATTGGACGTGTTAGTCCACTATTCAGAGGGGGTCTACGTCTGCTCAGGCGTCGGCGCGGCTACGCTTCACTGCATGCCGTCTGATCCGACCAGGGACTCCTGTTCCCCTCTCGACGCCTCCGAATCGGAGCCACGAGCCCGGATTGTGGCCGCCTCGACAGACCTCCTGTTCCGGCACGGACTCGGTGCGCTCACGATGTCCAGGATCAGCGGGGCGGCGGCGATCGAGCCACGTCGGGTCCGGATGGTCTTCGGGGAATCCGACACCGTCGCTGCCATCGTCGAAGCAATTGTCGAAACCCAGCTCGAAACCGTGCTGCGCGGCCAGCGGCCCAGCCTCGCCGCCGTCAGAACTCTCGACGGCCTGTGTGAGTGGCGATCGGAACTGGTCGGCTCGGTGAACGCGATCGAAGGCTGCCCCCTCGGCATGCTCATCCAGCACCTCGCCGGTCACCACCTGCGGGGCAATCTTGCGCTGGTGGCCGCGTTCGGGCAGTGGCAGCAACTGGTCACGGAGGCACTGGAGCGCATCAAGGGGGCGGGTGAGCTCACGCCGGCCGCTGATCCGGCCGCGCTGTCCACGGCGATCATGGCCGCCGTCCAAGGGGGATTCCTGCTGTCGCACACGATGCGGAACGCGAAGTACTTTCACAGCGGGCTCGACCTGGCGATAGAAACGGTGGGCAGCTTCGCCCACCGCCGGTCGGGCTCGTAGCGGCACCGCAGCGCAACCCCCGGCGACGACGGATTTTTCAACGGGCCCACACCCTGTTGTCGCACCGTGAAGTCGCGAATTTTGGACGGATGGCCGGCGTTGGGCGCCGGGAAGGCTCAGGAGCCGCCGTACGGCAGGCTCCTGAGCCGACTGATCACAGAGCGACGATTCCTTCGCCGCCGGCAGCACCGTCGAGGACGACGTGCCCGGCGGAGGTCAGGCTGCCGTCGTGGTTGATCCGGAAGGCTGACACGCCACCGTCCGCTCCGGTCTGCGCGTAGAGGTACCGGCCGTCCGGCGTGGTGGCCAGGTCGACCGTACCGGCGCCCGCGGGCGTGGTGCCCAGGCTCACGGGAGTGCCGTCGGCGCCGATGCGGTAGCCGCTGACCGTGCCGCTGCCGGCGTTGGCCACGTAGGCGAAGTCACCGGCGGCCGCGATCCAGCAGGTCGCCTGCTCGCCGGTCGCCACGGGCGTACCGGTCGAGAGCTTGCCCCGGCCGTCGACCCGGCCGGTCACGATCGCGTTCGGGCCGGCCTCGGTGAGCAGGATCCGGCCGGAGCCGTCGAAGACGAACCCGAACGGGACCGATCCCGCGCCGGTCGAGTTGACGACCGGCTTGGCCGACGGACCGAACACCGGGTTCAGGGGGAAGGTGATCACGCTGTCGCCGGCGGCCTTCGTGCTCACGACCAGAGAGCCGCCGTCCGGGGTGAACGCGACCTGCGCCGCGGTGTGGGTGAACTCGGGCGCGGCGTCGGCGTCGAAGCCCAGCGCGCGGTGCCAGAGCGGGACGGGCGCGAGGTGCCCGGCCAGCAGTACGAATCCCTGCACCGAGCCGCCGGCGCGGGCGTTGAGCACGAACACCCGGTTGTCGTGCACCGCGATGCTGACCGGGAAGGTGCCACCGGACCCGATCGTCTGCAGCTTGGTGAGCCGGTCGCCGGTCACGGCGAAGACGGTGACCGAGTCGCTGCCGGGGTTCACGGCGAACAACAGGTGGTGGCGGCTGTCGTAGGTCAGGGCACCCTGCGAAGCGGTGTGGTCGGCCACCGAGCCGTCGAGCACGCCACCGCGCCCTCCGGTCCGGTACACGGCCTTCTGCCGCAGGGAGCCGTCCGTCATGCGGTCGAACGCGACGACCGCGTTGCCGTCGGGTGAATCCGTCTGAACGAACACCGTGCCGCCGGCGGCACGAGCCGACGTCGCGGACGCAGGTGACGCGGTGAACGTGACGGCTGCGAGGGCGACAGCCGCCGCCACCGTCGTGACGCGCGCCCTCGTGTGTTTGGCCATGATCGTGTGTGATCCTCACTCGTGAGAACTCCGGCCCGGAATCCGGACCGACGGAAGGTGGATCGAAGCGGCAGAAGGCCGTTCGCTGATTTAGTGATCACGACGGAGAGGTTCTTACCTCTTCGATGATCGAGGTGTACGCCACTCACCGCGGAGCACGTCGGCCAGGCAATGGACGTTATAGTCCACTTATAATGTTCGTTGTCCCGACGAGGACGAGCGATTCGACTTCCTCGACCCCGAAATCCGCGGAGAGGCCACAGCCATGACGACTGTCGCGTCCCTGCTCGTGACGAGCTTGGCCGACCACGGAGTCAGGACCGTCTGGGGTGTGGTGGGCGACGCGCTGAACCCGATCACCGACGCTGTGCGCCTCGAAAAGCGGCTCCGCTGGATCGACGTCCGGCACGAGGAGGCCGGCGCGTTCGCCGCCGGCGCGCAGGGCGCAGTTGACCGGAACGATCGGCGTCTGCATGGGCACCGTCGGCCCGGGTGCCGTCCACTTGCTCAACGGCCTCTACGACGCGAAGAAGTCCCACGCACCGGTGCTGGCGGTCTGCGGCCAGGTCCCCAGCGCCGAACTCGGCAGCGACCACTTCCAGGAGGTCGACAACGACGCCGTATTCCGCGACGTCGCCGAGTTCTGCCGTACCGTGACCGACCCGGCGCAGCTGCCGTACCTGCTGGAACTGGCGGTGAACACCGCGTACGCGCGCAGCGGCGTGGCGGTGCTGACCGTGCCCGGTGACATCGGCGCCCGCCCCTTGTCCGCGGCCGGCCCGCGGTTCATCGCGCAGCGCCCGGAGACCGTTCCCACGTGGCCCCTGCTCGACCAGGCCGCCCACCTGCTCGACGGCGCGGCCAAGGTGACCATGCTCGTCGGCGCCGGAGCGAGGGAAGCTCGGGAAGAGGTCCTCGCGGTGGCCGACGCGCTCTCCGCACCGATGGTCCTCACGTTGCAGGGCAAGGAAGAGATCGAGCAGGACAACCCGTTCCAGGTCGGCCAGCCGGGCCCGCTCGGCAACCCCGCGGCTCAGCACGCACTCGACGACTGCGACGTCCTGCTCATGGTCGGTACGGACTTCCCGTACCGCGACTGGTACCCCCGGGGCAAGACGGTGGTCCAGATCGACGTGGAAGGTGCCCACATCGGCCGACGGGTGCCCGTCGACCTCGGCCTCGTCGGCGACTCGGCGGCCACCCTCGAGGCGCTGCTGCCCAAGCTGACCACCAAGCCGGATCGCGACCACCTGGCCCGGTCCCGCCGTCGCTACGAGACTTGGCGCGAGCGTCAGCAACACCTCGCGGACCCCGATTACGAGGCCGGCGTGGCAGGGCGGGTCCGCCGGCAGTTCGACAACCGGGCGCGTGCCATCCGTCCGGCGGTGCTCGCCGCGGCGATCGATCGGCACGCCAAGGCCGATGCGGTGTTCACTTCCGACACCGGCATGTCGACGGTCTGGTTCGCTCGGTTCGTCACGCTCGGCGGCAACCGCCGCCTGCTCGGCTCGTACAACCTGGGCTCGACGGCCAACGCCCTTCCTCAAGCGCTCGGCGCGGCACAGCTCGATCGGACCCGCCAGACCATCGGGCTCTGCGGCGACGGCGGCGTGACCACGGTGATGGGGGAGCTGCTGACGGTGGTCGACCACGACCTGCCGGTCAAGATCGTCGTGTTCAACAACTCCCGGCTGGGCATGGTCAAGCAGGAGCAGGAGCAGAGCGGACTCCCGGAGTTCGGCACCAGGCTGAAAAACCGGGACCTGGCTGCCATCGCCCGAGCCTGCGGACTCCACGCGGTACGCGTCGAGCGGGCCGCGGACGTCGACTCCGCCGTGCGCGACGCGCTCGGGCACCACGGTCCGGTCCTGCTCGACGTCGTCACCAACGCCGATGAGATCGCACTGCCCTCGGCACCCACCGCAGCGCAGGTGTGGGGGTTCGCCAGAGCCAAGGCCAAGGAGCGGATCGCCTCCGCGCACGACGGCGACGCGGCGCGATGAGCGCTCGCGGGCGGCAGTCGAACCGGGAGGTGCCGTGCTCGGCGATCGACGGCGTGACGGACGAGCCGCCGTGGCATGGCGGACAGCGGGTGCGGGCTGCGGGCTGGGCGTCAGGCCCGGAAGGTGCGGATGTAGTCGATCGCCATGTCGAGCCCGACTTTCATCAGCCTGACGTCCCGCTCGGTCTGGGCCAGGAGGTACCCGCCCTGGAGCGCGCTCATCAACCCCGTGGCCAGCCGCTCGGGGTCGGCGTCCGGGCGGAGCTTGCCGTCCTTGCGCATCCTCGTGAACGCGTCGGCCAGCAGGCCGAGCCAGGTTTCGAAGTGCTGGGCCAGCGCCGAGCGGGCCCGTTCGTTCGAATCGGACAGCTCGCTCGCCAGTGACCCGAGTGCGCAGCCGTACGCACCGTCGCGCAGGGCGTTGCGCTGGACGATCGCGTCCCGCCAGCGTTCCAGGCCGCGGATCGAGTTCAGCCGGCGGAGCTGTTCGCCTTGGAAGTTCAGCACTTCGTGAGCTTGGAACTCGATGACCGCTTGGACCAGTTCGTTCTTGTCCGCGAAGTGGTGGTACAGCTGCGACTTGCTCGTGCCGCTGGCCGCGCGCACGTCGTCCAGCGTCGTCGCGGCCACGCCCTTCACCGTCATCAAGTCGACCGCGGCCTGCACGATTCGCGCCTTGGTCGCCTCTCCGCGCGCCGTGACCCGAGTCGGCCGCACGTCATCCTGAGGTTCCACCACGGCGCCAGGTTACCGCACTACCACGAGCGATGACCGTTGGCGACCTCCCGGCCACCCTGGTGCCGAAAGGGACGAAGGCGTCCTTAAACGGCGTCGCCGCTGCTGCCTCAGGACCCGGTTGCGCGGTGCACCGCGAGCGGCGACAGCTCGCGCCACTCGATTCGAGCCCGGTCCAGTCCGGTGGTCAGCACGTGCAAGCTGACGTGGTCGGCGCCCGCTGCGACGTGGTCCCGGATCCTCGCCTCCACCTGCTCGGCATCCCCGCGGACGATGACGCTGTCGAAGAGTCGTTTGCTCCCTCCTGCGCGCAGGTCGTCCTCGCCGAAGCCCTGTCCGCGCAGCTCCAGCACGCAGGTCCGGCACGAGAGCATTCTCGACAGCTCGGCGCGGCCGAGCTCTTCGGCGGCTTCGGCGTCCCGCATGACGACGACTGCCTGCCGCACCGCCAGGAAAGACCCGTCACCGAGGAACGCTCTCGTCCGGTCCGTGCAGTCCGGTGTCGCAACCCGGCGGAGGACCCCGAGCGCCCGCGGTTTCGCGAGCTCGGCCATCTCCGTCCGATCGCAGATCAGCACCCGCTCTTCCCAGGTGACCGGACCCGGGAGCCGATCGAGGCAGTCGAGGTAGGCCTCCATCCGCGCCACCGGGTCCGTTCGCGTGCCGGTGCCGGTCGCGGCCAGCCCCAGTAACGTCCTGTGGCCCGTTGCGTCCCGAAGCCGGCCGTGCCGAGCGGCCACGACGGACGCGTCGCGGGTTCCGATGTCCCGCAGAGCCGGCGCGACCTTGATCCGACGGGTGACGCCGAGAAGAAGTTCACACTGGTCGAACACATCGGCTTCGCGCGACTCCGGTACCCAGACCGCGCCCCACCCGGCGTCTTCGAGCTCGGCCGCCACTTCCGCGGCGAGACGCCGCTCAGCCGCGCCGAGGCCGACGCCCCACACCCCACAACGCCCCAGATCCACGAGCATCTCCCGCCGCCGTACCGGTTCACCGGCCCGTAGGTGTGTGCCGTCCCGGAGCGGCGTCTTACCCATTTCCCGACGACGTAACACAATATTCGCCGGCCGGGAACCCGGTGGTCTGCGGCCGTCGGTCAAGATCATCCGGATGGTCGTGGAACGGGGTCGCCAGGCGGGTATCCTCCACTGAGGACGCATCACGGTCGTGGCCCGCCGACGGGCATCGGCCGACAACCACGAACCCGCGCGTTGCCCGAAACCGGACGGCCGCTCGCGCCCCATCAAGCAGCTTTGCCCGCACGACGAGCGAATGATCCGCCACGACCGGCAACCGTGACCCGCGGCCTGCTCGCGTTCCGGGAGGCCGCGGAAGCCGTACGGCCGCATTCACGCGATGAGGAGAAGCACCGATGAGCACCTCCGGCACCACGCACCAGGCCCGCACGGACCTCGATCTCGCCGGGGCGGCCGAGCTCGCCCGCCAGCTGCGGGTCGACTCGATCCGGTCCAGTACGAGCGCCGGGTCGGGGCACCCGACGTCGAGCATGTCCGCGGCGGACCTGCTCGCCGTGCTGGTCGCGCGTCACCTGCGCTACGACTGGGACCGGCCCGAGGACGACCGCAACGATCACCTGATCTTCTCCAAGGGCCACGCCTCTCCGTTGCTGTACTCGATCTACAAGGCGGTCGGGGTCGTCTCGGACACTGAGCTGATGACGGAGTACCGGCGGTTCGGGCACCGGTTGCAGGGACACCCGACGCCGGTCCTGCCGTGGGTCGACGTGGCCACCGGCTCGCTCGGACAGGGGCTGCCGATCGGGGTCGGCGTCGCCCTCGCCGGTGCCTACCTCGACCGGCTCTCCTACCGCACGTGGGTCCTGTGCGGGGACAGCGAGCTGGCCGAGGGCTCGATCTGGGAAGCCCTCGACAAGGCCTCGTACTACCGGCTCGAGAACCTGATCGTCCTGGCCGACGTGAACCGGCTGGGACAGCGCGGACCCACGGAATGGGGCTGGAACACCGAGACCTACGCGCGGCGCGCCGAGGCATTCGGGGCCCGGGTGCTCACGATCGACGGCCACGACCTGGCCGAAATCGATGCCGCCCTGCGGACCGCGAGCGAAGCCGGCGCCGGCGCGCCGACCGTGATCCTCGCCAAGACCGTCAAGGGCAGCGGATTCTCCGAGATCGAGGACCACGAAGGCTGGCACGGCAAGGCGCTGCCCGAGGACATGGCCGCCCGCGCCGTTGAAGAACTCGGGGGAACCAGCGACCTCCTGGTCCGCGGTCCGCTGCCCACCGGCGACCACGCGGCCGTGCCCACGGCGGAGAACGAGCAGGCGCCGCAGCCGGCCTACGAGCTGGGGGAGAAGGTCGCCACCCGCAAGGCGTACGGCGACGCCCTGGTGTGGCTCGGTGCGACGCACCCCACGGTCGTCGGGCTCGACGGCGAGGTGTCCAATTCCACCCACGCCGACGAGTTCGCCAAGGCCTACCCCGACCGCTACTTCGAGATGTTCATCGCCGAGCAGCAGATGCTCGCGTCGGCCGTCGGGTTCAGCGTGCGCCACCGGATCCCGTTCGCCTCGACCTTCGCCGCGTTCCTCACCCGTGCGCACGACTTCATCCGGATGGCCGCGATCTCCCAGGCGAACCTCCGGCTGGTCGGCTCCCACTCGGGAGTCGAGATCGGCGCCGACGGCCCGTCGCAGATGGCGCTGGAGGACCTGGCGATGATGCGGGCGATCCACGGCTCGACGGTTCTCTACCCCAGCGACGCGACCAGCACCGTCGCCCTCACCAAGGTGATGGCCGAGACACCCGGCATCAGCTACCTGCGCACGACGCGCGGCGCCTACCCCGTGCTCTACGGCCCCGGCGAGACGTTCCCCGTCGGCGGGTCGAAACTCCTGCGCTCCAGCCGCCAGGACTCGGTGACCCTTGTCGGTGCCGGCGTGACCGCGCACCAGTGCCTGGCCGCGGCGGACGTGCTCGCCGGCGAGGGGATCACCGCGAGGGTCGTCGACCTGTACTCGGTGAAACCCGTCGACACCGCCACGCTCGCGGCCGCCGCCTCGGCCACCGAGGGCCGCTTCGTCGTCGCGGAGGACCACCACCGCGAGGGCGGGATCGGCTCCGCCATCCTCGAGGCGCTGATCCCCGGCCTGCGCATGACCCACCTGTGCGTACGCCACCTGCCGGGCTCCGGCACCGCCGCGGAACTTCTCGCCGCGGCGGGCATCGACGCGGCACACATCGCCGCCGCCGCGCGCGAGCTCGTCGCAGCCGACTGACCAAGAGCTCGACGCCCCCGCGGCTCCGTCGAACGGACGAGCCGCGGGGGCGTCGGCGCAGTGGTTCCCGCTACCGAGGACGGCTCAGAGGAAACTGAACAGCCGGTCGGGTTCGAAGCGCGAAATCGGGCCGGTGTAGGCCTTCTCGGGGTTGGGATAACCGAGGGCCAGCAGCACCGTGGTGGTGTGCCCGGTTTCGCGGATCTTGAACGCCTTGTCGACGCTGGTCGGATCGAAGCCTTCGAGCGGCGTCGCGTCCACGCCGAGCTCGGCGGCCGCCATCATGGTCATGCCCAGCACCATGTAGGTCTGCTTTTCCATCCAGTGGTTGAGGTCCTTGTACTGGTAGTTGCGCAGATTGAGGAAATCGCGGGTCATGAACTGCCACATCGCGTTCTTCGCCGGGTCGGGGAACCGGCCGTCGGCGGTCTCCTTGGCGAACACCTCGTCGAGGTGGCTGTCCGGTACGTCCGCCCGGGTGGTGAGGATGATCGTGTGCGACGCTTTCAGGATCTTTTCGCCGTTGTCCTGAAACCGTTCGCCCAGATTGGCGACGAGGTGCTCTTTGCTTTCGGCGGTGGCGAGCACGTAGAAGTGATTGGGCTGGATGTTCGTCGACGTCGGCGCGGATCGCAGAAACTTGAGCAGTTGCTCGAGGGTCTCTTCCGGAATGGTCTTGCCGGGATCGAAAGCCCTGGTGAGGTGCTTGCTCATGAGCTTGTCGAGATCCATGGTCCTCTGCTTTCTTCGGGTGATCAATCAGGTGAGGGCAGTGCCCGGGTCCGGGCTAGTTCTTGCCGCGCGCGAGGAGTTCACCGATGCGGTCGAAGCCGAGACCGGTGGCCGCCGCCGCGAGGTCACCCGCGACGAGCGCTTTGGTGGCCTGATCGAGTGCCGCCATCGCGTGGGTGTAGAGCCACGGGCCGAGGCTGATGCGTTTGACGCCGGCCTTCTGCAGCTCGGCGACGGTCAGCACCTTGTCCGCGGGTGACACCAGCACGTTGACCGGCGTCGGCGCGACCGCGGCGACGATCGCCTCGAGCGCGGCGAGGTCGGGCGGGTACGGGGCGTAGACCACGTCCGCACCGACCTCGGCGAAGGCCGTCAGCCGCCGGATGGTGTCGTCGAGATCGGGCCGTCCCTGGATGAAGTTGTCCGTGCGGCCGGTGACGACGATGCGTCGCTTGGCCGCGTCCACGGCGCTGCGCACGCGGGCGACCGCCTCGTCGAAGTCGCGGATCGGGCACTCGGGGTTGCCCGAGGTGTCCTCGACTCCGATGCCGGCCAGGCCGTGGCCGACGGCGGCTTCGACGGTCGCTGCCACGTCTTCGGGCGTGTCGCCGTAACCGTCCTCGAAGTCTCCGTTGACGGGGAGCCCGGTGAGCCGGCCGAGGAGCCGGGCATGGCCGAGATGCTCGTCGCGCGTGACTTCGTGCCGCCCGTCGGAACGGCCGAGCGTGCCGGCGAGCGCCGCCGACGACGTCGCGATCGCCTGGAAGCCGGCGTCGGCCAGCATCAGCGCCGAGAGGCCGTCCCAGGCGTTCGGCATGACGAGGCCACCGTCTCGGGTGTGCAGCGCCATGAAGTTCTCATAGAGCTCGGAGCCCTGCATATCGCATCTTTCCTGAATCAACGTGCGGCGAGTGGAGGTACCGCGGTCAGCGAGGCGCGGTGGCCGAGTCCACGGCGGGGATGTCGATGTCGGTCTGGTTGACGTTGTTGATGAAGTTGGTGAGAAGGGCCTGCACCGCCACCGTGACGATCGCCAAGACCTGGGAGTCGGTGTATCCGGCGTCTCGCACGGCCGCGAGGTCGGCGTCGCTGACCTGCCCCCGGCTGTCGACGACCCGTTTCGCGAAGCGGGCGGCCGCGGCGCGCTTCGGGTCGACCGAACTCCCGCCGCGGCTCAGCTCGATGTCCTCATGGGACATACCGCCGAACTCGGACGACACGTACGTGTGCATGGCCAGGCAGTAACTGCATTCGTTGGCGTGCGAAACGGCCAGCGCGATGCTGTGCCGGGTCCGCGCGTCCAGGACCCGGCTCAAGGTTCCTTGCAGCGTCGTGACGACCTCGAGAACGGTCGGGTTGGACGCGATGGTCCTGAACATGTTCGGAACGAAACCGAGCTGCGTGCCGACGTTGTCCAGGATCCGCTGAGCACCTTCAGGGACCTCGTCGGGGGTGGGAGTGTTCAGTCGTGACACAGTGAATCGACCTCCGGTGTGAGTAGCCGTCGTCGAGCCCGAGTCCGGGCTCCTGGTGCTGCAGAGTCCCGAACCTCGTCGTCGCGGACGCACCGGTTATGGACTATACAGGCCAAAGTATGCGACTCAACTTCTCCTGGGGTCGTGGTGGAGCCAGCTCGGCAGCGGGTGATCGATCGCTGTCGATCACTGCCCGGACGGGCCTTTCGGGCCGGTGCGCGGGTTGCGTGCGGCGAGAACGGTGAACACGGTCGCGACCAGAGCGAGCCCGCCGTAGCCGAAGGCGATCTGCTGCAGGGAAAAGGTGCCGGAGAGCTGGCCGGCGATGAGGGCGGGGATCGTCGAACCGCTGTAGGAGAGCAGGTAGATCACGCTGAACGTCGGTGCGCGGTCGGCGAGGGTGCTGCCGGACAGCAGGCCGCGGGTCGCGGCGCTGATCGCGATGCCTTGGCTCGCTCCCGCGACGATCGTCGCGGCGATGAACAGCACGAGGGTGCCGGTGACGATCGCCGTGATGACGCCGGCCATTCCCGCCAGAAAGCCGATCATGCCAACACGTTGGGCGCCGGCCGGGGTGAACCTGCCGCCGAGGGGAGCGCCGAGGACGCTCGGACCCATGTAGGCGGCGAACACCAGCCCGAGGACGAGGGGGCTGCGGGTGTGGAGCTGATCTTCCACCAGTGCGGGCACGAAGGCTTGGTAGAAGGCGCCGGCCGCCCACGTGGCCAGAAGCACCGCTGCCGCGACGGGGAGCAGCCCACGGACCTGTGCCGGCACGAGGACCCTCGGGCGCAGCGATCGCCAGGCTCCCGGCGTCGGGGTGGCGGTCTCCGGGCTGACGGCGATGAGTGCGACCGACAAGAGAAGCAGGCCGATGACGATCAGGTAGCCGAGGTCGCGCGGCCAAGGTCCGAACTGGACGAGGGCACCCGAGGCGATGGCGCCGAGGGCGAGCCCGAGCATGACTGTCTGGCTGGAGGCCACCGAAGCCAGCCAGGCCGGCCTCTTCGGGGCGGCGTCGACGATGTAGGAGGTGAGACTGCTGCTGGCCAGGCCGGCCCCGAGACCCATCAGGAGCCGGCCGGCGACCAGGACGACGATGTCGTGGACGTTCAACAGCACCACGCAGCCCAGGATGAGCAGCGCGAGGCTGGCGATCGAGATGGGCCGCCGGCCGAGGTGGTTGGACAGCCTCCCCAGTACCAGGAGTGCGGTCAGGGTGGCGACGGAGTAGGCGACGACGGTTACCGAGATGCCGGCGTTGGTGAACCCGTCTTCGGCCCGGTAGATGTTGAACAGGGGGATCGTCGAGCCCACCGCGGCGAACACGGCCACGAGGGAGATCACCGCGGAGACGAACGCCACCTGCGGCGTCCTCGTCGGGCGACCCTCGTCGAGCGCTGGTGCCGCGTTTCGCATCGGGGCGTGCCTTTCGCTTGTTCCGGACGGCGGCGCACCTGCCGGACGGCGGTGCGGAGGTGCCGGGATGCTGCCCATCCGCGGAAGCAAGACGCGGGGATCGACTGAGTCGACTTCGTTCACCGGCGCGACCATCATGCACCAGAGCGGACCATCTGGTCCACTCGGTGGGTGGTGGGTGGGCCACTCGCTGCGCAGATCGGACCGTGATCCGGCGGTGCGGGTGTGCCTCGCGTCCCTAGGGCTGGGGCGACCGGTACCGGCGGGCCGGGACCTACGGGTGTGGTCGGCCCGGGATCGCCACGGGTGCGCTCGCGTCGCGCGGGGGAGTTGACTTGATCTTGCTGCGGTGGGAGGTGTCCGATGGGTGTAGGGGGCTCATCGGGCGGTGTGCTGGTTCTCTTCCCATTTGTTGCGGATGCGTGATTGTTGCCGATTCGGGAAGGAACGGTCCATGGGTGGGATTTTCGAGGGACGCAAGGTCGTCATCGTCGGCGGCAGCAGTGGTATGGGGCTGGCGACGGCGCAACAGGTGCTCGCCGGTGGTGGCAGTGCGGTGATCACGGGCCGAAACGCCGAGAAGCTCGGGACGGCGGTGGAAACGCTGTCGCAGCAGGGCAAGGCGTGGGGCATCGTGGCCGAGCTGACTGATCGCAGCCAGGTTCCGGCGGTCCGGGAGCAGCTCGCGGCCGAGCACGCCGATGCGAGCCTGCTGGTGAACGCGGCGGGTATTTTCGTGCCGAAGGCGTTCACGGAGTACGACGAGGCGTTCTACGACTCGTTCGCCGAGCTGAACCGGGCGATGTTCTTCATCACTCAGACGGTCGTCGCGGGGATGATCGCCAGGGGCGAGGGTGGCGCGATCGTGAACATCGGCTCGATGTGGGCGCATCAGGGCGTGGCGGCGAAGCCGCACACCGGCCACTCGTTGCAGAAGGGCGGCTTGCACTCGCTGACGAAGGCCCTGGCGATCGAGTTGGCGCCGCACGCCATCCGGGTCAACGCGGTCGCGCCGGCGTCGGTGAAGACGCCGCCGTATTTCCTTCTGGTTCCCGAAGACCAGCGCGACGACCCGGAGACGAACTTCTCCACGATGCATCCGCTGGGACGCGTCGGCACGCCGGAAGACGTCGCGAACATGGTGTCGTTTCTGCTCTCGGACAAGGCGAGCTGGATGACCGGCGCGATCGTCGACGTCGACGGTGGCGTCATGGCCGGCCGCAACTGACCACCGGACCGGCCGGCCTCGGCACGGCGGCCGAGCACCGGTTCTGAGTCACCTCGCGACGACGGGGGCGGGGGTGGCCGGCCCGTGTGGGAGGACTGGGGCAGGCCACCCCCGCGGGGCAGCGCACGGCCGTGGGGGCTCGCGGTGCGCTGCGGTCGTGAACTCGCCGGTGGAGCGCGTCAGTTTTCCGTGCGCGATCCGGCCGCCGGGCCGAGCGTGGACCACCCCATGGTCATCACGTCGACGTTGTCGAGGATGACCGTGCCGTTTCTGATCACCTCCTGCAGTTGGGGCAGGAATGCCCGGATCTTGTCCGGCCGGTCGATGATCAGGACGAGGATGGGCATGTGGTCGGCCATGCTCAGCATCCGCGTCGTGTGGATCATGCGGTGCAGGCCGTATCCCTCGCAGCCGCGCACGACCGTCGCGCCGGCGAGGCCGGCCTTGCGTGCGCGGGTGAGGATCTCGCGGTGCAGCGGTGTGTGCTGCCAGACGTCGTCTTCGCCGATGAGGATCGTCATGCGTAGCGCGGTTCCCGTGAGCTGCATCGTCATGCACTCCTCTCGAGTGGGATGGCCGCCACCGGCTCCTAGGTCGCCCACGACCAGCGTGACCGGGCCGGAGCCGATTCGGTGAAGTGAAGGGACTCGAGCTCGTCGATCACCACGGGCGCGGTGAGCTCGAGGTCGTCCAGCTGCGTGAGGAACTCCCGGATCTTCGCGGGGGAGTCGACGATGACGATCAGCAACGGCAGGTCCGCGCCGAGCGGCACCCGGTGTGGCGTGTGGATGCGCAAGGTCGCGCCGTAGCCGGCGATCCCGCGGAACACGCTCGCCCCGGCCAGGCCCGCCCGGCGCGCGCGGGCCACGATCTCGGCATCCAGCGGCCGGTGCCGCCAGATGTCGCCTTCGCCGAGGAAGATGGACAATCGCAGAGAGTGGCTGGTTGTCGTCACGACGTCCTCCCGGTCCGCTGCAGCACTGCATCGTCCAGGAAGCCATCAGCCGTTGCGTCCGGCGGTTCGGGCCGTGGGGCCCAGGCGGGATCCATCGCCACTACCAGTACATCCCCGCCGCGGCGATGGGTCAAGTCCGCGCGCACGCCCGTGAGCACGGGTTCGCCCGGCCGGCGCGTGTGCCCGCCGGATGCCGCCGGCAGGTCAGCACCTCGGCCGGACCCGAGCTGCGCTCACCCACCGCCCGCGGGACCGGTTCCGGGCACGCAAGGCGCTCGCGATGCACCTCTTCGCGCACGCCCCGTCACCCGCGCGCCCTCGCCCGCCAGACCGAGTTCTACCGCGCCGGGTCGAGCGTCATAGAGCGGTGCTGTGGATTGGTTCGTCCTTCGGAGGCGAGGACCGGCGGCCGCGGCCTGGTTAGCATCGCGTCGAACCACCCGCCGGCAGAAGGGATCGGCGCCATGGCCCAGTGGATCCCCGGCCTGCAGCAAGTACGTACCTACCAGCGGCGCTGGCTGGCGAAGGACCTCGTGGCGGGCGTCGTCCTCACGACCCTGCTGGTTCCACAGGGCATGGCCTACGCCGAACTCGCGGGGCTGCCGGCGATCACCGGGCTGTACACGTCGATCCTGTGCCTGCTGGCCTACGCGGTCTTCGGACCCTCGCGGATTCTCGTGCTGGGGCCGGATTCCTCGCTGGGACCGATGATCGCCGCGACCGTTCTGCCCCTCGTCGCGGCGAACGGGGACCCGGCCCGCGCCGTCGCGCTCGCGTCGATGCTGGCGATCATGGTCGCGGTGATCATGCTCGTCGCCGCAGTCGCGAAGCTCGGGTTCATCGCCGACCTGATCTCGAAGCCCACGATGATCGGGTACCTCAACGGGCTGGCCTTGACCATCGTGGTGGGTCAGCTGCCCAAACTGTGCGGGTTCAGCGTCGACGCGGAAGGGCTCCTCGCCGAGATCGGCGCCGTGGCGCGGGGAATCGCCGGCGGCGAGGTGGTCGGCGCGGCCGCCGCGGTCGGGCTCTGCGGTGTCGCGGCGATCCTGGTGCTGCAACGCTGGGTGCGCAAGGTGCCCGCGGTTCTGGTCGTCGTGGTGCTCGCGATCGCCGCGGTTCCGCTGTTCGATCTGGGCGCCCGCGGGGTGCAGCTGGTCGGTGTCCTGCCGGCCGGCTTCCCTCCGCTGACGCTGCCGCATGTGGGCTTGGCCGATCTCGCACCGTTGTTCGCTGGAGCGGCGGGCATCGCGGTGGTGTCGCTGGCGGACACGATCTCCACGGCCTCGGCCTTCGCCGCCCGCACCGGGCAAGAGGTCCAGGGCAACCGGGAGATGGCCGGAATCGGCGTGGCGAACCTGGCGGCCGGGCTGTTCCAGGGTTTTCCGGTCAGCACCAGTGGTTCGCGGACCGCGGTGGCGCAGCAGGCGGGGGCCCGGACCCAGCTGACCGGGGTCGTCGGCGCCGTGCTGATCACGGTGATGATCGTGCTGGTGCCCGGCTTGTTCCGGAACCTGCCCCAGCCCGTGCTGGCGGCGATCGTGATCACCGCCGCAGTGTCACTGGCCGACGTGCGCGGCACGGTGCGGCTGTGGAAACAGCGCAAGACCGAGTTCCTGCTGTCGATCGCCGCCCTGGCCGGAGTCGCGCTGCTCGGAGTGCTGCCTGGGATCGCCATCGCGGTGGTCCTGTCGATCCTGAACGTGTTCCGGCGGTCGTGGCTGCCCTACCACACGATCCTCGGGAAAGTCCCCGACCTGCCCGGCTTCCACGACGTCCGGTCCTACCCGCGGGCGCTGCGCCTGCCGGGACTGGTGCTCTTCCGCTTCGACGCGCCACTGATGTTCGCCAACGCCAGAACTTTCCGCGACGAGGTCCGCAGGCTGGCGGCGGCCACGCCGGCTCCGCGCTGGATCGTCGTGGCCGCCGAGCCGGTGACCGATGTGGACACCACCGCCGCCGACATGCTGCGGGAACTCGACGACGAGCTCAACGCGCGCGACACGCACCTGGTGCTGGCCGAGCTGAAGGACCCGGTGCGGCGCAAGATCGACCGCTACGAGCTCACCCGCAGCCTCGACCCGGCTCACTTCTATCCCACCGTCGGCGCGGCCGTGGCCGCGTTCAGGAGGGAGACGAGCGCCGAGTGGGTTCCCTTCCGCACGGACGAACGTCCTTCAGGAAAACGGTGACCGCGCCGCCGACCCGCACGCCGTGATCACCTCGACCACGGCGTTGTCCCTACCCGAGCCGGTCCCTATCCGAGCACCTTCCGCAGCCCGGCGATGCCGCTGCCGTACACGTCCTCGGCGAAGGTGCGGTTGAGCTCTTCCTCCTGGCCCGCGTCGGCGTCGTACTCGGCCCACCACTCGACGAAGGACTCGCCGGTGTCGGTGACCGGGCAGACGCGGACCGTCGAGACGTAGCGGCGCACGCCGAACGGGTTCGCGCCGACGAACGCGTAGGTGAGGGTGCGACCGGGGTCGTCCAGGGAGACCAGCCGTTCGTCGAAGGGGTCGCCGCCCGTGGCGAGGGTGAGCCGCCGGACGGCCCCGGCCTGCGCGTCGACGCCCTCGACGATCTCGCTGTGCCCGATCGCGGGCAGGAAGGCGGACAAGTCTCCGAAGGCACGGACCTGGGCCCAGACCTTCTCGACGGGCGCGGCGACGACTCCACTGGCGTACGGGCGCGGCATGGTCACTCCAAGCTGTCGATCGAACATTCTCGGTGCCGGCGAATCGTAGCGAAAATGCGGCGGATGATCGAACGCTCGGAACCCGCCCGACCTGGCCGCGGTGCCCGTCGGCCCGGCCGGCGTGGGCGACCGCCACGAGCCGCCTTCGCTCATCGAGAAGGAGCTGACCTGCGTTTTTCCCGGCGCGGTGGGTGCATCGGGTCACCCACTCGGCCGCGCGCTCCGCAGGCGGCGGCGCCTGCCGCCACAGCACCCCATAACGAACATTCATGACCACCGATCTCCGCGCCGGCCGGCGGCCGCCTCCGTACGACGAGGCCGCCCCCGGGCCGTGCTTTCGCTGGTCGTCGTCTGGTCCAGTCCTCCGTGGCTGCGGGCGCAACCACCTCCCTCGCGGGTCCTCACCTTTTTGATTTCCGGGAAAGATGGGCACAATCGAGCGCATGGACACCGAAGAGCTGCGCGCGACCCAGGCCCCGTTGAAGGACAAGTACCGCGACGAACCGGAGAGCGCGCTCATCACGCTGCACGCCGACGCCCAGCTCGACGGCCTCGGCATCTCCTGCAAGGTCGAGACCGGCCGCGCGATCGTCGAGGCCGGACTGCACCCCGCGACCGGCGGCGACGGCACCCTCGCCTGCTCCGGCGACATGCTGCTCGAAGCGCTCGTCGCCTGCGCCGGGGTCACGCTGCGCGCGGTGGCGACGTCCCTGGGCCTCGACGTCCGCGGCGGCCGCGTCCGCGCCGAAGGCGACCTCGACTTCCGCGGCACCCTCGCCGTCGCCAAGGACGCCCCCGTCGGCTTCCGCGCGATCCGCCTGTCGTTCGACCTCGACACCGACGCCGA
Source organism: Amycolatopsis sp. CA-161197 (assembly GCF_050942255.1). Lineage (NCBI taxonomy): Bacteria > Bacillati > Actinomycetota > Actinomycetes > Pseudonocardiales > Pseudonocardiaceae > Amycolatopsis > Amycolatopsis sp. CA-161197. The sequence continues at coordinate 4,284,523 of NZ_CP192059.1, forward strand.
CCCCGACCAGCTCGCGACGCTGAAGAAGCTCACCGAGCGCTACTGCGTCGTGTTCCAGTCGCTGCGCACACCGCCGGAATTCGCCGTGACGCTCGCGGCGAACTGAACCGTCGCGGACCGACGGCGGCCGAGGTCAGTCGACGAGGATCGGTCCGTGTCCCTCGGCCGCTCGCCAGTCGTCGTCGACCATGTGCCGGTTCGCGCGGCCGACGCTGGCTCCGACCCGTGTGCGCAGCTGGCTAGGGAGCGGCGACTTCCTTCCACTGCAACGGCTTCTCGGCCGACGGGGCGGGAGTGTCTCAAGCGATTGCGCGCATGGATCCATGTTTCGGCGGGTCGGCCGGTAGTCCGGCGGCGGTCTCGCTCGACAGACGCTCGAGTCAGGCGATGGCCGCGTAGGCGCTGACGTGCTCGATGCGCATCCGCACGAGCAGCATGCCGGGCACGCTGTTGCGTTCGCCGAATTCGCGGGCGCGGTCCTCGCCCATGTAGCGGGCCGCGATGCTCGTTGCCCAGGTGCGCAACTGTCGGGGGTCTTCGGAGATGTCCGCGTGTCCCCAGAGGACAGCGTGGGAGTAGGGAGCCACCTGATCGTCGATGCAGACCGCGGCCCGGCCGTCGCGGATCAGGTCGTGGGCTTTCACGGTCACGTTCTCCGTGGTGAACACGAGGTCATCGCCGTCGAGGAGGAACCACACGGGTGCGATGTGCGGGGCACCGTCCGCCCGGACGGTGGCCACCTTGCCCGTGCGGGTTCCCTTTCCGATGAAGGCTTTCCACTCGTTCTCGTCCATTTCGGTCATGCCGGCCAGCATCCGCCCGCGCTGGGACAGGCGCAACGCTGCCGGCTGGTTCCAGTGGCCTTGACCTGCGAAAACGTGTGATGTGGAGCGCCGGGGCGAGCGCGCCGTTCACGAGGACAGCCGGGATCAGGCGGAACTTCTGCGTCCACAACGGACGATCACCACGCGGTACGGGAATGGGTCGCGGAACGTCCCACGACGCCCGAAGCGCCATAAACTGGTCGTCCGCGGCAGCGCCCCGGCGACGTCGGGCAGCCGTGGCCTGGAGCTGGTGGACGGAGGCGATCAGGTGCTGCTGGGCCGGCACCGAGAGTGCGCAACGCTCGACACGCTCGTCGGAGCCGTGCGGGCGGGGCAGGGTCGCGCGCTGCTGCTGGTCGGCGAACCCGGTGCCGGAAAGACCTCGCTGCTGCGTTATGTCGCCGCGCACGCCGCGGGGTGCCGGGTGGTGCGCACGGCCGGCGTCGAGGCCGAGCGGGAGCTGCCCTTCGCCGGCCTGCACCAGCTGTGTGTACCCCTGCTTGACCGGCTGGGCCGGCTGCCGGCCCCGCAGCGCCAGGCGCTGAGCACCGCCTTCGGCCTGACCGCGGGTCCGGCGCCGGACCGGCTGCTCGTCGGGCTGGCCGTGCTGGGCCTGCTGGCCGACGCCGGGGCCGAGCGTCCGCTGGTGTGCCTGGTCGACGACCTGCAGTGGCTCGATCACGCTTCGACTCAGGCGTTGGCGATCGCGGCGCGCAGGCTGTTCGCCGAATCCGTGGGCTTGGTCTTCGCCACGCGAGAGCAGGTGCCCGCGGCCGTGTTGATCGGCGTCAGCGAGCTACCGGTCCGGGGACTGCCCGCCGGGGACGCCCGGGCCCTGTTGCGGACGGCGCTGCCGGGCCCGGTGGACGAGCGCGTGGCGGAGCAGATCGTCGCGGACGCCGGGGGAAATCCGCTGGCGCTGCTGGAGTTGCCGCGGAGCATGCCGCCCTCGGAACTCGCCGGTGGCTTCGGCCTGCCGGCTGCCCGGGATTCACCCGGCCGGATCGAGGCGAGTTTCCAGGAACGAGTCACCCGGCTACCGGAAGCGTCCCGCCGGCTGCTGCTGGTCGCGGCGGCCGACCCGCTCGGCGACGCGGTGCTCGTGTGGAGTGCCGCCGAGCTGCTGGGCGTGGGGGTCGACGCGGCGGCCCCCGCCGTGTCGGCGGGCCTCGTCGAATTCGGCGCACGGGTGGGATTCCGGCACCCGCTCGTGCGCTCGGCGGTGTACGACGGCGCCACGGAGCAGCAACGGCAGCGTGCGCACCGGGCGCTGGCGGAGTGCACGAACCCCGAGTCCGATCCGGATCGCAGGGCGTGGCACCGGGCCCGCGCCGTCGCCGGGCCGGACGAGGAGGTCGCAGCCGAGCTGGCCCGGTCGGCGACCCGCGCGCAGGCCCGAGGCGGTCTTCCCGCCGCGGCGGCGTTCCTGGCTCGTGCGGTCGAGCTGACCCGCGATCCGGTGAGCCGGGCGGAGCGAGCGCTCGCCGCCGCGCGGGCGGCGTTCGACGCGGGCGCGCCCGAAATGGCGCTCGGTCTGTTGTCGGTGGCTCAGGCGGGCCGCTTCGACGACCTGCGCCACGCAAAGGCCAACTTGCTCCGGGCCGAGGTGGCGTTCGCGGTCAGCCGGGGTGCGGAGGCGCCCATGCTGCTGCTCAAAACCGCTCAGCAGCTGGAGCCGTTCGACACGCGCCTGGCCAGGGACACCTATTTGCAGGCCCTGTCGGCGGCGCGGTTCGCGCTCCACCTCGCGGTCGGCGGCGACGTGGTGGAGGTGGCGGAAGCGGCCCGGCGCGCCCCCGTCCCGCCGGGCCCGCCCACCCCCGCGGACCTGCTCCTCGACGGCCTGGCCGCGCGCGACACCGGTCAGCTCGCCGCCGGCAGCCACCTGCTGAAACGGGCCTTGTGTGCGTTCTGCGACGAGACCGGCGGCGGCGTGGACGAGCTGCGCTGGCTCTGGCTCGCCGGCACCACCGCACCCGACCTGTGGGACTACCGGAGCTGGGAACGGCTCGCGACCCGCCACGTCGAGCAGGCGCGCGCGGCCGGGGCGCTCACCACACTGCCACTCGCCGTGACCTCGCGGGTGGCAGTGCACGTGGTCCTGGGCGAGCTGGCCGAGGCGGCCGCGCTGGTCGGCGAAATCGATGTCCTGGCCGAAACGATCGGCGTCGGCCTCGCGCCCTACGGAGCGGTCATGCTCGCCGCCTGGCAGGGCCGCGAGGAAGAGACTTCGGCGATGGTCGCCGCCACCCGCGGCGAGGTGCTGGCTCGCGGTGAGGGCTCCGGGGCGCAGATCTACGCGTGGGCGGAGGCGCTGCTGGGCAACAGCCTGGGCCGCTACGCCGACGCGGTGGCCGCGACCGACCTCGTGGAGCAGGAACAGCTGCTGGTCGGTGCGGGGCTCTGGATGATGGCCGAACGCGTCGAAGCGACGGCCCGGAACGGGCAACCTGACGAGGCCGCGCAGGCGTTGCGGCGGCTTTCCGCGCACACGAGGGTCAGCGGCACGGAATGGGCACTCGGCATCGAGGCCCGCTGCCGGGCGCTGGTCACCGAGGGCTCGGTCGCCGAGGACAACTACGTGGAGTCCGTCGAACGGCTCGGCCGGACACGCGTGCGCGGCGAACTGGCGAGAGCCCACCTGCTGTACGGCGAGTGGCTGCGCCGCAACCGGCGACGGCGGGCGGCGCGCGAGCAGCTTCGGACCGCGCACGACTTGTTCACGGCGATGGGGATGGCCGCGTTCGCGCGCCGGGCGGAGCGGGAGCTGCGTCCGGGCGGGGAAGTGCCGCGCCGGCGCGCCGCCGAAGGAAATTCGGAGCTCACCGCGCAGGAGGTCCAGATTGCGTGGCTGGTCCGGGAAGGCCTGTCCAACGCCGAGATCGGAACGCGGCTGTTCCTCAGCCCGCGCACGGTGGAATGGCACCTGGGCAAGGTGTTCGGCAAGCTCGGCGTCACGTCGCGCAAGCAGCTGCGCAGCCTGCCGAGGCCGGCTCACCCCGGGCCCGTCCGCGGGCCGACCGGGGTGACTCCCGGGTCCGGAGACGGCGGCGGGGGACCACGCTGAGGGGATGACCTCCACGCCCAGGCTACGCACGGCGTCGCGGACCCTCGCCCCGGACGCCACCGAGATCACCACGGCATTCGTCGTGAACGGAGAACCGCGGGTGGTGGTCGCGGACTCGCGCGTCACGTTGCTCGACGCCCTGCGCGACCGGCTGGACCTCACCGGCACCAAGAAGGGCTGCGACCAGGGCGCGTGCGGCGCGTGCACAGTTCTCGTCGACAAGCACCGGTTCCTTTCGTGCTTGACGCTGCTCGCGTCGTGCGAAGGCCGTGAGGTGACCACCATCGAGGGGCTCACCCGCGACGGACGCCCGCACCCGATGCAGGAGGCGTTCGTCCGGCACGACGCATTTCAGTGCGGGTACTGCACGCCCGGCCAGATCATGTCGGCCGTGGCGCTGCTGGCCGAGGGCCGCGCGAGAACCGACGAGGACATCCGCGAGTTCATGAGCGGGAACCTCTGCCGCTGCGCCGCGTACCCGAACATCGTGGCCGCGATTCGCGAAGTGGCGGACGCGGGAGGTACCGATGCGCTCGTTTGAGTACGTCCGGACGTCCGAGGTGGCCGACGCGCTGGCGGCGTCGGAGGACATCGGCGCCGCTTACCTCGCCGGCGGCACCACCCAGGTCGACCTGATGAAGGACGGTGTCCTCGCACCCGAGCGGCTGGTCGACATCACCCGGTTGCCACTGCGCGGCGTCCTCGGCGCCGGGAGCTCGCTGCACGTCGGCGCGCTGACCACGATGGAGGAGCTGGCCGCGGATCCGCTCGTCACGCACCGGCTGCCCGTGGTGCGCGAGGCGCTCCTGCTGGGGGCGTCCGTGCAGTTGCGGAACATGGCCACGATCGGCGGCAACCTCCTGCAGCGCACGCGTTGCCGGTACTTCCGCGACCCGGCCGTCGCGACCTGCAACAAGCGTGCCCCGGGGTCCGGCTGCGCCGCCGTGACCGGACCGGCCCGGATGCACGCCATCCTCGGCGTCGGCGAGCGGTGCATCGCGCTGCACGCGTCCGACCTCGCCGTGGCCCTCGTGGCGCTGGACGCGCTGGTGCACATCGAGGGCGCCGGGGGGAAGCGGACCGTGCCGCTCACGGAGTTCTACCTCGAGCCGGGCACGACGCCGGACGTCGAAACCGTGCTGGCACACGGTGAGCTGATCACGGAGGTCGAGATCCCGCTGCTGCCGGAGACCACGCGCTCGGGCTATCTCAAGGTCCGAGACCGGGTGTCGTACGAGTTCGCTCTGGTCTCGGTGGCCGCGGCACTCGAGATCGACGACGGGGTGGTCCGCACGGCGCGGATCGGTCTCGGCGGGGTCGGGTCGAAAGCCTGGCGGGCCCCGGCGGCCGAGGAGGTGCTCAGGGGGGCACCGGCGACCGTGACGAGCTACCGCGCGGCCGCGGCGGCCGCGCTCACGGGAGCGTGGACCGTGCCGGGCACCGAGTTCAAGGTCGAGCTGGCCCAACGGGCACTGGTCCGGCAGCTCCAGACCGTATCGGAGATCTCCCGATGACCACCTTCCAGGCACTGCCGTTGATCGGCGCCGGGCTGAACCGGGTCGACGGGCCCCGGAAGGTCAGCGGCCAGGCGCGCTACTCGTCGGACTTCAGCGCTCCCGGCCAGGCGCACGCCGCGCTCGTGCGGAGCACCGTCGCGGCCGGGCGGATCACCGCGATCGACTCGACCGTCGCCGAATCGGCGCCCGGGGTGGTCCGGGTGTTCAGCCACCTGAACGTGCCCCCGCTGGTGCGAGGACCGATGACCGCGCTGGGCTCGTCGCCGCCCGCTCCGATGCAGGACGACCGCGTGCTGCACCACGGGCAGCACGTCGCGCTCGTCGTCGCGCAGACCCGCGAACAGGCCGACGCGGCCGCGGCGCTGGTGCGCGTCGAGTACGCGGCTGCCGAACCGGTCCTCGACGCCGACGATCCTCGTGCGGCCACCGTCGACAACCCGTGGGGCCTGGACCAGGAGCGCGGGGACCTCGCGGCGGGTCTGGCCGCGGCGCACGTGACAGTCGAGGCCGAGTACTCCACGTCGGACAACACCAACAACCCACTGGGCCTGTTCGCGACCCTCGCCGAGTGGGAGGGCGATCGGCTCACGGTGCACGACTCGACGCAATGGCCGTCGATGGTGCAGGAGACGCTCGCGGTGGTGTTCGGCCTGCCCGAGGAGTCGGTGCGGGTGCTCAGCCCGTTCGTCGGCGGAGGATTCGGTGCCGGTCTGCGGGCGTGGCCGCACGTGATCCTCGCGGCGATGGCAGCGCGGGAACTGGGCCGGCCGGTGAAGCTCGTGCTGACGCGGCCGCAGATGTTCACGTCGGTCGGCCACCGGCCCAAGGGTGTGCAGCGGGTGCGGCTCGCTGCGAGCGCCGACGGCCGGCTGCTGGCGCTGGAACACCGGAGCCGTTCGCTGCTGGCCGTCGAGGACGACGACTACGAGCCCTTCGCGGCGGGCTCCGCCGTGGCCTACAGCTGCCCGAACATCCGCACGTGGGACCAGCAGGTGCGGGTGAACATCCCGGCCCCGGTCTCGATGCGGGCACCGGCCGAGGCACAGGGAAGCTTCGCGCTCGAATCGGCGATGGACGAACTGGCGCTGGCACTGCGGATGGATCCACTGGACCTGCGGCTGCGCAACTACGCCGACACCCATCCCGGGCTGGGCCTGCCGTGGTCGGGCAAGGCGCTGCGGGAGTGCTACACCGTGGGTGCCGAGCGGTTCGGGTGGTCCCGGCGCCCGGCCGAGCCGCGTAGTCTGCGCGACGGGCACTGGCTCGTCGGCCAGGGCATGGCGGGCGTCAGCTACCCGTGGTACCAGGCACCGTGCTCGGCTCGGGCGACGGTCGCGGCCGACGGGCGGGCCACCGTCAGCAGCGCGGCGATCGACATCGGCACCGGGACCTACACGGTGATGACCCAGCTGTCGGCGGAGCTGCTCGGCTTGCCACCGGAGCAGGTGCACTTCGACCTCGGCGACTCGGACCTGCCGAAGGCCCCGCAGGCGGGCGGGTCCGGGCTCACCGGCGCGCTCGGCTCGGCCGTCCACGACGCGTGTGCGCGGCTGATCGGCGCCGTGCTCGACCTCGTGCTGGACGACCCCGGATCACCGCTGCGCGGCAGCGATCCCGCCGACGTGATCGCCATCGGTGGACGGATCCGACGGCGCGATGACCCGGAGCGCAGCGAGACCTACACCGCCATCCTGGCCCGCCACGGACTGCCGGACCTGTCCGCCGAAGGGAGCAGCACCCCTGCGGATCCCCACCGCCTGGGGATGGCGCCCGCGGGGGCGTTCGGCGCGCACTTCGTCGAGGTCCGGGTCGACGAGGACCTCGGCCTGGTCCGGGTGACGCGCGTGGTGTCCGTGATCGACGGTGGCCGCATCCTCAACGAGAAGACGTCCACCAGCCAGATCATCGGCGGCGTCATCGGCGGGATCGGCATGGCCCTGTTCGAGGACACGGTCACCGACCCGGCCACCGGCCGCATCACGAACGCGACCTTCGGCGACTACCTGGTCCCCGTGCACGCGGACATCCCCGACATCGACGTCACCTTCGTCGGCGAGCCCGACCGCATGAACCCGATCGGGATCAAGGGGGTCGGCGAGGTGGGCCTGGTGGGCGTGGCCGCGGCGGTCGCCAACGCGGTGTACCACGCGACCGGAGTGCGCGTGCGGTCACTGCCGATCACTGTGGACGCATTGTTGTGACCCGCCGGCGGCACTGTGCGAAGCAGGGGTCCGACGCGCTCTCGGGGCCGATTCGGCTCGGGTGAGCGTCGGGCTCAGTCGGTGAGTTCGGCGGGGACGGCGATCACGTCGACGAGGGCGCTGTTGCGCAGGACGGTGACTTCCATCTGGCGGCCGATGGCTTCGGAGAACAGGCGTTTCTGGAGCGACTGGGCGTCGGGGAGCTGGGTGCCGTCGACGGCGAGGACCAGGTCGGCCGGCTTCAGTCCGCTGCGGGCGGCGGGGCTGTCGCCCACCACCTCGACGATGCGCAGCGCGGTGCGTTGCCCGAATCGTTCGGCTTGGACTGGCGTCAGGGGTGCCGGTGTGGTGACCAGGCCGAGGTAGGCACGGCGGACTCGGCCGTCGTGCATCAGTGCGTGGACGATGCGGTGGGTGGTGGCGTTGATGGGGACGGCCAGCCCGAGGCCGAAGCCGGCGACGGCGGTGCTGATGCCGACGATCCGGGCGTGGCTGTCGGCCAACGCGCCGCCGGAGTTGCCGGGGTTGAGCGCGGCGTCGGTCTGGATGACATTCTCGATCAGCCGTGCGGCGGTGCGGGTGCGGGCCGGGATGCTGCGGCCGAGCGCGCTGACCACGCCGGCGGTGACGGTGCCGGCCAGGCCGAGCGGGTTGCCGACGGCGACGACGAGGGAGCCGACGAGAAGGGTGTCGGCGTCGCCGAATTCGGGCGGGGCGGGCAATTCCCGGTCGGCGCGGATCACGGCGATGTCGGAAAGGGGATCGCTGCCGACGACGTCGAAGCGCGCGACGGTGCCGTCGGCGAACTCCGCGGTGCCGTGGTCGCCGCCGGAAATGACGTGCGAGTTGGTGATCAGGTGGGATTCGGCGGTCAGGACGACGGCCGACCCGGCGGACTCCCCGTTGCGGGAGCGGACGGTCAACGCCGCGACGCGGGGCGTGAGCTGCGCGGCGACGGAGGTGACGATGGCCGAGTAGGCGTCGAGTGCGTCCGGCTCCGCCTTGTCGTTGTTCATATCGTGCAAACGCGTGGTGGCAGGTGCGCGATTCCGTGGTTCACCGTCGGCGAACGGACCCGCGTCTTGAAGACCGGGCCGGAGTGGGTGACGATCGATGCATGATCGGTGACCGCTGGGGTGTCAGCGACAGCGAAATCACGCGCTCCTACCCGTGCGACGACTTCGTCGCCTCACCCGCGCTCGAAGCGTGGCGGGGCGTGGGTGTGCAGGCGCCGTCCGAAGCGGTGTGGCCCTGGGTCGGGCAGGTGCGGCTCGCGCCCTACTCCTACGACTGGATCGACAACCTGGGCCGCCGCTCACCTCGCGAGCTGCTGGACCTTCCCGAGCCGCACGTCGGTGAAATGTTCACGACCGCCGGCGGGCGCAGGCTGGGCCGGATCGTCTCGGTCGACCGGGGCAACCAGCTGACCGGGACCATCATGGGCGCCTTCATGTCCTACGTCCTCATCCCCCGGGATCACGACACGACGCGCCTGCTGTTCAAACTGGTCATGCAGACCAACCGCTGGGCGGCGCGCGGCGTGTGCGTCGGCGACCTGATCATGGCTCGACGGCAGTTGCTCAACCTGAAGCAGCTCGCCGAGCGGCACCGCGCCGAAGCGTGAGCCACGCCGAGGGGGCGGTTTCGTCGCCGGACGTTGCCGCGCCCGAAGTGCGATCAAAAAGATCAAGAAAGCGCCGTTCCTGTTAAGAGCGTGTCTTACGTGGTGATCAACGACTGATGCGTCATGATCTTGGTTGTGGTTGATCGTTTGTCGTTGCGGCTGGTGCCGGACGAGCTGTGGGACCTGGTGGAGCCGTTGATCCCGGTGTTCGTGGCGCGTCCCCAGGGCGGAGGAACATCGCCGTTGGAACCGCGGCAGGTGTTCACGGCGATCGTGTACGTGCTGACCAGTGGGTGCGCGTGGCGGGACCTGCCGCCGTCGTTCGGGGTGCCGTTCCAGACCGCGCACCGCCGCTTCGCCCAGTGGACCGAGGCTGGGCTCTGGCGCGAGCTGCACCATGTCCTCCTCGACGAACTCGGGAGCAGGGGCTTGCTGGACTGGAGTCGCGCGATCGTGGACGGTGCCTGTGTTCGCGCGAAAAGGGGGATCTCTGACCGGTCCCAGCCCTGTCGACCGGGGCAAGCCGGGCTCGAAGATCCACGTCTTGTCCGATCGCGGCGGGCTGCCGCTCACGGTCGCGATTTCCGCCGCGAACACTCACGACTCACACGCACTCAAACCCCTGGTGATGGCCATCCCGGCGGTGAAGTCCCGTCGCGGCCCCCGGCGGGGCCGGCCGGCGAAGCTGCATGCAGACAAGGCCTACGACCAGCGCGCGCTGCGCCACTGGGTCAGAACCCAAGGCATCGGCGTGCGGATCGCCCGCAAGGGCATCGAATCCGCCGAGAAACTCGGCAAACACCGGTGGGTGATCGAACGGACGATCGCCTGGCTGACCGGCTACCGACGTCTCACCCTGCGCTACGAACGCAAAGCCGCACACTTCCTCGCCTTCCTTCAACTCGCAGCCGCCGTGACCTGCTGGAAGAAACTCCGAAAACTAACCACATGAGACAAGCTCTAATACTGCAACGACACTTCGTTATGAATCGACCGGCGTGTCGGTTAGGCTCGGGTTCGACGGTCGTGTAGTTGATCTTGTGTGCTGGAGATGGTGACGGACTGGTCGGCGCGTTTCGCTGCGTTCGCGGGGCGGTTCGCGGAGCGGTTTTCGCGGGTGGAGCCGCGGCGGCAAATGGTTTCCTACCTGCGGGGGCTGCTGGCGGAAGCCGAGCGCAAGAACGGCTGGACCCTGGCAGAGATGGCCGGTGAGACGGGTCCGCAGGGCATGCAGCGGCTGCTGAACTTCTACGCCTGGGACGCCGAGGGCATGCGTGATGATGTGCGCACTGCGGTGGTCGACGTGCTCGGGGACGCCGAACGTGGCGTGTTGATCGCCGACGAGACCGGATTCGTGAAGAAGGGCACGAAATCCGCCGGCGTGGCGCGCCAGTATTCGGGCACGGCTGGGCGGATCGAGAATTCGCAGATCGGCGTGTTCTTGGCGTACGCCTCGGATCGGGGGCGGGCTTTGATCGATCGCGAGTTGTACCTGCCGAAAGAGTGGATCGCGGATCGGGGAAGGTGCGCTGCAGCCGGTATTCCCGACGACGTCGGATTCGCGACCAAGCCCGAACTGGCACAACTGATGGTGGAACGCGCGCTCGCCGCGAGAATCCCGTTTGCATGGTTCACCGCCGATGAAGCCTATGGGCAGGTCGGGCGGCTACGGCTCTGGCTGGAAGAACACGACATCGCGCATGTGCTCGCAGTGCCCAAGTCCCAGATGGTGATTTCCATGGATCTGCGGCAGCGGCGTGTCCACGCCGTCATCGCGGACGTCGACCCGGCCACCTGGCAACGTCTGTCCTGCGGCGATGGCGCCCACGGGCAACGGATCTACGATTGGGCCGCCGTCGACATCCGCCCCCTGCGCCGACCAGAAGTCGGCCACTGGCTGCTGGCCCGCCGCTCAGTCAGCGACCCCACCGAGATCGCCTACTACATTTGCTTCGGCCCCGCCGCAACCGACCTCCAAGAACTGGTGCGCGTCGCCGGAACCCGCTGGGCAATCGAAGAAAGTTTTCAAACCGCGAAGAACGAAACAGGGCTCGACCACTACCAGGTCCGCCGATACCAAGCATGGTATCGGCACATCACCCTCTCCATGGCGGCGGCGGCATTCCTCGTCATCACCCGAGACGCCGCGAAAAAAGGGGATCCGCACCCGGTCTGATACCGCTCACGTCCAACGAAATCCGCAAACTGCTCAACCGCGTCACCGCACCGATCCGCCACACAATCCAGCATGCGATGCACTGGTCACGATGGCGACGCTCCAGCCAAGCCCGAGCACGTACTAGCCACTACCGACGACGCGGCCATCACGAAGTGTCGTTGCAGTACTAAGGCCGAAGAAATACGCTGTTCAACTCATGTTGGTGTACCGGTCGCAAAGTTTTGTGATGACCACGATCGTCTTGATCGTCATTTTGACCGCATTGCTGTTCGATTTCACGAACGGTTTTCACGACACGGCCAATGCCATGGCGACGTCGATCGCAACCGGGGCGCTGGGCCCGCGGGTCGCGGTAGCGGTGTCGGCGGCCCTCAATCTGGTGGGGGCGTTTCTGTCGGTCGAAGTCGCCAAGACGATCTCCGGCGGGCTGGTCGACGAAACGGCCATCAGTCCGACGGTGATCTTCGCCGGGCTCGTCGGGGCGATCTTGTGGAACCTGTTCACCTGGCTGCTGGCGCTGCCCTCCAGTTCCTCGCACGCCCTGTTCGGTGGGCTGATCGGCGCGACCTGGGTGGCCGCCGGCACGAGCGCGGTGAACTTCTCCACCGTGCTCGGCAAGGTGCTGATTCCCGCGTTCCTGGCGCCGCTCATCGCCGGTGTGGTCGCGATGACCGGCACCTACTTCGCCTACCTGCTCAGCAAGCGCCGTGACGACCGAGCGGTCGGCCGCGGGTTCAAGGCCGGCCAGATCGTCTCGGCGTCCCTGGTTTCCCTGGCGCACGGCACCAACGACGCGCAGAAGACCATGGGCATCATCACCCTGACCCTGATCACCGCCGGCACGCTGCCGGCCGGCTCGGGCCCACCGGCGTGGGTCATCGTCTCGGCCGGGCTGGCGATCGCGGTCGGCACGTACCTCGGCGGCTGGCGGATCATCCGGACCCTCGGCAAACGGATCACCGATATCGAGACGCCACAAGGCTTTGCCGCCGAGACGACCAGCGCCGCGGTGATTCTGGTGTCCTCCAAACTGGGCATTCCGTTGTCGACGACGCAAGTGTGCTCGGGCGCGATATTCGGTGCTGGGGTCGGCAAGAAGCTGGCCACGGTGCGCTGGAGCCTGGCCGGCCAGATGGCTCTCGCCTGGCTGTTCACCATGCCCGCCGCGGCCGTCCTGGGCGCGGTCGCGGGCTGGGTCGCCTCCACGGGGACGCTCGGCACGGTCCTCGTGGCGGTGGGCGGCGTGGCCATCGCCGCGGGTATCTATGCGCTGTCCCGTCGCCGGCCGATCAGTGCCGACAACGTCAACAACCCCGTCGCCGAACCCCGGCCGGCCCCGAGCAACCCCTGACAGGAGGCACCGGTGCACATCCAATGGAACCTGCTGCGACTGGTGTTCCTGGTCTCCTTCGGCGCCGCGGTCGCCGTCATCGTCCTGGTGACCCTCGGTATCGCGGCGCTCGCGCCCGTCGCTCGAACCGGTCCCGGGCGCGGCGCCGACGCGTCACGCGGCCTCCGCTACACCGCAGCGGCGCTGTGCTTTTCCGCGAGCGCACTGATCATCGGCTATGGCATCTATGTGATCGTCGCCGAATAACCACCGAACGGCCTCGCGCGGTCACCTCAAGGCGAAAATACCGGTTTCGGTGACCGTGGCGATCCGGCGTCGCGCCCTCGCGACAGCACGGATTCCTGCCGCATCTCCGTGCCGCGGACCCGTTGTCCGGCCGAAAAAGGCGACGGCCCTTCGTTCATCCCGCGTTCACTTTGGAGGCGTCTGATGGGATTCTGCGTACCTGAGCGCTCCCGAGAGTCCACCGACCCCGCGACCGCCCGGAAGGAACGTCGGCCGGCCCACGACGCCGGCCCCGCCGCAGAACCCGCTCCGCGCAGACCAACCGACCGGCCGGTGTGAAACCGGCGGTCGTCGCGCACAACACGAGCCGCAGCCGGCGCCGATGGCTCCGGCTACTGGGAGCGAGGCCGGGATGTCGAGGGGCCCGGGCTCGCGGTGGTGGACCCGGCCGGCGCACGGTCACAGACGCACCGTGCGCCGGCTGGGGCCGCAGTCGGCATGCCGACCGTCGCGGCGTCGCGTGTCCCTTTCTTGCAATGACGTGTCATTGCGGACCGCAGGGCCGCGGCGCATGGTGGAGTCGTGCAGAACGTTCCGCCGCACGTGGTGCTGGTCACCCTGTTCCCGGGCGTCGACGCGCTCGAGGCGACGGGGCCCGCGGAGGTGTTCGCGATGGCCAACGTTCTGCTGCCGGACGACCGCGCGCGGTACGACGTCCGGTTTGGCGGCACCCGTACCGGACGCATCCCCACGTTCTCCGGCGTGGCGCTGCACGCGGACACCGCACTGGCCGACATCAAGGAATGCCCCGACACCCTGCTGATCACCGGCCGGATGGACATCACCGAACGCGGGCCGCAGCCCTATGTAGACCCGGACCTCGTGGATTGGCTGCGGCGCAAGGGGAAAGACGCGAGGCGGATCGCCACCCCGTGCGCGGGTGCGCACGTCGCCGCCGCGGCCGGGTTGCTGGACGGGCGCAAGGCGACCACGCACTGGGCCACGGCGGGCTTGCTCGCCGCCGAGAACCCGTCGGTCGAGGTGGAGGCCGATCCGATCTTCGTCCGTTCCGGCAAGATCTGGACCGGGGCGGGAATCACCTCGTCGATGGACCTCGCGCTCGCACTGGTCGCGGAGGACCACGGTGACGAGCTGACGCTCAAGGTCGCCCAGCACATGGTGATGTACGTGCAGCGACCTGGCGGGCAGAGCCAGTTCAGCGTGCCTCTGGCCTACCCCACCACGGTGCGCCGGAGCCTGGGCGACCTGCGCCGGTGGATCGCCGATCATCTCGAGGACGAGCTGTCGGTCGGGGTGCTCGCCGAGCGGATGTCGGTCAGCCCCCGCCACCTCTCCCGGATCTTCCGCGCGGATCTGGGCACGACACCGGCCGAGTACGTCGAGGCCCTCCGCGTCGAACAGGCCCGGCGGCTGCTCGAGCGAACCAGTTTGCCTCCGGCCGCGGTCGCGAGCGCGAGCGGGTTCGGCTCGATCGAAACCCTGCACCGGGTGTTCCGGGAACGGCTCGGAACCACGCCCGGGGAGTACCGGCAGCGCTTCACCCTGGCCTGAGTGCCCGAAGTCCCTCGCCGACGACCGCGTCCGGTCGCCGGCGGCTCGACCTTGCACAAAAAGGAGATCACCGTGCAACAGCTGTTCATCGAGCTGTACAAGTACAAGCCGGCCTGGCTGGAGCTGAGCGCGGCCGAACGCCGGCGCTTCGCCATGGCCCTGCCCACCGCGCTGGGGAGCCTGCAGGAGCGCGGCCTGGAGATTCTCGGGTACGGTCCCAACGATCCCGCCACTGATCACCGCGCCGACTTCGACTTCTTCTCGGTGTACCGGCTCCCCGACGCCGAACTCCTGCGCGAACTGCAGGCCGGCATCGCGGAATCCGGCTGGTACGACTACTTCGAACAGGTCAACGCCGGCGGACCCGCGCTGACTCCGGCCGCGGCGCTTCTTCAGAACGTCATGCTCGCCCCGGCGTCCGGAGCGGGGCCGGCGGTCTCGCCCACATCGCCGTACCAGAAGAAGTCGGTCACGGTGCTGGGCAGCCGGATGAGCTACGTCGACGAAGGCGCGGGCGACCGGACGATCGTGTTCGTCCACGGCGACGTCATGTCGTCCTTCTTGTGGCGCAACGTCATGCCGTACGTAGAGGGGTTCGGCCGCGTGATCGCGGTGGACCTGATCGGCGCCGGCGACTCGGAGAAGCTGCCGGATGCCACCGCGGGAAGCTACGGCTTCGCCACGCACGCGAAGCATTTCAGCGCGCTCATGGATCAGCTGGCCGTCGGGGACGACGTCGTCCTCGTCGGCCACGACTGGGGCTCCAACGTCGCCTTCGACTGGGCGATGCAGCACGAAGACCGGGTCGCCGGGATCGCTTTCGCCGAGGCCCTGCTCCCGCCGTTCGAATGGTCCGATTGGCCGGAGCGGATGCGTGGGCAGTTCGAGTTTCTGCGTTCGCCGGCCGGCGAGCAGGCCGTGCTGGAGGACAACTTCTTCGTCAACGCCGCCCAGCACAGCATGGTTCGGATGCTCGCACCGGCCGAGCTCGACACCATCGTCCGGCCGTACCGCTCACCAGGCGAGTCCCGGCGGCCGACCATCGACTGGGTGGGCGGCCGCCGCCGTGACGCGATCGCCCAGTACCGCAACCTCTCGCGCTCGGAGTTTCCCGGCTTCCACTGGACGCCCGAGGACAACCCGCACGCCTTCGGTGAACATCTCGCGGCCTGGTTGCACGAGCTCGAGGATCGGCGGACCCGCGCCTCCGCAAAGGATGCCGACGCACCAGCGGCGGGGAGCTCCACGAGCTAGCGCGCCCGATCCGTGGGTTCGCCGACTTCGCTCGGCCGCCCGCGGGTGCGGTGTCCACACTGGAGTGTCGGGCACGAGCCCTCCTGGCCTCACCGGACGGTCACTGGTAGGCGACACGCCGCAGCAGGCTGATGAGCTTGTCCTGTTCGGCGGGGGACAGCGGGGCCACCAGGTCGCGCTGGACGGTCTGCACCGCGGGTGTCACCTCGGCGAGCGTGGTGCGCGCGAGGTCGGTGAGCGCCAGGAGCTTGCGCCGCCGGTCGGTCTCGTCGCGGGTGTCGAGCAGCCAGCCGCGACGGCGCAGGCGGGCCACGATGTCGGCCGCGCTGGACTTGTCGAGTGAGGCCATTTCGCCGGCGGCCGTCTGGTCGATGGCCGGGCGCCAGACGAGGCTGCACAGCAGCGCGTACTGCGACGGGGTGAGCCGGGTGCCGACGTGCCGGCTCCACAGCGCGCCGTGCACCTGCTCGGCGCGCCGGATGAGGTGGCCGGGTGTCGAACTGAGCCGCAGCACCTCGACCTCCTTGTCCTCGTCCTTGCCGGTGGCCGGCACCGGCCCCTGGTAGGCCACTCGGCCCAGCAGCCTGCCGAAGCTGCGCCGCAGATTCGGGCCCAGCGGGTGCAGCAGCCGGTCCTGCACGGTCTCCACCCGGGCGGTGAGGTCGGGCAGCATCGCCTTGGCCGAGGGTGTCAGCGACAGCAGGTACCGGCGGCCGTCGCCGGTGTCGCGGTCGCGCCGGATCCAGTCCTTGCGCCCCAGCCGGTCGACGATGTCGGCCGTCGTCGACTTGTCCAGTGACGCCGCGCGCCCCGCGGTGACCTGGTCGACCCCCGACCGGCGGCTCAGCGCACTCAGGATCGCGTACTGCGGGCCGGTGACTTCGGTGCCGACCTCGGCCGACCACAGCGCCGTGTGCGCCTGCTGGGCGCGGCGGATGAGGTGCCCCGCCGTCGTGTCGGGTGGCAGCACGAGGGTGACCGGCCCCGGTGCCCGGGGAGGTGGGCTGCTGCCGATGGTGGTGTCTCGCACGGAAGTCCCCTTCTTGACCGGTTCACTGTAGCCGACCGAGGTCGGCCGTGTCCGTACTATCTCGGCTGATCGACGTCGTCGTTGCGCCGAGAAGCCCTTGACTGTCAACAAATCAGCGTCTAGCGTGCCGTTTCATAGTACGTACACGTACTAATTCAGCTTGAGTGGCATGCGGAGGGAAACCCCCATGGCGACATCTCGCTTCACGGATCAGGACAGCCGGCTGGACGAGCTGTACGGCGACGTGGCGGCAGCCGATCTCCAGCCGTTGTGGAAGCTCTCCGGCCTGCTGACGCCGGAGCCGGTGCCCCGGACCGTGCCGTACCGGTGGCGGGCCGAAGCGCTGCGCGGGCTCGCGGCTCGCAGCGGTGAGCTGGTCGGCATCGACCGGGGCGGCGACCGCCGCGTGCTGGCCTGCGCGAATCCCGGTCTCGGCGGCGCGCCGTACGCGACCTCGACCATGTGGGCCGGGATGCAGTACCTGGGCGCGGGGGAGCGGGCGCCCGCGCACCGGCACACCCCGGCGGCGCTGCGGTTCGTCCTCGCCGGCGAGGGTGCCTGGACCCTTGTCGACGGCGACCCGTTGCGCATGGCGACCGGCGACCTCGTGCTCACCCCGAGCATGACCTTCCACGAGCACCACAACCCCGGCGCCGAGCCGATGATGTGGCTGGACGTGCTCGACTTGCCGGTCGTCGCCGCGCTCGACGCGGTGTTCTTCGAGGAGGGCGCCGACGCCCGGGATGGTCTGAGCAGCGATCCGGCGTCGGCCGCCGAACGGCTCTGGGGCGCCGGTCCCGGCCTCGTGCCCGGCGGGCTCGGCAAGGCCCGGCACGAGGCGGCGCACTCGCCGCTGCTGGTGTACCGGCGCGCCGACACCGACCGGGCGCTCGCGGCGCAGCTGGCCGCCACCGGCGCGAGCGAGGCGCAGATCCGCTACACCAATCCGCAGACCGGCGCCGACGTCATGCCCACCATGCGTTGCGAGATGCGGCGCGTGCGCGGCGGCAGCCGCAGCCGCACGACCCGGCAGGCCGGGTCGCGGGTGGGAGCGGTGCTGGCCGGCACCGGCGAGGTGCTGATCGGTGACCAGCGCTTCGAGCTCGCCCCGGGTGACGTCTTCGCGGTGCCGTCGTGGGCTCCCTACGGCCTTGCCGCCGAGGAGAACCTGGACGTGTTCAGCGTCAGTGACGCACCCGTGCTGGAAGCACTGGGCCTCTACCGCGAACGGGAGTGCTGAGCGCATGGGGACGGCACCACTGCCCACGTTGATCGTCGGTGGCGGTATCGGCGGGCTGGCCGCGGCGCTGTCCGTGGCCCGCGCCGGGCGCGAGGTCCACCTGCTCGAACGCGCGGCCGAGTTCACCGAGATCGGCGCCGGCCTGCAGTTCGGCCCGAACGCGATCCGGATGCTCGACCGGCTCGGCCTGCTCGCCGAGCTGCTCGACGTCGCGGTGCTGCCGCGCCACGGCGTGATGCGGCACGCCATCACCGCCGACCCGCTGACCACCCTGGATCTCGGCAGTGCCTTCCGGGAGCGCTACGGCTACCCCTACGTGGTGGTGCACCGCAGCGATCTGCTGTCCATTCTGGTCGAAGCCTGCCGGGCGGAACCGTTGGTGCGACTGGAGAACAACCGGGTCGTCGCCGAGGCGTGGGCCGACGAGGACAGTGCCGGCGTGCGCTGCGAGGACGGTGTCACGTACCGCGCCGAGCTGCTCGTCGGCGCCGACGGGCTGCACTCCGTGGTGCGCAAGCTCGTCTCGGTCGACCAGCCGGTGCCGAGCGGATTCGTCGCCTACCGCGGCGCGCTGCCCATGAGCGAAGTGCGGACCGAGGTCAGCAACGACGACGTGGTGCTGTGGGTGGGACCCGGGCTGCACCTCATCCAGTACCCGGTGCGCCGCGGCGAGCTGTACAACCAGGTCGCGGTGTTCCGCAGTGACAGCTTCGGCCGCGGCGCCGAGCCGGTGGGGCCGGTCGAGGAGCTGTTCGGCCGGTTCGGTGAGGCGTGCGAGGAGGTACAGCGGCACGTCTCGCGCATCGAGACCGGCCGCTGCTGGCCGATCTACGACCGGGACCCGCTGCCCACTTGGGTGCACGGGCGGGCGGTGCTCCTCGGCGACGCGGCGCATCCGATGCTGCAGTACCTCGGCCAGGGCGCGTGCCAGGCGCTCGAGGACGCGCTGGCGCTGGGCGAAGCGGTCCGCGGGAGCGGCACCGACATCGGGAAAGCCGTGAAGTCCTACGACGCCGTCCGCGTCCCCCGCGCGGGGCTGTGCCAGACGCGGGCGCGGCTGTGGGGCCAGGTCTGGCACACCGGCGACCCCGTCACGCTGGGGCTGCGCGACCGGTACATGCGCTCCCGGCGGCCGGACGACTACAGCGAGCTGGACTGGTTGTACGCGGCGGAATCCGCCGTCCTTTCGTCCTGATCGGCACGACACCGAGGAGCGGCAATGAAGTTGCTCAGTTACCGCGGCCGCGACGGCCTCGACCGGGTCGGCGTCTTCGCCGACGGCATGGTGCGCGAGGTCTCGCCGGACCGCGCCGCCGGGCCGGCCGGGCTCAGCCCGATGCGGCGCCTCATCGCGGCGTCCGGGGCTCTCGCGGGCGACGTCCCGCTCGCCGACGGTCCCGGCGTCCCGCTCGACGAGGTCCGCGTGCTGCCGCCGGTGCCGGATCCGACCAAGATCGTGGCCGCGCCAGTGAACTACGTGGACCACCAGGCCGAGATGAGCCAGAGCGTGCACGTCGGCTCGCTCGGTGTGTTCCTCAAGGCGCCCTCGTCGCTGATCGGTGCCGGAGACGTGGTCCGCCTGCCCTACACCGACCGCCGGTTCGACCAGGAGGGCGAGCTGGCCGTGGTGATCGGCCGCACGGCCCGCGGGGTGTCCGCGGCCGACGCGCTGTCGCACGTGTTCGGCTACACGTGCCTGCTCGACATCACCATGCGCGGCGGGGAGGATCGCTCCACCCGCAAGTCGTTCGACACCTTCACGCCGATGGGGCCCTGGCTCGTGACGCCCGACGAGGTCGGTCCGCTCGAGACACTCCGGCTGACCTGCTCGGTGAACGGCACTCTGCGCCAGGACGCCGACGTCCGCGACCTCATCTGGGACGTGCCCGCGCTCATCGAGTACGTCTCCTCGGTGATGACGCTCCACCCCGGTGACGTCATCAGCACCGGCACGCCGGCCGGTGTCGGCGCCATCCACGACGGCGATTCGGTGACCGCGGCCGTGACGCGGGTCGGCGAGCTGACCGTCGGCGTCAGCGCGGCCGGTGCCGTCACCTGCCCGACCCTGGGCGCGGGGGCGGGCCCGGTGCCGCCGGCCGAGCTGACCCCCGTCCGCGCTCGCACGGAGAACTGATCCGCTTTCCCGGCCGCTCAAGCCAAGTCGGAGGTGCACCATCACTGCCACAGAGATTTCCGGGCAGCCGATTCCCGAGTACCCGATGTCCCGGCCGCCGGGCTGCCCGTTCGACCCGCCCGCCGAGTTCCGCGGGCTGCGCGCGGACGAGCCGATCTCCCGCGTGCGGCTGTGGGACGGCAAGATCGCCTGGCTGGTCACCCGTTTCGACGACGTCCGCGAGGTGCTGGGCGACCCGCGGTTCAGCGCGGACATGACCAACCCGGGCTTCCCCAGCCACAGCGCGGGCGTTTCGGTGACCCGCCAGAAGCATCCCACGTTCTTGAACATGGACGACCCCGAGCACGCCCGGCACCGCCGGATGCTCACCCGCGACTTCATGATCAAGCGGGTCGAGGGACTGCGGCCGCGCATCCAGCGGCACGTCGACGAGCTGCTCGACGAGTTCACCGCCGGCCCGCAGCCCGCCGACCTGGTCACCGGATTCGCGCTGCCGGTCACCTCGTCGGTGATCTCCGAGCTGCTCGGGGTTCCGTACGAGGACCACGAGTTCTTCCAGCGGCAGAGCGGATTGCTCATCTCCGGTGAGACCGGCGCGGACGAGGCGCTGGAGGCGTTCGCCACGATCCGCGAGTACCTCGGTGGCCTGGTCGAGCGCAAGGCCGCCGAGCCCGCGCCGGACGTGATCAGCCACCTGCTCGAAATCGAGCGGGCGGGCGGCCTGAGCCGCGACGAGCTGATCAACATGCTCAACCTGCTGCTGCGCGCCGGGCACGAGACGACCGCCAACATGATCGCGCTCGGGACGTTGGCGCTGCTGCAGAACCCCGCCCAGCTCGCCGCGCTGAAGGCCGATGGTTCGCCGGAGGCGGTGGCGAACGCGGTCGAGGAACTGCTGCGCTACCTGACGATCACGCACTACGGCCGGCGGCGCGTCGCGCTCGAGGACGTGGAGGTCGCGGGCACGCTGGTCCGCAAGGGCGAGGGTGTGGTGGCGGCCAACGACTCGGCCAACCGCGACCCGGAGGCGTTCGGCGGCAACGCCGACGAGCTGGACCTGTCCCGGTCCGCGCGGCACCACCTGACGTTCGGCTACGGCGTCCACCAGTGCCTCGGGCAGCCGCTGGCGCGCGTCGAGCTGCAAGTGGTGTACCCGACGCTGCTGCGGCGCCTGCCGGATCTGCGGCTCGCGGCTCCGGTGAGCGAGCTGCCGTTCAAGACGAAGAACGTGTTCTACGGGCTCTTCGCGATGCCCGTCGAGTGGTAACGGAGCCAGGACATGAAGGTCGAAGTGGAAGCCGACAAGTGCATCGCGTCGGGGCAGTGCGTGCTGTTGTCCGATGCGGTGTTCGACCAGCGGGAGGACGACGGGATCGTCGTGCTGCGCGTGACCGACGTGCCTTCGTCCGAAGAGGACGCCGTCCGCAGCGCCGAGCGGATCTGTCCCGCGCGGGCGATCCGCCTGGCCGCGTCGGGCGGGTGAGCGCGGACATGGGAGCGGTGGTGGTCGTGGGTGCGGGCGCGGCGGGGCTCACCGCGGTGGAGACGCTGCGGGAGCACGGTTTCGACGGCCGGCTGACCCTGATCGGCGCGGAGCCCCACGCTCCGTACGACCGGCCGCCGCTGTCGAAGCAGGTGCTGCTCGGTTCCTGGGAGCCGGACCGGCTCGCACTGCGCCCGCCCGGCAGCTACGCCGAGCTCGGGCTGGACACCCGGTTCGGCCGGCGGGCAACCGGGCTGGACCTGCCCGGCCGTCGCGTCCGGCTCGACGACGGCACGGCGGTGGCGTTCGACGCGCTGGTGATCGCCACCGGCGTGCGGCCGCGGCGGCTGCCCGGCGCCGAGGATGTGTGTTACCTGCGCACGGTCGAGGACGCGGTGCTGCTGAGGGAACGGCTGCGCTCGGCTCGGCGCACCGTCGTGGTCGGCGCGGGGTTCCTCGGCGTCGAGATCGCGGCGGCCGCGCGGTCGCTCGGCTCGACCGCCACCGTCGTCGATCCGTTGCCCAGCCCCATGATCCGGCAGTTCGGGCCGGCACTGGGCGAGCTCGTGCGGGCGGCGGGTGAAGAACGCGGCGTGGAGTTCCGGATGGGCGTCGGGGTCACGACCGCAGACGCCGGACTGGTGCGGCTGGACGACGGCACGACGCTCGCGGCGACGTCGTCGTCGCGGCCGTCGGCGCCGAACCGGCCACGGAGTGGCTTGCCCGCTCCGGGCTCGACCTGCGCGGTGGCGTGCGCTGCGACGCGTTCTGCCGAGCCGCCGACGGAGTCTACGTGGCCGGCGACGTCGCGGCCAACCCCGATCCGGCGACCGGCACCCACCGCCGGTTCGAACACCGGATGAACGCCACCGAGCAAGGCCGGCGTGCCGCGCTGAACCTGCTCGGGCACGACGAACCGTTCGCGCCGTCGCACTTCTTCTGGACCGACGCCGGCGACCTCCGGATCCAGGCCGCCGGCACCTTCGCCGACGGTGAGCTGACGGTCGTCGACGGCTCGGTGGCCGACGGCAAGTTCGTGGCCGCCCACGCGGCAGGCGGCCGGGTGACCGGCGTCCTCGGCTGGAACAACCCCCGCGGGTTCACCCGGGCCCGGGGCAGGCTCGGCGCGCCGTCAGGGGACGGGAAAAGCACGGAAGGGAAAGTGCTGACATGACCACCGGCCGGATCGACACCCACCACCACATCGTCCCCCCGGTGTGGGCGGACGCGCTGCGCACGAGCGGCTACTTCGGCGGGCAGGCCACGCCGGCGTGGAGCCCGGCCGCCGCGCTCGAGCTGCTCGACGAGCTCGGCATCGCGACGGCCGTCGTCTCCGTCGGGCGGCCCGGCGTGCACCTGGGCGGCAGCGCCGCCGACACGCGGAAACTGGCACGGCAGGTCAACGAGTTCTCCGCCGGGCTGGTCCGCGACCACCCGGGTCGCTTCGGGTTCTTCGCCTCGGTTCCACTGCCCGATGTGGACGGTTCGCTCGACGAGGTGGCCTACGCCTTCGACGAGCTGCACGCCGACGGCGTGATCCTGCTGGCCAATGTGGACGGTGTGTACCTCGGCGACCCGGTGTTCGACCCGTTGATGGCCGAACTGGACCGGCGGGCGGCGGTGGTGTTCGTCCATCCGACCGCGCCGCCCGGCCCCGCGGTGCCGGGCGTGCCGCCCTTCGCCGCCGACTTCTTGCTCGACACCACCCGCGCGGCGCTCAACCTGGTGCGCCACGGTGTGGTGGCCCGATCGACCCGGATGCGGATGATCCTCTCGCACGCCGGCGGGTTCGTGCCGTACGCGGCACACCGCATGGCCAGTCTCACCGAAGGCGCGGCGGGGCACGTCGTCACGCGCGAGAACTTCCTGCGCGACCTGCGCACGTTCTACTTCGACACGGCTTTGTCGGCCAACGCGGACACCCTGCCGAGCCTGCTCGCGTTCGCCGGTCCGGACCGCGTGCTCTACGGCAGCGACTGGCCCTACGCCCGCGGCGACAACTCCCAGTACTTCACCGCGCAGCTGGACGCGTATCCGCTGTCCGAAACGCAGCGCGCCGCCGTCAACCGGGACAACGCACTCGCACTGCTACCGCGGGTGTCCGAAGCGGACACGGCGCGTATTTCCCAGTAATAACAACAGAAAACTGTGTCCGTGCGCGCGAGCGCGGCGTACGATACGGGCACACTTCTTCTCCCGGACGGGCGATTTCCGCGGCCCCGCAAGGACTTTGATTCGTTTCACCGGCGAAACGGAGCCAACCGTGAAGTATCGACGCAAACTCGCGTGCCTGGTGCTCACCGGGGCGATGTTCCTGTTGTCGGCGTGCGGGGCGCTGAGCGCGACCAACACGCTGGGTGGCGGGTCGACCGGCGGCCTGATCCCGATCACGGCGGGGGTCGCGGCGTCGCAGTCGTCCACCGCGATCCTGGTGGGGCAGCAGCACGGGTTCTTCGCGCAGAACGGGATCGACCTCACCATCGGCCGCGCGGCCACCGGTGCCGGAGCGATCACCCAGGTCATCAACGGCCAGCAGCAGGTGGCGCTCGGCGGCATCTCGCCGGTCGTGATCGCGGCGGCCTCGCACATCCCGGTGCAGATCGTGTCGGGCGCGGTCGCCGACCGTCCCGCCGCGGCCGGCGCGCAGTACCAGACCATGGTGGCGAACGGCAGCCCGATCCGGTCCTTCAAGGACCTCGCGGGCAAGACGGTCGCCGTGAACTCCCTCAAGTGCTGCTGGGAGTTCTGGATCCGCGAGGCGATCGAGAAGGACGGCGGCGACGCGTCGTCCGTCCACTTGGTACAGCTCACGTTCCCCGACCAGATCACCGCCCTCGAACAGGGGCGGGTCGACGCGATCAGCACCGCCCAGCCGTACGCGACCGCTCTGCGGAAGAAGGGCTATCGGGACATCGGTGACTCGCCGGCCGTCGCGTTCGCCGATCCGGACGCCGACAACACGGTGTTCTTCATGGCCAAGTCGTTCATCGACCAGCATCCCGGCATCGTGGAAAGGTGGCGCAAGGCGGTGCGAGAGTCCAGTGAGTACGCCAACGCACATCCCGACGAGACCCGCAAGGCCATCGTGAAGCAGACGAAGGCCGATCCCGCCCTCGTGGCCCAGGCCCCGCTGCCGCTCTACACCGCGGACGTCAGCCGCCGCGTGATCGAGAAGGAAGCCGCGTTCACGGTCAAGTACGGGGTGGTCTCGGCCGCGCCCGCATACGGAACGTACGTGGTTCCATGAGCACCCAGCAGACCCCCACCGGCCTGGCCCCCGCGCCCGCCGGATTCGACGCACCGACGCCGGCGGCCGCCCCCGCCCGGCGGGCTTCCCGGCCGTGGCTGCTGCGCGGCCTCCCGTGGCTGACCACCCTCGGCATCCTCGTGCTGTGGGAACTGATCGCCCGCGCCGGCTGGCTGCCGCCGGAGGTGCCCTCGATCAGCGCGATCGGGGCGGCGCTCGTCGAGTTGGCACCCACCGCGGGGTTCGTCCACGCCCTGATGGCGACGCTGGAGCAGGTCGCGGTCGGTCTGGCCGGCGGTGTGGTCGCCGGCCTGGTCCTGGGCGTCGCGCTCGGCGCTGTGCCGCTGTTGTACCGGCTCGTGCACTACCCGCTCGACTTCCTGCGTTTCGTGCCGGCCGTGGTGTTCCTCCCGCTGATGCTGCTGCTGCTCGGCGCCACCCCCCGGGTGTCCACTTTGCTCGGCATGCTCGGCGCGCTGTGGCCGATGCTCTTCCAGACCTTCTACGGCGTCAGCGGCATCAACGATGTGCTGCGCGACAGCGCTCGCGTGTTCGGGCTGCGGGCCCACCAGCGCCTCGGGCACGTGGTGCTGCCCGCCGTGGCGCCCTTCGTGGCCACAGGGGTGCGGCTCGCGGCGTCGCACGTGCTGGTCGTGGTGGTGGCGGTCGAGATCATCGCGTCGGTGCGGGGGATCGGGGCCGACGTCGCCGTCTACGCCTCCAACGCGGTCTACCCGAGCATGTACGCGCTGGTGTTCGTCGTCGGTGTGCTCGGTGTCCTGGCCAACATCGGACTGCTCGCGATCGAGCGCCGGGTGCTGCGCTGGCACATCTCCTACCGTGAGGAGGCCCGATGACTTCGATGGTGCGCCCGCGCCGGGCCCGGCGTCGGTTCACGGCGTGGCTCGTCTCGCTCGTCGTCCCGGTCGCGGCCCTGCTGACCTGGTGGTTCGCTTCGCTGGGCAGCACCTCGCCGTTCTGGCCGTCGCTGCGCTCGATCCTGGTGTCGTTCCAGCAGTTGTGGCTGTTCAGCCGGTTCGCTTCCGACGTGCTGCCGAGCGTCGGCCGGATGCTGCTGGGCTACTGCGTGGCCGTGGTGCTTGGCGTCGCGCTGGGTGTCCTCTTCGGACGGTTGCCGCTGCTGCACCGGGCGTTCGACCCGGCGCTGCAGTTCTGCCGGGCCCTGCCCGCCACGGCGCTGGTACCGGTGAGCATCGTGCTGCTCGGGATCGGTGACCTGCCGAAGATCGTGCTCACCGCGTTCGTCACGGTCTTTCCCGTGCTGCTCAACACCATCGACGGGGTGCGGGCCGTCGATCGGGAGCTCGAGGACGCCGCGCGGTCCTACCGGCTGACCCGGGCGCAGCGGGTGCTGCACGTGCAGCTGCCCGCCGCCGCGCCGAACATCCTCGCCGGGATGCGCATCGCCCTGACCGTGGCGTTCGTGATGATGGTGGTGACCGAGCTCGTGGCGGCGACCAACGGGATCGGGTTCGTCACGTTGCAGGCGCAGCAGAGCTTCGAGGTGTCCCAGATGTGGGCGGGCATGCTCCTGCTCGGGATCCTCGGCGTGCTCTTCAACGGCGCCTTCGTGCTGGTCGAACGCCGGCTGCTGCGCTGGTACACCAAGGATCGGGAGAGCTGACATGCTGACCGTGGACCACCTGAGGAAGTCCTACCGCACCGCCGGCAGCGAGCTGGAGGTGCTGCGCGACATCTCGTTCACCGTGAACGCCGGCGAGTTCGTCACGATCGTCGGCCCGTCCGGCGCCGGCAAGACCACCCTGCTGCGCTGCCTGTCCGGGCTGCTGCCCTCGTCCGGGGGAAAGGTCGTGCTCACCGAGACGGGCAAGGTGATCGAGAGCCCGCCGCCCGAGGTCGCGTGTGTCTTCCAGGACTACAGCCGTTCGCTGATGCCGTGGTCGAAGGTCGGCCGCAACGTCGCGATCCCGTTGAAGAACAAGATCCGCGACCGCGCGGCGCGCCGGGCCGCGGTGCGCAAGGCGCTGGAGGAGGTGGGCCTCGACGGGTTCGACGAAAGCTACCCGTGGCAGCTCTCCGGCGGGATGCAGCAGCGGGTCGCGATCGCGCGGGCCATCGCCTACCGGCCCGAGTTCCTCATCATGGACGAGCCGTTCGCGTCGGTGGACGCCCAGACGCGCGCGGACCTGGAGGACCTGGTGCTGCGGGTGCGCCACGACGCCGGACTGACGATCGTGCTGGTCACCCACGACATCGACGAGGCCGTGTACCTCGGTGACCGGGTGATCGTGATGTCCGGACGCCCGACCACGGTGCTGCGGACGCTCGACGTCGACCTGCCCCGGCCGCGCAGCCAGGTGACGACCAAGGCGCTGCCGCGGTTCACCGAGCTGCGCACCGAGGTACTCACCCTGATCAGCGGCGCGAAGACGGGAGCGGCCCGATGACCGCAACCGAGCTGTCCGAACGGCTGAACCACCCGGTGAGCACCGCCGAGCTGCAGCGGCGGTGGCACGCGATCCGCGAGGGCATGGCCGATCACGGGATCGACGTGCTGGTGGCGCAGACGAACAACGACTACGTCGGCGGCTACATCCGCTACCTCACCGACATCCCGGCGACCAACGGCTACCCGGTCACCGTCGTGTTCCCCCGCGAGGAGCCGATGACGATCATCCGGCACGGCGCGCGCGGCGAGGACCTGGTGGTCGATCCCGGCCACGACCCGGTGCTGCGCGGCGTCGGCCGGGCGCTGGCGAGCCCGTACATGAGCTCGGTGTCCTACACCCGCCACGACGCCGCGGAGCTCGCGCTCGACGCGCTGCGGCCGTTTGCCACCGGGCGCATCGGCTGGGTCGGCACCGGCACGATCCCGCTGGCGTTCGGCGAGTACCTGCAGCGTGAGCTGCACGCGGCGACGTTCGCCGAGGCCGCCGACGCCGTCGACACCGTCCGCGCGCTCAAGTCCGAAGAGGAGCTGGAGCTGGTGCGCGCCACGGCGAGGCTGCAGGACGCGGCGATCGCGGCGGCGTTCGAGGCGCTGCAGCCCGGGATGCGCGACAGTGACGTGGCGGCCGTCGCGCAGCACACGGCGCAGTCGCTGGGCAGTGAGCAGGGCATCTACTGGTGCGTCTCGACGCCGCTCGGCGAGCCCGGCCGGATCGCGCACCCGCACAGCCAGCACCGGGTGATCCGCGAGGGCGATGCGTTCCACCTCATGGTGGAGGTGAACGGCCCGGGCGGGATGTACACCGAGATCGGCCGCTCCGGCGTCGTCGGCCGGGTCCCGGATCGGATCGCCGAGGAGTACGACTTCTGCCTGCGGGCGCAGCGATTCTGCTACGGCCTGTTGCGTCCCGGCGCCGCACCCGCCGACATCTGGGCGGAGTACAACGAGTTCCTGCGCGACAACGGGCGGCCGGAGGAGCTGCGGCTGCACTGCCACGGCCAGGGCACCGACCTCGTCGAGCGCCCGCTGATCCGGGCCGAGGAGCCGATGGTGCTGGCGGCGGGCATGAACCTCGCCTGCCACCCGCGCTACGTGCTCGACGGCTTCTGTCACTGGGTGTGCGACAACGTGATCATCGGGGACGACGGCGTCGAGGAGCTGCACAAGTTCGACAAGCGGCTGGCCGAGCTGGGCTGATGACGGTCGTCGCTTCCGGACCGGACGAGGCACTGCCCGCGCTGCGCGCCGCCGCGCCGGGGCGGGTCCGCGTCGTCCCGCTCCCCTCCGGCGGGGGACCGGCCGCGGTGCGCGCGTTGCGGGACGTCGAGTTCCTCGTGCTGGAGCACCAGCGCACCGACCTGCTCCCCGTGCTCGGCGAGCTGCCCGCGCTGCGGGTGGTGCAGACGCTGATCGCCGGCGCCGAGTGGGTCGAGCCGTACCTGCCGGACGGGGTGCGGCTGAGCCGGCCCGCCGGTGCGCGCGACAACGCGGTGGCCGAGTGGGTCGCTGCGGCGTTGCTCGGGCTGGCCAGCGGGCTGCTGCTCGCCGTGCGCGAGCAGGGCGAGCGGCGATGGCGCCGCGTGGAGAGTGCGGAGCTGGCGGGGACCCGGGTGGTGCTCGTCGGTGCCGGGGCGATCGGCCGCCGCGCCCGCGACAAGCTCGCTGGCCTCGGGGCGGCGGTCACCGTGGTCGCGCGCACCGCTCGCGCCGGGGTGCACCCGGTGACCGAGCTCGGCGACCTCGTGGCCGAGGCCGACGCGGTGGTCCTGCTCGTGCCGGCGACCGCCGGCACGGCGGGGCTGGCGGGGGCGGGAGTGCTGGCCCGGATGCCGGACGGGGCCGTGCTGGTGAACGCCGCGCGCGGCACGGTGGTCGACACGGCGGCGCTGACAGCCGAGGTCCTCGCCGGGCGGCTGCTCGCGGTGCTGGACGTCACCGACCCCGAACCCCTGCCACCGGATCATCCACTGTGGACTGCCCCGGGATGTTTCCTTTCGCCGCACATCGCGGGCGCGACGCGGCAGGGGAAGGCGCGCGCGATCGAGGCGGCGGCCGACGTGCTGGCGCGGTATGCGCGAGGCGAGGGGTGAACCGCGCCGGCAACATCGCCGAACTTCGCGAGGCCGCCCGCCGCCGGATCCCTCGCCCGGTGTTCGACCTGGTCGAGGGCGGCGCCGAGGACGAGGTGACGGCGCGGCGCAACGTCGAAGCGTTCCAGGCCACGCGGCTGCTGCCCTCCGCCCTGGCCGTGCCCGGCGAGCGCGATACCGCGGTGCGGATCTTCGGCGACCCGGTGGCGTCGCCGATCCTGCTCGCACCGACCGGCGCGGCCCGGGTGCTGCACGGCGAAGCCGAGATGGCCGTTGCCCGGGCGGCCGCCGCCCGCGGCACCGTCTACGTCCAGGGCATGGTGTCCAGCTTCACGCTCGAGCAGGTCGCCGCCGCGGCCCCGGGCCCGCGGTGGTACCAGCTCTACCTCTGGCCGGACCACGCGGCGGTGCGCGCGCTGCTGGACCGTGTCGCGGCAGCGGGGTACCGGGCGCTGGTGGTCACTGTGGACAGTGCGGTGTTCGGCAACCGCGAACGGGATCGCCGCAACGGGTTCACCGTGCCGATGCGGTTCGGGCCCCGGATGGCCCTGCACTGCGCCACGCGCCCGAGCTGGGCGGTGGACATCGCGCGCGGCCACCTGCGGCGTCGCGGCTCGCGCCACGGCCGGGTCACGCCGCATGCGATGCAGCGCGACATGCTGCGCAGCCTCTACCCGGTGACCGCGCGGGATCTCGCCGACCTGCGCGCTTGGTGGTCCGGCCCGCTCGTGGTCAAGGGCGTGCTGCGCCCGGCCGACTGCCGCGTGCTGCTCGACCACGGCGTCGACGGCATCGTGGTGTCCAACCACGGCGGTCGCCAGCTCGACCGCGCGCCCGCCACCATCGAAGCCCTCGCCGGCGTCGTCGCCGAAGTCGCGGGCCACGCCGAGGTGTTCCTGGACGGCGGCGTGCGACGGGGCACCGACGTGCTCGCCGCCCTCGCCACCGGCGCTCGCGCGGTGCTCGTCGGCCGGCCCTACCTGTACGGGCTCGCGGCCGGCGGGCAGGCGGGCGTGGAACGGGTGCTGCAGATCCTGACCTCGGAGCTCGACCGCGCGATGGCCCTCACCGCCTGCGCCCGCATCGAGGACATCGACCACCGCGTGCTCGCGACGAACATCGCCGAAGCCCACCAGCCCGGGAGCGACTGCCAGAGCGGGCGGTTGCTGTGATGAGCCTGGGCGAGCTGCTTGATCCGGTGCGGGACAGCCGGCTGCCCGGTGCGGAGCCGATCCGCGTCGCGGCCGCGCCGGCCGGCTCCACGGCGTGATCACCGGGCAACCGGGTCGTCGCGCGGCGAGTCGACCCGTTCCGCCGCGCCGGTATTCGAGCGCTCCGCCATCATCCACAGTGTACGGTCCGGGATCATGACCGAACTGGTCATGGCCGCGAGCCGGCGGCTGTTGCCGGTGCGGCCCGGCCGGACCGATGATGTGGTCATGTCTGCCTCTCGAAGCACCATCCTCCCGCGCGCCATCGTCGAACTCCCGCAGTCCGTTCCACCTCTCGCGGCGGTCCACGGACTGCCGGCGAGCGATCTCGAGTTCCTCGCCGATGCATGGGAGAAGCAGCTCCCGGATGCGCCGGCGGCGGTCCGGCGGCTGGGCCCGGCCGCGGCCCGGCTGCGGGAACTGCGCCGCGTCGAGCAGCGGTCGCGGACCTGTCCGGTGTGCGCGTTCGGCGATCTCGACGACCCGCCGTACCTCGCGTTCGAAGGCCTGTCGCGGGACGCCGGCCGGCCGGAGTTCACACCGCCCTATTCCGTGCACTTCGGTGACCCGTCCCGGACCCGCTGCCCGTGCTGCGGCTACGGGTTCGGGCTCGACGACGCCGTGCGCAAGGATTCGGAGCCGGTCAGCTTCGAGGCGTGGTTCCGGGAGTGGGCGGCCCGCGGGTACCCGTGGCACGACCGCGACCGCCGGCCGCAGGGCTGGGATGTCGCCGCCCAGCTCGGGGCCGCGGCGCGCGATTAGCTCTCCTGCGCCGGACGGTCACCCGCGCCCGCCGCGATATCCGGATGACCACCGCGAGAAGCGGATCGCCCCCTCGGCCGCGGATCGCTAACTTCCCGTCGAACGTCAGCAACGGCGCTTGACGGGAGGTCTGGAATGCCGGCGGAACTAGAGTTCCTCGAACCGGAGCGTGTCCGAGGGGTTCTCCCCGAACTTGGCGTGGTACGCCTGGGCGAAGCGACCGAGGTGGCTGAAACCCCAGCGGAAAGCCACCTCGGTCACGGAGACGGCAGGCCGCGACCCGGTCCGCAGGTCCGCGCGGACCCGCTCGAGACGGCAGTCGCGCAGGTAGGTCATCGGCGGGACGCCGACGTAGCGCCGGAACCCCTCCTCCAGCGAGCGGACGCTGATGCCCACCAGCTCGGCGAGCTGGGCGACCGTCCACGGCACTTCGGGGCTGGCGTGCATGAGGTCGACCGCGCGCTTGACGGTCCGCGGCTGCGGGCTGGCACCCAGCTCGGAAAGTGCCTCGTGGTAGCTGTGCGGCTGTCCCCACAGCAGCCCGCCCACGATGAGCCGGCGCAGCTCGGCGGCGAGCAGCCCGTCCCTCGTGAAGGCGCCGGGCGCGTCCAGTTCCGTGGCCAGGACTTCGACCGCGTGCAGCCACGCGCGCATGGCCGGCTGCGTCAGGTCCATCGCCATGCGGAAGCGGACCGGAGCATGCAGCGGGTGCTCGACCCGCCGGACGACCTCGTCCTCGAGGAACGTCCGGTCGATCTTGAGGCACAGCTGCTCGCTTCCGGCCTCCCACCGGTCGAGCACGGTGTGGCCGACGGGATTGAACACGGCGGCCGTGTGCGGCGTGGCGACGACCCGCTGGTCGCCGCACGTCGATGCCACGGCTCCGGTCAGCGGCACGTTCACGTGGTAGGCGGTCTGCAGGTCGCCGCAGTCCTTGACGATCTCGGCGCCGTAGGACATTCGCCCGATCGTGAGCGGGCCGACGGTCAGCGTGCGCATCGTGAACTCGAAGTCACGCGAGCGGTGCGTGGGATCGACGCGAAGCGGGTAGTAGACGCGGCTCAGCTCTTCGCGCGCGAACGCCAGATCGGTGGTGTGGAAGGACTTCGGCGTGCCGGACGCGCCGACAGCCGCCGTGCGGTCACCGGCACACATGGTCGGATGGTAGCTCGGTGGGATGCACCGGACAAGGCGCGGGGGAGGCGGCCGGTATGGAGCTGCGGCAGCTGAAAGCGTTCGTCGTCGTGGCGGAGGAGCTGCACTTCGGCCGCGCAGCGGACCGCCTGCACATGGCGGCTTCGCCGTTGAGCCGGCAGATCCGCAGCCTGGAACGGGAGCTGAAGGCGGTGCTCTTCCGCCGCACGACCCGCCGCGTGGAGCTGACCGCCGCCGGGCGGGTCCTGCTCGAACGGGGCCGCGCGATCCTGCGGGAGGTGGACGTGGTGAGTCGCACCGTCGCGGAACTGGCCACCGCGTCTCCGGCCCGCGTCACGGTTGCTTTCACCAGCTGCGCTGCCCAGTCCCTGCTCGCGCGCATCATGGTGACCGCCCGGCGCGTCGGTGACCTCGAAGTGGACCTGCACACGGACCTCCTCACCCCGGCCCAGCTGGACGCGATCACGAGCGGGGCCGTCGACATCGGGTTCCTCGTGCGGGCGGGCGAGCCGGTCCCGGCGGGACTCCGGTCGCACTCCCTGGCCGCCGGGTCACTGCGCGCGGTCGTGCCGGCCGGCCACCCGCTCGCCGAACGCGCCGTGATCGACCTGACCGAGCTCGCGACCCACGACCTCATCTCCTTCCCCGTGCCGACCCGGTCGGTGGTCCGCGAGGTCACCGAGAAAGCCTGTGCGCGAGCCGGGTTCCGGCCCCGGTTCGCCTACGAAGCGGGCGAGACGGCGGCGATCCTGAACCTCGTCGCGGCGGGTCTGGGGATCAGCCTCCTGCCCGTGCCCGTCGACCTGCTCGGTCCGGGGCTCGTGCACCGTCCGGTGACTCCGGAAGCCGGCATCGAGATCAGCATGGTGTGGCGCGCCGACGAGCGGCGCGAGGCCGTGGTGCGTCTGGTCGACGCGATCCTGCGGTGCGGCCGGGAGAGCCCCCGGACCGAGGACTGCGAACTCGTGCCGGTGCGCGGAACGCGGTAGGTGCCGAACCGTCCTTTCGGGACAGATCCCGGAGCGACGCCGTCGGGATCATTGTGACCGGATTCGACCTTGGTCCGGCGGCCGCCCGCGCACATCCTGGTTCACAGCAGCACGAAGTGAGTTCAAAGGAGAACGCATGCCACACCTCAAGCGCGAGGACTGGTTCGATCTCGGTCGCCGGCTGGACTGGACACCCGAGTACGTGACCCGCGACGAGCTCTTCCCGGAGTTCGCCACCGACGAGTCCGCGCTGCCGAGCGAGGCCTGGGAAGAGTGGGACGAGCCGTACAAGGTCTCCTACCGGGAGTACGTCGACATCCAGCGGCAGAAGGACGAGGGACTCTACGGCGTCAAGACCGCGGTGGGGCGTGCTCGTTACGTCGAGGGCGCCGACCCCCGCTGGCGCGCGATCATCAAGGAGCACTACGGCGTCGCCTCCGTCGCGGAGTACTTCGCCGGGCTGTCCGAGGCGAAGCTCGCGCGCTTCGCGCCGTCGGCCTCGTGGCGCACCGTCGCCACGCTCGGCATGCTCGACGAGATCCGCCACGGCCAGCTCCAGCTGTTCTTCCCGCACTCGTATGTGAAGCTGGACGAGCAGTTCGACTGGGCGCAGAAGATGTACCACACCAACGAGTGGGGGACGATCGCCGCGCGGTCGATGTTCAGCGACCTGTTCCTGGCCGGCAGCGCGGTCGACGCGGCGATCGCGGAGACGTTCGTGTTCGAGACCGCGTTCACCAACCTCCAGTTCCTGGGCATGGCCTCGGACGCGCTCAAAGCGGGCGACATCGAGTTCTCCTCCTTGCTGCAGTCCATCCAGACCGATGAGGCGCGGCACTCACAGCAGGGCGCGGCCGTGATCGAGGTGCTGCGCAAACACGATCCCGATCACGCCCAGTACGTCGTGGACAAGTCGGTGTGGCGGACGTGGAA
This sequence comes from Amycolatopsis sp. CA-161197, assembly GCF_050942255.1. Classification (NCBI taxonomy): domain Bacteria; kingdom Bacillati; phylum Actinomycetota; class Actinomycetes; order Pseudonocardiales; family Pseudonocardiaceae; genus Amycolatopsis; species Amycolatopsis sp. CA-161197. Next base: position 4,319,042 of record NZ_CP192059.1, read on the forward strand.
GGTCTTCACGCTGCTGACCGGCATGCCCATGGACTACTACATGCCGCTGGAACACCGCGTGCACTCCTTCAAGGAGTTCATGGAGGAGATGGTGCTCGACCAGTTCAGCAAGTACATGCTGGACTCGGGACTCAAGCTGCCGTGGTACTGGGACCAGCTGCTCGACGAGGTCGACAACTTCCACCACTCGATGCACCTGGGCTCGTGGACCTACCGGCCGACGCTGTGGTGGGACCCGGCAGCCGGGGTGTCCCCGCAGGAACGGGAGTGGCTCGCGGTGAAGTACCCCAAGTGGGAGGAGACCTGGGGCCCCAAGTGGGACGTCATCACCGAGAACGCGAGGGCCGGGCGCGAGGACCTGACCCTGCCGTCGACGTTGCCGGTCACCTGCAACATGTGCCACCTCCCGATGACCGTGTGGAACGCCCACGCCGCCCCGCTGCGGACCGTGCAGCTGGACGGGCGCAGGTACCGGTTCTGCTCCGAGCCCTGCCAGTGGATCTTCGAAAAGGAACCCGCGAAGTACCGGGGTCACCTCTCGCTGATCGACCGGTTCGTCGCCGGGCACATCCAGCCGCCCGATCTCGACGGAGCGCTCGCGTACATGGGCATCACCCCCGGCGTGGCTGGCAAGGACGCACTGGACTACGCCTGGGCCCGCACGGCCTGACCGAGGAGGAGAACACCCGATGGGTTCACCCATGCCGGTGGTCGCGCACTTCCGTGGCGACTTCCTGTACAACCTGGTCCTGATCGAGGACACCGACACCATCGAGCAGGTGGCGCAGGCGTGCGCCGCTCATTCGGTCGGCCGGCGGGTACCGGTGCTCGACCGCGCCCTGCGCGTCGAGCACGCGGGCCGGTTCCTGGAGCCCACCAGGTCGGCGGCCGAAGCGGGCGTGCAGCCGATGGACGAGGTCATCGTCTCCTACGCCGACTCGTGATCCGATGACCGAACACGAGAAGCCGGCCGAGAGCTGGCATTCGACGGGCGCCGAAGAAGACCTCTGGGCGGGGGAGATGTCGTACTGGCAGCTGCCCGGAGGCACCCCCGTCCTGCTGGTCAATGTGGACGGACGAATTCGCGCTTACCAAGGAATGTGCCCGCACCAGGAGAACACGCTCGAAGACGCCGATTTCGACGCCGGCGTGATCACCTGCCCCGCCCACCTGTGGGAGTTCGACGCCACCGACGGCGCGGGCATCAACCCGGCGAACACCAGGCTCAGGGAGTACCCGGTGGAGATCCGGGCCGGCGAGGTCTTCGTCCGGGTGCCGGCCGCCGAACCAGGAAAGGTGTGTCACCGATGACCCAGACCGACACGACCCGCGACCCCGCGCCACCCGAAGGTGCGGCGCTGGTCGGGCCGATCATGCAGGCCGGGGAGATGGCGGAGCTGGTCGCCGACGCCATCGCCCAGGACAACCCCGGAGCCGACGTGCTGGTCCGGGACCAGGGATCGTTCATCCGCATCCACACGCCCGGCATCTGCCGGCTGACCCGCCGGACCCTCAGCGAGCTCGCCGGCCGGCCGCTGCGGATCGGGGACGTCGAGCCGCACATGGCGTTCTTCGCCGGCCACATCACCACGACCACCGACGAGATCGTCTGGCGCACCGGGCAGAGCGCCGGACGCCCGGCTCCGGTCGAAGGAGGAGCACGATGACGAGTGACGTGACGCCGGGAACCCGGCGCCGCCGGACGTGGAGCCGGTACACGGATCGCAAGGTCCCGACCGAGTACGAGTTCGTGTCGCACGACCTGCACTGGCACTACAAGCCGGGCCAGCCGCCGTGGGAGATGGCGCCGGACCACGTGTGGAACCGGTGGTACATCGAGAACCGCAACGACTCGCCCTTCACCTGCCCGGACTGGAACCGCTTCCGCGATCCGGACATGCTGGTGTACCGCACCTACGTGAAGATGCAGGACGAGGCGGAGAACTACGTCGACGGCCTCATCGACGACCACGAGGACCGCGCGGCCTACGCGGCGCTGCCGCAACCGTGGCTGGGCGCACTGCGGTCCGGGTACACCCCCTTCCGCTACGTCGGCCACGCCCTGCTCATGGCGGCGACCTACGTGATGTCGATGGCGCCGTCGAGCTACATCAGCAACGCGGTCGCGTTCCAGGGCGGGGACGAGCTGCGCCGCATCCAGCGCATCGCCTACCAGACCAGGCAGCTGCAGCTCCACCACCCCGAGCTCGGGTTCGGCGACGACCGGGTCCGCTGGGAGCGTGAAGCGTCCTGGCAACCGCTGCGCAAGGTGCTCGAGCTGCAGCTGGTGGAAAAGGACTGGGGCAAGGCGTTCGTGTCGCTGAACTTCGTGGTCAAGCCGGCGGTCGACGCCGTGTTCAACGTGCGGCTCGCCGAAGCCGCCGAAGCGCACGGCGACGGGCTCACGGCCATGATGCACCGCCACTTGCAGCAGGATTCGGAGCGCAGCGTCCGCTGGTCCGTCGCGCTCGCCCGCACGGCGATCGAAGGCGCGGCGGACAACTTCGGGCTGATCTCGGGTTGGGTGAATGAGGCCCTGCCGGCGGTGACCGACGCGGTCGTCGACGCCTCGGCGCCACTGTCCACTTCGGTCGCTGCGCTCGATCCGGCCGAAACGCGGGCCGCGGTCCGTGAAGCGGTCGCCGCCGCGGTGCGGGAGATCGGCATCGAGCAGTCCTGACCCTCCACGCCGCCGACGGCGGTGCGCGTCCGGTTCCGGCGCGCACCGCCGTCGGCGTTCCCCACCCACCGAAGACGGGAGAGACCATGACCGACCGCTCGCCGACACCGCGCCGCGTCGTGATCGTGGGCGGCTCGCTGGCCGGCCTGCACGCCGCGGAGGAGCTGCGTGCGGCCGGGTACGACGGCTCGCTGACGCTGGTGAGCGCCGAGCGGCGAGCGCCCTACGACCGGCCGCCACTGTCCAAACAGGTCCTCACCGGCGAGTGGCCGCTGGACCGCGCGGCGTTGCGCAGCAGCGAAGAGCTCGCAGCGTTACAGGCCGAAGTGCACCTCGGCGTGCACGCGACCGCACTCGATGTGTCGCGCGGGATCGTGACGACCGACGCCGGCCTCGACCTGCCCTACGACGGGCTGATCCTCGCGACCGGCTGCACGGCCCGATCACTGCGCGGCGAGACGGCGCGGCCGGGGCTGCACACGTTGCGGACCGACGAGGACAGCCGGGCGCTGCGGCAGACTCTGCTCGGCGGTGGCCACCTGGTCGTGGCGGGCGCGGGGTTCATCGGCATGGAGGTGGCGGCGGCCGCCCGGGCCCTGGGCGCGGACGTCACCGTGGTCGAGCCTTGGCCCGTCCCGATGCAGGCCGCGCTCGGCGACCGGATCGGTACCGCGCTGGCGGACCTGCACCGCGCGCACGGCGTGAAGTTCCGCCTGGGGCAGACGATCAGCCGGGTTCTCGGCGCCGCACGGGTCGGGGGCGTCGAACTCAGCGACGGCACCGTCCTCGACGCCGACGCGGTTCTGGTCGGCATCGGTGCGACGCCGGCCACGGACTGGCTCGCCGGCAGCGGCCTCGACGCGAACGACGGTGTCGCGTGCGACGCGTATCTGGCCGCCGGGCCGCCGGGCGTCTACGCCGCCGGCGACCTCGCGCGCTGGGACAACCCGCTCTTCGGCACGCGCATGCGGGTCGAGCACTGGTCCAACGCGACCGAGCAGGGGGCCGCGGCGGCCCGGAACCTGCTCGCGGCGCCCGAGGACCGGAAACCGTTCGCCTCGGTCCCGTACTTCTGGTCCGACCAGTACGACACGTCGATCCAGTTCGCCGGACGGCCGGGCCGGGAGCGAGTGCCGGTCGTCGACCTCGACGGCCCGCAACCCGAGTTCCTCGTCCTCACCGGCGAGAGCGGCACGCTCACCGGCGTCCTGTCGGTCAACTCCCCGAAGGCCTTCCTGCGGCTGCGCAGGATGATCAACAACAAAGCGAGTCTCGCGGACGCCGCCGATGCCGCCCGCGCGCTCCGGTTCCGCTGACCCACCCGTGTTCTCACCTGAGGGTCTCAGCGCGGTTCGTCCAGCACGAAGGTGTGTTCGACGAGATCGTACGGCCCGTCCGGTCCCTCTCGGAGGTCCCGCCGGTACAGCAGCGACTGCTTGGTGCCGAACACCGGGTCGTCGGTGAGGTACGGGTCGTCGTCGCGGAACAGCATCGTCGTCACGGTCGAGAAGCCTGGTGCCGCGATCCGGACGTGGATGTGCCCGGGACGCATGACCGGCCGCCCGGTGGCGTGCATCAGCTCGCCGACCGGCCCGTCGTCCGGAATCGGGTAGGGGGCCGGCGCGATGCTGCGGATCGTGACCGTCCCGTCCGTGCCGGTGCGGAACAGGCCGCGCATCGCGGCGGCGTCCAGGCCGGGCACGTCGGAGTCGTAGTGGCCGTGGCTGTCGGCGTGCCACACGTCGAATTCGGCCCCGGGCACCGGGGCGCCGGTGGTGTCGACCACGGTGGCGTGGAACAGCAGTGGTGTGCCGGGCAGCCCGTTGGAGATGTCGGCGCCGTCGGCGAACTCGGGCCGTACCTGGCGGTAGAAGGGGCCCTGGACGCTGTTTTCGGTCGTGCCGGTGCTCCGTCGGTGGTTGACCGTGTCGACGAGCGTGGTCACCCCGAGCACGTCGGAGAGCAGGATGAACTCCTGCCGGGTGTCGTTCGACTTCCGGCCGGTGCGGGTCAGGAAATCGATGGCGTGCGCCCATTCCGCCTCGGTGAGGTCCACGTCCCGGACGAAGTCGTGCAGATGCCGCACCAGGCTGGACAGCACTGTGCGGATTCGCGCGTCGGGCGTGTCCGCCAGTGTCTGCAGCACCGCTTCGGTAATGCTTTTTTCGTCCGGGTCCAGCATTTTTCCTCCTCGCACTTGTGCTGGAAAGGTAGGCGGAGGTGCGTTAGCCGCGGCGAAATCCGGTGTTACCTCGGATTCACCCCGCGAGCTCAGGTTGTCTCACCCCCTTCCGCTGCACGGTGGATACCGGCGCACGAGGAGCGCCCACGAGCGGAAGGAGCGATCTGTGCTGCGAACCGGCAAGGAATACCTGGACGCACTGGACGACGGCCGGGTGGTGTGGGTCGGGGACGAAAAGGTCGACAACGTGGCCACTCATCCGAAGACGCGGGACTACGCGAAGCGCATCGCGGACTTCTACGACCTGCACCACCGCGACGACCTGCGCGATGTCATGACCTTCGTCGACGACGACGGTGAGCGTCGTTCGATGACCTGGTTCCGTCACACGACGAAGGACGAGCTGAAGCGCAAGCGCCGTTATCTGGAGACGGTGATCCGCGAGCTCGACGGCGGCGCCGTGCCGAGGACGCCGGACGTCAACAACTACGTGCTGCACACCTACAAGGACGATCCCGCCCCGTGGAGTGAGCAGTCGCAGGGCACCGGCGGGCGTGACCTGACCGTCGGAATCGAGGAGTTCTGGGACCTGATGGTCGACGGGGACCTCAACGCCGCTCCGGCGTTCGTCGACCCGCAGACGGACCGGTCGCGTGAGTCGGCCCAGGCCGAGTCGCCGGCGCTGCGGATCGTGGAGACCCGCGAGGACGGCATCGTCGTGCGCGGTGTGAAGGCCATCGCGACGGGTGCAGCGTTCGCCGACTTCATCCACATCGGGGTGTTCTTCCGGCCGGGGATCACCAGCGAACAGGTCATCTTCGGCGCGGTCCGGGCGAACACTCCCGGCGTCACCCTGGTCTGCCGGGAAAGCACCGTGAAGGAAGGCCAGTACGAAGAGCACCCGCTGGCCGCCAAGGGCGACGAGCTGGACACGACGATCCTCTTCGACGACGTGTTCATCCCGTGGAACCAGGTCTTTCACATCGGCAACCCGAAGCACGCTTCGCTCTACCCGCAGCGAGTGTTCGACTGGCTGCACTACCAGGCGCTCGTGCGCCAGACCATCCGCGCCGAGGTGATGGTCGGCCTGGCCCTGCTGATCACCGAGCACGTGGGGACCTATCAGCTGCCGCCGGTTCAGGCTCGGCTGGCTCAGCTCGTGGGCTTCCACCAAACGCTGCGCGCCCACGTGCTGGCCTGTGAGGAAGACGGGTTCACCACACCGGGCGGGCTGTACAAGCCGAGTGTGCTGCTGTTCGACTTCGGCCGGGCCTACTACCTGGAGAACGTGCCCCGGATGGTCAACGAACTGGTCGATCTGGCGGGACGCGCATCACTGATCTTTTTCACCGAGAAGCAGTGGAACCAGCCGGAGCTGCGCCGGTGGCTCGAGCCGTTGCAGACGGGTCCGATCGGGCGGCCACACGACCGGCTCAAGATCAGCCGGGTCATCCGGGACCTGTACCTGTCGGACTGGGGCGATCGGATCAGCGTGTTCGAGAACTTCAACGGAACCCCGTTGCTGGCGGTGCGCATGCTGACCATGAACCGCGCCGAGATGGCACCGTCGGGCCCCCTGACCGACCTCGCGCGGAAGATCGCCGGGATCGAGCCGGCAACCGCGAAGGACGACGGGAGGACGGAGTACACCGGGCAAGCCGGCTACGCCCGCCGGCAGGACGCGCGCGCCCACTGACCGCCAGACCGCGGCTCGGGACGGCCGGTGCCCACCACCCGGCCGTTTCGGGCCGCCACCAAGCCGGGGAGTGAGCCGCGCTGTCATCGGCTCGGTGAGGCCGGCGCCGGTCACGCCCCGCCGGTGGGCGTGGCGTGACCGGTGGCCGAACCGGCTGCGGCTCCCCGGCTGACGGCATCGGCGCGATCGTGGGCACCCAGCTTGCGGAACACCGACCGGACGTGGGTTTTCACGGTGTTGTGCGAGACGTGCAGTTCGGCGGCGATCTCGCGCAGGGTCAGCGGCCCGGACAGGGCACGCAGCACGGCGCGTTCCCGATCGGACAGCACGGCCGGGCGGAGATCCGGGACCCCGCAAGGCCATTGCTCCTCGAACAAGGCGGCCAGCACTGGGCCGTACCCGAGGCCGGCGAGCGCGGCGCGCGCCTGTGCGTGGGCTCGCCGCCGGTGCCGAGCGTCCCCGGAAGTGGACGTCGAGTGCGCGTGGAGGAGAGCCGAGAAGGCCTCCGCATGGGGAGCGGCGGGTACAAAAGCCGCCGTAGGGGGCGCAGTCCTGCCGCGGTCCGCGGCCGCCAGGCACGCCACCGCGACGACGGGAGCCGCACACTGCGTCGGATCGAGTTCGTGCAGAGCGGCCGCTTGCGTGGCCGAGGCGAGCGCGGCTGTGGTGTCGCCGGTGAGCAGCAACCCGGCGGTGCGCGCGTCCAGTGCCCGCACCGAGACATCCCGATAGCCGAGCCCGTCCGCGTCACGAGCCGTCACGGCGAGCTGGTCGACGACCCCGGCTGCCCGACCCTCCCACACCCCAGCGGTGCCGAGCGCGGCGTGAGCCATGAGCAACCACCAGGGCCGGGCTCCCGCCGGTCGGTGGGCGGTGATCACCCGCGTGGCGGCGCACTGCGCGGTGGCCAGATCGCCGCGTTGCAGGGCCAGCCACGCCCGCACGGCAAGCGCCGGGCCATCGTCCGGCCCGGCGAGCCGGGTCGCCGCGCGGGCGGGGCGCCCGCAGGCCAGCTCCGCCGCCGCGGCAATCGCGTGCGCCTCGGCGGGCATCGTCGGCGCCTCGTCGAGGCGTGCGAGCAGGGTCCGCGGGTGCGCCGCCGGCCACGTCTCGAGTGCTGTCCGGACAGCGACGTCGGGCAGCCCCGCCATACGGGCGTGCTCGTAGGCGGCGTCGGGATCGCCCTCCTGCCTTAGGCGTGTTACCGCGCGGGCGTGCAGAGCTGCGACGGCATCGGGTTGTTCCGCCGTCAGCACGGAGCTCAGCACGAGCCGCAGCACCGGGTGGCATCGCAGACCCGCCCCGGTGCGCCGCAGCAGCAGCGAGGACTCGGCCAGCGCGTTCAGCGTCTCGCCGGCAGCGGGCAGCGCCGTCACTTTCGCACAACGTTCGGGCGTCAGCTCCGCCAGCACGCTGCTGTACAGCAGGAGCCGGCGTTGGCGCGAGGTGACGCGTTCGAGCACCTCGGCGCGGAAGAAGTCCTCGACCGAGGGCACGGGATGGGGCAGGGCTGCGCCGGGCGGCTGGTTCCGCAGGGCCATGCCGGCCAGCCGCAGACCGGTCGCCCAGCCCGCGTACCCGTGCCGCAGCGCGGCCGCTTCCGCGCGGTCGACCGGGCGGCCGGCCGTGGCCGACAGCAGTTGCCGGGTCTCGGCCAGGTCGAGCCGCAAGTCCTCTTCGGTGAACTCGGCGAGGCGACCGGCCGCGCGAAGCGAGGCGATCGGCCCACTCGGCGGGCGCGCGGTGGCCAGCAGGACCCGGACTGTGTCGGGAGCCCGGCGGACGAACTCGTCCAGCGCGGCCCGGGTCACCGGGTGCTCGACGACGTCCAACCCGTCGAGCACGAGCGCCAAGGACCCGGTCGAAGCCAGAGCGTTGAGCAGCTCGGGGATGATCTCGGTGAACAGGGTCGGCTCGTCGTCGAGCAGTGCCGCCGGGGGAGCCGGGACGTCGGGGCAGTAGGGCCGTACCGATTCGAGCACCGCGGACCACACGCCCGCCGGGGTGTCGTCATGGCTGCTCAGGCTCACCCAGGCGCACCGCCGGGAGGCGACCCACTGGGCCAGCAGCACGGTTTTCCCGGCGCCGCGAGGCGCGGCCACCAGGATCACCGGTTCGCTGACCGCGTCCAGCCGGGCCAGCAGCCGCGCGCGGCGCACGTCGTCCGGGTGCGGGGGAGGTGGCCGCAGCCGGGTCCGGACGACGACGGCCGACCGCGTTCGGGGTGCGGTCACATCGCCGACGCGAAGTGCCAGCTCCCGGCCGTCCCGTTGGGGGTGGCCGGGCCGGCGAGACTGCCGAAAGCGCTGGCGAAGTACACCAGGGGGTTCGTGCCCGGGACATGATCGCACTTCAGCACGTCGCCCACCACGATCGTGTGGTCGCCGCCCGGCAGGGTATCCGCGACGGAGCAGACGAAGTGCGCGATCGCGTCGGTCAGAACCGGGACGTCACTGTCCGTCCGCAGCTTCATGCCGGCGAATTTGTCCTTGCGGCGGGTCGCGAAGTGCTTCGCGATGTGTTCGTGGTCTTCGCCGAGGACGTTGACGGCGAAATTGCCGGACTCGGTGATCGCCTTGCAGGTCGGAAGATTCGAGCCGATGCACACGAGCAGCTGCAGCGGGTCCATCGACAGTGAGGCCACCGCGCTCGCGGTCATCCCGGCGGGCCCGTCCGCGGTGCGGGTGGTGATCACGGCCACCCCCGTGCTGAACCGGGAAATGGCCTGGCGGAAACGGAAAACCCCATTCTCCGTATCAGCAGGAACGGCAAGATGCTTCACGCTGTCCATTGCTACCTCCAGGGGAGCACGCGGGTGACGTCGGCCGAAAACCAGCGTGCCACCGGGCCCGTTATCGCCCGCGAAATCGGTGCGTCAGCTCCGCAGCCGGGTGACCAGGCGGTGCACCTCCGCCGACGGCGGGACGGCCAGCTCTCGCATGGTCGCCACATAACGTTGGTACAGCGCGAGCACGTCGTCGTCGTTGCCGCTGGCCTGGGCCAGCGTGATCCGCAGCAGCCAGGCCTGCTCGCGGTACGGATCGAGGCGCAGCACTGTGTCCGCGTTGGCGACCGCCTCCCGATACCGGCCGAGCCGGAACGCGACCCGGGCGACGTCCAGCCGGGCCCGCAGGACGAGCTCGTCGAGTTCGGCGCGGCGCGCGTCCGCCCACGCCCCGGACAGGTCGCCGAGGTATCTGCCTCGCTCGGTCCGGGCCAGCGCCGCGGTCAACGTGTCCAGCCGGGCTTCCCCGTTCTGGTGGTCGGCCTGCGCGAACGCCTCCAGGACTTCGGCCGCGCTGCTGCTGACCAAGTCGGGACCGGGGAGGCGGAACCGGTCTTCCTGCACGACGGGCGACAGTTCGTCCGGCACCACCTCACGCAGGCGATACAGCGCCTGCCGCAAGTAGCTGCGCCCGGCCGCTTCGTTGTTCGAGTCGAACAGTGCGCCGAGCAGTTCCTGACGGCTGGCCTCGTGGCCGGGGCTGGCCAGGAGGTAGGCGAGCAGCTCGATGCTCTTGCGCAGCCGGGGCGTCACCGGCGAGCCGTCCACCCGCAGCTCCGGCTCACCCAGATCCTCGAGCACCAGCCTCGGCGCCCGGCCGGCCGCGGTGATCCGGCGCCCGTTCGCGAGCGACGCGGTCAGCTCGTGCCAGTGCGACAGCCGGTCCGATTCGGTGTCCGCGCCGCGTACGGCCACGGCCGGTACGTCCGCCAGTGCGTTGAGCAGCAGATGCACCGAACCCCGTTCCTCCGCAATACCGATCGCCAGTGCCGCCGACTCGTCGGAGGCATCCTCCGCGCCCATCCGCCACTGGACTTCGGCCAGGTAACACGCCACAGTCGGGATCTCGAGCATGCGGTCTGCGGCGCGCATGCTCCGCAGACTCCGTTGCAGCACGTCGCTGGCCTCGGTGTCACGGTGGCGCAGCAGGAACGCGAGCCCTCGCCAGAGCAAGGCCAGCTCGCGGGTGAACGCGTGCCGGTGTGAGCCGCTCGTCTCCGCCTCGTCCAGCGCGCGATGCGCGGCTTCCGGATCGTGATGAAGGCGCAGGCACAACTTCGCCTCCATCAGGTGCAGCAGCACCCGGTAGATCTGGGATCCGGTCGCCGCCACGAGTTCGTGGCCGCGCTGCAGGGCCTGCCACGCGTCCTCGGCGCGCCCGAGGTCGATCATGAGCTCCACGGCGTCGAGCGCGTGCAGCCACAGGGGCTGAGGTGCTTCGCGGTGCGCCTCGTAGCGCGCCATCGCCTGTTCGATCCGCCCCGTCGCGCGGAGGCCGGCGATGACCCACGGCGCACCGAGAACGCTGCGCCACGGGCCGTGTGTTCCGGGGTCGTCCAGGCCGGCCAGCCGCCCGCGCATGAAGGCCAGCCGCATCAGCATCCCGTCCAGCGGTCCCGACGGGGTGGTCGCGAACGCCGGGAACGGGGGAGGGGGTTCGTCGCGGCTCAGTGCGAGCACGGTCAAGGCGATGTCCCTGGCTCGCCCCGGTGACATCACCTCGGCTACTTGCCCGGCATCGGCGATGCGGCCCGCGTGCCACAAACACCACACCAGCAGGACCAGGGCTTCCCCCGAGCCGTCGGCCGCCAGTTCGGTGATCCAGCCCCGGCCGTGCCGGTCGTAGAGCTCGACCGCCCGCCCGGCCTGTTCGAGGGCGAAGGCGACGCGCAGCACGATCCCGCCGATCGCAGGGCTGAGCGGACGCTCGGAGGCCTGCAGTTCGTCGAGCCACCGCGCCGCAGGCCTGAAGTCCATCCGCTCGATCAGCCGCGGCAGCAGTTCGGCCGCCAGTACCCACGCCTCGTCGACCGCACCGACGCCGAGCAGCGCGTCCACGGCCTCCTCCTGCTCGCCGCGGCGAACCAGCAGCCGCGCGTGCCGCAGGCGGACCCGCTTCAGCTCGCCAGGTTCCTGCTCGGCAAGGAGTTCGCGCAGGTGGTCGCGCAGCTGGGGGCTGACGATCAACGTCCGGTCGTCGGGCCAGGTCGCCGGAAGGTGACGGTGGCGCAGCGCCGCCATGATCCGGGGTGCGTCTTCGAGCCGGAGCGCGAGCGCGTCGTCGACGGTCACCTCGTCCAGCAGGCTGGTGTACACCAGGAACCGGCGCTCCTGTTCGGACAGTCCGGACAGGACGTGCGTGGAGAGGTAGTCACGAAGCCGGTGCGGCGCGTCGGCGAGGGTCCCATCGGCGAAGAGGATTCCCGCCACCCACCCGCCGGTGACGCGAATGGCCTCAGCCGCGTCCGACGCCGATCGCCCGGCCAGGCGCAACGCTTCCGCGGCCTCGTCGAGATCGAAGGCGAGGTCCGAACCAGTGAGCTCGGCGATCCGGCCCAGTTCTCCGGTCGAACCGGTGTCCAGCGGCAAGGCCGTCCGGGAAATGAGGATGACCCCGACGTCCGCGGGCGCGTACCGGGCGAGTGCGGACAGCACGGCGAGCGCCTCGTCACTGCCGCAGACCCGCTCGGCGTTGTCGCAGACGAGCACGATTCCGGTGCCGTGCAAGCTCTCGGCGAGCAGCCCCGCCGCCTCACCGACCAGGATCCCGGCGGCAAGCGCGTCGGTCGCCGCGCCACTCGCCTCGGGGGCGTGCGGCGTGACCGCCGCCTCGAGGTACAACAAAAAGCGTCCCGCAGCCGATTCCGTACCGTCGAGCGACAGCCACGCCACCGGCCGGTCGAGGTCCCGCAACGCCAGGGCAACAGCCGTGGTCTTGCCCGACCCCGCTGCCGCATACACGGTCAGCACGTTCGCCCGCTCGAGCAGCGCGCGGACGCGGGCGGTCACCCGCTCCCGCCGGACCAGACGATCACCGAGAACCGGGGCCGCCAGCTTCCGCCGGATGACGGTACGCCGCGACCCACCGCCATCGGCCGGCGCCACGCGACGCACCTCCCCATGCTGTGTTGCTGAGCCGTGTGGATCTTCCACGGTCAAGTGTCCCCTCGCCGGCACAGGTCAGCAACGTGCGATTTCGCCTGGATTAACAGGCCTGGCGTCCGCTCAGCTCCGGTGCAGGAAACCCACCTCGCCGTCCCTCCTTGAGCAGCGCTACCGAACGGGGTCGACGAGCTGTCGCACTGCGGAGGGGAGGGTTGAGCCCTCGGGCATCGCCTCCATCAGCGTCTCGTTCGCGTCATCGCACCCCGTTCCGCGTTGATGCCGGGGTTCAGCCGGGTGGGTTGATGAGGCGGGCCGGTGTGTGGAGGTCGCCGCGCCAGAGGTAGAGCGCCAGGAGGGGGATGGCGTCGGTGTGGATGGCGTGCGGTCGGGTGGGGGTGTGGTGCAGGACTGTGCCGGGTTCGCGTGCGACGTAGGGGGATTCGTCGGTGGACCAGCGGGCCCTGGTGAGCGGTACGTAGACCTCGTCGGCTGGATGCCAGTGAGGCGGGTAGTGCAGGTGGGGGCCGAGCAGCAGGACGCCGAGCGTGAGCAGGCCGGCGGGGTCTACGGCGACGGGTAGCGCGGCTGCGGAACCCAGCAGGGTGCAGTGCGCGTAGCCGGGCAGGAAGTGTTCGTGGGGTGGATTGCTCACGTAGGTGCTGGTCTGCGTCCACCGCGCGGACGTCAGCGCCTGCACCAGTCCGGTCACGTCGTTCGCCCGCGCGATGCGGAGGGCCTTCGGCAGGTGGCGCAGGGCGGGCAGGGCGGCGCTCGGTGCTGCCGGCGTGACCGGCGCGGTCGGGTGCGCGTTGCGCAGGTCGGCCGCGTGCTCGGGCAGGCCTTCGCTCGCCAGCCGCCGGGCCAGGTCGGTGACGAGCGCTGTCACCGCGGCAGTCGCCGGTGTGGAGCTTCCTGCGGTCACCGCGATCATCTCCCTGCGGTCGCTGCGACGATCCGGACGGGATCATCGAAGCTGAAGCCTGGTCCGTGCCCAAACGCCAGGCCGTGCATGTCGCAGCTTTCGCTCGGACGAGGCGCGGCAGGGGGTGCCGCCGGTTTCCTTCGTCTTCGCCGTCCCTGTGCGAGACTGGCGCAATGCCTCGTGTCAGCACGGGTGAGTCGGTTCTGGCGCGGGCCGTGCGGATCTTCGATGTCTTCACCGCGGCGCAGCGTGCGGTGACGATCACGGACATCGCGCGCCGCGCCGGGCTGCACGTCGCCACGGCGTCGCGGCTGGTCGCCGAGCTGGTCGAGCACGGCCTGCTCGTCAGAACCCCCGACGGCCGGGTGCAGATCGGCATCAGGATGTGGGAACTGGCCCAGCGCGCATCGCCCACGCTGTCGCTGCGGGAAGCCGCGATGCCGTTCCTGGAAGATGTCCACGACATCGTCGGGCACCACGTGCAGCTCGGTGTGCTCGACGGCACCGAGGTGCTGTTCATCGAGCGGCTCTCGGCGCGGGGCGGCGTCATCAACTTCACCCAGATCGCCGGGCGGCTCCCGGTGCACGCTTCCTCGTCCGGCCTGGTGCTGCTCGCATTCGCGCCGGGCGAACTGCAGGAACGAGTCCTGACCGGAGCGCTGAAGCAGTTCACCACCCACACGATCACCCGGCCGGGGCGCCTGCGGACCGTGCTGGCCGGCATCCGCAGAGACGGCTACGTCATCACCAACGGACACCTTCATCCCGACGCGACCGGGACAGCCGTGCCGATCAGCCACGACGGCACCGTCGTGGCCGCCCTCTCGGCGATCGTCCCGAACAACAGGCAAGCCAACGCGGTCGTCCCCGTCCTGCGCACCGCCGCGCGAGGCATCACCCGCGCGCTGAACGGACCGAGCGCCGACAGTTCGCATCCGTAGTATCAATCATTGAGAACGTCCTTCTCCTGAACGCAGGCAATCCGCATCCTCGGAGACACCCGATTCCGGGGGAGGACACGGTGATCTCGGCCGCCGCGACGTGCGGCCCGCGTGTGCTTCCGCGCCGTCCAAGACTCAAGGAGGAGTTATGGCACAGCGGTTGGTACTGGTTCCTGGCGCATGGCACGGCGCGTGGGCGTGGGAGCCGATCCTGCCCGCGCTGCGCGCCCGCGGGTTCGACCCGGTGACGGTCGAACTGCCCAGCACCAAGGGAGCCGGCGACCTGCGCGATGATGCCGGCGCGGTGCGCGCGGCGGTGCGGGGATCGACCGAGCCGACAGTGGTGGTGGCGCACTCCTACGCAGGCATCCCGACGTCCGAGGCCACCGCGGGCCTGGCCCACGTCACGCGATTGGTGTACGTCTGTGCCTTCATGCTGGACACCGGCCAGTCCCTCACGGGTGTGCTCGGTGGCGCAATTCCGCCGTGGTGGGACGTCGATGACGAAGCGGGCCTGATCACCGTGAACGACGCGCGAACCGCGTTCTACGGTGACGTCGACGAAGAGCTGGCCACGCAGTGGTCGGCACGTCTCGGCGCGCAGACCACCGCGTCGTTCCAGCAGCCGCAACTGGCGTCCGGCTGGCACACCATCCCCAGCACCTACGTGGTGTGCAACCAGGACGGCGCGATTCCGCTCGAAGCCCAGCGCGGCATGGCGCAGCAGGCCGACCACGTCGTGGAACTCGACTCGGCCCACTCGCCCTTCGCCTCGCGCATCGAGGAGCTCGCCGACGCCGTCGCCGCCGTACCCGCTGCGAAGCAACCCCAGGTCACGCGCTGACGCACCACCTGGCCGGAGCGGCGTCCTCGTCGCCCCGGCCAGGTCACGTCGGCTCAGCTCACCGTGCGGGCCGTACCCGGACCGGCAGCGATTCCCACGCGCGCAACGTGTTGTTGTGGTGGCGTCTCGTCGCGCCGGCCAACTCGATGGTCTCCACCCGCCGCGCCAGCGCCACGAGCAGAGCCTCGGCTTCCAGCCGCGCGATGTGCTGGCCCACGCACTGGTGCAGTCCCATGCCGAATCCGACGTGCGCCGACGGGTCGCGCGACAGGTCGAAGGCGTCCGGATTCTCCCAGCGGCGGGGATCGCGGTTGGCCGCGCCGAGGAACATCAAGATCTTGCGACCGTCCGGCACCGTTTTCCCGCCGATCTCGATGTCGGTGGTGGCGGTGCGGAAAAAGGTTTGCACCGGCGATTCCCACCGCACGGCCTCGTCGAACGCGACCCGCGCCAGCGTCGGTTCCCGGCGCAGCCGCTGCCATTGATCGGGGTGCGTCGCGAAGGCGTAGAGGACGGCGGCCAGGCCGTGCACCGTCGTGTCCACCCCTGCGGAGAGCAGGCTGCGCACGACGAGCGGGGCCTGCTCGAAGGTGATGTCGCCGCGGTCGGCGGCGGCCCAGATGTCGGCACCGAACCCGGTCGGGGCCAGCACGTCCCTCGCGCACTGCGCGTTGACCCAGCCGGACAGCTCGGCGACCCGCCCGTTGCCCTGTTCGACCAGATCGTTGGGCGGCCCGAAGGCGTTGAACAGGTGATCGCCGTAGGGCAGGAGGTTCTCCCTGCCCTCCTGGGGAATACCCACCGCGTCCGGGAACACCCGAAGCGGGAACGCCGCGGCGAGGTCTCGTGCCGCGTCGAACTCCGTCTCGGCCAGCACCTGCGCGACGAGCCGGTCGGCATCGGCCATCCAGTGCTCGCGCAGTTTGCGCAGCGCGAGTGGCCCGAGGATCTTCGACAGCACCGCACGGGGTGCGTCGTGCCGGGGTGGATCGGCCTCGAGCAGCAGGCTCGGCGGGCGCCACGGCTTCTCGAACCGGAAGTTGCTCAGGCCGACACCCGCGCCGGACTGGAAGCTCTGCCAGTCGATCAGCGCCGCGTGCACCTGCTCGTACCGGCCCATTGCGAACACGTCGTAGCGGCTGAGGTGGACCAGCGGCCCGGCATCGCGCAGTTCCGCCTGAAATCCGGTCGGATCCTCCAGCACCTCGTGCGAGAAGGGATCCACCGCCGAGGTCGGCAGGTCCGAGGGGGTCAGTGTGGTGGTCATGGCTTCCTCCGGGTGAGCGATCACAGGTCCAGGACAAGCCGGTCGGAACACGAGCGGGACACGCACACGAACATGCAGTCGCCCGCCGCGCGCTCGTCGTCGTCCAGCAGGGAGTCGCGGTGATCCGGCAGCCCGGCCAGCACGGTCGTCGCGCACGTGCCGCAAGTGCCTTGCCGGCAGGACGACAGCAGCTGGATTCCGACGTCGTTGATGGCCTGCAACACCGTCTGTCCCGGTGACACCTGCACGGTCTTGCCCGACCTGCGCAGCTCGACGTCGAACGGTTCGTCCCGCACCGGGGCCGGCTGCTCCTTGGGGACGAAACGCTCGGTGCGCAGCTGTCCGGCCGGGTAGCTCGCACACGAGCGCTCGACGGCGGCCAGCAACGGTTCCGGGCCACAGCAGTAGACCTTCGCCTGCGAACCGGCTTCCGGCAGCCACGCCGGCAAGTCGAGCAAGCCTTGCTCGTCCTGTGGCACCACGGTGACCTTGTCGCCGTACGGGACGAGCTCGTCCACGAACCCCATGGTGGTGCGCGACCGGCCGCCGTAGAGCAGCCGCCAGTCCGCCCCGAGCAGCTCCGCCTGGTGAACCATCGGCAGCAACGGCGTGATGCCGATCCCGCCCGCGACGAACAGGTATCGCGGGGCCGGAACGAGCCGGAAGTTGTTCCGGGGCCCGCCGACCGCTACCCGGTCACCCGTGCGCAACCGATCGTGCACATACGACGAGCCGCCCCGGCTCCGCGGCTCACGCAGCACCCCGACCCGATAGCTGCAGGCGTCCCAGCGATCCCCGCACAGGGAGTACTGGCGGGTGATGCCGTTCGGCAGCACGAGATCGATGTGCGCGCCCGGTGCCCAGTCGGGTAGTCGCCGATCGCGCGGGTGCCGCAACGTCAGCTCGGTGACGCCGGCGGCCACGTCGCGCTTGTCCGCCACCACCAGTTCGACCGTCGTGGCCGGGGAAGCCGCCATCATCGATGCACCTCGCTCGTCATCGGCTGTACGACGAGGATGCGGCCGCGGCTCACGTAGCCTGAAGGTGATTCTCAATCATTGAGACGATACTCATCGGCACCGAGCTACATGCCGCGCCCGGTCGCCCTACGGCGCTTCAGCCGGTACGGGGCTGCGGTTCGGAGGCGACCAGACCCAGCCGGACCGCACGGACGGAGGCCTGCACGCGGTTGGTGGCGCCGAGCTTGCGGAGAATGCGTTCGACGTGGGTGGCGATGGTCCGGCGGCTCACCCACAATTCGGCGGCGATCTCGTTGTTGTTCATTCCGGCGCAGATGAGGGCGAGAACGTCGAGTTCGCGCGGGGAGAGGGAAGTGGCGAGCCGCATCCGATGGGCTGCGGTGAGCGGGACGAGCGTACGACGGGCCATTCCCAGTGCCGCGAGGTTCGCGGGTGTCACCACTGATTCGTCGAGGCTGAGATGGAACGAACCGAGAATCCTCCCGGGCCCGCCGTCGAGGACCATCGAGGCTCCTTGCCGGAATCCGGCCGGTACGAGGAACTCCGCGGCGATTTCGCTGTGCCGGAACCCGGCCAGGGTGTCCCAGTGGAAGATCTCCCCGGGATTGGCGGCCACGATCTGGAAGGTCGGGCTGGGGGCGAGAAAATCGCTCACGACGTAGGACACCAGTTCCGGAGCGTATCCGCGATTCACGACTGCGGCGTGTCGATGCTTGATCACGTCATAAACGGTGATCATCGCGCCGGTGTAGGGGACCTGCACGCGCAGTGGATCGAGGAAATCGTCCAGAAGCCTGGCGGGGGACGTGTCCGTCTCCGGATAGTGCTCGCTCATCGCGAACCTCCTCCGCTTCATCGCGAACGTCCTCCGTTGTCGGGGCAGGCTACACGGCCTACGGCGGTCGAGACGGTGTTCGAGTCGCCGGACCGGGCCGCCGAGAGCGCGGGCCGGCAGCAGGCGCGAAGTTCGGTCAGCCGACCGATACCGGCCCCGCCACGACCGCCCTAGCGTCGCCGATCAGAGTTCCGGGAAGCGATCCCCGCAAAGCCCGGACCGGCAGACGGAGGACCCCGATGACCGCGACGACCCCGGCAACTGCGGACGGCGACACCGCCGATCTCTGGCGCTGGTCCGCCGGCCGGATTGCCCACGGGATTGCCACGCGACAGATCTCGGCCCGCGAGGCGGTGCAGAGCTGCCTGGACCGGATCGGCGCGGTCAATCCCGAGCTGAACGCGCTGGTCGAGGTGAGCCACGCCGAGGCACTCGATGCCGCGGACGAGGCCGACCGTCGCACCGTCGCCGGAGACGAGCTCGGCCCCCTCCACGGCGTCCCCGTGGCCATCAAGGTCAACTCCGACCAGGCCGGGCACGCCACCACCGACGGGGTCGTGGCATTCCGGGACAACCTCGCGACCGTCGACAGCCCGCACGTGGCCAACCTCCGACGCGCCGGGGCGATCTTCGTCGGACGCAGCAACACCCCGGCCTTCTCCTTTCGCTGGTTCACGGACAACGATCTGCACGGACGCACCCTGAACCCGTGGAGCAGCGCACACACGCCCGGCGGATCGAGTGGCGGCGCGGGTTCCGCGGTCGCGTCCGGCATGGTTCCCGTCGCCCACGGCAACGACGTCGGTGGTTCCATCCGGTATCCGGCGTACGTGTGCGGCGTGGTCGGATTGCGCCCCACGGTGGGGAAGGTGGCCGGTCTCTACGGTCCCCCCGACGCGGATGCCGCTCTCTCGATGCAGTCGATGCTGGTGCAGGGGCCACTGGCGCGGACGGTCGACGACGTCCGCCTGGCACTGCGTGGCCTTGCCGGCGCGGACCCCCGTGATCCCTTCCACGTTCCGGGTGCCCCGGTGGCGCCGCCGACGGCGAATCCGTTGCGCGTCGCGCTGATCCGTGATCACGGCGTCGCGACTCCGACGGCGGCTGTCAACAGCGCGCTCGACAGGGCCGCCGACTGGCTTCGTGACGCGGGCTACGTCGTCGAGGAGACCGAGCTGCCCGTTCTGGCCGAGGCCTACCGGCTCTGGTACCTGCTGTGCATGGAAGAGTTCCGGCAGATCATGCCCCTGGTCGAGGAGGTCGGTGATGAGGGGATGAAGAAGGCCGCCGCCGGCTTGTACGCCGGCGCCGCTGCCTGGTGGGGACAGCAGCCCAGCCTCACCGACTACATGAACGGCTACGCGAGGCGGGGCACGCTCGTCCGCGCGCTCGCCGAGTTCCTCGAGCGGTATCCGACGGTTCTCCTCCCCGTCTCGGCCGAGCAGGCGTTCGAGCACGACACCGACATCGCGAGCGTCGACAGCATGCGACGCGTGATGGCCGCACAGTCCTCGATGGTGGCGATCCCCCTCCTCGGATTCCCCGCGGTTTCGGTGCCGACCGGCGTCGTCGAGGGCCTGCCCACCGGCGTCCAGCTCCTGGGAAGACGCTTCGACGAAGAGGGCATTCTGGATGCTGCGGCCGTGATCGAGGCCCGGGCCGGTACCTGCACGCCGATCGACCCACGCTGAGGCCACGGATGTCGGGCGCGGATCGTCAGATGCTGGCCAGGATGTCGAAGCCCGTGTGGTCCGCGGTCGCCAGATACACCGTCTGCTCGGTCCGTTGAGGATCGACCAGGATGTTCCCGCGGGGGCCGCGGTAGCGGGAATGCTCGGCGGTCGCGTGCAACTGGTCGACGTCGCCGGAGCCGGTTCGGTTCACCAGCTCGGCCAGCATCCACAGTCCTTCGTAGCAGGATTCGCCGGGCGCGTTGAGCACCGGAGCCTCGGGACCGAACCGGCGGACGTACCGGGCTCCGAACTGGAGGCTCTCGGCCGTGGGCAACGTTTCGAAGTAACCTGAGGCGACAAAAATGTCCTGCGCCGACGAGGCACCTATCGCCTGAAGCATGTTCTCGTCCATGAGTGTGGAGAACCGGGCGCATTGGTCGTGCAGGCCGCGTCGGGCGAACTGCCGATTGAACTCGACCGCGTCGTGCCCGACCAGGAACATCAGCACCCCGTCGCAGGCACTGCGCTCGATCTGCCGCAGGACGGCGTCGAAGGCCGACGTACCGAGGTCCACGAACGCGGCGCCGTCGATCCGCACCTTGTCCTGGTCGTGGAGGAACTGCCGGGTGAGTGCCGTGGAGCGGTGCGGCCAGGCGTAGTCGTTGCCGATCACGAACCATCGCCGCACGCCGATCTCGTCGGCCATCCAGGTCAGGGCGGGAAGCAGCTGGATTTCGGGGGTCTCACCGATCGCGAACACCCCGGGCGTCGACTCACCGCCTTCATAGAGTGCGGTGTAGACATACGGAACCCGCCCGCGTATCCGGGGAGCCAGCCGCTGGCGCACCGCGGAGAGATGCCAACCCACCACGGCGTCCATCTGTCCGGCGCTGATCAGCCGATCCACATCGGACGCGACCCGATCCACCTCCGCCCCGCCGTCGACGATCCGCAGCTGCACCGGACGAGCGAGGACCCCGCCCGCACTGTTGATCTCCTCGACCGCCAGCCGGGCACACAGCACGCAGGACGCCCCGTAGATCCCCGCCGGCCCCTGCAACGGGACGACCAGCCCCACCCTGAAAGGCGCGTGGCGCTCGGACATCACGGCCCCGCTCCCGGACCGACACATCCCGCCGCAACGCCCATGACGGCTCGAACCGTGGCGACGGTGGCGATATTCCCGCAGGCCCCCAACCCGCTGAACGGGACAACCGGATCGAATCGCCCGAGATCCACGCGAACCCGACCGGGCGAAACGCCGGGCGTCCCGGTTCACTCGCCGTTACCATTCGCCCATGATCTGGGTGCGCACGGTGCTGGCCACGCTGGTGCTGGCCGCGGTGACCTGGCTCGGTGTCGTGCTGGACGTGTTCCACCGTAGCGGCGGCACTCTGCTGATCTGGATCAGCGCCGCCTTGATCCTCGTGATCCCGGCGATCCTCGCCCGTGACGGGGTGTTCATCCTGCTGAGCGTCTTCGTCGCCGGCATACACATCGTGATGATCTTCATGGCCGGACTCGCCGCCGTCGACGGGCTGATCTTGGAGACGCGCGGCGTGCACGTGCGGGCGACCGCAACCGGCTACACCGACCACTGGACCGCCGAACAGTTCACGCCACCGAGCAGGTACACGCGCAACGCCCTGGCCGTCGTCACGCCCGACGGGCAGCACGGCATCGTGGCCGTGAACGGCGACAAGCCAGGCTCGGTTGTCGAAGTAATCGCCGACCCCGCAGCGGCAGTGGACCTGCATCGACCCGATGAGGTCGACTTCATCGTCGGCCTCGTGATCGGACTCGTCGATTTCTTGATGATCTTCGGGTGGGTCTACTGGGCGAGCCGGTCGCGGTCCAGACGCCGCCGCTCGTCCACCGAGGTACCGGCGGCCGCGGAGTAACGGTCCTGCGGCGCGGCCGTCGGTGATCAGGGTTGCCGTGCCGGGGAGTGCGCCTCGGCGGAGCGTGACCGCGCGGGGCTGGGGATGCGGCGCACCGCGCCGGTGTCGGCGGAGGTTGCCATGGCGGCGTAGGCGTGCAGGGCGTTCGAGACCGGACGGTCGCGATCCTGAGGAGTCCACGGTCGCTCCGATGCGTCCATCTTGGCGCGGCGTTCGGCCAGGACTTCGGCGGGGACGTCGAGTTCGAGGCGGCGCTCGCGGACGTCGATGATGATCCGGTCGCCGTTTTCGACGAGGCCGATGGTGCCGGCCGCGGCGGCTTCGGGCGCGACGTGTCCCACGGAGATTCCGCTGGAGGCGCCGGAGAAGCGGCCGTCGGTGACCAGCGCGCACCGGGCGCCGAGGCCGGTGCCTTTGAGGAACGCCGTGGGGTGGAGCATTTCCTGCATCCCGGGGCCGCCGGAGGGGCCCTCGTACCGGACGACCAGCACGTCGCCGGGTTTGATCGTCTTGGTGAGGATGACCGACACCGCCTCCTCCTGGCTTTCGACGACCAGCGCGGGGCCTTCGAAATGAAACACACCTTCGGGAACGCCCGCGGTTTTGATGATGGCGCCGTTCTGGGCGAGGTTGCCGCGCAGCACCGCGAGGCCACCGTCCTTCGTGTACGCGTGCTCGAGGTCGCGGATGCAGCCGCCGGTGGCGTCGGTGTCGAGTGAGGACCAGCGGTTGTCCGTGGAGAACGCTTGTGTGGTGCGGACACCGCCCGGCGCCGCGTGGTAGAGCTCGACGGCCGCGGCCGACGGCGAGGTGGCGCGAATGTCCCAAGTGGACAGCCAGTCCGACAGCGACGCGGCGTGGACCGTGTGCACGTTCTCGCGGAGCAGCCCGGCCCGCCAGAGCTCGCCGAGGATGGCGGGGATGCCGCCGGCGCGGTGGACGTCTTCCATGTGGTAGTCGGAGTTCGGTGCGACCTTTGACAGGCAGGGCACGCGGCGGCCGATGGCGTCGATGTCGCTGATGGTGAAGTCGACCTCGCCTTCCTGGGCGGCGGCGAGGATGTGCAGCACGGTGTTGGTCGAGCCGCCCATGGCCATGTCCAGCGCCATCGCGTTCTCGAAGGCCTCGCGGGTGGCGATCGAGCGCGGCAGCGCGGAGGCGTCGTCCTCGCCGTACCAGCGCTTGCACAGCGCCATCACCGTGCGGCCGGCCTCCTGGAAAAGCTCTCGACGGGCACGATGGGTGGCCAGCGTGGAACCGTTGCCGGGCAGCGACAGTCCCAAAGCTTCGGTGAGGCAGTTCATGGAGTTCGCGGTGAACATGCCCGAGCACGAACCACACGTCGGGCACGCGACCTCTTCGACGGCCGTGAGCGCGTTGTCGTCCACGTCCTTCGAGGCCGACGCGGCGATTGCCGTCAGGAGGTCGGTCGGGGCCTGGGCGACGCCGCCAACGACCACGGCCTTGCCGGCTTCCATCGGTCCGCCGGAGACGAACACGGTGGGGATGTTCAGGCGCATGGCGGCGTTGAGCATGCCGGGTGTGATCTTGTCGCAGTTGGAGATGCAGACGAGGGCGTCGGCCTGGTGCGCGTTGACCATGTATTCCACGGAGTCCGCGATGATCTCGCGTGAGGGCAGCGAGTAGAGCATGCCCGAGTGGCCCATCGCGATGCCGTCGTCGACGGCGATCGTGTGGAACTCGCGTGCGATGCCACCGGCTTCCTTCACGGCCTCGGCGACGATCTCGCCGAGGTCCTTGAGGTGGACGTGGCCGGGCACGAACTGGGTGTAGGAGTTGGCGATCGCGACGATCGGCTTGCCGAAGTCGCTGTCGGTCATCCCGGTCGCGCGCCAGAGCGAGCGCGCGCCCGCCGCGTTGCGGCCGTGGGTGGTGGTCCGGGAACGAAGAGTCGCCATCGCCGTCCTTCTCCAGAAGTGCTTCGGGTGACTCGACTCTGACCGGTGACATCCAGGCATGCAACGCACTGGTTCGAGGGAATTCTTGCGACGTTGGCAACAGTGGCCGCACAAGACTCAACAGATGAAGGCGGCAGATGAATTGATGCCCGCCGTCACCTCGCCTTAGCGTCACGGCAACCCCCAGGGCGCGAGGAAAGGAAACACCGTGGCAGCACGTGGTCTCACCTGGAGCCAGCTCTACGTCGGCCAGGAGTTCGAATCGGCGACCCGGACCATCACCGAAGGCGACGTCGTCACCTTCGCCGGCACGACCGGCGACTACTCCGAAGTCCACGTGAGCCGGGCCTACGCCGAGAAAACCGAGTTCGGCGAACGGATCGCCCACGGTTTGCTGGGCCTGTCCATGGCGCACGGGCTGATGCTGGGCGGTGGCCTGCTGTTCGGGACCGCCATCGCGTTCCTGGGAATCTCGGACTGGTCGTTCAAGGCCCCGATCCGGTTCGGGGACACCATCCACGTCCGCTTCGTGGTGGACGAGCTGCGCCGCCGGACCAAGCGCCCCGACCAGGGCGTGGTCACCTTCGCCGTGGAGCTGGTCAACCAGCACGGCCAGGTCGTCCAAAGTGGGCGCAAGGCGATCCTCCTGCACGCCGAACCGGAGGATGCGCTGCTTTCGACGGAGCACCAGGCCGTGGAACCCGCGCGATGAGCGGCGGCGCAGGACTGCGTGAGGTGTACGAGGGCGTGCGCGTTCTCGATTTCACCCAGCTGGAGCAGGGACCGTCGGGAACGCAGGTGCTCGCGGACTTCGGCGCCGAGGTCATCAAGATCGAGCGCCACGACATCGGCGAGATCGGCCGCGACCACAGCCCGCGGGTCAACGGCATGAGCCCGCACTGGGCCGCCAACAACCGCAACAAGCTCAGCCTCAGCCTCGACCTCAAGGCCCCGGGAGCGCGTGACGTCCTCGAACGCCTGGTCAAAACGGCGGACGTGGTCGCCAGCAACTTCCGGCCCGGGGTCATGGAGCGGCTCGGCCTCGGCTACGAGGACCTGCGCGCGATCAACCCGCGGATCATCTGCGCGTACGCCTCGGGTTACGGGCGCTCCGGCCCCTACGCCGAGCGTCGCGGGCAGGACCTGGCCGCGCAGGCCATGGGCGGGGTCCTGGCCCTGACCGGATCCGCAGACTCACCCACCGCGGCCGGCACGTACGCCATCGACTACGTCGCCGCGATGCATTTCGCCCAGGGCATCATGCTCGCGCTGGCCGCACGGGAGCGCACGGGGGAGGGGCAGGTCGTGGACTCGTGCCTGCTCAACTCCGCGGTGGCGCTGCACCTGCAGGAGGCCACGACCTACCTGAACACCGGGCGGGAGTACCCACGCCCGGCAGAAGGCATTGCACACAGCCACTCGACCGCCCTGTACGCGCGATACCGCACCGCCGACGACCGGTGGCTCGTGCTCGTGGGCGAGTACTTCGTGGACCAGCCGTGGCAACGGGTCTGCGACGCGCTCGGACTCACCGAACACCGCGACGACCCCCGCTTCGCCACAACGCGCGGGCTGGCCGAGCACGTCGAGGAAACCCACGCGCTGCTCCAGCACGCCTTCGACGGCCTGTCGCTCGACCAGGCCCTGAAAGCGCTGGAGGAGCAGGACCTCCTCGCCGCCCCGGTCAACGACTACCCGCACCTGTTCGAAGACCCGCAAGTCCTCCACAACGAGCTGGTCGTCACCGCCGAGCACCCGCACGCCGGCACCGTGAAGCTGGTCGGGCCGCCCGTGAAGCTCAGCGCCACCCCCGCTCGGGTGCGAAACGCCCCGCCGACCGTCGGGCAGGACAACGAGCAAGTCCTGGCCGGCCTCGGCTTCACCTCCACCGAAGTCGCCCGGCTTCAGGAAACCGGGGTCGTCGGGATCGAGAACCGGCGGCACCGTGAAACCGGTGTCGCGCACTGGGGG
The DNA here is from genome assembly GCF_050942255.1 of Amycolatopsis sp. CA-161197. Taxonomy (NCBI): domain Bacteria; kingdom Bacillati; phylum Actinomycetota; class Actinomycetes; order Pseudonocardiales; family Pseudonocardiaceae; genus Amycolatopsis; species Amycolatopsis sp. CA-161197. Next base: position 4,344,743 of record NZ_CP192059.1, read on the forward strand.
CCGGCCGAATGAACGGGACTCTTTTCGCCGGCCGCCGGGTGCTCGTCACGGGCGCCGGCCGTGGCATCGGGCTGGCCACCGCCCGTCGCTTCGCGAGCTTCGGTGCCGACGTGCTCATCGCCGACATCGACGCAGACCTGGCCTCGGCGGCCGCGCAGGGCATCCGCGCGGACGGCGGCCGAGCCGAGGCGTTCCCCCTGGACGTGACGTCCGCGGAGGCGATGGCCACCGCGACCGACCGCGCGGGACACCTCGACGTCGTGGTCGCCAACGCCGGCATCCAGCTGTTCGGCCCGGCTTCGCAGCTGGACTCGCACGATTGGGACCGCGTACTGGAGGTCAACGGGCGCGGCACGCTGCTGACCCTCCAGCTCGCCGCGCGGTGCCTGGGCGAAGGCAGCGCCATCGTCGCCCTGGCGTCGATCCAGGGGTTCCTGCCCAACGCGCTGTCGGCGCACTACGCGGCGTCCAAGGCCGCCGTCGCGAGCCTGACCAAGTCGTTCGCCGCCGAGCTCGCGCCGCGGGGCATCCGCGTCAACGCCGTCGCCCCCGGCCGCATCGCCACCGGCATGTCGGACCACGCCGACGCCGAGATCGGCCGGCTGACCGGGCAGGACGCCGGCGTCGCGCTCGAACGCCGGATCAAGGACAACCCCCTGGGCCGGCTCGGCCGTCCCGAGGAAGTCGCGGCCGCGATCACCTTCCTGGCCTCACCGGACGCCTCCTACATCACCGGCGAGTGCCTGAAGGTGTGCGGCGGCGACTTGATGACCTGATCCGCACCACCGCCCGCACACCCGCCCGCACCGAAACCGAAGGGGAACCGTGACAGACGCCTTCGAGGGAATCCGGATCCTCGACTTCACCCAGCTGGAACAAGGCCCCTCGGCCACCCAGGTCCTCGCGGACTTCGGGGCCGAGGTCATCAAGATCGAGCGCATCGACGTGGGCGAGATCGGCCGCAACCAGCAGCCGCTGCTGGCCGCCGGGTTCAGCCCGCACTGGTCCGCCACCAACCGCAACAAGAAGAGCATCACCGTCGACGTGAAGAGCGACGCCGGGCGCGAGCTGATCCTCGGCCTCGCACGGGACGCCGACATCGTCGCCAGCAACTTCCGGCCGGGGGTCATGGACCGCCTGGGCCTGGGCTGGGAGCAGCTGTCCGCGGTCAACCCGCGGATCATCGTCGCCTACGCGACGGGCTACGGCCTGTCGGGGCCCTACGCGCACCGCCGCGGCCAGGACCTGGCCGCGCAAGCGGTCAGCGGGCTGATGGCGCTCACCGGCACCCAGGACACGGGCCCGGTGCCGACCGGCACGTTCATGATCGACTACCTCGCGTCCATGCAGTTCGCCCAGGGGATGATGATCGCCCTCGCCGCGCGGGAACGCACCGGCCGCGGCCAGGTCGTCGACTCCAACCTGCTCAACGCCGCGATCACGAGCCACCTGCAGGAAGCCGCGACCTACCTGAACACCGGACGGCGGTTCCCGAGGCCCACCGCCGGTGTGGCGCACCCGGGCAACACCGCGCTCTACGGTTACTACGAGGCGGCGGACGGCCTGTGGTTCACCCTGATCGGCGAGTACTTCGTCGATCACCCGTGGCAGCGCGCCGCCCGCGCGTGTGGACTGTCCGAAAAGGACGTCAACGACCCGCGCTTCCAGACCGTCGAAGGACTACTCGAACACACTCGCGAGACCTGGCAGCTGCTCGCCGAAGCCGTCGCCAAGTTCCCGCGCGAAGAGATCATGGCGCGCTTCGAAGCCGAGGACGTCCTCGTCGCCCCGGTGAACGACTACGACGACCTGTTCACCGATCCTCAGGTCGTGCACAACGAGCTGGTGATCGAAGGCGACGTCGACGGGGTGGGCCGGGTCAAGTGGATCGGCATGCCGATCACCCTTTCCGACACCCCGGCCCGGTTGCGCGCGGTCCCGCCGAAGATCGGCGAGCACAACGAAGAAGTCTTCACGGCGGCCGGCCTGGCCGAGGAGCGCATCGCGGCGCTGAAGAACGCGGGGGTGATCGGATCCGAATCGGATCGAGAGCGCGGGGGAAACGGGCCCCAGTGGTCCTGAGTTGTCCGTAGCCATCACCGTCGAACCAGAGAAAGTAGGAAGATGAGCGCTCACAGTCCTGCAGCGTCGCAGGGAGACGCGAGAAGCATCCGGAAGATCGTGCTGGCGGGCAGCCTCGGCACGCTGATCGAATACTACGACTGGGCCCTCTACGGGTACGTCGCGGCCATCATCGCGCCGCTGTTCTTCCCCGGGAGCGACCCGACGGCGGCGCTGCTGTCCACTTTGGCCGTGTTCGCGCTGTCCTACGTCATCCGCCCCATCGGCGGGATCTTCTTCGGCGCCTTCGGCGACAAGTTCGGGCGGCGGCCGGCGCTGCTGGTCACCGTGGTCGGCATCGGCCTGGCCAACACGGCCATCGGGTTCCTCCCGACCTACGCCAGCGTCGGTGTGCTGGCGCCGATCCTCCTGCTGATCGTCCGGATCGCGCAGGGCTTCTTCGCAGGAGGTGAGGTCGGCGGCGCGGCCACGGTCATCACCGAAGCGGCACCGCCGGGCAAAAAGGGCTGGTACGCGTCGTTCGTGCCCGTCGGCACCAACGGCGGGTTCGCCATCGCCTCCGCCGCCGTCGGCCTGGTGTCGGGGCTGGTGACGACCAGCGCGATGAACGAGTGGGCCTGGCGCATCCCGTTCTGGGCCGGGCTTCCCCTGACCATCGTCTGCTTCCTCGCCCGGCGCTTCCTGCCCCGCATCGACGACGACAAGAGCCCCCGGCACGGGTTCCCCCTGGTCTCCGCGTTCCGGTCGTACCCCGGCCCGCTCATCAAGGGCATCCTGCTCGGCATCGGCGTCCAGGGCACCGCGTACGTCGGCGCGACCTTCCTGTCGATCTACCTCATCACCAGCCTGCACTACGCGAAGACACCGGTCTACTGGATCACCGCGGGCGGCACCCTCTTCGGCGTGCTGATGACACCGCTGGCGGGCCGGCTGGTCGACCGGATCGGCTCGGTGAACGTGACGATCATCGGCCTGGCCACCTACGCGATCGTGACGTACCCGGCGCTGGTGATCATGGACTTCAACAACCTCTTCCTCGCGGGCGTCGGCTACTTCGTCGTCGCGGTCAACATGGCGACGGCGCAGGCGGGCAACTACACCCTCACGCCCCAGCTCTTCGGGCCGGAGGTCCGCTACACCGGCACCGCTCTCGTGACCAACGTGTCGGTGGTCATCGCGGGCGGAACGGCGCCCTACATCTGCACCTGGCTGGTCAGCTCCACGGGCAACCTGCGCTCGCCGTACTTCTTCGTGCTCGGGGTCAGCCTGATCGGCATCGCCACGCTGCTGACGATGCGCCGGCTGAACGTGGCGCAAGGCTCACGGCTCGGCGGCGAGCACGCTGATCCCGGTGGGCAGGCTCATTCTCCGCAGTTCCTGAGCAGCGACCTTCCGGAAACGGCGGGCGGTCGGTGACAGCTCGGTGTAGGGCCGCGAGATAACGGCCAGCACCCGATGTGGGCCCGGCCCGACGATCGGCACCCGCGTCAGATCGTCGAGCCGGTAGCCCATGAACTCCAGCGCCGGCAGGGCGGACACGCCGAACCCGGCGCGAACCAGTCCGCCGAGCGTGGCGATGTTGGCGACCTCGAACCGCAGGCGGACTTCCGCTCCCGCGTCGGCGAGCGCCTGATCGGTGATGGCCCGGATGCTGGTGCCTTGCCGCGCGGCCACGTACCGCTCGGCGTCGAAATCGCTCCAGGTGACCGCGTCCCGGTCGGCCCACGGGTGGTCGTCCGGGGCGACGCCGTAGAACTTCTCCTCCAGCACCGGCGTGACCCAGAGTCCCTGCGGCACCTCGACGTCGGCGGTGATCGCCACCTCGACCGTGCCTTGTTCCAGGTGACGCAGCACGTCGTCGTTCCCGCCGTCGACGAGGTGGAAGTCGAGTGCCTCGTTGCCGCTGAAGAACGCGCTCAGCAGCCTCGGCAGGACCGCCGCCGCGAACGACGCGAGGGTGGCGAGCGCCAGCGTGCCCAGCTGCGCTTTGGCGTAGCGGTCGAAGCGCTCGAGCCCCACCGACAGCGTGTCGATGAGCTGGTCGGCGACCTTGAGGAACTCCTCCCCTTCCGCGGTGACGACGACGTTGCGCGTGTCCCGCTGCAGCAGCGTCACCCCCAGCGTGCGCTCGAGCTGCGAAACCGAACGGCTCAGCGTCGACTGCGACAGGTTCATGTGACGAGCGGCGCTGGTGTAGCTGCGTGTCCTGGCCACCTCGCGGAACACGCGGATCTGGTGCAGGGTGACGTCGTCGACGGCCATGGTCCTTCGTACTCCGCTCGCAGGTCGCCCCGGGTGTCCGGCACCGGGAACCGAGCCGGGGCGTGCCCGGTCCGGGCCTGTCCCCGGTCAGCATGTCATCGTCGCCGCGCCGCGACAGCGCGACCGGGCACGGGGAAAGGCCGGCCGGACGGGGGTTTCCCCGTCCGGCCGGCCTTTCCGGTGCGCGGCGTCAGCCGGGTGGAATCAGACCACCGACTGGGCGCCGTCCACCGTCAGCACGTGGCCGCTGACGAAGGACGCGCTGTCGGACAGCAGGTAGCACACGGCTTCGGCCACATCCTCGGGCCGGCCGAACCGGCCGAGCGGGATCTTGCCGAGCCGCTCCGCCCGGGACACCGGCTCCTCCAGCGTCGGGGCCGTCAACCGGGTCGAGATCACGCCCGGGGCCACGGCGTTGACCCTGATCCCGTGCTCGGCCAGCTCGAGCGCCAGCGAGTACGTGAGACCGACGATCGCCGCCTTGGCCGCGGAGTAGTGGGCGAGGTTGACCCGCGGCTGCCACGCCGCGATCGAGGCGAAGTTCACGACCGCGCCGCCACCGGTGGCGGCCATCGTCCGCGCCACGGCCTGCGTGACCACGAAGGTGCTTCGCGCGTTGACGGCCAGGACCCGGTCCCAGTCGTCGGCGGACAACTCCAGCGCGGCTTCGCGGTTGTGGGCCCCGGCGACGTTGACCAGCCCGGTGATGGGCTTGCCGTCCGCGAGGGTCTCGATCGCCGCGCACGTCGCCGGGGTGTCCAGCAGGTTGGCGGCGGCTGCGGCCGAGCCGAGCTCGGCGGACAGCCCGGACAGCGCGGGCGAGTCGAGATCCATCAGCAGCACTTCGGCGCCGCGGGCCGCGGCCGTGCGCGCGACGACGGACCCGATGTCCCCGGCGGCGCCGGTGACCAGGATCCGGTGGCCGTCGAGCTGGTCGGCGAGCTTCGGGGTGCCGCGGCGGGGCTCGGTGGAGGTGCTCACGGGGTCACTCCTCGTCTTTCGTCGCCGACCACAGGGCGCGTTTGGCCGCGATGCGGCCGGAGATGAACGCCCAGCCGACGTGGTTGCCGTGGCCTTCCAGCAGCAGCCCGCCCTGTCCGTTGGACCCGGCCGCGAACAACCCCGGGACCGGGTCGTCCTGCTGGTCGAGGACGCGCATGTCCGTGTCGATCGCCAACCCGCCCTCGGTGAGCACGATCCAGCTCTTGAGCGGCCCGAGCGCCACGAAGTTCTGCTCGCCGCCGGCGGACTGCCCGAGCGAGAGGGCGAGCTTGCGCGGATCGGCGCCGATCTTGGCCGCCAGGTCCGCCACCGTCCGAGCGCTGTGGAAGATGTCGCGCCGGTTGCGGCGGTAGTCGTCGATGTAGGCATACGCGACACCGGGCGCGGTCGAGATGAAGTTGGGCCACTTCTTGAACTGGGTGGCCGTGGCCTCGTCCATCACCAGGTAGCCCTCGCCGCCGGGCTGGTCCGGCAGCTCCAGCTCCGGGCTCGCGCTTTCGTCGGTGAACCGCTCGCCGTCGGCGTTGACCAGGATCGCGCCCTGCTTGAAGACGTTCGGCGACGGCGCGAGGTAGGAGGTGGCGAACGACATGATGAACGGCCGCTGGATCGCGTCCGGCAGCCACCGCAGCGCCAGCAGCATGATCGTGGTCAGGATCCGCCACGGCGGCAGCTTCTGCAGCAGCAGCTTGCGCGGCGGAGCCACGAACCGCATCTCGGGGCCGACCGCGAGGTCGCCGTTGAGGATGCGGCCGCCGACCTCCATCCCGAGCCGCAGCCCGTCACCGGTGCTGGTCGGATTGATGCCCTCGACCCGCGCCGCCCGGGCCGTGGCGAACTGACTGGTCTTGATCTCCACGCTCGAGCTGAAGTCGCCCGCGGCCAGCACGACTCCGCGCCGGGCCCGGATGACGCGCCGGGCACCGCTCGTGGTCTCGGTCTGGACCCCGACGACACGGCCTTCCTCCACGACGAGGTGGCGCGCCGCCGTGTTCGTGAGGATGCGCACGCCCGCTTTCCGCGCGGCTCGCTCGAACCAGTAGATGTAGGCCGAGGAGTTCGGCAGGACGTTGTGCATGCGCGGGCTGCGATGCGGCGGTTCGGGCATGGGGCCGAAGAGCGCGACGCCGTGGTCCTGGACCCAGTGCAGGGTGTCCGCGGAGTTGTCGACGTACACCCGCCGCAACGCGAGGTTGTCGCGCTCCACGAGCGGACCGGCGAACTTCGCCATGTCCTCGAAGTGCTCGCTCGGCGCGTCGGCCACGCCGGCTTTGCGCTGCAGCCGGGTGCCGTTGGCGGAGAACGAGCCGATCGACCGGCTCGTGGTCCCGCCCAGTTCGGGGTTCTTCTCCAGGAGCGCGACGCTCGCGCCCATCTCGGCCGCCTGGGTGGCGGCGGCCAGGCCCGCGCCGCCGCCACCCACGACGACGAGGTCGTACGTGATCGCTGATTCTGTGGACAAAGTCGCTCCTTCGCGGCTCTCCGATTCGGGTTCGTGGTCGGTGTCGGTACGCCGCGGTCAGCGCGCCGCGTCCCACCCGGCGACGGTCAGCACCGCTCGCATGCGCTCGGCGGCCAGCGCCGGATCGGGCAGCAGGCCCAGGGCGTCGGCCTGCCGGAAGACGTCGGTGAGGTGGTTCACCGACCGCATGCCTTCCCGGCCGGTGACCATCCGGAAGTGGTCCTGGTGCCCGGAGAGGTAGGCCAGGAACACGACGCCGGTCTTGTACTCCCCGGCGGGGTGCTCGAACAGGCGGCGCGCGAGGGTGAGCGTGGCCTCCATGTCCGCGGTGAACCCGTCGGCGTCGCCCGCGTCCAGCTTCTGGAACGCGACGGAGGCAATCGGGGCGAGCGGGTCGAGGACCCCGAGCAGCGCGTGGCTGTGGTGCTCGCCGTCGCCGCGGATCAGCTTCGGGTAGTCGTGGTCGTCGCCGGTGAAGACCACGACCCCGTCGGGCAGCTCGCGGCGCAGCCGTTCCTCGCGTGCCACGTCCAGCAGGGAGAACTTGAACCCGCGCAGCCGCTCCGCGTGGCGTTCGGCCAGCGTGACGACCGCCTTGAGCGCCTCGTCCACGTCGGTGTGTCCCCAGTAGCCCCGCAGAGCCGGGTCGAACACCTCGCCGATCCAATGGACCAGCGCGGGGGTCTCGACGCGTTCCAGCACCCGGTCGTAGACGTAGGCGTAGTCCTGGGGACCCGTCGCAACGTGGGCGAGCACGTGGCTGGCCCGCAGGACCGCGCCACGGCCGAGGCCCTGGATGAAGTCGAGCTGTTCGAGGTAGGCGTCGGCGATGTCGTCCAGCGTCGGCGAGGTGACGTCGAGCTGATCGGTGCCCGCGCCGCAGACGATCTCGCCGCCGGCCTCGGTGGCGGCCTCGCTGGAGCGGCGGATCAGGTCCTTGGTCTGCGCCCAGGTCAAGCCACCCGGGCCGCGCTCGGAGGTGTCCATCGCCTCGGCCACGCCGATGCCGTAGCGCCACAGGTGGCGGCGGAACGCGATCGTGGCGTCCCAGTCGACCGGGGGCTCGACCCCCGGCGTGTACTCGCCGAGCGCAGCGGCGACGACGTGCGGCGCCGCGAAGACGTCACGCTGGGCGAACGGGGCGGCCGGCGCGGGGAACTCGCGGGCGGGGCCCATCGTGTGCTGCTCCGCCGTGCCGTCCGGACGCGGGAGCTTGAGGGTGATCGAGTCGGCCATGCGAACTGCCTTCCGGGGGGAGTGGTTGATGAGGGATGCGTGGTGGCCGCGGGTCACCGTGCGGTCGTGAGCAGGCGTGCCGTCCGCTCCCGCAGGTCCAGGGCGTAGTCGAGATCGGAACCCGGCCGCGGCTCGTCGCTGAGGACCTCGACCTGCCAGCGGCCGGTGTAGCCGACGCTGTCGACCAGCCGCACGAAACCCGGCAGGTCGATCACCCCGTCACCGGGGCGGCCGCGCCCGCGCAGGAGGTTCGTCGTCGGGACCAGCCAGTCGGACAGGTCGACCGCCATGAGGTGGGGGGCGGCCGCGCGAACGGACTCGGTCAGATCCGGGTCCCACCACACGTGGTAGACGTCGAGGGTGATGCCCAGCCACTCGGAGGCGAACTCCTCGGCCAGCGCCGTCGCCTGGGCGAGCCGGGAGACGGACGAGCGCTCCGCGACCAGCATCGGGTGGAACGGCTCGATCGCCAGCCGCACCCCGCGGGCCTGGGCCTCCGGGAGGATCCGTGCGAGCCCCGCCCGGATGCGGCTTTCGGCCTCGGCGAAGGTGGTCGTCACACCGCCGACCACGACGACGACCGCCTCGACGCCCAGCCGTGCGGCCGTGTCGAGCACCGCCAGGTTCGACCGCCACCGCGCGTCGTCGTGGTCGTCCTCGGTGAAGTAGCCCAGCCGGCAGAGGCTGAAGACCTCGACGCCGAGGTCTTCGGCGGCCTTCGCGACCACGTCGACGCCGTCGTGGTGGACCGGAATGTCCCACACGCTCGCGGCCATGCCGGAGTCCGCGCAGACCTTCAGGAACTCGGGGGTGGAAATGTCCAAAAAGGACCCTTGGCTCAGCACCAGCGAATCGTGGGACATCAGGCCGCTCCTCGCTGCTCGCTGCCGGTGAGGCTTGGTGGGGCTGTGTTCGTCAACTTTCCGTCAGCTCCGTTTCTTCGGTGGTCGGGTGGGCGGTCAGAGCATGTAGTCGCCGCCGGACACGTGGAGGCACTCGCCGGTGAGGTAACCCGCGTCGTCGGAGGCGAGGAACGACACGACCGAGGCGATGTCGGCGGGGCTGCCGGGCCGGCCGGCCGGGATCTGCCGGATCCTGGCGGCCCGCGCGGTTCCCGCCGCGCTACCGTCCAATTCGGACTCGAAGGCATCGGCCCGCGCCCACAGCTGCGTGTCGATCATCCCCGGCGCGATCGCGTTGACCCGCACGTCCGGCGCGAACTCGAGCGCACAGGACTTCATGATGTTCAGCGCCGCCGCCTTCGACGCGGCGTAGTGCGGCGAATGCGGCGTCCCGAGCCGCGCCGAGCGCGACGCGATGACCACGATGCTGCCGCCCCGGCCCGCCGAGCGCAGATGCCGTCCGGCTTCCCGGGCCGTGAGGAACGCGCCCCAGGCGTTGACGTCGAAGACCGCGTCCCACTCCTGCTTGGTGACGTCCAGCAGCTCGTTGAACGTCTGCCGCCCGGCGTTGACCACCGCGATGTCCACCGGTCGCGCGAGCAGCTCCTCGGCGCGGGGGAGCAGGGCGCGCACCTGAGCCTCGTCGGTCACGTCGACCTGCAACGCCTCCGCGGTACCGCCTTGCTCGCTCAGCGTTTTGGCGGCCTGCTGCGCGGCGTCTCCGTCACATCGGTGAGCAGAACCGCGGCGCCGTCGGCAATCAGCCGCGTCGCGATCGCGAGCCCGATTCCCTGCGCCGCCCCCGTCACGACTGCGGCTCGTCCGGCCGGCCTCATGACAGGATCCCGTCGAACCGGCGGTGGCGCGCCTCCGCGCATGGGTGATGATCGATCGTCACTGATCCTCCTGGGTGTCCTTCACCGGCGGCGCTCGCGAACCGCCGGAATCCACGGCTCCGGGCACGACGGAACCCCGCGGGCATCCCGGACACCCGCGTTCGTCGATCCACAGAGCACACTCGCCACCGGCCGGGTTCCGCCGTGGCCGGCGATCAATCAGCCGGACTCGCCGACGGGTTCGACCGCCGACCGTGCGGCACCGAGAGAGGCCGCCGAGTCCCTGAAAGTCCGCACGCATCGACACTGGCGCCCGCGATTGAAATACGCAACGCACTGATCAGGGAAATCTGTTGCGTTCTCCGCATCATTCTGTGCACGCGCTTCAAGAGAGGTCGCCGGAGGAGCCGTGGTCAGGGCGTTCTCGTGGCGGGAACAGCTCCGTCGCCTGCTCGCCGTCCCTGCGCACGCCCTGCGCGACGGTGGTGGCGGCCGTCGAGACCGGTCACTCGGCCGTCGGAGTTGATGTGGGCGCCACAGAGGAACCGTGGCAGCTGGGTCGTCGTGATCGGACGGATCGGCAAGGCCCGCATCGACGGCGATGATGATGGCGATCCACCCCGCCACCGAGATCCTCCCGTGCCGTCTGCCGGTTCGGCGATCGGCCGCGCGCCTCTTACGCTGGCGGGGTGAGCGACTCTGCGGATGGTCGGGCCGCGTTTCAGGTCCTGGTGTTGCCGTACCGGCATACCGCGCAGGGCCCGGAGTACGCCTTGTTCCGACGGGCCGATGTCGGCTATTGGCAGGGTGTCGCCGGCGGTGGCGAGGCGGGCGAGTCCCCGGTGCAGGCCGCTCGGCGGGAATCCGCCGAGGAGGCCGGGCTGGTCGGCGACCGCGAGTTCGTCCCGTTGGACGCGCGCGCCACGATCCCTGTCGTCGACGTGACGGGTGAGTTCACGTGGGGCTCGGACGTGCTGGTGATCCCGGAGTACGCGTTCGGTGTCCGTGCCGAGGACACCGAGGTGACGTTGTCGCATGAGCACACGGAGTTCGCGTGGTTCACCCTGGCCGACGCAGCGGCGGCCGTGCGGTGGGATTCCAACCGCACCGCCCTGTGGGAACTGGACCACCGGCTACGCCACACCGCGGCCCAGCGGAGCGGGGTTCATCCGTGGCCGGCTGACGCGCCGGTGGCCCGTCCACCGACTGCGCCGGGCGATCATCCAACCCAGCCAACCGGCAGACGCTCCGCACGGGCTCCTCAAGACGCATCACCGGAGCCCAGCACAGCGTCTACCTTGCAGTTATAGCTCGATCAAGATCATGTTTGCTGCAACTTCAGAGAAGTCCGAAGAAGCGTGCATCAAACACCCTTCAGAACACGATCAAGTGCCGCCCGGCCCAGAGGTCCCCAGTGAGGCTTGCCGCCGGGGAGACCCTGATCTCCGTTCTTCCCCATGAGCATCAGGAAGAGGCTCTTCATAGCGGCCAGCCCGCGGGCGCGCCGGATCGTTGCCTCGTCTGCGTGCGCGTACGTGTCGAAGAACTGTGCGGCCGTGCCCTCGGGTAGCAGCACCCATACGGCAGCGAGATCCCACGCCGGGTCGCCGGCGAACATGTCACCGAAGTCGACGATGCCCGCGAGCGTTCCGTCCGAGCCGACGACGTTCGCGGGATGGAGGTCCCCGTGCACCCACACCGGCGGGCCCTCCCACGCCTGGGCCGCAACGGCGTCGTCCCAGGCGGCCCGGACGTCGGCAGCGATGTCGTCGGGGGCAACGGCCCGGAGGAAGTTCTCGAAGCCGCCCGTGCAATTCCTGGGATGGGCTCCGCGGTCCGTGGCGATCGGCGCCTCAGCAGGCGCCTCCACATGGAGCGCCTGGAGGAAGCCCGCCAGCGTGTCGGCCGCGTGGGCGCCGCGGCTGATCGTGCCGTGGTCCAGCGGCTCGCCGGGAACCCACGTCATCACGGTCCAGTGCTTGGGGAAGCGCTCGGACGGCTCGCCGAACCGCACCGGGGTCGGCACCGGGAGCGGCAGGCGCGGCGCCAACACCGGTAGCCACCGCCGCTCCTTGAGCTGGAGCTCCGGGGTGGGGTTCATGCGCTGCATGCGCACCGCCAGCTCGTCCCCGAGGCGCCACATTTGGTTGCCCCAGCCGCCCGCCACCTCACGGATGGCCAGCCCCGCAAGGTCCGGATGTTGCTCCTGCAGCAGGTCGCGGACCAGGTCTGCGGTGATCCCGATCTCGGTGTCGGTCATACAAATTCACAGTAGTGAGCCGGCGTCCCGGCTGCTTCCGTTCTCGGCCTCCGCAACTCACCAACTACATCGCCAGGTCCCTGCTCGAGACCGGCGGCTTCAGGCCGCAACTACACCCCCGTCTGTGAAGAGCCGGATACGCTGCGGCGACGCAGTAAATCGAGAGAGCGAACCCAGGGGTTCCATGAGCCGGCCGTTGCTATTACTCGACGTCGACGGACCCCTTCGAGCGGCGGCTAGGGCTTGACGAGGAAAATGCCGGTCATCGATCGACGCTGCCCGTTCGGTGCGAAGACCGCCACTCCGTTTCCGGTGTCGACCTCCAGGCGGTAGCCGTCGATCGTGCGCAGCACTTCGGAGCCGTCGGGACGCTGGTGGACAACGCCGCTGGGCAGGCTGGTGGGGTCGAGGTTGAGGAGCACGAACGTCAACCCGGATTCGCAGGGTGCGTTCCAGTAGACGATGCCATCGGCGCCCAGGTGGTAGGGGATGACGGTGTCGAGCTGGACGGTGCCGGGCTCGTCGGCGTCGGCGGCGAGCAGCAGCATGCGGACCGTGCCGTCAGCTGTGGGAACGTTCATGCTTTCCGCCCTCCGTCGGGTTCGTGCGAGCTGGCTCGTCGCCGGCGCCGTCGGTATCAGCCCTGGGCCGCCGGTGATGGGGAGACGGAGCGCAGCGCTCAATCCGTTGCACGGCGGAGGTCACGTCTCGCGCCAGTGTTGTTGGGCGGGGCTCCGCTGAGGCGGGGGTCAGCAAGTGAAGCCGGGGCGGGACCGGTCCCGGGCCGGCATGGCAGTCTCGTTCCCGGGCCGCGGCGAAGCGGGCCGCGCCGGCTGTCGAGGGTGGGGAGGACCGGGTTGTCCAGGGACTGGCGGCTGTTCGGCCGCAAGAGCCGGGGGAACACCCAGCCGGACCGCGGCGGGGTTCGGCCTGCCGACGCCGGACCGGACGTCGCACCTGGATCCGGACACACCCCGGCCGACGTTCTGGCGGCCGGCCCCGCCGCCGATCGGGAAGCCGAAACCGCCATCCTGCTGGCCCGCATCCGCGGTTGGCTCGACCTGCCACCGCACCCCAACCTGCGCACCTGCTTCCACCTCGACATCGTCGACGGCCATCCGTAGGTCGTCGCCGAGGACCTGCCCGGCGAGGACCTGGCGAAAGCCGCACAGAACGGACAGCTCGACACCGCCGGCGAGGTCCTCGACGCCGGCGTCCAACTCGCCTGGGCCCTGCAGGCCGTGCACGAGGCCGGCCTGGCCCACGGCGAAGTCACCGCGGCCAACGCCGTGCTCGCCGAGGACGGTGTCGTGCGGCTCGGCGGGTTCGGTCTCCGACCCGCCACCCAGGACGAAGACCTCCGTGCACTGGCATCCGTCGTGCGGGAACTGCTCGAAGACCCGCCCGAATCGTTCGCCGGGAACCCGTCGTCCGCCCGGGAGTTCGCGGACCGGCTCATCGCCCTCTACGCCGAGCGGACCGGCACCGCCTACCCCCGTGAAGCCCCCGAATCCGTGCAGCCGCTCGCGAACGACTGGAACAACCGCGCGGTCTCCCTGGCCCTGGCGGGCGAGCACGCGGAGGCGGAGCAGTACTGGGAACGGGCCCTGCGCGACGACCCGAGGCATCCGGACTCGACCTTCAACCTCGGCCTCCAGCAATGGCGCTCGGCCCGCATCCCTGACGACGAGATGATGCGCCGCCTGCAGGCCGCGGGACAGGCAAGCCTCCAGAAAGACCAGGTCACGCGGCTCGCCGGGCTGGCCGATGCCGAGCGTGGCGTGCCCCGGCCCGGTCCGGAAGCCGACCCGCCGCAGACCGCCCGTACCCCGGCCGGCTGGCTGTACGCCGTGGCGCTGACCCCGGACGGGCGCCACACCGTCTGGGGCGCGGATGACGGTGGAGTGCGCTGGTGGGACCTCAACGGCAGCGAGGTCGTCACGTTCACCGGGCACACCGACGAGGTCTGGGCGGTCGCGGTGACCCCGGACGGCCGGCTCGCGCTGTCCGGCTCGGCCGACACCACGGTGCGCTGCTGGGAACTGGCCACCGGCCGGTGCCTGTATGTCCTCAACGGACACCGGCAGCGCGTGCGCGGGGTCGCGGTCAGCGCCGACGGACGGACGGTGGTCTCGTGCGCCGAGGACGGCCTGGTCCTGACCTGGGACCTGACCACCGGACAGCAGACGGGCACGCTCACCCAGGAGTAGGTCGGCCTCATCTCGGTCGCCCTGACCCCGGACGGCCGGTTCGCCGCAGTGGCCGGCAACCATGGTTTCCTGCAGTGCTGGGACGTCCGGTCCGGCCGCGGCGTGCGCACGCTTGCCGGCCACACCGGCGACGTCTACTCGGTGGCCGTCACGCCGGACGCCCGGTACGCGCTGTCTTCCGATGGCGAACGGGAGGTCCGCTGGTGGGACCTGCGCACCGGCGAATGCCTGCACACGCTCACCGGTCACCACAACACGATCGCCTCGGTGGGCCTCTCGGCCGACGGACGGCGGGGCGTCAGCGGCAGCATGGACCGCACGGTCCGCTGCTGGGACCTGCCGGCCGGACGCTGCCTGCGCACGATCGACCACGAGTACCTCGTCCTCGGGGTGGACTCGTCCGCGGACGGCCGCCGGGTCGTCTCCACCGCCGCCGACCGCAAGCTCCGGGTCTCTGGGACCAGGCCGGATCCGTGGTCGCCCCGTGGAGTTTCAGCCCGACCGGCGGGGCGCTCGAACTCGCGTCGAGGGCGAGGGAAACCCGATCCGAGCTGAGCCAGGTGCGCTACCTGCTGGCCAACGGCGCGGCCCCGGCCGCGACCAGGCGGCTGCGCGAGGTGCGGGCCATCCCCGGCTACGCGCGGCATCCGGAGGTGCTGGACCTGTGGCGCGAAGCGGGCCGGTCCGGCCGGCGGACCGCGTTCCTGGACTTCCGCCGCGTCCGCACGATCGAAGACCCGGCCGGGCTCACCGCGCTGGCGCTCGCGCCGGACGGCCGCCGGGTGCTCACCGCGGGCTGGGACTACGGGCTGCGCCACTGGGACCTCGAAACGGGGGAGCGCCTGCGGGAACTGCACGGCCACGCCGAGACGGTCACCTCGATCGCCTTCGCACCCGACGGCAGGACAGCGGTTTCGGCGAGCGCCGATCACACCGTCCGGGTCTGGGATCCGGCCACGGGCGTCGCGCTGCGGGTGCTGTCCGGGCACGCCGACGAGGTGACCGCGGTCGCGGTGGCCGCCTCGGGCCACGTGATGTCGGCCGGCGCCGACCACACGCTGCGCTGGTGGGACCCGCGGACGGGGGAGTGCCTGCGAGTCCTTTCCGGACACACCGCCCCGGTGAATTCGATCGTGCTGGCCGCCGACGGGCGGCACGCCCTGTCCGGCAGCGTGGACGCCACCGTGCAGTGGTGGGACATCGGCACCGGCGAGTGCGTGGAAACCTTGCGCAGTCACAAATGCGGCTCACGGGCGGTGGCGGTGACCGCGGACGGCGGTACCGCACTGTCCGGTGAGGACTGTGGGAATCTGCAGCGGTGGGAGCTGCCTTCGGGCCGCTGGATCAACGCGCAGGCCGGACATGAGGGGCCGATGCTCGCCCTGTCCCTCATCGGCGACGGCGAGCACGCGCTCACCGCGGGCGCGGATCGGACGCTGCGCTGGCTGGAGGTGCGGTCCGGGCGGTGCCTGCGCGTGCTCACCGGGCACGAGGACGAGGTCTGCGCGGCTGCCGTCGCCTCGGACGGCTGGTCCGCGGTGACCGGCAGCCGCGACGGGACGGTGCTCGTCTGGGCGATCGACTGGGACCACGAGCCCCGCGGATGAGGTGAGCCGAGGATGCCTTGGTGGCGAAGGAAAAACCCGCCGCGAGACGAGGGCGTGCAGGCCCGGTCGACGCTGGTCGGCCCCGACGAGCGGCCGCCCGGCGAGGCCTCCTGGGGCGTCGGGGAGACCGTGCTCGGCACGTACCGGGTCGAGGAGAAGCTCGGCGCGGGCGGCATGGGTGTGGTGCACCGGGTGCGGCACCTGGGCTGGGGGCTGGACCTCGCGGTGAAGAGCCCGCTGCGGCGGCTGTGGCTGTCCGGCGTCCAGGCGTTCGTCGACGAGGCCGAGGTGTGGGTCGGCCTCCCGCCGCATCCGCACCTGTGCACCTGCCACTACGTGCGTGTGCTCGGCGGGGTGCCGCGGATCTTCGCCGAGTTCGTGCCCGGCGGCACGGTCGCGGAGGCGCTGGCCGCCGGGCGGCTTCGGGAACTGCCGGACATCCTCGACGTCGCGATCCAGCTGGCCTGGGGCCTGCGGGCCGCGCACGAGGCCGGGGTGGTGCACCAGGATGTCAAGCCCGGCAACGCTTTGCTCACCGCAGACGGGCTGCTCAAGGTCACCGACTTCGGGCTGGCCAGGGCTCAGCAGCGGTCCTCCGGAGCGGACGACGTGGCGGAGCCCGAGTCGATCCTGGTCACCCACCGTGGTTTGACTCCCGCGTACGCGTCGCCGGAGCAGTACCGCGGTGAGCGCGCCGGACGGGCCGCTGACGTGTGGTCCTGGGCGGTGACCGTGCTGGAGCTGTTCACCGGCGGGGTGACCTGGACGCTCGGCGCGTTCGCCGCGGCGGCGCTGGATGAATACCTCGCGCGCGGGACCGCGCCGGGCCGCGCGGCGATGCCACCCGAGGTCGCCACCCTGCTGAGGGAGTGTTTCACCGCCGACCCGGCCGCGCGCCCGTCGGACCTCGGCGCGCTGGCCGATCGGCTGGCCGACGCGTATCAAGTCCACATCGGACGTTCCTTCCCGCGCACGGCCACCAGTTCGATAGCCGTGCGGGCCGACGGGTTCAACAACAAGGCACTGTCCCTGCTGGACCTCGGCCGGACCGACCAGGCCCGGCAGTTCTGGGACCAAGCCCTGGAAGCCGACCCCCAGCACCTCGACGCCACCGTCAACAGCAAGCTCGGACAGTGGCACGAGGGCGGGCTGACCGACGTGCAGCTGGTGGAGGAGCTGGAGCGGTTCCGATTTTCGCTGCCCGAAGCCGACCCGCGACGGGCGAGCTTGGCCTACGCGCTCGGCGCGGTCCACTGGGAACGCCGTGACCTCGTGCAGGCCGAGGCCCAGCTCGCCGAAGCAGCCGAGGCCACGCCCGGTGACGAGGAAGTGGCCGCCGCGCGGGCGGCCGTGGCCGCTGCCGTACCGGTACGGCAGCGGACGCTGGTCCTGCCCCCGCAGGAGGGCAAGACCTGCCCGCCGGCCTTCGCCGCCGATGGCCGGCACGCCGTCTCCGGCGGTGAGGACCGGACCGTCCGCTGGTGGAACCTGGAGACCGGCCAGTGCCTGCGGACCCTGACCGGCCATATCGGACTGGTCGGTGCGGTGGCCTTGTCCACGGACGGCGCGTGTGCCCTGTCCGGTGCCATGGATGGCACCGTGCGCTGGTGGGACCTGGTCGAGGGCACCGCTCTGCGCACCTTCACCGGCCAGGACGGCGTGCCGTTCCGGTCCGTCACGCTGTCCGAGGACGGACGTCGAGCCTTCGCAGGCGACGCCACGGGCACCCTGTGGTGCTGGGACCTCGCCACCGGCCGCTGCCTGCACACCCTGGGCGGGCACGAGGGCGGGATCAACCGGATCGCGGTGCTGTCCGAAGCGCTGGTCCTGTCGGCGGGTGAGGACGGCACCGTGCGCTGCTGGGACCTGGAGACCGGCGATCAGCTGCGCGAGTTCACCGGCCACCGCGGCGCCGTCTACGCACTCGCGCCGCTGCCCGGCGGCACCCGGTTCCTCTCGGCCGGCCACGACGGCGCGGTGCGGTACTGGGACCTGGCCACCGGCCGGTGCCTGCGGGTGCTCAGCTACCACCACCGCGTGCTGGACATGGTGTCCACCGCCATCTTCGCGGTCGCTGTCGCCCCGGACGGACGCACCGTGGTCGTCGGCAACGGGGACGGCGAGCTGACCTGGTGGGAGCTGGCCACCGGCCGCTGCCTCTGGACCGCCGCCGTCGGCGGCCCGCTCAACTCGCTGCGGGTGAGCGCCGACGGCCGGACCGCGCTGTCCGGTGGCTTCGACCAGACCGTGCGCTGGTGGGACCTCGCCCCCGGCCGTCCGGCGCCGTGGCGGTACAGCCGTCCACGCTCCACTGTGGACCTCGGTGCCCAGGCCGAGCGGTTCCACAGCCGGATCGAGGCGGCGCGGGCCTTGCTCGACCGGGGCGACGCACCCGCCGCGGCGCGGGAACTGCGGGCGGCCCGGGCTGTCGCCGGATTCGAGAACGATCCGGAGCTGGGTGAGCTGTGGCGCCGGTCCGGCCACGGCGGACGGCGCACCACGGTGATCGCCAGTCGCCAGATCCGGCGGCTGGCGACCCCGGCCCACCTCACGAAGGCCGTGGCCATCACCGCGAACGGACGGCGTGCGTTGAGCTCGACCGCGGACACACTGCTGCGCTGGTGGGACCTGACCACCGGCCAGTGCCTGCACACCCTCGACGCCGGCGACGGCTTCGCGTTCAGCGCCGCGGCGACCCCGGACGGCCGGCACGCCGTGTCCGTCGGCAACGAGAAAGTGCACTGGTGGGACCTCAACCGCGGGAAGCTCCTGGCCGCGCTGCCGCTCGATGCCGACGTGATGACCTTCGCCGTCGCCATCACGCCCGACGGCCGCCGGGCCGTGTCCGCGGGCACCGGCCGGTTGGTGCGCTTGTGGGACCTGCGCGCCGGCCAGGCCGTGCGCACTTTGTCCGGCCACGAAGCACACGTGAACGCGCTGGCCGTCACCGCCGACGGCCGGCACGCCCTGTCCGGCGGCGCCGACCACACGCTGCGCTACTGGGATCTGGCCACCGGTGAGTGCCTCCGCACGTCCACTCCGGACAGTGGTGGCGTGAGCGCGGTCGCGGTCACCCCGGACGGCCGGCACGCCGTGTCCGGCAGCACCACCGGCGCGGTCTTCGCCTGGAACCTGCCCACCGGCGAGGTCCGGCAGCTACCGGCACGGCACACCGCCCAGCTCAACGCGGTCGCCATCGCCGCTGACGGCCGCCACGCCCTGTCGGGTGGCGAGGACCGGACTTTGCGCTGGTGGGACCTGGTCGAGGGCCGCTGCCTGCACCAGGCCCAGCTGACCTACGTCGCCTCGGCGGCCATGACCCCCAGCGGCCACCACGTGGTCACCGGCACCTCGGACGGCTCGGTCCTGCTGTGGGAAGTCGACTGGGACTACGAGTTCTGACCTTGCCCGGGATCGCTTCGAGTCTGGTCGTCCTCGCGGCGTTCATCGGGTGTCTTGTTACTTCGAGCCTGGGGATGGATCGGCAAAGATGCCTTTCACCATGCCGGTGGCTTGGCCGATCTCGATGAGGTAGCCGTCGGGGTCGCGCAGGTAGCACCGGATCTCGGCTTTGCGGTCGAGCGGCTCGGTGAGGAATTCCGCGCCCTTGCTGCGCGCGTTGGCGTAGAAGGTGGCGATGTCGGCCACGCGCACGTTGAGGAACGTCGAGACCGGGTCGGTGGCCTCGGGGGGACGCAGGACGATGTCGGGTTTGTCCGGTGTGGGGCCGCCGCCGGGGTTCATGATGATCCAGCTGTTGGCGACCTTGACGATGCACGGGTTTTCTTCCAGCACCACCTGTCCTCCGAAGATGTCGGCGTAAAAGACCCTGGATCGGGCCACGTCGGAGACGGTGAGGAAGTGTGTGAGCAGCAATCCCTCTTGCGGGTAGGGAAAGTCGGGAGAAGTCATGGCGGGTGCCTCCTGGGCGTTTCCGGGGGCTTGCTTGCCGTCGTGGCGTTGTTCGTGTTGGTCACCGCTTCTCATCGTCCGGTTGAAGCCGACCTGAGGCAAAGGTGCCGAGGTGTGCACGGATTCATTGACGGATACCAGCCCCGCATGCACGTCGCCGTCGGCGACGGCGGCCACGGTGAAAGAAAGACCCTTCAGCGCCGAGCGGGGGTGCGGGACGCTGGGCTGCGGGCCCGGGAGAAGAAGGGTCGGCCAGGGCCCGGCCGGACCGGGAAGCAACGCCGCCACTCGACCGCCCATCCAACGCGGAGGAGATTCACATGACGAACACAGATCCGGCCGGGCAGAAGCAGCGATCGACCGCGTGGCAGACGGCGTTCACCACGCTGCAGGAGGCGGACCCGCCGTTCATCCCGGCGGGGGCCCACGCGATGACCGTGGTCGTCGAGTATCCACCCGGCGATCCTGGTGCGCCGCCGCACCGGCATCCCGGGCCGGCGTTCGGCTACGTACTGGACGGCGAGATGGTGCTGGAGGTGGAAGGCGAACCGGAGCGGGTGGTGCCCGCCGGAGAGGCGTTCTGGGAGCCGGGCGGCGATGTCATCCATTATCAGGACGGCAACAACCGCGAGGACGTCCCGCTGCGGTTCACCGTCACGATGCTGTGCGAACCCGGTAAGCCGATGCTGGTCGTGGTGGATGAGGCCGAGCTCGCCCAGCGGAAAGACCGCCGAGCTCAGCGGGGGACCTGACCGTCCAGGCGCCGCAGGCGCAACCACAACGGAGAGCGAGCCCATGCATTTCGAGGATCACATCAAGCCACTGTTTCGCGAGAGCGACCGCGACGCGATGAACTTCGCCTTCGATCTCTGGTCCCTCGACGATGTTTCCACCCACGCCGACGCCATCCTCGGCCGGCTCGAGGCCGGCACAATGCCCTGCGACGGAGCATGGCCGGCCGAGCGTGTCGCCGTTTTCCGCGACTGGATCGACGCCGGCAAACCGGCATAGGCCCTCCCCGGCCCCGCTCGTCAACCTCAGCGCATCCATAGCCGCCTGGTTGTGCCAGATGGTGGCGACGGTGGGTGGTCACGAGGAGAGCAGGTCCATCGAGAAGCCGACGACGAAGACACCCAGGCCGATCCATTTCAGCCGGGACTCCAGGCCGGCGCGGGTTCGGAGGTGCCCAAGAGTGGTCACCACCAGGCCTTCGAGTACCAGCAGGCTGAGCAGGTATCCGCCGCCACCCAGGACGACACCGCCGATGGTGGGGGAGAGGATCGCTATCAGCGCCACGAGGACGGGTAGGGGCATGGGGTCGTTGGGCGGGGCGTATTGGTAGTGCGCTGACACGAAGAGGAACAGGCCCATCACGACTGTGCCCGCGATGACGAACGCCCGGAAGGCCGGAGTGTCGCCTCGCGGCGGGTCTGGTTGCGGCGCCGGGGGTTCCTCGCCGGGTGTGCGGGCGCCTTGCCAGCGGGCGTGCAACTGAGCGCGGCAGTCTCGCAGTGTGGCGTGGAACGCCTCCATCCTGGTGACGGCCGGGCTTTCGCGGGGCCCGAGCAGGTGGAGCGTCGCCGCGACCAGCGCTGTGAGCAGCACCAAGGTGATCAGGTAGCCGGCCTCGCCGAGCCCGATACCGGCCAGGAAGGCGGCGAACGAAAGGCACAGCAGCGCGACCACCGTCGATGCGAGGGGATCATCGCTGCCGTCGAGATACCGCATGAAGAGGAGCACCGCCGCGGCAACGGCGCCGGCGCGGTGGAACGCCTGAAGCCCAGGCGGACGGAGGGGCGTCGACCTCACCGGTCGCACGGGGGATTTCCGGCGGGGAGTGAGCCAGCGTCGCAACCTCGAGATCAACTGGGTACGCCTGGTCCGCAGGATGGCGTGGAATGCCGCCATTTTCGTGCGGCCCAGCAGATCGATGACGACCGTGAGACCGCCCACGAACTCGAGTGTCTTCCCGAGCCGCCCCCACCACAGGACCGCGATCCCGAACACCCGCAGCTGCGTGGTGTCGTGGCCGGCGAACCATTCACGCCATGCGTGCAGCAGATCCCACATCGTCCCCTCAGCCCGCGGCAGGCAGGCCGACGTCGCAGCCCGCAGTGTCGATCCTTCGTCTCAGGCGGAGGATTCTTGCACTCCGCATCGAGATGGCGACCACTTGGTTCCGGTGGGCGGTTGCCGGTGTTCTGAAAGACGTCTCCGGGTTGCCGGAAGCACGCCGCAGGAGATCGATGCCGGGATCCCGAGCGGCAGAGCTCCTCGGATGGTCCGAGCGCTACCGGCGGACGGTCTGCCAGAACGCGCAGTGGTGCTCGGTCGCGAAGTCGATCTGCTCGGTGCCGGCTGCGGTGAAGGACGGCATGGTGCTCGGCTGGTAGCGCGGCCACCGCGGGGTGCCGTCGGTGTTGGGATCGCCGGTTCTGGCGAAGGCGGCCCAGTACCCGATCAGCTGGTGGGACAAGGAGATTTGCCCGGCGTTCGGCGGGGTGGCGGGCGGTCCGGCGAAAGTCCCGTCGAACAGGTAGGGCAGTTCGGCGCCGTGCGCGGCGCCCATGGGGAAGTTCAGGATGAACTGTCCGTCGTCCTGCGCGAATTCGTAGGCGTAGACGGGCGCGTACCGGGCGGCTGCCCGATCGGCGAGGGCCGCCGGGCACGCGCCGAGCTTCGCTCCCCGGTCGGTCAGCACGGTGGCCAGCGCGATTCCGGGCGTCGGGAACCGGTCGGCCGGGTACTCCGCGAGCACCCGGTCGGTGTCGGGGCCGAAGATCTCCCGCAGCGCGGCCGCGTAGCCGGCGGCGGTCACGGGTGTTCCGTGGGCGTCGTTGTCGAGCGCGACGAACGGGCGCATCTCGTCGCGGTTGGTGCCTTGGATGATCGGAATGCCCGCGGCGGAGCCGTCGCGGAGTGCGTCGAGCGGCTGCCGGGGGAGTGCCGGGCTGCCGGCCACGGGGCTCCAGGGCATGTCGCGGAGCCCGTTGGTCGCACGGAAGGCGACGTCGGTGTCCAGCCCGACCAGGTCGGCCGCCGGAATGGCGCGCAGGCAGGCGGCGACGTCGGCGGGTGCGGTGCAGCCGAGGCTCGCCGCGGTGCGCTCACCGCGTCGTTGCGCGTCCGGCTGCGACACGAAGCTGTTGCCGCACGGTCCGCTCTGCACGATGGCCTTGTCGAACAGCCCGTGTGCTGCCGGTGCGGCGAGCTGGGCGCAGACGCTGAACGCGCCCGCGGACTGGCCGGCGAGCGTGACGTTGCGGGCGTCACCGCCGAAGGCCTGGATGTTCTCCCGGACCCAGCGCAACGCGGCTTGCTGGTCGGCGAGCCCGTAATTGCCGGCCCAGGCGTCGTCGAGTGCGGGCTCGTCGAGGAATCCCAGCGCGCCGAGCCGGTAGTTGACGGTGACGACCACGACGTCGCCGCTGACGGCCAGCCGGGACGGGTCGTAGTCGCTGCCCGCGCCGTTGACGAATCCGCCGCCGGGAAGCCAGACGAGGACGGGCAGGCGTGGGTTCCCGGACATGACGGGCGTCGTGACGTTCAGAAACAGGCAGTCCTCGTCGCCGATGACTGTCGGCCCGCCTGCCGGATCGGATCCGGGTTGCGGGCAGCGGTTGCCCGGCGCGGTGGCCGCCCGGATCCCGTGCCAGCGCGGGACTGGTGCGGGGACACGCCATCGCCGGTTGCCCACCGGCGGTGCGGCGTACGGAATCCCGGCGAACGTCCGGTGGTCACCGGTGACGACGCCGCGCAGCTGTCCGTCGTGGACCTGCACCAGATCGGGGCCGGCCGTCTCGCCCGAGGCCGAGCCGGGCAGGCAGGCGAGCAGCGCTGCGGCCGCGGTTGCCGCGAGCCCGGCGCGGAACATCCTTCGAAAAGTGGTCATGGCGGGCATCATGCGGTGATCCGTGGCTGGTCCGCGTCGCGTCTCAGGCGTATCTCCGGCTGCTCCTCCGGGAGTACGTCCACGGGCGTAGCGGGACTTGCGCTTCCAGGCTGACGCGTCAGCGCGGCGACGCGCGGACGATGGCCGGGTGGCACTTCGCCGTGGAATCGCCGGGCACCGCCGTCTGCCGGGCGGTGTTAACCCGTTGCTCGGCTTGGCCTTCGCCGCGGCCGCGGCGGGAGTGGCGGCCGCGTTTCAGAGCGGGCCGTGGGCCGTCGGGTGCGTGACGGCCGCGGCGGCCGGTGCGGCTGTGGCGTGGTCGCGGGTGCGGCCGACGCGCGCAGTGGTGATCGGATTCGCCGCGTACGTAGCGGATCTGGCGTCGGGCGTGGCCCCCGCGCCGGTGTTCCTGCCGCTGATCGTCACGTTCGCGGCTGCGGTGGTGCTCGGCAGCAGACCGGTCGCCTACGCGGTTCTCTTCGCCGGGTATGTGCTGGCCGTGTTCGTTCCGGTGCCGGGCTGGGACCCGCCGAGCGTGGCGTCGGGGGGCGGCTTGGCGGCGTGGTTCCTCGTGCTGGCCGCTGCCGCGGAACTCGTCCGGGTGCGGCGGCAGGCGCGCCGCGCCCGGGAGGCCGAACTGGCAGGTGCGGCGCGGACGCGTCAGGAGCAGGAATTGCGCCGCGCCGGGGACGAACGCCTGCGGATCGCGCGCGATCTGCACGACGTCCTCGCTCATCAGCTGGCCCTGATCACGGTTCAGGCCAACGCTGGGCTCACTCTGCTCCCGCGCGATCCGCGAGCCGTCGAGCAGGCGCTGACGGCGATCAAGGACGCAGGCAACTCCGCGCTCGGGGAGCTGCGCGCGGCACTGGACGCACTGCGCTCGCCCGGCGCCGGGGCCGCTCCGCACCGTCCGAGCCCTCGGCTTTCCCAGCCCGGCGACCTTGCCGAACTGCTCGAGGGAGCGCGCGCGGCGGGGCTGCGCGTCACGGCTGACACCGCGGGCCCGCTGCCGGTCCTGCCTACGCCGGTCGACCAGGCCGCATACCGCATCGCGCAAGAAGCGGTCACCAACGCGATCCGGCACGCCGGCGCGGGCTCGACTCTCGGGCTTCGCGTGGCCTGCACGGAAGGACGGTTGGAGCTGACCGTGACCGACGACGGTCGCGGACGTCCCGGCAGCCGGACCGCCGGAGGCGGCAACGGCCTGCCCGGGATGCGGGATCGCGCCACCGCGTTCGGCGGCCTGCTCACGACCGGGCCGGTACCCGGCGGCGGTTACCGGGTGGCCGCCGTCCTGCCGATCGGCGGCGCCTCGTGACCGCTCCCGGCCCGATCCGGGTCGTCCTCGCCGACGACCAGGCACTGGTGCGCGCCGGTATCCGAGTGCTTCTGGAGACCCGCCCGGACCTCGTCGTGGTGGGCGAAGCCGGCGACGGCGAAACCGCCCTCGCCCTCGTGCGGGCGCTGCGGCCCGACGTCGTCCTGATGGACATCCGCATGCCCGGCCTCGACGGACTGGCCGCGACCGCGCGGATCGCCGCCGACCCGGCGTGCGGCGCGACCCGCGTCGTCATGCTCACCACGTTCGACCTCGACGAGTACGTGTTCGAAGCGCTGCGCCGGGGTGCGGCCGGATTCCTGGTAAAGAACAGCGAACCCGACGAGCTCGCGCGGGGCGTCCGCGCCGCCGCGGCCGGGGACGCCCTGCTCGCCCCCGGCGTCACCCGCCGGCTGATCGCCGAATACGCCGCGCGCACGAAGCCGGCTCCGGCAGCCGCGGCGGCCATCGCCGCCCTGACCGAGCGGGAACGCCAAGTCCTCACCCTCGCCGGCGCGGGACTGTCCAATGCGGACATCGCCGCCCGCCTGCTCGTCAGCCCGCTGACCGCGAAAACCCACGTCTCCCGCATCATGGGCAAACTCTCGGTCCGCGACCGCGCGGGACTTGTCGTGCTCGCCTACGAGACCGGACTGGTCCGTCCCGGCTGGCTCGGCGAGTGACTGCTACTTCCGGGTGAGTAACGGCCGAAACGCTACCCGACCTGCGATGTACCCTTCGACGCGTTTGCCGAGCAGTTTGCCTACCTGGGATGGGAGCAATGGGGGAAGATCAGGTGACGTCAGATGGAACCTGACATCGAAACTCTCTGGACGGAACTGGCCACCGCCGGCGTGGCGCAGTCACGCGCCCAAGATCATTTGAGGCGCGCGGCCCGGCCAAGAACGGCTACGCGTGCTGCAACGTGAACTCCGCGGCAGTGATCGCGGAACTGCATTGGCCTATCTGCGCTACGTTCCCGACGACGCTCTCGAATTGCTCCCGGAGATCATGTGGTTGGCAACCGACCTCGGTCTCGCGCACGAGGTCAGAGACTCACTGATGTGGATCTCTCGAAAACAATTGTCACCCCGGCTTGAAGCGCTCCTGCCTCGGCTGCTGGACGAAGCAGACACCGACATCGCCCCGTACGATCTCTACCGCTGT
Source organism: Amycolatopsis sp. CA-161197 (assembly GCF_050942255.1). Lineage (NCBI taxonomy): Bacteria > Bacillati > Actinomycetota > Actinomycetes > Pseudonocardiales > Pseudonocardiaceae > Amycolatopsis > Amycolatopsis sp. CA-161197. The sequence goes on from NZ_CP192059.1 coordinate 4,370,894, forward strand.
TATGCGGAGATGCTCGCACACGTACAAACATGGGAACCGCTCCGCATGTTAGTCGACCGCGCACTGATCAGCCCCGACGAAGACATTCGCGAAGTGGGCGGCATATTCATGAGGCTCCACGGTCCCGCTGCCAGACGAGGGGACGTCGCCAGCCTGACGCGAGTTTGACCTCGACTGGGTCCTTCGACGGCGTGATGCCGCTACAGCGCACCGTCGGCACGCCCGCTGCCCGCAGCTTCGCCGCGTGGATCGCCGGGTTCAGGAGCCTGGGCCGCGTGGTGGGGTCAATGCCGCACAGGTGATCACCAGTGCGGCGAGGACGAGCAGGGTGAGGAAGAGTTCGAGCAGGGCGTTGACGAGCAGTTCGGTTGCCATGGCTCAGTCCCGTCGGTGGTCAGCGGGCTCAGGTGTGCGGCGGGGCAGGAGGCTGGTGGTGGTGACGGTGGCCAGGACGAGCACGATGACCCCCAGCGAGATCGGGGTGGGGATCTGCGGCACGGCGGGCCAGACACCGTGGGCCCAGTGCAGCACGAGTTTCACCCCGATGAACGCGAGGATGACGGCCAGGCCGTCGTTGAGGTGGCGGAGTTTCGCCAGCGCGGTGTGCAGCACGAAGTACAGGGCGCGCAAGCCGAGTAGCGCGAAGGCGTTGGTGGCGAAGACCAGGTAGGGGTCTTCGGTGATGCCGTAGACCGCGGGCACCGAGTCGATCGCGAACACGACGTCGGTGGTGAACACCGCCACCACCACGACCACCAGCGGGGTGAACACCCGTTTCCCGTGCTCGCGCACGGTCAACCTGGCTCCCTGGTAGTCGTCGGTGATCGGGATGAACCTGCGCAGTAGCCGCACCGACCGCATCCGTGCGGGGTCCGGCTCGGCATCGGCGTCGGTGAGTGCCTGGTGCAGGATCTTCACCGCCGAGAGGAACAGGACCAGCCCGAACACGAGGAACGCCCAGGTTCCCGCCGCCAGCAGTGCGGCGCCGGCCGCGATGAACGCCCCGCGCAGCACGAGTGCGCCGACGATGCCGTAGAGCAACACCCGCTGCTGCAACGCCGGCGGAACCGCGAACGCGGCCAGCAGCAGCATGAACACGAACAGATTGTCCACCGACAGGGACTTCTCGACGACGAAGCCGGTCAGGAACTCCACCGCCTGGCCGCTCCCGTACGCGACCCACAGCCAGCCCCCGAACACCACCGGCAGCGCCAGGTAGAACACCGACCAGCCGACGGCCTCGCGCATCGACACCTCGTGCGGACGCCGCGTCACCATGAAGTCGGCGACCAGAAGCACAACCAGGACCGCGATGCTGATCAACCACAGCCAAAGCGACCCGACGGACTCTGTCGGAGCCGCCACAACAACTTCCGCGGGCACAGGACCTCCTCGAACGAGCGCACGCCGGCGCGGGTTCGAGGTCTCCTTCACCCAGTGCCGCCGACACCCCGTGTCACCGACCTGGGCGGGCTCCCGAGGACATCACCGGGATGTCCGTATTGACCGGGCAGCCCCTGCGGAAGTACTCCCCTCACGGTCAGTATGGCTTCGCCGTTCGAGAAAGTAAAGAATCATTAAAGGTGTAGCGGTGGCCGCGGGACGGGGGCGACGCGTTCGCACATCGTCGGCAACACACCACAGCGAATTTCTCCTGCCACGACACGCCCGGCAAGCCCGCGTTGATCGCGCGCCTGCCGGGCACACCTGTGCCGGTCAGGCGATGGACGTCGAGGGCGCAGGAGACGTCGACGTGAAGATCTCCCGCGCGTACTCATCCAGAGAGCGCGGAGCGTGGCCGGTCAGCCGCTGCACATCGTCGGTGACGGCGTCGAACAAGTCGGCGCGCACGAAGACGAACAGATCCATCATGTGGTCGACCCACGCGTTCGGACGTCCCGAGCGGGCGAAATGCGCCCGGTGCGTCTCGAGGTCGGCGTCGATGTGGCGGATGGTCCGCCCCGACGCGCTGGACAGCGTGTCGGCCACCTTCGCGAACGTCAGGGTTTCGGGGCCGGTGAGGTCGTAGCTGTGGCCGTGGTGGCCGTCGGTCGTCAGGGCCGCGACGGCCGCGTCGGCGACGTCGCGGGTGTCGACGAAGCCGGCGCGGTGGCTTCCGCTTCCGGCGTAGAGCTCGTTGTCGTCGCGGATCGCCCTGGCGTACACCGCGTCGTCCTCGTCGAAATTCTGCATGAGCCAGTTGGGGCGCAGGATGGTCCAGTTCCGGCCCGACTCCCGCACCACCTGTTCGACTCGCGCCCGCGGAGCGGCCGCGGGTGCTTTGTCGACCCCGAAAGCGGACATGAGGACCACGTGGTCCGCCTGCGGGGCGGCGGCGATGAGCCGTGCGAACAACGAGGCCGCGTCGTCGAGCACGTCGAGTCCTTTGAGGAACAGGGCGTCGGCGCCGGCGACCGAATCCGCCCACGTGGACTCGTCGGCCCAGTCGAACAGGACCGGGGTGACGTTCTCTGTGGGTGCGTCCGGATGCCGGGTCGCTGCTCGCACCGAAACGCCCGCTGCGGCGAGCGCAGCTGTCACACGCTTGCCCGCCTTACCCGTGGCACCTTCTACCCATACCGTCTTCATGGTCATCTCCAGTTCGCGGTCAATGAACTCTGGCGCCAGGCTATGGCGGGTCAAAGAGACGGAAAATGGTTGATCGTCGCCATTGTTTGTCTCAGCGTCTCGCGGACGTGGACACGTAGACTGCTCGGCATGGACGTGCTGGCCGACATCCTGACGGCGATGCGAGCGGGCCGGCCGGTCGCCGCTCTCACCGAGGTCCACGCGCCGTGGGGACTGCGCTTCGACCAGGTCCTCGGTGCCGCGTTCCACGTTGTGCTGCAAGGCAGTTGTCAGCTGGTTCCGCTGGACGGGGCCGCGTTCGCCGAGGTTCAGCTGGGGCCCGGTGATGTGGTGCTGCTCGGCCGGGGTACTCCGCACGCGATCGTCTCCACACCGGGTGTGGACCTCACTCCGTTCGCGCCGGTCCGTGACACGCCGGGCGGATCGTTCGGGCGGTTCGCGCTGCCCGGGTCCGGGGCTCGGTCGACGATCGTGTGCGGCGCGTACAAGCTGGTGCGCCGCCGTCCTCATCCGCTGCTGCGGGATCTGCCGGAGGTTGTCCACCTGCCCGCCGCGCCCGGACGTGATCCGGGTCTGCGGGCGATGGTGGACCTGCTCGGCGCCGAGCTGCACGAGGCGCCGCCCGGGGCCGCGGCCGTGGCACCGTCGCTTGTGGACGCTCTGCTGGTGTATCTGCTCCGCGCGTGGATGTCCGGCTCCGAAGACACCGCAACGAGCTGGTCGGCCGCGTTGACCGACGAGGTGACGTCCCGGGTGCTGGCGGCCATGCACGCCGAGCCCGGCCGAGCGTGGACGGTGGAGCAGCTCGCCGGGGTCGCCGGGCTTTCGCGCGCGGCGTTCGCCCGGCGGTTCGCCTCCGTGGTGGGCGAACCGCCGTTGACGTACCTCACGCGCTGGCGGATGGCCACCGCAGCTCGGCTGTTGCGCACCACCGACAAGACGCTGGCGCAAGTCGCGGCCGCCACCGGATACAGCTCTCCGTTCGCCTTCGCCAAGGCCTTCCGGCGGGAGCACGCGACCACGCCCGGCGGTTACCGCGCCGACGCCGCCGGATGACTGCTGTCCCGTGCGGCGCAACTGTCTTCGCGCGGTAAGTGCACCCGGTCGGGGTCGTCGGGAAAGCCCGCCGCGCCGACCAGGTCCGGGTCGAGGAAGGTCGTGATCGACGCCAGGTGCGTAGTGTCCGTGGTCAGCACGGCCAGCCCGAAGGGCCGGAATGGCGCGTCGGCCCGCTCCCGGTGGTAGGCCACGGCGGCCGGCTGGTCGTTCGCGACGGTCGGGAACATCCGGTACAGCCCGGGCGCCGTGAGCACGTGCTCGGCCAGGAACGGAACGCATGAGCGTTTCCCGGACAGGGACAACCCGGACGGGATCACCTCTAGGGTCGCGTCGTCGCGCAGCAGGCGGGTCAGAGCCGCGACGTCGGCGGTTTCGAAGGCGGCGATGTAGGAGTTCAGGACGTCGCGCGCCGCGGGGGAGCCCGGCTCGGCGAAGTTCTCCGGCGCCGGCGTCAGTTCGTCGAGCCGGGCGCGTGCACGTTGGAGGGCACTCTTGACCGCGGGCACGCTCGTGTCGAGCACCTGGGCGATCTCGGTGGCCGGCATGGCCAGTACTTCGCGCAACAGGAACGCCGCGCGTTGCCGCGGCGGCAGATACTGCGCGCTGGCGACCAGGGCGAGCCGCAGCATCCTGCGTCGTTCGGCCACGTGGGCCGGGTCGCCGAGCCACGGCGTGACCCAGAGGACCTCGGCCGCGACCAGCGGGACGTCCGGATCTTCACCCGGGGAGCCGAGCCCGGCCGGCAGCACCCGGCGGCCCCGCCCTTGCAACGCCGTGAGGCACACATTCGTGGCGATCCGGTACAGCCAGGTGCGCACTGACGCGCGTTCTTCGAAGGAGGCCCGGTTGCGCCACGCTCGCAGGTAGGTCTCCTGCGCCAGGTCCTCGGCCTCGTGCACCGAACCCGTCATCCGGTAGCACAACGCGACCAGCTCCGGCCGGTACTCCTCGAGACCGTCCCATGTCTCCGGCATGTCCGTCATCCTCGTCGTGGCCGGTAGCGCAAGGAGACCAGCTCCGGATCGGCGCCCGGGCCCGCGCTGAGCACCTCCCAGCTGCTCGGCGCGTCGCCGGGGTGGGAAAACGAGGCGCCGCCGGGGACGGTCACGGGCACGACGGTCACCGCCAGCTCGTCGACCAGCCCGGCCGCGGTGAGCGTATGACCGAACCGGCCGTGGCCGTAGACGATCAAATCCCCGCCCGGCTCCCGCTTCATCGCGGCGACGGTGCGGGCGACCTCGGTGTCGAGCACGGTGGTGTTGGTCCAGTGTGGGTCTCGCAGGGTCGAGGAGAACACGTACTTCGGCATGGCGTTGAGGTGGGCGGCGTAGTCGCCGGGGGTGTCCGGCCACTGGCGGGAGAAGATGTCGTAGGTCCGCCGGCCCATCAGCATCGCCGAGCAGCCGCGCAGCGCCGCCAGCGAAGCCGCCGCGCTGCCCGGGCCGAAGTAGGGCCCGGCCCACGCCAAGGGTTCGCTGATCACGCCGTTGAGCGACACCAGGGTGCTGAGCACCAGGCGCCGCGAAGAGTGCGTCGTCATGGGTGGTTGGACTCGGCCGGGTCTGGAAAGGAATCGGTCCGGCCCCGATTCCTTCGAGGATCCCGCTGGTCTGACCCGCCATGAAACTTGTCTACTGGCGCGACCCACTCAGCGGCCTCTTGCACCGTGGAGTCTGCGGCCGCCGGATGCAGCGCAAGCACGAGCGACCGTCGACTCGGCGACTACGCCGGAAAACGACAAGCGCGGATCGAGACCGAGCTCGATCCGCGCTTATGGAGTTACGGTGATTGTCCGAGGACGATCTTGCACGCTGTCTACACACCTGCAATTCCCCGTTGACCTGCAGCTACCGTGACAACGATCGTCATGCCCAGCAGCGTGCGGACCCAGCCGGGAAGGTCGCCGGACATGGGACAGCAGTTGGCGGTGACGGAGTTCCAGCAGTGCTTTCCTGGCACACCTGAGGGGCAAGTCGTGGCGCTGGTGCGGAGGGGCGCCAGCCCCTCGGCTCCTCCGGTTGCGGGTCGTCAGGCGAAGTAATGCCCCTCTTCGATGTCGTCGATGAGGCCGGGGTGCGTCGGTGTCCATCCGAGCAGTTGCCGGGTGATCGTGCTCGAGGCGGGCATGTCGGTGCCCAGGAGTGCTCCGAGGGGCATGCCGAACTCCTCTGCGGGGCGGGACTGCGCGGGCACGCCGACTCCGCGCGCGATCGCTTCGGCGATGTCGCGGAAGGCGACTCCCTCGTCGCCCACGGCGTGCAGGACCGATCCTGCGGGCGCCTTCTCGATCGCGAGCCGGTACAGCGTCGCTGCGTCCCTGACGTGCACGGCGGGCCAGCGGTTCATCCCGTCGCCCACATACGCCGAGAAGCCGGTTGTCCTCGCCCGGGCGGTGAGCTGGGGGATGAAGCCGTGTTGCTCGCCCTTGCCATGTGCGGATCGCGGGATCATCACAAGGCTCACGCGGACTCCGCGATCGGCGGCGGCGAGCGCGGCCCGCATGTTCTTGATGCGCGCGGCGATGGGCCCCTCTGGCACCAGTTCGTCGTGCTCGGTGGCGGCTCGACCCGGCACGGTGATGGTCGCGCCGGTGACGAGCAGCGGCTTGTCGGTGCCCTCGAGCGCGCTCGTGAACGTGTCGATGGCGGCGGCATCGGCCGGGGCGCCGCCGATCTGCCCGAGTTCGTGGGCGTAGGCGAGGTGGATGACGCCGTCACTCTCTTCCGCCGCATCTCGGAGGATGCCCAGGTCGTCGAGGCCGCCACGGCGGGCTTCGGCGCCCAACTGCTCGATCGCGGCAGCGGCGGTGTCGGAACGGGCGAGGCCGACGACCTCGTGGCCGGCGCCGATGAGTTCGGGGACGACTGAGGATCCGATCCAGCCGGAGGCGCCGGTGACGAAGATGCGCATGTGATGCTCCCTGCAAGTGATGCGACTGTGTCGCATCGAAGCTAGTTGATGCGACACAGTCGCGTCAATGGCGTGATGCGATGCTGTCGCATCGTCTATCGTGTGAGCATGAGCCGATGGGCGCCGGATGCGCGTGAGCGACTGGAGGATGCCGCGCTCGAGCTGTTCTCGGCTCAGGGATACGAGAACACGACGGTGGCGCAGATCGCCGAGCGCGCGGGCCTGAATCGCGCGACGTTCTTCCGGCACTTCGCCGACAAGCGCGAGATCCTCTTCGGTCGAGAGGACGAGCTCGCCATCCTGTTCTCCGACGCGATCCGCTCCGCACCCGCGGAAGCCGACGTGCCCACCTGTCTCCTGGCCGCCTTGCACGCAGCGGACGCGAGGATGACAGCCGACCAGCGCCCCAGGGCCATCGCGCGGCGCCGGATTGCCGACGCGAACATGGACGTGCAAGAGCGCGGGTTGCTGAAGATCGCACGGACCACGACCGCGGCAGCCGACGCGCTCGCAGACCGCGGCGTCGACGAGCTGACCGCACGCCTCGCCGCCGAGATGCTGATCCTGGCCTTCAGTGCCGGCCTCCGCGAATGGATCAACACCAGCGACCCTGCAGACCCGTTCTCGTCCCACGCCGCAACAGCCCTCGAAACGATCCGCGACCGCGCCGGACTGCTCCGAGACCCGACGACCGCGAAGACGTGAACCTGCTCCTGGCCTCAGCCTGAGACCAGTTAGGAGCACTCTGGTTCCCGCGACTTCCGAACGAGAAGCCCGGAACCTCTTACCTGCCTGGGCTATCCGCCCCGCAGTCTCGAAGGCGGCGAGTTCGGTAGGCCAGCCACGCCGACCAGATCGCCAACGACGGGTCGCTCGGCTCCGGGAAGCACCGGGCCGGCATCCACGCCACGGAACTGCGCCCGGACGTCAACCGCGGAACCTGCGTCGCCGTCGGTGTCACGGACGCCGCGCTCGAGCTGATCCGCACCTTCAAAACACCGTTCGAAGATGGGATCGACCAGGTATCACCAGTCGTCATGCACGCGGCGGAGCCGGCAGCCGAAGACCGCAAAGAGATCGCCGCTGCCGAGCAGCCTCGATCGATCACCTTGCCGACGTCGCCCAGTCCCGCGTGGCGAGCCGCGGGTGCGTACGCCGAAGGTGCCCCGGCGGCCCGCCGACCACAACGCCGCCGAATACGACGGTGGACCCCAGCCGGCTCGCCGGCACCCTGGCCGAGCACAGCGTCCGCTGTGCCAAGTCGCACGGCTTGATGGTCATCCGTGGTGACGACGTCACTCAGGCGCTCGCCGCCCGCGACGCTGAGTGACACAGGGAAGCGGGAACTTTCCGGCAGAGTCAGGCAGCTGCCGGGGAGGTCCCAGCAGTTGATGACCCCTGGTCTGACCTGCTCAAACGTTGCGATGGAGGTCGACGCTGAAAGACCGCGGGTGCAGCTAGAAGGGCGCCAACCGAGTCGACGCGACCCTGGCAGGCCGTTCCCCTTCCCTTGCAACAACGGCTACTCCCGGTTAGTGGAGACCTTTGACGCCCACACCGGGATCGAATCTCCACCCGGCACGCTGCCCTCACCCGGGAGCCCTCGCCGGGAGGTCTCAAACCGAATGTGTCTTCGGGAAGACCCCAGCGCCGAGTAGATCGTCTTAGAAACCCGCTCGGGACGTCAGCATCACGCGGTGCACGAGCCGGCTGAGTCGCCCACAGGCTCTCTAAAAGGTGCACTGACCTGGCAATACGCTAAACCGCCACCGTCGTGGGCAAAACACATGATCATCCCATCCGCCCCTTGAACATCAGGTGACACCCCCCTGAAAACAGCCCTCCAGGGGTCGTATACTCTCTTCATCAGCAAGTCCGAGTGGCGGAATGGCAGACGCGCTAGCTTGAGGTGCTAGTGCCCTTAACGGGCGTGGGGGTTCAAGTCCCCCCTCGGACACACACGTTAACCACACGGGGAGAGGCGGTCACCGCGACCGCCTCTTTTTTGTTGTCGTAGACGACTTGCAGGCCCAGGTCACGGTAGACCTGGATGATCCGGTCCGGGTTCCGCGAATTCAGGTGTCGGGCAACGTCGCCGAGCGAGTCGAGCATGGCGTACACCTCAGCCACGTCGAGCGTCTGCGCTTCTGGCAGGTGCTGAAGCTCTTCCTTCGCGGCTTGTCGCTCGGCCTGAGCGATGTTCATCGCGTCGACCAGTGCCGCCGGGTCCACCCCGGCCTCGATCGCGGCCTGATGCCTGCGCAACCGCGCTTCCGCGTCCTTTAGCCGCTTCTCGACGGCCTCCCGGCCTGTACTCGGCTGGCTGTCCTGTGTGCCGGCCAATGCGGCCACGGTCTCGTCCCGGTTGGCTGGATCGAACACCTGACACAGCCAAGCGTTGATCGGCGGAGTCACGACGTCCTCGCGAAGGTTCACCGTCTTCGGGTGGTCGGCGAGCGCCGCCGACCCCGGAGCCAGCGTCCGCGCGATGCACCGGTAGTAGACGCCTTTCCGAATCACCGCGCCCTGCATCTTCCTTGTGCAGATCTCGCAGCGCACCAACCCTTTCAGTAGATAGGTGTGCTTGGTGGCGCCGCGTTCTCGATCGAGCTTCGCGATGCCGCGCATTCCGCCGGCCGCGCGTGATCGGCGTACCAGCTGTGCCTGCGTGAACGTCTCCACCGAGACAATTTCTGGATGTGCGGGCCGGCGCGATCGAACGACGCGTTCTGGCTCCGCGCGGCGGAACCGCACGACGTGGCCCGCGCTCACATCGTCCGGGTTCAGCAAGGTTTCGTGCTTGGTCCAGCGCCCGAAGATCGCGTACCCGGTGTAGCGCGGATTCTCCAAAATGGATCGAACGGTGCTTCCTTGCCAGCCATCGGCGAGCCGGTGGCGGTTCTGGTCACGCCGACGTTCCGAAGGGCACGGCACTCCGTCTTGATTTAAGCCCTTCGCGATCGCGCGGTCGCCCACACCTTCCAGGTACTCGGCAAAGATCCGCCGGACGACGCCGGCCGCCTCATCGTCGATCGCCAACACGCGTAGCCGGAACCCCTCTGCGGCCTTCCGCGGGTTCGGGTGCGGCCCGCCATCGACCACGACGTACCCGTACGGCGCCCGGCCGCCCTGGTGACGACCCTCGTTCACGACCTGAGCGTCCATCGCTGCGCGAACGCGCGCTTGGACGTGCTGGCGCTCCGATTCGCTCATCCCGCCAAGCACGCTCATGAGCATCTTGTGCGACGGGTTCCGCGCGTCGAACTTCCCGCCGAGTTCCGGCACCCACAAGTCCGCCCCGTACGCAGCGAACCGTGGCGCGATCAGCGAGAACTGGTTGCCGAACCAACACCGGGTTCCCTCGCCGACCACTACGGCATTCCACGTCCGTCGCGGGTTCTTCAGCTCGGCGAGCAGCCGCGCGGCTTCGGTCCGCCGGTCCCAGGGCACCGAACGTGACTGCCCGATGTCGAAGAACTCGGCGACGATCCGGCCGCCGAGCGGCTCGACGAACTTTCGCGCGTTCCCGAACTGCCAGCCGCGGGAAGTCTCCGGGTCTTGGTTGTCCTCGGTCGAGCACCGGCCGTAGACCGCCAGCTCGCCGATCCCGTCGTCGACGGGGTCGGCGGCTTCCAGGCCAAGGATGTCGTCAAGCGTCGACCACGGGTCACTGCTGATTTCAGCAGTCACGGTCCACCTCCTCCGCCGGTCCATCCAGCACCGGCACCTCGGTAAGCTCGATCAGGATGGCCAGCAAGCCGCGCGCGACAGCAGGCGTTAGGCTTGGCAATCCCGCAGGTAGGATAACTCGGATCGGTCGGTCCTCGGAGTGATCGGCACTCATGGCTGATCTTCCTCCACGTCCGGCTCGTCGCCAGTGGCCGCGCGGCTGATGGCACTCCTGATTTCAGCCGTCAGGTATCCGCGCACCTGCCTAACCTCGCCGTCGTCGCCAATCACCCGGTCCCGGGTCGGCCGGCATCCCAGGTCAGTCATCTCCTGGGCGAACGTCCGCCGGTCCATCTCCAGCGCGTCGAGCAGTTCGGCCGTCGGTACGAAGTCCCGGCCGTCCTCGCTGAGATCGTCGCCCAGGTAGTCGACGATCGACGAGAGCAGCGAGGGCAGCTCAACCGCGTCAACGGGCTGACCTGCACTGATTGCCTTCACTGCCGCGGCGTGGTCGAGCACTGGCATGGTGTCCTGCCCTGCTGCGTGTCCGGTCAGGGTCCCGGCCGCTTCGCGCAGCGCACGGCCTTGCTCGCAGATGGTCCGCCAGTCCTCGTTCGGCATGTAGTAGGTCCGGACCGTCATGGCCAGCACGTCGGCGCCGGCCGCGGTGTCGCCGTCCGGCCGCAGGATGCCGACGCCCTTGTGCGAGGGCAGCAGACGCGAGGAGTCGAACCCTCGCGTGTTCATCTGTTCGCCGAGCACGATGTTCGAGTCGCGCCAGTCCATCACCCGCAAGGCGAACCGGGAGCCGAGCACCGCGCGCAGCCCGGACGGGATCGTCTTCGAGTCCGGCCGCTGCGTCGCGAGGACGAGCACGATCCCCGCGGCCGGTCCCTTCTTCGCCAGCCATGTCAGCAGCTCGCCGACGTACTCACCCACGGGAAGCTTCTTTCCTTGCACGTCAACGGGTGTGCGGTCCTCCAAGGGAACCTGAACCTCATCGATGAAGATCGCCGTGATCGGCATGTCCAACGCCTTGTCCCGGGACATCTCCGGCGTGACCTTCGACTCCGGACACGTGAGGTCGTCCAGGTCGCGCATCCGCCGGAACCGCGTCTGAACCTCGCCGATCAGTTCGATCAGCCAATCCACCAAGGCCAGCACGTGTTCGGGTTCGTCGCCCGACATGAACCGGTGAGCTACCAAACCGGCCGCGTCCCAGTCCTTCCCGGCTTTGAAGTCCGCCACGTACAGCCGGACCCACGCGTCCAGAATGAGCCCGGCCGCGGCGAGCCGGGCGGAAAACGTCTTGCCCTGCCGCGGAATCGCGCCGACGAGCAGTGACGTCCACACCAGCGGAAGGTCGATCCGCCGATCCCGCGCATCTCGTCCGAATGGAATCGGCCGCCATGCGTCCCACTGCGTCACGCCGAGCAGCGGCGTCCGCAACGGCGGTGATGCGTACGGGTCTTCATCAGCCACCCACATCGCCACGCGACCGGCGTGCCCGCCGTTGCCGCGCACCCGCTCGACGATCAGCTGGACTTCATCGACCGCGAGCGCCGACGCGAGTGCGTCCCGGTTCTTCACTACGTCGGCCGCCTTGCGCGTGGCAGGAAGGTCGACGGTGACTGCCCAGCCGTCACCGACGCGCGTCGCGCGCTCGACGAGCCGCAACATCTCGTCCTTGCCGATCAGCTTCGCGTCCCGGAACGCGTCCACCAGGACCTGTGGGTCCATCGTCCACGTGAGCGTCCGTGGCCCGGCGAGCGCCGGCTTACGCCCGGGACTGCCGTCCTTCCTGCGTCCGAGAACCGCGAGCGCTACCGACGCTGCCGCCCCGGCGATCCACAGTGGATCGTCCCCATACACCAGATCGACGACGGCCACCGCAATGGCGACAACGACCGTGATGGCGCCGCTAACCTTCCACCGGAACAACGTCAGCGCCCGGATTTCGATGAACTTGTCCGCCAGCTTCTCCGACTCCTCGGCGGCCGTCCGGTAATCCCGCACGGTTACCCACCTGCGCCACCACCGCGCACCGACGACGACGCCGCGCACAACCGCACCGAGGAACCGCAACGGCGACAGCACCAGTCACACCACCGCATCCTTGAACGCCTGGACCGCCTGCGGCTTGTTCTTGAGCCACAACGGCACCCGTGGCGAGTGCGACCACCACAGCACGAGTCGGTTCCGACGTCGCTCACGCCGACGTGGCTGCGGCAACGTGTCGTCGACCAGCTCGCCGTCGAGCACGGGATCGGCTTTGACCGGCAATGAGTCAGCCATGGGCCACCTCCGTGCGCAGCGCCCGCGCCAGCCGCGGCGATAGCCCGCGCGAACAGCCGGTCGCCCGCCGCACCCACGCCGGCGTGATCTCGACGTCCGGAGTCCAGCTCTCCCGAGCGATCGCGAGGTAGTCGCCGAACAGGACGCGCCTACCAGCGTTCACGGGTTCCTCGTGAACAGGACGCCGTTCAGCAGCCACGAGCACGGCGTCCGTGAGCTTGTCCCGCAGATCGGTGATCGCTTCGACCGCGACGAACACGACCAGCGGCGGCACCGAGTGCAGGACGATCGACGCGGGCTCCCCGGCCGCGAACGATGTCCAGGTGTTCATGACATACGTGGCGGCGAGCGTGAACCACTTCGCCCGCCGCACCCACGGACCCGTCCGGACCTGGTATCGCGCGGTCACTTGCTCCGCGCGCAGGATCGCGAGCAGGACCAGTGAGACGGTCGGGTCCAGTACCCACGCCGCCAGCCACGGCAGCGTGCCCGGCCGTGTTCCGGCAGACGCGAAGCCCTGGACGTTGGTCATCGTGAACGCCAGTCCGAGCACGATCCCGGTCCAGCACATCCAGTCGACCTGCCGCCGGACCCGCTCGATCCGCAGCGCAACGACGTCCGGATCGGTCTGGTAGGCGCGCACCTCTGCGGCTTCGGCCGCGTCCTGCGCGAGCCGTTGAGCACGGTTCATCGCCGACCACTCCGCTTCCGCGTGTCGACGGTGGTCACGGTCATGGCGCGAGTCAGCGCGTACGACGCAAACAGTGCCGGCAGGCCGAGCACGGCGACCAGCAGCCACCGGCTACCCGGGTGCGCGATCACCACCCACTGGACGGCGACGATCAAGCCGCCGTTGAACAGCACCCGCCCGACCAGCGACACGAGCCGCGCCCCGCTCCGAGCGGCTTCAGTGGCAGCCTTCGCCCGGCGGGCGCCGGCCCGCCAGACCCAGAACAGCACGAGCAGCACGCCGACTCCGGCGAGGATCTGCGTGGGTGTCACGGTCAGTCCGTTCATCGCGCACCCCGATCGATCCGCTCGCCGCGCCGCAGCCAGTGCGGGTGCAGCGCGCGCCGGTCATCGTCGGTCATCGCGCCCCAGACGCCGACCGTCTCGGCGCCGGCCGTCCGGAGCTCCAGTTCAAGACACTCGTCCTGGACCGGGCAGCCACCGCACAAGCGCTTGGCGAACTCCCGATCGTCACGAGCGTCCGGCGGCCCGCCCGCCGCCGGGGTCATGCAGGCTCCATCGCTGGTCACGATGTTGGTCAGGACATCGGTGGGCACCCATCGCAAGCGATCCAGCCGCCACGCGATGCCGATCAGCTGCAGGTCGTCCATGCCGCACCTCCGTCCTGAAGCGCCCTGGCCAGCTCGGCGGAGGAGACGCGCAGGCCGGTCCGGCATCGGGTGGCGCGTAGGGCGCCGGTCCGGATCGCCCGACTGACCGTGTTGCGGGAGACGCCGAGAATCCACGCGGACTCGGGAATGGTGTGAAAGGTCGTTTTGGTGTTCATGAGAGAACCATTCCGTTGATTTCAATACTATGTTGTTTATTTCAGCTGTCATGCGGACGTGTTTGTCCGCGCGCCGCGGCAACACGCACCCGCGGCGCTAATGAACTGTTGAAAAGCCGCTAATCTCGGCGCTGAGGCGGAGCGCGGAGGAATACGTGACGGAGGACTGGGCGGCGGTCGCGAAGGCGATCGACATGCGCGTGCGGGAACTGGGCTGGCGGCAACGCGAGCTGGCCGAGCGGTCGCACGTGTCGCAAGCGACGGTGCGCGAGCTTCAGCACCACGTTGTCGAGCGGCGCCGCAGCGCCCGGACGCTCGAAGCGCTGTCGACGACGTTGGGCTGGCATCCGCGGCATCTGCTGGCCGTGCTGCAGAACCGCACGCCGCCGCACCCGGACGAGCCGGCCGACGACGGCAACGAGCTCGCGTCCCGATTGGACGCGCTTGAACAGCGGCTGGCCGAGATCACAGACCGGCTCGAAGACGTTCAAACAAGCCTGGCGACCGTGGTCGAGCACATCCGGCCGAAGCGTTAGCGAGGTCTTTTCCATGCCTTCAATTCAAGGCTGGAACGGCCTCGCAACCCATGCACAAGCACCGCAGCATCACCGCACAACCACCGCAGATCACCGACATTCGGGAGCGCAATGAATCCGGCCGGGGGATGGACGGGACGGACGGCGACGGCATTGCAGGCGGCATTACGGCTGAGTCAAGAGCGCTTCGCCGAACGCCTGGGAATCAGCGCGCGCACGGTCGGATCGTGGCACAAGAAACCGGATCTTCGACCGCAGTCCGACATGCAACAGGTCTTGGACACGGCGTTGGCGCAGGCGTCGGACGCCGAGCGCGACCGGTTCGGCGAGCTGACCGGCGACGCAGCGGCCAGCGCCTCGCCGGCCGCGTCGAGCGAGGCTGATGAACGCCTGGACGCCGACCCTCACATCGGCGCCGCACTGGAGTGGCTCGACCGTCACGCGCACTGGACGCCGGGCACGGCGCGTCGCGCCGTCGCCGATCGCCTCGCCCGCATCGCCGTCCAAGAGCTTCAAGACCGCGGGACTCGGCGTGGTTGGGTCAGCCAACGTGACGTCGCCGCCGCGCTGACCACTTACTACGGCAGCCGGCTCGACGACCACGGCCTGTACACGGCGCAATGTGGTGATCTCGCCATGAACACCAGCGTTCTGACCTGCGCAGGCTGGCTTGACCTGGATTGCGAGCTTCGTCCGCCGTATGACCGGCTCCGGGTGCCGAGCGCACAGCCGGAAGCCGACCTCGGCCTGGACGACCGCGCCGCCGACCGCGCTGTTCAGAGACTCGCCGAGACGCTGTCCATGAACACCCGGCTCACGGACAGCCCGATCTACCGGCTCACGAGCACGGACATCCGTGAACACCAGCTTCGCGGCACGTTCGGCGTTTCCCAGTTCGTGCACTACGCGCTGACGGCCGACCTTCTCGAAGGTGAACTGGTCGACGCGGTGGCCGCGGGCTCGACAGCCATGCCACTCAGGGACCGTTACCTGCCGGACCTCCGCTCGGTGCTCGACGTCGGCGAACGGCTTTGCGCGGGCGGCGTCCTCGCGCTGACGGCGATCGCCCGGCCCGCCGACCCGTACCGCGGAGAATCGGACTACTTGCTGCTGGTCCAAGAGCGGTCCGGCAACGTGCTGAACGCGGCGCGCCGGCTCGCAGTGATACCGAAGGGCTTCCACCAGCCGCTGACCGACGTCCGCCGCGACGCGCAGGTGGGCATGACACTCCGCCGTGAGATGGAGGAAGAGCTGTTCGGCCGGCCCGACATCGACAACACCCTGGGCGACATGCTGGCGGCCGACCCACTGCACCCAACCAAGCTCACCGAGCCGATGAGCTGGCTCATGGCGCAGCCCGGCCGGCTGCGGATGGAGTGCACAGGGTTCGGCCTGAACCTCGTCAGCGGAAACTACGAGTTCGCCAGCCTGATCGTCATCGACGACGAAGAGTTTTGGGCACGGTACGGGGGAGTGGTCGAAGCAAACTGGGAATCCGCGACTCTTCGTCAGTATTCGACTACCGACGACGAGCTCGTCACCGAGTTGCTGGGTGATGTAGCGTGGAGCAACGAAGGATTGTTCGCCATGTCGCAAGGGCTCAGGCGCCTTGCGGAAATCGGCGGAGAGCGCGTGAAACTACCCGCGATCGAATGGGAGATCAGCCAGTGACTGACGGTTGGACCGCCGGCAACGCCAACGAAGACGCGGCGGACACACGCGGCTGGCTGGTCGGCCACTTCATCGATCCGTCGCAGGGCGTCCGAGCGTCCGAGGACGTGGAAGTCAAGTGGGCCAACCATCCTGCGGGCGACAAGCGTCCCGAGTGGACGTCCGACGACCAGCGAACCACGCTGGTGATGCTTGTCTCAGGCGAGTTTCGAGTGGAAGTCACCGGCGGTAGCAAAGTTATGAACCGGCCGGGCGATTACCTCATGTGGGGCCCGGGAATCGACCATTCCTGGGAAGCGTTGGCAGATTCCGTTGTCTTGACGGTCCGCTGGCCGTCAGCGACCTAATTCGACTGCGGGAATCCTCACCCGCTCACCGCCGATCTCGGAGAGTCGACGCAGGCCCTGGAGAAATGCGAACAATCCCTCATTACTCCAGGTTTCGTCACCGATCAGTTCGGTGATCAGGTCTCCGTCGAGCGTCGAGTACTGCCGCAGCCCGGCGGCCTCCCAGTTCGCTTCGACGTCACCGCCGAACCGCGGCCAGAACTCCTCATCTTCGATCACGACCAGGCCGGCGAACTCGTAGTTCCCGCTGACCAGGTTGAACCCGAACCCGGTGCACTCCATCCGCAACCGGCCGGGCTGGTCGGTCAACCACCGCATCGGCGCCGAGAGCCGGGCCGGGTGCATGGGATCGGCGGCCCGCTGGACGCCGGTTGTCCGGTCGACGTCGCCCCTGCCGAACAGCTCTTCTTCCAGCTCGCGGCGCAGCGTCGCGCCGATCCGCGCGTCAGCGCGTTGATCGGCGAGCGGCCCGTGAAAGCTCTTCGGGATGACGGCCAGCCTGCGAGCCGCGTTCACCACGTGCCGCGAGCGCTCCTGCACCAACAGGAGGTAGTCCGCTTCACCGCGGAACGGATCGGCGGGCCGTGCGATCGCCGTCAACGCGAGCACGCCACCAGCGCAAAGCCGTCCCGGAAGGTCGAGCACCGCCGGAAGATCCGGCAAGTACCGATCCCGGAGCGGCATCCGACGCCGCTGCACCGCCCGGCGGTCGTATAGCTCCCGTTCGAGAAGATCCACGCTCAGGGCGTACTCGACGAACGGCGCCACCTGGACGTCGCCGCCGACCATTCCCGGTCGGATTTGCACGTCCGTGAGCCGATACAGCGGCACGTCCGCGATGCGCACGTCGTCAGCCGCAGCTTCGGCCAGCCGCTGAACCGCAACGTTTTCGTCGACCAGCTCACGCGCGGCATTCTCGTTGACAGACAGCACAATCCGGTCGTTCTCGGCCGTCAACGGGCAAGCAAGATCCAGCCAGTCCGGCCGGGTCAGGACACTGGTCGCGACCTCAACCTGTCCGCAGCGCGCGGCATACAGCACATGCCCGGGAACGGAGTCGCTGTAGTAGTTCGCCAAGGCGGCAGCAACACGAGTCCGACCAGCCGGCGCGTCGAAATGCGGCTTCACCGACGCGGCGGTTGCCACGCGTCCGCGTGCAGTGCCGGGAGACCAGCCGGCGTGCCGGTCCAGCCAGCCGAACGCAGGCTCAAGCGCCGAGCCAAGCTCCGCCGTCCCATTCAGCGGACACGGGCCGATCAGCTCACGCAGCTCGTCCGCGCTTCGGCCGAGAACCTTGGCCAGCTTCGGCCACTGGTACGGCAGGGGCGCGTAATCGCCGGCTTCCCACCGGATGACCGTTGAGCGGTCGACGCACATCACCTCGGCAAGGTTCTCCTGAGTCAGCCCGGCCGCTTTGCGCGCTGAAACAAGCTCCTTGCGCCGACGAACACTGACCATTCGACTACCTCACCCCGGTTGACGCCGATCACAGACTAGCAGGCGTTATCGCAGGTAATGACTTCGAGTGCCACATCCCCGCTGCGAAACATCAACGTTTCCGCTCTGGGCCATGCCCGCCTCGCAGGATTGGATGATTTCAACAGATCCAAAGACCAGGGGGCGGATGTGACCAGCGACGAACACAGCTCGCGCTTGTACGTGACCTGGCACCGCTGCGTGGCCGACAACCTGGACCACGCCGTCACCGACGACGCTCTGGCCGATGGCATCGCGCGTCAGGAAGGCCGCTACCACACGCTCTGCGGCCGCAATGTGCTCTTTCACTCCTGCCTGACGCCTCCTGGCCGGCCGTGCGCTACCTGCAAGTCGCTGGTCTGGCTCCGCACGGTCACGCCGTCGCCCGAACCCG
Organism: Amycolatopsis sp. CA-161197; assembly: GCF_050942255.1. Lineage (NCBI taxonomy): Bacteria > Bacillati > Actinomycetota > Actinomycetes > Pseudonocardiales > Pseudonocardiaceae > Amycolatopsis > Amycolatopsis sp. CA-161197. The sequence continues at coordinate 4,389,356 of NZ_CP192059.1, forward strand.
CGTCCCATCGCAAGCCGTCGTGCTGGCGTCGCGTCTTCGGTCTTCTCCAGACTCCGGCCGTCCTGCCGCCGCGCCCGCCTCAACGCGTGCGGCTCATTCCCGAGCAGGACAGCCGGAACACCACGTCGGCGGGAACGGGCAGTACCCCGAGCGCGCCCGTTCCCGCCGACCACCATTACCGGCGGTCGACCCGATGACGGTCTTCATAGCGCGCCCGATGCCCGGCACGGTCGGCGAATCCCGCCGCGTCGTGCACGTCTTCCCGCTCCCGGCAAAGGGCCTGGCGCCTGAACGGCTGACCGCGTATTGCGGCGCGATGTTCGGCCGGAGCGAGCTTGAGTTGTTGGAACGTCCGGTCGGGATGCCGTGCGTGACCTGCCTCCGCCTCGCACCCACCCCGGGCGACGCCGACCGGCAGGCGATCGAGCGATGACGTGGAGCCCGCCGATCGCGCAGGCGTTTCAGCGCGAGCTGGACCCGCTGCTGCTCCTGCCGGTCCGTCTGTTCGTACTGTGCCAGCTGGTCGATATGCGCTGGCGCAGGGCTGGCGTGATCGGGACGGCTCTGGGCGTGGGCGGCCGGAGCCTCGCGCCACACGTGGTGACCCTGCGCGCCGCCGGATACGTGGAGACCCGGTTCGAGAGAGCTAGCCTGGTGCTCCGTTTGACGCCGCTCGGACTCGATCGGCTGACCGAGCACGTGACGGCACTCCGGTCAGTCGCGAACGCAGCCGCCGAACTCGTTTCTGCCCGGCGCGCTCCGCCGATTCGGTGTGCTGTGACGGGTGTGGCCCGATGCGCTGAATCGTCCGAAGACGGCTGCTGGTGACGGTTGTGACGGGACCCCAACCGAGCTGTCACAGCCGTCACGCAGGCGTTCTCGCAGGTCAACTGGCATTCGTTGCTGTCACAGGCCGTGTGACGGCCGTGACGCCTGACGCGGACCGGATGGCCAGGGAGGGACGACCACCACTACGGCCCGGTGACGGGCGTTAAGTCTTGGCTGTTCCGGCGTCGCTCCCCTCGCGACCATCCGAGCGGGACGGCCGAGCCGGTCCGGCCGGCGCAGGTTGACTGCGCCGGCCGGATACCGGCTTTACCGGGCTACGGCGAGGCCGTCGTAGGTGAGGTTGAGCGCGTCGATCAGGTTGGTACGGCTGCCCGCGCACATGTTGGCCTCCAACTCACCGTCGTTCGTGTCGCTGGTGAAAGCCAGGACTCGGCCCTTGTGGGCCAGGTCGTACACGGTCAACGGGGTGCTGCGGGCTCGGTCGCCGTCCCCGTCGCGGATCGCCGCGTAGAGCTTGTGCACCGCTACGCGCTCGGCGCGCATCAGGTACCGCATCTCGTCGGCCACTCCGGACAGTTCCGACATCGGATCAGCGTCCGTGCCTTCGAGGTAGGCGGTCGGCACCCTCAGCTGCTCGATGCGGGCGGGCGCGCACCCCGGCAAGGTGTCCACCAGGCTGGCCGCCATGCCACGCGGCCGGATCGGGTCGAGCTGGATCGACCGGTTGTCGGTGATCAGCCGCACCGCGTCCGGGCCGGCCGTGGCCACGAAGACGGCGCCATTGTCATCCGGGTGGGTTCCGAACGCGGTCCACGAGTAGAACTCCCGCTTCGGCACGGCCAATAGTCTGAGCGTTGCGCGGAACTCCGGGGTGAGCCGACCGTCATCTGTGGCCAGGCGCAGTGCGGTGAACCGGGACAACGAGCGCCTGGTGAGTTCCTTGGCGAACTCAGCTGTCGAGTAACTGTCGTCCGGGTCGACCACAGCTGGGAGATCGCCCAGCTCGGCCAGCTTCCACGCGACAAAGAACGCCGATCGCGGCATCCGGACCGGCTTGTCGATGATCGTCATCGTCGTGTCTCAACCGCCGATTGTCGGCGGAGTCGGCGGGAGCCCGGACCACGGGTCACGCAGCCGGCCGTCCTCGTCGTCGACGATGTCGAATGCGGAGTCGTCCTCCAGCACGTATTTGCGCTGGTGCTCCTTGTCCTCGTCGCCTTTGCCGCCCTTACCGGCACCACCTATGCCGCCCATCCCGGACGAACCCCGAGCGCCGGCGACACCGCGCGCGCCTGCACCGGCTCCTCCACGCCCCACCGATTCCTCAGCACCTGCACCGGCTCCCGGACCGGCGCCCAGCCGGCCGGCAGAGCCGCCCGCGCGGCCACCACCGCTCACGCCGCCCGATTCACCACCGAAACCGCCACCACCAAACCCGCTGGTCGGGCCGAACCCACTGACGCCACCCGGTGACCACGAGTTGCCGCCGCTGCTGCCGCCACCAGGCGGCAACGACGACGGACTCCAGCTCGGGCCGGTCGGATTCGTGGACGGCGGAGTCCACCCCGAGGTCGTCGTCCCGTCACCCGGCCCGCTGCCGGGCTGGAAACCAACGGGCGTGGTCGCGCCAGGCCCGTTGGTTACCGGGACCGTCGAACCTGGTCCCGGTGTGAATGTCGGCGACGACCCGCCGTTGCCCGGCCCACTGCCAGTCCTGCTGCGGCCGCCAACATCGGCCTGCTTGCTGGTGGCAGACTGGCCCGAGCCGATCGTGACCTTGCCGCCGTCGAACGCGGCAAGCTGGCCGTAATCGATCTTCAGCCCCTGACCGCTGGCCTGCGCATGCGTCGCATACCCCTGGTACTTCTGGAGGTTCTGCTGCCCGACGTTGTTGTAGTCCTGGATCTGTTTCTCGGTGTCGGTCTGCCACCAGGCCGCCTCGTCGAAAAAGTTCTTGTGCGGCGGAGTCGGCGGCATCGGCTGCAGCGACTGCTTCATCTCGTCGAACCCGTGCGCCAGGTCGCTGACGTTCTGCGAATTGGACGTGAACGTCTCCGACGCCGATTGAGATACGTCCGCGAGCGGTCTGATCCGAGCCTGCGCCGCATCCGCTCCGCCGCCGGTCCACACCGACTCCAGATTGGAACTCAGCTGCTGCACGCGTCCACTGATCTGGCCGTGCTCCGAGGCGAGGTCAGCTGCATCAGAACTGCCGTTGTGCCAGTCAGGCGCACCTTTGCTGGCCATGACCTTCTGGACCAGGTCCGACGCTGGCACGGTCTGATCGCCGAGGCTCCCGTGGTACAGGTCGCCGAACCAGTTGCCAACGTCGCTGAACCGGTCACCCGTCCAGTCGGCTGCATCCTCCAGGCCGTGCCCGACCGCCTGGGCGGTGTCGCCGACCCAATCGAAGAAGCCCATTACGAGCCGGCCTTCTGCTTCAGGTTCGTGACGACCATGCCTGCCGCGATCGTGGCCGCCTGACACGGATCGGTGCCCTTTTTCGCAGGGCCGAGACCGACCGACACGTCGACGGTCGTCTCATCGTTGATGCCGATACTGATCTGGCAGAAAGTGCTGGGGTCACCGGCTGAGGTGACGTGCGCGACCGCGGGGAACTCCTGAATAGTAGGTAGTTCGCGCCACACCACAGCCTTCGGCTTCGTGTTTTCGTACCAGCCACTCAAGCCCTCGTGTGATTCAGAGTCGTACGCCACGTCGACGTGCGAGCCCTTTTCGCTGTTGGTCCAGTTGCAACTCGGCCCAAGTCCGGCGGTCGTGTCGGGTGAGCCCTGCGGGGCCTCACCCAGAAGGTCGGTCAGCTGTGCCGCGGTCAGGCCACTCTGGCACGGCTGGTTGTCGAGGACCGACGACGCGACTGGGTTCGGCACCTTGGGCGCGCCGCTATGTGGCAACGCCTGCGAAGTGCTCGACGGGGCACTCGCTGACGAGCTCGGTGCGGATGGGGAGTTTCCGGAGCTGCAGGCGGTGAGCCCAGCTGCCAGCGCGACGCCGAAGATCGCAAGAGCTGATCGCGCCGTCATCCCAGAACTCCTCCGTTACCTGCGGCCGTCTTAACGTCACCAGTGGCGCTCTGATCGCTCGAGCGCGTCAGGTGCAAGGCACTTCAAGCCGGCCGATCAACTCGACGACATACTGGTGTTCGAGCTTGATGTGCCCCAGCCCGTAGTCGAACGCTCCAGGCTTTCCCGCGTTGCTGGCGAGGAGCGCGTTGTAGCCCTTGCTGGCAGGCTCGTCGGCTGGGGGCTTCAGCGAGGTGAGGCGCTCAGCCTTGGGAATCAGGTTCCACAGGTCGTCCCGAATCTCACGCGCCGTGTTCAGCATGGTCATCGCTTCGTCGTGGTTGAGCGTGAACCCTTGCCCACTCAACGTGCCGGCCCCGCTGGCGCCTGCTGCACCGCCCATCGCGGACCCTGCGGCGGCCCCTGCGCCGAAAACGTCGGTGATATTGAAGTCCAGCCCTGCCAGCCAGCTGCCTGGCGCAGGCGCCTCTTGCGCCATGATGCACCCCTCGTTTGACACACGTCGGAACCGCCCATCCGATGGCAACTCCGTCTGTCACAGTAACCGATCACTCACGGCGGAGTGCTCAAACTGTGCGACGCGTGCTGCCTGTCGGCCCCAGCCTGGGAGTCGGAAGCCGCGACGGGGTGAGGCCTGGCGCGCCGGCCTGGTCGTGCGCATGACCAGGCCGCGTCGGACCCGCGCTTTTGCTAACGCAACCGGATAAACGGTGCGGCTGCCGCGCTTGCTGGGACAAGCCGATGTTTGAGGCGAACGCGCCCGGCAGGGGTTCGCGCCGCCGTTGGGTTGAAGTCGTCCGCGGGAGGCGGTTCTTGTCAGTCCTGGCCGCTATGGTCTTGTCATGAATCGATCGTATGTTCGAATCGTGGGAAGATGTTGATCATGTCTAGGTTCAGTGTCGGCGGGGTTTCACGTCCGCCATGCCGTCTCGATAGCACTGGGTGTCGGGGCAGGCCGCACTGGCGGGTGACCCTCGGTAGTGGAGGTGCGCTGGTAGCCTGCCCCGTTCACTATCGGCAGCGTGGGAGGGTCTGGCGTCGCGATGATGAGGAAGACCGTGCGTTTTTACGAACTCCGTGTGGTGAGGTCGAGCGGCAGCAATGACGAGGTTTTAACGGTGAGTAACGACTTCTGGCAGAAGATGGCCGACCATGTTGAGAACCTGACGCCGCGCCAGCGTCAGGTTCAGATCAGGGGACGTTACGTGCACGGCGAGAGTCGGCGAGCTCAGCGGCCGGCACAACGCTATTTCTACGTCGCAGGCGTGCGGGAGCGCGCCGAGTGGCCCGACGGGCTGAGTGACACCGGTGTTGTCGGAGACCTGAAACCGCAGGACCAGAACATGGTTTTGATTGATCCGACGTACATCGTGCCGTTCGGCGGATCGAACCAGGTCGCGGTGTTGACCATGTCGGCGGCGTCGCCGCGGGTGACAGCGCTGGAGTCGTGGTTCACCGCGGTGCACAAGCCGGATAGCCCATCAATCACCTACATGCTCGCGCCGGTGATCAACTCAACGGTGTCTCAGCGGCTTGCCGAAGCGGAGGGAGCCACGGTACTTCGGGTGACCGTCTCACAAGGTTCGGAGATCCCCGAAGTAGGTGGCGGCCATATCGGTGAGGCCGCGCGGGCGGCCAAAGCGGTGTCGTCCGAAACTGACATCGAGTTGGGGTGGACGCTCAGTCACCGCACCGGACGCGACGATACCAAGTCGGTGTTGCTTAACGGGGCGCGGTGGGTCCGCGAAGACTTCGTGAGTAAGGCTGAGGTAAATCTCGTGCTGCCTGACGGAGACAGCTTTAAGCGGAAGAAGTACGACCTGCTCAAAGAGCAGTTTACCGCAATAGAGAAGTTCGACATTCACCGCAGCGAACGACCGTCCGAGTTTGCGGTGATGACGGGTATGAACCTGGCGGTCGAGTCGTTTCGCAAGGAGTTCAGTAACTGAGGTAGCACGGGTGCGCGTGGCGCAGTCGAGCGCTAGCACTCTGGGAGGCATTTGTGGGCTCGCCTGCGTCAACGTTATTCGATAACCCGTCGTGGCTCGCCAAGAAGCGGCGGGCAGTGATCGATGCCTTGGTGGACCATTCGGCGCTCGTCGCATTCGGGCTCACGGTCGTCGTCGCCGCACACGCCGTGTCGACCGTCTTCTGGGGTTCGCTGAACCCGTACAAGAGCTTGGCGATTGACGCCAACACGGGAACGGCCGTCACTCTCTATCTTGGGGCGGCGGCAGCAGCGGCGATCGTGGCTGGCTTCGCCGGGGTTGTGATCGTGTTCACCATCGGGTCCGAGGTCGACCGTATTCAACGGTTCCGGTTCAAGTCAGGCGAAACCCTGCAATTCGCATGGATGGCCGTGGTAGCCGAGCCGTTCGCCGCGACGATGCTCGGTGTCCTAGCGGCGATGATCCAGGTAACTTCCGGCAAGCAAGTCGCGCCGTGGTTCTTTGAACTGGGGTTGGCATTCCTGATTCATGGCGCGTTGCTGCTGCTGAAGCTGCTGCGCGAGCTCGTCCAGATTGTCCATGCGCAGGACACGCTAACTCATGCGAAGAAGACAGAGATTCCCTCCAGCGAATTATTCGACTAGAGGTTCGCGCCGCTGACTACTTGCCCGGCAGCTGAAGGCGTCTGATTAACAAGCAAGATCGTCTCGGAGACTCAAATTACCTCATCGCGTGCGGGGTGGCGTCGGGGCGAGCCAGTGAGAATTCCCTGCAGTCGCTGGAGCGTTTGGTCCTCGACGACCAAAACTCTGTTGGCGGTGTCGTCGATGCCTGCTGAGCGGGCGAACTCGATGCGGCCCGGCTGCTTTTGTCGAAGAGGGGGATCGGGCCCGCCGGGCCATTCGCTCACCGGTCTGCGTACACGGGTTTCGGCCGAAGCTCTCCACGACGCATGTCTTCTCTGGTCACAGCCTTGCACCCGATCCAGGGGCCCCTGACAGGCAGGCAGCCTTATGGCACGATCGTCTCGTGACAGTGGCATCTCAGGTGTGCTCAGCAGTAGACTGCTCGCGGGCAGCCGCATTTACGACACGGTCTAAGCCCGCGTGGTGCGACCCGCACATCACCGAGATCCTGCGCCGCGGCGGCCTGGAGCCGCTCGAGCCCTTCACCGCGCCCACTGCGTGGCGACTCACCCGGTGCCTCACCTGCGGATGCGTGGCCCATTACCGGCTCGAATACATCCTCGAGAAAAACCGAAACGGTGAAGCAACCTGCCGGGCGTGCTTCTGGCGCGGCTGGGCCGATTCGTCCCGTGCTTTGCAAGGCATGGGCGGTCTGCCGGAACCCGGCGGGTACGACAACGCGCGCCAGCACGCGCACGACCACGGCTACCGCTATCTCGAGCCGCTCACCAGCCCTTCGCTGTCGGGTGATCCGCACCGGGTGCAGTGCGTCTACTGCGAGCGGATCTCAGCCGAGCGCCTGGGCGACATCGGGTTTGGCTGCTCTTGTCAACGCAATCCCCGGCGAGAGCGGCAGACGCGCAACGTGTCCGGGCCCAGGACCAAGGACCTACTCAAAGACTCTGGGCTGCCGGTGCTCGCGTGGTGGGACCACGACCGCAACGACCAGTCCGTGTGGGACACCGCCACTCTCCGCGCGACCCGCACCGCGCACTGGCGCTGCACCGACTGCCAGCTGAAGTTCACCAGCCGGATCCGGGACATGGTCACCGGAGCGCGCTGCCCGGACTGCGAAGCCAAGCGCAGCGCCGAATGGAAAGCGCAGTACGCCCGCTACCAGAACACTCCGATCACGGAAGTTCCAGAACTGCTGGATGCGTGGGACGACGAAGACGACCCCGTCACCGTCACCGTCGCAGGCAGTGGGCGACTGCGCAAGTTCCGTTGCCCTCACGGCCACCACCCGAGAGTCAGCCCACTGACCTATCTGGCCTCCGGATGTCCCGTGTGCCGGGGGAACCAGACTCGGCAGCAGCAGCGAGACGAAGCGCAAGCCGATCCAGCCGCGTACCGGATCAACCGCGAGCTCGCCGCGCAGTGGCATCCCGAGAAGAACGGGAAAATCGGCCTGGCCACGGTGTCCCCGAACTCGCGCAGGAACCTGTGGTGGCGTGACCCGGACTGCGGCTACGAGTGGCAGGAAACTCCCGCCGTCCGGGACGCTGGCCAGCGGCTGCGGTGCCCGCGGTGCCGGACCATCCTCGACTCGCTTGCGTTCCACTATCCCGAGATTGCCGCCGAATGGGCACCAGGAAACCCCCTTACGGCCTGGCAAGTCCGTCCCAGCGGGCAAACATCCTTCACGCCGACGTGGATCTGCTCGACCAACCCGGGGCACACATGGCAAGCAACGCTCGCGTCACGCGCGTCGGGCTCGGCCTGCCCGCAGTGCAGGGAAACAGGCAAGTCGCAGATCGAAATACAACACCACACCGAAGCCCAGGCGGTGTTCGGCAACGCTGCCTCCGGCCAGCCCGTTACCAGCGATGCCTTCGTCCGGCGCGCCCGCTGGCTCGTCGACATCACCGCTGACCTGGGCGACGGCCGGGTGATCGCCATCGAGTACGACGGCTCCTACTGGCACGCCGACAAGGCCGACATCGACACCGCCAAGTCGCTTGACCTGCTCGCCGCCGGCTACCTCGTAGTCCGCCTTCGCGAACACCCCTTGCCGCCGCTGCACATCGAAGACGCCCGCTACCGCGAGTTCGTCGTCTACGCCACCGCGCCCGATCCGGCAGCAGTGATGACGCGCGTCAAGGCGTGGACGGGTTCCTTCACGCACCGGTGACGTCCCCATGCGGTCACGAATGAGCAGACCGCGCCTTGTGAACACGCGGTCAGCCACCTTAGTCGCCAGCTCGTCGACGGCACGCGCACTCGAACCCCGCCGACCCGTCCATGCCAGGTTTCGAGACGCGGCCCCACTTCCAGCCATCGCGTGCAGCTCGGTGTTCGCCAGTGAAGCGTGGAACGCAGGTTGACGACTCACCCGCGACTCAACTACTGAATGCTGAAGCCTCTGCCCTGGCGAGCATCGTCCATACACCGATCGCAGCGTCGAGCAGCATCGCTCAACCCGTCTTCGTCACGCGCACGCTCCTGCTCGGAAGGGACCGGCTCAGGGGCACAGCGGTGGCGATGAAGCGACAGGGCGCGTTGCCACACGGTGGCCTGCTCGTCAAGGGACCGGAAATGCTCTTCCGTCGGTTCCTCGCCATGCTCCGCCGCCTCGAGCATCAGGTGGCTACGCATGCGCGCGTGCTCGCTAAGTGCGGCGTGGTGTGCTCGCTGACCAGGCGCGATGCACTCCACAGAGCAAAATCTCCGCACGTGGGCCGTGGTGATCAACGTGACATGATCACGACCGAGCGCTTCGCAGCACTCCAAGTTCGCACACCGGAACGGGTCCTCCCACAATCGCTGCACGACAGTCTCCCACGCCAGCGCGGGTGGAGTGGAGTCGCCCCGCATCCCCGCGGCCAGGCCGTGCAAGATCGTCCGATCAATCTCGCGACCCCAGTTATGCCCGTCCGGGTTCTCATCACGCAGTGGCACCACACGTTCCTATCGTCGTTGAACCGAGTGATCACCCTACCGACCGCAGCCGGCCGACGGGAGCTTTCCCCGCCGCGAGGTGAAGGCCCGTGCCGCAGGCGTCCACCCCTGACCGTCCGCGCCAGCTGCAGCCACGAAGTGCGATGCGACAAGGCGCGACACGATGCGGCGCTGCGACCCTGAGCAAGCAGCTCGTCCGTGTAATCTTCAGGCTCGGCGTTGCATCGACACCAAGAGCGGTACGGTCTGTAACTGATCCATACGAGCGGCCGATGTGGGTCGGGGGAACTTCGGGAGGGTGAGACCGCTGGCTGGTGAGCGAAAGACTGTGCGGCATAGGCCGTGGCCAGCCGAAACTGTCCTCGACAAGCCCAAATATGAGCTGGACGACGCGCAGCTGTTCGCTCAATCGGTCGTAAGCCCGTTGCGGTATCCAGGGGCAAAGCGGCAACTGTTCCACGCCCTTCGAACCATCATCAACACGAACGTTCCACCACCCCGGCTGCTGGTCGAACCGTTCTGCGGGGGCGCAACCTCCGCGCTGCGGCTCGCGGGCACCGGGGTTGTCGATCACATCATCTTGGCTGATGCCGACCCATTGGTCGCCGCCTTCTGGTACGTCGCCGCATTCGACACGACATGGCTGATCAACTCCATGAAGGAGGAAGAGGTCACGCTCAAGCGCTGGGACTGGTGGCGGATGGCGAACCCTGCTAGCCGGCGCGAGCGAGCGCTGAAGTGCCTGTTCCTCAATCGCACAACGTTCTCGGGCATCCTGCACGGCAAAGCCGGCCCGATCGGCGGCCGCGCCCAAACCTCGGCGTACAAGATCGACTGCCGCTACGGAGTCGAGGGACTCGAGCGCCGTATCCGCGCCGTAGGTGACCTCGCGAACTCCGGCCGACTAGTGGACGTGTGGCACTGCGACTGGCGAACTAGTCTCGCGCGAGCGGCGCGCTTCGGCGGACTCACGCCCAACGAGATCGTCGCGTACCTCGACCCGCCGTACGTGGAGAAGGCTCCTGAGCTGTACGAATGGTCATTCGAAAGCAATGAACACGAGGCCCTGGCCGAAGCGCTCACCGCAATGGACGGGTTCCGGTGGCTGCTGTCCTACGACGACAGTCCCGTGATCCGCTCCTTGTACTCGGGTCAGCCCGGCTACGCGCTCCGCACAGTCGACTACCGCTACACCGCTGCAGGCTCCGCAACGCGCCAATCAAAAACGGAGCTGCTGGTGACCAACTACCCAGATGTGCCCCACCAGCTCGAGGCTCCACTGACGCCAAGCCGGCAACGCAAACGCACGGACAAGGAGAGCGGACGATGACGGTGGCAGGACAGGTCGGACTGGCGTCCAAGATCGCAGCCAGCAGTAGCCCTCTCACTCCACTGCTCACAGACGCAGTGCTAGTCGGCGGGATCTACAACCTGGACTACGACAGTGCCATCGTCGTAACCAACGACATAGACAAACGCCGGGCTGGGGGCATACCGAAGAACTGCTTTTTACTGGCCGCCGGACCGCAGCGGCCCATGGAGCCGATAGCGATGCCGCTTGACGAGGACGAGGTCATCCTGCTTCGTGTCCGCAGCGTCGCCGACTTGCCCAACCAGCTTGACTTGGTCGCCATCCGCATGGAAGCGATGCGCGACGCCTACGAAAAGGGTGAGCCGCCGGCCTCCGAAGCGATTTCCGACCGGCTCACACAGAAGAACATGCAGTACTCCGCATTCCGCTGCGACGTTCTCGGCACCTTCTATCCAGACACGGTGTCAGGCAGGCCCTTTGTCCAATGGGGAGCGGACATCGACACGGTGTACTCTGCCAGCCGGTACTTCGTCTACGCACCTAGCCCCGCTGCGCTCTCGTACATCGCCTCCTACCCTCAGCGCAGCGCCGACGAGGTCGCTGATAACAAGCGGCCAGACCTCATTCCACTAGGGGACGTCCGATACTCAGCCACTCGCCGTCGCGCCACCGAGCAGGGCTACGACAAGTGCCCGGTCAACGTTCGGGTCACCGACTTTATCTCTCGCAAAACCGCCGTATTCGGCATGACCAGAGCTGGAAAGTCAAACACGAACAAGACTATCGCCACGGCAGTGTTCGAGCATGCCGCCAAAACACAGCAACGAATCGGCCAACTCATATTTGACCCGCAAGGCGAATACGCTAGCATCAACCAGCAAGACAAAACGGGGCTGCGACTGCTCGGCTTGGGAACCGACCTGGTGAAGATCTACACCATGAGCCCCAATCTGAACGATCCCCAGGAACATCCCCTAGCGATCAACTTCTACAATACCAGGCTCCTCGACATGGCCTGGGGATCAGTGGTCGACGCCTTGGCAGAGTACAACACGGGATACGCCAACGCATTCAAGACGGCCAAGATTCTCGATCCCGACCGGGACGACTTTCCCTCCGGTCAAGCGGGAGAAAAGGAGTACTGGGAAGCTGTCGGCGATGCGCAGCGCGGCCGTCTAGCTTTTTACGGCACGCTCTCCAAAGCCAATTTCCGCAGCGGCGTGGCGCACGGGTTCTCTGTCACCTTCAGGATGGCTAAGCCGCTTCGCGAGATGCTGCTAGCCGACGTGCCAGACGCTCTCACGGTGACAGATGCCAGGACTGGCACCTGCAAGACTGACACGCCGGACCGCGCCAGGCACATTGTCAAATGGATCGCTGACCGCACCAAGGAAGAAGACGAGGGAACCCTCGATCAGGCGCGCTACAAGGGAATTGACCTCAAGTCGTGGCGGAACTGCGCGCCATTCACGGCTATTCGCACAGTCTTCGATGAGTCAGTGGGCAAAGTTGTAATCAACAAGATACGCCAGCTCGCAGATTTCCACGATCCGACGGCCACCGGCGACCTCGCCGATCTTGTATGGTCTGACCTGACGGCAGGCCGCCTTGTGATTGTCGATTTGTCGGTGGGTAGTCAAGACGTCTCGACCGCGATGTCGGAACGTCTGGTGTTCCGGCTGCTCGACAAAGCAAACGACCGATTCCGTAAAAACCAGCAACCGATCCCTATTCAGATCATGGTCGAAGAAGCACATAATCTGTTCGACCGCCAAAAGGCTGGCAAAAGCACTGTCCGCGACGACCCCTGGGTCCGACTGGCGAAAGAGGCCGCCAAATACGAAATCGGGTTGATCTACGCGACACAGGAGGTTAGCAGCGTAGATCAGCGAATTCTCTCGAACACGTCGAACTGGATTGTTGCTCATCTCAACTCTGACGTCGAGACGCGCGAACTGAGCCACTACTACGACTACGCCATCTTCGCGCAGGACATCCGTTCAGCCGAAGACCGAGGCTACGTGCGGATGAAGACCTTTTCTGGTAAGTACATCGTTCCCACACAGATTGCCAAATTCGACCACGCGATGATCAATCGGGCGCGGATGGCGGCCGGCCTCCCAGAAGTTGATGACCAAGGTCGGCTGGTGACTCCCTGATGCCGTACGAGCAGCAGTTCTCGCCACGGCTCGGGCACGTCGCGTCGGCATCGGATCCCGCTGTCCAGCAGGCCCTCAGCCGCTGGACCATCCCCGCGCTCACGGCAGACGCCAGCGAGATCGAGAAGCGAATCATCCCGCTTGAAGATCTCACAGAAGAGGCCGGGCGTCCCGAGCCGAAGTTCGCCTTCGCCTTCGATGGTTCAGACGTGGAGGTCGCGGCACGGGAAGAATACCCCTCTGTCACCGTCGGCTATTTGAAAGTCGGTGGCGCACTGGTGGACCTCGAGAAGTTCTTCAGCTGCGACGACGACGGCCTGGTCGATCCTAGAAAGTTGCGACAGGCGATGGACGCTCGGTCGATCGTGTCTGTACTTCCCGGCAGCATGGTCACCAGGCCGGGCCTGACCGGGGTAGACACGTGGCGGCTCGAACTCGATTCGATGTTCCGCGCGAACGGATTTAATGAGTCGGGTCAAATCTATTCATTGCACGACGCGCTGCTGACCATGCGCGGGGCGCCAGGTACGCCCGCGGCAGCGATCACGATAGGCCGCTGCCCGGGCTGCGTGGCCAAGAATCTTACTGTGGCCCGCGATGGTTCGAAATGCCCGAGTTGTTCCACCGAGTTGTACATCACGGATGTTCTCCGGACGCATGACGAGTTCGCGGAAACCGGATCAAATATGGTTCCATTCACCCGTGTCATGAACGCGGCCGAACGATTCCTGTCGCTCGGATACCTCGACTGGCTCTATGTCAACGCCCCGGGTGCGCTGGCCACCACACTGTTCATCCAGGATGGCCCCCTTGCCCTTCACGGCACCACAGCCCCACTCAAACGCGACTGGCTCGCCTACTGGGAAAAGCTGAACGCGAACCTCAATCAGCAGGGACACCTCCCGCCACTCGTAGTCGGTGTCGAAAAAAGTGGCACCTTTGTTGAGCATGCGAATGCTATAGCGGACGTGATTCCTGAACGCCACCTTATGGGTTTGGACAACCAGTACATCCAGACCCGCATTCGGGCCAAAGATCCCGAAAAGTGGTACGGCCAGGATGAATTCTACGGAAGGCGCTTCTTCTACAGGACTTCGACTGGACGAATGCTCGTCGTCACTGTCCCGCGCATTCCAGGCGGCACCCCGCATAACGACAGCAAGAGCGTAGCCACGCCACCGGACTGGCACGCCAACCCCGTGCAATACCCGACTTTGCGCGCGACGTTGGAGGCGCTTGATCGCGTGCAGACGCGCATGTACCCGAACGCAGTGATCCCAGTGGCTCTCGCTCACGAAGCTGTTGCACTACCGCTTGGCACAGGGAGCCATGTTCTGACACTGATGGCGAAGGAAGCGCTCGGGTTGGCATAGTACAGCTCAAGCTGCCCCACCTGAACAGTTCTTCCATCGACAAATAAGTGTCATGTCAGGGTTCCTCTAGCCGGGCAGGCAACGTCGCGGTTGGCAGCTTCGGTGGCGTCATTGCTCAAGACAGTGGCGACGTCCGCGAACGTCGCACCACGCTGCTGTCTGCGCTTGCCCATGGCATCGGCGCCCCCTTCGATGATGTCGTCGCCGATCAGTTTCGGCCGGATCGGGAGTGTCCTCTTCTACCGAGTAACGGCCCAGCCGTCAGCTATCCTGGAATCAATCGATCGAGTGGGAAGGGATCCAGGCCGTGATTCGCACTGTTGCCGAGCTGCTGTCGGGCATCATGCAGCAGGTACTCCCGGAGCTCGATGCGAGCGATATTAGCCATGCACCCACCATCGGTGATATGTATGAGGGACTTTCGTCTGATCTCCTTGGGCGCGCGATACCAGATGGCTTAGGCATTAAGATTGTCACCGGATTCGCAACGGACGGAGTTGGTAACCTTTCGGGTCAGTTGGATTGTATGCTCGTGAGAGGTGATGGTGAGCAAATTCCCTACACAGATTCTTTCGTGTGGAACGTAAATGACATAATCGCGGTTATCGAGGTTAAGAAGACTTTGCATCGTGCCGAGATGACTGATGCTCTTGACCAGCTTAGGTTGGTGAAGAAACTCGAATATGGATCTCCCGAAGATTCCTCGAACGGGCGTGTGGACATTAGTCCAGCCCTCACGGCGTTCGCTGAGACAACTCGTCATGCTGCGTCTGGTCATGAGGATATTGACGGTCTCTCGGTCGAAGACCAGATGATATTTCACACTCTGGTCATGGAGCAGATATCTATTATTCGAATCGTGCTCGGGTTCCACGGATTCAAGAGCGAGACCGCTTTCCGTGAAGCGCTCGTGAAGATCCTCAAGGATAATTTGGGGGTTAAGGGATTTGGTCCAGGCAGTCTCCCTCAGCTGATAATTTCTGGCGCTTACGCGCTATTTAAAGCCAATGGGCGACCGTACTCCGCTGGCGTTGTCAACGGCGAGTGGCCTTTCTATCTCTCGACGCCCGTAAACCCGTTACTCATTCTACTTGAGTTCATCTGGACTCGCCTTGATGAGATATTTGATATTCCAGGGTTGTGGGGCGAGGACCTCGAATTGGAAGTGGCACGCGGTTTGCTGTTCGCCAAGGGGAGTCGGCATGGCTGGAATGTTAGATTTCTCAAATCCTCCACGAAAGATCTAAATTCTGTGCCTGTGACGAAATATTGGAGTCCTGCATTCGTCAACATGCAAGAATTTGTCATTCTTCAGCGCCTTTGTAGTGGAGCTATTGTACGAATGGACGACCCGAAGCTCCTGGATTGGCTCCAAGGGCACGGTGCTGACCCGGATGACTTTCTTGAAGGTCTTCTGAATACTGGATTGGTGGCGACTCGGAATAAGCAGTTGCATCTAATTGCTCGCGACTGCATGTGCGCGATGCTCCCGACTGGTGAGCTTATTGCCGCTGAGAACAATACGGGCAGATTAACGCGCTGGCTCGCCAAACGGCTGACCCTCTCGCAGCCGAAGTAGGTCGTCAAGCCGCTATCGCGCGAGTGAGCGGCCCTTAACGTTCCCGGGGGGTTCCCACCTGGCGACACCTGACCTCGAGTGGAACTCTTATGGACCAATAGTGGCGGGAAAGTGCAGGTCACCAGCCTGACGGTTGAGAGCCGCCCGGGATGGTCAGCCGAACGCGGCTTAGACATCACCGCGACAACACGACGGCTCACGTCGCCAGGTGGAGGCGTGTGGTTAGCGATGCAAGATCGTCCTCGGGCACAGTGGGGGTTCAAGTCCCTGGGGACACGAACCGCAGTCGCGATCGACAGCCCCGGTTAATGGCCGGGTCGCGTCTTCCGTAGGCGGTCCTTGTCGGATTTGTGTGTTGATCTCATTCGCGGAGGGCTCCCCTGATCGGTCCTCTGGTGGCTGGTCATGCTGCCGCGAACGCGCTTCCGTGGGCACCGGGCATGCGTCTGGACATTCGTGACGCTGCGCTCTGATGATCATCCGCGCGGTCGCGGGTGAGATCTTTGCCGTGACCGCGATCTGGGTTCGTGGTTCGATGGTCTTGAAGCGGTCAATGAGTAGGCGCGGTAGTAGCCGAGATTTTGAACTCACGTGCATGGCGGGTGCGTAGGAGTCTGCTGAGGTGCGATGGGTACCATTGCGCACCTCCACCGGGGGTGGGTATGCCTTCAGCGTTGAGGGACGCGCAGATGTCGATATACCTGGCACCGCGACTACGCAACTGAATGACGCGGGCCAAGACGTGATCGGGGCACAGCCTCGGACGCCCGCGGCGGCCCTTCATCGCCGCCGCCGGGTGAACACGTTGAGCAGCGCGCAGAACACGTCGTACGCTGCGTCCCGGTTCGCCTTCCGACGGTGGAACAATGCGACGCACATCGCGATTGCGAGGCAGCAGGCGAACAGGCCGATGAGGCAGGCAACAAACACTGCAGTCCAAGACGCAGCGTTGCTGGTCTCCAGCAGCAGGCATGAGACAAGAGCAGGCATCAACAGCTCCCGAAGTCAGGCGGGGAGCCGTCCGGTCTAGCTCAGGCTCCCCGCGAGGGTTGCTTCGGGAGGCCGCCGGCTGAGACGTAGCAGGCGTCGATGAGGTCACACGGGCAGTAACGAGACCACAGGCCCAGTGCCCTCGGGCAGGCCGCGCAGCTGTGGGTCGTCGACATGGACAAGACCATACCCCGAACCGATGCCGTTTCCGCTAATTCAGAGAGGCCCAGCGCTCCAATAAGCCACCGAACGTTCCGGACGAATCTGGTTGAAAGCGTGTGGATTCGGACACTCAATTGCCCCATGGCCGTGATGGGGCTTCGTGTTCCAACTAGTGAGAACCTGCAGGTCAACCGGAGAGTTGCAGGCGTGTAGAGAGTGTGCAAGATCGTCCGCGGATGCGCTGGGTGGTCAACTGCGCTGTCGGGCGTTGACGCCGCGACTACCGACGGCATCCGGCCGACGTGCGCATGCCGCGCAACTTTCTGCGCGAGCCCGCTGGCGGAGAGCTTCACGTCGACATTGAGGGGACACCACATTTTCCGGTACGTACTGCCCAGTCCAGGAGCAACATCGTCGTTCAGCTGGCCCGCGCGGGAATCAGGGTCCGAAGATGCTGTTGAGTCTGCTCGTCCACCGAGTAGACCCGGCAGCCACGGCTGGCCCTCGTCATCAGCACCCAGTAGATGTTCAGCGCCAGCGGCAGGTACTGCTCCGGAGTGAGGCCGGCTTTCTTGAACGCCGGGTCTACGTTCTTGTCCGGAATAGCCGCCCAGCCGCCGTCGCGCCAGACCAGGTCGCGACCCATGATGACTCCGCCGTACTCGTATTCCATGGCTTGCGCGGTGTAGATGCAGCCGACCTGGCCTTCGCCACCGTCGTCGGTGGCCCAGTAGACGCTTTCGGGCGCGATCGGCCGACGTCTGGAGTCGAGGACCTGCGTCGCGGCGTTCCAGGGCCGCCTCCACTCGCGGTTTACGCCCCGCTCGTCCGTCCAGGTGATCTTCACGTCGTCCACCAGCGGTTGCGACGATGTCGTCTTGGTCCACTCCCAGCAGAACCCGGCGGTCATTCGCGCGCGGTGACCGCTGGCATTGTGCTTGTCGAGCCAGGCCTGCAGGGCCTCTGGGTCTTCCGCTACCCCGAAGTCGTAGTCAGCGTCGATCGGCCAGCGCACCTCAGCGTTGCTCTGGCTCAACACCGATCCCAGCCAGTTTTGGTAACGCTGTGACCCGCCGCATCGGAACTGCGCCTGGAGGTCGACCTCGACCGGTGCCGGCGTGACGCCAGCGGAGTCGGCGAAGCTGCGCAACTCGGCGACGGTGAAGCCCTCCGTCGGACGGATTACCTGCCGCTCGTCGAAGAACACCACCGTCACCGCGGCTTTCTGCATGACTCTCTTCAAGTTGTGCCGAGCCATGTTGATCCGTTGGGCTTCGTCGACGATGACTACTTCCATGCCCCCAGCACGTGGTTTCCAGGATTCGACGAAGCTGAACAGTCCCTTCCCGGTGTGCCCCGCCGCGGCGCGAATGAGCTGGCTGCGCAGAGTCTTGGTCGGCGTCAGGAACTGCGTGGTGCAGTCGATGCCGCTCGGGCGCACGTAGCCAGGTATCTCGGCGAGTAGCCGCGCCGCGATCACCGTCTTCCCGGTGCCGGGGCCGCCCCGCACGGTGACCACGCGACGGGTGCCCCGGCGGGCGGCGTCACTGATCGCCTCCAGCAGTGCGGCATACGCGTCCTGTTGGCGTCCGATGAGCCGGAAGCGAGAGTCGACAGCGAGCACGCGCTGCAGTTCGTCGAACAGCGAGGCGGACGGACGGTGCGGCAGCGCCAGGAACCACTTGATCTCGGCCTCCGTAGGCGGAGCGAGATCCGCGCAGCTAAGGCGCTTCGCCAGCTCGTCTTTCGTTCTCCGAAGGTCGTCCTGCCCGAGCAGCGACACTGTCCTACAGCTCGCCATGCCCGCAACGGCTTGCACGAGCTCGGCGACCAGCCCCGTGGGCGCGTCGTGCAGCACCACCGCCCCGCGAACCTCGAACTCGCGCGGCCCCGGGTCCATCCATTCCCGGAGGTAGTGCTCGTACCCTGCGACCTGCCAGGAAGGATGCGCGACGACCCGGTCGCCCGCATGGACCCACAGCCCGTCGCCGACCACGACATCGGCTTTCGTCCACTGCTTAAGCTCCACGACGACCGTCACCAGCACGCCGTCTGGCCGCATGCCGAGCAGTAGAGCATCCACCCGCTCGCCGGTGCGCGGCAGCCCGAACTCCAACGACATCCACAAACCGCCGAGCCCAGCCGCGACGAGGGCCTCAAGCAACGGCAGCCAGCTGCGTTCCCAGCTCCGCTTTTCCGACGGCGAGGGCGGTGCTCCAGACACCTTCTCGAACTCGTCAGCGATTCGTGTTACGAATTCGGCTGTCGAAGCCGTCAGTTCGGCATGGATCGCCTCGACCCGTCCCCCGTAGAGCATGATCCATATCTACCAGAGTGGTACGACGCGCCAACCAAAGACGCCTGCAGCCGACTATGAGCTGTAGTCGCGTGAGTTCGGCTCATGGGCCCGAAAAGCGGTGCTTCATCGACGGGACCGCGATGGCGTTCCGGGATCACTTCCGAAGTGGTTTGGCAAGGTCGTACGACACTCGCGCTGGCAGACCGGCGATCGCGTCGTAGCACCGCGCGCACAGAACTCCGCCCGGACCGGCTTGCGAACGACTGCATTTCGAGCACACCTTCGCCTCGGCGGCCGGAGCCGGCGAGGTGTGCGGATTGGCGCACGCGGTCGTACGCGGCGCGCGGCTGCCTCGCCGGGCCCGGGTATCGGGTTCGTACTCGCCGAGCGTCCCGGTGAGTTCACGGAACAGCTCAAGATCGGCGTGTGGGATGAGACGGACGTCGCCCCTCAGATCGCGGATCGGGACGATCTCCCGGGCAGGGACCATGCCGGCGACGTCGTCGACAGTCAGCCCTCCCCAGGGCTCCGCGATGGGATGGAACTGCTCGCATGGTCGTTTCGGCTTCTTTCCGGCAGCGGCAGGGCATGTGTCCATGTTGGCGATCGTGCAGCGCATCGCGACCAATCGACGAGGGCCGATCGCGGTGGCGGCACGCCGCGGCGGCATCGAACTCCACGGGCGCGGGTTGCTGCCGACTGTCGGAACCTCGAAGAACCACGGCGACCGGCGGTCGGAATCAAGGAACCACACCGGCAGCCACCCCGCGCGGAACGACTTCGTCGTTCGGGTCTTCACCGACCTGGTTTGAATCGACGAGCGCTGAACCTCGATGCCGGTAGGGCGGGGGCCTTCGATGGCGACGTCGAGGATCGTGCCATGCCCGGTGCTGCGCTCCTGCGTGACGTTGAAGCCCGCATCCTCTGCGGCGCGTTGCCAATAGTCCTTCTGGTAGCGGTGCTCGTCGGACTCATGTTCGACCGCGTGCTCGGCGACGCAGTCACTTCCGGGGAAGTGCACGGCCCAGTAGCGATCGCGGATCTTCTTGATGTACATCGCAGCACCGTCGTCGCCGGTACCGTTTCGCCTCTCTCGATCCAAGGCCTGCTGGCACAGCAGAATCCGATCTTTACGGTCGATTTGCCCGTGCAATGAGGAGATCAGTACGAAATCCGCGGCGTTTAGTTTCGCGAGATCAAGAAGTCGTTCTTCGCCACAGTGTGGTGCGTACCGAACGAGCGTCGACACGTACGGACCTCCCTCAGCTGACTGACCAGCATAAACCGGACGGTGCCTGGTTTTCACTCCGCCAGGTGGGCACATCGCCTGGCTCAGCGAACGACGGGGCTGAACCCGCAGGTGAACGGATCCCGCTGTTCTGGGCCAACTTCAACGCGGCTGTCGGCTGTGCCATGTGCTCATGGCGAGCCAAGTGATTCGGGCCGTCTCCGCTTCCTGATCACGCCCTTCTTTGTCGGTGCCTCTCACTATCGTGCCTCTCATGAGTGAGAGGCAGTTGGTGCTGCAGCCCCGCGGCACCGCCCAGGTCAACGGCCCAGTCAACTTCGAGCGCTCCGTGCGGCGCGGCGTGCGCATCGCTGATCACGCCGATGCCCTTGGCGCTAGCCGAGGAGCGCTCGAGGCGCTGTACCCGGACGGCGTGGCCAAGCTCTGGGGCTCCACCCCGACGAACTGGACCGGTAACGCCAAGGCGGTCGCGCTGCGCGACCGCGCGGTCGGCGACCGAGTGCTGTTCTACGCGGACATGGCGTTCTTCGCTGAGGCCACCATTGTCGGCCTCTTCCGCAATCGCGCGCTGGCGGAGTCGGTGTGGGGCACCGACGACGAGGGTGCCACGTGGGAACACGTCATGGCGCTCGGCGAAGTCCGCGAGTTCGAACGGCCGATTCCTGCTGACCAGGTGCTGAAACCGCTGGGCATGAGAGCACCGTTGCGCGGCATCACGCTGGTTTCCGCCGAGAGGCATGCTCTGGCCGACGACCTGGTCACAACTCGCGAGACCCGCCAGCCAAGGCACTGGGTCTTGCAGTGCAACCCGAAGAAGTGGGATGTGTGGTCCTGGTGGGAAAACCGGGAGGAGCGCGTGACCACCTGGTCTGTCGCCCAGCACCTCAACGACCTACGCACCGGGGACCGATTCGCCCTGTGGATCTCCGGCGCGCACGCGGGAGTCCATGCCCTCGGCACTGTCACATCAGAGCCTTACCAAACTGAGGACTTCGACGAATACTGGGCCCAGCGGCCGGCCCTGCGCCACGTTGTCGACGTGCGCTTCGACCGCTTCCTGTTCGATCACCCGCTCACGAAGCAAGAACTGACCTCGGACCCGGCCTTCGCCAACGCACGGATCATTCGCATGACCCACGCGGCGAATCCGACTCTGCTCGAGCCCGCCGAGTGGGCAGTGGTCGAACCGCCAGCGGACCGCCGGGGCCGCAGCAGTATCGCCGCACCAACCGAAACCGTGGTGACGTCACGCCCGGTAGGGAGCATCCCGGAGAAAACGACCGCGGCCGACCACTCCGGGACTCGCGTGGTCGACTTCCCCGAAGCGAAGCTCGTGAAGCGGTACACGGAATTCGTCGGTCGGGCCCTGTACTGTCTCAGCGCGCTGTTGCCCACCGGCGAACGGCTCGTGTGCGACTTGTTCGATTCCGAGACGAACACCCTTATCGAAGCGAAGGCATCCAACACGCGAGAAAGCGTCCGCATGGCACTCGGCCAGCTCCTCGACTACCGCCATCATCTCGCGCCCGACGCCACGCTGGCGTGCCTGCTCCCGGCGTGTCCGGCACCGAGCATCGTTGACGTGCTGCACTCGCACCAGGTGAAAGTGATCTACGAAGCCGAGGGCTCCTTCCGCACCCTCGTCTAGCCGACCTCCGGCGCGTCGGCGGCAACACGGCGTTTGACATCCGATAGCATGATCCGCATACAGTCGACTGGCTTCCACGGGCTTGCCCGCGGACACGCCACCCATGTATAGGAGTGTTTCTCTGTCTTCGTTCCTGCTCTCCCGGTCCGCGCAGAGCATCCAGCAGCTCGCCGTCGGCGGAACTCTGGCCGACCAGCTGACTACCCAGTTCGCGATCAAGTACGGGTTCCGGCCCTCCGAGTCGGAGCAGCGGTCCTGGCGGATGAGCCTGCCTGTGCTCGCGCAAGAGCTGGTCGAATGCGGCCTCGGCGACGTCGAGATGCTCATTGAGTACCAGTTGCCGTTGTCCAGCCTGCGCGCCGACGTGGTCCTCGCCGGAGTCCATCCGGAGAGCGGCCGGTCCTCGTACGTGGTCGTGGAACTCAAGCAGTGGAGCACCGCGGCGGCCGACCCGGACGAGCCGCGACTGTGCACCGTGCCGAGTGTCAAGCGCCCGTTGTTGCATCCGGTGTCCCAGGTCGAGCAATACTGCGAATACCTCGCCGATTTCACGCGAGTCCTGCACGATCGCACCGACGATCTCGTCGGGGTCGCCTACCTGCACAACGCGGACGACGCCGGAGTCGCCTCGCTGCTGGAACTTCCACCCCGCCAGTACGGGCACCTGTTCACTGGTTCGAACTGCTCTGCGATGCGGGCCCTCTTGAGCACCCGGCTGGCCGCCAAATCCGGTGTCCAGGCCGCCGAAGACCTGGCCGGCAGCCGGGTCGCGCCGAGCCGGCAGCTGATGGCCGTTGCCGCTGATGAGATCAAGCACCAGCGAAACTTCGTCCTCTTGGACGAACAGCGAGTCGCGTACCTGATGGTCCTGCGCGCAGTCCGAAATGCCCGCGAAGCCGATGCCAAAGAAGTGATCGTCATCAACGGCGGACCCGGCTCGGGCAAGAGCGTCATCGCGCTCGAGTTGTTGGGCGAGCTCTACCGAAACGGGCACAGCGCGATCCACGCGACCGGGTCGAAGTCGTTTACCACCACCCTGCGTAAAACCGCCGGCAAGGGCGCCACCCGGGTCCAGAAGCTCTTCCAGTACTTCAACAGCTTCGCTCAAGCCGACCGCAACGGACTCGACGTCCTCATCTGCGACGAAGCCCACCGCATCCGCGAAACATCCAACAACCGCTACACCCCGGCCGCGAAGCGCAGCACGAAACCGCAGGTCGAGGAGCTCCTCGACGCTGCCCGCGTACCGGTATTCCTTCTGGACGAACACCAGGTCGTCCGCCCTGGGGAACTGGGCTCCTATGCGGAAATCGCCGCGAAGGCCGAAGAGAAGGGCCTGCTCGTTCGCTCGATCGAC
The DNA here is from genome assembly GCF_050942255.1 of Amycolatopsis sp. CA-161197. Taxonomy (NCBI): domain Bacteria; kingdom Bacillati; phylum Actinomycetota; class Actinomycetes; order Pseudonocardiales; family Pseudonocardiaceae; genus Amycolatopsis; species Amycolatopsis sp. CA-161197. The sequence goes on from NZ_CP192059.1 coordinate 4,412,850, forward strand.
CTCAACGGCCAATTCCGCTGCGGGGGCAGCCGCGCGTACGAGCAATGGGTCGTGAACCTGCTCGGCCTGGCCGACGATGCGGCAGCACCGGCTCGGTGGCCAGGTGACGATCGGTTCCAGGTCAGCGTGGCCGGCAGCCCTGCCGATCTCGAAACTCAGCTCGCCGCGAAGCTCGCCGACGGCTTCGGCGCACGCATGACCGCCGGCTTCTGCTGGAAGTGGAGCGACGCCCGCACCGGCGCCAGCCTGGTCGACGATGTCGTCATCGGGGATTGGCAACGCCCCTGGAACGTCAAGGGCGACCGCGGAGCCGACGGTGCGCCCCCCTCGCAGTTGTGGGCCACCGATCCGGCCGGGTTCGGCCAGGTCGGCTGCATCTACACCGCACAGGGCTTCGAATACGACTGGAACGGCGTCATCTTCGGCCCCGACCTGGTCTGGCGCACCGACCGCTGGGTCGCCGACCCCGCCGCGAGCAAGGACAGCGTCGTCGCGCGCGCGAAGCCCGGCGAGTTCGAACAGCTGATCAAGCACACGTACAAAGTCCTGCTCACCCGCGGCATGGTCGGCACGATCCTGTACTCCACCGACCCGGAAACACAGCAGATGTTCCACAAGTTGAGCGGTTCCTGAAACTTCGCCGAGGCCACGCGCCTTGCTTGAGGCCTGTACAAGCGCCGCACCCACGCGCCGGCCTCGCTAGCAAGCGCCAGCCGCGCCGGCGGCCGACCAACTGGCGGAGAACTGCCTAAGCGATGTCTCGTAACCCGGTGTGGGTCGGTTGGGGGTGTTGGTCGATCATGCAACTCCGAGGTGATCATGCCCTACCGCAAACCCGTGACGGCAGCGATCTGCCGGACTGGCAGGAATACCTCAACGCCGGCCACCGCAAGATCCGTGCCCGCGTCGAACAAACGCTGGTGCGGATGAAGTGCTGGAAGATCCTGCGCGACTACCGCCGCGCCGCCAGCACCCTCAACGACACCGTCTCCGGCATCGCCCATCTCCACAACATCCTCCTCACTGACTGCCCCGCAACACCCGCCCCACCAACCACAACATCAGTTACGAGACGTCCCCTAGGGTACGGTGGCAGCTGCCTCCGCGGAGGCCGTACGGGTCGACTGGTCGTCGGTCGCGGCGCACAGCTGTCTGGCCGTCTGCACTGAGTTGGCGAAACGTGGGTTTTCGCGGAACGCCACCCGCGCAGTTTTGGGGGCCCACGCCGTGGTTATTTCGGCGCCCCTACCCTCAGGTCAGGCAGTAGATTCAACCGGACCGCCGCCAACCGAGCGGCCGAGTATTGAGGAAGTCACCTCAGTGCTGACAACCCGGTGGGTCGACCCGAGCGACGGGTCCGTCGCGTGGCAAGACGACTTCCAACACATCCTGGAGGCGGCCGAGATGCAGATCGACCCGATGTACCGGCGGTACGTGGCAAAAGATCCGATCGTCTTCGCCTTCGACTGCGACGCGGTTGTGGGAGTCGCGCAGGGCCACATGGTCAGGCACGGCTTCAACGAGCGTTTCGGCCCGTTCGAGTTGCTGCCGGTTCCACAGGCCATGTTGGACAAGGTTGCGGTCGTGCCTGATGCGCAGGGTCGCGGGGTTGGCCGCCTGCTCGTCCGAGAGTTCGCGGCTGGCATGTTGTCGAGGGGATGCACACACGTTGCGCTGATGGTCGACCAGTCGACGCCGTGGGAGGGACGCGTGAAGTTCTTCGCGTCGTGCGGCTTCCGATCGCTGATCGAGGGTAGCGACGATGACCTGCTCGGTGCTGAGATCACGGCGTTGCGCGGCGTCACGGCCCCTTGAGTTCGAGCGCACCACTCTTACGGCTTCGAGCATACGTTCGAAGCAACGGTATCGTGTGCCCGCCGATGGAGGCGCGACCCGCAACAGCTAGCTGCTGATCTGGCGTGGTCGCCGCACAGGATCCGCGAGCTATTCGGCTCGCGTTCTGACCGTCCGATGCTGCACCTTGTACCTTCGCGTCACGTCATAGGCATCCCAATCGATTGCGGTGCGGTCACGATCGTGACCGCGGCGTAGCGAGCAGCTAGCCACGCGCGATCTTCCGTCCGTCGCAGTGATCAGGAACGCCTCCGAGGCACAGCGGTGCTAGGGGAGCGGAGAGAGGGAGTATGGGTTTGCATATTTCGCGGATCGAGATCCGCAACTTCCGCAACTTCCGGCACCTCGTTCTCGCCGACTTTCCTTCTCACGCTGTGATCGTGGGAGAGAACGGGGTGGGAAAGTCAAACCTGCTCGAAGCGATCCGTCTGGTGATCGACCCCTCCTTGCCGGACTCGCGTCGCATGCTCCGCGACGAGGACATCTGGGAGGGACACCCGAAGGGCCTTGCCGGCGGCGCACAAGTGACAATCAAATTGGAGTTGCAGGGCTACGACGCCGATGACGACGCCAAGAGTGTCCTGTCCGGCGCCGCCGTGGACTACAGCCCTTACACTGCGCGGCTCACCTACCGTTTCGCTCCGCGCGCGGACGCCACGATGTCCAACTCCGCCCTACGGTCCACCGGCCGACCGCTGACCGCTCAAGATTATGAGTTCGTCGTGTTCGCAGGCGACAATGAGGCCAGCGATGTGCGAAGAATCCGGCGCGAAGTAGCTCTGCGTGTCTTGCCGGCGCTGCGCGACGCCGAGGGCGACCTGCGGAGCTGGCGGCGTAGCCCGTTACGGGACCTGCTTGAGCGCTTGCCCTTGGACCAGGCCAACCTGGAGGCCACGGCAACAGCGATAGCCACCGCGGTCAACCAACTTACTCAGGACAAGAACGTCGCCAAGCTCGAGAACCACCTCGTGGACCGCCTCGGCGCGATGTTCGGGCCCCGATTGGCGGTGCAACCCACACTCGGCTTCGCTTCGTCCAAGCCAGATGAGTTGATCCGCGCCGTCCGCCTGTATTTCGACGCCGCGCGTCGCAGGAGTATCTCTGATGTCAGCCTGGGCAGCGCCAACGTCATCTACCTCGGTCTGCTGCTGGAAGTCCTCAGTCAGCAGCGCGTGGACGAGCAGTTCGTCGCCACGTTGGTGGCGGTCGAAGAACCTGAGGCACATCTTCACGTCAGCCTCCAACGTCACCTCTTCGGCTATCTGCTGCGGACCGGCCCCTCCCTCATCCTCACTACGCACAGCCCGCATATCGCTGCGGTGACCCCAGTTCGGTCCTTTATCGTTCTGCGTGATTCGAAAAACGGCACTGTCGGATCCACGACGGCGGCGCTACCCGTCACTGATGACGATGCGGCCGACCTGGAGCGCTACCTCGACGTGAGCCGGGCGGAAATTCTCTTCGGCTCCGCTGTCATTCTGGTCGAAGGACTAGCCGAGCTGTACATCTTGCCTGCCCTGGCCGCAGCGGCGGGCTTCGACCTTGACGCGTACGGAGTTGTCGTCGCGAGCGTCCACGGGACCGACTTCAAGCCTTACCGCGCTCTCCTCGGGTCGAAGGGGATCGAGACTCCGCATGTGATCGTCACAGACGGTGACGCCGCCCCCGACAAGCGGGGCCACCGGGAAGCGGGCCTCAAACGGGGTGCGAACCTCCACTCCGATCAGGCGAAGACGACGGCGCTGTTGAGCCAGATTGGAAGCTTGCCTCAGGCTGAGGCGGCCGACTACCAGCAGTCTCGCGGTCTCCTCACAACCGAGCTGGCGGGTGTTGGTGTGTACGTCGGCGGTCAGACGCTCGAAGCCGATCTGTGCCCGCTGTTCGGTGATGAGATCGTGAAGGCCTTTCAGGAGCTGAGCACCAACGCTGCCGCCCTCGAGGACGTGCGTCGTGGTGTCCGCGACGCACGGAAGGCGACAGCTGATGCCGAGGCACGGAAGGCCATGCTGAAGCGCATCTCCGAACTGGGCAAGGGACGTTTCGCGCAGAGGCTCGCCGCGCACATCGAGCGTATCGATGTCGCCGCCCGGATTCGTGCCGCGGCAGGCACCGCCGGTGATGCCAGACCGATAGACGCCAATGCCTTGCGCGCCTCGGGCGCTGCTGCCTACCTGCTGTTGGCGCTGGACCACATCTCCGGTGTGGTTCGCGAAACGGGACTGTACGCCACCGGATCGCGTGTTTCCGACAACGTCGGCGGCTGATCATGTTGATCAGCGACCCTTTGCTTGCGGAGCTTGACCATCTGCACCCCAAACAGCGTGCTGCCGTCCTGAGCCCCGGCAACGTTGTTCTGCGAGCTGGGCCGGGCAGCGGGAAGACCCGCACGCTCGTTGCACGTATCGCCTACGTGCTGCAGACACAGATCTCCGCCTTCCGCGGCGTCGCCTGTATTACCTACACCAACGTAGCGGCCGATGAAATTCGCCATCGCGTTCTGCGCAGCGGCGTGCACGCCGAGGGACGGATCAGGTGCTCCACCGTTCACGGTTTCTGCCTGAATGAGATTCTGCGCGCCTTCCCGCTGCTCACCGGACAACCGGCGCCTCAGGCAGGACAAGTCCTCAATGGCACAGCAACCAGGCTGCTCCTTCAGGACTGCTTCGATCAGGTCGGCATCACTGAAATGCCCGCCCGAGAACGGATGAACGAGAACACTCTGGTTCGCCGCGCGCTCGCCTGCGGCGAACCATTGACCTCGTTCGACTCGCGAGAGGTACAGGCAGCTCGCCTCTACGAGGCGCAGCTCGTGGTCCGGGGACAGATCGACTTCGAAGCTATGGTGACGCGAGCCCTGGCCACCGTCCGAGAGAACGAACCTGTCCGGGATCTGTTGCGCGCTCGCTTCCCTCACCTCATCGTGGATGAATACCAGGATCTCGGCGGAGTCCTTCACAAACTGGTCCTGGCGTTGCGTGACCTGGCGGGCATCACCGTCTTCGCCGTCGGAGACACGGACCAGTCCGTGTATGCCTTCGCCGGCGCCGATGCAAAGTACCTGACTGCCTTGGCCGCTCGGGACGACTTCGACGACATCGAACTCGAAGTCAACTATCGCAGCGGACAGCAGATCATCACCGTCGCCGAAGCTGCCCTCAGCACGCCTCGGAGACGACGCGCTCGCGAGGGGGCACCTCCCGGAATCGTCAAACTCGACCAGGTCACAGGAGGGCTCGACGATCACGCGAGTCTGGCTTGCGACTACGCCCAGCAGGCAGTGCAGAGGCAGGTCGCCCCCGAACGGATCGCTGTTCTCTATCCCCAGCGTGGCCCTCTGCTGGAAGCTCTGCAAGACGAACTGACCCGCCGCCAGATGACCTTCCTGCATGAACGTGACGACAAGCTGCCGCCGGGGAGCCTGTCACGCTTCATCCAGCGCTGTGCCAGCCGCGCCGTCGCGAACTATCAGATCCACGCCGCGGCCGACGCCGCGCAACGCCGGGACATGTTGCGCCGGACGGACGCGCCGTCGATCGCTACCCTCGCTCGTGCGCTTACCACGCTGCGTACCGAGGCAAACGTCCCTCGCAGCACGTCTCGGCTGCTCCTGCCGAGGTCGCTGCAGGCGTGCCTCGATCCGCAGCCGGCGTACCCGGCTGACGCGCCGGCCTCTGAGTGGGTGCAGCGGTTGCGGAGCGATTTGGCCCTCGATGAAGTCGCCGGAACTCATCCTGAGCAAGACAACGGCACGAGTCTCGGCGATCTCGTGGACCTATGTCAGTCGAAGAATCTTCTACTGCAGGACCTTGCACAGGGTGTGCAGGTGATTGGCAAGATCCTCCTCACCACGTACCACTCTGCCAAGGGGCGCGAGTTCGACACGGTGATCCTGCCGGGACTGCTTCAGGGGATCATTCCGCACAGCGTGCGCAGCGCGGGCGGCTGGCGAAGCCCCAACGCGAAGGAACTGGACGAGCAGCGGAGAACCTTCTATGTAGCCTTGACTCGCGCTGAAGCGGGGCTACACCTGATCACCGGTCCGGGGTATCAGACCAGGAACGGCTACTGGCGAGATGAAGGACCTTCAGAGTTCCTCCGTGAGATGGCGCGGCGCTTGTCGCCGCCTCCGAGCCCAACCTGAGTCCACCGCCTCGAGCGCAGGGCCGGGCGCTTCGCCGCCAAGTCGGCACGCCCGGCCGGGGAGCGAGGACTGGACTTTGCAGCTGTAAATGGCGTCAGCCAAGACGGTCGTGCCCGTGGCTGCGAGCGTTCCGCGGATGCGGAAGGTCACCGTGGAGGCGCCGAAGCCACAGTTGGCGTGCGTGTGCGTGCCAGCCGGCCTCGGTGCGCAGGCGCGGGAGGTCGGCAAGCCCATCAAGTCGGCGAACTACGCGACCCGCCAATTAAGGTCCGGCCAACTCAGGCGCCCCCGCGACCGGGCCTACTCTGGGACGCCAGCGCAGCTGGCTACGCATCCGCCAAGTTCAACCAGAAGGTGTGCTTGAGCCTTCCGGGAGCCGTGCCGCTGGCGCGCATGCGGTGCCCACCTGTGAGAGCCGAGCGAGAGCTGGCGAAAGGGGCCCCGCGTCCAGTCCTACGACGCTTCCGTGCCGTTGGGGTGGTCGAACCCGCCGTGCGGTGCGAACTGGCGCTGACCGGGCCCCGGATGCCCTGGACCTGGTCCGCGTAGGTCTGCTCGGTGGCCGAGTGCGACCCGGATTGGCTCGCAGACTCGGCGCTCGTGCTCGACGAGCTCACCTCGAACGCGCTGATGCATGGCGGGCCGGGGCGGAGCCTCGCGCTGGACGTGCGGGACGAAGACGTCCTGGTCGAGGTGTCCGACAGCAGCGTCGAGTCGGCGCGGCCGGGGAAGGGGGACGGGCCGGGCGAGCTGGGCCTGCGGCTCGTCGATCCACTGAACTGTGGGTGCGGGCAGCGCCCGCAGACGGGCGGCAAGGCCGTCTGAGCCAGGGCCTCACAGGTCCGAACCCACGGAAGGTCGGCGGCCTGCACGCCAGTGAACCGTAGCCGTCGTCGCGCGCCGTGATCGACGCTGTGATCCCCGCACCAGACGTCAGGCGGGCGTATCGTGATTCACGACCTGCTGGTTGGTCGCGAATCCACGCGCGGGCCTGAGCGACGGTGTCGGTGACGTGTCGACCTCGGTGAGATGCCGATGTCGAACGTGCGCAGAACCTGGGCTGGGCCCACGCCGACAACAGGGATTCGGTCGCGGCGTAGACATCGGGGTCAACGCTCATTCAGAGGTGTGTGCTGTGCACGCTGGCATTTGCATGATGGGGGCCAGGTAGAACGGCGAACGCACGGCGCCGTCGCGACGGGAGTACGCCGACAACGCCGGCAAATCAAAGAGCCAACAGCTCGGCTCGAGCCGTGACATTGTCGTCGTGGCAGGCGACGGTCAGACATTCGGCGTCGAGCAGGCGGCCGCTCCGACGACGAGTGGGTGTCCGCCGAATGAGCCTGCAGAAAGCAAGGCGGGGCGGCGTGGTGCGCGATGCCGGGCTGGCGCAGACCGGGGGTAATCATTCAAATTGCGGCTGAAGGCGACAGCCGCACGTCAGAGCAGACCGACGACGGCCAACGCCGTTGACATGTCTTCGGGCTGGTGTAGCACATGCCCGTGTTCAAGGCTCTTCAACTGCACACCGCCCTTGGGGACGAGATCGGCGTGGTAGGTCGACCATGCGCGGCAAACCGGGCAAACCTCGCCCGTCAGGAACGGGCGCAGCAGGTGCAGCTCATGTGTGGAGTCCCGCAGGTAGAGGCTGCCGGGTTCCAGGTCGTGTCTCAACGAAGTGGCAGCCTTGGTCGGCACAACAGGATGGTCCCCCGTCAGCTCGCGGTAGCGGACGTCGGCCGTTCTGGCGAGGCTGTCCCAGCGGGTCTCGGTGACGTGCCACAGCGGGAAGTCGGTAAGAAACCGGGATCGTTCAACGAGCAGGGTCAGGTCAGCGAAGGCCTCTGTAACAGCGGGCGGGAGATCGATGGGATCGAGACGACGGAGGTGGGCATCGTCGTTGCGACGGTCGCTCAATCGCTGGCGTGCGTCGGCGGCGTCTTGGTCAGCCAGCAGGGAACGGATGCTGTGGATGGGGTGCTGGTGTGGCAGTTCGCGGAGTTTGCGGCTTGTGGCTGCCTCCTGCATCACGGCGGCCCAGTCACCGAGGCCCGGGCCGCTGCGCCCACTGGTGAGTTTCTCCTTAATCGCCGCGGTGGAGCCCAGCGGGATCCCGGCTTCCCAGGTGAGCGCCAAGGTGAGCAGCGCCAGGTAGCAGAGCAAAATTTCGGCGGTGTCCAGCACGGCGTTGTAGGCCGCCCGTTGATCGCCGGCGCTCATGCGAGCTTCGGTTTCACGCCATCGGTAGGCGATGGGGAGGGGGAAGCGCGTGCGCACGGTGTGCCCCAGGTTGTCGAGCAGTGTTGCGGCCTCCACACGCAAACGCAACCCACGGCCCTGGTCGATGATCCTTTCCCGGGCCTGAACCGCTGTTTTGTATGTGAACGCGGACTCCAGAAGTGTTTCTGCTTCTTTGGCCCAGGTCTCAAGGCGGTGCCGGGCGGCATCAAGATCGTCGAGCGCAGTAGTCAGGACTCCGTCCGGCTGCGGTACGGGTAATTCTTGTAGCCGCTTTGCCGTGATGTGAAGGCTGGATCTGCCGACCAGTCGGTCGGCCAGCGGTGTGCGCAGGAACTGGACGGTCAGTCTGATCTGCTGCGGCGTGGTGGCGGCACGAGGGCGTAGGGCGATTGTCGTGTGGGAGGGCGCGGCGGGGAGGTCCTGCTTGTCTATCTCGGCAACGATCAGGCCTGGCGGATCATGCGGTCCGTGGATCTCGCGGAGGAGGAGGTCTCCTGGTCGCAGGAGGTATTCCGGCGGAGCCTTGACCCAGTAGCTGTCGTCGGCGGGCAGCGCGATGGAGCCGTCGCGCCGTACATCACGGCCTCCTAGGAGCCGGACGGCGCCGGGCTGCTCCTCAGAGCTGATCCAGTGCGAGTGTTCCGCCATGTGGATGCGAGGGACGGTCTCGTACAGCTCATCCAGCGTGGTGAGGCTGCCGAAGCACGCCAGGTCGGATTGCTGCGATACGACGTCCGGATGGTGACGGTCAAAGTCGAGGCTCTCTGTAGCAGGCGGGACGTCACGGATGACGTAGCCGTGCTGGGTACTGCCTCCTCCGCGCTTGAGCAGGGTCTGGAAGTCCTTCTCGGCAGACGCGTGGTCCCCGCGCGGCATCCGGAAGATCTTCATCGGAGGCCGGTGTTCTTGCTTTGCCTTCAGGAAGCAGGCAGCCACGACGAAAGCCTGATGGATCTGAGGAATCACACCCGTGCCATAGATGACGGCCAGGATGTCCCAGTGCTCGGCCAGCGTGCTGCGCAGCTTTGTTGCACGCGGCGATTCCGAGACCCAAAGTTCGGCGGGGGTCAGGACCGCCATGCCGCTGGTGGCGTCAGCGGGACGGCATGCACGAAGAACATCGTCGTACACGTAAAGGGATACATCCCGACGCGACGTCCGGGCGCCGGTGCGGCGTTGCCATGGCGGTATGAGGAGAAGCGGGCCCTGCTTCAGGAGGCGTGCAACGCCCGAGCTGGGGTCCTGCCAGGCCGGTTCCAGAACCGACCTCCACTCCGAGCACAGTTCGAAGGAGAGCTGGCCTTCTTCCGAGCTGGTGGTCAGCACCGTCACGGGGCCGGGCGCCAGTTGCGCGAACGCCATCTTAAGCATCCGCTCGAATGACGGGCTGAGCGATCCGTACCCCTCGGGCATCGTGCCTCCCCTCGGCCCTCGGCAGACGCTCCGGCGATCACGCCTCCCGGTGTACGAGCGGTGATCTTACCGTCGAGCGGAGGGCTCGATGACGGTAGTGGGACGCAGTGGTGAGACCGTCAGGGGCCGGCGGTGGCTGGAGGACAGTCACTCGCCGTGGCGGCTGGGCACGCCGGGGCCCGGGCTGGAGGTTGCCGCCCCGTCTTGAAGCGACCTGGCCGGGCGCGAGTTGTAGCGGCGTTGCTCGCTGGGTTGGCGGGCGCGCCACCAGGCCAGCCGGTGCTCAGAGTCAGGTGCTGGGCGCGGAAGTTCAGCGGCTGTGCAGCCATGACTACGCCATCCCGATGAGATGACCGAAGATGAACATGCTCGCGGTCGCGTTAGACATGATGTGGTTTGCCCGCAGGAACGCGCTTGATCAGCGCAGCATGAGCGTTGTGGTTAGCGAGCAAGATCGTCCTCGGACACATATTCATGGGAGATCTCCCAGACCACAGAGTAACAGGCCCGCTACGGCGGGTCTTTCTCGCGTTCCGCGTCAGGTGGCTTCGGCTACTCTGATCGCGAACGCGCCCTCCCCTCGTGCTCGCCGTCGGGGAGGTGTGTCATGACCGGCCTCGTGTCGTCTCTCGCCTTGCCAGGCCGGGTCGCCGCGCCGTCCGCTGCAGCGGCGGTACTTCCTGTCCCGATGGCGCTTCCCCCGTTACGTGATCTCGGCGCTGCGGATGGTCCGCGGTTGTCGATCGCACTCATGGATGGTGGCGGTCGGCTTCAGGATCGCGGCGCCGTCGCCGTGCTGGGCTGGAGCGCGGGCGACCGTCTGCTGATCACGCTCGTCGGGACCTCGGTCGTGATCCGCCGCCGCGCGGATGGGGTGTTCGTCATGCCCCGCAAGCCTTACGTCACGCTCCCGGCTGCCGTCCGACGTGGCTGCGGAGCTCTGGCGGGCAGCCGTCTGCTGCTGGTCGCTGACCCCGTCCAGGACGTCCTCGTCGTCCATCCGGAAACCGCCGTGCAAACGATGCTCCGCACCTTCCACACCACCCTCGCCACCGCCGAGGAGGCATCATGACCACCCCCGCGACACCGCAGGACCTGGAAGCGGCCCGGCTGCTGCTGTCCCGCCTCGGCGTCGACCCCGCCGACCTCATCAGCGCCGGCCGGCAAGAGCCGGGCTCGGCGACCGTGGGGAAGGACGAGCGCCCGATGCCGACGATCCGCGAGTGGATCCCGGTGGTGGCCGGCTTGGTCTCGCCGAGTACGGCGGCGTCGTACGGGTCGTACTGGAACAAGGCCGAGGCCGCGTGGGGTGATCGGGCCATGGACACGATCACCGCCAGCGAGATCAAAGCACTGTCGGAGGTGGCGCGCAGCACCGCGCTCGTGCGGAGGAACTCGCGCGGCGGACGCAACGCTGCCGAGAACTTCGTCGCGGCGGTGCGCTGTCTCTACCGGCACCTGGAGAACGACGGGCGCCTCGATCAGCATCGCAACCCGGCCCGCCGGGTCACCAAGCCACGCCGCAACGCCTCCACCCGCCGAGCCCTGGCCCACAAGCAACTGGCCGAGCTCAACGACGTGGTCGCGAGCACGGGCGATGATCCGGAGCTCGACTCGCTGATTTGCCGCCTGCACGAGGAGACCGCGTGCCGTCGCGGCGGTGCGGTCGGGCTGCGCCCGCGTGATCTGGACCGCGACCAGTGCACGGTGCTGCTGCGGGAGAAGGGCGAAACCGAACGTTGGCAGCCTGTCTCGCCGACGTTGATGCGCCACCTGATCGCCCACGACGAGGAACGGGGTTCAGGCGACCCGAACGGGCGATTGCTGCGCTACGCCAACGGAAAGCCCATCACCTGCCGCCGCTACGACTACATCTTCGGCCGCGTGCAGAAGGAGCTGACCTGGGCGCACGCTCTGCAGGTCAGCGCACATTGGCTTCGGCACACCACGCTGACCTGGGTGGAACGCAACTTCGGCATGGGCGTTGCGCGCGCGTTCGCCGGCCACGCCGACACCGGCAGCGACCTCACCACAACCACCTACGTCAAAGCCGACATCACCGAAGTCGCCGCGGCCCTGGCCGCCCTCACCGGCGAACCACATCCCCTCGCCACCGAGACTGGGTGAACTGATCGAGCGGGCGCAACTAGCGCTGCGCCCGTTCGATCACTGCTCTGATCAGCGTTTCGGACTGTCCGACATCGACGCGTGGTAGCCCGCCAGCATCTCGTGCATGACGTGCTGCGGGTAGACGACCAACAGGTCGTGATCGATCAATGTGCCGAGAAGAACCTGTTCGCCGGCGCGGATGCGGCAGCGCTGCCGCATCCGCGCCGGCAAAAAGAGGCTCAACCTCGACGAGAGACGGATCCCGGCCGTCCGCACCTGGCGGCTCGCGACGATCAAACCCGACGAGACCGCGAAGTTCACCGACTGCCCGCCACACCAGCCAAGCTGGCCTAGAGCGGTCCGAGCCGCCACCACACCACCGCTGTCGACACGAACCAGACTCAGCTTCACCGAACTGGCCTCCACTGCCTCGGCCAGATCGATTACCGGTAACGGGGCGGCTTCGGGTCTGGCAGAAGCCCGAACGGGCAGAAGTAGCGACGCCACGATCTTGTCACCAGAACGCTGGGCTTGCGGAGCGCGCGAAGAGGTCATATCCAACACCGGGCCTACCACCGTGGGAGGGCGGCCCCAGCCAGCGACGGAACCTGATCCCAGGTTCCCGAAATTCTTCCCGCGGTGCAAGTAGCAATGGTGGGAAGGTCGCCGTGGTGTCCGAACCAGAGGTCGTTCAGTCGTCGTGGGTTGCGCAGTGATCCGGGTTGCTTGGCGTGTGGCCCGTTGTCGCGCGAGGTGCGCGTTCCAGGTACTGCGCTCGCGGGCGTGGCACAGTTGGAGCCGCCGTCGATTGGCTCGTCCGCGTGTGGGGGTGTACGGAGTGGAGGAACTTGCCTGCGGATACCTCATGGTCGTACGGAGTTGTTCGCCGAGATCCCACGCGTCGCAGTCCGAGGGGCCGCCGCGGTAGCTGTGTTTGCGGCGGATCAGACCGAGTCGTTCGGCGGCGTCGCGGGAGCGGCGCACCGTCTTCGGGTCAAGATGTGAGCGTTCTGCCCAGGCTCGGACCGAGATTGATCCGTGGCGGTAGGCGATGGCTTCGGCCAAGGTTTCGAGTGCCGCGCGCATACTGTGTGGCCGAACTCCGAGTGTCGCTGTTTCCAAGCGGGTGAGCGCGCGTTCGAGGGCTAGGCGAACGGCGTCGAATCCAGCGCTGGGCACCCCGCTGCACTCACTGGCCTCTCGCGCGGGTGCTCTCGACACACGTCGGCGTCGAGGCCGGTCCTGAACGGCTGCGTCCAGTGCAGGACGCCATCGCAGGCGGCGCCAGGAGTCCAGCCCGAGGTGACGTGCCTGCGCGGGGGAGGCGTCGGTGAACGTCCGCCACGCAATGCTCTCGCTCACGCCTTGCTCGGCGGCGACGATCGTCGTTGCCGGAGCCCAGAACCATCGGCGCCAGGCGCGTTGGCCGATCTGGCGAGCCTTGGAGCCGTTCCGGTCGGCGCACACCCACGCGGCGGCGGTGGTAACGCCTGCACGAGCAAGGGCGAGGGCGTCACCGAATTCGCGTTCGGACCGGCTTCCGGCGTTTGCACGCTTCTGGCGAAACGTTCTGGCGCCGCCGCGGCGATTCAGGTCTCGGCGAGGAGCTGGAAGGTCTGTGGGGATGAGGGTTTTGGCGAGGACCGGGCTGGGCAATCCGTGGCGGTGCGGTGCGCAGGTGAGCCGAAGCGTGCGCCGAACGGTGACCGATACGCCGTGGTGGTGCGAGACGCGCGTTGCGACTTCTCTCAGGAATTGTTCGGAGCCGTTCGGCGTCTTGATGATCACGTGGAAGTGGCCCGGGCGCCCGGACGCACGTTGAAGCCAGGGGAGGCCCATACGGTCTGCCCACGAAGTGAGGTCGTCAGCGATCGCGACGCCGGCTTCTGCTTCCTGCCCCGTGTCGGCAGGGTCGATGTCGACTGCGGTCCACGGCCGTCTCAGCGTGCCCACCACGGAGACGAAGTCTCGTGTGCGGATCAGCAGAGTCAGCGCCTGGGAAAGGCTTGCGGTCACGTATCGCGCGTCGTTGTCACCGCCGATGAGTATGAACGGGGGCTCGAACAACAGGCGGTCAACAGCGAGTTGCTCTCTGACGGGCGCAGTGGCTGTCTGGGGCGGTTCGGGGAACAGCGCTGGTGGTTCGCGATGCTGCTCCACGATCGGGCGCGTGGTTACGTCGGGCATGACGATCCTACGGTCTGAACTCGGTTGCACGGCTGACTTGTGGAACAGCGCCTCGGCTGGACTCACACGCGCTGGCCAACGCTCCCGGGCGTCCACGGAAATAGCAGGGGCGGAGCGAGACTCTGGAGCTGGTTCGGTGTCCGTTCGATGCGCAGGATGGCCGCGGTCCACGTCATGCCGATCCCAATGCCGATGAGAGCGATGTGGTCGCCTGGTGAAACGGCTCTTCTGGCCAACAGGTGGGTCAGGCCGATGACCTGGTCGTTGGGCCCGATGTGACCCCATTGGTCGCCGGCGCGCTTGAGAGTGATGGTGTCCGAGATGCCGAGGGGGTGCAGGCATTGGGTCTCGAGCTGGTGGTGGCCGTAGTGGGGCAGCAGCACCCACGCAAGATCGACCGGGGCCAGTCCGGTTTCGGCCAGGACGCGATTCATCACGTCACGGATGCCGCGGGAGTTCCGCGTGTGGACGGATCTTCTCCCGACGGCTTGCAGGTACTGGGTTTTGCGTTCGCGGATGTGCTCGATGCCGACCTCGGTCGTGCCAGCGGGGAGGAAGCGGCTGGATCCGCGGTGCAGCTGTTCAAGCGTGGGGTCGATGTAGGACGCGGTGGCCAGCACACGGGCGAATCCGCCGTGGCGGCTGAGGATGAGGGCGGAACCGCCGTCACCGTAGGCGATGCCGTGGTCGGCGCTGAGATGGTCGAACGCCGGCGAGCCGAACGTTTCGCCGCCGGTGAGCAGGACGTGGTCGATGTCGGAGCTGCCGGCCAGGATCCTTGCGGAGAGGTCGATCCCGCCGACGAGGCTGTTGCTCATCGCGTTGATCTCGGTGGAGATTCCGGGCCCAGCGGACAGGCCGAGGCGCGCCCGGACGTAGCTGGCGCGGGACCAGAAGTCGATGCCGCGGCTGCCGCGCCAAATGGCTGCATGCAAGTGTGCTTCCGGCACGGGAAGTGGCCCGCCGACCACGAGCGCGAGGGTGCCGAGTGCCTGGCGTCCGGCGCGGATCGCGAAGTCCATGCCCGTGGTGCCGCTCGACACGGACACAGATCTCTGGCCACTGCGGCGGTCGAGGTCCGCGGTGTGGGGGACGGGGACCAGCTCGCCGAGGGCGGCGCCGAAACCGCGGACGTGCAGGTCGTTCCACCGCATGTCACGCTTCCTTATCGTCGGTGTGCAGGTCGTGCTGGATCGCGGTGATCGAGGTGTAGTAGGTGTGCAACTGGCGGAGGGTGATTCCGGCCGATGCAGCGATTTCGTCGAGCGTGACCGTCGGGCTTCCTATGGCCGGAAGGAGGTCGCGTGCGGCGGTGAGAATGTGTCTGCGCATGGCGGCTTTCGTGTGGTGGGCGCGAGGTGGGACGCGGCGACGTCGTGTTGCGGCGAGGACCCGTCGGCCTGGCTTGTGTCTGGCCAACGCGCGGAAGCTCGGCGAACGACTGGAACGTTTGTTCACCGTGTTCTCCTCGTCGACGTCGTGCGACGTTCCGCGATTCGCTCCAGGTGTTCTGAACGCAGTTGGGCAGCGCGCGCCGCGACGGCGGCGTCGAGCACAGGTTCCGGCTGCGCGGCCGAGTCGAAGCGGCGGTCCGTGGTCACGACGAGCATCAGTACGGCCGCGTTGCAACTGAGGTTGACCACCGCGTACGGGAGGTCGCGCCGGACGTAGATGAGGTCGCCCGGGGCTGGTAGCAGTGGGCGCAACGATTGCCCGGACAGGACGGCCGCGTAGCCGCTCAGCAGTATCAGTGCCGATTCGGCGATCGGGTCGCGCCTGGCCGGGAGGAGCCGGCCGCCCGAGATGAGGATCCGGCCTGCTGCGAGTTGCTGCGTGGGCACCGTGGGGGCGTACAGCACGGTGGTCACCAGGGCACCGCCGGGGACCGTCCGGGTGTCGGCGCCGCTGGGACGACAGTGGACCGCCAGGGGAAGTGGATCGGTCATCGGTCGTCGCCTTCGTGCCGACGGTGGCTCGCGAATTGCCGATGGGACGACTGGGCGAGCTCACGAGCGAGCGCGGCGTTCGCCGTGGCGTGCGTGACGTCGCGGCGGCCGTGTCCGCAGGCGGCGGCGACGGCGGTGACCGGGTGGCCGAGCGCGTTCTCGACGAGCTGGAGGGCCCGTCGCGAGTCGCGGGGGTTGAGCTCGTCGACCAGGCCGGCGATGAGCCGTACGTCGGCGGGCAGGCGGCTCAGCGCACGGTAGAAGGCGGTGTGCGGCGGCGGTCCGCTGGTTCCGGTGCACATGGGGATGTGCACCTGCGGCATGCTCTCGCCGAGCCGGGTGAGTCGGTGGTGGAGCGCGCGGATGAAGCGGACTGCGGGTGTGAGGTCGTGCGGTGTGACCGCGGGTTCGTGGTTGAGGTCCCCGTGGCAGAGGTGCAGGATCCAGCGGGCGTCGCGCGGGGTTTCGGTGATCAGCCGGGTGATCTGCTCGACGAGAAACCGGATGACCAATCCGGAGAACACCTCCGGCGTCTTGTCGAGGGCGATCAGCGACGCCGGGGTTTCGAGCTGGAAGACGACTTCGTCGCCGTGCTGCTGGTGGATCGAGTCGACGTCGTCCACGAGCGCCCGGCGGAATGTGTCCAGGTGCATCAGCAAGGAGGCCGAGGGGCCGAAGCAGAAGAAGGCGAGATCCAGCGGGTTGGGCACGGAGACCTGAAGCGGAGGTAGCTCGGCTTCCAACTGGACGGTTCGCCGCGCCGCCATGGCGGCGCGGGTGTCACTCGCGCGGCGCAGTGACACATCTTCGGGCGCCAGGCGCTTCCCCGGGGCTACCCGGTAACGCGGGTAGTCGTCGTAACCGGTGGCCTCGCCTCCACGGAACGGCTCCAAGGCGTCGCACGTGGCGAGGTTGTAGAGCCAGCTCACGACCCAGTTGGCCTCTCGGTCGCACGGCAGAGCTGTGAGAGGTGCACCGTTTGCTTGGTCGATCACCCATTGCATCGCGGAGCGGTCGTCGGGGTGGAGTTCTTCGGGCAGCGAACCGACGAAGTGGACGGCGCGTTCCGGCTTGCGAGTGTCGGTGGATGGTTCGGCGCGGTGGGTGGTGGTTGCGGTCATGGTCTCCCCTGGTGGTGAGGCGTGGTCGGCTTGGCGACGGGGAGGGATCGCCGGGACGAAGGTCGGTGCCGTGGCCCGCCCCCGGTGTGCGGGGACGGACCACGATCGTGCGCAGTGGCTGTGGGTTGAGCTCGGTCAGCCGGTGACGGGCAGGTGGCCGGGCTTCGGTGTCGCCGGGGGAGCAGGGCGGTGACCGTGGTCTGCCGGAAGGCCGGGGGCCGCCGTGGGTGCTGGACGGTGGCTGGTCGGGGTGGGCCGACCCGTCGATGGCGACGTCGGCCGGCTGGTGGTCGGCGGGTTGGTGGGCGGCGAGTCGGGGCCGCAGGACACGGTCGCGACGTGCACGGTGACCGCCTTCTTCGAGCCTGGTGTCGTCACGGTGATCGTCGCGGCCGTCCCGCTCGGTCCGCCGGACGCGCCGGGCGACACGGTGAGGTTGCCGGCGCTGCGCGCGGCGGCGCTGATGGTGGTGACGCCGTTGTGGCATTTCGCCGAGAAGGGACCGACACTCGTCCCACCCACCCGGACACTCGCGACGGTCGCTTCAGCCAGCCCGGCGCCCGCGCGCAGGGTGATGCCGCTGGCGACGACCGCGCCCGACGGTGACGAGGCAGACCCGCCTCCGGAGCGAATGGTGCCGCTGCTTGCGATCGAGGGTGCGGGGCCGAAATGCTCACCGCCATCGACCTTGATGCCGCCGGCCGTGGATGTGCTGGTTGCGGCCGCAGCGACGCTCGGTTGACCGGCAACGCGTGGGCGAGAACGGCGGCGCTGATCGCGCCGACGGCGAGAGCGCTGAGGCTGACGCTGGTGGCCAACGTCCGCTTGGCGCGAGGTCGAGGTGCCGACATGGGTCATCTCCCTTGGTTGTTCAGTGGATGAGAACCGGGGTGCCGAGCGGGACCGAGGCCGCGAGCTTCTTCAGCGCGTCGGTCGGGACGCGGATGCAACCGTCGCTCGAGCCGGTGCCGAACACGTTGGCAGTCGGCCAGGTGTGAATTCCGGTTGTCCCCGGTCCGCCGCCGAAGGTCTCGTGGCTCGTGGAGTGGATGCCGAGCGGGAGGATCACGGGGCTGTAGGTCTGCTTGCTGTCCTGGATGGAGGCCAGGACGAACGTGCGCCCGGACGGAGTCGGAGCCGACGGTTTGCCCACGCCGACGGTCCACGAGGCGGTCTGATGGCCGTTGTCGTAGAGGTTCAGTCGGAAGGTGGAACGGTCGACCTCGATGAGAAACGGTGAGGTCGCGGTGTCGACTTGTGAGTCCTGTGTGGACAGCCATCCGGTCGAACCGTTCGGCCGGCTCGGCAGGAGGACCTGGAGCCAGCCGGCTTGTTGCCCTACCACGGGAACCCAGGTGTCCGAGGATACTTCGTGGGTGGGCAGAGCTGCAATCGCCGGGCCGCCCGGCGCGGCGAAGACCGGAATCCGCGAGCGCGGATGGGCAACGAGACCGCTGGGCTGTGCCTGCTGGTTCCCGTCCGGCGGTGCAGCGGGAATCTTGGCGTAGGTGGTCGAGTCAGGCAGCGCATCGAGGTCAGGGACAGCTTGCGCCGCGGCCACCGGCGCCTGGGCGGTTGCCTGCGGTGCCGCAGCGCTGATCGGCACTGGATGGTGCTCGAAGTAGACGAACACGACCGTGAACGATCCGATGAACAGAACAGCGGATGCCAGACAGACCAGCGCTCTGGCCTTTGTCGTCGTCAGGAAAGACAGCACTGCGCCTCCAACTCGAGCGGGAGGTGCGGGCCCGCCCCCGAGCGGGCCCGCACCGGGCATTCATTCGTGCGCGAGCGTGGCGACGAAGCCGACAGTCGGCGTACCCACACCCGTCACGTCGTCCCAGCCTTGGGCGCTCTGCAGAGCTTGCGGCCGCGCGTCGAAGTCGACGAGGTAGCTGCCCTGCTCGCTGGGGACGGTGACACCGCCCAGGCTGCGCATCTGCGGCGTCCAGACGCCGGCTTGCTGCGCAGTGACGTCCGCGATGCCGTCACGCATTGCGTAGAGCGCGGGAGTGAGCAGCCCACCGCGGCCACCCCGCAGCTGCTGAGCGTCAGCAGCGAGCCCCGCGACCAGCGGCGACGCGACCGAGGTGCCACCGAACGAGAACAGTCCGAACTGGCCGTTCTCGGTCAGGCCGACCAGCAAACCGGTGTAGGGATCGGCGAGAGCTGCGATGTCGGGGACGGCGCGATGCCCCTTCGCTGCTGCGGAAGGAACCCCCCCGCTCTGCCAGTCAGGCGTGTCGTACAGAGTCGAGGTGCCACCGCCTGCACCGCCGGCGAAGGGGCCATCGGCGTCGGCCTGCGGTGCCCACTGGCCGCCTGAGAGCGTGTTGCCGCTGTCTTCCCAACCGGCAAGGACCACTGGCTTGTTCGAGCTGTCGAGACCGACGCTTGTGCCACCCACCGCCGTGACCCACGGCGAGCTGGCGGGGAAGCTGGCTGTCGGCTGACCGGCCACGGTCTCGTTGGTGCCCGCGTCACCGCTCGACACGGTGATCGACTGACCCTGGATCGCCGCCTGGAGCGCGACGGAGTTGAACTGGTCGAGTGCTGCGGGGGAGAGGCTGCGTTCGCCGTCGGCATTGCCCCAGGACAGGCTGATCACATCCGCGACGTTGTCGGTCACTGCCTGGTTGACCGCGTCGTAGAGCCCTCCCAGACAGCTCGGTGCGGCGTAGTAGCGGATCTTCGCGTTCGGGGCCATCGTGTGAGATGCCGACACGTCGAGGGTCTGCTCGCTGGTCCAGCTAGCGGTGTTGCACTGGTCCTGGTCGGTGAAGTCGCCCTGAGGCAGCACAGCCGAGTACTGGCCGTCCGTGAGGGCGGGCACGCCCAGCTGAGGTGCGGCCTGGTCGGTGTCCTGGACCACGGTGTCGGAGTTGTACGCGCCGACGATCCCGATCGTCGTGCCAGCACCGTTGTTGCCGGTGTCGAGCCCGTACATCGCTCGGGCCGAAGTTCCCGTGTAGCCGCACAGAGAGTTCGACTGCGCGCCGGCCGGGTACTTCTGAGGAACATCCGCGTTGTTCTGGTCGCCCCACCAACGGGAGCAGTGTTGCTCGTCGGCTGCGGCGGGCGTCGCGTGCTGGGGCTGGATGGCCTTGGCGCCATCGTCCAAGCCGAGAACCGCCGTGACCGTCGAGCTCAGATCCTTCGGCACGGTGACGGGCGAGTCTGGTGCGACGAGGTTCTCGACGCGGTCGCCGATCCGGGAACGGAACGTGGACAACGAAGTCCCGAACGCGTGCTCAAGCGCACCAGTCGTCCCTTGCACGTCGATCAGGTGCCTGTTGCTGCTGACCTGGGTGACGGTGAGGCCCTCCCGTGTCAGCCAATCCGTCACTGTCGATACCGTCGCCTGCGTTGGTGCGAAACGGTCGGTGAACTGCTCTGCACTCAGGAACCTTCCTTGGGAAGCGCTTTCTGGAGTCGCGAGCGAAGTTGCGAGCTTCTCGGCGCCAGCCTGGTCGCGCAAGGATAGTGCGACCTGAACGTGCCGAACAGCGCCGGAATCCGTGCCACCGACCTTGGCAGCGGCGGCGGCCCAGCCAGGAGTACTGCCGGCGACGACAGCGCGGTCCGTGTCCGATCCGTGGTGGGTTCCGAGTAGGGCTGGTGCTGAGGCCGCGGCCAACACCAGCGCCGACACCACAGCAGTGGTGGAAGACGACAAAGGCATGACTGTCCCTTCTGTACATGGGAAAAATTGAGCAGCGTCGACCGGGCGACGCGATGGGCGAAGAACGCCGCGGCTACCCGCGAACAACGATTCCGTTGTGCTTCGGATGCCACCGCAACGACTTGTGACGAGAGAAGGTCTCGCCTGCGATGGTTGCGGGGACGCCGATCGCACCTGTGCGCACGAAGCGGACCGTCATGACAGTCCGGTAGCGCGCAGGGACGAGCCGGAACGCGGCGTGGCAAAGAGATTAGGATGATGTGATCGCAGCGAGAGCGCTGCGATGGGCGTTGCTGACCAACTTTGTATTACATAGCAGCGAAAAGTCTGTGCCGCGTGCTAAGTCGATCGATTGTCCGCCGAGGCCGAACGGACGATGGTGGGCTTTGGGTGCACCACGTGATCTCCCGGATTCAGTGGTCTCTTGGCTCGCAAGCCGCGCCCTCCCTGACGCGACTACACCAGAAGACCAGGTGTCCTCACCGTAGCGAGAATCCAAAAGATGTCAACACCATGACACAACATTCGAAGTGCTGTGGCGCGGCGGCTGGCGGATGGCTAACAGCGTGTCTCACTTGGTTGTCGGTTGAGGTGCGGGCATGATCGTCAGCTGTGATGGACGAGTTGTCGCGGCGGCTGGTGCCCGACGAGTTGTGGGCACTGGTGGAACCGCTCATCCCGCCGGGAAAGACGCGCCCGCAGGGCGGCGGCATTTCGCGCGTGGACGATCGGGCGGTGTTCACCGCGATCGTGTTCGTGCTGACCAGCGGATGTGCCTGGCGGTATCTGCCGCCCAGCTTCGGGGTCACCGTGCCGACGGCGCATCGCCGGTTCACAGAGTGGACCGAGGCAGGGCTGTGGCGGCAACTGCACCAGGCGGTGCTGGACGAACTGGGCGCCAAAGGCATGATCGACTGGTCGCGTGCGGTCCTGGACGGAGCATCCGTCAGGGCCAAAAGGGGGGCGGTCTGACCGGCCCGAGCCCGGTCGACCGCGGCAAACCCGGCTCGAAAATCCACGCGCTGTCCGACCGTGCCGGCCTGCCTCTGACCGTCGGGATCTCCGCAGCCAACACCCACGACAGCCACGCGCTCAAGCCGTTGGTCAACGCGCTGCCGACAATCCGGTCCCGCCGGGGACCACGGCGCCGGAAACCGGCCAAGCTGCACGCGGACAAGGCCTACGACATCCCCGCCCTGCGCCACTGGCTCCGCCACCGCGGGATCACCCCGCGAATCGCCCGCAAGGGCATCGAATCCGCCGAAAAACTCGGCAAACACCGGTGGGTGATCGAACGCACGATGGCCTGGCTCACCGGCTACCGACGCCTGACCATCCGCTACGAACGCAAACCCAGCCACTACCTCGCCTTCCTCACCCTCGGCGCAGCCATCACCTGCTACAAGAAACTCGCCAAGTGAGATACGCTCTAATACTGCAACGACACTTCGTTAGGAGTTGACCGGCGTGTCGGTTAGGCTTTGGTTCGGCGGTCGTGTAGTTGATCTTGCGTGTTGGAGATGGTGACGGGCTGGTCGGCGCGTTTCACTGCGTTCGCGGGGCGGTTCGCGACGCGGTTTTCCCGGGTGGAGCCGCGGCGGCAGATGGTGTTCTACCTGCGGGGACTGCTGGCCGAAGTCGAGCGGAAGAACGGCTGGACCCTGGCGGAGATGGCCGGTGCGACGGGTCCGCAGGGCATGCAGCGGCTGCTGAACTTCTACGCCTGGGACGCCGATGGCATGCGTGATGATGTGCGTAATGCGGTGGTTGAGGTGCTGGCGGACGCCGAACGCGGCGTGTTGATCGCGGACGAGACCGGATTCGTGAAGAAGGGCACGAAATCCGCCGGCGTGGCACGCCAGTATTCGGGCACGGCCGGACGAATCGAGAATTCGCAGATCGGCGTGTTCTTGGCATACGCCTCGGATCGGGGACGGGCTTTGATCGATCGGGAGTTGTATCTGCCGAAAGAGTGGATCGAGGATCGGGACCGGTGCGCCGCAGCCGGCATTCCCGACGACGTCGGATTCGCGACCAAACCCGAACTGGCACAACTGATGGTGGAACGCGCGCTCGCCGCAAGAATCCCGTTTGCATGGTTCACCGCCGACGAGGCCTACGGGCAGGTCGGGCGACTGCGGCTCTGGCTGGAAGAACACGACATCGCGCATGTGCTCGCCGTACCCAAGTCCCAGATGGTGATTTCCATGGATCTGCGGCAGCGGCGCGCCCGCGCAGTCATCGCGGACGTCGACCCGGCCGCCTGGCAGCGTCTGTCCTGCGGCGATGGCGCCCACGGGCAGCGGATCTACGACTGGGCCGTTGTCGACATCCGCCCCCTGCGCCGACCAGAAGTCGGCCACTGGCTGCTGGCCCGCCGCTCCGTCAGCGACCCCATCGAGATCGCCTACTACATTTGCTTCGGTCCCGCCGACACCGACCTCCGCGAACTGGTGCGCGTCGCCGGAAGTCGCTGGGCGATCGAAGAAAGTTTCCAAACCGCGAAGAACGAAACAGGGCTCGATCACTACCAGGTCCGACGATACGAAGCATGGTATCGGCATATCACCCTATCCATGGCAGCGGCGGCATTCCTCGTCATCACTCGAGACGCCGCGAAAAAAGGGGATCCACACCCGGCCTGATTTCTCTCAGCTCCAACGAGATTCGCAAACTACTCAACCGCGTCACCACGCCGATCCGGCACACAATCCAGCATGCGATGCACTGGTCACGATGGCGACGAGCCAGCCAAGCCCGAGCGCGCACCAGCCACTACCGACGACGCGGCCATCACGAAGTGTCGTTGCAGTACTAAGTGATGTCTCGTAACTGATGCTGTTGTTGGTGTTGCTGGGTGTTGCGATCAGCCAGCGAGGAGGATGTTGTGCAAGTGTGCGATTCCGGACACCGTGTCGCCCAGCGTGATGGCGGCGCGCCGGTAGTCCCGCAGGATCTTCCAGCACTTCATCCGCGCCAGCGCGTGCTCGACACGGGCCCGGACCTTGCGATGCCCGGCGTTGAGTTCTTCCTTCCATTCCGGAAGATCGGTGCCGTCGCGGGGCTTGCGGTACGGCATGTTCACGTTCGAGTTGCCCTGGTAGCCACCATCGGCCATCACCGGCCGGTCGCTGATTTTCTCCTCGATCCCGCAATCGCGGTAGACGGTGCAGTCGTTGCGGTTGCCAGGCCAGGGATCACCGGTCGCGATGACCAGCCTGGTGTCGGCATCGATGGCGACCTGCACGTTCGCCGAGTACCGGTAGTTCTTCGACGGTGCCGCCAGCCGGTGATCCCGGGTCGGAACCAGGGTGCCGTCCACGATCGCGACAGCATCTACCCGGCGTTTACGCACCGGAGCCAGTGCGAGCAGCGGGCCGATCGTGTCGATCACCCGATGGGCGGCGGAGTGCGAGACCCCGAACAGCGGGCCGATCTGCCGCATGGTCAGGTTTGTCCGCCAGTAGGTCGCGACCAGCAGGACCCGATCGGCCAGGTCCAGCCGCCACTGCCGGCCAGGCCGCCCGTCGGCGATCTCCCCACCACCCCGTTGCGCCACCAGCCGCACCAGCTTCCTGAACTGACCTGGTTCCAGCCCCGTGAACGGGACGATCCATTCCGAACGCGATGCCGAGATCACCTGCACAACTACATGATCAACGATCACTGTGGCCGGGCTTAAACCGGGTTACGAGACATCACTTAGCTGGGGTTGCTGGGAGAACGAGCTCCGTCGCCTCTCGGAGATGTTCCTCCGGTTGATGTCGTGCGCCTGGTCGGGTCTGGGGGAGTGGGTTCGCGACGGCTCCAGGGAGGTGGAGTTGGCGGCGGATCGTGACGCGCGAAGCCGAGGTTCCAGTTTTGCTTCGCCACCGGTCTGCTCGACCGCTTCGGGGCTCGACATGCGTGCAAACTGGACAAATAAGGCACCTTTTTGATCTCCCGAGGCCATCATGTCCGGAGTGCCACTGCCGCCGGACCTCGAGAAATAGGTGAAGCAGTCCTCGTGGCGTCGCGGGCGGCTCGTATGCTCGGGCGGGTGGATACCAGTCGTGGTGATGCGGATCAGCTCGCGGTGAAGCTCCCGTCCCCGCTCGTTGAGCTGCGTGACGAGCGGCTGGGTTCGTACGGCGTCCGCTTGCTGCTCAAGCGCGATGACCTCATTCACCCTGACTTCCCGGGCAACAAGTGGCGCAAGTTGAAGTACAACGTGGCCGCGGCGCGCGAGGAAGGTCACGGTCGGCTGCTGACGTTCGGCGGCGCGTACTCGAACCACCTCCGTGCCACTGCGGCGGCCGGTAGGCGCTTTGGTTTCGGCACCGTCGGCGTCGTTCGCGGCGAGGAACACCGCCCGCTCAATGAATCCTTGGCGTACGCGAGGGATCAAGGGATGGTGCTGAGCTACCTCGACCGCACGACGTATCGACGCAAGGCGGAGCCGGACGTCCTGGCCGACCTCCGTGAGCAGTTCGGCCCCTTCTACCTCTTGCCGGAGGGCGGCAGCAACGCTCTGGCTGTTCGAGGCTGCGCCGAGTTGCCGGCCGAGATCACTACTGACTTCGACGTCATCTGTTGCGCCGCCGGCACCGGCGCCACGCTCGCGGGTATCGCCTCGGCTCTCGCCCCCCGCCGCCGGGCTATCGGATTCGCGGTGCTGAAGGGCGGCGGGTTTCTCGAGGGTGAGGTCCGCCGGTTGCAGTTCGAAGCCTTCGGGGTCGAGA
This sequence comes from Amycolatopsis sp. CA-161197, assembly GCF_050942255.1. Classification (NCBI taxonomy): domain Bacteria; kingdom Bacillati; phylum Actinomycetota; class Actinomycetes; order Pseudonocardiales; family Pseudonocardiaceae; genus Amycolatopsis; species Amycolatopsis sp. CA-161197. The sequence goes on from NZ_CP192059.1 coordinate 4,438,265, forward strand.
CACGAAACTGGGCGATTGACTGCGACTTCCATTTCGGCGGCTACGCCAAGCGCAAGCCGGAGCTCGACACCTTCATCGCTGACTTTGCGGATCGGCACGGCGTGCTACTCGACTGGGTGTACGAGGCGAAGATGATGTATGGGCTCTTTCAGCGGATAGCCGCCGGGGAGTTCGCGCAGGGCACGACCGCCGTCGCCGTTCTGAGCTAGGCGGCTGGCGTAAGGTAGTCGCGGTGTGGGTGTGCAGCCATGCTGGTTCACGCCTTGTCGTAGTACGCCCGTTGCGTCTGCTTGGTCGCGGCGGCGTCACGCCAGGTCAGGTGCCACTCCCCGCTGTTGATGGAGAAGTCGCGGCCGAAGCCGAGCCACATCCCCTTCATCTGCCGACCGGCCGGGTCGATCACCATTTGCAGCGTGCCGTGGTAAGCCGCGCCCTGGTAGTAGCCGGTAGGCGAAGTCAGTTCCCGCCAGGTGCCCGTGACCACGGCCTTGTCGATGGCGAGGTCGAGCCGCAGCCGAGAACCGGTGGAGTGGGGCACGCTCTGCCCGATGAGCCGCGATCCTTGGTGGCGCAGCATCACGTAGTGCTCGCCGGTGAAGTTCTTGCCGCGGCCTGAGCTCGGGTAGACGTAGCGGCTGTGCCAGATCCCGGCGAAATCATCACCGGCAGCCGAGAGCTGAGGTGAGTGTTCGGTCGCTGGTTCGTCTGTCACCGCGGAGGCTGCCGATGCGAGCGACAGCGCCGCACTGACCTTGAGGAGCAAGGCGCGACGGCTGACCCCGCTGCCGCTCCCGTGAACCCACGCTGTGGCCATGCGGGCGAGCTCATGGACGTCGACAGATTCGAGTTGCTCGACGAATTCGTGCAAAGGCGAGTCGGCGGGCCGTTGCAAAGCGGCCAGCTGCTGTTGTTGTTCGTGGACGGGGTCAGACGGTCGGAAGTCTGCGACGTCAGCCAAGAGGTCAGCTGCGCGGCACTCGTACAGTTCGGACAGTCGGCTGAGTACGTCGAGAGAAGGTGCATGCCCAGTCGGCGCCGGCCACACCTCCCAGTAGGAAATCGCCTTGAACGTCTTGGGGTCCGCCGGCCAGCGCGCGTTCCAGCGCTCAGCCACTTCGCGCTGGCTCCACCCGTGGGCTAACCGCAGAGCGGTGCGCATGTTGGTGTGGTAGCGCTCGGCAAAGGCGTGGGCCACCTCGGCCCATGTCTTTGACTGCGACCGCAGTTGCGCGGACAATTGCCGCTGCTCGCCGCGAACGCTGCGCGTCGCCGATGACATGGCCGTCCTCCTTTGCCGGGGATGCGCGGACCATACGCCGATCCCAGTATTGTGCAATCTCTCCCGGTTGAACAGGGATGTTCTGCCGTCAAGATCACTGTTTGCTCGGGTGGTTTGTTCCCCTGACCTGCGGTTTCGTTGTTGCAGGCAACTTGGTGGATGGTTTAGACGGGTCGGCGAGTTCGCGGTCCTGTGCCAAGGCGATCCGCCTCCTGGTGGACACCGTCAACTTGGTCCGGACTGAAGGCTCGAGCCGTGTTGCCGTTCACCAGCTGGGCGACGGGCGGAAGGGGTGGATCACCTGTGAACGAGAAGACGGCGACGACGTCCGAGGAACAACCGCATCTCGAGGCGCTGCAGCGCGCGGTCGAGGCTGGATTCGTGCGTGTGCCGCTGCAGGAGGTTTCGTTCCTGTTCTTCGAGCGGGTAGGCGCAGGCCATGTCGAAACGATCAAAGTCGAGTCGATGACTCGATCAAGCGGCGCTCGGTGGGCCGAAAGTGCTCTGTCGGGCAATTCGCCGCGGCCGTTTTGGCAGGTGGACGGCGAGGTGGCGATGGTCGTTAACGAAGTTCTGTCAACAGCCCCGGCACCCCAGGGGAGTTGTCTCGATGACTAGTCCAGCACTCGCGTTGCCGATACGGGTGACCGCAGCGGGCGGACCCGAAGATCACCTGGTCGACGACGATGCCATGGCCGAAGGCCTGCGGTCTCACACTGGAATCTACCGAGGTTTGTGTTCCGCGGAATTCCCTGCCGCTGCGATGACTGACTCGCCGAAACCTCTCTGTCCGGGATGTCGACTGGTTTTGGTTGCCCGGCTGAGTTTGCGCAGCTTCGAACGGCGCACTGGGTCCCGTCGATCGCGCACGAGGTCTGGGCGGGCTCGCTCTTTGGGCCCCTGGCGTTTGTCACTCAATGTCTCGCGATGGGGCCGAGGTGATGATCCCCGGCATGTCCCCCGGCCTCATCGCGTTCCAGCTTCCCGTCTGATCGAAGGACAAGGACACTGAACCGGAATGCCTCGACCGATCATTGACCCACGGCACAACCGGCTGAGGGAACAGGCCATCGAGTACGCCTCGCATGGCTGGAGTGTGATCCCCGGCTCCGTTTGGAATGGACACTCGTTCACGGTAGGACACAACGCGCAGAAAGTGCCTGGCCTGGAGCCAGTTTCGCGTGCGAGACGATCCTACCGAGACGTTCCGGCAGTTCGATCGTGGTGGACGGTTGCGCCGTACAGCATTCTGACGCGGACTGGTGAAGACTTCGATCTGATCCACGTGGCGTCCGAATGCCTGTCGTATGCGTTCGAGCATCGGATCCGGTCCATACTTGACAGCCCGGTCATCAGGGGCTCCTTCGGAACCCGGATTGTAGTCTCGCGCTGTCGAGAGCTTGCAGACGAACTGAAGGACCTGGTCGGCGTCGAGCTGCTTCCGGCCGGCCGGGTTGTGCCCTTGCCGCCTGCTCGCCTCCCGGGCGGTACGACGACGTGGGTGCGTGAACCGTCTTACCTCAACTACCAAGCAGGCGAGCAAGCAAAGGTGCAGGTGGCGCTAGGTGAGACGCTTCGACTCTGGCGGAAATCCAAGGGGCATGATCACGGTATTCGACCTGTCGCGCAAGTTCGGCGGCAACGCCTCGTCTGAATCCGGAGCAGATGAACGGTTCAGCCTTTTGGCGGAAGAATCCCACACCGAAGCCAAAGGCTGATTCCGCGGACGACGAGCAGTGGGCCACGCCTCGTCCACGTCCGCTCCATGACTGGATCGCCAGCCAGGCATGGACCGAGGTTTTGTGGTTATGGCCTGAGAACGATCCTGACGCACCCGCCGTGGGGCCTTGGACCGGTGACGAGCATCCGTCGACATGAGGGTGTGAAGAGAACCTAGCCGTGCCGGAAAGCCGTGGGTGTGGTGACGCTGGCGCGTTCACCAGGTGTCGAAATTGGAGGGACAGAGGGGGGAAGTCATGCAGCAGAAGGAACGGTGCACGCGCGCCGAACTTGCAAGCACGGTGCACGAGTGGTTCGAGTTCTCAGGCCCGGTGGGCCTGAATGGGGACTACGGCAGGACCACCGAAGAGAGCGGTCACCCGGTGTGGATCACTCGGGTGCGGAGCAGCGACCGTCGTAATGGCTACGCCTACACGATGTTTGACCTAGCGGCCTGGAAGTTGTTCGCGAGCGCGCTGGCGCGCCACCGCGCCAGCGAGCTGGTTCGCACCTAGTGCACCTCGTCAAGCGGTTGGCTCGCCTTGAAGCTCGACAATCGACAACGGAAGGACTATGCAATGACGATCTCCGTGGACGACTTCACAGGACAAGGCCTTGTGTCCGAAGAACTGTTCGACCAGTTGGTGCACCGAATCGTGCGTGAGCGAGCCGTGACGGCCGAGTACGCCACGCGCATCGTGGATCAAGCCCTGGCGTTCCTGGCAGCGTGTGCCAGGTCGACCGAGCCCCTCTCCCCGAGCAGCACGGTCGACATTGGGTGGCATGCGTTCATCCTCTACACCAAGGAGTACGACGCGTTCTGTCGGCGGATCGCCGGCTACTTCCTGCACCACGATCCGACGCCTATGAGCGTCACACCGAATGATCTGCAGCCCCAGGAGAATGTGAACCGCTCGGTGCAGGCTATTCGTGAGGCCGGGTTCGCAGTCGACCTCGACCTTTGGGACGTGTCTGCGAAGTGCTCTCAGTGCAAGCAGGGGTGCACACACTCCGGTGGCAACACCGGGTGCCACCATCACCCGGTCCGACCGGATACGGTCTCCGCGTGATCGAACGATACGGGTGGGATGCTTTGCCCGCCGCGGCCCAGGACGCAGTGCGGGCGCACCTCGGCGATGTCACCGTCGTTCGGGATATCGAACAGGGGATGAACTGCGACCTTGCGCTTGTGGTCGACAGCGACCACGAGAGAGTGTTTCTCAAGGGTGTCAAGGGTGTCAGCCTCCGGATGAGATGGCTTCGCAACGAAGCAAGTTTCGGCGGCCTAACCGCAGGTTTGGCGCCGGCGACACGCTTCTCCGTGGACGTCGAGCCGGACTGGTTCATCGTCGGGTCGGAGTTCGTGGCTGGGCGTGCGGCTGACCTCTCGCCTGGTTCCGCCGACCTGGACCTGGTCGCGGCGACCGTTGCCCGTATCGGCGAGCTGGACGGCCGCAGCGCACCGGCCCTGAGTGATCGGTGGTCGACAGCGGATTGGTGGGTCAAACTGGCCGAGGTCGAGCCCGAACACCTCAGGGGCTGGAATCTCGACGAGATGACCGAGCGGTCCGAAGCCGCCGCGGGCTTCGTGCGGGGCGATGCGCTGTTGCACACTGATCTGCACGAGCACCAGTTCGTGATCTCTGGCTCGGCGGAGTCGGCCCGGGTGATCGATTGGGGTCGGCCTGCCACCGGTGCGGCGTGGGTGGATGTCGCATTCCTGGTCATTCGCCTGATTGCTGCAGGTCACGCACCTGCCGACGCTGAACGATGGGCGGAAGGTGCCCGGAGCTGGGCGAACGCAACGAGCGAGGCCCTATCGGCTTTCGCCTGCTACGTCGCGGGTCTGTGGAGCTATCGGTGCGTCACGGATGCCTTTCCCGGAGCCGACCGGCTCAGCTCTGCGGCGAAGGATTACGTGGCCCATCGGCTGTGAGCAGCTAGCTTGAGCTGAGTGTGGACGGGCTTCGGTGGAAGGCAAACACGCCCACCTCGAGCTCAACGTTTCAGTTCGTCACGGGCGCGCAGGCTCAGCCTGGTTCGCTGGCTGAGCAGTCAATGCTCGTGGCCTGGGGGCAGCTTCAGTTCGCCGCAGAAGCGACCCCGCTGCGGTGGGAAATCGGTGGTGCGCCGCTCCCCGTGTGACGGGGGAACGCTTTGGGTGCCGAGGGAGAACCTGGTTCGGTGTTCGCGCTGTTCAGGACGGTGAACTGGCGCCGGATACACCTTGGTCTGCTCGACCAGGTTGTCGAAAGGCGGAGGAATCCTTCGCGAATGAACTTCGTGCACGCCCCACGAAGGGGGAGCTGAAGCCGTGTCGTGGTGAAGTTCCACCTTGAGGGTCTCCACGGTTCCCCGAAACCGCAAAGGATGCGCCTGCGAGGCCCGCTCCCGCGACGGGCGCAGGCCGATCGCTTTGGCCCAACGACGGACCCAGGTTGCCCGCTCCGCAGGGGCCATCGAGCGAGTTGGGTGGCCGACGATGATGCCGTTGCGCCGTACCCATTGGAGCGGGTGGTGCTGGAGCTCTGGATCATGCCGAACGGCGAGTGCCGTCATGGCGCTCCCGAGCCGGGCGTCGGGAGTTGTTGCGAGTGGTTCAGGTGACACAAACATCTCCCGCAGCGGCGTCATTTCGGCATGAAGTCTGCGCCATCTTGGCGGGTACGGTCGCGACACGATCGACTACTCAGCTTCGTTCGAACACCGACCGTCGCATGAGCTTTGGTGTCGACAGCGGCACGTCTGGTTAGGAGGTGACCTTGTTCGGGACCGTCAGTCAGCCGTGGGTTTGGTCTCGCGCTGGTGCTTGGCGATTCCCTCCAGGACATCGAGGAATGCCAGCTTCTGCTCTTCCGTGGTCGCGCTGAACACGGTCGAGACTTCGCGGGGACGCACGCCTTGGAAGCCGATCTCGTTCATCAGCTCCCAGGTCCGACTGTCGACGCTGTCGAGGTCGTTCGGTGTGATGTCAGTGTCGTCAGCAGCCGTCGCTTCGGCGAAGCGCTCGGCTGGGACGGTGGGGTCGAGGAGTCGCGGGTCGATGCGCCAGAAGTCGGCGAGTGCGTTCGCGATTGCCGTGCGAGGTGTGGGTCGGCGGCCGGTGCGCAGCTGCGACATAGCGCTGCGGGAGAACGTGGTGCCGCTGTGGAACTGCACCCATTCGGCGATGAAGGCGTTCGACGGGGTGTGGCGTGCCAGCTGGTCGGCGTCCCTCTCGATCACGGCTGGGTCGATCACGACGGTGCCGTCGCGCGTGTAGATGTCGGACTGCCTGTCAAGCAGGTAGGAAAGGCGTTCGGCGAACGTCGGCAGGGCCAGCAGCGACTCGACGAGCGCGGCCTGGACTCGCCCGTAGCGTTCGGGGACGGGGGTGTCGCCGTCGACCTGGGCAGGCGTTGCCGGCTTTCCTGCCATCGAAGTGGTGCTCCTTGCCTCGCCGGGCCGGTTGGTTGACAATCTCTGTGTGGCGTCTACGCTCACCTGAAGATGTCAACGCGATGATACAACTTTCGCATTGACTGCCCTCCTCGGCAAGGTTTGATCGCTCTCCGAGCTCGCACCGCGAGTCCGGACAGCGTCGGGCATGTGGGGAGATGAGCGAGGTGACTTCATCGGCGAGTCCTATTCTCGCAGGTCAAGTGCCCATGCGGGCCCGATCGGCTCGAGCGCCGGGTGATTTCGGGGTCGTCGTTCCCGTCCTTGCCGCTTCGCCGGGAGCGGGCGCGACGACGGTAGCAGCGGCGTTGTCGGACTTGGCGCAGCTCAAGGGCCACGCCGTCCTGCTTGCCGACACCGCCGATCCCGCGCGTTCCGGCCTGGCTCGAGCAACACGGTCCGACGGTTCGGCGCAACCCGGCCCTCGCGCGACCACTCGAATGCGGTTCTCCTGGCGTGCTCAAGCGCTCGTCGCTCGAGCCGAGACTGCGGCGCCCGCACTGGAAGTGAGCGGTGTTCCGTCGCCGTCCTTCTGGTTGCCGGCGGGGCATCGAGTCGGCTTGACGGTTGTGGATGTCGCCTGGGACGCGTGGCGCTTGGCTGTGAACCCGGCGCTTGGGCCAGGTGCTTGGCTGGCGCCGTTCCCCAGCGGGACGCATCCGGTGCTGGTGGTGCGCGCCAGCGTTCCCGGCGTGGTCCATGCGGAGCAGGTGCTGGCTCGGTTCGAACAGTGGAGTCGGCACGGCCAGGTGGTGCTGCCTCAACAACTCGTCGTGATCGGCGTGCGCAAGTGGCCCGGACGGGTCCTCGCGAGCGCCGGCCCACGAATGCAGGCGCTAATGCCCGCCGCCGTCTTCGTGCCTTCGGATTCGGGCGCGGCCGTTGACGGAGTCACGGCCGCGGTTACACCGGATCGACTACGCAGGCCCATGCAACCCCTGATCGACTGTTGGCTTCAGGTGAACGCTCGGCCGCTGTCCCGCTGATCAAGGAAGACCTGCTCCACCACCGACACGTCCGAAGCCCTCCCCGCTTCGCCGTCTGGCTCGTGCCAGACACGGCACGGGGAGACGCGATGCTCGTGAATCTAGTGGCTTTCTGGCTGGCTCAGATTCCCAACCCGGGTCCGAAGCCGCCACCGGGAGCGGACCGCATCCTGGACTTGGTCGGAAACGCCAAGTGGGGCGCGGCGATCGCGCTGCTCATCGGATTCTTCGTCGGACTGATCGTGTGGGCCGGCGGAAGGTGGGTGGACCATCACCGCGCGGGCAAGGTCGGCCTGGTCATGATGCTGTGCGCCATCAGCGGCGCGCTCCTCTACGGCCTGGGCTGGACCATCATCAACGGATTTGCCGAGGCTCCGCAATGACCGCCGGAGCGGACGGCCGGGCGGCGCGGCGTGCACGAACCCGTCTGATTGTCGCGGCCATGGCGTTTATCGCCGTCGTGGCGATCGTCGCCTCGCTGGTCGTCGACCACTACCGCACAGCTTCTCCAACAGCTGCTCCGACGCCGGTGATGATCGCGCCCTCGGGCGTCGGCCGGGACGCCGCAGCCGAGCAAGCGCTGGCAACGCGCTTGATGGTGTGGCTACCTGCGTCCGCTGCGCAACCGCATGCACTGGCGGAATCCCCAGGCGCGCCGATCATTGTGCCGACGTCCGCCACTGGCGGGCCGTGGATTCCTGCAGCGTTCCCTCTGTCGCCCGAGGGCGCGCTCGCGCAGCTCGTTGCTCTCGACGAGGCCGGTGTGAACGGTGGTGACCCGGATACCTACGCCCGTGCGTATGCGGAGCTGGCTGTGTCCGGGGCGCCACCGGTGGCCGAGTCTGGTCTGTACACGGTGCTCGCCCGATTCCGCCAGGCCGCGGGGCTGAGCGCGGGCGAAGTACGTACCGAGCTGGCGGTGCGCTACGAGGTGACCGAGGGGCTGATCAAGGGCACAGCAGACGGAGGACGGTACGTCGTCGCCTGCGTGCTGGGAGAGCTGTCGACTGACGTTCACGGCTACGGGGCGCGGCTGGGCGTCGGCGATTGCCAGGCGATGCTGTGGGCCGGGTCGGGATGGCGGATCAGTGACGGGCCGCGGGCAGCGTATGCGGCGTCGGCGTGGCCGGGCACCGCTGAGGCCGCTGGCGCCGGTTATCGCCTGCTCGCTGGGGTCGGCCGATGAATCCGCTCGACTGGCTGCGGGGGCTGGGGAATCTCGGTGAAGCCGCGGGCGACGCGGCGAGCCGAGGCTTGGCGGTTGCCGCCGGCAATGCCTTCGACTGGATCATGCAGCAGATCTGGTCGAGTGCGCTTTTCGTTCTGCGCAACGTGTTGGAGTTCATCGACAAGCTCACGGTCTTCACTGTTTCGAAGACGGACGGGCCCGTGTCGATCCTGTGGCCGTTCATGCTGTGGGTGAGCGGGGCTCTGGCGATGGGGTTGTTCTTCTGGCAGCTCATCGTGACCGTGCTGCGTGGCGGCCGTGGCTTCGTGCGGCTTGTTTCGGGGCCGATCCAGTACGGAGTGACGCTCGCGGTTTCGGTGGGCGTGGTGGCCGCGTTCCTTGCCGTGGCCGATGAACTGACGACCGCAATCCTGCAGTTCGGGCTGCATTCGGACAAGTTCGCCGATGCGCTTCACGGGCTGAATCTGCCCGACCCGGCGTCGGACACCCTGAAAGCCGCGGTTCTCGGGTTGTTCGGGTTGGCCGGCACGTTCCCCGCGGCTTTCGGCCTCGGCTTCGAGATGGTGCTGCGTGAGGCCTCGATCTACATCGTCGTGATCACGATCCCGCTCCTGGCCGCGGGTCTGGTCGCTCGAGCCACCTCGAAGTGGTTTTGGAAGGGCTGCCGGGTCCTGTTGGCCCTCATCTTCTTGAAGCCCGCGATCGCTCTGGTCATCGCGGTAGGTGTTGCGGTGGAGGGCGGCGCGCAGGGATTCGTCGGGTTGGTGGCGGGGACGATGGTCCTGCTGATCTCTCTGTGGACACCGTTCGTCCTGTTCAGGCTGTTCGCCTTTGTGGACCCGAACACCGAGGCCGGCGACGCGATCCGCGATGCCGCGGCCGACGCCGGTGCGCATCCCTACGGACCGGACAGCTTGCCGAGCCAAGTCGGTTCGAATGTGCTCGACAACCTGAAGGACTGGCTGAGACAACGCGGCAACGACGACGAAGGCGACGAGGACGACGCGAACAACACCCAGGAGCAGGCCAACGTAGATCGGTTCGAGCAAGGCGCCGACAGCGCTTCGGAGGACGACGAGCCGATCCCCGAAGACGATGAGCCGAGGTCCGGCGACGACGATCCGCTTGACGCGGAGGCATCGGAGTTGGTCGACGACGGTGAGGAGCTCGCCGAACCACCTCTGCCTGACGAAGTAGCCGACAACGTCGACCTCCCTGAACCTCCTGAGGTCTCCGACCTCGGCGAGGCAGCGGAGCCCAGTTCCCACGAGGACGACGGAGATTCCGGGCCGGCTGCAGGACCGGAGGAGATGCTGTGAGCACCCGTGTCTACACAGGACTTGCTCGGCGTGAGCGGGCTGGGTGGCTTCTGGGCCTTCGACCGGGCCAGGCGGTCGCCACGGTCGGTCTCGGCCTCCCGGTCGTCGTGGCTCTGTCCAACGGGGACTTGGCCAGTGCGTTGCTGGCGGTACTGTGGTGCGGCCCAGCGATCGCGTTGGTGATCATCCCGGTGCGGGGGCGACCCGCCGTTCAGTGGCTGGCGCACGTTCTCCTGTTCCAGGTCGGCGTCGCCTTCGGATGGTCTCGTTGGCAATCTCGTGCCGCAGCGGGGCACGCGGTCGATCCATCCGAACCCGACCTGCCGGGGACCTTGGCCCGCCTGAGGTTTCCCGACGGGCCGCCGATGCGCGACCTCGGACGCATCTGCCTGATCCACGACACGGCCGACGGCCGGTGGGGCGCGACAGCGAAGCTCTCGCACACCGGGGTCGGGATGCTGTCGGACGCGCAATGCCAACGGCTGGCCGACCGGCTCGGCGGCCTGCTGGGCACGCTGGCGAACCGGGAACTCATCGACCGGATGTCGCTGCTGGTTCGCACGGTCCCGGACACCGGCGCGGAGTACGCGGCGTGGTGCGCGTCGCACGAGGTTCGTGATGTGCCGACCGTCGCGCGCCGAGCGGCGCGGGAGCTGGATCGCACGGTGGGTGCAGGCTCGGTGCGGCACGAGGTGTTCGTCACGTTCACGGGGCCGGAACACGCGCTCCGTCGGCCTGCGGCAGCGGCCGGCGGCGGCGTCGACGGCCGGGCGATGGTCCTCTACCGCGTGCTCGACGGGCTCGAGGACAAGCTTCGAGGCCTCGGAGCCCAGCGAGTGACCTGGCTGTCCGGCGGGGGACTGGCCGAAGCCATCCGCACCGGGTTCAGCCCGGCCTCGGCCGCGGTGCTGGCCGCACGCGGGCACGGAGCGCGCGCCGGCGTTCCCTGGGCGGTTGCGGGGCCGGGACGCGCACCGTCGCCGACCGCACGGGTGTACCGCCACGACGGCTTCGCGACGGTGTCGTATGCGGTGTTGATGCCGGAGACGGGAACGGTTTTCGGGTCGCTGGGCGGTTTGCTGGCCGTACGAACTGCGGGGGAGCGCCGGTCGCTGGCCCTCCACTATGAAGCGCTGTCTCCGCGCCGCGCCCGTGGCGCGGTACGGGCCGGGAGGTTCCGTGCCGGCGTGATGACCGACTGGAAGCGGTCCAAAGGCTTCACCACGACCGCGACCGACACCCGCGCTGCCTCCGGAGCCCGCGCGCAAGAGCGCGCGGTCGCTGCCGGCCACGGCCTCGTGCGTTTCGCGGTCGCTGCCGCGGTGTCGGTGCCCGAGGAGTGGAACGTCGAGGATCACGCCGCGCGCATGGAGAACGACATCGCCGGCCGGTTCGAGCTGTTGCGGATGGACCTCGCTCAGGACTCCGGATTCGTGACCGCGGTTCTTCCCGTCGGCATCGGTTTGCCGAAACTTCGCGGGAGCGGGCTGTGACGCGCCGCGCGCACGAGCGCAGCGCGACCGAGTTGCTCGGCATGTTCGGCGTCGCCCCCCAACTCCACGTGCCGTGGACACCGCCCGAGCCCGGTCGTCGGGAGAGGATCAACGGCGCGGCGGCGCCGAGTCGTGGCCACGCGCGTCTTGGCCGTGGTTGGTCACCCGTCCTGGCTCCGCTCCCGGTGTACCAAGCCAGCACCCACGAGATCGGGGGCCTCTTCCCGCTGCTCGCCGCGAGCCCGCTTCCGGCGGTGGGCGCGCGCATCGGGTACGACGTCCTCTCCGGCGGGGCGTTCTACTGCCATCCGGTCGAGTGGGTGCTCCGCGGCGCCTACGCCACCAATCCGAACGTCGCCCTGTTCGGGGAACCGGGGCGAGGGAAGTCGTCGACCGTCGTCGCCTTCATCCTCAGAATGCTCAATTTCGGCGTCAGAACTCTGATCAGCGGCGACGTCAAAGGCGAGTACACCCCGGTGGTCAAGGCGCTCGGTGCGACGCCCATCGCGCTCGGCGGCTCCAGCACGGCGCGGATCAACGCCCTCGACCTGGGACCACTCGCCGCGCACTGGGACTCCTGGCCTGCGAGCAGGCAACGCAGCGAACTCGACGGCGTCCTCGCCCGCTGGGGCCAGTTGCTGGCCGCATTGGCCGAATCGCAGGGTTACTCACCCACCGTCACCGACGAAGCCGCACTCGCGGTCGTCCTGCACCGGCTCGTCGGCGCCAGCGCCGGGTCTACGCGCCTGCGTCCCGTCACCGTCCCGGACGTCCACCGTGAACTCGCCGATCCCGACGCGCAGCTCTGGCGCGATCTCCGGTTCGCCGATCGACGACACTTCCTCGACGAGCTGCGGTCGATCACCGATGCGCTCGGGAACCTCGTCTCCGGTCCGCTCGCCGGGCTCTTCGACGCGCCCACGAACATCGTGCTCGACTGGAACGCGCCGGTGCAGAGCATGGATCTCTCGCAGTTGCGGTCCCGGGGCGACAGGGTCGTCGCGATCGCGCTCACCTGTTTGGGTGCCTGGTCGTCACTTGCGACCGATCTTCGTTCGGACGGGCAGCTCCGCATCGTCGTCCGTGATGAAAGCTGGCGTCAGCTGCGGCTCGGGCCGCGCGCGGTGGCCGCAATCGACGCCGAGCTCCGGCTCTCGCGCCTCGAGCAGACCATCCAGATCCTGGTGTTGCACAAGCTGTCGGACCTGTTATCCGTTGGCGCGTCCGGCTCACAAGCCGTCGCGATCGCCAAGGACCTCATTGCCCTCTGTTCGACCCGTGTCCTGTTCGGACAGTCCACTCACGTCGCCGACGAGCTCGCCGCCGCAATCAGCTTGACGCCACCCGAGCGGCAGCGACTGGTCGGTCCGGTCAACGAACGTCGCGGGCGTGCCCTCTGGAAGATCGAGAACCACCCGGCACACCTGGTCCAGACGGTCCTGTCCAGCTTCGAGAAACGTCTGTTCGACACCAACGCCCAGCTGCGGCGTCCTCCCCGTCCGATTCGGAACCGGGAGGCCCACCGTGGCGGATAGCCGAATCCGGCTGCAACCCCGCGCGTTCGCAGGGATCGAGCGAGAGATCTATGTCGGATGGGACAACGTCCTCCAGACCTACTACGCCCACGTCATCGACGGCAACGACGCCAATGGGGAGGAACGGCGGCTCCTCGATCTCGGAGGCGACATCGGGGACGTGACCGACCCTGAACGGATCGTCGCCGCAGTCCGCGGGTACGCCGACGTTCCCGATGGGCTCGGAGACATGCTCAACAACACGAGGGTATCCGGCTCAGTCATTGACACCGATCTTCGCGAGTTGCCCGGAGGGCCGGGCCGTGAGCAGAACTCCACAAGCGTGATCAGTGCGTCCTATCGACCGGCCGGGGTCGTCACAGGCTTGAGCCGAGAAGACATCAACCCGGTGCTGGCCGCTCAAGAGTGGGATCTCGTCGAGACCGAGGCGAGCAGAACGGGCCAGCGCGAGACCTATAGCAGCGGAGGTCACGAGCTGACGCTGCAGTGGGACTGGCCGGACTCTGCGCCCCACAACGAACGGATGGTGAGCCCGTTCACCGTCGACGGCTACTCCTTTGGTGTCAACTCTGTGCCGATCTTCGAGGGTCTTCTGAACGGCGCTCTGGCCGAGCAGAACGACGACACGACACTCTCGGACATGCCGGCCGACACCTTCGACCAGCACCTCAGCGACGACGAGGAGATGTCGTCGGAGGAGCACCGTCGGGCTGACGAAGAGCTGCGTGAGTCCTGGTTCGAGGAGCCGCCGGCTGAGGACGAAGGTTCGCACGCGGGATTGGGCCTCTGACCCATGGCCGGGCTCAACGGTATCGCCGCTGTCGTGCTGTCAGCCGTTGTTGTCGTGGGGCTCCCGGCGGCAGCGGTCGCCGTCACCGTGCTCGCACCGGAGAGCACAAGCGCGACGGTCGCCCTCACGGGATGCATCGACGGTGGGCCGGGCGGAGGGGGACAAGAGATCGATCGGCAGGTGCTGGATGCCGACTCGATGGACATCGCCCGCACGATCGTCGACGTTGTACGCCAACGACAGCTTCCGCGCCGTGCGGCGGTACTCGCCCTCGCGACCGCGTTGGTCGAGTCCGGACTGCGCAACCTCGACCATGGCGACCGCGACTCGCTCGGCGTGTTCCAGCAGCGTCCGTCGCAAGGCTGGGGCACCCGCGCGCAGATCCTCGACCCCGTCTACGCGACCAACGCCTTCCTCGATCACCTCGTCGCCGTCCCGGGGTGGGCCACGATGCCGCCCGGGAAAGCCGAGCAAGCCGTCCAGAACAGCGGGTTTCCCGAGCGCTACGCCCCACGCGAACAACAGGCAACGGACATCGTTGCGAAATTCTGGACCGGACCGGACAACCCCGTCCCGGCGCCCGGCGCCACGGAACCGGTCGCCGCTACACCGGGCTGCCCCGACCACGGCAGCTCAGATCTGCCGCTCCCGCCCGGGAAAAGGGCGCAGACGGTCCCACCGGGGTTCACGCTGCCGGCCGACGCCCGCGAAGCCGCTGCTGTCTCGTTCACCGTCGCGCAACTCGGCAAGCCGTACGAGTGGGGTGGGAAAGGCCCCGATTCCTACGACTGCTCGGGCCTCGTTCTGGCCGCCTGGGCCGCGGCCGGTGTCGCGGTCCCGGCGGGCACCCTCAGCCAAGTCCGAGCAGGGCACGCTATTGCCGACGGCGGAGACGTACTGCCAGGCGATCTGCTCTTCATCCCCGGCGCGCTCGGGACTGCTGCGGTTCCCCGTCACGTCGGCATCTTCATCGGACACGGCCTCGTCGTCGACGCCTACGACGAGCAACACGGCGTCATTCTCAGCCCCCTGACCTCCTGGACCGGCCGGATCGTCGCGATCCGCAGGGTCGTCGACCCCACCACGCCCTCCCCGACACCAGGAGGGAGCTGACCCGCATGACCGTTCGCCGGCCGCGCGGGCCGCGCCCTCCGTGCCTGGGAGGAGCCGCGCTCCGTGACCCGAACCCACACCGCCGCAGCCGGTCTCGACCGCGATGTCGTGCTCGTTGCCCTGGTGGTCGGTGCCGTCGTAGTCCTGCTCGTGCTCGCGGCGACTTTCGTCGTCGCAGCAGCGTTGACCACCGGCCTGAGCACCGGAAGCTGGGCTTGGCCGCCCCTGAGCCGTTGGCCTGAGTTCGCCGCTCGACTGGTCACTGATCCGGCGGCGCCGGGCCGAGACCTGCCTACCCCGTGGTCGGAGGGAATCACCGGTCACGAGGCCGCCTACTACCTGTACTTCTCGACCCTGTTCTTGGTTCTCGTCAGCCTCACCGCCGGGGTATCAGTGCCGGCGTGGCGGCGGCTCGGTCCATCCGAGGCAGGTCACGCCAGCCGTCGGGACATCCGGACGAACCTGTCGGAGTCGGCAGCGCGCAAGACCGCTTCTTGGACACGACCGGATCTCGTCGCACGGGACCGCCGGCGCATGCCGGCCGAATCGATCGGCGTCCCGCTGCACCGCGGTCCACACCGAGAACGGCTGCTCACCTCGCTCGAGAATCCCACCGGAGTCATCGCCCCGACGCGATCGGGTAAGAGCCGCACTGATCTGGTCCACAAGATGCTCGCCGCGCCGGGCGCGCTGCTCGCGTCGACGACGAAGGACGACCTCGCCGAGTGGGGACTTCTCGCACGTTCGCGCCGGCCGATTGGTGGCACAGCGTGGTTGCTCGACATGACCGGGACCGTGTCCTGGCCACGGCACGTCCGCTGGAATCCTGTGGCCGGCTGCGGGTCGCCCGTCGTGGCATTGCGCCGGGCCGAGACCCTGATCGAGACCTCCGCCCTGGGCCTCGAAGGCGTCGGAGGCAACGACAAGGTCTTCCGCGGCCGCGCGATCATCGTGCTCCAGGCCTACCTGCTCGCCGCCGCACTTCACGGACGCACAGTCGACGACCTGGTCAACTGGGCGATCACCAAACCACCGGACCAAGAACCGGTGCAGCTGCTTCACCGGAAGTACCCACAGCTGGCGTTCAACCTGCGCTCGGAGATCGGGATGGTTGCCGAGACGTCCGACGCGGTCTGGATGAGCGTTCGCCGAGCGATCGAGCCCTTCATGAACCCCGACATCCGCTGGCTCTGCACGCCGTCGGCGGACGAAGCCTTTGACGTCGATTCCTTGCTCGAATCCCACGGAAGCGTCTTCGTGATCGCAGGCCAGCACCAAGCGCCGCAGGCGCGGCCAGTGCTGACCGCGTTCGCCGAGCAGATCATCACCACGGCGCAGGAACGTGCGCTCAACACCGAACACCGACGCCTGGTACCACCGATGACTGCCATCCTCGACGAAATCTACGAAGGCACACCGATTCCGCGCCTGCCCGGGTTCATCTCCGACTCCGCAGGCCGCGGCGTGGTGATCCACTGGTCCGCGCAGTCTCGCGCCCAACTCGACGAGCTCTACGGCGAAAACGGGCGCCAGACGCTGATCGACAACACGCTCACCCTCTCGATTTTCCCAGGACTGAAGGACGACCGGACGCTCGAGTGGCTGTCGACGATCTCAGCCGACCACCGGCGCCCCACCTACCAGCACCACAGCGATGGCTTGCTCGGCGCCGGACGAGGGTCAGTCGGCTTCGAGACCGTGCCGACGTACCGGCCGGGCGACATTCGGACGTTGGCTCGCCGGCGAGTGCTGATCCTTCACAGCAATCTCAAGCCGGTTCTCGGCAGGGCCATCGACGTCACCAAACGCCGTGATTGGCCACAGCTGGAAGCCGATGTGTCTGCCATCCGGGGCGGCCGTGGAGCCGACGCGCTGGCGGCAACCCGTTCTGGCGAGGCGCGGGAATGAACGGCGACGACGAGGAGATCCCTGAACTGGCCCAGCCGGATTCCGACGACAGTGGTGTTCGTCGATCTCGCGCTGAGCTCGACGCGATGATCGAACGGTTGTGGTCGGCCGCACAGGCTCATCGCGGCCTTCTCGAACACCTCCACGAGCGCGTCTCCAAGCTCGAGAAACAGGAGGGCGCCGACACGGGGCGCCTCGCGCGATGGCTCGCCTTCCCGCCACCGCCGGCGGCGGAGGACTCAGCCAACGATGGCGAGACCCCGTTGTTCACCCTCGCGCACTTCGTCCACTACTACAACGAGGTGTACGTCGGCCGGCCCGGAAGCCGCGCTGTGGCGATCCCCGACTGCTGGCTTGACCACCCCGGTCTGCTCTCGGAGATCGCAACCCTCACCTACACCTGGCGCGCTGCCCACCTGGGCCGCCACTCGAACCCCCGCGACGCCCAAACCTGGCACGACCGCTGGCGCCCCGCGTTCGCCGAGCGTCTCGCGTCGGAGTGGACGCACGCGCACTGCCTGACCGACATCCACAAGGCAGCTGGTGCCCTGCCCAAAAGGGATCGGCACACGTCGGAAGGGCCGAAGTGAAGGGTTCGAGCCTAAGGGATGTCTCGTAACCCGGTGTGGGTCGGTGGGGGGTGTTGGTTGATCATGGTGTGGTGCAGGTGATCTCGGCGTCGCGGTCGGAGTGGATTGCCCCGTTCACGGGGTTGGAGCCGGGTCAGTTCCGCAAGTTGGTGCGGGTCGTGGCGAACCGTGGTGGTGACGAGATCGCCGATGGTCGACCTGGTCGTCAGTGGCGCCGGGATCTGGCTGATCGTGTGTTGCTGGTCGCGACGTACTGGCGGACGAACCTGACGATGCGCCAGATCGGGCCGCTGTTCGGGGTGTCGCATTCCGCGGCGCACCGTGTGATCGACACGATCGGCCCGCTGCTGGCGCTGGCTCCGGTCCGCAAGCGGCGGATCGACGCGGTCGCGATCGTTGACGGCACCTTGGTGCCGACGCGGGATCATCGGCTGGCGGCGCCGTCGAAGAACTACCGGTATTCGGCGAACGTGCAGGTCGCGATCGACGCGGACACCCGGTTGGTGATCGCGACCGGCGATCCGCATCCGGGCAACCGCAACGACTGCACGGTCTACCGCGACTCCGGGATCGAGCAGGAACTGGCAGGTCGGCCGGTGATGGCCGACGGCGGCTACCAAGGCAACCCGGTCGTGATCATGCCCTACCGTAAACCGCGTGACGGCAGCGATCTCCCGGATTGGCAGGACGACCTCAACGCCGGCCATCGCAAGATCCGGGCCCGTGTCGAGCACGCGCTGGCGCGGATGAAGTGCTGGAAGATCCTGCGTGACTACCACCGCGCAGCCAGCACACTCAACGACACCGTCTCCGGCATCGCCCACCTCCACAACATCCACCTCGCACACTGACCCGCAACACCAGCCCCACCAACCACAACACCAGTTACGAGACATCCCTTAGAACGCAGCCGTTTGGTGCCCCGCCAGTATTGACAAAAGTAGTGTCATTTTCTCCGGCCCCCTGCGGCACTGCGCGGCACTATGCGCTAGTGTTCTGGCGTGTAGCAGCATGCTGCTACACAGTAGGAGCTGTGTAGCAGGGGTCTGCCCAGACTTCGGTTGACACCGGAGTTGGCTGTTTCTCAGGCCGCTGCTGCGGTGGTGTAGATGGTCTCAAACTCGACTGGGGTGAGCTTGCCCAGGGCGCGTTGGCGGCGTTTGCGGTGGTACTTTGTCTCGATCCAGGACACGATCGCCAACCGGAGCTCCTCACGCGTGCGCCACCTCCGGGTGTCGAGAACATTCTTTTGCAGCAACGAAAAGAACGATTCCATCGCAGCGTTGTCACCGCAGGCGCCGACCCGCCCCATCGACCCGGTCAGCCCATGCGCGTGCAGGAGGCGCTGGTAGGGCACCGATCGGAATTGGGCGCCGCGGTCGGAGTGGACGACGACATCGCGTGGGTTTCGGAGCGCGATGGCGTTGCGCAGCGCACTGACGGCGAGTGAGGCCCGCATGTGCGAGGCGATGGAGTATCCGACGATCTTGTTGGAGTAGCAGTCCTTGACCGCACACAGATACAGCTTGCCCTCGCCGGTGGGGTGCTCGGTGATATCGGTCAGCCACTTGGTATTCGGTGCGGTGGCGGTGAAGTCCCGGCGGACCAGGTCGTCGTGCACCGGCGGACCCGCCTTGCGGGAACGTCCTTTCTTCTTGGCGTGCAGCGAGAAGATCTGCTGCATCGAGCAGATCCGCCACACCCGGTTCTCCGAGGCGGTGAATCCGCGCCGGGCGAGTTCGTCGGCGATGAACCGGTAGCCGTCGGCCGGGTCATCGGAGTGGATCTCGGGCGCGGCGTTGATCAAATGCGCGTCGTCCCAGTCCCGCTGCGAGACCGGGGACGAACACCACTGGTAGTAGGCCTGCCGGGAGATCCCCAGCACCCTGCACGTCACCGCGACCGGCACCCGCATAGGGGCGCCGGCCGCAGCCAGGTCACGGACGAGCGGGAAGACTATTTTCCCGGCAGATTGCCCTGCGCCAGGTAAGCCGCCGCCTTGCGCAGGACCTCGTTCTCCTGCTCCAGCAACCGGTTCCGCTTCCGCAGTTCCCGCAGCTCAGCGGACTCATCCCGGGTCACGCCGGGCCGGGTGCCGTCCTCGACATCGGCCGCGCGCAGCCAGTTGGCCAGACACGACTCGGAGATCCCGAAATCCTTGGCGACCTGCTTCAACGGGACCTCGCCGCGGCGGGCCACAGCGATCACGTCGTCACGGAACTCACGGGGGTAGGGCTTGGGCACGGTGACATCCTTCCATGCGAGGCCGAAGCCTCACAGGTGAGGTGTCAACCAGACCCTGGGCAGACCCCCCCGGCATCAACGCGGAACGGGGTGCGATGACGCGAACGAGACGCTGATGGACGCGATGCCCGAGGACTCAACCCTCCCCTCCGCAATGCGACGACTCGTCGACCCCGTTCGGTAGCGCTGCACGAAGAGCCGCGATGTCCTGCGGCCCGAGGAAGATGCGGAGCGAGCCGGAGCGTTCCGCCGGATGTGGCCAAGCCGTGACGAGGTGCCGGTCCGGCACTGCTCAAGGAGGGACATCGAGATGGCCTTCGTGCACCTCATGTGAGGGGACGCAGGCCTGTTAGTCCAGGCGAAATCGCACGTTGCGCACCTGTGCCGGCGAGGGGACACTTTCCGGTCGACCCGGTGTCCAGCGGCAAGGCCGTCCCGGAAATGAGGATGACCCCGACGTCCGCGGGCGCGTACCGGGCGAGTGCGGACAGAACTGGCCCGGATCGCCGAGCTCACTGGTTCGGACCACTGTGCATGGTCAGCCTCCTGCGGCTCGGAACTTTCCCGGATCTCGATCACAGACGCCGACCTCGTTCCCGCGTCGGCCAAGAAAAGTGTGCCGCCCGGCCCGGTCGTGCCGGGACCGCCGAGTAGGTGCGTCCTCCTTCCCTGTCCGGGTGACGAGATGATCACTCCTGTCCCGGAAACGCCCCTGATCGGGGTCAGCCGGCTCGAGGTGATCATCAGATTGGGTACTGCTGGGCTGAAGGCCGTTGTGGTGCAAGGAAAACGCCGTGCTCGAATCCAGGTGCGAACCGCGGCGGACCGATCGGTGTCGCGTGGGGTCCAGCCGGTCAGCGCGGCCGCCGCGCCCGCGGCTGTCACGACGGCCGGCACGCACAACGGCATCAGCGGCACGGCGTGTTGACCTCCTCGGCGCGTCGCCGCTTGGTCCGGTCAACAAGTCAGCTCTACGCCGCCGTCACCACCGGCAACCCGTCAGCCTGCCCCGTTTACGCGAAACGGCTCGCACATCGACTGGCCCGCGAGACCCCTGATGCCGTCCCTCCGTGATGGCCAAGACGCGGGCGTGAGCACCCGACCGTCTCGACGCCTGTCACCTGCGACGAAGTTCGCGCCTGCCGCATGGCGGCCCAGCCGTGCACACGGTCGAACACGGCGGTGGCTTCGAGGTACCGCTCGGTGAGGGTGAGCACTCAGGCGGCGTGGGCCAGCGCAGTGCCTGGCGCAAGTGCGATCTGCGCTAACAGCAACTGGCTGGTGGGGAACAATCGCAGGGCTGAACTAACACTTCGGCGAGCCTGCGCCCCTACCCGGTGCGACGCAAGGACAAGGGAACGAGGGCATGGGCGTTCGATACGCGGTCGCGGCGTCGCCGGTCGGCGACCCCACGCTGGTCGCGGACGGCACGGCGCTCGTCGGGCTCTACTTCGAGGGCCACAAGCGCGAACCGCGCCTGGCGAGCCTGGGGCCGCGCTCGGACGAGGGCTTCGCCGAGGCGATCCGGCAGCTGGGGGAGTACTTCGCGGGCGAACGCCGGGAGTTCGACCTCGAGCTGGCGCCACGCGGGTCCGGCTTCGAGCGCAAGGTGTGAGGCCTGCTCACGAAGATCCCGTACGGCGAGAAGCGCACGTACGGCGAGCTCGCCGCCGAGCTGGGCGACCCCGGCGCCGCGCAGGCGGTCGGCAACGCCAACGGCTGGAACCCGATCAGCATCGTCGTGCCGTGCCACCGCGTGGTCGGCGCGAGCGGCGGCCTCACCGGATACGCGGGCAGTGTCGACCGCAAACGCTTCCTGCTCAACCTGGAAGAACGTCGTCTGCCAAGCGGGTCTGGAATCCATGGGGACCGGTGACCGCGTCGAGGTGCCGCGACGCCGGCAAGCCGGCCCTGTACGACCTATCGCCTCAGCCGACGGAGCAAGCCTGATCCGACGCCGTATCCGCGGTGCGTACCCGAGGCTCCGCTGCCCGGATTCCGCAGCGCGGATGCGGTGTCGACGATCGGAGAGGCACCTCGACGGTCACGCTGCATACCCGAAAACCTGCTGAGTCCACGCGGCAAAGGAGGTCCACCCGATCTCCGGGTGACCGGCGTGCAGGGCGGTGATGTCCACCTGGTAGCCCGGTCCGTTGAGGAACTCCCACATCGCGTGCATGTCCGGGTTGCTGATGGTCTCGAGGGGAAACCGGTTGTGGCGGACCTCGAGACCGACGGCGTCGCTCAGCGAGCGCGCCATCTCCATCGGTGTCGGTGCGTCGCTGGCCAGCTCGATCCGCCGGCCCACGTACTTTTCGGGGTGCACGAGCACCTCGGCGGCGAACGCGCCGTGATCGGAGCGCGCGAGCTGCTGCAGCGGCCGGTCACTCGGCAACGGGAGGTCGAGTGAGCCCGCGAGAATCCGTTCCTGATCGCCGAGAGCGTTGTCGAAGAAGTACGTGGGTCCCAGGATCGTGTAGGGGACCCTGCTCGTGCGAACCTCGGACTCGACGATCGCCTTGCTGTCGAAATGCGGCACCCCGGTCCGCTGACCGGCACCGGCGACCGAACTGAACACGAGGTGCGGCACGTCGGCGTCGCGCACGGCGGCGAGAATCGCCCGTCCTTGGGCCACCTCGGCCGCCGGCCCTGACTCGAACGGGGTGGTCAACGCGAACACACCCATCACGCCGCGCATGGCGCCGGTCAACGAATCGGCGTCCTCCAGCAACCCGGAGACCACCTCGACGCCACGCCCGCGCAGAGCCTGCGCGCCTGGGCTGCCGGGATCACGCACCAGTGCCCGCACCTCGGCACCGCGGTCCAGAAGCGCAGCGGTGACGGCACGTCCCTGCCCGCCGGTGGCGGTCAACACCAGAATCGGACGGTCAGGCATCGCACTCCCCTGTGTCGGTCACTGAACAGCTCACGGTTGCGTCACCATTCCCTTTCGGACGCGCCGCCCGGAGGAACACTTTACCGTCAGCCGGTTCGGCGGTTTACCTCCGTGGTACGCAGGCCTGACACCTGCTGCTGAGGTCGCCGGCAGCAAGTGGCGGCTGGCGGATCTCTTGCGCGCTCAGCCGCGGTGGCGACAGGGTGGCTCAGCGTCGCAGCTACCTGGCACCCGCGTCGGATCGACGTTGATCGAAGATGCGGGACTCACGTGGGTGATTGGGGCGCCGATCGAGGACACCGTGGTGGTCACCGAACTAATCCGACATGTCGTGCCGGCGCACTATCCGAACATGAAGATCATCGTCGCACACCTGGACGGCGCGTTGCCGATGTTGTTGCAGCGCCTGGACAGTTCTGTCCGCTACTTCCAGGTGGAGGGCTCAAAGCGCCGAGCACTATCGCACGTCGCATGTGGTGCGACACCGTCGGCCACGACTACCCGGCCGCCCTGCGTGCCGCGGTCGACGCGTTCGGCGCGGATCGACTGGTACTCGGCTCGGACTTCCCCTACCTCGACGGCGACGAGTACCGCGGCGCGATCAAGCACATCAGTGGGCCCGGCCTCGCGGATGGCGTACCCGAGCTGGTCCTCGACCACAATGCAGCAGCATTGGTGCCCTTCAAACCCGCCGCCGACGGCCTGCGCCTGGATCGCGTCCCGACCGCGCGGGACGCGATCTCGCTGGAGGAGTATCAGCGCACGGACGGCACGGTGGTCGCTTCGCAGTGCGTTTCGGTGACCGACTGCTCGGCGGGCTCCGGGAGGTGCCGGATCTCGGTTCGCCTGAGCGCACTGCCTCTGCAGGCGGAGAGCTTCCCCGGACGGGGATGTCCGCTGTGGACACTCGCCTCGAGTGCGCGGTAACCCCTGAGCACACGGCCGTTTCCGCCGTATGCTCCAGCACGGAGTTGGCCGACTGGGGTGAATGAATGACTGAGTGCGTCAGGGCGATATTCGAGCGGTTTGACGAGCATTTCGAGCGCGTGATTGGTGATTCACGGCTCGAGCGGCTGTACGTGGTGAACACGCGCGTGTGATGTGTCTGCATCTTGTGACTCGCATCCGGGACCCCACCCGCGGCAGGCCGCGCGCGATGGACGATGCGCTGGAAACCCCATGATCAACGCCTCCGCCATCACGTTCAGTGACCGCTGGCCGGGAGCCGAAACCTACTGAGCGACCCGCCGGAAACACCGATCACGGGACAGTCCGGATTCGGCGACCCAGTTCGCGCTTCAGTTGCGGGTGGCGGGGTTTTGGTCCGCCGTCACTAGGTTTACATTGAGGGCTGTCGCGAGACGTGACCGGCAATGGGGCCGGTTTCTAGCCTGTCGGCGACACGGGGAAAGGTGACCCGAGGATGGCCGAACTGCTTGTGCCGCTGGATGAATCGTGGTCGACCGCGCTTGCGATCGCCGCGCATCCGGACGATCTCGAGTACGGTACGGCCTCAGCGGTCGCCCGTTGGACGTCGCAGGGAAAGCGAGTCGTCTACTGCCTGGCGACGAGCGGCGAAGCGGGCATTGACGCCATCGAACCGGATGTTGTCGGACCGCTGCGTGAGGCTGAAGAGCGCGCGGGTGCGGCCGTCGTCGGCGTCGACACCGTGGAATTCCTTGGTCACACGGACGGTGTCTTGGAATATGGACTCGCGCTGCGTCGCGACATTGCTCGGAACGTGCGCAGGCATCGACCCGACGTGGTCGTGACCGGCAACTACCACGATCGCTGGGGTCCCGGCGCCCCGAATCAGGCCGACCACATTGCGCTGGGCCGGGCGGTCCTGGACGGCGTGCGCGATGCGGGCAATCGATGGGTGTTCCGTGAACTGCTCGGTGAAGGGCTTCAGCCGTGGCAGGTGCGCCAGATCGTTGTCATCAACAGCCCTGAAGCGACCCACGGCATCGACACGACGGACTTTCTCGACCACGGCGTCGCCTCTCTTGAAGCTCATGTGGAATACCTGCGCGGGCTCCAGCCGGGGCCGATGACCGATCCCCGGGAGTACCTCGAGTCTTCGGGAAAGGCGGCGGGCCAGCGGCTCGGTGTGCGGTTTGCTGTCACTGCCGAGGTCATCGTGTTTTGACGCGGTGACCGCGGCGGGCGCCACGGTTCGGCGAGTGGCGTCAATTCGGCGGGAGTGGGCGCCGCCGGCAGGCCGTGGCCACGATGCGGCGGGCTCCAGGCCACCCACGGGTAGCACGTCGGGGCGGTGCAGGTGGAACATCAGGAACATGTCCGCGGCCCAGACGCCGATGCCCTTCGCCACGTCGAGCTTCGCGATCACGTTGTTGTCGGGCAGTTCGCCGAGGCGATCGAGGTCGAGGGCGCCCGAAAGGATTCAGTCGGCGAGCGAGCACACCCACACCGTCTTCGCGCGGGAGGCTTGCCCGTCCCCGCGCGGCCAGCATCAGCCCCTGCAGGAACTTCCCGGGCGTCAACCAGCGCGCCGTCGAGGGGTTTGCTGCTGACGGCGAGCGCACCTGCGGGCAGGCGTCGCTCATTGACTAGTGCCCGCCCCACCCGGTTCTCACGGGTGGCGCAGCAGAGCGGCGAACCCGTCGGGGAGGTCGATCCGCTCGTCCATCACCACCACGTCGGCCCCCACGGCCACCGCGGCGAACGGCAGGGCCTCGTCGGCCCGGTGCCGGGTGGGGTCCGGGACACCGAGCGCGGCCAGCCGGGACTCGGTCACCCCGACCTGCGCGGGTTCGGGGCCGGTCAGCACCTCGGCGTTACCCGGGTCGCCGACCAGCAGGGTCGCCACGTTCGCCTCGGCCAGCGCGCCAGTGACGGCCTCCAGCCCGCCGACGGCGAGGCCGGACCCACGACCGAGTTCGGCCCGGACGCGCGCGGCGAGGTCGTCCAGTTGGACGAGGTGCCAGCCGGCGATCAGCTCGTGGATCCGCTCGTCGAGTTCGGCCCGGTCGGCGCCCTGCGCGCGACCGCCGGCTTCGGTCTCGGTGGTGATCCTGCGGACCCCTTCCGGCAGCAGGTCTCGCAGCTCGGTCCGCGACTGGACCTCGCCGGCCAGCACGACCAGCCGGGCGCCGGTGCGTTCGACGGTCTTGGTGATGTGCGCGGCGACGTCCTCGAGGTTGTGCCGCACAGTCTCCTCGATGCGGTTCTGCAGATCCCGGTGATCCACGCCGCCCGTGCGCGCCTTGTGCACCTCGTCGTCACGGCCCTGAACCGTTTCCTCTCGCGTGGTGCCGTCGGCGTGGTGCACCTCGACGTTCGCGCCGAGGCGGTCCACGAGTACCACGAGGTGTTCGGGGGCGTCCGCGCTGTGCGTGATCACGGGCAGGAAGTACGGCAGATCCGAGTACCTGGCCTCCTGGGTGGCGGGCGGGGCCGCGAGCCGGCGGTCGGCGACGACCTCACCGTGCGCGGCGATCACGCTCCGCCCGGCCCGGCCGACCGGGGGTGCGCCGGCCTCGACAATGCGAAGGATCGCCGCCACACTCGGTGCGTCGGCGCCCTGCTCGGTCAGCGCGGCCTCGATCTCCCTGAGCCGCAGCCGAAGCTGCTTCGCGGCGTCCGCGCTGTCGTGCGATTCGTCGAAGTGCACGGACGCAAACGGCCCGGTTGTGGTGGTCAGCGGGCGCAGGCCAGTGGTGTCCACAGGGGACTCCTCTCAGTTCTCGACGGCAGCAGCTCCTGGGCCGTCGTCTCGAGTCGCTGGGCGATGAGGTGCCACGCGCCGGCCCTTTAGCACTGCCTCGGTCATGGACTTGAGCTGCTGGAACGTCGCGTGCGGGGGAATCGGCAGGACCCCCGGGTCGCAGCGTACGACGAGTACGGTCGGTGCGTCAGCATCCAGCGCCGGGGCCCAGGCGTCGCCGAGCCGCTCGGGTCATCGACTGCGATTCCATCGAGCCCGACGCTGCGCGCAAAGTCCGGTGCGAGACTCCAGGCAGAGTCCGCGGCGGCTCAAAAATGGCTCCTCGTCGTGATGTGTGGGTGGTTTCCCTGGTAGCGGAGGGGCGCGTCGTTGTTGGGTCTGGGTTTCTGAGCAGTCGAGGAACAGAAATCAGATAGACGGAGAACGGCGCGCCCTCGACCAAGGTATGGGGTCGGCTGCTGGGTGTGGGCACGGCGGTCGTAGAGCGAGTCGAGTTCGATGAGACCGAGCAGGTGCTGGTGGCCGCGGTGCGCGTCCGGGCGGCGGGATCGTGACCGTGCGGAGTGTGCTCGCGACGCTGCCCGCGCTATGACCCGGGCAGAGCCGGCGGCGGTGGCGTGCGCCGGATGTGGGGCGGTGCGGGCGTTCGTCGAAGCGGACGCGTCCCGGGTGCGGAGTCGCCAGCACGGGGTCGCGGTCAGCGCGGTGCCCTGGGCTCGGCATGGTGCTGGGCCTACGCGCGTGTTCGATGACACCGTCGCCTGGCTGGCGACCGTGACATCGAGGTCCGCGGTCGGGCAGCTCATGCGGATCGCCTGGCCCACCGTCCGCTCGATCATTACCCGAGCCCGAGCCGGCATCGACGCGCGAGTGGATCGACTGGCCGGCTTCCGCAGGATCGGGATCGGCGAAATCAGTTACAGCCGTGCCGGAAAAGTAGTTGTTCACCCTCCAAGTTCGGCGAACAAGAGAAAGCCAGGGCCACATGTGGCCCCGAGCATCCCCAGATCTGTGCTCAATCCTTCACGTCTAGACGTTGTCGTTGACCTTGTCAGCGGCCTCTTCAGGTTGCTCTCGCCCTGGTGGGCTGTTCTTTCGTCCTGCCACTGCTCGTTGTCAGTGACGTTGCCGACGGCTTCCTTGACTCAGCCCTTGAACTCCTCGGGTGTTGTTCTCGACCTTGTCGTTCATCGCGTCGCTTCCTTTCGCCGTCACCGGCTACGAGGCGGGCGCGAGGCGGAACGTGAAAGGCAAACCGTCCTCGGTGGATCATACGTTGCGAAGGCCGGCGAGTGCGTTGCTCCACGCCTCGATCTGGTCGAGCGTGGCGTTGAGGTAGCCGGTGTGCATCTCGGCCGGCTTGAAGGTCGACATGTTCTCGAAGTCGGTGAACAGCGACAGCGCGACCTGGCTCGTCACGTGGGCGACCTGCAGGTTGCTCAGCACGAGGCGCAGCTGCTCCACCGCGCGGACGGCGCCGACGGAGCCGTAGCCGACGAAGCCGGCGGCCTTGTTGTTCCACTCGGCGCCCAGGAAGTCGATGGCGTTCTTCAGCGGGCCCGGGATGGCGTGGTTGTACTCCGCGGTCACGAAGACGTAGCCGTCGAACTCGGCGATCTTCTCGGCCCAGCGCTTGGTGTGCTCCTGCGCGTACTGGCCCATGGCCGGCGGCAGCGGCTCGTCGAGGTGCGGGAGCTCGTAGTCGAGGAGGTCGAGGAGCTCGTACTCCGCGGTGCCACGCTGCTTCGCGATGTCGAGGGCCCACTTCGCCACGGCTTCGCCGTTGCGGCCCGGACGGGTGCTGCCGAGGATGATCGCAATCTTGGTCATGTCCGACTTTCCTGGTTTGAAGGGAATATGGGGTTTCAGGGCGCGATCGAGGAGCTATTCAGAGTGCCCGAACGCGACAGCTGACCGTGGAGTGCGATCGACGCGCAGCTGGAAGACATCCGGCCGTGAGTAGTGGCCGGTCACGTCGAAGTCGTACTTCGCACGGATGATGTCGTCGAGGTCGACCTCGGCGACAAGTAGAGCCTCCTTGTCGTAGAACGGGCCGGCCAAGACGTCGCCGAGCGGCCCGATGATGGCGCTTCCGCCGTTGGAGATCACGGTTTCCGGGTCGTCACCGAAGACGCGCGGATGGTCGTTCGGGAAGTCCTTGACGCGCATGACCTGGTTGGCCACCAGCACGAAGCACCGGCCCTCCTGCGCGATGTGACGCATGGTCGCGTGGTGGGCGGGGGTTCCGTTGGCCGTCGGCGCGCAGTAGAGCTGCACACCCTGCTGGTACATCGCCATCCGCGCGGCGGGCATCAGGTTCTCCCAGCACAGCACCGCACCGACCTTGCCGATCGCCGTGTCGTAGACCTCCATCGTGGATCCATCGCCGAATCCCCACACGAGGCGCTCCGCGGCGGTCGGCATCAGCTTGCGGCGCTTCCCGAGCAGAGTGCCGACCTCGTCGAAGTACACAGCGGTGCAGTACAGGGTGTTGCCCCCGCGCTCGATAACGCCGATCACCAGATGGATGCCGTGCCGCCGCGCGATGTTGCCGAGCTGCTCGGTGACCGGCCCCGGTACTTCGACGGACGCCTCGAAGTACCGCCGGTACTCGTCACGCCCTTCGGGGGTGCGATTTCCCACCACCGCACCGAAGGCGGTGCCCTTCGGGTACCCGCCGACGAACGCCTCGGGGAACACCGAGAGGCGCGCGCCTTCGGCAGTGGCCCGTTCCGCCCATTGGTCGACCAGTGTCACCGCTCCCGCGGAGTCGAACACCGTGGTCCCGGCCTGCACGACCGCTACTTTCACCCTGCTCATCCAGTTCCTTCCTTGGCCCGCGAACGGGGTCACCCCCGCACCCAGAACGGTTCGACGGATGTCAGGCCCGTGCCCCGGGCGCAGTTGACGTACTCAAAGAGGTTTCCGCCCGGCACGATGAAGAACTCGTGCCAGGTCACGACATCACGCCTGGACCCGTACTCCACGCCCTTCCGGATCGCGTGCTCGAAGATCGCCGCGTGGGTGGGATGCCCCTCCGCCCACTGCTCCAGTCCCGAATACTCCTGGAACCCGCACAGCACCGAAGTCTCACGACGCGACCGGAAGTCGTCGTCGAGGTTCGTCAGCTGCCTCAGGTAAACGCACCCGAGATCGTCGTGATCAGCGAGATACGCCATGCCGGTGTCCAGCTTGGGGCGAAGCGACTCTTCGTAGTCCTGCGCCTGAGCCGGCTCCGAATCGTGCCAGAACTGGCCGGAACGCATGATCGCGAAGTTGTGCGGCACCACGGTGGCCACCCGGCGGCCCTGCGGATCACCGTGGTCTTCGCGGCGCACCTTCGGCCCCTCCGGGGACGTGAGGTCGTCGATCGCGGAAAGAGGGATGCGGTCCCGCGCGGCACCGAAGTAGCCGTTGGTGGTGATTTCCACGAGCTGCGCGCCGGGCGTGCGGCCGAACCCGGCGCGGTAGTTCGGTCGCGAGTAGACGGTCTCGTGCCGGTCGTACGGGGACATGACGGTTTCCCGCCAGTACCCGACACCGTCCTCGAGCCGCGCCCGCGATTCCCACCACTTCCGCCACGCCGACCCGAACGTCCACCGCGCGTGAACGGCGGTCGACGTCCAGTACGCGACCACCACCGTCAATGGGCGGCCGGTCTCGTCGGACTCGGTGTCCATGACCTCGACCGCACCGGGACCGACGGGCACCGACAGGAACTCCCGCATGAGCCGGGTGAACTCGCGCGCCTGCACACCGCGCAGGGCGGCGCCCTGCAAACCGAAGTACTCCGCGACCAGCGCCGGCACGGGGTGCCCCCACCGCACCGAGTAGCGCGGCACGCGCGGCCAGAAGCCCTCCGGCCTGCGCATCGGCAGACTGCGCTCGTACTGGACATGGAACTCCGGCATGACTTCCTCACTCACGGCTTCTCCGACGACACTCTGTCGAGATGGTTTGACATCATAGGCCCAAGGCGACAGGAGGTCTTATTCCAAGCTAGAGGGGCAGATATGCGTGGTCAAGACGACGAAAAAGATGCGAGGTGACATAATATGTCGTCAAAATTCGACAACTGAGGAGGCGATATGTGGCAGCAGCTGGTGTCGGCGGGGCTCGACCCCAAGGAGGCGCAGTTCTACCTCGCGGTGCTCGAGCTGGCCCGCCCGACCGTCGCGGAAGCTGCCGAACGCGCGGGGTTCAGCCGCACCAACGGCTACGACATCGCGAAGCGCCTTCTTCACCGCGGACTGGTGACCATGACCGAAGTCGGCCCGACCGGACGGCCCGCCGGCCGCGGCCGCAGCGTGCTCACCGCGGCCGACCCCGGTGTGCTGCTCGATGAGCTCGCCACCCGGAAGCAGCTGCTTGACGGGCTCGTGCCCGAGCTACGGGCCATGCGCGACACCCAGGGCAGCCGCCCCAGGGTGCGGTACCTGGAGGGCGAATCCGGCATGCGGGCAGCCCTGTTCGAGACGCTGGAATGGGACTGCCCGTTGCTCGGCATCCTCTCGATGCACGACCTGATGGCTGTGCCGGGCCCCGCCGTGATGGACGAATACATCGCCAACCGCCGTCGCCGCGGGACACCGCTGCGGGTCGTGCGCTCACCGGAACGCGAAACCGACCAGGACTGGCCCAGCAGTGGCGCCGACATCCGCAACGTCCGCTTCGCCCCACCCGAGCACATCTTCACCCTGACCACCTACATCGGTGAAGAAGCGGTGGCGATCATGTCCTCGCGCACCGAGAACTTCGCAATGATGATCGAGAGCCGCGAGTACGCCCGCACCCAGGCGAACCTCTTCGAGGTGCTGTGGACGGTCAGCACTCCAACTTCCTGACGCGAGCAGCTTCCCGCGAGCTCGCGCGGATCGATAGCGAGGGCCACCGCGACGATGGCCTGACGTCGAACAGCGGCGCGCGGTTTCCCATCGTCACGCCATGCTCGGTCGTGCCACGACCCGGACCTTCCGCCCGAATGTAGCCGGATCCGGAGATCCGTGGCCGACCTGGACGACTGGGTCCGCCGCCAGCACGCACCCCGTGTAGCCTCTCGACCTACGACGCGGGGTGGAGCAGCTCGGTAGCTCGCTGGGCTCATAACCCAGAGGTCGCAGGTTCAAATCCTGTCCCCGCTACCGCGAAAAGGCCCGGTTTGCCCATGGCGCAGGCCGGGCTTTTGTACGCTGACCTGCTGGTTCGCCCGGGCGGTGGTTGCGCGCGGGCCCATGTAGTCCTCGACGGTTAAGTGTTGCGGCCGGCCGCCGCCGGTGCCCCTGACGACGAGCCTTGGCGCCCACGAGCCCTGGGGTTCTTCGTCGGACCCCGGCCTGCTCCGCGAGGGCGGCCGCGCACTCATCGACGGCATCGCCCACTGATCACTCGCCCGGTGAACGGGCGCGGGCCCCGCCGTCGCGGTGGGCAGGTCGACCGGCCAGCGCACTCATCGCACAGCGATCCAGCCTCCACCAGCGGCGCGAACGGGACCGCTTTGCCACGCGGCGTTTCGGCCGCCACAATGGCGCCCGACGCTGGGAGGTGTGCCCGATGGCCGACAGGTGAGCGCCGAAGAT
The DNA here is from genome assembly GCF_050942255.1 of Amycolatopsis sp. CA-161197. Lineage (NCBI taxonomy): Bacteria > Bacillati > Actinomycetota > Actinomycetes > Pseudonocardiales > Pseudonocardiaceae > Amycolatopsis > Amycolatopsis sp. CA-161197. Next base: position 4,470,028 of record NZ_CP192059.1, read on the forward strand.
CGGCTTGCCATCCTCGAACTGGCCGCTCGCTACTGGCAAACGGTCGACACTGGCGACCTGCAGGGCTTCGCCGATACTTTCACCCCCGACGGTGAGCTCGAGAATTTCACGGGCGTCGGCAAAGGCCGTGAGACGCTTGCCCAATGGCTGAATGACTTCGAGCCCGCGCGGCTCGGCAACCGGCACTACACCGCGAACCACCTCATCACCAAGATCGACTTCGACACCGCGAGCGTCTGGAGCTACCTCGTCGTGACGTCGGTCGAGCCGCCGAGGCAGAAGACACCTCGCGTCGCCGCACTTGCCCGGTTCGACGACCGGGTCGTGCGCGTGGACGGCGAGTGGTTCTTCGCGCACCGCACCATGACCGTATTCGGCTCTTGACCCGGCCAGTCGTTAGCACCGGTTAGAAATTCTGCTCGCAGGGACGCGCTCGTCCGCCAGCAGGCTTCACTCGACTCGTTCCTCAACGGCCGCATGGTCGGCCCACTTCACCTCGAACTTGCCGGCGTGCCGGCCGCGCCAGGAGGTCGGCGCGGTACTTCCGCCCTGTAGTGCACGGCCGGCGGGTCGGCTCCGTTGTCATAGGCGCCGGAACGTCAAGAGTTCCTCCGGCGACGCCAGCCAGGCCTTGGCCTCCAACGTCGTTCCACCGCGTTGCACGGATGCGCACGAAGTTGGGTAACAGGGCCGGCTTGGGGAGTGCCTACGCGGGTTTGCCGGCGTCGATCCAGTGGCGGAAGACGGCGATACGCTCGTCGGGCCATGCTCCGTCGCAGGGCATTGTGCCCGCTTGGAGCCGGCCGAGGATGTCGTCAGCGTGCCCCGAAACGTCGTCGAGGGACCAGAGGTCGAAGGCGAAGTTCATCGCATCGCGGTCCTGCTCGCGAAACAGTGGCTTGATGTCCTGCTCGAAATGCATCGGCTGCCCTCCGTTGCAGTTGTCCCTGCTTTACCGCCGCCCCAGCGCAGAGCGACCGACCGCGCCTCAATCGGCGTAGTGCGCACCGTTCACTTCAGCCTACGACGATCGTGGTGAGCCGGTGGGCTTTGATCGACGGTGGGAGTGTGGTCGACTCGGACCGCAAGCTCGGCGTAGAGGCTGTAGCCGATCCAGCGTGTGCGGAGCTTGCGACGCGGTGACCACAGATCCAGGACGACGGCTCGGTAGACGCCCAGCATCATTAATTTCCCTCTTTCCTGCGGTGTCAGAACTGAGTCGGAGGATCCGACGGTGGCGTTGGCTTCGGCCGATACGTCCAGGACAGCGCGACTGCGGGGCGCTTTGTGCGTCTCATCGCTGCGGTGCAGGCGGACGTCGAAAATCCGCTCGGTATCGGTGTCGAATTCGGCAGACCTGAAATGCTCGACGTGGATAGCACTGGTGGGCCGGTGGCCGTTCGCAGGGTCGATCTACCTGCGCGACAGGTGAAGGTGCACGACGCCCTGCGCGTCTCGCCCCTCTCGACACCTTGCCCTCCCCACGACGCGGCCCGGTACGGTTTCATGGAGGGAGGAATCGGCACCACCCTGATCCTGCCCATGTTGGCCGAGGCGCGGCTTCGCGGAGCCGATTTGGGCGCTGCACTACGGCAGCAAGACCCACGCCGCAACGGGCTATGAGCTTCCCCCAAGATCGTGGAGGCATGGCCTATGAGGATCATGTGTCATGCCCGAGAAGAGGCGGAAGTTCGATCGGGAGTTCTGTGAAGGAGCTGTCCGGATTGTCCGCGAGACGAACAAACCGATCGCCCAAGTAGCTGCTGACCTGGGGATTCATGCCGGAACTCTGGCGAACTGGGTCGAGCAGGGCAAGATCAACCGTGGCGAGAGTGAAGGCCTGAGCGGCGACGAGCGGGCTGAACTGGCCCGGCTTCGGGCGGAGAACGCCGAGCTGCGGATGGAGCGCGATGTCCTAATAGGTCTTGTCGGTGGACGGGCCGCCTGGTGATGTCTTAGCCCGTTGAGGCTTTGCTTGAGACCGGCGCGTATCGGCGTGTCTGGCCCGTCCTCGGCAGTGTGGTGATCAAGGGTTCGGTCATGGTTCGAGCCGCTTGCAGGGTGACGTCCTTGATGTGCTGGGCCGGTGAGCCCTCTGCTGAGAACGACGACGTCCCTGCGGGGTGCTGGGATCGTGAACGGCTCTATCGGAGGTCAGGCCCTCGAGCCTTGCTATTAGGTCGCCGCACGTTCTCACCGGTGCTCGGACCGGACGGTGATTTCCCTTGCTGTGTAAGGAGATTCGGTGTCGGTGTTCTGCGGCGTGGACTGGGCCGAAGGTCATCACGATGTTGCGCTGGTGGACGGGGAGGGCAGGCTGGTTGCGAAGCGGCGGATCAACGAGACGCCGGAGGGGTTCGCGGAGTTCACCGCGATGCTGGCCGAGGCCGGCGACTGCGCGGAGCAGCCGATCCCGGTCGCGATCGAGACCCCGCGCGGCCTGCTGGTAGCCGCGTTACGCGCCGCCGGGAGGGCGGTCTATCCGATCAACCCGCTGGCGGTGGCCCGATATCGGGAGCGCACCTCGATGTCAGGAAAGAAGAGCGACCACCACGATGCGATGGCCCTGGCCAACATCCTGCGCACCGACGCGCATCTGCACCGCCAGCTGCCCGACGACACCGACCTGGCCCGGTCGATCAGCGTGCTCGCGCGGGCGCACCAGGACGCGGTGTGGCGACGCACCAAGCTGGTGCAGGAACTGCGGGCCCGGCTGCGCGAGTACCACCCCGGGTTTCTGGCCGCGTTCGGGCCGGGCTCAGGCGCGGGATCGGGGATGTCCACCACCCAGCTGGCCAGCAACGACGCCCGGGCCGTGCTCGCGCTCGCGCCCAGCCCGGCCGAGGCGCAGCGCGCGTCGACCGAGCGAGTCGAGACGGCGCTGCGCCGCGGCGGCCGACAGCGCAATATCCCGGCCCGAGCCGCCGCGATCGTGGCGGCGTTGCGTGTCCCGCAGTTGCGCCACGACCGGCTGGTCGAGCAGGCGTTGCGCGTCGAAGCCCTGGCGCTGCTGGACGTGTTGAACGCCGTGTGCCAGTCGATCGAGCAACTCGCTGCCGCGGTCACCGAGGCATTCCGCCAGCACCCGGACTACACGATCATCACCAGTTTTCCCGGCCTGGCCGACATCAGCGGCGCGATCGTGCTCGCGGAAGTCGGTGATGACCGTGCCCGGTTTGCCGACGACCGGGCGTTGCAGGCGTTCGCCGGCTCGGCGCCGGTCACCCGCGCCTCGGGCAAGTCCCGCAGTGTCGTGCGACGACGGACCAAGAACAACCGGCTCGCCGCGGTGGGATTCTCGTGGGCGTTCACCGCAGCCGCGCGACCGTCCCCGGCCCGCGAGCATTACCTGCGTCGCCGTGAGCGCGGTGATGGGCACCCCGCCGCGCTGCGGCACTTGTTCAACCGCATGCTCGGCCAGCTCCACCACTGCCTGCAGACCGGCCAGACCTATGACCCCGTGAAAGCCTTCCCGCACCGCCCGACACACGTTGAGCCCCTAGCCGCTTGACAAGTTGGCGACATCGGAGGTCTCAAGCGATCCGTGGTCGGGTGGGTGAAGGAGGCGACGCGGTGAGCCTGGCCGCGTTCATCGCCGACCAGAGGACCACCCACCAGGTGCCGCACGCGGTCGCCTGCCGGGCTCTGACCGTGTCGGAGTCCTGGTTCTATAAAGCCGTCGGGGGCGAACCGGGCGGTTTCGTCCTGGACGAAGAAGCTGTTGTAGTCGGCGAAGACGTCGAGTTCGGCGTAGGCGATCCGGGTGCCGTTGTCGGGGTCAGTGCTGGTGGGTGGCTGCTCGGGCATGTGGTGGACCTGGGTTTCGTCGGGTAGGTCGTGAATGGTGTGCGCGAGGGGGGCGCGCGCATCCTGGGCAGGCACCGCCTTCTGGGCCTTACCAGCGACGATCTTCGCAACGACTTCACCGACACCGGCCTCGAGAGGGCGGACTTCTGGACCACGCCCCTCATCAACGACCTCATCTCCGGAGGCAACGGCGTCATCGGCATCGGCACCGCCCGACGCACCACCGTCCCCGTCATCCTCGACGTCCGCACGACCGCCCCCGACGACAACTTCGACAGCTGGGACCACGTCACCGAAGCCGACATGCGCACCAGCACCGGCCGCATCCTCGTCTCGATGCTCAACTACACCCCTAAGTGATGTCTCGTAACCCGGTTTAAGCCCGGCCACAGTGATCGTTGATCATGTAGTTGTGCAGGTGATCTCGGCATCGCGTTCGGAATGGATCGTCCCGTTCACGGGGCTGGAACCAGGTCAGTTCAGGAAGCTGGTGCGGCTGGTGGCGCAACGGGGTGGTGGGGAGATCGCCGACGGGCGGCCTGGCCGGCAGTGGCGGCTGGACCTGGCCGATCGGGTCCTGCTGGTCGCGACCTACTGGCGGACAAACCTGACCATGCGGCAGATCGGCCCGCTGTTCGGGGTCTCGCACTCCGCCGCCCATCGGGTGATCGACACGATCGGCCCGCTGCTCGCACTGGCTCCGGTGCGTAAACGCCGGGTAGATGCTGTCGCGATCGTGGACGGCACCCTGGTTCCGACCCGGGATCACCGGCTGGCGGCACCGTCGAAGAACTACCGGTACTCGGCGAACGTGCAGGTCGCCATCGATGCCGACACCAGGCTGGTCATCGCGACCGGTGATCCCTGGCCTGGCAACCGCAACGACTGCACCGTCTACCGCGATTGCGGGATCGAGGAGAAAATCAGCGACCGGCCGGTGATGGCCGATGGTGGCTACCAGGGCAACTCGAACGTGAACATGCCGTACCGCAAGCCCCGCGACGGCACCGATCTTCCGGAATGGAAGGAAGAACTCAACGCCGGGCATCGCAAGGTCCGGGCCCGTGTCGAGCACGCGCTGGCGCGGATGAAGTGCTGGAAGATCCTGCGGGACTACCGGCGCGCCGCCATCACGCTGGGCGACACGGTGTCCGGAATCGCACACTTGCACAACATCCTCCTCGCTGGCTGATCGCAACACCCAGCAACACCAACAACAGCATCAGTTACGAGACATCACTTAGCCCCAATCTCCGACGAAAAAGTATTCGACTTGCCTGTTTGCTTCTCCGCTTTGAAGGCCTACGCCTTCAGTTAACGAAAGAAGGTTGTGAACTATTTTTACAAATCCATGTAAGTTTTTCTTTGTCATTGAATCTAGGCCGGTTATGACTACTGCAAGCGGCACTTTGTCTTCACTTGTCAACACGTCCCACAAGCGATCGTTGAACACTGGCCAACTCCCCGCGTGAGCCATTGTCACCCCGAGTGCGCTCGTCAGATCCACTAGGAGGCGCCGCTCCCCATTAGGTGCGTCGTTATCGAACAAGACTTCAACAACGCGAAAACCCAAGTCAGATAACGCTTCATTTAGGCCACGCAAGTGCGCTCTTTCAATGAAAGCCGGCGAATCTGGTACGAAGTCAAGCTCCTTCCGGTAATCGATCCACAACAATGAAGACTGGGAACCCTTGACCCAAATAGCCGAGGCATTCAATTCGCAGTTCAAGGGAGAATTGATCCATAACCCTGCTGTCCGTGGCCGCGGTTGGCAATCAGTTCGTGATGTCGAGATCGCCGTCGCCGAATACGTCGACTGGTACAACCATCGCCGTGTCCACGGCGAGCTCGGCCAGCGCACTCCAGCCCAGACCGAAGCCGGCCACCAAGCGTCACGCTACGATCAACCCTTCGAGCCTGCCCGGGCTCGGTGACAGACAACGAGATGGTCTGCCCCGGGTTTGACAGAGTGTGTTTGTTGGATTCTTATGCCACTTGATCTTGAGAGGGTGGTATGGGACGTCGTGGGTATCCGCCGGAGTTCCGACGGAAGGTGCTGGATCCCATCGCGGCAGACGGTGCGCAGTGCACCCTTCCAACTGACGAGCAACTTCCTCAAGGCGTCTGGCAAGTCCTTCTCACTCAAGCGTCCACTCACCCAACGGGATTGGTCGAATTCCATCTTTCATCATCGAGAACATCGCATTGCGATCTTCCCCATATTGATAGACCGATGAATCGAACCCGGCATAAAATACTCCGTCGCTTCCCGAGTATACGGTCACATGGAAGCTATCCACTCCAATCGGGCACAGAACGGTGCCAGCCACCCCTTCGCATCGGCGAGCCACGTCCGCATCACCAGTGGTACACACGGCAGACGGATCGAAACGCGTCCAACTTGTGATCCACTCCCGCACGATAAAGAGGGCTGGGGGGTGGTCGATCTTGAGGCCGAAGTATTCACTCAGGAAGTTCTTCGCCTCCTCGTGACAGGCGAAGCCGACACGCTCCAGGTCTGCCACGCTAGCATCCGCCTCACGGCGTGCTCCACCCGCCTCCCAGCCAAACGAGCTAAGAAATTCCTCCAGCTCCGATTCGCGCATCCTTCTCACCTCGATAGGTCCGTCACTCCACGCCGAACAAGAACACTCTGACAGGATAGACAAGCGGGTTCCGGGTGCGAACGGTCAGAAATTCGATGTCACTTAACCGCAGCGAGCGTCCGACTTGATCCTCGAAATCGGCTCCATGTTCGGCGATCAGAGCATTGCAGGCCCGGATTTCGGCACAGTTATCGGCTCCGCGGCCAGAGTGATCTACCCCAGAGTGATCTACCCCAGCGTTTCTCCGGTTCACTTCGAGGTAAATTGTTCCATCCGCGACACCAGCAGCTGCAGGTCGCTCTCAAATTTCTCCCGAGAAACATCGCCACACTGCAAGGAACTCCACAACTTCACCAATTCGTCCACAACTTCGCCGAAACCTATCAGAGTGTCAGCCAACTCTTCGCCGTTAAGCGATGGCTTGCCCGTCTCGACAGTCCATTGCGTGAACGCAGCCTCAGCGGATATTGCTCTGCCAACCATCCCTACAGCTCGCCAGGACACCCTCGAATCAGCAGCCATCCGGAGCAATACATCGAGTGCCTCCGAGTTCCGTACAAACATCAGCTCTCTCCAAAAGCGTCTGTCGATGACCGGAGCGTCGTGTACACACCGGAGTCCATGGCCAAAGATCACTGACCACCGGTCATAGTTCTCCTTACCCAGGGTATCGCAGCCTTTCCCTCAGGCGCCCAGGTACCGCCGGCACACAGTACAGAGGTGCAGTACGTAAGACAACTGTTGCTCAGTCCGTTATAGTCTCCCCAACTACCTTGGGTATCCGACTGAAACTTCAAGGCTGCCCGCGCGTCAGGAAGTTCGAACGTGTGGCTCACGGGTCTGCCCAGGGTCTGGTTGACACCTCACCTGTGAGGCTTCGGCCTCGCATGGAAGGATGTCACCGTGCCCAAGCCCTACCCCCGTGAGTTCCGTGACGACGTGATCGCTGTGGCCCGCCGCGGCGAGGTCCCGTTGAAGCAGGTCGCCAAGGATTTCGGGATCTCCGAGTCGTGTCTGGCCAACTGGCTGCGCGCGGCCGATGTCGAGGACGGCACCCGGCCCGGCGTGACCCGGGATGAGTCCGCTGAGCTGCGGGAACTGCGGAAGCGGAACCGGTTGCTGGAGCAGGAGAACGAGGTCCTGCGCAAGGCGGCGGCTTACCTGGCGCAGGGCAATCTGCCGGGAAAATAGTCTTCCCGCTCGTCCGTGACCTGGCTGCGGCCGGCGCCCCTATGCGGGTGCCGGTCGCGGTGACGTGCAGGGTGCTGGGGATCTCCCGGCAGGCCTACTACCAGTGGTGTTCGTCCCCGGTCTCGCAGCGGGACTGGGACGACGCGCATTTGATCAACGCCGCGCTCGAGATCCACTCCGATGACCCGGCCGACGGCTACCGGTTCATCGCCGACGAACTCGCCCGGCGCGGATTCACCGCCTCGGAGAACCGGGTGTGGCGGATCTGCTCGATGCAGCAGATCTTCTCGCTGCACGCCAAGAAGAAAGGACGTTCCCGCAAGGCGGGTCCGCCGGTGCACGACGACCTGGTCCGCCGGGACTTCACCGCCACCGCACCGAATACCAAGTGGCTGACCGATATCACCGAGCACCCCACCGGCGAGGGCAAGCTGTATCTGTGTGCGGTCAAGGACTGCTACTCCAACAAGATCGTCGGATACTCCATCGCCTCGCACATGCGGGCCTCACTCGCCGTCAGTGCGCTGCGCAACGCCATCGCGCTCCGAAACCCACGCGATGTCGTCGTCCACTCCGACCGCGGCGCCCAATTCCGATCGGTGCCCTACCAGCGCCTCCTGCACGCGCATGGGCTGACCGGGTCGATGGGGCGGGTCGGCGCCTGCGGTGACAACGCTGCGATGGAATCGTTCTTTTCGTTGCTGCAAAAGAATGTTCTCGACACCCGGAGGTGGCGCACGCGTGAGGAGCTCCGGTTGGCGATCGTGTCCTGGATCGAGACAAAGTACCACCGCAAACGCCGCCAACGCGCCCTGGGCAAGCTCACCCCAGTCGAGTTTGAGACCATCTACACCACCGCAGCAGCGGCCTGAGAAACAGCCAACTCCGGTGTCAACCGAAGTCTGGGCAGACCCGGGTTCAGCCGGGTGGGTTGATGAGGCGGGCCGGTGTGTGGAGGTCGCCGCGCCAGAGGTAGAGCGCCAGGAGGGGGATGGCGTCGGTGTGGATGGCGTGCGGTCGGGTGGGGGTGTGGTGCAGGACTGTGCCGGGTTCGCGTGCGACGTAGGGGGATTCGTCGGTGGACCAGCGGGCCCTGGTGAGCGGTACGTAGACCTCGTCGGCTGGATGCCAGTGAGGCGGGTAGTGCAGGTGGGGGCCGAGCAGCAGGACGCCGAGCGTGAGCAGGCCGGCGGGGTCTACGGCGACGGGTAGCGCGGCTGCGGAACCCAGCAGGGTGCAGTGCGCGTAGCCGGGCAGGAAGTGTTCGTGGGGTGGATTGCTCACGTAGGTGCTGGTCTGCGTCCACCGCGCGGACGTCAGCGCCTGCACCAGTCCGGTCACGTCGTTCGCCCGCGCGATGCGGAGGGCCTTCGGCAGGTGGCGCAGGGCGGGCAGGGCGGCGCTCGGTGCTGCCGGCGTGACCGGCGCGGTCGGGTGCGCGTTGCGCAGGTCGGCCGCGTGCTCGGGCAGGCCTTCGCTCGCCAGCCGCCGGGCCAGGTCGGTGACGAGCGCTGTCACCGCGGCAGTCGCCGGTGTGGAGCTTCCTGCGGTCACCGCGATCATCTCCCTGCGGTCGCTGCGACGATCCGGACGGGATCATCGAAGCTGAAGCCTGGTCCGTGCCCAAACGCCAGGCCGTGCATGTCGCAGCTTTCGCTCGGACGAGGCGCGGCAGGGGGTGCCGCCGGTTTCCTTCGTCTTCCCCGTCCCTGTGCGAGAAGGGAACGGCGCCCGGTCGTGCTGATCCACGGCCGGCCGGCCGTTCACGGGAGGCGCACGTGCGCGCGCTCGTCGAGGACGGCTACCTCGTGATCACCTACGACCGCCGCGTTTTCGGGCAGTCGTCGCAGCCGTGGGAGGGCTATGACTACGACACCTTCGCCGACGACCTGAACAAGCTGCTCGCCGCGCTCGACCTGACCGAGGTCACGCTCGTCGGGTTCTCGATGGGCGGCGGCGAGGTGGCCCGCTACGTCGGCTGCTACGGCACCACTCGCATCGCCCAGGCCGTGTTCGCCGGGCCGTGCTGCCGTTCCTGCACTAGGAAGACGGCAACCCCGAGGGTGGCTTTGGCGACGCACTGCTCACGTCGTTCCACGACGGGATCGGCGCCGACCGCCCGGCGTTCGTCGAGGGTTCGTCACGAACTTCTTCGCGATGAGGGCCGCACCGACCTGGTCAGCCCGTTGGTGCACGCGTACAACACCGCGATCGCCGCGTTCGCGCCCCCTAAAGGGCACGCTGGACTGCACTGCCGCGTTCACCAACACGGACTTCCGCGAGGACCTCACGGCCTTGACGATCCCGACGCTGGTGATCCACGGTGACTCCGGCGCGATCGTGCCGTTCGAGATCAGCGGCAAGCGCACGGCGGAGACGGTGAAGGACGCCCGCCTGGTGTTTGTTGCCGACGCACCGCACGGCCTCAATGTCACCCACGCCGCAACGTTCAACGCCGAGCTGCTGACGTTCCTGCGCGAGCGAGCTCGTCGGCCGGTGGGGTGGTGCGGCGCAGCCCGGCCCCCCACCGGCACCCGGTCACTCGACCGGGTGGCGTGAGGAGAGTTGATTCGGGGTGTTCCTTGGACAAATATGGTACCATTTGGTAGCAAATAGGTGCGGGAGGAGCCATGGCTCGGCCTCGGTTGTTCGACGAGCGCACGGCGTTGCGGGCTGCGATGTTCGCTTTCTGGCGTTATGGCTACGAAGGCGCGTCGATGGCCGTGCTCATGGACGCGACCGGGCTGGGGAAGACGAGCCTGTATCGCACGTTCGGTAACAAGGAAACGTTGTTCCGCCGCGCGGTGGACCTGTACCACGAGGAGTTCCTCGCGTTCCGCGAGCGGGCGCTGCAGGAGCGGACGCCGCGCCGCATCGTCGAGCAGTTGCTGCTCGGGCTGGCCGAGCTGCACGGCGACGACGCGACCCCGCCGGGCTGTCTCGAGACGACGGGTGCGCTGACCTGTGGCCCGGACAACGCGCTCGTGCAGAAGCAGCTCATCACGAATCGGGAGCTCATCTCTGCTGCCCTGGAGAAGCGGCTCGCGGAGGTGGCGGATGATGGCCCGCTGCCACCGGGTCTGGGCGTGGCGGAGACCGTCGCTCTCGTCGTCACCATCATCCAGGGCATGGCCGTGCAGGCGGTCGACGGCCGCTCGACGGAGTGGTTGCGCGGAGTGGTCCGCAGTGTGCTCACCTTGTGGGGCTCCGAAGACTGATCGGGCCGAGGACATTCGCCCTCGGCCCGATTCGGGTCCGGTCAGACCTGTGCCAAGGCGTTCGTGTGCGCCCGCCGCTTGAGTGCGACGGTGGCGATGCCGAGCGCGACCACGGCCATGGTGACCCCGCCCCACGGCGTCGAGAGCACGCCGGCCGATTGGACGAGCACGCCGCCGAGGAACGACCCGCCGGAGATGCCGAGGTTGAACGCGGCGATGTTGAAGCCGGAGGCGGTACCCACCGCGTCGGGGGCCTCGTCCTCGGCGATCTGCACCACGCCCGCCTGCAGCACCGGGTTGATGGCGAAGGCGAAGAAGCCCCACACCGCGATGTTCACGAACACCGCCACTGTCGAGTGCGCGGTGAACGCCAGGCCGGCGAGCACGATCGCCGTGCCGATCAGCACGAAGGTCAGCGTCGGCTTCGTCCCGAGCCGGTCGGCGAGCTTGCCGCCGGTGATGTTGCCTGCCACGGTCGCGATGCCGAACACCACGAGCGCCACGTTCACCATGCTCGTGCTGATGCCCGTGATCCCGGTCAGCAGCGGCGAGATGTAGGTGAACACGACGAACGTCGCGCCCCACCCGATCGCGGTCAGCAGGTACATGGTCAGCAGCCGCGGGTTGGTGAGCAGGCGTGCCTGCGCGAGCAGGCTCTCCGGTGGGGTATGACTGATCTCGGCCGGCAGCAGTGCGCGCAGCGCCGCGAGGGCGACGAGTGCGAGCCCCGCGACGACGAGGAACGGCGCGCGCCAGCCCAGGCTTTCGCCGAGCCACGATCCGAGCGGCACGCCGAGCACCATCGCGATGGTGAGGCCGCCCATCATGACCGCGACGGCCTGGGACGACTTGCTGCGCGGCACGAGCGTCGACGCGACCGCGGCCCCGGCGCCGAAGAACACGCCGTGGGCGACCGCGGTCACGACCCGCGCGGCGAGCAGGATCTCGAAGTTGGGCGCGAACGCGGCAGTCACGTTCCCGAGCAGGAACACGGCCATGAGCGCCATGATCAGCCGACGCCGGTCGAAGTGCCCGGTCAGCGCCGTGAACAGCGGCGCTCCGAGGGTGATGGCCAGCGCGTACACGCTCACGAGCAGGCCGGCGGTAGTGAGGCCGACGTGCAGGTCGCGCGCCATCCCCGGGATCAGGCCGACGATCACGAACTCGGTGGTGCCGATCGCGAACGTGGAGGCGGCCAGTGCGTAGAGGGCACGAGGCACGTCAATCACCTCCCTTCGCGGCCCGGGCCACGGCGGCCTGGGCGATGAGCTCGTCCTCTTCGACCGACGCACCGGACACGCCGATGGCGCCGATCACGCGGCGGTGCTCGTCCCGCACGACGACCCCGCCGCCGAAGGTGACCAGGCCGCCGTTGGTGTGCTCGACGGTGTAGCTGGCGCCGGACGGGTGCGCGACGTTCGACAGCGCCGAGCTGTCGGCCTCGAAAAGGGCGGCGGTGCGCGCCTTGCGGTGCGCGACGTCGATGGTCCCGAGGATCGCGCCGTCCATCCTCAGGAAGCCCGCCAGGTGCGCCGCGCGGTCGACCACGCAGATGTTGACCGGCGGCAGCTCGCGGCGGGCGGCTTCATCCCGCGCGGCGGTGATGAGCTGCTGGGTGAGTTCCGCTGTCAGCGGCATCCTCGCTCCTCCGATTTGGTACCGATTGGTTTCTAAACCGAATGGTACCAAATTAGGCGGCGGGCGCCGCGTGGTGCTCGCCACGTCGAACCCGTGGTCTGCCGATGCTCGACGTGGGCGGCTGCGTGCTTAGTCAATATGTCATGACAAACTATTGACAGGCGGAGTCACGCACCCGAGACTCGACACACATCGGTTCACTATCCATCGGAGGTACTGCATGGCGGCCGATCGCAGCGCCGCGGTGTTACACGCCCGTGGCGCCGGCACAGGTTCAGGACGGGATGCACGACTGCGGGCTGCCCGGCCGGCCGGACCCGGATTCGGGACGGCCCGGGCGCACGCTCGTGCGGGGTCCGTCGATCCGGCGCGGGCGGCATCGTGACGCAGCCCGCTTTCGACGTGATCACGATGGGTCGCATCGGCGTTGACGTCTATCCGCTGCAGGTGGGTGTCGGCCTCGAAGAGGTGACCACGTTCGGGAAGTTCCTCGGCGGGTCGCCGACGAACGTCGCGGTCGCCGCGGCTCGCCACGGCCGGCGGACGGCGGTGATCACCCGGGTCGGATGCGATCCGTTCGGCCGGTTCGCCCGGCGTGCGCTGACCCGGTTCGGGGTCAGCGATGACTTCGTCACCGACGACGACCACTACGCCACACCTGTGACGTTTTGTGAGATCTTCCCGCCGGATGACTTTCCGATCTACTTCTACGGCCGGGACCCGGCACCGGATCTCCGCCTCTCGCCCGACGACCTCGACCTCGACGCGGTCCGCTCGGCGAGCATCTTGTGGATCACCGCCACCGGTCTTGCGCGGGAGCCCAGCCGGTCGGCGACGATGGCGGCGATCCAGGCGCGGCGTCCGGATCAGCTCACGGTGCTCGATCTCGATTACCGGCCGAGTTTCTGGAAGTCACCGGTGGACGCGACCACCCATATCCGGGCGGCGCTCGGGTACGTGTCGGTGGCGGTCGGCAATCGGGACGAGTGCCGGATCGCCGTCGGCGAGACCGAACCCGGCAAGGCGGCGGCCGCGTTGCGAGCCGAGGGGGTCGGGCTCGCGATCGTCAAGCAGGGGCCGGCAGGAGTGCTGGGGGTCCGGGGTGCGGAGTCGCACGTGTCGCCGGCGATCCCGGTCGAGGTGGTCAACGGGCTCGGCGCCGGCGACGCGTTCGGCGGCGCGCTGTGCCACGGGTTGCTTGAAGGCTGGGACCTGCCGAAGCTGCTCAGCTTCGCCAACGCGGCCGGAGCCTACGTCGCCACGCAGCTGCCCGCGGCGGACGCGATGCCGGACACGTCGACGGTGGACTCGCTGTGGGCCTCGACCAGAAGGGAAAACGCATGACGGTCGATCTGGACGTCATCCTCACGGCCCGAGTGGGCTCACCCGGGCGCATCGCGGAACTCGCTCAGTCCCGCGGGAAGCCGCGGGACCTGACCGGCCAGACGGGACGGTTGCTGATCGTCGCCGCCGACCACCCGGCACGGGGTGCCCTCCGGGCCGGGCAGGACCCGTTGGCGATGGCGGATCGCGCCGATTTGCTCGACCGCATCGTGCGCGCCCTTGCACGGCCGGGAGTGGACGGATTTCTGGGTACCGCCGACGTCGTCGAGGACCTGCTGCTGCTGGGTGCCCTCGAGGGGAAAGTGGTGATCGGCTCGATGAACCGCGGAGGATTGGCCGGCACCGCGTTCGAGATGGACGACCGGTTCACCGGGTTCACGGCGGAGGCCATCGCGCGCTGCGGTTACCAAGGCGGGAAGATGCTGTTTCGCATCGATCCGTCCGACCCCGGCTCGGTCGCGACGATGCAGGCCTGCGCGCAGGCCACGGAGGAGCTCGCCGCGCGCGGCCTGATGGCGATGATCGAGCCCTTCATCTCCCGTCGCGACGAGAACGGCCGGGTCGTCAACGTGCTGACCCCCGAGGCGATCGTCCGAGCCGCGACCGTTTCTGCGGGACTCGCGTCGACGTCGGCCTACACCTGGCTGAAGTTGCCGGTCATCGACGACATGGATCCGGTGCTGGCGGCCACGTCACTGCCGGTGGTGCTCCTCGGCGGCGAAGTGTCCGCCGATCAGGGCCGCCAGTTTGCGGCCTGGTCGCGGGCGCTGAAATCACCGCAGGTTCGCGGGATGGCCATCGGCCGTTCTCTGTTGTACCCGCCTGGCGGGAACGTCGAGCGCGCAGTCGACGCGATCGTGGAGATGATGTGATGTCCACCTACCTTCCTCACCACGAGGGCGATGACGGAATTCACCTCGAACCCGAAGACGTCGGGTGCCGGTTCGCCGGATTGCGAGTCCTCAGCCTGGCGGCGGGTGACGACGTCGAATTCCGGCTCGATGGCGGTGAAGCGGTTGTCCTGCCCCTCACCGGTTCCGCGGAGATCACGGTCGCGGACGAGCGTTTCGAGCTCCGGGGACGCGCGAGTGTCTTCGACGGGCCGAGCGATTGCGTGTACGCGCCGCTCGGGTCGACGGTACGGGTCCGCAGCGAAAGGGGCGGCCGGTTCGCGGTGGCCACGGCTCGCTGCGAGGAGATCTTCCCGGTGCGTTACGTGCCGGCCGCCGATATCCCGGTCGAGCTGCGGGGAGCCGGTTCGGCGAGCAGGCAGGTCCACAACTTCGCGACGCCCGGAGTGCTGGACGCGCACCGGCTGATCGCCTGTGAGGTGCTCACGCCCGCGGGAAACTGGTCGTCCTACCCGCCGCACAAGCACGACGAAGAGAGCGCCACCGAGTCGGAGCTCGAAGAGATCTACTTCTTCGAGGTGGGTTCAGGGCCCGGCGGCCCGGGATTCGCGTACCAGCGCGTGTACGGGCACGACGGTGAAGACGACCTGCTGGAAGAAGTCCGCAGTGGTGACACGGTGGTCATCCCGCGAGGCTGGCACGGGCCTTCGATGGCAGCGCCCGGCTACGACCTCTACTACCTGAACGTGATGGCCGGCCCGGGCGAGCGCGACTGGCGCGTCCAGGACGACCCGTGCCACGGCTGGGTGCGGTCCACCTGGCCGGGGCAGGCCGTCGATCCCCGCCTCCCGTTCGGAAGGGACCGAGCCGTATGACCAGGACGATCAAGCTGACCGTCGCGCAGGCGGTCGTCGCCTTTCTGGAGGCGCAGTACGTCGAGCGCGACGGCGAAACCACGGCGTTCTTCGCGGGGTGCTGGGGGATCTTCGGGCACGGCAACGTCGCCGGTATCGGCGAAGCGCTCCTGGAACGAGAGATCGCGGCGAACGCCGGCACCGACGAGCACATCCTGCGGTACTACCAGGGGCGCAACGAACAGGCCATGGTCCACGCCGCGGTCGCCTACGCCCGGCACCGCGATCGGCTGGCCGCGTTCGCGGTTACCGCGTCCGTCGGACCGGGCTCGACGAACCTCGTTACTGGTGCCGCGCTGGCGACGATCAACCGGTTGCCCGTGCTGCTGCTGCCAGGTGATGTGTTCGCGACTCGCGTGGCCAATCCCGTGCTGCAGGAACTCGAAGATCCCGCCAACGGCGATTTCTCGGTCAACGATAGCCTGCGGCCCGTCTCGAAGTACTTCGACCGGATCCACCGGCCGGAGCAGCTACCCGCCGCGCTGTTGCACGCGATGCGAGTGCTGACCGATCCCGCGGAGACGGGCGCGGTCACTCTCGCGTTGCCGCAGGACGTGCAGGCGGAGGCCTATGACTGGCCTGAGGAACTGTTCGCCCGGCGGGTGTGGCACGTCGCGAGGCCGCTGCCGGAGCAGGCGCGGATTTCCGAGGCGGCGGAACTGATCCGCCGGTCGCGGCGGCCGTTGATCGTGGCCGGTGGCGGCGTGATCTACTCGCGTGCCGGCGAGGCACTCGCCGCCTTCGCCGAAGCTACCGGGGTGCCGGTGGCGGAAACTCAGGCCGGTAAAGGGGCGCTGCCGTACGACCACCCGAGGTCCGTCGGCGCGATCGGGGCAACCGGAACCACCGCGGCCAACGCGCTCGCCGGGGGCGCCGACCTGGTGATCGGGGTCGGGACTCGGTTCAGCGACTTCACCACGGCCTCGCGAACCGTGTTCAGCGATCCCGGAGTGCGGTTCCTGAATGTCAACGTGGCCACTGTGGACGCGGTGAAGCTGTCCGGCCTGGCGCTCGTGGGCGACGCCCGCGTAACGCTCGAAGCCCTCATCGAAGAGGTGGGTGGCTGGGCGGTGTCCCAGTCCGAGCGGGACCGCGCCGAAGCGCTGGCGGCGGCGTGGGAACAGACCGTGGACGAGGCGTACTCAGTCGATTCCGGAGCGGCGCTGGCGCAGACGCGGGTGCTCGGACTTTTGAACGAAACGCTGGCGCCGCGCGATGTCGTTGTGTGCGCCGCGGGTTCGCTGCCCGGCGATCTGCACAAGCTGTGGCGTACGCGCGATCACAAGGGCTACCACGTCGAGTACGGGTTCTCGTGCATGGGATACGAGATTGCCGGCGGGCTCGGGGTCGCTATGGCGGTCGACGATCTCGGCGAGGACCGCGATGTCGTCGTCCTGGTCGGTGACGGTTCCTACCTCATGATGAACACGGAGATCGTGACTGCGGTCCAGGAACACCGGGATCTGATCATCGTCATCGTGCAGAACCACGGCTTCGCCTCCATCGGCGCGTTGTCGGAAAGCGTCGGCTCGCAACGGTTCGGCACCCGCTACCGCGCCAGGACCGCGACCGGACTCGACGGTGACCTGCTGCCCGTGGACCTTGCCGCCAACGCGGCCAGTCTCGGCGCTCGGGTGACGCGGGCGAACAGCACCGAGGAATTCCGGCGGCAGGTGAGCGACGCGAAGGAGCGCGGGGGAGTGGCCGTCGTCCACGTCGAGACCGACCCGAGCTTCCGAGCGCCCGCGTCGGCCGCGTGGTGGGACGTGCCCGTCTCGGAAGTCTCCGGGCTGGAGACCACAAAGGACGCACGAGCCGCCTACGAGACCAGTAAGCACCGGCAGCGCCAGTACCTGGCGCCCGCCACTGAACGGAGCAAGTGATGGACATCTACGAGCACTGGATCGCGGGTGCCGCCCGCCCCGCGAACAGCAACCGGCTGGGCCCGGTCTACAACCCGGCGACGGGTGAGCAGGAGCGCCAGGTCAGGCTGGCGGACGAGACCGACGTCGCGGCAGCGGTGCACGCGGCGAAGACCGCGTTCGAGAGCTGGAGCGAGACTTCCGTCACCGCCCGGGCGCGGATCATGTTCGCTTTCCGGCAGTTGCTCGTCGAGCACGAGCTCGAGCTCGCCGGCGTGATCTCCCGCGAGCACGGCAAGACGATCGACGACGCCCGTGGTGAAGTCGTCCGCGGGCGGGAGGTCGTGGAGTTCGCGTGCGGTATCCCCCAGCTCCTCAAGGGTGATTTCAATGATCAGGTTTCCGGTGGCGTCGACTCGTTCTCCTTCCGCCAGCCGCTGGGCGTCGTCGCCGGGATCACCCCGTTCAACTTCCCGATCATGGTGCCTCTGTGGATGCACCCGATCGCGATCGCGTGTGGAAACACGTTCGTCCTCAAGCCCAGCGAACGCGTGCCAGGCGCGTCGGACCTGGTCGCTCGCCTCTACCGCGAGGCTGGCCTGCCCGACGGCGTCTTCAACGTCGTCCACGGTGACAAGGTCGCCGTGGACGCGTTGCTCCGGTCACCCGACGTCGCGGCGGTTTCGTTTGTGGGTTCCACCCCGATCGCGAAGTACGTCCACGAAACCGCCACCGCCCACGGCAAACGCGTCCAAGCCCTCGGCGGAGCGAAGAACCACGCCGTCGTGATGCCCGACGCCGACCTGGACTACGTGACCGACCACCTGGTTGCCGCCGGTTACGGGTCGGCCGGGCAGCGGTGCATGGCGATCTCGGCGGTCGTCGCCGTCGGCCCGGTCGCCGACGCACTGGTCGCCAAGCTCCGGGACAAGACGCGGCAGGTGCGCATCGGTCCCGGCGACGACCCCGCATCGGAAATGGGCCCGGTCATCTCGGCCGCCGCGCGCGAGCGCATTCTGTCCTATGTCGACGAAGGCCGCGCCGCGGGCGCTGAGGTGGTGGTCGACGGCCGCGACACCAGCGTCGCCGGCAAGCCGGAGGGCTTCTACGTCGGACCGACGTTGCTCGACCACGTCCACCCCGCCATGAAGGTCTACACCGACGAGATCTTCGGGCCGGTGCTGTCGGTCCTGCGTGTGGCGACCCTCGACGAGGCCATCGACTTGATCGCCGCGAACCCCTACGGCAACGGAACCGCTGTCTTCACGTCCTCGGGTGAAGTGGCCAGGACGTTCCAGCGCCGCGTGCCCGTGGGCATGATCGGGGTCAACGTGCCCATCCCGGTGCCGATGGCGTTCCACTCGTTCGGTGGCTGGAAGGACTCGCTGTTCGGCGATCACCACATCCACGGCCCGGAAGGGGTGCGGTTTTACACGCGGGCGAAGGTCGTGACGCAGCGCTGGCCCCACGTGAACGAAGAGTCCCTGGCCGCGTTGAACTTCCCGAACGCGACCTGACCGCAGGCGGAGACGTTGCGGGGGCCGCGGATACCGTCCGCGGCCCCCGCAGCGTCTCTCAAGCGAGTTCGCCGGTGAGGAACTGGGCGGAGCCGTTGCCGAACGACCAGTCCGCCCTCGTGTTCTGGACGACCGTGATCACAAGGTCTTGCGGATCGATCCCGCACCGGTCCTGGAGACGCTCCGCGAGCGCCCGGTACGTGCGCGTCTTTTGTTCTTCGGACCGGCCCTGCTGCACGATGCGGAGTAGCACGACGTCGTCGGAGCGGCGCAGAGGCAGGCCGCTGGCTCCGATCCGCAGCTCACCGGGGCGGTGCTGGGTGATGATCTGGTAGCGGTCGCCAGGCGGGGCGGCGAAATCCCGCTCCATCACCTCCTGGACCGTGTCCGCGAGGGTCTCCAGCTGGGTGGGAGTGCGGCCTTCGAGCAGGTCGATGAGAACCAGTGGCATGTCAACCATCACATGTCAGGACATAAGGACATATGAGGTCGTCAGCGTTCCACCAGTGTGATTTCGAACGTGTAGAGGTCGGCGCGGTACAGGTGGCTACCGTATTCGATGGCGGTGCCCGCGTCGCTGTAGGCGGTGCGGGACATGGTGAGCATCGCGGCGTTCTTGCGGGTGTTGAGCAGCCGTGCTTCTTCCGTGGTGGCGGGGCGGGCACCGATGTGCTGGCGGGCCACGCGAAGGTGAATGCCCGAGCGGCGCAGAGCCTGGTAGAGACCCGTTGTGGAGAGGTCGAACGCGGAGAGGTCGACGGTGCTCTCGGGAAGGTAGTTCTGCATGAGGGCGAGCGGCTCGTCGTCGACGAAGCGCAGCCGGTGCAGGTGCCAGACCTGGGCGTCGGGCTTGAGATCGAGGTGTTCGGCGACGAGGTCGGGGGCCGGCTGGAGGCTCACGTCCAGCACTGTGGTGGTGTGCTGTTTTCCGGCGGCCGAGAGGTCGTCGTGGAGGCTGGTGAGCTCGACCGACCGGTTGATCTTGCCTTGCACGACCTGGGTGCCGACGCCCCGCTTGCGCACGAGCATGCCCTTGTCCACGAGCAGCTGGATCGCCTGGCGCATCGTCGGGCGTGAGACGCCCAGTGCCGTCGACAGCGTGACCTCGTCGCTGATCTTCGTGCCGGGGGCGAGCTTTCCGCTGGTGACAGCAGATTCGAGTTGCTCGGCGACTTGGAAGTACAGGGGGATCGGGCTGGAGCGGTCGAGGGTGATGTCGAGGTCGATCGGCATGGGGGCAGTCTAGGAGGAGCCGGTCCCTTTGTCAGTAAGTAAGGACATTTCGAGTACTTGACTTTCAGCCGGGCAGTGGTGACCCGCACCCGCGCCGCGGGTGGTCAGCGGCGCGGGTGCGGGGTGTCGTGGTCACTCGTGAGACGCGGGTGTCACCGGGTCGCCGTACAGGCCCGGTTTGTCGCGGAGGGACGCTTCGACGCGGTCGCCGGTCCGCCAGGCAGCCAGCCCGGTTTCGCAGACCACCGTCGTCGCATAGCCGTCCCACGTGCTCGGGCCGGTGGATTCGCCGCGGCTCGCAGCGGCGATCCAGGCGCGGAACTCCGCGTCGTAGGCGGACCGGAACCGGTCCTGCCAATTCGCGGGGACCTGGCCGCGGTACCCGCCGTCGCGCCTGAGCACGGTCGGGGTGGCTTCGCCGAGCGAGACGGTGCCCGTTTCGCCGACGATTTCACCACGGATGTCGTAGCCGTAGGCGATGTTGATCGACGCTTCGACGTCGACGAGGACCCCGTTCGCCATTTCGAGCACCAGCATCGCTTCGGTCAGGTGCTCCGGATCCCGCCTGTTGCGCCGAGCCGGCGTCAGCACCCGGACCGCGGCGACCTCGGATTCCAGCAGGAACCGGGTGATGTCGACGTCGTGCGCGCACGTGTCGTTAATGATCATGTTGCTGCTGTAGTGCGGTGGCACCGCGGGATTGCGGTGCACGGAGTGGAACATGAGCGGGGCGCCGATCTCGCCGGCCGTCACCGCGGCTTTCAGCGCCCGGTACGCAGGGTCGTACCGGCGCATGTACCCGACCATCACCAGCCGCTTCCCGGCGGCCACCTCGGCGTCGATGATCCGCTCGCACGCCTCGCGGGTGGTGGCGAGGGGTTTCTCGCAGAAGACTTGCTTGCCTTCGGCGATGGCGGCGAGCACGTACTCCTCGTGGGTGGGTCCCCACGAGGTCACGAGCACCGCGTCGACGTCGTCGTCGGCGATGACGTCGAGCCCGGTCGGGAGCGGCTTCGCGGCCGGCAGACCGGCGGCTACGGATTTCGCCCGGTCGAGGTCGACGTCCGCCACCGCGGACACCCGCGCGCCGGGCAGGTCGTCGGTCACCCGGCGGATGTGGTCACGGCCGATGAGGCCGGCGCCGATGACACCGATGTTGAGCACCATTGCAGTCCTTCTGCTATCGCTGTTCGCGCCAGAATTCGAAGATCTTCTCGGTCATCTCTTCGGGGCATTCCTCGGGCAGGTGGTGTCCCACACCTTCGAAGACGTGCCCGCGCACGTCGCCCGCGAACTGCCGCATCGTCTGCAGCAGGTTGTCGCGGTCGGCGAAGCCGCCACCCAGCGTCAGGATGGGCATGTCGAGCTTCTTCTCCCGCCGCACCGCACTGGCCGCGCGTCCGCGGGGGCTGAACACCTCGCGGTAGTACATGAGTCCCGCCCGGGCGGCGCCGGGTTTGGTGAACACACGCAGGTACTCCTCGAAGGATTCGGCGTCGATGGCCCACGTGCGGGCCAGTTTGTTCGGCCCGAACCACCACTTCAGGAACTCCCGTTCCCGGCCGTGGATCAGCGCCTCCGGCAGGCCTTCCAGCCGGTTGAAGTAGAAGTGCCAGATCCGGTGCACCGTCTCGAGCTCGAGCGGCCAGTCGGCGGGCGGGGCGGGGGAGACACCGGGGATGTGGGCGTCGGCCACCACGAGCCGGTGGACGTCGGCCGGATGGTTGGCGGCGTGGGCGTGCGCGATCCACGAGCCGACGTCGTGCCCGACGATGTCCACGCCGCCGGTCAGGCCGAGCTGCTGGAGGAACAGGTGGATGTCGTGGCCGGCCGTGTCGAGGTCGTAGCCTTCGGCGGGCAGGTCGCTGTCGCCGAAGCCTCGCGGGTCCAGCGCGTACACGCGTCGCCCGCCGCGCGCGAGCAGAGGGATCATGTGCCGCCACGCGTACCAGCTCTGGGGCCAGCCGGGGATGAGCACCACGGGCTCGCCCTCGCCTGCGGTGACGTAGTGCAGCCGCACGCCGTCGGCGACGGGGACGAGGCCGTGTCGCAGGCCGGGCGTCGCGCGCCAGCTGTCGTCCGGCACGGGGTGGGCGGGGCTCGGCGGAGCGAGGGGGTTCATGCGGATTCTCCTTTCACGACCGGGTAACGCGGCGCAACAGGTCGACGCTCGCGCGCACCCCGGCCACGGGCTCGACGGCGGTGTCCTCGTGCTCGATGCTGAGCACATCGTCGTAGCCGGTCTTCGCGAGGGCGGCGACGAAGTCGGCCCAGAACGGCTCACCGCGCCCGGTGCCGAGGGTGACGTAGTTCCACGCGCGGCTGCCGGGGTCGTCGGTCAGCAGCGACACTGTTTCGAGCATCGTGCGCACGGCCGCGGTCGGTTCGACGCGCGTGTCCTTGGCGTGCACGTGGTAGATCGCGTCGCCGAGCGCTTCGACGGCGGCCAGCGGGTCGCCGCCCATCCACATCAGGTGGCTCGGGTCGAGGTTCGCCCCGACGACCGGGCCGACCGCTTCGCGCAGCCGCAGCAGCGTCGGTGCGTTGTACACCACCTGCTGCCCGTGCAGCTCCACGCAGAGCTTGTGGATGCCGCGCTGCTCGGCGAACCCGGCCAGGTCCGTCCAATAGGGAAGCACGACCGAATCCCATTGCCACGCCAAGACTTTCGTAGCCTCCGGTGGCCAGGACACGGCGATCCAGTTGGGGTTCTGGTCACCGGGACCACCGGGCAGCCCGGACATCAGCACCACGCGGTCGACGTCGAGCAGAGCGGCCAGCTCGATGGTCTTGCGCGTCACCGCGTCTTGCTCGACGCCGGCGGGCCCGGGGTGCAAGGGGTTGCCCGAGCAGGTGAGCGCGCTGATCCGCAGTTTCCGGTCGGCGAGCTTCAGCTGCAGGTCGCGGCGGGCGGCGGCGTCTTCGAGCAACACGTCGAGGTTCACGTGCGGGCTGCTGGACCAGTTGCCGGTCGCGAACTCGACGTAGTCCAGGCCGAGTTGGGCGGCCAGGTCGAGGGTCGCGTCGAGCGAGAGGTGGCTGACGCTGTCGGTCATCAGGCCGAGTTTCATCGGGTTTCTCCGGTCACTTGAGCACGCCGTAGAGGAAGAACGTGCCGAAGGCGAGCATGGCGACGAGCGGCGCGGCCTTGAGCAGCGCGCGCAGCCGGTCGGGTTGATCCTTGCTGCGGTTGAGGCCGACCACGACCAGGATGATCACGCCGGTGACCATGAGGTTGCTCCACGGATTGACGTTGAGCAGGTTGAGCAGGTTCGACACCAGCGCCGTGATGAGCACACCGACAAGGGTGCCCAGGATCGTGCCCCGGCCGCCGGCGAGCAGCGCGCCGCCGACGACGACCGCGGCGATGGCGGTGAGCTCGTAGCCGTTGGCGAAGTTGGGGTCCGCGGTGTTGAGCTGGGCCATGCCGATGAGCCCGGCGAGCCCGGACAGCAGGCCGCTGATCACGTACACGCCGATGCGGTAGCGGCGCACGTTGATCCCGGCGCCGTGCGCGGCTTCCTCGTTGCCGCCGACGGCGTACAGGTTGCGCCCGTACACTGTGCGGCTGAGCACCGCCTGGCCGGCGATGATCACCACGGCCAGCAGCAGGATCGGCACCGGGATCCCGAGCACCGCGCCGCGCGACAGCGTCGACAGTCCGGGCGTCTGCAGGTAGACCGGCTGGGCGTTGGTGAGGTCGAACGCGATGCCGCGCGCGATCGTCATCGTCGCGAGTGTCACGATGAACGGCTGCAGCCCGGCCAGCGCGATGCCGAGGCCGTTGAGCAGGCCGAAGAACGCCCCCGCCGCCAGCGACGCGACGATCACCGCCACGAGCCCGTAGCTCTGGTAGTACGCGCCGACGATGGCCGCGGCCGAGGCCACGGACGCGATGGACAGGTCGATGCCCCCGCCCCCGGAGAGGATGACCAGCGTCTGCCCGAGGGCGAGCAGCCCGATCACCGCGCCCAGACGCAGCACGTTCGACAAGTTGGTCGCCGTGAGGAAACTCGGCGACAGCGCCGAGCCCACGATGATGAGCAAGACCAGGGCCGGCAGCATGCCGCTGGCGGCCAGCAGCCGGGTCAACCGAGCGCGCTGCGGTGGGTCCACTGTGGTCAGCGGGGGCGGCTTCGCGAGGGTGGTGCGTGAGGTCATGACGATCCTCCGAGGGCGAGGTCGAGGAGAGATTCTTCGGTGGCTTCGGCCGACGGCACGTCGCCGACGAGCCGGCCGTGGCGCATCACGAGGATCCGGTCGCAGATGCCGAGCAGCTCCGGCAGCTCGGACGAGATCACCAGGACTCCGGCGCCGTTCTCGGCGAAGCGGCCGATGTGGTGGTAGATCTCGGTTTTCGCGCCGACGTCGATGCCGCGCGTGGGCTCGTCGAGCAGGTACACCTTGGGGTTGCTCGCGAACCACCGGCCCAGCACGACCTTTTGCTGGTTCCCGCCGCTGAGCGCGCCCACGGGGGTGTGCACGCTCGGCGCCTTGACGTTGACTTCCTTGGCGATGCGGCTGCTGTAGGCGGTGAGCCGCTTTTCGCGGAACCAGCCGAACCGGCCGAGCTCCCGCAGGTGGGGGAGCACGATGTTGCGCGAGATCGACGACGTCAGCACGAGGGCCTGCGTCTTGCGTTCTTCGGGCACCAGGGCCAGCCCGGCCTTGATGGCCTGCCGGGCGGTGCGAATCCGGGTCGGCGCGCCGTCGACGGTGACGGTTCCGGTGTCGTGGCGGTCGACGCCGGCGATGGCCCGCGCGACCTCACTGCGGCCGGCGCCGACGAGCCCGGCGAGGCCGACGATTTCACCCGCCGCGACCGTGAACCCGATGTCCTCGAACGCGCCGTGGCGAGACAGGCCGTCGACCTCCAGCACCGGCCGGCCCTTGGTCCGGTGTTCGGCGCGGGTGTCGAAAAACCGCTCGATCGGCCGGCCCACCATCGCCTGCACCACCTGAGCCTCGGTGGCCTCGGCGGTGCGCAGCTCGGCGACCACGCGCCCGTCGCGCAACACGGTCATGTCCTCGGCGACGCGGGCGAGCTCGGGCAGGCGGTGGCTCACGTAGAGCACGGCACAACCCTGGGTCTTGAGCTCGTCGATGACGGCGAACAGGCGCTCGCACTCGGGGGTCGTGAGCGTCGCCGTCGGTTCGTCGAGGATGAAGATCTCGCCGTCCGACGCGAGACCACGCGCGATCATCGCCATCTGCTTGACCGCGGGCGGGAAGCCACCGAGCGGCCGCCGCACGTCGACGGCGGGCAGCCCGAGCCGCTCCAGCAGCGCCCCCGCGTCGCGGACGAGCCGGCGTTGCGCCACGAACCCGCCCCGGCGCGGCAGCCGGCCGAGGAACACGTTCTCGGCGACGCTGCGGTCGTCGGCGAGCGAGATCTCCTGTGGTACGAGGCTGATGCGGAGGCGCTGCGCCTCCGCCGGGGTGCGCGGGCGGACGACTTCGCCGCGCAACCGCAGCTCACCCTCGTCGGGGTGCACGAGCCCGGCGATGACCTTGATGAGGGTGGACTTGCCGGCGCCGTTCTCGCCGACGAGGCACGTGCCGCGGCCGGCGTGCAGGTCGAGGTCGAAGCCGCTCAGCGCCTGCACACCCGGGTAGCTCTTGCTGATGCCGCGCAGCGACAGCAGTGGTTCCACGCGCTTCACCCGACCCAGGTCGCGGCGAGCTGCTCTGCCGCGTTCTGGCGCGTGACCAGAGGAGGCTGCTGCAGCAGCAGGTTCTTCGGCACCTGCTTGCCCGTGAGGTGGTAGATCGCGGCGCGGATCGCGAGGTCGCCGTGCAGTGGGTTCCAGGGCGCGAGCGCCTGGAATGTCCCGCCCGCGACCGCCTGGTCGGCTGTGCGCCCGTCGACGATTGTGTACTGCGGCACCGACGACGCCTGATTGTAGTCGGCGAGCGCCTGGTGCACGCCGTAACCGATCTCGGAGAACTGCGAGTACCAGGCGCCGATCTTCTTGCCCGGGTGCGCCTGCAGGTAGTCGAGCGCGACCTTGTAGCCCTGGTTCCGGCTGTAGTCGGTGGGCGCGGTGAAGTCGACGGTGATCTCCGGGTACGCCTCGTTCAGCGCCTTGACGAATCCGTCGCGGCGCAGGATCTGGGGCGACGAGCCGATGGCGCCGTCGGTCTCGACGACCGTGCCCTTGCCGCCCATGCTCTTGCCGACGGCGAGCGCGAGGTCCTTCGTCGCCGCGACGTTGTCGAGGTAGATCCACGAGCTGTAGTCGGAGGTGGCGACAGTGCGCTCCATCCCGACGAGCACCGTGCCGGACTGGGCGACCTTCTCGATCTCGGGCGTGAGCGGCTCGACCGAGTGCGGCCAGATCACCACCGCGTCGACATGCTGGGCCAGGCAGCTGTCGACGTCGGCGACCTGCTTGAGGGGATCGTTGTTGGTGTTGTAGTACAGCACCTTCAGGTTCGGGTGGCGGGCCTGCTCGACCATCGCGCTCTCGCGCTGGGCCACGGCCCAGCTGCCGACCGAGTCCGCCTGGGAGAAGCAGATCGTGTACTGGCGGTTCGGGTCGCCGACCGGCCCGTCGGGCAGCGGCAGGAAACCCGCGTACGGGAGGCTGAACGCGGTGTGGTTGATGGGGCCCACCACGGGCGGTCCCGGCTTGGCGTCGACCCGGACCGAGTCGGCGGGTGCGAGCAGGGTTTCGATCGAGGTGCCGCCGCCCGACGCGGTGGCGGTGGACTGGGGCAGGCCGGGGGAACAGGCGGCGAGCAGGAGCACGGCGCCGAGCCCGCCGAAGATCGCGCGGGCATGTTGGTGTCTGATCACGACAGTCGCCTTTGACGTGTGCGGGTGAAGTGGGCGGGTCAGTTCAGGAAGAACGTCGTGAGCGTGCGGGCGAGCTCAGCCGGCTTTTCGAGCGCCATGCTGTGGCCGCAGTGCAGTTCGGCGTAGCTGACGTCCTTCGCGAGGGGATCCATGCGCCGGGCGACTTCCTGCCCGATGAAGTACCGGGCGCCGACGGTCAGCACCGGAATCGTCAGCGGCTGCGCGGACCACTGGTCCATGAGCTCGATGTTCCGGAAGGTCGAGCGGTAGACCTCGAACATCGCGCGCAGCGCGCCGGGCGCCGACGAAGTCCTCGTCCACTCCCGGACACAGTCGTCGGTGATGGCACCGGGATCGTAGGTCTCGTTCTTCATCCAGGTCGACCAGAACAGTTCTTCTCGGCCCTGGATCAGCATTTCGGGAATGTCGCGGACGTGGAAAAAGCTGACGTGCCACAGGAAGTGCCCTGCCCGCATGTTCTCAGCGGTCAGGTGCGACCAGTCCTCGAGGCCGTGGCCGGGAAGCAGCGAGTCGCCGAACGAGAGCTTCGTGACGCGATCGGGGTACTTCGCCGCCAGCGCGTAGGCGAAACACGCACCCCAGTCCTCACCCGCGACGGCGAACTGCCGGTGGCCGAGGTGCTCGACGAGCTCGGCGATGTCGTCGGCGATCGTCTCCATGTCGTAGCCCTCGGCCGGCCGGAACGAGTCACCGAACCCGCGGATGTCCGGCGCGATCACCGTGAAGTGCTCGGTGAGCAGCGGGATCACGCGGTGCCAGTAGTACCAGCTCTTCGGCACGCCGTGCAGCAGCACGAGCGGCTCGCCCTCACCGGCGGTCACGTAGTGGAGCCGGGTTCCGTTGACATCGACCCGGCCGCGGGTCACCGGGTGTCCTTTGTGGTCAGTCACGTCGATCATGGCAAGCCTCTCTACAAGCACGACGAACAAGGGGGATCGGCCCGGCGTGGTTCTTCGCGTCCACGGCGCTCGCGCCGGACGGCCGATGAAGAAAAGAAGTAGAACGTAGGAGGTAGGGTGACCGTTCTACCTGGTTTCGGCTACGCTAACTCAGGACGACACGGAGGGCAAGAGGGATGTCGAAGATCTTCGAACGGATCGATGCAGTTCCCGCAGGTCCGCGACCGGCGCCGAAGCCGGCTCGCAGGTCCGCCGCCCGGCAGCGGATCGTCGAGACTGCAGACCGGTTGTTCTACGCGGAGGGGCTGCGCGCGGTGGGGGTGGAGCGCATCGTCGCCGAGGCCTCGGTCACGCGCGTGACGTTCTACCGGCACTTCGCGTCGAAGGACGAGCTCATCCACGAGTACCTGAGCGGGCGCGCCAACCGCGCGCGTGATCGCATCGAGGCGGCCGCGGAGTCCGAGCCCGGCAACTCGCGGGCGGTGCTCGACGCGATCGCGCAGACACTGGTGGAAGACGGCGCGATTCTGGGGTTCCGTGGCTGCGAGTTCGTGAACGCGGCGGCCGAATATCCCGACGTCGCGCACCCCGCCCGTGCCGTCGCGGCAGGGCAGCGAGCCTGGCTGGTCGACTTGGCCGCGGAAGCGCTCGCGGCCTTGGGCCACCCGCGGCCGCGGAGGTTCGCCGAGGCGTTGCTGATGCTGCGCACGGGCGCCGCGGTTGCGGCCGATCTCGACCACTCCGACGACGCCGGCGAGGTGTTCCTCGAGTCGTGGCACGCGTTCGTCGACGCGAGCATCCCCGACATCGGGGAAGGGGCCCGTTCGTCGCGCGGGACCCACGCATCCTGATTGTGCCGGCGCGCTCGCCCGGGCAGGACGCGAAGTGAACTCGGCGCCCAGCCCGCACGAGCGCGCAGGTCAGCTGAACAGACCGGTCAGGTAGGTCAGTCCCTCAGAGGCGAGCCTGCGCATGCTGTCCGCCGGATCGCGCCAGATCGAGGCCCCGTCGGCGAGGGCGGGCACGGGGACGAATGATTCGATGACGATGTCGCCGCCGTAACCGGTGTCGGACAGCGCGTCGCGCACCGAGTGCCAGGGGACAGCACCGGTCCCCGGCGTTCCGCGGTCGTTTTCCGACGCCTGGAAGTGGGCGATCGCGTCACCCGCGGTCCGGATGGCGTCGGCCTGGTCCTTCTCCTCGATGTTCATGTGGAAGGTGTCCAGCATGAGACCGGTTCCCGGGACGTCGATCGCGTCGAGCAAGTCCAGCGCGCCGCGCACGGTGTTGACCATGTCTGTCTCGAAACGGTTCAGCGGCTCGAGCGCGAGCCGCACGTTCTGTTCGGCGGCGTACTCGGCGACCTTGCGCAATGATTCGACCGATCGGCTGCGCTCGGCGGCGCGCTCCTCGGTGGACAGCCAACGTGCCTTGCCCACTGCCGAGTACAGCGGCCCGGCGAAGATCGGCGAACCCAGCGCCACTGCGATGTCGATGCACTCGCGCATGTAGGCAACGGCGTTGTCCCGCACGTGCCCGTCCGGGTGGCCGGTGTCTCGGCTCGGGCCGAAATCGCCCGAGACCGTGAGCCGGACGCCGGTCTGTCGTGCGACCGTCTCTAGTGCATCCGGCTCGATCGCGCCGGGATCGGACACGCAGACTTCGAAGACCCCGAAACCGGTGTCGGCGGCCCACTTCAGGTGATCGAGGTCGCGCATCGAGAACGGGTACGTCAGGGCCAGGCTGCTGATCCCGAATCGGTTACTGGGTGAGGTCATCGACGATGTCCTTGAGGTAGGCGATCGAAGTCCGGGTGTAGGGGTCGCGGAACCGCCGGTGCGGGTCCTTCGTGGCGAACTGCGACGGGTCGGCCGCGGGAGGCAGCAGCTCGAAGGTCACGTACCCGTCGTAGCCGATCTCGAGCAAGGTCCGCACGATCGGTGCGAAGTCGATGTGGCCCGTGCCGGGCGCGCCCCGGTTGCTATCGGAGAAGTGGACGTGGTTGACGAACGACGAGTGCTCCTCGATCCGCTCGGAGAGCTGCCCCGTCTCTTCAATGTTCATGTGGAAGGTGTCCGGCAGCACGCCCACATTGGACAGTCCCACCTCGCGGGCGAAACCGGCCGCGTCGGCGACCGTGTTGACGAGGTGCGTTTCGTAGCGGTTCCACGGTTCGATCGTGACCTGCACGCCGCGCTCGCCGGCGTACTCCGCGACCTGACGGATGCCGTCGACGGCCCAGGCCCGCTCGTCGTGAGTCGGACCCGAGGGCGTCACGCGCCACAAGCGGGCCGGGCACACCACGACGGTGGGCGCTCCGACGGTCGCCGCCATGTCGGTGACGGCGTGACCGTATGCCACAGCCGAGCGGCGTTCGGCCGGGTCGGCGCTGCTCAGGTCGCGGCCGTTGCCGATCCACATGCTGCAGATCGCACTGACGTCGAGGCCGAGGTCGGCGCATCGGAGCCGCACGCCGGCGAGGTCGTACTTCTCCGACTCACCGATGAGCTCGACGGCGTCGTAGCCGTAGCGGGCGATGCGCTCGAGACCGGTCTCCACCGGTTCGTCGCCGTACGCGACGAGGCTGAAGGCGTAGCGGATGCGGTTCACGACACCTGCTCCGCGAGCCGCCGCGGGTCGATCGGAACGCCGTTGTCGCCGGCCGAGGACACCGCTGCCAGCACGAGTTCGAGACTCCGGATGTTGTCGTCGGCCGAGGTCTCGGGCGTGGTGCGGTGCGTGACAGCGTCTGCGAACGCGTCCAGCACGGCCGGTCGCTCCTCGGCGCCGAGCCGGTCGAGGTCGACGTGCATCACGCCGCCGCGTTCGAGTGCTCCCGGGAGGAACGTCGTGTCGAAGATGTTCGCGAACCGGACGGTCACCTCGTTGTCCGCCCAGGTGATGCTGCCCGCGGAACCCTCGATGGTCCAGTCGCCGTCCCAGCTGGTGTGCCGGCCGTAGGAGGACCAGAATCCCGTGTAGACGGCGCGAGCCCCGTTGTCGAGGTCGAACTCGACGAGGGCCGACGAATTCCCCTTGAACTGCGACCAGCTGGGATTCCAGGTGCGCGCGCGGACCTCGTGGCAGTTCAGACCGGTCACCCCGCGCAGCAGGTCGAAGTGGTGAATGGCCAGATCGATCAGGAGTGGCTCGGGCATCTCGAGCCGGAACCCCTCGAAGGGTGGGTTCTTCCGGTAGGTGATGGTGATCTGCTGGACGTCGCCGATCACGCCCTGCGTGATCAGCCGGTTGACCGTCCGGGCCGCGCGCTTGAACCGGTAGTTCTGCGACACCATGGCGATGCGGGAGTGCTTGTTCGCAGTCTCGACTATCGCGCGGGCGTCCGGCAGTGACGCGGCGAGCGGCTTCTCGATCAGGACGTCGCGGCCTGCCGCCATGGCCTCGATCGAGACGGCCGCGTGTGCCTCCGGCGGGACCAGCACGAGCACCGCACCCGCGTCCGGGTGCGCGCGCAGGGCTTCGAAGAGCCGCTCGTGGGCCGGGATGCCGTGCCGGGCGGATGCCCGCTCTCGCGCCGCCTGGTCGCTGTCGACAACGGCCGCGAGGGACCACCGGTCGTGACCGGAGACGACGTCGAGCCAGGACTGGCCCCACGCGCCCAGGCCGACCTGGATGATCTTCATAGGAGTGCTCCTGTTCGGACGATGAGTCGCTGACGAATACCCGTGGACTGTCCCCGAGCGTTGCGGGAGTGTCAATATATTGTCCTGACAACAGGTCAAACTGGTCAGAGCAGGTCCGGCGAATCCGGTCGGCTCACCTCTAGACTTACATATGTCTTAACAAACTATTGACAGGAACTACATCGCGGGGCAAGGTTGCCCGGCAACGAGGTCCCCGTCACAGCCCTCCAGCCAGCAAGAGTGGAGTCAGAAACCATGACAGCTTCAACCCCGCCCGGCGCCACCGCCGACGTCAAAGCGAAAGCGACCGGCTTCTTCCGGGCCCAACAGGTGGGCGATCGGTGGTGGCTGATCACCCCCGGCGGACACGGGTTCATCTCCGTCGGGCTCAACCACCTCGAAGAGACCGATTTGCAGTACCCGCACAACGCTGAGGTCTACCGCGAGCGGTACGGCACGCGGGAGAAGTGGCTCGCCGAGGCGGCCCTGCCGGATCTTCGCGAGTGGGGCTTCAACACCTTGGGCTGGACGCAGCAGTGGGTCACCGGCCGGGCCGAAGGCCGGGTCGACTGGGATGTGCCCATCGACCTCGGTCACTCCCTCGGCTGGAGTGGTGGCGAAGTCCGCGGGGCGGGGATGCCGTACGTGCAGCAGCTGCGGGTGGCGCCGATCGAGGACTGGAACGGCAACCCGGTCTTCCCCGACGTGTTCTCCGACAAGTTCGCCGAACATTGCGACTACCTCGCGCGGCAGTACTGCTTCGGCGCGGCGCAAGATCCGAATCTCATCGGGTACTTCCTGACCGACATCCCGGCGTGGTTGCGGCACTCGACCGGAAAGCACTTCGGCGAACTCGACGACGTGCCCGGCTCTGCCGCCCACGAGGACCTGCTCTACAAGATCGCGGACCAGTACTACAAAACCGTGGTCGAAGCGATCCGGCGCTACGACCCGAACCACCTCGTCCTCGGCGACCGCTACAACGGCAACAAGGGCATCCCGCCCGCCGTGCTGCACGCCGCCGCCGACCACGTCGACGTGTTGTCGATCCAGTACTTCTGCGGCACCGACCAGGCGTCGTTCGACCAGATGCGCGACGATCTCGCCGCCTGGTCGGCGCAGGCCGGCAAACCGGTGCTCATCGCCGACATTGGCAACATGGCGCCGACCGACCTGAACCCGCACCGGTACAACGGCCTGGCCGACCAGCGCGCCCGCGGCGAGAACTACGTCGATTCGCTCGCGACCGTGCTCGGCGAACCGTGGTTCGTCGGCTGGCACTGGTGCGGTTACCTGGAAAACCTCAGCCGTGGCTGGGGTCTGAAGTCGCCGTACGACGAACCGTACGAAGACATGACCACCCGAGTCGCGGAGTTCAACCACGGCATCTACACCAGGATCGGCGGCTGACGATGGCGTACGTTTCCGACGAGCAGCGGCTGATCGACACCGCTGCGCACATGGGCCCCGTGCGGCGCCGGTTCTTCCTGAAGCTCGCGACGGCCGCCGGCGCCGGGATCGCCGCGGCCCCGCTGCTCGCTGCGTGCAACCGCGACGGCGCGACTGGCGGGGCGATCGAGTCCGTTCGTGGCGCGAAGCTGACTTCAGGAACGCTCACCCAACAGACGCCGCCACTGACGAACGATTACTGGAACAGCTGGAACCGGGGCTATGAGGTCGCCGTCAATGCGCTGAAATGCAGCGCCAACTCCTACGTCAACGGCAGCGATCCCACCAAGCAGCTGAGCCAGATCGAAACCGTGGCCTCGACCGGCGGGAAGATGCTGATCGGCGCCCCTGTCAGTGAGGCGATCATCCCGGCGATGGGCAAACGGTGCCAAGCGGCCAAGATCCATTGGCTGCACGCCTGGGAGTCGGCGCCGTGGCTGACTCCCGTCGACGTGGGTGATTATGTCGTCGGCTATGTCGTCCCGCCGTCGGAACGTGCGGCCTACGAGGTCGCGAAGGAACTGTTCCGGCAGATCGGCAACGAGGGCCAGGTCGTCCACATCGCGGGCCTCAAGGGCGCGTCGGCGGACTACCAGCGCACCGCAGGCCTCACGCGGGCCGCCGCAGAAACGCCGGGAATCGAGATCGTCGGCGGTCTCGACGGCGGGTTCGACCGCGAAAAGTCCCGCGCCGTGATGCTGAACCTGGCCGGCAAATACCCGGGGATGAAGGCGGTGTTCGCCCAGAGTGACGCCGAGGCCAACGGGGTGTTGAGCGTGCTGGAAGAACGCGGCATGAAAGACGTCAAGGTGTCGGGTGTGGACGGTAACGCCGAGGCGCTGCAGAAGATCGCTCAGGGGTCCAACCTGGTCGTGACCCATCTCGCCGTGCCCCCTTACCTCGCGTGCTATTCCGCGGTCACGGTGTTCGACGCCATGAACGGCTGGAAGCCCGCGCTTCCCGAACGCATGATGTTCCAGGGCTCGACCTTGGTCACGCGGGAAAACGCCCAGGAGGCCTACGACAAGGTATACGGCAGCAAGTTCCCGTACGACGTCGTCAAGATGAGCCGGACCATCCACCCGGACGACTGGGATCCCCAGGAAGAGATGAACCCCATCGACCCGAATGAGCTGTGGGCGGGCCGCGAGAAGAACGGACGGGAACTGAACACGGTCTACGCCGGCGCCGACTTCAAGCGGCAGTTCGAAGAAGTCAAGGCGCTGTACGCGAGCCATTACAAGAGCGGACCTTTCAAGAAATGACTCGCGCAGATGCCCAGAACGGCCTGGTCGCGCCGGCTGCACACACCGGCGATTTCGCGCTGGAACTGCACGAGGTCAGCAAGAGCTACCCCGGCGTCCGCGCGTTGCGGGACGTCAGCTTCTCGCTTAAGAAGAACTCGGTGCTGGGTCTCGTCGGCGAAAACGGTGCCGGCAAGTCGACGATCCTGTCGGTGATCAACGGAACGACGACGCCCGACTCGGGCCGCATCGTCATCGCAGGCGACGAGGTCGCGTTCGGCCATCCCAAGGAAGCCGCGAAGCACGGGGTCGCCACCGTGTTCCAAGAGCAGGGGCTCATCCCGTCGCTGCCCGTGTACGAGAACGTCTTCCTCGGCACCGAGGACCGGTTCACGTGGGGCGGGGTCCGGCAGCGCGCCAGGATGATTCGGGCCGCCGCGGCGGTGCTGGAAGACCTCGGCGTGTCCGTGAATCCGCGTGTCGTCACCGAACAGCTGACCTTCGGGGAGCGCCAGCTGGTCGAGATCTCCAAGGCTTTCGCGACGACCGCGGCGCACCACGCGGCGCCGATCATCCTCCTGGACGAACCGACGAGCGCGCTTTCGGCCGTCGAGACCGAGCTGCTGTTCGACAACGTCAGGGGCTGGCGATCACGCGGCGCGTTCATCCTGGTGTCGCACCGGATTTCTGACCTCCAGGCGCTCTGCGATGACATCGTCGTCCTGCGCGACGGGGAGAAGGTCGCCGAGCTGCCGATCGCTGACAGCGACGAGGCGAACTTGCACCGCCTCATGGTCGGCCGGGAGCGTGATGCCGAGTACTACCAGGAAAGCGAGCAGTCACGTGAAGTCGG
The DNA here is from genome assembly GCF_050942255.1 of Amycolatopsis sp. CA-161197. NCBI lineage: Bacteria > Bacillati > Actinomycetota > Actinomycetes > Pseudonocardiales > Pseudonocardiaceae > Amycolatopsis > Amycolatopsis sp. CA-161197. The sequence continues at coordinate 4,505,118 of NZ_CP192059.1, forward strand.
TACGTCCGTCCTCTCCGTCCGTGGGCTGAGCAAGCAAGGCGCGTTCCAGGACGTGACGTTCGAGGTCGGCGCAGGAGAAGTCGTGGGGCTGGCCGGTGTGCTGGGCTCGGGCCGTTCGGAACTGGCGCGCGCGGTCGCGGGTGCTCTCAAGACCGACGCAGGCGAGATCGCCATCGAAGGGCAGCCGATGCCTCCGGGATCGGTGTCCTCGGCGATGCGGGCCGGCGTCGCCTACGTGCCCGCTGAACGCAGCACCCAGGCCGTGATCGGTGCGCACACGCTTGAATCCAATTTCAGCCTGCCGCTGCTGAAAACCTTCACCTACGGCAAGCTGCCGGTGCTCAACGTCCGCAAGATCCGGGACTCCACCTCCCAGTGGATCAAACGGCTCGGGGTGAAGGCGACCGGTCCGCGGGCACGCATCGGGCAGCTGTCGGGCGGGAACCAGCAGAAGATCGTCTTCGCCCGCTGCCTGGCCATGGGGCCGCGGCTGCTCGTTCTCGACGATCCGGGCCGCGGACTCGATGTCGGAGCGAAGGCGGATCTCTACGCACTCATCCGGGATTTCACCGGCCGTGGCGGAGCTGTCCTGCTGGTTTCCGACACGCTGGCCGAGGTGATCGGCCTGTCGAACAAGGTCCTCGTGATGAAGGACGGCCTGGTTCGCGCCACGGTCTTCGCGCCCGCCGAGGACAAACCGTCAGAAGAAGAAATCGTCAGGGAGATGGTGTGACAGTGCCCGCAACGTCCGTGAGCGAGAACCGGGCGTGGCTGCCGCAGCTGCGCTCGACCACGCTCCTGTATCCGCTGCTGAGCGTGGTAGCGCTCGTCGTCGTGTTCACCATCGCCAGCCCGAACTTCCTGACCCTGGACAACTTCAGCAACATCGGGCGCCAGGCCTCGGTGCTTCTGCTGGTGTCGCTCGCGGGGACGGTCGTGATCCTGATCGGGTCGATCGATCTGTCGGTGGGGGCGAACGTGACGCTGAGCGGTCTGGTCACGGCGTTGACGCTCGACAAGCTCGGAGTCGCCGGTGGCCTCCTGGCTGGGATCGCGGTCGGTGCCGTCATCGGGCTGTTCAATGGTTCGGTCTACACGGTGTTCCGGGTTCCGTCCTTTCTGGTGACCCTGGGCAGCCTGTCGATCTGCGGTGGTATCGCTGACCATCTGTCGAAAGGCAGCGCCGTGCTCTTCTCGGAGACGGGGCTCACCGGCCTTGTGAACGCCGGTCCGGTGCTGGGTATCCCCAATATCGTCCTCATCGTTCTCGTCGTGACGGGGGTGTTGACGTTCACCGCTTTCCGGACGTCGTTCGGGCGCTACCTGTTCGCGATTGGTGGTGGCGAACCGGTCGCGGCATTGTCCGGGCTGAACGTCCGTGGCTACAAGATCGCGGCCTTCGTGCTGGCCGGCGCCTTGTGCGGCCTCGGCGGCGTGCTGATCACCGGCCAGGTCCAGGCCGGTTCGCCGGGCGCCGGCGACGCGATGCTTCTCGATTCGATCGCCGCCGTCGTCATGGGCGGTACGGCCCTCTCAGGCGGCCTCGGCGGACCGCACCGGACACTCCTGGGTGTCGTGGTGATCGCGATCCTGTCCAACGGAATGGACCTGATGGGTATCGACTCCTTCACCCAGGAGATCGTGAAGGGAATCGTCGTGATCCTGGCCGTCGCATTGACCATCGACCGGTCCCGTTATGCAGCCATCAAGTGACGCCGCCGCCACCGAAGACTCCGACAGGCCGACGTAGCGGACAGTACAGACCTGGAGAGCGAACCCCGGGTCTGCCCACGGTTTGGTTGACGCCTGAGGGTCTGCCCAGGGTCTGGTTGACACCTCACCTGTGAGGCTTCGGCCTCGCATGGAAGGATGTCACCGTGCCCAAGCCCTACCCCCGTGAGTTCCGTGACGACGTGATCGCTGTGGCCCGCCGCGGCGAGGTCCCGTTGAAGCAGGTCGCCAAGGATTTCGGGATCTCCGAGTCGTGTCTGGCCAACTGGCTGCGCGCGGCCGATGTCGAGGACGGCACCCGGCCCGGCGTGACCCGGGATGAGTCCGCTGAGCTGCGGGAACTGCGGAAGCGGAACCGGTTGCTGGAGCAGGAGAACGAGGTCCTGCGCAAGGCGGCGGCTTACCTGGCGCAGGGCAATCTGCCGGGAAAATAGTCTTCCCGCTCGTCCGTGACCTGGCTGCGGCCGGCGCCCCTATGCGGGTGCCGGTCGCGGTGACGTGCAGGGTGCTGGGGATCTCCCGGCAGGCCTACTACCAGTGGTGTTCGTCCCCGGTCTCGCAGCGGGACTGGGACGACGCGCATTTGATCAACGCCGCGCTCGAGATCCACTCCGATGACCCGGCCGACGGCTACCGGTTCATCGCCGACGAACTCGCCCGGCGCGGATTCACCGCCTCGGAGAACCGGGTGTGGCGGATCTGCTCGATGCAGCAGATCTTCTCGCTGCACGCCAAGAAGAAAGGACGTTCCCGCAAGGCGGGTCCGCCGGTGCACGACGACCTGGTCCGCCGGGACTTCACCGCCACCGCACCGAATACCAAGTGGCTGACCGATATCACCGAGCACCCCACCGGCGAGGGCAAGCTGTATCTGTGTGCGGTCAAGGACTGCTACTCCAACAAGATCGTCGGATACTCCATCGCCTCGCACATGCGGGCCTCACTCGCCGTCAGTGCGCTGCGCAACGCCATCGCGCTCCGAAACCCACGCGATGTCGTCGTCCACTCCGACCGCGGCGCCCAATTCCGATCGGTGCCCTACCAGCGCCTCCTGCACGCGCATGGGCTGACCGGGTCGATGGGGCGGGTCGGCGCCTGCGGTGACAACGCTGCGATGGAATCGTTCTTTTCGTTGCTGCAAAAGAATGTTCTCGACACCCGGAGGTGGCGCACGCGTGAGGAGCTCCGGTTGGCGATCGTGTCCTGGATCGAGACAAAGTACCACCGCAAACGCCGCCAACGCGCCCTGGGCAAGCTCACCCCAGTCGAGTTTGAGACCATCTACACCACCGCAGCAGCGGCCTGAGAAACAGCCAACTCCGGTGTCAACCGAAGTCTGGGCAGACCCATAGTCCGCCAACAGCTCCAGCTCATCTGGCACCAAGCCAGCGAAGGTGGGGCCGTCCTCCGCGAACGGCCCCACCGGCCGGTCAACTCCTCAGCTTCGTCACGGTCCACAGCGCGGTTCCCGCCCGGCAGACCCGCAGTCCGACGGCTTGCCAGACCCCGCTTGTTCTCGGCGAGTTGGCGCCGCCGATTCGATCCTACAAAGCAGATTCGTCCTTACCTGTTTCGAGCTCTTACGATTTGCGTGAAAGCGCCGCTCACAATAAATACTAAAAACACAACCACAAAGGTTGCAACTCCAGAGAAAATTAGGCTTTGCGGGATTCTAGCAAATGTCATGAGAATCAAAAAAAATATCACATAAAGCACTGGTGAGTCAATCGCCGTGGATAAAAGGGGATGGCGAACCAGGAACCTCTTCATAGCTGCCCTCGAAACTGGCGGTTCCGCAGCTGGTGACATGGATCGATGTCACCAGCTGCGGAAAGTTACACGCCTGCAGCTTAGGTTAACGAACCGTAAATAGTACCTCCGATTAGACCGCTGCCACTGCCGACAATGGCGCCAACCTTTCCTCCGAGCTCAGCGCCGACAAGAATTCCAGCAGGCCCTGCGGCAATCCCGCCGACGATGGCGCCTCCGACGACGCCGAGAGCGGTTCCTAGCCCGACTCCGGCGCCCACCCCCTTCACGAGATTATCAAAGCTGAATGCACCGGTGGGGTCGCTTGCGTTGATGGGGTCGTTGTGGGCGTAGGCGTAGTGGTTGGTTTCTTGGCCGGTGGGGTCGGGGGTGAGGAAGCGGCCCCAGCCGGGGAAGTACCAGCGGTAGCCCAGCAGCATGTCGCTGCCGTACTGGTACTGGCCGAGATAGTGGAAGGGGTTGTCGCCGGCGGAGGTGCCGGTGCTGGTGTTGCCGCCGTAGGGGTCGTAGCGGTAGCTGGCCGCGAGGGCGCCGGTGGTGGAGACGAGGGCGACGACGCTGCCTTGGTAGTCGGTGACCAGGTTGTAGCGACTGGTCGGGGTTTTCTCGGTGACGACGGTGCCCTGGGGGTCGCGGGTGATGCTGGTGCGGGCCCCGTTGTGCACGGCCTGGGTCAACCCGAGGGCGGTGGTGGTGAATTGGTCGACCGTGGTGCCGGCCCCGGCGGTGTGGAACGTCAAGCTGCGGGGCTGGGTCTGGTCGAGGGTGTCGTAGGTGGCGGTGAAGCTGCTGCCCGCGGCGTCGGTGGAGGAGGTGTACTGGCCGGTGTCGTTGTAGTTGTAGGTCTCGGTCGGGCTGGTCGCACCGGTCAGGTTGCCCGCGGTGTCGTAGCTGCGGGTGCGGCCGTCGTTGACGAGTTCGTCGGCGGCGTTGTAGGTGAAGGTCGCCGAGCCGAGCGTGGTGATGTTGCCGGCGTTGTCGTAGGCGTAGTTGCTTCCGGCGGCGGTCTTCAACCGCTGCAGGGTGTCGTAGGTGTAGTTCGTGGTGCCGGACGCGTCGGTCTTGGATTGCATCTGGTCGGAGTCGACGCCGCCGGTCTTGGTGTAGTTGTAGGTGGTCTGCAGCAGTTGGGTGCCGGCGCTGTTTTTGACCGTGAGGCTGGTCTGGCGGCCGGAGTTGTCGTAGCCGTTGGTCTGGCTGCCGGCGCCGGGCCAGGTGATGCTGGTGCGGTGGTCGGCGTTGTCGTAGCCGAACGTGGTGGTCTGCCCGAACGGATCCAGCAGCGAGGTGAGCCGGTTCGCGGCGTCGTAGCCGTACGTGGTGGTGCCGCCCGGGTCGGTCATGGTCTTGAGGTTGGTCGCCGGGTCGTAGGTGTAGCTCAGCACCTCGGTCGGGGTGGTGCCGTCGCTGCGGGTGTCGGTGCGCAGCAGGCCACCGGTGTCGTAGGTGAACGTGTGCACGGCGGTCGCGGTCTCGCGGCGGGTGAGGCTGCCATTGTTGTCGTAGGTGTCGGCCTCGAGCACCACGCTGCTGCTGTGCTTGGTCACCGAGACCACACGGTCGAGCTTGTCGTAGCCGTAGTCCAAGCGGATCCCGCGCCCATCAGTGACCGACGCGACCCGCGAGAGCGAGTCGTAGGTGTAGCTGGTGGTGCCCAGCGGCGTGGGCGGAGTGACGGTTTTGAGGTTGCCGACGTTGTCGTAGTCGTAGCTGGTGACGTGCCCGTTGCCGTCGGTGCTGGTGTCGACCAGGCCCGAGGGCTGGAAGTACGTCAGGGACTGCAGATCGGCGTTGAGCCCGTCGGAGTGGATGGTCTTGACGTTGCCGGCCTCGTCGTAGGTGCAGGAGATCTTGTCCCCGGGCCGGGCCGGTCACCGTCGTGGGCAGGTGCGGGTGAGTCGTGTCGGTGTAACCCACGCTCGTCTTCGCCCCGGTCGGCAGCTGAGTGCCGATCAGGTTGTTGAGCGGATCGTAGGTGTTCGTGGTCGAGTTGTTCAGCCCGTCGACCGTGGTCTGAACGTCACTGTTCGTGGTCCACTCGGTCTTCTGCTCGTGCCCGAGCGCGTCGACCGCCGAGGTCTGCCGCCCCTGGGTGTCGTAGTGATACGTCACCGAGTGGGAGTTCGGGTCGGTTTCGGTGGTTTGCCCGCTGCCGTAGCCGAAGGTGGTGTCCGCCGCCCCGGCCTGCCGGGGAATGCTGACCTTGCTCACGCGGTGGGAGGTGTCGTAGGTGAAGGTGTAGGTCTTGCCGTTCGGGTCCTGGATCGTGTTCAGGTCACCGGAGGGCCACCAGGTCAGGTGCATCGAGGCGCCGGAGCGGTCGGTGAAGTCGGTCAGCTGACCGGTGGTGTTGTAGGTGTAGGTCGCCGCGGCCGTGCCGGTCGGGTCCGTGATCGCCGAGACCAGCCCGTTGGTGTAGCCGAAGCTCGTCACCCGTCCCTGCGAATCGGTGATCGAGGCGGTGGTGCCGTCGATGTTGTAGCGGGGCGTGACGGTGTTGCCGCTGCGGTCGGCCTGCGACAATAGCCAGCCGGCCGGGCTGAACGTCCAGCGCTCGTTGGAGCTGTCGAAGATCAGGCTGTACTTGCCGTCCGATGCCTTCGACAGCTCCGCGTGTACCCCGGGCGCTTCGGTGTAGGTGCCGTCAGCTTGGTGGGCGAAGGTGGCGCAGTAGCCGGAGTCGCCGTGCAGGACCACGTCGCTGCCGTTGAAGGTGAGCCCGATGTCCTGTCCGTGGCTCAGTGTCCACCCGGTGCCGAAGCTGCCATTACCGGCGCGCTGGTTGTTGTAGACCTGCGACAGCGACAGGTTCTCGCCGGTGCCTTTGATCGTGAGCTGGCGCTGGGTGATGGTCAGGTTCCCGTCGTGGGTGTTGACCAGCGCTTCCATCCGGTCGGAGATCTGGAACCGCTCCAGCGGGTACTGCGGCAGCAGCCCGGTCTCGTTCGCCCCGCACGACGACACCGCCGCCGCGGCGAAACCCGGCTTGTAGCCCGGAAGCCAGGCCGCGGTCGGCGGCTGACCACCCGTGGGTGTGTGGTTCACCGTGGCCGGCGGGGTCCACACCGTCGACGGCGGAGCCACCGTGCGCGCCTCGGCGGACGCCACCTGCGGTACAGCGACCACCAGCGCCCCCAACGTCACAGCGGTAACGGCTAACGCAGATCTATGCCTCATCATTCTTCCCCTCGAACGACGTGAGTGCAGCCTCAACCGCGCCCCCGAACCCGCCGATCTCCCCAGGCCAACGACCACCCCGGAACTCCGGCCACGCGGCGAGGGATCCATCGCCACCGAATGTTGCTTCGTGACAGCAACCACTCGATACGACCTGTATGCCCGGCTAGTCCCAACGCCTGACGTAGGCCAAATGCATCAGCGCACGGTCGCACACATCACCGAATGCTCAGCCGCATCGCGCGCCGCCGGCTTCACCCCCCGCCACGGGCGACGCGCCCCTTGGACACGTCGCCGGGTCGGCGTCGTCACCGGAAATCCCGCGAGCCGCTGGCGAGGCTTTTGAGGTCTACTGGCGTGACCTGGTCGGCGACCAGCGACACGGTGCCCTGCCCGACCTGAGCGATCCCGCGCACGAGCAATGCCGAGTTGTTGAGCCACATGTTCCGGCATTTTCGCCACAGCCCGACCGAGACGATCACGTTCGCCATGCCGGTTTCGTCTTCGAGGTTGAGGAAGGTGATCCCGCCCCGCGGCCGTGGTGGACACCGGGGCCTGTACATGATCAGCTTGTAGACGAGGTTGCGGAATGGTTCGTCGGTGGGGTGGATGCGCGTGCGGTTCCTGAATAGCGGCAGCGCGGTGTAGTCGCTTTGGGTGATCGTCGCGGCGACGATGAGCGAGGCGCAGTGCCGTTTGCGTGGTCCCCAGTCGGTGTGGTGGCGTTGAAGCACGCCGTGTTCGGCTTCGGCGCGGCGGAGTGGCTCAGCGAGGGCGTTCCAGTCGGCCACAGTTGTCCTGGACGGATTCCGGCGATTGTCTCGCGGATCCGGTGCGGCATTTCCCGCGTGACCGCCTTTTCGCCGCAACGGCATCCGATCCGGTGACCTCGGCGGCCCCAGGGATCTCGATCGGTGGGTTCTCTGGTTCTGGCGTGATCACTTCGTCACACGAACAGGGAGGGCCGATGAACCTGCTCGGCGGTCCCGTGCCGGTCAGACCGGGCACCACACTTGTTCAGGTGGCCGGCACTTCGCCGGGGAATGCGGTTGCTGTCCATTGTCGAGGCCCGCCGAAGTCCGCGCTGTAGGAGGCTGATCATGTGCGACGTCCGCGTCCCGTCTTCCGTGGGCAGGTGGTGACTGTGGCGGAGTTGTACTTCCCGTTTCCCGTCCACTCCGAGATCGGGCACGAGGATTACGACCGGGAAGCCGCGAAGTGGTTATCCCGATACAGCGACCTACCGCAGGAGCAGGTGGATGCGATCGTGCGGTCACGCACGGCTGCGGTGATGGCGTTCCTGGCGGCTCCGGCGAGCGCGGAGCGTCTCAAGCCGACCGTGGTGTGGGGCCCGGTGTACTTCCTTGTCGACGACATCCTCGAAGCGGCGTCCACCGAGGAGGCCGCGATCATGGCCGCCTGCGGTCAGCGCATATGGGACGACCCGGACGCGTCTGCGCCCGACACCCCGATTACCGCCATGGTCCGGCAGAACGCCCGGGAACTACTGGCACTGGCAACACCCGTACAGCGGCAACGGTTGAGGTCGGCCCATCAGAGGTACTTCGCCGCGATCGTCTCGGAGCACCTGCTCGAGGCCGCGACACAACCGCCGTCGGTGGAGGTGTACACCGCAGTGCGCGAAGCCGCGTCCATTATGCCCGCAATGTCGGCGGTAGTGGAGTTCGCCACCGGGATGGAAATTCCCGAGCACGAATTCCACAGTCGATCGGTCCAGGCGTTCCTTCAGACCGTTCATCTCGCTACGAGCTGGGGCAACGACGTCGCCACCATCGCCAAGGACTTCCGGGACGGCCACCACAACCTCGTCACCGTGCTGGCCCATCGAGCCGGCTGTGGCGTCAAGGACGCCGTCAATGAAGCAATCGCAGTGATCAGCAGCGTCTTCTATGCGATGGACATGTTGTCCCGAGAACTGATGCGTGAGGGCGGGCCGGCGCTGTGCGCGTACGTGCGGTCCATGATCCGCATGGAGGGCGCGTTCATCCCATGGCAGCTTTACTCCTCGCGATACTCGGACGTGCTGGCCGACGACCCCCTGACCACCACCGACACCGCCCCCGACGGTGTCGAGACACCACCGGACATCGCGGCGATCGCCTGGTGGTGGGACCACCTCCCCGTGCGGGACGCGGCATGACCGCGCCGACGCTGACCGAGGCGCACCGGATGCTGCGCCGCTACTCCACCACCTGGTACGAACCGACCCTGGCCATGCCGGCGGGGTTGGACGAGGCGATCACGGGGGCCTACCTGTGCCTGCGCGCGATCGACGAGATCGAGGACCACCCCGAACTCGGCGCGGAGGATCGCAGCGCCCTGCTGCAAGGAGTTGCCCGCGCCCTGGAGTCCTCGATCACCGACCCCCGGCTGGACCGCGTGTTCGCCCCGCACCGCGAAAGCCTGCCCGAGGTCACCCTGCGCCTGGCCGAGTGGGCGGCGGTGATCCCGGACGGCATCGAAGCCCGGGCGCTGGAGACCGTCGCCGTCATGGCCGCCCGCATGTCCGCCTGGTGCCGTCCGGGAGTGACCATCCGGACCGAGCAGGACCTCGACCGCTACACCTACGCCGTGTCCGGCACCGTCGTGATGCTCTACAGCGACTTCTGGTCCTGGTACGACGGAACCGACACCGACCGCACCAACGGACTGCACTACGGCAGGGCGCTCCAGGCGGGCAACATCTACCTCGACCACGACGAAGACCTCACCCGCGGCGCGGACTACTGGCCGAACGGCTGGCACGGGACCGAGATGATCCGCTACATCCGCAGCAACCTGGCCGGCGCGCACGCCTACGTCGAAGACATGCCCGAGGAGAGCCACGCCCGCCGCTTCTTCGGACCGCCCCTGCAGCGTTACCTGGGCAAGCTGGCCGAGGTACAGCAAGCAAGCTGCGCAGGGTAACCGATCTTGTCAGGCTGCTTGCGGTGCCGCGAAGGAGCAGCCTCCGCGGAGGGCATCGGCGCCCGCTCTGCGGTGGCGTCGAGTTGCCGGCAGCCCACCCCTACCGTGGCCAGCCGCCCGCGAGGGCCGGCGTGAATGTGGGCCTTGAGCGGCTGAGGCTTCAACCCGAAGGCGTGGCCCGCGACCGCCGAACCCGTGCCCGCCCGGGGTGAGTCCGCCTTGCGCGCGGGGGCCCGGTTTGCGCACGCTGGGAGTTTCGCGCCGGTCGTTGTGCGCCGTCCGGCTGTTGACAGCGACGGAGTTTGTGCCGGTGACCGGGTGCTGCCACACGGTGTTCACGCCGGTGGTTCTTTTCCGATCCCCGCTGGTGGGGTGCGATGGCAACGCCCCCGGCGACCCGGTCCGGGGACGGCGTTTTCGGAGGCTTCGCATGCGTGTCCTCGTTCGCTCGGTCACCGCGGTCTGGGCCGCTGTCGCGCTCGTCGGCGGCGGCATCATCATCACCGGCGGCGTGGCCGAGGCCGCGACCTGCTCCCGCTCGTACCTGCCGCTGCCCGACCCCGGCTGCACCCCGGGCGTCTACTACTCGGCGGTCACCCAGTCCACCATCCACAGCACCATCTGCGTGTCCGGCTGGACCGCCACCGTGCGCCCGTCCACGTCCTACACCAACGCGCTCAAGGTGCAGGGCATCGCCGACTACGGCTACAGCGACACCAACCTCGCCGACTACGAAGAAGACCACATGATCCCGCTCGAGCTCGGCGGCTCGCCCAAGGACCCAGGCAACCTCTGGCCCGAGCCCTACGCCGGCACCCAGACCGCACACACCAAGGACGGCACCGAAACCAAGCTGAAGAACGCCGTCTGCGCCGGCACCATCACCCTGTCCGCCGCCCGCACGGCGATCAAGAACAACTGGACCACCGCCCTGCAGGTCACCGGCATCGGCTGAGCCCGCACCGCAGGGTCATCGCTCCCGTCAGCGTCACAGGCCTGCGGCCCACGCCGCAGGCCTGCCCCAGCCTCCCTGCGTGAAAGCCCGCGTGACGACGGCGTCGAGCAGCGCAGATGCCGTGAACGCCACACCGCGCGGCGCATGTCGAGCACCGTGACGCCGGGGGGCGGCCTACGGTCGTGGCGACGACGCAAACGCGGACACGCAGTCGTGACTCGGCCCCGTCCCAGATGCTGTTGAAGGTCGGATTCCGATGGCAGCGCGGCTACGATTGACGGATTCTCCGGGTAAGGACGGCGGCGGGCGGATGTTTCATGTGGTGGTGACCGGGGAGCTGCGGCGGTGGACGGTCGAGGTCGGTGAAACCGATGCGAGGTTCACCTGGACGCCCCTGCAGGTGGGCCACACGGCGGCCAACACCGTGCCGCGCGCCTGGGACGGTCATGGCCTCGGTGTGCCCGCGCACGACGTCCCCGTGCTCAATTCCGCGCTCAAAGAGATCATGAAGACGCCCGCGTTCTGGCAGGCCTACCGCAGCGCCGGGCGTGGCGCGGCGCAGGTGTGGTCCGAACCCCACACCGACCCCGACGACGGATTCGTGTACGTCACCGGGCCCTGCGGGCTCCCCTCCGAGGTTGTCGGGTACCGGCCGGTATCGAGCTTCACGCTGGACCTGGCGGACCTGCGGGGACTACGGATCCGGCTGGCCGCTCACCTGCACGACCACCTCGTCGGAGCGTGAACGTCACCAGGCTGCGCCGTAGTCCCGGACGATTCGCCCACTGTCCGCCATCGTGGTCTCCCCGCACTCCGCGGACCCGTGTGCGCCCCCAGCGCTGGAGGCGACCGTAACCCGAACGCCGTAGCGGCGACCGGGAACAGTGCAGGTCACCGCCGGGCCGGCGGTGGCGCGGCGGCGCATCACCGCGATCGCCAGCGACGGGGCGAGCGGCTCGGCCTCGACGTCGCGGCGCCACGCGGCCAGCAGCCGCGTCAGCCGGTCCGGAACCGGGCTCTGGGAACTCACACCAGGTGGTCGCCGCCCACCACGCGCTCGTTACTCGCCGGTGTCGCGGTGCAGGCGCCGGTTGGCCTCCTCCTCGTGGGCCATCGCCGCTTGCAGCGCGTGCAGCAGCGACGCTACGGGCACCACGAGGTAGTCAGTCCCCGGAACGCTGGCACATCTCGGCGTCGTCGACCATCCTCGTGCCCTATCGCGAGTGCTCTATCTCGGACGATGCGCCTGGTTTCACCACCGCTACGACGTGCTGCGGCGCCGCGTGGGGCAGGCACCCGATCACCGCATGACCCGATCACCGCATGGCCGGACCATCATCGACGGTGCACGTACGCGGGCGGCGACGCCGTGATTGGCGAGGTGACGCCGGAGTTCGTTTTTGACGAGCGTTGCCACCCGCAAGGACCGCGTGAGCGAGCGCAGCGGCCGCGGCGTGCCAGGACGGCACCACGAAGCCGTGAACCGTTCGCCGGGCTCGGCGTCCACGAGAGACGGACCGACTCGAGGCGGGATTGCGTGTCTGATCCCACCGTGGTCCTGTCCACGATCACTGGCGCCGGCGCTGGCCTGGTTGCGATCGTCGGCGGTTTGCTGGTTAACCGTTTCGTCGGGCTCGACAGCGAACAGCAGGGCGCGGAGGGGCTATTCGAGCAGGCCGAGGAACGACTGGCCACCGTGCGTGAGCGCGCGAGGGAAGCGCGGTGGGCGTGGACCTCATTCGAGGTCGGCGTGTTTCTCGACAATCGCGACGTCCAGGCCCTGATCCGGGACGGGATCAGGGAGATGGCCGATCTGGAACGAGCCGTCGAGCTGTCTACCCCGCTCACTACCGACGAGTTGCAGCCCCACTTGACGGCCACGGGTGAGGAGTACGACCGCGCTCGCGAGTTCTTCGACGAGGCGCTCCAACCGGCAGACAAACTGAGTGCCGAGCAGTGGGTGGAAGGCAGTAGCTGGTGGCGCCTCCGCGCTGCCCACCGGGCGCAGCTTCCCATGATTGAGCGGCCCTCGACGTGGGGAACGGCGTTCGATTCGCCCTCGACCTCGCCACGTCATGACCGGCACGTCGAACAACCCCGCGAGTTGTAGCCGCGCGGACCAGGCTCCCGGCACGTCAGTTCCGGGCCCGTCAGGCGGGTTCGCGGCCGAGGAGGGTGGCGCGGCGGTGGAATTCGTAGAGGCCGTCGAACACCGGGCCCGTGATGGCGAGGTCGCGTCGTCGGTGCGGATCATGGACAGCCCGCGCAGGACGACGTCGAGGCCGGGGGCTTCGGGTGCGTCGTAGCGTTCGTCGTCGAGGTCGGCTTCGTGAATGATCTGGGCGACGCGCCAGAGGACAGGATCGTCGAGGTGGTAGTGGCGCAGGATGGTTTCGAAACTGCAGTCGCCTTGGTGGTGGCCAAGTTCGACGCCGCGCATGTCGAACGGGGTGGCGTCGGCGGGCACGTCGGCTGGGTCGCTGACGAAGACGAACTCGGCTTCCGCGTCGATGTGGCGGCGGATGAGCCAGGCGCAGGCGGCGCGGTCGATGTGGATGTTGGCGCGGGTGGCCCACTTCACGAGGGTTGCTCCTCCGGCTCGGTGATGGGCTGGGCGAGGGCGTCGACGGCGGCGGTGGCCTGGTCGCGTTCGACGGGTGGGAAGTAGTCGCGGCGGTGGATGCGGCGCAATTCCGCGCGCAACCGGCGGGTCAATGACAGCCGGGCGGGCTCGTCACACGCGGCCGCGGCGGTGGCTTCGGCGGTGACTTTCGCGTATTCGGCGGCGCGGGCGGTGGCCATGGCGGTGGCCAAGTCGCGTTCGGTGGTGGTGGTGCCGGGGTGGGCGATCCAGATGGAGGCGCTGCCGCCGGCGTCGAGGATTTCGTCGGCGATCCAGTCCAGGTGTTCGCGGGTGCGGGCGTCGGCGGGGAGGGCGATGAGGCCGTCGGAGATCTGGGCGACGCCGAGCCGTTTGAGCTTGCGCCAGATCGTGATGCGGGGTGTGGAGGGTTCGCGCGGGATCCGGTAGGACAGCAGCACCCACTCACCGGGCATACCCGGTCCAGACGCTCGGGCCACCCCGACCACCCCTTTTCGCCGCATACGAGGGCACCATCCTATGCACTGTAACCTTGGTTGCGTCGGATCTGGTGACGTTAGGCGGGAGAGGCGAGTGCGATGAGGCTGGCCGCGCGGTCTCGGTGGCTGCTGGTGGCTGCGGGTGCCGTGGTGGTGGCGCTGGTCGTGGTGCTCGTGGTGGTCCTGCGCGGCGGCGGTGGGCTGCCCTCGTCGGCGCCGCTGCCGTTGCGGGCGGCCGGCGAGGTGGCGTTACCGGGCGACGACTCGCGGTTTGACTACGCGAGCCTGGACGCCGAGCGCGGTCTGCTGTTCGTGGCGCATCTGGGCGCCGGCGAGGTCATCGAAGTCGACATCCACGCCCACCGGGTGGTGCGCACGATTCCGAACCTGTCCCAGGTGCATGGGGTGCTGGTGGTGCCCGCGCTGCACCGGGTGTTCGCGACCGCGACCGGCGCGAACCGGATGGTCGCCCTGGACGAGGACACCGGCGCCGTGGTGGCTCAGGCGGCGACGGGTGAGTATCCCGACGGGCTGGCGTATGACCCGCGGCGGGGTGCGATCTGGACGACGAACGAGTCCGGTGGGTCGGAGACGGTGATCGACGCCGCGAGCGGGGCGGTGCGCGGCACGGTGATGTTGGGCGGCGAGGTCGGCAACGTCGTCTACGACCCGGCGAACGACCGCATGCTGGTGGACGTGCAGGGCCGCGACGACCTCGCCGTGATCGACCCGGCGAGCCTCGCCGTCGAGAAGCGAGTGCCGCTGCCGGGCTGCGACCACGACCACGGCCTCGCCCTGGACACCACGGACCGGCTGGGGTTCGTGGCGTGCGACGGCAACGCGACCCTGCTGACGGTGGACCTGACCGGCTGGCAGGTGACCGGAACCGCGCCGGTGGGCGAGGATCCGGATGTGCTGGCCTACGACCAGGCCGCCCGTCGGCTGTACGTGGCCGCGGAGAGCGGCCCGGTCACCGTCCTGGACCTGCACGGCCGGACATTGGACGTGGCCGGGGCGGGTCATCTAGCCGATGGCGCGCACGTGGTCGCGGTCGACCCGGCCACACATCACAGCTTCTACCCGGTGCCCGCCGGGGCGGACGGCCGTCCCGCGCTCCTGGAGCAAGCGCCCGTCGGGTAGCGCGGGATCGACCGTCCACTTCGGTCAGGTAGCCGGGCGCAGGTTGGTGGCGTCCAGCGCTGGGCGGAGTGCCTTGGCAAGGGTGACGCCGTCGTCGACGGCCCAGAAGTGCATGTAGAACGGCCGGGGTTGCTCGGTGAAGCTGTGGTTGTGCACCTCGACCAGGTCGATGCCGCCCTTGCGCAGCGCCTGGATCACCTTCTGCACCTCGGGTGCGGTCATCACGAAGTCGCCGTTGATCGCGGCCTTGCCGCCGCCGACGGGTTGGAAGTTGATGCCGGTGGTCACGCCGAACGTCGGCGGCAGGACGTGGCCGTCGTCGGTGAGGGTCTCGGCGCGGGCGATGGTGAACTTGTCGATCCCGCCGTCCGCGGTTCCCTTGCGCCCCAACGCCTTGTCGATACCGGCCGTGTCCAGATGGACCGGCGGCTGCGGACCGGAGGGTGCGGCGGCCGGCGGGATCGCGGTGGCGTCCAGCGCGGCCTTGATGCCTTGGGCGAGCACAGTGGGATTGCCGCTGATGGCATCGACGTGGGTCCACCAGACCGGCGGGTCCTGCTGCAGCAGGTGTTTATGCAGTGCGGTCTGCTCGATCCCGTGCGCCTGCAGGGCATCGGTGACCTTCGGCAGCTCCGTCTCGGTGACGACCAGGTCGCCCATGAGCACGACGCCGTCGCGGTATTTGGCGAACGCGGCATAGCCACCGAGGGACAGGCCGGGTTTGATCGCGACGCCGTAGGAGGTGACGTGCAGATCGGTGCGCGGCAGCGGAATCCGGTAGACGGTGTTGTTGTCGCCGAACGTCCCGGTCCGGCCCAGGGTGTCGGTGACGGGTTTCCAGTCCGCCTCGGTGGTGGGAATCGGCTGGTTATGCCCGTGGCTAGCGTCGCTGTCGATCTCGGCGTCGGGAGCAGCTGCCGTAGTGGCTGTCGTGGCGCTGCCGCAGGCAGCGAGCGCGAGCAGCAGCATCGCTGTCAGCGGCGCGACCGCGCGGCGGGCCGCACCAGCGGTGATGAACGGCATGTCGTTGTCCTCCTCAGGTGGTGTCCGTTGGCGGGGCGCGGGTCAGCCCTCGTCGCCGTCACCGTCGCGGTCGGGGAATCCCGTGCCCAGGACGTGGAAGCCCTGGTCGAGGAAGACCTCGACAGTGCTGTGGTCGGGTTTGGTGACGAGCACGCCGTAGGCGGCGTGGCCCCCCTCGTTCTGTGCCTCAACCGCACCGGCCGTGCCACCCGGGACCGTTCGGACCGCGGCGGCCTGGGCCTGGTCGGCCGCTGTACCGGTGACCTCGTCGCCGCCGACCGCGGAGGCGATACCGACCGCGCCACCACTGAGCACGAGCACTCCGGCGGCGACACCGATCCCGATCTTCGTCCTGCGATTCATCGCTCTACCCCTTCTTCGATCGTGTGCAACCGTGGTTGCATAGGTCATGCGTAGTGGGTGCAGATGAAGCCGCGATGAAGACGACGCGGTGGTCACCCGCCGGGGGTGCGACCCTGCCCGGGAGGGGCGCCGAAGCGGAGGTGATGGGCGGATGCGGGTGCTGGTAGTGGAGGACGAGCCGAAGATGGCCGGGCTGTTGCGCCGGGGCCTGGCCGAGGAGGGCTACATGGTCGACGTGGCGGCCGACGGGCCCGGCGGGTTCGCGGCTGCGGCCGGGCGCCAGTACGACGTGGTGGTGCTGGATGTGATGCTGCCCGGATACTCGGGATTCGAGGTTTGCCGGCGGTTGCGCCGCGACGCGGTGTGGGTGCCGGTGCTGATGCTCACCGCGCGCGCCGCGGTGGCCGATCGGATTCACGGCCTCGACGGCGGCGCGGACGACTACCTGGCCAAACCGTTTCACCTGGCCGAGTTGTTCGCCCGGCTGCGCGCGCTCGGGCGCCGCGGCCCGGCGCTGCGGCCGCCGGAGCTGGCCGTGGGGGACCTGCGGGTCGACCTGGCCGGGCGTCGCTGCTTCCGCGGCGATACCGAGGTCCGGGTGACGGCCAAGGAATTCGCGCTCCTGGAAGCGTTCCTGCGCCACCCCGGCACGGTGCTCACCCGGGAGGTGCTGCTGGAGCGGTGCTGGGACCTCGCCTACGAGTCGCGGTCCAACGTCGTCGAGGTCCACCTGCGCGGGTTGCGGGAGAAGATCGACCGCGCCTTCGGGGTGGTGTCGCTGGAGACCGTGCGCGGAGCGGGCTATCGGCTGCGCACCGATGGCGGACGAGCGGACCCACGACCATGAACCCACGGCGCTGGCCGGCGCGGATCCGGCTGACCGCGGCGTTCACCGTGCTGATGGCGCTGGTGCTGCTCAGTGTCGGGTTCGCGACCGTGGCCCACACCCGATCCTCGCTGGACGCCTCGATCACCGAGGCGCTGACCTACCGGCTGCACGACCTGCAGCCGACCGCCGCCACCGCAAGGCCGGTGCTGTCCGGAGTCAGCCGCGACACCGGCGAACAGGTCCTCGACCCGACCGGCCACCTCGTCGCCGCCTCCCCAGAGGTCCCGGACCGGCCGCTGCTCACCGCGACGGAGCTGACGTCGGCCCGGAACGGCCCATTGCTGGTGGATCACGTCGTGGCCGGGACGCTGGACGCGCCGGTGCGTATCGGCGCCGCCCCGACCAGTGACGGCAGCCGGATCGCCGTGGTCGCGGTGACCCTGTCCGACCGGGACGCCGCGGTCGCGGATCTGCGCCAGGAACTGCTGATCGGGTTCCCGCTCGTGCTGCTGGCCGCCGCGGCCGGGGCGTATCTGCTGGCAGCCGCCGCGTTGCGTCCAGTGGAGCGGATGCGGGCCCGCGCCGCCACGATCACCGCCGACGCCGCGGAGCCGCGTCTGCCCGTGCCGGCCACCCGGGACGAGATCTCCCGCCTGGGGACCACGTTCAACGACCTGCTCGACCGGCTGCACACGGCCCTGCGCCGCGAGCGGCAGTTCGTCGCCGACGCCAGCCACGAGCTGCGGACCCCGCTGAGCCTGCTGACCACCGAACTCGAACTCGCGCTGCGCCGACCCCGCAGCACGCGGGAGCTGACCGCCGCGCTGGGCTCGGCCTTGGAGGAAACCGGGCGCCTGTCCCGTCTGGCCCAGGACCTCCTGCTGCTGGCCCGCACCGAGCACACCGGCACCCCGCGCCGGCACGCCGAAGCCCACGAGGTGCGCCCGGTGCTGGAATCGCTGCTCGCCCGCTACCGCGCGACCCTCGGCGAGGACGTGGTGATCGTGAACTGTGCGCAGGGGCTCGCGGTCCGCGCTGACCCCGATGACCTCGACCGCGCGGTCGCCAACCTGATCGACAACGCCGCACAGCACGGCCGCGCACCGATCACGATCACGGTCCAGCCCGCCTCCACCAGCCGACCGGAGGACGCGGTGACCGTCGAGGTCGGTGACCACGGCCGCGGCTTCGACCCCGCCTTCCTGCCCCACGCCTTCGACCGGTTCACCCGCGCCGATGACGCCCGCACCAGCGGCGGCACCGGCCTGGGCCTGGCCATCGTCGCCGCCCTGGCCCGCCGTAACGGCGGCCACGCCACAGCCGCCAACCATCCCGACGGCGGCGGCAGCGTGACTCTCACCTTGCCCGCCGCGCTCTCCCCGATCACGGTATCCGGATGAGTACGCCCCGCGGCTTTCTCCTCGACCAGGTCACCGTGATCCGCGGCCGGGCCCGGCTCCTCGACACGATCAACGCCCGACTCCCCGCAGGAGCGTGCACGGCCGTGGTCGGCGCCAGCGGGGCCGGCAAATCCACCCTGCTGCGGCTGCTCAACCGGCTGGAGGACCCCAGCACCGGCCAGATCCTGCTCGAGGGTGTCGCGCTCACCGAGCTCGATGTGCTCGCGCTGCGGCGCCGGGTCGGGCTGGTCGCCCAACGGCCGGTGCTGCTCACCGACCTCGTCGCCGACGACCTGCGCGTCGGCCGCCCCGAGCTCAGTGACAACGCCATTCGGGACCTGCTGGCGCAGGTCGGGTTGCCCGCCGGCTTCGCGCAGCGCCGCACGAGCGCGCTCTCCGGCGGCGAAGCACAGCGGGTGTGCCTGGCGCGGGCGTTGGCCGTCGAGCCCGAGGTGCTGCTGCTCGACGAGCCGACCTCGGCACTGGACGGGGTGAGCAGCGGCGTGATCGTCGAGGCCGCCCGCGGCCACATCGCCGCGGGTGGGACGGTGGTGCTGGTCAGCCACGACCTCGCCGTGGTGCGCGGTATCGCCGAGACTGTGCTGGTCCTCGACCACGGGCGCCTGGTCGCCCACGGCCGCCCTGAGGAGATCGAGTATCTGGAGGCCGGGTGATGACCGGGGTCTCCGTACCGAGCTGGACGGGCGTGGTCGCCTCGCTGCTGCTGGTCGCCCTCGCCGCCGCGGTGGCCTACCGGCAACGGCTGCACCTGACCCGCGAGCTGGTCATCGCCTCGCTGCGCGCCGGAGTGCAGCTGGTCGCGGTCGGCGCGCTGCTGCTGGTGATCTTCGCCCGCACCGGGCTGCCCGGCGCGTTCGCCTGGGTCACGATCATGATCCTGGTCGCCGGGCAGGTCGCCGGGCACCGCGGCGCCGGCCTGCCCCGCGCCCGCACGGCGGCCACCGCCGGAGTCGCCGCCGGCAGCGTGGTCACCCTCGGCGCGCTGCTCGCGCTCGGCGTGATCTCCACCGAGGCCCGCGTCGTGGTCCCGGTCGGCGGCATGATCGTCTCCGGCGCCATGCAAGCCGCCGGCGTTACCCTGCGCCGGCTGCGCGAAGACGCCCACGCGGCCCGGCCGGCGATCGAGGCCCGGCTCTGCCTCGGGCTGCCCGCCCGCGAGGCCTTCCTGCCCCACCAGCGCTCAGCGCTGCGCACCGCACTGCTGCCGGCGATCGACTCCACCAAGGTGGTCGGACTGATCACCCTGCCCGGCGCCATGACCGGGCTGATCCTGGCCGGAGTCGACCCCCTCACCGCGATCCGCTACCAGATCGTCGTGATGTACATGCTGCTCGCCGCCACCGCGCTCGCCGCCCTGGCCGTCGCCCGACTGGCCGAACACGCCCTGTTCGACCACGCCCACCGCCTCGTCCCGCTCCCCCCAACACCGTGAGGCCCGCATGACAGCAGAAATCTTCAGCGCCGCCCACATCGCCCTCACCGCGGCGATCACCGGCGTCCTCGCCTACGCCGCAGCAGCGTGGCGGCTGCCCCGCCCGGCCTGGCTCGACGTGGCGGCCGTCGGCGTGCTCGCCGCAGGATCCGTGTTCCTCTGGCGGATCTCCGCGAACATGCCCGCACTCAACAGCGACGGACTGCCCGGGTTTTCCGCCAACGACTGGCTCGCCCCCGTCGCGACCTACCTGTTCCTCACCGTCTACGCCGACCTGCGCCCACCCGCCGATGTCCGCCGCTACGGCCAGGCCCGCGCGCTGGCCGTTCTCGCCTCCCTGGCCGTCAACGTGATCACCATCTGAAACCAGCGACACCACCCTCGCCCTACAAGTGCAACCATGGTTACAGTCGGCAGATGAGCGATGCGACGCCGACACCCGCAGACGGCCAGACGGACCCGGTGCGCCTGCGGCGCGTGCTGGGGGTATTTCCTGCGACTGGGCACCATCGGGTTCGGCGGCCCGATCGCCACCGTCGGCTACATGCAACGCGACCTCGTCGAACGCCGCGCCTGGATCGACCGCCAGGACTTCCTCGACGGCGTCGCGCTCGGCCAAGACCATGCCCGGCCCGCTGGCCGCCCAGGTCGCCATGTGGGTCGGCTACCTGCGCCGCGGCAGCCTCGGCGCGCTCGCCGTCGCACTGGCCTTCATCGCCCCCTCTTTCGTGCTCGTAGTCGCCGTCGGCGCGCTGTACTCCCACTACTCGGGGCCCACCCGTGGTGCAGGCGCTGTTCTACGGCATCGCACCCGCGGTTATGGCCATCATCACCATCGCCGCGGTCAAACTCGTGCGCCTCACCGACCGCCGCGACTGGCGCCTGTGGGCCATCAGCGTCGCCGTCTTCGCGCTCACCGCGATCACCGGCTCCGAACCGATTCTGGTCATCATCGGCGCCGGGCTGCTGATGATCCTGCTCGACGCCCGCCCCCGCCTGCACCGGCCGCGCCGACGACGGGGCGACGACGGCGTACCGCCGCCCGCGAGTGATGAACGCCCGTCGCGGTTCATCCCGTTCGCGCTGCCCTCCGGCGCGCTGGGCGCCGCGCTCGGCGGTGGGACATTGCTGTCACTGGGCCTGTTCTTCCTCAAGACCGGGGCGATCGTGTTCGGTTCCGGGCTGGCCATCGTCCCGCTCCTGCGCGAGGGAGTCGTCGACCAGCACCACTGGCTCACCCAAGGCCAGTTCCTCGACGCGGTCGCGATGGGCCTGATCACCCCCGGCCCGGTCGTGATCACCGCCGGGTTCATCGGCTACATCGTTGCCGGCCTGCCCGGCGCGATCATCGCCACCGTCGCGATCTTCATCCCGATCTACCTCGGCGTCATCGTCCCTGGCCCCTGGTTCCTGCGCCACCGCGACAACAACCAGGTCAAAGCGTTCGTATCGGGGGCCACCGCCGCCGCGGCCGGCGCCCTCTCCGGTGCCGTCGTCGTCCTCACCCGCCAAGCCGTCACCGACTGGCCCACCGCCGCCATCGCCCTCGTCACCCTCGGACTGTTGTGGCGCTTCAAAATCGGCGAACCCTACATCGTCGCCGCCGCCGGAGCGCTCGGCATTCTGCTCCACTAAGGACCATCCAGAAGGGACACCGGAACCGATGTTGCCCTGCGGTGTCATCACCGACTTGGCCGCGCTCTCAGCCATCCTCGATGTCGTCCTGTCCTCGTCGTAGCCCACGTACGCCACCCCGGCACGCTCGCCCTCGCTGCGCTCACGCTGCTTCTTGACCTTGGACCGCTACGCCTCGGGCGCGTCGTCCGGGTGGCTCGCCCAGCGGGATCGCCCCGGGCCGTTGTGCACGCGCGGGCCTTCGGCGTTCGGTGTATATGGCGAACAGACGCGACGGCTCCGGACGCGACACGCACCCAGGACCAATCCCAACTGCTGGCAGAGCACGCCGTACTAGTGTTCCAGTACTACTCCACAGCAGTCGTGACCGCTTCGGCGGTCAATGCCGATCTGCCCCGTGTCGGCAAGGCGGTGCTCGCGGCGAACGGCGGCCAGGGCATCGCGAAAACGTGCTCCTTCCAGGTTGTGACGTGCTCGGGGCTCGACTGGTGGTCGCACCCGGTAGCCGCGTTCGGTGTGGTGCCCGCGCTGCGGGGCGTCGGCGCGGTCGCGGAACCGTACGACTCGCACGGCGTGGGGGTTATAGCCCTCGCGTTCGGCCCGCCGGCGGATGGTGCGCGGCAGCGGATGCTCGTCGACGGCGGTGACGCCGGGCTGGGTGATCAGCAGCCACATTCTGCGCACGGCCTGGCCCCAGGCCACAGTGGTGTTCTTGGCCTGGTCCCATCCGAGGTCGGTTGCGGCGACGTTCTCGCTGCGCAGCACCGCACCGCTGGGGGTGGTCTCTGATCACGATGCCGCCGCACCGAACTTGCGAACACCACGAAGCCGGACTCCGCGGGCACGTCCTCGGGGCGCAGGGTGTTCGTCCACAGGAACTGTCTTTGCGTAGAAGCAAGGGGAAGAGTCTCCGCAACATCGCTCGTGTTATTGGTGGGAGGTGTGGATCTTGTCGTCGGCGGCCGTGTCGGCGAGCGGGTGTGAATTTACGGCGATGCCATGTTGGGTGTGGCACAATTCAGGTTAGCGCGAGTGAACTGTCCGTTTGCCGTCGGATTACTTTGCGCTTTTCGGGTTATTCGGGAGAAATCTGGCGACGTCCGGCGGAATCGCGCCTGTGGAAACCATGCGTTCACGGGATGGCCATCCCCGGTATCGGCGTTGTCGGCCGGCGGAAATTAGCGTCTGTGCGTCTCCTTCACCTCCGAGCAAAGGAGAGGGCAAGCGCGTGTGTTGACCGCATCCGGGTGTTCTTCCGCCCGGGCGTCTTCGGCGTTTGTCCTTTGTGAACACTCCCCGCCACGAAAGGGACGACCAGACAATGCAGGTAACGCGCCTCAGACGACGTGCCGAGAAGCCTGCGCTTCTCGGCCGCCGCGGCGGCCGATGGGTCAGCATGGCCACGGCCGGACTGTCCGCGATCGGCCTCGTCGCCACCGGAACGGGGATCGGTTTCGCCCAGACCGAGCTGTTCGGCACCGACCAGGTGGGCGAGACAACCGACAACGGTCAGGTCGTGTCCGCTGACCAGTACCTGGCCCCCTACGGCGACCGGATGCTCGTGCCCAAGGGCAAGATCATGTCGTCCACTACCAGCCCGGACGGTGCCCACCTCGCGGCGCTGACCACGGACGGCGGCATCGCGCTGACGATCGTGGATCTGAAGAGCTGGACAGTGCAGCAGACGATCGGCACGGACAAGTCTGCCAACCTGGTGATCAACAACAACAACGTCGGGCAGGAAGGGCCGTTCTACAGCCCGGACGGCACGTCGCTGTGGATGCCGCAGCTCAACGGCATCGACCGCTTCCCGGTGAACGCCGACGGCACCGTCGGCGCGCCGAGCTTCATCGCGATCGCCGCGAACGGGTCGAAGAAGGCGCTGCCCTCGGGCCTGGTCTTCTCCGCGGACGGGACCACGGCCTACGTCGCAGTCAACGGCCAGAACCGGGTGGCCGCGATCGACACGGCGACCGGGACGATCAAGCAGACCTGGAACGTGGGCATCGCGCCCCGTGGCATGGTGCAGGTCGGCTCGAAGCTCTATGTGAGCAATGAGGGCGGGCGACTGGCGCAGCCCGGTGACATCACGATCAACTCCTACGGCACCCAGGTGCCGGCCAACCCGGACACCGGTGCCTCCACGAGTGGCACGGTCAGCGTCATCGACCTCGCGAACGCGGCCGCGGCGCCGGGGAGCATCGACGTCGGGCTGCACCCGAGCGCGGTGTACGCCAAGAACGGCGCCGTGTTCGTCACGAACACGGCGAGCGACGACGTGTCGGTGATCGACTCGGCCAAGGACAAGGTCGTGCAGACCATCGCCACGCAGCCGTGGCCCGAGGCCTCGGTGGGCTACGAGCCGGACGCGGTCACCCTGACCGGCGACGGTCACCTGCTGGTGACGCTGGGCCGCGCGAACGCCGTCGCGGTCTACAAGTACACGAGCGCGCAGGAGCCGGTCAGCTACGTCGGCCTGCTGCCGACGGACTACTTCCCGGCCGAGATCACCACCGTCGGCGACCAGGTCGTGGTGTCCAACACCCGCGGCGTCGACGCCCGCCGCTCCGCCGGCCCGGCGCACGGCACCCACGACACCACGTCCAGCCTCACGCACTTCACGCTGCCCGGCGACGACGTGATCAAGGGTGAGACCGGCACGGTGTTCACCCAGAACGGCTGGCGCGGCAACTCGGTCGCCACGGCTAACGGCACCGGCAACACACCCCCGATGCCGGTCCCGGTCAAGCTCGGCGACCCCTCGTCGATCAAGCACGTCTTCCTGATCGTCAAGGAGAACCGGACCTACGACCAGGTCTACGGCGACCTGCCCCAGGGCAATGGCGACCCCTCCTTCACCACCTACGGCCAGAACGTGACGCCGAACCAGCACGCGCTGGCCGAGCAGTTCGGGCTGTATGACAACACCTACGACATCGGCACCAACTCCGCCGAGGGCCACAACTGGCTCATGCAGGCCGACAACCCCGAGTACACCGAGTCCTCAGCCGGTGAGTACGAGCGCAGCTACGACACCGAGGACGACGTGCTCGGCCACCAGAAGTCCGGCTTCATCTGGACCGGCGCGCAGGCCGCCGGCCAGTCCGTCAAGGACTACGGCGAGTTCCAGTCGCTGGAAACCAAGCCGGCCGGCGGGACGTGGCAGAACTACTACTGCGACGCCAAGAACATGGCCGCGACCGGTGAGCCCAGCGCCTACCCGATCAAGGTCGGCTCGGCGATCCCGTCGCTGAACCAGGTGTCGGTGCCCGGCTTCCCGAAGTTCGACACCAGCGTGCCCGACGTCTACAAGGAGCAGGTCTGGCAGCAGGACTTCCAGAAGAACGGTCCCGCGAACCTGAACATGTTCTGGCTCTCCAACGACCACACCGGTGGCCCGGCCAGCGGCCCGGCGCAGGTCGCCGACAACGACCTCGCCGTGGGCAGGATCGTCGACACGATCTCGCACAGCCCGTACTGGAAGGACTCCGCGATCTTCGTGGTCGAGGACGACTCCCAGGCCGGCTCGGACCACGTCGACGGCCACCGCGCGCCGATCCAGATCATCAGCCCGTATGCGCAGCACGCCGTGGTGGACAACCACTATTACTCGCAGATCACGATGATCCGGACCATCGAGCAGATCCTCGGGATCCAGCCGATGAACCAGAAGGACAGCGCAGCGTCGCCGATGCGTCAGGCCTTCACCCCGAAGCCCGACTTCACGCCGTTCACCGCGGTCCCCAACCGGACCTCGCTGACCGCCGGTGTGAAGACGCTGCCCTCATGCGGCGCCGACGTGCCGGCGCCCGCGAACCCGGCGGCCGCGCCCGTGCCGTCGACCGTGGTGCCCGCGGACAAGCAGCAGGTCGCGGCCCAGTGGGACACCTGGAAGTCCCAGCAGCACCTCACCGGCCCGAACGCCGTGCCGGACTCCGCCAACCCGGCCCAGATGAACCACTTCGACTGGTACGAAGCACACGGGTGGGAGCAGCCCTACCCGGGTGAGAAGAAGGTCTACGCACCCAACGATGTCCCGGGTTCCTACCTCCCCTCGGCCGACAACGACGGCTGATAGCTGATCGATTACCGGAAGGCCCCCGTCCGATCCCGTCGGCCGGGGGCCTTCCTCCGCCTCGCCTCGACCTTCCAGACGCGAAGGCAGTGGCCGGAAACCCGCGCGGTGCTCAGCCTTCCCCGGCATGACGCAGCTCGACCGGCACCTCGACCATTCGGCCGCTGGGGACTCGATGGTTTCCCGCCAGTACCCGCCCGACATCGTCCTCGAGCCGCCCTGGAGATTTCCACCAATCCCGCCAAGCCGACCCAGACGTCCACCCCGCGTGAACGGCGGTGGACGTCCAGTACGCGACCACCACCGGTAATGGGCGGCCGGTCTCGTCGGACTCGGTGTCTCTCCCTTCGACCGCGCCGACCACGCGGCCCGTCGGTCGGCCTCGATGAGCAGCTCGGTCAGCTGCGGCCGTGGCAGCAGGTCCACCAGCTGCAGGTGCAGCCGCTCAACGGCGTCGGGCACGGCCATCGCCGAGAGCTTGGGAGACGACGATTCCCGCCTTTGTCGGTCATCCGGACCGGCCCGTCACCGGAGGCGAGCAGCGGTTCCAGCTCGCCGAGCGCGGCGTGCAGCTGCTCTCCAGCGCCTCGCCCGCCGAGGGCGAGACGCCCACCAGGGCGCTGTACTGGGCCCGCTGTCCCTCCCACCGCTGCGCGGGGAGCGGGGCGATCGCCGCGCGCGCCTCGCCCTTCCCGGTCGTCGCGGTGGTCTTTGAAGGTGGCGGTGGAGTCCAATTTTGTGGCCAAGCGTGTGAGCGTCAGGCTTGACGGATGGACATCGAGCGGACGGCGGCCGGGCACCTGACCGCTGGACACGACGTGGACGCGATCGTGCAGAAGGGGGACGAGCGGGAGCTGATGGTGCTGCGCGAGACGTACTTCCACCGGCGGGCGCACGCGGTCCTCGTGGCCGGGGCCGAGCCGGACAATCCCGGGCGCAGGCTGGGGGAGCGGGAACTGGCCGGCACCGCGAAGGTCACGCCGGTGCAGGCGCCGGCGGCGTCGCGGCGGCTGATCGAGCTGGTCACTGGTCACCGCGGGGCCCTGATGCGCGACGCGCGGGAGGCCGGGCCGCCCCAGCCGAGGAAGCCCGGTGATTCTCGAGACCCTCACCGTCCGCCAGGAAAACGCCGTTCTGTTCGCCGGGATCGCGGCCCCGCCCATGAACCTCCTCGGGCCCGACCTGGTTCGCGATCTGGTGTCCCTCATCCAGGAAACCGAGGCCGACGACACGGTCCAGGTGCTGGTGTTCACCAGCACCGACCCCGATTACTAGATCATCCGACTACGTGTCGGACCGTTCGCAACCTCTCGAGGCAATACAGCTAGCACACCGCGCTCCCTCAGTGGTGCGGGACCTGGCGGCTTCCGAGACGCGTCCGACGCCGGCCTGCTGAGCACGTTCTCCAGCGCCGTCCTGCCCACCTCCGGCGCGTCGGCGAACAGCTCTCGCAGCATCGCGATCTTCTGCTCAACCGTCCGCGCCTCGTTCCTCCAACTGTCCTAAAGAACTTCACTCGACACCAAGCGCCGAGTTTTCGCGGTCGGCAATTCGCCTCTACGGCCGCCTGCCGTGGATTTCGCGCGGACACGAGCCCACGGGCTTGTGGGTGAGTACCTTCGTCTCTGTCGCCGCCCCGTTGTCTCCCGCAGAATTGCTCACGAACGGTCGGGCCGGAGTCGGGGATGAAGGGGAGCCTCCGGTTGGAGGGGCACGTCGCAGTGTTCGTGTGCACGGCTCCGAGCGAGGATCACGCGCCGGTGCAGGCGCTGCCCAGGGTCTGGGACGGGCGCGGGCTCGGTTTGCCCGAGCGCGACGTCGCGGGGTTCACCGCGGCCCTCGGGGAGATCATGAAAACGCCGTTGTTCTGGCGGTCCTACCGCGGAGCCGGCCGAGGTGCTGCGCGGACGTGGGCCGAGCCGCACACCGATCCCGAGGACGGGTTCGTCTACGTGAGCGGGCCGTGCGGGGACGCATCGGATCTCGTCGGGTACCGGCCGGTCAACACGTTCACGATCGCTCTCGCAGATGTGCGGGGGCTGCGGATCCGACTCGCCGCGCACCTGCACGCCCGACTTGTCGGAGCCTGAGCAATCAGCACGAGGGACAGGGTGCTCCTCGCCGGTGATCTTGCCCGTCGGCGGAATCTGTACGCGCGTGGCACCAGCAGGTCCGCACGGGGTAATGCCGGTCTTCGTCGCTGGGTTCGCAGCGGTTTCGCCGTGGCCGGCGTGGTGAGGTGCTGAAAGACGGTTGGCGACCTTAACCGTGATTTCCGTGACCGTGAGGGATCATGGGGAGGTGTCCGGTCAGAGTGGCAACGTCTGCGCGCCGCGGTCGATCGCCGATCTTGAACGCGACCCGGCCTGGGACGTGGCTTGGAGCCCGACCACCCACCAGTGGGTGACCGCCGACCACGAGTCCACCCTCGACGGCCGGCACGTTCGAATCGGTCTGACCCCTGCGCGCGACGACCTGGTCGCACTCATCGTCTGGATCGACGGTCGCGTCGTGCACCACCGACGAGGCGTCGAGCCGGTGATGTGCGACGCAGCATGGAAGTGGACCCGACCTCCGATGGAGATCCTCGTATGAGGACTCACCCGAGCAGAAGGACGAACGGCGTCGTCCGCCCTGATGGCCTGGCACGGCTGGGACAACGTCCGCCGCGCCGTGCCCGACAGCACATACCGCCGCGCCCGCATCTGGGACGCCCTGTTCGGCGTCGGCCACCTGGTCGCCACCATGAACGGCCGCCCCATGACCAACCCCGACGGCTTCGTTGCCGCGATCGTCCCCTGGCTTGAGGCGAACACCTCCGCGAGTCAGATTTAAGTCCAGATAATCGTGCACTACTACACCCGCGTCGCCCCGGTCTTGCTGCCACACTTGCACGGCCGGCCGGTGACGTTCTCTGTTGACCGGACAACGGTGCAACACACCGCAGCGACAACGTCCGGAGACTGATCCTGGGCGGTAGTCCTTCCGCGACGTCGTCGAGGAAGGTCGCTCGTGGTCGCAGGTCATAGAGCTCGCCGGGAGGTCGACGCACTCCAGCTGCCGCAGTGGGGCGGGTAGTTGCTGGCGAGGGTGTGGTGCCGTGGCTGGTGATTGCCGACGACGGCACACCGGTCGAGCCGACTCGGCTGTTCTCGCTCGACTTCGTTGCGCAGGACAACAGCACGGGGTCGGTCCGCCTACGCCTACGCCTTGCTGCGGTGGTGACGATGGTTACGCGCGGTCGACGTGGAGTGGGACCGAGCCGGCCTCGCCCGCCGCCTCGCGAGAGTCACCGTCAGCTTGGCCTTCTGTTGCACCGTGGTCGACGTGCGCGGCTTTCCTGCTGGAACGAACCGGGCAACGCGTCGTCATCACCCGCCGGCCTTGAGCTTGTCGGCGGCGTCGCGAGCGAGGACCGCCTCAAGCACCGTGTACTCCGCCTCCTCGATGGCGGCCATGGCATGGGCAACCGCGAACTCGGCATCGGACTCGGCCAAGTCGGCCTGCTTCGCAGCTTGCTTGACGTCCATCTCGTGGCGCTTTTCGCCGATGCTGGAGCGGATCTGCTGAACGTGCCTGTCCCATGACTCCTGGACGTCACGCCACCGTGAAGCGGCGTCGGTCTTCGTCTGCTCGATCTTCTCCCGCAGTTCCTGACTGCGCTCCGCAGCTGAGGTCCGGGCCCGGGCGACGTCTTCCTCCGCAGTGGCCCGTTGAGTGGTCGTTGCGCTGTGGATCTTGTCTTCAATCTCCTTGGCTTCGTCTTCAACCTCTTTGGCCTTGGCAGACATGGTCGCCAGCGCGTCTGATGCAGCCATCTCCTCCTCCAATACAGTGAATTGTTCTCGGCGCGACCTGCCACGCCGGATAGGGCTATGACCGCTGGATAACAACGCTACGCAGCAGGCGTGTAGGGCATATACGGCCCAGAAGTCCCGCCACCAGCGCGGCCACGACGGGCACTCTGGACCCGGGTCCCGGTGCGCCTCTATC
Source organism: Amycolatopsis sp. CA-161197 (assembly GCF_050942255.1). Classification (NCBI taxonomy): domain Bacteria; kingdom Bacillati; phylum Actinomycetota; class Actinomycetes; order Pseudonocardiales; family Pseudonocardiaceae; genus Amycolatopsis; species Amycolatopsis sp. CA-161197. The sequence continues at coordinate 4,534,671 of NZ_CP192059.1, forward strand.
TCCATCGTGTGGTCGTGCACTGTCGCCTCCAGCCCGTGTCGGCGTAGACCGTCATTACACGACGCTCGCGTGAACGTGAGGTAAACGAAGTTGGCTTCATCATGGGCCGCAGTACGAGCGTCGACTCCGCGCGAGCGCCGCGCACGCTGTGACCTGCCAAGCTTCGCGGCGCGACGTGAAAACTGCGACACTGCGGGACATCGATGAACGTCGAGAGCCACCTCGTCTGGCGCACGGTTTGCCCGGCGACAGCAGGGTGCCTCGCAGGTTCAGGACGTGGTCGGCGACGCGGCCTGGGACGTCCTCTGCAGCCCGGCCCGCGGCCGCTATCTGCGGTCTGCCGGCCCCGGCGGCGAAGCCCATGCCGGCGGCGATCTCGTGCGGGGTGAGCATGCAGAAGGTGCACTGCTCGACCGCGGCGCGGCTGGTGGGCCATCCGACGAGCGATTGGTGGCCGGTGGTGGTGATGGTGCGGACGGGTTCGCCGGTCGGGGTGCGGGCTGCTGGGACACGGGGATGTCGCCGGTTTCCAGGTCGAGTGCCGGGGCGGACAGGAGGTAGGCGCACAGGGGCGCCCAAAGGCTGGCTGTCGTGGCACCGCGTCGTAACGCCGAGGAGGCGATGCGCGACGTAGCCGTACGAGCCAGAATAGTTAAGCGGGGTGCACCAGTCGGGAAACGGACAGTTCGGTCCAAATTGAAGGCGCTGTCTTCGTAAAATTGAATCATTTAGCAACCGTTCATATCTCTGTTCTGTCCAAGGAGAAACCTGATTTGCGTGACGAACCTGCTTTTCAGCGCCTCAGCCCGAAGATCGACGGTAATGCTCGCTTGCGTGAACCGCAGACCGAGGCGTACGACGCCGTCGTCGAGCACTTCGACGACATCGATAATCATCGCGAAGCGGGCATCGTGCTGCCGGTTGGCTGCGGCAAGTCAGGGCTCATCACGCTCGCGCCGTTCGCACTCAAAGTTCGCCGTGTGCTGGTCATCGCGCCGGGGTTACGGATCGCCAATCAGCTCCTGCGCGACTTCAACCCGACCGCCCGACTTCAGGCTGGAGAACGCCTGAGGGCTCTCAACCCAGCCAACCGAGCGACCCGTGTCGCCGCGGTGATGTGCCCGGATGGCGACACGGGTCCACCCGGTGTCAGGCGCGGTGCGCGCCCTCGGTGGTGGGAGCATTCGCGAGAACGCGCGCGCTGATCGGCGCCGCAGTAGTGTTCGGCGGCCTGCTGATCGGAGCGGGCACGGCAAACGCTGAACCCGTCACGACCTTCCGTGTGTGCCTTAGACCGCTTCGAGCCGTTCCCGTCGGCGCGAGTACGGCCACGGTCGGAGGTCGCGGCCGCGCCAGCCGAGCAGGTCGAACGCCACGCAGACCACCGTGACGCCCTCGGCGCGGCGCCGCACCGGCCCGTAGCCCAGCGCCGCGAAGTCCAGCCGGCCGTCGCGGTAGGCGACGATCTCGCCGTCGAGTACCACTCGGCCCAGCGTGGCCGCCGCCTCGAGGATCCCGGGGAACCGGTCGACCAGGCTGCTGCCGGTGCGGGACTGCACCGCCCCGGCAGGCACGTGGATGAGGCAGCGCCAGCCGTCGAGCTTGGGTTCGTACCCGTGGCCGGCCTCGGGCAGCACGGCGGCCGGCTCGGCGACAGCGAGCCGCAACGGCAGGGACGGCACGGGCACATGTCCATCGTCACCCCACTGACCAGCGACGCAGCCGCGAACCTGTACTGCCTGCACATGCCAGGGCGGAGCGTGACTGCCAATCACTGGGCCAAGCCGACCGTTGAGGACAGGTCTGCTGGATGCTGCCCCCACCAAGGTGCGGATCCCGCCACGCGATGACGCCCGCTGCCCTGCGCGACCCGTAGATTGCTGTTCGTGGACGACGCGACCTTGAGGCCCGCCGGCGGCCTGACGCCGCGGCAGCGGGTGCACCGCGCGAACCTCGCGGTGAGCCAGCCTGTGCTGATCGGGATCGACGCGTGGGCCCAGTACCGGCGGACCAGCACCCGCCCGCGCCGCTGAATCTTCCGGCTGGTCACCCGTGCTCAGCGGGCAGAGTCGGGGCCTCGCCGGCTGATCAGCGCGACCGTCACGGCCGCGCGTGGAACGTCGTGCCGCCGGCTGCGCCACTCACTTACCCTTGGCCGCTACGACGTGACCGTCGACCGCTGGCTCGACCCCCTCGAGCACCAACTGCCGGGCTTCTAGTCACTGTCGCTTGCCGCCCAGGTCAGCGTCCCCGCCGTTCGTCTGCCCCGACTGCTCGAGCATCTCCCACGAGTTCCCCGACATCTCGCGAAATATCCGACGGAATAGCCCCTGACCAGCCCGCCCGCGACGGCACGAGGATCGAGGCGGCCCTCCCGTTCGCGGAGCAGACCACCAGCGCCTGATACCGGCCAGCCGGTAGAGCGGGCTCCTGGCACCCGGGCCCGGGAAATGCCCGCTCGCCGTGACGACGCGGAACTGTCCGCCCGCCAGACTGAATGGGTCCCGTTCAGCCCGGAAGAAGCGACGTCATGAGCAACCACCACCACGCCAGCAACAAGTACTGCGGCCAATCCGACCGCTGGCACTGCCAGTGCGACGGGTGTGGCTGGTTCTGGTACAACGCCAGCACGTTCGGCGAAGCGCTCCGGCACATCCGCCTGCACCAGCTCGACCGGGTGTACGCGGAAGCGGTTGCCGGGCCGCGGCGTGCCGCCTAGCCGGAACGCGCACGAGGGGTTACATCTGGGGCGCGGATAACACCGTCCCGCTGATGACTATCACCGGGCGCATCTCCCCCGTCCACTGTGGAATATCCGGGGCCGGGCAGCGTTGTAAGTCATTGTGGGTGCGGTGGTGTCCCCGGGCTCCCGCCACTGCTTCCGGACCGCCGAGTCGTCGGCCCCGGGTCGCGCCACTCGCCGAGAGGCGACCCCCGCGCCGGCCTCAAGCCACCCCGCCTCGCTGCGCCCCCTCTCCACGGCAGCGCGGGGCGGGCTCATGTGCCTCCTGCTCCTGCCGCCGGACTCCCGCTGCCGCGGCGGGAGCGGGGGCATCCAGCCCCACCAACCCCACCCTCCGGCATGTGTCCTACCGCCTGGTCGCCACAAACGTGCTGCCCGGCACCGTCGCCGCCTACATCAGTCGCGGCATCTCGATCACCAGCTCCACGCGGACAAGTCCCCATCTTGCGCCTCGACTGCTCCCGAGAGTGGAAACCTCATCCAGCAGCTGCGCCCATGGGTCTCTAAAACGATCGTTTTCGGCACTCATTGACCCGACGGGGGAGTCGCCAGGTAGCACGAGCCGCAATCTTGTGTATCGAAATCAACGTGCGCCTAACGGCCATCGGGGAGTTTGGAGACTCATCGCATGCGGTTCGGGTACGCCCGGGTGTCCACCCGCGCTCAGAGCACTAATCACCAGATCGACGCGCTCGCCGCGGCCGGGGTGGCCGGGGGGAACGTGTTCGTCGAGAAGGTCTCCGGGAAGCTGTCCTCGCGCCCGGAGCTGGACCTGATGCTGGACAAGCTCCGCGGACACCCGCACGCGCAAGATCGATGCTGACACCAGTCGCCGCTACGGCGAGACCGGCGCCGGCGAGAAGGTGCAGCTGGAGGCCGACCGCAAGTGGTTCCCGATCTCCCCGGCCCGCTGGCCACGGCTCAAGGCGATCGTCTACGTCGTCGACGGCGTCGTCGCCCGCATCCGCGGCGTCGAGGCGGACCTGGCGAAGTGGGACACCGACGACCGCGGCTACGCCGACGTGCCGGTCACCAAGCCGCTGTCCGAGCTGCAGATCGCCACGCGGCTCCCGACCCTGGGCATCGCCATCGGCGACCACCGCCCCCACATCCGCGGCAAGATCCGCGAATACGTCTCCCTGTAGCCGATCCGGCCGAAACCACCGGCGGACTAGCAGGCCTCCTCGTTATTCCACCGGAACGTAGTCACCTTCCCCGAGCTGCGCGGCGGCGAGATCAGCGTGCGTGGATGTGCTGGTAGCGAATCGACCCTGGACGACGCGGACGTAGGAACCTTCCAGTGGAAAGACGAGAACGAACTTCTTCCCGTCATTTCCACGCAGGACGACTCTTTTTCTCAAGTTGTCAAGAAATTCAATAATATCGCGTTCAATCCCCTCCGAGAATTCCCGGTTCTCGTCCTTCGATATATCGTATAAGTCGGTGTCGATGTCATAGGTGGCGCGCTTTCCTGTGACCGGATTACGCGTCTCGAATTCCAATCCTAGCCAGCGCTGCGGCTCGACAGTCACAATGGCTTTCCAATTCAAACCGCTCAGCTGCCACCTCGACAGGGCGCCGGTCTCATCTGGATTCACCACCGTCACTGCCCACCTGGTGGTCGCCTGGAGCTCTCTTAGGAACTCGAGGAGCAGGCGACCAGCTCCGGATGTCATTAAATCACCACTTCTTGTAATGAGATTTGTGACGCCAATTGAAGTCTATGCCAAACTTGCGCCATTCCAGATGGATGTGTATCGGGTTCAGGGCCCGTCCGAGCTTGCCGAGCTTCTTGTAGTGCTTTAGGAGCCGGACCGAGGGAAACGCGCCACCTGGAAAGGGCGTTTGGCTGCCAATCCGCACGTAGTTGTCGCCGTTGCGGAAGAACTTCGCCACCCCCTTCGTGACCCTGGACGCACTTCTCTTGGCCACCGACGTCGCCCTGCGCACATACTTGGCCACCCGCACGGCGGCGCCGATGTACTGGGCCGCCCCCATCGTGATCGCTCCGGCCGCGTACATCGCCGCGCGTCCCCAGTTTTCCTGGATCGCGTTGCCGGCAGCGGCGACACCACTGGCGATTGCCCCGATCGGACCGGGCACCCAGGACACGACTTCCGCGACGCGGGTGACGGCCTTGACGATCGAGCTGAACCAGCCGTGCCCGTCGAGGTCGAGGCCGTTGACAGGGTCGCCGGCGACGTAGTCGTAGTCGTTGGCGGAGCCGCCTTCCTCGGGGTCGACGGAGAGGAAACGGCCGAGCAGGGGGCTGTATGGGCGGGCGCCCATCTGGACCAGGGACAGTCCACCGGTGTGTTCATAGGAGCGCTGGTGTTCGCCGAGCCAGCCGTAGTCCATCGAGCCGGGCGAGTTGTCGGGCACGTTTTGGGTGTCGACAGCTCCGGTGGTGGTTCAGGAGAGGTCCGGTTGAGTCAGAACGGCGGGTTCACCGCCGTCGACGAAGGCGTCGCGAGGGTGCTGCACTGACGCCAGCGAGAGGATGTCCCGGCCGAACAACCCGGCGGTCAGCCAGATCACGAGTACTCGGACCTTGCGTTCCCAGCTGGGCACGGCCAGCACGTGATAGCCACGGTGCATCAGCCAGGCGAGCGGCCCCTTGATCACGAGTCGCCGGTACTGGAAGATCCCGTGACCGATGCCGAGCTCCGCGATGGAGCCGAGGCTGTGGTGCCGGTAGTTCTTCGGCTTTCCGCCGCGAAGGGTTGCGACGATGTTGCGGGCGAGCAGCTTGCCCTGGCGCACGGCGTGCTGGGCGTTGGGCACCGTGCGGGTGCCCGGGATCGGCGAGGTGAGGTCTTCGATCGCGGCGTCGTCGCCGGCGGCCCACGCGTCGGGCACCGGTTCGGCGTCGGTACCGACCCGCAGGTCCGGCCGGGCGACGACGAATCCACGCTCGTCCACCGGCAGGTCGGTGTGCTTGTCCACAACGGGGTTCGCCGCGTTGCCGGCCGTCCACACGATGAGCTCCGAGTCGAACTCCTCGCCGGTCGAAAGCACGACGTGCCCACCGGTCATCGACTTGATCTGCGTGTCCAGGTGCACCCGCCCACCACGCCGCTGGAGGAAGCGCACGACCCAGCGGCCGGGCGAGTCGGTGACCTCGGGCAGGATCCGGCCTGACGCCTCGATGAGGTGGAACCGGAGCTCGTCGCGGTGCAGTTCGGGATAGCGCTTCAGCAAAGCGGCCGCCAGCGACAGCAGCTCGGCGAAGCCCTCGACTCCGGAGAACCCGCCCCCGACGAAAGTGGCGGTGAGCAGCTTCTGCCGGCGCGGCCCCGGCGGCAGCACGGCCGCTCGGTCGAACGACGTCAGCAGCCGGTCGCGGATCGCTACCGCTTCCTCCACGTGCTTGAGACCGATGGCCTGTTCGGCGATGCCCGGCACCGGGAACTTGCGGGTGACCGCCCCCGCGGTGACCACGACGAGGTCGTAGCCCAGCTCGAACGTGTCACCGCCGGCGGGCCGGACCGTGACCGAACGGCGTTTGTGGTCGATCGCGTCGACCATCCCGGTGATGACGCGTGTGCGGTGGAGGTGGCGGCGCAGCGACACCGCGGCGTGCCGGGCCTCGATCGACCCGGCCATCACCTCGGGCAAGAACGGCTGATAGGTCATGTACGGCCGCGGGTCCACCACCGTCACTTCGGCCTCGCCCCGACGCAGCTTCTTTTCGAGTTTCCACGCCGCGTAAAAGCCCGCGTAGCCACCGCCGACGATCAAGATTTTCCGCATGATGCCCTCTGTTTTCTCGGGTGCAGTGACCGGGGATACGAAGCGGGACAACTTCCTCAGCCGGAGATGAACGCTGCTGCGGCGTCGCCAGCGACGACAGGCTAGATCCATAAGCCGTCTGGCCACCAGTGGACGCGACCAGCGTGATCGCGACCTCCACCGCCATCACCCGGCCGGCGAGCCTCCGCCTTGCGATCGGCCAGCCCCGGCTGTCCCGTCGTGCCCAGCGTCGCGAAGCAGCCATCGTCCAGCCCTCCGCCCACGGGCAACCCCCCAGCGGAGCCACCGGCAGAGAATTTCACCCGGAACACACCCACCTGGCAACTATGACCGGGATCACCGTAATCGCGCGGACCGCTACGGCGATTAGCAAGCTCCCTTTCGTGGTTTGCCACGCTGCCATGCACCGTTCGACCTAGTGCAAAGCGGACATTCTCCCTTAATTGAGATTATGACGACTGAACTGGATTCACTCGGACGGACCATGAGTTTTTCCTTCTCGCGAACATCGGGCTCACGCCGACGACGAAATCCGCGCCGCTCGCCGCCGGCGCGAACGCACAGGCCCTGAACCAGATTCGCGCTGGTCACGAGCTATTCCGTTGGATATTCCGCGTGTCGACGCCGATGACGCCGTCGACCTGTTCTGCCAGCATGGTCATGCGGTTGTTCTTCCCTTTCCGACGAAGACGACCGTGTGGTCGGTGTCGGCCTGGGTGGAGTCACCGCGTGGCAGAACTGTGATGAGTCACGCCGCGCACGCGCGGCGGACGAGCTGCTAATCAGGCCAACGGGGTGGGCCAGGCCGACACCGGCACCCGAGCAGACATCTCGAAAACAAGGCAGCCAGCAGGCGCCAGTTCCCATGCGGGTCATGCCCCGATGCCAGCGTCAGCCTGGCAGCAACCCGACCCAGCCGGATCACCGGTCAAAGAATCACAGCTCCGATGTTCCTCCAACGCCGTTGTACGAAGGGGACCGTTCCGTAGTAGGAACGGGTACCGTTCCGTTCAGGTTTGCGGTCTTGGCGGTGCTCGACTGCTTCGCTGTCCCCGAAAGCGACAGGGGCCCTTGGGCGGAGCTCAGAGGCCATCTCTGAAGGGACCGATCATGAAGTCTCGTATCTCCCAGGCCCGCACGGGTGCCGCCGCTGTTCTGCTCGGCGCGATCGTCACGGGCGTGGTCGCCTTTACAACAGGGGGCACCGCCAGCGCGACGCCGCTGACCACCCCCACCACGCCATCCATCACGGCCGGGCACATCGCCGCGCAGCCGATGGGTTGATGCGCCCCGGGTCTGGTGCAGCGTTGTCTGTCACCGAGCCCGGGCAGGCTCGAAGGGTTGATCATAGCGTGACGCTTGGTGGCCGGCTTCGGTCTGGGCTGGAGTGCGCTGGCCGAGCTCGCCGTGGACACGGCGATGGTTGTACCAGTCGACGTATTCGGCGACGGCGATCTCGACATCACGAACTGATTGCCAACCGCGGCCACGGACAGCAGGGTTATGGATCAATTCTCCCTTGAACAGCGAATTGAATGCCTCGGCCATCGCGTTATCGTAGGAATCTCCGCGCGAACCGACCGAGGCGACCACTTCTGCTTCCGCCAAGCGCTCGGTATAGCGAATGGCTCGGTATTGAGCTCCGCGGTCGGAATGATGGACGAGTCCGGTCACGTCCTGTTCGGCTCGTTTTCTGGCCCAGATCCCCATCTCCAGTGCGTCGAGGGCGAGATTCGTGTGCAACGAGGTTGACACCTGCCACCCCACGACCATTCTTGAGAACACATCGATGACGAACGCGGCGTACACCCACCCCGAAAACGTCCGGCTATAGGTGATGTCCGCTACCCAGAGCTGGTTCGGCTGGTCGGCAGTGAAGCGCCGGTCGACCATGTCCGCCGGCGAAGGCGAGGCAGCAGCGATGGTGGTCCTGGGCCGCCTGCCTCGCCGTAGTCCCTGCAGGCCCTTCTGGCGCATCAGCCGCTCGACCGTGCAGCGAGCCACCCGGATTCCCTCCAGGTTGAGTTGGGCATGGACCTTCCGCGCCCCGTAGACACCGTAATTCTCGCGGAACACGCGCTCGATCTCAGTGAACAGTTCCCCATCTCGCACGGAGCGTTTCGACGGTGTGCGCTTCTTGGCTGCCCAATACGTTCTCGGGGCGATCCGCACATCCGTAGCATTCAAGACTGCGCAGATCGACTCGACCCCGAGCTTCTTCCCCTCGACAACTCGCTCGCGGTAGTCGTCGATATAGTCGACAACCACCGCGAGCGGAACCTCCCGCCGAGGCGTGGAATCGTCAGGCGCTACTTGATTTTGAGGTCGAGCTCCGCGGCGGCGAAAAACGCCGAGGCCGTCTTCAGGATCTCGTTCGCCCGCCGCAACTCACGCACCTCGCGCTCCAGCTCAGCGATCCGCGCGGCATCATCGCTGGTGCGACCGGGCGCCGTGCCGGCGTCGATCTCGGCGCGCTTGACCCACGTCCGCAACGCCTCCGGGTGAACGTCCAACTGACCCGCGACCCGGCGGATCGCCGGCATCCGCTGCCCTTCGGACGCGATCGCGTCCAACGCCATCCGCGTCGCCCGCTCACGCAGCTCGTCGCTGTACTTCTTCGGTGCCGGCATGCTCTGCATCCTCCCTGAGATCAGAGTGGTCTGCCCCGGGTTTGACAGAGTGTGATTGTTGGATTCTTATGCCACTTGATCTTGAGAGGGTGGTATGGGACGTCGTGGGTATCCGCCGGAGTTCCGGCGGAAGGTGCTGGACCTGATCGAGGCTGGTCGCAGGGTCGCCGATGTGGCGGATGATCTGGGGATCAGCGATCAGACGATCTATGCCTGGCGGCGGCAGGATCGGATCGACCGGGGTCTGGAGTCCGGGTTGACCAGCGCGGAGAAGGCCGAGCTGACCGCCGCGAAGAAGAGGATTGCCGAGTTGGAGGCCGAGCTGGCGGTGCATCGGCGTGCGACCGAGCTGCTGAAGAAGGAGGCGGTGCCCCCAAAAGCCCGCTACGCCGCGATCGCGGCGATGACTGAGGAGGGTTTGCCGGCCCAGCTCGCGTGCCGGGTGCCGGGTGCTGGGGGTGTCGGAGTCGGGGTTCTACGCCTGGCGATCCCGGTCACCGTCAGCCCGCTCGATCCGGCACGCCTGGCTGACCGATCTGATCACCGAGATCCACCAGAACTCCCAGGGGCGCTACGGTGCCCGCCGCGTGCACGCCGAGCTGAGGCTGGGGCGTGGGATCCTGGTCGGTCACGGGGCAGTAGAGATGCTGATGCGCCGCGCTCGTCTGGCCGGCGCCATGGGACGGCCGCGGTGGAAGCGCGCCCAGCCCGACGAGATCGCCAAGGATCTGGTGAAGCGCGATTTCACCGCCTCGGGCCCGAACCGCAAGTGGCTCACAGACATCACTGAGCATCGCACCCACGAGGGCAAGGTCTACTGCGCGGTCGTGCTCGATGTCTACTCCCGCCGGGTGGTGGGCTGGTCGATCGATTCCTCACCGACCGCGGCCCTGGTGACGAACGCGCTCGGCATGGCCATCGACAACCGGGCACCGAAGTCCGGCACGATCATCCATTCCGACCAGGGAGTCCAATATGGATCGTGGGCCTTCACCAAGCGCGCGAAGGACTCCGGGCTCGCGCCATCGATGGGCAGCGTCGGCGACTGTTACGACAACGCGATGATGGAGTCCTTCTGGTCGCGCATGCAAGTCGAACTACTCGACCGTCACCGATGGCGCACCCGGGTCGAGCTGGCCAACGCGATCTTCGAGTACCTCGAGATCTGGCACAACCGCCAACGCCGCCACAGCCAACTGGGATGGCTGACTCCGATAGAGTTCGAGAACGCAACCGTCGTGGCATGAAATCCAGCAACCGGACTCCACGAGACCCGGGGCAGACCAGAGCCTGCACAGAACTCGGGGCGCATCAGAGGGCATCATGGCGCAGGAGTCGAACTGGTCGCAGGCTTCCTGGCATGCGCCCGCCGGCACCGCGGGCGATCCGTTGATCGCCAGCTACTACGGCGCGGGTGGCGACATCGTCTCGATCAACTATGCCGCTTCCGACTGCGGCTACGGGATCAGTCAGGTCACCGATGGGATGCATATCGGTGACCACTCGCTGTCCGAGCACGGCCAGTGGAAGGTCGCGGTCGACTACCAGGAGAACATCGCCGCTGGCCTGCAGATCCTCGAGAGCACCTGGAACCAGCTCTACTCCGCCGGGATTACCGCCAACAACGCCGACCCGCGTTACCTGGAGAACTGGTACTTCGCGGCCTGGGCATACAACTCGGGCATCCAGCCGAACGCGGCCAACGGCAATACCACCGGTTGCACCCCCGGCCCGTCCTGCACCAGCCCGCACGGCACGTGGGGTCTGGGTTGGACCAACAACCCGGCGAACCTGGACTACCCGCCCAACCGCGACCCGTACCTGCAGGACACCTACGCCGACGCGGCGCACCCGGCAAGCTGGCCCTACCAGGAACGCGTGCTGGGCTGGACCGCGAGCCCGCTGATTCGCTATGGCAGTCAGGCGTATGCGAAGCCGACCTACAACGGTGGGCAGAACTGGGTGCAGCCGGCGCCGTTCACCGCGATGTGCTCGCTCACGGGCAACCAGTGCGATCCCAATGCCACCAACTCCTCCAATCCGGGTGCGAGCCATTGCATGCTCGACGACTTCGAGTGCTGGTGGCACAACCCCGTGACGTGGATCCCGAACTGTGCCACGACGTGTGCGACCAGTCCGTACGCGGTCTCCGGCGGGTCGGAACCGGCGAACCCGACGCAGAACCCACCGACCTGCAGCCAGGACACGTCTAAGGTGCCGAGCGGGTCGATCATCGTCGACGACGAACCGTCGCGGTTGAACCTGCAGGGCTGTGGAGCAGCGAACTGGTCGAGCAACGGCACGTTCACCTACTCCTACGGCACGAACTCCGCGGGTGACCCGATCGGCGCGATCGACACCCACCAACTCGGCACAGGCCTCGGCGGCCGGGTCCTGTTCACCCACACCGAGGACGGCTCGAATCCAGCGCTGATCAATACCGGGGTGTGGACGCCGAACCTGCCGTCGCTGCAGTACTACAAGGTCAAGCTGCACCTGCCCGGTCTCGGCGCGGAAGCCACGAACGTGGTGTACAACATCAACCCGGGTGGCGGCGTCGCACCGTGGAAGATCCGGGTGAACCAGGCATGGAACTCCGAGCAGTGGGTCACGATCGGTACGTTCGCCATGGAGAACGGCGGCAACGTCACCCTGACCAACAACGGCAGCTCGGTCGACCAGGGCGGCTTTGGCTTCTCCGACTTCGACGTGGCGTTCGACGCGGTCGCGTTCGTCCCCCAGGGCGGCACCCCGGGCCAGCCGATCGGTGGCCCGCCGGGTATCCAAGACGCGCCCAAGGGCTCCAACCCGGCATGGGTGAACTGCGGCTGCGGCGCGCGCACCGCCGGTGACCCCGTGGACACGTCGACCGGCTACTTCGGGGACACCTTCACGGACCTGGCCACGCCGGGCCGGGGCAAGGTGCTGGAGTTCAGCCGCAGCTACGCTGAGAGCATCGCCGATCCGCACGGACCCAACGGCGCGGCGGCGGCGGACGGCCCGTTCGGCTGGGGCTGGGACTTCTCCTATGACCTCAGCGCGACCACCGACCCGGCCAACGGGAACGTAACCGTGCACCAGGAGGACGGCTCGCAGGTCGAGTTCACGGACACGAACGGCGCCTACGCGCCGGCCGTGCCGCGATTCGACGCCGCGCTGGTGAAGAGCGGCGGCGACTATGTCTACACCCGGCGCGGGCCAAGTATCTACACCTTCGACGCCGCAACCGGGCGGCTGACCACGGAGTCGGACCTGGCCGGTAGCAAGGCGTTCCCGACGTACCGCACGACGCTGACCTACGACGGGGCCGGGCACCTGGCGAAGGTCACCGACCCCGCGAACCGGGCCTACACCCTGACGTGGACCGGGAACCACATCACCGGACTGTCGGACATCGCAGGCCGCCAAGCCACGTACGGATACGACGCCGAGGGCAACCTCACGGACGTGCTCGGCGTCGGCACCACGCGCACGCCGGCCGTCAAGGACGACGACCACGCGCAGTACACCTACGCGCCGGGCACGCACCTGATGACATCCATGCGCACGCCGAAGGACTTCGGCGGCCCCGCGGCCGCGGTCACTGCGATGACCTACGATTCCGCCGAGCGGGTCACGAAGCAGACCGACCCCGATGGCGGCGCGACGACGTTCGTCCACGGCCCGGACGGTGGGTTGTCCGCCGGGCAGACGCTGAGCACCGACCCGTCCGGGCATCAGACGCTCGACACGTACCAGAACCGGCTGCTGGTCTCGGAGACGAAGGGCTACGGCACGCCCGACGCTGGCACGTCGAGCTACACCTACGATCCGGTGACCCTCGGCGTCACCGGCCAAACCGACCCCGACGGCGGGCTGTGGACGTTTACCTACGACGACCACGGCAACCGCACGTCGGCGTCGAACCCTCTCGGCCTGACCACCGACTACGCCTACGACGACGCGGGCAACCTGATCGAGACCATCGACCCGGCCGGGGTTGCCGTGGTGAACCAGTACGACCAGGATGGGCACATCCCGGTCGGCGCGGCCGGCGAGCGTGTGCTCACCTCCAGTACGGCGACCAGGGCCAACAACGTCGTCGAGTCGACCACCGGCAACTTCGGCCCGGCGCCGGTGCGCACGGTCAATTCCTACTACGACGACGCGGCACACCCGGGTGACCGCACCCGGGTGACGGACCCGAGGAACGGCACCACCACCACGGTATACGACGGGTTCGGCGACGTCCTGTCAGTCACCGACCGGATGAACGGGCGCACGTTCAATGCCTACGACACCAATACCGGCCGCGTGACGTCCACTGTGGACGCCAATGGCGCGGCGGCGGGTGTAGCGCCGGGCTGCACTCCGCCCGCAACCGGCTGCACCATCTTCGGTTACGACGCCTGGGGCCACGTCGTGTCCACGACGGACCCCATGGGGCACCAGATGAAGGCGTCGTTCGACGCGGACGGGAACCCGGTCTCGGCCACCGACGGAAACAACAACACGACGCTGACGACCTACGACGCAGACGACCGGGCCGTGTCCACGACCCTGCCCGACAACACCGTGGAGCGCGTGGAGTACAACCCGGACGGCACGGTCGCGGCGAACGTCGACGGCCTGAACAACCGCACCACCTTCGGGTACGACAGCCAGGGCAGACAGAATGGCCGCACCGACGCCGACCACCGCCCCAGCGGGTCGCACTACGACCCCACTGGACGCCTGGTCGGCACGACCGACGCGAGCGGCCGAACCACAACGCTCGGCTACGACGCGGCGGGCCAGCCGACCTCAGTGTCCTATTCGGACGGCGTTACCCCGGCGGTGCGTTACACCTACGACGCCGACGGCCGCAAGACGACAATGACGGACGGCACCGGCACGTCGTCGTGGACCTACGACGCCTTCGGCGAGGTGACCAGCCACCAGCAGGGCGCCGGCGCGACGATCACATACAGCTATGACGACAACGGCAACCGGATCAGCATCGGTTACCCAGGCAGCACGGCGAAGAACGTCACCCAGACGTTCGACAAGTCCGACCGGCCCACGTCGGTCACCGACTGGAACAACCAGTCGACCGGCTTCGGGTACGACGCAGCCAACCAGCTCACGTCGACGACCTACCCCAACGGCGATGTCGTAACGAGCACCTTCGACCCAGCCGGTGACCTGTCGGCGCTAAAGGTGGCTTCCGGGGCGACGATGCTGGCGTCGATGACCTATACCCGCGACGGTGCAGGGCAACCGCTGACCGTGGCGCCCATTGGGTTGCCGGGGGGCGCCCAGGTCTACGCCTACACCGCGCGCGAGCAGCTGAAATCGTCCACGACAGGATCGACGACTGCGGCCTACGGCTACGACGCGGCTGCCCACCCGACTACCACGGCCGGGTCGAGCCAAGCCTTCGACGCGACTGGGCAGATCTGCTGGGCGCTGCCCGGCGGAACCAGCACTGCCGGATGCTCGGCTGCTCCCACGGACGCAACGAAGTATCAATACAACGCGCAAGGCGACCGGACCTCGGTGACCCCGGCAGGCGCTTCGGCCACGACTTACGGCTACGACCAGGCCGACCGGCTGACCTCGGTCAGCGGTCCGAATGGCAGCGCGACCTACGCCTACGACGGTTCCGGCCTGCGCACGACCAAGACCTCGGGTGCGGTCGCCAACGCGTTCACCTGGGACGACGGCCAGGTTCCGGATCTGCTCAGTGACGGCGTCACAGACTTCGTGTACGGGCCGGGTGGAGTGCCGATCGAACAGGTCTCCACGTCGGGCACGCAGTGGTTCTTCCACGACGCGCAGGGCTCGACCCGGGCTCTGCTCGGCGCAGACGGCGCGATCGTGGGGACATACGCCTACGACCCGTACGGCCGGGTGATCGCGACCTCGACCGGCGCGAAGACCCCGATCCAGTACGCCGGCGGCTACACGGACGCAGAGACCGGGTTCAGCTACCTCCGTGCCCGCTACTACGACCCGGTCACCACAGAGTTCCTCACCGTCGCCCCGCTCGTCGACGCGACCGGGGCAGCCTACGGCTACGCGTCGGAGAACCCGCTGACCTTCACCGATCCATCCGGCCTCTGCCAGACCTACTCGATGGGCAAGGGCGGCGGCGGGTACCGGCCCGGCGGACAGTCCGGTGCGCAGCTCAGCAAGGACGAGCAGGAGGCCGTCGACAAGAAGAACGCCGGAGATCCCAGCTACGATCGCAAGGCCTACAACCGCGCGCAGCAGAAGATCAAGCAGGCCGAGAAGTACCAGGGCAATCGGAACGCGCAGAAGCGGTCGAACAACAACAAGAACGACTTCGTCAACGACGTGGTAACGGGATTGGTGGTCGTCGCGGTGGTGGTCGTCGCGGTCATCGTGGTGGCGGCGTTCGTTACTGGTGTCGGGGAGGCGCTTGGGGCTATTGGCGCGGGTCTGGCGGCGTTGTTTGCCTGGTGAAGTCGGGAAGAACGGGATCATGACCGAACAAATGAACGAGTGGTTCGCGGTGCGCTGCGTCTTCCGATGGACCGCGGCCGACGAACGGCCGTACGAGGAGCGGATCACGCTGTGGCGCGCGGGGGATCTTGAGACGGCCCTCGCCCACGGCGAGTCGGAGGCCCGGGAGTACGCGGAGAACACCGGGGTCACCTACCTTGGTCTTGCCCAGGGTTACGCAACCGGGGAGACGGAACTCGCGCCGGGCAGCGAGGTGTTCTCGCTGCTGCGCGAGAGCGCCTTGCCACCGGAGGAGTACCTGGACCGCCACTTCGACACCGGCGGGGAGCACCAGGGCTCCACGTGACCGCGGTCGACGGTCAGCGGGCCTTGGGGCACTGCGGCTCCAACCACGCGCGTTGGCTCTGCGGGCGTCAGGAAGGGACCTCAACCTGGACGTTTTTCTAATGCGTGCGCAGTGGACGAATTACTGTTGGCGTGAGGTCAAGGGCGGCGAAGTCAAGGAAGTCACCCGAACTTCCCACTGTGGACAGTGAAATCACCGTCGCCGACTGTGGATAAGCTCCATGTTTCGGTGGCATTGCCGCACCCCGGGGAGACTTCGCCCGCGCTGACTCGGCCCGTGGCACCAGCATCTAATCCGGGCGTCTTGCGGCCTGAAGCGAAGGTTCACCGCCCGTTCTCACGCGTGGACGACGCTGGCGACCACAACCGTGCGGAGGCTGGAAATGGAGTTCAGACATCTGGAGGGCTTTCTCGCCGTCGCCGAGGAGTTGCACTTCGGGCGGGCTGCGGCGCGGTTGCACCGGACGCAACCGTCGTTGAGTCAGCAGCTGCAGCGGCTCGAGCGGACGCTGGAGGTCCAGCTCGTGGAGCGGACGTCGCACGAGGTGCGGCTGACCTCGGCCGGGCGGGCGTTCGAGGTGGACGCCCGCGCGATCATGGCGCAGGCGCAGAAGGCGGCGGACTCAGCCCGCGAGGTCGCTGCGGGGCGGACGGGAACGGTCCGTGTCGGGTACAACTTCCCGGCCGGGCAGCATATCTTGCCGGCGACGATGGCGATGATGCACACGCAGCACCCGCAGCTTTCGGTGAAGCTGGAGGAGCGGCGGACCGGATCGCAGCTGGCCGCGCTCCAGGAGGGCGAGCTCGACGTCGCGCTCGTCTACGGACACCCGGTCACCAGCGATTTCCACCACCGGCACCTGCTGAGCCTCCCGATGATCGCCATCGTGGGCCAGGGGCACCGCTGGGCGGGCCGGCCGGGCGTCCCGTTCGCCGAGCTCGCCCGGCAGGCGTGCATCCTGTTCTCCCGCGAGAAGTGTCCGGCGATGTACGACGCGATCATGACCGCGGCCGAGCGGGCGAGCGTGCGGCTCAGTGTCGCGCACGTGGTCGACGACCCCGTGGCGACGGGGATCCTCGTCTCGGTGAAGCCGCTGGTCGGGTTCGCGTCGGTGTCGCGCGGCATCTTCGGCATCGGGACCGCCGGGGGCGTGCGCCCGACGTGGGTCCAGCTCTACGACCCGGTGCCGATGATCGACCTCTACGTCGTGTGGCGCGAAGGCGACGGGCCCCATGGCCCGCGCACGGCGTTCCTCGACTGTCTTGAGGCCGTCGGGCCGTTCCAGGCGCCCGCGCGGGCGGAGGCGCGCATCGCGTGAGCCTCAGGCGAGGAACTTCTCCAGCAGGCCGGTGATCACCGCGGGCTGCTCCAGGCTGCTCGTGTGGCCGCAGTCGGGCACGACGTGCAACTCGGCGCCGGCGATGTGCTCGGCGAGGAATTCGGACTCGGCCGGCGGCGTGGCGATGTCGTCGGCCCCGACCACGACGAGCGTGGGCGCTGTGATCGCCGGGAGCTCGGCGGCCATCGCGGCGCGCCCGCTCACGCCCAGCACGGCCTGGCGCAGACCACCGCGGCCGACGCTCGAGACCTGGCGGACCCACTCGTCGACGGCTGCGCGCGCGGCCGGGTCCGCGAGGAAGGCCGGGCCGAACAGCAGCGGTTTCACCTGGCCCAGCACCGCCTTGATGCCGACCAGCTGCTGCACGCGGGCGAGGAGGTTGTTCCGGCGCGTTTTGGCTGGTTCCTCACCCGCGGCGCTGGTGTCGAGCAGGACCAGCGAACGCACGAGCTCCGGGTGCCGCGCGGCCAGGCGCAGTCCGACGAACCCGCCCATCGACAGCCCGACCCAGTGCACCGGCCCGAGGCCGAGCTTCCGGATGAGGGCGGCGGCGTCGGCGGTCAGCGAGTCCATGTCGTAACCACCGGGAGCGGCGGGGCTCTCGCCCTGGCCGCGCCAGTCGATGGTCACGCACCGGTAGCGCGCACGCAGGGCCTCGATCTGCGGGTGGAACATCCAGCCGCTGAACAGCAGGCCGTGGCCGAACATGATCGCGGGCGCGTCCGGCGCCCCGGTGTCGGTGTAGGCGATCGTCGCGCCGTCGCGTTCGAAGGTCGGCATCGTTTTTCTCCTAGAGAAGCTTCTCTCTGCTAGCGCACGGTCACCGGCAGCGTGGCCGGGCCGCGGACGTTGATCCGGCCGTTCCACGTCACGCCTTCGAGCTGCGGCGCGGCGAAACGCTGCGAAAACCGCGCGAACGCCACCCGGGCTTCCAGCCGCGCCAGCGCGGCGCCGAGACAGTGGTGCACGCCCGCGCCGAAGGACACGTTCTGGTGCGCGCCCTCGCGGTCGATCCGCAGCTCGTCGGCGTCGGCGCCCCAGAACTCCGGGTCGCGGTTGGCCGCGGCCAGGCACGCGACCACCCAGCTGCCGGCGGGGATCACCGACCCGCGCACCGGCACCGGCTCCACCGTGATGCGCCGCATCAGGTGCACCGGGGTGTCGTAGCGCAGCAGTTCCTCGACGGCGTTGGCCGCGAGCTCCGGGTTCTGGCGCAGCAGCGCGTACTGCGCGGGCTGGCGCAGCAACGCGAGGAGCCCGGCCGCGATGAGGTTCACGGTGGTCTCGTGTCCGGCAACGTAGAGGAACGCGACCTGCGCGACCAGCTCGTCCTCGCTGAGCACGTCGCCGTTGTCCTCGGCGGCGAGCAGCGCGGTGAACAGGTCGTCGTCGCCGCGGGCGCGCTTCCAGCCGACGAGGTCGGCGATCATCGCCGTCAGCTCGCTGCTCGCGGCGCGGGTGCGCGCCTGCAGGTCGAGGCTGGGCAGCGGCTCGAGGCCCAGCGCCAGCGTCCCGGTGAGTTCGCGCAGCCGGTCGTGCTCGACGGCGGGGATGCCGAGCAGCTCCGAGATCACCGTGAACGGCAGCGGGAAGGCGAATTCCGCGACGACGTCGGCTTGGCCGGCGGCCGCCATCCGGTCCAGCGCGGTGTCGACCAGCTCCGTGATCCGCGGTTCGAGCGCCTCGACGGCCCGGCGCGTGAACACGCTCGTGACGAGCTTGCGCAGCCGCGTGTGGTCCGGCGGGTCGCGGTCGAGCAGCGACAGGCCGCCCATCATGCGGTTGGCCTTGCCCAGCTTGTCCGAATCGCGCTTCCACGCCGGCAGCGTCGTGAGGTTCTGCTCGTCGACCGAGTGCCCGCGCTGGATCCGCGCGACGTCGTCGTAGCGCGACAGCAGCCAGAAGCCCAGCGGATGCTCGTGCGCGGGCGCGGTGGCGCGCAGCTCCGCGTAGTGCGGGTAGGGGTCGTCGGCGAACCCGTCGGCGAACAGGTCGAAGACGTACGCTCTGCCGGTCACGGCTCAGCCCTTCGGGAGCGGGACGTTGCGCATGGTCACCAGCGCCGTCGCGCAGAGCGTTTCCTCGTCACCGGTGCACGCGAACAGGTCGGCCGCGGCGACCGTCATCGTGCGGCCCGCCTTGACCACCCGGCCGCGCGCGATCACCTGGTCGCCCTTGGCCGGGGCCACGAGCTTCACGGTGTAGTCCACCGTCATGTTCACCCAGTCGGCGGGCAGCAGCGTGCCCGCGGCCGAACCGGCGGCGAAGTCCGCGAGCGAGCCGAGCACGCCACCCTGGAAGAACCCGTTGTGCTGGGAGAGCTCCACGCGGAACGGCTGCACGATCTCGACCTCGCCGCGCTCGATCCGGCCGAAGGTGAAGCCCAGGTGCTTCGCCGCGGGCATGCTCAGCACCACGGTGCTCACAGCGTGGGCGAAGTCGGGGTTCGGTTCGGTCATCGCTGTGTCCTCTCGCTTCTCCTGCGGCCACCGGGCGAAATCCCCGGTGAGATAACGGCGCCGGGCCGCGGCCCGCATCATCTTGCCGCTGCTGGTCTTCTGCAGCTCGCCGTGGCGGACGAGCACGAGCACGCCGATCGTCAGGTCGTGCTCCCGCAGCACTGCGGCGCGGATCGCGCCCGTGACCTCACCCTGGTCGGCGTCGTGGCGCTCGTCGCGCTTGATCTCGGCGACGATCACCAGCTTCTCGTCCTCGCCGTCGGGCACGGTGAACGCGGCGACGGACCCGGGCCGCAGCGCCGTGTGCGCCGACTCGACGCTGTGCTCGAGGTCGTGCGGGTAGTGGTTGCGGCCGCGGATGATGACGAGGTCCTTGATGCGGCCCACCACGTACAGCTCGTCGCCGGACAGCACGCCGAGGTCGCCGGTGCGCAGGAATCGCCCGTCCGGGCGCGCGGGGAAGGTCTCGGCCGTCGCCTCGGGGCGCTTCCAGTAGCCCTGGGTCACGTGGTCGCCGGCCACCCAGATCTCGCCGACCTCCCCGGCCGCGCGCGGCTCGAGGGTCTGGGGGTCCACGATCCGCACGTCGCCGCCGGGCAGGACGGTGCCGGACCCGGCGAGCTCCCGGCCGTCGGCCTTCGGGGCGAGGCTGCCGCGGGCGAGCTCGTCGACGTCGGCCGAGAGCGTGAGCGGTCCCCGGCCCTTGCGGCTGCCGGTGACGATCAGCGTCGCCTCGGCCAGTCCGTAACACGGGTAGAACGCCGATTCGCGGAACCCGGCGGAGGCGAAGGTCTCCGAGAAGCGGCGCAGGGTCGCCGGCCGGATGGGCTCGGCGCCGTTGAAGGCGATCCGCCAGGACGAGAGGTCGAGGTCGTCGGGCACGCCGGCGCGCGCGGCCTGCGCGACACACGCGTCGTAGGCGAAGTTCGGGCCGCCGCTGGTGTGTGCTCGGTAGCGCGAGATCGTCGACAGCCACAGCGCCGGACGGCGGATGAAGGCGCTAGGGGACATGAGGATGCTCGTGATGCCGACGTAGAGCGGCTGCAGCACGTTGCCGATCAGGCCCTGGTCGTGGAAGAACGGGGCCCAGCCGACCACGGTGGACTCGGCGTCGTGGCCGAAGCCGTGCTGGATCATCGCCTGGTTGGCCACGAGGTTGCCGTGCGAGACCAGCACGCCCTTGGGCTTCGAGGTCGAGCCCGAGGTGTACTGGAGGAACGCCAGGGTGTCCGCGGTGACCGCGACCGGCGTGAAGTCCGCGTCCGGCAGTTCGTCCGGCAGCTCGTCGGTGGCGATCCAGGCGAGCTCGCCGCAGATCGCGTCCACAGCGGACTTCAGCTCGGCCGTGCCGGCGAGCGTCAACGCCGCGGCCGGCTCGCAGTCGCGCACGATACTGCGCGTGGCTTCCTGGATCCGGTTGCGCCGTGGCGGGTTGACCGGCACCGCGACGACACCGGCGTACAGGCAGCCGAAGTAGGCGACGATGAAATCGAGGCACTGCGGGAACAGCAGCAGCGCGCGATCAGCGGGCGCGCAGTGCCGCGACAGCTCCGCCGCGACGGCGAGCGCCTTCGTGTGCAGCGCGGCGTACGTCAGCTCCGCGGTCTCGTCGCCGTCCTCGTTGACGAAGACGTAGGCTCGCTGGTCCGGCTGGGTTTGCGCGCGGCCGGTGAGGATTTCGGGAAGCAGCACGCTCACTCCAGGGCCTCGGTGATCCGCGCCGCGATCTCGGCGCGGTGCTGCTGGTGGAAGAAGTGCCCGCCGGGGAACGAGTGGGTCGCGAACGGCCCGCTCGTCACCACGCGCCAGGCCGTGACCTGGTCGGCGTCGACGATCGGGTCCTCGGTGCCGGCGAACACGGTGATCGGGCAGCTCAGCCGCGGCCGCCGGTCGTGGTGGTACTCCTCCGACAGCGCGAGATCGGCCTTGATGAGCGGGAACGCGTAGCGGCGGAAGGCCGGGCTGGCCTGGGTCGCCGTGGCCATGCCCAGCTCGGTCAGCGCGAGCGCGAACTCGTCGTCGGGCAGGACGTGGATCGGCGCCTTGCGCGCCGCCAGGTGCGGTGCGCGGCGGCCGGAGACGAACAGGTGCACCGGCGCCTGGCCGGCGGTTTCGAGGGCGCGGCCGAGCTCGAACGCGAGCAGCGCGCCCATGCTGTGCCCGTACAGCGCGAGCGGACCCTCGCCCAGCGCCTGCACCTGGGGTAGCAGCCCGGCGACGGCGTCGGGCAGCCGGCGCAGCGGTGGCTGCGCGGCCGCGTCCTCCCGGCCCGGCAGCTGCACCCGCACCGGCGCGATACCCGGCGGGAACAGCTCGGGCCAGCGGGCGAACGACGCCGCTCCGGCACCGGCGTGCGGCAGGCAGATCAGGCGCGTGTCCGCCGGGGTGCCCGTCCACCGCAGCCACGGGAGGCTCGCGATGCCGGTCATCGGGCGCCGACCGAAATGGGCAGGCCGCGGAGCCCGCGGACGATGAAACTGTGGTCTTGGTACTCGACTTCCCCGGTGTACAAGGCGATCGCGTCGGTTCGCCGCAGCAGCTGCTCGAACGCGACCTCGGCCTGCACTTCGGCGAGCAGGCCGCCGAGGCAGCCGTGCATGCCGTGGCCGAACGCGAGGTGCCCCTTGGCCGAGCGGGTGACGTCGAACTCGTCCGGCCGGTCGAAGACCTCGGGGTCGCGGTTGGCCGCGCCGAGGCACAGCAGCACCTGGTCACCCGCGTGGATCACCGCGTCGCCGAGCTCGACGTCCTGTGTGGCCAGGCGCTTGGTGAGCTGCAGCGGACAGTCGTAGCGCAGCATCTCCTGCACAGCGGCGGGCACCAGCTCCGGTTGGCGGCGCAGCAATGCGAGCTGGTCGGGGTGCCGCAGCAGTGCGAGCAATCCGTTGCCGACCAACGACTTCGTGGTCTCGTTTCCGGCGACGAAACACATCACGCAGACGAAGATCAGCTCCTCGTCGGCCAGCCGGTCGCCGCTGCCCGTCCGAGCGGCCAGCAGGCGGCTCACGAGGTCGTCGCCAGGACGGGCCCGCCGCTCGGCGAGCACTTCGTCCAGCGCGGCCACGAACTTCTCGACGACCTCGCACACGCGCGCGAAGTCGTCGCCGCGCATGAGCCCGGGTTCGAGCAGGAACCGGATGTCGTGGGTCCATCGGCCGACGTGCTCGCGCAGCTCGTCCGGCAGGGCCAGCCACTCCGAGAGGACCGTGACCGGCAGCGGCGCCGCGAGCTCGGCGATCGCGTCCGTGCGGCCCGCGACGACGACGTGGTCCAGCAATTCGCCGGTGACCTTCTCGACGAGCGGCCGCAGCGTCGCGACCGCCTGCGCGGTGAACACCCGGTTCACCAGGCCGCGAAGCCGCGCGTGGTCGGGATTGTCGGTGAACACCAGTGACTTGCGGCCCAGTCGCTCGATCCGCGCCACGTCGAGGCCGGACACGCGCTCGGCCTGTTTGGTCACGAGCTGCGGGATGAGGCCGGCGCTGAACGTGCGGTCGCGCAGTACGCGCTGCACGTCCTCGTGGCGCGTCACCACCCACATGCCGAGCGTCTTGTGCACCGGCCGGGTTTCGCGCAGTTGCCGGTACTGCGGGTACGGGTCGGCGCGGAACGCCGCGCCCAGCGGGTTGAACCGGACCGCCGCGCTCATCGCGTGAAGTGCCCCTTCGCGTACGGCACCAGCACGAGCCGGAGCAGGCCGATCTTGCCCATCCGGAAGCCGAGCGCCGACAGCTTGAGGTACCGCTCGTAACGCGCCACGACCTCGGGCCCGACCAGCGCGACGGCTTCCTCGCGGTGCGCGCGCAGGCGGCGGGCCCACTGCTCGCACGTCCACGCGTAGTCCAGCCGCGCGTTGTGCATCGAGCGGACCTCGAACAGGCCCTCGGCCGCGGCGGTGATCTCCGCGAGCGTGGGCAGGTCCGCGTCGGGGAAGATCTCCTGCTGCATGAAGCAGCTCGCGTCGTCGCGGGACATGTTGGCGTACGCGATGGTCTGCAGCGACAGCGCGCCGGCGGGCGTGAGCCAGTCGCGGCAGCGGCTGAAGAAGTGGCGGTAGACGCCGGTCTTCTCCTCCGGCGAGTCGTCGGGCCGCGCGAAGTGCTCGAAGGCGCCGATGGAGACGATCCCGTCGAACCGGGTGTCGGGCTCGTAGTCGGTCCAGCTCTCCAGCTCCACTTCGACGCCGGGGTGGTCCTGCTCGGCGACGTACGCGGCCTGCCGCTCGCTCAGCGTCAGGCCGACGGCGCGCCGGACCCGGTGCGGGCCGGTGAGCCGCTGCAGCAGCGCGCCCCAGCCGCAGCCGATGTCCAGCACGGCTTCGGCGTCCGTCGCGTCGATCGCGTCGAGGTGGTACTGGAGCTTGCGTTCCTGGGCGGCTTCGAGCGTGTCGCCCGCGTCTTCCCGCATCGCGCACGAGTAGGTGAGCGAGCTGTCCAGCCACAGGCGGTAGAACTCGTCGCCGACGTCGTAGTGGTGGCGGATCGCGCCCGCCGCCAGCTCCGCGGTCGGGACGGTTCCGGGCGTCGAGACAGTCATGGCGCTACGCGCTGGCGCAGTTGCTCGTGCAGGTACACCGCGACCGCGCGCAGGGTCGGGTTGTCGAACAGCGTCTCGGGCGCCACGTCCACGTCGTAGTGCTCCTCGACCTCCGTCAGCAGCGCGACGGCGATGGCGGAGTCGATGCCGAGGTGGTCGAAGTCCGCTTCGGGGTCCACGGCGTCGACTTCGATGTCGAGCAGGTCGGCCACGTAGCGGCGGCAGAACTTGAGGATCGCTTCCTCGCTGGTGTCCACTTCGGTCGTCCTCACGCTCGGGTCGCGGTGGCGGGGGTGGGGTTCGAGGGCAGCCGCTTGGCGGCGCGGCGCTCTGAGGTGGGCACCTCGACTTCGGAGACGAGGCCGCACGCGGCCAGCAGCCGGATCAGCCAGAAGCCTGGGTCGAGCCGGTACCAGTCGAGGCCGAACGAAGGCGAGTCCGGGAACGCGTGGTGGTTGTTGTGCCACGCCTCGCCGAGTGTGATCAGGGCGAAGATGCCGCCGTTGCGGCTGTTCTCCCGCGACTCGTACGGGCGGGTGCCGAACATGTGCAGGAAGGAGTTGATCGCCCAGACGATGTGCTCCAGCAGGAAGATCCGCACGAGACCGCCCCACAGCAGGCCGCTCACCGCGCCGGTCCAGCTCATCGTCACGAGACCGCCGATCAGCGCGGGGATCAGCAGGCCCAGCACGACCCAGTAGTAGTACAGGCGCGCGACGCGGACCAGCGGCTGGTTCTTCAGCAGGTCCGGTGCGTAGTGGACGATGTTCGGGTACTCGTGGCGGCGCATCCACAGGAAGTGCGAGTGCGCGAGGCCCTTGAGCCGGCCCTTGAACCCGGAGCCGGAAAGGTTGGGTGAGTGGGGATCGCCTTCGCGGTCGCTGCACTCGTGGTGGCGGCGGTGCAGCGCGACCCACGAGATCACCGAACCCTGTCCGGCCATCGAACCGAGTACGGCGAGCACGACCGTCACGGAAGTCGTGGCCTTGAAGGTGCGGTGCGTGAACAGCCGGTGATATCCGACGGTGATCGCGAGACCGGTCAACAACCACATCACGAACAGCAGGACAATGTCGGTGAGCCGGATCGCGTGCACGGCGAGAAAAGCGAGCGCACCCGCGGTGCCGACGATCGGGAGGATGTCGAAAAGCAGAAAGTGGCGGCGCTGCAGCCGGTGCAGGTACGGGCTGCTCAGCACTTTCCGGCGGGGCCTGTTGCCGCTGCCGGACTCGGCGGACTCCGAAGTGGGAGTGACTTCTTCTGCGGACACGGGCCGAGGTAATCACGACCGGCTGAAGCGCGACCCGGTGAGACGGGACCGCATTCGGCCGATTGGTTTTGGTTATGGCGCCGCGGAATTGCCGCGCGCCGTGGGGGACTAGGGGCCATGACAACCGAGCTGAAGGCCCCCACGGGCTTCGGAGCCGTGTTCGCCGCGATCGATCCCGACAACCCGGACTACGCCCTCCTGCAGCGCGTCGTCTCGCGTCTCATCCCGTTCGGCACGCACGCCGGCGTCGTGGTCTCGGAGCTGGGCCCGGACCGCGCCGTCGTGGAGGTCCCCGCCGAACCGCACCTGGGCAACCACCTCGGCACCGTCCACGCCGGCGCGCAGTTCCTGGCCGCCGACGTCGCCGGCGCGTGCGCGTTCGTCGGCGCGATGGCCACGCGCCTTTCGGCCATCGGCTCGTTCGTGCTGCGCGACTCGCGTGTCGCCTTCCGCAAGCCCGCGGTCGGCCGCCTGCGCGCCGTCGGCACGATCGACCGCAACGACGTCGAGACCGTGCTGGCGTCGGTCGGCGAGCAGCGCCTGGACGTCGACGGCCGCGCGTTGCTGTTCGACGAGGCCGGCGTGCTCGTCGGCAAGGTCCAGCTCGACTACGTCGTCACCCTCGTCCAGGAGGCGTGATGCCGACGGAGGCTCCCGCCGGGCTCGAGGAGATCACCGTCGCGACGCCGGACGGCGCGAGTCTCGCCCTGCGCGTGCTGGCGCACCCCGACCCCGCCGCGCCCGTCGCGTTGATCCTGCCCGCGATGGCGATCAAGGCGAAGTTCTACCTGCCGCTGGTGAAGGCTCTGCACGCCGCGGGCCTGTCCGCGGCGACGGTCGACCTGCGGGCGCAGGGCGACAGCCGTCCGAAGCTCGGCGAGGGTCCCGGCTTCGGCTACCGCGAGCTGCTCGAGGTCGACCTGCCGGGTGTGGTGTCGGCCGTGCGGACGCGGTTTCCCCAGTCGCCGCT
Organism: Amycolatopsis sp. CA-161197; assembly: GCF_050942255.1. Lineage (NCBI taxonomy): Bacteria > Bacillati > Actinomycetota > Actinomycetes > Pseudonocardiales > Pseudonocardiaceae > Amycolatopsis > Amycolatopsis sp. CA-161197. Next base: position 4,561,164 of record NZ_CP192059.1, read on the forward strand.
GCACTTGTTCGGCCACAGCGTCGGCGGGCAGCTGGCGTTGCTCTACGCGGCGGCCGAAACGGACCGCGTGGCGAGCGTGACGACCATCGGGACCGGTTCCGTGTACTGGCGCTCGTTCCCCGCCGCGCGACGGCTGTCGATCCTGGCCACGACGCAGTGGGTCGGCTTGATCTGCCGGCTGAAGGGCAACTGGCCCGGTGGCGGCGGGATCGGCCCGATGACCGGCGGTGTGATGGCCGACTGGGTGCGTCACGCGCGCACCAGCCGCTACCGGCCGCGCGGTAGCTCCCGCGATTACGACCGGCTGCTCGGCGCGCTTTCCCTGCCGCGGCTGGTGATTTCGCTGGACAACGACCCGCTGGGCCCGGAGTCCACCGTCCGGTTCCTGTGTCGCCGGATGTCCGCCACGAACCTGACGCGCTGGCACATCGACTCCTCCTCGGGCCTCGAGCACCTCGGGCACGCCTCGTGGATCAAGGACAGCGACCTCGTCGGCCCGGCGGTGGCGGCGTGGATCACGGCCGGAAAATCTCCCGCCTGACGCCGGTCCCGGTGAGGTTCGCCACGCCCGGCCCGGGTTCGAGGTCCGTTCACGGCGCGTTCGTCTTGGCGGACGAGGATGAATCACCACGGGGTGCGGAGGTGGTGATGGAGTACCGGCACGTGCTGGCCTTCCTGGCGATCGCGGACGAGCTGCACTTCGGCCGCGCCGCCTTGAAGCTGCACCTCACCCAGCCCTCGTTGAGCCAGCAGCTGCAACGGCTCGAACGCACCCTCGGCGTGGAGCTGGTCGCGCGCACGACCCACGAGGTGCGCCTGACCCGCGCGGGCCAGGCGTTCGAGGTCGAGGCGCGCGAGCTCGTGCGCCAGGTCGAGCACGCCCGGCGGTCCGCCCGCGAGGCGGCCGCCGGCCGCTCCGGCACCATCCGCGTCGGCTACAACTTCCCCGCAGCGCAGCACGTGCTGCCGTCGGTGATGGAGAAGATGCAGGCCGACTTCCCCGAAGTGGCCGTGGTGCTGGAGGAGAAGCGGACCGGCCCGCAGCTGCAGGCGCTCGAAAGCGGCGCGCTCGACGTCGCACTGGTCTACGGCCGCCCGGGCACCGCGAAATTCCGCTACCGGCGCCTGATGCGCCAGTCGCTCGTCGCCGTGGTGCGGCAGAAGCACAAATGGGCGGGGCGCCCCGGCGTGCCGTTCGCGGAGCTGGCCGGCCAGCCGTGCGTGCTGTTCGAACGCGACCTGTGCCCGGCCATGTACGACGCGATCGTGCGCGCCGCCGACGAAGCCGGCATCGGGCTCGACGTCGTGCACGAAATCGACCACCCGGCCACGACCGAAATTCTCGTGACGGCGAAATCACTCGTGGGTTTCGCATCCATTTCGCGTGCGATGCTGGCCGGTGCCGTCGCGGGCGGCGCGCGCACGGTCGCGGTTCCGCTCTACGATCCTGTGCCCACCGTCGACCTTTACGTGGTGTGGCGTGACGACGAGGACGGCCGGCTGCGGAATTCGTTTCTGGAATGCCTCGACGCCGTCGGTCCGTTCTCCAGCCCGCCATTACGCAAGTCAATCAGGTCATGACAACCGGGCCCTTCGCGTTGACCGGGCCTGGTGATGACCGAAGAATTGCGGTGTGAGCATAGCTACCTTGCCGAAATCGGCCAGGGACGAGGAATCGATCTACCACCTGTTGTCCACAGTGGATTCTCCGGTGTTCGTGGTCCGCGACGAGCTGGGTGTCGCTCTCACCGCGGACGCCGAGGCCGCCCGGCGCGCGAAGGTGCTCGCCGCTGTTCCCGCGGTCCGGCCGGAATCCCTGGGGGACCCTGAATTCCGCAAGGCGCACGGGGTGGGCCACGCCTACCACGCCGGCGCCATGGCCAACGGCATCGCGTCGGCCCGCATGGTCGCGGCCTTGGCGCGCAACGGTTTCCTGGCGTCGTTCGGCGCCGCCGGGGTGCTGCCCGCGAAGCTCGACGAAGCGCTGGGCACGATCCGCCGCGAGGCGCCGGGCCGGCCGTTCGCCTGCAACCTGATCCACAGCCCGAGCGAGGCCGCGCTGGAGCGGGCGATCGTGGACGCCTGCCTGCGCCACGAAGTCCGCTGCGTCGAAGCGTCGGCGTTTCTTGACCTCACCCCGCAGGTCGTGCGCTACCGGGCCGCGGGCCTGCAGCGCGACGCGTCGGGACAGGTCGTGGCCCGCAACCGGGTGATCGCGAAGGTCTCGCGGTCCGAGGTTGCCGAGAAGTTCCTGCGGCCGGCTCCCACCGAGCTGCTGCGCGGCCTGCGCGAAGCCGGGGAAATCACGGCTGAGCAGGCGGAGCGGGCCGCGTCGGTCCCGATGGCCGACGACATCACCGCCGAGGCCGACTCCGGCGGTCACACCGACCGTCGCCCGCTGGTCGTGCTGCTGCCCGCGCTCGTCGCCCTGCGCGACCGCGTGCAGCGGGAGCACGGGTTCGCGGTGCCCGTCCGCATCGGCGCGGCCGGCGGGATCGGCACGCCCGCGGCGGCGTCGGCGGCGTTCGCCATGGGCGCGTCCTACGTGGTCACCGGCTCGATCAACCAGGCTTCGGTCGAGGCCGACCAGTCCGAAGCCGTGAAGCGCCTGCTCGCCTCCGCCGGCGTGGCCGACACCGAGATGGCGCCGTCGTCGGACATGTTCGAGCTGGGTGTCGACGTGCAGGTCCTCAAGCGCGGCACCATGTTCCCGGGCCGCGCGAAGCGGTTGTACGACACCTACCGCTCGTGCGCCGGCCTCGACGCCATCCCCGCGGCCGATCGTGCGGAGCTGGAGCAGCGGGTCTTCCAGCGCTCGTTCGACGAGGTGTGGGAAGACTGCGTGCGCTACTTCAGCGCGCGGGACCCGGAGCAGATCGAGCGCGCCGAAGGCAACCCGAAACGGCGGATGGCGCTGGTCTTCCGCTGGTACCTCGGCCGGTCGTCGGGCTGGAGCATGGCCGCGACGCCCGAGCGCGCCGCCGACTACCAGATCTGGTGCGGGCCGGCGATGGGCGCGTTCAACGAGTGGGTGGGCGGGACCTACCTCGCCGCGCCGGGGCACCGGCACGTCGCCGAGCTCGCCGTCCACCTCATGCGCGGGGCCGCGTTCGCGGTCCGCGTGAGCCAGTTGCGCGCCGCCGGCGTCCGCCTGCCGGCCCGGTGCACGACGTACATCCCAGTTCCCCTGGGGGAGGTTTCGCGATGACCGTGACGCAGGAAATCGACCGCAACGACGCACCGTCGTGGCTGGTGTGCGGAGGTTGCGGGAAAATGATGTACGGCAGGCGCTTCGCCCGCGCCGGGCGCGTCTGCCCGGAGTGCGGCCACCACGCACCGCTGACGGCGACCGAGCGGCTGGAGGCCCTGCTCGACGAGGGCTCGATCCGGCCGCTGGAGCTGGTGGTGTCCGGCAGCGACCCGCTGGAGTTCTCCGACACCCGCCCGTACGCCGAGCGGCTCGTGGACGCCCGTTCGCGCACCGGACTCACCGAGGCCGTGGTGTGCGCTCGCGGGAAGATCGACGGCAACCCGGTGGTCGTCGCGGCGATGGACTTCCGCTTCCTCGGCGGCAGCCTCGGCTCGGCGGTCGGGGAGGCCATCACCGGCGCGTGCGAGATCGCGCTCGCCGAGCGCACGCCGCTGCTGCTGGTCACCGCTTCGGGCGGGGCGCGCATGCAGGAAGGCGTGCTGTCGCTGATGCAGATGGCCAAGACCAGCCAGGCGCTGGGCCAGCTGGACGAGGCGGGCATCCTCACCGTCTCGCTGATCACCGACCCGACGTTCGGCGGCGTGGCCGCGTCGTTCGCGACCTCGACCGACCTGATCATCGCGGAACCCGGCGCCCGCCTCGGGTTCGCGGGGCCACGGGTGATCGAGCAGACGATCAAGCAGACCCTGCCCGACGGCTTCCAGACCGCGGAGTTCCTGCTGGAGCACGGCATCGTCGACATGATCCGCCCGCGCGCCGCCCTGCGTGCCGCGCTGGGCCGGGTGCTCGCGATCGCCACGCGCCGGCCCGAGCGGCGCCCCGACACCCCGTCGGTCCCCGACGCGCTCATCACCGATCCCGAGCGGCTGCCCGAGCGTTCGGCGTGGGAGTGCGTGCGCGCGGCACGCAAGCTCGACCGCCCCACGACGCTCGACTACGCGGCCCTGCTGCTCGAAGACTTCCACGAGCTGCACGGCGACCGGATGTCCGAGGACTGCCCGGCGCTCGTCGCAGGTCTCGGGCGGTTCGAGGGCCAGCCGATCGCGTTGATCGGCACGCAGAAGGGCCACACGGCCGACGAGCTTGCCCGGCGCAACTACGGCATGCCGAGCCCGGCCGGCTACCGCAAGGCCGCGCGGATCATGCGGCTGGCGGCGAAGCTCGGGCTGCCGGTGGTGACCCTGATCGACACCGCGGGCGCGTACCCCGGAATCGAGGCCGAGCGTCGTGGCCAGTCCGTGGCGATCGCCGAGAACCTCAAGCTGATGGCCGGGCTGCCCGTGCCAGTGATCGCCGTGGTCACCGGTGAGGGCGGCAGTGGTGGTGCGCTCGCACTCGCGTTCGCTGACCAGGTTCTCATGTGCGCCAACGCCGTCTATTCGGTGATCAGCGCCGAAGGGTGCGCCGCGATCCTGTGGAAGGACCCCGCGGCCGCGCCGAAGGCGGCCGAAGCGCTGCGCGTGGACGCGCGGTCGTTGCTGCGCCAGGGCGTGGTCGACGGCGTGATCCCCGAGCCCGAAGGCGGTGCCGGCGCCGACGACGTGCGGATCGCCGCCGCGATGCGGGCCGCGCTCGCCGAGACGCTGGCGCAGCTCGTGCCGCTGGATCAGATGAACCTCGTCACGCGCCGCCGGGCGCGCTTCCGGGCCTTCGGCGCCGACGGCTCCGTCCTGCTCGACGACCTGTCCCAGAAACCCAGCACCGACAACTCGGAGAAGGCCCGGTGACGACGACCGTGAACGCGAACCCCCTCGCGCCCCACGAGGTGGACCAGGTGGTGACGGCCCTGCGCGAGCAGGTGCTGGTGTTGTGCGCGCAGTCGGCGCGGCACCCGGAAGCCGTGCGGGTCAGCGCCCACGGCGTGGCCGTGGAGGTCGAATGGCCGACGGTCGCGATGCCGGTGGTGGACTCGGTCGAGGCCGCGGCTCCTCGGCCGGCGCCCGTCGTCGAGGAACCCGCCGCCACGGGAATCGCGGTCTGCGCCACGACCGTCGGCACGTTCTACCGGGCGCCGGAGCCCGGGGCCAAGCCGTTCGTCAGCGAGGGCGACACGATCGCCGTCGGCACGCAGATCGGGATCATCGAGGCGATGAAGCTGATGATCCCGGTCGAGGCGGATCGCGCGGGCCGGATCGCGGAGTTCCGCGTGGCGGACGGCACGGCCGTCGAGCACGGGCAGCCGTTGCTGGTGCTGGAACCGGCGTCGTGATCGGGTCCCTGCTGGTCGCCAACCGCGGCGAGATCGCGGTCCGGGTGATCCGGACGTGCGCCGAGCTCGGGATCCGGTCGGTCGTGGTGCACTCGAGCGCCGACCGCGACTCGGCGGCCGTGCGGCTCGCCGACGAGGCCGTGCAGATCGGGCCGCCGGCCGCGAAGGACAGCTACCTCAGCATCCCCGCGGTGATCGAGGCGGCGCGCACCCGCGGCGTGGAGGCGATCCACCCCGGGTACGGCTTCCTGTCGGAGAACGCGGATTTCGCCGAGGTGTGCGAGGCCGAGGGCCTCACGTTCGTCGGCCCGCCGGCCAAGGTGATGGTGCAGCTCGGTGACAAGTCCAGCGCTCGTTCGCTGATGGCGGGCGTCGGGCTGCCACTGCTGCCCGGCAGCCGCGATCCGCTGGAGGCCGCCGAAGCCGCGGCCCTGGCGAGCGAGATCGGGTTTCCGGTGATCGTGAAGGCTGTCGCCGGTGGCGGCGGGCGGGGGATGGCCGTGGTGAACTCCGCGGCCGAGTTCCCCCGCGCGTGGGCGCAGACGCGCGCCGCGGCGCAGGCCGTGTTCGGCGACGGGCGGCTCTACGTCGAGCGGTACCTGGCTTCGGCGCGGCACGTGGAGATCCAGGTGCTCGCCGACCAGCACGGCGCTGTCGTGCACCTCGGCGCACGCGACTGCTCGCTGCAGCGCCGGCACCAGAAGCTCGTGGAGGAGTCGCCGGCGCCGCTGCTGCCGGGCTCGCTGATCGAGGAGATGGGCGCGGCCGCGGTCCGGGGCGCGGAGGCGTCCGGGTACGTCGGTGCGGGGACCTTCGAGTTCCTGGTCGACGGTGACCAGCGGTTCTACTTCATGGAAGTGAACTGCCGCCTGCAGGTCGAGCACCCCGTGACCGAGGCGGTCACCGGGCTCGACCTGGTGCGGGAGCAGCTCCGCGTCGCGTCCGGCGAGCCGCTGGGCTACAGCCAGGCCGACGTCCGCGTGACCGGTGCGGCCATCGAGTGCCGCGTCAACGCCGAGGACCCGGCCCGGGATTTCGCGCCGGCACCCGGGGTCCTCGACGAGTGCCGCCTGCCGGCCGGGCCGTTCACGCGGGTGGACACCCACGCGTTCCCGGGTTACCGCGTGCCCGCGGTGTACGACTCGTTGCTGGCGAAGGTCATCGTGTGGGCGCCCGATCGCGATGCCGCGATCGCCCGTATGCGGCGCGCGCTGGGCGAGGTCGACGTGCGCGGCGCTGGCGTGGCCACGACCGCGGAGTTCCTGCGCGACGTGCTCGACCACCCGCGCTTCCGCGCGGCCGAGCACGACACGACGTTCGTCGAAGCACTGTGACCGGGAGGGTGTCGTGCAGGAGTACACCGTTGCGCCGCTGGTGAAGCCGGACGAGGACGAGGGCCTCGCAGACGTGGTGCACGAGAAGGCCGCGCAGGTTCCCGGCGACGTCGTCTTCAGCCGCAAGGCCGGGGACGAGTGGCAGGACATCACGTACGCGGAGTTCGGCCGCGAGGTGGGCGAGGTCGCGAAAGGCCTGCTGGCGGCCGGGATCGAGGCCGAGGACCGCGTGCTGGTCCTCGGCCGGACTAGCTACGAGTGGTCGGTGGCGGACTTCGCGGTGCTGAGCGTCGGGGCGGTCACCGTGCCGGTCTACCCGACGTCGTCGGCCGAGCAGATCCGCCACATCGTCGCCGATTCGCGGCCCAGCGCGTGTTTCGCCGAGACGGCCGAGCAGAGTGCGCTGATCGGCGAGGTCGCCGGGGAGCCGGTCACCGGGCGGTGCTGGCTCCTCGGCTCGTCGCTCGGTGAGCTCGCGGAGAGCGGGCGGGTGGTCGCGGACGAGGAGGTCGACCGGCGCCGAGCTGCCGTCCGCGCGGACGATCTCGCAACCATCGTCTACACGAGCGGCACCACAGGATTGCCCAAGGGTTGCGTGCTGACGCACCGCAATGTGCTTTCGGCCGCGGCGAACGTCGTGGAGCTGCTGCACGAGGTGTTCCGCCCGACCTCGGGCGCGCCGGCGTCAACTTTGCTCTTCCTGCCGCTGGCGCACGTCTACGGCCGCGTGACTCAGTTCGGCTGCGTGTGGGCGGGCGTGCGGACCGGGCTGGTCGCCACGCCGGCGGACCTGCTGGGCGAGCTGCCGTCGTTCCGCCCGACGTTCCTGGTCGGCGTGCCGTACCTGCTGGAGAAGATCCGGAAGGCGGCGCGGGTGGTGATCGGCGAGGCTCAGTACGCCGCGGTGGACGCGGCGGCGGTGGCGCTCGGACACGCCCGGCGGCACGGCTCGGTGGCGCCGGAGCCCACGCCGGACTTCCTCGCCGTGCGGGAGAAACTGCGGAGGTTGCTGGGTGGCCGGCTGGAGTACGTGATCGCGGGCGGGGCTTCGCTGGAACCGTCCACCGCGGACTTCTTCGCCGGCCTCGACGTGGAGGTGCTCGGCGCGTACGGGCTGACCGAGGCCTCGTCGACGGTCAGCATGAGCGCGCCCGGGCAGAACCGGCCGAACGCGGTGGGGCGGCCGGTGCCCGGCACGACGGTCGCGATCGCGGACGACGGCGAGATCCTCGTGCGCGGCGACCAGGTGTTCCCGGGCTACTGGCCGGACGGGGACGGTGCGTCCGTCCCGTGGCTGGCGTCCGGCGACGTCGGGTTGCTCGACCACGACGGGTTCCTCCACATCACCGGCCGGCGCAAGGAAATCATCGTCACCAGCGGGGGCAAGAACGTGGTGCCCGCGCCGCTGGAGGACCGCGTCCGGCTGCACCCGCTGGTGAGCAACTGCCTGCTGGTGGGGGAGGGTCGCCCGTTCGTCACCGCGTTGATCACGCTCGACGGGCCCGCGCTGGCGGGCTGGGCCGAGGCCGACGGCGTCGACTGTTCGGCCGGCGTGCCGACGATGGACAGCCGGCTGCTGCGGGAGATCGCCACAGCGGTCGACGCCGCGAACGAGCTGGTTTCGCGCGCGGAGTCGATCCGTCGGTTCACCGTGCTGCCGGAGGACTTCTCGGTACAGAAGGGGCAGCTGACGGCGTCGCTTCGGTTGCGGCGGCACGTGATCGAGGAACAGTTCCAGGCGGAGATCGCGGCTCTGTACGGCGGTTGAGAACACCAATTCGACAGACAGCGGCGCGGTGACCCCCGGGTTCACCGCGCCGCTGTGTTTTCAATCGGCGATTTTCCATCGGCGTCATTTCGAAACGCCGTGGTTTTACGCCGCCGCGAGCAGACAGAAGTAGTCGAAGTCCACTTTGGCGACGAGCGCGCCGTTGTCGTCCTGCAGCAAGGCTTTCCCGCTGAGATCGAGCTGCGCCTCGCCCTTGCTCTGGACCGCTTCGGCCAGGGCCGGGCCCGTAATCGTGCCGTGCGCCCGGATCTGTCCGTGCGCCGCCCGCAGGAACGTCGCGCGCGTGTCGCGCAGCACGAACGTGCGCACGTGCAGGATCCGGGGCGCGATCGCCCCCGAGAACGCCCCGGCGCACGCCACTTCCGCGGCCAGGAACAGCACCCCGGCGTGCACGGTGCCGAGGTGGTTGAGCATGTCCGGCGACGCGGGCGCCTCGGCCACGGCTGTGCCGGCCGCGAGTTCCTTGATCCGCACGCCCGCCAGGTTCACGAACGGCACGAGGGTGTCCACCGTGCGGCGGATCTGTTCGTAATCGGGTGTTCCTGATCCGGCCAGCTTCACGAGTCGCGCCTGGGCCGCGGCGATTCCGCGGGCCGCGCCGTTTTCGGCAACCATGTGCTGAATTACGGCACGGCCGCACTGCCGGGCGATGAACGGGGACTTAAGCAACCACCTCGTCCGGCTGGCCGGACGAGGAAGTATTCGCCGGTGATCGGCTCGGTAAATGGTGCGATCGAAAGGCGAGATCTTGATCAAGAAAAGGGGTGGTTACGGGGTTGACTGTGCCGCGTGGTCGCCGGTGACCGCATGCGGATTGTGGAAATCGACCTGAGAACCGAGCGATTCTCCTGGAGGCGCCCAGATGTATGACGCGATCGTGGTAGGCGCGCGCTGCGCGGGTTCACCGGTCGGGATGCTGCTGGCGAAACGCGGTCACCGCGTGCTCGTCGTCGACCGCGCGACCTTCCCCAGCGACACCGTTTCCACCCACTACCTCCAGCAGCGCGGGCTCGCGCGGCTCGCCGCGTGGGGCCTGCTCGACGAGCTGGTCGCCACCGGGGTGCCGGCGATCAAGCACATGACCGTTTCCTACCGCGACATCGTGATCGCGGGCTTCGCCGATTCCATCAACGGCATCGACGCGACCTACGCGCCCCGGCGCACGGTGCTCGACACCATTCTCGTGAACGGCGCGCGCGCCGCTGGCGCCGAGGTGCGCGAAGGTTTCACCGTCCGTGAATTGATCTTCGAGGACGGCCGCGTGGTCGGCGTTCGCGGTTCGGTGGCCGGCGGGGAACTGCAGGAGGAACGCGCGCCGATCGTGATCGGCGCGGACGGGCGCAATTCGTTCGTCGCCGACGCCGTGGATGCCCAGCGTTACCGCGAAGTGCCGGCCGAGTGCTTCATCTACTACAGCTACTTCAGCGGCGTGCGCGCCGACTTCCACAGCCGGATCGGCGAGCGTGAGCAGGTCGGCATCTGGCCCACACACGACGACAAGACCCTTGTGGCCGTGATGCGCAAGACCGAGGCCCTGCCGGAGTTCCGCGCCGACCCGGAGAACAACTTCCACGCGATCGCGCGCGCCATCGTGCCCGAGTTCGCCGAGGAGCTCGCCACGCACGGCAAGCGCGAGGACCGCTTCCACCCGATGCGGTACCCGGACAACTACTACCGCCAGTCCCACGGCCCCGGCTGGGCCCTGGTCGGCGACGCCGGTTACCACAAGGACCCGCTGACGGGCCTGGGCATCTCCGACGCGTTCGAGTACGCGCAGCTGCTGGCCGAACGCGTGCACGACGGTCTCGACGGAACCATGCCCATGGCCGACGCGCTGGCCGAGTACCAGCGCGAGCGCGACGCGAAGTCCCACTCGGGCTTCGAGTTCACCTGCTCGATCTCCACGCTGGAGCTCACTCCGCAGCTGCACGCCGTGTTCCGCGCGCTGGGCGGCAACGCCGAGTACGCCAAGGACTTCTTCGCGATGATCGGCGGCGGCATGACCGGAGAGGAGTTCTTCGCGCCCGAGCGCATGGCGAAGCTCCTCGGCGCTTCGGCCTAGGGGAGGAACTCCTGTGCCGGACTTGAAAGCGTCGGACTCGGAGCTCACCGTCATCGGCGACAGCTTCGCCGAGGGCCGGGGCGGCGCGGTGCGGGCCGACGGTTCGTTCGCCGGTTTCACCACGCACTTCGCGCAGTGCCTGGGCGTCTCCGGCGCCGTGCTCAACCTCGGCTCGTACGGCGCGACCACGCAGGACGTCGTCGAGCGCCAGCTGCCGCTCGCGCTGAGCCGCCCGGCGCCGTTGATGGGCGTGATCGTCGGCGGCAACGACCTGGTCACCGACTACGACGGAGACCGCTTCCGCCGCAACCTCACCCACATCTTCTCGAGCCTTGCCCAGCCCGGCCGGCTGGTGTTCACCACCAACTGGCCGCGCATCCCCGACCGCCTGCCCAGTCTGGCCGACGCCGCCCGGACCGTGCTGCGCGAGCGGTTCGCCGAGGCCAACGAGTTCCTCGACGGGCTCGTGCTCGACCTCGGCCTCGTGTGCCTGGACCTGGCGAACGCGCCGGTCACCGCCGACCCGGTCATGTGGTGCCCCGACGGCATGCACCCGAGCGCAGCCGGGCACCAGGTCATCGGCACGGCGCTGGCCGACCTCGTCGACGAGGCGCGCAGCGCGCTCATCTGAACCCACCGAAGCACCCACCGAACGACCCGCGCTGATCAACGGCGATCAGTCCTGCTTTTCCCGACCGGATTGCAGCCTGAGACAGGGGTAGGCACGTGAACGACGAACACCGGCCCGAACCTCACGCCGTCGCGCGACGGCTCGCGGACAACCCGATCGCCATCGTCGGGCTCTCGGGGCTGTTCCCGATGGCCCGGAACTTCCGCGACTTCTGGCAGAACGTCGTCGACGCGGCCGACTGCACTTCCGAGGTGCCTCCGTCGCGGTGGAACCTCGACGACTACTACGACCCGGACCCGGCGGCGCCGGACAAGACCTACTGCCGCCGCGGCGGGTTCGTGCCCGAGGTTCCCTTCAGCACCACCGAGTTCGGGCTGCCGCCCAACCAGCTCGAGGTGACCACGGTCGTGCAGCTGCTGAGCCTGCTCGTCGCGCGCAACGTGCTCGCCGACGCCGGGGCCGTCGGCTCCGAGTGGTACCGGCCGGAGCGCACCGGCGTCGTGCTGGGGGTGGCCGGGCCGACGACGCTGTCGCACCCGCTGGCCGCGCGGCTTTCGACGCCCGTGCTCAAGGAGGTCGTGCGCAGCTGCGGGCTGACCCAGGCCGACGCCGAGCTGATCGCCGAGAAGTACGCGGCGGCCTTCGCGCCGTGGGAAGAGAACTCGTTCCCCGGCCTGCTGGGCAACGTCATCGCCGGCCGCGTGGCCAACCGCCTCGACCTCGGCGGGATGAACTGCACGGTCGACGCGGCGTGCGCGAGCTCGCTTTCCGCCGTGCACATGGCGATCAACGAGCTCGTGTCCGGCCGCTCGGACCTGATGATCACCGGTGGCTGCGACACGGAGAACTCGATCTTCGGCTACCTCTGCTTCAGCAAGGTCGGTGCGCTGTCTAAGTCGGGGCAGATCAGGCCACTCGACGACACCGCCGACGGCACGCTCGTCGGCGAGGGCATCGGCATGCTGGCGCTCAAGCGCCTCGCCGACGCCGAGCGCGACGGCGACCGCGTGTACGCGGTGATCCGCGGCATCGGCTCGTCGAGTGACGGCCGGTTCAAGAGCATCTACGCCCCGCGCGCCGAAGGCCAGGAGGCGGCGCTGCGCCGCGCGTACGAGGACGCGGACTGCTCGCCCGCGTCGATCGGGCTGTTCGAGGCGCACGCCACGGGCACGCGCGTCGGCGACCAGACGGAGCTCACCGCGCTGGGCACGGTGCTGCGCGCGGAGACCGACGAGGTCGGGTACGCGGCGATCGGCAGCGTCAAGTCGCAGATCGGTCACACGAAGGGCGCGGCCGGCGCGGCGAGCCTGATGAAGCTCGCGCTGTCGCTGCACCACAAGGTGCTGCCGCCGACGATCAACGTCACCAAGCCCAACCGCGCGCTGGACGGCGAGTCGCCGTTCTACGTCAACACGAAGACCCGGCCGTGGATCCGCGACCCGCAGCGGCCGAAGCGCCGCGCGGCCGCGTCGGCGATGGGCTTCGGCGGCACGAACTTCCACGCCGTGCTGGAGGAGGTTTCGTCCGGTCGCGAAGGACTGCGGACGCTGCACCGCACCGCGCGCGTCCACCTCTGGCACGCGCCGGACGCCGACACGCTGGCAACGCTGCTGCGCTCGGGCGCCGCGCCGAACGGCGACGGCGGGATCCCCGACGACCACGCGCGCGTCGGGTTCGTGTCGCGCAGTGAGCAGGAGGCTGCGGCGCTGCGGGAGCTGGCCGTGGTGGAGCTCGCCGAGGCGCGCGACGAGTTCGCGCACCCCAAGGGCGTGTTCTTCCGCCGCCGCGCGGTGGCGGACCTGAAGATCGGCGCGTTGTTCGCCGGCCAGGGCAGCCAGCACGTGGACATGGGCCTGACCGCGGTGCTCAACAACCCGGCCGTCGCCACGATGTTCGACGAGGCCAACGGCGTGTTCGGTCGTTCGCCACGGCCGTTGGCGAACGTGGTGTTCCCGCCGCCGGTGTTCGACCCCGAGGCGCGCACCGAGCAGGAGGCGACGCTGCGGCGCACCGACTACGCGCAGCCGGCGATCGCGGCGCTGTCGGCGGGGCAGTACCGCTTCCTGGCCGAGCGCGGGCTGGAGTGCGCCGGGTTCATGGGCCACAGCTTCGGTGAGCTGACGGCGCTGTGGGCCGCGGGTTCGCTGGCGGATCAGGACTTCTTCACCCTGGCCAAGGCGCGCGGCGACGCGATGGCCGTGGCCGGCGGCCTGGGTGACCCGGGCACGATGGCCGCGGTGCAGGCGTCACGCTACGAGATGACGGCGCTGCTCGCCGGGCACCCCGACGTGAGCGTCTGCAACCACAACGCGCCGGACCAGGTCGTGGTCGGCGGCGGCACGGTGGCGGTCGGCGAGTTCGCCGACGCCTGCCGCGCGCAGGGGCTGACCGTGCGCGAGCTGCCGGTGGCGGGCGCTTTCCACACGCGGTACGTGGCGCACGCGGTCGAGCCGTTCCGTGAGGTCGTGGCGAACACCTTTGTGGGCGAGCCGCGCTTGCCGGTCTACGCGAACTCGGCCGGCGGTTCGTACGGCCCGTCGGTGGAGACCAACCGCGAGGTGCTGACCGGGCAGCTGCTGCAGACCGTCGAATTCGTGCGCGGCCTGGAGGCGATGCGCGCCGACGGCTGCACGGTGTTCGTCGAGTTCGGCCCGAAGACGGTGCTGACGCAGCTCGTCCAGCGGACCTTGGGCGACAGCGTGGTCGCCATCCCGACCGACCAGGGCCCCACGGGCGACGGTGACGTGGCCCTGAAGAAGGCCGCGCTGCGCCTGGCGGTGCTCGGCGCGCCGATCCGCGCGGTCAATCGTGCGGACGCCGAGCCGTTCACCGAGGCCGAGGCCACGGGGATGGTCGTGGAGCTGACCGGCCGCGACTACGTGCCGGATTCCCGTCGTGAGCTGTACGCGGGCCTGATCGGCGAGCCGACGATGCTCGAGGCGGTCGCGGAGGCCGCCGAGGCGGCGAAACACGTAGCGGCGGCTGTCGCGCCTGCTCCTGCGCCTGCTTTGGCACCTGTTGCCGCTCCGGTGCCGCTTGTTCACGAGGAGCCGCCGGTTCCCGTCGCCTCCGGCCCCGGCCTGGACACAGTGGCGCAGCAGCATTTGGCCCTGCACGAGCGCTACACCGAAACCCAGCTCTCCGTCACCGGCGAACTCGTGTCGGTCCTCCGCGAGGCCCAACGCACGGGCGCGGTCGACGCGCAGCTCCGCGCGACCGTCGACGCCATCAAGGACCAAAGCCTCGCCATCGGCCGCTCGCACACGCGGGTCAACGAGATCCTGGCCTCGCTGACGGACCTGGAACACGCTGCCGCCGCGCCGGTTGCTGCGTCCACTGTGGACGCGCCAGTCGACTTCCGGCCCGAGCTGCCGGACCTTCCCGAGCTCCCCTCCTTCGCGCCGCCCGCCGAGCTCCCTCCGGCGAACGGCTCCTCGGCCACGCCGGTCATCGAGCCGCCCGCGCCGGCCGGCCTGGACGCGTCTTCCGTCGAATCAGCGCTGGTGGCCGTGGTCGCGGAGAAGACGGGCTATCCGGTGGAGATGCTGGACGTCTCGATGGACCTGGAGGCGGACCTGGGTGTCGATTCGATCAAGCGGGTGCAGATCCTGGGCGCTCTGGGCGAGCGGATCGAGGGCGTGCCCGTCGTCGGCCCCGAACAGGTAGCGGAACTGCGTACGTTGAAGGACATCGTCGGCTTCATCGCGGGTGCCGCGTCCGCTCCTGCGGCCGCCATCCCGGCCGGCTTGAGCGCCTCCACTGTGGAGGCGGCGTTGGTCGAGGTGGTCGCCGAGAAGACCGGCTACCCCGTCGAGATGCTGGATGTCTCCATGGATCTGGAAGCGGACCTCGGCGTCGATTCGATCAAGCGGGTCCAGATCCTCGGTGCTCTGGGTGAGCGCGTTGAAGGCGTGCCCGTGGTCGGACCTGAACAGGTCGCCGAACTCCGGACGCTGAAGGACATCGTCGCCTTCATCGCGGGGAGCGCCGCACCCGCGGCTCCCGCACCGACTGGGCTGAATGCGTCCTCTGTGGAGGCTGTGCTGGTCGAGGTCGTTGCCGAGAAGACGGGTTACCCCGTCGAGATGCTGGACGTCTCCATGGATCTGGAAGCTGACCTGGGCGTCGATTCGATCAAGCGGGTCCAGATCCTAGGCGCTCTCGGCGAGAAGGTCGACGGATTGCCGCCGGTCGGGCCCGAGCAGGTGGCGGAGCTGCGGACGTTGAAGGACATCGTCGCCTTCATCGCCGGCAGCGCTGCTCCTGCCGTTCCCGCGCCGGCCGGGCTCAGCGCTTCTTCGGTGGAGGCGGCGTTGGTCGAGGTGGTTGCCGAGACGACCGGCTACCCCGTGGAGATGCTGGACGTCTCCATGGATCTGGAAGCTGACCTGGGCGTTGACTCGATCAAGCGGGTGCAGATCCTTGGTGCGCTGGGCGAGAAGGTCGACGGAGTGCCGCCGGTTGGACCGGAGCAGGTGGCGGAGTTGCGGACGTTGAAGGACATCGTCGCCTTCATCGCCGGAGGAGCCGCCCCCACGGCACCCCAGGTGCCGGTCCAGGCGCCCGTCGAGGCCGAGCCGGTGCTGTTGCGGATCGAGCAGGTGCGCCTGCCGGACATCGACCGGCTGGAGCAGCCGTTCGGCGAGGGGAAGACGGCGTTGGTCGTCGACCACGGGGACACGGCCGCGAAGGTGCTGGCCGCCGGGCTGGAGCTGCACGGGTGGGCCGTCCGGACGGTCGAGGTGCCGGCCGGAGACGGCGACGGGATGTCCACGTGGGACGGCGAAGCCATCGAACGAATCCTGGCGCAGGAGCAGGACGAGCGCCTAGACCTGTGCCTCATCGTGCTTCCGTCGGACGCGCAGTGGGGTGAAGGCGCGCGCCGGCTGGCGGACACCATCCTCACCGCCAAGCTGGTGCGCGAGCGCCTCGACCGGACGGCCGCGGCGGGCACCCGCGCCGCGTTCGTCACGGTCACGCGGCTCGACGGCGCGCTCGGCCACCGGGGCGACCGGCCGGCCGCGGCGGCGCTCGTGGGCGGGGTCGGCGGGCTGGTGAAGACCTTCGCGCTCGAGTCGCCCGCGCTGTTCTGCCGGGCGCTGGACCTGGCGCCGGAGCTCGGCGACGACGTGCTCGCCGAGACGGTGGTGGCCGAGCTCGCCGACGCGGCGCTCGACACCCGCGAGGTCGCGATCGACGCCGACCGCAGCCGCTGGATGATCCGGCCCCGCCCGACGGAAGCGACCGACAGCACGGAAACCACCATCACCGACGAGGACGTGCTCGTCGTGACCGGCGGCGCCCGCGGCGTGACCGCGCGGTGCGTCCGCGAGCTGGCCACCCGCCGGGCGGCCGAGTTCATCCTCCTCGGCCGCACCGAGCTCACCGACGAGCCGGCGTGGGCCACGGGCATCACGGACGACGCGGTGAAGCCCGCGGTGATCGAAGCCTTGCGTGCCAACGGGGACAAGCCCACCCCGCAGCAGGTCGACCGCCTCACTCGCGACCTGCTGGCCCAGCGCGAGATCCGCGAAACCCTCGATTCCCTCGGCGAGCGGGCCCGCTACGTCGCCGTCGACATCACCGACGCCGACGCGACCCACACGGCACTCGCCCCGTTCCGCGAGCGCGTCACCGGGATCGTCCACGGCGCCGGAGCCCTCGCCGACTCCCTCCTCCCGGCCAAGACCGCCGCCGACATCCGCACCGTGCTGGCGACCAAAGTAGACGGTCTCCACCACGTCCTCTCCGCCCTCGAAGGCGCCGAACTGAACCACGTGATCCTCTTCGGTTCCGTGGCCGGCGTACTCGGCAACCCCGGCCAGTCCGACTACGCGACGGCCAACGAGGCCCTCAACCGCGTGGCCGTGAGCTGGAAACGCGAGCGCCCGGCAACCCAGGTGACCGCCGTCAACTGGGGCGCCTGGGACGGCGGCATGGTCACGCCGCAGCTGCGCGAGGTGTTCCGCTCCCGCGGCGTGCCGCTGCTCGGGATGGCCGCCGGCGCGCGGATGTTCGCCGCGCAGTTCACGCCGGAACGCGCCGACGACGTTTCGATGCTCATCGGCCCGCCCGTCCCGCTCGCGCCGCCGGCTCGCACCACGGCCACCGCCGCGTTCTCCGCCCACCGCGACCTCGCGGCGCTCGCATCCGACGCGGTGCTGCGCGACCACCGCGTCGGCGAGTTCCCCGTCTTCCCGGCCGCGGCCGGCCTCGGCTGGGCGATCAACGCCCTCGAACGCGCCAACCCCGGCCTGCGCGTCGTCGAGTGCACGGGGTTCGAGGTGCTCAAGGGCATCGTCTACGACGGCGGCCATGAGCGCGACTACCGCCTCGACGTCGCCGCGGGGGAGTGGACCGGCGACCGCCTGACGGTGGGCGCCGCGATCCGCAGCACCGAACCCGGCAAGGCGCTGCCGCCCTCGCACTTCACCGGGACGTTCGTGCTCGCCGCCGAGGTCCCGGCGGCACCGACCCTGCCCGCCCACCCGCTGGGCCACGGCCCGGAGGACGGGCTCGAGGTCTACCGCGCCGCGGACCTGTTCCACGGTCCGCGCCTGCAGGGCGTCCGCCGGCTGCTCGAACGCGAAGAGCGGCGCCTGGTCGTGGAGTGCCGGCTCGCCGACACCCCGTTCGGGCAAGGGAACTACGCCGGTGCGCTGCACAGTCCGGTGCTCTCGGACGTCGTCATCCAGGCCGGCTCGCTGCTCGGCGTGTGGTTCCTCGGCTCCGGCTGCCTGCCCCTGGCGATCGGGCGCATCGAGTACTTCGCGCCCCTGCCGGGCGACAGCCCCTTCGTGGTCGTGGTCGACGACCTGCGCCCCCAGCGCACCGGGTCCCAGGTGACGGTCACCGTCTCCGCCTGCGACCCCGACGGCCGCGTGCTCCAGCGCTACACCGACCTCTCGGTGATCGCGACGCCCGAGATGACCGCGAAGTTCGCCGAGGCCGTGCGCCTGCGCGAGCAGAACCGATGACGGCCCCCGACACCGGAACGGACCCGCGATGACCGCCCAGCTCGACGCCCTCTCCTTCGACGGCGAACCCTTCGACGCCCTCCTCTGGTCGGCCCCGGAATCCCTTCCTCCGGCACCCGACCCGCAGCAGCCGACCTCGACCGACCTGGCGCCGCTGTCCACTCAGGACTCCCGGCCCGCCCCGGTCGAACACCCGCCGGCCCCCGAGCCGGCGCCCGGCACCGACCCGGTGGCCGAGCTGCTCGGCGACGTCCGCGCCGAACTGGTGGCCGCGCACCTGTCCGCAATGGACGTGCAGACCGCCTGGCAGCGCCGCACGCTGGCCGCCCTCGGCCAGCCGTCAACGCAGCCGACGCCGGTGACCGGACAGACCTACCGCGTCGCCGTCGGCTACTCCCCGGACTCCGGTATCACCGTGGCCGCACAGCCAGGCCGCCCGAACACGACGCCCGAAGTCCAGCCCGCCACCACGATGAGCGCGTTCAAAGCACTGGCCCTCACCACGGTCACCACCCTCGACGACACCGCCCTCGCGAATCTGGTGCGCGGCGAGATCGCCACGGTCTTCGGCCCCGCATACGAGCAGCACGGTGACAACCCCGCCATCCGTCTCACACCCGCAACGCACACCCGGCTGACCCGGATCGCGGAGATCACCCGGCACGGCGGCCCGTGGCACCGCGGCCGGCTGCGCGCCGAATACGAGGGCCCGCTCGACCCCACGGCCGTCATCGAGCTGGTCTGGCAGGCGTCCCAGGTGTTCGCGCTGCAGGTCGGCCTGCACCTCTGCCTCGCTCAAGCACGGTTCCACGCCGGGCCCGAACAGTCCGAAGTGGACCTCACCCGACACGCCACCGGCCCGGGTGAGCTCCTCCTCGACGTCATGCAGCTCGACCTCTTCCCGCGCCCGTGGCTGCGGGTCAATGCCGAGCTCCGCCAAGCCGGCGAGGTCGTCGCGCGGGTCCGCGGCCTGGTCCTGGAAATCCGCGAAGCCCCGGGCACGCCGGTCGGCCCGTCGGTCGGCGGCGTGATCACCACGTCGTTCGGCCGCTACAGCGCAGGCGGCGAACGCGCGCTGCTGGGCGAGTTCCACATGACCCACAGCGCCCGCGGCGACCTGGGCATCGCGCTCGGTCCGGAGTTCACCGCCTACGCCGGTCGCCGCGCCACCCGCATGCCCAACCACGGGCTGCAGCTGTGCGACCGCGTGATGGCCGTCGAGGGCGAACGCGGCAACCTCACCGCCGCGACCAGCCGCACCGAGTACGACTCGCCCGCAGACTCCTGGTACTACGCCGAAACCGCGAACGCGTCCATGCCCAACGTCGTGTACATGGAGACCTCGCTGCAGTCCGCCCTGCTGCTCGGTTACTTCCTCGGCGCCACTCTCACCGCGCCCGAAGAGGACTACAGCCTGCGCAACCTCGACGGCACCGCGACCGTGCTGCGCGAGGTCGACCTGCGGGACAAGACGATTCGCCAATCCACGCGGCTACTCAACACCACCGTGATGGTCGGCGCCGTGCTGCAGAGCTTCTCCTACGAGCTCTCCGTGGACGGCGAACCGTTCTACGCCGGCGAATCCCTCTTCGGCTTCTTCAACGAAACCGCGCTCGCCAACCAGAACGGCCTCGACAACGGCGCCTACGCCCCGCCGTGGCAGCCGAGTACCCCGCCCCGCACGATCGACGTCGCCGCTCGCCGGACGAACGACACCGGCGTCCGCAGCACGAGCGGGCACCTGGCGCTGCTCGACGCCGTCGAGGTCGTCGACGGCGGAGGGAAGTTCGGCCGCGGTTACCTGCGCGCCGCGCGGCCCGTCGCCGCCGACGACTGGTTCTTCGCCTACCACTTCCACCTCGACCCGGTGATGCCCGGCTCGCTCGGTGTCGAGGCCGTGCTCCAAGCCGTGCAGGAATGGGCGCTCGACGCCGGGCTGGCCGACGGCCTGACCGACCCGGAGTTCGTGGTGCCCACCGACGTGGCGCTGTCGTGGCGCTATCGCGGCCAGATCCTCGCCGACGACCGCGAGATGACGCTCGAGGTCCACATCGAGGACGTGCAGCGCCGGCCCGGCCGCGTCCGCGTGCTCGGCGAGGCAAGCGTGTGGAAGCCCGGGCTGCGGATCTACGAACTGACGGGCGTCGCCGTGGAGTTGCGCGGCGCCGGCGCCCGACCCTGGTGAGGAGAGACATGACCGACGTGGAAACGCCTTTGCCGCCGCTGTTCGCGCGGCGCGACGGATTCGACCCCCTGCCCGAGCTGGAACGACTGCGTGTCGAGCGCCCGGTGACGCGCGTGGAGCACCACTGGGGCGTGCAGACCTGGCTCGTCACGCGTTACGACGACGTCCGCCTGATCCTCGGCGACCACAAGCGCTTCACGAGCGCGCCGCCGCCGTACTTCGCCAGCACGCAAGGCGAAGACGGTGAAGACGGCGTCGAGGGCACGGGCTGGTTCATCGTCTACAACCCGCCCGCCCACACCCGGCTGCGCCGCATGCTCGCCGCCGAGTTCACCAAGCGCCGCCTCGCCCGCCTGGAGCCGCGGATCGAGGCCACCGTCGCCGAGCACCTCGACGAGATGGAACAGGGCGGGCCCGGCGCCGAGCTCGTCGGCCAGTTCGCGCTGCGCCTGCCGATGCTGGTGATCTGCGAGCTGTTCGGCGTGTCCGTGGAGAGCCGCACGGAACTGCTGCCGCTCAGCTCGAAGTTCACCGACTTCTCGCTCTCCGTCGAGGAACGCCGCGAGGCCTCCGAACGCGCCGGTGCGATCATGGTCGAGTTTGTCAGGGAGCAGCGCGCGAACCCGGGTGAGGGCATGCTCGGCATGCTGATCCGCGAGCACGGCGACGACCTCACCGATCGCGAGCTCGCCGGCGTCGCCGACCTCATGGTGCAGGCCGGCTACGAGACCACGATGTCGATGCTGTCGCTCGGCACGCTGGTGCTGCTGCGCCACCCCGAGTACATCCCGCTGCTGTTCGCGGGTGAGCAGGAGCTCGACCAGGTGGTGGAGGAACTGCTGCGTTACCTGTCGATCACCCACAACCTCTTTCCCCGCGTGGCGCAGGAGGACGTGACGATCTCCGGCCTGCTCGTGAAGGCCGGTGAGCTGCTCATGTGCTCGCCGCCGATCGCCAACCGCGACGAGCGCCTCGGCGAGGACATGGACCGGTTCGACCCGACGCGCAAGTCCGGCCCGCACCTCGCGTTCGGGCACGGGATCCACCACTGCATCGGTGCGCCGCTGGCCCGTCTCGAGCTGCGGATGGCGCTGCCCGCGCTGTTCCGCCGCTTCCCGGGCCTGCGCCTGGCCGTGCCGTTCGAGGACATTGCGTGGCGCCCCAACACCAACTTCTACGGCCTGGACACCCTCCCGGTCACCTGGTGACCGTCGACCCGAAAGGAGTCCGATGACCTCCGACACGGCCGTCGCGGCCACGAGGTCCACCGTGCGCTGGCTGCCCGTCGTGATGCTGGCGCTCGGGGCCTTCTGCGCCGGCACCGACAACTACCTCATCGCCGGCATCCTGTCGGACTTGTCGGCCGACCTGCACATGTCGGTGGCCGGCGGCGGCCTGTTCGTCACGGCGTACTCGCTGGCCTACGCGCTCGGCTCGCCGGTCGTGATGACGCTGGTGCGGGTGCGCTCGCCGCGACGGCTGCTGCTGGTTTCCATCGCGGCCTTCGTGGTGGTGAACCTGCTCGCGGCCGTCGCGTGGGAGCCGTGGGTGATGGCCGTCGCGCGGATCGCGGCCGGCTGCCTCGCCGGGCTCTACAGCCCGCTCGCGGCGGCGGCCGCGGCCGGCATGGTGCCGCCGGAACGACGCGGCCGCGCGCTGGCCATCGTGATGGGCGGGATCTCCATCGCCACGCTCGCGGGTGTGCCGATCGGGATCTGGCTCGCGAGCCTGTGGACGTGGCGCTCGGCGTTCGTGTTCGTCGCCGCGCTCGCGGTGCTGGCCACCGTCGGCATCGCGCTGAGCGTCACGGCGGGCGGCGCTGCTCCGTCGGTGCCGTTGCGGCAACGGCTGGCGCCACTGCGGCGTCCGGCCGTGCTGCTGGCGCTGGTCGTGACCATCGCGGGTATGTGCGCCGGCCTTATGGTTTACACCTACGTGGAGCCGATTTTCGCCGCCGCTCCGGCGGTGGGGGCGGGCGCTGTCGGAGCCTTGATCATGGCGCACGGCCTGGGCGCGCTCGTCGGCCTCGGCTTCGGCAGCTCGCTCGTGGACCGCTTCGGCTCGCGCCCGGTGCTGCTCGGCACGCTGGCCGTGTTCACCGTGGACATGGCGTTGTTCCCGCTCGCCTCGCAGACGCTGGTCTCGACGTTCGTGTACGTCTTCGTCTGGGGCATCGTCGGCTGGGCGTTCCTGCCCGCGCAGCAGCACAGCATGATCGCCGACGCGCCACCGGAGCTGTCGCCGATGCTGCTCTCGCTCAACGGTTCGGCCATGTACCTGGGCATCGCGCTCGGCTCCGCCATCGGCGGGGTCGTGATCTCGGGCCTGGGCGCCGGTCACATCTGGATCTTCGCCACCGCGTTCGCCGCGATCGGCCTGATCCTCTCGTTCGTGCGGCACACCCCGCCGGCGACAGCCACCGCCGATGACGCCGGAGGATCGACTGTCCGCTAGGATCGAGGCATGTGCTGCTGCGCTCCCATGACCACAACTACCGCCTAGCGGCGGTACCGCGGTTCCTGTAACCGCGGTCATTGCCTGCCCCGTGTGGGGCGGTGCGAGGACGTACCGCCGGATCAGTGTCCTGCCGGCAGTCACCTGGTTCTTGTGACGCCGGGTCGTCCTGGCTGATCAGGGAAGTCATGTCTCAATCGCAGCGTTTCGATCCTCAGCACCCCCCTGCACCCGGAGCCGGCACCACGCAGCCCCCGCGTGCCGCCACCCTGCTCCTGATGGTCGGGCTCCCCGGGGCCGGGAAAACCACCAGTGCCCGAGAGCTCGCCACAATCCATCGGGCACTGCGGCTGACCCCGGATCACTGGATGATCCCGTTGTTCGGCGATTCGATGGCCGGCGGAAAACGCTGGGCGCTCGAAGGGCGGCTCATCTCGGTCGCGCTCCAGGCGCTGCGGCTGGGGATCAGCGTGGTCCTCGACTTCGGGCCGTGGAGCCGCGACGAGCGGTCGGCACTGCGCTGGCTCGCGCGGTCGGTCGGGGCGTCGTGCCAGGTGATCTACCTGCCGGTGGACAAGGACGTCCAGCTCGCCCGCATCGCGCACCGCCAGGAAACGACACCGCATCAGACGTTCCCGATCCGCGAGGTCGACCTGGACGCGTGGCGAGAGCAGTTCGAGGTGCCGGATGCCGCCGAACTCGCCGGCGGCGAGATTCCCGCCCCACCGGCGGGCTGCCCGGGCTGGCCGGAATGGGCGGCGGACACCTGGCCCTCGAGCACCGACATCTGACCCCGGCCGGCCGGCCCATCGGCCGCGGGCTTTCTACTTCAGGCCAGACCTCACAAACGCGCTGACGATGTGGCGGCGCAGCACCAGGTACAGCGCGAAGATCGGCAGGCAGGCCAACCCCGCGACTGCCATCAGCGGGCCCCAGTACGTGCCCTGGCCGCCCTCGCTGATCATGAAGCTGCGCAGCCCGAGCTGGAGCACGTCGTTGCTGCGCTGCAGCACCATCGCGGGCCAGAAGTACTCGTTCCACGCGGTGACGAACAGCAGGATGGCCAGCGCGGCCAGCGGGGCCCGCAGGTTCGGCACCACGACCGTCCACAAGGTACGCCAGGAGGAGCGGCCGTCCATCTTGGCCGCTTCCAGGAGCTCCTTGGGGAAGCCGTCGAGGTGCTGGCGCAGCAGGATCACGCCGAGCGCCGAGCACAGGTTCGGCACCACCACGCCGCCCAAGGTGTTGAGCAGACCCAGCTGCAGCAGCAGCACGTAGTTGGGCAGCATCGTCACCTGGAACGGAACAAGCCACGTGCCCACGAACAGCAGGTAACACAGCCGCTTGAGCGGGAAATTCCAGCCCGCGAACGCATACGCCGCCAGCAGCCCCGTGAGCAGCTGGCCCAGCGCGGTCAGCAGCGCCACCAGCGTCGTGTTGATCAGCAGCTGCGGGATGTCGACCAGCTGGATCGCGTCGGCGTAGTTGCCCAGCGAAAGCGGCCACGGGATGGGCGAGAGCGACAGCACCTGGTCGGGCCGGCGCAGCGAAGTCGCGTAGAGCCAATAGATCGGGAAGATGCAGAGCACACCGAGCGCGCCGAGCGCCAGGTGCCCGGGCAGGGCCCGCCAGCGCGGGCCCCGCCCGGGGAGCAGCATGGAGTCCACCATGGACGCCTCCTCAGTCGTCGTGGACGGACAGTTTCTCGCCGAGCAGCACCAGTCCCGCGGCGATGATGCCGAAGACCACGAACAGCACCATGCCCGCCGCCGTGCCGAGGCCGGCGTCGAAGCTGTGGAAGCTGTAGTCCCACAACAGGTAGTAGACGTTCGTGGTGGCGCCCGACGG
Source organism: Amycolatopsis sp. CA-161197 (assembly GCF_050942255.1). Taxonomy (NCBI): domain Bacteria; kingdom Bacillati; phylum Actinomycetota; class Actinomycetes; order Pseudonocardiales; family Pseudonocardiaceae; genus Amycolatopsis; species Amycolatopsis sp. CA-161197. Next base: position 4,585,864 of record NZ_CP192059.1, read on the forward strand.
GCCGCCCTGCGTGATCGTGTCGATCAGCGGGAAGGTCCACTGCGCCGAGAGCAGCACCGTCATCAGCGCCAGGAACACCAGCGTCGGCGACAGCAGAGGCAGTGTGATCCAGCGGGTGATCTGGCCGCGCGAGGCACCGTCGATCATCGCGGCCTCGGTGTAGTCGCTGTTGATGTTCGACAGTCCCGCGGACACGACGAGCACGGCGAACCCGATGAGGTGCCACCCGGTCACCAGGATGATCGCGGGCTGCGCCCACGTGGTGTCGTGCAGCCAGTTCACGTGGGTGCCCAGCACGCGGTTCACCGCGCCGCCCGACGGTTCGAGCAGCCACTCCCACACCGTCGCGCTGGCCACGGGCGCGACCAGCAGGGGAGCGAACACGAGCGCCTGGTACACCGCGCGAGCCCGGCCGCGCACGCGCTGCCCGAGCAGGCCGACCAGCACCGGCACCAGGAGCGTGAAGGGGATCAGGCCCCCGATCACCTCCAGCGTCCGCAGTGCCGACTGGCCTACCGCGGGCAGCTGGAACAGGCGCACGTAGTTGTCCAGCCCCACCGGCGTCGCCGGCTGTGTGGGCAGCAGGTTCCACGAGAAGAACGACAGCTGCGCGGTCTGCACGAGCGGGCGGTAGGTCCAGATCACCAGCAGCGCCAACGCCGGCAGGAGGTAGAGGTACGGCGGGGCCCCGCGCAGCAGCCGCCGCACGAGCGCCGGCCGGGCCACGCGCGACGGAACCACCACCACGGGCGCCGGGATTTCGACGAACATCGCTCACCCGTCCTTGCCGGGGGTGCCCGGGGCGAAGAACTTGTCCAGGGCGTAGCGCACGCGTTCCTCCTTGTCCTCGTCGTACACCACCGGCGCGTCGCCGATCTCGACCGCGGTGGCGACGAACGTTCCGTCGATCAGGTCGACGCGGCTGATCCCCGCGCCGCGGCGCCCGCGCATGCGGCCCGGCGGCGGGAGCGGGTCCGACCGGTAGGCCAGCGCCGGCCCGACCCACACCGGGATTCCGGCGAGCGACCCGCAGCCGGTGTGGTGGGCGTGGCCGGTGACGATCATCCGCACGTCGGTGCCCGTCAGCGCCGCCGCCAGGTCGTCCGCGTTCTGCAGCCGCAGCAGGTGTGCCGACGGCACGGGCGACGGCAGTGGTGGGTGGTGCACGACCAGGAGCGTGCCGCGCGGGGCCGGGCTCGCCAGCTCGTCGCCCAGCCACTCGAGCTGGGTGGGTTCGAGCCGCCCGTCGGGCCGGGCCGGCGTGCTGCTGTCGAGCACGACGACCCGGACGCCTTCGATCCAGTGCACGGAGTCCACAGTGGCCATCAGATCCGGCGAGTGAGGCAGCAGCTCCCGGCGGAACGCAGCCCGTTCGTCGTGGTTGCCCATGGCGTACACGACTTCCGCGCCGAGCTCGGCCGCCGCCGGGGCCAGCGCGGAGGCCAGCCTGCGGTACGCCTCGGGCTTGCCCTCGTTGGCGAGGTCGCCGGTGAGGAGCAGGCCGTGGACCCGCGCCCGGGACGAGGTGATCGTCCCGAGCGCGGTGTCCAGCGTGGCGAACGTGTCGACGCTCCCGTGCAGGAGCTCGCCTTCGGCACAGATGTGCGGGTCGCTCAGCTGGATCAGGGTCAGCTCGGGAGGCGTGAGCCTCACTTGCCGCCGCCGGGCAGCAGCGACGCGGTCTGCTTGGCCGCGGCCGTGAGCGAGGACTGCGGGTCCGCGCCCTGGAACACGGACTTCTCGACGGCGTCCATCATCGTGTCGCGGATCTGCTGGAAGTTGGTGCCCGGGAAGGCGACCCACGGCTCGATGTGCTGCAGCTGGGCCACGTTCGGCTTGATCATCGGGTTCTTGTCCGCCCACGGCTTGAGGTGGGCCGGGTCGTCGAGCAGGCCCAGGCGCAGCGGCAGGTAGCCGATCTTGCTGGTGATCACGTCATAGGCCCCCGCGCTGGTGAGGAACTTGATGAGCTCCCACGCGGCGCGCTGCTTGGCCGGGTCCTTCGAGAAGACGTAGAGCGCGGCGCCGGAGTTCGTCGGCACGGTCGGCTTGTCCCCGAAGCTGGGCATCGGCGCGGCGCGCAGCTCCCAGCCGGCGCCCTGGGCGCCCTTGAGGTAACCGCCCTGCGCGGCGCTGCTCTCGAGCATCATGCCGAGGTCACCGCGCGGGAACGCGGCCGTGGCCTGCACCTGGCTGAGCTGCGGCATGGCACCCGAGGTGACCATGTCCTGCATCTGCTTCACGGCCTGCACGGTCGGCGCCTGGTCGTAGGTCAGCTGCTTGCGGTCCTGCGACAGCACGCGGCCGCCGGCCGAGCGCACGAGGCTCTGGAAGCACCAGTCGCTGGCCGAGCGCACGAGGCAGTCGGCGTACGCGCCGTCCTTGCCGGTGGCCTGCTTGATCTTGGCGCCGTCCTGCTGGACCTCGCCCCACGTCTTCGGCGGGTTGTCCGGGTTCAGGCCGGCCTGCTTGAAGAGCGTGGCGTTGTAGTACAGGACCGGCGTGGACAGCACGAACGGCACGCCGTAGGTCTTGCCGTCGACGTTGCCGATCGTGCGGATGGCGCCGGCGTAGGGGAACTGCCCGCCGAACTCGGTGTCGACCTCGCTCTTGCCATACAGGTCGTCGAGCGGCTTGGCGCCGAGCTGGCCCGCGGCGAACGCGAGGGTGTCGAAGCCGAGCTGCGCGACGTCCGGCGGGTTGCCGGCGGCGATCTCGGTCTGCACGCTGGAGGTGGAGTTGTGGGCGGGGTTCGGGTCGCTGCCGTTGGGCTTCTGCGGCGTGACCTTGATGTTCGGGAACTTCTTCTCGAACTGGCCGATGAGCTCGTTGAAGGTGTCGGTCCAGGTGCCGGCGAGGCCGAAGTTGTAGCTCTCGAACACGATCGAGACCTGCTGGCCGGGGGCCAGCTGCGGGGCCTGGGCCACAGTGGACGGTTGCGCGGCCGTGGTCGGCGTGCCGACGCCGCAGGCCGATACGCCCAGCAGCGCGGCGAGCGCGAGCAGGCCGCCGACGCGGGAACGGGGGATTCTCATGCGGGAACTCCTTGTTCGGTTTCTTCGGAGGGGAGGGCGGCGTCGGCGTGGTCGTCCTGCCAGAGCAGGCGACGGCCGGTGGTGTGGTGGAACACGTGGACGTGCGCGGGTTCCGTGGCGACCCCGACCTCGTCGCCGGGCTCGAGGCCGAGCGGGCGGGGGCCGCGCACGCACAGGCGCGCGTCGCCGACGGTGACGTGGGCGATCTCCTCGCCACCGAGGTTCTCCAGCAGCTGCACGACGCCGTGCAGCGCCGGGCGCGGGCCGTGCGGGCGCAGGTGCTCGGGCCGGATGCCGAGGACGACCTCGGTGTCGGGCAGCTCGCCGCGGCGGCCGAGGGGGACTTCGAGACCGGGCGCGATCGCGACGAGCTCGCCGCCGCGCGAGACGACGGTGGCGGGAAAGAGGTTCATCGGCGGGGACCCGAGGAACCCGGCGACGAACTCGGACGCCGGCTGGTCGTAGACCTCGGCCGGGGTGCCGACCTGTTCGAGCCGGCCCTGGTTGAGGATCGCGATGCGGGTGGCCATCGTCATCGCCTCCACCTGGTCGTGGGTGACGTAGACGAACGTGGTGCCCAGGCGGCGGTGCAGCTCCACGAGCTCGTACCGCGTGGAGGCCCGCAGCTTCGCGTCCAGGTTGGACAGTGGTTCGTCGAGCAGGAACGCGCCGGGGTCGCGCACGAGCGCCCGCCCGAGGGCGACACGCTGACGCTGCCCGCCCGAGAGCTCGCGCGGGCGACGGTGCAGCAGCTCCGACAGCTCCAGCGTCGCGGCGACCTCGCCGACCTTGCGCTGCACGTCCCTGCGCGACTGGCGCCGGGCGCGCAGCGGGAAGCCGATGTTGCGCTCCACCGACAGGTGCGGGTAGAGCGCGTAGCTCTGGAACACCATCGCCAGGTCGCGCTCGCGCGGCGGCGTGTGCGTGATGTCGCGTCCGTCGAGCTCCAGCTGCCCCGCCGTGAGCGGGGCCAGGCCCGCGATGGCGCGCAGCAGCGTGGACTTGCCGCACCCGCTCGGGCCGAGTAGCACGAGGAACTCGCCGTCGGCGATGTCGAGCGTCACCCCGTCGACCGCGGTCACGGCACCGAAACGCTTGGTTGCTCCTCGAATCCGGATGTGGCCCACCGAATTTCCCTTCGATCTCCTCGCTGATGCCAGCGAATTGCAGCACGCCGGAATGTCAGGAGGATGAACGGTGGGACGGGCTGTTTCACGGTTTTGTATGGTCGCTGACCTGCTGAAATGTCTCTTCGTGCACTGTTGTCGATCGGTTTCGGCGACGGTGTTATCAGGATTTTTTATCGTGCCATTGCGAACCGGAATCGGTACCCCGATACGTGACGACGCGAGTCTATTGCAATTTCCGATCAGGCGAGTCGAAACCGGCGAAGGATGCCCTCCCGCCCGCGCGCGGTGCCCACTCTGGACGCATCACGAAGCGGAGGTGGACACGTGCGCCAGGTACGGGTGACGGCCAGGACGACGGAGGCCGAGGACGTGGTGTCGTTCGCGCTGAGCGGCGACGGGCTGCCGTCGTGGACGCCGGGCGCGCACATCGACGTCGAGGTGCGCCCGGGCGTGACGCGGCAGTACTCGCTGTGCGGCGACCCGGCCTCACAGCGCCACTGGCGCATCGCCGTGCTGCGGGAGGACCCAGGACGGGGCTGCTCGCGGTACCTGCACGATTCGCTGGAGGTCGGCGCTTCGCTGCGGGTGAGCGACCCGCGCAACAACTTCGCGCTGGACCCGGCGCCCGCGTACTCGTTCGTCGCCGGCGGCATCGGCATCACGCCGCTGCTGCCGATGCTTCGCGCGGCCTCGGCGGCTGGTGCCGAGTGGACGTTGCACTACGGTGGCCGCCGGCGCTCGCGGATGGCGTTCCTGGTCGAGCTCGGTGTTTACGGCGACCGCGTCCGCGTGCTGCCGGAAGACGAGCACGGCTTGCTGCCGCTGGCCGACATCGTGACCGCGGGCCACGTCGTGTACTGCTGCGGGCCGGAACCGCTGCTGGCGGCCGTCGAGGAGCTGTGCCCGGCGGGCCGGCTGCGGATCGAGCGCTTCCACCCGCGCACGGCCGAGTTCGGACCGGCGGGGTCGTTCGAGGTGGTCGCTTCGCTGTCGGGCCAGACGGTTCAGGTGGGGGAGACGGAGTCGATCCTGGACGCGCTCGACCTCGCCGGGGTCGGCGTGCCGTCGTCGTGCCGCGAGGGCACGTGCGGGACGTGCGAGACGCCGGTGCTCGACGGGGAGGTCGAGCACCGGGATTCGGTGCTGACGGAGGAGGAACGTGCGTCGGGCAAGTCGATGATGATCTGCGTGTCGCGGGCCCGTTCGGCGCGGTTGGTCCTGGACGTGTGAACGGTCCGCGATAGGCAGTGCCAATCGTGCGGTAGCTCTTTCCCGCGCCTGGCTGTTCGGGTGGTCCGGACCGGCCATGCTGCGCGGAAGCCCTGCGAACTCCAGTAGATCGGATAGCGAACATGCACCTCACCGTCCTCGGCTGCCGGTCCGGAATGCCGGCCGACGGCCAAGCCAGTTCGGGTTACCTCGTCGAAACCGACTCGGCGCGGCTTCTCCTGGACTGCGGCCCCGGCGTCGCGACCGCCCTCTCCGCGGTCAGCGACGCGACCGACCTGGACGGCGTCGTCATCAGCCACCTGCACGCCGACCACTGCTACGACCTGCTGCCCATCGGCAAGTCCCTGCTGTCCGCCACCCTCGAGTTCCCGGGCGGCCCGGCTCCGCTCCTCAGGTCGCTCCGGCGCATCCCGTTGTTCGTCCCCGCGGGCGCCACCGAGGTCTTCACCCGCTGGGCCGCTCTCTTCCCCGTCACCACGATGCCCTTGCTGGACAAGGCTTTCGAGCGGGCATTCGACGTCCGCGAGTATCAGTCCGGCGACCGCTTCGACCTCGGCGACGCCACCATCGACCTCCACGAACTCCGCCACGTCCTGCCGAACTGCGGCATCCGCATTGAATCGGGTGGGGCTATTTTGGCGTATACCGGGGATACGGGGATGACCGACGCCGCGGTGAAGCTGGCGGCGGATGCAGATTTGCTGCTGGCGGAGGCCACTTTGAACGCCCCCGACGTCACCGGCCACGGCCACCTGAGCGCCCTTGACGCCGGGACGATCGCGACTCGCGCGGGGGCTCATTCGCTTGCCTTGACCCACTTCGCGTCTGGTGATGGTTCCTGGCTCGAGAACCTGCGCGCGACGGCCGCGTCGGCCTTCGACGGCCCGATCCGGCTGGTGCGAGGTGGGGAGCGGGTGTCTGTGGGGGGAATGAGGTCGGGTGGCTGATCAGTGCGACAGCCTACTGGAGAGTCCCGCGATGACATCTAAGATCATCGGCGCACGACCGGCCAATCCGATAACGAAGCGACGTCAGGCGCCGGTCGCGGTGACGATCGCGTCGGTGGCGAAGCCCAGGACCAGGCCCAGCAGCAGGCCCCAGGTGGTGATCACTTTGACACCGGATTTCCGACCCACGGCCAGGAGTTCAATCACCACGAAGAGGATCGAGCCTGCGGCGAGGCCGAGGAATGCGATGGACAGGGTGTCGTTGGTGAAGCTCTGGCCGACGAGGGTGCCCAGAAACGTCGGTCCGCCGCCGATGAATCTCAACAGGGCGAGGTAGCGCCAGGAAGGCCGGCGTCCGGTCAGCGGGGCGACAACGCCGAAGCCTTCGGTGGCGTTGTGGAGCCCGAATCCGATCACGAGCAGCACGGCGAGACTGAGTTCACCAGCGGCGGCGGAGTTCCCGATCGCGAGCCCCTCGGCGAAGTTGTGCAAGCCGATCCCGACCGCGATGGTGAGGGCCAGCCGCCCGGCCGAGCCGAGGCCGGTCGAGGCGGCGATGTCGTCCGCGGTGGCGGCACCGGGACCGGCAGGTTGGGGTGCGGCGTGACGTCGCGTGGCCGCTTCGTCGACGTAGACCAGGCCGACGAGGCCGATCCCGAGTGCGACCGCCAGAACTGCGCCGTTGCCTGCGGCGGAGCCGATGTTGTGGTCGGACAAATCTTTGTCGATCGGTTCCCAGGCGTGGGCGAGTACATCCCACAGCAGAAACACCAAGATCCCGGTCGCGGTCGCGCTCAGCAGCGCTTTCAGCCGAGGCAGCGGTGCCCGCAGCCGTCCGATCGGGAGTCCCGAGGTAGATGGTGAACCCGGCGATGGCGCCAAGGAGAGTGACCTGAGCAGAGGGCATGGCGTGGTTCCTGGTTCTCGCGGGGCCGTCGCGGGGAACCCAACTCAACTGATCGCCTGAGCAACGACAACCAGGACTTCATGACCGAGCTCAAGGCCCGGCTGACGAACTACGCGCTGCGGCCCATGCACGGTCACCGGGTGCCGCGCCACGAGGAGGGCCAGCGATTGGCGCCGTCGCCGACGTAGCCGGACACGCCCGAGGCGCCGCGGCCACTCTCGATCATCATGGCCCAGTTCGCGCGGCCGGTAGCCGCGGGAACCTCACACCGCGACTGGCCGTTGAACATCTTGCTGCCAGGCCAGATCCGGTGGATGTGGGAGGAAATCATCCCCCGGCGTCCGTGCCGAACCTGAAGACACTGCGCAAGAAGATCGAGCAGGACACGAAACTGCTGGGCTCCCTCGACCCGAACTCCGACGCCTATCACCGCTTGCAGACACGCATCACCGAACAGATCACCCTGCTGCTCGACTAGGAAGACACCCAGGAACGCCGCCAGAAGGCCGCCCAGAGCGCGGCCGAGCTTGTCCGCCGCGACAACGAGACGTCCACCGCCGGCTGCGGCCTGGTGTTCGATCATCCTGTTCATCAACAGCATCGGCGGTGTCCATCACCGCCGGCAAGAACATCTGACCCCACACCCCAACCCACTCGCGTGAGCCCGTCGCGGTAACAGGCACGGGGCGGGCTCTGCCGGTCACTGGCCGACGGGTGCGGTCGGGTTCAACCTCCGGATGAGCGGCGTTGTCGAGGCAAGGGCGGGATGTTGGTGGACCGGTGTCCGGGCGGCGCGTGGCGGTGGAGTACGCCCTGGTGTCGGCTGAGGCGGCAGCTCGGAGGCGGGATGTCAGCGCAGTTGCCGGCGGAGGTAGCGCGTCGGCGCAACAATCACCGAGCGGCTGGCGTGAACGTGTCAACCGTGGCCGGATCGCTGTGGAGAGCAGCGTGGGCCAAGAGCGCGGCTCCGGCGGTCCACGTGGTGCGTTCGCGGCCAGATCGTGTCGGTGGCGTAGTTGTAGCCGGTCCAGTACGAGCGGTCGCCAGCGGAAACAGTGTCGAGCGTACCGAGGAGTTCGGTGGTGTGCGCGGTCTCGCCGCGGGCAGCGAGGGTGGGGGCGAGCTCGGCGGTCTCGCCGCCTGTGGTGTTATCCCGTTCTCACCGGCCTCCGGCCGCCAGCCGTCCTCAGCGCGGACTGGAATCTGGTCGTCCAGCCGGGGCACGGGGTGCGCTGCGTCCACCACGAACCCTGGGCAAGGCGCAGCGCGCGACGTCAGCGCTGAAATCACCGATTCCGCAGAAATTTCATAGCGTTTTGTTGCAATCGAGACACAGTTGCTGAGCTAGACTCCGGCGCACCGAATCCGTTGGCTGAAGGCGCGCACAATTCAGCTTGTTGATTTTATGTCGTCGCCCAGAGTCTCGGGAAGGCGCGTCTCAGAATCGGCGTTTCCTTCACTGTGTCGAGGAACGTTCACCGCGACTGCCTCAGCGGCAGCTAGCTGAGTCACGCGGTCCAAGATGCGGAGGCAAGGCCGACTGGCCACGCCGAACCGCCCCGAGGGTTTCAGCTTGCGAGGGCGCTGTTGGCCGTGTGTGATCGCTTTCAGGGGGGATCCGTCCGTGGTGTCGTGACCAACCGTTCGGCGTAGGCGGAGAACCGTCACACGGTCCACGCCGTGCGTGACCAGCCGCGCGACGCTGCGACTGGCAGCGCTCGGGATCGCCCGGCGGGTTAGTCAAGTCCATCGCCCACACCACGTCGTCGCAGCTCGCGGTCACTAGGGGAGTCAGGTCGGCTCCGGTGTCACGAATCCGGCGTCCTCGACCATCCATTGCAACGCGTCGTCAACAGCTTGAGCGATCGCATCCGCCGGCAGGCCCAGAGCTGCGGTCACTCCGACCGACAAAGCGCGAGGGCCGGTACCCCGTGGCGACCCAAGAGACGAAAAGTCAACCATATCCAGGATGGGGATCGTCGGACGGCGGTCGGAGTGACCGAGTTGTTCGTTCTGGATGTGCAGTTCCAACCGGGCAGCGCCGGCTGGCGGCAAGGCAAGCGGATCGTCAGTTGCAGCGAGCAGCAGCGCGTCTGTCGCTGTCGGCCAGGCGTGAACGAAGAAGGCCTTCAGTGCGTCCACTGTGAGGCGGCGCGCCGAAGGTGATTCCGCGGGCGGCGCGGCCGTGGTGGTGAGTGCGGCAAAGTCCACGCGCAGGTCGACGGTGGTGTGGACGTCGACGTTGAGGCCGTCGGGGAGTGTCAGCCGGATGCAGAGCGCGAGTGCGGTGCGGCCGTCGCTGTCGTTGGCGGTGATCTGGTAGCTCGCGAACCGGCTGTTGTTATGGCCGTCGGGTTCGCCGATCTCCTGCCATGAGCCGGCCGGCATTTCAAGGCAGTATTGGTCCGCCAGCGCATGGAAGACTGCAGTTATCCCCGTGGCGTCGACTGCCGCGAGCATGCGTCCTCGCCTGGAGATCCGCCACAACTCGGCGCACAGGGGAATCCGGGCGGCTACACGTATTCGGAGATCGCGCTGATCAGCAAGAGTTGCCCAGGTGTCTCGGTCTTTCGATGCGTTGCTGTCGAACGCCAGCCCAGGTTGCCAGCGGGCCGGTTCGCGTGGTGAGCGCAGTAGCCGTCCGCCCTTCTCAGGTCCCCACTGGCCGCCGGCCAGCTCGATCGACTCAGCGTCGGAACCGATGTAGCCGTCCCGAGATGGGGCACCGGACACTGGGAACCCGATCCCGGCCGCGCCGCCGCCAGCAATCCCGCCCCCGATACCCCCGATGTCATTCCACACTGCCCTTGCTACGGCTACGACGTTCTTGCCGTAACGCGCACACAGCACGGCGGGTTCACCGTTGATACCGCCGGAGAAGTGCTGGGACCAGCCGATCCGATCTTGCTGCACGTGCCCCAGAGCGTGTCCCAGGCTGCGGGCCCCTCCGGCCGCTTCGTAGGCGGGCTGGAACGCCGCTTCATTGCCTGGTTCGCCGGGCCGGAACACCCCTTCGGCAACGGGCGTGGTGGGGAGCTGTGCCAGGACAGCGGCGACAATCTCGTTCGCAGTGGAGATGGTGCCGACCGCGCGACGGACATTCGGATAGACGTCGAGAAACTCGGCGAGCTGAGTCCCATCCCAGAGCCGCCAGCCGCGGAGCCCGGCCTGTCCGGCGTGAAAATCGATCAGAGCGGTCAACCGCCCGAGTTCAGGATCATCGGCAGTCAGCTGGAGGTTGGTCGCAAAGATCATGTAGTCCGGTCGCCGATCGCCTCGAGCTGTCTGACTGGCCCAGCGTTCGAATTCACGCTCGATGCGGTGCCTGAGCGTCCGGCTCGCGCCGCCGTACATCGCCTCCATGACGATGAAGCCATCCCATGGTGCGTCATGTGTCGGGAACCCTGTCGTTCGTCCGTTGAATGTGGCATCTCCCTCGGCGCCACGCCTCGGGCCGCCGAAGATCTTGGTTTCAGGACCCAGTACGTGCATCGTCAGTGCTTGGCACATCTTTTCGAAGGCGTCGGGACCTAGGCGATTGAGGTCATCGTGGAGAAAGATCCGCTCGACCTGATGTTCCGAAAGGTCTCCACCAGCCGCAGTCTGCTCGCGCTTCCACGAGAGAAGCTCTGCGACCGGATATACGGACTCGTGGTCGTCCACCGGCTTGTGGTGCTTGCCGCACAGGAGCAGCAGGTTCTCTTCCTCGTTGATCAGCTCATCAGCATAGGTGGGCTCGTGGCGGGGTCCGTCGGGCTTCTCGGATCGGATGTGTGCGATCTGCGCGACAACAGTGAGCCGGTCCCGGTCTTCGAGGACCAGCCCTTCTGTGCAGCCTGGAAACGCGCACCGACGCGCGCGGGCAAAAAGGAGCTTGATCGTGCGGGAAGTGTACTGGCGGGCCACAAGCTGACTGTATCTGGGCCGAGGGATCTTGCTCGACTGCTGGTGGCTTTCTGGCGCAGGCCGGACCACACATCGGTGCTGCGTTGGCGCTATGTTGTTGTCCTGTTCCATGGGCGACTACTTGGCCAGGGTCGCGCCGCCTCCGGCGGGGATCTCCCAGCCGCTAGTGTGTGCCTGACAATGCTGTGGTCCAGGTGACCACAGAGGGCAGGACGACCGCTGATCGATAGACGATGGCGAGCTTGTCGTAGCGTGTCGTCAGACTGCGCCATTCTTGAGCGGAGTGAAGCGACGCTCGACCACGTTGCGACGTCGGTAGTCGACCAGATCGAACGGCGGCGGGCGGCTCTCGCGGGAACCGCGGCGTGTGCGGTGCCCGGCCTGGTCGGCCGGTTCGGGGATCACGGCGGTGACGCCGCGGCTGCGCAGATGCCTGCGGATCGCGCACGAGGGTTTAGGCCTTATCTCCGCGGACGAGGCCAGGTCGCCTCCGCCAGTTCAGGCGTGAACGTCATGGGGGTGTCGCGCACGGGACAGTCACGGGTTCGTTGTCCTGGATCCAGCCAGGCTCGCGGCCCGAGGGCCGGGTCCTCCGTATTTTCGCCGGCTGGATGGAATCGCAGAGCGATCACGGCTCCCAGCAGCGCCTCACCGTCGGCCGGGATCGCGTTCAGGGAAAAGGAGCGCGGCGTTGGTTGCTGGTGAGTCGGGGAGGTGTGGGCTGCCGCCAGCGTCGGCTATGCGGTTCAACTGGGTGCACGTCGAGCTCGTTGCATTGGAACTGGCCGAGAGTTGCGAGCTCGTGGTGGCGGTGGTCCCGTAGAAAGTCTTCCGAGCCCCTGCCCTCGCCGATCCCGATGGTCTGGGATTGCAGCGCCTGCCGCGGGTCAGCTCGACTGTCGATGAACGCCCGGTCGGCACTTGCCGACAGACCTGGCTCGGCTTGAGCCTCGGCGGCCGGGCAGGCCGCTCAGCTTGCGACGCAGCAATCACCGGCACTGAGACAACGTGATCAACCACCGGCTGTATGGAGAGTCGGGTGCTGGGGGAGTGCGCACATCACGGGCGCGTCAGCTACTGTGGTGACATGATCTCCCGAAACTTGGGAGATCTCCCATGCGAAGGGGTTCAAGTCCCCCCTCGGACACTCAATTACCCCATGAAGTCGCGCGTCGCGGCAGGGTCAGAGCAACAGAAACTGCTCTCGAGCGGTCTTGGCTGTTGCAACCTGTGCGCATGGTGGGCTGCATGCCTTGACTTCTTGTGTGGGACCGCCATACAGGATCGTTAGGTCATTCGATCTCAGGTACTCGGCGATCGAGGCTCCATCCTCGTCGGCCGTCGCGGGGAATCGGGCGCTAAGGTCGTTGAGTAGGTGGTCTTCGCGGACGTAGACGTTCTTGGCGAGTTCTGGTGGGCGGTTGCGGGCGCTGGTGTGGCCGTGGCGGCAGCGGTAGCCGGGGCGGCCGTTCACCCAGTGCGAGTCCAGGCGGCGGCCGCATAACTGACATTGCACGAGTCCCGTCAGCATGTACGTCCTGGTGTCCCCGCGCTGCGTGGGCCGGGCCGCGCGCATGCCCTGGACCGCCAGGAACGTCGCGTCGTCGACAAGGGCTGGATGGCTCATCTTCTCCGACTGTGCCCAACCTCGCGCCGCCGATGGCCGGATTTGAGCACGGTGGTGGGCCGGATCGATTGTTCTGGCGCCGTGCCGGTTCCATACCTGGCGCCCGGTGTATCGAGGGTTCCCGAGTATTCCCACCACTGTCCGGACGATCCACTCGTGCTTCGTCCGGTGTCGGTTGCGGTCGCGGTCGGCGCTTGACGGGCATGGGACGGCGCGTTCGTTCAACTCTCGCGCGATGCCGGCCACGCTGCGTCCGGTGGCTCGTTGCTGGAAGATCCACCGCACCCACGGTGCGGTAGCTGGATCGGGTTCCAGGCGGTGCAGGCGGCGCCCCCAGCTCGCGTGGGCCCGGTTCGGGTGGGGGCCGGCATCGGTCAGGCGGTAGCCGTAGGGTGGCCGGCCGCCGAGGAACCTGCCTTGAACACAGGACTGGACGTGCATCGCAGCCAGCACCCGGTGCCGAGCCCGTAACACCTCGCGACGCGACTGGGACCCGAGCAAGAGCATCAGCGCCTGGTGCACGGGGTCGTCGAGGTTCACCGGACCGCCCGCTTCGGGCAGCCAGCCACAGTTGGATACCTCGCTCCCGCAGCGTGGTCAGCACGGTGTCGAACTGGTCTCCGTAGAACGCTCGCTCGTACTCGCCGATGACAACGGCGTCGAACGAACGGTTCGGTTGCTCCGCAGCTGCTATCAGCTGTGCCGCGGCCGACCGTTGACGCCACGGCAGCCGACGTGAACATCCTTCGTCGAAGTACTCCGCCACAATCACGCCGCGCCCTCGGATCGTCTCCTCGGCGGCCTCTCGCTGCCACCCCAACGACGTTTCCCGGTGCTGGAACTCGACCGTGGACATCCGCCCGTAGAACGCGAACCTCAGCCCGTGGCTCCCAACGGTGTGCTCGCGACGCCGGGCGCCGGCACGACGCGGAGACACCGTGCCTGTCACGGCAGTACTGATCATCGTGTACCTCGGTGCTTGAGGTGGGTCTGGTCGAGGGCGGAACGCGGCTGCCGGAGGCCGATGACGGGCTTGGAGCTGTACTGCACCCGAATGGCCGCACGGGCGCTGACCCAGGCGCCGTGGGGCTGGGTGCGCGGGCATGCTGGACATTTGCCGCGTTGACGCGGGGTCGCTGATCCGTTCGGCTCGACGGTTTCCTATCTTCCTTTCGGTGTATCGGCGCCTTCCGGGAGTTGCCGGGACGTCGATCCTCAGGCCGCGCAGGTGTTATCGAGTTCCGACTGCCGATGTTTGCGACGGCGAAGCCGGCAAGGTGACGTGGTCCCTTTTGCGTGTTCGGCATCTTTATCCCATTGGGTATACATTCGAATCCTCAAGAGATGATAATGCCCAATTCTCCGTATGCCGTTCCGAAGATCACTCCAACGGACGATGGTAGCTGGAGGTCAGGCGGTTAGATTTCCCTGCGGCGCCCGCAATTCCGGCGGCCGGTCGTTCAGGGGAGGATCTGCCGTGTCCGGTGGGATCGATCGTGTTCGAAGAATGTCCGGTTTCCGGATTCTCACGGTTTTGCTCAGTGTGCTGGCGTTGCTCGGGGCGACCACTTCGGTGGTCGGCGCGGCGCCGAAGCCGGCAGTGTCCGCGCAGCCTGCCGCGTCGCCGAAACCGGCGGATTTTGGTCCGGACGCGGTGAAATCCGCCGACGTCGCGGTCGATGGGTATGGCGATGCGCAGGGCTATCACGTCGAGCTGGGTCGGGAGATCGCCGGGTTCGCGTGGCAGGAGGTCGCGCTGATCCACCCGGCCGGGTTCGATGACGGTTCGTGGACCGGCTACCAGTGCGTGTCCGGCGATGGGAAGTACGCCGCGGTCGCGATCCTGCCGGCCTCGGCGGTGAACACCCAAGCCGCGCGTGACCATGGTGCGTTCGCCTACTCCGTCAACCTCGGCACGGGAGTAGTGCACGCTCTGGCCGGTGGCGTCGGCCTCAAGTACTACTCACCGGGTTGCGGCACGGGGGACGCCGCGGTGTTCACCGTCGCCCTCGACGGGCAGACCCGGCTGCTCACTGCGAACCTGGCTACCGGCAAGATCGGCGCGGACACGACGTCCCCGGGGCAGATTACCTCCGCTGTCCCCACTGCCTTCGGCGTCGTCGGTGTCGCGGGTAACCGGCTGGTCTCCATCTCCGCCAAGGGAATTCCCACGGTGGTGGCCACTCTGCCCGGCGACGTCTACGACGTACGCCCGGCCGCCGACGGTGGCGTTAGCTTCCTGCATGCGAAGCCGGGTACGCGCACGGCGACCGCGGCACACGAGCACGCCGGCACGGTCACCACGCTCGGCTCCGGCAACCTGACTCGCGTTCAGCTGTTCCAGGGCCGCGCCGGTCACGCAGTGCTCTCCGGCGCCACCCCGGGAGCAGCCGCGGCGCTGGCTGCCGCGGGCGTACGGAGCGTGCGCGATACTTCTCTCGCGCACGGTGCCGAAGCGTCGTCCTTGGACGGTGACGCCCTTCTCGGCCCGGATGCCGACGGGCGGAAGACTGCGCCTGCGCTACTGGCGACGAAGACTGGCAAGGTACTCACGCCCGCGATCCCGGCCGCCACCACTGCCGCGGCCACTGCCGTACCCACATACTCCGCTGCACCGACGCTCGCGCAGG
Source organism: Amycolatopsis sp. CA-161197 (assembly GCF_050942255.1). Taxonomy (NCBI): domain Bacteria; kingdom Bacillati; phylum Actinomycetota; class Actinomycetes; order Pseudonocardiales; family Pseudonocardiaceae; genus Amycolatopsis; species Amycolatopsis sp. CA-161197. The sequence goes on from NZ_CP192059.1 coordinate 4,601,276, forward strand.
CGCCTCACCAGAATCGGCTGCGCCCGAAGGGCGACGCAGCTTCGGCGGCCACCGCAGCGCCGAACGCCACCCAGGCACAGACGCCGAACTGTGCAGTGCCTCCGTTGAACGCGAACCGGCAGGTCATGCAGCCCAACCCCGCCCAGGTCAACTGGGCCGTGCAAATGGCCGAGCAGGGTCTGCTCACCGGGAGCGCCTACACGCGCCCAGCCGGCTTCGACAACATGGGCCTGGTCGCCTATGCGCCGAACAGCGACTTCCCGCTGATCCCGCTGTCACACCCGGCGGGCGGCACGAACACCGTGCCACGGTCGATCTTCGAGGGCATCATGGCTCAGGAGTCGAACTGGTCGCAGGCCTCTTGGCACGCTCCGGCCGGCACCGCAGGAGACCCGCTGATCGCCAGCTACTACGGCGCCGGCGGCGACATCGTCTCCATCGACTACGCCGCTTCCGGCTGCGGCTACGGCATCAGTCAGGTCACCGATGGGATGCACATCGGCGACCACTCGCTGTCCGAGCACGGCCAGTGGAAGGTCGCGGTCGACTACCAGGAGAACATCGCCGCTGGCCTGCAGATCCTCGAGAGCACCTGGAACCAGCTCTACTCCGCCGGGATTACCGCCAACAACGCCGACCCGCGTTACCTGGAGAACTGGTACTTCGCGGCCTGGGCATACAACTCGGGCATCCAGCCGAACGCGGCCAACGGCAACACCACCGGTTGCACCCCCGGCCCGTCCTGCACCAGCCCGCACGGCACGTGGGGTCTGGGCTGGACCAACAACCCGGCGAACCTGGACTACCCGCCCAACCGCGACCCGTACCTGCAGGACACCTACGCCGACGCGGCGCACCCCGCGAGCTGGCCCTACCAGGAACGCGTGCTGGGCTGGACCGCGAGCCCGCTGATTCGCTATGGCAGTCAGGCGTATGCGAAGCCGACCTACAACGGTGGGCAGAACTGGGTGCAGCCGGCGCCGTTCACCGCGATGTGCTCGCTCACGGGCAACCAGTGCGATCCCAATGCCACCAACTCCTCCAATCCGGGTGCGAGCCATTGCATGCTCGACGACTTCGAGTGCTGGTGGCACAACCCCGTGACGTGGATCCCGAACTGTGCCACGACGTGTGCGACCAGTCCGTACGCGGTCTCCGGCGGGTCGGAACCGGCGAACCCGACGCAGAACCCACCGACCTGCAGCCAGGACACGTCTAAGGTGCCGAGCGGGTCGATCATCGTCGACGACGAACCGTCGCGGTTGAACCTGCAGGGCTGTGGAGCAGCGAACTGGTCGAGCAACGGCACGTTCACGTACACCTACGGCACCAACTCCGCGGGTGACCCGATCGGCGCGATCGACACCCACCAACTCGGCACAGGCCTCGGCGGCCGAGTGCTGTTCACCCACACCGAAGACGGCTCGAACCCGGCACTGATCAACACCGGCGTGTGGACGCCGAACCTACCCTCACTGCAGTACTACAAGGTCAAACTGCACCTGCCCGGCCTCGGCGCCGAAGCCACGAACGTCGTCTACAACATCAACCCCGGCGGAGGCGTCGCCCCGTGGAAGATCCGGGTCAACCAGGCCTGGAACTCCGAGCAGTGGGTCACGATCGGCACGTTCGCCATGCAGAACGGCGGCAACGTCACCCTCAACAACAACGGCAGCTCGATCGACAACGGCGGCTTCGGGAACTCCGACTTCGACGTGGCCTTCGACGCGGTCGCGTTCGTCCCGCAGGGCGGCACGCCCGGCCAGCCGATCGGCGGCCTGCCCGGGATTCAGGACGCACCGCGGGGCAGCAACCCCGCGTTCATCGCGTGTGGCTGCGCGACGCGCACCGCCGGCGACCCCGTCGATACGTCCACCGGCTACTTCGGTCAAGAGTTCCCGGACCTTGCCACGCCGGGACGCAGCGCGGCGCTGAACTTCTCCCGCAGTTACGCCGAAGGCATCGCCGACCCCAACGGCCCCAACGAGTCGCTGGCCGCTGATGGCCCGTTCGGCTGGGGATGGACCTTCTCCTACAACCTGTCGGCAGCCACCGACGGCCCGACAGGGAACGTTACGGTCAAGCAAGAAGACGGCTCAGCCGTCACCTTCCTCGACACCGCTGGTATGTACTCTCCCGCAGCACCGCGTTTCGACGCCACGCTAGTGAAGGCGGGCTCGAACTACGTGTACACGAGGCGCGGCAGGTCGATCTTCACCTTCGACGCCGCGAGCGGGCGGTTGACGGCGGAGACGGACCTGGCCGGCAGTAAGGCGTCGCCACCTTACTAGACGACGCTGACCTACGACGGTTCCGGTCGCCTGTTGACGGTCACCGATCCCAACAGCCGCAAGTACACGTTGACCTGGACCGGCAGCCACATCACCGGGCTGGCCGACACCGCCGGCCGACAGATCACCTACGGCTACGACGACAGCGGAAACCTCACCGACGTCTATGGCGTGGGCACCACCCGCACGCCGGTGCTCAAGGACGACGATCACGCGAAGTACACCTACGACGCCAACCACCTGATGACGTCGATGCGGACGCCGGCGAACTTCGCCGGTTCGCCGACCGCGGTCACGTCCATGGTCTACGACAGCGCTGAGCGGGTGCACACACAAACCGACCCGAACGGCCACACCACGACGTTCACCTATGGCCCGGACGGCGGTCTGGCCACCGGCCAGACCCTGACGACTGATCCGGCCGGTCACAAGAAACTGGATACGTACCAGAACGGTCTGCTGATCTCGGAGACCAAGGGGTATGGCACGTCCGATGCCGGTACCACTTCGTACACCTACGACCCGGTCACCCTCGGCGTCACCACGCAGACGGACCCCGACGGTGGCGCGGAGACGTTCACCTATGACGACCAGGGCAACAAGACATCCGAGTCGAACGCCCTCGGTTTCACCACGAACTACGTCTACGACGGCGCGGGGAACCTGCTGGAAACCATCGACCCGAACGGTGTCGCGACGGTCAACCAGTACGACCAGTCGGGGCACATTCCAGTCGGCGCGGCCGGCGTACTCGACCTGACCTCGACCACGATCACCCGGGCCAACAACGTCGTCGAATCGACCACGGGCAACTTCGGGCCCGCGCCCATCCGCACCGCCAACTTCTATTACGACGACGCCCAGCACCCTTCGGATCGAACTCGCGTAGTCGACCCCAACGGCAAAACCGCCACCGCTGCGTTCGACGCCTTCGGCGACAAGATCTCGGTGACCGACGCGGCGGGTGACAAAGCGCAGTCCGGCTACGACACCGAGACCGGATGGCTCACGTCCACAGTCGACGAAAACGGCACCGCAGCCGGCGTGAACCCCGGCTGCACGCCACCGGCCAAGGGCTGCACCTCCTACCGGCAGGACGCCGACGGCAACGTCATCGCCACCACCGATCCGCTCAACCACACGAATTCGGCAACCTACGATGCCGACGGCAACAAGACATCGACCACCGACGCCAACCACCACACCACGGTCTCGACGTTCGACCCGGCCGGCCAGCGGGTGAAAGTCACCCAGCCCGACAACACAACGCAAATCACCGATTACAACTCCGACGGCACGATCTCCGACACCGTCAACGGCCTGAACGCCAAGACCACCTACGGCTACGACGGCCAGGGGCGGGAGAATTCCCGAACTGATCCCGACAATCGCACCACCAGGTCGCACTTGGACCCGGCCGGTCGTGTCGTGACCAGCACCGACGCGACAGGCCGCGTCACCACGATCGGCTATGACCCGGCCGGGGAAACGCAGTCGGTGAAGTACTCCGACGGTGTGACGCCCAACGTCACGTACGGGTACGACCCGGACGGGCATCGGGTGACGATGACCGACTTCACCGGGACGTCGACGTGGACCTACGACGCCTTCGGAGAGGTCGTCGCCCAGACCCAGGGCTCCGGAGCGGCGGTCGCGTATGGCTACGACGACGACGGCAACCAGACGTCGATCACCTACCCAGGGCACGCCAGCCCTGTGGTCCGTACCTTCGATGACGCCGGTCGGCTCAAGACCGTGGTCGACTGGAACGACAACAAGACCACGTTCGGCTACGACAACGACGGCACGCCGAGGACCACGACCTATCCGAACGGCACCACGGTGACCGACGGTGTCGACGACGCTGATCAGCTGATCTCGACCACGGCCGTCACCGGCGCGACGACCGTCTTCTCGGCGACCTACGGCCGAGATCCGGTCGGGCAGCTGTCCAACCGGGCCGTGGGGTCTGCGTCGCAAAGCTTCGGCTACAACGCGAAAGAGCAACTGGCGTCGGACGGGTCGGCGGCCTACAGCACCGACGCCGCGGACAACCCGACCACCGTCGGCGCCACCACCCAGTCGTTCGATGCGGCCGGCCAGCTGTGCTGGACCCTGCCCGGCGCCACCGCCCCCAACCCGACATGCGCCACCCCGCCCGCAGGGGCCGCCACCGTGACCTTCGATGGCGTCGGCAACCGGAAGACCGCCGGTTCGGCGACCTACGGCTACGACCAGGCTGCCCGACTGACGACGTTCACCGGGCCGTCGACGTCGGCGACCTATCGCTACAACGGCGACGGCCTGAGGACGTCGAAGACCGTCGGCGGGGTGACCACGACCTTTGTCTGGGACAACGGTGGCACGCCGAACATCCTGACCGACGGAACCACGAGCTACCTCTACGGCCCCGGACGGCTGCCGATCGAACAGATCGGCACGTCCTCGAGTTCCTGGTTCGTCCACGACCAGATCGGTTCCACACTTGCGCTGCTGGACGGTGCCGGGGCAGTCGCCGGCAGCTACACCTACACGCCGTACGGCGTGGCCACCTCGTCCGGCAGCGCCAGCACACCGCTGCGCTACACGGGGCAATACACCGACAGCGAATCCGGGCTCGTCTACTTGCGCGCCCGATACTACGACCCGGCGACGGCGTTGTTCATCAGTGTCGACCCGCTGCTCGACACGACCCGCACGCCGTACACGTACGCCGGGGGCAACCCGCTTCAGTACGCCGACCGTACTGGCCTCAGCTTCTGGGACAGCATCGGGCTGGGACTCGCGATCGGCGGCGCGATCATCGGCGGGATCGGCTGCGCGATCCTGGAACCGTGCGGCGCGATCGTCGCGGCGGGTGTCGGCGTCGCCGAGGTCGGCGCGGGGCTGGCCATCGGCGTCGCCGCTGCGGCCGGCGCGGGCGCGGCGGTCCTCATGGGCGGCACGATGTACGCTGCGACCGGCGGAGGTGGTCTCGACGACTCGGTCCTGCGCAACTGGGATTCGGGAGACAATTACGACGATGACGGCAGGACCACGTCGTCGAGCCGGGAAAATCAGCAGCAAGAAGCGGACAGCGCTTGGAACGAGATCGTGCGACGGGTGCGGCAGCTCACGGGGAAGACGCTCACCAACGCGGACCGGCGGGCTTGGCACGGCAACATCCACGACCTGGGCGGCCGGTACCAGGAGATCCTGCGAGAAGGACTTCGTATGTTCGGATGTGGTGAATGAACCCGATCGCCGAAGCGGTTCAGGCGCTGGCAGGCATGCGCCTGGTCGAGATCAGGCGGATCGTGAACATCGTGGTCGTCGTGTTCCGGCCCGATGATGCGGGGGCCGACCACACGATCCACGCACAATGTTCGTTCCGCGTCATGCACGGCGACGTGATCCTGCTCGGTTCGCGCGACATGCGCTGGCCCAAGACGCCCGGCACCGACCGGGACGAGGCATTCGACAACTTCACCACGATGTACGACGTGCAAGCGGCATTTCTGACGTCGAAGTTCACGGAGGGCGATTTTCGGGTGGCCGGTGCCGACATCGGCCTCGGTGGACTTGTGGTTGTCGAGGCAACCAGCGGCTCGGACTCGATACGAATCGAGGTCATTCCGGAGAGTTCGGGGCCGAAGGTCGAAAGCTGGCGGCTATTCGCGGTCGGGGACAATGGTGAGCACTACGTGTACCCGGAAGCCGCAGGTCGCGACTGACGGTGCGTGTGTCGGACGGAGTGCCTCAAGCCCCCGGGACTTAAGCGGGCGGGTCCTTGCGGGGGAAGCATTGTCACCGGCCGACATCACTCGTGCGGGGGATGATCCTGGCCTGGCTAGGCTTAGTTCGACACTCGCTCCAACGGTGCCCGGGGTTCGAACCAGACGCAAGCGGTGATGGCGCCGTGGCCAATCCAGGCCGGAAGAATTCCACATTGCGCGTGGCGCCGACCGATGGAACGTCGTTCTGGTGATCGTGGAGCTCCACTCAGCCAGGTAGCCGGAGACGTGTGGTTAACGTGCAAGATCGTCCTCGGACACATATTCAAGTTCTCTGACCAGGAGTTTTCTCTGCGAGCTGTAGCTTGTGGTGAGAGGATGCGCTGCTCAGCGGTGTGGGGGTTGAAGACCCTTGCGGACACGCGCGTTAGCCACAGAGCCGAAGTCGCCAACCTCGGGTGAGAAATGCGTGACCGTCTACCAGCGGTGCTAGACAGACTCGATGAGGTTGAACGCGATCGCCAACCCTGCCGCCCATGAAGCCGGGCTCTTGGTGTCGGTCGTGCGGGCCGCACCGTGGTGAAGGCCAGCTCGATCGGGACGGCGGTGCGGAGATGGATCCAGTGCTCGGCCGGATTGTCGTTGAACGCCAGCTTGCCTTCGCCGGCTGTCGGCCTCGGCACGGCAGGTCGCCGAGGCGAACCGCTGGCGTCTGCTCGTTTCAGGGCCGTCGCGCCTGTCGGTGATTCGCGGGGCGGTCACCTCCACCGAGCTGGCGCGGGTCAGTACCTCGCGGGGTCGGTGGCAGCCGTTATGCACGATCAGGCGATGGCCGTGCTCGTCGCGTTCGTCGGCGAATGCGGCGATGGAGGCGCCAATCTCTGCCTGGAGTGCCTCTCGGCCAGCAGTCGGAGGGCGCCTCGGCTGTGGGGCCGGGAACTACGGCGAGCATGGGCTCGCCGTCCCGACCAACGCGCCAACCTCGGTTTGTTGGAACCGCTACTCGATCACCGGGAAGGTACGTACTTCGCTGGCTGATCCACTGGTCTCGAGCATTGCTCCCCTAGGACACCTGGGAGATCAAGTTCCTAGGGCGTGAACTCTTGGTCGGGGCCGTGCATCTTCAGGACTTCAATCTCCCTAGCCGCAGACGATCGCGTCGGTGGGGGTCAGTGCAGTTTGGTCCAAGCTTCGTTGATCATTGCTGCGCACACGGCCGGGTCGGTGTTTTCCGGCGTGTCGTCGCCAAGCGGCTTGAGCTGGATCGTCAGGGCTGTATCCGTGCGTTGGCACAGCACGACCGACGTCCTGTCCGGGGAGAGTTGTTCGGACGGGGCGAGGTTGTTGCGCAGGATGCAGGACACGTCGCCGACCTGGCGGAGTTCGTTGAGGGGGCCGGCGAGGCCGTTGGCCTTGTCTTCGTAGGGGACGGCGAGTCCTGGGGCGTGCGCTCGTACGGCGGTGATCTGGAAGGCGTGTGTGAAGTTCGGGGCGGTGTAGGTCTGTACGAGTGCTGGCGCGTCGTAGGCGGCGGAGATGCGGTTGCCGTTTTCGCGGTCGTTGGTGGCGTTGTGCTGGGCGAGTTGGCGGTAGGAGTCGTCGTCCTTGGCCTTGACCGGTGATACGTCGGCTCGGTCGACGCCGCCGAGGGTGTCGGGTGCCTTGAGCGGTAGTCCGCTGACGGCTCCGGAGTCGTGTGCGGACAGGAACCACGGGACGCCGACGCCGGTCGCGCCGATGGCGAGACCTATCGCGGCGGCGATCACGAGGGAGACCGGGCGTGAACGGCGCTGTGGTGTTGCGACGGCGGGTACTTCCGGGAGCACCGGCACTTCCTGGGTCACGGGCAGTCCTTGAAGAGGCATGGGCGATGTTGATCACTGGATCGGTGGGCTGTCGATGTTCGTTACCGGTGCTTTGTAACGTCTTGTAGACGGCCTGGACCAAGCGGAGCAGCCGCTGGTCCGTTTGGAACACCCGGCGTTGCTGCATGTCAGCGGCCTATCGCGACAAAGCGGACATAGTGCCGGGTTGTATGTCTCTTGTGGATCGTGATCACCCGATCGGCGGCTTTGCGGTGCCTTGGTGATCGTGGATTGTTCTTTTTACTTTTGGGTCGCGCGGGTCGGGGGACGCGCGCTGGCCAGGCCGAGGGGGCCGTCTTTCGTGGAGTATCGAAGACTTTCGCGTGGCTTCAAGCTGCGCGTGTTCGGGTTGGGTTGTGCTCGTGGTTGCGAGCGTGCTCGTGGTGGTGACGGCGAGTTCGCCGTCGTTGCCGGAGGTGTCGCCTGTGGCGTCGGCACCCAACGCCGGGGCCGCGTTCGCTGCGGCGAGGCGGCAGGGGACACCGGTGGAGGTGTCCGACCAGACGACCGAGACCAAGCGGGTTTTCGCGCAGCCTGATGGGCAGTTGAACGCAGAGCTGGCGTCCATGCCGGTCCGGGTGCGCCGCGGAGCCGGCTGGGTGCCGGTGAACACGACGTTGACGAAGTCCGGAAGCGGCTTTGTTCACCCACAGGCCACTGTGGACGACCTGTCGTTCTCGGCGGGCGGGGACGCGCCGTTGGTGACCTTCGGCAAGGGTGACAAGACGTTGTCGCTGTCGTGGCCGCAGAAATTGCCTGTCCCGACTCTCGACGGGCCGACTGCGACTTACCACGAAGTGTTTCCTGGCGTCGACCTGGTGATGCAGGCTGCCGCCGACGGGTACAACGAGCGGCTCGTCGTCAAGAACGCGACTGCAGCGAAGAACCCGGCGCTGAAGTCCATCGCGTTCAAGCTTGCCGCGAAGGGCGTCACCGTCTCCAGTGACCAGTCGGGCCGGATCGAGGCGGTGGATGCAGCCGGCAACCTCGTTTTCGCGGCGCCCACGTCGACGATGTGGGACGCGCGCGGCCCCGAAGTCGCGAGCGCGCCGGTCGAGGCGACGGTGAAGGAGTCGACGCTGCTGCTCCACCCCGCGGTCGCGATGCTCGAGGATCCGGGGACGCGGTTCCCTGTGGTGATCGACCCGGACATGCACTCGTGGAACCAGTCGATGTGGGCGAAGGTCTTCAACCCGACCGGATCCGCTCGTGCACGGCGGGTACTTCCTCCGGCCCCACCACCGCGCTCACCAACGGCCGGACGCGTCCGGAGGTGACCAGCGCGGCGGCGAGCCCGACCTCGTACCGCATCGGTCACGTTGACGCCGCCTGGCGACGGACCACGTGACCTCTTCGTGCAGAGCGTCGACCGTGCCGGGCACCGCAGCCCGATGAAGGTGTACCACTTCTACGTGCGAGCCGGGAACGGCCCGCTCGCCCAGTGGTCGTTCGACGGTTCCACCAAGGACTCCGCGACGCTCGGCTTCCGCGACGCCACTCTGCACGGCGCACCGACCTACGTCCAGGGATCGATCGGATCAGCACTCAAGCTCAATGGCTCGAACGACTACGCGACCGCCCCAGTATCGGCGAGCACCGCCGCCGGGTTCACGTTCGCGGGCTGGGTCAACCTCGCGGCGAAGACGCAGGGTTGGTCGACCATGCTGAGCCAGAACGGCTCGGCGGCGACCATGGTTCGGCTCGGCTACACGGGTACGGCGAGCGACAAATGGGCGCTAGAGTTGCGTCCTTCGGACTCCACTTCCGCCACGCCGACGACCGTCCTGTCGTCCGAAAAGGCACAGACCGGGACGTGGACGCATCTGGCAGGTGTCTACGACGCGGCCGCGAAGAAGGTCCGGCTCTACGTCAACGGGGACCTCGCCGGCGCCGCCGACTGGACCTCGCCGTGGCAGGCGAACGGAGAGTTCGCCCTGGGCCGCAGCACACCTGCCGGAACGGGCTCCGACTATCTGTCCGGCTCGGTCGACGAGGTCCGTACCTACGACCGCGTCTTGACCGACTCGGAAGTGAAGTCGATTGTCACCCTCGACAACGTCGCCGCCGGCTACTGGAACTTCGACGAGTCCGACGGCACGACGGCCCGAAACAGTGCGGCCGGGGGAGAGATGGCGGCGCTGCACACCGGCGCCGCGTTCACGCAACAGGGTGCCGTCAACGGCGCCCTCACCCTCAACGGTACCCAGGGGTACGCGTCGACGAGCGGACCTGCGGTGCGTACCGACCAGAGCTTCACCGTCAACGCCTGGGTGAAGCCGAACACGATCGGTGACATGGCGGCGGTTTCGCAGGACGGGGTGAACGCCAGCGGCCTGTACTTGAAGCAGATCGGCGGCAGCTGGGTCTTCGGCATGAACGCCGGAGACGCCACCAGTGGCACAGCCGCCGAAGCGCGATCGGCCGCGAACACTGTCCAACCGGGAGTGTGGACGCATCTTTCCGGTGTGTACAGCAGCGTCGCCAGGACACTGACCCTGTACGTGAACGGTGTGCAGGCCGGCACCACAACGGCGCCGACCACGCCGTGGATGGCGAACGGGCCGTTCGTCATCGGACGTGGGCAGTACGGCGGACCCACCGGCTTCTGGGCCGGGGCGGTCGACGAGGTGCGTGCCTACAGCCGTCCCCTCGGCGCTTCAGAGATCCAGGGCATCGTCGCGCAGAACAACGTTCCGGCAACCGCGTGGGCACTCGACGGCGATGCGAAGGACGGCTCGAGCCGCGGTCTCAACGGCACGGTCAGCGGCCAGGTCGATTGGGCGCCGGGCCAGAACATCAACCCGGATCCCAAGGACCTGGCCGCGAACTTCACGGGCGCCGACGGTGCGGTGAGCGCACCGCCGGCCGTCGACACGACGAAGAGCTTCTCGGTCGCCAGCTGGGTCAAGCTGGGTACCAAGACGGCGGGCACGGGCACCGTGGCGAGCCAGAGCGGCTCGAGGGCCTCGTCTTTCATCCTGGGCTACACCGGCAGCGCGATCGACCGGTGGGCATTCGCCATTAGCTCCGCCGACGTCGACGGCCCGTCAGCGGTCACGGTGCAGTCCGACCAGCCCGTGCAGACGGGAGTGTGGACGCATCTCGTGGCCAGCTACAACGCCGCCACGAAGGAAATGCAGCTCTACGTCAACGGGAGCCTCGCGGGTTCGACCACCACGAGCGCCGTGTGGAACGCCACCGGCGAGTTCGACATCGGCCGTGGCAAGGATCGGGGTGCGTGGACGAGCCAGCTCACGGGCGCTGTCGACGATGTGAAGGTCTATCCCCGGGCGTTGTTCAGCGATGAGATCCGCACGATGGCGGGACGCGAGCTGAACCTGGTCCACGACTGGCAGCTCGACGAGTCCAGTGGCACGAACGTCGCCGACTCGACAGGGAACCGGCCTGGATCGCTCAGCAGCGGCGCGCGCCTCGTGCCGGGCCGGGTCGGGAACGCGGTTTCGTTCGACGGCCAGACCGGTGCGGTCTCGACGAGCGGTGTCGAGCTCAGGAGCGACGACAGCTTCACCGTGTCCGCCTGGGTGTACCTCGATCGCAAGAGTGACACCACGTCGAAGTTCACCGCGGTCAGCCTGGACGGCGTGCACACCAGCAAGTTCCGCCTCGGGCACGTCGCGGACGACATGTCCGCGTTCTGCTTCGACGGGATGTCCGACGACCCGAACGCCTGTGGCAAGTGGGTTTTCGAGATGGCGGGGTCCGACGTGGACAGCCCCGTGGTGGCGAAGGCTGCGGTGTCCACGCTGCCGGCCGAGATCAACACCTGGGCGTTCTTGAGGGCGTCTACGACAAGCAGACCGGAAAGACCTGGCTCTACGTCAATGGCAAGCGCGTCGGTGACGGCACGCTCGACACCGCGTGGCAGGCGAGCGGCGGTGCCGAGCTGGGCCGCGGAAAGGTGGCCGGTGCGCCGGCCCAGTTCTGGCCAGGCCGCGTCGACGACGTGCGGCTGTATTCCGGCGTGCTGGACAAGGACCGGATTCTTTCCCTCTACGCGGCCTACCCGGCCCTCGACGAGACACCGCCGGACCTTCCGGTGGCCGACACGGCGTACTGGAAGTTCGACGAGAACACCGGAGTCACGGTGTCGGATTCGAGCAGCCTCGGGCACAACGCCACCATGAAGGGTGGGGCGTCGTGGTTCGGTGGACGGCTCGGAGCCGCCGCGTGGCTTGACGGCACCTCCGGTTACGCCGAGACCGCGGGAGCGGTGCTCGACACGACCAAGAGTTTCTCGGCTGCGGCGTGGGTCGTCCTCACGAAGACCGACACGGGCAACTACGTGGTCCTCGGCCAAGACGGCAATCGCACCAGTGTGTTCCAGCTGCGGTACAGCGGTGACAGCGGAAAGTGGAGCGTCGTTGTTCCGCAAGCGGACCAGGACAATCCTCCGGTCACCACGGTCGTGTCCAACGTGAAGGTCGCCCCGAGCGAGTGGACCCACCTCGGGGTCGTCTACGACGCCCCCGCACATGAGATGAAGCTCTACGTCAACGGTGCGCTCACGACCGTCCAGGTCGGTGTCACGCTCGTAGCGTCCGCTGGGCCGTTCACGATCGGCCGGGGCAAGTGGAACGGCCAGAACAGCGGGTTCTTCCCTCAGGGCATCGACGATGTCCGCGTCTTCGGCAAGGCGCTCAGCGACGGTGAGATCCGCCGTGTCGTCGCGGACGTTTCGGAAGCAGACGCTGGGCAGTGGCACTTCGACAACGGAACCCCGAAGGACTACTCCTGGCGGCACAACGACGCCACGTTGTCCGGAGGCGCGTCGATCGTCGCCGGTGGTGTCATGGGCAACGCGCTGCAGCTCGACGGCATGACCGGAGTCGCGACCACATCGGACGGGGGAGTGCCGATGGCGCGCAGCTTCACCGTCTCCGCGTGGGCGAAGCTGACCCGGATCGACAAGGTCGCCACGGTCATGAGTCAGGACGGCACCCGGATGAGCGGGTTCGTCCTGCAGTACCGGCCGCAGCTCAACCGCTGGGTCTTCGGTGGCGCCACTGAGGACAAGGACGCTGCGCCGCTCAACTACACGGCGTCGTTTCAGGTGCCCGAGGTGAACCGCTGGACCGCGCTGACCGGTGTTTACGACGCCGGCGCGGCTCAGTTCCGGCTGTATGTCGACGGGCAGCTCGGCGGCGTGCAGAACAACGTCGCTCCGTGGCCGGCGACTCACGGCCTCGCGATCGGGCGCGACCTGGTCAACGGTAGCCCGGCCGAGTTCTTCCCCGGCATGATCGACGAGGTCTCGACCCACTACGACGCGATGCCCGAGGACGCCATCCAGCGCCGGGCCGGCTGGCCGGCTCCGACGACAGGGCAGCTCGGACGTTACGCGGACGGAGCGGGCCGACGGGGGACCTACACGACAACCGGGAAGGCTCCCGACGGCTACCACTTCGACCAGAGCCTCGGCCTGCTGGTCGACGATAGCCAGCCGAACACCCGCACGTTGTACTCGTGCTACCTGGGTCTGGACGCGTTCACCTCGCCTGACCCGGCATGCGAGGGCCAGACCGTGGGCGGGCCGATCGGGTCGGTGTACACGGTTCAGCCGACGAACATCGCGACGGTCGCGGTCTACCGGTGCAACAACGGTCCAGATCACTTCGAGTCGCTCGACGCCGCGTGCGAAGGTGCGACGGGGGAGGGGATCCTCGGCTACACGCTCGCCTACGCGCCCCTGCTCCGCTACAACAGCAGTACGACGGACGACCATTTCACCACGGCGGAGGGCGTGCGGCCGGGGTACATCCTCGAGGGGCAGCACGGGTTCGTGGCACTGAACTCGCCGTCCGGCATCCAGGCGATCACCAGTTGCGTGACGGACACGGATCAGTTCGTGTCGACCGATGCTCTCTGCGAAGGCAAGACGGTGATCGGCACGACGGGCCGGTTGTGGACCGCGGCCCCGGCCGGCGTCGTGGCCAACCCGATCTACCGCTGCGTCAGCCCGGCAGGGGAGTCGATGATCAGCACAGTGGCTACTTGTGAGGGCTGGAGCGTCGACAAGCTGCTCGGTTACGCCCTGGACAAGGTGCCCGACGATGCACCGGCGTTCCCGGCCGGTGCTCGCTCGGCCGCCGCGCTGATTCTTCCGGACAAGTCCACCTCGACCCCGGCGAGGACTGCCGTTTCGCCTGGTTGATCCCTTCCGAACCGACAACGGCGATGGGTGGTGCCGGGCCACCCTCACCACCCATCGCCACCTTGCCCCGCGTTTCCAGGACCCCGTCCTGCCCAGCCTGGAGGAACCATGCGCACGTCGCCGACGCACCGCGGTCGTCGCGGCCTGATCACGGCGCTCGTCTGCTCGCTTGTCCTGACCGCCGTCAGCACCAACAGCGTCGCCAACGCTGCCGGCGGTCCGAGCGTGCAGCTGCCGGACTACCCGTCGACACCGGTTACTCAGCAGACCATGACACCGCGGGCTCCCGACGAGGCGTCCACGAAAGCGCTCACCGGCAATCAGCCGGCCGGCTCGACGGCACCGGACGGCGGCGGCGATACCAGGGCAACCTCGCTCAGCCCGTCCGCGACCTGGGACGTGACTGCGCAGACCGGCGACTTCAGCTGGTCGTACCCGCTCGACGTGCCGCCGGTTCCCGGGGATCTGACTCCGAGCTTGGCGCTGTCCTATTCGTCGTCCTCGGTCGACGGGCACACCAGCGCCACGAACAACCAAGCCTCGTGGATCGGTGATGGCTGGGACCTCGCCCCGGGATTTGTGGAGCGCACCTACGGCTCATGCCAGGAAGACAAAGAAGGCGGCACAACCCCGCCCAAGGTTGGTGACCTGTGCTGGAAGTCCGACAATGCCACGGCCGCGTACAACGGCTCCGGCGGCATGCTGATCCACGACACCACCAAGAACGTCTGGCGGCAAGGCAGTGACAGCGGGGCCCGCATCGAGCACGTGACCGGCTCGGGCAACGGCGCTCAGAACGGCGAGTCCTGGAAGATCACGACGGTCGACGGCACCCAGTACTTCTTCGGCTCTACCGCCTCAGCAAACTCCACGTGGACCGTTCCCGTTTACGGCGACGACGCGGGCGAGCCCTGCCACGCGGCCAACAACGTTTTCGAGGACTCTTCGTGCGTCCAGGGCTATCGCTGGAACCTCGACAAGGTCACCGACCCGCATGGCAACGAAATCCTCTACACCTACGACGTCGAGACCAACAAATACGGCCAGGACGGCAAGGACACTCCCGTCTCGTACGTCCGCGGTGGCACGCTCCGGGAGATCCAGTACGGACTGAACACCCACGTCGCCGCCCCTGCCGTCGGCAAGGTCGTCTTCACACCGGCGGACCGGTGTGTGCCGGGCAGTCTGTGCACGTTCGACAAGCCCGAGAACTGGCCGGACGTACCGCTGACGGATCGATGCGACACGGCCAGCTGCAAGGACCACCCCAGCCCCACGTTCTGGTCCACGAAGCGTCTCGCCAAGATCACCGCGCAGGTCCGGTCCGGATCCGGCTACGCCGACGTGACCAGCTGGTCGCTGGACCAGAGTTTCCCCGACCCGGGAGACGGTGAGAAGGCGGCCCTGTGGCTCAAGAGCGTCACCCGTACCGGCCTTGTCGGTACCCCGACTTCCCTGCCGCCAGTCACCTTCGAAGGCAAAAAGCTCGCGAACCGGGTCGACAAGGCTGACGGCATCGGACCGCTCAACCGCTACCGGCTGTCGGCGATCGTCTCCGAGTCTGGTGGCGTGACCACGGTCAACTACGCCGATCCGGACTGCACCGCGACGTCGTTGCCGGCGAATCCCGAGACCAACACCAAGCGGTGTTTCCCGGTCACCTGGGCTCCGAAGAGCTTCGCCGAGCGCACCGACTACTTCCAGAAGTACGTCGTTTCCTCGATCGTGCAGTCGGATCGGATCAGCTCGAGCACCGAGCAGCTCACGAGCTACGAGTACCCCGAAGGCGCGGCGTGGCACTACAGCACCTCGGAGTTCACCCCGGACGACAAGAAGAGCTGGGACGAGTTCCGCGGCTTCGGGAAGGTAATCGTCAGAACCGGGCGGCCTGACGACCCGGACGGCCCGCAGACCTACACCGAAACCCGGTACTTCCGGGGCATGAACGGGGACAAGCTCCCCAGCAACGGCAAGCGGTCGATCTCGGTGGCTGACGACGAGAACGGCAGCTACGTCGACGAAGACTGGTTGCAGGGCTTCACCCTCGAGAGCATCACGAAGAACGGCGCCAACGGGGCTGTCGTCGGCAAGTCCATCACCGAACCCAGCTGGCAAGGTCCGACGGCAACACGCGCCGCGTACAACGCGTACATCGTGCATCCAGGCACTTCCCGGTCGTTCACCGCTCTCGCCGCTGGTGGCTGGCGGACCACCAAAACGACCACGACGTACGACGCGAACGGCCTGCCTACGCAGGTGAACGACCTCGGGGACGTCAACGACACCACCGATGACCGCTGCACGACCACGACGTACGCGCAGAACTCCACGCTGTGGCTCCTGTCGTACCCATCGCGAGTCGAGAACACAGCTGTCGCCTGCGGAACTCCTCCGGTCTACCCGCGCGACGTCATCTCGGACACCCGGTCCACTTACGACAAGCTGGCTTTCGGCGCCGCTCCCACAACCGGTGACGTGACAATGGCGGAGGATCTGGACGCGTACGACGCCGGAAAGCCCGTGTACCGGACGGCGGCGAAGACCGAGCGCGACGTCTACGGCCGCACTACCAAGGTGATCGACGCAGCCGGCCACGAAGCCACCAGCACGTACACACCCGCCACAGGCGGTCCTGTCACGCAGCTCGAGACCGCGAACACGCTCAAGCAGAAGACCACGACGGTGTTCGAGCCCGCGTGGGGCGCGGCCAAGACCACCACGGACGCCAACGCGCGCGTCACGGAGATCACCTACGACGCGCTCGGCCGCAACACCGAGGTGTGGCAGCCGAACCGCCTTCGCTCGGACAATCCACAGGGCAACCTCCGCTACACCTACGACATCCGGAACGACGCGCCGAGCTCCGTAACCACGACCCAGGTGAACGCCAACGGCCGGTTCACCACGTCGACCACGATCTACGACAGCTTCTACCGGCCACGTCAGGTCCAGACACCGGCACCAGGCGGCGGTCGACTGCTGGTGGACACCCGCTACGACTCGCAGAACCGCGCGTACAAGACGACTCAGCCGTTCTTCAACGACCAGAACGTCGACACGAAGCTCTGGGTAGCCAGCGACACCGACATCCCTGGCCTGACACTGAGCAAGTTCGACGGCGCGGGTCGCCCGACCGCCTCGATCTACGAGGCTGATGGCACCGAGAAGTGGCGCACCACGACCACCTATGACGGTGACCGGACCAACGTCACGCCGCCGGCCGGTGGCGTGGCCACGACCACGATTACGGACGCACGCGGTCACACCAGAGCATTGTGGCAGTATCACGGCCCGCAGCCCACCGGTGACTACGACGAAACCACCTACACGTACACGCCCGGCGATCAGCTGGCCTCGGTGACCGACTCCAGCGGAAACCACTGGGCTTACACCTATGACATCCACGGGCAGCTCAAGCAGGCCGACGACCCCGACCGCGGCGCGACGACGTACACCTACAACCAGCTCGGTCAGCAGACGAGCACGACCGACGCCCGCAACGTCACCCTCGCGTACACCTATGACGATCTGGGTCGGAAGACCGGCGAATACCGGGGCAGCACCACCGGCACGAAGCTCGCCGAATGGGCATACGACACCGCGTTCAAGGGCGTCGGCCAAGTGGCCAGCTCTACCCGCTGGACCGACGGCAACGCTAACACCGAGAAGGTCAACGCGTACTCACCGCTCTACCAGCCGGCGATCCAGACGGTGACCATTCCCGCGACCGAGGGGCCGAAGCTCGCCGGCTCCTACCAGACGTTTCTGTCCTACAACCCCGACGGCAGCCTCGGCGGATCCAGCTTCCCGGCCACCGCCGACGCGACCGCCGAGAGCATGCTCTACGTCTACGACGACCTCGGCAACCCCACCACGACCACGGGGGACTCGGACTACGTCACCTCGTCCGACTACAGCCCCTACGGCGAGATCCAGCGCCTCCAACTTGGTGAAGAGGGCCACCGAGCCTGGATGACGTACGTCTACGACAATCACACCCGGCGCCTGGACCGCACCGTCGTCGACGCCGAAGTCCCGCACTCGATGCAGGCGGACACCCACTACGCCTACAACCCCGCCGGCAACATCACGTCGACCTCCAACACGCCGCTGGACCAGCCCTCGGACACCCAATGCTTCCGCTACGACTACCTCCAGCGGCTGACCGACGCGTGGACTCCGTCGGCCGGAGCTTGTGACAACGACCCGAATGCGGCTTCTCTGGCGGGACCGGCTCCGTACTGGCAGTCCTTCACCTACGACAAGTCTGGCAACCGCCTCACCGACACCCAACACACGGGCGCCGGCGACGTCACCCGCAAGTACAACTATGCCGACCCAGGTGCCGCGAAACCACACCTCCTGAACTCGATCACCACACCAGGCGCGCTGGACGCTGCCTACACCTACGACCAGGTCGGGAACACCAAGACTCGGCCGGGTACGTCGGCAACGCAGAACCTCGACTGGACGGTCGAAGGCCAGCTCGACTCCGTGACGGAAGGCACGACCACAACCAGCTACACCTACGACGCCAACGGCAGCCGCCTTCTCCGCCACGACCCCACCGGCACCACCCTGTACCTCGGCGGGCAAGAGGTCCACGTCGACAACGCCGGCCAGGCCTCCACGACCCGCTACTACAGCCACGGCGGTACGAACGTTGCCGTTCGCACTGCGGGCACGTTGACCTGGCTGGCTGGTGACCACCAGGGCACCAGCCAGGTAGCCATCAACTCGACCGACCTGAGCGTCACCCAACGCCGCCAAACCCCGTTCGGCGCCCCTCGCGGCCCCGCCATCGACCTCCCCGGCGACCGCGGCTTCGTCGGCGGCACCGAGGACACCTCAACGGACCTCACCCAACTCGGTGCCCGTGCGTACGACGCTTCTACCGGGCGTTTCGTGTCACTGGATCCGGTGTTCGATCCAACCAATCCGCAGCAAGTGAATGGCTACGCGTACGCGAACAACAGTCCCATCACATTCAGTGACCCATCGGGTCTCGAGCCTCAGGTGATTCCAGTCGGTTGCAAAGGCAGCTTGCTTGAGTGTCGGAACGAGGGCTACGGATATGCTCCCCAAAAATCCTGGGAGGATGACACCAAGCGCGTGGCGGCTCAGCAGGCGGCAGACTGGAATCGGCGTTGGACGCTGCGAACAAATGACGCTAACAAGCTGATCAGCACATGGTCGTCCTATGCTCAATCAATCGGAGGAGATCGAGGATTCTGGCAGACGGACACCGGAGTTGGCGATGAGCAGGCCTACTTTGGTCTTCGTGGGTGTCGAATGGCTTGGATTCATCTGAATGACAATCCTAATGACGTCCAGGGCGCTAAAAACATCGCAGCGACGTAATGCATCAATCACGCTGATGAATGTTCCAGTGAAGAATATTGGGGAAACTTTGTTCATGATTCGATGATCGATCTGCTCCTACTCGGCGGTGGAGCAATTGGGGATGCGTATCGCGCGGCCGGCGCTTCATCTGGCCGAGCCGACGCCACCGCCGCCGAAGACGCTGTCGCAACGTGTCGTAACAGCTTCTCCGGAGGCACCCCCGTGCTCATGGCCGATGGGTCGACGAAGCAGATCGAGGACGTCAAGGTCGGCGACAAGGTTCGCAACGCCGAACCTGATGACAGCAGTACGGAGATCCACACCGTCACTGCTCTGCACATCACCGACACCGACCGCGACTTCGTCGACGTCATCATCGCCACCCCGGACGGGCCCAAGAAGATCACCACGACAGCACACCATCTGTGGTGGGACGTCACCACGCACAACTGGACCGACGCCACCAACCTGACACCCGGCGACCTCCTCGACACGCCCGGCAATGGCCATGCCACCATCCAAACCCTCAACCGCTACATCAGCAGCATCCGCACCTACAACCTCACCATCGACACCATCCACACGTACTATGTACTCGCCGGCAACGTACCGGTGCTGGTGCACAATAGCGGTCCATTCTGCGGAACGCCGATTGGTGGAAGGAATGGTGACAATCGTGGGGAAGAGGACTTTCACGGCACCGAGTATTCACTTGATGAGATGGTGGGATTCGTGGAGGGGCATACCGGAGGCGGGAACCCAACGATGGGGCGACCGACGGCAGCGGAAGTCGAAACGACTTTGCGTCAAGCTGGCCCGGTTCGTATCGGCGAACAGAACGCTGCGCAGTTTGACTATAACGGCGTGCGGGTGATTATTAACTACAATATTCCATGGAAGAGCACGTCTTATTACCCCGGTTCGCTTGGAAAGCCGTGACTATTGTGACTGATTCTGATCTGTCTTGGATTTCTGGACACCTTTCGCCTGATGAATTTCGTGCACTAGAGGGCGTAATCATCCACTTATCTGACGAGCGAAGTATCTCTCTTCCCGCTCTCCTGGCTTCCTGGAAGGCTCACGTCGAGAAACTTGAGGCAGATCTAGACCTGCCGAGTTCGGATAGGTCCTCATGGGGGGTGCACGACTTGATTGCCGCCTTAATTCTCCGGGATTTCATACAGGATGGAATGAGTTCTCTTGATTTCGGGCTGCGATCTCGATTCAAAGTCGTTCTCTCGGAAATCGACAGCATTTTCATCTCCTTTACGGAGTTGGATAGTCTGCTCCGTGTGGAAAAGCTGGACGCTCGCCCTGGCCGTGAACGTGAATGGTGGTGGAAAAGGATTCCAGTGACCGGCCCGGCACGCGAGGAAACAATTCTATATAGTGGGCTTAGTTAGCTCCAGGTGAATAGTTTTCTATGGTAGAAGAACTTCTCATGGCACGTTCAGGGAGAGGGCTTCCGGGCGTCTTGACGGCAACGGGGGCGTGAACCGCTCTGCTGCCGGACCTGCATCGCGTGGCCGGACGGAAGCATCCGATGACGTTGACCGCCCGCAGCACCTTGGCCAGATACCGGGGGCATCTGGGGACATTCTCGGAGCCGTTGCCGCGCACGAGAACCTGCTGCCGGATTTGCACCGCGTTCTCGGGCCGGACCGTCCTGACACCTTGACGGCTCGGCATACTCTCGCTGGCTTTCGCGCCATAGGCGGGGATCGGGAGGGAGCGGTGGCGGCGCTCGAAGGCTTGCTGCCGGATTTGCACCGCGTCCTTGGGCCCGACCATCCCGAAACCTTGGGCGCCCGTGAGAACCTCGCGCGCCTGCGGGGTGCGCAGGGGCGCGAGGCAGGTGGGTGACGTCGACCAAAGGTGTCAATGAATCACGGCCTCTTCTTCTGCCTTCAGCTGGCAAACTGGAATGACGTTGGCAAAATCTGCTCGGGCGGCAGATCGCCAGCGGATCTGTCCCCGCTCATTGGCTCCTCATCCTTCCTTGAACCTAAATGACTTGATGTTGTCGGTCCCATATCTTGCATCTGCGGAGCCACGAGCAGGCGGGCGTGAGCGCCCGCATGCGGTGTGAGGCCTGCGGCTGGAGCGCGACATATCGATGCATTGCCGAGGCCCGTCACGAGGCCGCTCGTCATCGGTGTGCTGCCACGGTTCCTGTCAGACTGCACGAGGCCGAGCGGGGGAGGACCGGACGGCTGGGGCCAAGTCAAGCCCGGGCGACACGGCTCGCTCAGACGCTTGGTGCCGCGACATGCGCGGTGCCGTTCGTACCTCGGGCGCCGTATGCGGTCGTCATAGCGGCTTCTCCTCGCGCCGCTGAATCTGTGGCACTCCGATGCGCGACGACATCGGCCAAGGCGCGTCCCGGAGCGTGGAGCTCACGCCCTATCCGCTGCGAAGGAGCCTCTGCGATTGGTGGCCACCCCGGCCTACGGACCCGAGGTCGCCCTCCTTATCGTCGCCGCCGCGTGGACCGGCCTGCGCTGGGGGGTCTCGACAGAGCGAACTTTTGATTCATTTTCCGCGGAAGATGTGGATAGTACTCGAGCTGAAATTGTCGAGTTGGCCGAAATTCACGTTGGTGGCTGTCCACCGCAGACTGTGGCGGCCTGCCGCCCGCTCGCGCCGGGGACATGCGCGATCGTGGCCGTGCGATGCGACGACGGTCGCTCGGCGAGAGCGTGAGGGCAACGACACGCGGGTGTCCGGCCTGGTCCATAAAGGGCACCATGAAAATGTCTCTGCGCCCTCACTCGTCGTGCGGTCCTCTTGTTCTTGAAGAGAGTCTGAGCCCATGGATCTTCGGTCGTAGTGTGTGGCCGGAGTCAGTGGCTTCGTCAGTTGGTCTTGCAGGGCTTGCGGCCGCGGGCGGGCAAGGCGTCGGGCTTCGTCCTGACTTCCGCGCTGACGCACCAGCGAAGCTCGCTTCGTTAAAGCTGACTCTTCCGGAGAAACTGGCCCCGTCGAAGTTCGCATCCTGGGCGAAGCTCGCTCCGTTGAAGGTGGCACTAGCGAGTTTAGTATCGCGAAGGTCGAAGTCGATGAGGGTTGCGCCGGTCAGGTTGAGGTCGATGTCGTTCCAGTAGGTGGCAGGTGGATGTCGCAGATCGACTGGTTTGCGGAGATGTCGGGCGAGGATGCGCTGGGCGGTCAGTCGAACTTCGCGCTCCTGCTGATGCGCCGCGACGGCTTCGCCGAAAGGACGCTCGGGCGGTGGCGACGTCCGGACAGTAGGCGTCGTGCGCTTTCTGGCGTCCGTAGGGAGCAATGGCCGTCGTACGCCAAGTCGCCGTGCCCTGTCCGGCGCGCTGCCTGAGTTGTACGGGGCTTGCAGGTAGTTACAGATTACGTCGACGACGGTCTGGCGCTGCTCGGGGTTGTCCTGTGCGACGCGTTCGAGGGCGCGCAGACCGCCGTTTCGGACGGCGGCGTGGTCTGAGCCGAGCTGCTCGATCGCCTTGAGGTAGAGATCGGTCAGGCGCCGTTCGGTTGCGTCGTGCTCGGTGGACCATTGTCGGCGGCCATTGAGCACGAGTGCGACGACGCCGCCAGTGCCGGCGCCGACAGTCAGTCCGGTCTTGATCAGCTCGATCTGATTCTGGGGACTCCCGGGGGTGACGAACGTCAGCAGGGCCGTGACGGCGGCAGCTGCAATCCCTGCGACCGGCACGACGATCACGACGATCGCCCACCACCAGGTGCCCCTTCGTTCGCGCCACCGCCGGCGTAGTCTCGCCGACCCGGCGTTGATCGCCCTCATGATCACGAAGTCTGGCAATGCTGCGCGCCCCCGCCGTCCTCGCGCCTGTTGGCGGTGGATGTATCGGGCGTCGAGTGCAGGGGCTGCGGCGGACTACGGCTACAAGGGGTACAGGGTCCCTGTCCCGCGTGATCGGCTGACCAGGGGGTGACCCGAACGTGCGGGTATCCGGCGGACTCTGCAAGACGGTGCGCGCCCAGGGCTGAATCTAGAAAACCCGGTACTTTGGTGGCCCTTGGAACTTCTCCGTCCGTCCGCCGGACATCGCCTACGTTAGATCATATGTTCGAATTGTTATTCGGCCGACTCGCGCTCCCTATCCCAGCGGCTCCTTGCTGCGTCTGCAGAGTTCCGCAGCCACTCGGCATCGTCGTAGAAGCGCCAGTCGGACATCTCACTGAGTCGGACGAGCTGCTGGTCCGTCGACTCACCCATGACCCAGCTGAACAGCTCGACCAGGTAGGTGCCTGGTGTGGGTTCGGCGACTACGCAGCCCTGCCAGCCGCGCTTGGCGTCGGAGTGGAAGTACGAGCCAACGAGCGTCGCCGAGTAAAACCCGCCGCTGGTCGCGGTCTCAAGCCGCGAGGGCCGCGGCGGCTTGCCGTTCGAGTTGGCCATTGTTTGGTCTGGTCCCCTTCGCGTAGTTGTGCTCAGGGATGTCGGTTGACCGCCGGCGCGCGTTACGGCTGCCCGAGCGAGTCACGACCTCGCGGTGCGCCGAACTTCCGGATTCGCCTGGTTGGCGTAGCCGAGTTGCCCTTGAGCAGCAAGCGACCCGACCCACCGGCCAGTCGCGAGGCGGCGATGGGAAGTCCGAGCGGGCGGCAAGATCGCCGACTTCATCGCCGAGCTGCGCCGCACCGAGGACAAGAAGACCGCCCACGCCAAGGGTCTGTGGCATCGCACCTTCTCCGCGCTCGGGATCAACCCCACCACCCAGCGCGTGCTCCTCCAGAAGAAAGCTCCGCGCTGGTACAGCTTCGACCGGCCCGACTACGCCGACATCACCGTCGGCGGCCATTACCAGGCCGGCGAAACCATTCCCGACGGTGTGCGGGAGGTTCACGAGGAGCTGGGGCTCCCGTCGCTTACGGCGACCTGCACCCGATCGGCCTGCGGCCGACCGCCGTCACCTTCGCCCCCGACTACATCGAACGCGAGTTCCAACACTGGCACCTGATCCCCCTCGACGTGGCGTTGGAGGACATCCCGCTCGCTGAGGCCCAGGTATCCGGCCTGGTGGACATCGATTTGGACGACGCGATCAGGCTTGCCGACAGCGACAGCGTGCCCGCACGCTACGCCACCCGAACCGACACCGGCCTCTGATACAGCGAGGCCACCTTGACCACCGCCGACCTCATTGCCAACTACCTCAAACTCGATCAGCTCTACCTGCGGCTGTTCGTCGCCGCGCGCCGGTTCTGCGCTGGCGAACGAACGCACCTCTTCTGGTGAGACCTGGGGACCGTCGCGACCATCCAATAGTGGCAAGGGAACCGTGTAGCAGAAACCGCGTTCCTCAGATCATGGCACGAGAACTCGCGGGGATCGATGGGCGTGGCCCGGCTTGACGGTCCCCGACCAGGTGATCCCGGTGAGACGGCTCCAGGTCTCGGTGTCGACCAGCAACGGGTGCAGTGCCCCGTCGGTGTCGCCGAGCGTGGTGAGGTCATCGAGGCCGTTCTCGGCGCCGGTGAGGTCCGAGGTTGTCGACGACGTCATTCACGTTGGCCCGGAAGGGGACTTCACCACTGCTGGCGGCCGACCCGCGGTTGCTCATCAGAAGCTTGTCGGTGACCAGCGCGATGCCGCCGGCCACCTGCAGCGTTGCCCGCGAGTTGAGATCACCTTCCAACGCCTTGGGCACCAGCGTCGTGAAGTCAGGCGTCGGCGTCGGGTCCCACCGCACGCCGAGGAGGTCGTGGGGCACCGGGCCTCGGTTGCCCCACGCCCGCAACGACTGCAGCCGGGTACTGGCCTTGGCCGAGCGCCAGGGCAGGTCGACCAGCGTCATCACGTGCGAGGCGTAGGCCGACTTGTGAACCGCGCCACGCCGAGCAGGTCGCGCAGGTGCCGTTCGGAAGGCCAGTCAACTCGGGTTCTCGGGGCGACAGACAGGGCCTCGCGGGTCGCGGACGAAACCGCAGGTGGAGCCGCGTGCGGCTACCCGGCCAAGCGCCGGATGCTGGGCCGTGCGGTGATCACGACCGAGCCGCCGCAACTCCAGCACTCGACCGCCGCCCCCGGCGGAGTCCGCCCGGCGACCTCGCAGCTGGCGCATTCCCACGCGGTGAGGACGACGAACTCCATCGAGCCGTCGTCGTCGGACTTCGCTTCCACGACGCTCCATCGTTTTCTTGATCAGCATTGGTTCGACGCCCGTAACGGGCAGCCGGTGCAAGACGAGGCAAGATAACGAAACGATATACCTTAAGTCAAGCCGGAGCGTGGTTTTTCGTTGCCCTTGACATCCCTGCGCGACGTGCGAATACGCTGCGCACAGCGCGATCCCGTTCGAGATGCGGCGTCGGGCCAGTGCCGTCCTGGTCTCGGGAGTGGCCGAACGTCCTCGTGAGTCCGCCCGGGCCGTCACGGAAAGTAGCCCGCAAGCAGTCGGTGTGGCGACCGCAACCGCAACGGCGATCAGCGCCGGCCGGAGTCGTCGATGCTTGCCTCAGGGCGTGGGTACGGATCGCCGAACAGCGAAGGTCTTTTTGCAGAATTTCATATCGTCGGCGAAATCAGGTTTTTCGTAAATCCAGGCGTCGGTTTTTCTGCCGAACGTCGCCGAATATGACCGGGAGGTTCACAGGTACTGACCCGAGAACGGCGGGCGAATCGTCAAGGGCCCGCAAACAGAGGAGAATTCGCATGCCAGAAGTAGTGTTCAGCGTCGACCAGACAAAATCCATGCGCGATCAGGCGGTGCCGGGCCACAACCGGTGGCATCCGGACGTACCGGTCGCCGCGATGGTCCGTCCCGGGCAGGAGTTCCGCGTGGAGTGCCGGGAATGGACCGACGCCCAGCTCGGCAACAACGACTCGGCCAACGACGTGCGGGACGTCGACCTGTCACGCTGCCACATGCTCAGCGGTCCCATCGGCGTCGAGGGTGCCCAACCCGGAGACCTGCTCGTCGTCGACATCCTCGACCTCGGCCCGGTTCCGCAGGAGACCGGCGACGCGCCGGGGCAGGGCTGGGGCTACACCGGGGTGTTCGCCAAGGCCAACGGCGGCGGGTTCCTGACCGACTACTTCCCCGACGCCTACAAGGCGATCTGGGACTTCCACGGTCAGCAGGCCACCTCGCGCCACCTGCCGGGCATCCGGTACACCGGAATCACCCACCCCGGCCTCTTCGGCACCGCGCCTTCGGCCGAGCTGCTCCAGCGGTGGAACCGCAGGGAGCGGGCGCTGGTCGACCGCGAGCCCGACCGCGTACCGCCGCTGGGCCTGCCGCCGTTGCTCGACGGGACCCTCGCCGGAACGGCCGACGGGTCGACCGCGGACCACATCGCCCGCGAGGGCGCCCGCACGGTGCCGGCCCGGGAGAACGGCGGGAACCACGACATCAAGAACTTCACCCGGGGATCGCGCGTCTTCTACCCGGTCTACGTCGACGACGCCAAGTTCTCCGGCGGAGATCTGCACTTCAGCCAGGGCGACGGCGAGATCACCTTCTGTGGCGCCATCGAGATGGGCGGGTACATCGACTTCCACGTCGACCTCATCAAAGGCGGCATGGAGAAGTACGGCATCACCACGAATCCGGTGTTCATGCCGGGAAACGTCGAACCCCGTTATTCCGAGTTCCTCTCGTTCGTGGGCGTCTCAGTGGACCGGGAGACCGACGAGAACCTCTACCTCGACGCGACCATGGCCTACCGCAATGCGGCCCTGAACGCGGTGGAGTACTTCAAGAAGTGGGGCTTCACCGGTGAACAGGCCTACCTGCTGCTCGGTTCGGCGCCCATCGAAGGCCGGATCAGCGGCATCGTGGACATCCCCAACGCGTGTTGCACGCTCTACGTGCCCACCGAAATCTTCGATTTCGACGTGCGCCCGACGAGCGAAGGCCCGGTGAGGGCCGATCGCGGACAGTGCGCGGTCACGTCCTGACCTGCGGAGGGGTTTCAGCGAGGCCGGACTTCGTTCGGTGTCGACCGACAGTGGCGAAACGCTCGGCTGGGACTCCCAGCCGAGCGTTTCCGTGCGGCTGTGCTGCGGAGCAAGGTCCGTCGCGGTGGACCGCCGTCCGAACCGGTTCCGCGCGACCGATCACGGGCGACCGGTGGCGTTCGTCGAGCACGGCTCGCTCAGGCCGGTCGTCGTGGCGCCAAATGCGGCCGGTGGGTCGTTAGCTTACTAAGGGATGTCTCGTAACCCGGTCTCGGTCTCGCTGGGCCGGTCGGTGATCATGTTGTCGTGGTGCAGGTGATCACAGCATCGCGGCCGGAGTGGATTGTCCCGTTTACCGGGTTGGAGCCGGGGCAGTTCCGGAAGCTGGTGCGGTTGGTCGCGAAGCGGGGCGGGGACGAGATCGCGGACGGTAGCCCTGGCCGGCAGTGGGCATTGCCGCTGGCAGACCGGGTTCTGCTGGTCGCGACCTACTGGCGGACGAACCTGACGATGCGTCAGATCGGGCCGCTGTTCGGGGTATTGCCTTCCGCAGCGCACCGGGGGAAGCGACACGATCGGCCCGTTGCTGGCACTGGCGCCGGTCCGTAAACGCCGGATCGACGCGGTGGCGATCGTGGACGGCACTCTGGTCCCGACCCGGGATCACCGGCTGGCCACCCCGTCGAAGAACTACCGCTACTCCACGAATGTGCAGGTCGCGATCGATGCCGACACCCGGCTGGTGAGCGCCACCGGCGCCCCACAGCCGGGCGGCCGCAACGACTGCACCGTCTACCGCGACTCCGGCATCGCCGAACAACTCGCCGACCGGCCGGTCATGGCTGACGGCGGTTACCAAGGCACCCCCGACGTGGTCATGCCTTATCGCAAACCCCGTGACGGGGGCGAGTTGCCGGGCTGGAAGCAAGACCTCAACGCCACCCACCGCAAGGTCCCAGCCCGCGTCGAGCACGTTCTGTCCCGGATGAAGAACTTCAAGATCCTTCGCGACTACCGCCGCGCCGCGAGCACACTCGCCGACACGGTGTCCGCAATCGCGCACCTGCACAACATCATCCTCGCCGGCTGACCGCACCACCAGCCCCACCAACCACAACACCAGTTACGAGACAGCCCTTAGCCACGCTCACCGTCCAGGTGGGGCCAGTGTCCGTACCCAGGGCCGACGGGTTCCGGGTGGCGTTCGCCGTCGCGGCTGCCGCCGGCGCGCTTTCCGCGCTGACCATCCCCCGGGGAATTCCGGACGACCACGATGCGCCGCTGCCAGGGGGAATGAGTCAGCGCGACAAAGTTTGAGCCAGCTGTGCCGCTTCCTGGTAGCTGGTATCGCGCAGCCCCGGCGAGCAGCTACGCCAAGATGGTTGCCTGCTGTGACGACATACCCGGGTTGGTGAGCGAGGCTTGACCTCAGACAGCGACCAATGGCGTGCGTGGCTCAGGAGCGAGGTCCTGACCGGCCTTGTTCTCGCAGGAAAGGGCGATGATGTTCCAGCAGACCTTCGTTCCGGCGACCACGCCGACCGGCGGCGAGACCCGGCCCTCTGTCCACCGGCGGGCCGACGCTGTCGTGTCCCTGATAGCCCAGCATCGCGCGGCCGCGTCCGCCAGCCGCCGCTATGCGGACCTGGCCGACCGCAGCCTGGCCGCGAAGCTGGCCGCCGAAGACGCCGCCGTCGAGACCGGCCTGTCCCCGTTCGAGCGGCTGACCTGCCCCGCCCACCGCCGGTGGATCCATCAGTGCATCGCCTCCCCCGAGCACGCCAGCCCAGTCACGGGTCATCGCTGGTGCCGTGACTGTCAGTGCGCAGTCACGGTGGCTATCGACGAGCTCACTGGCGACGTGACAATGGCTTGCCCGCGCTGCCGCCGCACCCCCAAGGGCATTGCCACTCGCCAGATTGTGAGCGCCTGCCGGGCCAGCCTGGCCACTGTCCACGACCACCGCGCTCAGCCGGCACCCAGTATGCTGCATTTCGGCGAGCGGCGGCCGGCCTGATGATTCTGCGTGGCTAGAGCGCGGTGAGTTCCGCGTCGAACTCGATTGCGACCTCGTTTGCCAGCTTCAGCGCCCCGAAAAACGCCGAATAGGGTTTGATGCCCCATTGTGTCTGGACTATGGTTGCGCCGCCTCGAATCCTGCGGTCGTCGCTGACCGTGGCCAGCACGGTGATCGGGTGTGACTGGTCCATGATGGTCAGATTGCCGTCGACGGTGAGCGATTCGCCATCTTGAATGACTCGCGTCGAGTGGAACGTGATTGCGTGATATCGGTCGGTGTGCAGAATCTTCGTCCGAATGTTTTTCTCGATCTCGGCGCGGTCGGAGTCGGTGAGCGGTTTGATTCCGCCGCTTCCGGACCGCACCCGCAGCGAGCCGGCGACGACGTCGACCAAGACCGAGGACAGCGCGGGGTCCGCCGTGTTCACCGACACGGCGGCAACCCACTCTGACGCCTCGATCGTGAGATCGTGCCCGACGCGCGAGCCGAGTCCAGTGCGCCGCGTCTTCACCAATAGCTCGGCCGACTGCGGACCGGACCGGTACTGGCCGTCCCGAAACGACATAAACTCGACGTTACGCCGGGACGCTCAGCCGTCCAAGTCGACGTCGCCGTCCGGGTCGCGACGCGGGCGCTTCCTGGCCGGCGCCGGGTCCGCTACGTCGTCCCGGTCAGGGTCGAGATCGACTGCGACAACAACACGATCGACCGGATCGCCACCCCGCCCTGCCGGGCGAGGTGGCGACTTGTCAGCGGGCGAACTTCTCGATAGCGGCCAGTGTTGTAGTTATCGTGTCGGAAACTCAATTACCCATGGGGCGTGGGGTGGCTTCGGGGTCGACAAGTGAGAACCTGCACGTCAGCCGGGGATCCGGAGCGTTGTGGCTAGCGTGCAAGATCGTCTCGGACACTCCTTTACCCCACGAATCTTCAGATCCGTGGGGTACTTCTATATCGGTCCACGGCTGCCACCGCCTGATGATATCGGTCGCTCGCCGGTTGCAGGGAATGTGCGGTGATGCTCGTCGACGGCCGCTGTCCGGTGCTCCGGTGCCGTGCCCGCGTGGTGACTGCAGTCCAATTCGAGGGTGAGCTGATTCGGTGGTCGTGGCGGGCAGGCGACGTGTTGCGCGACGGCCGGCCGAAGTTCGCGAGTCTCGCGACCGCATAAGACCGCCAATCCGCGGTTTCGAAGGTCCTCACGTATCTCGCGCGGGCTGCGGTCGTGGGCCTGTCCGTCTTCGTGAAGCAAGCCCGTCAACGTCACCAGAAGGTGGTCCTCCCGAATATAGACGTTGCGCGGCCGATGAGGCGGTCGAGGTGCGGCCGTGCGGCAGCGATATCCCGGGCGGGGCCCTGTCACGATTTCCGTGTAAGCCACTCGGCCGTGATCCGCGTCGATTCCGAGCCGCGACACCAGCTGCCGCATCACGCGGATGAGCAACGCCCGTGCCCGGTGACGCACTAGGACGGCGCCGAGCGCGGGCAGCGAGATCATCGCGACTGGTGCTCGACGTCGATTCCCGCGACGACGGGTTTCGTCCCTGCGCGCCGGGGCAGATCGGTGATCAGGACCAGCAGGTCCCAGCGCTGGTCTTGCCGGTGCCGCTGTAACAAGGTGCGCATCGGGAGGTCATCGTTTTCGTCCAGCGGCAACTGCTCCACCTGGTCCGCCACCCGCCATCGCGTCTTCTCGCTCACCTGGGCGGCGAATATCCCGGGCAGGTCGTCGGCGATCGTCGTGATCACCTGCTCCGGTAGCCCTTCGTCGGCCAGCACTCCGACGGCCACCTGGCGTGGTGCCTTCATCCGTTTCACCTCGCTCATCGGTACCCGTCGGATTCCCCGGGTGGCGCCGGCCAAATCACCCGGCCCGGCAGCGAGCTCGGCTATTGGCTCGGACAGCGGGTCAGAACGGAAGAGCCGGATGCCGGGACGTCGCCACGCGGTAGGTCAGTGCCGGTCGCGTGCCCTGCCGCTCCCGGCGTGCCCGCACGACCAGCACCAGCAGCCACACCACCCCGGTCGCCGCGATCAGGCCCTGGCCCACCCAGGTCAGCGTCGTGTACAACCCGACCTGGGTGCCGGTCGGAGCGGCCGGCAGGCCGCGCGCCAGCAGGTCGTACTGCCACGGCTGACCGGTCAGCAGCAGCGTGATGTACAGGGAAATCACGGACATCGAGTCCCACAGCGCGTGCAGCAGCGAAACGCCCAGGTAGGCCAGTGCGAGCCGGGCGGTGAGGACGAAATGGTCGCGGGTGCTCCACGCGAACAGGAGCCCGCCGAGAACCGCGGTCCACAGCCCGTGGCCGACCGGGGCGAGGAGCCCGCGCAACAGTTCGGTGGTCACCAAGTTCGCCAGAGACAGTCCCTGAGAGGTGAACAGCGCGGTCAGCGCGAACCCGGCCGACTCCAAGGCGGCGAACCCGAACCCGACCGCGGCACCCAGGATCAACCCATCGCGCACGGACTTCACGGCCAAGCGCCTCGTCAGCAGGGCGAGCGCGGCCAGCTTGACCGCTTCCTCGATGAGTCCGACGCCGACGTACAGCCACGGCGACGGGTACAGCAGGTATGTTTCCAGCACCGACGCGCCGAGCACGCCGAGAACACCGCCGACTGTGAACATGCGGAACACGAGTTCGGCGGTGATCTCGCCGGAGTCCCGGTGCTCGAACGCCCACGCCACGAAGGTCACCGGCACCAGGAAGCTGCCGAGCAGCACCAGGGTGGGGATGAGGTTGGGGTTTCCGGTCAGGTAGGTGACGACCGCGGACATTGTCCACAGGAGCAGGCCGACTCTGAGCATCCGAAGCCACGTACTCGTTTCGGTCGTTCGGCAGCAGCTCTCACCTGCGCTTCCCCCATCGCTCGCCGCGGCCGTGGGCGGCCGTGTCGATGAAAGTCCGGTGCCGGTCCGCGGATCCGGGCTCCGCGACGTTCTCGAGCCCTTGCGGGCAGCGCAATGCCGACCACAGTGCGGCACGCGGTCTCGGGTCCTCGATGACGGCGCGGTGCCAGGAAAAGACTCCGGCCAGCAGGGCGTCGTCCATTGCGTACAGCACGGGCGGCGCGAGCCCGGTCAGCTCGAACAGGCCGTTGAGCGCCGTTAGCCTGTCCTCCACCTTGTGCATGAGTCCGAACAGGCTGTCGTCCACCTCCTTGACCTGGGACAGATCGACCACCAGGTGCCGGGTACCGGCGTGGAGCAGTCCGGCGAAGTGAGCGGACAGTAGGCGCAGCGCCCGCGCGTCGATCGAACCACCGATCGTGACGACTGTGTAGCGCTCGCCCCGCATCGTCGAGGTGACCGTTAGATCCCCCGTGGTGTGGGCGGCCTCGGCCGGTGCGCCACGCGCCTGTCCGGTGAGGCGTTGCAGCTCGGCGAACGCGGCCACGTACGCCGGCTGATCGAGGTTGCGTGAGAGTCCGTTGACCATGCCTGACGCCCTTTCAGAGGAGCAGTTCGAACATCCGGAAGACTTGTTCCCACTCGGCGGAGCCGGGGTTCTTGACCCGCGGGGCGATGATCTTGAACGCCTGCGCGAGAGCCACGCTGAGGCCGCCGGCGATGGCCGGGAGCCGTGCCTCGGTGTCTTCGGCGATCGCGATCTCGAGCGGGGGACGCCTCAGGAGCTGCTCGATCAGCGGCACCACTTCCAGGTCGTCTTCCATGTTGAGGAACTCGTGCATGCACTCCTGCAGCCCCTTGGTGATCGGCAGGTCCCTCGGTTCGATGACGTCCCGCCCGTTGGCCTTGGCCGTGGCCTTGGCGACTACGAAGAGGTCGTAGATCTTGCGGTCCAAGAACTCGTCGTACCGTTTCAGATCGCTCTTGTCGACATTCAGGCTCGCGGCCACCCGGAAGAACCGTTCGAACCTTGCCGCGCCCATGACCGGCATCAGGCCTCCATCGAGAGATGTTCGTGTACGAACCGGACGGCCATGGCGCCTTCCCCGACCGCCGAGGCCACTCGTTTGACCGAGCCGTGGCGCACGTCGCCCACAGCGAACACGCCCGGCCTGCTCGTCTCCAGCACCAGCGGCGGGCGCTGAACCCCGCGCCACACGTCGGGGTCCCGGTGCCCCTCGGCGTCCGCACCGGTGAGCACGAACCCGTCCTCGTCCAGGGCGACCATCCCCGAAAGCCAGGCGGTGTGCGGGGAAGCCCCGATGAAGACGAAGAGCGCACGGGCGTCGAGGACGCGGCGCTCGCGGGTGCGGTTGTCCTCGACGACCAGGGATTCGAGGCTGTCGCCGCCGACGAGCTCGCGGACTTCGGTGTGCTTGAGCACGGTGATCCGCGGATGCTGTTCGACCTGGTCGACGAGATAGCGGGACATGTTCACAGCGAGATCGCCGCCGCGCACGACCAGGTGGACCACCGGCGAACCCTCCGCGAGGAAGACCGCCGCCTGGCCGGCCGAGTTGCCGCCACCGACCACTGCGACGGGGGTGGCGAGGCATCGACGCGCTTCGTGCAGAGTCGCGGCGTAGTAGACGCTGGTCGCTTCGAATGTCTCGATGCCAGGTATGACGAGCCTGCGGTAGCGAGCACCGGTGGCGATCACGACGGCACGGGAAACGATCTCGATGCCGTCGTCGAATCCGACGACGTAGCGGCCGGCGCGTGGTTCGAGGGTGCGCGCTTCGGCCGGGACGGCGACTCGAGCCCCGAACTTGGCCGCCTGGATCACCGATCGCTCGGCCAGCTCCGCGCCGGAGATCCCCGGCGGGAAGCCGAGGTAGTTCTCGATGCGGGACGTCGTTCCGGCCTGGCCGCCCGGCGCCAGGGCGTCGAACGCCGACAGCCGCAACCCGTCGGAAGCGCCGTAGACCACCGCGGCCAGCCCGCCGGGCCCGGCACCGACCACGAGCAAGTCCCGCACACCGCGTTCCGGTTCCGGCGGCCGCAGCCCCATTCTCCGGGCCAGCTCGGCGGTGCTCGGGTTCCGCAGCACTTCGGTGCCGTTCAGCACGACCACCGGGGTGTCCTCGACGGCAACGCCGAAGCGCTCCAGGAGCGCTTCGGCTTGCTGGTCCTTGTCGACGTCGACCAGCCGGTACGGGAGCCGGTTGCGCGCCACGAACTCCAGCAGCCGCTTGGTGTCCGGGGTATAGCAGGAGCCGACGATCCGCAGCCCGGTGCCGGATCCGATGAGGAGCGTCCGCCGCACGAGGTAGGCACGCAGGATCAGGTCGCCGAGCACCGGATCGCCGAGCACCAGGCGCCGCAACGCGCTTGCCGGGATGGCGAGCACCTGGCCGGCCTCGACGGCCACGGCGCCGACGAACGCGGGCTGCCCTTCGAGCAGCCCGAGTTCACCCAGGAACCGGCGAGGTCCGTGGACGCGGACGACCTTCGCGTCGCGCCCGGTTCCTTCCACCACGGCGACCTTGCCGGTCAGGATCACGAAAAACTCGGATGTCGGCTCGCCCTGTGCGTACAACACCTCGCCCGCCCGGACCGGACGGCGTTTGCCGCCTTTGCCGAGGGTGCGGATCTGCTCGTCCGTGAGCGAGGGGAACGCTCCGTGCGGATCCGGGGTCTCGGTCAGCGGCGCGCTGAGGTCGATCCCTGTCAAGGCGGTCATACGAATGCCTGATCGACGTAGCACCAGCGCCAGGTCTCGCCGGGCTCGAACGAGCGCACGATCGGATGTCCGATGGCGTGGGCGTGCTTGCTGGCGTGCTTCATCGGCGACGAGTCGCAGCAGCCGACGTGCCCGCACGTCAGGCACAGCCGTAAATGCAGCCACGGCGTGCCGGCGACCAGGCACTCCTCGCAACCCTGCGGGGTTCGCGGCCCAACGTCCCGGACGAACTCGAGATGCCGGTCGACGACACTGGTCATCGCACGTCACCTTCCCTCATCGACTTGGCCTCGGAGGTGTTCTCGGCCCGCGCCAGCGCCTGATCGAGCCACTCGCGCAGCACGTTCACGGGCGCAGCCCCCGCCTGCCGCGCGACGACCTCACCGCCGCGCAGCACCATGAGCGTCGGCACGGCCTTCACGTCGAACCGCTGGGCCAGCCCGGGTGCGTTGTCCACATCGACCTTCACGAGCTTGACCTTCCCGGCCCGCTCCCGTGCGAGCTGGGCCAGCGCGGGGCTGACCTGTCGGCAGGGCCCGCACCAGGCGGCCCAGAGGTCGACCAGCACCGGCATCGTGGCCTGCTCCGCGACTTCCGCGAAGTCGGTCTCGCCGGCGTCGACGATCCAGGGCAGCGGCTCGTGGCAGTGCCCGCAGGTCGGCTTGCCCGCGGCAGCCGCCGGCAGGCGGTTCTTGTGCCCGCAGTGTTCGCAGACGACCGTGCCGGTGGTGCCGGAGGTGTTACCGGTGCCGGTGCTCATGCCGCGGACCTCCCTTCGCCCCCGCTGTAGGTGACGACGAGCTCGCCGTCCTTGGCGTCGACGGTGATCACCAGCCCCTCGGTCGGTTCACCGCGCAGGAGCGTGCGGCCGATCTTGGTCTCGACCTCGTGGGAGATGTACCGGCGCAGCGGCCGGGCGCCGTACACGGGATCGAATCCGTGCTGGGCGATGAGTTTCCTCGCCTGCGCGGTGAGCTCGACCGAGATGCCCTGTTCGGCCAGCCGGTGGCGCAACTCGTCGAACTGCAGGTCGACGATCCGCTCGATCTCGGCCGGCCCGAGCGGCGTGAACAGCACGATGTCGTCGACGCGGTTGAGGAACTCCGGCCGGAAGTGGTGCCGCAGCTCGCCCAGCACGGCGTCCCGGGCATCCGGCTTGATCTCGCCGGTGGAGGTGACCCCGTCGAGCAGGTGCTGCGAGCCGATGTTGGAGGTCATGATGATCACCGTGTTGCGGAAGTCGACGGTACGGCCCTGCGCGTCGGTGATCCGGCCGTCGTCGAGCACCTGGAGCAGCGTGTTGAACACGTCCGGGTGCGCCTTCTCGATCTCGTCGAACAGAACTACCGAGTAAGGCTTGCGCCGCACGGCTTCGGTGAGCTGCCCGCCCTCGTCGTAGCCGACGTAACCCGGCGGAGCTCCCAGCAGCCTCGAGACGGTGTGCCGCTCCTGGTACTCACTCATGTCGAGCCGGACCATGTTTTCCTCGCTGTCGAACAAGGCGGCCGCGAGGGTCTTGGCCAGTTCGGTCTTCCCGACACCGGTCGGGCCGAGGAAGATGAACGACCCGATCGGCTTGCGAGGATCGCGGATACCCGAACGCGCCCGGATGATCGCGTCGGCGACCAGCCGGACGGCCTCGTCCTGGCCGATGACCCGCTCGTGCAGGATCTCATCGAGCCGCAGCAGCTTTTCCCGCTCGCCTTCCTGCAACCGGGAAACTGGGATCCCGGTCCACGAGGCGACGATCTCGGCGATCTCCTCGTCGGTGACGACCTCGTGCAGCAGCCGCTTCCGGCCCTGCTTGCCCGCCAGCTGTTCTTCCTCCGCGGCAAGCCGGCGCTCGGCTTCGGTGATCTCGCCGTAGCGCAGCTCGGCCGCGCGGTTCAGGTCGTAGTTCCGTTCCGCTTCCTCGGCTTCGTGGCGCAGCCGTTCCAGCTCGGACCGCAGCTGCTGGACCCGCCGGATCGCCTGACGCTCGGCTTCCCACTGGGCCTTCTTCGAGTCCGCTTCGGCACGAAGATCGGCGAGTTCCCGGTGGAGGTCCGCCAACCGGGCCTTGCTGGCCTTGTCGGGTTCCTTGGACAACGCGGCTTCCTCGATCTCCAGACGGGTGACTCGCCGGGTGAGCTCGTCGAGTTCGGCGGGCATGGAATCGATCTCCGTGCGCAGCCGCGCGCACGCCTCGTCGACCAGGTCGATCGCCTTGTCCGGGAGGAAACGATCGGTGATGTAGCGGTGGGACATGGTCGCGGCGGCGACCAGCGCGCCGTCCTGGATCTTGACCCCGTGGAACACCTCGAGCCGCTCCCGCAGTCCACGCAGGATCGAGATGGTGTCCTCGACGGAGGGTTCGTCGACGACGATCGGCTGGAACCGGCGCTCCAGCGCGGCGTCCTTCTCGATGTGCTTGCGGTACTCGTCGAGTGTCGTCGCGCCGATCATGTGGAGCTCACCGCGCGCCAGCATCGGCTTGAGCATGTTCCCGGCGTCCATCGCGCCTTCGGCGGCGCCGGCCCCGACGACCGTGTGGAGCTCGTCGACGAAGAGCAGGATGCGTCCCTCTTCGGCTTTGACCTCGGCCAGCACGGCCTTGAGGCGCTCCTCGAACTCGCCGCGGTACTTCGCCCCGGCGACGAGCGCGCCCATGTCGAGAGAGAAGATCGTCTTGTCCCGCAGGCCTTCCGGCACGTCGCCGCGCACGACCCGCTGGGCGAGGCCCTCGACGATCGCCGTCTTGCCGACCCCCGGGTCGCCGATCAGGACGGGATTGTTCTTCGTCTTCCGCGACAGGATCTGGACCACCCGGCGGATCTCGGCGTCCCGGCCGATCACCGGGTCGAGCTTGCCTGATCGCGCGTCGGCGACGAGGTCCCGGCCGTACTTTTCGAGCGCCTCGTACGCGCCCTCGGGAGTAGCGGAGGTGACCCGCTGGTTGCCGCGGATCTTGGTCAGCGCTGTCAAGAACGACTCGCGCGTCACGCCGTGCTGGGTCAGCAGCCGCCCCGCAGCGGACTTCGCACCCTCGTCGGCGAGTGCCAGCACGAGGTGTTCGACGGAGACGTATTCGTCCTTGAGCCGCTTGGCGTCCCGTTCGGCGGCGTCGAGCAGGCCGGCGAGGCGGCGAGTGAGGTAGACCTGCCCGGGGGTGGCGCCGGGGCCGGTCACCTTCGGCCGCCGCGCGAGCTCCCCTTCGACGGCTTCGCGCAGGCCGTCGACGTCCGCGCCGGCCTGCACGAGCAGCCGGGGCGCCAGGCCGTCGGACTGATCGAGCAGGGCGAGCAGCAGGTGCTCACCGTCGGTCTCGGTGTGGCCGTGGTGCTGCGCCACGCTCTGGGCCTCCTGCAGGGCTTCCTGCGATTTTTGGGTCAGCTTGTTCATGTCCATCGCCGGTGGCTCCTGACTTGGGCTTCGAGGACGTCGATTCGGTCCAGCAGGTCGAGCACGAGCCCGATGGCCGCGTAGTTGAGGGAAAGGCCCGCGCGCAAGCGCTGGATGCGCGCGAGGGTGGCGACGGCGGACGGGGCGAACCACAGCCGCCCGCTCGCATCGGCGGCGCCGTCCACGAGGCTCAGCGCGACGAACCGGCGGATCAGATCCGGATGCAGCCCGCTTCGCGCGGCTACCGTGTCGAGGCTGAGCCGGACGGGACGGGCGAGCAGGTACTCGGCCATCAGGTCCTCCTCGGGTCGAAATCGGACACCGCGGCGAGCTCTTCGAAGAGCTCGCGCTCCTGCTTGCCGAGCTTCTTCGGCACCATCACGCGGACCTCGGCGTAGAGATCGCCCGGCCTGCCCTTGGGGTTGGGCAGGCCTTCGCCGCGCAGCCGCAGCCGCCGTCCGGTCGACGAGCCGGGCACGACTCGCACCTTCACCTCACCGCCGGGGGTCAGCACGGGAACCGTGGCGCCGAGCGCCGCCTCCCAGGGCGACACCGGCAGCTCGACCGTGATGTCGCGCCCGGACAGGCGGTAGCGAGGGTGCGGCTTGATCCGTACCACGAGGTAGAGGTCGCCGGGCGCCGCGTTCCCGGACGCCCGCCCGCCCTGACCGGCGAGCCGGATGCGCTGGCCGTCGAGTACACCGGCCGGGATGTCGACGTCGTATCCGCGCTCACCCGCGCCGGTGATGCTCAAATGCCGTCGCCCGCCCTGGTAGGCCTCCTCGACCGTCAGCTCGAGCTCGGCCTCCTGGTCGGCGCCGGCGATCGGCCCACCGGCGCCCCGGCTCCGGAAGAAGCCGCCCAGCAGGTCCTCGAGGTCGACGCCTTCGAAGCCCTCGGACCCGCCGCCGAATCCCGGGCCTGCCCGGGTGGAGCGGCCGCGGCCGCCACCCCGCCCGCCGGCACTGGCGTACACCCGCTCGTCGAAGTCGTCGGGCACGCGGCGGAAATCCGCGCCGAACCGGTCGTACTTTTTGCGCTGTTCCGGGTCGGACAGGACCTGATAGGCCTCGCTGATCTCCTTGAAGCGCTCTTCGGCGCCCGGGTCGGAGTTCACGTCGGGGTGGTGCTGCCGCGCCAGTTTTCGGTATGCCCGCTGGATTTCGTCGGTGCTCGCCGTTTTGGCGACACCGAGAGCCTGGTAGAAATCGGTTGCCACCGGGCATCACCCCGGTGACTTGGACACCGTCACGGCCGTCGGCCGCAGCTGGTGCCGGTCGGTCCCGTAGCCGGGGCGCACCACCCGGGTCACGGTGTTCGGTTCGGTGGCCGGGTCCTCGACGACGGCGACGACCTCATGCCTGTTCGGGTCGAACCGGACATCGGTTTCGTCGTCCCGCGGGTAGCCGAGACCGGCGAGCAGCTGGACGGCTTGATCCCGGATCGCGTGGACGCCCTGCACGATGGCCGACGGGTCCGCCTCGGCGTGCGCGAGCGCCAGTTCGAGGTTGTCGAGCACCGGAAGCCAGGCCGCCGCGACCCTGGCCCTCTCGGCTTCCACCTCCCGCCGCATCTCCGTGGCATGGCGCTTGCGCACGTTGTCGAGGTCGGCCACGGCCCGCCGCCACCGGTCCTCGAGCTCGGCGAGTTTCTCCTCCGCCCCGGCCGCCGGGGCCGGCACTGCCTGCGGGCCGGGCACTGTGCCGGCCTCGGCGACCTCCGCGGAGGGGTTTCCCTGCTCCGCGGCCTTTCCTGGGGTGGTCATCGATCCGCCTCACGCCCGGTCGAAGTCCGCGTCGATCACGTCGTCCTCGTCGGCCGATTGCTGCGTGCCGCCGCCGGAACCGCTGCCACCTTCGCCGCCGCTCGCCCGGGAAGCGTTGAGCCCGGCCAGCACCTGCTGCAACTCCGAGGTCAGCGAACGCACCTGGTCCACCGGAGCCGCGTTCTTCACGGCCTCACGAGCCTCGTTGACGAGCATCTCCGCCCGCGCCTTCTCATGCGGCGGGGTGGTGTCCGTGATCGCCCGTTCGACCTGGTATGCCGCCGAGTCGAGCAGGTTGCGCGCGTCGACCTCTTCGCGCAGCCGCAGGTCCTCGGACCGGTTGCGTTCGGCTTCGGTGACCATGCGGTCGATCTCGGCCTGGTCGAGATTCGAGCTCTCGCTGATCGTGATGCCCTGCTGCGCGCCGGTGTCCTTGTCCTTGGCCGTGACATCGAGGATGCCGTTGGCGTCGACGTCGAAGGTGACCTCGATCTGGGGCTCGCCCCGCGGAGCCGGCCGGATGTCGGTGAGCTGGAAGCGCCCGAGCACCCGGTTGTCGGCCGCCCTCTCCCGCTCGCCCTGGAGCACCACGACGTCGACCGCGGGCTGGTTGTCCTCCGCGGTGGAGAACACCTCGGTCCGCCGCGCCGGGATGGTCGTGTTGCGCTCGATGATCTTCGTCATCACGCCGCCCTGGGTTTCGACGCCGAGGGACAGTGGTGTGACGTCGAGCAACAGGACGTCCTTGACCTCGCCCTTGAGCACACCTGACTGGACCGCCGCACCGAGCGCGACGACCTCGTCCGGGTTGACGCTCATGTTCGGGTCCTTGCCGCCGGTCAGCCTGCGGACCAGGCTCTGCACGGCCGGGATCCGCGTCGATCCGCCGACCAGGATGACCTCGTCGATGTCGTTCGCGGTCACCTTCGCGTCGCTCATCGCCTGCTTGACCGGGCCAAGGCACCGCTCGACCAGGTCCGTGGTGATCTGCTCGAACACCGAGCGCATCAAGGTGGTCGTGAGATGCTTCGGGCCGTCTTTATCCGCAGTGATGAACGGCAGGCTCACGCTCGTCTGGCTGACCGAGCTGAGCTCGACCTTCGCCTTCTCCGCGGCTTCGAAGAGCCGTTGGAGCGCCTGCGGATCCGCCCGCAGGTCGATGCCGTTGTCCTTCTGGAACTGATCGGCGAGGTGATCCACGATCCGGCGGTCGAAGTCGTCACCCCCGAGATGGGTGTCCCCGGCGGTCGAGCGGACCTCGACCACGCCGTCTCCGACGTCGAGCAGGCTCACGTCGAAGGTGCCGCCGCCGAGGTCGAACACGAGGACCGTCTCGTGGCTCTTCGAGTCGAGCCCGTAGGCGAGCGCGGCGGCGGTCGGCTCGTTGATGATGCGCAGGACCTCGAGGCCGGCGATTTTGCCGGCGTCCTTGGTGGCCTGCCGCTGGGCGTCGTTGAAGTACGCCGGCACGGTGATGACGGCCTCGGTCACCCGCTCGCCGAGGAACTTGCCCGCGTCGTCGGCGAGCTTGCGCAGGATCTGCGCGCTGATCTCCTCCGGCGAGTAGAGCTTGTCGCGGACCTTGAACCGGACGACGCCGCCTTCGCCCTCGACGACGTCGAAGCCGACAGCCTTGGCCTCGTCGCCGACCTCGTCGTATTTCCGGCCGATGAACCTCTTCGCGGAGTAGACGGTGCCCTTCGGATTGAGGATCGCCTGCCGGCGGGCGAGCTGGCCGACCAGCCGCTCGCCGCTTTCGGTGAACGCGACCACCGACGGGGTGGTCCGGGTGCCTTCGGAGTTGGCGATGACCGTGGGCTCGCCGCCTTCCCAGGCGGCGATCACCGAGTTGGTCGTGCCCAGGTCGATGCCGACCGCCTTGGCCATCACACACTTCCCTTCATCTTGGCGAGCAGTTTCTTGGCTTCGTCGGCCACCGCTTCGTCGGCGACGACCTCGTAGCGGGTGGGCGTCATGACCCGGACCGAGGCGAAGTCGCGGCGGCCACGCTGGAGCGCATGGACGGCGAGGCCGAAGATCGCGCCGATCACAGCGCCGAACACAAGGCCGTACACGGCGAGGGTGAAGGCCGCCAGCAACGGCGTGAACCAGTTCAAGATCCCGAACAGCCAACCGATCAGCAGTCCTGTGACGGCACCCGAGCCGGCTCCGCGCAGCGCGGCGCCGCCGTAGTTCAGGCGCCCGACGACCTGCTCGACCAGCTTGACGTCCGAGCCGATGATGGCGACCCGCTGGACCGGGAAGCCGTTGTCCGACAGGTAGTCAACGGCACGCTCGGCTTCGCTGTAGGTCTCGTAAGCGCCGATCGGACGACGCCGGCTCGCGGTGCGCTGTTCCGAGGTGAGCTCATCCGAAGCTTGCTGGTCCGAAGAGTCACGCGGTGATGGCGCCGTGGCGCCGGGCTGCGCAGTCATCGTCCGGCTCCTAGACGTTCGCGTGTTCTTCGCGAGAAGCCTTGATCTGAGGCTTCTTTTCAGCCGTCTCGGTGCCGCCGCCGATTTCGACCTTGCGAGGCTTGCTGGCTTCGGCGACCGGGATGCCGAGCATGAGCACACCGTGGTCGACCTCCGCGGACAGCCGCGTGCTGTCCAG
This sequence comes from Amycolatopsis sp. CA-161197, assembly GCF_050942255.1. Taxonomy (NCBI): domain Bacteria; kingdom Bacillati; phylum Actinomycetota; class Actinomycetes; order Pseudonocardiales; family Pseudonocardiaceae; genus Amycolatopsis; species Amycolatopsis sp. CA-161197. The sequence goes on from NZ_CP192059.1 coordinate 4,643,933, forward strand.
GTTGTCGCCCAGGAAGAATTGGCGGCTGAACTCACCCTGCGGCCGTTCGTCGACCACCAGTTCGTCACCTTCACGGCGCAGCGGGGCGCGACGGGCACGTACGGTCACCACATTGCGTTCCACCGTCACGTCGACGTCGTCGGGGTTCACTCCCGGTAGGTCCAGCGCGACGACGAACTGGTCGCCGCGGCGGAAGGCCTCGATCGGCATCGCCCGCGGGCCGCGGGCGCCCACCACGGCCTGCTCGGTCAACCGTTCGAGATCGCGGAACGGGTCGAAACGCATTAATGTCATGACTCTCCTCATTCCTCGTCCGAGTACGTGTCGCGAATGGACCTACCGCGTCGAACAAACTCTGTGACGCGCTTCTCCTGGCGCATGCGAATTTGCGGTTACCGGCAGAATCGGGACCGTCGCAGCGGTTTTTCGTGACACAGCAGACTGTGCCAAGCAGAGCCATGCTCGCGCGTGCGCCTGGCAGGCCGAAACTGGCGCGAACGATCGACCCGGCAGAGCAGGATCATCCGTGTAGAGTCTTTGTTCAGTCGGCGGTTGGAGGCCCGGATGGCACCCGCGGCGGCGGGCGGAACCCACCAAAATCCACAGAGCTCGGACGGCTGGTGGCGTGGCCACTTGTCGAATTTGCGGGGGTCGTTCGTCGGCCGTGAAGCCGACGACATCGTTCGACTGGCCGCCACCTCGGTGCTGTCGCTGAGCGGCTGCGGCACCAAGGCGGTGTACCTGATCATCGACGGCGCACTCAAGCGTTGTGATGACGCGGAGCCGAACGCGGAGCTTGACCAGCAGGTGTGGCTTCTCGACGGCGACAGCGGCTCGCTCGTCCTACCCGGCGGCGATTGGTGCTGGGGCTTCGCGCTGCGCGGGCTGAACGTCTTGAGAGGCTACCTGGTGGTGCACGCGGCAATTCAGCCGTCGGAGGACGAGTTCTTCTTGCTCGAAGCGCTCAGTCAACAGGCGGCGGATGCGCTGGCCAACGCCGCGCTCCACCGGCGAGAGCGGGAACAGGCCCTCGTTCTGCAAGAGCTCAACGGCAGGCTGGCTGCGTCGGTCGCCCGGCTCGAGCAACAGGGGCACGTGCACGAGGTACTCACCAACATCTCCGTGTCCGGTGCGGGCGAGCCTGGCATCGCCCATGCGCTGCACCAGCTGACATCGTTGTCGGTCGCGATCGAAGACCGGTTCGGCAACCTGCGGGCCTGGGCCGGTGCCGGCAAGCCCGACCCGTACCCGAAGCCCGAATCCCACCGGCGCGAGGAGCTGCTCAGGCGCGCCGCGGCGGTCCCCCATCCGGTCCGGGAGAAGGACCGGTTGATCTCGCTCGTCAAACCGCACTACGAGGTACTCGGCGTGATCGCGCTCGTGGACCCCCGCAGGACCGTGGGCAGCCACGAGATGTTCGCGCTCGAATACGGGACAACGGTGCTGGCGCTGGAGCTGTCCCACCAGCGCAATCTCGCCGAGGTCGAACTACGCCTTCACCGTGACCTGGTCGACGACCTGATCACCGGCACCGACGACGAGAGCGCCTACGCTCGCGCCGACGCGATCGGGCACGACCTGCGCGGCCCTCATTACGTGATCGTCGTCCAATGGGACGGGAGGCACGCCGACGACGCCCTCGCCCACGCCACCGGCCGGGCGGCCGCCTCGCTTCAGCTGAGCTCGATGATCTCCCGGCGCTCGGGAGCCGTGGTGCTCCTCGTCCGCGGACGCCCGGACGGGGACGCGCTGTGCCGCACCCTCTCGGAGAGCCTCGGAAGCGCCTGTGCGATCGGGGTCGGTGCCCGCTGCGACAGCCCTGGCAACTTTCCGAGGTCCTACTCGGAAGCCTTGCGAGCCCTGGACGTCCGCCAGAAATCAAGGTCACCCCATGGTGCGACGACATTCGACCAACTGGGCCTTTACCGCATTCTGGACACCGGAGACAATCGCGCCGAAATCGTCGCGTTCGTGCGGGAATGGCTGGGCCAGCTTCTCGACTACGACGAGCAAAAGAACACGAATCTGGTTCAGACGCTGTCGCAGTACCTCGAATGCGGCGGACACTACGACGAGACCGCTTCCGCGCTGGTGATCCACCGCAGCACCCTGCGCTACCGGCTCGGCCGGATCCGGGAGATCACCGACCGCGACCTCAATGACGTCGACAGCAGACTCAACCTGCACGTGGCCACCAGGGTCTGGCAGGTGCTGCAGGGTTCGGAGTGAACGGAGACGCCGAGGTAGGAGTAGAGGTGCAGCAGGTGCCAGGACTCGTGGCGCAACCGGCGGCGCGGGGCCCACACCGAGGTGAGGACGACCAAGACGAGCGCGACCGTACCCGCGGTCGCCAGCAGTATGCCCGGGTAGGTCGTGACGAGACTCCACACCTCGGCGATAAGTCCACTGTGGTCGGTCATGGCGTAGCCCAGAGAGATCAGGACGATGTGCAGGCACAGCAGGACGAACGAGGTGAACCCGGTCAGCTGGTGCCCGTGCGCCAGCGTGTCTTGCCCGGAGTTGAGTTCGACCCGGGGGGATCCGGGCGATCAGCAGTACCTGCAGCAGGAGCAGGGCGGACGAGAGCAGCCCGGTCAGGCGGCCCGCGGACGTGAGTCCGGAAGCGACCGAGCCCAGCTGCTGCAGGCCCTGGTGCGCCGCCCTGAGCGCGGTGACGAACAGCAACGTCGCTCATGTCGCCAGCACGTCGTGAGGGGGACATGCGGGCTCTCTTGGCGGTGACGTGGTGTCATCACCCTTCCGGAGCCCGGTTAGTCTCCGGCGTGATCGGGGTGAGAAAACGGTATCTCCCCTCGATCCGGTCGAGGGGGAGATGCTCTCGCGCAGTCCCGGAACGTTGATCTGCTGGGCAACAGGAGGCCGGAGCGAAAAGGAGAGCCCGTTCGGCGGGATGCCCGGCTCACAGGACGCGCACAGCGCTGTTGGCGAGTTCAAGAACGGTGTGCACAGTCAGTACGACGCCGTTCGGCCGCCAGGAATTCATCCGCCGGACCGCGGAACGCGCCGGTGTCGACCGGGGGATCGCCGATGCCGGTGTCGCCGCCGGTCCGGCGTTTGTCCTCGCCGCCTGAGCGGCTCCCGTCCGTCTCGATTTCGTGCTCGAGGCGCATCGGCGCGTGGTGCGAGCAACAGTCGTGTGTGAGACCTGAAACCGCTCAGCTGCGCGGCGTAGTGACCAGCCTTGATCGATGACACACTGCGGCAACCGGAGCCTGCCGGTCGGGGTCAACGGGGCGTTACGGTGGACCATGAGGGCCTCCGGGAGTCGGTGCAGGTTGTGGTGATCCACACCGAAACCCGGGGTCCTCACCCATATCAAGATCATCAAGACCGTGTCGCCACGTCACCAACGTGCCCGAACAGCACAGCTAGGGCCTCGCGGTCGACCGGGACGGGCGAGTTGATGACCGGTCGCTGTGCCGGGGAGAACCGCTCCCTCTGGACGGACGTCAAAGCCGCGAGCTGGTCGTGAGCGGCGGCGCCTTCGGCGGCTCGCACGTCTGAAGTGGAGGTGGTTGGTGTCGCGCGGGGCGCGGCTGCGCGCGTCGCGGTGCGTCGGCGGTTCTTTCCGCGCCCGGCGAAGAGGCTGTTGACAAGCGCGTTCTCGGCCGCACCGAGCGGGTTGGTCACCGTGTAGATAGCCCGGCTCACCTGGCGTACCGGGCGGGGTGTCACCGCGTATTTGACGGTGCGGATCGGATGAGCCGTCTTGCGGCGGCGGGTGAAAAACCAGGCGGGTCCGAACGGTTTTCGTGATGTCCGCAACGCCCGTTCGGCGAGGTCCTTCGCCGGGCGGTGGACGAAGATCGTCCGGACCCGGTGCCCGGCCCGCGTTGACCGCGTTTATGCAGATGGCTGATCTGCGAGCGGTTGAGAGTGCAGGGCGACGACTGTCAACGATCAGGGCTTGCAATAGCTTCCTACCTGGAACACTCGTGTTGATGGCTGACGGATCTCGGCGATCAATCGAGTCGACCAAGCTGGGAGAATGGGTAGAAGCCGCTGACCCTGTCACCGGCCGGAGTGTTGCGCGGCAAGTCGTGGGAACGGTGACAGGTGAGGGCTGGAAGACTCTGATCCAGATTCGGATGACCGGTAGCTCGGAGACGATTGCGGCCACTGGCAGTCATCCGTTCTGGTTGCCGACAAGGCAAGCATGCGTACCGGCGAGTGAGCTCCGTACCGGCGACATGGTGCGAGGCATCGACCGGCAAGTGCGCATCGCATCAACTGTCAAGGTCATGCGGCCACTGCGGGTCTACAACATCACCGTAGACGTTGACCACGTGTATCGTGTGATGTCCGGGGACCAGGCGATCCTGGTGCACAATGGGCGCCCCCCACGCCAGGCTCCAGACCCGGCGGCGGAAGGACCGCACACTACGTTCCGATACGCAGGAGACACCGATGAGATCAAGATGTATGCCGAGTGGGCGCCACCGTCAGATCCGCGCGACCCAAAGCCCCTTGTTTTGCAGAAGCGTTTTGACCGCTACGGCCCGGCACATGTAAACCGTGATGGTTCAATCATTTCGACTCCGCACATCAATCTGCCGGACGGCAGTGCTAGAACCCTTGAACAATGGGAATTGCCGGGAGGATGCTAGTGTCGCTGGAAGTGAGTGTCCAATATCTCCCTGGACTGGTATGCAAATAATTGTAACGGTGATTGGGAGCATGAATACGGCATAAAGATATCGACCATCGATAACCCTGGATGGCTAATTCAGGTGAACCTTTCCGAAACGGATATTTCCGGCCGAGTAATGGAGCCACGCACTTGGGGACCGGAACATAGGCGATGGGTTCGATCGTGGTCCAATGGGGAAGAATTTAATGTTGTGTGTGATGTGCACTCCTTTGACGTGGCTATTGGAGAGTTTCAGAAGTTTGCCGAAGCCAAATAAACTGAGTCGGTGACCCGTTCGGCGGGTTGGGTGCCGGGGTTCCACTGGCCCGGGCGCGTTCGCCGCCGACGCCACCGGCGGCCAACGACCGGATCTCGAAGTGCGGCACCGGCGCCGCACCCGCTGCGAGGATCGCATCCGCGTCGCGGAGAGCAGCCGCAGGCACAGCCGTTTGGGTTCGCATCGGCGTGCGTCGTGCCGTGTATGGCCAGCAGCTGCAGCCGAGCGGTTGGTTCGGTTGCGAGGCAGTCGATGGCGATCCAGGTCCGGTTGGCGTCGAACCCGTGCATAGGGAGGTTGCGCAGACCCGTCTCTTTCACCGGTCTCGCCGCGGTTGGGTTCGTGCAGCGCCTCGCCCGCGGCCTGACCCAGGGGGCGCAACTCGCCGTGCTGTGGCGCCTCGTGCCGGACGAGCAGCTGCCGATCAACGTCGTCTTCGCGACCTTCGAGGTGGAGATCATGCCGCCGGCCCGGCTGCCGTTGGCCAGCGCGGCGCTGACGTTTTGCCGAGCGAGTCGATCATTGCGTAGACCTCGGCCTCGCCGAGTCCCGGAGGTTCGCCGGCCCTCATCAGTTCTGCCTGAGCGGCCCCTCGATCGGCTTGCGCCCGGTTGAGGTCGACCACGCGTCTGCGTCGCCATCGACCGCCGACGCGCCGATCTCGCGCACAACTCCGCACCATGGAGTTCGTGTGGTCCGTACGACGCGGACGGGCATCCTATCGACGGAACTAGGATCAGCACCGACGCGGCACTGGACGCTGCCGAGAAGTGGCTCGGTCCCGGCGGCTACTTCGAACCGGAGTGAAATTGGAATCACGAATCGAATTCGATCAGTACGTTCTGGGCGAGGGCTTGAAGTTCCGTTGGGACGACGGTTTTGCCCTGGACGTGACCATCGATGGATCAGCGGTACTTGTCCGGGGCAACCCTGCGGGGCTGAGGTCGCTTGCGCGCCACCTGCTCACACTGGCTCAAGAGTCAGTCCCCGCCGGATCTCACCTACATCTCACGGGAGGTTCCGAACTCGACGGTGACGCTGACCTCGTTGTCGAACGCGCTGATTTGTGACGGCCACGTCTCGGCCGGCAGCTACAGCAACGGCCGTCAACTCCTGAAGGACACGCGGAAGACGAAGGCCCGACCATTTCGACTGAGCAGGATCCCAGCGGCTTGTTGTTCCGCAATCGTGACTACACCGATTGGAGGACTGTGACACTTTCTCGGATCCCGGTGGTTCGGTGTCCGTCGTTGCCTACTCGTTGTTTGGTAGCGGCGGCCATTGGGTCGGTCACGGGCGCCGGTGTTGTCGAAGCGCAGTGGTTGTCAGCAGTCTGATGAAGATGGACGGTTCCCGCGTTCGCGCGTGGCTCTTCGCCTCAACTCGCCGACCAGCTCGTGGGCGACCGTGATCGGTCGCTGCGCCGGTGGCCCGCGAACCAGGTTCCGCACCACCCCGTCGGGCGGCGGCGCCTGGCCGGCGACTACCTGGGCCAGAGTCGACTCCGCCCAGGTGGGGCCAGTGTCCGTACCCACGGCCGACCCGCCGGCCCGGCAGGACGCCGCCATCTCGAGGACCGTCGTCGCCGTGTCCATTCACCTTCACGAAGCTCAGGCCGGCGCCCGGTTTCCGAGCAGCGCCAGGACTGTCTTCTCTCGACGGCCAATCGCGCCAGAAAGTGTTTTCACCAAAGCGAATCAGGCCGAGCGTCCATCTCGGACACCCATCCTGACTGAAACGCCCTGCCCGGAATGAGGATGCCATACGCCGTGAAAGGCGCTTTCGGGTTGTCCAGCGTCCCGAAAGCGCCTTTCACGGCAGGTGATCAGCTGCTCATTGCTGCCAGGGGTCGACGTAGGCGATGGTGGTCATCTCCACCTCCACGCCGGTCTCGAGGCTGCCCGCCGTGGCGCTCTGGCCGGTCACGTAGAACCGGATGCCGTCCTTCTTCGTGGTCATGGCGATCGCGTGGGCGCCGTCCGGGCCGCCGGCCAGGCCGTCGTACCGGCCGAGCCATGTCTGCCTGCCGGTGGCCGCGTCGTAGGCGATCGTCACGTAGTCGCTGCCCGCGCCGCTATCCGCGCTCGTGCCGGTGATGACCACCTTCTTGCCGTCGGGTGTGACCACGATGCCCGATGACGTGTCGTCTTGGTGGGCCTTGCCGTCGAACCGCTGGAGCCACAGCCGCCTGCCGGTGCGCTCGTCGTAGGCGACCGTGGTCATGTCGAACCCGGTGCCTGCGCCCTCCGTGTTGCCCGTGACGTACACCCGGCCCTGGGAAGCCGTGATGGCGTACGGGTTGTCGGTGGCGTGTCCCGGGCCGTCGTAGTTGTCCGACCACCGCACGGCGCCGGTGCGGGTGTCGTACGCGATGGTCGTCAGGTCGACCGCCGTCGCGCCCTCGGTGCTCGCACCGGTCACGATGACCGAACGGCCGTCCTCCGACACCGTCATCGCGGACGGCATGTCGTAGCCGTGCGTCGGGCTGTCGTACCGGGCCACCCACTTCTGCTTGCCGGTGGCCGTGTCGTAGGCGACCGTGCCCCAGTCGTAGCCGGTCTCGGTCGGCCCCGGGCTCTGCCCGCTGACGAAGACCGTCCTGCCGTCCGGGGCCAGGGCGATCATCCGGGCGTCGTCGGTCGCCTTGCCCGCGCCGTCGTAGGTCGTGGCCCAGACCTGCCTGCCGGTGGTGGCGTCGTAGGCGGCGGTGAAGAAATCGTCGATGCCGTCGTCCGCGAGGGTCGTCATGCCCGTGACGTACACGCGCCTGCCGTCCTGGCTCACCACGATCCCGTTGCTCCAGGCCGTGAAGGCGCCCGGGCCGGTGTACCGCACCTCCCACTTCTGCCTGCCCGTCGCGGCGTCGTAGGCGATGGTGACGGCGTCGTTGCCGGTGGCGTCCGCGGCCGTGGCTCCCGTGACGTACAGCGTCCGCCCGTCCGGGCTCACCTGCATGTCGTGGGGCTCGGCGTACGTGCCTGCCGGGCCCGCGTACTTCGCCGACCACAGCTCGGCACCCGTCTTCGCGTCGTGGGCGACCGTGGCGATGCTCAGGTTGTACTGCCCGGGCGCCGAGCCGTAGTTGACGCCGGTCACGAAAACCCGCTTGCCGTCGGGCGCGAGGACGACCTGCTCACCCGAGTCCTGCACGCCCGCGACGCCGTGATCCGCGGTCCACGCCTGGGCGACCGGGCGGACCACCATCGGGATCCGTACCTTGTGCCGGGCGTCGCGCCAGGTCAGCTGGCCGGAGACGTACGTGTTGACGGCCGCGCTGGTCCGGGTGAACGTCACGGTGAACGACTTCGTCTCGCCTCCGCGCAGCGTGAGCCGGTCGGGCTTGACCTTCACCGACACGCCGGGCAGACCCGTCACCACCGGGGTGTACGTCGTCTGGTCGCGGCCGACGTTGGTCACCGAGCGCGTCACCGTCTGCGTGCCCGGCAAGCGCCCGATGGAGATCGACGGCGTGTTCAGGTCGCTGGGGTCGAACGACTTTCCCTTCTTCGCCTCGGCGTCGCAGGCGGTCTGGGTCACGCCTTTGGTGGTGTCGCACAGGAACGCGATCCAGTCGTCGGCGCCGCTGTCGAAGACCAGCCCCGGGTCCACGGCGCTGTTGGGCACGACGTGCCCGGCGCCCTGTGCGAACGCGACCGCCGGGTCGCTGCCCGGCCCGTCGAGGACATCGCTGCCGGTCGTCATCAGCGCCGACTTGACGGCCATCGGCGACCAGTCCGGGTGCCGCTGCTTGAGCAGCGCCGCGAGCCCGGCGACGTGCGGTGCCGACATCGACGTGCCGCTCATCAGGTTGAAGTCCAGGCCGCCCTGTCCCGGCGGCGCGACCGCGGCGAGGATGTCCTGCCCGGGTGCCGTGAGGTCGGGCTTGAGCAGGTCACCGCCCGCGGCCGTGGACGGCCCGCGCGAGGAGAACGCGGCGATGTACGGCGCGGGCGTGTTGTAGGAGATCGTGGCCGCCGAGACCGACGCCGTGGCACCGGGCGTGGCGGCGTACGCCTGGATCGCAGCCTGGTTCGTGGCCGTCAGGTGCACGGTCGGCACGGCGTGGACGTCGGCGACGAGCCCGTCGTCGTCCGGGGTCGTGTTGACGAGGATCATGCCGACGCCGCCGGCCTCCTTCACCGCGCGGCTCTTGTTGATGCGTGCGTTGTTGCCCCGCTCGCAGACGACGATCTTCCCCGTCACCTTGGCGGGGTCGAGCACGGGCGTGCCGCCGTTGTCGACCGCGGCGTAACAGAGCCTCGCGAGCTGGTCGCTGGCCGTCGACTGCCCGGTCGTGGCCGCTCCGGAGTAGACGAGCGGCGCCGGGCCGGCCGCGGTGGTCGCGAGTGACGCGCCGGTGTGGGTGGTGCCGTCGCCGAGGGTGGCGGTGGCGGTCGTGCTCCGGTTGTGGTGCTCGCGGCGACCGTCGTCACCCACGGCGACGGGTGAGCGACCGTCGTGGCCGCCGGGCCGCTGTTTCCCGCGGAGGCCGAGACGAAGACCCCGGCCTCGGCCGCGGCGAGGAACGCGATCTCAATCGGGTCGAGCAGGTCGGTCGTGGTCCCCGAGACGGAGAAGTTGAGCACGTCGACACCGTCGGCCACGGCCTGGTCGATGGCGGCGACGATGTCGGAGGTGGCACCCGAGGCGGTCGAGCCGTCCTCGCTGGACCACAGCGCCTTGTAGGCGGCGATCCGGGCGCGCGGCGCCATGCCGGTGATCGCACCGAGCACGGACATCGGGCCGGTAGCCGCGACGCCGTGGTTGCCGCCCGCGGTCGAAGCGGTATGGGTGCCGTGCCCGTTGTAGTCACGCGGGGAGGGGAACTCCCACGGCATCGCGCTCGTGACACCCGCGTCGCCGCCCCACGCCGCGTCGAAGTGCCGCGCGGCGACGATCTTGCCTGTGCAGTCGTCCGGCTGCCACGAGGCGTTCGCGACCGTTTCGCACGTGCCGTGGAAGTCGCTCAGCGGCGCGTACATCTTCCCATCGGTGTCGGGGTTGGCGAAGCTCGCGCTGTCGGGCCAGATGCCGCTGTCGATCACGCCGATGACCAGGCCCTCGCCCGCGCCTTCCGGGCCCTGCAGCTGGTCCCACAGCCCGCCCGGCTTGTCCAGACCGAGGAAGCCGGCGGTCGACGAGGTCTGCGTGGTGACCTTCCGGTCGGCGGTGACCGCGACGACGTCGGGCATCGCCCGCAGCTGCGCGGCCTGCGCGCCGGTCAGGTCGGCCGCGAACCCGTCGAAGGAGTAGACGTAGGTGCTGCGCTTCTTCGCGCCCACCGCCCGCGCCGCCTGGTCCTGCCGGCCCCGGACGTGGTCGGCGTACTCCGCGACTTGCGCCGACCTGGGGTTGACCTTGCGGCCGCGAGCCGGCTTGGTCGGCGGCAGCCCGGCGACGCCACCGGCGTAGGCGACGACGGGATCCAGCGCCATCTGGACGATATAGGTCTGCCGCGCCGCGGCGGTGCCGGGTTCGGCCGCGGCGGCGACGGGCGTCACCGCCGACGCCACCACCGCGACCGCCACGGCGGCCGGCAGCCACCGCCGGGCTCTGGACATTGTGGACCGTTCCATCGCTCACCCTCCGCGTCGAGAATTTCGCTGACGCTAGCGACGGACCACCCGGGTGCCATCCGTACCGCACACGGAAGAATGGCGGTAACCTAGGCCGACCAGGGAGAACGCGGCATGAGTGAGGTTGGCGGATGATCTCGGGAGCGCCGGCCACCAGGGCGGACCCACCCGCCGGTGCACTGATCGGTCGGGCAGCGGAGCTGGCCCTGGCCCAGGCGGCAATCACCGCCACCCCGTCGGTCTTGCTGATCGAGGGCGAGGCCGGGATCGGCAAGAGCCGCTTGGTCCGCGAGCTGCTCGCCCTGCCCCCGGCCGCCGAGCGCCGGGTCCTCGTCGGCCAGTGCGAACAGCTCCAGGAGCCGCTGCCGCTCTCGGCTCTCCTCGACGCGTTCCGGCAGGCGGGCCCGCTGACCGGCGGCGCGCTCAACCCGGTGATCGGCGCGCTGGCCCCGTTGTTGCCCGAGGTCGCCGCGTACCTGCCGCCGCCCCCGCCGCCGCTCTCCGACCCGGGCGCGGACCGGCACCGCGTGTTCCGCGCGGCCGTCGCTCTCCTCGACCGGGTCGGCCCTCTGCTGCTCGTGCTCGAGGACGTGCACTGGGCTGATCCCGTGACGCTGGACTTCCTCGCCTTCCTCGCCGCGCACCTCCCACCGGAGCTGGCGCTGATCATCACCGCGCGCACCGAGACCGGCCGGCTGCCGATCCGGGAGGCGCTGGCCCGCGCCCCGTCGGGTGCCGCCCGCGTCGTGGGCCTGCGCCCGCTCGACCGGGTCGAGGTCGCGCAGCTCGCCGGCGGGATCCTCGCCACGCCACCCGCGCCGGCCTTCGCCGAGCGACTCTACGAGAAAACCGGCGGCATCCCCTTCGTGGTGGAGGAGGTGCTCCGCACCTATCTGGAGGAGCCGGGTGAGCTGTCGGGGCGGCCGGAGGCGCTCGACGACCTCGCGGTGCCGACCGTGCTGCGCGACGTGGTCCTGCAGCGCCTCTTCTCCCTCGGCAACGACGCCCGCGAGATCCTCGACGCGGCCGCCGTCACCGGTCTGGTGACCGATGACGCCCTGCTCGCCGAGGTGACCGGGCGCGACTCGGCCGGGATCGCAAACGCGCTCGCCCGCGCGCAGGAGGTCGGGCTCCTGCAGGAGGACAACCGGCACAGCAGGTTCCGGCACGCGCTCGCACGGCAGGTCGTGTACGAGTCGGTGCCCGCAGCGCGGCGGCGGTGGCTGCACCTGCGCACCGGTCGCGCGCTCGAGGCACGCCACGCCTCCCCTGCCCGGCTCGCGCACCACTACCTGCAGGCCGGTCACCACGCCGAGATGGTGGTCCACGCGGAGGCTGCGGCCGAGACCGCGCTCGCCCACGGCAACGACGCCACCGCCGCGCGGTTCCTGTTGACGGCGCTCGGCGCGGACGGAGTCGCGCAGGAGCTCCGGGTCCGGCTCGCGGTGAAGCTCGGCCGGGCCGCCGTCGACGGGCTCGCGCACGCCGAGGCGCTGCCGATCGTCGACCGGCTGCTGGCCACCGAGCGGCTGCCCGTCGCGGTCCGGGGCGAGCTGCGGTTCGCGCACGGCCGCCTGCTCCGGCAATCCGGCGACGCCCGAGCCGGTCACTTGGAGATCGAGCGTGCCGTCGAGGATCTCGCGGACGAGCCCGCCCTTCTCGGGCGCGCACTCGCCGTCCTGGCCGCGCCCGAGACCGTCACGGGCAGGCACGTCCACGAGCACCTCGCCCGCTGCGACGAGGCGGCGGTGGCGGCGCGCCGCAGCGGTGACCGCGGTGTCGACGTTGCCGTGCGGATCACGCGGGCGGGCCTGTTGATGGAGCTGGGCCGGCCGGACGGCTGGCCGCTGGTCGACGAGCTGCTCGGTGGCGACGGCCTGTCCGCCCGCGAGCGGGCCCGCGCGTGCCTGAACTGGGCGCAGGGGGCGCTGCACGCGGGCCGTCTGGACCACGCGGAGGCGTTGCTCGCGGAGGGGCGGCGGGTCGCCGACCACGCGGAGTACCTGCGGGTAGCGGTGGTGCTCGACCTGGTGACGGCAGCGGTTGACCACGCGGCGGGCCGGTGGGACGGCCTGCTGGACCGGGTCCGGCTGATCGGCGGCACCCACGCCGCGTTCGGGGCAGCGGCGCTGGATTCGCGGCTGCTCCGGGGTTCGCTGCTCGCGGCGATCGGGCCGGCGGAGGAGGCTGCGGAGTGCTTCGGCGAGGTCATCGCCGTCGCGGAGCGGGTCGGGGCCGTGTGGCCGCTCATCTCGGCACGGACCGCCATGGCGCGGCTGCTGCTGACGCTGGACGACGCAGGCGGCGCCGCCGAGCACGCCCGGGCCGCGATCACCCAGGTCCGCGCGAAGGGGAACTGGGTGTGGGGTGGTGAGGCCGTGCTGTGCCTGGCGGAGGCGCTGGGCCGGGCAGCTGAGGTCGCGGCCGTCGTCGACGAGCTGGCGGCGGGTCTCGACCAGACCGACGCACCCCGCGCGCGGGGTGCTCTCCTTGCCGCACAGGCAATCCTGGCCCCCGACGGCGAGACCGGCCGGCTCCTCGACGAGGCCCGCGTCGTCACGGCGGGCGCGGGCTTGAGCTACGAGGAGGCGCAGGCCGCCGAACGGCTGGGGCTGTTGCGCTGCGGGCACGGGGACCCGCGTGGCGGCGCGGACCTGGAGGCCGCGTTGCGACGGTACGGCGCGCTGCACGCCACCCGTGACATCGCCCGCGTCTGCCGCGCGATGCGGCTGCACAACGTGCCGATCCCCTATCCGTGGCGAGGCGGGCGGCCCGCGCTCGGGCAGACGCTGTCGGCGCAGGAGCACCGCGTGGCCGCCCTCGCGGCGGCGGGCCGGACGAACCAGGAGATCGCGACCGAGCTGTTCCTGTCCCGCCGCACGGTCGAGAGCCACGTCTCGAGCGCGCTGCGCAAGCTCGGTTGCTCGTCCCGCAAGGACCTGGCGGGCCCTCTCCTCGACGACTCCAAGCCCGCGTGACGCGGAAGGCCGGGCCCGCGGGGTGGGCCTGGCCTGCGTTCCGCGAACTCAGTGCGGTGCGGCGAAGAACGCCTGGATGTCGCCGACCACGACCTCGGGCACCTCGTGCGATGCGAAGTGGCCGCCTTTCTCGAACCGGCTCCGGTGCACGATGTTGGAGTCATCCCGCTCCGCGAAGGTCTGGCTCGTGCTTGACACGGACGCCCGCGCGTACGAGCCGGCAACTGGGCCGACCGGATCAAGCCCCTGCCGGGCTTCGACGAGCAACAGCTGCAGAAAGAACCGCCAGGCGGTATCGGCGAGCCCGAGCCGTCCGACCACGCGCTGGGCCGGTCGAGGGGAGGCTGGACGACCAAGCTGCATCTGGCCATCGTGATGCGCCCCGGGTCTGGTGCAGGCCTCGTGCGGGTCCTTGCTGGCTTTCCAGGTCTTCGTGGCCTGCCAGGACACGCCCTCCGCGCGCAGGATCTGCCGGACGGTCTCGGTGCTCGCCTTGATCCAGGCGTGTTCGGCGAGGTAGCCGACCAGTTTGGCCAGGCTCCAGTGGTGAACGGCAGTCCCAGCTCAGTCGGTTTGCAGGCGGCGATGCGGCAGATCTGCTCCCGGGCGGCCGGCCCGAATTTAGCTGGTCGGCCGCCCCTCCATTTTGGGGACAACGCCGCGAACCCGGAGTCGTTGAACGCGTGGATCACCTCCCGCACATAGCCCTCGGTCGCGGCGAACATCACCGCGATCTCACCTGCGGACCGGCCTTGCGACGAGGCCAGCACGATCCCGGACCGCCGCAGACGCACCCGATCCCGGGTCGATCTCGTGATCTTGACCAGCCGCTGGGCCTCTTCCAGCTCCAGGGACCGCGCGAACACCTCCGGCTGACGTGCCATGGCTCATCTCCACCGGCCAGCCTCACTCTCACCAGTCCCGATGTCCAGGCGACACGGTTACCACGTCAACGTTCCTTGACGAGGCACTAGTTGTATTTGGCCAGGACGTTGGTTGCGGGTGGTCTTGGTTGACATGGAGAGAGCCTCCGGTTGGGGTGTGGTTTGTCTAGGACCCACTCCAACCGGAGGCTCTCGTGTCTCACCGTAATGCCCGGACCACGGTTGTGGAGAATTCGCTGGTCAGAGACCAAGCTGTGTGTCCGAGGACGATCTTGCTCGCTAACCACAACGCTTTCCTTAGGCTGATCGGGCGAGAGCAGGTCTCCTTGTGTACATGCACGTCCGCCCACGCAAACGGCCGCGGCACTAGTTGTATTTGGCCATCAGGTTGGTGGCAGTCGGCTGGTGGGTGGGTGTCCGCCGAGTGCGCTGTGGCGGCGTTGAGTGTTGTAGTGCTCGATCCAGGGGGCAAGGGCTGCGGTGCGTTCGGTGTTGCTGGTGAAGGCCTGCCGGTAGGCCCATTCGGTTTGCAGGGTGCGGTTGAGGCGCTCGACTTTCCCGTTCTGCCAGGGGCAGTGGGGTTTGATGAACTTCTGCCGGATGCCGTTTTTGGCGCAGACCTGGCGCAGGGACCAGCGGTAGGCCCAGGCGTTGTCGGTCATCAGCCGCTCGATGCGGGTGATGCCGTGGCCGGCGAAGTAGGTGATCGCTCGGGTGAAGAACGCTGCGCAGGTCGGGCCCTTCTCGTCCGGGAGGATCTCGGAGTAGGCCAGCCGGCTGTGGTCGTCGACCAAGGAGTGGACGTAGTCGAACCCGATCCTGACGCTGCGGTCACGGGTGGCGTCCTGGTTCGCGCGGCCGTGTGCTCGCCAGCCGCCGCCGTCAGGAATGCGGCCGATCTTCTTCACGTCCATGTGGACCAGCTCGCCCGGCCGGTCCCGTTCGTAGCGCACCGCGGTGGTTTTGCTGGCCCGGATCACCTCGCCGGTGATCGGATCGAGCGCGGACAACCGCGGGATATCGTTGCGGGCCAGCACCCGCGACACTGTCCTCGTCGGCACCCCCAGCGCGGCTCCCAGCCAGTCCGGTCCACGGCGCTGGCGCTGGCGCAGGTGCACGATCCGGCGTTCGGTCTCCTCGCTGGTCCGCCGCGGCGAGGAATGCGGGCGCGAGGACCGGTCGCGAAGACCGGGCTCGCCCTCCGCGGCGTATCGGTCCAGCCAGGTTTTCACGCTTTTACGGGAGATCCCCATCGCGGCCGCGATATGCGCCTGCGGCCATCCCGCCCGGTGACGTTGGACGACCAGCAGCCTGCCTACCCCCAACGCCTCTGACCAGCATGTTCACACCTAAGAACTCGCAGCCGCAAGTGGCGAATCCAGCTTCGGGCACGTGCATGTGAAACCTGGGCGTCGCAGGCATATCGACCGACGCCGCGGTCGACTCCGCGGAACTCATTGCAGTTGTCTTCAAGGACGTTACGGCGGGGCTCTGGACCAACGGGACCATCTCCGCTTGGTGGGGCCCATCGATTCAGGAGTTCCGCGACCTGACGGCGGTGAGTGGCAGCCGCCTGAAAGCTCACCGACGACCCTCGCGAAAGACTTGGGTCATGGAACACCCGGAAGGTGAGCAGGCCACGTCAGCAGATCGCGGCGGCCGCTCGGCCCGCGGTTCACCGACTGGCGACCACGGGATTGATCAGGGCAAGCAGACCGGCGACGTGCATGGTCGGCCGGCTCCTCGCAGTGGAACGCGTCAACTCCCCAGTTCCCGAGGCTGGCACCACCACGTGTGTCCAGGTGTGCCGAACACTGAGCCCGCGCCGCTCACTGGATCAGTCGAGATGGAGCGCGACTTCTTCGCGCCGTCTGAGCAGGAAGGCGCGTTCCACCTCGTTGTCGGTCATCGTCAGGGCCTCCTCGTATGACAGGGCTGCTTCGGGCCACCGGCCGAGGCGGCGCAGGAAGTCGGCGCGGGCCGCGCTCAGGTAGGCGTGGGTGCCCAGCGCGGGTTCGTCCAGCAGGGGCGCGAGCGCGGCGAGGCCGGCCTCCGGACCGTCTCGGAATCCGATGGCGATGGCCCAGTTGAGGTCGACGACCGCGGACGGCCACAAGCGGCGCAGCACCTCGTACAGCCCGACTATCTCCACCCAGTCGGTGTCCTCCCAGGTCGCCGCCTCCGCGTGCACCGCGGCGATCGCGGCCTGGACCGAGTACCTCGTCGGCCCCGTACGCCGCAAAGACTGGGTCAGCAGGGCGGTCCCCTCCTCGATCTGCCGCGCATCCCACCGTCGCCGGTCCTGGTCGGCGAGCAGGACCAGCGCCCCGTCCCCGGAGATCCGGGTGTCCCGGCGGGCGTCGGTGAGCAGCAGCAACGCCAGCAGGCCGGCGACATCGGTGTTGCCGGGCAGCAGCTGGTGCAGGGTGCGGGCGAGGTGGAGGGCACCGTCGACGAGGTCCCGCCGTACGAGCTGGTTGCCGACCGGCGTGACGTGGCCGGTGGTGAAGACGAGGTGCACGACGTCGAGAACGGAGTCCACACGTCGGGGAAGGTCAGCGGGGTCGGGCATCCGATAGGGGATCCGAGCACCGCTGATCTTCCTCTTCGCCCGCGTGATCCGCGCCGCCATCGCTGCGTCCTGCACCAAGAAGGCCCGAGCCACTTCGGTCGTGGACAGCCCGCACACCAGTCGCAGGGTCAGTGCCACCTGGGCATCGCGAGACAGCGTCGGGTGACAACAGGTGAAAATGAGCCGCAACCGGTCGTCGCCGACGGCTTGCGGGTCCGCCCTGTCCTCCGGCCCGGTCACGATGTCGTCCGTGACAAGCAACGGCAACGCCGAGCGCAGGACCGACTCCCGCCGCAGCAGGTCCTTCGCCCGGTTGCGCGCGACACTGGTCAACCACGCGCCCGGCCGGGCGGGCACTCCGCTCACCGTCCACTTCCGCAGAGCCTGGGTGTACGCGTCCTGGACGCACTCCTCGGCAAGGTCGAGATCGCGCACGACACGCACCGTCGCGGCGAGCACTCTGGCCCACTCGCGACGGTGCGCCTGCGCGACCGCCTCCGTGACGTCGACGTTCCCGGTCAAGGCGCGCCGATCCGGTCTAGTCCGGCTCGTTGATCGGCCGGATCTCGACCCCGCTGTGCGCGACCCTGAGCTCGGGCAGCCGCTCGGCGAGTTTGACCGCAGCGTCCAGGTCGGGTGCTTCCACCACGTAGTAGCCGCCGAGCGCTTCCTTGGACTCGAGGAACGGTCCGTCGGTCGGCGTCGGTCGGCCACTCACGCTGCCGCGCAGGCTCGTCGCGGTCGCCGTCGGCAGAAGCTCGTGGCCGGAGATGACCGCGGCACCGGCTGCGGCGTTGAACGCGGCATGCCCGGCTTCGACCTCCGCCCTCTCCTGCGCGGAGCCCGCTTCCCAGATCTGCTCGTCCCCATAGATGAGGAGCAGGTACTTCGCCATCTCACGCATCCCATCGGTTCGGGGCCTCCGTTCGGCCCGTCTGTTTCTACGACGAACGAACCAGCCACGAATCGATGCTCCGCCGCTCTCCCGGTCGACTTTATCCGTGCGAGACCACGGCTCAGGTTCACGGCGCGCCCGGCGATCGCATCGCCAGTGTGTTCGTGTACCCGCACGCCCCTCGGCATCACCGCCGCGTCGCCCCCACCCGAGGACCTTCCACACCGCGTACCCGCAGCCCTCGTGCGACGTCAGGTGCGAGCACGTTGCGCACAGCAGCGCGCACATGGTGGTTGCGCCATCCAGGTCGGCGTTCCCAATGTCGGGCCCAACGGACTGCCAAATCCCTATCTGCGTGCGAGCGTGCTCAACGGACGCAACCGGATATCATCTCAGCACCTGGAGGCGTGTGGCTAACGTGCAAGATCGTCACGGACACTCAATTACCCCACAGAGCCGCATGCCGCGGCGAGGTCAGAGTAACAGGAACTGCCCTCCGGTGGTTTCGGCTGTTGCGGCATGTATGCGTGGTGGGCCACAAGGTTTGATTTCACGCGTGGGACCGCCGTACATGATTGTCAGGTGACCCGACCTCAAGTAGTCCGCGATCGCGGAAGTGTCGTGGCCCAACTCTTCGGCAAACCAGGCGCGAAGGTCGTTTAGTTAGCGGTCTTCGCGGACGTAGACGTTCTTTGCAAGCCCTTGTGGGCGGTTGCGGGCGCTGGTGCGACCGTGGCGGCAGCGGTAGCCGGGTCGGCCGTTCGCCCAGCGCGACTCCAGTCGGCGGCCACAGAGCGGACATTGCACGAGGCCGGCCAGCATGTACGTCCTGGTGTCGCCGTGCCGTGTGGTTCTGGCCGCACGCATGCCCTGGACCGCCAGGAACGTTGCCTCGTCCACGAGAGCTGGAACCCATATGGTGGTCGGCCGCCGAGGAACCTCCCTTGAACGGTGGTCTGCGTATGCATAGCTGCCAGCACGCGGTGCTGCGCTCGCAACACCTCGCGACGCGACTGGGACCCGAGCGGTCGTCGAGGTTTACCGGACCGTCCGCTTCGGGGAGCCACAGTTCGATACCTTGCACCCACAGCGCGGTCAGCACCGCGCCGAACTGAACTCCGTAGCACGCTCACTCGTACTCCCCGATGACGACAGCATCGAACGAACGGTTCGGCTGCCGCGCAGCTGCCATCAGCTGTGCCGCGGCCGGCCGTTCGGACCACGGCAGCCGACGCGAACATCATTCGTCGAAGTACTCCGCCACGATCACGCCGTGCCCTCGGATCGTCTCGTCGGCGACCTCCCGCTGGCAGCCCAACGACGTCGTCCGATCCTGGAACTCGACCGTGGACATCCGCCCGTAAAACGCGAACCTCAGCCCACGGCCTCCCACGGTTTGCTGGCGACATCGGGCACCGGCCCGACGCGGAGACACCGCGCCTGTCGGGGTGGCTGGTAGGGCGGTAGTGATCATCGTGCACCTCGGTGCTTGAGGCGGATCCGGGTCGAGGACGGAACGCTGTTACCCGGTACCGATGACGAGTTGGGGCTGATCTGCACCCGGATGGACGCATTGCCGCTCGCCTCCAGATGCAAGGGGGCAGCGCCCGCGTCTAGTACTGCACGGGCAGTCGGTGGGTCGTGGCACACTGCCGGTTCAGCGAAAACCTGCGTACCCTCGCTCGCGCCGAAGAGGCTGTTGCCCACTTCACCGCCTCCATCGACAGCTGGGCCGGGCCGACGCACTCGAACTGCCCTGGTACTGGGCGACCTCGGTGACCCAGACGCCGCGACCGCGCGGCTACGCGCGGCGCTTGAGCTCAGCGGTGGCCGCGATGAGCAGACCACCGCGCGTCTGCGCGCCGAGATCGCGGTAACCGAACGGTCGGCCCGGGGCGGGCCACGTCAGTGACGTGGGAGTGCGCTGCCGACCTTTTGCCGATAGAGGTCGGACCCCCGGTGGTGAGGAGTTATTCACCCCGGGTTTTTCAACGGTGCGCAGTGGAGCGACCTCGGCTCTGAGGACGTGCTCGCCGTCGACCGGTTCCCGCTGCCGTGTGTGTGGGCTTCCGGTTCGCCGAGGTGGCCCGGCGCCACGGCGACTTCGCGCTCGCCGGCGTCGTGATCCGGGTCCGGGTGTCCGGTGGGCAGGTGGAGGAGGTCGTGATGACGGCCTTCGGTGTGTCCGATCGAGCGGTCACTCGCGATGTCACCGCGATGCCGGAGGCGACGCGGGTGCTCTCGCTGAACCGGCGGCGGCGCTCGGCGGCGAGCTTGTCGACACCGCCGAGAACCCGCACGGCTCGCCCGCCTACCGGCGCCGGCTGCTGTCCGCGCCGGGTGCGCGGGAGCTGGCGCGCGCGTACCGTTTCGCCACGAGGGGAAAGCGGTGATGACACTTCCTCGCCCGGTCCGGGCGGAGCTCACCAAGCACGTCGGCGACGACCGCTACCGCGGCCGGGCGCGGGCGGCAGTCGGCCCGATCCGGCTCTCGTTCGCCGGGATCGAGCACGCGGCCGAACGTGACGCCGGCGCACACAGGCTCCGCGTCTTCGGCCAGGGCGAGGACGCTGGTGGCGGCCGGACGCAGGCCGACATCGTGCTGGTCGCCGAGGACCAGCCGGGCGGGGGGCGGCTGCGGGCCACCACTGCCTTTACCTCACCGGGCGGATCGCCCAGTTCGGTCGGGCACTCTCCGGCGACGTCAGCCGGCGGATGTTCGAGCAGTTCGCGGGTGGCGGTGGAGAAGACCGCGGTTCCGCGGGGCACCCGTCGCCCCGCGCGGAACCCCGAGCGCCATCGTCCTGGTGGCAGGCACGCTCCGTTCGCGAGCGCGCAATTGGTGGCGGCGCATCCGTGGCCGTCGTTCCGGCAGGACCCACAACACGTGATGAGGAGAACTCAACGGTGAGCTCGACTTCGACGATCGACACCTCGGCTATGGACCGAGTGCTACGAGACGCGGTCGGCGCTGGGCACGCGCCCAACGTCGTCGCCGTCGCGGGGGATCGTGACGGCATCATTTACGAAGGCGCGGCCGGACCTCGTGCCGCGGAGGCGCCGGAGCCGGTCTCGGCCGACTCGCACTTCCGGATCATGTCCATGACCAAGATGGTGGGCACCGTGGCCGCGCTGCAGCTGCGCGACCGCGGCGCGCTCGACTTCAACGCCCCCATCGACACCTACCGGCCCGAGTTCGCCGATGTCCAGGTGCTGGAGGGTTTCGACGGCGAAAACCCTGTGCTGCGCGCGCCCGCGAGCCGTGCGACTGTCGCGCAGCTGGTGACGCACACGAGCGGCCTGAGCTACTGGTTCTGGAACGACGACATCGTCAAGTGGGAGCGGGCCACCGGCACGCCGAACGTGCTGGCCGGCAAAACCGTGATCTTCCACGCGCCGATGGTGGCTGACCCGGGTACGACATTCGAGTACGGCATCAACACCGACTGGCTCGGCCGGGTCGTCGAGGCCGCGTCCGGCACGTCGCTGGACGTCTACTTCAAGGAGAACATCACCGGCCCGCTCGGCATGGCGGAGACGACGTTCGTCCCGAGCGCCGAGCAGCGGGCCAACCTGGTGCCCGTCCACGTGCAGGGTGAGGCCGGCACGTGGACGGTCACGGAGATCGACCTGCCCACCGAGCCCGAGTACTACACCGCCGGCCACGGGCTCTACTCCACGCCGCGCGACTACCTGAAGTTCCAGCGCATGTTGCTCGGCGGCGGCACGCTCGACGGGGTCGAGGTGCTTCGGAAGTCCACTGTGGACGAGGCGTTCACCAACCAGGTGGGCGAGATCGAGTTCCCGGCGCACATCCCGACCGCCGACCCGGCTACGACGCACGAGCTCGACCTCGGCCCGGGCCTCAAGTGGGGCTGGGGCCTGGTGCTCACCACGGCGCAGCAGCCGGGCATGCGCGCACCAGGCAGCGGTGCGTGGGCAGGGTTGTGCAACACGCACTTCTGGGTCGACCCGGCCAGCGGCGTCACCGGCGCGATCTACTCGCAGTCGCTGCCGTTCGTCCCGCCGGGGCAGCTACAGATGTACGCAGATTTCGAGCGGGCGCTCTACGCCTCGCTCTGAACCCGGCGAGAACCGTGAAGGGTGCTCTTCCCGTTGCGGGAGCGCCCTTCACGGCGTTTCACGCCTTCTCGGGTTCAAGGCCGGACGCGCCGCTCGGTGAACATCGTGTCGTCCGCCGGTGCCGGGCTCGGCTTCGAGCCGAGGAAACCCAGCAGGATCCAAACTGGCGTCGGATAGTCGAGCGGGAACGGCGCGTCGGCCGCACCGCCCGGCCACACCGCCGCACTCAGCCATTACGAAAGACGACTCGCCGCCGAACTCGACGAAACCGCCGACCGGCACCCCACCAAAGCTGGGTTGAAGCGGCACGCCGGGCGGCAGCCAACCAACTCGGACCCCGTGGTGAGAGATAGCGGTCACAAGTGACAGATATAAGCTCGGGCCACTGGCGGAGCCAGCGACTGGCTTTGGCCTCGTAGACGGCACGCGGTGCCAGCACGGGATTCGGGCGGATGAAGTCGCAGTCACGCTAGCGCTCAAGGGGTGCGCATAAGGGGAAAACGGCCGCAGGTTCCTAACGCGACCTTCCGCAAGTCGAAATTTCTCTGCACGTGTCAACTGACTGCAACGGTGAGGGACGAGGTTGAACACGTCGGACAGCCCGTGCGGGGCGTAGACGCGCCAGCGCCCGCCGGATTCGAGGCGGACCCCCAGACAGCACGTGGTCGCCGCGAAGGAGCCGATCGCGTCCTCGGTGGACAAGTGGGCAGGACATGGCGTCCCGAACTTCTCCTCGTACTGGAGATGGACACGCGCCTCGTTGCGGATCTCCACCTCGATCGGGATGTCGGCGAAGACATGCTTCGCTGACTGGATCACCGCATCCTCCGCCTCCCAGGACAGATCGGTGGCGTCGAAGTAGAACAGGTCGTAGTCCTTGATGCCGTCACCTGGGGCCTGGCTGGTGACCGCGTTCCAGACTGTCTGGAACAGACAGCCCGCCGTCAGATACCAGCCGGGTAATCCCAGCGACGCCGACCGGGACAGCACCTCCGTCAGCACCTCGTTGCGCGAGAGCACCTCTTGGAAGGCGTCGAGTTGTTCGTTGAGAGGCAGTTGGCTGATCACCGTCTATATGCCTACCACCTGCATTGCTGGACACGGGCGAGCGTCAACGAGCGGACGGCATGCCGAGCCCGACCGGCGCGACGCGTGCCAGGCGCTTGGTCTCCTCCCGCTTCGGGCTGATGTCCTGGCCGCCGCGGAAATCTCGGCGGCCAGGACCGGCCTACCGGAGGGTTCCAGTTGTCGCTCGCGGTCCACTCAGGCCGAGTGCACCGCCCGCCTGCCCGGCCAGATCGGCAGCAGGCCCCGCCCGCTGATGTCGTTGAGAACGATGGCTGAGCACAGGTAGAACGCGACGAAGGAGTCCAGGAGGCCAACCCAGCCGCCGGCCTTGGTCAGTGCGATCGCGGTGGCTCCCGATCCGACGAGGTTGGCGAGGCCCAGCAGTAGGTAAACCACGACCAGCAACACGAACGCGGCGAACGCGGGTGCGTTGACCACCCGTGCCCCCACGGCGAGCATCGCGGTAAACAACGCCCACACGATCAGGTAAGCTCCGAACATGCGGGCGAAGTTCGCTGCTCCCGCCGTGTCGGTGATCATCGGTGCGTAGAACTGCACGATCAGCGCCGTAGTGAACAGGAAGCAGGCATACGCCGAACAGAACGTCGCGCCGAACAGGTTGTTGCCGCGGAACTCCCAGATCCCGCCGACGAGCATGGCAAGCGCGCCAGTGCCCATCGCGACGGGAACGAACATCGTGGCCGTCCGCTGGTCCACGACACCTGTGTTGGCCAACGACAGAATCGTCAGCGAGAATCCGAACCCCGCCAGCGCGAGTGGCACCCCGCTGGCTGTGGGGGCGAAGGCGGTCGTGGCGGGCTCACCCATCCGCGGCGGCGGCACTTCCGGGGCGGTTCCCGGAGGAGTGGTTCGTTGTGCATATTCTGCGCTGGTCATGATGCTACCTCCAGCTGCGCAGGACTGCTCTCGACACGGACCGGGTAGAACCGCGCCGAGGCCAGGCCGATCAGACTTCCGTGGCGAGCAGTTCCTTGAGGCCGTTGTCGATGAACCGGGTGTCTTCCTGGTTGAGGCCGCCACCGGCGAAATGTCCCCACGCTCCCGGGATGACGCGCAGCTCCGCCCGGTGCATGTGCTTGACCTCCCACTCGTTGTCCTCGGGCGGGAAGTACAGGTCCTGCTGCGCCGGCATCACGATCGCGGGCGACCGGATCGCGCCGAGTGCGTCCTCGAGACTGCGCTTTCCCGGCGTGTTGCCGATGTCGGCGTGCTGCCAGGTCCACAGCATAGCCAGGAGGTTGTTCGCGTCGCGCTTGAGGAACAGGCCCTCCCAGAAGGCCACGAGGAAGTCTTCCAGGGACGCGTAGCCCAGTGGCTCGCGCTCGTAGATCTTCTCCCGGTAGAACTGCTGGCAGAAGCCCCACCCGGCGTAGACCCGCGCCAGGGCGCGAAGCCCGATGTCGGGTTGCTTGTCGTACCGGCCGCCGTTGTAGGCCGCGTCCGCGGTCAGCGCCGTCCTGACCCCTTCCAGGAACACGAAGTTGTGCAGGCTGGTCTTCGCCGATCCGCAGAATGGCAGGATCCGCTTGACCATGTCGGGGAAGCTGACCGCCCACTGGTAGGTCTGCCCGGCGCCCATCGACCAGCCGGTGACCAACTCCAGTGTTGCGATTCCGAAGCGCTCGGTCACCAGCCGGTGCTGGAACTGAACGTTGTCATACATTGTCACCCGCGGAAACGACGCACGGTCATGCGGCGCGGGCGTGTTGCTCGGCGACGAGGACAGCCCGTTGCCCAGCATATTCGGAATGATGATGAAGTATCTCGCCGGATCGAGCGCCATCCCCTCGCCGATCAGCCATTCATTGTCGTAGTGCTGCCCGGAATACCACGTTGGGTACACGATCGCATTGCTCTTGTCACCGTTGAGCTCGCCGTACGTCTTGTACGCGAGCTTGGCATCGCTGAGTGTGGCGCCTTCTTGTAACCGGACGGTACCAAGGTCGAATATTTCGTAATCCACGAGAGCCTCCCCGCCGGTTTCTCCGGCTGCGCCCTCCTCGTGGTTCTACAGTACGCCGCCACCGGGTAGGCGATGCGGGCTGGCCGAACTGTATCGCGCCAGTTCCCGCCTCGGCCGACCAGCGCTGATACCGGTGGGACGGCAGTTCGCTACGTCCAGCGGACGGCTGAGATCCTGATCGTCGACGATGCCACCCGCGATGACCGCTTCGCCCGTGACCCGTACCTCGCCGGCTTGGACTGCCGCGGCACGCCGGCCGAGCGCGTGCCCTTCTTCA
The DNA here is from genome assembly GCF_050942255.1 of Amycolatopsis sp. CA-161197. Taxonomy (NCBI): domain Bacteria; kingdom Bacillati; phylum Actinomycetota; class Actinomycetes; order Pseudonocardiales; family Pseudonocardiaceae; genus Amycolatopsis; species Amycolatopsis sp. CA-161197. Next base: position 4,669,178 of record NZ_CP192059.1, read on the forward strand.
GAAAGCCGGTGTCGTCCACGATCAGCACCCCACCGGGCTCGCCGAGGTGCTCGACCACGTAGTCGCCCAGATCGTCGCGGACGCCGTCGATGTCCCAATCCGCCCAGCGCAGCAGCCATTGCATCCCGTCCGGCGAGATCTCGCCGGCCTGCTCGGCCAGCGTCCACCCGTTCTTCCGCTCCAACCCCGCGACCAGCCCGGACACCTACTCCCGCGCACGCGCCCGCGGCTCCGACCGCGCGAACCGGCCCCCGATCCGCTCATGCACCCGATCCAGCTGATCCATCACCACACCGACCACCACCACGATGATCTACCACACCAACACCAACTGCCGTTGCAGTACTAGGTCTGTGATACGGCCAGGGTGATTGTCACGTCGTCCATTTTGCGCGAGCGCGACTCGCGTGGATCGCGATCGACGACACTCGCTCAATGCGGCATGAGAGTGCATTCCAGCCTGCGGCATGGGGGAGGCCCCGCGCTCGTGATGGCCGGCGGACGCCGCGGCTTGCTGTTCGGGATTCGGTTCACCGCGGCTCGGCGATCTGGAGGACGATCTTGCCGCCGGGGTGTTGTGATTGGCTCAGTTCGATGGCTTCGCGCCAGTCGGGGAGGGGGATGGTGCGGGCGACGGGGATACCGAAGCGGCCCTGGGCCGCGAGTTGGGCGCACGCCTCGACGGCGTCGTAGCGGTGGCCGAGTGGTCCTTCGGTGAACGCGTCGCGGGCGCCGGACTCGCGTGCCTGGGTCAGGTTGCTGATGGTCAGGACGTGCTGGGGGTCGGTGACCGTGCGGAGGAGTTCCGGGATGGTGGCGTCGTCGGGTGGTGAGACGTCGAGGACGACGTCGACGGGGCCACCTGCCAGCTCGCGTATCCGCTCGGCCATGCCCTTGCCGTAGGGGGTGACCTCGGCTCCGGTGGCGCGCAGGGCTGCGGTGTGAGTGGGGCCGGCGGTGGTGAGCACCCGTGCCCCGGTCCGGCGGGCGAGTTGCACGGCGGCGAAGCCGGTGGTGGTGCCGCCTCCGCTGACGAGCAGGGTCGTGTCGGAGATGATGCGGAGCAGGTCCAGTCCGAGTTGCGCGGTGTCCACGGCCATGGGCAGTGCGGCGGCGGCCGCTGGATCGAGGGCGGGTGGCCGCGGGAACCAGATGTCGAGCAGCGCGTGGTCTGCGGCGCCCGCGGTCGGTCCGGTGAACGGGGCAGGACCGAACACCGCGTCCCCGGGCTGGACGCCCGTGACTTTGTCGCCGATGGCGTCGACGGTGCCGGCGACCTCGAGCCCAACTCCGCGGGGCAGGTCGCCGGGGTACAGGCCCTGGCACAGGGCCAGGTCTGCGGGGTTGATCGTGCAGACCTCCACGGCGACCCGGATTTGCCCCGGGGCCGGTCGGGGCTGCTCGGCCTCCTCGAGCCGCAGGACGTCGAGGGCCTCACCGGTGCGATGGAAACGCAGAGCGCGCATGGCGATCTCCTGGTTGCGATCGTAGTGACAGCAGATGCTGTCATCACTCGACGGTAGCACAGTGACGACAGGATCTGCTGTCACTATGCTGGGACCATGGCTCGTTGGGAGGGCAACACTCGTGAGCGGCTCGAGCGCGCCGCGTTGGAGTTGTTCCGCGATCAGGGCTACGACCGCACGTCGGTGGCGCAGATCGCCAAGCACGCCGGTTTGACCGAGCGATCGTTCTACCGCTGGTTCACCGACAAGCGGGAGGTGCTCTTCGCCGGCGACGAGCTGCAGGCCTGTCTGGAAGCGGGCATCGCGGAGGTGACCGCGGGAACCGGCGCGCTCGCGACGCTGATGGCCGCGTTCACCGCCGTGCCCGAGGTACTGCGTCCGCGCGAACTGCTGATCGAGCTGCGCGCCGTCATCGCGGCCAACCCGCCGCTGCGGGAACGCAGCCTGATCAAGGAAGCGATGCTGTCCGAAGTAACCGCCGCGGCGCTGCGCCGCCGTGGCCATGACGAGCAGACCGCGCGACTGGCCACGTCTCTCGGCATGGCGATCCTGGGGTCGGCCACCAGGCGATGGGTGCTCGGCGAAGAGGCCGACTTCGCCACCCTGCTGGCCGACAGCGCCGCCGACCTCCTCGCTGTCGCCGCCGACCTGCCACCGGCCCACACCCCGACCGGCCACGCGCCACGCAAGGGGAGGTAGCGGGAGACTGGCGACACCTCGGTCCGTCGATCTCGCCGATGCAAACGGATCCAGCAACGAGGTGAGCCGGTCGGCCGCGTCGTAGCCGTAGGTCGTGGTGCCACCCGGGTCGGTCATCATCTTGAGGTTCGTGGCCGGGTCGTAGGTGTAGGAGAGCACCTCGTTCGGGGTGGTGCCGTCGGTGCGGGTGTCGGTGCGCAGCAGGCGGCGCGTCACGGCTCGCTGCCAGGCCCCGCTCGTTCTCGGCGATATGGCGCCGCCGATTCGACCCTAGAAAGCAGATTCGTCCTTACCTGCTTCGAGCTCTTACGATCTGCGTGAAAGCACCGCTCACAATGAATACTAAAAACACAACCACAAAGGTTGCAACTCCAGAGAAAATTAGTCTTTGCGGGATTCTAGTAAATGTCATGAGAATCAAAAAATATCACATAAAGCACTGGTGTGGAAATCACTGTGGATGTCCACAACCTGGTCCACGAACTGCTGCCCACCGACGCCGGACGCGCCCAGTTTGGCGTAACTGCTGCCTGCCGCGACCAGGTATTCCGTGTATCCCCAGGTCAGCGTTAGAACTACGGATCAGAAGGTCAGGGGTTCGAATCCTTCGGGCGCACGTCTGGTTGAGACAATGAGAAACCCTCCTGTTGACTACGGGAGCCGCAACGTCGTCGAACGCCGCTCACCTGGTCAAACAATGTCGCGTCGAGGCCTGCAGTAGCGACGGCGTCTGCTTGACCACCTGCCCTGCGTTGCGCGACGTGGACAAGATCGCGGGAAGCGCCACGCTGCCGTTCTGGTAGTGCGATCAAGTCCGGTCGAGTCAGTCCTACAGGTGCGCGGCCAGCCGGATCCGCCGGCCCAGGACGTCCGCGAGGTCGATCGAGAAATCTTTCGTTGGTGATCGGGAAGAGCGGAACCCTTACCCGGCCGAAGCGGTCGAGATCGCGGACGTCCGAGCGGGGCGTAGCACATATCCCGCAGGACGCATCAACCGCGCGAGCGGGCCCCGGCGCGTTCGGGCCGCCGGAGGCCGTAACCAGTCTTCGCTCGTTTCCTCCGCCGCGAGGGGCCCGGGTCACCAAATACGATCCGGCCGACCGCGATGACCGGGGATATTACGTCGGCATCCAGGACACCGTCAGCGATCACGGGCCCGTGGAAGCGTCCTACCTCGCCACCACGGCTGCCTTCGCCAACGACACCGCAGTCACGCATCTGACCATCCGCGCCCCAGGACTCACCGGCTTTGTCACCTTCGGTATGGAGGCACCGATCGAAGGCCACGGACTGGCCGGGCTGTTCCCGCCCGACCTTGCCGGCTACGAGTAAACTGCTGCTGTAGAACTACAGCGCGTTCATGGTCCGTGGGATCGCGTGGCCGGCATCCGCTCGGTCGGCCAGGACCTCGCCGAACGGATCGTCGCCGAACGCGACACCGCCGGCCCCTACCCGTCGATCGGGCAGCTGACCGAACGGGTCCAGCTCGACCGGCCCGCCGTCGAAGCCCTCGCCACCGCCGGCGTCACCGGCCTCGGGCCCGACCGCCGCGCCGCGCTCTGAGCCGCCGGCGCCGCCTCAACCACCCGCGCCGAGCACATCCCAGGCCTGCCATCGGCCACGACGCCCCCGCGCTACCCGGCATGACGACGTTCGAGCTCGCGTCGGCGGACCTGTGGGCCACCGGCATCACCGCTGACCGCCACCCCATCGAATTCCTGCGCACCCACCTCGATGCGCTCGGCGCCATCCCCGCCGGCCGGCTCCTCGACGTCCCCGACGGCACCCGGATCAAGGTCGGCGGCGCCGTCACCCACAAACAGCGCCCCGCGACCGCGGGCGGGATCACGTTCCTCAACCTCGAGGACGAGACCGGCATGTGCAACGTGATCGTGTCGATCGGGATGTTTCACCGGCCACGATGGCGCGCAGGTCACCCTCGTCGTCGGCCTGGAGCTGGTGCGGGCCATGCTGCGCGACAACGGTGCCTGGTGCCGGCTGGAAGCGGAGGAGAGATTTTTCGTTCACGTCGGATACGACCAGTACCTGTACATCGGCAGCGTCGAACCCTGCGAGCACGCCGTCGCCCATGCCCACGCACTTGGCCTGTTCGCTGAACGGATTGACGCATCCCCCTACGACCCGTCCTTCGACGAACCCGTCGAGCGGCGCCCCGCCGAGGAAGCGTTCTGGACCGAGGTGACCGACCTCGCCACCCAACGCGGCACGGTGCTCCTGGAGGAGGGCTACGTCGCAAACGTGTCCCGCTGGCATCGCCTGCATCCCACCAACATCGGCGTGATCCGCGCCGGACTCGCTCCACGCGCACGGCTGCTCGTGTGGCCGGATCTGTCCACCGATGTCGCCACCGTGCTCCGCACCCTGCCCCACGACGGCCCGATCGAGCTCGTCTGGGAAGACCGGAACGGCCACATCACCAGCGTCATCGGGTCGACGAGGAGAGCTACCCCCAATTACCTACACAGGCCGAGTCGGATCGCGACTCCGCCTTCGGAGTCCGGGTCGGGTTCGAGGGTGGCGTGCGGCAGCGAGAGGTTCAGGTCGGGCTCGCGGGTGGTCACGCCGTGGCGGCGGGCGTCGGCGACCAGGGACTGGGGTGAGTAGAAGCCCATGGGTTGGGCGCGCAGCGGGCCGGCGCAGAACGCCGCGGGGTAGTAGCGCTTGAACCACGCCGAGGCGTACACGAGCAGCGCGAATGACATCGAGTGCGCTTCGGGGAAGCCGTAGCCGGAGAAGGCGTGGATCTGCTCGAAGACCCGTTTCGCGAGGTCATCGGACAGGCCGTTGGCTTTGGCGCCTTCGAAGAACCGGCCGGCCAGGCGTCGCATCTTCGTGCTGGAGCGCTTGGAGCCCATGGCGCGGCGCAGCTGGTCGGCCTCGGTGGGGGTGAAGGAGGCGACGTCGCGGGCCATCTGCATCACCTGCTCCTGAAACAGCGGCACCCCCAACGTGCGCTCGAGCGCCGGGGCGAGCAGCGGGTGTTCGTGCTGCCACTGCTCTTCGCCGCGGCGGCGGCGGATGTAGGGGTGCACCGAGCCGCCCTGGATCGGGCCGGGCCGGATCAGTGCGACCTCGACGACCAGGTCGTAGAACTTCCGCGGCCGCAACCTCGGGAGGGTGCCGAGCTGGGCGCGGGATTCGACCTGGAACACGCCGATCGCGTCGGCCTCGCACAACATGTCGTAGACGTGGGGGTCGGCGAGGTCGAGGTCGTGCAGTCCGATGTGGACGTCGTGGTGGGCGGCGAGCAGGTCGATCGTGTAGTGCAGCGCCGAGAGCATCCCGAGGCCGAGCAGGTCGAACTTCGTCAGCCCGATCGCGGCGCAGTCGTCCTTGTCCCACTGCAGGACGCTGCGGTCGGCGGCGGTGGCCCACTCGACCGGCACGATCTCGCTGACCGGGGTGTGGGCGATGACCATGCCGCCGGAGTGCACGCCCAGGTGGCGGGGCGAGTCTTCGAGCCAGCCGGCGAACTCGATGAGGTCGCCGGGCAGACCGGCGTCGGCGGCCGCGGGGTCGGAGACGCTGGCCCAGCGGTCGACCTTTTTGCCGAAGGCGTCCTGCTGCCCGGGGGAGTAGCCGAGCGCTTTGGCGGCGTCGCGCACGGCGGAGCGGGCGCGGTAGGCGATGACGTTGGCGACCTGGGCGGCGTGGAAGCGGCCGTGTTTGGCGTAGACGTACTGGATGACCTCCTCGCGGCGGTCGGACTCGATGTCCACGTCGATGTCCGGCGGCCCGTCCCGCTCGGCCGACAGGAACCGTTCGAACAGCAGGTTCCACTTCACCGGGTCGGCGTGGCAGATCTGCAGCGCGAAGCACACCGCCGAGTTCGCCGCCGACCCGCGGCCCTGGGCCAGGATGTTGGCCTCGCGGCAGAACCGCACGATGTCCCACACCACCAGGAAGTAGCCGGGGAACCCGAGCCGCTCGATGACGTCGAGCTCCCGCTCCAGCCGCGCGTAGGCCTTCGGGTTGTCCGCACGGGCGCCGTAACGCGCGCGGGCACCCTCGAACGTGAGGTGGCGCAGGAACTCGTCCTCGCCGGCGAACCCCTCGGGCACGTCGAACGGCGGCAGCTTCGGCGCGACCAAGGCGAGGTCGAACGCGAGCTCCACCCCGAGCAGCGCCGCGCGCTGCACCCCCCCGGATACCGGGCGAACCGTTGCCGCTGCTCGGCGCCGTCACGCACGAACGCCATCCCGTCGGCCGGCAGCCAGCCCTCCAGCTCGTCCATCGACCTGTTGGCTCGCACCGCCGCCACCGCGGCGGCGTGCCGGTGCTGCTCCGGGCGCGCGTAGTGCACGTTGTTCGACGCGACGGTCGGCAGCCGCAGGTCGGCGGCGATCCCGGCGAGCAGGTCGTTGTGGACCGCATCCAGCGGCTGGCCGTGGTCGATCAGCTCGACCGCCACGTTCTCCGGTCCGAACCAGTGAGTCAGCCGGCGCAGCTCGGTGGCCGCCGCGGCCGCACCATCGCCGACGAGGGCCTGGCGCACGGTGCCCTTGCGGCAGCCGGTGAGCACCAGCACGTGCCCGCGCAGCTCCTCCACAACCTGGTCGAGGTCATAGACGGGCCGGCCTTTCCGGCCGCCCTTGGCCAGCTGGGCGCGGGAGATCACCCGGCACAACCGCTGATAGCCCTCCACCCCACGGGCCAAGGCCAGCAGGTGCGAGCCCTCGGGGTCGGGGACGCCGCCCTGCGGCGCGGATAGGCCGAGGGACAGCTCGGCGCCGTGGCCTGTGCGGATGCCGAGCTCACGGCCGGCCTCGGCGAAGCGGACCGCCCCGTACATGCCGTCGTGATCCGCCAGCACGACCGCGTCGAGGCCGAGCCGCGCCGCCTCTTCGACGAGCTGTTCGGGGTGGCTGGCGCCGTCGAGGAAGCTGAAGTTGGAGTGGCAATGCAGCTCCGCGTACGGCACCCGCGCCCCGCCGACCTCGACATCCGCGCGCGGCCGCAGACCCCGCGGCGGCTGGTAGCCCTCCCGCTTGTGCGAGCGCGGCGCCTCCTCGTCACCGTCCGGCCGTGCGGGCGGGACTCCCCGACCGGACGCGATCCGCTCCAGCTCCGACCAGGGCATCGGGGGGTTGTTGAAGGCCATCGACCGCTCCCACTACGTCTTCGCCGTGGGGAGCCGGCAACCAGGTTCTTACTCGAACAAGTGTTCGTATAATGCGTCTGACGTGCACTGATCGCAACATGCCCATCGTCACGGTGACGGTGAGCTCTCTCTGTCACTTGTGAGCGGCATCTGTCACCACGGGCGCCTGCTTGGGCTCCAACACCGCCGGCGCCCCCGATTGCGGCCACCGCAGTGGCGGGCAGGGGCATCGGCGGTGCCGGCTCGGTGTGCTGGTGGGGGTGTCAGGCCAGGGTGCTGAGCGGGATGTCGATGTAGGACTCGATGTCCTGCGGGGAGATGATCTCGATGGTGGACGGTGTGGTGTTGGCGTCGGCGAAGAACGGGTCGTGGGTGTCGATGATCAGCTGGAGCTGGCGGCCCTTGGCCAGGACGTAGTGGGCGGGCTGCAGGGGGAAGTTCAGGGTGATGTCCTGGCCGGCCTCGCGGTCGGTGACGGTGTAGGGGGCGTGGGTGATGATGGTCGCCTTGCCGGTGGAGGGGTCGCAGTCCATCAGGTAGGCCACGATCGTGACGTTCCTGTCCTGTGCCTTCACGGTCACCTGCACCTCCAGCTCACCCTGGACACGCATGGCTTGCGCCAGCGGCGCGGTGGTCCAGATCGCGGCGAGGCCGCGGTCGAGGTCGGCGGTCTGATAGACGTGGGGCAGGCCCAAGCGCTCGGTTGCGCCGGTCTGGACCAGTTTCGGGGCAACGACGACCTCGGTGCCCTGGCCGGTGGCCTTGATCGAGCGGGTCCAGCCCGGTTGCGGCCGGCCCTGGGCCATCTGCGCGTCGCGCTGACCGGCGGGCGCGTCGGCGAGGTGGAAACGTTGCCGGGGCAGGGCGTAGCTGTCCCAGTCGGGGTGGTGGACGTCGGACAGGAGGTTGTGCATGTACTCCGAGCGGACGCCGAAGTGCGGCTTCGCTCCGTCGCCGGCGTTGCCGCCGAGGTGGTGATCCATCCAGCGGTAGACCGTCTCGGTGGGCTTGGAGACGAGGCCGAGCAGGCCGGGAAGCTCGCTGTTGCCGTGGTCTCCGACCTGGACCAGCAGCGACTTGGGACCGGTCAGGCCGTCGAACAGGTCGACGACGCTGGGGACCGAGAAGATCGTCTCGTGCCAGGCGGTGGTCAGCAGGATCGGCGTCTGGTCCGGTCGTAGGACTCCAGCTGGTTCCTGGCCGACCGCACATCGGCAAACGCCATGACCTCGCCGTCGATGGAGTTGCTGCGGACCTTCTCGATGACGTCGCGGAACTCCGGCGAGCAACGGTCCTCGCTGAACAGCTGCACGAGCGCCTCGAAAGCCTTCACGTGGCAGGTTTCGTTCTCGAACAGCGAGGTGAACAGATCTCCCCACGCGCTGGTCGCCGCCACGGCCGAGACTCGTGGATCATGCGCGGCCACCAGCAGGGACGTCCCGGCGCCATAGGAGGAGCCGACACACCCGACCCGGCTGCCGGAGACGCCCTGCTCGAACAGCCAGTCGATGACTTCGGAGCCGTCATTCACATCCAGCGGCCCGGCGACGTCGATCTCGCCGGTGGAGGCGGCCAGGCCGCGCTGGCTGTAGGCCAAAACCGCGTAGCCGCCAAGGGCCCAGCGCGGGAACATGCCGAGGTAGGCACGCCAGCCGATCCCGATCAGCGGCGCCGGCATGACGATCGCGGGACAGCTTGCGGGCTCAACGTCACGCGGGACGCTCAGCGCCGCATCGAGCACCGTCCCGTCCGACATGGTGATCGAGACCTCGGCGTACTTGGCGGTCCGCAGGTACGTCTCGTAGGTGTCGGCCAGGCCCCAGTTGTCCAGGGTGACGATGTTGCGCGACACCGGGAAGGCCAGTGCCGTGCGGATTGCGTCGAGTCTGGCGAGCTCGTCGGTGCTGAGCGTGAACGGGTTCTCCGGGGCGCTGTCGACTGACATGTGGGCTGTGCCCGCCTTCCGTGGCAGTGGTGCTGACGAAGTACCGGCGCCATGCTCTCCCCGATTTGACCAGCCAGGACGCGGGCTCCGCAGTGATCACTCAAAGAGGGAACCAAGATCGAAGCTTCCGTCACAGAAGCGATCCGACCTCACGCCCAACAGCCGATTGACAGCCAGCTGGCGTCCGTTTCCTGTCGGCGGGCTCCGGGCGCACCGCGTCCAGGTCTGTTGGGCAAGAGCGAGTGTCTGTCCACCGCGCCCGTCGCAGACGCCGCGGCGCAGGTAACAGCTACCGCGCAAAATCGGTGACAACCAGCGCGCACGAAAGCGGTGCAACACAGACGTCGTGCACGTTCGTCGGTGACAACTACCCTCCACAGTCACAGTCACAGTCACTGTGACCGTGATTTTTATCTGTGACTTGTGAGCGGTACATGTCACCGGCGTTGGTGGTGCGGTCCCGGTAGAGCAGCGGTGTTACGGCCTGCTCCGGTGAGTCGGACCGCGCCCATGACCGCATGGCCCGGGATGCCGGCGGTCCCGGACTTGCCGGGACGCGGCACCCCGGCGATCCACAGCTGCCCGGTCGTGGCCGTCGCGAGGCCGAACGCGACGGGCACGTTCCGCATTCGGAAGCCGACCATGCGGCCGTCAGGCAGGACGGCCCGGCCCTGGAGGCGGACGAGACCACGGCCGTTGATCGAGACCGGCCGGTCGAGCACCACGGCCAGCTCGGTCCAGGTGTCGGCCGCGAGTGGAGCGCGCAGTCGCACCGCGCGGACCACCACAATCAGCGCTAGAACACCGATGAACGCCGCGATGAACACTGCCCCGCTGCTGGCCGTGTGAAGGGCCCGCTCCTGCGGCAGGTCCGCCGCCGCCCAGCCTGCGAGGACGGCGACGACGCCGTATACCACAGCCGGGTACCAACACAGGCGTGCGAGGTAGCGGCGATAGGCCGTGAGCACCGGATCGAGCCGCGGCGAGGTCGGCTCCCGGGAGCCGATCGGCAGCACCCGCGCACCGGGCAGCGGGCCGTCGGTGATCCGCGCCGCCCCGAGAACGCCGGACCCCGGCAACGTGATCATCGCCCGCTCACCCACCCGCAGCAGCCACAGTCGGCGCTCACCGGCCAGCTGCACCCGCAGCGGTGCAGGCATCCTGGCGCGCAGCCACCGGCCGTCGGGCAGGCGGACGCCGACCTCGCGACCCGCGAGGACCACCCCGTGCGGCGGGCAGTCGACCGGTTCGAACCGGGCCCCGAGGAACGGCACGGCCCGGCGGAGTGTCGTGAGAATGGCGATGGCCGCGACCAGGGCGACGCCGAAGAACACGACAAGGAAGAGCGGCGCGGCGACACCCTTACCGGCGAAGAACAGGCCTATCCCGCCGATCACGAACGGCAGCGGGAAAAACAGGCTCGCAGCCGCACGGCGGCGCGCGGCCGCGTGGAGCTCGCCGAACACCGGTAGTGCACCGGCCGGCACGGCGGGGTCGGGCTCCCAGCGCCGGACGCGATCGGATTCCGGACGAGCGGTCATTTCTCTCCCAACGTGCGCACAAGGTCACCCGATCGTCGGTACCCAGGCGAGCGGCGTTACGTCGCACCACTCTCCCAGCGCACGGAAGTCAGGTTAGACAGCTCGGTGCCATGGCCAGTTATCCTTCGCCGTGCGCACGACCCGTCTACGGACGCAGACACGCAGCGGTGATGACGCGCCTCGTGGTCGTCATTGCGCAGCACCGGGGAAGACCCCGCCGGCAGGTTGGGGGGAGGGCCTGCCGGTGAGGTCGTGCGCGGTTGGGAATGACCTCTCGGTTGTTCGGGCGAAGTTCGGCGATGCCGCGTTACAGGATCATCGGTGGTTCAGGCTCAGGCTGGTCGAGTTGGTCTGTGACCGGTGGCCTCCTTTGGTGCCGGGCCGTCCGATCTTGCAGAATGCTGATCATGTGGGGCGGGGGGAGAACCGCCGACGCCGCCAGTCATGAGACCACGGCGCGAGATGGTGCAGCAGGAAGGCGGAACCGGCGATGACTTACCCACCGCAGCCCGGGCAGGGCGGCCGGCCCGGCCCCTACGGCCAGGGCTGGCAACAAGCCGGCCTGGGCGGGCAGCCGGGATGGGTCCCGAACGCCCAGCAGCCGGCCTGGGGCCCGAACCAGTCGTACGGCGGAGGTTACGGCGGCGGCCCGCAGCCGCCGAAGAACAACAACACCGGGTTGTGGATCGCCGTGGCCGTGGCCGTGGCCGTGGCCGTGGTGATCGTGGCGACGCTCGGCATCACCGGATTCGTCGCACCGGGTTTCTTCCTGAGCAAGGACTCCTCGATCACTGCGGCGCAGACGCAGAACCCCGCGCCGTCGCAGCCGTCGCAGCCGACGACAGCACCCTCGGAGCCGGGCCTGCCCACCAACCAGACCGCCGTCCCCGGCACCGGCGGCTTGGCAGGGGCCGACGGCAAACAGTTCGTTGGCGACTTCGTGGCCAAGCTCAACGCCAAGGACGCCGCCGGCGCCCTCGCCATGGGTTGCCAGGGCATGGACCTCTTGAAAGACGACATCGACAACGTCACCGGCGGGCAGCCGCAGCTGACGGTGAAGGACTACAGCGGCAGCTCGACCCTCGTCGCGCACCTCGGCGGTTCGCTGTCCGGAAAGGACATCAGCGGCTCGGTGCAGGCCACCAACATCTACGGCAACTGGTGCGTCCAGCTCCTTATCGTGCTGGACTAATGACGCGACCGGTCTCCACTGCTGTGAACGTTCGTCAAGTCCCGTACTACTGCTGGTTGGGGTCGGCAGCTAGCCCCGTGACCGACCCTGCCACGAGCCGCAGTAGCGCCACGACTTGGAGCTGAAGCGCGCCGACCAGTGACGGGTCTGCTGCAGGAGTGGTGACAGTGGTAGTCACGCAGCCTGCCTGGCTGGCGTGGTCATGATTGCTTCGTATTCGATGGGGGCCAACCGGCCGAGGGCGGCTTGGCGTCTGCGGCGGTGGTAGGTGCGTTCGATCCAGGTGACGATCGCGGTCCGGAGTTCGGCTCGGGTGGTCCAGGTACGCCGGTTGAGAACGTTGTTCTGCAGCAACGCGAAGAAGCTTTCCATGGCGGCGTTGTCGCCCGCGGCGCCGACCCTGCCCATCGAGCCGGCCAGGCCCGTGACGAGCGAGTTCACGGACGAACTTTCTGGTTCGAAATTGCGATCCGCGGTCGGTGTGCACCACGCAGTCGGCGACGTCGTCGTGGCGGGCGATGGCGTTGGCGAGCGCGGTGACGGCGAGACGGGACTTCATCCGGGAGTCGATGGAGTAGCCGACGATCCGGTTGGAGCAAGCGTCCTTAACCGCGCAGAGATACAGCTTGCCTTCGGTGGTGTGGTGTTCGGTGATGTCGGCCAGCCACAGCTGGTTCGGCGCGGTGGCGGTGAAGTCGCGCCGGACCAGGTCGTCGTGGACCGGCGGACCGGCCTTCTTGCCGTTGCGGCCGCGTGTCCTGCCGAACGCGCTCCACCAGCCCATGGATGAGCAGATCCGCCACGCGGTCCGATCCGCCATCGACAGGCCGGCGTCGCGGGCTTCGTCGGCCAGAAACCGGTAGCCGAACTCCGGATCATCGCGGTGCGCGTCGAACAACGCGTTCGCCCGATATGCCTGCTCGAGCTCCGCGGCGGTGATCGGCCTGGCACGCCACCGGTAGTAGGGCTGTCGAGCGATGTTCAAGACCCGGCACGTCACCGCGACGGGGATACCGTCCGCGGCCAGCTCGCTCACGAGCGGGTAGAGCCTTTTCCCGGCAGGTTCGCCTGCGACAGATACGCCGTCGCCCGGCGCAGGACCTCGTTCTCCTGTTCCAGCAGCTTGATCCGCTTGCGCGCTTCGCGCAGCTCGGCCGAGTCGTTCCTGCTCACACCGGGTTTGGTACCCTCGTCGGTGTCGGCCTGGCGCAGCCACTTGAACAGCGTCATCGGGTGGACCCCGAAGTCTTTGGCGATCTGCTCAACCGTCACACCGGGCTCACGGTTACGGGCAACTCGCACGACATCGTCGCGGAACTCCTGAGGGTAGGGCTTGGGCACAGCGACATCCTCCCAGCTCACCATCACGGCAAGCCAACTCAGATGTCACCTACTCGTGCAGCACACCCTCTTGCAGGAGTGGGGTGTGGCGGGTGTCGATGGTGACGGTGAGCGGGCCCCATTCGACCCGGTGAACACGGCGACCCAGCCGGGTTTGCCGGTGGTGAGGTGGTCGGTGCTGTCGGGCCAGGGATCCTCGAGCAGATGCCCGGGGTCCTCGATGCGGTACTGCCCGTCCGCGACCTGGATGACTAGGTCGCGGACGGTGTCGTCAGTTACCGGTTCCACGAGTCTGTGCCCGTCGGGTAGCGCGGCCCATGCCCATGAATGGCTCCTCGCCGTCGTCGGTCTGCTGCCACGTCTTCAGCGATGGGAGCAGGTTGTCGAGCCTTAGCATCAGTAGCCCGTCCACCAGGCGTCGGGCGCCCAAGCACGAGGAAGCCCCGACCGCTGCGACGGGCGCCGGGGCTTCCTGCTGCCGGTCAGAGGGTGGTCAGTACGACCATTCCCACCCGAGGGTGCCGTTCTGGAAATAGCCGGAGCTTTGGGTCACCTGGACCTTGCCGGTGTCATATGGCGTGGCGAACGCGATCTGCCCTGTGTAGGCGTGGCCGGGCACGTACGTCGACGGCAGCTTTTTCAGCGGTGTCACGCACGTGTCCGTCTCGATGATTCTCGTGCCGATCGTGCCAGTGGTCGATAACGAGAACGGGTTGATCCTGCCGGGCAGGACGATGAACGGGCTTAAGCGCTGCCCCGCGACCTTGTCGGTGTAGGTCGTCACGGTGACGTCCAGGACGACCGTGGACATGCCTACCGCGCGCCGGCTGGAGGGGTCACACTTCGGGTCCACGTTGATCTTCGTGATCCAGAAGTCGGCCGCTTTGCTGCCGTCAATGTTGGTGATTCCGACTCGTTCCCCGACCTTCTTCGCCAGGTAGGTGGCCGCCGCCCCAGGCGCCGGTGCGGCCTCCGGCGGTGTGATGGGCACGATCTCAGGATGGGCGTGGGGCGTGGTGGCGGGCGGCGCGTGGGTGGCGGGTGGCACGTTGGTGCCGCATGCGGTCAGGCCGAACGCGGCGACCGCCGTGGCGGTGAGCAGGAAGAAGCGCCTGGACAAGTCGTAATCCCTTGGTCAAGTGATCGCCGCTGGCGAAGACCGCATCGTGCTGCCGGAGTCGAAACCCCCAGCGTAATCTGTCGATTTATAGCCTCGACGTGGGTCGTGATAATTCGTTTGGTTCGGTCGCTCGTCTACGCGGCTAGCCGGTTCGCCGAACCCGGGCGGGCGCCGAGTGTCTCGTGCCGGCTGTATCGCGGCGACGACGGACGCGTCTCAGGTGCCCCGTCGGTCGCGGCACTGAGGCAGGCCCTGCGTGGCGACGGGGTCCACGCACACGAGGCAATCGCTTAGGACAGCACGTCGTGTTGCGCAGGGCCTACTGGCAGAGCCGCGTCAGCGCGGTGATGGACTCGCCGTGCGGCGACGGCCGGTAAGTTGCGTCGGCTCGACGTTTCGGGCCGGCGGGGCGGCGGGCAACGCTGCTCTGACGTTGCTGAGGGCGGCTTCAGCTGCACGATGACATGCTTTGACCGGCACGAATGCAGTCGCTAGCCCGGAGGGCCGAGTCATGGATCGGCAGGCAGTGCATCGGCAATGGGACTGCGACCGCGCCACTTTCCACATGCTGGTGGCCGCCTCGACGAGAGAGGCTCTCCTCCGGCGATCGCAGGGGACCCGGTGGACCAACCAGCAACTGCTATTCCACCTCGTATTCGGCTACCAGATCGTACGCGCCTTGCTGCTCCTGGTTCGTCTCTTCGGCCACCTGCCGGACTCCGCCAGCCGCCGATTCGCGGCCGCGCTGAACGCAACCACGCCGCTGTTCCACGTGATCAACTATGTTGGGTCGTGCGGCGGAGGCTTGATCGGACCCAGGCGCGCGGCCTCGTGGCTCGACCACATCATCACGTCGCTGCACCGCAGCCTCGATCGTGCCGACGAAGCGGATTTGGCCCGCGGGATGCGCTATCCGACCGGTTGGGACCCGTTCTTCCAGCCGTACATGACCCTGGCCGATCTCTACCGGTATCCAGCTCGGCACTTCGCCTTTCACCAGCAGCAGCTGACGCTCGATCACGAGCGTCCGACCGGAATGTGAAGCCCTCGCTCAGTTCACGGCCGGGACTCGATGCCACCTAACGGCGCGCTGACGTTCCGGGTGCGGGTCGGCCGCAACCCAGGCGTTCCACCAGCGCGGGCCGCGGTGTTTCACCGACTCCACCCGCAACGCCACCGGGGGAGCTGACTCTCTCGCGCCAGACCGCCTGAGAAGTGCAGGCTGCCACGTTGTCGAAGTCAGCTGACCGGGCTGCGGCGCTCCAGGAACACGGTGTCGTGCCAGGTGCCGTCGCGTTGGGCGATGCGTTCGCGGATGCCGACGGTGCGGTAGCCGGCGGAGTGGTGGAGGGCGAGGCTGGCGCGGTTGTCGGTGAAGATGGAGGTTTGCAGGGTCCAGAGGCCGGCGTCGTCGGCGGCCATGACTTGCTTGCGCAGCAGGGCTTTGCCGACGCCGCGGCCGCGGTGGGATTCGGCGACGTAGACCGACGTTTCGGCGACGCCGGCGTAGCAGTCGCGTGAGGAGGCGGGGCTGGCGGCGGCCCAGCCGACGACCTGGTCGTCGGCTTCGGCGATCCAGCGGTGCTCGGGCAGCCACTTCGCGTCGAGGCTGGCGCGGGTGGGGACGGTGGTTTCGAAGGTGGCGTTGCCGGTGGCCAAGCCTTCGCCGTAGATGCGCCGGACGGCGGCCCAGTCGCCCGGTTCGAGGGCGCGGACGGTGACGTCGGCGGGCACGTCGTCGGGGCAGCAGGGGCGGGGGCCGAGCAGGCCCATGACGGCGTCGGCGGCGTGCGGGAGCCCGGAGCAGCAGGCTTCGTTGACGGTGACGACGGTGGCGGTGCCGACCTTCTCCAGGTTCACGAATCCGACGTCGGCGAGCTTGCGCACGTGGTGCGACGTCGTGGACTGGCTGGTGCCGAGGATCTCGGTGAGCGCGCCGACCGTGAGGCCACGCGGGGTGGTGGCGACGGCGTGCAGCAGTCGCACGCGCACGGGCTCGGCCAGACAGGCGAACCACTCGGCGTAGGTGGTGGCGTCCGTGGTGGGCAGGACCTGGGCCTGAGGCAGCGCGATCGGCATGCCCGTCAGTATATCGATCCGAATCGATGGTTGCATCCATCGATTTCGGTCGATACTCTCTGGGTCGCGTTAATCGAGCAGGACCGATGGAGGGTGTTGGGGATGGGCGAATACCCGGTTGTGGTCGTCGGTGCGGGTCCGGTGGGTCTGGCGGCGGCGGCGCAGCTGTTGGAGCGGGGCCTGGAGCCGCTGGTCTTGGAACGCGGTGGGCGCGCCGGGGCTGCGGTGGCGGAGTGGAACCACGTCCGGTTGTTCTCGTCGTGGTCGGAGCTGGTGGACCCGGCGGCGGGCCGGCTACTGGCGCCGACGGGATGGATGCGTCCGGACAGCAGCGGTTATCCGACGGGGCGGGAGTGGGCCGAGTCCTACTTGCAGCCGCTCGCGGACGTACTGGGTGAGCGGGTGCGGTACGGCGCGGAGGTTGTGGGTGTGGCGCGCCGCGGCCGGGATCGCGTGGTCGACAGCGGCCGGGACGCCGAGCCGTTCTCCGTGCACGTGCGGAGCGTCGATGGCGGCGAGGAGCGCATCTTCGCCCGGGCGGTGATCGACGCGTCCGGCACCTGGGTCGGCGTGAACCCACTTGGCGGCGAGGGACTGCCCGCGATCGGGGAGGCCGCGGCGGCGGACCGGATCACCTACCGGGTGCCGGATCTGGCCGACGCCGCAACGCGGGCCCGGTATGCGGGCCGGCACATCGTGGTGGCCGGGAGCGGGCATTCGGCGCTGACGGCGTTGGTGGCGTTGTCCGGGCTGGCCGAGCAGGACCGGGCGACGCGGATCAGCTGGGTGCTGCGGCGCGGCGGGATCGGGAACACCTTCGGCGGCGGCGACGCGGACCAGTTGCCGGCGCGCGGCGCGCTCGGGCTGCGCGCGCGGGCCGCGGTGGAGTCCGGGCTGATCAGCGTGGTGACCGGGTTCCGCACCGAGACCGTCGAGCGCGACGCCGCGGGGCGGCTGACGCTGGTGTCGGCGGCCGGGCAGCGACTCGAGGAGGTGGACGAGGTCGTGACGTTGACCGGGTTCCGTCCGCAGCTGGAATGGCTGTCGGAGGTCCGGCTGGAGCTGGACCCGACGTTGCAGGCGCCGGTGCGGCTGGCGCCGTTGGTGGATCCGAACGTGCACTCGTGCGGCACGGTCTACCCGCGCGGGGCGAAGGAGCTCGCGCACCCGGAGCAGGACTTCTACCTGGCCGGGATGAAGAGCTACGGCCGCGCGCCGACGTTCCTCGCCCAGACCGGCTACGAGCAGGTCCGCAGCATCGCCGCCGAGCTGGCCGGGGACCACGAGGCCGCGGCGCGGGTGGAGCTGATCCTGGCCGAGACCGGCGTCTGCGGGGGCGCGGGCCTGTTCGACGAGCAGGACTCCGGCGCCGGTGGGTGCTGCGGTCCCGCAGCGGCTGAGCCGGTCGTGGCCGAGCCGGTCGAGCTGGTGGGGTCGGGGTGTTGCGGTCCGGCGGAGCCGGAGGTGTTGACGTCGTCGGCGCCGCCTGCGCGCGGGAACTGAGCGGTGCCGAGCGACACCACCACGCACACGGCGACGTTGCCGGCGTCGGGTCTGCGCCGGGTTCTGGCGGTGTTGTGCCTGACCGAGATCACCAGCTGGGGCGTGCTCTACTACGCGTTTCCGGTGCTGGCGCCGGACATCAGCCGCGACACGGGATGGCCGGCGCCGGCGGTCATCGCCGCGCTGTCGGGGGCGCAGCTGGTGTCCGCGCTGGCCGGGATCGCTATCGGGCGGTGGCTTGACCGGCGGGGCCCGCGGGCGGTGATGACCGCGGGATCCGTGCTGGCGGTGCCGGCGGTGCTGCTGATCGCGACCGCGCAGAACCTGGGGTGGTTCCTTGTCGCGTGGGCCGTGGCGGGGCTGGCGATGAGCGCGGTGCTCTACCCGCCCGCGTTCGCCGCCTTGACCCGCTGGTACGGGCCGAGGCGGATATCGGCGCTGACCGTCCTGACGCTCGCTGCGGGGTTGGCCAGCACGGTGTTCGCCCCGCTGACCGCACTGCTGGCGGCGCACCTGGACTGGCACCACACCTATCTCGTGCTGCTGGTCGTGTTGGCGGTGATCACGGTTCCCGGGCACTTCTGGGGGTTGCGCGGGCCCTGGCCCCAGGTCGAGCACCACGCCGAGGCACACGCTGATCCGTCGCAGGTCGCGCGCAGCGGGGCGTTCCTGACGCTGGTGGTGGCGTTGAGCCTGGCGACGTTTTCGGTGTTCGCGGTGGTGGTCAACCTGGTGCCGCTGATGATCGAACGTGGCGTCAGTGCGGGCACGGCGGCGGTGGGGCTTGGGCTCGGCGGCGCCGGGCAGGTGCTGGGCCGGCTCGGCTACGCCACGCTGACCCGGCGCACCAGCGTGCGGACCCGCACGGCATTGATCCTGCTGGCTACCTCTCTCACGACCGCGCTGTTGAGCGTGCTCACCTCGACCGCGGCCCTGATCGCCGCCGCGATCGTCGCCGGGATGGCGCGCGGGGTGTTCACCCTGCTGCAGGCCACCGCGATCACCGACCGCTGGGGCGCCGCGCACTACGGCCGGCTCAACGGGCTGCTCTCGGCACCGATGACCATCACCATGGCGCTGGCCCCTTTCGCCGGCGCCGGCCTCGCCGCCCTCTTCGGCGGCTACACCCCGGCATTCCTCGTCCTCGCCGCGGTCAACGTCGGCGCGGCCGTGCTCGCCTTCGCGGCCAACCCGATCCGGAGAGCCTCGTGACCGACCCGCACGCGATCGTCATCGGTGGCGGCCAAGCCGGCCTCGCCGCCACCCGCACCCTGCTTGCCCGTGGCCTGCGCCCCGTGTTGCTGGAAGCCGGCGCCGAACCGGTCGGGTCGTGGCCGCGCTACTACGACAGCCTCACCCTGTTCTCCCCGGCCCGCTACAGCAGCCTGCCCGGCCTGCCCGTCCCCGGCGACCCCGACCACTACCCGCACCGCGACGAGGTCGTGGACTACTTGCGCCGGTACGCCGCCCGCCTCGATGCCGACATCCGCACCCACCACCGGGTCACCACCGTCACCCACGATGGCGACGGCTTCACGGTGCGGACCGCCCACGGCGCCACCTTTGCCGCGCCGGCGGTGATCGCCGCCACCGGTGGGTCCAGCCGGCCGCACCGGCCCGCTCTGCCCGGGCTCGACCGCTTCACCGGCACCGTCTTGCACTCGGCCGAGTACCGCACGCCCGAACCGTTCGCCGGACAGCGCGTGATCGTGGTCGGCGCGGGCAACTCCGCCGTGCAGATCGCGGCCGAACTCGCCGCCCACGCCACCGTCACCCTCGCCACGCGCACGCCCGTCCGCTTCGCGCCGCAACGAACCCTCGGCCGCGACGTGCACTTCTGGTCGACCACCGTCGGGTTCGATCACCTGCCGATCGGGCCCCTGCTGCGGGCCAAACCGGCATCACCCGTGCTCGACGCCGGGGTGTACCGGGCTGCGATCGTCGCGGGCCGTCCTGATCAACGGCGCCTGTTCACCCACATCGAGGGCAGTACCGTGCACTGGGCGGACGGCAGCACCGACGAAGTCGACACCATCATCCTCGCGACCGGATTCCGCCCGGAGGTGTCCTATCTGGACGGCACCGGCGCGCTCAAAGACGGGCAGCCCAGGCAATCACCCGGCCTGTCCACGACCGTGCCGGGCCTGGGCTACGTCGGATTGGAATGGCAACGCAGCTTCGCCTCCGCCACCCTGCGCGGCGTCG
Source organism: Amycolatopsis sp. CA-161197 (assembly GCF_050942255.1). Lineage (NCBI taxonomy): Bacteria > Bacillati > Actinomycetota > Actinomycetes > Pseudonocardiales > Pseudonocardiaceae > Amycolatopsis > Amycolatopsis sp. CA-161197. The sequence goes on from NZ_CP192059.1 coordinate 4,689,391, forward strand.
GGCGAGACGCCGCCTACGTCGTCGCACGGCTCGCCACCACGATGTCACCCGCGCGCAGGCGGTGCTGCCAGCCGGTCGGTTAACGCGCCCAGCGCCTCACTCCGGGGTCGGTAATGGATCGACGTGCCGTGGCGCTCGGCCTCGACCAGGCCGGCTTCGCGCAGCAGTTTCAGGTGGTGCGAGATCGTCGGCCCGGACACCTTGAACGCCGCGGCCAGATCGCCCACGCGGGCGCCGCCGTCGCTGGTGCAGATCAGTGAGAGCAGCCGCAGCCGGACGGGGTCGCCCAAGGCCTTGAACCCCGTCGCGAGATCCGCGGCGTCCTCAGCCGACAACGGCGCCTCCGCCAACGGCGCGCAGCAGACGCTGGGCGTAGGCGTCGAGTCCGGCACGAGGTGATCTTCGCAAACGCAGATCAGTCGCCGTGCTGCTGGGTCCACGCGTGCGCGGCGACCTGGACGGCGTCGTAGGGACTGCCCAGGGGCGGGGTGTAGGACAGGTCGAGGTCTTCGACGTCGGTGACGGCCATGCCGTGGTGGATCGCGGTGGCGAAGACGTCGATGCGTTTGTGCACCGAGCTGTCGCGGTGCCCGACGAGCTGGGCACCCAGCAGCCGGCCCGACGCGGCGTCGCCGGTGACGCGCAGGTGGATCGGTCGGGCGCCGGGATAGTACGCCTTGTGATCGTCGGCGACCGTTGCGTGCGTGACGGGGCGGAAGTCGATGGCGTCGCGGTCGCGCACGCCGGTGCGGGCGATCGCGAGGTCGAACACCTTGAGCACCTGCGTGCCGAGCGAGCCGGCGAAGCGGCGGAAGGCGCCGAGCGCGTTTTCTCCGGCGACGCGGCCTTGTTTGTGTGCGGTCGTGCCCAACGGGAGGTAGGTGTCGGTGCCGAGGAGGCGGTGGTAGGTGTGCACACTGTCGCCGGCGGCGTAGATGTGGTCGACGGTGGTGCGCATCCCGCGGTCGACGGCGATCGCGCCGCGCACGCCGAGCTTGACCCTGGCGGTTTCCGCCAGCGCGGTGTCCGGGCGGACGCCGACGACCACGAGCACTACGTCGGTGGTGCGCTCGAACCCGTCGCTACCGAGCACCCGCAACCGACCCGCGTGGCGCTCGATCCGGCCCACGGTGGTTCCGGTGCGCACGTCGACGTCGTGCGCGTGCAACTCGGCCCGCACCAGCCCACCCAACTCACGATCCACAGTGGACAGCACTTCGGGCAGCATCTCGACCAGAGTGACCGCGACGCCGCGGCTGCGCAGGGCTTCGACCATCTCCAGGCCGAGGTAGCCGGCGCCGACGACCACGGCCGACTCCGGCTGACGTTCCAGGGTGGAGGTGAGAGCGAAGGTGTCGTCCATGGTGTGCAGTAAGTGCACTCCGTCGGTCGGGCCGAGCGTGTCGAGCCCTTCGATGCGTGGGCGGATCGGGACCGCGCCGGTGCCGATGATCAGCTGGTCGTAGGGCAATTCGGAAGGGCCGTCGTGGTCGACGACGGTGACGGTGCGGGCGAACGGGTCGATGCGGGTCGCGCGCGTGTTCAACCGCAGGTCCAGGCCCGCGTTTTCGAGGTCGGCGCGGGTGCGGTGGGCCAGGGTGCGCCAGTCGGGGACTTCGCCGGAGACGTGGTAGGGGATGCCGCAGATGGAGAAGTTGGGGTAGGCGTCGGCCACCACGAGGGTGGGCCGGGTGTTGGGGTCGAGTTCCTGGATGTGCAGGCCTGCGCTGATCCCGGCATCGCTGCCGCCGATCACCAGCACGCGGGTCATCGTGGTCTCCTCGTTGTCGAAGCTCAGCGGGTAGGCAGGAGCTGGGTGGTGAGGTCGGCGACGGCGTCGCGCGCGGCGCGGCCGACGCCGATGAGAGTGGCGGAGGCGGGTCCGGTCCAGTCGCCGTAGCCGAGCAGGTGCAAGCGGGGGTGGTCGAGGGAGCGGGTGCCGCAGGTGGCGGGGTGGCCGTCGTGGGTACGCGGCCGCAGCGGCGCCAGGTGTTTGAGGGCGGGGCGGAACCCGGTGCACCAGATGATCGCGTCGGCCCGGCGCCGGGTGCCATCGGCCCACACCGGTCCCTCTCGGGCGAGCCGGGTGAACATGGGCAGCGCGCGTAGCCGGCCGGCGTCACGGGCGCGGCGGACGGGCCGGACCGCGACGATGTCGCCCAGTCCCGCCACGCCCTCTGTGTCGCGGTGCCCGGCGTCGAGTGCGCGGCGCCGCTGGGTGGCGATGTCGAACAACGCGCGCCCGTCGATGTCGTCGGGCAGGAAGCGGGGCGGACGCCGCGTCACCCACAGCACCTTCGCCGTGGTCGTCAGGTCCGCGGCGATCTGCGCCCCCGAGTTCCCGCCACCGACTACCACCACACGCTGCCCGGCGAACTCGTCCGCGGTGCGGTAGTCCACGGTGTGCAGCTGCCGGCCGGTGAACTCGTTGCCGGGCACGATCGGCACGAACCGGCGCCACCACGTTCCGGTCGTGCTGATCACGGCCCTTGTGCGCATCTCACCACCGTCGGTGGCAACCCGAAACCCTCCGTCCACTGTGGATACGGCGATGACGGTGGTGGAGCGGCGCATCGGGATCGCGTAGCGCTTTTCGCAGGCGGCCGGGTAGTCCACGACGTGGGCGGCGTCGGGATACTCGTGTCCGGGCTGGGCCGGCATGGGCCAGCCCGGCAGGGAACTGAAGCGGGCCGGGGAGAACAGCCGCAGCGAGTCCCAGGCGTGCAGCCACGCGCCACCGGGGGTGGGCTGGGCGTCGAGGACGAGGAAACTCAGCTCGGCCCGGCGGAGGTGGTAACCGGCGGCGAGCCCGGCTTGCCCGCCGCCGATCACCACGACGTCTGCGCTGCTCACTTCGGCGCGTCGACGGCTTTGCCGGCCCAGCGTTTGCGCAGCCACAGGCTCACGTACACCAGCGCGACGAGGACCGGGACCTCGATCAGCGGCCCGACCACCCCGGCCAGCGATTGCCCGGACGTCACCCCGAACACGCCGATCGCGACGGCGATGGCGAGCTCGAAGTTGTTGCCCGCCGCGGTGAACGCCAGTGTCGTCGTGCGCGAGTAGGACAGGCCGGAAGCTTTGCCCAGCAGGTAGCCGCCGCCCCACATGATCGCGAAGTAGGCCAGCAGCGGCAGGGCGATCCGCGCGACGTCCAGCGGCCGGGAGGTGATGTTGTCGCCCTGCAACGCGAAGAGCATGACGATGGTGAACAGCAGCCCGTACAGGGCGATCGGCCCGACCTTGGGCAGGTACTTGCTCTCGTACCACTCGCGGCCCTTCGTGCGTTCCCCGATCCGGCGCGAGAGGTAGCCCGCCACGAGCGGGATCCCGAGGAAGATCACCACTGACAGCGCGATTTCCCACGGGGAGAAGCTGATGCTCTGGCTTTGCAGGCCCAGCCAGCCTGGCAGGACGTCGAGGTAGAACCAGCCGAGCACGCCGAACATGATCACCTGGAAGACCGAGTTGATCGCGACCAGCACGGCGGCGGCTTCGCGGTCGCCGCAGGCGAGGTCGTTCCAGATGATCACCATGGCGATGCAGCGGGCGAGGCCGACGATGATCAGCCCGGTGCGGTACTCGGGCAGGTCCGGCAGCAGCAGCCACGCCAGCGCGAACATCAGCGCCGGGCCCACGAGCCAGTTCAGCACCAGCGAGAGCACCATGGTGCGCTTGTCGCGGGTGACGGTGTCGAGCTTGTCGTAGCGGACTTTCGCCAGGACCGGGTACATCATCAACAGCAGCCCGAGCGCGATCGGCAGCGACACCTGCCCGATCTTCACCGCGTCCAGCACGCCCTGCAGCCCGGGAATCATGCTGCCCAGCAGCAGCCCGACCGCCATCGCGGCGATGATCCACACCGGCAGGAACCGGTCCAGAAAGGACAGTTGGCGCAGGACCTCGCCCTGGGCCGGGGTTGTTCGGTTGTCAGCGGTCTGGGTCACGGAGCGGGCCTCCAGGAAGTCACAACGTCAGGTCGGGGTCAGGCGTCGAGCAGTTCGGCCAGCAGGCCGCGGATCCGGCGGTCGATCTCGTCGCGGATCGGGCGCACCGCGTCCACGCCCTGACCGGCCGGGTCGTCCAGCGGCCAGTCCTCGTAGCGCTTGCCGGGGAACACCGGGCACGTGTCACCGCAGCCCATGGTGATCACCACGTCCGACGCCTCGACGTCCTCGGTCGAGAGCTTGGTCGGCACCTCGGCGGCGATGTCCAGGCCCCACTCCGCCAGCGCCTGCGCGGCGGCCGGGTTGACCTTGTCGGCCGGCTCCGAACCCGCCGAGCGGACCGCGACCCGGCCCAGGGCGTGGTGCTGCAACAACGCCGCCGCCATCTGCGAACGGCCGGCATTGTGCACACACACGAACAACACTTCGGGCACTCGGGTCACCGTGGATTTCCTTTCAGCACCGGGGAACGTCATGACGACAGCTCGCTGAGCAGCCCGCGCACGCGGGCGTCGAGCTCGTCGCGGATGTGGCGCACCACCGCCAGCGGCTGCCCGTCCGGATCCGGCACATCCCAGTCGAGGTAGCGCCGGCCCGGGAAGATCGGGCACGCGTCGCCGCAGCCCATCGTCACCACCACGTCGGCCGCGCGGACTACCTCGTTGGTCAGCGGCTTCGGATACGCGCAGGTCAGCGAGATGTCCAGCTCGACCATCGCCTCCGTGACCACCTCGGGAATCCCGCGCGACGGCCGTGAGCCCGCCGAGCGCACCGACACCCGCCCGAACGCGTGGTGATCCAGCATCGCCGCCGCCATCTGCGACCGGCCCGCGTTGTGCACGCAGACGAACAGCACCTGCGGCACCTCGACCCGCACCAGCCCCGTCGCGCGCCCGCGATCCAGCAGCCGCTCCCGCGCGAAGCGGGCCGTGAGCGTCGGCAGGTGGGTCTGCACCGTCGCCGTCGCCTCCAGCAACGTGTACGACTCGTGCACGAACCGCGCGACCATCTCCCGCGCGAACGTCCCGCGGAACCGGTCGGCCAGCTCGTCCACGATCCGCTCGACCTGCGCGTCCGCCTCGTGCGCGGGCAGGCCCCGCGAAGGCTGCACCATGACGCTCTCCTTGGATTGACTTATCTCGATCCAAGTGAACGCGATTGGATCGAACTTTGTCAATCCACCGGGTATGGTCAGATGGGAGACAGGCACAACACGACGGGAGGGCGCATGACGGTCGAGCACCAGCAGAGGACCCCGGCCCGGGTCACCCTCCTGCTCGCCGAACCCGCGGCCGTCGTCGCCGACACCGACGCCACCGACGCGGCCAAGCTCTTCAAGGCCCTCGCCGACCCGTTGCGCATCCGGCTGGTGTCCCTCATCCGTCACTCACCCGGCGGCGAAGCCTGCTTCTGCGACCTCGCCGAAGAGTTCGACATGCCCCAGCCCACGCTGAGCCACCACCTGCGCGTCCTGGTCGCCGCTGGCATCCTCGCCCGCGAACGCCGCGGCACCTGGAGCTGGTACAGCCTCGTCCCGGAGCCGCTGGAAAGTCTGCAGGCGCTCCTGCAAGCCGGCGGCCCACTGGTCGACCGGATCGCGCCGGTTGACGGCTCCGAGCGCGCTGGGCGCTGCTGACCGTCCGGCGCCCGACCCGGATCTCCGATGGTTGTCCACAGGCATGACCAATCTGGGGCAGTTATCCACAAATGGGCTATCAAGTCCCGTGTGCCTGACCGCAGTGGGAGCGTCAGGGACAGGATCACACCCGTTGGACCCGTGCCCGCCGCTTGGAACCGGACGGGTTGCCGCCGCCAAGTGGTGCGGTCTGCTCGGTTCGACTGGTGCGATGGCCGCGAGCTGCTAGTCAGCTTGTACGGGACAGCCATGACGACCGTCAGCGCCAGCACATCGCTGCGCTGCACCGGGCAGTACACTGACGCCGAGGCGGGTCTGGTGCATCTGCGAGCTCGTTATTACGGCCTCGCACGGCTCTGTTCCTGTCGCTGGACCCGCTGGTAATTGCAGCTTCTGGCGCTACCTCGGCGAGGGGTTTGGTTATGCCGGCATCGGGGTGCGGCGCGGTCCGTTGCTGGGTGCTGGAGCCCTGTGTGGCCCCGACCTTGGCGAGGCGGGTGCCGCGTCGGCGGGCGCGCGGACATGACCATGCTCCGGATTGGTGTGGCGACGGCGCCGGCGGCAGTGGGCGCGGCGATGATGGGACTTCGGCGGCCCCGGATCGATCTGGGACTTCAGTGATTTCGGCGACGAAGACGCTGGTCTCCAAGTAGCAGAAGTCCTACGGCAACGCGCATCAACCGAATCATATGGACCACGTGTTCTGGCCGAAGCGCAACGCCGACAAGCGAGGGCTGTTGGCCCAGGGCTGCGGCGGCGAGGATGAGGCGATGACTCACGTAAAGACAGCATCGGCGACGTGCCGGACGGTTTTTACGGATAGGTAACGAGAAGCCCGGTGTATATCAAGGGGCAGGATGATGGACGACATCTCCAAGATCGCGAAAAACTCACCCCATGAACTCGGTTGAACTGGGGTGTGTCAAGGTTCTTGGACGGTCCTCGGTGGGTTGCCTCAGGCCGCGCTCGCGGTGAGGTGATCACGGTAGGCCTCGACCGGGGTGCGGTAGCCGAGGCCGCTGTGGAGTCGTTTCCGGTTGTAAAACACTTCGATGTAGTCGGTGACGGCGAACCGCGCACGGACCCGGGTCGGGAACATTTCGCGGTGATACATCTCGGTTTTCAGCGATGCGAAGAACGACTCGGCCGCCGCGTTGTCCCAACACACCCCGGTTCGCCCGACACTGGTTCGAACCTGATTGTCCTTGCAGAATCGGAAAAACTCGGCCGAGGGTACTGCGTTCCGCGGTCGGAGTGGAACACTGCGCCCGGGCTGACATGGCCGTGGGTGATCGCCATGCCCAGGGCGTCGGTGATCAACGATGTCCGCATGCGATCAGCCAGCTGCCAGCCGACGACCATCCGGGTGGCCGGATCGATCACGGTCGCGAGATACAGCCAGCCCTCACTGGTTCTCACGTAGGTGATGTCGCCGACCAGCCGTTGACCAGGCATGTCCGCGGTGAACTCACGGCCGATCAGATCGGGACTGTGCACGGGTTGTTCCCCGGGCAGGGTGGTGCGTTTGTATGCCCGGGGCTGGCAGCCGGCCAGCCCGAGTTCGCGCATGAGATCGGCCACCAGCCCGACGCTGCACGGGTGGCCTTCGCGGTTGAGCTGGGCCGTGACCCGTCGGCGGCCGTAGGCACCGCGTCCCTCGGTGAACACCCGGGACACATGCTCCCTGAGTAGGCGGCGCCGGGCTTGGGTGGCTGTCTCGGTGGAAACCCGGTGCCTCCAAGCGTAAAACGACGACCGGGCACCCGTAGTAACCGGCACATCCAGGTGATCGGATAGTGGGCCTTCTCCGCATCGATGACCGCGCAGCGCTCGGCTACTGCGAGGTCCGCGCGAAGAAGGCCGCGGCTTTTTTCAGGAACTCGTTTTCCATCCGCAGCCGGCGGATCTCGTCTTCCATCTCCGCGACCCGGGCATGCTCGGACGGGCTCACCGGTCGCGCAGGTCCAGGGTTCTCGCGCCGCCACGCATTGACCCAGCTGGCCGGTGTGCCGGCGTTGATGTCGAGATCCCGGGCGACCTCGGCGACAGGTTTACCGGTCTCGATCACCATCTGCACAGCCTCGGCCTTGAACTGAGCGCTGAATCTCCGACGCTGCTCGGGCATACACCCATCCTCTCAGACAGGAGGCCCTGTCCGAGATCCTTGGTACACCCCAAGTTTCTTGTAGCAGGTGAGGCTGGCTCCGAGGATGAGGAAGGCGAGGAAGTGCTCGGCTTTGCGTTCGTAGCGCAGCGTCAGGCGTCGGTAGCCGGTGAACCAGGCCATGGTTCGTTCGATCACCCAGCGGTGTTTGCCGAGTTTCTGGCTGGATTCGATGCCTTTGCGGGCGATGCGGGCCTTGATGCCGCGGTCGCGGACCCAACGCCGCAGGTCGGGTTGGTCGTAGGCCTTGTCGGCGTGCAGCTTGGCGGGCTTGCGGCGCCGAGGGCCGCGGCGGGACTTGATTGCGGGAATCGCCATCACCAGGGGTTTGAGCGCGTAGGAGTCGTTCGTGTTGGCTGCGGAGACAGCGACTGCGAGCGGCAGTCCGGCGCGGTCGGACATGGCGTGGATCTTCGAGCCGGGTTTGCCGCGGTCTACCGGGCTGGGACCGGTGGACCATGTGCCCGGGCCAGCGGGCGATGATCCGCCGCGGAGCCCGGTTGGTGGCACCGGTGAGGTCGAGGAACCGGCGCCGGTTCAGCCCGAGCTGCAGCAGATACCGGCCGACGGTCCGGACCGAGATCGTGATGCCCTCGGCGGCCAGTTCGGTGGTGATGCGGCGGGCGGAGTACTTGCGGTCCCGGCGCAGCTGCTCGATCCGGGCCACGACCTCGGCGGGGGTGGCGGTGGGCTGGTGGCGCGGCACGCTCGGGCGGTCGAGCAGGCCGGTCTCGCCGTGGCGGCGCCAGCGGTTGACTCACTTGGACGCGCATTGGCGGGAGATGCCCATCTCAGCGGCAACATGCGCGATCGGACGAGTCTGGCAACGCTGCACGAGCCGGCGACGGCCCTCCACGGACAGCGGGGCGTTACGGTGATGCACGGACGGGTCTTTCTCTCGGCGGATGTGTTGGTCGCACTTCCATCCTGCCGCCGAAAGACCCGTCCCTCGTCTCAAGCCCTCTCAGCCGACACCAACGTCATGACCCGCGACAGCTAGCGGGCGGGTTGAGGGGTGTCGGCGAGTAGCCGCGCGAGCTCACGTGGTCGCGACCAGAACGGCGAGTGTGACGCGGCCAGCTCGACGATCGACGCACCGTAGCGTTCGTGGGTCAGCCGTGCGCTCTCGCGGGGGTCGATGGCGCGGTCGGCAGTGCAGACGATGTGCCGCGTGGGCACTCCCGGGTGTGCGTGGTGCACACCCGGCACCAGCGCTCCGATCCGGTGGGGGACGAGCCGCTCGATCGCCGAATTTGCGTCGGCGCGCTCGCAGTCCTGGTAGAAGAGATCGTAGGCGTCGTCGGGATCCCACACGACGCCGTCCTCGGTCCGCCCCTGCCGCGCCAGCGCCTCTGCGAAGCCGGGCGCGATCGCCGCTGGCTCGCCGGGGACGATCGGCGCGAGCAGCACCAGCTCCCGCACCAGGCGTCGGCTCGCGACCAGCGGAGCGATCGCCGCGCCCCCGGAGTGCGCCACGAGCACGGTCTGTCCGGGCGCGGCAAGGGTCCGCTCCACCGCCTCGACGAGGGAGTCGAACGTCGCCCCTGGGCGGGCGAGCCCGAGGTCGGCGGCCACTGCGTGGTGCCCGAGCGCGGCTAGCTCAGGGATCAGCCGCTCCCAGCACCACGCGCCGTGCCACGAACCGTGCACCAGGACGAAATCGGTCATCGACGCCTCCTCAGCTGATCATCAGAGGCTATCCGCGTCCCTCGCTGTCGTGGGGAATTGTCTCCTCGGCGTGCCGGGGAGTGCGCGATCGGCGTGGACGGTCTGGCTTCGCTGGCCGGTCGTTTCGGTCATTGCTGGTCAGCCATATCCGCCCGATTTTCCGAGGGTATTACGGGGACCCCTAGTGGGCGGAGTTCCCGAGCAATCTCGCGTGGGGAGCCGCTGCGCTGCCCGCACATGCTCGACGCGGGCGCGTGGCTCGTGCCGCAAGGCTACCGGCCGCCGCGCGAAGGGGAGCGCAGTAGCCGGTCGGGGGCCTAGCGAAGCGGAAGCCGGGCGGCCGTCTGGATGCGGCTCGCGTTGGTCAGGCAGTGCGGCCCCTCCTGAACGGAGCGCCGAGCGCGTCAAACGCTGAGCCATGCCGGCATCCGCCCGGCGACCGCCATGTGGCATGCCGAACACGCTGGCTCCGACTGAGCCCGCTACGCCGTCCTGTACTCAGCGGAGCCAGGCAGGCGGGACGGATGAGGTCACGCTTTCGGGAGAGGCCGGCTCGGGTCGGGCAACGCGTCCCCGGACTTCGCAGCGTTGGCGCGCAGAGCACGTTCGACGTCGCTGGCCCACATGACGATTTCGGTCGTCGACACACCCTCGATCCAGACATCCTTCTTGGTGAAGGCCGCCCGACCTGGAACCGCATCGGGGATACGCCCGCGAAGTTCGGCCGCGGACCATCCCATGGGGTCTTCCCAGTGCTCCGTCATGGGGAGGAGTCGAGTGACGCAGGATGAGATGGATCGGCTGAGACTACTGCTCTGGTGGCTGGATGGGCGGTACACGAGACGGCCAGCGCCGCCTCGGGATCAAATCGAGGCGGAGATCTGCACCATGATGGGCGAGCCGAACAGGGTGGCACGGTTGATGTCGAATGCCGCTGCGACCTGGTCGACGGGTTTGCTGGCCTCAGAGCACACTCTCGGCCGCGCGAGAGATCTCGTCGATGTCGTCGGTCGTGGCAACGAGGATGAACTCGTCGATGCCGACGTCTGCATAGCTGTGAATGGTTTCCCTCAGTGCTTCCTGCGAGCCGCTGACGCCGGCTGCCATCCGGGTGGCAGCTTCCTCACCCTGGAAGCTGTAGTAGCCCTTGACCTGCGCGCGCCCTTGGTCCTCGTTGCCGAGGGCGAAGTAGCCGATCACGACGATTGTCGGGTTGCCGGTGCGGCCTGCGTGCTTCCATGCTCTCTTGGCGGCTTCGATGGACGGGCCGACAAGAGACACCGGGCCGGAGGCGGCGATGTAGCCGGCACCTTCCCGGGCCATGCGGGCGAGTGCTGTGGGGCTGAAGCCGCCGAAGAGCAGCGGTATTTCCCGCGTGTCGGCAGGAACGGCGGGGTTCGTCCCGTCGCCGACGGGCTCTCCCTTCCAGATCCTGCGGTAGATCTCGAGGTCGTGGTCCATTCGTTTGCCGCGGCCCTGCACGCCGCGTCCTTCGACCGGGAAGTCGTCCGGTCGTCGCCCGACGCCGAGGCCGAGTGTGAGCCTGTGTCCGGAGACGCCGTCGATGCCGGCCAATTCCTTTGCCAGTAGTGGTGCCGGCCAGGTGGGGGCGAGCAGCACGTGGCTGAGCAGCCCGATAGTGCTGGTTGCGCCTGCTGCGGCGGCGAGCGTGACGGTGTCGCTTACGCCTGGATAGGCGTACCGGCCGATGGTGCCGAGGGTGGAGAACCTGGCCTCCTCGGCCTTCGCTGCCCATCGTGGAATCGTCTCGGGGCGGACGTTTCGCACCTGGTTGGGAAGCCCGATGCCGATCTTCACTCAAATCTCCTTCCAGCATCGTCGGGTTTGGTCGCTGACTACGCGTTGAGCAGGCGGCGTAGATGGTCGGCGATGAGCGCGGCGCCGTCTGGCTCCACGACGTCGTGGTGGCGTCCGGGGATGGGGATGATCGTGAGGTCGGGGCAGTGGTCGCCCCAGCCGAGGGCAGGGTCGTCCGGTTGGTCGTCGGGCTGAGGGGTCAGCCATGGGCGCCGGTCGGTGGCCCGGAACAGCACGACCGGCCCGAGATAGGGCTGCTGGGGTGGCTGGTAGTGGATCAGCGCCGCGGTGTCTTCGGCGAGGGTGAGATGGCTGTGCAGGAGTCCTGGGCTGACGCTGTCACTGATCCCGGACCTCTTGACCGCCTCCGTGAAGAGGGCGATCTGGTGGGGGCCGTCGCTGGCGGCGAGAAGGTCCAGGTCGAGGTCGACCGAGCGGCCGTGGAGGCTGCCGACGTAGTCGGCGACGGTGCCCAGTGCGTTCGCGGCGACCTCCCGACGGGTTTTTTCGGCCCGACGCCAGGGGGGAAGTGTTGTGTCGAGCAGGACGACCGGGACGGGCGCGGCGCCGTCTGAGGTCAGTCGGTGGGCCGTTTCGAACGCGGCCAGCCCTCCGGCTGACCAGCCACCGAGAACCGCCGGTGCGGACAAGAGCTGGGCGTATCGACGTGCCCGGGTGGGGATGTCGAATGCGTCTTCGACGCGTTCCATGCCGTAGCAGGGGCGTTGGGGCTCGAGTTTCCGGGCGATCGGCGCATAGACCGCCGAGTTACCTCCGGCGGGGTGCATCAGGTACAGCGGACGCGCGGACCCGCTCGCTTTCAGGCGGCGCACGAGCCCGCCGGACGGATTGCGCTGGCGGTCCCGGACGATTTCGGCGAACTGCTCGATGGTGGGGTGGGCGCGCAGGTCAAGCGCCGTGATCGGCCGGCTGACTTCGGGGGTGATGACCTCGAGGATCCGCGCGATGTGTGCGGGCGGCGCGGCGGCGAGGTCGGTGTCGAGACCCGTGTCGGTTCCCCATACCTCGGAGGCGACGCGCAGGACCAGGCGCTCGGCGTCGTCGCGGCCACGTGGTGTGACAGGCCGTGGGACCTCGGCAGCCAGGTGAGCGGCCAGCCCCGCGACGGTGGGGTTTGCGAACACCTGCCGGACGTCAAGGGTGACGCCGAGGACGGCACGGGCGCGGGCGGCGAGACGGGTGGCGAGCAGCGAGTGGCCACCGCGCTGGAAGAAGTCGTCATCAGCACCGACCTCGTCGACGGCGAGGACTTCGGTGAACAGTGCCGCGATCGACTTCTCCATCGGTGTACCTGGCTGCCGGGACCTGACTGCGGACTCGAACCTCGGCGCGGGAAGCGCGTCGTGGTCGACCTTGCCGTTCGAGGTCAGGGGGAGCGTGTCGAGGCAGATGATGGCGGTGGGGATCATGTGTTCGGGAAGCCGTGTAGCCAGGAAGGCGCGCAGTAGCTCCGGGTTGTCCGGGCCGGGGCTGACGTAGGCCACGAGATGGTTGGTGCCTGTGGGATCGGGACGTGCGACCACAGCGGCAGCCGTGACGTCGGAGTGCTGGACGAGCACCGTCTGGATCTCGCCAGGCTCGACTCGGAACCCGCGGATCTTGACCTGGTCATCCATGCGTCCGAGGAACTCCAGCTCGCCCTGGCGGTTCCAGCGAGCCCGGTCGCCCGTGCGGTACATCCGCTCGCCGCCGGCTCCGTAGGGGTCGGGCACGAACCGCTGTGCGGTCAGGTCCGGCTGGTCGAGGTAACCACGGGCCAATCCGCTGCCGGCGACGCAGAGCTCGCCCGCAACTCCTACCGGCACCGGGCGAAGCCGTTCGTCGAGAACGTATATCTGCGTCCCGGCGACAGGTCGTCCGATGGGGACGGTGGTTTGGTTCGGCGAGACTTGGGTGACGGCATGGACGGTGGCGAACGTGGTGTTCTCAGCCGGGCCGTATGCGTTGATGATGTCGAGGTCCGGACAAACCTCACGGACCCGCCTGACCGCATCGACGGACACGGCCTCCCCGCCGGTCCAGACTTCTTCAAGGGGCGCGAGACTCTGCGGCATTTCGTCGGCGATCACGGCGAACAGCGCAGCCGTGACGAACAGGCTGGTGATTCCGTGCCGGTTGATCAGTGCGGCGATGTCGGTAATGTCGAGTCGCCCGGCAGGAGCAAGCACGGCCGTGCGGCCGCTGAGCAACGGCGTCCACAGCTCATGGCTGAACGCGTCGAAGGTCATCGGCGAGTGCACGAGGACACGATCATGGGCGCCGTAGATCAGACGCGGGTCGAGGACCATCTCGGCCAGGTTGCGGTGGGTCAGGACGATGCCCTTGGGACGACCGGTCGATCCGGATGTGTAAATCACACAGGCGGCGTCGTCGGGGTCACGATCTGGCTCGATCTGCTGCGGGGCCGTTTTCGCGGACAGGTCCTCCACGCGCAGCACCGCGGTCGTGGACGGGATCTCGAGTTCGCCGTGGCTGGTGGGATCGAACTCGGCAGTCGTGAGCAGCAGCTCGGGCCGGGCGTCCTGCAGCAGGAACCGAATACGCTCCGCGGGCTGAGTGGTATCGAGCAACAGGTAGGCCGCGCTGCTCTTCAGCACCGCCAAGATCGCGAGGACCAGATCAATTCCGCGCGGCAGCGCCAGTGCGATCCGACGTGGCGCACCGCGGTGCCGCGCGGCGAGGTGTGCCGCGAACCGGTCGCTTGCCTCGTCGACCTCCCGGTAGGTCCATGATCGGTCGGCGGTGACGACCGCGATGGCGTCCGGGGCAGCGGAGACCTGTGTGGCGAAGAGGCCGGTGATCGTGCGCGGTCCGGTCAGGGTGTCGGCACCGCGGCCCCAGTTCGTCAGTAACCGTTGTCGCTCGCGTGAATCCACAAGATCGAAGGAGCCAATGGGCCGGTCCACGGTGGAGGCGGCGAGCTCGCCGAGGAGCCGCAGGAAGCGGGTGTGATGCGTGGCGACGTCTTCGGCGTCGTACAGCTCGTCATTGCCCTGCAGATAGGAGCGCAGACCGCGTGATCCAGGTCCGTCGTCGAGGAACAGCGTCAGGTCGTGGACCGGGTTGGTGGTCATCGTGCGCCAGGTGACCCGGTGACCGCCGATCGTGAAGGCGTGGTCGAAGCTCTGCAGATTCACGGTCATGCTCAGCAGCCCGGCAAGGCCACTGCGGATCCCGAGATCCTGACACAGCTGTGTACCACGGTAGCGCTGGTGGGCCAGGGCTCCACGAATCTGCGAGCGGGTGCTCTCCAACAGTTCGCCGACCGTCGTGTCTGAGTGGACCCGCAGCCGGAGCGGCACGACGTTGGACATGAGCCCGCAGCCGGACGCCTGTAGCTCGGTCGGGCGAGCGGCGACCGGGTAGCCCAGGACGATGTCGGTCTGACCCGTCATGCGGTGCAGGAACGCTGCAGCTGCGGCAACGGGGACTAGGGACCGCGACCGCGAGCCCACCTGTCCCGCCAGGTCGCGTATCGCGTCGAGGTCACCGGCGGGCATGTGCTTGGCTGACCAGACGATCTCGTCTGCGGGACGCGTTGGCCGACGGCCGCTGAGCCGGCTGGGTTCGGGAGGCGCCTCCAGCTGGCCGGTCCAGTACTCCTTATCGGCGCTGAATTGTTCGGAGGATTGATAGGACTGCTCGGCCTGGACGATGTCCCGCAACGGGGCGAACGGTGTGGGCCCTACCTGGACATCCGCGATCAGAGCGTCGTAGATCGCGGCTACCCGCGCCACGACAAGGCGCATCGAGGCCCCATCGGTGATGATGTGGTGAAACCCGAAATACCAGGCAAACCGGTCCACATCCAGCATAAGCAGAGAAAAGGTGAACATCGGACCAGAATCGGGACACATCGGGTCTCGCAGGTCGGCGCGTATCCATCGTTCGGCTGCGGCGAGCGGGTTGTCCTCGGTGCTGACATCCACAACCGGGAACGTCCAGTCCACCGTGGAACTGATGACCTGCACGATCTCGCCGTGCTGCTCGATGAATCGCGCGCGCAGTGCCGGCGATTCATCCACCACCTGGCGGAGGGCACGCTCGAACAGAGCCGGGTCGATCTGTCCGTGAATCTCGATGTACTCGCCGAGCCGGCACGCTGATGACGCGGGGGCCAGGCAGGCCATCATCCACATCTCCCGCTGCGCGGGTGACACCGGCAGAATCTCATCCACTGTCAACAACCACCTGGTGCGTGACTCAGGACGCCCGCCGCACCGATTCGGCGACGACTGCCTCGATGGCGTCGACCGCCGTGGTGGCGCCGTCCGCCGGTACTGCGTCGGCCGCGGCGCGGCATGCCTGTGCCACTGTCTCAGAGGTCATGGATTCGCGTACGGGTCTGCCCAGGGTCTGGTTGACACCTCACCTGTGAGGCTTCGGCCTCGCATGGAAGGATGTCACCGTGCCCAAGCCCTACCCCCGTGAGTTCCGTGACGACGTGATCGCTGTGGCCCGCCGCGGCGAGGTCCCGTTGAAGCAGGTCGCCAAGGATTTCGGGATCTCCGAGTCGTGTCTGGCCAACTGGCTGCGCGCGGCCGATGTCGAGGACGGCACCCGGCCCGGCGTGACCCGGGATGAGTCCGCTGAGCTGCGGGAACTGCGGAAGCGGAACCGGTTGCTGGAGCAGGAGAACGAGGTCCTGCGCAAGGCGGCGGCTTACCTGGCGCAGGGCAATCTGCCGGGAAAATAGTCTTCCCGCTCGTCCGTGACCTGGCTGCGGCCGGCGCCCCTATGCGGGTGCCGGTCGCGGTGACGTGCAGGGTGCTGGGGATCTCCCGGCAGGCCTACTACCAGTGGTGTTCGTCCCCGGTCTCGCAGCGGGACTGGGACGACGCGCATTTGATCAACGCCGCGCTCGAGATCCACTCCGATGACCCGGCCGACGGCTACCGGTTCATCGCCGACGAACTCGCCCGGCGCGGATTCACCGCCTCGGAGAACCGGGTGTGGCGGATCTGCTCGATGCAGCAGATCTTCTCGCTGCACGCCAAGAAGAAAGGACGTTCCCGCAAGGCGGGTCCGCCGGTGCACGACGACCTGGTCCGCCGGGACTTCACCGCCACCGCACCGAATACCAAGTGGCTGACCGATATCACCGAGCACCCCACCGGCGAGGGCAAGCTGTATCTGTGTGCGGTCAAGGACTGCTACTCCAACAAGATCGTCGGATACTCCATCGCCTCGCACATGCGGGCCTCACTCGCCGTCAGTGCGCTGCGCAACGCCATCGCGCTCCGAAACCCACGCGATGTCGTCGTCCACTCCGACCGCGGCGCCCAATTCCGATCGGTGCCCTACCAGCGCCTCCTGCACGCGCATGGGCTGACCGGGTCGATGGGGCGGGTCGGCGCCTGCGGTGACAACGCTGCGATGGAATCGTTCTTTTCGTTGCTGCAAAAGAATGTTCTCGACACCCGGAGGTGGCGCACGCGTGAGGAGCTCCGGTTGGCGATCGTGTCCTGGATCGAGACAAAGTACCACCGCAAACGCCGCCAACGCGCCCTGGGCAAGCTCACCCCAGTCGAGTTTGAGACCATCTACACCACCGCAGCAGCGGCCTGAGAAACAGCCAACTCCGGTGTCAACCGAAGTCTGGGCAGACCCTACGGCATTCCGCAGCGCGACGGGTGTTATCTGACCGGGCTCGAACACGGTTGCGACACCCGCTTCGGCGAGCATGACCGCGTTGTCGAACTGGTCGATGGCCTGCGGCACCGCGACCATCGGCACCCCGAACGCCAACGCCTCCGACGCGCCACCAGGTCCGGCATGAGTCACGAACACAGACGCGTGGCGCAGCACCGACCGCTGGGGTACCCGCCGGTGCACCTCGACATCGGATGGCAGCGGTCCCAGGTCCTCCGGGTCGATGTGGCGGGTGCCCACCGAGAGGACCAGGTGCCACCCCTGTCCGCTCAAGGCGGCGATGCAATCGCGGAAGAAGCCGATGGAATCAGTGAATGCCGTACCCAACGACACCAGCACCAACGGCCGCTCGGGTGCAGGCCACGGTTGCTGCTCGGGCCGCCTGTCGAGGCCCGGACCGACGAACGTGTACACCGACGGATCGAAACGCTCGGGTTGCGGTTGCAGTAGCCGCGGTATGAGCACCAGACACCGCGACGGCCGGCGCAGAAACTCCACAACCGACAACGAGATTCCCTGTCTTCCCAGCCAGCCGGCGAATCTCGCGCGGATCTCCGCCGCATCCGGAGTCTCCGCCATCACCGGCAGCCACTCCGTCGGCCGATGATCATCAACCGTGCTCACCCGGGCCGCCGCCAACTTCACCGCAGGCAAACCCCAGCGCAATGCCAGGGCATATCCCGCGTACGCAGTCGCCTCGTACACGACGACATCAGGACGATCATCGGTGAACGCGTCTTCCAGTTGCGGCAACGTGCGCTGGGCGTAAGCCAAATTCATGCCGAAGACGAACGTCGCAAGATCGACCGGTTCGCCATCCGCAGCCGGCATCACGGTCTTTGGCTGGTCACGGATCACTGGCGTCGCACCCGTCGAGGCGATCAGCTCGGCGAACTCCGCAGTGACCGGGCAGCTCACCCGATGACCCCGCAAGACCAACTCGTGAAGAACGCCCCGAAGTGGCTCGATGTGGCCCATCGCGCTGACCGTCACGACCAGAACGTGCAAAGCTTCACTCCCCGCTCAGTACTCAACGCGGAACAAAGTGGGTACTGCCGCCGACATCCGATGGGCACGGCGCGCACGTCATCTGACCCGCGAATACAGCCACAGCGCTGCTGCCAATTGATCTTCCTCTGGTCTCGACCCTACCCGGCTCTGTCCGGACGTTGTGTGTGACAACCGATCCATTTGCCCGAGGTGCCATCAAGGCTGCGCACCCGGACATGTTGTGCGTCACTACGAATAGCGCACACGTGCCGCACGCGAGCAACCTGAGAACCACTTCAGTACGGACTCGCGCTCCAAGGAGACGCCATGACCTCGACGCTCAGCCGACCGCAGCGCGGAATTGAACAGTGAGCCGCGCCGAGGCGGTGCCGGACTACCTCGATCAGCTTCGACTCGACGGACGTGTTGTCGTCGTACTGGGCGCGGGCGCCGGAATCGGCCGCCAGACCAGCCACGCGCTGGCCCAGGCGGGAGCCACAGTGGTCTGCGTCGGCCGGCGCGCCGAACCCGTCGAGACCGTGGCGAAGGAAATCGGCGGCCACGCCGTCACCGGCGACGTCACTCGTCGCGACGACATCGCACGCATCTTCGCTGAGGCCGCCCGGATCGGCCCGGTCAGCGGACTCGTCGACATCGTCGGCAGGGCACTCCCAGGCTCCGTGCTGACCTACGACGACGACTGCTACGACGAACAGTTCGACGTCGTTCTCCGACACGTCTTCCTGGCCCTGCAAGTCGGAGGCCACGCCCTCGCCGAAGCGGGCGGCGGGTCCATGGTCTTCATCGGCTCGGTGTCCGGACAGGAATACCTGCCGAACCAGGCCCTCTACGGGGCAGCCAAGGCAGCGCTCCACCGCCTGGTTGAGTCGGCCGGACGCGAGCTCGCGCCACGCGGCGTCCGCGTTAACGCCGTGGCTCCAGGCTTCACCCACACCCCCCGCCTCGACGAACTCTTCACCCAAGACCAGTGGACCGCAGTGAACGCAACCATCCCACGCGGCCACGCGGGCACGGCATCCGAAATAGCCGGCCCGGTCCTGTTTCTGCTGTCGAGCCTCGCTAGCTACCTGAACGGGCAGACGATTACCGTCGACGGTGGCATGACCGCCAGCTTCAACGGCCGGTTCTGACCGGTCGTCGGACACGGCCTTCCAGTAGCGCGCGCCGGAAAACAACACTTAGTACTGCAACGACACTTCGTTATGAATCGACCGGCGTGTCGGTTAGGCTCGGGTTCGACGGTCGTGTAGTTGATCTTGTGTGCTGGAGATGGTGACGGACTGGTCGGCGCGTTTCGCTGCGTTCGCGGGGCGGTTCGCGGAGCGGTTTTCGCGGGTGGAGCCGCGGCGGCAAATGGTTTCCTACCTGCGGGGGCTGCTGGCGGAAGCCGAGCGCAAGAACGGCTGGACCCTGGCAGAGATGGCCGGTGAGACGGGTCCGCAGGGCATGCAGCGGCTGCTGAACTTCTACGCCTGGGACGCCGAGGGCATGCGTGATGATGTGCGCACTGCGGTGGTCGACGTGCTCGGGGACGCCGAACGTGGCGTGTTGATCGCCGACGAGACCGGATTCGTGAAGAAGGGCACGAAATCCGCCGGCGTGGCGCGCCAGTATTCGGGCACGGCTGGGCGGATCGAGAATTCGCAGATCGGCGTGTTCTTGGCGTACGCCTCGGATCGGGGGCGGGCTTTGATCGATCGCGAGTTGTACCTGCCGAAAGAGTGGATCGCGGATCGGGGAAGGTGCGCTGCAGCCGGTATTCCCGACGACGTCGGATTCGCGACCAAGCCCGAACTGGCACAACTGATGGTGGAACGCGCGCTCGCCGCGAGAATCCCGTTTGCATGGTTCACCGCCGATGAAGCCTATGGGCAGGTCGGGCGGCTACGGCTCTGGCTGGAAGAACACGACATCGCGCATGTGCTCGCAGTGCCCAAGTCCCAGATGGTGATTTCCATGGATCTGCGGCAGCGGCGTGTCCACGCCGTCATCGCGGACGTCGACCCGGCCACCTGGCAACGTCTGTCCTGCGGCGATGGCGCCCACGGGCAACGGATCTACGATTGGGCCGCCGTCGACATCCGCCCCCTGCGCCGACCAGAAGTCGGCCACTGGCTGCTGGCCCGCCGCTCAGTCAGCGACCCCACCGAGATCGCCTACTACATTTGCTTCGGCCCCGCCGCAACCGACCTCCAAGAACTGGTGCGCGTCGCCGGAACCCGCTGGGCAATCGAAGAAAGTTTTCAAACCGCGAAGAACGAAACAGGGCTCGACCACTACCAGGTCCGCCGATACCAAGCATGGTATCGGCACATCACCCTCTCCATGGCGGCGGCGGCATTCCTCGTCATCACCCGAGACGCCGCGAAAAAAGGGGATCCGCACCCGGTCTGATACCGCTCACGTCCAACGAAATCCGCAAACTGCTCAACCGCGTCACCGCACCGATCCGCCACACAATCCAGCATGCGATGCACTGGTCACGATGGCGACGCTCCAGCCAAGCCCGAGCACGTACTAGCCACTACCGACGACGCGGCCATCACGAAGTGTCGTTGCAGTATTAGAGCGTGTCTTACGTGGTGATCAACGACTGATGCGTCATGATCTTGGTTGTGGTTGATCGTTTGTCGTTGCGGCTGGTGCCGGACGAGCTGTGGGACCTGGTGGAGCCGTTGATCCCGGTGTTCGTGGCGCGTCCCCAGGGCGGAGGAACATCGCCGTTGGAACCGCGGCAGGTGTTCACGGCGATCGTGTACGTGCTGACCAGTGGGTGCGCGTGGCGGGACCTGCCGCCGTCGTTCGGGGTGCCGTTCCAGACCGCGCACCGCCGCTTCGCCCAGTGGACCGAGGCTGGGCTCTGGCGCGAGCTGCACCATGTCCTCCTCGACGAACTCGGGAGCAGGGGCTTGCTGGACTGGAGTCGCGCGATCGTGGACGGTGCCTGTGTTCGCGCGAAAAAGGGGATCTCTGACCGGTCCCAGCCCTGTCGACCGGGGCAAGCCGGGCTCGAAGATCCACGTCTTGTCCGATCGCGGCGGGCTGCCGCTCACGGTCGCGATTTCCGCCGCGAACACTCACGACTCACACGCACTCAAACCCCTGGTGATGGCCATCCCGGCGGTGAAGTCCCGTCGCGGCCCCCGGCGGGGCCGGCCGGCGAAGCTGCATGCAGACAAGGCCTACGACCAGCGCGCGCTGCGCCACTGGGTCAGAACCCAAGGCATCGGCGTGCGGATCGCCCGCAAGGGCATCGAATCCGCCGAGAAACTCGGCAAACACCGGTGGGTGATCGAACGGACGATCGCCTGGCTGACCGGCTACCGACGTCTCACCCTGCGCTACGAACGCAAAGCCGCACACTTCCTCGCCTTCCTTCAACTCGCAGCCGCCGTGACCTGCTGGAAGAAACTCCGAAAACTAACCACATGAGACAAGCTCTTAGCGCGTTGACGCTGGACCGGGGTGGTGGGGCCACCGGGATATGCGCGAAAGGGGCAATGAGCTCCTGAGTGTGCAGGTCCGGATGTTTGTCGGCATAGAACCAGCGCGGTTCGCGGTGACCGCCGGCCGGTGTCGTACCTACTGCTCTACCGCGTGCCGGGTCCGCGCGCACCGCCATGCCCGCGGCGCCGGCCGGGACACCGCGGGATGGTCACCAGCGTGGCGGTGCCGCGGCTGGCGCAGGTAGCTGCCGAGACTCCCGGCCTGTCCGCCGCCGTCGCGCAGGGCTACCTCGCCGTGCCCACCCAGCGGCCGCCGATCGCCGCCGACCCGCTGCTGGCCGACAACGCGTTCGTGCACTTGACCGCCGCCGGCCGCGATCTGCTCGCGGGCCTGGAACCCCGGCTGCTGGGCTGACCCCGCCCGCGCCAGTGACAAGAGCCGTCCTGTGAACGTCCGCATGAGTCTCGAGGCGAAGTTCTCCTCGACCTGGCCCGAGCAGGAGGCGCGCCGGATCGCCGATGCGTTTGCCCTCCGCCGGGCCACCTCCGCGTGGGAGATCGCCTCGCTCGTCGATGGCGAGCTGAACCTGGCACGCGTGTGCCGGGTGCCGCCGGGCCGGATCCTGCACGTCGTCGGCGACACCGACCTCGCCAAGCAGCTGCGCAACCTCTACCGCAGCGGGGCCGTGGCGGGCTGGGAACTGCGGCCCGCCGAGCCCACTCGCACGCTGCTGGAAGAGGTGCGCGAGCGCCTGGCCGCGGACGGGACGGGTCCGAACTTGTGGTGCGAGAAGCTGCTGCGCCTCGGGTTCGCGCACGCCGAAGAAGTCACCGCCTGCCCGGACGAGGCCCTGCTCGACCTCGTCGGCCTCGGCCCGCGGGCGCTCGCCGATCTGCGCGCCGCGCCGCCCTACACCGCGCCGAACCCCGCCGCCGACGGCCTGCACGGGCCGTCGATCGTCTCGGGCACGCCTCGGCCGACGCCGGCGTCCGCGGCTGGTTGGTCGGGCACTTCGCACCAGCGGAG
The DNA here is from genome assembly GCF_050942255.1 of Amycolatopsis sp. CA-161197. Lineage (NCBI taxonomy): Bacteria > Bacillati > Actinomycetota > Actinomycetes > Pseudonocardiales > Pseudonocardiaceae > Amycolatopsis > Amycolatopsis sp. CA-161197. Next base: position 4,711,781 of record NZ_CP192059.1, read on the forward strand.
AGCGGCCGGCACGCCGACGAGGTCGAGGTGAAATGGGTACACCACCCTGCCGGCGAGGCGCGCGCCGCGTGGAGCCCGCCGGTCGATGCCCGCGCGCTCACTGTGCTGGTGGCCGGCGGTCCCTTTCGTCTCGACGTCGAAGAGGAGGTCGTCGAGCTGCGGCAGCTCGGCGACTACGTCCTGTTCGGCCCGGGTATCGCGCACGCTGGCAGGCTCTGGGCGAGGCGACGATGCTCACCGTGCGGTGGGCCGTCGGCAACGGCGCACCTGCAGGTTTTCGACCCTGAAAATGAAAAAGGGCCGGTGGGACACACCGTGATGTGTGGCCCACCGGCCCTTGGTGGTGATTCAACAGTGAGGAGTGGCGGTCGGTCGAGATGCCTTCACGGCGACCCAATGTGCTCCGGCGCGTTCACGGGCAGCCTCGTTGCGTGCGTCGGCGCGCTGCTGGGCCTCGTCGGGCGCCAACGCTGGCCGACCTACGTTGTGGCCGCCGAGCCGCCCCGACGTCGACGGTGCTCCCGCAAGCAAGCCCTGCTCAGCTTCGGGAGACGGGAGCCCTGCCGCTCGTCAGGTTCAACTCCCTTGACGCGGTTCAGGGCTCACATGTTGTTGGCGATAAGTGCGCCGCGGTTTTGCCCGCGGCGCACTTATCTCGAGAATTACACGACTAGTTCTGCACGAGCCACCAGCGGAGTGCGCCACCACTGATCGTGATCTGCTCGCAAGAGAGCGAAGCGCCCGGGTGCACGGTCTCGTAAATCGCCAGCGCGGCTTGGCACGCGTTCGGGTTGTCGTAGCTCGCGATCACCGTCGAGGCCGAGGCGATCGCGTTCCCACCGAGGACCAGCGCACCGGCGACCAGTCCCGTAGCGAGGGCCTTGCTGCTGAGTTTCACGTCTGTTCTCCTATTTTCGCACGCGCTCGAAGTGTCATCGGGCGAGTCTGTGTTGATCTTGGCACGGCGACGGGGAAGATCCGGCGCGTTTGTCGCCTCCTGAGAAAGCAGGGAAGCAGCGTTGCCCTACCGACCAAACCCCCGGCCCGCCAAAACTGCTTCGGGCCAGGTAGCCGGAAGAGTTCGACTTCTGCATCACGAAGATCCGCTTTATCCGAAATGCGATCCCTTGAGCTGGGGGAACGATCACCGCGGGACGGCTGGGACGGCTAGCTTCAGCCGTCCCGCGCGGTGATCGCGGTGTTCGGTTGAAGGCGAGCCGCGTGACGGTTGTTGGAGCACGGTTGCCGCGGCGATGATCCGGTTATGGCAACCCCCGGGAGCGGGGCATGTGGACGCTGGCGGTCAGGTGGCCGGCCTGCACGGCTAGCTAGCGCGGCCGTCGATGGCCGGCTGCCGGACGAGCGGCCCGGGGCGGCGGAGCCGGCTCGTGAACTCCGCCGCGCTCCGAACTCACGGAGTCAGCTCGTAAACCGCGTTATGTTCGTTGGACGCCGCGATCCGAGCGTCGCTGAACCCGGCCTCCTTGGCCAGCCTCAAGATGCGCGTGGGCCCCGCCTGATTACCCAGCCCGTACGCCGGTGAACCGGCCAGCCCGCTGGGCAAACAGACCAGCAGCGAGGCACCGGCCATCACTCGCCCCGTCGGGCTGCTGATGGTTTCCTCGACCGTGTCCCAGCTCATCGGCTCGACCAACATGACCCGGCCCTCAGGCGCCAACGCGGCGAGTGCCGCCCGCAGCGCCGAAACCGGGTCCGGCATGTCGTGCAGACAGTCGAAAAAGGCGATGAAGTCGTAACTGCCCTCCAGGTCGGCCGACCCCACGTTCCGGAACGTAATTCGGTCGGCCACCCCGGCCGCGGCCGCCCGTTCACCGGCCTTCGCGATCGACGGCGCATGGAAATCGACCCCGACGAACGTCGAGTTCGGATACGCCTCCGCCATGATGATCGTCGACGCGCCAAACCCGCAGCCGACATCAGCCACCCGGGCACCCCGCACGAGCCGCTCCTCAACCCCGGACAACGACGGAATCCACAAGCTGGCCAGGTTGGCCACGTAGCCGGGGCGGAAGAATCGCTCCGTGCCCTCAAACATGTCGTCATGCTGTTGATGCCAGGAGATTCCCTCGCCGGTCCGGAAAACCTCAGTAAGCCGGTCGACGACGCGGGCGCCTGCGGTCATGCTCTGGAACATGCCCGCGACATATCCGGGGCTATCGGGGTTGGTAAACGCATCAGCCTGCTCGGGAGAGAGCCGATAGCGGGCGGTCCGCTTGGCTTCCGGGCCGGAACCACCATCCGTATAGGTGACATAGCCCGCGGCGGCCATCGCCAGCAGCCACTCGCGAAGGTATCGCTCCACCATCCCGGTCCGCTCGGCAAGTTCCCCGGCGGTGACCGGCTCCCCGGAGGCTAGCGCGGAGAACAATCCAAGCCGGTCGCCCACCAACGCCAAGGGCAACGTCACCGCCCCTGCCGCGTCCCTGGTTACCTGGCCAAGCAACCCATCCATCCGAGCTTGATCGACGGCTGTGGTCTTGATTGGCTTTGTCATTCGTCCCCTTCGTGCGGGATCCGGAAAGCTCCGGGACCTGATTCTACTCGTGCAGAATTTCCGACAAGGAAGATTTGTCTGTTTCTCAATGATTGGTGCAACGGTGGCCGAAGGTGTCATCAAAGTTCGACGGGAAACGCACCGACGTCCCTCTCTCCCGGATAGTAGTGGCAAGTACGAGCAGTGCGTGACATGCCGGTCCTCACGTGACCTTGAAGACGTGACCACTAGTGATACGAATTGCTCTTCCCGGAGGTTCACCGACATGACGCGACCTACGCCACACTAGCGATCCAGTGCTCGAGCGGAAGGCCGCACGTGACGTCATCGGCTACTGCGGGCTGATCGACAGCGGAAGGGGAACCGGAGCTGGCGTTCGAGCTGCTCTGGTGTCAGGGATATGCGACCGAAGCCTCGTTGGCGCTTCTGGACTGGGCGAGATCGTCCGGGTGCGAACGTTTGTGGGCCACGGTCTGAGTGTGGAACACCCCTTCTCGCCGCGTGCTGGCCAAGGTTGGGTTCACTGAGACCGAGTGGAGGGAAGTGGACGCGGTCTACGGGACCACCCTGTTCACCACGAGACGGCTCTGACGCACCCCGTGTTCGGCCCTGAGCGCTGATCCGAACAGTGACGTCGGGCGTCAGCTGTTACACCGCGCCGCTCGGGCGCTCGATGTCCTGAGCGTCAGCGGACCGATCCCGAGCGGTGTGACCTTGTCGACAAGGTCCATAACCTTGACAATTAATATCCAGATCAAACAAAAAGGTAGGGTATGTCGGTTTTTTGAAGGTCCCGGTAAACGGTGGGCAAACAAAAAATTGTTCACCACGGCCCCGTTAGCCCACCTGGGCGCGGGGCGCCACTTTCGATCCGGACGAGAATCCCTCAGATCCGGACAGGGGTAGCCGGTGTACCAGGCCACTCGGACACGGCTACGGCGTCCAAGTGCTCACGGGCGGGGAAAGTGCCCACTTGGTCTAGTGACGATGCTCACGCAGGTCATCGTCACTACGGTCGGTGCAACCTTGTTAGTTTTGTTGGTGCCATGCAGTCCCCCTTGGGGATGTGAGTTCGGGTCTCCGTTGTCGTTTTTCGGGCTTCGCCCGGTCACTTTGCACGGCCATGCGGAGGAATCATTCGGTTTCTCAGTTGCACTGTATTCACACTTGTTGATAGGGCGCATATTATGACTTTTCGACGATTCTTCTTTGCCGCCGGTGCTGCCTGAGGAAGCCGCGGCCCTGGCCGCCGTGGTGGCGGGTTCGGTTCTGCTGCCGGGTGACGCGGGATACGACGATGAACGCGCCGTTTTCAACCTGAACCACGAACTGGTGCCCGCGGTGATCGTGGTGGCGCAGAATACGGCCGATGTCCAGGTCGCGGTCGCGTTCGCGGCGGACCGGCACCGGCCGGTTCTGGTGAAGACCACCGGCCACCAGATGGTCGGCACGGCATCCGGTGCTGTTGTCATCTCGACGCATCTGATGAACGAGGTGGTGATCGACACCGCCGGCCACAAGGCCCGGGTCGGTGCCGGGGCATTGTGGGCCGAGGTCGTCGCGGAGGCGACAAAGGCCGGGCTGGCCCCGCTCAACGGGTCCAACCCCACGGTGGGAGTCTCCGGTTACACCCTGGGCGGCGGCCTCAGCCCGACCCTCGGCCGCTCGCACGGCTACGCCGCCGACCACGTGCTCTCGCTCGAGGTGGTGACCGCGGACGGCGAACTGCGCCACGTCGACGCCGAGTCCGAACTCGAGCTGTTCTGGGCGCTGCGCGGCGGAAAGGGCAACTTCGCCGTGGTGACCGCGCTGGAGTTCGCCTTGTTCCCGGTGCCCCGCCTCTACGGTGGCGGCCTCTATTTCCCCGGTGAGCGGATGGCCGACGTGCTGCGCGCGTGGACCGCCTGGCATCCGGGCACCCCGGAGACGATGATCTCGTCCTTCGCCGTGCTGCGCCTGCCACCGCTGCCCGAGCTGCCCGAACCGCTGCGCGGCGCGTTCACGGTGTCCTTGCGGTTCGCCTACACCGGCACGGCCGAGGACGGCGAGCGCCTGGTGGCTCCACTGCGGACAGTGGCTCCGGCGATCCTCGACACCGTGCGGGACATGCCCTACAGCGAGGTCGCGTCGATCCACAACGAGCCGACCGAACCGTTGCCCTACTACGAGCGGGGCATCATGCTGCGCGAGTTCCCCGAGGAGGCACAGGAAAAGCTGATCGAGCTCGTCGGCCCGGAGTCCGGCACCACCATGTGGATCGCCGAACTGCGCGCCCTGGGCGGGGCGTGGGACCGCGAGCCGGCCGTGCCCAACGCCGTGGCGACCAGGGGCCTGCCCTACAGCCTGCTGGGCGTCGAGGTCGGTCCGCTGTCGCAGGAGAAGCGGCTCAAGGAGTCAGTCGCCGCCCTGCTCGAGGGCATGGCCCCTTGGCAAAGCGACCGGCGGCTGGTCAACAACCTCGCCCCCGAGGAAGCGCCCGACGCCGCCGTGATCTACGGACCGGAACGCTACCGACGCCTCGCGGCCGCGAAGTCGAAATACGACCCGGCCAACATGTTCCGGATCAACCACAACGTGGTGCCCGCTACCTGAACAGGGAGATATTCAACCAACCCGAGCTCAGCAAGGGGTGGTCGCGTTGAAGATGCTGGCCAGCCCGGAGGGGATGTACTGCTCCGCCCGCGAGAACAGCAGGGACGGCGTCGCGCACAACAGCACTGACACCACTGCGAGGTGGCCCCCAGCGCGGGATCGCGGGGGAGTGGCCGGCGCCGGACCACGAGGATCACGGCGAGCGCCAGCGCGCCGAAGCAACAAGATCGCCGCTGGATCCCGACGACGGCTTTCGGCCGTGATCGAGGGCATCGTCTATTCCTACCGGAAGGCGTCGGTGGTGGGTGGCTGTTCGCGTTTCGAGTTGCCGCCATCGGCGTCGGGCTTTGCTTCGGAGGCTTGGTCCTGGAGCTCGGCGACAGGCCAGGGTGCGCTCGGAGAGCGAGCCGAGCACGCGGTGCCGGAGTCCTCTGCCGCGACCTACAGGTGGTGGGAGCGGACGCTGATCCAACGCAGCTCGGTCTGCGAGTTCATCGGGGCCGGGCCGCCCGACACCGGTGTTGGCTCGGGCATCTCGCTCTGTGCGGCGGCGGACCCAGTCGTCCAGCTCGGTCGCGGCCGCGGCTGGGTCGAGTGCGGCCAGCGCCAGGCGGTAGCGGATTCCCCAAGTTCCCCGGTGTAGTGCGGGACATCACCGAACGCTCACGGCGCCGTTCAGCCGCCGGTCACCGTCAGTGCCTAAAGGCTGCTCGGCCAGCTGTCCTGGCCTGAGGCACCTGCCAGACCGCGATCACGGTGTCGAGGGCGTGCTCGTCGGCGAGCACGAATAATCGCTCGTGGACCAGAGCGCAATAGTCCAGCGCTACAGTTCGTGACCGGATCGGTTCGCGATAAGTATGGCGGGCCCGATCTCCGAAGGCCGGCTCGCCGACCTGCCGGCGACGCGGACCTGCATCGCCTGCGCGAACCGAATGTGACGCAACCACTCCACGGCAACGCAACGCGTCAAGACGCGTTCCTTCGCGTTGAACCACCGCCTCGCCCGGCGGTTCGCCGGTCGGACGCCTGGGTGGTCGAACGGCCGGCCGATCGTCGACATCACCCTCGACATCGTGACCAGCCCCGGGCATCAACGTGCCCTGTCGGCACACGAGCCCTCCGGCGGCATCAGTTCCTGCAGGCTGCGCACTTCGAAGGAGGTCAAAAAGAGCTCCGCGCCGCTGCCTTCGAATTCTGATGAATCCGCAGTACCCAAGCTTTTCCGGGCGATCGCTGGGGGCGGCCTGGGAAGTCTTCTGCCGACCACCGACACCGGACGTCCGGTGTACCGGAGCCGTTCAACTCGCCGCCACGAGGTCGGCACCTGGGTCCGGCACGCTCGCCGAGGTTTGGGCGACAGAACGGACGAGACGGACAGATGGCGACGTTTTCTCTGGATCGGCGGCGGTTCCTGACGCTGGCCGGTGGCACGGTCGGTGCGGTGGCGCTGGGGGCGGGGCAGCTCGCGGAAGCGGCGGAGCTGGACCCCGCGCCGTTCACCCTGGGTGTGGCTTCCGGCGAGCCCGACCACACGAGCGTGGTGCTGTGGACGCGGCTCGCGCCGGACCCCCTGGACGCGGCGACCGGCGGGATGCCGGCCGAGCCGGTGCAGGTGACATGGGAGCTGGCGCGCGACGAAGGGTTCCGCCACGTGATCGCGCGCGGGGCGGTCACCGCGGTGCCCGAGTCGGCGCACACCGTGCACGTGCTGGCGACAGACCTGGCGCCGGATCGGTGGTACTGGTACCGCTTCACGGCTGACGGCGTCCGCAGCCGTACCGGCCGCACGCGCACGCTGCCAGCGCCCGGGGCGAAGCCGGACGTGATGCGGTTCGCGTTCGTGTCGTGCCAGTCGTGGGCGGGCGGGCCGTACCCGGCCTACCGCGACCTGGCCGGGCAGGACCTCGACTTCGTCGTGCACCTCGGCGACTACATCTACGAGACCACCAAGGGCGGCCTCGACGAGTTCCGTCGGCTGCACGCGCTGTACAAGACCTCCCCGGACCTGCGCGCGGCACACGCGAGGTTCCCGTTCTTCCTCACCTGGGACGACCATGAGGTGCAGAACAACTACGCCGGCGACGTCGCGGGCGGCGCCGGGGACGGCCGGCCGTTCCTGGAGCGGCGCGCCAACGGTTACCAGGCGTACTACGAGCACCTGCCGATGCGCCCCGAGCAGCAAGCGCACGGTCCGGACGCGCTGATGTACCGGCGGATGAGCTTCGGCCGGCTCGCGGAGTTCAGCATCCTCGACACGCGCCAGTATCGCTCCGACCAGGCGCTGGGCGACGGCCGCAAGGAACCGACCGGCGAGGTGTTCGACCCGGCGCGCACGCTCACCGGACCCGAGCAGGAGCGCTGGCTGCTCGACGGGCTCGCCGCGTCGAAGGCCACCTGGAACGTGATCGCGCAGCAGACCATCATGGCGCAGTTCGACTACGACCTCGGGCCGGGCAAGATCGTCAACCTGGACCAGTGGGACGGCTACCCGCCGGCCCGCGCGCGCATCCTCGACTTCATCGCCCGCGAGCGGCCCGCCAACCCGGTGGTGCTGAGCGGCGACTGGCATACGCACTGGGTCAACGATCTCAAGACCGACTTCGACGACTCGCACTCACGCACGATCGCCACCGAATTCGTGGGCACATCGATCTCGTCGGGCGCCGGCTGGGACGCCGACGTCCGACTGGGCCTGCCGGCGAACCCGCACGTCAAGTTCTACAACGGCACTTACCGCGGCTACGTGAAGTGCGTGGTCACCCGCGAGAAGTGGCGCAGCGACCTGCGGATCGTGCTCAACGCGAGCGACGCGGCGTCGCCCGCCTACACGATCGCGGCCTACGAGGTGCGCGACGGCGTGCCGGGCGCGTACCGCGTCGACGACGGCGACGGCCTGGTCGGGGTGGTCACCGACCGCGCGAACGGCAAGCCGCTGGGCAATGTCGAGGTCGCCGTGCACCGGGAGGACGGGTCGCGCCTCGTCGCCGTCACGACCGACCCGGCCGGCGAGTACGTCGCCTTCGCCCCTGCCGGCGCCTACACGTTGCGCGTCAACGGGGTCGGCTACGACCTGGCGTCCGTGCCGGTGCGGATCGGCGCGACCGGCGGGTCCACAGTGGACTTCCGGCTGGCGCGGTCGGTGGCCGGCGCGGCGAAGGGTCGCACGGTGCCCGGCCCGCAGTCGCAGGCCACCGCGTCGGATTTCGTGCTGGCCAACGACCTGCTGGCGCTGGCGATTTCGGCCGGCACCACCGACCCCCAGCTGCCCGGTGTCACGCTGGGCAAGCCGCTCGACCTCGCCGCGCTCGGGCACCTCGACCAGCTCGACTGGATGAACCTGCCCTACGCGTCGGCGGCGCAGCCGCGCGGCGGAAACGCGTGGCAGCAGCTGACCGTGCGGGCCACCGCCGTCGAGCTCATCTCGCCGACCGAGGTCCGGGTGACCGGCGCGAGTACCGCGGTGGCGGGCATCGGCGTGGTGACCACGTTCGGCGTGCGCACGGGCGAGCCGTGGGTGCGCGCGGAGACCGTGTTCACCAACACCGCCGACGCTGCCCGCACGTTCTGGATCGGCGACGTCCTCGACCACGACGGCACCGGCCAGCGCAGCGGCATCGCCGGCCACGGCGCCATCACCGCCTCCGCGCCCGCCGACTTCACCCCCACCGCCCCGTGGCTGGGCATGACCGGCTCCGACCGCCAGACCTACGGCTTGCTCTACGACGAACCGGGCTTCACGGTGTACGCGTGCGGCATCTGGGCCATGACGCAGCGGCAGATCACGCTCGCCCCGGGCGCCGCCTTCACCCTGGGCCGGCGCATCGCCGCCCTCGACAACGGTGGCGCGGCCGATCCGTTCGCGGTGCTCGCCGGTCTCTGATCGCCGGCCAGGGTGGGGCGCCGCAAATTCGGTGCTCCACCCTTCGGCCTCTTCGCCGGGCGTAACGGCGGCGTGCTGGCCCGGCGACCTCGTGCTCGCCGGGCCGTCGGCGCGGGGTCCGGCACGGTCATGCTCGCCCTGCGGGGACGGCTGGCGCTGGCCCGCGACTGACTTGATTCACCCGGCGTAACGCGACGATCGTGGTTGCCGGTGAGGTGGTGAAGCAGAAGCGCCGCCCTGTTCCATACCGGCCGATCGACCGCTATCCCGTACTCGAGGCCACACATCGGCTGCCGTTCGTGGGCTCCCGGGTCGACCTGCTCGGCCGCTCCTCGTTCCTGTCGACAACGACCCCCCTGCGATCGCCGCGCCGGGCGTTCGGGTTTCGCCGGTGTGAGTGCGGGCACTCGTCGGCATGATGAGATCGATTCTCCGTGGCCTCGCCGCGGAGGCGGCGGGTACGACGGCGTTGCACGCCGTCACCTACCTGGACATGGCGCTGCGCGGCAGGCCGGCCAGCCGGACCCCGGAGCAGAGTGTGACGCGGTTGGCCGACTTGGCCGGTATCACGATCCCCGCCGACGGGCCCGGAGCGGCCACCACCGCGCCATCGCCGTGTCGGCCGCGCCGATGGCGGCGATCGGGGTGTCGAACCCGCGCAACTGGTCGCTGTCGGACTGGGTGTCCGACGTGGTGCCACACATCGCGTACGGCTGGGTCATGACGGCGGCTTACGCGGCGATGCTCGACCGCGACGAGTCCGGTTAGCCCGGGCGGACGGTCTGACCTGGTTCTGTCATCGGCTGCGGAGAAGTTTCCTGGCCGCCGCCCAGCGCCCAAGCTCCTGCCACGATGACCGGGTCCAGCAGGTGGTGCCTGACGTCCGCGCGTTTCTTACCGACCCGGGATGAAAAGCCGTGGCGGAACTCGCTGGGGAAACCGTTTTCGGTGACGGGGTTGTCCGGGGGGGACCGTGGCGAACGAGCGGAGGTGTGGTGTTCCCACGCGTCGACCCGGTCGGCGGCCGGCAGGAGCAGCCACCGCGCCGCGCGGGCCTCGCTGTACCTGCGGTAAGCCAGTTTGCGCACCGGGCCGGCGAGACCGCGGGGTGGGTCTCGCGGCCGGCAGACAGCGCCGGCAGGCGCGGTCGGGGACAACTCCGGGTACAGCGGGCCGAGGTCGAGGAGGACGGTCCCGCTGCGCAGTCCTCGGCACAGCGCCTCGCCGGCCTGCTTTGTCGAGGAGTGGCGATTCAGGCCGCCGCTGGAGCGCACGGCCATCAGCTCGGGGCGGCCCGGGCCTCCGGGCACCGTGCCGGGGATCAGCACGGCCGGCCCGCCGGGACATCACTACGTACAGTCGTCATGGCGCGACACTGCTGCCACAGTCCGTAACGCCGCGCTTGTGTGCGGAGACTGATTTTTTAGCCAAGATCGGCTTCCAAGCGGCTTCGCGGGTCAGGGCGAAGCCGTACTCTGAGGGCATGGCTGACCAGGTACAGCAGAGACCCGGCGAATCGAACGCCCAATGGCTGAATCGGCTTGAAGCCCTCCTGGTCGTCCACATGGAACGGGTCACCGGCATGGGCTCAGCCGCTGACGAGGAAGAAGAGAGAATCCGGGCCACCATCGCCGCCCTGAAACGCGGCGAGGCACCGACGAACCCCTGACCTGGGGCTCAGGGCCTGGTGGTGAAGGGTTTCGCGCTGGGTGTAGTGCGCTCCGGCGGGCGCCGGAACCGGAGCCTGGCACAACGCCGAGCCCGACGGCCGCAAGTAGCCGTCGTAGCGGCGCATCCTTCGCCGCACCGCACCGCACCGCACCGCACCGCACCGCACCGGAGCCGGCGCGGCGGCTCCGTGCTGAGTTCAGCATGGGCCACCGGACCGCGGTGGAGCGCAACGGCTTCGGGAAGTGCGCGGCGCCGGCGTCCTGGCAGTATGGCGCCCGGGAGCCGGGTGAGCACAACGCGATCCCGGTGCCACCCAACCAGCGAGTGAACCTCGGGCCAAGAAACGACGTCCGGGGCGACGCGCTCGCCGAAGGCACGGCGAAGCGAGGTCCCGCATTCGGGGAAGGCGACGTCGTAGCCTGCCCGCGCCCGCCATCGGCGATGACGTCAGCCATCTCCTCGGCCGACCGGTACGGAGGCGGCACGCGCGCGCCAAACCGTCCAGCGTGCCTCGCCGCTCGCTACGGCTTCGAGCCGATGATCACAGCCAGCCTCGCCGCGTGGCTTCCATCGCGATCTGGAACCGGGTGCGCGCGCCGACGCGGTGCATCAGCTTCGTGACGTGCCGCTGCACCGTGCGCTCGCTCCAGCCCAGCGCGCGCCCGACCGCCTTGTCCGTCAGCCCGGACGCCAGCAGCATCAGCAGCTGCGCCTCGCCGGGCGGCAACGCGTCCGAAGCGCCCGACTGGAACGGCACGCTCCGCGCCCACACCGCCTCGAACAACGCGATCAGCGCGTCCAGCAGCGGCGACGGGTGGATCACGTACGAAGCTGTCAACGCCACGTCCCCGGGGCGCAGCAAGGGAATCATCGCGTACCGGTCGTCCGCTATCGCGAGCTTCATCGGCACCTCGCCGGCGATCCGGGCCTCCTCACCGTGGCGCACACCGACCGCGATGTCGTCGAGGACGCCGCTGAGTTCGAGCGCGCTCTTGTCGTATACGACGCGGTAGCGCACGCCCCGCTCCAGTAGCGCGAGCTCGATGTGGTTCGGCTCCTGGTGCCCGTTCGGCGCGGCGTACGGCGGGCGGTCGAACCCGCGCATCTGCACAAGGACCTCCTGCTGCACGCACGCCCATCGCTCATTGACCTCGTCGCGCCCGGAGATCACCTCCACCAGCTCGCCCGGTTGCGCGAAGCGGGTGCTCGCACGGTAGGCGGCCGTCAACGTCGCGATGTGACGGCGCGTGTCGCGCAGCGCTGCTTCGCGTTCCTGCAGCACGGCCTCGATCGCGCTGTCCGGTGGCACCACGACGAACCGCGCCGGGCGCCCCGCCGAGCGCGTCGCCAGCCCGAGGTCCACGAGCCGCTGCACCGCCCGGCGCACGCTCGCCGGCGGGCGGCGGCAGTCTTCCGCCAGTTCGGCGGCCGTCGCCTGCGTCCGGTGGACGAGCGCGTCGTAGACCGCCTCGTCGTCACCGCTGAGCCCGATCGCCTCGAGCACGTCGTTCCTCCCACTGGTCCGGACCACGAAGGATGTCGGAAACCCGACAGCTGACCGGAACTGGCCACCCTGCGAGCTTGTCACGCCCCTGATCACTCCTGCACCGTTTTCCGGTGGCGGGCGCCCACCCCGACGCGCCCGCCACATCTCCCCTGCCAGAGATGACGGAGCGAAGGAGTCTCCCCATGTCCCTGTCCGCCTTGCGGACGCGCGGGCAACGCCTGGTCCTCGCGGTGCTGGTCACCGCCGGGACGCTGGGCGCACTGCCCGCGGTACCGGCGTCGGCCGCCCCCACCGGACCGGCCCACTCGCCGAAGATCGCCCAGGAACTGAGAACCCGGATGGCCGCGGCCCGGATGGGCCCGGGCACCCGGTTCGAAGCCGCCGTGGTCCTCAAGGACCGCACCGGGCTCACGCGCGCCGACGCACGCCGACAGCTCGCCGATTCGGCCGCCGCCATGCAGGCGCCGGTGGTGAACCTCGTCGACGCGCGCGGCGATCAGGTCGTGAACACCTTCTGGCTCAAGAACATGGTCCTCGTGCGCGCCACGCCGGCCACCCTCGACGCCGTCGCCGCGCTGCCACTGGTCGACCACGTGATCCCGAACTTCACCCTCAGCGCGCCGACCGAGCCGCCGGTCAAGAAGGTCTCCACTCGCCAGGCGGGCGAAACGGCGACGTGGGGCGTGCAGAAGATCGGCGCCGACCGCGTGCAACAGGAACGCGGGCTCACCGGCAAGGGTGTGCGCGTGGCGATCCTCGACACCGGCATCGACGCCGAGCACCCCGACCTCGCGGGCAAGCTCGTGACCGACGACCCTGCCGATCCGGAGCACCCCGGTGGCTGGCTGGAGTTCGGTGAGGACGGCACGCCCGTGCACTCCACGCCGCACGACAGCGCCTACCACGGCACCCACGTCGCCGGCACCATCGCCGGCGGCGCCGCGTCCGGCGAGCAGATCGGTGTCGCGCCTGGCGCGGATCTGATGGCAGGCCTCGTGATCCCCGGCGGGTCCGGCACGCTCGCGCAGGTCGTCGCCGGCATGCAGTGGGCGATCGCGCCGTACGACGCCGACGGCAGGCCCGCCGGTAAGCCGGCCGACGTCGTCAGCATGTCCCTCGGCGAAGAGGGCTACGCCGACGAGATGGTGGAGCCCGCGCGCAACATCTACCTCGCCGGCGCGTTCCCGGCCTTCGCCATCGGCAACGACTGCGTGCCCGGCGGCTCGGCCAGTCCGGGCAACATCTACGAGTCGGTGGGTGTCGGCGCGACCGACGCCGACGACAACGTGCCCGATTTCTCCTGCGGCGGTGTCGTCCACAAGACGGACTGGCAGAACGCGCCGGAGTCCTGGCCCGCCAGCTACATCGTGCCCGACCTGTCCGCGCCCGGTCTCGACGTGACGTCGAGCCTGCCCGGCGGCGAGTACGGCAGCCTGAGCGGCACGTCGATGGCCACGCCGCACGTCTCGGGCACGGTCGCGCTGATGCGGCAGGCGAACCCCGGCCTCAGCGTGGACGAAACCCTCGACATCCTCGACGGCACGGCATTCTCCGACGACCGCTACGGCGCACTTCCCAACACCCGCTACGGTGCGGGCCGGATCGACGCGTACGCGGCCGTCGCCGAAGCGTCGCTCACCAGCGGCGTCAGCGGCACGGTGACGGCCGACGGGACGCGGGCGCCCCTGTCCGGCACCACGATCACGGTCACCTCGACCGGCCGCAAGGCGACGACCGACGCAGCGGGGCACTTCACGCTCCGCCTGCCGGCCGGCCGCTACGACCTCGCGCTGTCCCGCTTCGGTTACCGCGACCAGCACGTGAGCGCCACCGTCGTGGACGACGCGATCGCCGACCTGAAGATCACGCTCCAGCCGACCCCGCGCGGCACGATCACCGGCCGCGTGACCTTCGGCCCGACGCGTTCGGCGGTGCCCGGCGCCACCGTCCGCGTGCTCGGTGTCCCGGACGAGCTCACCGCGGTGTCCGACCGCAACGGCCGCTACACCGTGCCGAACGTCCCCGAGGGCACCTACCAGGTGTCCGCGTCCGCGCCCGGCATCTCGGCCACCGAGCCTCGGCAAGTCGGTGTCACGGGCAAGAAGTCCCACGCCGGCACGGACTTCGCGTTGCCTCGCCCGGCCGCGACCCAGCGGGTCTCGTTGACCGGGACCGGACAGGAGGTCCACGCGGACGCGTTCTGGCCCGCGCTCAGCGGCGACGGCGGCGTGATCGCCTTCGGCGACCTGGCGCCTGACCTCGTGCCGGGCGACACCAACGAGGACGTCGACGTCTTCGCGCGGGACGCCCGCACCGGGATCGTCGAGCGGATGTCTGTCGCCTCCGACGGCACGGGCGCGAACGCGTGGGCCATCAGCCCCACCGTCAGCCCCGACGGCCGGTACGTCGGTTTCCTCAGCGGTGCCACGAACCTCGTGCCGGGTGACACCAACGGTGTGCCCGACGCGTTCGTGCACGACCGCAAGACGGGCAAGACCGAGCGGGTCTCCGTCGGCACCGGCGGGGAGCAGGCGAACCAGTCGTCGAGCCAGCCGGCCATGACCTCGGACGACCGCTACGCCGTGTTCCTCAGCACCGCCACCAACCTGGTGCCCGGGGACACCAACGGCCGCCAGGACGTGTTCCTGCGCGACCGCGTCAGCGGCCGTACCGAGCTGGTGTCGGCCGGCGCGGGTGGCGTGTCGGCGGACGGTGATTCGCTCGAGCCGAGTGTCAGCGCCGACGGCCGTTTCGTGGCGTTCGAAAGCGGCGCGGAGAACCTCGTGCCCGGCACCGCGAACACCCACCGCGACGTGTTCGTGCGCGACCGGCGCACCGGGACCACGGAGATGATCCCGGCGCCCGGCGGAGCCGAGGCCACGCAGCCGTCGATCAGTGCCGACGGCCGCAAGGTCGCGTATGCGATCAGCGGCACCGAAGAGGGTTTCCAGGTGTACGTCTACGACCGGCAGACGCACACCAACACTCTCGTGACGCAGGCGCTGGGCGCAGCCGGCGGGGCGAATGCTTACACCGCCACCCCGCGGATCAGCGCGAACGGCGCGTTCGTGGCGTTCTTCAGCTTCGCCACCAACCTCGTCGCCGGCGACGACGCCTTCTCCGACGTCTACGTGCGCGATCTGCACGCCGGGACGACCGAGAAGATCTCCGGCGGCCCGCACGGCGAATTGGGTGACGCATACAGCGACTTCCCGTCGATCAGCACCGACGGGAAGTACGTCGCCTTCGAAAGCGCGGCGACGAACCTCGTCGCCGGGGACACGAACGGCTACTCCGACGTGTTCGTCCACGACCGCACCCCGGGCCCCGAACCGCGCTCCGCCGTGTCGGACCTCGCGGCCGATTCCCACGGCCACCCGCGGATCACGGCGGCGGTGAAGAACGTCGGCGAGCGCTCCGGTTCGTATACGGGCGTGCTCTGGCTCGACGGCACGGTCGCCGGCGAGCAGACGGTGTCCCTCGGCACCGACCGGACGGCGCGGCTGTCGTTCGACCTGCGGAACCTGGCGAGCGGACCGCACATCGCCCGTCTCGGCGGTCTCACGGTGTCGTTCACCGCGGGCCGCTAGTCCCGGGCCGGGAGGGCGGCGCAGCCCTCCCGGCCCGGTTCTTCCGGCGTGACCAGATCTGGACTTGCGGGTTCATTTTTGGCCGAGCACAGTGGGGTCATGCCGCGTCAGCCGGCTCGCGCTCGGGACCATGAACTTCGACACAGCGGGGTTCCACGCCCCAACGGGCAGGACCGCAGACGAAGCCCGGCCGATCTTCCGGCGTTACGTCGAGGCCCGCGGCAACTTCCTCGACCCCGGGCGGAGATCCGCGCCGATCTCGACCGCGTCAGTGCGGCACACCCGGCCGGCGTCTACCGCATGTTCACGCCGGAGTACCAGTCGTGGCTGGTCAGCACCGGCCCGACGTCGGCGACAAGCCGGCCGGCTACGCGCCCGCCGTGCGCAACTGGGCGGCCGAGAAGACCGCTTGATCAGGCCTTCTCGTACACCACCCGACCGTCCACAACGGTCAGATCGACGCCGATGTCCTTGATGGCACCTGGATCCACCGACAGCGGGTCGGCGCCGAGCACGACGACGTCGGCCAGCTTGCCACGGTCGATCGTGCCGAGGGTGTGCTCGGCGAACTGCGTGGTGGCACTGCCGGGCGTGTAGAGGTGCAGGGCCTCGCGCGCGGTGATTGCGCTGCTTCGAGCAACGACACGGTGGGCCGGTCGAACGCAGAGTTGAACTGGTGCAGGTGGCTGTCGATCAGACCGGGCACGACTGCCGTCGTGCGAGCAACGTCCCAGAACTCGCGGGGCGCGACCTTGTCGGTCGGCGGAGTACATAAGGTCGTGGCGTGCGATCTCATCGACGTTTCGAGAACCCTCCCGCGCTGGCGCACGATGCGGTCGTCGAAACGTTGGAGCGAGCGCTCGGGAACCGGGTGTTTGAGCCCGAGGCGGCGAGTGTGTTGGTCGGAACTGCGTTGAACGACGACGAGCAGACGTTCGTCGAGCGCTGGTGCGTTGAGGTCGGGACGCGGGCCGTGTCGGGCAGCCCTTTACTCGGGCTGGCCGGCCTGTGCTTGGGACATACCGTTCGGCGGTTCGGTCGTCTCAGCGATGAGGCCTTGGCGCTGGCAGCGTCGTTGGCGGCGCGTGCTGACGCGGACCCGACAGATGTGGACGCGCGGGCAATCGACGGCTTTGATGACGTCCGGGACTTCCTGGACTGCTGGTGACTCGGGCTGCGCGGCATCTCCGAGGTCGACTTCCTGGCGGCCGTCGATCGGGTAGAGGGCCGAGGCCTCATCCGGATTCGCATACGACATCCGTGCGACATAGCTCCTGCGGCTACGTCATCAGCCGCGAGACCCTACAGTCAGCGGAAGTCCCGCGACGACGTGGCGAGGCTTTTGTCGAGCGGGGTGACTTGGGCGCCGACGAGGGACACGGTGGCTTGCCCGACTTGGGCGATGCCGTGCACGAGCAGGGCCGGGCTGTTCAGCCACAGCTGCCGGCGCCACACCGTTGACCGGACTACGGGGCGGCGCGCCGGTGCGTCGTCAGCTGACTCCGGACACAGGGGCTATCCGGGTCACGTCGACGTGGGAAATGAAGTAGTCGGGGTCGGCGCTGGTGAACACGAGTACCTGGACGGTGTCGTCGGCCTCGGTTTCCCGGATGAGGGAGACCAGGTCGCGAACCAGTTCGGGTCCGAGGAGGTTCATGAGCGGGGCCGCGATCTCCGCGAACAGAACCGCGTTTTCCTTGTGGACGGTGAGGGTCTCGAGAATCACGGGACCTCCTCGGGTAGGTGGACTGGGTTCCGGCTCCCTGCGGTGGCACGAGCAGCGCCACGGGGGACATGAGCGGGTATGCCGAACACCGGATCTCCTGCCGGCGAAGGGTTGTCGGATTGGCACAGGCCGTGCCACTAGGTCGTTTGACGGAATCGGCCCGGCATGGGGGCCGCTAGCGTCGGCGCGCCGTCCGTTCGGCGGCCGCCGGCAGGGGCCGTTCGGTGCTTTCGGGCCCGGACGGCGCCACCAGGGTGGCTCGGAATAGCAGTTCCGCTTATGGCTGCGCGGGTCGGTGAGGACGAGGAAGGACCGGTGCCCACGAGAAAAATCGGTGGGCGTCTTCGCCGGCGGCCCGGCGCATACTGGCGAAGCACCGCTTCCCGGCGTGGGGCGCGCCGAGGTGGGCCGGGGAGGGACGGCGGCCACGGGTGATACGGGGAACGTCGGCCGCGAAGCCGACTTGGCCCTGCTCGACGCCTTCCTTGACCGCGCCGGAGCCGGCACGGCGGCGCTGGTGTTGTCCGGAGACGCCGGCGTGGACAAGACAGCGCCGCTTCGTACGGCAGTGGCGGACGCGCACGAGCGCGGGTTTCGGGTGCTGTCGGCGGCCGGTGCGGAGTTCGAGGGGGCATGGCTGAACCCGCGGCTCAGCCGGCGGCGAAGAAGTCAAGGTACGCCTGGGCCAGGGCGGCGGGGTTCTCCCACGCGATGTTGTGACCGGACGCGGGGATGACGACGCCGCGGACGTCGCGGGCCACTTGCGTGAGCTGTTTGGCTACTGCGTCTCCGAGATAGGCCTCGGCGCCGACGGCCAGGACCGGGCAGCTGAGTGGGTCGGTGTAGTGCGGGCGGTTCTGTTCGGCGTCGGCCTGGCGGGCGCGGTACATCTCCAAGATGGCGCTGGTGCCCCCTGGCTGTTCGGCCGAGTGCACTATTTCGTCGATGTCCTCCTCGGCCAGCGCGCTGGGGTCCCACATCTGGCGTCGGGCGTACCAGGTCCAGAACGGGCGTTCCCGCCCGGCCAGCAGTAGCTCGGGCACGTGCGGCAGGCTGAAGAAGCTGAAGTGCCAGCCGGTGCGGACGTCGTCGGCGGCGAGCGAGGGGTCGGGTCCGCCACCCGGCATTCCCGGGCCGACCGGCAATCCCGGCAGGAGCGTTTCCTGGAACACCAGCTGCCGCACCCGCGGCCGGTGGAAGGCCGCGACGGCGTAGGCGATGGCCGCGCCCCAGTCCTCTCCCGCGATGCGGAACTGGTCGAAGCCCAAGTGGGTGGCCAGTTCGGTGATGTCGGCGGCCATCGTGGCGGTGTCGTAGCCGGACAGCGGGCGTTGGGAGCCGCCGGCGCCTCGGTTGTCGACCGCGATGACGGTGTAGTGCGGGGTCAGCAGCGGCACGAGGTGGCGCCAGTACGACATGGTCTTCGGCACGCCGTGTACCAAGAACACCGGCTCGCCGGCGCCACCGATGGCGTAGTGGATCTCCACGCCGTTGACCTTGGGCTTGCCGTGTGTGAGCCGGACTCCGGCGTGGTCGGTGAGGTTCATCTCGGCGAATTCCTTTTCTCTTCGGCCGTGTAGGCGCCGACTGGGTGGTGGATCTTCCAGAGCGGCTGCGGCGGCCGTTGGGTCGGCGTTCACGGTCGGCATGGAAGTTTCGCTTCATATAACCGCGTCTCCGTGGCCGCCGATGTCGCCTGCGGCGCACCTGTCACAGATGGACTGCATCTGACGATCAGATGCAGTCCATCTGTGACAGGTGCAGTCCATCTGTGACAGATGGACTGCATCTGACGATCAGATGGTCGCGCCATGAGCGCACCGGCAACCGCCCCTTCCGAGGTGGCGGGCTGGGTTGGACTACCGGTGCCGGTTAGCTGCCCGCGGTGTGGATACGCAGCAGCTGATCGGCGAACCGCTGTGCTGCCGGACTGGTCTCGCCCACCGAGGGCAGAATCAGGTAGATGTGCCTTTCCGGGTGCATGTCCTCGACCGCGATGAGCCGCAGAACGCTGTCTGGCGCGGTCAGCACCGGGTACCGCAGGCCGGCTGGAGCGAAGCCGATACCGACGCCTGCGCTGACCAGCTCGAGGAACAGTTCCCAGTCGCCGACCTCACAGACGATCCGGCGCGGTATTCCTTCGCCGGCGAACGCGGCGTCACTCAACAGGCGACCTGTCCACCCTGCGGGTACTTCGACGAACCGTTCGTTGGCGAGTTGTCTGATGGTGACCTCGGCCTGCTCTGCCAGGCGGTGATCAGCACGGCAGACGAGGTGCAGCGGTTCTCGCGCCAGGCGAGTCATCCGGAGGCCCGGGACCTGGTTGACCGCGGGTCCGATCACGCAATCCAGTTCTCCCGCCTCGACCATCGAGATCATCGTCAACGCGGGCGCGTACTGCAGGCGCAGGTCGATGCCGGGATGTTCGCGGGTGAACTCGCCGAGATAGGAGATGAACGGCACCAGATGCTGAGTGGAGTGCGAGATGCCGAGGCGCAGTGTGCCGATGAGCACGTCACGGGTGTGGTGTACGGCCTGTTCTGCCTGCGCAGCGCTGGTCAGGGTCCGGCGAGCCGGGCCCACCAAAGCCTCGCCGGCCGCAGTGAGTCGGACGGGTCGGGTTCCGCGGACGTAGAGCGGCGTACCGAGTTCTCGTTCGAGAGCCTGGAGGGAATTCGACAGGCCCGATTGCACGATGAGCTCGCGCTTGGCAGCGCGAGTGATACTGCGTTCCTCGACCAACGCCAGGAAATGACGTAGCTGTCTCAGTTCCATCGAACGCCGCCTCCAGGCCTGAATTGCAGCATATCTGGACACTGTCATCTGTCAGGCAGATGCAGTGTATCTGTGCGCGCTGCCGCGGGATCGGCATCGAAGTTACGACGGGCGTGGTTGACGCCGACGAACCGGTACGGAACACAGCCACGACAGGAGATTCGCCAATGGCAGACCACTCGATGAATGGCGCCGCGCCTCTACCCGCTGAGCGCGAATCGCGGCGGGCCATGCTTGTCATCTGGCTGATCTGCGCCGCCCAGTTCGTGCTGCAGCTGGACTTCAGCATTGTGAACGTGGCGTTGCCGTCGATCCAGCGGGAGCTGGGCATGCCCGCGGCGGAGTTGCAATGGATCGTCACCGGGTACGCGTTGGCGTTCGGGTCGCTGCTGCTGGCAGGCGGTCGCCTGGCGGACCTGCTCGGCCGGCGGCAGGTGCTGGCCCTCGGCCTGGCGCTGTTCGGGATCGCGTCGCTGGCCTGCGGACTCGCGCAGTGGCCGATCATGCTGATCATCGGCAGGATCGTGCAGGGCGCGGCCGGGGCGATGGTCTCCCCGGCTGCGCTGTCGCTGCTGACGACGACCAACGCAGAAGGGGCTGCGCGCAACCGGGCGTTGGCGATCTGGCAGGCCACCACCGCCGCGGGCGCGACCGCCGCGGTAGTGGTCGGCGGGCTGCTCACCCAGTACTTCGGCTGGCGGGCGGTGTTCCTGATCAACCCGCCGATCATCGCCATCATGCTCGCGCTGGTCCCGCGACTGCCGGCCGGGAAACGGTCCGGCGGCGGCAGCGTCGATGTGCGCGGGGCGCTGCTGGTGACCACCGGCATCGCGGCGCTGATCTTCGGACTCAGCAGTGGGCAACAGCACGGCTTCACTGCGCCCGTCACCATCACGGCTCTCGTCCTGGCTGTGCTGCTGAGCACGGGCTTCGTGTTCGCCGAAAAGCGGGCGGCGGCCCCGATGCTGCCCTTGTCGATCCTGGCGGAGCCGGCCCGGCGGGCCGCGATCGCGGCGATGCTGCTGATCGGTGCCATCCTGGCCGGCTACGTGTACTTCGCGTCGCTGTACATGCAGAAGGTGCTGGGGTTCAGCCCAGTGGCGACCGGCCTGGCGCTGGGCCCGTCGACCGCGACGGTGGTGCTTGTCTCCACGCTCGGTACCCGCCGGCTGCTGGCCCGGTTCAGCATCAAGGCCGTCCTGCTCGCCGGACTGGCCTGCATCGGCGCCGGGCAGCTGTGGCTCGCGCAGATCACCCCCGCCGCCAGCTACCCGGCAGCGGTGCTGCCGGGGCTGGTGCTGACCGCGGCTGGGGTCGGGCTGGCGCTGCCGACCGCGTCGATCGCGATCACCAGCGGGGTCCGGGCCAGCGACCAGGGACTGGCCGGGGCGCTGTTCACCACCAGCCAGCAGACCGGCGCCGCGATCGGCCTCGCGATCCTCGCCACCGCGGCCGCGGCGGCCACCGACGGCCACAACGGCTCCCTGGTGGACGGCTACCGCCTGTCGTTCCTCATCGCGACCGGCCTCGCAGTCGTCGCCGCGATCATCGTCACGCTCCAGCTCAGCACGAAATCCCACCGCGTTGACCTCGGTCACCAGCAGGCTGGACCCGGCGCATCGCCCTCCGAGCCGCCCGCCTCGCAGCTGGGTAAGAGCTGATAGGTACCTCTCGTGCACTGCGCAACCCTGCGCGCCGCGGAGCCGTGGATCGTCGCCGTCCCCAAGGCCGACCACGACGACCGCTGTGCGCTCGGGCTCCACGCCGAGTTGGTCCCCGCAGTGGATCGCCCGACCCTGCGCGTTCTCGCCACTATCGTAGCCAAGATGCCGTACGGGCTCAGGGTAAGGGTGTCATCAGGAGAGATTGGTGTTGTGGATCGCCTGTTGATTCATGACCTCCCCTTGAGGGAAGCCGAGTGGCCCAGTGTGGGTGCTGAGATCCTGGTGGTATGTGGCGGATATACGAGCGGTGGGCAACTTCGTCTAAGTGCTCGCGAGTCGGATAGCGACATCGCGAAGACAAAGGTGAAAGGATGCCCAGGCGAAGCATGACTGAGTACCGCAGCGGATTGGTTCTCTGTACCACTAGGCCCCGCCGGCATTGTGTCCGGCGGGGCCCAGCGCCTATCTGACGGCCGCTCAATGACCTGGAGTTGTTCCGCGCGACCGGCACCTCCAGCGCGGTCGGGACCCGGTTCTACACGTCCAACGGCGCACCCGTCGCCGAGCGCAATTTCACGACCGGCCTGTCGTGGTCGATGACCCAGAGCACTACCTACGCCACCGTCAACGCCGACACCCTCGCCGTCACCCAACGCCGCCAGTACCCCTACGGCGTCTCCCGCGGCCCGGCCCCGTCCGCCTGGCCGGACAAGCACGGCTACCTGGGCGGCTATCAGAACGCCAGCGGGCTGACGCACCTCGGGGCGCGTGAATACGACCCCTTGACCGGACGCTTCACCATCGCCGACCCGGTGCTCAACACCGATGACTCGCAGCAGATGAACGGCTACTCCTACGCCAGCGACAACCCCGTGGGAGAGTCCGACGCGACCGGCTTGTGCTCGGGCCCCGACGGCGCCTGCCACCTGCCCGGCGGCAAGCGCCGTCGGCGGCGACGCCTGCCGCAACGGTGGCTGGAGCTGTCCGACGAAAAACTCGAACATCTGCGGCTGCAGGGCGAGCCAACAGCATCCCGCGAACAATGGAACTCCGCCCTCCGGCGGGCACCAGCAGCCAGGGCAGAAGGCTCGCGGCTCATCGGGCGGTGCAGCGCGCGGCGGATCCGACGATGGCGACGACGACGGACGCTTCTGGGGGAAGGTCTGGGGCATAGTCAAGGATGTCGGGGAGGACATCTACGAATACTCCGGCGTCAAGGACGTCGTTGACGACTGCTTCAGCGAGTTTGCGCTCCTCGGGTGCGCCAAGGGCGTTGTCGAAGTCGGCTCGTGGTTCGTGCCCGTCGCCGTCGTCGCCGCCGCCCACGGGCCGAACTCGCCGTCGACGCCGGCGTCCACCTCACCTGGCTGCCGACGGGGTTGAAGCGGAATTCAGAAGCCTCATCGCCGAAGGCGCCGACGAGGTTGCGACCGCTTGTCGTAACAGCTTCGCCGGAGACACCCCCGCCGGCCCGAAGAAGATCACCTCCACCGCACACCACCTGTGGTGCGACGTCGCCACACAACTGGACCGACGCCACCAACCTGAAGCCCCGCGACCTGCTCGACACACCCGGCAACGGCCACGCCACCATCCAAACCCTGCACCGCTACAGCAGCAGCTTCCGCACCTACAACCTCACCATCGACACCACCCACACGTACCATGTACTCGTGGGCACCACGCCGGTGTTGGTCCACAATTCGTCGTGTCCTGTATGCGAAAACCCAGGGCATCACGACCCGGCGGGCGGTCGCCCTAATCCTTACAACCGTGCGAAGGGCGTACTGTCGGGTGACGCGGAGGAGCAATTTGCCAACAGTGTCCAGGTGAGTAAGGTGCGCTGGACCAAAATTGGCTCAGGAAGAAAGGCTGTATACTACCGGTACTCCCAGCACGGTGATGATGTGTGGCACTTCAGTGGCAGTAGCAATGAAGCGACGAAATCTGGAGTGTCAGTGAGGATTCCGCTTGACGATATTCCGGCTACGATCAAGAGAGGCTAGAGGTTGAGGTTTTCGACCGATGATGGCGAGTTCGGCCTCGTTGTCGAACCAGTGGAAAGTTCGGGAATGTCGCGCTTTCAGCTGGTTGTCGAAGGCCAGTTGATCGGCGGCGCTGATCCGAACTTCGCCTACGGTGCCTTTGAGGAGTTGGGGCATCTTCCGCAGTTCTCGGACGAGAGGCTAGGTCGACTTCGCGAGGACACTGCTGCCGTCTTGGAAGTCCTGCGTATCGAGGAGGAATTTCATGATCCCGCGACGGTGTCGCTCACCGAGGCGCAGGATTCATGGTTAGTTCAGCGCTATGTTTACCGGGGCGATGTCGTTGTGATCGCTCGAGCATATAATGGTTCTTCCTTGAGCGGATCTGCACTGTTCTCTATTCTGGAATTTGCCGATTTTGCGTCGATAATTGAATTTTCTCGTAGTTTTTGGGCTCAGAATGACGAACGTTTTCGATCGGAGGCCTGGCGAGTAAAGACTTAGAGCTTGTCTCATGTCGTTTTTCCGGAGTTTCTTGTGGCAGGTGATGGCGGCTCCGAGGATGAGGAAGGCGCGGAAGTGGTGGCTTTGCGTTCGTAGCGCAGGGTGAGACGTCGGTAGCCGGTCAGCCAGGCCATGGTTCATTCGATGACCCAGTGGTGCTTGCCGAGCTTGTCGTGGGATTCGATGCCTTTGCGGGCGATGCGGACCTTGATGCCTCGGTCGCGGACCCATCGTCGGAGGGAGTCGTTGGTGTTCGCCGACGAAACCGCGACCGTCAGCGGCACGCCGCCGCGGTCGGACAGCACGTGGATCTTCGACCGAACTTACCGCGATCCACGGGACTGGGGCCGGTCATGGATCTCTTTTTTCCGCCCGCACGCAGGCTCCGTCAACGATCGCCAGGGGCAATGCCCACGGCCGGCCCGGCCGACCGTGGGCGATCTCGTTTCCGCCCCGCTTGGCGACCAGCCGTATCGGCTTGCGGAACTGACCCGATTCCAGGCCGGTGAACCGGACAACCCACTCCGGCCGCGACGCAGGCATCACCTGCACCACACCGACAGGATCAACTACCGACCCAGCCAGCACGACACCGGGTTACGAGACATCCCTTAGGAGAGCGTGACGCGGTCAGTGCAGTCCATGACGTGGTCAGAGCGCCGGCTTGCCCGCTTGGTAGAGCCAGGCGTGGAAGAACGAGTCGAGGTTGCGGTGGGTCAGTCGCTCGACGAACTGGGTGAATTGCCGCGTCGAGACGTTGCCGTATCGGTGAGCGGTCGGCCACTGGGTAAGCACTTCGAAGAAGGCGCGGTCGCCGATCTTCATGCGCAGCGCCTGCAGTGTCATCGCGCCGCGGTTGTAGACCAGGTCGTCGAAGATGTGATCACGTCCGGGGTCGGCGACTTCGCCGCTCCAGTCCTTCTCGGCGGCGTAGGCCTTCGCGAAGGTCTGTTGCACGGGGACGTTGTTGAATTTCTCCTGGTAAAGCCACTCGGAGTAGGTCGCGAAGCCTTCGTTGAGCCAGATGTCCGACCAGTGCACGGGAGTGAGGCTGTCGCCGAACCACTGGTGGCCGAGTTCGTGGGCGAGCAGGTCGCCGTCGACATCGCTGGTGCTCTGGTCGTAGACCGGCCGGCTCTGCGTCTCGAGGGCGTAGTCGACGCCGACGTCGGCGAGGATGCCGCCGGTCGAGTCGAACGGGTACCGCCCGTACATCGAGGATTCCCATTGGATGACCTGCGCCGTGGTCTGGTTGAACACCTTGCCCTGACCGGGCTTGGTGTCGATCGACTTGCCGATCGCGGTGATGTTCGGCAGGCCGCCGGCCGCCACGCCGCGGGTGACGTCGTAGTTGCCGATCGCGAGCATGCTCAGCTCGCTGGCCATCGGCCGGTTCATGGTCCAGCGGAAGGTGGTCTGGTGATCGTGCGTGGTGGTGGGCCCAGGTTCACCGTTGGCCAGCACCGTGAGTCCGGTGGGGACGGTGATGGTCTGGGTGTAGGTCGCCTTGTCGTCGGTGGTGTCGTTCACCGGGTAGTAGGTCGCCGCACCGATCGGCTGGTTGAGCGCGACCGCGCCGTCCTTGGTGGCGACCCAGCCGGAGACGCCCAGCGCGGGGTCGTCGATCTTCTGCGGGACGCCGGCGTAGCTCACCGAGACGACGAACGAGCTACCCTTCCGTAGACCGTGCGGCGGGGTGATCACCAACTCCTGGGCACCGCTTCTGCTGTAGGTGGTGTTTCGGCCGTCCACCGAGAGTCTGCTGATCTTCAGCGGTCCCTGGAAGTCCAGGTCGAAGCGGGAGAGATCCTGTGTGGCCGTGGCGAGGATCGTCGTGGTCGCGTTGATTGCTTTGGTTTCGGGGTTGAACGCCAGCCGGATGTCGTAGTGACTGACGTCGTAGCCGCCGTTGCCCATGTCGGGGAAATACGGATCCCCGGCGCCTGGAGCACCGGGGGAGTACAGCGGTTCTCGTGCCGGCGCTGCATCCGCTGCCGGGCTCGTCGCGGCCAGCAGACCGGCGGCCAGTGCGCCGGAGATGATCAACAAGTGGCCACGGCTACGGTTGGCGCCTCGCATTGGTTTGGTCCTCCTCGGCAGTGGTCGACGCTGAAGAGTAGGACCGATCCGACACGCGGATCAAGTCTGTTGCGGCGGCTTCGAAGGTTCGGTTCGGGCGGTTCCCGGGTCGGTCGTGCTGCTGAGGTTCCCGGGGCAATCGCTTGAGGACCTTCCGACGGAGGTTGCGCGCAGCATCCGACGGAAGAGCAGGGGGTCTGTCCGACCACCGTTGGTGAAGGGTCACCACCGCGAAACCCCAGCAGTGTGTGGATCGAACGCAACAGCGGCAAGAAGGACTAGTCAGACTTCATCGTCCTTGGCCAGGACGGTGTCCACTGGGTCGTCGAAGGCCAGTCGGACCGGAGGAAGCTTGACGTCCCTCGGCAACAGCGGCTCCAGTCAAGGCTGCGGGCCATTCGTCGTGCGGTACTGAGCCTTCGGTGTTGGTGTCGACCGCGTCCGCGAAGAGGGCGTCGTAGGTATCGGGTTCGATGACGGCGACGGTGGGGATGTTGCCGGTGAGGGTGAGGGCGTCGAGGGTGACGCCGAGGCACCACACGCGGATCGAGCCGTCGGCGAGGGCGCGGTCAAGCGTGACGAACGGCTCGAGCTGGTCGTAGGCGATGGGGTGACCGCTGCCGTCGTGTTCGTCGTGGCCGAGGAGTTCTTCGGCGTATTCGCGCTGGATGTTGCGTCAGAGGGAGAAGCCGGCGGCGATAGCGGTGGGCAGGACACTGGAGGGCTGGAAGATCCCGGCGGTCGGGAGGTGGGTCATGCCGCCTCCGCCGGCGACGCGGCCGCCGTCGCGTTGGTGCAGGACGATGCTGGGGGAGTGGCCGCCGCGGATGGTGAGGGGCGCCAGATCGACGCTATACGCCACGACGACGGACGAGAGACACACCGTCAAGACCTACATCGGAGGACGAAGAAGTGATCAGAGCCGGCTCGAAGGGCACATCGGGGCAGAGGAACTCCTGGCGGTATCCGGCCCTGCCGATCTGGACGCGCGCCTTGATCCAGGCGGAACGCGGACGGCCCGCCGGATGTCCGGCGGGCCGTCGCGTCGTGCTGCTGTCGAGGTGTTGGTGCTGATTCGTCAGTCGGTGTCGGGGCCGGGGAGGTAGGCGCCGGGTACCTGGTTGGGTGGGTAGATCTTCGTGTCGCCCGGGTAGGGCGTCTTCCATTGGTGGGCCTGGTACCAGGTGTAGCGGTTCATCTGCTCGGGGTTCGAGAAGTCCGGGATCGCGCCGTTGCCGGTGGTGTGCTGGCCGGCGAGCCAGGTCTGCCACGCGGCGGCGGTGGCCTGCATGTCCGCCGGTACCGCGACTTTCTGCGCCTCGGCCTTGTTCAGCGCGGCCGCTGCAGCGCCCGTCTGGCCCAAGGTGTCGAGCCCGCAGGACGGGGCGGTGGCGATGCCCTCGGTGAGGGGAACCTGGTTCCGCACCGTGGTGAACGGCGTGTAGTCGGGCTTGTTGGTGAACGCGTCGACCATCGGTGTGGCCGCCGCGAGCTTCTCGTTGAGCGGCTGCGCTCCGAGCATCTGCTCGATGGTGCGGACCATGCTGATCTGCGAGTAGTAAGTACTCACAGTCTTGCCGTGCACCGCGTACGGGCTGATGACCTGGACCGGGGCGCGGTGTCCGTCGACGTGGTCGGCACCGTCCTGGCTGTCGTCGTCGACGACGAAGATGGCCGAGTCCTTCCAGTACTGGCTGTGCGAGATCGTGTCGACAATCTGGCCGATGGCGAGGTCGCCGTCGGCCACGCCCGACTCCGAAGTGGTCGGCCCGCCGGTGTGGTCGCTGGACAGCCACACCATGTTCAAGTTGGCCGGACCGTTCTTCTCGAAGTCCTGCTTCCACAGCTGGGCGCGGTAGACGTCCGGGATCGACAGGTCGAACGGCGGGGACTGCGGGTCGGCGATCGCGTTCAACGACGGGATCGCCGAGCCGTAGGTGCCCTTCAGCGCGGGCGCGGTCAGCTGGCCGGCATTGCCGCCGTTCTGGACGCTCGTGGCCGCGCAGTAGTACTGCTGCCAGCTGCCGGAGGGCCTGCCCTCCATGTACTCGAACTCGCCGTAGTTCCTGGCCGTCTTGCCGGCGGCCTCGACCCCGGTCCACAGGAAACCGGCACGCTGGTGACCGAGGACGTCCTCTTCGGTGTCGTAGCTGCGCTGGTATTCACCGGCCGAGGATTCGGTGTACTCGGGGTTGTCGCCCTCCATGAGCCAGTTGTGGCCCTCGGCGGAGTTCGTCGCGGGGTCGTAGGTGTTGTCGTAGAGGCCGAACTGCGTGGCCAGCGCGTGCTGGTTCGGCGTGGTCTTCGCGCCGAACTGCGTCAGGGTCGGATCACCGTTGCCCTGTTTCATGTCGCCGAGGATCTGGTCGTAGGTGCGGTTCTCGTTGATGATCAGGAAGACGTGCTTGATCGTCGACGGATCGCCGATCCGGGCCGGCACCGGCACGGCCGCCGCTTTGCCGCCGCGGGACTGCTGGACGTCGTTCTTGCCCCAGCCGTTCTGGGCGAACACCGTGTCGGTGTACTTGCCGGCGATGTCCTTGTCGCTCGGCATGGTGAAACGGGTCAGCGACGCGGTGGTGCTGTGCGTGTCGTGGCCGGTCACCGGGACGGTGCCCTGTCCCTTGGACGTCGTGATGCCCGGGCCTCGCGCGTCGATACCGCGCGTGTTGGTGACCACGACCTGGCCGCCGACCGTCGCTACGTCCGACGGGTAGTAGTCCGTCGGCAGCAGGCCGATGTAGCTCACCGGCTGCTTCGGTGCGCCGTCATAGCGGTAGACCGCGACGGCGTTCGCCCGGCCGAGGGTCACCAGCAGGTGCCCGTCGGCGGTCAGCGCCATGCCGGTGGGCTCGTAGCCGACATCGGACGACGGCCACGGCTTGGTGTCGATCGTCTGCACGACCTGGTTCTTGGTGGCGTCGACGACCGAGAGGGTGTCGCTGCTGGTGTTGGCGACGAACAGCGCGTTGTTCTTGACGTACATCGCGGTGGGGTGCAGCCCGACCGTGATCGACCCGACCGCCGCTCCCGGGTTTGCGGTGTTGATGACGCTGACGGTGCCGGTCGTCGAGGCGCCGGTGGATCCGTTGGCGGGCACCTGGGTGCCGTACGAGTCCATCGTCGTGTCGCCGGCCCGGGCCTGGCGGCCACCCTCGTTGCTCACGTAGAGCGTGTGGCCGACGAAGGCGAGTTCGCGGGGCGCGATGCCGACGTTCCAGGTCCGCTCGACCGCGCCGGTGGCGGGGTTGAGCGCCGCGACTGTGTTCTGCCCGTTGAACGCGGCGTACAGGGTCGAGCCGTCAGGCGAGTACTTGAGCTGGCCGACCAGTGCGGAGTTGGCCACCGTGCTGCGGTCGTTACCCGAAAGGTGGGTTCCCGACGTCGGGATCGGGAAACGGGTCGGCGTGCCGAAGGTGCCGTCGGCGTTCACCGGGAACCGGGTGATGGCGTCCTGCTCGGGCAGCCAGAGGAACTTGCCATCCGGCGAGTAGGTCGGCCCCTCTTGCCCGACGGTGCCGTCGGCGAGCTTCTGGTTGACCCCGGCCGCGGTGCCCACCGTCCAGATCAGCTTGTAGCTCTTCAGGTCGAAGACCTGCAGAGCCACCGACTTGTCGGTGCTGGTCGCCGCGAGGAACCGCCCGTCGGGGCTGACCGTCGAGCCCATGAACTTGCCGAACTGGGTCATCAACCGGGCGCCGATCGGGTTGATGAGCTGGTCGTCGGCGACCTGCAGCCCGTTGCGGTACTGCGTACCGACCTGGTTGTCGCCCAGTGGCACTGTGGTGGCGGCGGCCACTCCCGTGCCGATCGTGAGAACACCGGCCAGACCGGCCACCACGATGCGGAACCGGTGGCCGTTCCGGCGCGAGAGCCCCAACCGGACTCCCGAGCCTTGCCTGCGTTGTCTCGTAACTTGCATACCTATCCCTTTCTACCGGGGCCGGCAGATCGTCCGGAGCGCCGAAACGGCACATTCCGAACTCCCTCAGAGGGTCGGGCGCACCACCTTCGCGACCGGGATCTCGCGGTCGTCGCGATCGGCTTCGCAGTGCGAACAGCACCCGTCGCGGCGTCGTCTGACCGGTCTCGTCCGGCGGGACCAGATCAGGTACGTGGCATTCCTCGACATCGAGGTTCAGCCTGGCACCGGCGACGACCTCGTCGAAACGATTGTTGCTCTCCGCGCATTACGAGCGGATTTATGCATTCGGACCCTCTAAATGTGATCAGCGGCTTGAAGAAACCTAACTACACTCCATGCAATAGGCAGGGCGTACCAGGTGAACCTTGGGTAACGCACGAATGACATCGAATGAACCAATTTCGCGTGTTCATCGGATTTCCGGTGGAAATGGATCACGCTGCTGCTCGCGTGGCTCGAATGGTAAGAAAAGCGATTGAAATTGCCAAATACTTTGTAAAGTCCTGATCAGGTGATCATAATCAGTCCGGTCGGGCGGTTTCACCAGCTCGGGAGATGCCGGACGGCCCTGATGGGACCGCGATGCGGAAACCGGCTCGTCCGCCTCGCGAGATGCGACGTCAGGCACCCTGCTCGTTGTGCGCAGAGGTGTCGGCCGAGGCCCACCTGCGGGCCCCGGCCGACACCCAGATACGGCAGACTGTTTACTCGTTGTCTCCGTTGAACAGGTAGCGGCCGGGAACCTCGTCAGGCCGCAGGATCTTGTCATCGCCGGGGAACGGCTTGGTCCACCCGGTCGAGGTGTACCAGTCGTACCGGCCCAGCTGCGGCTGGTTCACTCCGTCGACCTGAGCGTGCTCTCCGGTGAGCTTCGGCATCGCCTCGTCCTGGTGCCACTTGGCCCAGGCATCGGCCGTCTGTTGCCGGCCGGCGGGAACGGCCGGGACCGCGCTCGCCTGAGCCGCCAGGGAACCCGACGCCGGAGTCACGGGGATCAGGTTGCTCACGCCTTCGGTGAGCGGGATCTGGTTGGCCACCGTGGCGTAGGGGGTGAAGTCCGGCTTGTCGGTGAACGCGCTGAACATCGGCGTCGCAGCGCGGTCCTCCTGGTTCATCGGCTGCATCCCGAGGATCTGCTCGATCGTCTTCACCGCGTTGACCTGCGTGAAGTACTCGCTGTTGACGACACCGCGCTCGGCGTAGGGGCTGGCGATGAAGAACGGCGCGCGGTGCCCGTCGACGTGGTCGGTGCCGGCCTGGGTGTCGTCCTCGAACACGAACACGGCCGAATCCTTCCAGAACCGGCTGTGCGAGATGTCGGAGATCATCCGGCCGACGGCCAGGTCGTTGTCGGCGACCTGGGCCCGCGGGGTCGCGGGTCCGCCGGTGTGGTCGTTGGGCAGCGACATGGTCGTCAGAGCCGGCAGATCACCGGTCTGCTCGGCCTTCTTGAAGTCCTGCTCCCAGACGTCCACCTTGTACTGGTCGGGGATGGCCAGGTTGAACTGCGGGAAGTTCGGGTTGCTGATGGCGTTGTTCGACGGCACGTCGGAGTAGGACTTGTACGCGTCCATCGCCACCGGGAGGTCGCCGGTGGCTTTGCCCTCGAGGATCTGCGAGTCCGCGTAGTACTGCTGCCACGAGCCGGCCTTGCCGCTGGCGATGGCTTCGTATTCGCCGTAGTTGCGCGCCGACTTGCCGGCGCGTGCGGCGGCGTCCCAGATGAATCCGTCGCGCTGGTAGGCCAGCGCGTCCCGGGCGTTGTAGGGGTAGCTGCGGGCCCAGGCGCTGGCCGCGTCCTGTGCCAGGTAGTCGTTGGGCTCGGCCTGCGTCAGCCAGTTGTGGCCGTCCGCCGACAGCATGCCGTTGTCGTAGAAGTTGTCGAACGTCGTGAAGGTGTTCGCCAGGCTGTGCTCGTTCGGCGTGACAGCGGCACCGAAGCTGGTCCGCGACGGGTCGCCGTTGCCCTTGCCCAGGTCGCCGAGGATCTGGTCGTAGGTCCGGTTCTCCTTGATGATCATGAACACGTGCTTGATCGGCGACGTCTCACCGTGCTGCCGCGGGATCGCGGTCAGCCGGCCGTGGCCGTTGGCGTCCGACTGCTCGTTCCCCGCCTGCGCCGGGTGGTCCCAGGCGTTGTTGCTGAACACCTGCCGGGTCGTGTCGGTGAGCTGACGGCCATCCGGCATGGCGAAGGAGGTCAGGGTGCCCTTGTAGGCGTAGGTCTGCGGAGCGCCATCGGTGCCGATGCCCTGCTGGTTGCTGACGATGACCTTGCCCAGCTTGGCGTCGAACTGAACCTGGTCGGGGTACCAGTCGGTCGGGATCAGGCCCTGGTACTTCACCGGTCTGCGGGGGCCGTTGTATTCGAACTGCGCGATCGCGTTGTCGCGGCCGACGCTCACCAGCATGTGCTTCGCGTCGGTGAACGCGATCGAGTTCGGCGACGCGCCGACCTGGATCCCGGGCAGCGGCTCGACGTTGACGGTCTGCGTCACCTTGTGCGTGGCCGCGTCGATGACCGAGACGGTGTCGCTGTTGGTGTTGGTGACGAACACGGCGCCGTCGTGCTGGGTCAGCGACGTCGGCTGGAGACCGACGTCGACGGTGTCGACGACCGCGTTGGTCCCGAGGTCCACGACCGAGACGGTGCCGGTTGTCGAAGCGCCGGTCACCGGGTCGGACACGATGTTCGTGCCGTCGGACTTGTTGGTCGTGTCGCCGGCGACGGCGGTACGGCCGCCCCGGTTCGAAACGAACGCCTTGTTCCCGACGATCGTGATGGCCTGCGGCGCATTCCCCACCGCCACCTGGGCCGTGAGCGTGTTCGTGGCGGTGGCGACCACGCCGAGCTTGTTGCTGCCGCTCAGCGCGAGGTACAGCTTCGCGCCGTCGGCCGACAGCGTCAGCCCGTACGGCAACGACCCGCCCGGCAGCGCGAGCTTCGCCGGCGCGGTCGGGTTGGTGATCATGCCGTTGGAGCCGACCGCGTACTTCAGGACGCTGGCAGTCGTGGCGGCATACAGTGCGGAGCCGTCGGGCGAGTACACCGGCGCCGCGACACCGGTACCGCCGAACGTCTGCAGCACCGAACCGCTTGCCGCGTCAAGAATGGTGATCGACGGCGTACCGGAGTTGTCGCCCCCTGTCTGCACCGCCACCTTCGAACCGTCCGGGCTGATGGCGCTGCCGATCGATTGCGCGGAGAACGTGGCCGCACGCGCTCCGAACGGGGAGATCCAGTGATTGTCCGACGTCAGGATCCGCCCGGCCGCGTCGTGCCGGCCGAGCATGCTCGTGCCGAACGGGTTGTCCGGGACGTGAGCCACCGCGGCGGACGCGACGCCGCCGACCGTGAGCATGACCACGGCAGAGCCGGCGATCGTCCAGCGCTTGCGCGCCGCAGACCGTCGTCGTTGAACTTGCACCATCGTTCCTTTCACAGAACAAATGTTCGGAGGGGACTCCGGGAACTAAACAACCCCAAGGCGGCGCGGCACCGAACGCATGATTGCTCTGGCGGAGTAAAGGGATGTCCAGCGGGTTACGGCACGCCATCAGAACAAGGTCAGACGGGTACATGTCACATTCAAAGACGGCAAATCAATCAATACGGCCAAATCGACGATGTACGTTAGTCGTGGACGCTGCCCGTGTGAAATCGACCGCCGATCGAGCACAGTGGCCGTCCGCGGCTTTTTCGATCAGCTATCAATTTGCCCATAGCTTACCTGTTTAACTCCCAGATTACCTGTTTTATTCGTCACTTTGCTTTTTCGGGGATTGGTCGCCGGGGGCTTCGGGCTCGCCGGATAGTGATCGTGAAACTGACGTCCTGTAACGTGTTCGGCTCGCCGCCGCCACGGAAGACCACGCTGGCCGGTATGAAGGCGTTCACGGTGTCGCGCGGCGCGATGCTGGCCGCGCTGCTGCTGACGGCCGGCTGCGCCGCGTCGCCGGCCTCGGCTCGGTCACCGACCCCGAAGTCGACCGCAGGGCTGACCTCTCCCGATGTTGCTCAGCAACAGTCCATACGAGGCTGGAAACACCCATCCCGCCCCCGCCCACGCGATCGAAGACTTCGCCGACCACACCAGCCGACCGCGTGCCTGTTGGCCGCCGGCGTCGCGTTCGGCGGCGATCCGTTCCGCAACGTCCTACCCGACCTGGCGAATCGCCGCCAGCCCGAGCTGGATCGCCACCCCGCCCCCGGAGTCCTCGTCGGGTTCGAGGGTGGCGCGCGGCAGCGAGAGGTCGAGGTCGGGGTTGTGGGTGCGTACGCCGTGACGGCGGGCGTCGGTTACCAGGGAATGGGGTGAGTAGAAGCCCATGGGCTCGCAGGAGGCCGGCGCAGAACGCGGCGGGGTAGTAGCGCTTGAACCACGTGGAGGCGTAGACCAGCAGCGCGAAGCCCATGGAGTCCTTACAAATGATCTTGTGTCCGATCAAGTGCGCGGAGAACGCACCGGGCCCCGTGTGGGCACTGTCTGTGGGATCGCGACGATCACATACGCACGTACTGCTCGATGTCTTCTCGGAACTCGGTGATGGCCGGGTCGGTGAGTGTGGGGCGAGTGTCGGCGATGGCGGCGAGGTAGTCCTCGGTGTTGGCGGGGGCATCGTGGCCGTGGACGACTTCGCGTTCGAACGCGGCCTGAGCACCCTTGCGGGCGGCGAACTCGATGTCGGCGGGCGTGAACATCTCGCTCGCCGCCACCAGCCGGCGCAGCTCGACGCTCTCGGCCGTGGGACCCAGGTAGCGCCGCCAGATCGCTGCCCGCGCCGCCGGGTCCGGGGGGCCGACCGGAATGACGTAGTCGAACCGGCCCGGGCGCAAGAACGCCGGATCGAGAGAGCGGACGGAGTTGGTGGCGCAGATCAGCAAGCGGTTGTCGTGGTCGCGGAAGCCGGGGATCAGTTTGAGCAGCTCATTGGTGACTCCGTGGCCAGGATCAACGGCCAGCCCGGACCGGACGCCGGCGATCTCCTCGACTTCGTCGATGAACAGCACAACGCTCTCGAGCCCCGCCAGATCGGCGAACACGTCCCGCAGTGAATTGGCCAGACCCCCTGCTCCCACCGACGCGAGCCTGGAAGGGAACAGCTCCACGAACGGCCACTCCAGCCGGGAGGCAACGGCCTTGGCGAAACTCGTCTTGCCGGTGCCTGGCGGACCGAAGAGAATGACTGCCTTCGGTGGCGTGACGCCATGCCGGTCTGCCACGGTGGGCTCGGCCAGCGGCAGCACTATCCGCCGCTCGATGGTTTCCTTCTCCTGCTCCATCCCGGCGAGATCGGTCCACAGGCCTCGCGGGAGAACCCGCCCGCCGAGCTCCGCGAGCAGCCCGGCGTCGCTGGCACCGAGATGCTCGACCTTCTCGTGAAACACCAACCCGGTGCGAGCGAGATAGCCGGAGTTTTCCAGGGCCGCGGCTCCCGTCGCGCCGGGAGGCAGCAGCGCGCTGATCCGGCGTATCCCCTGCGCCCGCAGTCGCCGCTCGAGCTCGCCGACCAGGGAGCTGCCGATCCCGCGGTTGCGCCACAACCGGGCGAGCGCCACCCCCACGATCCACGCCCGCTCTCCCCGAGCCTGCGCGACTGCCATACCCACCACGTCATCGCCGACTGCCGCGACCACGACGAGCTCGCCGGTCCGGGTCGCGTCGATGACCTCCGAAATCGGAAACACCGGAGGCGAATCGTCCGCCTGCCGGTCCTGATCCCAAAGTTGGATGACGCGGTCCAGATCGTCGTCGTGGAAGTCCCGCAATCGCCACGTCGGCACCATCCCCACCTTACCGGCAACTCGCCGTCGCGCCCACGCCTTCGGGACGCAGCTGATCGCCGTACGCCCGCACGAGCCACGGTGCACTCGCCGGACCGTGGCTGACCTGCGCGACGACCCCGAGGAGCTGATCGCCCCTTCCGATGTCGCTACACCGCGGATCCGCGCGCCATCGTCCGCGCGAACAACCGCCTGTGCCATTCCTCGGCTTTCGCGCCACTGCGCTCGAGCGCCGCGATCATGGGTCAGTTCACGGCGTCCACGTACGTATAGACCGTGGCCAGACAGCGCCGGCGACCCGCTCGGTAACTCGCGTGGACAAGCTGCCCACCGACAGGGCGAGCCTGCGGAGATGCCGTGAACGCCACACCGGGCACAGGCATGTCTAGGTCAGTCGACTCACGCGATCCGGCTTACGGTCAGCGCGACGACGCCAGGGGAGCGGTATGGCTTCAAGCTCAAGTAGCGGCGGTGAGTGAGGATTGTTGAATGTCTTTCTCATGAACGAATTCATTGCCAGCGGATTGCCGCGGCCGGAATCCTCGACAAAGTGGTTCTTCGCAGTCGAGGGAGCAGCGCGGTGGCCGCCGAGCCTGTCCATGGCGCTCGTCGCCACGGCGCCCGGAGGCACCGCATGCTCGGCGGCGATGTCACCGGCAGACACTGAGTTCGGCCGTGCACCAGCCGACGCGACCGAAACTGTCGGGGCCTCCCCGTAGTCTGCGGTCGATCACTCGGACGACTGGGGGACACACAGGTGAGCGACAGCAGGCAGCCCGAACCCGGATCGGGCGCCGACGAGACGAGCTTCCGGCCGGAGCCGGCCTGGGAGCAGTACGTGCACGTCCGGCGGGGTGGCTGGTTCTGCAAGGAGGTCGAGCTCGACCAGGGTGCGGCCGGCTACTGGCAGACCGTGCTCGAGCAGCTCGATCCGCGCGCCGAGGAGGCGCTCGGGATGCCAGAGAGCGACGCGGCGGTCGTCGCGGGTGTCCGTCGAGCGCGGGCGGGGGAGGCCGACGAGCTGGGTGCCGGTGCGCTGGCGATCCTGCGCGTGGACGGCCTGAGCTGGAACAGCGACGAGCGGCACGGGACCTGGCGCTTGGCTGACGCCTGGGTTCTGCGCCACGGTCTTGCCTTCGCCGTCCGGGCGGCAACCGCGGCCGCCCGGATCGACGACCACCGCCACTACGGGCCGGCGGCGGTGCGGCTGCACACCGGTTCCCGGACGTCCCTGCACGTGACGATGCACCCGCTGTTCCGGCGGCTGCGATCGATCCTCGCCGCGGCGGCCGAGGCCGACTACGAGGCCGCGACGCTCGCGCTCGCGGCGAACCGTACGCAGTTGGCGGCCCGGGTCGTCGCGTCCTATCTGGTCCCGACGCGCACCGACTGGACGGACGAGTTGATCGCCGAGATCGAGGGTGTCGACCCCTACCAGTTCGACTGGGAAGGGGTTCTGCTGTCCCTGAGCACCCCGGAGCAGGTCGCCGCTGTACACGGCGATCCCGTGAACTGGAAGTTCGCCGACGAAAGTGTCCGTTGCACGGTCACCGACGCGCTGGGGCCGGCCATCGCCCCGTCGCTGGCCCGCGCGATCGACGGCGATCCGAACGGCGGCGACTCGCGCAAGGAGATGCTGCGCTTCCTCGCCGGCCTGCCCACCGACCCGGCGTTCGGGCTGCTCGTGGCTCGGCTGGGCCAGAAGCACGTGGCGCCGGTCGTCGCCGAGGCGATGGCGCGCTTCCCGGCGCGAGCCGTTCGAATGCTGGCCGAAGCCGCCACCGGACGGACGAAAACCGCCGACGCCGCCGGGTTCCTGCTGCGCGGTCATGTGCGCACCCACCCGGACATCGTCGCCGAAGCGCTTCCGCGGCTGCCGGACGAGCAGCGCGCGGCGGTGGAGAAGGCGATGTCCGACGCCGACCGGTTGCCGGAGGCTCCGCTCGCGGCTTTGCCGCGGGTCTTGGCGACTCCGCCGTGGACGAAGAAGCGCGCGGCCGGCAAACCCACTGTCCTCAGCGGACTCGAGGCGCACGCCGAGCCGAAACTCCTGTGGGAGCCGGGTGAAGAAGCCAGGTGGGCGGGCGACCTCCGGCCCGGCGGAAGAACGGACTGGTCGAAGGAGATCGCCGCGTACGAGGCCGGAAGGCGCCACATGTGGTCCGAGTGGCGGC
The DNA here is from genome assembly GCF_050942255.1 of Amycolatopsis sp. CA-161197. Taxonomy (NCBI): domain Bacteria; kingdom Bacillati; phylum Actinomycetota; class Actinomycetes; order Pseudonocardiales; family Pseudonocardiaceae; genus Amycolatopsis; species Amycolatopsis sp. CA-161197. Next base: position 4,750,153 of record NZ_CP192059.1, read on the forward strand.
TGTTCGTCAACGGCCCGACGGCGTGGGTGGCCGAGAACCTGCCCCACTGGCGGCCCACGGACGTCTGGAGTGCCGAGAGCTGGGGTCGGCTGCTGCTGGGCCGGCACGGCCTGCTCGCCTACCGGCCGATCGTCGCGGTGGCGACCGCCCACCCCGGCCACGGCGAACTGCTCCTGCCTCTGTCGAGTCCGGAGATCGCCGAGCTGGTGGCGGATTGGTTCGTCCGGCTGAAGTCGGCCCGCTCGGTCGCTTCGGCCTGGCTGGGGCGGCACCCGGACGACGCAGCGAGGTACCTCGTCCCGCCCGCGCTGGGGCCGGCCGGGGCACGGCGGCGCGCTGCGGAGGCGGCGCTGCGCCAGCTGGCTCGGCAAGGAAACGGCGAGGTCGTCGCGCAGGCTGCAGCGGGCCATGGCCCCGAGGCCGCCGAGGCGATCGGCCGGTTGCTGGCCACCGATCCGCTCGAGGTTCTCCCCGCCCGGATCCCGGTGCCCGGCGCCTGGGCGAACCCCGTCACGCTGCCGCAGATCCGGCTGCGCGAGGACGGTCACGCACTGCCGGACGCCGCGGCAGGGCACGTGATCACGATGCTCGCGCTGTGCCGGCCCGATGAGACCTACGCCGGCGTGCCGTACGTCCGGGAAACCTGCGATCCGAGGTCGCTCGCGGAGTTCGCGTGGGCGTTGTTCCGGGGGTGGGAGGGCGCCGGGTTCCCGGCCAAGGACGGCTGGGTGCTGACCGCGCTGGCGCTGCTGGGCGACGACGCCGTGGTGCGCGAGCTGAGCCCGCTGATCCGCGCGTGTCCTGGCGAGGGCGGGCACGCGCGGGCGACCGCGGCGCTCGACGTGCTCGCCGGCATCGGCACCGACCTCGCGCTGACGCACTTGAACTCCATCGCGCAGAAGGTGAAGTTCAAGGCGCTCAAGGTGAAGGCGCAAGAGAAGATCACTGCCGTCGCTGACGCGCTCGGCCTGTCAGCCGACCAGCTGGCCGACCGCCTGGTCCCGACGCTGGGGCTCGACGAAGCGGCCACGGCGGTGATCGACTACGGCCCGCGCCGGTTCGTCGTCGGGTTCGACGAGCAGCTCAAACCGTATGTCACCGACCAGGACGGCAAGCCCCGCAAGGCGTTGCCGAAGCCGGGCGCGAAGGACGACGCCGAGCTGGCCGAGGCCGAGTACAAGCGGTTCGCCGCTTTGAAGAAGGACGTGCGCACCGTGGCCGCCGACCAGATCGCGCGGCTGGAGGCGGCGATGGTGCTGAGCCGGCGCTGGCCCGTCGCCGAGTTCGAGCAACTGCTCGCCGGCCACCCGCTGCTCTGGCACATCGTGCGGCGGCTGGTCTGGCGCACCACGGCGGGCGAGACGTTCCGTTGCGCGGAGGACCGCACGTACGCCAACGCCGAGGACGACGTCTACGTGCTGCCCCCGGGTGCCGAGGTGGGCATCGCGCACCCGTTGGAGCTGGGAGCGGAGCTGGCGACGTGGTCGGAGGTGTTCGCCGACTACGAGATCCTGCAGCCCTTCGCGCAGCTCGGCCGCCCGGTGGCCGAGCTGGACGACGCCGAGCGGGCCGCGACCACTCTCAAGCGCTTCGAGGGCTTGAAGGTGCCGGTCGGCAAAGTTCTGGGCCTGACGAAACGCGGCTGGGTGCGCGGCGAGCCGCAGGACGCCGGGGTGGAGTGCTGGATCCTGCGTCCGACCCCCGGCGGCGCCGCGGTGGTGGTCGACCTTTCCCCGGGCATCGCGGCCGGTGACGTGAGCTGGGAGCCGGAGCAGGAGCTCGGCAAGATCTGGCTGGACGAGGCACGCGGCAGTCATTGGCGGTCCGGTGAGGGCCGGCGGTTCGGCGAGCTCGACCCGGTGACGGCCTCCGAACTCCTCGGCGAGCTGAACGGGCTGACCCGGTGACCGCGAACCCGCAGCGGCCGCCGGCCGAAGCCCGCTACGCCGACGAGCTGGCTCGGCTGCGCGAGCAGGACACCGCGCCGCGTCCTCCGGGCTGGGCGCTCAGCCTGGCGGCGGCGCGCCGGTTCATCGTCGGCGACGAAGCCCGGGGTATCGGGCGCAAGTTCGTCGGCGACCCGTCGCTGATCGACCGTGCGCTGGTCACGTTGGCCACCAGTCGCGGGCTGATGCTCGTCGGTGAGCCGGGCACCGCGAAGTCCCTGCTGTCGGAGCTGATCGCGGCGGCCGTCAGCGGGGATTCGACGCTGACCATCCAAGGCGGCGCGGCCACCACCGAGGACCAGATCAAGTATTCGTGGAACTACGCGCTCCTGGTCGCCGAAGGGCCGTCGACGCGTTCGCTGGTGCCGGCGCCGATGCTGCGCGGGATGCGCGAGGGCGCCCTCGTGCGGTTCGAGGAGATCACGCGCTGCCCGCTGGAGGTGCAGGACTGCCTGCTGTCATTGCTGTCCGAGCGGGTGCTGGCGATCCCGGAGCTGCCCGGGGAAGCGGGCATGGTGTTCGCCGCCGAAGGATTCAACGTCATCGCCACGGCCAACACCCGGGACCGCGGCGTCAACGAGATGAGCGCGGCCCTCAAGCGCCGGTTCACCTTCGAGACCGTCTTCCCGATCGCGGACTTCGGCACCGAGCTGGATCTGGTCGAGCAGGAGGCGACCGCGCTGCTGGCCCGGTCCGGGGTCGAGGCCCCGCCACGCCGGGATGTGCTGGAGGTCCTGGTTACCACCTTCCGCGAGCTGCGTGGCGGATCGGCCGGCGACCGGGTGTCGGCGGTGATGAGCACGGCCGAAGCGGTGTCGGTCGCGCACGCGGTCGGTGTGCGGGGTTGGTACTTGCGCGGCGAAGCGGATACTCCGGCCGACGTCGTGGCTTGCCTGGCCGGCACGGCGGCGAAGGACAACGCGGACGACCTGGCGCGGCTGCGCCGCTACCTCGAACAGCACGCGGCCCGCCGCGGCGCCGAGACCTGGCAGGAGCTGCACCACGCGCGGCACCTGCTGCCGGGCTGAAGGAGAGCGGGGCATGGGAGCGGTCTTCCTCGGCGTGCGGCACCACAGCCCGGCGTGCAGCCGGGCGGTGGCGTCGGCCGTCGCCGCACTGCGGCCCGCGTATGTACTGGTGGAAGGGCCGTCGGACGTCAACGACCGGCTCGGTGAACTGCTGCTCGGACACGAGCTGCCGATCGCGATCCACACGAGCTACCGCGACGAGCAACGCACCCGTTCGTCGTGGTCGCCGTTCTGCGATCACTCACCCGAGTGGATCGCCCTCACGGCGGGCACCGAGGCCGGGGCCGAGGTGCGGTTCATCGATCTGCCTGCCTGGCATCCGGCGTTCGACGGGTGGGACAACCGCTACGCCGACGCGGAGTTGCGCTATGCCGACGTGACCCGCCGGCTTTGCTCGGAGTTCGCGGTGGACAACCCCGACGCGCTCTGGGACCACCTCTTCGAAGCCGCTCCGGACGAGGACCTGGCCGAGCGGCTGAGCGCGTACTTCGACCTCGTGCGAGGGGACGCCGAGGCGAGCGAGCGCGACCAGGAGCGCGAGGACTACATGGCTTCGTGGGTTCGCGCTGCGGTCGCCGACGCGGGGGAGCGGCCGGTGCTGGTCGTCACGGGCGGGTTCCACACCGCGGCGGTGCGGCGGCTGGCCGCGAGTGGCGGCACCGCCTGGCCCGAGGTGCCGCGGCGGCCCGATGCGGCGAGTTACCTCGTGCCGTACTCGCACAAGCGGCTCGACGCGTTCACCGGCTACCAGTCAGGCATGCCTTCGCCCGGCTACTACCAGCTGCTCTGGGAGCGGGGTCTGGCCGGCGCCGGTCAGGGGCTGCTGGAAGCCGTCGCCCAGCGGCTGCGCGACCGGCGCCAGCCGGTGTCCACAGCGGACCTCATCGCGGCCCGCACGCTCGCCGACGGCTTGGCGAAGCTGCGCGGGCACGACCACCCCGCCCGGGTCGACGTTCTCGACGGCTTGCTCGGAGCCCTGGTCGCCGACGACCTGACCCAGCCGCCGCCGTGGACTGTCCGCGGACCGCTGCAGCCGGGCGCCCACCCGGTCGTGGTCGAGATGGTGGCCGCGCTCAGCGGGGAACGCGTGGGCCGGCTGCACGCGGACACGCCGGCGCCGCCGCTGCCCGGCCGGGTCGCGGCGGAACTGGCGGAGCTGGGCCTGGACGGCGCCGGTCCGGTCCGGCTGGAGCTGACCGGCGCACGGGGCCGGCGCGCCAGCCGGGTGTTGCACTGCCTGCGGCTGCTGGGGATTCCCGGCTTCGACCGGGAGTCCGGTCCGGCCGGCGGCGCGGATCCCGTGGTCGTCGAGACCTGGCGGCTGACCCCCGGTGGCGCCCGCCTGCCCGCCCTGATCGAGGCGGCCGCGTACGGCGCGACGCTGCCCGAAGCGGCGTTGGCGGTGCTGCACGAGCGCATGCCCGGCGCGGATTTGCCCACGTTGGCGGGCGTCCTGTTCGACGCGGCGCTGTGCGGGGTTCCGGCCCTGCCCGAGTCCGTTGTGGACACGTTGGTCGCGGAGGTGGGCCGGGCGGACGACCTCGCGCCGCTCGGCGGTGCGCTGGGCACGGTGCTCGCGTTGTGGCGCCACGACGAGCTGTTCGGTCTCGCGGGCAGCCCGGCGGCGGCCGCGGTGTTGCGGGTGGGCGTCAACCGGGCCCTGTGGCTGGCCGAAGCCGTGCGCGGTGGCCCGGTCCCTGCGGAGCCGCGCCGGCTCGCCGCGGTGGTGGCGGTGCGCGACACGATCCGTCACGCCGAGCACGTCGTCACAGTGGACCGCGCGACGGCCGCCGCGGTCGCCACCCGCGTTGCCGCGGACGCCGGCGTGCCGCCCGACCTACGTGGCGCCGCGACCGGCCTGGCCTGGTCGCTGGGCAGGGCCCCGGACCCGGAACGGACCCGGGCCGCGGTGCGGGACATGGCCGCACCCGACACCATCGGCGACTGGCTCGCCGGGCTGTTCTGCCTCGCTCGCGAGGAGGTGCTGGAGTCCGATGGTGTGCTGGGCACGCTCGACGAGCTCGTGGGCGAGCTGACGGAAGCCGAGTTCCTGATCGCCTTGCCGGCGTTGCGCCTGGCCTTCGGCTACTTCCCGCCCGCCGAACGGGAGCGGATCGCCGAGCGGCTACTGGCCCGCCGCGGTCTCCGCGGATCGGGGCGCGGCCTGGTGCGACCCGGCCGGGTCGACCCGCTGGTGGTCGCCGAGGCGATGGCGTTGGAGGCCCGGGTGGACGCCCGCTTGGCCCGGGAGGGGCTGGCATGACCGATCTCGAACGCTGGCGGCTGATCCTCGGGCAGCCGGCGGAGCCGGCGACGGGCGGACTCGACCTTGCCGGTGCGCGGCGGGACGCGGCCCTGTCGTGGCTCTACGACCGCGACGAAGAGCTGGCCGAGCGGGACGTGCGCGGCGGCTCAGGTGCGTCCGTCTTGTCCACAGTGGACTGGCTCGACGACGTGCACCGGCTGTTCCCGCGCGAGACCATCGAGCGCCTGCAGCGCGACGCGGTGGAGCGCTACGACATCACCGAGATCGTCACCGACCCCGACGTGCTGGCCCGGATCGAACCGAGCCCGGCGCTGCTGCGGGCGGTGCTGCGCACCAAGCACCTGATGAACCCGGATCTCCTGGCGATGGCGCGGAAGCTGGTCGAAGCCGTGGTGCGAGACCTGCTACGACGGCTGACCCCGGAGCTCCGCCAGTCGTTCACCGGCACCCGGTCGCGGCGCCCGAGCCGCCTCAAGCAGGCGCGCGACTTCGATTTCCACCGGACGATCCGGGCGAACCTCGGGCGCTACCAGCCCGCCGAGCGGCGGCTGCTCATCGACAGCCCGAAATTCGCCTCCCGCACGCGCAAACATCTCGAGCGGTGGCAGCTGATCCTGCTCGTCGACCAGTCCGGGTCGATGGCCGGCTCGGTGATCCACTCGGCGGTCACCGCGGCGTGCCTCTGGGGCCTGCCCGGGCTGAAGACGCACCTGGTCACGTTCGACACCGCGGTCGTCGACCTCACCGAGGACGTCACCGACCCGGTCGAGCTGCTGATGAAGGTCCAGCTCGGTGGCGGTACGGACATCGCGAAGGCCGTCGCCTACGGCGCCGGGCTCATCGAGAACCCGCGGCGCGCGATCGTCGTGGTGGTCAGCGACTTCTTCGAGGGCGGCGACGAGTACCGGCTGGTGCACGACGTGCGCAAGCTCGCCGAAGCGGGCACGCACGTGCTGGCGCTCGCCGCGCTGGACGAGGAAGCGAGCCCGGTGTACGACCGCGCGCTGGCACAACGGCTGGCTGACGTCGGCGCGCACGTCGGCGCGATGACGCCCGGGATGCTGGCGGAGTTCGTCGCGGAACGGCTCGGTTGATGCGGGCCGACCTCCTCGCGCTCACCCCGGACGCCCTGGCCGCACTCGCCAACCGCGGCCTGGTCAAGCGCGCGCAGAAGGACCTCGACGCCGGTCACGGCCCGGTCGTCGAAGCCGTGGAGAGCGGTGAGGTGCGCGGCCGGTTCGCCGACGGCATCGAGGTCGTCTTCCCGCCGGAAGGCGCACTCGACAGCGCGGCGTGCACCTGCGGCGCCCCCGGCGTGTGCCGTCATAGGATCGCGGTCGTCCTCGGCTACCAGCGCCTGCCCGCCGCGGCGCCCGAGTTCACGGCGTGGTCGCCGGGTGAGGTCGGCGACGACGTCCTGACCGCCGAATTCGGCGGGCGGGCAGTGACGGCGGCCCGCCGCGGGTGGCGAGCCGGGCTGGCCGTGCGGCTGCGCCGGGCGACCGCGACGGATCCGGTGGCAGTGGCCGAACTGCCCACGGCGACCGTCCGGTTCCTGGTGCCGGGCGAGCTGGGCTACGCGCATACCGACGCGACGGACCGGGCACAGCAGGTCGCGATCGCGGTGTGGGCGTTCCGGGAGGCCGACACGCGCGGCCTGGCCGGTGATGACATCCGGTTCGCGGTCGGCGGCCCGAGCACAGCATGGGTAGCGTCCGGGCCGGCGCTCGAGGTCGTCACGCGAGTGCTGTCCGAGGGGGTCGCGAACACGAGCCCGGTGCTGCGCGCCTCGATCGGCCGGATCGCCGACGATCTGGGAGAGTCCGGTCTGCGCTGGCCCGCGGCGGCGATGGCGGAGCTCGGTGAGCAGCTGGACGCTTACGCGGCCCGCAGCGCCAAGCACCGGATGGAGCGGTGCGCGGAGCTGCTGGCGGAACTGCCGGCGCGGTTCCGGGCGACTGGCGCACCGGCTTTGGTCCTGGGCACGGACGAACAGGCGGAGACGAGGCTGCGAAGGATCCGGCTGATCGCGCTGGGGGCGCGGGTGCGGGGTGCGCCAGGAGAGCGAGTGGCAGAGGTCTACTTCGCCGGCGACAGCTCGGTGCTGGTGCTGAAAACGCGATGGGACACCGGTGAGGAAACGGTGACCGGGCACGAACTGGCCGGCCGCCGGATCGCGGGCACGACGCTGGGGGCGTTGGCCACGTCGAACGTGGTGTCCGAAACAGCGGTGCGCAGCGCCAGCCGCGCATTGAGGCTGGGCACGGCCCGGATCGGCACGATGTCGGTGACCCCGGTCGGCGCGGCGTGGGACGACCTGCCGGCGGTGGTCCGCGACTTCGCGGCAGCAGCCGAGCAATTGGCGGACCTGCCACCGAAGCTGGTCCGCCCGCGCGTCGAAGCCGAGGACATCGCGGTCGTGGAGATCGCCGAGGTGTGCGAACTGGGCTACCACCCGGGCGCTCAGCGTCTGGACGCGGTGATCGCGGACGCCGCGGGCGCGCGGGCCCGGATCACCGCCACCCACAGCGGAATCTGCCCGGGCCGCCTGGACGCGTTGCACCGAGCTTTGGCCTCGGGCCCGACCCAACTCAGCGGTGCGCTGCGTCGAGCCGGCCGCGAGCTGCTGATCGAACCGCTGGCGGTGCGCACGGAGGCCGGAGTGCTGGTCCCGGACCTGGCCGCCGACGGTCGCATCGAGCTGCTGGGGCCACCGCCCACAGTGGATCGGGACCCGCTGCGCACGGCGCTGACCGCGGCGGAGTCGGTGCTGGCGGAGGCAGCGCACCGAGGCCTCTCGCACGCGCCCCCGACGTTACGCACCCGAGCCGAGCACACCGCAGCGACGTTGGCCGGCGTGGGCTTGCGCGCGATGGCGGCGGCGATGACGAACCTCGCCACGGAGTGGACGGCGGATTCCTGGACGGCGGCACAGATCCGAATGCTGACGACGGCGGAACTCCGCTGACGTACGCCCGCGGAGGTGCGGGCCTGCCTAGCCGGCAGATGGTGCCCGACGGACATGATCGTGTCCCTGACGGGCGCCCACGCCATCCGTCGGTCGCCGGATCGAGCAGCAGATCGGAGCGCTTCGGTGGCCGACGGTGTCACGAAAGCTTCAGGTCAGTGGCGAAACTCAGTGTGGGGTTACGGGCCAACTCGGTTCTCGAACGCGCTTTAGCCCTACGGGGTGGGCGGATGGTCACATCGACGATCCGCTCTTTTGCGTTATAGGCCAGTTCCAGGCCGATCTCCTCGGACAGCTCTTGCAGCCGAGCGGGGCTGGCGTTGAGTACTTGCCGACCGCCATCGCGGAGGGAGTCGACCAGCGGCTCGACATCGCCGCGTGTCAGTGACGCGCCTGCGGGAGTCCGGGCCAACTCTTCCTCTGCGGCGTCGCGTTCTTCCTTTGCCCGGTTGAGCCGGGTCGATCGGCGCCATCGGATCTGTGCCCGCTTCGACGGCCTGCGTCAGCCGTGTCTTGGCCTGGGTGAGACGGCGCTGGGGGTCAGTCGTGCGCTCTGGGTTAATGGTGACGTCGCCGGCCACTTCCAGCATTGCTTCCACGGTGGTGTCGCGCTGGTCCCCGACTGTTCCGCGGTGTTCCTTCCATCTTGCGCAGGCAGTGCGCGCACCGAACTCGACCGCGAAATGCGTGCGTCCAGTTCGTGGTTTTCGGGCCGCGTTCGGGCTTGCGCCGCGTTTCGAGCCCGTCGGCGGCACGAGAGCGACGGGACAGCTGGACCGCGGTGAAGTCCTCAACCGAGATGATCGCTGGATGTGCAGGTTGGCGGGACCGCACAACGCGGTCCGGCGCCGCCCTCTTAAAACGCGTCACATGCCCGGCCGCGATCCGGAAGCCCGCGAGCGCGCCGCCTTGAAGGTGATCGCGCTGTCGTTCTTCGCGCTGGCCGCCTACGTGAGCGTCGAGTCGACCCGTGGCCTGTTCGGCGCGGAGCCGGCGGAGCACTCCAACGTGGGCATCGTGCTGGCGGCGCTGTCGCTGCTGGTGATGACGTTCCTGTTCTACGCCCGGCGTCGTGCCGGCCGCGAACTCGGGTCCGCCAGCGCCGTCGCCGACTCCAAGCAGACACCTACCTGTCCGGCGTCCTGCTGGTCGGGCTGCTGCTCAACTCGCTGTTCGGCCAGTCCTGGGCCGACGCCGTCGTCACCCTCGTCATCGCCGCGGTCGCGGTCAAGGAGGGCCGCGAAGCCTGGCGCGGCGAACACTGCTGCTGAGCCTGCGCCCGGCACGCGGGTCGGCTTGTCGCCGGGGGTCACGGCTGTTCGTCGTCGCCCAGGCCGGCGTGTTCGAGGTCGAGCAGGCGCTGGATGCGGCGGCGGGTGGTGTCGGTGATCGTGCCGAGGTCGAACAGCCGCGTGAGTTCGGCCGCTTCGATGTCGAGCGTTTCCCGTCGCAGCGTGCGGTAAAGGTCGTAGCGGGTGGTGTCGGTGGGTTCGGTGTCCTCGTCGAGGCGGATGCGGTCGATGCGGGCTCGCCAGCTGCTGCGGAGCTGGTCGAGCACGAAGGCCGGCGCGGACTCGGTTTCGGCGAGGTGCTCGAGGTGGCTCAACCCGGCTTCGGCCAGGCGGAGCCGCGCGCGGTTCTGTTCCTGCCGGATGTCGGCGGGGTCGAGAGCGATGCCGGACCGGCGGACGAGCGGGGCGAGGGTGAAGCCCTGCACGACGAGGGTGATCACGATGACCGCGGAGGTCAGGAGGAGCACCAGGTCGCGGGCCGGCAGCAGGGAACCGTCGAGTGCCACGACCGGGAGTGACAGTGCGGCGGCGAGCGGGACCACGCCGCGGGCGCCGGCCCACGACACGACCGCGGGCACCTGCCACGAAACCGGCTGTCCGTTGCGGCGCTGGCGCAGTGCCGAGAGCACGAACACCAGGACCAGGCGCACGAGCACGAGGGTGACGGCGAGCGCGAGCGCTTGCAGCAGCCACCACGGGCTGCTCCCGGCGACGCGCCGAACAAGGGCGGGCAGCTGCAGCCCGATGAGGGCGAAGACCACGCTTTCGAGCAGGAACACGACCGTCTCGTAGACGGCGCCGACCTGGATCCGGATCCGCGCCGTGGTCAGGCGTTCCGCTTGGGTGCCCAGCAGCACGCTCGCCACGACGACCGCGGTCACCCCCGACCCGCCGACGGACTCGGCGAGCACGTACGCCGCATACGGCGTGACCAGGGAGACGACGGCTTCGAGCACCGGGTCTTCGGTGCGCCGCCGGATGACGAACGCGCCGGCCGCGATGAGCACGCCGACGATCAGGCCACCCCCGGCGAGGAGGGCGAACTCACCCGCGGTGCGGCCCCAGGACACGGCGCCCCCGGCGACGACCATGAACAACGCGACGCGGAACAGCAGCAGGCTGGTCGCGTCGTTGAAGAGACTCTCGGCCTGGATGAGCGCCTGCACCCGCGGCGGCAGCGCGAGCCGCCGCGCCAGGGCGGTGACGGCGACCGGGTCGGTGCTGGCGAGGATCGCCCCGAGCACGAATGCCATGCCGACCGGCATCGGCGTCACCGCCACCGCCACGCCGACCACGGCCGCCGCCGAGAGCAGCACCAAGCCGACGGCGAGCGTCGCGACCGGGCGGCCCACGGCGCGCAGATCGCGCCAGGGCAGCTCTTCCCCGGCGGCGAAGAGCAGGGGCGGGAGCACGATCAGGCTGATCACATCGGGAGTCACCGTGATCGCAGGGACTCCGGGCAGCAGGCCGACCACCACGCCCGCGACGACGAGCAACGAGGGCGCGGGCACGCGGAGCCGGACCGCGAAGGTCGCCACGACCGTCGCGATCACGACGAGGAACAGCACTGTTTCGACCCCGCGCATGATCGGCCTCTCGTCCGTGTTCGTTGCCGACCAGACTTCCCGGCGCGCCCGGGGGAAACCTTACGGCAGAACACCCGCGGCCGAGGGCCGGAGCGGACCCCGCGTGGCGCGCCGGGCTCAGCGGACTGTCAACTTCGGGCCACGCAGCGTCAAGGAAGCGTGGTCGCCGGCTGCCGGCGGCGCACCGCGGGACACACTGCAGGCTGCGCTGCCCGGGCGGCACGGGAGAGGGTGAGCCGTGAACGGCCTTGAATACTCGGTGATGCTCATCGGTGGTTTTCTGCTGATCGCGCTTGTTCTCCGCGGTGCGCAGCGGTGGCTGGACACCGGCCGGCGGAACCGGGCCGGGCGCAAGCCGGGCCGCCGTGAGTGAGGTACCGGAACTTCCGGCCGGACGGTGCGGGTGTCTCCGGTGGCGAGGCGCGCGGTCAGGTGTCAGAAGGCGCGATCCCGCGGAACGCGTCCTGGGCGGCGTGGATGCAGCCGAGGATGTCCAGGGCGAGCTGCCCGGGCGGGCGGTGCGCAGCCGACTCGGTGATGCGCAGGTCGACGACGGCGCCGTCGGGCGCGACCAGCACGCAGATGGAGCCGTCGTGGCTGTTGTGACTGATGAGGACGCTTCCGGCGCGCTGTCCGGGAATCCGGCTCGTGATCCGGGGGTCGGGGTCTGCTGGCATGGCGCTCCCGTGTGATCCGATCCTGCGACCATGACCCTTGTGGACGGTCCGGGAGTGAGACCGGCACAGCTCGTTGACGGCTCCGCCGTGGTTCTTCGCGTGCCTCTTACGCCTGGCGCGGCGACGGCACATCCGTGCCGCGCGGGCGTCCGGTGCTGCTGGAAAGCCGTAAGTTCGCCCGGTTCTTTCTTGCCTGGGGCCGTTCGGTGGGATTCGCTCCACTTCATGGGCAGAAATGGCGTTCGCGCGCACGTGGCTGAGGTGCGCCACGACGACCGGCCACCTGATCCGTCGCCGGCCTGACGCTCGGCGTCCGTGCCCGAGGTGATGGCCGGCTGACGAACCACATCCAACGGCGCCCCGCGCCCCGAATCCATTGTGGATGGACCATGCCCGAAAACCGCGTCATCCTGGTCACCGGAAGCACCGACGGCATCGGCTACGAAACCGCGCGGCTGCTCGCCGCCGGGGACGCCACCGTCGTCGTACACGCACGCAACGAAGAAGAGGGATCGACGGCCTGCCAACGGCTCGTGAACTCCGGCGTCGACCCGCGTCGGCTTGACCCCGCGGTCGCCGACTTCGCCGACCTCCGCCAGGTAGCCGACCTCGCCACCGCGGTCGCCGACACCTACCCGCGCCTTGACGTTCTGGTCAACAACGCCGGCATCGGCGGCGCCCATCACCGAGTCGTCACGAAGGACGGCCACGAGCAGACCTTCCAAGTCAACTACCTCGCGCCGTACCTGCTGACCCGGCTGCTCGAAGACCGGCTCGCCGGGTCGCCCGTCGGCCGCGTGGTCAATGTGAGCTCGTCGCTGCATCGCGGCGGCCGGATCAACTGGACCGACCCGAGCTGGAAGCGGCGCTACAACCGCGGAGCCGCCTACGCACAGTCGAAGCTCGCGCTCACGATGTTCACCGCCGCGCTCACCGAGCTGGCGCCCCGGATCCGGGAGGCCGTGAGCGTGCACCCCGGCATCATCGCGACCGGCATGCTCCCGCACTACAGCTACCGCGGCCGCCCGGTGAGTGACGGCGCCGAGGTCGTCGCCCGCCTCGCCGACCCCGACGCCAAGGTCCTCAACGGCTGCTTCTACGACGGGCGCCTCCCCGCCAAGGCCGCGTCGGCCGCGGTCGAGCCCGAAGCGGTCGGGAAGCTCTGGCGCGTCAGCGAGCGCCTGACCCTGCTCGACCAGCGCCGGCCCACCAAGGCCTGAACTGCGGTGGTGTGCCCGGGGTCGCGGGCACACCACCGGATGCACGGCGCTAACGGGTGCGCAGTCGATCGTGCTCCCCGGGGAATTGGCCGCCGCGGATGGCGACCACGAGCCCCGGCGCCCGAATCGATGGGGGTGAGCGACTATTCCGCGCACCAGCCGGTTACGGGCACGAGCCGACGTATTTCCGACCAGGATTCACATTTTCGGCAGGGGATCGAAGGCGCGTAAAGATTTCTTGACGCTGTCGCGATGGTCTTCGCGGCTATGATCAACTACCTGGGAACTGGGGAACAACCAAATAAAGGGGGATCATCCATGCGTGCTTTTCGCGCCGTGGCCACGGGCGTCGCCGTGGCCTGCGGTCTCGTGCTGACCACTGTTCCGGCCGTGGCCGCGCCGGCTGGGACCGACGTCGTGGACGTGCTCCACAGCCTGGCCGACGCGGGCGCGCCCGCCGGTGGCGGCGCCCTCGACAGCCCGGAGGGCCGGCAGCTCGTGCAGGCGCTGCAGGACACGACCGGGGCTCGCCCGGAGCCCGCGGCCCGGCCGTCCGCGGCCGCGGCATACCCGGCCTGCCACGGCACTTTTCCGTCCAACGGCACAGCGAACATCACCGTGCAGTCGTCGGCGACGTCCGGAATTCCGTGGGTTGTCAAGCTGACCTCGCCGAACTCCCGGTTCGGCGTGGTGGTGATGTCGGCCCAGATCTACGCGAACAACCACCAGGCCAACGTATACGCGCCGCACACCGAGCCGTGGAACTACCAGTTCCACGGACCGCTGCCACGCAAGTTCCAGGTCGTCGGCGGCGGCACCTACACCATGCCGAAAGGCGCGACCGTCTCGTTCCTGTTCACCTGGCACTCCGCGGCGCACCCCACCGAAGGTGGCTACGCTTACCTGAACTGCACGTACAGCATCTGAGGTAACCCGAAAATGCAGACCGGTGACGAGACCGAGTACGTCGTCGAGGAATTCCGGCCCGTTCGGCACGACCTGCTCGCCGCCGGTCTGCGGGGCGAAGCCGGGGATCCCCACCGTATGGCCGGGGACCCGCGGTTGCTCGCCACTTTGCGCGTCGACGGCGAGGAGATCGGTGTCCTCGCCCTCGACCAGGCCGCGCGTCCGGCCGAGCGGCTGCGCGCCCTGGCCGACTTCGTACAGGACCTGATCCTCGAAAACCTCAGGCCCGCCGGACACAGCGTCGACTGGCCGCGCTGTCCCGAACGGACACACGCTCACCCGATGGTCGCCGCCCTCGCCGACGGCCGTCCACTGTGGACCTGCCCGCTCGACGCGGATATCGCCGTGCCCATCGGTGAACTCGCCGCTTCGACCTGACGAGTGCGCCCGGTCGCAGGCGTCCGTCGGCCCGCCGCCGTCGGCTGCTGGTTTCGCAGGTGGGCGAAAGTCCGGGCTATTCGGCCGCCGGGTCTTCCGGCTCGGGTGACGGTCGTGGGGCGAGCCACGCCGCCAGCACGTGTGCCACGACGACTGCGACGATCACCAGTGGCATCACGGCGAGGCCGTCGGAGGAGAGCAGCAGGGTGGCGAGCAGGACGGACGTCAGTGGCAACCGCAGCAGCACCACGCACATCGCGCCCATGCCCATCGCCACCCCGGCGACGAGCGGCAGCCCCGGCAGGTGCGACAGTGCGATGCCGCCGGCCGCGCCGAGGAACATCGACGGGAAGACCGGGCCACCACGGAACGCGGACAGCGACACGCCGTATGCGAGTGACTTGCACGCGAGCAGCAGCACCAGTCCTGGCACGGTGTAGTCCGCGCTGTTCTCCAGGAGGGCGGGCAGCGAGGACTCACCTGAGAACAGCACGTCCGACAGCGCCCCGCCGGTGGCGGTGTACGCGATCGCGAGTCCGGCGACGGCGAGGCCTGCGACCGGTGACATGAGCATGATGTTCCGGTCGATGTGCGGCTTCAGCAGCAGTGCGAGCCGGCGTACGCCGGTGCCCAGCAGCGCCGCGGCGACGCCGATGACGAGCGCCCAGCCGAATTGCGCGACGTCGGGGTGCGCGAACGGCGGCAGCTGCGGCAGTGCGAGCGACGCGGGTCCCAGCCCGGTCAGCGAGTCCAGGCCGATGAACAGCAATGTCCCGACGCCCGCGGCCAGCAAGCCCGGCAGCAGCACCAGCCCCATCGTCGCGCCGCCCAGCCCCGAGGCCTCCATGAGCAGGAATGCCCCGATGATCGGCGACCCGAGCAACGCGCTGATCGCCGCGAAACTCCCCGTCGCCGCCACGACGGCCACCTCCTGCTGCGGCGCGTGCGGCCGGACCAACCGGGTCGCGCCCACGCCGAGCCCGGCTCCCAGCGCGATCAGCGGCGCCTCCGGCCCGAGGACGGCGCCCAGCCCCAGTGTGGCCAGCGCGGCGAGGAGCACCCCGGGCAGATCCACCGGCGTGGGCTGCTGCCCCGATTCGATCCCCCCGATCGGTGCGTGCCCGCCCGCGCCCGGCAGGTAGCGGACGGCCAGCGCGACGAGCACCCCGCAGAGCGCGAGCCACGGCACCGGCCACCACAACGGCGGCCCCGCGAATCCCCACGCGCGCGGCAAGTCCGCGTACAGCCACTCTTGCACGGCACCGACGAATTGCAGGAAGAAGTACGCCGCCGCCGAAATCGGGACACCGATCAGTGCCGCGAGCACGAGGAGGCGCACGTACGCGCGCGAACGCAGCTGCGCCGCGGCACCGGTTTGGGCCGGTGCGGCCGCAGAGCCGCCGGCCGGCGGTGGCGCTGCCGTGTCCGCCATGCTGTGCCCCTCATCGTTGGCCTTCGCCGGGTCGATGCCGCGACCGGACCACCACGCGGGCACAGCACCCCTGTCTCACGGTGCTCACGGTCGGTTTCCGTGCCATCGCCTGCCCCGGGTGACCCCGAAAAGACGTGGACGGAATGTGCGCCCAGCGGGCCGAACGGAAGGCGCGCCGGTTCATCGGCAGGACCCCAAGCCGGATGAAGATGGGCGTGGGCGCGGAACTTCGTCCTGGTGACGACCGAGGGCGCCCCACCGCGCGGACCGGCCGGGTGGCCAGGCGCGGGTGTCGAGAATCTCGCGCACATCATGCGATCTGCTGACATTCGGTGCATGGCCCGCGAAAGCCGTTGCGGCACCGGACATTGGGCGCCGAGGTGGAGGCTGTCGGCACGCTGGATGTGCTTCCCGAAATCAAGAACGCGGCGTCGAGCGGCAACTGGCTTACCAGTGCGGCTCATCCTCCATGGATGATGCCCGACCTTCGCGAAAACGGTGACGATGATCCGGAACACGACCGGAGGCCGCGATGGGTTGTCTCTCGGCGCTCTGGCTTGCTGTTCGCGGCGCTGGTTCATGTGCTGTTGTACACCCGGCGTGGGACTTGGCGTCGCGACCCAGCGCAACCAGTTTCGGCGCAGGGCGTGCTCAGACAGCTCGAGGACGATCCGCCTCTTGTGGCCGGAGATTCGGAGCGGACGACATGAAATGGGCGTTCCGCGCGGTCGTGATCGAAGTGGAGGCAGAGATGACATCAACAGCTCAGCCGAGGCCGGCGGATGTACTGGTGGTTTTCGGAATCACCGGCGATCTGGCGAAGGTGATGACCTTCCGGTCGCTTTACCGGCTCGAAGCCCGCGGCCTGCTCACGTGTCCCGTCGTCGGGGTGGCGGCCGACGACTGGACCCTCGATCGGCTCGTCGAACGGGCCCGGTCGTCGATCGAAGCGACCGGCGACCTCGACAAGGCGGTGTTCGACCGGTTCGCCGCCAAGCTGTCCTACGTCAGCGGGGATTTCAACGACCCCGCCATTTACGAGCGGGTGAGCGACGCGGTGAAGGGTGCGAGGACTCCGGCGTTCTACCTGGAGATCCCGCCGTTCCTGTTCGGACGGGTGGTCAAGGGCCTGTCGGAGGCCGGTTTGGCCGCCGGCGCACGGTTCGTCGTCGAGAAGCCGTTCGGGCACGACCGCCAGTCCGCGCGTGACCTGGCCGACGAGCTGCACGAGTACATTGACGAATCGCAGCTGTTCCGGATCGACCACTACCTGGGGAAGATGGGGCTGGAGGAGATCCTCCACCTGCGCTTCGCGAATGCCATCCTCGAACCGTTGTGGAGCCGCAATTACCTCGAGTGCGTGCAGATCACGATGGCGGAGAGCTTCGGCGTCGAGGACCGCGGTCATTTCTACGATCCGGTCGGAGCGCTGCGCGACGTCGTCGTCAACCACCTGATGCAGGTGGTCGCGGCGGCCGCGATGGAGCCGCCGTCACGGGGCGACCCGGTGACGCTCAAGGAGTCGCAGGTCGGCTTGTTCCGGGCAGTGGAAGAGGCCGATCCGGCTCACTACGTGCGCGGCCAGTACGACGGCTATCTCGATATCGACGGCGTTGCGCGCGATTCGACCACCGAGACGTACGCGGCGCTGCGGCTCGACATCGAGAACTGGCGCTGGGCCGGTGTGCCGTTTTTCATCCGGACGGGCAAGCGGCTGCCGGTGACGCAGACCGAGCTGCGGTTGGTGTTCAAGCGTCCGCCCAAGCTGGGTTTCGGGCTGGCCGGCCATGCGGCGCAGCCGAATCAGCTCGTGCTGAAGCTCGATCCGTCGACCGGCGTCCGGATCCAGGTCGACGCGCGTCGTGCCGACGTGGCCCGGATCGCGCCGATCGAGCTCGACATGGAGTTCGCCGAGGAGGGTGGCGAGGGTCCGACGCCGTATGAGGTCTTGCTGCACGCGGCGATGATGGGGAACAGCACGCGGTTTTCCCGGCAGGACAGCGTCGAGGAGACCTGGCGGGTCATGCAGCCGCTGCTCGACGCGCCGCCGCCGGTGCATTCCTACCGGCCCGGCAGCTGGGGCCCGGCCGCGGCCGACGAGGTCCCGGCCGGCTTCGGCGGCTGGCGGGCGCCCTGGACGCCACGCTGATCGGGGTCAGCCGAGGCCGCAGTGCGTTGGCCATGGCCGTCAGTGCCGGGTTGACCGTGCCGATGCTCGGTGCCAGCGCCGTCTCGATGGGTTCTCGCCGCGGTACATCGGTGCGGAAGACTTGCCCACCATCTGCAGGTTGCCATCGGGTAGTCGGCGTCGGCGAGGGAGAAGTCGTTGAGGCCCAGCGTCTTCTGGAACATGGCGTCGTTCTTCTCGTCGAGATCTACGGTCGGCCCCGCGCGCCTTCCCGAAACCGTCCACGCACGCGACCCGTCGCCGCGACACGCGCAGTGCCATAACGGATTTACACGACCGGCGAAGTCGGGCTGGTATCGGGCGACGCGGGAAACTGAAAGCGGTTGCGGTCGGCGGTGAATCTTCAGGCCGGTGAATTGAATAATCGCACCATTTTCCTTTATTCATACAAAAGAGACTGTGATTTCAGTGCCGTCCTCGGCGGATCGCCGTTCAATGGTGGTCCGACGTTTTTGGCCTGGTGCCGGGGCTCATCTTTCGCGGGTGATGGTTGTGGTGCGGAGGGTGTTGCACCATGGCCTGCGCCGGGGTGGCGTGCGGAGGCTGGAAAGCCGTCCTCGGCGGCGGCTTCGGGAAGTGCCGCCGCTGACCGCCCGTTGCACTCGCTTGACGGGAGAACGTCGAGATGCGGCTCGTAGTGGACCTGACCCGATGCCAGGGGTACGCGCAATGTGCGTTCCTGGCCCCGAGCGTCTTCACCCTGCACGGGGATGGAGAGGCACTGCTCTACGACCCCGATCCCAGCGACGAGCAACGGGAGCGGGTGCTGCGGGCGACGGCCGCGTGTCCGGTACAGGCCATCGTTCTCGACCGGGGGCCGGCCGAGAACGGCGGCCGCGCGGCTGCGGCGCGCCGCGACGGCATGAACGAGGAGTTCCTGCGGACCGGGCGGATCGTGATCGTCGGGGCCTCACTGGCCGGGACGCGGGCTGCCGGTGCGCTGCGCTACGAGGGGTTCACCGGGTCGCTGACCGTGATCGGCGATGAACCTCACGACCCCTACGACCGCCCCCCGCTGAGCAAGCAGGTGCAGCAGGGTGGGGTGCCGGCAGGGCACACCGGGCTGCCGCGCCGCCGGGCCATCGACGCCGACTGGCGGCTGGGCGTCGCGGCCACCGGGCTGGACCTGGCCGGCAAGCAGGTGCGGCTGGCCGACGGCACATCCGTCGGCTTCGACCGGCTGCTGATCGCGACCGGCGTGCGGGCCCGGCCGTGGCTGGTCCCGGCCGAGGCTGCGCTGGACGGGGTGTTCGTGCTGCGCACCCGCGAGGATGCCGAGCGGCTGCAGCGGCAGTTGGCCGGGCGACCGGGCCGGGTGCTGGTCATCGGCGCCGGGTTCACCGGCTCGGAGGTCGCCTCGGTGTGCCGCGAGCTCGACCTGCCGGTCACCGTGGCCGAGGCCGGCCCGGCACCCCTGGTGGCCGCGCTGGGCGGACCGATCGGCGCGATCGCGGCCGACATGCAGCGCGACGCCGGTGTCGATCTGCGGTGCGCGGTCAGGGTCACCGCGCTGGAAGGGGAGAACGGGCGGCTGCGGCGAGCCCGGCTGTCCGACGGCAGCACCCTCGAGGTCGAGGTGGCGGTGGCCGCGCTCGGCGGGATCCGCAACGTCGAGTGGCTGGAAGGCTCCGGGCTGGCGGCCGGCCGGTGGGGCGTGGCCTGCGACGCCGGCTGCCGCGCGTTCGACGCGAACGGCCTGGTGACCGACGACGTCTTCGCCGCCGGCGACATCGCGCGTGCCCCGCAGCCACTGTTCGGCTACCAGCTGCTGGCGCTGGAGCACTGGGGCAACGCGGTCACCCAGGCCGAGGTCGCCGCCCACAACATGCTCAGCGACGAGACGCACCGCTGGCCGCACTTGGACGTGCCGATCTTTTGGTCCACCCAGTTCGGCATCGAGATCAAGTCGGTCGGCGTGCCGAGCGTCGCAGACCAGGTCGTCATCACGCAGGGCTCGGCGACCGACCGCCGGTTCGTCGCCGCCTACGGCCTGCGTGGCCGGCTGGTTGCCGCGGTCACCTTCAACCAGAGCAAGTGGCTGGGGTTCTACCAACGGCAGATCGAACGCTCCGCGCCCTTCCCGCCCGCCTGGCACACCGTCGACCAGCCCGCCGAACAGGCTGTGGTGCCCGCCGAATTCCCCACCCAGCCGATCCCCACCCAGAGCGCCACCGTCGTACTCACGGGCCACGACCCGGCCGAGCGGCGCGCGACTCTCCGGTCGCCCTGACCCGTCACCGCGACTGCCCGATCAGCCCCACGAACCGCATGAAGGAGGCCGCCGTCATGGTCACGACCGCGCCGCCGAGCGTCTTCTCGCAGGTCCTCGACTATGCGAACCGAGCCGACCCCTATCCGCTGTACGCCGAACTGCGCAAGACCCCGGTGGCCCGCCAGGACGACGGCAGCTACATCGTCTCCACCTACGCCGAGATCGTGGCGCTGCTGCACGATCCGCGGATCAGCTCCGACCTGCACAACCTGCCCGAAGCGGCCGCCGCGTCCGAGGACCCCCCGGGCCTGCCGCCGTCGTTCATCCGCCTCGACCCGCCCGAACACGACCGGCTGCGGCGCATCGTGACCCGCCACTTCGGCCCACCCCACACCCCCGACCGGGTCGACGGCATGGTGCCCGACCTGCGCCGGATCGTCACCGGGCTCATCGACGGCCTCGCCGGCTCCACCGAGGTCGACATCGTCGACCAAGTCGCCTACCCCTTCCCGGTCACGGTGATCTGTGAGCTGCTCGGTGTGCCGCGCGAGGACGAACCCCGCTTCCACACGTGGGTCGAGGCAATCGTGGCGGCGCTCGACCCGGGGGTCGGCGACCCCGCCGAGGTGCAGCGCAAGCGCGCGGCGGCCGCGCAGGAGATGGTCCAGTATTTCGCCGGGCTCGTCGACGGCCACCGCCGATCTCCCGGTGCCGACCTGCTCTCCGCGCTGGCCACCGACGACGGCCCCGAGGGGCGCCTGACCGACGGGCAGCTGCTCGCCACCTCGTTCCTGCTGCTGATCGCCGGGCACGAGACCACCGTCAACCTGATCACGAACGGCACCCTCACCCTGCTGCGCCACCCCGACGTGCTCGAACGGCTGCGCCACGAACCCGAGCTGGTGATCCACCTGGTCGAGGAACTGCTGCGCTACGAGCCGCCCGTGCACTTCATCCCCTGGCGGGTGGCCCTCGACGACATCGAGATCGCCGGCACCACCATTCCGAAGGGCTCCCGGGTCGTGCTGGTCCTCGCCTCGGGCAGCCGCGACCCCGAGCACGTCCGTGACCCCGACCGATTCGATCCCGATCGCTTCAACCCCGACCGGTTCGGCCTGGCCCGCGACACCAACCAGCACCTCGGCTTCGGCGGCGGCATCCACTACTGCTTCGGCGCACCCCTCGCCCGGCTGGAAACCCAGATCGCGCTCGCCGAACTGGCCCACCGGCTGGCCAACCCCCGCCTGCTCGCCGACCCACCGCCGTACCGGACCAACCCGGTCCTGCGCGGCCCCCGCCACCTGCCGGTCGCGATCGACGGCATCACCCCCGCCCGAACCTGACCGCCGACAAAGGGTCCCCGTCGAACCAACGGGGAACGTGATGATCGCGTCGAAGAGTGGTGGTTCATGTTGTGGACGCCTGTTTCACAGGAACCGAGGCTGCGGCGTCGTCGCGAATCTCGATGCGCTCCCCGCCATGTTTGCGACGGAACCGCTTCTGCCTGCGATTTGTGATGATTTCCTGACCGGCGTCCGCGGGAGTAGCTGCGGTCCGAGGTCACTTCGATGCGTGATTTCCGTTTTCGGCTCTGGTGCGTCGTTGGCCGGGCATCCCGGAGGATCGGCGGTGACTGCCGTGGGCACAGTGCCCGGCGGGCCGAGGCGCACGGCCGCGTGGCACTCCGGAGAAAACGGACCTGTCCACCTTTCCGCTGTTGACTGCAGATCGTGGTGACGTTCATCCGGCCGCGGCATGGGTGTGATCCCCTCATCGAGGCTTGCGATTGTCGTTACATGAGTGTCTGAACGGAGACCGGACGGCCCGGCAGCACCGACGCCGAGGACGTCGTGCGGCGGAACGTCCGAACCCTCGCGCGCAACTGGCCTAGCCCCACGCGATCGGCAGCTCGCGAACGCCGTAGACCAGGGTGTTGTGTTTGAAGCCCAGCGACTCCCGCGGCACGGCCAGGCGCAGGTCGGGGACCCGGCGGAACAGGCGCGTCAGCGCCTCCTGCAGTTCGACGCGCGCCAGCTGCTGGCCGATGCATTGGTGCGCGCCGTAGCCGAACGCCACGTGCGCGCGCGGCGACTCGCGGTGGAAGTCCAGCTCGTCCGCCGCCGGAAACAGCTCCTCGTCCCGGTTCGCGGAGTTCAGCGCGGCCACCAGCCATTCTCCTGCCTTGACGGCGCGGTCGCCCACCTGCACGTCCTCGGTGGCGTGGCGCAGCACGCCGAACTGCACCACCGACAGGTACCGCAGCAGTTCCTCGACCGCGCGTGCGGGCGCGGCCAGCACAGCGTCGCGCTGCTCCGGGTGTTCCAGCAGCACCAGGGTGCTCAGCGCGATCATGTTGGCGGTCGTCTCGTGGCCGGCCACCAGGAGGCTGAGCCCGAGCATCACCAGTTCCTCGAGGCTGAGCGGATCACCCGTGGCGGCGCCTCGCGCGATCATCCGGCTGAACAGGTCGTCCTGCGGATTCTGCTGCTTGTCCGCGAACAACCCCGCCAGGAACCCGGCCAGCTCGTCATAGGCCTGCTGCCCCTGCTCGCGCGTGGCGTCGGTGCTGACCAGCAATGAGCTCTGCTGCTGGAACCGCTCGCGATCGGCGTACGGGACGCCCAGCAACTGGCAGATCACCAGCGACGGGATCGGCAACGCGAAGTCCCGCACCAGGTCCGCCTCGCCCGGCCGGGCGAGCATCGCGTCGAGATGGTTCTCGACGAGGTCCTGGATGTAGGTGCGCAGCGCTTCCACTCGCCGGACGGTGAACTGCGCGAGCACCATCTTGCGCAGCCGCGAGTGCGGTTCACCGTCGAGCTGGATGATCGAGCCCGGCCTGACCGGTTCGTCGAGGCCGGCGCGCCGGGTGACGTGCACCGAAGCCGCGCCACGCGAGCTCATCGTGGGGTCGGCGAGCACCGCGCGGACGTCGGCGTAGCGGGTGACCAACCAGGCGTCCATCCCCGCCGGGCAGCGGACCTGCGACGTCGGGTCGGCGGTGCCCAGGGCGCCGTACTCAGCGGGCGGGTCGTACGGGCATCCGGCCGGTCGCGTCATCGGGAGGGCCGGGGTGTCGGATGCGGCTGCCGTCACGGCGGATCACGCCCTTCTGTCGGTGGTCTGGACGGTTGCGCGATCGAGCGCAGCCGTCACTTCGGGAGGATCAGGGTCTGTAGAGCGGCGCCTCGCCGAGCAGGGAGGACCTGCGCAAGGTGAGGGCCTGCGACGGCGCACTCTCGGTGTCGGTGCGTGACCGCCGGGGCGCCTTTCGGCGCGAGGCCGGCCTCCGGCGGTGATCGGGCGTCACAGAGGAATCATATGAACCATAAGGTCCAATACAAGGTCGCCGTACGGATACCGCAAGGCGCTGCGTCTTCGAGTTGGTTGCGGCAGCGGCCTCTCGTGAAACCCCTCGAGCAGGCAGACGGTCGCACGGCTCAAATCGAGTTTCCGGACCTGGGATGACGTGCCTTGGAAGGGTGTTCTCATGGTCAATCAGAGTCGAGTGTCGCTCATCGTGCCTCACCCTCAAGTCGGCGCTTCACTGACAGTGGTCTTAACATGAGCTCGCTGATCGACATCCCATAAAGTGAACCATGGAGTCCACGAATTTCGAAGGCAACACAGGCAAGTTTCCAGGTACGGCCGGGCAAGGAGGATCGTCCCGGTTGCTGACCATGGAGAGGTCGCGCCAGTTCTCGCCGAAAGCGGCGAGGAGATCGTTGTGGTGGAAGGCGACGGCTCGCACCGAGCGGGACTTACTCGGCTTTCACGGCGTCGTCACCAGCGACCGGACGGCGAGCGAGGCTTCCAGGGTGACTTCGGGGATCAGGTCGGCGAGAAACTCGTCCGTCGCGGCGATCACGTGGAAGGCGAACCGACCAATCGTAGTAGTGGTGGTGTCGAGACCTCCCTCACGTCGAGAGGAGTGCAGCGGCTGCGTTGCACTTGTCCGATCCCGATGTGCTGTCATGACGCGAGGATCTTGGCCTTCTCCGACGCGAACTCGGCGTCGGTGAGGACCCCCTGTGCCTTGAGTTCGGCAAGCTCCTTGAGCTGGGTGACGGCGTCGCGAGCGGGTGCCGCTGCCGCCGGTTGTGGTGGCGGCGGGTCCTGCTGTTGTTGCTGGGCGTCCTGTTCGTCCTCTTGCCTGGCCCAGCGCCGGCCCTGGCGGCGCGAAACTCGATTCGACACGGCGGTCGCCGTCCCCGCGATCGCGGCGGTTCGGGCGATACCTCGGAGGAGTCCCGGCATGGTTCTCGTCCTTTCTCCGGCGGATCAGACGTCGGCTGCTTCGGCGGCATCCAAAGATGCCGCGACGGCATCGAGCGGGACGTAACCGGCGGCCACCACCTCGGCCCCGCCACGGCGCAGGGCCTGGGTGAACGAACGTGCCCACCGGTTCTCGAACAGCACGATCGCCGCGGACGATCCGGGTTCGATCGCGGACGCGGCATCGGCCAGGTCGCCCTCGTCGAGCAGACCCGAGGACGCACCTTCGAAGATCGCCACGTCGAGCCGGCCGTCAAGATCCAAGTCCTGCAACTCGACCGCGCGCACTGACCCATCGGTGTCCCGGGTGACGAACAGGAGATCAAGGATTCGGATCAAACGCTGGTCGACCAGGTCCACGAAGATCGGCAAGCCGTGTCCGGTTATCTTGCTGCCCGGGAACTCGACGATCAGAAAACTGATCGGCCCCATCGCCTCGACGTCATCGGTCATCACAGGCCTCCTGGCTGCTTCACGGCAGGGGAGTAGTGCGCGCCGCCGTGGACGCGCGCACCACCCCTCGACTGTCGGGCGGATGGCCCGCGCTGTCCTCATCCCAAGGAGGTGACGTCGCACCCGCACGGCTGGGATGGCGCAGACTCGGCGGACGCGCGCAAATCGTTTGAGGGGCGGAATCCCATCGCAGCGATACGAGGCGGACATCAGTTCGGGATGAGGTCGTCTCGGTCGTTGCCGACCGCGCGCTGCATGCATCGAGAATGATTTACCCGGACACGGGATTGCGGGTGAGGACCTTATCCCCTGTCTGTGGTCGGGTGTCTTCCAGAGAATGGCTGCGAGCAGTCGGACGGGGAGCCGGGGAGGACGGGGGCCGTCCGACTGCTCGATCGTCCGGGAGTTTTCGCCGCGTGGCCTTGGCTCGGTGCTTGACGGTGCCCCATTCGGCGGCAGAGGTCCGTGTGCCGGCCGGCCGAGGACTTTCCACGACCAGCACCGCCCGCGCTACCGACGTCAGCTCGGCCGGCAGGTGAAACGTCGCGCCGATCGTGGGCTTGCGCTGCGGTGGCGATCCACCAGTGTGCGTCAATGGAGTCGTTCGCCAGTCCCGTCCCGCAGGTCGCACGGACCAGGGAGATGCAGTCGTGGACAGCTGCGATGACCGTGGATGCGGCGATCTTCACGCTGGCGCTGTCCTTCGACGGTGGTGTCCGGCGTGATGCGCGATGCGTGCGTGGCCCGGCCGAGGGCTGGGGCTGGCCTCGGGAGACGTCGCCGGGTTCGCGGCCGCGCTGAGTGAGGTGATGAAGACTCCGGCGCGCACGGCGCGCTCCACTTCGGCAAGCATCTGCCCAGCCCCAGGCTGTGCCCTCGGGCGATGATGACGACTTCACCCACATCGCCGGCCCGTGCGGCGGCGACAACGCCATGGGGTATCAGCTGATGCCGAGCCGGCTGATCGCGCTGGCCGACGTCCGTGGCTTGTGTATCCGCCTGGCCGCGCACCTCCAAAAGATTTCGCGTCCTTCCCCTGCTTCACCACGGTTTCTCTGACCAGCACAGACAATCATGACCATGCCCACCAATCTCAGTGACCTCGGCGCGCCCCAGTCGGTCGCCGAGCTCGCCGCGGACCCGGACCGGGTAGTGGCGTGGAGCGCGACGCTGCATCGGTGGCCGACCGCCGAACGCGAGTTCATGGCCGACGGCCGGCACGACCGGCTCAGGCTCACACCCGTCGACGACCAGCTGGTTGCGGTGATCATCTGGGTCGATGAGCCATGACCGATTCAAACCGGCTGATTACAGAAAGTCGTTACTCGGATCGAGTGAGGAGTGACCCGCGCAGGGCACGGGTCGAAAGCCCGACTCGTTGTGTACTGGCAAGTCAAGGCTGGATGTCGTCGGATTTGAGGTTGGTTGTATCTGCCGCTGCCCGACCCCGGCTGCACCCTCAGCACGGCCGGGCGCACCGGTACCCGTCCTGTTGGGGCGGCCGGTTTGGCCGGCCCAGCCAACGACACTGCGTCACGCCTGCCGGGCCCCCGTCAGGGTCGCGGCTTCCGTGCTGCCCGGTATTCCCGTCCGCGCTCGTCCGATTGTTTGTAGACGATGTCGGGTGCTTCCGGTGCCGGCCACACGGAAAGCCGGTAGTTCTCGACGGGTTCCCGGACGTTGCGATGGGGGGCGATGTCGCGGCCGCGGGCGTGCGCGCGTATCCGGTAGGTGCCGGGTCCCGCGTGAGCCAGCTCAGGCAAATCCGGCGGACCTTCCATGATGCCGTGCACGATGAGTTCTCCGTACTCCGACTCGACCGAGACTTCGGCGACTTCGTCCCAGTCGTCGAGGCCGACCGAGTCGGGTGCGGTGTCGAGCAGTTGCAGGGTCACGGTGACCGAACCCGTATGAATACCGGTGAGGACAACCGCGCCGTTGACGAGATCCGTCCCCACGAAACCGTTGGCACGGGCAAGGCGTGGCGCGGGCAAGTCCGCACTCACGTCCCTGATGACGAAGTGACCGTGACTCATGTGCAGGTCAGCGGTTGCTGTCCTCATCGGCTTGTTCATGTGTTCCCTCGCTCGGCTACGTGATCGTTGCCCAGAACGGGTCGTTGTCGACCACGCGTTCGTCGTTGTAGTACTGGCCCAACTCGCTACCTCGGTCTTGGTTCTGCTCCGAGTCGATGGCTTTGCTGCTCCAGCGTCTTGTGCAGTGTTCCCGAAGTGCCGGGCGAGGCCCGGCCGAGTGCTGAGGCGGGGCAAGACGATCCACCCTGCGTCGATGTGGTGGACCGGGACCGGCTGCGGCACCACAGATCCACGATGGGGGCGGTGTTCGGCGTCCCCACGGCGGTTCTGGTCGGCGATGCGCTGCCGGCGCTGCGCGTGCTGGGAGGGTGCGCAAACGCGGCCGGCGGCCGGATCTCGTGTCACCGTTCGCAGTGGACTTCTTCGCTTACCCGCTCAGATCGGTCAACGGCGCACCCGATAGCGCACGTGAAGCACCCGGTTGCCCTGGATCACCTCGTCGGGTTCCTCCAACAGGTGCTGCGCGTGGACCGACCCGAAGTAGCGCTTGCCGGATCCGAACACGACGGGTACGACGTCCATGCGCACCTCGTCGATCAGGCCCGCGGCCAACACCTGGCCACCGACGTCGCCGGCGGCGACCTCGACCATGCGGTCACCCGCGAGCTCCTGCGCCTTGGCCACGGCTGCCTGGACACCGTCGACGAAGTGAAACGGCGCTTCGGGGTCCCAGCCGTCGGGCTCCGGCCGGTGCGTCACGACGACCACGTGGTCGATCCCGCCCGGAGGCTTCCCGTCCCAGCCGTCCGTCATGTCGAAGACGTGGCGGCCGACGATGGTCACCCCGATCCGATCCCAGTACGGCCGGGTGTAGTCGTAGGACGTCTGCGACACCTTGAGCGCGCCGCTCTCGTCCAACGGGACGTCACCGCTGGACAACCAGTCGAACAGCGGCCCGGGCTGGTCGTTCTCGTCCGCGACGAAGCCGTCCACCGACACCGAGCTGTACATGACCACTGTGCCCACGGGGCTCTCCTCGATTTGGGGTGCCCCCAAATTAGCGTGTCGTGAGCTGTCCCTGTTGCAAGAAATCAATCGGCCGGCAGCGGTCGGTCGTCCCGGCCCCAGTCGATCGGTCCGGCGGTCTCGCAGCTCAGCAATGGCAGGCCGGCCCCCAACCTGCTCCACCGTCACCGGCCGGTCACACAGCTCGGCCGCGGGCATCGGCAGGAACGGCGCCGGCCCCACGGCTTGAAGTGCACGCCGGCGGACCGGGTCCGGAGTGGGAGCCGAACTCCAACGCGCGGGTGGACATGGTGACCACGCACCTGGCGCTCGGGTCACCCGCGGCGGTTGTCCTGCGGTGAGGTCGATTGCACGCCGCACCACGCGTCGCTGATTCGAACGTGAGCGCACCGCCGACGACGACAACGTGGCGCGCCGGTTTGCCGCGATCTAGCCGGTCTGAGGGAAGCCGAGGTTGATGCCGCGGTGAGTGGGGTCCGCCCAACGCGTGGTGACGACCTTGCCGCGGGTGTAGAAGTGGACGCCTTCTGTGCCGTGGGCGTGCGTGTCGCCGAAGAGGGAGTTCTTCCAGCCGCCGAAGGAGTAGTACGCCATCGGGACGGGGACCGGGACGTTGATGCCGACCATGCCGACCTCGATCTCGGTGTGGAAGCGCCGCGCCGCGCCGCCGTCGTTGGTGAAGAGAGCGACGCCGTTGCCGTAGGGGCTCGCGTTGACCAGTTCGATCGCCTGGTCGTAGGTGTCGACTCGCACGATCGACAGGACCGGCCCGAAGATCTCGTCGGTGTAGATGGACATGTCCGTGGCCACGTGGTCGAACAGCGTCGGCCCGACGAAGAAGCCGTCGCCGGCGAGGCCGCGGCCGTCGACGACGAGGACGGCACCGGCCTGTTCGCCGGCGGCGATGTAGCCGGTGACCCGTTCTTGCGCGGCTTTCGTGACCAGCGGTCCCATGTCGCAGCCGAGGCGGCCGTCGCCGGTGCGGAGTTTCGCGGCCCGGGTGGCGATCTTGTCCACCAGCTCATCGGCGATGTCTCCGACGGTGACGACGACGGAGATCGCCATGCAGCGCTCCCCGGCCGAGCCGAACCCGGCGTTGACCGCTTGGTCGGCGGCCAGGTCGAGGTCCGCGTCCGGCAGAACGACCATGTGGTTTTTCGCGCCGCCGAGTGCTTGGACCCGTTTGCCGTACGCGGTGCCGGTTTCGTACACATAGCGGGCGATCGGCGTGGAGCCGACGAAGGACACCGCCTTGATGCCGGGATGCGCCAGCAGTGTGTCGACCGCGGTCTTGTCGCCGTTGACCACATTGAACACTCCGTCGGGCAGGCCTGCCTCACGCCACAGCCGGGCCAGCCACAGCGCGGCGCCGGGCACCTTCTCCGACGGCTTGAGAACGACCGTGTTGCCCGCGGCGATCGCAATGGGGAAGAACCACATCGGGACCATCGCGGGGAAGTTGAAGGGCGAGATGATCGCCACCGGTCCGAGTGGCTGCCGGATCGAGGCGATGTCCACATTGGTCGACGCGTTGTGCGTTGCTCCGCCTTTGAGCAGATGTGGCATGCCGCAGGCGAATTCGGCGACCTCCAGGCCTCGGGCGACCTCGCCCTCGGCATCGGAGAGCACCTTGCCGTGTTCGGCCGTGATGATGGCCGCGAGCTCTTGCGACCGGGCGTTCAGCAGCTCGCGGAACGCGAACAGGATCCGGGTACGGCGCGCCAGCGAGGTGTCACGCCAGGTGGGGAACGCGGCGGCCGCGGCGTCGATCGCGGTGGCGGTTTCCGCCGCCGAGGCCAGCGGCACGTGCGCGGTGACCGCGCCGGTGGCGGGATCGGTCACGTCCGCGTAGGCGCCGGACGTGCCGGGCACTGGTGCTCCGGCGATCCAATGGTTCAGGTGCACCGCGGTCACGGGTGGTCCTTCCTGATCGACGCGAAGGCGTTGTGCATGGTTCGGGCGAGCAGGGAAGCGTCGGACGCGAGCGACAGGAAGCGGAAGCCACGGGTCAGGTAGTCCGCCGCGGCGGCGGCCGAGGGCGCCATGATCCCCGCTGTCTTCCCGTGCCGTTTCGCGGCGGCGGCCACGGTGTCGAGCGCTTGGCGGAACACCGGTGAGGTGAACCCCAACGGCACGCCCAGCGCGTAAGAAAGGTCCACCGGGCCGATGAACAGCACGTCGACGCCGTCGGTCGCGGCGATCTCGCCGATGTCGCGAAGAGCGCCGACGGTCTCGATCTGGATGACGCCGACGACCTCGTCGTTGCGCGAGGCGAGCACTTCGGGCCGAAGCCCGAACCGGGCCTGACGGTTGTACGTCGCCACGCCGCGGTCGCCGTCCGGCGGGTATCGGAGGATCCGCAGGGCGTCCTGGGCGTCGGCGATTCCGGTGATCCGGGGGATCATGATGCCGCTGGCCCCGCCGTCCAGCGCTCGCCCGGCTCGCGGCCGGTCACCACTTTCCGTCCGGACGATCAGCGGGACCCCGTAGGCCGCCGCCGCGGTCACCGAGGGCCCGACTAGTTCCTCGGAACCCCCGCCGTGTTCGAGGTCCAGCAGGACCCAGTCGGCGCCGGCCGCGGCCGCGATCTCCACCGCGACCGGGCTGCCGAGCCCGGCGAACGTCCCCAGCAGCGGCTCTTCCGACGCGAGCTTTTCCTTGAGCTGCAAGGCGAGGTGGGCGGTCACGACGTGACCCCCGCTCGAACCGCGGCAGCCGCCTTCGCGAAATCGAAGGTCACGGTGGTCATTCCGCCGGTCACCTTGATCGTCTCACCGGAAATGCTGCGCGCACCCGGCCCGAGGAGGAACACGGTGAGGTCGCCGATCTCGGCCGCGGTCTGTGCCCGGCCCAGCGGGATGGGCCGGATGTGCTCGGCGAAGACCTCTTCGGCCGGCAGGCCGGTCCGGTCGGCGTCCTCGTCGAGGATCCGGTCCCAGATCGGCGTGCGCACGATGCCGGGGGCGATGGTGTTGACGGTGATGTCGAGCGGCCCGAAGTCGAACGCCAGTCCGGTGCCGAAGCCGATCAGCCCGGCCTTGGACGCCGCGTAGGCCGCCTGGCACGCGGCCGGGACAACGCCGGAGATCGAAGCGATGTTCACCACGGCGCCGCCGCCGTTCTCGGTGAGGACCATGCCGACGGCGTGTGTGGCGCGCATGGTGCCTTCCAGGTTCACCCGGAGGATCCGCGTCCACTCCTGTTCGCTGTTGTGGAGGAAGTGCTTGATCAGCGAGATCCCCGCGCAGTTGACCAGCCCCCAGGTGCCCTGCGCGGCTCGGGCGACCTGGGTGAGCCGCGCGGCCGAGCCCGGGTCGGTCAGGTCCGCGGTCAGGGTGGTTGCGCCACCCAGTTCCGCCGCAACGCGGGCCAGCCCGGCTTCGTCGATGTCGACCAGTACCAGGCGGTAGCCGGCCTCGTGCACGGAGCGCGCGATGCCGGCGCCGATCCCCGAAGCAGCTCCGGTGACGACGACGGTCCGGTCCTGGGCCATGGTCGGCTCGTCCTGCCCCGTCACGGCTTGAAGACGATCTTGAGACCTTCGCCGGCCTGCGCCAGCGAGATTCCTTTGTGGATGTCCGAAAGCGGGAGCACGTGGCTCACGACGCGGTCGAGCGGGAGCTTGCCGCTCTGGATGAGGTCGAGGGATTCGCGCATGGTGTAGCGCATCAGGAACGCGCCGAGGATGCGCAGTTCCTTGATCGTCACGGTCATCGCGGACAGGTTCGCGCGGTAGCTGTTGTTGATGCCGATGACCACGATCCGCGCCTGGTCGGCCGCGACGTCGACCGCGGTGTCCAGCTGGGAACCGACGGCCTCGAACACCAAGGTCGCGCCGCGGCCGCCGGTGGCGGCCAGCACTTCCTCGCGTACGTCGACTTCCGTCGGGTTGAGCACCAGGTCCGCGCCGGCCTGCTTGGCCACCTCGGCCCGTTTGACCGCGGGTTCGACCAGGATGACCTGCTCCACCCCGAAGTGCTTGAGCGCGATGACGGCGAGCAGGCCCATCGGTCCGCCGCCGAGGACGACTGCGCGGTCGCCGACCACGACGCCGGCCTTGTTGATCCCGTTGAGGACACAACCGAGCGGCTCGGCGAGCACGAGGTGCTCGTAGGGCACGTCAGCGGTCACGCGGTAGGCGTAGTACGACGGCACCTTGACGTAGCCGGCCATTCCGCCGTCCCAGAAGAATCCGGGGGTGTTGGGCCACGGGATGTCGAGGTGCGGGTTGTCGAACAACGGCTCGCAGAAGTTGCCGTGTCCGTCACGGCAGGGGCCGCAGCGCCCGCACGGCGGGTTCTGGTCGACCGCCACGCGGTCACCCACCGACAGACCACGTGCTTGCGGGCCGGCCGCGACGATTTCCCCGCAGAACTCGTGCCCGAAGATCACGCCCGGCAGACCCGGGTGGGTCGGCGGCGTGTGCAGGGCGTGCAGGTCCGACCCGCAGATCCCGACCGCGCCGACCTTGATGATGACGTCGTCGGGCTCGGTGATCACGGGTACCGCGTGCTGTTCCAGGGCCAGTACGCCCTCACCCCGGAAGATCACGGCGGGCATCGTGTCGGGCAGGGTCTCGGTCATCGATGGCTCCTCTGCTGGTCGGGCGGGAGTGGCAGGCTGCGTGGGTACGGCCTCAGACACGGGTTGCTGCGAGGTCCACGACGTTCCAGCCGCGCGCGTGGTCGCCGAACGCGCGGTGCCCGTCTTCGGTCACGGTCACGGTGTCCTCGAGTTTGATGAACCCGCGCCGGGGGTGCAGCATGGTCGTTTCGATCGAGAGGACCATGCCGGCCGCCAGTGCGCGGGGACCGTCGTAGTTGGGATACGGAACCGGTCCGGTCGAGGTGAGCCGAGGCGCCTCGTGGCTGATCAGTCCCATGCCGTGCGCGACGAAGGTGGTCACCCCACGGTGGGGGCTCGCGGCCAGCACCTCGCCTGCGCGGTCGAAGATCGCCTGGCCGACCACGCCGTCCGCGATGGGTTCCCGCGCGGCCAGCTGCACAGCTTCGACTTCGGCCAGCAGATCCTCCAGCTCGGCGTCGGGTTCGCCGAGTACCGCCATGCGCGCGAGGTCGCCGATGTAGCCGCCGAGGTTGCCGCCGGAATCCAGGCACAGCACCTCACCGGGCGCCCAGCTGGCGTTCGACGGCGCGCGGTTGTGGCTGGCGCCCATGCTCACGAGGCAGTATTCGAAGGTCATGCCGAGCCGTGTCTGTTCCTGGCGCAGGGTCTGCACGATCTCGCGTTTCGTCGAGCCCGCCCCGTGCGCGCCGAAGGCCGCCCGCATCGAGTCCACGATGGCGTCCGACGCTTCTTCGAGCAGCTTCAGCTCGTCCACCCTTTTCACCGCGCGAAGGCGTTCCAGCACGAACTGTCCGTCCCGCAGCGTCACCGACGGTTCGACCGCCAGCCGCTGGTACGCCTCGACCGGCAGGAAGGATCCCTCGATGCCGACCACGGCCTGTCCCGGCAGCACTCGGCGCAGGTGTGCCAGCGCGAGTTCGATCGCGTCCTGCGCTCGCCACGTGCTGGTGTCCACATCGGACACCCACACCGGATCGTTGTCCAGCTGCCACGATTCCATCGCGTTGCCGATGTAGCGGGTCGCGTCGAGGTCGCCGCGAACGTACACGAGCACGGGCAGGTACCGGCTGACCCCGATGGCGTCCATGTAGTCGAAGAAGAAGAACCGGTGCCCGCCCAGCAGGTACTGGACGTTGTGCTTCGAGGTCACCAGCAGCGCGTCGAGCCCGGCGTTGTCCATGAGCTCGTCGAGGTGCCGGTGATCAAAAGGGGGATTCACGTAGGCCTCCTGTCGTGGATGTGGTGGGGATCAGGCATCTGCGACCGAGAGCCTGCGTTGGTTGAACGCGTCCAACAGCACGGCCACGAGGATCAGCGCGCCTTGGATGAACTGGACCCAGAAGGGGCTCACGTTGAGCAGGGTCAGCCCGTTGTTGATGACCCCGATGAGCAGGACCCCGATGAGCGTGCCGACCATGCTGCCCTTGCCGCCGAACAGGCTGGTGCCGCCGATCACGACCGCGGCGATCACCTGAAGCTCGAGACCGGTGCCCGCGGTGGGGGTCGCGGCGCCGAGGCGGCCCACGAGCACGAGCGCGGCCAGGCCGGCACACGCACCGGCGATCAGGTAGGCGTAGAACAGCACCCGCTTGTCGGGGATGCCGCTCAACCGAGCCGCCTGCCGGTTGCCGCCGACCGCGTAGATCTGGTGGCCGAGTGTGGTGCGCGACAGGACGAGGTGCCCGACGAGGAACATCGCGGCGAGCAGGAACACCGGGACGGGGATCGTGCCGATCGTTCCGCCACCGAGCCAGGTGAGTCCTGCCGGCAGCCCGTACACGCTCTGGCCTTGACTCAGTTGCAACGTCAAGCCGCGTCCCATGCCGAGCACGGCGAGCGTCACGATGAACGGCGCCAACCGCAGCCAGGCCACGGAAACCCCGTTGAACGCGCCGATCGCGGCGGCGATCACCAGGCAGACCACGACGCCCAGGAACCCGGCCAGTCCGCCGCTGACCAGCTGCGAGGCGATCATGCCGGAGAGCGCGACGTTGGACCCGACCGACAGGTCGATGCCGCCGGTGATGATCACCAGCGTCGCGCCGACGGCGGCGATTCCGACCACGGTGGACTGGGTGAGGATGTTGGTGAAGTTGCGGCTGGACAGGAAACTGTCGGACAGCAACGCCATCGCCACGCAGGCGAGCACCAACGCGACGACGATCGGGGTCCGGGGATGCCCGGCCATTCTCCGCAGCGTGGACGGGGGTGAGTCTGGCCTGCGGGTCTCTTCCTTCTTCTCCGTGGAGGTCGTGATCACCATGGTGGCCTTCCGTTTCTCACAGGCGAGTCGGGGGAGTCAGCCGGCGGCGGCCAGCTGGAGCACGCGTTCCCGGTCGAACTCGGCTCGGCGCAGCTCGCCGACGACCCGTCCGGCGCGTAGCACGTACACGCGGTCGGCCATCGCGAGAACCTCGTCGGTGTCGGAGCTGGTCAGCAATACCGCGGCGCCGGATTCGGCGAGAGTCAAGACGTGCTCGTGGATGCCTGCCTTCGCGCCCACGTCGACGCCGCGGGTGGGGTCGTCGAGCAGCAGGACCTTCGGCGTGTGCGCGGCGGCTCGCGCGAGGACGATCTTCTGCTGGTTGCCGCCGGAGAGCTTGCCGGCCGGTTGACGGGGATCGCGGGTCTTGACACCGAACCCGGCGATGGCGTGGTGGGCGAGGCGTTCCTGCCGGCCGCGGCGCAGCCAGCCGACCCGGGCGAACGAGCGGTAGACGCCGTAGGAGAGGTTGTCCACAATGGACGCGTCGAGGACGAGGCCTTCGGCCTTGCGATCCTCGGGTGCGTACACCACACCTCGGCGCACCACGTCGTGCGCTCGCGCGGGGAGGGGATGGCCGTCTACCTCGACGTTCCCGCGCGAGCGCACCGACAGACCCGCCAGCGCCTTGAGCAGCTCCGTACGACCGGCGCCGGCGAGGCCGACCAGGCCGACGATCTCACCGGATTTCACCTGCAGCGTCGCCCGCTTCACGCCGGGTGCGTCGAGTTCTCGCACCTGGAGCCGGTCGGCGCCGACGGGCCGGTCCCGCCAGGGGTAGGCGTGGGCCATGTCCTTGGCGAGCATCGCGCGCACCAGCTTCGCTTCGTTCCACTCGACGACCGGGCCGGCACCGACGAGCTCGCCGTCGCGCAGCACCGCGATCGTGTCGGCGATCTGGAACAGTTCGTCGAGGTGGTGGCTCACGTACAGGATCGTCATGCCCTGCGCGCGCAACGCCTTGATCGTGCGCAGCAGGACCCGGACGTCGTTTTCGGACAGTGCCGAGGTCGGTTCGTCGAACACCAGCACACTGGCGTCGCGGGCCAGGCACCGCGCGATCTCGGTGAGCTGCCGCTGCGCCAGGGACAGCTCCCGGACGGGCCGGTCCAGCGGCAGGCCCGTCAGCCCGACCCGGTCGAGCGCGAGGCGGGCGGCTCGTTTTGCTTCCCCTCGTCGGACCACTCCCAGCCGCGCCGGCTGCCGGCCCAGCACGAGGTTGTCCAGCAGGCTCATGTCGGGCACGTCGGTCAGCTCCTGGTAGATCGCGCTCACGCCCGCGTCGATCACCGCACCGGGCGAGCCGGGCACTTCGTTTCCGCCGAGCAGAATCTGGCCGGAGTCCGCTTTTTCCGCGCCGGACAGGAGCTTGATGAAGGTGGACTTGCCCGCACCGTTCTCCCCGGCGAGCGCGGTGACGGTGCCCGGCGCGAGTGTCAAGGACACGTCGTGCAGAGCACGGATGCCCGGGTAGGACTTCGACACGCCGCGGAACTCCACTGTCGGGGCGGGGGCATCAGACTTCATCGGACCAGATCCCGTAGCTCTTGACCTCGGGCGAGTCGATGCTTTCCTTGGTGATGGTCGCCGAGGGCCAGTCGATCTGCTTCGGCACGGACTTGTGCGCTTCGAGGTCGGCGACGGTGTCCACGGCCTTCTGCATCATCTTGATCGGGTTCTGGCTGATGCTGGCGTCCTGCACGCCGGCGCGCACGTCGGCGATGGCGGGCTTGGAACCGTCCACGCCGATCACGATGATGTGCCCCGGGTCGCCCACCGGCTTGAATCGGCCTTGTGACTTGATTGCCGCCGACACGCCCACCGCTTCGGCGTCGTTGGCCGCGAACACCGCGTCGATCTGGGGATTCGCCTGGAGAATGTCGACCATCAGCGCGTTCGACTTTGCGGTGTCGTAGCCACCGTCCTGCGCCGCTGCCACCCGCAGACCGGGGTAGCGGGCCAGCTGCTGGCGGAACCCTTGTTCGCGCCGCGTCGCCGACGGCGTGCCCAGGATGCCCTGGATGTCGACGACCGTGCCGGTCGCCGAGCCCTTGCGGGCCTTCAGTTCCGCAGCGATCCGATCGACCGCGTCGCTGCCGGCCTTGACGTCGTTGATGGTGATCGTCGCAGTGATCGGCGGGATCACGCTGTCGGCGATGGAGATGATCGGCACGTGCGCCGCGTCGGCCGCGGACACGGCCGGCGCGATGGCCTTGCCGTCGGCGGGGGACAGGAGGATGTAGTTCACGCCCCGGCTGATCAGGTTCTGAATGTCGGTGACCTGCTGGGCGGCGTCGCCGTTGGAGTTGGTGGTGACCAGCTTGTACCCGTACTTCTCGGTCCCGGCGTCCAAGCCCTTCTGCATCCCCGCGAAGAACGGGTTGGACAACGTGTACGTCGAGTAGCCGATCGTGACGCCGGACGAGCTGCTGCCCGAAGCACCGCCACACGCGACCAGACCGGCCGAAACGGCCAACACGCTCATCGCGGTCGCTGTCAGCGGACGAAGGTTTCTCATCTGGACTCCTTTGCCGAGATAGATCAGGACTCCGCACCAGTCCGGTCGCCTGTCGACCGAACACTGAGAGTGTCTGGCGAGCCATGGCGACGGGCGCCTGTCGCCTGTCGACCGATTACGCTAGAGTCGCTCCCGGAAGGTGTCAATACACCCGGCGGGGGCTGCCGACGTCCTCGCACGAGAATCGTCGTCGGAGCCGGGAGACAGACCTGGGGCGAACGGGAGGGTGCACATGAGTGAGCCGACTGTGCAGTGGGAAACCATGCGGATCGACGAGAACGCGCCGAAACGAGCGCCGTCGCTGGCGGATCAGACGTACGCCACGTTGAAGCGCTGGGTCGTGTCAGGCGAACTCGAACCCGGTTCCGTGCTCAGTGAAAACGATCTTGCCCGAAGGTTTTCGATCAGCCGCTCCCCGTTGCGGGAGGCGATCCGCCGGTTGCAGGACGAGGGTTTGCTGGACGTGTCCGGGCCGCGGGGGTTCACCGTTCCGGCGCTGTCGGTGGAATTGGTCCGGCAGGTCTACACCGTGCGCCGGGCACTCGAGGTGGCCGCGGCCGAGAACGCCACCCGGATCCCGGCCGGCGAGCTGGCCGCCATGCGCGAACGCATGGACCGGATCGGCGAGGCGATCGCCGCGGGCGACCTCGAACCCTTCAACGTCGCCGACTTCGACTTCCACGACCTGTTCGTGCTCAACTGCGGCAACCCCCTGCTCGTCAACCACATCCACCGGTTGCGCGGGCACATCCAGCGCATCATCAACTGGGCCGGGCAGTTCCACGAGCACACGGAGCTGGCGTACAAGGAGCATCGGGCCATGCTCGAGGCGATGGAAGCAGGCGACACCCGGGCGATGGGCGAAGCCGTCGACACCCACATCCGCAACGTCATGGACCGTTTGATCGACAAGCTCGGACCGTCCGGACAAGCCGAGACCACCGACTGAAAGGGCACTTCCTGATGCCGCACCCCGATGCCTTGCTCAGCACGTGCTGGACCTCCGCGGGCGACGTCATGCCGCAGCGCAACGGAGACTTGAGCCCGTTCGACATCCGGGACCGGGTCGCGGCCGCCGCCGAAGCGGGGTTCAGCGGGTTCGGGATCACGCACACCGACCTGGTCGCGGTGCGCGAGAGCATCGGGTTTCCGGCGCTCGCTCGAGAGTTCGAACAGCACGGCATCACGACCGTCGAAGTCGAGTACATCGACGACTGGTGGTGCTCGGGGGAACGGCGTGAGCGATCGGAGGCCGTACGCGCCGATCTCCTGCACGCCGCCGAAGCGCTGGGCGCCTCTCACATCAAGGCCGGTGCGGGGCAACCCGGTGACACGGTCGGCCCCGACCGGCTGCGCGAAGAGTTCGCCGCGCTGGCGCAAGCCGCCGCCGCGGCGGGCACGCGGATCGCCTTGGAACCCGCTGCTTTCTCGATGATGACGACGATCGAGCCGGCCGCGGGGCTCGTCCGCGATGTCGCGCACCCGGCCGGTGGTCTGCTTGTCGACATCTGGCACATCTACCGGAGTGCGATGTCCTATGAGGACATGGAGCGCATCCTGCCGCCGGAGTACGTCTTCGCCGCCGAGATCAACGACGGGTACCAGCAGGTGACCGGAACCTT
Source organism: Amycolatopsis sp. CA-161197 (assembly GCF_050942255.1). Classification (NCBI taxonomy): domain Bacteria; kingdom Bacillati; phylum Actinomycetota; class Actinomycetes; order Pseudonocardiales; family Pseudonocardiaceae; genus Amycolatopsis; species Amycolatopsis sp. CA-161197. The sequence goes on from NZ_CP192059.1 coordinate 4,789,092, forward strand.
GTTCGAGGACACGTTCGACAATCGGCTCTATTGCGGCGAGGGGGACTTCGATGTGGCGTCCTTCGTGAAGTCCTTGCGGCGACTCGGATTCAGCGGTCCGTGGGGCGTGGAGATGATGTCGCTTGATCACCGGACGCTCGACGTGCGCACCGCGACCACACAGGCCGCGGCGGCGGCGGCGAAGCTCCTGGCTTCGGCTCGATGAAGGTCCGCTCCCCGGCGCGGTCGCTGCACGTCGTCACCGTCTCGACCGAAGGTGCGACGGTGACAAGTGAGATCGTCGAGACGTTCAACGTTCTGCAGGAGTTGCTGGCCGATCACGACGAGCAAGCCGGACCGCTCAGAGTCGCCTTGGTGACCACGCAATCCGGAAGCCACGCCGGCCAAAACGCCCTTGTCGAAGCGATGCGAGGCATCGCGCAGTCGCTCGCGCGCGAGCTGGGTGCGCGGATCCGCATCAACAGTGTGGTCTGCGATGCGGAATCCGAAATGGATCTGCAGCCGACGCTGGACTTCCTCGCCGGCTCCGGTTCCGGCTACGTCACCGGCGCGACGATCGACCTGCGGAGGCCCCGATGACGTACCTGGTGACCGGTGCGACGGGCGCCATCGGCTCGGCGATCGTCGCCGAGTTACAGGCCCGATCCGAGACTGTCATCGCACACGGACGCAGCATCCGCACTCCGTCCAATGACGGCACCGTGCACTGGATCGGCGGCGATCTCCTTACCGCCGAAGGACAGAACGCGGTCCGCGAAGCCTCGGCCGGCGGTTTGGCCGGCGTGATCGCCGCCCACGGCGTCCCCGGATCCGCTCCGCTGGCCGACCTCACGCGGGCCTTCACCGAACGCGTCATGCGGATCAACTTCGAATCCTTGCTCGCTTTGCTCGAGGTGACTCTCCCCGCCCTGCGCCGCTGCCGTGGGCGGTTTGTCGCCGTCGCCTCGCAGGCGGGCCTGGTCGGGGAACCCGACAACGCCGCGTACAGTGCGTCGAAGTTCGCGGTGGTCGGCTGGATCCGTCACCTTGCCGGCCAAGCGGGCGACGCGGGCATCACGTACCACGCCCTCTGCGCAGGCTGCACCGAGAGCCCGCTGCTGACCGCCGTGCACGATCAGTTCGCCAGAGCCCAAGGCACCGCTACCGCCGAAGAATTCGCTGCGCTGCGGCAGCGCAGCATCCCGGTCGGCCGCTTCGCCACCCCGCACGAAACCGCAGCGGCCGCCGTCTACCTGGCCACCGCGGACGGCCCCCGCCCGACGATCCTCGCCGAGAGCGGGGGCGAAGTCGTCTGGTAGAAGCGAGCCGCCGTTCGCTGCCAATGCCTCCGCGTGCGAGCTGATGATCAGGTGATCAGCCGCTGGACCTTTCGCTCCCGTCGCACTTGAAGATCCGGGAGCCGACCGCGCGGCCGCGGGCGTGACCTCGAGCGGTCATCTCGCGGCACGGCGGGCAGCGAGATAACCGAAGATCAGGCCCGCGCCCACCTGGTGCGCCGCTTCGCCCCGCTCCTTTCCGGCGCGCGATTGCCGCGGCTGTTCGTATGTGCGCTGCACCGAGTTCGGCCGGCTGGACTATGCGGTCGCCAACGCGGGCATCCTGCGCAACGCGGCGCTGGCCGACCTGTCGGACCAGCGCTGGCACGACATGCTCGACGTCGACCTGACGGGCGTGCTGCGCACCCTGCGCGCCGGCTCCACCCGCATGACCGAGGGCGGCGCGATGGTGGCGGTGTCGTCCATCGCCGGCGGCGTCTACGGCTGGGAGGAACACGCCCACTACGCCGCGGCCAAGGCCGGAGTCCTGGGCCTGGTGCGCAGCGTCGCGGTCGAGCTCGGACCCCGGCAGATCCGCGCCAACGCGGTGATCCCCGGCCTGATCGAGACGCCGCAGTCGCTCGACCCGGTCAACTCGCTCGGCCCGGACGGGCTCGCGCGAGCCGGCGGCGACATCCCGTGGGGCCGCGTCGGCCGGCCGGAGGAGGTCGCCGACGTGATCGGCTTCCTCACCTCGCCGGCCGCGAACTACGTGACCGGTCAGGCCATCGTCGTCGACGGCGGCCTGACCGTCCGGATGCGCGCGTGACCGCCCGCACCGTCGTGGTCACCGGCGGCGCGAGCGGCATCGGCCGGGCGATCGCGGCGGCGTTCCGGGCCGAGGGCGACCGCGTGGCCGTGCTCGACCGGACGCCCGGTCCCGGCGGGATCGCCGTGGACGTGTCCGACGAGGACAGTGTGCGTGCGGCGTTCTCGCTGGTACGCAAGGAGTTCGGGACGGTCGACGTGCTCGTGAACTCGGCCGGGCTGCTCACCGAGTCGCCGGTCGAGGACATGGATCTGGCGCTGTGGAACGAAACCATCGCGGTCGACCTGACCGGGGTGTTCCTGTGCTGCCGCGAGGTGCTGAAACCGATGCGGGCGCAACGGTGGGGCAGGGTCGTCAACGTCTCGTCGCAGCTGGGACTCAAAGGCGGCACCGGGCTCGGCCACTACAGCGCGGCCAAGGCCGGGGTCCTCGGCTTCACCAAGGCGGTGGCGCTGGAGGTCGCGGCGGACAACGTCCTCGTCAACGCCATCGCCCCCGGTCCCATCGAAACCCCGTTGGTGGACGGCATCTCCGAAGCGTGGAAGGTGGCGAAGCGCGCCGAACTGCCCCTCGGCCGCTTCGGCACACCCGAGGAAGTCGCCCCGGCTGCCGTGCTTCTGGCGAGTGATCCGGGTGGGAACCTGTTCGTCGGCCAGACACTGGGCCCCAACTCCGGCGACGTGATGCCCTGAAAGGGAGTCGAAGATGTGCGGAGCCTGCGGCCGGACGGTCGTCCCCGACCCGGTGTTCCCGGCCGGCCGCAGCACCCGTGGCAACCTGATCGCCGGGCAGCTGCTCGACGCGTTGTGCGCTGCCGCCGCAAACCGCATCCGCGTCGCCGGCCACGCAGACGGCTTCACCGTCACGCTCCCGGGCCGGCGGCCGGTTTCCTGTGCGACGGTGGCGGACGTCTGGTTGGCCGTGCTGGCCGCCGCGCCGGGCACCACAGGCACGCCGAGCGCCGAGCTGGAAGCGCGTTACCAGACGGAATTGCCCTTGCTGCGGGCTGTCGTCACCGCGTTTCCCGGGACGCGGTGACGCTGTCCGCGTTTCCGGAAAACGGTGCCGCACTGTGCACCACCCCGCGACCGATCGGGTGGCATTTTGCCGTCGACGGCGTGCCTTTCAGATCAGGTCGACGAACGTCTCCCCGGCGAGAGCGGGCTGATCGGGGTCGTGCGTGGACAGGCCTTCACGTGCCGCGCCGAACAACGTCAAGCCGCACCGGCAGACCTGTGCGAGCTCGGACCCGCGCCAGTTGTGGCATCAGCACCCGAAGGACTTCGATAACCCACGATGCCGCGCGGGTCGGTCCACCCAGTCCGTTTGCGGGAAGGCAACCGGGAACACGACGAACCGGTGAATTCCCGGCCAGGGAAGGAAATCGCGTTAGCCGCTGCCACCTTTCGGTCGGGGCGGCGGGACGAAGTACAGTTCGGCGCCCTCTCCTTCCCCGTTGGCAAAGGACTTCCCATGACCTCCACCCGCACTGCGCCGGCGCTGGTCTTCGACCCGGCGGCCGCCTATCCGGAGGCAGGCGTGCTGCGGTCCGCGGCGCAAGCGGGCGACTGGCCGACCGTTTCGGGCTTTTTCACCCAGTTCACCGCCCCGGACGAGCGCAGCTTCGGCGTGAACATCACCATGTCGGTGCCGGCGGCCGAGGCGATGCTGCGCGCCGTGATCGAGCGTGAACCCCGCTCCGAGCAGGCCCGGTTGCTGCTCGCAGCCCAGCTCATCGAGCAGGCGTGGAACGTCCGAGGCAGCGGGCGGGCAGCCGGGGTGAGCCGCGAGCAGTTCGCCGGGATGCACGAGCACCTGCGGCGGGCCGAGCGGCTGCTGATCGACGTGACCGCCCGCGAACCGGAGAACGAGCTGGCTTGGTGGCTGCGGCTGACCACCTCGCTTGGGCTCGAACTCGGCCAGAGCGAGACGCGGCGCCGTTATGACCGGCTGGCCGCCCACCACCCCGGTTTCCTGGCCGCCCAGCGCAACCTGCTCCAGCAGCTGTGCCCGAAGTGGGGCGGCTCCTGGGAAGCCGCGCACACCTTCGTCCGCGAATGCACGGCGGCCGCGCGGCCCGGCGATCCCCAAGGTGTCCTCGTCGCCGAGCTGCACCTGGAGCGCTGGCTGTAGCTCGGCCCCAAGGCGGGCCGTGACCACCTTCAGCAGCCCGGAGTCCGGGAGGAGATCACCGCCGCAGCGTCGGCGTCGGTGCTGCACCCCGCCTACCGTTCGCGGTTCGGCTGGGTCTCCGCGCACAGCACGTTCGCCATGGCGTTCAGCTTGATCGGCGATCTGCCTCGCGCCACCGTGCACTTCCGCGCGCTCGACGGACGCGCGAGCAAAGCCCCCTGGCACTTCTTCCCCGACCCGGCTGCCGCGCTCGCGCAGCACCGCAACCGCGCCCTCGCGAAAGGCTGATCATGCTGTCCACCTTCGAGGTCGACGGAGTCCCCGCCGTGGCGGCCAAGAGATCCGGCCCGCTGACCGCCGGCCTGGTCTTCCGGGTCGGCCGGGCCGACGAGACGCTCGCGACGGCCGGCATCACGCACCTGGTCGAGCATCTCGCGTTGCATCGGTTCGGACTGGGGGAGCACCACTTCGGCGGCGCGACGGGTTCCGACCACACGTACTTCGAAATGAACGGTGCGGAGTCCGAAGTCGTCGCGTTCCTCGCCGGCGTCTGCGCGTCGCTGAGCGATCTTCCGATGGACCGGCTGGAGACCGAGAAGTCGATCCTGCGTACCGAGGAGGCCCGGCGCGGCGGGGCCGGCCTGCTGTTCCGGCACCGCTACGGAGCGCAGGGATACGGGCTGACCGACTTTCTCGAGCTCGGCGTCCCCCGCCTGGGCCCCGCGGAGGTCGCCCACTGGGCACGCACGTGGTTCACCCGCGAGAACGCGGCGCTGTGGGTGGCAGGCGAGAACGTGCCCGACGGGTTGCGGCTGCCGCTCCCCTCGGGCGTCCGGCGCCCGGTGCCTCCTCGGCCCGCGACCCTGGCCGCAGGTCCCGCGTACTTCGCCCACGGCGACGGCAGTGTCGCCTTCAGCGCGGTGGTACGCCAGGGAGCTGCTTCCCAGGTCTTCGCGAAGGTCCTCGAGCGGGAGCTGTTCCGCGCGCTGCGGTAGGAGGGCGGCTATTCCTACCAGGTGACGACGTCGTACCAGGTCCGGGGCGACGGCTTCGCGGAGATCCTCGGGCTGGCCGACGCCTTGCCGGACAAGCAGGCCGCGGTGCTCGGCGGCGTCGTCGACGTCCTGGCCCAGTTCAAGGTCGGCCGGATCGACCCGCGCGACGTCGAAACGGTCCGCACGCAGGCCGAATCCGCGCTCTACGGCGAAGACGCGGACGTGGCGCGGCTACCCGATCACGCAGCCGCGCTGCTTTCCGGTTCGCCTCTCCCGCCCGCGGAGGACCGGATCGCCGAGCTGCGTGCGGTCGACGTCGCGAAGGTCCACGCAGTCGCTCTGGAAGCATGCGCGTCGGTGCTGCTGCGGGCTCCGCACGGCCGATCGGCGGACTGGGCCGGATACGCGGCGGTGCCGCGGTTCTCGCCGGCCGCGGTCGCGGGAAACCGATTCCGGGCTCACAACCAGGCGGATACACACCTGGTCGTCGGCCCGACGGCTGCAGCGTGCAGACTCCGGAAGGCGTCTCGACGGTTCACTTCACCTCCTGCGCGGCCATGCTCGCCTGGCCCGACGGTGGCCGCCGCCTCATCGGCACCGACGGCCGGACGGTCCAGGTCGAGCCGACGCTGTTCGCCGGCCTGTCCCCGGCGGTGACCGCGACGATCGACGCGGCGGTCGGTCCACATCGGACACTCCCGCAGGCGCCGCGTCAGCCGCGGGAGATCCCGTCTCCGGCGCCACGGCCACCCACGACACCGCAGAAACGCGCGTCGAGGATCCTTTTCGTCGTGGCGGCGGTGGTCGGCGTGATCGCGCTGCTGGCCACGGCGGGCATGGCGATGGATCCGCCCGATGCCACGGGCTGGGCCGGGGCGGGTTTCCTGTGGCTCCTCGCCGGGCTGTTCGCGTTCACGGCGGTGCGACGACGGCGGACTTGAGCGTTGCCGTGCCGGCTCGGGCGTCGACGAACAACGAGCGCGAACGCCGTGAGGCTCACCACGATCGCGACGACGAGTTCGGCCCGACGAACCGCTCGTCGTCCCGCTGCAAGCGTTTGAACCTGCGTGGAGCCGAGTACCGGTCCCGCCAGGCCGGCGCCCAGCGCCCGGGCGCGTCCGGTGAGGGGCGCACCCGAGCGCTCGCCCGTCACACGGGAAGCGGGGTCTCCTGGTAGGTGGGGACCGTGTCGATGGTCTCCATGAACTTCGTGAAGGGCACGAACTCGTCGTCCATCAGAGCCCGCGGGTTGTAGTCCGGGCTGGCGAGCACGCCGTGGACGCGACGGCGCTGCATGCCGAAGTTGCCGGCGTCGTAGAGCGGCAGCACCGCGGCCTCGCGCAGCAGCTTCTCGAACTCGTGCTGTTTGTCCAGGCTGTTCACGCCCACGACCTGCATGCACTTGTAGACCGCGTCGAACATCAGCTCCGTGCATTGGATCTTGCACATCGCGCCGATCAGCTCGCCGTGGTAGTCGTGCTGGTCCAGGAAGTGCGCGGTCTTCCAGCAGAAGCAGCGGCACATCTCGATCCGCGCCGCGACGTCCCCGAGCACATAACCGACGTTCTGGTGGTTGATGATCGGGCTCGGTCCACCGGCGGTGTAGGTCCGCGCCCACTCGAGGGCGGATTCGTAGGCGGTCCGGGCCACACCGACCGCTGCGATCCCGGCCACCGGCCCCGACCAGGCGAAGTTGCGATTGATCAGCAGATCGCCGTTGCCGCGGGTGCCCTCGACGAGGTTGTTCGCGGGAACCCGGGCGTCGGTGAAGACGATCTCGGCGTTGGGGGTGAGCCGATGCCCCATCTTGCTGATGAGGTTGTAGCTGACGCCGGGGGTGCCGCGTTCGATCATGATCGCCGAAAGCCCCTCGGTGCCGCCCTTCGACGGGTCGGTGCGCACCACGACGATGCTCGCGTTGGCCCCCTGCCCGTCCCAGCCCGCGACGTTGCACGGCCAGTACTTGCGGCCGTTGAGCACGTAGTGGTCGCCGTCGAGCGTGGCGGTGACACCGATCCCGACGGGTGAGGCATCGGGTGCGTCGAAGTTCGCCGTGCCGCCGGGGCTTCCGGCCGGCTCGCTCACCGCGTAGCCGACGATGTATTCGCCGGTCGGGTCCGAGGTGGCCGCGCGCAGGAAGCGCTCCTTCTGCTCCTCACTGCCCCAGTACCAGACGGGCATCAGGCCCAGCCCGTTCACCAGGATGGTGCAGGCGAACCCCGGGTCCACGGCGCACACCTCCTCGGCGGCCAGGATGAGGTCCACATTGGACACTCCGCCGCCACCGTACTGAGTGGGCAGCATGCAGAACGCGATGCCGGCGCGGTAGGCCTGCACATAGGCGTCCTTGGTCATCTGGAAGGCGCGCAACGGGTCCGTCTCGGCGTCGGCCGCACGGACCACCGGCGCAAGTACGTCGCGGGCGAAGGCGCGGGTGCTCGCCTGGAGTTCCCGTTGTTCCGGGGTGAGGGTGAAGTCGATGGCCATGACGAAACCTCCCTGCATCGGGTCGTCGGATCGGCCGGAATCGTCGAGCTGCCCGGGCGAGGAGCACGCGGACGCTATCCCGGCCGGCCACGTCGGTCCTAGTCTGTTCAGGGGGCCGCCCGAACGCGAGGAGGTCGGCATGGACGGTCAGTGGGCCGGGGCCGGCGGCCACGAACCCGGAGCGAACGGCACCGCCGCGATCCGGCCGGCGATCCAGGCGTCCTGGCAGCGCTGCCGCGAGGTCTACGGCATCGCCCCCGACACGCCGCCGCCCGACCCGTCTCCCGGCTCGGTTGCCGCGGCGCCGCGCACCGTGGTGTCGGCCGCCCGCTCGCTGGCGGCCGACCTCACCCGGACCGAGGGGGTGGTGGCGGTCGCGGCCGGCGACGGGCGGGTCGTCGCGGTGTTCGGGAGCCGTTCCGCCGTCGCGCTCGCCGATGCGCACCAGCTCGCGCCCGGGCACGACTGGTCGGAGAACAGCCGCGGTACCAATGCCCTCGGCACTGCGCTGCTCGACGGACACGCCCAGGTGACCGGCGCGGAGCACTGGCGCGGTGACCTGGCCGACTGGTCCGGGGCGGGCGTCGCGGTGGCCGACCCCGACCGGCCCCGGCCCTGCGCGGTGCTCGCGTTCCTGGTGCATCGCCGTCCGCTGACGGCGCTCGCGATCGCGCGGCTGGCCTGTTGCGCCCAGGAACTGGGTCATGGCCTGCGTCGCCGGCGCGACGACGTGCTCACCGAGCTGGCCGGATCGCTGCGGCCGCAGGCCGACGACGCCGGACCGCTGGCGGTCATCGACCGGCGCGGGCGGCTTGTGGCAGCGAACGAGGTCGGGCACGCCGTGCTGGGCTCCCGCGCGCGTGCCGGCGCGCTGCGGCTGGCCGCGTGCGCGGAGGACGGGTGCCCGATCACCGTCCAGCCCATCCAGCACGACGGGCAGCTCATCGGCACGCTCCTCACCACCAGAACGGACTCACCGCCGGCGACCGAGCCTGCCCCCGCGCCGGTGTTGCGGCTCGCCGGCATCCACGGTGGGCACATCCTGCTCATGGCCCCGGCGGAGATCCGGGTCGCGCAGGCCGAGGGCAAAACCGTATGGCTGCTGACCGACCGGGGCCGGTTGCGGGCACTGAACCACACCCTGAACCGGCTGGAGACGCGGCTGGCACCACACGGATTCCTGCGGGTGCACCGCCACTGCGTGGTGAACCTGCACCGGGTGCGCGAAATCGCCCCGACCTTCCACGGCGGCTTCGCGCTCGTCCTGGACGGGCCCGACCGCGAGACCGTCGCGGTGTCGCGACGGCATCTGGCCGAGGTCCGGCGTGCACTCGGCCTGTGAACCTGGTGAGGTCGCCTGTCAACTGTCGCCGGTTCTCGGATTTGCAGCTGCCCCGACTCGAACCGGCTTCGGATGCCGAATTTTACTCGGACGGAATTTGTGGATGGGGCTGAAGTTGGTGGTGAAGTGACGGTGAGGTCTGAGCCGTTCGTTTCCGGTGAGTATTGGTGGAGTATTTCAGGGTCGAGTGTATTTGTTGAGTTCGACGAAGAGGGCCTGATGGCTGTAGCTCAGTACGCGGAAAGGAGGTTGGCGAACTAGGCGAAGTTTCGCGCACGGCGTTGCGATCAGTCGGCGGCGGGCGAGTCAGCCTTCGGTAGGCGAGAGGAGTGGCCGATCCAGCGGTCGAACGCCGAGCCGGAAGTGTCAGCGCGGCGAGCAGAGTTTCACCTCCGACGTGCCCCGGAACGCGCGGCCGACAGTTCAGTCGAGCATGCCGCGGCCCAGCCAGTCGTCGGCATCGCAGACGCCGGGTAGGGCGAAGAAGTAGCCGCCGCCGAAGGGGGAGATGTAGTCGACCAGGGGTTCGTCGATGAGGAGCGTCTGGACGGCGACGAACTGCTGGTCGAGGTCGGCGTTGAAGCAGATGAAGATCATGCCCATGTCGAGCTGGCCGTTGGGCTCGATGCCGGCGCTGTAGTTGAAGGCGCGGCGCAGCATCCGGCGGTCGTCGGCTGTGCCGTCGTGGGGGTTGGCGAGGCGGATGTGCGCGTTCAGCGGCACCGTGTTGCCGTGCGCATCCCGGTGGTAGCTGGGGATCTGGAACTCCTCCTCGCCGGGCACTCGTTCGCGCCGGCCGGACAGCGGTCCGCCGGTGTTGCGGTCGCGGCCGAAGATCCGTTGCTGCTCGTTGATCGAGATGCGGTCCCAGAACTCCACGAACATGCGGATCAGGCGCACCACGTGGTACGAACCACCGGTCACCCAGGCCGGTTCGTCGCCGCCGGCCTGGGTCCACACCAGCTGATCGACGAGATCGGCGCGGTCGAGGATCTCCTTGTTGGCTGTGCCGTCCTTGAAGCCGAACAGGTTGCGGGGCGTCCCGCTCGGCCGCGGGGGACTGGTGAAGCCCTCCATCTGCCACAGCACCTGCAGGTCGGCCCGGGTGGCGCGCATCAGGATGCGCAGCGCGTGCAGCACGGTGTCGCGGTGATCGGCGCAGATCTGCAGCAGCAGGTCGCCGTCGCAGCGCTCGGGGTCGAGGGCGTCGTTCGGGAACTCGTCCATCGCGCGCAGCCGGGCCGGTTTGACGCCGGCGAGACCGAACCGGTCGTCGAACAGGCTCGCACCGACACTGACCGTGACGGTGAGACCGTCGGGCATCGTGCCCGGGCCGAGCACGCCGTTCTCGTACGGGGTCGACACGAGTCCGTCGTCGCTGCCGCGGCCGGCCGGTGCGTCGCCGCCGGCGACCAGGTAGCGGATGGTCGCCGTCAGCGTCTGGAACATCCGCCGCAGCGCCGGCCGGTCGGCCGCGGTCACGAGGAACGCGGCGACGACCGCCGCGCGCTGCGGAGGCTCGAGGATGCCGGCCTGGTGGGCACCTTCGAACGGAACGGCGATGTCGTGGTCAGTCATGGGTGATCGGGCCTCGGTCGCGGGTGGCGTTGCGCGGATCGATGACGACCGCGGTGTGGGAGAGCAATTCGACGCTGTGCTGGACTGCCGCGTTGACCGCGGCGCGCTGCCGGACGGTCAGCGACGCCAACCCGGCCCAGCCGTCGGCGTGGTGGTGGCTGCGGACCAGCTGCTGGGTGACCCGCAGCTGCTCGTCGGTCTGGTCCAGGTACGGGTTCTGCTTGCGCAGGATCGGCCGCAGCGGATCCAGAGCGTGCCAGACGCCGGTGAGGTTCGCGTCCACGGTCGCCAGCTCGGTCTGGCTGCCGGCGTCGCCGATCCCGTTCAGGTCCCATTGCAGGGCATCCTCGAGGATCTCGTGCGCGCGACGGCCCATGTCGATCGGCGTGATCGCGTTCGGCAGCGCCAGCTCGTCGGCGAGCTGCCCGATCGCCTCGAGCAGCGCCTCGGCGTGGGGCACGATCGTCGCCGCCGGCCGGTCGTGCCACAGCATCGCCTCGATCTTGCGGAAGCCGGTGAAGTCCGCGTCCGCGAGGCGGGCGGGGACGACGCCGCGCGGCGGGTCGCCATTGATCTCGTCACCGGTCTCGTCGTAGGCCCGGTAGGCGCCGCCCAGCGTCTCGTAGGTGAGGTGCGCGATCAGCCAGTCGGCTTTGGCAGCTGCCGCATCGCCGGCTTGCAGGTCGCCGCGCAGCCGGCTGACCTGCCGGGTGAGCGCGGGCAGCTGCCCGGTGATCCAGCCGACGTAGGCGTTGATCGGGATGCGCAGGTCGAGCCCCGTGACGGGGATGATCCCGTGCACGTCGTAGGGCAGCGGGTCACCGGTGACGACGACCGGCCGGCTGTACTTGATCGTGTAGTCGGTGATGCAGACCCAGCGGTAGGTTCCGGGCGGCACCGATGCCGTGACCGCGCGGGTGACGCCGCGGCCGAAGTGCTCGACCTCGACGTAGATCCGCTCGGTCTCGGGGTCCTCGAGGTAGATCTCCGCGCCGGCGCCCTCGTTGTTGACGAAGACGAAGTCGTACCGCCCGGCCGGTCCGCCCAGCCAGTCGTCGATGCCGTAGGGCGAGCCGACGATCAGCACGATGGGCTGCGGCCGGCTCGACGGCAGGGTTGGTGTGGCCGAGGCCGTCCTGCTGCTCATCGAGCCCAGCCTGGGTGTCGGTCGTGAACGCATTCGATGATGCCCATGACGCACCGGTGAACAGCGCGTGACCGGCCGGGCAGGTTGAGATGGCGGTCGTCCTGAGACTTTCCGGAACGTTCATAACCTGATTCTCGCGGCGCCGAGACCCGCGGCAGTTGACTTTGCGGGACTCCCCACCACGAGAGGTCAGGTACTAAACCCATGTCTGACAACGATTCGGCATCCGCGGACAGAGCGACCACGGAGCGCAACCGGATCAGCCGGCGCCGACTGATCCAGGCCGCGGGCGCGGCCGGCGCCGCGGTCGCCGCCGGCGGGCTGTCGGCCGTCCCGGCCGAGGCCGCACCGGCCGACGCCGCCGTGGCCGACGCCGCACAGGGCGGCAAGTCCGGCTCGAGCTCGGCGCAGAACCGGCACCGCACCGGCACGATCAAAGACCTGAAGCACATCGTGATCCTGATGCAGGAGAACCGGTCGTTCGACCACTACTTCGGCACCCTCGACCTGGCCGGCGCGCGCGGCTTCGGTGACAAGCAGGTGCTGACCTGGCAGAACGGCCAGACGATCTACTACGACCCCAACAGCCGTGCCGAGGGTTACCTGCTGCCGTACCACGCCGACAGCCTGAAGTACAACGCGCAGAACACCAGCGCGCGCAACCGGTACTTCAAGGAAGCCGATGTGCCGTGGCACCACGCGATCGCCAAGGCTTACACCATCGGCGACCACTACTTCTGCTCGCTGGACACCAGCACCAGCCCGAACCGCATCATGATGTGGGCCGGCACCAACGACGCCGCGGGCACCCAGGGCGGCCCGGTCGTGAACAACAACGGTGACTACGGCTACGCCTACAAGTTCAAGACCTACCCGGAAACGCTGCAGGACGCCGGTGTCAGCTGGCAGATCTACGTCAACAACGACACCGACGACAACTTCCTCGGCGACTACACCGACAACACCGTCCGTTCGTTCGCGGCGTTCGACCCGAAGAACGCGACCCCGGAGAACACCCACCCCCGCAAGGGCCTGCTCGCCCGCGGCGGCGTGGTGCACGCCCACACCGCGCAGCCCGCCGGCATCAAGAACGACACCTCCAACCTCGACTACGTGCTGCGGGACTTCATCTCCGACTGCGAGACGGGCAATCTCCCCGAGGTGTCCTGGGTCGTCGCGCCCGCGGCGTGGACCGAACACCCCACGTACGCTCCGAACAACGGCGCGGTCTACACCGACCGGGTGATCCAGGCGGTGCACGACAACCCCGAACTGTGGGAGTCGACGCTGATCATCCTGAACTACGACGAGCCCGACCACGCGAACCGCATCGGTGAAGGCGGCTTCTTCGACCACGTCGTGCCGCCGATCCCGGAGACCGGCACGGCCGGCGAGCGTGCGCCCGGCATCAAGCCCGGCATGGGCGGTCGTGTGCCGTTCGTGCTGGTCTCGCCGTGGACCCGTGGTGGCTTCGTCAACTCCGAGGTCTTCGACCACACCTCGACGATCCAGCTGATCGAGGAGTGGACCAAGAGCCTCGGCAAGCCGGCGATCTGCCAGAACATCAACGACTGGCGGCGCAGCGTCTCCGGCAACCTGCTCTCGGCGATCGACTTCGGCAACTTCGACACGTCGTTCCCGAAGCTGCCGAAGCCGGCCGACCTGCTCAAGTCGGTCGTCGTCGACGCCGGCCTGCCGGCCGTGCCCCAGCCGGCCGTCGGTGCACAGGTCATGCCGACCCAGCCGATCACCGGCAAGGCGAAGCGCAGCCCGCTGTCGTTCCAGCCCAACGGCGTCCTCGTCGAGAACCACAGCACCGGGACCGCGACCGCGACCTTCACCGTCGAAGGCGGCCCCAGCGGCAAGGCGGTCAACCTGGTCGGGCTGGCCGACAAGTACGTCCCCGCCCTCGCCGGCGCCGAGCCGCTCGGCATCGGCCAGGACGCGCTGCCCCTCACGGCCGGCAACCACCGGTCGAAGTCGTACACCTGGGACACCAAGGCGACGAACGGCAAGTACGCGTTCACCTTCTACGGGCCCGACCACTTCATCCGGTCCTTCGCCGGCACCGTCGTCCCGGCCAGCGACCGGACCTCGGCCCAGCCGCGGGTCGACGTCCGGCTGGTCAAGGGGAGCACGCGGTCGGACGGCCGGGGCAAGTCGGCCGACGCGACCGTCGAGTTCACGCTGTCCGCCGACGGCCGCCGGTCGGTGACCTACACGCTGACCGCGAACGACTTCGCCGGGAAGAAGACGACCATCCAGGTGCCCGCCGGCAAGCACAGCGTCGTCACCTGGCCGACCGAGGACGGCTACTACGACGTGATCATCACCGCGAAGGAGTCTGCCGACTTCATGCAGCGGTTCGCCGGTCGCGCCGCGGAGAAGTGAGCCTTACGCCGGTTGTGTCGAGCTAGTCGCGATGTGCCCGCGTTCCCACCGGAACGCGGGCACGTTCGCGATCCGGCGACACCCCGGTTCCACAACCTCCGACGTCGCGCGGGTGGTCGCCTTTGCCCTCGAACAGGTGTAGGCACAGGGTGAGGGGAAGCCGTCCGTGCGTGGAGGTGTCGGATGGGGGAAGGCGGGGTGCTGCCGGGCCGAGAGCCGCAGGTCGAGGTGCTGCACGAGAGCGACCGGACGCGCGTGAGCCGGCTGTTCCTGGCCGGGCGCACGGTCATCCGGAAGGAGCCGCTGGGTCCGGACGCCGAGCGCCGGCTACGGCATGAGCGTGCGATGTTGGAGCGGCTGCGCGATGTCGCGGGGGTGGCGCAGCTGGAGGCCCCTCGGTATCCGGGGTCCATCGTGCTGGTGGACGTGGCGGGCACCGGCCTGGCGGGGCTGGCCAAGCCGCTGCCGGGTGATGTCCTGATCGGGCTGGCGGTGGGGTTGGCCCGGGCCGTGGCGGGGATGCACGGGCGGGGTGTGATGCACGGTGACATCACCCCGGCCAACATCGTGATCTCCGGCGACGGTGTCCCGTGCCTGGTCGATTTCGCGTTGGCGACCTCGTTCGCCAAGATCCGCCCGGAGTTCATCCACCACACGCAGATCGTGGGGACGTTGGCTTATCTGGCGCCGGAGCAGACCGGGCGCACCGGCCGGCCGGTGGACCAGCGTTCCGACCTCTACGCGCTGGGCGCGACGCTGTACGAGCTGGCAACGGGGGAGCCGCCGTTCGGCACCGGGGACCCGCTGCGCCTCACCCACGATCACCTGGCGCGGGTGCCGGCGCCGCCGGCGAAGGTGAACCCGGCCGTACCGGGGCCGCTGTCGGAGATCATCCTGCACCTGCTGGAGAAGGAACCGGACCACCGCTATCAGACCGCCGACGGCGTGGTGCACGACCTGGAGCGGGTGCCGGGCGTTCAGGTGCGTCCGGCGGCGGCTTCGGTCCGCGTCGGCGAGCACGATGTCCCGCCGCGGCTCCTGCCGCCGCGGCTGGTGGGCCGCGACGACGAGGTGGCGATCCTGCGGGCGGCGTTCGAGAACGCGCAGGCGGGCCGGTGCCGGGCGGTACTGGTCGGCGGGACACCCGGGGTGGGCAAGACCGCGCTGGTCGACGAGCTGCGGCCGCCGGTGGCCGGCCGGGGCGGCTGGTTCGTGGCCGGCAAGTTCGACCAGTACCGGCGCGACCTGGAGTTCAACGGCGTCCACCAGGCGTTTCGGGCGCTGGGCCGGTTGCTCCTGGCCGAGCCGGAGGCTGAGCTGGCCGAGGTCCGCGCGCGGATCCTGGCCGCGCTCGGCCCGAACGCCGGGCTGCTGACCGCCGTGGTGCCGGAGTTCGCCGCGCTGCTGGCGGTGGCGCCCGAACCCGGGGATCCGCTGACCGCGCAGAACCGGGCGCAGCGGATGGGCGTGCAGGCGCTGCGGGCGGTCGCGTCGCGGGAACGCCCGGTGGTGCTGTTCCTCGACGACCTGCAGTGGGCCGGGCGCGTCGCGCTCGGCCTCGTCGACATGATGCTCGACGAGGAACCGGTCGGGGGTCTGCTGCTGGTGGGCGCCTACCGCGACGAGGCCGTGGACGCGGCGCATCCGCTGGCGGCGCCGCTGGCCCGATGGCGTGACCGGGCCGGAGTGCGGAACCTGCGATTGGACAACCTGCCCGTCCCGAGCCTCGTCACCATGGTCGCCGAGATGGTGCACGCTGCCCCGGCCGTGGTGGCCGGTTTGGCCGAGGTGATCGCGCCGCACACGTCCGGCAACCCGTACGAGGCCGTGGAACTGCTCAACGCGCTGCGCCGCGACGGCGTGCTCACCGCGACCGCCACGGGATGGCGGTGGGACACGGCGACGGTGCGAGCACATCTGGGCCGGTCAAGGGCGGGCGAGCTGCCGGGGGCACGCATCGAGACCGTGCCGCCGCGGTCCTGGCGGCTGGTGGAGGCGATGGCCTGTCTGGGTTTCCGAGCCGAGCTGAGCCTGTTGCAGATCGCGACCGGCGACCCGGCGGCCGAGGTGCAATCGATGCTCGCGCCGGCCCTCGCCGAAGGACTTCTCGTCATGGAGCCCGGTGCCCATGAGGCGGTGCGGTTCCGCCACGACCGGCTCCGCGAGGCGATCCTGCGCGGGCTCGACCCGGAGCGGCGACGCACCCTGCAACTGGCCACCGCCCGGCGGCTGGCCGAGGTGCCGGAGTTGTCCGCCGTCGCCGCCGAGCAGTACCTGCCGGTCGTCGACGGGATCGACGATGCCGGCGAGCGGCGCCGGGTGGTGGGCCTGCTGCGGCGTGCCGCGGACCAGGCCGCGTTGATCGGGGATCACGCGCTGGTGAACGCACTGCTGGCCGCCGCGCTGCGGTTGATCGGCCCGGGTGAGACCGACACGCTGATCGCGGTGCACACCGGCCGCCACGCCGCCCTCTACGGCCTGGGGCGCCTCGATGACGCGGACGAGGAGTACCGCGCGATCGAAGCGCTGGGCCCCAGCGCGTTGGACCGCGCGGCCGCGACGGCGGTGCAGGTGAGCAGCCTGACCCACCAGAACCGGTTCGCCGATGCGATCGGACTCGGCATCGAGGTGCTGCGTGAGCTCGGCATCACCGTGCCCGTGGCCGACCGGCTCGCCGCCGAGCTCGACCGTCAGTTCGACCGCCTGAACCAGTGGCTGGACCGCACCGACGCCGCCGACGATCTGGCTCGGCCCGTCCTCGCCGAGCCCGCACTGCTGGCCGCGACCCGGCTGATCGACGCGGTCCAACCGGCCGCCTACTTCGCCGGCGGCGACGCCACGGGCGCCTGGCTGGGCCTGGAATCGCTGCGGATCTGGCTCGAGCACGGCCCTGGCCCCACCCTCATCGGACCGGTCAGCGCCGCCGCCGTCGCCGCCGTGGCGCGGCGCGCCCGCTACGCCGCCGGATACCGGGCGGTGCGCCGGGTCCTGGCGTTGGGCGAAGCCCGCGGCTACGAGCCCGGCACCTCCGAATGCCGCCGCCGGTTTGCTCTGCTCAGCTGCTGGTTCGAGCCGATCGAGAACGGTGTCCAAGCCGCGGAGCGGGCCTGCGAGGGGCTGATCGCGGCCGGCGACCTGGCCAACGCCGGCTACACCTACCACCCGACCGCGCACTACCTGCTGGACTGCGCGCCGTCGCTGGACGTCCTCGTGGCCGAGGTGGAGGCGGGGCTGGCCTTCGTGCGGCGTACCGGCAACGAACAGACCGGCGAGTGGCTCGACAGCTACCAGTGGCTGGCCGGTGTACTGCGTGGCGAAAGCGTCGCCACCACCGCCGAGGTGGTCCCCACCGACAGGTACGCCAGCAACCCGATGCCGCTCTTCCACGCGCATCTCAGCCACGCGCTCGTCGCCGCCGTGTTCGGCGATCCGGACGGGCTGGCGCGGCACACCGCGGCGGCGATGCCGCTGCTGCCGGCTGTGGCGGGCCTGTACCCCACCGCCGTGGCCCGCGTGCTGCGCGGCCTGGCCCTCGCCGAGCAGGCCCGCGCCGGCCCGGGTGCCGAGCGTGGCGGTCTGCTGTCGGAACTGGACGAGGTGACGAGCTGGCTGGCCGCCCGCGCCGCGGACGCGCCGGACAACTTCCGGCACCTGCAGCGGTTGCTGGAGGCGGAGCGGGCCTGGGCGGTCGGCGACTTCCGCGCCGGAGCCCTCGCGTTCGACACCGCCCGGCGCGAGGTCGCCGGCCGGCAGCGCCCGTGGCACCGCGCCCTCATCACGGAACGCACCGCCCGCTTCCATCTCGCGCAGGGCTTGGAGGAGGCGGGGCGCGACCTGCTCGCCCGAGCGCGGCAGTACTACGCGGCATGGGGCGCGACAGCGAAGGTCGCCCAGCTGGACTGCGCATACCCCACCTCACGGCAGGGAACAGTCACGACCGGCGAGTCCGGCGACGGCCGGGGTACCGATGATCTCCGGCCGTCCTCGGCGGTCACGACCGGCACGCTCGACCTGCTCGGCATCCTCGCCGCGTCGCAGGCGCTCAGCTCGGAGACCGACATCGAACGCTTGCACACCCGCGTCGTCGAAGTGCTCAGCGCGATGACCGGCGCCACCAGCGTGCACCTGTTGTTGTGGGACGAGGACCGCCACGACTGGCTGCTGCCGGCGCCGAACCGCACCACGGACACCGCCACGGCCGGGGGACCGCAGGAACGCGACCTGCCGATGTCGGCAGTGCGCTACGTCCAGCGGACGGCCGAGATCCTGATCGTCGACGACGCCACCCGCGATGACCGCTTCGCCCGTGACCCGTACCTCGCCGGTCTGGACGCCTGTTCGTTGCTGGCCATGCCCATCCTCGGCCGCGGCGAGCTGCGGACGGTGCTGTTGCTGGAAAACCGTCTCATGCGCGCCGCGTTCGCCACGGAACGGCTCGACGCGGTCAGGCTCATCGCCGCGCAGCTCGCCGTCTCCCTCGACAATGCCCAGCTCTACTCCGACCTCATCGCCTCGCGCGCGCGTATCGCCACCGCCGCCGACCAGGCCCGTCGGCGGATCGAGCGGGACCTGCACGATGGTGCCCAGCAACGTCTGATCACGCTCGCCATGCGCGCGCGCATCGCCCGAGCGGACGTTCCGCCCGAGTCAGGCGCGCTGGGGGAGGAGCTCGAGGCTCTCGAGGCCGAAGCCGTCACCGCCCTGGACGAGCTGCGCGACTTCGCCCGCGGCATCCATCCGGCGATCCTCGCCGAGGGCGGCCTCCGCCCGGCGCTCAAGGGACTCGCCCGCCGCTGCGCGGTCCCGGTCGAGCTGGCCGTAGAGGTCGACCGGCGTCTGCCCGAGCCGGTCGAGACCGCCGCCTACTACGTCGTTTCCGAGGCGCTGACCAACGTGGTCAAGCACGCGCACGCATCGACCGTCCACGTCGAGGTCGAGATCGTCGACTCCGGCCGGGCGCTGCGGGTCCGGGTACGCGACGACGGTCGTGGCGGCGCCGACTTCGCCGGCGGCTCCGGCTTGGTCGGGCTCAAGGACCGGGTGGAGGCGCTCGGCGGCCGGCTCTGGCTGCAGACGGCAGCCGGTGCGGGCACGGCCGTTCTGGCCGAGTTCTCCCTGCGGCGCGCCGTCGTGGGCCCGAGCTGAGCGGGAGTCACCGCGGTTTCGTGTGCCGGCTCCGACGACGCGGACCACAGCGTCGCGCTCAACCCGGCGCTGTCCACCGAGTTGAGTCTTCCGCCGCTGCCGGGCCAGGCCACCGACTCCCGCGTCAGCGCTTGATGAGGTCGATGATGTGGCCGAAGGTGAGATCCGTTGCGAGCGCCGTGAGGTCTCCGTCCGCGAGCTTCGCCGCAGCCGCCTTCGTGGCTCCGAGGGCGTGCGTGTACGGATCAACCCCGAGGCTGATCCGGCGGACGCCGATCGTCCGGAGTTCCGCGAGGGTAGCCGTGCCCTGGGGGCTGACGAGGACGTTGACCGGCTTGGGTGCGACAGCCTTGACAACTGCGCTGATCGAGGCCGTGTCCGGCAGGTTCGGCGCGTAGAGGACGTCAGCTCCTGCTTCCGCGAAGGCCGTGAGGCGGCGGATGGTGTCCTCGAAGTCGGAGATCCCCCACAGGAAGTTGTCCGTACGGCCGGTCAGGACGATCCGTCCACGCGCAGCCGCGGCGGCGGCCTCGATGCGGCGAACCGCGTCGTCGAAGTCACGAATCGGGTTGGCGGGGTCACCGGTGGTGTCCTCGATGCCGATGCCGGCCAGACCGCAGGCGATGGCGGCTTCGACAGTGGTCCGGACATCTTCGGGAGTCTCGCCGTAACCGTCTTCGAAGTCGCCGTTGATCGGCAGGCCGCTCACGGACGTGAGCAGGGCGGCATGGTCCAGATGCGTGTCACGGCCGATGGCGTGGATGCCGTCAAGCCGGCCCAGCGTCGCGGCGAACGCCGCTGAAGAGGTCGCGATGGACTTGAACCCGGCCTCCGCGAACAGCAGGGCCGACGGCACGTCCCATGCATTGGGCATGATGAAGGTGTCGGGGCCACGATGGAGTTCGGCGAACTGCTCGTAGCGTGTCGGGGCTGCGTTGTCAGACATGGCCGAGCTGTTCCTTCCCAAGCGGGCGAAATGGCCGAGGGATATCCGCGGTCACGCCGATGCGGATCCGCGGCCGGCCGCTCGCGGGTGCAGGGGAGCGGTTGCCGTTTCGGGCGGCGCGCGGACGCGACTTGCTTGCGGACTCTACCGCGTGGGGCCTTGGTGCAGGCGGATGAGGATCTGCCGCTGGTTCGGGTCAATCCGGGTGGGTGTCGTCAGCCGGCGGTAAGAACCGGCCGTCGGCTGACGCCACCAGGAAACCAGCACAGGGGAGAGGGGCACATGGCCGAGTCGAACGGGCGGCTGAACTCCGCAGGCAAGGCGGCTGCCGAGGAAATCAGGGACGTGATCATCGTCGGGTCGGGTCCGGCCGGTTACACGGCTGCGGTGTATGCGGCTCGCGCGCAGCTCGAACCGTTGGTGTTCGAGGGCACGCAGTTCGGTGG
The DNA here is from genome assembly GCF_050942255.1 of Amycolatopsis sp. CA-161197. NCBI lineage: Bacteria > Bacillati > Actinomycetota > Actinomycetes > Pseudonocardiales > Pseudonocardiaceae > Amycolatopsis > Amycolatopsis sp. CA-161197. The sequence goes on from NZ_CP192059.1 coordinate 4,809,787, forward strand.
TGCGCTGATGACGACCACGGAGGTCGAGAACTTCCCGGGCTTCCGCGACGGCATCCAGGGCCCGGACCTGATGGAAGAGATGCGCAAGCAGGCCGAGCGTTTCGGTGCTGAGCTGCGGGCGGAGGACGTCGAGTCGCTGGAGCTGGCGGGCGACGTGAAGTACGTGGTCGCGAACGGCGTTCGGTATGCCGCGCGCGCGGTCATCCTCGCGATGGGCGCTGCGGCGCGCTACCTGAACGTGCCCGGTGAGCAGGATCTGCTCGGCCGTGGTGTGTCGGCCTGTGCGACGTGTGACGGTTTCTTCTTCCGTGATCACGACATCGCCGTGGCCGGTGGTGGTGACTCGGCGATGGAGGAGGCGACCTTCCTGACGAAGTTCGCCAAGTCGGTCACGATCGTGCACCGGCGTGACGAGTTCCGCGCGTCCAAGATCATGCTGGAGCGGGCCCGGGCGAACGACAAGATCAAGTGGCAGCTGAACTCGCAGATCACCGGGGTGGAGGGCGAGGGCACCGTCAAGGGCCTGAAGGTCACCGACACCAAGACCGGCGCCGAGAAGACGCTGGATGTCACCGGTTTCTTCGTCGCGATCGGGCACGACCCGCGCAGCGCTCTGGTGCGCGGCCAGGTCGACCTGGACGAGGAGGGTTACGTGGTGACGCAGGGGCGCACGTCCTACACGAACGTGCCCGGTGTGTTCGCGGCCGGTGACCTGGTGGACCGCACCTACCGGCAGGCCATCACGGCGGCGGGTTCCGGGTGCAGCGCGGCCATCGACGCGGAACGATGGCTGGCGGAGCATGGCGACGAGAACGCCCACGAGGCGTCCGAGCTGGTCGGCGGCGGCTACGGCGCCGGCACCCACTGACTTTCCGAGACCGTGAGCCGGCCGTGTATCGGTACCCCCGACCCCCTTTGGCCCGCCAAGGTCGTGCCGAACACGCGGTAAGAATCCGTCCCGCGCCGCCGCACATCGTCAAAGTCCCAAGGAGGGTCGGACATGAGTGACGACGCCGACGAGGACGACGGCGGCGTGGACGCGGTGACCGCCACCTCGGCCACGTCTTCGACGACTTCCGTGCCCTTTTCACCGACACCGACGACACCGACAAGTAGGGAGACGACGTGACCACCGAGAAGGCGATCCTCGCCGGCGGATGTTTCTGGGGTATGGAGGAGCTGTTCCGCCACCAGAGCGGCGTCGTGTCCACGCGCGTCGGCTACAGCGGCGGCGACACCCCGAACGCGACCTACCGCAACCACGGCACCCACGCCGAGGCCATCGAGGTCCTCTACGACCCGGCGCAGACGGATTTCCGGAACCTGCTCGAGTTCTTCTTCCAGGTCCACGACCCCACGACGAAGAACCGGCAGGGCAACGACATCGGGATGAGCTACCGCTCCGCGATCTACTTCACGAACGACGAGCAGAAGAAGGTCGCCGAGGACACCATCGCCGACGTCGAGGCCTCCGGCCTCTGGCCCGGCAAGGTCGTCACCGAGGTCACCCCGGCCGGTGACTTCTGGGAGGCCGAGCCCGAGCACCAGGACTACCTCCAGAAGTACCCGAACGGCTACACCTGCCACTTCCCCCGCCCCGGGTGGAAGCTGCCCAAGCGGGCCACGGCTTCGTGATCCCCGTCCGCGAGTTCAGCCTTGGAACGAGGCACGCAACGGAGGAAACGAAGTGGACGTAAGCGAAGACGGCGATCGGCTCCGCGAGCTCAGCGCGGCGGGCGTGTCGATCTGGCTGGATGAGCTCTCCCGCGACATCCTGGAGAACGGCGAATTCGAACACCTCGTGCGAAGTCGTTCAGTCGTCGGCGTCACCACGAACCCGACGATCTTCGCCAACGCCATCACCCGGAGCAGCCGCTACGCCGCGCAGCTGGATCGCTTGGCCAGGAACGGGATCGACGTCGCCGAGGCCGTTCGGGCGCTGACGATCTGGGACGTTCAGCACGCGGCGAACGTGCTCCGTCCGGTCTGGGAGCAGACCGGCGGCATCGACGGCAGGGTGTCGCTGGAGGTGAGTCCCGAGCTCGCCGGCGAGACCGGCGCGACGATCGCCGAGGCGGTCCAGCTCTGGGAGCTCGTCGACCGGCCGAACCTCATGGTGAAGATCCCCGCCACCCGCGCCGGCGTCCGAGCTGTCACCGGTGCCCTCGCCGCCGGCGTGAACGTGAACGTGACCCTGGTCTTCTCGGCGCAGCGGTGCGCCGAGATCGGCGAGGCATACGTCGAGGGCCTCGAACAGGCCCGTGAGAACGGCCACGATCTCGCGTCGATCCATTCCGTGTCCTCTCTGTTCGTGTCCAGAGTGGACACCGAGGTCGACCGGCGCCTCGATGCCATGGGTGTCCCGGAGCCGCGCGGCCGCGCAGCCCTGGCCAATGCCCGGCTCGCTCACGAGGCCTTGTCAGGTGTCTGGGAATCCTCGCGATGGCAGAGCCTGGCCGCCGAGGGCGCCCGCCCACAGCGACTGCTGTGGGCATCCACGGGTGTCAAGGACGCGTCCTTTCCGGACACCAAGTACGTCACCGGTCTCATCACGCCCGGAACCGTTTCCACGATGCCACCCGCGACGCTCTCGGCGTTCGCCGATCACGGCGAGGTCTCCGGCGATCAGGTCGTCGGGCGCAGCAAGGAGGCGGCAGCGGACATGGCGGCCGTCGCCGCCGCGGGCGTTGACCTCGACGAGGTGTACGACACGCTCGAGAGGCAGGGCGTCGCCAACTTCGCAGCCAGCTGGCGCACCCTCCACACCGCGGTCGGTGCGCTTCTCGCCTGAACGCCAACGCTTTCGCACCCGCATCAGTCCCGAAAGGAATCCCGTTGCCTCGATCACTGGAGTCACTCAGTCCTGCCGACGGCGACCAGGTGGCCACGAAGAACTTGCTGGCAGCGTTGACTGCCGGGCGGATCGTTTACGACAACGGCGCCGAACAACTCTTCGACCACGACGGCGCGACCACCTACGTCGATCGGGGCCACTCCACCCACGGCGACTGGTACGTCGACGCCGATGGCCGCTTCGCCTCGTTCTGGCCGCCCAGCTACCGCGCCTCCTACGACCTGCACTGGATGGTCGAGGACGGCTCGATCGTCGGCCTGCGCTTCACCCACTGCGGAGACGGTTCACAGTTCTCCGGACGCTACGCCTGACGTGCGGACGGCGCGGCGACTGGCCCCATTTGTCGAGCGCAACTGGTCCCACTTTGGACTGCCTTCGTGGAGCCGGAGGCGTGATCGCAGCTTGCCTTGTAAAGTCGGAGGCATGATCATCATGGCGCCAGCCGATCGTCCGTCGCCCTCCGCGGTGCGTGGTGGCGGACAGAGGCGGACGGCTCTGGGATCGGTCGCGTTCGTCTCCGGCACCGGCGACCGGGTTGCGGTCGCGGACCCGGCCGGCAGGGGACACGAATGAACGCGCAAGAGCGCGGATTGTCCAAAGTGGCCGGCACGACGGCCCGGGCTCTCCCCGAATCGCTGAAGGTCCCCGGCGTCCGCCACCGTTACATCGACACGGGCCGGCTGCGCATGCACGTCGCGGAGGCAGGCGCGGGATCTCCCCTCCTCCTGCTGCACGGCTGGGCGAAGCATTGGTACATGTGGCGGCACGCCATGCCTCTCCTCAGCGACTCGCACCGGGTCATCGCGGTTGACTTGCGCGGATCCGGATGGTCGGACGCGCCGAGGAGCGGCTATCGCACGGCCGACCTCGTCGACGACACGCGGGCGCTGCTCGACGCTTTGGGGCTGGACCGGATCGTGCTCGTCGGGCACGACCGTGGTGCTGCCGTCGCCTTCCAGCTCGCGCTCGACGATCCGGACCGCGTCACCCACGTCGTCGCGTTGAACGAGCTCCACCCTTACGTCGATGTCCGACGGGTCGTCCGCAACGCCTGGCGATATCTGTGGACACCGTTTGTCGAGACACCTCTGCTCGGCCGCTTTGTCCTGGCGCACATCCCGTTCTTCACCCGTGCCTGGCTGCGTCTCGGTGTCACCGACCGGGCGTCGATGCCGGCCGACGCCGTCGCCGCGTACGTGGACGTGCTCCGCCAACCCGACATCGCGCGCGCCGGCGAGCAGCACATGTACCAGGTCGCCTACCACGAGTTCATCCCGATGCTCCGACACCCGGAAACCCGCAGGCTTCGGCCGCCCGCGCTCTTGCTCGCCGGCAGAGCCGACCTGTTCACGCCACCGGCAATGCCGGGTGACGCCACGCCGCACGGGGTCGACTTGCGCGTCGAAGTGGTCGATGGCGCGGGACATCATCTCCCCGAGGAGCGTCCGGACCTCGTCGCCGCCAAGATCCGGGAACACCTGAAGCGGATCTGACCCGTCGGAGACAGGCAGTCCTCGATGGTGAGTCGCCTCGAGGGAGTCCGCACCGTTGTCACCTCGGTGCGGGAGCGGTCGGCAGCGTGAAACGACAGCTGCAGGAGAGATCTCTGCCCGTCTGGGCTGTGCGGATTGCGCGTCTCACCTCGTCGGGGTGGGTACTTGTGGACTTTTTAGTCCTCTCTTGTTAGGAACGTAACTGTACGGATCCGCCGTCGGAACTTGTGCTCGATTTCGAGTTGTCGGGAAAGTAGTCACGGAACATGGCAAGAAGAATTCGAAGATGTTCGTCAGAGGGGCGTGGTGAGGTGACGCCACGTGTGGTTTGTTTTCGGAGGAGGTACGCCGCCGACGCCAGACTGAAACCGCAGCTCACATGACCGCCGGAGCAGTTGGTGGAGGGGGTCTGGTGGGCGGAAGAAGTTTCGACCCCGAGTCCGCCGCCTGGGTCCGGGATTTGAGCCCCGGAAGTCCGAAGTTCCAGGACGCCTGCCGAAGGCTGTACGGGCTGCTCGTCAAGATCGCGCGACGGGAGGCCAGGCGCAGGTCTTCGATCTTGGGGCTCGCCGGCCCTGAATTCGACGACGTGGCCCATCAAGCCGCGGCCGACGCCTTGGTGCGGATCACTCGTAAGATCGGTGAGTTTCGCGGCGATGCGCAGTTCAAGACGTGGGCTTACAAATTCGTCATGCGCGAGGTCGCGGTAAAAGTCGGCCGCCACGCCTGGCGCGACCCTCGCGTGTCCTTGGGTGGCGACGGGACTCGTCTCGCTCCTGCTTCCGTTTGTGATGAGCCGCTCGACCAGGTTCAGGCGAGTGAGCTCCGAGCAGCGCTCGTTCACGCCATCGAGAACGCGTTGACCGAACGTCAGCGGAACATCTTCGTAGGCGTGGCCATCGACCACATTCCGCCCGATACTCTCGCGGTCGAACTCGAAACCAATCGAAATGCCATCTACAAATCCGTGTTCGACGCGCGACGTAAGATCCGCGCCTATCTCGTCGCCAACGAGTTGATCTGGTGAAATGATCTGCGGCCGGCGATGACCAACGCAACGAAGATGCGTCCGGTATCGGCACCGCGCCGCGGTCCAGGTGAACCTCTGGTTGCGTACGAGACATGCTTGCGGTGCGGTGGACCACTCGAATCGGTGAGACGACGCGGTGGCGACGACGCGTGAGAGAGGGGACTATATAGTCCACTCCATGATCATCGGCTAGGAGGCTTTCATGATTGCAAGGCAGGTCGCAGGTCGCCTGTTGGCCATCGCTGCGCTCGCCGGTGCGGCAGCTTGCAGTTCGGCTGCCGAGAGCGCGCCGACCGCGGTGTCGGGCACCGTCGCTGCGGTGACGAGCACGGCAGCAACGCCGCCGCAGGTGAGTGTGCTACTCCAACAGGCCCTTCCGAACGCCGAGGGCAAGACGTTCACGTCGCAGATCGTGGCCTTCCCGCCAGGCTCGGCCGCGCCCTCTCATCGTCACGGTCAGGCTTTCGTGTACGCCTACGTGCTGGAAGGTGATGTGCGAAGCCAGGTTGACGAGCAAGCGGTGACGACGTACCACCAGGGGCAAACTTGGTTCGAACTGCCCGGCGCCCATCACGTCGTCGCGGCGAACGCGAGCACGACCAAGCCCGCGAAGCTCTTGGTCGTCTATGTCTCCACCACGGGAGATCCGCTCCAAGCCAACGATCCCCATCAGTAGCCGGCCGAGGAGCTGCTCGGACCGGTCCTCCGCTTGCCGGTAAGACGGGGAGATGGACGGCACCTAACCACCTGTACGCGGACGCGCGTAATGGGGTTTGCGCTCTCCGGGTCCCTGAATCCGGGTACTCCCGTCACGCGCCCCGCTGGCGGCGGATTGAGGGTGTGTTTGCACGATGTCAATGAAGGCCAGAGATCCGCATGTCGACGTGGCGAGCAAGGTGACGACGCCCAACCTTCTCGACGGGCGCCTGAAGATCCGGCACGTACGGCTGGTCGACGCGATCGCTCGGCACGGCAGTCTTGTCGCGGCCGCTCACGACCTGAGCATCACACAGCCCGCCGCGACCCGGACACTGCGCGAGCTCGAAGAACTCCTCGGGGTCTCGTTGTACAACCGGCATCCACGCGGCTTGTCGCCAACCCTGTTCGGTGAAGCGTTCTCCGCGCATGCCCAGGCTGTTGTGTCCCAGATTCGCCAGGCCGGGACGCACGTGACTCAGCTTCGCACCGCCGATCTGGGAACAGTCTCGATCGGTGTTCACCTGACCGGTTCGGATGCCCTGGTGCCGCGGGCGGTCGAGATCCTCAAGGCCCGGCACCCGCGCTTGACCGTCGAGCTGAACGAAGCGTTGCCCCGCAGGCTGCTCTCGGAACTGGCCTCGGGGCGCCTCGACCTCATCGTCGGCCGGCTGACCCAGCCCACCGACGAGCATTTCGTCCGGCTGCCGCTCCACGACGAGGCTGTGTCGCTCGTGGTCCGGGCGGAACATCCGCTCGCCGGCAGGGAGGGGATCGACCCCTCCGAGTTCTCCGCCTACCCGTGGATTTTCCCCAACGCGGAGGCTCGCTTGCGGGGTGAGCTGGACCAGTTTTTCAGCGCTCGGCGAATTCCGCTCCCGGTCGACCGGGTCGAGACCACTTCCTACCTTGCGATGAGACATTTGCTCCTCGCCACGAACTCGATTGCCCCGCTGTCGAGATCCATCCACGAGGGACTGCCGGGGGTTGTGAGTCTGGGCCCGGAATTCGATCTGGCGAGCCACAGTGTCGGCGTCACGCTGGCCGCCGGCCGAGATCTCGCTCCCGCGGCGAGTGCGGTGATCGGAATTCTGCAGGAGCTCGTCGGACCTTAGAACTGTTTCGTCAGCGATATATCCGACGGTACCCGCACGCCGCCGCATTCAGAGAGATTCACGTCCATGACCCCTGGTTCCCGATTCCGGCTCGTCCCGATGAGGCCGCGCGACCCGGACGAGGCCGGCCGCGCCGCGTCGACGCTGGAGCTGTTCTTCGACCTCGTCTTCGTCGTCGCCGTGAGTATCGCGGCCGCGCAACTGCACCACGGGCTCGCCGACGGGCACGTGCTCGACGGGATCGTCAACTACGCTTTCGTGTTCTTCGGGATCTGGTGGGCGTGGATGAACTTCACCTGGTTCGCCACCTCGTTCGACACCGACGACTGGCTGTATCGGGTGCTCACCATCGTGCAGATGGGCGGTGTGCTCGTTTTTGCTTCGGGTATCGGTCCTGCTTTCGAGGAGCACGATTACTCGTTGCTCATCGTGGCGTATGTGGTGATGCGAGCAGTACTCGTCGCTCAGTGGCTCCGCGCATCCCGGCACTCAGGTCCCACACGCCGGGCCACTCTCGTCTACGCGGCCGGCATTGCACTGGTCCAGGTCCTGTGGCTCGCCTGTCTGCTGCTTCCCTCCGGAGTGCTCACCGTCGCGCTGGTCGTGCTCATCGTCGCGGAACTCGCCGTGCCGATCATCGCCGAACGGACCGGGACAACGCCCTGGCACCCACACCACATCACCGAGCGTTACGGCCTGTTCACCCTCATCCTCCTCGGCGAGAGCCTCCTGGCCTCCGCCAACGCGATCATCGAGGCTCAGCACGACGTCGAGTCGCCCGGCCGGCTCATCGGTATCGCGGTGCTCACGCTCATCGCCACGGCGGCCCTGTGGTGGATCTACTTCTGGCCGCCGCACCACCACGCCATCAAGGACGTCGCGGGCTCCCTGGCGTACGTGTACGGGCACTTCTTCATCTTCGCCGCCGCAGGCGCGTTCTCCGCCGGCCTCGAGGTCGAGATCGACGTCCTCACCGGGCACACCACACTGCACCAGCCCTACGCGTCCTTCGCCTACACGATCCCCCTCGCCGTCTTCGTCCTCGGCGTCTGGGCCCTCGCGATCAGGCCACACGCCGACCACGTCGTCAACACGGCCCTGCCTCTGGCCGGCCTCCTCGTCCTCGTCGACCCCCTCATCCCGGTCCCCTTCGCCCTCACGGCGGCGATCCTCGCCGCGGCCGTCGCCATCCTCGTCTGGCGACGGCCTGCTGATGGCCGCGCCTGCACGTCTGATGGGCAGGGGAGCGGCGAAGTCGGCGTCGGGAGCCGGTAAGGAAGCGCCGTTCCGCTGCCGCTATTACCCCAGGGCCGAAGATGTCACGCCGCAGACGACAAGTGCGCGAACCGGGCAAGGTGATCTGCGGACCTGCGCCGTCTGTGGGCGAGCCGCGCCGACCGCCGGCGGTGCCCGATGCGCCGAAACGCGGTGACGGAGTACCTCGGAACCTCGCTCTGCGCCGCAAGGACGCACGTCACCGTCGATGGGCGGCTGATACACACTACGAGCGGAGATTCACGAGTGACTGCCGAGGAAATCAGGAACGTGATCATCGTCGGATCGGATGCCGGTGGTCACACGGCCGCGGTGCACGGGCTTGAGCCGGCGGCCCATCCGCTTGACGCGGAATCTCCGGTCGATATCCCTGGCGGGACCGGAATCGAAGCGCGCAACGCGGTCACCCGCAGCATCGACAGCGAGTTGCTCGCCGACGAAGGAGGAGGTGTCGAGATTGGTGAGCAGGCGTGGCGCCGCCACTGCGTCGCGCTGGTGCTCGAACTCATCGGCGGCTATATCGAGGACGATGTGGACCGGGTCGCCCAGGTCATTCACCAGGTTGGCGAGAGCGGGCACGTGGGGGAGGTACTGGCCGAGGCGACCAGATTCACCGCGTACCTTGCCGCCGAGGCTCGAGCTGCGGGCGCCCGGCTCAGGGCTGAGCAGATCCGGAAAGGGATGCTGGCGCGGCTGGCCGCGACGGTGCCACCGCACCATGAGCTGGCAGTATCGACCGCCTTGGACGCCCTCTTCGAAGGACGCTTCTGCGCGGCCGGTGCTGCGTTCGGCGACGGTCCGGCAGGAGACCTGATCGCGCTTCACGCTCTGACTGCGTTCACCGCGATGCTCGGCACCCACGTGTCCGAGCCCGGCGAATTCACGGCTGCCAGACTCGCTGCCTTCGCGTCGGCCATCCGCCCCCGGGGCTGATTGCTCATTCCCGGCGGTGCGCGGCAGGTGACCGGATCGCCGCGTGTCAAGAGCTCGGCACCGAGCTCGTCTCAGAGAGTTGTGGCGATGCCGTGCGTGACTCACCGAGCGGTGTATGCGCCCCCGTTGACGTGGACGACCTGGCCGGTGATGTGTGACGACGCTGCGCTCGCCAGGAAGAACACGGTGCCGGCGATCTCGGCGGGGGTGGCCGCGCGTTTGTCGAATGCCGCGGACACGCGTGCGGCGACCCATTCCTCGGTGACGGTGCCCTGGAAGAACTCGGTGTCCAGCGTGACGCCGGGGGCGACGACGTTGGCGCTGATGCCGCGGCCGGCCAGTTTCCGGGCGAGGTCGACGTTCCACGCCTCGACGGCGGCCTTGGCCGCGCCGTATGACCCCGACCCCTGCTTCGCCGCGATCGAGCCGATGGTGACGACGCGGGCGCCGTCGGCCAGCCGTGGGGTGAGGGCTTCGGTGATCAGCACGGTGGTGAGCACGTTCGCGTCGAAGTTGGCGCGCCACGCGGCGGCGACGCCGTCGAGGTCGCCTGCTTCGACCGGCGGTCGCTGCCGGTCGGTGTTGCCGCCGGCGTTGGTGACGAGCACGTCGACTGCGGTGGGCAGCTCCGTCAGCGCGCCGCGCACGGAACCCGGGTCGGCGGCGTCGAATGCCACGTAGCGGACGCCGAGTTCCTTGGCCGTGCGGGAGAGGACGTCCTCGCGGCGGCCGGTGATCACGACGTCGTCCCCGGCCTCGGCGAAGAGGGCGGCGGTGGCGGCGCCGATGCCGGTGCCGCCACCGGTGACGACGACGGTGCGGGAGGGGGTGCCGGGCATGGTGAGTCCTTTGCGGAGAGAGGCGGTGGGGTGGCGGCGGGACTGGCACGCGCCGCCGGAACGGCCTCGTGCGTAGTCCAGTTCTAGAGGTCGATGTTCGTCATGTCAATGTATGCTCGAACATTCTGGGTGACTTCGAGACTGTAGGGTGGCCCTCATGGCGACACCCGCGGCTTCCAAGACCCGTACCGATGACGTGTACGCCTGGCTGCGCGCCGACATCCTCGGCGGCGTCTTCCCTCCCGGCGAGCGGCTCAAGTTCCGGCCGCTGTGCGCCCGGTACGACGCGAGTGTCAGCCTCGTCCGCGAGGTGCTGAGCCGGCTGTCCGAGCAGGGCCTGGTGCGGGCGAATCCGCAGATCGGCTTCCAGGTGACCCCGATCTCCGAGGACGACCTGCTCGACCTGACCACCACCCGGGTCGACATCGAGTGCCTGGCGTTGCGGCGCGCGATCGGGCGGGACGACATCGGGTGGCGATCGAAACTCGTTGCCGCGCACTACACCCTGGCGAACACGCCACGTCGCGACCCCGGAGACCCCGGGCGCGTGACGCCCGACTGGGAATCGGCCCACGCCGAATTCCACGATGTCCTGCTGTCCGGCTGCGGCAGTGAGCGCTTGTACGCCATCGCTCGCGGCCTGCGCGACAGCGCGAAGCTCTACCGCCGCTGGTCTGAAGCGATCGACGCACAGGACCTCGAACGCGACCCGGCCGCGGAGCACGCGGCCATCACGGACCACGCACTGGCCGGCGACGCGGACGGCGCGGTCGCAGCTCTCGCCGATCACATCCGCCTGACCACGGACCTGATCCTGAAGTCCCGGCCTAGGTGATCGGCCAGCGCAGCAGCCACCGCATCGCGTTGCGCGAGATTTCGCCGGCCTCTTCGGTCAGTGTCTGGTCGTTCGTCCGTACCAGCCCGCGACCAGCCCGGATACCTGCTTCCGGGCCCAGCTGTCATCGAGCCTTGTGAGTGGACGATAAGGTCCATTGCTGTCAGGATCTGTCTATGACGGGAAGGCTCGATGTCATCGACTGGACTCAATGGTCCGTTTCGCGTCATCGGCGAGAGTGTCAGTCGGCTTCGGGTTCGGCGCCTGCCTGAGCAAACGGCGATCGATCGTGCCGGGTAGCGCGTTCGGGCAACTCCGGATCATCCTCGGGATCGATGCCGGGTCATTCGGGACGGCGGTTGACTGTCCCCACCAACGACGCGATGGGAACTTTCTGTGGACGCGGCTACGATACCCATGACGACGGTCCGGCAGCGGATCGAATCGATCGACATCATTCGAGCGATCGCGGTGATGGCGATTCTGCTCGTGAACGTCGGGGCGTACTACACCACCGCCAGCCCCGGTCACCGGTCCGCGCCCGAAACGTCTGCTGTGGACACGTGGGCGAGCCGGCTCGTCGACCTGCTTGTGCTGGACAAGTTCCACTTCATTTTCGCGTTTCTCTTCGGAGTCAGCGCGGCCATCCAGTACGAGAACATGAGGCGGCGCGGAGACTTCTGGCGACCTTACCTGCGCCGGATGGGCATCCTGCTCGCCTTCGGCCTGCTGAACCTGACCGTGCTGCACGCGCCGGACGTGCTGACCGTGTACGCGCTCAACGGCGCCGTGCTCGCGCTGCTGTTCCGGGCGCCGCAACGGGTTCTGGTCGCGATCGGCCTCGTGACCGGACTTGTCGCCGACCTCGCCACCACGGGCGTCGCCGTCGCGGACCACTACGCGGGCGCCGGGATCGGCCAGGTTCCGTGGCTGGAGGCGGGCGTCGCGGTCCAGTCGTTCGGCCACACCGTACTCGGGTGCTGGGCACTGCGCGCCGGGCTGCTGACAGCCGAACGGTACGTGCCGGCGATCCGGAAGCTCTTCGCGGTGACCGGGATCGCGACGATCGCCTTGTGGGCGTGGACCTTGTCGTTGTCGGATGCGAATCTCTCGCACGCGCTGGAGGAGAACCTCGCTGTCGTGCCGGCGGTCGCGTACCTCAGCGGGCTTGTGCTGCTGCTTCGTTCGCCCCGGCTGCGCGCAGCCTTGCTGCCACTGCAACGCTATGGCCGGATGGCACTCACCAGTTACCTCACCCACGCGATCCTCGGTCTCGTGCTGGTGGGTACGCTCGCTTCATTCTGGACGATCCCGACTGCCCTGCTGTTGCTGCTGTGTGTGCCGATCTGGGCAGTGCAACTGGTGTTCAGTCACCTGTGGCTCGCCCACTTCGCCTACGGCCCGTTCGAATGGCTGTGGCGAGCCGGGACGTACTGGACGCGACCGGTCTGGCGGACGCGCTGACCGGGTGCGCCGGTGCCGCAAGAATTGGTCCGGCGCACCGGCTTCATGCCCGAATGGCCGTCGTCGAGATGTAGCTCTTCGTCGAGAAACTATGAAAGGTGCGTTCATGAAGGTCAGTGTCGAAGGAACGGTTGTCGCCGAAGCCGATGAGGACGCCGTGGTCTCGATCGAAGGAAGTCGCTACTTCCCGCCGTCGACGATCGCCGAGGGGAGCCTCAAAGCGAGCGCGACGCCCTACACCTGCCCGTGGAAGGGCGCTGCCCAGTACTACGACGTCGTCGTCAACGGCACGGTCGTCCGCGACGGAGCTTGGTCCTACCCGGAACCGAAGGGCTCTGCGATCGAGCTGGTGGGGAAGGACTTCTCCGGGTACGTGGCCTTCGACCTGCGGCAGGTGGACCTTACCCCCTGAGGCGGTTTCGTACGCGCCACGCCGACGCGAGCGGCGTGAGCGCAACAAAGCTGTTCCCGAGCTCTGACATTCGGTTCACGTCCATGCCCAGATGAGGCGGAAAGATATGCACGAAACTCTTCGGACTTCTGCCCTTTCGTCCGCGCGAACAGAGGGACTGGCGGTCCTTCGCCGGGAGGTCACCGGTGGCGTCTTCGTCCCGGGGCAGCCCGAGTACGCGGACGAATCCCGCCGGTACAACTTGCTGGCCCCGCTGGAGCCCGAGGTTGTGGTCAGCGCGGCTCGTGCGGAGGATGTCCGGGCCGCAGTGAGGTTTGCCGCGGCCCACGGGATGCCGGTAGCGGTGAAGAACTCCGGCCATCAGATGGTCTCCGCGGCTCACGGCGGTGTGCTCGTCACCACGCGGCGCATGAAGGGCATCTCGATCGACGCGCGGCGCCGAAGGGCCCGCGTGGAAGCCGGCGTGATCTGGCAGGCGGTCATCGACGAGGCAGCGCAGCACGGCCTGGCCCCACTGAGTGGTTCGGCGCCGGACGTGGGGGTGGCCGGGTACACGCTGGGTGGCGGGCAAAGCCCTGTTCTCGGCCGGAGCCTGGGCTATGCGGCCGACCACGTGCACTCTCTGGACGTGGTGACGGCTGACGGGCAGCTGCGCACGGTGACCGCCGAGAGCGAACCTGACCTGTTCTGGGCCCTGCGTGGGTGCAAGGGCAATTTCGGGGTGGTCACCGCGCTCGAGTTCGAGCTCTTCCCGATCAGCCGCTTCTACGGAGGCTCCCTGTACTTCGAAGGCACACACCTGGCCGAAATCCTGCACGCGTGGCGCGGGTGGGTCACCGGGTTGCCGGTAGAGGCGACCTCGTCGATCGCTGTGCAGCGGTTGCCACCGCTTCCCGAGCTGCCGGCGCCGCTGCGGGGAGCGAACGTAGTCCATCTCCGTTACGCGCACCTCGGGTCCGAACAGGAGGCCGAGCGTCTGCTCGCGCCGATGCGCGCCGCCGCGCCCGCGGTCCTCGACGCGGTGTCAGAGCTGCCCTACACGGCTTCGCGGCGGATTCACAACGACCCCGAAGACCCGATGCCGTACTGGGACAGGACGACGTCACTGCGAGCGCTTCCCGCCGAGGCCGTCGACGCATTCGTGGAGGTACTCGGTCCTGAGTCCGGTTCGCCGCTGGTCAACGTCGAGATCCGGTGCCTCGGGGGTGCTTTCGACCGGGAGCCGGTGGTCGCCAACGCGGTCTCTACGCGGGGTGTGCCGTTCGTCGTGTTCGGTTTCGGTGTCGGTGGGCCCGATCAGGCCGAACTGATGCGCGGCAGCCTCGCCGCGGTGATCGACGCGCTGGCCCCTTGGTCGGACGGACGCCGGATGACCAACTTCCTTTCCCCGGACGAGGCCACCAGTCCGGCCGACATGGAAGAAGTGTTCGGTCCCGAGCGCTACGCCCGCCTGGTCGAGATCAAGAAGGCCTACGACCCGACGAACGTCTTCCGGCTGAACCACAACATTCCGGCAGCCTGACCCCCGGGTGGCGGCCTGGGCCGCCCGGGGTGGCCGAAGCGGGCCGGTGCGACTGCCCGCTGTCGGGACGGTAAGAAGTTGCTCCCGCCAGTCACTCACTCTCTGAAGCGATCTACCGAGTCGGAAGTCGATCGGGTTGAAGTCCCGTAACTCGATCGGGGTTTAAGTGGCGTATCGGCCGGCGACCGGCCCCAGTCTTCAGCCGAACGAGCGACAGATGGGAGACGGGAGAATCCTCCGGCAGCACGTCTCTGTCAGGCCGATCCCGAGCGTGATGGCGCCTGGCCGGCCAGGTCGCTTCACCGTCCTGTGCGTCTGACGACGCGTAACGAGTACCGACTCCGAGCAGGAGAATGATGGGTATCAAAACAGGAAAGGTCAACAGACCCTTCACGTTCATTGCGGCTTTGGCGGCCTTCCTCCTCGTGATTTCCGCGACTTCGAGCTCCGCGGTGCGAAGCGGCAACGACGAGCAGGTCTCCGTGACGGCACAGTCCCTGTCGTCTTACCCGCAATCTCGACCGCCGGCCGGCTTTCACTCAAAATATGCGGAAGTGAACGGCTTCAGCATGCATTACGTGATGGGTGGAAAAGGCTCGCCCGTGGTCATGATCCACGGGTTCCCCCAGTGCTGGACCGAGTGGCGGCAGCAGATGGTCCCACTCGCCGAGAACCACACGGTGATCGCCGTCGACCTGCGTGGCACTTGTGGCTCCCAGGTCACGGCGAGCGGTTACCAGTCTGCGCAATTGGCGGCGGACGTGCATGAACTGTTGAAGCAGCTCGGGCTCAACAACGGTGTCCAGGTAGTCGGCCACGACATCGGTGATTGGGTCGCCTACGACTACGTGGCGCAGTGGCCGTCGGAGGTGCGGAGCTTGGCGGTGATGGAAGCCCCCATCCCGGATGAAAGCGTGTACAGCTCGCCCGTTCTCAACGCCGACCCGAACAAGCCCGCGGCGTGGCACTTCGGCCTGTTCCAGCTGGCTCTCGCCGAAAAGCTCATCGCCGGCAACGAACGGGTCCTGGTCGAGGACAGGATCACCGAGTACCTGGGTGGCAACAAGTCGCCGTTCACGGCGTCGGACTACGACTTCTACGCCCACAATCTGAAGGAACCGGGCCACACGACGGCGTGGATGAGCGTCTACCGCGGTCTCCGCGCCGACATCGAGCAGAACAAGGAGTTCCTGGCCCGGGGCAAATTGAAGATGCCCGTCCTCGCGATCGGCGGCGAAGATTCCTTCGGCCAGGCGGTCCCCGACCAGTTGCGTCGTTACGCCGTGAACGTCCAGGGCGGAGTCCTGAAAAACTCGGGCCACTTCGTGACCGAGGAGAAGCCACACGAAGTGACGGCCATGCTGCAGGCCTTCCTGCAGAAGTAACCTGCACCGTCGCCGGGCGAACCACAACAATCCCGGCCACCTACGAGAATCATCCACGTCCGTAGGTTCGCGCTGGTGGCGACTGCAGCGCCACCAGCGCGAACCAGGGTCGGGAATTCGATCGTTCCGTGAGTTTTGCTTGCACAGAAGGGTTTTCGAGTTGACGAGCGTTCCCGTAGTGAAGCTGAACAACGGCGTCGAGATGCCGCAGCTCGGCTTCGGCGTGTTCCAGGTGCCGTCGCCCGAGACGAAGGCGGCCGTGAAGACCGCGCTGGACGCCGGCTACCGCAGCATCGACACCGCCACGGCGTACGGCAATGAAGCCGCGGTCGGCGAGGCCCTCGCCGAGTCGGGCATCCCGGCCGACGAGCTGTTCATCACCACCAAGCTGTGGAACAGCGACCAGGGCTACGACGAGACGCTGCGCGCGTTCGACTCCAGCATCGCCGCCCTGGGCCTCGAGCGGCTCGACCTCTACCTCATCCACTGGCCGCTGCCCTCGCGCGACAAGTACATCGCGACGTGGAAGGCGCTGGAGAAGCTCTACGCCGACGGCCGCGTGCGCGCCATCGGCGTGTCCAACTTCCAGCCGGCGCACCTGCGCCGCCTGTTCGACGAGGGCACCGTGGCGCCGGTGCTCAACCAGGTGGAGCTGCACCCGTATCTCGTGCAGCGGGAAGTGCGCGCCTTCGACACCGAACACGGGATCGCCACGGAGGCCTGGAGCCCGCTGGCCAAGGGTGGCGAACTGCTGAACGAGCCCGCGGTGACGCGGACGGCCGAGCGCCTCGGCCGCACGCCCGCCCAGGTGGTGCTGCGCTGGCACCTGCAGCTGGGCAACGTCGTGATCCCGAAATCCGTCACGCCCTCCCGCGTCGCCGAAAACCTCGACGTCTTCGACTTCACCCTCACCGACGCCGACGTGGCCGCCCTGTCGGCCCTCGACCGCGACGGGCGCACCGGGCCGGACCCGGACACGTTCGACCTGGTGTGAGCCCCGTCGACCGCCGACGGTGAACCAGGCGGCCTTTCCCCTCGACGAGAACTCTCCCGCGACGTGGTAAGCCCCGGCTCGAGCTCGACGCTGACAGCCTGTGCGGCGATGTCGACAGAACGTGCAGCGCATGTGGGGGCCACGGCGGCGCTCGGGGATCCCCCAGTCCTGGGGCCACCGCACTGAGCTGTCGAGGAGTGCACGACGAGGAGGGAGAGCGTCATGACGGAAACCGAGGGGGAGATGTCGACGCGTGCCGCGACCCGGGTGCGTGTGGTTTCGACATCGTCGTGCGCCGCGGCTTTCCCGATCCAGCCTGGGTCCGCCGGCGCGGCCGTCGCCACTGTGGAGCCAGGGAGCAAACGAGGCTGGGTCGCAGTAGGCGCCATCGCGCTCGGCGCGTTCATCGTCGTGATGACGGAGACGATGCCGGTGGGACTGCTGCCGCGGATCGCCGATGGATTGCACGTTTCGCTGGGCCTCGCGGGGTTGATGGTGCTCGTGCCGGGTTTCAGCGCCGCGGTGTCGGCGCCGCTGTTCTTCCTCGGCTCCGGCCGGTTCAACCGGCGCTCGGTCATCCTCGTGCTGGGGTTGACCGTGCTGGTGTCGAACGCGGTCGTCGCGGTCGCGCCGAACTTCGCCTTGGTGCTGATCGCCCGCATGTTCTTCGGCGCCACTCTCGGAGCCTTCTGGACGGTGGTCTCACCGGTCGGGCCCAAACTGGTGGGCCCCGCCGGCGGCACTCGCGCCATCACCATCATCGCGGCCGGTATTTCGGGTGGGACGGTGGTGGGGCTGCCGGCGGGACAGTTCCTCGGCGACCTCGTGGGCTGGCGTCTCACTTTCGCCGCCGCGGCGGCGGCGACGCTGCTTGTCGTGGTCGCGCAGGCGGTCGTACTGCCGGGTATCCCGCCGGACGGGCCCACGCACGTGCGGGATCTCGTCGCAGTGGTGACACGGCGGGCGGCACAGCTGGGGATGGCGGCGGGCGCGGTGGTGTTCATCGGGCAGTTCACCGCGTGGACGTACATCACCCCGTTCCTGATGGACCACACGCATCTGTCCGGCAGCATGATCTCCCTGCTGTACGTCATCTACGGCTGCGGTGGCATCGTCGGCTCACTCATCGCCGGATCCCTGTTCAAGCGCACCGTGATCGGCAGCTTCGCCGGGGCGGCGACGGTGGTGGCCGCAATGGTCATCGGGCTCGCGAGCGTGGGGACTTTGCCCTGGCTGGCCGGCCTGTTGTTCGTGCTGTGGGGGTTGTTCTGGGGAATCGTGAACCCGGGAACGCTGGTCTGGATACTCGACGCGGCGGCCGAAACCCCGGAGGCCGCGTCGGCGGTCAATGTGACCAACCTTCAGATAGCCCTGGCGGCCGGGTCCGGTCTCGGGGCGGTCCTGGTTACGTCGACGAGCTTGCCCACTGTGTTCCTCACGGCCGGCTTCATCATTCTGGCCTCCGCCGTCCTCTCGGCGGTGGCGATGCGGTTCGTGACGCTCGCCCCCAGGGAGTAACGGGCGCTTCCTTCGGGAGGGGGCGGAAGTCGCGTGCACCAGCACCGAGGCCGCCACGTGCGGGCGAGCAGCTCCGACGAGAGGCCACTGGTTGACAAATAGTCCTACCAATAGTCCATACTGCTGAGCGTCGATTCGCACTCACGCCGAGGTGAGGCGCCGCCCCGTGTCGACGGGTGGTCGTCCGCGCCGAAGGGACGGGTATGAACGTGTGGCGCTCGATCTGCCGGCCGCTCGCGGCCCTGCTCCTGGTCACGGCGGTGGCCGCGTGTGGTGGTGGGGCGGGGGACGACTCGGCGGCCCAGGCCGCGGCCGACAAGCTGAGTCCCGCTCAGCTGGCGGCCGCCGCGGCCAAGGAGGGGGTCGTCGTGTGGTACACGACCTTCGCCGACACCGATGTGCAGCCCATCATCGCCGACTTCAACAAGACGTACCCGAACGTCAAGGTGAACGCGCTGCGGCCCAGCGCGTCCGAGCTGCCGCAGCGCATCATCACCGAACAGCGCGGCGGGAAGTACAACGCGGACGTCGTCTCCGGGGAGGGGCCGCAGATCGCGCAGCTCGTGCAGGCCGGTGCGTTGCAGCCTTATCAGTCGAAGGACGCGCCGCCGTTGCCGGACGGGCTGACGCTGCCGGCCGGGTACCGGGGGGTCGTCTACGTGCTGACCACGGTCCTGGCGTGGAACCCGGCCGTGGTGGCGCAGCGCGGACTGACGGCCCCGAGGTCGTGGGAAGACCTGACGCGGCCCGAGTGGAAGGGCCAATTCTCCATCGATCCGTACGCGGTGAACTGGTACGACAGCCTGATCATCGCCATGGGACACGACAAGGCGCTGGCGCTGCTGAAGGCGCTCGGGGCGAACTCACCGCGTTTCGTGCAGAGCCACACCGTGTCGCTGACGAACGTCCAGGCGGGCGAGCCGCCCGTCGCGGCGACCGCGTACGGCTACAAGGCCTCGGCGCTGAAGCGGAAGACCCCGGGCGAACTCGACTTCGCCAACGGCACCCCGCTGCCGGCTTCGCTCAGCCTGATCGACGTCGTCAAGAACTCGCCGCACCCCAACGCCGCCCGGCTTTTCGACGACTGGATCGTCTCGAAGGCCGGCCAGGAAGCCGTCGTCCGGATCACCAACCACACCTCGATCCGGACGGATGTCACGAACGACGCGGCCGTCTGGGACCCGGCAACCTGGGCCCCGGCGTGGAGTCACCCCGTGCTCGCGCAGGCGGACTACAACACCTACCTCGCGGAGATGAAATCGGCGCTTCGCGCTCCATGACAAGGAACGCGAAGCGCCCGGCCAGGTCAACCCGTCAACCCGTCAACCCGTCAGACCGGCAGGGAAGACAGCGGCACGGCGAACACCGAGCGCCCGCAGGTCTGGCCCTGGGCGGAACAATCCGTCGTCGACCATTCCGACTGGGACCACACCAGGCCGGTGGACCAGTCGTAGGTCAGGGCTTCCGGGTGGACTGCCCAGCAGGCCGTCGTCGCGGGGGAGCCGCAGCTCGAGGAACTGCTGGCGGTGGTCGTCTGGGCCCAGAGCTGGCCGTTGAGGGTGGCGGAGCTGTGGGAGACGTACCACTTGCCGTTGTGCGAGAGGACGCCCTGCATGTTGCCGACGGAGCTGCGGAAGGCCTCGGTGGCCGCGGTGGTGCCCGAGCTCGCCAGGAGGTAGTCCGCGCCGGTGGGGTAGCGGTAGAGGCGGCCGTGGAGGGACTGGTCGGCGAAGTACTCCGTGGTGACGATCGAGGCGGGCGAGGTGGTGCGGTCCAGGGACATCGAGGAGAAGCAGGGGACGCCGGTGTCCGACTGCATGCTGCAGGTGCCGGCGTAGGTGTAGTAGCCGATTTGCATCATGGCGTACTTGTAGGTGTAGGCGGCGTACCCGGCGGACGTCTTGCCGATCGCGTTGGACGTCGTGTCGGTCATCTGCAGGATGTGCTTGGTGCTGAAGACGCGGATGGCGGTGGAGGTGTTGCCGACGGCCGTGACGTAGATCTTGTCGCCGTACCAGGCCATCCCGCCCATGTGGGCTTTGGCGGCGGTGAAGCTCGAGCCCGTGCTGTTCGGGACCGCGAGGTACACCATGCGGTTGGTGGGGGCGGCCGGCTTGTCGTAGTTGACGGCCATGATGCGGGCGTCGTCGTAGCGGCCGAGGGCGTCGCCGCTGTGCCAGCCGGACAGGATGATCTTGTCCGCGCCCCACATGCCGTCGTCGTCGGCGTCGCCGGAGGTGGTGATGCCCTGGGGGACCCAGGTGGCACTGTTCGCGCGGTCGGTGTCCCAGCAGAACGACGTGGTGGCTGCCGGCGCCTTCGGCAGCGCGGCCTTTTCGGCGGCGGTGCAGCCGGTGGTGGGGTAGCTGGGGTCGTTGACGACGGTGTTGAGGCTGACGTTGGGCAGCGCGTTGTCGAGCGCGGTCAACGCGGCGGCCGGGGTGGCGTGCCAGACCAGGCTCTGTTTCGTCGTGGTGGTCAGCGGATCGCTGTAGGCGGCGCTGGCGGTGCCGGGTATCGCGAGCGCGCCGGCGGCGACGGCCAGCACGAGGAGGAGCACTCGGGGAATTCGCATGAGAACCATTTCTGCATGCGATTCGGGAAAGTGTCAAACTGCGGCGTGAAACGAGTTTGTACGATTCTTGTACAATTCTTCGATAGGAATACACTGGGGTCTTATTGGTGCTTTCAGGCGAAACCGGTGTCCGGCGTCGAGGCGATGGGATTGGATGAACGCCATGCCCGTCGAAACCGCGCTGATCGCGCTCGGCACCGTCGCCGTGCGGACGGCCACGAAGCTGTGGCTCGGCGACCACGAGATCGCCGCGGAGGTCGGCGCAGCCGTGGTCGACCGGCTGTCCGGGCAGCTTGCGAAGGAGCGCGACCGGCGCCGGCTCAAGCGGCTGCTGGACAACTTCGCCGAGGCCGTGGTCGACCGGATCGAGCCGATCGTCGACGTGGAGTTCCGCTCGCTGCCGGAGCACGAGAAGCTCGCGGCGATCGAGGCGGTGCGGGAGACGTTCGCGCTGGCGTCCGTCGACGATGCGGACCTGTACGCGGCCGACCTCGATGCGGGGCACCTCGACCGCTCCATCCGGCAGCGGGTGCCGTCACGGACCGCGCTGCTGTCTGCCGACGCGACGGCGTTGCACGACCTGCTGCTGCGCGAATGCTGCGGATACGTCATCGAGATCTCGCGCGGGCTGCCCGCGTTCTCGGCGAACGCGCTGACCGAGCTGCTGCAGCGCGACCGCGAGATGCTCGACGGCATCCGCGAGGTGCTCGCCCGCCTGCCGCAGCGCGACCGCGACGCCGGCTTCGACTACGACTACCGCCAGCTCGTGGCGCGCAAACTGGACCACGTCGAGATGTTCGGCGTGACCCTGGCCGACGCGAGCCGCCGGTACCCGCTGTCCGTCGCGTACATCGGGCTCACCGCGTCGACCGGCGAGCCCGGGCCGGTGCGGCGGGTGGAGGAGCTGCTGGCGGGCGCGCAGCGGGTGTTCATCCGTGGCGAGGCCGGGCTGGGCAAAACGACGCTGCTGCAGTGGATTGCCGTGCGCAGCGCGCTGGGTGACTTCCCCGAGCAGCTGGCGGGCTGGAACGCGACGGTGCCCTTCTTCATCCCGCTGCGCCGCTACGCCGGACGGGACCTGCCGAGCCCGGCGCAGTTCCTCGACGAGGGCGGCAGGTACATCGCGGACTCGATGCCGCCCGGTTACGTCGTGGAGAAGCTGCGCGACGGCAGCGCGGTGCTGCTGGTCGACGGCGTGGACGAGCTCGTCGCCGAACGCCGTGCCGAGGCCCGGGCGTGGCTGCGCGACCTGGTGGACGCCTTTCCGCTGGTCCGGGTGGTGGTCACGTCGCGGCCGTCCGGAGCGCACCCGCGGTGGCTGCACGGCGCGGGGTTCGTGGTGCTGGATCTGCAGCCGATGAACCGGGACGACGTCCGCCGGTTCGTCGGCCGGTGGCACAGCGCGATGCGGTCGATGCGGGCCGACGACGAATCGCGCCGGGCGCTCGACGAGTACGAGACTCGGTTGCTGGACCTGCTGGAAAGCCGCGGCCATCTGCGCAAGCTGGCCGGCTATCCGTTGCTGTGCGCGCTGTTGTGCGCGATGCACGAGGACCGGCGCGCCACGTTGCCCGCCAATCGCATGGAGCTCTACGACGTGGCGCTGCAGATGCTGCTGGAGCGGCGCGACGTCGAACGCCGGATCGAGCCGGTGGAAGGTCTGGGCCGCACCGAGAAGACGTTGCTGCTGGCCGATCTCGCGTACTGGCAGCTGCGCAACGGCTACGCCGACGTCGAGGCGCCGCGGGCGCTTTACCGCATCTCGCGACGGCTTTTCCAGATGCCGCAGGTGAAGGCGAGCATCCAGGACGTGTACCGGCACCTGCTGGAACGCTCGGGGCTGCTGCGCGAACCCGTGCAGGGCCGCGTCGACTTCGTGCACCGGACGTTCCAGGAGCACCTGGCGGCGCAGGACGCGATGAACACCGACGACGTGGGCACGGTCGTGCAGCACGGGCACCTCGACCAGTGGCACGAGGTCGTGGTGATGGCCGTCGGCACGCGTCGCTGAGGCAACGCGAGGAGCTGCTGACCGGGCTGCTCGCGCGCGGCGACCTGCACCTGCTGGTGCTGGCGTCGCTGGAAACCGCGCCTGAGCTGAGCGGCGACCTGCGACGGGAGATCCAGCTGAAGACCGCGCGGCTGCTGCCACCGGCGTCGATGCACCAGGCGCGGGAAGTCGCGTCGGCGGGCGAGTTCGTGCTCGACCTGCTCGCCGCGTGCCGGCCGCAGACGATCGACGAGGTCACGGCGACCATCCGGGCGCTGGCGGAGACGCGGCTGGAGGAGGCGTTGCCGGTGATCGCGAAGTTCGCCTCGGATCCGCGGCCGCGGGTGTTCGCGGAGCTGCTGAACTGCGCGGAGCGCTTCGAGGAGCAGGCGTACGGCGAGGCGGTGCTGGCGAAGTCGTCGCGGACGAGCCTGCTCGTCGACGGCGAGCTCGGCCTGGCGCCGGCACGGTACCTGGATTCGTTGAAGCAGCTGGAACTCGTGTACTTCAGCGCCGACGAGTCGCTTGTGGACCGTTACCGGGACTTGCGGCCGGTGCCGGATCTGCGGCTGTCGCGGTGGCCGGAGGAGAAGCTGTCGGTGATCGGGACGACGTTCCGGCTGGACAGCCTCAGTGTGCGGTTCATGGAGCTGACCGATCTCACGTGCCTGGGTTTCGTGGAGTCGGTGGAGGAGCTGAGGATCGAGGGCGGCGCGCTGCTCTCGTTCGCCGGGGTGGAGCGGTGGCGGGAGTCGCTGAAGCGGGTGTCGGTGGTGGGGTGCCCGAAGGGGCTCGAGGCGCTGGCCGATCTGTGGCGGCGGCTGCCGGACGTCGTGCGGATGTGAGTCAGACGCGTTCGCGCGGGTGACTCCGAGGCCGACCTCCGTATCGGATGAAACCGTATCAGCCGAGGTAGAGTGCGGGCATGAGTGGGAAGCCGCGGGCCACCGGCCGGCCGGGGGACGACTCGCCGTTCGCGCTGGGGCTGCTGCTGCGGCGAGCGCACGCGCGGGTGGCGAGCACGATGACGGCCGCCCTGCGGCCGCACGGGCTGGATCTGCGGCACTTCGCCGTGCTGATCATCCTGGTGGACCGTGGGCCGACGACGCAGCGGGACCTCGTCGAGGCGACCGGTTCGGACAAGGCCGGCATCATGCGGGTCGTCGACGACCTGGAGGAGAAGGGGTTCGCGGTCCGCAAGTCCGTGCCGGGCGACCGGCGGGTGCGCGAGGTCGAGATCACCGAGGCCGGACTGAGGGCGTTCGACGCGGCGCACGACGACGCGGCGGGCCCGGCGCAGGAGCTGGTGTCGCACCTGCGGCCGGGTGAGCCGGCGAAGCTGCTGGAGCTGCTGACGCGGTTCGCATACCCCGCATAACCGGAGCGGATGCGGCCACGGTGTCGTGAGTTTCACATGGGGAGCCAGCGGTCGGCCAGCGCCGATACCCACTCGCCGGCGACGGCCGGGTCGTCCGGTGGGCCGGCGACGAGCACCAGTTCGTCGACGCCCAGCGCGGCCAGCTGCGAGATGTCTTCGGGTTGCGGATCGCGCAGGGCGACGGCGATCCGCAGGTCGGCGAGGTCGCGCCCTTGTGCCGCGAGGAAAGCCAGGCGGTCGGCGACCTCGGGAACGCCGTCGAGGTTGAAGCCGTACCAGCCGTCGCCCAAGGTGGCGGCGCGGCGCAGGGCGGAGTCGCTGTTGCCGCCGAAGACGATCGGGATCGTGGGCCGCGGGGGCTTCGGGTAGACGCGGATCGAGTCGAACCGGACGAAGTCGCCGGTGAAGGAGGCGACGTCTTCGCGCCACAACGTGCGCAGGGCGGCGACGTACTCCTCCGTCCGCGCCGCCCGCCGGGCGAAGGGCACGCCGAGGGCGTCGAACTCCTCGCGCGACCAGCCGACGCCCACGCCGAGGGTGAGGCGGCCGCCGGACAACACGTCGAGGCTGGCGGCCTGCTTGGCGACGACGACGGGGTTGTGTTCCGGCAGCAGGAGAACACCCGTCGCCACACGAATCGTCGACGTGGCCGCGGCGGCGAAACTGAGGCCGATCAAGGGATCGAGCCAGTCCGCCTCCGCCGGGACGGCGATCCGGCCGTCGGCCGAGTACGGGTAGCGCGAGGACGCGCGGTCGACCATCACCACGTGCTCGCCCGACCACAGCGTCGCGAAGCCGGCCGCCTCGGCCGCCACGGCGACCGCGTCGATCACGGCCCGGCGGGCGCCGGCGCCGATGCCCAGTGCGTGCAGGCCGAGCTGCATCGGACCAGCTTCGCACACTCCGGGCGGGGATCAGGCGCGCTGACTGTCCGCGGCGATGCGGACGAAGCTGCGGACCTGCGGGCCCGCGCCCGTTTTCGGCCACGCCACGACGAGGTCGCTGGGCGCGTGATCGGACAGCGGGATGGCGACGAGGCCCGCGGGTAGCGGCTGGTCGGCCGGCGCGAGGGCGGCCGTGCCGTTCCAGGTGACGGCGTGGAGGCATTCGCGGATGGTGCGCAGCACGGGTGCGCCGGGGCCGGGCGGGCCGCCGGTCCAGAAGGACGTCCACGCCGGGTCGGTGGCGTCGGGGAGGTGGACCCAGCCGTGGGCGGCGAGGTCCGCGGCCGAAACCGTCGGGCGGGCGGCGAGCGGGTCGTCGGAGCGCAGGACGACGGCGACGGGGACCGTGCGCAGGACGTGGGTCGAGATGCCGGTGGTGTCGAACGGGGTGCGGGTGAGCGCGACGTCGACCAGGCCCGCGCGCAGCCCCGCGGTCGGGTCGGTGAGGTCGGTTTCGCGCACGGTGATTTCGACGTGCGTGTGGTGCTCGCGGAACCGGGGGACCAGCTGGGCGCCGACGAATTCGGCCGCGTCGGCGAGGGTGCCGACGACGAGCCGCGCGGTGCCGGCCGCGGCGGTCACGCGGCCGCGGATGCGGTCGGCCCGGGCGAGGAGCGCGACAGCGTCTTCGTGGAGAACCGCGCCGGCGGCGGTGAGGGTGACGCCTTTGGGCGTGCGCTCGAACAAGGTCGCGCCGAGCTCGTCCTCCAGCTGCCGCAACGCGCGGCTGAGCGGGGGCTGGCTCATGTGCAGCCGCCGCGCCGCACGGCCGACGTGCCGCTCCTCGGCCACCGCGACGAAGTACCGCAGCACACGCAGGTCCACCTCGATACGATACCCGTGGGGTATCAAACCGTCGAAAACGGTCTTGGCCGAGAACGCCCGGACGGGCCGACGATCGAAGGCATGGACACGACACTCACCATCGGTTGCTACCGCTACGACACCACGCAGGCGCTGTTCGACGGCAGCTTCGGCGCGATGGTGCGGATCGCGCCCACCCTGCCCGAGATCTTCGAACGCGCGATCCGCGAGCACGAGTTCGACGTCGCCGAGCTCGGCCTCACGTTCTTCCTGCGGCTGCTCGGCGAAGGCCTGCCGTACGTGGCGCTGCCGATCTTCCCCAACCGCGTGTTCCGGCATTCGTGCGTCTTCGTCAACACCCACGCCGGCATCACCGGGCCGGGCGACCTCGCCGGCCGGACGATCGGCGAGTTCGGCACGTACGGCCAGGACTCCGGCGTCTGGGCCAAGGGAATCCTCGCCGACGAGTACGGCTTCGAGCCCGAGCGCAACCGGTGGGTGATCGGCGGGCTGGAGCACCCGGCGCCGCCGTTCGGCTTCATCCCGCACCCGCGTCCGTCCGGCCTGGACGTTTCCGACGCGCCCGCGGGGAAAACGCTCAACGCGATGCTCGACGCGGGTGAGATCGACGCGCTGTTCTCCGCCAACGTGCCCCAGTGCGTGCTCGACGGGTCGCCGAACGTCGCCCGTCTGTTCCCCGACTTCGAGCCGCTCGAACGCGACTACCACCGGCGCACGGGGATCTTCCCGATCATGCACACCATCGTCGTCCGGCGCGAGCTCCTCGCCCAGCGGCCGGGCCTCGCGCGTGAGCTCTACGCCGTGTTCACCGCCGCCAAGGACACCGCCGCCGACCGCTACCGGCGTGACCGCAGGCTCTACCAGGTCCCGGCGATGCTGCCGTGGCTCAACGCCCTTGTCGAGCGCAACGAGGAGCAGTTCACCGGAGACTGGTGGCCCTATGGCATCGAGGCCAACCGCACTGCTCTCGACACCTACCTGCGCTACCACCACGAGCAGGGCCTGTCCGAGCGCCGGCGGCGGATCGAGGAGGTCTTCGCGGCCGACCTCCTCGACACCTGACCGTCTACAAGGGATCAGAGGCCAAGACCGCCGGCGCCGCAGCAACCCGCGGATCAGCAGCGGCAGGCAGAGGTCGCCGCCGTTCACCGCCGCTCACGCGGCAGACCTCGCGGACCGGCTCCGGCGATCGGTCGCCGGCACGGTGGTCCCGGCAGCCGACTCGGGCTGGGGCGACCCGCGGCTGCAGGCGCTGCTGTCCCGTGCGTCGATGTCCACGCCGACCGCGCGCTGCGTGGTCGGCGCGGCCGCTGATCACGAGGCCGGCCGGACACCGATCCGTGCGGCGATGACGACGGCACTCGCCCGGGTCGGCACGCTCGAGGTGTCCGACGAGCTGGGGCCAGTTGACCGTGACCGTCGCACTGGAACACGTCCGGGCTTCTGACACGGCCGTTGATCTTCCGGTGCCCTGCACCTCGGCCCGGTAGGGTTCCCCCCGATGCCGGGGCTGTGCCCGCTCGCGCCGAGGAGGAAGACCGTGACCGAGGGCCGGAAGGCGACCACGACGGGGGACGGGCCGGCCGCCCGGGCGCGGCTCGCGCGGGACTCCGTGAAGCTGGCCGTGGTGGTCGGGGCGCTGGGAGTCGTGTTCGGCGACATCGGGACGAGCCCCATCTACACGCTGCAGACGGTGTTCAGCCCGAGCGACCCGCACCCGGTGCCGGTGAGCGCGCAGAACGTGTTCGGGGTCGTGTCGCTGATCTTCTGGTCCGTGACGATCATCGTGACCGTCACGTACGTGCTGCTGGCGATGCGCGCGGACAACGACGGCGAGGGCGGCATCATGGCCCTGATCACCCTGCTGCGCCGCCGCGGCGGGCAGGGGCGGCGGCGGGTGGCCGTGGTGCTGGCGGGGCTGGGCATCTTCGGCGCGTCACTGTTCTTCGGTGACAGCATGATCACCCCGGCGATCTCGGTGCTGTCGGCGGTGGAGGGGCTCAAGGTCGTCGACGACTCGTTCGAGAGCTGGGTCGTGCCGATCACCGCGGTGATCATCGTGGTGCTGTTCCTGGTGCAACGCCGGGGCACCGCGGCTGTCGGGCGGGTGTTCGGGCCGGTGATGATCACCTGGTTCACCGTGATCGGCCTGACCGGCGTGACGGGCATCGTCAAGCACCCGGCGATCCTCGAGGCGCTCTCGCCCACGTACGCGCTGGACTTCATGGTCGGCCACTTCGACATCGCCTTCTTCGCGCTCGCCGCAGTCGTGCTGTCGGTCACCGGCGCTGAAGCGCTGTACGCGGACATGGGCCACTTCGGCCGCCGCGCCATCACGCGCGGCTGGCTGTTCCTCGTGTTCCCCGCGTGTGTGCTCAACTACTTCGGCCAGGGCGCGCTGATCCTCGAAGACCAGGCCAACCTGAGCAGCCCGTTCTTCCTGCTCGTCCCCGGCTGGGCGCGGCTGCCGCTCGTGCTGCTGGCCACGGCGGCGACGGTGATCGCGTCGCAGGCCGTGATCACCGGGGCGTACTCGGTCGCGTCGCAGGCCGCGCAGCTCGGGTACCTGCCGCGGCTGCGGATCGCGCACACGTCGGAGACCGAACGCGGCCAGATCTACGTGCCGTGGATCAACTGGCTGCTGATGTTTTCCGTGCTGACGCTCGTGTTCGCGTTCCGCAGCTCGTCGGCGCTGGCCTACGCGTTCGGCATGGCCGTGACCGCCACGATCACCATCACCACGTTGCTGTTCTTCTACATCGCCCGGTCGAAGTGGAGCACGCCGCCGTGGCTGCTCTGGATCGGCGGGACTGTGCTGCTGGTGGTGGACCTGCTGTTCGTCGCCGCCAACCTCACCAAGCTCGTCCACGGCGCGTGGCTGCCGCTCCTCATCGGCCTCACCGCGTTCACGGTCATGACCACCTGGCAGCGTGGCCGCCACATCGTGACGGCCGAGCGCAGCCGGCAGGAAGGGTCGCTGCGCGAGTTCGTCGACAAGCTGCGCAACGGCGAGTCGCCGACGCAGACCGTGCCCGGCACGGCCGTGTTCCTCAACCGCGGCAACGACAGCGCGCCGCTGGCCATGCGCGCCAACGTGGAGCACAACCACGTGCGCCACGAACACGTGGTGATCATGTCGCTGGAAACCGAGCCCGTGCCCCGGATCCCGGACACCGAACGGATCTCCGTCGACGACCTCGGTTACGCGGACGACGGCATCACCCACGTCACGGCGCGCTTCGGCTACATGGAAACCCCGGACGTGCCGCGCACGCTCGCACTCGTCGACCCGGCTGCCACCGAAGGCCGCCTGCAGGTCGACGACGCGTCGTACTTCCTGTCCAAGATCGAGCTGCGCCGCGGCGACGAACCGACGATGGCGGCCTGGCGCAAACGCCTGTTCATCGCCACGTCCTACATCACCGCCGACGCGGCCGAGTACTTCGCGCTGCCTCGCGAACGGACCGTGATCATGGGTTCGCACATCGACGTTTAGCGCGTCAGGAAGGAGCCGACGATGACCGACCCCGATGGGGAAGCCCTGCGCGCGGCGGCCGCCCGAGGAGACTCCGACGCCGTCGACCAGCTGATCGAGCTGGCCGCCGAACGCGGCGACGCGGCCGAGCTGCGCCAGTGGGCCGACGGCGGCAGTTCCGACGCCGCCGATCTGCTCGTCGAGCTGGCGACCGAACGCGAGGACCACGACGAGCTGCGCCGCCTGGCCTTGGCCGGCAACACGACGGCCACGGAAGTGCTGGCGGAGCTGGAAAGCGACTAACGCGTCTCTGCGTCGCCGCGCGGCGGGATGTCGCGGGCGAAGGGGTCGTCGTCGTGGGAGTCGAGCCACGCCCCGGCGAGGCGGAGCAACAGCGCCACCAGCACGAAACCGCCGATCGCGACCAGGGTGAACGTCAGGCCGGTCATCCGTCCATCGTGCGGCGGCGGGGTGCGTCGGGCTCGAGTACGGACGGAACTTTGACGCTCGGGAAGTGCTCGTTGACGGCGTTTGCCCCGTTGCGGACTTTTGTGCCGCGGGCTAGTGAGTCGTGTGGCTCTCGTAGGCGCCGCGGGCGGCCAGTGCGCGCGGCATTGCCTTCGGCCGGCAGGCAGGTGGTCACGCCGTGCCGGTCCGGGTCGCGGCATCACCGCGAAAGCCGGCTAGTGCGCGTCGCCGGTGAAGCGGGGGCGGGTGGGGTGCGGGGTGAGCCAGTCTTGGGCGCGGCGCCACCACACGTCGGCGGTGGGGGTGAGGCCCGTGCGGTCGTCGAGGGTGCCGGCCTTGACGATGAGGGTTTCGGGGTGTTCGTGGAGGATCGTGAAGATCGGCGTGCCGCAGTCGCCGCAGAAGAGGCGGTCGCGCAGGTGGCCGTTCTCGGTGCCGGTGGTGTGGTGGACCTGGGGGGTGCCCTCGATCTTCACGGCGTCGCGGGCCACCAGGACGTTCTGCGAGAACGCCGAGCCGGTGTGGCGCTGGCAGTCGTCGCAGTGGCACAGGACGACACCGGTGGGCTCGGCGTCGAAGCGGTAGGTGATGGCGCCGCAGAGGCAGTGGCCGGTGCGGGAAGCGGTGGGGGTCATGGGAAATCTCCTTCTCCCGGCTCGGCGACCGATGCCGGAGTCGCACGTGGACGGTCCCGCGTGGCTGTGCCTCGAGTATTGCGACGGAAGAAGGTCCGAACCTGCCCTTGCCGAACAGGCGGACGCCGTGAGTACCACCGCCGGGGGCAGGCTCATCCCAGGAGTAAGTACACAGCGGTAGACATCGCCTGTAGACATCAGGCGTAGACTAAGTGGGAGACGGTACCCGCAAGCCCGCGAGCGGGGTGGTTCGTGTCTCGGCAACCGTGAAGGAGAACGTGCCATGTCCCCATCCCAGGACGTCCCTCCGCCGGCCGCGCTCGTCCTCGGCGGAGGCGGTCCGGTCGGCGCCGCGTGGATGTCGGCGCTGGTGCACCGGCTGGAGACCGCGGGCCTGCCGCTGTCCGGGTCCGGGGTCGTCGTGGGCACCTCGGCCGGGTCGATCGTTGGTGCGTGGCTGACGATGGAGCCGGCCGGGCTGACGGCGGTGCCGGCGAAGATGCGGGAGCGCGCGGCCTGGCACGCCCGGAACGTCGCCGCCGGGCAAGGGGACCGGGCGCTGTTCCAGAGCCTCGCCCAGGACACCTCGGAGGGACCCGAGCGGGCGCGGCGGATCGGGCGGGCCGCGATCGCCGCGGTGCCGCCGATTTCGGCGGAGCAGGCCGACGAGCTGTGGTCCTGGGCGTTGCCGGCCGGCCCGTGGCCGCGCCGGCTCCGGATCACCGCGGTGAGCACGGACACCGGCCTCGCCCGCGGGTGGTCGCCGGTGGACGGGATCTCCGTCGCGGTCGCGGTGGCCTGTTCGTCGGCGGCGCCGGGCGTCGCACCGCCGGTGCGCGTGGCCGGCGCGACCTGGGTCGACGGGGGCGTGCGCTCGGGCACCAACGCCGACCTGGCCGTCGATCCGCAGTGGCACGAAGGCGGTGCCGTGGAGCCGGGCCGGGTGCTCGTGGTGGCGCCGATGCCGTCCGCAAATCTCGCGCGGGAGGAGGCTTTCCTCACCGCACGAGGTCACCGCGTACGGGTGATCACGGCGGATCCGTTCTACGAGAAGCCCCACGATCTTCTCGACGCGCGGTTCATCGACGTCGGGGCCGAGGCGGGCGCGCGGCAGGCGGACGGCCTGTCCGACGACCTGCTGACGTGGTGGCACGAGCCCGCGCGCAGCCTCGACTGAAATCCGCGAGATCACCCCAGCACGCAAGGAAGCACAGGATGCCCGACTCTTCGTCTCCCCGCCGTCGCGACGCGGCGGCGAGCCGCGATCGGCTGCTGACCGCCGCCGCCGAGCTGTTCGCCGACCGCGGCTACGACCAGACGACAGCCCGGGACATCGGTGAACGCGCCGGGGTCGACCCGACGATGATCGCGCGCTACTTCGGCGGCAAGGCGCAGCTGTTCATCGCCGTGCTGCGCGCCGAGGGCGAACCGGGCGCGCAGCTCCCCGATGTCCTGGAACCGGCGCGGCTGAAGGACCTGATCGAACGCACGGGTACGCGCGGGCCGGGTCCGATCCTGCAGGCCGCGATCCGGCCCTACGACAACGCGGAAGCCCAGGAGGCCGCGCTCGCGGAACTGGGCCACCGGGTTCTCACCCCGCTGCGCGAGCGGTTCGTGCGCGAGGGCGTGGCCAACCCCGAGCTGCGCGCCGAGGTCCTGTCGGCCGCCTTGATCGGCGTGATCCTCGGCCGGCACGCGGGGACCCTGCCGCACCTCGCGGCCGCCGGTACCGACGAGTTGCTCGCCCTGGCCCAGGAGATTCTCGGCGGCGAGCCGCGCTGAGGTCCGGAGAGGACAGTGCTCAGACCACCCGGCGCAGCGCGTCGAGGGTGGATTCCGGGGACGTGTTGAAGCAGAAGGTGACGCCGGGGACCAGCTCGACCAGGACGTTGACGAGCCGTTCGAACAGCAGCGTGTGCTCGGCGGCCATGCGCACGCCCGCGCCGATCATCGCCGCGGTGACCGGGTTCGCGGCCACGCAGTCGCGCACCTGCCGCTCCGCCGCGTCGGGATCGGCCGGGACGTAACACGGCACGAAGTCGAAGCCCGCGTCGCGCACGGTGGCCTCGCCGGCGGTGATGCGGGCAGTGAGGGTGGCCTCGTCGAGGCCGGGGTGGCGGCTGTAGTCGAGGGCGGCGGGGTGCAGGCCGAGCGAGAGGATGGCCACGGGCGGGTCTCCTTTCGGGTGGAGGAGGGCCCTGCCGAGGCTAGCGGCGCGGTGGCCGGCCGGGCGGCGGGCGCCAGTAAAGTACGCCGAATGGAGAACCTACGGCAGCAGATTCTCGCCGAGCTCGGCGTCAAGCCGGTCATCACGCCGAAAGCCGAGATCCGGCAGCGGATCGACTTCCTCAAGGATTACCTGCGCTCCACGCCGGCCAAGGGCTTCGTGCTCGGCATCAGCGGCGGCCAGGACAGCTCGCTGACCGGCCGGCTCTGCCAGCTGGCGAGCGAGGAACTGCGCGAGGAGGGGCACGAGGCCACGTTCGTCGCGGTCCGGTTGCCCTACGGCGTGCAGGCCGACGAGGAAGACGCGCAGATCGCGCTGGAGTTCATCAAGCCCGACCATTCGGTCACGGTGAACGTGAAGCCCGGCGCCGACGCCGTCGCGACGGAGGCCGCGCTCGGGATGAGCGAGCTGCTGGGCCAGGCGCCCGGCCTGCGCGACTTCGTGCGCGGCAACATCAAGGCCCGCGAGCGCATGGTGATCCAGTACTCGATCGCCGGGCAGCTGAACCTGCTGGTCGTGGGCACCGACCACGCGGCCGAGGCCGTCACCGGCTTCTTCACCAAGTACGGCGACGGCGGCGTCGACCTCACGCCGCTGACCGGGCTGACCAAGCGCCAGGGCGCCGCGCTGCTGCAGGAGCTGGGCGCGCCGCCGAGCGTCTGGCAGAAGGTGCCGACCGCCGACCTCGAGGACGACCGGCCCGCCCTGCCCGACGAGGTGGCCCTGGGCCTCAAGTACGCCGAGCTCGACGACTACCTGGAAGGCCTCGACGTGACCCCGGCGGTCGCGGAGAAGGTGGAGTCGATCTTCCTCCGGACGCGCCACAAGCGCACCGTGCCGGTCACCCCGCTCGAGGACTGGTGGCGGAGCTGACCCGAGGGGGAACGGCGGCCGGGTCCGTGAACCCGGCCGCCGTCGTCACTTGCCCGCGGGATCCTTCCGGACTTGCGCTTGCAGCGAAGGCCAGTACTGGTACAGCGAGCTCGGGTACTCCTGCCCCGGGAAGTACTGGCGGTACAGCTTGAGGAACGTGCCGTCGTCGACCACGGCGGCGAGCTGCTTGTCGTAGTCGGTCAGGAACCTGTCGAGTCCTTTTCGGACGGCCATCGCCTCCGGCAGCGGGTTCTGCACGGAGACACCGACTTTCAGCCGCCCGGGGTGCTGGGTGAAGACCGTGATGGCCTGCACGGAGCTGACGACGAAGCCGTCGAGGTTGCCGTTGAGGAGCTGGTCGATGCCGGTGGCGTTGGTCTGGACGCTCACGACACTGGCCTGTGGCAACGTCTTCGCGGCGAAATCGGCCTGCGCGCTGCCGATGCCGACCCCCACGCGCTTGCCGCTCAGGTCGGTGACGGTCTTCACCGGCGAGTCGGAGCGGACCAGCACGTCGTTGGCGTCCACGTAGAACGGCGTGGTGAACGCGACGTTGCGCTTGCGTTCCTCGGACATGGTGAGGTCGGCGATCATCATGTCGTACTGGCCGGCGGTCACCAGCGGAAGGCCCGCACCGACGGTGGAGAGCTTGTAGGTGATCTTCCGGCCCATGCGCTTCGCGATGACGTCGTTGAGATCGATCAGCATCCCGGCCGGCTTGCCGCTCGCGTCGGGTGACACGAACGGCGCGTCGCCCTGCGGCACGCCGGCGGTGATGGTGCCGGGTACCGCCAGGCCGTAGGGGTCCGGGCTCGCGGAACCCCCGCCGCCGCACGCGGAAACGGTCAGCAGCGCGGCCGCGGCGAAGGCGGCGCGGAATCGTCGGCGCATTTCATCTGCCCTTCTGGATCTGGTCTCGGAGCTGGGGCCAGTACGTGAACATCTGCGCCGGGTAGGGCTCGCCGGGGAAGTACTTGTCGTACAGGCGAAGGAAAGTGCCGTCGTCCATCGTGGTCTTGAGCTGATCGCCGTAGGCCTTCTCGAACGCGGTGAGCTTGCGGTTGACCGGCATCGCCGACGCCTGTTCGTGCGGCGCGGAGTAGGCGATCCTGACCCGCCCGGGGTTCTCCTGGAGCACGGTCGGGACCTCGGTGGAGGCCAGGACCATCGCGTCGAGATTGCCGTTGAGCAGCTGGGTCACGCCCGCGCTGTTGGTGGGCTGCGAGATGAGGGCGGCGCCGGGGATCTTCGCGGTCACGAAGTCGGCCTGCGCGCTGCCCAGCCCCGCGCCGACGCGTCGACCGGCGAGGTCTCCCGCGCCTTTCACGGCCGAGCCGGTGCGGACCACGACGTCGTCGGAGGCCAGGTAGAACGGCTTGGTGAAGTCGACGCTCTTCCTGCGCTCGGCGGTCGGCAGCATGCCGATCGCGAGCAGGTCGAGCCGACCGGCCGTGACCAGCGGCAACCCGGCGCTGACGGTGGTCGTCCGGTAGGTGATCTTCAGCCCCATCCGCTGGGCGATCACGTCGTTGAGGTCGACCAGCAGGCCCACCGGCTTGCCGGTCGCGTCGGGGGAGACGAACGGGGCGTCGCCGGCTGTGACGCCCGCGGTGATGGTGCCGGGTTCGGCCAGCCCGTAGCCGTCGGGTTGGCCGCCCGGCCCGCACGCGGCGAGCGAGACGAGGGCGGTGGTCGCGATCAGGATCCGCCGGATCCGCAGAGCTGCCATAGCTCCCTCCAGACACCGGCGCGCGGGCGCGGGCTCGGTGGTCTGGTATTTCTTAGGCTCATAAGACCATGTTGTCAACTGCCGGCCTCGCCTTCGCGTCTGGTAGACGTCGTGGCATGACAGACCTCATCGACCTGGCCGGCAAAACGGTCATCGTCACCGGCGCCTCCTCGGGAATCGGCGCGTCGACCGCCCGGCGCCTGCACGCGGCGGGCGCGTTCCCCGTGCTCGCCGCCCGCCGCGCCGACCGGCTCGCCGCACTCGGCGACGAGCTCGGCGGCGCCTTCACCGTCCCCACCGACGTGACCGATCCCGCGCAGGTGGCGGCCCTCGTCGAGGCCACCCTGGCCCGGCGCGGCCGCATCGACGGCCTGGTCAACAACGCCGGCGCCAGCCTCCACGGCCCCCTCGACCAGGTCGACCCCGCCGCCTTCGGTGCGACGCTGGAACTCAACGTCGTCGGCTTGCTCGCCGTGACGCAGGCCGTCCTGCCCGCCATGCGGCGCCAGGGCTTCGGCCGCATCGTGAACGTCAGCTCCGGCACGACCCGCCGCGTCGCGGTCGGCGTGGGTGCCTACGCGGCGAGCAAGGCGGCCGTGAACATGCTCAGCGCGGTGCTCACGCAGGAGCTCGCCGCCGACGGGATCGCCGTGTCGCTGCTGCTGCCGTCCATCACCGCGACGGAGTTCGCGGACGGCCTGTTCAAGCTCGGCGCTTCGCCGATCCCGGGGATGGTCGTGCAGAGCCCGGACTACGTGGCCGGGGTGATCCTGCGGTTGTTGCGGACGGGGGAGGAGTCGTTCGACATTCCGCACGGGGTGGAACGGCCGGAGATCACCCGCGTGCCTGAATGATCCCGAAGTAGGTCCATTGTGGATGGTCGGCCATCCACAATGGACCTACTTCGTCCGCAGGGTCGACGCCCGCACCACCAGCTCCGGAAGGTACGTCACCTGCCGGTGCACGTGTCCCGGGTCCGACGTCTCCTGGATGAGCAGCTCCGCGGCCGTGCGGCCGAGGCGGTGGCGGGGCTGGCGGACGGAAGTGAGGGGCACCGTGGCGGCCGCGGCGAAGTCGATGTCGTCGTAGCCCACGATGGCGAGGTCGGCCGGGACTGAGATGCCCAGCGCCGCGCAGCTGCGCAGAAGGCCGAGGGCGAGCAGGTCGTTGGCGCAGAACGCCGCGGTCGGGCGGGTGGCGGACGGCAGGCCGGCGAGGCGCTGGCCCGCGTTGCTGCCGTCCTCGACGGTGAGCTGGGGAGTGGCCAGGTCGACGAGGTGGTCGGGGCCCAGGCCGGCCGCGAGCAAGGCGCGCAGGGCGCCCTCGCGGCGGTCACGGACCTGGCCGAGCGTGAGCGGGCCACCGACGAAGGCGATGCGGGTGTGGCCCTGGTCGAGCAGGTGGCGGGCGGCGAGCTCGCCGCCGCGGACGTCGTCGACGGCGACGGAGCAGTGGTCGGTGCCGGGGCGCTTGCGGTCGACGATGACCACCGGCGTGCCCCGGCGCGCGAGCTCGGCGAGGGCGGGGGAGTCCGGGTCGACCGGGGTGATGAGAACGCCCTGCACGCGCTGCTGTTCGAGCCGGCGGAGGTAGGCGGTCTCGCGTTCGGCGAGGTTGGCGCTGTTGCACACGAACAGGGACAGGTCGTCCGCGGCGGCCGCGTCCTCCATGCCCGCGGCGACGTCGGTGAAGAACGGGTTGCGCCCGTCGAGCATCACGTAGGCGAGCACGCTGCTGTGCCCGGCGCGCAGCTGGCGCGCGGACTCGTTGCGCACGAAGCCCAGCGCCGCCATTGCGGCCTCCACTTTGGCCCGCGTCTTCGGGCTCACGCGCTCGGGCCGGTTGAGCACGTTCGACACCGTGCCGAGCGAGACGCCGGCGGCCGCGGCCACGTCCTTGATCCCGGCCGCGCGGGGTGCGGGGGTCACGACTTCGCTCGAGTCTTCCACTGTCACCCCACCCTGTGTTGAAACGTGACAATCACCGGTCGCTGCCTGAAAAACCGCGACAACGTCGAGATACCGCTGTCATTGACTTCCCGTTCGAACGCATAGTAGCGTCACCGCGCCAGGTTTGTGAAACCTTTCAATCCCGGAGGTCGCGATGACGCGGCAGGAGCGCGACCGAGTGCCACTGCTCGAGGTCCGCGGGGTCACGAAGTCGTTCGGCGCGGTCGCGGCGGTCGCGGGCGTTTCCTTCCCCCTCTACGCCGGCGAGGCCCACGCGCTGGTCGGCGAGAACGGCGCGGGCAAGTCCACGATCGTCAAGATGCTGGCCGGTGTGCACCGTCCCGACCAGGGCGAGCTGCTCCTGGACGGCCGGGAAGTGGAGTTCTCCTCACCCGCCGACGCGAAAGCCGCGGGCATCGCGGTGATCTACCAGGAACCGACGTTGTTCCCCGATCTCACGGTCGCCGAGAACATCGTGATGGGCCGCCACCCGCGCGGCCGGCTGGGGATGATCGACCGCTCGGCGATCCGCGCCGAGGCCGAACGGCTCTTCGCCCGCCTCGGCGTGCGCATCGACCCGAACCGCCCGGCGCGCGGGCTGTCCATCGCCGACCAGCAGATCGTGGAGATCGCCAAGGCGCTCAGCGCCGACGCGCGCGTGCTCATCATGGACGAGCCGACCGCCGCGCTGAGCCTGGTCGAGGTCGAGCGCCTGTTCTCCGTGGCCCGGGCGCTGCGCGACGAGGGCGCGGCCATCATGTTCATCTCGCACCGCTTCGAGGAGATCGTCGACCTCTGCCAGCGCGTGACCATCATGCGCGACGGCCGCCACGTCTCCACCGACGCGATGGAAGACGTGACCGTGGACGAGATGGTGCG
Source organism: Amycolatopsis sp. CA-161197 (assembly GCF_050942255.1). NCBI lineage: Bacteria > Bacillati > Actinomycetota > Actinomycetes > Pseudonocardiales > Pseudonocardiaceae > Amycolatopsis > Amycolatopsis sp. CA-161197. The sequence goes on from NZ_CP192059.1 coordinate 4,848,099, forward strand.
CCGCATGGTCGGACGCGACCTCGACGCACTTTTCCCCAAGCAGGACGTCGAACCCGGCGCCGTGGTGCTCGAAGTGGACGGTCTGACGCGCGAGGGCGTGTTCCGCGACGTGTCGTTCTCCGTGCGGGCGGGCGAGATCGTCGCGTTCGCCGGGCTGGTCGGTGCCGGTCGGTCCGAAGTGGTCCAGGCGGTGTTCGGAGTGGACGAACGCGACGCCGGAGTCGTGCGGCTCAACGGGAAGAAGCTCAAGCCCCACTCGCCGCGCGCGGCGATGGCGGCGGGCATGGCACTCGTGCCGGAGGACCGCCGGCAGCAGGGCCTCGTCATGGACCTCTCGATCGAGCGCAACGTGACACTTCCGCGAGCGAGAGCGCTGTCGAAGCTCGGCCTGCTCCTCGGCCCGGGCGAGCGCCGGGAAGCCTTGCGCTGGACCGAACGCCTGCGCACCAAGTACGGCCGCCTCGGCGACGCGGTCGGCACGCTCTCGGGCGGCAACCAGCAGAAAGTGGTGCTGGCCAAGTGGCTCGCGATGGCGCCGCGCGTGCTGATCGTGGACGAGCCGACGCGCGGTATCGACGTCGGCACCAAGGCCGAGGTGCACCGGCTGATGTCCGCGCTGGCGGCCGAAGGCGTGGCGGTGGTGATGGTGTCGTCGGAGCTGCCGGAGGTGCTGGGCATGGCCGACCGGGTGCTGGTGATGCGCGAAGGCCGGATCGTCGCGGAGATCCCGCGCGCCGAGGCCGACGAGAACTCGGTGATGTTCGCGGCGATGGGACAGGGAGCTGTGGCGTGAACGCGACGAAGGTGGCGGCCCCGCCGCCCCGCCAGGCGAGCCCGGGGGCGCGGCGATCGGTGTTCGGAACCGTGTTCAAGGCCCGCGAGTCGGGCATCGTGCTGGCGCTGATCGTGATCGTGGTGTTCACCGCGACGCAGAACTCCCGGTTCCTTTCGGGGCAGAGCATCCGCGACATCCTGCTCGGCACGGCGATCCTCGCGGTGCTGGCCGTCGGGCAGGCCGTCGTGATGATCACGCGCAACATCGACCTGTCCGTCGGGTCCGTGCTCGGTCTGTCGGCCTTCGCCGTCGGCACGATGCTGCGCGACAACCCCGGCCTGCCGGTGATCGTGGCCCTGCTCGCCGGCTTGGTCGTCGGCGCGGCGTGCGGCCTGATCAACGGCGCGGTCGTGCGGTTCGGCCGGGTCCCGGCCCTGGTCGTTACGCTCGGCACGCTGTACGCGTTCCGCGGCGCGGTCTACTTCTGGGCCGGCGGGCAGCAGATCAACGCCGACAAGCTGCCGCGTTCGTTCCTCGACTTCGGAGACGCGTCGGTGCTCGGCATCCCGTGGCTGGTGCTCATCGCGGTGCTCGTGATGGTGATCGCCGGCATCGTGCTGCGCAACTACCGCGGCGGGCGTGAGCTGTACGCCATGGGCTCGAGCCCGCAGGCCGCCCAGCTGGCCGGCATCAAGGTCGGCCGCAACACCACCATCGCGTTCCTCGTCAGCGGAGCGCTGGCCGGCCTCGCCGGGGTGCTCTTCGCCGCCCGGTTCGGCACGGTCGACGCCGCGGCCGGCACGGGGTACGAGCTCAACGTCGTGGCCGCCGCGGTCGTCGGCGGGGTCGCCGTGTTCGGCGGCAGCGGTTCGGTGTGGGGCGCGAGCCTCGGCGCGCTCCTGCTGACGGTGATCGGCAGCGCGCTGGCCGTGCTGGACATCGACCAGTTCTGGCAGCAGGCGATCGTCGGCGCCCTGATCCTGCTGGCCATCGGCGCCGACCGGCTGGTCGCCGTGCGGGTCGCCAAGGCACTGAAGAAGAGGGACTCCCATGTCTGACCCCACCACCGCCGCGCGGCGCCCCGCCTGGCTGGCGCGGCTCGCGAGCTGGGACGTCGCCGTCATCGCGATCGCGATCGTGGTCCTGCTCGTCGCGTCGGGCACCATCGACAACTTCGGCACCGGCCGCAACTACACGTTCCTGCTGCTGGACCTGCTGCCGATCGCGTTGATGGCGCTGCCGATGACGTTCATCATCGTCACCGGCGAGATCGACCTGTCGGTGGCGAGCACGCTCGGGCTCACGTCCGCGGTGATGGGCTCGCTGTGGAACTCCGGCCTGACGATCGAGTCGATCATCCCGCTGTGCATCGTGCTCGGCGCGATCCTCGGCGCGGTGAACGGTTTCTTCGTCACGGTGCTGAAGCTGCCGTCGCTCGCCGTCACGATCGGCACCATGGCCCTCTACCGCGGCCTCGCGTTCGTGGTGCTCGGCGACAGCGCGGTGGCCGACTTCCCGCAGTCCTACACCGCCTGGGTCACCGGGACGATCGGCGGCAGCTCGATCCCGAACGTGCTGGTGCCACTGGTGATCCTCGCGATCGTCTTCGGGGTCGTCCTGCACGCCACCCCGATCGGCCGCGGCGTGTTCGCGGCCGGCGCGAGCGACACCGCGGCCCGCTTCGCCGGCATCCGCACCGGGCGCACGAAGTTCTGGCTCTACGTCGTCAGCGGCGCCGTGGCCGGGCTGGCCGGGGTGCTGTGGACGCTGCGCTACTCCAGCGCCCGTGCCGACAACGGCTTCGGCCTGGAGCTGGCCGTGGTGGCCGCGGTGCTGCTCGGCGGCGTCTCGATCTTCGGCGGCAAGGGCACGCTGCCCGGCGTGCTCGGCGGGGTGGTGCTGCTTTCGGCGCTGCAGAACGCGTTGCGGCTGCAGGACGTGTCGAACGAGGCGCTCAACATCGTGACCGGCGTGCTGCTGATCATCTCCGTGCTGCTGCCCAACATCCTGTCCTCCGCCCGTGCCGCGCTGCAGCGGCGCAGGCGGCGATCCCCGTCCCCGAAAGCCGGAGCTCTCGCCGGCGCCGAGCAGTAACCCAGAAAGGTGACGAAGATGTCCCGACGAATCCTGACCGGCGTCGTGTCGCTGGCGAGCGCGGCAGGCCTGGTCCTGAGCCTCACCGCGTGCGGAGGCACCACGAAGAACGACAGCACGGGCTCCGGCCCGGCCGCGTCCACCGCGTCCGCGGACCCGAACGCGGCGAGCAAGACGGGCGTCAAGATGGCGTTCCTGCCCAAGCAGCTCAACAACCCCTACAGCGACATCGAGGTCGGCGGCGGCAAGGCCGCGCTGGACGAGCTCAAGGGCGAGTACAAGCTCGTCGGCCCCAACGACGCCAGCGCGTCCTCACAGGTCAGCTACATCAACACGCTGATCCAGCAGCAGCAGGACGTGATCGGCATCGCCGCCAACGACCCGAACGCGGTGTGCCCGTCGCTCAACCAGGCCCGCAGCGCCGGCATCAAGGTCGTCGCCTTCGACTCCGATGCGGCGAAGAGCTGCCGCGACGTGTTCATCAACCAGGCCAGCACCCAGGGCATCGGCGAGCAGCTCGCGAAGATGGCCAACGAGCTGGCCGGCGGCGGGGGCGAGATCGCGATCCTCTCGGCGACGCCGAACGCGACCAACCAGAACGCGTGGATCGCCGTGCTGCAGAACGAGCTCAAGAAGCCCGAGTACGCGAAGCTGAAGCTGGACAAGATCGCCTACGGCAACGACGACGACCAGAAGTCGTTCCAGGAGGCCCAGGGCCTGCTGCAGTCGTTCCCGAACCTCAAGGTGATCGTGTCGCCGACCACCGTCGGCATCGCGGCCGCGGCCCGCTACGTGAGCTCGTCGAGCTACAAGGGCAAGGTCGCGATCACCGGGCTGGGCACGCCGAACCAGATGCGGGCGTTCGTGAAGGACGGCACGGTCAAGGAGTTCGCGCTGTGGAACCCGGCCGACATCGGCTACCTGGCCGCCTACGCGGGCGTGGCGCTGAGCTCGGGGCAGATCACCGGTACGCAGGGCCAGAAGTTCAAGGCCGGCAAGCTCGGTGAGTACACGATCGGCGCGGACGGCGAGATCGTGCTCGGCCCGCCGACGGTCTTCAACGCCGACAACATCGACAAGTTCAACTTCTGAGGCGCGGCTCCGGCCGGGCCTGCTCGGCCCGGCCGGACCTCCCGAGTCCACAGAGTCCACTGGATCCACTGAGTCCACCGAGGACGGAGATCGTGGCGCGATACTGCTTCCAGCTGCAGGTCCGGCCCGAGCGGATGGCCGAGTACGCCGAACGCCACCGCGCCGTGTGGCCGGAGATGCAGGCGGCCCTGCGCGAGACCGGCTGGCGCAACTACTCGCTCTTCCTGCGTGAGGACGGCCTGCTGATCGGTTACGTCGAGGCCGACGACCTCGCCGCGGCACAGGCCGCGATGGCCGAGACCGAGGTGAACGCCCGGTGGCAGGCCGAGATGGCGCAGTTCTTCACCGGCCTCGACGACCGCGGACCCGACGAGGGGTTCGCCCTGCTCACCGAGGTTTTTCATCTGGACGACGAGCGCGCGAGCGCGTGAGAAGGAAAAGACGTGATCGACTTGCCCGACCTGGCAGCCGTGAAATCCGCTCTGCGGGCGCAGCGGATCGAGACCCCCTCGTGGGCGTTCGCGAACTCCGGCACCCGGTTCAAGGTCTTCGCCCAGGCCGGGGTTCCCCGCACGCCCGAGGAGAAGATCGCCGACGCGGCGACCGTGCACCGCTTCACCGGGGTCGCGCCGACCGTCGCGCTGCACATCCCGTGGGACCGGGTCGACGACTTCGCCGCCCTGCGTTCCTACGCCGAGGACCTCGGCGTGGGGATCGGCGCGATCAACACCAACGTGTTCCAGGACAACGACTACAAGCTCGGCTCGGTCACCAACCCCGACCCCGACATCCGGCGCAAGGCGACCGACCACCTGCTCGAGGCGATCTCCATCATGGACGCCACCGGCTCGCGGGATCTGAAGCTGTGGTTCTCCGACGGCCTCAACTACCCGGGCCAGGACGACCTGCAGGACCGCCAGGACCGGCTCGCGGCCGCGTTGCGCGAGGCGTACGACCGGCTCGGCGACGACCAGCGGATGCTGCTGGAGTACAAGCTGTTCGAGCCCGCGTTCTACGCCACCGACGTGCCCGACTGGGGCACCTCGTACGCGCACTGCATCGAGCTGGGCGAGAAGGCGACCGTGTGCATCGACACCGGCCACCACGCGCCGGGCACGAACATCGAGTTCATCGTCGCGTTCCTGCTGCGGGCGGGGAAGCTCGGCGCGTTCGACTTCAACTCGCGCTTCTACGCCGACGACGACCTGATGGCCGGCGCCGCCGACCCGTTCCAGCTGTTCCGGATCCTGTACGAGATCGTGCGCGGCGACGCGCTGGACCCGGCCTACGGCATCAACTTCATGCTCGACCAGTGCCACAACATCGAGGCGAAGATCCCCGCGATCATCCGCTCGGTGATGAACGTGCAGGAGGCCACGGCCAAGGCGCTGCTCGTCGACCGCGACGCCCTGCGCGCGGCCCAGCAGTCCGGCGACGTGCTCGGCGCCAACGCCGTGCTCATGGACGCCTACAACACCGACGTGCGGCCGATCCTGGCCGAGGTGCGCGAGGACGCGGGGCTGGATCCGGACCCGGTCGCCGCCTACCACCGCAGCGGCTACCAGCAGAAGATCGAGGCCGAGCGCGCCGACGGGCAGCAGGCCGGATGGGGAGCATGAGCATGACCGTGCCCGAGGAGCTCATCGCCCGCAGCAACGCGCTGGGCGCCGATCCGCGGAACACGAACTACGCCGGCGGCAACACCTCCGCGAAGGGCGAGGTGCTCGACCCGGTCACCGCGAAGCCCGTCGAACTGGTGTGGGTCAAGGGTTCCGGTGGCGACCTCGGCACCCTGAAGGAATCCGGGCTCGCCGTGCTGCGGCTGGACCGGCTGCGCGCGCTCGTCGACGTCTATCCGGGGGTCGAGCGCGAGGACGAGATGGTCGCCGCGTTCGACTACTGCCTGCACGGGCGCGGCGGGGCGGCGCCGTCGATCGACACCGCGATGCACGGTCTCGTCGAGGCGGCGCACGTCGACCACCTGCACCCGGACTCGGGCATCGCGCTGGCCACGGCGGCCGACGGCGCTGCGCTGACGAAGGAGTGCTTCGGCGACCGCGTCGCCTGGGTGGACTGGCGCCGGCCCGGCTTCCAGCTCGGCCTGGACATCGCGGCCGTGAAGGCGGCCAACCCGCAGGCGATCGGCGTGATCCTGGGCGGACACGGGATCACCGCGTGGGGCGCGACTTCCGAGGAGTGCCGGCGGAATTCGCTGGAGATCATCCGCACCGCCGAGAAGTTCCTGGCCGAACGCGGCAAAGCCGAGCCGTTCGGCCCCGTCGTCCCCGGTTTCGAGGGGTTACCGGAGGATGAGCGCCGCGCGCGGGCCGCGGCGCTGGCGCCGCTGATCCGTGGGCTCGCGTCCACGGATCAGCGCAACGTCGGCCACTACACCGATGCCGACGTGGTGCTGGAGTTCCTTTCGCGGGAGAAGCTCGGGCGGCTCGCCGCGCTGGGCACGTCGTGCCCGGACCACTTCCTGCGCACCAAGGTCCGCCCGCTGGTGGTCGACCTGCCCGCGACCGCGCCGCTGGAGGACGTCGTCGCGCGGCTGAAGGAGCTGCACGCCGAGTACCGCGAGTCCTACCGCGCCTACTACGAGCGGTACGCGACGCCGGACAGCCCGGCGATGCGTGGTGCGGACCCGGCGATCGTGCTGGTGCCCGGCGTCGGCATGTTCTCCTTCGGCAAGGACAAGCAGACCGCGCGGGTGGCGGGGGAGTTCTACGTCAACGCGATCAACGTGATGCGCGGCGCGGAAGCCGTGTCGACGTATGCGCCGATCGCGGAGAGCGAGAAGTTCCGCATCGAGTACTGGGCGCTGGAGGAGGCCAAGCTCAAGCGCCTGCCGAAGCCGAAACCGCTGGCCGGGCGGATCGCGCTGGTCACCGGCGCGGGCTCTGGCATCGGCCGGGCCATCGCCGAACGGCTCGCGGCCGAAGGCGCCTGTGTGGCCATCGCCGATCTCAACACCGAGGCGGCCGAGGAGGTCGCCACCGGCATCGGCGGCACCGACAAGGCCATCGCGGTCACGGCGAACGTGACCGACGCGGCCGGAGTGGCCGCGGCCGTCGACGCGACCGTGCTGGCGTTCGGCGGGCTCGACCTGGTGGTGAACAACGCCGGGCTGTCGATCTCGAAGCCGTTGCTGGAGACGACGGAACGCGACTGGGACCTGCAGCACGACGTGATGGCCAAGGGCTCGTTCCTGGTCTCGCAGGCCGCGGCGAAGGCGATGATCGCCCAGGGCCTCGGCGGCGACGTCGTGTACATCTCGTCGAAGAACTCGGTGTTCGCGGGCCCGAACAACGTCGCCTACGGCGCGGCGAAAGCCGACCAGGCCCACCAGGTCCGGTTGCTCGCGGCCGAGCTGGGCGAGCACGGCATCCGTGTCAACGGCATCAACCCCGACGGCGTCGTCCGCGGCTCCGGCATCTTCGCGGGCGGCTGGGGTGCGCAGCGCGCCGCGGTCTACGGGGTGCCGGAGGAGAAGCTCGGCGAGTTCTACGCCCAGCGCACGATCCTCAAGCGCGAGGTGCTGCCCGCGCACGTCGCCGCCGCGGTGTTCGCGCTGACCGGCGGCGACCTCACCCACACCACCGGCCTGCACATCCCGGTCGACGCCGGGGTCGCCGCGGCCTTCCTCCGCTAGGGAGAGCATTTCATGACCGACACACTCGGGCAGCCCGTCCCGGCAGTGCCCTCTGTGCCGTCCGCTTTGGACCGCATCACCCCGCGCCGCACCCGCGTCGGCCTCGTCGCCGGCGGGCTCGGTGCGTACTGGCCGCAGTTCCCGGACCTGCTGCCGCAGCTGCAGGCCTCGGCGCGCCGGGTCGCGGAGCGGCTGTCGGGAATGGACTGCGAGGTCGTCGACGCCGGGTTCGTCTCCGACGCGACCGAAGGCGCGGCCGCCGCGGAGAAGCTGCGGGTGGCCGACTGCGACCTGATCATCGGCTTCCTCACCACGTACCTGACGTCGAGCATGCTGGTGCCGATCGCGCAGCGCTCGGGCTCGCCGGTGCTGCTGCTGAACCTGCAGCCCACCGAGGCGATGGACCACGCGTCGTTCGACACGGGCGCGTGGCTGGCCTACTGCGGGGCCTGCCCGCTGCCGGAGATGGCCAACGCGTTCCGCCGCGTCGGCGTCGAGTTCCGGTCGGTGTCCGGGTACCTGGAGGACGAACGGGCCTGGGTGAAGATCGCGCGCTGGATCACCGCGGCCGGCGTGCGGGCGGCGTTCCGGCACGGGCGTCACGGCCTGCTCGGGCACCTGTACCCGGGGATGATGGACGTGGCCACCGATCCGACGCTGGTGTCGGCGCAGCTCGGCGGGCACGTCGAGATCCTGGAGGTCGACGACCTGCGCGTGCGCGTGGAGCAGGTCACCGACGCCGAGACGGCGGCCCGGATGGCCCTCGCCCGCGAAGTGTTCACTGTGGACGATTCGGTCGTCGAGGAGGACTTCGCCTGGGGCGCCAAGGTTTCGGTGGCGCTGGACCGCCTCGTCGGGGACTTCGGGCTGGACTCGCTCGCGTACTACCACCGCGGGCTCGACGGGGAGACCCACGAGCGCGTCGGAGCCGGGTTCATCCTCGGCGCCTCGCTGCTCACGGCCCGCGGCGTGCCCACGGTCGGCGAGTACGAGCTGCGGGCGTCGCTCGCGATGCTGCTGATGGACCGGCTCGGTGCCGGCGGTTCGTTCACCGAGCTGCAGGCGCTGAACTTCCGCGACAACGTCGTGGAGATGGGCCACGACGGCCCGGCGCACCTGGCGATCAGCGCGCGCAAGCCGCTGCTGCGCGGGCTCGGCGTCTACCACGGCAAGCGGGGCTGGGGCGTGTCCGTCGAGTTCGACGTGCAGCACGGCCCGGTGACGTTGTGCGGCCTCGGCCAGCTGCGCGACGGCACGTTCGTGCTCGTCGCGTCCGAAGGCGAGGTCGTTCCGGGGCCGCTGCTGCAGATCGGGAACACGACGTCGCGGGTGGACTTCGGCTGCGACCCCGGCGAGTGGACCGACGCGTGGTCGGCCACCGGCGTGAACCACCACTGGGCGCTGGGGACCGGCCACCGCGTCGCCGAGCTGAAGGCGGTGGCGGACCTGCTGGGACTCGGGCTGACCGTGGTGTCCGGCTGATGGATGTGCGGGTGCTGCGCCTGGCCGCCGTCGACCTCGGCGCGACGAGCGGGCGGGTGATGGCCGGGACGGTCGGGCCCGGGCGGCTCGACCTGGAAGAGGTGCGCCGCTTTCCGAACGGCGGCGTCCGGGTCGCCGGGGCCACCGGCTCCACCCTGCACTGGGACGTGCTCGGGCTCTACCGCGAGGTGCTGGCCGGGCTCGGCGCCGCCGGCGCGGTGGCGGGCGTCGGCATCGACTCGTGGGCGGTCGACTACGGCCTCCTCGACGCCGACGGCCGGCTGCTCGCCAACCCCGTGCACTACCGGGACTCCCGCACCGACGGCGTGGCGGAGTTCGTGCACCGGACGATCCCCGCGGCGGAGCTGTTCGCCGTCACCGGCTTGCAGGAGCTGCCGTTCAACACGCTCTACCAGCTGGTGTCCGAAGGCGACCGGCTGGCGGCGGCCGAGAAGATGCTGCTGATCCCGGACCTGCTCGGCTACTGGCTGACCGGCAGCGTCGGCGCGGAGCGCACGAACGCGTCGACCACGCAGCTCTACGACGTGCGCGAGCGGACGTGGGCGGGTGGCCTCGCCGAGCGGGCCGGCATCCCGGCACGGCTGCTGCCCCCGTTGCGCGAGCCGGGCGACCGGATCGGGACGCTGCTGCCGGCGTTGGCCGAGGAGCTCGGGAAGCCGGAGCTGCCGGTGATCGCCGTCGGTTCGCACGACACGGCGTCGGCGGTCGTGGCGGTGCCCGCCGAGCCCGGTGCGAACTTCGCCTACATCTCCTCCGGCACGTGGTCGCTGGTCGGGCTGGAGCTCGACGAACCGCAGCTCGGTGCGGCGGCGCTGGCGGCCAATTTCACCAACGAGACCGGCGTCGACGGCAAGATCCGCTTCCTGCGCAACGTGATGGGCCTGTGGGTGCTCACCGAGACCCTGCGGACCTGGGCCGCGCGCGGCGAGCCCGCGGACCTGGCGACGGTGCTCGCGGAGGCGGCCGCCGCACCGCCCCTGGCGGCCGTCGTGGACCTCGACACCCCCGAGTTCCTCCCGCCCGGAGACATGCCCGCGCGCATCGCCGCCGCGTGCCGCGGAACCGGGCAGCGGCCGCCGCGGAGCCGGGGCGAGCTCGTGCGGTGCATTGTGGACAGTCTCGCGCTCGCGTACCGCCGCGCGGTCCGGCAGGCCGCACAGGTCACGGGCCGTCCGGTCGACGTGGTGCACGTCGTCGGCGGTGGCGCCCGCAACGAGCTGCTGTGCCGCCTGACGGCCGACGCGTGCGGCGTGCCGGTGCTGGCCGGGCCGGTCGAGGCGGCGGCGCTGGGCAACGTCCTCGTGCAGGCGCGGGCCCTCGGTGCCGGCCTGCCGGACCTCGCGGCCATGCGTAGGCTGATCCGCGAGACCCAGCCGCTGCGGCGTTACCAGCCGGGCGGCGGGAACTGGGCTGCCGCCGAGGCGCGGCTGAGCGGAGCGGGGGTGGTGGCGTGAAGGTCGCCGTGCTCGTGACGTGCATCAACGACACGATGTTCCCCGACACCGGCAAGGCGGTGTTCCGGCTGCTGCGGCGCCTCGGCGTCGACGCGGACTTCCCGGAAGCGCAGACCTGCTGCGGCCAGCCGATGGTCAACACCGGCTACCTCGACGAGGCCGTGCCCGTGGTGCGCGCCTTCACCGACGCCTTCGCCGGCTACGACTGCATCGTCACGCCGTCCGGGTCCTGCGCGGGTTCGGCGCGCCACCAGCACTCGCTCGTCGCGCGCCGCGCGGGGGAGCCGCGGCTGGCGGAGGCCGGGCCGAAGGTCTACGAGCTCAGCGAGTTCCTGGTCGACGTGCTCGGCGTGACCGACGTGGACGCCTACTTCCCGCACCGCGTGACGTATCACCCGACGTGCCACTCGCTGCGCATGCTCGGCGTCGGCGACAAGCCGTTGCAGCTGTTGCGCAACGTGCGCGGGCTCGACCTCGTGGAACTGCCCGCTGCCGAGGAGTGCTGCGGGTTCGGCGGGACGTTCGCGGTGAAAAACGCCGAGACGTCCACCGCGATGGGCGCGGACAAGGCCCGCCACGTCCGCGACACCGGCGCGGAAGTCCTCGTGGCGGGCGACAACTCGTGCCTGCTGCACATCGGCGGCCTGCTCTCGCGCGAGCGCTCCGGCGTGCGGGTGCTGCATCTGGCCGACGTACTGGCTTCGACCGAGGAGGACGCGTGAGTGCCACGTTCGTCGGCATGCCGGCGTTCCCGACGGCCGCGCGCGAGGCCCTCGCCGACAGCCAGCTGCGCCGCAACCTCGCCCACGCCACCGGCACGATCCGCGCCAAGCGCGCGGCCGTCGTCGGCGAGGTGGACGAATGGGAAGAACTGCGGCTGGCGGGCGCGGCGATCAAGGACAACACGCTGCGGCACCTCGACGAGCACCTGCTGACGCTGGAAGCGGCGTTGCAGTCCCGCGGCGCGACCGTGCACTGGGCCCGCGACGCGCGGGAGGCGTGCGACATCGTGGCCCGGATCGCCCACGGCCACGGCGTCGGCGAGGTCGTGAAGGTCAAGTCCATGGCCACGCAGGAGATCGGGCTCAACGAGGCGCTCGCCGAGCAGGGCATCACCGCGTGGGAGACCGACCTCGCGGAGCTGATCGTGCAGCTCGGCGACGACCTGCCCAGCCACATTCTGGTGCCCGCGATCCACCGCAACCGCGCGGAGATCCGCGAGATCTTCCGCCGCCGGATGGCCGCCGCGGGCCGGCCGGCGCCCGAGGACCTGACCGACGAACCGGCCGAGCTGGCAGGTGCGGCACGGCTGCACCTGCGCGAGAAGTTCCTGCGCGCCAAGATGGCCGTCTCCGGCGCGAACTTCGCCGTCGCCGACACCGGGACACTGGTCGTGGTCGAGTCCGAGGGCAACGGCCGCATGTGCCTGACGCTGCCCGAGGTGCTGGTTTCGGTGGTGGGCATCGAAAAGGTCGTGCCGACCTGGTCCGATCTGGACGTGTTCCTCCAGCTGCTGCCGCGCTCCAGCACGGGCGAGCGCATGAACCCCTACACCTCCACGTGGTCGGGGCTCACGCCCGGCGACGGGCCGCAGGAAATGCACGTGGTGCTGCTCGACAACGGCCGCACGCGAGCGCTGGCCGACGAGGTCGGGCGGCAGGCGCTGCGCTGCATCCGCTGCTCGGCGTGCCTCAACGTGTGCCCGGTCTACGAACGCACCGGCGGCCACGCCTACGGCTCGGTCTACCCGGGCCCGATCGGCGCGATCCTCAACCCGCTGCTCAAAGGCGTCGGCGTCGACGAGCAGACCGATTCGCTGCCGTACGCCTCCAGCCTGTGCGGCGCCTGCTTCGAAGCCTGCCCGGTCCGCATCGACATCCCCGAAGTGCTGGTCCACCTGCGCTCCCAGATCGTGGACGCCCACCGCGGCGGCGCGCCGAAACCCGAAGCCGTGGCGATGAAAACCGCGTCCTGGGTGCTGTCGGACGCCCGGCGGCTCACCCTCGCCGAACGCGGGATGGGCGCGGCGGGCAAGGCGTTGAACCGCTTCGGCCGCGCGGTTCTGCCCGGCGGCCGGCGCGCGGTGCGGCGGCTGCCGTGGCCCGCCTCGCTGTGGACCGGCGCCCGCGACCTGCCCGCGCCGCCGCCGGAGTCCTTCCGCGCGTGGTGGCGCCGGACGGGCCGCCGATGAGCGCGCGCGACGAGATCCTCGCGGCCGTCCGCGGTGCCTTGCGCGAGGCCGACCGCGCCGAGACGCCCGTGCCTCGTGGCTACCGCAGCGCGCCCCCGCCCGCGGACGTGGTTTCGCTGTTCGCCGAACGCGTGGTCGACTACCGCGCCACGCTGAGCCGGTGCGCGCCGGCCGACTTGGCCGACACTGTCCGCGCCGCGCTGGGGCCGGCTGAAAACATCCTGGTTCCGGACGGTTTCCCCGTCGACCTCGGCGGAACTCCGGACGCCGAGGACCTCGACTCCTGCGACGCCGTGGTCACCACGGCGGCCGTCGGGATCGCGCGCACCGGCACGCTCGTGCTCGACCACGGCCCGGGCCAGGGCCGCCGCGCACTCAGCCTGGTGCCGGACGTGCACGTGTGCGTCGTCCGGGAGGACCAGATCGTGCCGGGTGTGCCCGAGGCCGTCGCGCTGCTGGACCCGAACCGGCCGCAGACGTGGATCAGCGGTCCCAGTGCCACGAGCGACATCGAGCTGAACCGCGTCGAAGGCGTGCACGGGCCGCGGACCCTGCACGTGGTGCTCGTCGGTTCGTGACACGCCGAGCGAGTTGGTGACGGCCGAAGCGCTATGGCACGATTGTCCACCTGAGTTCCGCGGCATCCGGGCAACACCGCGGCGAAAGCGGTGGTGGCGATGACGGTGCCACGAGTGGTCCTGGCCGAGGACGACGTACTGCTGCGCGAAGGCCTGGCGAGCCTGCTCGACCGCTCGGGGTTCGCCGTGGCCGGTCAGGCCGGAGACGCGACGGCGCTGCTCGATCTCGTGCGGGAGCACCGCCCCGACCTGGTCCTGGTCGACGTCCGGATGCCCCCGACCCACACCGTCGAGGGGCTCGAGGCCGCGCGCACCATCCGTGAGGAGCTCCCCGAGATCGGCATCCTGGTCCTCTCGGCCCACGCCGACGTCGACCACGCGATGGAGCTGCTGGCCGGCGGCCGCGGCATCGGCTACCTGCTCAAGAGCCGGGTCGCCGACGTGGGGGAGTTCCTCGACACGCTCCGGCGGATCGCCAAGGGCGGCTCGGTCGTCGAGCCGGCGCTGGTGCAGGAGCTCGTCGAGGCCCGCCACCGCAACGACCCACTGGCCGCGCTGAGCGCCCGGGAACGCGAGGTGCTGGGCCTGATGGCCGAAGGCCGCTCCAACGCCGGGATCGCGCGCCGGCTCTGGGTCACCGAAGGCACCGTGGAGAAGCACGTCCGCAGCGTGCTGGCCAAGCTCGACCTGCCGGAGACCACCGACGACCACCGCCGCGTGCTCGCGGTGCTGGCCTACCTCGACAACCGCTAGCCGGCCGCGCCGAGCAGGCCGCGGATCGCCCCCGCGGACAGGATGGCTTTGGGCAGGAACCCCACCGCGGGACCTTCCGCGATCACGTCGCGGTAGTCCTCTTCCTCGTGGGTCGAGATCACGATGATGTCCGACGAGCCCCCGGCGTCCGTGTGCGCCAGGCGCACCACGAGGTCGAGGCCGCTTTCCCCGCCGAGGTCGATGTCGACCAGCACGACATCGGGTCGCAGCTCCGCGACGGACCGCAATGCTTCCGCCCCGCCCCGGGCCACCCCCGCGACCGTGACTCCCTCACGCTCCAGCAGCCGACGAGCCGCGGCCAGGAAACCCGGACTGTCGTCGACGATCAGGCACCGCACGTGTTCACTCTCCCAGAACCGCGCAGCGCGCGCATTCCCGCTAACCGGTACGGCCACGGCCGGTCACCCCGTCCGCATACACCTCGTCGAGCTGGTGCAACCGGATGCGCCGCAGCGCCTCCGAGAACGTGCAGGCGCCGTACCAGAACCAGCCGCAGGCGTCGCAGTGGCTGTGCCAGCGCCCGCACCGGGTGCAGTACCTGTTGCTCGCGTGGTGGTGGACTGTCATGACCGGACTTCTTCCCGAGGAACCTTCTTTGCCCCCCGCCTGGCCACCCAGTGTGGTACCCCGACCGGGTCGCCGTCGTCACGGCGAGCGGGAATTCCCGGGCCCGGCCAGTGGGTAGCTCACCTACCGGCTGGCCGGTACGCCTGCTCAGCCGGCCCGCCCGACCAGCGGGAACTCGGCGCGAAGCACCGTGCCGTCGCCGGGCGGGCTGTCGAGGAAGATCCGCCCGCCGAGCGCCTCTACACGGTCCTTCAGCCCGGCCAGCCCGGTGCCGCGGGCGAAGTCGGCGCCGCCCGCGCCGTCGTCGCGCACGGCGATGCGCAGCGCGTCGGCGCGGGTCTCGACGACGACGGTGATCGCGGTGGCCTGCGCGTGCTTGGCCGCGTTCGTGAGTGCCTCGGCGACGACGTAGTACGCGCCGACCTCGATCGGCTCCGGCAGCCGTCCGTCGGCGCGGACGTCGAGCTCGACGTTCTGCGGCGCGCGCCGGGCGAGGGCCTTGAGCGCGGGCACGAGCCCGAGCTCGGCCAGCAGCGCCGGGTGGATGCCGCGGGCCATCTCGCGCAGCTCGTCCAGCGCGTCGGACAGTCCGTCGGCGATGCGATCGAGCTCGCCGCGGGCCTCGAGGGCCTCGTCGGGGATCAGCGCCTGCACCGCGCGCACCTGGAGGGCGAGCGAGACGAGCTGCTGCTGGGCGCCGTCGTGCAGGTTGCGTTCGATGCGCCGGCGGGTCCGGTCGGCGGTGGCGACGATGCGCGCGCGGGAGGCCTGGAGCTCGGCGCGGGCCTCGGCGTTCTCGACCGCGGTGGCGACGAGCTCGGTGAAGCTGGCGATCTGCGCCTCGGTGTTGTCGGGGAAGCGCTCGGCGCTCTTCGTCGACGCCGCGATCACGCCCCACAGCCGGCCGGACACCGTGATCGGGCAGCCGACCGACGAGCGGATGCCCAGGCTGCGGGCTTCGCGCGCGATCGCGCCCGTCTCGCCGGCGAAGCTCGCGAGCCGCACCGGCCGCCCGGTGGCGCGCACGTCGCGCGCGACGCTGAGCCCGTCGAGCTCGATCTTCGTGCCGACGGCGAGGTGCACGGGCACGCGGCTCCACGCGGCGACACCCGTCACCGTGCCGTCCACTTCGTACCGTTCCATGCGGGCCAGGTCGGCGTCGCAGAGCAGGCCGACCTCCCGCGTCACGGCTTCGAAGACCTCCGGCGGCGACACCGATCTCGCGACGAGCGTCGCGACCCGGCGCAGGGCCGACTGCTCGGCGGTGAGGCGTTCGGAGATCAGGGCCGTGCGCTGCAGTTGCGCCGCGAGGGTCCCCACCACCACCGCGGTGATGAGGAAAACCCCCAGTGCGACCGCGTTCTGGGCGTCGACGAACTGCAGCGAAAACGGCGGCGGGGCGAACAGGACCGCGTAGACACCGACGCTCAGCAACGAGGTGCCCACGGCCAGCGCGGTTCCCCAGATCACGGCGACCGGCAGCACCACGACGAGGTACAACATCAGCAGGGACACGGAGTCCACATGCGGCTCGAGCAGCAGCGCCACACCCGTGACGACGGCGACCGCGACCACGGCGGCGAGCGCGCCGCTGGAGCGCCGCCGCATGCGCTCTCCGGTCCGGCGACGCTGCACCATCGTTTCGTCGGACACGCGCAACACCCGTCCCGAGAATAGGCGCCGCCCGCGCGGACAGCCAGCCCCCGGCCTCGGGGGAAAGTCCCGGTAGCGGGGGCGAGGGACTCCAGGTGGCAGGAATGCGGACCACAGCCGGTCGCGGCGATCCTGTGAGGACTCGAAAGCCATGGCGGTAGCCGGCATCGGGTCGTCAAGATGCCGCCCGCCCCCCGAGTTCTCCTCCGGATCGGAAGGTGGAAGCGTGATGCGCCAGCACGGCTTGCCCGACCGGGGACGCACGGCCGCCCTCCGCCGCGTCCCGGCCGGACCTCGGCAGCGGATGCGTTCGGGCCGGCTGCCGCGAGGCAGCGCCACGGCCGTGCTCGGTGCTCGGGGCCGCACGGATGCGGAGAGGACGAGCCATGCCTGAGCCGTTGTCCCGCTGGGGTTTGCAGCTCTTCGGCTGCCCGTGCTCGGTGTGCGGCCGCCCGGCCGAGCGCCTGTGGTTCCTCGCCGACAGCCGCGTCGTCTCGCACCCGGGCGGCGGGCCGCTGTGCCGGCTGGCGAACCCGCAGGCCGACGAAGACGTTTCGGCGCCGGCCGACCCGCGCGGGATGAGTGCGGCGTGACCGCGTACGCGGGCCCGCGGCGCTGGTGGTCGAGCGACCGGCTGCTGGGCTGGGACGACTTCGATCTGCGCGGCCAGGCGGCGCGGCTCGGACTCCCGGCCGGCTGGCTGCGCGACCGGGCCGAGCGCGGCTCGGGTGAAGGCTCGCCGCAATGCGCCGACTGCCGGGGAATCCCCGGCGGGCGGTGAAAACCGGGACGGACCACCGTCCCCATAGCTACCCGGCCGAGGTCGCGTGTCCCCCGCCCCGCGACTTCGGCCGGGTTCCCAATCCGTCGGCGGCGAGGCGGGTCCGCGACCCCGCGGACCTCACGGGCGCACCCAGGTCTCGTTGGGCACGACGGCGAGGTCTTCGAGGTTCAGCGGCTCGCCGGAGTCCGTGTGGGGCGCGACGCTGACGGGTTTTCCGGAGCCGCGCTCGACGATCCGCACCGGGCCGCCGTCGGGCTGCAGGTGCTTGTCGGCCCACTGCATCAGCGCCAGCACGACCGGGAAGAGATCGCGACCCCTCGGCGTGAGCACGTATTCGTCGCGCGGCCGCGCACCGGGTTCGCGGTAGGGCTGCTTCTCGAGCGCGCCGAGCTCCACGAGCTGCTTGAGCCGGGCGGCCGCGACGCTGGGGGAGAGGTCCGTGCGGTCGACGAACTCGTCGAAGCGCGTCGTGCCGTAGAAGGCCTCGCGCAGCACGAGCACGGTCGCGCGGGCGCCCACGACCTCGATCGCCTTGGTGATCGAGCAGTTCTCGGCCCGCCAGCCGCGCCGGTCGGTGACCGCGCCCTCCAGAGTCATCGCCATGCTGCGAGTCTACCCCTGAGTTGCGACTGTCGAAGTCAGCTGCGTAGAGTCTGACTTCGACAATCCGAACCCAGAGTGGGGGACCTCGATGCAGGCGGACTGGACTTACGCGACGGCCCTCGAACTGTCCGCCGCCCTGCGTGCGGGCAAGGTGAGCGCGGCCGGGCTGACGGAGGCGGCGATCGCGCGCATCGAGATGTACGACCCGGAGCTCAACGCGGTGTGCGTGCGCGACTTCGACCGGGCACGGGCGGCGGCGCGGGAAGCCGACGCGGCGCTGGCGCGCGGGGACGACCGGCCGCTGCTGGGGATTCCCGTGACCGTCAAGGAGTCGTTCAACGTCGCGGGCCTGCCGACCACGTGGGGGATCCCGCCGTTCAAGGACTTCGTCGCGACTGAGGACGCGCTGCCGGTCGCGCGGCTGAAGGCGGCGGGCGCCGTCGTGCTCGGGAAGACCAACGTCCCCTTGGGGCTCGGGGATCTGCAGACCTACAACGCGATCTACGGCACCACGAACAACCCGTGGGACCGCACGCGGACGCCGGGTGGTTCGTCCGGGGGCTCGGCCGCCGCGCTCGCCGCCGGGTTCGGCGCGCTGTCGATCGGGTCGGACATCGCGGGTTCACTGCGGGCCCCGGCGCATTTCACCGGGGTGTACGCGCACAAGGCGTCGCAGGGTGTGCTGCCCTCACGCGGGCACACCGCGCCGCCGAACCCGCCGCTGCCGTCCGAAAAGGACCTCACCGTCATCGGGCCGATGGCGCGCACCGCGAGCGACCTCGCGCTGCTGCTCGACCTGCTCGCCGAGCCGGATCCGCTCACGACGCCGCGTGGTGCGTCGGGGAAACTTCCGCCTTCGCGGCGCACGGCGCTGGCGGATTACCGCGTGCTCGTGGTCGAGGACCACCCGTTGATGCCGACGTCCGCGAGTGTGCGGGCCGGGATCCGGCGGGTCGCCGACGTGCTGACCCGTGCCGGCGCGCGGGTGGAGCACGACAGTCCGCTGCTGCCCGATCCGGTCGAGGCCGCGCGGACGTTCGTGCTGCTGTTCGACTCCGTCGTCGGCGCGAGCTGTCCGCCGCCGGTCTACGAGCAGTTCCGGCAGCGGGCCACTTCGGTGGCGCCCGATGATCACAGTCTCGCGGCGGAGCACCTGCGCGGCACGGTGATCAGCCACCGCGACTGGCTGGCCGCCGACGCGGTCCGCCAGCGGCACCGCCAGGCGTGGCGGGAGCTGTTCGAGGAGTTCGACGTCGTGCTGTGCCCGGCGATGCCGACTCCGGCGTTCCCGCACGACCACAGCGAAGACCAGTGGGGCCGGACGATTCCGGTCGACGGCGTGGCGCACCCGTACCCCGGCCAGCTCGTGTGGGCCGGGATCGCGTCGATGCCCGGGCTGCCGGCCACGGTCGCGCCGGTGGGGCTGTCCGACGAGGGGCTGCCCGTCGGTGTCCAGCTGGTGGGGCCGATGTTCGAGGACCACACCACGATCCACCTCGCGCGGCTGCTCGAAGGCGAGCTCGGCGGGTTCACCGCGCCACCGTGGGGTTGAACATCCCGGATTGACTTCGGTCGCCGGCGGTTTCTAGACTCGTTCCGGTGAGAACGATCGTTCTCGGAATGGAGCCGGTGGGCGTGACGATGCAGCAGGTCCGGGTCGAGCGGCTCGCCGAACACGATTACCTCGTCAGCGTCCCCAGCGGCGAGGACGAGGTCCTGATCCGGCTCAGGTCGGACAGCACGACGGTGTCCGAGCTGGAGTTCGGCGGGATCGAGGAGGAGCGGCTGGTGCGCGCGATCATGGCGTACCTGCTCGCGCGCCAGGACGCGGACGACCTGCCGGGCGAGCTCGACCTGGAGGACGTCGCGGCGGCGTACGACGATTTCGGCCCCGTCGTGCGCGGCTCGCTCACGGAGTGAGGACCAGGCGGCCGCGCAGGCCGCCGGTCCGGAACCGCGGGTAGGCGGCCGGGGCCTCGGCCAGCGCGACGGTGCCGGCGCGGCGCGCTTCGAGCACACCCTGCTCGGTGAGGGCGAGCATCCGCGTCAGAGCGGCGGCGTCGGGGAAGACGACCGCCGAGGTGACGTCGATGCCGCGTTCGGGTGCGGGTTCGCGACCCGGGAAGATGCCGACGTAGGAACCGTTGGCGCGCACCGGCTTCAATGCGGCCTCGTTGAGGAGGGCGGTGTCGAACACCGCGTCGACCTCGGGTGCCTGCGCCAGGTCCGTGATGATGTCGTGCGCTCCGGCGCGGGTGAGGAACCCGGCGTCCGACGCGCGAGCCAGGGCGACGACCGACCAGCCGTCCTGTGCGGCGAGGGCCACGGCGTAGCCCCCGACCGCACCGGCGGCGCCGGTGACCAGCAGCCGCCGTCCCGCCGCCGGGCCGAGGAGGGCGAGGAGCTGTGCCGCGGTCAGGGAGTTGCAGGGCACGGTGGCGGCGTCGAGGAGGTCGACACCGTCCGGCACCCGCGCGGCGTCCTGGGCCGGCACGAGCACGTACTCGGCGGCGGCACCCGCGACGGCGTGGGGCGCGTGCGGGAACTGCAGGGCCGCGACGCGGTCGCCCACGGCGAACCAGGTGACTCCGGGGCCGACTTCGTCCACGACCCCCGCCACGTCGAGCCCGAGCCCGACACCCGTGTGGCCGCTGTCGATCACGTGCAGGTCGGCCGGGTTCACCGCCGCGCCGGCCATCCGGATCCGCAGCTGCCCGTCCGTCGGGTGAGGGTCGGGCAGGTCCACGACCTCCGGCTCGCCCGGGCCGGTGAGGATGACCGCACGCATGACGTGGTCCTTTCTGGCGGCGTACACTCGACGTCGGCCGGAGCACCGCTCCGGTGCACTTCAAAGCTACGGAGCAGTGCTCCGCGACGTCAAGGCGGGAGAGCTCGCGTGACCGAAGCCACGCCGTCCGGGGTGCCGCACAACCGCGACCTCCTGCTGGCCGCCGCACGCGAGGCCTTCGCGGAACAGGGCACCGATGCGTCGCTGCGGGACGTCGCCCGCCGAGCCGGCGTCGGCATCGGCACGCTCTACCGGCACTTCCCGACCCGTGCGGCGCTGCTGGAGTCCCTTTTGGACAGCAACTTCGCCGCGTTGCGCACGCGGGCGGAGGCACTGGCGGACACTCCCGACCTCGCGGCACCCGACGCGTTGCTCACCTGGCTCGGCGAACTGGCGACCGGCGCGCGCACCTACCTGGGCCTGCCGGAGTCGATCATGGCGGCACTGGCGGACGAGGAGTCCGCGCTGCACGCCTCGTGCGCCGCGATGCGCTCGTCCGCCGGCCGGCTGCTCGCGCGCGCCCAGGACTCCGGCCGCGTCCGCGCCGACGTCACCGTCTACGAGGTCATCTCCCTGGCCCTCGGCCTCGCCTGGGCGGCCCAGCAACCCGGCGGCCCCGCGGACCTGATGGAACGCCTGCTCTCCACGGCCATGCACGGCCTCGCCGTGTCGAGCTGACCCGCGGCGGGCCGGCTCGGCCCACCTGCGCCGCGCCGCCAAGTCTTATGACCGGAGACGAGCCCCGTTCGATGAGCCGCTCCGGGTGGGCCGACCTGTGCCGAGGTCGTCCAGCGGTGGCGGACCTCCGCGGAGGGCCGGGAAGTTCTGCTGTCCGGAGAAGGGAAAGCCGCCGCGATGGGCTGGCGCGCCGCCCTCGCTCTCGACCTCAGGAAGCCGCCGCGGCTGCTCCCGCCGGTTGCGGACCTGCCGAAGTCCCGCGGCGCCTGGCCGGGGTCAGCGCGAACCGGCGGCCGGGGTGTAGCCGACGTCGATCGCGTTCGGCAGACCGGCCGGGTGGTGCTGGCCGGTGAGGACGGGGTCGAAGTCGGTGCGGCCGTTGAGGAAGCGCTGGAAGAAGGCCGTGACGTAGGCCGACGTGATGGCGCGCTGCCGGGGCTCCGTGAGCCGGGGCTGGTCCTGCTGCGGGCCGTCGGGGAACTGTGACCGGCAGGTGCCCGGGCGGGTGCCGGGGACGGCGTCGTCGTAGCTGCCGACCTGGTGGCCGCTCGGGGACCACTGGGTGTTGTAGTTGTCGTGGTTGCCGCCGGTGAGGGTGAAGCGGTAGATCGGGACCTGGTTGTGGCCGGAGTTGCTCGTGAAGTAACGGCCGGTGTTGACCTGGTCGCACGTGCCCCACATCTGGGCGAACGGCACCTGCGTCACGGCCTCGTCGTTCCAGTTGTCGGTGGGCGCGAGGGCGAACACCGCCTTCACGGTCACCCCCGCGGGCCAGTCGCCGTGGCGCTGGTCGGCGGCCTGCTGCATGACCCCGCCGCCGCCCATCGAGTGGCCGATGGTGCCGACGTCGTCCAGGTTCAGGTGGCCCTGGAAGCCCACGGCACGCGGCTTTCCGGTGGCCGGGTCGGTGAAGTGGCCGCGCAGCGGTCCCTGCCCGGTCGACGCCAGCTGCTGCCACAGGGCGAGCTGGGCGTTGAGCAGCGCCGCCCGCGCGTAGTAGACGGTCGGGGCCTGGCCGCCCGCCGTCGCGTTGATCCCGTTGGTGCCGATGGACACGACGACGAACCCGAGCCGCGCGAGCTGCCGCCCGAGGTAGTCGTAGCCGGCCTCGCTGGGCAGCGGCGGGACGCCGGGGGCGCACGGCCACGCCCACATCCGCGCGGACGTCTGCTCGACGATCGCGCTTTGCCGCGCCGCTTCCGCGTCGTCGCCGGCCTTTTGCGCCGCGGCCAGGGCGGCCTGGGCCGCGGCGTTGGCGTCGGTCGCGGCACGGTCGGCGCAGGTCTGCCACGAGCCGTGTTCGATCATGATCACCGGATGGGTGCCGAGCGCTAAGTCGGATGGGTAGTAGACGACGCCGTCGAGCTCGTTCTTGCCTTCGTAGCCGAGGTCCGCCGGTGGCGTGAACGCCTGGTCACCCAGGTCGTAGGCCACCGTCTCGACCCGGCGGGTGGCCGCCGGGTCCCCGGTCGCCACCGCCGTGCCGGATCCCGTCACGATCGCCGCGACGGCGAGCACCGTCGTCTTCATGATCAGCCGCATGGGCGGGGACGGTAACCGAAGATTGTCAGGAACCCGTTTGCCCGCCGGACCGCGCCCTCTGAGAACGACCATTCTCACCGTGTTGTACGTTCGGGTGGCTCCGGCCAGGTGGGCCGGTGGGCGAGGGGAGTGGCATGACCGGCTTGCTCTCGGGCGTTTCGAGCCCGGAAGACGTGCGGCGGCTGAGCTTCGAGGACCGCGTGGCGCTGTGCGGTGAGATTCGCGAGTTCCTGATCCGGACCGTGTCGGCGACCGGGGGCCACATCGGGCCCAACCTGGGCGTCGTCGAGCTCACTGTGGCGCTGCACGTGGTGTTCGACTCGCCGGCCGAGCCGATCCTGTTCGACACGGGGCACCAGACGTATGTCCACAAAGTCCTGACCGGGCGCCGGGCCGGCTTCGAGCGGTTGCGCCAGACCGGCGGGCTGTCCGGCTACGCCGCCCGTGCGGAGAGCGCGCACGACTGGATCGAGAACTCCCACGCGTCCACGGCGCTGTCCTACGCCGACGGCCTCGCGAAGGGCCTGGAACTGCGCGGCGAGACTCGGTGCGTGGTCGCGGTGACCGGCGACGGCGCGCTCACCGGCGGGATGACCTGGGAAGCGCTCAACAACATCGCCGCGGCCCGGCGGCCCGTGGTGATCGTGGTCAACGACAACGGCCGTTCGTACTCGCCCACCGCCGGCGCGCTGGCCGACCGGCTCGCCAAGCTGCGCCTGCAGCCGGGCTACGAACGCGTGCTGGACTCCGTGAAGGGGGCGCTGGAGAAGGCGCCGCTGGTGTACGACGTGCTGCACGGCGTGAAACGCGGCGTCAAGGATCTCCTGGCGCCGCAAGGGATGTTCGAGGATCTCGGGCTCAAGTACGTCGGCCCGGTCGACGGCCACGACCTCGCCGCCCTCGAACGCGCGTTCACGCTGGCGAAGAACTTCGGCGAGCCGGTGGTCGTGCACGCGGTCACGCGCAAAGGTCACGGCTACGCGCCGGCCGAAGACGACGACGTCGAGCAGATGCACGCTCCCGCAGCCTTCGACATCACCACCGGACGGCCGCTGGCCGCGAAAAAGCGCACGTGGACCTCGGTCTTCGCCGACGAGATCACCGCGCTGGGCGCCGAACGCGAGGACCTCGTCGCCATCACCGCCGCGATGCGCGAGCCGACGGGCCTGGGCAAGTTCGCGCGCGCGTTCCCCGAGCGCTTCCACGACGTCGGGATCGCCGAGCAGCACGCCGTGACCTCCGCGGCCGGCCTCGCTTCCGCCGGCGCGCACCCCGTGGTGGCGCTGTACTCGACGTTCCTCAACCGCGCGTTCGACCAGCTCCTCTTCGACGTGGCGCTGCACCGGCTGCCGGTCACGCTCGTGCTCGACCGCGCGGGCGTGACGGGCGCGGACGGGCCTTCGCACAACGGGGTGTGGGACTACGCGTTGCTGGGGATGGTGCCGGGGCTCGTGCAGGCGGCGCCGCGGGACGAACCGACGCTGCGAGCTGCGCTACGGGCGGCGGTGGCCCACGACGAGGGGCCGAGCGTCGTGCGGTTTCCCAAGTCTCCGCTGGTCGCCGGCGTGCCGGCGATCCGCCGCGAGGGCGACGTCGACGTCCTGTGGGAGTCCGGCGAAGGTGACGTCGATGTGCTCGTCGTCGCCATCGGCACCATGGCCACGGACGTTCTCGCCGCGGCTCCGGGAATCGCCGACGCCGGGTTCACGGTCCGCGTGGTCGATCCGCGGTGGGTGAAGCCGCTGCCCGCCGCACTCGTCTCCCTTGCTCGCGGTGCGGGATTGGTGGTCACCGCGGAGGACGGTGTGGTCGCCGGAGGAGTCGGCTCGCGGATCGGTCAGCAGCTCCACGCCGCCGGCGTCGACACCCCGGTCCGCGAAATCGGGGTGCCGGACGAGTTCCTCGCGCACGGCAAGCTCGACGACGTGCGGGCCCGCGTCGGCCTGTCCGCGCAGGCCGTCCGCACCCGGATCACCGAGTGGGGCGCCGCTCTCGCGGTGTCCACAGAGGAATCCACCGCACCGTCGGCCTGACGGCCGCGGCCGCCCGCGCTCAGGACTGGGCGCGGGCGGCGCCGCGGCGACGGGGGCCGGGCGTTTCGGCGCCGATGATGATCTCGGCTGTCCGGCGGGCTTCCGCGGCCGGGGTGGCGGTGCGCTGGACGGCGGCCGCCGAGACCGCGCCCTCCGCCAGCAAGTACACGGCGTTGCCGGCTTCGCGGGAGAAGCCGGCGTCGGTGACGATGCCGGACAGCAGCTTGCGGAACTCGCGCTGGTGGTGGTGCACCTCGGCGGCGACCGCCGGGGTCGTGGCCCCGAGCTCGCCGAACGCGTTCATCCACGGGCAGCCGCGGAAGTCGGCCTCGCAGAACCAGCGGTGCAGCCAGGTGAAGATCGCGGCCACGCGGGCGTGCGGCTCGTCGGCCTTGGCGACGAAGTCGGCGATGCTGCCCATCATGCGCTCGTGGCGCCGGCGCAGGAAGGCGACGACGAGGTCGTCCTTGCTGGGGTAGAGCTGGTAGATCCGCCGCAGCGGCAGGTTCGCCGCGGTCCGCAGCCGGTCCATGCCCACGGCCTGGATGCCCCGCGAGTAGAACACTTGCTCCGCGGCGTCGAGCAGCTGCTCGCGGACGGGGTCTCGGAGTTCCTCGGCGCTGGTCACGGCACCTCACGTAAGCGGACGTTGACGGTCGGAAAAGTGAACCCTAGACTACCACCACCGTGAGAATGAACGTTCTCACCGACGACGAGGACACCATGGACCGTCCCTCCGGGGTCGAAGCGGGCCGGGAGATCCGGGAAGCGCTGACCCGAGCCGCCGACACCGTGCTCACCTCCAGCCCCGACGGCACCGTGACCCGCACCGGCGAAGACCTGCTGCGACGGGCCCGGGCGCTGGCGGGCCGGCTGGTCGAGCGCGGGCTGACGGGCGCGACGGTCGGCCTGTCGTTCCGCAACAGCGCGGCCGCGCTCGAGGCGTTTCTCGCCACGGAGCTGGCCGGGGCCACGCGCCTGCCGGTCGAACCGTCCGCGGCGACAGCCGAAACCCGGGCGATCTTCGACGCCGGCGGCGCGCGGGCGGTGCTGACCGACGGCCACCACGACGACGTCCGCGACGATCCGACGGGCTGGACGAGCACGGCGCTCGGTGCCGCGACTCTGGTGCACCACGACGCTTCACCGGCACCGGGCCCCGAGTGGTTCGACCGGGTTTTCGTCCGCGCGGAACAGCCACTGGTCGTCTACCCGCGCGCGGTCCGCGGCGGCGAGCTCTTCGGCATCCCCACCAGCTACGCCAACTGGCGCGCCATCATCGACATCAACGTGGACCTCCACCGCGCCGGTGGCTACGGCCCGCCGCTCGCCGCCGGCGAGCGCTACCTGACCGTCGTCCAGCTGATGCACGCGACCGGCCTGGTCGGCAGTTTTCCGTTCCTGCACCTGGGTTTGCCCCAGGTTCTGCTGCCGCGGTTCTCCGCCGGCGCGATGGCCGAGGCGATCGAACGGCACCGGATCACGACGGTGTTCGCCGTTCCCGGAATGCTGAGCCGCGTCGCCGACGCGGTGGGCGACCCCGGCCGCCTGGCTTCGCTGCGCCGCGTCCTCTACGGCGGCGCGCCGGTGGAAACGGCCGAGCTCGCCCGTCTGTACCGCGTCTTCGGCGGCACCCTCTGCCAGCTCTACGGCCGCTACGAGGCCGGCTGGCCGCTCACCGTCCTCAGCCCCGACGACCACGGGCGGCTGCTCGCGGGCGACGAGCAGGTGGCCGGGACGTGCGGCCGCCCGATCCCCGCCGTCGACCTGCGGATCGTCGGCGGGGAAGTCCGCACCCGCAGCCCGATGGTTTCGCCCGCCTTCGCGGACGTGGACGGCTGGTGCCGGCTCGGCGACACCGCCGAGCTCACCGGCGCCGGTTACCTGCGGCTGACCGGCCGGCTCGACGGGATGATCAACACCGGCTCGTTCCACGTCTACCCGGACGAGGTGGAAGAGGTCGTTCTCACGCACCCGGCCGTCACCGCCGTCCGGGTGACCGGGGTCGCCGATCCGCGGTGGGGCGAGACGGTCGCCGCGTACGTCGTCACCACCGATCCGACGGTCGGCACGACGTTGCGCGAGTGGCTGCGCGATCGCCTCGCGCCGTACAAGGTCCCGACGGTGGTGCACGTCGTGGATCGCTTGCCACACCACTGATTTCCCCCGGATCCGGGGCCGGGCGAACGGTCCTCTTCCGGGGCGTAGACTGATGCCGAGCGGTGAGAACGATCGTTCTCAGGGAACAGGAGCTGGATCGAAATGGCGGGCACGGACGTCGACGAGGGGTCCCCGGCAGGGTTCGGGGTCAACGAGTGGCTGGTGGAGGAGCTGTACGACCGGTATCGGCAGGACAAGACCTCGGTGGACCGGTCCTGGTGGCCGGTCTTCGAGAACTACCGGCCCGAGGCGAACACCCCGGACACCCCGGACACCCCGAGCACGCAGCCTCCCGTCGCACCGGCGCCCGGTGAGCAGCCGGACGGAGACGTCACCGTCCTGCGCGGCACCGCGAAAACCCTGGCGTCGGCCATGGACGCGAGCCTTTCCGTGCCGACCGCCACGAGCGTCCGCACGGTGCCGGCCAAGCTCCTGGTCGAGAACCGGATCGTCGTCAACGACCACCTGCGCCGCACCGGCGGCGGCAAGGTCAGCTTCACGCACCTGCTCGGCTGGGCACTGGTGCAGGCCGTGAAGCGGTTCCCCGGCCAGAACGTCCACTACGCCGTGGTCGACGGAAAGCCGGCCGTCGTCACGCCCGAGCACGTGGGGCTCGGCGTCGCCATCGACCTGGCGCGCCCCGACGGCCGCCGCACGCTCGTCGTGCCGGTGATCAAGGCCGCCGAGGCGCTGACGTTCGCCGAGTTCCTGGCGTCGTACGAAGACCTCGTCGAACGCGCCCGCGGCGGCGCGCTGAAGGTCGACGACTTCGCCGGCCTCACGCTGTCGCTGACCAACCCCGGCGGGATCGGCACCGAGCACTCCGTGCCGCGCCTGACCCAGGGCCAGGGCGCCATCATCGGCGCGGGCGCGCTGGAGTACCCGGCGGCGTTCAAGGGCGCGAGTGCCGAGTGGCTCGCGGACAACGGCATCGGCAAGACCCTCACGCTCACCAGCACCTACGACCACCGCGTGATCCAGGGTGCGGGCAGTGGCGAGTTCCTGCGCCTGGTCGAGGAGTTGCTGCTGGGTGAGCACGGCTTCTACGACGACGTCTTCGCCGCGCTCCGGATCCCGTACGAGCCGCTCCGCTGGGCCGCCGAGGTCACCGGAGCGGTCGACAAAACGACCCGGGTCCACGAGCTCATCGACGCCTACCGCGCCCACGGTCACCTCGCCGCCGACACGGACCCGCTGGAGTACCGGCAGCGCTCGCACCCGGACCTCGACCCGGCCACCCACGGCCTCACCCTCTGGGACCTCGACCGCGAGTTCGCGACCGGCGGCCTCGGCGGCCGCGAGCGGATGGCCCTGCGCGACATCCTCGCTGTGCTGCGGGACGCCTACTGCCGCACGCTGAGCATCGAGTACACCCACATCCAGGATCTCGAGCAGCGCCGGTGGCTGCGTGAACGCGTCGAGCAGCCGTTCGTGAAGCCCGGTCGAGGCGAGCAGCTGCACCTGCTCGGCAAGCTCACCGAAGCCGAGGCGTTCGAGACGTTCCTGCAGACCAAGTACGTCGGCCAGACGCGCTTCAGCCTCGAAGGCGGCGAGTCGGCGATCGCGCTGCTCGACGCGATCCTGGGCCGCGCGGCCGGCGAGGGCCTGTCCGGCGCCACCATCGCGATGGCGCACCGCGGCCGGCTCAACGTGCTGGCCACCATCGCCGGCAAGACGCACCGCCAGATCTTCGACGAGTTCGAGGACAGCGCCGAGGCGGGTGACGGTTCTGGCGACGTGAAGTACCACCTGGGCACCGAGGGCGTCTTCACCGCCGCGGACGGTGCCGAACTGCCCGTGTACCTGGCCGCCAACCCGTCGCACCTCGACGCGGTGGACGGCGTGCTGCTCGGGGTGGCCCGCGCGCGGCAGGACCGCAGCGGCGACGGGCGGTTCTCGACGCTGCCGATCATCGTCCACGGCGACGCGGCGCTCGCCGGCGAAGGCGTGGTCGCCGAGACGCTGCAGATGTCGCAGCTGCGCGGCTACCGCGTCGGCGGCACGATCCGCGTCAACATCAACAACCAGGTCGGGTTCACGACGCTGCCGCAGGACGGGCGTTCGTCGGTGTATTCGACCGACGTCGCCAAGACGATCCAGGCGCCCGTGCTGCACGTGAACGGCGACGACCCCGAGGCCGTCGTGCGCGCCGGGCGGCTCGCGTTCGCCTACCGGCAGGAGTTCGGGCGCGACGTGGTGATCGACCTGATCTGCTACCGCCGTCGCGGGCACAACGAGGCCGACGACCCGTCGATGACCCAGCCGCGGATGTACGCCGTGATCGAGGCCAAGCCCTCGGTGCGCAAGCTCTACACCGACGTCCTCACGCGGCGCGGCGACCTCACCGCGGACGAGTTCGCGGCCGCCGAGCGGGACTTCCGCGACCGGCTGGAGCGGGCGTTCGCACAGACCACTGTGGACAGTGTCGCCTCTTCGGAGACTCGGCGCGCCGCGCCGGTGCGGCCGACCGCGATCTCCGACGTGACCGTGAAACAGATCGCGACGGCGTTCACCGATCAGCCCGAGGGTTTCACCGTGCACCCGAAACTCGCGCCCCTGCTGGCGAAGCGCGCGGAGATGGGGGAGAAGGGCGGCATCGACTGGGCGTTCGCGGAGCTGCTCGCGTTCGGCTCGCTGGTGCTCGACGGCGTGCCGGTGCGGCTCGCGGGCCAGGACAGCCGGCGCGGCACGTTCGTGCAGCGCCACGCCGTGCTCCACGACCACGAGACCGGCCGGGAGTGGACGCCGCTGGCGCACCTCGGCGAGACGCAGGCGCCGTTCCGGATCTACGACTCGCTGCTGAGCGAGTACGCGGCGCTCGGGTTCGAATACGGCTACTCGGTCGAGCGGCCGGACGCGCTCGTGCTGTGGGAGGCGCAGTTCGGCGACTTCGTGAACGGTGCGCAGGTGATCGTCGACGAGTTCGTGAGCTCGGCGGAGCAGAAGTGGGGCCAGTCGTCGTCGGTCGTGATGCTGCTGCCGCACGGGTACGAGGGCCGCGGGCCGGACCACTCGTCGGCGCGGATCGAGCGGTCCCTGCAGCTGTGTGCCGAGGAGAACCTGATCGTGGCGCAGCCGTCGACGCCGGCGTCCTACTTCCACCTGTTGCGGCGCCAGGCTTTCGCACCGGTGCGCAGGCCATTGGTGGTGTTCACGCCGAAGAGCATGCTGCGGCTGCGGGCCGCG
Organism: Amycolatopsis sp. CA-161197; assembly: GCF_050942255.1. Classification (NCBI taxonomy): domain Bacteria; kingdom Bacillati; phylum Actinomycetota; class Actinomycetes; order Pseudonocardiales; family Pseudonocardiaceae; genus Amycolatopsis; species Amycolatopsis sp. CA-161197. Next base: position 4,878,206 of record NZ_CP192059.1, read on the forward strand.
ACGAGTGCCGTCGCGGACTTCACCGAAGGTGCCTTCGCGCCGGTGCTCGACGACCCCCGCGATCTCGATCCCGCCGCCGTCGAGAAGGTCGTGCTGGTGTCCGGAAAGCTGTACTACGACCTGCTCGCGCGGGCGGGCGGGAACGTCGCGCTGGTGCGGCTGGAGCAGTTGTCGCCGTTGCCGCAGGCGGAGCTGACGCGGGTGCTGTCCCGTTACCCGAACGCGGACCTCGTGTGGGCGCAGGAGGAACCGAAGAACCAGGGAGCGTGGTCGTTCCTGCGCGGCGAGTTCGAACCGCCGGCCGGCAAGCGGCTGACGGTGGTGTCGCGGCCCGCGGCCGCGTCACCCGCGACGGGTTCGCACCACCGGCACCAGAAGGAACAGGCCGAGCTGGTGCGGCGGGTGCTCTGAGGCTCAGACCTCAGGGAGGATCCGGCCGTCTTCGAGGACGTTCGCGCCGGGGATCTCGGTGAGGAAGATCGCGACGCTTTCCTTGGCGTCGCCGGTGATCGCGCACCAGTCGTCGGCCAGCCGGTGCAGCAGCCGGGCCCGAAGCTCCGGCGGCCGGCCGGAGCGGATGAAGCCGACCAGACGCGGGCCCGTCACCGGCTCCCCGGCGACGAAGATGCTGCCCGGCGCGACCTCGGTGAACGAGCAGTGCACGTAGACCTCGGGCGCGCCGGTGACCTCGGCGTGGACTTTCGTCACCACCGCCGCCACTTCCGCCCGGTGCTTCAGCGTCGCGCCACCGCTCGGGACCGTGAACTGGTAGAAGGGCATCGTCGTCCTCTCGGCCGCCGGGACTCGAATTGAGTCCGACTCTAGGGGGCAGCCACGATGCCCGCAACCAGGTAAGACTCGAAAGTTGTCCTACTCGGCCTTGTCCTACGATGGCTGCCATGAAGCACGACGAGCTCCAGGACGTCTACTGCTCCGTCGCCCGCACGTGGTCGGTCATCGGCGAGCGCTGGACGATGATGATCCTGCGTGAGTGCTTCCGCGGTGAGCGGCGCTACGACCACTTCCGCACCAAGCTGGGCCTCGGCAGCAACGTGCTCAACGACCGCCTGCGCCTGCTCACCGCTGAGGGTGTCCTGGACCGCGTGCAGTACCAGGACACCCCGCCGCGGCACGAATACCGTCTCACCGAGAAGGGCGCGGACCTCTACCCGATCCTCCTCGCCGTCATGTCCTGGGGCGACAAGTACCAGAACGAGGTCCCCCCGGTCCGCCTCCACCACCGCGACTGCGGCCACCCCGCCGACCCCCGCCCGACGTGCGCCCACTGCGGCGAACCGGTGGGCTGGCGCGACCTGACCGCGGAGTTCGAACCGGGCGCCTGGTGAGCGCGCCTTCGCGAAATTCGGTGGGCCACGGGCGCTTGCCCGTGCTCGAATGCTCTCGATGACTGAAGCTGACTACCGCCGACGAGACCTCGAACGGCGCGCCGAGATGCTGACCCTGCCCACTGTCCGGCTCCGGCACCACGCGAAGATCCTTGCCCCGCAAGAAGGTGACGTGCGGGTGACCGCGTCGATCGGCCCCTCCGGCGAGGCCGTGGCCCTCTGGTCGACGCCCGAAGATCTCGCGGCGCTGCGGTCCACGACCACGCAGCCGGGCTGGGCCACGTTTCCCGATGCCGTGGCGCCCCATGCGGTCGCGGCCCGCGTGAGCGTGCACGCACCGGAACCGATCGGCACCACGCGGATCGCACGGCTTCCGGTGGCGCACCCCCACGTGCAGCCGTTGCCCGATGGCCGGACGCTGATCGTCGGCGCCCGGTGCCGGTGGCGCGAGGGCGGCCCGGACCGCAACGCGATCGTCTTCGACGCCGACGGAACGCCGGTGATCGAACAGACCCTGGGCGACGGCATCGAACACGTGGGCGCGACGCGCCGGGGCGAGATCTGGGCGGGCTACTTCGACGAGGGCGTCTTCGGAAACTACGGCTGGGGTGGCGAAAACGCCGACGAACCCCTCGGCGATCACGGGCTGAACCGCTTCTCCGCCGATTTGACCCTGACCTGGCGCTTCCGCCCGCCCGACGAGCACGGGTCTTGGGGGATCAGCGACTGCTACGCCCTCAACGTCGACGGCGACACGGCGTGGACCTGCCACTACACCGACTTCCCCGTCGTGCGCATCCGAGACGGTGAGGTGACCGGTTGGCACAACGACGTCCACGGCGCCAGGGCCCTGGCCGTCGGCGGTTCCCGGGTCGTGTTCTACGGGGGCTACGGCGCCGAGCGCGACCGGCTCGTCGTGGGTGTCCTCGGCGACGACCGCGTGCACGTGACCGGCGAGTACCGCCTGGTCCGGCCGGACGGCCGGGAACTGCCCGCCGTCCGCGCCATCGGCCGTGGGCCGGACCTGCACGTTCTCCTCGAGCACGACTGGCTGCGGCTGTCCGTCGAGGACCTCCCCGACGAAGAGCCGCGGTAGCCGGCCGTCCGGCGAAGACGTCACGACGCTTCCGCCGCGGGGGCCGGAGCGGGTTCGGCCGCGGGCACGACCGGACGCCGCACCAGGCCGAGTTTCCCGGCCGCCGCGTAGAGGACGAACCCCGCCACCAGTGACGTGATCGCCGGGCTTCCGAAGCCCGCCAACGCGCCCGCGAGCGAAGCCAGTACCCACACCACCAGCGCGGCCGGGACCCAGCGGGGCGCCTCGGGCGGAAGCTCGTCCGTGGCGCGGCCCCGGTCGAGCAACGGACGGCACGAGCGGACCACGAAGTACTCCGCCAGCATGATCCCGGCCACCGGCGGGAAGATGTACCCCAGCGCCGCCGCGTACGAGGTGAACCAGTCCAGCGCGCCGAACGCCGCGGTGACGCTGCCGACCACGCCGACGGCGATCGTCACCGCCGCGCGGTGGACCTTGCGGCGGAAGATGATCTCGACGAACGACACCAGGGCGAGGCTCGCGCTGTAGAGGTTCCAGTCGTTGATCTTCACGGTGCCCAGCAGGATCACCAGCACCCCGACCCAGCCGACGGACGAGACGATGATCGCGATGACGTCGCTGGAACCCGCCGCGTGGGCGAGCAGCACGCCGGCCAGCCCGATCACGTACTCGCCGAGGGTGATGCCCACGACGGTCTGCTTCACGACGTCGCCGACGGATCGGTTGAAGCGCGCCATGTCGGGCGTGATCACAGCGCCGGTGATGAACGAGCCGGCGACCAGCGCGGCGCCCTGCGCGAGCGTCATGGCCGGGCCCGGTGGGGGAGAGGCGACCAGGTCCGACAGCGAGTGCCGCGACAGCTCGGTGCCGACCGACCACGCCACGAGGGCGAGGAACACCGGCACGGCCAGATAGGCCGTCCACGCCATCGACGTCATGCCGTAGACCACGATGCCCGTGACCACGAGCCCGAACACGATCGCCCACGCCCACAGCGGCAGCCCGCCGAGCAGCGACAGCAGGCCCTGCGCCGAAACGCCCGACTGCACGCCGAACCCGATGGTGATGGACAGCCCCAGCACGAGCGACAGCAGCGCCGAGCCGCCGGTGCCGAAGCCCGTCCACCGCGCCAGCAACGCGGTCGGCAGTCCTTCCCGCACGGCGATCACGCCGACCAGGACGGACACGAGCTCGATCACCAGCGCGCCCAGCGTGAGCGCCCAGAACGCGGTCCAGAAGTGCATGCTGTAGCCGAGAGTGGCCCCGATGAGGAACTGGATCAGGGCCGAGAGCTGGCCGAACCGCTGGACCGCGATCCCGAACCAGGAACGGCGCGCGGTGAGCGGCACGCGCGCGAGGGAGTAGTCGTCAGAACCCGCCGAACTCATGACAGCCTCCAAGGCCGGCTCGATGTGGTGGATCCCCCCTTGCAACGATGGGTGGTCAGGGCTGGTGCGGGACGCCTTCGGACAGGTGCGCGTGCACGACCTTCCAATCGCCGTCGACGCGGCGCAGCACCGCGGTGAAGCGGGCGTCGACCACGCCCTCGTCGAGCAGGTCGACCCGCGGCGAGTCGAAGATCCACGCGACGTCACCGTGCACGAACCCCTGCGGGTCCGAGATCAGCACCTCACGCGGCCGGTACTGGCGCAGGTGGTCCAGGAACTGCGCGAGGGTGAGCGCGCCGTCGGGACCGGAGGCGACGGTGTGGACGAAGTTCTCGTCCTCGGTGTGGGAGTGCTTCGTGATGAACTCGACGTCACGCCGGTGGCCCGCGGCCAGCCAGTCCTTGACCAGGTTCACGACTTCGTCAGGCGCCTTTGCCATGGGGGACTCCTCGGGGAGGGGATCAACGGGTGCGGACGAGGTGCCCGCGTTGCCAGACTTGCGCGACGCGCTTGCCGTAACCGGTGAGGTCGAGCGGGTCGCCGTCGAGGACCACGAGGTCGGCGACCTTGCCGGGTTCGACGCTGCCGAGCTCGTCGCCGAGGCCGAGCAGCCGTGCGGCGGAGGAGGTTCCGGCGCGCAGAGCGTCCACAGGGGACAGTCCGGCCTCGCCGAGCAGCTCCAGTTCGTCGAGGTTCGAGCCGTGCGGGAACACACCGCTGTCGGTGCCCAGCGCGATCGGCACGCCGGCGTCGACCGCGCGGCGGATCGACTCCAGGTGCTCGGCCGTCACGGCGCGGGCCTTGTCGAGAACGGCCGCCGGCAACCGCGTGGTGCCCGCGTCGACGTCCCGCAGCAGGGCCCGCCCGGCGATCAGCGTCGGCACGAGCCAGGTCCCTCGTTCGAGCATCAGGGAGATCGCCTCGTCGTCGAGGTGGACGCCGTGCTCGATCGAGACGACCCCGGCACGCACGGCGTTCTTGATCCCGGCCGTGCCCTGGGCGTGGGCCATCACGCCGAGCCCGGCGGCGGCCGCCTCGGCGACGCAGACGTCGATCTCCTCGGGGGAGAAGTGGCCGTGGCGCGGGTCGTCGCTGGGGGAGAGGACTCCGCCGGAGGTGCAGATCTTGATCACGTCGGCGCCGGCGCGCACGAGTTCCCGGACGCGGCGACGCATCTCGTCGGGGCCGTCCACGATCATGTCCGGCCGGCCGGGGTGCGGCACGAGCAGGCGCACGGTCTCGCCGCTCGCGCTCCAGCCGTCGGTGTGGCCCCCGGTCTGGCCGAGCACAGTGACGGCCGTGCGCAGCCGTGGCCCCTCGATCAGGCCGTCGGAGAGCGCTTTCTTGATCCCGGCGTCGGCCCCGCCCGCGTCGCGGACGGTGGTGACGCCGGTGTCCACAGTGGCCGCGAGGTTCCGCGCGGCGGCGTAGAACTGGTAGGAGAACGGCTCGTGCTGCATCCGGAACGGGTCGACGCCGGAGAACACCACGTGCACGTGGCAGTCGATGAAGCCGGGCAGGATCGTGCGGCCGGTGACGTCGACTTCCTCGTCGCCGTCGAGGCCGAGCCCGACTTCGACGATGCGGCCGTCCTCGATCACCACGTCGCCGTCGGCGGTCGCGGCGCCGGTGCCGTCGAGCACCCGGCCGCCGCGCAGGACCGTGCGGCTCATCGGGCCACCGCACCGGTCTCGACCGGCGTGAAGTCCACGTCGTACCCGAATCGCCGCGGGCCGGAAGCGCGCAGGCCCGCCTCGGTGCGCCACCGCTCGTCGCACGGCAGCCCGATCACGGCCACGCGGTAGCCGTACCGCAGCTCCTCCGCGGGAATCGGTGCGCCGGTCTCGCGTTCCAGCGCCATCAACAGGTCGGGCGTGGTCGCGACGATCCGCCCGTCGCGCCGGCCCACCAGGTACTCGTTGCGGAACCCGAGCCGGAACTCCTGCCCGGCGAACGCGTCGAGGCCCTGCAGCACGGCCTCGCCGACCGTCCAGCCGCCCTCGGTGGCACGCTCGACGCCGACGACTTTCCCGTCGAACAGCCGCGCCCCGCCGCGTTCGGCGACGACGGCGTCCACCGGTGAGGTGTGCCCGGCCCTCGCAGTCCGCACGACTCTGCCGAGCCTCGTGGCCAGGCTGAGCGCACCGCGCACCAGCCACTGCTTGGCCTGCGCGCCGGTCATCGGGTACAGCGCCGACATCATCACGCAGCCGGAGGTGATCATCGCGGACCGGGCGATGCGGTCGGCCCAGTCGTTGGACTCCGCGGTGATGACCAGCCGGTTGCCGTGTTCGTCCACGAGGGACATGGGCGTGGTGGACGCGCCGTAGAGGGCGGGGGTGACGAGGTCGAGCGTCGGGAAGGCGCGGCCCATCCCGTCGGCGTCGAGCATCGGGATGCCGCGCAACGCGGCCGCGGTCACGGGGATCACCGCGTTGAGCCCGCCCGCTTCGGCGGGAGCGACGTGGGTGAAGCGGTAGCCCAGGTGCTGTTCCAGGGTTTCCAGCGCGGCCACGATTTCGCTCGCCCGCGGCAGCTTCTCCACCACGACGCTCGGCGCGCCCATGCCGGCGACGAACACGACCCGCGCGTCGTCGGGAATCCCGGCCACGTCGAGCAGCGGCACCGGGCCGTGCTCGCGGATCGACAGCCGTGCCATCAGCTTGCCCAGGTAGGGATCGCCGCCGCCACCGGCGGCGAGGATGGTGGCGCCGGTGACCAGGTCGTCGAGCACGGGTTCATCGAGCTGCATGGAGCTGCTCCTCACGTGGGGGCACGAAGGTGCCGAGGTCGCCGACGGCCCGGACGCGGACCCTCGTGGTGTGCTGCAGGTAGGCGAGCGGGAGGTCTTCCTCGTCGACGATCCGCACCGTCCCGGCGACGGCGCCGGCCTCGACCGCGCGTTCGTGCGCCCTCAGGCGGGCCTCGGCGAGCACGTCGTCGCGGGAGCGCTCGGCGAGGGAGTAGATCCGGTCGACCTCCGCGCCGACGTTCGCGGTCGCCGCGCCGACGGCGTTCGCCACGGGCGCGTGGCCAGGTCGCAGCACTGCCGACACGCCGGGCATCTCGTCGCCGACCACGAAGGCCCCGCCGCCGACGGCGATCACCGGGATGGCCGCGGCGCTGAGTTTCGCGCGTTCCACGGCTTCGGCGATCCGCTCGTGCACGTGCACCAGCACCCGGCCGGTGAACTCGGCTTCCAGGTGGGCGACGAGGGCCGGGTCGCCGACGTCGGCGAGGCCGGCCGCCACCGCGACGTCGGTGAGGGTGAGTGTGTCGCCGCCGAAGACGAGCGCGCGTTCGGTGAGCCGGTGGCCGACGCTCTCGGGCCCGACGCTCACCTCGCCGTCGTGCTGGGCGACCAGGCTGCCACCGCCGATGCCGAGCGAGACGACGTCGGGGATCCGGAAGTTGGTGCGCACCCCCGCGAGGTCGATCGCGATGGCCGACTCGCGCGGGAACCCGCCCTGCACGAGGCCGATGTCGGTGGTGGTGCCGCCGACGTCGGCGACGATGCAGTCCGTCTCGGCCGACTCGAAAGCCGCTCCGCGCAGGGAGTTCGTCGGCCCGGAGGCGATGGTGAGGATGGGGAACGCCCGCGCCAGGGCCAGGTTCATCACGGTGCCGTCGTTCTGGGAGAGGAACAGCGGGACGTCGAGGCCGACGTCGGCCAGGGCGTCGGCGAAGCCGGTGATCACGCGGACGGCCAGTGGCCGCAGCGCCGCGTTGAGGATCGCGGCGTTCTCCCGCTCCAGCATGCCGAGGCGGCCGATCTGGTGCGACAGCGTGACCGACGCTCCGGGCCGCACCCGGTCGATGAGGTCGCGGGCCTCGCACTCGGCGTCCGGGTTGACCGGGGAGAACGTGCCGCTGACCACGAACTCGCAGCCCTCGGGGGCCGTCCGGACGATCTCCCGGACGGCGTCCGCGTCGAGCGCCTGCAGCGGTTCACCGGTGAACTGGTGCCCGCCGCCGACCACGTGAGCCCGCGCCCGTACCGCGGCGGCCAGGGGCGGCGGCCAGTCGGTGAACGGTTCGAGCGTCTGGGGCGGCGTGGCCAGCCGGATGACGACCACCGGCGCGAGGCGGCGCGCCTCCACCACGGCGTTGACGAACTGCGTCGTGCCGATCACCACGGCCTCGACCGCGGCGGTGCCGACCTGCGCGACCACCGCGGCGAGTGCCGTGGCCACGCCGGTGAGCACGTCGGCCGTCGTGGTGGTTTTCGTCCACGCCACGACCCGCTCGCCGTCGAGCGCGACTGCGTCGGTGTTGGTGCCGCCGACGTCGATTCCGATGCGCATCGTTGCCCTTCCCGGACCACGGGGCAGGGCCCGCCGCCGCTATCCAGTAAACAGAACGTGAATCCAGTAAACTGAACACTGAACTTGCGGCGTACAGTACGAGCCGAGTTCGCGCGGGTCAACCGCTTGCCGGATAACGGATGCGTCACCGCGGCGGCGGGGAAAGTTCACAACACCGGACACGACTTCCAGAAAACTGGACGATCGGGTACCGTCCCGGACCATGTCATCCGGGTCTCTCGACGAGGCGGTCCCCGAGATCGGTCCCTACCTGCGCGCGTGCCGCAAGCGGCGCGGGCTTTCGCTGCAGCAGGTGGCGCTCGCGACGGGGATCTCGAAGTCGTTCCTGTCCCTGGTGGAGAACGGCACCAACGACATCACCTTCGGCCGCCTGCACCGGCTGCTCACGCTCTACGGCGTGGACCTGGCGGACCTGATGCCCGCCCGCGATCCGGAAGAGGGGATCGTGGTGCGCGCCGCCGAGCGTCAGCGGGTCTACAGTCCGGCCGCCGGCATGAGCGTCTACCTGGCTTCCCCGGATACCCGCCGCACGCTGCTGTCGGGCATCGCCCTGCTGGAACCGGGCGCGGTGATGGCCGAGGACTCCGTGCACGACGGTGAGGAATGGGTGCACGTCGTGCGCGGTGCGGTGCAGCTCGTGCTCGACGGCGGGGAGTCCGAAGTGGACCTCGAACCCGGCGACAGCGTCTACCTGCGCACGGGACGGCGGCATCGCTTCGCGAACCGCGGGGACGTTGCGGCGGAGGTGATCACCGTGCTGTCGCAGGGTGGCTTCCCCGGTGGCGGTCCGGCCGACTGAAACCCTTGCGCCGGGCGGGGTTCGAGCCAGGCTCGAACCCCGCCCGCGGTGATCAGTCGTGGGGCCGCACGACCGGGAACTCGTTGTCGGTGTCGGCGACGATGTTGAAGTAGTTCGTGAGGACGTTGAGCGCGAGGTTGCCGACGACCTCGCCGATCTCGGCGTTGGTGACGCCGGCTTCGCGCGCGGTCTTGAGCACGGACTCGTCGATCGTGCCGCGGCCGCGGGCGATGGCGTCGGACAGGGTGAGCAGGGCGGCGACGTGCGCGTCGGCCGAGTCGGCATGGCGGGCGCGCTCGATCTCGTCGGCGTCGAGCTTGGCGACCTTCCTGCCGATCATCGTGTGCGCCGACAGGCAGTACGTGCACTGGTTGTACTCGGCGGTGGCGAGGGCGAGGCGCTCGCGGACGGCGGCGGGCAACACCCCGCCGGCGAGCGCGCCGGACAGGCCGAGGTATCCCTTCAGCAGCGCGGGGCTGCTCGCCATGGTCTTCGCCATGTTCGGGATCGCGCCCATGTTCTTCTTCGTCTCGGCGAGCAGGACCGCGGCCTGGCCGGTGGCGTGCTCGAGCTCGATCTGGGGCAGCGTCGGCATCTCGAAGCCTTTCTAATGTTTGGAGTCTTGTTAACCGTTAGGTCAAAGTGGCACGGGTCGCTCCGCGCTGTCAAATGGTTGTGACGCAGACTTCCATTAGGAAGTGCTAGAGTGGGTGCTATGACGACCGCTGCCCTGCTCGGCGAACCCCTCCCGGTGGAGCTGATGAACACCGTGAACGCCGGCCGCGACGGCGTGACCGACGCGTTGACGGACGACGCCGACGTCGTCAGCTGGCTGGCCGCCGTCGCTCCTCGTCTCGAAACCGAGGCCGGCGTGGCGCTCGACGACGACTCGGCGCCCGTCGCCGACCGGCTGCGACGCCTGCGCGACGCCCTGCGCGCGCTCGCCGCCGAGGCCACCGACGACCCCCGCCCCGTGGCGGTCGAGGTGGCCCGGGCCGAGGCGCTGGCCACGCTCAACGACCTCGCCCAGACGCGCGCCGAGCTGGTCTGGCCCGAGGACGGCGAGCCCGCCCGCGTACTTCGCTCAGGCGGTACCCCGGCCGAACGCGCGGTGGCTTTCCTGGCGCACCAAGGCATCGACCTGCTCGGCGGCGAGCAGCGGCAGAAGCTGCGCGCCTGCCTGGCGCCGAACTGCCTGCTGTTCTTCGTGAAGGACCACTCCCGGCGCGAGTGGTGTTCGGCCGGGTGCGGCAACCGGGCGCGGGTTCAGCGGCACTACCAGCGGCACCACGCCAAGAGCTGACGGCCTAGGCGCCGTCGTCGCCCCGGGCGGCGTCCGGCGGGTCGACGACCGGCAGGTCCCAGGCCCGGCGGAACGCGCTGATGGTGAGCCACGCGAGCCGGGCGTTGACCGGGAAGAGCTGCCGGACCGAGGTGAGGGTGTCGAACGACGCGTCTCCCTCGCCGCGTCCGCGTTCGAGGTCCGCGGGGCTGAACGCCGGGCCGAACACCTCCAGGACGGTGCCCAGGTAGTACAGGTGCCCGAGCGTTTCGAGCTGAAGCCGGTGCAACGCAACGGTTTCAGTGCTCGTGGCGGAGGTGATGGGCGGCTGAGCCGCGGCCGTCAGCAGTGAGGCGCTGTCGGCGAGCGCGTGGGCGTCGACGTGCCGGACCAGCTCGCTCACGGCGACGTCGTCGAAGCTGTCGCGCCCGACGACCGTGCGCAGCGCCGCCCGCTTGTCCCGCAGCTCCTCCCCGGCGAGCCGGTGTGCCACGTCGGCCAGCGGCCCGGCCGAGCCGAGCACCTGCCGCGTCACGCGGATCAGCTCGCGCGGCAGCCCGCCGGACAGGCAGTGCGCCAAGCACACGAACGGTTCCGGCAGCCCCAGCACGCGCCGGTTGAGCAGCTGCCGCGCGTCGCCGAGCCGCAGGTACTCCAGCCGGAAGATGCTGTCGAACGTGCTGTCGAAGGCGTCGCGCACCGGAAGCCCGCGCCGTTCGAACGACGCCAGTGCGTCCTCCGACACCGAGACCAGCAGCAGGAAACCCGGCACGTCGAAGGTCAGCACCGCCTTGATCTCGTTGACGAAATCCTGGGCCGCCTCCGCCGAGACGATCTTGTCCAGCTCGTCGAGGATGACGACCACGGACGGCGTCGCCATCTGCGGCAACCCGCGGACGCAGTCGACGGTCAGGCCGAGGAACGCGCTGAACTCGTGCACGATCTGCGGGTACGTCAGCGGCTGCCGGGTCGTCTCGCGAGAGCCGCTCACACCGGCCTCGGCGCCGACCGGCAGGCCGACTTTGCCCGACCAGCCCGACGTGTGTTTCTGCTGGAAGCGGATCCGGCCGAGGTTGCCCTCCGCGACGGCCTTCAGCGCCCGCACGTCACCGGGTTCGAGGCGAGGCTGCTCGCGAACCTCCGCCGGCTCCGGTGACGGGACGCGCCGGAGGCGCCGCGCGAGAGCCGCGACCCCGGCCACGCCCAGCAGCGTCACGAGCGTCCACCAGTTCGCCGTGAGCCACGTGCGCAGATCGGCCTGCGGGCTGCGCAACGTCAGCGACCCGAGGACACCGGCGACGACCCACGCGACCACCACCGCGGCGAACGGCCACGCCCGGCGCAGCACGGGCCACACCGCCGACCACCGGCTCGGCCGGTCCGCGGCCTCGGCGCCCTCGGACTCGCAGAACCTGATCACCTCCTCGCACATCCGGGCGTAGAGGTGCAGCACGAACTCGCGCGCGTCGTAGCGCACGGGGACGCTCTCCAGCAACGCGATGTGCACGCGGTTGGGGTCCAGGAACCGGCCGGCCTGGTACGCCTCCAGCAGCGTCGACTTGCCCACGCCGCGCGGGCCGGCCATGCCGACCGCACCGCCGCGGATGCCGGAGAGCAAGGACCGCAGCCGCCGGGCCGCATCGGTGTCCAGGAAAACCTGCTCGCCGGGGCGCATCTGGCCGAGCGCCCCGCGATCGAGCTCCGGCAGCACCGTGCTGAACGGCGGGTCGAGCACCGCGGCGAGGTGCAGCCGCACGCTCTGCTCGACCTGCGTCGCGACGGCTTTCGTCCACTCCTTGCTCGCGGTGTCGCGCGCCAGCTCCAGCTGGTCGCGGCGGCGGGTCCACGCGGGACTGCCGAATCGGGCGGGGTCCCGCGAGAGCCGCGCGGGCACGGAGACGAGCAGAAGCGGACCGCCGACGACCGCGATGAGCGAACACAGCACGTCGGCCACCAGCCACGCGGTCCAGTCCGCGCCCGCCGCGGTGAACACCGGGCTGAGGATCGCGGCCGCCGCTACCGTGACGAGCAGTTCCCGCCAGACGACCGGAGCCGGGACCCGCCGGCCCGGCGGCTCGTCCTTGAGCTTCAGGAACCCGATCGCCACCACCAGGAACAGCAGGAACGCGGTGACGAGGCCGAGAGCGACCCAGACCACCACCGCCCAGACCGAGCCCATGGTCTCGCGCGAGGACGGCCACAACCGCACGATCAGCACGAGGTAGGTCGTGGTGAAGCCGGTCAGGAACGGCCAGCCCGCACCGCCGAGCGCGGGTTCGCCGTTCAGCCGCCGGCCCGCCCGGGCGACGGCGAGGTACACCGGCCGCAGCAAGGCGAATCCCGCGACCACCACGGCGGCCGACACCCAGAAGTGCGCGGCCGGGCTCAGCGGGGTCTGCAGCAGCTGCCAGACGACGACCGGCACCAGGACCCCGAGCCACAGGGCGGCGCCCAGCAGCGCGTGCGCGCCCTTGTCGCGCGGGTCGGGCTGCCCGGCCGCGTGCTGGGGCGGGGTTTCGTGCGCTTCGAGGGCCTGGCGGGCGTGGCGCAGCGCGGAGATCTGCTCGTTGGTCTTGCTGAGCAGCGTGTCCGAGTCCGCGGTGACCCGCTGCACGACCTCCGTCCGCACGCCTTCGTCCCGGACCCGGTGAGCCACGGTCAGGTCCGGGGATTCGGCGAAGAAACCGAGCACGGCCTCGGCCGTGGGCTTGATCAGCTCGCGCAGCTCGTCGACGAGCTCGTCGCGGACCGGTTCGGCTTCCCTCACGGGCTCCGGCAGGGCATCGGCGAGGGACTGCGGCGGCGCGGTCACAGCGGGGCATCCTATCGGGGCGAACGTGTCCACACCGGCGAACCCGGAAACTTCAGCCCTCCCGGCACGACTGAGAACAATCGCCGTTGTACGGCGCTTGTACGGTCCGCCGCGATCCTGGCCGCACCTCAAAGGAACCAGGACGGAGCCGGGATCATGGGATTGAGACGTTTCGCGACGGGGGCGCTGGCGGCCGCCGCCGCGGTGGCGGGGCTGGGCGCGCTGCCCGCCGCGCCCGCGTCGGCCGACGTGGCGAGCACGGTGGTGTTCCAGGCGAACACCGGAGGGTACGACTGCTTCCGCATCCCCGCGGTGGTGAAGGCGCACAACGGCGACCTGCTCGCCTTCGCCGAGGGGCGGCACACCGGCGCCGACTGCGGCGACATCGGTGACGTGGACGTGGTGCTCAAGCGGTCGAAGGACAACGGCAAGACCTGGAGCGCTTCGACCATCGCGGTGCAGGGTTTCGGTGACACCAAGGACGACGCGGTGCCGATCGTGCTGCCGACCGGGCGGATCGTGCTGCTGACCGAGATGCAGTGCGTGAAGTCGGCGGCGTGCGGGCGGGTGCCGCGGGTGAGCTACAGCGACGACAACGGCACGACCTGGACGGCGCCGAAAGCGCTCACCGCGCAGCTCGGCTTCACCACCGCGCCCGGGTGGCTCGCGACCGGCCCCGGCCACGGCATCGTGCTGCAGCGCGGTGCGCACGCCGGCCGGCTGGTGGTCGGCATGAGCTACCAGGCGACCACCTCGAGCCCCAACGTCGGCGCGCTCATCTACAGCGACGACCAGGGCGTCACCTGGCACCTGGGCGCGACGGACCAGGCGAGCGACCCGGACACGCTGAACCCGCAGGAGATCAGCGTCACCGAGCTCGCCGACGGGCGCGTCTACGCGGCCGCGCGCAACGACCACCACTCGACGCCTGCCGACGCGTGCGCCATCCACAACCGCGCCTTCGCGATCAGCTCCGACGGCGGAGCCACGTTCTCGCAGAAGTTCGTCGTGGAGCCGGATCTGACGACTCCGCGGGTACAGGGTTCGGTGCTGGAGATGAGCGCCACGACCGCCGGCGGCGCGTACGACCGGCTGCTGTTCGCCGGACCGTCCACTTGCGACCGGCGCGAGGAGCTGCGCGTGCGCTCGTCGTTCGACGAGGGCGGCACGTGGACCAGCGACGCGAACAGCCTGCTGGTGTGGGGCCAGGACGCGTCCTACACCGACCTGATCTCGCTCAGCGCGACCTCGGTCGGCCTGCTGTACGAGGCCGGTCCCGAGTTCCAGGCCGACGCGAGCATCCGCTGGTCCACGGTCACCGAGGCGCAGCTCGGCGCCCCGGCCTGCGGCACCGGCTACGGCGTGATCGACTCGGCCCCGCTCGGCACGGCGGGCACCGCGTACCTGTCGTACAACGCGGCCAACGGCCAGAACTGCGTGAGCACCATGAAGAAGACCGGCGCGGGCACGCCGTCGCAGACCTCGGCCTACCTGCAGGTGGAGGGCGCCACGCGCAAGACGGACTCGGGCGCGTTCTCCTACTACGCCGGCCCGGTGTCGGCGGCCGCGGCGGGCAAGTGCGTGCAGTGGGGAGGCGCGATCGGCGCGGACAAGTACGACAGCCCGCTGGAACACTGCGGTTGACAGACCACTGCGGTTGATCGGACACCCACGGCTGAACCGGGGGTCCTCCGGCCGCACGCGGCTGGAGGACCCCCGTCCGTCACGAGGTGAACGTGCCGGCCCCGGGCACGGCGTCGAGCAGCTGCCGCGTGTACGGGTCGGCCGGTGCGGACAGGACCTCGCCGACCGGTCCGTGCTCGACGACGCGGCCCGCCTGCATCACGAGCACGTCGTGGGCCAGTGACCGGACCACGGCGAGGTCGTGGGAGATGAACAGGTAACTGAGCCCCAGCTCCTCCTGCAGGGTCCGCAGCAGGCCGAGGATCTGGTCCTGCACCAGCACGTCCAGCGCCGACACCGGTTCGTCGCACACGACCAGCCGCGGACGCACCGCCAGCGCCCGGGCGATGGCGACGCGCTGGCGCTGGCCGCCGGACAGCTCGTTGGGATAACGCTGGGCCAGCGCGGCGGGCAGCGCCACCTGGTCGAGCAGCTCCGCCACCTGCCTGCGCCGCGCCGCGCGGTCGCCGACGCCGAACGTCCGCAACGGCTCGGTGATCAGCCGCTCGACCGTCCACATCGGATCGAGCGACGCGTACGGGTCCTGGAACACCGGCTGCATCGCGCGCCGGGCGGCCCGGAGCCGGGCGCCGCGCAGGCCGACGACCTCGGCGCCGTCGAGGCGGATCGTGCCCGACGTCGCGGGCACGAGGCCGAGCACCATGTGCGCGGTGGTCGTCTTGCCCGAACCGGATTCGCCGACGATCGCCGTGGTCCGTCCGTGCCCGACGGTGAACGACACGTCGTCCACGGCCCGCAGCGCACCACCGCCGCCGCGCACGCGGTACTCCTTCGACACGTGCGACACCTCGAGCACCACCTCGGGCGCCGCCGTGGCCTCCGGCATCGGACCGTGCAGCGAAGGAGCCGCGGCCACCAGCCGTTGCGTGTAGCCCTCCCGCGGCTCGGTCAGCACGCGGCGTGCCGGTCCGGTCTCGACGATCTCGCCCTCGGACATCACCACGACCCGGTCGGCCCGGTCCGCCGCCAGCCCCAGGTCGTGCGTGACCAGCAGCAACGCCGTGCCCAGCTCGTGGGTGAGCTTCTCCAGGTGGTCGAGGATCTGCCGCTGCACAGTGACGTCGAGGGCCGAGGTGGGCTCGTCGGCGATGAGCAGGTCGGGCCGGCACGCGAGGCCGATCGCGATCAGCACGCGCTGGCGCATCCCGCCCGAGAACTCGTGCGGGTACTGCCGCGCCCGCCGCGCCGGTTCCGGGATCCCGGCCTCGCCGAGCAGTTCCACCGCCCGGGTCCAGGCCTCGCGGCGCGAGCACACCCGGTGTGCCACCAGGGTTTCGGCGACCTGCCGGCCGACGCGAGCCACGGGGTTGAGGTTGGACATCGGGTCCTGCGGCACCAGGCCGACCTCGCGTCCGCGCAGGCGGCGCAGCCGTTTCTCCCCGGCGTGCGTGAGGTCCTCGCCGCGCCACCGGATCGCGCCGCCGGTGACGCGCCCGGCGCCGGGCAGCAGGCCGATGACCGCGTGGGCGGTGGTGGACTTGCCGGAGCCGGACTGCCCGACGACGGCCACGCGTTCACCCGGCGCCACCTCGAGGCTCACGCCCCGCACGGCCGGGGTCCGGCCGAAGGACACCTCGAGGTCGCTGATTTCCAGGAGCGGTCCGGTCATCGTGGTCCCCTTCACCGCGTGCTCTTCGGGTCCAGCGCGTCGCGCAGGGCGTCGCCGAACAGGTTGAATCCCAGGCAGATCACCGCGAGCGCGATCCCGGGGAAGATGCCCGGCCAGGGCGTGCGGAACAGGTACTGCTGCGCGTCCGAGAGCATGATCCCGAGGCTCGGCGCGGGCGGCTGGATGCCGAGGCCCAGGAACGACAGCACCGCCTCGCCGATCACCGCGACCGGCATGATGACGGTGGCCTGCACGATGATCGCCGAGGCCGCGTTGGGCAGCACGTGCTGCCCGAGGATCCGCCACGGGCCGGCGTGCATCGTGTTCGCGGCGAGCACGAAGTCGGTTTCCCTGAGCCGCAACGTGTCCGCGCGCACCACGCGCGTCATCGTCGGGATCTGCGCGATGCCGAGCGCGATCGCCGCGTTGGTCAGGCCGCCGCCGTTGATGGCGGCGAGGCCGACGGCGAGGATGAGGAACGGGAACGCCAGCAGGAGGTCCGCGAGCCGGGAGATCAGCGCGTCGAGCCACCGCCAGTAGCCGGACAGCAGCCCGAGCGGCACGCCGACGACCACGGCGAACAGCACCGACAGCGCCCCGACCTCCAGCGACGCGCGGGTGCCGTAGAGGACGCGGGAGAGGATGTCGCGGCCGAGGTCGTCGGTCCCGAGGGCGAACCCGACCGTGCCCGGCTGCTGGAACGGCGTCTCGAAGTGGACCTCCGTCGGTGCGTACGGTGCCAGCAGCGGCGCGAAGACCCCGGCGATCACGACGATCAGCAGCAGCACGCCGCCGATCACGCCCAGCGGGTTGTGCAGGAGCCGTCGGGTGACGCGGCCGTGGACGCGGGCCAGGGGCGCGGGGGTTTCGGCGGCGATCGTCATCGGGTCCTCCCGGAGACTCGCAGGCGTGGGTCGATGACCGTGTAGAGGAAGTCGACGAGCAGGTTGATCACGATGTAGGCCGCCGTGATCACCAGGACCACGGCCTGGATCACCGGGTAGTCGCGGGTGAACACCGAGTCCAGCGTCAGCTTGCCGATGCCCGGCAGGCTGAAGATGCGCTCGGTCACCACGGCGCCCGCGATGAGCCCGCCGAGCTGGAGCCCGACGATGGTGGTGACCACGATGAGGCTGTTGCGCAGGCCGTAGCGGAAGATCACGGAGGCGCGCCCGAGTCCCTTCGCCCGCGCGGTGCGCACGAAGTCGGCGGTGAGCGTCTCGACCATCGACGACCGCGTCTGCCGTTGCACCACGGCCGCGTGCGTGAGGCCGAGGATGACCGCGGGCAGGGTGAGGTAGTAGATCCCGCGCAACGGCTGCTCGAACGGCGAGACGTAGCCGGACGCGGGGAACCACCGCAGCTGCACGGACAGGTACAGCACGGCGAGGATGCCGAGCCAGAACGTCGGCACCGACAGCGCGAACAGCGAGAAGCCGTTGGCGCCCCACTCGGGCCAGCGGCCGCGGAACACCGCCGCGACGACGCCGGCGAGCACGCCGATGAGGACGGCGACGAGCATCGCGAACACCGCGAGCTGCACCGTCACCGGCAGGGTCGCGCCGATCATCTCGCGCACCGGGGTGCCGGTGCGCACGGACTTGCCGAAGTCGCCGGTGAGCGCGTGGCCGACGAACTTGAAGTACTGCACGGGCAACGGGTCGTCGAGCCCGAGCTGCGCGCGGACGGCCGCGATGGCGGCGGGGTCGGCTTCTTCGCCCGCCATCGCCGTGGCGGGGTCACCGGGCAGCGCGCGTACGCCGATGAACACCACGATCGACGCGAGCACCAGGGTCAGCGCGGACTGCCACAGGCGGTGGAGGAGGTAACGTCCCACGGCTCAGCCCTCCTGACTGCCGACGAACGCGGCCTTGCCGAGCCGGACCACCCCGTCGGCGTACACCTGGATGCCGGTGACGCGGGTGGAGTGCACGGTGAGGTTGCGGACCCGGTAGGTGTAGACGATCGGGTTCTGCTGCTGGATCAGCTGCACGGCCTGCCCGTACAACGCGGCGCGCTGCTTCGTGTCGATGGTGCGCGTGGCCGCGGTGAGCAGGTTGTCCAATGTGGACGAGTTGAAGCCGCCGTAGTTGCCGCCCGAGCCGGTGGACAGGAAGCGCGCGGTGTTGGCGTCGGGGTCGATGCGGCCGGACCAGCCGAGCATCAGCGCTTCGAACGTGCCGCGTTTCTGCACGTCCAGCAAGGTGGAGTACTCGACCGGCACGATCTGCACGGCGAACCCGCCCTCGGCGACGCTGGCCTGCAGGGCCTGGGCGTAGCGCAGCTGGTCCTGGGTGTTGGTCACCTGCAAGGAGATCGGGAACGGGATGGGCACCCCGGCCTCTTTCAGCAGCTGCCGCGACTTCGCCGGGTCGAACGGCGGGCAGGCGTCGCCGGCCGGGCTGGAATACGGCGTCTTCGGCGCGATGGGGGAGCAGGCCGGGTCGAACCAGTTGTTGAACACGGTGTCGACGAGCGTCTGCCGGTCCAGGGCCAGGGAGAACGCGAGGCGGATGCGGGGGTCGTTGGCGAGGGGTCCGTCGATGTGTTTCGTGGGTTTGCCGACACCGTCGACGTTTCCGGTGTTGAAGGTGACGCTCTGGTAGCCCAGTGAAGGCGCTTGCAGCACCTTGAGGTCCGGGTCCTGGGCGAGCGCGTCCACGTCCTGGGGCGAGATCGTGTCGGCGACCTGGATGTCGCCGGAGCGCAGGTTCGCGGCGCGGATGTTGGCGTCGGTCATGATCCGGTAGGTGATCGTGTCCAAGTGGACGTCCGCGGCAGCATAGTAAAGCGGGTCGCGCTCGACGTCGATCTCGGTCTGCGGCACGCGTTTCACGAACTTGAACGGGCCGACGCACACGGGGTGGTCACCGAAGTCGTCGCCCTCCTTGGCGATCGCGGCGGGCGACATGATCATGCCCGCCCGGTCGGCCAGCGCCGCGGTGATCGGGGCGAAGGGCTTCTTGTAGCGCAGCACGACGTGGCTCTTGTCGGGCGCGTCGATGCGGCTGATCGGGCCCATTTCGCTTTTGCGCTGGGAGGTTTTGAGCTCGAAGTGCCGGCGCAGGCTGGTTGCGACGGCCGGCGCGTCGAACGGGGTGCCGTCGGCGAAGACGATGCCGGTGCGCACGGGGATGGTGACCGTGAGGCCGTCCGGGGAGACCGCCGGCAGCGCGGTGGCCAGCTGCGGGACGACGGTGCTGGTGTCGTCGATGTCGTAGAGCTTTTCGCAGATCGTGGTCATCACGTAGCGCGTGTAGAGCGAGCTGGACGTGGTGGGGTCGAGCTTGTCGGGCTCGTTGGACAGGCCCATCACGAGGTCGCCGCCGCGTTGTACGGATTGGTTGCCGACGGGGGTGCCGAAGTCGTCGCGGTGCTCGCCGCGGGCGCTCGCGTGTTGCACGGGTACGCACGCCGTGAGGGTCAGCACCGCCAGCCCGGCCAGGAGGGGGAGCAGGGACCGAGGAGACATGGCGAACAACGTACGTCGGTTTTTCCCTTACTCGATTTCTGGCCGGTTAATGCGTGTTAAATCGTTATTCGCCGAAAATGGGCATGCCGAAAAGCGGGCCCGGGAATCGGGTCCGCTTTTCGGCGGGATGTGCGGTGATTATCGCCCGGCGGCGTACCCCTGATTTCCCCGGGGGTTCGCCGCGGCGGAGAGAACACCGGTCTCCGGGTCGCGGGCGACGGCGCACAACCTCCCTTCGGACCAGGGTTCTCCGACGGTCACGAGGTGGCCCCGGCGCTCCAGTTCGGCGATGACGTCGTCGCCGATCCGCGATTCCACGGTGACGCTGCCGGCCATCATCGCGCGCGGGTAGAACGAACCGGGGAAACTGTCGGTGTGCCAGTTGGGCGCGTCGATCGCGCCCTGCAGGTCGAGTCCGCTGCGCACTTTTTCGCGCAGCGCGACGGCGAGGAAGAAATGCGCGCTCCACTGGTCCTGCTGGTCGCCGCCGGGCGTGCCGAAGGCCATCACGGGCACGCCGTCGCGCGAGGCCAGCGACGGCGTGAGCGTGGTGCGCGGGCGCTTGCCCGGCGCCAGCGAGTTGGGCAGGCCCGGGTCGAGCCACGCCATCTGCAGCCGGGTGCCGAGCGGGAACCCGAGCTGCGGGATGACCGGGTTGGACTGCAGCCAGCCCCCGCTCGGCGTCGCGGCGATCATGTTGCCCCACCGGTCGACCACGTCGAGGTGGCAGGTGTCGCCGCGCGTCGCCCCGTCCTTGGCGACGGTCGGCTCACCCGCGCCGGCCGCCGTGGCGACCGCGCCGCCGCCCGCCACGTACTGGGCGTGCTTGCTCAGGCGCGGTTCCCGCCCGTCGGGGCGGCCCGGGCGCAGCTCGTGCGACGCGCGATCGCCGATGAGCTTGCGGCGGGTTTCGTTGTAGGCGGGGGAAAGCAGCGTGGCGAGGTCGACGTCGGCGCTGTCGCCGTACCAGGCTTCCCGGTCGGCCATCGCGAGCTTCGTGCCTTCGATGAGGGTGTGGTAGTAGTCCGGCGTGGCGTAGTCGAGGCCGTCGGCGTCCGGCAGGAGCGCGAGCTGCTGCAGCAGCGTCGGGCCCTGGCTCCACAGGCCGGCTTTGGCGATGGTCCAGCCGTTCCAGGTGAACGTGACCGGGTCCTCGTAGGTCGCGCGGAAGGCGGCGAGGTCGTCGCCGGTCAGGGTGCCGGCGTGGCGTTCGCCGGAGGTGTCCATGGTGGGCTTCGCGGCGAACTCGGCGATGGCCTCCGCGACGAACCCCTCGCGCCAGACCTTGCGGGCGGCCTCGATCTGCGTCTCGCGGCTCGCGCCGGCGGCTTCGGCCTCGGCGATGAGGCGGCGCCAGGTGTTCGCGAGGGCGGGGTTCTTGAAGAGCGCGCCGGGCTTCGGCGAACGGCCGCCGGGCAGGTAGAGCTCGGCTGAGGTGGTCCACTCCGTCTCGAACAGCTCGCGCACGGTCTCCACGGTGGCGCCGACGCGGTCGACGGCCGGGTGGCCGTTCTCGGCGTAGGAGATCGCGTACTTGAGGACCTCGCGCAGCGGCTTGGTGCCGTGGTCGTGCAGGAGCAGCAGCCACGCGTCGACCGCGCCGGGCACCGCGGCGGCGAGCGGGCCGGTGCCGGGCACGAGGTCGAGGCCGAGCGAGGTGTAGTGCTCGATGGTGGCGCCGGCCGGCGCACCACCCTGTCCACAGAGGACCTTCGGCGTGCCGTCCGCCGGGGCGACGATCATCGGCACCTCGCCGCCGGGGCCGTTGAGGTGCGGTTCGACGACGTGGAGCACGAACGCGGCCGCGACGGCGGCGTCGTAGGCGTTGCCGTCGTCTTCGAGCACGGCCATCGCGGCGGCCGAGGCGAGCCAGTGGGTGGACGACACCATTCCGAAGGTGCCCTGCAACGTGGGACGGGTCTGGAACATCCCTGCATCGTCGCGCGTCCGTCGGCGGACGTCAAAGACATGTATGACACCGTTCCGATAGCCTGGTGCTATGGAACGTCGGCAGCTCGAGTACTTCGTCGCGATCGTCGAGCACGGCGGCTTCACCCACGCGGCGCGGGCGCTGCGGGTGGCCCAGCCGTCGCTGTCGCGCGCGATCGCCAAGCTGGAGCACGAGCTGGGCGTGGCGCTGTTCCACCGCGTGGGCCGTACCGCCGTGCTCTCCAGCGCGGGCGAGTTCATGGCCGACCGCGCCCGCCTGGTCCTGCGCGACCTCGACGCGCTGCGCGCCGCGGCCCGCGCCGTCGGCGACGGTCTCGCCGGCCGCGTCGACGTGGCCGCCACGTCGTCCTCCGCGCTCGAACCGGTGATCAGCATCATCGCCGACCTGCGCGAACGCCACCCGGGCGTGCTGGTGAGCACGTCGTCGGCCCTGTCCGCGGCGGAGGTCGTGGCGATGGTCCTGCAAGGCCGCTGCGAGGCCGGCGTCTGCGGCAGCGCGGAGCGCCCCGCCGGCCCGGGCTTGGTGGCCCACCACCTGCGTGACGAGGAGTTCCTGCTGGTCGCGCCCCCGGGCTCGGGCGTCGCGGACCCGGTCGAGTGGTCCGACCTGCGCGGCATGCGCTTCGTCGTGACGAAGCCGGCCACGGCCGTGCGCGCCCTGTTCGACCGCATCGCCGCGACCGTCCCGGACGTCTCCATCGCCGCCGAAGTGGGCGACCGCAGCGTCGTCCTCCCCATGGTCCTGCGCGGCATCGGCGCCGGCCTGATGCCCGACGGCTGGACCGACCTGGCCCGCCGCGCCGGCGCGGACGTGGTGCACTTCTCCCCGCCGGAACGGCTGCCCCAGTGGCTGGTCCACCGATCGGGCCCGATCACGGCGGCCACGCAGGCATTCCTCGACACGACGTTGGCGGCGCGGTAGCCGTTCTGGATTCAGGCTTGTAGTGGATGTGGGCGCGCGTGTCGCTGATCTAGGTGTGATGTCCAGGGAGGTTGGTCAGCCGGGTGATCGGTGGGTGGCCTCCGATGGCGCTGTGGGGTCGGTGGTGATTGTAGAAGTGGAGCCAGGCTGGTAGGGCGGCTCGACGGTCGGCTTCTGACTTGTAGAAGTGGGCGTAGGCCCAGCCGTCGGCCAGGGTGCGGTGGAATCTTTCGATCTTCCCGTTGGTTTGCGGGCGGTAGGGCCGTGTCCGCTTGTGGGTGAGGCCAAGAGCGGTGCAGGTGTCGCGCCACGCGAACGAGCGGTAGGCCGAGCCGTTGTCGGAGAGCACTCGCTCGGTGGTGACGCCGCGGTCGGCGAACCAGGTAACGGCCCGGTGCAGGACGCTGATGGCGGTCGCGGCGGTCTCGTCCGCGCAGATCTCGGCGTAGGCGACCCGGGAATGGTCGTCGATGACGGTGTGCAGGTAGGCGGTGCCGAGTTTGGGTCCGTGGTGCCTGTCGCGTTCTCCGGTGCGGTAAGCGGTCTGCGTGCGGTTGCGCTTGCCCTGCCGTTTGCCGACGTAACGCCAGCCGCCGCCGTCGGGAATGTTGCCGAACTTGGTCACGTCGACGTGGATCAGTGAGCCGGGGCGGTCGTGCTCATAGCGACGCAACGGTTCTCCGGTGACCCGGTCGATGCGGGCAAGCCGGTTGATCCGGCACCGGGTCAGAACCGCATGCACGGTGGAAGCGGGCATACCCAGCCGGCCACCGATCTGCACGGGCCCCAACCGCTGCCGCCACCGCAACCCTACGATCCGGCGCACGAGCTGCTCAGGTGTTGCAGCCGGGCTGCGGTGTGGCCGGGAGCTGCGGTCGGCCATACCCGCCTGACCCTCGGCGCGATACCGCGCGGCCCACTTGCCGGCCGTGCGCGGCGCGACCATGAACATTCTCGCCGCAGTAGTCGCGGTCCAGCCCTCTTCGACAATCAACCGAGCAAGACGCAACCGGGCCCGCGGGGTCAACGCAGCATTAGGGTGGGACACGAAGGCCTCCCGTTGGTGAAGCGGTTCCTCAACAGCTCCACTTCACAACCGGAGGCCTTCGCCTGTCTGCACGACAGGCCGACCTCACCTCAACCGAGAACAACGTCCCCGGACATCACATCTAGGCCGCACACCCTCAGCCGCTTGGTGATGATCGGTGCTTCGGAGGCGGCCGGCAACGCCGGGTTCGGCGGTAGCCCAGCCGGTGCGCCCGGGGAACCGGCCGATCGGCTCGCGTGTCCCGCGACCTGCTCGATGGCCAGGCACAGATCCCCTTCATCCCAGTCGCGCGAGCCGGCGCGGACGAACGCCAAACCGCCGTGCTCGGCAGGTTGTGTGAACAGCTCGGCGAGGGCAGAGGTGACGGCGCCGGTACGAAGACCAAGGCCGGTCGCCGTCGTCACTTCGCATCATCTCGCGTACCTCGCGGCGCGGGTCGCGGCGTAGGGGTCAGCTGAACTTGGCCGAAGCCACCATCCCGTCGAACGCCGCGTCCTGGGCCGGGGTGCTGGCGTGTTCGACGATGAGGAGTTTGCTGGTGGGCAGCCACCACATGCGGATCTGGTTGTTCTGCGCCGGGTCCTTGCAGGTCTCCTGGAAGCGCCCGTATTCGGCCTTCTTCGGGCCCACCGGGGCGAAGCCGTGCTCCAGGACCATGCCGCCGGTGGCTTCGGAGGCGGCGCCGGGGTCGGCGGACGGGCCGATGCACGTGGGGACGTCCGTGCCGGGGTACCAGCCGAAGGCGCGGGTCGAGCTGGGGAGGTTGATCATGCCCTCGGCGGCGGCCTGGCGCAGGTCCAGGATCTTGCCGGCGCAGGCGAAGGTGGCGGACTGCAGGCATCCCTCGTAGCCGGGGTCGCGCGACTCGACGGCGTACTGCATGCCCGCCGGCAGGGTGACGGTCATGGTGGCGATGGTCGCGGTGACGCCGTCGGTGGAGGGGTAGGACGGCTGCGTGGAGGGGGCCGGCGAGCCGGTGCCGGGCGAGCCGCCGAGCTGCCCGACGCCACCCGCGGGGCTGGGCTGTGCCTGGCCGGTGGTGATCTGCGTGCAGGCCGTCAACGTCATCGCCGCCGCGAGTGTGACGGTTGCCGCGAACCAGGATCTTCTTCGCACCGCTGTCCCTTTCCTCAGGCCCCCGGTGTTCGACGCAGCCGAGCGCGGCCGGTTCCGGTGAGCGGCGAAAGGGTACGCCCCGGGCCGTCCGCGAACGTGCGCGCGGGCAGCCAGGGTGCGGTCAGCAGACGTTCACGCCGTCGGCTTGGTCGTTCCACTCGTCGACCCAGCTGTCGCCGTCCGGGGCGGTCGAGGTGTAGAGCAGGTCCCAGTGGCCGTTCCAGTTGTAGAACTGGGATTTCGTCCCGTTGGTCTGGAAGTTCTCCACCGAGGAGACCGCGTCGTACCACGGGGTCTTCGGGCTCGTGGGCATGAACTGGGTGCCGAGGTCGACGAAGCCGCACTTGTACAAAGCGAGCTGGTAGCCCTGGTAGTCGGCGTTCTCATACAGGCAGAGGTACCCGCCGGAGCAGAGGTAGCGGGCCGGCGTCCGGGGCGACGCGGCGGCCGCCGGGATGGATTCCCTGACGCCGGGCTGCAATTCGGCCGTGGTCGCGCTGATCTGGTGCGCGCCGGGGTTCGCGGCGAGGATGCCGTCGACGAGCCGTTGCTGCTCGACGGTCGCGCCGAACCGGGTCGGGGTGACCGCCGAGGCCGGTGCCGCGTCCGGCACCGCGATCGCGGCCGCCAGCGTGAGTCCTGCCATCGCGCGCAGAAGGGTGTGTCGCATGCGTCTCCTGTCGAACACCTTGAAGCCGGGGATCCCCGGGCGTTCTCAAGCGTGTGGTGGCAGCGAACGGGGCGACAAGCCTTTCGACCCAGGTCGAAACCGTTGCACACTCCCGGACACCGCTGCCACCGTCATCCGGCATTGACGGAGTGAAGGGACGGACGAACATGCGCGTACCCATGATCGCGGCCGCGGTGATCGCCGGTGCGGTGCTGGTGCCCGGGGTGGCCGCGGCGGCGCCGGCGGACACGTTTTCGCTCGTGTGGATGACCCACGCGAGCGACGGCAACGACGTGAAGCTCTGGCGCGACGACCAGACCCGCGAGCTGCACGGCGAGCTGATCGGCCCGGCCCGCGGCGGGATCGAGCTGTATGACGGCTACACGCACCGCATCGCGCAGAACAGCCGGGCCACCGGCGGCGACACGAACACCAACGGCGGCGCCTACGGCAGCTGGGCGGCGTGCGAGTTCCTCGGCATGCCCGAGCAGATCAGCATCTGCACGCTGCTCGCCCCCTGACCGTCCACAGTGGTCAGTGCGGGATCGGACGGCGGGGACGGCGCTCGACGGTGTCGCGGTGTTCCTCGATGACGAGCGCGACGTCGGTCATCGACACCGTGCCCGCGAGGCCCGGCAGATAACCGACGGTCGCGGCGAGCGCGGGGAGATCGACGGTGAAGTACACGCCCATCAGCGGGTTCACGAACAACTCGCTGCCGGTGGTGCGCGCGGTGAACGAGACGTTGCCGAACTCGCCGCGCAGAGCCGCGGCGATCTGGCCGTTCACGATGCTCGGCCGAAGCGGGGTGCTGACCTGGGCGTGCGCCACCGCGTCGAGGTACGCCTGCGCCTCGGCCGAGGCCGACGGGATCGACAGCGCGCCGAGGTAGGCGCCCGCGCGGTCGAGCGCGGCGAGGTTCTCGAGCACGTGGGCGTGGGAGACGCCGTGGTAGGCATCGATCCCGAAGCCGAGCGAGACCACGAGCCGGTCGGGCCCGTCGAGGCCGGCGACGGCGGCGAGGCTCGTCATGTCCTCCTCCGGCGTGCCGAGGCCGGCTTCGTCGCCGCGCAGCAGGATGTCCGTGCCGCCGTCCACGAGCACGATCGCGTCCACGCCCAGGTGCTCCACGAGCGCCCGATACGCGGCCTGCAACGGCTTCGCGCCCGTGCGGTTGAACGCGTGCACAGTGGACGGCAGGCCACGCCCCGCCAGCCAGCGCGCGAGGGTGCGTTCGGGGAAGTAGTCGTCGCTGCCGGTACTGCGGGGACCGACGGCGGCGACATCCGGCGCGAGCCAGTCGCCGAGATCCAGGGCGCTCAGGTCGCTGAACGCCAGGTTCGCCAGGTGCACCCGTTTGCCCTGCTCCCGCAACGCGAACGCCAGCGGCAGCCCCGCGTACACGTCGAACCCGCCGCCGGCACCCGCGACGAGCACGGAAGACGCGGCACGCAGCCGGGTGAACAGCGGGGGCTCGCTCAGGGAGAACACCCCCGCGATCCTACTCGGCAGTGGTCTGGACCGAAGCGAACTCCGAAGCCAGCAACGCCAACGCGTCGGCCGTGGAGCGGTCGCGCGCGGTGTAGGTGACGATCAGCTGGTCGTCGGTGTCCGGCAGGTGCAGGGATTCGTAGCCCAGCACCAGAAGTCCCGCGCGGGGATGCCGCAGGCGCTTGAGGCCGTGGGACTTCGCCTGCACGTCGTGGCGGGACCACAGGTCGGTGAACGCCGGGCTGGCGATGGTCAGCTCGCCGACGAGCTTCGCCAGCACCGGGTCGCCCGGGTGGCGGGCGCTCTCGTGGCGCAGGTTCGCGACGGTCTCCGCGGCGACGTCCGGCCAGTCCACGTAGTACTCGAGCGCCTCCGGGTTCAGGAAAACGTGCCGCGCCGCGTTGGTCCCCGGGCCCATCGCCGGCGGCAGGACCGCTTCGCCGAGCGGGTTCGCCACGAGGATCTCCTGCCACCGCCCGGCCACGAACGCCGGCACGCCCATGCCGTCGACGAGGTCGCGCACCCCCGGCCGCACGGACTGCGCCGGCGGAGCTTCCGGGTCGCGCGGCGGCCGGGCGAGCAGCCGCAGGTGGTCGCGCTCAGTCGCGTCCAGCCCGAGGGTGCGGGCGATCGAGTCGAGGACGCTGTCGGACACGGCGTCGGCGCGCCCCTGCTCCAGGCGCGTGTAGTAGTCCACGCTCACGCCGGACAGCAGCGCCAGCTCCTCGCGCCGCAGCCCCGGCACCTTGCGCCGCCCGGCTCCGGGCAGGCCTTTGCTCTCGGGGCTCACGCGCGCCCGGCGGGCCTGGAGGAACTCACCGATCTCCGACATGCCCCCATTCTCACCCGGCCCCGCGAAAGTTGGGTGGTTCTGGCAAACACAGGAACACCAGCGCCTCCCCGCACACCTTCGCGTGCCGTGACGCTGGTTCCATGACCACTTACGGAGAACTCGCCACCCGCACCGCCGTCGTCACCGGAGCCGCCAGCGGCATGGGCGCGGCCACCGCGCGCCTGCTGGCCGGGTCCGGCGCCCGCGTCGCCCTGCTCGCCCGCCGGCGCGCGGTCCTCGACGACCTGGTCGCCGAGCTCGGTGCCACCACGCTCGCCGTGCCCGCGGATCTCACCGACACCGGGTCCGTCGAAGCGGCCGTCGACACCGTCCACGAGCGGTTCGGACCGGTCGATCTCGTCGTCAACGCCGCCGGCGTGATGCTGCCCAACCCGATGACCGAAGGCCGCGAAGACGAGTGGCAGCGCATGATCGACACCAACCTCGCCGGCCCGCTGCGCGTCATCCACGGGTTCGGCGACGACCTGCGCGCCGCCGCGGCCGAGGGCCGGCCGGCGGACCTGGTGAACATCTCGTCGGTCGCGGCGCACCTCGCGATGCCGGAGTACGCCGTCTACAACGCCACCAAAGCCGCGGTGACGCACCTGAGCGCCTCGCTGCGACAGGAGTTCGGCGCGGTGCGCGTGACGAACCTCGAACCCGGCCTCACCCGCACGGAGCTCGGCGCGCACATCGACAACGCCGCCCACGCGTCGCAGCTCGCGCAGACCTTCGACGCGTTCCCCAGCCTGGAGCCCGAAGACGTCGCCGACCTCATCGCCTACCTCGTGACGCGGCCCGCGCACGTGAACCTGCGCCAGGGCATCCTCATCCCGACCCGGCAGCCGTCCTGACGCTCAGCCGAACACCGTGCGGTGGCGGCGGACGAACTCGGCGAGCTCCGTCGCCGGCCGGCCCGTGAGGTCGGCGACGGTCGTGGTCACCGAGTCGGCGCCGCCGTCGCGATAGGCGCGGGCGACCTCGACGAGGGCGTCGGCGTGGAACTCCGGCACACCCCGGCCGAGCAGCGCCGCGCGCGCCTGTTCGTCGGACAGCCCGCGGTAGCGCACGGGCCGGCCGAGGACGGCGGAGAAGACGTCCGCCGCTTCGGCGTAGGTGAGGGCGGCCGGGCCGGTGAGGTCGTAGACGCGGCTGTCGTGCCCGGCGGTGGTGAGCACCGCGGCAGCCACGCGCGCGACGTCGGCCGCGTCGAGGAAGCTGATCGGCGCGGTGATCGCGGGGAAGCCGAACTCGCCCGCCGTGCGGATCGAGCGCTGGGCCAGGAAGTTCTGCTGGTAGAAGTTCGGCCGCAGGATCGTCCACGCGAGGCCGGTCGCGCGCAGGGCTTCTTCGACGGGCTTGTGCAGGCGGGCGATGGGCGAGAGCTCCTCGCCGGCCCGCCACACGGACAGCTTGACCACGCGCGCGCCGGCGGTCCGCGCGGCGTCGAGCATCGCGAGCTCCTGGCCGGTCTGCGCCGGGCTCATCGCGCCGAGCAGGAACACCGCGTCGACGCCGGCCAGCGCGGGCGGCAGGGTCTCGGGTTTGGCGAGATCGAGCGTCACCGCCGGCTGTCCGGACTCGAGCGCGCGGGCGGTCTTCGCCGGGTCGCGGTAGGCGGCCACGGCGTCCGCGCCGAGCAGGGCGACCAGCGCCGAGCCGACGTTGCCGCTCGCGCCGGTCACGAGGATCACGGTTTGCGCGCGACGCCGCCGACGATCAGGCGCTGGGCCACGTTCATCCCCGACAGCTGCGGACCGGCCGGCCACCAGGCCGCCAGCGGCACGATCTCCGGCTCGGCGCCCGGGCCCTGCGGCACGAGCTCGAGACCGTGGAACAGCTCCCGGATCTCCGCGCGCGTGCGCATGGTGGCGCCGCCGAGCGCGCCGCTGCGGACGGTCTCGATGAGCTCCTCCATGGCCTGCGCGTCGTCGGAGCCGTCGTGCGGGTCGAGGATGTGGGAGATCACCACGAACGAACCCGGCGGCAGGCGGTCGATGAACTCCTGCGTGACCTCGGCCGGGCGGCCGCGATCGCCCTTCCAGTGGTGCAGCGTCGCGACGAACAGCAGCGCGATCGGCCTGGTCCAGTCCAGGTGCCCGCGCACCACCTCGTCGTCGAGGATGCTGGCGGGCCGGTAGATGTCGCCCTCGACGTAGCGGGTGCGCTCGTTCTCCTCCAGCAGCGCCCGCCCGTGCGCGGTGACGACCGGGTCGAAGTCGGTGTACACGACCTTCGCCTCGGGGTTCACGCGCTGCACGACCTGGTGCACGTTCTCTGCCGTCGGCAGGCCCGAGCCGCAGTCGAGGTACTGGTCGATCCCGGCGTTGCGAGCGAGGAAGGTGCAGGCGCGGATGAGGAACGCCCGGTTCTCGACGGCGAGGTCACGCACGTCCGGCATCTTCTCGGCCAGCTCGCGGGCGACCTTGCGGTCCACTTCGTAGTGCGTGTTGCCGCCCAGCAGGTAGTCGTAGACGCGCGCGACGCTGGCGCGGTTCGGGTCGACGCCCGGCGGGCTGTCGAGTGCCGATCGGTCCGCGTGCTGCGACATCCGGGTGCCTCCTCGGGTTTGCGTGGCGGGTCCGGCACCGAGCGTAGGGGTCCGCAGGTCGTCGCGTAAAACCGGGCGGCGGGGTTCACGATCTCGGCGAGGACGGGTCACGGCTGGCCGAGCGTGATGGCCGTGACCCCGGCCGCCGCGATGACGAGGCCGGTGATCTGGGGGCGGCTCCAGCGTTCGTGCAGAAGGCCGCGCGCGAGGACGATCGTGATGGCGGGGTAGAGCGACGTGATGACCGCGACCACGGCGAGCTGGCCCGCCCCAGTGGCGGCGACGAACAGGAGGTTGGCCGCGCCGCCGAGGATGCCGGCGGCGGTGGCCGGCCACCAGGCGCGCGACCACGACGTGGGCTTCAGCCAGATCGCGGCGAGCACCAGCAGGAGCACGCCGACGGACTGGCCGGCGACGAGCGGCCAGCTGCCCGCTCCGGTGCCCGCACGGTCGAGGCCGATGAACAGGACCCCGAACCCCGCGCCGGCGATCACGCCCTCGACCAGGCCGGAGCGCTTGCGTTCGGCGTCGTCGCCCTGGTGCTGCGAGACGAGCGCGATGGCCGGCAGCACCAGCGCGATCCCCACCCACGACAGCCACGCCAGCCGGTCGCCCGTCGCGAACCCGACGAGCGCGGGCAGCGCCGCCGCGAGCACCGCGGAGACGGGCGCGACCACGCTCATGCGCGCCGTGGAGAGGCCCCGGTAGAGCGCGAACGTGCCCACGGCCGTGCCCAGCCCGCTCACCGCGCCCCACGCGAGCTCCTCGGGGTACGGGGCGCGCGGACCCATCACGAGCACGGCGAGCAGGGCCGCGAGCAGGCTCCACGGCTGCGCCAGGACCGTGACGGCGTTCGGGTCGCTGCGCCGCCCGCCCACGCCGGCGACGAAGTCGGAAGCGCCGTAGCTGAGCGCGGACAGCAACCCCAGAAGGACACCCACGGGTCCATTCTGCCGATTTCCCGCGAGTCGACGGTTCGCGGTGCCCGAGCCGACCTGGACTCAGTGGGATCAGTGGCGTCGGTGGGGTCAGTGGGGGAGCTGCTGCTCCGCGCTGCACCACCAGCTCGTGCGCCCGCCGACCTTGCCGCGGGCCATGGGCGCGTGGTCGCGCGGGCACTGTGCGCCGGGTTTGCGGTAGGGGATCACCGTGAGGGTGTGGACGCCGCCGTGGTCGAGGGCGGCGGTGACGGAGCTGCGGGTGGCGCGCAGGAGGCGGTCGACGGCCGGGCGGTCGAGCTCGTCGACGCGGTGGGCCGGGTGCACGCGGGCGCGCCAGAGGATCTCGTCGGCGAGGAGGTTGCCGATGCCGGCCAGCGCGTGCTGGTCGAGCAGCCGCGCCTTGATGGGGGCGGTGCCCTTGGTGACGGCGGTGCGGAACTCGGCGGGCGTCACCGCGGCGGCGTCCGGGCCGAGCAGCTCGATGTGCGGGTCGAGCGTGATGCGGCCGAGGCGGCGCGGGTCGACGAGCATCATCAGGCCGCCGTCGTCGAAGGTCAGGGCGAAGCGCGACCAGCGGTAGTCGCCCTGCACGCGGCGGCCTTCCCAGTAGTCGCCGCCGTCGATCTCGGTGCCGTCGGCGTCGGCGATCACGATCTTGCCGGACATTCCGAGGTGCACGCCGAGCGCGGGCCCGTCGTCGCCCGTGTCGCACCACAGCGACTTGCCCCGCCGGTGCGCGGCCACCAGCCGCCGCCCCAGCAGCGCCTCGCGGATCTCCCCGGGCGCGTGGGGCCGGCACACGTAGGAATCGGTGTCGTCGACGTCGACGATCAACCGGCCGAGCGCGGCCCGGTCGATCACCGATCGGGCCGACTCGACCTCGGGCAGTTCGGGCACGGGCGACTCCGCGGCTGGAGGGTGGACACGACGGCAACCATTGTCACCGACGCGACGCGATCCGGGCCGGTGACCCGCGAGCCCACGCGGATCACCGGCCGTGCGTCACTGGCAGGCTTCGCAGTCCGGGTCGTCGATGCGGCAAGAGGCGCCGTCGGTGAGCTCGAAGTCGAAGTCGTCGAGCACGGGCACGGGCAGGGCCTCGGCCGTCTCGGACGCGGTGGAAGCAGTCATGTCTCTCCCTCGGGTCGGAACAGGTTTCTCCCTTCTGTAGCGCCGAAGATCGTCCGGCATTCCGTGACCCGGACCACAACCCGCGTCGGCCCGCGTGAAAACCCCGCGGCCCACCGGGGTCGCCGGCTCGGGTGTTCCTCGATGCGACCACGCGGCGGCCCGGGGCAGGGTCGGGCCGTACCGCGTTGTCCACACTCGTGCGCAAAGGGCCTTCAAACATGGAAACCGTCGAGAATTCGCTCCAGGCCGACCTCCTCGTGGTCGGCTTCGGCAAGGGCGGCAAGATCGCCGCCGGTACCATGGCCCGGCTCGGGAAGCGGGTCATCGTCGTCGAGCAATCGCCCGAGATGTACGGCGGCACCTGCCCGAACGTGGGCTGCGTGCCCACCAAGGCGCTGGTGCACCGGTCCGGCAACCGCCGCCCGTCCGATCCGCCGCAGGAGTGGTACGAGCGGGCCGTGGGCGAGGTGCACGCGATCACGTCGCTGTTCCGCAAGGGCAACTTCGACGGGATGGACGGCCTCGAAACCGCGTCCGTCCTCACCGGGCACGCGGAGTTCACCGGCCCGGACACCGTCCTCGTCGAGACCGCCGACGGCCCCGTCACCGTCCGGGCCGAGCACATCCTCATCAACACCGGCTCGACGCCGGTGATCCCCGACCTGCCGGGCCTGCGGGACAGCAAGTACCTGGTCACCAGCACCGACCTCATCCACCGCACGGAGCTGCCGAAGCGGCTGGCGATCGTCGGCGGCGGCTACCTCGGTATCGAGTTCGCCGCCATCTACCGCCGATTCGGCTCCGAGGTCACGCTCTTCGAGTCGACGGCGCGCATCCTCGACCACCTCGACGACGACGTGCAGGCCGTGGCCGAGAAGATCCTCGTCGACGAGGGCATCGAGATCGTCACCGGCGCCAACGTCACGGGCGTCGAGGACGCCGACGGGGAGGCGATCGTGTCGTACATGCACGACGGCCGCGAGCGCACCCTGGCCGTGGACGCGGTGCTGGCCGCCGCCGGCCGCAAGCCGGCGACCGAGGGCCTCGGTCTGGCCGCGGCGGGCGTCCGCGTGACCGCCCGGGGCGCGGTGGAGGTCGACGAGTACCTGCGCACCAGCCGGCCGCACATCTTCGCGCTCGGCGACGTCAACGGCGGGCCGCAGTTCACCTACGTCTCCCTCGACGACAGCCGTATCGTGCTGGACCAGCTGCGCGGCGAGGGCAAGCGCACCACGACCGACCGCGTCGCCGTACCGCGGACGCTGTTCATGACGCCGCCGCTGGCGATGGTCGGCCTCACCGAGCGCGAGGCGCGGGAGGCGGGCCACCGGATCAAGGTCTCGAGCCAGCCGGTCGCGGAGATCATCGCGATGCCGCGCGCCTACGTCGTGGACGAGACGCGCGGCGTGATGAAGTTCGTGATCGACCTCGACACCGACGAGATCCTCGGCGCCTCGCTGCTGAGCGTCGACGCGCAGGAGCTGATCAACACCGTGGCGATGGCGATGCGCTACGGCATCAAGGCCGCGCAGCTGGGTGAGGCGATCTACACGCACCCGTCGTCGACGGAGGCGTTCAACGACGTGATCGCCACCGTGGTCCGCAGCGACGAGCAGTAGCCGTCCCAAGGCGAAAAGCCCC
Organism: Amycolatopsis sp. CA-161197; assembly: GCF_050942255.1. Classification (NCBI taxonomy): domain Bacteria; kingdom Bacillati; phylum Actinomycetota; class Actinomycetes; order Pseudonocardiales; family Pseudonocardiaceae; genus Amycolatopsis; species Amycolatopsis sp. CA-161197. Next base: position 4,912,293 of record NZ_CP192059.1, read on the forward strand.
ATACCGTCCACAAAGGATGGTGTGGGGCTTTTGTTTTCCTGCCACCCCAGCGAACTGGGGGTCCGGGCCGGGGTGCACCCGGACGCGACGCGGGCGCCGCGCGGGCAGGCTCTGAGGCGACGACCGGAAACGGAGAACCCACATGTCACCTACGCTGGCCGCCGGCCACCTCTACCTCCAGACCAACGAGGTCAAGAACGCGATCATCCACTACTCCCGAGGGGCCGACGGCGCCCTCACCGAGGTGGAGCGCGTGCCCACCGGAGGCGGCGGGTCCGGGGTGTACAAACCGATCAGCGGCCAGGAGAGCGCGCCGAACGCCTTCGAGGCGGCCGGCAGCGTGATCCTCACGGCGGACAAGCAGTTCCTCTTCGCCACCAACGGCGGCGACAACTCCGTGTCCAGCTTCGCCGTCGGCGGCGACGGCAAGCTGACGCTGCTCGACGTGAAGCGCACCGGCAACATCGTGGCCGGCCGCAGCGGCACCGCGAAGTCGCTGGCGTTCTCGCCGGCCACCAGCACGCTGTACGTGTTGCACTCCTTCGGCCCGGACCACGTGCGCCTGATGACCGTGGACCCCGAGGGCAAGCTCACCTCGCGGCCCGAGGGCTACACCGTGAACACGCCGGACAAGCCGCTGCGCGTGTCCACGATGGTCGTGCTCTCGCCGGATGAGCGCTTCCTCGTCGTCGGCACCACGTTCGACCAGCCGGCGGCGGCCAACCCGGACGGTTCGCCGATCCTGTGGGCCGACCAGCCCGACGGCTCGAAGAAGTCCGTCGCGTCCAACGCGCCCGACCCCGACGGCATCATCGTCTTCCCGCTGCAGCACGACGGTTCGCTGGGCGAGGGCATGTTCCAGGACGGCGGCGGCGGTTCGCCGTTCTACCCCGCGTTCCTGCACCACCGCCCGGACCACTTCGTGATCGGCTACGCCGTGGCCGACGGCATCGCGCTGGCCAAGCTCGACGACCGCGGCCAGATCGGCACCGGCCCGGTCGTGAAGATCGACACCAGCGCCGGCCTGCCCTCGGAGCTGTGCTGGCTCGCGGTCTCGCCCGACGACAAGTGGGTGTTCGCCACGAACTTCGGCTACAGCAACATCTCCAGCTTCCGCATCGACGGCGACGTCGTCTCGCTGGTGCACGACAACGCGTGCCCGAAGGTCCCCGGTGACGGCACCTTCCGCGCGCTCAACGGCACCGTCAGCAGCGGCCCGAGCGACAACTGGCTCTCCCCGGACGGCACGCACCTGTACCAGATCTACGCCAACGCCTCGAAGCTCGTGGGCTACGCGGTGCAGTCCGACGGCTCGCTCGCCGAGGTCACCGCCGCGGAGATCCCGTACAACAGCCCGCAGGGCCTGGCCGGGTTCTGAGCCGTGACGGCGGGTGAGGCCGGTCAGGCGCGCATCGAGGCGACGCTGTCGTCGCTGATGCTCAGCCCCCGGGAAATCGAGAAGCTGGTGATCTACCAGGTGGCCGAGCTGGCTCGGCGGCGCAAGGACCGCGGTCTGAGGCTGAACTTCCCGGAGTCGATCGCGCTGATCACCGAGGCGCTGCTGGAGGCGGCCCGGGACGGCCGGTCGGTGGCGGAGGTGACCGAGCTGGGCAAGCAGGTGCTCACGCGTGAGGACGTGCTGCCCGGCGTGCCGGAGATGGTGAACGTGGTGCAGGTCGAGGCCACGTTCCGCACGGGCACGCAGCTCGTGGCCGTGGCCGACCCGATTCCGTAGGAGCACACGATGATCCCAGGCGAGTGGCTGCTGGCCGACGAGCCGATCGAGCTCAACGCCGGCCGGCGCACCGCGCGCCTGCCGGTGCGCAACACCGGTGACCGGCCGATCCAGGTCGGTTCGCACTTCCACTTCTTCGAGGTGAACCGGGTGCTGGACTTCGACCGCCCGGCGACGCTGGGCATGCGGCTCAACGTGCCGTCGGGGCAGTCGATCCGCTTCGAGCCCGGCGACGAACGCGACGTCGAGCTCGTGGAATTCGGCGGCGCCGGGCGGGTGGTCGGGTTCAGCGGCCTGCTCGACGGCGGTTTCGCCGTTCGCGGTGCGGCGGCCCGGGCCCAGGCGCGGGCCGCCGAGCGCGGGTTCACGGGAACGGGGGAACAGGCGTGACCACGGTTTCGCGGCGGCACTACGCGTCGCTCTACGGTCCGACGGCGGGCGACCGCTTCCGGCTGGCCGACACCGACCTGCTCGCCCGTGTGGAGCGCAGCCTCATCCTCCCGGGCGAGGAGGCGATCTACGGCGGCGGGAAGTCCATTCGCGACGGCATGGCGCAGGCCCCCGGCGTGCGCAACGCCGACGGCGCCCTGGATCTCGTGATCACCTCGGTGATCGTGATGGACGCCGTGCTCGGCATCCTGAAGGCGGACATCGGGGTCAAGGACGGGCTGATCGCCGGCATCGGCCAGGCGGGCAACCCGTCTGTGCAGGACGGGGTCTCGCCCGGGCTGGTCATCGGCCCGGGCACGGAGGTGATCTCCGGCGAGGGCCTCGTCGCCACCGCCGGGGCCATCGACACCCACGTGCACTTCCTGACGCCGGCCCAGATCCCGCACGCGCTCTCCAGCGGTGTCACCACGCTGCTGGGCGGCGGGACCGGGCCCGCCGACGGGTCCAAGGGCACGACGTGCACGCCGGGGCCCTGGAACCTGGCCCGGATGTTCGAGGCGACGGCCGCGCTGCCGGTCAACGTCGGCCTGATGGGCAAGGGCAACAGCAGCCGTCCGGAAGGCCTGCGCGAGCAAGTGGAGGCCGGCGCCTGCGGACTGAAGGTCCACGAAGACTGGGGTGCCACCCCGGCGGCGCTCGACTGCGCGCTGTCGGTCGCCGACGAGTACGACGTGCAGGTGGCGCTGCACGCCGACACCCTCAACGAATCCGGCTACCTGGCCGACACGCTCGACGCCATCGACGGCCGGACGATCCACAGCTACCACACCGAGGGGGCCGGCGGCGGGCACGCGCCGGACATGATGGCGATCGCCTCGCTGCCCAACGTGCTGCCGTCCTCGACCAACCCGACGCGGCCGTACACCACGGACACGACGGACAACCTGTTCTACATGACCATCGTGACGCACCACCTCAACCCCGACAACCCCGAGGACGTCGCGTTCGCGCAGTCGCGGATCCGCGCCGAGACCGAGGCGGCCGAGGACGTGCTGCACGACCGCGGCGTGCTCAGCATGTACTCCTCGGACGCGCAGGCCATGGGGCGCATCGGGGACACCGTCACGACGTGCTGGCGCACCGCGGACAAGATGAAGAAGCTCACCGGCAGCCTGCCCGGGGAGACCGCGGGCGACGACAACCAGCGGATCCTGCGGTACCTGGCGAAGCTCACGATCAACCCGGCGCTCACGCACGGCATCGGCCACGTCGTGGGCTCGCTGGAGCCGGGCAAGCTGGCCGACATAGTGCTGTGGCCGACCAACACCTTCGGCGTCAAACCCAAGTACGTGCTCAAGGGCGGGTTCGTCGCCTGGTCGGTGATGGGTGACGCCAACGCATCCATCCCGACGCCGGAACCGGTGCTGCTGCAGCCGATGTTCGCCGGGCTCGGCAAGGCGGTGGGGCGGACGTCGATCACGTTCCTGTCGCAGGCGGCGCACGAGAGCGGGCTGTTCGAGCGCCTCGGGATCGACCGGCGGACCGAGGCCGTGCGCGGCTGCCGGACGGTGGGCAAGGCCCAGATGGTGCGCAACGAGCTGACGCCCGACATCGCGGTGGACCCCGAGACCTACCAGGTCACTGTGGACGGTGAGCCGGCCGTGGTGCCCGCGGTCGACGAGGTCGCCATGGCGCAGCTGTACTACATCGTGTGATGTGCGGGATCCGCTGATGCCGCCGTACCTCGGGGGAGCCGACCGGCTCACGGGCTTCCTGTCCGTGCTGCAGCTGAGCGATTCGGCGTTCCCGAGTGGCCGCTACACGCTGTCCTACGGCCTGGAAACCCTCGTGCAGTCGGGTTTCCTGGCCACGCCGAGCGACCCGCGGGTGCTCTCGGCGCTGCTGCGGGACCAGCTGCTGCTCGGGGTGGCGCCGTCGGACGGGGTGGCCCTGGCGTGCGCGCACCGCGCCACGGCGTCGGAGGACTCGCTCGACCTCGAGTGCGTGACGGAAGCCGACGAACGGCTGACCGCGGTGAAGCTGCCACGGGAGGCGCGGGAGACGTCCACGCGCACGGGGCGGGCGTTGCTGCGGATCGCGAAGTCGGTCTTCCCGACGAAAGCTTTGCTGCACTACGCCGGCTGTGTCGCGAAAGGACGGTCGCCCGGCAACCACGCGGTGGTGCTGGGAATCCTCAGCGCGTCGGTGGGTGTGCCCCGGCTGGAGGCGGTGACGGGGGAGCTGTTCGCGTTCTCCGCGGCCTGGGTCGCGGCCGGCGTTCGCCTGGCCGTCACCGACCACAGCACCGCCCAGGCCGTGCTGCACGACGTGCGGGCCATCACGGCCGAAGCGGCGATGTGCGCCGTGGACAAGGACCCCGACGCCATCACGAGCTGCACGCCGCTGCTCGACGTGGCGGCGATGCGGCACGAGGAAACGCAATTGCGGCTGTTCGCCAGCTGAGGAAGGAAACCATGCAGGCCCACACGCATACGCATGACCACCCGCACTCCCACGCGGAGTTCTCCGCCGGGCGCACCCCCGGCGTCGCCCGCATCGGCATCGGCGGCCCGGTCGGGTCGGGCAAGACGGCGCTGATCGAAGCGTTGGTGCCGATGCTGATCGCGGCCGGCCACCGTCCGCTGGTCGTCACCAACGACATCTTCACCAGCGAAGACGCCCTGCACGTGCGGCGCACCCTGGCCGGCGTGCTCGCGCCGGATCGGGTCGTCGGCGTGGAGACGGGTTCGTGCCCGCACACCGCGGTGCGCGACGACCCGACCATGAACCTCGACGCCGTCGCCGAGCTCACCGACCGCTACCCCGACGCGGACGTGGTCCTCGTCGAGTCGGGCGGCGACAACCTGACGCTGACGTTCAGCGCCGCGCTGGCCGACTACTTCGTCTTCGTGATCGACGTGGCGCAGGGCGACAAGATCCCGCGCAAGCGCGGCCCCGGCGTGACCCACTCCGACCTGCTGGTGATCAACAAGGTCGACCTGGCGGACCTCGTCCGGTCCGACCTGTCGGTGATGGACCGCGACGCGGGTGCGGTGCGCGAAGGCCGTCCGTTCGTGTTCACCAACTGCTTCACCGGTGAAGGACTCGACGAGGTCACCGGTCGCGTCCGCGAGGTGATCGGTCGGTTCGTGCCCGCCGCCGAAGCGGGATGACCCGGCGCGACGACCCGGCCTGGTGCACGCCGGCGCGCCTGCCCGAGGAGCTGCTCGGCTTCGACGGGTCGATCCGCGACGGCCTCGGCGTCGGGGCGCCCGGCAAGCTGGGCGTGCTCGACCTCGCGCTCGCCCCGCGCGGCGGCACCACCCGGGTCGTCCGGCAGTACCAGCGCGCACCGCTGCACATCTACCGCCCGATCCACCTCGACCCGCGCCGGCCGGACATGGCGTTCGTGTTCCTGCAGCAGCAGGGCGATGGCTTCGTGCAGGGCGACCGCTACCGCATCGACGTCGACTGCGCTCCCGGTTCGGCCGTCCACCTCACGACGCAGGCGTCCACCAAGGTCTTCGGCGCGCGCGACAACTACGCGACGCAGCTGATGAACCTGACCGTCGGCGCCGGTGCGGTCCTGGAGTACCTGCCCGACCCGGTCGTCCCGTTCCGCGGTTCGCGCCTGTTCCAGCGCACGGCCGTGACGATTGCACCCGGCGCGACGGTGATCCTCGGCGAGGTGCTGCTCCCGGGCCGGGTGGCGCGGGGCGAGGCCCACGTCTACGACCTGTACTGGGCCGAGCTGGAAGCCCGTGCTCCCGACGGCACGCTGCTGTTCGCCGACACCCTGCGCCTGCGCTCGGGCGGTGCCGGCGACCCGGGCTCACCCGCGACGCTGGGCGGGTACCAGGTCGTGGCGAGCCTGTACGTGGTGTCGGACCGGATGCCGCCGGCCGAGCTCGTGGCCGCGCTGCGCGAGGCCCTGGCCGAGGTGCCGGACGTCCTCGCCGGGGTCTCCGAGCTGCCCGCCGCGTGCGGCGCCGGCGTGCGGCTGCTGGGTCACACCTCCCGGTCCGTCCAGGCCGCGCTGCACGCAGCCTGGGACCGCGCCCGCCTCGGCGTGCTCGGTGCGCCCGCCCCCGACCTGCGCAAGGGCTGAGCTCACTCGGCGGCGCAGGCGGCCAGGACCAGGTGCAGCTCGGTGCGCGTGGTGATCGACAGCTTGGTGAACACCTTGTGCAGGTGGTACTCGACCGTGCGCGGGCTGATGGACAGGGCGGTCGCGATCTCGGGGTTGGAGCGGCCGTCGCGGGCGAGCGAGGCGATGCGGCGCTCCTGCGGCGTCAGGTGAGAGCTGGTTTCCGGTACCCGGCGGCGCGCACGTTCGCCGGTCGCGAGGAGCTCACGCATCGCGCGGGCCGCGAATGCCTCGGCGCGCATGGCGACGAACGCCTCGTGGGCGGCGCGCAGGGGGCCGCGCGCGTCGACGCGCCGGCCGCGGCGGCGGAGCCACTCGCCGTAGAGCAGGCGGGCGCGGGCCAGGTGCGGGGTGATGCGCGAGCGGCCCAAGCGGTCGATGGCTTCTGTGTACAGGTCTTCCGCCGCTTGGCCTTCGCGCAGCAGCGCGCGCGAACGGGCGTCGACGCCGAGCGCCCATTCGGTGCCGCTGAGGCAGGCGCGTTCGGAGAGACGGTCGGCCGCCGCCGTCGCCGTGGTCAGGTCGCCGGAGCGCACGGCGCCTTCGACGAGTTCGGCGAGGGACCAGCCTTGGAGCTCGATGCCGTCGCGGTCGAGGACGTCGCGGGTCGCGTCGGCGGCCTCGCCGTACGCGGTCAGGCCGTTGCGGAGCACGGCGGTGGCGTAGCGGGCCGTCGTCAGCGCCATGCCGCCGTTTTCGAAGCAGGACTCGGCGAACGCCGGCAGCTCGTGCCCGCGCCACGCGGCCAGCACGCAGGCGGCGTGCGGGAATGCCGGGGTGCCGGTGAGCCGCGTGAGGGCTTCCGCCTCGGCCACCAGCGCTTCCGCGGCAGCGAACTGTCCGAAGTGGACTTCGGCGAGGGCGCGGTGGGTGAGGAGGTACGGCAGGATCGTGCGCGCGCCGGTTTCGCGGGCGCTGGCGAGCTCGGCCCGGGTGAGGTCGTGCCAGGTGTCGTCGTCCCACAGGTCCGGCGCGACGAGGCAGGCCAGCAGCCGGGAGCGGGCGTCGTTCTCGTGGTCGTTGTCGAGGGTCTTCAACGCGAGCTTGAGCGGCTCGACCGCGGCCGCGTAGCCGGCGGTGCAGCGTTGCGCGACGCCTTCGAGCAGCCGGTCGGAGCCCGTCGGCCGGTGCGTGGCCAGGCGCGCGAGCACGGCGTGGACGACGTCGATGTGGCCGGTGAAGATCGCCGCGCCCAGCGCTTCGAGGTACGCGGGCCGCGCGAGGCGGGGTTCGCACAGCTCCAGGTCCTGGGCCGACGTCAGCAGCCGGCCGACCGCCGGCCCGCCGCGGCCGGAGTCGAACGCCATGCGGGCGCGCACCCGGTTCGCCCGCCCCCGCGCGGCGGTGCCGGGGGAACCCAGCTCCGCGACGGCGAGCAGCCGGACCGCCGCGTCGACCGCGCCGGCCGCGTGGTGCGCGTCGGCCGCCGCGACGGCCCGCTCGGCGCGCAGCCGCGGGTCGGCGGTGTGCAGCGCCGCGTGCTCCAGGAAGGCGGCCGCGGCGGGGAGCCCGCCCCGGCGTCCGGCCTCGTCGGCGAGGCGGGCCAGCGACTCGGCGAGGGCCTCGGCCGGCTCGACCGTGGCGTGCGCGAGGTGCCACGCGCGCCGGTCGGGCTCGAGCCGCGGATCGGTCGCCAGGGCCAGGGCGCCGTGCACCAGGCGACGCTCCGCACCGGACGCGAGGCCGTAAACGCACTGGCGCAGGCGGGGTTCACGGAAGGCGACCCACGCGCCGAACGAGACGAGGCCGGCCGCTTCGAGCGGTCCGGCCGCGTCCGGCCCGATCGCGAGCCGGGCGGCCGCCTCCCACAGCCGGACCGGCTCGCCGAGCGGTTCGGCGGAGGCGAGGACGAGCAGGAGCCTGGCCTCAGGTGTCAACGTTGTCGCCACGGCGGCGGTTTCCGGGCAGGACAAGGGAACCACGCCGTATCCGCCGGCGAGGCCGCCCGCCGGGCGGACAGCGTCGAGCAGCAGCCGCGGGTTCCCCCCGGCTTCGGCCACGACGCGATCGCGCACGGCCTCGTCGAGCGGCGCGCCGAGCGCGGACTCGAGAAGCGCGCGCGACTCGGCGTGACGCAGCGGCGCGAGGCTCAACCCCGGCAGGTCGCCGAACCGCTCACCGCGCTCCGCGAACACCACCGCGACGCGCGCCCGCCCGAGCCGCCGGGCGGCGGCCGCGAGCGCGAAGGCCGACGATTCGTCCAGCCACTGCGCGTCGTCGACCACACACAGCACCGGCCGCTCCTCGGCCGCCAGCACCAGCAACTCCACCACGGCGACACACACGGGGAGCGGCCCGGGCGCGACACCCGCGCGGAGCCCGACGGCTCGTTCCAGCACCTCGCGCCGGTGCTCGTGCAGCCGGACCAGCTCCGCGGGCAGCGCCGAACACAGCAGGTGCAACGCCGCATACGGCAGGCCCGCCTCGGCGGCGATCCCGCGCACGGTCAGCACCCGATGCTCGGTGGCGGCGTTGGTGAGGTCGGTGAGCAGGGCCGTTTTGCCGAGCCCGGCGGCGCCGCGGACCACGATTGTGCCGCCGGTGGTGAGTAGTTCGCGTAGCTGGGTGCGTTCGGCGTCGCGTCCGGTGAGGGGGAGGGTTGTGTTCATCGTGACGTGGCCTCGGTTTCGTGCTGGTGCAGGCCGGCGGCGTCGGTGAACAGGGTCGTTTTGCTGAGCCCGGCGCTGCTGCGGACCTCGCTTGCGCCGCTCGCGGTGGGCAGTTCGCGCAGTCGGGCGCGTCCGGTGAGGGGGAGGGTTGTGTTCATCGCGGGGCCGCCTCGGTTTCGTGCTGGTGCTCGGCGACGGTGTTGGTGAGTTCGGTGAGCAGGGTCGTTTTCCCGAGCCCGGCGGTGCCGCGGTGCGCGATTGCGCCGCTGCTGGTGGGCAGTTCGCGCAGTCGGGCGCGTCCGGTGAGGGGGAGGGTTGTGTTCATCGCGGGGCCGCCTCGGTTTCGTGCTGGTGCTCGGCGACGGTGTTGGTGAGTTCGGTGAGCAGGGTCGTTTTCCCGAGCCCGGCGGTGCCGCGGTGCGCGATTGCGCCGCTGCTGGTGGGCAGTTCGCGCAGTCGGGCGCGTCCGGCGAGGGGGAGGGTTGTGTTCATCGGGGCGCGACCTCGATCCCGTGCTGGTGCTCGTCCGTCGCGTTGGTGAGGTCGGTGAGCAGGGGTCGTTTTGCCGAGCCCGGCGGTGCTGCGGATCGCGATCGTGCCCTCGGTGAGTAGTTCGCGGAGCTGGGTGCGTCCGAGGAGCGGGAGCGTTGTGTTCATCGGGGCGCGTCCTTGATTCCGTGCTGGTGCTCGGCGGCTGTGTTCGTGGGGTCGGTGAGCAAGGTCGTTTTGCCGAGCCCGGCGGTGCCGCGGTGCGCGATTGCGCCGCCGCTGGTGGGCAGCGCGCGCAGTCGGGCGCGTCCGGCGAGGGGGAGGGTTGTGGTCATCGGGGCGCGACCTCGATTCCGTGCTGGTGCTCGGCGGTGCCGCGCAGCGCGATCGCGCCGCCGTCGGTCAGTAGTTCGCGATGCAGGGTGCGTTCGGGGTTGCGTCCGATGAGGAGGGTTGTGGTCATCGCGGGGCGGCCTCGATTCCCTGCCGGTGCTCGGTGAAGGCCAGGTGCAGTTCGGTTCGCGACGTGATGCGCAGCTTTGTGAAGACCTTGCGCAGGTGGTATTCGACCGTGCGGGGGCTGATGGACAGTGCGGCGCCGATCTGCGAGTTGGTGAGGCCGGCGCGGGCGAGAGCGGCGATGCGGGTTTCCTGCGGGGTCAGCGCCGAGGGGGTGGCCGAGGGGGTGTCGATCGCGAGCAGTGCGCGGTCGGCGAAGGCGGTGGCTCCGCTGCGGAGGAACTCGTTGTACGCGGCGCGCAGCGGGCGACCGGCTTCGTCGTGGCGACCTTGGCGGCGCAGCCATTCGCCGTAGCCGAGCCGGGTGCGGGCCAGGAGTGTGCGGATCTTCGTGCGGGCCAGCCGGTCGAGCGCTTCCAGGTACTGGCCTTCGGCCTCGGGGCCCTCGGCCAGCAGCGCACGTGAACGGGCCTGGGCACCGAGCGCCCAGTCCGTTCCGCAGCGGTCGGTGCGGTCGACGAGGATCCGGAGCGCGGTGTGCGCGACGTCTTGCCGGCCCGCGCCGGCGGCGGCTTCGACCAGTTCGACCAGCGCCCAGCCCGCCGTCGCCAGTTCGTCGCGGTCGACGACGCGCTGTGCGGCGGCGAGGGCCCGCAGGTGGTCGCCGGCGGCGTTGCCCGCCACCGCGGTGGCCAGGTCGGCGCAGGCGCGGACGAGTCCGTGGCCGGTGAAGCCGCCGAAGTCCTGACCGCGCCAGGCCGCGATCAGCGGGGTGGTGTGCGCCAGGGGTGCCTGGCCCAGCTTCGTGCTCATCGTGCGAGCCTCGTCGTGGAGTGCGGCCGCCCCGGTGAAATTGGCGGTGTGGACCGAAAACAGTGCCCGTCCGGTCAAGACGTCCGGCAGCGCACCGGGATCGGCCGCACCGCTCACCATCCGGTGCCACGCCTGGTCGTCCCACAACTCAGCGGCGACGAGCCCCGCGAGCCACGATGGCTGAGCGGTTTCGAGAGCCGCCGCCAGCGGCCCGATCGCGGCGTCGAAACCTCCGGTGCGACGCAGAAGCAGCCCGGCCGCAAGCTCGTCCCGCGGACTTGTTGGCACCGACGCGAAATCGACGCCGGTGAGGACGGCGGCGCCGACCGCGGCGAGGCACGCCCGGCTTGTCGCGCCCGGGCCGGTGGCGCGCAGCAGGGCTTCGGCCGCGGCGGGCGTGCGGGTCGAGGTGAACGTGAGCCAGGCGCGCAGCCGAGCGGCTTCGGTTCTGTGCGCCGGGCCGACCATCGAGTCCAGCAACCGCAGCGCGTTGCCGGGCTGGCCGGCGTCGAGTTCGGCTGCCGCCGCGGCCAGGGTGCGTTCGGCGCGCAGAACCGGATCCAAGGTGAGCGTGGCGGCACAGTGCAGGAACGCCGCCGCCGCGCCGGGCCCGCCCCGGCGGCGCGCCGAGGCCACCTGCGCGGCCAGGCCGTCGGCTGCTGCCGGATCCGGGCCGGTCACGGAGTGGGCGTGATGCCAAGCCTGGCGGTCGGCTGACGTGGCCGCCTCGGCCAGAGCCCGGTGGACCGCGCGGCGCGCCGAAGGCGTGGCCCGGTGATAAATCCAGCCGCGTACAGCCGGGTCGGAAAAGGTGACCCACTCGCCGAACGCGAGGACACCGTCCGGCGCGACCGCCGGAATCCCCAGTCGCGCGGCGGCTCGCCACAGCACAGCCACGTCACCCGTCGGATCCGCTGCAGCCGCCAGCAGGAGGGTGCGGGCGTCGCGGTCCAGGCGCAGCACGCGTTCCCGGGTATCGGCGTCCGGATTCCCATCGGACAGCCCGAACCCGCCGGCCTGCGCAAGACCACGCGCGCCCGCACAGATCGCCTGCGGATTTCCCCGTGTCTCCGCGACGAACCGCTCGACCACGTCCTCGTCCACCGGCCCCAGCACCAGCGACTCGACCAACGCACGAGCGCCGGCCCGGCACAACTCGGACACCACCAGCTCCGGCAAACCTTCCAGCACCCCGGCCCGGCCGCGCTCGGCGAACAGCAGCACCGCGCGTTTCCCTTCCACCCGCCGGGTCGCGAAAGCCAGCGCACGCGCCGAAGGCTCGTCCAGCCACTGGGCGTCGTCGACCACGCACAGCAGCGGCGCCGCCGCCGACACCAGGAACGTCGTGGCCACCCCGACCAGGAACGGATCGGAGTCCTCCGCGACCGCACGCAGCACCCGCGCGTGGTGCGGCAGCAGCTGCCCGAAGACCCCGTCGAGCGCGGCACACAACTGCCGCAGCCCCGCGTACGGCCGCGAGTCGGACGAGCGCACGTGGACCACCCGGCACCCGCGCGCTCGCGCGACGGCGTGCCGCAGCAGCGCCGTCTTCCCCGCACCCGGGGCGCCGCGCAGCACGAGCGCACCGCGGCCGTCTCGCACGAGCCGGTCGAGCCGGTGGACTTCGGCGGCACGGCCGTGCAGAGTTACGGCACTGGCCGGGTTCGGGTCGGGCACGGCGTCGACGCTCGCGGGTCCCCGGCCGCTTCGAACCCGGGCCGCCCCGGGCCCGACCCCGGGACCCGGGCGAACCCGGGCGAACCGGGCGGCACCGGTGAACGCTGTGTACCCGGCGCCGGCCGGTGATCGGGTTATCCTGCGAACGCCCGCTGGTCGCCGTGACCGGAAGGGAAGAGCGAGCACACGGGCAGGTGGGTGAGTGCTGGACCGGCGCGCGGAACGCGAGACCCTCGACCGGCTGCTGGACTCGGTCCGCGCCGGCAAGAGCCAGGTGCTCGTGCTGCGCGGCGAGGCGGGCGTGGGGAAGACCGTGCTGCTGGACCACCTCGTCGGCCAGGCCGCCGGGATCCGCGTCGCGCGGGCCGGGGGCGTCCAGTCCGAAATGGAGCTCGCGTTCGCCGGCCTGCACCAGCTGTGCGCGCCGATGCTCGACGGCGCCGAAGCCCTCCCGGACCCGCAGCGGGTGGCGCTGCGCACCGCGTTCGGGCTGAGTCCCGGCCCCGCGCCCGACCGGTTCCTCGTCGGCCTGGCCGTGCTGGGGCTGCTGGCCGAGGCGGCGCGGGACCGGCCGTTGCTGTGCGTGATCGACGACGCCCAGTGGCTGGACAGCGCTTCGGCGCAAGCTCTCGCCTTCGTCGCCCGCCGGCTGGTCGCCGAGTCGGTCGCGCTCGTGTTCGCCGTGCGGGAACCCGCCGCGGCCACGGAGCTGACGGGCGTCGCGCAACTCGTGGTCGAGGGGCTACCCGACGCGGCGGCACGCGACCTGCTCGACTCCGTGCTGCGCCTGCCGGCCGACGACCGCGTGCGCGACCGGATCGTCGCCGAGACCCGCGGCAACCCGCTGGCACTGGTGGAGCTTTCGCGCGGGCTGAGCCCGAAGGAGCTGGCCGAGGGGTTCTCCCTGGCCGGGGCGACCACGATCCCGCGCCGCATCGAGCAGCGCTACCAGGCGCGGCTGGCCCAGCTCGACGCCGACACCACGCGCCTGCTGCTGATCGCCGCTCTCGAACCGCAGGGCGACCCCGTGACGCTGTGGCGCGCGGCCGGGCTTCTCGACATCGGCGCCGCGGCCGCGGAACCCGCGCTGGCCGCCGGGCTGATCGAGATCGGCACCCACGTGCGCTTCCACCACCCGCTCGTGCGCTCGGCGATCTACCAGGCCGCGGCGCCGGGCGAACGGCGCCGGGCGCACTGGGCGCTCGCGCAGGTCACCGACCCCGAGACCGACCAGGACCGCCGTGCCTGGCACGCGGCCCAGGCCGCCGAAGCGCCGGCGGAGGAAGCGGCCGAGGAGCTCGGCCGGTCGGCGTGCCGGGCACAGTCCCGCGGCGGCATGGCGGCCGCCGCGGCGATGCTGGAACGCGCGGCCGAGCTGACGGCAGAGCCCCGGACCCGGGCCAAGCGCACGCTCGAGGCGGCCCACATCACGCACGTCGCCGGCTCGCCCGAGGAAGCGATGCGGCTGCTGTCGATCGCCGAGGCGGGCCCCCTCGACCGGCTCGAGAAGGCGCAGGCCGACCTGCTGCGCGGCCGGATCTCGATGACCGTCAACCGCGGCCGCGAGGCGCCGCCGCTGCTGTTCGCCGCGGCCCGCCAGCTCGAGGAGCTGGACGTGCGGCTGGCCCGCGAGACCTACCTCGACGCGCTGCTGGCCGGGATGTTCGCCGGCGTGACCGACGCCGACCTGCGTGAGGTGGCCGAAGCCGCCCGCGCCGCACCGCGGTCGCCGCAGCCGCCCGGCCCCGCGGATCTGCTGCTCGACGGTCTGGCGATCCGGTTCACCGACGGCTTCGCGCCCTCGCTGCCGATGCTGCGGCGGGCGTTGAGCGCGTTCCGCACGCCCGAGCTTTCGCTGAAAGAACTGCACTGGCTGTGGCTGGCCCACATCATGGCCGGGAACATGTGGGACGAGCAGACCCTCGACACCGCGCGGCACCTGCAGCTCGCGCGCGACAAGGGCGCGCTCAACACGTTGCCGCTCGCGCTCGCGTCGCACATCGGTGCCCACGTCTACGCGGGCGACCTGGTCACCGCGGCGCACCTGCGCGACGAGCTCGCCGAGGTGTCGCGCGCGACCGGCATCCCGGCGGCGACGTACGGGACGCTGCTGCTCGCCGCGTGGCGCGGCCGCGAGGACGAGGCCCGCGACGTGATCGCCCGCACCGAAGCCGAGGCGGTGCGGCGCGGCGAAGGGTTCGGGCTGCTGATCGTCGGCTCGGCCCGGGCGGTGCTGTGCAACAGCCTCGGCTTCTACGCGGAAGCGCTGGCTTCGAGCGAAGACGCGCGGCAGCGGCCGCCGGTGATGGGCGTGGAACCGTGGCTCGCGCTGGTGGAGCTGATCGAAGCCGCCACCCGGCTCGGCGAAACCGCGGCCGCAGAGGACGCGTTCGCCAAGCTCGTGGTGACCACCCGCGCCAGCGGCACCGACTGGGCGCTGGGCGTCGAGGCCCGCTCACGCGCGTTGCTGGCCGCCGGCGAAGACGCCGAGAGCGCTTACCGCGAGGCCGTGGAACGCCTTTTCCGCACCCGCATCCGGGGCGAGTGCGCGCGGGCGCGCCTGCTGTACGGCGAATGGCTGCGCCGCCGGCGCCGTCGGGCCGACGCGCGGGAACAACTGCGCACCGCCCATGACATGTTCACCGAGATGGGCATGGAGGCGTTCGCCGAACGCGCGGGCCGCGAGCTGCGCGCGACCGGCGGCACCGCGCGCAAGCGTTCCGTCGAGACCGGCACGGAGCTCACCCCGCAGGAGGCCCAGATCGTGCGGATGGTGCGCGAGGGACTGTCCAACGCGGAGATCGGCGCGCGGCTGTTCCTCAGCCCGCGCACGGTGGAATGGCACCTGGGCCGGATCTACGACAAGCTCAACGTCACGTCCCGGCGCGGGCTTCAGACCTGAGCGGGCTCCTCCAGCGCCGCGAAGCCCGACACGTCCACGCAGGAGATGCCGCGTTTCTCCACGATGACCATCAGGACCGCGTCGCAGTGCCCGCAGCGGGCCACCACGCCCGGCGCGTCGCGGTAGACCCGCAACTGCGCCAGGACTTCGGTCGCGCCGCAGGACGCGCACGTTCCGCTGGCCGTGGTCATCTCGCCGCCGAACACCGCGTTGAGGGTGCCGGCGATGGCGTTGCCGTCGAAGGTCGTCATGGTGTCCCCATTCCGCCGAAGCGTTCGGTCCGGATCCGCTCGGGCCGGTGGCCGAGGTCGACGAGCGTGTTCGCCACGGTCTCGACGAACCCGGTCGGCCCGCACACGTAGACCAGCGGTTCCCGGGCGGGCGGCAGGCCGGTCCGCGTGAGGAAGTCCCGGTCGATCCGCCCGCGCTCGCCCGGCCAGTCGCCCGGGTTTTCGCGAGTGAGTGTGACGCGGATGTCGATCCCGCCGCTTCCCCCGAGCCGGGTGAACTCGTCGGCGTAGATCAGGGTTTCCCGCGACCGCGCCGAATACAGCAGCCGCATCGGCACCGTGGCGCCCGCCGCGGCGTGGTGGCGCAGCATCGAGCGGAACGGCACCACACCGGAGCCGCCCGCGACGAGCAGCACCGGGCTGTCGCACGTGGACTCCCACACGAAGTGCCCGCCGACGGGGCCGCGCAGCTCCACCTCGTCGCCGATCCGCAGCTCGTCGACGAGGTAGGGCGAGACCTCGCCGTCGTCGAGCCGCTCGACCGTGAGCACCACCGAGGGGTCCTCGGGCGCCGAGGCGATCGAGTAGCTGCGCTCGGCCTGGTAACCGTCTTCGGCGGTGAGGCGGACATCGACGTGCTGGCCCGCGCGGTGGCCCGGCCAGTCCGGCAGGTCGAACGCGATGCTGCGGGTGTTCGAGGTCTCCGCGACGAGGCCGGTCACCGTGGCCTGCTGCCAGGTCAGTCGCCCGCGTACCGCTGTTCCCGCCATGGGTCTCCGTAGTCGTGGTAGCCGTAGCGCTCCCAGAAGCCGGGTTCGTTCCGCTCGCGCAGATCGAGGCCCCGCACCCACTTGGCGCTCTTCCAGAAGTAGAGGTGGGGCACGAGCAACCGAACCGGGCCACCGTGTTCGGGCTCCAGCGGGGCGCCGCCGAACTCGTAGACCAGCCAGGCCTTGCCGCCGGTCAGGTCGGCCAGTGGCAAGTTCGTGGTGTAACCGCCTTCGCTGAACGCGACCGCGTATCCCGCCTGGGTTTCCACGCCGTCGAGAAGAGTGTCGAGAGAGACGCCGGTCCACGAGGTGTCCAGCTTCGTCCACTTCGTGACGCAGTGGAGTCCACGGTGATCGACTCGGCCGGCAGCGCGCGCATCGCGTCCCACGTCCAGGTGACGGGGCGCTTCGCCGCGCCGCGCACGGTGAACGTCCAGTCGCCCGCGACCACCTTCGGCGTCGGCCCGGCGGACAGCACCGGGAACCCCGGCGTCACGTACTGGCCCGGCGGCACCCGCGCCGGGTCGACTTCGGTGTGGCGTGTGCGGTGGAAGTTGCGGGTGAACGCCATCAGGTGCACCTCCCGTGCCCGGCTGCTCCGGGTTTCCTGCCGTGGAGCGTTTCCCGCCCGGGCCGTGGTTCGCGTCGGGGAACTCCCGCGTCGTCCCACCGGCCCGGGCACGACCGGGGTCGCGCGCCCGGGCTCCTACCGATGCGACCGCGGCCTGGGCCGGGGCACCCTGGCGGACCAGGGAGCAGTCGGGGAGGAGTGAAGGGGTGACCGGCACGATCGGCTCACGGGCCGGCCTGCGGGTGGTGGTCACGGGGGTGCTCGAGGTCCGCGCGGCGCAAGACGGGCGGCTCGACCTGGCCGTCGTCCTCGACGGCTCGGGGGACTGCGTCGCGCTCGAGTTCCCCACGGACCACACCGCGCTGACCCGGGCCAGCATCCTGCGCCCGGTGATCGCCTCCGGCCGGCTGCGCCAGTGCGGGAAGCGGTGGATCCTGGACGTGGAGTGGCTGCGTCCGGCGCGCGTGCGCTGACCGCTGGCCGGGCGTGCAGGACGACCGCCGTGGACGGACGGCCACCTGTTCAGAGTTCGGTTGCGGCTTCCCGCAAGTACGCCTCGAGCCGTCTGATCGGCGCGGTCACTCCCCGGGTGTCGAGCCGGCAGGTGTAGAGGCGACGGACGAGGGTGGGCTGCCGCATCGGGAGTGCCACCACGCTCGGGGGCGCGTCCAGCAGCAACAACCGCGGCAGCAGCGCGACGCCGAGGCCTGCCGCCACGAGATTGAGCGCGGTGCGGAAGTCCATGCCGTCGAAGTCCAGCCGGTGTCCGCTTCCCCGGGCGCCGGCGACGGGTGACGTTGCCAGGTCGCGGAAGTCGACCGCGGTGTTGATCCACGCGTCCGACGGCAGGTCGGCCGGGGTGACCCGGTCGGCTCCGGCCAGGGGATGACCGGCGGGAAGGACGACCATGATCGGATCGTCCACGAGGTGCTCCTGCCTGAGCCCGGCCGGCGCCGGCTCGGGCGCGTGCTCGTAGTCGAAGGTGATGGCCAGGTCGATCTCACCCCGGAACAGCAGCGCGTGCGTTTCGCGCTGCTCGAGTTCGCGGAGCGTGATGTGCACCGCCGGACGGCTCGCACGCAGGCGGGCGAGCGCGGGAGGGACGATCGAGGCGGCCGCGGAGATGAACGCGCCGAGCCGCACCTCGCCGACCGTTCCCTCCGCCAGCGCCGCGAGTTCGGTGGCAGCGTGGCTCATCGACGCGCTGATGGCGGCCTCGGTGTCGAGCAGGACTTTCCCGGCCTCGGTCGCCCGGACGGGACGCCGGACCACGACTCGCGCACCGATCCGTCGTTCCAGTTCCGCGACCTGCTGCGAGACCGCGGACTGGGTGTAACCCAGCTCGTCGGCGGCCGCCGCGAACGAGCCGAGCCGCACGACGGTCGCCAGGGTCACCAGATGCCGCGGATCGAACAGCCAAGACATGAAAATAAGAGTAGCTTATCGGCCGAACAGATATCATCGTTTGTGCTAATCCCCAGTCGTGGTTGACGCTGGACGCATGGATTTCACGCACTTCGACACCACCATCGACAAGCTCCCCCGACGCCGCGTCGGGTTCTACCCCACTCCGTTCCACGCCTTGCCCAACCTGTCCGCGGCGTACGGCATCAACTTCTTCCTCAAACGCGAGGACCTGGCCGGCCCCAGTGCGATCAGCGGAAGCAAGCTGCGCCTGGCCGAGTTCATACTGGGGCGCGCCCTCGAAGACGGGGTGACGCACGTGATCACCCAGGGCGCGTACCTGACCAACTCGGGGCTTCAGTTCGCCGCCGCCTGCCTGAGCGCAAAGATCACGCCGATCCTGGTCCTGACGCGGAACGTGTCCCGGCAGGGTGAACTGCGCGAGTTCCGCGGCAACTACCTGCTCAACAAGACGATGGGAGTCGAAACCCACGTCATCAACGTCACCGGCAACGAATGGCACTCGCCGAAGGAGGCCGCGCGGATCACTGACGCCATCGCGGTGCGCAAGGCCGAACTCGAGGCGCAGGGGCACAAGGTTCTCGTCGTCGGAACCGGCGGGGCACACCCCGACGGCTTCATCGCGCACGCCTTGACCTTCCGGGAGATGCTCGAACAGTCCGGCGCCGCGGGGGTCGAGCTCGACTTCGTCTACCACACGATCGGTACCGGGACCGCGTTGCCGGGGATGCTGGCCGCCAAGCTGAGCCTCGGCCACCCGGTGAAGTTCCGGTCGATCTCCATCCAGAGGGTCAACGACGAAGACCGGGTGAACCCCGGCGTGATCGTCGAACGGACCAAGGCGGTTCTGGCCACCTTGGGCGCGCCCGTTCCCGACGACGCGACGATCCGCGCCGAGATCGACATCGACCAGCGCTTCATCGGCGAGGAGTACGCCGTCGCGTCCCCCGAAAGCACCGCGGCCATCCGCGAGCTGGCCCGAGCGGAGGGCGTCTTCGTCGGCCCCGTCTACACCGGCAAGGGGCTCGCGGGATTGCTCGACCACGCCCGCGGCGGGCGGATCCCCGCCGGCAGCAACGTGGCGTTCCTGCACACCGGGGACACCGGCAACCTGTTCGAAATCCCCCAGGTCGTCGGCCACATCGCCGACTGAGCCGTAGCGCCCGATGGTCTGGACCACGATGTTGTCGGACACGCCCTGGTCGTCGTCGTGCCGTTTCTCGCCTCGTGCCGGCGGGCCGAAACCGTGGGAAACCCGTGTCCCACCAGGGCAATGCGCCGTGAACCGGCAGACCTCGCCGATCCGGGAGACACTCGTACGCGGCCGCTGAACGGAGGGCGGCCGGAAGGTGGATCCATGGTGGAGGGCAAGGCCGGCGACGTCCAGGTCGTCGAGCCCGCGGTGATCAACCGGGCGGTCGGCGCGGCCGCGATCGGCAACATCACCGAGTGGTACGACTTCGGCGTCTACGGGTACCTGGCGACGACCATCCAGAAGGTGTTCTTCACGGACCTGCCGGCTTCGGCCGGGCAGATCGCGACGTTCGGGGTGTTCGCGGTCTCGTTCCTGATCCGCCCGTTCGGCGGGCTGATCTTCGGGCCGCTGGGGGACCGGATCGGGCGGAAGAAGGTCCTCTCGCTCACGGTCATCCTCATGGCGCTGGGCACGTTCGCCCTCGGCGTGATCCCGAGCTACGGCGCCATCGGCCTCGCCGCGCCCCTGCTCGTTCTGCTCGCCCGGCTGGTGCAGGGCATCTCGACCGGTGGCGAGTACGGCAACGCCATGACGTTCATCGCCGAGTACGCGCCGGACCGCCGGCGCGGGTTCTTCGGCAGCTGGCTGGAGTTCGGCACGCTGACCGGTTACGCGTTCGGCGCCACGATCGCGACCGTGCTCAGCGCGGTCCTGTCCGACCAGGCGTTGCTCACGTGGGGGTGGCGCATCCCGTTCCTGCTCGCGCTGCCGCTCGGCGCCGTCGGGCTGTACCTGCGGCAACGGCTGGAGGAGTCGCCCGCGTTCGCGCAGCTGCAGGAGAACGAGAAGCAGAACGAGCGCGTGCAGTCGCTGGGCGGCGAGCTGCGCGCGGCGTTCACGAAGTACTGGCCCGCGATGCTGCTGTGCGCCGGGCTCGTGCTGACGTGGAACGTCGCGAACTACATGCTCACCAGCTACATGCCGACCTACCTGACTGAAACGCTGCCTGAGCAGCACACCGGCGTCGGCAAGACGGCGTCGGAGATCCTGCAAATCGTGGTGCTCGTGCTGCTGATGGTGGTGATCACGTTCGTCGGGCGGCTCTCGGACAAGGTGGGCCGGCGGCCGGTGATCCTGGCCGGCTGTCTCGGGCTCGTGGTGCTGTCGCTGCCCGCCGTGCTGCTGGTCCGCGCGGGCGGCAGCACCTCGACGTTCTTCGGCCTGCTGGTGATGGGGCTCGTGCTGGTGCTGTTCTCGGCGATCCTGCCGTCGACGCTGCCGGCGCTGTTCCCGACGAACGTCCGCGCCGGCGGGCTGTCGATCGCGTTCAACCTTTCGGTGTCCCTGTTCGGCGGCACCACGGCGACGGTGATGAGCGCGCTCGTCTCGGGCACGGGAGACCTCGACTGGCCGGCGTACTACCTGATGATCGCCGGCGTGATCGGCGGCATCTGCGTGTTCTTCATGCGGGAGTCGGCGCGCAAGCCCCTGCCGGGATCGCCGGCGCGGGAGGGCTGACTGGCGCGAGGCATCACTCGTCCGGGCACACTCGGTCACGCCCGAACCGCGCCGATGGGCCATGGTGGTCGCATGGACAACACTTTCGAAGGCCGCCTGCTCGTCGGGGCGACCGGTTCGGCCGCGGTCGCGACGCTGCCGATGTACCTCGGCGCGCTGCGGACGGTCCTGCGCGGCCCGATCACCGTGCTCATGACGCACACCGCCGCGACTTTCCTGCCCGCGCACACCGTCGGCCTGTTCGCCGACCGCGTGGTGACCGGCGAGGACGCGGCGACGTGGCCGGCCGAGAACCACGCGACGCTCGCGGCCGGGCACGACCTCACGGTGATCCTCCCGGCCAGCGCGCACACGCTCTCGACGGTCGCCGCCGGTGCCGCGCCGAACATGCTCGCCACGACCGTGCTGGCCACCACGCACCCCGTCGCGTTCTTCCCGGTGATGACGGGGGAGATGTGGGCGAAGGCCGCGGTGCAGCGCAACGTGGCCCAGCTGCGCGAAGACGGCTACCACGTGTACGACCCGGCATCCGGCCCGCGTTACGACGTGGCGGCCGGCGCGTTCGTCGAGAGCCCTCAGCCCCCGCCGCCGCCCCGGTTCCTGGAGATCGTGCGCGAGCTGATGGGCTGAGCCTCAGGGCCGGTTCGCCCGGTAGGTCCCCGGTGTCGTGCCCTCGACGGCGCGGAACGCCCGGTGCAGCTGGGCCGCGCCGCCGAAGCCGGACTGCGCGGCGATCGCGGCCAGCGGCAGGTCCGGCCGGTCCCGCAGCAGCCGCCGGGCGCGGGCCACGCGCAGGCGGCGGATCAACGCGGTGAGCGGCTCGCCGTCGTCGGCCAGCGCCCGGAACACCGACCGGCGCGAGAGTCCGCACCCCGCGGCCACGGCGCCGGCGTCGAGCGCCGGGTCGGCCAGGTGCGGCCGGACGAACCGGTGGATCCGTTGCCGCGACAGCGAAGCCGACGTCGGGGTGGTGCCGCGGGCGGCCCAGTCGAGGGCCGTTTCCAGCAGGCCGATCGCGTGCGGCAGCAAGGCGGCGGCCACCTCCGGTTCTTCGCGCTGCTGCCGGGCCAGGCCGGCCAGGAACTCAGCGACGAGCCCGCCGGGCCCGCGCCCGTCCAGCTCGACGGCCGTGCCGCCCGCCGCGACCCGGGCGGGCAGCAGCGTCCGCGGCACCCGCAGGATGACCTGGGAGAACGCGCCGGCGAACTCCAGCCGGTGGGGCCGCGTGCTGTCCAGCACCGTCATCGTGCCCGGCTCCAGCGTGGCCGTCCGGCCGTCCTGCTGCGCCAGGGAGCGCCCGCCCGTTTGCACGTTGACCAGCAGGTACTCGTCCGGGTCGCGGGCGATCAGCCGCTTCGTGCGCGCTACTTCCTGTGGGCCGGACGCGACCGTCGACAGCCCGACGCCGTCGACGGTGGCGTGCGAGAGCCGGCCCGTGAACGGCGCCTCACCGGTCGCGCGGGCCGCGACCTGCACGAGGGTGTCGCAGATGACGTCGGACCAGTACCCGAACGCATCGGGCGCGGCGACGTCCTCTGTGGACCAGGACGAGGGTGCTTCCACCGTTCGATGGTGACACAGCGCGACCTTCAGCGTTCGGTGATGCTCGCCGCCCGGTCGAGGTGCAGCACGAGGTCGGCTTCCGGCAGCGCTTCGCGCGCCGCCCGCTCGTCGGCCGGGGCGAGGCCCGACAGCTCGATGCGCAGCGCGCCGAGCCGGCGAAGGCGCACGAGGTCCCGCGCCGGGGTCGCGGCGGTGAGGACGAGGGCGCGCAGCTCCGGCAGCGCGGCCAGCTCGTCGACCTCCGCGACGGAGGGAATGCCGGCCGCGGCGACGGTGTGCACGCCGGCGAGGCGGGTGATGCCGGTCAGATCACGCTGGTCCGCGCCCATGTCGACCACGAGCTCGCCGACGCGCAGGCCCTCGGGCAGCACGTCCAGGCCGTCGACGAGCTTGCGGTGGCGCACCGACAACCGCGGCAGGTAAGTGCCCTCGACCGACGCCAGCGCCTTGATCGCGTCGAGGGTGCCGGCGTGCAGCCGCAGGTCGGTGAGGTGCATGCGCGACAGCGCCGACAGGTCGGTCAGCGCGCTGCCGAACCCGGTGATCCACAGCGAACGCAGCGCGCGGCACGCGACGAGCCCTTCGAGGTCGTGCACGACGTCGTTGGACTTGATCTCGAGGTGGCGCAGGGCGGGCAGCCGGGTGAGCGGGTGCAGCCCGAGGGCCGGGTCGTCGAGCGTCACGTCGCCGACGAGCCGGATGGCCGTGAGCGTGTGCAGGTGGCGCAGCCGGCGCAGCACGTCCCAGCGGTGCACCTCCAGCACGAAGTCGCCGAAGTCCACAGCGGACAGCAGGGTGGCGGCGTACCCCTCGGAGTACTCGTTGTGGCGCCACGCCCGCAGCAGCTCGTCGATCACCGAGCCCCGGTGCGTGCGGCTGAACGCCTGGATCTTCTCGAACGACTCCTCGCCGCCGATCAGCGCGAGCGTGCGGATCACCCGCGCGGCCACCAGATCCGCGTCGGTGCTCGCGTGCCGGGTGATCTCGGCCGGCCCGGGGAGCAGGTCGATCACGAACGAGCCGGCCTTGGCCAGTAGCTCCGCCTGGTCGAACCCGGCCGGCGGGATGAGCCCGCGCACGGCGGCCAGCACGTCGGTGCGCACCTGCTCGGGCTCGATCACGTCGACGTAGCTCATCGCCGCCGCGGCCAGCAGCGACAGCCGGTCGGCCACTTCGCGGTTGCCGCGCTTGCGCGCCCGTTCCAACAGCCGGGCCAGCAGGTCGCCGGCCTCCCGGGCGCGGGCCTGGGCGGCGACCATGAACACGACCTCGTTGAGCGCGTCGTCGTGCGCGTGCTCCACGAGGTAGCCGAGCTCGCCGGACTTCACGAACTCGCCCGCCGCGAGGAAGTCGCGGAACGTGCGGTGCACGAACGCGATCCGCCCGTCGACGTGGTTCTGCCGCAGCACGCCGCTGCGCTCCAGCAGGTGCCGCAGCACCAGGTCGGGCTCGATGCCCTGCGAGCGCAGCCCGGACATGGCGCGGCCGAAGCGCTTGCGCGCGTCTTCGGGGTGTACGAGCAGCTCGGCGTTGCGGACCATCGGCGCGGCGAACCGCTCCAGGAGGATGATCTTCTCCTTGTCCGACATCTTCAGCTCGTCCTCGACCTGCACCCCGCGCCGGGTGTCCCACTCGCCGAGCAGCAGCTTCAGCGCCTTGTCGAGCAGGTCCTTGCGGCTCTGCGGGAGGTACATGTTCTCCCGCCGGTAGAGCGCGCACAGCAGGGAGCACAGCAGCGGGCTCGAGACCAGCCCGCGCACGTCCGGGCGGGTCGCGAGCGCGTCTCCGAGGCGTTGCTCGCAGTCGGCGAGCCAGGAGCGCTGCAGCTCGTCATGCTCCATCGCCCGGGCGGCGCTGAACCAGTTGCCGATGAGCTCCCGCATGCCCCGCCCGCTCAGCGGAAGCAGCTCATACGCGGGGAAGGGCTCGCCGGCGATCGGCCACCCCGGGTCGACGACGGCGGGGCGGGTACTCACGACGTAGCGCGCTTCGGGGTAACCGCGCAACAGGCCTTCGAGCCAGCGGCGCACCTCCTCCCGGCGCGGCCGCAGGACCTCGTCGACGCCGTCGACGAGCACCATCGCGCGGCCGGACCGCAGCAGCTCGCTGACCCACCGGGCGGGTTTCTCGCCGGCCAGCGCAGGGGCCGTGACGCGCACGAGGTCTTCGGGCTGCGGCAGGCCGCGGTCGGCGAACTCACGCAGCGGCACGAAAAACGGCACGACGCCGCGCCAGGGGTCTTCGCTTTCGCCGTCGCCGGTGAACTCGGCGGTGGCCGCCGTGTAGGCCAGCCACTGCAGCAGCGTCGTCTTCCCCGCGCCCGCGCCGCCGACCAGCAGGACCCGGCGTTCGGCGGCCAGCGCGTGGGCGGTGTTGGTGCCCGCGCCGGTCAGCGCCGAGCCCGCGGCCGTCCCGCCCTGGCGGGTGACCGACGGCGCCGCGTAGTACTGCGAGAACGAGTGGCGCACGGGGGCGCGCCCGTGGCCGACCTGGAACAGCTCGAACGTGGCGTAGTCCGTCGCGAGGTAGGACAGGTAGTGCTGCTCGAAGGCTTCGGCGCGGTCGCGGGTGCGCCGGTCCTCCTGGCCCTGCAGGTCGGCGACGGCGCGGCGGATCTTCAGCACGTCGCCGGCCATCCCGGCCTGCACGGCGCGCATCACCTCGTCGACGGCCCGCGCGCGGCGGGCGACGCGCCGGCAGCACTCGTCGATCAGGCGGTGGAACGCCGCGGTGCCGTCGGAACCCAGGGCGGCGGCGTCGAGCGCGGGGCCGCCGGCGGCGCGGACGCGGGCCCGCAGGCGGTCTTCGTCGACGAGGACGGCGGGGTTGGTGCGCACGAGCCCGCCCACGTCGGCGGCGTCGAGGGCGACCGCCACCGCGTCGAGCGCGGCCTGCCAGTCGCCGTCGGGCACGGCCGGGAACTCGACCCGCCGCAGCTCGGCCAGGTCCTCTTCGGCCGCGACCAGCTGCCGGTGGGGATCGCCGAGGGCGCGCGCCCGGCGGCCGGCCGTGAGCTTGTCGGCGCCGCGCTCGACCGCCCACTGGTAGAGCGCGGAGAAGGTGGCACCCAGCGTGGCCACCAGTGCGGAGGAGAGCGGATCTACGACGGACACCCCCAGTGTGCGTTCCGGGTTCAGGTTACCGGCCGGGGCGACCCGCGGCGAGGACGTGAGCCGCACCGCGTGCGGGAATCAATCGAGGCCCGCGTACGCTTCCACGGGCGTGAAGAAGATTGGTTTCCTCTCGTTCGGCCACTGGTCGGACACCCCGCACTCCGAGACCCGGTCGGCGAAGGACTTCCTGCACCAGTCCATCGACCTGGCGGTGGCGGCCGAGGAGCTCGGTGTGGACGGCGCCTACTTCCGCGTGCACCACTTCGCGCGGCAGGCCGGCAGCCCGTTTCCGCTGCTCTCGGCCATCGGCGCCCGCACCTCGAAGATCGAGATCGGCACCGGTGTGATCGACATGCGCTACGAGAACCCGCTGTACATGGCGGAGGACGCCGGCGCGGCCGACCTCATCTCCAGCGGCAGGCTTCAGCTCGGCATCAGCCGGGGATCCCCCGAGCAGGTGATCGACGGCTGGCGCTACTTCGGCTTCGCCCCCGCCGAGGGCGAGACCGACGCGGACATGGCCCGCCAGCACGCCGAGGTCTTCCTGAAGGTCATCGAGGGCGAAGGCTTCGCCCAGCCGAACCCGCGCCCGATGTTCGCCAACCCGCCCGGCCTGCTGCGCGTCGAACCGCACTCGCCCGGCCTGCGCGAGCGCATCTGGTGGGGCTCCGGCTCCAACGCGACCGGCGTGTGGGCCGCGAAGCTCGGCATGAACCTGCAGAGCTCCACCCTCAAGGACGACGAGACGGGCGAGCCCCTGCACGTCCAGCAGCGCAAGCAGATCGAGGCCTACCGCGAGGCGTGGAAGGAGGCCGGCCACGAGCGCGAACCGCGCGTGTCGGTCAGCCGCAGCATCTTCGCCCTCACCAACGACCTCGACCGCGCCTACTTCGGCCGCGACCGCAACTCGCGCGACCAGGTCGGCATGATCGACGAGAACACGCGCGCGATCTTCGGCCGCTCCTACGCGGCCGAGCCCGACGAGCTCGTGCGGCAGCTCAAGGAGGACGAGGCCGTCGAGGCCGCCGACACCCTGCTGCTGACGATCCCGAACCAGCTCGGGGTGGAGTACAACGCCCACGTGCTGGAGAGCATCCTGACGCACGTGGCTCCCGAGCTCGGCTGGCGCTGAGTTCTCCGCGCGGGCTCGGCCGGCCGGCCGAGCCCGCGCTGTCACGTGGTCCTCAGGTTTCGTGCACCACCCGCCCGCCGACGACGGTCATGGTCACGCCCAGGTCCTTGATCGCGCCGGGGTCGGTGGTCAGGGGGTCGGCGTCGAGGACGACGAGGTCGGCGAGTTTGCCGGGGTCGAGCGTGCCGAGGGTGTGCTCGGCGAACTGCGTCTGCGCGCTGCCGAGGGTGTAGAGGTGCAGGGCCTCGCGGGCGGTGATGGCCTGTTCGGGCCCGAGGACGTCGCCCTTGAGGGTCTCGCGGGTGACCATCCAGCCGAGTGACCACAGGGGGCTGGGCGGGACCACCGGGGCGTCGGTGCCGCCGCCGGCGAGCAGGCCCGCGTCGAGGATGTCGCGGATGGGCACGGCGCGGGAGCCGCGTTCGGCGCCCCACCACTTGACCTGGTTGGCGCCGAGCAGCACGGGGTGGTCCTGCACGCTCGCGAGCAGGCCCATGTTCCGCATGTGCGCGAGGTTCGGGCCGCTGGGCAGGAACAGGTGCATCAGGACCCAGCGCAGGTGCGCGAGCGACGTGTCGCGGTGCACGGTGGCGAGAACGTCGACGATGAAGTCCATCGCCGCGTCGCCGACGACGTGGGTCTGCACCTGGAAGCCGTGGCGCGCGGCGCGGCGGTACATCTCGGTCAGCTCGTCCCGGCCGCCGGGCGGAAGCAGCTGCACGCCGTGGTAGTCCGGGCTGGTCTGCTCGCCGGGCACCAGCTGGTACGGGTCGCGCAGGAAGCCGCCTTCGACGCCGCCGTCGGAGAGGTACTTGAGGCCGTCGAAGCGGAGCATGTCGTCGCCGGTGCGCGGCTTGAAGGCCGCCACGGCCGCGTCGACGTCCGCGAGCGCGGCAATCCGCCACAGCAGGTGCGCGCGCGTGGTCATCTCGGCGTCGTGCCACAGACGTGTGTAGATCTCGATCTGCGAAGGGCCCAGCCCCGGCTCGGTGACACCGGTGATGCCCAGCGCGTTGTGCTCGGCCATCTGGTCGCGCAACTGCCGGCGCTGCTGGTCGGCGGACGGCGGGGCCGGCAACACCGGCGTCACGAGCGAACGCGCGCGTTCCAGCAGCACGCCCGTGGGCTCGCCGTTCGCGTCGCGGACGATGACGCCGCCCGTCGGATCGGGGGTGTCACGCGTGATGCCGGCGAGTTCCAGCGCTTTGCTGTTCACGGTGGCGACGTGGCCGCCGCGCGGGATGAACACCGGGTTCTCGGGCGACACCGGGTCGAGCTCGGCCCGCGCGGGCAGCCGGCCTTCGGCGAGCAGGCTCTCGTGCCAGCCCGACCGCGCCTGCACCCACGCGCCGGCTGCGCTCGCGGCGACCCGGGTGCCGATGGCCGCGACGACGTCGGCGATGCTGCGCGCTTCCAGCAGTGACACGTTGGGCCGGTCCAGCGCCGAGGTGAACTGGTGCAGGTGGCTGTCGATCAGCCCCGGTACCACCGCGCGACCTTTGAGGTCCACGGTCCGCGTGTGCCGCCCGCCCAGGCGCCGGATCCGGTCCGACGGGCCGGCCGCGAGCACCCGACCCCCGCGGATCGCGATCGCCTGCGTGGTGCGCCCGTGCAGCGCCGCGGTCACGACGTGTCCATTGTGGAGGATCAGGTCGGCCTCGGCGTCCGCGTGGGTCGCGGCTTCCGCGGGCGTCCCGAGCATCATCGGCGTCACGGCCAGCCCGGCCGCCGCGGCGAACAACGTCCGCCTCGAGACCGCGGAGCTTTCCCGCGGTTCGGAACCACACAGCTGGCACATGCCTTCACCTTCCGGGACGGGAGAACGGACCTAGTGCCCGCTGCAGCACGACGTGCGGGCCGCCGCGACGTAATGCGGGTCGTGCCACCAGAAGGCGGCGTTCGCGGGGTGGTCGGGGACCGGCGCGAGCCGCGGGTTGACCGCGGCCGTGGTCGGGACAGAGGTGAACGGCGCCAGCAGGTCGTCCACCGTGTGCTCGCGGCCGGCCACCAGGGTCCGGCGGACGTCGGCCGCGGCGGTGATGTCGGTGAGCGGGTCGGCGCCGAGGACGACGAGGTCGGCGTAGCAGCCGCGGGCGATGCGGCCCAGGGGTTCGCCCAGGACGTCGCCGGCGATGCTCGTGGCGGTGGTCAGCGCTTCGTACGGGGTGAAGCCGTACTTGACCATCGCGCGCAGGTTCATGTGCGTGCTCACGGCGGTGTGGTCGATGGGGGAGTCGGTGCCGGTGACGACCCGCCCGCCGCCGCGCAGGATCGCGGCGGCCTGGGCGACCTGGCGGCGCAGGTTGTCGAGCAGCGCGGTCTGGTCGGCGGATTTCGCGGCGGTGACGGAGTTCTGCAGCGAGGTGTACTCCCACGCCGGGTACAGCGTGCGCACGCGGCGGTCGGTCACGAGGCTGGTGTCGTCGCGGAACAGGGCGCTGGCCGCGAACAGCGTGGGCGTACGTGCGGCGCCGCGGCGGACGAAGGGCGCCACCACGTCGTCGTAGCCGGAGCCGAGCAGCGACACCGTGCGCGAGTAGCCGAGGCGGTTGGTGGCGCCCATGTGCTCCATCCCGTCGCCGCCGAACGCGAGCGCCGGGTGGTGGTAGTGCGACGTCACGGGCAGCCGTCGCGCGTGGGCCCAGTCGATCACGCGCCGGTGCATCTCGGGGCTGAGCCGGACGTAGGCCTTCATCAGGTCGTAGTCGAGCTTCTCGGCGCGATCGAGCTCGAGCTCCAGCTGGCGCTCGTCGAACGTCGGGCGCATGAAGTTGTAGTAGATGCGCGAACCGTCGATCGCCTCGCCGGTCGCGAAGTACCGCGGCCCGAGGCGCGCGCCGGACTGGATCGACTCGCGTTCCTCCACCATGTGGTACGCCGGGCTGCCGGGGGAGCGGGTCGTGGTGAAACCGAGCGAAAGCCACAGCCGGCCCTGGCGGTCGCCGTAGCCGTAGCCCTGCATCTGGCGGTGGTTGTGCATGTCGATCATGCCGGGCACGACCACGCCGTCGCGCGCGTCGACGACCGTGCCGTCGAGCCCGCTGCCCGCGCGTTCCACGCTCGTGATCCGGCCGCCGTCCACCACGATGTCCACATCGGACCGCAGTGTGCGCGAGGTGCCGTCCCACATCCGGCCGGCGCGCACCACCACGCGGCCGCGGCTGCGGGCGTTGGTCCAGGTCAGGTTCGTCGGCACGGTGCGTGGCTTCCCACCGGACGCCGAGACGAGCCGCAGCCGGCCGTTGCTGAGGTACAGCACCGTGCGCGAGTCGCCGCTCCAGCTCGGCGCGTCGGTGACCTCGTCGGTGATCTGCCGCGGTTTTCCGGCGAAGGTGCCGTCCGCGTGCACGTCCACGACGTAGAGCACGCTGGCCACCACGAACGCCATCCGCCGCCCGTCCGGGGACCACACCGGCCCGTCGTCACCGCGGGTCTGGATCGAGCGGTCCGGCATCGGGTCGACGTAGCGGCCCTCGCCCGTAGCGACGTTCACCAGCAGGATCTTGCTGAGTCCCTCGCGGTAGCGCGCGGAGAACGGCTTCACCGCGGCCAGCGCGATCACCCGGCCGTCGGCCGACCACGTCGGGCGCCCGGGCTCGAACGTCGCCGTGAAGACCTGCCGCACCGCGCCCGACGCGACGTCGACGGTGTGCAGCGCGCCGGTCTGGTCGAGGAACGCGATCTTCGTGCCGTCGGGAGACCAGGTGCCCGACACCGCGGCGAGGTCGGGCAGGTTCGTCAGCTGCCGGTCCTGCCCGGTTTTCAGATCGCGGATCCACAGGTCGAGCGTGCCGCCGCGGTCGGTCGAGTACGCGAGCCGCGTGCCGTCGGGCGACCACGCGGGATCGCTCTTCCACCAGCCGTCGCCGGTCAACGGACGCGGCGGCCGGCCGAGCTCCATCACCTGGATGTCGTTGAGCGCCCGGAACGCGACACTGCGGCCGTCGGGCGAGAGCACCGGGCTGCCGATGCCGAGCACCGGATTCGCCTTGGCCGAGGTGAAGTCACGCGGCCGCGCGTGGACGGGCCCGCCGGCGACCGTGACCGGAGCGGTGAACGGCACGTCCGTCGCCGCGCCGCCGCCGAGGCTGCGGCGCCGCAGCGCGCCGTCGGCGGTGTAGAGGTACTCGTCGGCGCTCAGCCACGAGACGCGGAACGGGAAGACGTCCTCGCCGGTGAACAGCGGTTTCCCGCCCCGTACCAGCTCGGCGGCGCCGACCGCGACCGGTGGCACCCCGCCGGAGAAGCGCGCGTAGACGAGGTCGCGGCCGTCCGGTGTCCACATCGGACTGTGCAGCACGGTGCCCGGCTCGGTGGCGAACGTGCTGCGGGCGCCGCTCGCGACCGTGACGACGTCGATCCTCGTCCCGGCTGCCACGAACGCGAGCTTGCTCCCGTCCGGTGACCATGCCGGCTCGTACTCCTCGTCGGGCGTGTCGGTGACGAGCGTGGCCCGGCCCGACGCGACGTCCAGCACGTGGATCCCGTAGCTGCCCGGCGCGTCGGACGAGTAGGCGATTTTACTGCCGTCCGGCGAAAAAACGGGCTCGCGGTGGTCGAACGGCCCGCTCGTGAGCCGGCGCAGACCGGTGCCGTCGGCCCGGATCGTCCAGAGGTCGAAGCTGCCCTCGCGGTAGGACTGGAACACCAGCGCGGAGCTGTCCGGCGACCACGTCGGCATCGCGATGTCGAACAGATCGCCGGTCAGCCGCCGGGCCGGCCCGCCGCGCGCCGGCATGAGCCACAGGACGCCGAGCAGGTCGAGGGCGACCTGGCGACCGTCCGGGGAGACCTGCGCCGCGATGTTCGTGCCCTGGCGCAGCGCGAGCGGCTGACCCGCGCGGGGCTCGGCCGCCGCCCGTCCGGCGCTCGCGGTGCCGAAGCCCACGGCCCCGACCGCACCTGCCACGCCGGTCAGGAATCCCCGCCTGTTGACCGTCACCGAGTCCCACCTCCACCTCGACGCAAGATCGAACCGGACCCTAGTACCGAAGTTGTGCCGTGAGTGAACCCTCGACCACGGAACGACACGAACAGAGCAGTCGTCTTGCCCGGACGGCCCTGGCGACCGGGCCGTCCGGGGTAGTGCCGGACATCGCGGTGGTCAGATCCCGGCCGCGCCGAACGCCGCGTGGAACTCGGCGAGCAGGTCGCTGTACTCCTCGATGTCGCGCGAGATGTTCGGCAGCGTCAGCACGGCTTCCTCGACACCTGCGGCACCCAGCTCGGCGAGATCGCCGAGGATCTGCTCGATGCTGCCCTGGTACGGCGCGCGATCGGCCGTCTCGACGCGCACGAACTCGCCGCCCAGCGCGATGATCGCGATGCACCGGATCGCCTGCGGGCCGCGGCCGTGCTCCTCGGCCCGCTTGCGCAGGTCGGTCAGCGTCGAGGCGACCTGGGCGGGCGGCACCATGACCGGGAGCCAGCCGTCGGCGCGGCGGGCGATGCGCTCGAGCGGCTTGCGGGACCAGCCGCCGAGGAACACGGGGATCCGCTCGGCGGGTTTGGGGCCGGTTTCGGCCGGCCACAACGTGTAGCGCTCGTTCTCGAAGGACGCCGGGTCCGGGCCCCAGACCGCGTCGGCCACGTCGAGGAACTCCTCCAGGGCGGCGCCGCGCTCATCCATCGGCCGGGGCGCGGTGGCGGCGAACTCGTCCACGGACCAGCCGGTGCCGAGCCCCGCGATCACCCGTCCGCCGCTGATCGCGCCGATCGCCGCCAGCGAGTTCGCGAGCCGGTAGGGCATGTGCAGCGGCGGCAGCAGCACCGACGCGCCGATCCGGACCCGCGAGGTGACGGTCGCGGCCATCGTGATCGCCACGATCGGGTCGAGCACCTTGCGGTAGACGTCGGGCCACGCGCCGTCGCCGTACTCGGTGAGCCGGTGGATCCCCGTCTGATCCTGCGGGTAGAGCACCCGTTCGGCCACCCACACGCTGTCGTAGCCGAGCTCCTCGGCCTCGCGGGCGCCGCGGACCAGGTCGATGCGGGGGTCGAACTTCCAGTTCTGGGGCAGCGTCACGCCGAGCTTCATCCAGGTCTCCTTGCTGACCATCAATCATTGACTGTAAATCAATGATCAGCGTACGCCGAAACTGATTGAGAGCGAAACCATCCGGGAGCTACAGGCGGGCGAGGGCCTTCGCCACGTCGAGGGCGGGGTCCAGCTCGCGCGCGCCGCGCAGGGCGCCGGCGAGCAGGGCGCAGAACGCCTCCACCAGCGCGTCGAGGTCGAACGGGCGGTCGTCCCGCAGCCAATCGGCCGTCAGGCCTTCGGCGCCGTCGGCGAACGAGCGCAGCGCCGTGGCCACGGCGGGCCGATCCGGGTCGAGGCCGAGCAGCCCGGCAAGCACCCGCAGGTTCCGGCCGCGGAGGTCGGCGAACGCCTCGTCCCGGCCGACGGCGAGGACCAGGTTCAACGCCAGGTCGGGGTGCGCGGCGAGGAAGGTGACGAACCCGCGAAAGCGGGCCCGGATCCGCTCGGGCACCGCGGCCGGCTGCTCGGCTTCCTCCGCCTCGCGCAGCTGCTCGTAGACCTCGGCCACCGCGGCGACGTATGCACCCTGCTTGCCCTGGAAATGGTGTGACACCAGCCCGTGGGCCACGCCGGCGGCGCGCGCGATGTCTCCGACGGTCACCTCGGCGTAGGGCCGCCGCGAGAACTCCGCCCGCGCGGCTTCGAGCAGCTTCTGCCGGGTCTGCTCGGCGGCGGCCTGGCGCGCGGTCGGCGGCTTCTCGGGAGTCACGGACCGTCACGGTACTGCAGGCGGCCGGCGGCGGCTTTCGTGGTCACCGCGGGTGCGAGAGAAAATGCGATTCCTTTTCGCGAAAAGAATCGCCGAGAATGGCGAAGATCAGGCTTCGGCGACGGCGAGACCGCTCACGCACAACCCTGCGGTGGCGAATCCGCTCACGACGTGACCGAGAATCCTGCGAAGGCGAAACATGGTCATTTCCTCCCTGTCGATCCCGGCCGGCCATTCGGCCCTTCTCGATCGACGCTAACAGGAAACGCGGGCCACGCCTCGCCCGAAAACGATCTTGCACGCTTTCGTGCCCCCGCCGCCCTTTCCGCTCACGCTCCGTCGTGGGCGAGTGCTTTCGCGGCCGCACCGCGCCGGAGGAGACCCCACGGTTTGAACACCGTCATCACATAGGAGAACAGCAGCAGACTCGGCGCCACGAACACCGGGTACAGCAGATCCGCCGGGCGCGCGGCGGTTTCACCGGCCATCAGCGCCCGGCCGTAATCGGCGGCCGCGTCGATCCCCGGCCGCAGCGCTATCAGGATGAGCACCGCCATCAGCACGTTCACCGCCAGTTTCGCGGCCACCCACCAGTACCGGACCAGGCCGTACTTGCTGCCCAGGCCGAGTACGGCGCCGGTCGCGAGCGTGAGCAGGCATGCGGCGAACATGGGCCACACGGCGAAGAACTCCAGCGCCTGCAACGACGTCGCGGTCACGGCCGGGTCGTCGGCCAGCAGGGCCGTGCACGCGAGGATCCCCAGCGCGAGGTCGAGACCGAACCACGCCGCCCCGGACACGATGTGCCCGACCAGGTACCACTTCCGGGTGCTCGCGCCGAGCCGCCACCCCTGTCCGGTCGCCATGCCGCCTCCTCCGTCGATGGCCCGTGCTGTGCGTCCATCGTCGGGGGAAGGCGGGCGGGCGTCGTCCGTCGAGCTGCGGTACTTCGGCGTACTACTGCGTGCGTACGCGGGTGCTGGTCACCGGTCCGGTGGGCTCACGCCGCCGGTGCCTCGATGTCGTCGTAGACGCGGACCGCGCTCAGCAGCCCGTCCGGGCCGCGGTCGAACACGCACACCCCGGCCTGCGGCGGCACGGCGTGCGGGCCCCAGCGCACGCAGTTGTACTCGAGGACGCAGCGCACGCCGTCGTCGGTGACCACGCACGGTTCCAGGTGGATCCCGCCGGCCGCGAACGTCGTCGTGAAGAACTCGCGCAGCGCGTCGGGACCGGTGTGCTGCGCGTGCGTGCCGATGGGTTCGCGCAGGTAGCCGGTGGGGGAGAAGGTGCCGACGATCGCGTCGGCGTCGCCCGCCGCCAGCGCCGCGAGGTAGTGCCCGACGACGTCGCCGAGCGGGGTGTCGGCCGACGCGAGGATCGGCGGCCGCAGGTGCCGGCGCCCGTCGACCGGCCACTGGCTGCAGTAGGTGCGGAAGACCACGGACCGCTCTTTGGCGGACTCGGCGACCACGGCCACCGGCCAGGCCACCTCCTGCCCGTCGCCGCCGAGCCGCGCCAGCAGCTCGACCACGGCACGCCCGCCGACGCGCGTGGTCGCGATCGTCTCCGCGCGGGCGTGCTGGTCGCGCAGCCAGACCTGGTTCACGTGCACGAAGTGCCGCAGTTCCTTGCGGCTGCGGATCTCCCCGGCCCGGGGGTCGAACACCGCGACCTCACCGGGCCAGATCGTCTCGAGCGTGCGCGCGTCGCCGTCGGTCAGCGCCGCGAAGAACTGCCCGACGGGATCTTCGTGCCCCTGGACACGGGTCTGCTTGCGCGCCAGCTCGGCGGCATTGACGAAGTCCGGGAACCACGGCATCTCGACCCACGCTCCTTCTCCCGAGCGGACACCCGGACCCCACCCTGCCCCGTCCGGCGCCGCGGCGACAGTCCCGGAAGGCTGACTTCACCCGGTGTATAACGCCCTACACGGCACGGCACGAGGCGCCCGTCCGGATCAGAGGCCGGTCAACCGCGTCAGACCGGCGAAGCCGTCTTCGGTGCCGGGCCAGTGGGCGCGGACGGCGTCGATCCCGGCGCGGCGCACGACACTGCGCAGCACGAGGGTGACGACGATGGCGTCGTCCGCGTAGCCGAGCACCGGGATGAAGTCCGGGATCAGGTCGATTGGCAGCGCCAGGTAGACCAGCAGCAGACCCAGCCGCACCCGCACGCCGCGGGGAAGATTGCGGTCGCCGGCCAGGCGGTGGATCAGCCGCAGGACGTCGGGAAGCAGGCGCAGCGCCTCGCGCAGCAGGTCGCCGCGCGGGCGGACCACGGCGAGCACGACCACGAGGGCCAGCCACAACAGCAGCAGCCCACCGGCGAGCCCGATCACCAGGTCCCACCAGAACGAGCCGGTCACCGGCCGGGGCCGAGGTTTGTCGTCACGGCCCGATGCTACGGAAGGGCAGTTCAGGAACGTAGCTGCCGGTTCTTTATTCCGTACTGCGCCATCTTCCGGTAGATCGTCGCGCGGCCCATGCCGAGCTCGGCGGCCGCGCGGACGACGGTGGCGCCGGGCTGGGCGAGGCAGCGCACGATCTCGTCGCGTTCCATCGCCTGCAGGCGGCTGAGCCGGTGGCCCGTCGTCGTGAACACCTCCGGCGGGAGGTGGTGCGTGTCGACGGTGTCGGCGCGGGCGGCGGCCTCGGCGACGACGCGCCGGAGCTGCTTGGCGTTCTCGGGCCAGTCGTGGGTCGCCAGGGCGCGGGCGGCGGCCGGGGTGAACGAGACGGCGCGGCCGCGGGCGCGGTGGGCGAAGTGGTGGGCCAGCGGGAGGATGTCGTCGGGCCGCAGGCGCAGGGGCGGGAGCTCGACGACGGTGTCCACGAAGGACAGCAACGGCTTCGGGATCGCGGCGGAATCCGCCGCGGTCAGGACGAAACCGGCCGGGTGACCGGTGAACCGGGCGGCCAGCTCACCGGCGGCCCAGGCGGGCAGGGCGTCGACGCCGGAGACGATCACGCACGTGTCGGCCTTGCCGACCTCCGGGGCCCACATCGCGAGCCACGCGTCCACGTCGTCGGGCGCGGGCGGTCGCGCGTTGAGCACGCGCTCGCGCGGGTACAGCTCACGGCGGGCCAGCGCGGCCAGCGCCGTCTTCCCGACGCCCGGCTCGCCGACCACGGCGACGGCGCGGCCGCGGCCCATCGTGTCCATCGCCTCCAGCAGCGCGTGCTGCCACGCGGCGGAAAGCTCCGGTGGGTCGATGCGATCGGCGTACACGCGGAAGACCTCGCCGCGCGGGGCGGGGCGCGGGCGCCGGCCCGAGGCCCGCGCGAGCATGAGCGAGGTGGTGTGCCCGGCGGCCGTCTGCGCCAGCGCGAGCAGCAGCCCCGACGACTGTTCGGACCACGTCGTGAGGTTCACGCTGCCGGCCAGCGCGCCCGTGATCGGGTCGAGCACGGGCACGGCGGCGCACGTGTAGCCGCGCAGGCTGGTGCAGTAGTGCTCGCCCGCGCGAACCAGCGACGGCGTGCGGTCGGCCAGCGCGAGGGCGAGGCCGTTGGTGCCGGCGTTGCTCTCCGCGTAGGAGAACCCCGGCGCGAGGTGCACCCGATCCAGTGACCGGGTCATCCCCGGGTCGCCGCACAGCCGGCTGAGCACCAGGCCTTCGCTGTCGGTGAGCATCAGGCTGATGGGTTCGTCGGCCAGCGTCGCGTGGAGGCCGCGCAGCACCTCGTTGCCGCACTCGAACAGCAGCGACCCCGTGTCGACCGTGGCCGTGAACACGGGTTTCACCTCGTCGTCGGGCACCCCGTAACGCGCGCTGCGCTGCCACGACGCCCGAAGCCTCGGCGTGGTGTCGCCGCGGGGCTCGAGCCCGTCACCGCGTGTCATGCCACCTCCCGGGAGACGCCGCACTGCGTCTCGGCCGATTGTGCGTCCGGCTTGGGTAAGGCTAGGAGACCCAGGGTAGCGCCGCCGCACTCTCGTGTCTCAAATCGAGACAGCAAGGCCCACC
The DNA here is from genome assembly GCF_050942255.1 of Amycolatopsis sp. CA-161197. NCBI lineage: Bacteria > Bacillati > Actinomycetota > Actinomycetes > Pseudonocardiales > Pseudonocardiaceae > Amycolatopsis > Amycolatopsis sp. CA-161197. The sequence goes on from NZ_CP192059.1 coordinate 4,949,750, forward strand.
CCGACCGGCAATGATCGCCCTAAGTTCCGGTCTTGACGTGCCGATGTGGTCACGAATGCGGAGGAAAGCCCATGTACAGCAAGGACGGCGAGAAGTACTTCATCCTCGACGCGCACGTCGCGCTCTGGGACGCGCGGCCGGAGAACCAGCGCAACATCCACGGCAAACAGTTCATCGACTGCTTCTACGACTACCACCGCAACCTCAGCCCCGAGTCCGAGGTGTGGCCGTACGAGGACTACCTCTACTACGGCGGCGAGAAGCTGATGAAGGACCTGTTCACCGACGGGTACGTGGACCACGCCATCTTCCAGCCCGCGGCCCTGCCCGCCTTCTACAACAACAACTTCGGGCAGACCGACGAGGCGTTTGCGCTGGCGCAGAAGCACCCCGACAAGCTCACCTACAACCACTGCTGGGACCCGCGCTACGGCGAGGACGGCCTCAAGCAGCTGCGGGAGGACGCCAAGCGCTTCAACCTCAAGGGCGCCAAGCTGTACACGGCCGAGTGGTTCGGCGACTCGCGCGGCTGGAAGCTCGACGACAAGTGGAGCTACCGCTACCTGGAGGCCGCGCAGGAGCTGGGGATCAAGAACATCCACATCCACAAGGGCCCGACCATCCGGCCCCTGGACCGCGACGCGTTCGACGTCGCCGACGTGGACAAGGTCGCCACCGACTTCACCGACCTCAACTTCGTGATCGAGCACTGCGGCCTGCCCCGGCTGGAGGACTTCTGCTGGATCGCCACGCAGGAGCCCAACGTGCACGCCGGCCTGGCCGTCGCGATGCCGTTCATCCACACGCGACCGCGCTACTTCGCGCAGATCGTCGGCGAGCTGCTCTACTGGCTCGACGAGAACCGCATCCAGTTCTCCAGCGACTACGCGATCTGGACGCCGAAGTGGCTCGTCGAGAAGTTCGTGGACTTCCAGATCCCCGAGGACATGACGGAGTACGCGCCGCTGACCACGGACATCAAGAAGAAGATCCTGGGCCTCAACGCCGCGGCCATGTACGACATCCCGGTGCCCGAGGAGCTTCAGGTGAAGAACCCGCCGGCGGACGCGAAGGCCGAAGCGGCGGCGGTTGCCTGATGCCCGATCTCGAAGAGCTGGCGCGCAGTGCGCTCGACTCGGTCTACGACCCGGAGCTGGACGAACCCATCACCGATCTGGGGTTCGTGCGGTCCGTGGCCGCGACCGGGGACGAGCTCACCGTGCACCTGCGGCTGCCGACCTCGTTCTGCTCGCCCAACTTCGCGTACCTCATGGCTTCGGACGCGAAGGACGTGCTGACCGCCCTGCCGGGCGAGCGGCGCGTGGTCGTGCAGCTCGACGACCACCACGACTCCGACCTGATCAACCGCGGTCTCGCCGCCGACGCCGGGTACCTCGGCACGTTCGGCTCCGAGGCCGAGAAGGACCTCGACGAGCTGCGGCTCACCTTCCGCCGCAAGGCGCACACGGCCGCCATGGAGCGGGCGCTGACGGGCCTGCTGCGCGCGGACAAGGACCTGAAGGAAGAGGACCTGCACGACGTCACGCTCGGCGGCCTGCCCGCGGGCCGCACGACCGACGCGCTGCTGCGGCGGCGGGCGGCGCTCGGCCTGAGCGTCGAACCGGGTGAACCGGTGCTCGTCGACGAACACGGCGAGCCCTACCCGCGCGAGGAAGTGCCGCTGCGGCTGCGGTTCGCCCGGTCGATCCGGATCTCGATCGACGGCAACGCGCACTTCTGCCGCGGCCTGCTCCGCACGCGTTACCCCGGGTCGGAGACCGACCAGACGGCCCGGCCGCACGACCCGTCCGTTTCGGCTGTCGCCGGTGAGGAGGCACGAGCTTCGTGAAGGCTGTCCAGGTCGTCGGGTACGACGAGAAGCTGCGCATGACCGACGTTCCCGAACCCGAGGTGACCGGGCCGCACGACGTGCTCGTGCGCATCGGCGGGGCGGGCGTCTGCCGCACCGACCTCCACATTCTCGAGGGGCAGTGGGCGGAGAAGTCCGGCGTCACGCTGCCTTACACGATCGGGCACGAGAACGCGGGCTGGGTGCAGGCCGTGGGCTCCGCCGTCACGAACGTGGCCGAGGGCGACAAGGTGATCGTGCACCCGCTGATCACGTGCGGGCTGTGCCCGGCGTGCCGGCGCGGCGACGACGTGCACTGCGAGAACAGCCAGTTCCCCGGCATCGACACCGCCGGCGGCTACGCGCAGGTGCTCAAGACGTCGGCGCGCAGCGTGGTCAAGCTCGACGACTCGCTGGAGCCCGCGGACGTCGCGGCGCTGGCCGACGCCGGCCTGACGGCGTACCACGCGGCGGCGAAGGCGTCGCGTCGTCTACACCCGGGTGACAAGTGCGTGGTGATCGGCGCGGGCGGGCTCGGGCACATCGGCATCCAGGTGCTCAAGGCGATGACCGCGGCCGAGCTGATCGTGGTCGACCGCAACGCCGACGCGGTGAAGCTGGCCGAGTCGATCGGCGCGGACCACGGCGTGGTCGCCGACGGCAACCACGTGGCGGCCGTGCAGGAGCTGACCGGCGGCCACGGCGCCGAGGTCGTGGTCGACTTCGTCGGCGAAGGCGGCGCGACGCGCGACGGCGTGGCGATGCTGCGCCGCGCGGGCGACTACCACGTGGTGGGCTACGGCGAGAACATCAACATCCCGACGATCGACGTGATCTCCACCGAGATCAACTTCATCGGGAACCTCGTCGGCTCCTACACCGACCTGTGCGAGCTGATGGTGCTGGCCGCGCAGGACAAGGTGAAGCTGCACACCACGAAGTACTCGCTCGACAACTTCCAGCAGGCCCTCGACGACCTCGACGGCGGCCGCATCCGCGGGCGGGCGATCCTGGTCCCGTGAGCGCGGCCGTCCACAGCGGACGCGCCCGCGGCGGCGCTAGGCTGCTGAGGGCACGAAGGAGGAACAGATGATCTTCATCACCGTGAAGTGGCAGATCAAGCCGGAGTACGCCGACCGGTGGCCGGAGCTCTCGCGGGAGTTCACCGAGGCCACGCGAGCCGAACCGGGCAACAAGTGGTTCGACTGGTCGCGCAGCCTCGACAACCCGAACGAGTACGTCCTCGTGGAGGCCTTCGCCGACGACGCGGCCGCGGCGCACGTCAACGCGGACCATTTCAAGAAGGCGCAGGCCGACTTCCCGCAGTACCTGCAGAAGACCCCGGACATCATCAACACCACCCTCGACCAGGACACCTGGTCGGAGCTGGGCGAGATGAAGGTCGACTGAGGCACGCGCACACGACGACGGCGGTGCACCCCTGATCGAGTGCGCCGCCGTTTTCGTGCGCGGCCGTGGTAGGCAGGACGGGTGCGCGTCTCGGTGCTCGACACCTCCCCGATCGTGGCGGGGTCCACGGCGGCCGAGGCCCTGCGCCGCACCGTGGACCTGGCGCTGCTCGCCGACGGGCTCGGGTACCACCGCTACTGGGTGCCACAGCACCACGGCATTGCGCGGCGTCGCCGGTTCGGCGCCGGCGATGGTCGTGGGCCGGCTCGCGGCCGCGACGAGCCGGATCCGCGTGGGCGCCGGCGGGGTGCTGCTGCCGAACCACCCGCCGATCGTGGTGGCCGAGCAGTTCGGGACGCCGGCGGCATTTCACCCGGGCCGCATCGACCTCGGGCTCGGACGGGCGCTCGGCGGTCCCCGCGCGGCCGCCGACGCGGTACGCAGTGACCGCGAACGTGCGGCGAAAAGCTTTGCGGAGCAAGTGAAAGAGCTGCTGGGCTACTTCGCCGGCGAGGGATCCGTTCGCGCGGTCCCCGCGATCGGCAACACGCCGGAGCTCTGGGTGCTCGGGTCGAGCGTGGCCGGGGCGCGGGTGGCCGGCGGGCTCGGGCTGCCCTACGCATTCGCCCACCACCTCAACGCCCGCGACGCGTTCGAAGCACTGCTCGCGTACCGCGAGATCACCGTGCGCCCGACGCTGCTGAGCGTGGCCGTGATCGCGGCGGACACCGACGAGCGCGCGCAGTGGCTCGCGGGACCCGAGCGGCTGAAGATCTTCAGCCGGCACCACGGCCGCCGGATCCTGTTGCCGGACCCGGAAACGGCCGCCGCGCACCCGTACACCGACGCCGACCGCGCGGAGCTCGAGGCGCGGTGCGGACACCTCGTGGTGGGCTCACCGCCGACCGTGCGGGAGCGACTGCAGGGCCTGGTCGACCGGACGGGCCCGCACGAGCTGATGATCACCACGCCCGGGTACGACCACGCGGACCGGCGGCGCTCGTACGAGCTCGTCGCCGACGTCGTGGACCGCCTGCGGCCGGCGCACCGCGACTGAGTCCACTGTGGTCAGACCGGCCGTCGCCGGTGGGCCGTCTCGGAGGGCAGCTCGCCGTAGCGCGCGCGGTACTCCTGCGCGAACCGGCTCAGGTGCGTGAACCCGCAGGAGTGCGCGATCTCGGCCACCGTCCGGTCGGCGCCGAGCAGTGCCCGGTGCGCCCGGCCGAGCCGGATGTCGCGCAGCACAGCGGTCGGTGTCGTGCCGAGCCGGCGGCGGAAGTGCGCCTGCAGCTGGCGCGGCCCGAGGCCGCTCGCGCGGGCGAGGTCGGCGACGGTCACCGGTTCGGCGTGGTGCTCCTCCAGCCACGCGCGGGCCCGCTCGACCACGTCGGCCGGCTCGTCGGCGGGACCGTCGAGCAGCTCGGCCGACGACGTGTGCGGCAGGCCGAGCAGGACCGCGGTGAGCAGCTGGTCCTCCAGCGCCCGCAGCACGGCCGGCCCGAGCGGCGCGCGGGCGTCGGCGAGGGCGAGGCAGGCGGCGCGCCACGCGGAGTCGAGCAGCGCGGCCGGTCCCGCCGCCGGGGCGTTCGGCGGCAGGAACCGCAGCGCGGTACGCGGCGGGCGGCCCAGCAGGGTGCCGAGGTGCTCCTCGACCCGGGACATCCGCGTGGACAGCACCAGGGCGCCGGCGTGTGGGTCGGGGCGCATGACCGTGTGCGCGTCGCCGGCGAGGGCGAAGCCGGACGTGAGCACTTCGCCGGCGACCTCGGGCGCCGAGACCCACATCGGGCCCAGCGGCACGGTGAGCGCGAACCGGTTGCGGGTGGGGAAGGCGTCCACGGTGACCTGGGCGCCGTAGCGGACCACGACCAGGTTCAGCGCCCCGAGCCCCGCCACGGCGACGGTGCCGTCCGGGCGGCCGCGGCGCGGCTCGATCTCGTGCACGACCGTCACGTCCTGCACGCGATCGCGCAGGTCGGTGAGCCGGGTGGAACGCGGGGACGGCGCGAGCAGCGTGCCGTCTCCGGAGCTCGGCGGGAACCCGGTCACCGGCGGCTCCCCTCTCGCGTCCCGTCAGCCGGCAGGGGCCCGGATTCCGCGGGCCTCGAGGCGCGGCAGCACTTCCTGGGCAAAGTAGCCGAGCTCGCCCGCGTAGTCCACGAAAGACAGCGTCATCCCGGCGAACCCGGCCTCGTGGAACGCGGCGATCCCGTCGGCGACCTCGTCGGGCGTGCCGATCAGCGGGCAGCTGCCGTGACCGGCGGCGAACCGCGCGCGGAAGGTCTCCAGCATCTCCGGCGTGAACGACTGCGCGTGCAGGCCCTGCAGCCGCATGAGGTTGTCGACGGCGGCCCAGTCGGCATGCTCGTCGGCGTAGTAGCGCAGGTACTCCTCGGCTTCGGCGCGCGTCGGGCGGCAGACGACGTGGCCGAGGGTGAACACGCCGACCTGGCGCCCGTGCTCGCGTTCGGCCTCGGCGCGGACGGACCGCACGATCCCGGCGCCGTCCTCCGGCCCGCCGACGATGGTGAACGCGACGTCCGCGTTGCGCGCCGCGAAGCCGCGGCCCTGCTTCGACGAGCCGGCGTTGAGCACCGGCAGCGGCCCGTCGTGCGGCTTCGGCATCCCCTCGACGCCCTCGAGCCTGAAGAACCGGCCTTCGTGGTCGAACCGGCCGTTCTCGGTCCAGATCCGGCGGACGACGTCCCACCACTCCTGCGCCAGCGCGTAGCGGGCGTCGTGCTCGGCCGGCAGGTCCGCGCCCAGCGCGCGGTACTCGGGCTCGTTCCAGCCGGCCACGATGTTGATCCCCGCGCGGCCGGACCCGATGAGGTCGGCGGTGGCGAGCTGCTTGGCGACGACCACGGGGTGGTTGAACGCGGTGTGCACGGTGGTGAACACCGTGATCCGCTTGGTGCGGGCGAGCAGCGCCGCCGCGAGCGTGGTCGGGTCGAGCACACCCTCGTGGAAGTTGGTCTCGCCGCCGTAGCCGATCCAGCGCGCGATGGGCAGCAGGAAGTCGATCCCGACCTCGTCGGCCAGCCCGGCCAGGCGCAGGTTGTCCTCCCAGCTGCCCGACCAGCGCTCGGGGATCTTGGTCACGGCCAGCCCGGACGAGCAGTTGGCCGAGAACAGCCCCAGCTTGAACCCTTTGCCGTCGGCGACGGGTTTGACCATGGCCCCTCCTCGGGGTGTGGTGCCGATGTGGTGTGCGGAAGTCTCATCCCGCCGCCGGCCCGCGGCCATCCGGAACGCGAGGGCGATGGCCGGATCGCGCGGCCTCGCCATAGCGTAGTTGTGACGGTCGGCACAGGTGCTATACGCTCGCGGGCGGTCACCGTGGACCCGTTCGCAGGAGGTACGGAATGTACGTCGCGCTTTTCTGGGGCAAGGTCAAGCCGGAGTGGCAGAACGACGAGTACGCCACGATCGGAGCGCGCATGTTCGAGCGGGCCTGCGCGATGCCGGGATTCGTCGCCCTGCACAAGCTCGCCGTGCCGGACGGGCGGGAGTTGGCCATCGCGTACTTCGAGACCGAAGAGCACATGCGCGCCTGGTACGACGACCCCGAGCACCGGGCCGTGGAAGCGCTGGGCCACCGCGAAATCCTCGACGACTACACGATCGAGATCCTCCAGCTGACCCGCTCGTACACCAAGGCGACGTCGACTTTCGCGGCCACCGCGGAAGATCACCGCGCCGCCGACGAACTCGTGGACGGACTGCGCGCGAAAGCCTAGCCGCGGCCCGCCTCGCGGGACAGCCGCCGGTGGACCCGGCCGAGCTCAAGAGCGTGATCAAGACCGGGTGAAGCACGGGCTGCACTTCGAGCGGGACGAAGTCCACAACGGACGGTGGTGCTGCTCGGCGGCCCTCGGACCCACCCAGGCCGACGAACGGCTCGCCCTCGCGGCGATCTGCCTGACCGAAGCGGACGCCGGGCAGGAAAGACGAATCCATCGTGTGCTTCGGCGAGAGGCGTTCACCACGATCGTCGCGCTCACCACGGGCGGGTGAGGCAGACTCGGGACGCCGCTCGGAGAGGAGTGTCATGAGCGTGACCACGGGAGCCACCGGCGTCGACGGCAGGCTGTTCCGCGAGGCCATGGCGGGCATGTGCGCACCGGTGTCCATCGTGGCGACGCTGCACGACGGGGTGCCGCACGGCACGACGGTCAGCGCGTTCGCGGCGCTGTCGGCCGATCCGCCGCTGGTCAGCGTCGCACTGGACACCGGTTCGCGGCTGCCGGCCCCCGTGCGGCATCCGGGCCGGCTCGGGATCAACGTGCTCACGCGCGAGCACGCCGGCCTCGCCCTGGCCTTCGCGGGCAAGGGCGACGACGAGTTCGCCGGCGTCGGGTGGCCCCTGGAAGACGGGCTGCCCGGCGCGGGCCGGCCGGCCCGCGCCGTGGCCGAGCTCGTGCACGGTGGCGACCACGTCGTCGTGTTCGCGCAGGTCACGTCGGCGGTGCCGCGGCGGGACGAGCCGCTGACCGACCACAACCGGGCGTTCGGAACGCACCTGCCAAAGCAGGTCGCACGGGAGGAGAAGGCGTGAAGGTCGTCATCAGTGCGGAGCTCCGGCCGACGGTGGTCGAAGCCGGGGAGCTGACCTCGCTGTCGGTCGAGCGAGCCGAAGGGGTCACCGAAGCCGGCGTCGACGCGGCGTTGCGCGGGGCCGCAGCCGGCACCGCGGCCGACGGGCACGCGTGGCTGTCGGTGGCGTGGCTGCGGGGTGCAGGGCCGGATGACGATCCACAGTGGACGCAGGCGTTCGGCAAGATGATCGCCTACGCTGCGAGCAAGGGCTGGACCGATCCGCGGCAGGAGTCGGTGCGGGCCCACCTGGCGTGACGAAGGGGAAGCGGATGCCGGACGCGATCGTGATCGGCAGTGGCGTCAACGGCCTGGTCGCGGCGGCCGAGCTGGCCGGCGCCGGCTGGTCGGTGACGCTCGTGGAGCGCAACGACCGGCTCGGCGGGTTCATCGCGAGCGAGGAACGCACGCTGCCGGGCTACGTGCACGACACGTTCTCCTCCTGGCACCCGCTGTTCGTCTCGGGCGGGGCCTACGCGGCGCTGGGGGAGGAGCTGCACCGGCACGGGCTGGTCTACCGCAACGCCGACGGCCCGCTCGTCGCGAGCATCGGCGACAACGGCCACGCCGTGGTCGCGCACCGCGATCCCGAACAGACCGCGGCCGGGTTCGCGCACGCCGAGGACCGCGCGCGGTACCTCAAGGCGTTGCAGGACTTCCTGGACCACGCCGGCCCGGTCGGCGGGCTGATGGGCTCGGAGCTGCGCTCGCCTCTGCTGTTCAAGCACGTCGGCGGGCTCGCCCGTGGCCTCGGCCGCGCGGGCACCGAACGCTGGCTGCGCGACTTCGTGAGCAGCGGCCGTTCGTGGTGCGCGCGGGAGTTCACCGGCTCCGAGGTCGACCACCTGTGGATCCCGTGGCTCCTGCACGCGGGCCTCGCGCCCGACCAGGCTTCGGGCGGTTTCCTCGTGCCCGTGCTGGCCGCCACCATGCACGGGTTCGGCCTGCCCGTGGTCGAGGGCGGGGCCGGGCGGTTCGTCGAGGCGTTCCGGTCGCTGCTCGAAGCCCGGGGCGTGGAGATCCGCACGGGTGCGCCGGTCGAGCGCATCCTCGTCGAGGGCGGACGCGCGGTCGGAGTCGTGGCCGGCGGCGAGACGCTGCGGGCCACGCGGGCGGTCGTCGCGTCGGTGACGCCGACGGCGCTGTACGGCGAGCTGCTGCCGGCCGGGTCCGTGCCCGAGCAGGTCACCGACGAGGCCCGGCGGTTCCGTTACGGCCGCGCGGAGCTGCAGATCCACGTCGCTCTCTCCGCGCCGCTGGACTGGCGTGACGAGCGGCTGCGCGAAATCCCGCTCGTCCACGTCTCCGACGGCTCCGCCAGCACCGGCATCGCCTGCGCCCAGGCGGAAGCCGGCCTGCTGCCGGACCGCCCGACGATCGTGGTCGGCCAGCAGTACCTGCTCGACCCGTCGCGCGTGCCCGCGGGCGCGGGCGCGTTGTGGCTGCAGCTGCAGGAAACGCCGTTCGCCCCGGTCGGCGACGCGGCGGGCGAGCTCGACGTCACCGGCGGCTGGACGCCCCGGCTCGCCACCGCCTACGCCGACCGCGTGCTGGACCGGATCGCGCGGCACGCGCCCGGGCTGCGGGAGAAAGTGCTGGCCGTGGACGTGATCACCCCGCCCGATCTCGAAGCGGCGAACGTCAACGCCGTCGCCGGCGATCCGTACGGCGGCGCCGCCGAAGTCGACCAGAGCTTCCTCTGGCGCCCGCTGCCCAGCGCCGCCCACCACCGCACTCCGGTGCCGGGCCTGTGGCACATCGGCGCGTCGACGCACCCGGGCGCCGGCCTCGGCGGCGGCTCCGGCCACCTCGTCGCCCAGAGCCTCACGAACCCGTCGCGCGCGGAGACGGCGAAGGCCACGCTGACGTCGTGGCTCAGGGGCTCGCGCTCCTGAACAGTGGCCCGTGGCGACGGGTGCGACGGCCGGGAAACCGACCTGGCATCAGCGATCACGGCGGCAGGCGGGGAGGCGGCATGGCGGGCAGTGAACCCTCCGGGACCGCGCCCGCGAAGGCGGTGTTGCGCCGCGCGCGGGCGATCCTGCGGTCGTTCGACGCGAGCTCGTCCGCGCTCGGGATCAGCGAGCTTGCCCGCCGCAGCGGCCTGCCGAAGGCGACGGTGCACCGGCTCGTGCAGGAGCTTGTCGAATGCGAGCTGCTGGAACGCGACGGGCACCGCTACCGCCTCGGCACATGGCTGTACGAACTCGGCCAGCGCGCGCCCGCGCACCGTTCGCTGCGCGTGGTCGCCGCGCCGTTCCTCGACGATCTGGCGCACGTCACGCAGGAGACCGTGCTGCTGGTCGTGCCCGGCCAGGGCGGGATGCTGTTCACCGAGAAGTACGTCGGCAGCCGGGGCCGAGGCCGCGTCGTCACGCAGCTCGACGGCCGCGTTCCCCCGCACTCGGCGGCTTCGGGCAAGGCGATTCTCGCGTTCGGGCCGCCCGAGCGCGTCGACGAACTCTGTGCCACGACCGGTCCCGAAACGCAGCCGCCGCTCGACGAGCCCCGGTTGCGGGCCGAGCTCGCCGAGATCCGCCGCCGCGGCTACGCCGTGTCGCACATCGAGCCGGCTCCGGGCTACGGCGCCATCGCGGCCCCGGTCTGGTCCGACGCGACGGTGGTCGCGGCGCTGAGCATCGTGGCCCCGGGCGACCGGCTGGACATCGGCCGGTTCTCCGCGGCGCTGCGGCTCGCCTGCACCGCCCTGACCCGCAGGCTCCGCGGCGCCCAGGCACAAGCGTTCCGCTGACTGGACCGTTGCCCTTCTGCCCGCCGTGGCGCCGGAGCACCATGGCCGCTCCCCATCGGGACGCGCGCCGTCCCGGCACCCGAGGAGGACCAATGCCGGACTCTCTTCACCCACCGCGGCAGTCGATGCGCCGCGTCGTGCTGGCGGGCCTGGTCGGCAATGCCCTGGAGTGGTACGACTTCTTCCTCTACGGCACCGCCGCCGCGATCGTGTTCAACAAGCTCTTTTTCCCGGCCGTGGACCCGATCGCCGGCACGATCGCCGCGTTCGGCACCTACGCGCTCGGCTTCGCCGCGCGGCCCATCGGCGGCATCGTCTTCGGCCACTTCGGCGACCGCATCGGCCGGCGCGCGATGCTCGTGACGACATTGACGTTGATGGGCCTCACGACGGCGCTGGTCGGCGTGCTGCCGACGTACCAGCAGATCGGCCTGTGGGCCCCGATCCTGCTGACCGTGCTGCGGATCGTCCAGGGCATCGCGGTCGGCGGCGAGTGGGGCGGCGGTGTGCTGCTGATCAGCGAGAACGCCGATCCGAAACGGCGCGGCATGCAGAGCGCGCTGGGCCAGAGCGGCGTCAGCATCGGGTTCGTGCTCAGCGCCGCGGTGTTCGCGCTGCTGAGCGGGACCACGAGCGCGGAGGCGTTCCAGTCGTGGGGCTGGCGGATCCCGTTCCTCGTCGGGGTCGTGCTCATGGTCGTCGGGCTGGTGATCCGGATGAACGTGCTGGAGACGCAGTCGTTCGCCCGGGTTCAGCGGCGCCACGAGACCGAGCGGTTCCCCGTGCTCGCCGCGATCCGCAAGCACCCGCGCGCCGTCGTGGTGTCCTTCGGCGCCCGCCTCGCGGAGAACGGCGGCAGCTACATCTTCCTGGTCTTCGTGCTCACCTACGCGGGCCAGATCGGCATTCCGCAGTGGGTGACGCTGGTCGGGGTGATCCTCGGCGAACTGCTCGAAGCGATCGCGATGCCGTTGTGGGGAGCCCTGACCGACCGGGTGGGCCGCCGGCCGGTGTACCTCGGCGGCGCGATCGCGATGATCGTGTGGGCCGCCCCGTTTTTCGCGCTGCTGCACACCCGGGAGACCTGGCTGGTGTGGCTGGCCATCGTGGTGGCCAACGCCGCGTGCCACGGCGCGATGATCGGCGCGCAGGCGAGCTTCTTCAGCGAGCTGTTCGGCAGCGGCGTGCGCTACAGCGGGGTCGCGCTCGGCCACGAGCTCGCGTCGGTCCTCGCCGGCGGCCTGTCGCCGCTCATCGCGACGGTGCTCCTCGCGTGGAGCGGTTCGTGGTGGCCGGTCGCCGCCTACCTCGGGTTGCTGGGGCTGCTGACGGTCGCCGCGCTCGCGTGGGCGCCGGAAACGCGGGCCCGCGACCTGGACGCCATCGGGCAACCCGAGCCCGCGCGGTCGAGTGAGCTCGCCCGATGACCGCCGCCGTCGTCGCCGCGTACGAACACCCCTACACCCGCCACGCGGGTCCGGGGACGACCACCGAGCAGGTGCTCACCGCCGCGTTCCACGGGGTCCTGCGCGAAGCCGCTCTGCAGCCGGACGATGTCGACGGGCTCGGCGTCGCCAGCTTCACCCTCGCGCCCGACCACGCGATCGACCTGGCGTGGCGGCTCGGGCTGCGGCTGCGCTGGCTCATGGAAGACCCGCACGGCGGCGCGAGCGGGCTCAACCTCCTGCAGCACGCGGTGCGGGCGGTCGAGGCCGGGGATGCCCGGACGGTGGTCCTGGTCGCGGGCGACCACCTCGACCGCGCGGCGTTCCGCGCACTGGTCGCGAACTACAACCGCGCCACCGCGGAAACCCTGACGCCCCTGGGCCTTGCGGGGCCGAACGCGCTGTTCGCCATGCTCACCCAGCGGCACATGCGGGCCACGGGCCTGACGGAGAAGGACTACGCGCAGGTGCCGATCTCGCAGCGGTGGTGGGCCGGCCGCAACCCCGGCGCCGTCTACCGCGCGCCGCTCGGGCTCGACGAGTACCTGGCGGCGCCCGTCGTCGCTCCGCCGCTGCGCCGCTACGACTGCGTGCCGGTGGTTACGGGCGCCGACGCCGTGGTCGTCACCGCCGCCGGACGGGGCGCCCGGGCCGAGGTGCGCGCGTTCGGGGCGAGTCACAACCACGACGGACAGCAGGGCGACGGGCTGCACACCGGCCACCACCTGATCGCCGGCCGGCTGTGGGCGGACGCGGGGCTCGAGCCGGCCGACGTCGGCCTCGCCTGCGTCTACGACGACTACCCGGTGATGGCCCTGGCGCAGCTGCAGGACCTCGGGCTCGCACCGGATCCGGGCCGGCTGCTGCACGAGCGGCTCGCCGTCGACCACTGGCCGCTGAACCCGTCGGGCGGCCAGCTCTCGGCCGGACAGGCGGGAGCCGCCGCCGGGCTGCACGGGCTCGTCGAGGCCGTGCGGCAGCTGCTCGGCCGTGCGGGCGAGCGGCAGGTGCCAGCCCGGCACGCGCTCGTGACCGGCTACGGGATGGTCCTGCACCGCTACGGCGCCTGCGCCAACGCCACGATCCTGGAGGGGAAACGATGACGGAAACGCCGACCGCACGGGTCGAGCAGGTGACCGAGGCGAACGGCGTCCGGGTGGCGACGTTGCGCACCAGCGCCGGGGCCGTGGTCGTCGGCCGGCTCGAGGGTGCCGAGGAACCGGGTGCCGAGGTCCGCGTGACGGCGGCACCGGAAGGCCCCGGCACGGCGTGGGTGCCGGCCGCCCACCGGCTGCCGGACCGCTCGGAGTCTCTGCGGGCGCTGTGGCCCGGCGCGTGCACCGTGCCGAAGCTGCTGACCCGGCAGGCCGAGCTGTACGGGGACCGGCCGCTGGTCGTCTGCGGCGAGGTCACGTGGACCTACCGGGACACCGCGGACCGCGCCGCGCGGGCGGCGGGGATGCTCCAGCGCCGCGGGGTCGTGGCCGGGGACCGGGTCGCGCTGCTGTGCGGGAACCGGTTGGAGCTGCTGGAAATCGTGCTCGGCTGCGCGTGGCTCGGGGCGATCGCCGTACCGCTGAACACCGCCCTGCGAGGCGCGGGCCTGCGGCACACGCTGGCCGACTCCGGCGCGCGCGTGCTCGTCGCCGAGCCGCACCTCGTCACCGCGCTGGAGCACCTCGACGTGCCCGAGACGCTCGCGCAGGTCTGGGTGCTCGACGGCCCGGACCACCCCGCGCTCGCCGACGCCGTGCCGCCGGTCGACGCCGCGCCGGGCGACACGCTGGCCATTCTGTACACCTCCGGCACCACGGGCCTGCCCAAGGGCGTGTGCTGCCCGCACGCGCAGTTCTTCTGGTTCGGCGTCGGAGTCGGCGAATGCCTGGAGCTCGGCGCGGACGACGTGCTCTACACGTGCCTGCCGCTGTTCCACATCAACGCGCTCACCGCGTTCTTCCAGGCCCTGCTGACCGGCGCGCGGATCGTGTTCGGCGCGAAGTTCTCCGTGTCGCGCTACTGGGCCGAGGCGGCCGCGTGCGGGGCGACGGTGACCTACGTCCTCGGCGCCATGGTGCAGATGCTCCTGGCCGCGCCCGAGTCCGAAGTGGACAGCCGGCACCGGGTGCGGATCGCCCTGGCACCGGCGACCCCGCCCGTGTCCCACGAGCGGTTCCACGCGCGCTTCGGCGTGCGGCTGATCGAGGGCTACGCGTCGACCGAGACCAACATGATGGTCGGCGCCCACGCGTCGGCCCAGCGGCCGGGCTGGATGGGCGTGGTGCTGCCGGACTACGAGGCGCGCGTGGTCGACGCCGCCGGGCTCGACGCCCCCGACGGCGAGGCGGGGGAGCTGCTGTGCCGCTCACGCCTGCCGTACGCCTTCGCCACCGGCTACTTCGGCAACCCCGCCGCGACCGCCGCGTCCTGGCACGACCTCTGGTTCCACACGGGCGACCGCGTGGTGCGCGACGGCACCGGCCGGCTGCGGTTCGTCGACCGCGTGAAGGACAGCATCCGCCGCCGGGGCGAGAACATCTCGTCGCTGGAGGTCGAGCAGGTCCTGGGCGAACACCCCGCCGTCGCGGCCGTCGCGGCGTTCGCCGTGCCGTCGGAGCTGGCCGAGGACGAGGTGATGGCCGCGGTCGTGACCCGCGCGGAGGTGACGCCGCTGCAGCTCGTCCAGTGGTGCGAACCACGGCTGTCGTACTTCGCGATCCCGCGGTACGTCGACCTCGTGGACTCGCTGCCCCTGACCGAGAACGGCAAGGTGCGCAAAGCCGCCCTGCGCGCCCGCGGAGTCACCGACGGCACGTGGGACCGCGAGGCGGCGGGCTACCGGCTCCGGCGGTGAACCGCGCGTCTCGTCCGGAGGTATGAGGTGGCCGCCGAGGTTCGTTCGCGCGGTCGATCTTCGCCGGGGCCGGTTCCGGGAGTCTCGACGCATCGGCACACGAAGGAGAACCCGATGCTGAAGACGGACTTCATCCCCGAGACACAGCAGCTGCCGCAGGGCCGGATCACCGGGCTGCCGGCGTGGTACTTCGCGCTCGTGGGTCTGCTCGCTGCGAGCGGGGACCTCACCGTGCAGTTCCAGGACCGGTACCCGTGGGTGGCGCTGCTGCCGCTCGTCGTGGTGGCGGTCCACCTGGTGCTGTGGTCCACGATGCTGGCGCGGCGCCGGCAGCTGCTGCGCGCGGTGTGGCGCCGCAAACAGGCGATGGGCCTGGTGGCGACGCTGTTCGTGGCGCGGCTGCTGGTGCAGCTCGCCCTGACGCGGCTGACCGACAGCGTCGCGCCGCTGCACAGCTACACCCACCTGATCCTCGGCCTGGTCATGCTCGTGGTGACGACCGTGGGGGCCTGGTTCGACCAGTGGCTGGTGCTGCGCGTGGTGAACAAGGACCGCGCGTGAACCGTCAGCGGCGGCGCTTCGCGTCCCGGAGCACGCGCTGGGCGGCGAGCCGGCCGGACGTCGCGTTGGTGCCGGCGCCCGGCCAGGTCGCCGCGCCCGTGAGGTAGAGGCCGTCGACGGCGGTGCGGTAGCCGTGGTGGCCCCAGCCGAGCGGGCGGAACAGGAAGTTCTGCGGCAGGTGGTGGCTGCCGCCGGCGCTGTCGCCGCCGACGAGGTTCGGGTTGGCCGCTTCCAGGTCCTGGGGCGTGTGCACGGCGTACCTCGCGATCCGGGCCGACGCCCCCGGTGCGTACCGCTCGAGCTTCGCGAGCACGCGTTCGGCCATCGGCTCGGCCGCTTCGGGCCAGGTCGTCGCGCTGATCGTGCCGGCCGCGTCGCCGCGGATCATCGACGGCACGGTGCGGACCTGCAGCCACGCGACGTGCTTTCCGGCCGGCGCCCGCGTCGGGTCGACGGCCGTGGTCTGGCCGACGACCAGCAGCGGGTCGGCAGGCAGGAGGCCGGCCTGGGCCTCGGTGTAGGTCCGGGCGAGGTCGTCGACGTAGGGCGCGGCGTGGACGTAACCGAACTCGGCGAGGTCTTCGCCGGCGGCCCAGGGGAGAGGGCCGTCGAGGGCGAGGTGGAGCATGAGCGTGGCGGGGCCGTAGCTGAAGTTCTCCGCCTTGCGCCGGAGGTCTTCGGGGACGTCGTCGAGCAGCTTCCCGTACAACGCCCGTGGCCCCACGTTGGCCACGACCGCGCGCCGCGCCCGCAACCGCGTGCCGTCCGCCGTCCGTACGCCGACGGCCCGGCCGTTCTCGCGCAGCACCCCGTCGACTTCGAGTCCTGTGTGGACTTCGCCGCCGTGCTCGACCAGCAGCGCGGCGAGCGCTTCCGGGAGCCGCCGCGCTCCGCCTTCGACGACGGACATGCCGTTGTCGAGGTCGGCGAACAGCTCCAGCAGCGGGAACATCGCGCCCCCGCTCACGTCCGGCGCGAAGTCGAGGTGCAGGCCCCAGCACGCGGCCATCGCCTGGGCTTCGCGGGTCGCGAACCAGGTTTCGCCGAGCTCGCGGGTGCTCATCAGCAGTGTCCGGGCCAGGTCGAGCGCACCGCTGACCCCTTGCTTGCGGGCCAGCCGCGCGACCTCCAGGACGGCCGCTTTCGACGGCAGCGCCGAGCCGTAGAGCGCGAACAGGTGCGGCGCGAACCGCTGGTACACCGCGTACAGGCGCGCGAACCCGTCGGCGTCCGCCGGCGAATGCGCGGCGAGGCCTTCGAGCGTCGTCGCGTGGTCGTGGTGGACGCGCAGGCTCCGCCCGCCGGGGAAGACGTTGGCGTAGGGCCGGCGCGTGACCCGGAACTTCAGGCCGAGCCGCGTGAGGTCGGCGCCGAAGTCGGCGTACGCGCCGGAACCGAGGAACAGGTTCTGGTTCGTCGAGTACAGGTCGTGCTCGAACCCCGGCAGCGTCACCTCCCCGCTCGCGATCGCCCCGCCCACGCTGCCGTTGCGCTCCACGACGGCCACGGACCACCCGGCCTTCGCGAGGTACAGCGCCGCGACGAGCCCGTTGTGCCCACCGCCGATGACGATCGCGTCGTAGGTGCTCAACGGTCCGGCTCCGTTCCGAAGACCTCCGCGGTGTGCTCCCCGACCGACGGCGCCGGGCTCGGATCAGCACGCGTGCCGTCGACGACGAGGGGGGACTTCGGTGCCAGGTGCGGGCCGACGCCAGGCTGGTCGAGGGGCGCGAAGAGATCGTCGTCCGCCAGCGCCGGGTCGCGGCCGATCTCGGCGAAGGTGCGGTAGCGCTGCCACAGGACGCGGTGGGCGTCGAGGGCCTTGGCGGCGTCGGCGTACGGCGTGGTGGCGAACCAGCGGGCGAGCAGCGCCGAGATCAGGTCGCGGTGTTCGAAGCGGGCCGCTTCGCCGGAGAAGTCGATCGCAAGGGACTCGCTCAGCGCGGCAAAGGCGGCGGTGAGGCCCGTGGCGGCCAGCAGCTTTGTCCAGTGGCGTTCGGTCAGGACGACGACCACGACCGCCACCCCGTCGGCCGTGGTGAAGTCACGGCCGTAGGTGCCGTGGATGTCGTTGCCGGACTTGGTGCGCTCGTGGTCGGTGACCTGGGCTTCGGCGAGGTAGCCGAGGTTGCCCGCGGTGGCGAGGGCGACGTCCTCCAGCGCGACGCGCAACGACGCGCCCCGGCCGGTCCGCAGGCGGCGGCGCTCGGCGGCGAGCAGGCCCGTCGCGAGGTACAGGCCGGCGGCGAGGTCCCACGCGGGCAGGACGTGGTTCACCGGCCCGGGCACGTCGGCCGGGCCGGTGACGAGCGGGAACCCCGTGGCCGCCTGGACGGTGTAGTCCACGGCGGCGCCGCCGTCGGAGCGGCCTTCCAGCAGCGCGTGGATCACGTCGGGACGCCGGGCGGACAGCGCGGCGTGCGTGAGCTCGGGATGCCGGGCGGTGTTGGTGACGACCACGCACGGTCCACCGTGGACGATCAGCTCCGCCAGCCGCTGCCGGTCCACTTCGGACGCGAAGTCCACTGTGATCGCGCGTTTTCCCTTGTTGAGCCCGGTCCAGTACAGGCTCGTGCCCGAGCCGGCCAGCGGCCAGCGCGTGCGGTCGGGCGCGCCGCCCGGCGGCTCGACGCGCACGACGTCGGCGCCCAGCTGGGCCAGGGTCATGCCGCACAGGGGAGTGGCGACGTAGCTGGAGATCTCGACCACCCGCAGCCCGTCGAGCAGCGCCTCAGGCATCCGCACCGCCCCGGCCGGTGAAGTCGGGCTTGCGGCGTTCCCGGTGCGACGCCAGGCCTTCGCGCACCTCCGGCCCGGCGAACCCGTAGAACTCCAGCGCCAGCGAGGAGTCGAAGATCGCGCCCGCGATCTGCCGGTACCACGCGTTGAGGCTCTGCTTCGTCCACCGGATCGCGTTCGGCGCGCCGAGGGCCAGCTCCCGGGCCAGGTCGCGCGCGGTCGGCAGCAGCTCCGCCTCTTCGTCCACGCACAGCGAAACGAGGCCGATCCGCTCGGCCTCCTCGCCGGTCATCGGCCGGCAGGTCATCAGGTAGTACTTGGCTTTCGCCATCCCGCACAGCAGCGGCCAGCAGATCGCCGCGTGGTCCCCGGCCGCGACACCGAGCCGCGTGTGCCCGTCGACGATCTTCGCGGTCTTGGCGACCACCGACACGTCCGCGAGCACGCCGGCCACCAGGCCCGCGCCGACGGCCGGGCCGTGGATCGCCGAGACGATCGGCTTCGAGCAGTCGATGATGTTGTAGACGAGGTCCCGCGCCTCCCGCATCGTGCGCGAGCGGGCCTCGAAGTCGGTGGTCAGTTTCTCGACCAGGTCGAACGAGCCGCCGGCCGAGAACCCCATGCCCTCGCCGCGCAGCAGCACCGCGTTCACCGCGGGATCGCGGTCGAACTCGCGCCAGATCTCGGCCAGGTCGCCGTGTGCGGCTTTGCTCACGGCGTTGAGGTTCGGCCCGTCCAGCACCAGCTCGACCACGCCGTCCTCGTCCGGCCCGTCGACCCTCAGGTGCTCGAAACGCGCGTACCGGCTCATGCCGCTCCCTCCGCTCGTGGGTGATCAGGGCTCAGTCTGCACCGTCGGCGCCCAGGAGCTCGGCCACGACGGCCGCGGTCGCGCGCAACACCGCCTCGCGGTGGCGCTTGAGCCGGGCGGCCGACGCGTGGCCACCGGGGGAGCGGATCTCCGGCGGGGTGAGGTTCCAGGACTGCGCGAGCGCGAGGGTGAGCATGAGGACGTCGATGCCCTCCTCCTCGTCGACGCCGTGCTCGGCGGAGATCTCCGCGGCCTTGTCGACGTGGGCGCGCACCTCCGCGGCCGACGCGTCGGGGCGCTCCAGCGCCTTCCACTGCATGAGCCGCATCACCGCCGGCTCGGCGACGAGGTAGTCGAACAAGGCGCCGACGTAGCCGGGCAGGTCGTCGGGCGTGAAGGGGACCAGGTCGGCGAGCACGCCCAGCCGGGCGTCGAGAACGGCGTCGAAGAGGGCGTTCTTGGAGCCGTAGTAGGCGTAGATGGCCTGCTTGTTGGCCGAGGCGGCGGCCGCGATGCGGTCGACCCGGGCACCGGCGAGGCCGCGCTCGACGAACTCGTCGTGGGCCGCCTCCAGCAGGCGGGCGCGGGTGGCGTCCGAGTCGTACGTCATGGGGCCAGCGTAATAAACCAACTGGCTGGTTGACAATCGGCCGCGACCGTGGCTAGGTTTTAAACCATCCAGTTGGTTTAGACTTGAACGCAGATTAAACCAACCAGTTGGAACTATCGAGGGGTACGCCATGGTCACCTGGTTCGTCACGGGCGCGTCGAGCGGCATCGGCCGGGCGGTCACCGAGCAGCTGCTGGCACGGGGACACCGCGTGGCCGCCACGGCGCGCCGGCCGGAGACGCTGGCCGGCCTGGGGCCCGCGGATCTGCTGTGGACCGCGCGGCTGGACGTGACCGACACGGTGCGGCTGCGGGCCGTGGTCGAGCAGGCGTTCGCGGAGCTCGGGCGCATCGACGTGGTCTTCTCCAACGCCGGCGCCGCGGCGTTCGGCGCGGCCGAGGAGCTGTCGGACGAGGTGATCGAGCGGCAGCTCGAGCTCAACACCCTCGCACCGATCCAGCTGTTCCGCGCCGTGCTGCCGCACCTGCGCGCGCAGGGTGGCGGGCGGTTCGTCCAGACGTCCACGATGGGCGCCCACCTCTCCAGCCCCGGCGGCAGCCTGTACCACGCGTCGAAGTGGGGGGTGGAGGGCTTCCTGGAGTCCGTGATCGGCGAGGTGGCGCCGTTCGGCGTCGGCATCACGATGGTTGAGCCCGGTACCGTCCGCACCGGCTTCGGCGCGGCGATGACCGTCGCCGAACCGCTCGACGGCTACGCGAGCACGCCCGTCGGGCAGATCCGCCGGTACCTCGAAGGCGCCGGCAACCTCACCGGCGACGCCCCGGGCGACCCGGCCCGGGTCGCGAAGGCCGTGATCGACTCCGCCGACGTCACCCCGGCCCCGCGTCGCCTCGCCCTCGGCAGCGACGCCTTCGAAGCGATCCGCGCCGCGCTGACCACGCGCCTCGCCGAGCTGGAAGCGGGCGAGAAAGTGGCCCGCAGCACCGATTTCCCCCGTTGAGAGCCCGGCACGAGGGTGCCGGGAAGAGCGAAGAGAGCCGAAAATGACTGACACCGCACTGCCGTTCACCGCTTCGTCCACGGCTGCCGAGGTGCTCGACGGCGTCGACCTCACCGGCCGCCGCGCCGTCGTCACCGGGGGCGCGTCCGGCATCGGGCTCGTCACGGCGCGAGCCCTGGCGGCGGCCGGTGCCGACGTGACCGTCGCCGTCCGCGACCCCCAGGCTGTCGAAGACCTGCCCGCCGTACGGCTCGACCTGGCCGACCGCGCGAGCATCGCCGCGTTCACCGCCGCGTGGGACGGGCCGCTGCACATCCTCGTCAACAACGCCGGGGTCATGGCGCTGCCCGAGCTCACCCGCACCGCCGACGGGTGGGAGCGCCAGTTCACCGTGAACCACCTCGGCCCGGCCGCGCTGACCCTCGGCCTGTACGACGCCCTCACCCGGGCCGGCGGTGCCCGCGTGGTCAACGTCGCGTCCTCGGCCCACCTCATGTCCCCGGTGGACTTCGCCGACCCGCACTTCGAGCGCACGCCCTATGAAGCGTGGACCGCTTACGCCCGCTCGAAGACGGCGATGATCCTGTTCACCGTCGCGCTCGCCGAACGCTGGGCAGCCGACGGCATCACCGTCAACGCGCTGCACCCGGGCGGCATCATGACCAACCTGCAGCGCCACCTCGACGAAGCCCAGCTCGGCTTCGTCGGCGCCACCGACGACCAGGGCCACGTCCTCGCCGTCCCGCCGGGCTGGAAGACCCCCGAGCAGGGTGCGTCGACGTCGGTGCTGCTCGCGGGTTCGCCGCTCGTCGCCGGGATCACCGGCCGGTACTTCGAGGACAACGCCGTCGCGCCGGTCCAGCCGAACCCGGTGCCGGGCGCCAGCGGCGTCGCGCCGTACGCGATCGACCCGGCCCTGGCGGCGCGCTTGTGGGACGAAACGGTGCGAATGCTCGGCTGACCGAACTGACCACAGTGGACTGTGCGGGCTAGCGAGCGGCTCCCGGGACGCCGAGCTCCTTCAGGAACAGGTCGTGGAAGCTGAGCCCGAGCACCTGGCGCACGTCGGGCTCGGCCCAGCCGCGGCGCTGCAGCTCGGCGGTGATGCGGGGGAGTCCGGCGGGGCCTTCGAGCCCGGGCACGAACTCGCGGGCCGTGCGGTCGTCCCAGGAGCGCTCGTCGGCGCGGCGGAGGCTGTCGGAGACCTCCTTGATGAAGTCGGGGCCGAGGCCGACGTGGGCGACGCCGACGACGTCCGCGGCGTGCTCGATGTGGTCGGCGACGCGGGCGACGGTGTGCTCGCGCTCGTCGACGAACTGGGCCAGCACGTTGATCCCGACGACGCCACCGGCGCCGGCGATCGCGCGCAGGCGGGCGTCGGTGAGGTTGCGGTGGTGGGCGCGCACCGCGAAGGCCGAGGAGTGCGACGCGACGAGCGGCCGGGTGGCGAGCTCCAGCAGGTGGTCGGTGGACGCGGCGCCGAGGTGGGAGACGTCGAGCATGATGCCCAGCTCCTCGCACACCGCCACGGCGTCCACGCCCGCGCCCGTGAGGCGGCCGCCCGTGTCGTCCTCGGCCGAGCCGTCGGCGAGCATCGTGCGCCCGAAGTGCGTGAACGACGCCATCCGCACGCCGAGCCGGTGCAACGTCTCGAACAGGCCGACGTCGAGGCCGACGGCTTCGCAGCCTTCCAGTGCCAGGACCAGCGCGATCCGGCCGCCGGCGAGGGTTTCGCGGATGTCGTCGCCCGTGAGGCACATCCGCACGGCGTCGCGGTTGCCGGCTTCGACGCGCCACGCGGTCTCGATCATCCGCAGCGTCTGGCGCAGCGCGCCTTCGGGACGGAACTCGGGTTCGAGGAACACCGGCAGCACCTGGAGGTCGACGCCGCCGGCGCGCAGCTGCGGCAGCCAGACGCGACGGAAGTACTCGGCCTGCCGCCCGGCGGGGTGGCGCGAGCAGAGCATCAGCAGGTCGTTGTGCGCGTCCGCGACGACGGCGTCGTGGTGCAGGGCGGCTGCTTCGGTCATGACAGGCACTCCCTCGACGGTCCACAGTGGAATCGCCGGCGAGTCTAGGCGGGCGGTGGCTGTGCCGTCACGTGGTGCTGCTCTGACAGCACGGCCATCACGACGCGCGGCTCATGATGGCGCTGAGCCGGCGTGCGGCGACCTTGGTCGTCGCGCTGAGCTCGGCGAGGCGGTCCAGCGCGCGGCTCGTCGGGGCTGACACGTTGAGCGACGCGATGATCCGCCCGGTCGCGTCCCGCACCGGCGCGCCGACCGACAGCAGCCCGCCCTCCAGCTCGTCGATCGCCACGGTGCAGCTCTCCTGGCGCTCGTGGTGCAGCCGTTCGAGCACCTCGGAGACGCTGCGCAGCGCGCGCGGGCCGAACTCGCCCGGCGGCGTGCGCGCGAGCAGCGCGCGGATGTCGTCGTCCTCGTGGTCGAGGATCAGCGCGCGGCCCGACGCGGTCACGTGCAGCGGAGAGGTGCGCCCGACCCAGCCGCCGGCCTGCACGGTGTGCGGCGACCGCTCGCGCAGGATCGTGAACGACTGGTCGCCCTGCAGGATCGACAGCAGCGCGCTTTCGCCCGTCTCGGCCACCACCGCGCGCAGCACGGCCGTGCCGCTGCCGAGCAGGCGCTGGTCGCCGGCGCGCGCCGCGAGCACGTGCAGCTGCCAGCCGAGCCGGTAACCCCGCGTCTCGGGGTTCTGCTCCACGAGCCCGTGGGCGGCCAGCGCCTTGAGCATCCGCGAGATCTGGCTGCGCTCCCGGCCCACGCGGCGGGCGATCTCGGCCCCGGACAGCTCGGGGTGACGCTCGTCCTCGCCGAGGGTGCGGAGCACGGCGGCCACGCGGCCGACGGTCGAGGTGTCGGAGTTTTCGGCCATGCCCCGACGGTAGTGGTGCTGTGAGCGCTACACAAGTAGCCACCAGAGCACACTGAGACGATTCAGAGTGCTCTCGCGGCAACACCGATGGCCTCGGACGGGCCGCGGATCGCAGACTCCCCGGCCATGTCCATCACCGCCCCGTCCGGGGCCGCACTGTTCGGCGAGCAGACCCGCAAGGCGCTCGCCCACCTCCCGGCCCACGGCCGGCACCTGGCCGACGTGCCGGCGTTCCTCACCGCGTACGCCCAGGTCAAGGCCGCCGCCGCGCGCGCCAACGCGGAGCTGGGGGTGCTCGACGCCGCGCGCGCCGACGCCATCGCACACGCCGCGGACGAGGTCGGCGTGGGGCACCACCGCGACCAGTTCCCGCTCACGCTCGTACAGGGCGGCGGCGGGACGTCGACCAACATGAACGTGAACGAGGTCCTCGCCGCCCGCGCCGAGCAGCTGCTGCGCGAGTCGGGGGAGCCGCTTTCGGTGCACCCCAACGACCACGTCAACCGCTCGCAGTCCACGAACGACACCTACCCCACCGCGATGGCGCTCGCCCTGACCGAGCTGGCCGAACCCGTCACGACGGCACTCGGCCGGCTCGCCGACGCGTTCGACGCCCTGGCCGCCGACCAGGGCGCGCTGGTGCGCTTGGGCCGCACCTGCCTGCAGGACGCGGTCCTGCTCACCGTCGCCCAGACCCACCGCGGCCACGCCCACGCGATCCGCCGCACGCGTGACGCCGTGGCCCAAGCAGTGGCTGCCCTGGCGGAAGTCCCCCTCGGCGCCACGGCCGTCGGCACCGGTATCGGCAGCCCCGCCGGCTACGCGGAGCTGGCCGTGCGCCACCTCGCCGACCTGTCCGGACGCTCCCTGAAACCGGCCGAGGACTACTTCGACGCCCTGGCCCACCTCGACGCCTACGCCACCGTCGCCGCCGCGCTCGTCCGCGCGTCCGGCGTGCTCGGCAAGATCGCCCGCGATCTGCGGCTGCTCTCGTCCGGCCCGGTCGGCGGCTTCGGCGAGGTGCGGCTGCCGGAGCTGCAGGCGGGCTCGTCGATCATGCCGGGCAAGGTCAACCCCGTCGTGCCGGAACTGGTGCTGCAGTTCGGTTTCCGCGTCCGCGGGGCCGCCGCGACCGTCGACGCGGCCGCCGACGCCGGCGAGCTCGAGCTGAACGTGATGGAACCGGTGGTCCTCGACGCGCTCGTCGGCGCGTTCGAGGACCTCGCCGCCGCGGCCACGATCTTCCGCGAGAAGTGCGTGGCCCGGCTGCAGTGGGACGAGGAAGCCGTGGCGCGCAACGCCGCCGGCGCACTCGACGAGTACGTGACCCTCGCGACCACGGCGGGCTATCGCACCGCCGTCGGCGCGGCCACCTCCGCCTCCGCAGGAGAGTCCTCATGAAACCGATGGCACGCACCGAATCCGGCGCCACCGAGCCGGCTCCAGTGGCGAGAATGAGCGCGAAGACCACTTTCGCGTTGTCGGTCGGCACCTTCGTGGAGTGGTTCGACTTCGCGCTCTACGGGTTCTCGACCGCGATCATCGCCACCCAGTTCTTCCCGGGCACCAACCCGACCGCGGCGCTGCTCGGCACGCTGGCGATCTACGGCGTGTCCTTCTTCGCCCGCCCGATCGGCGGCGTGGTGATGGGCCGCGTCGGCGACCGCCACGGCCGCCGCACCGCGCTCGCCGTCTCCCTGGTCCTGATGGGACTGTCCACCGCGCTCATCGGCGTGATCCCGCCGTACGCGACGATCGGCTTCGCCGCGCCGCTGCTGCTCACACTCTGCCGTCTCGTGCAGGGCTTCGCGGCGGCGAGCGAGCTGAACGGCGCCGCGACCTACGCCGCCGAGTCCGCACCGGCCGGGAAACGCGGCCTGTACGTGAACATCGTGCTGTGCTTCGGCAGCGTCGGCACGGCCATCGCGACCCTGGTGGTGCTGCTGTTCCGCCTGAACGAGGACTTCTACGCCTCCGGCGGCTGGCGCTGGCCGTTCGTCGCGGGCGGGGTGCTCGCGTGCGGCGGGATCTACCTGCGGCTGCGCCTGGCCGAAACCGGCGTGCACCTGCGGACGCGGGAGAAGGCGGCCGTCTCGTTCCGGGAGACGCTTCGCCGCCACGGCCGCACGATCGGCGTGCTGATCGTCTTCTACGCACTCGTCGGCATCGGCTTCCACACCCTGCTCGGCTACATGCCCACGTACATGACCAAGGTCGCGGGCCTGTCCTCGACCACGGCCCTGTGGATCAGCCTCTTCGCGTTCGTCACGTTCGCCGTGTCCTGCGTCGGGTTCGGCGCCCTCACCGACCGGGTGGGCCGCAAGCCGGTGATGATCACCGCGGCCGTCGCGATCCCCGTCCTCACCGTGCCGGCCTACCTGCTGATCGCGGGCGGGAACCTGCCGCTGGTCTGCGTGGCGCAGGCGCTGCTGGTCATCCCGGTCGCCGGCGTGCAGGCCGCGGGCAACGTGACCAACGCCGAGGTCTTTCCGCCGGAGGTCCGCTACTCCGCCGGCTCGATCGCCTACACCTTCTCCTACGCCGTGTTCGCCGGTACCGCGCCGCTGCTCGACGCCGTGCTGCTCGACGCCGGCGGCAAGCTCCTGCCCGCCCTCTACGGCGTGCTGATCGCCGTGATCGCGCTCCCGTTCCTCGTCAAGGGCATCCCCGAAAGCCGCGGCTTCGCCATCGAAACCGGCGCCCGGCCCCTGACCGGCCAGCGAAAGGAATCCTGACCCGTGGCACCCACCTACCGGCTGGCCTTCGACATCGGCGGCACGTTCACCGACTTCGCCCTGCTCGACACCGAGACGGGCGCACTCGAGATCTTCAAGTGCCTCACCACCCCGGACGACCCGTCCCGCGCCTCGCTGCACGGCTCCCGGACCTTGCTGGAACGCGCGGGCGTCGGCGCCGAGGCGCTGACCAACGTCATCCACGGGACCACCCTGGTGACCAACGCGCTGATCGAACGCAAGGGCGCCAAGGTCGCGCTGCTGACCACCGAGGGCTTCCGCGACACACTGGCGCTGCGCACCGAGCAGCGCTACGACATCTACGACCTGGCCCTGCGCTTTCCCGAACCGCTCGTGCCGCGCTACCTGCGGCGCGAGATCGGCGAACGGACCGAGCACACCGGTGAGATCGTCGCCGAAGTCCGCGAAGCCGACGTGGCCGCGGCGCTGGCGCGGATCCGGGAGGAGGATGCGAAAGACCGCCGCGGCGATCCGGGCGCGCCGGAGCTCTCCAGCGTCGCCATCTCGTTCCTGCACTCCTACCGCAACCCCGAGAACGAGCGCGCGGCGGCGGACCTGGTGCGCAAGCTGTGGCCCGAGGCCGACATCTCCGTCTCCAGCGAGGTCGCGCCCGAGATCCGCGAGTACGAACGCACCAGCACGACCGTGGCCAACGCCTTCGTGCGCCCGCTGACCCGGGAGTACCTGCGCACGCTGGCCACGGCGTTCGCCGAGACCGGCTACCGCGGCCGGCTCTACCTGATGCTGTCCTCGGGCGGGATCGCGACGGTGGAGACCGTGTCCGAGCTGCCCGTGCGGCTCATCGAGTCCGGGCCGGCGGGCGGCGCGATCGGCGCGGCGCACTACGGCGGCCTGTGCGGCGAGCGCGACCTCATCGCGTTCGACATGGGCGGCACCACCGCGAAGATCTGCCTCATCGAGGACGGCCGGCCTGCGATCTCGCACCAGCTGGAAGTCGCGCGGGTGCACCGCTTCAAGAAGGGCTCCGGTCTGCCGATCCAGTTCCCGTCCGTGGAGATGCTGGAGATCGGCGCCGGCGGTGGCAGCATCGCGTGGATCGACGAGCTCGGCCTGCTCAAGGTCGGTCCCCAGTCGGCGGGCGCCGCGCCCGGCCCCGCCTGCTACGGCCTCGGCGGCACTCTGCCGACGGTCACCGACGCCGCCCTCGTGCTCGGCTACCTCGACCCCGCGAGCTTCCTCGGCGGCGAAATGACCCTCGACCGGGCGGCCGCCGAACGCGCGATCGACGAGCACGTCGCCGCGCCGCTCGGCGTCTCCCGCACGGAGGCGGCGTGGGGCATCCACCAGCTCGTGGTGGAGAACATGGCCGCCGCGGCGAAGCTGCACATCGTCGAACGCGGGGGCGACCCGCGGTCCTACGCGCTGCTCGCGTCCGGGGGAGCGGCCCGATCCACGCCGCGTCGGTGGCCCGGCTGCTCGGCAACGAGCGGATCCTCTACCCGCTGGCCGCCGGGGTGCTCTCGGCGATCGGGTTCCTCGTGGCGCCGGTGTCGTTCGAGTTCTCGCGCTCGCAGCCGCAGCTGCTCGACACCACCGACTGGGACGCCGTCGGCCGGCTCGTCACCGAGCTGGAGGAGCAGGGCCGCGACGTGGTCGCCGAGGCCGGGGTGGCCCGCGCGGACGTGACGCTCGAACGCCAGGTGTCGGCGCGGTTCGCCGGGCAGATCAACGAGATCTCCGTGCCGCTGCCGGCCGGTGAGCTCGACGCGTCGTGCCGCGACGAGGTCCGTACGCGGTTCCTCAAGGCCTACACCGATCTCTACGGCCACGCGCACGACGACATCCCCGTGGAGGTCATGACGTGGCGTGTGGTGGCGAGCGGCCGGCTCGCCGAGGTCGCAGTCGAACGGCGCAGCGCCGGTGCCGGCGAGGATCCGGTGCCGAAGCACACTCGCCCGGCGTACTGGATCGAGCTCGGTTCCTTTGTGGACACCCCCGTGTACGACCGGTACCCGCTGGTGCCGGGGATGACCGTGGCGGGTCCGGCGCTGGTCGAGGAACGCGAGTCCACGGTGCTGGTCGCGCCCGGCAGCACGGCCGTGGTCGACGAGTACCGCAACCTGGTGGTCACCCGAACGGAGGCGCAGCTGTGAACCGATCCGTCTTCGATGACCCGATCACGCTCGAAGTGGTGTGGGGCCGGCTCGTGACGCTGGCCGACGAGATGCAGACGGTGCTGCGGCGCACCGCGTTCAGCACCGTCGTGTCCACCGGCAACGACCTCGGCTGCGAGATCATGGACGCCCGCGCCTGGTCCGTCGCCCACGCCGTGACCAGCAACCCGACGTTCAACCTCACCCTGCCGCACCTCACGGCGGCGCTGCTGGAGACGTTCCCCGCCGAAACGCTGCGCGAGGGCGACGTGCTGTTCACCAACGACCCGTGGATCGGCGCCGGGCACCTGCCGGACGTGGCCGTGGTGACGCCGTTCTTCAAGCGCGGCCGTGTGGTCGGGTTCGCGGGGTCCATCGCGCACGTGAGCGACATCGGCGGCCTGCTCAACCAGTCCGAGGCCCGCAGCGTCTACGAGGAGGGCGTGTACTTCCCGCCGCTGAAGCTGTACGACGCGGGTGTGCGCAACGACGCGGTGTTCTCCACGCTGCGGGGGAGTGTGCGCACGCCGGAGCTGGTGATCGGCGACATCAACGCGATCGTGACCGCGAACTCCGTGGCCGCCACCCACACCGTCGACCTGCTCGACGAGTACGGCCTCGACGACCTGCAGCAGCTGTCCGACGCCGTGCAGTCCCGCGCGGAGAAGGCGATGCGCGTGACCATCGAGTCCATTCCGGACGGCACCTACCCGTTCGAGCTGACGTTCGACGAGCTGGACGGCGAGCTGACGCTCGGGGTCGAGCTGGTCGTGTCCGGGAGTGACCTGCTGGTCGACTACGTGCGCGTGCCGCCGCAGCACCCCCACGGCGGGATCAACTCGACGCTGACGTTCACGACCGCGCGCACCACGTACGCGCTGAACTGCCTGCTGACCCCGCAGATCCCGAGCAACCAGGGCCTGTTCCGCCCGGTGCGGGTGCAGGCGCCGTCCGGCTCGGTGCTCAACCCCGTGCACCCGGCGTCGGTGAACGACCGGACCAAGGTCGGCTGGCACGTCATCCCGCTGGTGCAGGGCGCGCTCGCGGGCGTGCTGCCCGAGCGGATCCCGGCGGCGGGCGGGTTCAAGAGCAGCCTGCGGCTCATCGGCACCGGTGCGCACGACGTCGCCGTCAGCTCGCTCGCCTTCACCGGCGGCGGCTTGGGCGCGGGCCACGGCGGCGACGGGGTCGACGCGATCTGCTACCCGACGAGCTCGTCGAGCATCCCGGTCGAGATCTACGAAACCACCACCGGGGCGCGGATCGGGCGGAAGGAACTGGCACCGGGGACGGCCGGCGCGGGCCGGTTCCGGGGCGGGCACGGGCAGGTGGTCACGCTGCGGCCGCCGCGGGCGGGCAGCGGGCTCACCCTGGCGGCCGGGTGTCACCAGCAGAGCCACCCGCCGTTCGGCCTCGCGGGCGGCCTCGCGGCCCAGCCGACCGAGGCACGGATCGACGGCATTGCCGTGCCGGTGTCCGAGACCTCGGCCCGGCTGGGGGCGCTGCCGTTCGACGCCGGTGCACCCACGGTCACCCTCCGCACGGCCGGCGGCGGTGGGCACGGGTCCCCTGTGGACCGTCCGGTCGAGGCGGTGCTGCGCGACGTGCGGGACGAGCTGCTCTCCGTGGAGGAGGCACTCGACGTGTACGGCGTGACGGTGGACCTGGAGGCGCTCACCGCGACCCGGCGCACGAGCCCGGGCGGGAGCGAGATTCCCTGACGGGGTAACGGGAATTCCTGCACCGGCCGATGTGGACGGTGCGGGAATCCCGCGTTCTCCGGGCAGGTGGAAGGGCGTCGCCGACCTCGTGGACCGGCGACGCCCGGTCGGCGCGGCTTGGCTGGGACCGCGAGCCGCGCCTGAAATTCGACTACCCCTTCCGCCGCCGGTGAAACTTTGGCGTGCGCTGCCGTCTTCGCCGGTCCTGCTTACACTCGGACAGGTGACGGAGCACTCCGGCGAGACCCGCGACGAGAAGCTCGGGCGGAATGTGAACGAGCTCCTCCAGGAGCTGCGCGTGGCCCAGGCCGGGGGTGCAGATCCTCTTCGGGTTCCTGCTTTCGGTGGTGTTCACGTCCCTGTTCCGCGAGGCGAGCGGGTTCGAGAAGGGCCTGCACATGGCGGCCGTCGTGCTCGCGGTGGCGGCGACGGCGTTGCTGACCGCGCCCGCGGCCTGGCACCGGCTGCTGTTCCGGACGGGCAGCCGCGAGCACATCGTGGCCGTGGGCAACCGCGTGGTGGTCGCCGGGCTGGCGTGCCTGGCGCTGGCCATCACGGTGACGGTCGCGCTCATCGCGAAGGTCGTCTACGGTGCGGCGGCGATGTTCGGCGTGGCCGGCTTCGCGTTCTTGCTGTTCGTCGTCTTCTGGGGTGTCATGCCGCGTTCGCTCAAACGCGGGTGAGCGGCCGAACCCGATCGGTGGGGACATTTTCAATGCCGGGCCCGCTCCGGGGCGCACCGGCTACGCTGGGGCGCCTGCGTTGCCACGGGAGGCGGGATGACCACTTCGGAGAGCGGGCTCGAGAACGTCGACATGAAGGTCGAGGTGCTCGTGATCCCCGTCGCGGATGTCGAGCGGGCCAAGGCGTTCTACACGGGAATCGGCTGGCGGCTCGACGAGACGCCGCCGTGGGTCGTGCAGCTGACCCCGCACGGGTCGCCGTGCTCGGTCCAGTTCGGTTCGAACCTCACGGACGCGAAACCCGGGTCGGCGAAGGGGTACGCGGTCGTCTCCGACATCGAGGCGACGCGCGCCGCCCTGGTCGCCGCCGGCGTGACCGTGAGCGAGATCTTCCACTTCGGCCCGGAGGGACCGGAGCCCGGCCTGGACCCGGATCGCACCAGCTACCGGTCGCAGGCCACGTTCGCCGATCCCGACGGGAACCAGTGGCAGCTGCAGGAGATCACCACCCGGCTGCCCGGGCGGGTCGACGCGGCGGAGACGTCGTTCGCGTCGGTGAGCGACCTGGCCGACGCGATGCGCCGCGCGTCGGTGGCGCACGGTGAGCACGAGAAACGCACCGGCGAGGCCGACGCGAACTGGCCGGACTGGTACAGCCGGTACATGGTGGCGGAGCAGGCGGGCACGGAACTGCCGCTCTGAGGGCTTGTCACGACCACGGAGGACGGATGGCGGACGTCGAGCGGGGGCGGGGTCTGGCGGGCCAGACGGTCGTCGTCATCGGGGGCAGTGCGGGGATCGGCCTGGAGACCGCGCGGCTCGCGCGGGCCGAGGGCGCACAGGTCGTGCTGACCGGGCGCAGTCCGGAGAAGCTCGGCAAGGCCGCGGCCGACGTCGGCGCGCAGGACACCGCGGCCTTCGACGCGACCGACCCGGCGGCGATGGCCGCGTTCTTCCGGGGCCTGGCCGCGGTCGACCACGTCATGATCACCGCGGGCGCGCCGCACTACGGGCCGCTGCTGGAGATGACCGCGGCCGAGATCCGCGACGCGCTGAGCGACCACCTGGTGGTCGGCCTCGAAGCCGCCCGCAACGCCGCCCCGAAGATGCCTCCGGGCGGCTCACTCGTCCTGATGGGCGGCACCGGCGGCCGGCGGGTGAGCCGCGCGCTCGGCATCGTGTCCTCGGCCACCGCCGCCCTGCCCCCGTTCGCGGCGACGCTCGCCCTGGAGATCGCGCCGGTGCGCGTGAACCTGATCGCCGCGGGGTTCGTGGACACGCCGTTGTCCGCGTCCCTGCTGGGAGAGGGGCTGGACGACCGGCGCGCCGAACTGCGGGCCACGTTGCCGATCGGCCGGGTCGTGACCCCGGTGGACGTCGGGGCGCTGGCGGTGCACCTGATGATCAACACGGCGCTGACGGGTGCCACGTATGACATCGATGGTGGGCAGCAGTTCGCGTTCTGAGCCGGGCGCGGTGGGCAAGGCTCAGTTCCCGCGGATTCGGCTGCGAGTCCATTGAGGACTGTCGAGCCGTGGTGGCGAGGCCCAGGAGTTCGACGCCGTCTGGCGCGACGAGCTCGGGATCGGTGCCGATCAACCGGCCGGAAGGCAGTTCGTGAGGCTCGGCGCCGGAGCCGGTGCGGCCGCTTCGTGGGCGGCCGCCACCGTACGTCGTTGCGGCCCTGGTCGTGCCGAGCCGGACGTGCCCGTTCGGCCAGGCCGCGCCGGCTCCGCGCCGTGTCGCGCACGGGTCGAGGTCGGTCCGCCGAGGGGTGATCGGGCCACACCGAAGTGATGCTCGGGGACGGGGGAGTGGCCGAAAACGGCAGGTCAGTCGGTTTCCGGCTGCTGCCACTCGCGTCCGGCGCGCTGCGCGGCGATCCGGATCTCGTTACCCGCTTCCCAGCGGTTCTGCCCCGGCAGCTCGGCAGTGCGCGACGTGGGTTCGGCGTCCGCGTCCGGCTGTTGTCGGATCTCCTGTTCGGCCATGGTCATTGGCGCCTCCGTTCTCTATTGCCCCACAACGATTCCGGATACCCGCCCCCGCGGCAAGCAAACGCGACTCCGCTTCACCCGGAAGGTGAGGGGTTGCGCATCCGGCCGGCACCCGATCGCCCCGGGGGCGGCAGACCGACGGCGACGCCCGGATGTCCGCCGCCCATCGCCGATCCTGAAGTGCCCCATCCGGCCCGCACCCCTGAAGGCCAGCGGGTTCCGGCGAGCTCAGCTCAGTGGACGTCCGATGTGGACAATAACGATCAGGTGGGGCGGCGCTTCGGTGAACCGCGTTCACCGCGAGCGACCCTTCGCCTCGGATCCAGGTCGCTCAGTCGCCGCGGAAGTTCTCCGAGCCGCCCGGGTGGCCGCGGCGGGACCGGCAGTGCTCGTCCTCGAGAGGCGTGTCGCGGTCGTTCCGCTGTGCCGGCGGCGGGCGGTTGCCGCTCGAGTCCTCGTCGGCGGCGGGGTGGGCGCCGGGGGTGAGTTGTTCGTCGTCCACGGTGGCTCCCGGGGTCAGTCGTCGCCGGGCCATTCGCCGCTGGCCTTTTCGTAGCCGACGGCGCCGGCGCGTTCGGCGGCGGCCTTCACCGCGCCGAAGATCGCGCCCTGCACGGCCGCGGCGATGAGGATCTCCTGCCAGCTGCGGTGCTTGTCCGTCGCGCTCGGCGCGTCGTCCTCGCCGGAGACGCGCTGCCACAGCAGCTTGAAGACCTGGCCGGCGACGAGCCCGCCGAGCGCGCTGACGGCGAAGTTCAACGGTTTGTACAACGTCCTCTTCATCCCGGCCGGGTACCCCGGACCGAGCGGGACCCAACCTCGGCCGTGACCGCGTAAGCTTCGGTGACCGCGGTTCAACCAGAAGCCGTCTGCCGTCGTCCCGGCCCGTGCCGAGGACTCCGGAGACCGGCCTGGCCTGCGTCTCCGCCCGATGCGTGGAGGGAGGCCTGCCGTGGCGGAACCCCTTCGGGACGCCCCCGTGAACCCGCCGGTCGTCGTCGTGGTCGCCACCGCCGAGAACACCACCGTGGCCGTCCGCGGCGACGTCGACGCGACGATCGCCGGCCGGCTCGCCGGGCAGCTGGCCGTGGAGCTCGAACTCGGGCCCCACGTGCTGCTCATCGACCTGCGCGAGGTCACCTTCTGCTCCTCCGACGGCATCAGCACCCTCGTCCGCGCCCACGAGGCCGCCCGCGCCGCGGCGGTGCCCTACGCGATCGTCACCGCCCGGCTCGCCGTGCTGCGCCCCTGAGGATGCTCGGGCTCGACCGCGTGCTGCAGATCCACCACGACCTGGCCGACGCGAAGGCGTGGCTGGGGATCGTTTCGCGGCTGCGCTCCTGACGGCGGAAGTCATTTCGGGGCCGCGCGCCCGGAGGTCACCGCGCGGCGCTCCGGAGGTCGGCGACGAACTCCGCCCGCGCCGCCTCCCGATCCGGCGCGCGCAAAACCGCTGCCGGATGGACGGTGGCCAACGCGACGTCGAAGAGGCCGGCGTACTCGTCGGGCGGCGCCAGCGGGTCACCGCGCCGCCGGGTGATGCGGAACGACGGCCCGTACACCGACTGGGCGGCCGTGGCGCCCAGCAGGAGCAGTAGCCGCGGCCGCACCGCGCGCAGTTCGGCGAGCAGCCACGGCCGGCACGCGACGACCTCCGGGCGCGAAGGCTTCGCGTGGATGCGCCGCTTGCCGCGTTCGGTGAACTTGAAGTGCTTCACGACGTTGGTGACGTACAAGGCTTCGCGCTCGAAGCCGGCTTCGGTGAGCGCCTCGTCGAAGAGCCTGCCCGCAGGGCCGACGAACGGTTTGCCCTGCCGGTCCTCCTGGTCACCGGGCTGTTCGCCGGCGACCAGGATCTCGGCGTGCCGCGGTCCCTCGCCGAAGACCGTCTGTGTGGCCGCGCGGTGGAGGCCGCATCCCGTGCAGTCCGCGGCCGCCCGGCGCAGGCGGGTGAGGTCGGCGGTGTCCGGCGGTGCGGCGCCGTCCGGGCGGGTCGTCGGCATGGCCACCGGGTAGCCGCCCGGAGTCGCCGGCACACGCGGGGTCAGGGCAGCGAAAGCCCCAGGTGGTCCCGCAGCGTCGTTCCCGAGTACTCCGTCCGGAACACCCCGCGGTCCTGCAGCAGGGGCACCACGGTGTCGGCGAACTCGTCGAGCCCGCCCGGCGTCACGTGGGGCACGAGGATGAAGCCGTCGGCGGCGTCGTTCTGCACGAGGTCGTTGATGGCGGTCGCGACGGTCGTCGGGGAGCCGATGAACGTCTGGCGCCCGGTGACCTCGATGATGACCTCCCGCGCGGTGAGGTTCTTGGCCTCCGCGAGCTGGCGCCACTCCTTGGCCGTGGCCAGCGGGTCGCGGTACATCCGCACGCTGGCGCGGCCCTTCGAGATCAGGTCCTCGCCGACGACGGGGTCGAAGTCGGGCAGCGGGCCGTTCGGGTCGTGCTCGGACAGGTCGGTGTTCCACAGCTGTTCGAGGAACTTGATCGCCGTCTGCTCGCTGACCTGCTGCAGCCGCACCTCGTGGGCCTTCTCGTGGGCGTCGGCGTCGGTGTCGCCGAGGACGAAGGTCGCCGCGGGCATGATCACGAGCTGGTCGGGTGTGCGCCCGTACTTCGCGAGGCGGCCCTTCACGTCGCGGTAGAACGGCCGGCCGGTCTCGAGCGTGCCGTAGCGGCTGAAGATGGCGTCGGCCGTGGCGGCGGCGAACTCTCGGCCCTCGTCGGAGTCGCCGGCCTGGATGGTGACCGGGCGGCCCTGCGGCCCGCGCGGCACGGGGAAGCGGCCGTCGATGGTGAAATGCTGGTCGTGGTGGGAGAACGCGCCGGCGTGGGCGTCGGACAGGAAGCGGCCGCGCGCCTTGTCCGCGACGACCTCGTCACCGCGCCAGGAGTCGAACAGCTCCCACGCCGTGCGCAGGAACGTCTCGGCGCGCGAGTACCGCTGGTCCTGCGGCAGGAAGCCGCCGCGGCGGAAGTTCTCGCCGGTGAAGGCGTCCCACGACGTCACGACGTTCCACGCCGCGCGCCCGGCCGACAGGTGATCCAGCGAGGCGAACTGCCGCGCCACCTCGAACGGCTCGTTGAACGTCGAGTTGATCGTGCCCGCGAGCCCCAGCCGTTCGGTGACCGCGGCGAGCGCCGAGAGCACCGTGAACGTGTCCGGGCGCCCGACGACGTCGAGGTCGTAGATGAGGCCGTTCTGCTCGCGCAGCCGCAGGCCTTCGGCGAGGAAGAAGAAGTCGAACTTGGCGCGCTCGGCCGTCTGCGCGAGCTTCACGAACGAGCTGAACTCGATGTGGCTGCCCGCCTCCGGGTCGCTCCACACGGTGGTGTTGTTGACGCCCGGGAAGTGCGCCGCGAGGTGGATCTGCTTCGGCTCGGTCATCGGGTCCCTCCTCAGGCGGCGTAGCGGTTCGCGGGGCGGGGCAGGCCGAGCAGGCCCCGCAGCGTGGCGGCTTCGTAGTCGTGGCGGAACGCGCCGCGCCCGCGCAGCTCGTGCACGAGGCCGCGCGTGACGGCGGTGAGGTCGTCGGGCAGCGCGCCCGGCCGCAGGCGGAACCCGGTCAGGCCGGCGGCGTGCCAGTCGAGCAGCAGGTCGGCGAGCTCGGCGGGCGTGCCAGTGAACACGCGCGCGTCGGAGGTGTATTCGGCGCCCGCGACGTCGTCGAGGCGCGCCTTGCGATCGGCGGCCGCGCCCGGCTTTTCGTCGAGGAACACCACGAGGTCGGCGAACACGCGCAGCCGCTCGTCCACGGCAGCGCGGATCTTCGTGACGTCCGACCGGTCCTGCGGTGTCACGTACACGAGGTCGGCGGCCTTGCCGGCCAGCCGGTAGGCCCGGTCGTTGTGCGCGAGGGCGGCGACGGGCGGCTGGCCCTGCGGCGGCCGGGGCGTGATCGACGGGCCCTTCACCGAGAACCAGCGGCCCTCGAAGTCGATGTAGTGCAGTTTCTCGCGGTCGACGAACCGGCCGGTGGCGACGTCGCGGATCTCCGCGTCGTCCTCCCAGCTGTCCCAGAGCCGGCGCAGCACCTCGACGTAGTCGGCGGCCTCGTCGAACAGGTCCGCCGCGTCGGCCGGTTCGCGCCGGCCGAAGTTGCGGTACTCCTCCTCGTGGCGCGACACCTGCACGCGCACGCCCGCGCGGCCGCCGCTGACGAAGTCGAGCGTCGCGATGGCCTTCGACAGGTGGAACGGCTCCGTGTGGGTGACGACGGCCGTCGGCACCAGCCCGATGCGCGAGGTCAGCGGCGCGACCCGCGACGCGATGAGCACCGCGTCGAGCCGGCCCTGCACGACGTCGGTGCGGTCCTCGAACGGGCCGCGTGCGTCGGTGCGCAGGGACAGGAAGTCTTCGAAGGTGACGAAGTCCAGCTTCGCCGCTTCGGCCTCCTGCACCAGGTCGGTCCAGTACCCGGCCGTGAGCAGCTCGGCCGGCCGTGCCGCCGGCTCCCGCCACGCCGCCGGGTGCCAGCCGGCCCCCTCCAGTGCGACGGCGAGCAAGGGTCCACCTGCCATGTGCGCGTCCTTTCCGCTCGGCCTGCCTTCGCAGTGTGCGCCGGGACGCACGGGTGCGGCAGCCGGAACCAGCCATTGGGAAAGCCCGGGTTTTCCCGCCCGATCGGGAATAACGCGGGGGAGTAGCGTCCACGCGGGAACCCGGCGCGGACGAAGGAGTGGTGATGGCGGGAGAAGGCCTGGTGACGGTCGCGAGCAGCCGAGGAGTGGGCGAGACCGTGGACCGGCTCGTTTCGCTGGCCGAAGGCGCGGGATTGATCGTGTTCGCGCGCATCGACCACGCGGCCAACGCGGTCGCCGCGGGCCTCGAGCTGCGGCCCATGCAGCTGCTCGTGTTCGGCCACGGCCGCGGTGGCACCCCGCTGCTCGCCGACGGCCCCACGAGCGGCCTCGACCTGCCCCTGCGCGCCCTCGCCTG
The DNA here is from genome assembly GCF_050942255.1 of Amycolatopsis sp. CA-161197. Taxonomy (NCBI): domain Bacteria; kingdom Bacillati; phylum Actinomycetota; class Actinomycetes; order Pseudonocardiales; family Pseudonocardiaceae; genus Amycolatopsis; species Amycolatopsis sp. CA-161197. Next base: position 4,987,437 of record NZ_CP192059.1, read on the forward strand.
GGAAGACGAGGACGGCGCCACCCACGTCACCTACAACGACGCCGGCTGGCTCGCCGAACGCCACAGCCTGGGCGCCGCCAGCGCCGCCGCGGTGGCGGCACTGGGCAAGGGCCTCGAGACACTGGTGGGCAAGGCGACGGAGTAGGAGTCGCCCGGCTACCGCACGAACTGCGTGGGCTTGGTGCGAAGGCGGTTGAACGGCGGGCAGGGCGCAGCGCTCTGCCCGCCGCCGCATCGGCGGGCCCTTCTCGCCGCGACGGTGCTTCACCGCGCGAGGCGAGTTGGCGCAGCTCAGCGACGACGGGCGCCCGGGGCTGCTGAACGGCGGTCGGCTCGGGCTCGCCGCGAAAGGCAACGGCCGGGCGCTCAGGAGCGACGAGCGCAGCGACCTGGGCGGGCATGGGGCGAAGGCCGTTGAACGGCGCGCAGGACACCTGGCGCGGATGTGACGGTCTGCCCGCCCTCGTGGCCGCGGGACACTGGGCATCGCCGGCGCGCTTCGGCAGCGCCCCGAAGCTGCTCCTCAGCTCAACAACGACGAATGCCGCGCAGCCGCGGTCACCGGGCCGACCAGCGTGGGCTGCAGGCGGCGGGCCGCGTCGAGGTGGTCGGCGGTCCAGATCATCTTCACGGCCGTGGCGGTGCCCTGGTGGTCGTCGCCGGAGAGGTCACGGTGGACGGCCGTGAGGAGGCGGGCGTCGGCGGCCGGGTCGCGGGACTTGAGGGGCGGGGGGACGCCGGAACCGGTGAGGGCGGCGGCGGTGGCTTCGTACCAGCGGGCCAGTTCGTCGCTCGCGGCGAGGACCTCGGTGCGCGCGGCGGTGCGGTCGCCGACGGGGCCGCCGGTTTCGCGGCGCCACAGGTCCAGCACGGCCTCGGCGGTCAGGCGGAGCACGGCGACCGCGGTGATCATCGCCGCGACGTCGGCCAGGGGCACGTGCTTGGGCCCGCGTTCGGTGAGGAAAACGCGGAACGCGTCGTCGAGGCGACGGGCCGCCGCGGCGGCGCGGCGGTTCTCGTCGCCGGGCTCGGTGGTCGGGGCGACCAGCGCGTCGCAGCGGCTCACGCCGTACTCGACGGCGCCGCGCAGGTAGCGGGCGCTTTCGGCGAGGCCGTCGGCGACGGCGCGCCGCAGCTCGGCCGCGGCGCCGCGGGGCCAGAACACGATCCCCACCACGAGGCTGACCGCGCAGCCGAGCGCCACGTCCTCCACCCGCACCAGCCCGATCCGCAGCCCGGCCGGCTGGATGAGGGAGAACAGCAGCAACAGCAAAACCGTGAACCCGGCCTGCCCGGCCGCGAACGAGATCACGGCGGGCGCCAGCCCCGTGAACACCACCGCGATCGGCAGCAGCGCCCAGAACACCGCGGTGTCGTGGCCGAGCAGCAGGATCAGCACACTGCCGACCACGATCCCCGCGACGGTGCCGAGCAAGGCGCGCACCGCGCTCTGCCCGGTGCTCAGCGCGTTGGACCGCAGCACCGCCATCGTGCCGAACGCGACCCAGAACGAGTGCTCCACCCCGGTCAGCTCCGCGATGAGCACGGCCGCCCCGAGCGCGATGCCGCCCCGCAGGCTGTTGTGCAGCGTCACCGAGTTCCACGCGACGTGCGCGCCCGTCCGTTCCTGCACCGACGACAACGCCGACCCCGCGCCGTCCGGCCGTCGCCCGATCAGGTGCTCCCACCAGGTCCGCCGCCGCGCCGCCACGGTCAGCTCGATGTTCTGCGCGATCGCCGAGATCGCGAAGCTCATCTCCTGCGCGCGGAAGCTCGGTTCGAGCGACGTCACGAACTCCGCCGTGTCCGGATCCGGCAACGCGGACGTCGCGACGGCTTCCATCTCCCCGCGCGCGTCCCGCAGCCGCGCGAGCTCGACCACCAGGTCGTCGGGCGCCGAAGCCACCGCCTTCAGCAGCCCCGCGCCGTGGTCGAGCAGCACGGCGGCGGCCAGCTTGACCTCCGACACCGCCGCCGTCGTGGCGCCGTGGCCCTCGGCGACGGGCATCCGCGCCAGGATCTCCTCGAGCCACACGACCTCGTCGATGAGCCGCACCAGCGTGCGCGTCGAGGTCGTCAGCCCCGTCGGCCGGTAGGGCGTGCCGAAGAACGAGTGCCGCAGCGCGGCGACGGCGGTGCTCGACTCCGCGACGACGTCGTCGACCTGCGCCACCACGTTCGGCAGGAACCCGCAGCGCACGCACTCGACCTCGATCCGCAGCCGCTGCGCCAGCAACGCACACGCGCGCGCCGTCGCGAGCCGCAGCGGGTTGCGCACCGGCGAGGGCCACAGCACGGCGATCGCGGCCATCGACACGACCCCCGCCATGCCCCAGCCCAGCAGCCGGTCGGGCAGCGTGGCGAGCGAGCCGGGCAGCGTCGCGGGCAGGATGAACGACACGAGCAACGACGTCGTCGCACTCGCGATCACGGAGCTCACCACGGCGGCGAACAGCACCACGAACGCCACCACCACCGTGGAAACCGCCGCGAGCCACACGACCTGCGACACCAGCGTGCCCAGCGAGATCAGCAAGCCGCCGGCGAGCACGAGCGCGCCCTGGGCGAACACCCGGTCGCGGATCGGCCCGCCGAAGTCGACGAACAGCAGCAGCGCCACCGATCCCACCGACGCGAACAGGCCCGTCAGCGCGTTGCCCAGCACCAGGTTCCCGACCGCGAACAGCGACGGCAGGATGATCGCGGCCCGGCCCGTACGGCGCAGCGCCGAGAGGTTGTTGTCCCGGCTTCGCAGCCACTCGAGAACCGTCATGGCCCGCCGTGCCTCCCACTGTCGAGGGGGCACCAGGCCCGGACGCGAGCATGGTCGGGCAAAACCGCGTGTGTCAAGAACCCCGGCCGGGCCCGAATCCACTGTGGAACGCCGCCACCCACCGCGCGGACCTGGTTGACTGTCCCCATGCTGCCCTGGGACGCCCCGCTCGCCGGCCGGCTCGACCGCCACACGTTCACCTCGGAGCTGCTGCGGGACAACCCGCTCGGCGACCCGCACGAGCGGCCCCTGTGGGTGTACGTGCCGCCGGGCTACGACGATTCCGACGCGCGCTATCCGGTGATCCACGTGATCCAGGGCTACACCGGCCAGGTCACGATGTGGGCCAACCGCACCGCCTTCCGGCAGCCCTACCTGGAAACGGCCGACGCCGTCTTCGCCGACGGCGCGCCACCCTGCATCGTGGTCTACGTCGACGCCTGGACCTCCTACGGCGGCTCGCAGTTCGTCGACTCGCCCGGCACCGGCCGCTACCACTCGTACCTGTGCGACGAGATCGTGCCGTGGGTCGACGCGCACTACCGGACCATCGCCGCGCGCGAGTCCCGCGCGATCACCGGCAAGTCGTCCGGCGGTTTCGGCGCGATGATCACCCCGATGCTGCGCCCCGACCTGTTCGGCGCGCTCGCCACGCACGCCGGCGACACCCTCTACGAACTGTCGTACGTGCCTGAGTTCGGCAAGGCCGTGCGCGTGCTGCGCGACTACGACCACGACATCTTCCGCTGGTGGGACGACTTCCGCTCCCGCCCGCCGTTCACCAAGCCGGGTGACGAGTCGCTGCTCGTGGCCTTCGGTGTCGCCGCGTGCTTCTCCGCACGCGAGGACGGCACGCCCGAGCTGCCGTTCGACGCGGTGACCGGCGTGCTCCGACCGGACGTCTGGGACCGCTGGCTCGCCTGGGACCCGGTCCGCATGGCGCCGGCCCACGCCGAGACGCTGCGTTCCCTGGACTCGGTCTGGATCGACGCCGGCACCCGCGACGAGTGGTTCCTCGACCTCGGCGCCACGGCGTTCCGCGACGAACTCCTCAAAGCCGGCCTGCCCGAGGACCGCCTGCACTTCGAGCTCTTCGACGCGGGCCACGGCGGCATCGACTACCGCTACCCCCTGGCCCTGAAGTGGCTCGCCGAACGGCTGGCCCGCTAGCGCTCACTCCAGGTCGACGCGCACCGTCAGCAGGTCGTTGCCCAAGGCCCGCACGCCGAGGCTGTTCAAGCGCGGCAACGACTTCAGCCGGGCCACGGCGTCGTCGTCGGGGAGGACGCGGGCGGTCCCGCGGTGCCAGCGCCCGCGCAGCCGTACGCGGACGCGCGGGTCGGCCTGCAGGTTGCGGACGTACTGGGAGCGGGTGCCGAACTCGGACACCAGCCAGAACTCGCCACCCGTGCGCCGCCCACCGACGGGCGTGTGGCGGGGGAGACCCGACCTGCGGCCCGTGGTCTCCAGCAGCACCTGGCCGGGCAGCCGCGACAGCACCGGATTGCCGACGCGACGCTGGAACGTCGTCACCAGCCGGTGCCGGCCACTTCCGCGCCGGGCCGCCTCGCGCAGCCGCCACGGGATGACCACCGCGTGGACGGGCGCCGCGATCGCCCACAACGCCCGGGCCGGCGCCCGGTCGAACCGCACTGTGGTGGTCCAGCGCACCCGTGAGCCGACGTCGACGGTGTTGCGCACGGTCAGCAGGCTCGACGGCGCTTCGAGCACCACCCGGCCGGGCTCGGAGCTCGCGACCGTCCAGCCGAGCACGCGGCCCGGCCCCGGCCGGGTCCGCAGGCCGAGGCACCGCCAGCCGACGCGCAGGAACGCCCGCAGCGGCGCCGGCGCGTCCTCCCAGGCGGCGCGCGCCCACTGCTCGGCGGTGCGCTCGTCGCCGGCGGGCCGGGCGATGTCCACAGTGGACGTGTAGGCGGAGGTCACACGGTCCAGGCTAGTGCTCCGAAGCCTCCGACGCGTGAGCGTGCTCGGCCGAGGCCGCCGCGTCCGGGCCCCAGCTGGCCAGCAGCCGCAACGCTTCCTGCGACTTCGAACCGGGTTCGGTGTGGTACACCGACAACGCCTGGTCCTGGTCCTCGGGCAGGGTGAACGTCTCGTAGAACAACGTCAGCTCGCCGACGAGCGGGTGCCGCAGCCGCATCGTCGCGTGCGTTTTGCGCTTCACGTCGTGTTCGGCCCACATCGTGCGGAACTCGTCGCTCTTCACCGACAGTTCCCCGACCAGCTCGGTGAGCAGCGGGTCGTTCGGGTGCTGCCCGGCGTCGAGCCGCAGCTGCCCGACGACGTCGGCCGCCTTCGTGCGCCAGTCCGCGTACAGGCTGCGCGCGGCCGGATCCAGGAAGACGATGCGGGCCCAGTTGCGGTCCTCCGGCGCCCGCGCGGCCCAGTCGCCGAACAGCGCCGACGCCGTCTTGTTCCACGCGAGCACGTCGGTGCGCCGGCCCCACACGTACGCGGGCACGCTCTCGATCGCGTCCAGCATCGTCTGCAGCACCGGCCGCACCTGCTGCCGGCGCCGCGGCGCCGGCCGGTTGCGCCGCTGCGGTTTGGCCAGGTGCAGCAGGTGCGCGTGTTCGGTCGCCGACAGGTGCAGCGCGGTGGAGATCGCGGTCAGCACCTCGAGCGAGACGTTGCGGCCGTTGCCCTGCTCCAGCCGCGTGTAGTACGCGACGGAAACCCCGGCCAGCTGGGCGAGCTCCTCGCGCCGCAGCCCCGGCACGCGCCGGCGCCGGCCGTACTCGGGCAGCCCGACGCCGGCCGGCTTCAGCCGGGCGCGCCGCGAGCGCAGGAATTCGCTCAGCTCCGCGCGCGGATCCAGCGCCGGCTCGGTGTTCGGGTGCGTCGCCATGTCCCTCAGTATCGCGCCCGGGCCACGAAACTGCTGCTCCTGAGCCTGTCCCTGCCAGTAGTAGGCACGCCGGACGTACGCGAAACGGGCACCTGGGTAACCCCTCGCGCCCGGCGCACAGTGAACCCGTGCCCGCCGAGTGGCCCGGCACCGGGAAGAGGGATCAGTGAGATGACCGAAACCACCACAGCTTCGCCCGCCACCGCGCGCAGCCGGGACCGGCTCCCGGGGAAGGCCCTGTTCGGGCTGTTCCTCGCCGGGTTCATCGGCATCCTCACCGAGTGCCTGCCGGCCGGCCTGCTGCCCGAGATCAGCCGGACCCTGCACACGAGCGTCGCGGCCACCGGCCAGATCGTCACCGTCTACGCCGCCGCCACCGCGCTCGCCGCGATCCCGCTCTCGCGCCTGACCGCGAAGTGGTCGCGCAAGACCGTGCTGCAGGTCGCGCTGGGCACCGTGGCGATCACCAACGCGCTCACGGCGTTGTCCACCGATTACACCCTCACGATGGTAATCCGGTTCGTCGCCGGCCTCGGCACCGCGCTGGTCTGGACGCAGCTCGCCGGGTACGCAGCGCGCCTGTCGCCGCCGAGCGTGCAGGGGCGTGCGATCGCGATCGCGCTGGCGGGCACGCCGATCTCGCTGGCCCTCGGCGTCCCGGTCGGCACGTGGCTGAGCACCTTCGGCGGCTGGCAGACGGCGTTCTGGGTCTCGGCCGCGCTGAGCGTGCTGAACATGCTGTGGTTCGTCGTGAACCTGGCGAACCTGCCCGGCCAGGCGGGCCACGAACGGTTCACGCTGCGCCAGGTCCTCGCGATGCCGGGGCTGCGCACGATCCTGTTCGCGCTCACCACGTACATGGTGGCGCACAACATCCTCTACACCTACGTGACCGACTTCCTGCGGTTCGCGGGCATGGAGAGCCAGGCCGGGTGGGTGCTGTTCGCCTTCGGGGTCACGTCGGTGCTCAGCGTGGTCGTGGTCGGCGCGCACATCGACCACCACCTGCGCAAGCTGATCGTCGCGAGCACCCTGCTGTTCGGGGTGAGCGTGCTGGTCCTGGCGGTGCTCTCGGGTGTGCCCGCGCTCGTGTACGTCGCCGCGGCGGCGTGGGGGCTGGCGTTCGGCAGCTCGCCCAGCCTGTTCATCGGCGCCGCGATCACCGCGACGGCCGAGGCCGCCGACGTCGCGCAGTCGATCGTGATCTCGTTCTTCTCCGGCTCGATCGCGCTCGGCGGTCTCGCCGGCGGGCTCCTGATCGCGGGCCTGGGCACGGCGTCGATCACGTGGGCTTCGCTGGTGCTGCTGGTCTTCTCGGCGGTCGCGGTGGTCGGCGGACGCAGGCACGCGTTCCCCGGGGGCGCCTGAGCGGCGCCCCCGGAGAAACGGCGTCAGCGCGGGAAAACCGTGCCGTCGAACAACTTCCGGGCCGTGCGCACGACCCCGCTGCGGCGAACCCGCGGCGGGGTCTCGCCCGCGTCCACCTCGACCTCGACCTGCAGGTGGCCGGTCGGGTGCTCGACGTCGATGCGCGAGGTGCCGGGCAGCTTCGCCAGCTCGTGGCCGACGGCGCCGTCCAGCAGGAGCGCCGTGGCCACGCTGACGGCCCCGAGCACGCCGATCGACGTGTGCGGTTCGAGCGGGATGAACGTGCGGGTGCAGATCGTGCCGCCGTCCACGGGCGGCGCGACGAGCGTGGTCTTGGGGACCGAGCTGTCGCGCACGTCGCCGAGGCCCATCAGCTCGGCGGCTTGCAGGCGCAGCGACTGGATGCGCTCCCGCAGCGCGGTGTCGGCCTTGAGCTGCTCGACCGATTCGTAGCCGGTGAGCCCGAAGTCGGCGGCCCGCGCGACGACCACGGGCATGCCGTTGTCCACACAGGTCACCGGCACACCGTCCACGGTGTCCACGAGGTGCCCGGTCGGGAGCAGGCCGTGGCCCGTCGACCCGGCGGTGTCGGCGAAGTCGAGCACCACCGGCGCCGCGGTGCCGGGCACGCCGGAGATCGCCGTGTCACCGGCGTACTCCACGACCCCACCGGGCGTGGGGAAGCGGGCGACGGCGGTGCTGTCGGAGTTGACCATGCGGATCCGCACGGTCGTCTCACCGTCTCCGGCCGGCACGAGGCCGCGTTCCACCGCGAACGGGCCGACGCCCGCGAGCAGGTTCCCGCAGTTCTGCCGGTCGCTCACCGTCGCCTCGGCCACGCCGAGCTGCAGGAACAGGTAGTCGACGTCCGCGTCGGGCGAGGTGCTCGGCGAAACCACCGCCACCTTGCTGGTGAGCGGGTGGGCGCCGCCGATACCGTCGATCTGACGCGGGTCGGGGCTGCCCATGACGCGCAGCAGCAGGTCGTCGCGCTCCGCCGCGTCGGCGGGCAGGTCCTCGGCGCGGAAGTACGCGCCCTTGGACGTGCCGCCACGCATCAGCAGGCAGGGCAGGCCGCTCACGCCTGCTCCTTCGCGTACTCCTCGGCAGTCAGGTAGCGCACGCCGAGCGACTCGAGCTTCTCGCGCAGGTTGTAGCGGTCGAGCCCCAGCTCGCCGCCGGCCAGCGCGGCCCGGGTCGCTTCCTCCTTGGCCAGCCGGGCCTTCGAGGCGGTGATGCCCCGGTCGATGTCGCGCTGCGGCACGCACAGCACACCGTCGTCGTCGGCCAGGATCACGTCGCCCGCGCGGATCGTCTGCCCGCCGACGGTCACCGGCACGTTCACCGAACCGGCCGTCGCCTTCACGGTGCCCTGGGCGCTGATCGCCCGCGACCACACCGGGAAGCCCATCTCCTTCAGCTCCGCGACATCACGCACGCCCGCGTCGATCACGAGTCCGCGCACCCCGCGCGACACGAGCGAGGTGGCCAGCAGCTCGCCGAACATCCCGTCCGTGGACGGGGAAGTGGTGGTGACGACGAGGATGTCGCCCGGCCGGCACTGCTCCACGGCCGCGTGGATCATCATGTTGTCGCCGGGCCAGCACAGTGCCGTCACGGCCGAGCCGCCGATGCGCGAGCCGCGGTGCAGCGGCCGGTGCTCGGTGCCCAGGTATCCCGTGCGCCCCAGTGCTTCGTGCACCGTGGCGACGCCGAAGCCGGCCAGCTCGTCGATCTTCTCGCCGGGCGCCCGGGGGACGTCGGTCACGACCACTGTGTTCATTCAGCCTGCTCCATCGCTCAGTTGTCGGTCTCGCGCAGCGCGGTGATCACGCTGCGCAGGTGCGCCCGGGCCGCTTGTTCGGCGGCGTCCGGGTCGCGGCGGGCGATCGCCTCGATGATCGCCAGGTGCTCGGGCAGCGACACGTGCGGCCGGCCCGCGCGCATGGCGAGCCGGAACTGGTGGCGGACGATCTGGCCGTGGAGCCGCTCCAGCAGCTCCGCCGCCACGGACTGCCCCGCGATCTCGCGCACCGTGCGGTGCAGCTCGCGGTTGAGCTCCGAGTACTTCATCGACTCGCCCTCGTCGACGGCGGCCCGGAGCCGCCCCGCCAGCTCGCGCAGCGAGTCGATCTCGTCGTCGGTCACCTTCTCCGCCGCCTTGGCCGCGCACAGGCCCTCGAGCACCATGCGGCACTCGGTGATGGCCACGGCCTCCTCGATCGACACCACCCGCACCCGGGCCCCGCGGTGCGGGATGCGCTCCACCAGGCCTTCCGCGGTCAGGTCGATCAAGGCCGCGCGCATGCTCGCGCGCGTGACGCCGAAGGTCTCGGCCAGCTCGGCCTCCACCAGCCGCTGCCCCGGGACGACATCGCCTGCCAGCAGGGCGGCCCGCAGCGCGTCGAGCGCCGCGTGCTTGCCGGCCTCCCCTTCCTTCGGCGTGGTGGTCATCCCGGCTCCTCTCCTCGATGGTGACGCTAAGCATCCCATACGAGATTGTCAACAATTTCGTAGACGACTCTTGTGACGATCCGGGTCGGCGAGTTACGTTCCCCGGGACCACCCCGGCCGCGATGACGCGCCCGGCACGACAGGAGATGATCTCGACGATGACCGGACCGGCCACGTCACCGCCCGCTGCCCGAGGGGCGAAGACCTCGACCCGCAACGCCGTGATCGGCGCTTCCTTCGGCTTTTTCGTCGACATGTTCGACGTATACCTGCCGGTGGTGGCGCTCACGCCTGCGATGAACTACTTCCTCCCGCCCGCGGTGTCCCCGGGCAGCCGGGCCGTGATCACGTCGCTGATCTTCGTGGCCACCCTCATCGGCCGGCCGCTCGGTTCGCTCATCTTCGGCCGCCTGGCCGACAAGGTGGGGCGCCGCCGCGTGACGCTGTGGTCGATCACCGGCTGTGGCATCTGCACGCTGCTGATCGCGCTGCTGCCCGGCTACCACGCCGTGGGCCTGCTCGGCGTCGTGCTGATGGTGGTGCTGCGCCTGATCGACGGCGTGTTCCTCGGCGGCGAGTACACCGGCGCCACGCCGCTGGCGATGGAGGCGGTGCCCACCGGCAAGCGCGGCTGGTACGGCGGCCTCGTGGGCATGGGCTTCCCGATCTCGTACTGCGCGATCTCGCTGGTGACGTTCATCATGCTGCGGATCACGCCCTCGGGCGGCCCCGACTCGGCCTACTCGCAGTGGGGCTGGCGCGTACCGTTCCTCGTGGGTGCGGCGCTGTGCGCGGTGTTCTGCGTGTACTTCTCGCGCACGGTCGAGGAGTCCGAGACGTGGAAGTCGGCGAAGAAGTCGCGCACACCGATCCGCGACGTGCTCGTGGGTTCCTCGCGCAAGCAGTTCCTCCAGGTCTTCGTGATCATGAGCGGCATCTGGTTCGCGTCCAACCTGGCCTCCGGCCTGTTGCCGAGCGCGCTGCAGTACCAGGCGCACGTGTCGGCGACGCAGGTGACGGCCGCGCTGGTGATCGTGCAGGCCATCCACTCCGTGCTGTTCCCGTTCCTGGGGGCGCTGTCGGAGAAGATCGGCCGCCGCAAGTTCCTCGCGTGGTCCGGCATCGGCATCGGCGTGGTGTGCGCCGGCGCGTTCGCGACGATCAGCCTCGGCTGGTACTCGGGTTTCGGCGCGGTGCTGCTGCTCACGTTCGTGATCCGGATTTCGGGCGGCAGCACGTTCGCCGTCACGCCGTCGTACCTGTGTGAGCGGTTCCCGCCCGCGGTGCGCGGCAGCGGGTTCGGCCTCGGCTACAGCATGCCGCTGATCCTGACCTCGTTCTACGCCTACTACCAGGGCTGGCTGGAGCACATCATGCCGTCGGGCTTCACGGCCGCGGCACTGCTGGTGCTCGGTGGCGCGCTCGTGTTCGTCGGCTCGCTGATCGGCCCGGAGACCAAGGACGTCGACCTCGGCGTCGCGGTCGCGGGCCGGCCGCAGGTGAAGCCGGTGACCGCATGACGACCATCGCCCTGCTGGGCCTCGGCGAGGTGGGTTCCGTGCTGGCGGAAGACCTCACGGGGGTGGAGCTCACCGCGTGGGACGTGGCGCTGGCGGACCCGGCGAGCGCGGCCGCGCGCAACGCCGGACGGTTCGGGCTGGCGTCCGCGGCGGACGCGCACGACGCCGTACGCGACGCCGATCTGGTGATCAGCGCCGTGACCGCGGCCAACGACCTCACGGCGGCCAGGTCGATCGCCGACGGGCTGCCCGCGGGCTGCTGGTTCCTCGACCTCAACTCCGCGGCACCCGGCCAGAAGCAGGCCTCGGCCGAGGTGATCGAGCAGGCCGGCGGCCGCTACGTCGAGGCGGCCGTGATGTCGCCGATCAACCCCAAGCGGCTCGCGGCCCCGATGCTGCTCGGCGGCCCGCACGCGGCCGAGTTCGCGGAGTTCGCGCGTCCGCTCGGCTTCAGCGGGCTGGAGGTCTACGCCGACGTGGTCGGCCGGGCCGCGGCCACCAAACTGTGCCGCTCCGTGGTGATCAAGGGTGTCGAGGCCCTGCTCACCGAGTCGCTGCTCGCCGCGCGCGAGTGGGGCGTGGAGGGGCGCGTGCTCGGGTCGCTGTCGAACCTGCTGCCCGGCGACGACTGGGAAAGCCTCGCCGCGTACATGATCTCCCGCTCGCTGGAGCACGGTGTCCGCCGGGCCGAAGAGCTGCGGGAGGCCGCGGTGACCGTGGCCGAGACGGGTGTCGAGCCCGTGATGGCGGAGGCGATCGCGCGCCGCCAGGACTGGGCGGCGGCCCACCGGCCCGCGGACCTCGGCGAGCTGGAGGCGCGGCTGCTGCCGCTGCTCGACGCGGTCCGCACGCGAATGTCCGAAGAAGACCCGAAAGGCGGCACCGAGTGATCATCGACTGTCACGGCCACTACACGACCGTGCCCGCGGCCCACACGAGCTGGCGGGACGCGCAGCGCGCCGCGTACGACGCGGGCACCGCCGCCCCGGCCTACCCGGCGATCGGCGACGACGAGCTGCGCGAATCCGTGCAGGGTCAGCTGGCGCTGATGGCCGACCGCGGCGTCGACCTCACCGTGTTCTCGCCGCGCGCTTCGGCGATGGGTCACCACATCGGTGACGAGGCCGTGAGCACCGAGTGGGCGCGGGTCAACAACGACCTCGTGCACCGCGTCACGCAGCTGTACCCGGACAAGTTCATCGGCGTCTGCCAGCTGCCGCAGTCGCCCGGCGTGCCGGTGGAGCACTCCGTCGCCGAGCTGCGCCGCTGCGTGGAGGAGCTCGGGTTCGTCGGCTGCAACCTCAACCCCGACCCGAGCGGCGGGCACTGGACCGCGCCGCCGCTCACGGACAAGAGCTGGTACCCGTTCTACGAGGCCATGGTGGAGCTCGACGTGCCGGCCATGGTGCACGTGTCTGCCTCGGACAACCCGAGCTTCCACGCCACGGGCGCGCATTACCTCAACGCCGACACCACGGCGTTCATGCAGTTCCTGCAGTCGGACCTGTTCACCGACTTCCCGGGCCTGCGCTTCGTGATCCCGCACGGCGGGGGAGCGGTGCCGTACCACTGGGGCCGCTACCGCGGGCTCGCCGACATGCTCGGCCGCCCGGAGCCCGACGAAGGCGTCATGCCCAACGTCTTCTTCGACACCTGCGTGTACCACCAGCCGGGCATCAACCTGCTGTTCGACGTGATCAACGTGGACAACGTGCTGTTCGGCTCGGAGATGGTCGGCGCCGTGCGGGGCATCGACTCGCGCACCGGGCACCACTTCGACGACACCCGCCGCTACGTCGACGCGCTCGGACTGTCCGAAGAGGACAAGACGAAGGTGTACGAGGGCAACGTGCGCCGCGTCTACCCGCGCCTGGACCAGACCCTGAAGGCGAGGGGGGTGTGAGCGCGTTCACGGCCGACCCCGGCTGGCTCTCCTACGACCCGGACCCCTCGAAGCCGGTCTTCGTGCTGCCGCCCGGCACCGTCGACGTGCACACGCACGTGTTCGGCCCGGGCGAGGTGTTCCCGTACGCCCCGGAACGCAAGTACACGCCGACCGACGCGGGCAAGGAGCAGCTGTTCGCGCTGCGCGACTTCCTGGGCATCGAGCGCCAGGTGATCGTGCAGGCGACCTGCCACGGCGCCGACAACAGTGCGCTGGTCGACGCGCTCGACGCCGCGGGCGAGCGTGCGCGGGGCATCGCGACGATCCGCGGCACCGAGTCCGACGAGGAGCTCGCCCGACTGCACGCGGCCGGCGTGCGCGGCATCCGGCTGAACTTCGTGCGCCGGCTCGTGGACCCGAAGCCCGACGCGTACTACCACGACCTGGTCGCACGGATCGCGCCGCTGGGCTGGCACATCGTGATCTACTTCGAGGCCGCTGACCTCGCCGAGAAGTGGGATCTGTTCACCTCGCTGCCGACCACGGTGCTGGTGGACCACATGGGCCGCCCGGACGTGACGAAACCCGTCGACGGCCCGGAGTTCGGCCGGTTCCGCACGCTGCTGCGCGAGCACCCGAACTTCCACGTGAAGGTCACCGGCCCGGAACGCCTCACGGTGGCCGGGCCGCCGTACGACGACGTGGTGCCCTTCGGCCGCGCGCTCGTGGAGGAGTTCCCGGACCGCGTCCTGTGGGGCACGGACTGGCCGCACCCCAACATGAAGAGCCACATGCCCGACGACGGCACGCTGGTCGACTTCGTGCCCCGCATCGCGCCGAACGCCGAAGCGCGGCAGAAACTGTTGGTGGACAACCCGATGCGGCTCTACTGGGCCGGCTGAGACCGGGCCGGGTCGTCCGAAGTGGACGGCCCGGCTCAGCCCAGCCGTTCGGCGGCACGCGGGGGAGCGGTGTCACTGTCGCCGGGTGAGATCGTCATCGGCCAGACCTCCTGCACCGGGTCCTTCGCCGAGGCGACCCGGGCGAGCACGATCTCGCCGAGCCGCCGCCCGTAGGCCTCCAAGGACACCGCGAACGTCGTCAGCGACGGCACGAGGTAGTCGCACACCGGGTTCTTGCGGAACCCCACCACGGCCAGGTCGGCGCCCGGCCGCACACCGGCTTCGGCGAAGCGCCGGTAGAGCCCGAGCGCGAGCGTCTCCTGCGCCAGCATCACGGCTGTCGGCGCCGGCGCCATCGCCAGCAGGCGTTCGGCGAGCAGCCCGCCGCCCTCGGGCGTATCGGGCAGGCGGATCTCGGCGGCCGGCTCGAGCCCGTGCGCGGCCAGCGCCTGCCGGCAGCCGCGGGTGTACTCCCAGGTGCTGTTGACCTCTCCGTCGTCGTAGGCCAGGGCGATCCGGGTGTGTCCGGCGGCCACGAGCCGCTCCACCGTCTCCGCCGCGACACCCTCGAAGTCCAGGTCGAGCCACGCGTGGCCCTCGGGCCCGCCGCGGCCGAGGGCCACGAACGGCACGCCGCGCTCGGTCAGCAGCTCCACCCGCCGGTCGACGCGGTGGGTGTTGGAGATGACGTAGGCGTCCGCGATGTGCCGGTCGACGGCGTTGACCAGGTACCGGTAGGGATCCTTGGCCGGCCCGACCGGCAGCAGCACCAGGTCCATCGAGCGTTTCGCGAGCTCCTGCTGCAGGCCGTCGCAGACGCTGAAGTAGAACGTCTCGCCCATCGCGGTGCGCGCGGTGTTGGTCTGCATCACGAGCGCGACGGTGCCGGTCGCTCCGCGGCGCAGCGTGCGGCCGGACTGGTTCGGCTGGTAGCCGAGGCGCTCCGCGGCCGAGCGGACGCGCTCGCGCGTGGCGTCGCTGACCTCGCCTCGCGCGTTCATCGCGCGCGACACGGTGCTGATCGACATGCCGAGCTCGGCCGCCAGCTCCCGGATCCCGACCCGGCCCATGCGTCCCCCATCCCTTCAGGTTGTCGCTCACAGTATCGCGGGTGGATCACCCACTGGCGACCCGGAAACGTTTCCGGTAACGTTTCCGGTGGACGCGCCGAGGCGTCCGGTTGCCCGTGGGCGGAGGATCCATGCTCGAGTCACGTGTGGTGCGGAAGCTGTCGCTGAGACTGCTGCCCGTGCTGATCATCGGCTACTTCCTGGCGATCATCGACCGCGCGAACCTGGGGGTCGCGGCGCTCACGATGAACGCCGACCTGGGGATCGGCGCGGCGGCGTTCGGGTTCGCCGCGAGCGTGTTCTTCGTGCCGTACGTGCTGCTCGAGGTGCCCTCGAACCTCGCGATGGCCCGGTTCGGGGCGCGCTGGTGGATCGCGCGCATCCTCGTGACCTGGGGGATCATCTCCGCCGCCCACGCGCTGGTGTGGGACGTGCCGAGCCTCTACGTCGCACGCGCGCTGCTCGGCGCGGCCGAGGCCGGCTTCTTCCCGGGCGTGATCTTCTACCTGACGCTGTGGTTCCCCGCCGCGCACCGCGGCCGCATCATGGCGACGTTCACCGCCGGCATCCCGGTGGCACTGATCATCGGCACCCCGCTGTCGGGCCTGATCCTCAACCTCGAAGGCTGGCTCGGCCTGCACGGCTGGCAGTGGGTGTACCTGATCGAGGGCGTGCCCGCCGTGCTGATGGGGATCCTGATGCCGTGGCTGCTGCCGAAGAGCCCGGACAAGGCGAAGTTCCTCGACGAGGAGGAACGCGCTTGGCTCACCGCCACGCTGGCGCGCGAGGCCGCGGAAAAGGAAGCGCTCGGCGGGAGCGGCAGCACCCGGCGCAAGGTGCTGAAAACGCTGCTGAGCCCGAAGGTGCTGATGTTCGCCGTGGCGTACTACGGCCTGACGAACCTCAACGGCGCGGTGTCCACGTTCCTGCCGCAGATCCTCAAGCCGTTCGGGCTGGGGAACACCGCGACCACGTTCGTCGCCGCGATCCCGTACGTGTTCGGGCTCCTCGGCATGCTGGTGCTCGGGCGCCTGGCCGACCGGCCGGGGCTACGGGCGACGAGCCTCTACGTCGCGCTCGGCGTGTCGCTGGTCGGGCTGGTCGCGTCGGCGCTGTTCGACGCGCCGGTGGTGAAGCTCGTGGCGCTGTGCGTGGCCGCGTTCGGCGTGTTCGGGGTGCTGCCGACGTTCTGGGGCCTGCCGACGGCGATCCTCACCGGGGCGGCGGCCGCGGGCGGCATCGCGCTGATCAACGCGCTCGGCAACCTCTCCAGCGTCGTGAACCCGGCGGTGATCGGGGCGATCGACGCGAAGACCGGCAGCTTCGACGGCGGCCTGTTGTGGCTCGCGGCGATGTCGGTGGTCGCGATCCTGGCGGTCACGGTGATCCTGCTCGTCTGGCGGCCCGAGCGGCGGGCGCTGGTTTCCGTGTCCGGCCCGAAGCAGGAGGTCTGACGTGCGCATCGCCGAAGTGCGACTGCGGCGGCTGAAGGGCGTGCTGCCGACCGACGGGGACCTGTGGGAGGACCGGCTGGTCCGTCCGCTCGACGTCTACCCCGAGTACCGCACCCGCGACGACCACGAAGGCGGGGTGCAGCGGCCCGGCGGGTTCGAGATCACCACGTACTTCGTGGAGATCGAGACCGACGAGGGCCTGGTCGGGCGCGCCGGCCCCGTCCCGGAGACCGTGGCGTGGCTGGTGGCGCACGAGCTGCGGCCGCTGCTGCTCGGCCGCGACCCGATCGCGGGCGAGAAGCTGTGGGACCAGCTGCACCGCGCGCAGGTGCACGGACGCGGCGGCCAGCCGATGCTCGCGATCAGCGCCGTGGACAACGCGTTGTGGGACCTGCGCGGCAAGTGGCTCGGGCAGCCGGTGTACCGCCTGCTCGGCGGGCCGACGCGCGACGAGGTGCCGGCGTACGCGTCGATGCTCGGCTTCTCGGTGCAGGACCTGGACCGCGTGCGCGAGCGGGCCGTGGAGTTCCGCGATCGCGGGTACCGGGCGCAGAAGTGGTTCTTCCGCCACGGCCCGGCTAGCGGGTACGAGGGGCTGCGCGCGAACGTCGCGCTCGTGCGGACGCTGCGCGAGGCCGTCGGCGAGGACTACGACCTGATGTTCGACTGCTGGCAGTCGATGGACGTCACCTACGTGACGGAGCTGGCTTCGCGGATCGCCGAGTTCCGGCCGCGGTGGCTCGAGGAAGCCGTGATGCCGGACCGGATCGACGGGTACGCCCTGCTGCGGCAGCGGCTGCCGATCCCGCTCGCGGGGGCGGAGCACGAGTACACGCGCTGGGGTTTCCGGCGGTTCGTGGACGCGGGCGCGCTGGACGTGCTGCAGCCGGATCTGTACTGGTGCGGCGGGCTTTCCGAGGCGTTGAAGATCGCGGCCTACGGCACCGCCCACGACCTCCAGGTGATTCCGCACGGCCACTCGGCCACGGCGACGCTGCACTTCTCGCTGACGCAGTCGCCGGCCCACACGCCGTACCAGGAGGATCTGGTGAAGTGGAACCAGGTGCACCAGCTGTTCCTGGCTTCGCCGGTGAACCCGGCCGGCGGCGTGCTGTCCCCGTCGGACGCGCCGGGGCTGGGCATGGAGCTGGATCTGGGCCGCGCCGACGCCGACGACGTCGTTTTCGCTTGAGCTATCGGGAAAGCAGGGGAATGAACACGCCTCGCTGGTGGCAGACCGCCACCGTGTACCAGATCTACCCGCGCAGCTTCGCCGACTCGAACGGCGACGGCATCGGCGACCTGCGCGGCATCATCGGCAAGCTCGGCCACCTGAGCGCGCTGGGCGTCGACGTGGTGTGGCTTTCGCCGGTGTACCCGTCGCCGCAGGACGACAACGGCTACGACATCAGCGACTACTACGGCATCGACCCGGTGTTCGGCACGCTCGCCGACTTCGACGAGCTGCTGGCGCAGGCCCACGCGCGCGACATCCGCGTGGTGATGGACCTCGTCGTGAACCACACGTCCGACGAGCACCCGTGGTTCGTCGAGTCGCGTGACCCCGCGAGCCCCAAGCACGACTGGTACTGGTGGCGCCGCGAGCCCAACAACTGGGGCTCACGCTTCTCGGGCCCGGCGTGGGAGCGGGACCCGGATTCGGGGGAGTACTACCTGCACCTGTTCTCGCGCAAGCAGCCGGACCTCAACTGGGAGAACCCGGAGCTGCGCCGGGAGATCCACCGGATGATGCGCTGGTGGCTCGACCGCGGAGTCGACGGCTTCCGCATGGACGTCATCAACTTCATCGCCAAGCCCGTCTCACTGCCCGACGCGCCACTGGTCGCCGGCGACCTCTACGGCGACGCGGAATCCTTGTACGCCAACGGTCCCCGTCTTCACGAGTTCCTGCAGGAGATGCACCGCGAGGTCTTCGCCGGCCGTGATGATCGCCTCCTGACCGTCGGCGAGACGCCCGGCACGTCCGTCGCCGATGCGGAGCTCCTCACCGACCCGGCGCGCCGTGAGCTCGACATGGTGTTCCAGTTCGACCACGTGGAGCTCGACCAGGGCCACTCGAAGTGGGACGTGCGGCCGTTCGACCTCGTGGCCCTGAAGCGCACGCTCGCCCGCTGGCAGGTCGGCCTGGCCGACCGCGGCTGGAACAGCCTCTACTGGAACAACCACGACCAGCCCCGCGTCGTCTCCCGCTGGGGCGACGACGGTGCTGATCGCGCGGTTTCGGCCAAGGCGCTGGCCACCGTCCTCCACCTCCACCGCGGCACGCCGTACGTGTACCAGGGCGAGGAGCTCGGCATGACCAACGTGCCGTTCTCCTCCATCGACGACTTCGCCGACATCCAGTCCCGCAACCACTACTTCGAGGCGACGGGCCCGTTGGGGCAGCCGCCTTCCGCCGTCCTGGCGGCCCTTCGCGCCCGCTCCCGCGACAACGCCCGCACCCCGATGCAGTGGGACGCCACCGCCGAGGCCGGCTTCACCTCGGGTACGCCTTGGCTCCGGGTCAACCCCAACCACGTGACCGTCAACGCTCTGTCGCAAGTGGACGATCCGGAGTCGGTGTTTTCGCACTACCGCCGGCTGATCGCGCTGCGGCATGCGGAGCCGTTGGTGGTCTCGGGCCGGTATTCGCTGCTGGAGCCTGATCACCCTCGGCTGTTCGCGTTCACCCGCACTTCCGGTGACCACGGGCTGCTGGTGCTGGCCAACTGGTCAGGCTCACCGCTCGACGTGCCCCCCTCCGCCGTGGCCGGCTGGTCCGGCGCCTCCCTGCTCCTGGGCAACTACCCGGGGCCGGTGTCAGTGGGGGGTCCGCTGCGGCCTTGGGAAGCCGTCGTCTTCCGCCGCTGACGCCGCGTGAAGGCAACGACGCTCCCGGCCGCCGCACCGAGCACCGCAACCGCGGCGGTCGCGACGCGGACGAACCCGGTGAAAGCGAGACCGACCGCGAGCAGCGCGAAAGGCGCGAGCAGCACGGCCACGGAAAGCGAAACGGTCCGGACCAGAGCCCGCGCGCGCCGAGTGCGAGCGTCGGAGGTGAGGACCCGGTCGAGCAACTGCAGGAAGGTGAGGCGGTCGGTGCCCCGGGGGACGGTGGTCACCGGTTCGCCGCCGCGCTCGGTCGGCCGACGGTGCGCAGCGCGAGCGCCGGGGGCTCGCCCTGGTCGCGCAGGCGGCCGACGAACCGGTCCGGAGTCGGGCTCCGGTCGACGATCCGCGCGAAGGTCGCCGAAGGCTTGACCGGTCCTCGTGTTCCCTCGAGAACCACGCCTTCGCCGAGGATCCCCGCCACGGGGTCGCACAGATCTTCGACCAGCGAGAACACCGAAGGACCCTGCTCCGTTTCGAGGTGGAGCGCCGTGCCGCCCAACCCGCTCCACACGTCGATCGCGCCCGCGTGCGCGACCAGCCCGATGCGGCGCAGCATCGCGCTGCCGAGCGCGACCGGACCGCAGTGCTGCCAGTGGAAGTCGTAACCGTGCCGCTCACCTGAGCTCAACTGGGGCGAGCACGCCAGGCGCGGGTCGACGCATCTCCCGCCGTAAGCCGTGTGGCTGATGGTGCCCCAGATCTGCGTCCAGTCGTGTTCTCCGATGTCACGGACCACGACGCGGCAAGGGGTGACTCGGCCGTCGACATCGAGCAGGCGGAGCTCCAGGTGCGGCCCGGTGAAGGTGATGCGCAACCCGGGAAGGCCGTCGCGGCCCTCATTCGGTTCGACCGGAGCCAGCAGCGCACGGAAGAACCGGGGCGCCGCGTCCTCTGCCAGGCTGACCACGAGCATGTCGCGGCGTGGGCTGACCTTTCTGAACACCCCGGGCCCGGTGGATCGGCGGGCGGAATGCCGGAGGGCGAGCAGGAGCGAAGTCTCCAGAACCCGCTGGTGCAAGGAATGTGCGGCCGGAATCATCGCATCTCGCGGAGTGGTCGCGCCGGGGAGATCGGCGCTGATCGCCTTGTGGGCTTCCTGATGCGTCTCACCGGTGAACCGGCGGCGGACCGAGGCGAGCTCGGCGACTGAGGTGGTCACGGCAGAGTCCTTCCTTCGTCACCGCCCGGCTCGGCGAGGAGGGAATCCAGCCATGGTTCTTCAGGCACCCACGGGGCGCGATCGGTCGTTCGTGCTGTTCGGTGGTTCTGTCGCCCGGGTTGCCGGGTGGGCGACACCAGCAGTGCCCGCACCGTGCGCGACGGAGCATAGCGCAGGGTGAGTTGCGGAGCTTCTCGCGCGGGGTTGTGCCGGCCGCGGCTCACCCCGGAGGGAGCCGGCGCCGGGGGTCAGGCGGCCGGCTTCCAGCCCAGTTCCGGGCCCAGGCGGGTGGCGATGTCCGTCAGGATTTGCACGTAGTCGGCGTGCTCGAAGGTGAACGGCAAGGCGAAGGCCACCTCCGAGACCTCCCGGAACCCGGCGTCCGCGTACAGCCGCTCGGCGATGGACGCCGAGGTGCCCACCAGGTCTTCCGCGAAGGTCATGCGGGCGGGGCCGTGGGCCTTGCCGACGCGGGGGAGGCGGGAGGCGGCGTAGGCCTCGTACTTCGCGCGCTGCTCTGGGGTCGCGCTGTCGGTCGGGATGACGACCAGGCCCTGGGACACGCGGGCGTCGGGGCCGAGCGGGTGGTGGGCGCGGAACTCGCGGATCTGGGCGGCCTGGATGGCGGCGAAGTCGACGTCGGTGGCCTCGGGGTCCTCGACGCGCACGACGCTGCTGGCCAGGAGGTTCATGCGGTGCTCGCCGGCCCAGCGGGCGGAGCGGGTGCTGCCGCCGCCGTACCAGAGGCGGTCGGCGAGGCCGGGGGAGTGCGGCTGGACGCGGGGCGAGTACTCCTCGATGCCCTCGGTGCCGCTGAAGTCGGTGGCCTTCTCGCCGCGGATGAAGCCCAGGAGGCGCTCCACGCGCCGGTAGCTGAAGTCCTCGGCCGACGCCGTGTCGGGGTAGAGCGCGGGCGCGAGGTGGTCGTAGTGGCGCGGCTCGCCGACGCTCAGGCCCGGGTTGAGGCGCCCGCCGGAGAGGACGTCGACCGTGGCGAGGTCTTCGGCGAGGCGCAGCGGGTTCTCCCAGCCGAGGGGGATCACGGCGGTGCCCAGTTCGATGCGGCTCGTGCGCTGCGTGGCGGCGGCGAGCACCGCGACGGGGGAGGAGATGCCGAACTGCAGGTGCCGGTGACGCACCCACGCGCTGTCGAAGCCGAGCTCCTCGCCGAGCTGGATGACCTGCAGCGTCGACTCGTGACCGGCGGCGGGATCGGCCTCGTCGAACAGCCCGATCGTGAGGAAGCCCAGCTTGCGCAACGGTTCCGAGGTGATCGGCACGGCAGTTCCTCCTGGCTCCGGGTCCTGCCGCAGATCAACCTCGGCGGCGCCGGGATTGTTCCGGTTCCGGTGTGGTCTGGAGCACTTTGTCGAAGCCTCACGAGATGTCCGGTTTCCCGGACTGAAACTAACTTGTAACGGAGCGACGGTTCCGTTCCATCGGCCGGCACGCCAGAATCGCGCGTTGTGATCGCGTCAGAAATACATTCGGAGGCTTGCGATAAATCCTGAAAACAGGTACTGGCGCGAATCATTCGGACAAAGTTCCCGAACATTCGGATCGAGGCACATCCATGGTTGAACCTGCCCAGAAAACCGCAGCCGCGGGCACTTCGCCGAGAATGCGCAGATCGGTCGGTTTCTACGGCCTGATGTTCGTTTCGCTCGGCTCGATCATCGGCTCCGGCTGGCTGCTCGGCGCGCTCAAGGCGGCGAAGGTGGCTGGCCCCGCGTCGCTCGTGTCGTGGGTGCTCACCGCGATCATCATGGCCACGCTCGCCCTGATCCACGCGGAACTCGGCGCCGCCGACCCGGTCGCCGGCGGCACGGCCCGGTACCCCGCGCTCGCGTACGGAGTGCTCGGCGGGTTCGTCGGCGGCTGGGTGGCGTGGCTGCAGGCGGTGGCGCTGGCGCCGGCGGAGGTCGAGGCCAGTCTCGAATACCTCGACAACATCACCTGGATCAAAGAACACCTGAATCTGCTGAGCCCCTCGGGCACGCTCACCGCGAGCGGGTTCGGCTGGGCGACGCTGCTCATGGCGATCTTCACGCTCATCAACCTCGTCGGCGTGAAACTGCTGTCGGAAAGCAATTCGGCCACGGTGATCTGGAAGACCGCGGTACCGGTGCTGACAGTGGTCGTGCTGCTCTCGCTGCGGTTCCACCCGGGCAACTTCACCGCGGGCGGTGGCTTCGCCCCGCACGGCGCCCACGGCATCTTCGCGGCGCTGCCGGTCGGTGTGGTGTTCGCATTGCAGGGCTTCGAGCAGGCCGTGCAGGTCGGCGGCGAAGCCCGCGACCCGCAGAAGGACCTGTCGCGCGCGATCATCGTCGCGATGGTGATCGGCACGATCGTCTACCTGCTGCTGGAGGTCGCGTTCATCGGCGCGCTCGACCCGACCGCGCTGCTCAAGGGCTGGGACAACCCGATCGCGCAAGGCTCGTTCGGCCCGTACGCCACGCTGGCGACCCTCGCCGGCGCCGGCTGGCTGTCGTACGTCCTCTACGCCGACGCCTTCGTCTCCCCGGCGGGCACCGGCATGCTCTACCTCGGCACGTCGGCGCGCCTGTCGTACGCGATGGGCCGCGAGCGCACGCTGCCGAAGGGCCTGGGCAAGCTCAACGTGCGCGGGGTCCCGGTGTGGTCGATCGTGTTGTCGTTCGTGGTCGGCGAGATCGCGTTCCTGCCGTTCCCGAGCTGGCAGTCGCTGGTCAGCGTGATCACGTCGGCCACCGCGCTGATGTACGCGTTCGCGCCGGTCTCGATGATCGCGCTGCGCAGGCGCGACCCGGACCGCCCGCGCCCGTACCGCGCGCCGATGCCGAAGGTGCTGGCGCCCGCGGGCTTCGTGGCCGCGAACCTGATCATCTACTGGGGCGGCTTCGACGTCACGTGGAAGATCATGATCGCCGTCGTGATCGGCTTCGGCCTGTTCCTCGTCGCGCGCGCGACGAGCCCGAAGCTGGAACGCCTCCCGATCGACTGGAAGGCCGCGCAGTGGATCGCGCCGTGGCTCGCCGGCCACGTGCTCATCGGCTTCCTCGGCCGCTACGGCGAGTCGGGCAACATCAACGCCCTGCCGGAGTGGATCGACCTGCTGGTGGTGATCGCGTTCAGCCTGGCCGTGTTCTACTGGGCCGTGAACGTCGCCGTCGACAGCGCCAAGGTGAAGGCGGCGGTCGAACGCGAGGCGCTGGAGCTGGCGGTGCAGTGACGTCGCGGGTGACCGGTTTCCCTTGCGGGAGACCGGTCACCGCGGTGCCGGAACGGGCGCGGGGCGTTCGGACGCTCACCGGCGGCGCCGCGAACGGTGTCGGCGCGGCCGATTCTCGCTTGCGGCGCGGCGCCGTACGCGATCATCCTCGGGTGCCATGACGACGAACCTCACCGAGTTCTACGGCCGCGGCACCGACGAGGACACCCGGCTGACCCGCTCGCCGCACGGCAGGCTGGAGTTCCTGCGGACGCGGGAGCTGGTGCGCCGGGCGCTGGACGGGAACGCGTTGCGGATTCTCGACGTCGGCGGCGGGACCGGCGTGCACGCGCGCTGGCTCGCGGCGGAGGGGCACTCCGTGCACGTCGTCGATCCGGTGCCCCGCCACGTCGAGGCCGCGGCCGCGATCCCCGGCGTCACGGCGGAACCCGGCGACGCGCGGGCCCTCCCGTGGCCGGACGCGAGTGCGGACGTCGTCCTGCTGTTCGGGCCGCTCTACCACCTCGTCGAGGCCGGGGACCGAGCCACGGCGCTGACCGAGGCCCTGCGGGTACTCCGCCCCGGCGGGGTGGTGTGCGCCGCGGCGATCGGCCGTTATCTGTCGCTCCTGGAAACGGGGACGACCGGGCGTCTCGACGCGCGGATGGCCGCCGCGGTCGGCGAGGTCGTCGGCACCGGAACCTACGACGGTCACGTCGGGTTCGTTCCCGCGCATTTCCACACCGCCGCCGAGCTGCGCGCCGAAGTGCGGGCCGCCGGTGTGCGGGACGTCGACGTGTTCGGCGTGGAAGGCCCCGCGTGGGCCGCGCTCGACATCGCCACCGCCGACCTGCGAGACGAGCACCTGGACTCGGCGCTGCGCTGCGCGCGGATGGTCGAGCGGGATCCCCACCTGATCAACGCCAGCGCGCACCTGCTCGCCTTCGGAAAGGCTTGACCGGCAAGAAAAGCACTTGACCCAGCCACCAGACTCGCCGGTATGGGGTCGTGGGGGCGGTTGCAGCTGGTTGCGGTGTTCGGGTCGGCGGGGGAAGGCCTGGTGCTGTCGGCGATCCCGCTGCTGGCCGTGTCGATCACGACCGACCCGCGGGAGATCTCGCTGGTGACGGTGGCCGGGCAGGCGCCGTGGCTGGTGTTGTCGTTGTTCGCGGGCGTGGTGATCGACCGGGTGCGGCGGACGGCGGTGCTGGCGGGGGCGTACGCCGTGCTCACCGCGGCCGCCGTGGCGCTCGCCGTGACCGGGTCGCTGCGCGAGCTGAGCCTGCCCCTCGTGGCGGTGGTGGCGTTCGTGGTCACCACCGCGCAGGTGTTCGGCGACGGGGCCAGCGGCGCGCTCGTGCCGGACGTCGTGGAGCCCGGCCGGCTGGCGGCGGCGAACGCGCGGCTGCAAGTGATCGACCGGGGGCTGGTGCAGTTCGTCGTCCCGCCGGTCACCGGTGTGCTGCTCGGGGTCGAGGCGGGGATCCCGGCGTGGGGCGCCGCGGCGGCCGCGGTCGTGGCTTTCGCCTTGGTGCGGCGGATTCCGTCGGCGCCGCCAGTCAAGTCGCCGGCGCATCCGTTGCGGGACATCGGCGAAGGGCTGCGGTACCTGGTGGGCACGCCGCTGCTGCGGTCGATCACGATCACCGTCGCGCTCGGGTCGTTCGCGGCGAGCGCCGGCAACGCGATGCTGGTGCTCTTCGCGACTCAGGTGCTGCACCTCGGCCCCGTCGGCTACGGCGGGCTGATGGCGTGCCTGGCCGTCGGCTGGGTCGCGTCGTCGTTCGTGGTCGACCGGGTGGTGCGGCGGCTGGGGTACTCGTGGTCGATGCGGTGGGCGCAGAGCTGCGGGGTGGTGGCGCAGCTGGCGATCGCCGTGGTGCCGCCGTGGCCGCCGGTCGTGGGGCTGGTGCTCGTGTTCCTCACGGCGACCACGCTCGTGTGGAACGTCTGTTCCCAGTCCTCACGCCAGCGTTTCACGCCGTCGCCGCTGCTGGGCCGCGTGCTCACCAGCCACCGCGCGCTGGCGTGGGGCCTGACGCCGCTCGGCGCGCTCGCGGGCGGGTTCGTCGCCGCGCACGTCAGCCTGCGCGCGGTGTGGGTGATGAGTGCGCTGATCCAGCTGGCCGGCGCCGTGGTGGTGTGGTGGCAGCTCTCGCCCGCCGCCTTCCGGGACGCCGAGCTCACTCAGGCCCAGCCCGGCCTCCGGACCTGACCCGAGTCCGTGGTCACGGGTCGCCGCGGTGCAGCAGGCCGAGCACGAGCGCGAGCGGCGGCCACGCGTCCCGCCCGCGGCGGGTGGCCGTGAACGAGCGCAGCCGCACGTCCGGTCCGGTCAGCGGCAGCAGCGCCACCTCCGGCCGCGTCGGGCGCGCGACCGGCAGCAACCCGACGCCCGGCCCGGCGACGATCAGATCCTCCACGAGATCGAGGCTGTCGGCCAGGTGCGTGACGCGCGGGGTGAACCCGGCCATCGACGCCAGCGTGCGCACCACGTCCTCGTCGGCGCGGTTGCGGGAGTTGCCGATCCAGTCGTGGTCGCGGAACGCCTCGAACACGGCCAGCGTGCCCTCGCCCGCCACGCGGCCCGCATCCGTCGCCGGCACCCCCAGGCCCCACGCGGCCGTCCACAGAGGACGGACGTCGAGCGAGCGGTCCGTGGTCGCGGGCGCGAGGTCGTAGTCGTAGATCAGTGCCAGGTCGACGTCGTCGGTCAGCAGCTGGGTCATCGCCTCGGCGGGTTCGTACTCGCTGATCACCAGCCGCACCCGCGGATGCGTCCGCGCCAGCCGGTCGGCCGCCGGAAGCAGAGCCCGCCGGATCGCCGTGGCGAAACCCGCGACCCGCACGGTGCCTGCGGGCTCCGCGTGCGGGTCGAGGTCCGCCCGCGCCGCCTCCACCGCGGCCAGGATCGTCACGGCGTGCTCGGCCAGCCGCCGCCCGGCCGGGGTCAGGCGGACGCGGCGGCCGTCCGGTTCGAGCAGCGGCGCGCCGGTCTCCTTGGCCAGCGCGGCGATCTGCTGCGACACCGTCGACGTGGTGGTGTCGAGCACATCCGCGACGGCGCGCATCGAGCCGAGCCGCGACAGCTCGAGGAGGAACTGCAGCCTGCGGGTGTCCATACCCTCATTGTCCAGGATTCTCGGACAGTACGTTCACGATCGGCACGTGGACACGAACGGTGGGCATCCGTTCTCCTGGACGCGTGCTCTCCTCCTCCACCCGCACCGGGGCGGTGCTCGCCGTCGCCGCGATGCTCTGCGTGCAGCTCGGCCTGGCCCTGTCCGTCGGCCTGTTCGACCGCGTCGGGCCCGAGGGAGCGGCGTGGCTGCGGCTCGCCTGGGCCGGGGTGCTGCTGCTCGTGCTGGTCCGCCCGCGCCCGTCGTCGTTCAGCCGCTCGACACTGCTCGCGTGTGTGGTGCTGGGGGTCGTCACGGCCGGCATGACGATGCTGTTCATGGCCGCCGTCGCGCGGCTGCCGCTGGGCACGGCGAGCGCGCTGGAGTTCCTCGGCCCGCTGACGGTCGCGATCACGCGCGGGCGCGGCGGCAAACGCCTGTGGCCCGTGCTCGCCGCCGTCGGTGTGCTGCTGCTGACCGAGCCGTGGGAAGGCGGGTCGGACCTGGTCGGCGTCGGCTACGCCCTCGCGTCGGCGGTCTGCTGGGCCACCTACATCCTGCTGACGCAACGCGTCGGCGACGAGGTGTCAGGCGTGCGCGGGCTCGCGGTGTCCATGCCGGTGGCGGCGATCGTGGCGACGCTGGTGCAGGGCCCGGCGGTGTTCGGGCACCTGTCGTGGGAGCTCCTGCTCGCCGGGCTGGGGCTGGCGATCCTGCTGCCGGTGGTGCCGTTCAGCTTCGAGATGCTCGCGCTGCGGCGGCTCAACGCGTCGGCGTTCGGCACGCTCATGAGCCTCGAACCCGCCATCGCGATGACGATCGGGCTGCTCGTGCTCCACCAGGTGCCCGACCTCGCCGCGGCCGCGGGGGTGCTGTTCGTGGTGGTCGCGGGCATCGGTGCCGAACGCACCGGCGCGCGGGAACCCGTTGCGGCGCCTTAGGTTTCGGTCAGGCGAGCCCGTCGCGCCTGCAGGAAGGCGCGTTCGGTGTCGTTGCCGGCCAGGCCGATCGCGTCGTCGTAGGCCGCGACGGCTTCCGTGGTCCGGCCCAGCCGGGTGAGCAGGTCGGCGCGGGTCGCCGGCAGCAGGTGGTACCCCGGCAGGTCCAGTTCGTCCACGACGGCCAGCGCCGCCGCCGGACCGTGCACCTCGGCGACGGCGACCGCCCGGTTGAGCGCGACGACCGGCGTCGGGGCGTGCCGCAGGAGCTGGTCGTAGAGCGCCAGGACCTGCGGCCAGTCGGTGGCCGGCCCGTCCGTGTGCACCGCGTTGATGGCGGCCTGCAGCTGGTACGGACCCGGCTGCCCGCGGCGCAGGCAGCGGCGCACCAGGTCGTGGCCCTCGGCGATCAGTTCGCGGTTCCACCGCGACCGGTCCTGCTCCGCGAGCACCACCAGCTCACCGGAGGGACCGACGCGCGCCGGCCGACGGGCTTCGGTGAGCAGGAGCAGCGCCAGCAGCCCGAGCACCTCCGGCTCGTCCGGCATGAGGTCGGCGAGCGCCCGCGCGAGGCGCACGGCCTCGAGACACAGATCCGTCCGCAGCAGCTCGCCGGAGGTCGACGTGTAACCCTCGTTGAACACCAGATACAGCACGGTGAGCACGGGCGGCAGCCGGTCGGGCAGGTCGGCCTCGGCGGGCACGCGGTAGGGGATGCCGGCGTCGCGGATCTTCTTCTTGGCGCGCACGATCCGCTGGGCGACGGTCGCCTCCGGCACGAGGTAGGCGCGCGCGATCTCCGGCACCTCCAGCCCGCCGAGCAGCCGCAAGGTGAGCGCGGTCTGCGCGAGCGGCGAGAGCGCCGGGTGGCAGCAGGTGAAGATCAGGCGGAGCTGATCGTCGCGCACGGGTCCCACCTCCTGCGGCTCGTCGGGCCGGCTCAGCAGCAACGCCTGCGCGTGGCGCGCTTCGCGAGTGGACTCGCGGCGCAGGCGGTCGATGGCGCGGTTGCGCGCGGTGGTCACGATCCACCCACCGGGGTTGGGCGGCAGCCCGTCGGCCCACTTGGTGACGGCCACCGCGAACGCGTCCTGCACGGCTTCCTCGGCGAGCCCGATGTCGCCGAGGAGACGCGTCAGCGTGGCCACGCAGGGGCCGTACTCCGCCCGGTAGACGCTGTCGAGATCCATCGGCGCGTCAGCGCCGCGGGACTTCGCCGAACGGGCGCACCTCGATCGCCTGGCCGCAGGCCAGCGCGCACTTCTCGGCCCACGCCAGCGCCTGGTCGAGGTCTTCGCACCGGATCACCCAGAACCCGCCGAGCTGTTCCTTCGTCTCGGCGAACGGGCCGTCGGTGATCGTGACTCTGCCGTCGCCGGGCCGCACGACCGTGGACGCGTGCGAGGGCTCCAGGCCGCCGACGAACACCCACACCCCGGCGGACTTCATGTCCTCGGTGACCTTGCCGGTCCGGGCCAGCATCGGCTCGAAGTCCTCCTCGGGCTCCGGCTTGCTCTCGTCGAGCTGGACGGCGAGCAGGTACTGCTTCATGGCGGGCTCCTTCGCTCGGGCGACCGGTCCGTTCGCCGGTCCCTCACCCTGCCCACGAACCGGCTCGACGCCATTCGACACCACGAAGGGAAAAACTTCTCGCTTTGCCGCGTTCTCGCCGCTACGCGTCGGCCAGCAGCTTCTCGCGCTTGCTCGCGTAGTGGATCGCCCACGCGGCGGCGCCGAACGCGAGGCCGGTGAGCGGGTTGCCCATGGCGATCTTGGCGAACGCGAGCCAGCCCGTGCGGTCCTGGTCGTAGAGGTACTGCTGCACCAGGAAGCGCGACGCGAACACCAGCGTGGCCGTGGCGGTGGCCAGGTCGTAGCCCAGCCGCGAGCGCCGGTCGGCGAGCCAGGTCATCTTCTCGCTGTTGACCAGGCTCCACACCACACCGACCAGCGGCCGGCGCACGATGATCGACACCGCGAGCACCACGAAACACGCGAGGCTGAACCAGATGTCGGACAGGAAGTAGCCCTTGGCCGAGCCGGTGAGGAACGCGATCAGCGACGTGATCGCCACCCCGACGAAACTCGACACCGCCGGCTGCAGCGGCTTCTTCAGCACCACGGCCAGCACCACGAACACCACGCCGGAGGCCACGGAGGCCACGATCCCCGGGATGAGCCCCGCGAAGGAGTTCACCACCACGAACACCAGCGACGGCAGCGACGACACGAGCAGGCCCACCAGCCCGCCCGTCCGCTCCCACGCCGTGCGCGGCCGTGACTCGGAGGCTGACCCGGCGTCGTCCCGCCGGGCTTCGGTCTTCGTCCCAGGTCGCTCCACACCTCCGATTGAAACGGGCGGGAACTAGGCAAACTCCTAGCTTGGGCCCACGGTCGGGTGGTCCCGGCGGTCACCCTGCGTGGGTCCGGCTCGTGGTGAGCCCGCCCACACCCGCCGGGCGCGGCGGCCCCGCGGCGCAGGAAGCGGTCGGTTACCTGGGAGTGCGTACTTCTGGATCACCCCAGCGCTCCTTAGGCTGGGGCCATGCACGTGGAAATCTGGAGCGATGTCATCTGCCCGTGGTGTTACCTCGGGAAGGCGCGGTTCGAGGCGGCGCTGGCGGGGTTCGAGCACCGGGACGAGGTGGAGGTGACGTTCCGGTCGTTCGAGCTGGACCCGTCGCGCGACACGGTGGAGCCGTTGCAGGAGATGCTGACCGCGAGGTACGGGCCGCAGGCCGTCGAGATGGAAGAGCGCCTGGCCGGGCTCGTCGCGGAGGTCGGGCTCGGGTACCGGTCCGACCGGGAGATCGGCAACACTTTCGACGCCCACCGCCTGATGCACCTCGCGCGCGAGCGCGGGCTGGAGCACCGCATGGTGGACGCGTTGTTCAAGGCCAACTTCGCCGACGCGCGGCCGCTGTTCACCGGGGACACGCTGCTCGACGTGGCGGTGGAGGCCGGACTGGACCGCGAGGACGCGAGCCGCGTGCTGGCCGATCCGGCGGCTTACGCGGACGCCGTGCGCGCGGAGGAGCGGGAAGCGGCGCAGCTCGGCGCGACCGGGGTGCCGTTCTTCGTGCTGGACCGGCGCATCGGCGTCGCGGGCGGGCAGGCCACCGAGGTGTTCGCGCAGGCGCTCGAGCGCGCGTGGAGCGGGCGCGCCGCGTGACCGGCGGCCACTGAGCCCACCGAGCCTACTGAGCCCACCGAGTCCACTGTGGACGAGCTGCTCAGCCGGACCAGCCGCTGAGCCGGTTGAGCAGCCGTTCGAGCACTTCCGGGTCGGCGGCGACCGGCGCGCCCGACACGGGCTCGTCCACGAGGGTGCGGCGTTCCTGGCGGCGCGGCAGGCGGACCTGGCCCGCGGTCATGCCGCCGGGCAGTGGCATCTCGCACCACGTGAGGCGGCCGTTGCGCAGCGGCTCCACGCCGATCTGCTCGCCGGGCGCGGTGCGCGGCGGGTTCGGGCCGACGAGGTCGTCCTCGATCTCGACCACGAGCACCTCGCCGCGCAGCTGCAGGCGCACGGTGATGAACGCGGGGGCGGCGGAGTTGCTCTGGTCCACGATGTCGCCGACGAGCCGTGACGTGACGGCCGTGACCTGTTCCAGCATCGGCAGGAGCGACCAGTCCGACAGGATCAGGCGGACGAACAGCTCGGTGCACGGAACCGCACTGGGCTGAGCCACCAGTCGGAGATCGTCCACCTGGGTGGTGCGCGTGCTCAAGCCTCACCTTCCTCGTCGGCTCACTGCCGCCCTCCGCGAGCGGGACCGGTTGGGGCATCATGCCATCGACCTCGCGGCGGTTCGCGGCGGGAGGTCGATGTGTGTACCCGCACGGTCACGCATCCAGATTCGCTGGGTGAACGCCCCAGGTCACGGCTTCGCGGTACCCGCCGTGATGGTCGAGGCGCCCGCGGGTTCGCCGTGATCAAGGTCCCGGCTAGTCTCGGGCCCCGGCGAACCGGCGAGATCCGCTCAGCTGTCCTTTTCGCCCAGGTCCCAGTACAACCCGGTGATGATCGCGACGGCCTCGCGGGCCAGGGGAGCGAGCAGGTGCTCGTCGGGTGCGTGCTGCGCGCAGGCCGGGTACGAGTGGGGGAGCCAGATCGTCGGCAGGCCCAGCACTTCGGCGAACGCGTCGTTGGGGATCGTGCCGCCGAGGTTGGGCAGCAGCACGGGCGCGCTGCCCGTGGTGCGGGCGACGGAGCCGGCCGCCCAGCGCACCCAGGGGTGGCCGGGATCCGTGCGCGTCGGCGGCCGGCTTTCCGTCACGGCGACCTCGACCATCGGGAAACCGTGCTCCGACAGGTGGTTCCGCAGCGCGGGCTCGAGCCCGGCGAGGTCCGTGCCCACCACGGACCGCAGCTGCAGGGTCGCCTCGGCGCGGCCGGGGATGGCGTTCACCGGTGACGCGGGCGAGCCGGCGAGCAACGCCAGCACCTCGACGGTGTTCCAGCCGAACAGCCGTTCCGCCGGCGTGAGGTCCGGCTCGCCCCAGCCCTCGTCGACGGCCGGGTCGTCCGCGCCGCCGCCGACCGGCACGGACGCCAGCGCCTCGCGCACGGACGGCGGGACCGCCGGGGGACGCAGTGCCGGCACCAGGATCCGGCCGCGGCCGTCCACAAGGGACGCGATCGCGGCGGCCAGCGTGGTGGCCGCGTTGCGGAGCACGCCACCCCAGTTGCCGGAGTGGTGGTCGCGCGGGCGCAGGTCCGCGGTGAGCGTGAACTGCGTGACGCCGCGGGAGCCGAGGAACAGCGTCGGCAGGTCGGCCCGCACGCGTGGCCCGTCGGAGGCGATCAGCACGTCCGCGCGCAGTTCGTCGCGCAGCTCGCCGCACACCTCGACGAGGCCGGGGGAGCCGCGTTCCTCACCGGTCTCGACGAGCACGACCAGGTTGAACCCGAGCTGCCCGCGCGCCCGCAGCACCTCGCGCAGGGCGAAGAGGTTGACCGTGTGCTGGCCCTTGTTGTCGGCCGACCCGCGGCCGTACCAGCGCTCGCCCTCGGCGATCAGCGTCCACGGGTCGAGGCCTTCGCGCCAGCGGGGTGCTTCGCCGTTGACGACGTCGCCGTGGCCGTAGAGCAGCACCGTCGGCCGGTCGGCGGACTCGTGGCGCGTCGCCACCAGCAGCGGGCACTCGGGCGCCACGGGATTCTCGGCGACGCGGGTGCGGCAGCCCAGGGCTTCCAGCGCGGGGGCGAGCTCGTCGGTGAGGTACGCGCGCAGCCGCGGGTGCCCGTCGGCGAGGTTGCTCTCGGTCCGGTACGCCACGCGGCGCGCGAGCTCGGCGAAGAGCTCGCCGGAGTCGAACCGCTCCAGGGCCTGGTCGATCGTGTCCGCGCGCTGCATCGAGCACCTTCCGTCGGGGACGCCGGGTCCGTTGTAGCACCCGGCGCCGACGAAAATGGACTCAACCTTTTCGCGGTCCCGCTCGTCTGACCGGTCATGTACGCGCGCGAGGACCGGCATGGCCCGAGGTGACAGCGAGTTCGCGGACTTCGTCCGCGCGGTCTCGCCGCGGCTGCTGCACGCCGCCTACCTGCTGACCGGCGACCGGCACCAGGCTGAGGACGACGTCCAGACCGCCCTGGTGCGCACGTACACGTCGTGGCCGCGGATCCGCAAGCAGGACCCGTTCGCCTACGCGCGCAAGGTGCTGTCCAACCACGTGATCGACCGCTGGCGCCGCCCGTACCGCGAGCAGGCCACCGAGGACGTGCCCGAACGCGCCATCGAACGCGACTTCACCGCCGGCGTCGCCGACCAGGAGTGGCTGATGCGGGCCCTGGCGCCGCTGAGCCCGAGGGAACGCGCGATCGTGGTGCTGCGGCACTTCTGGGACCTGTCGGAGGCCGACGTCGCCGAGTTGAAGGTGTCGCTGGGCACCGTGAAGAGCACCAACTCGCGGGCGCTCGCGAAGATGCGCATCACGGCCGCCGACCGGCGCTCGTGCGCGGCGGGGCAGGTGTCGTGACGGATCTCGAAGCGCTGCGCGGGGTGCTCACTGAGCCGCCCGCCGTGGAGTTCTCGGCGGTCGACCTGGCCGGCGTGATGCACCGGGGACGCCGGCGCCGCCACCTGCACCGCCTTTCGGCCGCCGCGGCGACGGTGGTCGTGCTGGTCGGCGTCGTCGTGGGCGCGCAGCTGCTGCGGACGCCGGATGCACCCGCGGTGACCACGCTGGCCGTGACGGCCGCTCAGCCTGAACAACGCGCCGCGGCGCCGATCGGCGACGTGGTGGGCACGAGGATCGTGGACCCGGAAGGCGAGGTGGTGCTGTTCTTCGAGCGCACCCCGGCGCTGCCCGACAGCTCGCCGTACCAGCTCGTGCTCGGCCACCGCACGGCCGGCGGCGTCACCGCCGAGCTCGCCACCGGCTCCCGCGCGAGCTCACCCGGTTTCCACGCCCTCACCGCGGGCCGCCCGGGCCGGGACGTGCCCCTCTACGGCTACTACTCCGGCCCCGCCACTCGCATCACCGCGGACGTGAACGGCCTGATGTACGGCGCCGACACCCAGCGCGTCGACGCCTTGGCGGTCACGGTCTTCTGGTTCCCCCGCCGCGACACCACCGTCCTGGGCGGCATCACGACGTTGCCGATGAACGCGTACAGCACGGTGGGGGACTCGTTGCCCAAGTGACCGCTCAGACGGCCCGCGCCGCTTCCCAGGCCGCGCTCGCGCTGAAGTACGTGTCGTAGATTTCCTGGACCTCCAGGAGGCTTTCGGGGGCCGCCTTGCCGTACGCGATGCGCTCGAGGTGGCGGAAGTACTCGAAGCGCTCGACGCCGGGGGCGATGACGATGAGCAGGTCGGCGTCCTCGCCCGGGGCGGCGGCGAAGGCGTGGGTCAGGTTGGGCGGCACGACGACGAGGTCGCCGCGGTCGGCGGTGACGACGGTGTCGCCCGAGAGGACCTGGACGGTGCCGCCGAGGACGTAGAACAGTTCGGCCGAGCCGGGGTGGTGGTGGGGCGCCGCGCCGTTGGCGCCGTCCTTGAGTTCGACCTGGATGGTCGACAGCGCGCCGCCCGTGGCGCTGCTGTCGGCGAGCAGCTTGACGGTCGTGGGCGCGCGGCCGATGACCTCGGCGTCGCCCGACCGCACGATCACGGAGTCGTCGAAGCTGGGAATGACGATGGACATGTGAAGCCCCCAGGAAGTCCGTCGTGGGATCGCGGCGGCGCCGGATCCGCGGCGAACGTACCACGCCCGCCGCCGGCCGCGCCGCCGTGAATTTCCCCAGCGCGCCAACGGTTTTAGGTGACCGGCACACGGCACTGGCCAAGAGGAGGGGTACCTCCGTATAGTGGAGCGGAGGCACCCCTCCTCTTACTCACCGGGAGCGACCATGTCCGCACGCCAGGCCATCGAGGACCTGATCTTCACATACGCCGCCCACGTCGACTCCGGGAACTTCGCCGCGGTCGGCGAGCTGTTCGCCCACGGCACCTTCGCCGGTGGTGACCCGGCGACGGGGCGCGAAGCCGTGGAGCGGTACTTCCACGACACCCTCGTGCTCTACCCCGACGGCACCCCGCGCACCCGTCACGTCACCAGCAACGTGCGCGTCCACGTCGACGAGGCCGCCGGCACCGCCACGGCCCACAGTTACTGGACGACGCTGCAAGCCGTGCCTGGGCTGCCGCTGCAGCCCATCGCGTCGGGCCACTACGACGACCGTTTCGAACGCGCAGACTGCGGATGGCGCTTCGTCGAACGGCGGCCGCACGTGGCGCTGGCCGGGGACCTCAGCCACCACCTCAAAGCGGCGTGACCCGCCCGCAACGCGCCGACGCCCGCCGCAACCGCGAGCGGCTCGTCGCCGAGGCCAGGGCGGCGTTCCTCGCCCACGGCACGAACGCCTCGCTCGAGGAGGTCGCGCGCCGGGCCGGCGTCGGGATCGGCACGCTGTACCGCCACTTCCCGCGCCGCGAAGACCTGCTCGACGCGGTGTTCCGGGGTGAGGTGGACGCGCTGCTCGACCTCGGCCGGGAGGCGGCCCGGTCCGGTGACGCGTTCGGTGCGCTGGGCACCTGGCTGCGGGCCGTGGTCGACCGGCACCGCGCGTGGCAGGCCATCGCCGCGGCGACCGGGCCGGACCGTCCGAACGCGACACTCGCCGCGGCGCGGATTCCCGTTGAACAGGCGGGGAAAACGCTGCTCGCCCGCGCGCAAAAGGCGGGCGAGGCCCACAAGGACGCGAGGATCGCAGACCTTCTGCGCCTCGCCGGCGCCATCGGCCAGGCGGCCGACGAAACGCCGGACGACCCGAAGCTGCCGGACCGCCTGCTGCAGCTCGTGCTGGACGGGTTGCGGGCTCAGCCGCGCACGGGCAGGCGCGCGAGGTAGCGGTCGCGGGCCGTGAGGCTCGTGCCCAGGTGCCGCACGAGCGGCTCGAAGAACGAGCTGCGGTAGGTCGCGTCCGTGACCGCGCCGGCCGCGAAGTACAACGCCGAGAACGCGGCGATGAACAACGACACCTGCAGCAGCTCGTTGGCGATCGGCACCTGGATGCCGAACAGCGTGCCCGGCGACGGATCGTGCCCGACCCACGACTTGATCACCGGCGCGCGAACCGTGATCACGCCGAACGCCACGAAGAACACGAACGTGAGCACCGACAGCACCAGCGTCTGCAGGATCTGCGTGAGCAGCAGGACGAGCACCATGTTCGCCCGCTCCAGTTTGGTCAGCGGCACCCGCTCCGGCGCGGGATCGGTGCACGACGCGAACGGTGTCCCCTCCAGCGTGTCCGGCTCGGCGGGCTTCGCCACCTTCGTCAGCGACCGGACTTCGTCGGACAGCGTCGACACGAGGAACAGCACCGCCACCACCGAGAAAAGCCCGACGACGAGCCAGATCCGGTGCCGCGTCAGGTCGGCGGTCACCTGCCAGATCTCGGTGGTGAAGAAGCCGAACACGGTGAACAGCAGGAGCAGCGGCAACGCGCGGGACGTGAGGTCACCGAGGCGGGCGAGCTGGCGGAACGCGGCCCGCAGCGCCCAGCCGAGGATGGAGCCGCCGCCGAAGAACGCCGCGACGAGCAGCACCACCAGCAGCCCGAGCTGCTCCAGCACGCCGACCGGCAGCGAGTCGTGCGGCGGGGCCGCGGCGTCGACGATCGGGTTGAGCACCAGGAACACCGCGGCCACCGCGAGCGCGACGGGCGTGCCTTGCCGCGCCGGAACGCGCCGCCGGACCCAGCGCGCGGCGAGCCACGCGCCGGCCGACGGCACCACCACGTACGCGACGAGCACGCCGAGGTAGAGCAGTGCGAACCAGGTCTGGTCCATCCGGCGCGCGAACTCGTCGTCACTGCCGCCGTCGAGCACCGACGTCGCCGTGGTGAACAGCAGCCCGAGCACCACGAACACCTCGGCGGGCACGATCCGCACCAGCAGGTGCGCAGGACGTCCCCGCACCACCGACGGCAGGCCGCGCCGCCGGAACCACTGCTCGGCGGCTTCGCGGTCGTAGGGTTCGCGCGCGCTGTCCACGTCGGGTGACCTTAACGGGACCCGGGTGAACTCTCCTGGCGGAACGCGGTCAGCCGCGGCGGCGCTTGCGCAGTGCTTCGCGCGTGCGCCGGCCGAGGATCAGTGTCGGCACCGACAGCGCCGTGCCCACGCCGAGCGGCAGCCCCTGCTGCCACGCCGGCGCGCCGAGCGCCACCGGCGTCGCCGAGTCCTGCGCGTCGAAGTCGCTCACCCCGCCCCAGCGCGACGGCGGCAGGACGATGAAGCGCGCCTTGCCGATCACGTCGTCGACCGGCACCGTGCCGTTGACCCCGCCGTCGCCCTGGCAACGCGAGTCGCACGAGTCGTTGCGGTTGTCGCCCATGACCCAGAGGCTGCCCGGCGGCACCGTGACCGGGGCGAACGATTGCTGGGCCGCGTTGTTCGGGTCGGCCCAGTGGATGTAGGGCTCGTCGAGCGCCTTGCCGTCCACGATCACCCGGCCCTGCGGGTCGCAGCACTGCACCGTCTGCCCGCCGACGGCGATCACGCGCTTGACGAAGTCCTGCTCGTCCGGCGGCGCGAAGCCGACGAGCGAGCCGAGCTCGCGCAGGCCCTTCGCGAAGATGTTGCTCGGCTCCTGCGGCGCGATCTCGTGTTCGGTCCACGGACCCGGCCCCCGGAACACGATCACGTCGCCCGGCGAGGGGTCGGTGAAGTCGTAGGTGACCCGGTCGACGACCACGCGGTCGCCGAAGCAGCCCGTGCAGCCGTGCAGCGTGGTCTCCATGGACTCGGAGGGGATCATGAAGACCTTGGCGACGAACTGCTGGATCAGGATCGTGAGCACGAGGGCGATCACGATCAGGATCGGCAGTTCCTGCCAGAACGGACGTTTCTTGCGTGCCTTGCGTCCGCGACCGTCCGAACCGGACGACTCGCCCGCACCGTCCTGATCAGGACGTTCGGGGTCACTCTCGGCGGAACCGCGGGGGATGGGGTCGACCACGGGGCCAGGCTACCGACTTCCCGCGCGCCGCCGCCGCAGCGCCACCGATCACGATCGGGGTGTCGTCCCGCTGAGGGGGATCACTGGGGTTTCCCGCAGTCGCGCGCGCTTAGCGTGAAGTGATCTTGACCGGAGGGAGCCGGCGGTGGACACACCCGTGCTGAAATGCGGGAACCTGGTACTGGGCGAGCTGGATCCGGTGCTGCGCGCCGTGCGTGACACCGGTCCCGTCGCCCGCGTGCGGACGCCGGCGGGTGACGAAGCCTGGCTCGTCACCCGGCTCGCGGAGCTCAGGCAGCTGCTGCTCGACCCGCGGCTGGGCAAGACGCACCCCGATCCGGCCCGCCGGCCGCGGTACGTGCGCACGCCGATGTTCGACCTGGCGGTGTCCGACGCGGAGTCGGCCGCCGCCCGCGAACGCCACGCCGACATCCGCGCCGCCCTCGTGCCCCACTTCACCGGCCGCAAGATGCAGCGCCTGGCCGACCGGGTCGCTGCGATGGTCGACGAGCAGATCGATGTGGTGCTCGCCGCCGGGCCGCCGGCCGACCTGCACAACGACTTCTCGCTGCCGCTGTCGTTCCGGATCCTGTGCGACCTCGTCGGCGTGCCCGATCCGGACGGTTTCCTCGCCTTGCTCCTCGGCGCCGGCGAGGTCGACGCCGAACACACCGCGGCCGCGGCGCTGGACGAGCTGTACGCGTACCTGCGCGAACTCGCGCGCCGCAAGCGAAACACCCCGGGCGACGACCTCGCGTCCACGCTGTGCGAGGTGATCCCGGACGACGCCGACGTGTCGGGGCTGCTCGCGCTCGCGAGCTTCTCCTTCCTGGTGACGCCGAGCAACCTCAGCGCGGGCATCGCGCTGCTCGCCGGGCATCCCGGCGAGCGCGACCGGGTGCGGGCCGACCCGCGCCTGCTCGACACGGCCGTCGAAGAGGTGCTGCGGGTCGGCCGCGTCGCCGAGTCCTGTGTGCCGCGGTACGCGGCCGAGGACATCGCCGTGGCGGACGTCGTGATCCGCGCGGGCGACCTCGTGCTGTGCGACCACTACTCGACCGGCTTCGACGACCTCGTATTCACCGATCCCGAGCGCTTCGACGTCGGGCGCCGCCCGAATCCGCACCCGGCGTTCAGCTACGGCATGTCGCACTGCATCGGCGCGCCGCTCGCGCGCGTCGAGCTGCGCGCCGCGTATGCCGCTTTGCTGACGCGGATGCCGGACTTGCGTCTCGCCGTCCCGTTCACCGAGATCCCCATGCTGGGCACCGAACTCGGCGACCAGGTGGGCGGGTCGATCGCCTGGCTGCCGATGACCTGGTGAGCGGGCGGCCTAGACTGCCGCGCATGCCCGAAGCCCTCGTCACCGGTGCGACCGCCGGAATCGGCGCGGCGTTCGCCCGCCGGCTCGCCTCCGACGGGTTCGGCGTCGTGCTCGTCGCCCGGGACGAGGCCCGGCTCGAACGGTTCGCGAGCTCGCTGCGGGCGGACCACGGCGTGCCGGTCGAGGTCCTCGTGGCGGATCTGGCCACGGACGCCGGGATCACCCGCGTGGAAGAGCGGGTGCCGACGGTCGACCTGGTCGTGAACAATGCCGGGTTCGGGCAGCACGGTGAGTTCCTCGAGACCGAGGTGTCCGCCGAGCTGGCCATGCTGCGGGTGCACTGCGAGGCCGTTCTGCGGATCACGAAGGCGGCCTTGCCCGGCATGCTCACGCGGCGGCGCGGGGGAGTGATCAACGTGGCCTCGGTGGCGGCGTTCTTCTCGCGGGGGACCTACAGCGCGTCGAAGTCCTGGGTCGTCGTCTTCAGCGACAGCGTGCGCGAACAGGTGCGCGGCAGCGGTGTGCACGTGATGGCGCTGTGCCCCGGCTGGGTGCGCACGGAGTTCCACGAACGGTCCGGAATGGACACCGGCGGCATCCCGGACTCGCTGTGGCTGGACGGGGAAACCCTCGTCGCCGCCGCGATCCGCGACTTCCGCCGCGGCACGGCGGTGAGCATCCCCGACCTCCGCTACAAGACCGCGGCGGCGCTCGGGAAGCTGCTGCCCCGCCCGCTGATGACGCGGATCGCCGCGCGGGCGGGCAGCAAACACTGACACCGGGCCGAAAAGCTCGGCGCACCCGGGCCTCGGCGGCCGATCCTCAGTGCCCGAACGCTTCGGCGAGCCACCACGAACCACCGTCGTCGGAGACCTTCGCGTCGATCACCAGCGGCGTTTCGCGTGGACCGTCGAGCCACTTCGTCACCGCGGCCAGGTCGCCCGGCGTGCGCACGGTGACGCCGGTGCAGCCGAAGCCGCGCGCGATCGCCGCGAGGTCCGTGTCGGGGAAACGCACCGTGTCGAGGTCGGCGTCGCCGAAGTGGTGGACCTCCGCGCCGTACGCGGCGTCGTTGTAGACGATCACCACCAGCGGCAGCCGCAGCCGCACGGCCGTCTCCAGCTCGGAGATCGCCATGTGGAACCCGCCGTCGCCGGCGCCGAGCACGGGCAGCCGGTCCGGGCGCGCGAGCGCGGCGCCGATCGCCGTGCCCAGCCCGAGCCCGACGCACTGGTAGGCCTGCGTGAAGCAGAACCCGTTCTCGTCCGGCACGGACAGGTACGCGCTCGGGTAACCCATGAAGTTGCCCGAGTCGATCGACACCACACGCCGGGCGGGCAGCAGCTCGTCGAGGCGGGCGCTGAGCGTGCGCGCGTCGATGCGGCCGTCGCCGGAGTTGTCGAGGTGCGCCACGTCGTTCCAACGCACCTCGGCCGCCAGCCGTGCCGCGACCTCGGCACCGCGGTAGCCCTCGGCCTTGTGCCCGCGTGACTCCAGCAGCTCCAGCACGTCGACGGCCGTGGCCGCGACGTCGCCGACCACGCCGAGGTCGATCGGCAGGTGCGCGCCGAGCGCGGACTGCTCGCGATCCACCTGCACCAGCCGCGCCCGCGGCCCGAGCAGTTTGCCGTGGCGCGTGGTCCACATGTTCAGCGCGCAGCCCCAGCCCACGACCAGGTCCGCGTCCGCGATCAGCTCCGCGGTCAGCGGCGACGAGAAGCCGCCGCTGATCCCGAGGGACCACGGGTCGTCGTGGAAGAGGCCGTTGGCCACGGCCGAGGTCGCCAGCAGCGCGCCGGTGACGTCGGCCAGCGCCCGCAGCGCGGTGGCCTGGCCCCGGGCGCCGCGCCCGGCGATGAACACCGGGCGCCGTGCCTCGGACAGCAGCTCCGCCAGCTCGCCGGACACCGCGCTCTCCGGCCGGATCGGCGCGGGACCGGGCACCTCGGGCACTTCGCCGGGTGCCGGTGCTTCCTGTTGCTGCAGGTCGATCGGCAGGCTGAACACGACGGTCTGGTTCTCCTGCCGTGCGGTGCGGAACGCGCGGATCGTGTCGGCGAAGGCGGATTCCGCCGAATGCACGCGGTCGGCCACCGCGCCGACCGCGACGCCGAGTGCGTCCTGGTCGATCTTGAAGTTCGACAGCACGGCCGCCGCGGCAGCGTCGGCGGTGACCACGACCATCGGCGTGCGGCTCTTCGCCGCTTCGGTGATGCCGGTGATCGCGTTGGTCAGCCCGCACCCCTGGTGCAGGCTCAGCGCGGAGACCTGGCCGCTCATCCGCGCGTACGCGTCGGCCATGCTCGCCGCGCCGCCTTCGTGCCGCGCGGCGACGAAGCGCACGCCCGCCGCCCGCAGCGCGTTGGTCACCTCGAAGTTGCCGCTGCCGACCACGCCGAAGGCCATGCCGACGCCGAGGTCGGCGAGCGTGCGCCCGACGAGTTCCGCGACCTTCACGCGCCACGCTCGACGAGCGCGAACACGCGGGCCGGGCTGCCCGAACCGCCGACGATCGGCAGCGGGCCGATGACCAGCATCGCGCCGGTGGCGGGCAGGTTCGCCAGGTTGCGCAGCTGCGTCAGGCCGAACTTGCCCGCGCCGAGCAGCAGCTCGTGGCACGGGAAGGCCGGGTCGAGCCCGGGTGCCTGGCCGGCGTCGGTGCCGACGGTCTCCACGCCCAGCCCGGCGATCGGCGTCTCCTCGGCGAGCCACTTGGCGCACTCCGGCGAGATACCGGGGGTGTGCGAGCCGGACTCGTCGGCGTTGAGGAACTCGTCCTGGTCGCTTGAGTGCACGTCCCAGCCGCTGCGGTAGAGCAGCCACGCGCCGGCCGGCAGCGCGCCGTGCTCGGACTCCCATTCCCGCACGTCGTCGACCGACAGCAGGAAGTCCGGGTTGCCCTGGGCCTTCGCCGACGCGTCGAGCACCACCGCGGGCGCGACGAGCGTGCTCAGCGGCGCCTGCGAGACGTCGAGACCGTCCTTTCCGGACAGCCAGTGCACCGGCGCGTCGAAGTGGGTGCCGGTGTGCTCGCCGGTGTGGATGTCGTTCCAGTACCAGCGCGGGCCGCGCTCGTCGTAGCGGCTGATCTCCTCGAGCCGGAACGGGATCGTGTTCGCGAACGGCTCGGGCAGCTGCAGGATCGGGGTGCTCGAGGTCAGGGGAGCGGTGAGGTCCACGACCTCGATGCCACCCCCGGTGATCGCCGCGCTCAGCTCGGCCAGCAACGACATGCGTCCTCCAGTGCTCGACGGTGAACTGCCCATCCGTGAAACCTGGGGGAGACCCTATGCCCCGCAAGGGGTTCCGGGGAACCGCTCAGCCGGCCCGCAGGCCGTAGAAGCCGGCGATGTGCCGTGTCACCTCGGCCGACGCGCGGTCCGGGTCGCCGGTTTCGATCGCGTCGAGGATCCACGTGTGCTCGGTCGCGAGCCGGCGCGCCGTGGCGGGCCAGTCGGCCGTCCGCGCGTAGCCGGCGATCATCTCGTCGCCGACGGCGTCGCCGAGCGAGGCGAGCAGCACGGCGGCGA
Source organism: Amycolatopsis sp. CA-161197 (assembly GCF_050942255.1). Classification (NCBI taxonomy): domain Bacteria; kingdom Bacillati; phylum Actinomycetota; class Actinomycetes; order Pseudonocardiales; family Pseudonocardiaceae; genus Amycolatopsis; species Amycolatopsis sp. CA-161197. The sequence goes on from NZ_CP192059.1 coordinate 5,030,363, forward strand.
GGTCGTTGTGCGCGGCGCGGGCGAGGCCGAGGTGGAAACCGGAGTCGAGCTCGCGGAACCGTGCCCGGGTCACGCCGGGCCGGCCCATCTCGCCGGTGACCTCCCGCAGCTGGTCGAGGTCCTCCTGCGCCGCGCCCCGGGCCGCCCGGGCCGCGGACGAGCGTTCCAGTTCGAGGCGGATGGACATGAGGTCGCCGGTGGCGAACCGCGACAGCGACAGGTGCAGCCGCAGCAGCTTGTGCAGCGCGCCGCTCGGTTCGCCGGCCACGACCGCGGCCGCGCTACCCGTGTCGGCCGGTTCGAGCACGCCCGCCGCCTCGAGAGCGCGGACTCCTTCGCGCACGTGCGAGGGCCCGACGCCGAGCGCCCGTGCCAGGTCGCGTTCGGCGGGCAGCGGGTCGCCCGCGCCCAGCCGCGCGGTGACGATCCAGTCCTGGATCCCCGCCAGCGCCTGGCCTGGTGACCCGAGGTACCGCACGTTGTCCGGTTGGCCCATCGATCGGACCGCCTCCTCGACCGCGTTGTCGGACTGTCGGCACGTGCTTCCCGCACTGCTCCCGATCCACCGCAGCCTAAGACAGCGGTGGTCGGACCACAATGTGGACTGCTACGGATGGAGCAGGTGATCGGGCTCGGGCAGGTCCAGCTCGTCGGCCAGCGGCGCGAAGAACGCCTCGACGGAATCGTCGTCCACCTCGGCGAGGGCGCCCGGGCGCCAGCGCGGTGCGCGGTCCTTGTCGAGGATCGCCGCCCGGATGCCCTCGGCCAGGTCGGGATGCGCGAGGAACCGGCTGCAGAGGCGGAAGTCCTGGCGCAGGCATTCCTCGATCGTGCTCATGGCGCGGGCCTGGCGCACCGCCCGCAGCGTCACCTTGAGCGCCGTCGGGGCGGCCGCGGTGATCGCGGCGACAGCCTCGCGGGGCCCCGGCTCGTCGATGGCGTCGAGGCGGTACAGCACGTCTTCGACGGTCCTCGCGCCGCCGTACGCGTGGTCGATCCAGCACCGCGCGGCCGCGAGCGGCGCCGGCCCGGGATCCTCGGCGTACTTCGCCACGGCCGGTTCGGGTGCCGCACCGGCGGCGAGATCGTCGACGAGCGCGGCCAGCCGACCGGCGGGTACGCGGTGGTCGGCGAGTCCACAGTGGACCGCGTCGCCGGGGCCCACCCGGCCCGCCGTCAGGGCGAGGTGCGGGCCGAGCTCCCCGGGTGCGCGGGCGAGCAGGAGCGCGCCGCCGACGTCGGGCGCGAGGCCGATGGCGACCTCCGGCATCGCGAGCACCGAGCGTTCGGTGACGACCCGGACCGCCGCGTGCGCGCCGATCCCGATCCCGCCGCCCATGGTGATGCCGTCCATGAGCGCGACGACGGGTTTCGGGTAGCGCGCGAGGCGGGCGTCGAGCCGGTACTCCTCGCGCCACAGCGTCAGCGCGACCGCCGGATCGCCGACGGCCGACGAATGGACCACGCCGATGTCGCCGCCCGCGCAGAACGCCCGGTCGCCGGCGCCGTCGAGCACGACGGCGGTCACGGCCGGGTCCGACTCCCACTCGTCGAGGGCGGTCAGCATCGCCCGGATCATGGGCAGGTCCAGCGCGTTCAGTGCCTCCGGACGGTTCACGGTCAGCCGGCCGACCGCCCCCTGTCTGCGGGCCGAAACGGTGCTCACGTCGGTCACTACCGCCTTCCTGCGGCCGGGTGGTGCTGGCTCCCAGGGTTGCACATTCCGTACGCTCACTTCTATGGTCAGACCACATGCAAGGCAAGACCAGTTGTAGTTCAGGTCGTGGAACGAGGTGTGGACACGGTGGGTGAGAGCGGTGGCGAACCGATCCGGGTGATGCTGGCCAAGATCGGGCTGGACGGCCACGACCGGGGTGTGAAGGTCGTCGCGCGGACCCTGCGCGACGCGGGCATGGAGGTGATCTACACCGGCCTGCACCGCAGCCCCGAGCAGGTGCTGGAAGCGGCCGTGCAGGAGGACGTCGACGTGCTCGGCGTCAGCCTGCTCTCCGGCGCCCACCTGCCGATCTTCACCCGCATCTTCGAGCTGATCGACGCGATGCCCGACCGGCCCGGTTTCGCGATCGTCGCCGGCGGCGTGATGCCGGACGAGGACGAGGAGACGCTCAAGAAAATGGGCGTCGCCGAGGTGCTCGGCCAGGACACCACTCCGGAGACGATCGTCGAGCGCATCCGCGCGCTGGCCGGCGTCGCAGAGGAGGCGTGATGGACCCGATGGACTCCGGCCACGGAACCTCGATGGAGCAGTGGAGCTGGCCGCCGCGCTACGACGAGACCTACCGCCCGCCGTCCGGGCAGCAGCACTGGTTCCCGCGGCGGGAGACGATGCCCGCGGCCGACCGCGACGAGGCGATCCTGGCCCGCATCCGCGAGGTGATGGCCTACGCGTGGGACCACGCGCCGTTCTACCGGCGCAAGTGGGAGGAGGCGGGGATCCACCCGTCGGCCATCCGCGACCTGTCGGACTTCGAGAAGGTTCCCGTGGTGCGCAAGGAAGAGCTGCGCGCCGACCAGGCGGCCCACGAGCCGTTCGGCAGCTACCTCGCCGTGGATCCGGGCGAGGTCAAGCACGTGAACGGCACGTCGGGCACCACCGGCCGCCCGACCGCGTTCGGCATCGGCGAGCGCGACTGGCGCAGCGTCGCCAACGCCCACGCCCGCGTGATGTGGGGGATGGGCATCCGCGAAACCGACACCGTGCTCGTGGCCTCGCCGTTGAGCCTGTACTGGGGTTCCTGGGGCGCCTACATCGGCGCGGAGCGCCTCGGCGCGCGGGTGTTCCCGTTCGGCGCCGGCACGCCCGGGCAGACCGCCCGCACGGTCATGTGGATGAAGCAGATGGGCGTGACCGTGTTCTACGGGACGCCGTCGTACGCCCTGCACCTGGCCGAGGTCGCCGCCGACGAGGGCGTGGACCCGGCGGATCTGGGGCTGCGCAAGCTGTTCTTCTCCGGCGAACCCGGTGCCAGCGTGCCGACGATCCGCGGCCGGATCGAAGCGGCGTTCGACGCGGAGGTGTACGACTCGGGCAGCATGGCCGAGGTCAGCCCGTGGATGCACCTGGGTGCCGCGAACCACGAGCCGGGTGTGTTCGCCTGGCAGGACCTCGTCTACACCGAGGTGTGCGACCCGGTCGACCACCACCGGGTGGACTACGGCCGCGAGGGAACCCCCGTGTACACCACGCTGGAGCGCACCAGCCAGCCGATGATCCGGCTGCTGTCGAACGACCTCACGCGCTGGGAAGCGCCCTCGGCCGACCGCGGCCGCACCTACCCGTTCCTGCCGCAGGGCATCTACGGGCGCATCGACGACATGTTCACCGTGCGCGGCGAGAACGTGTACCCGAGCGCGATCGACGACGTGGTGATGGCCGCCGAGGGCTACGGCGGAGAGCACCGCATCGTGATCAGCCGCAAGTCCACGATGGACACCCTCGCCGTGCAGGTGGAGCACCGCGGCGTCGCGGAGTCCACTCTGGACGGCTGGGCCCGCGCGATCGAGGACAAGCTGCGGCGCGCGCTCGGCGTCGGCGCGCACGTGGTGCCGGTGGAGTACAAGACGTTCGACCGCACCGAGTTCAAGGCGCGGCGGGTGATCGACGACCGCGACCTGCTGCGCCGCCTCGGAAGTGGGTCGTGAAGACCCCGGCCGACGTGGTGGGCCGGGTGCTCGCGGGGGAGCACCCGGCCATCGCGCGGATGCTCACCTTCGTGGAGCGGCGCACCACTGGCGTCGACGAGGCGCTCGCCGAGCTGCACGGCAAGGCGGGCAACGCCCACGTGCTCGGCCTCACCGGGCCGCCGGGCAGCGGCAAGAGCACCCTGGTCAAGGCGCTGACCGAGCACTACCGCGACCACGGCAAGACGGTCGGCGTGCTGGCGGTGGACCCGTCCAGCGTGTTCAGCGGCGGCGCGATCCTGGGCGACCGCATCCGGATGACCGGCCTCGCGGGGGACGAGGGCGTGTTCATCCGCTCCGTCGCCACCCGGGGCGCCCTCGGCGGCCTCTCGCGCGCCACGCTCGACGCGATCACCGTGCTCGACGCAGCCGGGAAGGACGTGGTGGTGCTCGAGACCGTCGGCGTCGGGCAGGCCGAAGTCGACGTGATCAGCGCGGCCCAGACCGTGGCCGTGGTGAGCGTGCCGGGCATGGGCGACGACGTGCAGGCGATCAAGGCCGGCCTGCTGGAGATCGCCGACGTGCACGTGGTGAACAAGGCCGACCGCGAAGGCGCGGCCAAGACCGTGGCCGAGCTGCGCGACATGCTCCGGCTCTCGCACCGCAAGCCGCACCAGTGGAACGTGCCGATCCAGCAGACCGTCGCCGCCACCGGCGACGGGGTGCCCGAGCTCGCCGAGCGGTTCGCCGCGCACCTGGCGTGGATGACCGAGCACGGCGAACGCGAGCGCCGCGCCCGGCGCAACAGCGCGACCCGCATCCGGTGGGTCGCCGAACAGCTCGTGCTCGACGGGCTGCGCCCCGGCGTCCCCGCGTTCGACCGGGCGGTGGACGACGTGACCGCGCGGCGCGAGGACCCGCTTTCCGCCGCGCGCCGCCTGGTCGGGCGGCCGGGTGTGACGACTGACGAGGAGGAACTGTGGTGAACGAGCACGACCCGGCCCCGGCGGAACGGGCACTGACGACCGAGGCGCTCGTCGAGGCGGTCACGCGCGAGCTCGCCGGCTGGGAGGGCGACGAGCTCGCGGCGTTCGTCAACCGCCAGCCCGAATCGCGCGAGGTCTACCGCTCCGGCAGCGGCATGGAGGTGCAGCGCGTCTACACCCCCGCCGACCTGCCCGACGACTGGCAGGACATCGGCCTGCCCGGCCGCTACCCGTACACGCGCGGCCCGTACCCGACGATGTACCGCGGCCGCACCTGGACCATGCGCCAGATCGCGGGCTTCGGCCAGGCCGAGGAGACGAACAAGCGGTTCCAGTACCTCATCGCGCAGGGCCAGACCGGCCTGTCCGTCGACTTCGACATGCCGACGCTGATGGGCCTGGACAGCGACGACCCGATGAGCCTCGGCGAGGTCGGCCGCGAGGGCGTCGCGATCGACACGTTGCCCGACATGGAGGCGCTGTTCGACGGGATCGACCTCGAGAAGATCAGCGTGTCGATGACGATCAACCCGTCGGCGTGGATCCTGCTCGCGATGTACGTCGCTGTGGCCGAGCAGCGCGGCTACGACCTCAACAAGCTCTCGGGGACGATCCAGAACGACATCCTCAAGGAGTACGTGGCGCAGAAGGAGTGGGTGTTCCCGGTCCGGCCGAGCATGCGGATCGTGCGTGACACGGTGGTCTACGCCAGCGAACACATGGCGCGCTACAACCCCGTCAACATCTCCGGCTACCACATCAGCGAGGCCGGGGCGAACGCGCTGCAGGAGATCGCGTTCACGATGGCGATCACGAAGGCCTACGTGGAGGACGTCGTCGCCACCGGGGTCGATGTGGACCAGTTCGCCTCGCGGCTGTCGTTCTTCTTCGTGAGCCAGGCCGACCTGTTCGAGGAGGTCGCGAAGTTCCGCGCGGTGCGGCGGTTCTACGCGAAGATGATGAAGGAGACCTTCGGCGCCCAGAACCCGCAGTCGATGCGGCTGCGGTTCCACGCGCAGACGGCGGCGGCCACGCTGACGAAACCCCAGCCGCTCAACAACATCATCCGCACCGCGCTGCAGGCGCTCTCGGCCGTGCTCGGCGGTGCGCAGTCGTTGCACACCAACGGTCTCGACGAGGCCTACACGATCCCGAGCGAGCAGGCGATGAAGGTCGCGCTGCGCACGCAGCAGATCATCGCCGACGAAACCGGCGTCACCAGCGTGATCGACCCGCTCGGCGGCTCGTACTACGTGGAGAACCTCACCGATCGCCTCGAACAGGGCATCCACGACTACTTCACGAAGATCGAGGAGCTCGGCGGTGTGGTCGCCGCGATCGAGCAGGGCTTCTTCCAGCGCGAGATCTCCGACACCGCCTACGACTACGCGCGCCGCAAGGCCAGCGGCGACCGGCCCGTGATCGGCGTCAACAAGTACGTCGACGAAGGCGAAGGCGAGAAGATCGAGACCCACAAGCTCGACCCGGAGTCCGAAGCCCGGCAGCTCTCGCGCCTCAAGCAGGTGCGGGCCGACCGGGACCAAGACCGGGCGAAGGCGGCGATGGAGCACCTGCTCGCCGTGGCGGCCGATCCGGCGGCGAACCTGATGCCCGCCACGATCGAGGCCGTGAAGGCACACCTGTCCATGGGAGAGATCACCGGCGCGTTGCGTGATGTCTTCGGCTCCTACACCGAGACCCCGGTGTTCTGACGAGCCCAGCCCCAGTCCCCACCCTTCTCACCCCCTCTCAACGACGAGAGTCCCGGAGGTGACCTGTGTACACACAGGTTCCCGCGCCACTGGGCGGCAGCCTCGGCTGGTCCGCCCTCGTGTCCGCCCTGCCCCTGCTGGTGTTGTTCGTGCTGCTGGGCGTGTTCCGCGTCCGCGCCTGGCTGGCCTCGGTCATCGCGCTCGTGCTGTCGATCGTGGTCGCCATCGCGGTCTACGGCATGCCCGCCGGCCCGGCCTTCGACTCCGCGCTCGAAGGCGCGGCGTTCGGCCTGTTCCCCGCGTTGTGGATCGTGCTGAACTCCCTGTGGATCTACCAGATGACGAAGGTGTCCGGGCACTTCGACGTGCTGCGGCGCACCTTTGCGAAGATCAGCGACGACCAGCGGGTGCAGGGCGTGATCATCGCGTTCTCGTTCGGCGCCCTGCTGGAGGCGCTCGCCGGTTTCGGCGCGCCGGTCGCGATCTGCTCGGTGATGCTGGTGGCTGTCGGGCTGAAACCGCTGAAGGCGGCGACGGTCGCGCTGATCGCCAACACCGCGCCCGTCGCGTACGGCGCCGTCGCGCTGCCCGTGATCACCCTCGCGAAAGTGACCGGGCTGCCGCTCGACGACCTCGCCGCGATGACCGGGCGGCAGGTGCCGATCCTCGCCCTGATCGTGCCGCTGGTGCTCATGATCGTGCTCGACGGACGCCGCGGGCTGCGGCAGGCGTGGCCGGCCGCGCTCGTGTGCGGCGTGAGCTTCGCCGTGGTCCAGTACCTGATGGCGAACTTCGGCCCGGTGCAGCTCACGGACATCGCGGCTTCGCTCGTGTCCGCCGCTGCCGTGCTGGTGCTGCTGCGGTTCTGGCGGCCGAAGCCGGCCGACGCGCCGGACCGGGCGCCCGACCGTGTGCCCGGTGGTGCCGCGCAGCCGGTTTCCGGCGGTGGCGGGGTGGCCGTGCGCGAGCGGACGGTGGTCGACTCGCGGGTGGAGCAGCTCCGGTCGTTCGCGCCGTACGCGACGATCATCGTGCTGTTCTCGATCGCCGCCATCCCGGTGGTGGCCGCGGCGCTGGCCACGACGACGAAGACGTTCAGCTGGCCCGGCCTGCACATCGCGACCTCGGAGGGCAAACCGCTGAGCCTGGTGTCGTTCAAGTTCGACTGGCTCGCCGACAGTGGCACGGTGCTGTTCATCGCCGGGGTCGTGTCCGCGTTCCTGCTCAAAGTGCCGCTGCGGGAGGCGGTCCGCGCCTACGGGCAGACGATCGTGCAGCTGCGGACCGCCGGGCTCACGGTGATGGCGGTGCTGGCACTGGCGTACGTGATGAACATGTCGGGCCAGACGGCCACGCTCGGGCTGTTCCTCGCCGGGGCCGGCGGGCTGTTCGCGCTGCTCTCGCCGCTGCTGGGCTGGTTCGGCACGGCGGTGACGGGTTCGGACACGTCGTCGAACTCGCTGTTCGGAGCGCTGCAGGTGGCGGCCGCGCACGGGGCCCAGCTGCAACCGGTGCTGATGGCGGCGGCGAACAGCAGCGGCGGCGTGCTGGGGAAGATGATCAGCCCGCAGAACCTCGCGATCGGCGCGAGCGCCGTGGGCCTCGCGGGCAAGGAGGGCCTGCTGTTCCGGCGGGTGCTCGCGGCGTCGGCGGTGTTCGTGCCGCTGATGTGCGTGCTGGTGTACCTGCAGTCGACGCCGGTGCTGTCGTGGATGGTGCCGTGAGCGCGCGCGACGCCGTCGAAGAGGCCAACGCGGCGATCGGCGCGGCCGTGTCGACGTGCACCTTGCCGGCCGACGACGAGGCGGTGCTGCTCGACGTCCAGTATGAGCTGCTCGAACTGGCCGACGCGCTCGCCGCCGGGGTGCCGGTGCCCGAGCTGCCCCGGCTGTGGCGGGCGGCCCGGGACCTCGGTCCGTTGGCGGTGCCGCGCGGGTTCGAGGTGCTCGGTGGGCTGAGCGCGGCGGCCGGGCTGTTGAAGCTCGCGCGGGCGGTGTCGCGGCGGGCGGCGCGAGAAGCGCCGGCCGACGCGGTGCCGGTGCTCGACCGATTGGGTGACGTCCTGCTCGCCCTCGCGTTCCGCGCGGAGGAGCGCGAACGGTCACTGGGGTACGTCGGATCGTGTGCCGACTGTGCCGACGGTTGCTGATCCGGCCACAGTCACGGCCGAATGGCTTCGTGGCAACGGTTACGTGAGGGGTGGGGTCGGCCTACTTTTGGCCGAATTAGTAAGTGTGGTCATACCAACAAAGAGGTCATATTGACACTGGCTGCGAGCTCCGATTACCTTGAGTGAGCACTACGCGGTGCAGAGGAACTCCGGTGAGATTCCGGGCCGGTCGCGCCACTGTGATCGGACCCCGCCCGGCGGGGTTCGCAGGCAGACCCTCTCGCCGCGTCCATCCTTGACCGGGTCGCACGAACCCGAGGAGGAGCGTGACCACCGTGATGCCGGAAACGACGCCGGAAACAACACCGGGGAGCCGGTCATGACGACCGAGGCGGCCTGGGAGCCGGTGCGCCGCGTGCGGATGCACGAACAGGTCCTGGCGCAGATCGAGGAGAAGATCCTCGACGGCAGCCTGCGCGCGGGGGAGAAGCTCCCCAGCGAACGCGAGCTCGTGAGCGCGCTGGGTGTGAGCCGGACCAGCGTCCGCGAAGCCCTCCGCGCACTCGAAGCCATGGGGATCATCGAGGCGCGCACCGGTTCGGGCGCCGACGCGGGTTCGGTCGTCACGGCGCGGTCGACCCCGGCACTGACCAACCTGCTGCGGCTGCACCTCGCGCTCGCGCGGATCAGCCTGGCCGATCTGGTCGAGACGCGCGTGCAGCTCGAACGCAACGCCGCTCGCGGCGCGGCCGCGGCCCGCACACCCGAGGACGTGGCCCGGCTCGCCGAGCTGGTCGAGGGCATGCGCGCGGCGGACCAGGAGTACCAGCAGTTCAACGCGCTGGACACCGAGTTCCACGTGACCATCGCCCGGATCTCGGGCAACGCGCTGGCCACCGACCTCATGCAGGCGCTGCGGGGCGCCGTCGAGTCGGAGATGGCGGCGGCGTTCGCGCGCCTGCCCGACTGGCGGGCCGTCGCGGCCGACTTGGTGACCGAGCACGAGCAGATCCTGCGCGCCATCGAGGCCGGCGACGGGGATCGCGCGGCCGAGCTCGTGGCCGACCACATCACGCGCTTCTACACCGATCGCGTGCTCAACCCCTGATCTACGCTGTCGGCCATGACTGATGAGGCCGGTGCGCTGGCGGCTTTCGGGTACGAGCTCGGGGTGCTCAAACGCGTCCGCCGCAGCGGCTGGTGGCAGGCCGGTGTGCGCGACCCGGAGTCGGTGGCCGAGCACAGCCTGCGGGCGGCCCAGCTCGCGGCGCTGCTGGCCGCGGAGGAAGGCGCGTCGCCCGAGCGCGCGGCGTTCCTGGCCCTCTGGCACGACACGCAGGAGACCCGGACGGGTGATCTCCCGCATTCGGCCGGGCCGTACCTGGTGAAACCGGATCCGCGGGCGATCACGGCGGACCAGACGACCGCGTTGCCGTCGCGTTCGCGTGCCGTGGTGCGCGAGGCCGTCGACGAGTACGAGGCGCGGGAGTCTGCTGAGGCGCGATGCGCGAAGGACGCCGACAAGCTGGAAATGCTGTTGCAGGCGCTGGAGTACCGCTCATCGGGTGTGTCCACAGTGGACGAGTGGGTCGACTCCGCGTGTGCCGGGTTGTTCACGGAGACGGCCCGCCGTCTCGCCACGGCCGCGCTGACATTGTCGCCGCTGTCCTGGCGCGCGCTCTGATCACGGTTGGTTGGAATCTCGCCGGCCGGGGAATTCTTCCGGTGACTGAACGGGAGGCAGCACGATGAAATGGAGGATCACGGCAGCCTTGGCGGTCGCGGCGGCGGTCGCGGCCACGATAGGCTCCGCCGGCAGTGCGAACGCGGCCACCGCGCCGTGCGGCCCCCGGGCGAAAGCCTGCGTGCAGCTGCACACCGGCACGGCCTGGCTGATGGACAACGGAAACGTCGTGCGCGGCGGAGTGCCCATCACGGTCGGCAAACCCGCGTACCCGACGCCGGCCGGCACGTTCCGCGTGCAGTACAAGGACATCGACCACTACAGCAAGCAGTTCAACGGGCCCATGCCGTACTCGGTCTTCTTCACGACCACCGGGGTGGCGTTCCACCAGGGCAGCCTGAAGGTGCAGTCGCACGGCTGCGTCCACCTCTCCCACGCCGACGCGGTGACCTTCTACAACGCACTCCACCCGGGTGACGTGGTCCAGGTGGTGAAGTAGGACGGTCGCGGGGTGGGAGGCGCCCACCCCGCGTTGCCGTGGTGGTCCGGACCCCCGCACTGGCAGGATGGCCGGGTGACGGTGGGGCAGGGGGAACGGCTGGGCCCGGACTTCGCGCGCGTCTGGGCGGCCGCGTCGGCGTCCGTGGTGGGCGACGGCGTGCGAGTCGCAGTGCTGCCGTTGCTCGCCGTGGCAGTGTCGCCCACGGCGGGAGCCGTGAGCGCGGTCGCGGCGGCCGGATCCCTGCCGTGGCTGGTGTTCTCCCTGTTCGGCGGGGCGCTGGCCGATCGCCACGACCGCCGGACGCTGATGTGGCGCACGGACGCGGTCCGCGCCGTCGTCGTGGCGGCGGCAGCGGCGTGGGTTTTCCTGGCGACACCGCCGGTCGGGGTGCTGGTGGCGCTGGCGTTCGCGCTGGGGTGCGCGGAGACGGTGTTCGACAACGCATCCACGGCGATGCTGCCCGACATCGTGGCGCCGGCACGGCTTGACGCGGCGAACGGCCGGTTGCAGGGCAGCCAGGTGATCGGGTTGCAGTTCGTCGGGCCGCCGCTGGGGGCGGCGTTGTTCGCGGCTTCGGCGGGGGCGCCGCTGGTCGTGGACGCGGCGTCGTTCGCGCTGGCCGCCGTGCTGATGTGGTTCGTCCGGGCGCGGCCCGCCGTGCCGGCGCGCTCGGGTCGGTCGATGCGCGCGGAGATCGCCGAAGGCGTCCGTTGGCTCTGGGGTCACCACGGGCTGCGCCTGCTCGCGTTCGAACTCGGGCTCGCCGCGCTGGCGGTGCAGCTCGCGACTTCGGTGCTGGTGCTGCTGGTTGTCCAGACGCTGCGGGCGCCGGAGTTCGCCTACGGTCTGGTCCTCGCGTCGGGTGCCGCCGGTGGCGTGCTGGGGTCGTTCGTGGCGGGGCCGCTGAAGCGGCGGTTGCCGCTCGGCGCGCGGATCGGCCTCGCGATCACGGCCATCGGTGCCGCCCTGGTGGTGACGTCGTTCGCGACGTCCGTGGTGCTCGTGGGCGGAATGTACGCGTTGGGCAGTTTCGGCATCGTCGTCTGGAACGTGCAGGCCGTCTCGGTGCGCCAGCGCCTGGTCCCGCGTGAGCTGCGCGGCCGCGTGAGCAGCGCCTACCGCCTCATCGGCTGGGGCGGCATCCCGCTCGGCGCGGCGCTCGGCGGCGTCCTCGGCACGGCGGCGGGCGTCCGGGTTCCGATCCTGGTGGGTGGGTGCCTGGTGCTCGGTTCGCTTGTGCTGGTCCCGAAGCTGGGCAACCTGGAGCAGGACGCTCGCTAGGCTGGCCGGCATGGACCTCACCGTGCGGTACGGGCCGGAAACCGACCAGCTCGCCGACGTGTTCTTCCCCGGCATCGCTCTCGCGCCCCTCGTTCTCGTGCTGCACGGCGGATCCTGGCGGCTCGACGTCGACCGTGGGTACGTCGAACCACTGGCTCGGGCGTTGCCGCGCCACGGGTTCGCCGTGGCCAACGTGGAGTACCGCCGGCCCGGCGGCGGTGGTGGCTGGCCCGAGACCTTCGCCGACACCGGGCTCGCCGTGGACACGCTGCCGGGCCTCATCGAGCGCGAGGCGCCGGGCCGCATCGACCCGGCGCGGGTGGTGGTGCTGGGGCACTCGGCCGGCGGCACGCTCGGGCTGTGGGCCGCGCACCGCCCCGGTGCGCCCGGGGTCGTCGCGCTCGCTCCGGTGACCGCCCTGGCCGACGCCCACCGCCGTGATCCCGAAGGTCCCGTCGACCGGCTGATGGGCGGCGGACCGGAGGACGTGCCGGAGCGCTACGCCGAGGCCGATCCCGCCGCGCTCGGCACGCCACCGGGGCCCGTCGTCCTCTTCCACGGAGAGCTCGACACCGCGCTGCCCCCGCAGCTGTCCCGCGACTACGCGACCGCGATCGGCGCGGAGCTGGTGCTGGTACCCCGCGCCGGGCACCTGGACGTCGTCGTGGCGGACGGACCGGCGTGGCCCGCGCTGGTCGACACCCTCGCCAAACTGTCCACGGTGGAGCGGTCCTGAATGGAATGTCCCTTGCCCGTCATCGGATTCGTCCGCACGGCCCGGACGGAACTCGAGCGCACGCCCGTGCAGGCCGGGGCCAACCGCGGTGAGGAGGGCGTGCTCGAACTCGCCGAGGAGTACGTCGAAGGTCTCGACGGGCTGGCCGGCTTCGACTACGCCTGGCTGCTGAGCTGGCTCGACCGCCCGGACCGGCCCCTGACCAGCCTCACCCAGGTCCCGTACCTGCTCCGGCGCGAGCAACGGCGCATGGGCATCTTCGCGATGCGCGGGCCGCGGCGGCCGAACCCGATCGGGCTGAGCCTCGTGCGGATCGTGGAGGTCGGCGGGAACACGGTGCGCTTCGCCGGGGTCGACCTGCTCGACGGCACGCCGATCCTCGACCTGAAGCCGTACGTCAGCACGTTCGACCGGCCGCCGGGCGAGCCGAGCAGTGGCTGGTTCGACGACGTCACGGTCGCCGAGGGCACCACCCCGGAGGACCTCGCGCCACCGGGGTGAGCGGAGGTGTTAGCCGCGCTAAGGGATCCCCTCACAGAACGCCGCTGGTCGCCGCCGCGGCGCGAACCTAGCGTCGATCGTGGCCCTGATCCCCGACGACGCCAAGGAGACCCCCAGTGGACGCCGGCACCCCCTCCATGATCCTGACGGCCGCGCTGATGCACGGCCTCGGCATGCACACCGGCGCGTGGATGGCGCGCGAAGGCGATGCCGGTGACCACCTGACCCCCGCGCTGTACAAGGACATCGCCCGCACCGCCGAAGCCGGGAAGCTGCACGCGATCTTCCTCGCCGAGCAGATGACCAACCAGGAGGTCGGCACCGAGCGCCCGTGCGGCGCGCTCGACACCGTGACCGTGCTGTCGCTGATGGCCGGGATCACCGACAAGATCGGCCTGGTCGGCACCGCATCGACCACCTACAACCAGCCCTACGACCTGGCGCGGCGGTTCGCGACGCTGGACCACCTCAGCCAGGGCCGCGTCGGCTGGAACTCCATCGCCACGCAGAACCCCACCGTGATCGAGATGTTCGGCGGCGGCAGCCACCCCGACCACGCGGAACGCTACGCGCGCGCCGACGAGTTCATCGACGTGGTGCTCAAGCTGTGGGACAGCTGGGAGGAGGGCGCGCTCGTCGGCGACAAGGAAGCCGGCGTGTTCGCCGACCCCGACCGGGTGCACGAGATCAACCACGTCGGCGAGTACTTCTCGGTGAAGGGCCCGATGCCGTTCGCGCGCTCGCCGCAGGGCCGTCCGGTGATCTTCCAGGCCGGCTCGTCCGACCGCGGCCGCGACCAGGCGGCCAAGTACGCCGACGTGGTCTTCACCGCCCAGCACGTGCTCGAAGACGCCGTCGCCTTCCGCGACGACATGCGCCGCCGCGCCGCCGACTACGGGCGCCACCCCGACAGCATCAAGATCCTTCCCGGCATGTCCGTGGTCCTCGGCGCCACCGAGAAGGACGCGCAGGACCGCAAGCAGCTGATGGACGAGGTCTTCGGTGTCACCGCGAACATCAAGAAGCTCTCCAAGCGCGTCGGCCTGCCGGTCGAGGTGCTCAAGCTCGACGAGAAGTTCCCCGCCCATCTGCTCGGCCCCGACGAGGAGTTCACCGGCTCGATCGGGTTCCGCCGCAGCATCGTGAGCCTCGCGGTGAAGGAGGACCTGACCGTCCGCGAGCTCATCGGCAGCTACGGCGGCGGCCACCACCAGGTCGTGGGCACCGCGGAGCAGGTCGCCGACCAGATGCAGGAACGCCTGCTGGCCGGTGCCGCCGACGGCTTCACGCTCATGGTGGACATGCTGCCCTCGGGTGTGCACGACGCCGTCGACATGCTGGTGCCGGAGCTGCAGCGGCGCGGCCTGTTCCACACCGACTACGAGCACGACACCCTGCGCGAGAGCCTGGGCCTGCCCGCCCCGTCGCTCGTCCCGGCCGGCTGAAGGAGTCGATCATGACCGTTGTGCCGATCACCGGGGGAGACCCCGTGCGCGTGCTGGGAATCGGCGGCACGCTGCGGCCGGGTTCGACGTCGGAGCGCGCGCTGCGGCACGCGCTGACGGCGGCCGAGGCCGAGGGCGCCGAGACCGAGCTGATCACCGCCGCCGAGCTGACGCTGCCGATGTACGACCCGGGCGTGGCCCCGCTGACCGACGAGGCCGTGCGGCTGCTCGAAGCCGTCCGGCGCGCCGACGCCCTCGTGCTGTCCGTGCCCGGCTACCACGGCGGGATCTCCGGGCTGCTCAAGAACGCGCTCGACCACCTGCAGGAGCTCGCCGACGACCCGGCGCCCTACCTCGACGGCAAGGCCGTGGGCTGTGTCGTTGCCACGGGCGGCTGGCAGGCCGGGGTCACCACGCTGACGTCGTTGCGTTCGACGGTCCACGCCCTGCGCGGCTGGCCGACGCCGCTGGGGGTGGTGGTGAACTCGGCGACCAAGCCGTTCGACGCGGCGGGCGGGCTCACCGACGCGAAGGTGGGCGACCAGCTGGCCACGGTGGGCCGGCAGGTGTGCGGGTTCGCGCGGCTGTGGAGTGCCG
Organism: Amycolatopsis sp. CA-161197; assembly: GCF_050942255.1. Taxonomy (NCBI): domain Bacteria; kingdom Bacillati; phylum Actinomycetota; class Actinomycetes; order Pseudonocardiales; family Pseudonocardiaceae; genus Amycolatopsis; species Amycolatopsis sp. CA-161197. The sequence goes on from NZ_CP192059.1 coordinate 5,045,559, forward strand.
CGTGACGCTGTCACCGGCCCGGGAGACGGTCGCGGCGACTGGCGTCACGGACGCCGCCGCGGCGCTGGCCCGGGGTGAGGTCGTGCTGGTCGCGGGCGAGGCGGGGGCGGCACTGGTCGCCGCCGCCGAGCTCGTCACCGACGAGACGGCCCGGTTCCTGGCCGCCCACGGCGGGCCGGTCGGCTGCGCGCTCCCCGGTGCGTGGCTCGATCGGCTGCGGATCCCCGCGATGGTGCCCGGCTCCGACGTCCACGTCGGGGTGGGGCAGGGGTCCCCGGCCCGCACTCTGCGCGCACTGGCGGATCCCGCGACGCGGCGTGAGGACTTGCGCGTGCCCGGGCCGGTGTTCCCCACCCGCACGCGTGAGCTCGGCGTGCTCGGCCGCTCCGGTCTCGCCGAGGCGGCCGTGGACCTGACCCGGATCGCGGGCTGCGAACCCGTCGCGGCCTTCGTGGAGCTCGACGCCACGGCCGAGGGCCTGGCGTGGGTGACCGTCAGCGAAGTGGCCGCGTACCGGCGAGCGCGCGAACGGCTCGTCGAACGGGCCGCGAACGCCCGGCTTCCCCTGGCGCACGGCGGTTTCCGGGCCCTCGGCTACCGCGACCTCGTCGACGGCGGCGAGCACGTCGCCCTCGTCCACGGCGAACCGGAGCGCGGCGCGGTGGTGCGCGTCCACGTGGAGTGCCCGGCCGGCGACGCGTTCGGCGCCCGGCACTGCGGGTGCGCGCAGGCCGTGCGCGATTCACTCGCCGAGATCACGCGCGCCGGGTCGGGCGTGCTGGTCTACGTCCGCGGCCGCCGCTCGCTGTGGTCCACGCTCACCGCGCACGCGGTGCCGGACGGGCGCACGGACCAGGTCGCGGACCAGATCCTGCGCGACCTCGGGGTGAGGGACTGACCGCATCCGGGTTTCCACTGTGGACTTCCGGCCGCGAAGACGGGCTCCCGCCGCTCGCCTCACCCGAAACGGGTGAGGCGACGCGCGTCGAACGGTGCCGGCAGCGGACGGTTGACCGAACCGGTGCGCCGGCGCCCGCGCCCGCACCGCCGGTGCGGAGGGCGGTGCGCGGGCCGGCGGGATATCTCGCCCTCAGCAGATGAGGGGGAAACCCGCGGACGCTGAAAGGTTCAGGCGTCACCGGGGGAAGGGACCCTGGTCGGTGCGAAGAGGACTGAACCATGGCGGGCGAGAAGCGGGCCGAGCGGATCGCGGAGTTCATCAGGCCGTTGCGCGTCGAGCCGGGGTCGAAAGTGCTGCTTTCCCGGGACTTCGACCCGGCCTACCGAGGTGACGTGCTGCGCAAGAAAGACGGCCGCGAGCTGCTCGCGGCGGGAGTCACCCTGCTGGCGGACTACCAGCGCCGCCTGGCCGCTCAGAACACCTACGGCGTGCTGGTGTGCCTTCAGGCGCTGGACGCCGGCGGCAAGGACGGCACGATCCGGCACGTGATGAGCGGTGTGAACCCGCAGGGCGTGCGCGTGAGCGGGTTCAAGGTGCCCTCGTCCGAGGAGCTGGACCACGACTACCTGTGGCGCTACGCGCGCCGGCTCCCCGCGCGCGGCGACATCGGGATCTTCAACCGGTCGCACTACGAGGAGGTACTCGTGGTGCGCGTACACCCGGAGCACCTGGACCACCAGCAGCTGCCCGCGTCCGCGCGCCAAGGAAAGGTGTGGGCGCGCCGGTTCCGCGAGATCAACGACTGGGAACGCTACCTGACCGGCAACGGATTCAAGATCGTGAAGATGTTCCTCAACCTCTCGAAGGAAGAGCAGCGCGCGCGGTTCCTCCGGCGGATCGACCGGCCCGACCGCAACTGGAAGTTCTCCGCGGCCGACGCCCGCGAACGCCGGTTCTGGGACGACTACCAGCACGCGTTCTCCAAGGTGCTCTCGGCGACCAGCACGGAATGGGCCCCGTGGTACGTGATCCCGGCCGACCGCAAGTGGTTCGCCCGCACGTGCGCGGCCGCCGTCCTGGCGCACACCCTGATCGACATCGACCCGCAGTACCCCACGGTGAGCGACGAGCGGCGCGACGACCTCCTCGTCGCGCGGGCGGAGCTGGAAGCCGAAGCACCCGAAGGCGCGCCCGCCGACCCGTACGCGGCGGCCGCCGAGAAGAAGCGGGGCAAGAAGAAGAAAAAGAAGCACTGAAGGCCGCTGTTTCGGCTCACGGCGATCGGAGGGCGGAAATGGTCGCACAGGAGCACGTGCCGGCGAAGGAGCACAACTGGTACTCGCGCACGCCGGGTGACGTGGCGTCGGCGTTCGGCGTCGACCTGGAGTTCGGGCTCTCGTCGGCGACGGCGGCCGAACGGCTCAGCGTGAACGGCCCCAACGCGCTGCCCGAGGAGAAACCGAAAGCGGCCTGGCGGCGGTTCCTCGACCAGTACACCAGCTACATGCAGCTCATCCTGGTCGCCGCCGCCGTGGTGTCGCTGGTGATCAAGCAGTGGGGCACGGCCCTGCTGCTGCTGGTGCTGACCGTGGGCAACGCCGTCGCGGGCCTGCGCCAGGAGGGCAAGGCCGAAAGCGCGATGAACGCGCTGAAGTCGATGATGAAGGCGAGCGCGCGGGTCCGCCGCGACGGGGTCGAAGAGGCGATCCCGGCCGAGGAGCTCGTGGTCGGCGACGTCGTGCTGATCACGGCGGGCGACCAGATCCCGGCCGACTGCCGCATCGTCGCGGCCAACGCGTTGCAGATCGACGAGTCGGCGCTGACGGGTGAGAGCACGCCGGCGGCCAAGGACGCGACCGCGTTGCCCGCCGGCAAGCTCGGCCCGGGCGACCAGTCGAACATGGCCTTCATGAACTGCCCGGTCACGCACGGCAGCGCGACCGTCATCGTGACCGGCACGGGCCAGGACACGGAGCTGGGCAAGATCTCCGGGATGCTTTCGGCCACGGCGCGGGAGCAGTCGCCGCTGACCAAGCAGCTCAATACGCTGACGTTGTGGATCGCCGCGGCGGCCGGGATCACGATGGTCGTGATGTTCGTGCTGGGCCGCAGCCGGGACCTGTCCTGGGACGTCCTGTTCGTGAGCGCGATCTCCCTGGCGATCGCGGCCATCCCCGAGGCGCTGCCGACGGTGAGCCAGGTGATCCTCTCGCTCGGCAGCGTGGATCTGGCCAAGCGCAACGCGATCGTCAAAGACCTTCCGTCGGTCGAGACGCTGGGGTTCACCTCCGCGATCAACTCGGACAAGACCGGCACGCTGACGATGAACCAGATGACCGCCGTCGAGGTGGTGACCCAGACGGACCGCTACACCGTGAGCGGCATCGGGTACAGCACCGAGGGCAAGGTGCACCACGCCGCCGGTTCGGCGGGCGGCATCGAGAACGCGATCCTGCCCTACCTGCTCGCCAGCGACGCGAAGATCGTCGAAGGCAAGGTCGTCGGCGACCCCACGGAGGGTGCGCTGCTCGTGCTCGGCGCCAAGGCCGGCCTCGACGTGGACGCGACACGGGAGAAGCTGCCGCGCACGGCGACGTTGCCCTTCGACCCGTCGTACAAGCTGATGGCCACCTTCCACCCGACGACCGACTACTTGGGCCGGGCGGTGGTGCGCTGCTTCGTGAAAGGTGCCGCGCCCGCGGTGCTGGACCGGGCCGCCACCGCCTTGTCGGGCAGCGAATCCGTGCCCTGGGACGAAGCTGTGAACCGGCGGGCCCGCGAACGCATGAAGAGCATGGAAGCGCAGGGCCGGCGCGTGATGGCCGCCGCCCAGTGCGACCTCGACCCGGCCGCTTTCGACGCGAACGGCGACCTGCTGTCCTTCGTGACCGGCCTGCAGGTGATGAGCCTGGTCGCGATGGTCGACCCGCCGCGGGAGCAGTCCAAGGCCGCGGTGGCCAGCGCGCAGGCGGCGCACATCCGGGTGCGCATGGTGACCGGCGACGACGTCACCACGGGCGCGGCGATCGCGAAGCAGCTCGGCATCCCGGGTGACGCGGTCCTGGGTTCGGACTTCGCGGACCTGCCCGAGACCGAGCGGCTCTCCCGGATCGAGGACATCGGCGTCGTGGGGCGAGTTTCCCCGGAGCACAAGGTGATCCTGGCCGACACGCTCAAGAAGAAGGGCGACGTCGTCGCGATGACCGGCGACGGCGTGAACGACGCGCCGGCCATCAAGGCGGCGGACCTCGGGATCGCGATGGGCAGCGGCACCGATGTCGCGAAGAACGCGAGCCGGATGATCCTGTCGGACGACAACTTCGCGACGATCGTGTTCGCCGTCGAACAGGGCCGCAAGATCTACGACAACCTCACGAAGTACATCCGCTTCGTCCTGGTGCTGCTGGTCGTGTTCGTGCTGACGTTCCTGGGCGCCAGCCTGTTCAACATCGCCGCGGGGGAGCCGTTCACCCCGGCGCAGGTCCTGTGGATCCACTTCGTGGTCAACGCGCCCTTCGGGTTCGCGCTCGGGTTCGACCGCGAGACGCCGGGGCTCATGGCGCTGAAACCGCGGCCGCGCGGTGAATCCGTGCTCACGCGCCCGGTGTTCATCACCGTCGGGCTCTCGGGGCTGGCCGTGACCGTCGGACTGCTCCTGCTGCTGTCGCTGGGCCAGGCGTACTACGGCAGCGCCGAGGTCGCCACGACGATCGCGTTGACGGCCTTCGCCCTGTGCCTGATCGTGGCCGCGGTCGAGTGCCGCAGCGAGACCGGGACGGCGCTGACCGTCGCCACGTTCTACAGCAAGCAGATGAACTGGGCGATGCTGGGCGAGTTCGTGCTCGCGGTGCTGGTCATCAAGATGGACGTCTTCAACAAGCTGCTGGGCACCACGGACCTGACGCTGACGCAGTTCTTCTGGGCCCTGGTCCCGGCGGCCTCGCTGCTCATCCTGTGGGAGGCCGGCAAGGCCGTGGCGCGGTGGCTGAAGGGGAGCGGCGCGCACCGGGTCACCCGCACGTGAGGCGAGAGTAAAGGAACCATTACCTTTCGTCGCGCGTTGTGAGGGCATGGAGCGCACGGTGATCGAGCTCGAGAGCCGCGACCTGCTCGTGGTGGCGGGACTGCCCGGCGCGGGCAAGACGACCCTGCTGCGGCACGCCGCCGGCGCCCTGCCCGTGCTCGATTCGGACCAGGTCCGCGGCCGCCTCGGCGCCGTGCTGCCCGCCGCCGTGGTGTACCGGCTCTACCGGCCGGTGGTGCACGTGTGCCACCGCGCGCGGATCGTGCTGTTCGCGGCGCTGCGGCGCGGGCCGCTGGTCGTGCACGAGCCCGCCACCCGCGCCTCGACGCGGCGGTGGCTCGGGCTGGTGGCCCGGGGCACCCGGCGCCCGGCGCGGCTGCTGTGGCTCGACGCGACCGCCGAGGAGGCGCTGGCCGGGCAGCACAGCCGGGTCCGGATCGTGCGCGGCCGCTCGTTCGCCCGGCACGTCGCGAGGGCCCGCGTCGTGCGGGAGGAGCTGCGTGCGGGGCGGGTGCCACCGGGCTTCGGCAGTGCCCAGGTGCTCACCCGCTCCGCCGCGTCGCACGCCGTGCTCAGGCCAGGCGCCGGCGGACCCACCAGAACGCCACCGCCACGCACAGCGCGGCCACCAGCACGAACAGACCCGCCTCGCACAGCTGCAACGTCCAGAACCGTCCGGCCGGCTGCACGGGGTACAGCCGGGTGAACCCGGCCGCGGCCAGCCGGTCGACCGGCTCCATCCCCGGGATCGGGGGCCGCGGGATCCCGGCCAGGGCGAGGGTTTCGTCGTACCCGTGGATCTTGCCGGCGGTGTCGCGGAACACCTGCGTGCCGACGGCGAGGTCGCCGAAGTGGATCTGTTCGGTGAGCACGGGGGAGAGCAGCCGCGGGCGCACGAGGTTCTTCACGACCACGATCACCGGCAGGAAACCGACCAGTGCGACGGCCGCGCCGGCGAGCGTCCGCCGGAACACCGCACCGCCCGCCACGCCGAGCGCGTACCCGAACAGGCAGGTCGCCGGAAACGAGACGAGCCCGAAGTCGAAGGTCGGGAACCAGCCGTCGAACCGCGTGGCCGGCGCGTGCCACCACGCGTACGCGGCGGCGAAGACGAGCCCGTAGGCCACGGAGAACGCGCCGCCCAGCAGCAGCTTCGAGCCCAGCCACCGGCCGCGGGTCACCGACTGCGTCCAGGTGAACCGGAACGTGTGGTGCTCCAGCTCCGTGGCCACGACGGGCGCGCCGAGGAACATGCCGAGCGCGGCGGGCAGGAGCGTGAGCAGCAGCTGCGCGTAGTTGTGCACGAAGGCGATCAGCGCCGGCCAGTCGCCGCACCGCGGGTCCGGCGCGCCGGAGAAGCAGCCGGGCAGGTCCACTGTGGACAGCGAGCCCCGCATGCCGGCGCCCATCGCCACGTAACCCGCGGCCAGGACGACGAACAGGACGGCGAGGCCCAGCAGGCGGGCGCGGTCCTGCCGCCACGAAACCCAGATCACGCCACGGCCTCCTTCGGCTGCCCGGCCGCGAGGTGGTGCAGCACGAGGTCTTCCAGTGACACCGGCTCGGCGCGCCAGCCGGGGGGAAGCTCCGGCCGCGGCCCGCGGAAGAGCAGCGTGGCCGCCTCGCCCCGGCGTTCGACGGACAATGCGAGACCGCGGATCTCGTCCACAGTGGACGCCGGGCCGGTGAGCCGCGCGTGCTCGGCCATGAGGTCGTCGACGTCACCGGACAGCACCACCCGGCCGTGGTCGAGCACCACGAGGTGGTCGCACAGCCGCTCCAGCTCGGACACCACGTGCGAGGACAGCACCACCGTGCAGTCGTGGTCGGCCTTCGCCGCCATGAGGCTGCCCATGAGGTCGCGGCGGGCGAGCGGGTCGAGGCTCGCGACGGGTTCGTCGAGCACCAGCAGCTCCGGGCGCCGCGCGAGGGCGACGCTCAGCGCCACCTGCGCCCGCTGGCCCCCGGAGAGCTCGCCGACCCGGCGCCGCAGCGGAATGCCCAGCTCGCGCACCCGGTCGAGCGCGGCGCGGTGGTCCCAGCGCCGGTTGAGGCGGCGGGCGGCTTCGAGCATCTCGCGCACGCGGAACGACTCGTAGAGCGAATGCCGCTGGTCGAGGTACGCGACGCCGTCGGACGGCTCGCCCGGCCTCACCGGGCGGCCGAACAGCTCGAGGTCCCCGGCCGAGGGCCGCAGGAGCCCGGCCAGGAGGTTCAGCAGGGTCGACTTCCCCGCACCGTTGGGCCCGACGAGGCCGACCACGCGACCCTCGCCGATTTCGAGTGTGCAGTCCCGAAGCCCCCAGGTGCGACCGTAGCGCCGGCCCAGGCCGTGGGTCGCGATCGCCGCTGTGCTCACTCGTTCTCCTTCCCGGAACGTTTTCCGATGCGCAGGAGCACGGACGAGACGAGGGCCTCGACGTCGGCGACGGTCAGGCCCGACGCGCGGGCTTCGTTGATCCACCGCTCGAACCCGGCGCGCAGCTGCGCCTGCCGTTCGGGCGACACGCCCGCCGGGTCGTCGCGCGCGACGAACGTGCCCATCCCTCGCCGGCCGCGCACGATGCCGCGGTGGTCGAGCTCGCGGTACGCCTTCTGCACGGTGTTCGGGTTGATCACGAGCTGCCGCGCGACCTCCTTGACCGTCGGCAGCCGGTCGCCCCGCTTGAGCTCACCGAGCCGCACGGCGTGCTCGACCTGTCGCACCAGCTGCAGGTACGGGGGCACCCCCGAACCACTCTCGAACCGGAACTCGAACACCGCGTCCGTTCCCTCTGTCTCCGTTACCCTAATTGACTAGGGAACTAGGTTAACGGCCGGTCAGAGCCCTGATCATCCGGGGGTGGTCACTGGGCGCCCAGGATCCGTCGCTGCAGGCCGCCGTCGGACTCCGCGCCTTCGGCGGCCGGACCGAGGTCGATCCGGACCCTGTGCACGAGCCCGGTGAACGCGGTGGTCCCGGCGGCGTAGGCCTCGGACACCGGAGTGCCGAGGTCGACACCCACGTCGAGCGTCTCGTCGAAGGAGAAGTAGTACGCGATCGTGCGCTCCACGCGGGCCACGGCGAGCTTCTCGCCGTCGGCGGTGAGCACGGCTTCCCCGCCGAGGCCGGGTCCGCCGCCGTCGTAGGTGAATTCGAGGCGCAGTTCGTGCCGGCCCGGGGCGAGCGGGTCGGTCGCGGCGGCGGTGAAGTGCTGGAGGCCGAAGTAGTTGTAGACGTAGACCGGGCGCCCGTCGGTGAAGTACAGCGCCCAGCCGCCGAAGCGGCCGCCCTGCGCGATCACGACGCCGGACGCGGGCGCGCCGGCGAGTTCCACGTCGGCGGTGACGACGTGGGAGCGGTTCTTGACGTTCGGGGTGGTCTCCTCGGTGAAACGCCGCATCCCGCCGCGGTAGGTCACCGACGTCCGCGCGCCGAGCAGGTCGAGCCGGCCGGCCGGCACGGGGTTCTCGCGTTCGGTGACGCGGTCGTCGAGCGGGAAGACCTGGTGTTTCGCCGCTTCCACGAGGAAAAGGTCCTGCAGTTCCCGCAGTTTCGCGGGGTGGTCGGCGGCGAGATCGTGGGCCTGGCTCGGATCGCGAGTGAGGTCGTAGAGCTCCCAGACGTCGTCGGAGAACGGCCGCCGGTTCGTCGCCACCATCTCCCACGGGACGCCGTGGCGCGTCACCGCGGTCCAGCCCTCGTGGTAGATCCCGCGGTTGCCGCACATCTCGTAGTACTGCGTGTGGTGGCGTTCGGGCGCGGCGGCGTCGGTGATCGTCTCGCGCAGGCTGACGCCCTCGATCGGTTGCTGCTGCACGCCGTCCACGCTGTGGGGCGCGGGAATGCCCGCGCAGTCGAGGATCGTGGGCAGCACGTCGATCACGTGGCCGTACTGGTGGCGCAGCCCGCCGGCCTCGGCGCCGCCCGCGGGCCAGTGCACGATCAGCCCGTCGCGGGTGCCGCCGAGGTGCGAGGCGACCTGTTTCGTCCACTGGAACGGCGTGTTCAGCGCCAGCGCCCAGCCGGCCGGCGCGATCGGGTAGGTGCTCGGGTCCCCGATCTCGTCGAGGTGGCGGATCATCTCCTCCGGGTCGTCCACGAGGCCGTGGCCCAGCCGGTGTTCCACGAGCGTGCCCTCGATGCCGCCTTCGCCCGACGCGCCGTTGTCGCCGAGCAGGTAGAGGAACAGCGTGTTGTCGAGTTCGCCGAGCTCCTCGAGCGCGGCGACGAACCGGCCCACCTGCGTGTCGGCGTGCTCGACGAACCCGGCGAACGTCTCCATGAACCGCGCGGCCAGCCGCCGGCGGGTGTCGTCGAGCTCGGCCCACCGTGGCACGCCTTCGGCCCAGGGCGCGAGTTCGGTGCCCTCGGGCACCACGCCGAGCTCTTTCTGCCGCGCCAGCGTGAGCTCCCGTTGCCGGTCCCAGCCGTGGTCGAACCGGCCGCGCCGGCGTTCGCGCCATTCGCGGCCGACGTGCAGCGGCGCGTGGGCGGCGCCGAGGGCGAGGTAGGTGAAGAACGGGCGGTCGGGCGTGAGCGTGCGCTGCGTGCGCACCCAGTCGACGGCGTGGTCGACGAGGTCCTCGGTGAGGTGGTAGCCGTCCTCCGGTCGCCGGTCCGGCTCGACCGGCGTGGTTCCCTGATACAGCAACGGGTACCAGTGGTTCATCTCCGCGCCCAGGAAGCCGTAGAAGGTGTCGAACCCCTCGCCGGTCGGCCAGCGGTCGAAGGGGCCGACCGCGCTGATCTCGCGCGGCGGCGTCTGGTGCCACTTGCCGAACGCGGCGGTGCTGTACCCGTTGCCCTGCAGGATCTGCGCCAGCGTCGCGGCACTGCGCGGGCGAAAGCCGTGGTAGCCCGGCGCGGAAGTCGCCATCTCCGTGGTGCCGCCCATGCCGACGGAGTGGTGGTTGCGCCCGGTCAGCAGCGCCTGGCGGGTCGGTGAACACAGCGCGGTGACGTGGAAGCGGGTGTAGCGCAGCCCGCCGGCCGCGAGCCGGTCGGCCGTCGGCATGGTGCACGGACCGCCGAACGCGCTCGACGTGCCGAAGCCCAGGTCGTCAGCCAGCACGAGCACGACGTTCGGCGCGCCCGCCGGTGGGGGCACCGGCCCGATCGGTGTTCCCTGCCCGCGTTGCTCGCGCACGTCGAGTGCCGTGGACGCGGCCACGGGGACGTCCGGGCGCGGCAGAACGTGACGCCCGGCGGGGAACGCGGACATGAAGGCTCCTTCCGAAGTGGACGCCACCGAGCTTCACAGCGCCGCACCCCGGCGGCCAGGCTCCGGACGGGGGTGGCCCAGACCGGAATCCGATCAGGCCGAGAGGCGATCTTTATGGGGTCGGGCCGGCCAGGGCCAGAAACCGTTCCGCGGCGGGGGAGAGCGGCCCGGCGCGCCAGACCATCCGGCCGCGCCGCAGCAACGGCGGGTCCAGCGGGACGGTGACCGCGCCCTGGCGGCGGGCGTCGTCGGCCATCGCGCGGGGGAGCAGCGCCGCGCCGGCCCCGGCCAGTACGAGGGGCACGATCATGGCGCGGTGCTCGGTCTCCACGACGACCCGGGGCTCGGCCGTGCCGCGCAGCGCTTCCTCCACGATCCACCGCGTGGCCGTGCCGGGCGGGGTGGTGACCAGGTCCAGCGCGGCCAGCTCGGTCACCGGCAGCACGTCGCGCACCGGCGAGTCGGCGGGCAGCACGGCGAGCACCTCCTGTTCGGCGAGGTCGAGCCCGGCGAGCCCGGGCGTTTCGGCGCCGGACTCGACGAGCCCGACCTCACTCTGTCCATTTCGGACGCGGTTGACCACGTCCGAGCCCGTCTCCGGCGCCCGCACGCGCACGAGGACCTTGGGGTGTGCCGCGCGGAACCGGCCGAGCAGCTTCGCGAGCGGGTCGACGGCGAGCGTGGTCTGCGACGCGAGGTCCAGCGTCCCGCCGCCGAGCCCGAGGACCTCGCGCACGGACGCGTCGGCCGTGCGCAGGTCGCGCAGGATCTGCCGCGCCGGGGCGACGAGCGCCGCGCCGGCCGGGGTCAGCGTGGCGCCGTGGGGCAGGCGGTGGAACAGCAGCCCGCCGAGCTCCTTTTCCAGCGTGCGCACGGCATGCGAGAGCGACGGCTGCGCGACGTGCAGCCGCCGGGCCGCGTTGGTGAAGCCGCCGTGGTCGACGACGGCGAGGAAGTACTGAAGCTGGCGGCGTTCCATCCCCGCAGTTCAGGCGACGGGGGCGGGCCGCCGCAAGGCCTGGCGCCGCAACCGCGTGAACTGCTTGGCACTGTTGAGGGCGAAGACCCCGACCGTCACGCCGTTGCGCTGGTAGGTCGCCACGAACGCGGGGTCGTCGGGGCCGCCCTCGGTGAACACGACCTCGTCGCCGGGCTCGGGGTGCCCGGCGAGCTGCAGGGTGCCCTCGTACTGGTCCGACCAGACGTAGCCGCTCGGCGCGTAGTGCCGCGTGGTGGCGCCGGCGAGCAGGTTCGCGACGGCGACGCCCGCCTGCTCGCTCGCGTTGGTCCAGTGCTCGTGGCGGTGCCGCCGCCCGCTCTCGGCGGAGGTGTACGCCGCGACATCGCCGATCGCGACCACGTTGGGCAACGCGGTGACCAGCCCGCTCGAGACGTGCACGCCGTTGCCCACCTCCAGGCCCGAACCGGCCAGCCACTCGGTCGCGGGCACCATGCCGATCCCGACGACGACCACGTCGGCCGGCAGCTCCTCCCCGCCCACGAGCCGGACACCGGTCACTCGCCCGCCCGCGGTGACCAGCTCGTCGACGGCGGCGCCGCAGCGCAGGACCGTGCCGTGTCGGTCGTGCAGGCGCGCACACACCTCGGCCAGCCGCGGCCCCAGCACGCGTTCGAGCGGTGTGGCCAGCGCTTCGAGCACGGTGACGTCGAGACCGAGCGAGCGGCAGGTCGACGCGACCTCCGCCCCGATGAACCCGGCGCCCACGATCACCACCCGCGCGCCCGGCACCAGTTCCGCGCGCAGGGCGAGTGCGTCGTCCAGTGTCCGCAGCACGTGGACGCCGGCGACGCCTTCCGTGCCGGGCAGCGCCCGCGCGCGGCCACCGGTGGCGAGCACGACGCCGTCCACGGCCAGGTCGGCGCCGTCGGAGAGCACGACCCGGCCGCCGGCGGCGTCGAGCCGTTCGGCCCGGGTGCCCAGCCGCAGCTCCAGCGACCCGGTGTCGTCGGCGTCGAGGAGCTCCAGCGACTCGCGCTCGGCGGTGCCGGCGAGGAAGGACTTCGACAGCGGCGGCCGGTCGTAGGGCAGGTGCGGTTCGGCCCCGACGAGCACGACACGGCCGTCGAACCCCTGCGCGCGCAGCTCCTGCGCGGCTCGCGCCCCGGCGAGCGAAGCGCCGACGATCGCGACGCTCTTCACGCGGCGTCCTCGGCGCGCTCCGCCTGTACGTAGATCACGCCACTGTCGACGAGCACCTCGTAGGTGCGCACCGGCTGCTTCGCGGGCAGGCACGACGGCATCCCCGTCCGCAGGTCGAACAGCGCCGCGTGCAGCGGGCATTCGACGAAGCAGCCTTCGAGCCAGCCGTCGGCGAGAGACGCGTCCTGGTGGCTGCACGTGTCGCCGATCGCGTAGAGCTCGCCGTCGGCGTTGAACACCGCGATCGGTTCGGGCCCCGCGATCCGCACGGATTCGCCGGGGGGCAGTTCGTCCACTGTGCACGCGCGCAGCATCTGGGCCTCCGGGAGGAGCTGGGGTGGACGGTTTGACTGTTGCGTATGAGGGAACGCGGAACGCGATACGCAACAAGTCTGAGTGCGCGGGCGGGGCGTCGTCAAGGGGTGCCCGGGGTCCGATCGGGACGGATTTTGTGCCCTGTCCGCAGACACGCCAGAGACCCGTGCGCCGCGCAGGCACACGGGTCCGGCCGGCCGGCGGTTACGCGGGACTGTGGCGGTAGAAGGGCTGCTTGATCGGCGCGAGCGGGGTGTTGCCGAGGATCAGGTCCGCGGACTTCTCGGCGGTCATCATCACCGGTGCGTAGATGTTGCCGTTGGGGATGTAGGGCAGCACCGACGCGTCGACCACCCGCAGGCCCTCGGTGCCGTGCACGCGCATGCTGCCCGGGTCCACCACGGACAGCTCGTCCACGCCCATCTTCGCGGTGCACGAGGGGTGCAGCGCGGTCTCGGCGTCCTTGGCGACCCAGTCGAGGATCTCCTCGTCGGTCTCCACCGCGGGCCCGGGCGAGATCTCGCCGCCGTTGAACGGGTCGAGCGCGCTCTGGTTGAGGATCTTGCGCGCCACCCGCACGGCCTCCACCCACTCGCGGCGGTCGTTCTCCGTGGACAGGTAGTTGAACCGCAGCGCCGGGTGCTCGCGCGGATCGGTGGAGGTGATCTTCACCGTTCCGCGGGTGTCGGCGTACATCGGCCCGACGTGCACCTGGTAGCCGTGCCCGCCCGCCGGCACGGAGCCGTCGTAGCGGATGGCGATGGGCAGGAAGTGGAACATCAGGTTGGGATAGGCCACCTCGTCGTTGCTGCGGACGAACCCGCCGCCTTCGAAGTGGTTGGTGGCGGCCGGTCCCGAGCGCAGGAACAGCCACTGCGCGCCGATCCACGGCCGCTTCCACTTCGCGAGCGAAGGCTGCATCGACACGGGCTGCTTGCACGCGTACTGGATGTAGACCTCGAGGTGGTCCTGCAGGTTCTCGCCGACGCCCGGCACGTCGCGCACCACGTCGACGCCCAGCTTCTCCAGCTCGGCCGCGTTGCCGACACCGGAGAGCTGCAGCAGCTGCGGCGTGTTGATCGCGCCGCCGCACAGGATGATCTCCTTGCCGTACACCTCACCCGGCGCGCCGCGGCCCTGGGCGTACTCGACGCCGATCGCGCGGGTGCCGTCGAAGAGGATCTGCGACACGAACGCACGGGTCTTCACCGTGAGGTTCTTGCGGTGCAGCACCGGGTGCAGGTACGCGCGGGCGGCCGAGAGGCGCCGTCCTTTGCGGACGTTGCGGTCGAAGGCGGCGAAACCCTCCTGCCGGAAGCCGTTCACGTCGTCGGTGCGCGGGTAGCCCGCCTGCACCGCGGCGTCGAAGAAGGCCTCGAACAACGGGTTCGTCGCCGGGCCGCGTTCCAGCTCGAGCGGGCCGTCGTGGCCACGCCACGGCCCGTCCGGCGCGTCGGCGAGGCAGTTCTCCATGCGGCGGAAGTACGGCAGGCAGTGGGCGTAGTCCCATTCGGACATCCCCGGGTCACCCGCCCAGCGCTCGTAGTCGAGCGGGTTGCCGCGCTGGAAGATCATCCCGTTGATGCTGCTGGACCCGCCGAGCACCTTGCCGCGCGCGTGGTAGATCCGCCGCCGGTTCATGTGCGGCTCGGGTTCGCTGCGGTAGCCCCAGTCGTAGTACTTGCTGCCGATGGGGAACGTCAGCGCGGCGGGCATGTGGATGAACACGTCCCACTTCGCGTCTTCGCGACCGGCTTCGAGAACCAGCACCTTCGTCGCGGGGTCGGCGGAGAGGCGGTTGGCGAGCGCGCAGCCCGCGGACCCACCGCCGACGATGACGAAGTCGTAGGTCTCGGTACTCATGTCTCCTCCTTCTCTCAGCCGGTCACGGAACCGGGCGCCGGGGTGTCCGGCTGGTGTTCGGGGCTCGTGTGCGTAGCCGCCCAGTGCCTGCGGCGCACCCACAGCAGGACCCCGCCCACGAGCACGATCAGCCCCGTGATGAGCACCGCGCCCCACTGGAAGTACCAGTGGTCGTCGCCGTAGACCTCGGCCCGCGGCCAGATCAGGTTGATCGTCATGCCCGCGCCGTAGAGGACCGCGACGAAGTTCACGAGCGTGCCCCAGCGGCCGAGCTTGAAGTACGGGCCGTGCCCGGGGCGCGGCCACTGCCCGCGCAGGCGGCGCACCAGCATCGGGCCGGTGACCATCAGGTAGGGGATGTAGAACAGGATGATCGCCGTCGAGGTGAGCACGAAGAACGCGCGCTGGTTGCCGAGGTTGATCAGCAGCACCACCACGGTGAGCCCGCCGGTGATCAGCGCCGGCAGGATCGGCGTCTTCGAGCGCGGCGACACCTTCGCCAGCGCCTTGCTGAACGGCAGCCGCCCGTCGCGCGCCATCGCGAACGTCATGCGGATCGCGGCGGTCTGCACGGCCAGGCAGCACACGGTGATCGCGATGGCCGAGCAGATCAGGAACGCGTCGCCGAGGCCGGTGCCGAGCGTGCTCTTGAGCAGGTACGGCATGCCGGACGTGGAGAGCTCCTCGGCGTTGAGGTCGCCGACGGCCATCATGCCGACGAGCATCATCAGCCCGCCCACGATGAAGGCGGCCGTGATCGCGCGGATGATGGCCCGGGGCGCGTGCTTGCGCGGCTGCGTGGTCTCCTCGGCGAGCGAGCCCGCGGTGTCGAAGCCGTAGAACACATACGCGCTCATCAGCGATGCGACCAGGAACGCGCCGAGGTACCCGAGCGACTGGCCGTCGCCGGTGCCGTGGGTGTCGAACACCAGGCCGGGGCCACGCTTGATGTGCACGGCGAGCGCGATGATCAGCAGGACGCTCGCGCCGAGCTCCACCGCCACGCCGAAGTTGTTGATCTTCGCCATCAGCTTCACGCCGATGATGTTCACGATCGTCGCGAACACCACGAGCACGAGCGCGAGGATGATCGCGTTCTGCGCGCCGCCGGGCGTGGAGGTGAGGCCGGCGTCGGAGTCGCTGCCGACGATCTGGAACGCGGTGGAGACCTGCGGCAGGATGATCTGGTACGCGACCGCGACGGCCGCGGCGGTCACGATCGCGCCGATGATCATGATCCAGCCCGCGAGCCACGACGTCGCGGGTTTCGCGATCTGCTTGGCCCACTGGTACACCGAACCGGCGAGCGGGAACTGCCCGGCCAGCTCGGCGAAGCACAGCGCCACGGCCAGCTGGCCGATGAACACGAGCGGCCAGGTCCAGATGAAGGCCGGGCCGCCCGAGCCGAAGCCGAAGAAGAACAGCTGGAACACGCCGGTCATGATCGAGATGTAGCTGAACCCGGCGGCGAAGCTGGAGAAGGAGCCGAGGGAACGCTCGAGCTCCTGGCGGTAGCCGAACTTGGCGAGCTCGGAGCTGTCGGAGTGGTCCCCGGCGGACCCCCCGCCCGCCGGCTTGGATCGTGTGGTCATGGTTCGTCGTCCTCGAAGGTGGTGGGGGAGGGGAATCAGCCTTTGAACCAGCGCTGCGGTACGGGATCGATGTTGTGGTAGACGTGCTTGGTCTCGCGGTACTCCGCCAGCCCCGAAGGGCCGAGCTCACGGCCGATGCCCGACCGGCCGAACCCGCCCCACTCCGCCTGCGGCAGGTAGGGGTGGTAGTCGTTGATCCACACGGTGCCGTGGCGAAGTGCCCCGGCCACGCGCTGCGCCCGCCCGGCGTCCGACGTCCACACGGCACCGGCCAGCCCGTAGTCGGTGTCGTTGGCGAGTGTGATCGCCTCGGCCTCGTCGGTGAACCGCTCGACGGTCACCACCGGCCCGAAGACCTCCTCCCGCACCACGGCCATTTCGCGGGTGCAGCCGGAGAACACGGTGGGGCGCAGGAAGAACCCCCGCTGCAACGCGGGATCGTCGGGCCGGCCGCCGCCCGCGAGCAGCGTCGCGCCCGCTTCGATCGCACCTGCGATGTAGCCCTCGACTTTCGCCCGGTGCTGTTCGGACACGAGCGGGCCCGCTTCGCTGGCGGGGTCGAGCCCGTCGCCGACGCGGATCCGGTCGGCCCGCGCGGCGAGCTCGGCGACGAAGCGGTCGTGTACGCCGTCCTGCACGATCAGCCGCGCGCCGGCCGAACAGACCTGTCCGGAGTGGACGAACGCGGCGGCCAGCGCGTAGTCGAGCGCGGTCTCGAAATCGGCGTCGTCGAACACCACGTTGGGGTTCTTGCCGCCCAGTTCGAGCGCCACACGCCGGACTCCGCGCGCGGCCGCGGCCATGATCTTCTCGCCCGTGGCGAGCCCGCCGGTGAACGACACGAGGTCGACGCCGGCGTGCTCCACCATTGCCGCGCCGACCGCGCCCGGGCCGAGCAGCAGGTTCACCACCCCGGCCGGCACGCCCGCTTCTTCGGCGAGCGCGACGAGCCGGATCGTGGACAGCGGGGTGACCTCACTCGGCTTGAGCACGGTGGTGTTGCCCGCGGCCAGCGCCGGGGCGAGCTTCCACGACATCTGCAGCAGCGGGTAGTTCCACGGCGCGATGAGCGCGCAGACGCCCACCGGCTCGTGGGTGATCCGGCTGATCGCGCGCGGGTCGCCGGTGTCCACCACCCGGCCGGCGTCGTGCGCGGCGAGGGCGGCGTAGTAGCGGAAGACCGCGGTGACGTCGTCGATGTCGATGCGGCCCTCGGCGAGGGTCTTGCCGGTGTCGAGCGTTTCGGTGCGGGCCAGGTCCTCGCGGTCGCGCTGCAGCAGCGCGGCGATGCGGGTGAGCAGGTCCGCGCGGTCGGCCGCGGTCGTTCTTCGCCAGGGCCCGCCGTCGAACGCGCGGCGGGCCGCGGTCACGGCGGCGCCGACCTCGGCGGGACCCGCCACGGCCACGGTGGCCAGCACCTCGCCGTTGGCCGGGTTGAGCACTTCCGAGCGCGCCTCGCCGGCGGCTTCGGTCCAGATTCCGTCGATGTGGAGGTCCTTCATCAGGCCTTCCCAAGCAGCTCGCGGAGCCTTTTGCCACGCGGGGTGTGACGCGCGGCACTTCGAGTGCGTACATTTGTACGCTAAGCGTGTACACATGTCCACAACGAGTTCTCGGAGCCGACACCGGGCGTTCGCGCGAGGCCGTGCGACGATCAGCGGTGCCCGACGAGACCGGTGAGTGAAGGAGCTTGGCGGCGATGACGACGCGTGACACCGCCGGGCGCAGGAAGCTGCGCGGCCCCAACGACCCCGAGCGGCGGGCCCGGATCGCGAAGGCGGCCATCGAGGTCGTAGCCGAACGCGGCATCGACGGGCTGACCCACCGCGCCGTCGCGGCCGCCGCCGGGGTGCCGCTCGGCTCCACGACCTACCACTTCGCGACGCTGGACGACCTGCTCGAGGTGGCGCTGCACGAAGCCGCCGCGAACAACGTGCGCGAGCTTCAGGAGTGGGAGCAGGCGCTCGACCCGGAAGCCGACTTCGCCGCGGCGCTGGCCGATCTGGTGATGGGCTACATCCACGAGCTCTACCCGCACACGGTCGTCGAGTACGACCTCTACGTCGCCGCCCTGCACCGGCCGCGGTTGCGTCCGGCGAGCGCGGCGTGGGACGACGCGCTGATCAAGCTCTTCTCCACCCGCACCGACCCGCTCACCGGGCGGCTGCTCGCCGGATTGTTCTGCGGCCTGCTCATGCAGGCGGCGCTGGCCGACCCGCAGCCGGCCCGGCCGGAGATCGAAGCCCTCTTCCGGCGGGCCATCGAAGGTCCCTCGGCCTGACGGGTTTTCGTTGGGGTTGAGCCGAAACCGGTTCCGCGCACCGGTTTCCCGGCCGCGTCCGGTAATCGGGTGACGCGAAAATCCCGTCCTTGACAGCGCCCTCGAGCGCCCGCATTGTGTTCCGGAGAGAGCAACGCGGCGCGCCCTGTGCAACATCAACGCCGGTGGCTCTCCCCATGACTTCTGCCGGTCACGCACCCGGCGCTTCCCGCACTCCCGCACTCCCGCACCGACCGTCCCGCCCCGAGAGGAGCACCGCCGGTGACCACCACCGACCTCCCGCAGAGCCTCCTGCCGACGCTGACCGGCCGCCACTACACCGACCCGGAGATCTTCGCCCGCGAGCAGGAGCGGATCTTCGAAACGGACTGGTTCTGCGCCGTGCGCACCGCGGACCTGCCGACCGCGGGGACCTTCGAGACGGTGCAGATCGGCCGCGAGAGCGTGCTCGTCGCCCGCGGCCGCGACGGCAAGGTGAACGCGTTCCTCAACGTGTGCCGCCACCGCGGCGCCCGCCTGTGCACCGACCGGAGCGGGCAGGTGAAGCGCGCGTTCCAGTGCATGTACCACGCGTGGACCTACGGCCTCGACGGCAAGCTCATCGCCGCGCCGAACCTCACCGGCATGCCCGACGTCGACCGCACCGAGTACGGGCTCACGAAGCTCGCCGTGCGCGAGTGGCTCGGGTACGCGTGGGTGTGCCTGGCCGAGGAACCGCCGTCGTTCGAGGCCACGGTGATGGCCGACGTCTCGGAGCGGCTCGGCGGCCCGGGGGAGATCGCGGCGTACGGGCTCGAGGGGCTCGCGCTCGGCCGGCGCATCGAGTACGACGTGAAGGCCAACTGGAAGCAGATCATCGAGAACTTCATGGAGTGCTACCACTGCGCGACGATCCACCCGGAGCTCACCGAGGTGCTGCCGGAGTTCGCCGACGGCTACGCCGCGCAGTACTACGTGGGCCACGGCGCGGAGTTCGGCGAGCAGATCGCCGGGTTCACCGTGGACGGCAGCGCCGGCGTCACGCGGCTGCCGGGCGTGGGGGAGCACCAGGACCGCCGGTACTACGCGATCACCATCCGGCCGCAGGTGTTCGTGAACCTCGTGCCGGACCACGTGATCCTGCACCGGATGTTCCCGCTGGCCCCCGACCGCACCCTCGTGGTGTGCGACTGGCTCTACCTGCCGGAGGTCGTGGAGTCCGGAGTGGACCTCGACCGCTCCGTGGAGCTGTTCCACCGCGTGAACCTGCAGGACTTCGAGGCGTGCGAACGCTGCCAGCTCGCGATGGACTCGCGCTCCTACGCGCGCGGCGGGGTCCTCGTGCCGAGCGAGCACCACATCGGCGCGTTCCACGACTGGGTCCGCGCGCGGACCGAAGGCTAGGTCCGGCGCCGCGCGGCGGTAGCGTGACCGCGTGACCGGTGTGGAGCAGGGTGGTGAGACGACGCTGAGCCGGGCCACCCGGGTCCTCGAGGTGTTCGGCCCCGCGACGCCGCGGCTGTCCGCCTCCGAGATCGCCCGCCGCACCGGGATCCCCATGGCTTCCACCCACCGTCTCGTCGCGCAGATGGTCGAACTCGGGTTGCTCGAGAAGGGGCCGGACAAGCTGCTGCGCGTGGGCGTGCGGCTGTGGGAGCTGGGCTGGCGTTCGACAGCGGCGCTCGGGCTGCGCAACGTCGCCCTGCCCTACCTCGAAGACCTCCACGCGGTGGTGCGCCAGCACACCCAGCTCGCCGTGCTGGACAGCTTCGACGTGCTCTACCTCGAACGGCTCAGCGCCCGTGGCCGCACGACGGTGAACATCACCCGCGTCGCGGGCCGGCTGCCGGTGCACACGTGCTCGTCCGGGCTCGTGCTGCTCGCGTTCGGCCCGAAGGACCTCCAGGAGGACGTGCTCGCGCAACCACGCCTGTCCGCCTACACCTCCGCGACGATCACCGATCCGAAGGACCTGCGCCGCGCCCTCGCCCACACCCGGCGGATCGGCGGCGCGGTCCAGCGCGGCTCGGTGCACCCGGCGGCCGCGGGGATCGCCGCGCCGATCCGCGACCACGCGAACGTCGTCGTGGCGGCGGTGTCGGTGATCGTGCCGAATTCCCCTTCGGACGTTTCGGCCGCCACGCCGGCCGTGCTGGCCACCGCTCGCGGCATCAGCCGCGCACTTTCTCGCTGAACGGGAAACGGTGTGGTCCTCGCCCGCCCCGACCGCCGATCGTGGCGGGGCACGGCGAGCAGGAAGGCGGACCATGACGACCACCCGGACACCCGCGGCGACCTCGACCGGACGGCTCGACGCCGTGGTGGTGGGCGCCGGCTTCACCGGCCTGTACCTGCTCGACCGCTTGCTGCGCCTCGGGTTCTCGGTCCGCCTGTTCGAAGCGGGTTCGGGCGTCGGCGGCACCTGGTTCCACAACCGCTACCCCGGCGCCCGCTGCGACATCGAGAGCATGGACTACTCGTATTCGTTCGACGACGACCTCCAGCAGCAGTGGATCTGGCACGAGCGCTACGCCGGGCAGCCGGAACTGCTGCGCTACCTCGACCACGTCGCCGACCGCTACGAGCTGCGCCCGCACATCACCCTCGACGCCCGAGTCACCAGCGCGCATTTCGACGACGCCACGGCGGAATGGACCGTCACCACGCAGACCGGCGAATCCGTCGTGGCGCGCTGGTGCCTGATGGCGACCGGCTGCCTGACCGTGGCCCAGGTGCCGGAGTTCCCGGGGCTCGAGAGCTTCGCCGGACAGTGGTTCCACACCGGTGACTGGCCGAGGGGGCCCGTCGACTTCTCGGGGCGGCGCGTCGGCGTGATCGGCACCGGCTCGTCCGGCACCCAGCTCATCCCGATCGTCGCCGAGCAGGCCGAGCACCTGCACGTGTTCCAGCGCACGGCCAACTACTGCATGCCGGCGCGCAACCGGCCGCTCGGCACCCGGGAAGAGGCGCTGTGGAAGGCGGAATATCCCGAGCGGCGCGCGCGGGCGCGGGTGTCGGGATTCGGGCACAGCCAGCCGCAGAACCCGAACCGGTACCGCGATCTCACCGCCGCGCAACGGCTTGACGAGCTCGAGTCCCGGTGGCAGTCCGGCGGGCTCTACATGATGCGGGCGTTCCAGGACGTGCTCACCGACCCCGAGGCGAACGAGGCCACCGCCGAGTTCGTGCGGGGCAAGATCCGGGCCACCGTCGAGGACCCCCGGGTGGCGGAACTCCTCGTCCCGAAGGGCTTCCCCTTCGGGACCAAGCGGCTCTGCTCGGGAACCGGGTACTACGAGACGTTCAACCGGGACAACGTGTCCCTGGTCGACGTGCGCTCCGCGCCGATCGAGGCCATCACCCCGACGGGGCTGCGCACCGCCGCCGCGGACTACGACCTCGACGTCCTCGTGTTCGCCACGGGATTCGACGCGATGACCGGGTCGCTGTCGCGGATGGACATCCGCGGTGCCGGTGGCCGGCCGCTCACCGAAAAGTGGGCCGCCGGCCCGCGCACCTACCTCGGCCTCTCCGTGGCAGGCTTCCCCAACCTGTTCCTGCTCACCGGCCCCGGCAGCCCCTCGGTGTTCAGCAACATGGTCAACTCGGCCGAGCAGCACGTCGAGTGGGTGGCCGGTTTCCTCGACCACGCCCGCGAGCACCGGGTGCGCCGGGCCGAGGCCACCGTCGAGGCCGAGGACGCCTGGGTCGACCACGTCCGGGACGCGGCGGAGGCGACCCTCTACGCCCGCTCGACCGAGACGTGGTTCTTCGGCGCGAACACGCCCGGCAAACCCCGGGTGTTCATGCCCTACGTCGGCGGGGTCGGTGCCTACCGCCGGCGGGCCGACGAGATCGCGGCCGACGGGTACCGCGGATTCCTGCTGTCCTGACCGGAATCCGGCGGGCCCGCCTCAGATCAGCGCGCGGATCGCCGCCTCGAACCCGGTCACGTGGTCGAGCGTGAGATCGGCGGCCTTCTTCGCGTCGCCCTCGATGATCGCCGTGAGCAGCGGCACGTGTTCGTTCACGTGGCCGGCCATGCCGCGCAGGCGCGGCAGGAACACGCACCAGATGCGGGTGGCGAGGTTGTCGTAGTGGATCAGGGTGTCCTCGAGGAACGGGTTGTGCACGCAGCCGTAGATCGCACGGTGCAGTTCGAGGTCGGTGCGCAGCAGTTCGGTGTTGCCGGCGGGGTTCGCCGCGTCGAGCTGCTCGCGCAGCACCGTGAGGCCCGCTCGGTCCGCCTCCGACGCGCGTTCGGCCGCGGCCGCCGTCGCCATCGGCTCCAGCGTGCGGCGCACCTCCGAGATGTGTGCGAGGTCGGAGATGTTCACGTCGGTGGCGAAGGTGCCGCGGCGCGGGTAGGCGACCACGAGGTGCTCGGTCTCGAGGCGTTTGAGCGCCTCGCGCACCGGCGTGCGGCCCATGCCGAGCGTGCTGCCGAGCCAGTCTTCGTTGATCGGGTCGCCCGGTTTGATGTCGAGCATGACGAGGCGGTCGCGGATGAACAGGTAGGCCTGTTCCGCGAGTGACGGGCCGCTGACCGGGATCGGGCTGTTGACCTGGGTGCGCACCCCGCCTACCCTACATCGAAGATTGATATATCAGAAGTCGACCAGCCAGTTCTGAGTTCAGCGAACGGAAGCAGGCAGGAATGACCTCGACGATCGGGAAAGCGGCCGCCGTGCTCGGCCGTTCCCTGCGGGACTTCGACCCGGACGTGGCCGCCGCGATCGGTGCGGAGCTGCGCCGCCAGCAGGCGACGCTGGAGATGATCGCCAGCGAGAACTTCGCGCCGAGGTCGGTGCTGCAGGCCCAGGGCTCCGTGCTCACCAACAAGTACGCCGAGGGCTACCCCGGCCGGCGCTACTACGGCGGGTGCGAGCACGTGGACGTGCTGGAGAACCTGGCCCGCGAGCGCGTGAAGGAGCTCTTCGGTGCCCGCTTCGCCAACGTCCAGCCGCATTCGGGCGCGCAGGCCAACGCCGCGGCCATGGCCGCGCTGCTCAAGCCCGGCGACCGCATCCTCGGCCTCTCGCTCGCCCACGGCGGGCACCTCACCCACGGCATGCGGATCAACTTCTCCGGCCTGCTCTACGAAGTCTCGGCCTACGAGGTGTCCGAAACGGACTTCCGGGTGGACCTGGACGAGGTCGCGCGGCTCGCGCGGGAGCACCGGCCGAAGCTGATCATCGCCGGCTGGTCGGCCTACCCGCGGCAGCTGGACTTCGCGCGGTTCCGCGAGATCGCCGACGAGGCCGGCGCGTACCTGATGGTCGACATGGCCCACTTCGCCGGCCTCGTGGCCGCCGGGCTGCACCCGTCGCCGGTGCCCCACGCGCACGTCACGACCACGACCACGCACAAGACCCTCGGCGGCCCGCGGGGCGGCGTCGTGCTGACGAACGACCCCGAGCTGTCGAAGAAGGTGAACTCCGCGGTGTTCCCGGGCCAGCAGGGCGGCCCGCTGGAGCACGTGATCGCGGCGAAGGCGGTGGCGTTCAAGATGGCCGCCGAACCGGAGTTCGCCGAGCGCCAGCGGCGGACACTGCGCGGCGCGAAGCTGCTCGCCGAACGCCTGCTGGCCGAGGACACCGCGGCCGCCGGGATCTCCGTACTGACCGGCGGCACCGACGTGCACCTGGTGCTCGTGGACCTTCGCGATTCCGTTTTGGACGGTAAGCAGGCCGAGGACCGCCTGCACTCGGTGGGGATCACCGTCAACCGCAACGCCGTGCCGTTCGACCCGCGCCCGCCGATGGTCACCTCCGGCATCCGGATCGGCACCCCGGCCCTGGCCACCCGCGGCTTCGGTGCCGACGAGTTCCGCGAGGTCGCGGACATCGTCGCCACGGCGCTGCTGCCGAGCTTCGACGAGATCGTCGCCGGGAAGCTGCGGGCCCGAGTCGCCGCCCTCACCGAGAAGTTCCCGCTCTACCCGGACTCGGAGGCCCCGCAGTGACCCCGACGGCTCCCGGTGCCGACCTGCCCGACCACCCCGACTTCCTCTGGGACAACCCGGAACCGAAGAGCTCCTACGACGTCGTCGTGGTCGGCGGCGGTGGCCACGGCCTCGCCACCGCCTACTACCTCGCGAAGGTCCACGGCATCACCAACGTCGCCGTACTGGAGAAGGGCTGGCTCGCGGGCGGCAACATGGCGCGCAACACCACCATCATCCGCTCCAACTACCTGTGGGACGAGAGCTCCGGCATCTACGAGCACTCGCTGAAGCTGTGGGAAGGCCTCGAAGAGGACCTCGGCTACCCGATCCTGTTCAGCCAGCGCGGCGTGCTCAACCTCGCGCACAGCCTGCAGGACGTGCGCGACAGCGTCCGCCGCGTGGAGGCCAACAAGCTCAACGGCATCGACGCCGAGTGGGTCGACGCGGCGGGCGTCAAGGAGATCTGCCCGATCGTCAACACCTCGCCCGACGTGCGCTACCCGGTGCTGGGCGCCACCTACCAGCCGCGCGCGGGGATCGCGAAGCACGACTACGTGGCGTGGGGCTTCGCGCGCGCCGCGGCCGCGCTGGGGGTGGACCTCATCCAGGACTGCGAGGTCACCGGCATCGAGACCGCGGCCGGCCGGGTCACCGCCGTGGACACGACTCGCGGCCGGATCGCGGCGGGCAAGGTCGCGCTGTGCGCCGCCGGGCACTCGTCCGTGGTCGCGAAGCTGGCGGGGTTCGACCTGCCGCTGGTGTCGCACCCGTTGCAGGCCTTGGTGTCGGAGCTGCTCGAACCGGTGCACCCGACCGTGGTGATGTCGAACGCGGTGCACGTCTACGTGTCCCAGGCGCACAAGGGCGAGCTCGTGATGGGCGCCGGCATCGACTCCTACGCCGGCTACGGCCAGCGCGGCGCGTTCCACATCATCGAGGACCAGATGGCCGCCGCGCTGGAGCTGTTCCCGGTGTTCGCGCGGGCGCACCTGCTGCGCACGTGGGCCGGGATCGTGGACGTCACGCCCGACGCGTCGCCGATCGTCGGCCTCACGCCCGTGGAGAACCTCTACGTCAACTGCGGCTGGGGCACCGGCGGGTTCAAGGCCACGCCCGGCGTCGGCGACTGCTTCGCCCACACTGTGGCGAAGGGCAAGCCGCACCCGTACACCGAGCCGTTCACCCTCGACCGGTTCACCACCGGCGCCCTCGTCGACGAGCACGGCGCCGCTGCCGTCGCCCATTAGGAGCTCCCTGTGCAACTCATCCCGTGCCCGTGGTGCGGTCCCCGCGAGGAGACCGAGTTCCACTACGGCGGCCAGGCGCACGTCGCCTACCCGCAGGATCCGGCCGCACTGTCCGATGAGGACTGGGCGAGGTTCGTCTTCTTCCGCGCCAACCCGAGCGGTCCGCTGCCCGAGCGGTGGACCCACAGCGCGGGCTGCCGCCGCTGGTTCAACGCCGTGCGCGACACCCGCACCCACGACCTCCTGGCGGTCTACCGCCTCGACGAGACCAGGCCGGTGATCCCGTGACCCGGCTGCCCGGCCGCGGCGCCGTCGACCGCGCCGCCCCGCTGAAGTTCACCTTCGACGGCCGCGAGCTGACCGGCTTCCGCGGCGACACCCTCGCTTCGGCCCTGCTCGCCAACGGCGTGCACCAGGTGGCCACGAGCATCAAGTACGGGCGCCCGCGTGGCATCCTCGCGGCGGGCGTCGAGGACGCGACCGCGCTCGTGCAGATCGAAGCGCCGTTCCCGGAGCCGATGCTCAGCGCGACCACCGTCGAGCTGTACGACGGCCTGGTCGCCCGCGGCCTGCCCGGGCAGGGCCGGCTCGCCGCCGGGCCCGACCCGGCGCGTTACGACGCCAAGCACATCCACTGCGAAGTCCTGGTCGTCGGCGCCGGGCCGGCCGGGCTGGCCGCCGCGGCCGAGGCCTCCGGCCGCGTGCTCCTGGTCGACGACCGGCCCGAGCCGAGCGGGGAGATCCCCGACGGCGTCCGGTTCCTCTCCCGCACGACGGCGTTCGGCGCGTACGACGACGGGTTCGTGCTGGCGCTGGAACGCCGTGGTGAGAACGCGGCACCCGAGCGGATGTCACGCCAGCGGGTGTGGCGGATCCGCGCGAAACGGATTGTGCTCGCGACCGGCGCGCACGAGCGTCCCGTGGTGTTCCCCGACAACGACCGGCCCGGCATCATGCTCGCCGGCGCCGCGCGGACGTACCTGAACCGCTACGGCGTGCTCGCCGGGCAGCGCGCGGTCGTGTTCACCACGAACGACAGCGCGTACGACGCCGCTTTCGACCTGGCCGACGCCGGAGCGGAGATCGCGGTGATCGCCGACGCGCGGCACATCGTGTCCGCCCGGCTGAGGGAGGACGCCGCGGCCCGGGGCATCGAGATCCGGACCGGGCACGGGGTCGTCGGCACCGCCGGCGGTGACCGCATCACGTCGGCGGTCGTCGCGGAACTCGGGGCCACGCAAGGGGATCGCTTCGCCTGCGACCTGCTGCTCGTGTCCGGCGGCTGGAACCCGGCCGTGCACCTGTTCAGCCAGGCCCGCGGTACGCTGCGCTACGCCCCCGAGCTCGGCGCCTACGTGCCCGACGGTGACCTGCCGGCCGTGCGCGTGGTCGGCAGTGCCGCGGGGGAAGGCCTGCCGGAGGCGAAGGTGCTGTGGCAGGTCCCGGCCGCGGAGTCCGAAGTGGACACCCGGTTCGTCGACCTGCAGCGCGACGCCACCGTGTCCGACGTCCTGCGCGCGACCGGCGCCGGCCTGCGGTCGCTGGAGCACGTGAAGCGCTACACGACCATCGGCACCGCACACGACCAGGGCAAGACTTCCGGGCTGCTCGCGGCGGGCATCACCGCCGAGGCGCTCGGGCGCGACCTGGCCGGGCAGCGGCCGACGACGTTCCGCCCGCCGTACACCTCGGTGTCGTTCGCCGCACTGGCCGGGCGCAACCGCGGCGAACTGCACGACCCGGTGCGGGTGACGGCGCTTCACCCG
The DNA here is from genome assembly GCF_050942255.1 of Amycolatopsis sp. CA-161197. Taxonomy (NCBI): domain Bacteria; kingdom Bacillati; phylum Actinomycetota; class Actinomycetes; order Pseudonocardiales; family Pseudonocardiaceae; genus Amycolatopsis; species Amycolatopsis sp. CA-161197. Next base: position 5,072,839 of record NZ_CP192059.1, read on the forward strand.
TGGCACGTCGAGCACGGCGCGGAGTTCGAGAACGTCGGCCAGTGGAAGCGGCCGTGGTACTACCCGCGGCCCGGTGAGGACCTCGAAACGGCGGTGCTGCGGGAATGCCGCGCGGCCCGCACCGGCGTCGCGCTCATGGACGGCTCCACGCTCGGCAAGATCGACGTGCAGGGCCCGGACGCCGCGGCGTTCCTCGACCTGCTCTACACGAACCTGATGAGCTCGCTGCAGGTCGGCCGCATCCGCTACGGCGTGATGTGCGGCGTCGACGGCATGGTGATCGACGACGGCACCGTGATCCGCGTGGCCGAGGACCGGTTCCTCGTCACCACGACCACCGGCAACGCCGCGATGGTGCTGGAGTGGATGGAGGAGTGGCTGCAGACGGAGTGGCCGCACCTGTGCGTGTTCGCCACGTCGGTGACCGAGCACTGGGCCACGATCCCGCTCGTCGGCCCGCGGTCCCGCGCGGTGCTGGCGAAGGTCGCGCCGGGCCTCGACGTGTCGAACGACGCCTTCGGCTTCATGACCTGGCAGGACGCGCTGGTCGCCGGGATCGACGCGCGCGTCTGCCGGATCAGCTTCTCGGGTGAGCTGGCGTACGAGATCAACGTGCCCGCCTGGCACGGGATCACGCTGTGGGAAGCGCTGCTGGCGGCCGGCGCCGAAGACGGAATCACGCCGTACGGCACGGAAACCATGCACGTGCTGCGTGCCGAGAAGGGCTACCCGATCATCGGCCAGGAGACCGACGCCACGGTGACGCCGCAGGATCTCGGCATGAGCTGGGCCGTGTCGAAGAAGAAGCCCGACTTCCTCGGCAAGCGGTCCTTCACCCGCGCGGAGAACCTGCGGCCCGACCGCAAGCAGCTCGTCGGCCTGCTGCCGCAGGACCCCGCCGTGCTGCTGCCGGAGGGCTCGCAGCTGATCGAGACCGACCACGTACCCGAGCCGCCCGTGCGCATGCTCGGCCACGTCACGTCCAGCTACCGTAGCGCCGCGCTGGGCCGCACGTTCGCCCTCGCCCTGCTGCGGTCCGGCCGGGAACGCGTCGGCCAGACGCTGTACGTGCCGGTGGGCGACGCCGTGGTGCCGGTGACCGTGACCGAGTCCGTGCTGTTCGACAAGGAGGGGACCCGTCGTGACGGTTGACCTGATGCGCCGCGCCCCGCTCGCGGGCCACGCGGCGGCGCTGGCGACTCTCGGGCCCGCCGTGGTCGCGGAGGAACGGCCGTTCCGGACGCAGCTGACCGTGCGGGTGCGCGAAGGCCACGATGCCGTGGGGGAGGTGCTGGGGGTGCCGTTGCCGGCCGAGCCGTGCACCTTCGCCTCGGGTGCCGGTCCCTTCGGCACCGTCGACGTGGCGTGGCTGGGCCCGGACGAATATCTGGTCCTCGCCGAGCCCGGCGCGGTGACCGAAGCGGATCTGCGGCCGGCGATCGGAGTGGGCGCGGTGACCGACACGTCGGCGCAGCGCACCACTGTCCGGCTGGCCGGCCCGGCGGTGCGCGACGTGCTCGCGCACGGCTGCGCGATCGACCTGGACCCGGCCGTGTCGCCGCCCGGGACCTGCGTGCAGACGTTGCTGGCCCGCACGGGAATCGTGCTGCTGGTCCGCGAAGCCGGCGAGTTCACCGTGCTCGTGCGCCAGTCCTTCGCGCCCTACTTCGCCGCCTGGCTGGCCGACGCCGCCACCGAGTACACCCACGAACCCGTGTACACCGAGGAGGCCGTGTACACCGAGGAGGCACCGTGGCCTTCACACTGACGCTCAAGTGCCCGGAACGCGCGGGCATCGTCCACGCCGTCACCACGTTCCTGCTGGAACGCGGCTGCGACATCGTCGAGCACCAGCAGTTCGACGACGACGTGCGCGGCTCCCTGTTCCTGCGCACCTCCTTCACGTGTTCCGTACCGGCCACTGTGGACGATCTCCGGCGCGCGTTCGTGCCGGTGGCCGGTGACTTCGGCATGGAGTTCGAGTTCGCCGACGGCACGCCGCCGCGGGTGCTGGTGATGGTGTCGAAGTTCGGGCACTGCCTCAGCGACCTGCTGTTCCGGTGGCGCGCCGGCAGCCTGGGCGCGGAGATCGCGCTGGTGGTGTCGAACCACGAAGACCTGCGTCCGATGGTCGAGGCCGCCAGGGTGCGGTTCGAGCACGTGCCGGTGACGCCGGCGACGAAGGCCGGGGCCGAGCAGCGGCTGCTGGACCTGCTGTGGGAACACGAGATCGACCTCGTCGTGCTCGCCCGGTACATGCAGGTGCTCTCGGACGAGCTGTGCGGCAAGCTCGCGGGCCGCGCGATCAACATCCACCACTCGTTCCTGCCGGGGTTCAAGGGCGCGAAGCCGTATCACCAGGCCTACGACCGGGGCGTGAAGTACGTGGGCGCGACCGCGCACTACGTGACGCCCGACCTCGACGAGGGCCCGATCATCGAGCAGGAGGTGCAGCGGGTGGACCACACGTACTCGCCCCGGGAGCTGGTCACCGTCGGACGTGACGCGGAGGCGCTCGCCCTGTCGCGAGCGGTCCGCTGGCACAGCGAACGCCGCGTCCTGCTCAACGGCAACAGCACCGTCGTCTTCCGGTAAGGAGTTCCGCCATGACCCGAGTCGTGATCATCGGCGCCGGCATCGTGGGCGCCAACCTCGCCGACGAGCTCACCGCGCGCGGCTGGACCGACGTCACCGTGCTGGACCAGGGGCCGCTGCCGCTCACCGGCGGCTCCACCTCGCACGCGCCCGGTCTCGTGTTCCAGACCAACCCGTCCAAGACGATGACCGAGTTCGCGCGCTACACCGTCGAGAAGTTCAGCGGCCTGGAGGTCGACGGGCTGCCGTGCTTCAACCAGGTCGGCGGCATGGAGGTGGCGAGCACGCCGGCGCGGTGGCAGGACCTGCACCGCAAGCACGGCTGGGCCACGTCGTGGGGGGTCGAGGCGCACCTGATCGACGTTGACGAGTGCCTGCGGCGCTGGCCACTGCTCGACGGTTCGCGAATCCACGGCGCGCTGTACGTGCCGACCGACGGGCTGGCGAAAGCGTCGCGCGCGGTCGTCGCGCTGGCCCGCCGCGCCGAGTCGCGGGGCGCGCGGTTCGTGGGGTCGACGAAGGTGACCGGCCTCAAGCAGGCCGGTGGCCGGGTGACCGGCGTCGAGACGGACCAGGGCGAGTTCTCCGCGGACATCGTGGTGTCGTGCGCCGGGTTCTGGGGCGTCGAGTTGGGCGCGCTGGCGGGGATGTCGGTGCCGCTGCTGCCGCTCGCGCACCAGTACGCGAAGACCGGCCAGGTCGCGGAACTGGTGGGACGCAACACGGAGGCGAGCGAGGCGAGCCTGCCGATCCTGCGCCACCAGGACCAGGACCTGTACTTCCGCGAGCACGTGGACCGGCTCGGCATCGGCTCGTACGCGCACCGGCCGATGCCCGTCGAACCCACCGGCGTGGCCGGCGAGGTGACGGAGACGTCGATGCCCTCGATGCTGCCGTTCACCGACGAGGACTTCGCGCCGTCGTGGGAGGAGAGCAAGCTGCTGCTGCCCGCGCTCGGCCGGACGAAGGTCGAGGAGGGCTTCAACGGCATCTTCTCCTTCACCCCCGACGGTGGGTCGCTGGTGGGGGAGTCGGAGCACGTGCGCGGGTTCTGGATCGCCGAGGCGGTGTGGGTGACGCATTCGGCCGGTATCGCCAAGGCCGTGGCGGAGCTGCTCGTGCACGGCCGTGCCGAGACGGACCTGCACGAGGTGGACGTGCACCGGTTCGAGGAGGTGCAGCTCGCGCCGGAGTACGTCCGCGAGACGTCGCAGCAGAACTTCGTGGAGATCTACGACGTGCTGCACCCGTTGCAGCCCAAGCTTTCGCCGCGCGACCTGCGGGTGAGCCCGTTCCACGTCCGGCAGCGCGAGCTCGGCGCGGTGTTCCTGGAGGCGGGCGGGTGGGAGCGGCCGCACTGGTTCGAGGCCAACGCACCGCTGCTGAAGAAGCTGCCGCACGAGTACCTGCCGCCGGCGCGTGACGCGTGGGCGGGGCAGTTCCACTCACCGATCGTGGCGGCGGAGGCGTGGCACACGCGCAACGGGGTGGCGCTGTACGACATGACACCGCTCAAGCGCGTGGAGGTGAGCGGGCCCGGCGCGCTGGAGTTCCTGCAGGGGCTGACGACGAACCAGCTCGACAAGTCCGTCGGGTCGGTGACCTACACGCTGATGCTCGACGACGCCGGTGGGGTGCGCAGTGATGTCACGGTGGCACGGCTGGAGCCTGCGGTGTTCCAGGTGGGGATCAACGGGAACATCGATGTCGCGTACCTGAACTCGCTGGCGCCGGACGGGGTCCGCGTCCGGGACATCACCGGGGGCACGTGCTGTGTCGGCGTGTGGGGACCGCTCGCGCGGGACCTGGTGCAGCCGCTGTCGGCGGAGGACTTCTCGCACGCGGGGCTGAAGTACTTCCGGGCGCGCTCGGCGCGGATCGCCGGGGTGCCGGTGACGGCGATGCGACTGTCCTATGTGGGCGAGCTCGGCTGGGAGATCTACACCTCGGCGGACAACGGCCTGCGGTTGTGGGACGCGCTGTGGGCGGCGGGGCAGTCCCTCGGCGTGATCGCGGCGGGGCGGGCGGCGTTCAACAGCCTGCGGCTGGAGAAGGGCTACCGGCTGTGGGGCACGGACATGACCACCGAGCACGATCCGTACAAGGCCGGGGTCGGGTTCGCCGTTCGCCCGGCGAAAGGTCCGTTCGCGGGGCGGGCGGCGATCGAGGGCCGTTCGGAGGAGACGGCCGCGCGGCGGCTGCGGTGCCTGACCGTCGACGACGGGCGGACGGTGGTGCTGGGCAAGGAGCCGGTGTTCGTCGACGGTGCGGCCGCGGGATACGTGACGAGCGCGGCGTACGGCTACACCATCGGGCGGCCGATCGCGTACGCCTGGCTGCCGGGGACCGTCGGCATCGGGGACGCGGTGGAGATCGAGTACTTCGGCCGTCGGGTCGCGGCGACGGTGGCCGCGGAACCGCTGGTCGACCCGGGCATGGAACGCATTCGACGCTGAGAGGGCATTTTCATGCGGGATCAGATCATGAGCGAGTTCCTGAAGTCCCTGGCGACGCCGCCGGTCGGGCCCGCGGTGCCGGCGGGCGGGACCGTCGCGGCGCTCGCGCTGGCCCAGGCCGCGGCCCTGCTGGCGCGTACCGGCGACGGTGCGGGCGGCGGCTGGATGCACGGGCTGCGGCTGGCCGAGCAGGACGCGTTCGCGGTGCGGACGGCGGATCTCGAGGCCTGGCGGCCCTCGGCGGACGTGATCACCGCGGCGGCCTCGGTGCTGGCCGCGGCCGAGCGCCGGCTGTCCGAGGTGGGCGGCGCGGCGCTGCTCGACGTGGCGGCCGCGGCCGAGGCGGTGCGCTCGGCCGTGGTGATCGCGCGGGTGGCGATCGAGAGCCGGACGGATCCGGTGCCGGCGCTCGGGGTGGAGGCGCTCGGGGTGGAGGAGCTCGTCACGCGGGCGGAGCGGATCACGGAGGCGGTGCGGAGTGGTCTAACTAACCAACTGGTTGGTTGACGGGTTGCTCGGATCGGTGTCTGATGGAGAGGTAGGCACGAACTCCCGGAAGGCACTCATGTCCAAGACCTGGCTCATCACCGGCAGCTCCCGCGGCTTCGGGCGGGAGCTGGCGAACGCGGTCCTCGACCACGGCGACCGGCTCGTCGCGACCGCTCGCCGGCCCGAACAGCTCGACGACCTCGTGGCTCGCCACGGCGACCGCGTGCGCGCCCTCGCCCTCGACGTCACCGACCCGGCCGCCGCCCGCGCGGCCGTGCAGGCGGCGGTCGACGCGTTCGGCTCGCTCGACGTCGTGGTGAACAACGCCGGCTACGCCAACTCCGCACCCATCGAAGACATGCCCGACGACGACTTCCGCGCCCAGGTGGACGCGAACTTCTACGGCGTCGTCAACGTCACCAAGGCCGCCCTGCCGATCCTGCGCGCCCAGCGCTCGGGGCACATCGTGCAGTTCTCCTCCGTCGGCGGCCGCGTCGGCGGCTCACCCGGCATGGGCGCCTACCAGGCCGCGAAGTTCGCCGTCGAGGGCTTCTCGGAGGTGCTGGCCAACGAGGTCGCCCCCTTCGGCGTCAAGGTGACCATCATCGAGCCCGGCGCCTTCCGCACCGACTGGGCCGGCTCCTCCATGCGCGTCGACCCGGTGCGCCCCGAGTACGACGAGACGGTCGGCGCCATGAACCGCCGCCGCACCGACTCCGCCACCTGGCCCGGCGACCCCGCCCGCGCCGCGCGCATCATCATCGACGTCGTCGACCACACCGACCCGCCCCGCCGCCTCCTGCTGGGCGCCGGCGCGGTGGAGCTGGCCGCGCGCTCGTCCGCCGAACGCGCGGCGGAGGCCGAGAAGTGGGCCGACGTGAGCCGCTCGGCGGACTTCCCGCCGGGGGAGTGACTGTGCTGACCCGGCGCTCCGTTCCGGTGTTTGCTCGGGGTGCGGCGGTCGACCTGGCCACGCCTCATTGGCCACGAAGCCTCCGGCAGGCTGAAAAGTAGGCGATCCTGCGATGTTCGATCGACTCCTGCCGGGCGAGTGATGCCAGGATGTTCGATCCGCCGCGCCGTCTCGCATCGCGCGCGACGCCGGCCGCGTCCGACCTGGAATCCTGCCCGATGCTGGTGTGCGCAGCCGAGTACCGGGCGCGCGTGCCGAGCCGCCCCGCAGCCTCCTGCTGGGCGCCGGCGCGGTGGACTTGGCGGCGCGCTCGTCCGCCGAACGCGCGGCGGAGGCCGAGAAGTGGGCCGACGTGAGCCGTTCGGCGGACTTCCCGCCGGGGGAGTGACGTCGGCCCCTCGAAGGAGTCGCGGGGCCGGCGCGGGGCACTAGCATCGGGCGCATGAGTGGATGCGCTGGGTTCCGGCAGTGAGGGCCTTCGTCGTCACCGGGCCCGGTGAGGCCGGGGTGGCCGAGGTGCCCGAGCCGGTCGCGGTGATGGGCGAGGTCGTGGTGGCCGTGGAGCGCGCCGGGGTGTGTGGCACCGACTTCGAGTTTTTCACCGGCGAGATGCACTACCTCGCCGACGGCCAGGCGCGCTACCCGATGCGGATCGGGCACGAGTGGTGCGGCACGGTGGTCGAGACGGGGGAGGGCGTGCACCCCGCGTGGGTGGGGCGGCGGGTCGTCGGCGACACGATGCTCGGGTGCGGGCAGTGCCGGCGGTGCCGCGGCGGTCACCAGCACGTGTGCGCGAACCGGCAGGAGGTCGGGATCCGCGGCGGGCGGGCCGGGGCGCTGGCGGAGAAGATCGCGGTGCCGGTGACGTCGCTGCACGAGCTGCCCCCGCACCTCGACGCGACGGCCGGCGCGCTGGTGGAGCCCGGCGGGAACGCGCTGCGGGCGGCGCAGGCCGCATTGGGCGAGAAGGACGGGATGCGGGTCGCGGTCTACGGGCCGGGCACGATCGGGCTGCTCACCGCGATGTTCCTGCGCGCGGCCGGCGCCGAGGTCCACCTGGTCGGCGTCACGGCCGACTCCATCGCCTTCGCCCGCGGGCTGGGGTTCTCCGCGGCCGCCGAGCCGCCCGCGCCGCCGGTGGACGCGGTCGTGGACGCCACCAGCGACCCGGCCGTCCCGGCGGCCGCGCTGGAGCTGGTGGAGCCGTCGGGCCGGATCGTCTACATCGGACTCGCCGGGGAACCGAGCGGGATCGACACGCGGCAGCTGGCACTGAAGGACGTGACGGCCGTCGGGATCCTCAGCGCGTCACCCGGGCTCGAGGCGGCCATCGACCGCTACGCCGACGGGGACGTCGACCCACGGCCCATCGTCGCGGCGACGGTGGGGCTGCACGAGGTCGCCGGCGTCTTCGCCGGGCGCCGCCCGCCGGGCGCGGGGCCGAAAATCCTCGTTGACCCGAACCGGATGTGAAGGCCGGTCCGTGGGCCCGGGTCGGGGCACCGCGCCCACGGACCGGGGTCAGGCGAGGAACTCCGCGGCCGCGCGCAGGCTCACGTACGAGCCGCTGAACGTGTCGATCCGCGGCCCCGAGCCCGCCGGCCCGGGCACCCCGGTCTCGACGCGGATGTAGTCCACATCGGACAGTTCCGCGAGGAACGCGAGCACCGCCGGATGCCGGTGCGCCTCGCGCGTCACCACGACCACGCTCGCGAACTCCCGAGCCCGGGCCCGCACCACCTCGGCGTCGGCGGGCGACACGGTCAGCGCGACTGTTCCCGGTACCAGCGAGGTCAGGTGCGGGCCCAGGCCCCACGGCATCGGGCCGGCCGCGATCGTCGGGTCGGTGCCGACGTCGACGACCAGCGGCGCACCCGCCAGCCGGGGCGAGCCCTGGATCCGCAGCGCCGCGCGAGCCGCCGAGAGGCCGAGCGTGTAGTCGACCGGCTGCAGCTCGGCGGGTGTCGGCGACGTGCCCAGCGCCGCGGTGCGGGCCGCCGCGTCCGCCAGCCGCTCCGCGGAAAGCGTCCCGTCCGAAACCGCGGCCACGATCGCGGCCGTGATGGCGTCCAGTGTGTCCGCCTCGAACGCCGCGCCGCCGATGCACAACGCGTCGGCGCCCGCGGCCAGGGCCCGAACGGCCGCACTGCCGAGGCCGTCGTGCCGGCCGTAGGCGCCCGAGACCGCGCCCATCTCGAGCGCGTCCGTGATCACCGCGCCGTCGAAGCCCAGCTCGCCCCGCAGCACGTCGGTGAGCGCGACCCGGTTCAACGTCGCCGGTTCGTCACCCCAGGCCCGAACCACGAGGTGGCCCGACATGATCGACCGCACGCCCGCCGAGATCGCCGCGGCGAACGGTACCAGCTCGATCTCCCGCAGCTCCTCGACCGTCCGCGGCAGCACGGGCAGCGCCACGTGCGAATCCTCCGTCGCCGCACCGTGGCCGGGGAAGTGCTTCGCACACGCGGCCACGCCGTACTTCTGCAGCCCCGTCACGAACGCCGCCACGTGCGGCGACGCCTTGGCCGGGTCGGACCCGAACGCGCGCACCCCGATGATCGGGTCCTCGGCCGCCAGCGTCAGGTCCGCGCACGGCGCCAGGTTCACCGTCACGCCGCACGCGGCCAGCCGCTCGCCGAGCGCCGCCGCGACCGCCGTGGTGAGCTCCGGGTCGTCGGCCGCGCCCAGCGCGAGCGGGCCGGGCACGAACGAGCCGGTGTTCACGTCGAGGCGGGTGACGTCGCCGCCCTCCTCGTCGATGCCTACCACCACGTCGTCGCGTTCGGCCCGCAGCGCCGTGGTCAACGCCGCCACCTGCGCGTCGTCGACCACGTTGCGCCCGAACAGGATCACGCCACCGAGGCCCTCGCCCAGGCGGCGCCGCAACCAGTCCGGCGCCGTCGTGCCCGCGAAACCGGGCAGCAGCACCGCTTCCGCCCACGCCCGAGGATCAGACATCGCTCACCCCTTCACCGCGCCGGCCGTGAGGCCCGACACCAGCTTGCGCTGCACGATCAGGAAGAAGATCAGCGCCGGGATCGCGTACACGACCGACGCCGCCATGATGCCGCCCCAGTCGACCGAGAACGCGGTCTTGAACGACGAGAGCCACACCGGCAGCGTCTGTTTCGGCTTGTCCTGCATGAACACCAGCGCGAACAGGAACTCGTTCCACGCGGTGATGAAGCTGAACACCGACGTGGTCACCAGACCCGGGCCCAGCAGCGGCAGCGTCACGCGGCGGAACGCGCCCGCGCGGCTGCAGCCGTCGATCATCGCGGCCTCTTCGAGGTCGTACGGGATGCCGTTGATGAACCCGTAGAGCATCCACACGGTGAAGGGCAGCGACGTCGCGAAGTACACCAGCAGCAGCGAGGGCAGCGTGTTGAGCAGCCCGAGGTCGCGCATCAGCAGGTACATCGGGATGAACAGCGCCGAGAGCGGCGCCAGCTGCGCGACCAGGATCAGCAGCAGGAACCCCTTGCGCCCCTTGAAGCGGAACCGCGCGAGCGGGATCGCCGCGAGCACCCCGACGACCAGCGCCGCGAGGACGGCCCCGAGCGTGACGATGAGGCTGTTGCTCAGGTAGGTCACGAACCCCGGCTTGGTGAGCGCCGACGCGAAGTTGGCCAGCGTCGCCGAAGTGGGGAACAGGTCGTACTTGGGGGAGAGCACCTCGCCCGGCGTCTTGAGCGACGTGGTGAACATCCAGTACGTCGGGAAGAAGAACAGCAGCGCGACGAGCACGCCGACCACCGAGAGCGTGACCCGCTGGGTCAGGGACTTCCTCACGCGAGCTCACCGTCCTTCGAACGAACCAGCAGCTGCACGTACCGCCCGGTGACCAGCAGCAGGAGCACCAGCATGATGGTGGCGATCGCGGCGGCCGAACCGAAGTGGCTGCCCGCGATGCCCTTGAGGTACTGCAGGATCGCGAGCGTCGTGCTCGCGCCGTCGGGCCCGCCCTGGCGGATCGCCCAGACCTGGCCGAACATGTTGAAGTCCCACAGCACCGACAGGAACGTGACCATCGTCAGGATCGGCCGGATCGCGGGCCAGCTGACCGCGCGGAACGTCTGCCACGGCCCGGCGCCGTCGATGCCCGCGGCCTCGTACTGCTCCCGCGGCACGCCGAGCAGGCCCGCGTACAGCGTGAACGCCACGAACGGCACGGCCTGCCACAGCACCAGCAGCCCGATCACCGTGAGCGTGCTCGCGCCGGTGGAGAACCACGAGTAGCCGATGAACGAGTGGAACCCCAGCCGGTCCAGGGTCTTGTTCAGGATCCCGTACTGCTGGTCGAAGATCCACTGGAACACCGTGGTCGTCGCGATCACCGGCACGGCCCAGGCGAGCACGAGCGAGATCTGCAGGATGATCCGGACCACCGGGTTGAGGTGGCGCATGAGCACGGCGATGACCAGCGCGACCAGCAGCGTGGCCGCCACCAGCAGGGCGGTGAACACGACCGTCCGCACCGCGACCGACCAGAACTCCGGGTCGGTCAGCTCTTCGGTGTAGTTGTCGAACCCGATCCACACGGCCTTGCCGGTCACGAGCTCGTGCAGGTCGAGCTTGCGCAGGCTGATGCCGAGCATCTGGATCGTGGGCCAGCCGAGCAGCACCAGCACCGCGACGAGGGCGGGCAGGAGCAGCAGGTACGGCATCATCCGCTCGCCGATCCCGACCCGGCGCCGCGGCTTCTCCGGGGTGACGCGCGCCGATGCCGGCGGGGTGGCCCCCGCCGGCATCGGCACGACTTTGGTGGCGGTCATCCGCCGATGATCTTGTCGAGGGCGGCGTTGGCGTCAGCCGTGGCCTGGTCGATCGACTTCTTCCCGGTCAGATACGCCGTGAGCATGTCCTTCAGCGGGTTCTGGCCGGCCTCGACCTCGCCCCACTTCGGGCTGGTGGGCACTGCGCGGCCGTTCTTCGAGGCCTTCGCCATCACGCCGCCGAGCGGGTCTTTGTCCAGCGCGCTGGTGTCGGTCGAGGTGCCCGGCACGTAGCCGGCGGCGGCCATCTGGCTCATGTACTTGGTGCTGGTGAGCAGCTTCAGGTAGTCCTTGGCGAGGTCCGCGTGCTTGCTGTTGAGCGGGATCACCAGGTTCGAGCCGCCGAGGAACACCGGGGCCGACTGGCCGGCGGTCTTGCTCGGGATCGGGAACGCGCCGGTCTTGTCGGCGATGCTCGGGTCGGTCTTCGCGGCCGTGGCGACCTCGCCCGGCGTGCCGATGAACATCGCGACCTTGCCGCCGCCGTAGATGCCGGCCTGCTGCGGCGTGGCCTCGTCGTTGTCCTTCGGCGCGGTGGTGCCGGAGGCGTCCACGAGCTGCTTGTAGAACTCGAGGCCCGCCTTCGAACCGGCCGAGTCGAGCGTCGACTTGAAGCCCTTGCCTTCGGCCTTGGCGACGTCGCCGCCGTTGTCCCAGATGAACGACAGCAGGGCGTACCAGTACTGACCCGGCAGGTACAGCGGCTGGAAGTCCTTGTCGCTGCCGAACTTCGCCTTCAGCTTGGCGATGTCGTCGAGCCACTCCGCGTCCGTGGTCGGCGGCGCGGTGATGCCGGCCTGTTCGAACATGTCCTTGCGGTAGAGGACTTCGCGGTTGGCGGCGTAGAACGGCACGCCGTAGGTCTTGCCCTCGTACTCGCCCGAGGCCTTGAGCCCGGTGAGCCACTGCGAGCCGTTGAGGCTGTTGACGTCGGCCGACAGGTCGGTGAGCACCTCGTCGGAGGCGAACGCCGGGGTCTGGGTGTTGCCGACCTCGATCACGTCGGGCGGGGTGTCGCTCGCGAGCGCGGTGGTCAGCTTCTGCTGGATGCCGTTCCACGGCTGGATCTGGTAGTTGACCTTGACCCCGGCGTGGGCCGCCTCGAACTCCTTGTTGAGGGCACCCGTGAGGCTGTCCGGCGCGGAGCCGTCCATGAGCCAGACCGTGAGCGTGCCACCGTCCGAACCACCCGAGCCGGACGCGGTGTCACCGCCGCCCGAACCGGCACACCCGGCTGTCGCGAGGGTGAGGGCGGCGGCACCCGCCGCCAGTTTGAGCCAGCGCTTCACTTGTCTGTCCTTTCGGTGTCCGGCCCCCAGGCCGGTCGAGTGACAAATGGTGTAGACCAATGTTGAGCAGAGTGGTCCGGACCACAGCTGGTGTCAAGCCGGTTGCCAAGACGTTGTAATCGCGACGCGGAGTTTGACGCTGCGTGTCCGGCCGGTTACCAACGCGCGGCGCAAAAGTGCAGGTGGCGCACCGGAAAACCTTTACCGGGCAGGGTTTGTCCCGCCGTGGCGGTTGTTCGTGAAGACCTCGCCGGAACGCGGGACGCGGACAGAAGCTGTCCGCGAAAAGGGGCGCGGCCCGGTCCAGTGGTACGGGCTGGTCCGCCTGGCGCGCGGACGGCGGGAAATCGGCGCGGCTCGGCGAGGCCTCGGAACGGACATCGCTCCCGCGAGCGTACGGAAGGCCGCTGCCGTGGTTCGAGCGGGCGGGTCCCGCTGTCCGGGACACCGCGAACCGACTGCCGGGCAAAGGGCCGGAGATACGGAAAGGCCCCGCCCGGCGGGTGCCGGGCGGGGCCGTGGTGCGCTCCCCGAGCGGGTCAGGGCCGACCGTTCGGCGGTGGACCGAGCGGTGCGGGATCGTGCGGCGTTCGAAGGTCCAGTGGCGGACCGGTCAGTGGTTGACCTTGAACCACGGCTGCGACCAGCCGAGGTAGGTCTGGCCCCACTTGCTCTTGATCTCCGAGATCGTGGTCTGGGTGTAGGTGCCCGCGCCGTGGATGTCGTTCGACAGGAACTGGCCGCCGCCGATGGAGATCATGGTGTGGCCCGCGCCGCCGTTGGAGAAGAAGGCGAGGCCGCCGGCCGGCACGTTCTGGTCGCCGGCGTGCTTGTACTGCGCGGGGATCTGGGTCCAGTGCACGTACGCGGTCTCGGACCCGCTGGCGGAGAACCCGTAGTTCTGGGCGTTGATGCGGTCGCACCAGCCGTCGTAGGACGCGATGTTGGTGGTGTGCACGCGGGTCTTGGCGTACGCCACGGCCTCCGCGCAGGTCTTCGCGTCACCCAGACCCGAGGTGGAGCAGGTGCTCTGCGGCGGCGTCGGGACCCCGGTGCAGTCCGGGGCGATGCGGCCGTCGGAACCGGTGTAGACGTAGGTGTCGGTGATGTAGCCGCCCTTGGCGGCGACGTGGTCCCAGATGTTGCTGGTGCCGTACTTGCCGGTCACGGTGTCGCCGGTGGTCTGGCAGTCGATGACCACGGCCGTGCCGTCGGCGATGGTGCCGACGGAGCTCGCGCCGGTGCCGGGCGCCGAGCGCACCGTGAGCGGCGCGCCGGAGTCGGTGTGCACGGTGCCGCTGGCGTCGGCGCCCAGCGCCGGCGCGATGCCCGACAGCGTCAGTGCCGCGGCGAACGCGACCAGGCCCAGCGTGCGTTTCGCGATTCTCATCCTCGGTCCTCCTGATCCCCAGTGGGTGTGGGAACCAGGTTCGCCCGAGCCGATACACGCGCCGTACAAATGCGATCACGCCGGCCCTGAACCCCGGACATTCCTGGCGCGCGGTCAGCCCTTGCGGGGGTTGCCGGACTTGCGCCGCGGCACGTAGTCGCGGCTGTCGCCCTGGATCAGCCGCGAGCGCAACGTGGTGAGCAGCTCCGAGGTCCGGTTGGCGTGGTCCTCGTCGCGCGAGGCCAGCCCGAGCAGCAGCGCGTCGGCCAGCACCTCGGCGCTGAGCATCTCGCCGGTGAAGTTGCTGGGGGAGTGCGTCGCCCGCAGCGCCACGGCCACGCGGTCGCCGAACACGGGCGCGAGCGAGTCGGTGATCAGCAGCGTGTGCGCGCCGACCTCGCGCGTGCGGTCGAGCAGCACCTCGATGTCGCCGAGGAGCCGGCTGGGCAGGAACAGCACCACGACGTCGCCCTCGCCGAGGCCGAGCAGGTCGTCGGCGAGGCGGAACCCGGTGGCGCCGCTGGCGCGGGCGCGCCGCCCCATCCGGCCCAGGCGCAGCGCGACGTACCCGGCGAGGAAGCTCGACGGGCCGATGCCGAAGGCCAGCACCTCACGCGCGCCGGCCAGCAGGTCGACCGCCTTCTCGAAGTCCTCCTCCGAGACGAGGCGCCAGGTCTCGGCCAGCCGTTCCGTCGCCTCGGTGAACACGCGCGCGAGCACGGTCGTGGGCTCGCCGGTCGGCTCGCCGATCTGGCGGTGGCGCAGCTCGATCGACGGGCTGGTCTCGGTGACCACCTGCCGGGCGAGGTGCTGGCGCATGTCGGCCAGGCCGCTGTAGCCGAGCGTCTTGGCGGTGCGGACCACGGTGGCGTCGCTCGTGCCCGTGGCCGAGCCGATCTGCTCGGCGGTGGCGAAGATCGCCTCGCGCGCGTGGTGGCGCAGGTACTCGGCGACGGCGCGCTCGGCCCGCGACATCCCGGCGAGGCGGCCGGTGATCCGCTCGGTGAGCGAATCGCCGCCGTCGGCGGGGGTGGCGTCGTCGGGCATCGGATCACTCTCCTGTCGGCTCGCCTGCATCGTAGTGGTCCGCGGCGCCGCCGTGTGCGGGACCACAGTGGACGGTGTGGCGTGCCCCGCCGATCCGCGGCGCGGGTTGCCCGCCGGGAATGGGGTGGCTAGGGTCCGTGTTAGTCATTTTTGGTGACTAATTCGACCCGAGGGGCCCATGATGTCGGTGATCGAGCTGACGACCTTCACGGTCCGTCCCGAGCGGACCCAGGCGATGCTGGACGCCCGCCCGGGCATGGTGGAGGCGTTCCGCCGGGACCGGCGCGGATTCGTGGCCGCGCGCCTGGTGCGGGTTTCGGCGGACACCTGGCTGGACTTCGTCGAGTGGACCGACGACACGGCGTGGGACGCCTCGCGGGCGAAGGGGGCGAACCAGCCGGAGATCGCCGCGTTCTTCGCCACGCTCGACACTCTGGTGAGCTCCGAGCGGGGCGTCCGCTACGACGACCCGGCGGGCGCGAGGGTCCGGACCATTGCGTACGGGCCTTCGCCGTCGCAGGTGGGGGAGCTGTACCGGCCCGAGGGAGCCGGGCCGTTCCCGGTGGTGGTGCTCGCCCACGGCGGGTTCTGGACGGCGCTGTACGACCGCCGCCAGATGACCCGCCTGGCCGACGACCTCGTCGCGCGCGGGTTCGCGGTGTGGAACGTCGAGTACCGCCGCCTGGGCGAACCCGGCGGCGGCTGGCCGGGCACCTTGACCGACTTCGCCGCGGCCGTGGACGCCGTCGCCACCCTCGACCCGGCGCTCGACGTCTCGAAGGTGGTCCTCGTCGGCCACTCCGCCGGCGGCCAGCTCTCGGCCTGGGCCGCGGGGCGCTCGGCTCTGCCCGCTTCCGCGCCCGGCGCGGGCCCGAAGATCACGCCGGTCGCCGTCGTGTCCCTCGCCGGCCTGCTCGACCTGCGCGGGGCCGCCGACGCCCGCCTCGGCCGTGAACTGGCCGACCCGGATCTGCCGGCTCCGGCCGGCGCCCCTGTCGAAGCAGACCCCGCGTACGTCCCGGCCGTCGCCGCCCTCGCCGGCGACGGCCTGGTCGCCGCCCTCCTCGGCGGCACCCCGGCCGCGGTCCCGGACCGCTACACCGTCGCCACCCCGGCAGACACGGGCGTCCCGTTGCTGATCGTCCACGGCGACGCGGACGAGATCGTCCCGGCCGCCCAGGCCAGCAGCCCCTACGCCGCCGAGACCCTCAACGTCCCGGGCGCGGGCCACTTCGAGGTGATCGACCCGGCGAACCCGTCGTGGGAGCGCGTGGTGGCGTGGCTGGAGACGAAGCTCGCCGTGTGACCAGCCCCGGTCGCCGCGGTGCCGCACATGGCCGCCACTCGTCCGGCTTTGCGCGGGTTTGCCCGGGTCCGTGCTCGTCGGGTGGTTCGGCAGCTGGCCCAGCCGGTCGGCGTGGCGACGGTGGTCACGGTGCGGATCTTCGCCGAGGACTTCCGGCCGCCGCACCGTGGCGCCGGTCAGTCGAGCCGGTCCAGGACGTCGAGGTCGGCGCGGGTCAGGGAGTTCGTGGTGATCGCCAGCTCCGTCAGCAGGTTGTGGTTGAGCGAGTTCCCGATCGGCTCCGGCACCTCCGTGCGCTTGAGCCCGCGCACGGCGGCGATCACGCGGTCGACCTTCTTCACGTCCCACTCGCCGCCCGGCTCGAGCGCGCCCATGATCTCGGCGACGTGGCCGCGGCTCATGGGCTGCGGCTGGATCTCCCGCCGCAGGTACTGCTGGCCGAGAACCGTGAGGACGAGCCGCTGGGCGGGAGTGAGGTCCCACCGCCGGCCGGGCAGGGTCGGGCCGGTGACGGGCATCGGGCGGTTGTGGTCGGGCGCGTTGACGCGGACTTCGAGCGGGTGCTTGCGCCCGCCCGAGCCGACCACGAGCAGCGTGGTGAAGCCGGCCGGCAGCGGTTCGGGCTCGTCGTCGGAGTGCAGCAGCCGCGTGGGGGAGAACTCGATCGGCGTGTGGCCGGAGTTGCTCAGCAGCCACCAGCCCCGCCGGTAGGTCAGCGCGCCGTGCTCCCGGCTCACGCGCGGGTCGTCCTCGCCGACCTTGACGCCGTCCGGGCCGGGCTGCCGGCCGAACGGCAGCCGCGCGTACTCGGCGGGCAGCACCACGGCCGTGCCCGCCAGGCCGCGGACGACGACGGCGCCCGGTGTCTCGGACGCGGGATCGTCAGCGGGAAAAGGAGCCACCTCGGGTCCTCTCGAATCGGGGACCGGTCCCGTCGCAGGCCGGTACGGTGCGCGCATGGATCTTCGCACCACCGCCAGGGCGGCCGCCGCCGCGGCTCTGCTCGCCGCCCTCACCGCGTGCGGGAGCGACCCGGCCCCCGCGGCGGCGCCGCCGGCGACCTCCGCACCCGCGCCGTCCACCTCGGTCGCCCCGCCCTCGTCCTCGGTGCCCGACCGCGAGCCCCACACCCTCGTGCTCAACGCGACGGGCGAGGGCAAGCTGACCCAGATCAAGTACACCCTCGACGGCGAGACGAAGCAGACCGGCGCGGTGACCCTGCCGTGGCGCCAGTCGCTCACCGTGCCCGCCGACGGCAAACCGCACCAGTGGACACTCGAAATCTCCTACGCGGGTGGCACCAAGGGCACCGTCGACATGTTCTCGATCGTCGACGGCAAGGAAGGCATCCACACCGGCGCCGCCGGCGCGGGTTCGCCCGGCTCGCACATCAGCGGCAGCGCGTCCGTCGGCGGGACCGTACAGGGCTGAAAAGCGCTCACACCGGCCCGGCGTCGGGGGTCCACCAGTCGATCAGCGCGAACGGATCGTTGCCGCGGTGGGCGACCGTCTCGATGCCCGTCGCGTCGTCCGTCCACTTGAGCACGCGCTCGCCGCTGGGATCCTCGGTCGCACAGGAAAGCCGGCCCGTGCGCCCGCCGCGTGAGTACGGCCGGTCGCCCGAGAAGTCCTTCGGCAGGCTCGTGCACGCGGCCTCGCTGTCGCCGGTGCTGTTGAACACCTGCCGCATCGTCGCGGCGTCGGGCAGCTGGTAGTAGACCACCAGCCCGGCGCCGCTCGTCCGTCCACACGCGACAGCCGCGACCGCGGTCACCGCACCGAGGTCCTGCCACTTCTGGTCCGCTGACGGGCGCACGCAGTTCAACCGCGACTGCGGCGGCACGTGCTGCAGCAACGCGCGCTCGGCGTCAGTGGGGAACGCCGGTGTGGCGTGGGTGTTCACCTCGCTCACGATCCGGCCCAACGGCGCGAGGTGCCACTGCGACCACCACCCGCCGGTGGCGTCGGGCGAGGAACCCGTGACGTGGCCGATCATCGAGAACGCTTCGAGGCTCCAGTCCATCGCCACCGTGCCCTCGGGACCGGGGTGGCACAGCACCTGCCCGAGGTCCACGCTGAGCCAGTCGAATCGCGTCGTGCCGAGGAAAGCGCCCGGGCACCCGCTGCCGCTGGGCGCTTTCGCCGCGCCGACGAGACCGGTGAACGCCGAGCGCAGCGCCGGCACGTCGGCGAACCGGTAGTACGACACCTGGCGGGCGCCCGTGCCCTGCGGCGTGCAG
This sequence comes from Amycolatopsis sp. CA-161197, assembly GCF_050942255.1. Taxonomy (NCBI): domain Bacteria; kingdom Bacillati; phylum Actinomycetota; class Actinomycetes; order Pseudonocardiales; family Pseudonocardiaceae; genus Amycolatopsis; species Amycolatopsis sp. CA-161197. Next base: position 5,091,339 of record NZ_CP192059.1, read on the forward strand.
GTGATCCCCGCGACGGCCCCCGAGTACGCGTCGAGGTCCGCGGGTGCCGCTCGCCGGCACGCAGAGCCGGCGGCGACGTCGAGGAGGGCCTTCTCGTCCGGGGTGGGAAACGCGGCGGGAGCCCAGTTCGTCCAGCCGGCCCACGCCCTGCGCAGCGCGACGTCGTCGGGTGCTTCGGCGCGGGTGACGGTGCGGGCCTGCTCGTCGGTCCAGACCACCGTCGCGGTGCCGTCGCGGTCCTGGCACAGCACTCGTCCCCGCGCGGGCCCGGTCGCGGGGTACCGGTGTTCGCCGCCGGGCGCGCTCGCGCAGTCGCCCTGGTCCGTGTCGACGCCGGCCCCCGTGACAGCCTCGGCGTACGCGGCCGCGACCTGCTGCGCAGTCGCGTAGAGCGCCGTGGTCGTCGCCTGCCCGGACGCGTCGTGGCACGTCACCGTGGCGGTCGCGCCGGGTGCCGGGCGGTTCGCCGCGGCGCACCCGTCGCGCAGAGCGGTCGGCACGCGGGCCAGCGTCGAGTCGGCGGTGCCCGGCGAACCGCCGGTGGTGAACCACAGCACGAGCAAGCCCGCCACCACGAGCGCGGCGGCCGGGATGCCCACGACCTGCCATCGGCGTTTGCGGCGCCAGGCCCGTTCGGCAGCCCGGGTCGTGGCCACGAGGTCGTCGACGAGCTCCGCGCACGTCCGGTGCCGCTTGGCCGGATCCCGGTCGAGGGCGCGGCGCAACGCGGCGACGCCCGGGTGCGCGAAGTCGGCGTGGTGGTGCGGCGGACTGCCGGAGAGACATTCGTAGAGCACGCACGCCAGCGCGTACACATCGGCGGCCGCGCCGACCGGCCGGCCCTCGCGCTGCTCCGGCGCGGCGTAGTTCATCGTGCCCAGGAACCCGCCGGTCGCCGTGAGCCGCGTGAGGTCGAGGTTGCGCGCGATGCCGAAGTCGCACAGGTACACGCCACCGGTCGCGGCTTCGAGCAGGATGTTGCCCGGCTTCACGTCGCGGTGCACGAGGTTGCGGGCGTGCGCGGCGTCCAGCGCGGCGCCGACCCCGCGTCCGATCGCCACGGTCTGCTCGAACGACAGCGCGCCGCGCCGGTGGATCAGCCGTGCGAGGTTCGTGCCGGGCACGAACTGCATCGCGAGGTAGCCGAGGTGCCCGTCGGCGGAGAACCCGGCGTCGTAGGACGCGACGACGTGCGGGTGGTCCAGCGCCAGCGCGATGCTCGTCTCACGCTCGAAGCGCCGGCGGAACCCCGGCTCGGCCATGAACTCCGGCCCGACGACCTTGAGCGCCACCGGCCGTTGCGCCACGAGGTCGTAGGCCTCGAAGACCTCGCTCATGTTCGTCTTGGCGAGCTGGCGCAGCAGCCGATATCGGGGCAGCCGGCCGGTGATGTCCGGCCGATCGAGCGTCGGTGCTTCCGTCTCGTCCACTTCTTCGTCCCCCGAGGTGCGCCGACGGAGCTTAACCGGTGACGCTCGGGTGCCGCTCGGCTCGGCCGCTTGCGGCCGCGCGCCAGGGTTGCGCCCCGCGCGGCGGTGGATGAAACTCCGGACCATGCCGAGCCCGTTCAGCGCCGAAACCGGCGAAGCGATCCAGCACGCGCGTCAACACTCCGTCGGTGACCTGCTGCGGCGCACGGCCGCGCGGTACCCGGACAAGGTCGCCGTGGTCGACGGTGAGCGGCGGCTGAGCTTCGCGGAGTTCGACGCGGCCGTGAACCGCTGCGCCCACCGCCTCGCCGAGCGCGGGCTCGCCAAGGGCGACCGGCTCGCGCTGCTGAGCCACAACTGCCTGCAGTACGTGGTGCTGACGTTCGCGACGGCCCGGCTCGGGGTCGTTCTCGTGCCCGTCAACTTCATGCTGGGCGCCGACGAGATCGCCTACATCCTCGGCCACGCCGGAGCGTCCGGGCTGATCGCGGAAGACGCGCTGCTCGCCACGGGAGCCGCGGCGCTGGAGCGCGCCGGGCTCGGGGACGTGGTGCGCGGCCGCCTCGGCGGCACCGCCGAAGACTGGGCAGACTGGGAAGACGTCGACACCTGGATCGACGGCCCGGGCGACGAGACCGACCCCGGCGTGGCCGTCGCCGACGACGACCCGCTGCGGCTGATGTACACCTCCGGCACCGAGTCGCGGCCGAAGGGCGTGCTGCTGTCGAGCCGTTCGCTGATCGCGCAGTACGTGTCGTGCGTGATCGACGGCGGCATGAGCGCCGACGACGTCGAGGTCCACTCGCTGCCGCTGTACCACTGCGCACAGCTGGACTGCTTCTTCTCCGTGGACGTCTACCTCGGCGCCACCAGCGTGATCCTGCCCGGCCCGGACCCGGCCGCGCTGCTGGCGGCCGTCGAGCGCGAGCGCGCCACGAAGCTGTTCGCGCCGCCGACGGTGTGGATCTCGCTGCTGCGCCACCCGGCGTTCGACACCACCGACCTCTCCAGCCTGCGCAAGGGCTACTACGGCGCTTCGGCGATGCCGGTCGAGGTGCTGCGCGAGCTGGCCCGGCGGCTGCCGGGCGTCGAGTTCTGGAACTTCTACGGCCAGACCGAAATGGCGCCGCTCGCCACGATCCTGCGCCCGCACGAGCAACTGCCGAAGGCCGGCTCGGCGGGCCGGGCTTCGCTCAACGTCGAGACGCGCATCGTCGACGAGGACGGCCGCGAGCTGCCGCCGGGGGAGGTCGGCGAGATCGTGCACCGCAGCCCGCACGCGACGCTCGGCTACTACGAGGACGAGGAGAAGACGGCCGCCGCGTTCGCCGGCGGCTGGTTCCACTCCGGTGACCTCGGCGTGCTCGACGACGAGGGCTACCTGTCCGTGGTGGACCGCAAGAAGGACATGATCAAGACCGGCGGCGAGAACGTGGCCAGCCGCGAGGTGGAGGAAGCCCTCTACCGCCTGGACGGCGTGGCCGAGGTCGCGGTGTTCGGCGTCGCGCACCCGCGCTGGATCGAAGCGGTGACGGCGGCCGTCGTCCCGCGCGAGGGCGTGGAGCTGACGGCCGAGGCCGTGCTCGCCCACGCGCGGGAGCACCTGGCCGGCTACAAGTGCCCGAAATACGTGGTCTTCACCGACGCGCTGCCGAAGAACCCGAGCGGGAAGATCGTGAAGCGGGCACTGCGAGACACCCACGCGGACCTGGCCGCGGGGGAGCAGGGCGCTCAGTCGTCGGGCGCCGTCAGGTAACGCCGGGCGACGGCCTTGTTGTAACGGCTCAGCAGCGAGCCGAAGGCGCGCAGGTCCTCTTCGCTCCAGTCGCCGAGCAGCTCCGCGGACGCGTTGCGGCGGCGCGACTGCGTCACGCGCATGCGGTGGCGCCCCTCCTCCGTCGGCGTGAGGATGCTGCGCCGGCGGTCGGCGGCCGAGGGGCTGCGCTCGACGAGTCCTTTGCCGAGCAGCACCGAGCCCTGCCTGCCGACGGTGGACGGGTCTAGCCCGAGTGCCCCGGCGAGCGTTCCGACGTCCGCCGAACCCAGTTCGTCCAAAGTGCGCAGCAGCAGGTACTCCGCTTGGTCCAGTTCGGCGTAGGCGTCGGTGCGCCGCCGCAGCAGCTCGAAGTTGCGCACGAGCACTGCGGTGGCCAGTTCGAGCACGTCGAGTGTGTCGCCGGTCTCGGCGAGCCGATCCGCGAGCTTCGAGGCTGCGAAAGTCGGTTCGATCACTCGGACTCCAAACCCCTGTATGACACCGGTATTTATCGGTATCATACCGGTGATCACTCCGAACGCACGGGAAGGCGGGTTTTGTGCTGCCCACGGCCAGGGAGTTCCGGGACAGGGTCGTCGCTTCGGATCCGGGTCTCAACCGGTTGAGATCGGCCGGTTCCGCGACCATCGGCATGGCCAGCGCACTGGCGGTGGAGTACCTCGTCGCCAAGCTCACCGGTGCCGACGCCATGGGCACGCTCACCTCGATGCTGCTCGGCGCGGTCGTCGGGATGATGGGCGCGATGGCGCTCGGCGACGGCAGCCGGTGGGTCAAGACCCGCACGGCCGCGTTCTTCCCGGTCGCGCTCGGCACGGGCATGACACTCGGCGTGCTCGTCGGCGACAACGGCAACCTGATGCTGGCCGTGTTCGTGCTGGTGATGTTCCTGTCGGTGTACGTCCGCAAGTTCGGCGGGCCGTTCTTCTTCTACGGCTTCATGGGCTGGATGGGCTACTTCTTCGCGGCGTTCCTGCACGCGACGTTCGCGACGCTGCCGAGCCTGCTGCTCGCCGTGGTCGTCGCGAGCGCGTGGCTGCTGCTGCTCTTCGTCACCGTGCTGAACACGAGCACCACGAGGACGCTGCGTCGCGTGCTGCGCGCGTTCGACGCGCGCGGCCGGGCCGTGGCGCGGGCGTGCGCCGACCTGCTGGCCAACCGCGACCCCAAGCAGGAGGCGCGGTTGCGGCGCCGGCTGCAACGGCGGCAGGCCCGGCTGGCCGACACCGCGCTGATGGTCGAGGGCTGGTCGGCGCAGCCGGGTGCGGTGCCGCGCGGGCGCTCGGCGGCTTCGCTGCGGCGGCAGATGGTCGACGCGCACCACCTGCTCGACGAGCTCGCCACGGCCGCGGACTCGTTGCTGCGCAGCGGTTCCGGCCTCACCGTGCTCGCCGCCGAGGTGGCCGATCGCCTGGCCCGCCGCGACGACCGCGGCGCGAGCGAGGTCGCCTACCGGCTCGCTGGGCACGCCGAGGGCACCGGCGGTGCGGGGGGCGGCTGGTGGCCTGCTCGGCACTTCGCGGCGGCGGCCCTGGAGGTCGTCGCGGTGTTCGACGCCGCGCCGAAACCCGAGGAGATCGCGGCCGAACCGGTGGACGACTTCGAACCCGCCGTCGGGCTCGCGTTCGGCAACCTGCCCGGCTCGCCCGCCGCGGCGGGCGACGTGCTGCCGCGGCAGTCGAAGTGGAACCCGTTGGCGCGGCTCGACTTCATCACACGCCAGGCGGTGCAGAGCGCGATCGCGGGCGGGCTCGCCATCCTCATCGGCAAGGAGCTGTCCTCGGCGCGCTACTACTGGGCGGTGCTGGCGGCGTTCTTCATGTTCACCGGCACGGCCACGCGCACCGAGACGTTCATCAAGGGCTTCAACCGCGTGCTCGGCACGCTGGTGGGGCTGCTCGCGTCGGTCGGGTTCGCCGAGCTGACGGCGGGCAACACCGCCGCCGTGCTGGTCACGATCTGCGGCGCGATGTTCTTCGGCTTCTACCTGATCCAGATTTCCTATGCGTACATGATCTTCTTCGTCACGATCATGGTCGGGCAGCTCTACAGCGTGCTCAACGAGTTCTCCGCGGGACTGCTGCTGCTCAGACTCGAGGAGACCGCGGCCGGCGCCGTGGCGGGGCTGCTCGTCGCGGTGCTGGTGATCCCACTGTCCACCCGGGACACCGTGCGCAACGCGCGGAACAACCTGCTGACGGCCCTCGGGGACATCCTGCAGGCCGCGGCCGAGCGGCTGGAGTACGGCAAGGCCGTGGACCCGCAGCCCGACTTCGACGCCCTCGCGCGCGCCCTGGACCACCGCCGCTACCAGCTCGCGCTCGTCGCGCGGCCGCTGACCCGGCCCATCCTGGGCGGCACGGACTCGCCGAGGCTGCGGCACCGGCTTTCGCTCTACGCGGCGCTGGCCACGCACGGCCGCGCGCTCGCCGTCGCGGTCCGCTGGCCGGAAGGCGCGTGCAGCGCAAACCCGGAAGGCCCGGTCGCGGCGTGCACGGCGCTGGCGGCGGCGGTCGAGGAGCTGGCCGCGACGCCCGTGGGCGAGCCCACGACGGCGGTGCGCGGTCCCCTGGCGAGCGCGGATGTGGCGTTGTTCGCGTACACGCCGGCGGCGCCGGGCGACCGCGCGAAGGATCCGGTGCTGCGGGCGTTGAGCCACCTGTACCTGGTGCTGCGCGACCTGACGGCGACCGGCCCGGTCGAGCTGCGTCCCGCACCGGGGCTCGTGTCGCCGGGGCCGCGGCTCTACCGGCAGATCCGGGCGGGCCTGCCGCCGCTGCCGGCCGCCGTGCCGGACCCGGTGTCGACGCGGGAGAACTGACGTCCGCGCACGAACCGTGCCCTGGGCGACCTTCCTCTCGGATCGGGCTGCGCTTTTCGGGCGGTGGAGGGGCTATCACTCTTCTGCTGGGGATTTCCGGGAGGAGGGCTCCGATGGCCGCGGAACCGAGGCAGACCGTGCAGCTGTGCCGGTGCGTGTGTTCGGTGCTGGGACACCACCACTCGGTGTGCGACGAGCTCGCCGTGCCGGGTGCCACGGTCGCGCTGGTGTCCGGCACCGACGTGCGGGCCGTGCCGGCGTGCCTCGGCTGCCACACGGCGGTCAACCGGCAACTGGCGCGCCGCTGAGCGTTCGCGGGGGACTACGCTTTCCGGGTGGCGCGACGGAAGAACCCTGCGGTGGACCTGCCCGAGCACCCGAGGCTGACCCTGCCGCCGCGCACCATCCTGCGTGACAGCGTGTACGAGGCGCTCAAGGCGATGCTCATGGACCTCGACGTCGCGCCCGGCAGCCGCCTGTCGATCGACGGCATCGCCCGGCGCCTCGACGTCTCGCCGACCCCCGTGCGCGAAGCCCTCACCAAGCTGGAGTCCGACGGCCTCGTCGCGACCCGGCCCAACGCGGGCTACGTCGTGGCGCCCGTGCTCGACGAGACCGAACTGGACCATCTGTTCGACGTCCGCGTCCTCCTGGAACCCGAGGCCGCCCGCCTCGCCGCCGGCGCCGCCTCGAAGGCGTCGGTGGAATCCTTGCGCTCGGCCTGCGCCGCCATGACCGCCCACCCCGCGGCCGACGACTACCACGCCTACCGCGACTTCGCCGTCCTCGACGCCCGCCTCCACCGCGTCATCGCGGAGGCCTCGGGAAACCCGCTGATCGCGGACGCGCTGGCCCGCCTCCACGCCCACACCCACGGCTACCGCCTGTATTTCCGCGTGGGCATCGCCGCTGAGACGACCCGCGAACACACGGCGATCGTCGACGCCATCGCCTCCCACGACGGCCCCGCCGCGGCGACCGCGATGCGGACGCACCTGGACCGCTCGCGCGCCCGGCTGCACAACGCCTACGACGCCGGATCGGAGCAGTCCGAAGAGGACTGATCCGGTGCGCGCCCGCGGGCCACTCTCCTGCTTCGCCTGACGGCTGCACGGCCCAGGCCGCGGTCCGCGGACCGACTGCGCCCGAATTTCGGAGGCGGCGGCGCGACCGGCCCTTCGGCGACCGGTGCGGGGTGAGTCGCGGTGCGTCGGGCGCAGGCTGCGCGCACCTGAATTTCGGTAGAGGGTGACCGGCCGTGTGCTGCTATGTTCGCGGGAGTCGTCCGGGCCCGCATTGGTTCGGGCCTGGCTTCCCCCGGCGTGCGTGGCTCGCCCCACCGGGTGGCGAGAAGGACTGGTCATGTCTCGCGCCGGTGGTTATCGGTCGCTGTTGGGTACGCGGGGTGCGGCGGCGTTCTTCGGGGCCGCCGCGGTGGGGCGCGTGGGGATTGCCATGACGGGGCTCGGCCTGGTGTGGCTGGTACACGCGCGCACCGGGTCTTTCGGCGCCGCCGGCCTCGCCAGCGGTGGGTTCGCGCTCGCCGAGGCGGTGGTGGGGCCGCAAGCTGCCCGGCTCATCGACAAGTTCGGGCAGACGCGCGTGCTGCCGCTGTGTCTTGTTCTGCATGGTGGCGCGATGGCCGTGGTGCTGGGGACTTCCAGCGCGGCGGTGGTGGTCGTCGCCGCCAGTGGGGCCGGCGCGGTCGTGCCGCAGCTCGGTGCGCTGTCCGGGGCGCGGTGGGTGTACCTGTTGCGAGAGCGGATCGACGAGGCGCCCACCGCGTTCTCGCTGGAGTCGCTGGCCAATGCCGGCGCGTTCCTCCTCGGCCCGGTCCTGGTCACCTCGCTCGGCGCGGCCGGACACCCGGCCCTGGCCACTGCGCTGGCCGCCGGGTTGCTTCTCAGCGGGGGAGCGGTGCTGGCCGCCCAGCGCGGCACGGCACCCCGGCCCGCGCCGAAAGTCCACACCGGACAGAAGCTGCTCGACCCGGCCTTCGTCCGGATCGCCCTGATGAACCTGGCCCTCGGCCTGCACTTCGGCACCACGCAGGTCTCGGTGAGCTCCTTCGCCCTCGGCCACCGCACCCCGGCCGCGCCGATCGTCGCCGCGTCCGGCGTCAGCGGGCTGCTGTCGGGCTGGGGCTACGGGCTGCGCCGCCACCGCGCCCCGGCCCGGCGGCAGCTGTCCGGAGCCGCCGCCTGCCTCACCGTTGCGTCCCTGCTGCTTCCCTTCGCGCCCAACGCATTCTGGCTCGCGATCGCCCTCGCCCTCACCGAGGCGGCGATCCCGCCCACGCTGGTCCTGCTGAACGTCGAGACCGAGAAGGCCGTTCACCCCACGGCGCTCACCCAGGCCTTCACCTGGAACAACTCCGCCGGCGCGGCCGGCTCCGCGCTCGCCGCGGCCCTCGCCGGACAGGCCGCCGACGCCTGGGGCGCCTCCGCCGCACTGGCGTTGGCCCTGGTCCCTGCGGCCGGTCTCCTCGTGTTGACTAGGCCACCCGGCGGTCGTCCATCGCGTCGAGGTTCCACGGGATGCCCAGGCCCGGCGTCTCCGGGGCGACGGCGTGCCCGTCGGAGATCGTCATCTCGGCGGTCGTGATGGCGCGCAACTGAGGGATGTGCTCGACGTAACGGCCGTTGGGAATCGCGGCGGTCAGGCTGACGTGCAGCTCCATCAGGAAGTGCGGGCACACCTGCACGTTGAACGCCTCCGCCAGGTGCGCGACCTTCAGCCACGGCGTGATCCCGCCGACGCGCGCGACGTCGACCTGCACGATCGAAGCGGCACCGCGGTGCAAGTAGTCACGGAACTGCGCCACGGAGTACAGGGACTCCCCGACGGCGACGGGGATCGACGTGGCGGCGGACAGCCGGACGTGGCCGGCGACGTCGTCGGCGGGCAGCGGTTCCTCGAACCAGAACAGGTCCACCGCCTCGAACGCCTTCGCCCGCCGGATGGCCTCGGCGGCGGTGAGGGATTGGTTGGCGTCCACCATCAGGTCGAACCGCGGCCCGACGGCCTCGCGCACGGCGGTGAGCCGCTCCAGGTCCTCGTGCGCCGTGGGCTTGCCGACCTTCACCTTCACCCCGCCCCAGCCCGCGGCCGCGGATTTCCGGGCGCCCGCGACGAGCTCGTCGGTGCTCAGGTGCAGCCAGCCGCCTTCGGTGTCGTAGAGCGGCACGCGCGGGGCGAACCCGCCGGCGACCCGCCACAGCGGCTCACCCGCGCGCCGGCACTTCAGGTCCCACAACGCCGTGTCGACGGCCGCGAGCGCGAGCGACGTGATCGCGCCGACGGTGGTCGCGCGCGTCGAGGCGAACAGGTCGGTCCAGACCGCCTCGACCCGGCGCGAGTCCTGGCCGATCAGCCGGGGCAGCAGGTGGTCGCGCAGCAGCGCGATCACGGCCCTGCCGCCGGTGCCGATCGTGTAGGAGTAGCCGAGCCCGGTGCCGCCGTCGGCGGTGGCCAGCTCGACGAACACCGTCTCCTGCTTGAGAAACGCCTGCACGGCGTCGGTGCGCTGCTGCTCCACTTCGAGATCGACGAGAAACGCCTCGGCCTTCACGACCACCGTCACGCGGTCCTCCTCGCTGACTTGGCAGGGACAGTGCGCGATCCTATAGGAAAATGCACCGATGAGTTTCCAGGCCCGCGCCGGTCGGTACGGGAAACGACCACGGAGGTGCGGAATGGCCAAACTGCTCTACTCGGCGGCGATGTCGCTCGACGGGTTCATCGCGGGACCCGGCGGCGACATGCAGTGGGTGAAGGAGTTTTTCGGCCCGAACCCGGAGATCGACCGGCTGGTGGCCGACATCGGCTCGCTGCTCGTCGGACGCCGCACGTACGGCGGCGACGACCCGTACCGCGACACCGAAGCCGAGGGCAAGGCCTTCGGCGGGGCCTGGGCGGGGCAGCAGTTCGTGCTCACGCACCGGCCCGCCGAGCCGGCGCCCGACGTGACGTTCGTCGACGACCTGCACCGCGGGGTCGAGCTGGCGAAGGCGGCCGCGGGGGAGAAGTACGTGAACGTCCTGGGCGCGACCGTGGGTCGCGCGTGCCTCGACGCCGGGCTGCTCGACGAGGTCCTCGTGTCGGTCCTGCCCGTGATGCTGGGCGACGGCGTGCGGCTGTTCGACCGGCCCGGTGGCGAGCCGGTGCGGCTGGAACGCAAGTCGCAGACCGAGGCCCCGCTCGCGACGAACCTGTGGCTACGCGTCGTCCGCTGAGCGGATCAGGCCGGTGAGGACGGCTTCCGTGAGGTGGCGCAGCCGCGGCGTGAACTCGACGACGCCGTGGCCCAGCCGTGGGTCCTCGCGGTAGAGCTGCGCGAGCGTGTCGGGCGGGTGCGAGATCTGCCAGAACGAGGCGGCCAGCGACGTCACGGCACCGACGACGTGGCGCCCGCCTGCCGCGCCGAGGCCGGGCAGCGTCCGCGTGAAAAGGGCGGCGATGTCCCTGACGGCTTCCAGCGTCGAGAGCTTGAACGCCCGTACCGAGTCCAGGGACACGTGCCGCTCGAGCGTCAAGGGCGCGTGGGCGAGCAGGTCGCAGAACAGCGGCCGTTCGTCGAGCGTGCGCGCGATGACGTCGGCGACCTCGGCCGGCGTCGCGCCGGTGGTCTCGTCCAGTGCCGCGTGCAGGCCTGCGGCCCAGCCGCGCCAGCCCTCGGCCGTGAGGTGCAGGTAGATCTCCTCGCGCGTCTCGAAGTACCGCAGCAGCGCCGACTTGTGCACGCCGACCTCGCCGGCGATGTCCCCGAGCGTCACCGACCGCACGCCGTCGCGGGTCGCGAGCGTGCGCGCCGCGGCGAGGATCGCGTCGCGACGCTGCTCCTTGTGCTCGGGACGCCGGGCGCGCTGGAACTCGGAGGTGACCACCTGCACAGTTTACCGCAACGCCGTTGTGTTGTTAAGAGAACGTCGTTGCGCTAACTTGGTGGAGCGGGGATCGGCCCCGCGGAGGCGAGAGGGAACGAACGATGAGCAAGGTGTGGCTGGTCACGGGCGGTTCGCGCGGTCTCGGCCGGGCGGTGGTGGAGGAGGTCCTCGCGGCCGGCAACGACGTGGTGGCGACGGCCCGCACGGTCGATTCGCTGAAGGACCTCGACGAGCGCTACGGCGACCACCTCCTGCGCTTCCCGCTGGACGTGACCGATCCGGCGCAGGCCGAGGCCGCCGTCGCCGCGGCCGTGGAGCGGTTCGGGCGGCTCGACGTGGTGGTGAACAACGCGGGCTACGCCAACATGGCCTCGGTCGAGGAGGTCGACCTGGCCGACTTCCGCGCGCAGGTCGAGGCGGTGTTCTTCGGGACGGTGCACGTGACCAAGGCGGCGCTGCCGGTGTTCCTGGCGCAGCACTCGGGGCACTTCATCCAGGTCACCTCGGTCGGCGGCCGCGGCACGGCACCCGGTCTTTCCGCCTACCAGAGCGCGAAGTTCGCGACGGAGGGCTTCTCCGGAGTGCTCAACGACGAGGTGTCGGGCCTCGGGATCAAGGTCACCATGGCCGAGCCGGGCCTGATGCGCACGGACTGGTCCGGACCGTCGATGGAGGTCCGCGCGTTCAAGCCCGAGTACGCACCCACGATGGGCCCGCTGATCGAGCACCTGCGGAGCAAACGGGGCGTCGAGCCGATCGACCCGGCCGCGGTCGCCCGGGTGTTCCTCCAGGTCGTGGAGCTGGCCGAGCCGCCGCTGCACCTGGTGCTCGGCAGTGACGCAGTCGCCATGATGCGGGCCGGGATGACGAAGCTGATGGCGGAGGACGAGCGCTGGGCCGAGCTCGGCCGCTCCGTCGACTTCGCGAACTGAGCCGAACCGAGCTGAACTGAGCTGAACTGAGCCGCGCCGTGTCGGCCGGGGTGTGACCGGTGGGCGAATCCGGGCAGATCCAGGGCGTCGCGCGGGTAGGTTGGCCCGCAAGGAGGACGTCATGGCTCGCTACGGCACCCAGTTCGGCCCGGACCTCACCTTCCTCGGCGTGGCGCGCTGCGACTGGGCCGACCCCGCCACCTACCCGGGCGCCGACGTCGTGATCCTCGGCGCGCCGTTCGACGGCGGCACCTCGCACCGCGCCGGCACCCGGTTCGGCCCGCAGTACATCCGGCAGAGCTGCTACCTGCCCGCCGACGGTTCGCGCCCGTCGCTCGCGCTGCGCGTGGACGCGTTGCGGGACCTGAAGGTCTTCGACGCCGGCGACGTCGAGATGTACTCGGGCGACGCCGAACGATCGGTGCGTTCGCTGCAGGAGGCCGTGCACGCGGTCACTGCCGCGGGTGCGATCCCGCTGGTGCTGGGCGGGGACCACACGATCGCGTGGCCGGACGCGGCCGGAGTGGCACAGCACCTGGGCCAGGGGCGGGTGTCGATGCTGCACTTCGACGCGCACGCCGACACCGGCGACATCGCGTTCGGCTCGCTGGTGGGCCACGGCCAGCCGATGCGCCGGCTGATCGAGTCGGGTGCCGTGCGCGGCGACCGGTTCCTGCAGCTCGGCCTGCGCGGCTACTGGCCCGGCCCGGAGACGCTCGACTGGATGGCCGCGCAGGGCATGCGGTCCTACGAGATGACCGAGATCGTCGCGCGAGGGCTCGAAGAGTGCCTGACCGAGGCGTTCGGGATCGCCACCGACGAGTGCGACGGCGTGTTGCTGTCGGTGGACATCGACGTGTGCGACCCCGGCCACGCACCGGGCACCGGTACGCCGGAGCCGGGTGGGCTCACCGCCCGGCAGCTGCTGGACTCCGTGCGGCGCATCGCGTACGAGCTGCCGGTGGTGGGTGTCGACGTGGTCGAGGTGTCGCTACCGTACGACCACGCGGACATCACGTCGTTCCTCGCGAACCGGGTGGTGCTGGAAGCGTTGTCAGGCATCGCGCGCCGGCGTCGTGACCACGCCGACGGCACGGTGTGGGACCCGGCGAAGCCCTTGCTGGCCGAGCGGCCCGACCGTCGTCCGTGACGGGCGCGGTGACCCGAACGCGCGACGTTTTCCGCCCGTGCGGCCGATGCCGCGTGCCCCCGCCCGCCCCTACGGTGGTGAGTCCTCGGAGTGGGGAGGACACGTGGCCAAGTCGGTCGAGGAGATCCTGGCGAACGTCGACCTGTACGCCGAAGACCAGCGCGAGAACCTGCTGGCGGCGGCCGCGGCCGCCAGAAGTGGCTGTCCCGTCCCGCACACCGACGCGGACGGCGGCTACCACGTGCTCACCCGCTACGAGGACGTGCGCGCGGTCTGCGCCGCGCCGGAGCTGTTCAGTTCGGCGCAGCCCGCGATCCGCGGCGTGCCGGTGCGGGTGATCCCGATCGACACGGACCCGCCGGAGCACCGCGAGTACCGCCGGATCCTCAACCCGTTCTTCACCCGGGCCGCCCTCGCACGGCACGAGCCGCAGCTGCGTGAGCTCGCGCGCACGGCGATCGAGTCCTTTGTGGACCGCGGCGCGTGCGACATCGTGAGCGACTTCGCGATCCCGTTCAGCGCCGGTTCGCTCGCGCGGATCGTGTTCGCGACGGACAACCGCGACCTCGTGGACCGCGGGGTGGCGGCGGCCAAGGACGCCGCGGTCACCAGCAGTCCCGAGGCGTTCCAGACGCTCGCGGGCCTGGCGATGGAGGCGCTGGCCGAAGCGGAAGCGAAACCGGACGACGGCGAGGACAGCGTGCTGCGCGCCCTCGTCACCGCGACGATCGGCGGCCGGCCGCTCACCCTCGAGGAACGGCTCGGCATGGTGACCACGCTGTTCCTCGGCGGCCTCGACACCACGCGCGGCGTGATCGCGAACATCGCCTACCACCTCGCGACCCGCGACGACGTCGAACCGATCCTGCGCGCCCCCGGCGGCTGGCAGCGCGAGCTGGAGGAGTTCCTGCGGCACGAGACCACGGTCGCGTTCATGGCCCGCACGGCCACGCAGGACACCGAGATCGCGGGCACGCCGGTGAAGGCGGGGGAGCGCGTCGCCGTGTTCTTCGCCGCGGCCAACCGGGACCCGGCCCGGTTCGAGCGGCCGGACGAGCTGGTGTTCGACCGTGGCGGTGTGCCCCACGTGTCGTTCGGCTTCGGCATCCACCGCTGCCTGGGCCTGCACTTCGCGCGGATTCAGCTCGCGGTGGCGTTCGAGGAGCTGCTGGCCCGGACCACGCGGTTCCGGCTCGCGCCGGGCGCGGAGATCCGGCGGCAGGTCGGGCTGAGCCTGGGCAGCCCGTACCGGCTGGACGTGACGTTCGACCGCGTCTGACTCACGCCGGTGTGAAGCCGGCGATCGCCTTCAGGACCGCCTCGCCCATCGCGGGGCTGCCGGTGTGGCCGGAGTCGTCGATCACCACGAGCTCGGCCGAGGGCCAGGCCTGCGTGAGGTTCCACGCCGCCCGCAGCGGCACGCTGAGGTCGAGCCGGCCCTGGATGAACACCGCCGGGATGTCGTGCAGGCGGTGGACGTTCGCGAGGATCTCGCCGGCCTCCAGCCAGGCGTGGTGGCCGTAGTAGTGCGCGCACATCCGGGCGAGCGTGATCAGCTGGTCCTCGGGGCCGGCGCTGTACTGGCCGGGTTTGCCGTTGGTCTCGTGCGCGATCACGGCGTCTTCCCAGGCGCACCAGTCGCGGGCGGCCCTGAGCTGCACCGCGCGGTCGGGTGAGGCGAGCAGGCGGGAGTACGCGGAGAGCAGGTCGCCGTCGCGCTCGGCCTCGGGTACGCCGTCGCGGAAGGCTTCCCACTCGCGGGGCAGCAGCCGGCTGACGCCGCGGTAGAGCCAGTCGACCTCGTCGGGAGTGCTGGTGAAGCTGGCGATCATCACCATCTCCGACACGCGTTCGGGGTGGCGCTCGGCGTAGGCCAGCATGAGCGTCGGACCCCAGGAACCGCCGTACAGCATCCACTTCTCGACGCCGAGGTGCTCGCGCAGGCGTTCCATGTCCGCGATCAGGTGGTGGGTGGTGTTGTGCTCCAGGCCCACCGCCGGGTCCGCGATGTTCGGCACGCTCTCGCCGCAGCCGCGCTGGTCGAACAGGATGATCCGGAACTTCTCCGGGTCGAAGCCCTTGCGGCTGTTGCGGGCACCGCCCCCGCCGGGGCCGCCGTGCACGCACAGCACCGGTTTGCCGTCGGGGTTTCCGCCGGTCTCCCAGTAGATCCGATTGCCGTCGCCGACGTCGAGCAGTCCGTGCGCATACGGTTCGATCGGCGGGAACGGGGCCATGGCGGGATCCTCCAGGGAGTCGGCGGCCCGGGAAGACTACTGATCACTTCACGTGGTGGCACCTGGTTTTCGCCGATGGCCGTCAGCTGCCGGCGGGGGCCTCGCCGGCCGTGGCCCGCGCAGGCTGACCGGTATGACCGAAGCCGAGCGCATCCGGGCTTGCCGCATCGACCGAGACCGGCGAGCTGGACCTGGTGACCGCGACCCAGCTCCGCTGGTCCAGCTCCAGCAGTAGCAACTCGCCCTGCCGGCCGACCGTCGCGGAGACCAGCCCGTCGGGAGATTCGGCGTGCGCTTCCGGCTCGGCTGTCTTGTCTCGCAGCGCCCGCCGGTTGAGGCCGGCGCACCTTCGATATTTACAGGTTTAATCGACGTGGTTACCGTTTCCTGGATGGATCCCACCATCACCGCGGTGTCCGCGGACCTGATTCCTGCGCTCGTCTCCTCGGTGGAGGCGCTGTTCCGCGAGGACGGAGGCCGCCACGACACGCGCATGGACCTCGCCTGGCCGCAGCGCGAAGGCCCGGCCTACTACACCGCCCTGCTGGCCGACGAGGATGCGCTTTGCCTTGTCGCACACGGAGAACGCGGCGTCTCCGGGCATCTCGTGGGCCGGCTCAGGCGGCAGGACCCGCTGCACCCTGGTGCAGTGACGGCGGTGCTCGAAAGCATGCGAGTCACCGCCGGGCGACGCCGCACCGGCGTCGGCACGGCGCTCGTCGAGCGATTCGACGAATGGGCGAAAAACCGCGGTGCGGACGGATTCGAGGTCACCGCCTATGCCGCCAACGCCGGCGCCCGCGCGTTCTACCGGCGGCACGGATTCCGCGAGTTCGAGGTCACCCTCCGGCGCTGATCACCCCGTCGAGATGTCGAGCACGGCCTTCCCGTCGAGGACCCCGGAGAGGCGGACGGTCACCATGTGGCCCGCGGTGCCGAAGGAGCCACTGCCGCCCATGCCGAAGCTCAGCTCGCCCGAGTCCTGCAGGATGCGGACGCCGTTCGAGGTGACGGACGCGGTGAACGTCAGGCCGCTCGCGGTGATGTCGGCCTGTCCGGTGACCAGGACCTGGCACTTGCCCGCGGCGCACGCGCCCAGGTCGGTGCCGTTGGCAGCGGGCGGCAGCGTCGGGGGCGGTGAGCCGAGCGGGCGGCACTGTGGCGCGACGTCGTGGGAGTGGGCCAGCACTGGGTTCGCGGCCGCGATCGTGGGCACGTCGGGCGTGGGCAGGGCGATGCTCGCCAGCACCCCGATGATCTGCTCCGCCTGCGGTTTCAGCCGCTCGACGGGCTGGAAGGCCAGGTCGGCCGTCCCCGAATCGCTGGACGGCAGCTTCGGCGCCACCGCGCGCAGCGAGGCGAGCAGGCTGTCGTGGTACTTGTCGGCCGCCGGGATGCCCGACGGCGTGACGATGCCGAGTGTCTCGACCAGCCGGGAGACGCTGGAGCCGGCCGAAGAGATGAAGCTGCCCAGGTCGAAGCCGCTCAACCGGGCGTAGCGCGGGTCGCTGATGATCAGGTCTTCGATCTTCTGCGCCTTGAGGGCCGTGGCGGCGGTGACGGCGCCGCACATCGTGTCCGCCCACGTCACGAGCGGGCGGGTCGGCGCGGCGGCGTCCACGGGGCCGAACTGCCGCACGGGCGTGCAGGCGGGCGCCACGTTGTACGACGCGTTGAGCTTCGCGTCGCCGCGCACCGCCCTGGTCAGGTCGGCGGCCGCCGGCTTCAGGGCGGCGACGGCGGTGGCGAGATCGCGGGCCTGCGCGAGCGTCGGCTGCGCGGTGGTGTCCGGCGGCGCCTTCTTGGCCACCTGGTCGAGCGATTTGCCCAGCTGCATCACGTACGCGTCGGCGGCCTTGATCCCGGACGGCGGCACGGACTTGAGGCCCTGCCCCGCTTGGCCGACCTGCCCGGTGATGCCGCTGACATAGGAGGTGATCTGCGAGGCGAGGAAGTCGGCCTGCGCCGGGTCGGCCGCGGTGTGGTTCACCTCGTCGATCCCGGTCGGCAGGCCCTGCAACGCCTGCACGCTCGTGCACACCGCCTGCGACCACGCCACGAGCGCCCGCGCCGCGGCCGGCACCGGGGGCAGCGGCGCGGGCAGCGCGTGCCCGCCCGTGGTGCACCCGGCCGCGACCAGCGCGAACGCTCCCAGCACCACAGCCGACCGAACCCGCATCTCCGACTCCCTTTCCCCGGTCGGCGCAGACTAGGCCGGCGTATCCGGGAGGGGTCCCCGGCGACGGGGCGGGTTCCATTGTGGACCGTGCCGGGCCAGGCCGGGGTCAGCACGTAACCGACCCCGGGCACGGCGTGGATCAGGGGCGCAGCTGCCGGATCTGCGCGGCGCTCGCGCGGGGTCGTGTGTCACCCGTGAAAATCCGTCACCCTGGGTGAGCAAGTGGGGGCGGGTTTACACGATCGGGCGGAGGTTCATAGGATCTTGCCGCCGGTCGTGCCGCGGGCCCGCGGCCCCGGCGGTGTGGAGGTCTGGATGGCAGGCACGGGGCCCGGCGAAGGTCGCGACGAGCTCGACTCCGTCGCGAAGCTGGTGAGCCTGTCGGAGACGGCGCCGATGCCGCGCATCGACGGCGAACGGCCGCCGCTCGTCACGCGGCCGAAGCCCGAGTCCGATCCGAGCGGGCTGTACCCGGAGCCTGCCACCGCGCCGCGCACCTCGGGCGAGGGCCCGGCCACGAAACCGCAGTCGATCGTCGGCGAGCTGCCCCTGGGGCTCGACGCGATGTTCGCCGCCGCGGGACCCGAGCACGAAACCGAGCGGACGCAGACCTCACCTCCTGTGACGAACCGGCGCAACACGCGGTACGTGGTGATCGCCGGCGCGGTGGTTGTCGCACTGGCCGGGCTCGGCACGTGGGCGCTGTGGCCGGCACCGGAAAGCGGTTCGGCCGGGCGGCCGGCGGAAGTGCCGGTCGCGCCGTCGAAGCCCTCGTCCGCGCCGCCCGCGGTCACGACCATGACCGCGAGCCCGACAGCGCCGACGGCCACTGACCAGGTGGACCACACCACGGTGCACACCACCGAGGAGCAGAAGCCGCCGCAACGGCCGGCGAGCGGGCACCCGAGCGCGCCGCACCAGACCTCGGCGGGCACGACGTCGGAGGACATCTGGAGCTCGGCCGTGAGCTCGTACCTCCAGGACTGGAGCAGCCGCCACCAGCAGCCGCCGCCCCGCCACCGCGGCTGACGGTGTCCGGCCGGGCGCGGAAGGCCCAGGTGGCACCGATTTAGGCGCCCGGCGTGCAGCTGAGCGGGCGACCTCCCGTAACCGGAGGGGGCCGAGGTACTACTCTGAGTGGGCCAAAGCCGCCCCCGAGCCGCCTTGCGAGGTTACCCATGCCCAGCGCTCCGCCGTCCACGCTGTCGCCCAGCCAGGTTCCCGTGGGGGTCGACCCGAACCGGCCGAGCATCGCGCGGATCTACGACGGCTTCCTCGGCGGGAACCACTACTACGAGGTCGACCGCGCGGTCATGGAGAAGATCAACGCGGCGGTGCCCGAGGCCGTGCACATCGCGCGCGGCAACCGCGGTTTCCACAACCGCGCGCTGCGGATGCTGGCCAACCAGACGGGGATCCGCCAGTTCCTCGACTGCGGTTCCGGCCTGCCGACCGCGGAGAACACGCACCAGATCGTGCAGCGCGCCCACCGCGACGCCCACGTGGTCTACATCGACAACGACCCGGTGGTCCTCGCCCACGGCCGCGCACTGCTGGCCGAGAACGAGTACACGCACATGGTCGACGCCGACATCTTCCAGCCGGAACTGGTGCTGGAGAACGAGACCGTGCGCGAGTACATCGACTTCTCGCAGCCGCTGGGCCTGCTGCACATCGGCACCATCCACCACTTCGAGGGCGACGGCGCCGTCGACGTGATGCGCCAGTACATCGATGCCCTCGCCCCGGGTTCGTTCGTGGCGCTGGCGCACTTCTACGACCCCGAGGTGCCGGAGCTGACCGCCGTCGCGAAGCGGATCGAGGAGATCCTCGTGTCCGGGCCGCTGGGCGCCGGCCGCTTCCGCACGCGCGCGGAGATCGAAGGCATGCTGCCGGGCCTGGAACTGCTGCCGCCCAACGCGACCAGCGGCCCTGGCATGTCCGTCTGCGACGAGTGGTGGCCGGACGGCCCGCGGCTCACCCCGCTCAGCGACTCCGCGAAGTGCGTCGCCGGGATCGTCGGCCGCAAGCCGTGAGCTGACTTTCCCTCAGCAGATCCCCGGTGCCCGGGTGGCACCGGGGATTTTTCTTGTCCGGCAACGGGTTCACGCCGGCAACGCGCGGGGCGCCGTCGCCAGCACGTGCTTGCGGAACGTCTCGCTCGCCGGCGGCAGCACGCGCCCGGCGAGCTGGGCCAGGCCGATGTCGCGAGCCGCGGGCACGTCCGTGACGCGCAGGTGCGGGGTCGTCGGCGCGGTCGCCGCGGGCGGGAACGTCGCGGTGTGGGGGAGCGGCAGCAGGGACACGCCCAGCCCCGCCGTGACGAGCCCGCGCAGCGTCTCCACCTCCTCGCCCTCGAACCCGACGCGCGGCGTGAACCCGGCCTGGGCGCACAGCTGCTCGGTGGTCTCGCGCAGCGCGTATCCCCGGCGCAGCAGGATGAACGACTCCTCGGCGACGTCGGCCAGGCGGGCCTGCTTGCGGCGCGCGAGGCGGTGTTTCGGCGGCACGGCCAGCAGCAGCGGTTCCTCCAGCAGCCGGACCCAGTGGATCAGCGGGTCACCCGGGTCGCCACTGGTGAGGACGAGATCGGCCGTGCCGTCGAGCAGTTCTCGCGCCAGGCCTTCCTCGCCGTGCTGGCGCAACTCGAACCGCGCCCGCGGGTGCTCGGCGCGGTAGCTGCTCACGACGGGCGGCACGAGCCAGGTGCCGAACGTGTGCAGGAACGCCAGCGGGATCACCCCCGACTCGGGATCGACGGCTTCGGCGACGGCCCGCATGCCTTCGTCGTAGCGCTCGAGGATCGCGTCGACGTGGGTCGCGAAGGCGTGGCCCGCGGGCGTGAGCCGCAGCGCGCGGCCCGAACGCTGGAACAGGGCGGCGCCGGCTTCGCGCTCGATCCGGTGCAGCGCACGGGAAAGCGCGGGCTGGGTGAGCCGGGCGCGGGCCGCCGTGTCGGTCACCGTCGCCCCGCGGGCGACCTCCCGGAAGAGCCGGAGCACGTGCAGGTCCATGCCATCCATACTGCCACGGCATGGAACCGAGGAAAAAGAGGCATTGGACGCATATACGCTGGCAGCACATGCTGGAGGCAGGTTTTCCGAGAGAGGAGCGTGGCTCATGGCCACTGTGGCCGAACAGCTCGTGCGGACCCTGCGCGACGCCGGCGTGGAACGGATCTACGGCATCGTCGGCGACAGCCTCAACCCGATCGTCGACGCGGTGCGCCGCACCGACGGCATCGAGTGGGTCCATGTCCGCCACGAGGAGGCTGCGGCGTTCGCGGCCGCCGCCGACGCCCAGGTGACGGGGAAGCTCGCCGTGTGCGCGGGCAGCTGCGGCCCGGGCAACCTGCACCTGATCAACGGGCTCTTCGACGCCCACCGCAGCGGCGCGCCCGTGCTGGCGATCGCGTCGCACATCCCGTCGGCCCAGATCGGCACGGGGTTCTTCCAGGAGACGCACCCGGAGCAGCTGTTCACCGAGTGCAGCTTCTACAGCGAACTCGTGTCGCAGCCGGAGCAGATGCCGCGGATGCTGCGGATCGCGATGCAGACGGCCGTCGGCAAGGGCGGCGTGTCCGTGCTGACCATCCCGGGTGACATCGCCGACCGCAAGGCCGCGCACCCGGGTGTGGAGAAGGTCCGGCTGGTGACGCCGTCGCCCGTCGTGCCGCCGGCCGAGACGATCGAGGAGCTGGCGCGCCTGCTCAACTCCGGCGAGAAGGTGATGCTCTTCGCCGGCGCCGGGACCCGCGGCGCGCACGACGAGGTACTGGCCCTGGCCGCGCGGCTCAACGCCCCGGTCGGCCACTCGCTCGGCGGCAAGGAGTGGATCCAGTACGACAATCCGTTCGACGTCGGCATGAGCGGCCTGCTCGGCTACGGCGCCTGCTACGACGCGATGCACGCCGCCGACCGGATCGTGTTGCTGGGCACGGACTTCCCGTACGACAACTTCCTCCCGCAGGCCCGCACGATCCAGGTCGACACCGACGTCGCGCGCCTGGGCCGGCGCACTCCGCTGGAGCTGGCGATCCACGGCGACGTGAAGGCGACGATCGAGGCCGTGCTGCCGCTGCTGCGCGAGCGGACCGATCGCACCTATCTCGACCGGATGCTGCGCGAGCACGTGCGCAAGCTGGAGAAGGTGGTTTCGGCCTACACCACGAAGATCGAGCACCGCCGGCCCATCCACCCGGAGTTCGCCGCGGCGATCCTCGACGAGGTGGCCGACGACGACGCGGTGTTCACCGTGGACACCGGCATGGGCAACGTGTGGGCCGCGCGCTACCTCACGCCCAACGGCCGCCGCCGCGTGCTCGGCTCGTTCCGCCACGGGAGCATGGCCAACGCGCTGCCGCACGCCATCGGCGCCCAGTTCGCGCAGCCGGGCCGCCAGGTCGTGTCGCTCTCGGGCGACGGCGGGCTCGCGATGCTCATGGGCGACCTGCTCACGCTGCCTGCCTACGACATCCCGGTGAAGGTGGTGGTGTTCAACAACGCCACGCTCGGCATGGTGAAGCTCGAGATGCTCGTGGACGGCCTGCCCGACTTCGGCACCGACCACGCGCCCGTGAACTTCGCCGCGATCGCCCAGGCGTGCGGCATCCACGCGACGCGCGTCGAGGACCCGCGCGACGTGCGGGAGGCGCTGGCGAAGGCGTTCGTCCACCCCGGACCGGCCGTGGTCGAGCTCGTGACCGACCCCAACGCGCTGTCGATCCCGCCGCACATCACCGGTGCGCAGGTCCGCGGCTTCGCGCTCGGGGCGAGCAAGACGGTGCTCAACGGCGGCGTCGGCAAGATGATCGAGCTCGCGCGCACCAACCTGCGCAACACGCCGGGGTTCTGAGCCGGCGCGGGCCCGTACGCTGGTCGCCGAGGAGGTGACCGACGTTGCGTGAGCTGGCCGGGCGCATGCGGGCGATCGACCCAGGAGCCGGGGCCGCCTTGCAGGTGGTCGCCCACTTCGACGCGCTGGTCGAAGCCCGCGCCGGTCTCGAAGCGACGGTGCGGGCCGCCGCCGTCCTCGCCGGCTGCGCCGCGGGTCTCGAGGTTCCGGGCCGTCGCTTGCGGGTCCGGGTGGAGCCGGACGGCCGTCGGGCAGACGGGCAGCCCGCGGGCCTTTCGGTGCCGTTGCCGGGATACGCGGGCGCGGTGGTGTGGGTGGAGCGCGTGGCCGAGGACCCGGGCCGCGCCGAGTTCGACCGCGTGCTCGCCGACCGGCTCGCCACCACGGCCGCGATCGTGCTGGACCGCACCGGCGCCGCGGTTCCGCCGGGTGACCCGGCGTCGGTGGAGCTCCTGCTGGACGCCACCGCCGACGAAACGGGGCGTCTGGCCGCCGCCCGGCGGCTCGGGTTGTCGGCGGACGGATCGTTCACCGTGACGGTGCGCGCGAACGGCCCGTTTCCACCTGGCGCGGCCCGCCTCGGCGACCTGGCGGTGACGATCGACCCGGTCGCCAGCCCACCGCGAGCCGCGCCGGGGTCCGCTCGCTTCGACGCTTCGGTGACGCAAGTCGGCGCAGCCGCGACCGCCGAGCGCGCTGCAGAGGCGAAGCTGGAGCGGCCCGTTGCGCGAATGCGCGAGGTTGGCGCGATCGCGGTGCCCGCATCGGGCGGCAGCGGTCGGGCGGCGAGGCCCGCTTCGGCCGTGGTCAATCCGGCCTCGGCCGGCGGGCCACCGGCGGTGCGGTCGGCGTCGGGACCGGCGGTCCCCGTGCGGGAGCTGCCGGTGTCGTACGCGCAGGCGGTTCTCGCGTTGCGGCTCACTGCCGTCGACGAGCCGGGACCGTCGCATGTGGACGCCGCCGAGCTGGGTGGGCTGCTGGCGCTCGCGGACGGGTGCGACAGCCCGGCGGCCACGGCGGAGGTTTCACGCCTCGACCGCGTCCTCGCCGCGCACCCGTGGGCGCTCGCGACCCTGACCGCCGTCGCGGCGGAGCCGAGCCTGCGGGCCGCCGCGGCCGTCCTTCACGTGCACCACTCGACGCTGCAGAGCCGGGTGGACTTGCTCGTGCAGGCGTTGGGGTACGGCGTCGCGTCGCCGGCGGGGCGGACGCGGCTGACGGTGGCGTTGGTGTTGCGGCGGTTCCGCCGTACCCGCTGAACCGTCGTGCACCACTTGACGCTGAGGGCCGCGTGGACGTTGCTCGCTCAGGCGTTGGGGTACGGCGTTGCGTCGCAGGCGGGGCGGACACGGCTCTCGGTGGCGTTGGTGTTGCGGCGGTTTCGCCGTACCCGCTGAACCGCCGTGTGGCGGGCAATGGCCGCCGCGTGCCGGGTTCACCTGGGGCGGGGGCGGCGCCTAGCGTCGGGGGTCGACGTCCCGAGAGGAGCAGGCGGCATGAAGAGGGTGCACCCACCGTTCGACCCCGAGATTGCGGCGGCGCTGGTGGCGGTGAACGAGGCGTTGCCGTCGTCGGTGACGCCGGAGCTGGTGGGCCGGCTACGGGAGCTGACGGCGGCCGGGCACACGATGAGCGTGGCCGAGATCGGCGAGCACGCCGACGTGCGCGAGATCGACGCCGGGGTTCCGCTGCTGGTGCTGCGGCCCAAGGGCAGTGATCCCGCCGTGCCGTTGCCGGGTGTCTACTTCATGCACGGCGGCGGCATGATGGCCGGGAACAACCGCACGGGCGCCGACTGGCTGCTCGGCTGGCTGGCCGAGATTCCGATGGTCGTGGTGAGCGTCGGCTACCGCCTCGCGCCGGAGCACCCGCATCCCGCGCCCGTCGAGGACTGCTACACCGGGCTGACGTGGGTCGGCGAGCACCTGGCCGAGCTGGGTATCGACCCCGCCCGGCTCGTGGTGGCGGGCGGCAGCGCCGGCGGCGGGCTGGCGGCCGCCACCGCGCTGATGGCGCGCGACCGCGGCGGCCCGGCGCTGCGGGGCCAGCTGCTGGTGTGCCCGATGATCGACGACCGCGCGTGCACCCCGTCGAGCACCGAGCTGGTCGGCGAAGGCGTGTGGGACAGCGTCTCCAACACCACCGGCTGGTCCGCGCTCCTGGGCGAGGACGCCGGCGGCCCGGACGTCTCGCCCTACGCCGCGCCCGCCCGCGCCGGCGATCTCGCGGACCTGCCGCCGGCGTTCATCGAGGTCGGCTCGGTCGAGACCTTCCGCGACGAGGCCGTCGCCTACGCGTCGCGCCTGTGGCAATCGGGCGGGCATGCCGAGCTGCACGTGTGGCCGGGCGGCTGCCACGGCTTCGACGAGGTCGTCCCGCACGCTCCGATGTCCCGCGAGGCGCGGGCGAGCCGGGTGAACTGGCTGCGCCGCGTCCTCGCCGAATAACTCACTTGCGGGCTTTGCGTGCTGCTTTGAGGAATTCGCGGTTGAGGGTGGTGATGCTCGTCAGCGGGATGCCTTTGGGGCAGGCCAGGGTGCATTCGCCGCTGTTGGTGCAGCCGCCGAAGCCTTCGGCGTCCATGGTGTCGACCATGTCCAGCACCCGCTGCTCGCGTTCGGGCTGGCCTTGGGGCAACGAGTTGAGGTGGCTGACTTTGGCGGCGGTGAAGAGCATGGCGGAGCCGTTGGGGCAGGCGGCGACGCAGGCGCCGCAGCCGATGCAGGTGGCGTTGTCGAAGGCGAGGTCGGCGTCGGGTTTGGGGACCGGCGTCGCGTGGGCGTCGGGCGCCGCGCCGGTCGGCGCCGTGATGTAGCCGCCGGCTTGGATGATGCGGTCGAACGCCGAGCGGTCGACGACCAGGTCCTTGATCACCGGGAAACCCTTGGCGCGCCAGGGTTCGACGTCGATGGTGTCGCCGTCGTTGAACGCGCGCATGTGCAGCTGGCAGGTGGTGGTGGTTTCGGGGCCGTGGGCTTGGCCGTTGATGACGACGCCGCAGGAGCCGCAGATGCCTTCGCGGCAGTCGTGGTCGAACGCGACCGGTTGCTCGCCCGCCTCGATGAGCTGCTGGTTGAGGGTGTCGAGCATTTCGAGGAAGGACATGTCGCTGCTGATGCCGTCGACGGGGTAGTCGACGAGGCGGCCTGGGGTGTCGGGGCCGGTTTGGCGCCAGACACGCACGGTGAGTTTCACGTGTAGCTCCGCTGGGTGGGGTGGACGTAGTCGAAGGTGAGGGGTTCTTTGTGCAGGACGGGTTTCTCGCCGTATTCCCAGGCCGAGACGTGGGAGAAGTTCTCGTCGTCGCGGGCGGCCTCGCCCTCGGGGGTTTGGTGTTCTTCGCGGAAGTGCCCGCCGCAGGATTCCTCGCGCACGAGGGCGTCGAGTAGCAGCAGCTCGGCCAGTTCGAGGAAGTCGGCGACGCGGGCGGCTTTCTCCAGTTCCTGGTTGAGTTCTTCGCCGGTGCCGGGGATGCGGACGTCGCGCCAGAACTCCGCGCGTAGCTCGGGGACGCGTTCGAGGGCTTTGCGCAGGCCTTCGGCGGTGCGGGCCATGCCGCAGTGGTCCCACATCATCAGCCCGAGTTCGCGGTGGAACGAGTCGACCGAGCGGGTGCCGTTGACGGCGAGGAGCCGCTGGAGGCGGTCGTGGACGCCGGTCTGGGCCTCGAGGACGGCGGGGTCGTCGGGGGTGACGTCGGTGAGGCCGCCCTGTCCGATGTAGTCATTGAGGGTGGCGGGCAGCACGAAGTAGCCGTCGGCCAGGCCCTGCATGAGGGCCGAGGCGCCGAGCCGGTTGGCGCCGTGGTCGGAGAAGTTGGCCTCGCCGATCACGAACATGCCGGGAATGGTGGACTGCAGGTCGTAGTCGACCCACAGCCCGCCCATGGTGTAGTGGATGGCGGGATAGATGCGCATCGGCACCTCGTACGGGTTTTCCGCGGTGATGCGCTGGTACATGTCGAACAGGTTGCCGTAGCGGGCCTCCACGGCGGGGCGGCCGAGACGGGTGATGGCGTCGGCGAAGTCGAGGTAGACCCCGAGCCCGCCGGGCCCGACGCCGTAGCCGGCGTCGCAGATGTTCTTCGCCGCCCGCGAGGCGATGTCGCGCGGCACCAGGTTGCCGAAGCTGGGGTAGAGCCGCTCCAGGTAGTAGTCGCGTTCGTCCTCGGGGATCTGCGCCGGGGGGCGCGGGTCCTGTTTCTGCTTGGGGACCCAGATGCGGCCGTCGTTGCGCAGCGACTCGCTCATCAGCGTCAGCTTCGACTGGTGCTCACCCGAGCGTGGGATGCAGGTGGGGTGGATCTGGGTGAAGCAGGGGTTGGCGAAGTAGGCGCCGCGTTTGTGGGCCCGCCAGATCGCCGAGGCGTTGGAGCCCTTGGCGTTGGTGGAGAGGTAGAACACGTTGCCGTAGCCGCCGGTGGCCAGCACCACCGCGTCGGCCAGGTGCGTGGAGACCTCGCCGGTGACCAGATCCCGCGCCACGATCCCGCGGGCCCGGCCCTCGACCACGATCAGGTCCAGCATCTCCGTGCGCGGGTGCAGCTCGACGTTGCCGGCGTCGATCTGACGCGAGAGCGCCTGGTAGGCCCCGATCAGCAGCTGCTGCCCGGTCTGGCCCCGCGCGTAGAAGGTCCGCTGCACCTGCACCCCGCCGAACGAGCGGGTGTCGAGCAGCCCGCCGTACTCCCGCGCGAACGGCACCCCCTGCGCCACGGCCTGGTCGATGATCTGCGCCGACACCTCGGCCAGCCGGTACACATTGGACTCCCGGGACCGGAAGTCGCCGCCCTTGACCGTGTCGTAGAACAACCGGTGCACCGAATCACCGTCGTTGCGGTAGTTCTTCGCCGCGTTGATCCCACCCTGCGCCGCCACCGAATGCGCCCGCCGCGGCGAGTCCTGGAAACAGAACTGCACCACGTGATAGCCCTGCTCGGCCAGCGTCGCCCCGGCCGACCCCCCGGCCAGCCCGGTCCCGACCACGATCACCCGATGCTTGCGCCGGTTCGCCGGGTTCACCAGCTTCGCCGAGAACTTCCGCGCACTCCACCGCTGGTCGATCGGCCCCGACGGCGCCTTCGTATCGGTGATCGGCTCACCGATCGTGTACTCGAGCATGCTCAGCTCACCCATCCCGTCATCACGGAAACCGGCACGATCATGAACCCGGCCGTGATGACCACCGCCAGCACCGTCCCGACCGTCTTCACCGTGCGGTCCTTGGTCGCGCTCTTGATCCCCAACGTCTGCGCCGCACTCCAGAACCCGTGATTGATGTGCAACCCCAACATCAACAACGCCACCAGATAGATCACATTGACCCACCACACCTGGAAATCAGCCACCACGTTGTGAAACGGCTGCCCCTCCACGAAATCCCGGTTCGCCACCCCCACCGTGAGATCGAGAATGTGCCACACGATGTACACCGCGAGCGTCGCACCACCCCAGCGCATCGTGTGCGTGGCGAACGTCGCCCGCGGCCGCTGCCCGTGCGCGTACCGCACCGGCCGCGCGCGCCGGTCGCGTTTGGACAGCTGCACCGCCGCCGTGACGTGCAGCACCAGCGCCACCACCAGGACCGCGCGCTGGATCCACAGGAACCACGCGTACGGCAGCGCCGGCTCGCCGATCGTGCGCAGCCAGGCCGCGTAGTGGTCGAAGGTCTCGGGCCCGAAGAAGATCTTCAGGTTGCCCGCCATGTGCGCGAGCAGCCAGACCACGAACAGCAGTCCGGTCGCCGCCATCACGACCTTCTTGCCGATCGACGATTCCCAGAAAAGCCGCACCGCCGGGCGTTTGCGCCGGGCGGTGGCGAGTTCACTTGCCACGCCTGCGACGTTAGGTCTGAGTGAACGAGAGGGCAAACACATGATTCCTCTCATCACCAGAGTCAAAGCCTATGATGGGCCCTATGCAGTTCCAGCAGCTGGCATATTTCCTGGCAGTGGCCGACACGCGGCATTTCACGCGCGCGGCCGAGCAGGCGCGTGTGGCGCAACCCTCACTGTCCCAACAGATCCGCGCGCTCGAACGCGACGTCGGCGCCACGCTGTTCCACCGCGTCCGCGGCAACGTCACGCTCACCGAGGCCGGCGAGACGCTCCTGCCCATCGCGCGGCGCATCCTGGCCGAGACCGAGGCGGCGTACCGGGCGATCCGCGAGCTCGACGAGCTGGGGCGCGGCCGCGTGCGCCTCGGCGCCACGCCCAGCCTGTGCACCGGCCTGCTGCCGGTGATGCTCGCGGCGTTCCGGCGCACCTACCCCGGCATCGAGCTGGTGCTGCACGAAAGCGGTTCCCGCGACCTGCAGACCGACCTGTCGGAAGGCGGGCTCGACCTCGCGATGATCGTCGACAGCCGGGTCCGCGACGACCACCGCCTGGAGAGCACGCCGCTGTTCGTCGAAGAGCTCGTGGTGATCTCGCCGAAGCACGAGCCGGCGCCGGTGCGCGGCCGGCTCGCCATCCAGGACCTGAAGGGCCGGCCGCTGGTCATGTTCCGCCGCGGTTACGACCTGCGCGAGGCCACGGTGAACGCCTGCCGCGCCGCCGGCTTCGATCCGGCCTTCGCCATCGAGGGCGGCGAGATGGACGCCGTGCTCGAGCTCGTGCAGGCGGGCCTCGGCCTCGCCGTCGTCCCGAGCACTGTGGTGGGTGACCGCTTCCGGATGACGCAGTTCACCGAGCCCGGCCTCAGCCGCGTCGTCCGGCTCGCCTTCCGCCGCGACGTCGAGCTCACCCGCGCGGCCCGCGCTCTGCAGGAGGAGATTGTCCGGTTCCTGGCCGGGGAGGGTGGGCTCGGTCACCTGCCGCCGGGGATCCGCTCGCTCGCCGGGCGCTGACGGGGGCATGATCAACTCGACGGGCGGAGAAGGGAGTGCGTGGTGGCGGGAGCGCTGAACGAGCAGTCGGCTGTACGGGTGCTGGAGCTCGGGGGAGTGCGGTTCACCTACGTGGTCGACGGCGCGCTGGCCATGGTGCCCGGCGGCTTCTTCCCCGCCATCCCGGCCGCTTACTGGACCGAACACCCCGAGGTGCTCGACGCGAAGGGCCGCGTCACGGCGTCCGCGGGCGGTCTGCTCGTGGAGCGCGACGGCCGGTCGCTGCTCGTCGACGCCGGACTCGGTGTCGAGACCGACCCGGTCGAGATCGGCGGTGAGCCGGTCGCCTTCAGCGATTCCGGCGCCCTGCCCGACATCCTCGCCGCGCTCGGCCACCGGCCCGAGGACATCGAGGCCATCGCGTTCACGCACCTGCACGTGGACCACACCGGATGGGCGTTCGTCGACGGGCGCAAGTTCTTCCCCGCGGCCACCTACCTCGTCGCGGCGCAGGAGTGGGCGCCGCACGGGCGCGGGGAGCTCATCCCGGGCGCACCGGGCCGGGCCGAGGTGATCGAGCCGCTGGCGGGCACGCACCAGGTGATCGGCGACGGCGACGAGGTTTTCCCGGGCGTGCACGCGATCGTGACGCCCGGACACAGTCCGGGGCACACCTCGTACGTGATCGAGGCGGGGGAACGGCGCGTGGTCGCGTTCGGCGACGTCTTCCACATCCCCGCGCAGATCACGCACCCCGACTGGCCTTCGCTGCCCGACGTCGACGCCGCCGGCGTGCTCGCCGCTCGGCGCCGGATCGTGGCGGAGCTGGAGCGGCCCGGCGCGATCGGGTTCGGCATCCACTTCGGGGACCAGGCCTTCGGGCGCGTCGAGCGCGACACCGACGGCTCGCTGAAGTGGGTCCCGGTCCAGGCCGAAGCCGTGCTGCCCGCGCCGCGCGTGCTCGGGGACTGAGGCCGCTCCACCCGTCGGGCGACGCTCGTGGACAGGGTGCGGTGCGGGTGCTATAACCGGACTACTCCATACTGCATACAACATCCAGTCGAGCGGGTGACGCCATGTCCGAACCCCAGACCACCACCGCCGTTCGCGAGCTGAACGACGTCTACGGGCGCCGGTACCGGGTCGGGGAAAGCGATCTGGACCTGCTCGGGCGCCCCCGGAGCTGGATGCTCTGGCTCAGCGGCGCCGCGATGTTCGCCGCCGGGCTGCAGCAGTACGGCTTCGGCGCCATCGCGCCGGTGCTCACCGGCGCGCACGGCTGGACGTTCACCGAGGTCGTGGTGTCGCTCGCCGTGTGGGCGGTGGCGCAGGCGAGCGTGGTGTTCCCCGCGGCCTGGCTGCGCGACCGCGGCCGGCTATCACCGTCGTTCGCCGTGGTGCTGGGCGGGATCCTGTGCGCGATCGGCCTCGTGACGCTCGGCCACGCGTCGAGCCTGGTCGTGGTGTTCGCGGGCTACTCGCTGCTCGGCGGCGTCGGCACCGGGCTCGTGTACGGCACGTGCGTCGGCGCCGTCATGAGCTGGTTCCCCGACCACACCGCCACCCGCGTCGGGGCGGTGAGCGGCGCCTTCGCCTACGGCAGCGTCCCCTTCGTGCTCGTCGCCGGCTTCGGCCTCGGCGTCGGCAACCGCGGGGTGCTCCTCGACGTGACGGCGGCACTCGTGCTCGTCGTCGTGGTGGGCGCGGGCGTGCTGCTGCGTTATCCGCCGCGCAACTGGTGGCCGTCCGGCGCGCCGGACCCACGCGAGTGGGCGCGGGACAAGGTCCGCAACCGCACCGTCTCGGTCAACCGCCCCGCCGTCCGCCACTACCGGCCGGCCGAGCTCCTGCGCTGCGGCACGACGGCGGCGTTGTACGGCACGGTGGTGCTGGCCGCCGCGGTGCTGCTGTTCGACCTCGCCTATCTGGCCACGTTCGTCGCCGAGCAGGGCGGCGGCACCGGCCTCGCGGCGGTCGCGCTCGCCGTGCTCGCCGGTGTGACCGGCACGGGCCGCGTGCTGCTCGGGTGGCTGTCCGACCGCGTGGGCCGCCGCCGCATCCTGCAGCTGGCCCTGGTGGCCGGCGGGATCGGCCAGTTCGTGCTGTTCTACTCCGGCGAACACCGGCACGCCTTCGGCCTCGTGCTCGGCGCCGCGCTCGCCGGGCTCGGCAACGGCTGCTGCTACACCCTGCTGACCGGGCTGGTGCGCGAGTACTTCGGCGAGGAGTCGGCGTTGCAGAACTTCGGCGTGCTCTACAGCGCCAAAGCCGTCGGTGCACTGCTCGGCATCGGGCTCGCCGCCCTCGTCGTCACGGCGCACGGCTACTTCGGCGCCTTCGCCGCGGCCGGGCTCTTCAGCCTCGCCGGCGCGGTCCTCACCGGACGGCTCGCGCAGCCGGGCCGGCCCAAGTCCCTGCTTCCCGCTCGCTGAACCCGGAGGTGGCCCCATGGGCCGGATGACGAGCCGACGCCGCGTGTTCCGCGTCGTCGACGGCGAGCTCACGATGCGCCCGGACACGCTCAGCGCCGAGGAGCCGCTGGAGATCCGTGTGGCCGGCAAGGCGCTCACGATCACCATGCGCACACCCGGCAGCGACTTCGACCTCGCTGCCGGGTTCCTGGTCGGCGAGGGGATCGTGCACGAGGGCGCCGATGTCGCCGGGATCCGGTACTGCGCCGGGGCCACTGTGGACGGTTCCAACACGTACAACATCGTCGACGTCGTCCTGCGCGCCGGCGTGCCGCTGCCGGACCCGTCGCTGGAGCGCAACTTCTACACCACGTCCTCGTGCGGCCTCTGCGGCAAGGCGAGCCTCGATGCGGTGCGCACGACGCTGCGGTGGCCGGTGACCGCCGACCCGCTCGCCGTCGGGCCGGAGGTCCTGACCGGCCTGCCCGACGCGTTGCGCGAGGCGCAGAAGGTGTTCGACCGCACCGGCGGCCTGCACGCGGCCGGGCTCTTCGACGCCACTGGAGAGCTGCTGTGCGTGCGCGAGGACGTGGGGCGGCACAACGCGGTCGACAAGGTTGTGGGCTGGGCCGCGCGGGAGGGCCGGCTGCCGCTGACCGCCACGATGCTGATGGTCAGCGGGCGGGCGTCGTTCGAGCTCGTGCAGAAGGCCGCGATGGCGGGAATCCCGTTGCTGGCGGCGGTTTCCGCACCCTCGTCGCTCGCGGTGGAACTGGCGGAGGAAGTCGGGCTCACGCTCGTCGGATTCCTGCGGGGCCGCTCGATGAACGTCTACACCCGGGCCGACCGGCTCGGCCTGCACGATCCGCTGCAGCTCGTCGAACACTGAGGCGCCACACGAAGAAGCCCCTTCGCCGCAGAATCGGTGAAGGGGGCTTCTTCGGCCGGGGTCAGCGGTTGGTCGAGTAGGAGTGCGCGCCGGTGCCGGCGAGCCTGCCGCCGTCGACGATGAGGTACTCGTCGCGGATGGGCGTGCCGGCGAACCACGATTCGAGGATCTCGCGGGTGCCCGCGGCGTAGCGCGTCTGGGCCGAGAGTGAAGAACCCGAGATGTGCGGCGTCATGCCGTGGTGCGGCATCGTGCGCCACGGGTGGTCGGCCGGCGCGGGCTGCGGGAACCAGACGTCGCCGGCGTACCCGGCGAGCCGGCCACTCTCCAGGGCGCGGACGATCGCGTCGCGGTCGGCGATGCGGGCGCGCGCGGTGTTGATCAAGTACGCGCCCCGCTTCATGGTGGCGATGAGGTCGTCGTTGAACAGGCCCTCGGTCTCCGGGTGCAGGGGCGCGTTGACGGTCACCACGTCGCAGTGGGGCACCATCGCCGCGGCACTCTCGTGGAAGGTCAGGCCCAGCTCCTGCTCCACCTCGGCGGGCAGGCGGTGCCGGTCGGTGTAGTGCAGGTGCACGTCGAACGGCTTGAGGCGGCGCAGCACCGCGAGGCCGATGCGGCCGGCGGCGACGGTGCCGACGTGCATGCCCTCGACGTCGTAGGACCGGGCGACGCAGTCGGCGATGTTCCAGCCGCCGTCGAGCACGGTCCGGTACGAGGGCAGGTAGTTGCGCACCTGCGAGAGGATCATCATCACCACGTGCTCGGCGACGCTGATGCTGTTGCAGTAGGTCACCTCGGCCACGGTCACGCCGTAGGCGATCGCCGCGTCGAGGTCGGTGTGGTCGGACCCGATGCCCGCGGTGACCACGAGCTTGAGGTTCTTCGC
Source organism: Amycolatopsis sp. CA-161197 (assembly GCF_050942255.1). NCBI lineage: Bacteria > Bacillati > Actinomycetota > Actinomycetes > Pseudonocardiales > Pseudonocardiaceae > Amycolatopsis > Amycolatopsis sp. CA-161197. The sequence continues at coordinate 5,124,616 of NZ_CP192059.1, forward strand.
CCGCTCGAACCGCTCCGCCGTGAGGTAGGCGGGCCAGAACGGCTGCGAGATCACGACGTCGGTGTCGGGCAGCTCCTGGTCGAACACCGAGCCGTCGCGGTCCTTGTCGGACGTGACGACCAGCTGGTGGCCCTGGCTCTCCAGGAACTTCCGCAGGCCGAGCTCACCGGAGACACTGCCGAGCAGGGCGCCGGGCGTGAAGTCGATCGCTTGGGGCGTCGGGAGGGTCTGGCCGCCGGGATAGCCGTCGAGGTGGGGCAGATCGTCGCGCGCGTAGGTCTTGGGGTACCCGTCGACCGGGTCGTCGTACAGCACGCAGACCACCTTTGCCATGGTCTGTCTCCCGAGGTTTTTCGTTGGCAGCTAACGACTTTTACCTTCCTCCGCCGCAGAGAGGGGGTCAAAGCGTTAGTGCCTATGCCGAGATAGGTCCCGGCTATCGCGCGGGCGCGAGAAAACCGGCGAGGACGCGCTCCAGGACCCCCCGGACGTCGACCTGCGGAGTCACCTCGAGCAACGCCCGGGCGAGGATGGGTTCCGGGTCCCGGTCGGCCATCACGAGCCCGATCTGTGGCGGCCGGGCCGGGGTTTCCAGCGGCACCACGCGCATGCCCGGCGGCACGCCGAACATGTGCAGCCACGCGTGGGAGATCACGCTCGACCAGCGCCGCGAGGCGACGTGGGCGTAGAGCGCCGACACGGTGTCGGTCTCGATCGCCGGGACGACCGACGCCCCGGCGTCGGCGAAGAACCCGTCGAGGATCCGCCGGTTGCGCATCTGCGGGCCGAGCAGGCACAACGGAACGGTGGCGACCTCGGCCCAGCGCACGCGCTCGCGCCCGGCGAGCTTGCCGTCGCGCGGTGTCAGGAGCAGGTAGCGCTCCTCGTAGAGCGGGAAGGTGCGGACGGCGCCGAGCTCCTCGTCGTCCACATAGGTCAGGGCGATGTCCAGTTCGTACTCCGCGAGCCGGCGCGTGATCTCCCGGGACGGCAGGGATTCCAGCGACACGCGGGCGTGCGGGTGGCGTTCGCAGAACGGGGTCGTGAGCAGCGTCGCGGCGGTCAGCGACGTCGGGATCGTGCCGACGCGCAGGACGCCCGAGAGGTTGCTGCGCATCGTGGAGAGGTCCTGGCGCATCCCGTCGCACTCGGCGAGGATCCGGTGCGCCCACAGCAGCACCCGCTCACCCTCGGGTGTCAGGCCCTCGAACCGTCGGCCCCGGCGCACGATCGGCGCGCCCAGCTCGTGCTCCAGCTTCCGGATCGCGGCTGAGAGCGAAGGCTGCGAGACGTGACAGGCGTCGGCGGCGCGGGCGAAGTGACGTTCCCGCGCGAGCGCGACGAGGTACTCCAGTTGGCGTAGCAGCACATCTCATCATGGCGCACGCCCCGGACCGGCGAAAGGCTTTGCGGCTTCAGGTCAGGTGCCGCAGCACGGCCGCCACCGCCGGCGGGGGATCACCGGCCGGGCGGGTCACGGTGATGTGCCAGGTCGGGCCGCCGCGAAAGAAGGGCCGAGAGGTGAGATCGGCGAACCGCGCGGCCACGGACGCGGGCAGGATGCACGCGCCCAGGTCGTGGCGGACGAGCTCCGCCGCAGCGGCGACGTCGGTGACCTCGTGGGCGACGGTGCGGCGCACCTGCGCGGTGTGGAACGCGCGGTCGGTCGCCTCGCGGTTGGCCCAGCCCGGGGCGAAGTCGACGACCGCCGCGGCGGCCGCGTCGGCTGCGGTGACCGGCCGGTCGGCGCCGCGATCGCCCGCGGGACTCACCAGGACCATGGCCTCGCGCCGCAACGGCCGGCTGATCAACCCGTCACCGGCCACGCAGTCCTCCACGGCGACGAGAACGTCCACACTGGACTCGTGCACCGCCGAGCGCAGCTGCCGCGGCGGCACCAGCAGGACCTGCACCTGCACACCCGGGTGCTCGCGGCGCAGCGCCGCCAGCGCGCGGTGCGGGTCGGGCCACGCGCCGGGCATCACGCCGACGCGCACGCGGCCGGCGAGTTTCCAGCGCGCCCCGTCCACGGTCGCCCGCGCGTGTTCGGCGGCCTTCAGCGCGGCGCGCGCGGCGGGCAGGAACGCCCGTCCGGCCGGGGTCAGCGCGACACGGTGGGTGGTGCGCTCGAACAGCGACGTGCCGAGGTCGCGTTCGAGCGCGCGCACCACTGTGGACACCGTCGACTGCACGGTGTGCAGGCGGTGCGCCGCGGCGGTGAACCCGCCTTCCTCGGCGACCGCGACGACGATCTCCAGCTGCCGCAGGTCCATCCGCGGTCCTCCTCGGGTGCTCGTGGTCAGGGCAGGGGCAGCAGCTCGACGTCACCGCCCCGCCAGCCCGGCGGCACCACGGCGAGGGCATCGGCGAGCGCCGCGCCCCACAGCGAACCGGGCCGGTCGTGGCCCACCGGCGTGACGTCGCCGCCGGAGCGCACGACGGGCACGAGCCGGGTGTCGCTCGGGTGCGCCGGCAGGGGTTCGGCGGCCCACGCCGTGACGGGCCTCGGCTCGCGGTGCCCGCCGAGCTCGGTCAGCAACGGCAGGAGCAGGGTCAGCCCGGCCCCGAGCGCCGCGAACGGGTTGCCCGGCAACCCGACCACGCACCGGCCGTCGGGCAGCACCGCCAGCAGCTGCGGGTGCCCGGGCCGGACCGCGACACCGTCCACGCGCACGTCGGCGAGCAGTGCGCGCAGCACGCCCCGCAGGTGGTCGGCCGGGCCTTTCGAGGTGGCGCCGCAGACCACCACCACGTCGGCGTCGTCGTCGGTCAGCACCGCGGTGAGGGCGTCGGGCCGGTCGGCGAGCCGGACGAGGCCGTGCTCGTCGGCACCCGCGGCGCCCAGCAGGCCGGGCAGCAGCGGTCCGATCGCGTCACGCACCCGGCCCGGCCGCGGCAGCCCCGAGGTCTGGACCTCGTCGCCGGTCACGACCACCGACACCCGCGGCCGGCGGTGCACCAGCAGCGTGTCGTGCCCGACGGCCGCCGCCGCGCCGAGCACCGCGGCCGTCACGGTGGTCGACGTGGCGAGCAGCTCCTCGCCCTCGGAGCAGTCCTCGCCGCGGCGGCGCACGTGCTTGCCGGTCACCACGGTGCCGCTCACCCGCCGTCCACTGTGGACGGCGTGCTCCACCGGCAGCACCGCCCGCGTGCCGGCCGGGACCGGCGCGCCCGTGGCGATCTCGAGGGCCGTGCCGTGGGCCAGCACCCCGGCGTACGGGGCGCCGCCGGCCCGGACCGCGCCCACCACGGTCCACGGTCCGGGCCCGGCGACGGCGTACCCGTCCATCGCCGAGTTGTCGTACGCCGGCATCGGCACCGGGGCCCGGACCGGGCTCGCCAGCGCCCGGCCCAGCGCCTCGCCCAACGGCAGCTCGACCGCCTCGAGCGGCTTCACCGCGTCGCGGGCGATCCGGCGGGCCTCGGCCCATCCCCGGTGCATGGCGTACCTCTTAGTCCGGCCGGCCCGCGGCGCCGACCTCGGTCATCGCCCCGGTCTGCTCGTCGTACACGAACCCTCGCACGGACGCGGTGTGCGGCAGGAACGGACTGCTGCGCACGCGGCGCAGGCATTGGCGCACGTCCTGCTCGGCGTCGGTGAACGCCTCGGCCGACCAGGGCGGCCGGATGCCGGTGCCCTGCTCCACCTGGCGCGCGAACTCCGTGTCCGTGAAGGTTCGCATGCCGCAGTCCTCGTGGTGGACGAGGATGATCTCCCGGGTACCCAGCAGCCGCTGGCTCACCGCCAGCGACCGGATCGCGTCGTCGGTCACCGCGCCGCCGGCGTTGCGGATCACGTGCGCGTCGCCCTCTTCCAGGCCCAGCAACCGGTAGACGCTGATCCGCGCGTCCATGCACGCCACCACCGCCACGCGCCGGCGTGGCCGCTTCACCAACCGGGTGTGGTCGAGGCTGCCGTGGTAGCGCCCGGCGTTGGCGACGAGCGCGTCGATCTCGCCCACGGCTACGGCGTTCCCGCGAGGACCTCGCGCACGAGCCGCGCGGTCTCGCTCGGCGTCCGCCCGACGCGGATGCCCGCCGCCTCCAGCGCCGCCTTCTTCGCCACGGCCGTGCCCGCGGAGCCGGAGACGATCGCGCCGGCGTGGCCCATCGTCTTGCCCTCCGGCGCGGTGAACCCGGCGACGTAGCCGACCACGGGCTTGCTCACGTTCTCCCGGACGTAGGCGGCCGCGCGTTCCTCGGCGTCGCCGCCGATCTCGCCGATCAGCACGATCACGTCGGTGTCCGGGTCTTTCTCGAAGGCCTCGACCGCGTCGATGTGCGTGGTCCCGATCACCGGGTCGCCACCGATGCCGACGCAGGTGGAGAAGCCGATGTCCCGCAGCTCGTGCATGAGCTGGTAGGTGAGCGTGCCCGACTTCGACACCAGCCCGATGCGGCCCGGGCCGGTGATGTCGGCCGGGATGATGCCCGCGTTGGACAGCCCGGGGGAGACGATGCCCGGGCAGTTCGGGCCGATGATCCGCGTCTTGCCGCCCTTGGCCACGGCGTGCGCCCAGAACACCGCGGAATCGTGCACCGGCACGCCCTCGGTGATGACCACGGCCAGGCCGATCTCGGCATCGACGGCCTCGATGACAGCGTCCTTCACGAACGGCGGCGGCACGAACAGCACCACCACGTCGGCGCCGGTCCCGGCCATCGCGTCGGCGACACTGCCGAACACGGGCAGCTCGTGCTCGCCGACCGCCACCTTCTGCCCGGCCTTGCGCGGGTTCACGCCGCCGACCACGTTCGTGCCCGCGGCCAGCATCCGCTTGGTGTGCTTCATGCCCTCGGCGCCGGTCATGCCCGACACGACGACACGGCTGTTCTCGTCCAGGAAGATCGCCACTTCTCAGGCCTCCGCGCTAGCAGGAACGGTCGCGAGCTTGGCCGCCTCGCGGGCGGCGTCGTCCATGGTCTCCACCACGGTCACGAGCGGGTGGCCGGCTTCGGCGAGGATGCGCCGGCCCTCGGCCACGTTGTTGCCGTCGAGGCGCACCACCAGCGGTTTCGTCGCGCGGTCGCCGAGGATCCCCAGCGCCTGCACGATGCCGTCGGCCACCGCGTCGCACGCGGTGATGCCGCCGAAGACGTTCACGAAGACGCTGCGCACGTCCGGGTCGCCGAGGATCACGCCGAGCCCGGCCGACATGATCCCGGCCGAGGCGCCGCCGCCGATGTCGAGGAAGTTCGCCGGCCCCCGCGCGCCCACCTCGGCTGCCGCGGCCGCGACGACGTCCAATGTGGACATCACCAGGCCGGCGCCGTTGCCGATCACGCCGATGTCGCCGTCGAGCTTCACGTAGTTCAGCCCCTGCTCGGCGGCTTCGCGCTCCAGGGGGTCGCCGGCGTTCGGGTCGGCGAAGGCCTCGTGGTCGGCGTGGCGGAACTCGGCGTTGGCGTCGAGGGTGACCTTGCCGTCGAGCGCGATCACCTGGCCGTTCTCGGTGCGCGCCAGCGGGTTCACCTCGACCAGCGTCGCGTCCTCGCCGACGAAGACCTCCCACAGGCGCACGAGCGCGTCGGCGATGTGGTCGGCCACCTCCGCCGGGAACTGCGCCGCGGCGACGATCTCGGCCGCCTTGGCGCGGTCCACGCCGGTGCGCGCGTCGACCGGCACCTTCGCCAGCGCCTCGGGCCGCGTCGCCGCGACCTCCTCGATCTCCATGCCGCCGGCCACCGACGCCATGGCGAGGAACGTCCGCTCCGCGCGGTCGAGCAGGTAGGACACGTAGTACTCCTCGGCGATCTCGCTCGCCTCGGTCACCAGCACCTTGTGCACGGTGTGGCCCTTGATGTCCATGCCCAGGATGTCGTCGGCGATCTGTTCGGCGTCGTCGGGCGTCGCGGCGAGCTTCACGCCGCCGGCCTTGCCGCGCCCGCCGGTCTTGACCTGTGCCTTCACCACCACGGTGCCGCCGATCACCGCGGCCGCCGCGCGCGCTTCCTCCGGGTTCGCGGCGACGCGGCCGCGGGGGACCGGTACGCCGTGCGAGGAGAACAGCTCGCGCGCCTCGTGTTCGAAGAGATCCATCTGAGTCCTTCCTGGCGGGCCCGGTGGGCCGCGAACGGGACTGGGGAGGAAAAGGGCCGTCCGGCGTGCCGTCATCCGCTGCGGCTCCGGCGAAAAAAACCTCCGGACAAACCTGCGGATGGCCCTGGACAGCGGGTCGCTCGGAGAGTAATCCTAATGCCTACCTCATACGGTATGCAATCTACAGTTTTCGGCGAAGGTGCCGCTGACCTGGAGGGATGCCCTTCGCCGCGGCTGTGGACCGACGGCAGTGCAGACCGGGGAGCGCACCGGAACGAGCGCCCGGATCAGAGAGGTCCGGCGTGAGACCAGAGGAGTTGAGCAATGGCGCCAACCACGACCGGCCAGAACGTCGACAAGGACCGGGCCGCCCCTGCGACGAACGGCGGCCAGCCGGCTCCGGACACGATCTCCGGCGGGCACCTGGTGGCCAAGGCGCTCAAGGCGGAGGGCGTCGACACGATCTTCACGCTGTGCGGCGGGCACATCATCGACATCTACGACGGCTGCGTCGACGAGGGCATCAACGTCATCGACGTACGCCACGAGCAGGTCGCCGCGCACGCCGCCGACGGCTACGCGCGGATCACCGGCCGCCCCGGCTGCGCGGTCGTCACCGCGGGCCCGGGCACCACGGACGCGGTGACGGGCGTGGCCAACGCCCTGCGCGCGGAGAGCCCGATGCTGCTGATCGGCGGCCAGGGCGCGCTGAGCCAGCACAAGATGGGCTCACTGCAGGACCTGCCGCACGTGGACATGATGACCCCGATCACCAAGTTCGCCGCGACCGTGCCCTCGACCGCGCGGGCGGCCGACCTGGTGTCGATGGCGTTCCGCGAAGCTTTGGCGGGCGCGCCCGGTCCGGCGTTCCTGGAGATCCCGCGCGACGTGCTCGACGCGCGCGTGCCGTTGTCGGCCGCGCGGATCCCCGAGGCGGGCCGCTACCGCGCGTCCACCCGCAGCGCCGGCGACCCCGCCGACGTCGAGCGCCTCGCCGACCTGCTGGTGCACGCGAAGAAGCCGGTGATCCTGCTGGGCAGTCAGGTCTGGACCACCCGCGCGGCCGAACCGGCGGCCGAGCTCGTGCGCACGCTGAACATCCCCGCGTACATGAACGGCGCGGGCCGCGGCACCCTGCCGCCCGGCGACCCGCACCACTTCCAGCTTTCGCGCCGCTACGCGTTCGACAACGCGGACGTGATCGTGATCGTCGGGACGCCGTTCGACTTCCGCATGGGCTACGGCAAGCGGCTCTCGCCCGACGCCACGGTGGTGCAGATCGACCTGGACTACCGCACCGTCGGCAAGAACCGCGACATCGACCTGGGGCTGGTCGGCGACGCCGGCCAGATCCTCGCCGGCGTGACGCAGGCGGCGTCGGGCCGTATCGACAACGGCGCGGTGGCCCGCAAGCCGTGGCTGGAAGAACTGCGCGCGGTGGAGGACAAGGCGAAGGAGAAGCGCCTGCCGCAGCAGCATTCCGACGCGAACCCGATCCACCCGTACCGGCTCGTGCACGAGATCAACGAGTTCCTCACCGAGGACTCGATCTACATCGGCGACGGCGGCGACATCGTCACCTTCTCCGGCCAGGTCGTGCAGCCGAAGTCGCCCGGCCACTGGATGGACCCGGGCCCGCTGGGCACGCTCGGCGTCGGCATCCCCTTCGTGATGGCCGCCAAGCACGCCCGCCCGGACAAGGAGGTCGTCGCGCTGTTCGGCGACGGCGCGTTCTCCCTGACCGGCTGGGACTTCGAGACGCTGGTGCGGTTCAACCTGCCCTTCGTCGGGATCGTCGGCAACAACTCGTCGATGAACCAGATCCGCTACGGCCAGGCCCAGAAGTACGGCCTCGCGCGCGAGCGCATCGGCAACACCCTCGGCGACGTCCGCTACGACGAGTTCGCCCGCATGCTGGGCGGCTACGGCGAAGAGGTCCGCGACCCCGCCGACATCGCGCCGGCACTGCAGCGCGCCCGCGAATCGGGCAAGCCGTCGCTGATCAACGTCTGGGTCGACCCGGACGCATACGCCCCCGGAACCATGAACCAGACGATGTACAAGTAGTCGGGAGGCACGAGAAATGGGAAAGGCACTCGAAGGCGTCCGCGTCCTCGACATGACCCATGTCCAGTCGGGACCGTCGTCGACCCAGATCCTCGCCTGGCTGGGCGCGGACGTGATCAAGCTGGAGACACCGGGCCGCGGGGACATCACCCGCGGCCAGCTGCGGGACCTGCCCGGAGTGGACAGCCTCTACTTCACGATGCTGAACGGGAACAAGCGCAGCATCACGCTCAACATGAAAAGCGACGAGGGCAAGGAGATCTTCACGAAGCTGGTGTCCGGAGTGGACATCCTCGTGGAGAACTTCGGCCCCGGTGTCGTCGACCGCTTCGGCTTCTCCTGGGAGAAGCTGCAGGAGATCAACGACCGGCTGATCTACGCGTCCATCAAGGGTTTCGGCCCCGGCCGCTACGCCGACTTCAAGGCTTACGAGGTGATCGCGCAGGCCATGGGCGGCTCGATGAGCACCACCGGGTTCGAGGAGGGCCCGCCGACCGCGACCGGCGCGCAGATCGGCGACTCCGGCACCGGCATCCACCTCGTCGCCGCGATCCTCGCCGCGCTGTACCAGCGCACGAACTCCGGGCGCGGGCAGCGGGTGCAGGTGGCCATGCAGGACGCGGTGCTCAACCTCTGCCGCGTCAAGCTGCGCGACCAGCAGCGGCTGGCGCACGGCCCGCTCGGCGAGTACCCCAACGAGGTGTTCGGCGACGAGGTGCCGCGCTCGGGCAACGCGTCCGGCGGCGGGCAGCCCGGCTGGGCGGTGCGCTGCGCGCCCGGCGGCCCGAACGACTACATCTACGTGATCATCCAGCCCGTCGGCTGGGCGCCCATCACCGAGCTGATCGGGCAGCCCGAGCTCGCCGAGGACCCGGAGTGGGCCACGCCCGAGGCGCGGCTGTCCAAACTGGACAAGGTGTTCGCGCTCGTGGAGCAGTGGACCGAGCGCCACACCAAGTGGGAGGTCATGGAGAAGCTCAACGCCCGCAACATCCCCTGCGGGCCGATCCTGTCCACCCAGGAGCTCATCGAGGACGAGACGCTCGCCGAGCTCGGCAGCGTGGTCGAGGTCGACCACCCCGAGCGCGGCAAGTTCAAGACCGTGGGCTGCCCGCTCAAGCTGTCGGACTCCCCGGTCGACATCGGCCGCTCGCCGCTGCTGGGCGAGCACAACGACGAGGTGCTGGGCGAGCTCGGCTACGCAGGCCAGGACCTCGAGCGGCTGCGCACCGCAGGCGTGATCTAAGGAGAAGCTGGATGACCACGGGAACCGGCCGCGCTGCGGTCGAGAAGATCCTGGAGAAGGCGGCGGCCGAGGGGCGCTCGTCCCTCACCGCCCCCGAAGGCCGCGCCGTGTGCGAGGCCTACGACATTCCCACCCCGGCCGAGCGGCTGGCGACCTCGGCCGACGAGGCGGTGGCGCAGGCGCAGGAGATCGGCCTGCCGGTGGTGCTGAAGATCGTGTCGCCCGACATCCTGCACAAGACCGAGGCCGGCGGCGTGCTCGTCGGCCTGCGCACGGCCGAGCAGGTGGCCGACGGGTACGCCACGATCCTCGCCAACGCCGAGGCGCACGACGCCGACGCGGACATCGTCGGCGTGCAGGTGCAGCAGATGCTCACCACCGGCCAGGAGGTGATCATCGGGTCGGTCACCGACCAGACCTTCGGCAAGATCGTCGCCTTCGGGCTCGGCGGCGTGCTCGTCGAGGTGCTCAAGGACGTGACCTTCCGGCTGGCCCCCACGAGCGAGGCCGAGGCACTGTCCATGGTGGACGGTATCGCGGCGGCCGAGGTCCTCGACGGGGTGCGCGGCAGCGAGGCGGTGGACAAGAAGGCGCTCGCGGGCATAGTGAACAAGCTCTCGCAGCTCGTCACGGACTTCCCGCAGCTGGCCGAGGTCGACCTCAACCCGGTGCTCGCCACGGCCGCCGGCGCGACCGCGGTCGACGTGCGCATCCTGGTCGACCCGGACGCGGCCAAGGAGCCGGTGCGGTTCACGCAGGAGGAGATCCTCGCGTCGATGAACCGGATCATGAAGCCGGCCGCCGTCGCGGTGATCGGGGCTTCGGCCGAGGCGGGCAAGATCGGCAACTCGGTGATGAAGAACCTCGTCAACGGCGGCTACGCGGGCGAGATCTACCCGATCAACCCCAAGGCCTCGGAGATCCTCGACCGCAAGGCGTACGCGAGCATCGGCGACGTACCCGGCGACGTGGACGTCGCGGTCTTCGCCATCCCGGCGAAGTTCGTGCCCGCCGCGCTCGAAGAGGCCGGCGCGAAGGGCGTGGCCGGCGCGATCCTGATCCCGTCCGGGTTCGGAGAGACCGGCAACATCGAGCTGCAGGACGAGGTCGTGGCGATCGCGCGCAAGCACGGCGTGCGCGTCCTGGGGCCGAACATCTACGGCTACTACTACACGCCGGAGAACCTGTCGGCGACCTTCTGCACCCCGTACGACGTCAAGGGCGGTGTCGCGCTCTCCTCGCAGAGCGGCGGCATCGGCATGGCGATCCTGGGCTTCAGCCGGTCGGCCGGCATGGGCGTGTCGTCCATCGTGGGCGTGGGCAACAAGGCGGACATCGACGAGGACGACCTGCTCACCTTCTTCGAGCACGACGACAACACCCAGCTCGTCGCGATGCACCTCGAAGACCTCAAGGACGGCCGCTCGTTCGCGGAGACCGCCAAGCGCGTCTCGGCGAAGAAGCCGGTCGTCGTCCTGAAGGCCGGGCGCACGTCGCAGGGCGCGAAGGCGGCCAGCTCGCACACCGGCGCGCTGGCCGGCAACGACAAGGTCTACGACGACATCCTGCGCCAGAGCGGCGTGATCCGGGCGCCGGGGCTCAACGACATGCTGGAGTACGCCCGCGGCATCCCGCTGCTGCCGGCTCCGCAGGGCGAGAACGTCGTGATCATCACCGGCGCCGGCGGCTCGGGCGTGCTGCTGTCGGACGCCTGTGTGGACAACGGCCTGTCGCTGATGGAGATCCCCGACGACCTCGACGCGGCGTTCCGGGAGTTCATCCCGCCGTTCGGCGCGGCCGGCAACCCGGTGGACATCACGGGTGGCGAGCCGCCGTCGACCTACCGGAACACGATCGCGCTCGGTCTTTCCGACGAGCGCGTCCACTCCCTGATCCTCGGCTACTGGCACACGATCGTCACGCCGCCGATGGTGTTCGCCGAGCTCGTGGTGGACGTGGTCGAGGAGTTCCGCCGCAAGGGGATCCACAAGCCGGTGGTGGCGTCGTTGTCCGGGGACGTCGAGGTGGAGGCCGCGAGCGACCACCTCTACGCCAACGGGATCGTCGCCTACCCGTACACGACCGAGAAGCCGGTGGCGGTACTCGGTGCCAAGTACCGCTGGGCGCGGTCGGCCGGGCTGCTCGGCTGATCACTTCCGGCGAGGAGGAAGGAGGCGTATCTTGCCGGACACCTAGCCGTCGGCCACAGCGGGGGACACGAGCACGCAAGAAGCGCCGGGCGCGCGCGGTCGCGCCCGGCGGGGGACAAGGAGCCACCCCACTCAGAGGGAACCGAAGTCAACGTTGACGAAAGAGAACTCTCATGACCGCAGCCCTACCGACGTACCAGGAGATCGTCGACGACAACGGACGCAAGTACCGGATCGGTGAGAGTCCCAGAGACATCATGGGCCGCTCACGCGCATTCATGGTCTGGCTGCCGTGGGTCGCCATGATGGCGGTGAGCGTGTTCGAGTACGGCTGGGGAGCCGTCGAAGGCACGCTCGAAGAGAAGTACGGCTGGTCGTTGTCGGACGCGTTCTGGCTGGCCAGCATCTGGGCCGTGTTCCAGGCCGGGGTCGCGTTCCCGGCCGGCCGGCTGCGCGAGAAGAACATCGTCTCGGCGAAGACCGCCATGCTCGTCGGCGCGGTCTTCTCCGGGATCGGCTACTTCACCATCGCGCACAGCGGCAACCTGGTGCTCGCCTTCATCGGGTACTCCGTGCTCGGCGGCACGGGCGCCGGATTGGTCTACGCCACCTGCATCAACATGGTCGGCAAGTGGTACCCCGAGAAGCGCGGTGCGCGCACCGGCTTCGTGAACGGCGGGTTCGCCTACGGTTCGGTGCCGTTCATCTACCTGTTCAGCGCCTTCCTCGGGCACGAGAACCTGACCATCACGCTCGACGCCATCGGCCTCTACATGCTGCTGGTCGTCGGGATCTGCGGGTTCCTGTTCAAGGACCCGCCGAAGAACTGGTGGCCGTCCGAGGTCGACCCGATCGCGTGGCTGAAGGGCAAGGCGGCGGGCAGCGCCAAGAGCCTGGAGAAGAACCCGCCGGCCGTCCGGCAGTTCACGCCGATGGAGGCGATCAGGACCGGCATGCTCCCGCTGATGTGGGTCACGCTGATCGTGATCGGCGGCGTGTCGTTGTTCGGCATCAACTTCCAGGTGCCCTTCGCCGAGGAGAGCCACTTCGGCGCGTTCGTGGCGGCCTCGTCGGCCGGCATCCTCGCGATCGTCAACGGCGTCGGCCGCGGCCTGGTCGGCTGGGCGTCGGACCGCATCGGGCGCAAGCAGACGCTGTTCTGGGTGCTCGTGATCGCGGCGGTCGCGCAGTTCGGCGTGATGTGGTCGGGCAACACGCACAGCCTGTTCTGGTTCATGGTGTTCGCGGTCCTGACCGGGTTCGGCAGCGGCGCGTTCTACCCGCTGTTCGCCGCGCTCGTGCCGGACTACTTCGGTGAGAACCACAACGCCACGAACTACGGCCTCGTCTACAGCGCCAAGCTCATCGGCGGTGTCGGCGGCGGTGGTCTCGCCGCGGGCGTGATCGCGGCGTGGGGCTACACCGGTGCCTACGTCCTGGCCGGCTGCATCGCGTTGCTGTCCGCCGTCATGGTGCTGTTCCTGCGCCAGCCGGGCCGCCGCAGTGGCCCGACCGCCTCGGAGGAGACCGGCGTGGTCGCGCAGGCCTCACCGGCCACCGGGAGCGCCGGCAGCTGACGCCTGCCGGGGTTTTCGGTACAGGGCCCGGGAGTGAGGGGGCGGCTGACGCCCGCCCCCTCACTCCCGGGCTGCTTCGGGCCGCTCGTGGAACGCCTGACGCGTGCGTTCCGTGTGGTGGGCCATGATCTTTTCCGCCTTCTCGACTTCGTGGGCCGCGACGGCTTCGATCAGCTCGGCGTGCTCCGCCCACGCGTCGTGGCCGCGGGGCCGGGCGATCGGCGTGTAGTACCAGCGCACGCGGCGGTCGACGAGCCCGATCAGCTCGGCCAGCACGGCGTTGCCGGTCAGCTCGGTGAGGAACGCGTGCAGGTCGGCGTTGGCCGAGACCAGGCCTTCGCTGTCGTCGGCGGCCAGGGCTTCGAGGCCGGCGTTCTGCAGCTCCCACAGCCGGGCGACGTCCGCTTCGGTCGCGCACGCGGCCGCCAGCCGCGCAGAGTGGGTCTCGAGGACGGCGCGGACACCGAGCAGCTGGTCGGCCTCCTCGTCGGTGGGCATGTGCACGAACGCGCCCTGCGCGGGCCGCAGGTCGACCCAGCCCTCGGTCTGCAGGCGCTGCAGCGCTTCGCGCACCGGCTGGCGGCTCACGCCGAGGTACTCGGCCAGGTCGGCCTCGACGAGGTGCTGCCCGGGTTCGAGCGTGCGGTTGATGATGAGCTCGGCCAGCGCGTCGTACACGACCTGGCGCAGCGGCGCCGGCCGCTCCACGCGCTGGGCGGACTTGGCCGCGAGCGACCCCTTGGCCGTCCGCCGACCGGTGGGCCCGCGCTCGGGCAGGGGAGAGGCGGTCTGGGTCACGGGGCACCTCTGGTCCGGGTAGACGCGGTCCGGCCGAATGCGGGAAACCGCGGGAGTTCGTGGAGCTGAGGCAAGAATACAGGTTTTGGTATGCAAAATCCCAACTCTTCACTCTGTGGCCTGGATCTCACCCGAAGTGGATCAATCGGACAGGCCTGAAATGACAATCAGTATCGGGTGCGCCTGCTCCGCCCGGGTGTCATCGGCGAATCCCATCACCGGATCCTGGCATCGCACGGCTTCTCGGGATACTGTATGCAATCGCTGTGTTCGACCGAGCGGGAGGCACACCATGCGGGTTGCTGTTCTGGGCGCGGGCGCGATCGGCGCCTACGTCGGTGCGGCCATGCACCGAGGCGGCACCGAGGTCCATCTGGTCGCGCGCAAGGCGCACCTCGAGGCGATGCGCGAACACGGAGTGCGGGTGCTCAGTCCCCGCGGCGACTTCACCGCGCATCCCCACGTCACCGACGACCCGGCCGAGATCGGCCCGGTCGACTTCGTCTTCCTCGGGCTCAAAGCCCACTCCTACCCGAGCAGCGGCCCGCTGCTCGAGCCACTGCTGGGCCCGGACACCGCGCTCGTCGCGGCGCAGAACGGGATCCCGTGGTGGTACTTCCACGGCCTCACCGGACATCCGTTGGAAGGCCACCGGGTCGAGACCGTCGACCCGGACGGCGAGACCAGCCGGGTGATGGCCGTCGAGCGCGCCATCGGGTGCGTCGTCTACTGCTCCACCGTGATCGAGGAGCCGGGCGTGATCCGCCACCTCGAAGGCACGCGGTTCTCCCTGGGCGAGCCGGCGGGCGGGGTCTCACCCCGCTGCGTCGCGCTGTCGGAGGCGATGATCGAGGGCGGTCTCAAGGCGCCGGTCGAGCCGAACCTGCGCGACGACATCTGGGTCAAGCTCATGGGCAACGTCGCCTTCAACCCGTTGAGCGCCCTGACGCGGGCGACGATGGCGCAGATGTGCGAGCACGACGACACGCGCGAGCTCGTCGCCACGATGATGACCGAGACCCTCGCGATCGCCCGGGCCGCGGGGGCGGATCCCCAGGTCTCCGTGGAGAAGCGGATCGACGGCGCCTGGCGCGTCGGGCACCACAAGACGTCGATGCTGCAGGACCTCGAGGCCGGCAAGCCGCTGGAGATCGACGCGATCATCGGCGCCGTCGTGGAGCTGGCCGAGCTCACCGGGGTGCCCGCGCCCGCGCTGCGCCACGTGCACGCGGCCATCGGCCTGCTGAACCGCACGGCCACCGCCGTGCCGGTCGGCTGACACCCATCCCACCACCTCCTGGAGGCAGAAAGATGAAGCGCAGGAAGGACACCACGCCGTACGCCCGGCTCACGGAGCCGCTGGTGCGGGACTCCGGTGTGCTGCGGCCGGCGACGTGGGAAGAGGCGCTCGACCGCGCCGCCGCGGGGTTCCGGCGCACGCTGGAGACGAAGGGCCCCGAGGCGTTCGGCATGTTCTCCTGCGCGCGGGCCACGAACGAGATGAACTTCGTGGCCCAGAAGTTCACCCGCGCGGTGATGGGCACGAACAACGTCGACTCGTGCAACCGGACCTGTCACGCGCCCAGCGTGGCGGGGCTGGCGCGGGTGTTCGACAGCGGCGGCGGCACCTCGTCGTACGCGGAGATCGAAGACGCCGACGTGATCGTGATCTGGGGCGGCAACCCGCGCGAGGCACACCCGATCTTCTTCCAGCACGTGCTCAAGGCCGTCCACAAGGGAGCGAAGCTCTTCGTGGTGGACCCGCGCCAGACGAGCACCGCGAAGTGGGCGCACCGGCAGCTGCAGCTGGAGGTGGGCACCGACATCCCGCTCGCCAACGCGATCGCGCGGGAGATCATCCACTCCGGACTGGCCAACACCACGTTCATCGAGCGGGCCACGGAGGGCTACGAGGAGTTCGCCGCCTCCGTGGAGCCGTGGACGCTCGAGGTCGCCGAGCAGGTCACCAAGGTGCCGGCCGAGCTCATCAAGGAGCTGGCCCACACCTACGCGCGCGCCGACCGCGGGCAGATGTCGTGGACGCTGGGCATCACCGAGCACCACAACGGCACCGACAACGTGCTGTCGCTGATCAACCTGTCGCTGCTGGCCGGGCAGGTCGGGCGCTACGGCGCCGGGTTGAACCCGTTGCGCGGGCAGAACAACGTGCAGGGCGGCGGCGACATGGGCGCGATCCCGGACCGGATGCCGGGGTTCCAGGACATCCTCGACCCGGCCGTGCGCGCGAAGTTCGACGCGGCGTGGGGCTCGCAGATCCCTCCGCACAAGGGCAAGAACCTCACGCAGATGCTCGAGGCGATGGAGGACGGCCTGATCACCTGCGTGTACGTGATCGGGGAGAACCCGGTGCAGTCCGAGGCCGACTGCGAGCACACGATCAAGCGCCTGTCGAACATCGAGCACCTGGTGGTGCAGGACATCTTCCTCACCAAGACCGCCCAGCTCGCCGACGTGGTCCTGCCGGCGTCGGCCGCGTGGTGCGAGAGCGACGGCACCTTCACCAACAGCGAGCGGCGCGTGCAGCGGGTGCGCAAGGCCGTGAACCCGCCGGCCGGCGCGCGGGACGACATCGAGCTGCTGAGCGAGCTCGCCCGCCGGCTGGGCCACGACTGGCACTACAGCGGCGACGACGGCCGCGAGGTGTGGGACGAGCTGCGCTCGCTCTCGCCGATGCACGCCGGCATGAGCTACGAGCGGCTCGAGGACCTCGGCGGCATCCAGTGGCCGTGCTACAGCGAGGAAACGCTGGAACCGTCGTACCTGCACGGCCGGCTGTGGGCCGAAGACCCGGCCGAGCGTGGCCGCCCGGCGCCGTTCACCGTGCTGCGCCACAGCCCGCCGGTCGACGTGCTCGACGACGAGTTCCCGCTGCGCCTCACCACGGGCCGGCGGCTGGACTCGTACAACACCGGCGTGCAGTCGGGCGGGTTCCCGTCGCCGCTCCGGCGGGGCGAGACGCTCGACCTGTGCTCGGCCGATGCCGCGCAGCTCGGGGTGGCGGAGGACGAACTGGTGCAGATCTCGTCGCGGCGCGGTGCGATCGTCGCGCCGGTGCGGATCGACGAGGGGCTGCGCCCGGGCCTGGCGTTCATGACGTTCCACTTCCCGGACGAGATCGACGTCAACGTGATCACGATCGAGGCGACGGACCCGGTGGCCGGTACCGCGGAATACAAGGCCGCGGCCATCCGCGTGGACAAGCTGCCCGCCGACGCGGTCGCGGGCTGAGGGGGCGGGGATGGATCTCCAGTTCCTCGACGCCAAGGCTTCCTTCGAAGAACGCGCGGCGATCGACGCGCTGCCCGAGGGCGCGGCCCGGGACCAGCTGCTGCCCGCCTTGCACGCGGTGAACGACCGCGTCGGCTGGATCAGCCAGGGCGCACTGAACTACATCTGCGAGAAGCTGCACGTGCCGCCGGCCGAGGCGTACGGCGTCGCGAGCTTCTACTCGCTGTTCTCGCTCACCGAACAGCCGGAACGCGTGGTGCACGTGTGCACCGACCTCGCGTGCCGCGTCAACGGGGCCGACACGGTGTGCGACACGCTCACCGAGCACGTCGGGCCCGCGGGCAAGGCGCGCGGGGGAGTGACGTGGCTGCGCAGCCCGTGCCTGGGCGTGTGCGAGAAGGCGCCCGCGGCGCTGGCGTTCGAGGCCGGCGACCCGCCGGGCAGCGAGCTGCTCGCGCCCGCCACCGGCGCGTCGGTGGTGCTGGCCGCGCGCCGGTCGCCGTCCACTGAGGACGGCCCGGCGCCGGTGCTGCACCAAACGGATCGGGAGTCGCTGCGGCTGTTGCGCCGGGTCGGCGCGGTCGACCCGGAGAGCCTCGACGACTACCGCGCCACCGGTGGCTACGCGGCCCTGCGCAACGCGTTGCGGCTCGGGCCGAACGGCGTGATCCGCGAGGTCACCGACTCGGGGCTGATGGGCCGCGGCGGCGCCGCGTTCCCGACCGGGCGCAAGTGGGAGGGCGCGGCCCGCCAGCCCGCGCTGCCGCACTACCTGGTGTGCAACGCGGACGAGAGCGAGCCCGGCACGTTCAAGGACCGGGTGCTGCTGGAGGGCGACCCGTTCGCGCTGGTCGAGGCGATGACCATCGCCGGGTTCGCGACCGGTGCCACGCGCGGTTTCCTCTACCTGCGCGGCGAGTACCCGCGGGCACGCCGGCTCGTGCAGAACGCCATCGACGTCGCCCGGGAGCGCGGGTTCCTCGGTGCGGACATCATGGGGCACGAGGGGTTCTCGTTCGACATCGAGATCCGCCGCGGCGCCGGTGCGTACATCTGCGGCGAGGAGACGGCGATCTTCAACTCGATCGAGGGCTTCCGCGGGGAGCCCCGGTCGAAGCCGCCGTTCCCGACGGAGCAGGGCCTGTTCGGCAAGCCGACGGTGGTCAACAACGTCGAGACGCTGGTCAACGTGCCCCTGATCCTCACAGCCGGCTACGCGGCCTACCGGGAGATCGGCACGGAGAAATCGGCCGGGCCCAAGCTGTTCTGCCTCTCGGGCAACGTGCGCAAGCCCGGCGTGTATGAGGTCCCGTTCGGCACCACGCTGCGCGAGCTGCTGGAGCTGGCCGGGGGCGTGCCGGAAGGCCGTGAGCTGCGGGCGGTGCTGCTGGGCGGCGCGGCCGGCGGGTTCGTGCGGCCCGACGAGCTCGACCTGCCGCTGACGACGGAGGACGCGCGCGCCGCCGGCACCACGCTCGGCTCCGGCGTGGTGCTGGCGCTGGACGATCAGGCCGACCTCGGCGGGTTCCTGCTGCGCATCGCGTCGTTCTTCCGCGACGAGTCGTGCGGGCAGTGCGTGCCCTGCCGCATCGGCACGGTCCGGCAGGAGGAGGCCGTCAGCCGCATCGTCGGCGGCCGCAAGCTGAGCACCGGTGCCGACGATCTGGCGCTGCTGCGCGAGGTCGGGCAGGTGATGCGGGACTCGTCGATCTGCGGGCTGGGGCAGACGGCGTGGAACGCGATCGAGTCGGCCGTCGAGCGGCTGGGCGCGTTGGACGGAGGACAGCGATGACTACCGACGACACACTCCCTCCCGTGGAGGAGTCATGACCATTGTCGAGATAGGCCTGCCGAAGCGGCTGGTCGAGTTCACTGTGGACGGTGAGACCGTCCGGGTGCCCGAGGGCGCGACGATTCTGGACGCGTGCTCGGCTGCGGGGAAAGAGATCCCCACGCTCTGCTACGGCGACACGCTGAAACCCGCCAACGCGTGCCGGGTGTGCATGGTCGAGGTCGAGGGTTCGCGCACGCTGGTGCCGTCGTGCTCCCGCAAGGCCGAGCCGGGCATGGTCGTGCACACGGATTCCGAACGCACCCGCACGAGCCGCAAGGTGGTACTGGAGCTGCTCGGCTCGGCCACGGACCTGTCGACCACGCCCGGCGTCGCCGAGTGGATGGCGGAGACGGGCGCCGACCCCGAGCGGTTCGGCCCGCCGGCCCCGCCCTCCGACGAGCGCGACGACGCCTTGCCGGGCGAGCACGAGCCCGTCGACGGCCTCACCGCGGCCACCGTCCGTCAGCCGGTCAAGGTCGACAACGCTCTCTACGTGCGGGACTACGGCAAGTGCATCCTGTGCTACAAGTGCGTCGACGCCTGTGGCGACCAGTGGCAGAACTCGTTCGCCATCTCCGTGGCCGGCCGCGGTTTCGGGGCGCGGATCTCCACGGAGTTCGCGACTCCGTTGCCCGACAGCGCGTGTGTCTACTGTGGAAACTGCGTCGAGGTCTGTCCCACGGGCGCGCTGAGCTTCAAGGCCGAGCACGACAAACGCGAGGACGGCACCTGGGACGAGTCCGCGCAGACGCAGACCACCACGGTCTGCACGTTCTGCGGGGTGGGCTGCAACCTCACGCTCCACGTGCAGGACAACGAGATCGTGAAGGTCACGAGCCCGCACGACAGCTCTGTGACCCACGGCAACCTCTGCATCAAGGGCCGCTTCGGCTGGCAGCACGTGCAGAACACCTGACGGCGGCCCCGACCCGCCTGCCCCGGACCCGCCGTCCCCCGTCCCGGCTGCCTCAGCCGACGTGCGCGGACGGCGGGTCCCGCGCGCTCTTTCCCTGCCGAAAACCTGAGCGAAGGGGGCAATGGTGCCTTCCGTCGAAGAAATCTCCCGAGTCGTGACTTCCGCTGTCGCACCGGCCGCGGCCGAGGCCGATCGGCTCGCGCGGTTCCCGCGAGGGGCGATGGCCGCGTTGAGCCGCAAGGGCGTGCTGGCACTGACGGCGTCGCGGCGGCTGGGCGGGGGCGGCCACGGGCTGGCCGAAGCCGCGCGGGTGGTCGAGGTGGTGGCGCGGTCGTGCGCGAGCACGGCCACGGTGCTGCGTTCGCACTTCGCGGCCGTCGCGGTGCTGGAGGCGCACGCGGACCAGTCCGTGCGCGCGGAGCTCGCCGCGGGCCGCCACCTCAGCACGCTGGCGCTCGTCGACGCGGGGCCCGGCAGCCGCCTGCTCGCGCCGGACGGCGGGGCCGGTGCGCACGGCGGGGTCGTGGACCTGACCGGCCGCAAGGCCGGGGTGATCGCGGCGGGGGAGGCCGACAGCTACGTGTGGTCGAGCCGGCCGGCGAGCGGCCGGGGTGGCGCTTCGGTGTGGTTCGTGCCCGGCCACGCGCCCGGGCTGTTCGTGCCCGCCGCCGGTGGCGGCCTGGGGCTGCGGGCGAGCGCGACCACCACCGTGTGCGCGGATCCGGTGCAGCTGCCGGAGAACACGGTCCTCGGCCGGGACGGCGACGGAGCCGAGGTGGTGCTCGATCTGGCGCTGCCGTGGTTCCTCGGCCTCGGCGCGGCGGTCGCGCTGGGCCTCGCGGAGGCGGCGATCGAGCGGGTCTCGCGGGACGGGTCCGGCGCGGATCTCGCGCGCCTGCGCCTGCGTTCCTCCGCCGTGCGGGTGCTGGCCGCCGACGCGTTCGCCACCTACAGCTGGGATCCCGTGCACGCGTTGCCGAAGTTCTTCCACCTCTGGCTCACCGCCGCGGAAACCGTCACGGCGACCACCGAGGTGGCGCTGCGGCTGTGCTCGGGCTACCCGGGTGACCCGGTGCTCGAACGCTGCTTCCGCGACGCGCGGGCGCACTGCGCGCTGGAGCCGACTGTCGACACCGTGGTGGACCTCGCCGCCCGTGTGAACGGCGACGGCGCGAGCCGGGAACTGCACGCGGCCCGTTGACCCGGCACAGCTCTGACGGCTATTCTCGAACTACGGAAGAAAGCTTCCACGATACGAAATCAAGAGGTCAGAGCAATCCGATGAGCCGAGGTATCCGATGACCGGTCCCGCCGGGGTGCGGCACTCGCTGCCCTACACCGCCAACCTGTCGATCCTGTTCACCGAGCTCCCGCTGCTCGAGCGCGCCGAGGCCGCTCGGGCAGCGGGCTTCACCGCGGTCGAGTACTGGTGGCCGTTCGACGGCGCCGACCCGCGCCCGGTCGAGGTCGAGAGGTTCGTGCGTTCCATCGAGCAGGCCGGGGTGCGGCTGACCGGGCTCAACCTGTTCGCCGGCGACATGGCCGCGGGCGAGCGCGGGCTCGTGTCCTGGGTCGGGCGCGAGGCGGAGTTCGCCGTGAGCCTCACGATCGCGATCGGCATCGCGGAGCGGCTCGGCTGCCGCAGCTTCAACGCGCTGTACGGCAACCGGCTCGACGGCGTCGCACCGTCCGAACAGGACGCGCTGGCGCTGGAGCACCTGGCGACGGCCGCCGAAGCGGCGGGCAAGATCGGGGCTCAGCTGGTGCTGGAGCCGCTCTCGGGCACTCCGGCCTACCCGCTCAAGACGGCCGCGGACGCCGTGGCGGTGATGGACCGGCTGGGGCTCGACAACGTCCGGCTGCTCGCGGACCTCTACCACCTGGCGGTGAACGGCGACGACCTCGACTCCGTGATCGCCGGGTACACCCCGCGCACCGGGCACGTGCAGATCGCCGACGCGCCGGGCCGGCACCAGCCGGGCACGGGGGAGCTGGACCTCGAAGGACACCTGGAAAAGCTGGAGGCGGCGGGCTACCGCGGGCACGTGGGGATCGAGTACAAACCGGACGGTCCCACACTCGCGTCGCTGGCCTGGCTTCCGGAAGAGCGAAGGGGAGACAAATGAGCAAGGTGGGCTTCATCGGTCTCGGCGTGATGGGTACGCCGATGGCCGCGCACCTGGCCGGTGCGGGACACGACGTGAGCGGCTTCGACCTGAGCGCGGACGCGCTGGCGAAGCTGACGGCGGCGGGCGGGCGCGCGGCGTCCGATGTGGCCGACGCGGTGGCCGAGGCGGACGTGGTCGTCACGATGCTGCCCGACCACCCGCAGGTCGAGCAGGTGGTGCTGGCGGCGGGCGGGGTGCTCGACATCGTGAAGCCGGGCACGCTGCTGGCCGACATGAGCACCATCCGGCCGGAGACGTCGATCGCCGTCGCCAAGGCCGGTGGTGCCAGGGGGATCCGGGTGCTCGACGCGCCGGTCTCCGGGGGCCAGGCGGGCGCGGAGCAGGCCGCACTGTCCATCATGGTCGGTGGCGAGGCCGAGGACTTCGAGGCGGCCAAGCCGATCTTCGAGGTGCTGGGCAAGACGATCGTCCACGTGGGACCGCACGGCGCGGGCCAGGTCGTGAAGGCGGCCAACCAGCTCGTGGTCGGCGGTATCTACGGGCTGGTCGCCGAGGCGATCGTGCTGCTGGAGGCGTCCGGAGTGGACGCGGGCACCGGGCTCGACGTGCTGGCGGGCGGGCTCGCCGGCAGCCGGATCCTGGAGCTCAAGCGCAAGTCGATGGTCGCGCGGCAGTTCCAGCCGGGCTTCCGGATCGACCTGCACCACAAGGACATGGGCATCGCGCTCGCCGCAGCGCGCCAGGCCGACGTCGCCCTGCCGCTGACCGGGCTGGTCGCCCAGCTGGTGGCCGCCGGGCGCGCCATGGGCCACGGGTCGCTGGACCACTCGGCGCTGCTGAAGGTCGTCGAGGAACTCTCGGGCCGCGAGTCGGCGGAGGTCTGACGAGAATCCCGGTCGTGGTGGGCGACCTGTTCTTATGGGCTCCGTGACCGGCCTGATCCACTCATCGGTGGTGCGGGGGCGCGGAAGCCGAGCGCACCGCGGCCGGTTGTCGTGGGCCCGTGATCGAGCGGGAGGTGAGTTTCTGCCGTGGGCGGGCCCGGGTGTGCGGGGCCCGCCCACGGCAGTGCGTTGCCTGCTACCTGCTCTCGACGAGCGTGGCCAGCGACGCGAGCGCCTCGGCGTGGCCGGTGCCCGGGGCGGCGTGAAAGACCACGAGCGACAGGGCGTCCGGGCCGGGGAGGTTGAGTTTGTCGCTGTGGAGGTCGAGGGGGCCGGCCGCCGGGTGGCGGAAGCGGGCGAGGTGGCCGGTGCGGGGCTTGATGTCGTGGCGGGACCACAGTTCGCGGAAACGCTCGCTCTTCGCGGAGAGCTCCGTGACGAGTTCGGTGGCGGCGGGGTCGCCGACGTCGCGGCCGAGCGAGGCGCGCAGGCCGCCCACGCCGTCGGCGGTCGTCTCGTGCCAGTCGACGCGGAAGTCGCGCTCGGCGGGGTCGAGGAAGACCTCGCGCAGGAGGTTGTGGCCGACCGCGTAGTGCGGGGAAAGCGCGGTGGCGATGGCGTTGGCGGCGAGGACGTTGGTGAGGCGGTCCTGCACGTACGCGGGGGTGGTCGGCCACGTGCCGATCAGCTCGGCGATGCTCGGCGGCACCACCGGCGCCGGGCCCGCGGTGGTGGCGGGCGCGGGGGCCGTGAGGCTGTGGAGGTGGTCCGTGGCGTCGTCGTCGAGGCCCAGCACGCGGGCGAGCGCGTCGAGGACCTGCGCGGACGGGTTCTGGTCGCGGCCCTGCTCGAGGCGCATGTAGTAGTCGCTGCTGATTCCGGCCAGCAGCGCCAGCTCCTCGCGGCGCAGGCCGCGTACGCGCCGGCGCCCACCGGCGGGCAGGCCGACGTCTTCGGGCGAGACGAGCTCGCGCCGCGCCCGGAGGTAGTCGCCGAGGAGGTTGTCCACGCGCCCCAGTCTACGAGAGCGCGGCCAGGAGTCCGAAGTAGACGGCGCCGCCCACCACCGCGCCGACGAAGGCGCCGCTGGTCACCTCGGGCACCGTGTGGTCACCGAGCTCCACGCGCGACCACGCGACCCACAGCACGAACGGCGCCAGCAGGAGCAGCCACGGCCCGTACACCCACACGAGCATCACTGTCGCGCCCGCGGCGACCTCGGCGTGGATGGAGATCTTGAACTTCAGTGCGAACGTGATCGCCACCGCCACCACCAGGCACGCCAGCTCGGTCGCCGTGAGCGCGATCAGCTCCCGCGGCGCCCCGCCCACGATCAGCACCACGAACCCCGCGACCAGCGAGCCCAGGCACACCGCGAACGGCACCATCCGCCCCGCCCGGTTCGTCACGTGGTGCGAGTCCCACTTGCCGCGCCGCGCCCCGCGCACGATGACGGCCATCGGAATCAGCGACGCGGTCACCCCCACGACCAGGCCCCACAGCACGGTCGCCCCGACCCGGTGCCCGGTCACCTCCCACGCCACCGCGAGCGGCAACCCCAGCACCCACACCCACGGCGCCAGCACTTCCGTCGCGACGCGCGCCGCGCCGCGCTGCACCGTGCCGGTCGCCGACATCGATCTCCTCGCGTCGTGGGGGATCCGCCGCTTCACGCGCCGGCTCGCAAATCCTACGGCGGCCCGCGTTCGCCGTTGTCTCGGTCTTCGGTTCAGGGACTGTCCAATAGATCAGCCGGTGCTGTACTGTTCGGCCCATGCTGAGCTGTGAAACCCGCGAATCAGCCCTCGCCCGGATCGGCCGCGCCCTCGCCGACCCGACGCGCTGCCGCATCCTCGTCGCCCTGCTCGATGGTGTGGCCTACCCGGCACGCCTGGCCGAGACACTCGGGTTGAGCCGGTCCAACGTCTCCAACCACCTGTCCTGCCTGCGTGGCTGCGGCCTCGTCATCGCCACCTACGAGGGCCGCCAGGTCCGCTACACCCTCGCCGACCCCCACCTGGCCCACGCCCTCTCCGAACTGACGCAGGTCGTCCTCGCCGTCGCCCCGACCCCCGACTGCGCGGATGAGGACGTACCCGCGGTGGAGGCCACCCGATGACTCCCGAAGCGCAGCTCACGGCGGCGGCTGTCGAAGCGCGCGGCGGTGGCGCCGGCTGCTGTGCGCCGGCCACTCGTCGGACCGCTTCGACGGCTGTCGACCGCACCGGCGCCGGATCGTCTTCCGCGCCGCATGCCTTTTCCGCCCGTCGGCGCCGCGATTGCGACCTTTCGCGCGGGCGAGGACCGGCTCGGCAGGGCGATGGCTTGATGAGTCATGAATCGCGGGCCGAACCGTCGGCCGCCGACGACGACCGCGGCGTTCCCGGCTACTGCGCGCCCGAACGGACGGCCTCGAACGATCGGCGCCGCGCGCCCGCACTTCTGGATGCGATGCCCGCGAACCGGTGGCCTCGGGCGGATCTGAGGCGTGTGCCGGCGGCTGTTGTCGAGAGGCGTGGCGGTGCTGGTTGTTGCGTGCCCGCGTCGGTGGTTGTGGATGGTCGGCGCCGCGTGGGCGCGGTGGGTTGCGTGGGTGAAGGTGTGGCTGCTGTGGAGGTGGCGTGGTGAGTCACGAGGCGCGGGTCGAACCTGAGGCGGTCGACGAGTGTTGTGGTGGCGCCGGCTGCTGTGCGGCCGAGGAGCCGGCGGGCGACCGGCGGGTGCCTGTCGTCGCGGAGGAGCGGCGGCGCGTGTTGGCGCGGCGGGTGCGGTGGCTGGTGGCGGGGACGATCGCGTACAACGTCGTCGAGGCGGTGGTCGCGCTGGTGGCGGGGGAGGCGGCGGGCTCGGGCGCACTGGTGGGGTTCGGGTTGGATTCCGTGGTGGAGGTGGCGTCGGCGGCCGCGGTGGCGTGGCAGTTCGCCGGGGCGGATCCGGAGCGGCGGGAGCGGGCGGCGCTGAAGGTGATCGCGGTGTCGTTCTTCGTGCTGGCGGCCTACGTCGTGACCGATGCCGGGTTGGCGTTGGCGCGGGGGAGCGAGGCTGGGCACTCGACCGTCGGCATCGTGCTGGCGGCGGTTTCGCTGGCGGTGATGCCGGTGCTGTCGGCCGCGCAGCGCAGGGCCGGCCGCGAGCTCGGCTCCGCGAGCGCCGTGGCCGACTCCAAGCAAACGCTGCTGTGCACTTACCTCTCGGCGGTGTTGCTGGCCGGGCTGCTGCTCAACACGCTGTTCGGCTGGTACTGGGCCGACCCGGTCGTCGCGCTGGTCATCGCGGCGGTCGCGGTGCGGGAAGGCCGCGAGGCCTGGCGCGGAGAGCACGGCTGCTGAGTGCGCCTCAGCCCGCGGTCGCGGGCGAGCCACCACTGCAACCCCCGCAGCACGACCGCGAACGCGATGAACACGCCCACCAGCAGCACCGAACCGTCGAAATCACTCACCGCACGCTCTCTTCCCACGCGTCACCCTGACGAACCCCAGCGTGCGACGGCGGCGCCCGGCTCGCGCGCGGCGCTCACGCTTCCTTGACGCCCGCGGCGACGACGTTGACGTCACGCGCCGGATGCGCGTGGATCAACGCCCGCGCGAGCCGCGGCAAGGCCGTCGCCATGCGCTGCTCGGCGGCGTGCGCGATGCCGTGCGCCTCGGCCAGCGTGCGACCGGGGTCCACCGACACCTCCGCCTCGGCCGCGAGGGTGTGCCCGATCCAGCGCAACCGGATCACGTCGACGCCCAGCACGCCGGGCGTCTCGGCGAGCGCGTGTTCGGCGTCGTCCACCAGGTGCGGGTCGACGGCGTCGAGCAGCCGGCCGAACACCTCGCGCGCGGCGTCGCGCAGCACCAGCACGATCGCCACCGTGATGAGCAGCCCCACCACCGGATCCGCCCACGTCCAGCCGACGAGCGCCCCGCCCGCCGCGAGCACCACGGCGAGGCTCGCGAACCCGTCGGTCCGCGCGTGCAGCCCGTCCGCGACGAGCGCCGCCGACCCGATCCGCCGCCCGACGCGGATGCGGAAGCGCGCGACGAGCTCGTTGCCCACGAAACCGATCACGCCGGCGAGCGCCACCCATCCGGCGCCCGTCATCGGCCGCGGGTTCAGCAGGCGGTCGATCGCCTCGTAGCCCGCGAGCACCGCGGACCCGGCCATCACCACGAGAATCACCAGACCCGCGAGGTCCTCGGCGCGCCCGAGCCCGTGCGTGAAGCGGCGCGTCGCCTGCCTCCGCGCGAGCAGGAACGCGACCGCCAGCGGCACGGCGGTCAGTGCGTCGGCGAAGTTGTGCAGCGTGTCGCCGAGCAGCGCGACCGACCCGGTGAACCCCACGACCACCAGCTGCGCGACCGCCGTCGCCAGCAGCCCGGCGAACGACAGCCACAACGCGCGCATCCCGGAGCGGCTCGCCTCGAGCGTGTCGTCGACGAGCTCCGCCGACTCGTGGCCGTGCGGTTTCAGGGCGTGCTTGAGCCGGCTCCAGTGCCCGTGGCCGTGCCCATGCCCGTGTCCTGCGCTTTCCATGTCCGGAACGGTAGCAGAACGAATGAAGATATGTTCATGTCTCCTGTCGTGTTCTAGTCTCCTCTCCATGGGACACGGGGTCGAAGGGCGTCGCCGCCCCGCGGGACCGCTCGACGCGACCACCGCGGCCGCGGTCGCCACCACACTGCAGGCCCTCGCGACCCCGAGCCGCCTGCTCATCCTCAGCGCACTGCGCGAACAGCCCCTCGCCGTCGGCGACCTGGTGGCCGCGGTCGGGATGGAGCAGTCGGCCGTGTCGCACCAGCTGCGGCTGCTGCGCAACCTCGGGCTGGTCGTCGGCACCCGCAACGGCCGCAGCATCGTCTACAGCCTGCACGACAACCACGTCGCCCAGCTGCTCGACGAGGCCGTCTACCACAGCGAGCACCTGCGGCTCGGGGTCGCGGACCGCGCGGGTGAGGCCGGGTAAACCGCGGCGGCGCCGGGGTGTGTCTCGGGCGGTGGGTACTCCTCTCGTTCGCCTAGACTTCAAGTGTGAGCGAGACTTGCGATGCCGTCGACGAGGTCATCGCTCAGTGGCGGCAGGAACGGCCGGACCTCGACCTGTCCGCCATGGACGTGTTCGGCCGGCTCTCCCAGCTGACCCGGGTGGTCGAGTCCGTCGTGGAACGGGTGTTCACCGAACACGGCCTGCGCCCCGGCGAGTTCGACGTGCTCGCCGCGCTGCGCCGCACGGGCTCGCCCTACACGCTCACCCCCTCCGAACTCTCGGCCGCGCTGATGACCTCCCGCGCCGGCATGACCAACCGCCTCGACCGCCTGGAGGCCGCGGGCTACGTCGAGCGCAGCCTCGACCCGGCCGACCGCCGCAGCTTCCGCATCACCCTCACCCCGGCCGGCCGCGACGTCATCGACGCGACCCTCACCGACCACGCAGCCGGTCTCGCGAAACTCCTCTCTTCGGCCACGACCCCCGACGACGCGGCGACGTTGAGCCGCATCCTCAAGGCGATGCTCGCGGAACTGCGCTGAGGGCCGTCGGCCGGGCTGAACCGTCCTGTGTGGACGGACCTGGCGGCGGCTGATCGCGGACAACCACCGCGGCGGTCGTCGGATGACCGCATCGACCGGCAGCCGCATGGCTGCGGCCAGGCAAGCTCGACCGCGGTCCGGCCACGGTGATGGCCCGCGGCGCCATCCCACACGGGACGACACGTGACGACGGTGCAGGCCGCACGGATCGCCGACGATCGAACGCCGGCAGCCGGCCACCGAACCTCCGCGACGGCCGGGCGGTGTTCAAGCTCGCCCGCCGGCCGGGTGTGGTGCCGAGGGCAGCCGGCCTCTGTGGCGGCCACTGCCGGACTGTCGGCGGTGCGCTCCGGTCAGTCCCGATGATCGGGGTCGGGTCTGCGACTGGGTGCCTCAGCACTAAAGCGGTGTCGTCGCAACCGATCCGCGGCATCCGCAAGTCGCAGTGCTCATCCTCCAAGCCGGGATCGCGCGATTGCTGATCCTCCCTTTGGCGCGCGACGACGAAACGTCCATCCCGGCCTGCCCGACGCCACCGCGCCCGGCAACGCACCGCGGCTGAGCCGAACGCCCCAGCGTGTGCCGGCGGGTGACGTCAGAACGGCGGATCCCCCGCGCCCGCGGTGACCGGCATCGGGGCGGCCGGGGACCACGGGCTGTCGGAACTGCCCGAGCTTTCCGGGGAATCGCCGGCCGGCGGCCCGGAACGGTTGGCGCGGTTGACTTTGGCCGTGGCGTAGCGGAGGGAGGGGCCGATCTCGTCGACCTGGAGTTCCACGACGGTGCGGCGTTCGCCTTCGTTGGTGTCGTAGGAGCGTTGGGTGAGGCGGCCCTGGACGATGACGCGCGTGCCGCGGGTGAGGGATTCCGCGGCGTTTTCGGCGGGCTGGCGCCAGAGCGAGCAGCGTAAGAAGAGGGCTTCGCCGTCTTTCCATTCGCCCGTGGCGCGGTCGAAGGTGCGCGGGGTGGACGCGACGGTGAAGTTGGCGACCGCGGCGCCGGACGGGGTGAAGCGCAGCTCCGGGTCGGACGTGAGGTTGCCGACGATGGTGACGACCGTGTCTCCGGCCATGGTGTTCTCCTTGGGGTTCCGGCGGCGCCCCGGGGTGGGGGCCGCTTCCGGGATTCAGGAGACCATCCGGGTACGACAGTTTCTCCGGCAGCGGTCGTCACCCCATCAGGTGGTGTGCCGGAACCCTTCCTTCGGCCGTGGCCGGACGGGCGCGGCCACGGCACGATGGGCGGCCGAGGCGGCGGAAAGGGAGCGGATGAGGATCTGGCGGAAAGCCCGCGCGGCAGTGCTGGCGTTGGCATTGGTGGCGAGCACCGCGGCAACCCCCGCGAGTGGCACCGCGACCGACTGCTGCGGTGGCCCCTCGTCGTGGACCACCGGGGACAAGTCCGCGCTCGGCACCTCGGCGACGACGCAGAGCCCGGTCTGGTTCACCGTCGCGGACGGCGTGACGTCGGAGGTGTTCTACCCGCGCGTGGACGTCCCCGAGACGCAGGACATGCAGTACGTCGTCACCGACGGCTCCTCGTTCGTCGACCTAGAGCGCGACGCGACCGACCACGTCGTCTCGATGCCCGACGAGAAGTCGCTCGAATACACCGTCACCAACACCGCGAAGAGCGGCCGCTACCGCATCACGACCACGTACGTCACCGACCCGGCCCGCGCGACGCTCGTGACCCGGACCCGGTTCCAGGCGCTCGACGGTGGCACGTATCGGCTTTACCTGCTCGCCAACCCGTCCATGGCCGGCGGCGCGGGCGGGGACGCCGCGTCGTGGGACGGCAATGGGCTCGTGGCGAGCGGTACGGAGAACCTCTTCGGCACGACGACCACCGTCGTGTCCTCACTGCGCGCGTCGACCGGATTTTCGGCGCACGACAACGGATACTCCGGCGCCGCCAGCGACTGTCCCGTCGACCTGCGCGCGGATCACCGGCTGGACAACGGGTTCGATGCGGTTTCGGGCGCGGGCAACGTGGTCCAGTGTGGACAGATCCCGGTCGCCGCGGACACCACGTTCACCGTCGCCCTCGGCTACGGATCGACCGCGCAGGCGGCGGCGAGCGCGGCAACCGGCTCACTCACCGCGGGGTTCAGCGCGCTGGAATCCGGTTACCGCACGGGCTGGAACTCCTACGTCGGCAGCCTCAAGCCCGCCCCGGCGAGCGTCGTGGGGGACCAGCAGCGGCGGCGTGCGTATTACGTCGCCGCGATGGCGTTGCACGCGGCCGAGGACAAGACGTTCCGCGGGGCCGGCGTTGCCGGGCTGGCGACGCCGTGGGGCGACGTCGTCAACGGCGACAGCCTCGGCGACGGTTACCACCGCGTGTGGGGCCGCGACCTCTACCAACAGGCCACCGGTCTCCTGGCCGCCGGCGACACGGCGCAGCCGAAACGCATGGCGCAGTTCCTGTGGAACTCGCAGTGGATCGGCTCGCCGACCGCCGGCGACGGCACGACGTACCCGGCCGGCGCGTTCCCCCGCTACAGCCCCGTGAGCGGCGTCGCCGGCGCCAGTGCGCAGCAGCTCGGGTGCTGCGAGCAGCTCGACCAGGACGCCGACGCGATCGTGCTCGCGTGGCTGACCGGTCTCACCGACGCCGCCACGTACGCGAAGGTCAAGGTCACCGCCGAGCACCTGCGCACGAGCGGTCCCGCCACGACCGAACGCTGGGAAGAACAGTACGGCCGGTCGCCCTCGTCGATCGCCGCCGAGATCGCGGGGCTGGTGACGGCAGGCGCGATCGCCCGGGCCAACGGTGACACTGCGAGCGCCGCCACGTGGGAGTCCACAGCGGACTCGTGGCGGGCTTCGCTCGACTCGTGGACCGTGACGACGTCCGGCTTCTGGGGCGGCCACACGTACTACGAGCGCCTCGACAAGGGCACCGACCCCAACGACGGCGGGCAGATCTGCTTCGACGAAGGCTGCTTCTACGAGCACGACGTGGTCGACTTCGGCTTCCTCGACCTCGTTCGGCTCGGCGTGCGCGCGCCGGCCGACCCGACGATCGCCGCCTCGATCGCCCCGACGGCCGCCGCGTCGGACGGCAACGCACCGATGCAGGCCACCCTGCCCAACGGCGACGTCTACTTCCACCGCTACCCGCACGACAACTACGGCGAAAGCACCTCCGCGTGCACCGGCTGGCCCGCCGGCGGCCCGCAACGCTTCGGGCGGCTGTGGCCCGTGCTGTCCGGCGAGCGCGGCGAGTACGAGCTCGCCAACGGCCGCTCGGCCGCGGTCTACCTCAAGTCCATGGCCGACGCCGCCAACGACGGCTACTTCATCCCCGAACAGGTGTGGGATCGCGCGAGCGGCTGCTTCTCCCTCGGCCGCCCGACGGGCAGCGCCGCACCCCTGATGTGGGCGGAGGGCCAGTACCTGCGGCTGGCCCAGAGCATGGACGCGGGGCACAACCTCGACACGCCTTCGGTGGTGAAGGAGCGGTACGGCAGCTGAGGTCCGCAAGCCGCGGTCGGCGCGAAGCATTGCTAACGAGTTCGGCCCGCAAGCGCTTCGGGTCGGAATGGACCGGCACGGCGGATGCGGCGCCGGCTCGCGTGACTTCGGCGGCGAAGCACCGCGGACGCCCTTGACGCTTGGCCCGCGACGCTGCCGAGGCCGGCCGCGTCGCGGGCGCAGCGATGGGCGCCGCGGCAACCTCACCTTGCCCTCGACGTGCGAGCCTGCCTCGGCAGCTGAAACGCGGCCCGCGCGAGTGGCGGCTGTCATTCGGCGAACGCGACTGGCGCGGCCCGGCGCGGGCGGGCTCGGCCTCCTGGCGCTTCGGGGCGAAATGCAGCCGACCCTCGAAGACGTCTCCTTCGAGGGTCGGCCGGAACGGCACAGCAGAGGACGCGGCGCCGGCGCGAAGGGACCGGCGCGGCACCTTCCCCGAATACGCACCTGGAGCAGTGCGGCCCGGACCTCACGCGCCTCCGGTGGTCAAAAACCGGCACCGCGGCCGATATCGAGCACCGAAATTCCTACAGATCCGTCGAGAACGCCACGCTCTTCTGCTCCCGCACCTCCGCCAGCCGGGCCTCCAGCGCGGCCGTGATCGCGGTCCACGCGTCGCTGCCGAGGACAAGGCGGCGGGGTGCCGGGGTGTGGTCGACGGTGGCGATCATGGCCGCCGCCATGCGGGCGGGGTCGCCGGGGGCGAGGGTGGTGCGTTCTTCCAGGATCTGGCGGATGCGGGCGGCCGGGGAGGCCGCGTAGGCGTCGATTTTGGGGGCCAGGCGGGAGTTGCCGTAGCGGAATTCGGTGCGGGCGCCGCCGGGTTCGACGAGGGTGACGCCGATGCCGAAGGGCGCGACTTCGTCGGCGAGGGCGTCGGCGAAGCCTTCGATGCCCCACTTCGTCGCGTGGTAGAGCGAGCCGCCCGGCCAGGCGACCTGGCCGCCGACCGAGGAGAGCTGGAGGATGCGGCCGCCGCCGTCGGCGCGGAGGTGGGGCAGCGCGGCGCGGATGAGCTGGATGGAGCCCAGCAGGTTGGTGTCGAGCTGGTGGCGCACCTGCTCGTCGGTGAGCTCCTCGGCAGCGCCCATCAGGCCGTAGCCGGCGTTGCTGACCACGACGTCCAGGCGCCCGAAGTGGGCGTGCGCGGCGTCGACGACCGGGCGGATGGCCGCGGTGTCGGTCATCTCCAGCAGGGAGACGTGGAACGCCGAGCCGTACGACTCCGCGAGGTCGGCCACCGAGCCGGGACGGCGGACGGTGCCCGCGACGCGGTCGCCGGCGGAAAGCAGCTGTTCTGCGAGGTGCCGGCCGAAGCCGGTGCTCACGCCCGTGATGAACCAGGTTCGTGTCATGCCGCCAACCTGGGCCTTCTCGGCCCGGCCGACCAGACCGTGCCGACAGGGGTGCCGTCAGGGCCACCTTCGGCGAATTATCGTGGAGGACATGGCGGGCAACGTGATCGGCGAGTACCTGCGCGCGCGGCGCGAGCAGGTGCGGCCGGAGGACGTCGGGATCACCGTGAACAGCCACCGGCGCGTGCCGGGCCTGCGGCGCGACGAGCTGGCGATGCTCGCCGGCATCAGCACGGAGTACTACACGCGGCTGGAGCAGGGCCGCGACCGCCACCCGTCGGCGCAGGTGCTCGACGCCGTGGCCCGCGGGTTGCGCCTCGACCGCGAGGCCACCGCGTACCTCCACGACCTCGCCGACCCCGCGCTACGCCGTCGCCGTGCGCCGCAGAGCCACGAAAACGTGCGGTCCAGCGTCGCGCGGCTGATCGCGTCGTGGGAGCTGACGCCGGCGTACGTGCAGGGCCGGCACCTCGACGTCCTCGCCGCCAACCCCATCGCGGCCGCGCTGTCGCCCGTGTACACGCCAGGCACCAACCTGTTGCGCGCCGTCCTCCTCGACCCGGCCGCGCAGGAGTTCTTCACCGGCTGGGAGGCGCGGGTCGGCGGGCTCGTCGCGAGCCTGCGGGCCGCCAGTGAGCCGGACGATCCGCGGCTGGCCGGGCTGGTCGAGGAGCTGTCGGAGGAGAGCGAGCTGTTCCGCCGGCTCTGGCCGCGCCACGACGTCCGCCCGCAGCCCGGCGGCGGCACCCACCACCTGTGCCACCCGCGAGTCGGCGAGCTGGACCTGCAGTACGACAAGTTCGCCGTCACCGGAGCCGAAGACCAGCTGATGGTGATCTACCACGCCGAGCCCGGCACCCGGTCGGCCGACGCCCTGCGGAAGCTGGCGGAAGACGTCAGCGGACCAGGTGGAACGCCCGCGCCGCCGGGGCGAACGTCACCGACTGCCCGCGTGTCACGGTGACCGCGTCGTTCTCCAGGCCGTCGCCGAACGCGGTGAGGTGATCGGACTCGACGTCGACCGTCAGCGCCGACGTCGTGAGCTCGCCCTCGGTGAGCGACGTCCCGGTGGTGGGGGAGGGCCAGGCCTCCCGGACGAACCACACGAGCCGGCGTTCGTCGGCGGCCGGCAGGCGCAAGGCGCTGTGCCGCTCCTGCCATACCGACCGGCACCAGCCCGTGGCGCCGGTGCCCGTGCCGACCAGCAGGCCCGACGACGCCTGCCGCTCGGGACCCAGGCGGTAGCGCGCGGTCTGGTGGCTCGGGTGGCCGAGGTAGATCTCGTTGAGCGCCAGCAGTTTCTGGCCGTCGTCGGCGGTCAGCTCGACCATCGTGCGGGGCTCGACCGAGTCCCGCGAGCGCAGCAGGTCCGCCGTGGCCTCGGCCGGGTGGCGCACCAGGATGCCCGGCTCACCCGGCGTGATGCCGACGACGCGCTGGCCCGCGAGGTACTTCGCGACGTTCGCGACCAGCCCGTCCTGCCCGACGACGAGCACCACGTCCTCGGGCGTGAACAGGAACCGCGACAGGTCCGCTCGCTCGACGCTGCCGCGGCGCCAGTCCAGCGGGATGGCGGCCGACACCGCGGTCAGCGCCCGCCGCAGCGCCGCGTCCTGCGCCACCACGTCGTCGAGCGAACGGCCGCGCGTGGCCAGGAAGAACTCGGCCTGGCCGAGGGTGCCGTGGCGGGCGAGCAGCTCGTCGAGCTCGGTGCGCCGGTGCACCACCACGGCCCGCGGGGCGAGGCTCACGACCCGATCCCCAGCCGGGCCAGCAGCGGCGCGATCAGGTCGGGCGTGAGCACGAGGCTGTCGATCTTCGGCAGGTTCGCCGCCAGCTCCTTCACGGCCAACGCGCGCAGCACCGGCTCCGGCAGGTCGCGGTACGCGGCCAGCCGCGCGGCCTCACCGGCCGCCTCCGCTTCGCCGAGCGTCCGCGTGGCCTCGGCCTTCACCTGCGCCAGCCGCGTCTCCCGGCTCGCGCGGGCCTCGGTCTCGATGTGGTCGGCCGCCGCGGCTTCCTCGGCCTGACGCCGGGCGTTGGCGCCGCGCTGGGCCAGCAGCTGCTCCTCGCGCCGGGCGAGCTCGATCTTGTTCTGCAGCTCGTTCTCGCCGATCGCGCGCTCGCGTTCCACGGCCAGCGCCCGCCGCTCGTAGGTCGCGCGGTCGGCTTCCTGCTGCACCTTCTCTCGCGCGGTCGTCTGCAGGGCCTTCTCGACTTCGGGCTCGGCGCGGATCGCGACGACCCGCACGTCGAGCACGGCCGAACCCGTCTGCGCGAGCCGCGTGTCCTCCTCGGCCAGCCCGGCGCGGATGCGGTCGCGCACGGCACCGACGCCGTCGACGAGAGCCTCCGCCAGCGGCGTGCGGGTGAGCACGTCGAGGGCGTACTGCTGCACGTTCTCGGTGAGCAGGCCGCTGATCTGCGCGAGCGGGTCGCCGCGCCACCGGCCCGTGTCCGGGTCGACGGAGAAGTCGATGCGCTGCGCGGCGAGCGCCGGGTCGACCACGCGGAAGGTGAGGGCGAGCTGCACCGTCACGTCCTGGAAGTCGGCCGTGCGGGCGTGGAACAGCAGCGGCAGCTCGCGGTCGTCGACCGGGATCTCCGAGAGGGCCGCGGCCAGCGGCCGGTACCAGAACGACAGCCCGGTGCCGTCGTGCACGAGCTTGCCGCCGCGCAGGTGCCGGATGTGCGCGGTCGGCACCCCTCGCAGGTGCCGGAACCCGAACCGGCGCTTGATGTCCACCATGGGGACCTCCTTATCGTCGCCGTGACGATATTGGTTCGCCGGTCTTTTCGTCAAGCTGACGATTAAGGTGTAGTGTGCGGCACATGGAGGAGTTCCCGCCCAGCGCGGTCACCGTGGACCTCGTCGTGCTCACGATCACCGGGGAGCAGCTGTGCGTGCTGCTGGTGCGGCGGGGGATCGAGCCCTTCCGCGACGCCTGGGCGCTGCCCGGCGGCTTCGTCCTCGCCGACGAGGACCTCGACACGGCCGCGCGACGCGAGCTGGCGGAGGAGACAGGCTTGGCGCCGGGCACCGTCCACATCGAACAGCTCGCGGGCTACGGCGACCCGGGCCGCGACCCGCGGCTGCGCGTGGTGACCATCGCCTACCTGGCGCTCGCGCCCGACCTGCCGGTGCCGCAGGCGGGGACCGACGCGGCCGAAGCGCGCTGGACGCCCGTCGCGACCCTGGACCCGGGGACACTCGCCTTCGACCACGCGAAGATCTTCACCGACGGCCTCGAACGCGCTCGCGCGAAACTCGAGTACACCCCGCTCGCCGCGGCCTTCTGCCCACCGGAGTTCACGGTGGCGGAGTTGCGCCGAGTGTACGAGCTGGTGTGGGACACGCACCTGGACCCGCGCAACTTCCACCGCAAGGTCACGGGCGCCGAGGGCCTCCTGGAGCCCGTCGGCACCACGACGACCCGCGACGGCGGCCGGCCCGCCCGGCTGTACCGGAGGGGGCCGGCCGAGCTGTTGTCACCGCCGATGCTGCGGACGCGGGGGTGAGGTTCAGGAGAGGCGGACGGTGGCGATTTCCCAGGGGCGCAAGGAAAGCCGCAGCTCGCCCTCGGTGACGGGGACCGAATCGCCGGGGCGGCCGAGCAGGTCCACGCGCCGCGCGGACGCGAAAGGCCCGCGCACGACGGCCGTGGCCGCCTCAGGAGATTGCGCGACCAGCCGCACCTCCAGCGCGTCTTCGCGGCGACGCACGCTGGTGAGCACCGCGCCGTCGACGGACAGGCCGGAGTGCGAGGCCGGCGGTGCGTCGAGCGGGCCGGTGCCGAGGGTCGCGTGCAGGGGGTGGCGGTAGCGCTCGGCCGCCGAGAGCAGTGCGCCGGCGCGCCAGTCGCCCGCGTGGGGCAGGACGGCGAGCTGCACGGTGGTGATGCCGATCTGCTGCGCCAGCGGGGTCGGGATCTGGGGGCCGGCCGGTTCTTCGCGATACGGGTGGACGTTGCGGCTGAGCCGGCCGCTCGTGCGCAGCACGGTGAGGGCGAGCGCGTCGTCGAGCAGTTCGTACTCGCAGGCCTGCGTCAGCAGCAGCCCGGCGCCGCCGGCGTCGGCGAAACCGTGGGCGGGGAACGTCGGGATGGGGTACTCGCCGAAGCCACCCTCGGCGGTGCGGCCGCGTTCGACGACGGCGAACTGGCCCTCGGCGTGCGAGGTCTGCGCGGCGCGGGCGAGGGGGACGTGGAACCGCACGCGGTGGTCTCGCGAGGCGTTGTCGATCGTGAGGTCGAGGCGGACGAACGGTTCCCCCGTGCGGAGCTCGACGGCCATGGTCACCGTGCCGCGGGAAGCCGACGCAACGCGGCGATCGCCGTCCCAGTCCATCGCCGCCGGCCACGAGTAGGTCCGCTCGACGGTGACCGTCGAGCGCAGCGGACCCTCGACCCCGGGCGTCACCCGCACCGCGTCCGGCTCGGTGACCAGGGTGTCCGTGCCCGGCGGAGCGTAGTTGTAGGAGTCGCCGCGATCGCCGCCGTCGACGATGCGGCCGACCCCGTCGAGGACGGTGCCGTCGGCCGACGCGATCCGGAGGGTGCCGTCGTCGAGCACCGAGACCGTCACCAGCCCGTTGCTCAGCGACGGGCCGGCCACGACGGGCACGGCGACCTCAACCGAGCCGGGCACCACGCGCGCGGTCGTCCACCCGAGGGCCGGGACGTCGACCAGCGCGGTGACCGTCCGCCGCTCGGCCTGGCGGATGCGGATCGTCCACACACCCGCCGCGCCGGTCACCGCCGCCCGCACGGCTTCGACGTCGAACGGGTCCGCGCCGCCGTGCCGAGCGACGGAGAACTCCAGCAGCCGTGCCGAAGAGTCGCACCGCCAGCCCGTGATCTCACTGCCGAACAGCTCACGCCCGTGGATGCGCGGCAGGAAGAGCGGCAGGTCGGGGCCCGCAGCCGCTTCCTCGTGCAGCAACTGGCCGCTGCGCGCCTCCACCTGGGCGGGCAGGCGCGTGCCGTCGGGCAGCTCCAGTGAAACCTCGTCCCACGGTGCTTCGACGTCGAGCGTCACCAGGTCGCGGCGAGCCGCGGGCGTCGGGTTGAGCACCAGCAGCGAATCCCGCGCCACGGACCGCGCGAGCCGGCCGGTGACGCGGTCGCGCACCGCCTGCCCGAGGTGCTCCGCCTCGCTGATGCGCGCGAAGACCTGCGTCGCCGTCTCGTCGACGCCGCAGCCGGTCACGGAGTCGTGCCCCGACGCGTCGACCAGCCGCCACCACGCCAGGTCCAGGAACCGCTGCGGCCACTCGGCCGAGAACAGCGCGGCGAACGGCTCGGCGTAGCGCTCCACGACGCGCTCGGCCCGGGCCATCGCCTGCTTGAGCTGCGGGCGCGCCGAAAGGACACCCGGCAGGATGTTGGCCGCCGCGTGGCTGCGCAGCTCACCGAGCACCACGGGCAGCGAAGGGTCCGCGGCGTCGCGCTCCCCGATGTACTCGGCCAGGGTGGCGATCCGCACGTCGACCGACGCCGGGTCGAGGCCCGCGACGAGCTTCACGAGCGAGCCGACGGGCGCGGAGTGGTCGGTGCCGTACATCGCGAGCACCGGGTCGGCGCCGAACTCCGGCCGCAGCCGTCGACCGAGCTCGGCCATGCGGGAGGCGAAGAAGCCGGGGTCGGAGAACACGTAGGCCGCGTTGCCGTAGCCGTGGGCCAGATACTCCACGCGCACCGAGCTGCCGTCCGGCGCCGCCCAGCGGAACGCGTGACCGTCCACTCCGGACGGCACCCCACGCCACAGGCACGCGTGCTCCAACCCGGCGCCGGCGAGGATCTGCGGCATCTGCGCGCAGTGGCCGAACTCGTCGGGCAGGTAGCCCACGCGCATCGCGCCGCCGAGCTCGGTGGCCCGCGCCCAGCCGAGCTCCAGGTTGCGCACGATGTTCTCGCCCGAGACCAGGAACTCGTCGAGCAGGATCTGCCACGGCCCCACCGCGAGCTGCCCGGCCGCGACCAGCGCGGCCACCCGGTCGCGGTTCTCGCCCCGCACCTGAAGGTAGTCGTCGACGGCGGCCATCTGCCCGTCGAGCGTGAACCGGAACCGCGGGTCGGCCTCGGCGCGGTCGAGCACCTCGTCGAGCAGGTCGACCAGGCGCAGGCGGAACCGCTGGAACGGCTCGTACCACTCACGGTCCCAATGCGTGTGCGGGACGAGGCGGACCTCGGGCGCGCCGGTCATCGGGCGGCTCCTTCGGGCGTGATCGGGGAGAACGTGAGGGTGAGGCTCGCCTTCTGGGCGTGGAGGCGGTAACGCGGCAGCACGCCGGGCCCGCAGGAGGCGGTGCCGAGCCCGTGCTGGGCCAGGTCGAGATTGAGGTGCACGAGCTCACCTGGCATCAGATCGACGGTGTGGCGAGCGGCGTCGAGATCCTCGGAAGTCCAGCGCCGCGCGGTGAAGTCGAACACCGGCTCGCCCTCGATCCGGATCCCGGCGCCGCCCGCCGACGTGAGCCGCAGCCAGCGCGCGTCGGCGCGGTTGCCGTTCTCCTGCGGGTACACGTACGGCGTCTGCAGAGCGTCCACAGTGGAGGAGAACCGGCCGAGCCGCGCCGCCTGGCGGCTGTCGGCGTAGGCCTCACCCGGGCCGGCGCCGAACCACTCGACGCCGCCGAACGCGCCGGGCACCGCCATCCGCAGGCCGAGGCGGGCGAGTGTGCAGGGCCACTCGCCGTCGGGCTCCACCTCGACGCGCAGGCGCAGCCGGTCGTCGTCGGCGCTCCAGTGGTACTCGGCGAGCATCCCGAACGCGAGCCCGGGCGGCGCGACGCGCGTCCGCACCACCAGCGCCGACGCTCGTCCGTCCACTTCGGCCACCCGGTGCTGCAGCCGGTGCAGGCCCGCGGCTCGCCACCGCGTCGCCTCCGGGTCGCCGGAACCCCGGTCGTTGTCGGTCGGCGCGCGCCACAGGTCCAGCCGCGGCCCCTCGACGCGGTGGCCCCCGAGCGCGACCAGCCGGCCGGTCGCGGCGTCGAACGCGCCGGGCCCGAGGCGCAGCAGCCCGCGTTCGCGCAGCAGCGGTGCACGCACCGCAGCGGGCCCGGGGTCGGCCGCGGGCGTGACCGGCAGCTGTCCCCACGCCACGACGTGGCCCGCGGACGCCCACGCGGTGTCGGCCGCCAGCTCCGCCCGAACGGTGAGCACGCCTTCCCCCGAGACCTCGGGCAGCCGGGGGAGCGGCACGTCGAGGCTTTGTCCGGAAGGGACCTCGGGCACGGCCAGCTCACCGGCCGCCACCTCGACGCCGTCGTCCTCGAAGCTCCAGCGGAACACCAGGTGCGCCGACCCGGCCACGTCGTAGTGGTTCGAGATCCGCACGCCCCCCGCGCTCGCGCCGATCCGCACGGGCTCGAAGACCTTCGCGAACTCGGCCAGCGCCGGCGAGGGCGTGCGGTCGGGGTGCACGAGGCCGTCGATCACGAAGTTGCCGTCGTGGATCTGCTCGCCGAAGTCGCCGCCGTAGGCGAAGTACTCGTGACCGGCGGCGTCGCGCCGGGCGAGCCCGTGGTCGAGCCACTCCCACACGAACCCGCCCTGCACGTGCGGATACCGCTCGAACAGCTCGCGGTACTCCAGCAGCCCGCCCGGCCCGTTGCCCATCGCGTGCGCGAACTCGCACAGCAGGAACGGCAGCGACCGGCGGCGTTCGTTCGGGTCGTCACGGCGGCCGATCCGGTCGACCTCGGCGTGGTCGGCGTACATGCGGCTGTGCACGTCCACGTACTCGCACTCGAAGTCGCCTTCGTAGTGCACCGGACGCGACGGGTCGCGCTCGCGCGTCCACGCGGCCGTCGCGGCGAGGTTCCGGCCGGTGTGGGCCTCGTTGCCCAGCGACCACAGCACGATCGACGGGTGGTTCTTGTCGCGCTCGACGGTGCGGCGCATGCGGTCGAGGTATGCCTCGCCCCACTGCGGGTCGTCACTCGGGTTGCCCGCCCAGCCCAGGTCACCGAAGCCGTGGGTCTCGAGGTCGCACTCGTCGATCACCCACAGGCCGTGGGTGTCGCACAGCTCGAGGAAGTACGGGTCGGGCGGGTAGTGGCTGGTGCGCACCGCGTTCACGTTGTGGCGCTTCATGAGCAGCACGTCGGCCAGCGCGAACTCGCGCGGCAGCGCGCGGCCGAACCGGGGGTGGTGCTCGTGCCGGTTGACGCCGCGGAACAGCACCCGCCGGCCGTTCACCTTGAGCAGGCCGTCCTCGACCACCACGGTCCGGAACCCGATCCGCGCCGGCACGCGTTCGGCCGCGGTGTGCACCTCACCGT
The DNA here is from genome assembly GCF_050942255.1 of Amycolatopsis sp. CA-161197. NCBI lineage: Bacteria > Bacillati > Actinomycetota > Actinomycetes > Pseudonocardiales > Pseudonocardiaceae > Amycolatopsis > Amycolatopsis sp. CA-161197. The sequence continues at coordinate 5,166,138 of NZ_CP192059.1, forward strand.
GGTAGAGCCGGGGCGATTCGGCGCTCCACGGCTCGACGGGGAGCTCCACCGCCGAGCCGGCCGGCAGGTTCTCGACACCCAGCTCGGGCACGCTCAGCAGCACGCCGTCCGCCGCGGCGACCGAGAGCGTGCCGAGCCCGCTGACGTGGTCGTAACCGGCGTGGAGCCGGTAGTCCTCGACCCCGCCCACCGGGCGCGAGAGCAGCGTGACCCCGCGGAAGATGCCCGAGAGCCACCACATGTCCTGGTCCTCGAGGTAGCTGCCCGAGGACCACTGGTGCACCCGCACGGCCAGCACGTTTCCACGGGGACGCAGCAGGTGGCCGGCCGCGAACTCCGACGGCAGCCGGCTGCCGCGCGTGACGCCGAGCTCCTCGCCGTTGAGCCACACCTTCGCGCACGAGTCGACGCCGTCGAACCGCAGCAGCGCCGGCTCGTCCGGCCAGCCGGGCGGCAGGTCGAACGTGAGCCGGTGATCACCCGTCGGGTTGTCCGACGGCACCAGCGGCGGCTGCACCGGGAACGGGTAGTGCACGTTGGTGTAAGCCGGTTTCCCGTGGCCTTGCAGCTGCCAGTGGCCCGGCACCGTGATCGTGTCCCAGCCACTGTCGTCGAAGTCGTCGCGCGCGATCCCCTCGGGCGCGGCCGCCGCGGAGGGCGACAGGTGGAACCGCCACGTCCCGGCCAGGCTCACCGACCGCGCGTCGGAGGAGAACGCGGCGCGGGGCGGCAGTGAGCCGTGGCCGGGGGCGGGGTCTTCGACGTACGACGACGACATGGGTTCCTTTCAGCCCTTGAGGGCGCCGGCCGCGATGTTGCGGATGAAGTGCCGGGCACCGAAGAGGAAGACGATGACCAGCGGCACGATCGCCACGAGCGTCCCGGCCATCACGACGCTGTAGTCCTTCACGTACACGCCCTGCAGCTGCGAAAGCGCCACCTGCAGCGTCACGTGGTTGGAGTCGATCAGCACGACCAGCGGCCACAGGTAGTCGTTCCAGGCGTTGACGAAGGTGAAGATGCCGAGGAACGCGAGCGCCGGGCGCAGCACCGGCAGCCCGACCGACAGGTACGTGCGGAAGAACCCCGCGCCGTCCATCCGGGCCGCTTCCAGCAGCTCGTCCGGGATGGCGCCGCGGGCGTACTGGCGCATCCAGAAGATGCCGAACGCGTTGGCGGCGGCCGGGATGATCAGCGCCTTGAGGTCGCCGACCCAGCCGAAGTCCGCCATCAGCGTGAACTGCGGGATCGCCGAGAGCTGGGTGGGCACCACGAACGTCGCGAGCAGGATGCCGAACAGCACGTTGCTGCCCGGGAAGTCGTACTTGGCGAAGGTGAACGCCGCCAGTGAGTCGAAGAACAGCACCAGCAAGGTGGTGACCACGGCGACGATCAGCGTGTTGAGCAGCGAGCCGAAGAAGTCGATCTTCGCGAACACCTCGCCGATGTTGGCGAACAGGTGCCCGCCGAACGTCAGCCGCGGTGGCGTCGCGTAGATGTCGGCCGTGGTGTTGGAGGCCATCACGGCGAGCCAGTAGTAGGGGAAGAGGGTGATCAGGGCGCCGGCGATCAGCGCCACCAGCGTCAGCACCCGTGCGCGCCTGGTCGTCATCGGCCGGCTCCCTTGGTCTGGACCTGGCCGCGCTCGGGCTGCATCACGAGCCGCCAGTTGAGGATCGAGAACAGGACGACGACCACGAAGATGCCCCACGCGATCGCGGCGCCGTAACCGAAGTCGTTGTCCGCGAAGGCCGTGTTGTAGAAGTAGAGGACCATCGTCATGCCGGCGCCGCCGGGGCCGCCGCGATTGCCGAGCAGCACCTGCGACTCGGTGAAGATCTGCAGGCCGTTGATCGCCGACATCACCACCGAGAACAGCAGCACCGGCCGCAGCAACGGCAGCGTGATGCGGAAGAACGTCTGCACCGGGCCGGCGCCGTCGATGCGGGCCGCCTCGAACACGTCCGGCGGCAACGCCTGCAGGCCGGCCAGGAAGATGATCGCGTTGTAGCCGGTCCAGCGCCAGATGATCATGATCGAGATCGCGCCGCGGATGGCCCACGGGTCGCTCAGCCAGTCGACGGTGCCGATGCCGAACAGGCCCAGGAACCAGTTCAGGATCCCGAACTCGTCGGAGAAGATCGAGCCGAACACCAGCGACATGGCCACGATCGAGGTCACGTTCGGCAGGAAGTACGCGACCCGCAGCAGACCCTTGTACCGCACCGACGAGTTGAGCCCGACCGCGATGAGCAATGCGAGCGCCGTCATCGGGACCGTCGACATCACCCAGATGATCAGGGTGTTGCCGATCGAGCCCCAGAACGTGGTGTCCGACAGCAGGAACGCGAAGTTCTCCAGCCCGACGAACTTCATCGGGCCGACGCCGTCCCAGCGTTGCAGCGCGAGGTAGAGCGAGTACAGCACCGGGTAGACGCCGAAGATCGCGAACAGCACGAAGAACGGCGCGACGGCCAGGTACTGCGGCAGGTAACGCCACCGCTTGCGGCGGCCGTGGGCGGCGTGGCGGACCGGGGCGCGGCGGGCGCCGGCCGTCTCGGCGGGCAGGATCGCGGTCACGAGAGCACCCCCTGGCGGCGCAGCAGGCGTTCCACCGAGGCGCGGGCGTCCTGCCACGCGGTCTCGGGGTCCTTGCCCGCACTCTCCACATTGGTCAGTTCGTCGGTGAACGTGTCGCTGATCGTGATGTCCCACGGGCTGAAGTACACGGGTTTGACCTCCCGCGCGATCTTCGAGAACACGTCCATCGTCACCTGCCCGCCGAAGAACGGCTCCGGCGCGAGCAGCCGCGGGTCCGTGTAGGCCGACGGGCTGGGCGGGAAGAGCCCGAGGTCGAGGAAGGTCTGCGGCTGGTTCTGCGGCGACTGAAGCCACTTCACGATCTCGAACGCGGCGTGCGGATCGGGGCAGTACTTCGTGATCGCCAGGAACGAACCGCCCTGGTTGCCCGCGCCGCCGGGCGGGCGGCACACACGCCACTTGCCCGAGGTGCCCGGCGCCGACTCCTTGAGCTCACCGGTGATCCAGGAGGCGTTGACGAAGCTGAGCTCCTTGCCGCTGTTCCAGGCCGCGTGCCGGTCGATCGACTGGCCGTTGACGCTCTGCGAACCCGCGTACCCGGCGGTCAGCCCCATCCGGAACGCCTGCACGGCCCGGTCCCACGCGCGGCGCACCTGCGACTGGTCGTCGAGGTAGTGGTTGGCGCGGTCGAAGTACTTGCGCGGCTCCTGCGCGAGCGAGTAGGTGAACACCGTCTTCGTGTCGGTGATCATGTACCGCCCGGGCAGCTTCTTCTGCACCTGCGCGCTGAAGGTGAAGTAGTCGTCCCACGTGGACACGACCGCGGCGACCTCATCGGGCTCGCTGGGCAAGCCGGCCTGGGCGAACAGGTCGTGGCGGTAGTACAGCGCGGCCGGGCCGACATCGACGGGGAACCCGAGCTGGAACCCGGCGGGGCTGGTGCCCGCCTGCCACTTCCAGGGCAGGTACTGGTCGCGGACGCCGCCCGCGCCGAGGGTGTTCAGGTCGACGAAGTGGTCGGTGTCGGCGAAGTAGGTGGCGATGTCGTCGCCGAGCATCGTGATGTCGGGCAGGTAGGCCTCGCCGGCCAGGGCGGCGAGCAGCCGCTGTTTGAGCTCGCCGCTGACCTGCGAAGGGGTCAGCTTGTCGGCGGCGAACCGCTTCACGGCCTCGCCGAGCACGGCGTCGGACAGGCCGTTCGAGGTGTACCAGAGCGTGATCCGCCCTGGGTTCGCGGTCGTGGGACTGGCGCAGGCAACCGTCCCGAACGCCGCGGCGCCGAGTGCCGCCGCGCCGGTCAGGAACCGTCGTCGAGTCAACGTCATCGGGGACCCTCCGGAGAGCTCCGTGAACGCTCCCGTGAACGTTCACGAATTGCCCGGAAGTGTGCGCGAGGCGCCGTGGGGTGTCAAGCGGAGCGGTTCAGGCGGATTCGCGGACCAGCAGCTCGGCCCGGATCACGAGCTCGTCGGCCGACAGGGGGGTGGCGCCGGTGAGCAGGCGCGCGGCCTGGTCGATCGCGAGGGCGCCCAGCCGGCGCGTGTCGAGGGCGACGCTGGTCAGCGCCGGGTCCACGACGGTGCCGAGCTGCAGCCCGTCGAACCCGACCACGGCGAGGTCGTCCGGGACCCGGCGCCCGAGACGGCGGGCCGCGCGCAGAGCACCCATGGCGATGATGTCGTTGAAGGTGAACACGGCGGTCACGTCGGGATGCTCGGACAGCAGCGCCTCCAGGGCCGCGGCCCCGCCGTCGACCGACTGGGCGGCTCGTTCGACGACCTCGGCTTCGAGACCGTGCTCGGCGACCGCGGCGGCGAACCAGTCGCGCCGGACGCTCGGCTCGGCGCGGCCCGCGTGGTCGAGCATGCCGATGCGCCGGTGCCCGGCGCGCACGAGGTGGGTGATGGCGGCCCGCACGCCGTCCGCGCCTTCGACCCGGATCGAGCTGAACCGGGGCGTGTGGTGCTCGCGCCCGATGAGGACCACGGGGATGCCGCGCGTGAAGCGGTCGAGCTCGTCCTCGGGCCGGCTGAAGTAGCCCACGACGGCGTCGACCTGCGAGCCGATCACCTGCAGCGTGCCGAGCTCTTCCTCGGCGCTGTCGGAGGTGTCGTACACGACCACGTGCCAGCCGCGGGCGCGCGCGGCCTCGAGCGCGGCGGCGGCGACCTCGGTGAAGAACGGGTTGAGCAGGTCGGGGATCACGAGCCCGATGGTGGTGGTGTCCTGGCGCACGAGGCCGCGGGCGAACCGGCTCGGCCGGTAGCCGAGCTCGCGGGCCGCGTCGAGCACCCGCTGTTTCGTGGTGCCGTCGATCTCGGCCTTGTCGTTGAGCGCCCGCGACACGGTCTGGCGCGACACCCCGGCGCTGCGGGCGACGTCGTGGATCGTCACCTTCCGGGACGTTTCCGACGACACCATCACGGACCTCCCGCCGCGCGGCGCGTCCGCGCCGCCGGATCCGAGTATGCCCGCACCGCACACGCCCGGCCGGGAACGGTGCCCGGCCGGGCGTGTGCGGTCCGGTGCCGGGCTCAGGCGTTGTCGCCGACACGCGCGCCGCGCCGGCGCGACACGATCCGCCAGCCGACCGCCAGGACGATCGCGAGCACCGGGATGGAGTAGAACGCGATCTTCTCGGCGCCGTCGGAGAAGCCCATGAGCACCACCACCAGCAGGAGGAACCCGAGCGTGGCCCAGCCGGTGTAGGGCGCGCCCGGCATGCGGTAGCTCGGCCGCTCGACCTCGCCGCGCAGCGCGGCCTGGCGCATCCGCATCTGCGAGTAGATGAGCGTGGCCCACGTGGCCACCACGCCGAGCGAGGCCACCGCGATGGCGATGTCGAACGCCTCCTGCGGCACGATGTAGTTCAGCACCACGCCGAGCACGTAGACGATCGACGTGAAGAGGATGCCGCCGTAGGGCACGTGCCGGCTGTTCATGCGGCCCACGAACTTCGGCGCCTCGCCGTGGTCGGCCAGCGCCCGCAGGATGCGGCCGGTCGAATAGAGACCCGAGTTGCACGACGAGAGCGCGGCGGTGAGCACCACGGCGTTCATCACGTCGCCGATGCCGCCGATGCCCAGGCGCGAGAAGACGGTGACGAACGGGCTTTCCGCGCCGCTGTAGAACGACCACGGCATCAGCATCGCCAGCAGCAGCACCGAACCGACGTAGAACACACCGATCCGCCAGACGACGCCGTTGATGGCCTTGGGCAGCACCTTGCGCGCGTCCTTGGTCTCGCCGGCCGCGATGCCGACGACCTCGATCGCGGAGTAGGCGAAGATCACGGCCTGCAGGGTCATGAGCGCGATGCCGATGCCCGCGGGGAAGAAGCCGCCGTGGTCGGTGAGGTTGTGCACGCCGGCCGGCGTACCGCCGATGTTGGCGCCCGCGAACACGAGCCCGATCGCCGTGATCAGGAAGACCACGATCGCGAGCACCTTCACCACGGAGAACCAGAACTCCAGCTCCCCGAACAGCTTCACGCTCACCAGGTTCACGCCGAGCAGCACACCGAGCGCCACGAGCGCGGTGATCCACTGCGGCACGTCGGGCAGCCACTTGTGCACGTAGATCGCGACGGCGGTGATCTCGGCGATGCCGGTCATCGCCCAGTTCACCCAGTACATCCAGCCGGAGACGAACCCGGCCCACGGCCCGATGAACTTGCGGGCGTAGGTGACGAAACTGCCGGAACTCGGTTCGTGCAGCACGAGTTCGCCGAGAGCCCGCATGACGAAATACGCGGCGATGCCGCAGATGGCGTAGGAGAGCACCAGCGACGGGCCGACCTGCTGGAGCTTGCCGCCGGCCCCGAGGAAGAGGCCGACACCGATCGCGCCGCCGATCGCGATCATCTGCACCTGGCGGTTGCCCAGTGCTTTCGTGTAGCTGTCGCCGTCTTTGGCGGCCACTGTGGAATCCATGGTTGCGTGACGCTAGCGGTCGGGGTGCGCGTGACCAAGCACACCAAGGAAGACTTAAGGTGTGCGACACCTCACTCGGGGGAAATCCGCAGAAAACGCTCCCTCGATTTGACAACCGCGCCATTCCTCCGGCGACTTGATCAAGGCTTGATTCACGAGGTCCGGCGATTCCGCTGACCGGGATTTCGGAATATCTCTCGGGTTCGCGGGGAAACTTCAGGAACACTTCGGTGGCCGGGAGGGTAGTGCGGCGGGCGCGCCCGCGCGACGGCCGTTACCTTCGCGACATGACCACCGAACTGCCCGCCTCCCAGCTCTCCGTGTCCATCGTGGACGAGATCGAGCAGCTGAAGGGGACCTACCCGGGTTACCGCCGGGCTCACGCCCGGGGCGTCTGCTACGACGCCACTTTCGTCCCGTCCGGCGTCGCCGCCGACCTCACCACGGCCGCGCACCTGCAGGGCGAGCCCGTGCGCGCGACCGTGCGGTTCTCCCACACCGACACCAATCCGCACCTGCCCGACGCCGGCACGGCCGTGCGCGGGCTCGCGGTGAAGTTCCACCTCCCGGACGGGAGCAACACCGACATCGTCGGCGTGAACCTCGACCGGTTCATCGCCGCGACGCCCGAGGACTTCCTCGCGCTGCTCAAGTCGGCCGAGCCGGACCCGGCCACGGGCGCGCCCGACCTCGGCAAGGTGCAGGCCCACGTGGGCGCGCACCCGAGCGCGGGCCCGGGCCTGTTCACCGCGTCGCAGCTGCCGACGCCGGTCAGCTACGGCACCACCACCTACTGGGCCATCCACGCGTTCTTCTGGCGCGCCGCCGACGGCTCCCTGCGCCCGGTGCGCTACCGCTGGGTGCCCGAGGCCGGCGACCACGTGCTCGCCGCCGGCGAGGGCGGCGACTGGTCGGCCGAGCACCTCACCGGCGAGCTCGGCGAGCGGCTGGCGCGCGGCCCCGTCGAGTTCACGCTGAAGGTGCAGCTCGGTGAGCCGGGCGACCCGACGAACGACGCCACGCTGGTCTGGCCCGGGGAACGCACGGAGATCACGGCCGGGCGCCTGGCGATCACCGCCGAGGTGACCGACCAGAAGCACTGGAACTCCCAGGTCTTCGACCCCACGCTGCTCACCGCGGGCATCGAGCTGTCCGACGACCCGATCCTGGCCGCCCGCAGCGCGATCTACGCGGTCTCCTACGACCGGCGCAGCCACGACCGCTGAGCCGGCACGAGGTCAGAGCAGCGTGCTCATCGTGGTGGCCGCCTTCAGCCCGGAGCCGGTGAGGATGACGGCGGTGGTCTCCCCGGGCGCGAGCACGCCCCCGGCGCGGAAGACGTCGACGGCGGCCGCCGCGGTCGCGCTGGTCGGCTCGGCGTAGAGGCCGATCCGGGGGAGCTCCCGCGCGGCGCGGGCGATCTCGTCCTCGGCGATCGCCACCGTCGTCCCGCCCGAGCGGCGGATCGCGGCGAGCACCTCGGGCAGGCGGACGGGCTCGCGGATGGCGGTGCCCTCGGCGATCGTCGGCGCGAACTCCGTCGGCACGGCGTGCTCGGCCCCGGCGCGTAAGGCCGCGTCGATGGGCGCGCAGTTGGCGGGCTGCGCGACGAGCAGGCGCGGCCGTTTCGCGATCGCGCCGGACGCGAGCAGCTCGCCGAACCCGAGGTCGAGGCCGAGGACGATGCTGCCCGCGCCGGCCACGGTCACGACCGTGTCCGGCGCGGTGAAGCCGAAGTCCTCCCACAGCTCGTACGCCAGCGTTTTGGTGCCCTGCAGGAAAAACGGGTGCCAGTTGTGGCTCGCGTACGTGGTTTCGCCGGAGCGGCGCAGGGCTTCGGCGGCGGTGTCGTCGCGCGTGCCCGGCACGAGGTCCACCGTCGCGCCGTACGCGCGGCTCTGCAGGATCTTCGCGGGCGAGGTCGACTCCGGCGCGAGGATCGTGGCCGCGATGCCCGCGGCGGCCGCGTAGGCCGACACCGACGAGCCGCCGTTGCCGGAGCTGTCTTCGAGGACCTCGCGCACGCCGGCCTGGGCGAGCGCCGAGAGCATCACGCTGCTGCCGCGGTCCTTGAAGCTCCCCGTGGGGCTGAACCACTCGAGCTTGAACCGTGTGTCGTGCCCGCGCCACGGCCGCTCGACCAGCGGCGTGCAGCCCTCGCCGAGCGAGATCGGCCGCAGGTCGCCCGGCAGCGCGGCGCGGTAGCGCCACAGCGACCGCTCGGCGGTGTCCACCTGCTCGCGCGTGATGCCCGGCAGCGCCTCCACGGTGAGCGGCGCGCCGTCGTCGCCGCACCAGCGCAGCGCGTCGAGCGGGTAGCGGCGGCCGGAGCGTTCGTCCACGTAGTCCACGAGGGACACTCTGGCCACGCCCACCCGTCCGGTCAATGTGACGCGTCCCGGGTGGCCCCGTCACCGGAACGAGTGGCTATCCACAGTGGACACCTCGCCCTACGGTGGACCCGCGGGAACGACCGCCGAGCGGGTGACGAGGAGGGCGCATGACGGCCACCGCCGAGGTGACGCAGGAGGAGCCGGCCGCGCTGGGGGCCGGGTTGTCGCGGCGGAAGATCAACGCGGTGTTCGGCGCGGTGCTGCTCGGCATGCTGCTCGCGGCCCTGGACCAGACGATCGTGGGCACGGCGTTGCCCACCATCGTCGGTGACCTCGGCGGGGCGGGGCACCTGTCGTGGGTCGTCACCGCGTACCTGCTGGCCGAGACGATCATGACCGTGGTCGTCGGCAAGCTCGGCGACCTGTTCGGGCGCAAGCTGATGTTCCAGCTGTCCGTCGTGATCTTCGGCGTCGGGTCGTTCTTCTGCGGGTTCGCCGACAGCATGGTGTGGCTCATCGTGTGGCGGGCCGTGCAGGGGCTGGGCGGCGGTGGCCTCATGGTGACCTCGACGGCGCTCATCGCCGACGTCGTGCCGCTGCGCGAACGCGGCAAGTACCAGGGCGCGCTCGGCTCGGTGTTCGGCGTGGTGACCGTGGCCGGGCCGATGCTGGGCGGCTTCTTCGTGGACCACCTGTCGTGGCGCTGGGCGTTCTACGTGAACATCCCGCTGGTCGTCGTGGTGCTCGTGGTGGCCGCGTCCGCGATGCCCAACGCCCGGGCTGTCCTCAAGCCCGTGATCGACTACCTCGGCATCCTGCTCATCGGCCTCGCCGCCACCGGGCTGACGCTCGTCACGAGCTGGGGTGGCACCACGTACGCGTGGGGCTCGCCGACCATCATCGCGATGGCGATCGGCTCGGTCGTGCTGCTCGGGCTCTTCGTGCTGGTGGAGCTGCGGGCCGAGGAACCGATGCTGCCGATGCGGCTGTTCCGGAACCCGGTGTTCACCGTGGCCGGGATCATGAGCTTCGTCGTCGGCTTCGCGATGCTCGGCGCGCTGTCCTACCTGCCCACCTACATGCAGTACGTGCAGGGCGTCTCGGCGACGTCGTCCGGCGTACGACTGTTGCCGATGGTGCTGGCGCTGCTGCTCGCGTCGATCCTGTCCGGCAACCTCGTGAGCCGCACGGGCCGGTACAAGGTCTTCCCGCTCGTGGGCTCCGCGTTGATGACGGCGGGGCTCTACCTGCTCTCCCGCCTCGGCCCGGACACCGGCTTCTGGGAGTCGGCGCTGTACATGGCGGTGCTGGGCCTCGGGATCGGCCTCGGCATGCAGGTCCTCACCATCGCGGTGCAGAACACCGTGGACTACCGCGACCTCGGCGTCGCGACGTCGGGCGTCACCTTCCTGCGGTCCATCGGCAGCTCGTTCGGTGCGGCGATCTTCGGCACGGTCTACGCCAACCAGCTCGGCCCGAACCTGGCCGGCGCGCTCGCGGCGCACCCCCTGCCCCCGGGCGTGGATCCCCGCGCGACGCAGGTGCCGCAGGCGTTGCACCAGCTGCCGCCGGCGGTGTCACAGCCCGTGATCGCCGCGTACAGCGATTCACTGCATGTGGTGTTCTTGTCAGCCGCTCCGGTGGGTCTTGTCGCGCTGGCGCTGGCGTTCTTCCTCAAGGAGGTGCCGCTGCGCGACACGTCCCGGGCGGCCGCGCCCGACCTCGGCGACGGGTTCGCGATGCCCGAGGCGCGCGACCACGACCGCGAGCTGGAACGGGCGATCGCCACGCTGTTCTTCCGCGAGCGGCGCAAGGTCGCACCCGCTATCGCCGCCCGTTCGGGCTCCGAGCTCGACCACGGCGGCCTGTGGTGCCTCGTGCAGGTCCACCTGCGGGAACGCCGGGGCGAACCGGCGACGCTCACGGCGATCGGGCAGCACTACGGCGTGCCCCCGCAGGTGCTGGAACCCGCTTTCGCGCGGCTGGAACTCACCGGCTACCTCAGGTTCTCCGGCGGGAGCTGGGCGCTCACCGGGGCCGGGCGCGAGGAGTTCGGCAAGCTCGTGCACGCCTGGCGCGACTGGCTGGCCGAGCGGCTCGCCGACTGGGGCACCGGCGACCGGGCCGAGCTCGACGCCGCGATCGGCCGGGTCGCGGCCCGCGTGCTCGACCAGAGCGCCGACGCCGAGCGCACGGGCCGCCACGCACTGGTCTGAAAAACCCGGGGGTTACGGGCGGGGCGTTAACATCGCCGGAACGAACACCCCCTATTGTTCCCGGACCATGTCGGTGGATGAGTCAGTGGTCACGATCCCGGAAGACGCGGACAGCCGTGTCGAGCCCCGGTCCAGCAGTGCCGTACGGTCACGCTCCGTGCGCTTCCGTTGGCTGCCGTGGGCCGCGGCCCTGCTGGGCCTGTTGTCGTTCCTCCTCGTGCGCGGGAGCCTGACCGACGACGGGTACATCACGCTCGCCTACGCGAAGAACCTCGCGCTCCACGGCGAGTGGGCGCTGGTGCCGGGCACCACGGCGAACTCGGCGACCTCGCCGCTCGACGTGCTGCTGCTCGGGCTGCTCACGCTTGTCACACGCATCAGCGGCGCGGCCCACCCGGTGCTCGCGCTCGGCGCGCTCACCGTGGTGTCGTCGGCCGCCATCGGCTGGGCGTGGCAGCGCCTGGCGCGCTCGTTCGGGCTGGCGACGTGGGTCGGGCTGCTCGGTGTGGTGATCGTGGTCGTGAACCCGTTCCTGCTCTCGGCCACGGGCCTCGAGGTCCTGCTCGTGCCGGCGATCCTGCTGTGGCTCACGGTGTTCGCCGTCGAGGGCCGGCCGGTCCTGTTCGGGGTGTTCGCGGCGCTGACGGTGCTCACGCGCCTCGACCTGGTCGTGTTCGTCCTCATCATCACGTTCGGCACGCGGGCGATCCGGCAGCACTTCTGGCGCGCGTTCGGCACCGCCGTGCTCGTCGCCGCGCCGTGGTTCCTGTTCAGCTGGTTCGCGCTCGGCTCGTTCATCCCCGACACGCTGGTCATCAAGCAGGACCAGGAAGGCCTCTTCGGCGCCTGGGGCTATTTCAGCGGCCCGGTGATGTACTTCCTGTACCAGCCGGTGACGGTGATCTTCACGTTCGCCGCGGCGGTCGCGGGTACCGCGGTGCTGCTCGCGTGGTTCGGCCTGCGCTTCGCGCGCCGCTGGGACGACTTCCCGGCTCTCGCGCCCGTCGTCGGGCTCGGCCTGGGCGGCGTCGTCTACTACATCGTGTACTCGACGCTGGGCGTCGGGCCGTACCACTGGTACTACGTGACGCCGACGGCCACGATCGGCTCGTTCGCCGTCCTGATGACCGGCATCTGGCTGGCCGAATCGGGCCGGCGGCCGGGCCTGCGCAAGACCGCGCCGCTCACGGCGCTGGGCCTGGCCTGGGTGACCGCGCTCGGCATGGTCTCGATCGACCTCGCGCAGGGCGTGCCGTGGCCGTCGCCGGTCATCTTCGGCAACTGGGCGAGCTCGACCGACTACGCCCGCGTGGGCCGGGAGCTCGGGCAGCGGCTCAACGGCGCTTCGGTGGCGGGGCCGGGGGAGATCGGCACGCTCGCGTACTACTGCGACTGCCAGATCCTCGACGTGTTCTCCGACCGCAGCCAGGTCGCGTCGATCGTGCGCAAGCGGATCGCGGAGGACGGGGCCGTCTCGCGGCTCGGCCTGCGCATCAACTACCACTGGTTCGACCGCAACCAGCAGCCGCGCCAGGTAGACTACCGGCTTCTCTACGGCAAGGGCCCGGCCTCGGGACCCGACTCGTGGACGGTGTATTCGGCCGCCAAGGGCATCGGGCACTTCACGCTGGTGCCCGCGCGCTGAGACCCTGCCCGACCCCTCCCGACGAGGAGTCCCCGTGGCACAGACCAGCACCACCGCTCCCGGCGACGTCGAGGACGCCGGACCGGCACCGCGCCGCCACGGCGTGCTCGCGCTCGTGGTCGCCGTGCTCTCGGCCGGCGCGTTCGCGCTGTTCCGTGACCACCTGATCGACGACACCTTCATCACGCTGTCCTACGCCCGCAACCTCGCGTTCCACGGGCACTGGGGCCTGATCGAGCTGGGCACGTCGAACACGGCGACGTCACCGTTGAGCGTGCTCGTGCTCGCCGGGCTGACGCTGGTGGTGCGCGACGCCGTGCTGGCCGCGGCGATCCTGTACGTGCTGTGCCAGGTCGTCATCGCCGTCGGCCTGGCCCGCCTGGGCGACCGGGCGGGCCTGCCGCGGTGGTTCTCGCCGCTGGCCGTCGCGCTGCTCACCGTGAACCCGCTGCTGATCTCGTCGATCGGGCTCGAGGTCGAGTTCGGCGTGGCGGCGGTGGTGGCCCTGCTGGTGTTCTCGGCGGAGCGGCGGCCGGTGCTCGTCGGGGTGGCCACCGGCGTGCTCGTGCTCATCCGGGTGGACCTGGTGCTGATCGCGCTCGTGGTGGTCCTGCTGCGGGCGCGGTTCTGGGCCGGACTCGGCAAGTCGGTGCTGGCGGCGGTCGTGGTCGCGCTGCCGTGGTTCGTGTTCAGCTGGTTCGTGCTCGGTTCCGCGGTGCCGGACACGCTGATCATCAAAACGCTGCAGAAGTCGTGGGGCGCCTACGGGTTCTCGAACGGCCCGGTGCTGTACGAGGGCGTTTTCCCTTGGGCCACCTGGCTTTCGTTCCTCCCGGCGGCGCTGGGCGCGGTGGCTTTCCTCGGCTGGCTCCTCACGCTGGTGCGCCGCGGCCCCGCGGCGCGGACGCTGCTGCCGTTCGTGGCGCTCGTACCCGCGGGGGCCGTGCACTACCTGGCGTACTCGCGGCTCCACGTGCCGCCTTATCACTGGTACTACGGGCCGAGCATCGCCGTGACCACGCTGTTCTTCGCCGCGGCGGTCGCAGCCGTGGCCGGGCGCGCGCCCGCGGTGGCCCGCTGGACTGCCGGGGCGCCCGCGGTGCTGGCGGCGGTCGGGCTCGTGGTCGTCAGCGCGGTGTTCTACGCGTGGGGCGGTCTGCCGCGGCCGTTCGCGCCGATCATGTCCAACCACACCACCACCGCCCAGTACGAGCGGATCGGGCCGGAGCTCGGCCGGCTCGTCGGCACGGGCACCGTGCGCAGCGGCGGCGAGATCGGCGTGCTCGCCTACGGCTGCGGCTGCTCGATCGTGGACCTGTTCGACGACCGGGGCGCGGTCGGCCCGGCCATCGCGCAACGGGAGGCGACGATGGGCTCGCTGGGCCGCAAGCTCGTCGACCTCAACTTCCACTACTTCGACTACGGCGCGGTGGCCGTGAAGCCCGAATACGCGCTCGTGCCGACCCAGGTCGGCGCGGCCGCACCGGCGAACGCGCTGGCGCAGTGGCGGATCGCGTCGCCGTGGGCCGGCGAGCAGGTGCTCTACCTCGTGCGCGGCGACGGGACCTGACGTGGGCCGGGCCGTGGCCGCCGCGCGTCTCCCGGCCGAGCCGGGGGAGCCCGCGAGACGCGGCCGTGGCCGGGCCTTGCTGTGGCCGGCCACGGTGGCCCTGGTCTCCGCCGTGGTGTTCCTCGGCGTCAGGGGAAGCCTGATCGACGACTCGTTCATCACGCTCTCCTACGCCCGCAACCTCGCCGAACACTTCCACTGGGGACTGGTCGAGGCCGAGACGGCGAACTCGGCGACCTCGCCGCTGAACGTCCTGCTGCTCGCTCTCGGCGGCACGCTCACGCGGGTCGCGGGCGGCCAGGTGCACCCGGTGGCCGGCGCGGGACTCGTGTTCGTGGCGGCGATGACGGCCGTGGGCTGGGGGCTCGCGCGCATCACCCGGGCGCTGCGGCTGCCGTTTTTCACGGCCGTGGCGGGGACGGCGGCGATCCTGGTCAACCCGTTCGTGCTGTCGGCGACCGGGCTGGAGGTGCACCTCATCTCGGCGGCGCTGGTGCTGCTCACGGCGTACGCGGTGGAGGGCCGCGCGATCGGGTTCGGCGTGGTGGCCGGGCTCGCGGTGCTGGTGCGGCTGGATCTGGTGGTCTTCGTGGTGCTGTTCGCGCTGGGGGCCGGGGCGCTGCGGCGCCGGCTGCTGCCGGTGGCGGGCGTGACGCTCGCGGTGTGCCTGCCGTGGTTCGTCTTCAGCTGGTTCGCGCTCGGCTCGGCGATCCCGGACACCTTCCTGATCAAGACGACCCAGGGCGCGTTCGGCGAATACACCTACGGCAACGGGCCGGAGTACTACCTCGACCCGAAGCGCTGGAAGGCGACGCTGGTGGCGTTCGCCCCGGCCGTCGCCGGTCTGGTGGTCCTGCTCGGCTGGCTGGGGTGGCTGGTGGTGCGCCGGGACCAGGCCGCGCGGTTCGGGCCGGTCGGCGTGCTGGGTCTGGGCGGGCTGGCGTACTACGGCGCGTACTCGCTGCTGGGCGTGCCGCCCTACCAGTGGTACTACGTGGCGCCGATCGTCGCGCTCACCGTCGTGTTCGTGGTCGGCGCCGGATGGCTGGCCCGCGGTGGCGCGTTCCGGGTGGGCGTGGCGAGCCTGGCGTTCGCACTGGCGGTGCTGCCGGCCGCGTACCTCGACGTGCACCGCGGAGTGCCCTGGACAGCGCCGCCGATCTTCGGCAACTGGGCCACGGCGGCCGACTACGCCCGGGTCGGCCGGGAGATCGGCGCGCGGGTCGGCGGCGCGACGGTGGCGGCCCCGCCGGAGATCGGCACCCTCGCGTACTTCTGCGAGTGCACGATGGTCGACACGTTCTCCGACCAGGGCCGCGTCGTCCCGCTGGTCGCGCAGCGCATCGCGGCCGCGGGACCGGTTCCGGGCTTCCTGCTGCGGCTCGACTACCACTGGCTCGACCGCGCGCGACGGCCCCGGCCCGTGGACTACCGCCTCGACTGGAGCTGGACGCCGATCTCCGGGCCGGACACCTGGCACCTGCGGTCACCGGCGACGGGCGACGGCTGGGTGCGGCTCGTGCGGATCTGATCGCGCCCGCGCCGCGCAACGGTTACCGTCACGGCATGGCGAAAGACTCGGCGGTGGAGGTCGCGGTCGGGGACCGCATGGTGCGCATCTCCAACCCGGACCGGGTGTACTTCCCGGCCCGCGGCGAGACGAAGCTGGACCTGGTGAACTACTACCTCTCGGTGGGCGAGGGCATCGTCCGCGCCCTGCGGGAGCGCCCGTGCATGCTGCACCGGTTCCCCTCGGGCGTCGCGGGGGAGAAGGTGCACCAGAAGCGCGTGCCGAACGGAGCGCCGCCGTGGCTGGAGACCGTGCGCGTGCACTTCCCCCGCTACGGGCGCTACGCCGACGAGCTGTGCGTGACCGAGGCGGCGCACGTGGCGTGGGCGGTGCAGATGTCCACTGTGGAGTTCCACCCGTGGAACTCGCGGCGCGCGGACACGGAAAAGCCGGACGAGTGGCGCATCGACCTCGACCCGATGCCCGACTGTCCCTTCGACACGGTCCGCCGCGTCGCGCACGTCGCCCACGAGGTGCTGGACGAGCTCGGCGCCGTCGGCTGGCCGAAGACCTCGGGCGGCAGCGGGCTGCACGTCTACGTCCGCATCGAGCCTCGCTGGGGCTTCGCCGACGTGCGCCGCGCGGCGCTGGCCTTCGCGCGCGAGGTGGAGCGGCGCGCGCCCGACGAGGTGACGACCACGTGGTGGCGCAAGGACCGGAACCCGAAGAAGCTGTTCGTGGACTACAACCAGAACGCGCGTGACCACACGATCGCCAGTGCGTACTCCGTGCGCGGAGTGCCGGAGGGCACCGTGTCGACGCCGATCCGCTGGGACGAGGTCGACGACGTCGAGCCGCGCGAGTGCACCATCGCCACCGTGCCCGCGCGCTTCGCCGAGCTCGGCGACCTGCACGCGGGCATCGACGACGCCGTGTTCTCCCTGGAGCCGCTGCTGGAGTGGGCCGACCGCGACGGGCTGGAAGCCGAGGACTCCTGACGATCAGCCGATGCGGTACGCGGCGGCTCCGTTGTGGAGGAACCGGGCGCGACCGTACTCGTCGGAACCGACCAGCGACAGCACCTGGTGGACTCCGGATTCCGGCTCGACGGTGATGATCGCGCGGTCACCGAGCCGGACCACCTCGGCTCGGTTCCGGGGCGTGCCGGCGGACGAGCTTCGGGGGCGGTGGGTGAGGAAGGCGCGGCCGTTCTCGACGGCGAGGGTGATGTCGTACGCCGTGGTGCGGTAGGTCCCGCCCATGCGGTCCGGGTCGATCGGAGCCGGGTTCGCGGGCGGCACGGGCAGCGGGGTCGTCTCGACCCCGGCGAGGTCCCGGAGCACCGCGCTGAAGATCTCGTAGGCCATCGGTTCCCCACCCGAGCTGTTGGTGAGCACGGCCACCGCGACGCCCGCCGAGGGCGCCACGCGAACGAAAGCCTTCTGTCCCTTCGAGACGCCGGTGTGGCCGAGCACGCCGTCGCGGTGGAGCATCCAGCCGAGCCCCCAGCCGACGATCCCGCCGCCGAAGTCCGGGACGGAGTCGAGCTGGGGTTCGCGCAGCGGCGCGAGCGTCTCGTCGGTGAGGTGCAGGCGGACGAACTTCAGCAGGTCGCGGGCGCTCAGCGCGAGGTGCGAGCCGCTGGGCACGCAGTGGTAGCGGACCGCCCACGACGTGGTGGGCACGAGTTGCCCGTCCGCCTCGACGTGGCCGACGGCGGCGCGGTGCAGGATCGCCTCGTACGGGTCGACGGCGACGGTGCGCAGGCCGAGCGGAGCGACCAGGTGTTCGCGGAGCACGTCGTGGAAAGGCTTGCCGCGCAGGACTTCCACGAGCCGGCCGAGGAGCGCGTAGCCGCTGTTGGAGTAGGAGAACACGGTGCCCGGCGGGAAGCGGTGGTCGGCTTCGGCGAGGGTGGCGACGAACTTCTCGATGGCGTCGTCGTTGCGCCCGCTGTCGACCGGGTGGTTGCCGTCGAGGCCACCGGTGTGGGTGAGCAGGTGGCGGGCGGTCAGCGACGCGGTGGCGGCCGGGTCGCTCAGCCGGAACCCGGGCAGGTACTCGCGGACGGGATGGTCGAGGTTCAGCACGCCCTCGTTCACCAGTTGCCGGACCAAGGTGGCGGTCCAGAGCTTGGTGATCGAGCCGATCTTGAAGACCGAGTCGGTCGTGGCCTCGACGCGCGTGTGCAGGCTCAGCACGCCCGCGGCTTCGTCCTCGATCTCCCCATCGGCCAGCACGGCGACCTGCGCGCCCGGTACGTCGTACTTCCCGATGAGCTCGCCCAGATTCCACCCCATGCCGCCAACGTAGCGGGGGTCCCGGGACGCCGGGGGATGGCGGGCGTCCCGGGACCCGGGTCAGAGGCGTTCGATGATGGTCGCGTTGGCGAGGCCGCCGGCCTCGCACATCGTCTGCAGGCCGTAGCGGCCGCCGGTCTGCTCCAGGACCGACAGGAGCGTCGTCATGAGCCGTCCACCGCTGGCGCCGAGCGGGTGGCCGATGGAGATGGCGCCGCCGTTGATGTTGACCTTGTTCAGGTCGGCACCCAGTTCCGCCTGCCAGGCCAGCACGACGCTGGCGAACGCTTCGTTGACCTCGAACGCGTCGATGTCCGACAGCTTCAGGCCCGCGCGGTCGAGGACCTTGCGGGTCGCCGGGATGACGCCGGTGAGCATGTACAGCGGGTCGTCGCCGACCACCGAGAACGAGTGCAGCCGCGCCCGCGGCTTGAGGCCGAGCTTCTTCGCCGTGTCGCTGCTGGTGATGAGCACAGCGGAGGCGCCGTCGTTGATCGGCGAGGAGTTGCCTGCCGTCACCCGCCAGTCGATCTGCGGGAAACGCTCCGACCACAGGTCGGCCTTGAACGCCGGCTTGAGGCCCGCGAGGATCTCGGGCGTGGTGCCCGGGCGCACCGACTCGTCGGTCGTCACGTCCACGAGCGTGCCGTCGGGGCCCGGCGCTTTGAGCGCGGCGACCTCGCCGGCGAACTTGCCGTCGGCCCAGGCCTGGGCGGCGCGGCGGTGGCTCTCGGCGGAGTACGCGTCGAGCTGCTCGCGCGAGAAACCCCACTTGGCGGCGATGAGCTCGGCGCTGATGCCCTGCGGCACAAGACCTTCGGGATAGCGCGCGGCGACCCCGGCGCCGAACGGGTCCTTGCCGGCCATCTGGCTGCCCATCGGCACGCGGCCCATGGACTCGATGCCGGACGCGATGGCGATGTCGTACGCGCCGCTCAGCACACCCTGCGCGGCGAAGTGGATCGCCTGCTGGCTGCTGCCGCACTGGCGGTCGACGGTCACCGCGGGCACCGACTCCGGCAGCCCCGCGGCGAGCGTGGCCCAGCGCGCGGTGTTCATGCTCTGCTCGCCGATCTGCCCGACGGCGCCGCTGATCACGTCGTCGATCAGCGCGGGGTCGATACCGGTGCGCTCGACCAGCGACCGGATGGCATGCGCGTGCAGATCGACCGGGTGGACCCCCGCCAGCTTGCCCGTGGGCTTGCCCTTGCCGATCGGTGTCCGCACCGCGTCGACGATGACCGCGTCCCTCATGACCTGCCTCCTCGCATAGCCGCTTGATCCCGTTGTACGCCCACCGAGTTGGATAACACAACTCACTGCGTGAGCGCTGTCGGCCACCTCACACCGCCCAGGTGACGTGCTAGGTTGGAAATTCCTGCTGGGGCGTAACGGAGGTGGGACGGATGACGGCGCGAGGCCGGGAATGCTCGATCGCGGACGCGCTCGAGGTGGTCGGCGAGCGGTGGAGCCTGCTCGCGCTCCGGGAGATCATGCTGGGCGAGCGGCGGTTCAACCAGATCGCCGAGAACACCGGGGCCAGCCGCGACATCCTCGCGGCGCGGCTGCGCAAGCTGGTCGACGCCGGCGTGCTCGAGAAGCGTCAGTACGAGAACCACCCGCCGCGCTTCGAATACCTGCCGACGGAGTCCGCGAAGGCGCTTCAGCCGGTATTGCTCGCCCTCATGCAGTGGGGCGACCGGTTCATCCGCCAGGGCCCGCCGCCCACGGTGTACGAGCACGAGTGCGGTGAAGAGCTCCGGCTGAAGAGCGTGTGCGCGCACTGCGGCGAGCCGATCGCGTCGACGGGCCTGCACGCGGTCCGGCTCGGCGCGGCGCACTGATCCTCCCCTGACGCACACGGCTTCCGGGCCGGGCGGGCGCGTGCCAGGATGGCCGCGGAAGCCGTCCGGCCGGGCGGTGGTGCCGGGAAGGGGCGGCGTGCCGGAACGGATCCTGGTGACCGGCGGGACCGGTCAGCTCGGCAGTGTGGTGGTCGACCGCCTGGTGGCGGCGGGCGAGCAGGTGCGCGCGCTGAGCCGCCGGCGCCGCGGCGGAGGCGGCGCCGAATGGGTGGTCGGCGATCTGCGCTCCGGCCGCGGCATCGACACGGCGCTGGCCGGCTGCGACGTCGTCCTGCACTGCGCCACCGACTACCGGCACGAAGTCGCCACGACGCGCACGCTCGTGGAGGCCGCGCGGTGGACGGGCAACCCGCCGCACGTCGTGTACGTGTCCATCGTCGGTGTCGACCGCGTGCCGCTCGGCTACTACGCGGCGAAGCTCGCGGCCGAGGAGGTGCTCGCGGGTTCCGGGCTGCCGCACACGATCCAGCGCGCCACGCAGTTCCACTCGCTCGTGCGCGCCGTGCTCGCGGGCGCGGCCCGGCTGCCCGTGGTCCCGGTGCCGCGCTGGCGGTTCCAGCCGGTGGACGTGCGGGACCTCGCGGTGCGCCTGGGCGAGCTGGCCAAGGCCGAGCCCGCGGGCCGGGCGCCGGACTTCGGCGGACCGGAGGTGCTGGCGGCGACGGACCTGGCGAAGGCGGTGCTGGCGGCGAGCGGCCGGACGAAACGCGTGGTGCCGGTGCGGCTGCCCGGCGCGTTGTTCCGCGCCTACGCCGAGGGCGGCAACCTCGCGCCCGGCCACTCCGACGGGGTGATCACCTTCCGGCAGTACCTGGCGGAGCAGGCGAATCCGGCGGCGCTGCGCTACCACTGACGCCACTGGCACCACCGACTTCGCGTGGGGTGACCAGCAGCTTCAGCACGTCGGCGAAGAGCGAGTCCGGCACCGCCGACGCTTCGACGCCGCGTTCCACCGCGAGCCCGTTGGACAGCGCCAGCACCACCACGGCGAGCTGCGCCGGCGGCAGCGGCAGCTCGACGCCGTGCTGGGCCGCGGCGCGCGTGATGGCCGCGGTGATGGCGTCGCGCAGCTGGGCCCGGCGCAGCGCGAGTCCTTTGTGGACGGCCGGGTTGCGCATCGCGATTCCCCAGTACTCCAGCAGGAGCCGGTGCCAGGTCGCGTCCGTGTCCACGCCCGCGGCCAGCCGCGCACCCGCCTCCGCGGTGGCCTCGCCGAGATCGCTCAGCTCGTCGAACGCCGTGGTGGCCGAACGCATCCGCTCCACGATGTGCTCTTCCATGATGGTGAGCACGAGGTCGTCGCGGCCCTCGAAGTTCGAGTAGACCGCGCCCTTGGTGAGGCCGGCCGCCGCGGCGATGTCGTTGAGCGACGTGGCCGCGATGCCTTGCCGGGCGAACACCTCGCCCGCGGCGTCGATGATCTTGCGCCGGGTCTCGGCGCGGCTCGGGCGACGGCGCGGGGTCCGCGAAGGGGCCATGGGGCGGAGACTACAGCTCCCTCACCTGGACGTTTTTCGTTGACTGTGATCCAGGTCATCTGGTAAGCCTCTGACCCGATACCGGTTGGTATTGAGTTGGAGGTCCCGTGCCCACTGTCAGCGTCGACATCCGCCGAAAGCTCTCCGCCCTCGCCGTCGTCACCGCGATGGCCGCGACGGTCTTCACCGCCGCCGCGCCGTCCGCCGCAGCCGCCGACGCGCCGTCGCCCGGAAATCCCGCCGGTGACCCGTTCTACGCCCAGCCCTCGCCGTTCCCCGACGTCGCGCCGGGCACCGTGCTCGACTCGCGGCCCGTCACCATCCGCGCGCTGGCCCTGCCCGTGCCCGTGCGCGCCTGGCAGGTGAAGTACCGCTCGACCGACACCGACGGCGCCGCCATCGCCGACGTCGCCACGATCATGCAGCCGGTGAACCCGCCGGCGGGCGGTGCGCGCAAGCTCGTGTCGTACCAGACCGCGCAGGACGGGCTGACCACCGACTGCGCGCCTTCCTCCGTCCTCACCACGGGCACGGCGCCGCCGGCCGAGGAGCTCGCGCTGATGCTCCCGCTCGTCGCGGCGGGGTACACCGTGGTGACCGCCGACTACGAAGGCCCGGACTCCGAGTGGGCGGCCGCCGCCAACACCGCCCACGGTGTGCTGGACGGGATCCGCGCCGCACAGTCGTTCCCGCCCGCCGGGCTCGCCGGCCCGAGCACGCCGACGGGGTTGATCGGCTATTCGGGCGGCGCGCTCGCCAGCGAATGGGCCAACGAGCTGCAGCCGCAGTACGCGCCGGAGCTGAGGTTCGCCGGGGTCGCCGCCGGCGGCGTGCCCGCGGACCTCGACTACATCGCGCGCCACATCGACGGCGGTCCGTTCGCGGGCATCTACGTGGGCGCCGCTGTCGGGCTCGCCCGCGCGTATCCGGAGATCGACACGGACGCACTGCTCAACGCGCGCGGCAAACAGGCGTTCGCCGAGGTCGGCAAGCAGTGCATCGCGCAGTTCACGGTCGGGCAGGCGTTCCGGCGCATGCGCGACTACACCACCGTGCCGCAGCTGCTCGACGTGCCCGCGGTGAAGCGCGTGATCGCCGAGAACACCATGGGCCGCTTCAAGCCCGGCTCGCCGGTCTACGTCTACCAGGGCGTGTTCGACGAACTGGCGTTCTCGCCGCCGGTGGACAAACTGGTGCGCACGTACTGCGCGCAGGGGGTTTCCGTGCAGTACCACCGGATCCCGATCGGCGACCACGTGACGGTGGCGGTGCAGGGCGCCCCCGGCGCGCTGGCCTACCTCGCCGACCGGCTGGCGGGCAAGCCCGCGCCCAGCACCTGCTGAGGCGCGCACGGGTGGCGGTCCCGCCGGAGGGGGAGGGGCCGCCACCCGAGTCGTCCGACGGCTTTGATCCGGTTGCGCCGGAAACCGATCCGCCTCCGTCGTTGGCGGCGAATAATTCCGAAGAATCTTGACCAGGTTCGGGCAGACATCCTATGTTTGGCGAGCTTCAGGCCTCGCTCACGGCCGGATTCCGCCTTCGACGACGAACGGACCTGTCATGTCGGACCTCTCCTCCCCGCCCTCCCGTCGGACCTTTCTCAAGCTCGGTGGCGCCGTCGGCGCGGGCTTCGCCTTGAGCGGGTTTCGCCCGTTCACGGCGCAAGCGTCGCCCGTGCGGCCGCCCTCCGCCGACCTCGTGGCCGACGCCGCCGCGACGACCCTGTGGTACCCCGCGCCGGCCGTCGAGTCGCACGTGATCGAGCAGGCGCTGCCGATCGGCAATGGTCGGATCGGTGGCCTCGTCGGCGGTGACCCCGCGGCCGACTACGTGTACTTCACCGACTCGTCGCTCTGGACCGGCGGGCTCAACGACACGGTGCAGGACGACGGCCAATTGCCCTACGGCAAGGACGACTTCGGCAGCTTCGGCCTCCTGGCCAAGGTGCGGCTGAAGCTGCCCGCCCACACCGGTGTCAGCGGCTACCGGCGAACCCTGGACCTCAGCAACGGCCTCGTCACCGCGACCTACGGCCTGCGCGGTGCGACCTACCGGCGCGAGGTCTACGCCAGCTATCCCGACGACGTCGTGGTGATCCGGCTGACGCAGCAGGGCGGTGGCTCCTACACCGGCTCGGTGACGCTGGAAGGCACTCGCGACGAGAAGCCGACGGCGGGCGGCGGCGCCGTGTCGCTGGGCGGTACCTTCGCGAACGGCCTGAAGTACAGCACCGCCGTCACCGCCGCGTCGAAGGGCGGGCGCGTCAGCGTCTCGGGCACGGAGGTGACCTTCACCGGCTGCGGCGAGGTGGTGATCGTGGTCTGCGGCGGCACGAACTACGTGCCCGACGCGGCGCGGCACTACCTGGACGCCGGGGCGAACCCGGCTTCCGTGGCCGTCGGCAAGGTGAAGGCCGCGGCCGCCGCTTCCGGCACGGCGCTGCTGGCCACGCACGTGCAGGACTACCGCAAGCTGTTCGACCGCATGAAGGTCGACCTCGGGCAGTCGCCGGCCAACCGGCGCACCCTCGACTCGTGGTCGCGCATCGCGGTGCGCTATACCGACCCGGGCACGCCCGACCCGGAGCTCGAGGCGAGCTACGTGCAGTTCGGCCGGTACCTGACGATCACCGGCTCCCGCAGCGGCCTGCCGATCAGCCTCCAAGGCTTGTGGCTCAACAACAACTCGCCCGACTGGTACAGCGACTACCACACCGACATCAACCTGGAGATGAACTACTGGCTCGCCGACCGCGCGGGCCTGAAGGAGTGCTTCACCGCGCTGGCCGACTACTGCCTCGCGCAGCTGCCGTCGTGGACCGACACGACGAAGCGGCTGTTCAACGATCCTCGCAACCGGTTCCGCAACAGCACCGGCAAGATAGCCGGCTGGGCCATCGCGTTCTCCACCAACATCTACGGCGGCTCCGGCTGGGCCTGGCACCCGGCAGGCAACGCGTGGCTGTGCAACAACCTGTGGGACCACTACGAGTTCACCCAGGACAAGGCCTACCTCGCGAAGGTCTACCCGGTGCTCAAGGGCGCGACGGAGTTCTGGGAGGCGCGCCTGGTCACCAAGACCATCGACGGCAAGGACTACCTCGTCAGCGACACCGACTGGTCGCCGGAGCACGGCCCGGACGCGCAGGGCAACACCTACTCCCAGGAGCTCGTCCACGACCTGTTCGGCCACTTCGCGCAGGCGACGCAGATCCTCGGCCGCGACGGCGACTACGGCCGGACGATCACCGGGATGCGCGACCGGCTGCACCTGCCGACTGTCAGCCCGGTCACCGGCTGGCTGCAGGAATGGCTCTCGCCGGAGAACCTGGGGGAGACGACCCACCGGCACCTCTCGCCGCTCATCGGGTTCTTCCCCGGCGACCGCATCAACACCGACACCGCGTCGAAGGAACTGATCGACGGGGTGCGCAACCTGCTGATCGCCCGCGGTATGGACACCTTCGGCTGGGGCTGCGCGTGGCGCTCGGCGTGCTGGGCCCGACTCAAGGATGCCGACCGCGCGTATCAGCTCTTCCTGACCGTGCTGCGGCCTTCGTTCAACAACGGCAACGGCACGGCGGCCAACTTGTTCGACATGTACAGCCAGGGCAGCTACACGATCTTCCAGATCGACGCGAACCTCGGCGGGCCGGCCGCGGTGCTGGAAATGCTGCTGTACTCGCGCTCCGGCGTGATCGAGCTGCTGCCCGCGCTGCCGTCGGCCTGGGCGGAGTCCGGCCATGTGACCGGCATCGGCGCGCGCGGCGGGTTCGAGGTCGACCTCGAGTGGCGGCGCGGCAAGGTCACCAAGGCGGTCGTGCGCAGCGTCGGCGGTACGGAGACCGAACTGCGCGCGGGCAGCTGGAAGCAGCAGGTCCGGCTGCGTCCGGGCCAGTCGGTCACCGTCACCCCGCGGTGACCGGACGGGCGCCGGATGGTTCCCGTCCGTACCTTCCGGCGCCCGTGCCGATCGTCGATTCGACCTCGAACAGTGTAGCGTTCAACTACATGAGTCGGACGGATCGGGAGCGGGCATGAACATCGCGTTGTGGATCGCGGCGGGGATTTCGGCAGTGCTGTACCTGGGGGCGGGCGGGATGAAGCTCGCCACGCCGCGGAAGAAGCTGCTGGAAAACCCCAACATGGGCTGGGTCGAGGACTTCTCGGACACCTCGGTCAAGCTGATCGCGCTCGCGGAGGTGCTCGGCGCGATCGGCCTGATCCTGCCGCAGGCCCTGGACATCGCGCCCGTGCTGACGCCGATCGCGGCGGTGGGCCTGGCGATCGTGGCCTTCGGGGCGATCGTGGTGCACGCGCGGCGCAAGGAGCCGAAGGCCGTGCCGATCAACGTGGTGCTGCTGGTGCTGACCGTGTTCGTCGCCGTGGGCCGCTTCGCCGGCTGAGCGGACCCTCACCCGGGCGTCGGTCTCGACCGGTCTCCGGCGCCGCGGCTGGCCTAGGCTGGACGCGGCGACGGACGGGAGGCCCTAGGTGGACGTCGATCTGCGGAAGGTGCGCTACTTCGTCGCCGTGGCCGAGGAACTGCACTTCGGCCGGGCGGCGGAGCGGTTGCACATCGCGCAGCCCGTGCTGTCGCGCCAGATCCGGGCGCTCGAAGAGGAGCTGCGCGCGCAGCTGTTCGTCCGCGACCGGCGCTCGACGGAGCTCACGGCCGCCGGCCGGCAGCTGCTCGAGGACAGCCGGCCGATCCTCGCGTCGGCCGACGCGTTGCGGCGACGCGTGGCGCTGGCCGCGCGCGGCGCTTCGACCTTCACCATCGGTTTCATGCCCGGCATCACCGTGACCGAACCCGTGCGGGTGCTGACGGACCGCCATCCCGGGCTCGACGTCGAGCTGGTCCGGACCACGTGGGACGACCAGACCCAGGTGCTGCACGACGGCCGCGCCGACGTCGGCATCGTCCGGCTGCCGGTGGACCCGCGCGGGCTCACGGTGCGGCCGATGTTCAGCGAGCCGCGCGTGGCCATCCTGCCGGTGTCGCACCGGCTGGCGGGCAAGGAGTCCGTGGACGTGGCCGACCTCGCCGACGAGCACCTGCTCAACGACCCGGACGCGGTGCCGGAGTGGCGGGCCGTCGCGACCGAGCTGCGCACCGGCGGCGCCGCGCGGCCCCGCGGGTTCCGCAGCATCGAGGAGAAGCTGGAGCACGTGGCCGCCGGTCTGGGCATCGCCATCGTGCCGCTGTCCACTTCGGAGTACTACACGCGCCCGGACGTCACCCACGTGCCGGTCGGCGACCTGCCGCCGGGCCAGGTCGCCCTGGCGTGGGTCGCCGCGCGGCGCTCGCGGCTGATCTACGAGTTCGCGGAGCTCGTCACAGCCTGACTGCGGGGCGCGCGCTCGTGTGGTAGGCCAAGACCATGAACGCGCTGGGCTCGTACGTCGAGTCGTGGTCTCCCGAACCGGTCACCGACACCGACGCGTTCCCGGCCGGACCGGCCGCCGCGCTGTCCGCGGCGCTGGACCTGCCGCGGCCGGCCGCCGTCGCAGGGCAGGCGCTGCCGCCGCTGTGGCACTGGCTGTACTTCCTGGAATGGCCGCGGCAGGCGGAGATCGGCGCCGACGGCCACCCGGCGGACGGCCACTTCCTGCCGCCGCTGCCGGACCGGCGGCGGATGTTCGCCGGCGGACGCCTGGAGGTCCGGGCGCCGCTCGTGCTGGGCACGCCGGCCGAACGGACGCGGTCGCTCGGCGACGTCGCGGTGAAACACGGCCGCACGGGCGAGATCCTGTTCGTGACCGTGCGGTCGGAGATCAGCCAGGACGGGACCGTGCGCGTGGTCGAGGAACAGGACATCGTCTACCGCTCCGGCGAGGACGCCGGGCGCACCGCACTGGCCGTGCTCGACGTGACCGGCGAGCCGGAGTCGGCCGCCGAATGGCAGCAGGTGTGGACGCCGGATCCCGTGCTGCTGTTCAGGTTCAGCGCGCTGACGGCCAACGCGCACCGCATCCACTACGACGAGCCGTACGTGACCGGCACCGAGGGGTACCCGGGTCTCGTGGTGCACGGCCCGTTGCTCGTGCTGCTCCTGCTGGAGCTCGCGCGCACCCGCGCGCCGGAACGCGCGATC
Source organism: Amycolatopsis sp. CA-161197 (assembly GCF_050942255.1). Classification (NCBI taxonomy): domain Bacteria; kingdom Bacillati; phylum Actinomycetota; class Actinomycetes; order Pseudonocardiales; family Pseudonocardiaceae; genus Amycolatopsis; species Amycolatopsis sp. CA-161197. The sequence continues at coordinate 5,193,625 of NZ_CP192059.1, forward strand.
CCCTCGCTGTCCTACCGACTGCGCCGCCCCGTGTTCGCGGGCGAGCACCTCCTTGCGACGGGCGTGCCCGCCGAAGGAGGCGCGGCGCTGCAGGTCGACTCCGCGCGTGCGGAAGCCGTGGCGACCGCGGACGTCGCGTTCGCCTGACGGCGGTTCAGGGCCGGCGCGCCTCGGCGGGGGACACGGGTGGGTCGGCCTCGACGCCGTGCAGCACGTGGGCGAGGACTTCCGCGCCGCGCACGACGCGCGGGCCGGGACGGTTGAAGTAGGCCGGACCGTCGAGCAGCCACACCGCGCCGGCCCGCACCGCCGGGAGCTCCGCCCAGCCCGGCAACGCCGTGAGGACGTCGAACTCCGCCGCCGTGCGGTCGGGACTGAAGCCGCACGGCAGGACGAGCAGCACGTCCGGGCGCGCGGCGACCACCGCGTCCCACGGGATCGGGTGCGTGTGCTCGCCGGGCGCCGCGAGCAGGGGTTCGCCGCCGGCCGCGGTGATCTGCTCGGGCACCCAGTGGCCCGCGGGCCACAGCGGGTCGAGCCATTCCAGCGCGACCACGCGGGCCGCGGCTTGCCGGCGACGCGGTCGCGCACGGCGTCGAGCCGGGCGGCGAGCGAACGGACGCGCTCGGCGGCGAGCTCCGGCACACCCAGCGCGTCGCCGAGCGTGGTGACGCAGCCGAGGACCTCGGTGAGCCGCCGGGGTTCCAGGCTGAGCACTTTCGGTCCCGCGTCGAGCATCCGCACGGCTTCGGCGACGCGGGTGTAGGACACCGCGCACACCTCGCACAGGTCCTGGGTGAGCACGAGGTCCGGCGCGAGCTCGGCCAGCCGCGTGGTGTCCACTGAGTACAGCGACGAGCCGCGGTGGGCCGAACCGCCGACGGCGTCGGAGATCTCGCGGCTGGTCAGCACGGCGTCGTCCACCTCGTCCGCGGTGACGACCGGCACCGACTCGACGCCGGGCGGCCAGTCGCATTCGTGGGTGCGGCCGACCAGGTCACCGAGGCGGCCGAGCTCCGCGACGAGGTCGGTGGCGGCGGGCAGCAGTGACACGATCCGCATGGTTCGAACCTAGCCCGCGCCGGACCGCCCCGCGCGGGGAGGCCGGACCGCGATCACCGTGGGTAGCGCCGCGCGTCGAGTCCACTGTGGACTGACTGCGCGCGGTGTCCGGACGGGCGCGCACCGTGACAGGTCAAGCCGTTGTGGCGCCGGGAGTGTTACGCAGGACACATCCCGCTCGGCGCGCGTGAACACGGTGGTCTGGGGGAATCTGTCGAAAGACCGGGATCTCCCTCAAAACCGGCCGACCTTGTTGTGTGGCCGGTGTGACCGTGGGTAGCGTGCGGCTTTCGGGAAACCGAAAGGGAGGCTCTCGGGTTACCGACAGGGGAGAAGCGGGAGAATGTACGCCGAGGAGCGCCATCAGACGATCCTGGACATGGCGCGCAAAAACGGCCGGGTGGACGTGGCCGGGCTGGCGACGCAGTTCGACATCACCACGGAGACCGTGCGCCGGGACCTGACCGCGCTCGAACGCCGCGGGGTGCTGCGCCGCGTCCACGGCGGCGCGATCCCGGTCGAAAGCGGGGGCACCGAACTCGGCCTGCCTGTGCGCGACTCGGCCATGGCCGCGGAGAAACGGCGCATCGCGAAGGCGGCGCTGGACCTCGTGCCCGCCGAAGGCGCGATCCTGCTCGACGCGGGCAGCACCGTCGGCGAGCTGGCCGGCATCCTGCCGGTGGAGCGCGAGCTCACGGTGGTCACCAACGCGGTCACGATCGCGGTCACCCTCAGCGGCCGCGGCAACGTGACGGTGATGCTCGTCGGCGGCCGGGTCAAGGGCCGCTCGCTCGCCGCCGTGGACAACTGGGCGCTGCGCGCGCTCGGCGACACCTACGTGGACGTGGCTTTCATGGCCACCGACGGAGTGTCCGTGGAACGCGGCCTGACCACCCCGGACTCCTCGGAGGCGATGGTCAAGCGCGCGGCGATCGCGGCCGCGCGCCGGACGATCGTGCTCGCCGACCACACGAAGATCGGCAACGACCACTTCGCGCGCTTCGGCGATCTGGACGACGTGGACACGCTCATCACCGACGACCACGTCGACCCCGGAGCCCTCGACGAGATCCGCCACACGGGTACGAAGGTGCTCACTGTGTGACCGCGAGCGCCCTGCTGTCCCACCCGGTTGATCGACAGCTGGCACAGTGGCACCGGCAGCAAGATCCCGCCGGGCATGAGCGCCCGCGATGCGTGGAGGAGGCGCGGTGGCCCTTCGGAGTGGCCTGCGGCCGGTGCCCGGAACCGAGCTGGCCGGGCGGGACTGGGAACTTTCGCTGCTCGTGCGGAAAGCCCGCGACGCCGCGCTCGGCGAAGGCCAGGCGGTGCTGCTGCGCGGCCCGGCGGGCATCGGCAAGACGAAGCTGGTGGCGGCCGCGCTCGACGAGCTCGACACCGTCGCCGCCACGGTCCTCACCGTCACCTGCCCGGAAAGCGGCTCGTCGGCGTACGAAGCGGTTCGCGCGCTCTTCGCGCCGCTGGACCTGACCGGCGCCGGCCTGCCCGACGGGAGTGCCCGGCTCGCACTGCCCGCGCTGGAGCCGGGCGGCGCCGAGGGCGCGGCGGCCGACACGTACGCCGTGATGCACGGCCTGCACTGGCTCACGGCGGGGCTCACCGCCGACGGGCTCGTGGTGCTCGCCGTGGACGACGTGCAGTGGTGTGACGAGACTTCGTTGCGGTGGCTGGGTTTTCTGTTGCGCCGCGCGGAGAACCTGCCGCTGCTCGTGGTGATGACCCAGCGCACCGGCCGTGATGCACCGCGCCCGGAGGTGCTCGGCGAGATCGGGGCGACGCTGACCTGCCTCACGCTCGACCTGGAACCGCTGGGGCCGCAAGCGGTGGCCGAGGTGCTGCAGGCGCGCTTCGGCGCGAGTCCGGACGAGGCCTTCGTGCGCAAGTGCGTGGAGGTGACGGGCGGGAACCCGTTCCTGCTCGACCGCGTGGTGACACAGCTGCGCGGCAGTGCCGATCCGCGCGTCGTGCCTGATGCGACGCACGTGCCGGCGCTCGACGAGCACGGCCGCGAGGTCGTGGCGCGCTCGGTGCTGGACCGGCTGCCGGCCGCCGCGTTCGCCGTCGCCCGCGCGATCGCCGTGCTGGGCGGGGAAGAGCTCGAGCTGATCGCGGCACTCGCCGGCACCCAGCCGGGGCCGGCGGCGGCCGCCGTGCGCGCGTTGCGGGCCGACGACCTGCTGCTGCCCGACCGGCTGGAGTACACCCACGACCTGATCCGCCACGCGGTCGTGGACGCCGTCTCCGCCGAACAGCTGCACGCGTTGCGGGAACGCGCGGCCACGCTGCTCAACGACAACGGCCGGGCCCCGGAGGAAGTCGCGGTGCAGCTGCTGCTCCTCAGCGGGCGGCCGCAGCCGTGGATGGTGAACGTGCTGCGCGACGCGGCCGTCGTCGCGGAGAACCGCGGCGCTCCGGCGGCCGCGGCCCGCTACCTGACGCGCGCGCTCGCGGCGGACGAGGACAGCGTGGCCGTGCTCGGGCACGTCGCCCGGGTGCTCGCCCAGGTCGACCCGAAGGCGGCGCTCGGGCACCTCGAACGGGCGCTGGACCTCGTGACCGATCCGCGGCGCCGGGTGCCGCTGGCGGTGCAGTACGCGCTGACTTCGCTCACGTCGCAGAACTCCTTGCGCGCCTACGCGCTGGCGGAGTCGGTGCTCGACCGGTTCGACGAGGCCGTCGGCGGCACCCCGTCGGCACAGGACCGGTCGACGCGGACGCTGCTGGAGTCGGTGCTGCTGCTGTCGGGCATGGACGAGAAGGCCACCGTGCGCCAGGTCGGAGAGCGCTTCCGCGACGCCGTGCCGCCGCAGGGAGACACGGCCGAGGAACGGCAGCTGCTGGCGATGCTCGCCTCGCTCGGGACGTTGCAGGGCAGACCGGCGGCCGAGCTCGCCGGGCACGCCCGCAAGGTCCTCTCGATCGGTGACGTCACGCCCGGCGGCTGGGCCGTGCTGGGCGCGGTGCTCACGCTGTACCTCGTCGACGACGTCGAGCCGTCGCTCGCCGCGCTCGGCGATCTGATGGAGCACGCGCAGCGCCGCGGCGAGGCGTGGACCTACACGCTCGGGGCCAGCACCCGCTCGCTGGTGTTGCTGTGGACGGGAAACTCCGCCGACGGCCTCTCCGACGCACAGTTCGCCCACGACATCATCACGCAGGAGGCGTGGGGCGACGCGGGCGCGATGCCGCAGGCGGCGCTCGCGGCGGCGCTGATCCGCCACGGTGAACCCGCCCGGGCGTTGCAGGTTCTCGACAGCGTGCGCCGGCCGCGGCTCGACCGGTTCACGCTGGAGTACCACTGGGTCCTGATGGCGCGGGCCCGCGCGCTCGCCGCCACCGGCGACGGGCCCGGCGCGCTGGAGCAGCTGTTGCGCTGCCGCGACAGCCTGGCCGAGGCCGACATCGCCAACCCGGTGCTCGCGCCGTGGTGGTACGAGGCGGCCGAGGTGCTGGCGGGGCTGGGCCGGGGCGACGAGGGCTGGGCCGGGATCGAAGAAGCCGAAGAAGGCGCGGCCCGGTGGGGCACCGCCCGCGCGCTCGGCATGGTCCGGACCGCGCGCGGCGTGCTGACGCCGGGCGACACGGGCATCGACCTGCTCGCCGAGGCCGCCGAGATCCTGGCTCCGTCCCCGGCGAAACTGGAGCACGCCCGCGCGGAGTTCCTGCTCGGCCGGCGGCTGTTCCACCGCGGCGACGCGGAGGGCGCGCGGGACCGGCTGCGCCGCTCGATCGACGTCGCCGTGCTATGCCGGGACAAGCTGCAGCTGAACCAGTCGCTGCCGGCGCTGGCCGAGGCGGGCGGACGGATGCGGCGCGGGACGGCGTCGCCGGCCGACGCGTTGAGCGGCAGCGAGCGGCGCGTCGCGGAGAAGGCGGCCGAGGGCGCGACGAACCGGGAGATCGCCGAGTCGTTGTTCCTCACGGTGCGTACGGTCGAGCTGCACCTGACGGGCGTGTACCGCAAACTCGGGCTGAAGGGGCGGGCGGAGATCGCCGAGGCGCTGAGCGAGCAGCCGTGAAGCGTTCTACACCCTCCGTGACGGCTTGAGGACGGTAGAAGTACCGCCGTGAATGGTCACCGATCGTTACGGTTGCCCCCGCGTCCGGCGCTGTCGGGCGCGCAGGGGCAGAAATTCACTACCTCCTAACGTGGGAAACAGCGATAGTCATTCTCCGGGGATAACCTTCAGTGCAGAATCGGTAGCCTGAGCGTCACTGGATGGGATGGCCGGGGAGGTGGGTGTGCAGAACCTCCGAACACGCTTCGTGACCGGCGTGGTGAGCGGCGGCGGGTCCGCCGGCCCGCTCCTGGGCCGCGAATCGGCGCTGCGGACGGCCGGAGAGCTCGTCACGGCGCTCGGCGAGGGCCGCCCGGGGTTGCTCAGCGTGACCGGACCGCTGGGCGTCGGCCGCAGCGCGGTGCTGGGCCGGGTCGCCGAGGCGGCCGCGATGAGCGGGGCCGCGACGGCCGTCGCGCGGTGTTCGCCGGTGGAGACCGACATTCCCTACAGCGCCGTCACGCAGCTGCTCGCCGCGCTGTGCACGCCCGCCCGGTTCGCCGAGCTCGTGGAGCTGTGCGTGCGGGACAGCAGCGAGACGGGGTCCTGCACCTCGCCGGTGCACCTGGTCTGCGCGGAGTTCGCGGCGCTGAGCCGCCGCGGCCCGCTGGCGCTCGCGCTCGACGACCTGCAGTGGGCCGACCCTTGGTCGCTGTGCTGGCTCGAGGCGATGCTGCACCGCGTCGCCGGCGCGCCGATCCTGATCGCGACGACCTCCCACGGCCCGCTCGGCCGGTACCTGGGCGCTGACGCCGCGTTCGACGCGGCCTGGCCCGTCGAGCTGCAGGAGGTGGGCCTCGAACCGCTCAGCTCGGCCCAGACCGCAGCGTTCCTGACGAACACCACGGGCGAACCGGTCGACGAGGCCTTCGCGTCCGCCGCCACGGCCGCGACTCGCGGCTTTCCCGCGGTGCTGGCCCGCACGCTCGACCGGCTGCAGGCCGAGGGCGTGCCGCCCGTCGCGGACCGGACGCCTGCGCTCGTCACGGCCGCGCGGGCGGTGTGGTCGGAAAGCACCTGCCGCGTCGCCCGCGGGTTGCCGGCCGACGCGATCGCGCTGCTGCAGGTCTTTGCCGTGTGCGGCGAGGACTTCGACTTCGAGCTCGCCGTCGCGCTCGCGCGGCTTTCCGAGTCCTCACCCGCGCAGGCGCTGGAGATCCTCGTGACAACCGGGCTCGCCGTGCCGGACCCGCCGCGGCTGGCCGAACCGCACCTGGCCGGCGAGGTGCTGGCGGTGATGCCGGCGAACGAGCGCGAGGACCTGTTCGTGCGCGCGGCGGCGCTCGGCCGGCGCACCGGGGTGGGCTCGGGCGCGATCGCCGACCTGCTCGCCGCGGCGCCGCCGGTGGGCCGGGCCTGGGCCGGCACGGCGCTCACGGACGCGGCGGCGTTGCGGTCGCGGCAGGGCCGCTCCGGTCCGGCGGTCACGGCGCTGCGCCGCGCACTGGGCGAACCCCTCGGTTCCGAGCAGCGGGCGCGCGTGCTCACGCGGCTCGCGACGCTGGAGGTCGCGCAGAGCCCGGACGCCAGTGACACCCGGCTGCGGCAGGTGCTGACCGCGCCGCCGTGCACCCGCTCGTGGCCCTCGGTGCTCGAAGCCGCCGACCTCCTCGTCGGCCGCGGCGACAACGAAACGGCGCGCCAGGTCGTGTCGGTGATGTGCGAGCGCGGCGCGGGGATCATCCCGCAACCGTCGCTGACGACGCTGGGCGTGATCGGCTGGATCGCGCAGGAGGAGGGACCGGCCGAACCCGAGGTGCCGGTCGAACCCCTGGCCGCGCCGGCGGATCCGGCCGCCGACGGCGACCCGGCCCAGGCCGGCGCGCTCGCGTGGCTGCTGGCCACCCGCGGGCAGGACCGCCCCCGCGCCGGCGCGCTCGCGCGCGAAGCGCTCGCCAACCCGGATGACGACGGCCCGCTGATGCCCAAGCTCATGGCCGGCCGCGCGCTCCTGTGCTGCTTCGAACCCGCCGAGGCGCTCTCCGGCCTCGACGCCGTGCTCATCCAGGCGCGCATCCGGGACAATCGCGCGATCGCGGCGCAGGCGCTGCTGTACCGGGCGCTCGCCGCGGGCTGGCTCGGCCGCGCCGAGCAGGCGCGGCGCGATCTCTACACCGCCGGCCGCGAGCTGCCCGTGCGCTGCTGGCACCCGACGCTGGTGGCGCGGCACGTGGCCGGGGAGATGGCGACGTACCAGCAGCAGGGTGACGTCGAGAAGGCGCGGGAAGCCGAGGCGGCGCCGCTACCGGCCGGAGCCGAACGCGGGGCCGGCTGGGCGTTCCTGCTCTACGAACGCGGCCGGCTGCGCCTCGCACGCGGTGACGTCGAAGGCGCGCTGACGGCGCTGCTGGAGTGCGGCCGGATCCTGCGGGGCCGGCACTGGCTCAACCCCATGTTGTCCCGCTGGCGCACCATCGCGGCCGTCGCGCAGCTGCGGCTGGGTGACCGCGCCGCGGCGCAGGAGCTGATCGCCGAGGAGAAGGCGCTCGGCGAAGCTTGGGGCGCGAGCGAGCTGCTCGACTGGATGCGTGAGGTGTCGTTCGCGAAACTCGGTGCAGGCGCGGCGATCCACCCACCGGCGGCCCGGCCGGCACTGCGGCTGCCGGCCCCGCGGGACGAGGACGACACGACCGGCGGGCTGCTGTCGGAGCCCGAGCGCGAGGTGGTGGAGCTCGCCGCCGGCGGGATGGCGAACCGGGACATCGCGAAAGCGCTCTCTGTGGCGACGAGAACCGTGGAGCTGCGGCTCACCAAGGCCTACCGCAAGCTCGGGATCCGCGGCCGCGCACAGCTCGCGGCCCGGTGGGTGCCGGCGGGGCGGGGGGAGTGAGCGGCGGTGCTCCTCGAACGCGAACCCGAGCTGGCCGTGCTGGAGAAGGCCGTGCTGGAGGTGCAGTCGGGCGAGGGGGCCGTGCTGCTGGCCGGCGGTCCGGCCGGTGCGGGATCATCCGCGCTGCTGCGGGAGATCGGGTCGTCGGCGACGCGGCTCGGCGCGCGGGTGCTGCGGGCGGGCGGCGCACAGATCGAACAGGATTTCCCGCTCGGCGTCGTGCGCCAGCTCGTGCTCCCGCTGCTGTCGGTGCCCGGCCCGCCGGTGGCGGCGCCGGTCGCGCGGGTGCTGCTGGACCCGCTGACCGGCGGCCGGCCGCCGGTCGTGGGCGACGACCCCGCCCGCTCGGCGACGGCCAGCGTGCTGCACGGGCTGCACACGCTGTTCGTCGGGCTGGCCGCGCAGCGCCCCGTGGTGGTGCTGGTGGACGACCTGCACTGGGTGGACGAGCCGTCGTTGCGGGCGCTGGCCTTCCTCGCCGGGCGGCTTTCGGGCATGCGGGTGCTGATCGCGGCGGTGCTGCAGGACGGCACCGCCGGACGTGAGCCCCTGATCCGCGAGATCGCCGACGTCGCTCGCTACCACCTGCGGGCCGCCCCGCTCTCGGCGGAGGCGACCGCGCGGCTCGTCGGCCGCAAGTTCGGCGCGGACCACGCCGCGGAGTTCGCGCTCGCCTGCCACGAGGTGACTTCCGGCAGCCCGAAGGAACTGCGCACGCTGCTCGACCGCGCCGTCTCCCACCGCGTCACCGGCAAGGCTTCGGACTGCGAACGGATCCGCGAGCTGGGCACGGCGTTCCGGCGCGAGCGCCTGCAGTTCCTGCTGCGGCGCGTTCCCGGCGTCGCGGCGTTCGCGAAGGCGCTGGTGGTCCTCGGGGGTGACGCCGAGCTGGACCTGGTGCTGCGGCTGGGTGAAGTCGACGCGCCGGGCCGCGCGGCCGCGCTCACCGCGCTGGGCGGCCGCTGGCTCGAAGTGGCCGGCGACCGCGTCACCGTGCGGGACGCGTCGCTCAACCGCGTCGTCGAGGAACTGCTCGACGCGAGGGAAAGCTCGGCGCTGCACCGGAAAGCGGCCGGGTTGCTCGACGAGAGCGGCTACCCGCCCGAGGCGGTCGCCGCGCAGCTGCTCCAGGTCGACGTGATCAACGCCGGGTGGGAGGTCGAGCGGTTGCGGGCGGCGGCGCAAGCGGCCCGCCGTCGCGCCGCGCCTTCGCCGGCCGGGCGCTACCTGCGCCGCGCGCTGCTGGATCTGTCGCCGGACAGCGGGGAACGCGCGCGGCTGCTCGTGGAGCTGGCCGCGGCCGAGCTGGACGTGGACCCGGGTTCGGCGGTCCGTCACCTCGCGCAGGCGGCGCCGCTGATGCCGACCGTGCGCGACCGCGCCACCGTGGCGACCTGGATTCCCTTGCCGGTGGCCGGGGAGGGCCCGCTCGTGGCCGAGCTGGTCCGCGACGTCGCCGACCGGCTCGGCCCGGCCGAGGAGCTGTCCGGCCACGACCGCGAGCTGGCGCTGCGGCTCGAGGCCCGGGTCTGGTTCTCCGGTCTCGGTGAACCCGCCAAGCTCGCGGCGGCCGCCCGGCGGCTGGCCGAGCTGCGCGACCACCCGCACGGCCCGACCGCCGGCGAACGCGAACTACGCGTGGTCTTGCTGATGGCCGCCACCCTGGGGTCGGGCACCACGGCGGACGTGATCGCCGGCCAGGCCCGGAAGCTGCTCGCCCACGATCCGACCAACACCTACGGCGCGCTCGCCGCGCTGCAGACCCTGCCGGCCGTGCTGATGGCCGCCGACGCGGTGGACGCGGGGTGGTCGTGGCTCGAAGCCGCGTACGACAACGCCCGGCGCCACAGCAACCCGACACCGCAGGCCCTCGTCGGCGCGCAGCGCGGCCTGCTCCTGCTGGGCTGCGGGCGGCTCGTCGAGGCGCGGGAGGAGGCGGTGCGGGCGTTCGAGCTCGTCGACCGCTCGTGGCCCGACGCCGTGCTGCTGCCGTCGGTGGTGCTCGGGCTGGTGGCGTTCGCGTTGCGGGACCGGCCGCTCGCGGCGCGGGTGCTCGACGGCGCGCCGCCGGGGGACCTGCGGCTGTTCGAGATCCGCCGCTCGTTGCGAGGCGCGCTCGCGGCGCAGCGCGGTGACCTGCAGATGGCGCTCGCGCAGTTCCTCGACAGCGGGCGGCGGCTGGACCGGGCCGGCTGGCACAACCCGGCGATGCACCCGTGGCGCACGTGGGCGGCGGTGCTGTCGCACCGGCTGGGCCGCCAGGACGACGCGGTGCGCCACGCCGAGGACAACTACGAACGCGCACTCGAGTGGGGCGCTCCGACCACGCTCGGGCGGGCGCTGCGCATCCGGGCCTCGGTGCACCCCGACCGCGACCGCGCGCTGGAGCTGCTGCGCGAGTCCAACGAGGTGCTGCGTGGTTCGGTCGACCGGTTCGAGCAGGCGAAAGCGCTGATCAAGCTGGGCGAGGTGCTGCGCGAAGTCGACCGCGACGAGGCGGAGCGCGTTCTGGCGCGCGGACGCCGGCTCGCCGAGCAGTGCGGAGCCCACTGGCTCGGCGCCGAGGCCGACGGGTTGTTCGCGGCCCCGGCCGGATCCACCGCCGCGCCCGTGATCCGCCCCGAGCTGACACGTGGCGAGGCCACCGTCGCCGAGCTCGCCGCGCGCGGGCTCACCAACGCCGACATCGCCGTCGAGCTGGGCACCAGCCGGCGCGCGGTCGAGAAGCACCTGACGAGCGCATACCGGAAACTCCGCATCGACGGCCGCGCGGAGCTGGCCGCGGCGCTCGGCGGCGACCCGGAAATCGGCTGAACCGGGCCGCGTTGTGCCGCTGGCCGGGAATTGACGGCAGAAGTACCGCCACGAACTGGTGCGCGTAATCGGGGAATGTCACAGTTATGCGCCGACCCGAATGAATGGGAACAGGGTTTCCGAAGAAGTTTCAGGTCCGCGGGGGAACGGGCCCCGGCATTTCGGGAACTCCGAAGAACGGGCACATCCCGGTGGTCTCACGGGCAAGGGTGGGCGATGTGGGTTTATGTTCGTCCGTGTGGGACCGCGCGCCCGCACCGGTGGTCGGGGCCGGCGGGCGAACGCGAGGTGAACTTCGGCTGAGGGATTCCGGTTTTGGCTGGTCAGAGGGAACCGTACCGCGTCCGACCGCACCGTACCGAACCATTGTGTGGGGGTACCGCAGGATTAAGCGGGGAGGCTCCGGCGCTGTTGACTTGGTTGGTTTTCCATCCATAGACTGAGATCAACAAATGAAACGTCATATGTCGGCCGATTCGCTTCCGGTCGGCAGATCATGGCCTCGCGTGACCTGAGAGGAATGGTCGATACCGATGAATTCCAGTGCAGTCATCGCCAAGCCGGCGCCTTCCGCCACCACCATGGCCCGGAATTCCGATGAATACCGCGACATCTACACCTCCCTTTTCGAGCAGTCCGGGATGTGCATGGCCAACCTCGACCTGGGGTTGCGCGTGCGGGAAGCCAACGTGCCGTTCTCGCGGCAGTTCGGGCGCACCGCCAAGGACGTGTACGGCCGCAGCTTCTGCGACTTCCTGCACCCGAGCGTGCAGGGCAAGCTCAAGCACCAGCTGACGCGGCTGACCGAGGGCCAGCACGCCCGGTTCGCCGAGCAGATGGTGGCCGTGGGCCCGCGCGACTCCGTGTTCGCGGGCGAGCTGACCGGCATCGCGGTGCGCAGCGGCGGCCGCGTCGACACGATCACGGTGCTCGTGAAGCCGGACGACGCGGACGCCGCGCCGCAGCTGGCCAGCAGCAAGCAGAAGCTCCTGAGCCAGGTCGACGCCCGCATCCTGGAGGGGGTGGCCGCCGGCGAGTCGACGGTGCAGCTGGCCGCGAAGCTGTTCCTTTCCCGCGGCGGCGTCGAGTACCACGTGACCACGCTGCTGCGGAAGCTGAAGGTCACCAACCGCCCGGCCCTGGTGTCCAAGGGCTACTCGATGGGCATCCTCGGGATCGGCCAGTGGCCGCCGCGGGTGCGCCCGGAATACATCCGCTGAGCCCGTGCTCACCGAGCGGGAGCAGGAGACCGCGCTGGTCGCGCGAATCCTGGACGACACGCGACGCAGCGGTACCGGCTGCGTGGTGACCGTCTCGGGACCGCTCGGCATCGGCCGGTCGGCCCTGCTCGGCGCCCTGGCCGAGGCGGCCGTGCTCGACAGCGGGCCCGAAGCGGTGCTCGTGCTGCGGGCCGGCGGTGTGCGGTCCGAACGCGACTTCCCGCTCGGGGTGCTGCGCCGGATGCTCGACGTCCTGCCGGAGACGGCGGTGCGCTTGCCCGATCGTGCCCGGACGGCGGGAGGTCTCGCCGACGCCGACGCGATACGGGTGCGTGACGAGGTGCTGGCCCACGCCGCGGGCCGGCCCCTCCTGGCCCTCGTCGACGACCTCCACTGGGCCGACCCGTGCTCCGCGCGGTGGCTGGCTCTGCTGGCGGAGTCCACTGAGGACCGTCCGGTGGTCCTCGTCGTCGCCGGCCGGCACGACCGGGCCGGCGTGGCGGAAACCGGTCCGCTGGCGCGGATCTACGGCCGCACCGCGCACGAACTGGCGCTGCGCCCCCTCACGCGCGCCGGGGTGAAGCAGGTGATCACCGACTGTTTCGGTGAACCAGGCGACGAAGCTTTCGTCCGCGCGTGCACCACAGTGTCGCACGGCCGCCCCCTGTTCCTCGCCGCTCTCGTGCGGAGCCAGCGTGCCGCGGGCCGGCGGCCCCAGTCCGGTGCCGTCAAGGCCGTGCGGACGTGCCGCCCCGCCGCCATCGGCGCGCGGGCGGTGCAGGCGCTGGCCGTGGAATGCCCGCCGGTCAAGGAAACCGCGTACGCGCTGGCGGTGCTGGGCGAACCGGCCGGCCCCGGACTGCTGACGCCGCTGACCGGGCTCGCGGCCGACGACTGCGCCGCGGCTCTGGCCGCGCTCGCCGCGGCGGGCCTCGTCGACGAGAACGAACCCGCGTGGTTCGCGCACGCGGCGATCGCCGACGCCGTCGAAAACTCTTTGCCCGCCTCGGAAACCGCCGAACGCCACCTGCGGGCGGCCCGGGTGCTCGCCGAAGCCGGCCGGCCGCCCGAGGACGTCGCCCGCCACCTGCTCGCCGCCGAGAGCCCGCCGACCGGCTGGGCGATCGGGTTGCTCAAGGCCGCGGGGCGCGACGCGTTGCAGCGGGGCGATCTCGCCACCGCGCGCCGGTGCCTGCTGCGCGCGCTGCTCGGGGTGACGGCCGGTGGTGCCGACCGCGCGGAGCTGCTCGTGGATCTGGCCACTGTGGAGCGGTCGTCCGCGCCCGTGGCTTCGCTGCGGCACCTGACCCAGGCGTTGCCGGGACTCACCAGCCGCGGCCGCCGGGCCCGGGAGCTCGCGGTGCTGCCGCCGCTGGCCCTGGAGCTGGCACCGGCTTCGCTCACCGCGCAGTTCGCCGCGGCCGCCGCGGGGCTGAGCGTCCCCGCGGATCGCGACCTCGCGCTCGCCCTGGAGGCCCGCCTGCGGTACGCGCGGCTGGGGGAGCTGCGCCCGTTCACCGACGCCCTGGCCGAGTTCGCGCGCCTCGATCCCGCGGCCACCCCGGGCTCCCGCGCCGAACGGGACCAGGCCGCCGTGCTCGTGCACGCCGCGACGCTCGCCGGGCAGGACGCCGAGCGGTGCGGCGTGATCGCGCGGAAAGTCGTGCTCGGCGAGCCGCCCTCGCCCGCCGACGCGCGGACGGCCGTGCCACTCGCCGCGCGCTCGATGCTGGCGCTGGACCTGCTCGACCAGGCCGACTCGTGGCTCGCCTCGCTCACGGTGCTGGCGCGCCGGCAGTGGGGTGAGAACGCGGCCGAGACGTTGGTCGCCCAGGCCGAGCGCGCGTACTCGCTCGCCCGCCGTGGCTGGCACACCGAAGCCGCGACACTGGCCGCGCGCACGCTCGAACGCGCCGACCCGGCGTTCACCGCCGTCGCCGTGCGCTGCTGCGAAACCCTCGCGCTGACCGTAGCCGAAGCCGTGGTCCCGGATCTGGCGCGGCGGGCGCTTTCTGCCTACCGCGCGCGGGAGAACGCGCTGATCCCGGCTTGGCTGGGCAACCTCGTCGACGGCGTGGTCGCGGCCTCCAACGGCGACGCGGAGGCCGCGCTGGAGCACCTGCTCGACTGCGGCCGCGAGTACGACCTCATGGGCTGGGGCAACCCGGCCGTGCTGCCGTGGCGCACCTGGGCCGCGCGGCTGCACCACCGGCTCGGCGCCGAAGAGCTGGCCCACGACCTCATCGAGGAGGAACACGAACGAGCCGCCGCGTGGGGCGCGTCGACCGCGCACGGCCGCGCGCTGCGCGTGTGGGCGAGCATGACCGAGGGCCCGCGCGCCCTGGACCTGGCGCGTGAGGCGATCGAGGTCCTCGACGGCTCGTTCGGGCAGCTGGAGCTCGCGAAGGCTCACATCCTGCTCGGCCGGCGCCTGGCGTCCACCGACCGTGCCGCGTCCGCCGAACACCTGGCCCGCGGCGAGAAGCTCGCGAAAGCCTGCGGTGTCGCCGACGTACGACCCCACGGCGACCCGACGTCCGGCGCGCACCCGGCCGACCTGACGCCGTCGGAGCGCCGCGTCGCGCGGCTCGTGCTGGCGGGCCAGGCGAACCAGCGCATCGCCGAAGACCTGGAGATCAGCGTGCGGGCCGTGGAGAAGCACCTGACGAAGGTGTACCGCAAGCTCGGCATCGCGGGTCGGGGCGGCTTGCCGGATGTCGCGCACATCCTGGAACCCGGCGAGGGGAACTGACCGCACGAAGAGGGCCCGCCGCGACTCGATCGGCGGGCCCTCCTCGTGCGTGCTCAGAAGTCGAGTGCGTCCAGCTCCCGCGCGAGTTCGTGGTTGACCTCGGCCGCGGCCGTCGTGAGGAAGAAGTGGCCGCCGGGGAACGTACGGAGGCGGAACCCGGCGGTGGTGTGCTCGCGCCAGCGTCCGGCCTCCTCGGTCGTGGCCTTCGGGTCCGCGTCGCCGACGAGCGAGAGGATCGGGCACGCCACCGGGCGGCCCGGGCGCGTCGGGTAGGTCTCGATGGCGCGGTAGTCGCTGCGCAGCGACGGCAGGGTCATCTTGAGGATCTCGTCGTTGTCCAGCAGCGACGAATCGGTGCCGTTGAGCCGTTTCAGCTCGGCGAGCAGGCCGGCGTCGTCGCGTTCGTGCACGCGCTCGTCCCGGGTGGTGCCGGGGGCCCGGCGGCCGGAGACCACGAGTGACGCGGGCGCGTGCGGGGTGCCGGCCAGGCGCAGGGCGACCTCGTAGGCGATCGCGGCGCCCATGCTGTGTCCGAAGTAGACGGTCGGCTTCACGGGCTGGGTGGCGAGCACCTCGGCGACCGCGTCGGCGTAGCCGTCGATGTCGGTGATCGCGGGCTCGAGGCGGCGGTCCTGGCGGGCCGGGTACTGGAGCACCACCACGTCGGTCCCGGGGGAGTGGGCCACCGCCACCGGGTGGTAGAAGCTGGCCGAACCCCCGGCGTGCGGGAAGCACACGAGCCGGCGCGCGGCCTGCTCGGCGGGGCGGAAGCGGCGCAGCCAGAGTGCCGGGTCGAGGCCGGTGGTGGCGTTCACGGCTGTCCTTTCGTCGGGGCGGCTCCTTCGTGGACAGTCCAGCACGCCGGAAACCGGGAAGTGTTCAGTCTTTCCGCGGGCGAAACTCGGTGATTCCCCAGCATCCGGCGCCGGTCGTTGACAACGGCGCGGGGCGGCTGCGAGCGTCGGAGCCGAGCCGCCGAGGACGATTCCCCGGTGTCGCAACGGCTTTCCGGCAACTTCTTTCCGATGACAGCCCCGGTCCGGGGCGTCACCCGGCCACCGCCGCGGTGGCTTTTCCGTAGGTGGAAGGGGACAGCATGTCCAGGCGCGCACTGATCACCGGGATCACCGGGCAGGACGGGTCATACCTCGCCGAGCACCTGCTCGCGCAAGGCTACCAGGTGTGGGGACTCATCCGGGGCCAGGCGAACCCGCGCCGGTCGCGGATCGCCCGCCTGATGTCGGACGTGTCCTTCGTGGACGGTGACCTGATCGACCAGCGGAGCCTCGTGTCCGCGATCGAACTGGTGCAGCCCGACGAGGTGTACAACCTCGGCGCGATCTCGTTCGTCCCGATGTCGTGGCAGCAGCCCGAGCTCGTGACGGAGGTCAACGGCATGGGCGTGCTGCGCATGCTCGAGGCCATCCGCATGGTGAGCGGTCTCTCGGCCAGCCGCACGGCGTCGAAGGACGGCCTGATCCGGTTCTACCAGGCGTCCTCGTCGGAGATGTTCGGCAAGGTCGCCGAGACGCCGCAGTCGGAGGACACGATCTTCCACCCGCGCAGCCCGTACGGCGTGGCGAAGGCGTACGGCCACTACATCACCAAGAACTACCGCGAGTCCTTCGGGATGTACGGCGTGTCCGGCATCCTGTTCAACCACGAGTCCCCGCGCCGCGGTGCCGAGTTCGTGACGCGCAAGATCACCCTCGCCGTCGCGGCGATCAAGCTGGGCCTGCAGGACAAGCTGGCGCTGGGCAACCTCGACGCCGTGCGCGACTGGGGTTTCGCCGGCGACTACGTGCGCGCCATGCACCTGATGCTGCAGCAGGACGACCCGGGCGACTACGTGATCGGCACCGGCGAGATGCATTCGGTGCGCGACGCCGTGCGGATCGCCTTCGCGGCCGCGGACCTCGACTGGGAGGAGCACGTGGTGGTCGACCCGGCCCTGGTGCGGCCCGCGGAGGTCGAGACGCTGTGTGCCGACTCCCGCCGGGCGCGCAAGGCGCTGGACTGGGAGCCGAGCGTGGACTTCACCGAGCTGATGACGATGATGGTCCACTCCGACATCGAGCAGGCCGCGCGCGAGCGCGACTACGGCGACGTGCTGCTGGCCGCCGCTTGGTGAACCACTCGCACCCCGGCCCCTGCCGCTGCCCGCGGCGGGGGCCTTCTGCTGTCGGGAAAACCGACGTGAACTAGGGATTTCCCAGGCCCGCCCGGTCGAGACTCGGTGGGGATCGTGACCCGAACGTGTGCCGCCGCGCGGCCGTCCAGATGGGTTGAGCTGAGCATGGACAACGAACAGAAGCTGCGGGACTACCTCAAGCGCGCCAGTGCCGATCTGCGCCGGACGCGCCAGCGGGTGCAGGAGCTGGAGGCGGCGGCGAGCGAGCCCATCGCGATCGTGGGCATGAGCTGCCGCTACCCCGGCGGCGTCACCAGCCCGGAGGACCTGTGGCGGCTGGTCGAGGCCGGCGAGCACGGCATCACCGAGTTCCCCGCCGACCGCGGCTGGGACCTCGACGGCGACTTCGCGTCTTCGACGCTGTCGGGCGGCTTCCTGCACGACGCTCCGCAGTTCGACGCCGACTTCTTCGGCATCTCGCCGCGTGAGGCGCTGGCGATGGACCCGCAGCAGCGTGTGCTGCTGGAGGCGTCGTGGGAGGCGTTCGAGCGGGCGGGCCTCGACCCGGCGGCGCTGCGCGGCAGCCGCACCGGCGTGTTCGTCGGCGCGATGGCCCAGGACTACGCGGTCGGCCCCGAAGACGGCGTCGAAGGCTTCCAGCTCACCGGCAACACCACGAGCGTGATGTCCGGCCGGCTGTCGTACGTGTTCGGTCTCGTGGGGCCCGCCGTCACTGTGGACACGGCGTGCTCGTCGTCGCTCGTTGCTCTGCACTTGGCCGCGCACGCGTTGCGCGCCAAGGAATGTTCGCTCGCGCTGGCCGGCGGCGTCACCGTGATGTCGAGCCCGGCCACGTTCGCCGAGTTCAGCCGCCAGGGCGGTCTCGCGACCGACGGCCGCTGCCGCTCCTTCGCCGACTCGGCGTCGGGCACCGGCTGGGCCGAGGGTGTCGGTGTGCTCGTGCTGGAGCGCCTTTCGGACGCGATCCGCCACGGCCACGAGGTGCTGGCCGTGGTCCGCGGGTCCGCGGTGAACCAGGACGGCGCGTCCAACGGCCTGACCGCCCCGAACGGTCCTTCGCAGGAACGCGTGATCCAGCAGGCGCTGCTCAACGCCCGCCTCACCGCCGCGCAGGTCGACGCGGTGGAGGCGCACGGCACGGGCACCACGCTCGGCGACCCCGTCGAAGCGCAGGCGCTGCTGGCCACCTACGGCCGCGGCCGCGACGCGGGCAAGCCGCTCTACCTCGGCTCGGTGAAGTCGAACATCAGCCACACGCAGGCTGCCGCCGGTGTCGCGGGCATCATCAAGATGGTCATGGCCCTGCGCCACGGCGTGCTGCCGAAGACGCTGCACGTGGACGCCCCGTCGTCGCATGTGGACTGGACCGAGGGCGCCGTGCGGCTGCTCACGGAGGCCACGCCGTGGCCGGAGACGGGCGAGCCGCGACGGTTCGGCGTGTCGTCGTTCGGCATCAGCGGCACCAACGCCCACACGATCATCGAGCAGGCGCCGGAAGCCGAAGCGACGGAGCAGGAACCCGCTCCCGCACCACTCGCGGCGGGTGCGGTGCCGCTGCTCGTGTCCGGGCGCACCGCCGAAGCGCTGCGGGCCCAGGCGGCCCGCGCCGTGGAGTTCCTCGAAGACAACCCGGACGCGGCCGTGGCCGACCTGGCGCTGTCGCTGGCCACCACGCGGTCCGCGTTCGAGCACCGGGCAGCGGTCGTCGCCGAGGACCGGGACGCCGCGCTGGCCGGGCTCACCGCGATGGCGGCGGGGGAAGCGCCCGCGAGCGTCGTGCCGGCGAAGACGAAGCTCGCGTTCCTGTTCACCGGGCAGGGCGCACAGCGGCTCGGCGCGGGGCGTGAGCTCTACCGGCGTTTCCCCGTGTACGCCGAGGCGTTCGACGCGGTCGTCGCCGAGCTGGACCGCCACCTCGACGGCTCGCTGCGCGAGGTCCTGTGGGGCGAGGACGCCGAGAAGCTGAACGAGACGGGCTGGGCGCAACCCGCGTTGTTCGCCGTCGAGGTGGCGCTGTTCCGCCTCGTCGAGTCGCTGGGCGTCACGCCCGACCACCTGACCGGCCACTCGATCGGCGAGCTGGCCGCCGCCCACGTCTCCGGCGTGTTTTCCCTGGCCGACGCGGCGAAGCTAGTCGCCGCGCGTGGCACGCTGATGCAGGCACTGCCCGCCGGCGGCGCGATGGTCTCGATCACCGCGGCGGAGGACGAAGTCGCGCCGTTGCTGACCGGCGAGGTGTCGATCGCCGCGGTGAACGGGCCCGGCACGGTCGTCGTCTCCGGTGCGGAGGACGCCGTGCTCGCGGTGGCGGCGCACTTCGCCGAGCTGGGCCGCAAGACGAAGCGCCTGCGGGTGAGTCACGCGTTCCACTCGCCGTTGATGGACCCGATGCTGGCCGAGTTCCGCGCCGTCGTCGCCGGTCTCGCGGCCGAAGCTCCGCGGATCCCGATCGTCTCCACGCTGACCGGCGAGCCCGTGACCGCCGAGCAGCTGTCCACTCCGGACTACTGGGTCGACCACGTCCGCCGCACCGTCCGCTTCGCCGACGCCCTCGACTGGCTCACCGGCCACGGCGTCACGACGATGCTGGAGCTGGGCCCCGACAGCGCGCTGTCCTCACTGGTCCGAGACGCCGAGGCGTTCGCTTTGCTGCGCGCGAACCGGCCCGAAGACGCGTCGATGGCTGCCGCTCTGGCCGGTGCGCACGGGCGCGGGATCACCGTGGACTGGGCGCGGTACTTCGCCGGCACCGCCGCGCGCCGGCTCGACCTGCCCACCTATGCGTTCCAGCGCCGCCGGTTCTGGCCGAAGGGCGGGATGGCGCAGTTCAACGACGTGCGCGCCGCCGGGCTCGGCGCGGCGCACCACCCACTGCTCGCCGCCGCGGTGACACTGGCCAACTCCGACGGGCTGCTGCTCACCGGCCGGCTGTCCACCCGGACGCACCCGTGGCTGGCCGACCACGCCGTGCGCGGCGCGGTGCTGCTGCCGGGCACCGCGTTCCTCGAGCTGGCGCTGCGGGCCGGTGACGAGGTCGGCTGCGGCCTCGTCGAAGACCTCACCCTGGCCGCGCCGCTCGTGCTGCCCGACCACGGCGCCGTGCAGGTGCAGGTGTGGGTCGGCGCGCCGGACGCGGCCGGCCGCCGGGGCGTGAACGTCTACTCGCGGCCCGACGGCGAGGACGAGCAGCCCTGGACCCAGCACGCGGCGGGCACCGTTTCCCCGGGCACCGCGTCGGTCGCCTTCGACGCGGCCGCCTGGCCACCGGCCGACGCGGAACCCGTGGACCTCGACGGCGGGTACGACCGGCTGGCCGAAGCCGGCTTCGCCTACGGCCCGGCGTTCCGGGGCCTGCGCTCGGTGTGGCGCCGCGGCGACGACGTGTTCGCCGACGTCGCCCTGCCGGCCGGGCCCGGAGCCGACGCCGGCGCGTTCGGGATCCACCCGGCGCTGCTCGATGCGACGCTGCACGCCCTGCTGCTCGGCCGCCCGGACGGTGGCCCGGCGGGCCTGCCGTTCTCGTGGGAGGGCGTGGCCCCGCACGGGGCCGGTGCGGCTTCGGTCCGCGTGAAGCTCTCGCCCGCGGGCGGCGACGCGGTGTCGATCGCGGTCGCCGACAGCACGGGCGCGCCCGTGGCCTCGGTCGAAGCCCTGACGGTGCGGCCGATGTCGGCCGACGACCTCAACTCCGCCGCGACCGTTCAGCGCGATGCGCTCTTCGCCGTGTCGTGGGTCCGTCCGCGCGCCGTGCAGGCGTCCGAAGTGGACGAATCGAACGTCGTGCTCGTGCCGCTCGAGGGCACCGGCGACCCGATCGGCGACGCCCACTCGCTGACCGCCCACGCCCTGCGGCTGCTCCAGGACGCGGCTTCGGGCGACCAGCGTCTGGTCTTCGTGACGCGCGGTGCCGTTTCGGTGGCGGGGGAGCCGGTCACCGACCCGGCGGCCGCGGCCGTCCGGGGCCTGGTGCGCGCGGCCGAGAGCGAGCTGCCGGGCCGCTTCGGCCTGCTGGATCTGGCCGCGGACGGCGAGCCGCCCGCCGAGGTCTACTCCGGTGACGAGCCGGACCTGGCTGTGCGCGCGGGCGTCACCTACGCCGCTCGGCTGAGCCGCGCCGCGCTGCCGGTCGCCCCCGACGAGGTCACGTGGGATCCCGAGGGCACCGTGGTCGTCACCGGCGGCACCGGGGGACTGGGCGCGGTGTTCGCTCATCACCTCGTGGCCGAGTACGGCGTGCGGCACCTGCTGCTGCTCAGCCGTCGTGGCCCGGACGCCCCCGGCGCGGCAGAACTGGTCGCGGACCTGACCGAGGAGGGCGCGGAAGTCACTGTCCTCGCCTGCGACGCGGCGGATCGCGAGGCCCTCGCCGCGGCCCTGGCGTCGGTCGAACGCCCGGTGCGCGCCGTCGTGCACACCGCGGGCGTGCTGGACGACGGTGTCCTCGCGTCGCTCACACCCGAGCGCCTCGACACCGTGCTGCGCCCGAAGGCCGACGCAGCCTGGAACCTGCACGAGCTCACGAGCGACCTCACCGCGTTCGTCACGTTCTCCTCGTTCGCCGGCGTCTTCGGCGCGCCGGGCCAGGGCAACTACGCCGCCGCCAACGCTTTCCTCGACGCGCTCGCCGAGTACCGCCGGGCCCAGGGCCTGCCGGCCGTGTCACTGGCGTGGGGTCCGTGGGCGAGCACCGGCGGCATGACCGGCACGCTGTCCGAAGAGGACCTCAGCCGCATGGCCCGCGCCGGGACGCCCGCGCTGCCGGTGGCGCAGGGCGTGGCCCTGTTCGACGCCGCGCTCACCGCCGGCGACGCCGTGCTCGTGCCCGTCCGCCTCGACCTGCCCGTGCTGCGCTCGCAGGGCGCGGTGCCCCCGTTGCTGCGGGGGCTGATCCGCGGCCCGGCCCGGCGGTCCGTCGTCGCGGGGTCGGCCGCGGTCGGCCTGGCGGAGCGGCTGAGCGGGCTCGGCGAGGCCGAACGCGCCGACGTCGTGCTGGAGCTCGTCCGCGCCCAGGTGGCCGCGGTCCTCGGCCACGGCGGCGCCGACGCGATCGACCCGGCCCGCGCGTTCTCCGACCTCGGCTTCGACTCGCTGACCGCGGTCGAGCTGCGCAACCGCGTGGGGTCCGTGACGGGCCTGCGGCTGGCGACCACGGTCGTGTTCGACTACCCGACGGCGGCCGCGCTGGCCGCGCACGTCGTGGAGGAGCTGCTCGGTTCGGCCCCGGCGGCGACCGTGGGCACCACTCGCGCCGCGGCGGCCGACGACCCGATCGTGATCGTCGGCATGAGCTGCCGGTACCCGGGCGGGGTGACCTCGCCCGAGGAGCTGTGGCGGCTCGTCACGTCCGGCACCGATGCGATCACCGGCTTCCCGGAGAACCGGGGCTGGGACCTGGCCGGGCTGTACGACCCGGACCCCGACAGGACCGGCACCACCTACGCGCGCGGCGGCGGCTTCCTGCACGACGCGCCCGAGTTCGACCCGGCGTTCTTCGGCATGAGCCCGCGCGAGGCCCTGGCCACGGATTCGCAGCAGCGCCTGCTGCTCGAGACGTCGTGGGAGGCGATCGAGCGGGCCGGCATCGACCCGGTGTCGTTGCGCGGCAGCCAGACCGGCGTGTTCGCCGGCGTGATGTACAACGACTACGGCGCGGTCCTCGCGGGTGGTGACTTCGAAGGCTTCCAGGGCAGCGGCACCTCGCCCAGCGTGGCGTCCGGCCGGGTGTCCTACACGCTCGGGCTCGAAGGCCCGGCCGTCACGGTGGACACGGCCTGCTCGTCGTCGCTCGTCGCGATGCACTGGGCCATGCACGCGCTGCGGTCGGGCGAGTGCTCGCTCGCGCTGGCCGGTGGCGTCACGGTGATGTCCACGCCGGCGTCGCTGCTGGAGTTCTCGCGCCAGCGCGGCCTTTCGCCCGACGGGCGCTGCAAGGCGTTCGCCGAGTCCGCCGACGGCGTCGGCTGGGCCGAGGGGGCCGGCATGCTCGTGCTGGAGCGGCTTTCCGACGCGAAACGCCACGGCCACCCCGTGCTCGCCCTCGTGCGGGGCAGCGCGGTGAACCAGGACGGTGCATCCAACGGCCTGACCGCCCCGAACGGCCCTTCACAGCAACGCGTGATCCGCGCGGCCCTCGCGAACGCGGGCCTGGACACCGGCGACGTCGACGTCGTCGAGGCCCACGGCACCGGCACCACGCTGGGCGACCCGATCGAGGCGCAGGCCCTGCTGGCCACCTACGGACGCGACCGCGAGACGCCGCTGCTGCTCGGGTCGGTCAAGTCCAACGTCGGCCACACCCAGGCGGCCGCGGGTGTCGCCGGCGTGATCAAGATGGTCGAGGCCATGCGCCACGGCACGGTCCCGCGAACGCTGCACGTCGACGCACCGTCGTCCCATGTGGACTGGGAAGCCGGCGCGGTCGAGCTGGTGCGCGAGGACACCGCGTGGCCCGAGTCCGCCCGGCCGCGGCGGGCCGGGGTCTCGTCGTTCGGCATCAGCGGCACCAACGCGCACCTCATCCTGGAGCAGCCGGCCGCGCCGAAGGCGATCGAGGCGCCGACCACCGACCGGGTGCTGCCGTGGCTGGTCTCCGGCCGCAGCGGAAAGGCGCTGTGCGCGCAAGCCGCCCGGCTGCGGTCCACTGTGGACGGGGCGCACGTCGCCGACGTCGCGCATTCGCTGGTCACCACGCGGTCGGACTTCGAGCACCGCGCCGCCGTGCTCGCCACCGACGCGGAGACCGCGGCCCGCGCACTCGGCGCGCTCGCCGACGGGCGTTCGGACTCCGCGCTCGTCACCGGCGAGACCGGGGCGGCCGGACGGCTGGCGTTCCTCTTCACCGGCCAGGGCAGCCAGCGCGCCGGGATGGGCCGCGACCTGGCCGAGCGGTTCCCGGTGTTCGCACAGGCGCTGAACGAGGTCTGCGGTGCGTTCGACGAGTACCTGGACCGGCCGCTGCGTGAAGTCCTGGCGGCCGGCGACGGCTCGCTCGACGAGACCGGCTGGACGCAGCCCGCGCTGTTCGCGTTCGAGGTCGCGCTCTACCGCCTGGTGCGCTCGTGGGGCGTGAAGCCCGCGTTCCTCGCCGGGCACTCGATCGGCGAGCTGGCCGCCGCGCACGTCGCCGGCGTGTTCTCCCTCGCCGACGCCACGGCGCTCGTCTCCGCCCGGGCCCGGCTCATGCAGGCGCTGCCCACCGGCGGGGTGATGGCCGCGCTGCAGGCGACCGAGGACGAGGTGACGCCGCTGCTCACCGACGGTGTGGGGATCGCGGCCGTCAACGGTCCCGCGTCCGTCGTGATCTCCGGCGACGACGAGGCCGTGACGCCGATCGTCGAGCACTTCGCCGCGTTCGACCGCAAGACCAAGCGCCTGCGGGTGAGCCATGCGTTCCACTCGCCGCGGATGGACCCGATGCTGGCGGAGTTCCGCGCCGTCGCGGCGAACCTGACCTACTCGCCACCGCAGTTGCCGGTCGTCTCCAACCTCACCGGCACCGTCGCGACGGCGGAGCAGCTGTGCTCGCCGGACTACTGGGTGGACCACGTCCGCGGCACCGTCCGCTTCGCCGACGGCGTCCGCGCGCTGGCGGCCGAAGGCGTCGGCACGTTCCTGGAGCTCGGCCCGGACGGCGTCCTCTCCGCGATGACCCAGGAAACCCTGCCCGACGTCGAAGTCGTCGCGACCCAGCGCGCGGACCGGGACGAGGAGCTCACGCTCGTCACCGCGCTCGCCCGGTTGCACACGCGCGGCATCGCCGTAGCGTGGCCGGAGTTCTTCACCGGCGTCGGCGGCCGGCGGATCGATCTGCCCACGTATGCGTTCCAGCACGAGTTCTTCTGGCCCGACACACCCTCGGCTTCGGTGCCGGCGGACCCGGCCGACGAGCGGCTCTGGGACGCCGTGGAACGCGGCGACGCCGGCGCGCTGGCCGGGATCCTGGGTCTGCAGGACGAACAGCACGCCTCGCTCTACGCGTTGCTGCCCGCCCTCTCGTCGTGGCGCCAGACGCGGCACGAGAAATCGCTGCTGGACTCGTGGCGCTACCGCGTCGAATGGCAGCACCTGCAGCCCTCGGCGCTGCCCGCGCTCGAGGGCACCTGGCTGGTCGTCAGCCCCGCCGACGCGCCGCAGGACGTGGTCGACGCGCTGACCGAGCACGGCGCCGAGGTGCGCACCGGCACCGTCGAGAACCTGGGCGACCTCGACGGGGTCACCGGGATCGTCTCCACGCTGGCCTCGGCCGAGGACGACGCGCTGGCGTTGACGGTCGCGCTCGTCCACGCGCTGGAGGACCACGGCCCGCTGCCGATCTGGACCCTGACCCGCGGCGCGGTCGCCACCACGCCGGACGAGACCGTGACCAGCGCCGCGCAGGCCGCGGTGTGGGGGCTGGGCCGTGTGGTCGCGCTGGAACAGCCCCACCGCTGGGGCGGTCTGGTCGACCTGCCGTCCACTCTGGACCCGGCCGCCGCCCGCCGGCTCGTCGCGGTCCTGGCCGATGCGGAGGGCGAGGACCAGCTCGCGATCCGCGCGAACGGGGTCGCCGGCCGGCGGCTCGTGCGGCACGCGGCGCAGGACCTGCCGCCGGAAGGCGCGTTCACCGCGTCCGGCAGCGTGCTGGTCACCGGCGGCACGGGCGCGCTGGGCGCGGAGGTCGCGCGCTGGCTGGCCCGCAGCGGCGCCGAGCACGTGGTCCTCACCAGCCGTCGCGGCGCCGAGGCACCGGGCGCGGCCGAGCTGGCCGCGGAGCTGGAGGAGCTGGGCGCGCGCGTCACCGTGGCCGCGTGCGACGTCGCCGACCGCGACGCCCTCGCCGACGTGCTCGCGGAGCTGCCGGACCTGACGGGCGTGGTCCACGCGGCCGGTGTCGGCCAGGCGACGCCGCTGAACGAGATCGATCAGGCCTACTTCGACCAGGTCCTGTCGGCGAAGATCGCCGGCGCCGTCAACCTGGACGCCCTGCTCGGCGACCGTCCGCTCGACTTCTTCGTGCTGTTCTCCTCGATCGCGGGCGTGTGGGGCAGCGCGGGCCAGAGCGCGTACGGCGCGGGCAACGCCTACCTCGACGCGCTGGCCGAGCAGCGACGCGCCCGCGGCCTGGCCGCGACGGCCGTCGCGTGGGGTCCGTGGGCCGAAGCGGGGATGGCGACCGACGACGCGGTCGCGGGTGACCTGCGCCGCCGCGGCCTCGGGATGATGGCGCCCGCCCCGGCCATGGCCGAGCTGCGCCGCGCGGTCGTCGCGGGCGGGCCGGTTGTGACCGTCGCCGACGTCGACTGGGATCGGTACGTGCCGGTGTTCTCGGCGATGCGGCCGAGCCCGCTGCTCGCGGGCCTGGCGGCCGTGCGGGCCGACGAGCCGGAGGCCGAGGCCGGCGAGTTCGCCGCCCGCCTGAGCGCGCTCGGCGAGCCCGAGCAGCTGCGGCTGCTCCTCGACCTGGTGCGCGGCGAGGCGGCGGCCGTGCTCGGCCACGCGTCCTCGGACGAGGTGGGGGAGCGCCGGGCCTTCCGCGAGGCCGGCTTCGACTCGCTCACGGCGGTCGAGCTGCGCAAGCGGCTCGGCGCGCTGACCGGCCTGACGCTGCCCGCGACCCTGGCCTTCGACTACCCCAACCCGACGGCGCTGGCGGAGTTCCTGCGCGCCGAGGTGCTGGGCACCGCCGCCACGGCGAACGTCGTGGCCGCCGCGGGCGCGAGTGACGAGCCGATCGCGATCATCGGCATGGCCTGCCGGTTCCCCGGCGGCGCCGACACGCCGGAGGAGTTCTGGCGGCTGGTCGCCGACGGCGTCGACGCGATTTCCGAGTTCCCCGCCGACCGCGGCTGGGAGATCGACGGCCTCTACGACCCGGACCCCGACCACCTCGGCACCACCTACTCGACGCAGGGCGGTTTCCTGCACGACGCCGGCCGGTTCGACCCCGCGTTCTTCGGGATCTCGCCGCGGGAGGCGCTGTCGATGGACCCGCAGCAGCGGCTGCTGCTGGAGACCTCGTGGGAGGCCTTCGAACGCGCCGGCATCGACCCGGCGACCCTGCACGGCAGCCCGACCGGCGCGTTCATCGGCTCGACCTTCCAGGACTACGGCGCCGGGGCCGGCGACGCGGGTGAAGGCCACGTCGTCACCGGCACCCAGCCGAGTGTCCTTTCCGGACGGTTGTCGTACACCTTCGGGCTGGAAGGACCCTCGGTCACCGTCGACACCGCCTGCTCGTCTTCGCTGGTCGCGCTGCACCTGGCGTGCCAGTCGCTGCGCGGCGGGGAGAGCACGCTGGCGCTGGCCGGCGGCGCGACCGTGATGGCCAACCCGGGCCCGTTCGTCGCCTTCAGCCGCCAGCGCGCGCTGGCGCTCGACGGGCGCTGCAAGGCGTTCGGCGACGGCGCCGACGGCATGACGCTCGCCGAGGGCGTCGGCGTGCTGCTCGTGGAGCGATTGTCGGACGCGCAGCGCAACGGCCACCCGATCCTCGCCGTGGTGCGCGGTTCCGCCGTGAACCAGGACGGCGCGTCCAACGGCCTCTCGGCTCCCAACGGCCCCGCGCAGCAGCGCGTGATCCGCCAGGCGCTGGCCAACTCCGGCGTGCGCACCGAAGACGTGCAGGTCGTGGAGGCGCACGGCACCGGCACCGCGCTCGGGGACCCGATCGAGGCGCAGGCGCTGCAGGCCACCTACGGCCGGGACCGCGACCCGGAGCAGCCGCTGCTGCTCGGCTCGGTGAAGTCGAACATCGGCCACACGCAGTCGGCGGCCGGCATGGCGAGCGTGATCAAGATGATCATGGCGATGCGGCACGAGGTCCTGCCGCGGACGCTGCACGCCGGTGACCGGTCGGCCCACATCGACTGGACGCCCGGCACGGTGCAGCTGCTGACCGAGGCCGCCGCGTGGCCGCGCGGCGACCGGCCGCGGATCGCGGCGATCTCGTCGTTCGGCATCAGCGGCACCAACGCGCACACGATCCTCGCCGAGCCGCCCGCGACGGAGGTCCCCGACCACGCGGACGAGCCCGAACGCCTGGTTCCGCTCGTGGTGTCGGCGCGAGGTGAAGCGGCGCTGCGCGAGCAGGTCGTGAACGTCGCTTCGACGCTCGAAACCGCCGACCCGCGTGACGTCGCCGCCTCCCTGCTGACCACGCGGGCCCGGTTCGAGCACCGCGCCGTGGTATTCGGCACGGGCCGGGACGAGCTGCTCGCCGGCCTGCGGGGCGACCTGCCCACCGCGGTGCGCGGGGTGGCCGACGTCGAGGGCAAGCGGGTGTTCGTGTTCCCGGGTCAGGGTTCTCAGTGGGCCGGTATGGGGGCGCAGCTGCTCGACGAGTCGCCGGTGTTCGCCGAGCGGTTGCACGAGTGCGCTGCGGCCCTTTCGCCTTTTGTGGATTGGTCACTGCTGGATGTGCTGCGGCAGGTCGAGGGTGCGCCGACGTTGGAGCGCGTGGATGTGGTGCAGCCGGCGTCGTGGGCGGTCATGGTGTCGCTGGCCGCGTTGTGGCAGGCCCACGGCGTGGAGCCCGACGCTGTGGTCGGACACTCGCAGGGCGAAATCGCCGCCGCGTGCGTGGCCGGTGCGCTGTCGCTCGAAGACGCGGCCCGCGTGGTGGCGCTGCGCAGCCAGGCCATCGCGCGGACACTCGCGGGCCACGGCGGGATGATGTCCGTGGGCCTGCCCGTGTCCGAAGTGGAGCCGCGCCTGCCCGAGGGCGTTTCGATCGCCGCGGTCAACGGGCCGACGTCCGTCGTGGTGGCGGGCGACCCGGACGCGCTCGACCGTCTGCACGCCGAGCTGACGGCCGAGGAAGTCCGCGCCCGCAAGATCGCCGTGGACTACGCGTCGCACTCCGCGCACGTCGAGGCGATCGAGACCGACCTCGCCGAGGCGCTGGCCCCGATCACGCCGCGGGTTTCCGCCGTCCCGTTCTACTCGACGGTGACCGGCGGCTGGCTCGACACGACGGAGATGGACGCGAGCTACTGGTACCGCAACCTGCGGGGCCGCGTCGGCTTCGAGCCCGCCATCCGCGCGCTCGCCGAGGACCAGCACCGCGTGTTCGTGGAGATCAGCTCGCACCCCGTGCTGACCATGCCGGTGCAGGAGACCCTGGAAGGCGCGGGCCGCACGGCCGTGACCGGGACGTTGCGCCGCGACCAGGGCGGGCTGCAGCGCTTCCTGACCTCGGCCGCGGAGGCGTTCGTCCGTGGCGTGCCGGTGGACTTCACGCCGTACACCCGCGGCGGCGGGCGCATCGAGCTGCCGACCTACGCCTTCCAGCACCAGCACTTCTGGGCCGTCCCGGCCGAGCCGGAGCCCGTGGTGCACGCCGACCCGGCCGACGCCGAGTTCTGGGCGGCCGTGGAGGGTCAGGACCTCGACTCGCTCACGGCGAGCCTCGACGTCGACGGTGCCTCGCTGGCCGCCGTGCTGCCCGCGTTGTCGAACTGGCGCCGGCGCCGGCAGGACGCGTCCACAGTGGACTCCTGGCGGTACCGGCCGGTCTGGAAGCCGCTGACCGGGCTGCCGAGCGGCATCCTGTCCGGCACCTGGCTGCTGGTCACGACCGAGGGCCACGAGGGCGCCGAGATCGCCCGGGGCCTGCACGCCGCCGGCGCGCGGGTGCGGACGCTGGTGCTCGACGAGTCCTGCAGCGACCGCTCCGTGCTCGCCGGACGGCTGCCGGTGGACGAGGAGATCACCGGCGTCGTCTCGCTGGTGGCGCTCGCCGAAGCGCCCCACGGCGAGTTCCCGGAGCTCGCGAGTGGCCTCGCGCTCACCGTCGCGCTGGTCCAGGCGCTCGGGGACGCCGGGCTCGACGCTCCGCTGTGGACGGTCACCACCGGTGCCGTCGCCACCAACCGCGCCGACACCGTGACCCACCCGGCCCAGGCGCAGGTGCACGGCGTCGGCTGGACCGCCGCGCTGGAGCACCCGGATCGCTGGGGCGGTGTGGTCGACGTTCCGGAGCAGCCGGACGAACGCGCGGTCGCGCGCCTGGTGACCGTGCTGTCCGGCGCGACCGGGGAGGACCAGCTGGCCGTGCGCGCGTCGGGGGTCTTCGCCCGCCGAGTCGTGCGGGCTCCGGCCGGGACGACCGAACGCGCGTGGACGCCGGCCGGCACCACGCTCGTCACCGGCGCGACCGGGACGCTCGGCCCGCACCTGGCCCGCTGGCTCGCCCGCGAAGGCGCGCCGCACGTCGTGCTCACCAGCCGCCGCGGCCTCGACGCGCCCGGCGCGCGCGAGCTGGTCGCGGAGCTGGCCGAGCTGGGCACCGAGGCCGAGGTCGTGGCCTGCGACATCAGCGACCGCGCTCAAGTCGAGGCGATGCTCGCCGGGCTGCGCGACGCGGGCCGCGAGATCCGCAACGTGCTGCACACGGCCGCGTTCATCGGCCTGCAGACGCTGGCCGAGACGTCGATCGAGGCGTTCGCGGAGGTCATCCGCGCGAAGGTCTTGGGCGCGCGGCTGCTCGACGAGCTGCTGCCCGAGGACCTCGACTCGTTCGTGCTCTACTCGTCCACCGCCGGCATGTGGGGCAGTGGCCAGCACGCCGCCTATGTGGCGGGCAACGCGTTCCTCGCCGCGCTCGCCGAGCACCGCCGCGCCCGCGGCCTGCGGGCGACGTCGGTCTCGTGGGGCATCTGGGCCGACGACCTGCAGCTCGGCCGCGTCGACCCGGCGCAGATCCGCGGCAGCGGCCTGGTGTTCATGGACCCGAAGCTCGCGCTCTCGGGCCTGCGCACGGCGCTCGACGGCGGCGACACCGTGGTCGCCGTGGCCGATGTGGACTGGGACCGCTACCACGCGGTGTTCACCGCGATGCGCCCGACGAACCTGTTCGCCGAGGTGCCCGAGGTCAAGCTGCTGCAGGCCGCCGAACAGGAGACCGCCGGCACGGTGGCGGAAGGCGAGTTCGCCGCGCAGCTGCGCGCGCTGAGCCCGGCCGAGCAGGAAGACCGGCTCCTGGCGCTGGTCCGCACCGAGGCGTCCGCCGTGCTGGGGCTGGCCGATCCGGCGGACCTGGCCGAGGAACGGGCGTTCCGCGACGTCGGCTTCGACTCGCTCACGGCCGTCGACCTGCGCAACCGCCTCGCGACCGCGACCGGGCTGACGCTGCCGACCACGATGGTGTTCGACTACCCGAACCCGTTGGCACTGGTGGAGTTCCTCCG
The DNA here is from genome assembly GCF_050942255.1 of Amycolatopsis sp. CA-161197. Lineage (NCBI taxonomy): Bacteria > Bacillati > Actinomycetota > Actinomycetes > Pseudonocardiales > Pseudonocardiaceae > Amycolatopsis > Amycolatopsis sp. CA-161197. The sequence goes on from NZ_CP192059.1 coordinate 5,224,699, forward strand.
CACCGAGGTCGCCGGTGCCACCGTGGCGACCGGCGGACCGGCGGCCGCGATCGCGACCGACGAGCCCATCGCCATCATCGGCATGAGCTGCCGCTACCCGGGCGGCGTCGGTTCACCCGAGCAGCTGTGGGAGCTGGTTTCCCAGGGCCGTGACGTGATCTCCGGCTTCCCCGCCGACCGCGGCTGGGACGCCGACGCGATCTTCGACCCGGACCCCGACGTCAACGGTAAGACCTACTCGACCCAGGGCGGGTTCCTGCACGACGTCGCCGACTTCGACGCGGGTTTCTTCGGGATCTCGCCGCGGGAGGCGCTGTCGATGGACCCGCAGCAGCGGCTGCTGCTGGAGACCGCGTGGGAGGCGTTCGAACGCGCCGGTCTCGACTCGTCGGCCCTGCGCGGCAGCCTCACCGGCACGTTCATCGGCGCCAGCTACCAGGACTACGGCGAGAGCGCCGCGGCCGGTGCCGAGAACTCCGAGGGCCACATGATCACCGGCGCGCTCTCCAGCGTGCTGTCCGGCCGGCTGTCCTACCTGTTCGGGCTCGAGGGCCCGGCGATCACGCTGGACACGGCCTGTTCGTCGTCGCTGGTCGCGCTGCACCTGGCGTGCCAGTCGCTGCGCGGCGGGGAGAGCTCGCTCGCGCTGGCGGGCGGGGTGTCGGTGATGTCGACGCCGAACGCGTTCATCGGCTTCAGCCGCCAGCGCGCGATGGCGCCCGACGGCCGTTGCAAGGCCTACTCCGACTCGGCCGACGGCATGAGCCTCGCCGAGGGTGTCGGCCTCGTGCTGGTGGAGCGCCTGTCCGACGCGCGGCGCAACGGGCATCCGGTGCTCGCCGTGATCCGCGGCTCGGCGATCAACCAGGACGGTGCGTCCAACGGCCTGACCGCGCCCAACGGTCCCGCGCAGCAGCGCGTGATCCGCGCGGCGCTGGCGAACTCGGGCCTGACGGCCGGCGAGATCGACGCGGTCGAGGGCCACGGCACCGGCACGGCGCTCGGCGACCCGATCGAGGCCCAGGCGCTGCTCGCGACCTACGGCCAGGACCGCGAGCGGCCGCTGCTGCTGGGGTCGATCAAGTCGAACATCGGCCACACCCAGATGGCGTCCGGCGTCGCGAGCCTGATCAAGGTCGTGAAGGCGATGGAGCACGGCGTGCTCCCGCCGACCCTGCACGCCGACGAGCCTTCGTCCCATGTGGACTGGGGCACGGGTGCAGTGCAGCTGCTGACCGAGACGACGCCGTGGCCCGGCGGTGACCGGCCGCGCCGCGCCGCGGTGTCGTCGTTCGGGCTCAGCGGCACGAACGCGCACACCGTGGTGGAGCAGGCACCGCCGCTCGACGTGGTCGAGGAGCCGGGTGTCGAGCAGGCCGTTCCGGTCGTCCTTTCCGGACGGTCGCAAGACGCCCTGCGCGCCCAGGCTTCGCGGTTGCTGGACCGGCTCACGGACGAGCCCGGCCTGCGGCTCGCGGACGTCGCGTACTCGCTGGCCACCGCGCGCTCGGCGTTCGACCACCGCGCGGCCCTGGTCGCGGGCGACCGGGCCGAGCTGCTCGCCGGCCTCACCGCCGTGCGCGACGGAGCGCCTGCGGGGAACCTGGTGACCGGCCGCAGTGCCGGACGCGGGCGCACGGCGTTCCTGTTCACCGGACAGGGCAGCCAGCGCTTGGGCATGGGCCGTGAGCTGTACGAGCAGTTCCCGGTGTTCGCCGACGCCTTCGACGCCGCTTGCGCCTGCTTCGACGCGGAGCTGGACCGGCCGCTGCGCGAGGTCATCTGGGGCGCCGACACCGAGCTGCTCGACCGGACCGCCTCCACGCAGCCGGCGTTGTTCGCGGTCGAGGTCGCGCTCTACCGGCTCGCCGAGTCGTGGGGCGTGCGCGCGGACTATCTCGCCGGGCACTCGATCGGTGAGCTGGCGGCGGCCCACGTCGCCGGGGTGCTGACGCTGGAGGACGCGTGCAAGCTGGTCGCCGCGCGTGGCCGGCTGATGGAGGCGTTGCCCGCCGGAGGCGCGATGATCGCGCTGCAGGCGACCGAGGACGAAGTGACGCCGCTGCTCACCGAAGGCGTGTCCCTGGCCGCGATCAACGGGCCGCGTTCGGTGGTCATCGCCGGTGAGGAGGCCGAAGCCGGGGCCATCGCGCGGCACTTCGCCGAGCTGGACCGCAAGACCCGCCGCCTGCGCGTGAGCCACGCGTTCCACTCGCCGCGCATGGACGCCATGCTCGACGACTTCCGCCGCGTCGCCGGATCCGTGAGCTTCACGGCGCCGGTGATCCCGTTCGTCTCGAACGTGACCGGCAACCTCGCGACCGAGGAGCAGGTGTGCTCGCCGGAGTACTGGGTGGACCACGTCCGCCGCGCCGTGCGGTTCGCCGACGGCGTGTCCTGGCTCGCGGGTCACGGCGTCACGACGTTCCTGGAGCTCGGGCCCGACGGGGTGCTGTCGGGGATGGCGCAGGAGTCGCTGACCGAAGCGGCGCTCGTGCTGCCCGTGCTGCGCCGCGACCGCGACGAGGTCGCGACCGCGCTAGGTGCGCTCGCCCGCCTGCACGTCCAGGGCGTGCCGGTCGGGTGGGACGGCGTGTTCGCCGGCAACGGCGCGCGGGTCGTCGACCTGCCCACCTACGCGTTCCAGCGCAAGCGTTACTGGCCGGAGCCCGCGGCTCTCGCTCCCGTCGCGGCCGATCCCGCCGACGCCGACTTCTGGTCCGCCGTCGAGCAGGAGGACGTGACGGCGCTGGCCGAGCAGCTCGGCCTCGACGGCGAGACGCTCCAGCCGATGGTGCCCGCGCTCTCGGCCTGGCGTCGTCGCCGCACCGAACGGGCCACGGTGGACGGCCGGCGTTACCGCGTGGACTGGAAACCGTTCCGGCCCGCCGAACGACGCCTGTCGGGCACGTGGCTCGTGGTGGTCCCGGCGGAGTCCGGCTGGACCCGCGGCGTCGTCGAAACGCTGGGCACCGACACCGTTGTGGTACCGAGCGTCGACGAGATCGGCGCCGGTCCCTACGCCGGCGTGATCTTGCTGCCGGAGCCCGGCGAGACCGGCGAAGGTCATACTCCCGCCGGGGTCCTCACCGCTGCGGCGCTGGTCCAGGCGCTCGGTGCCGCGAACGTCGATGCTCCACTGTGGATTCTCACCCGCGGCGGGATCTCCGTGGGCCGCGCCGACGCCGGGGTGAGCCCGGACCAGGCCGCGGTGTGGGGCCTCGGCCGGGCGATCGGCCTGGAACACCCCGACCGCTGGGGCGGCCTGATCGACCTGCCCGCGGAGCTGGACTCCGCTGTCGCCGCACGGCTCGTGGCCTCGCTTGCCGGGTCCGGCGACGAGGACCAGCTCGCGGTGCGCGCGCCGGGCGTTTTCGTCCGGCGGCTCGCGCACAGTGCCACCGACCCGAAGACGACGTTCACGCCGACCGGCACCGTCCTCGTCACGGGCGGCACCGGCGGTCTCGGCCGTCGCGTGGCCCGCCGGCTCGCCGCGGAAGGCGCAGAGCACCTGCTGCTGACGAGCCGCCGCGGCCCCGATGCGCCAGGTGCGGCCGAGCTCGCCGAGGAGCTGGCAGAGCTGGGTGCCCGCGTGACGATCGCCGCGTGCGACGTCGCCGACCGCGCCGCCCTTGCGGACCTGCTCGCCGAACACCCGGTGCGGTCCGTCTTCCACACCGCCGGCGTCGTCGACGACGGCGTGCTCGACACCCTGACCCCCGAACGGTTCGACACAGTCTTCGCCGCCAAGGCCACGGCCGTGCGGAACTTGCACGAGCTGGCCGGCGACGTCGACGCGTTCGTCCTGTTCTCCTCAGTCGCCGGCACGCTCGGTGCCGCGGGGCAGGGCAACTACGCCGCCGCCAACGCCTACCTCGACGCGTTCGCCGCCCAGCGCCGCGCCTCGGGCCGGCCGGCGACGTCGATCGCCTGGGGCCCCTGGGCCGACGACGGCATGGCCGGCGACGCGGAGATCGCGAACCGCGTGCGGCGCGGCGGCTTCGGCCTGCTCGACCCCGCCGCGGCGATCACCGCGATGTGGCATGCGATCGAGGCCGGCGACACCGCGCTCGCGGTGCTGGACGTCGACTGGCCGCGCTTCGCGACCGTGCGCCCGGACCCGGTGATTGCCGACCTGCCGGAGGTCCGTGCCCTGGCCCGGACCGACGTCGCGGAGCAGCAGGACGAGAACGCCCTGCGCCGCACGCTCGCCGGGTTGCCCGAAACCGAGCGCGTCCGCGCCGTGCTCGACCTGGTGCTGGTGCGGGTCGCGGCCGTGCTCGGTCACGACGGTACGGGCCAGGTCGAGGCCGACCAGCCGTTCGCGGACCTCGGTTTCGACTCGCTGACCACGGTCGAGCTGCGCAACTCGCTCGCCGCCGCGACCGGGCTGACGCTGCCGTCGACGATCGTGTTCGACCACCCCAGCCCCCGCGCGCTGGCCGCGTTCCTGCTCGGCGAGCTGCTGGGCACGCTCGACACCCCGGTGTCGTCGGCCCCGGCCGCACGCGCGGTGGACGACGACCCGATCGCCGTCGTCGGCATGGCCTGCCGGTACCCGGGCGGGATCCGCTCGCCCGGGGACCTGTGGCAGCTGCTGGTCGAGGGCCGTGACGCCGTGGCGCCGTTCCCGGCCGACCGCGGCTGGGACCTCGAAGCGCTGGCCGCCGGAGCCTCCGCCACGCTGCAAGGCGGGTTCCTCTCCGACGTGGCGGACTTCGACGCGGGCTTCTTCGGCATCTCCCCGCGCGAAGCCCTCGCGATGGACCCGCAGCAGCGGCTCCTGCTGGAAACCACGTGGGAGGCGCTGGAACACGCGGGCATCGACGCCGACGGGCTGCGCGGCAGCGACACCGGCGTGTTCGTGGGCACCAACGGCCAGGACTACGTGCAGCTGCTGCAGAACGCGTCCGCCGACATCCAGGGGCACATCGCCACCGGCACCACGGCGAGTGTGCTGTCCGGCCGCCTTTCCTACACACTCGGGCTGGAAGGCCCGGCCGTCACGGTCGACACGGCCTGCTCGTCTTCGCTGGTCGCCCTGCAGTGGGCGGCGCAGGCGCTGCGCAGCGGCACGTCGTCGCTCGCGCTCGCCGGCGGTGTGTCGGTGATGGCGAGTCCGGGCTCGTTCCTCGAGTTCAGCACGCAGAACGGTCTCGCCGCCGACGGCCGCATCAAGGCGTTCTCCGAGGACGCCGACGGCACGGCCTGGGCCGAGGGCGTCGGCGTGCTGGTGCTGGAGCGTCTGTCCGACGCGGTGCGCCACGGCCACGAGGTCTGGGGCGTCGTGCGCGGTGGCGCGGTCAACCAGGACGGCGCGTCCAACGGCCTCACCGCACCCAACGGGCTCGCGCAGCAGCGGGTGATCCGCCAGGCACTGGCCGACGCCGGACTGTCCACTGCGGACGTCGACGTCGTCGAGGCCCACGGCACCGGCACGAAGCTGGGCGACCCGATCGAGGCCGGTGCGCTGCTGGCGACCTACGGCCGCGACCGGACCACGCCGTTGCTGCTCGGCGCCGTGAAGTCGAACCTCGGTCACTCCCAGGCCGCCGCGGGCGTCGCCGGCGTGATCAAGGTGCTGCTCTCGATGCGCCACGGCGTGCTGCCGAAGACGCTGCACAGCGAGCGCCCGACCTCGCACGTCGACTGGACCGGCGGCACGATCTCGCTGCTGGACGACGTCACGCAGTGGCCGGAGACCGGCCGCCCGCGCCGCGCCGGGGTGTCCGCGTTCGGCGTGAGCGGCACCAATGCCCACGTGATTCTGGAGCAGGCGCCCGAGCCGGCGCCGGCCGAGCCCGCCGTGATCGAGCCGGTGGCTGTGCCGTGGCTGGTCTCGGGCCGCACCGAGCAGGCGCTCGACGCGCAGATCGCCCGGGTGACCGCGGCCGCCGGTGAGCTGTCGCCGGTGGACGTGGGCTACACGCTCGCGACCGGCCGCGCCGCGCTGCGCCACCGCGCGGTGCTGGTGTCCACTTCGGACGGTGTCGCCGAGGCGGGCCGGACGAAGGCCGCGACCGGCCGCACCGCCGTGCTGTTCTCGGGTCAGGGCGCGCAGCGCGCCGGCATGGGCCGCGAGCTCTACGACCGGTTCCCGGTGTTCGCCGAGGCCTTCGACGAGGTGCTCGCGCACTTCGATCGCGAGCTCGACCGCCCGCTGCGCGATGTGGTCTTCACGGATTCGGACCTGCTCGACGAGACCGCGTACACGCAGCCCGCGTTGTTCGCGATCGAGGTGGCGCTGTTCCGCCTGGCCGCCTCGCTCGGGATCCGGCCGGACTTCGTGGCCGGGCACTCGATCGGCGAGCTGGCCGCAGCGCACGTCGCCGGGGTGTTCTCGCTGGCGGACGCGTGCACGCTGGTCGCCGCTCGCGGCCGGCTGATGCAGGCGTTGCCGGCCGGGGGCGCCATGGTGTCCGTGCAGGCGACCGAGGCCGAGGTCACGCCGCTGCTCTCGGGTGACGTGGCGCTCGCCGCCGTCAACGGTCCGGACGCCGTGGTGCTCTCGGGTACCGAGGACGCGGTGCTCGCGGTGGTGGCACGGCTGACGGGCCGCAAGACCAAGCGGCTCGCCGTCAGCCACGCGTTCCACTCGCCGCTGATGGACCCGATGCTGGACGAGTTCCGGGCCGTGGTCGCCGGATTGACCCTGGCCGAGCCGGAGATCCCGGTCGTGTCCACTGTGACCGGTGGGGTCGCGGCCGCCGGGGAGCTCGCGTCGCCGGAATACTGGGTGCGACAGGTGCGCGAGCCGGTGCGGTTCGCCGACGGCGTCGCGACGCTGACCGGCCAGGGCGTGACGACGTTCCTCGAGCTCGGTCCCGCCGGGGTGCTCACCGCACTCGCGCAGGCCGGTCTCAGGCAGGACACCGAAGCCATCGCCGCGCTGCGCAAGGGCCGGGGTGAAGAAGCCGCGTGGGCCGGCGCCCTCGGCCGGCTGCACGGTCGCGGGGTCGCCGTGGACTGGGAGACCTACTTCGCCGGCACCGGCACCCGCCGTGTCGTGCTGCCGACGTACGCGTTCCAGCGCGAGCGCTACTGGCCGGAGTTCGACGCGCAGGTCGCGCCGGATCCGGCGGACGCCGCGTTCTGGGCCGCGGTCGAAGACGCCGACCTCGAGACGCTGTCGGCGAGCCTCGACCTCGACGGCGACCAGCTCGCCACCCTCGTGCCGGCGCTTGCGCGCTGGCGCCGCGGCCGGCAGGACGAGGCGCGGGTGCCGCAGTGGAAGTACGACGTGGTGTGGCGGCCGATCACGCCCGACGGCGGTGCGGAGGGGCGCTGGCTCGTGCTCGTCCCGGCGGAGCGCGACGAGTACGTGACCGCGATCCTGGCCGCCCTGGGTGACACGGCCGTGGCCGCCGAGCTCGACGCGCTGCCCGCGGAGACGGACTTCACCGGAGTGCTGTCGCTGCTGGACGTCGCGCCGGCCGACCTGCTGGACCGCGTCGCCGCTCCACTGTGGTGCGTCACACGAGGTGCCGTGGCCGTCGGCGACGACGAAGACCTCGACCCGGCGCAGGCCGCGGTGTGGGGGCTCGGCCGGGTGGCCGCGCTCGACGCACCCGAACGCTGGGGTGGCCTCGTCGACCTGCCCGCCGAGCCCGACGACCGTGCCCTCGCCCGGCTGGCCGCGGTGCTGGCGGCTGGCGAAGACCAGGTCGCGGTCCGCTCCGGCGGCGTGTTCGCCCGCCGGATCGTCCGCGCGGTCGCGGGGGAGCGGTGGACGCCGCGGGGCACCGTCCTCGTCACCGGCGGGACGACCGGCACCGGCCTGGCCGTGGCCGGGTGGCTCGCCGAGCACGGCGCCGAGCGGCTCCTGCTCACGGCACCGTCCCTTGTGGACGCTCCGGAGCTGGGCGTGCCGGCCGAGGTCGTCACCGAGCTGTCGGCCGAGCTGGTCGCGGACGTGACCGCCGTGGTCCACGCCGACGACGGCACCGGCCACGGCGACCCGGTCGCCGCGGTGCTCGGCGGCGCCGAAACCCTCGACACCCTGTTCGGCGACCGCGAGCTCGACGCGTTCCTCGTGTTCGGTTCCCTCGCCGGAGCCTGGGGCTCGGCCGGCCGCGCCGACGAAGCCGCGATCGGCGCGCAGCTGGCCGCGATCGCCGAACGCCGGCGCCTGCGTGGCCTGGCCGGGCAGGCGATCGCCTGGGGCGCCTGGGCCGGCACCGACGACGCTCTCGCCGGGCACCTGCGCCTGTCGGGTCTTCCCGCGATGCCATCCGCGGCCGCGGTGACGGCATTGAGCGCCCCGGCCGCGATCGTCGCGGACGTGGAGTGGGTGAAGTTCGCCCCGGCGTTCACCCGGACCCGCCCCACGAACCTGTTCACCGAGCTGCCCGAGTTCACCGAGGCGGTCACGCAGAAGACGGCCGGTCTCGCCGGGGAACTGCGCGAACTGCCGCAGGCGGACCGCATCCGGCGGCTGCTCGCCGCCGTGCGGGAGAAGGCGGCGCTGGTCCTCGGCCACGCGAGCGCCGACGCGGTCGCCGCCGACCTGCCGTTCAAGGACCTCGGATTCGACTCGCTCACCGCGGTCGACCTGCGCAACCAGCTCGGGGACGCCACCGGCTTGGCGCTCCCGGCCACCCTCGCGTTCGACCACCCGACCCCGCAGGTGCTGGCGGCCTTCCTCGACGCCGAGCTGTTCGGCGCCGACGACAGCGGCGCCGGCGTGGTGACCACGGCGGCGGTCACCGACGACCCGATCGTGATCGTCGGCATGAGCTGCCGCTACCCCGGTGGCGTCCGGTCGCCGGAAGACCTGTGGCGCCTCGTCTCCGACGGGGTCGACGCGGTCGGCGACATGCCCGCCGACCGCGGCTGGCCGATGGACGAGCTGTTCGCCGGCGGCCCGGAGACGCCGGGCACGAGCGTGACGCGCCAGGGCGGTTTCCTCTACGACGTCGCGGACTTCGACCCCGGCTTCTTCGGGATCTCGCCGCGCGAGGCCGTGGTGATGGACCCGCAGCAGCGCATCGTGCTCGAAGCCGCGTGGGAGGCGCTGGAACGCGCCGGGGTCGACCCGGCCGGCCTGCGCGGCACCGACGCGGGCGTGTTCGTGGGCGGCGGCAGCGGCGACTACCGGCCCGTGCTCGGCGAAGAGGGCGGGCACTGGCAGACGGCGCAGTCGTCGAGCCTGCTCTCCGGGCGCCTGGCCTACACGTTCGGCCTCCAGGGCCCGACCGTGTCGGTCGACACGGCGTGCTCGTCTTCGCTGGTCGCGATGCACCTCGCCGCCCAGGCCCTGCGCAGCGGTGAGTGCTCGGTCGCGCTGGCCGGCGGGGTCACGGTGATGTCGACGCCGGTGAACTTCGTCGAGTTCAGCGACCTCGGCGCCTTGTCGCCGGACGGACGGTGCAAGGCCTTCTCCGACGAGGCGAACGGCACCGGCTGGGCCGAGGGCGTCGGCATGCTGGTGCTGGAACGCCAGTCCGATGCCGTGCGCAACGGCCACCGGATCCTCGCCGTGGTGCGGGGTTCGGCCATCAACTCCGACGGCGCCTCCAACGGCCTGACCGCGCCCAGCGGTCCGGCGCAGCAGAAGGTGATCCGCAAGGCGCTCGCCGGCGCCGGCCTGCAACCGTCCGAAGTGGACGCGGTCGAAGCCCACGGCACCGGCACGAAACTGGGTGACCCGATCGAGGCCCAGGCGCTGCTCGCGATCTACGGCGGCGAGCGGGAACACCCGCTGCTGCTGGGGTCGGTGAAGTCGAACCTCGGCCACACGCAGTCGGCCTCGGGTGTCGCGGGCGTGATCAAGATGGTGCTCGCGATGCAGCACGGCGTGCTGCCGAAGACCCTGCACGCCGACGCGCCGACGTCCCAGGTGGACTGGAGCGCGGGGGCGATCGAGCTGGTCGGCGAGTCCCGGGCCTGGCCCGAGGTGGGCCGGGTGCGGCGCGCGGCGGTGTCGTCGTTCGGCGCCAGCGGCACGAACTCGCACGTGATCCTGGAGCAGGCGCCCGAACAGCCCGCGGTCTCGGCCGAGGAGTCCGCCGGGCCGGTGCTGGTGCCGGTCTCGGGCCGTACGCCGGCGGCGCTGAAGGCGCAGGCCCAGCGGCTGCGCGACCGCCTGCTCGACGAGCCGGGCCTCTCGCCCGCCGAAGTCGCGTACGCGCTGGCCACCACCCGTGCGACGTTCGAGCACCGCGCGACGGTGCTGGCGTCGGACACCGCCGAGCTGCTGGCCGGGCTGACCGCGCTCGCCGAGGGCGCGCCGTCCCCGTCGGTGAGCGAGGGCCGGGCGCGGTCACTGGGCCGCACCGCGTTCCTGTTCACCGGCCAGGGCGCGCAGCGCGCCGGCATGGGCCGCGAGCTCTACGACCGGTTCCCGGTGTTCGCCGAGGCCTTCGACGAGGTCGTGGCCGCGCTGGACGCGCACCTCGAGCGCCCGCTGCGGGAGATCGTGTTCGCCGAGCCCGGCACGGCCGAGGCCGAGCTGCTCGACCGCACGGGCTACACGCAGCCCGCGCTGTTCGCGATGGAGGTCGCGCTGGTGCGGCTGGTCACCTCGCTCGGCATCCGGCCGGACGTGGTGGCCGGGCACTCGATCGGCGAGCTGGCCGCGGCCCACGTGGCCGGCGTCTTCTCCCTCGCCGACGCCGCCCGCCTGGTCGCCGCCCGCGCGACGCTGATGGACGCGCTGCCGGGGGCCGAGTCGGCGATGGTGTCGATCGAGGCCCGCGAGGACGAGGTCACGCCGCTGCTCACGCCGGGGATCTCGGTGGCGGCGGTCAACGGCCCGGCCGCGGTGGTGGTGGCCGGGGACGAATCGGAGGCCGAAGCGCTCGCCGCGAGGTTCGCGGCCGAGGGCCGGAAGACTAGGCGTTTGCGGGTCTCCCATGCGTTTCACTCATCTCACATGGACGCGATGCTGGACGACTACCGACGGGTGGCCCGGAGCGTGGCTTACGCCGCTCCGGCGGTGCCGCTCGTGTCCACGGTCACCGGTGCGCCGGCCGGCGACGAGGTGCTCACCCCCGAGTACTGGGTGCGCCACGTCCGCGACGCGGTCCGCTTCGCCGACGGTGTTGCCGGCCTGGCCGAGGCCGGCGCCGATGTGTTCGTGGAGATCGGTCCCGACGGGGTCCTCTCCGCGATGGCGGCGGCGACCCTCGACGACCGCGCGACGCTCGTTCCGGTGCTGCGCAAGGACCGCGGCGAACCGGGCGCGCTGCTCGGGGCGCTGGCCCGGCTGCACGTCGCGGGCCTGAGCCCCGACTGGCGGGCCTTGCTCGGCCGCCACCGCGTGGTGGACCTGCCGACGTACGCCTTCCAGCACGAGCGGTTCTGGCCCGAGAGCCAGGCCCTCGGCGCCGCCCCCGCCGTCGAGTCCTCGCGTGACGACGCTTTCTGGTCGGCCGTGCGGGAGGAGGAGTTCGAGCACCTCAGCAGCACACTTGACGTCGACGCCGGTGCGCTGGGCCAGGTCCTGCCCGCACTGCTCGGCTGGCGCAAGACGGTCGCCGACCGGTCCACAGTGGACTCCTGGCGCCATCGCGTCACCTGGTCGCCGCTGACCGGCGCGGCCGAGGCCGCTCCGGCGGGCACCTGGCTCGCGGTCGTCCCCGAGACGCACGACGGCGACGCCTGGACGGACGCGGCGGTGGCCGCGCTGGGCACCGACGTGGTTCGCCTGGCTGTCGGCGGCCAGGACCGGGCCGCGCTCGCCGAGGAGCTGCGCGCGGCGGGTCCGGTGACCGGAGTCGTCTCGCTACTCGCCCTCGACGAACGCACGACGTCCGGGGTGCCGCACGGGCTCGTGGCCACCACGACCCTGCTGCAGGCGCTGGGCGACGCGGGGACCACCGCGCCGCTGTGGGCGGTGACGCGGGGTGCGGTGCCGGCGGGCGGCACGGACGTGACCAGCCCGCTGCAGGCCGCCTGCTGGGGGCTCGGCCGCGCCGCCGCGCTGGAACACCCCGACCGCTGGGGCGGGCTCGTCGACCTGCCGGAGACGCTCGACGAGCGTTCGGCCGCCCGCTTCGCCGGTGTCCTCGCCGGCCCGGCGGGGGAGGACCAGCTCGCCGTGCGCCCGTCCGCGGTGTTCGGGGCGCGCCTGGCTCCGGCTCCGGCCGGCGGCGAAGCCCGGACTTGGGACCCGACGGGCACGGTGCTCATCACCGGTGGCACCGGCGGGCTCGGGGCGCTGGTCGCGCGCCGGCTCGCCGAGGCCGGGGCCGGGCACCTGCTGCTCGCCAGCCGGCGCGGTGCGGCCGCGCCCGGGGCGGCCGAGCTGGCTGCCGAGCTCGAAGACCGGGGTGCCCGCGTGACGATCGCCGCCTGCGACGTCGCCGACCGGGCCTCGCTCACCGAGCTGCTGGCGGGGATCCCGGCCGACGTGCCGCTCACCGCCGTGGTCCACACCGCCGGCGTGCTCGACGACGGCGTGCTCGACGGACTCACGCCGGACCGGTTCGAAGCCGTGTTCCGCGCCAAGGTCGGTTCGGCGCTCCTGCTCGACGAGCTGACCCGCGACCACGACCTCGCGGTGTTCGCGCTGTTCGCCTCGGCGTCGGCCGTGGTCGGCAACCCGGGGCAGGCCAACTACTCCGCCGCCAACGCGGTGCTCGACGCCCTCGCCGAACGGCGCCGGGCCGAAGGGCTCGCGGCCACGTCGATCGCGTGGGGCGCCTGGGGCGGAGCCGGGATGGCGACCGGGGCGGCGGCCGAGGTTGCCGCGCGCCGCAGCGGGATCGCCGCGATGGACCCGGATCTGGCCGTGCTCGCCCTGCGGCAGCTCGTCACCGAACCACGTCCGACGGCGGTGGTGGTCCAGGTCGACGCCGGGGGCTTCAGCGGCGGACCCGCGCGGCCCAATCCATTGCTGCGCGACCTGCCGGGTTACGTCGAACCGGCAGCGGCCGCGCCGGCCGAGGAGTCGTCCGCGTTCCGCGAGCGCCTCGCCGGCCTGCCCGCCGACGAGCGCGAAGAGGCCGTGCTGGACCTCGTGCGGGTGCGAGCCGCAGAGGTGCTCGGGTACGCCGACCTCGACGTGGTGGGACCGGACAAGCCGTTCCGCGACCTCGGGTTCGACTCGCTCGGCGTGGTGGAACTGCGCAACCGCCTCACGGCGGCGACCGGGCTGACGATGCCCTCGACGCTCGTGTTCGACCACCCGACGCCCGAGGCGCTGGCCGCGTACCTCCTGGAGCAGCTGGCTCCGGAAGCGGCCGAGGCCGGCGACGAGGAGACCCGGGTGCGGGCGCTGCTCTCGGCGGTGCCGCTGGCCAAGCTGCGCGAAAGCGGCGTGCTGGACACCTTGCTGCGCCTGGCCGAAGGCGGCGAGGCGGTCGCGGGTGCGGACATCGACGACATGGGCGTGGACGACCTCGTGCGGGCCGCGCTGACCGGGCAAGAGCCGACCGAGTGACCCAGCCGAGCGAGTGACGGAGCTGAAGAGATGACCACGCCCAGCGAAAAGGTTGTCGAGGCGCTGCGGGCTTCCGTGAAGGAGGCCGACCGCCTCCGCCGGCAGAACCGGGAGCTGCTGGCCGCGGCGGCCGAGCCGATCGCGATCGTGAGCATGAGCTGCCGGTTCCCCGGTGGCGTCCGGTCGCCCGAGGACCTGTGGCAGCTCGTCGCCGAGGGCCGCGACGCGGTCGGCGGCTACCCGGCCGACCGCGGCTGGGACCTGCGCGCGTTGCAGACGAGCGAGGTCGACGCGCGCGGCAAGGAAGTGAGCCGGCGCGGCGGGTTCCTCGACTGCGTCGCCGACTTCGACCCGGGCTTCTTCGGCATCTCGCCGCGTGAGGCGCTCTCGATGGACCCGCAGCAGCGGCTTCTGCTGGAGACGTCGTGGGAAGCGGTGGAACGCGCGGGCATCGACCCGGTGTCGTTGCGCGGCAGCCGGACCGGTGTGTTCGTCGGGACCAACGGCCAGGATTACGCGTACCTCATGGTGCGCTCACTGGACGACGCCGACGGCAGCGTGGGCACCGGCATCGCCGCGAGCGCCACGTCGGGCCGGATCTCCTACACGTTCGGGCTGGAAGGCCCGGCCGTCACGGTGGACACGGCGTGCTCGTCCTCGCTGGTGTCGCTGCACCTGGCGGCGCAGGCGCTGCGCTCGGGCGAGTGCACGCTGGCGCTGGCCGGTGGCGTGAACGTGATGTCCACGCCGGGTTCGTTGCTGGAGTTCAGCCGCCAGGGCGGCCTGGCGCCGGACGGGCGCTGCAAGGCGTTCTCCGACGACGCCGACGGCACCGGTTGGGCCGAGGGCGTCGGCGTCCTGGTGCTGGAGAAGCTGTCGGACGCGAAGCGCAACGGGCATCCGGTGCTCGCGCTCGTCCGCGGCTCGGCGGTGAACTCCGACGGCGCGTCCAACGGGTTCACCGCGCCCAACGGGCGTTCGCAGCAGCGCGTGATCCGCCAGGCGCTGGCGGCGGCGCGGCTGGAACCGTCCGAAGTGGACGTGGTCGAGGCTCACGGCACCGGCACACCGCTGGGTGACCCGGTGGAGGCCGGGAGCCTGTTGGAGACCTACGGCCGGGAGCGCGAGCACCCGCTGCTGCTGGGGTCGGTGAAGTCGAACTTCGGGCACACGCAGGCCGCCGCCGGGGTCGCGGGGGTGATCAAGCTGGTCGAGGCGATGCGCCACGGAGTGGTGCCGAAGACCCTGCACGTGGGCACGCCGTCGTCCCATGTGGACTGGAGCTCCGGCGCGGTGACCCTGGTGGCCGAGCAGGTGGCGTGGCCGCAGACCGGCCGCCCGCGGCGCGCGGCCGTGTCGTCGTTCGGGGTGAGCGGCACCAACGCCCACACGATCCTGGAGCAGGCGCCGGCGAGCGACCCGGTCGAGACCGAGCCGGCCGGGGGAGTGGTGCCGTGGGTGCTGTCGGCCAAGACCCCGGAGGCGTTGCGCGGGCAGGTCCGCGCCCTGGTGGGCCACGACCTGGGTTCCGCGGTCGACGTCGGGTTCTCGCTGCTCACGGGCCGTTCGGCGTTCGAGCACCGGCTGGCCGCCGTCGGGTCCGACACCACGGCGCTACGGGAGGACCTGGCGCGCTGGCTCAGCGGCGGTTGGGCGCCGGGCGTCACGACCGGGCTCGCGGGGCGGCGGGTCAAGCTCGCCGTGGTCTTCTCCGGCCAAGGGGCGCAGCGGCTCGGGATGGGGCGCGAGCTCTACGGGCGGTTCCCGGCGTTCGCGGAGGCGTTCGACGCGGTCGCGGCGGAGCTGGACCCGAAGCTGGACCGGCCCGTGCGCGACATCGTGTGGGGTGCGGACGCCGGGCTGCTCGACCGCACCGGGTGGACGCAGCCGGCGTTGTTCGCCGTCGAGGTCGCGTTGCTGCGGCTGGCCGAGTCTTTCGGTGTCCGGCCTGACGTGCTGGGCGGGCATTCCGTCGGCGAGATCGCCGCCGCGCACGGCGCCGGCGTGCTGTCGCTGCCCGACGCCTGCACCCTTGTCGCCGCCCGCGCGCGGTTGATGGACGCGTTGCCCGAGGGCGGCGCGATGGTGTCGGTCCGCGCGACCGAGGCCGAGGTGACCCCGGAGCTCACCGACGGCGTCTCGATCGCGGCCGTGAACGGGCCGGACTCGGTGGTGCTCGCTGGCGCCGAGGCCGACGTCACGCGGATCGCGGAGACGTTCGCCGCGCGCGGGCGCCGGACCAAGCGGCTCAGCGTGTCGCACGCGTTCCACTCGCCGCTGATGGACCCGATGCTGGCCGGCTTCCGCGCCGCGCTCGACGGGATTTCCTTCGCCGCGCCGAAGATCCCGCTCGTGTCCGCACTGACCGGCGCTCTCGCGGGTGACGAGATCCGCACCGCCGACTACTGGGTGCGCCACGTCCGCGAGCCGGTGCGGTTCGCCGACGCCGTGGTCGCCGCGCACCAGGCCGGAGCGCGGGCGTTCCTGGAGCTCGGCCCCGACGCCGTGCTCATCGCGATGGCGCGCGAGAGCGTCGGCGACGCGATCCCGGTCGTGCCCGCGCTGCGCCGCAACCTCGGCGAGGAAGAGACGTTCGTGGCCGCGCTGGCCGCACTCCACGTCGCCGGCGCGCGCGTGGACTTGGGCGGGTTGCTGGCCGGAGCCCAGCGGGTGGACCTGCCGACGTACGCCTTCCAGCACGAGCGGTTCTGGCCCGAGTCCGACGTCGAGAAGTCCACCGTGGACTCCTGGCGGTTCCGCGAGGTCTGGCGCCCGGTCACCGCGATCCCGGGCGCGCCGCGTCGGTGGCTCGCCGTCGTGCCCCCGGACGCCGGCGCGTGGGTGGAGCTGGTGCTCGAGGCCGCGGGCGACGTGGTCCGCGTCGAACCGGATGAGCTCGGTGAGACGGATCGTGACGCCGTGCTGTCCTTCCTGCCGGACGCCCCGGCGACGGCCGCATTGCTGCGCCGCGTCGACCTGCCGGTGTGGGTTGTCACGCGGGGCGCCGTCGCGGCCCAAGCCGACGCCGAGGTGACGGATCCGGCCGCGGCCGCCCTGTGGGGCCTGGGCCGGGTCGCCGCGCTGGAGCAGCCGCGCGGGTGGGGCGGTCTCCTCGACGTGCCCGCCGAGCTCGACGACCGGACGATCGAGCTGCTGGCGCAGGCGCTGCGCCAGTCCGAAGAGGACGAACTGGCGGTCCGCCCGTCCGGGATCTTCGGCCGCCGCCTCGTCTCCGCGCCGGCCACCACGGCCGAGGAATGGCAGCCGCACGGCACCGTGCTCATCACCGGCGGCACGGGCGCCCTCGGCGCGCACGTCGCGCGGTGGCTGGCCGAACACGGCGCCGAGCACCTCGTGCTCACCAGCCGCCGCGGGCCGGACGCCCCCGGCGCGGCCGACCTCGCCGCGCAGCTGGAGGCGCTCGGTGCGCGCGTCACGCTCGCCGCGTGCGACGTCGCCGACCGCGACGCCGTGGCCGCGCTGGTCGAACCCCTGCCACTGACCGCGGTCGTGCATGCGGCCGGTGTCCTCGACGACGGCGTGCTGGAAGCCCTGACGCCCGAACGGTTCGAGACCGTGTTCCGGGCCAAGGCGACCTCCGCGCTGGTGCTCGACGAGCTGACCCGCGGCAAGGACCTCGAAGTCTTCGCCTTGTTCTCCTCGGTCGCCGGCACCCTCGGCAACCCCGGCCAGGGCGGGTACGCCGCCGCCAATGCCGTGCTCGACGCTCTCGCCCGGCGGCGCCGCGCCGCGGGACTGCCCGCGACCGCCGTCGCGTGGGGTGCCTGGGCCGGCGACGGAATGGCGAGCCAGGGCGTGGCCGCGGACCGGCACGCCGACTCGACCGCCCTGGACCCCGCGCCGGCCGTCGCCGCTCTCGCGCACGCGGTCACCGAACCCGAAGCCACCGTGGTGGTCGCCGACCTGCGGCAGCCCCGGTTGCTGTCGGCGCTGCTTTCGGCACGGCCCGGCCCGCTGCTCGACGAGCTGCCCGGCGCCCGCGACCTGCGCCGGGAGCAGACGTCCGAACCGGACTTCGGCCGCACGCTGCGCGCACTGTCCGAAGCGGACCGTCCGGCCGCCGTCCTCGAGCTGGTCCGCACCCGTGCCGCCGCCGTGCTCGGCCACTCCGGAGCGGGCGCGATCGGCGCCGACAAGGCCTTCCGTGACCTCGGGTTCGACTCGCTCAGCGCCATCGACCTCAGCAACGCCCTCGGCGCGGCCACGGGGCTCACGCAGCCCTCGACGCTGGTGTTCGACCATCCGACCCCCCACGATCTCGCCGCGCACCTGCTCGCCGAGCTGACCGGCGGCGACGCGGCCGGCAGCGAGATCGTCGCGGCCACCGCGGCCGGCACCGAACCCGTCGCGATCATCGGGATGGCCTGCCGGTTCCCGGGCGGCGTCCGCTCGCCCGGGGACCTGTGGTCGCTGCTGACCGCCGGCGAGCACGCCATCACCGACTTCCCCGACGACCGCGGCTGGGACCTCGCCGCGCTGGCCGGCGACGGCCGGGGCCGCAGCGCCACCGCGCGCGGCGGCTTCCTCGACGACGCCACCGGCTTCGACGCCGGCTTCTTCGGCATCTCCCCGCGCGAGGCGCTCGCGATGGACCCGCAGCAGCGCCAGCTGCTCGAAATCTCCTGGGAGACCTTCGAACGCGCGGGGCTCGACCCCGCCACCCTGCGCGGCAGCCGCACCGGCGTGTTCGTCGGCACCAACGGCCAGGACTACGCGAACCTCGTCACGATGGCCCGCGAGGACATGGAAGGCCACGCCAGCACCGGCCTCGCCGCGAGCGTGGTGTCCGGCCGGCTGTCCTACACCTTCGGGCTCGAAGGCCCGTCGCTCACGATCGACACGGCGTGCTCGTCCTCGCTGGTCGCGCTGCACTCGGCCGCGCAGGCCCTGCGCAGCGGCGAATGCGCCCTCGCGCTGGCCGGCGGCGTCACGGTGATGTCCACGGCCATCGGGTTCGCCGGCTTCACGCGCCAGGGCGGGCTCGCCGAGGACGGCCTGTGCAAGGCGTTCGCCGACTGCGCGGACGGCACCGGCTGGTCCGAGGGTGTCGGCATGCTGCTGGTCGAACGGCTGTCGGACGCGAAGAAGAACGGCCACCCGGTCCTCGCCGTCGTGCGCGGGTCGGCGGTGAACTCCGACGGCGCGTCCAACGGCCTGACCGCGCCCAACGGCCCCTCGCAGCAACGCGTGATCCGCCAGGCCCTCGCGAACGGTGGACTGTCCACTCAGGACGTCGACGCCGTCGAGGCCCACGGCACCGGCACGGTGCTCGGCGACCCGATCGAGGCGCAAGCCGTGCTCGCGACGTACGGGCAGGACCGCGCGACGCCGGTCTACCTGGGCGGCATCAAGTCCAACCTCGGCCACACCCAGGCCGCGGCCGGTGTCGCCGGGATCATCAAGATGGTCCTCGCCCTGCGCCACGGCGTGCTGCCGAAGACGTTGCACGTCGACGCGCCCTCGTCGCACGTGGACTGGGCGGCCGGGTCGGTCGAGCTGCTCACGCGGCAGCGGCCGTGGCCCGAGGTGGGCCGGCCGCGCCGCGCCGGGGTGTCGTCGTTCGGGCTGAGCGGCACCAACGCGCACATCGTGCTGGAGCAGGCGGAAGAAGTTTCGACGCAAGAACAGCGCGCCGAGGACGTCGTGCCGTGGACGGTGTCGGCGAAAACGGCGGCGGCGCTCGACGAGCAGGTCGGACGGCTGCGCGCCTTCGCGGCCCGGGACGGCGCGCCGAGCGCCCTCGACATCGGCGCCACTCTCGCGGCCCGCCCGCACTTCGGCCACCGCGCCCTGCTGCTCGCCGGACCCGACGGGATCACCGAAGCCGGCCGCGGGCTCGCCACCGAGCAGTCGACGGCCGTGCTGTTCTCCGGCCAGGGTTCGCAGCGCCCGGGCATGGGCCGTGAGCTGCACGAGCGCTTCCCGGTGTTCGCCGCCGCGTTCGACGCGGTGACGGCCGAGCTGGACCGCCACCTGGGCCGCCCGCTGCGTGAGATCGTCTTCGCCGCCGACGGCACACCCGAGGCCGGCCTGCTGGCCACCACGGGCTACACGCAGCCGGCGCTGTTCGCGTTCGAGGTCGCGCTCTACCGGCTGCTGGAGTCGTTCGGGCTGCGGGCCGCGCAGTTCGCCGGGCACTCGATCGGCGAGCTGACCGCCGCGCACCTGTCCGGCGTGCTGACGTTGGAAGACGCTGCGACGCTCGTCGCCGCGCGCGCCGGGCTCATGCAGGCGCTGCCCGCCGGTGGCGCGATGGTCGCCGTCGAGGCGACGCTCGACGAAGTGACGGCGGAGCTCGCGGCCGAGGTGTCGATCGCCGCTGTGAACGCGCCCGCGTCGGTGGTCGTCGCCGGGGCCGAGCAGGCCGTGCTGGCGCTGGCCGACCGGTTCGCCGAACGGGGCCGCCGGACCAACCGGCTCACCGTTTCCCACGCGTTCCACTCGCCGCTGGTCGAACCGATGCTCGCCGAGTTCGCCGCGGTCGTGCGCGGACTTTCGTTGTCCGCGCCCGAAATCCCGATCGTCTCGACGCTCACCGGCGAGCCCGCCACCGCCGAGCAGCTGACCGATCCGGCCTACTGGGTGCGCCACGTCCGCGAGGCCGTGCGCTTCGGCGACGGCGTGCGCTCGCTGCGTGCCGCGGGCGCGACCACGTTCGTCGAGGTCGGCCCCGGCAGCGTCCTGGCCGCGCTCGCCCAGCAGAACGTGGACGACGTGACCGTCGTCGCGACCCAGCGCAAGGATCGCGACGAGGCGACCGCGCTGCTCACGGCGCTGGGCCGGCTGCACGTCGCGGGGGTGGCCGTGGACTGGTCACCGCTGCTGGCCGGCGGCCGGCACACCGAGGTGCCCACCTACGCGTTCCAGCACCAGCGCTACTGGCCGACGCTCGCCCCGCTCGTCGCGGACGCCGCGGGCCTCGGGCTGGCCGTCGCCGGGCATCCGCTGCTCGCGGCGGAGGTCCCGTTCGCGGGCTCGGCCGACGCGGTGTTCAGCGGGGTGCTCTCGGCGCAGACCGTGCCGTGGCTGGCCGACCGGCTCGTCGACGGCGAGACGGTGTTCCCCGAGTCCGGCTTGCTCGACCTGTTCGCGTGGGTGGGCGAGAAGACCGGCTGCGACCGCGTCGACGAGCTGACCGTGGCTGCCCCGCTCGTCGTGGACACCGCCGTGGCGGTGCAGGTCCGCGTGGGCGAGCCGGCGTCCGGCCGCCGCCCGGTCACGCTCTACGGCCGTCCGGCCGACGACCCGGAAGCCGCCTGGACGGTGCACGCGCGCGGTCACGTCGCCGACGGTGCCGTGCCCGGGGGCTCGCTCGGCGAGTGGCCGCCCGCCGATGCCGCGGCCGTCGACCTCACGGGGTTCCACGAACCGCACGAGGGCGACCGCGTGGAGCACGGGCCCGCGTTCCAGGGCATCACGGCCGTCTGGTGCCGCCGCGAAGAGGTCTACGCCGAGGTCACGCTGCCCGAAGAGGTCCCGGATGCCGCGGAGTTCGGCTTGCACCCGGCGCTCGCCGACGCGGTGTCGCGGCTCGCCGCGTTCGCGGACCTCGACGTGGAGCCGGACCCGGTGCCGCACGTCTGGCGCGGCTTCACCCTGCACGCCGCCGGGGCGTCGGCGATGCGGGCGCGGCTGATCCGCACGGGACCGGAGTCCGTGGCGCTGGCGCTGTTCGACGTCGAAGGCCAGCTCGTCGCCTCCGTCGACACCTGCGTGTACCGGGCGCTGCCGGAGCCCGAGCACCACACGCACGACACCCGGCACGACTCGCTGTTCCACCTCACCTGGACCCCGGTGCGCGGCGAGCACACCGAGGGCGACCGCTGCACGGTGCTGGGGGCCGACGGTCTCTGCCTCGCCGGCGCGCTGAGCGCCGGCTCCGCCACCGCACTGTCCGAAGTGGACGAAGTACCCGAGGTGCTGCTCGTGCCGATGGCCGGCCTCGGCCCGGACCCGCTCGCCGCCACGCGTGAACTCGGCGGACGCGCGTTGAAACTCGTACAGGAGCTCTCGGCCGAAAAGTACGCCCGCACCACCGTGGTTTTCGTGACGCGCAACGGCGTCGCCGCCGAGGACGGCGACCCCATCGAGGACCCGGCCGCCGCCGCGCTGTGGGGGCTCGTGCGCGCCGCGCAGCTGGAGAACCCGGGCCGGTTCATGCTCGTGGACGTCGACGCCGACCCCGCTTCGGTCGCCGAGGTCGCGAGCGCACCGAAGCTGCTGGCCGTGGGTGAGACGCAGCTCGTGATCCGCGGCGGCGAGGTCCTCGCGGGCCGGCTCGCGCGCCTCGGGGAGACCGCGACGTGGGGCCGGCCCTGGGACCCGGACGGCTCCGTGCTCGTCACCGGCGGCACCGGCGGTCTCGGGCGCGAGCTGGCGCGCCACCTCGTGCGCGAACGCGGCGTACGGCACCTGGTCCTCGCGAGCCGCCGTGGTCTCGAAGCCCCCGGCGCGCCCGAGCTCGAGGACGAGCTGACCCACCTCGGCGCGACGGTGCGCTTCGTCGCGGCGGACGTCGCCGAGCGGCGCGAAGTCACCCGCGCGCTGGCGGAGGTCGACCCGGCCCACCCGCTCACCGCCGTCGTCCACACCGCCGGGATCCTCGACGACGGCGTGCTCGGCTCGCTGACACCCGAGCGTGTCGCCGCGGTGCTGGCGCCGAAGTCCGACGCGGCCTGGCACCTGCACGAGCTGACGCACGGCGCGGACCTGGCGGCGTTCGTCGTCTACTCCTCGATCGCCGGCACGATGGGCAGCCCCGGTCAGGCCAACTACTGCGCCGCCAACGCCGCCCTCGACTCGCTCGCGGCCCACCGCGTGGCGCACGGCTTGCCCGCGACGTCGCTCGCGTGGGGGCCGTGGACCGAGACCAGCGGCATGACCGGCACGCTCGGCGAGTCCGACCGGCGCCGCATGCGCTCGACCGGCTTGCCGACGCTGGAGGTGGCCGAAGGGCTCGCGCTGTTCGACGCGGCCGTCGCCTCGGGGGCCGGCCGGATCGTGCCGCTGGCCGTCGGGCGGGGCGGGTTCGCGAGTGTCGAAGGCGAGGTCCCGGCTGTGTTCCGCGGGTTGATCCGCGGCACCCGACGGCGGGCGGCGGCCGCGCGGGCGGTGCCGCGCGAGTCGCTGGCCGAACAGCTCACCGGGCTGCGCGAGAACGAGCAGACCCGACTGCTGGTGGACCTCGTCCGCACCGCGGCGGCGGCCGTGCTCGGCCACGACAGCGCCGAGGCGATCGACGCCGGGCAGGAGTTCCGCGAGCTGGGCTTCGACTCGCTCACCGCGGTGGAGCTGCGAAACCGCCTCACGGAGGTGGCCGGCACCCCGCTGCCGTCGACGCTCGTCTTCGACTACCCGACTCCGGTGGTACTCGCCGAGCACCTGCGCGAGGAGCTCACCGACGGCGCGGCGCCCGAGGCGGCGCTGGACGCCGAGCTGAACCGGCTCGAAGCGAGCCTGCGCGTGGCGGCGCCCGACGGCGTGACGCGCGGCGGCATCGCCGCCCGGCTGCGCCGGATGCTCTCGGCGCTCACGGAGACCGAAGAGGCGGAAACCGGCGTCGCCGACCGGCTCAGCGACGCGAGCGCCGACGAGGTCCTCGACTTCATCGACCACGAACTGGGCCGGCTGACCGACCGCTGACCCGCGCGAACGCCCACAGGAAGGTGCGCACCATGCCGGAGGACCGCAAGCTCGTCGACTACCTGAAGTGGGTCACGGCCGACCTGCACCAGACGCGGCAGCGGCTGGCCGACGCCGAGGCCGGCCGGGGCGAGCCGATCGCGATCGTCGGCATGGCCTGCCGGTTCCCCGGCGGTGTCCGCTCGCCGGAGGACCTGTGGCGCCTGGTGGCCGACGGCGCCGACGGCATCGGCGAGTTCCCGGCCGACCGCGAGTGGAACCTGGCCGTGCTCGCCGGCGACGGCCGCGGCCACAGCGCCACCGACGTCGGCGGGTTCCTCTACGACGCGGCCGAGTTCGACGCGGCGTTCTTCGGCATCTCGCCCCGCGAGGCCACCGCGATGGACCCGCAGCAGCGCCTGTTGCTGGAGACGAGCTGGCAGGCGTTCGAACGAGCCGGCCTCGACCCGGAGACGTTGCGCGGCAGCAGCACCGGCGTGTTCGTGGGCACCAACGGGCAGGACTACGCCGAGCTCGCGCTGGGTGCCGGCGAGGACGTGGAAGGCCACGCCGGCACCGGGCTCGCCGCGAGTGTCGTGTCGGGCCGGATCTCCTACGTCTTCGGGCTCGAAGGCCCGGCGATGACGATCGACACGGCGTGCTCGTCCTCGCTGGTCGCGCTGCACCTGGCCGGGCAGGCGCTGCGCAGCGGCGAATGCACGCTCGCGCTGGCGGGCGGCGTCACCGTGATGTCGACGGCCATGGGCTTCGCCGGCTTCACCCGCCAGGGCGGGCTCGCCGAGGACGGGCGCTGCAAGGCCTTCTCCGACGACGCGGACGGAACCGGCTGGTCCGAGGGCGTCGGCATGCTGGTCGTCGAGAAGCTCTCCGACGCCAGGAAGAACGGCCACCCGATCCTCGCCGTCGTCCGGGGTTCCGCGGTGAACTCCGACGGCGCGTCCAACGGCCTCACCGCGCCGAACGGGCCGTCGCAGCGGCGCGTGATCCGGCAGGCGCTGGCCAGCGGCGGCCTGTCTGCTCAGGACGTCGACGTCGTCGAAGCGCACGGCACCGGCACCGTCCTCGGTGACCCGATCGAGGCGCAGGCCGTGCTCGCCACCTACGGGCAGGAGCGGGAGACGCCCGTCTACCTCGGAGCCGTGAAGTCGAACCTCGGGCACACGCAGGCCGCCGCCGGCGTCGCCGGGATCGTGAAGATGGTCATGGCGCTGCGGCACGCGACCTTGCCGAAGACGCTCAACGTCAGCACGCCGTCGTCCCATGTGGACTGGTCGGCCGGTGCCGTCGAGCTGCTCACCGAGCAGCGGCCGTGGCCCGAGGTCGAGCGCCCGCGCCGGGCCGGGGTGTCGTCGTTCGGCATCAGCGGCACCAACGCGCACGTGATCCTGGAGCAGGCACCGGATCCCGAGCCCGCCGAGGTGCCGGCGCGACCCGCGCCCGCCGCGGTGCCCTGGGTGCTGTCGGGCCGGACACCCGCCGCGCTGAAAGCGCAGGCGAAGCGGTTGCACGGCGTTGCCGGGGACGCCGATCTGCTGGACCTGGCCCATTCGCTCGTGACCACGCGGTCGGCGTTCGCGCACCGCGCCGTGGTCGTCGGGGCGGAGCGGGCCGATCTGACCGGCGGCCTGGCCGCCATCGAGGAGGGGCGGCTGGCTCCCGAGGTCGTCGAGGGCGTGGCCGATGTGTCGGGCAAGACCGTGTTCGTGTTCCCGGGCCAGGGCGTGCCGTGGACGGGGATGGGCGGGCGGCTGCTGGACGAGAGCCCGGTGTTCGCCGCGAAGATCGCCGAGTGCGCCGAAGCGCTGCGCCCGTACGTGGAGTGGGACTTGGCCGAGGTGCTGCGCGGCGGGCCGGACGCGCCGTCGCTGGAGGGCGTCGACGTGGTGCAGCCGGCGTCGTTCGCGCTCACCGTCGCGCTGGCCGCGGTGTGGCGCTCCTCCGGGATCGAGCCCGACGCCGTGGTCGGGCACTCGCAGGGTGAGGTCGCGGCCGCCGTCGTCGCGGGCGCGCTGAGCATCGCCGAGGGCGCGCGCGTGGTGGCGCTGCGGGCGAAGGTGCTCACGCGCACGATCGCCGGCCGCGGTGGCATGCTCGCGATTCCCCTGCCGCTCGACGAGGTCGAGGAGCTGCTGGCCGACACGCCGATCGCGGTCGCCGCGGTGAACAGCTCCGGGTCCGTGTCGGTGTCCGGTGAGCTCGGGGCCCTCAACCGGCTGTTCGACGACCTCAGGGCGCGCGACGTGCGCGTGCGCCGGATCTCGATGGGCTACGCGTCGCACTCGCCCGAGGTCGAGGTGCTGCGCGACGAGCTGCTCGCCGAGCTGGGCGAGGTCACCACGAGCACCCCCGAGATCCCGATCTACTCGACGCTGACCGGCGCGAAGCTCGACGAGCCCATGACCGCGGACTACTGGTACCGCAACCTGCGCGGCGTCGTGAGGTTCGAGGACGCCGTGCGCGCGCTGCTCGCGGACGGCCACCGCGCCTTCGTCGAGACCAGCGGCCATCCGGTGCTGACCGCCAACGTCACCGGCGTCGTCGAGGACACCGGGACCACTCGCACTCTTGTCACCGGCACGCTGCGCCGTGACGACGGCGGCCTGGTCCGCGCGCTCAAGTCGCTCGCCGCCGCGTACACGCGGGGCCTGCCCGTGGACTGGCGGCCGTTGCTCGACGGCGCCCGCACGATCGAGCTGCCGACGTATGCGTTCCAGCGCGAGCGCTACTGGCCGCGCAAGGCCGCGATGACCGGCGACGTGACCTCGGCCGGGCTGTTCCCCGGCGCGCACCCGCTGCTCGGTGCGACGGTGGCGCTGGCCGGGTCCGACGGTGTCGTGTGCACCGGCCGGATCTCCGCGCGCACGCACCCGTGGCTCGCCGACCACACGCTCGGCGGCGTGATCCTCTTCCCGGGCACGGGTTTCCTGGAGCTCGCCGTGCGGGCCGGCGACCACGTCGGCGCCGGGCGCGTCGAGGACCTCACGCTGGCGGTGCCGCTGGTGCTCGGCCCGGAGGACGCCGTGACGATCCAGGTGAGCGTCGGCGCGGAGGATGAGCAGGGCGGGCGCCCGGTGACCGTCCACTCGCGACCGGCCGACGACCCGGACGCGGCCTGGACCGAGCACGCGAGCGGCCTGCTCACCGAGGACGCACCGGCCGCCGCCTTCGACGCCTCGGTGTGGCCGCCCGAAGGCGCTGAATCCGTCGATGTGACCGGCTTTTACGAGAACTCCTCCTACGGCCCGCTGTTCCAGGGCCTGCAGGCTGTGTGGCGCCGGGGCGACGAGGTGTTCGCCGACGTCGTCCTGCCCGGCCGGGCCGACGGCGCCGACGCGTACGGCGTGCACCCGGCCCTGCTCGACTCCGCACTGCACGCCGCCACCTTCGTCGGCTCGGGTGCTGCGCGCGGCCGGATCCCGTTCGCGTGGAGCGGTGTCACGCTGCACGCGGGCGGCGCGTCCGCGTTCCGCGTGCGGTTGGCCGGCGACGACACCGGCACGATCACCGTGGCCGCTGCCGACGTGACGGGCCGTCCGGTGCTGACTGTCGAAGGTCTCGCGTTGCGGGCGGCTTCGGCGGCCCCGGCCGCGAAGCCGGACGTCGCGGGCGAATCGCTGTTCCGGCTCGACTGGGTGCCGGCCGAGGTGCCGACGGTCGCGGGCGGGCGCCGCTGGGCCGTGGTCGGGGCCGACCCGTTCGGCGTCGCCGACGAGGTGGTGGTCGCCGGGGAGATCGTGTCGGGCTATGCCGAGACGCTCGCGGGCACCGTCGCCGGCACGAGCGCGCCGGATGTCTGCCTCGTGCCGGTCACCGGCGCCGAAGGGCCGGCGGCCGTGCACGAGTTGACCGCCCGGGCCCTCACGGTGCTGCAGGACTGGGCGGCCGACGACCGGTTCACCGACACGCGGCTGGTGTTCGTCTCGCGCGGCGCGGCCGCCGCGGCCGCAGGCGAAGCCGTGCCCGACCCGGCCGCCGCCGCGGTCTGGGGCCTGGTGCGCTCCGCGCAGGCGGAGCACCCCGGCCGGTTCCTGCTCGCCGACATCGACAGCGCGACGACCTCGCTCAGTGCTCTCGCCGGCGCCGTCGGGCTGCTCGACAGCGGCGAGACGCAGGTCGTGCTCCGTGACGGCGCCGTCCGCGTGGGTCGCCTCGCGCGCCTGGCGACGGGCACAAGCCTCGTGCCGCCGTCGGGTGGGGTGCCGTGGCGGCTCGCCACCACCGGCAAGGGCAGCCTCGACACCCTGGTCCTCGAACCTCGGCCCGAGTTCCTCGACGAGCCGGCCGGGCGCGACGTCCGGGTACGCGTGACGGCCGCGGGCATGAACTTCCGCGACGTGCTCAACGCACTCGGCATGTACCCCGGCGAAGCGGGCGCGTTCGGCGCCGAGGCCGCCGGCGTCGTCGACGCGATCGGCCCGGCCGTGACCGACCTCGAGGTGGGCGACCGCGTCTTCGGCATGCTCGGCGGCGGTTTCGGCACCCACGCCGTGGCCGACGAGCGCTTCCTGGCCCGCACACCCGACGCCTGGTCCGAAGTGGACGCCGCGTCGGTCGCGCTGGTGTTCCTCACCGCCTACTACGCCCTGGTGGACCTCGCGAACCTGAGGCCGGGGGAGTCCGTCCTGATCCACGCCGGCGCGGGTGGCGTCGGCATGGCCGCGATCCAGCTGGCGCAGTACCTGGGTGCCGAGGTGTTCGCGACGGCGAGCGAGTCCAAACAGGACACGCTCCGGGAGCTCGGGATCGCCGAGGACCACCTGGCCTCCTCGCGCACCACCGAGTTCGAGGAGAAGTTCGCGCGCGCCACCGGCGGCCGCGGCGTGGACGCCGTGCTCAACGCCCTCACCGGCGAGTTCCTCGACGCGTCATTGCGGCTGCTCGCCGACGGCGGCCGGTTCCTGGAGATGGGCAAGAAGGACCTGCGCGACCCCGCGACGCTGGGTGATATCGCGTACCACCCGTTCGACCTCGGCCAGGTCGACCCGCACCGCGTGCAGGAGATGCTGCAGAGCCTGCTCGCGCTGTTCGCCGAGGGCGCGCTCGAGCCGCTGCCGGTCCGGACCTGGGACGTGCGCGACGCGCGGGAAGCGTTCCGGTTCATGAGCCAGGCCAGGCACATCGGGAAGCTCGTGCTCACCGCGCCGCCCGCGTGGAACCCCGAAGGGACGGTCCTGATCACCGGCGGCACGGGCGTGCTGGGCGGCCACGTGGCCCGCCACCTGGTGCGTGAACGCGGCGTGCGGAACTTGCTGCTCGTGAGCCGCAGCGGCGCGGACGCGAACGGTGCCGACGAACTGCGGCAGGAGCTCGCCGGCGCGGGCGCGGCCGTGCGGATCGCCTCGTGCGACACCTCCGATCGGGACTCACTTGCCGAGCTGCTGGCCAGTGTGCCGGTCGACCATCCGCTCACCGCGGTGGTCCACACCGCCGGGATCCTCGACGACGGGGTGATCCCGTCGCTCACGCCGGATCGCCTGAGCGCCGTGCTGCGGCCGAAGGCCGACGCCGCGTGGCACCTGCACGAGCTCACCCGCGAGAGCGACCTGGCCGCGTTCGTCCTGTTCTCGTCGTTCGCCGGCGTGAGCGGCGGGCCGGGCCAGGGCAACTACGCGGCGGCCAACGTCTTCCTCGACGCCCTCGCCCAGCACCGCGCGGCCCTCGGCCTGCCCGCGACTTCACTGGCCTGGAGCCTGTGGGCCGAGTCGAGCGGCATCACCGGCAAGCTGTCCCGCGCGGATGTCGAGCGCATCGACGCCGCCGGGCTGCCGACGATCGGCACCGGACAGGGACTCGCGATGTTCGACGCCGCCCTCGCGGCACGCGAACCGCTGATCGCGGCCCTGCGCGTCGCCGGTGGCGGCAAGCCGCAGGGCGAGGTGCCGGCGTTGCTGCGGGGACTGGTGAAGACGCCGCGCAAAGCGGCGGCGAAGGCCTCGTCGTCGACGTCGTCGGTCCGCGACCGCCTGGGAGGACTGGACGCGGCCGCCCAGCGGCAGCTGCTGCAGGACCTGGTGTGCGACTTCGCCGCGGCGTTGCTCGGGCACCGCGACGCGAGCTCCGTCGACCCCGAACGCGACTTCCTCGAGGCCGGGTTCGACTCGCTCATCGCGGTGGAGCTGCGCACGAAACTCGGCGAGGCGACGGGCCTGCGGCTGCCGTCCACGGCGGTGTTCGACAACAAGACCCCGGCCCGGCTGGCCGAATGGCTGCGCGACGAGCTGGCCGGCTCCGTCACGGCCGCCAACGCGCCTACGCCCGGCACCGCGACCCCGGTCGCCGGCGATACGCTGGACCGGCTGTTCTTCCGCGCCGCCAACGGCGGCAAGCTCACCGAAGCGCTCGGCATGCTCAAGGCCGTCGCGGCCATCCGCGACACCTTCGAGACGCCGGCGGAGCTCGAGGACCTGCCCGAGGCCGTCACCCTCGCCGACGGGCCGGCCTCGCCGCGGCTGATCTGCATCAGCTCCCCGGTGGTCACCGGCGGCGTGCACCAGTACGCGCGGATCGCGGCGCACTTCCGCGGCAAGCGCCACGTGTCCGCGCTGCCGCTCGTCGGCTTCGCGCTCGGCGAGCCAGTGCCGGCTTCGGCGACGGCGGCCGCGCGCGTGGTCGCGGAAAGCGTGCTGCACGCCAGCGACGGGGACCCGTTCATCCTGGTCGGGCACTCGTCCGCCGGCTCGCTGGCCTACGCCGCCGCGGGCGTGCTGGAGCAGACGTGGGGCGTGCGCCCGGACGGCGTGGCGCTGCTGGACACGCTGAGCATGCAGCACCGCGCGGGTGAGAACGTCGACTTCGTGGAGACCACGCGGTTCTACCTCGCGGAGATCGAGAACCCGACCGTGACGCTCAACAGCGCCCGGCTCTCGGCCATGGGCCACTGGTTCAGCAAGATGGCCGACCTCGAGACGCCGAGGACGACCGCGCCGACGCTGCTCGTGCAGTGCGCCGTGGACCTCTTCGGTGACGAGATCGAGCACGACCAGGACGACCTGCTCTCCCGGGTCCCGGCCGACGTCGTGACGACGGTCGCCGCCGACCACTTCTCCCTCGCCAAGGAGGACTCCGCCCTGACCGCGCAGGCGGTCGAGGAGTGGCTCAGCACGCTCTGAGCCGCGCTACCCCAGCTCGGGCCTGGTCATCGCCGTTTCGACCCCGGCGGCGACCAGGCCCGGCCCAGTTCCGGGCTTTTCTCGTCGCGGGGTTTTCCCCGGCGGAAGAACGGGTAGAGATCACGGACACGCGACGACGGGAGGCCTCATGACCAGTGCCGTGGCGGTGTTGCCCGGGTGGCTGCGGGCCGGTCGGCTCAGGCGCCCGGCTGGGTGCGCGCGCCGTGGCCCGCCGAGGACGACCGGTCGCTGGCCCTGGTCTTCCGCGCCGCCCGCGGTGCGGGGATCTCCCGGCGCTCGGCGGCGCGCCTGTGCCGCCGGCTGGTCCGCGAAGGCCACCTCGCCGAAGGCCGCGACCGGCTGCTCGCCGCGTTGCACGACACCCTGCGGCCGCGCGTGCCGGCGGAACGCCTGGCCAAGGCGACGGCCGACGCCTTGCTGCTCGACGCGTTCCAGACCCTGCCCCACGGCCGCCGCGGCCTGCTCTGGTCCGCGTTGCGGGAGCGGCGCACCGCGGCAGAGCTGGCCGCCGAGTCCGGGCTGCCCGCGCAACGCGTGCACGAACAGCTCCGCGACGCGCTGCGCGAGCTCGCCGCCTGCCGGCCCGCCTGACCGCACGAAAGAGCCGCCCCACGGCGTGTGGGGCGGCTCTTCGGAAGAGCTTCAGTCCTTGAAGGACAGTGCTCCGGACGGGCAGGTCTGCACCGCGTCGCGCACTTCGGCGTCCGACCCGGGTTCCGCGACGACGGTGACGATCCCTTCGTCGTCCTGGTCGAACACGTCGGGCGCGTTCAGCACGCACTGGCCGGCGCCGACACAGCGGCCGCGGTCCACCTCCAGCTCCATCACGGTCTCCTTCCTCACCAGCGCACCGGCAGGCCGTGCAGGCCGAAGAGCACGCCGTCGTACTTGAAGGGCAGCTCGGCCACCGGCGCGTCGAGCGCGAGCGTGGGGATGCGCTCGAACAGCGTCCGGTACGCGATCTCCAGCTCGGCCCGCACGAGGTTCTGCCCGAGGCACTGGTGCACGCCGTAGCCGAACGCCACGTGGTGGCGCGCCGAGCGGCTGGGGTCGAACTCGGCCGGGTTCGAGAACGGGCAGCCGTCGTGGTTGGCGGCTGCGATGAGCGGCACGATGCCCTCGCCCTTGCGGATCAGCTGGCCGCCGATCTCGACGTCCTCGGTCGCCACGCGCAGCGCGACCAGGTCCGCCACCGAGTGCAGCCGCAGCATCTCCTCGACCACGCGGTCGTCGCCGATCCAGTCCGGGTTCAGCAGCAGCGTGACCACGCCGAGGGCGATGTTGTTGGCCGTGGTCTCGTGTCCGGCGATGAGCAGCAGCATCGACACCCCGGACATCTCGGCCGGGCTGATCGCTTCGCTGGCCAGCAGCTGCGTGATCAGGTCCTCGCCGGGGCGCTTCTTCTTGATCGTGATGAGCCGGCCCAGGTAACGCAGGATCTCCTTGCCCGCCTTCTCCTTCTCCTCGTCGGTGGAGAAGAAGGAGACCAGCGTGCGCGTCTTCGACTCGAAGAACTCGTGGTCGGCATACGGCACCCCGAGCAGCGCCGAGATCACCAGGGACGGCACCGGCAGCGCGAACTCGGCCACCAGGTCCGCGGAGTTCCCGCCGGCGAGCATGGCGTCGATGCGACCGTCGACGATCTCCTGGATGGCCGGGCGCAGCTCGCGGATCTTGCGCACGGTGAACTCGGGGATCAGCGTCTTGCGGAACCGGCCGTGCTCGGGCGGGTCGAGGGCGACGAACCAGCCGGGCACGTCGGGCACCCCGCCCGTGCGCCCGATGCGGGGGAAGCCTTCATGACCCGGGTTGGAGCTGATCCGCGGGTCCGTGAGCACGGCGCGCACCTCGTCGTGGCGCGTCACGAGCCACACGGTGTTCCCGCCGGGCAGCTGCGACCGCACCAGCCCGGTCTGCTCGCGCAGCCGCGCGTATTCCGGCGGCGGGAACGGCGCTCCCTCCCGGCGGGCGGGGAACTCGACGAGGGTCGTCGACTCGGCGCTCGGCATGGCAGGTGTCTCCCTTCGGACGGGCGCTCAGCCCGCCTGGTAGAACTCGCGGACCTTGCCCGTGATGTGGTCCTGGTCGGCCTCGGTCAGCCCGGTGTGCGTGGGCAGGTAGAAGCCGTCTTCGGCGAAGGTGTTCGCCTTGAGCTGGGGCCAGACCGGGTCGAGGTACAGGGGCTGGCGGCTCATCGGCTTGAAGAACAGCCGCGTCTCGATCCCGTTGTCGGCCAGGAACGCGCGCAGCTCCTCGCGGCGGGTGGCGCGCAGGTCGTACATCCACAGCACGTCGCGCGGGGGCATCAGCGTGATGCCGTCGATGCCCGCGAGGCCGGCGTCGTAGCGGGCCTCGATCTTGGCGCGCTCGGCGATGATTTCGTCCAGGCGCTCGGTCTGGGCGAGCGCGACGGCGGCCTGCATGGCCGTCATGCGGAAGTTGTAGGCGAGCTTCTTGTGCAGGAAGCTGTGGTCGCTCGTGAACGCCATCGCGCGCAGGTGCGCCATCTGGCCGGCCAGGTACGCGTCTTCGGTGAGGCAGATCCCGCCCTCGCCGGCGGTGATGATCTTGTTGGCGAACAAGGAGAAGCACGCGATGTCGCCCACCGGCTTCACGCCGTGGGCCTCGGCGGAGTCCTCCACCACGCGCAGGCCGTACTGGTGCGCCAGGTCCATGATCGGGCCCATCGCGCAGGCGCGGCCGTAGATGTGCACCGGCATGATCACCTTGGTGCGCGGGGTGATCTTCTCCTCGATCAGGGCCGGGTCGATGTTGAGGTCGTCACCGCAGTCGACGAACACGGGCGTGGCGCCGGTGTAGGTCACGGCCCACGCGCTGGCGATCATCGTGAACTCCGGCACGATCACCTCGTCGCCGGGACCGACGCCCAGCGCCCGCAGCGCGAGCGTGAGCGCGGTGGTGCCCGACGAGCACGCGACACCGTGGGCGCTGCCGTTCCAGGCGGCGAACGCCTCCTCGAACCGCCGGACGAACGGGCCCTGGGAAGAGATCCAGCCGTCGCCGATGGTCTCGGTGACGTAGTCGAGCTCGTGGCCGGTCAGGTGCGGCCGGGACACCGGGTACTGGTACGCCATGGAGAGTCCTCGCTCGGGGTTCGGGGGTCAGGGGCGCGCGAGCAGCGCGAGCACGGCGTCGGCGGCGGCTTCGCGGCCGCCGGCTTCGCGTTGCGCGCGGGAGAAGTGCTCGGCGCGCGTGCGGTAGCGCGACTGCTCCAGCACGCGGGTCAGCTTGTCGGTGACGTCGTCGGGGTCGAAGGTGTCCGGCCGGTCGAGGGTGAGGCTCACGCCGGCGTCGGCGCCGCGGACGGCCTGGTCGTAGCAGTCCACCCAGAGCGGGCGGATGACGAGCGGCTTGCCGAAGTAGATGCCTTCGTGGAACCCGTTGCCGCCACCGTGGTTGAAGAACACCTTCACGCTGGGATGTGCCAGCACGTCGAACTGCGAGGGCACCCAGTCCTCGATGCGCAGCGTCGGCGGCAGGTCGGCGGGCAGGAAGTGCTGCTGCTCGCTCGGCAGTTTCCACAGCACCGAATGCCTGCGCGAGCCGAGGCGGCGCGCCACCTCCACGAGCGAGGCGACCTGCTCACGGGTGAGCCGCGTGATCGTGCCGAATCCCATGTAGACGACGGAGTCCTGCGCGTCGAGCCACGCCGGGAGCTCCTCGGCGCCGGGCGCCTGCGGCAGCGGCGGCACGAGCGCGCCGACGAGCTTCATGTGCTCCGGCACGGGGAAGGGGTAGTCGAGGCCGGCGACGGAATAGCACAGCACGAGCTGTGCGTGGTCGATGCGGGACATCACGCCGCCGGCCTCGGGCGCGATGCCCAGCTCGGCGCGGACCTCCTTGTCCTTCGCCAGCTGCTTCGCCATCTCCGGCTTGAGGAACATCGCCAGCGTGCGCAGCTTGAACAGGCGGTTCTCCCAGCGCTGGCGCGCGGTCATGCGGTAAGGCAGGCCCGAGTGCGGCACGGGGAAGTCGCGGCCGGTGTAGCTCTTGGCGAACGGCGTGTAGGCCGTGAGCATGGTGCTCGCCATGAACGGCACGCTGAGCACGTAGGGGATCCCGCGTGTGATCGCCAGCTCGAACGCGAACTGCGACATGCTCTCGATCACCATCAGCGCCGGCTCGATCTTGTCGACCGCGGCCTCGAGCTTGCGGTACTTCGCCACCCGCAGCCCGGGGTCGAGCGTGTGCTCGATGACCGCGCGGTGGGCCTTGAACCGCGAGCGCTGCGTCACGGCGCGGTAGGTCTCGTCGTCCCAGGTCACCGCCGACATCTCGGGGACGACGTCGCCGAGGGAGGCGAACTCGACGATGCTGCGCGCGCCGTCGCCGCCGAGCTCTTCGACGGCGCCGCGCCGGTTCTCGTCGGTGGCGAACCAGAGGTCGGGCACGCCGCGGCGGGCGAGCTCGCCGGCCAGCGTGAGCACCGGGTTCAGCAGCCCCGCCTCGGGTGAGCTGACGAACAGGATCGGCCGCCGGAGGTCCGGGTCGGCGGGGTCGTCGGTCTCGTGCACGGGTTTCTCCTCGGCTCGGTGCTGCCCACGTCCGGACTCTGTGATCCCACGCGGGGGCCGGGAAAATCCCTAGAACCGGCGGCGAAACGCGTCCGGGAGCGCGGTTTCTGGGGGTTTCCCTTGATCGCCGCGCGGAAACTGGGCTTCGGGTGGGGCCGTCCGGTGACGGCGCCCGGGGGGAGCAACCCATTCCACGCAGGGTCGAGGAAGAGGTTCACCGAACATGGCGATGATCTGCGGGACGGACTCCGTCCGCACACTGACCGACCTCGAACGCGACGCCGTGAAGATGGCCGAAGAGCTGGCGTCGCGGGGGATCGGCCGTTCGGATCGGGTGCTGCTGAAGGCGGACAACTCGGTGGGCTACCTGACCGCGCTGCTCGCCTTGATGCACGTGGGCGCGTCGGTCGCGCTCATCGACCACCAGGAGAAGCCCGAGTCCACCGGCGAGCTGATGGACCGGGCCGGCGTGGTGCTGTGCGTGACGGACGAGAACGCCGAGCTGCCCGAGGACACCGACGTCAGCCGGATCACGATCTACGAGCTGGCCCTGGCCTCGGCCGGGCGCACGCCGAAGGCGACGCTCGACACCACCTCGTGGTCCGAGCTGCCCGACGGGTTGCTGATGTGGTCGTCCGGCTCGACCGGCAAGCCGAAGGCGATCGTGAAGTCCGGCGGCTCGTTCCTCGAGAACCTGCGCCGCAACATCGACGCGGTGGGGCACCGGGAAAGCGACGTACTGGCGCCGTTCCTGCCGTTCTCGCACCAGTACGGGCTGTCGATGCTGCTCATCGCGTGGCTCACGCGGTGCTCGCTCGTGGTGGCCCCCTACCGGCGGCTCGACCACGCGCTGAAGATGGCCGACCTGTGCGGGGCCACGGTGTTCGACGCGACGCCCGCGACCTACCGCAGCATGCTCAACATCGCCCGCAAGCGCCCGGCGCTGCACGCGACGCTGAACCGCGCGCGGATGCTGTGCGTCGGCGCGGCGCCGCTGATCCCGGGCCTGGTCGACTCCTACGTCGGCGAGTTCGGCAAGCCACTGCTCGACAGCTACGGCAGCACCGAGCTGGGCAACGTCTCGTTCGCCACGACCGACAACCCGGTGGCCACGGGCCGCCCGGTGCGCGGCGTCGAGCTGAAGATCGTGGACGACAACGGCGTCGAGCTGCCCGCGGGCGAGACCGGCGAGATCCTGGTGCGCACGCCCGACGTGATGGCCGGCTACCTCGACGAGTACGGCCAGGTCGACCCGGTGCTCGGCGACTGGTTCGCGAGCGGCGACTTCGGGATCCTCGACCGCGGCGGCAGCCTGCACGTGCTCGGCCGCAAGCGCGCCGTGCACCGCGGCGGCTACACGCTCTACCCGGACATGATCGAGCGGCGCGTGGCCGAGACCGGCTGCCTGACGAAGATCGTCGCGGTGCCGTGCGAGCGCTACGGCAGCCAGCTGATCGCGTTCGTGGAGGACGAGAAGGACCGCGACGCGGCGTTCTGGCGGGCGCGGATGGCGGAGGTGCTGCCCGCGTACGAGGTGCCGAGCCGCGTCGTGGTGATCGACGCGTTCCCACTCAACCGCAACGGAAAGCCCGACAGCAAGCGGCTGCAGGAACTGGCGGTCACGGCATGAGCTCGCCCCACCCGGCGCCGTCCCCGCTTCCCGGCGGGGGCGGCGCCGCCGCGGTGTTCCCGGGGATGGCCGCGGCCTCGTACGCGGATCTCGGGCGGTTCCTCGTGCTGGACCGGTACGCCCGGCCACTCGTGCGGGCGGCCGACGAGGCGCTGGGCGATTCGCTGCTGACCGGATACCGCGCGGAGGAGTCGACGTACGGGCCGTTCTCCCAGGTCGCGTTCCTCGTGGCGTCCCTCGCCTGCGCCGAGCGGGCCACGGCCGAACTGGGCCTGCGTCCGGACGTCTGCGCGGGCGCGAGCTTCGGCCACCGCCCGGCCGCCGTGCTCGCCGGGGCACTGTCCTTTCCGGACGCCGTGCGGCTGACGGCGGACCTCGCGCGCTGCGAGGTCGCGTATTTCGGGGAGCTGGGCGAAGAACTCGTGACGCAGTGTTTCGTCCGCGTGCCCGACGGCGTCGTGTCGGCGTTGCTGGCGGACTTCGCGGAACGAGGGGAGTGGCTCGAGCTGTCGGTGGAGCTGGGCGACGGCTCGGTGATGTTGTCGCTGCCGGAGCGCCTGCTCGACGAGGTGATCGCCACGATGCGCGAGGCCGGCGCGTACGTGATGCAGACGATGCGCCCGGCCGTGCACGCCCGACGCTTCACGCCGCTGCGCGAGCTGGCCACCCCGTTCGTCGACCGGTGCGCCCTGACCGACCCGGCGCTGCCGCTGATCGCCGACCAGGACGGCCGCGTGCTCCGCACCGCCGCCGAGGTCCGCACGATGCTGCTCGACACCTTCGACCACCCCGTGGACTGGCCGGCGATGGTGACGTCGCTGGCGGCCGGGGGAGCGGCCACCGCGTTCGTGACCGGCCCGGACCAGCTGTTCCACAAGCTGGCGGCGACGAAACGCGCGTTCGCGACCGTCGTGCCGGTGACGCCGAAGACCGCCCAGCGGCCGGTCACGCAGGGGGTCTGAAAACCACCGAAGGCCCGCCCCGATCACGGGGGCGGGCCTTCGCTGTGTCCACCGAGACTTGTGTATAACGAACTATACAGCTCGCGATGGGTGCCGCGGCTCAACCGGGAAGCTCGACCGGAGCCAGCTCGGCGAAGACATCGCCAGGACCGGGGTTGGCCGGGAAAGTCGTGCCACCCAGGTGGTCGAGCACGCCCCACACCGCGTTGAGCGCCGTGGTGACGGCGCCCTCGGCGAAGCCGGCCGTCCAGGAGATGTCGTCGCCGCAGAGGAAGAAGCCGCGGCGGTCCGGCGGCAGGTCGTGCTGGCGGAACTGGGTGAACAGGCGGCGCTGGTAGCGGTACTGGCCGGGCAGGTTGGCGCGGAAGGCACCCATGAAGTGCGGTTCGCGCTCCCAGCTGATGGTGACCGGGTCGCCGATCACGTGCGACGCGATGTCCACACCGGGGTAGATGGACTCGAGCCGGCGCAGGAGCACGGCCAGGCGCTCGTGGTCGTCGAGCGTCGCGAACTTCGCCGAGTCGTCGTTCCACGTGTAGGACAGGCACATCACGCCCGGGCGGTCGGGGCCGTGGTCGAACAGGTACACGCCGCGGGGCGAGCGATCGGTGAGCGTCATGCCCATCACGTCGTGGCCACCGTCCGGGTCGGCGTCGAGCCAGAACGGGCGGTCGGTGAGCACGAAGAGCTTCGACGAGCTCATGTAGTGCGTGCGCTCGACCGCGGTCCACTCGTCGGTGGTCAGCAGCGGTTCGTGGCAGTCGACGCGGCCCAGCAACGCCCACACGTGCGGGGTGAACACCACCGCCGGGTAGGCCTCCGACCGCCCGGTCGCGTCGGTGACCACGAGGTCGCGGCCCGCACGGCGGATCTTCGCCACGGACGGGCGCGGGCTGCCGCGGTGCAGCGCGGCGAGCGAAGTGCCTTTCGGCCAGAACACCGTGTCCGGCGAATGCGTCCACAGCCCGCGCGGCACCTGCTGCGCGCCGCCGACGATACTGACCTGGTCCACGTCGGCGTGGGTGTAGACCACGCGCAGGATCTCCAGGATCGAGTTCGGGAAGTCGGTGTCCCAGCCGCCGGTGCCGAAGCCGACCTGGCCGAACACCTCGCGGTGGCGGAACGAGTCGAACGCGCCGGAGCGGGCGAGGAAGCCGTAGAAGGACTCGTCGTCCAGCTCGGCGACCAGGCGGTTCCACACGGCCTTGATGAGGCCGACGTCGCGGCGCAGGATCGCGTTCTCCATGGTCGAGAGCTCGGCGCGATCCTGCAGCGCCTTGTCCCACGCGTCGGCGACCTCCTGGTACACCGTCGGCAGGTCGCGCGCGGTGCGGGCGCGGTGCACGGTGCCGCCCAGCTCGATCACGGTGCTGGGGGTCGTGGGGGCGAGCGGGTTCGGGAACGGCCGGGTCTCGAGCCCGAGCGCCTCGATGTAGTGGAACAGCGTGGTCGCCGACGGCGGGAAGCGCATCGCGCCGAGGTCGGCGACGGCGTGCTCGTGGTCGCCGAAGGTCACCGACCGCATGCGCCCGCCCAGCTCGCCCGCCTCGTAGACCACGGGCCGCAGCCCGAGGCGCATGAGCTCGTACGCCGCGACCAGCCCGGAGACCCCGCCGCCGACGACGGCCACGGGCGTGCCGTGCCGGTGGGCCGGCAGTTCGCCGAGGCCGGCCGGGTGGGTCACCCAGCGGTCGTAGCCGAAGGGGAAGTCGGGCACGAGCATCGTCATCCGCTCGGTCGCGGCCAGCGTCATTTCGGCACCTCATTCTCCGGTGATCGCCTCCGATGGTGCGGGCGCGCGGTCCGGGAAAACCCGAGAGATCCCGGCGGGAAAGGGCCGTCGTCTAAGGGAAAGTACAGCGGGACCGTCCCTAACATCCGGGCACGATGGGTGTCCTCCTGCCTGCTTAGGGGTGGTTCTGCGTCATGACGAGCGAAGCCTTCGACGAGCACGTCGACCGACCGGCGCTCCTGGAGCGCATCGGGAGCGGAGCGCGTGAAGACGCGGTGCGGGTGCTGACCGGCCTGGTCCGGCAGCACCTGGCCGCGGCGCTGGACGGCGATGTGTCCGGAGTGGACGATCCGGCCCGCGGGTTCGCGGAGCTGGGCGTGAGCTCGCTGGCGGCCGTGGAGCTGCACCGCCGCCTGGTGGCCGACACCGGCCTCGCGCTGCCGGTATCGCTCGTCTACGACCACCCGACGCCGCGCGCGCTCGCCGAGCACCTGGCCGGGCTGCTGCGCGGGGACAGCTCCGACGACACCGCCCCGGCCGTGGTGCCCGCGGATCCGGACGACCCGGTCGTGATCGTCGGCGCGGCCTGCCGGCTGCCCGGCGGCATCAGCTCGCCGGCGCAGCTGTGGGACGCGCTGCTGACCGGCACCGACGCGATCGGTGAGTTCCCCGACGACCGCGGCTGGGACGTCGCCGCCGTCTACGACCCGGACCCCGACCGGCCGGGCCGCACCTACGCGCGCCGCGGCGGGTTCCTTTCCGACGCCGCCGAGTTCGACGCCGGGTTCTTCGGCATCTCGCCGCGGGAGGCCGCGGCGATGGACCCGCAGCAGCGGCTGCTGCTGGAGACGTCGTGGGAGGTCCTGGAGCGCGCGGGCGTCGACCCGTTGAGCCTGCACGGCAGCGCGACCGGCGTGTTCGTCGGCGCGGAGAACCACGAGTACGGCCCCGGGCTGCAGGACGCGCGGGACGGCGCCGAGGGCCACCTGATCACGGGCACGGCCGGCAGTGTCGTCTCCGGGCGCATCGCCTACCACCTCGGGCTTCAGGGCCCGGTGCTCACGATCGACACCGCGTGCTCGGCTTCGCTGGTCGCCCTGCACGTCGCGGCGCGGTCGCTGCGGCAAGGCGAGTGCGAGCAGGCGCTGGTCGGCGGCGTGGCCGTGATGGCGACGCCGGGTTCGTTCCTCGCCTTCAGCCGCCAGCGGGGCCTTTCGGCCGACGGCCGGTGCAAGGCCTTCGGTGCCGGCGCGGACGGCACGGGCTGGAGCGAGGGCGCCGCGATGGTGCTCGTCGAACGCCTGTCGACCGCCCGCGCCCGCGGGCACCGCGTGCTCGCCGTGCTGCGCGGCTCGGCGGTGAACTCCGACGGTGCGAGCGCCGGGCTGACCGCGCCCAACGGCGTGGCCCAGCAGCGGGTGATCCGCCAGGCGCTGGCCGACGCGGGCCTGCGTCCGTCCGAAGTGGACGCCGTCGAGGCGCACGGCACGGGCACGCGCCTGGGCGACCCGATCGAGGCCGCGGCCTTGCAGGCGACCTACGGGCGGGACCGGGAACGGCCGTTGCTGCTGGGGTCGGTGAAGTCGAACCTCGGGCACACCCAGGCCGCGGCCGGTGTCGTCGGCGTGATCAAGCTGGTGGAGGCGCTGCGCCACGGCGTGCTGCCGCGCACCCTGCACGCCGACGAGCCGACGCCGCACGTCGACTGGGCGGCCGGCGCGCTGTCGCTGCTGACCGAGGACACCGACTGGCCGGAGACCGGCCGTCCCCGTCGCGCGGCGGTGTCGTCGTTCGGGTTCAGCGGCACCAACGCGCACGTCGTGCTGGAACAGGCGCCGGATGAACTCACCGAACCCGTGGAGCCGGCGGAGGTCGCGGTGCCGCTGGTGCTTTCGGCGCGCACGCCGGAGGCGCTGCGGGTCCAGGCCGCGCAGCTGAGTGCGGTGGTGGACCACGGTTCGGCACTCGACGTCGCGTACAGCGCCGCCATCGAGCGTGCTGCGCTGGAGCACCGCGCGGTGATTCTCGGCGACCCGGCCGAAGGGCTGGCGGCGCTGGCGTCGGGGAGTTCGCACCCGGGTGTCGTGACCGGCACCGCGGGGCACGGGCGTCTCGCGTTCGTTTTCCCGGGCCAGGGCGCGCAGCGCGCCGGGATGGGCCGGGACCTGTACGAGCGGTTCCCGGCGTTCGCCGCGGCTTTCGACGCAGCGTGCGCCGAGCTCGATCTGCACCTCGACGTGCCGCTGCGCTCGGTCGTCTTCGCCGAACCCGGCACGCCCGAGGCGGCGCTGCTCGACCTGACCGGGTACACGCAGCCGGCGTTGTTCGCCTACCAGGTCGCCGCGTTCCGGCTGGTGGAGTCGTGGGGCCTGCGGCCCGACGTGGTCACCGGGCACTCGATCGGCGAGGTGGCCGCCGCGCACGTCGCGGGGATCTGGTCGCTCGCCGACGCGAGCGCGTTCGCCGCGCACCGCGGCCGGCTGATGCAGCAGCTGCCCGCCGGAGGGGCGATGCTCGCGGTCGGCGCCGACGAAGCCGACCTGGCCGACTTGCTGGCTGAGCACGACGACGTCTGCGTCGGCGCCATCAACGCGCCCGGCTCCGTCGTGCTTTCCGGCGCGGCGGAGGCGATTGCCGCGATCGAGGCCGTGGTGCGAGAGCGTGGGCTGCGCGCGAAACAGCTGACGGTGAGCCACGCGTTCCACTCGGCCCTGATGGAGCCGGCGCTCGACGAGCTGAGCTGGGTCGCCGACGTGCTTGCCTACCGCGAGCCGCGGATCCCGATCGTCTCCACGCTCACCGGCGCGCGCCACGACCTCGGCTCGCCCGAGTACTGGGTGCGCCAGGCCCGTGAGGCCGTCCGGTTCGCCGACGCCGTGGCGACACTGCGCGAAGAAGGTGTGACGGCCGCCCTGGAGCTTGGCCCGGACGCCGTGTTGTCCGGTCCGCTCGCGCAGGGGCTGGCCGGGGAGAGCGAAGCCGTCGCCGTCCCATTGCAGCGCGAAGGCCACGATGCCTACGCGGCGCTCGCGGCGCTGCACGTCCACGGCAACGGTCCGAAGTGGACCGAGTTCTTCGCCGGCTTGGGCGCCCGGCACACGGACCTGCCGACGTATCCCTTCCAGCGCAAGCACTTCTGGCTCGACGCCGGGGCCCGCCGCGGCGGCTCGCTCGACCACCCCGTGCTCGACTCCGTGCTGGACCTCGCGGGTTCGGCCGGGCTCGTGGTCACCGGGTCGCTCTCGCGCACCACGCACCCGTGGCTGGCCGACCACGAGATCGGCGGCACGGCCATCGTGCCCGGGACCGGCCTGGTGGAGCTGGCGATCCGCGCCGCCGACGAGGCCGGCTGCGACCGTGTGGCGGAGCTGGTCCTGGAAGCGCCGCTGCTCGTGCCCGCGGACGGCCGCGTGGAACTGCAGCTCGCGCTCGGCGAGGCCGACGACACCGGCACCCGCACGTTGACCGTCCACTCGCGCCCGCAAGGCGGCGGCTGGACCCGCCACGCCACCGGGCTGGTCGCCTCGGGCTCCGCCGACTTCGCGTTCGCCGAGGAGTGGCCGCCCGACGGCGCGGAGCCGGTCGACGTCACCGGCGCCTACGACCGCCTCGCCGCCGCGGGGTACGGCTACGGCCCGGCGTTCCAGGGCCTCACCGCCGCGTGGCAGCGCGGCGACGACGTGTTCGCCGAGGTCGTCCTGCCGGAGGCCGCGCAGGGCGACGCGCCGTTCGCCGTGCACCCGGCCCTGCTCGACGCCGCCCTGCACGCCACCGCGCTCACCTCGGGGGAGTCGCGCGCGACCCTGCCGTTCTCGTGGACCGACGTGACCCTGCACGCGAGTGGCGCGACCGCGCTGCG
Organism: Amycolatopsis sp. CA-161197; assembly: GCF_050942255.1. Taxonomy (NCBI): domain Bacteria; kingdom Bacillati; phylum Actinomycetota; class Actinomycetes; order Pseudonocardiales; family Pseudonocardiaceae; genus Amycolatopsis; species Amycolatopsis sp. CA-161197. The sequence continues at coordinate 5,267,594 of NZ_CP192059.1, forward strand.
TGTACGGCTCACCCCGGCCGGACCGGACACCACGGTGCTGCACGCGACCGACCCCGAGGGCGCCCCGGTGTTCTCGGCCGGTTCGCTGCTGGTGCGCCCGGCGCCGGAGAGCTTCGAGTCCGCTGTGGACGGTGCCGAGCTGCCGCTGTGGCAGCTCGACTGGGTGCCCACGCAGCCGGCCACGCCGTTCACCGGCACCGTCGGCGTCCTGGGCGCGGACCCGCTCGGCCTCGCCGTGCCGGGCAGCCACACCGCGAACACGCTGGCCGACCTCGCGCCCGCCGACATCGTGCTGTACCCGATCGAGAACGCCGCGCCGGCCGAGGTGCTGGGCGTGGTGCAGGACTGGCTGGCCGACGAGCGGTTCGCCGATGCCCGCCTGGTCGTCGTGACGCGGGGCGCGGTCGCCGTCGACGACACCGAGGAGATCACCGATCTCACCACCGCCCCGGTGTGGGGCCTGGTGCGCTCGGCCGCACTGGAGAATCCCGGCCGGTTCGCGCTGGTCGACACCGACGCGGCTGAGGTCACGAACGCGTTGGCGGTCGGCGAGACGCAGGTCGTCGTGCGGGCCGGCGAGGTCCGCGTCGCGCGGCTCGCCCGGTTCTCCTCCTCGCTCGTCCCGCCGAGCGGCACCCCGTGGCGGCTCGACAGCCGGCGCAAAGGCAGCCTCTACGCGCTGACCCTGCTGCCGTTCGCGGTCGCCGAGGCGCCGCTGGGCGCGCACGACGTCCGCGTCGCCGTCCGCGCGGCCGGCCTGAACTTCCGCGACGTCCTCAACGCACTCGGCATGTACCCCGGCGAGGCCGGTCCGCTCGGCGCCGAACTCGCCGGCGTCGTCACCGAAGTCGGTTCGGCGGTTCAGGACCTGGCCCCGGGCGACCGCGTGTTCGGCATGCTCGACGGCGGCTTCGGCCCGCTGGCCGTCGTCGACGAGCACTACCTCGCGCGTGTCCCGGACGCCTGGAGCGACGCCGACGCCGCCGGCGTGCCGCTGGTCTTCCTCACTGCGTACTACGCGCTGGTCGACCTCGCCGCGGCCCGGCCCGGCGAGGCGATCCTGATCCACGCCGGGGCCGGCGGCGTCGGCATGGCCGCGATCCAGCTCGCGCACCACCTCGGCCTCGAGGTCTACGCGACGGCCAGTGAGAGCAAACAGGCCGTGCTGCGCGAGCTGGGCGTCGCCGACAACCACATCGCGTCCTCGCGCACCCTGGACTTCGCCGGGCAGTTCGGCCCCGTCGACATCGTCCTCAACGCGCTCGCGGGCGAGTTCGTCGACGCCTCGCTCGGCTTGCTGCGCGAAGGCGGCCGGTTCCTGGAGATGGGCAAGACCGACTTGCGCGCGGGCGTGCCCGGCTATCGCGCGTTCGACCTCGTCGAGGCCGGCCCGGAACGCACGCGCGAACTGCTCGCCGCGTTGCTGGGGCTGTTCGAGGCCGGGACGCTCACCCCGTTGCCGACGAAGACCTGGGACGTCCGCCGCGCGCCGGAGGCGTTCCGGTACATGAGCCAGGCCAAGCACGTCGGCAAGCTGGTGTTCACGATGCCGCGCGCGTGGAACCCCGACGGCACCGTGCTCATCACCGGCGGCACCGGCGGACTCGGGCGTGCGCTGGCGAAGCACCTGGTCGCCACGCACGGTGTGCGGCACCTTTTGCTCGCCGGCCGCCGCGGTCCGGACGCGCCCGGCGTCGACGAGCTGCTGGCGGAGCTGCCCGGCACCGAAGTCACGGTCGCGGCCTGCGACACCGCCGACGCGGACGCGGTTCGCGCGCTCGTCGCGAGGGTCGACCCGGCGCACCCGCTCACGGCGGTCGTCCACGCCGCGGGCGTGCTCGACGACGGTGTGGTCGGCTCGCTCGACGCCGGGCGGTTCGACGCCGTCACCGCGCCGAAGCTGGGTGGCGCCTGGGCCCTGCACGAGGCGACGCGCGAGGTGGACCTCGCCGCCTTCGTGCTGTTCTCCTCGATCACCGGTGTGCTCGGCGGGCCCGGCCAGGCCAACTACGCCGCCGCCAACACCGGCCTCGACGCCCTCGCCCGCCACCGCCACGCCCGCGGCCTGCCCGCCACCGCGCTCGCCTGGGGCGCGTGGTCACCCGAGGCCGGCATGACGGCCGAACTGTCCGAAGCGGACCTCGCCCGCCTGGCCCGCGACGGCCAGCCGCCGTTGCCCCTGGCCGAAGGGCTTGCCCTCTTCGACGCCGCCATCGCCACCGACAGCCCGGTGGTCGTCCCCGCGCTGGTCGACACCACGGCGCTGCGCGCGCTGCCGGCGGTGCCGGAGGTGTTCCGCGGCCTCGTGCGCGGACCTCGCCGCGCCGCGGCGGCCGGCTCGGACACCCGGCTCACCGGACTGTCCACAGCGGACCGCGAGGCGGCGCTGCTCGACACCGTGCGCTCGGAGATCGCCGCCGTGCTCGGCCACGACTCGGCCGACGGCGTCGAGGTCTCCCGCCCGTTCCGCGACCTGGGTTTCGACTCGCTCACCTCGGTGGAGCTGCGCAACCGGCTCGCCGCCGCGACCGGCCTGCGCCTGGCGCCGACGCTCGTCTTCGACTACCCGACGCCGCTCGCGCTCGCCGCGTTCCTCGCGGGCGAGCTCGGCGGCACCACGTCCACCGCCGCGACGCGGACCACCCGCGTGACCGGCGACGACCCGCTCGCGATCGTCGGCATGAGCTGCCGCTTCCCGGGCGGCGCCGATACTCCTGAGCAGCTGTGGCAGCTGCTGACCTCCGGCGGCGACGCGATCGGCCCCGTCCCGGCCGACCGCGGCTGGACCGGCCTCGGCGGCCTGCGCGGCGGGTTCCTTGCCGGCGCGGCCGACTTCGACGCCGAGTTCTTCCGCATGAGCCCGCGTGAAGCCCTGGCCGCCGACCCGCAGCAGCGCCTGCTCCTGGAAGCCGCGTGGGAGGCGTTCGAGCGCGCGGGCATCCGGCCCGGCACCGTCGCCGGCTCCGCGACGGGGGTGTTCATCGGCGCGTCGAGCGCGGACTACGCCCAGCTGCTCACCGGCGCCGCGCGGGCCGAAGGTTTCGTGCTCACCGGCAACACGGGCAGCGTGATGTCAGGCCGGCTGTCTTACACCTTCGGGCTGGAAGGCCCGTCGGTCACCGTCGACACCGCGTGCTCGTCGTCGCTCGTGGCGCTGCACTTGGCCGCGCAGTCGCTGCGGACCGGCGAAAGCTCGCTGGCGCTGGTCGGCGGCGTGACGGTGCTGGCCGACCCGTCGATCTTCGCCGAGTTCGGCAAGCAGGGCGGCCTCGCCGCCGACGGGCGCTGCAAGGCGTTCGGCGAAGGAGCCGACGGCACCGGCTGGTCCGAAGGCGTCGGCATGCTGCTCGTCGAGCGGCTGTCCGACGCCCGGCGCAACGGCCATGAGGTCCTCGCCCTGGTCCGCGGCACCGCGGTGAACCAGGACGGCGCGTCCAACGGCCTGACCGCCCCCAACGGTCCCGCTCAGCAACGTGTGATCCGTTCGGCGCTGGCGAATGCCGGACTGTCCACTTGGGACGTCGACGCGGTCGAGGCCCACGGCACGGGCACGGCGCTGGGCGACCCGATCGAGGCGCAGGCGCTGCTGGCCACGTACGGCCAGGACCGCGAAACGCCGCTGCTTCTGGGTTCGGTCAAGTCGAACCTCGGCCACACGCAGGCGGCCGCCGGGGTGGCCGGCGTGATCAAGATGGTCCTCGCGCTGCGGCACGGCGTGTTGCCGCGCACCCTGCACGCAGGGGAGCGGTCCTCGCGCATCGACTGGGCGGCCGGCGACGTCGAGCTGCTCACCGAGGACACGCCGTGGCCCGACGCCGGCCGCCCGCGCCGGGCCGGGGTGTCGTCGTTCGGCATCAGCGGCACCAACGCGCACGTGATCCTGGAGCAGGCGCCGCCGGTCGCCGCGCCGGTGGTCGTCGAGCCACGAGCGGGACTCGTCCCGTGGCCGCTCTCGGCGCGTACGCCCGAGGCGCTGACCGCGCAGGCCGCACGGCTGGGTGCCTTCGTCGAGGAGCACGACGCTCGGACCACCGACGTCGGCCACACGCTGGCCGCGCGCACGGCGTTCGACCACCGCTCGGTGCTGGTCGACGGGGCCGAGGTCGCCCGCGGTGAAGCGGCCGACCGGACGCCGGCGGTGCTGTTCGCCGGGCAGGGCGCGCAGCGGCTCGGCATGGGCCGTGAGCTGCACGCCCGGTTCCCGGTGTTCGCGGCGGCGTTCGACGAAGCTCTCGCGCTGCTGCCGGACGGCCTGCGTGAGGTCGTGTGGGGCACCGACGAGGAGGCGCTGAACGACACCGGTCGGGCGCAGCCGGCGTTGTTCGCGCTGGAGGTCGCGCTGTTCCGGCTCGTCGAGTCGTGGGGGATCGCGCCGCAGTTCGTGGCCGGCCACTCGATCGGCGAGATCGCCGCCGCGCACGTCGCCGGGGTGCTGTCGCTCGCGGACGCGGCCCGGCTGGTCACCGCTCGTGCGAAGCTGATGCAGGCGTTGCCGCGCGGAGGCGAGATGGTGGCGCTGGAGGCCACCGACGACGAGGTCACGCCGCTGCTCACCGCGGACGTCTCGATCGCCGCCGTCAACGGGCCGCGGTCGGTGGTGGTCGCGGGCGACGAAGACGCGGTCGCTGCCGTCGTGGAGTGTTTCGCGGACCGCCGGACGAAACGGCTGAGCGTGTCGCACGCGTTCCACTCGCCGTTGATGGACCCGATGCTGGACGAGTTCCGCGCCGAGGTCGAGCAGCTGAGCTTCGCTGAGCCGGCGATCCCGCTCGTGTCCACGTTGACCGGTGCGCTCGCGACGGCCGCCGAGCTCGCCTCGCCCGAGCACTGGGTCCGGCACGTGCGCGAGACCGTGCGCTTCGCCGACGGGGTGACCGCGCTGGCGGCTCAGGGCGCCAACGCGTTCCTGGAGCTGGGGCCCGACGGCACACTGTCCGCCCTGGCGTCGGCTGTCGTGCCGGACGCCGTCGTCGTTCCGGCGCTGCGCCGCGAGCGTGCCGAGGAACTCTCCGCCGTCACGGCGCTGGCCACCCTGCACGTGGCGGGCGCCGACGTCGACTGGTCGCCGTTCTTCCCGGGTGCACACCGGATCGACCTGCCCACCTACGCGTTCCAGCACGAGCGCTACTGGCCCGAGCCGCCGGCCGGCAGCGATCCGGTCGCGCCGCTGCGGCACCGTGAGTCGTGGGTCCGCATCGCCGCCGGTGAACGTAAGCCGGGCGACTGGCTCGTGGTGGCGGGGGCGGACAGCGAGCTGACTGACTTCGTCGCCGGAGCTCTCGATGCCGAGATCACGACCGTCGGCCAGCTGGCCGGCCGCGTCGGCGAGGTGGCGGGTGTGGTGTCCCTTGTGGACACCGCCGGCACCGCCGAAGTGGTGCAGATCCTGGCCGAGACAGGCACCCGGGTCTGGGCGGTGACGCGGGAAGCCGTGAGCGCCGCCGACACCGTGGTGAATCCGCGCGCGGCCGGTGTGTGGGGCCTCGGGCGCGTGGCCGCGCTGGAGCACCCGCAGCTGTGGGGCGGTCTCGTCGACCTGCCCGCCACGCTCGACGCGACGATCGCCGATCGGCTTGCCGCCGTGCTGGGCGGGGCCGAGGACCAGGTCGCCGTCCGCGCCTCCGGGGTCTACGGCCGCCGGATCGTGCCGGTCGGCGCGGCCGCGGACGAGACGTGGGCGCCGTCGGGCACCGTGCTCGTCACCGGCGGCACGGGTGCCCTCGGCGCGCAGGTCGCGCGCCATCTCGCCGCGGCCGGCGCCGAGCGCCTGGTGCTCGTGAGCCGCCGCGGTGCCGAGGCGCCGGGCGCGGCCGAGCTGCGCGCGGACCTGGCGGAGTCGGGCGCCGACGTGGTGGTCGAGTCCTGTGACGTCGCCGACCGCGACGCTCTGGCCGGTCTGTTCGCGCGGCACGAGATCACCTCCGTCGTCCACACGGCCGGCGTGCTCGACGACGGCGTGCTCACCGCCCTCACCCCCGAGCGGCTCGACGCGGTGCTACGGCCCAAGGCCGAAGCCGCGCTGCTGCTCGACGAACTCGCCGGCGACGTCGAGAAATTCGTGCTCTTCTCCTCGGTCGCCGGAGCCGTCGGCAACCCAGGCCAGGCGAGCTACGCCGCGGCCAACGCCGTGCTCGACGCCCTGGCCCAGCGGCGCCACGCCGAAGGTCGCCCCGCGACGTCGATCGCCTGGGGCGCCTGGGCGGGTGACGGCATGGCCGCCGGGCTGCGCGCCGACCTCGCGCCGACGACCGCGCTCACCGCGTTGCTGCAGGCCGCCGCCGAGCCCGAGCCCACGCTCGTCGTCGCCGACCTGGCCGACCCCGAAGCCCTGGCGCCGCTCGTCGCCGCGCGGGCGTCGCGGTCGCTGGCCGAGCTGCCCGGCGCGCGTGACCTGGCGGCCCCGCAGGCCACCGGCACCCTGCGGGGCCGTCTCCTGGAACTGTCCGAAGAGGACCGTGAAGCCACGACGCTGACGCTGGTCCGCGAGCACATCGCCGCGGTCCTCGGGCTGTCCGGCACGGCCGGCATCGGCGCCGACCGCGCGTTCCGCGACCTGGGCTTCGACTCGCTCACGGCCGTCGAACTGCGCAACCGCCTCGAGACCGCCACCGGTCTGGCGTTGAGCAGCACCGTGGTGTTCGACCACCCGAGTGCCGCCGCGCTGGCGACCCACCTGATCACCACGGCGTTGGGCGAAGACGCCGCCCTGCGCCCGGTGACCACGACGACGCGCGTGACCGACGACCCGATCGTGATCGTCGGCCTGGCCTGCCGGTTCCCCGGGGGCGCGGCCACCCCCGAGCAGTTCTGGGACCTCGTGGCCGGCGGCGAGCACGGGATCTCGGACTTCCCGGCCGACCGCGGCTGGGACCTCGACCGGCTCGCGGGCGACGGCCGAGGCCGCAGCGCCACCCATCTCGGTGGGTTCCTCTACGACGCCGCCGACTTCGACGCCGGCTTCTTCGGCATCTCCCCGCGTGAAGCCCTCGCGATGGACCCGCAGCAGCGCCTGCTGCTGGAGACGACGTGGGAGGCGTTCGAGCAGGCCGGCATCGACCCGGCAACGCTGCGCGGGTCGAGCACCGGCGTCTTCGTCGGCACCAACGGCCAGGACTACGGGGCCCTCATTGCCACCGCACGCGAGGATCTCGAAGGCCACTCGGGCACCGGCGTCGCCGCCAGTGTCGTGTCCGGCCGCATCTCCTACACGTTCGGCTTCGAAGGCCCGGCGCTGACCGTCGACACGGCGTGTTCGTCGTCGCTCGTCGCGATGCACCTCGCGGCGCAGTCGCTGCGCGGCGGCGAGAGCTCCCTCGCGCTCGTCGGCGGCGTGACGGTCATGTCGACGCCTGAGGGCTTCAGCGAGTTCACCCGCCACGGCGGCCTCGCCGCCGACGGCCGCTGCAAGGCCTTCTCGGACGACGCCGACGGCACCGCCTGGGGCGAGGGCGTCGGCCTGCTCGTCCTCGAACGCCTCTCCGACGCCCAGCGCAACGGCCACCGCGTCCTCGCCACCGTACGCGGCAGCGCGGTCAACCAGGACGGCGCGTCCAACGGCCTGACCGCCCCGAATGGCCCGTCGCAGCAACGCGTGATCCGCGCCGCCCTCGCCGACGCCGGACTGTCCACTTCGGACGTCGACGCCGTCGAGGCGCACGGCACCGGCACCGCGCTCGGTGACCCGATCGAAGCCCAGGCCCTGCTGGCCACGTACGGGCAGGACCGGGAAACGCCGCTGCTGCTGGGTTCGGTGAAGTCCAACATCGGGCACACCCAGGCCGCCGCGGGAGTCGCCGGCGTGATCAAGATGGTGCTCGCGATGCAGCGCGGCACCCTGCCGCCGACGCTCAACGTCGGCGCGCCCTCGACGCACGTCGACTGGAGCGCGGGCGCGGTCGAGCTGCTCACGGAGGCGGCCGTGTGGCCGGAGACGGACCGGCCGCGTCGCGCGGGCGTGTCGTCGTTCGGCATCAGCGGCACCAACGCGCACGTCGTCCTCGAAGGAGCCCTCGCCGAGGAGCCGGCGCCGGTCGAGGACCGCGACCTCGTGCCGTGGGTCGTTTCCGCGCGCAGCCCGGAAGCCCTCGACGCCCAGGTCGCACAGCTGACCGAACTGACCGGCGCGCACCGCCTCGATGTCGGCCACTCGCTGCTCGGCCGGACCACCTTCGAGCACCGCGCCGTGGTGCTGGCCGACGCGGACGCCGTCACCGAGGTCGCCCGCGGCTCCGCGGCCGACCGCACCCTGGCGATCCTGTTCGCCGGCCAGGGTTCCCAGCGGCTCGGCATGGGCAGGGAGCTGTCCGCCCGGTTCCCGGTGTTCGCGGCGGCCTTCGACGAAGCCCTCACCCTGCTGCCCGACGGGTTGCGCGAGGTCGTCTGGGGCGTGGACGAAGAAGCGCTGAACGCGACCGGTTCGACGCAGCCCGCGCTGTTCGCCCTGGAAGTCGCCCTCTTCCGGCTGGCCGAGTCGTGGGGGATCCGCCCCGCGTTCCTGGCCGGGCACTCGATCGGCGAGATCGCCGCGGCCCACGTCGCCGGCGTGTTCAGCCTCGAAGACGCCGCGAAGCTCGTCACCGCCCGGGGGCGGTTGATGCAGGCCCTGCCCGCCGGTGGCGTGATGCTGTCGCTGCGGGCGACCGAAGACGAGGTGACGCCGCACCTGACCGGCGACGTCACCATCGCCGCCGTCAACGGACCGGAGTCCGTGGTGCTCGCGGGCACCGAAGCCGCCGTGACCGCCGTCGCCGAGCAGTTCGGCGATCGCAAGGCCAAGCGGCTGAGTGTGTCCCACGCGTTCCACTCGCCGCTGATGGACCCGATGCTCGCCGAGTTCCGGGCCGTCGCGGAAACCCTGACCTACGGCGAACCGCGGATCCCGCTCGTCTCCACGCGCACCGGCGCGGCCGCAGGCCCGGGCGACTTCGTGACGCCCGAGTACTGGGTCGGCCACGTCCGCGAGGCGGTCCGGTTCGCCGACGGCGTCCGCACGCTCGCCGGCCTCGGCGCCGACACGTTCCTGGAGCTGGGCCCGGACGGCGTGCTGTCCGCGATGGCGCTCGGCTGCCTGGACGACGACGCCGTGGTGGTGCCGTTCCTGCGCCGCGACCGGGCGGAAGACCGCTCGGCGCTCACCGCGCTCGGCGCCCTGCACGTCGCCGGGGTCCGCGTGGACTGGACCCCGCACACCGGCGGCGGCCGCCGCGTCACCCTGCCCACCTACGCCTTCCAGCGCGAACGCTTCTGGCCGAACCTCGTCTCCGGAGCCGGCGACGTCGCGGCTGCCGGGCTCGTCGCGGGGGAGCACCCGCTGCTGGGCGCGGCCGTGCGGCTCGCCCACGGTGACGGCGCGCTGTTCACCAGCCGCCTCTCGCTGGCGACGCACCCGTGGCTGGCCGACCACGCCGTCGGCGGCGACGTCCTGTTTCCCGGCACCGGATTCCTGGAGCTGGCGCTGCGCGCCGGCGACCAGGTCGGCTGCGACCGCGTGGAGGAGCTCACGCTCGCCGTCCCGCTCGTGCTCCCGCGCACCGGCGCGGTGGCCGTGCAGATCTGGGTCGGCGACGCGGACGCCGACGGCCGCCGTGAGGTGACCGTCCACTCCAGCCCCGCCGGCGAGCCCGATCCCATGTGGACACTGCACGCCTCGGGCCTCCTCGCGACCGGCGAGCACACGGCCGAGCTCGACATCTCCACCTGGCCGCCGGCCGGTGCCGAACGCGTCGAGCTCGGCGAGTTCTACCCCGCACTGGCCGCCGAGGGCTTCGGCTACGGCGAGACCTTCCAGGGCCTGAAGTGGGTGTGGCAGCGCGGCGACGAGGCGTTCGTCGACCTCGCGCTGCCGGCGCGGGTCGAGGACGCCGACGCCTTCGGCCTGCACCCGGCCCTGCTCGACGCGGCCCTGCACGCGATCTCCTTCGCCGGCCTCGACGCCGCCGGCAAGCGCGTGCTGCCGTTCTCCTGGAACGACGTGTCGCTGCACGCCACCGGTGCGTCCGCGCTGCGGGTCCGCCTGACCCGGACCGCGCCCGACTCGGTCGCGCTCACCGCCGTCGACGTCGAGGGCGCCCCCGTGCTGTCCGTCGGCACGCTCGTGATGCGCGAGGCGACCGCGGCGAAGGCCCCGGAGGCCGAGTCGCTGTACCGCGTCGGCTGGGTGGCCGCGCCGCAGCTGCCGGCGGGCGAGGACTTGCGCTGGGCCGTGCTCGGCGCCGACTTCGACATCCCGTTGCCCGCCGTGATGGCGGACCCTGCGGACGCCGACGTGGTCGTCGTCCCCGTGCTCGGCGGTACGGACCTGCCCGGCGCACTGCGTGAGGTGACGAGCCGCGTGCTCGGCCTCGTGCAGGAACACCCCGATGCCCGGCTGGTCTTCGTGACCCGCGGCGCGGTGTCCACCGTGGACGGTGCCGACGTCGCCGACCTCGCCGCCGCGTCGGTGTGGGGCTTGATCCGGGCCGCGCAGACGGAGAACCCGGACCAGTACGTGCTGGTCGACGTGGACGACGACCCGGCCTCGCTCGCGCTGCTGCCCGGGATCGTGGAATCGGGCGAGCCGCAGGTCGTGGTGCGTGAAGGCACCGCGCACGTGGGCCGGCTGGCCAAGCTGTCCGCGGGCCCGGCCCTGCTGCCGCCCGCGGACGGCGCGCCGTGGCGGCTCGACAGCCGGGCCAAGGGCAGCCTCGACGACCTCGTGCTGGCCGCCGACCCGGAGCTCGCCGCACCGCTGACCGGCCGTCAGGTGCGCCTGCGTGTCGAGGCGGGCGGCATCAACTTCCGCGACGTGCTCAACGCGCTCGGCATGTACCCCGGCGAAGCCGGTCCGCTCGGCGCCGAAGCGACCGGTGTGGTGGTGGAGACCGGCCCGGACGTCGAGCACCTGGCCGCGGGCGACCGCGTGTTCGGCATGGTGCCCGACGGCTTCGGCTCCCTGGCCGTGGTGGACGAGCGCTACCAGACGAAGGTGCCCGACGGCTGGTCCGCCGAGACGGCCGCGAGCGTGCCACTGGTCTTCCTCACGGCCTACTACGCGCTGGTGGACCTGGCCGGGTTGCGGGCGGGGGAGTCGATCCTGATCCACGCCGGCGCGGGCGGCGTCGGCATGGCCGCCATCCAGCTCGCGCACCACCTCGGTGCCGAGGTCTACGCGACGGCGAGCGCGGGCAAGCAGCACATCCTGCGTGAGCTGGGCGTGGCCGAGGACCACATCGCGTCCTCACGCACGCTCGACTTCGAGGAGAAGTTCCGCGCGGTCTCCGGCGGCCGCATCGATGTGGTGCTCAACGCCCTGGCCGGCGAGTTCGTCGACGCTTCCCTGCGCCTGCAGGGCGAAGGCGGGCGGTTCCTCGAGATGGGCAAGACCGACGTCCGCGAGGAGACTCCGGGCTACCGCGCGTTCGACCTCTTCGACGCCGGCCCCGACCGCACGCGCGAAATGCTTTCCGCCCTGGCCGGGCTGTTCGCCGAAGGCGTGCTCGAACCGCTGCCGGTGACCACGTGGGACGTGCGCCGGGCGCGCGACGCGTTCCGCTTCATGAGCATGGCCAAGCACATCGGCAAGCTCGTGCTCACCGTGCCGCGGCCGTGGGACCCGGACGGCGCCGTGCTCATCACCGGCGGCACGGGCGGGCTGGGCCGCCTGCTCGCGCGGCACCTGGTGACCGAACGCGGAATGCGGCACGTCGTGCTCGCCAGCCGCCGCGGCCCGGACGCCCCCGGCGCGGCCGAGCTGGTGGCCGAGCTCGGCGTCTCGGTCGTCGCGTGCGATACCAGCGACGCCGACGCGGTGCGCACGCTCGTCGACGGCTTCGACCGGCCGATGACGGCCGTGATCCACACCGCCGGGGTGCTCGACGACGGCGTGCTCGATTCCCTGACCCCCGAACGGTTCGACCGCGTGCTGGCGCCGAAGGCCGACGCCGCCTGGTACCTGCACGAAGCCACCCGCGACCACGACCTCGCCGCCTTCGTGCTGTTCTCCTCGGTCGCCGGCGCGATGGGCAGCCCGGGCCAGGCCAACTACGCCGCCGCCAACGTGGCTCTCGACGCCCTCGCCGCCCACCGGCGCGCGTTGGGGCTGCCGGCCACCTCGTTCGCCTGGGGTCCGTGGGGGCAGGGCAGCGGCATGACGAGCGAGCTGACCGAAGCAGACCTCCAGCGCATGAGCGCCGGCGGTATGCAGCCGATCGACGCCGAGCTCGGCATGCGGATGTTCGACGACGGCGTCGCCTCGCTCGAACCCCAGGTCGTCGCCGCGCGCCTCGACACACAGGCTCTGCGCCGGCAGCACGAGATCCCGGCGCTGCTTCGCGGGCTTGTCACCGGCGCGCGCCGCAGCGCGGCCAAGGCCGGGTCGGGCAAGGCGAAGACGCTGGTGCACCAGCTCGTCGCGCTGCCCGAGGCGGAGCGGGCGCGGTTCGTGGCCGAGCTGGTCCGCGGTGAGGTCGCGGCTGTGCTGGGCCACCCGTCGGCCTCGACCATCGACCTGCGCAAGGAGTTCCGCGAGCAGGGCATCGACTCGCTCACCGCGGTCGAGCTGCGCAACCGGCTCGTCGCGGCGACCGGCCTGCGCCTGACCTCGACCCTCGTCTTCGACTACCCGACGCCGGGCGTCCTCGCCGAGCACGTGCTGGGCGAGCTGCTCGGCGACGTGGCCGCGGAGGCCGACACTGCCACGGTCACCCGGGCGCACACCGGCGACGACCCGATCGTGATCGTCGGCATGGGCTGCCGGTACCCCGGCGGCGTGCGGTCGCCCGAGGACCTGTGGCGGCTCGTGGACACCGCGGGCGACGCCATCGGCGGGTTCCCGACCGACCGCAACTGGGACGTCGAGAAGCTCCTCGGCCTCAGCCAGACCCGCCACGGCGGGTTCCTGCAGGAGATGGCCGGCTTCGACGCCGCGTTCTTCGGGATCTCGCCGCGCGAGGCCCTCGCGATGGACCCGCAGCAGCGGCTCGTGCTCGAGACGTCGTGGGAAGCCCTGGAACGCGCGGGCATCGCGCCGAACTCCTTGCGCGGCCGGCGAGCCGGGGTGTTCGTCGGCGCCACGCACGGTGGCTACCAGGAGATGCTCGGCTCGGTCGCGGCGGAGCTGGCCGGGCACCTGCTGACCGGCAACACCTCCAGCGTGATGTCCGGCCGCGTCGCCTACACCCTCGGCCTCGAAGGCCCGGCGGTCACGGTCGACACGGCGTGCTCGTCCTCGCTCGTCGCGCTGCACCTGGCGGCGCAGGCGATCCGCTCCGGCGAGTGCACGATGGCGCTCGCGGGCGGCGTCACGGTGATGGCCGGGCCCGACGGCTTCAGCGAGTTCAGCAAGCAGGGCGGCCTCGCGCCGGACGGGCGCTGCAAGGCGTTCGCCGACGGCGCGGACGGCACCGGCTGGGGCGAGGGCGTCGGCATGGTCGTGCTGGAACGCCTGTCCGAGGCGCGCCGCCACGGCCACGAGGTGCTCGCCGTGCTCCGCGGCTCCGCGGTCAACCAGGACGGCGCGTCCAACGGGCTGACCGCCCCCAACGGCCCGTCGCAGCAGCGCGTGATCCGCGCCGCGCTCGCCGACGCCGGACTGTCCACAGCGGACATCGACGCCGTCGAGGCCCACGGCACCGGCACCCGCCTCGGCGACCCGATCGAAGCCCAGGCACTGCAGGCGACCTACGGCCAGGACCGCGAAGAGCCGCTCTGGCTCGGGTCAATCAAGTCGAACATCGGCCACACGCAGTCGGCGGCGGGCATCGCCGGCGTGATCAAGATGGTCCAGGCCATGCGCGCCGGTGTGCTGCCGCAGACACTGCACGTGGACGCGCCTTCGTCGCATGTGGACTGGAGCGCCGGCGCCGTCACGTTGCTGACGCACCGGCGGGATTGGCCGGAGACCGGGCGCCCACGCCGGGCGGCGGTGTCGTCGTTCGGCATCAGCGGCACCAACGCCCACGCCGTGCTGGAGGCCGCGCCCGTCGCGAAGCCGGCGCCGGAGCGCGAGGAGACCACCCGGATCGTGCCGTGGGTCCTCTCGGCGCGGGACGACGCGGCGCTGGCCGAGCAGGCCGTGAACCTGGCAGCGCAGCTGGAGGAGCGGACCGAGCACCCGGCCGATGTCGCCCACTCGCTGCTCACGAGCCGCTCGGTGTTCACCCGGCGCGCGGTGTTCGTCGGCGACGACACCACGGATCTCGTCGCCGCGTTGCGGGGAGACGAGACGACCGGCGCCGTCGTGCGCGGCGTGGCCGACGTCGACGGCAAGCGGGTGTTCGTGTTCCCGGGTCAGGGTTCTCAGTGGGCCGGTATGGGGGCCCGGCTGCTGGAGGAGTCGCCCGTCTTCGCGGAGCGGTTGCACGAGTGCGCCGCCGCGCTTTCGTCTTTTGTGGATTGGTCGTTGCTGGATGTGCTGCGGCAGGTCGAGGGTGCGCCGACGTTGGAGCGCGTGGATGTGGTGCAGCCGGCGTCGTGGGCGGTCATGGTGTCGCTGGCCGAGTTGTGGCGCTCGCACGGGGTTTCGCCGGATGCGGTGGTGGGTCACTCGCAGGGTGAGATCGCGGCGGCTTGCGTGGCCGGGGCGTTGTCACTGGCGGACGCGGCGCGGGTGGTGGCGTTGCGCAGCCAGGCCATCGCCCGCACGCTCGCGGGCCACGGCGGCATGATGTCCGTGTCGCTGCCCGTCGACGAGGTCGAGCCGCGGCTGCCCGGCGGAGTGTCGATCGCCGCGGTCAACGGGCCGCGTTCGGTCGTCGTCGCCGGTGATCCCGGCGGCCTGGACGAGCTGTTCGAGCAGCTCGGCGCCGAGGGCGTGCGGGTGCGCAAGATCGCCGTGGACTACGCGTCGCACTCCGCGCACGTCGAGGCCATCGAGGCCGAGCTGGCCGGCCTGCTCGCGCCGATCGAGCCCCGCGCGGCCGAGATCCCGTTCTACTCCAGCGCCGAGGGCGCCTGGCTCGACACGACCACGATGGATGCGGGCTACTGGTACCGCAACCTGCGCGGGCGCGTCGGCTTCGAGCCGGCGATCCGCGCGCTGGCCGAGCAGCACAGCGTGTTCGTCGAGATCAGCTCCCACCCGGTGCTGGTGATGGGCGTCCAGGAGACCCTGGAGGACACCCCGGCGCCGATCGTCGTGACCGGCACGCTGCGGCGCGACCAGGACACGATGGCACGCTTCCTCACGTCGGCGGCGGAGCTGTACGTCAGCGGCGTCGACGTCGACTGGGGCATCGAGGGCAGCCGCGTCGCACTGCCCACGTACGCCTTCCAGCACACGCGCTTCTGGCCCGCGCCGTCCGTGACCGCGGGCGACGTGAGTGCCGCCGGCCTCGCCTCGGCCGAGCACCCGCTGCTCGGCGCCGCGATGACACTGGCCGAAGGCGACGACGTGGTCTTCAGCGGCCGTGTCTCCCTGGCCACGCACCCGTGGCTGGCCGACCACGCCGTGGGCGGCGCCGTGTTCTTCCCCGGCACCGGGTTCCTCGAGCTCGCCATCCGCGCGGGCGACCACGCCGGCTGCGACCACGTCGAAGAGCTGACGATCGCGGCGCCGCTCGTGCTCGACCCGGCCCGCGCCGTGGTGCTGCAGGTCCGTGCGGGCTCGCCCGACGAGGCCGGCCGCCGTGAGCTCGGCATCCACGCCCGTCCGGCCGACGACGCCGACGCGCCGTGGACGAAACACGCCGGCGGTGTGCTGGCGAGCGGCTCGAAGACCGCGGCCTTCGACACGGCACCCTGGCCGCCGGTCGGCGCCGAACCGCTCGACCTCGCCGGCTACTACGAGCGCGCCGCGGCCGACGGCTTCGGCTACGGCCCGGTGTTCCAGGGCCTGACCGCCGCGTGGCAGCGCGGCGAGGAGGTGTTCGCCGAGGTCACGCTGGCCGACCAGCCGGGCGGCCAGGACACCGCCGCCGCGTTCGGCCTGCACCCCGCGCTGCTCGACGGCGCGCTGCACGCCATCAAGTTCGTGCCCGGCCCCGGCGGCGACGGCAAGGCGCTGCTGCCGTTCACCTGGTCCGACGTGTCCCTGCACGCGACCGGCGCGCAGACGCTGCGCGTACGCCTCACTCCGACCGGCGGCGACTCGGTCTCGCTGGCCGCGGTCGACGTCGAGGGCGCGCCCGTCGTGTCCGTCGAGTCGCTGCTGCTGCGGGCCGCCGGTGCCGCGCCGAAGCCGAGCCCGTACGACAGCCTGTTCCGTCTCCAGTGGACCACGGTCACCTCCGACGCCGCATCCGGCACCTGCGTGGTCCTCGGCGACGACCGCCTGGCCGCGCCACTGCACGCGCTCACGGTGACCGACCTCGACGACATCGACGCCACCCCGGACGTCGTGCTCGTCCCGGTCCACAGCGGCGCGACCCCCGCGGCCGTCCACGAAGCCACCGCGAACGCACTCGCGCTGCTGCAGCGCTGGCTCGCCGACGACCGCTTCGCCGACACCCGGCTGGTGTTCGTCACGCGCGGCGCCGTGGCCACCCGCGACGGCGAGGACGTCACTGACCTGGCCGGCGCGGCCGTCTGCGGACTGGTGCGCTCGGCGCAGTCGGAGAACCCCGGCCGTTTCACCCTCGTCGATCTCGACGGGACGGGCGCCGACGCACTGTCCACTGTGCTCGGTTCCGCCGAACCACAGCTCGCGGTGCGCGCCGGTGAGCTGCTCGCGGGCCGGCTCGCCCGGCTCGGCACCGGCTCCGCGCTCGTCCCGCCCGCCGGCGGCGAGCCGTGGCGTCTGGACACCCGTCAGAAGGGCAGCCTCGACAACCTGTTCCTGATCCCGAACCCCGAAGTCCTGGCCCCGCTGGGCGAACGTGAGGTGCGCGTGCGCCTCGCCGCGTCGGGCCTGAACTTCCGCGACGTGATCGACGCGCTCGGCATGAACCCCCGCAAGTCCGGCCTGCCCGGCCTCGAAGGCTCGGGTGTGGTCACCGACGTCGGCTCCGCCGTGACCGGGCTACGGCCAGGCGACCCTGTGTTCGGCGTCCTCAACGGCGGGTTCGCCGACGTCACCGTGGCCGACGAGCGTTACCTGGCGCGCGTCCCCGAGGGCTGGACCGCGCAGGAGGCGGCTTCGGTCGCCCTCGTCTACCTGACCGCGTACTACGCGTTCGTCGACCTCGCCGACGTGCAGCGCGGGCAGACGGTCCTCATCCACGCCGGCGCCGGCGGCGTCGGGATGGCCGCGATCCAGCTGGCGCACCACTTCGGCCTCGAGGTCTACGCCACCGCCAGCGAAGGCAAACAGCACCTGCTGCGCGAGCTCGGCGTCGCGGAGGATCACATCGCCTCGTCGCGCACGCTCGACTTCGCGGAGAAGTTCGGGCCGGTCGACGTGGTGCTCAACTCCCTGGCGCACGAGTTCGTGGACGCCTCGGTGCGGCTGCTGACCGACGGCGGCCGGTTCCTCGAGATGGGCAAGACCGACATCCGCGAGGCCGCGGACTTCCCGCGGATCCGCTACCGCGCGTTCGACCTCGTCGAAGCCGGCGCCGACCGCACGCAGGAAATGCTCGCGGCGCTGCTGGAGCTGTTCGACGCCGGCGTGCTGAAGCCGCTGCCCGTGACCACGTGGGACATCCGCCGCGCCCGCGACGCGTTCCGGTTCATGAGCCAGGGCAAACACACCGGCAAGATCGTGCTCACCCAGCCGAGGGCGTGGGACGCCGAGGGCACCGTCCTCATCACCGGCGGCACCGGCGTGCTCGGCGGAGAGCTGGCCAAGCACCTGGTGACCGAACGCGGGATGCGCCACTTGCTGCTGGTCAGCCGCCGTGGCGCGGACGCGCCCGGCGCGGCCGAACTCCACGCCGCCCTGACGGAGCTCGGCGCCGAGGTCACGCTCGCCGCGTGCGACACCGCGGACCGCGACGCCGTCGCTGCCCTGCTCGCATCGGTGCCGGCCGAGCACGCGCTGACCGCGATCGTCCACACGGCCGGTGTGCTCGCCGACGGCACTGTGGAATCCCTGACGCCCGAAAGGCTGGCGCAGGTGCTGCGGCCCAAGGTCGACGCCGTGTGGCACCTGCACGAGCTGACCCGCGACGAGGATCTCGCGGACTTCGTGTTGTTCTCCTCGGTGGCCGGCGTGACCGGCAGCCCGGGCCAGGGCAACTACGCCGCGGCCAACGGCTACCTCGACGCGCTCGCCGCCCACCGCGCCGCACAAGGACTTCCGGCGACGTCGATCGCCTGGACGCTGTGGGCGCAGGCCAGCGGCATGACCGGCGAGCTGAGGGACACCGACGTGGCGCGCATGAGCGCCGCGGGGCTGCCACCCATCGACACCGCCCACGGCCTGACGTTGTTCGACGGCGCGGTCGGCACCGACGAGCCGCTCGTCGTCGCCGCGAAGCTCGACACCGCGGCACTGCGCCGCCAGACTGAGGTCCCTGCGTTACTGCGCGGCCTCGTCACGGGCGGCCGGCGCACGGCGGCCAAGGCTTCAGCGACGGGCGTGGCCGGCTCGCTCGGCCGTCGCGTCGGCGAGCTTCGGCCGGGCGAACGGCTCAAGTTCCTGGCCGAGCTCGTCCGCACGGAGGCGGCGGCGGTGCTCGGCCACGCGTCCGGACACGCCATCGACGTGCGCCGCGAGTTCCGTGAGCAGGGCTTCGACTCGCTCACCGCGGTCGAGCTGCGCAACCGGCTCACGGCCGCGACCGGCCTGCGGCTGCCGTCCACTTTGGTCTTCGACCACCCGACGCCGGAGCGGCTCGCCGAGCTGCTGCTGACCGACCTGGTGGGCGACGCGCAAGCGGCACCGGAAGCCGTCGCGGCGCCGGCGAAGGCGCTGGACGGCGACCCGATCGTGGTCGTCGGCATCGGCTGCCGTTACCCGGGCGGCGTGCGCTCGGCCGAAGACCTGTGGGCCCTGGTGGGCGCCGGGGCCGACGCGGTCACGGAGTTCCCGGCCGACCGCGGCTGGCGCATCCGCGACCTCTACGACCCGGACCCCGACCGCGCCGGCAAGACCTACGCCACGCACGGCGGGTTCATGGACCAGGCCACCGACTTCGACGCGGAGTTCTTCGGCATCTCGCCCCGCGAGGCCGTCGCGATGGACCCGCGCCAGCGGCTCCTGCTGGAGACGGCGTGGGAGACGTTCGAACACGCCGGCATCGACCCGGCGACGCTGCGCCGCAGCCGCACGGGCACGTTCGTCGGCGCCAGCGCCGACGACTACAGCTCATCCGCCTTCAAAGCTCCCGACGGGGCCGAAGGCCACCGCGTGACCGGCGCCGACTCGAGTGTGCTGTCCGGTCGGATCTCCTATGTCTTCGGGCTGGAAGGCCCGGCGGTGACGATCGACACGGCCTGCTCGTCTTCGCTGGTGTCGATGCACCTGGCGTGCCAGTCACTGCGCAGCGGCGAGAGCACGCTGGCGCTGGCCGGTGGTGTGCAGCTGGTCGCGACGCCGAGCACGTTCGTCGGCTTCAGCCGCCAGCGCATGATGGCGGCCGACGGGCGCGTCAAGGCGTTCGCCGAGGCCGCCGACGGCATGAGCATCGCCGAGGGCGTCGGGCTCGTGCTGCTGGAACGCCTGTCCGATGCGAAGCGCAACGGCCACGACATCCTGGCCGTCATCCGCGGCTCCGCCGTGAACCAGGACGGCGCCTCCAATGGCCTCTCCGCACCGAACGGGCCTTCGCAGCAACGCGTGATCCGGGCCGCGCTGGCCAACGCGGGACTGTCCACTCAGGACGTCGACGTGATGGAGGGCCACGGCACCGGCACCGCGCTGGGCGACCCGATCGAAGCCCAGGCGCTGCTCGCGACTTACGGGCAGGACCGTGAGACGCCGATGCTGCTGGGCTCGGTCAAGTCCAACATCGGTCACAGCCTCGCCGCCGCCGGCGTGGCGGGCGTGATCAAGATGATCATGGCGGTGCGCGAAGGCTCCGTGCCGAAGACGCTGCACGTGGACGCGCCTTCGTCGCACGTGGACTGGACGTCGGGCGCGATCGAGCTGGCCACCGAACCGCGGCCGTGGCCCGAGGTCGACCGCGTGCGGCGTGCGGCGGTGTCGTCGTTCGGCATCAGCGGCACCAACGCGCACCTCATCCTGGAACAGGCCCCGGCGGCCAAGCGACCGGAGCCGGCGACGCTGGCGCCGACCGTGGTGCCGTGGGTGTACTCCGCGAAGATGCCGGAGGCGCTGGACGCGCAGATCGCCCGGGTCGCCGGTGAGCCGCTGGCCGTCGGCCGCACGCTGGCCGGCCGCAGTGTGTTCGCGCAGCGCTCGGTCGTCGTCGCCGGCGTGGAACTCGCTCGCGGCGAAGCACAGGATCGGACGCTCGCGGTGCTGTTCGCCGGCCAGGGCGCCCAACGGCTCGGCATGGGCCGTGGGCTCTACCCGCGCTTCCCGGTCTTCGCCGAGGCGTTCGACGAGGTCCTGGCGGTGCTGCCCGAAGGCCTGCGCGACGTCGTGTGGGGCGAGGACGCCGACCGGCTCGACGAGACCGGCTGGGCGCAGCCCGCGTTGTTCGCGCTGGAGGTGGCGCTGTTCCGGCTCGCCGAGTCGCTGGGTGTCACGCCGGAGTTCGTTGCGGGGCACTCGATCGGCGAGATCGCCGCGGCCCACGTCGCCGGGGTGTTCAGCCTCGCAGACGCCGCGAAGCTCGTCACTGCTCGCGGGCGGCTGATGCAGGCGCTTCCCGCAGGCGGCGTGATGCTCGCGCTGGAAGCCACCGAGGACGAGGTCACGCCGCACCTGACGGACGACGTGGCGATCGCCGCGATCAACGGACCGGCCGCGCTCGTCCTGGCGGGTACCGAGGCCGCGGTCGATGCCGTTGCCGCGCACTTCGCCGACCGCAAGACCAAGCGCCTGGCCGTCTCGCACGCGTTCCACTCGCCGCTGATGGAGCCGATGCTCGCCGAGTTCCGCACGGTGGCGGAGTCACTGGAGTACTCGGCGCCGGCGATCCCGATGGTCTCCACCGTGACCGGCGCGCTCGCCGAACCGGCGAACGCCGGCTACTGGGTCGAGCACGTCCGCGCCACCGTCCGGTTCGCCGACGCCGTGCGGGCGCTCGCCGAGCAGGGCGCGACCGCGTTCCTGGAGCTCGGGCCCGACGGCACCCTCTCCGCGATGGCCCGCGCGAACGGCGCCGAGGTTGCGGTTCCGCTGCTGCGCAAGGACCGCGACGAGGAGCAGGCCGCGGTGACCGCGCTGGCCGAAGTGTTCGTGGCCGGCGTGGACGTGCGGTGGTCCGAGCTGTTCACCGGCACCGGGGCGGCCCGCGTGGTGCTGCCGCCGTACGCGTTCCAGCGCGAGCGGTTCTGGCCCGAGCGCGCCGACGAGCACGTGGCCGACGACGAGTTCTGGGCCGCCGTCGACCGCGGTGACGTCGCGGCGCTGGCCGCCTGGCGCAACCGCAGCCGCGCGGACTCCCTGCGGTACCGCGAAACCTGGGTCCCGGCAGCCGTCACGGGCAGCCTCACCGGCACCTGGCTCGCCGTCGTCCACGAGCACGACGAGTGGACCGAGCGGATCGTCGACGGTCTCGGCCTGACGCCGGTCGCCGCGGATGAGCTGGCCGACGTCGAGAACGTCACCGGCGTCGTGTCGCTGCTGCCGAACGTCGAGCAGACGGGCGAGCTGGCCCGCACCGCAAACGCTCCCTTGTGGACGGTCACCCGGGACTACGGGGCCGACCTGGCCCAGGCCGCGGTGTGGGGCTTCGGCCGCGTCGCGGCGCTGGAACACTCGGCGACGTGGCGTGGTCTCGTCGACCTGCCGGCCGCGCTCGACGACGACGTGCTGGCCAGCCTGGCCGCCGTGCTGAGCGGTGCCGGGGACGAAGACGAGCTCGCCATCCGCGAGCCCGGCATGCTGGCCCGGCGCCTGGAACCGGCTCCGGCGCCGGACCGCGGCGAGTGGACGCCGTCCGGCACCGTCCTCGTGACCACCGCCGGCCCACTCGGCGAAGAAGTCGCCCGCAGCCTCACCGAATGGGGCGCCGACGACGTGCTCCTGGCCAGCCCGGATCGGGCGGCGATCGTCGAACTGATCGCGAACCACGACATCACCGCCGTGGTCCACACCGCCGGCTTCGACGGCGACGACTGGGCCACGACCGTCGAGCCCGCCCTCGTCCTCGACGAGCTGGCCACCGACCTCGACGCGTTCGTGCTCTTCGCCTCGGCTTCCGGCTCGGTCGGCACCCCGGCCCACGCCACCCAGGCGACGGCCGGCGCGGCTCTCCGCGCCCTCGCTGCCCGCCGCCGCGCGGAGGGCAAGCCCGCGACGGCCATCGGCTGGGGCGCGTGGGGCACCGAACCCGGCGCGCTCGACCCGCAGCTCGCCCTCACCGAACTGCGGCGGCTGGTCGCGGCGGACGAGACCTCGACTGTGGTCGCCGACCTGCGGCACCGGCCGTTCCTCGAGGCGGTGCTGGGCCTGCGCCCGTCGCCGCTGCTGTCCGGGCTGCCGGAGGCCCGGGAGGTGCTGGCCGACCAGCGCGCCGCGGCCGCCGCGGCGGGATCCGCGCTCACCGGACGGCTGCGCGGCCTGCCCGAGCAGGAGCGCCGCGCGGTGGTGCTGGACCTCGTGCGGCAGAACGTCGCCCGCGTCCTCGGCCACGCCGGGACCAAGACGATCGCGCCGGACCGCGCGTTCCGCGACCTCGGGTTCGACTCGCTCACGGCCGTCGAGCTGCCCACACGCCTCAAGGCGGCGACGGGACTCGCCTTGCCGGCCACGCTCGTCTACGACCACCCGACGGCTTCGGTGCTCACCGACCACCTCCTCGCCGAGCTGCTCGGCGAGCGCAAGACCGGCACCGCGGCGCGGGGCACTCGTCCTTCCACCCAGGGGGCCGACCACGACGACCCCGTCGTGATCGTCGGCATGAGCTGCCGCCTGCCCGGCGACGTGACCTCGCCCGAGGAGTTCTGGGAGCTGGTGGCCGAAGGCCGCGACGGCATCACGCCGTTCCCGACCGACCGCGGCTGGGATCTCGACCTGCTGGCCCACGGCGACGGCGACGGCCGCGGCCGCAGCGACGCCCTGCACGGTGGCTTCCTGCACGACCTCCCGTTGTTCGACGCCGCGTTCTTCGGCATCTCGCCGCGCGAGGCGCTGGCGATGGACCCGCAGCAGCGGCAGCTGCTCGAAACCACCTGGGAAGCGTTCGAGCGCGCGGGCATCGACCCTGCCGCCGTGCGCGGCACCGACGCGGGCGTGTTCATCGGCACCAACGGCCAGGACTACGCCGACCTCGTCGCCCACGCCGCCGAAGACCTGGAAGGCCACGTCAGCACCGGGCTCGCGGCGAGCGTCGCGTCCGGCCGGCTGGCCTACACGTTCGGCTTCGAAGGCCCGGCGGTCACGGTGGACACGGCGTGCTCGTCCTCGCTGGTCGCGCTGCACTGGGCGAGCCAGTCGCTGCGCTCGGGCGAGTGCTCGCTGGCCGTCGTCGGCGGCGTCACCGTCATGACCACCGCCGACTCGTTCAGCGAGTTCACCCGCCAGGGCGGGCTCGCGCCCGACGGCCGGTGCAAGGCGTTCGCCGACGGCGCGGACGGCACCGGCTGGTCCGAAGGCGTCGCCGTGATCCTCGTCGAACGCCTTTCGGACGCCCGCCGCCACGGCCATGAGGTGCTGGCGGTCGTGCGGGGCAGCGCGGTGAACCAGGACGGTGCGTCCAACGGCCTGACCGCCCCGAACGGCCCCTCGCAGCAGCGCGTGATCCGGCAGGCACTGGCCAACGCCGGACTGTCCACTGCGGACGTCGACGCCGTCGAGGCCCACGGCACCGGCACGGTCCTCGGCGACCCGATCGAGGCGCAGGGCCTGCTCGCGACCTACGGCCAGGACCGCGAAACGCCGCTGCTGCTGGGTTCGGTGAAGTCGAACATCGGCCACACGCAGGCGGCCGCGGGCGTCTCGGGCGTGATCAAGATGGTGCTCGCGCTGAAGCACGACCTGCTGCCGAAGACGCTGCACCTGGCAGCACCGTCGTCCCGTGTCGACTGGAGCACCGGCGCGATCGACCTGCTCACCGAACCCCGGGCCTGGCCCGAAACCGGACGTCCGCGCCGGGCCGGCGTGTCGTCCTTCGGCGTGAGCGGCACGAACGCACACGTGATCATCGAGCAGGCGCCGCCGGCCGAGCCGGTCGAGGAACCGGCGGTGACGCCATCGGTGGTGGCCTGGCCGGTCTCCGGACGCGACGCCGAAGCACTCGACGAGCAACTGGCCCGCGTGCGTGCTTTCGCCGACACCCACCCGGAAACCCCCGCGATCGACGTCGCCCGGGCACTGGCCGCGCGCCCGCCGTTCGAGCACCGCGCAGTGCTGCTGGCCGACACGGACGGCGTCACCGAGGCCGCCCGCGGCGAGAGCGGTGAGCGGACGCTGGCGGTGCTCTTCGCCGGCCAGGGCTCGCAGCGGCTCGGCATGGGCCGCGACCTCTACGCGCGTTTCCCCGCGTTCGCGGAAGCGTTCGACGCCGTCGCCCGGCTGTTGGACGCTCAGCTGGCGCGGCCGTTGCGGGAGGTCGTGTGGGGCGAGGACGCCGAAACCCTCGACCGGACGGAGTGGGCGCAGCCCGCGTTGTTCGCGATCGAGGTGGCGCTGTACCGGCTCGTCGAGTCGTTCGGCGTGCGGCCCGACCTGCTGGCCGGGCACTCGATCGGCGAGATCGCGGCGGCCCACGTCGCCGGTGTCCTGACGCTGGAGGACGCCTGCGTGCTCGTGGCGGCCCGCGGCCGGCTCATGCAGGCGCTGCCCGCCGGCGGCGCGATGGTCTCCGCGCAGGCGAGCGAGGACGAGGTCGCGCCGCGCTTGGGCGAGAGCGTCTCGATCGCCGCCGTGAACGGCCCGGACGCCGTCGTGCTCGCCGGCCGCGAAGCCGAAGTCGCGCAGGTCGCGGCGGAGTTTTCCGCGCTGGGCCGAAAGACTAGGCGTTTGCCGGTCAGCCATGCGTTCCACTCAGTGCTGATGGAACCCGTGCTGGAGGAGTTCGCGCGAGTGGTGGAGACGCTGAGGTTCGCCGCGCCGCGGATCCCGATCGCCTCGACCGTGTCGGGGTCGATCGGGGACGCGGCCGAACGGATGGGCACGCCCGGCTACTGGGTGAGCCACGTCCGCGAGACCGTGCGCTTCGCCGACGGCGTCGCGGCCCTCGAAGCCGCCGGCGCGGACACCTTCCTCGAACTCGGCCCCGACGGCGTCCTCACGGCGCTCGCGCTTGGCTCGGCCGAAGGCGACGACGTGATCGCCACCCCGGCGCTGCGCAAGGACCGTGCCGAGGAACCGTCGCTGCTGGCCGCGCTGGGCCGCCTGCACACCGCGGGTGTGGACGTCGACTGGGCTCGCGCCGGCGACGGCACCGGCGCCGGCCACGTCGAACTGCCCACCTATCCCTTCCGCCACCAGCGGTTCTGGCCCGAGCGGGCCGCGGCTCCGGTGGCGGCGAGCTCGGCCGACGCCGTCGACGCGGAGTTCTGGGCCGCCGTCGAACAGGAAGACCTGGCGACGCTCGCGGCCAGCCTGGAGCTGGAACTGGAGGGCGCGGCACTGTCCACTGTGGTGCCCGCGCTGTCCACGTGGCGCCGCCGCCGGCAGGCCCGCTCGGCGCTGGACGCGCACCGTTACCGCGAGACCTGGTCCCCGGTGCGGCTCGGCTCGGCCACGCCGGGCCCCCGCCTGGTACTCGTCCCGGCCGGGGCCGACGCCTGGACCACCGAGGTCGTGGCCGCGCTCGGCGACGTCACCGTGGTCGAGATCGCGGACCCGAGCCGTGGCTGCCTGGCGGAGTCGCTGCGCGAGGCAGCGAAATCCTCGTACACCGCGGTGGTTTCGCTGCTGGCCACGGCCTCGCCGGGGCAGTCCGGCGCGGTCGACACGACCGCGTTGATCCAGGCCCTGGGCGACGCGCAGATCGGGGCTCCGCTGTGGGTCTTCACCCGGGCCGCGGTCGCCGCCGTGGCCGGCGACGTGGTCGAGGACCCGTACCGGACCGGCGTGTGGGGCCTGGCGCGGGTCGCCGCGCTGGAGTACCCGCAGCTGTGGGGTGGTGTGGCCGACCTGCCCGAGGACCTCGGCGCCGACGTCGTGCGCCGGATCGCCGACGTCGCCGGCACTTCCGGTGAGGACCAGCTGGCGGTGCGCTCGACCGGGGTGTTCGGCCGCCGTCTGGTGCCGGCCCGTCCGGCCGAGGGGACGCCGTGGCAGCCGTCCGGGACGGTGCTCGTCACCGGCGGCACCGGTGCGCTGGGTGCGCACGTCGCCCGGCGGCTGGCCGCCACGGGCGCCGAGCACCTGCTGCTGGTGAGCCGCCGCGGCTTGGACGCGCCGGGCGCGGCCGAGCTGCGCGACGAACTGACGGCCGGCGGCACCCGCGTCACCGTGGCGGCCTGCGACGTCGCCGACCGCGCGGCGGTGACGGCCCTGCTGGCGGGTGTTCCGCAGGAGCACCCGCTGACCGGGATCGTCCACACCGCCGGGGTGCTCGACGACGGCGTGCTCGACAGCCTCACGCCGGATCGCTTCGACTCCGTCTACCGCGCCAAGGTGACCTCGGCGCTGGTGCTCGACGAGCTGACCCGCGACCTCGACCTGGCCGCGTTCGTGCTGTTCTCGTCGGTCTCCAGTGCGGTCGGCAACCTCGGCCAGGCCAACTACGCGGCGGCCAACGCGGTCCTCGACGGACTCGCCGAACGCCGGCACACCGCCGGGCTCGCGGCGACCTCGATCTCCTGGGGCGCCTGGGCCGGCGGCGGCATGGCCACGACGGCGGAGCTCGACCGGATCGGCGCCGCGGCGCTGCCGCCCGAGCTGGCGCTCGACGCGCTCGCCCACGCGGTGACCGATGGCGCTCCGGCGCTCGTGGTCGCGGACCTGCAGCACCGCCCGTTCCTGACGGGGCTGCTGGAAGTCCGCCCGAACGCGGCGCTGGGCGACCTGCCCGCCGCCCGCGAAGTCCTCGACTCCGTGGCCGCGGGCAGGCGTGAGGCGGAATCAGCCGCGTCCGGCCTGCGGGAACGGCTGGCCACGCTGCCGGTCACCGACCGTGCGGGCGCCGCACTGGACGTGGTGCGGACGCAGGTGGCCGCGGTGCTCGGCCACGGGGACCCGAAGGCGGTCGCGGCCGGGAAACCGTTCCGGGACCTGGGTTTCGACTCGCTCACCGCGATCGAGGTCCGCAACCGCCTCGCCGCCGCGACCGGCCTCGGGCTCGCCGCGAGCCTCGTGTTCGACCACCCGACGCCTCGCGTGCTCGCCGAGCACCTGGCCGGGCTGCTGTGCGGCGACACCGACGAAGCAGCCGAACCGAGCGAGGAAGCCGAGATCACCCGCCTGCTGGCGACGATCCCGCCTGACCGCCTGCGCGACGCCGGCCTGTTGCGGCAGCTGCGCGAGCTGGCGGAGCAGCACCCGGAGGACCCTGCCGTGGACGATCGCGCCCCGGAGGCCTCGATCGACTCGATGGACGTCGACGACCTCGTGCAGGCGTTCCTCACCGATCCCGATCCGACCCGCGACTAGACGGAGCTGACACCCATGACCACGCCCAGCGAGAAGGTCGTCGAGGCCCTGCGGACGGCGGCGAAAGAGGTCGAGCGCCTGCGCCGCCGGAACAAGCAGCTCGAGGCGAAGGCGCACGAGCCGATCGCGATCGTGGGCGTGGGCTGCCGGTTCCCCGGCGGGGTGCGCTCCGCCGAGGACCTGTGGGCCGTGGCCGCCGAGGGCCGGGACGTGATCGGCGAGCTGCCGGCCGACCGCGGCTGGCCCGCCGAGCTCGACGGCGGCGAGTTCCCCGTGGCCCGCCGCGGCGGGTTCCTGGAGGGGATCGCCGACTTCGACGCGGCGTTCTTCGGGATCGCGCCGCGCGAGGCGCTCGCGATGGACCCGCAGCAGCGGTTGCTGCTGGAGACGTCGTGGGAGGCCATGGAACGCGCGGGTCTCGACCCGGCGCGGCTGCGCGGCTCGCGGACCGGCGTGTTCGTGGGCACCAACGGCCAGGACTACGGCTCGGTGCTCAGCGAGGCTCGTGAGGACCTGGAGGGCTATGTCAGCACGGGCGTCGCGGGCA
Organism: Amycolatopsis sp. CA-161197; assembly: GCF_050942255.1. Classification (NCBI taxonomy): domain Bacteria; kingdom Bacillati; phylum Actinomycetota; class Actinomycetes; order Pseudonocardiales; family Pseudonocardiaceae; genus Amycolatopsis; species Amycolatopsis sp. CA-161197. The sequence continues at coordinate 5,295,613 of NZ_CP192059.1, forward strand.
GTGTGGCGTCCGGGCGGCTGGCCTACACCTTCGGCTTCGAAGGCCCGGCGGTCACGGTGGACACGGCGTGCTCGGCGTCGCTGGTCGCGCTGCACTGGGCCGCGCGGTCGCTGCGGACGGGGGAGTGTTCCCTCGCGCTGGCCGGCGGGATGAGCGTGATCACCACGGCCGCGCCACTGGTCGAGTTCAGCCGTATGCAGGCGCTCGCGCCGGACGGCCGGTGCAAGGCGTTCGCCGACGGCGCCGACGGGTTCGGCTGGGCCGAGGGCGCGGGGATGCTCGTGCTGGAACGGCTTTCCGACGCCCAGCGTCACGGCCACGAGGTCCTCGCGGTCCTGCGCGGCTCGGCGGTCAACCAGGACGGCGCGTCCAACGGCCTCACGGCGCCCAACGGTCCTTCGCAGCAGCGGGTGATCCGGCAGGCACTGGAGAACGCGCGACTGTCCACCGAGGACGTCGACGTGCTGGAGGCCCACGGCACCGGCACCGCGCTGGGCGACCCGATCGAAGCCGACGCGCTGCTGGCCACCTACGGCCGCGACCGGCCCGCCGAGCGGCCGCTGCTGCTCGGGTCGATCAAGTCGAACATCGGCCACACCCAGGCCGCGGCCGGGGTCGCCGGCGTGATCAAGATGGCGATGGCGCTCAAGCACGGTCTCGCCCCGAAGACGCTGCACGCCGAGACGCCGTCGCCGCACGTCGGCTGGTCCTCGGGCGCGGTGTCGTTGCTGACCGACGCGGTGCCGTTTCCCGAGACCGGACGCCCGCGCCGAGCGGCGGTGTCGTCGTTCGGCATGAGCGGCACCAACGCGCACGTGATCCTGGAGCAGGCCCCTGCCGTCGAGCCGGTGCCGTCTGCGGAACGGACCGGGGTCGTGCCGTGGCTGCTGTCGGCGCGGAGCAAGGCCGCGCTGCGCGGCCAGGCGCGGGCGCTGCTCGACGTCGACGCGGACCCGGCCGATGTCGCGTACTCGCTGGCCACCGGCCGGACGTTGCACGAGCACCGCGCGGTCGTCGTGGGCGAGAACCGCGAGGACCTGCTGGCCGGGGTCCGCTCGCTGGCCGACGGGACGCCCGGCCCCGGCGTGGTCGAGGGCGACGGCCGGATCCCCGACGAGCGCCGCACCGTGCTCGTGTTCCCCGGCCAAGGCTCCCAGTGGGCCGGGATGGGGGCGGAGCTGCTCGCCGCGTCGTCGGTGTTCGCTGAGCGGATCGACGAGTGCGAAGCCGCCCTGCGGCCGCTGGTGGACTGGTCGCTGCGCGACGTGCTCACCGGCGCGGAAGGCGCGCCGGGCCTGGACCGCGTCGACGTGGCGCAGCCCGCGCTGTGGGCGATGATGGTCGCGCTGGCCGAGGTCTGGCGCGCGGCGGGCGTGGTGCCCGCGGCGGTGGTCGGGCATTCGCAGGGCGAGATCGCGGCGGCGTGTGTCGCGGGTGGACTGTCCCTCGAGGACGGTGCCCGCGTGGTCGCGTTGCGCAGCCAGGCCATCGCGCGCGAGCTGTCCGGCCTCGGTGGGATGGCCTCGGTGACCGCGTCGCGTGAGGTCGTGGCCGAGCGCCTGGAGAAGCACGACGGCGTGTCGATCGCCGCGGTCAACGGGCCCGGCTCGGTGGTCGTGTCCGGCGACGCCGGCGCGCTCGACGAGTTCCTCGAGGCGTGCGCAGCCGACGGCGTCCGGGCGAAGAAGGTGCCCGTGGACTACGCCTCGCACTCCCACCACGTCGAGCGCATCCGCGACGAACTGCTGCGGGACCTGGCCCCGATCGCGCCGCGGACCTCGGCGGTCCCGTTCTTCTCGACCGTCACCGGTGCGTGGCAGGACACCGCCGGGCTCGACGCGCGGTACTGGTACGACAACCTCCGCGGCGTCGTGCAGCTGGAGACCGCGCTGCGGGTGCTGCTGGCCGAGGACCACGACGTGTTCGTGGAGGCGAGCGCCCACCCGGTGCTGGTCATGAGCATCCAGGACACCGCCGACACCGACGGTGTTGTCGCCGTCGGGTCGTTGCGCCGCCACGAGGGTGGCCTGGCGCGGCTGTACACGTCCTTCGCCGAGGCCCATGTGCGGGGCGTGCCGGTGGACTGGACATCGGCGATCGACGGTGGCCGACGGGTGGACCTGCCGACGTATGCGTTCCAGCGGCAGCGGTTCTGGCCGGAGGTGCTGCCTTCGGCCGCCGACGCCACCGGGCTCGGCGTCGCCGCCGCGGACCACCCGCTGCTCGGCGCGGCCGTGCCGCTCGCCGACGACCGGGGCGTGGTCCTGACCGGCCGCGTGTCGCTCGCGGCGCAGCCGTGGCTGGCCGACCACGCGGTGGCGGGCACGGTGCTGGTGCCGGACACGGCGTTCGTCGAGTGGGCCGTGCGGGCCGGCGCCGAGGCCGGGCTGCCGGGGCTCGCGGAGCTGACCGTGCACGAACCCCTCACGCTGGCCGGCACCGCGGCGGCGCAGGTCCAGGTCATCGCCGAACCGGACGGCGGGACGGGCACCGTCGCCGTCTACGCGCGATTCGACGACGGCCCGTGGACCCGCCACGCGAGCGGCACTTTGCGTCCGGCCGCGCCGATCCCCGCGCTGTCGTGGCCGCCGGAGAACGCCGTCGCCGAGGACCTCGACGCGTTCGCCGGCCGAGCCGCCCGCCACGGCTTCGAGGCCGGCCCGCTCTTCGCGGCGGTGACCGGCGTGTGGCCGGGCGACACCGACGTGTTCGCCGAGGTCACGCTCGCGGCCGACCTGGAGGAGGACGCCGGGCAGTGTCTCCTGCACCCCGCGCTCCTGCAGTCGCTGCTGGCTTGCGTCTCCGAGGACGCCCTCGCGCTGCCGTCCGCTTGGCACGGCGTGACCGTGGCGGCCACCGGGGCCACGACGCTGCGGGTCCACTTGCGCCGGACGTCCGACGGCGTCGCGCTGACCGCGATCGACGGTTCCGGCCAGCCGGTGGTGGCGTGCGAGAACATCGAGCTTCGTCCGCTCGACCCCGCCAAGATCGCGGCGCCCGACGCCGAACTGCGCTCCGCGCTCTTCCGGCTGGACTGGGCTCCCGCGCCGGTCGGCCCGCCCGCGGACTACACGACGGTGGGCACCGGCCCGCTCGCCGAGAAGCTCGGCGCCACCGCGGCGACCGTGTCCGAAGTGGACCCGAGGCCGTTCGTCGTGCTGCCCCTCGTACCGGCGCAGGACGACCTGGTCACCAGCGTCCACGAGACGACGGCCGCGGCGCTGGAAGCCGTGCGCGCCTGGCTCGCCGACGACCGCTTCGACGACAGCCGCCTGGTCCTCCTGACCCGCAACGTGGTCGCGGCCGGACCCGGCGACACCGTGGCCGGGCTCGCCGGCGCGGGCGTCTGGGGCCTCGTGCGGTCCGCCCAGACCGAGCACCCCGGCCGGTTCGTGCTGGTCGACGTGGACGACGACGAAACGTCCCTGGCCGCGCTCACCCCGGCGCTCGGCAGCGGTGAACCCCAGCTCGCGATCCGCGGCGGCGCGATCTCCGTGCCTCGCCTCGCCCGCGCCGAACGCACCGCGGAGCCGGCCGGCTGGGGCACCGGCCCGGTGCTGCTGACCGGCGGCACCGGCACCCTGGGCGCGCTCGTCGCCCGGCACCTCGTCACCGAGCACGGCGTGACCGACCTGCTGCTCACCAGCCGCCGTGGTCTCGACGCCCCGGGCGCCCGCGAACTCGTCACCGACCTGACCGCGCTCGGCGCCACCGCCCGGGTCGAGGCCTGCGACGTCACCGACCGCGCGGCACTCACGAAGCTGCTGGCCGGCGAGCCGCTCACGGCCGTCGTGCACCTCGCCGGCGTCCTCGACGACGGCGCCCTCGAAGCCCAGACGCCGGACCGCCTCGGCCGGGTGCTGCGGCCCAAGGTCGACGTCGCCGTGGCACTCGACGAGCTGACGCGGGACAAGGACCTCGCCGCGTTCGTGCTGTTCTCCTCCGCGGCGGGCGTGTTCGGCAACGCCGGCCAGGCCAACTACGCCGCCGCCAACACCTTCCTCGACGCCCTCGCCGCACGCCGCCGGGCCGAAGGTCTCCCGGCCACGTCGCTGGCATGGGGCTTCTGGGCCGAGCGCAGCACGATGACCGGTGGTGTCGAGGACACCGACCTCGCCCGGTTCCGCCGCGGCGGGGTGCTGCCGTTGTCCGCCGAGCTCGGGCTGCGGCTGTTCGACGCCGCCGCCGAGGTCGACGCGGCACTGGTCGTACCGGTGCCGATGCGGCTCGGCGGCACGTCCCACGAGGAGATCCCGCCCGTGCTGCGCGGGCTCGTGCGCCCGCCGGCGCGGCGTGCGGCCGGGGCGGCCGCACCCGCTGAGACCTGCGGGTCGGCCTTGGCGGAAAAGCTCGCCGGCCGCAGCGCGCGGGAGCAGCAGGCCATCCTGCTGGAGCTCGTCTCGCGGCACGCGGCGACCGTGCTGGGTCACGGCTCGCCGGAGGCGCTGGACGTCGAGCGCGGGTTCACCGATCTGGGCATGACGTCGCTGACGGCGGTCGAGCTGCGCAACCGGCTCACCGCCGAAACGGGCGTGAAACTGCCCGCCACCACCATTTTCGACCACCCGACACCTGTCGCGCTGGCCCGCCGGCTCGGCGCCGACCTCGGTGCCGGGGCCGACGACGAAGGAGCCGGGTCCGTGTTCGCGGAGCTCGAGCGGCTGGAGGCGGCCCTGGCCGCGGCCGCGCTCGAACCCGCGGTGCGGACGCGGCTCGGCAAACGGCTCTCCGCACTGCACTGGAAGGTCGAGGAGCACGACGGCGGGCAGGCAGCCGCGTTGAGCGGTGGCAGTGCCGCCACGGCCGCCACCGCGCTCGCCGAGTCGACCGACGACGAGATGTTCGCGCTCATCGACGAGGAACTGGGGCTCGGCTGAGCAACCCGGTAGGTCGAGACGTCTTTCCCTGGAACACCGGGAGGTTTTCGCGCCATGACCAGCACCGAGGACAAGCTTCGGGAATACCTGAAGCGCGTCACCACCGACCTGCAGCAGACGCGTCAGCGGCTGCAGGCGGTCGAGACGAAGGGCAGCGAGCCCATCGCGATCGTGAGCATGGCCTGCCGCTTCGGCGGCGGGGCCGACACGCCGGAGAAGCTGTGGCAACTGCTCCTCGACGGCGGCGACACGATGACCGGCTTCCCCGTCGACCGCGGCTGGGACGTCGACGGGCTGTACGACCCCGACCCCGACAAGCCCGGCAAGACCTACGTGCGCGAGGGCGGGTTCCTCACGGGCGCCGCCGAGTTCGATGCCGAGTTCTTCGGGATCTCGCCGCGTGAGGCGCAGGCGATGGACCCGCAGCAGCGGCTCCTGCTGGAGTCGGCCTGGGAGGCCTTCGAGCGCGCCGGTGTCGCGCCGAACTCGTTGCGCGGCAGCAGCACCGGCGTCTACGTCGGCGCCTTCAACACCAGTTACGCCTCCAGCATCAGCGGTGGTGAAGGCGGTGACGGGCACCTGCTCACGGGCAACGCGACCAGCGTCGTCTCCGGCCGCATCTCCTACCTGCTGGGCCTCGAAGGCCCGGCGGTCACCGTCGACACGGCGTGCTCGTCCTCGCTCGTCGCACTGCACTGGGCGGCGCAGGCACTGCGGGCGGGGGAGTGCTCGCTCGCCCTGGCCGGCGGCGTCACGGTGCTGCCGGTGCCGGACCTGTTCGTGGAGTTCGCCCGCCAGCGCGGCCTCGCGCCCGACTCCCGGGTGAAGGCGTTCGCCGACGCCGCCGACGGCACGGCGTGGGGTGAAGGCGCCGGGATCCTCGTGCTGGAACGGCTTTCCGACGCGCGCCGGCTGGGGCACCCGGTGCTCGCCGTGGTCCGCGGCAGCGCGATCAACCAGGACGGTGCGTCGAGCGGTCTGTCGGCGCCCAACGGCCCGTCGCAGCAACGCGTGATCCACGCCGCGCTGGAGAACGCGCGGCTGTCCACCTCGGACGTCGACGCCGTCGAGGCCCACGGCACCGGCACGGCGCTGGGCGACCCGATCGAGGCGCAGGCCCTGCTCGCCACCTATGGCCGCCGGCGCGAACGGCCGCTGCTGCTGGGCTCGGTGAAGTCGAACATCGGCCACACCAACGCCGCGGCCGGGGTCGCGGGCGTGATCAAGGTCGTGCAGGCGATCCAGCACGGCCTGCTGCCGAAGACGCTGAACGTCGACGCGCCCTCGTCACACGTCGACTGGACGGCGGGCGACGTCGAGCTGGTCACCGAGCACACGCCGTGGCCCGAGACCGGCCGCGCTCGCCGGGCGGGGGTGTCCGCGTTCGGCATCAGCGGGACCAACGCGCACGTGATCGTCGAGCAGGCGCCGCCGGCCGACGAGCCCGAGGAGAGCTACACCGGGCCGGCCACGGTCCCGTGGGTGCTGTCGGCTCGCACGCCCGAGGCGTTGCGGGCGCAGGCCGCACGGCTGCGCGACGGCCTGGCGGACGACGCCACACTGGCCGACGTCGGGTTCACGCTGGCGACCGCACGGGCGCACCTGCCGCACCGGGCCGCGGTGCTCGCGACCGACCGCGAGGCCGCGCTGTCCGCGGTGGCGGCGCTGGCCGACGGGGAGCCCGCCGCGGTCGAAGGGTCCGTGCTGGCGGGCCGCCTCGCGGTGCTGTTCACCGGCCAGGGCGCCCAGCGGCTCGGCATGGGCCGTGAGCTGCACGCGAGTTTCCCCGTGTTCGCGGCCGCGTTCGACGAGGCCGTGTCCGCAGTGGACAGTCACCTCGACGGCTCGCTGCGCGAGGTGGTCTGGGGCGCCGACGAAGCCACGCTCGACGAGACCGGCTGGGCCCAGCCCGCCTTGTTCGCGCTCGAGGTCGCGGTGTTCCGGCTCGCCGAGTCGTGGGGCATCGTGCCGGACTTCGTGGCCGGCCACTCCATCGGCGAGATCGCCGCAGCTCACGTCGCCGGCGTCCTGTCGCTGGGCGACGCCGCCGCGCTGGTCGCCGCCCGCGGCCGGCTCATGCAGGCTCTGCCCGCCGGTGGCGCGATGGTGTCGATCCAGGCGGCCGAGGACGAGGTCGCCCCGCTCCTGACCGGGGACCTGGCGCTCGCCGCCGTCAACGGGCCGGCTTCGGTGGTGGTCGCCGGTCCCGAGGGCGCCGCGCTCGCGCTGGCCGAGCGGTTCGCTGCAGATGGACGCAAGACCAAGCGCCTGGCCGTCTCGCACGCGTTCCACTCGTCGTTGATGGACCCGATGCTCGGCGACTTCCGCGCGGCGATCGAAGGCCTGAGCTTCCACGCTCCCGAGATCCCGTTCGTCTCGACGCTGACCGGCGCGCTCGCCTCGGCCGACGAGCTCGCCACGCCCGAGTACTGGGTGCGCCACGTGCGTGGCACCGTCCGGTTCGCCGACGGCGTCACCGCGCTGGGCGCGCTCGGCGTCCGCAAGTTCGTGGAGGCCGGGCCGGACGGGGTGCTGTCCGCGATGGCGCAGGACTCCGTGCCCGCCGGCGCGCTGCTGGTTCCGCTGCTGCGCAAGGACCGCGCCGAGGAGACCACCGCCCTCACGGCGCTGGCCACCCTCCACACCCGCGGCGTCCCGGTCGACTGGGCCGCGCTGTTCCCCGGCGCGCACCGCACCGACCTGCCGACGTACGCGTTCCAGCACGAACGCTTCTGGCTCAGCTCCGGGGACGGCGCGGGCGACGTGACCGCCGCGGGCCTGGAGGCGCCGGGGCACCCGCTGCTCGGGGCCGCGGTCGAGCTGGCCGACGGTGCGGGTCTGCTGTTCACCAGCCGGCTTTCGCTGCGTTCGCACCCGTGGCTGGCCGACCACGCGGTGGGCGGGCGCGCGATCTTCCCCGGCACCGCGTTCGTGGAGCTGGCCGTGCGCGCCGGCGACGAGGTCGGCTGCGACCGCGTCGAGGAGCTGACGCTCGCCGCGCCGCTCGTCGTGCCCGCGGAAGGCGCGGTGCGGCTGCAGCTGCGCGTCGGCGCCCCGGACGAGACGGGCCGCCGCGCGGTGAGCGTGCACAGCCGGGCCGATGGCGCCGTCGGCGAAGCCTGGACACCGCACGCGTCGGGCTTCCTCGCCGAAGCCGCGGGCGCGCCCGCCGAGTTCGACACCACGGTGTGGCCGCCGGAAGGCGCCGAGTCCGTGGCCGTCGAAGGCTGCTACGAATCCTTCGCCGAAGGCGGCTTCGCATACGGGCCGGTGTTCCAGGGCCTGCGCAACGTCTGGCGGCTGGGCGAAGACGTGTACGCCGACGTCGCGCTGCCCGACGGGGTCGAGCCCGGCGAGTTCGGCCTGCACCCGGCGCTGCTCGACGCGGCCGCGCAGACCACGGCGTTCACCGGCGCGCCCCCGGGCATGCCGTTCTCCTGGGCCGACGTGACCCTGCACGCCTCCGGCGCGGCCGCGCTGCGGGTGCGGCTGTCGCCGCGCGGTGAGAGCGTGGAGCTCGCCGTCACCGACGGCACCGGCGCGCCGGTGGCGACTGTCTCGGCGCTCACGATGCGGGCGATCACGACCGGGCCCGAAACTGGCTCGGTTCACCGCGACTCGCTGTTCCGCCTCGACTGGCTGCCCCTGCGCTCGGCCCCGACGGCGCCCGAGTCGTTCACGGTTCTGGGCGAGGGCACCCTGCTGCCCGAAGCCGCCGTGGCGGAGGGACTCGACGAGCTGGCCGCCGTGCCGTCCGTCGTGGTGCTGCCCGTGGCCGAATCCACGGGTGATGTCGTCGCCGAGACCCACGAGCGCACGTCCGAAGTGCTGGCCCTGCTGCAGAAGTGGCTCGGCGACGATCGGTTCGCCGACGCCCGCCTCGTGGTCGTCACCCGCGGTGCGACGACCGGCGCCGACCTGGCCGCCGCCGCCGTGCACGGCCTGGTGCGTGTGGCCCAGTCGGAGAATCCCGGCCGCTTCGGCCTGGTCGACCTGCCCGACGGCAGCACCGACGGGCTGGCCGCGGCGCTCGGCTCCGAAGAACCCCTGCTCGCGCTGCGCGGCGGCATCCCGCTCGCGGGCCGGCTCGTCCGCGCCGAAGCCGGTGCCGGTACGCACGACTGGGACGGCACCGTCCTCGTCACCGGCGGCACCGGCGGGCTCGGCAGCCTGCTGGCCCGCCACCTCGTGACCCGCCACGACGTCCGGGACCTGGTGCTCGTCAGCCGCCGCGGTGCCGAGGCCGACGGCGCCGCCGAACTCCGCGACGAGCTGAACGCGCTCGGCGCCGACGTCACGATCGAGGCCGCCGACCTGACCTCCCGCGAAGCCACGGCCGCCCTGCTGGCCAGGCTCGACCGTCCGCTGAGCGCCGTGGTCCACACCGCCGGCGTCCTCGACGACGGCGTGCTCGGCTCCCTGACGCCCGACCGCATGGCCACGGTGCTGCGCCCCAAGGTCGACGCCGCGTGGCACCTGCACGAGCTGATCGGCGACCGGACCGCGCTGGTCCTGTTCTCCTCGGTGTCCGGCACCTTCGGCGGCCCGGGCCAGGGCAACTACGCCGCCGGCAACGCCTTCCTCGACGCGCTCGCCCAGCACCGGCGCGCGGCCGGGCTGCCGGCCGTCTCCCTGGCGTGGGGGCCGTGGGCCAGCACCTCGGGCATGACCGCGACGCTCTCGGACACCGACCTGCGCCGCATCTCCGGCTCCGGCATCCCGGAGCTGGCCGCCGAGGAGGGCATGGCGCTGTTCGACGCCGCAGTCACCTCCGGCGCGCCGGTGCTGCACCCGATCCGGCTCGACCTCCCGGCGCTGCGCGCGCAGGGCGAGCTGCCGCACCTGCTGCACGCGCTCGTCCGGCCGTCGTCACGCCGGGCCGTGGCGACGTCGGCCGCGGCCGACGGACTCGCCGCGCGCCTGTCCGGACTGTCCACAGCGGACCGGCTGCGCGAGCTGGTCGACCTCGTGCGTACCCAGGTCGCGATCGTGCTCGGCCACGCCGGGTCCGCCGCGATCGACCCGGCGCGCGCGTTCAGCGACCTCGGCTTCGACTCCCTGACCGCGGTGGAGCTGCGCAACCGCCTCGGCGCCGCCACCGGCCTGCGGCTGCCCGCGACCGCCGTGTTCGACTACCCGACCCCGGCCGTGCTCGCCGAGCACCTGCACGACGAATTCGTCGGCAGCACACCGGAAGTGACCGCCGCGGCCGTCACGAGCCGCGCAGTGGCCGACGACCCCGTGGTGATCGTCGGCATGAGCTGCCGCTACCCGGGCGGCGTGCGCTCACCCGAGGACCTCTGGCGGCTCGTCGCCGAGGGCACCGACGCGATCACGACGTTCCCGGAGAACCGCGGCTGGGACCTCGACGCGCTCTACGACCCGGACCCCGACCACTCCGGCACCTCGTACACGCGTTCGGGCGGGTTCCTGCACGACGCCGGCGAGTTCGATCCCGCGTTCTTCGGCATGAGCCCCCGCGAGGCCCTCGCCACGGACTCGCAGCAGCGCCTGCTGCTGGAGGTCTCGTGGGAGGCGCTGGAGCGCTCGGGCATCGACCCGGCCGGTCTGCGTGGTTCGCCGACCGGGGTGTTCGCCGGCGTGATGTACAACGACTACGGCACCCTGCTCGGCGGCCGCGAGTTCGAAGGCTTCCGCGGCAACGGCAGCTCGCCGAGCGTCGTCTCCGGTCGCGTGTCCTACACGTTCGGCTTCGAAGGACCGGCCGTCACGGTCGACACCGCGTGCTCCTCCTCGCTGGTCGCGATGCACTGGGCGGCGCAGGCGCTGCGCAGCGGGGAATGTTCGCTCGCGCTGGCCGGCGGCGTGACCGTGCTGTCCACTCCGGACCTGTTCGTCGAGTTCTCCCGCCAGCGCGGCATGTCGGCCGACGGCCGGTGCAAGTCGTTCGCCGACGGGGCGGACGGGGTCGGCTGGGCCGAGGGCGTCGGCGTGGTCGTGCTCGAACGCCAGTCGGACGCCGTCCGCAACGGCCACCACATCCTCGCGGTGCTGCGCGGTTCGGCGGTCAACCAGGACGGCGCGTCCAACGGGCTGACCGCGCCGAACGGGCCTTCGCAGCAGCGCGTGATCCGCCAGGCCCTGGCGAGCGGGCGACTGTCCACTCAGGACGTCGATGTCGTCGAGGCGCACGGCACCGGCACGACCCTGGGCGACCCGATCGAGGCGCAGGCCCTGCTGGCCACGTACGGCCAGGACCGCGAGACCCCGCTGCTGCTCGGCTCGATCAAGTCCAACCTCGGCCACACCCAGGCCGCGGCCGGGGTCGCCGGTGTGATCAAGATGGTGCAGGCGATGCGGGCCGGGCTCGTGCCCTCGACCCTGCACGTCGACGGCCCGTCGTCGCATGTGGACTGGACGGCCGGCGACGTCGAGCTGGTCGCCGAGACCACCGCGTGGCCCGAGGCGGACCGCCCGCGCCGCGCGGGGGTGTCGTCGTTCGGCATCAGCGGCACCAACGCGCACCTGATCCTGGAGCAGGCCGCCCCGGTCGCCGAGCCGGCCCCGTCGGCGGTCACCGGCCCGGTGCCGTGGGTGGTCTCCGGGCGCACGCCCGACGCGGTCCGCGCCCAGGCGGGCAAGCTGCTCGCAGCGGCGCAGGCCGAGCCGGAGCACTCGCTCGCCGACGTCGGGTTCAGCCTCGCCACCACCCGCGCGGGCCTGGAGCACCGCGCCGCCGTGGTCGGCCAGACCCGCGACGAACTGCTCGCCGGCCTCGGCGCGCTCGCGGCGGGTGAACCGCACGCCGACGCCGTGGAGGGGGTGGCCCGCACCGGCCGGCTCGCGATGCTGTTCACCGGCCAGGGCGCGCAGCGGCTCGGCATGGGCCGCGAGCTCTACCACCGGTTCGCAGTGTTCGCCGCTGCGTTCGACGAGACCGTCGCCGCGCTCGACGCGCACCTGGGCACACCGCTGAAGACCGTGATCTGGGGCGAGGACGCGGCCGCCGTCGACGAGACCGGCTGGACCCAGCCGGGCCTGTTCGCCGTCGAGGTCGCGGGTTACCGCCTCGCGGAGTCCTGGGGTGTGCGGCCCGACTTCGTCGCGGGCCACTCGATCGGGGAGATCGCGGCGGCCCACGTGGCCGGGGTCTTCACCCTCGAAGACGCGGCCGCGCTCGTGTGCGCCCGCGGCCGGTTGATGCAGGCGCTGCCCCGCGGAGGGGCGATGGTGTCGATCCGCGCGAGCGAGGAAGAGATCACGCCGCTGCTGACCGAAGGCGTGTCGATCGCCGCGATCAACGGACCCGCGTCGATCGTGGTTTCCGGCGTCGAGGCCGAGGTCACCGCGGTGGCCGAGCACTTCGCCGCGCAAGGCCGCCGCACGCGTGAGCTGCCGGTGAGCCACGCGTTCCACTCGCCGCTGATCCAGCCGATCCTGCGCGCCTTCCGTGGGATCGCCGAAGAACTCACTTACCACGAGCCGAAGATCCCGGTCGTCTCGACGCTGACCGGCGCCGCCGCCACGGCCGAGGAGCTGTGCTCGCCCGAGTACTGGGTTCGCCACGTCCGCGAGGCCGTCCGGTTCTCCGACGGCGTCCGCACCCTCGCCGACCTCGGTGCCACCACGTTCTTCGAGGTCGGCCCGGACGGCGTGCTCTCGGCCATGGCCCGAGAGTCGCTGGAGGACGCCGACGCGGTGTTCGTCCCGCTGCTGCGCAAGGGCCGCGACGAGGTGCGCACCGCCGTGACTGCGATAGCGCGGCTGCACGTCGCCGGCACGCCGGTCGACTGGGCCGCCGTGTTCCCCGGCGCGCACGTCGTGGACCTGCCCACCTACGCCTTCCAGCACCAGTGGTTCTGGCCGGCCGCCACGCCGGGCCTCGGCGACGCGGCCGCCGTGGGCCTGCGCCCGGCCGAGCACCCGCTGCTCAACGGCACGGTCGAGCTGGCCGAAAACGACGGCGTGCTCTTCACCGGACGGCTTTCCCTCGCGTCGCACCCGTGGCTGGCCGAGCACGCGGTTCAGGGGACGGTTCTGCTGCCCGGCGCCGCGTTCCTCGAACTGGCGTTCCGAGCCGGCGACGAGGTCGGCTGCGACCACGTGGACGAGCTCACGCTCGCGGCCCCGCTGGTGCTGCCCGAACGCGGCGCGGTCCAGCTGCAGGTCCACGTCGGCGCGCCCGGCGACGGCGAGGGGCGCGCGCTGTCCGTCCACTCGCGAGCCGAAGGTGAGCTCGACGCGTGGACGCTGCACGCCACCGGCGTGCTCAGCTCCGGCGCGGCCGACGACGGTGGCTACTCGAGCGCCGAATGGCCTCCGGCCGGCGCCGAGCCGATCGACCTCGGCGGCTGCTACGAGCGCTACGCCGAGGCCGGGTTCGCGTACGGAGCCTCGTTCCAGGGCCTGCACGCGGCGTGGCGACGGGGCGACGACGTGTTCGCCGAGGTCACGCTGCCGGGTGCCGAAGGCCGCGCCGAGGAGACGGCCGCGGAGTTCGGCCTGCACCCGGCCGTGCTCGACGCCGTCCTGCACGCCGCGGACCACCTCGGCATCGGCGACGAAGGCGGCTCGCTGCCGTTCTCGTGGTCCGGTGTGTCGCTGCGCGCGTCCGGCGCCGCCACGGTCCGGGCGCGGCTGACGCGCACCGGTGACGACACGCTCTCACTCGACCTGACCGACGCGGCCGGGGCACCCGTCGCGTCGGTCGGCGGCCTCGCGCTGCGCGCGGTTTCCGCGCTCGGCACCGCACCGGTCGCGGGATCGCGTGATCCGCTGTTCCGGCTGGCGTGGCCGCCGATCGCGGGCGAGCCGGCGGTGCCGGACGACGTCGCCGTCGTCGGCCCGGACACGCTGGGTCTGGCGGCCGCGATCGAACACTGCACTGCGGTGACGCCGTACGCGCGGTTGTCCGATGTGGACACCGTGCCCGCCGTCGTCGTGATCCCGGTCGACGCCGGCATCGCCACCGGCACCGTGCCCGAAGCCGCCCACGCCGAGTCGGCCGAAGTACTGGCGCTGCTGCAGCAATGGCTCGCCGAGGAGCGGTTCTCCGCGGCGCGCCTGGTTTTCGTGACGCGCGGCGCCACGACCGGCGAAGACGTGGCGGCCGGCGCCGTGTGGGGGCTGGTGCGCGCGGCCGACGTCGAGCACCCGGGCCGCTTCGGTCTGGTCGACCTCACCGACGACGACACCACGTTGCTCGCCGCTGCGCTGGGCACCACCGAACCGCAGGTGGCGATCCGCGCCGGCGCCGTGACCTCGGCCCGACTCGAACGCGCCGCGCCCGCCGACCCGGTGACCTGGAACCCCGGCGGTACCGTGCTGATCACCGGCGGCACGGGCGGCCTGGGCCGCATCATCGCCGAGCATCTCGTGACCCAGCACGGCGTGCGGAAGCTGCTGCTGCTCAGCCGCCGCGGTGGCGAGGCCGCCGGGGTCGTCGAACTGGTCGCGGAACTCGCGACGCACGGCGCCGACGCGACTGTGGTCGCCTGCGACGCCGCCGACCGCGAAGCCCTCGCCGCCGTGCTCGCCGAGCACCCGGTTTCGGCGGTGGTCCACGCCGCCGGTGTCCTCGACGACGGCGTGCTCGACGCGCTGACGCCCGAGCGCATGACGACCGTGCTGCGCCCCAAGGTCGACGCCGCGTGGAACCTCCACGAGCTCGCCGGAGACCTCGACGCGTTCGTGCTCTTCTCCTCGCTGTCCGGCACCTTCGGCGGGGCGGGGCAGGGCAACTACGCGGCCGGCAACGCGTTCCTCGACGCGCTGGCCGAACACCGCCGCGCGGCCGGGCTGCCCGCCGTGTCGCTGGCGTGGGGCCCGTGGGCCCAGGCGGCCGGCATGACCGGTGCGCTGACCGAGGCCGAGATGCGGCGCATGGCCCGCTCGGGCATGCCGGCGCTCACCCGCGAGCAGGGGCTGGCGCTGTTCGACGCCGGTGTCGCCGCGGACGCCGCCGCCGTCGTCACCGCCCGGCTGGACCTGGCCGCCCTGCGGCAGGCCGGCGAGATCCCACCGGTGCTGCGCCGGCTCGTCCGCACCCGGGCCCGCCGCGCCGCCGCCGGTGGGGCCGCGACCGCGGGTGCGCTGGCCCAGCGGCTCACCGGGCTCGACGCCGCCGCACGCAAGCGCGAACTGGTGGACCTCGTCCGCGGGCAGGTCGCCGTCGTGCTCGCCCACGCCGACCAGAGCGCCGTGGAGGCGACCCGCGCGTTCTCCGAGCTCGGCTTCGACTCGCTGACGGCGGTGGAGCTGCGCAACCGTGTCTCCGCCGTCACCGGACTGCGGCTGCCGGCCGCGGCGGTGTTCGACCACCCGACGGTCGAGGCGCTCGCCGCGTTCGTGCTCGACGAGCTGTTCGGCACTGAACTCGACGAAGCCGTGCCCGCCGTGACCGGGCAGGTCGTGAGCGACGACCCGATCGTGATCGTCGGCATGAGCTGCCGCTACCCGGGTGGCGTGTCGTCGCCGGAAGACCTGTGGCGCCTGGTGTCCGAGGGCGTCGACGCGATCACGGAGTTCCCGAACGACCGCGGCTGGGACGTCGACTCGCTGTACGACGCCGACCCCGACCGGCCGGGCACCACGACCACGCGCTTCGGCGCGTTCCTGCACGACGCCCCCGCCTTCGACCCGGAGTTTTTCGGCCTGAGCCCCCGCGAGGCGCTGACCACCGACTCGCAGCAGCGCCTGCTGCTGGAAACCTCGTGGGAGGCCCTGGAACGCGCCGGGATCGACCCGGCGGGCCTGCGTGGTTCGCCGACGGGTGTGTTCGCCGGCGTGATGTACAGCGATTACTCGAGCCTGCTGTCCGACGCGGAGTACGAGGGTTACCAGGGCAGCGGCAGCGCGGGCAGCATCGCGTCCGGCCGCGTGTCCTACACGTTCGGCTTCGAAGGTCCCGCGATGACGATCGACACCGCGTGCTCGTCGTCGCTGGTCGGCCTGCACCTCGCGGCCCAGGCCCTACGGGCGGGCGAGTGCTCGCTCGCGCTGGCCGGCGGCGTCGCGGTGATGTCCACACCGGGCACGTTCATCGAGTTCTCCCGCCAGCGCGGCCTCGCCGCCGACGGCCGCTGCAAGTCCTTCGCCGAGGGCGCCGACGGCACCGGCTGGGGTGAAGGCGTGGGCATGCTGGTGCTCGAACGCCAGTCCGACGCGCTGCGCAACGGCCACCGCGTGCTCGCCGTGGTCCGCGGCTCCGCGATCAACTCCGACGGCGCGTCCAACGGCCTCACCGCACCCAACGGGCCCGCGCAGCAGCGCGTGATCCGCCAGGCGCTGGCCAGCGGTCGACTGTCCACCGCGGACGTCGACGCCGTCGAAGCGCACGGCACCGGTACGACGCTGGGCGACCCGATCGAGGCCCAGGCTCTGCTGGCGACCTACGGCCGCGACCGCGAAACCCCGCTGCTGCTGGGGTCGATCAAGTCGAACATCGGCCACACACAGGCCGCGGCCGGCGTGGCGGGCGTGATCAAGATGGTGCAGGCGATGAGCCACGGCGTGCTGCCGCGGACCCTGCACGTCGACGCGCCGTCGTCCCACGTGGACTGGAGCGAGGGCGCGGTCGAGCTGCTCACCGAGCCGCGCCCCTGGCCCGAGGTCGAGAGGCCGCGTCGCGCCGGCGTGTCGTCGTTCGGCATCAGCGGCACCAACGCGCACGTGATCCTGGAGCAGCCGGCCGCCGTCGCGGTGCCGAAGCCGGCGCCGTCCGCCGGGGTGGTGCCGTGGGTGCTGTCCGGCCGCACGCCGGAAGCCGTGCGCGCCCAGGCGGCGCGGCTCGCGGAGCACCTCGACGGCTCGGCCGAGGGCTCGTCGCCGGCCGACCTCGGTTGGTCGCTCGCCTCGACGCGGTCCGCGTTCGACCACCGAGCCGTGGTGCTCGCCGAGGACCACGACCAGGCCGTCGCCGCACTCACCGCGCTGGCGGCGGGGGAGCCGGGCGCGGTCGAGGGCACGGTGCTCGGCGGCCGTACGGCGGCGTTGTTCACGGGTCAGGGCTCGCAGCGGCTCGGCATGGGCCGCGAGCTTTACAACCGCTTCCCGGCGTTCGCGAAGGCTTTCGACGCGGCGGTCGCGGAGCTCGACCGGCAGCTGGAAAGCCCGCTGAGCGCGGTCGTCTGGGGCGAAGACCCTGACCAACTCGACCGCACCGGCTGGGCGCAGCCCGCGATCTTCGCACTGGAAGTGGCGCTGTTCCGGCTCGTCGAGTCGTGGGGCGTGCGTCCGGAGCTGGTGGCCGGGCACTCGATCGGCGAGATCGCGGCCGCCCACGTCGCCGGTGTCCTGTCGCTGGCCGACGCCGCGGTGCTCGTCGCCGCGCGCGGCCGGCTCATGCAGGGCCTGCCGCGTGGCGGCACGATGGTCTCGATTCAGGCCAGTGAGGACGAGGTCACGCCGCTGCTCACCGACCAGGTCTCGATCGCCGCGGTGAACGGGCCGAACTCCGTGGTCGTCGCCGGTGCCGAACGCGCCGTGCTCGCGATCGCCGACGAGTTCGCCGCGCGGCGGCGCAAAACCCGCCGGCTGCGGGTGTCGCACGCGTTCCACTCGCCGCTGATGGACCCGATGCTCGACTACTTCCGCGCGGTGGTGGGCGAACTGACCTTCCGCGCGCCGGAGATCCCGTTCGTCTCGACGGTGACGGGCGAGCTCGTGGCGGCCGAAGAGCTGACCGACCCCGAGTACTGGGTCCGGCACGTCCGCGAAACCGTGCGGTTCGCGGACGGCATCCGCACGCTGGCCGACCAGGGTGCCCGCGTGTTCGTCGAGCTGGGACCGGACGGCACGCTCTCCGCGATGGCGCAGGACAGCGTGTCCGAAGGGGCTGTGCTCGTTCCGCTGCTGCGCAAGGACCGCCCGGAGGACGTCTCGGTGCTCACCGCGCTGAGCCGCCTGCACGTCGGCGGCGTGGCCGTGGACTTCGCGTCGCTGTTCCCCGGTGCCCGTGTGGTGGACCTGCCGACGTACGCCTTCCAGCACCGGCGTTTCTGGCCCGCCGCGGCCACCGGGGGTTCGGGCGACGTCCGAGCCGCCGGCCTCACTTCGGCCGGCCACCCGCTGCTCGGCGCCGCCGTGCAGCTCGCCGACGGCGAGGGCGCGCTGTTCACCAGCCGCCTGTCGGTGCGGTCGCACCCGTGGCTGGCCGAGCACGCCGTGCACGGCGCGGTGCTCGTGCCGGGGACGGCGCTGCTGGAGCTGGTCGTCCGCGCCGGCGACGAGGTCGGCTGCGCGGTCGTCGAAGAGCTCACGCTCGCGGCACCGCTCGTGCTGCCCGCAGACGGCGCCGTGCAGGTGCAGCTGCGCACCGGCGCCGCCGACGAGACCGGACGGCGCACCGTGACCGTCCACTCGCGACCGGAAGGCCACGACGAGTGGCGTCAGCACGCCACCGGTGTGCTAGCCGAGGGCCCGGTCACGGCGCCGTCGTTCGACGCCACCGAGTGGCCGCCCGCCGGAGCCGAGGTGATCGGCCTCGACGGGTTCTACGAAGAGTTCGGCGAGGCCGGCTTCGCCTACGGCCCGCTGTTCCAGGGTGTGCGCGCGGCCTGGCGGCTCGGTGCCGACGTGTTCGCCGAGGTGGCCCTGCCCGAGGACACCGCGGACGCCGCGGCCGCCTTCGGCCTGCACCCGGCGCTGCTGGACGCGTGCCTGCACCCGGCGGCGTTCGCCGGCCTGGACCGCGGGGTGGTCCCGTTTTCCTGGCGCGACACCACGCTGCGGGCGGCCGCCGCGGCCGAGGTCCGCGTGCGGCTCAGTCGCGCGGCGGACGACGAGATCTCGCTGGAGCTCGCCGACGTGACCGGTGCGCCGGTCGCCTCCGTCGGCTCCCTCAAGCTGCGTGAAATCGGCACCGGCCTGAGCGCCGGGTCCGACGCGCTGTTCGAACCGGCCTGGGCGCCGCTCGGAGCCGAGAGCCCGCTGCCCGCCGCGGCCGTCATTCTCGACGACGACGGGCTGGGCCTGGCCGACGCGTTCGCCGCGGCGGGCGTGCCGACGGACGTGGTGGCCACGGCGGCCGGCCCGGTCGTCGCGCTCGTCGGACTGTCCACTCCGGACCTGCCGGTGCCCGCCGCCGTGCGGGAGCTGACGACCGACGTCCTGGCCCGTCTGCAGAGCTGGCTGACCGAGGACCACGCCGAGACCGACCGGCTCGTGTTCGTCACCCGCGGCGCCACGACCGGCGCCGACCCGGCGGCCGCCGCCGTGTGGGGCCTGGTGCGCTCGGCGCAGTCGGAGCACCCGGGCCGGTTCGGCCTGGTGGACCTCGACACCGACGGCGTGCTGGTGCCCCAGGCGGTCGCTTCGGGCGAACCGCAGGTCGTCGTGCGCGACGGTGCGTTGTTCGCACCGCGCCTGGCGCGTGCGGGTTCGGCGGGCGAGCCCGTGACCTGGAACCCGGACGGCACGGTCCTCGTGACCGGCGGCACCGGCGGGCTGGGCCGGATCTTCACCGAGTACCTCGTGACCGAACACGGCGTGCGCAACCTGCTGCTGCTCAGCCGCAGCGGCCCGGACGCCCCCGGGGTGGCGCGATTCGTCGAGACCCTCGCCGAAGCCGGCGCGAGCGCCGAGGTCGTGGCCTGCGACGTCGCCGACCGCGCCGCGCTCGCCGCGGTCTTGACCGAGCACCCGGTCTCCGCCGTGGTCCACACCGCCGGCGTCCTCGACGACGGCGTGCTCGAATCCCTGACCCCGGACCGCTTCGACACCGTGCTGCGGCCCAAGGTCGACGCGGCCTGGAACCTGCACGAGCTCACGAGCGACCTCGACGCGTTCGTGGTCTTCTCCTCCGTCGCCGGGCTCTTCGGCGGCGCCGGGCAAGGCAACTACGCGGCCGGCAACACGTTCCTCGACGCCCTCGCCGAACATCGGCGGGCCGCGGGGCAGCCGGCGGTGTCGCTGGCGTGGGGCCCGTGGGCGCAGGACTCCGGCATGACCGGCGTGCTCACGAGCGCCGACCTGCGGCGCATGCAGGACTCGGGGCTGCCGCCGCTCGAGCGTGAACAGGGCCTCGAGCTGTTCGACGAAGCCCTGGCCACCGGCCGGCCCGTCGTCGTGCCCGCGCGGCTCGACCTCGGCGCCTTCCGCGCGGCACCGGAGATCCCGCCGCTGGTGCGGGGCCTGGTTCGCACGCCCGTGCGCCGCGCCGCCGCCGGTGCCGCGGCCGGGGCGACCCTGGTGCAGAAGCTGCTGGGCCTGCCCGAAGCCGACCGGCGCGAAGCCGTGCTCGACCTCGTGCGCCGCGAAGTCGCCGGGGTGCTCGCCTACGCCGACGCGGGTGCGGTCGAGCCAGCCCGGGCGTTCCAGAGCCTCGGGTTCGACTCGCTCACTGCCGTCGAGCTGCGCAACCGGATCACCGCCGTGTCGGGGCTGCGGCTCCCGGCCACGCTGATCTTCGACTACCCGACCTCCTACGCCCTGGCCGAGCACCTTTGGACGGAGCTGTTCGGCGACCTGGCGGGCTCGGCGGACGGCACGTCGGTGCCGGCGGCGGCGATGCCGTCGCTGACCGACGACCCGATCGTGATCGTCGGCATGGCCTGCCGCTACCCGGGCGGGGTCGCCTCGCCCGAGGACCTGTGGCGGCTCGTGACCGAGGGCGCGGACGCGATCACCGAGTTCCCCGCCGACCGCGGCTGGGACGTCGAGTCGCTCTACGACCCGGACCCCGAGCACCTCGGCACGTCCTACACGCGCTCGGGTGGCTTCCTGCACGACGCGGCCGAGTTCGACCCCGGCTTCTTCGGGATGAGCCCGCGTGAGGCGATGACCACGGACACCCAGCAGCGCCAGCTGCTCGAAGTCTCGTGGGAGGCGCTGGAGCGTTCGGGGATCGACCCGGCCGGCCTGCGTGGTTCGCCGACGGGTGTGTTCGCCGGCGTGATGTACAACGACTACAGCTCGACGCTGTCGTCGTCGGAGTACGAGGGCTACCAGGGCCACGGGAGTGCCGGAAGCGTGGCCTCGGGCCGGGTCTCCTACACCTTCGGCTTCGAAGGCCCCGCGGTCACGGTCGACACGGCGTGCTCGTCGTCGCTGGTCGCGATGCACTGGGCGGCTCAGGCGCTGCGCAGCGGGGAGTGCTCGCTGGCATTGGCCGGTGGCGTCGCGGTGATGTCGACGCCGGCGGCGTTCGTCGAGTTCTCGCGCCAGCGCGGCCTTTCGCCGGACGGGCGCTGCAAGGCGTTCAGCGAGTCGGCCGACGGCGTCGGCTGGGCCGAGGGTGTCGGCATGCTGGTGCTCGAGCGCCAGTCCGACGCCGTCCGCAACGGGCACCACGTGCTCGCCGTGCTGCGTGGCTCCGCGATCAACCAGGATGGTGCGTCCAATGGCCTCACCGCGCCCAACGGGCCTTCTCAACAGCGGGTGATCCGGCAGGCGCTGGCCAGTGGCGGACTGTCCACTGCGGACGTCGACGTGGTGGAGGCCCACGGCACCGGCACGACGCTGGGCGACCCGATCGAGGCGCAGGCGCTGCTGGCGACCTACGGCCAGGACCGCGAGACCCCGCTGCTGCTGGGGTCCGTGAAGTCGAACATCGGGCACACGCAGTCGGCCGCCGGTGTCGCGGGCGTGATCAAGATGGTGCTCGCGATGCAGGCCGGCCGGGTGCCGCACACGCTGCACGTGACCGAACCGTCGACGCACGTCGACTGGACCGCGGGCGCGGTGAGCCTGGTGACCGAGCCGACGGTGTGGCCCGAGACCGACCGTCCGCGCCGCGCGGGGATCTCGTCGTTCGGCATCAGCGGCACGAACGCGCACCTCATCGTCGAGCTGCCGCACGAAGTCCACGTGCCCGAGCTGGACGACGAGCCGGAACCGGCCGGCCACCACGCGGCCCGCGGCGGACTGGTGCCCTGGGTCCTGTCGGCCCGGACGCCGGCCGCGCTGCGGGCACAGGCCGCGCGGCTGCACACGGCGCTGGCGGAGCAGGACACGCTCTCGCCCGCCGACGTCGGCTGGACGCTGCTGGCCGGGCGCTCGCTGTTCGAGCACCGCGCCGTCGTCCCGGCCGAGGACCGGGCCTCGGCGCTCGCCGAGCTGGCCGCCCTCGCAGCCGGTGAAGGCAACGCCGTGATGGGCTCGGTGCGTACCGGCAAGCTGGCCGTGCTGTTCCCGGGCCAGGGTGCGCAGCGGGTCGGTATGGGCCGCGAGCTGTACGACCGGTTCGCGGTGTTCGCGGCGGCGTTCGACGAGGTGGTGTCCGAAGTGGACCGGCACCTCGACGGCTCGCTGCGGGACGTGGTCTGGGGCTCTGACGAGGCCGAGCTGAACCAGACCGGCTGGGCGCAGCCGGCGTTGTTCGCGCTGGAAGTGGCGTTGTTCCGGCTCGCCGAGTCGTGGGGCGTCGCACCGGACCTGGTGGCGGGCCACTCGATCGGCGAGATCGCGGCCGCGCACGTGGCCGGGGTGCTGTCGCTGGCCGACGCCGCAGCGCTGGTCGCCGCACGCGGTCGGCTGATGCAGGCGCTGCCCGGAAACAGGAAAGCGTCGCGCAGCGACTCCGTTGAGAGTGGCGGCGGGGGCATGGACGGAGGGGCGATGGTCGCGGTGCAGGCGGCCGAGGACGAGGTCGCGCCGCTGCTGGCCGACGGCGTGACGATCGCCGCGATCAACGGTCCGGACTCGGTCGTGGTCGCCGGTGCCGAGGCCGCCGTGACGGCGGTGGCCGAGCAGCTCGCCGAGCGCGGCCGCCGGACCCGGCGCCTGGCCGTGTCGCACGCGTTCCACTCGCCGTTGATGGACCCGATGCTCGACGAGTTCCGCGCGGTCGTGGAGACGTTGTCGTTCCGCCCGCCGAAGCTCGCGTTCGTCTCGACGCTCACGGGCACGCCGGTGACGGCCGACGAGCTGTGCTCCGCGGACTACTGGGTGCGCCACGTGCGCGAGGCCGTGCGGTTCGCCGACGGCGTGCGGGCGCTGGCGGACCAGGGCGCGCGGAAGTTCCTCGAGCTGGGTCCCGACGGCACACTCACCGCGATGGCCGCGGCCTCCGTGCCGGAGGACGCCGTGACGGTGTCGTTCCTGCGCAAGGACCGGGGCGAGGAACAGGCCGCGGTGACCGCGCTCGGGGTGCTGCACGTCCACGGCGCCGCAGTCGACTGGGCGCCACTGTTCCGCGGCGCGCACCAGGTGGACCTGCCGACGTATGCCTTCCAGCACCAGCGGTTCTGGCCGGCGCCGGTGGCCGGTGCTTCCGGGGACGTGCGCGCGGCCGGGCTGGGGGCGCCGGACCACCCGTTGCTCGGTGCGGCGGTGGAGCTCGCCGGGGGTGAGGAGCTGCTGTTCACGAGCCGGCTTTCGCTGCGGTCGCACCCGTGGCTGGCCGACCACACCTTCGGTGACGCGGTGCTGGTGCCGGGCACGGGCCTGCTTGAGCTGGCCGTGCGGGCGGGTGCCGAGGTCGGGTGCGAGACCGTGGAGGAGCTCACGCTCGCGGCGCCGCTGATCCTGCCGGCGGAAGGCGCGGTGCAGGTGCAGCTGCGGGTCAGCGCTCCGGACGCGGCGGGCAGCCGGCCGGTGACCGTCCACTCGCGACCCGAAGGCGAGAGCGAGTGGGTGCAGCACGCGAGCGGCCTGCTCGCGGTGGCGCCGCAGCCGCCCGCGCCCGCGGTCGAGAGCTGGCCGCCGGCCGGGGCCGAGCCGATGGAGCTCGAGGGGTGTTACGAGGCCTTCGCGGACGCCGGGTTCGGGTACGGGCCGGTGTTCCAGGGGCTGCGGGCGGCGTGGCGGACCGAGGACGACATCTTCGCCGAGGTCACGCTGCCGGACGGCGTCGACGGCCGTGGGTACGGGGTGCACCCGGCGCTGCTGGACGCGTCGCTGCACGCCTCGCTGCTCGCGGGGTCCGAGGAGGACGGTGGTGGGCTGCCCTTCCTGTGGGAGGGCGTGACGGTTCACGCCGGCGGCGCTTCGGAGGTGCGGGTGCGGTTGACGCCGCGGGGCGCCGATGCGATGGCGGTGGCGTTGACCGATACGGCCGGGAACCCGGTGGTGTCGATCGCGAACCTGCGGACGCGGGTCGTGGCGCCGAGCGGGATCGAGGACACGGCGTTGTTCCGGGTCGGCTGGGTGCCGGTGACGTCCGGTGGAGAGCTGCCGGCCGCGGTGTCGGTGTCGGATGCTGCTCTTGCTTCGTCGCTTTCGGACGCCGGAGTTGCTGTGGCGGACGACGCGCCGGTCGAGGTGGTGGCGATGCCGGACGGTTCCGTGGCCGATGTGACGAACGCGGTGCTGGAGCGACTGCAGGCGGCCTTGACCGGGGACAATCGGGTGGTGTTCGTGAGCCGTGGTGCGGTCGAGGGGGACAACCTCGCCGCAGCGGCCGCGCACGGGTTGGTGCGGTCGGCGATGGCGGAGAACCCGGGTCGCTTCGGGCTCGTGGATCTGGATTCCGGGCCGGTCTCCGCGGAGGCGTGGGGCCGGGTGCTGGACGGTGGCGAACCGCAGGTGATCGTGCGGGACGGGGCTGTGCTGGCGGCTCGGCTGGAGAGGCAGCCCGCGCCGGAGGAGTGCGTCTCGTGGCGTGGCCGGGTGCTGGTGACCGGCGGGACCGGTGGGCTCGGGAGTGCGGTGGCCCGGCATCTCGTGGTTGAGCACGGGGTGCGGTCGCTGGTGCTGGTGAGCCGGCGTGGTCCGGCTGCTCCCGGTGCTGATGCGCTCGTCGAGTCGCTTCGCGGGCTCGGGGCCGAGGTGTTGGTGGAGGCGTGTGATCCGGCGGATCGGTCGACCTTGGCTGAGTTGCTCTCGCGGTATCCGGTGGATGGTGTCGTGCACGCCGCCGGGGTTGTCGATGACGGGGTGATCGCGTCGTTGACGCCGGAGCGGATGGAGAAGGTGTTGCGGGCCAAGGTGGACGCGGCGTGGAATCTGCATTCGCTGGTCGGTGACGTGTCAGCGTTCGTGCTGTTCGCGTCGGTGGCCGGGGTGTTCGGCGGGGCCGGGCAGGGGAACTATGCGGCGGGGAACGCGTACCTGGATGCGTTGGCGCAGCTGCGGCGGCGCGAGGGGAAGCCGGCGGTGTCGTTGGCTTGGGGGCCGTGGAGTGAGGTCGGGATGGTCGGTGCGTTGGGTGCCGATGAGGTCGAGCGGATGAATCGGTCCGGGTTCCCGTTGCTGGCGGTTGATGACGGGCTGGCGTTGATGGATGCCGGGTTGTCGGTGTCGTCTGCTGCGGTCGTTGCGGCGCCGATTGAGTTCGGGGTGTTCAGGGCTGGTGGGGATGTGCCGGCGTTGATGCGCGGGCTCGTCCGGGTGCCGGTGAAGCGGGCGGCTGTGGTGGCTGGGGGTGGGGGGCTTGCTGAGCGGTTGAGCGGGCTGGGTGAAGCGGAGCAGACGGAGGTGTTGCTCGAGGTGGTGTGTCGGCAGGCTGCGGAGGTGTTGGGGCATGCCGATGCGGGGGAGATTTCGGGGAAGAGTGAGTTTCAGAGTCTGGGGTTCGATTCGCTGACTGCGGTCGAGTACCGGAATCGGCTCGGGGCTGTGGTGGAGATGAGGTTGCCGGCGACGTTGTTGTTCGATTATCCGACGCCGGTGGAATTGGTGGGGTATTTGCGGGAGCGGTTGGTTCCGGAGGAGGCCGGGGCTGGTGCGTTGCTGGCGGAGTTGGATCGGATTGCGGTGGTGATGGGGGAGATGGTGGTTGAGCCGGGGATGGTTGAGGAGGTTGCCGGGAGGATTGAGGTGTTGAGGAGCCGATGGGGGAAGGTGGTTGGGGATGCAGGGGGTGCTGGGGGTTCTGGTTCGGAGTTTGATTTTGAGGGGGCTTCGGATGATGAGGTGTTTGATATGTTGGATAATGAGTTGGGGTTGAGTTGAGGTAGGTAGTTGTCCGGCTCGGCGCGCGGGGCGCGCCATTGCCGGATGTCGGTGGTGGAGGTGGGCACCCCGATTTTTGATTGTCACGACAGTAGAGATCGGCTTGTCAAGGCGGGAAAGAGTACCTTGACAAGCCGATCTCTACTGTGTTGGGGAAAAGAATCGGGGGGCCGGGCGGGGGAAGGTTGCGGGGAGGGGTTGGGGGAGCGTTTGTTGTGTTGCCGGGTGGTGGTTGGGCGGGGGCAAGGGCGCGCTTGGCTGGGTGGGGGGTGGGTTTGTGGTGGCGGGTGGTGGTTGTGGAGTGGCAAGGGCGCGCGCGAGGCGGCGGGGTGGTGGGTTTGTGGTGGCGGGTGGCGGGTGGTTTGAGTGACTCGCTGACTGGCGATCTGATCCGGTGGCTCACCTGACGTGGCACGCCGTTCGATCCATGTGATGTGTCCGAGCGCGCCTGACGCGCCAGATCGGGCGCGGAGTCAAGCGCCGGCCTGGCCAAGCGCATTCGATCTAGCCGGCCATGCCGATTCATCCAGCGTGCCGGGCCCCCGATTCGTTGGCCCCGTCGGCCATCCCGCGTGGCTCGAACTCCGACCGCGGCCATGCATGCCCGAGGTGTGCCGTGGATGGGCGTGGAAGAGCCCCGGCCCAGGTGAAGGGGGTGGTCACCTGGGCCGGGGCTCGGAGCGCGCGGAGCGGAGGGAGGGGCACCGCGCGCGGTCACGGCGGCGTGGGGAAGGGCGCGGCCGTGAGGTCAGAAGGGGCGGCGGAAGAAGTGGTTGGCGGCGAAGGCGCCGACGGCGGCCAGGGCGGCGCTGATGAGCAGGGTGGTGCCGGCGGCGGAGAAGCCGCCGCCGGGCATGCCGAGGGCGATGGAGCGGATGGTGTCGACCGCGTAGGTCAGGGGGTTGGCCTGGGCGACGGCGCGGAGCCAGTCGGGGAGGGCTGCGAGGGGCACGTAGGCGCTGGAGACGAACATGAGCGGGAAGACCGCGACGATGCTGATGTTCTGCATGGTCTGGGCCCGCCGCAGCCAGGCGCCGAGGGCGAGGAAGACCCAGCTGAGGCCGTAGCTGACGACCAGGGCCAGGGCGACCGAGACGACGCCGCCCAGGAAGCCGCCGCCGGGGCGGTAGCCGAAGACGGCGACGGCGGCGACGAGGAGGGCCACGAGTTGCAGGGCGCAGTACGCCAGATCGGCGAAGCTGCGGGCGACCAAGGGTGTCGAGCGGTGGATGGGCATGGAGCGCAGGCGGGCGAGGAAGCCGTTCTTCAAATCTTCCACCAGGCCGACGCCGGACTGCATGGCTTGCTGCACCGCGTTGTTCAGCAGAATCGCGGGCATCAGGTAGTCGATGTAGGTGATGCCGGGCGGGAAGCTCGACGTGGTGGCCATGACGGCGAACACCTGCGTGAACATGAACAGCAGCACGGCCGGCTGCAGCAGGCTGAACAGGATCATCTGCGGATCGCGCACGGACGTCATCAGGGAGCGGCTGGTCAGCACCGCCACCTGGGTGGTGAACGAGCTGCCCCGCGGGCGGGGCGGCGCGGCCGTGGGTGCGCCGCGGGTGAGGGTCGACGTCATC
Organism: Amycolatopsis sp. CA-161197; assembly: GCF_050942255.1. Taxonomy (NCBI): domain Bacteria; kingdom Bacillati; phylum Actinomycetota; class Actinomycetes; order Pseudonocardiales; family Pseudonocardiaceae; genus Amycolatopsis; species Amycolatopsis sp. CA-161197. The sequence continues at coordinate 5,322,866 of NZ_CP192059.1, forward strand.
GGGTACTCCAGGAAGCTCAGGCGACGCGCGAAGCGTGCTGGTCGGCCAGGGTCAGGTAGACGTCGTCGAGCGTGGGTTCCGCGAGGGCCACGTCGTCGGCTTCGATGCCGGCGCCGTCGAGGGCGCGGAAGACGGTGGCGATCTCGCGGGACGACCCGATGGGGGCGACGATGACACCCGGCTCGGAGACGGCGGGGTGCAGGCCCGCGCCACGCAGAGCGGCGCAGGCGAGGTCGGTGCTGCGGAGCCAGTCGAGGCGCACGGTGACCGTGCGCTGCCCTACCTGGGCCTTCAGCTCGGCCGCGGTCCCGGACGCGACGACGGCGCCCGCCGAGAGCACCGTGATGATGTCGGCGAGGCGGTCGGCCTCGTCGAGGTATTGGGTCGTGAGCAGCACCGTCGCGCCCTCGCCGACCAGGCCCTCGACGATCTGCCACAGGTTGAGCCGGCTCGTCGGGTCCAGGCCCGTGGTCGGCTCGTCGAGGAAGATCACCTCCGGCCGGCCGACGAGGCTCGCGGCGAGGTCGAGCCGCCGGCGCATGCCGCCGGAGTAGGTGCGCGCCGCGCGGTCGGCGGCCTTGGTGAGGCTGAACGCCTCGAGCAGCTCGTCGGCGCGCGCCCGCGCCTGCGTGCGGGCCGAACCCAGCAACCGGGCCAGCAGCACGAGGTTCGCGCGGCCCGTGAGCTCTTGGTCCACCGAGGCGAACTGCCCCGTGAGGCCGATGCGGGAGCGGACCTCACCGCCTTCGCGCGCGACGTCGAACCCGGCGACGCGCGCGGTGCCGGAGCTGGCCGGCAGCATGGTGGTGAGGATGTTGACCAACGTGGTCTTGCCCGCGCCGTTGTGGCCCAGCAGGCCCAGCACGGTGCCGCGCTCGACGCTCAGGCTCACCGAGGACAACGCGTCGACCGACCCGAACGTCCTGGTGATGCCGGTGGCCTCGATCATCGGGTCGCCGGTGCTCATTCGTGCCCTCCGGGGCTCGCCTCGGGCCGGCAGCGAGCTTCTCGGTCCTTCCGGACAGCCGCCGGCGGTGCTTCGACGAGCCGAGTCTCACCCGGGGACGACGAGGGGTCCACCGCGCCGTATCAGCAAAACTCTCGGTGGACCGCTAGAGAAAGACCCCGGTCAGGCGGCCTCGTGCAGTGCCGCCAGCAACCTCGCGGCGCGGTTGTCCACGTCCTCGGCCTGTAGTTCGTTGGTGGTGAAGGAGAACGAGACACCGCGGTTGGGCCACGCGCCGTGCCTGCCGCCGCCCGCGCCCGAGTGGCCGAAGGCGCCCGGGTCGGCGCCGTCCGGGCCGTAGGTGCCGATCGGGTCGGCCAGCTCGAAGCCGAGACCGAAACGCAGCGGCCGGTCGTTGATCGCGTCGATGCCCTCGCTCCACGTGCGGGTCGCCTGCGTCAGCACGGCCGACGGGACGAGCGAACCCGCCAGCAGCAGGTCGTAGAGCCGCGCCATGCTCGTGGCCGTGCCGACGCCGCTGCCGGCCGCGAGCTCGGCGCCGCGATACCCGGGCGAGTTCATGGTGTCGGTGGAGTCCAGCAGGCCGCGGTACATGCGCTCGACGACGCGGCGGCGCTCGTCATCCTGCAGGAACGTGCTGATCCGGTAGCCGGGCGCGCGTTGCAGCGTCGCGACCGGGATCGACGGCGGGGTGCCGAGCCGCAGATCCAGCCCGTGCGGAGCGGCGAGCAGCTCGTGCAGCAGCTCGCCGACGCGCTGGCCGGTGACGCGGCGGATCAGCTCCGTGGCGAGGTAACCGTAGGTCAGGGCGTGGTACGCGACCCGGGAGCCAGGTGTCCACAACGGACTCTGTGCGGCGAGGGCAGCCGCGTTGGCGGTGTTGTCCGTCATCGGCACGTCGGCGTCCACATAGGGCAGCCCGACGGTGTGCGCGAGCACCTGCGACACGGCCACGTCGGCCTTGCCCGCCGCCGCGAACTCCGGCCAGTAGCGCGCCACCCGTTCGCTCGGGCCGAGCTGGCCGCGGGCGGTGAGCATCGCGACGAGCGTGGCCACGATCCCCTTGGTGCCGCTGAAGAGCACCACGCGCGTGTCCCGGGTCCACGGCACACCGGGCGCCGCCGATCCGGCACACAGCTCGACCACGAGACGGCCCCGCCGGAAGACGCTGAACGCGACGCCGCCCGAGGCCGCGGCGGCGACCTCGTCGAACGCTTCGCGCACCGCCTCGAACCCCGGCCGCACCTCGCCGTGGCCGGTCATAGGCGCGGCGTGGTGGCCAGCAGTTCGCCGGTGTAGGAGTGGGCGGGCGCGGTCAGCACGGCTTCGACCGTACCCTCTTCCACGATCTCCCCGCCGCGCAGAACGGCGATCCGGTCGGCCACCTCGGGCGCGAGCGCGATGTTGTGCGTCACGAACAGCACGGCCATCCCCAGCTCACGGCGCAGCTCGCCGAGCAGCTCCACGATGGTCGCCTGCACCGACACGTCCAGCGCGGAGGTCACCTCGTCGCACACCAGCACGTCGGGCGTCGTGACCAGCGCCCGCGCGATGGCCGCGCGCTGGCGCTCCCCGCCGCTGAGCTGGTCGGGCAGGCGGTTCGCGAGCGACCGGCCCAGCCGCACGCGGTCCAGCACCTCGGCCACGCGTTCGCGCCGCTGCGGGCGCGACAGCGAGGTCAGGTGCACCAGCGGCACCTCGATCGACTGCGCGATAGTGCGGCGCGGGTTGAGCGAGGAGAACGGGCTCTGGAACACGTACTGGATCCGCCGCCGCTCGTCGTTGCTGCGCTGGCGCGTGCCGGGCGCGAGCGGGGTCCCGTCGAGCGCGACGGTGCCGGTGAAGCCACGGGTGAGGCCCGCGACGCACTGCGACAGCGTGGTCTTGCCGGACCCGGACTCGCCCAGCAGCATCACGCACTCGCCGCGCGTCACCTCCAGATTCACCCCGCGCAGCACCTCCTGGCGCCCGTAGGAGACCCGGATGCCGCGCGCGGCCAGCACCGCGTCCGACGGCGGGGGAGCGGCACCCGGTTCCGCGCCCAGATCGGGCACGGCGCCCAGCAGTTCGCGGGTGTACGCGTGTTCCGGCCGCTTCAGCACGTCCTCGGCCGGCCCGGTCTCCACCACGCGACCCCGGTACATCACCGAGACGCGGTCGGCGAGCTGCGCGACCACGGCCAGGTCGTGGGTGATGTAGAGCGCGGCCACGCCGTGCTCGGCCGTCAGCCGCCGCACGGTCTCCAGCACGAGCGCCTGCGTCATCACGTCGAGCCCGGTGGTCGGCTCGTCGAGCACCACGACACTCGGCCGGCACGCGAACGCCATCGCGATCCCCACGCGCTGCTGCTGCCCGCCCGAGAGCTGGTGCGGATACCGCCGCCGGTAGGCCGGATCGGCGGGCAAACCCACCTCCGTGAGCACCTCGGCCACGCGCTCCTCGACCGGGCCGGGGTAGCCGTGGGTCTGGAGCACCTCGGCGATCTGCAGCCCGATCCGCAACGACGGGTTCAGCGACAGAGCCGGGTCCTGCGGCACGTAGGAAACGGTCGCGCCGCGCAGCTTCCGCCGCTCCGGCGTCGCGAGCGAGAGCACGTCGACGGGTTCGCCGGCGCGCGGGTGCAGCGTCACCTCGCCACCGTCCTCGACGAGGCCGCGGCGGAAGTGGCCGAGCGCGGCCAGCCCCGCCGTGGTCTTGCCCGACCCCGACTCGCCGACGAGCGCCAGCACCTCGCCGGGCGCGATGCGGTAGGAGACGTCGTGCAGCACCGGCCGGCCCGCGGCCGTCTTCACGCGCAGGCCCGTCACTTCCAGCGCGAGCGGGGGACTGTCCACGGCGGTCACGAGCGTTCCTCCCGGGTGCGCCCGGCCGCGGCCGAGGCGAGCGAGTCGGCCACGAGGTTCGTGCCGACGGCGAGCAGCGCGATCGCCACCACCGGGAGCAGCACGCCCCACGGCTGCACGACCAGCGCGATCCGGTTCTCGTTGATCATCAGGCCCCAGTCGGCCGTGGGTGGCTGGATGCCGAGCCCGAGGAACGACAGCGACGCGATGTAGCCGATGGAGTAGGTCAGCCGCAGGCCGAGCTCCACCATGAGCGGGCCGGTGATGTTGGGCAGGATCTCGCGCAGCAGGATCCGGCTGCGGGGCACGCCGTACATCTCCGCGGCCCGGATGTAGTCCTCGCCGCGCACCGCCACCGTGGCCTGGCGCGCGACGCGGGCGGTGCGCGGCGCGTGGGTCAGGCCGATCACCAGCACGAGGAGCCAGCCCTTCGGCCCGATCACCGCGATCGCGAGCAACGCGATCACCAGCTGCGGGAAGGACAGCAGCACGTCGTTGCCGCGCATCAGCAGGCTGTCGAGCCACCCGCCGCCGTAGCCGGCGACCATGCCGAGCAACGCGCCCAGGACGATCCCGAGCACGGTGGCGAGCACCGCGTAGAGCAGCAGCGTGGTGCCGCCGGCGAGGAAACGGGTGAGCACGTCGCGGCCGAGACCGTCGGTGCCCGCGAGCCCGTCCGGTTTGAACGGCTTGCCCGCGAAGTCCGTGGTGGTGTGGCCGGTGAGCACCGGCCCGAGCCACGGGCCGAGCAGCGCCACCAGCACCACGACCCCGGCCAGCACCGTGCCGGCCTTCGCCTGCGGGAACCGCCACGCCGTGCGGAGGAGGCCGCGGGCCTTGACGGGTGCTTCGCCGGCCGTGGTGGCCGGCGCGAGCTCGTCGTCGACGGCGGTCATCGGCTCGCCTCCGTCCGCAGCTTGGGGTTCGCCAGGATGCCGACCACGTCGGCGAGCAGGTTCACCACGATGTACACCGCGGCGATGATCAGCGTCACGGCCTGGACCACGGCGACGTCGCGTTTGCTCACCGCGTCGATCAGCGACTGCCCGATGCCGGGGTAGCGGAACAGGAATTCGACCACCACGACCCCGCCCGCGAGCCACGCGAGCTGCAGCGCGACGACCTGCGCGACGGGACCCACCGCGTGCGGCAAGGCGTGCCGCAGCAGCACGGTCCGCTCGCGCACCCCCTTGAGCCGGGCCATCTCGACGTAGCCGGAGTCGAGGACCTCGTTCATGGTCGCCCGCATCATCCGCGTGATGTATGGCGTCACCACCAGCACGAGCGTCGCCACCGGCAGCACGAGCTGGCTCGGCTGCTGCCACACCGGTTCACCCGGCGCGGTGAGCGTGACCGAGGGCAGGACCTTGAACACCGTGGTCGCGAACAGCACGATCAGCGCCACGCCGATCACGAACTCCGGCAGCGCGGCGATCACCAGGCTGATGCCGGACACGGTCTGGTCCGCGGCCCGGCCGCGCCGCATCGAGCTCCACGTGCCCAGCGCCAGCCCGAGCGGCGTCGCGATCACCGCGGCGAGCACGAGCAGCACGAGCGAGGCCACGATCCGGTCGCCCAGCAACGTCGTCACCGGGCCCTGCGTGGACGTCGAGGTGCCGAGGTCGCCGGTGAACAGCCCGCCGAGCCAGATGAGGTAGCGCTGCCAGACCGGCTCGTCGAGGTGCAGCTGGTGCTGCAGCGCGGCGATCCGCTCCGGTGTCGCCTGCTGGCCGAGGATGGCGCGCGCCGGGTCACCCGGCAGCAGCAGTGTCGCCACGAAGACGAGCAAGGTGACCAGCCAGAGCACCACGAGGCTCACGAGCAGCCGTTTCACGATCATCCGGGTCATGCCGCACCTCCCTGTGCTGTGCCGAGCCACGCTTCGCGGAACTGGTAGCCGGACAGCGAGATCCCCGTCCGGTCCGGCACGAGGCCCGCCACGTAGACCTGGTGGGCGTCCACCTGGTCGACGAAGCCCCACACGATGAGGCCGCCGCGTTCGTACTCGATCCGTTGCGCCTGGTGCAGCAGCTCCGTGCGCGCCGCGGTGTCCACAGTGGCGCTCGCGCGCGTGACGAGGTCGGTGAACTGCGGGTCCTGCCAATGGGTTTCGTTGTACGGCGACTTCGGCAGCGAACCGTTCGCGACCTGGGGCAGGTAGTTGCGCGTGTACCAGAAGTCCTGCGCGAAGTCCCAGGACAGGTAGTTCTCGCCGTAGAACGTGGTGGTGTCGACCTTCCGGATGCGCACGGTGACGCCCGCCGCCTTGGCCTGCTGCTGGAACACCTGCGCCGCCTCGACCGCGCCGGCCTGGATGGGCGCGGTGACGAGCTCGATGTCGAGGTTCTCGTGCCCGGCTTCGGCCAGCAGCCGCTTCGCCGCCGGGATGTCCTGTCTGCGTTGCGGCAGCTGCGAGTCGTACGCCGGGTCGAACGGCGCGTAGAGGTCGTTGCCGGGCCGGCCCTGGCCGCTGAGGACCTGGTTGATCATCTGGTCGCGGTCCACGACCAGCCGCAGCGCCTGGCGGACGCGCACGTCGTCGAACGGCGGCCGGTCCACGCGCATCGTGAACGGCAGCCACGTGCCCGTGGCCGAGCGCAGCACGCGCATCCGCGGGTCGCTGCGCAGCACGTCGATGAGCGCCACCGGCACCTGGTCGATGGCGTCCACCTGGGACGAGAGCAGCGCGTTGATCCGGGCGTCGTCCTCGGCGAAGTTGATCAGCACGAGCTCGTCGAGGTAGGGCTGGCCGGGCCGCCAGTAGTGGTCGTTGCGCACGAACGTGCTCTGCAGCCCCGCGGTGAACTCCTTCAGCCGGAACGGGCCGGTGCCGATCGGGCGCTTCACGTCGAAGTCGGCAGGCACGATGCCGAGGGAGTATTGGCCGAGCAGGTCGTCGAAGCCGGAATCGGGCTCGGTGAGACGGAACTCGACGGTCCGCTCGCCCGTCGGCACCACCCGGCCGAGCATGGTCAGGCTGGCAGCGCCGCTCTTGGGGTCCTTCGGGTCCGTGATCCGCTTGAACGTCGCGACGACGTCGGCGGGGGTCACCGGTCGGCCGTCGTGGAACCGCACCCCGTCGCGCAGCACGGCGGTCCACGTCCGTGCGTCCGGCGACGACGTGAGCGATTCGGCGACCAGCATCTGCAGCTTGTAGTCGTGGTCGCGCAGCAGCAACGGTTCGTAGAGGTTGACCACCCGGGCGATGTCCGGGTTCGCCACCGGGACGTGCGGGTCGAGCGTGTCGGACGCGCCGCCGCCGGTCACGCCGACGCGCAGGGTGCCGCCGCGGCGCGGTGGCCCGGTCGGCGCGGCGGCCGCGACGCCCGAGCCGCCGCACGCGGCGAGCAGGGGAGCGGCGCCGAGCAGGGCGGCACCGCCGAGCGCCGCCGTGAGGAACCGGCGGCGCGGGAGGGAGTTCGGCTCACATCGTTCTTCCATGGGTGTCTTCCGGTGGGAGGCGGGCCGGGTGGGGTTCGGGAGAGCGTCAGGCGATGGCGCGCCCGGCGTGGTCGGGCAGTGGCGCGAGGTGGGCGCCGAGGCGCTCGGCGACGGCTTCGGGGAACGGCGAGGCTCTGCCCTCGGCGACGTGCAGGCACAGCAGCTCCTCCGTGGCCACGAGCTCACCGCCGATGTGCAGTTCGTGCCACAGCCGCACCTTCTTCGCCCCGACGGCGAGCACGGAGGTCGTCACGGTGAGCGCGGCGTCCGGCCCGACCTCACGCAGGTACCGCACGTGTGCCTCCACGGTGTACAGCGAAGCGCCGGTGGACTCGCGGTAGGCGGGATCGAGGCCGACGGCGTCCATCAGCGCCGTGGTGGCGTCTCCGAACACCAGCACGTAGTAGGGCTCGGAGAGGTGTCCGTTGTAGTCGATCCACTCGGGACGGACGCGGTCGTGGTGGACCAGGGCTTCACCCACGGCGGGCCTCACCGACGGCGCGCTGGATGGCGATGATCGCCCGGTCCCGCTCGGCCACGAGGTCGGCGATCGTGCGCGGCGCGGCTTCGTCCTCGCAGCCGTCGACCACGGCGTTGCGCAGCTCGGTCGTGAGCTCCGGCGAATCGAGGCGGGTCCAGGGCGCCTTCAGCGACGGTCCGAAGTGGTCCAGCATGTGCGCCATGCCCCCTTCACCGCCCGCGAGGTGGAACGTGAGCATCGGCCCCTGCACCGGCCAGCGCAGGCCCGGCCCGTCGGTGATCGCGGTGTCGATCTGCTCCACGGTGGCCTCGCCGTTCGCGACCATGTGCAGGGCCTCGCGCCAGAGCGCCTCCTGCAGGCGGTTGGCGATGAACCCGGGCACCTCGCGATCCATCGTGATCACGGTCTTGCCGACGTGCCGGTAGAACTCGCTCGCCCACGCCACGGCCCACGGCGCGGTGAGCTTCCCGCCCACGACCTCGACCAGCGGGATGAGGTAGGGCGGGTTGAACGGGTGCCCGACCACGAGCCGCTCCGGCGTCTTCGCCGCCACCTGCATCTCGGTCATGCCGTAGCCCGAGGTGGACGACGCGATCACGACACCGGCGGGGGTGGCGGCGTCGATGTCGGCCAGCAGCTTCTGCTTGAGCGGCAGGTCCTCGGGAGCGCTTTCCTGCACGAACCCCGCACCCTCGACCGCCTCCGCGAGCGTGGCCGTGATCGTCAGCGCGTCGCGGCTCGCGCCGTCGGCCAGCCCCAGCGAAGTGAGGGCGGGCCACGCCGCGTCGACGAGCCGGCCCAGTTTCGCCGCGGCGTCCGGTGCGGGGTCCCAGGCCCGGACGCGGTAACCGCGGGCGAGGAAGTGCGCCACCCAGCCGCCGCCGATGACGCCCGCGCCGACGCACGCGACGGTGTCCACAGTGGATACGTCAGGCACGGACCCGCTCCTTGAGGCCGAGGATCTCGCGGGCCCGGCCGGGGCTCGCGATCGTGGCGCCGAGGTCTTCGACGATCCGCACCGCGCGCTCCACCAGCTGCCCGTTGGTCGCCTTGACCCCACGGGCGAGGTAGAGGTTGTCTTCGAGCCCGACGCGCACGTGCCCGCCGAGCAGCACCGACTGCGCCACCCACGGCATCTGGTCGCGCCCGATCGCGAACGACGCCCACTGCGCGCCCTCGGGCAGCAGCTTCACCATCGCCTGCAGCAGACCCGGATCGGCGGGCGCGCCGTAGGGGATGCCCATGCACAGCTGGAACAGCGGCGGCGCGTCGATCAGCCCTTCCGCCACCATCTTCGAGGCGAACCACAGGTGCCCGGTGTCGAAGATCTCCAGCTCCGGCTTGACGCCCAGTTCCTGGATGCGTTTCGCGCCGGTGCGCAGCATGTCCGGAGTGGACACGTAGAGCTGGTTGCCTTCGCCGAAGTTGAGCGAACCGCAGTCGAGCGTGCAGATGTCGGGCAGCAGCTCCTCGACGTGCGGCAGGCGGGCGAGAGCGCCGACCAGGTCCGTGCCGTCGACCGGCTTGAGCGGATCCTCCTCGTCGAGCACGAGGTCGCCGCCCATCCCGGCGGTCAGGTTCACGACCACGTCCACTCCGGACTCCCGGATCAGCCGCACGGCCTCGCGGTACAGCGCCACCTCGCGCGACGGGGCCCCGGTCTCGGGCTCGCGGACGTGGATGTGGACGACGGCCGCCCCGGCTTCCGCCGCTTCGATCGCGCTCGCGGCGATCTGCGCCGGCGTGACCGGCACGTGGGGGCTCCGGCCGACGGTGTCGCCCGCGCCGGTGAGGGCGCAGGTGACGATGACCTCGTGGTTCATCAGGCTCCCTTGACGATCGACCTTTCGATGAAGTCGTGCAGGTGCGCGCGCATGGTGGCCACGGTGCTGCCGGGCTTGCGGGTCAGCACCTGGATGCCGAGACCGTCGATCAGCGCCGTGAGCTGCTCGGTGGCGGCCTCGGGATCGGCCACGCGGAACGCGTGCTGCTCCTGGCCGGTGCGGATGGTCATGAGGATCGTCCGGTACCAGCGGTCGTAGGAATCGGTGTAGAGCGACCGCAGCTCCGGGGCGAGGGACACCTCGTTCCACACCTGAAGCCAGACCGACCACTCGGCGCGCAGCACGCCGTCGGCCGGGAGTTGCAGTTCGACCAGCTTGAGCAGCCGGTCGTGGGCATCGGCGACCGCGTGCAGCTCGGCGACCTGGCGATCGAAGGCGAGCTTCACGTTGCGCCGCAACGCTTCGTTGAGCACTTCCGCCTTGCTGGGGAAGTGGTAGTGGATGGTGGCGGTGCTCGTGCCGCACGCTTTCGCGATGTCGGCGATGCGTACCCGGTGGTACCCGCGTTCGGCGATGAGCAGCCACGCCGTCTCGAGGATCCGCCGCCGCGGCTCGGACTGCGTGTGGTGCTCGGGATCGCTCTCCGGGCGCGCGGCGAGCGCCGGGACCGCCGTCACGGTTTTCGCGTCGTCGCTGCCGTTGAGCAGCCAGTTGACCGTGACGCCGCAGTACTCGGCGACCCGGACGAGCTCGTGCGGCGAGAACCGGCGGGTGCCGGTGAGCGCCTTGGACAACTTCGTCTCGTCAAGCCCGATGGCTGCGGCGAACTCCCGCTGGGCTCCCGGCATGGACCGGATCAGCTCCCGGACCCTGGTCCGCAGCTCCTCCGACTCGTCCATGCCGGAAGACCGTAACCCCGCGTTGCGATTATCGCAATACTCACGCCACCTGTGGCGTAACGTTTGCCGGGTTTCGTTGCGGTGGACCGGATTTGCGATCCTGGCTTGACTGCCGGGTCAGTCGAGGCCCCGGTTTGACCGCCGGCGGCGGTGCGGCTAACGTCCGGAACGCTCGACCGAATCCCTCCGCACCACCGGGAAAACCATGACCACCGCGCCCCCGGGTGCTGTCCGCACCGAGGTAGTCGACGGCGTGCTCGTGGCGACGATCGACCGGCCCGGCGGGAACGCCATCGACTCCCGCGTCAGCTTCGAGCTCTACGCCGCCTGGGCGCGGCTGCGTGACGACCCCGCGGTGCACGCCGGCGTGGTCACGGGCGCGGGCAGCGAGTACTTCTCGGCGGGCTGGGACCTCGCGCCGGGAGCCGGCGGGCTGGCCGGCGTCGCGGACTTCTTCCGCATCGGCAAGCCGATGATCGCCGCGGTGAACGGCCTCGCCCGCGGCGGCGGCTTCGAGCTGGCGCTGATGACGGATCTCATCGTGGCGGCCCCGCACGCCGAGTTCGTGGTGTCCGGCCCGCTCGGCACGGCGCTGCCGGCGCGACTGTCCGAAGAGGCCGTTGCCGAACTTCGCCGCGCTGGCGGGAAACTCACGGCCGCCGCGGCGGCGAAGTGGGGTGTGGTCCACCGGGTCGTGCCGGCGGGCACCGAGCTCGGCGTCGCGCTGGAGCTCGCGCGGTTGCTGGCGGGCACGCCCGGCGCGGCCGCGGCCGTGAAGGAGATCGGCCTCGGCGCGCACCGCGCGGACGACGAGTAGCGGCTCGCGGATCAGGAGGCGCTGTCCCGCGGCGCCACCGTGAACCGTCGCAACGCCAAGGCCGGGTTCGTGGTCCGGACCTGCTCCACGCGGTCGGCCGAGACCTCCGTGACGGCCACGCCCGGCGCTTCGCCCAGCGACGCGGCCACCACGCCCATCGGATCGACGACGAGGCTCGAACCCGACCCCATCGGCGCGATCTGCCCTGCCGCGGCGACGTAGACCGTGTTCTCGATCGCCCGCGCCTTCACCAGCGTCGCCCAGTGGTACTCCTTCAGTGGCCCCGGCACCCACTCCGCAGGCAGCGCCACGACCTGCGCGCCCGCGTCCGCGAGCCGCCGGGTCACTTCGGGGAAGCGCAGGTCGTAACACGTCTGGAGGCCGAACGTCAGGCCCGCGGCCTTGAACGTGGCCGGCTCCGTGATCTCCCCGGCGCGGACGAAATCGGACTCGCGGAAGCCGAACGCGTCGTAGAGGTGCAGCTTGCGGTACACCGCCGCGAGCTCGCCGTCGGCGCCGGCCACCACGAGCGTGTTGAAGATCCGCCCGCCCTCGGGCAAGGCTTCGTTCATCCCGGCGACGACGGTGATCCCGCGGCGGGCCGCGACCTCGCGCAGCCCGGTCACGAACGCGCCGTCGAGGCTCTCGGCGGAGGCGACGAACCGCTCGTCCATCGCCGGTACGGTGAACATCGAGTACTCGGGCAGCACCACGACCTCGGCTCCGCGCTCCGCCGCCTCACCGGCGAGCCGCGTGAGTACCGCCAGGTTGCCCGCTTTGTCGTCGGTGGGAGCGAACTGCGCGACGGCGACCTGCACCATGCCGAGTGTCCTTTCAGGAGCGACGAGGACCGTCACCGGTCTGTGTACTCCGTGTATACATGACGGATGAGGCCCGGTCCAGAGGTGTAGGCTCGCCAGCGCGCCGACGCAGGCGCGCGACGAGGGGAGAGGCATGACCACCACCGCACCGGGACCGGTCCCGGTCGAGGGCGGCGGACCGGCTCGGGATCGGGTGTACGCCTGGCTGCGCGACGGGATCATCTCGGGCGAGCTGGAAGGCGGGCGGTTCCTCGACGAGCTGTGGGTCTCCGGGGTGGTCGGCGTGTCGCGGACGCCGGTGCGCGAAGCGTTCCACCGGCTCGAGGCCGAGCGCTTCATCAGCCTGCTGCCGCGCAAGGGCGCGCAGGTCCGCACGGTGACCGCGCGGGAGCTGGAAGAGGTCTACCAGAGCCGGCGGCTCATCGAGGGCCACGCGATCACCGAGGTCTGCGCCGCGGGCGCGGGTGCCCCCGCCGAGATGGCCGGCCTGATCGAGGACATGGGCCGCGCGGGCGCGGAACGCGACTGGTTCGCCGTGTCCGGGCTCGACCGCCGGTTCCACCGGGCGATCGTGAACGCCGCCGGCAACACCGTGCTCACCGAGCTGTACGACACACTCCGCTCGCGCCAGCAGCGCGTGGCCGTGCGGGCGCTGGAAGCGCGGCCGGAGCGACTGTCGATCATCGACGAGGAGCACCGGCAGCTCGTGGCCGCGCTCGACGCGGGGGACGCGGAAACGGCGCTGCGGATCCTGAACCAGCACCTGCGGCCGGTTTCCGAGGTGGTCTCGGCTCTTGACCGCACCTGAACGGGCGTGAGCGGCGCGGCCCCGCGGGTGCGAATGATAGGAAGGTCGAGTGACCGAACCGAACTCGATCGACGCCGCCGCTGACGAGGCCGTCACGCTCACCAGCGACCTCATCCGCATCGACACCACCAACACCGGAGACCCCGACACCCTGATCGGCGAACGTGCCGCCGCCGAGTACGTCGCGGAGCAGCTCACCGACGCCGGCTACGAGATCACCTACGTCGAGTCCGGTGGCGAAGACCGCCACAACGTCATCGTCCGGCTGGCCGGGGCCGATCCGTCGCGCGGGGCCCTGCTGATCCACGGGCACCTCGACGTCGTGCCCGCCGACCCGGCCGAGTGGTCGGTGCACCCGTTCTCCGGCGCCGTGCAGGACGGCTACGTCTGGGGCCGCGGCGCGGTGGACATGAAGGGCATGGTCGGCATGACGCTGGCCCTGGCCCGCCACTACAAGATCCACGGCATCGTGCCCCCGCGCGACATCGTCTTCGCGTTCCTCGCCGACGAGGAGGCCGGCGGCAAGTACGGCGCGCAGTGGCTGGTGGAGAACCGGCCCGAGCTGTTCGAAGGCGTCACCGAGGCGATCAGCGAGGTCGGCGGGTTCTCGATCACGCTGAAGGACGACGTGCGCGCGTACGTGATCGAGACGGCCGAGAAGGGCATCCGCTGGATGAAGCTGCGCGTGCGCGGCACGGCGGGCCACGGCTCGATGATCCACCGCGACAACGCGGTCACCAAGCTCGCCGAGGCCGTCGCGAAGCTCGGCAGCCACCAGTTCCCGCTCGTGCTCACCGACTCCGTGCGCGAGTTCCTCGCCGGCGTCACCGAGATCACCGGCTGGGACTTCCCCGAGGACGACCTCGAGGGCTCGGTCGCCAAGCTGGGCAACATCTCCCGCATGATCGGCGCCACCCTGCGCGACACCGCGAACCCGACGATGCTCACCGCCGGCTACAAGTCGAACGTGATCCCGTCGGTCGCCGAGGCCGCGGTCGACTGCCGCATCCTGCCCGGGCGCATCGAGGCGTTCGACCGCGAGCTCGACGAGCTGCTCGGCCCGGACATCGAGAAGGAGTGGATGGAGCTCCCGCCGGTCGAGACCACGTTCGACGGCGCGCTCGTCGACGCGATGACTGCCGCGGTGCTCGCCGAGGACCCGGGCGCGCGCACGCTGCCGTACATGCTTTCCGGCGGCACCGACGCGAAGTCGTTCCAGCAGCTCGGGATCCGCAACTTCGGCTTCGCACCGCTGAAGCTGCCGGCCGACCTCGACTTCTCCGCGCTCTTCCACGGCGTGGACGAGCGCGTGCCGGTGGACGCTCTCAAGTTCGGCACGCGCGTGCTGGACCGGTTCGTGCGTTCGTCCTGAGCGCCGGAAACGACCGCGTTGCCCGCGTTCACGCTCGCCGACGGGACACCTCTGCACCTCGTGCGCTGGGGTGACCCGTCGGCCGGCGTGACCGTGGTGCTCCTGCACGGCTACGCGCTCGACCGCCGCAGCTGGGGCCGGATCGCGCCGCTGCTGCCGGAGGCGGTGGACGAGCCGCTGTCGGTCGTCGGCTACGACCACCGCGGCCACGGCAAGTCCGGCCGCGCCGGCCGCGGCACGGCGACCATGGCCCAGCTGGGCGACGACCTCGCCGAAGTGCTGGCACGCGCCGTGCCCGAGGGCCGTGTGGTGCTGGTGGGCCACGACATGGGCGGGCTCGCGATCATGTCGCTCACGCAACGCCATCCGGAGCTGTTCGCCGCGCGCGTGGCCGGGCTGGTGCTGCTCGCGACGTCGTCCGGGCGGCTCGCCACGGAGGCTTCGGCGGCGTGGCCGGGCGCGCTCGGGATGCTGGCGCAGGACCTGGAACTGGTGCTGGGCGCCAAGTTCTTCGGGCTGGTGCGCGAGCACACGAGCCGCGCGGTCAGCGCCGGCCTGCGCTGGTGGCTCTTCGGCGACGACCCGGATCCGGACCTCGTGGAGCTGACCGTGACGATGATCCGGCGCAACTGGCCGCACACCGTCGCGGTGTTCCGTCCCGCGCTCGACGCGTATGCGCGCGAAGCGGCGCTCGCGCGCGTGGGTTCCCTGCCGGTCACGGCGATCGTGGGGGAGCGGGACCGGATCGTGGCGGCCACGGATGTCGAGCACCTCGTCCGGGGCCTCGAACACGGCACGGCCGTGGTGCTGCCGGGCGTCGGCCACGTCGTGCCGCTGGAAGCCGCCGCCCAGGTCGTGCCCCGGATCGTGGCTCAGGTGCGCGAAGCGTACCGACAACATCGTAGTTCTTGACAACTTCGTTTTTCGGCAGCACGATGGGCGCATGTTTCCCGTTGCGGTGATCGAGGACGCGGCCGCGGCCGAGGTGTCGCTCGACCCGGTCCGCGCCCGGCTGCTGGCCGAGCTGGTAGAGCCGGCGTCGGCGACCATGCTCGCGGCCCGCGTCGACCTGCCCCGCCAGAAGGTCAACTACCACCTGCGCGCGCTGGAGAAGCACGGGCTCGTGGAGCTGGTGGAGGAGCGGCGCAAGGGCAACGTCACCGAGCGCATGATGCGCGCGACCGCGGCGTCCTACGTGATCTCGCCGTCGGCGCTGGCGGCGGTGCAGCCGGACCCGGCGCAATCGCCCGACCGGCTGTCGGCGCGCTGGCTGCTCGCCGTGGCGGGCCGGCTGGTGCGCGACGTCGGGATCCTGATCACGGGTGCCGCCAAGGCGCGCAAGCGCGTCGCGACGTTCGCGCTCGACGGCGAGGTGCGGTTCGCCTCGGCGGCGGATCGGGCCGCGTTCGCCGAGGAGCTCGCGGTGGCCGTGACGAGCCTGGTGGGGAAGTACCACGACGAGGGAGCGGAGAACGGTCGCGCGCACCGCGTGATCGTGGCCGTGCACCCGAGCGTGCCGGACGAGGAGGCCTGAGGTGGCGGAGTTCAGCGGGAAAGAGTTCGAGCTGCCCGGGGCGGCCGAGGTGGTCGCGACCCCGGAGCAGATCTGGGCAGCGATCGCGACCGGGCCGGGCATCGACTCGTGGTACATGGGCCGCAACGAGGTCGAAGGCGGCCTCGGCGGCGTCGTGCGCGGCTCGTTCGCGGGCTACGAGCCGGAGATGGCGATCACCGCGTGGGACCCGCTGGAACGGCTCGTCTACGGCACCCAGACCGAGCCCGACGGGCGGCGGATCGCTTATGAGTTCCTGATCGAGGGCCGCGACGGCGGCAGCTCGGTCGTCCGCTGCGTCACCAGCGGCTTCCTGCCCGGCGACGACTGGGAGGACGAGTTCGAGGCGATGGCCGCGGGCGGCGCGCTGTTCTTCCGCAACCTCGCCGAGTACGTCACGTACTTCGCCGGCCGCACGGCCACCCCGGTCACGGTGTTCGGCCCGCCGGTGTCCGACTGGGACCGGCTGTGGGCGGCGCTCGGGAACCGGCTGGGACTGGCGGGCCGGCCCGAGGAGGGCGACCGCGTGCGCATCGATTTGGCGGGCCGGGCCGTCGAAGGCGTCGTCTACGCCGTGAACCCGCAGACGGTGGGCGTGCGCACGGCCGACGCGCTCTACTGCTTCCTGCAGGGCTTCCACGGCCCGCTCATCGCCTGCCACCACGTGTTCTCCGCCGAGGCGGGCGACGAGCAGAGCTGGCAGGAGTGGCTCGGGCGGCTCGCCGCCTGACCCGGACACCGGGCTCGCGCTGCCGGGGCCCGGTCAACCGGTTCGCGGGGTCACTGGGCTTCGGGCTTGAGCGCCGAAGCGATCCTGGCCCGCTGTGCCAGCAGCACCGAGTAGGGCTGGCCCAGGGAGTGCCCTCCGTCGACCTGCAGGTTGTGCCCGATCACGTAGCCCGATTCGTCGCTCGCCAGATAGACCGCGGCGGCGGCGACGTCGTCCGTCGTTCCCGCGCGCGGTGTCGGGCTGACCTCCTTGACCAGGGGAGTGATCTTTTCGCCCACCGTGGCCAGCACCTCGGGGGTCTCGGCTTCTTCGTCGCCGTACCCGGCGACCTTGGCGAAAATCCCGGTCGTGACCCCGCTGACGCTGATGGTGTTCACGCGGACTCCGTGCTGGCCCAGCTCGGCGGCCGCCCATTGGCTCAAGTGGTGGAGGCCGGCCTTGGACACGGAGTAGTCCAGGCCCGAGTTGGCGACCCGCGTTCCCGCGATGCTGCCGATGTTGATGATGCTGCCCGCGCCCTGCGCGCACATGTACCCGGCGGCGTATTTGATGCCGAGCAGCGGACCGCAGACGTTCACGTCGAACGCCCGCCGGAAATCGGCCAGGTCGACGTCGGTGACCGAGCTGATGGTGGCGGGTGCCCCCGCGTTGTTCACCAGCACGTCGATGCGGCCGAACCGGTCCGCGGTCGTGCGGACCAGGTCCTCGACCTCGGTGTCCACCGACACGTCGGCCCGGTGAAAACTGGCCGCCGGGCCCAGCCGTTCCGCGATCGCGAGACCGTTTTTCGTGCGCCGCCCGGAAAGGACGACCTGAGCGCCCTCGGCGACGAACCGGTGGGCGATGGCGGCCCCGATGCCGCTGGTGGCGCCGGTGACCACGGCGATTTTTCCGTCCAGCCTGTTCATGTTCACCCTCTTTGGCATGATTCGGCCGCCGGCCGAAGACCTGGTCGTACGCGAAGATCCACTGCGTACGCTAACGGGCCGGATCAGGGTGAAAAGGCGCGCGAAAATCTTGGTCTGGACTTATTGGTGTTACGTGGCGAGCCCGGGCAGGCGGTCGGCGGCCGTGCGCTTGCGCCGCAACCAGACCCGCCGGGTGCCGTCGGCGTAGAGCCGCACCGTGCGCAGCTCCCAGCCGGCGAACTCGGCGTGGATCGAGAGCTGGATCGCCGCCGCGCGCCGGGACACACCCGGGGGCAGGCGCAGGCGGCGGTACTCCCAATCCCCTTCGACCACCGCCTCGTCGACCGTCGTCATGGCTGGATCACCTGGGTCCCTTCTCCTGCGGCCGAGCCGACGAGCACTCGGCCGCTCCGGTCGTCGACGCTCACCGAGTTCGGCTGGCGCACGGTCGGGAATCGGTACTTCTCGGTGGGCTCGCCGCCGCGGACGTCGAAGCCCACCACTTGGTTCTGCCCGGTCAGGGTGACCCAGGCCAGGTTGCGCTGGTGGTCGTAGGCGATGCCGTAGATCCCGCCCGGCACCGGGTAGCGCTGCCGCAGGATCAGCGGGCCGACGGAGAACGCGAGCAGCGCGCCCGCTCGGGCGTCGGTGACCAGCACGCGCCCGTACGAGTCGCTGGTGGCGTTGGCCGCGCCGTCGCCGGCGCGCAGGCCTTCGCCCATCGTCCCGGCGTTCACGTCGACGCTGAACACGGCGGTGCGCAGGCGGTCGAGCACGACCACACCCTGCCCGGTGTCCACGACGTCGTCGGCGCTGTAGAGCTGGCCGGTGATGGTCTTGGTGACCGCGCCGCCGGCCAGGACCTCCACGGCCTTGCGGTCGCGGACGGCCACGATCGTGTCCGGCCCGTCGGCCACCCCGGCGGTGGGCTGGCCCGCCACCGGCTGCGTGGTCAGCCGTCCGCCGGGCAGTGTGATCTTCGCGAGCTCACCCTTGGTCGGGATGCTCGCGATCGCCTGGCCGTCGGACGTCGTCAGCGATTCGGCCGGGCCGGGCAGGGGCACGGTGACCCGGGGGGTGCTCAGCGAGTCGAGGTCGTAGACGAGCACCGACGGCGGCTGCGTGACCGCGACCGCGAGCGTGCGGGTCTTCTCGTCGGTCGCCATCGCCGACACGGCGGGCGTCGCCAGTACCTGACCCGCGGGCTTGGTCGTCACGGCGGGGGAGACCACCGGCTTCGCGGCCACGGGGTTCGCGACCACCTGCAGCGAGTCGGAGTTGTCCTGGCCCGAAGCCGAGCATGCCGAGAGCGCGAGGGCACCGACCAGCGGAATCGCGATCCGCGACGCGGCGGTGAGCCGACGCACCTTGAAGCCTCCTGCAGTTCCTCGGCGAGGTGTCCTCACCAGCATCCCCCACGATTCCCGTGCCGTCACGTGTGCGTCATCCAACAGACACCTGCGCCTCATTTCGGTCCCCGCTCGGGGTAGCCCACGTCGACGCAGCTCACGTCGTCGAGCGCGCTGCGGATCGCGGGCGGGAGCGTCAGCTCCTCCGCCGCCAGCGAACCGGTCAGCTGGCCGGTGTCGCGGGCGCCGACGACCGGCGCCACCACCCCCGGCCGGTCGCGCACCCAGGCCAGCGCGACGACCAGCGGCGAGGTGCCGAGCCCGTCGGCGGCGGTGGCCACGGCCTGCACGATCCGCGCCGCGCGGTCCGTGCGGTGGTGTTCCACGTACCCGGCGAACTCGCTGGACGCGCCGCGCGAGTCCGCGGGCGTGCCGGTGCGGTACTTGCCGGTCAGCACGCCGCGGCCCAGCGGCGCCCAGGGCAGCAGCCCGATGCCGTGGTGCAGCGCGGCGGGCGCGGCTTCGCGGTCGACCCCGCGCTCCAGGAGCGAGTACTCGTACTGGCAGGACACGATCGGCGCGACCGCGCTCGCGCGCGAGGCGGCCGTGGCCAGCTGCCAGCCCGCGTAGTTGGAGACGCCGACGTAGCGGACCTTTCCGCTGGTCACGGCGTACTCCAGGGCCGAGAGGGTCTCCTCGATCGGCACCCCGGCGTCCCACGCGTGCAGCTGCCACAGATCGAGGTGGTCGGTGCCGAGCCGGCGCAGCGAGCCGTCGAGCGCGTTCAGCAGCGCGCCCCGGGACGCCCCGCCGCCGAAGGGGCCTTCGGTGCGCCGCGCGACGGCCTTCGTGGCGACCACCACGTCGTCGCGGGGCACGAGATCGCCCAGCAGGCTGCCGAGCACGCGCTCGGCCTCGCCCTCGGCGTAGATGTCCGCGGTGTCCACGAGGGTGCCGCCGGCGTCGACGAACGCGACGAGCTGGCTGGCCGCCTCCTCGGCGTCGGTGTCGCCGCCCCACGTCATCGTGCCGAGCGCCAGGCGCGAGACCCGCAGTCCCGACCGGCCGAGCTGTCGCTTTTCCACGACCACCGAGCCTAGCCGTCGGCCCGGCCCGTACTTGACCAAGGTGACGCCGTGTCGCGACCGGCCACCCCGTCGGTGCACCCAGGGCACGGCGCGAGTCGTGCCCTCGGTACGTTTCCGGCCGTGCGAATGGGACTCAACCTCGGTTACTGGGGCACCGGGGACAACTCCGCGAACCTGGCGCTGGCCGGGAGAGCGGACGAACTCGGGTATTCGGTGGTGTGGGCGGCCGAGGCCTACGGCTCCGACGCCGTGACGATGCTCACCTGGATCGCCGCGCGGACCGAGCGGATCGACGTCGGCAGCGCCGTGCTGCAGATCCCGGCGCGGACGCCGGCGATGACCGGCATGACCGCCGCCACGCTCGACACGCTCTCGGGCGGCCGCTTCCGGCTCGGCCTGGGTGTCTCGGGCCCGCAGGTGTCGGAGGGCTGGCACGGCGTGCGGTTCGCCGACCCGGTGGGCCGCACCCGCGAGTACGTGGAGATCGTGCGGGCCGTGCAGTCGCGCCGCCGCGTGCGGTTCAGCGGCGAGCACTTCGAGCTGCCGCTGCCCGACGGGCCCGGGCTCGCACTGGGCCTGACCTTCCGGCCCGAACGCAAGCAGGTGCCGGTGTACCTCGCCGCGATCGGACCGAAGAACCTCGAGCTGACGGGCGAGATCGCCGACGGCTGGCTGCCGGTGTTCTTCTCGCCCGGGCACGCGGGCGAGCAGCTCGCGCACATCCGCGCCGGCGCCGAGGCCGCCGGGCGGTCGCTCGACGGGTTCGACATCGCCCCGTCCGTGCCACTCGTGGTCGGCGACGACTGGCGCGAGTGCGCCGACGCCGTCCGCGCCCACGCCGCGCTGTACGTGGGCGGGATGGGCAGCCGGAAGCAGAACTTCTACAACCGCCTCGCCGTGCGGATGGGGTTCGAGGCGGAGGCAGCCGAGGTGCAGGAGAAATACCTCGCGCGCGACTACGCGGGGGCTCAGGCGGCCGTGCCGCTGGAGTTCCTCGACGCGACCTCGCTGCTCGGTCCGCGGGAGCGGATCGCCGAGCGCATGGCGGAGTTCGCGAAGGCGGGCGTGACGACGTTGTCCGTGACTCCGTACGGGGAGTCCGCGGGATTCGAGGCGGCCCTGCGGACCGCCGTGGAAGCGATCGAACTGGCGGGAGTGGCCTGATGGGGTGGTTCGAAGCACTGGTGCTGGGGCTGGTGCAGGGACTCACGGAGTTCCTGCCCATCTCCTCCAGCGCGCACCTGCGGATCGTGGCCGCGCTCGTCGGCTGGGACGACCCGGGCGCGGCGTTCACCGCCGTGACGCAGATCGGCACCGAGCTCGCGGTGATCCTGTACTTCGGGAAGAAGATCGGCCGCATCCTGCAGGCCTGGTTCTTCTCGCTCTACCGCCGCAGCTGGCGCCACGACCCCGACGCACGGCTGGGCTGGCTGATCATCGTCGGCTCGATCCCCATCGTCGTGCTCGGCCTGCTGCTGCAGGACCAGATCGACGAGGCCTTCCGCGACCTGCGCATCACCGCGTCGACACTGATCGTCTTCGGCGTGATCCTGCTCATCGCCGACCGCGTCGGCTCACAGCGGCGCACCCTCGATCACCTCACCGTGCCGCACGGCTTCGGCTTCGGCTTCGCCCAGGCCCTGGCCCTGATCCCGGGCGTCTCGCGCTCCGGCGGCACCACCAGCGCCGGCCTGCTCATGGGCTACACCCGCGCCGACGCCGCGGAGTACTCGTTCCTGCTGGCCCTGCCGGCCGTGTTCGGCTCGGGCCTGTACAAGCTCACCGACATCGGCAAGAACGGCGAGACCGCCCAGTGGGGCCCCACGATCCTGGCGACGCTGGTGGCCTTCGGCGTCGGGTACGTGGTGATCGCGTGGCTGATGTCCTACATCAAGCGCAAGAGCTTCGTGCCGTTCGTGATCTACCGGATCGTGCTCGGCCTGCTGCTGTTCGGACTGATCATCGGCGGCGTGCTCGACCCGAACGCGGGACCGGTCGGAAGCTGAATCTTTGGCCTCGGCTTCGCCGAGGCGTGCGAGATCGCCGTGTTTTCTGCCCCGGCTCCGCCAGGGCGTGCGAGATCGCCGTTGAGCCGGCTTCTGGATCGGGCGGTGCGATCGGCCCCCGGCCGATCCGACCGCCCGATCCAGAAGCCGGCGCGATCTCGCGGTGTAGTGGCGTCAGTCCGCCGTGGCCAGGGTGACGTGGTTTTCGGGCGGATGCGTGCGCGGCGCGAGCTGGGCGCGTTCGTCGAGGACCTGGCGGTAGTGGGCGATCAGGCTGTCGCCGGCGGCTTCCCAGGTGTGGCGGAGGGCGAAGGACCGCGCGGCCGCGCCGAAGGTGGCGCGTTGCGCGGGCGACTCGACGAGGCGGCGCACGGCGTCACGCAGGGCGGTTTCGTCGAGCGGGGGTACGAGGAAGCCCGTCCGCCCGTGCTCGACGAGGTCGAGCGGGCCGCCGGCCGCGGGCGCGACCACCGGGAGGCCGCTGGCCATCGCCTCCTGGACGGTCAGGCCGAAGGTCTCGAACGGCCCGGTGTGCGCGAAGACGTCGAGTGACGCGTAGATGCGCGGGAGCTCGTCGCCGACGCGCATGCCCAGGAACGTCGCGTCGGGCAGCGCCGTCCTCAGTCGGGGACCGTTCGGGCCGTCGCCGACGACGACCACCCGCACCCCCGGCAGGCCGCAGACGCCGCGCAGCAGCTCGACGTGCTTGTCCGGCGCGAGGCGGCCGACGTACCCGACGAGGACCTCACCGTTCGGCGCGAGCCGGCGGCGCAGGTCCGGATCCCGGTGCCGCGGGTCGAAGCGCACGGCGTCGACGCCGTGGGGGAGCAGGTGGATGCGCGGGATGCCCTGCTCCTCCAGCGCCAGCTTCGACGCGCTGGAGGAGACGATCGTGCGATCGGCCGGCCGGTGGATCCCGCGCAGCCGGCGCCACACGTACTGCGAGCCGCCCGGCACCCGGGGCGCGTAGGACCGGCAGTAAGCGGCGACGTCGGTCTCGTACACCGCGACGATCGGCACCCGCCGCTTCAGCGCCGCCCGCACGGCGTGCGCGCCGAGCAGCAGCGGGCTCGACAGGTGCACGACATCAGGCCGGTGCGCGGCGATCGCGCGACCCACCACGCCGGTCGGCAGCGCCATTCGCACGTCCGGGTAACCCGGCCACGACAGCGCGGGCGCCCGGACCACCGGGGAACCCCCGCTCTCCGCGTCGTTGCCCGTCCGCAGCCCGGCCGGCGCGGTCGGCGCCACGACCAGCGGCGAATGACCACGCCGCACGAGGTGCTCCGCGGCCCGCGACGCGGTGTGCGCGACCCCGTTGACCTGCGGCGGGTACGACTCGGTCACGACGAGGACCCGCAACGAAGATCCCGCGCTCTGCGTGGACGTCATTCGGCTGATCCAAACCCATGACACCCACCGCACATCCCCGGGAACAACACCCGAACACGAGGTTCCCACCAGACAACGCTCTGAACCATCCGAGGTCGCCCCCACCGCGAGATCGCGCCGGCTTCCGGATGGGGCGGTGCGATCGGCCCCCGGCCGATCCGACCGCCCCATCCGGAATCCGGCTCAACGGCGATCTCGCACGCTTCGGCGGAGCCGGGGCAGAAAACACAGCGATCTCGCACGCCTCGGCGGAGCCGAGGCCGAAGACACAGTTACTGTTGCTTTCGTGAGTACGGTCATCTTGCTGCGGCACGGGAAGTCCACCGCGAACGGGTCCGGCGTCCTGGCGGGGCGCACGCCGAAGGTCGGTCTCGACGACACCGGCCGCACGCAGGCCGAGAAGCTGGTCGAGCGGCTGGCCGGCGTGCCGGTCGCCGAGCTGGTGGTGTCGCCGATGCTGCGGTGCAAGCAGACGGTGACGCCGCTGGCGACGGCGCTGGGTCTGGACAAAACCGTGGAGCCGCGCCTGTCCGAAGTGGACTACGGCGACTGGACCGGTCGTGAGCTGAAGACGCTGGTCAAGGAGCCGCTGTGGCGGGTGGTCCAGTCGCACCCGTCGGCGGCGGTGTTCCCCGGCGGTGAGGGCCTGGCCGCGATGCAGGCGCGCGCGGTGGCCGCGATCCGCGCCCACGACGCCCGCATCACCGCCGAGCACGGTGACCACGCGGTGTGGATCGCGTGCAGCCACGGCGATGTGATCAAGGCGGTGCTGGCCGACGCACTGGGCCAGCACCTCGACGCGTTCCAGCGCATCGTGGTGGACCCGGCGTCGGTGTCGGTGGTCCGCTACACCGAGACCCGGCCGTTCGTGCTGCGCGTGAACGAGAACGGCGGCGACCTCAAGGGCATCGTGCCCCCGCCGCCGAAGAAGAAGTCCCGCGGCAAGAAGGCGGGCGACAGCGACGCGGTGGTCGGGGGCAGCACCGGGCGCTGAGCCGGGTGGACACGCCCTCGGCGGAAAGCGGCTCGACCAGGGCCGCGAAACCCGTAGGGTGGGCGGGATCAGCGCGGGAAAGCACGTGAAGAACCAGGAGCACAACCCGATGATTTCGCCGGACAACCCGTTCGCCACCCCGAGTGAGCTGCCCTACGCCCTGCCGCCGTTCGACAAGATCAAGGTCGAGCACTACCGGCCCGCGTTCGAAGAGGGCCTGATCGCCCACGCCGCGGAGATCCGGGACATCGCCGAGAACCCGGCGGAGCCCACGTTCGAGAACACCATCGCCGCGCTGGAGCGGGCGGGGGAGCTGCTGGAGCGGGCGTCCGGCACGTTCTTCAACGTCTCCGGTTCCGACTCGACCGATGAGATCCAGGAGATCCAGGCGGAGCTGGCGCCGAAGCTGGCCGCGCACTCCGACGCGATCCACCTGGACCCGCAGCTGTTCGCGCGGATCAGCGCGCTGTACGAGCGCCGCGAGAGCCTCGGCCTCGACGCCGAGTCGCTGCGCCTGCTGGAGCGCCGCCACACCGACTTCAGCCGCGCTGGCGCCGGCCTGCCCGCGGCCGAGCAGGAGAAGCTGCGCAAGCTCAACGAGCAGCTCTCGACCCTGCAGACGAAGTTCCAGCAGAACCTGCTGCGCGACACCAACGAGCTCGCCGTGGTCCTCGACGACGTCGCCGACCTGGCCGGGCTCGACGAGGGCGCGATCGCCACCGCCGCCGAGGCGGCCGCGGCTCGCGGCGAAGCGGGCAAGTACGTCCTGAACCTCACGCTGCCGACCGCGCAGGCGGCCCTGGAGTCGCTGGAGAACCGCGCCGTGCGCGAGCGCGTCTTCACCGCGTCGGTCTCGCGGGGCAACCGCGGCAACGAGTACGACAACAACTCCGTCGCCGCCGAGGTCGTCCGCCTGCGGGCCGAGCGCGCGGCGCTGCTGGGCTACCCCGACCACGCGTCGTACGTGATCTCCGACGAGACGGCCAAGACCGCCGACGCGGCCTCGGGCCTGCTGGAACGGCTGGCGCCGGTCGCCGTGGCCAACGCCCGCGCGGAGGCCGCCGAGCTGCAGCAGCACCTCGAGGCCGACGTTCCCGGCGCGACGCTGAAGCCGTGGGACTGGGCGTTCTACGCCGAGAAGGTGCGCCGCGAGCGCTACGAGGTGGACACCGCGGCGCTGCGCCCGTACTTCGAGCTCAACCGCGTGCTCACCGACGGCGTGTTCTTCGCCGCTAACCGCCTGTACGGCCTGACCTTCACCGAACGCGACGACCTGCCCAAGTACCACCCGGAGGTGCGGACCTTCGAGGTCTTCGACGCCGACGGCAGCGGCATGGGCCTGTTCCTCGTGGACTACTACACGCGTGACTCCAAGCGCGGCGGCGCGTGGATGAACAACTTCGTGAGCCAGTCAGACCTGCTGGGGCGGAAGTCCGTGGTGGTCAACGTGCTCAACGTCGCGAAGCCGCCGGCGGGGGAGCCGACGCTGCTGACGCTCGACGAGGTCACCACCGTGTTCCACGAGTTCGGCCACGCCCTGCACGGGCTGCTCTCGGGCGTCGTCTACCCGACGTTCTCCGGCCCGAACGTGCCGCGTGACTTCGTGGAGTACCCGTCGCAGGTCAACGAGATGTGGATGCTGTGGCCGGAGGTGCTGGCCCACTACGCCAAGCACCACGTGACGGGGGAGCCGCTGCCCGCCGAGCAGGTCGCCAAGCTGGAAGCCGCGCAGCAGTACGGCGAGGGCTTCAAGACGACGGAGTACCTGGCCGCGTCGCTGCTCGACCTCGCCTGGCACCGCCTCGGTGTGGACGACCGCGTCGACGACGTCCAGCGCTTCGAGGCCGACGCGCTGGAGAAGGCCGGCGTGGCCCTGGAAAGCGTCCCGCCGCGCTACCGCACCACGTACTTCAACCACGTCTTCGGCGGCGGTTACAGCGCGGGCTACTACTCCTACATCTGGAGCGAGGTCCTCGACGCCGACACCGTGCAGTGGTTCCGCGAGAACGGCGGGCTGAAGCGCGAGAACGGCGACCACTTCCGCTCCACCCTGCTGGGCCGCGGGGGGAGCGTGGACCCGATGGAGGCGTTCGCGAACTTCCGCGGCCGTCAGCCGGAGATCCAGCCGCTGCTGGAGCGCCGGGGTCTCGCGGGAGCCTGATCGTTTTCGGGGTGGGGCCGATCGGGAACGGTCGGCCCCACTTTTGTCTCTTGTGGACTGTATAACGACCTATACAGCCGGGCATCGTTCCGGCCGTGGTCACTCCAAAGGGAACAAGATCGGGCTGATGAGGTGCTGACGCCGGCCGGCGGCGGGCTCGTTGTGCAGCCGGGGGAGGAGGACTTCACGGAGATCGGTGATCAGGTCGGCGAGCTCCTCGTGGCTCAGCCAGACGGAGTGCTGGCGGTAGCCCACCAGGTCCTCGGCCGGATCCGCGCCGGCGCGGCCCAGGTACGCGGTGAACTCGGCGATCAACGTCGTCATCGCGGTCGCGAACACCTTGCGGTGGTCGTCGAGCGTCGCCGAGGCTGCCGTGTCCGCGTCGACCACCGCGCGGTCACGGCGCAGCCGGTAGCTGCGCTCGACGGCGCCGCGGACGCGTTGTTCCTCGGCCACTTCGAGGATTCCGGCTTCGGCGAGCAGGCCGACGTGGCGGTACAGGGTCGCCTTCGACACGTCGTGGATGCGCTCGGCCAGCTCGGTGGTGGTGAGGGGGCGCCCGCCGGAGAGGGCGTGCACCACGCGCAGCCGCACCGGGTGCACCAGGAGTTCGAGATCGTCCACGCCGTTATGTTCGCACATCTGCTACCGTTCTCAATGTTGAGAACGGTGGGCTGCTGGGGGCCCGTGACGGGAGGTTCGGCGATGAAGGTCGATGGGGCACCACTGGGCGAGCACTACGAGATCGCCGGGCGCCGGCTGCTGCTGCACCGCTCCGGTGCGGGCGGCCCCGCGGTGGTGTTCTTGCCCGGCGCGGGCTTGATGGCGTACGATTTCCTGAACGTCCAGCAGCGCGTCGCGGAGTTCACCACGAGCGTGGTGTACGACCGGGCCGGCACGGGCTGGAGCGCCACAGCCGAGCTGCCGCGCACGCCGGACGAGGTGACGGACGAGCTGCGGGCCTTGCTGGCGGCCACGGACGTGCCGGGACCGTACGTGCTGGCCGGGCATTCGCTCGGGGCGCTGTACGCCCGCCGCTACGCGCAGCGCTTCCCCGAGGAGGTCACCGGCTTGGTGTTCCTCGATCCGGGCCACGAGGACATCCTGGAGTTCCTGCCGGCGGAGGCCGCGGAGCTGAACGAGAGCCTCAAGCCCGACCCCACCACCCTGCCTGAACCGACGATCGAGCAGCTGGCCGCCTCTCGCGACGCCCTGCTGGCGCTCTACGCCGCCTGGCCTGACGACGTCCGTGAAGCGTTGGTGGACAAGCACCTCACGGAGTGGCGTACGGCGGTCCTGGAGACGCAGAACTTCGAAACCACGGTGTACGACCAGGTTCGCGCCGGGGGAGGGCTGCCGGACGTCCCGCTCGTCGTGCTGAGCGCACTGGGCGCCAACCCGTACTGGGCGCAGTTCGCGTCGCCGGAGCTGATGAGGGAGATGCTCGCGGGGATCAAGGCACTGCACGCGTCGATCGCCGCTTCGGTTCCGCGAGGTGAGCACCGCGTCCTCGACGGTGCGGCCCACCAGACGATGCACCTGGACCACGAGGACGCGGTCGTGGAGGCGATCCGCTCGGTCTTCTGAGGACGACCGGGGCGGATGGCACCCGGCCGACTGCCGATTCCTTTCGGCTCGGCGCGAGGTCTCCCTCTTCGACGGTGCGGCTCGCCCCGAGCTCGCCGGGTTCGGCAAGCCGGAAGAGAGCTGATCGCCGTGAGCATTCCCGCCACCATGCGCGCCCTTGAGCAGACGTCGCTCGAGGGACCGCGAGACCTGCGACTGATCACCGACGCACCGGTACCGGCTCCCGGGCGGGGTGAAGTGCTGATCAGGGTCCGGGCCGCCGGGGTCAATTTCGCCGACCTCTCGCAAGCCCGCGGGCTGTTCCGAGGCGGCCCACAGCCGCCGTACCTGGCGGGTTTCGAAGCCTCGGGCGAAGTGGTCGCGCTGGGCCCGGACGTCACCGGCCTCGAGCCGGGGAATCCGGTCGTCGGTGTCGGCTCCGGTGCGTTCGCCGAGTATGCGCTGCTGCCGGCGGCCGCGGCGCTGCCGGTGCCGGCCGGCTGGTCGGCCGAGCAGGTACTCGGCCTGGTCGTGAACCGTCCGGCCGCGCTCGCCGCGCTCAAGCCGCTGGGCAGGCTGACCTCGGGGGAGACGGTGGTGGTCCGCGCCGCGGCGGGCGCGACCGGCCAGGCCGCGGTGCGGATGGCCAAGCACTACGGCGCGACGGTCATCGCGACCGCGTCCCCGGCCAAGCACGAGATCGTGCGGGCACTCGGTGCTGATCACGTCCTGGACTCCCGGGACGCCGATCTCGCCGCCGAAGTCCGGCGGCTGACCGATGGCGCCGGTGCTGATCTGGTGCTGGAGTCGGCCGGCGGTGCCGGCTTCGCGGCCGCCCTGGCCTCGGCCAAACCGGTCACCGGCCGGGTTGTCGTCTACGGCTTGGCCGGCGGCCAGGCCGCGATCACCAACTGGGACCTCGTCTACCGTCACCAGGTCCACGTCGTCGGGCTCAATCTCGGGGTACTGAGCCAGGCGGCTCCCCGGATCTTCGGAGAGGTCATGGGCGAGCTGTCGGTGCTTGTCGCCGCCGGTGTCCTTCCGCCCGAACGACCGGTCGTCCACGACCTGGCCGACGGCCCGCACGCCCTCGCCGCACTGGAGTCGAGGGTGACCGTCGGCAAGCTCGCCCTGCGCCCGTGACTCCGGGCTGACCTGCGGTTCGATTCCTTCGGGCCGCGTCCGGGGTCATAGTGGGCGACGGTCCCGATCCGCGGGATCGGTCCGGACGAGGAGCAGGCATGGTCACCAGGCGATCCACGGTCAACCGCGCGCCGCGACCCGGGCTCGCCGCGTGACGGCCCAGGCGCGGGAACCGGCGGACCGGTTCGCCGCCGAAACCGAGCCGTTCCGCCGGGAGCTGCTGGCGCACTGCTACCGGATGGCCGGCTCGGCGCACGACGCCGAGGACCTGGTGCAGGAAACGTACCTGCGCGCCTGGCGGTCCTACGCCGGGTTCGAGGGCCGTGCGCCGATCCGGTCCTGGCTCTACAAGATCGCCACCAACGTCTGCCTGACCTCGGTGCAGCAGCGCAAGATCCGGATGCTGCCCTCGGGCCTGGGCGGTCCCCAGGACCGATCCGAACGGCCGGCCGACCCTGGTGCGCCGGGTGAGGTCTCGTGGCTGGAGCCGTGGCCGGACCGGTGGACAGCCCTGGCCGACGACGATCCGGCCACGTCGGTCGTCGCGCGCGAGTCGGTGCGCCTGGCGCTCATCGCGAGCCTTCAGCACCTGCCCGCCCGCCAGCGCGCGATCCTCATCCTGCGTGACGTGCTGGCGTTCTCCGCGGCCGAAACCGCGCAGCTGCTCGGGACCACCACCGCTGCCGTGAAGAGCGGACTGCAGCGGGCCCGCGCGCGGCTCGGTGAGCTCGAACCACGGCCGGAGCGGTTGCTCGAACCGGCCGACCCGCGGGCGCGGGCCCTGCTCGACGGTTACATCACGGCCTTCGAACGCTCGGATGCCGGTCTCCTGCAACAGGTCCTGCGCACGGACGCGACGCTGGAGGCGACCCCGTTCCGAGAGTGGCAGGCCGGGCTGGTCAACTGCATCCGCATGCTCGCCGCGGACGTGCTGGGCGCGCCGGGGGACTGGCGAATGGTCCCCACCACAGCGAACGGCCAGCCTGCCGCGGTCGAGTACCGCCGAGACGAAGCCGGCGTGTTCCGGGGGATCGGCATCGTGGTCCTGGCTCCGACCGCCACCGGGGTCGCCCGAGTCGTGGCGTTCCACGACGAAGCCCTGGTCACCCTGTTCGGCTTTCCCGAATCACTCACGGACGGATCCTGACCGACCGTGCCCAGCTCCCTGTAGGCAGTCAATTCAGAAATGTATAACGACCTATACGGCGGGCCGGATGGCGAAAATCATCCTCACCTCGAGCGCTTCGCCGTACCACCAAAAATACGCTAAAGACTGGAAAGGATCTCGACCACGGCATCGTAGGTCTGTTCCACGCCAAGGGTTTCCGTGTCGACCACCGTGCACTTCGGACGTTGCCGCAGGTACGCGGCGAGATGGTCGTGGACGCGGTCAACCAGCTCGAGCCCACCGGCGCGGGTGATGATCTCGTCGATGTCGCGGGCCGGCCCGGTGTCGCTGGAGCGGGAGGAATAGCGGTCGAACGCGTGGGGCTTCGCCGCCGTCAGCGCGATCTCGACGTACGGCACTCCTGCGGCGCGGGCGGCGGCCTCGAACCCGGCGACCTCTTTCAGGTGCGTCGCCAGCTGGGGCATCACGACGGAGAACCCGGACCGCAGATGGGTTTCCGCCATGGCGACGGCCAGCCGGCGGGCCACGGGCAGGGTGGCGAAGAAGTCGTCGCGCCAGCCGCCGATGAGGGAGACGACGTGGTCGGTGTCGAGGTCGAGCACGCCGGGGTGGCGGTCGGCGTAGAGCCGCGCGACGGTGGACTTCCCGATGCCCGACGGACCGTTGAGGTGAATGAGGCGAGGGCCGCCCCGGACGGATCCGGGGCGGCCCTCAGAAGAAGCGGTGCTCAACTCAGATGAGGCCGAGCTTCTGCACGGCGTCGCGCTCCTCGGCGAGCTCGCCGACGGTGGCGTCGATGCGGGCGCGGGAGAAGTTGTCGATCTCGAGGCCCTGGACGATCTCGTACTTGCCGTCCTTGGCGGTGACCGGGAAGGACGAGATGAGGCCCTCGGGCACGCCGTAGGAGCCGTCGGAGATGACCGCGGCGGAGGTCCAGTCGCCTTCGTCGGTGCCGTTGACCCAGGTGTAGACGTGGTCGATGGCGGCCGACGCGGCGGAGGCGGCGGAGGAGAGGCCGCGGGCCTCGATGATGGCGGCGCCGCGCTTGGCGACGGTGGGGATGAAGGTCTCTTCGACCCACTTCTGGTCGTTGACGGCCTCGGCGAGGTTCTTGCCGCCGACGGTGCCGTGGGTGATCATCGGGTACTGCGTGGCCGAGTGGTTGCCCCAGATGGCCAGGCGCTTGATGTCCGAGACCGGGACGTCGAGCTTCTTCGACAGCTGCGCGAGGGCGCGGTTGTGGTCGAGGCGGGTCATCGCGGTGAAGCGGTCGGCCGGGACGTCGGGCGCGTGGGACTTGGCGATGAGGGCGTTGGTGTTGGCCGGGTTGCCCACCACGAGGACGCGGATGTCGTCGGCCGCGCCGGCGTTGATGGCTTCGCCCTGGGGCTTGAAGATGCCGCCGTTGGCCTCGAGCAGGTCGCCGCGCTCCATGCCCTTGGTGCGGGGGCGGGCGCCGACGAGCAGGGCGATGTTGGTGCCGGAGAACGCCTGCTTGGGGTCGTCGAAGATGTCGATCCCGGACAGGAGCGGGAAGGCGCCGTCGTCGAGCTCCATCGCGGTGCCCTCAGCCGCCTTGACCGCCTGCGGGATCTCGAGGAGCCGCAGCTTCACCGGGGTGTCCGGGCCGAGGAGCTGACCGGACGCGATGCGGAAGAGCAGCGCGTAGCCGATCTGGCCGGCCGCACCGGTGACGGTGACGTTGACAGGGGCTTGGGTCATAGCGGGTTCTCCAGCTTGAGACGACTTTGGCTAGTACCGCGACTCTAGTACTCGCGGGTGCGTTCGTTCGGGTGCGTCCAGTCACTCTCCGGCGGGTGTCGTGACGTTGGCGGCGAGGCGGCCCAGGAGTGTGGCGAGCGTCGCGATCTCGTGGTCGGTGAGGCCGGTGCGCATGCGGTTGTCGTGGGCCACAGCGGCTTCGGCGAGGCGGTGGAAGGTGGTTTCGCCGTATTCGGTGAGCTCGACGTGGTGGACGCGGCGGTTTTCGGGGTCGCGGGTGCGGGTGAGCAGGCCGGCGGTTTCCATTCCGTTGAGGTGGTGGGTGAGGGTGGCGCCTTGGATGCCGACGGCGTCGGCGAGCTCGCGTTGGCTGGTGTGCTGGTGGGTTTTGAGGGCGATGAGGATCTGCCAGACGGGCTGGGAGCCGCCGACGGCGGCGAGGGCCTGGTCGAAGGCTTGGCCCGCGGCTTTGGCGGTGCGGGCGAGGAGGACGCCGATGGGGGCGGTGGTGGGTCGGGGCACGGGTGCACCGTAGCGCAGATTGATCGAAGACTAAGCGTTTGACATCTAACGATTCGAGTTCTAACGTTTGTCGCGTCAAGCTGCTCCACTGACCACGGGAGGGATCATGGGCACCACCGAAGAGATCACCGACTTGGGGAGGCGCTGGGTCGCGGCCGAGACGGCGGGGGACACCACGACGCTGGCCGGGATGACCACGGGTGACTTCACGCTGGTCGGCCCGCTGGGTTTCGTGCTGGACCGCGACCAGTGGCTGCAGCGCTACGAAGGCGGCGGGCTCGTCACGCGCCGGCTGGACTGGCGCGATGTCGAGGTGCGTGAGCACGGTGACTCGGCGATCGCGGTCGGCGTGCACGACCAGGAGGCGACGCACCGGGGCAACGCGGTGGACGGGCAGTTCCGGTCGACGCACGTGCTGGTGCGTGAGGACGGCCGGTGGTTGCTGGCGGGGATGCACCTGAGCCCGCTCGGTGCGCCGCCGGCGTTCGCGCGCGGGGGTGCGTGATGGCGGAGCTGAACCACACGATCGTGTGGGCGACGGATCGGAGCGCGTCGGCGGAGTTCCTGGCGGGGGTCCTGGGGTTGACCGTGGGTGCAGAGACGGCTCCGTTCCTGCCGGTGGTGCTGGGCAACGGGGTGACGCTGGACTTCGCGCAGGCCGACACGGTCGCCGGTCAGCACTATGCGTTCCTGGTGAGCGACGAGGAGTTCGACGCCGCGCTGGCGCGGCTGACTGCTGCCGGTACGGCGATCTACGCCGATCCGTTGCACCGCACGGCGGGGGTCAACGGGATGTTCGGCGGGCGGGGGTTCTACTTCGACGATCCGGACGGGCACAACATGGAGCTGCTCACGAAGGCCGGTTAGCGCCGGCCGGTGCGGGCTGGGTCGCGTCGACGTTGAACACGCGGCCCAGCGCGACGACGCCTTCGTCGAGGTGGCTGAAGCTGGAGACGACGGCGCGGGTTTCGGCGTCGTCGATGCGGTCGACGACGGGGGTGCCGTCGTCGCGGATGAGCTTTTCGGTGGGTGTGGTGTTGGGGTGGCGGACGGCTTCGCCGACGAGGTCGATGTTGGCGAGCACGCGGCCGGCGAAGAGGTCGAGGCGGTCGGCGACGGGTCCGTCGAGCTGGCCGGGCTGGGCGCGGGC
Organism: Amycolatopsis sp. CA-161197; assembly: GCF_050942255.1. NCBI lineage: Bacteria > Bacillati > Actinomycetota > Actinomycetes > Pseudonocardiales > Pseudonocardiaceae > Amycolatopsis > Amycolatopsis sp. CA-161197. The sequence goes on from NZ_CP192059.1 coordinate 5,356,511, forward strand.
GGCGACGTGGCGGGCGCGGAAGGCGATGGTTTCCAGCGTGGTGAGCACGTGCCAGCCGTAGTCGCGCCGTGCGCTGCGGAGGTTGATGGGGTGGGTGAGGGGTTCGATGGTCTTGCGGACCTGTTCGACGGCTCGGTCGAGGTCGCGGGACATCTCGATGATGTTCACGTTGTCGCGGCCCGAGAGGAGCGTGTCGGCTGATTCGACGAAGTCGTGGAGCTCGTCGAGCACGGTCGCGATGTCGTCGAGCATCACCGAGCGGGTGCGGACGGGGACGATGACGACGGCGGCGAGCAGGCCGGCGGCGGCGCCGACGGCGGTTTCGGCGACGCGGATCCAGAGGACTTGGATGCTGAAGGTGCCGAGCAGGCTGTAGAGCAGGCCGAGCATGCTGGTGACGAAGAAGGCCATGAGGAACTGCGAGACGCGGGACATGTAGACCATGCCGAAGACGCAGACCATGATCAGGGCCAGGATCGCGAGGGTGTTGCCGCTGACGAGCAGGGCGAGTGCGACGCCGCCGACGATGCCGATGAGGGTGCCGCCGGTGCGGCGGACGCCTTTGACGAAGCGGGCGCCGGCGCTGGAGGTGCCGACGAAGACGACGAAGACGGTGAGCACGGCCCAGTACCAGCGTTGGTGGGAGATGAGCTGTCCGGCGAGGACGGCGAACCCGCCGCCGATCACGGCCTGGATGGCGCTGCGGGTCTGGTTGTCGTAGGCGAACGCTTTGGTGGGTTCGGGTTCGTCGTCGTCTTCGTCGAGGGAGTAGTCCACTGTGGCTTCGCGGCCGGCGACGCGCTGGGCGCGGTCGTCGGCGACGGCGAGCTCGGCGATGGCGCGGCGGACGCCGTCGCCGGGGTGGGCTTTCTCATCGATGCGGCTGCCTTCCACGAGCATGCGGCTGTACTCGCCGGTTTCGCTGATCAGGGGCAGTTCGCGGGGGTCGCGTTCCATCAGGGAGCGGAATTTGGCCAGGCGGGCGACGAGGTCGTCGGCGACGCCTTCGGGCATCGGGTGGGAGCAGGTGCGCTGGACGGTGATGGTGAGCCATTGCACGGCGAGCTCGACTTCGATGGCGCGGCGGCGCAGGAGGTCGGCGTTGCGGGCGTCGACGACGTCGGGGGCGTTGTCTTCGATGAGGAGGACGGATTCGTGCAGGCGGGCCAGTGCGGTGCGGATCTGGCGGTTGCTGCGGTCGCTGCCGGAGGAGGCGATGTAGGCCTCGGTGGCGCGGACGGCGGCGGCGACGCGGGCGCGGAAGGCGCGGCGGATGCGGATGAACTCGGTTTCGGCGTTGCGGCGCAGGAGGACGAAGCGCACGAGGGCGTTGGCGGCGACGCCGGTGGCCATGGCGATGAGCAGCTGCGGGGCCTGGGCGAGGTGGGCCTGCAGGAACATGGGGAAGAAGAAGAGGAAGAACGCCATGGAGCCCAGTGCGGTGCCGCGGGGGCCGAAGCGCTGGACGTAGACGGCGACGAAGATCAGCAGCACGAAGACGATGCTGTCGAGCGGTGGATAGGCGGCGCCGATGGTGGCCAGGGTGATGGAGCAGGCGCCGACGACTGCCGCGAGGCAGAGCGTGACGGCTTGGCCGCCGCTGGTGGGGTCGTTGACGGTGAACGCGCTCATCATGGCGGCGATGGCGGCGACCAGTGACGTGGTGAGCGGGAAGTGCAGGGGCTGCAGCGCGAGGATGGCGATGATGATGCCCAGCACGGCGGAGCCGGCCAGCCGCAGGCGGACGAGGCCGGGATCGGCTGCCGCCAGCCGGTCGAGGGTGGCGTCGCGGAGGTCGGCGATCATCGGGCGAGCAGCTCCCACTGGGCGAGGGTGACGCGGCGGCGGTTCGCCGCCGTGACACGCAAACGGTAGTGCTCGCAGGCGGCGGGGCTGTCGAGGACGAACGGGCGGGTCTGGCGGCGCCAGCGGAACAGCTCGTCGTCGCGGCGGTCGAGCACGGTCCAGCGGCGGCCGTCGGCGGAGCCTTCCAGTACCCACGCGGTGGGGTCGCCGTCGCGGCTGCCCGAGGTGAGCGTGTACATCGTGACTTCGCGGGGGGTGCCGTGCACGGAGAACTCGATCACGGGGGTGCGGGTGGTGAAGGTGGCTTCGGTGCGGCTGGTGTCGTCGACGAGGAGCGCGGCGGGGCCGTGGGGGCTGTAGGCGGTGCCGACGAGGTCGGTCAGCGGCTCGGGCCGCTTCGGGGTGACGGGTTCGGTGCCCCAGGTGCCGGGTTCGCTGCGGACGTCGAACTCGAGCACGGCGCCGCGGGCGAGCACGGCGTGGGAGAGGGTTGCCGACTGGTGGGGCCGGCCGTCGATGGTGAGGCCGTGGACGTAGGGCGTGTCCCCGGCGTCCCCCGGGCCGGCGGCGCCGGGGGCGCGGATCACGAGGTCATGGCCGTTCTCCAGGTGCAGGGTCGCCTGGCGGAACAGCGGCGCGCACACCACGTAGCGGGGGCTGCCGACCGTGAGCGGGTACAGGCCGAGGGCGGCGAAGACGTACCAGGCGGACATCTCGCCGTTGTCCTCGTCGCCCGGGTAGCCCTGGCCGAGCTCGCTGCCGAGGTAGAGGCGGCGCAGGACCTCGCGGACGGTGCGCTGCAGCTTCGCGGGCGCACCGGCGAAGGCGTAGACGAACGGGATGTGGTGCGAGGGCTGGTTGGAGTGGCCGTACTGGCCCATGCGCACGTCGCGGGCTTCGGTCATCTCGTGGATGAGGCCGCCGTAGGAGCCGGGTTTTTGCCCGGTCTCGGGGGTGGTGAAGAACGTGTCGAGCTTGGCTTCGAGGCCGGCGGTGCCGCCGTGCAGGGCGGCGAGGCCGGGCCCGTCGTGGGGCACGGAGAACGCGGTGTTCCACGCGTTGGTCTCCACGAAGTCGCCGCCCCACGCTTCGGGGTCGTAGCCGTGGGCCGGGAAGTGGCGGCCGCCGTCGGGGGTGCGGCCCTGGAAGAACCCGATGCGCGGGTCGAAGTGGTGCACGTAGTGCTGGGCGCGCTGGCGCAGGTAGGCGGCGTTGTCGGCGCGGCGGCGCGCGCGGGGGCCTTCGCTTTCGCGGGCGAGTGCGTCGGCGAGGTTGGCGAGGCCGAAGTCGTTGAGGCAGCCTTCCAGCGCCCAGGACAGGCCTTCCTTCGTGGAGGTGGGGGTGTAGCCGAGGAACGGTGCGGTGTCGAGGCCTTTGCGGCCGACGCCGGCGCGCGGCGGGGCGACGGTCGCGTTTTTCAGCGCGGCGTCGTAGGCGGATTCGACGTCGAAGTTGCGCACGCCTTTGAGGTAGGCGTCGGCGAAGGCGACGTCGGAGCTGGTGCCGGTCATGAGGTCGGCGTAGCCGGGGGAGGACCAGCGGGCGATCCAGCCGCCTTCGCGATACTGCTGCACGAACCCGTCGATCATCCGGCCGCAGCGCTCGGGGGTGAGCAGGGCGTAGGCGGGCCAGGTGGTGCGGTAGGTGTCCCAGAAGCCGTTGTTGACGTACAGCTCGCCGTCGACGATCTTCGCGCCGGTGCGCTTGCGGGTGCTGAACGCGCGGCCGCGGGCGACGGGGCTGGCGTGACGGATGCCGTCGGGTGTGTTCTCGTGCGCGCGGTTCGGGTAGAGGTAGAGCCGGTAGAGGTTGGAGTAGAACGTGGCCAGCTCGTCCTCGCTCGCGCCTTCCAGCTCGACGCGGCCCAGCACGTCCTGCCACTTGCGGCGCGCGCGGTCGCGGACCTCGTCGAACCCGGTGCCGGCGGGGATCTCCAGCTCCAGGTTGCGCCGTGCCTGCGCGAGGCCGATCAGGGACGTCGCGATCCGCAGCGTCACCTCGGGCGCGGCGAACTCCAGGTGCCCGCTCACCCGGCGCCAGATCGAGCCGCGGCCCCCGCCGGAGGCGGGCACGTCCGCTTGGGCGTAGACGAACATCCGCCGCGCGCCGGTGGACAGGCGGCTGCGTACCCACGTGTGGCCGGTGACCACCCCGGTCGACGGGTGCACGCGCAGGCCGCCGCGGTTGCGGGCGTTGTCGAAGACCACCCAGCCGGCGCCGTCGGGGAAGGTGAAGCGGAACATCGCCGCGTGGTCGGTGGGCGTGATGTCGGCGGTGACACCGGTGGAGAACCGCACGCCGTAGTGGTGCGGCCGGTCGGTCTCGTCGGCGTGGGTGAAGGTGAGCGCGCGGCGCCGGCGGTCGGTCTCGACGGGACCGGTGCCGGGCATGAGGTGGAAGGTGTGGCGGTCGCCCATCCACGGGCTCGGCTGGTGGCTCACCGCGAACGCCTGCAACGCCGGGGAGTTCGCCGCCGTGTTGTGCCGGTGGTAGGAGTAGAACCAGTCCAGCGACCGCGCGTCGGTGACCGGGGTCCAGAAGTTGAAGCCGTGCGGCACGGCCGTGGCCGGGAACGTGTTGCCGCGCGAGAAGGCGAAGCCGGAGTGCGAGCCGCGGGTGGTGCGCACGTGGTCGACCGGGTCACCCGTGCGCGGGTGGTGCTCGGCGACGCGCACGTCGTCGAGCCAGCCCTTGACGTCACGGCCGCCCGGCGCGTCGGTGAGCAGCACGATCCGCCGCACCCGGCGCCCGGCGAACGCGCCCAGCGGCCGGCGCACGAGGTTCCACTGGTCCACCAGCAGCGTCTTCGCGTGCCCCTGCTCAGTGGCCGAGAAGCCGGCGCTGCCGCCGTCGTCGAACTCCACGTCCAGCGCGACGAACGTGCTCCGGTAGGAGGGGATCGTCGCGTCCGAGGCCGGGAAGACCACGTAGGACAGTGCACTGTGGGCGGTGACCTCGACGTCGGTCTCGAACAGCACCGTCCGCGCCACGCCGCTGTAGCGCAGGGCGCGCACGCCGGTGAACCCCACGCCCGGTTTCGCGGTGGGGGACCGGTCGGGCCCGCTGTCCACGCGGACACCGGCCGCGGCCGGCTGCGGGTCACCCGCCTCGAACGATGAGAAGAACCCGGCGCTGGTCACGCGCACACGGTAGCCGCTCGGACGTCCACCGGCCCGCCACGGACATGATCTTTGACGCCGCCCGCCCCCGGAAACGACCGTGGGGCCTCTTTCCGATGCGGAAAGAGGCCCCACGGCGGGTCAGCCGGCTACAGCTTCGCGCACTGCCCCGCGGCCGGGCCGCGGACGGTGTTGGCGAGGTCGTGGTCGGTCGGGGCGGGCGTGTTGCCCGTGCAGGCCAGTGGCCCGCCCACGGTGCTGCTGGTCAGCACCGGCCCGTGGTTGCCCGTGAACGTCGCCGGGCCGCCGATGTCGGTCAGCTCGACCGAGACCGAGCCGGTCGTGCCCGTGATCGCCACCGGGCCCGACACCTTCGTGCGGTTCAGCACGACCTGCGCCGCACCCGTCGTCGCGAGCGGACCCGAGATCGAGCCGCCCCGCACCACCAGCGACGCACCGGCGGCCACGGTCACCGGACCGGACACCGTGGCGCCGGCGAGGCACACCGTGCCGCTCGACACCGTCAGCGGGCCCTTCTGCGCGCCCGTCAGCGTCTTCGTGCACGACGCGTCCGGCCGGCCCAGCAGCTCGAACTCCGCCAGCGACGCGGGACCACCGCTGCTGTCGGTGACGGTGAGCCGGTAGTAGGCGTAGTGCGCCGGGTTGGCCACCGCGAACGCCCGCGTCTGCTGCCGCCACGGGAACGTCTGACCGGTCTGCTGGTCGGCGACCGCCCACGTCTTCCCGTCGTAGGAACCCTCGAGCTTCCAGCTCTTCGGGTCACCCGCGCCCTTCGGCGAGGTCAGCGTGTAGTGCGTGACCGCCTCGTCCGTCGAGTTCAGCTGATACGTCACCGCTCCGGTCACCTTCGCCTCGGTGCGCGAGGAGTTGTCGATCAGCGCCGCCGCGTTCGAACCGTCCGAAGTGGACAGCGTGCCCTTGCCGGCGCCGGTCTCGTCGTGCAGCGGCGTCGGCACCGCGTCGCCCGTGGTGATCGACTTCGGCGCGTCGTTCGCGCCCGTGCCCCAGGCCGAGGGGTTCGGGCCCATGTCGAAGTCGAGCGTGGCCCCGTGGGAGAGCACGTCCTGCGGCAGCGACGTCGACGTCCAGGCCTTGCCGTTGATCTTCAGGCCCTGCACGTAGACGTTCTTCGCCGAGTTCTTCGGCGCGTTGATCACCACGTCGCCACCCGGCAGGTGCAGGGTCGCCTTGGTGAACAGCGGCGACCCGATCGCGTAGTTCGGGCTGCCCATCTGCAACGGGTAGAAACCGAGCGCGCCGAACACGTACCACGCGGACATCTCGCCGTTGTCCTCGTCGCCCGCGTAACCCTGGCCCAGCTCGCTGCCCGAGTACAGCCGCGAGAGCGCCTCCCGCACCTTGGCCTGCGTCTTCGACGGCTGACCCGCGTAGTCGTACATGTAGAGCAGGTGGTGCGAGGGCTGGTTGGAGTGGCCGTACTGGCCCATCCGCACGTCCCGCGCCTCCCGCATCTCGTGGATCACCGTGCCGTAGGACCCGGTCATCGTCGCGGTCTCCTGGTCGGCGAAGAACGCGTCCAGCTTCTGCGCCAGCTTGTCCTTGCCGCCGTAGAGGTTCGCGAGGCCCTGCCCGTCCTGCGGCACCGTGAACGCCATGTTCCAGCCGTCGGTCTCGGTGTAGTCTCCGCCCCACGCGCGCGGGTCGTACTGCGCCGCGGTCTTGGTGAACTTCCCGGACGCGTCCTTGCCCTGGAAGAACCCGATGCTCGGGTCGAACAGGTTCACGTACTGCTGCGCGCGGCTGGTGAAGTACTGGTAGTTCTCCAGGTACTCCGCCTTGCGCGGGTCACTCGCCGGGGCCTCGTCGTAGAGCTTCTTCGACAGGTTCGCGATGCCGAAGTCGTTGACGTAACCCTCGATCGCCCACGAGAAGCCCTCGCCCGTGGTGTTCGGCGTGTAGCCGAGGAAGATCGACTGGTCCAGGCCCTTGCGGCCCACCGCCGAGTTCGGCGGCGTCACCGTGGCGTTCTTCAGCGCCGCGTCGTAGGCCGACTTCACGTCGAAGTTCGTCACGCCCTTGAGGTAGGCGTCGGCGAACGCGACGTCGGAGCTCGTGCCCGTCATCAGGTCCGCGTAACCGGGGGAGGACCAGCGCGCGATCCAGCCCGAGTCGCGGTACTGCTGCACGAACCCGTCGACCATCTTCCCGGCCATGTCGGGCGTGAGCAGCGAATACGCCGGCCAGGTGGTGCGGTAGGTGTCCCAGAACCCGTTGTTGACGTAGATCTGGCCGTCGACGATCTTCGACCCGGTCTGCGTCGCGGTGTCCGCGCCCGTCTTGGCGGCCACCGGGCTGGCGTACTTGTAGGCCGGGGCCTGCGGCGTGCCGGTGTTCTCGAACGCCTCGTTCGGGTAGAGGAACAGCCGGTAGAGGTTCGAGTACAGCGTCTCCAGCTGGTCCTTCGACGCGCCCTGCACCTCGATCACCCGCAGCTGCTTGTCCCACGCCTGCTGCGCCGCGTCACGCACGGAGTCGAACGTCGCGGTCGGCGCGATCTCCTGCTCGAGGTTCTTCTTCGCCTGCTCCACGCTGATCAGCGACGTCGCGATCCGCATCGTCACCGTCTTGTCCGCGCCCGCTGCGAACCGCAGGTAACCCGTGACGTTGTCGCGGCCCTGGCCGGTCAGCTTCGCCCCGGCGGTCACCGGCTTGTCGAAGCTCGCGTACACGAACATCCGCCCCGCACCCGCCGACAGCCCGCTCTTCGCGTCCGAGTACCCGGTCAGCGTGCCCGTGGCCGGGTCGAGCGTGAGCCCGCCGGAGTTGTTCACGTTGTCGAAGATCAGGCTCGAGTCGCTGCCCGGGAAGGAGAACCGCATGACCGCCGCGTGGTCGGTCGGCGCGATCTCCGTCTTGATCCCGTTGTCGAACGTCACGCCGTAGTAGTGCGCCCGCGCGACCTCGTTGTCGTGGGAGAACGACAGCGCCCGCGCGTCGCGGTTCGCGTCCGGCACCCCGGCCGCCGCCGACGGCATCACCTGGAAGCTCTGCCGGTCACCCATCCACGGGCTCGGCTCGTGGCTCGCCGAGAACGCCTGCAACTGCGGCCGGTTGTCCGCGTTGTTCTGCGTCGAGTAGTTGTACAGCCAGCTGTCCGAACCCGCGTCCGTGACCGGCGTCCAGAAGTTGAACCCGTGCGGCACCGCCGTGGCCGGGAAGTTGTTGCCGCGCGAGAACGTGCCGTTGGCCATCGTGCCGCGCGTGGTCAGCACGTTGTCGCTCGGGCGCTGGCTCGCCGGCGGCGTCGGGGTCGCCGAGATCTTCACGTCGTCGAGCCAGCCCTGGAATGCACCCGGCCCGTTCGGGTTGTCGTAGCCGACGAGGATCCGGTCGATCGTCTTGCCCGCGGCGACCGTGCCGATCGCCGAACGCACCAGGTTCCACTGGTTCGCGTACAGGGTCTTGCTCGCGCCCTGGCCCTGCGGCGTCAGCGGGAACCCGTACTGGTCCGTCGCACCCAGCCCCGACAGGTACGTGCCGTCGGTGAACGCCAGGTCGATCGCGACGTTCGTGCTCGGGTACTTCAGGTCGTTGCCCGTGAGCTGCGGCTGCACCTTGTAGGACAGCTCGGTGGTCGGGACCACCGGCAGGTTCACGTCGAACACCTTGTTGTAGGAGTACCCGTGCCCGGCCGCGGTCTGCGTACCGGCGTAGCGGAACGCCTTCTTGCCCGTGAAGCCCACCCGGTTCTTGCTCGTGTACCCGCTGGTGGGCCCGGAGTCGACGAAGCTGCGCATGTTCGGCAACGGCGGCGGCGGGGCGTCGTCGTTGGCCAGCAGCAGCTCCGACATCTGCAGGATGTCGTCGCCGTGGTTGCGCGTCACGTCGAGGCGGTAGTAGCGGTACGCCGCGCTCGGTGCCGCGAGCTTGTACTGGTTCGTCTGGAACCGCGCGTCGAACGACTGGCCCGACTGCTTGTCCAGGTCCGTCCACTGCTGCGCGTCGTTCGACCCCTGCAGCGTCCAGTCCTGCGGGTCACGGCCGGGGAAGTCGTTGGCCGAGCTGATCGCGTAGTGCGTGATCGCCACCGGCTCCGACAACGTCAGCTGCGCCCACGCGGTGGGGTCCCACGAAAGCCATTTCGTGTCGGTCGTGCCGTCGACCAGGTTCGCCGAGACCTCACCGCCGTCGGTGTTCTCGCTGCTCGCGCTCACGTCGGTCACCTTGCCCCGGATGTCACCCGGGATCGTGGCACCGTTCGCGCCGTTGACCCCCGACGTCCGCGGCTGCCCCGCGGCATCGGTGTCAACGGTGTCCTGCCACGTCGGCTGCGGATCCGACGGCTCGAACGAGGACGAGAAATCCGGCGGAGGGGCGTCCGCCGCGGCGGTCGAGGTCACCGGCGCGGCGACCAATCCGGCCGCCGCCACGACCGCGACCAGCGCGGCGCGGACGGATCTGGCGCTTCGGGGCATCGTTGCTCCCAGCTTGTCGGGGCGGGTCGGGCACGCCCGCGCGGGAACCCTCCCGGCGGCGGCGCTACGGAAGGGAAACCCGGGCGTGACATCGATGTCAAGATCCGGCGGGCAAACCTGACCGGAAACGGACAACGCCGGACGTACCCGCTGGCGCATCCGGCCTTGCCGCGCCGGCGAGCGGACTGCGGCCGAGCGGCGCGGAGCGTCAGAACCCGCGGAACACCCCGTCCTCGTCCGCCGACGCCGTGAACTCCTCCCAGTCCATGTTCGCCAGCGAGATGTTGTTCTCGATCGACCACAGGTGCTCCGCGACCACCCGCAGGCGCCCGTTCACCCGCGGGCTCACCCGCACCACCAGCAACGGCAGCTCCGCCGACGCGAGCGCCGTCCGATCCGCCAGCACCAGCAGCGCCCACTCCGGCGCCAGCGCGATCAATTGGTCGGCGGTCGCGTCGCGGTAGGCCGGGTCGTCGACCACGTGCAGGTTCGGCAGGAAATCGTCTTCGTTCGGGGTCGTCACCGCGGTGCGGACCGCGTCCCACCCGGCCGGGTCGGCGAAGTCCGTGCGGATCAGCAGGCTGGTGTGGAGGTCGGGCAGTCGGTCCATGGTGATCAGTGAACCGCAGCCGCGCACCCGGGCCGGCACCGCACGCACGCGGGGGCGCTCGAGTACGCGGCCGGGTGGCGCATCCGGAAATCCCGCACACCGCATGGCCGCCGCCGGTATAAGGGGAGCATGCCCCCTGAAGCGATCGACCAGGCGGCGGCCGACGACGCCGCGCGCCGCCGTGCCGAGGCCGCGCTGGCCGAAGGCGACCCGACGGGGTGGTTCGAGCCCCTGTACGCCGCGGCCGAAGCGGGGGAGGCCGTCGTGCCGTGGTACCGGGGCGAACCGGGCCCCGAGCTCGCGGCCTGGGCGGCGGCGAACCCCGGCGCGGGCCGCAGCGCGCTCGTCGTCGGGTGCGGCCTGGGCGACGACGCGGAACTGCTCGCCGAGTCCGGCTACGCGACCTCGGCGTTCGACGTCTCGCCCAGCGCGATCAAGGCCGTGCTCAACCGCTTCCCCGACACGCGCGTCTCCTACCGCACCGCCGACCTGCTCGACCCGCCCGCCGCCTGGCACCACGCCTTCGACGTCGTCGTCGAGATCCTCACCGTGCAGTCCATGCCGAAGTCCGTGCGCGACGCGGCGATCGCGTCCGTGGCCGGCTTCCTCGCCCCCGGCGGCACGCTCGTCGTCGGCGCGTTCGCCGAGGAGAACATCGACCTCGCCACCTGGTCCGGACCACCCTGGCCGCTCAACCGCGCCGAACTCGACTCCTTCGCCCGCGACGGCGTCAAGGCCACCACCGTCGACCGCGTCCGCGACGGCAGCCGCTGGTGGGCCCAGTTCACCCGGGAGACCTGACGTGAACCCGATCCTCGAACGCTGGCTCACCGAGCACCTCCCCGACCTGGCACCCACCGAGGTGCTCACCGCCCTGCTCATGACGGCTCAGCTCGGCCACGACGTCCCCGACGACGTCCTCGACGCCTGGGGCCGCGAAGTCGTCATCACCCGCCGCGTCGTCGACCAGTCCGAACCCGAGTTCATCACCCAGGCCCGCCGGCGCGGCTGGTCCTGGGACCGCATCGCCGACCGCCTCGGCCTCCCCAGCGCCGAAGCCGCCGAACACCGCCAGGCCACCCTCGAAGCCGAACTCGAGCGCACACACCCGCAGAACCTGCCGGGCGCCTGGCGGGCCTAGCGGCGCCGGAAGCTCGCCGCATGGCACGGACACTCTCCCTGAGAACCACCCGTGATCATCCGCGCGAGCCGGCGTGCGCACGCCAACGCCTGCAACGGCGTCACCTCCGCAGTGGCGGGCAGATACCCCGCATCGGTCAGCTTCGCGGACTCCATCCGTCGAGCGCCCCACCGCGGCCGTCCGTCACCGGGCGAATCGGTCCGTCGCGCCGACCAGCACGTTCTGCATCGAGGCGGCGGAAATCGTGTGTCCGACGTCGTCCAGCATCACCAGCTCGCTGCCGGGCCAGGCGTGGTGCAGCAGCCACGGTGTGCCGACGATGTTGCTGGTGTCGAGCACGCCCTGCGCCAGCACAGCCGGGATCCCTGCCAACTTGGCCGCTTCGCGCAGGATGACGCCGTCCTCGAGGAACGCCCGGTTGCTGAAGTAGTGCGTGACGAGCCGGGCAGAGCAGAGCCGGTACGTCGGATCCTCGTAGACGTCGTGTGGCCGCACGCCCGGCAGCATCGCGCCTTCCCAGGCGCACCAATCCGCGGCCGCCTGGTGGTGGACCACGGGGTCCGGGTCCATGACCAGTCGGTGGTATGCGGCGGACAGGTCGCCGTCGCGCTCGTTCTCGGACACGCCCTCGCGGAACTGGGCGAAGGCCTCCGGGAAGTAGGCACCGAGACCGCGGATGAGCATTTCGATCTCGAGGTGCCGGTCGGTCGCCAGGCCCATCAGGACGATCTCGCTGATCCGCTCGGTGTGGCGCAGAGCGTAAGTCAGCCCGAGCACCGAGCCCCAGGAACCGCCGAACAGCAACCACTTCTCGATACCGAGCCGGGTCCGGAGGAGTTCGAAGTCCGCGATCAGGTGGGCAGTGGTGTTGGCCGAGAGGTCGGCGACCGGAGCGCCGGCGTGCGGGATGCTGCGGCCGCAGCCGCGCTGGTCGACGAGCACGACCCGGTACCGCTCGGGGTCGAAGTAACGGCGGAGATTTGCCGAGCAGCCCGAGCCCGGGCCGCCGTGCACGACGAGCGCGGGCTTCCCGGCCGGGTTCCCGCAAGTCTCCCAGTAGATCTCGTGCCCGTCTCCGACGTCGAGCAGGCCCTGCTCGTACGGTTCGATCTCGGGGTACAGCCCAGCCATCAGCGCGTCCTCACACCGGGATACAACAGTGCTGTCACATTAGCGGCCCACGGCACGCTCACGCATGGCCTTTTCGACTCGGAGAAGGGCGGGCGGGGGCGCTTACAAGCACTCCAGGTTCGTCTCACAATTGCGCGGTCCCGTGGCACGGACCACCGTCGCACCACGGCCACCCGCGGCACGGCGCCGCATCATCCCCTGATCACTGCTGGTCAGACATATTCACCATTACGGTGGCCGCCGGTCGACGTCGGAGCGCAACCGCTTAGCGGTACGTTGCTACCCATGAGCGAGCTCGACGACGACTTTGCGATGGTCATCGATCCGACCGTGCCGAGTACCGCCCGGGTCTACGACGCGGGCTTGGGCGGCAAGGACAACTACGAGGTCGACCGGGAAATGCTGCGCAAGGTCCAAGCCGTGGCACCCGAGGTGACCGAACTGGCCGTCGTCGCTCGAGAATTTCTGATCCGCGCCGTGCGCTTCCTGGCCCGCGACATCGGCATCGACCAGTTCCTCGACTGCGGGTCCGGGCTACCCACCGCCGAGAACGTCCACGAGGTCGCACAACGGTCCAACCCCGACGCGCGCGTGGTCTACGTCGACAACGATCCGGTGGTGCTCGCCCACGGCCGCGCGCTGCTGGCCGACAACGAGCACACCCACATCGTCCGAGGCGACATCTTCCAGCCCGCGAAGCTGCTGGCCGATCCGACCGTGCGCGGCGAGCTCGACTGGGACAAACCCCTCGCACTCATCCACTCGATGAGCATGCACTTCTGCGCCGACGACCCGGCCGCCGTACTGCGTGACTACCTCGACGCCCTGCCGTCAGGATCGTATGTGGTGCTCAGCCACGCCCTCGACCCCGAAGACGACGAGTACAGCGCCGTCGCCCGCAACATCGAACGCGTATATCAAGGCGCCTCCTCAGGGCGGATCCACTTCCGCACCCGCGCCGAGATCAACACCATGCTCGCCGGCCTCGAGATCCTCGAGCCCGGCCTGGTCCAGCCGGCCGACTGGTGGCCCACGGGCCCTCGCATGCAGCCACTCAAACTCTCCGATCACTGCCTTCTCGCAGCCGTGGCCCGCAAACCCTGACCGAGCCGCTGACGCGGCGGCAGGTACGGTGGCCGCGCTGCCCCTTGTGGATTTCGCTGAGGATGGTTCTTGGCCATGATCGAGGAGTACCTCGCCGACCTCATCACCGCCGGCGAAAACCTTTCTCCGCCTTCAGACCAAGGACCCACCCCATGAGCGCCCTGACCGGGCACGAGAACACCACGCTTCTCGTGCGGCGCGGCCCCTCAGGCTCGGGCAAGACCACAGTCGCCGAGGCCGTGCGCTCCGCTACGCGCCGTGGTCTAGACAGCCGGTGAGCGGCTAGTCGGCGGCGGCGCGTTCAAACGGAGCTGGTGTGGCGGCCGTAGCCTGACCCTGTGCTGCCGAGCTCATGGGATGAATGGGCATGGTGGTGGCGATGAAACTCGAGCGGACCCGGCGCGGCTCGATTGGTGCGGCCGAGTAGACCGACGCGGCAACAAAAGGGTGCGTCCTAACAGGACTCCAAGAACCGCTTCAACACCCGCGTCCCGAAGCGCAGCCCGTCCACCGGTACGCGTTCGTCCACGCCGTGCGCCATGGCGCGGTACGGGAAGCCCTCGGGTAGCGACAGGGGAGCGAAGCCGTAGCACGCCATGCCCAGCCGGGAGAATGCCTTCGCGTCCGTGCCGCCGCCCATGCAGTAGGGCACCACCACCGCGTCGGGGTCCTCGGCGCGCAGGGCGGCGGCCATGGCGTCGAACCACGGTGAGTCCACCGGGGCCTGCACGGGCGGCTGGTGCGCGACGAACTCGCGCGTCACCCCGGGGCCGAGCAGGGAGTCGAGGACCTCGAACAGTTCGTCCTCGGCGTCCGGCAGCACCCGGACGTCCACCTGGGCCGTCGCGGTCGACGGGATCACGTTCACCTTGTAGCCGGCGGACAGCATCGTCGGCGTGGTGCTGTTGCGGACGGTCGGCAGCACGAGCGAACCCGCCGGGCCGAGCCGCGCCACTGTCGCGTCCACCGCGTCACCCGAGGAGAGGTCCACGGGCACGCCCAGCGCCGCACCCGTGCGGTCCAGGAACGCCCGCACGGTCGGGGTCAGCCGCACCGGCCAGCGGTGCCCGGCGATGCGGTGCAACGCGTCGGCGAGCATGGTCACGGCGTTCTCGTCGTTGGGGCGCGAGCCGTGCCCCGCCCGGCCGCGGGCGGTGAGCTTGATGTGCGCGGTGCCGCGCTCGGCCGTCCCCACCGGGTACAGCCGCACGGCGCGCCCGTCGGCCGCCGGCACGTGGTAGCTGTAGCCACCCGACTCGCTGATCGCCGCGGCGCAGCCCTCGAACAGCTCCGGGTGCTGCGCGACGAGCCAATGCGCCCCGAAGTCGCCCTTGTCCTCCTCGTCCGCCACGAACGCCAGCACCAGATCCCGGCGCGGCCGCAGTCCCGACGCGACGGCGGAAAGCACCATCGCACAGAAGTCCTTCATGTCCACCGCGCCCCGGCCCCACAGGAACCCGTCGCGCACCTCACCGGAAAACGGCGGCACCGACCAGTCCGCCGCGTCCGCCGGGACCACGTCCAGGTGCCCCTGCACCAGCAGTGCCGGCAACGCCGGATCGGCACCCGGAATCCGCGCGATCACGTTCGCCCGCCGCGGCGCCGACTCCACGATCTTCGCCGCAACCCCGTGGCGTGCCAGGAATTCCGCGACGTACTCCGCCGCCTCCCGCTCGCCCTCGGAGTCCCCGCCACCGCGGTTGGTCGTGTCGAACCGGATCAGATCCGCGCAAAGCTCGACGGGGTCAGCCACGTCAGCCATAGATACCCTGCACCGCCCCCGCCGCGATGGCCGTGACCACCTTGAACGCCTTCATCGCCTCGGTCATGCTCGGCGCGTCGAACCCGACCCGGCGCGTGCCGATCTGCTCCACCGTCGGGATCACGGCCGTCGCCTGCGCCAGGTGGCTCGCGTCGAACTCCACCTCGATCCGGTGCCGCCCCGGCAGCCGCTCCACCCGCCCGGCCCGCACACACGAGTCCAAAGCCGCCGCGGTCAGCAGCTCGGAGGTGCGCGCCGGCGGCAGACAGATCGCCGCGTAGCGGCTCACGCACTCCTTCACCGGCACCAGCTCCGCTTCCGGAGCGTAGTCACGGGCGTCCTCACATGCCTGGTCGTCCCCGCTGACCAGCAGTACCGGCACGCCGTACTCCGCCGCCAGCGCCGCGTTGAGCCGGCCCTCGCTCGCGGGCACGTCGTCGAGCCACACCCCGGTGATCTGGTTCTCCAGGTACGTGTGCGAGAGCACGCCGTCGAATCCGGCGCCCGCGTGGTAACCGAGGAACACCACACCGTCCACACCGGAATCGATGCCCTGCATCATCGACAACGGCTTGTGGCGCCCCGTGAGCATCCGCGCCCGCGGATCCAGCTCCTCCAGCAACAGGTTCCGCTGCGACGAATGCGCCTCGTTCACCAGGACGTCGGACGCACCGGCTTCGAACAACCCCGCCAGCACCGCGTTGACGTCACCGGTGAACAACCGCCGGAACCGCTGCCAGGGCTCGGTGCCGGGCACGACGTCGTCGGTCCACGTGACGCCCGTGGCGCCCTCCATGTCCGCCGAGACCATGATCCGCATGCGGGCACTCTAGTCATCCTACGTCCGGCCCGGGGCGGAACACCCGAGGTCACGCACGGTGACGACACGCCGCACATAACGATCGGACACGCACAGTTGTCGGAACATATTGCGCCCTTCCCTCGGTATGTGGTTACTTTTCGGCTCTGGGGCTAGACGATGGGGTGGTCTTCAAGTGCGGATCAAGCACGTTCGGCGCGGGGTGAACCGCGTCATCGCGGTTCTGGCCGCGGGAACCATGGCGATTCTGCCGCTGGCGGGAACCGCCGCGGCACAGCAGCCGGCGCAGCCCAAGGTGCTGCGCGTGGCGCTCACGACCGGGATCGACCACCTGAACCCGTTCACGGCGTCGCTCGCGGCGTCGACACAGGTCGGCCGGTTCATCTACGAGTTCCTCACCATCCCGAGCGCGGACAAGGCCGAAGCCTCGCCCGCGCTCGCGGAGTCGTGGACGACCTCGCCCGACAAGCTCACCTGGACGTTCAAGATCCGCCAGGGCGTGAAGTGGTCCGACGGGCAGCCCGTCACCGCCAAGGACGCGGCGTTCACCTTCCAGCGCATGCTCGACGACGAGACCGCACGCACCGCGAACGGCAACTACGTCGCCAACTTCCAGAGCGTCGCCGCACCCGACGCCACGACGCTGATCATCAAGACCAAGGCCGTGCAGGCCACCATGGACCTGCTCGACGTGCCGATCGTGCCCGAGCACATCTGGGCGCCGATCAAGGACCTCAACGACCCGAAGACCGACGACCTGTCCGTGGTCGGCGTCAGCGACGGCCCGTACCAGCTCACCGAGTACAAGCAGAACGAGTACGTGAAGTTCAAGGCCAACACCTCCTACTGGCGCGGTGCGCCCAAGGTCGACGAACTGCAGCTGCTCGTGTTCAAGGACGTCGAAGCCGCCGTCAACGCCCTCAAGCAGGGCGAGGTCGACGTGATCAACCGGCTCACCCCGACCCAGTTCGACGCCCTCAAGGGCCAGCCGAACATCGCCACCAACCAGGCACCCGGGCGCCGCTACAACGAGATCAACATCAACTTCGGCGTCGAAGACGTGACCAACAAGCCCATCGGCAACGGCAACCCCGTGCTGAAGGACCTCCGGCTGCGCCAGGCCATCGCGGAAAGCATCGACACCAAGACGATCGTCGACCGGGTCATGGGCGGCTACGGCCAGCTCGGCGGCGGCGTCATCCCGCCGATCTACTCCGCCTACCACTGGGATCCCTCACCGGCCGAGGCCCGCAAGTTCGACCTCGCGGCCGCCAACAAGACTCTCGACGAGGCCGGCTACGCCAAGGGCGGCGACGGGATCCGCGTCGCGCCCGGCGGCGCGCGCCTCGAGCTGCGCCTGACCGGCCACGCCAACCGCGCGTTCGACCAGCGCACCGTGCAGTACGTCACCGGCTGGCTGCAGCAGATCGGCATCGCCGTGAAGCCCGAGCTCGTCTCCGACGAGGAGCTCAACGACCGCACCACCGCCGGCAACTACGACCTCGCGATCTCCGGCTACGCCACCAACCCCGACCCGGACTACGCGCTCGCGCTGCACACCTGCGCCGCGCGGCCCAACGCCCAGGGCAAGGGCGCCACCACCGACACGTTCTTCTGCGACCAGGCCTACGACGGGTTCTACAAGCAGCAGCTCACCGACACCGACCCGGCCACCCGCGCCGGCTACGTCAAGCAGGCGCAGGCCCGCCTCTACAGCCAGGCCGTGAACGTCGTCCTCGACTACGACAACGCGCTCGAGGCCTACCGCTCCGACAAGTTCTCCGGCTTCCAGACCCAGCCGCAGCCCCAGGGCTCGATCCTGGAGCAGACCGGCTACTGGGGTGTCTACGGTGCCGTCCCCGCCGGCACGGAGAACACCGCCGCCGAGAGCGGCGGCTCGAACACCGTGCTGTGGATCGTGCTCGGTGTCGTCGTGGTCGTCGTCCTCGTCGGCGGCGGCATCATGATCGGCCGGCGCGGCAAAGCCGCGGACGACCGGGAGTAGCACCTCTTGACGCAGTCACTCACCTCCGACCAGGCCGCGGTTCTCGTCGACCCCGACGAGAACCGCGGCGGGACCGGCACCACCCGGTTCGTCCTCACCAAGATCGCCGAAGCCCTCGCCAGCATCGTGCTGGTGATCGTGCTCGGGTTCCTGCTGTTCCGGCTCCTGCCCGGCGACCCCGTGGCGTTCATGGTCCGCGAACGCCCCACCGACCCCGTCCAGATCGCCGAGCTGCGCGACCGCCTCGGCATCGACAAGCCCCTGATCACCCAGTTCTGGGACTACTTCACCGGCCTGTTCCGCGGCGACTTCGGCACCTCCTACATCGAACGCCGGCCCGTGCTCGACATGATCGGCGAACGGCTGTGGCCCACGGTGCTGCTCGTGGGCAGCGCGACCGTGCTCGCCGTCGCGCTCGGCCTGTGGCTCGGCATCCGCGCCGCCTGGAAACGCGACAGCTTCTTCGACCGCGCCCAGACCGGCATCGCCCTGACCCTGTGGTCGGTTCCGCAGTTCTGGCTCGGCCTGCTGCTGCTCGTCGTCACCGGCGGCCTGTTCCCCAGCCGCGGCATGCACTCGCCCGACGCCGGACCCGGGTTCCTCGCCCAGGGCCTTGACGTGCTGCACCACCTCGTCCTGCCGTGCGTGACACTGCTTGCGGTGTTCTACGCCCAGTACATGCTGGTCATGCGCTCGTCGCTGCTGGGGGAGATGAACGCCGACTACCTCACCACCGCCCGCGCCAAAGGCCTGCGCGACGACCTCGTCCGCCGCCGCCACGCCGTGCCCAACGCGCTGCTGCCCACCGTGACCCTGGTGTTCATGCAGTTCGGCATGGTCGTCTCCGGCGCCGTCACCGTCGAGGCCGTGTTCAGCTGGCCCGGCCTCGGCCAGCTCACCTACGACGCGCTGCACGGCCCGGACCTGCCGGTGCTGCAAGGAGTTTTCGTCGTGCTCGCCAGTGCCGTCGTCCTGATGAACCTGCTCGCGGAACTGCTCTACCGCGTGCTCGACCCGAGGGTGCGCACCGCATGACCGCCCCCGCCACCACCGCGTCCGAGACGCCGCGCGCCATCGCGTGGCGCCGCCGCCGCGCCGGCATCGCCCGCACCTGGCACGAGTTCGCCGCCCAGAAGGCCGCGCTCACCGGGTTCGTCCTGCTCGTGCTCACCGTCCTGCTCGCCCTGCTGCTGCCGGTGATCAGCGACTCCAGCGGTCTCGACGTCACCCAGGCCACCGGCCGCCCCCTGAGCCCGCCCGACGGGCAGTTCTGGCTCGGCACCGACATCGACGGCCGCTCCGTGCTCCTGCTGACGATGTGGGGCACCCGGATCTCGCTGCTCGTCGGGTTCGCCGCCACGGTGCTGAGCGTGCTCATTGGCACCGTCATCGGCATCGCCGCCGCGCACTTCGGCGGCTGGATCTCCACGATCCTGCTGCGCTTCACCGACTTCTTCCTCGTCCTGCCCTCCCTCGTGCTCGCCATCGCGCTGTCCGCGGTGCTGCCGCAGGGGATCTGGACGATCGTGCTCGCCATCGGCGTCACCGCCTGGCCCAGCACCGCCCGGCTCGTGCGCGCCCAGACCCTCACCATCGAAAGCCGCCCCTACATCGAACGCTCCCGGGCGCTCGGCGGCGGCCACCTGCACGTCGTCGGCAAACACGTCCTGCCCGGCGTCGCGCCGCTCGTGCTCGCCAACACCACCCTGGTGGTCGGCAACTCGATCATCGCCGACGCGACCCTGTCGTTCCTCGGCGTCGGCGACCCGAGCTCCATCTCCTGGGGCGCGATGCTCGAAACCGCGCTCAACAACGGCGCCGTCAGCCGCGGCGCGTGGTGGAACCTGCTCCCGCCGGGCATCGCGATCGTGCTCGTCGTGCTGTTCTTCACCCTGGTCGGCCGCGGGCTGGAGACGGTGCTGAACCCGAGGCTCAAAGGACAACACTCGTGACCGCCCTGCTCGAACTCAAGAACCTCGGCGTCACCTACCGCACCGGCGGCGGCGAGGTCCCCGCCGTCCGCGGCGTCGGCCTGCGCCTGGAAGCCGGCGGCACGCTCGGCGTGGCGGGGGAGTCCGGCTCGGGCAAGTCCACCGTCGCCATGAGCGTGCTGCGCCTGCTGCCCCGCAGCGCCACCGTGACCGGCGAGATCCTGCTCGACGGCGAAGACGTCACCACGATGCGCTGGGGCCGCCTGCGCGCCGTGCGCTGGGCCGAGGCGTCGGTGGTGTTCCAGGGCGCCATGCACGCGCTCAACCCCGTGCGCCGCATCGGCGAGCAGATCGCCGAACCCCTGCGCCTGCACCCGCCCGAGACCGGCGCGCTGAGCGAGCCGCAGGTGAAAGCCCGCGTCGCCGAACTCCTCGAACAGGTCGACCTGCCACCGGCACGCGCCGGTGCTTACCCGCACGAGCTGTCCGGCGGACAGAAACAGCGCGTGATGATCGCGATGGCCCTGGCCTGCTCACCGCGCCTGGTGATCGCCGACGAGCCGACCACCGCACTCGACGTGATCGTGCAGGCCCAGGTGCTCGCGCTGCTGTCGAAGCTCGTGGCCGAACAGGACATCGGGCTCGTCATGATCAGCCACGACCTGTTCGTGCTCGCCGCCACCTGCGACCGCATCGCCGTGATGTACGACGGGCAGCTCGTCGAGGAACGCCCCAGCGCCGAGCTCATGGCCGACCCGCACCACGAACACAGCCGCGCGCTCGCCGCCGCGTTCCCCACCGTCGGCGACCCCGTGTCCCGCTTCGCCCCGGCCACCAGCACCCCGCTGCCGCCCGAACCCGAGCACCGCGCCGGCCCCGGCGACACCCCGCTGCTCGAAGCCGAAAACCTCCACGTCAGCTTCCGCGACCGGACCGGCAAGCGCATCCACGCCGTCAACGGCGTCGACCTCGCCGTGCGCCGCGACGAGATCGTCGCCCTGGTCGGCCAGTCCGGCTCCGGCAAGACCACCCTCGCCCGCACCCTGCTCGGCCTGCAGAAAGCCGACTCCGGCGCGATCCGCCACGACGGCAAACCCCTCCCCGCAGGCGGCGCCGCACTGCGCGCCTACCGGCGCAAGGTCCAGCTCGTCCTGCAAGACCCCACCAGCGCGCTCAACCCCACCCACACCGTCTACGAAGCCGTCGCGGAAGGCCCCCGCATCCACGGCCTGCCCGCCGAACGCGACACCGTGCTCAAGGCGCTGGAGGCGGCGGAGCTGCGGCCCCCGGAGAAGTTCCTCGACCGCCTGCCCCACGAGCTCTCCGGCGGCCAGCGCCAGCGCGTGGTCATCGCCGGCGCGCTCGCGCTCGAACCCGCCGTGCTCGTGGCCGACGAACCCGTCGCCTCCCTCGACGCATCCGTGCGCGGCGAAATCCTCGCCCTCCTGCTGCGGCTGCGGCGCGAACTCGGCCTCGCCGGGCTCGTGATCACCCACGACCTGGGCCTGGCCTGGAACATCGCCGACCGCGTCGCCGTGATGTACCGGGGCGAACTCGTCGAAACGGGCACCGTCGAGCAGGTCCTGCTCGACCCCCGGCACGAGTACACCCGCTCCCTGCTCGCCGCCCTGCCCGGCGGCACGGCCCAGCGCGCGACCACCGGCAGCTGAACGTTCCGGGCCACTTCCGGAAAAACGGCGTCCACCACCCACGGGCGGAACATTCACCCGGACCGCACGCCGGCCGCCCGAACAGGTGCGCGAAACGGCATCGGAGCGGGAGCCCGTGCGGTGAGGCGAAGATTCACCCGGTAATCTCCTGGATCGAAATGGCGACCACCACCGACTCCGCGCAGCCGTCCGCGATCAGCGCTCCGGACGCGCGATTCCTCACGCCCTCGCGCTTCCCGTACCGCACGATCGCGATGGGCACCATCGGGACCACGCTGCTCATGCTCGCCGCGCTCGGCGCCGGCGGGATCCTGATCCGCGACCCCGTCCTCGGCCACGGCCCGCTGTCGTGGATCCGCTACGGCCACGGCCGCGCGCTCGCCAACGGACTGCTCTACCTCGGCTTCGCGCTCGTCGTCTGGGCCTGGGTCCGCCTCGGCCGCTACGTGCTCGCCGGCCGCATCGGCAGCAAGCCCATCCTCGTCGCCGCCCTGTGCTGGATGGCGCCCCTGCTCGTGTCGCCGCCGCTGTTCACCCGCGACGTCTTCTCCTACCTCGGCCAGGGCGCCCAGCTGCTCTACGGGCTCGACCCGTACGCCAACGGCCCCGCCGAGCTCGACGTGCTCCCCAACGTGGTGCAGAACGTCCACCCGCTCTGGCAGACCACGCCCGCCCCGTACGGGCCGCTGTTCCTGCTCATCTCCAAGGGCATCGTGTCCATCACGCAGGACAACATGATCGCCGGCGTGATCCTCACCCGCGTCGTGCTGCTCGTCGGCCTCGGCATGACCCTGTGGGCGCTGCCGCGGCTCGTGAAGCACCTCGGCGGCAAGCTCCCCGTGGCGCTGTGGCTCGCGGTCGCCAGCCCGATGATGGTCATCCACCTCTTCGGCGGCCCGCACAACGACCTCATGATGCTCGGCTTCCTCACCACCGGCGTCCTCGCCGCCCTCGAGCGCAAGTACATCGTCGCCGTCGTGCTCGTGACCATCGGCATGCTGATCAAACCGACCGCCGCCGTCGCCCTGCCCTTCCTCGTCTGGATGTGGGCCGCGAACATGACCGGCGAGTCGAAGGTCAAGAACTTCTTCAAGGCCGGCGCCGCGTCCGTCGGGCTCTTCCTGCCCGTGTTCGTCGCCGGCACCTGGGTCTCGCTCGGCTCCCTCAACCTCGGCTGGTGGTCGGGCCTCGCGGCACCCCAGCTCATCGCCAACTGGCTCAACTTCCCGACCGGCATCGGCGAAGCCGTGTACAACCTCGTGCACCTCGTCGCCAACGTCCAGCCGTCGCCGTTCGTCACCGTCGCCCGCGCGATCGCCATGATCGGCCTCGCCGCGTTCGGCATCCGCCAGTGGTGGCTCGCCCGCGAAGGCGGCAGCAAGGCCGTGTACCGCGCCGCGATCACCCTGCTGGCCGTCGCGATCCTCATGCCGCCGACCCTGCCGTGGTACCTCACCTGGGGCTTCGTGCTCATCTCCGCGTTCCCCTGGGAACGCCGGAACCTCTCCGCCGTGGTGGCCGTGTCGGTCTTCGTGACCCTCGTGTACTACCCGACCGGCGAACAGGCCCTGTACGACTGGTGGTTCATCGCGATCGTCGTGGTCGTGAGCCTCTACGCGGCCGCGTCCCTGCTGCGCCCGGACCCCCTGGGCCTCATCTCGGCGTGGCGGCGACCGCGGGAAGACAAGTTCCTCCCCGCGGCACCCACCTCCGAGGGCTAGGGCCGCCCGAGCGCCTCGGCGAACAGCGGCGCGACCTTCGCCAACACGGACCGGCCCGGCTTGTCGACCCAGTCCGTGTTCGTGAAGACGAGCGACTCGGCCCGGTCACCCTTGCCCAGCACCAGCACACAGATCCGCACCCCGATGGGGTCGGTCGGCGCCGCGCAGAACCCGTACTGCGCATCCGCCACCTTCGGCGCCGTGAACTCGCTGACCGACCCGAAGTCAAGGTGCTGCACCGTCACGTGGCCACAAGCGAGCGCCTTCTTCACACCCGCCACGACCTGAGCACCGGTGTAACCGTCGTACTCGGCCACGAGCTGCGCGATCTCGCCGCTCTCGCTGTTCGAATGCGCCTGGGCGCCCAGCTTCGCTTTCGCGTCCCAGGGCTGCGCCGCACCGCAGGCGTTCACCAGCCGCAACGGCGTGGTCTCGCCGATGACGTACTCGACCGGCTGCACGTACTCGTCCTGCCCGACCTTCGCCAGTTCGTCCTCGGTCGGCAGCAGCCGCTCCAGCGTCGGCGGATGCACCACCGACGAAGGCGGCGCGCTACTCGACACGGGCGGCGCCTTCGTCGTCGCACTAGGCCCGGTCGTCGCCGCACCGGACGAACATCCCGCGACGATCACCGCGAGACCGGACACCGCCGCTGTCTTCCACAAAATCCGTCTGTGCACGCACCAAGATCGCCGATCACCCGGTGATCGTTACCGGTCCTTGGCGAACGCCGCGGCGAACATCGGCAGCGTCGTCAGCAGGCTCTTCTTCGCCTTGCCGGGTTTCAGGCCCTCGTCGTTGATCTCGGTCGATTCGAGCACCTCCGCCCGATCGCCGTGGGCGAGGAACAGGACGCACTTCCGGACATCAGGAGTGTCGGTGGCCGCGCCGCAGAACCCGTGCTGCGCGTCGACCCCGGGGAGCGCGGGGGCGGTGAACTTTTCGTCCACCTTGAAGTCCTCGGCCGTTTCGGTGAACGTGCCGCACGCCATGGCGGCCTTGATCTGGGCAACCACCTGCGCGCCGGTCACGCCGTCGTAGCGGCCCATGCGCTCGTCGACGGTCTCGGAGGTCAGTGCCGGGTTCGCGCCGCCGCCCATCTTGAACCAGCCGGCCGAGCTGCCCTCGACCACGGCCTTGTCCCACGACTCCATCGCCTCGTTCTCACAGGCGACGATGAGCTTCTTCGGGTACACGACGCTGATGGTCGACCGCGGCTGGTCCTCCACCGCGAACCCCGTCGGGGCCAGCGCCTCGTCCGTCGGCAGGAACTGCGACAGATCCGCCGGCTTCGGGATGTGCGACTTCCGGCTCGTGGTCGGAGGCGGGGTCGACGTGCGTGTCCCGATCCCGGCCTTCACCTCGCCCGAAGAGCATCCCGCGAGCACCAGCACGAGACCGGCTAAAACGACCGTTTTCCTCAGCACGGCAGCAAGATCGTCGATCACCCGGCGATCGTTAGCGGCCGTCGTCACACCGTTACGAGAAGGACCAGCCGTGCCACGAGTGCACGGTCGTGAGGACCACCGCGTGTTCCGGCGGGTGCTCGGCGTACTGCGGGTACTTCGCCACCAGCCACGACACCGGCTCGGCCCGCGCGGCCGGATCCAGCACCTGCGCGACGCCGTCCGCGCGGGCCCACCACAGCTGGGACCAGTCGTCGGAGTAGGCGTCGACGAGGAAGGACACGGCCGGGTTCTCCGCGATGTTCGCCAGGCGGCGCAGCGCGGTCGTCGACTTGGGTTTGTGGTCGACGGCGAAGGCGATCGAATCACCGGACACCGCGAAGGTCACCGGTACCAGGTGTGGCACGCCGGCAGCCGAAGCCGTCGCCAGGCGGGCCACGCGGGAGGCCGCGAAGCGAGCTCGCGCTTCCGAAGCGGACAACCGCATGATCAGGCCAGCGCGGGGGAGTCGAGGGTCAACGTGCCCAGCTCCGTGTCCAGCGAAGCCCGCGCGCCCAGTGGCAGCGTCGGCGAGGACGCCACGTGGCCGAAGCCGAAGTCGCCCAGCACCGGGATGCCCAAGGGGGCCAAGCGGTCCAGCACCAGCGCCCGGATCTCGGCCGGGTCGCCGCACGCGGCCCACGAGCCCAGCACCACGCCCTGCGCGCCGGCGAACCAGCCCGCGCGCAGCAGCTGCGTCAGCATCCGGTCGATCCGGTACACGCTCTCGGTCACGTCCTCCAGCAGCACGATCCCGTCCGCGGCCGAACCCTGCTCCGCCGTGCCGAGCCCGGCCGCGAGCAGCGACAGGTTGCCACCCACCAGTACGCCCGACGCGCGGCCCGGCACGAGCACGTCGGCGACCGGCGCGTGCAGCACGCGCGTGCGCTCCGGTTCGAACAGCGTGCGCCGCAGGTGCTCGGCCGCGGTTTCGTCGAACAGGACCGAAGCGGGCATCGGCGAGAACAACGTGTCCAGGCCCAGGTGGGTGGCCACGGCACGGTGCAGGGCCGTCACGTCGGACGAACCCGCCAGCACCTTCGGCCCGGCAACCCGCAATGCCGTCCAGTCGATCAGGTCCAGCATCCGCTGCGCGCCGTACCCGCCACGGGCCGCGAGCACGCACGACACCTCCGGGTCGAGCCACGCGGCCGTGAACTCCGCCGCCCGCACCTCGTCCGGCGCCGACAGGTAGCCCGACGTCGAGCCGTGTACCGCCTCGCCGACCCGCACCTTCACACCCCACCCGCGCAGCACCGGCAGCGCCGCGTCGAGCAGGTCCGGCGCGACGGGACCGGACGGCGCCACCAGCGCCACCGTGTCCCCGGGCGCCAGCCGCGGTGGTCTCATCGGGACAGCTCCAGCTTCGCCACGTCCGGCGTCGCGAACCCGAACACCTGGCCGTAGAACGACAGCTCGGCCTCCAGCGCGGTCACGATCGTCTCCGCCCGCCGGAACCCGTGCTGCTCACCCGGGAACCGCAGGTAGGCGTGGTCGACGCCGCTGCCGGCCAGGCCGGCGACGAACCGGTCCGCCTGCTCCGGCGGGCAGATCTGGTCCTCCAGCCCCTGCAGGAACAGCACCGGCCCCGCCAGCGAACCCGCGTGCGTGATCGGCGAACGCTCCCGGTAGCGGTCCGCGGTCTCCGGGTAGGGGCCGACCAGCCCCACCAGGTACTGCGACTCGAAGTCGTGCGTCTCGCCACCGGCGCCCGTCCACGTGGCGAGGTCCAGGATCGGGAACTTCACCGTCGCCGCCGCGTACGTGCGGGTCATGGTGATCGACGCCGCCGACGTGAACCCGCCCGCGCTGCCACCCCGGATCCCGAGCCGCGCGCCGTCGGCGGCGCCCTCGGCCACGAGCGCCTCGGCCACCGCCACGCAGTCGCCGACGTCCACCACACCCCACTGCTCGCGCAGCCGCTCCCGGAACGCCCGGCCGTACCCGGTGGAGCCGCCGTAGTTCACGGCCACCACGCCGATGCCACGGCTGGTGAAATACGCGATCGTCAGGTCCAGCGCCGCGTCGCTGCGCCCGGTCGGCCCGCCGTGCACGTGGACCAGGAACGGCGGCCGCTCACCCTCGGGACCGGTGAAGTCCGGGTTCCGAGGCGCGAACACGAACGCCGGGATCCGCGAACCGTCCGCCGCGGTGAACACACGCTCCTGCGGCACCGGCAGGTACGCCGCCGGCGGCAGGTCGGCCGGCTGCGGCGTCAGCGCCGTCCACGTGCCCGCTTCGAGATCCACGCGCACCACGGCGCTCTCGCGGTCCGCGCCCCCGGCGATCCCCACGACGCCACCCGGCACCACGGCCAGCCCGGACGTCGACCACACGCTCAGCTCCGGCACGACCGGCGTCACCGAACCGGCGTGCTCGTCGAGCACCGCCAGCCCGTCCGTGGTGAGGACGGCGTGCCGCCCGCCGCCGAGCGGCACGAACCAGCTCGTGCCGAGCTTCCACATCGCGCCGCCGATCTCCCGCAACACCGGCGCCAGGTTCACTACCGTCCCGTCGAGCCCGACGCGGTGCAGGTTCCACCAGCCCTCCGGATCGAGCAGCGCCAGCAGCCGGTCCGGCGTCTCCCACTCCACCTGGCAGACCGCCACGTTGGCGCCACCGGCCAGCACCCGGGCCTCGCCGAACACCCCGTCGCCGTCCACGGGCGCGACGAACAGCTCCGTGCCGTCCCACGGCATCGCCGGGTGATCCCACGCGAGCCACGCCGCGTGCGCGCCGTCGGGCGAGAGCTGCGGCGCCGTGAAAAACCGATGGCCCGCCACGAGCACGCGCTCGGCCCCACCCGCGACGGGGATGGCCACCAGCTCACGGGAGATGTCCGTGCGGCGCGGTCCGGTGCTGCGCTCCCGCACCGCCCACACCTCACCGGCGCGGCCCGCGCGAAGATCGCTGTAGCGCACGCCCTGCGGCTCGGCCGGCTCCGGCGTCAGCGCGCTCACCTCACCGGCGACCGACGCGTACACCCGCTGATCGGCCCAATGGGTGAAAACCACGACGTCGCCGATCGCGACCCACGGCCGGCCGCCGTACTCGTGCACCCGGTTGCGGACGTTCCACGGCGCCGGCAGCACGTCCTCGACCCCGCCACCCGGCACCGCGCGCACGAGCGCCACGCGGCCGCCTTCGGCCGGTCGGGCCTCGGCCCACCACAGTTCGTCACCCACCGTCGCCGGCCACTGTGCGCCACCTCCCGCGGCCGCCACGTCCGCCGCCGAAACGGGTGAGGTCCAGGTTCCGTATGAAGAGATCTGTGGCACCCGGAAAGCCTAACGGCGATCCGCTGCGTGTCCGCACCCGCACGCACCGCACCGAAATCCCGGTCAACCAGGGGCGGCGGATGCCGATCATGCGCCCGTGGCCTAGGGTCGGGGGTGCTATGTCTCGCGTAATCCACGTCTTCCGCAAGCCCGACCGGTTCGTCGCCGGAACGGTCGGCGAGCCCGGCGATCGCACGTTCTACCTCCAGGCGTCGGAAGATGTCAGGACGATCAGCGTGACGATCGAGAAACAGCAGGTCGTCGTCCTCGCCGAACGCCTCGGCTCCCTTCTCGAGGAGGTCGCCAGCCGCTTCGGCGCCGACGTGCCCACCGACGTCCCCGACGACCATCTCGACGTCGACCCCCTCACGGTGCCCGTCGAGGAGGAGTTCCGCGTCGGCACCATGGGCCTCGGCTGGGACGCCGACTCCAGCGCCGTCGTGATCGAGCTGCTCGCGATCACCGAGGGTGAGGTCGACGAGACGGTGGTCCTCGACGACACCGAGGAGGGCCCCGACGCCGTGCGCGTGTTCCTGACCCCGGTCGCCGCCCGCGCCTTCGCCGAGCGCGCCGACCGCGTCGTCAATGCCGGGCGCAAACCCTGCCCGCTGTGCGGCGAGCCCCTCGACGCGACCGGGCACATCTGCCCCCGGCAGAACGGCTACCGCCGCGACGTCGACGTGGCCGAGGACTGAGGGCGCCGGTGGCCAGCACCCCGCCGGAGCCGACGGACCCCGCCGCGCGCGAATTCGTCACGCACGGCCGCATCGACGTCGAGGGGCGGCTCGTCGACGCCTCCAACGTCACCCTGTTCTGCGCGATCGAGCTCGACGGCGTCACCGGCCGGGTGGTCTACAAGCCGGTGTCGGGGGAGCGGCCGCTGTGGGACTTCCCCGACGGCACCCTCGCCGGCCGTGAGGTCGCGACCGCGATGATCGCCGACGCGTCCGGCCTCGGCGCCATCCCGCCCACCGTCCTGCGCGACGGCCCGTTCGGGCCCGGCATGGTCCAGCTGTGGGTGGAGACCGCCGAGGACGGCGACGTCGTCGACGTCTGCGCGCCCGACGAGGTCCCCGAAGGCTGGCGCACCGTGCTGCACGCCCACGACCGCCTCGGCGACCCGGCGGTCCTGGTCCACGCCGACCACCCCGGGATGCGTGAGCTGGCCGTGCTCGACGTCATCGTGAACAACACCGACCGCAAGGGCGGGCACCTGCTCGCCGGCACCGACGGCCGCGTCTACGGCGTCGACCACGGCATCTGCCTGCACACCGACCCGAAGCTGCGGACCGTGCTGTGGGGCTGGATCGGCGAGCGCCTCGGCGACGAGGCCGCGGAGAAGCTGCGCAAGCTGCGGTCCGACCTCGATGGCAAGCTCGGCGCCGACCTCGGCGAGCACATCACCACTTTCGAGGTCCGCGCACTCTCGCAGCGGACCGACTTCCTGCTCGCCGAAGGGGTCTTCCCCGAACCCGGCGACGACTGGCGCGCGATCCCCTGGCCGCTCTTCTGAACGACTCGCTGGACGCCACGGCCCGCGCGAGGCTCGTCGACCGGTTCGGCGCGGGCGTCGGACCGTGGTGCGACGCGCTGCCCGAACTCGTCTCGCGCCTCGCGCAGCGCTGGGCTCTCACGGTCCGGGAAGCGCGCCCGGGCAACACCGGCCGGACCCTGCTGTGCGACAGCCCCGACGGTCCCCGCGTCCTGAAGCTGTGCCCCGATCCCGCGATCGCCCGGGCCGAGGCCACGGCGTTGCAGGCGTGGGCCGGCCTGCCTCGAGTCGTGCAGCTGCTCGACACCGACCTCGCCGCGGGCGCGATCCTGCTCGAAGGCCTCGTGCCCGGCACCCCCCTGACCGGCGCCGACGTCCCCTGGAACCAGGTCCGCGACCTGCTCGGCCAGCTCCACGGCGTCGGCGCGGACGGCCCGTTCCCGACCCAGCTCGAGCGCGTCCACGCGATGTTCGACCTCGCCGAACGCCGCTTACGGGGCAGCACCGCGCAAGCGCACCTGCCGATGCACGTCCTGCGCACCGGGCGCACCCGCGCCGAAACCCTCGCCACCACCGGTCCTGTCGCTCTCGTCCACGGCGACCTGCACCCCGGCAACGTCCTCGACGCCGGCCCGGCCCGCGGCCTCGTCGCGATCGACCCCCGCCCGTGCATCGGCGACCCGGCCCTCGACAGCGTCGACTGGGCGTTCCTCCCGCTCGCCGACGGCGGCGCACTCGACGACGGCCTCGCCGAGTTGCCCGACCCCGGCCGCACCCGCGCGTGGTGCGTCGCGCTCGCCCCGCTCGTCGCGATAGGACCCCTGCGCCGCACCGGCCCGACGCCCTTCACCGACGCGGTCCTCGCGCTCCTGCGGTAGGTGTGGCGCTCGTCACTGTTCGGCTCCAGGTTCAACCGTCGCGGTGCCGAGCTCCGTGTCGCGGGATGCCGGGCGAGCACGCGCCGGCTCCCGCTGCCGAAGGACTGACATGACCGCAACGAAGGCTCCCGGCGCGATGACCCGCGAGATGCGCATGGTGCACACCGCGCTGCGCCGCGAGTTCGGGCTGATGCCGAAGCTGATCACCGGCGTCGCCGAAGGGGACACTGCGCGCGCCGCGCTCGTCGCGGGCCACCTCGAGCTCGTCAGCACGATCCTGCACCACCACCATCACGCCGAAGACCTCGAGATCTGGCCGCACCTGCTCGACCGCTGCCCCGCCGACGTCGCGCCGCTCGTGCACGGCACGGAACGCCACCACGAACGCATCGCGTTCCTCGGCGTCGACCTCACCGAGGCCGTCGCGGCCTGGCGCAGCGAGCCGGACCCCGTGCACCGCGACGCCGTGCTGGCCGTGCTCGACCCGCTGATCACCGTGCTGTACGAGCACCTCGGCGCGGAAGAGGACTACGTGCTCCCGCTGATCGAACAGCACATCACCGCCGCCGAGTGGAACACGATGGCCGCCCAGGCCGCGGCCGCGCTCCCGGCCGAGAAGCTCCCGCTCGTGCTCGGGATCATGATGTACGAAGGCGACCCCGGGGCCGTCCAGGACACTCTCGGCAATCTGCCCGCCGAAGCCCGCGACACCCTCGCCGAGCTGGCGCCGCGCCTGTACGCGGACCTCGCCGAAACCATCCACGGCACCCGCACGCCCCCGAAGGAATCCGCGCACGCCCGCTGAACCGGCCCGTCACGGCCCAGCGGCACGGCCACTCGTCACGGCCACAGGAGCGGCACCGCCTTCTCCAGCGCCCAGCCGATGACCACGAACCAGCCGGCGATCCACACGAACGCCGGGATCGAGGTGAGCTCGGCGAGGCCGGCGGCGTCGTCGGTGTGGTCGCGCAGGCCGTGGCGCACCCGGTTGGACACGATCGCGGCCAGCCCGCCGATCTCGCTGGTGAGCAGCAGCCACGCCTCGCCGTACGCGACGGCGTTCTGCACCCATCCCGGCGCCGCCCGCCAGACGGTGAAGGTGACCATCCCCAGCGCGACCACCGCGACGAAGGTGATCAGGTCCCGCGTGACCACCAGCACGAGCACCATCACCAGCGTCGTGAGCGCGAGAACGGCGGGAGCGTGGCCGTGGCGCAGCAGCCCGGCGGCACCGAGCCCGGCCAGCGACGGCATCGCGTACCCGGCCACGCTCGTCAACGTCCGCGACCACGGCGACGGGGCCCACGACCACGTGGCACCGCTGTCGGCGCCGGTGATCGCGATCCGGTACACCCCGCCGCCGGTGAGGACGCTCGCCAGCGCGTGCCCGGCCTCGTGGAACACCGTCCCCAGCACGTTCGCGTGCCCGATCAGCAGATCCTTCTCGCTCGACAGGAATGCGAACGTCCCCGCCGACACCGCGGCCGCGAACAAGCCCGTCACCAGCACCAACCACTGCCCGGGCGCCTCGACCGTCCCGGTCAGCGACCCGAAGATCCCCCCACCCGCCATGACCTCGACCTCCCCTGGGAACGGCAGGAACCCGAAGAATCGCACGTGGGTACGACATTTCCGGTGCCTCGAAGGACGTCAAGGATCAAGAGCCGCCCGGCGTGGCGGCACGACTTCGGCCTGCGAACCGCACTACGGTGCTCGGCCGTGCGCTCACATTCGTACGACGACGTGCTGTCGGGTCCGCGCAAGCGGAAGATCCCCGAGATCCCGGCCGAACCCGGCCTTGTGGTCGAAGATCCCGCCAGCGGCTACTGCGGCGCGGTCGTGAAGATCGAGTACGGCAATGTCGTGCTCGAGGACGCCAAGGGCCGCCACCGCGTGTTCCCGCTCGGCCCGGCGGCGTTCCTGCTGGAGGGCAAGCCCGTCACGCTCGTGCCGGTCCGCAAGGCCGCCGCGCCCGTCAAGAAGGTGTCGGCGTCCGGCTCGGTGAAGGTGCAGGGCCTGCAGGCCCGCGTCGCACGGGACTCCCGGATCTGGGTCGAGGGCAAGCACGACGCCGAGCTCGTCGAACGCGTGTGGGGCCACGACCTGCGTGTGGAAGGCGTGGTCGTGGAGCCGCTGGACGGCGTCGACGTGCTGGCCGGGAAGATCGCCGACTTCGGCACCGGGCCCGGCCGCCGCCTCGGCGTGCTGGTGGACCACCTCGTGACGGGCAGCAAGGAGTCACGGCTGGTCGCGCAGATCCGGGACGAACAGGTGCTCGTGACCGGTCACCCGTACGTGGATATCTGGCAGGCCGTGAAACCTGCCGCGGTCGGCATCCGCGCCTGGCCGGAGATCCCGCGCGGCACCGAGTGGAAGGTCGGGATCTGCGAGGCGCTCGGCTGGGGCGAGACCTATGAGGGCTGGCAACGGGTCCTGGCCGCCGTGAGCAGTTTCCGCGACCTCGAGACGCCGCTCATCGGCGCCGTCGAACGGCTCATCGACTTCGTCACCGAACCCGCCGAATGACCCGGAAGTGAGCCCGGTATGCCCGATTTCGGGCAAGGTCACGCGTCGGTCACGTCGAGTCACTTGCCCGGTGCGAACCGGCGCGATCTGAGAGCATGAGCACATGGCAGCAGCATTGATCTGGCTGATCATCGGCATCGTCCTGATGATCGCGGAAGTCATCTCGGGCGACTTCGTGTTGATCATGCTCGGCATCGCCGCGCTGCTCGGCGCCGGCTCCGAAGCGATCACCGGCAACATCTTCATCGACGTCGCCGTGTTCGCCGTCAGCTCCGTCGCACTGCTGGCGCTGGTCCGCCCCGCGCTCAAGCGCCGCTTCCTCGCCGGCTCCCACACGCCCACGGGCACGGACGCGCTCATCGGCGCCCGCGCCGTCGTGGTGTCCACAGTGGACTACGACGCCGGGCAGGTGAAGATCGGGGGAGAGATCTGGTCGGCGCGCGCGGTGCACGAGTCGCACCCGCCGATCGCGCCGGGCACCAGCGTGACCGTCGTCGAGATCTCCGGCGCCACCGCCGTGGTGGACGTCGTGTCGTGATCGCGAGAACTCCGGAAAACGGTACTAGGTAAGGGGAAACGCTCTTGTCGACAATTGCGATCGTCGTGGTCGCGCTTCTGGTCTTGTTCGTCATCATCACGGTGGTCAAGGCGATCATGGTGGTGCCGCAGGCCCAGTCGGCGGTGATCGAGCGACTCGGCCGGTTCCGCACGGTCGCCTCGCCCGGCCTGACGTTCCTGGTGCCGTTCCTGGACAAGGTCCGCGCCCGGATCGACCTGCGCGAGCAGGTCGTCTCGTTCCCGCCGCAGCCGGTGATCACCGAGGACAACCTGACGGTCAACATCGACACCGTCGTGTACTTCCAGGTCACCGACTCGCGCGCCGCAGTGTACGAGATCTCCAACTACATCATCGGTGTCGAGCAGCTCACCACCACCACGCTCCGCAACGTGGTCGGTGGCATGAGCCTGGAGCAGACGCTGACCTCCCGCGACGCGATCAACAGCCAGCTGCGCGGCGTCCTCGACGAGGCCACCGGCCGCTGGGGCATCCGTGTCGCGCGGGTCGAGCTCAAAGCGATCGACCCGCCGCCGTCGATCCAGGACTCGATGGAGAAGCAGATGCGCGCCGACCGGGAGAAGCGCGCGATGATCCTCACCGCCGAAGGTCAGCGGGAGTCGTCGATCAAGACGGCGGAAGGCCAGAAGCAGAGCCAGATCCTCTCCGCGGAAGGCCAGAAGCAGGCCGCGATCCTCGCGGCCGAGGCCGAGCGGCAGTCCCGCATCCTGCGCGCGCAGGGTGAACGCGCCGCCCGCTACCTGCAGGCCCAGGGTCAGGCGAAGGCGATCGAGAAGGTGTTCGCCGCCATCAAGGCCGGCCGACCGACGCCCGAGGTGCTCGCCTACCAGTACCTGCAGACCCTGCCGCAGATGGCGCAGGGCGACGCGAACAAGGTCTGGATGATCCCGAGCGACTACGGCAAGGCCCTCGAGGGCTTCGCCCGCGCGCTCGGCGCCCCCGGCGACGACGGCGTGTTCCGCTACGAGCCGCCGAAGGACGACACCCCCGAACGCCCCGACCTCGACGACGACGAGGTCGCCGGCTGGTTCGACACCTCGACCGACCCGAAGGTCGCCGAGGCCGTCGCCGCCGCGGAAGCCGTGGCGCGCAAGGAGGTGCCGAGCCCGCTCAACACCCCGCCGCCGCGCCGCGCTCTCGGCGGCCCCACCTCGACGCCGGAAGCCGCGGCTCCGGCCGCACCGGTTGAGGAAGAGCCGCCCGCACCGCCGGCCCCGACCACGCCGCCGCCCAGCACGCCGCCGCCGGGGCTCCAGCAGCAGAACCCGCAGTCGCTCCCGCAGCCGCAGCCCCCGACCACTCCGCCGAGTGGTCCGTACCAGGGCCCGCCGCAGCAGTTCGGCGGTCAGCAGGGGCAGGGTCCGGGCAGCGGGCCGTTCCCGCAGCAGGGCCCGTTCGGCGGACCCCAGGGCGGGCCGCCGCAGCAGCGCCGCTGACGCACCACGCGAAAGAGGGGCGCCACACCGTCATTCCGGTGCGGCGCCCCTCTTTCGTCGTCAACGGCGGGCGTAGACGCTCACGTCGTCGATGTTCGCTTTCGACCGGTCCGGCAGTGCGATCACACACAGGACCGTGACCACCGCGGACAGCACGATGTAGATCGACACCGAGTACGGCGTGCCGGTCAGGTGCAGCAGCCACGTCGCCAGCAGCGGCGCGGGCCCGCCCGCGAACACCGACGCCAGCTGGTACCCGAGGCCGGCGCCGCCGTAGCGCAGGTGCGTCGGGAAGCTCTCGCCGATCAGCGCGGCCTGCGGCCCGTACTGCATCGCGTGCGCGGCCAGCGACACGATCACCGCGACGAAGATCAGCACGTGTCCGGCGTGGCTGAGGATCGTGAAGTACGGGAACGCGATCACCGCCGTGAGCACCGAGCCGCTCAGATACACCCGTTTCCGGCCGATCCGGTCGGAGAGCTGCGAGAACACCGGGATCAGCACCAGCTCCGCCAGCGCGCCGACGAGCACCGCGTTGAGGATGAACGTCTTGCTGAACTCGGGACGTTCCACCACGTACACGAGCACGAAGCTGGTGAACAGGTAGAACGGCATCTGCTCGCTGAAGCGCAGGCCCGCCGAGAGCAGGATCTCCCGCCAGTGGTGGCGCACCGCGTCCTTCACCGGCGCCTTCGACGTCTTCTTGTTCGCCACCACCCCCGCGAACATCGGGGTCTCGAGGATCCGGAGCCGGATCACGAGGCCGATGACCACGAGCACCAGGCTGAGCAGGAACGGGATCCGCCAGCCCCACGAATCGAAGTCCTCCTGCGACAGCGTGGCCGACAGCAGGGTCATGCCACCGGTTCCGAGAACCAGCCCGACCGGCACGCCGACCTGGGCGAAACTGGCGAGCAGCCCGCGCCGGCGCTGATCACCCCATTCCATCGCGAGCAGAACCGATCCGCTCCACTCACCACCGATCGCGATGCCCTGCACCAGGCGCAGCAGCACCAGGATGATGGGAGCCGCGATCCCGATCGACGCGGTCCCCGGCAGCACCCCCACGAGTGCCGAGGACAAGCCCATCAGGAGCAGGGTGACGATGAGTGTCGCCTTGCGCCCCAGGCGATCGCCCCAGTGCCCGAAGATCGCCGCGCCGACCGGGCGTGCGGCGAACCCCACCGCGTAGGTGGCGAACGACTGCATCACGCCCGCGTAGCCGGTTGAAGAGGGGAAGAACAGGTGGGGGAAGACGAGTGCGGCGGCGGTGTTGTAGAGGAAGAAGTCGTACCACTCGATCGTCGTCCCGATCGACCCGGCGAGCGCCGCCCGCCGCACCTGCACTCGACGGTCTCCGGAGGACGCTGCGACTGACTTGGTGACTTCGTTGTCGCCTAGAACCATGATGCACACCTCTCGTGACTGGCGTCACTCAATAGTGTGAGGCACCTGCCCCGGTTCGGCGATTCCTGACGAACGATGCGGGAAGGCCGTTTCATCCCGTCACCCTTTGTGGTCGTATTCCGCCGAAAGCCACGGTCTGCGATTGTTCCGAAAAACTTCGTGACGGGATGTCGGGAACCCGAGCGCGGCTCCGTCCCCGCGGCGAACACAGACCGAGCCTCACCGAGGAGACCCCCGTGGACCGCAGCGAGATCACCGAGATCCTCAACCGCCCGCTCAGCCAGGAGCTGCTGGCGCGCGACCTGACCCGCCTGGCCTATGTCGCCCAGGACGGGACACCGCGCACCGTGCCGATCGGGTTCGCCTGGAACGGCACCGAGATCGTCATGTGCACCACCAAGAACGCACCGAAGCTCCCTTCGCTGCGCGCCAACCCGATGGTCGCACTCACCATCGACACCGAGGTGCACCCGCCGAAGATCCTGCTCATCCGCGGCCGCGCGGAGCTGGACGTCGTCGACGGGATCCCCGAGGAGTACCTGCAGATGAACGGCTCCTACGAGATGACCGCCGAACAGCGCGTCGAGTGGGAGGCCGAGGTCCGGTCGCTCTACGACGGCATGGTCCGGATCGTCGTGACCCCGACCTGGGTGAAGCTCATCGACTTCGAGACCACCCTGCCCAGCGCCGTCGAAGAGCTCGTCAAGCAGCGCGCCGAGCGTCAGCACGCCTAGAAGATTTCCGCCGCCGGATGTCGGGAACCCGCGAACGGCTGCGTCCCCCTACCGAACCCGGCCAGAATGGGCCGGACCACACCGAGGAGAACGACGATGGCCAAGTACCTGCTGCTCAAGCACTACCGCGGCGCGCCGGCCGCCGGCAACGACGTGCCGATGGACCAGTGGACCCCCGACGAGGTCACGGCCCACGTGCAGTACCAGCGCGACTTCGCGGCCAAGCTCCAAAGCACCGGCGAGTTCGTGGACAGCCAGGCGCTCTCGCAGGAAGGCACGTGGGTCAGCTCCGGCGGCGAGGGCCGGCCGCCGGTCACCGACGGACCGTTCGCGGAGACCAAGGACCTCATCGCCGGCTGGGTGATCATCGACGTCGAGTCCCACCAGCGCGCGGTCGAGCTCGCCGGCGAGCTGTCCGCAGCACCGGGTGCGGGCGGCAAGCCGGTCCAGGAGTGGCTCGAGGTGCGCCCGTTCTACGGCGAGTGCCCCGCCATCACCGAATGACGGTGCCGGTGGACGAGACCCTGCTGCGGACCCTCACCCCGGCGGTGATCGGGATCCTCGGCCGCCGCGGAGCCGATTTCGCGGCGGCCGAGGACGCGGTGCAGGAAGCCCTGGTGGAGGCCGTGCGCGTGTGGCCGGACGACCCGCCGCGTGACCCGAAGGGCTGGCTGGTCACCGTCGCGTGGCGCAAGTTCCTCGACGCCGCGCGCGCCGACTCCTCGCGCCGCAATCGAGAGCTGCGCGCGGACGAGGAGCCGGAACCGGGCCCGAGCGAGGTCGCCGACGACACGCTGCAGCTGTACTTCCTGTGCACGCACCCGTCGCTGACCCCGGCTTCGGCCGTCGCGCTCACGTTGCGCGCGGTCGGCGGGCTGACCACGCAGCAGATCGCGCAGGCCTACCTCGTGCCCGAGGCGACGATGGGCCAGCGCATCACCCGGGCCAAGAAGACCGTGGCGGGCGTGCGTCTGAACCGGGCCGGCGACGTCGCCACGGTTCTGCGGGTGCTGTACCTGGTTTTCAACGAGGGCTACTCCGGGGACGTCGACCTCGCCGCCGAGGCCATCCGGCTCACCCGCCAGCTGGCCGCCCGGATCGACCACGAGGAAGTCGCGGGCCTGCTCGCCCTGATGCTGCTCCACCACGCCCGCCGCCCCGCGCGGACCAGCACCGACGGCCGGCTCGTCCCGCTGGCCGAGCAGGACCGCAGCCAGTGGGACACGCGCCTGATCGCCGAGGGCGTCGACATCCTGCAAGCCGCGCTCGCGCGCGACCGCCTGGGCGAGTTCCAAGCCCAGGCCGCGATCGCCGCGCTGCACGCCGACGCCCAGTCGGCCGAGGAGACCGACTGGGTGCAGATCGTCGAGTGGTACGACGAGCTGGTGCGCCTCACCGACAGCCCGGTGGCCCGCCTCAACCGAGCCGTCGCGGTCGGCGAGGCCGACGGTCCCCGCGCAGGCCTGGCCGCGCTCGCCGAACTCGACCCCACCCTGCCCCGCCACACCGCGGCGTCGGCCTACCTCCACGAACGCGCCGGCGACCCCGCCACCGCGGCCCACCTCTACACCGAAGCCGCCGCGGCCGCCCCCAACCTGCCCGAACGCGACCACCTCACCCGGCAGGCCGCCCGGCTGAACTCCCGGCTGCGCGAGTGACGCCGCGTCGTTGACCCGAGGCGGTCAAGCCGTCGCGTGGACGTCGCGGTAAAGCTCAACCCGCGGTGGGTCACGTCGCCGCCCTGCCCGGCGAAGTGGCCGGGCCGCGGCGCGCGCGACCCACGTGCCCTTCACCAGCGAGCGCCCCGCGACTTCTCGATCGCCGTGCGCATAGCCTGCGACCGAGAAGTCGGCCGCGAGCTCAGTGGCCCAGTGCCGCTCCGGCGATCCCGCTCCGGCGATGGCGATGTTGCGCGCGTGCGCCCTCCGAATCCGTGCTCACCCCCTCTGGCGCAGCGCACTACGGGTTGACGCGTAGGATTTCTCCTACCTATTGTTTCCGGCATGACCGTCTCCCGCATCCAGTTCGTCACCGTGCCGGTGGCCGACCAGGCGAAAGCGCGCGACTTCTACGTCGAGAAGCTCGGGTTCGAGGTCGTGGTCGATCGCGGCGGGCCCGCCGGGCGGTTCGTGATGGTGGCGCCGAAGGGGGCGCAGACCGGTCTGGTGCTGGTCGACTACCCGATCTCCGGCGTCACGCTCACCGGGCCGCTGCACTTCCAGCTCGACACCACCGACCTCGACGCCGACGTGGCCGCGTTGCGCGGCAACGGGATCGAGGTCCCCGAGCCACAGGTGATGCCGTGGGGTCGCGCGACCTCGTTCCGCGACCTCGACGGCAACGGTGTCGGCCTGCTCGAGCCCTCGGCGTTCGGCAACCGGCCGGGCTGAGCGGCGTGCCGGTCAACGACGACGTCTTCGCCGCGCTCGCCAACCCGGCGCGGCGCGAGGTGCTGCGGATGCTGCTGGAGGGCCCGATGGCCGCCGGTGATCTGGCCGGGCGCTTCGACATGCGCCGGCCCAGCCTGTCGGAGCACCTGCGCGTGCTGCGGGAGGCCGGACTGGTCACCGAGCACCGCGCCGGGCGCAACCGCGTCTACTCCCTCGAAGCCGCGCCGCTGGAGGAAGTCACGACGTGGCTGCACCCGTTCGAGCAGTTCTGGCGCACCAAGCTCACCAACCTGCGTGACCTGCTCGACGAGGAGGACCTGTGACCGAGGCCGTGCCGAACGCGGAAGACCCGACGGCCGTGCACGTCGACCAGTTCCTGCCGCACCCCGCGCGCAAGGTCTGGCGCGCGCTCACCGAACCGGAGCTGCTGGAACGCTGGCTCACGATGCCCAACGACATCAAACCCGTGGTGGGACACCGGTTCGAGCTGCTCGCCCAGCCCGTGCCGGCGGCCGGGTTCACAGGCGGGCCGGTGCAGTGCGAGGTGCTCGTGGCCGACCCCGAACGCGAGCTGAGCATCAAGTGGGTCCGAAGTGGACGGTCACGTGGCGGCTCGTGCCGGAGGGCACCGGCACCCGGCTGTTCCTCAGCCACGAGGGCTTCGACCCGGACGACGAGTTCGAGCGCGTCTCCCGCCGGATCATGGGAGGCGGCTGGCGCTCGCACGTGCCGCGAGCGCTGGAACGCGTGCTCAGCGCGCTGCCCTGCTGAACCCGGCTACGATCAGGCACCGTGACGGAGTCCAAACCGCTGCGCGCCGACGCCCGGCGCAACCGGGCCAAAGTGCTCGAAGCCGCGGAGACGGTGTTCGCGGCCAAAGGCACGGGCGCCCCGACCGAAGAGGTCGCACGCGAGGCCGGCGTGGGCGTCGGCACGGTGTTCCGGCACTTCCCGACGAAGGAAGCACTGCTCGAAGCGGTGCTCTACGCACGGCTGCACCGCTTCGTCGACGAGGCCGAGGCGGTCGTCGCGCAGGACTCACCCGACGCCGGCGCCGCGTTCTTCACGTTCCTGACCAGCTGGATCGAGATGTCCAGCGCGAAAAACGCCTACTTCGAAGCCCTCAGCGCCGCCGGCATCCACGTGCCACAGGCCGGCTCGGACGTCGCCACCCGCCTGCTGGAGGCGCTCGGCGTGCTGCTGCGCCGCGCGCAGGACGCCGACGCGGTGCGCGCCGACCTCACCGTGGCCGAGCTGATCCCGGTGATCATCGGCACGGCCAAGGCCGCCGAGCACATCGGCGCCGACTGCGCCCTGCGCGACCGCGTGGTCGCGATCCTCTTCGACGGCCTGCGCCCGGCCTTGTCAGCCGCGCACGCGCCGCGCGTCGGCGCTTGATCCGAGTGCACCGGACCCGAACGGCTCCAGCACCGGGCGTTTAGGGCTCATCGTGTCTCCGGACGACTCGCCCCGCAGGCGGCGCTGAACCCACGGCCACGCGTGCTCGCGGCTCCAGCGCAGGTTCTCCTCGCGGCGTTCGCGGGCCGACAGGCGAGGGCGCGGCCCCAGCTCGGCCGAAGTGAGGTCGTGGGGGACCCCCAGCACGCCGAGGACCGCGATGGCGACCTCGAGGTGGCCGCGGGAGTTGAGGTGCAGGCGGTCGGGTGCCCACAGCCGCCGGTCGCGCAGCTGCCGCATAGACCACATGTCCACCAGCAGCGTGCCGTGGCGGGCGGCGATGCCGCGCACGTTCTCGTTGTAGATCGCGACGCGCCCGCGCATCTGCCGGAACAACGCGTCCTCCACCCCGTCGACGCCGGTGAACAGCGCGACCCGCGCACCGGTGCCGCGCAGCCGGGCGACGGCGAGCTCGTAGGAGTCGGTCAGCGCGTCGATGTCGACCTTCGGGCGCATCAGGTCGTTGCCGCCCGCGTAGAGCGTGACCAGGTCCGGTTCCATCGCGATCGCCGGCTCGACCTGCTCGGCGAGCACCTGGGGCAGCAGCTTCCCGCGGATGGCGAGGTTGGCGTAGCGGAAGTCCGGCTCACGAGCGCCCAGCACCTCGGCGACGCGGTCGGCCCAGCCGCGCACGCCGTTCGGCGCGGCGGGATCGTCGTCGCCGACACCTTCGGTGAAGGAATCGCCCAGGGATACCAAGCGGTTGGTCATAACGGGAACCCTAATGCAGCCCGAAACGTCCCTTGATCGGCTGCGGTGTCACAGAGTGACGAGATTCGCTGAGATTTCTCCACGGATGGATGAACTTCTTGGGGTCTCCGTCCGTTGTTGCGAGTGTGAAGTCACGATCCGGTCACCGTCGTTCCCGGCACGGCGCGCTGGCACTCGCCATCGTCGCTGGTGCGGGCCTCGCCGGCGGCTACGTCACCGTCCAGAAGGGTGCGGCCGCGTCCGCCGAGGGGCACGCCGACACGGCCGGAGTAGCGCACACGCGCGCGGGCGCCGCCGGGCAGGGCTCGTCGGCTCAGCCCGACGCGGCGCCCAGCAGCACGGCGCCGGCTCTGCCGCCGAGTGTGATGCCGTTCAACGCGAAGCTCACGTCGAAGGACATCCCCGTCGAGGGCGGCGGCGTGCGCGGCGGCGGCTGCAGC
The DNA here is from genome assembly GCF_050942255.1 of Amycolatopsis sp. CA-161197. NCBI lineage: Bacteria > Bacillati > Actinomycetota > Actinomycetes > Pseudonocardiales > Pseudonocardiaceae > Amycolatopsis > Amycolatopsis sp. CA-161197. Next base: position 5,398,560 of record NZ_CP192059.1, read on the forward strand.
GGTTCGCTGATCGCGCCGGACTGGATCATCACGGCCGGGCACTGCTTCCACGACCTCGACGGCACCCGCGTCGGCGGCGCGCCGCAGTACCACATGACGGTGGCGGTCGGGAAGATCAACGACGACGACCCGCGCGGGCACGTGGTGCAGGCGGTGGACGTGCGCCAGTCGCCGGTCAACGACCTCGCGCTGGTCAAGCTCAGCGCCCCGATCACCGACATCGCGCCGCTGACGCTGCCGACCGGTCCGCCGAAGGTCGGCGAGGACGTCGACTTCGTGGGCTGGGGCTCGCTCTCGGCCACCGTCGTCGCGCCGGCCGACCACATGAAACGCGGCCACTTCGAGGTCAGCGACATCCGCCACACCGAGCTCGACATGAGCCCGCGGGAGGCGCGCACCGTCGAGAACAGCCCGTGTCACGACGACTCGGGCTCACCGTTTTTCGTCCCCGAGGGCGACCAGAAGGGCCGGCTGGTGGCGGTCGAGGACAACGGCCCGGACTGCCCCCAGCCCGGCGTGGAGACCACTGCGCGCGTGGACACGATCCTCGACTGGATCCACGAGCAGATGAGCTGAGTCAGGCGCTGAGCTGCCGGGCCCGGTGGTCGGCGACGTTGACCCGGGTGCCGCACCGCGTCGAGCAGAACCGGCGGCGGCCGTTGCGCGAGGTGTCCACGAACGCGATCCCGCAGCCCTCGCGCGCACACAGGCCGAAGCGGTCGGGTGCTTCGCACACCAGGTGGGCGAGCCCGCCGGCCGAGTGCGCCTGCACGCGTTCCACTGCCCCCGCGTCCTCACTCGCGTAGTGCAGGTGCGGGGGCTTGCCGTCGTGGCCGGAGATGTGCGGGCGCACGGCCGCGGTGGCGAGCAACCGGTTCACGAGCCCGACCCGATCTGCGCTGCCGGCCGCGAAGACTTCACGCAGCCGCCGGCCCCAGTCGAGGATCCGGGCGCCTTCGTCGTCGGTGAGCCCGGCCAGCGTCATGCCGTGGGCGCGGCAGGTGTCCAGCACGTCGTCCGCCCGGACGCCGTCGTCCCGGACCAGAGTGGCCAGCGCCGCGGCCACCTGCGCGCCGGAGCCGCCGTAAGGGTTGAAGTGCACTGACTCATTACAGCACGATCGGGGCATGGATGAGAACCGTTGCCCCCGTTGTGGCTGGCCGCTGGCCGAACTGCCCCCGTCCGCCGTCGTGCCCGGCTCACGCGGCAGCCGGGCCGACTACGTCCGCTGCCTGTGCGGCAGCTGGGTCGCGCGGCTCGGTGGCGTGGTGGTCGGGTCGACGCGCCCGGCTACCAGTGGGCGGGCCGGCTGAGGCGCTCGGTGAGCCGGGTCGTGGCGTCGCCGCGGGCAGCGTTGACCTGCGACTGCGTGAGGAACAGGCACGCGGTGAGGTCCGCCCCGCGGACGTCGGCGTCGCGCAGGTCCGCCCCGATCAGGTCGGCCTGGCGCAGATCGGCGCGGCGCAGGTCCGCGGCGATGAGGTAGGCGCCGCGCAGGTTCGTGCCCCGCAGGTCCGCGTTCGCGAGCCTCGCTCCGATGAGATCGGCGCCGCGGCGGTCCTTCTTCTTGCCGCGCACCCCGCCCCGCACGAGCCGGCTCGTGGCCTGCAGCAGCACGTCCACGCGGGCGCGCTGCCCGGCGACGTCCACGGCGAGCAGGGTGTCCGGGTCGGACAGCGTCAGCGCTTGAGTCTCGCCGAGCGCGGTGTCGAGTTCGGTGTGCAGCTCCCGCGTGACGTCGAGGGACCGCGCTTCGGTGAGGTACCAGAGCAGTTCGTGCAGCTGGCGCATCACGGGCAGCGCGGCGAACATCTGCTTCGCACCGCCCGGTTCGCTGCGCCAGTCCCGCCCGCCGAACGTGATCTGTGAGATCTTCTGCCCGGCGCCGAAACAGTCGTAGACGGTGCAGCCGGAGAATCCCTTGTCCCGCAAGCGGTCGTGGATGCCGCAGCCGAACTCCGGCTCGAGGTTCGGGCACGGGTCGCCGGCGGCCTTGTCCATCGCGAAGTCCGCGGAGCGGGTGAAGGTGAGGGCGACGCAGCAGAGCCCGAAGCAGCTGCCGCAGTCGGCGGTGAGCGGATCGTGGTGGGGCAAGTGTTCTCCAGGCTGCGGGGTTGCTGCCAGCGTATCGGCGGCGCTTTCGCCGCTCGGCGCAACGGGTGTGCAGCGCGCCGGGCGGGCCGTGGCTCCTCGGTCAGGGCACCCAACCGGCCGGTTTGTCCGGGGAGAAGTAGGCGGCGAACATGTCGAGGGCGGGTTCGACCAGGCGGGCGTACCGGCCCTCGTCGAAGCCGGCGTGCTGATCGTTGCCCAGCTGGAGCGAGCCGACGCCGGCGCCGAGGGCGATGAACAGCCCGACGCCCCGCTCCGAGGCGGCCGCCGGGTGCAGCTCGTGGCGGTCGACGGCCGCGGCGAACGCTCGCGTGGTCAGCTCCTGTACCGCCAAGCTGGGCCGATACGCCCGCGCCGACGGCTCGAACCCCGGCACCGCCGGGAGGAACAGCAGCTGGGACAAGGCCGGGTGGTCGACCGAGAACCGGACCGTGGCGGCGGCGATCGCGCGCAGGGCCGCCCAGCCCTCCGGCACGGCCGCGACCGCCGTCCGGACGACGTCCAGGTGCTGCTCCATTCCCCGTTCGAACAGCGCGTTGTACACCGCGAGCCGCGAGTCGAAGTACTGGTAGAGCGACGACTGCCGCAACCCGACCCGTCGCGCCACCTCCGACAGGTTGAGCGCGGCGGCGCCCTGCTCGGTCACGACGTCGAGCGCCGCGTCGAGGATCTCGTCGATCGCTTGCAGCCGCAGCCGCTCACGCCGGCCTGACGGTGGCGAAGCGTGGCGAGGACCGCCGTCGGCGTCGAGGCGGGCCGAGCCGGGATGCGGGTTGAAAGATCCCATGACCTGCAGCGTAGACAACCCGATAGGGTATCGGCCACACTATGTCCTATCGGAACCGCCGTCGACAAGTGTCGAGAGGCTGGTCGAGCGGCGGTGAGAACGCATCAGCTCCCGGGAGGGGACGATGGGCGAGCTCACTCGCGACGAGGTGCACCGGCACGTCGAAGCCGACCCTCGGACGCTGTACGACCTGGTGTCGGACGTGACCCGGACGCCCGAGTGGAGTCCGGAGGTGATCGAGTGCCGCTGGCTCGACGGTGCGAGCAGTGCCGCGGTGGGCGCCACGTTCGTCGCCCGCAACAAGCGGCGCTGGTTCACCTGGTCGAACAAGCCGGTCGTCGAAGTCGCCGATCCGGCGCGGGAGTTCGGCATCCGCCGCACCGAACGCGGCGGCGGCAGCATCCGGTGGCGGTACGTGTTCCGCCCGGAAGGGACCGGTACCGCGGCGATCGAGTCCTACGAGGTCGTCGAATCCGTGCCGCGGGGCCTGCACGTGATCCTGCGGGTGTTCTTCGGGGTCCGGGACCTGGAGGCCGACCTCAACGCGAACATGCGCGTGAGTCTGGAGCGGCTTGCGCGGATCGCCGAACGAGAATCCGCCAAGGCCTGACTCGCCACGACCGCACGTCAGCCGGTGCCGGTGTCGTCGGGGAACCAGCTGGCCGCGACCAGGTCGACGGCGCTGCGTTCCGGGGCGCGGGCGGCGTGGTCGTAGGTCTGCTGGGTGGTGTCGATGCTGCTGTGGCCGACGTCGGCCTGCACGTGGACCAGCTGGGCGCCCGCTTCCACGGCAGTGGTGACGTAGAAGTGGCGCAGCGCGTGGGGGTGCATGGCGCCGGCGATGGGTTCGAGTTCGGTGCCGCCGGTGGCGGTGATGCGGCGGAGCAGCTGCCAGATCGCCTGGCGTTGGTAGCGGTTGCCGGTGCGGGTCTGCAGGAGAGGTGACGGTGGGGCGTGACGCGCCTGCGTGCGCCGTTCGACCGTGGTCTCGCGTGAGGCGGCCGCGGTGTCGCGGGCGGAGAGGTAGCTCATGAGCGCGTTCTCCGCCGGGACGCTGAGGTAGACCACGCGCGTCTTGCCGCCCTTGCCGAGCACGCGCAGGGCGCGGCGGCCGCGGGTGACGTGCAGGTCGGAGCGGTCCAGCCCGCACAGTTCGCTCACGCGCAGCCCCAGCGTGAACAGCGCGACCACGGCCACCGCGCGTGCCGTGTCCAAGGGACTCGCGCCGCGGCGGGGGGTGCCGGCGGCGGTGTAGAGGGCGCGGACCTGGCGCGTGGTGAGCGTGACGGTGCCGGACGTGCTGCTCGCGGCCGTGGCGAGGCCGAGCCGGCGGCGGTTGAGCGCGGCGGGGTTTCCGGTGACGAGGCCGGTGTCGGCGAGGTAGCCGTAGAGCGCTTTGACGGTGGCGAGCATCCGGTCGCGCGTCGCGGGTGCGGCGTCGGCGGTGGCGAGGGTGTCGAGCCAGCTCTTGACGTCGGCCGAGGTCGCGGCCATCGGATCGAGGCCGCGGGTGGCGCACCAGCGGAACCAGTGGTGCGCGCGCAGCCGGCCGCGGGGTGCGGGCGGGGGAGCGGTGGCCGTGGCCGGGCTCGGGGTGAGGCGGAGTGCGTCGGCGTAGTGCAGGACGGCGGTTCGCCAGGTGTCGAGGTGACGGCCCGGTTCGGCCCACTCGGCGAGGTCGGCCGCCGTGACGGGCAGGCCGAGTCCTTCGGCGTAGGTGCGGCGGGTGGCCTGGTTGCCGTAGCCGGCGAGCCACTCCGCGATCGCGTCGAGCAGCGCGGCGGGGTCTTCGACGCCCGGCCAGACGTCATGGTCGGCCGAGAGGGGGTACCCAGTTTTCGAGCCGGTTCCGAGGCTCACGATCTCACTCACAGCTGCCGGCTCCGTCACTCTCCGTCGACCAATTATCTTCTCGAGTAGCTTAGCAACAAAAGCTCTGTTCTGTAGCCGACCTGGGTATTGAGTTAGATAACTACAACCTCAGTTATGGGTTACATAACTAATCGGATAGGGTTCAGGAGTGACTGAAGGAGCTGTGATCGAGGACCGGACGGCCGCGCTGTGCGGGTTCAGGCAGTGCCGGGCGCCGTTGCCGCCACCGGGGCCGCGCGGGGGCCGGCCGTTCGAGTTCTGCCCGGACCGCCGCTGGCCCGGAGACCGCACGTGCAAGCAGCTCGCCGCCGCCGACCAGGCGCTGCGGGAAGCACTGGGCGACTCGGTCTCCCACGCCGGGCTGACGGACGCGGCCGCGGAGTTCGTCCGCGCCGCCACGGAACTGGGCGGGCCGCTGCAGACGCTGCGCAACGCCCTCGACAGCGTCGCCGCCCGCGCGCAGGACGAGGTGACCTCCGCGCTCACCCGCGCCGAAACCGCGGAAGGCCGCGCCACCGAAGCCGACGGCCTGCGCCAAGCCGCCGAAGCCCGCGCGCTGGACGCCGAAGAAGCCACCGCCGCCGCCCAGGCTCACGCCCAGGAACAGGCCGAGCTGGCGAAAGCCGCGCAGGAAACCGCCGCGCAAGCGGTGAAAGCCCGCAAGACGGCCGAGCTCGACCAGGCCCGTGCCGAAGCGGCCGCCACCGCCGCGGCCGAACGCGCCGACCAGGCCGCCACCGACATCCGCTCCGAACGCTCCCGCGCCGACGCCCTCGCTGCGGAGCTCGCCCAGCGCTCGGAGCAGCTCGCCGTCCGCACCACCGAACGCGACGCCGCGCTCACGAACCTCGCGCAGGCCCGCGCCCGCGAGGAGGAGGTCCGCCGGGACCTCACGGGCCGGCTCGACCAGACCACCGAGACACTCGCCGTCGCCCGGGCTTCCCTCGGGGACCTGGAGCAACGCCTGGACGCTGCCCACCAGCACCAGCGCACGGAATCCGCTGCCTCGGCCGAAGCCCTCGCTGAGGAACGCAGCCGCTCCGCCGTCCTGGCCGGCCGGCTGGACGCGGCCCACGAACAGCTGACCCGCGCCGCGGAGCACCACAACGGCCTGCGATCCCGGCTCGAGCGCGTGCACCGGCTCGCCCTGGCGACTCCCACCGAGAACACCGACCTGCGTGCCGACCTGCTGGCGGAACTGCTCGACCTGCCCGGGGAAACCCCTCGGCCCTGACCGTGAAGTTTCACCCTCGCGCCGCCTGGCCACCGTGGTGACTGCCCGCTCGGGCACCTGCCGCGGGCGGCCTGGACCGGCCGTTTTCCCTTGCGCGGCCAAGGGAAAACGCGAGCAGCACGCCAGTCTCACACCGCGTGAGCAGCGGCCCGGCAGCTCTCGCGGAGCCCGCGCCGATGCCGTCTGACGTGCGCGTTCACGCCTTGCGGCCCCGATGGCACGCGCGGGACATTGGCCGCGGGGAATCGGACACGGGAGGCAGAACGTGACGACGGGACAGTCAGCACAGGCACAGACCGATCCGACCTTCTACCGCAGCCCCGGCGACGCGATCGCGGCCCCGCCGGAGACGCTCGCCTATGTCGTGGCGTTCGACCGGACGGCCGCCAAACCGGACGCCCTGGCGACGGTCGACGTGGATCCCGACTCGGGTACCTACGGCAGCGTGGTCGGCTGGTCGGAGCTGCCGGGCAGCGGCGACGAGCTGCACCACTTCGGGTGGAACGCGTGCAGCAGCGCGTTCGCTCACACCGGCCACGACACCGACGGCCTGCGCCGCCGGTTCCTGCTGCTGCCCGGGCTGCGTTCCTCGAACGTCCACGTCTTCGACACCCAGCCCGACCCGCGGCAGCCGGTCCTGCACAAGACGGTGACCGCGGCGGAGCTGGCCGAGAAGGCCGGGTACTCCCGTCCCCACACCTCCCACTGCGGGCCGGATGGGGTGTACCTGTCGTGCCTCGGCGCCGGCGAAGGCTCGGCCGGTCCGGGCGGCATCGCGCTGCTCGACCACGACACGTTCGACGTGGTGCGCGCGTGGGAGACCGAGCGGGGCCCGCAGTACCTGGCCTACGACGCGTGGTGGCACCTCAACCGGAACGTCCTGATCAGCAGCGAGTGGGGCACCCCCGCGATGATCGAGGACGGCATCGACCCGGAGTTGCTGCTGGGCCACAAGTACGGGCATTCGCTGCACTTCTGGGACCTGGCCGAGGGCCGGCACCTGCAGAGCGTCGATCTCGGTGAGCAGCACCAGATGGTGCTCGAGGTGCGTCCGTCGCACGACCCGGACGCCACGTGGGGGTTCGTCGGTGTGGTGGTGTCCACCGAGGACCTGTCGGCTTCGGTGTGGCGCTGGCACCTCGACGGCGACACCTGGGCGGTGGACAAGGTGATCACCGTGCCCGCCGAGCCCGCCGACGCCGCGGATCTGCCGCCGGCGCTGCGGCCGTTCGGGGCCGTGCCGCCGCTGATCACCGACATCGGCCTCAGCGTGGACGACCGGTTCCTGTACGTGTCGTGCTGGGGCATCGGTGAGCTCAAGCAGTTCGACGTCAGCGACCCGGCCCACCCGAAGGAGACCGGCTCGGTGCGTCTCGGGGGCATCACCGGGCGGGTGCCGCACCCGTCCGCGCCGTCGCTGCAGCTCTCGGGTGGTCCCCAGATGGTCGAGGTGAGCCGCGACGGTCGCCGGATCTACGTCACCAACTCCCTCTACGGCGCCTGGGACGACCAGTTCTACCCGGACGGTGTCGGGGCCTGGATGGCGAAGCTCGAGACCGATCCCGTCCGCGGCGGCCTGCGCGTCGACGGGAAGTGCTTCCTGCACGGCGAAGACTTCCGTGGCCTGCGGCCGCACCAGGTCCGGCTGGAGGGCGGGGACGCCTCGTCGGACTCGTACTGCTACCGCTGAGGGCCTTGGTCAGTTCGCGAATTCCGTGAAGGGCGAGTTGCAGAGACTGCAGGTGATCGGCCCCAGCTCGAGAACCGACCGGGCGGCCCGGATGCGGCGCGGCTTGTCGCACCCGCACACCGCCGCCACGTAGTTCGGCCCGCCGCGGTGAGCGCCGCGGCCGTCCACCGGCGCGATCACGACCGGAACCGGTGCCGGCACGACGACGTCGGGCTGGTCGGGATCCGTGGGCAGCGGTTCCGGAGCCCGCGCGCGGACCGCGACCTCCTGTTCGGTGTGCCGCCACACCGTCAACGCCCGTTCGAGAACGCGCAGGGAACCCGCGTAAGCGTCGATCGTCGCGGGCAGGGCGGTGGTGGCCGACCACCCGATCCGGTCCGCCTGCTCGGCCCGCACGCCCAGCTCGTGGGCGAGCGCCGCGAACCGCTTGTTGTGGTACCGGCCGTCGCTGACGTCGACGATGTCCCGGGTCGCGGCCAGGCCGTGCGCGGCTTCGTGCAACGTGGTGGCCAGGATTTCCGCGGCGGGGCGGCGCAGGCCTTCGGCACCGAGGAAGAACTCGGCGCGAGGGTCCTCGCCGGGGCCGACGTGCCAGCGGGAGCGGGCGAAGTGGCCGTGGATCTCGGTGGTGGTGCCCATCGTGCCGGACGCCAGGACGAGGATGGCGTCGGGCACGTCGGGGTGCCGGCTGCGGATTTCCGCCCACAGCTGTTCCATCGCGTGCATGACGCGGGTCGTCGGGCCGAGCTCGGGGGTCACGCCCGCGATTTTGCCGCTTAAGCGGTAAGCAGGCCACCGAGGGTGGGTAGTACGTCCCGCCTCGGGGCCTGGAAGCCGCCGATCTTCTGTTCGAGCAGTTCGGCCAGCCGCAGCGGGGTGCGGTCCTCGAACATCGGGCCGATGAGCTGGACCCCCACCGGCAGCCCCTCGGGGGACTGGCCCGCTGGTATCGCGGTGGCGGGCAGGCCGGGCATGGTGGCCAGGCCGGCCCAGACGAGCTGGTCGAAGTACGGGTACGCGGCGCCGTCGATGTCGATCCGGCGTTCGAGCGGGTTGGGGTGGTGGTCGTGACCGAACGCCGGAGTCGGCGTGATCGGGCAGACCACGGCGTCGAACTCGGCGAAGAGCTGCCGCCAGCCGTGGCGGTGGAGCTCGCGGCGGTTGTTCACCTCGAGCCAGTCGCGGTGGCTCAACACCATGGCGCGCAACCGCGTCGCGTCGAGGCTCCGGTCGTCCGCGTTCAGTCCGGCAGCGCGGGTCTGCAGCTGCTCGTAGGCGTCGATCGGAAACCGTGCGACGGAGCCCGAAACCAGCAGCTGCATGTACAGCGTCGCGGCTTCGGCCAGGTCGGGCAGCAGCGGAGTTTGCCGTTCGACGCGGGCGCCGGCGTCGGAAAGTGCGTCGGCCACCCGGTTCACGCCCGCCCGCACCGCGGACCCGGTCGGGATGAGCGGGTGCTCGTCGAGGACCAGGACGCGGAAGTCGCCGAGCCGTTCGTGGCGCGGGGGCGGCAGTGTCACGTGGTGCGCCTTGCCGTGCGTGAGCGGGTCCGGTCCGGCCATGACGTCGAGCAGGAGTGTGAGGTCACGGGCGGTGCGTGCCATCGGGCCGACGACGGCGAGGTCGAGGTCGACCGGCAAAGCCGGTGCCGGCGGCGCGACCATGCCACGGGTCGCGGCCAGTCCGAGTGTGGGTTTGGCGCGTAAATGCCGCAGAAATGCGCGGGGGTGCGCAGTGAACCGGCGAGGTCGGAGCCGATGGACAGCGCGCAGAATCCGGACGCGAGGGCCGCCGCTGATCCGCCGGAGGATCCGCCTGCCGTGCGGTCGTGATTCCACGGATTGTGGGTGGTGCCGTAGATCTCGTTGAAGGTCTGGATGTCTTGCAGCCCCAAGGGCACATTGGTCTTGCCCAGCACGACCGCGCCCGCGGCCTTGAGCCGCGCCACCTGGACCGCGTCCTCGGCCGGCACGTAACCCCGGTGCTGCGGCATGCCCCAGGTCGTCGGCAGCCCGGCGATGTCGTAGGACTCCTTGACTGTCACCGGGATGCCGAGCAGCGGCCGGTCCTCGCCGCGAGCGCGCGCCTGGTCGGCATCGCGCGCGGCGGCTCGCGCACGGTCGAAGTCCGGCACGCAGATCGCGTTGATCACCTTGTCGTCGCGCTCGATCCGGGCGATCGCCTCGTCGGTCAGTTCCGCCGAGGTCACTTCACCGGCATGCAATGCGGCCGCCAGCTTTTCGGCTGGCTGAAAACTCCACTCCATATTTCGACCCTAGGGGCCGCTCGAACAGGTCATAAAATGCCGATTCGCACAACGGGATACCCGGCCCGATTTCTCGTGCTCTCGGGTCACAGAAAATTCGCCGCGCGGCGCCCAGGGTGGTGGAGCGGATGCGGACCCTGGGCGCCCGCGACGTCGGTCAGCTGAGGTGCTTGATGACCTCGGCGAACGCGGCGAGGTGCGGTTCGAGCACGCTGATGTAGGTGGTGCCGAAGGTTTCGCGGTAGCGCTCCAGCCGCTCGGCGATCTCGCGCGGCGAGCCGACGAGCACGCCGGGCAGCTGGGTGAGCTGGTCGTCGGGCAGGCCGCTGGCCTGGCGGATGATGCCGAGGTCGAGCTCCTCGACGCTGTCTCCGACGGCCGCGACGAACAGGTTCAGCTCGATGTCGCCGAAGCGGTCGCCCGCGGCGTCGCGCAGCACCTGCACGCGGTGGGCGAAGGCGTCTTCCGGGGCGGTGCCCGGAGTGACGCCGGCCATGATCGAGAAGCTGAAGATGTCGGCTTCACGGCCACCGAGCGCCACCATGCGGTCGCCCGAGCCGGACAGCATGATCGGCGGCACGGGCGCACCCGTTTCGGCGGCGAGCAGTTCGCGCGTGGCCTTGAGCGTGGACTCCAGCTTGCGGATGCGCTCGCCGCCGGATCCCATCGGCACGCCGGCGGCCTCGAACTCGTTGGGCATGTAGCCGGTGCCGAGGCCGAGCTCCAGCCGGCCGTCGGTGAGGCGCTGCACGTCGGCGACGTCGCGGGCGAGGTAGGCGGGGCTGAGGACGCCGGCGTTGAGCACGTAGGTGCCCAGCCGGATGCTCGTGACGTCGGCTGCCGCGACCAGCGCGGGGAACGGCGAGGCCATGCCGAGGTGGTCGGGGACCTGGAGCACGTCGTAGCCGCGGTCCTGCACTTCGCGGGCGCGGGCGCGCCAGTCCGTGCGGGAACCGACGTTGAGCAGGGAGACCCCGAAGCGGAAGGGGTGGTTCGTCATAGGGGCGGATCCTTCGCATGCGAACGGACGGAGAGAGCCGGTACGGCCTGCGGCTCACACGTACGCCACGCTAGCCCCGTTCACCGCCATGATCGAGATCACGGGATTTCGGAACCCTTACCGGTGACGCGGGGCTCGCGCAGGTGGTCGAGCACCCGCCCGAGCTGGTCGACGAACTGCACGCGCTCGGCCGCGAGCAGGGGTGCGGTGAGCTCGGCCTGCACGTCGTCGAGGGTCCGGGTCATTGCGGCGAGGTGGGTGCGGCCCGCGCCGGTGAGGGTGACGACGTTGCGGCGCCGGTCGGCCGGGTCGGGCGCGCGCAGCACGAGGCCGCCGGCCTCCAGCTCGCTGACGGCCTCGACGACGTAGCTGCGGTCGATGCGGCAGCGCCGTCCGAGCGCGGCCTGGCTCGCGGGGCCGAACTCGTCGAGCGCGGCGAGCAGTGCGTAGTGGTAGCGGCGGAACCCGGCGGCGTCGAACGCCTCGCCCACCAGCCGCGTGACCTGCGTGGCGAGCTGGGCGACGAGCCAGCTGGGCCGGCTGCGCAACAAGATGGGGACGCGGTCGTCCGCCGGAGTGTCCATGGTGGAAGCGTAATCAGCGGCCCGCACCGGCACCGCCGCTCGGCCCTGACCCGTGCCGGCGAGCAGAGCGCCTCGCCGGTGCTTGGTCCTTCTCGATGGCGGCGGCGGAGACGAGCGTCGCCGCGGTGAGGCTGCCCCAGAGGGCGGCCGGGCCGTGGGCGGCGAGCGCGGTGATGACCGCCGGGGAGACGGCGAGGCCGAAGCCCGTGGACAGCTGGAAGCGGGCGAGGGCGCGGCCCAGGACCGGTACCGGGGCCAGGGCAGTGACGAGCGCGGTCGCGCTGCCGGCGTAGATGATCTCGCCGAGGGTGCAGACCACGGACACCGCCGCGACGGCCGGGGCTCCCCAGCCAACGCCCAGCGACGTGGCCGCCAGAAAGCCGAGGTAGGACCCGGCGATCACCACACCGGCGAGAGCCAGCACGGTGCGCCGGGAGAAGCGGGACAGCAGGACGGTGACGGGAACCTGCAGGGTGACCACCAGCACCGTGTTGGCGACGAAGATGGCTGCCGGCCACACCGGGGACGCGTGCAGCTGCGTCACCAGGACCAGGGGAAGCGCGACTTCGGGGACGTTGAGGCAGAAGACGTAGACCACGTTGGCGGCCAGCACCGTGCGCATCCGAGGTGCCGGCCGATCGGCCCCGTCGCCGGCCGGAGCAGCGGCCGGATGTGCGCGGATGTGCACCGACCACGCCAAGGCCGCCGCGGCGAGGTAGGCGAGTCCGGTGACGGCTGCCAGCGCCTGAAGTGCGGTGGTGCCGCCGGTCAGGCATGCGGTGGCGAGGAGGGCGCCCGCGCCGAGGCCGGCGTTGCGCAGTGCGCGGCCTCCCGCGAGTGCCGCGTCCCGTTCCCGGCTGTGGGAGACCGTGGCCACGAGGGCGGCGTGGGCGGCCGGCCAGGCCTGGTTGCCGATGCCGAGGAACAGCGCCGCCGTCGCGAACAGCCAGACGTGCCCCGCGGGGGCGGCGAGCAGCAGTGCCACGCCCAGCACCCGCACCAGCATCGACGCCGCCACGGCCGTGCTGCGCGCGCCCCGGTCCAGCCACCGGCCGACGGCGGGCATGCACACCAAGCCCGCGACGGCGCCGACGGTCATGGCGATGCCGGTGACCGGCGGGGAGAGCCTGAGCACCGTCACCCCGTAGAGCAACAGGAAGGGCCGCAGCAGGCCGGTGCCGAGCGCGTCCACGGCCAGGGCGACGGCGTAGCGGGGGCCGCCGGAGGCACGGACGAGGGCGCCCGGCCGGATCTTGGTGGTGGTTGCCATGGCGTCCACGGTGCGGCCGGCCGCCGGGATCACCGCGTCGGTTGACGGACCCCGTCAATCGACGCGGTCTCCGGCCGTCGGACCGGCGAAGATGAGGGGATGACGTTGAGGATCGACATCGGCGGCCTGCCGTCCGGGGGTCTCCGGTTCGCGGCGTCGCCGCTGGCCGAGCTGACCGCGATGCTGCACGTGCTGGCCGAGCCCGGGCATCACCCGCAGCTCGCCGGCTGGGCGGGCGAGGTGTGGGCGGGGCTGCGGCCGGAGCTGGCCGAGCGGCTCAGGGAGGCGGAGTTCCTCTGGCGTTCCTCACGAGCCGACTTCCTGGTCCCCGCGCGGCCCCGGCCGACCCTCGCCGAGGAGCTGGACGACGTGGACCGGATCGACGACGAAACCTACGTGACGGCCGCTCTCATCACCACGTGCGGCAGCAACCGGGTCCACTTCTCCGGGCCGTCACCGCTCGCCGACGCGACGGCGCGCGAGCGGGCCCTGGACCTCGCTCAGGCCCGTGGCGCGCTCCAAGAGGCTTTCGCGGAACGGCTGCTCGCGGACCCCGCAGCCGTGCGGGCCCGGGTGCGCCACACCCTCGAACAGTGCGCCGAAGCGTTCTTCGACGCCGCCTGGCGGGGCGTCGCCGCGCAGCTCGCCGCCGATCTGCGGCTGAAGAACGATCTGCTGAAGCGCCAGGGTGCCGGGGCGGCGCTCGCGTCGGTCTCCGGCGCCGTCACCCTGGCTCCGGACGGCAGCTGCATCATCGTGGACAAGCTGCAGGACAACGCGACCGCCGCCCGCGACACCGGGGTCACGTTCCTGCCCAGTGTCTTCGGCCGCCCGCACCTGGTGGCGATCCACGCGCCCGGCTGGCGGCCGGTGGTGCAGTACCCCGTCGCCGCGGCGAGCCCGTCGGCGCCGGTCTCGCTGGAAACGGTCACGCTCCGGCTGGAAGCACTCGCGCATCCGGTGCGGCTGCGGCTGCTGCGCACCCTGGCCCGCGGCCCGCACACCACTGGCGAACTCGCCCACGCCTGGGAGCTCTCGCCCCCGGAGGTCTCCCGCCACCTCGCCGTCCTGCGCCGTGCGGGCCTGCTCACGACCCGCCGGCACGGCCGGTACGTCCGCTACACCCTCAACCTGCCCGATCTGACGGCGCTGGGGACCGATCTGCTGGCGGCCGTCCTGCGCTGAGCGGCTTCGGCCCGGGTGATCGCCGGGAGCGAACCGGCCACGCCGTGAGCGAACGGCGCCCCCACGGCCGTGCCCGCGCTCCTACGTTCGGGGCGGACAGGGATCTCGCACCGAGTGAGGAGAAGACGATGACGCTGACGGTGGTTCCCGAAATGCACGCGGCGGGGCAGCAGCCGAACGAGTCGGTGTACGAGCAGTTGCTGCGCGACCGGATCGTGTTCCTGGGCACGGAGGTGACCGACGAGGTGGCGAACCGGATCACGGCGCAGCTGTTGCTGCTGGCCGCGGACGACTCGGAGAAGGACATCACTTTCTACCTGAACTCGCCCGGGGGTTCGGTCACGGCGGGGATGGCGATCTACGACACGATGCAGCTGGTGAAGCCGGACGTGGCGACCTGGGGGCTGGGGTTCGTGGCGTCGATGGGGCAGTTCCTGCTCTCGTCGGGCACGCCGGGCAAGCGGCACCTGCTGCCGAACACGCGGATCGTGATGCACCAGCCGTCGGCGGGGATCTCGGGGGCGGCGACGGACATCGCGATCCAGGCCGAGGTGTTCGGCAAGATGAAGCGGCGGATCGCGGAGCTGACGGCGGCCCAGACGGGGCAGTCGGTGGAGCGGATCACCGCCGACGCCGACCGCGACCGGTGGTTCGACGCGCAGGAGGCGCTGGCCTACGGGTTCGTGGACCACATCGTGGGTGCGGAGCGGGTCGCCACGGCCTGAGATCGTCCGGGGTGGACCGGAGCCGGTTTCACCTTTGCCGTGCGGTGCCGCGGCCCGGGCGAGCGGCGACGATGGTGGCCGGTGCGGGCGCGGGCCCGTCCGGTCATCTCGTGACACGGGCTCGGGCTCGGGGAGGAGCACCCTGGTGATGCGGTCGTCGAAACGGGTCCCGTCTCGCAGAAGACTCCTGCTCGCGCTGATCGCGGGCGTGGTTGTGGCGGGTTGTTCGGCTCCGGCGGAGGAGCCCGTCAGCGTTCCGGCCACCGACGGTCCGGTGGCCCAGCAGTTGAAGAGTGCGGTGAGTGACGCCGGCGCGGTCGTCCACCTGCAGGCGTTGCAGCGGATCGCCGACGAGAACGGCGGCAATCGGGCGTCCCCGGGCCCGGGATACGACGCGAGCGTCGACTACGTGGCCGGTGTCCTGCGGGCTGCCGGTTACCAGGTGGACACACCCACTTACGAGGGGTCGCGGCAGCGGGGCACGATGCGCAACGTCGTCGCCCAGACTCGCACCGGCAGCCCCGACCACGTGGTGGTGGTCGGGGCTCATCTGGATTCGGTGAAGGAGGGGCCGGGCATCGTCGACAACGGTTCGGGTGTGGCGGCGCTGCTGGAGATCGCGAAGCGGCTCGGTCCTTCGGCGGCGTTGCGCAACGCGGTGCGGTTCGCGTTCTTCGGGTCCGAAGAGGACGGTTCCCAGGGCTCGAAGGCTTACGTGCGCGGGCTTTCCACCGAGGAGCTCGGCAAGATCCTGCTCTACCTCAACGTGGACATGATCGCTTCGCCGAACGGCGGGTACTTCGCGCAGGGCGGGGTGGGTGACGACCGGTCCGCGTCGGGTCCGCCCGGTTCGGCCACCGTCGCCGGCGTCCTCGCCGGCCAGCTGAAGCAGACCGGGGTGGAACCGCAGATCATCGAGTTCGTCGGCGACGACGAATCGGCGTTCGTCGAGGCCGGGATCCCGTCGGGTGGCGCGGAGAACGGTGACCGCAAGCGGAAGTCGGAGCCGCAGGCCCAGGCGTGGGGCGGGTTGGCCGACGAGCGGTACGACCCGTGTTATCACCGAAGCTGTGATCGCCTCGACAACGTCAACCAGGTGGTGCTGAGCCACTACCTCGACGCGATTGCCGGGACGGTCGCCCACTTCGCGACGTCGGCGACCTCGAACCTCCGGTGACGATCTCCGGCGGCGCGGTCAGGCCGGCACGCGCGTGCGGTACTGCTGGGGACTGCGGCCGTATTCGCGTTTGAACGCGGCGCTCAGCGCGAACGCACTGCCGTAGCCGACTTGGCGGGCGATGGCGCCGATCGTGGTGTCGGGTTGCTGGCGCAGCAGGTCGGCGGCGAGGGCGAGGCGCCACGCGGCCAGGTAGGCCATCGGGGGTTCACCGACGGTCGCGGTGAAGCGCCGGGCCAGGGCGGCGCGGGAGACACCGGTGCCGGCGGCGAGCTCGGCGACGGTCCAGGGGTGTGCGGGCCGGTCCTGCAGCAGCCGCAGCGCACGGCCGGCGACCGGGTCGTCGTGGGCGCGGTACCAGGCCGGCGCGGGCGAACCGGGGCGGGCGAACCAGGTGCGCAGGGCGGCGATGAGCAGCAGGTCCAGCAGCCGGTCGAGCACGGCTTCCTGACCGGGGACGTCTCTGCCGATCTCGGTCGCGAGCAGCGGCACGAGCGCGTTGTCCCAGTCGGCCGCGCGCACGAGCAGGGTCTGCGGCAGGGCGGCGAGCAGGCGGCGCGACACTTCGCCGACGCGGGGGTAGGTGCCGGTGAGCAGCACGGTGGTGCCGCCGCCCGGTGTGCCCCAGGTGCGGACGCCGACGTCGACGAGGTCGACGAGGTGCTCGCCGTCGGGGGTGCGGCATTCCTGGCCGGGCAGGATCACCGCCTGCGGTGGGGTGGCCGGGTCGTCGGCGAACACGTACGGCTCGGGGCCGAGGACGACCGCGATGTCCCCGGCGCCGAGGTGTGTGGCGTCGTCGTGATCGGGCACGAGCCAGGCCTCGCCGGTCACCACGGCCACGACCGTCAGCGGGGCCTCGTCCTCGATGCGCAGTGACCACGGCGGCGTCAGGACCGAGCGGAGCAGGAAGGCCCCGTGCGCGCGGGGCCCGTCGAGGAGCGCGGCGAGCGGATCCATGCGAGCAGTGTAGACGATGGAACATGGGATCGAGCCGATGAACCATGAAGAGTCTCATTCATCGGCGCTTCACTGGCTCTCATGACGAAAACAACTCTGGTTCTGGGTGGTACGGGCAAGACGGGGCGCCGGGTGTCGCAGCGGCTGGCTGCGCGCGGTGCCGAGGTGCGGGCGGTCTCGCGGGGCAGCGAGCCGCGGTTCGACTGGGCGGACGACACGACGTGGGCGCCGGTGCTCGACGGCGTCGGCTCGGTGTACGTGACGTTCTATCCCGACCTCGTGGTGCCGTGGGCGGCGCCGGTGATCCGGGCGTTCTGCGCGGAGGCGGTGGCGGCCGGGGTGGAGCGGATCGTGCTGCTGTCCGGGCGGGGCGAGGAGGACGCGGCGGTCAGCGAGCAGGTGGTGCGCGAGTCGGGCGCGGCGTGGACGGTGCTGCGGGCGAGCTGGTTCTTCCAGAACTTCAGCGAGCACTTCTTCCTCGAGCCGGTGCTGGCGGGCGAGATCGCGTTGCCGGCCGGGCAGACCACGGAGCCGTTCGTGGACGCCGACGACGTCGCCGACATCGCGGCCGAGGCGCTGACCACGGGTGCGCTCGACGGCCGCACGCTGGAGCTGACCAGCCCGCGGCTGCTGACCTTCGGCGACGTGGCCGGGGAAATCTCCGCCGCGATCGGGCGGGATGTCCGCTATCGTCCGGTTTCGCCGGACGAGTTCGTGCGGCTCTCGACCGACGGCCGGGTGCCCGAGGACGAGGCGTGGGTGCTGGTCGAGCTGTTCGCGCGGGTGCTGGACGGGCGCAACTCGCACGTGACCGGCGACGTGGAGCAGGTGCTGGGGCGCCCGGCGCGCGATTTCGGCGATTACGCGCGCTCGACGGCGGCGACGGGCGTCTGGACGCGGTGAGCCGCGCCGGCTGGGGAAGGGAGCACGGCATGTCCACGGTGTCCGGGGTGGTGCTGGTGGTCGCGATCGTCGCGGCGGGGTTGATCGCGGGGTTGTTCTACTCCTACGCGGTGTCGGTGATGCCGGGCCTGGCGCGCGCGGACGACCACACGTTCGTCACGGCGATGCGCGAGATCAACATCGCGATCGTCAACGGCTGGTTCCTGCTCACGTTCCTCGGCGCGCCCCTGCTGGCGGCGGCCGCGGCGGTGCTGGATCTGGCATCCGGCGGGCGCGGGGCGCTGCCGTGGCTGATCGCCGGGTTCGCGCTGCTGCTGGCGATGATCGTGATCACGGCGGTGAAGAACATCCCGATGAACAACGCGCTGGACCGCGGCACGGCGCCGCTGGCCGAACTGCGGGCGCGGTTCGAGACGAGCTGGGTGCGGTGGAACCTGCTGCGCGCGTTCGCTTCGACGGCCGGATTCGCGTGCTTGCTCGGCGGGTGGCTGGCGCGCGGGACCGGCTGACGCGATGCTCAAGCCGGTCCCGCGGCGCGCTCGTCAGTCGGCGACGCGGAAGTACAGGTCGGTCTCCCACTTCGTGGCGTCGGGTTCCACCCGCGGGTCGGTGCGGTAGACCTCGAGGCGCCCGGTCCAGTGCTCGCCGTCGGCGGCCTGGGTGCGGTCCCAGCGCACGCCTTCGGCCGCGCCCCACTCGAGCAGTTCGGCGGTGGCGGCGACGAGTCCGTCGGGTGCGCCGTAGTGGGTAGCGAGCACGTACTTCCCGCCGGGCACGACGTCGTTGCGGTACTCCTCGCCCAGCTCGACCGGCGCGGCGACGGGCACACCGGCTTCCACCGTCAGGCTCGCCATGTCCGGGCCGATCACGAGGTAGCGGAAGAACGGCGCGCCCGCCGGCGCGACCTCGCGTTCGGCGAGGGCGCCGACGATCGTGGCGATGCGGTGCGCGACCTCGCGCAGCCCGTCGAGGCCGACGGTCGCGCGGTAGCCGACGTAGGGCTGGTCTTCGCGCTCCACCAGGGACGGCATGGGGTTCTCCTCTGGGTTCGGGTCAGCCCAGCATGGGGCGGACTTCGATGGTGCCGTACGCGGCGGCGGGGTGGCGGGAGGCGATTTCGACGGCCTCGTCGAGGTCGGCGCAGTCGATCATGACGAAGCCGCCGATCTGTTCCTTGCTCTCGGCGAACGGGCCGTCGGTCAGCAGGACGTCTCCGTCGCGCACGCGGACGGAGGTGGCGGTGGCCGGCGGGTGCAGGCCGCCACCGCCGACGAAGATGCCGCGGGCGAGCAGGTCGTCGGACCAGCCTCCGCACCCGGCGATCTTCTGTTCTTCCGTGGGCTCTTCGCCGGCGATCATGAGCAGGTAACGCATGAGCGGTCTCCTAGGCGTGGGTGAGGACTTCGGTCAGCCGGGTGGCGAAGGGGCCGGGCTCGCCGGCGAACGCGCCGTGGTCGCCGGGGAACTCCACGGCTTCCTGCCCGAGCGCGCGGGCGAGTTCGAGCCCGGCGGTGTGGGCGGGGGTGCCGGCCGCGGCCTTGCCGACGGCGACGACGAGGCGGGTGTCGGTGGCGCGCAGGGCGTCGAGGTCGGGTTCCCAGGCGCCGATGGCGGCCATGAGGTGGCCGAAGAAGAAGGCGAAGTTGCCCTGCATCCGTTTGCCCTGCTCGATTTGCTCGGCCGACGGGTGGGCCGGTGGCGGCGGCACGTCGAAGCCGGAGGCGGCCATGAACGCGCCGAGCGCGGCTTCGATGCCCTGCTCGCGGTAGATCGCCGGGATGTTGGGGAAGTCGGCGAGCATTTCGCCGAGGTAGCGGCTGATCGGCGGCTCGTGGGCGACCAGGGTCGCCACCTCGCCCGGGTGGCGCCGGGCGTGCTCCAGCATCGTGACCGCGCCGCCGCTGTTGGCGAACACGTGCGCGGGCTCGCCGCCGATTTCGGTGAGCAGGCGGTGCACGTCGTCGGCGTGCTCGCCGACGAGGTCGCGGCCGGGTTCGCCGGTGATCGGGCTGCGGGAGATGCCGCGCGGGTCGAAGGTGACCACGGTGTAGTGGCCGGTCAGGTGCGGGCGCAGGCCGGTGAACGCCGTGGCGTCGGCGGGTCCGCCGGGCACGAGCAGCAGCACGGGGCCGTCGCCGTCGACGTCGTAGGTCAGCTCGGCGCCGGGCACGCGCAGGGTCTTGGTGATCATCGCGGTCCTTCCGGTTCACGGGTCGGTTCGTCCAGCCGACGAACGGGCGGCGCCGGGACCGACACTCCGGCCCGGGATTTTTCGGGCGATGTTTCGGCGAGCCTGCGCCGCAGGTAGCTGCGCTCGGCGTCGGTGCGGGTGAGGTCGAACGCGTCGGTGTATGCGGCGTGGGCTTCGGCGGTGCGGCCGAGGCGGCGCAGGAAGTCGGCGCGGGTCGCGGGCAGCAGGTGGTAGCCGGCGAGCGTGCCGCGGGCGGTGAGCTCGTCGGCGAGCGCGAGGCCGGTCGCGGGCCCGAAGGCCATCCCCGCGGCGACCGCGTGGTTGAGCTCCACGACGGGGGTGGGCAGGTGCCGGCGCAGCTCGCGGTAGAGGCCGGCGATCTGGGCCCAGTCGGTGTCGGCGGCGCGGGCGGCGGTGGCGTGGCACGCGGCGATCGCGGCCTGCACCTGGTACGGCCCGGGGCTGCGGCGTCGTAACGCGGCTTCCAGCAGGGTCGTGCCTTCGGTGATCGCGGCGGTGTCCCAGCGGCCGCGATCCTGTTCCTCGAGCGGCACCAGCTCCCCGTTGCCGGCGACGCGGGTGGCCCGGCGGGCGTGCTGCAACAGCAGGAGCGCGAGCAGGCCGGTGGCCTCGGGTTCGTCGGGCATCAGGTGCACGAGCACGCGGGCCAGGCGGATCGCTTCGGCGGCGAGGTCCGGTCGTTGCAGGTCGGGTCCGGCACTGGCGGTGTAGCCCTCGTTGAACAGCAGGTACAGCACGCCGAGCACGGCCGCGGTGCGTTCGGGCAGCAGGTGCGCGGGCGGCACGCGGTAGGGGATGCCGGCGCTGCGGATCTTGCGTTTCACGCGCACGAGCCGCTGCGACATCGTGGCCTCCGGCACGAGGAACGCGCGGGCGATCTCGGCGGTGCTGAGCCCGGCCAGGGTGCGCAACGCGAGCGCGACCTGGGCTTCGACGGCGAGCGCCGGGTGGCAGCAGGTGAAGATGAGGCGGAGGCGGTCGTCGGGCACGGTGGTGTCGTCGGTGGGTGGTTCGTCGGGGACGATCATGCGCGCGGCCTCCCGGAGCTTGCCCGCTCCGACGGCGTCGCGGCGGATCCGGTCGACGGCTCGGTTGCGGGCGGCGGTGGTGAGCCAGGCCCCGGGTCGGGTCGGGATGCCGTCGCGCGGCCAGGTGCGCACGGCGAGGGTGAAGGCGTCCTGGGCGCACTCCTCGGCGAGGTCCCAGTCGCCGGTGATCCGGATGAGGGTGGCCACGACCAGCGACCACTCTTCCCGGAACGCCCGCGCGACGGCGGCCTCCACCGCGGCGTCCCGCCCGTGCTCCTCCACCCGTGCTCCCTCCGGTACCGGCTCGCTCGTACCCGCTCGACGATCGGGCATGCGCGAAACCGACACCTGGTGCGAACCTAAACCGGGGGACCGACAGTCTCCAGGCCTTCAGCGGCGCTCGACGAGCAGCGTCACCCCGTCGAGGATGCGGGCGAGGCCGAAGCGGAAGTGGTGCTCGGGGTTGGACGCGGCGTTGTGGGCCTGGCCTGCGGCGGTGCCGACGCGGCTCGCGCGCGGGAAGTTCGCGGCGTCGGCGGCGGGGATTTCGGTGAGGACGGGCGCGCTGCGTTCCCACCACTCGGCGTCGGTCAGGCCAGTGCGGCGCGCGAGCCGGACGGCGTCGATGGAGCCGCGCGCGGTGCCCTGCACGAGCCCGATGACGAGACTGACGACGGCGTCGAGCTCCAGCTCGTCGAGGTCGAGGCCGTCGAGTGCGCTGAGCTCGCGTTCGTACTTGGCGAAGGTGTTGGGTCCGAGCGGCGGGCGGCCGGTGGTGATCTGCAGGAGCCAGGGGTGGCGGTGGTAGAGGCGCCACAGGTCCTCGGCCACGGCGGTGAGCGCGTCGCGCCAGCCGGTCGAGGGCAGTTCGGCAGTGAGCTCGCCGTGGGCGTCGTCGAGCATCAGGTCGATCAGCTCGGCGTGGCCGGGCACGTAGGTGTAGAGCGACATCGGGGCGACGCCGAGCTCGTCGGCGGCGCGGCGCATGGTCACGGCCTCCAGCCCGTCGGCGTCGGCCAGCCGGGTCGCGGTCGCGACGACGTCGGCGACGGTGAGCTTGGGTTTCGGCCCGCGCCGCGGCGGCCCGGGGACGCCCCAGAGCAGCTCGATCGTGCGCCGCGGGTCGCCGCCGCCGGTGTACTCCGTGCTCATCCGCGTCATTCTGCCCTGTATTTCCTCGTACGTCGTACAGAGTTCTGGTAACGTCGGCGGACGGCGTCCGAGACCGACGGGAAGGGGAGTCGTGGGGAGCGCATCGCCGGGGGAGGCCGTCGTCGTCGAGCCGGGTTTCGTCGTGTTCTGGCACCCGGGCGGCACGACACCGGTGGGACCGGGCGAGCGGGGACCACTCGACGTGGTGCTGCGAGACGGTCTGCGCACGGTTCCGGCGCGGCGGGTCCCGGTTGCCGACGCCGTCGAACTGCTGGGCCGAGCCCGCGGCGACGCGTCGGCCGAGTTCTGGTCGGTCGCCGCGCAGGCGGGGACGCGCCTGGCCGAGGCCGGATGGACGGGACCGCTGGCACCGGAGGAAGAGCAGTGGCTGCGCCGGCTCGCGGACGCGATGCCGCCGCACGCCCACGCCACCCCGTTGCCCGGTGACCCGGCCCGGCTGCCCGAGCCGTTCCCGCTGCTGCTGCGGTTCCTGCGTGACGTCGCCGGCCTCGCCGCCACCACGCGGGTGTCGTTGCGGCTCGAATCGGACGACCTGGACGACGGCCGGTTCCGCGCGGTGGTGCAGGTGCACGGCGACACGCTCGTGGATGCGGCGGAACTGTGGCGGACCGGTGCCGAGGCGGTCCGCCACGAGGTACTTCTCCTGCTGCGGCGCTGCGCCGAGGTGTGGCCGGCGCTCGCGCCGCTGCTGGCCGCGCCCGTGCCCGCGGAGGTGGCGCTGCGCGACGACGACATCCGCGAGCTGCTCGGTGACGCCGCCGGCCGGCTGGCCGAGCTCGGCGTCGCCGTCCACTGGCCCGCCGAGCTGGCCGGGCTCACGGCCCGCGCCGTCGTGCGCCCCGGTGCCGCGCCGGACGACGTGCCGGCGTTCTTCGGGGGCGGCCGCGCGCTGGAGCTCGACTGGCAGCTCGCCCTCGGTGGCACGCAGTTGTCGGCGGCCGAGCTGGACGTGCTCGCCGAGGCCCGCCGGCCTGTCGTGCGGCTGCGGGATCGGTGGGTGCTGCTCGACCCGGCATCGGCGAGCCGCGCCCGGGAGCGGGCGCTGAAACCCCTCGCGCCCGTCGACGCGCTGGCTGCTGTCCTGGCCGGCACGACCGAAGTGGACGGTGCCGAGGTCGAGCTCGTCACCGATGGCTGGCTCGCCACCCTGCGCTCGCGGCTCGCCGAGCTGCCCGGACCGGCGCCGCAGCCCCCGGGTCTGACCGCGACCCTGCGTGACTACCAGCTGCGCGGCCTGCACTGGCTCGACACCGTCACCTCCCTGGGCCTGGGCGGCTGCCTCGCCGACGACATGGGTCTGGGCAAGACGCTCACCCTCATCGCCCTGCACCTGCACCGCGCCACCGGCCCGACGCTGGTGGTGTGCCCGGCGTCGCTGCTGGGCACGTGGGAAGCCGAGATCCACCGCTTCGCCCCGGGTGTGGCCGTGCGGCGGTTCCACGGCGGCGCGCGCTCGCTCGACGACCTCGACGGGTTCGTCCTCACCACCTACGGCACGCTGCGCGCGGACCCGGCGCCGCTGGCCGCCGTGGCGTGGGAACTGCTGGTGGCCGACGAGGCCCAGCACGTGAAGAACCACCGCTCCGACACGGCGAAAGCGCTGCGCACGCTGCGTTCGACGGCTCGGGTGGCGCTGACGGGCACGCCGGTGGAGAACACGCTGTCGGAGCTGTGGGCGATCCTGGACTGGACCACACCGGGCCTGCTCGGCACGCTGGCGGAGTTCCGCGCCCGGTGGGCGAAACCCGTCGAGTCCGGCGCCGATCCCGCCGCGGCGGAACGGCTTTCCCGGCTGCTGCGGCCGTTCCTGCTGCGGCGGCGCAAATCCGACCCGGGGATCGCGCCCGAGCTGCCCGCGAAGACCGAGACCGACCGGCCCGTGGCGCTGACGGCCGAGCAGGCCGCGCTGTACGAGGCGGCCGTGCGGGAGTTGCTGGCCGAAGTCGGGGCGAGCGACGGGATGGCGCGCCGCGGCCGGATCGTCAAGCTGCTCACCGCGCTCAAGCAGATCTGCAACCACCCGGCGCACTACCTGGCCGAAGGCGAGGACGCGCCGCTGTCCGGCCGGTCCGGCAAGCTGGAGCTGCTGGACGAGCTGCTCGACACGATCCGCGCCGAAGACGGCGCGGTGCTCGTGTTCACCCAGTACGTGGTGATGGCGCGGCTGCTGCAACGCCACCTCGAGGACCGCGGGATCCCCAGCCAGCTCCTGCACGGCGGTACTCCCGTCGCCCGGCGCGAGGAGCTGGTCCGCCGGTTCCAGGACGGCGCCGTGCCGGTCTTCCTGCTGTCGCTGAAGGCGTCCGGGACGGGCCTCACGCTCACCCGCGCCGACCACGTCGTGCACTACGACCGCTGGTGGAACCCGGCCGTCGAGGACCAGGCGACCGACCGCGCGTACCGGATCGGGCAGACGCGCCCGGTCCAGGTGCACCGGCTCGTCGCCGAGGGCACCGTGGAGGACCGGATCGCCGCACTGCTGCGGGAGAAACGAGCGCTCGCCGACGCCGTGCTCGCCGGCGGGGAAGCGGCGTTCACCGAGCTGACCGACGCCGAGCTCGCCCAGCTCGTGCAGCTGAGGAGGCCGGCGTGACCGACCGCGTCCGAGGCTTCCCCGCGTTCCCCGCGCGCGAAGGCCGGGGGCCGTTCGCGCGCACGTGGTGGGGCCGTGCGTGGCTGCGCGCGATGGAGGACACAGCCCTGGATCTGCGGCAGCTGCGGCGCGGCCGTCGGTACGCCGTCGCGGGCCTGGTCGGGCCGATCACCGTGAGCCCCGGCCGGATCGCCGCGACGGTGGACGACACCGACGGCGGCCCGTTCCGCACGAGCGTGCACCTGGCGGAACTGTCCACAGCGGACTGGGACGTGCTGCTGGGGCGCGCCGCCGACCGGGCCGGGAACCTCGCCGCGCTGCTCGACCGGCACCTGCCGACCGAACTGGCCGACGACGTGCCGCTGCTGCCC
Organism: Amycolatopsis sp. CA-161197; assembly: GCF_050942255.1. NCBI lineage: Bacteria > Bacillati > Actinomycetota > Actinomycetes > Pseudonocardiales > Pseudonocardiaceae > Amycolatopsis > Amycolatopsis sp. CA-161197. The sequence continues at coordinate 5,423,702 of NZ_CP192059.1, forward strand.
GGCATCGGCGACCTGGACCCGGAGTGCGACTGCCCTGGCTTCGAGCTGCCGTGCCGGCACGCGGCCGCGCTGTCGTTCCAGGTGTCGTGGCTGCTCGACGCCGACCCGTTCGTGCTGCTGCTCGCCCGTGGCCGCACCGAACGCGAGGTCCTCGACGAGCTCGGGCAGCGCACCACCCGCCCCGCCGACGGCATCCTGGCCGCCGACGCGTATGCGCGGGTGGTGCCGCCGTTGCCGGACCTGGCCGAGTTCAGGCCGATGCCGCGTTAGGCGTGGGTGCCGCCGTCGATGCGGATCTCGGTGCCGGTGATGAACTCGCCGTCGTCCGACGCCAGCATCGCCACGACGCCGGCGACGGACTCCGGGCGCCCGACCGGATTGCCGACGGGCGTCGCGAGGTCCGTCGGCAGGATCGGCAGGAGCTTGCCGAACAGCGCCCAGTCCACGTCCTGCGGCATCCAGGTGCCCGCGTTGTCGGTGATACCGCTCTTCACGCTGCCCGGCGCGACGCTGACCGCGCGCACGCCCTGCTTGCTGTACTCCAGCGCCAGCGAGTGCGTGAATGCCTGGATCCCGCCCTTGCTCGCCGCGTACGCCGCCATGTACGGGTGGGCGAACGCCGCGGAGGTGGAACTGAAGTTGATCACCACGCTCTTCCCCGTGGCGATCAGCGCGGGCAAAGCCTCGCGCGTGACCAGGAACGTGCCCGTGAGGTTCACCGCGACAATCCGGTTCCAGAACTCCAGCGACGTCTCGTGCGTGTGGGAGGCCTGCAGGATGCCGGCGGCGTTGACGAGCACGTCGAGCCCGCCGAGGTGCTCGATCGCGGCCGCGGTGCCCTTCACCACCGACTGCTCGTCGGCGACGTCCATCACGAAGGTTTCGAGCCGTGGGTCGCCCGCCAGCTCGGCCGTGCCCGCGATGGTCTCCGCGGACACGTCGGTGGCCACCACCCGCGCCCCCTCTTCCAGCAGACGCAGCGTGGTGGCGCGGCCGATGCCGGAACCGGCACCCGTCACGAGGATCCGGCGATCGTGCAAGCGAGTCATGCTGCTCCCTCAGGTTGCTCCGACGATCACCGTACCGAGTTCACCACTGCCTGCCACGGCGCAATTTCGCCAGGCCCGGCATCGACACGTGCCCGATCCGGTACCGCACGGGGTCTTCGTCCGGTGCGTCCCCGGCCCACAGCGTGTAGCGCACCAGTTCCCAGCCGCGCGGGTCGATCACGAGCGCTGCCGAGTGCACGCCGGCGCGCCGCGCGTGCTCGGTCAGGCCTGCGACCGCCGACGTGATCACCTCACCCGGCAGCACCTCGCGGGGCAGGATTTCCGTGCGTTTGCCGGCCGCCCGCGGTGTGGTCCCGAACGCGGGCCCCTCCTCGAACGCGAGCACGGTCCAATGCTGCACGGGCGGGCGGCCGAAGTCGTCGACGATCCCGCGGAACCCGCCGTCCCACAGGAACGAATGCATGCCCGCCGGGTCGTGCCAGAGGTAGAAGGGGGAGTACTGGTTGAGCGCCGAGCCGTCGACGCCGCGCTCCCGCACCCCGTACGCCTTGAGTCCCAGCCCGGGGAATTCGTCCAGCAACGGTCCCCGCTCGCGCACCCTGCGGTGGATGATCTGCATGTCGTAGCCGGCGGGCAGGGTGATCTCGTAGTGCATGGCGTGCACGGGTGACCTCCGATCGTCGAGGGTCCACACTAGGAGGGCGGGGCATGCGGGCGTACGGGTTCGTGGGAGCCGGGGAGATCACGGCGGCGATCGTCGAAGGGCTCGGCGCCGACGGACCTGCGGTGTTCCTGTCTCCGCGCGGCCGGCAGGCCGGGCAGGAGCTGGCGGCGCGGTTCCCGAACGTGCGCGTTTGCGAGACCAACCAGGACGTACTCGACGCGGCTTCGGTGATCGTGCTCGCCGTCCGGCCCGCCGTGGCCCGGGAAGTGGTGGCAGAGCTGGAGTTCCGGCCGGATCACGTGGTGCTCAGCGCCGTGGCCGGGGTGCCGCTGGCGACGCTGCGGGAGTGGACGGCGCCGGCCGCGCACGTCGTGCGGACCATTCCGCTGCCGCAGGCCGCCCGCCGGCAGAGCCGCACCGCGCTGTTCCCGGACCACCCCGCCGCCCGCGACCTGTTCGAGCCGCTCGGCGGGGTGGTCGTCCCGCCGGATGAGCCGACGCTGGACGCCTTCAGCGCCGCCACGGCCACCTTCGCCGCGCACCTGGACTACCTCGCGACCATCGCCGGCTGGCTCGCCGCCCACGGTGTCGAACCGGGCGCTGCCGACGCCTACGTGACGCACCTGTTCGCGCAGCTGGGCCAGTCGCTGGGCACCGCGTCGCTCACCGAGCTGACCGCGAAACACACCACGCCGGGCGGGATCAACGAGCAGCTGATGACCGCGTTGCGCCACGACGACGTGCCCGGCTCGGTGCGCCACGCCCTCGACGCGGTCCTGGCCCGGCTGCGCGAATGACTCAGCTTTCCTTGCGCGCCAGCAGATAAGCCTGCGGCGTCTTCTCACGCGGCCCCCTCGCGCGGACGAGCCGGGCCTCCATTGTGAAGCCGGCGTCGGTGAGCAGCCCGGTGATGAAGTCCGGGTCGAGCCGATAGGCGTAGAGGGAGATGTCGTGGCCGTAGCTGTGGGTCAGGTGCCGGCGCTCGGTGCCGACCTGGAACGCGGTCAGCAGCCGTCCGCCCGGCTCGACCACGCGAGCGAGCTCGGCGACCAGGACCGGCAGCTTCTCCGGCGGCGTGTGGATCAGCGAGTACCACGCGAGCGCGCCCGCCAGCGACGTGTCGGGCAGCGGCAACGCGGCCAGCGACCCGACCTCGAACTCCAGACCCGGATGCGCCGCGCGCGCGACCTCGACCATGCCGGGGGACAGGTCGATCCCGAACGCGGCCAGCCCCCGTCCCGCCAGATACCCCGTGACCCGGCCCGGACCGCACCCGAGATCCCCGACGCGCGCACCGGCGCCCACCAGCTCGGCGAAGGTGTCCAGCATCGCGCGGTCCCACGGGCTCGCGGCGAGATCGTCCTTCAACAATTCGGCGTAGGACACCGCGACGGTGTCGTAGGCGGTGCGGGTGGCGGACACGAAGTCGGTTTCGGAGGCGGTCATGACCGAGGACGCTAGCGCGCCGGCCGGCCCCGCGTCCGCCGAACGCGCCGCCTACACCCGGGCGCGATCGATGATGGCCGAGGTGTCCGTGCCCGCCGGCAACGTGCCGAACGCGATGCCCCAGTCACCGGCGAACCGCGACGCGCAGAACGCGTCCGCCACCGCCTGGTCACCGTGGCGCACCAGCAGAGAACCCTGCAGCACCAACGCCATCGACTCCACCACGCGCCGCGCGCGGAACTCCACGTCGTCCAGATCGGACAGGTCCTTCTTCAGCCGGTCCACGGCGTCGTCCAGCCGCGCGTCGGCACCCGCGGCCAGCTCGACCTCGGTGAAGAACGCCGCCACCGACTCCGGCTGACGGCCCATCGCGCGCAACGCGTCGAGCGCCGCCACGTTGCCCGAACCCTCCCAGATGGACATCAGCGGGGCCTCGCGGTAGAGCCGCGGCATCCCGGACTCCTCGACGTACCCGTTGCCACCGAAGCACTCCAGCGCCTCGGCCGCGTGCGCCGGCGCCCGCTTGCACACCCAGTACTTCGTGACCGCCAGCCCGAGACGCCGGAACGCCTGCTCCTGCGCGTCGTCCGGCCTATCGCCCGCCGCCGCGAGCCGCATCGCCACCGTCGCGGCCGCGTCGGACTCCACCACGAGGTCGGCCAGCACGTTCGCCATCAACGGCTGATCCACCAGCGCCTTGCCGAACGCGTGCCGGTGCGTCGCGTGGTGCACCGCCCGCACCGCACCCAGCCGCATCCCCGACGCACTGCCGAGCGCGCAGTCGAGCCGCGTGTTGTTCACCATCTCGATGATCGTGCGGACGCCGCGGCCCTCCTCGCCCACGAGCCAGCCCACGGCGTCCTCGTACTCGATCTCCGACGACGCGTTCGACCGGTTGCCCAGCTTGTCCTTCAGCCGCTGCAGCCGGATCGGGTTGCGGCTGCCGTCGGGCAGCACCCGGGGGAGCAGGAAACACGACAGACCACCGGGCGCCTGCGCCAGAGTGAGGAACAGGTCCGACATCGGCGCGGAGGTGAACCACTTGTGACCCACCAACCGGTACGAACCATCGGCGACCGGACGCGCGGTCGTGGTGTTGGCCCGCACGTCGGAGCCGCCCTGCTTCTCCGTCATCGACATGCCCGCGATCAGCCCGCGCTTGGTGCTCGGCTCCCGCAGCCCGAAGTCGTACTCCGTCGCCGCCAGCAACGGCTCGTACAGCGCCGCCAGCTCCGGGTTGGCGCGCAGCGCCGGAACCGCCGCGTAGGTCATCGAAATCGGGCACGTGTGCCCGGCCTCCACCTGACCCCACACGTACAGCTTCGCCGCCCGCGCCGCGTGCGCCCCGGCCCGCTCGTCACGCCACGGCGCGGCCTGCACCCCGTGCGACACGGCGACGCTCATCAGCTCGTGCCAGTACGGGTGGTACTCGACCTCGTCGATCCGGTTCCCGTACCGGTCGTGCGTGTGCAGCACCGGCTCGTTCTCGTTGACGATCCGGCCCCACTCCTGCGCCTGCTCACTCCCGGCGAGCCGGCCCAGCTCGTGGACCTCCTCGGCCGCCCAGCCCGCGTCCGCGCGGTCCAGCGCCTCGAGCAGCGCCGGATCCTGCGCGACGTCGTAGACCAACGGCGGCACCTGGTTGGTGACCTCATGCGTGGCGGACATCGGAACCTCCCAAAGACCGGACGACGAACGTCCGCAACTCGACGACATCACTCACCGCGCCGCCCCGCAGCGGCCCGATCAACACCTCCGCCGCGGCGCCCACCAGCGCCGCCGCGGTCAGCACGGAATCCTGCGCGGGCAACGCACCCGACCGCACCCCGGCGGCCACGTGCTCGGCCACCACATCCCGAAACGCGCGCCGGAACTCCAGCCGTTCCGCGTCGATGAGCGCGTCCACCGGCTCGGCCAGCAGCGCGTACGCCAGCCGCGGCGCCTTCAACGCGCGCGCCGCGAACGTCTCGAACACCGCGGCCACCCGCTCCGCCGGCTCACCCGGGCCGGCCGACGCCTCGCGCACCGCCTCGACCTCCCGCGTCACGACCTGGCGGAACACCCGCACGACCAGCTCGGCCTTGGTGGGGAAGTGGCGGTACACCGTGCCGACGGCCACCCCGGCCCGCTCCGCCACCGCAGCGACGGAACAGCCCGCGTAGCCGTGCTCGGCCAGCTGCTCGACCGCCGCGGCGACGATCGAGTCGCGCAGCGCATCGAGCCGCTCCTGCACCTTCGGAGTCCTGCGGTAGGGCACGTCAAGAAGTGAACCACCGATTCATTACTTCAGTCAACCGTACCGTTCGCCCAGCTCACGCCCCAGCCGCGCCAGGCCGGCCCGCACCTCGGGCGGCTCCAGCACCTCGGCCCGGGCACCCCAGCCCGCCACCTGCCGGGCGAGCAGCTCGGCCGTCGGCGCCGCCAGCTCCACCCGCACCCGGTCGCCCTCCTCACCCAGGACCCGGCACTGGCGGCCGAACTGCCGGCGAACCCAGGGGAGGAGCGACCGCTCGACGAGCACCGACGCCGTCGTCCCGCCCCGCCGGGCTTCCACCTCGGCGACCACCTGCGCCCACTCCCGGCCGAGGTCTTCCGGCTGTTCGGCGGGCTCGTCGGTCACGGTCACCGCCGAGATCCGGTCCACCCGGAACGTCCGCCGGCCCCGCTCGGTCCCCGCGACGAGGTACCAGACACCGTCCTTGTCCACGAGCCCCCACGGATCCACCAGCCGTTCCGCCGGCTCGCCACCCCAGCTGGTGTACTCCAGCCCGACCCTGCGCCTGCCCACCACGGCCTGCTGCAGCACCGCCACGAACCCCGGCTGCTTCCGCAGCTCACGACCCCACGCCGACGGATCCAGCACCACCGCGCCCGCCGCCGCCCGGGCATCGGCCCGGAACGTCTCCGGCAACGCCCGCACCAGCTTCCGCAACGCCGACCGGACGTCGGGGGACAGGCGCCCCGTCGGCCCCACCAGCACGAACAACGCCTGCGCCTCCGCCGCCGTCAACCCGCTCAGATCCGTGCGCGCCCCACCGACCAGCTGCCACCCGCCACCCCGCCCGGCCTGCGGATACACCGGCACCCCGGCCGCCGCCAGCGCCTCCAGATCCCGCCGCGCCGTCGCGACCGACACCTCCAGCTCCTCAGCCAGGCGCGCCGCCGTCACCCGGCCCCGCGCCTGCAACACCAGGAGAGCCGCCACCAGCCGATCCGCTCGCATGACCCGATCCTCGCAAAAAAAGTGCTCGGCGGATGAGCACTTAACCGTGCTTGGCTGAAGGCACGACAAACCGGACACCACCGCGAAAGGACCAGCTCATGCTGCGAGGAATGGCCACCCTGAACTTCTCCGCCGACGACCTGCGGGCCGCCCAGGCCTGGTACACCGACGTCCTCGGCATCGAGCCCTACTTCTCCCGCCCCGGCTACATCGAATACCGCCTCGGCGACCACGAAGCCGAGCTCGGCATCGTCGACCGCAAATACCTGCCCCCGGCCCCCGACGGCCCCGCCGGCGCCATCCTCTACTGGCACGTCGACGACCTGGCCGGCTCTCTCGACCGCCTCCTGGCCCTCGGCGCGAAGGAACACGACGGCATCCGCGAACGCGGCCACGGCTTCGTCACCGCGTCGGTCGTCGACCCGTTCGGCAACGTCCTCGGCATCATGTCCAACCCGCACTACCTCGAAATGCTCACTGCCGGCTGAGCCCTGTGCCCCGGATCGAGGACGCGGCCCGGGGCGCAGGGGAGTGGCTCAAACAGGCTCGACCACCCGGATCAGCTTGCGGTTGAGGAACTCGCCGATACCCAGCTCCGACAGCTCCCGCCCGAACCCCGAGTTCTTCACCCCGCCGAACGGCATGCGCGGCGAATCGAAGAAACACGAGTTGATGTAGACCATGCCGGCCTCCAAGCGCGCGGCCACCTGCTTCGCGTGCTCGACGTCGGCGTCGAAGACGTAGCTGCCCAGCCCGTACTTCGTCGCATTCGCGAGCGCCAGCGCTTCCTCCTCGCTGTCCACCACGTAGAACGACAGCACCGGACCGAACGCCTCCTGCTGGTAGAGCGGATTCTCCGGCGCGATGTCCGTGACGATCGTCGGCTCGAGGAAGAACCCCGGCCGGTCCAGACGACGACCACCCACGACGATCCGCGCTCCCGCCGCCTCGGCGTCCGCGATCTGCGTGAGCAGCGTATCCAGCGCCCGCTCCATCGCCACCGGGCCCAGCTGCGTCGTCTCGTCCGTCGGATCACCCACCCTCAACGCCGCGAACCGCGCCGTCAGATCGGCCAGCAGCTGCTCGCCCCGCGCACGCCCGACCACGATCACCCGCTTGATGTTCACGCAGCCCTGCGCCGAGTTGAACGTCCGGCCCATCACGATCTGCTCCGCCGCGAATCCGAGATCCGCACCCGGCAGAACCAGGGCGGGATCGCTGCCACCCAGCTCCAGAACCACCTTCTTCAGGTTCCGCCCCGCACGAGAACCGACGGACGCACCCGCCCGCTCGCTGCCCGTCAAGGTCACCCCGCGCACCCGGAAATCCTCGATCAGCGCCGCGATCTGCTCGATGCTGCAGAACAGATTCGTGTACACCCCCTCCGGCGCGCCGGCTTCCTCGAACAGCCGCGCGAACGCGAGCGCGGACTGCGGAACGCTCTCCGCGTGCTTCAGCAGCACGACGTTCCCCGCCACCAGCTGAGCCGCGACGACCCGGGCCAGCTGGTAGTAGGGGAAGTTCCACGGCTCGATCGCCAGGATGACCCCGATCGGCTCGGCGACCACTGTCGCACCGGGCTCGTCGGGCAGTTCTTCGGCCGCCAGGAACCGTTCACCGTTCTGCGCGTAGTAATCCAGGATGTCGGCGACCAAATCGACTTCCAGGTAACCGAACCGGGTCACCTTGCCCATTTCCAGAGTCAGGTGGTCGACGTATTCGTCCCGCCTCTCGCGCAGGATCTGCGCGGCACGGGCGACGATCCGCGCGCGTTCGGCCGCGGGGCGGAATTTCCAGTCCTCGCGGTACCGCTTGTCCGCGGTTTCCAGTGCGGCGAAGACTTCTTCGTCCGACTGCAGCGGGAATTCCTTGACCAGTTCACCCGTGGCAGGGTTGACCGTAGCGAAGCTCATGACTGCTCCTTGTCCGGCAGTGTCAAATCCCGGACCCCAAGCCGGGTCATGGGGAATGGCGTGTCTTCGAGTATTGCGCCGGGTCGCGATTCGAGCCTGTCCCTGCCGGACGTAGGCACGTGAGGTGTGGGGAGCCGTGCCGATCCACCTTACTTGACATAATGTACATTATCGGCACTTGGCCGACCTGCGGAAGGAAGCCCGGAGAGGGGCTTCAGGAGGCTGATCCGAGCGGTATGGGCAGCAGTCGAGAGCGCACCCCGGGAAGCCCGTCAGGGTTGCGGATCCACTCAACCTGATCGCCTGCCTCAGGACGGCTCCTGAGCGAGCCTCCGGGAGGCCGTCCGGAGACCTCGGCGGAGATCCCCGAGTTCAGGCGTCAACACCACCCGAAGCACCCGTTCAATTCGTCACCGTGACGAATTGAACGCGACTGGCAGGACATCGAAAGCACGCAACCAACACGCGCTCTGGAGCGCTGACAGTCGATCAGCCCGCGGCGGGCCGCCCGAGGCGGTCCCGGCCGACCACTCGAACAGATGAACGATCCCTCGGCAACGCCGGACAACAGAGCTGTAGACGCGCGAAACCGGCCAGGCGAGCCGAGGGCACGAGACCGAGAGAACCGTTGTCCCCCAAGGGGATTCAGCCCTTCCGCAGCCACGTTTCATGCATAATTGCCATTATGCAGCATACCGGATGACCATCCGGACGTCGAAACTGTCGGTGCCGTGCTGTACAAGATCCACATGCTGGTTTCCGAGGCACAGCAAGCGTTCTTCGCGGCACGGCGGCCGCGCAAGGACTCGCCGCACACCACTGCCGCCTACCGTCGTGACCTGGCCGGGATCACCACTCTCCTGCTCCAGGAGCTCGGCCGTGCGCCCGAGGAGCTGGACGTCGGGCACCTGACGGCGCCGGCGCTGCGCACGGCGTTCGGCGCGTTCGCCGACGGGCACGCGAAGAGCTCGGTGCTGCGGGCCTGGTCGACCTGGAACCAGTTCCTCACCTTCTGCGTGTCCGACGGGCTGCTGGCGGGCAACCCGATGGGCGCGGTCGCCCGGCCCAAGACTCCTCCGCTGGTGCCGAAACCGTTGCGGGGTGAGGAAACTCCGGAGCGGTTGCTCGCCGCGGCGGCCGACGGTGCGCGGCGCGCGCGGGATCCGTGGCCGGAGCGCGATGTGCTGGTGCTGGCGCTCGGGCTGGTGGCGGGGTTGCGGGCGGCGGAGATGCGGGCGCTGACACCGCGTTCAGTGGTGGGCCGGGACGGTGAGCTGCGGTTGCACGTGTCGGGCAAGGGCAGCCGGGACCGGTCGATCCCGGTGCAGCCGGTGCTGGCGAAGCTGATCGAGGACTACGGGAAGTCGTGCCGGCGGCGGTTTCCGCAGCTGCGGTTCCCGGCGTCGGAGCCGTTGCTGCGCGACCGGGCGGGTGAGCCGATCGGGCGCGGGGCGCTGGAGTACCTGGTGAAGTCGTGTTACCGGTGGGCGGGGTTGCACGACCGGGTGCCGACGGGGGCGAACCTGCACGCGTTGCGGCACACGTTCGCGACGCGGCTGGCGGAGGACGGGGCGACGGCGTCGGAGATCATGACGTTGCTGGGGCACGCGAGCCTGGCCACGAGCCAGAACTACATCGAGGCGACGGGGCGGGAGCAGCGGGCCGCGGCCGCGAGCAACCGGACGTACCGGGCGTTGGACGGGCTGGGCGCGGGTGAGGCGGGCTGAGGTTCAGTGGTGGGCCATGTACTGGTCGCGGAGCACGTGTTTGCGGATCTTGCCGGAGCCGGTGAGCGGGAACTCGGTCACGAACTGCCAGACCTTGGGTGTCTTGTGCGGTGCGAGGTGTTTGCGGACGTGGGCGAACAGTTCTTCTTCGCCGGTGTCGGCGCCGGGGCGCAGGAGCACGAAGGCGCCGACTTGTTCGCCCCACTCCGGGTCGGGGATGCCGACCACGGCGACGTCGGCGACGGCGGGGTGGTCGAGCAGGACGTGTTCGATCTCGCGGGGGTAGATGTTCTCTCCCCCGCGGATGATCATCTCTTTGACGCGGCCTTCGATGGTGAGGTAGCCGCGGTCGTCCATGCGGGCGAGGTCGCCGGTGTGGAGCCAGCCTTCGGGGTCGATGGCGGCGGCGGTCTGTTCGGGCATGGCGTGGTAGCCGGTCATCACGTGGTAGCCGCGGGTGCAGAGTTCGCCGGTCTCCCCCGTGGCGGCGATTTCCCCGGTGAGGGGGTCGACGATCTTGACGGCGCAGGCGGGCAGGGCGCGGCCGAGGGTTTCGGCGCGGTCGTCGGCGCTGTCGTCGGGGGTGGTCATGGTGATGCAGGGCGAGGCTTCGGTCTGGGCGTAGACGATGCACATGGGGACGTCGAGGGTGGCTTCGATGCGGCGGACGAGGGCGGGTGGCACGGTGGCGCCGCCGCTGAGGGCGTAGCGGACGGAGCTGAGGTCGGTCTTGGGGAAGTCGGGGTGGCCGAGCAGGGCGAGCAGCATGGTGGGCACGCCGCCGAAGACCACTCCCCTCTCCTGTTCGAGGAGGGCGAGCTGCAGTGCGGGGTCGAACCAGGGCATGAGGACCTGGGTGCCGAGGGTGGCGATCGGGGCGAGGGTGGCGAGTACGCAGCCGGCGGTGTGGAACAGGGGCATGGGGTTGACGAAGTTCTCGCCGGGGCGCATGTCCAGCGTGCGGGCGTAGGAGAGCAGGGCGTTGTTGATGATGCCCCGGTGGTGGAGCACGGCGCCTTTGGGGGTGCCGGTGGTGCCGGAGGTGTATTGGATCTGGGCGGGGTCGCCGGGTTCGACGCCGGGCAGGGCCTGGGTGGGCAGCCCGGAGGCGCGGAAGGCGCGCCAGTCTTCGAACCGGATGGTTTCGCGCAGGTGGGGCAGGTCGGGGCGGACGTGGTCGAGGATGGCGGCCATGGGGGTGCCGCGGTACTCGCTGACGAGGAAGACGCCGCAGGCGCCGGACTGGCCGAGGACGTGGCGGAGTTCGGCTTCGCGCAGGGCGGGGTTGACGGTGACGAGGGTCAGGCCGGCGAGGGCGGCGGCCATCTCGAGCAGGACCCATTCGGGGATGTTGTTGGCCCAGGCGGCGACGCGTTCGCCGGGTTCGAAGCGGCCGAGCAGGGCGCGGGCGGCGTCTTCGGCTTCGCCGAGCAGCTCGCCGTAGGTCCAGCGTCGACGCGTCGCGGGGTCGGGCAGGCCTTCGACGAGGGCGGGTGCGTCCGGGGCTTGGCGTGCGGCTTCGCGGAGCAGGTCGCCGACGGTGAGTTCGCGGACGGCGTCGAGTTCGGTGGCGGGTGTGAACGCGGCCTTCGTCACGGGCGTCTCCCTTGCTCGGCCGGCGCGCGGCTTCGCTGCCGGCAAGTCCCCCGGGGACATTCCGGACTCTAGTCCGCTCGGCGGGCCGGCGGAGCCGGTTGAATTCACCGCGGAGCCGTTGGAAGTCTCCGTGGGCCGGGGTGGCTTCTCAGCGGAGCTGCTCGAGGTCCTTTGCGGCGTGCACGATTTCTTCGGCGAGGCGGCGCAGTTCGTCGGCGTCGGCGCCGTCGTGGGTGGCGGTGGCGATGTCCTCGGCGGCGCAGCGCAGCTGGAAGAGGCGGTCCTGCAGGGCGGCGATCTCGGTGTCGGAGAGCACGACGGCGTCTTCGGGCAGGCCGCTGCGTTGCAGGGCGGTGCGGCGTTCGTAGGCGCGCTGGCGGCAGGATTGCCCGCAGTAGCGGCGGCGGCGGCCGACGTTGCCGCCTTCGGGCAGGCGGCGGCCGCACCAGCCGCAGTGCTTGGGTGCGTTGCTGCGGCGTGGTACGACCAGTTCGTCGCCGGTCATCGGGTGCTCGGCCAGTTCCCTCACCCGCCAGACCCTAGCTGGCCATCGTGTTCTCATGCCGAGGCCATGCCGGTGGCGCACACTGTGGGCATGCGCCCACCGTTTGCGTACCTGGCCGATCCGCTCCCCCGTGCGTTCGCCCACCGCGGGTGGCACCTGGACGAGCTGGAGGGGATGGAGAACTCGCTGCCGGCGTTCAAGCGTGCGGTCGAGGAGGGGTACCGGTACGTCGAGACGGATGTGCACGCGACGTCGGACGGTGTGGTGGTGGTGCACCACGACGACACGCTGGACCGGACGACCGACGGTGGTGGGTCGATCGCGGCGCAGAGGTGGGAGCAGCTGAAGGGAGTGAAGGTCGGCGGGCGGGCGACGTTGTCGCGGCTGGAGGACGTGCTGGAGGAGCTACCGCAGGCGCGGTTCAACGTGGACGTGAAGGCGAACGGCGCGGTGGAGCCGTTCGTGCGGGTGCTGGAGCGCACGGGCGCGTTCGACCGGGTGGCGGCTGCGTCCTTTTCGGACTCGCGGCTGGCGCGGTTGCGGCGGCTGGCGGGGCCGAAGCTGTGCACGGCGATGGGGCCGCGGTCGGTGCTGATGGTGTGGGCCAACGGGTGGGTGCCGCCGTTGCCGTTGAGCCGGTTGGCGGGCGGGTATCTGGCTCAGGTGCCGGTGAAGCAGGGGCCGCTGACGGTGGTGGACCGTTCGTTCGTGAAGGCGGCGGAGCGGGCGGGGTTCGAGGTTCACGTGTGGACGATCGACGAGCCGGCGCAGATGCGGGAGCTGCTGGACCTGGGTGTGCACGGGCTCGTGACGGATCGGCCGGACCTGCTGCGCGATGTGCTCGTCGAGCGGGGTGTGTGGCAGCAGGCCGGCTGAGCCGCGGTTCTAGCGGGGGCGTTTGCCCTGCCAGGCAGCCTTCCACGTGAGGGGGCCGAGGCGGCCGGAGTCGTTGATGCCGTTGGCGCGCTGCAGGTCGAGGACGGCGGTTTTGGTCTTGTCGTAGTAGCAGCCGGTGCCGGTGAAGCCGTAGCCGAAGGCGTTCATGCGCAGCTGGAAGGTCTTGAGCGCGGGTGCGCAGTCGCCGTAGGCGTAGACGACGCCGGGCCAGGCGGGCATGGCGCCGGGCGGCGCGGGTGGTGCGGGCTGGGGTTTCGGGGCCGGCGGTGCGGGCAGGCCGGTGCCGCCCATGTAGGCGGATTCGTCGTAGGACGGGATGCGCTTGCTGCGTGCGTCGGCGTCGCCGGTGAGCTTGAGCATCCCGGCGCACTGCCAGGGCTGCCAGCCGCGCATCCGGTAGAGGTAGAGCGCGCGGTAGTCCTGTTCGCGGGGGCTGGCCTGGTCGGGGCGGCCTTGGCCGCCGACGCTGCGCCAGGTGGGCAGGTCGAACTGGTAGGCGCCGTAGTAGCCGTTTCCGGTGTTGATCGTGTAGCGGCCGCTGGCCTCGCACATGCGGAGCTTGGCCCAGGAGCTGGAGGCGGGGTCCGCGGACGCGGCGCCGGCGACGGCGAGCTGCAGCCCCAGGACGGCGGCCGCGAGGAGCACGATCCTCACGGCACCGCGGTGAGCAGTGCGAACGCGGTTGGTCATGGGTGCACAGTAAGCACGCGACCCATTGACCACAAGAGTCACACCACGCACACCAGCCTCACACAAAACGGCGAAGAATCGGGTGAGCGACACGCCTCGCGCGCCATTTCGAGAGCCGTTCGGCTCAGCGCGGATGATCGGCAGGCGACGAACCGGACACGGTTTACCCGTTCGGCGGTGTCGCGCGCGGCCGCCCCAGTAGTCTGCCGCCTGACCTGGAGATTCGCGACCGCTGAGGAGCCGTGGATGACGCTGGCCGAGACCCGTGACAAGAAGCGGGAACGGTGGGGCTGGTACTTCTACGACTGGGCCAATTCGCCGTTCTATTCATCGGTCACGACCGTGTTCGGGGCGCTCTACATGAGCACTGTCGCGGCGGCGGACGCGAAGCAGAACATCACCCTTAACGGGGACAAGGCGTGCCTCGACGCGTCCGGTGTGGACGACAAGCTCCACAACTGCGACGTGTCGGTGTTCGGATTGCATTTTCCCGCCGGTTCGACGTGGGGTTACCTGCTGTCGGTGGCGACGGTGGTGCAGGTGCTGGTGCTGCCGATCGCGGGCGCGGTGGCCGACCGGAGCCGGAACAAGCGGCGGATCCTGGGCTGGTTCGCGTGGCTGGGCGCGCTGGCGTCGGCGCTGATGTTCTTCATGGCCGGCTCCGACTGGCAGCTGGGGGCGGCGCTGTTCATCGTCGCGAACATCGGCTACGGCGGTTCGCTGGTCGTGTACTACTCGTTCCTGGTCGACATCGCCGAGCCCGACGAGCGCGACGACGTGTCCGCGAAGGGCTGGGCGTTCGGTTACCTGGGCGGTGGGCTCGCGCTCGCGTTGCAGCTGGCGTTCTACCTCAGCCGCGACGCGCTGGGCGTGGACACGGGCACCGCGGTGCGGATCTGCTTCCTGACCTCGGGCCTGTGGTGGGCGGTGTTCACGATCCCGGTGCTGCGGGCGCTCCCCCGCGTCCACACGCCGGTGGCGGTCGAGCGCGGGGTGTCGGTGCTGCGGGCCGGGTTCCGGGAACTGCGGCGGACGGCGGTGGAGGCGAAGGCGTTCCCGCTGACGCTGGCGTTCCTGGGCAGCTACCTGATCTTCGCCGACGGGATCTCCACGGTGGTGGCGGTGTCGGCGCAGTACGGGAAGGACGAGCTGCGCTTCTCCGACGAGGTGCTGATCGTCACGGTGCTGGTGATCCAGTTCCTCGCCTACGTGGGCGGGGTGCTGCACGGGCTCGTGGCGCGCCGGCTGGGTGCGAAGCGGACGATCCTGGGCAGCCTGGTGCTGTGGGTCGTGGTGCTGGCGGGCGCGTACTTCATCCAGCCGCAGCAGCCGCTGCAGTTCTACGCGGTCGCGGTGGGGATCGGGCTGGTGCTGGGCGGCACGAACGCGTTGTCGCGGTCGCTGTTCAGCCAGATGATCCCGGCCGGGAAGGACGCGCAGTACTACTCGCTCTACGTCGTGGGCGAGAAGGGCACGTCGTGGCTGGGTCCGCTGGTGTTCGCGGGCGTCGGGCAGGCGACGGGGTCGTTCCGGCTGGCGATCGTGGCGCTGGTGGTCTTCTTCGTGCTCGGGTTCGTGTTCGTGGCGCTGGTGCCGGTGCGGCGCGCGATCGTGGCTGCCGGGAACCGTCCGCCCGCCGTGCTGTGAGCGGGCGGGCCGGGGCCGGATAGGGTCGATCGTCGTGACTGCCCTCGAAGAAGCCGTTCCCGACGATCCCACCGACGCGCTGTCCCCGGTCCCCGCCGCGCGCGCCCGGGGCGGCCGCCTGAAGTTCTGCTACGGCCCGATGGACTGCGGGAAGTCGACGCTGGCCCTGCAGATCGACCACAACCACGCGCGGCAGGGCCGGCGCGGGCTGGTGCTGGTGCGCCACGACCGGTCCGGGGCGCCGCAGATCAGCAGCCGGATCGGGATCACGCGCCGCGCCACGGAGGTCGGCACGACCACGGACGTGCGGGACCTGGTTCGCGAGCGCTGGGCCGACGGGCAGCACGTGGACTACATCATCGTCGACGAGGCGCAGTTCCTCTCCCCCGCGCAGGTCGACCAGCTGGCGGAGCTGGCCGACGAGGCCGGCATCGACGTGTACTGCTTCGGCATCGCCACCGACTTCCGCAGCCGTCTGTTCCCGGGCGCGGGCCGGCTGTTCGAACTGGCCGACGAGCTGCAGCCGGTGCAGGTCGAGGTGCTGTGCTGGTGCGGGCTGCCGGGCCGGTTCAACGCGCGCGTTCGGGACGACGAAATACTCCGTGAGGGTGACACCGTTGTGGTAGCAGATACCGACCAGTCTGTAGTTGAATCTTCAGCTTCGGCACGTTCCGATGCTGAATCCACTACGGTCCGTTATCAGGTATTGTGCCGCCGACACTTCCGGTTGGGTGACTTGGGTCCCGCAACGGCCCACCACGGTCAGTTACGGTTGTCGTGAACGGAGCGTCAGTAGCCCAACTGGGGGATATCCGCACTTGGAAGGCGGTGTCTGCGTCACGCCGGAGCGCGAAACCTGTCCCAGTAGAGGAAGCTGATGCCGAAGGGTGACACAGCTCATCGTGAGCAACGACATGGTTACCGGGGAATCCCCCGGACGCCGCGTTCGTTGCATAGGGTGAGCAACACCCTGGCTCCACCCGGAGCTGACTGAAAGGACCCCATCATGGCCGACCGTGTTCTCCGTGGAAGCCGGCTGGGAGCGGTCAGCTACGAGACCGACCGCAATCACGACCTCGCCCCGCGCCGAACCGTGCGCTACGCGTGCCCCAAGAACCACGAGTTCGAGGTGCCGTTCTCCGACGACGCCGAGATCCCGACCGTCTGGGAGTGCCGCCTGCACGGCAGCGAGAGCGAGATCGTCGACGGCGGGCAGCCCGAGCAGAAGAAGACCAAGCCCCCCAGGACGCACTGGGACATGCTTCTGGAGCGCCGCTCCATTCCCGAGCTCGAGGACCTGCTGAACGAACGTCTCGCCGAACTCAAGGGACGCCGGACCAGCCGGTCCGCGTGAGTTTCGGCCAGTAGCTGGCTCCCACCCATCCCCCGATCGATCGGCCCCCGTGACCTCCCTCCACGGGGGCCGATCGCATGTCCGGGCGCTGACACCCCCGATGTCGTCCCTTGACCTTGACCTTGACCCGAGGTCAACGTGGATGGTGCGTGCATGACTCCTCCTTCACCGTGGTCGGGCCTGGTCCCGGTCGACGACACCGCACTGTTCGTGAGCGACAGCCACGGCCCCGGCCGTCCCGTCGTTTTCCTCAACGGCTCCTTCGCAGCCCAGCGGTCCTGGCGGCGCGTGATCGCCGAGCTCGGCCCCGGCTGGAGACACATCACCTACGACGAACGGGCGCGTGGCCGGTCGAAGCGCTCGGCGGACTACTCCTTCGAGGGGTGCCTTCGCGACGTCGACGCGGTAGTCGAGGCGACCGGGGTCGACCGGCCCCTCCTGGTCGGCTGGTCCTACGGCGCGGCGCTCGCCGTGCACTGGGCCGACCGGCACCCGGACCGGGTCACCGGCGTGGTCTCGGTCGACGGCGCGGTTCCGTGGGGGCATACCGGCGAGGAAGGCCGGGAGCAGATCCGGCGCATCTTCCGGAAGATGCGGCTGGTTCTGCCGCTCGCGCGTCCGTTCGGGCTGGCCGCCTCGATGAGTGCCGCTCAGCACGCGGAGGTCAACATCGAGATCAACGAGGTCTGCGCGGCCCTCGAACCCGTCCTGGACCGGCTGGCCTGCCCGGTGCGCTACGTTCTCGCCACGGGCGCGAACCTCGGTGGTGGCGCGGAGGAGATGGAGCAGATGCGGGCCTCGCTCGACCCGGTCCTGCGCCGCAACCCGAACCTGCGGGTCAGCGCGAAGGTCGGGAGCAACCACACGCAGATCCTGCGCAAGGACTTCCGGGCGGTCGCCGCCGCCGTGCGGGAGACCGCCGACGCACACGGCCACCAGGTGCGCTGAGGCGATGACGGACGGGGTGACCATCGGCCAGGCGGCCGCGTTCGCCGGCATCACGATCAAAACGGTGCGGCACTACCACAAGCTCGGCCTGGTCGACGAGCCCGCGCGCGACGGCTCGGGCTACCGGCGATACGGCTCGGCCGAGCTGTTGCGGCTGGTGCAGGTCAAGACGCTGGCCGCCGCCGGGGTGCCACTGGCCGACATCGGCCCGCTGCTTGCCTCGGACGCCGAGTCCTTCGCCGCCGCCCTCGTCGACGTCGAGCAGCACCTCACCGACCGGATCGCCGAGCTGACCGAGCGCCGGGACACCCTCCACCGGCTCGCCTCCGGCGACCGGACCCTGCTGCCCGACCGCGCCCTGGCCATGCTGGAGGGAATGCCCACCCTCGGCTTCACCCCGTACGACGTGCAAACCGCCTGCGAGTCCTTCGTCCTGGCCAAGGCCCTGGTCCCCGAACGCTTCGACGACTACCTCACCGACATCGAACACGCACTGCAGGACCCGCGTTTCGTCGAGCTGACCCGGCGCACCGCCGAGCTGGCCGCCTGGGCACCGGACGACCCCCGCGTCGCCGAACTGGCCGCCGACCTCGCCGAGCACTACCTCGCCAACCCCGCGCAGCTCAGGATCGTCACCGGCCTGCAAGCCCGCACCGAAGCCGCCACGCGCTACCGGCTGGTCGCCCACCACCGCGAACAACACGAATCGGCCGCGGCCCGCCTCACCGCGCTCCTCGAAGCCCGCCTGCTGGCCGCCGGCGTCCGGCTCCCCAAACCCGGCGCACGCTGACCCGTCACCCGAAGCGCCGCTTCACTGCGAGCCGGAGGCCTGCGTGACTGGCCGGAGAAGGCCAGCACCAGCACAGTTCCTCCGGACATGCGAACGTCGGCCACCCCGGATCGGGACGGCCGACGTTCGTGGTTCTCGGGTGCGTCAGTGGCGGCCGAGCAGGCGCTTGACCTGCTCCAGGCGCCGCTTCACGCCCCACTCGGCGACGCGGAAGAAGGCTTCGCGCATGATGTCGCCGCTCATCTTCGACTGGCCGATCTCGCGGTCGGTGAAGGTGATGGGGACCTCGACGATGTCGAAGCCCGCGTCGGCGGTGCGGCGGGTGAGGTCGATCTGGAAGCAGTAGCCGTGGGAGGCGATCTCGTCGAGCTCGAGCTTCTCCAGCACCGGACGGCGGTAGGCGCGGAAGCCGGCCGTCATGTCGGACACCTTGAGGCCCAGGGCGATGCGCGAGTACAGGTTCGCGCCGCGCGAGAGCAGCTGCCGGCTCAGCGGCCAGTTGACCGTGCTGCCGCCGGGCACGTAGCGCGAGCCGATGGACAGGTCGGTGTCCGCGACGGCGTCCAGGATCCGCGGCAGGTCCTCCGGGGCGTGCGAGCCGTCGGCGTCCATCTCGACGAACGTGGCGTAGCCCTGCGCCAGGCCCCAGCGGAACCCGGCGATGTAGGCCTTGCCCAGCCCCGCCTTCTCCGTCCGGTGGAGCACGTGGACGCGCTCGTCGGCGGCGGCCCGCTCGTCGGCGAGCTCACCGGTGCCGTCCGGGCTGCCGTCGTCGACGACGAGCACGTGGACGTCCGGGAGTGCCTTGTGGAGCCGGTCCAGAACCGGGCCCAGGTTCTCCCGCTCGTTGTAGGTCGGGATCACCACCAGCACCGGCTCGATTCCTTCGGCCCCCCGCGGCGCCTGCGCCATCCGTCTCCTCCGAATCCGGCGGTTCAGCCCGCCGCGTCCCCTGCTGTCGTGCCGGCGCTCGCGCGCCGAGTGCGAAAACGGAGTACGAACCCGCCGGCGACACCGGCGATCGCCAGTGCCAGCAGTCCGTACTCCGTCCACGCACCGAGTCGATCCGACAGCGTAGTCTGCGTCCGCAGCGGCATGCGGCCGACCAGGGCGTCTGCGGTGAAAAGGCTGGTTGAGCTGGTGATCGTCCCGTCGGGGGCCACCAGGGCGCTCACCCCGGAGGTGGCCGAGACCACCACGGCGCGCCCGTGCTCGACCGCGCGCAGCCGCGACATCGCCAGCTGCTGGTAGCTCATCTCCCCCGGTCCGTACCACGCGTTGTTGGTCGGCACGACCAGCAGCTCGCCGCCGTCGTCGGTCGCTTCGCGGGCGGGGTAGTCGAACGCGGTCTCGTAGCAGATCAACACGCCGACCTTGGTGCCCGCGACCGACAGGGCGGCGTTGCTGCCGTCGCCCGTGCGCATGTCGGCGGTGTCGTCGACGAACGGGGTGACCAGCCGCGCGATGTCGCGCGCGGGCACGTACTCGCCGAAGGGCACGAGCTGCTGTTTGGCGTAGCGCTGGCCCTGCCCGGTCTTCGGGTCCCACACGATCGCGGAGTTCTGGGCGGTGCCGTCGGGCAGCCGGTAGAGCGCGCCGATGATGGCGGGCACGCCGTAGGAGTTCACCATCTGGTCCACGGCCGGGTCGTCGCCGTCGACCGCGGTGGCGGTCTCGGGCCACACCAGCAGGTCGGGCTTGGGCACCTTGCCGGCCTGGATCTGCGCGAGCAGCTTCGCGCTCTCCTCGAGGTGGTTCTGGCGCAGCACGTCCCGCTGGCCTTCGAGGGCGATGCCGATGTCGGGTGCGTTGCCCTGCACGGCGGCGACGGTGAGCGAGCCGTCCTGCGCGTCGGTGCCGACCGTCGGCCACACCGCGAGCCCGGCGACGACCGGAAGGAACGTCAGCACCAGGGGCGCGATGAGCTTGCGGTCGCGCAGCTTGCGCTGTTCCCACCAGCGGGCGGCCAGCGCCGCGAGGCCGAAGCCGCTGAGCACCACAGCGAGCCCGACGAGCGGCGCGCCGCCCACCGACGCCAGTGACAGGTACGCGCCTTCGGGCTGGCTGAACGCGACGCGGCCCCACGGGAAGCCGCCGAGCGGGAACCACGCCCGCGGCGTCTCCAGCGCGACGAACACCAGCGCCCCCCACAGCGGCGCCAGCGGCAGCCGGGACACGACCCGGATCAAGACCCCGGCGAGTCCGAAGTAGAGCGACAGCGCGCACGACAGCCCCAGCCACGGCCACGGACCGAACTCGCGGCCCAGGAAGTCCTGCAGCCACACCAGCAACGCGAGGAAGAACACGACGCCGTAGACGAAGCCGTAGCCGAACGCGCCGCGCAGCGACCGTCCACGAAGGACGAGCGCGAAACCGGCGAACGCGATCGGCGCCAGCCACCACAGCGGTCTCGGCGCGAAGCTGAGGTAGTACAGGTAGCCCGTGGCGCCGGCGGCGACGAGCCGCACCAGCCACGCGCGCGAGAACCGCGGTCGTTTCCGCCGCTTGGAGGTCGTTTCGTGCGGAGCGCCCGGTTCGGGGTCCGCGACAGTCACTGCCACGCCTCGAACTCTAGGAGGCTGAGGTGAACTGGTCGTAGATGACCGTGCCCCCGCGCACCGTCCGCAGGCACTTCGGCAGCGGCGCGCCCGGGTCGAGGCGCGGCAGCGGCGGCACCCCGGAGCGCGGATCGGTGGACCAGCGCTGCACGCGGGTGTCGGCCGTCGCGACGACGAGGTCGGTGGCGTCCCAGATCGCGTAGTGCGCCGGCGCGCCGGGCACGAGGCTGCCGGTCACCCCGTCGTTGACGCCCGCGGCGCGGTGGCCCGCACGCGTGTGGGCGGTGAACGCGGCGCGCGCCGAGAGCCGGGCGGCCGGGGTGTGGTGGTGCACGGCCGCCCGGACGGCGGCCCACGGGTCGAGCGCCGTCACCGGGGAGTCGGAGCCGAAGGCGAGCACCACCCCCTCGGCGGCGAGCGTCGCGAACGGGTTGAGCCCGGCGGCGCGCTCGGCGCCGAGGCGCTCGGCGTACATACCCGCCTCGCCGCCCCAGGCGTCGTCGAACAGCGGTTGCGCCGAGGCGACCACACCCCAGCCGGCGAGGGCACGGGCCTGTTCGGCGGTGACCATCTCCAGGTGCTCCAGCCGGTGGTGGCGAGCCGCGAGCGCGCGCTGGCCCACCTCCTTCTCGGCCAGCCGGAAGCCTTCGACGACCTCCGCGACGGCGGCGTCGCCGATCACGTGGAACCCGGCCTGCAGCCCGGCCTCGGTGCACGCGGCGAGGTGCTCGCCGATGCCGGCTGCGTCGGTGTAGAGGGCGCCGGACGTGCCCGGCTCGTCGGCGTACGGGCTGCTCAGCGCGGCGGTGCGGGAGCCGAGCGCGCCGTCGACGAACAGGTCGCCCGCCACGCCGTGCGCACCGAGGGCCCGGGCGGTGTCGAGGCCGCGGAGCTCGCCCCAGTAGCCGACGACCTCGGGCAGGCCCGGTTCGGCGGCGAGGGTGCGTAGGTCCGCGAAGTCGTCCCGGCCGGCGATGTCGGGGCCGCCGCACTCGTGCACGCCGACGATCCCGCGCGCGGCGGCCTCGGCGAGGAAGGCGCGCTGCGCGGCGGTGCGCTGCTGCGGCGTGATCGCGGCGCGCGCGGCCGCGCGGACCTGGTGGTGGGCGTCGCGGGTGAGCGGTCCGTCGGCGGAGAAGCCCGCGGCGGCGCGGGCCCCGGGGGCGAGATCGATCAGGGCGCTGGACACGAGCGCGGAGTGCACGTCGACGCGGCTGAGGTACACCGGGGCCGGGCCGGCGGCGTCGTCCAGCTCGGCGCGGCTGGGCAGGCGCGGGTCGGTCCAGGCCGACTCGTCCCAGCCGTGCGCGAGGAGCACCTGCCCCGGTGCGGCGGCGACGGCGGTGCGGACGGCGGCCAGCAGCTCGCCGGCGCTGCGCACGCGCGTGAGGTCGAGACCGGTCAGGTGCAGGCCGGTGGCGGTGGCGTGCACGTGGGCGTCGACGAACGCGGGGGCGACGAACGCGCCGTCGAGGTCGACCACCGTCGCGTCCGGGTGCAGCGCGCGGGCGGGGGCGTCCTGGCCCACCCAGACCACGGTGCCGCCGGAGACGGCGAGGGCTGTCGCGTCGGGGGAAGACGGGGTGTAGATCCTGCCGCCGAGCAGGAGCGTCGTGCTGTCGTTCGTCACGGTGTCGAGTCTCCCCCGCGTCCCCGGCGCCGGCCGCCGGGGGTCGGTTTTCCTCACTCCGCGTGAACACGGTTCCACCCCTGTGAGCCAGGTCACCTGAACGGGTCGGGCGGATCGGCACGTGCTTGGTCCGTGAGGGAGCGCCGCCGCCAGGTGGCCGCCGAAGGGGACGCGCGGTGCGGGCGACCGGCCGCGCGGGAGACAAGGGGACTTCGATGCACCAGATCGTCGCGAGCCCGGTGACCGGGCTCATCCAGGCCGAAGACATCACCGACCTCGTCGCGGTGACCGAAGGCGAGGTGCTGCTGCCCGGCGAGCGCGGATACGCCGCCGAGTGCGCCGCGTTCAACGTCAACAACCCGCTCGAACCCGCGCTCGTCGTCGCCGCGGCCTCGGCCTCCGACGTGCAGAACGCCGTCCGCTTCGCGCGGCGCCGATCACTGCCCGTAGCGATCAAGGCCACGGCCCACCAGGTCGTGGTTCCGGCCCACGGCGCGGTGCTGATCACCACGAGCCGCATGACCGGCGTGACCGTGGACCCGCGCCGGCGCACCGCCCGCGTCGAGGCGGGCGCGCGCTGGCAGCAGGTCCTCGACGCCGCGGCCGAGCACGGCCTCGCGCCGCTGGCCGGGTCCGCGCCGGGTGTCGGCGTCGTCGGCTACACGCTCGGCGGCGGCCTCAGCCCCGTGATCGGGCGGACCCGCGGTTACGCCGCCGACCACGTGCGGCTCATCGAGGTCGTGACCGCCGACGGCACGCACCGGACCGTGACGGCTGAGACCGAGCGCGACCTGTTCTGGGCGCTGCGCGGCGGCAAGGGCAACTTCGGCGTGGTCACCGCGCTGGAGTTCGACCTGTTCCCCGTCACCCGCTTCTACGGCGGCGGCCTCTACTACGCGGGCGAGGACCTGGCCGTGGTGCTGCACGCGTGGCGCCAGTGGGTGCCGCTGCTGCCGGAGGAGGCCACGACGTCGGTGATGGTGCAGCGGCTGCCGCTGGCGCCCGAGCTGCCCGAGGTGCTGCGCGGCGCGTTCGTGGTGCACCTGCGCTACGCCCACCTCGGCTCGCCCGCCGACGCCGAACGGCTCCTCGCGCCGCTGCGCGACGTCGCCCCCGTGCTGCTGGACCTGGTGGAGGACAAGCCGTTCAGCTCCATCGGCGAGATCCACCTCGACCCGGCCGACCCGATCCCCTACTACGACCGCACCACCAGCCTGCGCGAGGTCACCGCGGAGACGATCGACGCGCTCGTCGAGCTCACCGGGCCGGGCTCGGACTGCCCGCTGCTGGGCGTGGAGCTGCGCGCCCTCGGCGGGGCGCTGGACCGCGAGCCCGCCGCGCCGAACGCGGTGCCCGTGCGCGGGGTGCCGTTCCTGCTGTTCGCGCTCGGCGTCGGCGGCCCCGAGCGTGCCGAGGAGCTGCGCGCGGCTCTCGACAACGTTGTCGGCGCGCTGCAGCCGTGGACGGCCGAGCGCCAGTCGCCGAACTTCCTCTCCGCCGACGAGGGGTCGTCGGCCGCCGCGGTGCGCGCCATCTATGGGCCGGAACGCTACGACCGGCTCGCCGCGGTGAAGCAGGTCTACGACCCCGGCAACCTCTTCCGCGTGAACCACAACATCCGTCCGGCCGCCTGACCCCGCGTGCCGCGGCGGTCCCGACAGCTGCGGCACGCACAGTCACCGTGCAAGAAGATTTACGCCGTGGGAACGTTATGGCAGGATAATTTAACGCGTTCCCGACGACTTGAAGCACGAATGACTGGAGTACAGATGACTGCGATCCAGGAACCTGTGCCGCCTGCCGCCCACGACCAGCCGTACGAGTACGCCCGCACCGAGCTGGTGGAACCGGACTGGCGCCGCTTCCCCGGCTGGCACGACGTGACCGACGCCGAGTGGCGCGACGCCCAGTGGCAGCGGGTGCATTGCGTGCGCAACGTCAAGCAGCTCCGCGCGCTGATGGGTGATCTGCTGGAGGAGCGGTTCTACGAGGACCTGCTCGCCGACCAGCGTGAAATGGCCACGATGTCGATGCTGCTGCCCCCGCAGATGCTCAACACGATGGCCGCCTCCGCCGGCAGCGACCCGGCGAAGGTCACCGAGGCGTTCTACGCCGACCCGATCCGCCGCTACATGCTGCCCGTGCGCAGCGACCGCGACCTCGCGTGGCCCAGCCACCCGCACTCGGAGCGCGACTCGCTGCACGAGGCGGAGATGTGGGTCGTCGAGGGGCTCACGCACCGGTACCCGACCAAGGTGCTCGCGGAGATGATCTCGACGTGTCCCCAGTACTGCGGGCACTGCACCCGCATGGACCTCGTCGGGAACTCCACCGAGCAGGTCGACAAGCACAAGCTCGCACTCAAGCCGGTCGACCGCCAGGACGCGATGATCGGCTACCTCAAGCGCACCCCGGGCGTGCGCGACGTCGTGGTGTCCGGCGGGGACGTCGCCAACGTGCCGTGGCCGCAGCTCGAGGCGTTCCTCATGCGCCTGATGGACATCGAGACCGTCCGCGACGTGCGCCTCGCGACGAAGGCCCTGGCGGCGCTGCCGCAGCACTGGCTGCAGCCCAAGGTCGTCGAAGGCCTCGAACGCGTCGCCGTCACCGCCCAGCGGCGCGGCGTGAACCTCGCCATCCACACCCACGTCAACCACGCGCAGTCCGTCACGCCCCTGGTCGCCGAAGCCGCGCGCACGGCTCTGGGGGTCGGCGTCCGCGACGTCCGCAACCAAGGCGTGCTCATGCGCGGGGTGAACGCCACCCCCGCCGCGCTGCTGGACCTGTGCTTCGCCCTGCAGGGCGAGGCGAACATCCTGCCGTACTACTTCTACATGTGCGACATGATCCCCAACGCCGAACACTGGCGCGTCGCCGTGTGGGAAGCCCAGGACCTGCAGCACGCCATCATGGGCTACCTCCCGGGCTACGCCACGCCCCGCATCGTCTGCGACGTGCCGTACGTCGGGAAGCGCTGGGTCCACCAGCTCGCCGACTACGACCGCGACCTGGGCATCTCGTACTGGACGAAGAACTACCGCACGGGCATCGAGCACGCCGATCCTGAGGCGCTGCAGCGGAAGTACCCGTACTACGACCCGATTTCGACGCTGCCGGAAAGTGGGCGGAAGTGGTGGGCTGAGCAGAACGGCTGAGTCGTTCGTGGCGGTGGTGGGCGTCGGCCACCGTGAACGACGCGATTCGAGGGAGTTCCTGAGGCCGGAAAACGGCGGGACGGGAAAAACACTCCCCCGCCACTATCAACTTATAACGCACCCCGGGGCTTGCGGCAAGACCCGGGTGATGCCGCACAATCACCACCCTGAAGCTGCGACCTGCGAAAACGCGGCGGAAATGGTGAAGGGGATCTGTGTCGGCTGAGGGGTACGAACAGCAATTGCAGTCCGAGCGCACCTACGTCGCCGGGCTTTACGCGCGGCTCGACGGGGAGCGGGCGCGGGTGAAGGGCGAGTACGAGGCGGCGCTGGGGGAAAACGGCGGGACGCCCATGGAGCGCGACGTGCGCGTGCGTGCGCTGGGCCGGGAGGTGCGGCGGCTGGACGTGGCGGACAACGGCCTGTGCTTCGGCCGCCTGGACACGCTCGACGGCGACGTGTCCTACGTCGGGCGCATCGGGTTGTTCGACGAGGAGGACGAGTACCGGCCTGTGCTGCTGGACTGGCGGGCGCCGGCGGCGCGCCCGTTCTACACCGCGACCGGGGCGAACCCGGAGAACGTGCGCCGGCGCCGTCAGTTCCACACGCGCGGGCGGCGGGTCGCCGAGTTCACCGACGAGGTGCTGGGCCGGCCCGGTACCGGCGAGCACAGTGACGCCGACGCGGCGCTGCTGGCGGCCGTCAACGCGCCGCGCGGTGAGGGCATGCGCGACATCGTGGCGACGATCCAGGCCGAGCAGGACGAGATCATCCGGCTCGACCACCCCGGCGTGCTGGTGATCGAGGGCGGCCCGGGAACCGGGAAGACCGTGGTGGCGTTGCACCGCGTCGCCTATCTGCTTTACACGCAACGGGAACGGATGGAGCGCCACGGCGCGCTGGTCGTCGGGCCGAACCCGGCGTTCCTGAACCACATCGGGCGCGTGCTGCCGTCGCTGGGCGAGACGGACGTGGTGTTCACGACCACCGGCGGTTTCGTGCCCGGCCTGCACGTCACGGCCGAGGACGGGCCGGAGGCGGCGCGGCTGAAGGGTGAGCTGAAGATCCTCGACGTGCTGGCGGCCGCGATCGCCGACCGGCAGCGGACGCCGGAGGAGCCGGTGCCGATCACGCTCGGCGACGTCACCGTGCGCATCGACACCGAGACCGCGCAGTGGGCCGTCGAGGAGGCGCGCGCGAGCCGGCTGCCGCACAACGAGGCGCGCGACGTGTTCACCGAGATCGTCAGCTACGTCCTCACCGAACGCGCGATCACCCGCATCGGCCGCGGCTGGCTGGGCCGCGACGACCGCGAGGAACGCGCCGACCTCAAACGCACCCTGCTCGCTGACCTCGCCGGCAATCCGCGGTTCGCCGCCGCCGTCGACGAGCTGTGGCCGATCCTCACGCCGCAGGGCCTGCTCGCGTCGCTGTACGAGTCGCCGGAACGGCTGCGCGCGGCCGGCGCCGACGCGTCGCTGCTGCGCGAAGACGGCGAGGCATGGACGGTGTCGGACGTCCCGCTGCTCGACGAGCTCGTCGACCTGCTGGGCCGCGACAAGGCCGCCGACGCCCGAGCCTCGCTGGCGGCGGAACGGGAGCGCAAGACCCAGGCCGCCTACGCCGCCCACGTGCTCGACTCGCTCATCGAACGCGAGGACCTCAACGACGACGTCGGCCTGCTCGCCAAGGACCTCCTCTACGCCGAGGACCTCGCCGACCGGTTCACCGAACGCGACACCCGCGACCTCGTCGAACGCGCCACCGCCGACCGCGACTGGACCTACCGCCACGTGGTGGTCGACGAAGCCCAGGAACTGTCCGAAATGGACTGGCGCGTCCTGATGCGCCGCTGCCCCGGCCGCTCCTTCACCGTCGTCGGCGACCTCGCGCAACGCCGCTCGGCCGCCGGGGCGACGTCGTGGTCCTCGATGCTGGAGCGGTATGTCAGCGACCGCTGGGTGTACCGGTCGCTGACGGTCAACTACCGCACGCCGGCGGAGATCATGAGCGTCGCGGCCGCGGTGCTCGCCGGGTTCGCCCCGGGCATCCGACCGCCGGAGTCGGTGCGCGCCAACGGGGTCCAGCCGTGGTCCCGGCCCGTCACCGACGCCGACCTGCCCGCCGCGGTGGCGGAGTTCGAGCGCACGGAAGCCGCCCGCGAGGGCACCAGCATCGTCATCGGCCCCCCGGACGTGCCCGGCGCGGTCCCGGCCGCGGAGACGAAGGGACTGGAGTTCGACGCCGTCCTGGTGGTGGACCCGGACCGCATTCTCGAGGATGGTCCCCGAGGCGCTGCTGAGCTGTACGTGGCGCTCACCCGTGCGACGCAGCGCCTCGGTGTCCTGCATCGCGGCCCGTTGCCGGAGGCGCTGGCGGGGCTGACCGAGGTCGGGGCGCCGGCCACGGCCGGGCGTCAGCCGTAAACGACGATCGCCGCCCGGCGTTGGTGGGCCACACCGTCGCGTGGTGTGGCCCACCGGTTAGCTGGGTGGGCGTGCCGAGGCCTTCACCTCCGCGATGCGCTCCACCCAGCGGACGATCTCGTTCTCGTCGTTGGTCGGGCCGATCGCATCGAGCTCCTCGACGCGGCGCAGCAGCTGTGGGAGCCGCTGACCCGAGCAGAAGATCACCGGCCCGTGGTAGAGGCCGCGCTCGCGGATGTAGGCCAGGTCGTCGACGCCCCTGAACGGGTCGCCGTCGCGGGTGAAGTCGGAGAGGACGACGTCGGGTTCACCCTCACGCAGTGCCGCCGCGAAGGCCGAGGTGCGGTCCGTCGCGGTCGTCACGACGGCCCCGGCGTTCGACAGCCGCTCGATCACCCGGCGGTTGCTGACCGGGTTGTCGTCGATCCAGAGCACCCGCAGACCCGCGAGATCGACGTCGCGGCCGGTCGCCGCCAAGGGTTGCCGCGGTTGTGACAACGGCGCCAGGTATGCCGGGTCCGGCGGGGAAAGCGCGGGACCACCGGTCAACGGCTTGCGCAGGAGCCGGCGGAACTGATCCGAGTTGACGGGGCCGTCGAGGCTTTCGAGCAGGGCGACGAAGTCGTGGTCCGCGGCCAGCAGGGGGAATTGGGCCGGCAGCTCGCGTTCCAGCTCGGCGAGCGACTCCGTGAGCGGCCTCTGCTCGGGGTCCGGTTGCCGGAGTCGCTTGTCGGTGAACAGTTCTCGCCAATCGTGCCGGTCCTCGGCCTCGCCGTGGCGCACCCGGCCGCGGAACTCGTGGTAGCGCAGGAAATCCCGGATCGGGTCCGCCTCGCGCGGGTTGACCAGAATGCCGTAGAACGCCGGGTAGAAGTGCTGCAGCAGCACGACCCGGACGAGGTTCGCGCCGCCGAGCTCGTCCCACGACCGGTTCAGGTGGTACTCCAGCACGAAACTGTTGATGAGCCGTTTGATCCGTCGCGGGTTCCGCCCGGACCGTTCGATGATCACGCTCTTCATCGACTCGTCGAACAACCCCGCGGTGCGCGACATCTCCAAGTAGCCGTCGACGAGCCGCAGCGCGGATGCGGTGCTCGGCGGCGGAATCCGGTAGTTGATCTGGATGATCTTCTCCAGGTATTCCACCGCGCCCGCCGGCTCGCCTTCGGCTGCCGAGCCCTGCACGGCCTTCCACAGCACCGCCTGGTCGCAGGCCAGCACGAACACGACACCCGGCACGTCGAGGTACAGCTTGATCGCCGCGCACACTTCGACGATGCGCTCGGCCGCGCACCGGTCGAGGTCATCGACGAACACCACCAGCAGGCGGCGGTCGCCCGCTCGCTCACCCTTGGCCAGCCAGGCGGCGAACAGATCACGCAACACGCCTTTCATCTGGTTGCGGGACCGGGCGTCCACCGACAGCGCCCGCCAGATCTCGTCAACGAGCCGGCCGAGGCCGAACACGCTGCCCGACACCAGCGCGGCCGCGCGCAGCACCCCGAGCAGGTGCGTCTGCCGCTGGATGGACCGCACGGCCCGCCGCACGAGGTTGCGGTCGAAGCGCAGCAGCACGGACTTGATCAACCCTTCGAGCGCGCTGGCCCGCCCCGAGGTCCACGCGTTGAACCACACCACCGACACCGCGGGCTCGGCGGCCAGCGTCGACTCCAGCTCGCGCATCAGACTGCTCTTGCCCATACCCCAGGCTGCGTCCACGGCGAGCGCGAAAGGCGCGGCGGCACGCGACGCGACGACGAGGTCGGCCAGGCCGCGCGCGACCTGGGTCGTCTCCAGCAGGTCGGCGCCGTCACCTTCGCCCAGTGGCGCGTCGTTGAGCACCACGAACCGGTCGGCGCCCGGGCCGTGCGCGTCAAGGCTGTAGCCGTAGGCGTCGAACGCGGGCGCGACCATGGCGTCTGTTCCAGACCATCACCTGGCCCACGTGCCACCGGCAATCCGGATGACGTCCGACCCGCCGCTACCCCTCCGCGAGCAGCACCCCGACAGCCAGTTCGAACACCTCGCGCAGCTGTCCGAACAGTGGTGGGCCGGTCGTCGGGGTGATCTGGGCCGTGGTGGAGACCGCGACGCCGCCGCGGCCGTCCGGGGTGGCGGCGGTGAACTGGGTGTAGCCGAGGGTGTTGCCGGTGTGGCCGTAGACGCGGCCGTAGCGGGTGTCGTAGCGGAAGAGGGCCAGGCCGGCCGCGTTGGTGCCCGGGCCGGGTGGTTCGGAGCTGCCCGGGCGGAAGCCGAGCCGGGGGTCGCGGTCGGGCAGGGTGGTGCCGACGTAGCCGCGGATGAAGCGGACCAGGTCGGCGGGGGTGGAGACCACGCCGCCGGAAGCCCAGCTCCAGCCGGCGGCGACGGCGGTCGTCACGTCTTCGGGCGGGCCCGCGACGGTGGTGTCGTAGCCGTGCAGCGCGGGTTCCGGCAGGTCCGGACCAGAAGGGAGGCTCGTGTCGCGCAGGCCCAGCGGCTGCAGCACACGCTGCCGGAGCACGTCCTCGTAGCGGCGGCCGGTGACGGCTTCGCACATCAGCGCGACGAGGATGTTGTCGGAGTTCGAATACGCGTAGCGGCTGCCCGGGCGGAACAGCAGATCGGGATCCACGGCGTACGACAGCAATTCCCGCGGCGGCGGCGGATTCTGCAGATTCGCGACCAGCACGTCGCGGAATTCGGTGGTTCCGCTGAAATCGGGGATGCCGCTGGTGTGCCCGAGCAGCTGCCGCAACGTCACCGCCGACCACTGGCGGGGCATTCCGCGCACGGTCCGGCCCACGGCGGTGTCGAGCGAGAGCCGGCCGCTGCTCACGAGCGAGAGCGCTGTCGCGCCGCTGAACGCCTTGGCCACGCTCGCGACCCGCATGTGGTCGTCCGCGCGTGGGGAGCGGCGGGCGCCGAGCCGGGGAACTCCCGCCGTGTAGAGGGAAGTACCTGACCCGCGGCCGATCGCGACGACAACCGCCGGCGGCCCGTGCGGGCTCTCGTGCAACCGCCGGATCGCCGCGCGCAGCGACTCCTCCACGCGGGGGCGTCCGGTGGCCGTGGCCGGGCCGGCCGTCCACACGAGACCGCCCGCGGCGGCGAGGGTGGCTTGGGCGAGAATCGCGCGCCTGGACATCACCATCGCACCACGGTAACCGCGGGAAATGCGCAGCCCTAACGTTTCTTCGTCGCCCGGAAATGGGCACGACGGAGAATCGTTCCCCCATCCGCCGGTGCGCATTCCGCGCATTCACTTCACCGGCGGTGAATCACGGGCCGGGCCGGCGGTGCGCTTCCCCGCGCACCGGCGGCCCGGACACCGCTCACGCCATCTCGGGCACGTTCAGGTGCGCGATGGCGAGGTCGAACTCGCGGACGTCGAGCCGTTCGGCGCCCGCTTCCCGCAAAGTGGCCGCGCGCAGCGAGTTGGCCTTCTCGGCGGTACGGCCGAGCGCCTCGGCGCTGTCGTAGCCGATCGAGGCCACGCACCGGCCGCTCGTGCGGTCGACCAGCAGGCTCGCGCTGCAGAACCCGTCGAACTCGGCGAGCGCGGGCAGCGTGGTCATCTTGAACACGTCGACGGCGGCGTCCACGTTCCCGGGATCCACCTTCATCCACGTGCCCCGCACCGCGGCCCCGGCACCGGAATGGTGATCACGGTGCAGCAGCGCGATCTCCCACTCCTCCACCTGCGGCGGCCCGCCGAACATCTCGGCGACCTGCTGCCGGAGCACGCTCATCGCCTGCGCGCTCTCGTGCATGAACTCGGCCGAGCGCCACGCCGTGGTCACGATCGTGCGGCTGTCCTTGCGGCCCACGAGCATCGACAGTCCCACGTTGCCCTCGGTCGCCAGCGCCGCGGGCATCACGTTGTCACGCACGTGCGCGACCGCGTCGTCCAGCGACGCCGGCTTCAGCTGGATCGTCGTGGTGCGAGCGAACACGATCCACCTCCCGCCGGTCGTGGCGGCGCCCCGGTGACGCCACCGGTCCCCCCACCCTCCCCCTGGGCGCGGCGGGTCACAACGCCACGAATTTCACGGCGCCCCGGTCAGAAAGCCGCCGTGCCGTTCGGCGTGCCGAGACCGGTCGGGCCGTCGTAGCCCGAGCCGGCGGTGCAGAGGTACGAACCACCGCACGAGCCGTTGCTGCCGGAGGTCACGTCGAACAGGCCGCCGGGGTGGGCGTACGGCCGCGCGCCGGCCGTGACGCCGCTGCCGGCCAGCGCGTACACCGACGCGACGACGGGCGAAGACAGGCTCGTGCCGCCGACCTGCACCCAGCCGTCGGCGCCCTGCGCGAGCCCGAGCGTGAGCAGCAGGTCGCACAACGCCCCGCCGCCGCAGCTGTTGTACGTGTCGTACACGCCGAGCCCGGTCTTCGGGTCGGCCACCGCGGCCACGTCTGCGACAGTCCGCTTCGCGCACGCGGTGTCGTGCTGCCACTCCGGTTTCGGCTCGAGCGCGGAGCACCCGCTGCCGCTGCCCGACCACGCCGTTTCCGCCCAGCCACGTGAAGTGCCGGCGGCCTTGGTCAGGGTCGTGCCGCCGACCGCGGTGACATACGGGGAGGACGCGGGCCAGCTCACGCCGTAGCCGGCATCGCCGGACGACGCGGTGATGGCGATGCCGGGGTGGTCGAGGTGGGTGTCGGCGGCGGTGATCGTCGGGTCCTCGACGCCGCCGTAGCTGTTGGAGATCGCCACGACGCCGGGCGTCGCCGCGGCCGTGTCGACGGCCGTCATCAGCGGGTCGGTGTCCGGGGAATCGGCCTCCACCAACAGGATGCGGCAGTCGGGGCAGGTCGCGGAGACGGCGTCGAGATCGACGCTGATCTCCTCCGCCCAGCCGTAGTCCGGCGCCGGCAGCGGGCTCGCCGCCCCGTGCTGGTTCACCTTGCGGAAGCAGCCGTCGGCCGACGTGCACGGCGCCAGCCCCCGCGCGGCGCGGTAGGTTGCGAGGTCGCTCTCGGCGGTCGGTGCGTCCATGGCGTCGACGATGGCGACGGTGCGGCCGTTCGCGTGCCGGCCGCCGAGGCCGTAGGCGGCCTGGATCTCGGCCGGTCCGTAGCCGACCGGCGTCGACGCGACCAACGGTCCCGGCCCGTCCGGCGACTTGATCGCCTTGCCCAGGCAGTGCAAGCGGGCCTGCGCGCACCCGAAGTCGACGAAGCCGCCGGCCAGCAGCGGAGCGGCGTTCGCCGCGGTCGTGGTGGAAGCCGCCAGCGGAACGGCCAGCGCCACCGCCACGAGCACCCGGGCCAAGTTCCTGAGTCGCGACACAACGGCCTCCCTCGATCACGCTGAGACAGCGCGAATGGTCGCATGTAACTCGTTCCGGGTCACCCGTCCGAATGAGGGAAAGTTCCACACCGTTGTTTCCGCCTGGCCCACCCTCGGCCGTATTGGTCCAGACAACTGTTACCAAGGCGTGACGTCCGGGTCACCGACCGGCGGTTACTTTGTCGTGACTTGCAACAAATCCGTGTCTGTGAATCACCGACGGAGGTGTCGCGGCGTGAACCGGACCTTGGACCGCAGCTCCCCATCCCGCACCTCGCGATGGCGCCGGGCACTGGCCACCGCCGCGCTCCTGGCGGGGGCCGGGCTGGTCGCCGCTCCCCCTGCCTCGGCCGCCGGCGACTACACCCAGGCCGCGGCGTCGGCCGGCGCGCAGCAGGTGCAGCTCACCTTCACCCCGGCGAGCCCGGCGCGCTACGTCGACGTGCACTACACCGGTGTGCCCGGCGCCGGGCAGCAGAACGTGCGCATGACCGAGGGCGGCGGCACCTGGCGCACCACCGTCGGCGGGCTCGGCAGCGGCAGCGTGCTCGACTACTGGTTCACCTACGAGAAGAACGGGCCTCAGTTCGACACCCCGCACTTCACGTTCACCCAGGGCGGCGGCACGCAGGCCGGCTGCCCGGCGCAGCCCGACGTCCCCGACTTCGGGCCGAACGTGCGGATCTTCGACCCGGGCATGTCCGCCGCGTCGATCCAGGCGCAGCTCGACGCCGATTTCAACGCCCAGAAGGACACGCAGACCGCGCAGTTCGCCGACCGCCGCGTGGCGCACCTGTTCAAGCCCGGCACCTACGCCGTGCGCGACGACGTCGGCTTCTACACCTCCGTTGCCGGGCTCGGGCGCAACCCCGACGACGTGACGATCAACGGCGACATCACCGTCGACGCGTTCAACGCCTCCGACCAGGGCGTGGCGCTGCAGAACTTCTGGCGCTCGGCCGAGAACATGGCCGTGAACCCCTCCAGCGGCAACGACCGGTGGGCCGTGGCGCAGGCCGCACCGTTCCGGCGGATGGACATCCGCGGCGGGCTGCAGCTCTACCCGGCCGGCTTCGGCTTCGCCAGCGGCGGCTACGTGGCCGACACGCGCGTGTCCGGGCAGACCGCGTCGATCTCGCAGCAGCAGTGGTACACCCGCGACTCCGCGTTCGGCAGCTGGGACGGCGGCGTGTGGAACATGGTCTTCTCCGGCACCACCGGCGCGCCGGCGAACACGTTCCCGAACCCGCCTGAGACGACGCTGGCCACCACGCCCGTCTCGCGCGACGTGCCCTACCTCTACCTCGACGGTGGCAACTACCGCGTGTTCCTGCCCGCCCTGCGCACCAACGCGTCGGGCCCGAGCTGGGCCGGCGGCTCCACGCCGGGGACGTCGCTGCCGATGAGCCAGTTCCGCGTGGTCAAGCCCGGTGACACCGCGGCATCGATCAACAGCTCCCTGGCCGCCGGCTGCAACCTGTTCTTCACCCCCGGCGTGTACCACCTCGACCAGACGCTGAACGTCACGCGCGCCGACACCGTCGTGCTCGGCATCGGTTACCCGACGCTGGTGCCCGACAACGGGGTCGACGCCATGCACGTCGCCGACGTCGACGGCGTGCGGGTGAAGGGCCTGCTCTTCGACGCGGGCACCACGAACTCGCAGTCGCTGCTGACCGTCGGCACGGCCGGGTCGCACGTCGACCACTCGGCGGACCCGACGACGCTGCAGGACGTGTTCTTCCGCGTCGGCGGTGAGCTCGCCGGCAAGGCCACCACGAGCCTGGTCGTGAACAGCGACGACACGATCGTCGACCACACGTGGGCCTGGCGCGCCGACCACGGCAACCCCGGAACGGTCGGCTGGACCACGAACACCGCTGATACCGGTGTGCTCGTCAACGGCGACGACGTGCTCGCGACCGGCCTGTTCGTGGAGCACTACCAGAAGTACCAGGTGATCTGGAACGGCCAGCGCGGGCGGACGATCTTCTTCCAGAACGAGATGCCCTACGACGTGCCGGACCAGGCGTCGT
The DNA here is from genome assembly GCF_050942255.1 of Amycolatopsis sp. CA-161197. Classification (NCBI taxonomy): domain Bacteria; kingdom Bacillati; phylum Actinomycetota; class Actinomycetes; order Pseudonocardiales; family Pseudonocardiaceae; genus Amycolatopsis; species Amycolatopsis sp. CA-161197. Next base: position 5,459,189 of record NZ_CP192059.1, read on the forward strand.
GGAACGCGCCCTCGGGCGTCGCCGGGTACGCGGCGTACAAGGTCGGGGCGAACGTGACCTCGCACGAGGCGTGGGGCTTGGGCAGCTACTGCTTCTTCGACACCAACCCCGCCGTGTCGAGCTACCACGCGTTCGAGGTGCCGACCGCGCCCGGCGTGCGGCTGCACAGCCTGCTCACGGTCTCGCTGAACACCCGGGGCAGCATCACGCACGTCGTCAACGACACCGGCGCGGCGACTCCGTCCGGCACGGTGCCGGTGAACGTGGTCAGCTACCCGTAGCGGCGCGCGACGGGTACGAGGGCTCTTCGCCGGCGGCGCTCCGGCGAAGAGCCCTTTGTCGTCGGCAGATGCCGGCGGTGTCGAAACGCCCTTCGGCCGTTCGTGTAACGGGTGACGAGAGGGAAGGATCGAGCCATGAAGCAGTACCTGCTCAGCGTTTACCAGCCCGACGGACCCACGCCGTCGGCCGCACAGCTCGACCGGATCGTGGACCGGCTGGACGCGCTCAACGCCGAGATGAAGGCCGCCGGCGCGTGGGTCTTCTCCGGTGGCCTGCACGCGCCGGGTTCGGCGACGGTCGTCCGCGCCAAGGACGGTGACCTGCTGATGACCGACGGCCCGTTCACCGAGGGCAAGGAGCACCTGGGCGGGTTCACGATCGTGCGCGCGCCGGACCTCGACGCCGCGCTCGGCTGGGCCGGGCGGCTCGCGGAGATCACCACGCTGCCGGTGGAGGTCCGGCCGTTCCAGGGCGAGGCCTGAACGTGTCCACTGTGGACGCGCTGGACCGGGTGTTCCGCGCCGAGTACGGGCGGACCGTGGCGGTGCTGGTGAAGGTGTTCGGCGACGTCGACGTCGCCGAGGAAGCGGTGCAGGAGGCCTTCGCGGTGGCCGCGAGCCGCTGGCCGGCCGACGGGCTGCCGCCGAGTCCCGCGGGCTGGCTCGTGACCACGGCTCGCCGCCGGGCGCTGGATCGCCTGCGCCGCGAGGCCTCGCGCGCCGACCGGCACGCGCAAGCCTCGCTTCTGCACGCCGGCGCGGAACCGGTCGAGGAGGGCCCGGTGCGTGACGAACGGCTCCGCCTCGTTTTCACCTGCTGCCACCCGGCGCTCGCCCAGCACGCCCGCGTCGCGCTCACCCTGCGGCTGCTGGGCGGCCTGACGACGGCCGAGATCGCCCACGCGTTCCTCGTGCCGGAGCCCACGATGGCGCAGCGCATCTCCCGCGCCAAGGCCAAGATCCGCGACGCCGGCATCCCCTACCGCGTTCCCGCCGACGCCGACCTGCCCGCCCGTCTCGGCGCCGTGCTGGCCGTGGTGTACCTGATTTTCACCGAGGGCCACACGGCGACGTCCGGTGCGTCGCTGGACCGCCCCGACCTCGCGGCGGAAGCGATCCGGCTGGGACGAGTGCTGGCTTCGCTGATGCCCGACGAGCCCGAGGTGCTGGGGTTGCTGGCGCTGATGCTGCTGGTCGAGGCACGCCGTCCCGCTCGCACGGGTCCCGGCGGCACGGTGGTGCTGCTGCCCGAGCAGGACCGGGGCCAGTGGGATCGTGCGCTGGTTTCCGAGGGGCAGGACCTCGTGCGCCGCTGCCTGCGCCGCGACCGGCCCGGGCCGTACCAGCTGCAGGCCGCGATCAACGCCGTCCACAGCGACGCGGCCACCGCCGGCGAGACCGACTGGGGGCAGATCGTGCAGCTGTACGACCACCTGCTGCTTCTGACGCCGACGCCGGTGGTGGCGCTGCATCGTGCGGTGGCCGTCGCGGAGGTCGACGGGCCCGAGCCGGCACTGGCTCTGGTGGACGCCCTGGATCTGGACGGCTACCACCTGCTGCACGCCGTCCGGGCCGACCTGCTGGCACGCGCGGGCCGTCGCGGCGAGGCGGTGGCCGCGTACGACCGGGCAGTGGAGCTCACGGAGAACGCCGCCGAACGGGCCCTGCTGGAACGCAAACGAGCCGTCGTCGCCGAGAACTAGGCGCACGCCAATGCCGACCGCAGCGGGTCGACGAGCGCTTCGGTCGCGCCGATACCGGCGGACGGCTTCAGATCGAGTCCACAGCGCAGCACCGAAGTCGACGCTGCTCAGCGGCCGGAGCGCGCACCGCATGAGCGGTACCAATCGCGCCGGTGGGACCGAGCGCTTCCGGTTCGCTAGGCGTGGCGGACCGCATGCAGGGCAGCTCGGCGCCAGGCCGCCGCCGTCATCGGGGCCACGAGCGGGCGGGCGCCCGGCACCGTCATCGGGTACAGGTCGGCCGCGGCGACCGTGATGTCCCAGGCCGGCACGGCGAGCTGGTGGGCCCACGTGGCCTCGACGATGGTGCGGATGGCCTCGTCGCCGCCGGTCGTCAGCGCCGGGGCCAGGGCCGCGCGGGCGGCGGGGGTGAGGGTGTGGCCGGCGAGGAGGCGTTCGGCTTCGCGCCGGAGGCGGGTTTTCGCGGCCGGGACGGAGAGGTCATGGGCGGGGCTGTCGGCGTAGACGTCTCGGGCGAGATCGCGCACGAGGGCCTGGCGGTCGGCGCCGGCGAGGACCTGTTCGACGAGCTCGGCGCGGGCGTCGGCGGTGCAGTAGATGCCGAGGTCGCGCACCACGTCGGCGGGGTCGCCTGCGGGGTGGACGAGGTTGAGCAGCGCGTAGCGGCCGAGTTCGGTGCGCAGGCGCCCCGGTTCGCGGGCGGCGGGGTCGCTCGGGCCGACGAGCTCGGTGAGACGGACCGGCACCGGCAGGTCCGCGAGCGGGCCCTGGTCCCCGGCGGGAGCGACGACCAGCAGCAGCGAGTCGGTGCAGCCGGCGCAGTGGTCGGCGATGCGGCGCAGCTGCGGGGTGGCCGTGTTCCACTGGAAGTACCACAGCGCCCGCAGCGTCACCGGGGTGAGCCGCACTCGGCGGGCGCCGACGACGCGGAAGCCGTTGTCCGCGAGCCAGTCCATTGTGGACATGATGCGGCGGGCGGCGATCGCGTCGGGTTTGAGCAGCAGCAGGCCGTGGCCGCTCGCGAAGCGTCCGACGTCGCCGGTGAGGGCGCGCAGGTGCTCGAGCGACTCCTGGAAGTAGGTGTCGGCCGCGTAACGGGCGCGCTTGTCCGCGTCGCGGGTCAAGGCCTCGTGCGGCCGCTGTCCGTCCTTCTCGTGCCCGTTCATGGCATCCGCTCCCTTCCGGGTGGTGACCAATGTCCCAGTGCGGGACCGGGGAAAACCCCAGAGCCGGGTGCGCTCGCTAGACTCGGGCGGCGATGCGACGATTCCGGTGGTGGTGGGGAGCCCTGGTGCTCGCCTGCGTGGCTGTGCTCGCGGGCTTCTTCGCGTTCTCCGGCCCCGGGCTCAAACCCGGCCAGCCGCTGCCGCGCAAAGGGCCGCCCGGCACGGGCCCGCTGACGGTGGTCGCGATCGGCGACAGCACCGTGTCCGGTGAAGGCGCCGGCGCGTACACCCCCGACACCGACGGCCGCAACGGCGACTGGTGCCACCGGTCGGCCAACGCGTTCGTGCAGAAGGTCCGCATTCCGGACGTCACGGCGCGGGTGAACCTGGCGTGTTCGGGGGCGCCGGCGGAGCAGGTGTCGCTGGGTGGCGTGAAGCAGTGGGGTGAGCCGTCGCAGGCGCAGCAGCTGGCCGCGGTGGTGAAGAACCACCGGGTGGCCGCCGTGGTGATCGCGATCGGCGCCAACGACGACCCGAAGTTCTCCACGCAGGTGTCCGACTGCTTCAAGGCGTGGTTCACGGTGGGCGCGCCGTCGTGCAACGTGGCGCTGCGGCAGACGTGGAAGTCCAAAGTGGACGCGATGGTGCCGAAGGTGGTCAACGCCGTCGGTGATGTGAAGAAGGTGCTGGCGCAGGCGGGTTACGTGCCGGCCGACTACCAGCTCGTGCTGCAGTCCTACGCCACGCCCGTGGCCACCGACGTCCCGCCGGGGTTGCAGAACCTCAACGGCTGCCCGTTCCGCACCGACGACCTGCAGTGGATCTCGACGACGGGCATCACCACGCTCTCGGCGGGTCTGAAACAGGCCGCCGTGCAGTCCGGCGCGCGGTTCCTGGACCTGGCGCGCGCGGGTGAGCACCACGAGGCGTGCAGCGGCGGGGCGAACCCGGCTTCGGAGTGGTTCACGCGTCTCACGCTGCACCTGAGCGATCTGGGCCAGGCGGACCGGGCGCAGCACGCACTGCAGGAGTCGTTCCACCCCAACGCCGCGGGGCACGCCGCGATCGCCGACTGCCTGTCGGAGTTCCTCGCCGGGCGCGACGGCAACGCCGCGTGCCTGTCCGGGCCCGACGGCAAGCTCCACGCCGTGCCCGAGGTCGCCAACCGCTGACCCGGCCCGGCTCTAGAGGTCGAGCGCGGCCCGCAGTGCGACGTCGATCTGTTCCTGCACTTCCTGGTCGATCTCGGCGATCCGCTCGTCGAACCACGGCCGGTACAGCCGCGTCAGGTTGAGCGTGGACACCCAGTACCGCGCGTCGATCGCGACACCCAGGATGTCCTGCGGGTCGCGGTCGAGCAGTTCGGTGCCGAGCAGCCAGGGCCGCTCGGACTCGTTCACCCCGTCCGACGACAGGAGCACCACGGTGCGTTCCCGCGCCGGTTCGGTCGGGGGGTGGTACGTCCAGACTTCACCCCTGCGCACGCATGTCCTTTTCCGCCGCCGTCCGTTCCACCTCGTCCGCCTCGGCCGCCGGCGCGGTCGGCGCCTGCTGCGGGGTGTAGCCCGTGCGCACCGCCTCCCGCCGGGCCGCCTTGGACAACCAGGACGAGACCGAGATCCCGTGCGCTTTCGCAGCTCGTTCGGCGAACTCGAGCGCACCACTGTCGAGAGAAAGGGTGACCTTACGTGTTGCCATACCTTTTATCGTACCAGTGGTCGGGCCCGCAGGTGGTTCACGCGATCGCGACGGCCTGCACCACCCGCAGCCTGCCGTCGGCCAGGCCCCGGGTGAGGTTGGCGGCCTTCGCCGCGAAGCCCGGCACGAAGATGTGCAGGCCGAGCGGGTTCGGCGGCTGCGCCAGCACGGCCCGCATGACCCCGGCGGCGGTCTCGGTGAGGTCGGTCCAGTGCGACACGGTGAAGCCGGCCGATGCCACCATCTCACGCAGCGCGTCGGGGCCGGCGAGGTGGCTGTGGGCGGGTTCGTCGGCCCACGGCAGCGGGTAGTCGAGCGGCTCGGCGGTGCCCGCGGTGACGTCCCAGATCGCCAGGCGCCCGCCTGGGGCGAGAACGCGGTGGGCTTCACGGTAGAGCGCGGGTTTGTCGGCGACGTTCATCTGGACGTGCTGGCTGAACACCACCGTGAACGCGGCGTCGGGAAAGGGCAGGTCGGTGACGTCGCCGTGGCGGACGTCGATCGCGGGCAGGCCGACGAGGTCGTCGAGCCACCGCGCGGTGGCGCAGTACTCGGCGGTCAGATCGACGGTGCTGACGCGGCAGCCGTGGCGGTCGGCGAGGAAGCGGGACGTGCCGCCGATGCCACTGCCGGCGTCGAGTACCGCATCGGCCGCGGTCACGGCCGCCAAGTCGGCCAGCGCACCCGTGGCGAGACGGCCCATGGTGTGGAAGTCCTCGAGCGTGGCGAGGTCCGCGGGCGCGAGGTGGTCGAGGTCCTTGCCTGCGGCCACGAGCGCCTGCTCGATGGCGGCTCGGGACAGGCCGGTCGCGTAGTGGGTGTCGATGTCGGTCATGAGCCCGCCTTCCCCAGCAACAGTATCTCAAAGATAGTATCTGTAAGATAGCTTACGTGGAGACGGAAAGCCGGACCTACGGCCACTACTGCCTGCTCGCCCAGAGCCTGGACCGGCTCGGTGATCGCTGGACGCTGCTGATCGTGCGCGATCTGGTGCACGGCCCGCGCCGCTTCACCGATCTCGTGGCCGCGCTCGGTGGCATCACCCCCACCACGCTGACCCGGCGGCTGAAGGAGCTGGACCGCGACGGCATTGTCACCGCCGATCGCGAACCGGGCCGGCGCGAGGTCTGGTACCGCCTGACCGCGGCCGGGCAGGATCTCGTGCCGACGCTGGAGCAGCTGGCGCTGTGGGGCCTGCGCAACGCACCGCGACCGCCGGCGCCCGGTGAGTCGACGCATCCGGAGCACCTGCTGTGGGCGGTGCGGATCATGCTCGACGACGTCGGTGCCGTGATCGAGCCCGCGCGCTGGCTGGTGCGCGTGGACGAGAGTTTCGTGCTCGCCTTCGACGGCGTGCGCTGGACGTTGAACCGAGGCGAAACCGCCGGCCCGGACGTCACCGTAACGGCCACCCGGGAGGCGCTGGCGAAGTTCCTGACCGGTCCGCCCGCGGCCCGTGAAGGCGGGTTCGACGGCGTTTCGCTGGCCGGCGAGCCGGCCGCGGTCCGCACGATGCTCGACACGATCGCGGTGTTCCCCCTGGGCCGAGACCAGACGGCCCGGTGAGTGGTGCTGCCCCGCCGTCACAGCGGCGGGACAGCACCACTCGGGATCACAACGTCGGTGAACGCCCCTCGAACGGCGTCGACAGCACCACCGTCGTGCGGGTCGAGACCTTCGCCGCCTCCCGGATGCGGCGCAGCAGGTCCTCCAGCCCGAGCGGGGAGGCGACCCGCACGAGCAGGATGTACGACTCGTCGCCGGCGACCGAGTAGCAGGACTCGATCTCCGTGATGTGCTGGATGCGCTGCGGGTAGTCGTCGGGGGCGGCCGGGTCGTTGGGGGTGAGCGAGATCAGCGCGGTGAGCGGGAGGCCGATCTGCTCGCCGTCGAGGCGGGCGGTGTAGCCGAGGATCACGCCGCGCTGTTCGAGCCGCCGCACGCGCTGGTGCACGGCCGACACGGACAGCCCCACGCGTTCGGCGAGGTCGGTGAAGCTGCGCCGGCCGTCGGCGGCGAGCTCCTGCACGATGGCCTGGTCGAGTGGCTCGAGGGGGCCGCTCATGCGTCGAGCACGACGAGGTCGTGCGGCCGCGTGTTCACGGCCTCGACGCCGGTCTCGGTGACCACGACGATGTCCTCGATGCGGGCGCCCCAGCGGCCCGGCTGGTAGATGCCCGGCTCGACGCTGAACGCCATGCCCGGCTCCAGCGCCAGGGTGTTGCCGGCGATGATGTAGGGCTCCTCGTGCACGTCGAGGCCGATGCCGTGGCCGGTGCGGTGGATGAAGAACTCGCCGAAGCCCGCGGCGTCGATCACCTCGCGCGCGGCGGCGTCGATGGACTCGGCGGTGGCGCCGGGGCGCACGGCGTCGACCGCGGCCTGCTGGGCCTGCTGCAGCACCGCGTAGGTGGCGGCCACGTCGGCGTCGCGGGGTTCGCCGACCGCGTAGGTGCGGGTGGAGTCGGAGTTGTAGCCCTCGGGCAGCGGGCCGCCGATGTCGACCACGACCACGTCGCCGCGTTCGATCACGCGGTCGGAGACGTCGTGGTGGGGGCTGGCGCCGTTGGGGCCGGAGCCGACGATCACGAAGTCGGCCATCGTGTGGCCTTCCTCGACGATCGCGGCGGCGATGTCGGCGCCCACCTCGGCCTCGGTGCGGCCGGCGCGCAGCCACTCGCCCACGCGGGCGTGCACGCGGTCGATCGCGGCACCCGCGGCGCGCAGCGCGGCGATCTCGGCGGCATCCTTGCGCATCCGCAGCTCGCGCACGACGGGACCGGCCAGGGTCTGCTCGGCGTCGCCGAGCGCGGCGCGCAGGGCGAGCACGTGCAGCGCCGGGGTGAAGTCGCTGACGGCGACACGGCGGGCCTTGCCGAGCCGGTCGGCCACGAGCCGGTAGGCGTCGTCGCCGTCGACCCAGGTGAGGACCTCGACACCGAGCTCGGCGGTGGGCACGTCGGCGTAACCGGGGGCCTCCAGCTTGGGCACGACGAGCGCGGGCACGCCGTCGGCGGGCACCACGAGAGTGGTGAGGCGCTCGAACGAGCCGCCCGCCTGGCCGAGCAGGTAGCGCAGGTCGGAGCCGGGGGCGATGAGCAGGGCGTCGGTGTCCGCGGCGGCGGCCGCTTTCGCTGCGCGGTCGAGGCGGGCGCGAAGCGCGGCGGCGTCCGGGGCGGGCGTGTGGAGGGATCGGCGCGACATGCGGCTGAGCCTAGTACCGGCCCGCGCGGGCACCCGTCACCCGGGCGGGGCCGGAGTTTCGAACAGCGGCGGCAACGCCGTGAGCATCAACGCGGACCAGACCACATGGGTCAGCAGCGGCGCCTGGATGCCACCGGTGGCGCGCCGTTGCAGCCCGAACAGGGTCCCCATCACGATCGACGCCAGCACCAGCGCCGGGTTGCGGGTGGCCACGGTGGACAGTGCGTAGACCGCCGTCGAGGTCGCCACCGGCGCACGGGTCACGGAGCTCTGCAGGGAGCCGCGGAAGAAGACCTCCTCGGCGGCGCCGGTGATCAGCGTCGTCGCGTAGACGGCGGGCCCGGAACCGCGGTGGGCGTAGGCGAGCACACCGGCGATCGCCCGCGACAACGGCGGGATGCGCCGGGCGACGAGCGCGCCGCCGTAGAACACGCCGAATGCGCCCACGGCGACCGCCACCGGCCCCGCGACCGGATGGCGCGAGGTGCCCCGCGGGGGCGGTCCCGCCGCCAGGCCACCCGCGATCCAGATGGCGGCGACAGCGCCCGTGCGCCCGTGGAAGCGGGCCGAACCGGGTGGCGTCGAGAGCGACCAGCCGAGCAGGCCGGTGCCGGCCGCGGTGACCAGCCCGAGCAGCGAGCGCCGCATCACGCCGCCCGCACGCGTTCGGCCAGCGCCGCCAGCGCCGCGGAGTCGAAGTCCATGGGTTCGAACGGTACGACGTCGCGGATCGCCGGGTCGCGCACGATCACCTCGTTGGCCATGGAGTCGATGAGCGTGCGGCCGGTGGCCACGTCGACGTCGGTCACCAGCGCGAGCCAGTACGACGACAGGCGCGGTGAGAGCAGCGGCACGGGCACGATCAGCGGGCGGCGCCCCTCGATGCGGGCCAGCCGGCGGAGCATGTCCAGGTAAGCCAGCTGTTCGCTGCCGCCGATCTCGAAGGTGCGGCCTTCCGCGGCCGGCGCGTCGAGCACGCCGACGAGGTAGCGCACGACGTCGGCGATCGCGATCGGCTGGGCGCGGGTGGCGGCCCAGCGCGGGGTGATCATCGCGGGCAGGTGCTCCACGAGCTGGCGGGTGATCTCCCACGAGATGCCGCCGTGGCCGACCACTATGCCGGCGCGCAGCACGGTCACGGGCACGCCGGTGCCGGCGAGCAGGTACTCGACCTGACGGCGGCTGCGCAGGTGGGCGGACAGGTCGTCGGAGTCGTCGCCGAGGCCGCCGAGGTAGACGATGCGGCCGGTCCCGGCGGCGCGCGCGGCGAGGGCGAAGGCGCGGGCCGCGGCGGCGTCGCGGCGTTCGAAGTCCCGCGCGTCGAGGGCGTGCACCAGGTAGTAGGCGGCGTCGACCTCCGCGAGGGCCGTTGCCAGGGAGCGGCTGTCCTCGACGTCGCCGTGCACGGCGGTGCCCGCCCCGTGGTAGTTCGCCGGGTTGCGGGTCATCGCCCGCACGTCGTGGCCCCCTTCGGCCAGCGCCTCGGCGAGACGGCTCCCGACGAACCCGGACGCCCCGGTGACCAGTACCCGCACGCGGCACTCCCCTTCTCCCCGTTTCCCGCGGGGGTACCCGGGACGGGCCGGTGGAAACCGGGCGGCGCGTCAGGCGGGGTGGTGTGCGGGTGGACGTGGCAGGCTGGGCGCGTGACCGGACCACTCGCCCTCCTCGACTCCGCGAGCCTGTACTTCCGCTCGTACTACGCGCTGCCCGACTCGATGACCGCGCCCGACGGGACGCCGGTCAACGCCGTGCGCGGGTTCACCGACACGCTCGCGCGCATCCTCACCGACCGGCGCCCGTCACGACTGGTGGCGTGCCTGGACGCGGACTGGCGGCCGAAGTTCCGCACCGACCTGCTGCCCAGCTACAAGGCGCACCGGGTCGCCGTGCCGGGGCACGGCGAGGGTGAGGCCGACGTGGAGGAGGTGCCCGACACGCTCACGCCGCAGGTGCCGGTGATCCTCGACGTACTGGCGGCATTCGGGTTCGCCACGGCGGAGGCGGCAGGCTACGAGGCCGACGACGTGATCGGCGCGCTGGCCACCCACGAGCAGGACGCGCCGGTCGAGGTCATCACCGGTGACCGTGACCTTTTCCAGCTCGTGCGTGCGACGCCGACGCCGACGTCGGTGGTGTACGTGGGCAAGGGCTGGGCGAAGGCCGAGGTGCTGGGGCAGGCCGAGATCGCCGAGCGGTACGGCGTGCCGGCCGACCACGCGGGCCCCGCCTACGCCGACATGTCCGCGCTGCGGGGTGACCCGTCCGACGGGCTGCCGGGCGTCGCCGGGATCGGTGAGAAGACTGCGGCGAAGCTCATCACGCAGTTCGGGTCGCTGGAGGAGCTGATCGCGGCCTCGCAGTCGGGTGACTCGCGGCTGCCGCTGAAGACGCGGCTGCGCCTCAAGGACGCAGCCGACTACCTCGCCGTGGCCCCCACCGTGGTGCGGGTGGCCGTGGACGCGCCGGTGGTGCAGTCCGGTTCGGACGCCGTGCCGGTGAGCCCCGCGGACCCGGACCGGGTCGCGGAGCTCGCCGAGCAGTGGAACCTGGGCCGCTCGGTCGAACGGCTGCTGGCGGCACTGCCGAAGGCGTGAGCGCGGCTCAGAAGTACGTGCCGCACCACGGCCGCGTGTCGGTGGCGAAGAGCGTGTCGGCGCGGCCAAGTGCCGCCGGGTCGACCGCGGTGATCCGGCCGGCCTGCGCGAGCGTCGAGGCCCGCCACTCGCCGAGGTAGAGCATCGCGAGGCTGTCGGCGTCGAGGCGCAGGTCCGCGTCGGCTTCGGTGCGCTCGGCGCCGTCGGGACCGACGCGGTAGCGGCCGCGGTTGGCCGGCAGCAGCCGATCGTCCACTTCGAACACGACGGGTTCGCCCGGGCCGTAGGTGCGGGCGGTGAGCGCGCCGGCGACGTCGACCAGCCGCAGCCACAGGTCGTCTTCGATCTCGGTGGTGCGGGCGCGGCGCGGGTCGGTGAGCAGCACGGACAGCGGCTCGTCGACCGGACGGAAGCGGGAGCTGACGGTGGCGACGAGGTCGATGGAGAGCAGGAACCGCCACAGCGCGTTGATCGCCTCCGGGGCCGCGCCGTGCAGGTCGCGGACCTCCAGCAGCACACCGTGTTCGGGGTCGGCGGCAGTGGACTGGTCCACGCTCTTGAACATCGCGAACGCGTCGTCCGCACCGTTCGGTCCGGTGTGGACGGCCACGCGGTACCCGCCTTCGCGGCTCAGACGGCGGTTGAGGACGACGGGCCACCAGACGTCGGGGCGGGCGATCATGCCCGGCCGGTGCAGCCCGATCCGTTGGTACAGCGCGGGAAGCTGCGCGCGGGCCTCGTCGGCGTCGAGCAGCCGGACGGCGCCGCCGGCTTCGGCACCTTCGCGCAGCCGCGCGGGGTGGTCGATTCGGACGGTGGCTCCGGAGGTGGCGATGCCGTAGCCGAAGCGGCCGTAGATCACGGCTTCGCTGGCGTGCAGGCAGGCCAGCGTGGTGCCGCGTTCGGCGAGGTCGTTCAGCTGCGCGGTCATGAGTGCGGTGACGACGCCGCGGCGGGTCCAGTCGGCGCGCACACCGACGCCGTCGACCGCCGTAGCGGACAGGACCGCGCCGCCGGGGACGGCGATCGTGGTGGCGAACCCGCTGGTGATCCCGATCGGACGGTCGTCGGCGAACGCAGCGAACTTGCCGGGCCCGGCCCAGGAATCGCCGATCTGCGCCCACGTCTCGTCCGAGACCACGGGGCTGTGAAGTGCTTGCCCGAGCAGGTCGAAGGTGGGCCGGCGCTCGTCGTCGGTGATCGGGCGTACCACGAAGTCGGTCATGGCGCGATCCAACCAAGCCCGCGCCGCGGGTGCCACGCGTTTTATTTCGGGGCGTCGACGGTGTAGTCGCCCGCGGTGCCGGTGACGGTGATGGGCACGTGTTTCTGCTCGCCCGCGATGTCGACGACGCACTGGAAGGTGGAGCCGTCGGTCACGGCCTGGCGGTCGGGGCAGCTGACCTCGCCGACACCGTCGATCTTGTAGGTGTCGGCGAGGATCTTGGCGACGGCGGCGTCCATGGCTTTCGCGTCGAACACGCGGCCGGGCCCGGTGGCCGACGCCGGCGTCGCACCCGAGCTCCCCGGCGAGGTGCCGGAGGGTGCCGTGGCGGACGGTGTGACCGTGACGGTCTTGACGGGCGCGGCCGGGTCGGGCTTGGTCGAACAGCCGGTGGCGAGCAGCATTCCGAGACCGCACAGCCCCAGCACCAGCACGGCGCGCATTCCCGCTCCTGTCCCCCGATGCCCGGTTCAGGGCCCTTGGTCAAGGTCAGAAGAAAGTACCGCACCACGACGCCCGGCGCGTGCCGAACAAGGTGTCCACGTGCGACACCGCGGCGTCGTCGAGGACTTCGACGCGACCGGTGTCGGCCAGGGCCGAGGCACGCCACGCTCCGAAGTAGAGCATCGCGAGCGAGGTGACGTCGAGACGCAGGGCGGGGGCGGCGTCGGTGCGCTCGGCGCCGTCGGGGCTGATGCGGTAGCGGCCGTCGTTGGCGGGCAGCAGCGGGTCGGTCACTTCGAGCACGACCGGTTCGCCGGGGCCGTAGGTGCGGGCGGCGAGTGCGGCGGACGCGTCGATCACGCGCAGCCAGGTCTCGTCCTCGACGCCCTTGACCTTCACGGCGCGCGGGTCGGTGAAGAGCAGCTCGACGGGTTCGTCGAGCGGGCGGGCGATCACGGAGATGTCGTCGACGAGGTCCACCGACAGCAGGAACCGCCACAGCCCGGCGAAGGCGGCGGGGTTGGTGTAGTGGAACTCGAACACGGTGAGTTTCTGCCGGTCGGCGTCGCCGCGTTCGACGTGGTAGACGAGATAGCCGTCGACGCCGTCCGGGCCGCGGTGCACGGCGGTTTCGACGGGGCTGTCGGAGCGGCGGGCCTGGTTCTCGTTCATGGGCCAGTAGTGCGCGGGCCGCGTGATCATGCCGGGGCGGACGGTGCCGGTGGCGCCGTAGAGGTCGGGCCAGTGCAGCACGGCCTGGTCGAGGCCGAAGACGGTGATCTCGCCGCCGGCCGGTGCTTCCGGGCGCAGCCGCGCATGGTGGCGGTCGACCACGAGATTGCGGCTGAGGGTCGAGACGCCGTAGCCGTAGCGGCCGTAGATCGCGCCTTCGGTGGCGTGCAGGGACGCCAGCACGACACCGCGCTCGGCGAAGTCCTGCAGCTGCGCGGTCTGCAGCGCGCTGAGCACACCGCGGCGGGTGCGGCCGGCGCGGACGCCGACACCGGTGACGGCCGCGAGCGGCACGCGCGCGCCGCCGGGGAGGAGCACCTCGTGGTCGGCGGCGCGCACGGTGCCGATCAGCTCGGGGTCGAACGCGGCGAACACGCGTGACTCCTGCAGCGCCTTGCTGATCCGTTCCCACTCCTCGTCGCTGCCGGCCTTGACGTGCAGCGCGCCCCGGAACAGGTTCCAGGCGGCGCGCTGCTCGTCGGCGGAGGACAGGAGCCGTACGGTGTGGTCGCTCATGCCGGGGATCATCCTGCGGCCCGCCGGGTGCGGGCCACTGATTTACCCGGCGTCACGGTGCACACCCGGTCACTGGGCGGCGGGCGGCGAGACCTCGTAGTTGCCGTCGCTGCCCTTGACGGTGATCGGGACCTGCTGCGGCTTGCCGTTGATGGTCGCGGTGCACTCGAACTTGGCGCCGTCCTCGACCTTCTGCTCGGCCGGGCAGGTGACGCCGCTGACGCCTTCGATCTTGTAGGTGTCGGTCAGCAGCTTCGCGACGTCGGTCTGCATCTGGGTGTTGTTGAAGACCTCGGTCTTGAAGAAGCCGGGGGCGACGAACCCGAGGATCGCGACCACGGCCACCACGACGATGAGCGCGCCGATGCCGATGAACAGGCCGCGCTTGGACTTCGGCTCGTCACCGGGGTCGCCGACGGTCTGGGTGACGGCGGTGGCCTGGCCGTAGTCGTACTGGTTGCCGGCGGGCTGGCCGTAGGGCTGCTGGGCCTGCGGGCCGGTCTGCGGCTGGCCGTACAGCGGCTGCTGCTGCGGGCCGCTCTGCGGGTACCCGCCGCCGGGCTGCCCGTACTGCTGGGGCGGCTGCTGCCGGTTCGGGTCGTAGGGCTGGCCGTACTGCTGAGGCGGCGGCTGCTGGCCCCACTGAGGCTGCTGCGGCGCTTGGGGCTGCTGCGGCTGCTGCTGGGGGTAGCCGCCGGGCTGCTGGCCGTATTGGGGCTGCTGCTGGGGCTGGACCCACTGCGTCGGCTGCGAGTCGTAGGGCTGCTGGGGCTGCTGGCCGTACTGCTGCGGGTTGTAGGGCTGCTGTTGCTGCTCCTGCGGCCCGCTCGGCGGGTAGGCGCCGCCCGGCTGTTGCCCGTATTGCGGCTGCTGCCCGTACTGGGGCTGCTGCTGCGGGTCGTTGCCGCCATACGGCGTGCTCATCGTTCGCCTCCGCCTTGATTGCCTGGGGCAGCGCCCTCCTGGTGAGGGGTCGCTGCCCACGGTGTCGAGCGCGATCCAACCACAGGTCCGGGCCGAGCACACGCGTCCACGCGCACCCTGTCCGAGCGGTGACCTCGGCCTGCCCGCGAACGCCCTGTGGCCGAGACCTGTGGTTCAGGCAAAACAGTCACGCCCCGCCGGCCGCGACGACGCCGCGGCGCAGGGCACGCACGGCTTCCGCGGCGGCGGCGCCGACCGGGTCGGCTTTGCCGAGGACGTCGCGGATCTGGTCGAGCAGGTCGATCACCTGGCGTGACCAGCGGACGAAGTCGCCGGCGGACAGTTCCTGGCCGTTGGTCTCGGCGACGGTGAGGACCTTCTCGAGCGACTCGCCGCGGGCCCACCGGTAGACCGGCCACGCGAAGCCGGCGTCGGGTTCGCGGGTGCGGTCGAGGTGGTGGCGGCGTTCGTCCTCGGTGAGGTCGACCCACAGCTTCGTGGTCTCTTCCCAGGCCTTGGGCACGGAGCCGCCGGGCAGGCGCGGCTCCCCCGCCGTGTCGCGGCGGGCCTCGAACACGAGCGTGGAGACGACGGCGGCGAGCTCGGCCGCGCCGAGGCCTTCCCACACGCCGTGACGGATGCACTCGGCGGCGAGCAGGTCGGACTCGCTGTAGAGGCGGGCGAGGCGGTGGCCGTGTTCGGTGACGCGGTCCTCGCCGGTGCCGGGGCCGAGGTAGCCGCGTTCGCCGAGCAGCGCGAGGATCCGGTCGAACGCGCGGGCGAGGGAGTGGGTGGTGGCGGCGACCTTGCGTTCCAGCTGCTCGGTCTCGGTCTGCAGGCGCTGGTAACGCTCGACCCAGCGCAGGTTGGCCTCGCGTTCGGCCAGCCCGTGGCAGGGGTGGGCGCGCAGGGCGCGCTGCAGGGCGTTGAGCTCCGCGTCGTCGCCCTGGCTGGTGCGGCGGCGCTGACGCCCGGGCAGCGAGATGCCGGAGTCGCGCAGGGCCGAGGCGATGTCGCGGCGGATCTTGGGCGACCGCAGCTCGACGTGCTTGGGCAGGCGGATGCGGCCGAGCGGCTCGACCGGGGCCGGGAAGTCGGCGACCGACAGCGGCCCGGACCAGCGGTCCTCGGTGACGACCACGGGCCGCGGCTCGCGAATCGGGTCCAGCCCCGGGTCGACGACCACGGCCAGGCCCGCGCGGCGCCCGGCGGGCACGGCGATGACGTCGCCCTTGCGCAGCTTCTCCAGCGACTCCGCGGTGCCGGCGCGGCGGGTGGCGGTGTTCTGCCGGGACAGCGTTTTCTCGCGGGCGGAGATCTTGGCGCGCAGCTCGACGTATTCGAGCATCTCGTCGAACTCGCCGGTGACGGCCTTCGCGTAGCCCTTGAGGGCTTCCTTGTTGCGCTCGATGCGCCGGGCGGTGCCGACCACGGACCGGTCGGCCTGGAACTGGGCGAACGACTGTTCCAGCAGCTCACGGGCGGAGTCGGCGCCGACCTGGGCGACGAGGTTCACGGCCATGTTGTAGCCGGGCCGGAACGACGAGCGCAGCGGATACGTGCGCGTGGAGGCGAGGCCGGCGACCTGCTTGGGGTCCACGCCGGGCTGCCACGCGACCACGGCGTGGCCCTCGACGTCGATGCCGCGGCGCCCGGCGCGGCCGGTGAGCTGCGTGTACTCGCCGGGGGTGAGGTCGACATGGGCTTCGCCGTTGTACTTGACCAGCCGCTCGAGGACCACGGTGCGGGCGGGCATGTTGATGCCGAGCGCGAGGGTCTCGGTGGCGAACACGGCCTTCACCAGGCCGCGCAGGAACAGCTCCTCGACGGTTTCCTTGAACGCGGGCAGCAGGCCCGCGTGGTGGCCGGCGAAGCCGCGTTCGAGCGCTTCGCGCCACTCCCAGTAGCCGAGCACGCTCAGGTCGCCCTCGGGCAGGTCGGCGGTGCGCTCGGCGACGATGCGGCGGATCTCCTCGACCTGTTCGGGTCCGTTGAGCCGCAGGCCGGAGCGCACGCACTGGGCGACGGCGGCGTCGCAGCCGGCGCGGGAGAAGATGAACACGATCGCGGGCAGCAGCCCGGCCGCGTCGAGGCGTTCGACGACCTCGACGCGCGAGGGCGGCCGGAAGCGTTGCGGGCGGGGCGCGCCGCGGCGTCCTCCGCGGTTGCCGCGCAGCGACGCGGGGGCGAAGCGGCCGAGCTCTTCGGCACGGCGCAGCAGGCCGGGGTTGATGCTCAGCTCGGCGTTGGGGTCGGCTTCGTCCTGGCCGGCGAACAGGTCCATCAGGCGGTTGCCGATGAGCATGTGCTGCCACAGCGGCACGGGCCGGTGCTCGTCGACGACGACGGTGGTGTCGCCGCGGACCTCGACGAGCCATTCGCCGAACTCCTCGGCGTTGCTCACGGTGGCCGACAGCCCGACGACGCGGACGTGTTCGGGCAGGTGGAGGATCACTTCCTCCCAGACGGCGCCGCGGAAGCGGTCGGCGAGGTAGTGGACCTCGTCCATCACGACGTAGCCGAGCTCGGGGATGGCGGAGCTGCCGGCGTAGAGCATGTTGCGCAGGACCTCGGTGGTCATCACGACCACCTGCGCGTTGCCGTTGATGGAGGTGTCGCCGGTGAGCAGGCCGACGGCGTCGCTGCCGTAGCGGGCGACGAGATCGGCGTACTTCTGGTTGGACAGCGCCTTGATGGGCGTGGTGTAGAAGCATTTGCGGCCTTCGGCGAGCGCCAGGTGCACGGCGAACTCGCCGACCACGGTCTTGCCGGCGCCGGTGGGCGCGCACACGAGCACGCCGTGGCCGTCTTCGAGTGCCTCGCAGCCGCGGACCTGGAAGTCGTCGAACTCGAACGACACCTCGCCGGCGAAACGCGTCAGCTGGGGGTACTTGCCGCGGCGGCGTGAGACCGCATAGGCCTCGGCCGGGGAAGGTGAAGGGCTAGTGGCCACCCCGTCAGGGTTCCACACGGCACCGACAGTCCGCACGCGGCGTGCCGACCGGGGTGTGGCCGTGGGGTTACGGGGCGACGACGGTGAGCGCGCCGGGCACGCAGGTGGCGGTGACGGGGGTCGTGCCTTGGGATTCGCCGTCGGCGTAGGCGGGCCAGCCCGGGGCTGTGCCGGTTTCGCTGCCCGTTTCGATGCTCACCTTCCGGGTGCGGAGGGTGCGGACGGCGGGGTGGTCGAGGTGGGCGCCGGTGCGCAGGCCGGGCAGCAGGCGCAGCAGCTGCAGGCGGCCGGCTGCGCCGATCACGGTGACGTCGAAGAGCCCGTCGTCCGGGGTGGCCCGGGGGCAGATGGGGACGCCGCCGCCGTAGTAGGGGGTGTTGCCGACGGCGACGAGGGTGGCGTCGAGCTCGACGGTGCCTTCGTCGGTGTGGAGGGTGATGGGGCGGGGGCGGAAGGCGGCGAGTTCGGCGAGGATCGCGACGTCGTAGCGGCGGGGTCCCGACGGCCGGCGGAGGCGGTTGGCGCGGGCGTTGACGGCGGCGTCGAAGCCGGAGCACAGGACGGTGGCGAACCAGGCGCCGGCCGCCGTGCCGCCGTCGATGCGGCCGAGGTCGAGGCGGCGGCGGGTGCCGGCGCGCAGGGCTTCGGCGAGGGTGTCGGCGGAGGCGAGGGCGTCGGCGGAGGCGAGGGCGTCGGGTGGGGTGCCGAGGGCGCGGGCGAAGTCGTTGCCGGTGCCGGAGGGGACGAGGCCGAGGGCGACGTCGTGCTCGGCGCAGAACTGCACGCCTTGGTGGGCGGCGCCGTCGCCGCCGAGGACGATGAGCACGTCGAGGCCGTCGGCGTGGGCCGACCGCATGAGGGCACGGGATTCGTCGACGCTGGTGGCGACGAGGACGTCCAGCCGGTCCACGGCGGGGCGCAGCCGCTCAGCCACGGTGTCCGCGATCCGGGCGGCCGCTCCGTGGCCGGAGGCCGGGTGGACGGCGAGTGCCGCGTTGAGCCCCATCCGCTGGGGTCTAGGTGATGTCGTCGGTCGAGTGGCCGCGCGGCGCGGTCGCGGGCTCGTCTTCCTCGACGGTGCTGGGCGTGTAGTCGAACGGCGCGGCCTCGTCGTCGGCCAGCTTGTCCCAGCCCTCGTCCTGACGGACCTTGTCGAGCTTGCGGTCGTGGAAGCGCGTGATCTGGATGGCGATCTCGAACAGCACGGTGAGTGCGGCGGCGAGGCCGAGCATCGAGAACGGGTCCGACCCGGGGGTCGCGAACGCGGCGAACACGAACAGCGCGAACAGGATGCCGCGGCGCCAGCGCCGGAGCTGCTGGTATTTCACGACGCCGACGAGGTTGAGCATCACCACGATGAGCGGGAGCTCGAAACTGACGCCGAAGATGACCAGCAGCGACAGGATGAACGAGATGTACTTGTCCGCGGTGAGAGCGGTGACGAACTGGTCCTGGCCGAAGCCGGCGAGCAGGGCCAGCGCGTGGGGCACGAGGAAGTAGGCGAGCACGGCGCCGGCGGCGAACAGGACCGACGCGAAGCCGACGAAGGTCAGCGCGTACTTGCGTTCCTTCGAGTACAGGCCCGGGGCGATGAACGCCCAGAACTGGTAGAGCCAGAACGGGGAGAGGACCACGGCTCCCGCGGCGACACCGACCTTCAGGCGGACCATGAAGATCTCGAACGGCTGGGTCTGCAGGAGCCGGCAGCCGCCCAGGTCGCCGCCGAAGCGCTGCGAGGGCGGGATGGCGCAGTAGGGGCCGTTCATGATGTCGCCGAGCGACGGGATCGGGCCGAGGTGCTGTTCGAACCAGATCCAGCCGAAGATGCCGCCGATGACGATGAACAGCAGGGCGAACCCGAGCCGGCGCCGGAACTCGTAGACGTGCTCGATGAGCGTCATCGTGCCGTCGGGGTTTTTCCGGCGGCTGCGGCGGCCTCGCTTGGTGCGGCCCGCGCCTGTGCCGTTGGCGGCTTCCGCCACTGGTCGTTCCGTTCTCGTCGTAGCCCGCCGGAGCGCGCTGGGTGTTCAGCGCGCTCCGCGGACCGGGACCGGGTGGTGTGGTCGGGCCTCAGCTGGCGTTCTTCTGCGGCTGCTCGGTGGCGGCCTGCTGCTTCTTCAGCTCGTCGAGCTGGCGCTGGAGGTCGGCGACCTGCTGGTCCTGGGCCGGGGCGGTGGCCTGCGGGAGCTGGCGGGTCTCGACCTGCTCGGCCTCGTCCTTCTGCTCGCCGGTGAGGTCCTTGGTCTCGGCCTTGAAGATCTTCATGGACTTGCCGATGGAGCGGGCGGCGTCCGGAAGCCTCTTGGCCCCGAACAGCAGAACCACGACGAGCACCAGGATGATGATGTGCCACGGCTGCAGCGCGTTCATGGCGGTGGCCTCCTTGTTTCTTTAGTCGTTGCCGATGTTACTGGTTTCCGGTGCGTCGCGGCGCTGCGCCACGGCCACGCGAAGTGCTGCGGACCGGGCGCGGAGCAGTCCCGTCCGGTCCTGGGTGTTCGTAGCCACCATGCTCAGGGTGCGGCGGAACTGGCGCAAGACTCTGATCGTCCGTACTGCCAGGAGGATCAGGACGAGCAGGCCCGCCGCGAGCACTACGTAAGTGGGCAGGTACGACACGTGGGTTACCTTAACGGCCGTAGGTTGACGGTAGGTGACGGGATCGGGCCACGGCGTCGGCCGCTCGCCGTCGAACCGCGTCAGCCAGTGTGACAGGGCTCTCCACCTGCGCGTCTCCGGCCAATCCGAGGACCAAACGGACCATCCAGGACTCGTCCGCATAGCGCATCCGGATGCGGAGCCGGCCACCGTCGAGCTCCGCGAGCTCTTCGCACGGGTAGTACTCCGCGACCCAGCGCGCGTCGGGGTCGAGCACGAGCTCGGCCTCGCACTGGTCGGGCCGCGCGGAGAACACGCCGTCGGACAGGTCGGTGGGCCGCGCGTGGGCCGGGGGCGCGGCGGGTTCGTCGAGCACGGTCAGCTCGTCGATGCGGTCGAGCCGGAACAGCCGCACGTCCTCGACGCGGCGGCACCAGGCTTCGAGGTAGCCGACGGCCTGCACGATGAGCAGCCGCATCGGGTCCACGGTGCGTTCGGTCATCTGGTCCTTGGACGCGGTGTAGTAGCGCATCCGCAGCGCGCGTCCGGCCTGCAGCGCGGCCGCGACCTCCTCACGGGTCTTCGCGGCGCGCTTGCCCTCGCGCACACCGCCGCCGACCACGACACCGGCCGGCTGGGCCTGGCCCGCGGCGGCCTCGATCTTGGCGATGGAGCGGCGCACGGCGTCGCCGTCGACCACGCCGGGGGTGTCGGCGAGCGCGCGCAGGGCCACGAGCAGGGCGGTGGCCTCGCTGCCGGTGAGGCGCAGGGGGCGGCTCATGCCGGCGTCGTGGGTGACGACGATGGTGTCGCCTTCGAACGACAGGTCGATGAGGTCACCGGGGCCGTAGCCGGGCAGGCCGCACATCCACAGCAGCTCGAGGTCCTTGCGCAGCTGGCGCGGGGTGACGTCGAAGTCGTGGGCGGCCTCGTCGATGCGCACGCCCGGGCGGGCGAGCAGGTAGGGCACGAGCGCGAGCAGGCGCGGCATGCGTTCGGTGGAGCCGCTCATCGGCCGCTCCCCTGCTCGGCGCGGGCGAGGACGGCTTCGAGGCGGTGCTGCACGGATTTGGCGAGCACGTCGGGTTCGAGCACGAGCACGTCGGCTCCCTGTGCGGCGATCCAGTCGGCGGCCGACTCGGGGAAGAACAGGCCGATCTCGATGAGGTCGCCTTCCTCGCCGTCGATCGTGTCGCGGCCGACGACCTCGCCGCGGCGGCGCACGCCCGCGGCGCGCCCGTCGGCGACCCACAGGCGGGCGGTGGTGACGGGGCTGGCTTCTTCGCTGCCGCCGGTGACGGACACGAGCTGCAGCAGGTTCACGCCCTCGGGCCTGACCACCGCGCCCGGTTCGCCGATCGGGGTGACTTTGCCGGTGACGCGGGAGAGCCGGAAGCAGCGGGTCGCGCCGCGGTCGCGGTCGTGCCCGACGACGTACCAGCGGGCGCGCCAGGACACGACGCCCCACGGTTCGAGCTCGCGCATCCGGCGTTCCGGGGATCCGCTGCGGCGGTATTCGAAGCGCACGGCCTGGCCGCTCTGCACGGCGGCGAGCAACGGCCCGAACGCCGGTTCGGCCCGCACGCGGGGTTCGATCACCGTGGGTGCCTGGTCGTCGACCTCGACGCCGGCGGCGCGCAGCTTCACGAGCGCGCCCTGGGCCTGCCCGGTCAGCTCGGGCGAATCCCACAGGCGCACGGCGAGGCCGACGGCGGCCGCTTCGTCCGGGGCCAGGTCGATCTCGCCGAGCTCGTAGTCGCGGCGGGCGATGCGGTAGCCCTCGACGGGGTCGAAGGCGGAGTTGCGGCCGGTCTCCAGCGGGATGCCGAGCTCGCGCAGCTCCGTTTTGTCGCGTTCGAACGTGCGGAAGAAGGCCTCGTCGCTGGCCGCGTCGGCGTACCCGGGGACGATGCCGCGGATCCGCTCGGCGGTGAGGTACTGCCGGGTGGACAGCAGGGCGAGCACGAGGTTGACCAGCCGTTCGGCGCGTGCGGTGGACACCCGTACAACCCTAGCTCTCCTCGTCCGCCCCGATCGTGAGGTTCCCCGAACGCGTCGCGGCCCTAGCCTGGAACCATGGCTGAACGTGTACTGATGGTGACCGGAGCGTCGCGCGGGATCGGGGCGGCGACGGCCAGGCGGGCGGTCGCGGCGGGGTTCCGGGTGGCGCTCGTGGCCCGGAAAGCCGAGGCCCTGGCCCCGCTCGTGGCCGAGTTCGGCGAGGAAAACGCGCTGGCGCTGGCCGCGGACGTCACCGACTGGCCGAGCGTGTCGGGCGCGGTCGAGGCGACGCTGGCGCGGTTTTCGCGGCTGGACGCGGCTTTCGCGAATGCCGGGATCGGCATGGGCGTGTCGTTCTTCGGCGACGGTGGCGCGGAGCCGGAAGAGTGGCGGGAACTGGTGCTGACGAACGTCTACGGTCCGGCGCTCACGGCGCGTGCCGTGCTGCCGGCGTTGGCGGGCACGAGCGGTCATCTCGTGCTGACGGGTTCGGTCGCCGGCCGCTATCCGCGCAAGGGGAGCCTGTATTCGGCGACGAAGTGGGCGGTGAGCGGGCTGGCGGCGGGGATCCGGGAGGAAGCCGTGGGCACGGGGGTGCGGGTGACGCTGGTGCAGCCCGGCATCACCGACACCGACATCCTCACCGACGAGCAGCGGCGCAAGCCGAAGCTCGAGGCCGACGACGTCGCCCGCGCGGTGCTCTACGCGCTGGAGCAGCCGCCGACGGTGGACGTCAACGAGATCATGGTGCGCCCGACCGGCCAGGTCCTCTAACGCTCCAGCCGCGCGACGCGGCCCCCGGTCCCGCTGACCCAGCAGGCGCCGAGGGGTGTGCAGTCGACCGTGTCGAAGCTGCCGATGTCGAACGGCGTCCAGTGGCGGCCGCCGTCGGGGCTGAGGTCGCTGCCGCCGGGGCCGACGGCGATCACCGACCCCCCGAGCCACGCGAGCCCGGAGCGGTAGCCCGCCGGGTACTGCGCCGGCGTGCGCCAGGTGCGGCCGCGGTCACCGCTGAGGGCGACGGCCGGGCCGGGGGCGGTGGGGTTCGCGAAGTCGCCGCCGATCGCGACGCCTTGCCACGGCGTGCGGAACGCGAGCGCGAAAACTCCGGCCGACGCGCTGCTGGGCAGCGGGGTGTCGGCGACGGTCCAGTGGTGCCCGGCGTCGCCGCTGTGCAGCACGCGGGCGCGGGCGCCGCCGCCCATCGCGAGCCACGCGTCGAACGGCCCGGAGGTGGCCACGCACTGCCCGCTCGCCGCGAAGCCCGCTTCGCCGGGCAGGGCGGGCGGGAACGCGCTGTCGGGGATCTGCCGCCAGGTGCGGCCGCCGTCGGCGGTGGCCTGCACGCGGAACTTCCCGTCGACGGGGTCGCTCATCGCGAGGCCGCGCCACGGGTCGAAGAAGGCGAGGCAGTCGTAGAACGCGGCCGGATCGGAGTTGGTGAACGTCTGGCGCCAGTGCCTGCCGGCGTCGTCGGTGCGGTAGACCCGCGAGTCCCCGCCCGGGCCGATGGACAGCACCACGGCGTGATCGGCGTCGAAGGCTTCGATGTCACGGAACTCCAGCGTTTCCGTGCCGGGCGGCCCGACGGGGCTCCACGTGCGGCCGCCGTCCGTGGTGCGCAAGACGGTCCCCTGCGTGCCGCTGACCCACGCCACGCGCCCGCTGACGGCCGAAAGCCCCCGGAACTGCGCCGCGACCCCAGTCGGCGTCAACCGCCACGACGGGACCCGCTGAGCCGCATCCGCCACCCCACCGGCCACCAGCGGCAGCACCGCGCCCAGCAGAACCACCAACGCCCGCACGACCCGCATGCGGCGATCTTGCCGCACCCGGACGGCGACTTTCGTCGGGAACGCCGACCGGTCCCCCGGCGAGCGGCGCTGTCCGGCCGCGTCCGCCGGAAATGCCCGAGGGCCGCCCCGCGTGGTGCGGGGCGGCCCTCCAGCGCTGCGGTCCTGGCCGGTTACAGCGAGCTGATCAGGCGTTCCACCCGCTCGTCGACCGAGCGGAACGGGTCCTTGCACAGCACGGTGCGCTGGGCCTGGTCGTTGAGCTTGAGGTGGACCCAGTCGACGGTGAAGTCGCGGCCCGCGGCCTGGGCGGCGGCGATGAAGTCGCCGCGCAGCTTCGCGCGGGTGGTCTGGGGCGGGGTGTCCTTGGCGGCCTCGATCTCGCCGTCGTCGGTGACGCGCTTGACCAGGCCCTTGCGCTGCAGCAGGTCGAAGATGCCCCGGCCGCGGCGGATGTCGTGGTAGGCGAGGTCGAGCTGGGCGATGCGGGGGCTGGAGAGGTCCAGGTCGTGCTTCGCGCGGTAGCGCTCGACCAGGCGGTGCTTGATGGCCCAGTCGATCTCGGTGTCGATCTTCGCGAAGTCCTGCTGCTCGACGGCCTCCAGCGCGCGGCCCCACAGCTCGACCACGCGCTCGTTGGCGGGGGTGGAGCCGTTCTCCTTGAGGTGCTGCACGGCGCGGGCGTGGTACTCGCGCTGGATGTCGAGCGCCGAGGCCTCGCGCCCGCCCGCCAGCCGCACCTGGCGCCGGCCGGTGAGGTCGTGGCTGATCTCGCGGATCGCCCGGATCGGGTTGTCGAGGGTGAAGTCGCGGAACTGCACCCCGGCCTCGATCATCTCGAGCACCAGGTTCGCCGACCCGATCTTGAGCATCGTGGTGGGCTCGGCCATGTTCGAGTCGCCCACGATCACGTGCAGGCGCCGGTAGCGCTCGGCGTCGGCGTGAGGCTCGTCGCGGGTGTTGATGATGGGGCGCGAGCGCGTGGTGGCGCTGGAGACGCCCTCCCAGATGTGCTCGGCGCGCTGCGAGAGGCAGTACACGGCGCCGCGCGGGGTTTGCAGGACCTTGCCCGCGCCGCAGATGAGCTGGCGGGTGACGAGGAACGGCAGCAGCACGTCGGCGATCCGGGAGAACTCGCCGGCGCGCGTCACGAGGTAGTTCTCGTGGCAGCCGTAGGAGTTGCCCGCGGAGTCGGTGTTGTTCTTGAACAGGAAGATGTCGCCGCCGATGCCCTCGTCGGCCAGCCGGCGCTCGGCGTCGACCAGCAGGTCCTCGAGGATCCGCTCACCGGCCTTGTCGTGCGTGACCAGCTGCGTGAGGTCGTCGCACTCGGCCGTCGCGTACTCGGGGTGCGAGCCCACGTCGAGGTAGAGCCGGGAGCCGTTGGACAGGAAGACGTTCGACGAGCGTCCCCAGGACACGACCCGCCGGAAGAGATACCGCGCGACCTCGTCGGGCGAGAGCCTGCGCTGACCGTGGAAGGTGCACGTGACCCCGAACTCGGTCTCGATGCCAAAGATCCGCCGCTGCATCCCACCAGAGTAGGCGCTGCACCCCCTTGAGCGGTGCGCCGTTCGGGCGGCGACACGCGGTCGGTACGTTGCGGGTGGTGAGAAATCGCGTGAATCCGGCTACGGCGCAGCGCGGCCCACGCCGCACGGAGAAGAGGTCGACGACGGTGTTGCACCAGCTCAGCCGCCCGTTCCGGAAAGTGGGGCGCACCGATCGGGCCCTGATCCGCCGGAGCGCGGCGCTGCCGAAGACCCGGGCCGACGATGTTCTCGGCTGGCTTTCGAAATCCGCGAACAAGTCGCGTCTGTGGTGGGTCGTGGCCGCCGCACTGGCCTCCCGCAAGGGTGCGACGCGCCGGGGAGCGCTGCGGGGGATGGTCGCGATCGCCGGGGCGAGCGCGGCCGCGAACCTGCTCGGCAAGCCGCTGTTCCCCCGGCGGCGCCCGGCCGAGGACGAGGTGCCCGAGCACCGGCGGCTGCGCAAGCGGCCCACGTCGTCGTCGTTCCCGTCGGGCCACGCGGCCTCCGCGGCCGCGTTCACCACGGCGGTCGCGATGGAGTCGCCGAAGGCCGGGCTCGTCGTCGCTCCGCTGGCGGGAGCGGTCGCGTACTCGCGGGTGCACACCGGGGTCCACTGGCCCAGCGACGTCGGCGCGGGCTTGGTGATCGGCGTCGGGGTCGCCGCGCTGACCCGGCACTGGTGGCCGTTGCACCCCGACGTGCCCGGCCGCACCGCGCACACGGCCGAAGCGCCGGAGATGCGTGACGGCGAGGACATGCTGGCCCTGGTCAACCCGCACTCCGGCGTCGACGGCCAGGACCCGACCGAGGACGTGCGTTACGCCTGGCCCAAGGCGACGCTGCTCTACCCGGACCCGAGCCAGGACCTGCGTGAACAGCTCGTGGCCGAGATCGACGCCCGTGGCGGCTCCGTGCGCGCTCTCGGCGTCGCGGGTGGCGACGGCACGGTCGCCGCGGTCGCGTCCGTGGCCGCCGAACGCGGCCTGCCGCTCGCGCTCATCCCCGCGGGCACGCTCAACCACTTCGCGCGCGACGTCGGCGTGCGGTCCATGCCCGACGCCGACGCGGCCACCGAAGCCGGCAACGCCGTCGGCATCGACCTCGGCGAGGTCGAGGTCCACGGCGCGGGCGAGCCCGAGCACCGCTGGTTCGTGAACACCGCGAGCCTCGGCGGCTACCCCGAGATGGTGCGGCTGCGCGAGAAGCTGCAACAGAAGCACCCGAAGTGGCCTTCGGCCGCACTCGCGCTCGCCCGGGTGCTGCGCCGCGCGAAGCCGCTGCCGATCCTGCTCAACGACGAGCCCGCCGAGGTCTGGCTGATCTTCGTCGGCAACGGCACCTACTCCCCCAAGGGCTTCGCGCCGTCGCGGCGCCCGGCGCTGGACACCGGCCTGCTCGACGTGCGCTACCTGCGGGCCGACCTGCCCTACTCCCGCGCCCGGTTCCTGCTCGCGATGGTGACCAACAGCCTCAACGCCAGCCACGTCTACCAGCAGCTGGACCTGCCGGAGCTGCGCGTGAAACTCCTCGACGGCAACCGCCGCGTCGCCACCGACGGCGAGGTCGGGCCGCTCGGCAACGAGTTCACCTTAAGCTCCCGCCCCAGCGCCCTGACGATCTACCGCAACCCCGACAACCGGGCTTGACCTGCGCTTTACCCGCTCACAGCGAATCCACAGCGGCCCGTCCCTAGCGTGATCACGTCAGGTGCGGGCGACCCTGCCCGCTTCCGTTCACGGCGGGGACTTTCGTGCGCTTTTCCTTCCGCGGTGCCGCGCGCCCGGCGGTGCGGCCGTGATGCCGCAGGCCGCCGTCGACCCGGTGCTGCCGTCCGACATCACGGCGCAGGCGCGTGACCTCGGTCCGCTCGAGTCACCGGTGATCTGGCTGACCGCCGCCGGCGCGGCCGTCGCCGTGCTCGCCGTGACCATCGCGCTCTGGCACCACCGGCGCGCCCGCCGCTGGGGAGCCGGCGGCACCGTGGTGCTCCTCCTCCTCGCGGCCGTGACCGCGGTGAACAGCTACGTCGGCTACGTCCGCACCCCCGACGACCTCGGCCGGCTCTTCGAACGCGGCTCCGGCGCGGCCGACGCCGTGGGGATGCTGCTCGACGACGGCGCCGACGAACCCGACGCGCCCGCCGACTCCACCGCCCGGCACCGTCCCGCGGTCGTCAACAGCGGGCAGCGCATCGACGTGCTCAGCCTTCCCGACCCCGCCGACGCCGTGCCCTCGGGCGAGAACTACGTGATCCTGCCGCCCGGCTACGACGACCCGGCCAACGCGGGCCACCGCTACCCCGTCGTCTACCTCATCCACGGCTACCCCTACGGCGGCCCACGCGACTGGCTCACCTCCGGCGCCGCCCCGGACGCCCTGCGCGACCTCGAAGCCGACCACGTGATCGCCCCGATGATCGTGGTCAGCGTCGACCTCACCGCCGGCGTGCCCAGCAAGGACTGGGAAGGCCTCGACGTCCCCGGCGGGCCGCAGCTGGAGACCTACCTCGCGAAAACCGTCGTCGCCGGCGTCGACCACCACTACCGGACTCTGGCCGACCGCCGCCACCGTGCCCTCGGCGGCATGTCCGGCGGCGGGTTCGCCGCCCTCAACACCGGCCTGCACCACCTCGACGAGTTCGCCACCCTCGTCATCGCCCTGCCCTACGACGACCTCAACGACTCCATCGGCATCCTCGACGGCCACCCCGGGGCCATCGCCGCCAACACGCCACGCCGCTACCTGCCGACGATGACGTTCACCGCACCGATCTCCGTCCTCCTCGCCGCCGGCACCGGCGCGCCCACCGACGTCGCCACCGCCCGCCGCATCGCCGAAGCGCTGCACCGCCGCGGCCAGGAAGCCGTCGTCCACACCGAACACGGCTTCAACCACACCTGGCACACCGCCCGCGCGACCCTGCCCTACCTCCTGGCCTTCGCCGACCAGAACTTCCGCAGCCCCACACCGACGTCCTGAACCGGCCGTCCAAAGCAGGACCGGCAAAAGCAGGCCCGTCACAAGCACAGTGGGCCGCCCGGAAACCCGGACGGCCCACTCGCACAACGCGCGTCACTCCTTGGCGGAGTCACCACCCGAGTCACCCTCGGCCGGCTTCTCGGCCTCGTCCTTCGCCGGCGGCTCGGGCAGCAACGCCTCCAGCGCCGCCCCCGTCAACCGCCGGAACGCCCGCCGCGGCCGCGCCCGGTCCAGCACCGCCACCTCGAGCTTGATCTGGTCCGGCGGCGTCGCCCCGTTGCCGTTGCCCGACGCCGCGACCGTCGCCCGCAGGCCCTCGATCGCCGTCGCCAGCGCCGTCGCCAGATCGTGCTCCGGGTCCACGGAGTCCTTCAGCTTCGTGCTGATCGGCTCCGTCTGACCACCCATCACCACGAACGGCGACTCGTCGAAGATCGACCCGTCGTAGGTCAGCCGGTACAGCTGGTCCTCCGACTGGTTCGCCCCGACCTCGGCGACACACACCTCCACCTCGAACGGCTTCAGCTGCTCGGTGAAGATGCTGCCCAGCGTCGCCGCGTAGGCGTTCGCCAGCGCCCGCGCGCTCACGTCACGCCGGTCGTACTGGTAGCCCTTCAGATCCGCGTGCCGGATCCCCGCCACCCGCAGGTTCTCGAACTCCGAGTACCGGCCCACCGCGGCGAACCCGATGCGGTCGTAGATCTCCGACACCTTGTGCAACGTCGCCGACGGGTTCTCCGCCACGAACAGCACCCCGCCGGAGTACTTCAGCACCACCACGCTCCGGCCGCGCGCGATGCCCTTGCGCGCCAGCTCGGAACGCTCCCGCATCAGCTGCTCGGGAGAGGCATACAACGGCATCGTCACGGTGTCGGCTCCACGTTCTCCGGTGTACCGGCGGTAGAAGGTTCAGCGTTCGGGAAAGTCACCGGCGATCAGCTCGGCCGGTGGTGCGTGCGCTCGGCGCGGCCGGCCACCACGGCCTCCGCCACCGCCGCCGTCTGCTCCGACGGCAGCTGCACCGCACCGGTCTCGGCGGTGATCGTCACGACGCTCGGGAAAATGCGCCGCACCAGGTCCGGCCCACCACTCGCGGTGTCGTCGTCCGCCGCGTCGTACAACGCCTCCACGGCCGCCCGCACCGCGGCGTCCACATCCGCGTCAGGGTCGTACAGCTTCTTCAGCGCCGACTTCGCGAACAGCGAACCCGAACCGACACCCGCGTACCCGGCGTTCTCCTCGTACCGCCCACCGGCGGCGTCGTACGAGATGATCCGGCCGGCGCGCTTCGCGTCCTCGGCCTCCAGGTCGTAGCCCACGAACAACGGCACCACGGCCAGGCCCGCCATCGCCATGTCCAGGTTGGCCTTCACCATCCCGGCCAGCTTGTTCGTCTTGCCGTCCAGCGACAGCGAGACACCCTCGATCTTCTCGTAGTGCGCCAGCTCCACCGCGTACAACCGGACCATCTCCACGGCCAGGCCCGCGGTCCCCGCGATCCCCACCGCCGAATACTCGTCCGTGACGTGCACCTTCTCGATGTCCCGGCTCGCGATCAAGTTCCCCGACGTCGCCCGCCGGTCACCCGCGATCAGCACACCCCCGGCGAACGTCAGCGCCACGATCGTCGTCCCGTGCGGCACCGCCAGCTCACCCGCCCCGGACGACGGCACCCGCCGCGCCGGCAACAGCTCAGGCGCCTGCGCCCGCACGAAGTCCGCGAACGACGACGAAGCCGGCGAGAAATACGAAGCAGGCAGGCCGGGTCCCGAAAAACCCGCCCGAGGGAAGGTGTTGTCCATACGTGCTCTTGGTTCCCATCTGTATCGGCTGAAGAAACAACGCTGAGGCCGCGTGCCGAAGCCACGCTGTGGCGAACTCTGCCGCGCAGTATGTCGCTCCGCACCGCCGCCGGCTCGGAGGACACTCCTTCGACGACGCTCCCGGCACGACACCGCGTGCAACGGCACGCCAACCGACAACCGCCCCCGGAAACCCGAGGGCGGCTACCGGCCGCGAACGACTACTCGCCGCCCTTCTGCACGTAGGCGCGAACGAAGTCCTCGGCGTTCTCCTCCAGCACGTCGTCGATCTCGTCGAGGATCGTGTCGACGTCCTCGCCGAGCTTCTCGCGCCGCTCCTGGCCCGCCGCTCCGGTGGCTTCGAACTCCTCGTCGGAGTCCCCACCGCCGTGCTTCTCGATCTTCTCCTGCGCCATATCGCCTCCCGGTGTGGCCGATGATTCCTAGCCTACCCAGCAGCCCCGACATTCGGGGCAACGCCGCGGTCCCGATCAGCCCCGTGCCGATCCGGACTAGTCCGAACCGGTGATCGCCTCGACCAGCTCCTCGGCCGTCGCCGCCGCGTCCAGCAACTTCCCGACGTGCGCCTTCGTGCCCCGCAGCGGCTCCAGCGTCGGGATCCGCACCAGCGACTCCTTGCCCACGTCGAAGATGACCGAATCCCAGGACGCGGCCGCGATCGACGTCGCGTACTTCTCCAAGGCCCGGCCCCGGAAATACGCCCGGGTGTCCGACGGCGGAGTCGTGATCGCCGCCTGGACCTCCTCCTCCGTGACCAGCCGCTTCATCGAACCCCGCGTGACCAGCCGGTTGTACAGGCCCTTCGCCAGCCGCACGTCCGAGTACTGCAGGTCCACCAGCCGCAACCGCGGCGCACCCCACGCCAGCTGGTCCCGCTCCCGGTACCCCTCCAGCAACCGCAGCTTCGCCGGCCAGTCCAGCCGGTCCGCGCACTCCTGCGGATCCCGCGCCAGCGCGTCCAGCACCTCGCCCCAGACCCGCAGGACCTCCTTCGACGCCTCGTCCGCACCCGTGCGCTCGAGGTTCGCCGACGCGACCTCGTGGTAGGCGAACTGCAGGTCCAGCCCCGAGAACTTCTTCCCGTTCGCCAGCTCGACCTTCACCTTCAACGTCGGGTCGTGGCTGATCTTGTGCACCGCCCGCACCGGCTCGTCCAGCTTCAGCTCGTCGAACCGGATCCCCGACTCGATCAGATCCAGGATCAGCGCCGTCGTGCCCACCTTCAGGTAGGTCGAGTACTCCGACAGGTTCGCGTCACCGATGATCACGTGCAGCCGCCGGTACTTGTCCGCGTCCGCGTGCGGCTCGTCGCGCGTGTTGATGATCCCGCGCTTGAGCGTCGTCTCCAGGCCGACCTCGACCTCGATGTAGTCCGACCGCTGCGACAGCTGGAACCCGGCCTCTTCACTCTGCTGGCCGATCCCGACCCGGCCCGACCCCGTCACCACCTGCCGCGACACGAAAAACGGCGTCAGCCCGGCGATGATCGCGGTGAACGGCGTCGACCGCGAACACAGGTAGTTCTCGTGCGTGCCGTAGCTCGCACCCTTGCCGTCCACGTTGTTCTTGTACAGCTGCAACGGCGGCTGACCCGGCACCGACGCCGCCTTCAGCGCCGCCTCCTCCATCACCCGCTCGCCGGCCTTGTCCCAGATCACCGCGTCCCGCGCGTTCGTGACCTCGGGCGCCGAGTACTCCGGGTGCGCGTGGTCCACATACAGGCGCGCACCGTTCGTCAGGATGACGTTCGCCGCACCCAGGTCCTCCACGTCCGGGTCGTGCCCCGGCCCACCAGGACCCGTCAGGTCGAAGCCCCGCGCGTCGCGCAGCGGCGACTCCACCTCGTAGTCCCACCGGGCCCGCCGGGCCCGCGGAATGTCAGCAGCCGCCGCGTAGGCGAGCACGACCTGAGTCGAGGTGAGCACCGGGTTCGCCGTGGCGTCCCCGGGCACGGCGATGCCGTACTCGACTTCGGTTCCCATGATCCGACGCATACCCGACACCCTACGGGGTAAGGCCGTGCGACGATGCCCCCATGCCAGGCAGTGACGAACTCGTTGCCCTCTATGACCGCGCCGGCCACGTCGTGGGCCAGGCACCCCGCTCCCGCGTCCGCGCCGAAGGACTGTGGCACGCCGCCGGAGTGGTGCTCGTCCGTTCGGGCGACGGCCAGTCCGTGTACGTCCACCTCCGCACCGCGGACAAGGACATCTTCCCGTCCACCTGGGACTGCTGGGCCGGCGGAGTCGTCGCCGCGGGCGAAACCCCCGCCGACTGCGCCCGGCGCGAGCTCGCCGAAGAGCTCGGCGTCCACGGAGTGGAACCGGAACCCCTGTTCACCAAGATCTACGACCAGGGCACCGTCCACTGCCACAACTTCGCCTACGAAGTCCGCTGGGACGGCCCGATCCACCACCAGGCCGAAGAGATCGTCGAAGGCCGCTGGCTTCCCCTGACCGAACTGCGCGCCTGGGTCGACGACCCCGAAAGCCCCTTCATCCCCGACGGCCGCGAAGGCGTCCAGGAATGGTTCCGCCGCTACGGCTGAGCAACCAGCTTCGCCACGAGCTTCGGCAGCAACCGCTTCGCCGCGTCCGCCGCCCGCGCCGGCGTGCTCGCCGCCACGCTCAACGCCGACACCAGCTCACCCTTCGCCAGCAGCACCGTGCAGGTCGACCCGTCGCACCACGCCCGCTGCTGCGAAACACCCGGCTGCGGCGGAATGGCGAGCACCTGACCGGCACAGTCCGCGGCGGACACCACCTCCGCGCCCGACCCGCCCGCGTACGCCGTGACCTCGTGCGTGATCCCCGAACCACTCGGGTACACCCAGCTCGCCGAGCGCCGCTCCCCCTGAGCCAGCCCCGACAGGCACCCCGACGCCTTGCCCGGCCCCGGAGCCACGCCCTCCTCCGCAACGTCCTCATCGGACAGCAGCGCGGCCGAAGCCGCCGCAGCGGCCAGGATCCGGGGATCGGGCGAGGGAGACGCGGGAGTGCTCGGCGGCGCGGCAGGCGGCGGAGTCACCGGCGCGGACGACGTCGCGTCACTCGTCGGCGTCGGATCGTCGTAGTACGTCTGGAGGTTGTTGGGCCGGTTGCCACACGCGGTCGTGAGCCCTACGAGCGCGACCGCCGCCACCGCGAGCACCTGCCGATGACGCACCTGCCGCCCCTCCGGAAGATCCGAGAACCGCGGCCCACCCACGGGCCCGCGCTGCAGCGAGGGTAGTGCAGGCCCTCAGTCCCACCCGAGGTGGGACCGGTGCCGCCAGTACTCCTCCGGCGCCTCGGCCAGACCCGCCAGCTCGGCCACCTGGTCTGCGGTCAGCGAAACCCGCGGGGCGGCCAGGTTCGACGCCAGCTGCGCCGTGCTCGACGGACCCACCAGAGCCACCGAAACCCAGTCGTTCGCCAGCACCGCGGCCACCGCGACCGCGTCCGCACCCACGCCGTGCGCGGCAGCGATGCGCGCGAGGGACTCCGGCGCCTCCACGACCAGACGGCCGTTGGCCAGCGTCTCCTTTACCAGCACCCGTTTCCCCGCCGCATCGGCCTCCGCCAGCGCCTCACCGACCGACGGCTCCAGGACGTTCCAAGTGGACTGCACCGACGAGAACACCGGCCGCCCCGCCGCTTCCAGCTCGAACGCCCGCCGCACGGCGTCGGCCTGCGCCGGCCCGGATGTCGAGAACCCGACCTCGACGCCCTGGTCGGCCAATCCCGCCAGCGCATCGATCAGCGCCGCGTCGGAGAACAGCGGACTGTCCACAGTGAGCGAATGCACCTGGTACAGGTTCACGTGGTCGCCCAGTAACGCCCGCGTCTCGGCCCACTGCTCGGCGAACCGCGCGGCCGAGTGCTCCTTCACCTCGTGCACGGGCGCGTCGAGCCGCCACTCGCCGACGTAGCGGTAGCCCCACTTGCTCGACACCGTCACGTCCGTGTGGCCGGTCTCCGCGAGCCAGCTCGCGAGGAAGTCCTCCGCCAACCCGTAGGACCGCGCGACGTCGACCCAGCGCACCCCCGCCGCGTAGGCCGCGTCGAGCACCTCGTGGGTCGCGGCGCGCATCGCCGGCACGTCCCGCGTCCCCGGCAGCTCCCGGCCCAGGTTGATGTACGCGGGCCGGCCGAGAGTGGCGAGCCCGACCGCGATGCGCTCCATTCGGTGTCCTTGTCTGTGCTGTTTCTCGGGTGGTGAGTGAAATGCGTTGTCGGCCGCGGATTTTTTCGACCCCAGGCCAGCTGTATAGGTCGTTATACAGTTTGTTTGTGCCGGAGGATGGCCAGCCATTGTCCGGAGTTCTGGGCTTGTCGGTGGAGTTTTTCCAGGCGGGCGGCGGGTGCCCGGACGTAGCCTTTGCCGAAGACGGGGGCGATCTGGCGGAGGCTGGCGCCCTCCTCTCGGGCGGCGAGCAGGGCCCAGTCGGACGCGTCGGCGCAGGCGGCGGACGCGCGGCGCAGCTCCCCCAGCAGGTCGATGAGGTCGTTGGCGTTCAGCTCCCCCGCCTGGACGGCGGCCGCGGTCGTCTCCAGCCAGGTGAGGACGTCGGCTTCGGTGATCGGGGCGCGCGGGCGCGGGGTGTCGTCGGTGCTCACAGCCGGGAAGTATAGGGCGTTATACACCGAACTTCAGTGACATGACCGAAAACCGCTGGCCTCGCGGCGTGGCGGGCCCGTTGACTGGCCCCCGGGAGTCAGTCGATCAGGAGGGTCATGACCGGGCGGTTCGGTATCGGTGCGCGATTCGTCGCGCTGGCGGTGGTGTGGGGCGCGAGTTTCCTCTTCATCAAGGTGGGCCTCCAGGGCCTCTCCCCCGCTCAAGTCGCTCTGGCGCGCGTCGGCTTCGGCGCGCTGGCGCTCGCCGTGGTCCTGGCGGTGCGGCGCCGGCCCCTCCCCCGTGATCCCGCGCTGTGGGGCCATCTCGCGGTGGTGTCGGTGCTGCTGTGCGCCGCACCGTTCCTGCTCTTCTCCTGGGCCGAGCAGTACATCTCCTCCGGCCTGGCCAGCATCTTCAACGCGACCACGCCGTTGCTGACGATGGTGTTCGCCGCGGCGGCGCTGCCCGCGGAGCGCCTGACCCCGCCACGCGTGGCGGGGCTGCTGCTCGGGTTCGCCGGCGTGCTGACGCTCGTCGGCGTGTGGCAGGGCGTGGACCTCTCGCACGAGCTCACGGCTCAGCTGGCCTGCCTGGGCGCCACGACGTGCTACGGCGCGGCTTTCGTGTACCTGCGCCGGTTCGTGTCCCCGAAAGGCGCCGATCCCGTGGTCGTTGCTTTCGGGCAGGTCGGGTTCGCCACGGTGCTGCTCCTGGTGCTGGCGCCCGTGGTGGCGAGCCAGCCGATGCACCTGAGCGCCGCCGTGGTGGTCAGCATGCTCGCGCTCGGCGTGCTGGGAACGGGGATCGCGTACGTGTGGAACACACGCGTAGTAGCGGCCTGGGGCGCCGCCCACGCTTCGTCGGTGACTTACCTCACACCGGTGGTGGGAGTGGCGCTCGGCGTGCTCGTGCTGAACGAACCCGTGCACTGGAACGAACCCGTCGGTGCGCTCCTCGTCGTGCTCGGAATCCTCGCCTCACACGGGAAACTCGCACGTCGGGCGGTGCGGGTTTCAGACGAGAACGTGGGGCCACCGGCGAACCGGTAGCCCCACGTTCCGAATCGAATCCCTTACAGGTACTGACCCGTGTTCGTGGCGGTGTCGATCGCCCGCCCCGAGTCCTGGTTCTTGCCGGTGACGAGCGTGCGGATGTAGACGATCCGCTCGCCCTTCTTGCCGGAGATCCGGGCCCAGTCGTCCGGGTTCGTGGTGTTCGGCAGGTCCTCGTTCTCCGCGAACTCGTCGACGATCGCGTCCAGCAGGTGCTGCACGCGCAAGCCGGGCTGCTGGGTCTCCAGCACCGACTTGATGGCCGACTTCTTCGCCCGGTCCACGATGTTCTGGATCATCGCGCCCGAGTTGAAGTCGCGGAAGTACAGGACTTCCTTGTCCCCGTTGGCGTAGGTCACCTCGAGGAACCGGTTTTCGTCGCTCTCCTCGTACATGCGCTCGACGGTGTGCTGGATCATCGCGTCGAACGTGGCCTTCTGGTCCCCGCCGAACTCCGCCAGGTCGTCGGCGTGGATCGGCAGGCCTTCGGCCAGGTACTTGGAGAAGATGTCCTTCGCGCCTTCGGCGTCCGGACGCTCGATCTTGATCTTCACGTCGAGCCGGCCCGGCCGCAGGATCGCCGGGTCGATCATGTCCTCACGGTTGGAGGCGCCGATGACGATGACGTTCTCCAGCCCTTCCACACCGTCGATCTCCGACAGCAGCTGCGGCACGATCGTGGTCTCCACGTCGGAGGACACGCCCGAGCCACGGGTGCGGAAGATGGAGTCCATCTCGTCGAAGAACACGATGACGGGAGTGCCCTCGGAGGCCTTCTCCCGAGCCCGCTGGAAGATCAGGCGGATGGACCGCTCGGTCTCGCCGACGAACTTGTTGAGCAGCTCGGGACCCTTGATGTTCAGGAAGTAGGACTTCCCGTCCGCCTTGTCGCCCCGCGCCTGCGCGACCTTCTTGGCCAGGGAGTTGGCCACCGCCTTGGCGATGAGCGTCTTCCCGCAGCCCGGAGGCCCGTAGAGCAGCACGCCCTTCGGCGGCCGCAGCTGGTACTCCTGGTAGAGATCGGCGTGCAGGAACGGCAGCTCCACCGCGTCGCGGATCTGCTCGATCTGCCTGCTCAGGCCACCGATGTCCTCGTAGCGGACGTCGGGCACCTCCTCCAGCACCAG
Source organism: Amycolatopsis sp. CA-161197 (assembly GCF_050942255.1). Classification (NCBI taxonomy): domain Bacteria; kingdom Bacillati; phylum Actinomycetota; class Actinomycetes; order Pseudonocardiales; family Pseudonocardiaceae; genus Amycolatopsis; species Amycolatopsis sp. CA-161197. The sequence continues at coordinate 5,496,136 of NZ_CP192059.1, forward strand.
GTCCTCGACCTCGGCCTTCGGCACGCGCTCGTACGCGTACCCGACCTTCGAGTCGACGAGCAGCGAGTCGCCCGGCTTGAGCGGCTGCTCGGCCAGCGGTTCGGAGAGCAGGACGACCCGCTCCTCGTCCGCGTGCCCCACCACGAGAGCGCGGGGAATGCCGCCCTCGTCCTCGGGTGCGAGCACCTCACGCAGCGCGCACACCTCACCGGTGCGCTCGAAATCGCCGCCTTCGACGACGGTGAGTGCCTCGTTGAGACGCAGCGCCTGACCACGGCGCAGCGACGAGATCTCCACGGCCGGCGACACCGAGACCCGCATCTTGCGGCCCGCGGTGAAGACGTCCACCGTGTTGTCCTCGTACGAGGTGACGAAGACCCCGTAGCCGCTCGGCGGCTGGGCCAGCCTGTCGACCTCTTCGCGGAGGGCGAGCAGCTGACCACGCGCCTCGCGCAGGGTCTCGACCAGTTTCGTATTGCGCTCGGTGAGCTGGCTCACCCGTTCGGACGCCTCGGCGAGGCGCTGTTCGAGAACTCGGTTCTGCCGCGGCGAATCGGTGAGTTTGCGACGCAAGAGCGCCACTTCCTCGTCGAGAAAACGGATCTGCCGGGCTTGTTGTTCCGCCGTAAGCCCAGCTCCGCCTGTTGCTGAAGGGTCGGCCTCCTCGCGCCGACCTCCGGGAAGGTCATGATGCATCGGGCACCTCCTCGGAGTGCTTTTCATTCCACGGTACCGGCGATCACCGACAAGAAAAGGCCTTTCCGCATCACAAGATCGGCGCGTCGCGATTTCCGTACCCGCTCAGCACGGTCGTCACGGATGCGCAAGCGGCCGATTCGGTGCCCGGACACCGGAGGCCGTCACGCCGTGTTCCACCAGGCGAAAGCGAGCACGGGGCAGGTACCCCGGGGACCCCGCCACCAACCCTCGTTTCGCCGGATTCCGGCCTGAGCGCACGGATCCCGGGCGGCCTGGCTAGCATCCCCCGGGGTTCACCTCACCCGGTGGCCAGGTCGGCACGCGAAGGAACGCTAGGGGGCACCACACATGACCTACCCGCCGCAGCAGCCCGGTGGTCACGGCCAGCAGGGCGGTGGCTACGGAGGTTACGGGCAGCAGCCGAATCCCTACGGACAGTCCCCGCAGGGCCCAGGTCAGCCCCAGTCCGGCCCCCAGCAGCAGCCCGGCTACCCCGGCGGGCAGCCCTACGGCGGGCAGCAGCCGAGCACCTGGCCGCCGCAGAGCGGGTACCCGCAGTCCGGTCCGCAGCAGCAGCCGGGCTACCCGGCGCAGCAGCCCCCGTCCTTCGGCCGGCAAGATCCGTATGCCCAGCCGGCGCAGTTCGGACAGCAAGATCCCCATCAGCAGCAGGGCGGGCCCCAGCAGTACGGGCAGCAAGATCCGTACCAGCAGGGCGGAACGCAGCAGTTCGGGCAGCCCGAGAGCTTCTCGCAGGGCGGTTTCGGCGATCAGTACGGCCAACCGGGTGGTTATCAGTCCTTCGGCAGCTACACCGAGCAGCCTCCGAAGAAAAAGAAGACCGGCCTGATCGTCGGGATCGCCGTCGGCGTGGTGGTCGTGGTGGGTGCCGCGATCGGTCTCGTCATCGGGCTTTCGGGTGGCGACAAGGGCAAAACCGACACCGCGGCTCCGCCGGCGCCCCCGGCCGTGACCGGCCAGGGTGGCGGCGCGCCGAACACCGGCACCCCGAGCCTCCCCCGCAGCTCCGCCCCGTCCACCAGCTCGTCGGGCGGCACCGACGCGCCGGCGCCGGGCGGCACGCAGAGCGCGCAGGAGCTGTTCCAGGCCGCCGCGGCCGACTTCAGCAGCGGCGACGGCTCGGCGCTGGCCGGGCTCGCCTGCCGCAGCCTCTACAACGGCGGCGCCGTGGACATCCCGAAGACCGACGTCCAGCTCACGGGCGCCGCACAGGAGAACGGCGACACTGCGTCCGTGCGGTACAAGGCCACGCAGGGTACGAAAACGGCCAACGGGACGATGACCTCCAAGCGCGAGGCCGGCGTCTGGTGCCTGGTCGACGCCCAGGCGGACAAGCAGTGAGACCCCGGCGGTGAGTGGCAGACTCACCGCCGGGCTCGTCGTGCTCGGCGCTCTCGTGGCCGGCGCGGTGCTCGGCCTGGTGCTGGTCGCACCGGCCGGGCCGTCCGCGCCACCGCCGCCCGTGACTTCGCCGCCGACGCGCGTTCCCACCACTTCCTCGCCCGCGAGCGACGCGGACGTCGCCGCCACGGACGTGCTCGCCAACGCGATCGTCGACGCCATCAAGCGCGGCGACGCCACGGAGTTCGGCCGGCTCACGTGCAAACCACAGACTTCCCAGGCCCTGGCCGACCTGCAGGCCAAGTGGGACGCCGCGGGACCGCTCACCGTGACCCTGGCGGCGCCGCCGGACGTGGCCGGCGATTCAGCCGGCGTCACCGTGCACGTGGAAGGCGCGGGCGGGCGCAAGGACACGCCGTTCCCGATGCACCGCGAAAACGGCCGGTGGTGCGTGCCGGGCTAGACCTCAGCCCTTGCCCTTCGCGGGCCGGCGCGACACGCGCGGGGACACCGTTCCGTCGGCGAGGCGGCGGGCGGTGAGCAGGAAGGCCGTGTGCGCCACCATCCGGTGGTCCGGCCGCACCGCGAGGCCGACGACGTGCCACGGGCGCATCAGCGTCTCCCACGACTCCGGCTCGGTCCAGCACTGCTGTTCCCGCAACGACTCCGTCACCCGGGAAAGCTGTGTGACGGTCGCCACGTACACCGTGAGCACGCCGCCCGGCACGAGGTGCGCGGCGACGTTCGGCAGCTGGTCCCACGGTGCGAGCATGTCGAGCACGACCCGGTCGACCTCACCGGTGTGCGTGGCCAGGTCGGCGACGGTGAGCGTCCAGTTGTCCGGCTTCTCGCCGAAGAACTTCACGACGTTGCGCTCGGCGTGCTCCGCGTGGTCGTCGCGGATCTCGTAGGACGACACGTGCCCGGCCGGGCCGACGGCGCGCAGCAGCGAGAGCGTCAGGGCGCCCGAGCCGGCGCCGGCTTCGAGCACGCGGGCGCCCGGGAAGATGTCGCCCCACATGACGATCTGCGACGCGTCCTTGGGGTAGATCACCTGGGCGCCGCGCGGCATGGAGAGCACGTAGTCGGGCAGCAGGGGGCGCAGCGCGAGGTAGTTGCTGCCGCCGGCCGAGGTGACCACGGAGCCCTCGGGGAGCCCGATCAGCTCGTCGTGCGCGAGCGCGCCGCGGTGGGTGTGGTACTCCCCGCCCTCGACGAGCGTGAGGGTGTAGTGCCGGCCCTTCGAGTCCGTCAACTGAACCCGGTCTCCTGCGCGAAACGGTCCGCTGACCGACAACTTCTTCCTCCACCTCACACGCGAAACGCTGGCGTCAGATCCTCGCAGGTCGTCCGCGCGGGTCGCCGGTCGGGTGCACTCTCAGTGAGCGTGGCGGCCGCGCACGAGCGCGGCCCGGAGGTCTTCGCGGCGCAGCACGCCGGCGGGGCGGCCCTCGTCGTCGACCACGAGGAACTGCCACGCGGGGGTTTCGCGCACGCGTTCGGCGATCTCCTCTCCCGGCTCCGAGGCCAGGAGCACCGTCTCGGCGCGGATCGGCTCGGCCGCGAGCTCCGCCGGGGCGTGCGGGTGGGTTCCGGCCAGCTGCTCGGCGGCCTGCTCGTCGAGCAGCCCCGCGGCGACCCCGTCGGCTCGGACGAGGACGACCCCGCGGCCGGCCGAGGCGGCGAGCGCGTCGGACACCGGGCTTTCCGCGGGCAGCTGCAGCACGGGCCGGACCAGCTCGGCCAGCTCGAGGCCGTCGGGCCAGCTGCGCCGGGCTTCCGCCGCGAGCTCTCCGCGGGCACCGAGGATCACGAACCACGCCGTGACCACGCAGACTCCGAGCCGCAGCCAGCGGTCCTCGCTCTGGGTCGCCAGGCCCCACAGCGCCCACACGATCAGGCCGGTCGCCACCACCGCGCCCCCGGCCACGGCGGCGCGCGTGCCCTTGGCACGCAACCCCGTCGCGGCCCACACGCCCGCGCGCACGAGACGGCCGCCATCGAGCGGCAGCCCGGGGAGCAGGTTGAACACACCCACCGCCAAGTTCGCCACGGCGCACTCCGCGACCAGCAGCCACACGGCCCCGTCCGGCGGCACGGCCAGCATCAGCAGGGCGCAGAACCCACCCAGCACCAGCGACACGGCCGGCCCCGCGGCGGCCACCAGCCCCTCCTGCCCGGGCCGGCGCGGCGTCCGCGCGACCTCGGACAGCCCACCGAGCAGGAACAACCGCAACCGCCGCACGGGAATCCCCAACCGCAGCGCCACCAGGCAGTGCCCCAGCTCGTGCGCGAGCACCGACAACCCCAGCAGCACCGCGAACGCGGCCGCAAGCAACCACGACGTGGGCGTCGACGCCTCCGGCAGCAACCGCCCCACCAGCGGCGCGTACAGCACCACGATGATCAACGACCCGATCCACCACGACGGCGCCAGCAACACCGGCACCCCGGCCACCCGGAACAGCAACAGCCCGCCGTCGCCGGGCGTGACGCGCCGGGACGGCCCGGCACCGTGCTGTCGGGTCGCGGCCATGCGGGCAAGAGTAAAGGGCAAGGTGTGGGAAGCGGGTGATCTGTGTTGTTTGCCCCGGCTCCGCCGGGGCGTGCGAGATCGCCTGGAAGCCGGCTTCCCGATTGTGCGGTCGGATCGGCCGGGGGCCGATCGCACCGCACAATCGGGAAGCCGGCGCGATCTCGCTGGTGGGTCGACTGGGCGTGGTGAGCTGGGTCGGAACGTGCGGTTGGTCGGGGGCCGGAAGTGTCGGGGTTGGTGGTGACACCGGGCGCGTCCGGTGCGTCGGGCTCGGCGGCACCGGGTGCGGCGGGGCTGTGGTGAGGCAAGGGGGGCGGGCCTGGTCGCGAGATCGGGTGAGTCGATCTTGGGTGCGAGGCCCGGGCGTGTCGGCCTCGTAGCGAGTCCCCGGCAGGTGAGGTTTGGTCGCGAGCCGGGGGTGTCGGATATCGCCGCAACGCCACGCATGTCGCACTGCGCCGCGAGCCCCAGGCAGGTCGGCCTCGTGTCGAGCCCCAGCCATGTCGGGTTTGGCCGCGGGCCGGACATGTCGAATTTCGTCGCGACGCCACTCGCGCCGGATGGCGCCCCGAGACCCAGGCACGGAGGACTTCGTGGCCCGGCCGACCGTGCCGGACTTCGTCGCGAGGCCACGCATATCGGACGGCGCCGTGAGTCCCGAGCATGGCGGGCTTCATGGCAGGGGCCAGCCGTGCGGGACTTCGTCACAAAGCCATGCGCGCCGGACGGCGCCACGAGATCGAGGCATGTGAGCTCCGTCGCGAAACCCGCCGTGCCGGACTTTGTCGCGAGACCCGCCGGGCTCCGTCACCGGGGCGGCCGCGCCGGAATTGGTTTCGAGACCCGGACGGGTCGGGCCTGTTCGCGCGACCGCGTGGGTCGGGTTTCGGCGCAAGGCCCACTCGTCGCGAGGGTCGTCGTGAGCCCCGGGTGTGTCGGGATTGATGGGGAGGGCCGGGCGTGTCGGGCTTCGTCCCGAGGCCGTGCAGGTGGGGCTTCGGCGCCGGGCCGCCGTGTCGGACTTGGTCAGGGGGCCCGGCATGGCGGGCTTGGTCGCGATGCCCGGATGTCGGACTTGCTCGTGGGGTCAACCGAGTCGGACCTCGTCGCGAGGCCGGGCGTGGTCGGCTCGGTCGTGGGCTGGGCGTGTCGCAGTTGGTCCTCGGGCCGGCGTGCCGGAATTGGCACTCGGCCCGCGAGTCGGATCTCGTCACGGGGCCGGGCGTGTCGGGATTGATGTGAAGGCTCGGGCGTGTCGGGCTTCGTCGCGAGGCCGCGTATGGCGGGCTTGGTCAAGGGACCGGGCGAGTCGGCCCTGATCAGGAGGTCCGGCGTCGGCTAGGTCGTGGGTTCCGGGCATGGCGGGCTCGGTCGGAGGATCCGGCGCGGCGGGTCTAGTCGTGGGGCGGCGCGCGGGGCTTCGTCGCCGGGGAAGGCGAAACACGCCTTGCGCTCGGAACCAGCCGTGGTGCCCCCGTGCAGCCAACCTGATCACGTCAACCCACCTCCTCCGCGGCGACCACCTCGCGACAGCACCCTCCCCACCCATGGTCACCCCGGCAGCGGGGACCCGGCCGCGAGATCGCGCCGGTGTTTCGACTGGGCGGTGCGATCGGCCCCGGCCGATCAGACCGCCCAGTCGAAACACCGGCTTCACGGCGATCTCGCCGCCCCGGCGGAGCCGAGGCAATCAAATCCTGTCGGTGCCCGGCGTTACGCTCTGGCCATGCCCGACACCGCTACGGTCACCACCCCACCGGGAAACGGTGACGCGCCCGTCCGCAGGCGGCCGGCGCTGTCGCCGTCACGTGCCAGCGATTTCAAACAGTGTCCGCTCCTCTACCGATTCCGGGCCGTCGACCGGCTGCCCGAGGTGCCTACGAAGGCCCAGGTGCGCGGGACGCTCGTGCACGCCGTGCTGGAACGGCTGTTCGGTCTGCCCGCGGGTGAGCGCGTGGCGCCGCGGGCGAAGGATCTGCTGGCGCCCACGTGGGCGGAGCTGTCGGCCGCGAATCCGGAGTGGACCGAGCTGTTCACGGACGCCGAGGAGGGCGAAACCGACAAATGGCTGGCGTCCGCGGAGAAGCTCCTCGACGCGTACTTCGAGCTGGAGGACCCGCGCCGGCTGGAGCCGGAGGCGTGTGAGCTGCACGTGGAGATCGAGCTGGGCTCGGGGGTTCTGCTGCGCGGGTACATCGACCGCGTGGACGTGGCGCCGACGGGCGAGATCCGCGTGGTGGACTACAAGACCGGGGCCGCGCCGCGTGAGATCGGCGAGGCCAAGGCGATGTTCCAGATGAAGTTCTACGCCGTGGTGCTGTGGCGGCTGCGCGGCATCGTGCCGCGCCAGCTGAAGCTGATGTACCTCACCGACGGCCAGTCGCTCGCCTACACGCCCGACGAAGCGGAACTGGTGCGGTTCGAGCGCACGCTGGAAGCCATCTGGCAGGCGATCCTCAAGGCGGGCAAGACCGGCGACTTCCGGCCCAATCCCGGCAAGCTGTGCTCGTGGTGCGACCACCAGGCCCACTGCCCGGAGTTCGGCGGCACGCCGCCGGAGTACCCCGGCTGGCCGGAACCCGACGCGGGCGAAGAGACCGCGCTGGACCGGGCGGACTGATGGCCGACGCGTTCTACGTGCCGCTCGGCGACGAGCGGTACGCCGCGACCGAGCACACCAGCGGCCCCTGGGCGCCCGGCGCGCAGCACTTCGGCCCGCCGTCGGCGCTGCTCGCGCGCGGGCTGGAGCGGCTCGAAGCGCCACACCCGGCGCTGATCGCGCGCGTCACCATCGAGATCCTCGGGCCGGCGCCGGTCGCGGAGCTGGACCAGCGGTCGTGGATCGAGCGGCCGGGCCGGTCGGTCGAGCTGCTGCAGTCGGAGCTGTCCGCGGACGGCAGGCTGATCGCGCGGGCCAGCGCGTGGCGCATCGCGACCACCGACACCACGACCGTCGCGACCGACGCCGGTCCCCTGCTGCCCCCGGCGGATGCGGGCACGGAGACGACGTTCCCCGCCGACTGGCGCGGCGGTTACCTCAACGCCGTCGAGTGGCGGGCCGTACGCGGCAGCATCTCGGCGCCGGGCCCGGCCGCGGTGTGGGGCCGGCAGCGGGTCCCGCTCGTCGACGGCGAGGAGCCCACCGGGCTGCAGCGGCTGTTCGCGGTCGCGGACTCGGCCAACGGCGTGTCCCACTTCCTACCCACCGATGGCTGGTGGTTCATCAACTCGGAGCTCACCGTCCACCTGCGCCGGGCGCCGGAGGGCGAGTGGATCGGACTCGACGCCGTGACCCTGGTCGGGCCGCACGGCGTCGGCACCGCCACGAGTACCCTGCACGACGGCTCCGGTCCGGTCGGCACCGGCGCGCAGGCTCTGCTCGTCCGGCCACGACAGGCCGGGGGCGGATAACCGCGCGCCCACGCCCCGGATCCAATAACCTTCGCGGAACGACCGACAAGGGAGCGCTCCGGCATGCAGATCACCTCGGTGGTCAACCAGAAAGGCGGGGTCGGCAAGACCTCACTCAGCGTGGGCACGGCCGCGGCGTTGGCCGAACGCGGCCGGCGCGTGCTGCTGATCGACCTCGACCCGCAGGGGCACGCCACCACCGAGATGCTCGGGCTGGCCGAGGTGTCCGGTGACGCACCCACGCTCGCGAAGGCGCTCACGAAGCTCTGGAAGGGCCCGATCGAAGAGCTCGCGGTGCCGCATCCGCGCAGCAACCTCGGCCGCGGCGGCGCGTTCGACGTGATCCCGACGTCGCCCGGCATGTTCGACCTGATCCGCCGGCTGGACTCGTTCCGGGTGCCCGGCTGGCAGCTCGCGCGCGTGATCCAGTTCGCGAACTACGACCACGTCGTCATCGACTGCCCGCCCGCGCTCGACGTGCTGACCAACAACGCACTCGCGGCGTCCCACGGGATCCTGGTGCCGGTGCAGCCGGACAAAACGAGCATCCGCGCGCTGCGGCTGCTCGCCGACCAGGTGCGCTACGTGGAACAGACCACCGGCCGCACGCCCATCGCGTGGTACGGGATCGTGCCGGGGCTCTACCGCCGCCCGATCTCCCACTACGCGGCCGCGGCTCTGCAGGAGATGTACAACTTCGGCGTGCCGATGCTCTCGCACGTACCGCTCGGCGTCGTGATGAACGAGGCCGCGGCCAACGGCGTACCTGTCACCACCTACGCGCCGGAAACCCTGCAAGCCCTGTCGTTCCGCGAAATCGCCGGAACCCTCGACGGCTACCTCGCCCAGAACCTCGGCCCCACCGAGGTCCCGGCCGACGACGAGTTCGTCTTCGAGGACTTCATCTCCGAAGTCGCGATGACCCGCAACGCCAACGACAACGGCGCCCGCAAAAAACTGTATGACCTCATGCCGAAGCGTCCAAACAGGCCGCGGTGAGCCGCAGCATCCAGTGTAGACAGACAAGAGGGCGCCTCCCGCAACGGGAAGCGCCCTCGTCCGTCGTTCGGTTACAACCGGCAGGAGCGGATGTCGGAGGCGAGGATCGCCTTGGCGCCGACCTCGGCCAGTTCGTCCATGATCTGGTTGACCTTCTTGCGCGGCACCATCGCGCGCACGGCGACCCAGTCCTCGTCGGCCAGCGGGGCGACCGTCGGCGACTCCAGGCCCGGGGTGATGGCGATGGCCTGCTCCAGCAGGGTGCGCGGGCAGTCGTAGTCGAGCATCATGTACTGCTGCGCGAACACCACCCCCCGCAGCCGGGCGGCCAGCTGGCTCTTCGCCTTCGCCGAGTCGCTGCCCGCGCGCTGCAGCAGCACGGCTTCCGACACGCAGATCGGGTCGCCGAAGGCCACCAGGTTGTGCTGGCGCAGCGAGCGGCCGGACTCGACCACGTCGGCGATCGCGTCGGCGACGCCGAGCTGGATCGAGATCTCGACGGCGCCGTCAAGGCGGATCACCTCGGCCTCGACGCCGTGGCGGGCCAGGTCCTCGCGCACGAGCCGCGGGTACGAGGTCGCCAGGCGCTTGCCCTGCAGGTCGGCCGGCTTCCAGTCCTGGCCGGCCGGGGCGGCGTAGCGGAACGTGGACCCGCCGAAGCCCAGCGCGAGCATCTCGTCGACCGGCGCGCCCGAGTCGAGCGCGAGGTCGCGGCCGGTGATGCCGAGGTCGAGCTCGCCGGAGCCGACGTAGATCGCGATGTCCTTGGGACGCAGGAAGAAGAACTCGACCTCGTTGACCGGGTCGAGCACGGTCAGGTCCTTCGAGTCATGTCGCTTGCGGTAGCCCGCCTCGGAAAGCATCTCCGCCGCCGCCGCGGCGAGGGCTCCCTTGTTAGGCACGGCAACACGCAGCATTTCGCTCTCTCCTCGATCTCCGGTGCGCGAACGCGTCACAGGTAGCGGTACACGTCCTCGGTCGAGATCCCCCGGCCGAGCATGAGCACCTGGACCCGGTACAGCAGTTGCGAGATCTCCTCCGCGAGGCGGTCGTCGGACTCGTGCTCGGCGGCGATCCACACCTCGCCGGCTTCCTCGAGCACCTTCTTGCCCTGGGCGTGCACCCCGTCGTCGAGGGCGACGACGGTGCCGGACCCGTCGGGACGGGTGCGGGCGCGCTCGGCAAGCTCCGCGAACAGCTCATCGAAGGTCTTCACGGTCTGCAGATCCTTCCATCCCGCACGGGCGGGCGCTGCCCCGGGTGACCCCGATGCCGCAGGGGTCACACTCCCGGCAGCAACGCGGCCAGCGCGGCCACGTCGACGCCGGCGAGCGACTCGCGGAACACCCGCCGCGTCCCTGCCGGGACCGCCACGTCGTTCGGGATCACGAGCACCGCGCAGCCGGCGCTCTCGGCCGACTGCGCGCCCGGCGGCGAGTCCTCCACCGCGACGCACCGCTCCGGCGGCACGCCGAGCAGCTCGGCGGCCTTGAGGTAGGGCCGCGGGTGCGGCTTGTTCAGCCCGTCGACCTCGTCACCGCACACCGTGACGTCGAAGAACTCGCGGCCGATCGTCTGCAGCGCCAGCTCGGTCAGCGCGCGCTCGGTCGAGGTGACCAGCGCCGACGGGATGCCGGCGGCCTTCACCGCGGCCAGCGCTTCGCGCGCACCGGGGCGCCACGGCAGCGCGTCGTCGAACAGGCCCGCCGTGCGCCGGCGGATCCACGCGCCGGTCTCGGCCACCGACTCCGGCGTGACCTCCCGTGCGGTGACGTCCAGCAGGTAGGTGGCCGTGGCGTCCATGTTGGACCCCACGAGCGTCATCCGCTGCTCCTCCGACAGCGTGCCGCCGAGCGCTTCCGCGCACTCGTACAGCGCGACGTCCCAGAGCTTCTCGGAGTCGACGAGCGTGCCGTCCATGTCCCACAGGACGGCGCCCAGTCCGTCCGAAGAGGACGGTGCAGTCACGGTTTTCTCCTTGTCGGTGCTTCGGCGGGTGGCCGGACGGACGGCCGCGGAGCACCGGGCACGAATCCGCCCCGAAAGTGTGGGCTTGCGTCGCGCCGGCGACGGCCCCGGACCGTCCACCGGGGGGACCGGGCACGACGACGGGCCGGATCGTCTCCAGTATCCCATTCGCATCGCACCGCCGGGCGCGGGCGCCGCGCCCCGCCTGCAGAGCTGTGAGCTGCGACTCTCCGGCGCGTCCCGCACACCGGGACCCGGCCGCCGCGCGCGGGCGGCGGTGGTGACGGCGCGCGGTCGGACATGCTGCACAGGTTACGGGCGAAGGGTCGTAGGCTGGGAAGGTGAGTGAGCCAGTCGAGGAGACCCAGCGACCCGGAGACCCGGATCGCGCCCGCCCGGAATCGAAGCGCCCCCTGATGGTGGTGGCCTTCGAAGGCTGGAACGACGCTGGTGACGCGGCCAGCCGCGCGATCGAGCATCTGCAGCTCAACTGGGACGCCACCCCGCTGGCGGAGCTGGAGCCGGACGACTACTACGACTTCCAGGTCAGCAGGCCGACCATCAGCATGGTCGACGGCGTGACGCGGCAGGTGGAGTGGCCGACCACGCGCCTGTCCATCTGCCGGCCCGAGGGCCTCGACCGCGACGTGGTGCTGGTCCAGGGCCCCGAGCCGAACATGCGCTGGCGCGCGTTCTGCGCGGAGCTGCTGGAGCACATCATGCAGCTCGACGTGGACACGGTCGTCGCGCTCGGCGCGCTGCTGGCCGACACCGCGCACACGCGGCCCGTCCCGGTCACCGGGACCGCCTACGACAAGGACACCGCGAGCCGGTTCCGCCTCGAGCTGAACAACTACCAGGGGCCGACCGGGATCGTGGGCGTGCTGCAGGACTACTGCGTGCAGGCCGGCATCCCCGCCGTGTCGATCTGGGCGGCCGTGCCGCACTACGTGTCGCACCCGCCGTCCCCCAAGGCGACGCTGGCGCTGCTGCACAAGCTCGAAGACGTCCTCGACGTCGAGATCCCGCTGGGCGCGCTGCCCGAGCAGGCCGAGGAGTGGCAGCGGACCGTCAGCGAGATGGCCGACGAGGACGAGGAGATCAGCGAGTACGTCCGCAGCCTCGAAGAGCGCGGCGACGCCGAAACCGACTTCACCATGGAGGAGGTCTCCGGCGACAAGATCGCGGCCGAGTTCGAGCGGTACCTGCGCCGGCGGCGTCCGGGCCAGGAGGGCGGGGGCTTCGGCCTCCGCTGAGCCGCCATCCGGCCGGAGGAGGCCCCTGCCGCACTCGCGGTCGGGGCCTTTCCCGTCTTGAGGCTCGGTTCAGCGACGCCAGCGGGCCGCGAACGCGCGGGCCGGGTTCGAGACCAGCATCGCCTGCACCACGTCTTCGCCGAGAGCTCGGACGAGACGGGGTCGCAGCGTCGTGAGCAGGTACGGGATGCCGGGGCCGCCGCCGGAGGACAGCCTCGCCGCGGCGGTGGTCGTGTCGCCGCCGAGGAGCAGCTGGCCGGTGTGACCGGAGGTCGCGAGCTCGTACAGCAGGTCGGTGAGGCGCCAGTCGGTGGCGTGGTTGGCGCGCGACGGGCCGTCGAAGCCCAGGAAGACGCCGGTGTCGGCGACCTCGCGCAGCACCCGCAGGTCGGGGTTGCGGTTGAGGTGGCCCAGGATCACGCGCGACGGCGGCACGGCCAGCTCGCCGCACAGCAGGTCGGCGACCTCCCGGGCCGCGGTGCCCAGCTCCAGGTGCACGGCGATCGGCGCGCCCGTCTCCTGGTGGGCCTGCGCGGCCGCGACCATCGTCCAGCGGGCGTGCCGGTCGACGACGTGGAACGCGCCCGCCACCTTGATCAGACCGGCGCGGGGTCCGGTCCGCCCGGCGTCCGGGTCGTCACCGGCCGGGATGCCTTCGAGCAGGTCGGCCACGAAGATCTCGGCCAGCCGGTCGGAGACGCGGTCGAGGACTTCGGCCGGGTAGTGCTCGGCGCGGTGGAAGCCCGTCGCGGCGACGACGTGCACGCCGGTCGCCTCCGAAAGCGCGGCCAGGTCGGCCGCGCGGCGGTTGAGGCCGAACGGTGTCCACTGGACCACCGCGCGCCCGCCCGCGGCCGCGAAGGCGCGCAGCTCGGCGTTGGCGGCCGCCGCGTCGTCGAGCTCCTGCCCGGCGAGCTGCCGGGAGGCGAAGAACAGGTGGTCGTGCGCGTCGCACACCTCGAGCGACAAGGGCGTGATGTCACCGAGGACGGTGCGGACCCGCGGTTCCCCGGTCACGCCGTCAGCAGCTTCCGCAGCGGCACGGCCCCGCGGGCGCGGCGGCTCCACTCGCGCGGGTAGCCGAGCGACACCTCCTCGAACCGCACGCCGTCGGCGGCCGTCGTGCGCGGGATGTGCAGGTGGCCGTACACGGCGAGCTCGGCACGGTAGCGCAGGTGCCAGTCCTCGGTCTCCGTCGTGCCGCACCACAGCGCGAAGTCCGGGTAGTGCAGCGGCGCGGTCGGGTGGCGGTGCAGCGGCCAGTGCGACACGAGGATCGTGCCGTGCCCGGCCGGGATGGCGTCGAGGCGGTCGGTGCTGACCTTGAGGCGCTCGGCGCACCAGGCCTGGCGGCTGGGGAACGGGTCGGGGTGCAGGAAGTACTCGTCCGTGCACACCACGCCGTTCTCGCGGGAGATCGCGAGCGCCTCCTCGATCGTCTTGCCCTCGGCGGCCGGGGTGCGCCAGCTGTAGTCGTAGAACACGAACAGCGGCGCGATCGTCAGCGGCTTGGCGCCGTGGTCCCACACGGGGAACTCGTCCTCGGGGGTCAGCACGTCGATCTCCCGGCACTGCTCCACGAGGAACTCGTAGCGGGCCTGGCCGCGCAGCTGGGACTCGTCCTTCGGCGTCGTCCACAGCTCGTGGTTGCCCGGCACCCACACGACCTTGGCGAACCGCTCGCGCAGGGTGGCGAGCGTGTCGCGGATGACGGACGAGCGTTCGGCGACGTCACCGACCACGAGCAGCCAGTCTTCCGGCGAATCCGGCACGACGCGGTCGAGGATCGGCCCGTTGCCCTCGTGGGTCACGTGGAGGTCGCTGGTGGCGAAGAGAGACGGCACTCCTCCACCGTAGCCATTTCCCGACCGGCAGATCGCCAGAACCGCCCCTTACGCCACCCCAGCAGCACCAGCCCGGCCACGACGTAGATGCCGGCCTGCACGTCGAGCAGCACCGCCGGACCGGTCACGGCCACCAGCGCCCCGGCGAGCATCGACCCGGCGGCCTGGGCCGCCGCGACCACGGCGAACACCGTGCTCAGCACCCGCCCCGCGCGGTCGGGCGCCGCCACGCTCTGGACGTGCGCCAGCAGCCCGGCGCCGGTGACCACGGCAGGCCCGCCGGCCGCCGCGAACAGGCCCACGTAGAGCCCGAGCGCGGTCGTGAGGGCCGCGGCGTTCCAGATCAGCGCCGACACCAGTCCCGTCGCGAGCGAGCCCCACGCGAGCAGCGTCGCGCCCGCCACGCGCCGGGCGAGCGTCGCCACGGCGAAGCCCGCCACCAGCCCCCCGATCGCCTGCACGCCGCGCAGCAGCCCCGCGTCGGCCTCGCTGCCACCGAGCACGTCCAGCACGAAGACGACGAACAGCACGAGGAACATCCCCTGGGCCACGGACACGAGCACGGTCGCGATCCCGGTGGCCCGCAGCCGCGGGTCCCGCGTGAGCTCCCGCAGCCCGGCCAGCCACGCGGCGACGACCGGCTCCCGGCGCGGCTTCCGGGCCCGCGGCGCCGCCGGACCCGGGAACGGGCGCGCGAGCAGCACCGCCGCGACGGCCAGCGCGCCGAGGTACCCGAGCACCACGCGGTCCAGCCCGCCCCAGCCGAGCAGCACGCCGCCGGCCCAGCCGCCCGCGAGCCGGGCGACGCTGCCGTTGACGCTCATCAGGCCGTTGGCGCCGGTCACCTCGGCGACCCCGACCAGCTCCGGCACCAGCGCGTTGCGCGCCGGTTCGAACACCGACGCCAGCCCGCCTGCGCGGCCATCACCAGGTACACGAGTGCGACGGGGATGCCGTCGCCCGCGAGCAGCGGCAGCGCGACCACCGCCTGGCCGACGCACACGGCGGCGAGCACGACCCGGCGGTCCCACCGGTCCGCGACGACCCCGGCGACCGGGCTCAGCAGCACCGCCGGCAGCAGGCCGAGCACCACGCTGAGCGCCGTCGTCGCGGCCGAGCCGGTGGTCGCGAAGAGGAACACCGGCAGCGCGACCTGCAGCATCCACTCGGCGGACTCGCCGAAGAACGCGGCCAGCCACAGCCGCACGAACGCGGGCACGCCCAGCAGCTGTCTCACGACACCGGCTTCCCGTCCGGCCCGAGCCGCAGGAACGAGCGCAGGCCGACGTGTACCGGCAGCGCCCCGTCCGGCGCGTCTTCGCGGATGGCGCCGACGTACGGGCGGACCAGCGCGTCGACCGCCTGCAGCAGCCGGTCGAGCTCCGCCGGCGTGACCTGCAGCGTGTACGAGCTGAACCCACCCACCGCGCGCCAGGCCGGGTCGAGCGTTTCGAGGGAGTCCAGGTAGCGCCGGGTGAGGTCCTGTTCCTCCGCGAGCTGGGTGCCCACGACGGCGAGCTGCGCCCGGTTGAGCGCCGGGTCGTCCCCCAGGTTGCCGAAGTCGAGGCCGACTTGGAGGGCGCGCCAGGGCCGCTCGCGTCCGTCGGTGGCGTCGGCGCGTTCCACGAGGCCGTGCTGCGCGAGCCGGCGCAGGTGCCAGCTGCAGTTGGATGCGGTGGAGCCGATGGCTTCGGCGCATTCGCTCGCCGTGCGGGGCCCGACGGCCATCAGGTGGTGCAGCAGCGCCGAACGCAGCGGGTGCGCCAGCGCGCGCAGCAGCTCGGCGTCGTCGACGCGTTTGCGCGGCGGCAGCTCGGCCATCGGTCCTCCGATTATCTGAAAGGCTTCTTTCGAAACTCCCCTTTCAGAGTTGCAGCCGCCCGACCTGCTGTCAACGGGCTTCGTTACCATCACGGATAGTTACTGCTTCGTGCAGTCGTTGTCTCCGCCAGCCACTCCCGCGCCGAGGACGGTCCGTTGCCCCACCAGCGAGAACTCGCCACCGCCGCCGCGCTGGCCCTCCCCCGGTTCGTGAGCGCGACGGTCCGCTTCCACACCGCGGTCGCCGACCGGCTCGGCGTGACCCCGGCCGAGCTGCACTGCCTGCAGCTCGTGCACAGCGGCGCCACCGACTCCCCCACGGAGCTGGCGCGGCTGCTCGGGATGACCACCGGCGCGTTCACGCGGATGCTCGACCGGATGGAGCACGCCCGGCTCGTGGAGCGCGCGCCCGACCCGGCCGACCGCCGGCGGCTGCGCGTGCGGGCACTGCCCGACCGCATGGCGGAGCTGACCGAGCTCTACGCCCCGCTCGCCCAGCGGTTCGGCGAGCGCCTGGCCGGGTTCGACCGCCGTCAGCTCACCGCCCTGGTGTCGTTCCTGACCGACGGCGAGACCGCCGCCGACCTGGCCACACAGCAGGTCGAGGAGGCCGCGCGGCCGCCCCGCGAAATTCGGGGTTGACTAACCCTACTCGTGTTGCGTTAACCTCTTCCCATCATGGACAACTGAGCCCAGCCCTTTCCCGCACCGAGGCAGCTCCCGGTCGAGCCCCGCTCCCGGTCGAGCCCCGCTCCCGCGAGCCACGAGTCCCGTCGGGGAACCCGCTTCACCCACCAGGGCCGGTGATCCCTCATGTCTTTGTCCCTCAAAGCCACCGACGTCGTGTTCGGCTACGGCACCAGGACCGTCCTCGACGGCGTCTCCCTCACCGCGTCGGCCGGGCGCCGCCTCGGGCTCGTCGGCGAGAACGGCACCGGCAAGTCCACGCTGCTGCGCCTGCTCGCGGGCCTCGAACAGCCGCGCTCGGGCGAGATCGTGCGCGGCGACGACGTCGGCTTCCTGCTGCAGGAGCTGCCGTTCCCGGCGTCGGCGACCTTCGCCGACGTCCTCGACCACGCGCTGGCCGACATCCGCGCGGCCGCCGCGCGGCTCGACGCGCTCACCGCGGCGATGACCGACCGGCCCGACGACGCGGGCGTGCTCGACGAGTACGGGAAGCTCCTGGAGTGGGCGCAGGTCCACGAACTCTGGGACGCCGACCGCCGCGCCGAGCTGGTGTGCGACGGGCTGGGTCTCGGCGCGCTCGGGCGCGACCGGCGTCTCGGCGAGATGTCGGGCGGGCAGCGGTCCCGGCTCGGGCTGGCGGCGCTGCTCATCCGCCGCCCCGCCACGCTGCTGCTCGACGAGCCGACCAACCACCTCGACGACACCGCGATGGAGTTCCTGGAGCACCACCTCGCGGAGCTGTCCGGCATCGTCGTGCTGTCGTCGCACGACCGCGTGTTCCTCGACGCGGTGTGCACCGACATCGTCGACCTCGACCCGGCGCCGGCCGACCGGCTCGTGGGCGGGGCGACGCGCTACGGCGGCACCTACAGCGACTACCTCGACCAGAAGCGGGCCGAACGCGCGCGGTGGGAACAGCGCTTCGCCGAAGAGCAGGACGAGCTGAAGGAGCTGCGGGAGTCGGTCGCGGTCACGGCGCGGCGGGTCGCGCACAACCGCGCGCAGTCCGACGGCGACAAGAACCTCTACAACTTCAAGGGAGGGCGGGTGCAGAAGCAGGTGTCCCGCCGCGTCCGCAACGCCCAGTTGCGGCTCGACGAGCTCGAACAGGACCAGGTGCGCAAACCGCCCGCGCCGCTGCGGTTCCGGGCGCGCCTCACGGCCGCCGCGTCAGGCGAAGGACCCGCGATCTCGGTGCGGGACCTGGACGTGCCGGGCCGGCTGGCCCTCGACCGGCTGGACGTGAGCGGCACGGCGCGGCTGCTCGTGACCGGCGGCAACGGCGCGGGCAAGTCCACGCTCCTGTCGGTGCTGGCCGGCCGCCTCACCCCCACCGGCGGGTCCGTCCACTTCGGACCCGGGCTGCGGGTGGGGCTCCTGGAGCAGGACGTGGTGTTTCCCGATCCGCAGCGCGTCGCCCACGAGGTCTACCGCGCCGCGCTAGGGGACGACGCGCCACCGTTGTCCCGCTCGGGCCTGCTGTCCTCGCGCGACCTCGGCCGGCCCGTCTGCGAGCTGTCCGTGGGCCAGCGGCGGCGCCTCGCGCTGGCCGTGCTGCTCGCGGACCCGCCGGACGTGCTCCTGCTCGACGAGCCGACCAACCACATCTCGCTCACCCTCGCCGAGGAGCTCTTCGCCGCCCTCGACGACGCCCCGGGCGCCGTCGTCGTCGCTTCTCATGATCGATGGCTGCGCCGTCACTGGCACGGTGACCACCTGGAGCTGACGGCCGCCGAAACCGTCGCCGTATAGGTCGTTATACAGATGCTGCCGACCCGGGAAGGTCCCGGGCCGGCAGCGTTGCTCAGCGGTTGACCGTCAGAGGGAGATGCCCAGCAAGGCATCGACGGCGAGCTTGATCAATCCGGGAGCCGCGGTGTCCTTGCCGTCTCGGCGAAGGGCTTCGGTGGCCCAGGCGTCGATGGCCGTGAGGGCCTGGGGGGTGTCGAGGTCGTCGGAGAGGTGGTCGCGCAGGCGGGCGAGGGTTTCCGTCGCGTCGGGGCCCGCGGGGAGCGCCACGGCTTCGCGCCAGCGGGCCAGGCGTTCCTGCGCCTCGATCAGCAGCGCGTCGGTCCAGGGCCGGTCGTCGCGGTAGTGGCCGGAGAACAGAGCGAGCCGGATGGCCGAGGGGTCCACGCCGTCGGCGCGCAGCCGGGAGACGAACACCAGGTTGCCGCGCGACTTGGACATCTTCTCGCCGTCGAGGCCGATCATCCCGGCGTGCACGTAGTGGCGCGCGAACGGGTGCTCCCCCGCCACGGCCTCGGCGTGCGCGGCGCTGTACTCGTGGTGCGGGAACCGCAGGTCCGAACCACCGCCCTGCAGGTCGAACCCGAATCCGAGCCGGTTCACCGAGATCGCGCTGCACTCGATGTGCCAGCCCGGCCGCCCGGCGCCCAGCTCCGACTCCCACGACGGCTCGCCCTCCCGCGCGACCCGCCACAGCAGCGCGTCGAGCGGGTGCCGCTTGCCCACGCGGTCGGGGTCACCGCCGCGCTCGGCGAAGAACTTCGCCATCGTCTCTTCGTCGTAACGCGACTCGTACCCGAACCGGCCGCTCGCCGCGTGGTCGAAGTACACGTCCGGATACTCCGGGTCGTCCACCCGGTAGGCGCTGCCGTTGGCCACCAGCTTCGCCACGACCTCCACGATCTCCGGGATCGCCTCCACCACGCTCACGAACTGCCGCGGCGGCAGCACGCGCAGCGCCTCCATGTCCTCGCGGAACAGCGCCGTCTCGCGCATCGCGAGCACCACCCAGTCGTCGGAGTCACGCTCGGCGCGCTCCAGCAGCGGGTCGTCGATGTCGGTCACGTTCTGCACGTAGTGGACCTCGTGCCCGTTGTCCCGCCAGATGCGGTTGACCAGGTCGAACGCCAGGTAGGTCGCCGCGTGGCCGAGGTGCGTGGCGTCGTAGGGCGTGATGCCGCAGACGTACATCCGGGCGGTGGGACCCGGAGCCGTCGGGCGGATCTGCCCGGTCGACGTGTCGTGGAGCCGAAGCGGGCGGGGCGTGCCCGGCAACCGGGGCACGTCGACGGAGGTCCAAGTCTGCATGACTCGACTGTAAACGGGACGGCCGTCCCCTTTCCCACCCGGTGAGAAATCGAACGTTGTGACCTTGGCCCGGCTCCGTCGGCGCGATCTCGGGTGGTGGTCGCTGCCAGCGGAGCCGGAGCCGGGTCAATCCCTTCGGTTGCGGAGGTAGTCGCCGACGACGGCGGCGCCCAGGCCGTCGAGGTCGGGGGCCACCACGCGGCCGCCGGAGCGGCGGGCGATGGTGTCGACGAACGCTTCCAGCCGCGGGTCCTCGCCGAGGCGGAAGACCGTGACCGAGGCGCCCATCTTGGCGATCCGGTCCACTTCGGACAGTGTCTTGTAGATCGTGCGCGGGTCCGGCGGGTAGTCGAACACCGCTTCACCGTCGGGTTCGAGGTGGGCGGTCGGCTCGCCGTCGGTGACCATCAGCACCACGGGCTGCGCGTCGGGGTGGCGGCGCAGGTGCTGGCCGGCCAGCAGGAGCGCATGGTGGGCGTTGGTGCCCTGCTCCCACGTGCCCTCCAGGCCCACCAGCTCCGGCAGGTCCACCTTCATCGCGTAGCGGCCGAAGGTGATCAGCTGCAGCGCGTCGTTGCGGAAGCGCGTGCTGATCAGCTGGTGCAGTGCGAGCGCGGTGCGCTTCATCGGCAGCCAGCGGTCCTCCTGCACCATCGACCACGACGTGTCCACCAGCAGCGCCACGGCCGCGCGCGAGCGGTGCTCGGTCTCGACGACCTCCACGTCCTCGACGTCGAGCGTCACCGCGCGCGAGCCGAGCGACGTCGAGCGCAGCACCGCGTTGCGGACCGTGCGCGGCACGTCCCACGGCTGCATGTCCCCGAACCGCCACGGCCGGCTCGAGCCCGTGGGCTCCCCCGCGGCTCCGGCGGACTCGGTCTCCCGCTCACCGGTCTTGCCGCGCAGCGAGTTGACCACATCGGACAGTGCCGTCTCGCCCAGGCGCCGCAACGCCTTGGGCGACAGGCGGAGCGTGCCGTCGGCCGCGCGTTCGAACAGGCCCTGCCGGCGCAGCTCACGCTCCAGTTCGGACAGTCGCTGCGCGTCGACACCGGCGTCGGGACCCAGCTGGCGCTGCAGCGCGTCCATGTCGATGTCCTCGAGCCGGGCGCCCGGGTAGGCCTGGCCCAGCTGCTCGGCCAGCCCGTCGAGCTCCGCGAGGTCCTGCATCGCCTGCGCGCCCTCGCCCATCCCCAGCGGGTCCTGGCCGCGGAAGCGCTCCGAGCCCTGCCAGTCCTCCCCCGGCCGCAGCGCCTGCAGCGCCGCGTCGAGCGCGGACAGCTGCTGGGCGATGCGCGGGTCGCCGAACGCCTGCTGGGACAGCTCCATCAGCTCGGCACGCTGCTCGGCCGACATCGAGTTCATCATGCGCTGCGCGGCGGCCGACCGGGCGGCCAGCGCGTCGATCAGCTCCTCGACGTTGCGCGGGTTCTCCGGGAAGAACTCGCCGTGGCGGTTCATGAACTCCGCGAACCGCTCGTCGATGTCGTCGGCACCCTGCGCGTGGGCCTGCAGCAGTGCGTTGAGGTCGGACAGCATCTGGTTGACCTGCTCGACGTCCTCGGGCCCGGCGTTCTGCAGCGCCTGCTTCATGCCCTGGAACCGCGCGTCGAGCGCCTCGCGGCCGAGCAGGTCGCGGATCTGCTCGTACTTCTGCCGGCCCTCCGACGAGCGCCAGTCGTACTCGCTCAGCTCACGCACGGCCGCGGCGGTGCCCGGCGGGAGGGCGTCGAGCTGCGCCTCGCGGAAGCGCGCCTCGTCGTCCGGGTCCGGGAACAGCTCACGGCGCTCGGCGGTCAGCGCCTCGCTCAGCAGCTGCTGCACCTCCTGCAGCGTGCCGTCGAGCCGGTGGCGGCGCTGGATCTCCGAACGCCGCTGCCACAACCGCCGCGTGAGCTCGTCGAGCCCCGACGTGCGCTCGGTGCCGCGGCGCAGCAGCTCCTCCAGTGCCGAGCGCGGCGACGCGCCGGCCATCACCTCGCGGCCGATCTCGTCGAGCGCGTCGCGCAGGTCCGCCGGCGGCGCCAGCGGGTCCGGCCCGTCGTGCCACGGGCCGTAGGAGTACCCCTCGGGAATGAGCGGCATTACTGGCCGTACACCGTGGTGTTCTCGTCGGAGTCCTTCGCCAGCCGACGGGCGAGGAACAGCGACTCCAGGGCCAGCTCCACCGCGGCCGCGATGCGACCGGCCGGCTCGTCGGAGGACACCCCGGCACGCTGGGCGACCTCGTGCAGCACCGGCAGTTCCGGCAGGGCCGCGAGCACGTCTCGGGCCGGCACGCGCTCGCCGGTGGCCACCAGGTGGCCGTCGGCGACGGCGTCGGACAGCGGACGCAGGTCCAGTCCGGCGAAGCGCTCGCGAGCGGTCTCGGCGACGGCCCGGCGCATCAGGTGCACGAGGTGCTCGACCTCGCGGCCCTCTTCGCCCGGCTCGAACTCGATCTTCCCGCGCAGCACGGCGGGCACCGCTTCGAGGTCGACCGGCCGCGCGACGGCCGGGGCCTCCCCCGTGAGCGCGGCGCGGCGCAGCGCCGCGGCGGCGACGGTTTCGGCGGCAGCCACGGCGAAGCGCGCCGACACACCGGAGCGCTGGTCGATCACCGGCGATTCGCGCAGGTTGCGCACGAACCGGGCCAGCACCTCCAGCAGCGGCTCGCCGACCTCGGCGACCAGGTGCGCCTCCTGCTTCACCACGGCCACTTCGGCGTCGACGTCGAGCGGGTAGTGCGTGCGGATCTCCGCGCCGAAGCGGTCCTTCAGCGGCGTGATGATGCGGCCGCGGTTGGTGTAGTCCTCGGGGTTCGCGGTGGCGACGAGCAGGACGTCCAGCGGCAGCCGCAGCGTGTAGCCGCGGACC
The DNA here is from genome assembly GCF_050942255.1 of Amycolatopsis sp. CA-161197. NCBI lineage: Bacteria > Bacillati > Actinomycetota > Actinomycetes > Pseudonocardiales > Pseudonocardiaceae > Amycolatopsis > Amycolatopsis sp. CA-161197. The sequence continues at coordinate 5,518,632 of NZ_CP192059.1, forward strand.
TGGATGTCGCGCTCCTCCATCACGTTGAGCAGCGCGACCTGGATGCGCTCGGCGAGGTCGGGCAGTTCGTTGATCGCCACGATGCCGCGGTGGGCGCGCGGGACGAGCCCGAAGTGGATCGTCTCCGGATCGCCCAGGCTGCGGCCCTCGGCCACCTTCACCGGGTCGACGTCGCCGATGAGGTCACCGACGGACGTGTCCGGCGTCGCGAGCTTCTCGGTGTAGCGCTCGCTGCGGTGGCGCCACGCCACGGGCAGGTCGTCGCCCAGCTCCGCCGCGCGGCGGATCGAGGCGGGGGTGATGGGGTCGAGGGGGTGCTCGCCGAGCTCGGAGCCCTCGATGACGGGAGTCCACTCGTCGAGCAGGCCGGCGAGGGTGCGCAGCAGGCGGGTCTTGCCCTGGCCTCGTTCGCCGAGCAGGACGACGTCGTGGCCGGCGAGCAGCGCGCGCTCGAGCTGCGGCAGGACGGTGCGGGAGAAGCCGACGATGCCGGGCCACGCGTCGCGGCCTTCACGAAGGGCGGCCAGCAGGTTGTCGTGGATCTCCTGCGCGATGGGGCGCGGGGTGTACCCGGCGGCGCGGAGCTCGCCTGCGGTACGGGGAAGTGAGTCTGGGACAACGGTCACGGCATCGACGCTACTTACCGTTTCGGCGTACGTCGACGTGGAGCGACTCCAGCGTGGGCGATCGTCCACGAAGTGTGGGCTACCGGTAAAATAGGGCGTCGTGTGCCGTCCCAGTGCGACCCTCGCCGTCTGGTCCTCCGCGTGGCTCAACGGAGCCGCGGCTTCCGATGATGTGCTCGACGCCCTCGCTGCCTGGGGCGAAGCGCACGACGTCGTCGCGGCCGACGCCCCCGCCGCCGAAGCTTTCGAGCTCCCGCTGGCGTTCCACCGCGCCGCCACCCCGGTCCAGCTCCTCATGGCGCTGCGCGCGCAGGGCGTGAAGATGGCCCAGCTCGTGCTCCCCGTGCCCGGCGACGTCCGCGGGCTCGGCGGCGGCGGCCCGTTCGCCGAAGCGGCGCTGCGCTGCGGTGACGCGGTGGTACTGACCGAGCTCGGCTTCGGCCTCGTGCCCGAGCCGATCGCCGAGGGGCTCATGCGCTGGACGGTCTACTCGGTGCCCACCCCGGTTCCGCTGGAGTACCAGTCGCTGCCCGACGCCGAACACGGGCTCACGGACGCGATCCGCGCCAGCGCGGGTGCCTTGCAGGCCCTCGACGTGGCCAGCGACCGCCCCGGCGTGCGCGCCGAGCTGTCGGCGCACCTGCGGTCGCGGCCGCAGGTCGAGTGGCCGGCCGGCACGCCCGCGCGGGCGCTGCGAGTGTTGCAGCGCGCGGAGGAGATCTCGGCGATCCTGGCCATCGCACGCACCGACGACCCTGGTGGCGCGCTGTCCGCTTCGGCCGCCAGCCGCCGGGCCGAAGCGCTGCGGCCGCTGTCCGACGCCGTGCGCACGGCTCGGACGGCGTCGGTCAACGAAGCGGTGCGGGTGTTCGCGGAGCAGGCCGACCGGCAGCCGTGAGGTTCCCGGCGGTGAGTTGACTGCCAGGAACCGCGGCTCAGCCGAGAGCGAACAGCGAGGTTTTGCCCGCGTTGCCCGGTTTTCCCGGACAACGCGGGCTTTTCAGCTCAGCGGGCGGGACGCTTCGCGGGCTCGCAGCACCCGATCGAGCAGGGCGCGCCGTTGACCGAGCAGCCGCCGGCCGGGAAGGGCGAGAGCTTGCGGGCCGGGGCGCCGGAAACGTGCTCGCGCACCAGTTCCACGACCAGCTCGGCGAAGCGCGGGTCCACGTCGGGCGTCGCGGCACGGGCGAAGGCCATGCCGTGTTCGGCGGCGCGCTCGGCGGCTTCGTTGTCGAGGTCCCAGATCACCTCGAGGTGGTCCGAGACGAAGCCGATCGGGCTGACGACCACGGACTTCACACCGTCGGCGTGCAGCGCGTCGAGGTGGTCGACGATGTCCGGCTCCAGCCACGGCACCTGCGGCGGCCCCGAGCGCGACTGCCAGACCACGTCGTACTCCGCGATGCCCGCCTCGGCGGCCACGAGCCGCGCCGCCTCGGCGATCTGGCGGGAGTAGCGCCGTCCCCCTTCCGCGGGCGGGCCGGACGCGACGTCGGCGCTCACGGGCACGGAGTGCGCGGTGAAGACCGTGCGCGTGCCGGGCCGGTCGCCGAGGCTCCCGTGGGCGGCGCGCACCGCGTCGGCGACGGCGGAGACGAACAGCGGGTGATCGAAGAACTGGCGCAGCTTCACGATCTCCGGGGCATCCGGACCCACGGCTTCGCGGGCGCGCACGATGTCCTCGTCGTACTGACGGCACGCGGAGTAACCGCCGTAGGCACTGGTGGGAAACGCGAGCACGCGCCGCACGCCGTCGGCCTTCATCCGCGCCACGGTGTCCTCCACCATGGGCTGCCAGTTGCGGTTGCCGAAGTACACCGGCAGGTCGAGTCCCTCGGCCGCCAGCTGCTTCTCGACGGCCGCGATGGCCGCGCGGTTGAGCCGGTTGATCGGCGACACCCCGCCGAAGTGCTGGTAGTGCTCGGCGACCTCCAGCAGCCGCTCGCGCGGCACCCCGCGGCCCCGGGTGACGTTCTCGAGGAACGGCATCACCTCGTCGGGCCCCTCCGGACCGCCGAACGAAAGCCATAACAACGCGTCGTAACCCACGGTGTCCATCTTGCCCCTGTGGCGGCGCCCACGACGGAGCGGGCTCATTGTGTACCGAGCTATCCAAAACCTGGTACGGTGTGCTCATGCCAAGGCCACGCGAGTTCGACGAGACCGAAGCCCTCGAAGGCGCCATGAACGCCTTCTGGGCCCACGGTTACGAGGCGACCTCGACGCAGGACCTCTGCGCCGCGACCGGGCTCGGGCGCAGCAGCGTGTACAACACCTTCACCAGCAAGGAAATCCTGTTCCGGCGCGCGCTCGAGCACTACATCGAGCTCGGTGTCCGCAGCCGGGCCGCCGTACTGGAAGAAGCCGATGACGGGCTCGACGCGATCCGGCGGCTCCTGGCGTCGGTGATCGACGACGAGCTCACCCACGGCCGCCGCGGCTGCCTGGTGGTGAACACCGTGGCCGAGTTCGGCACCGCGGACCCCGAGATCGCGGCGCGCGTCGAGGCCGACACTGCCGCACACCTGGCCTCACTCGCCGAATGCGCCCGCGTCGGCCAGGCCGACGGCAGCATCACCCGCGACCGGGATCCGCGCGACATCGCGGAGTTCGTGCACAGCACCGTGAGCGGGCTGCGGCTGATGTCGCGTCGCGGCGCGCAACGTCCGCCCATGACGGCGGTGGCCGACATCGCCGTCGCCGCGCTCGCCCGCCGCTGACCCCACCCCCGACCGCGCCACCCTCTCGCCCTTTTTTCACCCCGGCATCAGCGCCGATGCGTCACGGGCCAGTTTTGTACCAGACGATCCAATACCAGACGATCCTCAAGGAGAGACGAACCGTGCCTTTGGCCGTCTTCGTGCTCGGGCTCAGCATCTTCGCCCTCGGCACCTCGGAGTTCATGATCACTGGCCTGCTGCCCGGGATGGCGGCCGACCTCGGCGTCAGCATCCCCGACGCCGGCCTGCTCATTTCGGCGTTCGCCGTCGGCATGGTGGTCGGCGCGCCGCTGCTGGCCGTCGGCACGCTCAGGCTGCCCCGCCGCACGACCCTGCTCGCGCTTCTCGTGGTGTTCGCCGGCTCGCACGTCGTCGGTGCGCTCGCCCCGGGCTACGGGCTGCTCTTCGCGACCCGCATCGTGAGCGCATTGGCCTGCGCCGGGTTCTGGGCCGTCGCCGCGGCAACCACGGTCTCGCTCGTCCCCGCCGCGCGCCGCGGCCGTGCGCTCGCGGTGCTGGTCGGCGGCCTGACGCTGGCGAACATCGCCGGCGTCCCCGCCGGCACCCTCCTCGGCCAGCACGCCGGCTGGCGCACCGCGTTCTGGGCCGTGGCGGCGCTGACCGTGCTGGCCGTCGTCGGCGTGCTCGCGTTCGTGCCGCGCACGGTCTCGGACTCCTCGGCGCTGCGGGTGCGGACCGAGCTGCGGGTCTTCCGCAACGGACGCGTGTGGCTGGCACTGGGCGTGATCGCGCTGACGCAGGCCATGGTCTTCGCGACGTTCAGCTACCTCGCGCCGTTGCTCACGACGACCGACGGCCTGCCGTCTTCGTGGGTCCCGCTCGTGCTGGTGCTCTTCGGCGCCGGCGCGTTCATCGGCATCCTCGCGGGCGGCAAGCTCGCCGACGCCCACCCGTTCGCGACGCTCTACGGCAGCCTGGCGCTGGCCGTCGTCGCGCTCGTTGCGCTGGCGGTCACCTCGGACGTGGCGGTGGCCGTGACCGCGGTCCTCGTGCTCGGCGCCGCGGCGTTCGCGGCCAATCCGGCCCTCAACGTCCGCGCCTACTCGGTCGCGGGCGGATCGTCCACTTTGGTCGGCGCCAGCACCACGTCCGGCTTCAACGTCGGCAACACCGCGGGCCCGTGGGTCGGCGGGGTCGCGATCAACGCGGGCCTCGGCTTCCCCAGTGTCGCCTGGGTGAGCGTGGGCCTCGGCGGGCTGGCGCTGGCCGCCCTGACGTTCGCGCTGCGCCTGCAGCGCTCGGACGACGCCCGCACGCCACGCCGTCCGGCGCTCTCCCCCGACGAGCCGGTGGTCCAACCCGCCACGCAATGAAACGGTGAACGGCTCCCGCGAACACATCGCGGGAGCCGTTCACCGTAAGGGAAGAAACTCAGATGCCGAGCGCGTGCACGCCGCCGTCGACCATGATCATCGAGCCGGTGGTGGCGGGCAGCCAGTCCGACAGCGCGACGCAGACGGTCTTGGCCGTCGGGTCCGGGTCGGAGCTGTCCCAGCCGAGCGGGGCGCGGTCGTTCCAGCCGTCTTCGAGCTCATTGAAGCCCGGGATCGACTTCGCGGCCATGGTCTTCATCGGGCCGGCGCTGACCAGGTTCACGCGGATGCCGCGCGGGCCGAGGTCGCGCGCGAGGTAGCGGTTCACCGACTCCAGGGCCGCCTTCGCGACGCCCATCCAGTTGTAGGCCGGCCACGCCACGCGCGCGTCGAAGTCCATGCCGACGATCGACGAGCCGCGCGAGAGCAGCGGCAATGTCGCCACGGCCAGCGACTTGAACGAGAACGCCGACACGTCCACGGCGATCTTCACGTCGTCGCTCGGCGCGTCCAGGAACGGCGCGCCCAGGCAGGTCTGCGGGGCGAAGCCGATGGAGTGCAGCACGCCGTCGAGGCCGTCGACGTGCTCGCGCACGCGGTCGGCCAGCGAGTCCAGGTGCTCGGAGTTGGTCACGTCGAGCTCGAGCACCGGCGCCGGCTTCGGGAGGCGCTTGGCGATCGTCTTCACCAGCGAGAGGCGGCCGAAGCCGGTGAGCACGACCTCAGCGCCCTCCTGCTGCGCGATCTTGGCCGCGTGGAACGCGAGCGAGGCGTCGGTGATGACACCGGTGATCAGCAGCCGCTTGCCTTCGAGCAGTCCGGGCAACGGGTTCCTCCAGGTCTCGGGTGATGTCGCTAGGGGTGGTCGCGAAAAGTCGGCAGGTCAGTGGCCGAGGCCGAGGCCGCCGTCGACCGGCAGCACCGCGCCGTTGACGTAGGCGGCGTCGTCCGAGGCGAGGTAGCGCACGGCCGCGGCGATCTCGGCCGGCTCGGCGTAGCGGCCGGTGGGCACGTTGGCGAGGATCTCCTTCTTGCGGTCCTCGCCGAGCGCGTCGGTCATGTCGGTGCGCACGAAGCCGGGCGCGATCACGTTGGACGTGATGTTGCGCGAGCCGAGCTCCCGCGCGAGCGAGCGCGAGAACCCGACGAGGCCGGCCTTCGACGCGGCGTAGTTCGCCTGGCCCGCCGAGCCGGAGAGCCCGACGACCGACGAGATGAAGATGAACCGGCCCCAGCGGGCGCGCAGCATGCCGCGCGACGCGCGCTTGGCGACCCGGAACGCGCCGGTGAGGTTCGCGTTCACCACACGCTCGAACTGCTCCTCGCTCATGCGCATCAGCAGCGTGTCGTCGGTGAGCCCGGCGTTGGACACCAGCACCTCGACGGGGCCCTGGTGCTCCTCGACCAGCTTGAACGCGGCGTCGATCTGCTCGGCGTCCGTGACGTCCGCTTCGACCCCGAAGAGCCCTTCCGGCGCGCCGGAGCCGCGGTGGGTGACCGCCACCTGGTGGCCCTGCTCGGCGAGATCCCGGGCGATCGCCAGACCGATACCCCGGTTGCCGCCGGTGACCAAGACCGACCGTCCCACTGCACGTCTCCCTCTGCTCGGTGTCCCTGTCGCGAACGCGTGGGGACGAGGCTATCGGCCGCGCGCGGCGTCGCCGCACCCGGCGCCACCTCCGCGTCCGGGCCGGGCGCGGAAGTCCAGAGCGGAGGTTAGGGCGCGGCGCGCCGGTCCGTTTGCGCAGACCAGAGGGTTCCTACAAACCGGGGGAAGGCCGGGCGTGCGATCCGCACAAAACGTGATCAGGATCGCCGGTCCCCGGGCCCTCCGAGACGCTCGGAACTCGCCTAAGGACAGGTAAGGAACAGCGCTGCGACCTTGCCGCGCGCGTGCTCCGGTGGTCACCGTGTGTCGCGACACAGGAGGTCAAGGATGACTACCCGGATCCCCACCCCGGCGACCCGAGAGGGCGAGCGGCGAGTCGTCGGCAACGTGCTGCGCGGCTCCATCGGCAACCTCGTCGAGTGGTACGACTGGTACGCCTACTCGGCGTTCACGATCTACTTCGCCAAAGCGTTCTTCCCCGGCGGCGACGCGACGGCCCAGTTCCTCAACACCGCGGCCGTGTTCGCCGTCGGGTTCCTGATGCGCCCGCTGGGCGGCTGGCTGCTCGGCCGCTTCGCCGACCGGTTCGGGCGCCGCAGCGCGCTCGTGCTCTCGGTTTCGATGATGGCGTTCGGCTCGCTGCTCATCGCGGCGACGCCGGGTTACGCGGCCATCGGCGTCGCGGCGCCGATCCTGCTCGTGCTCGCGCGGCTGCTGCAGGGCCTCTCCGTGGGTGGTGAGTACTCGACGTCGGCAACGTATCTGTCCGAAGTGGCCACTCCCGGCAAACGCGGGTTCTACTCCAGCTTCCAGTACGTGACGCTCGTCGGCGGGCAGCTGCTCGCGCTCGGGCTGCAGCTGATCCTGCAGAGCGTGCTCACCGAGGCGCAGATGGGCGACTGGGGCTGGCGCATCGCGTTCGTCGTCGGCGCCGTCGCGGCCGTGGTGGTGATGGCGTTGCGGCGCAGCATGGACGAGTCGGCCAGCTACGAGCGCGTGGCCGCGGAGTCCGGATCAGGGTCCGGCAGGCAGGCCGGCGAACGCGGCACGCTGCGCACGCTCGTGAAGTACCCCAAGGAGATCGCACTCGTCGTCGGCCTCACGCTCGGCGGCACGGTCGCCTTCTACACCTACGCGACCTACACGCAGAAGTTCCTCGAGAACACCGCCGGCATCCCGCGCCGCACGGTGACGTGGATCCTGTTCGTCGCGTTGCTCGTGTTCGCGCTCCTGCAGCCGGTGGCCGGGCGGCTGTCGGACCGGATCGGCCGGCGGAAGCTGCTGATGTTCTTCGGCATCGCGGGCACCGTGCTCACCGTCCCGATCATGACGACGATGGCACACACCAAACAGCCGGTGCTCGCCTTCCTGCTGCTGCTCGGCGCGCTCGTGATCGTCACGGGCTACACGTCCATCAACGCGATCGTGAAGGCCGAGCTGTTCCCCACGCGGATCCGCGCGCTCGGCGTCGGCCTGCCGTACGCGCTGACGGTGGCGATCTTCGGTGGCACGGCCGAGCTCATCGCGCAGGCGCTGAAGAAGGCGGGGCACGAATCCCTGTTCTTCTGGTACGTCGCGGGCTGCATCCTCGTCTCGCTCGTCGTGTACGGGACAATGCGCGAAACGTCGCGTTCGTCCGCACTGGAGCGGGACGAAGACTGACCGGGAGGACGGCCGTGCGCGTGCTGCTCGTGGAGGACGACACCGGGGTCGCCGGTGCGCTCGCCGAGACGCTGCAGGCGCGCGGCCACACCGTGACCAGCGTCGGCCGTGGTGCCGACGCGCTGCACCGGCACCGCGAGGCCGACCTGCTGCTGCTCGACCTCGGCCTGCCGGACCTCGACGGGCTCGACGTGCTGCGCAAGATCCGCCAGGTCTCGGGCGTGCCCGTGATCGTGCTGACCGCGCGCGGCGACGAGCGCTCCGTCGTCCGCGGGCTGCGCCTGGGTGCCGACGACTACCTCACGAAACCCGTGCGGCTGGCCGAACTGCTCGCGCGGATGGACGCCGTCGTGCGCCGGGCGGGCGGGCGCGACACCCCGGCCGACGACGCCGTGGTGCGGCTCGAAGACGTCGAGATCGACCTCGGCGGGCGCCGCGTCCTCGTGGCGGGCCGGGACATCGGGCTGACGACGAAGGAGTTCGCGGTGCTGGCCGTGCTCGCCGCGCGGCCCGGAACCGCCGTGAGCCGCCAGCAGCTGATGGACGAGGTGTGGGGCGACGCGTACCTCGCCATCTCGCGGTCGCTGGACGTCCACATGACACAGCTGCGCGCCAAGCTCGACCGCCCGGGCCTGCTCACCACGATCCGCGGCTTCGGCTACCGGCTGGGCCGGGGCTGAGCGGTGCGCACCCGCCTGCTCGTCGTTCTGGTCGCGCTCGCGCTGCTCGTGGTGGCCGCGTTCGCGGTGCCGCTGCTGGCGAGCACCGCGGAGCAGCGCACGCAGCAGCTGGTGATCTCCCGCAGCAGCGACGTCGACAGGTTCGGAGTCCTGGCGCAGCAGGCGGTCGACGCCCACGACCCGGCGGCCCTCGACGCCGAAGCCGAGCGGTACTCGGCGCTCTACGGCGAGGCCGTGGTGGTCGTCGACGCGCAGCGCGCGCCGCTGGTGCAGACGGGTGGGCTCACGGCCGCGGCGCCGGAGGTGCGTGCGCTCGTGGAGGCGACCATGCGCAACGAGCCGGCGCCGCGCGTCGAGCGGCTGAGCCCGTGGTCGGCCGGGCCGGTGCTGTTCGCGCGGCCGGTGGGTTCGGGCACGCGGGTGGCCGGCGTGGTGGTGCTGCGCGCTTCCGTGGCCGCGGCGGCCGCCGACGTCGCCGCCCGCTGGAGCGCGATCGCGGCCGGGGCGCTGCTCGTGGCCGCCGTGTTCGTCCTGCTGGCGGTGCTGCTGGCCCGGTGGATGGTGCGGCCGCTGGTGGAGCTCGAGACGGGTGTGCTGGCCGTCGCGGGCGGCCACCGCGCACAGGTACCGGAAAGCTCCGGGCCGCGCGAGCTGCGGTCGCTGGCGGCTTCGGTGAACCGCATGTCCGACGCCGTGGCCGAGGCCGCCGACCAGCAGCACCGGCTCGTCGCGGACACCTCCCACCAGCTGCGCAACCCGATGGCCGCGCTGCGGCTGCGCGTCGACTCCCTCGCCTCGGCCGAGGCCGACCAGCCCGCGTACCGCGCGATCGTCGCGGAGGTCGAGCGACTCGAACGCATCCTCGACGGGCTCCTGGCGCTCGCCACCGCGGAGTCCACCGCCACCCGCATCGCCGCCGGCGCGGCGGACGAACCGGCCGACCTCGCCGCCGTGCTCGCCGAGCGCGTCGACGCCTGGCGCCCCGCCGCCGACGACGTCGGGGCCACCCTGCTCCCCTGCTCTGGCCACGACGAACCGGTCCTCGTCCACACTCCCGAGGGCGAGCTCGCGCAGATCCTCGACGTGCTCCTCGACAACGCGGTCCACCACGCCGGCCGCGGCGCCACCATCTCCGCCGCGTGGGAGACCTCGCCGGGCGCCGCCACCCTCGTCATCACCGACGACGGCCCCGGTCTGCCCACCGCCGACCTGGCCCGCGCGACGGACCGCTTCTGGCGCGCCGGCGGCGACGGCGCGCCCCGCGGCACGGGCCTCGGCCTCGCCATCGCGCGCGAGCAGACCCGGGCCCGCGGGGGCACCCTCGAACTGCGCGCCAACGCCCCGCACGGGTTGCAGGTCCGCGTGACCCTGCCGGCGGTGACGCCATGACGATCACGCGCCGCACGGCGTTGCTCGGCGGACTCGGCCTCGCGCTGGCCGGGTGCGCACCCGCGTATCGCGGCCCCGAGCGGCCCGTCACGATCGCCGCCGGGGAGGAGGGCGGGTTCTACCTGGCGTTCGCGGAGGTGCTCGCGGCCGAGGTGAGCCGGGCGGAGCCGCGCTTGCACTGCACGGCTGTGCCGACCGAGGCGAGTGTCGTGAACGTCGAGCGAGTCCGCGACGGAAAGGCCGACCTGGGACTGGTGCTCGCGGACGTCGCGCAGTCGGCGCTCGCGGGCCGGGCGCCGTTCCCCGCGCCGGTGCCGGTGCAGGCGCTGGGCCGCGTCTACGAGAACTACCTGCAGCTCGTGGTGCGCGCGGACGATCACTTCGCGCAGCTGCGGGACCTGGCCGGACGGCCGGTGTCCGTCGGCGCGGGCGGATCGGGCGCCGCGCAGCTGGGCGAGCGCGTGTTCGCGGCGGCGGGCGTGTCGGTGGTGGCGCAGCACTTGCCGCTGGCGGACGCCATCGCCGCGCTGCAGAGCCAGCGCATCGACGCGCTCCTGTGGTCCGGCGGCCTCCCGACCCCGGCGCTGGCCGAGCTCAACCGCACGACGCCGCTCGCCCTGCTGCCGCTCGCGTCGGTGATCCCCGCGCTGCGCGCGAAGCACGGGCCGGTCTACGAACAGGTCCAGGTCCCCGCCGGCGCGTACGCGGGAGTCGGGGCGCCGGCGACGATCGGCGTGGCGAACCTGCTCGTCTGCGCCCCGCGGCTGCCTTCGGACGTCGCCGCGGCGGTGGTGCGGGTGCTCGCCGGGCGCGCGGCCGATCTGGTCCCGGCACAAGCCGTCGGGACGCAGTTCCTCGACGTGCGCACGCTCATCGGCACCCAGCCCGTGCCGCTGCACCCCGGGGCCGCCGACACGTACCGGGCGCTCCACGGCGGATCCGCGCTCGCTAGATTGGTCGCGTGACCCCACCGCGCCGACCGCTGGTCGAGATGCCCTTGCGCGTGCGCTACCACGAGTGCGACGGCCAGGGGATCGTCTTCAACGCGCACTACCTGGCCTACGTCGACATGGCCTCCTTCGAGGTCGAGAAGGCGCTGTTCGGCTCGCACGAGGCGTTCCTGGCCACGGGGATCGACGTGGTGGTCGCGGAGTCGAACCTGCGCTACCGCGCGCCGTGCCGCTACGACGACGACCTCGTGGTGTCGGTGTTCCTCACCCATCTCGGGACCACGTCGATGGTCTACGAGTCGGAGATCCGCCGCGGCGGCAAGCTCACCACCGAGGCGAAGATCCGCTACGTGTTCATCGACCCCGTGACCCTGCGCAAGACCGAGCCGCCCGCCGCCGTGCGCGACGTCTACGCGGCCCACCTGCCCGCACCCACCGCTTCCTGACGTTCGAGGTCCGGCCATGTTCCGCGTGCTCTTCTACCACCCCGAGATCCCGCCGAACACCGGCAACGCCATCCGGCTGGCCGCCAACACCGGCTGTGAGCTGCACCTGGTGGAGCCGCTGGGGTTCACGCTCGAGGACAAGCAGCTGCGCCGCGCCGGGCTCGACTACCACGACCTCGCCCGCGTCCACGTGCACGCGGACCTCGCCGCCGCATGGCACGCGCTGTTGCCGGCCAAGGTCTACGCGTTCAGTGCCAAGGCCACGCGCCTCTACACCGACGTGGCCTACGAACCCGGCGACGTGCTGCTGTTCGGCCCGGAGTCCGCCGGCCTGCCCGACGCCGTGCAGCACTCGGCCGAGATCACCGACCGGGTGCGGCTGCCGATGCTGCCCACGAGCCGCTCGCTCAACCTGGCCAACACCGCGGCCATCACGATCTACGAAGCCTGGCGGCAGAACGGGTTCGGCCCGCCGCCAGGCTGACGCCCGCTACGGGAGTCTCTGCCCGATCAGCAACGCGGCCGCCGCCCCGACCATCAGCACCAGGGTGCCGATCACGACCCAGGGCTTGCTCGCGTCGGCGTTCTTGAGCTCGTAACCGATCTGCTCGCCGAGGTCGGCGTAGACCTTCTTCAGCTCGTCGGCGCTGGCGGCCTTGTAGAAGTCGCCGCCGGACAGCCGGGCGATCTCCTTCAGGGAGTCGTCGTCGACCCGCACGTCCTGTGGTTTGCCCTCGATGTCGACCGAACCGTGGGTGGTGCCGAACGAGATCGACGAGATCGGCATCTGCGCCTGCTTCGCCGCCTGCGCCGCGGTGTACGCGCCGCGCGGGGCGTAGAGATCCTCCGGCACGGTCTGCTTGCCGTCGCTCATCAGCACGATGCGCGCCGGCGGCGGACCGTCGGCGCCGCCGACCACGGCCGAGAAGCTCTCGATCGACTGCATGGCCGCGAAGATGCCTTCACCGGTCGCGGTGGACTGCGCGAGCTTCAGGTTGTCGATCGCCTTCACCACGCCGGCGCGGTCGGTGGTCGGGTTGACCAGGACGGTCGCGGTGCCCGCGAAGGAGATCAGCCCGAGGTTCACGCCCGGGGTCATGTTCTCCGCGAACTGCTTGGCCGCGTCCTGTGCCGCCTTCAGGCGGTTGGGCGTGACGTCGGTGGCCTCCATCGACAGCGACACGTCGATCACCAGCACGACCGTGGCGCGGTTGCGCGGCACCTTCTGCTCGGCGGTAGGCCCGGCCAGGGCCACTGTCAGCACAAGCAGCGACAGCACGATCAGCACCGCCGGCAGGTGCCGGATCCAGCCCTGCGTCTTCGGCGCGACCTTGTCGAGCAGCTCCAGGTTCGCGAACCGCATCACGCGCTTGCGCCGCGCGCGCTGGGCGAGCACGTAGGCGACGGCGACGGCCGCCACCAGGATCAGCAGCAGGAACCACCACGGCGACGTGAACCCGGCCAAGCTCATGCGACACCTCCCGACCAGCGGCGCTTGCGGGCGACCACGAACCGCACCATGTCGGCGATCCAGTCGGAGTCGGTGCGCAGCACCAGGTGCGCCGCACCCGCGCGGCGCAGCCCGGCCGCGACGTCCTGCCGGTGGGCGTGCGCCGCGGCGCCGAACTCCTTGCGCAGCAAGGCGGAAGCGTGCACTTCGCGCTGTTTCCCTGTCTCCGGGTCGGCCAGGACGACGGTGCCCACGTCGGGCAGGTCCACGTCGCGCGGGTCGAGGACTTCGATGGCGATGAGCTCGTGGTGCCCGCCGAGCGCGCGCAACGGCCGCTGCCAGTCGGTGGGTCCCAGGAAGTCCGAGATCACCACGCCCAGGCCCCGCCGCCGCGGCGGACGGCGAAGCTGCTCCAGCGCGTCGGCGAGATCTCCCCGGACGCCTTCGGGCGCCCGCGGGGTCTCGGCCAGCCGCCGGATCAGGCCGCGCGCGTGGGCGAGCCCGCCGCGCGCGGGGATGCGGTTCACACCCTGGCCGTTGGACACGAGCGCGCCGATGCGGTTGCCGCCCCCGCCGGTGAGGTGGGCGACGGCGGCCGTCGCGCACACCACCAGGTCGCGTTTCTCGCACAGCGCGGTGCCGAAGTCGAGGCTCGCGGACATGTCCGCGACCACCCACGTCTCCAGCTCGCGGTCGGCCACCGTCTCGCGGATGTGCGGGGTGGTCGTGCGGGCCGTGACGGCCCAGTCCATCCGCCGCACGTCGTCGCCCGGCTGGTACGGCCGCGCCTCACCCGGCTCGGAGCCGGGACCCGGCACGAGGCCGAGGTGGTTGCCCTGCAGCAGGCCGTCGAGCCGGCGGCGGACGTCGAGCTCCAGCGTGCGCAGCCCCGCCTCCAGGCGGTCGCCGCGCAGCACCGGGGGCGCCCACCCGGGACGCTCGTCTTTCTGCGCCTTCCCTGCCACGCCGACTACCTGAGGGGCGCGCCCGCCGGCACCGGCCCGGTCCCGCCCTGCGGCCGGGCCGAGACCTGCGGCAGGGGCACCGTCTGCAGCACGCGGGTGATGATGTGGTCCACGGGCACGCCGTCGGCCAGCGCGTCGTAGGACAGGACGAGGCGGTGGCGCAGCACGTCGGGCACCACGTCGACGACGTCCTGCGGCAGCACGTAGTCACGGCCGCGCACCAGCGCGAGCGCGCGGGCGGCGGCGATGATGCCGAGGCTCGCGCGCGGCGACGCGCCGTAGGACACCCAGCCCGCGACGTCGGCCAGGCCGTGGTCGTTGGGCGTGCGGGTGGTGAGCACGAGGCGGACCACGTAGTCGACCAGCGCGTGGTGCACGAACACCTGCGACGCGACGCCCTGCAGGCGCACGAGCTCGCTGGGGCTGAGCACCTCGTGGGGCACCGGCGGCGTGACGCCCATCCGGTAGATGATCTCGCGCTCTTCCTCGGCCGTGGGGTACTCGACCACGATCTTGAACAGGAAGCGGTCGCGCTGCGCCTCGGGCAGCGGGTACACGCCCTCGTTCTCGATCGGGTTCTGCGTGGCGAGCACGAGGAACGGGTCGGGCATCGGGAAGGTCTGGCCGCCGATCGACACGTGCCGCTCGGCCATCACCTCCAGCATCGCCGACTGCACCTTCGCGGGCGCGCGGTTGATCTCGTCGGCGAGCACGAAGTTGGCCACGACCGGGCCCAGCTCCACGTCGAAGCGCTCGGCGCCCTGGCGGTAGATGCGCGTGCCGAGGATGTCGGCCGGCACGAGGTCGGGCGTGAACTGCACCCGGGAGAACGACCCGCCGACCACCCGCGCGAAGGTCTCCACGGCCAGCGTCTTCGCGACACCGGGCACGCCTTCCAGCAGCAGGTGCCCCTTCGCCAGCAACCCGACGAGCATGCGCTCCACCAGCCGGTCCTGGCCGACGATGATGCGCTTGACCTCGAACACGGTGCGTTCCAGCAACTGGGCGTCCCGCGCCGGCGTGCCGGGCTGCTGCCCGTTCCCGCCCTCGGCGTAGCCGGGCTCGGTCACTCTGCCTCCTGTGGTTCTGCTTCCTCCGGGCTCGCCCGCGACCGTACTGCTTCCCGGTGGTCGAAGTCCGCGCGGCACGCTGGCCCGTGACGGTAGCCAAGCGCATCAGCGGTGTGACAGCTGTGAAGACCGTGTCAGCGACGCCGGCGCAGGTCGCGCGGCGTGTCGTGATCGTCGGTTTTGACCGGTTCGACCTGCGGTTCGATGCAGCCGCGACCCTCCCCTGCGGCGGCGCGGGCGCGGGCAAGTGGTCCACAGTGGACTCAACCGCGGCTTCCCCTGCACGTCAGCTCCGGCTTGTCCACACCGGACAGTCAATGGACGGCCCGCCGGCGAACGCGATCCCCCGCCTACTCCCCCGCCCACGCTAGCGTTCTCTCATGACCGACCCCCTGCTGGCCGCCTACGACGCCGAAGTGCGCACCGCCGAGCTGACCACACCGGAACCGGGCACGACCCTGGACCGCGACGCTCCCGTCACCCGCATCCTCGGCGCCCGGCGCGGTTTCGTGGCGGGGCCGCCGGACCTCGGCGTGGCCGGCGCTTCGCTGGACGCCCTCATCGCCCGCCAGGTCCGCTTCTTCGCCGCACGCGGTGAAGCTTTCGAATGGAAAACCCGCGCCCACGACCGTCCCGCCGATCTGCCCGACCACCTGCTCGCCGCCGGATTCGCACCGGAGGAAACGGAAACGGTCCTCATCGCGCCCCTCGACGCGATTTCCCCCTCGGCTCCGCCCCCGCCCGACGTCACCATCCGCGAAGCCTCCGGCGAGGCCGATCTGCGCCGCATCGCCCACCTCAGCGCCACCATCTTCGGCAGTGACGAGGCCGCCACCCTCCGCGACCTCCTCGCGCGCACCCGCGCCGACCACGGCACGACGGTCCACGTCGTCGCCGAGTCCGCCGGGCACTTCGTCTCCGCCGCCCGCCTGGAACTCGTCGGCGGCACCACCTTCGCCGGCCTCTGGGGCGGCGCCACCCTCCCGGCCTTCCGGGGCCGCGGCCTCTACCGCGCGCTCGTCGCCCACCGCGCCGCCACCGCCCGCACCCGCGGCGCCCGCTACCTCCAGGTCGACGCCCTCCCGCCGAGCCGCCCGATCCTGCAGCGCCTCGGCTTCACCGCCGTGACCACGACCACGCCGTACGTCTGGAGCCCGGCCTAGGCCGGCCCACCGCGGCCTCGACCCCGGCCGGCCGGCCGAGGTACCAGCGGTCGAACGTCATCCGGCCGTGGCCGTCGGCCTGCGGTCCGATCCCGCCGTCGGAGGCCTCGCCGTCGAACCACAGTGCGCCGCGGTCGGGACCCGTCACCACGAGGAGGTCGTAGTGGCCGCAGCCCTGGTGGCTGAGCGGCAGGGTGCCGTGGGTGTCGGCCTCGTCGCGGGCATCGAGCGAGCGGGACAGCTGCGGCCATCGCTCCTGCGGGATCTTCGTGAAGTCCGGCCATTCGGCGTGGTGGAAGAGCTCTCGGTGCGGAAACTCCGCCCGCAGGTCCACGGAGGCGCCACGCCGGTCGCCTGCGGCGAACTCCCAGCGCCGGCCGGACCGGCCGAAGCCCAGCAGCCCGTAACCCGGACCCGCCCCGCCGGCGCCGACCTCCACGAGGAAGCTGCGGTACGGCTCCGGCAAAAGTGCCCCGAACTGCTCCTCGATCGCCTCGACGTCGCGTTCGCTCAGCGGTGGAGCCGGCCGGAACCCGTGGGCGGTCGCGCCGAACACCGAGCGCGCTGCGCGCCGCTTCGCCAGCCGCGCCAGCCGCTCGCGGACGCCGCCCCAGGTCACGAGGGACGAGCGTAGGGCCTCAGCCGATCAGCCGGGTCGCGTACGGCATGATCCCGCCGTAGCGCACGGCCGTCACGCGGACGTACGAGCCGGACTGCGGGGCCTCCACCATCTGGCCGCCGCCGAGGTACAGGGCGACGTGGTGGATGCCGCCCGCGCCGCCCCAGAAGAGCATGTCACCGCGGCGCATCTGGGACAGCGGGACGCGGCGGCCGGAGGTGTACTGGTAGCCGCTGTAGTGCGGCAGGGCGCGCACGCCGGCGAAGGCGTAGATCATCAGGCCGGAGCAGTCGAAGCCGATCTTGCGGTAGTCGCCGTACATGTCGGCGACGCCGCCGTCGTGGATGCCGCGAGTGGGGCCGCTGCCGTTGCCGCCGCCCCAGGCGTACGGACGGCCCAGCTGCGAGAGCGCGCGGGCGATCACGGACTCGATCGACGAGCCCGCCGCGGGCGAAGGCCGGCCACCGCCGCCGGAGGAGGGACGGCCGCCGCCGCCCGAAGAATTCAACGCCGCCTGGCGGGCGCGTTCCTCGTCCTCGCGCTGCTTCTGCGCGAGCCAGTCCTGGTAGCGCCGGCGCTGGCCCTGCAGGCCGTTGACCTTCGACTGCGCCGCGTAGAGCTGCTGCTCGACCGAGCTCTTGCTCGCCTGCAGCTGCTGGTTCTGCGACGCCTGGGTCTGCTGCGCCTGCACGGCGTCGGCCTGGGCGGCGTCGGCGCCGCTCTTCGCCTGGCGCGCGGCTTCCTGCTTCTGCTGCGCGACGTCGAGGGCCTTGCGGGCGGCGGCGTCCTTGTTGGACTTGTCCGTCTGCGCCTGCTGGAGGCGGTCGAGCGCGTTGAGGCGCGAGCCGCCGATGGAGTCGAGGATCTGGGCGCGGGCCAGCAGGTCCTTGGGGCTGTCGGAGGTCAGGTACGCCGAGATGGAGCCGACCGTGCTGCCCTGCTCGAAGCTGGCCGCCGCGAACTCCTTGAGGTCCTGGCGCGCCTTCTCGATGGCGGCCGCCGCGGCATCGGCCTGCGTGCGCGCGGACTTCGCGGCGTCCTCGGCCTGGCTCGCGGCGTCCTGCGCCGACTGCAGGTCGACCAGGGCCTTCATGGCCTGTTCCTGCTTCAGCTCCACGTCGTCCTGCAGCGAGCTGAGCTTCTGCTCGGCCTGCGCGAGCTGGTTGGTGAGCTTGCCGACCTCGCCGGCCTTCTCGTTGGCCGCGGCCTTCGACGAATTCAGCTCGGAGTCGCTCGGGTTGGGCGGGGGCGGCGGCACCGCCAGGCCCGTGCCCGTTGCTCCGAACAGGACCACGAGAGCGAAGGAGCCGACAGTGAGACCACGCCGCAAGACCCGTCCACGCCGGACCACCACGACCCGCCACCTCCCGCTCACCAGCGCCTGCCAGCAGTGATCACACCGCGTGCCACTGCAGTCACACCACTATCACAAGCCTCAGGCGGAACTCACACACCGTAGACACCAATTCCCCTCATCGGGGGACCCCCGACGTTCGGCGTGTCCGAATGGCCCAGCTCACTCCGCGTGTCGTCTTGAAGTGAATACAGGACACGCGTACTGTTTGGGGCGACGGACGAGGTGTGCCATCCCGATTCCGGTCCTACGGTGGGGGTGCGCAAGACTCGGTCGCGGTCTTCCCGAGGACCGCGAAACACACACCGAACTGACCCGGGGCCCGCACCCGCGACGGCGCGAGTCCCCGCCACTGGAGTTAGACGTGACTGCACCTGCCAGCAAGGACAGCTTCGGCGCCAAAGACACGCTGAAGGTCGGAGACAACTCGTACGAGGTCTTCCGCCTGAACAAGGTCGAGGGCGCCGAGCGCCTGCCGTACAGCCTGAAGATCCTGCTCGAGAACCTGCTGCGCACCGAGGACGGCGCGAACATCACCGCCGACCACATCCGCGCGCTCGGCAACTGGGACCCCAGCGCCGACCCGTCCATCGAGATCCAGTTCACGCCCGCGCGCGTGATCATGCAGGACTTCACCGGCGTTCCTTGCGTCGTGGACCTCGCCACCATGCGCGAGGCCGTCACCGACCTCGGCGGCGACCCCGACAAGGTGAACCCGCTGGCGCCGGCCGAGCTGGTCATCGACCACTCCGTGATCATCGACGTGTTCGGCCGCGCCGACGCGTTCGAGCGCAACGTCGAGATCGAGTACGAGCGCAACCGCGAGCGCTACCAGTTCCTGCGCTGGGGCCAGGGCGCCTTCGACGAGTTCAAGGTCGTCCCGCCGGGCACCGGCATCGTGCACCAGGTCAACATCGAGCACCTCGCGCGCACGGTCATGGCCCGCAACGGCCAGGCCTACCCCGACTCCTGCGTCGGCACCGACTCGCACACCACGATGGTCAACGGCCTGGGCGTGCTGGGCTGGGGCGTCGGCGGCATCGAGGCCGAGGCCGCCATGCTGGGCCAGCCGGTGTCGATGCTCATCCCGCGCGTGGTCGGCTTCAAGCTGACCGGCGAGATCCCGACCGGCGTGACCGCCACCGACGTGGTGCTCACCATCACCGAGATGCTGCGCAAGCACGGTGTGGTCAGCAAGTTCGTCGAGTTCTACGGCGACGGCGTCGCCTCGGTGCCACTGGCCAACCGCGCCACCATCGGCAACATGAGCCCCGAGTTCGGCTCCACCGCGGCGATCTTCCCGATCGACGACGAGACCATGCGCTACCTCAAGCTCACCGGCCGCTCGGCCGAGCAGGTCGCACTCGTCGAGGCCTACGCCAAGGAGCAGGGCCTCTGGCACGACGCGTCCCACGAGCCGGTCTACTCCGAGTACATCGAGCTGGACCTCTCCACGGTCGTCCCGTCGATCGCCGGCCCGAAGCGCCCGCAGGACCGCATCGAGCTGTCCGACGCCAAGGAGTCGTTCCGCAAGTCGGTGCACGACTACGTGGAGGAGCAGCACCCGGCGCCGCACACCAAGGTCGACGAGACCATCGAGGAGACCTTCCCCGCGAGCGACCCGGCTTCGCTGTCGTTCGCCGACGAGGACGCCGTGCCGGTGGCCTCGGCCGCCAACGGCGCGTCGGGCCGCCCGTCCAAGCCGGTCACGGTGAAGTCGGACGAGCGCGGCGAGTTCGTGCTCGACCACGGCGCCGTGGTGATCGCCTCGATCACCTCGTGCACCAACACCTCGAACCCGTCCGTGATGCTGGGCGCGGCACTGCTCGCCCGCAACGCGGTGGACAAGGGCCTCACGGTCAAGCCGTGGGTCAAGACGTCGATGGCGCCGGGCTCGCAGGTCGTGACCGACTACTACAACAAGGCCGGCCTGTGGCCGTACCTGGAGAAGCTGGGCTACCACCTGGTCGGCTACGGCTGCACCACCTGCATCGGCAACTCCGGCCCGCTGTCGGACGAGATCTCGGCCGCGATCCAGGAGAACGACCTCACCGCCGTCTCGGTGCTCTCGGGCAACCGGAACTTCGAAGGCCGCATCAACCCCGACGTGAAGATGAACTACCTCGCGTCGCCGCCGCTGGTCATCGCCTACGCGCTCGCCGGCACGATGGACTTCGACTTCGAGCGCCAGCCGCTGGGCCAGGACACCGACGGCAACGACGTCTTCCTGAAGGACATCTGGCCGACGCCGCAGGAGATCCAGGAGACCATCGACTCCTCGATCACCCAGGAGATGTTCACCAAGGACTACGCCGACGTCTTCGACGGTGGCGAGCGCTGGAAGGCGCTGCCCACGCCCGAGGGCAAGACCTTCGAGTGGGACTCCGAGTCCACCTACGTCCGCAAGCCCCCGTACTTCGAGGGCATGCAGGCCGAGCCGGCGCCGGTCACCGACATCTCCGGCGCGCGCGTGCTGGCGAAGCTGGGCGACTCGGTCACGACCGACCACATCTCCCCCGCCGGTGCGATCAAGGCCGACACCCCGGCCGGCAAGTACCTCACCGAGCACGGCATCGATCGCAAGGACTTCAACTCCTACGGCTCGCGCCGCGGCAACCACGAGGTCATGATCCGCGGCACCTTCGCGAACATCCGGCTGCGCAACCAGCTGCTGGACGACGTGCAGGGCGGCTACACCCGTGACTTCACCCAGGACGGCGCCCCGCAGGCGTTCATCTACGACGCTGCGCAGAACTACGCCGCGCAGGGCACCCCGCTGGTCGTGCTGGGCGGCAAGGAGTACGGCTCGGGCTCGTCGCGTGACTGGGCGGCCAAGGGCACCTCGCTGCTGGGCGTGCGCGCGGTGATCACCGAGTCGTTCGAGCGCATCCACCGCTCGAACCTCATCGGCATGGGCGTCATCCCGCTGCAGTTCCCGGCCGGCGAGTCGGCCGCGTCGCTGAAGCTGGACGGCACGGAGACCTTCGACATCTCGGGCATCACCAAGCTGAACGACGGGGAGACCCCGCGCACGGTGCACGTCACCGCCACCAAGGAAGACGGCACCAAGGTGGAGTTCGAAGCCGACGTCCGCATCGACACCCCGGGCGAGGCCGACTACTACCGCAACGGCGGCATCCTGCAGTACGTGCTGCGCAAGATGACCAACGCCTGATCTAGCACTGCCTGACCAGTCTGGTCGGAACACACGCGAAGGCCGCTCCGGGACTCCCCCGGGGCGGCCTTCGCCGTTCGTGCGTCAAACCTGCGCGGCTTCCCAGCACGCCCTCGTCACCGACGATTCCGTCGGCAGGGCGCGACACCGCCTACTCCGTCTTGGTGAGCACCGCCTTCGCTAGCGCCGCGACAGCACGAACACCGGCAGCGGCCGCCCGGCCGCGACGCGTTCCATCTCGTAGCCCGGCCAGAACGCGAGCAGCTCGGACCACATCCGGTCGTACTCGGCGCCTTCGAGCTCGCGGGCCTTGACTTCCACGACCCGCGCGCGGATCCCGACTGTCGCTTTGGGATCCGCGCGCAGGTTGTAGGTCCAGGCCGGGTTGTTCGGCCGGCCCCAGTTCGACCCGGTGAGCACGAAGTCGTCGCCGTGCGGGAAGTACAGCAGGTTCGTGCTGCGGGGCAGCCCGCTCTTGCGCCCGGTCGTGGTCAGCCGCAGGGACGGCAGGCCCGCGATGCCGACGAGGCTCACCCGCCCGCCGAAGAAGCGGTGCAGCTTCTGGTCGGTCCAGATGATGCCGCGCGAGAGCGTCATCACGAAGGGCCGGGTACCGAGCTTGCGAGCGAAGGGCTCGAGGGGGTTACGCACGAACAGATCTTGCCAAACTCACCCCGAACCGCTCCTGGGAGTCCGTCCACCAGCGCTCGACGGCGAACCCGGCGGCGGCCAGCTCCGCCTCGACGCCGGTACGGCGGAACTTCGCGGAGATCTCCGTGCGGATGTGCTCGCCCGCCGCGAAGCGCACCTGCAGGTCGGCGCCCGGAATGTCGACGGTGACCTCGCGCCGGGCCCGCAGCCACATCTCGATCCACTCGTCCTCGGCGTTCCAGTACGAGACGTGCTCGAAGGTGTCGAGGTCGAAGTTCGCCCCCAGCTGAGAGTTG
The DNA here is from genome assembly GCF_050942255.1 of Amycolatopsis sp. CA-161197. NCBI lineage: Bacteria > Bacillati > Actinomycetota > Actinomycetes > Pseudonocardiales > Pseudonocardiaceae > Amycolatopsis > Amycolatopsis sp. CA-161197. Next base: position 5,540,791 of record NZ_CP192059.1, read on the forward strand.
ATCACCCGCAGCACGTTGCTGTTGAAGGCGGCGGTGACCCCGGCCGCGTCGTCGTAGGCGCGCTCCAGCGTCTCGCGGTCCTTCACCAGGTCTGTGCCCAGCAGCAGCCACTCGCCCTCGTCGAGCACGTCGCGCACCGACCTCAGGAACGTGGCGCGTTCGGCGGGCAGGAAGTTGCCGATCGTCCCGCCGAGGAACGCCACCACGCGCGGCGAGGTGCCCGGCAGCAGGTTCAGGTGCTGGGTGAAGTCGCCGACGACACCGCGCACCTCCAGCTTCGGGTAGTCCGCCGCGATCGCCTCGGCGGCCTCGGCCAGCGCCGACTCCGACACGTCGAGGGGCACGAACGACTCGAGCGTGCCGTGCTCGGTCAGCGCGTCGAGCAGCAGCCGCGTCTTCTCGCTCGACCCGGACCCGAGCTCGACGAGCGTGTGCGCGTCGGTGAGCCGCGCGACGTCACCGGCCCGCGCGGCGAGCACCTCACGCTCGCTGCGGGTCGGGTAGTACTCGGGCAGCTCGGTGATCTTCTCGAACAGCTCGCTGCCCTCGGCGTCGTAGAACCACTTGGGCGGCAACCACTTCTGCTCCGCCGTCAGGCCCGTTCGCACGTCCGCGCGAAGCTCGCCCGCGACGTCGCGGCGATGGCTTTCGAGATCCACATCCGTCATGAGGTGGTGCTCCGATCCAGGGTCAGGGGAAGCAGTTCGACGCCGGCCTCGGTGACGCGCACGGCGTGGTGCTCGGGAACGGGGGTCCAGGCCGGGTCCGGGTCGCACGGCTCCGACGCCAGCACCACACCGCCGGCCACGGACCGCACCGACAGCGCATGCGTCCACGTGGTGCCGATCAGTGTGGTGCCGTCGGTCAGCAGGAAGTTCAGCCGCGAACCCGGAGCCGCGGCCTCGACCTCGGCGATCAGGTCGGTGACCGCGGCCAGCGGGTCGGCTCCGTCGCGGAGCCGGGCGCGCAGCAGCGCCCACAGCAGCGCCGCGTCGGTGGGCGCCTCGAGCGTGAGCAGTTCGGTCACGTCGAGCGACTTCGCCAGCCCGGCCATCGAACCGGGCCAGCCGCGGACCACGCCGTTGTGGCTGAACAGCCACCGCCCGTCGGTGAACGGCGCCGCGGCCGCCTCGGTCACCGGCATCCCGGTGGTGCCGTTGCGGACCGCGGCGACGAACGTCGTGGTCGAGACCGCGGCGGCCAGCGCGGGCAGCGTCTGGTCCGTCCACAGTGGAGACGCACGCCGGTAGCGCTGCGGCGCACCACCGGGCTCGGGGTACCAGCCGAGGCCGAAGCCGTCGGCGTTGACCGAGCCGCCGCCTCGCATGTCCTGCGGCGCGTAGGACTGCACGAGCAGCGCGTGGGGCGCCGCGAACACGAGCTCGGCGGGCGAGACGGGCGCGCCGAGGTACGCGAGGTGCCGGCACATGCCGCTCAGCTCACCTCGCCGGGCCGGGGGTCACGGGCGCAGCGGAAGCCGGAGAAGATCTGCCGCCGGATCGGGTAGTCCCAGTTGCGGAACGTGCCGCGGATCGCCGCCGAGTCGGTGCCGAACGAACCCCCGCGCAGCACCTTGTACTCCGGGCCGAAGAACACCTCCGAGTACTCGCGGTACGGGAAGGACGCGAAGCCCGGGTAGCCGTGGAAGTCGGTGCTGGTCCACTCCCACACGTCACCGATCAGCTGGTGCACACCGAGCGGCGACGCCCCGGCCGGGTACGCGCCGGCCTCGGCCGCGCGCAGGTGGCGCTGGCCGAGGTTGGCGTGCTCGGCCGTCGGTTCCTCGTCGCCCCAGGGAAAACGCCGCGACCGGCCCGTCTCCGGGTCGTGGCGCGCGGCCTTCTCCCACTCCGCCTCGGTGGGCAGCCGCTTGCCCGCCCACGCGGCGTACGCCTCGGCCTCGTAGTACGACACGTGCACCACGGGCTCGTTCACCGGCACCGGCTCGTGGACGCTGAACCTCGTGCGCCACCAGCCACCCGGCTCGCGGTGCCAGAAGCGCGGCGCCGTGATGTCGTGCTCCTGCCGGTAGGCCCAGCCGGGCTCGCTCCAGAACCGCCGCTCGTCGTAGCCGCCGGACTCGAGGAACTCGACGTAGGCCCCACACGTGACCGCGCCGGTGTCGAGGAAGTACGCCGGCACGTCGATCTCGTGCGCCGGGCGCTCGTTGTCCAGCGCCCACGGCTCGGCCGTGGTCCCCATGGTGAAGCGGCCGGCCGGCACGAAGACCTCGGCGGGCAGCCGGCCCGCCCGCGCGGCCGGCGGCTCCGGCGCGTGCAGCACCGGCTCGCCCTTGCGCAGCTGGTGGGTGGCCAGCATCGTCTCGTCGTGCTGCTGCTCGTGCTGGGTGATCATGCCGAACGCGAACGCGCTCTCGGTGAGCCGGCTGCCCTCCAGCGGCGCGGTCTCCAGCACGTCGAACGCCTTCTCTCGGACCTCGCGCACGTACGCGCGGGCCTCGGCCGGGCCGAGCAGCGGCAGGGCCGGCCGGTCGGCGCGCGCGTGCTGGAACGCGTCGTAGAGGTCGTCGATGTCGGGGCGCAGCGGCTCACGCCCGCCCACGTCGCGGACCAGCCACAGCTCTTCCTGGCTGCCGATGTGCGCGAGGTCCCAGACCAGCGGCGACATCAGCTTCGAGTGCTGGCGGACCAGATCCTCGTCGTCGACGGCGTCGGTGAGGACGACGCTGCGCGCCCGCGCCCGGGTGAGGGCCTCGGCCGCGTGGGCCCGCAGGTTCTGCGGGCTCAGCTCCAGCAGCGGGTTGTGCTCCGGGGTAACGCTCATCGCTCCTGACTCCTCGATCCGTTCACGCGTGTGCGCACGCTCTCGGTGATCTCAGTGATGGTTCCGGCCGGCAGGCCCGTGGTCGGCAGCTCGGCGATGCCGAGCTCCACGAGCTTGCGCGCGACGGCGGCGATGGCCTCGTCGCCCAGGCCCCGCGTCGCGGCCTCGACCCAGCGGCCCGCCACGGGCGCGCACAAGCGGCGCACCTCGTCCACTGTGGACGGACGGGCGAGCAGGGCCGAGACGACGGCGACCGGCGCCAGCCACTCGCCGGGTGGCTGGGCGTCGAGGTACCGGATCTCCAGGTACCCGTGGGGCCGCACCGGGGTGAACATCGTGGTGAGGTGGTAGTCGAGGTCCTCCGCCGTCGGACGGCGCAGCACCCCGGCCGCACCGCGGCCGTCGATCCAGTCGGCGAACGTGAGCCCGTCCGGCGCGTCCCACGGCCGCTCGCCGCGGGGCAGCACCATCAACGGCGTGTCCATCATCCGCCGCCCCCAGTCGGCGGCAGGGTCTGGACCGGGCTCGGCCGAACGGGTCCGGACCGGTTCGGTCTCGAGCACCGCGAGCCAGCGCGCGGATTCGAGGCCGGTGTCGCGGCCGGCGTGCACCCGGGAGTTGGCGAACGCGGCGAGCAGCGGCGGCCCCATCACGTGGGCCGCCTCCCAGCGCGCGGCGACCTGGTCGGCTTCTCCTGTGTCCACGCAGATCTGCAGCCCGGCGGTGCTGCACATCATGGTGATCCCGCCTTCGCCGATCGGCTCGAACCGGCGCTCCATCGCGGCGTAGCGAGGAGTGCGCAGGGCGCGCCGGGGCGGGCGGTGGGCGTCGATGCCCGACTCGCCGAGCACGAGTCCGTGCCGGGCCAGCAGGCTGACGAGGTGGGAGAGGTCGGCCGAGACGGCTGCGTGCAGATCGGGCAGCGAGGCCTGAGGAAGAGCGGAGATCTCCACCTGGCACCCGGGCTCGAGGCTCACGGGAGAGCCTGCCGGAAGCGGGGTGGCCGGACTGTCGGGGCGCAGTGTCCGCGGGGTGTGCGGGCCGAGCGCCGTGGCCAGGACATCGGGGTCGAGGGGGCGGGCCGGGTCCTCGGCGTGGTGCACCGTGAACTCGAGTTCCACGCCCAGCAGTCTCGGTGGGCCGTGCTTGAAACACACCGAGGCGACGTACGCCTCCCCGGCCGCGCGGTCCGAAAGCACCCGCGCGGTGAGGTTCGACGCACTTCCGGACTTCTCCGGAAAATCGTGCACCGCAGTCATCGTTCGCCGTCCGAGTCAAGGAGGTCCGCGGGGTGGGACCTCTCGTCCTCGGACGCTACACGGAGGGTCTGACAAAATCAGGTGCACGCGAGCGCGCGCGAGATTCACAACACTCTCGTAAGGTCTCCTGACCAGGGTGTTTGTCCTGAAGTTCCCGCACGTTGCTCCGTCCGGATGATCACGGCAGGGCAGGTTCGGTGCCCAAACCGAGCTCCGCGGCGGCGGACTGCACGGCTCCGATCACGAGGTGCAGAGCCGGGCGCCGGATCTCCGTGCGCCGGTAGGCGATCGACACCGTGCGCAGCAGCGGCGTCGTCAACGTGACCACGTCGATGCCGGGCGGCCGCAACAGCCGCAGCCCGAGGTCCGACACGAGCGTGACCCCGAGGCCGGCGCCCACCATGGCCATGGCCGTGGACTGCTCCTCGACCTCGTGGTTGATCTTCGGCGAGAACCCGTGGCGGTGGCACGCCATCCGCATCGCCCGGCCGAAGTGCGACTTCGGGCTGGCGAGGATCCACGGGTGCTCGGCCAGCTCGTCGAGCGACACCGAACCGGCGGGGAACGCGCCCGCGGGCACGGCCGCGTGCAGCCGTTCGATGGCCACGACCGCGCGCTCCAGCCCGTTGTCCCACCGCGTCGGCGCGTCGGAGTAGTCGATGACGAACGACAGGTCGAGCGTGCCGTCGCGCACCGCCTCGGCGGTGTCCTCGGGGGCCAGCTCACGCGTCTTCAGCTGGATTCCCGGGTACTCGGCGGCGAGCGCGGTCAGCGCCGAAGGCAGCAGCCCGGAGGCCACCGACGCCCACACCCCCGCGGTCAGGCGCGCGGACATCGAGCCCTGCGCCTCCTCGAGGGCGAGCGTGGCTCGCTCGACCGAGCCCAGGATCTCCTCGGCGTGCTCGGTCAGCAGCACGCCGAGCTCGGTCAGCTGCACGCGCCGGCCGAGCCGTTCGAACAACTTCGCGCCCACGTCCCGTTCGAGCTGCGCCAGCTGCTGCGACACGGCCGAAGCCGTGTAGTGCAGCGACACCGCGGCAGCTGTCACCGTCCCCCGGCGCCGCAGCTCCCGGAGCATCCGCAGGCGGTGCAACGAAAGCTCCATACAGGAACCCTAAACAACTTCGTGCAGCTTCGTTAACTGGACGCGAAGGCGGTCTCGACCGCACCCTCGAAAGCGGCGGCCGACGAGGGCCGCTCCTGACTCTTGGAGGTGAGTGGCCCGATGCTTCCGCAGAACGCCGAACCGTTGATGAGGCTGACGTGGACCGACCCCGTCACCGGCGCGCACGGTTACCTGGTCGTGCACAGCCTGGTGTCCGGCGTCGCCACGGGCGGCACGCGGATGCGGGCGGGCTGCACCATGGGCGAGGTCGAGGACCTCGCCCGCGGGATGGCGAACAAGACGGCCACGTTCAACCTCCCCGTCGGCGGTGCCAAGGGCGGCATCGACTTCGACCCCAAGGACCCCCACGCCTTCGGCGTGCTCACGCGGTTCTGCGAGTTCCTGCGGCCGTGGCTCGACGCCAGCTGGGTGACCGCCGAGGACCTGGGCGTGCCGCAGCACCTCATCGACTCCGTCTTCGAGAAGCTCGGGCTGGAGCAGTCGTACCACGCCGCGATCCACCGTTCGGCCGATCCCGAGCGCACGCTGCGGCGGGTGCAGGCCGGGCTCAACGCGCCGGTGCCCGGCGGGCTGCTGCTGGGTGACGTGATCGGCGGCTACGGCGTGGCGCAGGCCTGCCTGGGCGCCGCTTCGGCGTGGGGTTGGGACGCGGCGGAGACGACCGTCGCGATCCAGGGCATCGGCACCATGGGCGGCGGCGCCGCGTGGTACCTGCACGAAGCCGGCGTGAAGGTCGTCGCCGTGGCCGACGCGGCGGGCACGCTCTACGACCCCGCGGGCCTCGACGTGCCGGCGCTGCTCGACCTGCGCGACCGCTTCGGCGAGGTGGACCGCTCCCGGCTGCCCGAGGGCGTCCGCACGCTGCCGCGCGAGGCGGTCGTGGCGACCGACGCCGACATCCTCGTGCCGGCCGCGATCTCCTACGCGCTGCGCGTGGACAACGAGAACCTCGTGAAGGCCAAGGTCGTGGTGGAGGCCGCGAACGCGGCGACGACGCCCGAGGCCGAGGCGTCGTTGTCCGCTCGGGGGGTCGCGGTGATCCCGGACTTCGTCGCGAACGCGGGTGCCGCCGCGTGGGCGTGGTGGCTGCTGCTCGGCGAGGTGGGCGCCGACCCGGCGGACTCGTTCCTGCGGCTGCGCACGGAAATGCAGGCGAAGGTGGCGCTGCTGCTCGCGGAGTGGAACCTCGACCGCGTGCCGCCGCGGGTGACCGGCCTGCAGCTGGCCGAGACCACTCGCGCCGCCCGGGCGGCGGAGGCGCAGGCGAACGAGGGTGCGCCTGCCCTGCTCATCCCGTAACCGGCCGGAAGCCCGCAGGGCCGGGGGTCGCGCGGTGTCCCGAGACGGGGCGGGGCACCGCGCGGGACTTCCCCGTGTCACCGGGTTTCCGGGTGCTCAGGCCCGGTCGAGCACGCCGACGAGGACCTCGCCGATCGAGCCGGTGGCCGTCGTGTGCCCGGAGTCGCCGACGAGCAGCAGCTGCGCACCCGGCAGCGCCCGTTCCAGCAGCCACGGCGTGCCGACCAGGTTGCCGAGGTCGAGCGCGCCCTGGACCAGTGTCGCCGGGATCCCGGCGAGCCGGTGGGCGTCGCGCAGGATGGCGCCGTCCTCGCTGAAGCAGCCGTTGGCGAAGTAGTGCGTGACGAGCCGCGCGAACGCCAGCCGGTACGCGGGATCGGTGAACCGCGACGCCGCCGGTTCGATCGAGAGCATCGCGTCCTCCCACTCACACCAGCGGCGGGCGGCGGCTTCGTGGACGGCGGGGTCGGGATCCATCAGCAACCGGTGGTAGGCCCGGGCGAGGTCACCGTCGCGCTCGGCCGTCGGCACGCCGTCGCGGAACTTCGCGAACGCCGCCGGGAACACCGCGCCGAGCCCGCGCGTGAGCAGGTCCAGCTCGGCCTGCCGGTCGGTGGCCAGGCCGAGGAGCACGAGCTCGCTGACGCGCTCCGGGTATCGCTCCGCGTAGAGGAGTGAGAGCGCCGAACCCCAGGACCCGCCGAACAGCAGCCAGGCGTCGATGCCGAGCGTGGTCCGCAGCAGTTCCATGTCCGCGAGCAGGTGCGGGGTGGTGTTGGCCGACAGGTCGGCGACGGGCTCGCCCGCGTGCGGCGTGCTGCGCCCGCAGCCGCGCTGGTCGAACAGCACCACGCGGTAGCGAGCCGGGTCGAAGTACCGCCGGTGCGCCGGCAGGCAGCCACTGCCGGGACCGCCGTGCACGACGAGGGCGGGCTTCCCGGCGGGGTTGCCGCACTGCTCCCAGTACACGGAATGCCCGTCGCCGACGTCCAGCATGCCGGTGCGGTACGGGCTGATCTCGGGGTGCAGTCCAGGCACGGCACCTCCTTTCCTCGACGAAGCGTTCCGGCGAGTCAGAGCAGATCCGCGGCCAGCTCCCGCAGCGCGCGACACAACTCCGCGGGAGTGGCGGGGCCGAGGCGGATCACACCGACGTCCAGCATGCCGGTGCGGTACGGGCTGATCTCGGGGTGCAGTCCAGGCACGGCACCTCCTTTGTTCGACGAAGCGTTCCGGCGAGTCAGAGCAGATCCGCGGCCGGCTCCCGCAGCGCGCGGCACAGCTGAGCGGGGGTGGCGGGGCCGAGATGGATCACACCGACGTCGAGCATGCCGGTGCGGCACGGGGTGATCTCGGGGTGCAGTCCAGGCACGGCACGTCCTTTGTTCGACGAAGCGTTCCGGCGAGTCAGAGCAGATCCGCGGCCAGCGCCCTCAGCGCGCGACACAACTCCGCGGGGGTGGCGGGGCCGAGGCGGATCACTGCGTCCGCGCCGGTGCCGGCGGTGTGGCTGAGGTAGCGGCCCCAGTCGGTGTCGGCGTAGTGCAGGGGTTCCGCCACGCACAGGCGGCGGCCGACCTCGTCGCGGCGGGCCGCGTACAGCTCGCCGCTGCCGTGGACCGGGCGCTGCACGAGGCCGACGACGTCGGCCAGCTCGGGCTCCAGCGGGTAGGCGTCCTCGCCGCGGCGCGCGGCGTCGGCGAGGTCGGAGACGCGGACCGACCGAGGGACGCCGCCACCGGCACCGACGGCCGGCAGCTGCTCGACAAGGGTCTCGACCAGCCGCTGCCGGTCGATCTCCTGCACGCCCACGTGCTCGCCGTCGGACACGGCGAGCACCGCCTGCAGCCCGCTCGCGGCGACGAGCACGCCGTAGGTGCGCCCGCCCGTGGCGACCCAGCCGTAGTACTCCTCCGCCGGCCGCGACAGCAGCGGCAGCCAGTCGAGGAAGTCGACGGTGGCGCGCCCGCGCCGGTCGACGAGGCCCGCCACGGCGAGCGCGTCGTCGACCCGCTTGGCGGCCTCCTCGCGTTCGAGGTCCGACAGCCACACCGGTTCGGGGCGCAGCGTCACGTGCAACGAGCCGACCTGCTCGCGCTCGGCGAGCGCCGCGAGTGCCTCCAGCGGCACGTCGACCCGTCCGGCCACGGCCGTCACTCGCCGATGACCGGCGGGATCGTCCGCTGGTCGGTGCCGAAGAGGGCGTCGGGATCGGGCTCGACGAGGAAGTCGGGCCGGCGGTGCTCGGCGTCCTCCTCCTCTTCCCCGCGGCGGCCGGCGGCACCCGCGGGTCCCATCGCCGTTCCGCGGCTCGCCGAAGCACCACGAGCGGCGGCCGCTTCTTCGGCCGCGACGGCGTTCAGGCCACCGACGCCCGACCGCGTGCCGGCACCGCCCCGCAGTGCCCGGCCTTCCGCCGCACCGCCTTCGCTGCCGGTCCCGCCGCCGAACCGGCCGCCGGACGCACCCCGGCCCGGGGTGCCGCCGGAATCGCCGCCGATGAAGCCGGTCGGGCCGGACGTCGGGGTCTGGCCGCGATCGTTCGGCAGGAACGCCGTGCCGCCCCGGGTGGCGGTCGGGTCCGGCAGAGTCGAGGTGCCCGGCGGGACCACCGTGTTCGTGCCGCCGGTACTGCTCTGCGTCGTGGTCGTGTCCGTCGGGTGGTGTGTACCACCGGTACCGCCCGGATCGCCGGTTCCCCCGGTGCCACCCGGGCCGCCGGTGTGACCGGTGCCGGTGTGGCCGCCCGTGATCACCTGATCGCCGGTGCCGTGGAACCCGGTGGCCGAGGTGCGCCCGCCCGTCCCGGTGCCCGTCGTCCCGCCGGGCGTCGTGCTGCCGAGCGACCCCGGGATGCTCACGCGCCCCGGCGGCGCCGGGGTGGACAGCCGGATCGCCGCGCCGTCGGACTGCAGCGTGCCGTACTGCGTCGGCAGCACCGACTTCGTGCTCGTGGTGACGCCGTTGTACTGGTCCATCACGCGCACGTTGGTGTCGTTGGCGGCGTTGTACTTGTTCAGCTTGTCCTGGTACGAGTTCTGGTCGTGGGCCGCCATGAACGGCCCCGCGATCGGGATCGCCGCCTTCAGCCCCGTCGTCCACGGGCTCGGCTTGTCCGGCTTCGGCGGCACCTCGACCACGGCGTGGCTCGAGTCCTCGAAGCTGCTCGCCTGCATCTCCACCGACGCGTTGGTCATGTCGAGCGGGTCGGCGGTGTCCGCGAACGCCTTCTCCAACGGACCCGCGCCCGCGTTGGCGGCGTCGGCGCCGTTGCCCGTCCAGGACTTCGCCATGCGGTCCTGGAGGTCCTTGATGCTCTGCGCCCGCTCCAGGTACGCCGACGACAGCTCCTGCACCTGCGTGGCCGCGGTCCGCAGCCCCGAGGTGTTGCCGGTTCTGAAGTTCTGGTAGATCTGCTTGCCGTCCACCTAAGCCCCCTTGAGTGTGCCGACGACGGCGCCCGCCACGGTTTCCGCGACCTGGCACGAATCCTGCTCGCCCTGATAACCCTGGGCCGCGGTGGCGAACGCGAGGTCGTCCGCGAGACCCACCCACAGGGTGCAGTTGCCGCGCGCCCTGCGGTCGCTGAGATCGCTGAACACCGCGGGGTGACCGGCCACCGAGGGAGCGGGGTCCACGAAGCCGAGTTGCCCCGCGTCCTTCGCGCGGTAGACGCCGGCGAGGCCGCCCATCCCCTGGTCACGGTTCCCCGTGCCGATGATGATCTGGACGCTGAGCCCTTCCGCACCGATCTGCCAGCCACAACCGGGCCCCGCCTCGGCGAACGGCCCGGTCACGGTCGCTTCGCCCGGCGCCGGATAGCGCAGCCCGGCCAGCACGCTCTCCGGCACGAGCGCGCAAGGTTTGCCCAGGTACGCGGCCGGATCGAGCGGATCCGCCACCTTCGGTGCACGGGCGTCGGGAGCGGTGCCCGAGGCACTGCCCAGGGCCGGCTCCGCGGTACCCGCGGTGGGTGCCGAACACCCGGCCGCCATCGCGGCGACCACGAGCGCGGCGCACGCCGCCCTCGTGCCGGTTGCCCTCATCGTGCCTGGCCGAGCTCGGCGTTCGCCCGGTCGGTCGCCACGGTCTTGTCCTTCGCCGCCTTCAGCTTCTCGAGGTAGCCCTGCACGTACTGGCGCATCGAATCGTTCTGCTCCTGCAGCGCGCGCAACGAGTCGCCACCGGTGGTGGCGTAACCACTGCTGGCGGGATCCTTGCCGGGAGCTTTCAGCGCCGTGACGATTTCCGTGATCTTGCGGCCGTCGGCCGTGATCTTCGTGAGCTGGTCTTCCCACAGCCCGATCACGGTGTCCAGCTCGGCGGGCTCCATCTCGAAGGAACCGCCACCGCCCCCGCCGCCGTAGACCGGACCGCGGCTCGAGACGTCGCCGAAGACGGTTTGGGCCGCACGGCCCGCTTCGCCGATGATCAAGGCCCGTTCCTCTCCCCAGTCTCACTCACCGTGATGGCGCACAGCGTAGCCACCGGCCACGTCCGTGTCAGCAGAACGTGGCCGAGGTGAGACGAAGAAAGAAGCGGGCCGGTTCCGGCGACTCCACGTCACAGTACGTACGTACGGATTGCGAGAACCCCGTCCCAGATGTCAGGATTCCAGGATGCCACGGGTCAGCCAGGATCACCTCGACGCACGCCGGCGCCAGATCCTCGACGGTTCTCGCGTGTGCTTCGCCCGCTACGGCTACGAGGGTGCCACAGTCCGCCGCCTCGAGGAGGCGACGGGCCTGTCCCGCGGAGCCATCTTCCACCACTTCCGCGACAAGGAGTCGCTGTTCCTCGCACTCGCCGAGGACGACGCTGTGCGGATGGCCGACGTCGTGGCCGAACAGGGCCTGGTGCAGGTCATGCGCGAGCTGCTCTCCGGCGACAGCGAGCACCCGGCCGACTGGCTCGGCACGCGGCTCGAGGTGTCGCGGCGGCTGCGCACCGACCCGGAGTTCCGCGGCCGCTGGGCCGAGCGCTCCGAACAGCTGACCACCGCCACGCGCGAACGGCTGATGCGCCAGCGCGAGGCCGGCAACCTGCGCGACGACGTGGACGTGGACGTGCTCACGGCTTTTCTCGAGCTGGTGCTCGAAGGCCTGGTCTCCCACCTCGCCATGGGCCTGCCCGGCGACGACCTCGGACCCGTGCTCGACCTGGTCGAGGAGACCGTCCGGCGGCACCGGCCCGGGACCACCCGCTAGTCGCTCACACTGCGCGGCCGGCACTTTCGTGTTGAATGTGGCCGTGGAGATCCTCGACGCGCACGGACGGTCCCTCGCCCTCTTCGACCGGGCCGTGCACGACATCGGACCCGGTGACTGGGCTCGCGACACGCCCTGCGCCGACTGGTCCGTGCGCGACCTCGTAAACCACCTCGTCGTCGAGCAGCTGTGGGTCCCGCCGCTGCTCGACGGGGCCACCCTCGACGACGTCGGCGACCGCTTCGACGGCGACCGGCTCGGCGACGACCCCGTCGCCGCCTGGGAGACGTCGGCCGCCACGGCGCGCGAAGCGTGGCTGGTGCCCGGCGTGCCGCAGCGCGCCGTCCACGTCTCCTTCGGACTGATCCCGGCCGAGGAGTACGGCTGGCAGATGTCCATCGACTTCGCGGTGCACGCGTGGGACCTCGCGGTGGCGCTCGGCAAGCCGAACCCGATCCCGTCGGACCTGGCGGCCCGCCTGCTGGAGGTCGTGCGCCCGTGGGTCGACGACTGGCAGGGCATCGGGCTGTTCGAACCGCCGGTCGCGGTCGGGCGCTCCGCGAACGACGCGACGCGGCTCGTCGCGCTCCTGGGCCGGCAGCCGCGCTGAGCCGCGCCGCTTCACCCGGCTCTCACCCGTCCGGCGTCCGGAGCACGTTAAGATTGTCGGCATCGTCGCAGTACAAGCCGATTCCCTTACTAGGAGTGACTCCACACGTGCGCGCCGCGCAATCGCCCGGTGACAGTACCGGGCCGGGTCGAAAACCCGGCTGCCCGCTAGCGTCCACCGCCACCGCCCCCTCCCCCGTCCCGGACGGTGCGGCATGATCCACGTCCTGCTCTCCGTGGCCGGTGTGCTGGTCTTCATCCTCCTCACGATCGGCACCGGCCTCGCCGTCGCCGCCGAGTTCTCGCTGACCGCCCTCGAGCGCAGCACCGTCGACGCCGACGTGCGCCAGGTGGGCGACCGCCGCTCGCTGTCGGTGCAGAAGGCGCACCGCACGCTGAGCTTCCAGCTCTCGGGTGCCCAGGTCGCGATCACCCTCACCACGCTGATCACCGGTTACCTCGCCGAGCCGCTGATCGGCGAGCTCGTGCGGCCGGTCTTCGACGCGGTCGGCCTGTCCGAGGCCGTCGCGGCCGGCGCGTCGATCGCCGTCGCACTGGTGCTGGCCACCTTCCTGTCGATGATCCTCGGCGAGATGGTGCCGAAGAACATCGCGATCGCGCGCCCGCTGCGCACGGCCCGCGCGGTGACCGGCTACCACTCGCGGTTCTCCGCGCTGTTCCGCTGGCTCATCACGCTCATGAACAACAGCGCCAACTTCGTGGTGCGCAAGTTCGGCGTCGAGCCGCAGGAAGAGCTCCGGTCCGCGCGCTCGCCGCAGGAGCTCGGCTCGATCGTGCGTTCCAGCGCCGAGAGCGGGAAGCTCGACACGTCCACGGCGGAGCTGCTGGACCGCTCGCTGCGCTTCGGCGAGCGCACCGCCGACGAGCTCATGACCCCGCGCGTGCAGGTCGAGTCCCTGACCGTGGACGACACGATCAACGACCTCATCGACATCTCGCGTCGCACCGGCTTCTCGCGATTTCCCGTCTACCGCGAGGACCTCGACGACGTGCAGGGCGCAGTGCACGTGAAGCAGGCCTTCGCCGTGCCCGGCGAGGAGCGCGCGACCGTCCGCATCGGCTCGGTCATGCGTCCCGTGCCGACCGTGCCCGAGTCGCTCTCGGGCGACGACCTGCTCAACCGCCTGCGCGACTCCCGCTACCAGCTCGCCATCGTCGTCGACGAGTACGGCGGCACGGCCGGGCTGGTGACGCTGGAGGACGTGGTCGAGGAGATCATCGGCGACGTCCGCGACGAGCACGACCACCGCGAAGCCCCGGCGTCGCAGCAAGTCGGCTCCGACAGCTGGCTCGTGTCGGGCCAGCTGCGCTCCGACGAGGTCAGCGAGGTCACCGGCTTCCGCATGCCCGACGGCGACTACGAGACGATCGCCGGCCTGATCCTCGAACGCCTCGGCCGCATCCCCGCCGAGGGTGACGCCGCCGTCGTCGACGGCTGGCGGCTCACCGTCACGAGCATGGACCGCCACCGCATCGCCGAGGTCGAGGTGCGGCCCGTGGAACCCGGCCCGGCCCCGAACACCGACCAGGACCCGGCCGCCGTGCGGAAGAAGAACGCCACGCCGCGGCCGGTCACCGAACGCGAGGTGGTCGCGTGAACGACTGGCTGAACATCGCGCTGGTCGTGGTGCTGCTGCTCGCCAACGCGTTTTTCGTCGGCGCCGAGTTCACCCTGATCTCCTCGCGCCGCGACCGCCTGGAAGCGTTGCTGGACCAGGGAAAGACCCGCGCGAAGATCGTGATCAACGCCAGCCGGCACGTCTCGCGGATGCTCGCGGGCGCGCAGCTGGGCATCACCATCTGCTCGCTGCTGCTCGGCCGGCTGGGCGAACCCGCCGTGGCACACCGGCTGTCCGGGTTCTTCGACCTGTTCGGCCTGCCCCAGCAGCTGCTGCACCCGATCTCGTTCGCGATCGCGCTGGCGTTCATCACAATGCTGCACGTGCTGATCGGCGAGATGGTGCCGAAGAACCTCGCCATCGCCGAGCCCGAACGGCTCGCGCTGTGGCTGGTGCCCGCCCACGTGGCGTGGGTGAAGCTCGCGAGCCCCGTGATCTGGTTCCTCAACCTGGTCGCGAACTCGTTCCTGCGCCTGGTGAAGGTGGAGCCGAAGGACGAGCTCGAGACGGCCTACACCTCCGACGAGCTGGCCGAGCTGCTCAGCGAGTCGCGGCGCGAGGGACTGCTCGAACAGTCGGAGCACCAACGGCTTTCGCAGACGTTGTCGTCGGTCGCGAAGACGGTGTCCGACGTGCTCGTGCCCACGGAGCAGCTGACCACCCTCCCTTGTGGACCGACGCTCGGCGACGTGGAGCGCGCGGTGTCCTCGACCGGGTTCTCGCGGTTCCCGGTCTGCACCGACGACGGCATGCTCACCGGCTACATCCACGTGAAGGACGTGCTCGACCTCGTCGGCCAGAGCGCCGACACGAGCGTGCCGGACTCGAAGACCCGGCCGCTCACCGAGCTGCGCGCCGACGCGCGGCTCGACGTGGCGCTCTCGGCCATGCGCAAGGAAGGCAGCCACCTCGCACGGGCGCTCGACGCCGCGGGCAAGGCGGTGGGCGTCGTGGCGCTGGAGGACCTCGTCGAGGAGTACGTGGGCACCGTGCGCGACGGCACGCACGTGACGGCCTGACCGGGCCGCGGGGCCGGGTCAGGCCGTGACAGCGAGCAGCCGCTCGCACTGCTCGATCAACCGGCGCCGCAGCGGGGCGCCGCGCTCGGCGAACGCGCGCTGGGCGGCGGCGTACTCCTGCTTGCCCTCGGCCGTCTCGATCGGCACGGGCTCGTAGCCCAGGTCGGCGAGGTCGTAGGGCGAGGCCCGCATGTCGAGCACCCGGATGTCGCGGGCCAGCTCGAAGCAGTCGGCCACCAGCTCGGACGGGATGAGCGGCGCGAGCCGGAACGCGTGCTTGTAGAGGTCCATGCCGGCGTGCAGACACGCCGGCTGCTCGAAGGCGGGCCGGTCGTGCGCGGCCGGGCCCAGCGTGTTGAGCGGGCGGGCCGCGGCGGTGAAGAAGCGGAACGCGTCGAAGTGCGAGCACGCGATCCGGTGCGCCCGCACCACCCGGTCGGTCCCGGTGGCCCCGAGGCGCAGCGGGTACGTCGCGTGCCGGACCCGGTCCTCGGTGAGCCCGTAGACCATCGCCCACTCGTGCAGGCCGAAACAGCCGAAGTTCGCCGGCCGGGCCGCGGTGGCCGCCAGCAGCGCGTGGATGCCGTCGATGCGCTCGCGGCGGGCCACCACGTCCGCGGCCGCGACGGGCTCCGGCCCGCCGGCCAGTACGACGCCGTAGCCCGGCGACCACCGGCGCAGCTGGGTCGGGCGGAACGAGTAGTACGTGAACAGGAAGTCGTGCACCGGGTGCTTCACGCCGTCTCGGCGGCGGGCCAGGTGCTCGCCCACGAGCTCGTCGACGCGCGCCTCGTGCGCCGCGGCCCGGGCACGCCACACCGCCTCGTCGAGCGCGACGAGGCCGGTCGGCGATTGAGCGGGCGGCACCCGGTCAGGATACGGCGCGCATTCGGCGGTGCCGCCGGTGGGCGAACGGCAGAAATGCCGTACCGCGGAAGCGGAACACCCCGAATCGCCGATCCGCCGAATTCGAAACCTGCGCACCCCGCTTTCGCATTCGGCGGAAAGGCTTGGTCCGGCGTGGAGCAATCGCCTTTTTGGCCATCGGATAAATACGCCACCACGGCACCGAAAGGCGGCGTCGGCCCCACGTTCAGGTGAACCGGACACCCGGAAATGCTGGTCAGAGAAGAGCTTCCGGCGCCGGCTGAGCTGTTCGCGTCGCTTTTCCGGGCGCACGGGTGAGGCCGGTTCATCGGCACACCCCGACGATCTACGATTTTTCTTCGGCCAGGAAAACCTTTCCTGGAAATCCTTCCCGAACGGATCGAGGACCATTCATGCGAAGACGCGCGCGCGTGCGCCGCCTCGGGCTGTCCGTGCTGCCGCTGTTCCTGGTGGCCGCCGCGTTCCCCTCCTCGGCGTCGGCCGATCCGGCGCCGGCGACCACCGGGTCGACCTTGACGAAATCCGTCCACGGGGTGTCGTCCCCGGCCGGCCACGGCGACACCCCGACCTGGGTCGTCGCCTACGACGACCGCGCCACCACCACCGGGCCCGCCACCATCACCGACCCCGTCGGCGCCGGACAGACTTACCAAGCCGGATCGCTGCACGTGCCACCCGGCTGGACCCCGTCGTGGTCGACCGACGGCAGCACCTTCACCACCACCGAACCCGCCTCGGGCACCGTCGCGGTGCGGGCGGTCGACCCGCGCTCGGGCCCCGACGCCACCTCGATGTCCGGGGTACTCACCCCACCCGTGCAGGCGGTCGCCACCGCGACCGGAGGCGACGGGTTCACCCCGATCCTGCAGCGCACCCCGAGCGGCGTCCTGCAGGCCTGGAACGTCTTCCACCACCTCGGCGCGACCGTGCCGAAGCTGGTGTGCAGCGACCTCGGCACCGGCGGGCGCTGCCCGGGCGGGACCTGGCCCAAGCCGCTGAACACCACACCGGGACCGCTCGGCACCGGAGCCACCGGGGACATCGCCTCCACGCTCACCCCGCAGTACGTGCGCGACCCCGCCAAGAGCTCCACGGTCTACTACCCCGCCGTGACCGCCGCGTCGATCGGCGTGGGCTGCCTCGACCTTGCCGCGGCGGCGAACTGCGGGTACTGGCCGCTCCTGGCCACCGGCGGGGCGCCGTCGGCCGTGAACAGCCTCGCCGGGCTGGTCGAAACCGGCGGCAACCTCTACGGCGTGGCCACCACCGGCGCCGTCGTCTGCTGGTCGCTCTCCGCGCACGCCGCGTGCGCCGGCCAGCCGTACGCGCCGATCGTGCGCCCGAGCGGTGATCGCCCCGGCTCCGGGGATCTCATGTACGGAGCCTTGGACGTCGTGGCCGGCAAGGTCTTCGCGTCCTCGTCCTACCCGGGCCTCGGGCAGCCGGAACTGGGCTGCTTCGACCCGGCCACCAATGCGGCCTGCGCGGGCTGGGCGAGCCCCCGCCCGACCGGACCCGCCGGGAACTACACCTACAACGCCTACACCGCGTTCGGCACCGACGGCACCACGGCCGGTGTCTGCTCGACGACGAACGGGACCACCGACGTCACCACGTGCTTCACCGTCGCCGGCGCACCACTGGCCACCCCGGCCACGATGGCGAACCTGCCGGCCAACGTGCTGGCGTTCAACCCCGAGGTGGTCACCGATCCTGCCGGTCACCAGCGCAGCTACCTCCCGGTGTGGGGCGGCCCGTACGCGGGCGCGACGTTCTGCCACGACTGGACCACCGCGACGGCGTGTGCCGGGCTGCCCGTGCCCGTCACGCACCCGACGGTGGGCGCGACCCGGGACTACGGCTACAGCTTCGACGCCCCCACCGGCTGCCTGATCGGCCTCGGCGACGCCGGCGTGCTGTTCTCGATGGACCCGGCCACCGGCGCGTCTCCGTGCCTGCGCTCCGGTGCCCAGGTGACGCTCGAGCCGGGCGAGTTCTACTGCGACGGCGGCAGCGGCCACGTGCAGGGCTACGGCGTGGCGCGGCTGACCGGCATCACGCCGGCGAACGTCGACCTCACCGCCTCGCGGGTCACCGTCCTGGACCAGGACGGCGCGGTCGTGGCCAACCCGGGCTTCGCCCCCGACGGCTCGGTCGACCTGAGCGGGGTGTCGGCCACCGCCCACACCTCGCTCACGGTGACCACCACGCTCGTGCTGAAGAGCTCCGCCGACTTCACCGGCGGCAACCAGCCGCAGCTCGTCGTCGACTTCACCGGTGACGCGCCACAGGTGTGCTTCCGCGCGGCGATCTCGACCGACTGCAGCGTGAGCGGCGTGTCCGACACCGCGACCGGCACCGACCCGGCCGGGACGTTCACCTCCAACACGGTGGCGCTCCCGGTCGCACCGGGTGCGGCCTGCACCCCCGTGGTGAGCGTAGAGAAGGAGATCTGCACCTCGGCGAGCGCGGCGAAGTGCGGGCCGGGCGGCTCGGGACCCTGGGCGAAACAGGCGCCGGTCGGCGTCCTCGGCCTGCTCGACGCCACGGCGTACTGGCGGATCACGGTGACCGACCACGGCCCGGTGGGGATCAGCGGCACGCACGTGGTGGACAGCGTCGAGCCGTCGTGCCAGGCGGCGGACGCGTTCTCGCTGGAACCCGGCCAGTCGAAGCAGGTGTACTGCGCCACCCACGCCCTGCTCAACCTGTTCCCGATCACCAACCAGGCCAAGGTGAGCTACACCCCGGCCAACGCCCCGGCCGGGACCCCGCCGTCGCACTC
Organism: Amycolatopsis sp. CA-161197; assembly: GCF_050942255.1. Classification (NCBI taxonomy): domain Bacteria; kingdom Bacillati; phylum Actinomycetota; class Actinomycetes; order Pseudonocardiales; family Pseudonocardiaceae; genus Amycolatopsis; species Amycolatopsis sp. CA-161197. The sequence goes on from NZ_CP192059.1 coordinate 5,559,407, forward strand.
GGCGTGGTCTTCGGCCAAGGCGTGTTCCCTGTTGTGCCTCCTGTGAGGCGCGTTCGGTGAGCCGCTGATCAAGTCCGGCCCGCGGCGGGGTATTTTCTACACCTCGTCGCGGGCCGGACCCGTTCCCGCCACGGGCTCGGCCGGCTCGCGCTCTGCCGATTCGCGCGCTGCCGTCACCTGCTCGGCGGCATCCGGTGAATTGTGTACAGACCGTGCAACTCTGAGTCATAATATTCACCCAGGGTCGCTAACCTGTTAGAGTGATAACGGTTTGATTGCATAGCAGCGCGTGTGCGCACATCTCGAAAGGACAACGATGGGGCGACACACACTGGCCGAAGAGCCGGTGCCGCACCCTCTCGATCCGCCGAAGCGCCAGCAGGGCCGCAGCGAGACGACGGGCTCACACCGCATCGTCGCCGCGAAGGCGCCGCGCCGCCGGATCGCCAAGTGGCCCATCGCCTGTGCCGGGCTCGTCGTCCTGGTCGCGCTCGGCGTCTTCGGCTGGAATTGGGCCGACAGCGTGCTCAACAACCGCGCCGAAGCCCAGGCTGCCAGCTGCGGCGGGAACCGGACCACCGTCAGGCTCGTCGTGACCCCGCAGGTCGCGAAGCCGGTCGAGGCCGCCGCGAGCCGCTGGGACGCCGATCTGACCCCGGTGCACGGCGCCTGCTTCCAGGTCAACGTCACGACCAAGCCGTCCTCGGTGGTGCTCGACGCGCTGACCGGCAAGACCGACCTCTCGACCATCGGCGGCCTGCCCGACGGTTGGATCCCCGAGTCGTCGTACTGGGTCACGCAGCTGACGAACGCCAAGCCCGAGCTCATCGGCTCGCCGGCAATGCCGATCGGCTCGGGCCCGCCCGCCGACTACCCGTTCGTGGGCCTCGCGGCGGCGTCCGTCGGCGGCACGGCCACCGACGAGAACCAGCAGCGCGCCACGCAGAGCTTCCGCGCGTTCCTCAAGGAGCCCGCCCAGCTGGCCGACTTCGCGGCCGCCGGCATCCGGGCGTCCTGACCCGCGGCTTGGCGTAACGCCGGAACGGCCGGTCCCGGGAACTTCCGGGGCCGGCCGTTTTCGCGCGCCGGGCGGCGCGGCTCAGCCGAAGGTGTCGGGGTCGGCGCCCGTGCGGGTGCCGTTGTCGAGCTCCGCCAGCGCCGCGAGGTCGTCGTCGGCGAGCTCGAAGTCGAACACGGCGAAGTTCTCCCGGATCCGCGCCGGCGTCGCCGACTTCGGGATGGCGATCGTGCCCATCTGCAGGTGCCAGCGCAGCACGAGCTGGGCGGGCGTCTTCCCGTACTTGGCCGCGAGCGCCGTGATCACGCGCTCGCCCAGCAGCCGGCCGCGCGCGAGCGGACTCCAGGCCTCCGTGGCGATGCCGTGCTCGGCGTGGAACGTACGCAGCGGCAGCTGCTGCAGCCAGGGGTGCAGCTCGACCTGGTTCACGGCCGGGACCACGTCGGTCTCGTCGAGCAGCCGGCTCAGGTGGGTGATGCCGAAGTTCGACACGCCGATCGCGCGCACCCGCCCGTCGCGGTAGAGCTGCTCCAGCGCCCGCCAGGTCTCCACGTACCGGTCGCGGCGCGGCTGCGGCCAGTGGATGAGGAACAGGTCGATCCGCTCCAGGCCGAGAGCGGCGGCGCTGTGGTCGAAGGCGCGCAACGCGTTGTCGTACCCGTGCTGGTCGTTCCACAGCTTCGTGGTCACGAAGAACTCGTCCCGCGGCACGCCCGAAGCGCGGATGGCTTCACCGACCTCGGCCTCGTTGCCGTACATCGCGGCGGTGTCGATGCTGCGGTAGCCGGCTTCGATCGCGGCGCCGATCACCTTCCCGGCCTGCGCGGCGCGGACCTGGTACACGCCGAAGCCGAGCTGCGGGATGGTGACGGAGTTGTTCAGGGTGAGCAGGGGCGGGTTGGCCATGAAGGCGGATCCTCACTGCGGTGTCCTGGGGTGACCGCTCCGATCCTTCCACTCCCCCGGCCCGCGGGCTCGGCACCCCGCCGCACGATCGAGCGGTCCTGCTCAGGTGCTCGCCCGGGCCCGCAGGTACGCGGCCGTCTCCGGGTTCGCCGGGTAGAAGGACTCGATGACCAGCTCGGCGAGCGTGACGTCGAGCGGCGTGCCGAACGTCGCGACCGTGCTGAAGAACGTGAGCTCCGTGCCCCGGTGGAGGTAGCGCAGCGGGACGAAGATGTCGCCCGGTCCGGGCACCTCGACCTCGGGCACCGGTTGGTCGCACGGGTACTCCCGCAGCTCGGCCAGCAGCTCGGCGAGCCCGGCGTCGGCCGTCTGCTCGACCTGGCGGCGCAGGCGGCCCAGCAGGTGGGCCCGCCACTCCCCCAGGTTCAGCACGTTCGGGGCCATGCCGTCGGGGTGCAGGGTCGCGCGCAGGACGTTCACGGGCGGTGTCAGCAGCTCCGGTGCCACACCCTCGACGAGCACACCGAGGCTCGTGTTGGCGTCGACGAGGCTCCAGCCGCGGTCGACCACAGCCGCGGGGTACGGCTCGTGGCCGGTGAGCAACTGGCGGACCGCGTCGCGCACGGCCGTCAGCTCCGGCGCGCCCAGCTCGGTCTCGCCGTACGCGGGCGCATAGCCGGCGGCCAGCAGCAGCCGGTTGCGTTCGCGCAGCGGCACTTCGAGGTGCTCGCCGAGGCGCAGCACCATCTCGCGGCTCGGCTTGGAGCGGCCGGTCTCGACGAAGCTCAGGTGCCGCGTGGAGATGTCCGCGGCGATCGCCAGATCGAGCTGGCTGATGCGGCGCCGGTCGCGCCACTCCCGCAGGAGCTCGCCGACCGCGCGCCGTGCGGGGGCCTTCACCGAAGTCGTCACGCCCCCGACGCTACGGGTCCGCTCGCGCTCAGGCCATTACCTCGCGGGTAATCGCCGGAGGCGATGTGCGCCGGGTGCGGTGATTACCTCCGGCGTAATCGACGAACCGCGCCCGGCGCAGCAGTCTTGGCGGCACCAGGACAGCGAACCCGTTGTCCGCCAAGCAAAGGGAGCTTTCCCGTGTCCGACGTGACGAGCACTGTCGAGCAGTACATCGCGATCTGGAACGAGACCGACGCCGAGCGCCGCCGCGCCCTCGTCACCGAGGTTTTCACCCCCGACGCGTCCATGACCGATCCCCTGGGCTCGGTGACCGGCCACGACGGCATCGACGGGTTCATCGGCGGCGCACAGGCGCAGTTCGCCGGGCTGACGTTCAGCCTGCCCAAGGCACCCGACGCCCACCACGACCTGGCGCGGTTCCAGTGGTACCTCACCGCGCAGGGCGCCGACGAGCCGCTCGCCATCGGGTTCGACGTCGTCGAGCTGGCCGACGGCCGGATCGCCAAGGTGCACGGGTTCCTGGACAAGATCCCGGGCTGAGGTCGTGGGGCCGGAGTGCGGCGGACCCGTGAGCGGACGGGTCTGCCGTGGCTCCACAGTGGACGGCCGAGTCGGCGCGGATCACCGGAAAGGCGCATCCACGGCGGGAAAACCGGCGGCCGCACGAGACCGGGACCGCTGCGCGGCCCGCCGGAAAAGATCGTGATCCGGAGGTCTGAACCACCCGGCCCCGGCCCGGTGAGCACCGGGTCCGAGGTCCTCCCCACTCTGTCCGTACCCCGTGGGGCGCCTGAGAGTTTCACCCGCGTGGATACGCGGGTTTGCACCGTCGGCGGAACCGGCTGGTGGTGTCCAGCGGGCCCACTTTCCAGAGGCGTCTCGTCCGCGCGGTCCAGGGTGCCTGAGAGGTTCCGGGGAGGACTTGCTCCTTCGGCGCCGAGCTCGTGGATGCCGGCTCGGTCTCTCCCGCGCGGGTTCGTCGACCGCGCAGTCAGGATACCTCGCCCTCGCGGGTGGTGATCACCCGGTGCGGCGGGAGTTGCGGCGCTGGGTGAGTTCGTCCGGGACGACCGATTCGATCACGCCGCCGTCGGCACGTTCGGCGGGGAATTCGTGGATCGTGCCGCTGATCTCCTGCATCGCGCCACTGACGGCGATGCCGAACACACCCTGTCCGCCCTGGAGCAGATCCACGATCTCCTCCGGCGAGGTGCACTCGTACACCGTGGTGCCGTCGGAGAACAGGGTGACCTTCGCGAGGTCGCGCACGCCGCGCACGCGCAGGTGCTCCACCGCGACCCGGATGTTCTGCAGCGAGACCCCGGTGTCCAGCAGCCGCTTCACGACCTTCAGGACGAGGATGTCCTTGAACGAGTACAGCCGCTGCGAGCCCGAACCGTGCGCGGTGCGGATACTCGGCGCGACCAGCTTCGTCCGGGCCCAGTAGTCGAGCTGGCGGTACGTGATCCCCGCGATCTGGCACGCGGCGGGGCCGCGGTAGCCGACGAGCTCGTCCGGAAGGGAGGCGTCGGGGAACAGCTCACCCTGCTCGCCATCGGCGGCACGAACGGGCGGCCTCTCCGGACTACCAGCCTCGACCACGCAAGCCTCCCTTCGCCCGACCTGGCGGCCGGCGAACGACACCGGTCGAGCCCAGGAGCGGGACCGGCCGGGGAGAACCGCCACGATCGTGCTCCGGTCGGAGAATCACATCGTGGCGATTTACCGCCTTCGACGGTAAGGCCGCGTCGCGGGCCGGTCAACGCGACGCGCGGCGCACCTCAAGCTCGTCTTGAGCCTTTGGTCCGTTCGCCGTACGGGTTTGACACGTTTTACTCGGCTGAGTAACTTATTACTCATGCGAGTAAACTTCGACACGCAAGCAGAGCTCGGGCTGAGCGTCACGGAGGCGACGGCCCGGGCGCAGATCATCGCGGCGACCATCGCGACGATCGCCGAGCACGGGTACGCGCGCACCACGTTCGCCAAGATCAAGGAACGCGCGGGGCTGAGCAGCACCCGCATGATCTCCTACCACTTCACGAACAAGGCCGGGCTCATGCAGGCCGTGCTGAGCACGGTGTCGGAGACGAAGGCGATGTTCCTGCAGGACCGCAGCAAGGCCCTCGACCCCGGCGACCGGCCGGGCAACCTGCGGGCCCACATCGAGACGTCGGTGGCGTTCCTGCGCGACTACCCGGAGTGCGTCCGGGTGCTCGCGGAGCTCTCGGCGAACGCCGACGACGCGGACGGTTGGTCGATGACCTCGGTGCTCGTGGACCAGCTGCGGGTGGGCGGTGTGCAGCGCCAGCTCAAGCAGGGTCAGGACGAGGGGGTGTTCGGCGCGTTCGCGCCGGAGGTGATGGCGATGTCGATCGCGCAGGCCATCGACGGGGTGGCAGCGGCCTACGCCGCCGACCCGTCGACCGACCTCGACCGCTACGGGCGGGAAATCGCCGACCTCTTCGAGAGGGCGACCGCTGCGAAGCAGTGAAATCCGGAAACAAGGCGGGAACGTGGTGTGCGGCCGCGTTCCCGCCGCCGGCGGCTCAGGTGTCGGCGCCGCGGAAGTCTTCGGGGGACACGGAGTCGAGGAACTCGCGGAACTTCTCGACCTCGTCCTCCTGCTCGTCCGGGATGATCAGGCCCGCCTCCTCCAGCACCGCGTCCACGGCGTGGATGGGGACCCCGATCCGCAGCGCCAGGGCGACCGAGTCGCTGGGGCGCGCGGACACCCGGATGTCGCCGTCGAAGACGAGCTCGGCGAAGAAGGTGCCTTCCTTCAGGTCCGTGATCACGACCTGCTCCAGCTCGCGGCCGAGCGCCCCGATGACCTCTTTGAGGAGGTCGTGGGTCAGGGGCCGGGCGGGTCGTACTCCCTGCTGCTCCAAGGCGATGGCGGTGGCCTCGACCGAGCCGATCCAGATCGGCAGGTAGCGCTCGCCCTCGGTTTCCCGCAGCAACAAGATCGGCTGATTGGCGGGCAGCTCCACCCGCACACCGACGACGCGCATCTCGCTCATCGGGTTTCGCCTCCCTCTCGTGCACACGGGCTGCAGCGCTTGCGACGTACTCGCGCCGTTGGGTTCGACGCTACCCGTCATCCGGGCGCTGTGCTCGCTAGTGGCGGACATTCTCGGTTCGCTGCACCGCAAACCGACTCTCACGGTACGGCATACGGTGCCGAACATTCAGTCATTGACATGTGACGCACACCGGTGTTCGGCCCGTTACGTCCGGTTCAACCACCGGTGACTCCCCGGATCCCCGCTTTCACGAGGAGCGTGTGGAGCGTGACGGACAGCGCGGCCAGCTCCCGGACCACCTCGTCGGCCCTCGCTTTCGCATCCGCGTCACGGTGGCGATACACGGGGGTCACGATCTGCTCCAGCAAGCCGACTTCGCGGTCGGCCGCTGCGCGGAAGGCACGCAGATGTCTCGGCTCGATACCGAATTCGGTCATCGCCTTCACCGTGCGCGCGATCAGCACCGCGTCGGGACCGAAGAACCCCGCCGCACCCGGCCGCACGAGCCCGTACTGCTGCAGCTCGGTGAGCGTCGCGGCGGTGATGCCGGCTCGCGCCAGCAGCTCCTCCTGCGTCAGCCGGATCTCGGGACCGGTCTCGAAGTCGTCGGCGTCGGGCAGCCCGCCGGTGTCGGCCGGGTCGAGCGACACCAGCTTCCGCGGCAGCCGCGGCGCGGGCGCGGCGGGCTCCGCTCCGGAGTCCGCCGCGTCCAGCTGTTCCTTGATGACCTTGAGCGGGAGGTAGTGGTCCCGCTGCGCGGACAGCACGAAGCGAAGCCGCTCCACGTCCGCCGGGGCGAACTGCCGGTACCCCGAGGGCGTGCGGCCCGGCCGGACCAGGCCTTCCGCCTCGAGGAACCGGATCTTGGAGATGGTGACATCGGGGAAGTCGCCGCGCAGCTGCGCCAGGACCGCCCCGATGCTCAACCCGTCGCGCCGGGCCTCCGAACGACCGGGCTGCCCGGCCGCCGTCACTGTGCCCCCTGGCCCCCGTGCCCCGGGCCCGTCAGGAAGACCAGGCGGAACTTCCCGATCTGCACCTCGTCGCCGCCGGCCAGCACGGCCTGGTCGACCGGCTCGCGGTTGACGTAGGTGCCGTTCAGGCTGCCGACGTCGATCACCACGAACTCCCCGCCCTCACGCCGGAACTCGGCGTGCCGGCGGGAAACGGTGACGTCGTCGAGGAAGATGTCGCTGTCGGGGTGCCGGCCCGCGCTCGTGGTGTCGCGGTCCAGCAGGAAGCGCGAGCCCGCGTTGGGGCCCCGCTTCACGACCAGGAGGGCGGAACCCGGGGGCAGGGCGTCGACACCCTGGACCGGTGCCTCGGCAGCCGGCGCGGACTCCTGGCCTTCGACATCGGCCAGGAAGTCGGCCCGGAAGACAGAGGTCCGCTCCGGAGACTGCTCCGGGGGAACGCCGGGCCCGTCGTTCGTGCTCACCTGAGCTCTCCTCTACACACAATGTTGCCTATGACCAAGAACGTGTAGCTGCCAACGTACCGTGCCTGATCGGTTCGGGACCCCGGGGCTCCCCCTTCGGCGGGCGGAACCCCCGGGCCAGGCCGAACCCGCCTCAGCCGGTGATGAGCGCCTGGTACGCCTCGGCTTCGAGCAGGGCGTCGAGCCCCGCGGGGTCGTCGAGGCGGATCTCCACGAGCCAGCCCTCGCCGTACGGGTCGGAGTTGATCAACTCGGGCGAATCGGAGACCGCGGCGTTCACCGAGACGATCTCGCCGTCGACCGGTGCGAACAGCTCCGAGACGCTCTTGGTGGACTCCACCTCGCCGAAGACGTCGCCCGCGTCGACGTGCTTGCCGACCTCGGGCAGGTCGACGAACACCACGTCGCCGAGCTGGTCCTGGGCGTACTCCGTGATGCCCACGCGGACCAGCGCACCCTCACGCGTGGCCACCCACTCGTGTTCCTCGGTGTAACGCAGCTCTTCTGGAGTGGTCAACGCCCCTCCCCTTCCTCGAACCGACTTCGTCGCGGGCAGTCTTCCATCACCGGCTGCGAAGCGCGCGCACCGCCTGCACGACGTAGAGCGCGCCGGACCAGACGTAGAGCACCCCGCCCCAGACCATGAAGGCGTAGGCGATCGGCCGGGCCACCACGGCCACGGTCGAGCCGCCCTGCGTGAGCAGCAGGAACGGGAAGGCGTACATGAGCACGAACGTCGCGCCCTTGCCGATGTAGGTCACCTCGGGCGGCGCGAACCCGCCGCGGCGCAACACGAGCACGCAGATCGCCAGCACGGCCTCGCGCAGCACGAGCGGCACGACGACCCACCACGGGATGATGTCGCGGATGAGGAACGCGACCAGCGTCGCGAGGATGTAGAGCCGGTCGGCCGCGGGGTCGAGCAGCTGGCCCAGCCGCGACATCTGGTCGAGCCAGCGGGCGAGCTTGCCGTCGAGCCAGTCGGTCAGCGCCGAGAAGACGAGCAGCGCGAGCGCCCAGCCGTCCTCCTTCGGGCCGAGCAGCAGCCAGAGGAACACGGGCACGCCCGCGAGCCGCAGCAGCGACAGGAGATTGGGGACGTTGAACGCCTGCCGCAGCAGGGAAGGCTCCGTCTTGGGCTCGGGGACCGTGGTCACCGGCTCAGCCTAGAGGTGCGGACCGGCACCGACGCCGGTGGTCACGCGGTCGGGTCGCGGGTTCGTGGCGCGCGACCCGACCGCGGGGCCGTGAGGGGAAAAGCGGCGGCGCTCAGCCGGCGCGGCGGTGGCTCCAGCCGCGGCGCTGCAGCTCGGCGTTGCTGAGGCGCTCGGGGCGGCCGCGGTCGTCGTTGCCGACCCAGCGGGCGCGGCCGGCTCGGCCTTCGAGGACGTACGGGCGGCCGCAGCACCACACGACGCTGCAGGGCGCCGTGGGCGGCGTGGCGGGCCGCGCGGTCGGGTCGGTGAGGTCGGACGCGGACGGGGTGCCGGGCTCGGTGGCCGTTTCGGTGGTCATGCTGTGCGGTGCTCTTGTCTCTCGGGGTCGGCGGGTGATCGGGGACGGGAACGCCCTGGGCGCTCCTCACGTATTTCGGTCCGAAGGCGGCGGACGTTAACGACCGCCGCGAAGATTCGTCCGATCGGTGAGGAAGGAATTCGCGCTGTATCAGTGCGTTAACACCAGCTTAACCGTCCACAATAGACTCCCCGCCGGGGGAGCCCGCCGAGGCGGAAGCCCCGGTTCCGGTAACCTCCGCCCGCCGCGCCGGGTGTCGGTGCGGGTCACGGCGCCGGAGGCGGGCCAGAATGCCCGGAAGGACCCCTGGCGAAAGGACCCCGGTGCCCCCGTCGAAGCCCGCGTGGCGGCCGCTGCTCGCGGCCTGGCTCGTGCTGCCGGCGCTCGCCGCCTGTTCGGGCGAACCCGAGCCCCGGGCGGCGGTACCGCCACCACCGTCCGCGACCACGGCGCCGCCGACGACCTCGTCGGCGCACTCGGTCCCTCCCCCGCCGCCTGAAACGACGCGGGCGCCGTCGAGCACGCGTGCGAAGGCCCCGAGCAGCACGCCCGCCGTTCCGGGGTCCTGCGGCACCGTCACGGCCGCGAGCGGGCTGACCTTGTACGTGTTCGACAGCCGGGCCGGCGGGGTGCCGTGCGCCGAGGCCATGGCGCTCGTGCGCGACTTCCACGCGAAGATCGCCGGCCGGCAGGGCACCGGGTCCAACGACGCCGTGAACGACACCGTGTCCGGCTGGCTGTGCACCTCCGGCCCGCCGGCGGCGCAGGGCGGCACCACGTGCAGCAAAGGCGAGCAGACGGTGTTCGCGGCCGTCGTCCCGTCGGAGTGAGGCGGACGGGACGACGGCCGCGCGACCTCAGGCCTTGAGGTCCGGGAAGTCGTCCTCGCGGTACTCGCCCTCGGGCCGGGTGTTCTCGTGCTCGCGCCCGCGCAGCTCGACGCGGCGGATCTTGCCGGAGATCGTCTTCGGCAGCTCGGCGAACTCCAGGCGCCGGATCCGCTTGTACGGCGCGAGGTGCTCCCGCGCGTACGCCAGGATCGCGCGGGCGGTGTCCGCGGTGGGCTCGTGGCCCGCGGCCAGCACGACGTAGGCCTTGGGCACCGCGAGCCGGATCGGATCCGGGGCGGGCACCACGGCGGCCTCCGCCACCGCTTCGTGCTCCAGCAGCACGCTCTCCAGCTCGAACGGTGAGATCCGGTAGTCCGACGCCTTGAACACGTCGTCGGTGCGCCCGACGTAGGTGATGTAGCCGCGTTCGTCGATCGAACCGACGTCACCCGTGTGGTAGTAGCCGTCGCGGAACGCTTCCGACGTGCGCTCGTCGTCGTCCGCGTAGCCGACCATCAGGCCGACGGGCCGGTGCGCGAGGTCGAGGCAGATCTCGCCCTCGCCGGCGCGCTCGCCCGTGACCGGGTCGACCAGCGCCACCACGAAGCCCGGCAGCGGCCGGCCCATCGAGCCGGGAACCACGGCCTGGCCGGGGGTGTTGGCGATCTGCACGCTGCTCTCGGTCTGGCCGAACCCGTCGCGGATGGTGACGCCCCAGGCCTTCTCGACCTGTTCGATCACCTCGGGGTTGAGCGGCTCGCCCGCGCCGACCACCTTCTGCGGCGGGGTTTTCAACGCTGTCAGGTCGGCCTGGATGAGCATGCGCCACACTGTGGGCGGCGCGCAGAAGCTCGTGACCCCGCAGCGGTCCATCTGCGCCATGAGCGCGGTGGCGTCGAAACGCGTGTAGTTGTACAGGAACACCGTCGCCTCGGCGTTCCACGGCGCGAACACGTTGCTCCACGCGTGTTTCGCCCAGCCGGGCGAGGAGATGTTCAGGTGCACGTCGCCCGGCTCGAGGCCGATCCAGTACATTGTGGACAGATGCCCGACCGGGTAGGACACGTGCGTGTGCTGCACGAGCTTCGGCTTCGCCGTGGTGCCCGAGGTGAAGTACAGCAGCAGCGGGTCGGCCGCGGCCGTCACGCCGTCCGGGGTGAAACCGGCCGGCTCGGCGTATGCGGTGGCGTAGGCGTGCCAGCCTTCCACCGGCTCGCCGACGGCGATGCGCGTGTAGCCGCCCGCCACGTCGGCGAACTTCGGGGCGTCGGCCGAGCGCACGACCACGTGCTTGGCCTTGCCGCGCTCGACGCGGTCGGCGAGGTCGGCCGGCCCGAGCAGCGTCGAGGCCGGGATGATCACGGCGCCGAGCTTGATCGCGGCGAGGATCGTCTCCCACAGCTCGCCCTGGTTGCCCAGCATGAGGATCAGCCGGTCGCCGCGCGAGACGCCGAGGCGGCGCAGCCACGTGGCGACCTGGTCGGAGCGGGCGGACATCTCCGGGTAGGTCCAGCGGTTCTCGGTGCCGTCCTCCTCGACGATCCACAGCGCGTACCGCTGCGCGTTCGCCGGGTCGCGGGCCACCACGTCGAACCAGTCGAGCGCCCAGTTGAACTCCGCGGGCCGCGGCCACGCGAACTCCCGGACGGCGGTGTCGTAGTCCTCGCGGTGGGACTGGAGGTAGTCCCGCGCCTCCCGAAAGACCTGGTGGGCCTCGCCGGCCCGCTGGTTCCCCGAAGCGCCATTGCTCACGTCGTGCTCCCTCGTGCTCGCGTACGTGCCTGTTCTACTCGCCCTTGAACTCGGGCGCGCGGCGCTCCATGAACGCCTGCACGGCCTCGGCGAGGTCCTTGCTCGGGAGGAACGCGGAGTTCCAGGCCGCGACGTAGCGCAGGCCCTCGGCGACCTGGCGCTCGGTGTTGGCGGCGAGCACCTGCTTGGTCCCCTGCACGACCAGCGGCGGGTTCGCGGCGATGTCGGCGGCGAGCTTGCGCGCTTCGGCCAGCAGGGTCTCCTGGTCGGGGTAGACGTCGTTGACCAGGCCGATCTTCTCGGCGCGGGCGGCGTCGACGTCCCTGCCGGTCAGGGCGAGCTCCCGCACGTGGCCCTCGCCGACGATCGTGGCGAGCCGCTGCAGGCTGCCGAGGTCGGCGACGATCGCGACCTTCACCTCGCGCACGCTGAATTTCGCGTCGGCGCTGGCGAGGCGCACGTCGGCCGCGCTGATCACGTCCACGCCGCCGCCGATGCACCAGCCGGACACGGCGGCGATTACGGGCTTTCGGCACTCGGCGATCGAGCTCACGGACTCCTGCAGGCGGCGGACTTCGCGGTGGAAGTCGGTGCGCGGGCCGGCCAGCGCGTCGCCGGCGAGCATCGGGGCCCAGCCGCCCATCATCGCGGGCAGGTCGAGGCCGTAGGAGAAGTGCGCGCCGCTGCCGGTGAGCACGATCGCGCGCACGCGCGGGTCGGCGTCGAGGGCGGCGAAGACCAGCGGCAGCTCACGCCAGAAGTCGGGGCCCATGGCGTTGCCCTTCGCCGGGCCGAGCAGGGTGACTTCGGCGACGGGGCCGTCGAGGTCGACCTTCAGCGAGGCGAGATCGGGCAGGGAGTCGGCGGGTGCGGTCATGTCTGTCATCTTGAACCATCCGGTTGACGCTGTGCCAATTCGGTCGCGGGATGCTTTCCTGGGATGGACACGAGAGATCGAAGCGGCCCTCGACCACGAGAGGAAGGTGGCGCATGAGCCCGGCCCCCGTTCTTGCCGTCGACGACCTGCCGGCGGATCCCCCGCCGGCGCGCCGCTCGCGCCCGATCGAGCTGTCCGGCTCGTTCACCTGCGACGGCCAGCGCCTCGCCTACACCGAGTACGGCTCGGGCGAGCGCGTCGTGGTGCTGATGCACGGCATCATGTTCACCCGCCGCATGCACGCGCCCCTGGCCCGCCGGCTCGCGCGCTCGGGCTTCCGCGTGATCACCCTCGACCTGCTGGGCCACGGCGAATCCGACCGGCCGACCGAGTCGTGGCGCTACTCGATGCCGGCGTTCGGCGAGCAGGCCGTGGCGCTGCTCGACCACCTCGGCCTGGACGACGCCGTGCTGGGCGGGACGTCGCTCGGCGCGAATGTCGCACTCGAGGTGGCGGTGGCACAGCCGGCCCGCGCCCGCGGGCTGGTCGTGGAAATGCCGGTGCTGGACAACGCGATCGTCGCCGGGCTGCTCACGTTCGCCCCGCTGCTGTTCGCCGCGCGCTTCCTGCCCGTGACCGTGCGCGGCGTCGCCCTGGCGGCCAACCTCGTGCCCCACGGGAGCCAGTGGGTCGACGTCGTCACCGACACCCTGACCCAGCAGCCCGCGCCGATGGCCGCGCTCCTGCACGGCGTGCTGTTCGGCCGGATCGCGCCGCCGAAGTCGGTTCGCCGGGCCATCACCACGCCCGCGCTGGTGATCGGCCACGAAGGCGACCCGATCCACCCCTTCGGCGACGCTGACACCCTGGCCGCGGACATGCCGTGCGCCGAGTTCGTGCAGGCGCGCAGCCCGGTCGAGCTGCGCTCCGACCCGAAGCGCCTGACCTCGGCGATCACCGACTTCGCCGAGCGCTGCTACGAAAGCTGACCCGTCACTTCGCCAGTCCGGCCACCGGGCCGAAGACGATCACCGCCGGCGGCCGCACGCCCGCGGCGGCCGCTTCTCCGGCCACCTGCCCCAGCGTGGAGCGCAGCGTGCGCTGCGTCCGCATGGTGCCGTCCTCGACGATGGCGACCGGCGTGTCGGCGGGACGGCCGCCGTCGAGCAGCGCCGAGGCGAACTGGGGCAGGCGTTCGACGCCCATCATCAGCACGATCGTGCCGCGCAGGCCGGCCAGCAGCGACCAGTCGACCAGCGAGCGCGGGTCGCCGGGGGCGACGTGACCCGAAACGACCACGACCTCGTGGGCGACCCCGCGGTGGGTCACCGGCACGTCGGCGACGGCGGGGACCGCGAACGCACTCGTGATGCCCGGGACCATGGTGACCGGCACGCCCGCTTCGGCGCAGGCCAGGACCTCTTCGAACCCGCGGCCGAACAGGTAGGGGTCGCCGCCCTTGAGCCGGACGACGAACTTGCCCTCCTTGGCCTTCTCGATCAGCGTGCTGTTGATCACGTCCTGGCTCGCGGCGCGGCCGTACGGGATCTTCGCGGCGTCGACGACCTCGACCTCCGGCGCGAGCTCGTCGAGCAGCTCACGCGGGGCGAGGCGGTCGACGACCACCACGTCGGCGCGCGAGAGCAGCCGGCGCCCGCGGACGGTGATCAGGTCCGGGTCACCCGGGCCGCCCCCGACCAGGGCGACGCCCGGCAGCTCGGTGTCGGTGTCCCGCGGCGCGCGGCCGTCGATGACGGTGCCGGCGTGCAGGGCGTCGAGGATGCTGTCGCGCACGGCGGCCGAACGCAGCGGCTCACCGCCGGACAGGACACCGAACAGCAGCCCGCCGTGGCGGCCCGAAGCCGGGGTCACGGCGCTGCCGGACTCCCCCTCGTCGGCGCGCACGCAGAACACGCGCTCGCGTTCGGCCTCGGCGCACACGGCGGCGTTGACCTCGGGGTCGTCGGTGCAGGCGAGCGCGTACCAGGCGTCGGCGAGGTCGCCCTCGGCGTAGCGGCGCTCGTGCCAGACCAGCTCGCCCGCGTCGGCCATGGCACTCACCGACGGCGTGGTGTGCGGCGAGACCAGCTCCACCCGCGCGCCCGCGCGGATGAGCCTCGGGAGGCGGCGCTGGGCGACCGAGCCGCCCCCGACCATCACGACGCGGCGGCCGGCGAGCTGGAGTCCGGAGAGGTAGTGCGGGTCGTCCATAGCCGGAAAGTCTGCCTGCCGCGCTCGCTCAGCGCTGCAGCAGGGCCAGCAGCCCGGTGTTGCCGAACATCGTCGCCGCCTCGACCGCCGACGGCGTGCCCGCGTGCGGATCGGCACCACCCGCCACCAGCGCCTTCACGACGTCGGGCTCATCCTTGAACACGGCGCCGGCGAGCGGGCTCTGGCCCCGGTCGTTGACCCGGTTCGGATCCGCACCGCGCGCCAGCAGCACGGCCACCGTGTCCGCGTGCCCGTGGTACGAGGCGAGCATCACCAGGGTGTCGCCGCGGTCGTTGGCGAGGTTCGCGGGGATGCCGGCGTCGACGTACGCGACGAGGCGTTCCGTGTCGCCCTCGCGCGCCATGGTGAACACGCGGGCCCACAGGTCGAGCTCCTCGTCCGACGGCGTCCCGGAAGCCATGCGCCGAGTCTGGCACGCCGGCTCCCGGGACGCCGGTTCGTCAGCCGCGCGCCGAGTTGGGGTACGGCAGCAGCGCCATCTCCCGCGCGTTCTTGATGGCCGAGGCCACCTGCTTCTGCTGCTTCGGCGTCAGCCCCGTCACGCGGCGGGCGCGGATCTTGCCGCGGTCGGAGATGAAGATCCGCAGCAGGTCGACGTCCTTCCAGTCGACTTCGGTGATCCCCCGGGTGTGCAACGGGTTCGCCCGCTTGCGGGGCGCGCGTTCGTGCTTCGGCATCCGGCTCACCAGCTCGACTTCGAGACGCCGGGCAGCTCGCCGTTGTGCGCCATCTGCCGCATGCGCACGCGCGAGAGGCCGAACTTGCGCAGGTAGCCGCGCGGGCGGCCGTCGGCGGTGTCGCGGTTGCGGAGGCGCGTGGCGCTCGCGTCGCGCGGCATCAGCTGCAGCGCCACCACGGCGTCGGCCTTGTCCCGCGCCGACGAGTGCGGCGAGGCGATCACGGCCTTGAGCGCCCGCCGCTTCTCGACGTAGCGGGCGGCGATCACCTTCCGCTGCTCGTTCTTCGCGATCTTCGACTTCTTCGCCATCAGCGCTCTTCCTTGAACTCGACGTGCTTGCGCGCCACGGGGTCGTACTTGCGCAGGACCATCCGGTCGGGGTCGTTGCGCCGGTTCTTCTTCGTCACGTACGTGTAGCCGGTGCCCGCGGTGGACCGCAGCTTGATGATCGGCCGGACGTCGGTGCTCTTCGCCATCTAGAGCTTCACCCCCTTCGCGGCCAGCTCCGCGACAACCGCGTCGATCCCGCGCTTGTCGATCGTCTTCATGTCCTTCGCCGACACCTTGAGCCGCACCGTCCGGCCGAGGCTCGGCACGAAGTAACGGCGGGTCTGCAGGTTCGGCTCCCAGCGCCGTGAGGTGCGGCGGTGCGAGTGCGAGACCTGCTTGCCGTAGCCCGGCTTGCGGCCGGTGACCTGGCACACGGCTGACACGGACCCTCCCGAGTTGATAGTGATATTCGTTTTCAATTACGCTGGCCACCGTACCCCGTCCCGTCGACTGGAGCTTCAGTGACCCCACACCCGCGTGTCCCGCTCGTGCTCGTCAGCGGGCTCGCCGCCGAAGGCAACGACGAGCTCGCCGAACTGCTGCGCCGCGCCGGCCCCGGCGTCGCCGTGGTCCACCACGACCTGCGGCAGATCGGCAGCGGCATCGTCCGCAGGCGGATCCGCCTCGGCCCCCGAGACCAGCTCACCGCGCTGGAGCTCGCCCACGGCTGCGTGAACTGCACGCTGCGCGAAGACCTCCTGCCGCTGCTTCGCCGCCTCGCCCGGCGGCCGGAGGTGGACCGGATCGTGCTGCGCCTCGACGAGGCGATGGAGCCGGAGCCGGTGAGCTGGGCGATCGCCAACGTGCTGGTCGGCGACCGGCCCGTGAGCGACGACGTCGAGATCGAGGCCGTGTTCACCACCGTCGACCGCGCCACTTGGCTCACCGACGCGTCCGGCGACGAGCTGCTCCTGGAACGCGGCCTGCTCGGCTCCCCCGAGGACGAGCGGAGCGTCGCGCAGGTCGCGCTCGCGCAGGTGGAGTTCGCCGACGTGCTGGTGCTGGCGGGCGAGGTGCCCGACGCGTGGTGCGCCGCGAAGACCGCCGCCGTGCTCGACCGCGTCGCACCCTCGGTCCCCCGCGTCGTCCTGAAGGGCGCGAACGCCGGGCTGCTGTTCGCCGCCGTGCCCGCGGACTCGCGGCGCGGCGAGGTCGTCGACCTGCACGGCGCGCTCCTGCGGGGCCAGCCGCCGCTGCACGCCGACTGCGGGATCGAGGTCCTCACGTTCACCTCGCAGCGGCCGTTCCACCCCGAGCGCCTCCACGAGGCGATCGACACGCTGCTGGGCGGCGTGATCCGCACCCGCGGCCGCGCGTGGGTCGCGAGCCAGCCCGACATCGCGTTCTGGCTCGAGTCGGCCGGCGGCGGCCTCGCGATCGGGCACGCCGGCCCGTGGCTCGCCTCGCCCGACGGCCCCGACTGGGCCGACGTCTCCGCGGAACGCCGCACGCTCGCGTCGCTGCGCTGGCACCCGGTGCACGGCGACCGCGCGCAGGAGCTCGTGGTGGTCACGGACCTGGTGCCACCCCGGGAAATCGAGGAGGCACTGCACGCCGCGCTGCTCACCGACGCCGAGCTGGCGGGGGGAGAAGCTGCCTGGCGCAGCTACCCCGACCCGTTCGGCGAGTGGCACGAGGACCCGTGCGAGGCGACCGAAACCGACGAAGAAGACGAAGAGCGGCACGTCAACGCCGCGAACCGGAAGGAAGACCCGCAGTGAAACCCGGCATCCACCCCGACTACCACCCCGTGGTGTTCCGCGACTCGGCCACGGGCGACGCGTTCCTCACCCGCTCCACCGTCACGTCCGACCGGACGATCGAGTGGAGCGACGGCAACACCTACCCGCTCGTGGTCGTGGACATCAGCTCGTGGTCGCACCCGTTCTGGACGGGCAACCAGCGGATCGTCGACTCCGCGGGCCAGGTCGAGAAGTTCCACCGCCGCTACGGCCGTCGCGAGAAGGGCGGTGCGCGCTGATGGCCGTGCCGAAGCGGAAGAAGTCCCGCAGCAACACCCGCGCGCGCCGGGCGCAGTGGAAGGCGGCGGTGCCCGACCTGGTGCCGATCACGGTGGACGGCGAGCGCAAGCTCGTGCCGCGCCGCCTGATCAAGCACTTCCAGCGGCTCGACCGGTGAGCGTGCCCGTCACCGTCCTGTCGGGCTTCCTCGGCGCGGGCAAGACCACGCTGCTCAACCACATCCTCGCCAACCGCGAAGGCCTGCGGGTGGCGGTGATCGTGAACGACATGAGCGAGGTCAACATCGACGCCGCGCTCGTGCGCGACAGCGTCTCCCGCACCGAGGAGCGCCTGGTCGAGCTGACCAACGGCTGCATCTGCTGCACCCTGCGCGAGGACCTGCTCGACGAGGTCGCGCGCTTGACCGCCGACGGGCGGTTCGACCACGTGCTCATCGAGTCGAGCGGCATCTCCGAGCCGATGCCGGTCGCCGCCACGTTCTCCTTCCCCGGCGACGACGGCACGCCGGCACTGTCCGGCGCGCGGCTGGACACGATGGTGACCGTCGTCGACGCCGTGAACTTCGGCCGCGAGCTGGCCGGCGGCGACTCGCTGGCCGAACGCCGCCTGGACCAGTACGAGGGCGACGAGCGCACGGTCAGCGACCTGCTCGTGGACCAGGTCGAGTTCGCGGATGTGCTGCTGCTCAACAAGACCGACCCCGTCTCCCCCGCCGAGGCCGGCCGGCTCGCGGCGGCGCTGCGCCGGCTCAACCCGGGCGCCGACGTCGTGACCGCGGAGTTCGGGCGGGTGCCGCTCGGGCGCGTGTTCGGCACCGGCCGCCACGACCCGCTGCGCGCGCAGCAGGCTCCGGGCTGGGTCGCGGAGCTCAACGGCGACCACGTGCCGGAGACCGAGGAGTACGGGATCTCCAGCGTCGTGTTCCGCGCCGGGCGGGCGTTCGACCCGGTGGCGCTGTGGGACTTCGTCACGACCCGCCTCGACTCGGGCGAGTTCGGCACCGTGCTGCGCTCCAAGGGGTTCTTCACGCTCGCGTCGCGACCGGGCGTGCTCGGCCTGTGGTCGCAGGCGGGCGCGGTGGCGCGGTTCGAACCACAGGGCGTGGCCGAAGCGCCGCAGCAGGAGCTGGTCTTCATCGGCGTCGGGCTCGCCGGCGACCCGCTGCTGGCCGCGCTCGAGGCCTGCCTCACCGACGAACCGGTGGCAGCGGACCCCTTCCCCGAGTGGGAGCCCGTGCACGTCCACTGAGGACAGACGGTTTCGAAGGCCGCGCGACCCGCGTCACAGGTCGCGCGGCCTTCGTGTTCCCGGGAGTTCCTTGATCGTTCACCACCCGGCGTGATCATGCTGTTCGGGCCGGGTCCACGCCGGACACACCCCCGTCTGAACTGGGCGATTCGGTGCGGTTAGGGGTGTTTCGCGAAGGTTGATCAACCCAGGTTTATCAGTCTAGGTTGATTAATGTGCCGGATCGGATCAGCAAGGATCTCGTGGAGGCCGCCGCCGACCTGAGGGTCGCGCTCGGGCGGCTCGTGCGGCGGATGCGGCAGGGCTACGTGGCCGGCGAGGCCACGCTTTCGGAGAGCTCCGTGCTCTCGCGGCTCGACCGCGACGGGCCCTCGACGCCCGGCTACCTGGCCGAGCAGGAGCGGGTGAAGCCGCAGGCCATGGGCGTCACCCTGGCCGGGCTCGTCGAACGCGGGCTCGTGAGCCGCAGCCCCGACGCCGCCGACGGCCGCCGCGTCCTGATGTCCGTGACGGCCACCGGCCGAAAACTCCTGACCGACCGGCGTTCCCTCAGCACCCAGCGCGTCGCCCAGGCCCTGGCCGGCGGCTTCAGCGCCGAGGAACGCCACCGACTGCTCGAGGTGATCCCGTTGCTCGAACGCCTGGCGGACGAACTGTGACGACCACGGCCACCAGCCGCGGCGACCGGTACAAGTGGGTCGCCCTCTCCAACACCACTCTCGGCGTGCTCATGTCGACCCTCGACGGGTCGATCGTGATCATCTCGCTGCCCGCCATCTTCCGCGGCATCGGGCTCGACCCGCTCGCGCCGGCCAACATCGGCTACCTGCTCTGGATGATCCTGGGCTACCTGCTGGTGTCCGCGGTCCTCGTGGTCACCCTCGGGCGCCTCGGCGACATGTTCGGCCGCGTGAAGATGTACAACGTCGGGTTCGTGATCTTCAGCGTCGCCTCGGTGGCGCTGTCGTTCGACCCGTTCCACGGCGGCCAGGGCGCGCTGTGGCTGATCGGCTGGCGCATCGTCCAAGCCGTCGGCGGGTCGATGCTCACGGCCAACTCGGCCGCGATCCTCACCGACGCGTTCCCGCGCGAACAGCGCGGCATGGCACTGGGCATCAACCAGATCACCGCGCTGGCCGGGCAGTTCCTCGGCCTCGTCGTGGGTGGTCTGCTCGCCGAGATCGACTGGCGCGCGGTGTTCTGGGTGAGCGTGCCGTTCGGCATCCTCGGCACGGTGTGGTCGATCCGCAGCCTGCGCGAGATCGGCAAGCCGCGGCGGGCGCGCGTCGACTGGGGCGGCAACATCACCTTCGCGCTCGGCACCGGTGTGCTGCTCGCGGCGATCACCTACGGCATCCAGCCCTACGGAAACGCGGCCACCGGCTGGGGCAACCCGTGGGTGCTCGGCGGCATCGGCGCCGGCGTGCTGCTGCTCGTGGTGTTCGGCGTGATCGAGTCGCGGGTGAAGGACCCGATGTTCAAGCTCTCGCTGTTCCGGATCCGGGCGTTCAGCGCGGGCAACCTCGCGGCGCTGCTCACGGCGATCGCGCGCGGCGGCATGCAGTTCATGCTCATCATCTGGCTGCAGGGCATCTGGCTGCCCCTGCACGGCTACGAGTACGAGAAGACGCCGCTGTGGGCGGGGATCTACCTGCTGCCGCTCACCGTCGGGTTCCTCATCGCGGGCCCGGTGTCGGGCTACCTGTCCGACCGGTTCGGCGCGCGGCTGTTCTCGACCGGCGGGCTCGTGCTCGTCGCGGCGGCGTTCCTCGGTCTGCTGGCGCTGCCCGTGGACTTCTCCTACCCCGTGTTCGCGGCGCTGCTGGTGCTCAGCGGGATCGGGCAGGGCATGTTCTCGGCGCCCAACACCTCGGCGATCATGAGCAGCGTCCCCGACCACCAGCGCGGGGTCGCCTCCGGCATGCGCTCGACGTTCCAGAACTCCGGCACGGCGCTGTCGATCGGCGTGTTCTTCTCACTGATGATCGCGGGGCTGGCCGGTTCGCTGCCGGCCACGCTCACCGGCGGGCTGCAGGCCCACGGTGTACCCGCCGACGTCGCGGCGACCGTCGCCCAGCTGCCGCCCGTGAGCACGCTGTTCGCGGCGTTCCTCGGCAGCAACCCGGTGGCGCACCTGCTCGGCCCGGGTGTCCTTTCCGGACTGTCGCCGAGCGACTCGGCGGCGCTGACCGGCAAGGAGTTCTTCCCGCAGCTGATCTCCGGCCCGTTCCACAACGGACTGGTCACCGTCTTCACGGCGGCCGCCGTGATGGCGCTCGTCGCGGCCCTCGCCTCGGTGTCGCGCGGCAAGCGCTACTTCCACCCCGACCTCGCCCCGCGCGCGGGCGAGCAACGCAGCACCCCGGACAAGGAGAACGGATGAACGACACGCTCACCGCCGGCACCGTCACGATCACCGGCCACGGCGGTGACGAGATCGAGGCGTACCTGGCGCGCCCGCTCGACCCCGCTCCGCGCGGCGGCGTCGTGGTGATCCACCACATGCCCGGCTACGACCCGGCCACCAAGGAGATCGTGCGCCGCTTCGCCGCCGAGGGGTTCTCGGCGCTGTGCCCGAACCTGTACTCGCGCGAGGCGCCGGGCGCGAGCCCGGACGACGCGGCCGCGACCGTCCGCGCCAACGGCGGCGTGCCCGACGAGCGCCTGGTCGGCGACGTCGAGGGCGCGGCCGCGTACCTCAAGAACCTGGACAACGCCAACGGCAAGATCGGCGTGATCGGCCACTGCTCCGGCGGCCGCCAGACGTTCCTCGTCGCGTGCTCGACCCAGGTCGACGCGGCCGTGGACTGCTACGGCGCCTTCGTGGTCAACGAGCCGCCGGCCGGCATGCCCGCGTCGATGAAGCCGCTGCTGGGCCTCGCGCCGCAGCTGTCGGCCCCGCTGCTCGGCCTCTTCGGCGCCGACGACCAGTATCCCGGGCCCGAGGAGACCGCGAAGCTCGCCGCCGAGCTCGACCGCCTCGGCAAGGAACACGAGTTCCACACCTACGACGGCGCCGGCCACGCGTTCTTCGCCGTCGACCGCCCGAGCTACCGGCCGGAGGCCGCCGTGGACGGCTGGGCCAAGATCCTCGACTTCTACGGCCGGCACCTCGCGGCCTGACCCCGCCCTTCAGGAAGGACGTTTCCCATGTGCACCTACCTCACCGAGAAGTTCGCCGTGGAGGGCAGCGGCAAGAGCGCGACCGGCTGGCACAGCGTCAACGAAGCCACCGTCTACGTCGACCACCCGACGCACGCCCGCTTCGCCCACACCGTGAACATCGACTTCCGCAACCCGGCGATGGGCCCGGCCGCACGCGTCGCGCTGGAGCTGACCGAAGAGGACGCCCTCGCCCTCGCCGACGCGATCCACACCGCCCTGGCCTCGGCGCCGGCCGGCTTGGCTTCCCGCAACCAGTAGGTCGCACCGGCTGTCCCGGGTCGATGCCCGGGGCAGCCGGTCAGGGTGTGTACAGCGCGCCCAGGAATTCCAGCAGCAGGCGCTCCCGCAGGGGTTCCGCCGCGGTGGCCAGGAGCGCGTTGATCGGGGCCATCCGCTCGGGCAGGCCGGCGTCGCCGACGAGGCCGGCGGCGGTGAGCAGGCCCGCGAACTGGTCGGCCGTCAGGGTTTGCGGGTCGAGGGCCGCCACGAAGGCGGCCACGGCCGGGTCCACCGGGGTCGGGCCGGTTTCGCGGGCCGCGGCGACCGAGGTGGTCAGGTCGGCGAGGAACTCGGCCTCGCTGCCGTGGTTCGCGGCCGTGATCGTGAGGTGCAGGTTCAGCGGCGAGTGGCCGTGGGCGAACTGCGGCTGCACGTACCAGCCGCGCACCTTCATCTCGTCCGCGACGGTGAACAGGTCGAAGCCGTCGTCCGCGGCCGTGAAGGCGATCAGCGTCGAGTCCGGGTCGCCCAGGATGCGCAGGCCCGCGACGGCCGAGACGCCGGCGCGGATGCGCGCGACCGCCGAGCGCGTCACCTCCGCGAGACGCAGGTAGCCGTCTTCGCCCAGGTGGTTCACCACGGCCCACGCGGCCGCGAGCGGGCCGCCCGAGCGCGTGCTCTGCAACGTCGGGTTGAGCATCGTGTAGCCCGGCCAGGCCGCGCTGGCGAAGTAGTGCGTTCGGCGCAGCTCGGCGTTGGCGTGCAGCAGCACGGAGACGCCCTTGGCGCAGTAGGCGTACTTGTGCAGGTCCACGGAGATGCTCGTGACCCCCGGCACGCGGAAGTCGAACGGCGGCACGTCGGCACCCAGGCGAGCGAAGTACGGCAGCACCCAGCCGCCGATGCACGCGTCCACGTGCATGCGCACCCCGCGCGAAGCCGCGGCGGCCGCGATCTCCGGGATCGGGTCGACCACACCGTGGGCGTAGGACGGCGCGCTCGCCACGACGAGCACGGTGGACTCGTCGATCGCCGCCGCCATCACGGAAGGCACCGCCCGGAAGGTCTCCGGGTCCACCGGCACCACGATCTTGCGCAGCCCGAACAGGTGCGCCGCCTTGTGGAACGCGGCGTGCGCGGTGTCGGGCAGCACGATGCTCGGCGCGGTGATCTCCGGCCGGGCGTCGCGCGCGGCCAGCACCGCGAGCAGGCACGACTCCGTCCCGCCGGACGTCACCGTGCCGACGGTTTCCGCCGTGCCGCCCAGGAGCCCGGCCGCGCGTCCGACGAGGTCGTTCTCCAGGCGCAGCAGGCTCGGGAACGCCGTGGGGTCCAGCCCGTTGGCCGACGACGCGAGCGCGTGCGCGGCCGCCGCGATCTCGTCCACTTCGGACAGACCGCTGTCGTAGACGTAGGCGAGCGTGTGCCCGCCGTGCGTCGGCAGGTCGCCCGCGCGCAGCTCCCGCAGCTCGGCCAGGACGTCGGTCACCGCTGCGGCTCCACCGGCCGCGGCTCGAGCACCTTGCGGCGCAGCAGCGGGATCGCCAGCGCGATGAGCACGGCGGGCAGCACCGAGGAGCCCACGGTGATGGCCGTGATCGCCGACGACGGCTGCGCGGTCGTCGCGTCGGTGCTCGACACGTAGCCACCGGCCTGCAGCACCAATCCGAACAGGCCCGGGCCGAGCGCCAGCCCCAACGTCTCCGAGGCCGTCCACACGCCGGCCGTGATGCCCGCGCGGGTCTCTCCGGTGCGTTCCTCTTCGGCGCTGATGAGGTCGGGCAGGATCGCCAGCGGGAACACGGAGATCCCGGCGTACCCGATGCCCGCCAGCGCCACGAACACCATCGTCACCGCGAACGGGATGTCCTTGGCGAAGAGGATCCCGAGGAGACCGACGGTGAAGGAGACCGTCGCGATGCGGAAGCCCACGAGCTTGCCCCAGCGCTTGCCCAGCCGCGGCCACAGCGGCATCGTGATCAGTGCCGGGCCGACGAAGCCCACGAACAGCACCGTGCGATAGCTGGGGTCGCCCAGCACGTGCTCGGCGAAGTACGGGATCGCGGCGAGCACCGTGCCGATGCCCAGCGCCTGGATGAAGTACGAGCCCATCAGCCAGCAGAACGGGCGCCACTGCGCGATCGTGCGGATCAGCTGCTTGAAGCTCACGGCGTTCGGCCGCAGTGAGCCGACGGGCGCGCCGCGCAGACCGAAGTAGACACCCAGGGTGGCGAGCAGGATGATCACGGCCATCACCAGGCCCATCACCCGGTAACCGGCCACACCTTCGAGGATGTCGGTGATCGCCGGGGCCGCGCCGCCGGACACGAGGATCGCCACGGCCAGCACGCCGATGCGCACGCTGGTGAGCTTCGTGCGTTCCTCGGCCGAGTCCGTGAGCTCCGCCGGCAGCGCGTTGAACGGCACCTGGAAGAACGCGTACGCGGTGGCACACAGGAAGAACACGATCACCACGTAGGTCGCGTCGATCGCGGGCTTGCCGAACCCGGGGTGCGCGAACAGCGCGAAGAACAGCACCGCGACCCCGACGCCCCCGCCCAGCAGGAACCGCCGCCGGCTGCCGGTGCGCACGACGTCCGCGTCGGACATGCGGCCCGCGATCGGGTTGAAGATCACGTCCCAGGCTTTCGGCACGAACACGATCACGCCGGCCGCCGCGGCGGGCACCGCCATC
The DNA here is from genome assembly GCF_050942255.1 of Amycolatopsis sp. CA-161197. Taxonomy (NCBI): domain Bacteria; kingdom Bacillati; phylum Actinomycetota; class Actinomycetes; order Pseudonocardiales; family Pseudonocardiaceae; genus Amycolatopsis; species Amycolatopsis sp. CA-161197. Next base: position 5,584,234 of record NZ_CP192059.1, read on the forward strand.
GTGTCCGTGAGGTAGGGCAGGAGCAGCAGACCCGGCACGGTGCCGAAAGATCCGGTGACGAACGAGCCGAGCGAGTAGCGGAAACGCGTCCGGCGGGGCAGCGGCGCCAAGGGTCCTCCTCGAGGGCGGTCCGACGAACGCAATGCCTAGTGGATCTTCGCCGTTCCCCGGTAGTGGTCGGGGGGAATCGTGCCACCGTCGTAATGCACCGCGAGTACCGGGCCGACCTCGCCCCGTGCCCTGCTCACGACAGAGCTTCGGCCACCTTCGTCAGCGATCCCGCGTCGCCGCGCAGCAGCAGCGTCGTGACCACTGTGTCCTCCCAGGCAGCGAGCTCCTCGCGGATCTTCGCGGCCGGGCCGACGAGCGAGGTGTCCTCGACGAGCGACGTCGGGATCGCGGCGACGGCCTCGTCCTTGCGCCCCGCGAGGTAGAGCTCCTGCACCTTGTCGGCCACCTCCTCGTAACCCAGGCGTGCGAACACGTCGTGGTGGAAGTTCACGGCCTTGGCGCCCATGCCGCCGATGTACAACGCGAGCGCCGGCTTGATCCAGCTCGCCGCCTCCTCCACGTCGTCGTGGACGATCACCGGCACCGACGCGGGCACCTCGAAGTCCTCGGGTTTGCGCCGGGCACCCGGCCGGGCGAACCCCTCGGCGAGAGCCTTGCGGTAGAACGCGTCGGCCTTGGGCGAGAAGAACAACGGCAGCCAGCCGTCGCAGATCTCGGCCGACAGCGCGACGTTCTTGGGTCCCTCGGCCGCGAGGTAGATCGGGAGGTCGGCGCGCAGCGGGTGCACGGTCGGCTTGAGCGCCTTGCCCAGCCCGGCACCACCCTGCAGCGGCAGCTGGTAGAACTGCCCGTCCAGCGTCACGGGCGCCTCGCGCGCCAGCACCTGCCGGATGATCCCCACGTACTCGCGCGTGCGGGCGAGCGGCTTCGGGTACGGCTGGCCGTACCAGCCCTCCACCACCTGCGGGCCCGATGCGCCGAGCCCGAGCACGAACCGGCCGCCGGAGAGGTAGTCGAGCGTCAGCGCCGTCATCGCGGTGGCTGTGGGCGTGCGCGCGGACATCTGCACGATGTTGGTGCCGAGCTTCACGCGGCTGGTCGACGCGCCGGCCCAGGCGAGCGGGGTGAACGCGTCGGAGCCGTAGGCCTCCGCCGACCACACCGAGTCGAACCCGAGGCGCTCGGCCTCGAGCACGGCCTCCAGCGCGCCCGGCGTCGGGCCGCTCCCCCAGTACCCGAGGTGGTAACCCAGCTTCATGCAGCCCTCCGTGCTTCAGATGTTCGGCGAGTAGTGCTCGGGATTCCCGCGCTCCCCGACGGGCGGCAGGTTCCTCCGTGGAGTGTCGACCACGGGCGCGTCCGCGGCCACCGCACCCCTCGCCCGCCGCCAGCCGGCGCGCGCCCGCGGGTGGTAGCGGCGGTCGTGCGGCACGAGGGAGAACACCGCGTTGATCGCGCGCCCGGCGAAGCGGTGCCGGCGTTCGTCGCGAGCGGTCCAAGTGAAGCCGAGAAGGTCGCGGATCTCCGGGTCGTACAGCCCGACCGTGAGCCACACGAACTGCTTCGCGATCACCGCCGAGACCGGCCGCCACAGCACGCCGGGCAGCCACGGCAGGAACGGCGGTTTCGCGATGCCGCGCAGATCCAGGACGTCGCGGGTGGCCTTGTTGTCCTCCAGCACCTCGGCGCACATGTGCTTCCAGTACCGCCGGAAGTCCTCCCAGGACTCGGGGACCGGACGCATCGTCAGGTCGTACATGCGCCACCAGCGCACGTGTTCGTCGAACAGCCTGCGCTTGTCCTCCTCGCCGATGCCGCCCATGAAGTTCTCGGCGATGAGGATCGTGCTGACGAAGAACGTGGCGTGGGCCCAGTAGAAGGTGTCCGGGTCGAGCGCGTGGTAGCGGCGGCCTTGCGCGTCGACGCCTTTGATCCGGTTGTGGTAGCCGCGCACTTCGAGCGCCGTCCGGTGGGCGCGCGGGCCGTCGTAGACCACGCCGCCGATCGGGTAGAGCGAGCGGAACAGCCGCTGCCAGCGTTCCTCGAAGAACCGCGAGTGCTGCTCGACGCCGGCGCCGAGACCCGGGTGCATGTTCTGCATCGACCCGGCCCACAGGGCGATCAGCAGCCCGCGCCAGTCGCCGAAGTAGCGCCACGTGAGCGAGTCCGGTCCCAGCGGTTCGGGTTCCTCCCCCGGCATGGCGGCTCCCTGCGATCGTGCCGATGAACTGACTACGCCTGTTGTCAGGTTAGGATGTGACAACAGGCGTGGTCAACTACGGGAGTGGGTATGCCGGGCCGCACGTGGGCGGGCACGACGCTGGACGATCGGAAGGCGGCGCGGCGGGACCAGCTGGTCGCCGCGGGCCTCGACCTGCTCGGCACCGAGGGCTCCGCCGCGGTCAGCGTGCGCGCGGTCTGCCGCCAGGCCCACCTGACCGAGCGCTACTTCTACGAGAGCTTCACCGACCGCGAGGAGCTCGTCGCGGCCGTGTACGAGCACGTCGGCGAGCGGGCGCGGGAAGCTTTGGTCGACGCGATCCGCGACGCACCCGATCCGCGGCAGCGGGCGGAACGCGCGGTGCGGGCGTTCGTGGCCCTCATGGTCGACGACCCGCGCCAGGGCCGCGTGCTGCTGCTCGCGCCCCTGACCGATCCCGCGCTGACCCGCCGCGGCCTGCACCTGCTGCCGGCGTTCGCGGCGCTCGTCGGCGAACAGCTCTCGCACGGCGACGAGACCGACCGGCAGCTCGTGTCGATCGGGCTGGTCGGCGCACTGAGCAACGTGTTCATCGCCTACCTCGACGGCACGCTGCGGGTGAGCCGGGACCGGCTCGTGGCCCACTGCGTCCGGCTGGTGCTCGGGGCGGACGAGTTCGGCCTTTGAGCTCATGTGGCTCGTTCCGCCCGCAGCCGCAACGCGATGTCGATGATCAGGTCCTCCTGGCCGCCGACGTACCGCTCCGCGCCCACGCGGTAGAGGATCTCGTGCGCCGGCACGCCGTAGCGCTCCGCCGCGCGTTCGGCGTGGAGCAGGAAACTCGAGTACACACCGGCGAAGCCCTGCACGATCGACGAGCGGTCCATCACCGGCAGCCGGGTCAGGTACTTCTTCACGACGTTCTCGGCCGCGGCCATCAGCACGTCCTTGTCGACGCCGGTCGGAATCACGAGCCGCTCGAACGTCGCCGCGAGCACCTCCGTCGGCGAGTTCCCTGCGCCCGCGCCGAGGGCGGCGAGCGAGCCGTCGATCTGCCGCGCGCCGGCCCGGTGGGCGAGCACGGAGTTGGCGACGCCGAAGCTGAGGTTCTGGTGCCCGTGGTAGCCGACCTGCGCGTCGTCGCCCAGCTCCGCGACGAGGGCGGCGACGCGATCGGCCGCTTCTTCGAGGATGAGCGCGCCCGCGGAGTCGACCACGTACACGCACTGGCAGCCGGCGTCGGCCATGATCCGGGCCTGCTTCGCGAGGTCGTCCGGGGCCGACCGGTGCGCCAGCATCAGGAATCCCACGGTTTCCAGGCCGAGGTCACGGGCTGCACCGAAGTGCTGCACGGACACGTCGGCTTCCGTGCAGTGGGTCGCGATGCGGGCGGCGCCGGCGCCGAGGTCCGCCGCGGCACGCAGGTCGGTGACGGTGCCGAGGCCGGGCAACAGGAGCACGGCGATCTTCGCGTGCTTCGCCTCGTCGACGGCCGCGGCGATCAGCTCGCGTTCGTCGGTGCCGGAGAAGCCGTAGGTGAAGGTCGAACCACCGAGGCCGTCGCCGTGGGTCACCTCGATGAGCGGGATCCCGGCGTCGTCGAGCGCGCGGACGGTGTCGCGCACCTGGCGTTCGGTGAAGCGGTGGGCCATGGCGTGGCTGCCGTCGCGCAAGGTGGTGTCGACCAGTCGCACCGGCGGGTTCCTGGCGGGCTGGTTCCCGAGGGGCGCGCTCATGCCGTCACCAGTTCCGCGGCCACCAGGTCGCCGACGCGGGCCGCGGCGGCCGTCATGATGTCGAGGTTGCCGGCGTAGGTCGGCAGGTAGTCGCCGTTGCCCGCGACTTCGAGGAATACGCCGACGCGCGCGACGCCGTTCCACTCGGGACGCGGCGGATCGAACTGCGGATCGGCTTTGAGCGTGTAGCCGGGCACGTACCGGCGGACCTCGTTGACCATCCGGTGGATCGAGTCCGTGATCGCCGCGAAGTCCGCGTCGGGGCCGACCGCGCAGAACACGGTGTCGCGCATGATCATGGGCGGGTCCATCGGGTTGATGACGATGATTGCCTTGCCCTTGACGGCGCCGCCGACCTGTTCGAGCCCGCGCGCGGTGGTTTCGGTGAACTCGTCGATGTTCGCGCGCGTGCCCGGTCCGGCCGAGCGCGAGGACACGGACGCGACGATCTCCGCGTACGGCACCGGCGTCACGCGGGCGACGGCGTGCACGATCGGGATCGTCGCCTGGCCGCCGCAGGTGATGAGGTTGAGGTCGGGCACGTCGAGTCGCTCCGGCGGAGTCACGGCGGGGCAGGTGAACGGGCCGACGGCCGCGGGCGTCAGGTCGATCGAGCGGATGCCGGCCTCGGCGTAACGCGGCGCGTGCGCGAGGTGCGCTTTCGCCGACGTCGCCTCGAAAACGAGCTGCGGCAGTTCGCCTTGGCGCAGGAGCCAGTCGACCCCGTCCGCCGACGTCTCCAGGCCGAGCTTCGCCGCGCGGGCGAGCCCGTCGGACGCCGGGTCGACGCCGACCATGTACCGCACGTCGATCTTCTCGCTGCGCCGCAGCTTCGCGAGCAGGTCCGTGCCGATGTTGCCGGGGCCGACGATCGCTGCCGTCACCTTGCGTTCCGCCATGTTTTCCGACGGTCCTCGCCGCGGCGGTGCACACTCAACCCGTGCGTACCACTGGACGGAACGGCGCCGAAGGCCTCGTCGCCTCGCGCGTCGCGGCGATCCTGGGTGCCTTCCGCCCGGGCGACGACACCGTCGGCGTGTCGGAGCTGGCGCGGCGGACGGGGCTCGCGAAGACGACCGTGCACCGCCTGACCCGCCACCTCTGCGACACCAGCCTGCTCGAACCCGACGGCAGCGCGCTGCGGCTCGGGCTGCGGCTGTTCGAGATCGGCCAGCTCGCGATCCGCCGCCGCGGTCTGGTCGAGGCCGCGCGGCCGTCGCTGGCCGACCTGCGCGAGGCCACGCGCAACACCGTGCACCTCGCCATGCTGGAGGGCACCGAGGTGGTCTACCTCGACGTGCTGCGGGGTCCGGACGCCCCGGATGTGCCCGTCGCGCATCGGCGGCCGCTTCCCGGCCCACGCCACCGGCGTCGGCAAGGCCATCCTCGCGTTCTCGCCGGAACCGTCGGTGGCACAGGTGATCGACGCCGGTCTCCCCCGCATCAGCCGGCGCACCATCACCGCACCGGGGTTGCTGCGCCGCCAGCTCGCGCGCGTCCGCGCCGAGGGCGTCGCGTTCGAACGCAGGAGTCCGGCGTCGGAGTGGTCTGTGCCGCGAGTCCGCTGCTCGACGCCGCGGGCACGGCGGTCGCGGCGATCTCCATCACCGGCTGGGCGACGAGGATGCGCACGGAGCGTGTCGCCCCGGCGGTGCGCACGGTCGCGCTCGCGTTGTCGCGGTCGTTTGTCCAGACCTGAATGGCCTGAGCAGTCGGAAAAATTCGTGCTGCACAACGAGTTACGCCGGGGTTAGGCCGTTCGGATGACCTCCGGCGCACAGGTCTGGTCTCGTGATTCTCCGTAACTACGATCGTCCGGATGGCCCAGCAGAGCTGGGGGATCACGTTCCCGGGCCGGTCCCCCGCGCCGATTTCCCGAGGCCGCGGCGATCCCGCCGCGGCGGACGGAACCCGCCTGCTGTCGCTCGATCTCCTCCTGGGCCTGCTCGCCCTCGCGGGCGGTCTGCGCGTGGTCTACCTCGCCGCGACCACGCCGGCGCTGCCCGGGGAAGCCACGACTGTCGCCCGCGCCTACGCCCTCGGCCACCTCACGGCGTTCGGTGGTTCGACCACGGCCGGCGTGAGCCCGTTCGGGCAACTCCAGCTCGCCGGGTACACGATGCTTTCCCACGCCTTCGACCGCGCGGCGACCCCGGCCGCCGCGGTGCGCGAGGCGATGGTCGTCGCCGCGGTGGTGACGACGGTGCTGCTGTGGCTGCTCGCCCGTCGGCTCGGCCTGCCGCGCTGGGCGGGCCTGCTCGCCGCGGTGCTGTTCGCCGGGTCGCCGCTGGCGATCGGGCTGCAGCACGTGGTGGTCGTCGAGCACCTGGCGGTGATGTGGGCGCTGGCCGGCCTGTGCCTCGTCGCCGCTCCGCTCCGTGCCGCGAACGAAACCGGCGACCACAGTGGACCGGCGCCCCGCTCGCCCGGCGAGGACGTGCTGGGCGCGGGCTGCCTGTTGGCCGCCGTGCTGACCTCACCGCCGGCGTTGCTCCTCCTGCCCGCCGCGGGCTGGCTGCTGCTGCGCCGTGCCCCGGCACGGGCCGGGCTGGTCGCGGTGGTGGTGAACCTCGGCCTCGGCGTCGCCTTCGGCCCGCTGGCGGCGTGGTTACGCCCTGTCCTCGCCACGGGCGGCGAGCCGGCCCTGCCCCGGTGGCTGGTGTTCGACCCGGCGCTCACGGCGGTGTCGGTGCTCGCGTTGATCGCCGGTCTGTTCGTGGCGACGGTACGGCCGCTCGCGGTGTCGGGTTTGCTCGTGGCCGGTCTGCTCACGGTCCCGGATCTGCCGGCCACTGCGGTGCTGGCCCTGCTGCTGCCCCTCACGCCGCTGGTCGCGGCCGGGGTGGCGCACGCCGTGGTCGCGGCGCACCACGAACCGGAGCACCGGCGCGCGCCCGCACGGCCCGCGGCCGGCGTCGCCGTGGGCGTGGTGGTCCTGACGGCGGCGTTCGGGCTGAGCTGGGCCCGCGGGTTCACCGCGCTGCGCCCCGGGCCCGCCGGCGCGGACCCGGCCGTCGAGGCCCGGACCTGGTTGCAGGCCAACGCCGCGGGCTCCCGCGTGCTCGTCGACGACACCACCTGGACCACGCTGGCGGCCGGCGGCTGGCCGACCGGGCTGCTCGTCACGGCGGCCGGCGCGAACCCGCCGCCCGACTGGGCCGCGCTCACCCCATCGGCGCTCGCCCGGACGTCCACAGTGGACTCTCCTGACGCGGCGGCGGTGTTCGGCAACGGCGCGGGACAGGTCACCGTCGCCCGGCTCGGGCCGCCCGTGCTCGCGCCGGAGCAGAACGGCGAGAAGACCGCGCGGGCCCTCGCGGGCGCCGCGCTCACCAGGTCCGGACGCGTGAACTGCGTGCCGGAAACGCGGGCCGTGCTCAGCCGGGGCGATCTCGATCCCCGGCTGATCTCGACGCTGGCGGCGTTCGCGTCGCAGCAGCCGGTGCGGGTGGCGGCGTTCCCGCCCGTGCCCGGGGAAGACGCGGCGGGGCAGCCGCGCCGGCAGGTGCTCGTCACCGGCGCCGACGACACGGCCACTCGCTTCTACGCCGGGCAGCGCGCCGTGTTCCGCCCGGCCTCGGTCGTGCGGACGGCCGGCGGCGTGCTCGTCACCTACCCGCCGTTCGCCCCGCCCGGCCTGCTCACCTCGTTCACCGCACCCTGATCCTCCGAAAGGTCCCTCCGATGCGTCTTCGAACCTTCCTGAGACCCGCCGGTCTCCTCGCGGCCGCCGGGCTGCTGCTGGGCACGATCGCTCCCGCCGCGGGCGCCGCCACCGGCCCCGGACCCGGCGTCGGCTGGATCCGCGTGGGGCACCTGTCGCCGGGGGTGCCGCCGGTCGACATCTACTTCGCGCCGTTCGGGCAACCCGAGAAGGTGGTGATCCGCAAGGCGGGCTACGGCGCCGTCACGCCGTACTCGTCGCTGGACCCGGGTCAGTACACGCTCTCGATGCGGCCCGCCGACGCCGCGCCGACGACCGCGCCCGCGCTCAGCGCCACGATCTCCGTGGAGCAGCAGAACGCCTACTCGCTGCTGGTGTTCGAGAACGGTCCGGACGGGACGCTGCACGGCAGCCTCGTGACCGACGACCTCACCGCGCCCGGTGCGGGCAAGGGCCGTGTGCGCGTGGTCGAGGGGTCGGCGGCACCCGCCCCGGTGACCGTCGGCGCGGCGGGCGGCATGGCACTCGCCACGAACGCGGCCTACGGCGACACGACGCCGTACGCCGAGGTGCCGGAAGGCACCGTCCCGGTGCAGCTGACGAGCGGCAGCGTCAAGGCGAACGCCGACGTCCCCGTGGCGGCCGGTTCGTCGACCACCTTGCTGGTGACGCAGGACAACGGCGCGCTGAGGGCGACCCCGATCTCCGACGGCGCCGGCCTGCCCAACCCGCCGAAGCTCGGCGTCGAGACCGGAGGCGGCGCCACCGCGTCCGGCGGCGACCACTCCGAACGGTGGTTCGCGGGCGGCGTCGGGCTGTTCCTGCTCGTGCTGGTGCTCACGCCGCTGGTCCGGCGGATTCGGGAAGGCCGTGCGCGCTGACCTGATCCGGGTGTGCTGCGCGGTCACGCTGGTCTGCGCCGCGTGCACGCCGGCACCGTCCACAGTGGTCCCGGCCGTGACGCCGGCCTCCGCTCAGCCCACCGCCACTGTGCCGACCTCGCCCGTTCCGACCGCGGGCAGTGTCGGACCGCTGCTTCCTTCGGCGGACGTGCGCCCGGTCCGCCTGACGATCCCGGCGATCGCGATCGACGTGCGCGGGCTGGTCCCGCTCGCCCTCGGCCCGGCGCACGAGCTGCGGGCGCCGGCAAGCTTCGCCGACGTCGGCTGGTACGCCGCCGGCCCGGCACCGGGTGATCCCGGGCCGGCGGTGATCGCCGCCCACGTGGACTCCCGGTCCGGGCCGGCGCCGTTCTTCCGCCTGCGCGAGCTTCGGCCCGGTGACGAGATCCGCGTCGAGCGCTCCGACGGCGCCGCCGCCCGCTTCGTCGTCGACGCCGTGCAGCGCTACCCGAAGGACGCTTTCCCGACCGACGCCGTCTACGGTCCCGCCCCGGGCGCCGCGTTGCGCCTGATCACCTGCGGCGGCGCGTTCGACGCCGCCGCGCGGTCCTATCGCGACAACGTGGTGGTCTACGCCTCGACCCGCTGGACCTGACCTACTGGGCCGCCGTCGCGCTCCGCTGCGCAAGCTCTTCCCGGAACCGCAGCACGGGCTCGCCGGCCAGGAGACCGCGCCGGGCCAGCGCCGGCCGCACGCCCTCGCCGAACCAGTACGCCTCCTCCAGGTGCGGGTAGCCGGACAGCACGAACTCCGAGACGCCGACCGCGTGGTACTCCTCGATGAGGTCGGCGATCTCCTCGTGGCTGCCGACCAGCGCCGTACCCGCGCCGCCGCGCACGAGGCCGATGCCGGCCCACAGGTGCGGGTGGATCTCGAGCCCGCGCGCGCCCGCGTCGAGGCGGCCGCCGTGCAACGCGACCATGCGGCGCTGGCCCTCGGACTCACTCGCCGCGAGTTGCGCCTGCGCCTGCGCGACCTGCGCCGGGTCGAGCGCGTCGAGCAGGCGCTGCGCTTCGGCCCACGCCTCCGCCGACGTGTCGCGCGCGATGGTGTGCAGGCGGACGCCGAACCGGACGGTCCGGCCCTCGGCCTCAGCCAGCGCGCGCACCTTCCCGATCTTCTCCGCGACCTGCGCGGGCGGCTCGCCCCACGTCAGGTAGACGTCGGCGTGACGCGCGGCCACCGGCAGCGCGGCGGGCGACGAGCCGCCGAAGTACAGCGGTGGCACCGGATCGGGCGCGGCCAGCGTCGTCGCGCCCGCGACTTCGAGGTGCTCGCCGGAGAAGTCGAACGGACGGCCCGACCACACGCCGCGCACGATCGTGAGGAACTCGTCGGTGCGGGCGTAGCGGGCGTCGTGGTCGTGCCAGTCGCCGAAGCGGCGCTGCTCCACCGCGTCGCCGCCGGTCACGATGTTGAGCAGCACCCGGCCCGACGACAGGCGCTGGAACGTGCCGGCCATCTGCGCGGCCAGCGTCGGCGAGATGACGCCGGGCCGGAACGCGACGAGGAACTTCAGCCGGCGCGTCTCGCGGATCAGCGCGGCCGTGGTGAGCCACGCGTCCTCGCACCACGTGCCGGTGGGCGTGAGCACGCCTTCGAACCCGAGCTGCTCGGCCGCCCGGGCGATCTGGGCGAGGTAGTCGAGGTCGGCCGGTCGCTGCGCGGCCCGGCCCAGGGACTTGTTGGCGTGGAAGCGTTCCACGATCGTGCGGCCGTCGCCGCTCGTCGGCAGGAACCAGTGCAGTTTCAGGCTCATCCGTTGCTCCTCACGGCTTCGATGTCGGGCCCGTAGCGGCGGTCGGCGAACGCCGCGAAGTCGACCTTCCCGGGCAGGGTGCCGTCTTCGGTGAAGGCGTCGGCCAGCTGCTGCTCCGAGGCGACGACCGAGTCGTCGAGCGGGATCGGCTCGTCGCGGCCGGCGGACACGGCCTTCTCCGCCACCGCGGGTTCCAGGCCGGTCTCGGCGGCCCACGCCTTCGCCCACGCGTCGCGGTGGGTGTTGGCCCACAGCTGCGCCTTGACCACGCGCTTCACGAAGTCCTGGATGGCGGAGTTGCGGCCCGGATCGGCGAGTGCGGCGGTGCTCGCGGTCTCGAACGCGAGCCCGTTGGAGCTGCCGCGGCCGTCGGAGAGCACGCGGGCGTGGGCGTCGAGCTGCGCCTGAGCCGTGTAGGGGTCCCAGATCGCCCACGCGTCCACCTGGTGCTGGGTGAAGGCCGCGTAGGCCTCGGACGGCTGCAGGAACGACAGCTTCACGTCCTTCGTGGACATCCCGGCGCGCTTGAGCGTGTTCAGCAGCTGCCCGTGGGCGGAGCTGCCCTTCGACACCGCGATCGTCTTGCCCCGCAGGGAAGCCACGTCCTTCAGCGGCGAGTCCGGCGGCACCAGGATGGCCTCGCGCTCGACGTTGCTCTTGGCGACGCTGACCACCGAGATCTTCGCCTTGGCCGCGGCCGCGAAGATGGGCGGCGTGTTGCCGACCCGGCCGATGTCGATCGCGCCGGCCGAGGCCGCTTCCAGCAGCGGCGGTCCGGACGTGAACGTGGACCACTCGATGCGGTAGGGCACGTCGGACAGCAGGTTCGCCGCCGTGAGCAGCGACTTCACCCCGCCTTTCTGGTCGCCGACGCGCAGCGTCACCTTCGCCAGGTCGGCCGCCGAAACGGGGGCGGGCACAGGCGCGGGGCCGGTCCCCGCTCCGGACGAGGAGCAAGCGGTGAGCCCGCCGAACAACAGCACCGCGGCTGCGGCGGCGCGGACGGTGTTACGCAGGTGCACCTTCGGTCACTCCCAGGTCGGCCAGCACGCGTGAGCGCACGTCGGCGTGGTCGGTGGCCGTCCGCGGCCGCGGGTGGCCGAGGACGTGTTCGGAGACGATGCGGCCCTCGTCGAGGACCAGCACGCGGTCGGCGAGCAGCAGGGCCTCGTCGACGTCGTGGGTCACGAGCAGCACCGCGGGTTCGTGCGTGCGCCACAGCCGTTCGACGAGCCGGTGCATCGCCAGGCGGGTCAAGGCGTCGAGCGCGCCGAACGGTTCGTCGAGCAGCAGCAGGTCCGGCTCGCGCACGAGCGCGCGGGCGAGCGAAACCCGTTGTGCCTCACCGCCGGACAGCGTCAGCGGCCAGTCGTCCTCGTGCCCGGACAGGCGCACTTCCTCGAGCGCCTGCTCGGCGACGCGGCGATCGCGCGAGTGGTTCCCGTCGTCGCGGCGCAGGCCGAGCACGACGTTGCGCCAGACCTTGCGCCACGGCAGCAGGCGCGGCTGCTGGAACGCGACCGACACGGTGCCCTCGACGTGCGCGGTGCCGTCGATCTCCCTGTCGAGCCCGGCGAGCACGCGCAGCAGCGTCGACTTGCCCGAGCCGCTCCGGCCGAGCAGCGCGACGAACTCGCCACGGCCGATCTCGAGCTCCAGTCCGTCGAGGACGGTCCGCTCGCCGAACCGTTTCGTCAGGTCGCGCACCGCGACCACCGGCGTCACGGGGCCAGCCATCGCAGCGCCCTCCGTTCCAGGAGCCGCACCAGCGCGTCGGTCACGAGGCCGAGGATCGCGTAGACGATCAGGCCGACGACCACGACGTCGGTGCGGAGGAATTCGCGGGCGTTGTTGATGAGGTAGCCCAGGCCGGCGTCGGCGTTCACGGTCTCGCCGACGATCAGCGCGAGCCACGCCAGCCCGAGCGACTGCCGCAAGCCCACCAGTGCCTGCGGCAGCGCGCCGGGCAGGATCACGTGCCACAGCCGTTCACCGCGCGTGAAACCCAGTGCCCGCGCCGCTTCCACCAGCCGGGCGTCGGCCGTGCGGATTCCCGAGTGGACGTTCAGGTAGAGCGGGAACGCGACCCCGAGGGCCACGAGCACGATCTTCGTCTCCTCGCCGATCCCGAACCACAGGATGAACAACGGGATCAGCCCGAGGAACGGCAGCGTCCGCAGCATCTGCACGGGTGGGTCGACCAGTGCCTCGCCCCAGCGCGACAGCCCGGCGACGATCCCGAGCAGCACGCCGACGACGGCGCCGAGCGCGAACCCCGCTCCGACCCGGCCGAGAGACACGACGAACGCGTTGCCCAGCTCGCCGGTGCGGGCGAGGTCGACCGCGCTGGTCAGCACCGTCCACGGGGCGCCGAGCTTCTCCGGTGGCAGCACGCCGGTGGAGCTCGCCAGCTGCCACGCGGCCACGAGCACGACCGGGCTGATCCAGCGCCGCAGGGAAATCCGGCGCCTGGCGGGTCGTTGCGCGGGCCTGGGCGGCCCGGTGGCTTCGGGTTTTCGGGCGCGCGTCAGCACACCCGTGGTGGAAATCGACACGGATTTCTCCCGGGTACGGGTTTTTGCTACGGGGAAAGGGGAAACGCTCAGCAGGAACGGCAGATCGCGCTCGCCTGGTGCCGGAGGTCGACGTGCAGGCGGCTCACGAGCAGCGCGCCGAGGTTCATGACCCGAGCTTCACCCGATCCGGCGGACCGCGTCAACAAAGCCCACGCCGGCTCCCAGGCACTGGAACCGGCACGGCGCTTGTGCCGCCTGTGCACGCCCGGAACGGCGCCGGCGATCCGAGGAGTGGGACGGCGTCAGGCGCCGAACATCCGGTGCCACTCGTCGAGCGAACGCGGCCGGAACACGAAGTTGGTGTCCTTCACGTGGGACAGCGCGGCCGACGGCTCGGCCGAGTACTGGTGGCCCGGGTAGACGACGGGGTCGCCGGGCAGCGTCGCGAGCCACTGGAGGCTGCGGTAGATCGCGTCGGCGTCACCGCCCGGGAAGTCGGTGCGGCCGCAGCCCTCGAGGAACAGCGTGTCGCCCGAGACGAGCCGGTCGCCGACGAGGAAGCACTGGCTGCCCGGCGTGTGGCCGGGGGTGTGCAGCAGCCGGATGTCGATCGCACCGACGCCGAGCACGTCGTCGTGGTCGTGCGCGCGCAGGTCGGTGCCGGACACGCCGGTCACGCGGCGGACCCACTCGGTCTCTTCGGTGTTGACGTGGATCGGCACCTGCTCGATCGCGAGCAGCTCGGCGATGCCGGGCAGCGAGAAGCCCATCATGTCGCCGCCGACGTGGTCGGGGTGGTGGTGCGTGGCGAGCACGCCGGTCAGGCGCATGCCGTCGTCGTGGAGCACCTGCACCAGGTCGCCCACCGCGTAGGCCGGATCCACGATCACGGCCTCACCCGACTCGCGGTCGCCGATCAGGTAGGCGAAGTTGACCATCTGCGTCGCGACCGGGTCCCCGACCGCGAAATCCCGGCCGGCGAGCAGTTGGCGGAAGTACAGCTGGTCTGCCATGGGCGCAGCCTATCGGCTCACTCCCCCACCTCACCGTCGGCCAGCTCGCGCAGCGCGTCGAGGTGCCCGACGTGGCGGGCGGTCTCCTGCACGACGTGGGCCAGCACCCACCGCACCGTGAACTCCCCACCCCGGCGCGTCCGGTCCCCGGGCGTGAGCCCCGCCAGCGCCGCCGCCGACTGCTCCCACTCCGCGCGGTAAGCGGCGACCACCGACGCCGGGTCGTCCTCGCCGGCCAGGTCCCAGCTCGGGTCCGGCGAACCGGCCCACAACGACGGCGCGTCGGCCCCACCGGCCTCGATCGAGAGCCACCACCGCTCGACGGCCGTCAGGTGCTTCACCACGCCGAGCGCACTCATCCGCGGCGAGCTCGGCAGCGGTGCCGCGGCCGCCTGCTCCCGGCTCAGGCCCGCGACCTTGTTCACCGCGGTCGCCCGCAGGAAGTCCAGGAACCGCAGCTGGACGGTCAGCTCGTCGCCGCTCAACGGGTCGGGCCAGGCCCGCTCGACCTTCGAACTCGTGTTCGACATGGCCGGCAGCCTACAACGCGGGGCATGGCATGCTGGCACCATGACCGGCCACGACGACCTTCCGGTCCTGGTCATCGACGGGTCCCGGTTCTCCGACTTCGCGGGCTTCACCCGCGAGTTCTCCGGGCTGCTCGACGGCTACCGCTGGCGAGGGAGTCTCGACGCGTTCAACGACGTGCTCCGGGGCGGCTTCGGCACCCCGGACGGCGGCTGGGTCCTGCGCTGGCTCGACTCACGGACGTCTCGGGCCGCGCTCGGTCACGAGGCGACGATCCTCCGGCTGACCGAGCTGCTCCGGACCTGCCACCCGTCGAACCGGCCCTCGATCGAGGCCAGGATCGCCGCCGCGCGGCGAGGTGCGGGCCCGACCCTGTTCGACGAGATCGTCGACATCATCCGCAACCACGGGCCGGGCGGTCGCGAAGCCGAGGACCGCGTCCTCCTCGAGCTGGCCTGAGGGCGCCTCCGCCGGGGGAACGGCCTGACCTCCGCCACCCCGCCCGGAATAGGGTGACGGTCATGGTGTGGGGACTGCTGTGTGCGCTGCTCTCGGCCGTGGCGTACGGCGTCGCTTCGGTGATGCAGGCCGTGGCGGCGAAGGCGACGCCCGACGCGGGCGCGGGGGTCGACCCGCGGTTGCTGCTGCGGGTGCTGCGGCAGTGGAAGTACGTGGCCGGCCTGGGGCTGGACGTGCTCGGGTTCGTCGCGCAGATCGCCGCCCTGCACGTGTTGCCGTTGTTCGTCGTCCAGGCCACGCAGGCGGCGAGCCTGGCGGTGACCGCCGTGGCCGCGCGGGTGTTCGGCGTGCGGCTCGGGGCGCGCGAGTGGGCGGCCGTCGCCGTGGTGTGCGCGGGCCTGGCGTTGCTGGGTTCGGCGGCGCAGAGCGAAGGTTCGGACCAGGTGGGCCTGGGCTTCCGGCTGGCGCTCGCGGGCGCCGTGGTGGTGCTCGGGCTGGCGGGGATCGCGGCGGGCAAGGCCGGGCGCCGCGTCCGCACGCCGGCGCTGGGGCTGATCGCCGGGCTGTGCTTCGGGCTGGTCGCGGTGGCGGGCCGGGTCATCCCGAGTCTCGCCCCGCTCGACCTGCTGACCGACCCCGCGCTGTACATCCTCGCGGTGTCCGGCGGCCTGGCGATGCTGTTCTACGCCACGGCGTTGCAGCGCGGCAGCGTGACCACGTCGACCGCGATGATGGTGCTCGGCGAGACCGTGCTGCCCTCGCTCATCGGCGTCGTGCTGCTCGGCGACCGCACGCGGCCCGGCTTCGTCGTCGTGGCGATCGCCGGGTTCGTGCTCGCGGTCACCGCGGCGCTCGCGCTGGCCCGCTTCGGCGAGCCGGCGCCGATCGAGCAGCCCGTCTGAGGCTCAGCCGCGGTTGCGCCGCCACTGGTTCGACAGCAGCCACATCAGGTAGAGCCCGCCGATCGCGCCGGTCGCGATGCCGACCGGCAGGCCTTCCTCGCCGAACACCAGGCGCGTCACCAGGTCACTGGCCACGAGCAGCAGCGCGCCCATCAATGCCGAGGACACCAGCGCCGGTTTCGCCGAGCGCGCCAGCCGTTTCGCCAGCTGCGGCGCGGCGAGCGCGACGAACGCGATGGGTCCCGTCGCGGCAGTGGCGATCGCGCACAGCGTCACGGCCACCGCGAGCAGCACCGCGCGGCTGCGCTCCACCGGCACCCCGAGCCCCTTGGCCGAGTCGTCGCCCATCTCCAGCAGCGCGAGCCGCCGGCCGTAGCCGAACGCGAGCGGCAGCAGCACCGCGACGGCGATCGCGACCGGCCAGATCTCGTCCCAGCCGCGGCCGTTGAGGCCGCCGACCAGCCACGCCTGCGCCGCGTACGCGTCCTGCAGCGAAGCCCGCGTGATGAGGTACGAGTTGGCGGCCGTGAGCATGGCCGCGACCCCGATGCCGACCAGGATCATCCGGAACCCCTGCAGCCCGCGCCGGTAGGCGAGCAGCCCGACGGCCAGCGCCGTGAGCACGCCACCGGCGAGCGCGCCGAGCGCCACCTCGCCGGAACCGCCGTGCGCCAGCACGATCACGAGCAGCGCGCCGGTCGCCGAGCCCTCGGTGAACCCGATGACGTCCGGGCTGCCCAGCGGGTTTCCGGACAGGCTCTGCAGCACACCACCGCTCACCGCGAGCGCCGCGCCGACCAGGACCGCGAGCAGCAGCCGCGGCAGCCGCAGCGTGGTCACGATGAACTCCGTGCCCGCGTCGCCGAAGCCGAAGAGCGTCTTCACGACGTCGAGCACCGACAGCGGGTAGTCGCCGGTCGTCATGCTCACGGCGCTCAGCCCGAACAGCACCACGGCGAGCACGATGCCCACCACCCACGCGCGTGGTGTCACGCGCAGCGAAACCCGCCGCGTCCGGACGGGACGGTCCTCGATCGCGGTCACAGGCGCGCCAGCTTCCGGCGCCGGCACAGCGCGATGAACACCGGCGCGCCGAGGAACGCGGTCACGATGCCCACCTGCAGTTCCTCCGGCGGGTTGAGGATGCGGCCGATCACGTCGGACCCGATCAGCAGCACCGGCGAGAGGATCATCGAGTACGGCAGCACCCACCGCTGGTCCGGACCCACCAGGATCCGCACGGCCTGCGGCACCGCCAGCCCGATGAACGCGATCGGCCCGATGGCCGCCGTCGAAGCCCCGCACAGCAGGGTGACCGCGATCGCGCCCAGGACTCGTGTGCGGCCGATGTGCGCGCCGAGCGCCTTGCCGGTCTGCTCGCCCAGCGCGAGCACGTTGAGCGGCCGCGCGAGCAGCAGCGCCAGCACGATGCCGATCGCGATGAACGGCGACACCTGCACCAGCACGTCCGCGCGCCGGCCGCTGAGCGAGCCGACGTTCCAGAACCGGAACTGGTTGAACGTGTCGGGGTCGATGAGCAGCACCGCGCCGATGTAGGCCTGCAGCACGGCGGTGAGCGCCGCGCCCGACATCACGAGCCGGTCGGGCGTCGCGCCGCCGCGACCCGCGGTGCCGAGCAGGTAGACCACCACCGAGGCGACGGCGGCGCCGAGGAACGCGAACCACACGTAGCCGAGCACGGTCGTGACGCCGGTGAACGCGATGGCCGAGACCACCGCGGCGGCCGCGCCGTTGTTCACGCCGAGCAGGCCCGGGTCGGCGAGCGGGTTGCGCGTGAGCGCCTGCATCACCGCTCCCGCAAGGCCGAGAGCTGCGCCGACGAGGGCGCCGAGCAAGGTCCGCGGCAGCCGCTGGTCGTGGATGATGACCGCGTCGGCGCTGCCGTCGTTGTGCCAGAGCACCGACCAGGTCGAGCCGAACGGGATGCTCTTCGAGCCCACCCAGAGGCTCACCAGCATGACCAGCACGAGCAGCGCGACAGCACCCACCAGGCCGCCGCCGCGCAGGGTTCGGCCCCGCCCCCGGTGCGCGGGTGGCCCCGCCGCCACGGGTGGGCTGACGCTGACGACCACCGACACCTCCTGCGGACCGGGCACTCCTTCGCGGGCGGTTCTTAGACTAGCCTTACCTATCAAGACGCGGTGCAGGCGGCACGCTGGGCAGGTCGAGCGAAAGGGAGGGCGCCGGTGACGACGGCTGCAGCGACGACCGGGCGGGACGTGCTGCGGCGCGCGATCTCCGGACAGCGGGGGGCCGTGACGCTCTCCTCGATCCTCGCCGCCGCGCACCAGGGCGGCGAAGCCCTGGTACCCGTGGTGATCGGTGTGGTCATCGACCGTGCCGTGGCCGACAGCTCCGTGCTCACCCTGATCACCTGGCTCGGGGTGCTCGCGGTGGTGTTCCTGGTGCTGTCCTCCAGCTACCGCTTCGGCGCGCGGGCCGCGGAACGCGCGGCCGAGCGCGCCGCGCACGACATCCGGCTCTCGCTCTCCCGGCGCGTGCTGCATTCGCGCGGTGGCACCGAAACCGGCGCGCTCGCGGGTGAGCTGGCCAGCATCGGGACCTCGGACGCGCGGCGCGTCGGGATGATCAACGCAACGCTGCCGTTCGGGGTCTCGGCGCTGGCGGGCCTCGTGGTCAGCGCGGTCGTGCTGCTGCGGATGTCCGTGCCCCTCGGCCTGCTGGTTCTGCTCGGCACTCCCCCGTTGCTGTTGCTCGCGCACCTGATCGGCAAGCCGCTGGAGAAGCGCAGCGAGGTCGAGCAGGAGCGCGCGGCGCACGCGTCGGGTGTCGCGGCCGACCTGGTGGCGGGGCTGCGCGTGCTCAAGGGCATCGGCGCGGAACCGGCCGCCGTCGATCGGTATCGCCGCACCAGCCGGGATTCGCTGCTGGCCACCGTCCGCGCCGCCCGCGCGCAGGCGTGGCACAACGGCGCGCTGCTCGCGTTGACGGGCATCTTCATCGCGCTGGTGGCGCTCGTCGGCGGGAACCTCGCGGCCAACGGTGACATCAGCGTCGGCGACCTGGTCGCGGCGGTCGGGCTCGCGCAGTTCCTGCAGACCCCGTTCTCGATCTTCGCGTGGGTCAACGGCCAGTTCGCCCAGGGCCGCGCGTCCGCCGGGCGCGTCGCGACCGTGCTCAACTCGCCGCTCGCCGTGCCCGAGGGCACCGCTTCCCTGCCGGCGCCGGCCGCGGGCGGGATCGAGCTTTCCCGCGTGACACACGGAAAGCTGCGGGAGCTGGACCTGGCCGTGCCCGGCGGACAGCTGCTGGGGATCGTCACCGCAGACCCGGCGATGGCCACCGACCTGCTCGACTGCCTGGGCCGCTTCGCCGATCCCGGCACCGGCACGGTGCGCGTCGACGCGGTCGACCTGTCCACTGTGGACCCGGACCGCGTCCGGGAGGTGGTACTCGTGGCCGCCCACGACGCCGATCTGTTCGAAGGAACCCTGGAGGAGAACGTGCGAGCGGGTGGTCCGGCGGTGCCGGACGGAGTGCTGGCGGCCGCGGCCGCCGACGAGGTGGCGAGCACGCTGCCGTCCGGCGCGGCCACGGCCGTCACCGAACGGGGGCGCTCGCTCTCGGGCGGGCAACGGCAACGGGTCGCGCTCGCACGGGCGCTGGCGGCGGACACACCGGTGCTCGTGCTGCACGACCCGACCACCGCCGTCGACACGGTCACCGAAGCCCGGATCGCCGACGGCATCGCCCGGCTGCGCCGCGGCCGCACCACGATCGTGGTCACGACCAGCCCGGCGCTGCTCGCGGCCACCGAGCGCGTGGTACTGCTCGACGAGGGGCGGGTGGTCGCCGAAGGTGAGCACGCCGGCCTCGTGCGCGAGCGCGCCGACTACCGCGCGGCGGTGCTTTCGTGACCACCCGCGAACTGCTCCCGACCGCGGACGGGCACTGCATCCGCGCGGTACTGGGCGAACTGCTGCGCCGCTCGAAGGCGCGCGCCGCCGGGTCCTTCGCCTTCGTCGTGGCCGCCACGGCCGTCGGCCTGCTCACCGCGCCGCTGCTGGGCCGCGTCGTCGACATCGTCGCGCAGCACCGCCCGGCCACGGACCTCGTGACGCCGGTCGTGGAGCTCGTCCTCGTGGCGGTGGCCTCGGCGATCGCCACGGCCATCGGGACCTCGATGCTCGCCCGCCTCGGCGAGACGATGCTGGCGGATCTGCGGGAACGGTTCGTGGACCGCGCGCTGGGGCTGCCGCTGGAACAGGTGGAGAAGGCCGGTTCCGGCGACCTCACCACCCGGGTGACCAACGACGTGTCGGTCGTCGCGGAGGCCGTGCGCGAGGCCTTGCCGGAGCTGGGCCGGTCGGTGCTCACGATCGTGCTGACGCTCGTGGCCATGGCCGTGCTCGACTGGCGGTTCCTCCTCGCAGCCCTGCTCGCCGTGCCGATCCAGCTCCACACCGTGCGCTGGTACGTCCGGCAGGCGAAGCCGCTCTACGCGGCGCAACGGGCCGCGGTCGGTGCACAGCAACAGCAGCTGCTCGACACGATCGGCGGCGCCAAGACCGTGCGCGCGTTCCGGCTGGCCGACGAGCACGTGGAGCGCGTGCGGCAACGTTCGGACGGCGCGGTCGAGCTGGCGTTGCGCGGAATCCGCCTGGTGACCCGGTTCTTCGGCCGGCTGAACCTCGCGGAGTTCGTCGGGCTCTCGGCCGTGCTCGCGGCCGGGTACCTGCTCGTGGGCGCGAACCTCGCGACGGTCGGCGTCGCCACCGCGGCGGCGCTGTACTTCCACAGCCTGTTCGGCCCGATCAACACCGCACTCGCGCTCGTCGACGACGCCCAGGCGGCCACGGCCGGCCTCGCGCGGCTGATCGGCGTGGCCGATCTGCCCGCACCGGTCGAACCGCGGCAGCCGGCGCGGCCGGTCGACTCGTCGGTGAAGGCCGGCGCGCTGCGGCACTCCTATGTGGACGGTCACCCGGTGCTGCGCGAGGTGGACCTCGACCTGGCGCCCGGTGAACGCGTCGCGCTGGTCGGCGCGAGCGGCGCGGGCAAGACCACGCTGGCGAAGCTCATCGCCG
Organism: Amycolatopsis sp. CA-161197; assembly: GCF_050942255.1. NCBI lineage: Bacteria > Bacillati > Actinomycetota > Actinomycetes > Pseudonocardiales > Pseudonocardiaceae > Amycolatopsis > Amycolatopsis sp. CA-161197. The sequence continues at coordinate 5,604,995 of NZ_CP192059.1, forward strand.
GGATCCACCAGCCGGGCTCGGGTTCGGTGTCGCTCGGCGGCGTGCCGCTCATCGAGCTCGGCCCGGCCCAGACGCGGCGGACCGTGGCGCTGATCAGCCAGGAGGTGCACGTCTTCAGCGGCACGCTGGCCGACGACCTGCGGCTGGCGCGGCCCGAAGCGTCCGAAGAGGACCTGCGTGCGGCGCTCGCGACGGTCGGCGCGCTGGAGTGGGCCGAGGCGCTGCCCGACGGTCTGGACACGGTCGTCGGTGACGGCGGGCACCAGCTCACGGTCACGCAGGCGCAGCAGCTCGCGCTCGTGCGGCTCGTGCTGGCCGATCCGCCGGTGGCGATCCTCGACGAGGCCACGGCCGAAGCGGGCAGCGCGGGCGCGAAAACGCTGGAAGCAGCCGCCGCGGCGGCGCTGCAGGGACGGACCGGGCTCGTGGTCGCCCACCGGCTCACGCAGGCGGCGGCGTCGGACCGGATCGTGGTGCTCGACGCGGGCACGGTCGTCGAGACGGGCACGCACGACGAGCTGGTCGCCGCGGGCGGCCGGTACGCGACGTTGTGGGCCGCGTGGTCGGGGACGCGCCGGGTGGGCGACTCCGTAACGGAGTGAGGCTCGCCGCAGTGGACGGTGGTTGCATCAGCCAGGCGGTCTGACTTAGGTTAGGCAAACCTGATTACTGATCCGACCAAAAGCAGGCCGCACCCCAAGCAGCACGCAACCGTTGCTACGAAGCCATTCGGCGGTGACGGTGGTCGGATTGGAACTGATCGACACCGTATCGAGAGCGACCGCAAAGGACCGACGATGGCCCGCTTCTCCCTCCTGTCCGCCGCGCGCGGGCGCGCCCGGACCGCCGGCGCGCTCGCCGCGGCGCTCGTGCTCGCCGGCACGCTCACGGCGTGCGGCTCCGACACCCCCGCCGCGCCGGGCTCGACCGGCGCGTCCGGCGCCACGGACCCCGGCGCGTTCCCGGTCACCATCGAGCACAAGTACGGCTCCACGACGATCGAGAAGGCGCCGCAGCGCGTCGTCACCGTCGGCCTGACCGAGCAGGACTCGCTGCTCGCGCTCGGCGTCGTGCCCGTCGGCACCACCGACTGGCTCGGCAACTTCCCCGGCGCCATCGCGCCGTGGGCCAGGGCGAAGCTCGGCAACGCTCCCCTGCCGACCGTGCTCAAGGACGCCGACGGGCCGCAGTTCGAGAAGATCGCCGCGCTGAAGCCGGACCTCATCATCGGCCTGTACTCCGCGCTCACGCAGGAGCAGTACACCACCCTGTCGAAGATCGCGCCGACGATCGCGCAGCCCAAGCAGTACAACGACTACGGCATCCCGTGGCAGGAGACGACCAAGACGGTCGGCAAGGCAGTGGGCAAGGCCAAGGAAGCCGACACGCTCGTCGCCGGCGTCGAAGACCAGTTCGCCAAGGCCCGCGCCGCGCACCCGGAGTTCGCCGGCAAGACCGCGCTGATGGCCACCCAGTACGACGGCTACTTCGTCTACGGCAGCGAGGACCCGCGCTCGCGCATCCTCACGTCGCTGGGCTTCAAGCTGCCCCCGAACCTCGACCGGCTCATCGGCGACAAGTTCGGCGCGAACATCAGCGCGGAACGCACCGACCTGCTCAACGTCGACGCCCTGGTCTGGATCGTCGACACCATCCCGGGCGGCCAGGCGACCCTGGCGAAGGACAAGCTGTACTCGGGCCTGAACGTCGCGAAGCAGAAGCGCGAGGTCTTCATCGAGGACCCGAGCACCTACGGCAGCGCCACGTCGTTCGTCAGCGTGCTCAGCCTGCCCTACACGCTCGAGCGGATCGTCCCCCAGCTCACCGCCGCCGTCGACGGCAACCCGGCCACGGACGTGAAGCCCGCCGCCTGATCCCCCACGCACGCACAACGCCCGGCCGGGAGACGTCCTCCGGCCGGGCGTTGTCGTTTGGCGCAAGGGAATCCGGCGCCGCGGCAAGCACGGCACCTCGCAGCCCAACCTCCGCGCCGCGCTGAGAAGGCTCCCGTCGGTGGCGCGAAGTCCCGGCCACCCCGGCGCCTGGCCGAGCGGGAGCCGCCGACCTGAAACGCCGAACCGCCCGGCCGGAACGTCTCCGGCCGGGCGGTTTCGCGTTGCCGCGTCAGGATTCCATGGCCTCGATGAGGGACTTCGGGCGCAGGTCGGTCCAATTCTGTTCGACGTAGTCGAGGCACGGCCGGCGGGCGTCGGGGCCGAAGGCGGTGGTCCAGCCGGCCGGAACGGCGACGAACTGGGGCCACAGGCTGTGCTGGCCCTCGTCGTTGACGAGCACGAGGTAGGTGCCGTCGGGGTTCTCGAAGGGGTTGGTCATGGTGTTTTCCTTTCTCACTGAGAGTCGTCGGAGGCGTGGCGCACCAGGGCGCCCAGCGCGCGGAACCACGTTTCGGCCAGGTCGCGCACCCGCGCTTGGGGTGCGAGGGCCGCGGGCCACGACCAGTAGGCCGCCAATGCGGGGCCCTCGGGCCGGTCTTCGGCGAGGGCGTTGACGGTCAGCGCATGGGAGACACGCTTGCCCGGGTCGGCGCCGAGGTCGGCGGCGTCGCCCTCGGGGGCGTACTCCCAGTCGCCCTCGCCGGCGTGGCCGAAGCGGCCCATGTAGTTGAACTCGATCTCCGGCGCGGGCAGCGCCGCGAGCTCGGGCCCGGTCACGGGGTTCAGGTGCCGCAGCAGCCCGAAGCCCATGCCCGCGAGGGGTGCGGCGTCCAGTTCGGCCCGCACGCGCTCCAGTGCGGTGCGCGCCGCCGGGCCGCCCGCCAGCGCGTCGGCGAGGTCGAGCTCTCCCAGGTCGACGCGGACGGGCACGACGCTGGTGAACCAGCCGACCGTGCGCGACAAGTCGCCACCGCCGGCGAGCTCGTCCTCGCGGCCGTGGCCCTCGAGGTCGACGAGCGTCGCCGTGCCCTCGCCCACGCCGTGGCGGCGGCGCCAGTCGGCCACCGCGAGGGCGAGGCCGGTGAGCAGGACGTCGTTCACGGTCGCCCGCAAAGCCGCCGGCACGCGGCCCAGCAGTGGGCCCGTCACCGCCGCCGGCAAGGTCAGTGACAGTGCCGCCAGTCCGGACTCGACGTCCAGTTCCGGATCCCGCGAACGCAGCAGCGGCAACGGATCGCCACCCGCGAGCACCGACCGCCACCGGTCCAGCTCCGCCGCGCGAGCCGGCTCCACCGCGCGCGCCGCGAGCGCCTCCGACCACCGCCGGAACGACACGTCCACCGGCGGCAGCTCCGGCTTCCGCCCGGCGGCCACGGCCTCCCACGCCGCCGCGAAGTCGGGCAGCAGGACCCGCCACGACACCCCGTCGATCACGAGGTGGTGCACCAGCACCAGCAGGCGGCCCCGCTCCGGACCCGCGTCGAACCAGGTCGCCCGCAGCATCGCGCCGGCGTCCGGGTCGAGCCGCGCTCGCGTGGCCAGGGCTTCCGCCGCGATCACGCGTTCCAGCTGCGCGCCCGCGAGCCCGCGAACGTCCACTCGCGACACCCAGCCGCGCACGTCTGTCTGCTCGGGCACCCGCAGCGCCCACCGCGCAGGCTCTCGGTCCAACCGCGCCCGCAGCATCGGGTGCCGGTCGACCACCGCTTGCAGCACGGCCGTGAGGCTCTCGCTCGTCACCTCCGCCGGCGTGATCAGCAACGCCGCCTGGTGGTACCCGGCGATCGGTCCGCCCAGCTCCCGCATCGCGTGCATGATCGGGGTCAGCCCGACGGTGCCGGTGCCGTCGTCGGACACGGACTTCGCCACGCCGGCTTCGGTGGCCACCGTCGCGAGCCCCGCGACCGTCCGGTGCCGGAAGATGTCGCGCGGCGAGATCCGCAGCCCACCGGCGCGGACGCGGGCCACCAGCTGCATCGCCACGATGCTGTCGCCGCCCAGTGCGAAGAAGTCGTCGTCGACGCCGAGGCCCGGCACGCCGAGCACCTCGCCGACCAGCGCGCACAGCTCGCGCTCCCGGTCGGTCGACGGCGCGCGGCCGCCGGCCTGGGCCGAGAAGTCCGGCGCGGGCAGGGCCGCGCGGTCGAGCTTCCCGTTGGCCAGCACCGGAAGCCGCTCCAGCACCACGAACGCCGCCGGGACCAGGTGCTCCGGCAGCGCCGACACCGCGTACTCGCGCAGCGCGGCCGCGTCCACCAGCGCGGCCGGCACCACGTACGCCACCAGCTGCTTCACCCGCGCCTCGCGCACCACGACCACCGATTGCGCCACGGCCGGGTGCCGGTCGAGCGCCGCCTCGATCTCCGCGGGCTCCACGCGGAAGCCGCGGATCTTCACCTGGTCGTCGGCTCGGCCGCCGAAGTCGAGCCGGCCGTCGGGCGTCCAGCGCGCGAGGTCGCCCGTGCGGTACATGCGCGTGCCCGGTTCGCCGTACGGGTCGGCCACGAACCGCTCCGCCGTGAGGGCCGACCGGCCGAGATACCCGCGCGCCAGGCCGCCGCCGGCGAGGTACAGCTCCCCGGTCACCCCCGGCGGCACGGGCCGCAGCGAGCCGTCGAGCACGTACGCGCGGGTGTTGGCCACCGGCCGGCCCACGAGCGGCCGTTCGCTGTCGGCGATCCGCGCGACGAGCGCGTCCACTGTGGACTCCGTCGGCCCGTAGAGGTTGACCGCCTCGGTCCCGTCCAGCTCGGCCAGCCGCCGCCAGAGCGCGTCCGGCACCGCCTCGCCGCCGACGCCGACCAGGGCCAGCGGACAGCGGTCGCCCTCGACGAGTCCAGCGTCGGCCAGCTGCGTGAACAGCGACGGCGTGACCTCGATGAAGTCGAGTCCTTCGCGCCGGATCAGCTCGGCGAGCTGTTCCGGGTCGCGGCGCACCTCGTCGGGCACGACGTGCACGGCGTGGCCGTCGAGCAACCACAGCTGCGGCTGCCACGACGCGTCGAACGAGAACGACCACGCGTGCCCCACCCGCAGGTGCTCGCGCCCGGTGCGCGCCACGGCCGGCCGGTGCAGCATCGCCCGGTGGCTGTGGAACAGGTTCACCAGCCCCGCGTGCGGCACCACGACACCCTTCGGCGTGCCCGTCGAGCCGGATGTGTAGATCACGTACGCCGGGTTCTCGGGCCGCAGCGGACGCAGCCGGTCGGCATCCGTCAAGTCCTCTTCGGACACCTCTGTCGCCAGAAGATCCGGCAGCAGCACAGTGTTGCCGAACTCGGGCAGGACCCCGCGGACGTCCGCGACGGTGACCAGCAGCCCGGGCCGGGCGTCGGCCAGCATCGCGGCGAGCCGTTCGGCCGGGTAGTCCGGGTCGAGCGGCAGGTAGCCCGCGCCGGCCTTGTGCACGGCGAGGATCGCCGCCAGCACGTCGGCCGACCTGGGCAACGCCAGCGCCACCAGCGTCTCCGGCCCGGCGCCGCGTTCGACCAGAGCCCGAGCGAGCCGGTTGGCGTGCGCGTTCAGCTCCGCATACGTCCACGTCGCCCCGCCGACGACCGCGACGGCATCGGGCGAGCGCCGCACCTGGGCCTCGAACAGCCCCGCCACGGTCGACGGCTCCACGGCGAGCGCGGTGGCGTTCCAGGCACGCAGGATCCGCCGCGACAGCTCGGCCGGCAGGACGTCGACCGTCCCGGCCGGACGGTCCACTGCGGACACCATCTCGCCCAGCAGCAGCTCCATGCCGGCGAGCAGGCGCTCGGCGTCCTCGTCGGTGAACAGGTCCGTGCGGTACTCGGCGGTGAGCCGGAGCCGTTCGGCCGGTTCGACCGCCCACGTCAGCGGGTAGTGCGTGGAGTCGCGGTGGTCCACGATCGTCGCCCGCAGCCCGTCGTCCGGGTCGTCCTCGGCACCGGGATAGCTCTCGAACACCACGAGCGTGTCGAACAGCTCGCCCAGCCCGGCCTCGCGCTGGATGTCGGGCAGGCCGACGTGCTGGTGCGGCAGGAGCGCGGACTGCTCCTCCTGCACACGCTCCAGCAGGGCCGACAGCGGCTCGGCCGGATCGTGGCGCACGCGTACCGGCACGGTGTTGATGAACAGCCCGAGCATCCGCTCCACGCCCGGCAGCTCCGGCGGCCGGCCCGCGACCGTGGCGCCGAACACCACGTCGGTGCGCCCGGTCAGCGACGCGAGCAGCAGGCCCCACGCCGTCTGGACCAGCGTGTTCACCGTGAGCCCGCGCTCGCGTGCCAGCTCCGTCAGCTCGGCGGTCGCTTCGCGGGGCAATTCGAGCGTCCGCTGCTTCGGCAACGCGGGGGCCCGATCCGGGTCCGCGGGCGCGAGCCGGGTCGGCTCGGCCAGCCCGGCGAGAGAGTCGCGCCACGCCACCCGGGCCGTGGCCTCGTCCTGGTCCCGCAGCCAGCCCAGGTAACCGCGGTACGGCAACGCGGGCGGCAGCGCGCGTCCGGCGTAGAGCGCGGACAGCTCGGCCAGCAGCTGCGGGACCGACCAGCCGTCGAGCAGCAGGTGCTGGTGCGACACCACCAGCCGGTGGTGGCCGTCGGCGAAGCGCACGAGCAGGAACCGCAGCAGCGGCCCGGCGGTGACGTCGAACCGGCGGCGCTCGTGTGCGAGCTGCGCTTCCAGCGCGTCGTCCGAGACCTCCCGCCACTCGGGCTCGGCCGAGCGCGCGACGAGCGCGACCGGCCGCCCGGAGGCGAGGTACCGGTAGCTCGTGCGGAGGTTCGGGTGCCGCTCCAGCAGATCGCGCACCGCCTGCCGCAACCGGGACGCTTCGAGCGGGCCGGCGAGGTCGAACCCGAACTGCACCGTGTAGACATCCGGGCCCTCGGTGTCGGCCGTGGCCAGGAACAGCAATCCCGACTGCAACGGAGTGAGCGGCCAGACCTCTGCCGCGTCGGGTGCGGTCGCCTGCAACTCGCCGCGTTCCGCGTCGGTGAGGTCGAACAGCGGCCGGCCGTCGTCCGACGACGGCGTGGCCGGCACCTCCCCCGCGACCTCGGCCAGCCCGGCCACCGTGCGATGGCGGAACACGTCCCGCGCGCCGAGCCGCAGACCGGCGGTCCGCGCGCGGGCCACGAGCTGCATCGCGACGATGCTGTCGCCGCCGAGGCGGAAGAAGTCGTCGCGCACGCCGACGCGCGGCAGCCCGAGCACGCCGGCCACCAGCTCCGCGAGCACTTCCTCGCGGGCCGTGGCCGGAGCGTCGTCGCCGGTCTCGAACTCGGGCGCGGGCAGTGCCCGGCGGTCCAGCTTGCCGCTGGGGGTGAGCGGCAGCTCGGCCAGCGGCACGACGGCGGCCGGGACCATGTGCTCGGGCAGCGTCTTCCCGACGTGGTCGAGGAGATCGTCCGTGGCCCCGCTCGCGACGACGTAGGCGACGAGCTGCCGTCCTTCGTGGACGATCACGCGCGCCTGCGCGACGGCCGGGTGCGTGGCCAGCGCGGCCTCGATCTCGCCGAGCTCAACGCGGAAGCCGCGGATCTTCACCTGGTCGTCGGCGCGGCCGAGGAACTCGAGCTCCCCGTCCGCCGTCCAGCGCGCGAGGTCGCCGGTCCGGTACATCCGCTCGCCGGGCGCGCCGAACGGGTTCGCGACGAACCGTTCGGCCGTCAGGCCCGGGCGCGCGTGGTAACCGCGCGCCAGCTGCACTCCGGACAGGTACAACTCCGCCGCCACACCCGGTGGCACCGGCCCCAGGTGGGCGTCGAGGACGTGGGTTCGGGTGTTCCACACCGGACGTCCGATCGGGACGCGGCCCGAGGGCGCCACCCGCGCGGGCGCCGCGGTGACGTCGACCGACGCCTCGGTGGGCCCGTAGAGGTTGTGCAGCTCGGCGTCGAGGTCGAACCTCGCGACGAGGTCGGCGGGCAGGGCCTCACCGCTGCACAGCACGCGCCGCAGGCTCGGGCACGCGCGGGCACCCGGCTCGCCGAGGAACACCTCCAGCATCGACGGGACGAAGTGGACAGTCGTCACGCCTTCCCGCCGAATCAGGCCCGCGAGGTAGGCGGGATCCTTGTGCCCTTCCGGCTTCGCAACCACCAGCGTCGCACCGGCAAGCAGCGGCCAGAAGAACTCCCACACCGACACATCGAAACTCGACGGCGTCTTCTGCAACACCCGATCATCCGCCGACAAACCGTACTCGTCCTGCATCCACAGCAACCGGTTCACAATCCCTCGATGCGGAACCACCACCCCCTTCGGCCGCCCCGTCGAACCCGACGTGTAAATCACATACGCCGGCGCACCCGGCGCCACCCGGACACCGAGATCCGCCGAGTCGTAGCCCGACGCGTCGACCGGGCCGTCCAGCACCACGGCCGGAGCCGCGTCGGCAAGCATGAACTCCCGCCGCTCCGCCGGATAGTCCGGGTCCAACGGCAGATACGCCGCACCCGCCTTGTGAATCGCGTACAACGCCACCACCAGCTCCAGCGACCGCGGCAACGACACCGCCACCACCGTTTCGGGTCCGGCGCCCTGCTCGCGCAGCCACCGCGCGAGCCGGTTCGCCCGCTCGTTCAGCTCCACATAGGACAGAGCCGCGCCCTCGAACACCACGGCCGGCGCTTCCGGCGTCCGGGTGACCTGCTCCTCGAACAGCTCCGACAGTGTCGCCCCGGCCACGTCGTGATCCGTGGCGTTCCACCTCTTCTGCAGCGCCGATTCCGCGTCCGACAGCACGTCGAGCGACCCGACCGGCACCGACGGATCGGCGGCCACCTGCTCCAGCACCCGCACCAGCCGGGTCGCGAACGACTCCGCGGTCGCGCGGTCGAACAGGTCCGCGCTGTATTCGATCGCTCCGGCGATCGCACCGCCCGGCTGCTCCAGGAACCCGAACTCCAGGTCGAACTTCGCGACGTCCTGCGCCACGTCCTCGCGCACGACCTCCAGACCCGGTAACTGCGGCGTGTCCGCGCCCTCCGGCAGGTACACGACCATGGTCTGGAACAGCGGGTGCCGCGCCAGCGAACGCTCCGGTTCCGCCAGCTCGACCACCCGGTCGAACGGCAAGTCCTGGTGGGAGAACGCGGCCAGATCGGTCGCCCGGACCCGGCGCAGCAACTCGCCGAACGCGGGATCGCCGGCGAGGTCCGTGCGCAGGACCAGCGAGTTCACGAGGAACCCGACCAGGTCCGTGAGCCGCTCGTCCGTGCGGCCGGACACCGGCGCGCCCAGCGGGATGTCGGTGCCGGCGCCCAGGCGGTGCAGCAGTGTGGCGACGGCGGCCTGGCCGAGCATGAACATGCTGGTGTCGTGCTCGATCGCCACCGCGCGCAGCGCCGCCGTGAGCCCGGCCGGCACCTCGAACGTGACCGTGGCGCCGCGGTGGCTCGACTCCGCCGGCCGCGGCCGGTCGGCGGGCAGGTCCAGCTCGTCCGGCAACCCGGCGAGCACCTCGCTCCAGAACGACGTCTGGCTCTCCTGCTCGCCGTCGAGCATGGCCTGGTGCCACAACGCATAGTCCGCGTACTGCACCGGCAGCGGTGTCCACTCGGGAGCGACGCCGTCGAGCCGGGCGCGATAGGCCGTCGCGAGGTCGGCGAACAGCGGCCCTTCGGACCACTCGTCGGTGACCACGTGGTGCAACAGCACCAGCAGCACGTGCTCGTCCTCGGCCACGGCGAACACCCGCACGCGCACCGGCGGGGCCTCGTCGAGCCGGAACGGAATGTCCACTTCGGACCGGATCCGCGCGGCCACGTCGGTCACGCGCTCGACCGCGAAGTCGAGTGGCACGGCGTCGAGGGGCACAGCTGCGAGGATCCGCTGCGCCGGCACTCCGTCGTGCTCCTCGAAGACCGTGCGCAGCACTTCATGGCGGGTGACGACGTCGGCGAACGCCGCCCGCAGCGCGTCGAGGTCCAGCGCGCCCCGCAGCCGCCACGCGTGCGGCACGGAGTACGTCGACGTCGGGCCGTCCAGGCGGTAGAGGAACCAGAGCCGTTGCTGCGCCGCCGAAAGCGGCAGCACCTCCGGCCGGTTCGCCGCCACCAGTTCGGGCCGGTCCCCGGTCGGCGCGGTCAGCCGCTCGGCCAGCGACGCCACCGTCGGTGCCTCGAAGACGTCCCGCACGCTGATCTCGGCGCCCGCCGCGCGGATCCGCGACACCAGCCGCATGACCAGCAGCGAATGGCCGCCGAGGGCGAAGAAGTCGTCGTCGATCGACGGTGCCGGCACGGCGAGCACCGCCGCGAAGAGCTCCCGCAGCTCGCGTTCCCGCTCGGTCCGCGGCTCGCGACCGCCGGCCGTCGTGAACTCCGGATCCGGCAGGGCGGCGCGGTCCAGCTTGCCGTTGGGGGTCACAGGGAACTCGCCGAGGGGCACGACCACCGCCGGGACCAGGTGTTCCGGCAGGGTCTTCGCCAGCTCCGCCCGCACGTCACCCGGCGTACCGGTGAGGTAGGCGACGAGCCGCTCGTCCCGGGCCACCACCACGGCGCCGGTGACGCCGTCGAGCGCGGTGAGAGCCGCCTCGATCTCGCCCAGCTCGACGCGGAAGCCGCGGACCTTCACCTGGTGGTCGACGCGGCCGAGGAACTCCAGCACCCCGCCTTCGGTCCACCGTGCGAGATCGCCCGTGCGGTACATGCGGTCCCCCGGCGCGCCGAACGGGCTCGCCACGAACCGTTCCGCCGTCAGCCCCGGCCGCGCGAGGTACCCCCGCGCGAGCTGCACGCCGGACAGGTACAGCTCACCCGGCACGCCCGGAGGCACCGGCCGCAGCCGGGCGTCGAGCACGTGGGTGCCGGTGTTCCAGATCGGGCGGCCCAGCGGGACACCCGGGCCGTCGAACGGGCCGGTCGCCGGGAACGCCGTCACGTCGACCGATGCTTCCGTCGGCCCGTACAGGTTGTGCAGCTCGGCCGGGAGCAGCTCGGCGAACCGCGTCGCGACGTCGGACGGCAACCCCTCACCGCTGCACAACACCCGCCGCAGCCCGGTGCACCCCGCGGCTTCCTCCAGGAACAGCCGCAGCATCGACGGGACGAAGTGGACAGTCGTCACGCCTTCCCGCCGAATCAGGCCCGCGAGGTAGGCGGGATCCTTGTGCCCTTCCGGCTTCGCAACCACCAGCGTCGCACCGGCAAGCAGCGGCCAGAAGAACTCCCACACCGACACATCGAAACTCGACGGCGTCTTCTGCAACACCCGATCATCCGCCGACAAACCGTACTCGTCCTGCATCCACAGCAACCGGTTCACAATCCCTCGATGCGGAACCACCACCCCCTTCGGCCGCCCCGTCGAACCCGACGTGTAAATCACATACGCCGGCGCACCCGGCGCCACCCGGACACCGAGATCCGCCGAGTCGTAGCCCGACGCGTCGACCGGGCCGTCCAGCACCACGGCCGGAGCCGCGTCGGCAAGCATGAACTCCCGCCGCTCCGCCGGATAGTCCGGGTCCAACGGCAGATACGCCGCACCCGCCTTGTGAATCGCGTACAACGCCACCACCAGCTCCAGCGACCGCGGCAACGACACCGCCACCACCGTTTCGGGTCCGGCGCCCTGCTCGCGCAGCCACCGCGCGAGCCGGTTCGCCCGCTCGTTCAGCTCCACATAGGACAGAGCCGCGCCCTCGAACACCACGGCCGGCGCTTCCGGCGTCCGGGTGACCTGCTCCTCGAACAGCTCCGACAGTGTCGCCCCGGCCACGTCGTGATCCGTGGCGTTCCACCTCTTCTGCAGCGCCGATTCCGCGTCCGACAGCACGTCGAGCGACCCGACCGGCACCGACGGATCGGCGGCCACCTGCTCCAGCACCCGCACCAGCCGGGTCGCGAACGACTCCGCGGTCGCGCGGTCGAACAGGTCCGCGCTGTATTCGATCGCTCCGGCGATCGCACCGCCCGGCTGCTCCAGGAACCCGAACTCCAGGTCGAACTTCGCGACGTCCTGCGCCACGTCCTCGCGCACGACCTCCAGACCCGGTAACTGCGGCGTGTCCGCGCCCTCCGGCAGGTACACGACCATGGTCTGGAACAGCGGGTGCCGCGCCAGCGAACGCTCCGGTTCCGCCAGCTCGACCACCCGGTCGAACGGCAAGTCCTGGTGGGAGAACGCGGCCAGATCGGTCGCCCGGACCCGGCGCAGCAACTCGCCGAACGCGGGATCGCCGGCGAGGTCCGTGCGCAGGACCAGCGAGTTCACGAGGAACCCGACCAGGTCCGTGAGCCGCTCGTCCGTGCGGCCGGACACCGGCGCGCCCAGCGGGATGTCGGTGCCGGCGCCCAGGCGGTGCAGCAGTGTGGCGACGGCGGCCTGGCCGAGCATGAACATGCTGGTGTCGTGCTCGATCGCCACCGCGCGCAGCGCCGCCGTGAGCCCGGCCGGCACCTCGAACGTGACCGTGGCGCCGCGGTGGCTCGACTCCGCCGGCCGCGGCCGGTCGGCGGGCAGGTCCAGCTCGTCCGGCAACCCGGCGAGCACCTCGCTCCAGAACGACGTCTGGCTCTCCTGCTCGCCGTCGAGCATGGCCTGGTGCCACAACGCATAGTCCGCGTACTGCACCGGCAGCGGTGTCCACTCGGGAGCGACGCCGTCGAGCCGGGCGCGATAGGCCGTCGCGAGGTCGGCGAACAGCGGCCCTTCGGACCACTCGTCGGTGACCACGTGGTGCAACAGCACCAGCAGCACGTGCTCGTCCTCGGCCACGGCGAACACCCGCACGCGCACCGGCGGGGCCTCGTCGAGCCGGAACGGAATGTCCACTTCGGACCGGATCCGCGCGGCCACGTCGGTCACGCGCTCGACCGCGAAGTCGAGTGGCACGGCGTCGAGGGGCACAGCTGCGAGGATCCGCTGCGCCGGCACTCCGTCGTGCTCCTCGAAGACCGTGCGCAGCACTTCATGGCGGGTGACGACGTCGGCGAACGCCGCCCGCAGCGCGTCGAGGTCCAGCGCGCCCCGCAGCCGCCACGCGTGCGGCACGGAGTACGTCGACGTCGGGCCGTCCAGGCGGTAGAGGAACCAGAGCCGTTGCTGCGCCGCCGAAAGCGGCAGCACCTCCGGCCGGTTCGCCGCCACCAGTTCGGGCCGGTCCCCGGTCGGCGCGGTCAGCCGCTCGGCCAGCGACGCCACCGTCGGTGCCTCGAAGACGTCCCGCACGCTGATCTCGGCGCCCGCCGCGCGGATCCGCGACACCAGCCGCATGACCAGCAGCGAATGGCCGCCGAGGGCGAAGAAGTCGTCGTCGATCGACGGTGCCGGCACGGCGAGCACCGCCGCGAAGAGCTCCCGCAGCTCGCGTTCCCGCTCGGTCCGCGGCTCGCGACCGCCGGCCGTCGTGAACTCCGGATCCGGCAGGGCGGCGCGGTCCAGCTTGCCGTTGGGGGTCACAGGGAACTCGCCGAGGGGCACGACCACCGCCGGGACCAGGTGTTCCGGCAGGGTCTTCGCCAGCTCCGCCCGCACGTCACCCGGCGTACCGGTGAGGTAGGCGACGAGCCGCTCGTCCCGGGCCACCACCACGGCGCCGGTGACGCCGTCGAGCGCGGTGAGAGCCGCCTCGATCTCGCCCAGCTCGACGCGGAAGCCGCGGACCTTCACCTGGTGGTCGACGCGGCCGAGGAACTCCAGCACCCCGCCTTCGGTCCACCGTGCGAGATCGCCCGTGCGGTACATGCGGTCCCCCGGCGCGCCGAACGGGCTCGCCACGAACCGTTCCGCCGTCAGCCCCGGCCGCGCGAGGTACCCCCGCGCGAGCTGCACGCCGGACAGGTACAGCTCACCCGGCACGCCCGGAGGCACCGGCCGCAGCCGGGCGTCGAGCACGTGGGTGCCGGTGTTCCAGATCGGGCGGCCCAGCGGGACACCCGGGCCGTCGAACGGGCCGGTCGCCGGGAACGCCGTCACGTCGACCGATGCTTCCGTCGGCCCGTACAGGTTGTGCAGCTCGGCCGGGAGCAGCTCGGCGAACCGCGTCGCGACGTCGGACGGCAACCCCTCACCGCTGCACAACACCCGCCGCAGCCCGGTGCACCCCGCGGCTTCCTCCAGGAACAGCCGCAGCATCGACGGGACGAAGTGGACAGTCGTCACGCCTTCCCGCCGAATCAGGCCCGCGAGGTAGGCGGGATCCTTGTGCCCTTCCGGCTTCGCAACCACCAGCGTCGCACCGGCAAGCAGCGGCCAGAAGAACTCCCACACCGACACATCGAAACTCGACGGCGTCTTCTGCAACACCCGATCATCCGCCGACAAACCGTACTCGTCCTGCATCCACAGCAACCGGTTCACAATCCCTCGATGCGGAACCACCACCCCCTTCGGCCGCCCCGTCGAACCCGACGTGTAAATCACATACGCCGGCGCACCCGGCGCCACCCGGACACCGAGATCCGCCGAGTCGTAGCCCGACGCGTCGACCGGGCCGTCCAGCACCACGGCCGGAGCCGCGTCGGCAAGCATGAACTCCCGCCGCTCCGCCGGATAGTCCGGGTCCAACGGCAGATACGCCGCACCCGCCTTGTGAATCGCGTACAACGCCACCACCAGCTCCAGCGACCGCGGCAACGACACCGCCACCACCGTTTCGGGTCCGGCGCCCTGCTCGCGCAGCCACCGCGCGAGCCGGTTCGCCCGCTCGTTCAGCTCCGCGTACGTCAGCGAGGCGTCTTCGAACACCAAGGCCGGGGCATCCGGCGTCCGCGCCACCTGAGCCTCGAACAACTCGGGCAGCGTCACCGCCGGCACGTCGTGGGCGGTCGCGTTCCAGGACTCCAGGCGCGCCAGCTCCCCGTCGGCCACCACGTCGAGCGCCGCCACCGCGACCGAAGGCTCTGCCGCGGCCTGCGCCAGCAACGAGCCCAGCCGGGCGAGCAGCCGCCACGCCGACTCCGCCGTCCAGCGGTCCGCCGCGTATTCGAGCATGAGGGTGAGCGGCGCTGCGCCGGCCTCGTCGACGAGGGTGAAGTGCAGGTCGAACTTGGCCGTCGCGTGCCCGGGTTCGAGCCACGTGGTGGGCAGCCCGAGCACGTCGGGGTCACCGCCGGGCCGGTAGTGGTAGCCGACCATGACCTGGAACAGCGGGTTCCGGCCGGGCACGCGCGGCGGGTTCAGCGTCTCCACCACGCGTTCGAAGGGCACGTCCTGGTGCGAGAACGCGACCAGGTCCGCGGCCTTGACCCGGTCCAGCAGCTCACAGAACGTGGGCTCGCCGCTGAGGTCCGTGCGCAGCACCAGCGTGTTGACGAAGAACCCGACCAGGTCGTCGACGGCCGCGTCGGTGCGGCCGGCGATGGGCGCGCCGAGCGGCACGTCGTCGCCCGCGCCGACCCGGCGCAGCAGCGCGGCGACGGCCGACTGCAGCACCATGAACAAGCTCGCCCCGGCGTCCGCCGACAACGAGCGCACGGCTTCGGCGAGCGCACCGTCGAGCGGCAGCCGGACCTTCCCGCCGCGGCCGCTCGGCTGCGCGGGACGCGGCCGATCCGCCGGCAACGGGACTTCGTCGGGCAGCCCGCGCAGCACGCCGGTCCAGTACTCCAGCTGTTCGGGCTCCGCGTCGGCGAGGAAGTCCCGCTGCCACAAGGCGAAGTCCGCGTACTGCACGGGCAGCGGAGTCCACTCGGGAGCGTCGCCCCACCGCCGGGCCTCGTACGCGGTGCCCAGGTCGGTGAGGAACGGCCGGTCGGACCATTCGTCCGTCGCGCCGTGGTGCAGCAGCATGGCCACGACGTGGTCGTCGTCGCCGAGTCGCAGCACGTCCACCCGCACCGGCAGCTCGCGCGCCAGGTCGAAGCGCCGCTCCGCCAGCTCCGCGACGCGCGCGTCCACCTCGGCCTCGGTGCACGCCAGCACCGAAAACGGGATCTCCGGCGAGTCCAGAACGGATTGGTACGGCTCACCCTCGTGCTCGGCCAGCACCGTGCGCAGCACCTCGTGCCGTACCAGCACGTCCCCGAGCGCCAGCCGCAGCGCCTCGACCTCCAGCGGCCCGCGCAGCCGCACGAACAGCGGGTACGTGTACGCCGCCGCCGTGGTGTCCATGCGGTCGAGCACCCACATCCGCTGCTGCGCGAACGACAACGGGATCCGCTCCGGCCGCTCGCGCGCGACGACGGCCGGCCTCGCCGGCGCACCCGTGCCCGCCCGGGCGGCCAGCTCCGCGGCGGTCGGCGCCTCGAACAGGTCCTTGATCGCCAGCTCGGCGCCGAGCTCGGCCCGCGCGCGGCTGATCAGGCGCGTGGCCAGCAGCGAATGCCCGCCGAGGTCGAAGAACGAGTCCTCCACACCCACGCGCTCGAGGCCGAGGACCTCGGCGAACAGCTCGCAGAGCACCTCTTCCTCGCGCGAGGCCGCCGGCCGGCTCTCGGCCAGCGACACGGCGGGTTCGGCGTCGGGCAGGGCGCGGACGTTGAGCTTGCCGTTGTCGGTCAGCGGCAGGCTGCCGAGTGTCACGAACGCGGCCGGCACCATGTAGTCGGGCAGCTGCCGCTTCAGCTCGTCGCGCAGCACCTGCACCAGCTCGGCGCTGCCGCGCGCGGCGGTCGGGCTGTTCGCGAACCGCGTGAGGTTCGTGCCGGTCGCCGCGGGCACGTAGAGGCCCGAGACCGGCACTTCCGCCCGGACGAACACGGCATCGAACACCCCGTCGACGCCGGTCGACCACGTCGTGTGCACGGCGTAGCCCAGACGCTCGCCGAGGCGGTGCACGGCTTCGGGTTCGACGCCGTCGCCGGTGCCGTGGAAGCGATCCAGCACGTCGAGCAGCGGCGCGCCCGCGTCGAGCGCCCGCATGGCGGCGAACTCCGCAGCGAGCCGCGCGTCCGGAATCCGGCTGACGCGCAGCTCGTCACCGGTCAGCCGGCCCTTCAGCTGGGCGAGCGAGCCGACCTCGTCCCACAGCACGCGCGGGGCCTGCGCCACCGGCACCTCACCGGTGGCGTCCTTGGTCAGCACCACGTCGTAGCGATACCGGCTCAGCTCGTTGTGCAGCTCGGCCCGCTTCACGCGGATCCGCGCGCCGACGCCGGGCAGCGTGTGCGCGAGTGCCGTGAAGTAGTCCGGGTCGAGCAGCAGCTCCTTCTCCAGTGCGGCACCGCGTTCGATCGCGCGGCGCAACTGGGCGACGTCGGACGTCGCGTCGGCGCGCGTGAGCTGGATGGCGGTGTGGAACGACCGCGCCAGGCGCAGGTTCCGCACGTCGCCGACGAACAGCGAACCGCCGGGCGCGAGCAGGTCCAGCGCCGTGCTCAGCACCTGGGTGAGGTAGTCGACGCTCGGGAAGTACTGGATCACGGAGTTGATCACGACAGTGTCGAAGTGCCCGCGCGGCAGGCCGCCGAACTCGTGCGCCGGCTGCGCCCGCAGCGTCACCTTCGCGGCCAGCTCCGGGTCTGCTTCCAGCTCGCGGGTGAGCTTCCCGATCACCGGCGCGGCGAGGTCGGTGCCCCAGTACTCCTCGGCGTGCGGCGCCAGCTGCCCCATCAGCAGCCCGGTGCCGACGCCGATCTCCAGGATCCGCCGCGGCGCCAGCTCCCCGATGCGCGACACGGTCGCCGCGCGCCACTCCCGCATGTGCGCCAACGGGATCGGCGTGCCGTCGTAGCTGGAGTCCCAGCCGGCGAAGTCCTCGGTGACCAGCGCGGTCGGGATCTCGGTGTACTCGTCGGAGTAGATCTGCTGCCACTCGCCGACCTGGTCGGCTTCGGCGGCGTCGCGCTCGTCGCCGCTCAGCTCGGCCGGCACGACGTAGCCGACGAGCCGCTGCAGCCCCGGCGCCGACGGGTCCGGCCGCGCGATCACGGCCGCCTGCGCGACCTGCGGGTGCCGGGCCAGCGCCGTCTCGATCTCGCCCAGCTCCACGCGGTAGCCGCGGATTTTCACCTGGTCGTCGGTGCGGCCGAGGAAGTCGAGGTTCCCGTCGGGCCGGCGGCGCACGAGGTCACCCGTGCGGTACATGCGCGCGCCGGGCTCGCCGAAGGGATCCGCGACGAACCGCTCCGCCGTGAGCCCGGGCCGCCCGAGGTACCCCCGGGCCAGGCCGGTGCCCGCGATGTAGAGCTCGCCGGGCACGCCGTCGGGCACCGGCCGCAGCCAGTTGTCCACGAGGTACGCGCGGGTGTTCCAGATGGGCTTGCCGACGGTCGGGGTGGCGCTGTCGGTCGTGCCGCCGCCGAGGGTGTTGATCGTGTACTCGGTGGGGCCGTAGAGGTTGTAGCCGTAGACGCCTTCGGTGTCGCGCAGGCGGTTCCAGACCGATTCGGACACCGCTTCGCCGCCGAGCAGCACCAGCGCCGGTCGGTGACTCGCCGCGTCGTCGCCGTCGAGCAGGCCTTCCTCGATGAGCAGGTGCGCGTAGGTCGGCGTCACGTTCACCACGTCGACGCGGTGCCGGTCGCAGTACGCCACGAGCGCGCGGGCGTCGCGGCGCAGCTCCTCGTCGCACACGTGCACCTCGTGGCCCTCCACGAGCCACAGCAGCTCTTCCCACGACATGTCGAACGCGAACGACACGGTGTGCGCGATCCGCAGGCGCCGCCCACCCGCCGACGCGATGGCCGGCCCGAAGATCGCCTCCTGGTGGTTGAGCTGCATGTTCGTCAGGCCGCGGTACGGCGTGACCACGCCCTTCGGCTTCCCCGTGGAACCGGAGGTGTAGATGACGTACGCGGGGTGGTCCATCCGGTCGGCGCGGTCGCGGCCGAACAGCGGGCGCTCGGCGTCCACGACGTCACCGCCGGACAACGCGGCGAGTTCGGCTTTCGTTTCGGTGCTGTCGAGCAGCACCCGCGGCAGGTCCTGCGGCAGATCCTGCGCGACGGCCGTGGTCGTGACCAGGCACAGCGGACCGGCGTCGTCGAGCATCAGCGCGAGGCGGTCGGCCGGGTAGTCGAGTTCGAGCGGCAGGTACGCGGCTCCGGTGCGCAGCACCGCGAACAGCGCCACGACCATGTCGATCGACCGCGGCAGCCCGAGCGCGATCACACGTTCCGGCTCGGCGCCGCGCGAAAGCAGCAGCCGCGCCATCCGGTTCACGGCTTCGTCCAGCTCCACGTAGGTCAGCGTCTGCTCGCCGAACACGAGCGCGGTCGCGCCGGGCGTGCGGGTGGCCTGGGCGGCGAGCAGGTCGGCGATGGTGTCCCCCACCACCGGGTGCTCGGTGGCCGACCAGATCTCCGCCAGCTCCCCACGCCGGCCGGCCGAAACCGTCTCCAACGCGCCGACAGGTGCGGTCAGGTCGACGACGATCTGCTCGACGAGCCCGGTGAACCGGCTCAGCAGCACCGCGGCCTCGTCGGCCGCGATCACGTCGTCGCGGTAGGACAGCGTCACGCGCATCGACTGCCCGGGCGTGACCACGAGCGTCAACGGGTAGTGCGTGGCGTCGACGTTCACGAGGCTCGTGATGCCGTGCCGGTGTCGCAGGCCGGCGTAGCGTTCGTCGCCGTCGGCGCCGCGGAGCACGAACAGCGTGTCGAACAGCACGCGGTGCCCGGCCTCGCGCTGCACCACGCCGAGGCTCATGAACTCGTACGGCGTGAGGTCCATCCGCTCGGCCTGGATGCGGCGCAGCAGGTCGAGCACCGGCTCGTCCGGCACGAGCCGCACCCGCGTGGGCACGGTGTTGAGGAACAGGCCGATCGTGGTCTCGATGTCCGCCACGGCGGCGGGGCGCCCGGCGACGGCGGCGCCGAACACCACGTCCTGGCGGCCGACCATCGTGGACAGCACGAGCGCCCACGCGGCGTTGAGCACCGAGTTCACGGTGAGCCCGTGGCGGCGGGCCTCGGCACGCAGCCGATCGGTCAGCTCGGGCGTCAGGTGCGCGTCGAGATTGACCGGGGTGACGGGCTCGAGGCCCTGGGTGTCGGGACCGATCAGCGTCGGCTCGCTCAGCCCGGTCAACGCCGATCGCCACGCCGCCGCGGCCTCCTCGACGTCCTGGCGCGACAACCACTCCAGGTAGTCCACATAGGACCCACCGGCCGGGGGCTCGCCGCCCTCGTAGTGCGCGAAGAGCTGCTCGATGAACAACCACGCGGACCAACCGTCCCACAGCAGCAGGTGCCGGTTGAGCACCACGCGGTCGCGTTCGGCGCCGAGGCGCACGAGCGTGATCCGGAACAGCGGCGGGTGGCCGAGGTCGAACCGGGTCGTCCGGTCGCGCTCCATCAGCTCGGCCAGCCGCCGCTCACGGTCCGCTTCGGACAGGTCGCGCAGGTCCACTTCGGTCACCGGGGGCGCGAAGCCGGCCGTGACGAACTGCACCGGGCCGTGCAGTCCTTCGCTGGTGAACCCTGCACGCAGGCTGGGTGTGCGATCCGTCAGCGCGGCGCACGCGGCGCGCAGGCGGCCGGCGTCGAGGTGCCGGTCGAGGTCGATGGCCTCCTGGATCGTGTAGATGTCGATGCGCGACTGGTCGTAGCTGGAGTGGAAGAACAGGCCTTCCTGCAGCGGCGAGAGCGGCCAGATGTCCGACAGTGGCAGCGGGCTCAGCCGTTCGACGTGTTCGATCTCGTCTTGCGCCAGCTCGATCAGCGTGAGGTCGGACGTGGTCAGCCCGGCCGCGGCCACGTCCGTCGCGGCGAGGTCGGCCAGTGCGGCGACCACGCCGTCGACGAAGTCCGGCGTGGCACCGGCGAAGGTGAGCGCGAGGACCGGTCCGTCCGGCGTGTCCTCGCAGACCGCACCGATGCGCGACGCGTGCGCCCCGGCGGGCGCGCCCGGGCCCGCCGCGAAGTCCCAGTCCTGGGTGCCCGACGGCACGCGGCCCGCGTACCGCAGCAGCACGTCGGCGCGGGCGAGCTGGGCGAACAAGGGTGCGGCCTGCGGGTTGAGGTACCGCAGCAGGCCGTAGCCGAGCGCGTCCGGAGCCGCGCGGACGAGGTCCTTGACCTGTTTGAGGTCCGTCGCGGTCAGCCGCACCGGAGCCGCGGTGTGCAGCGCGCCCACCGCGGCGGGTGTCCCTTCAGGACGGTCGAGCACGTCGACGATCAGCTCGCCGCCGGCTTGCGCGAGGGCGGTGAGCAGGACGTCGGTCACGTCGCCGCGCACCGACGCGGGCAGCTGCTCGACGAGGGCCCGGCTCTGGCCCGGCGGGAACCGCACGGTGCGTTCAGTCTGCGTCCCGGACCCGGGGACCGTCGCGGCGCCCGGCGCGAGCGTCGCGGCCCAGTACTCCAGGTCCGCCAGCAGCTCCGGTGCCTGCGCCCGCTCGGTGACGGCGCGGGCGTGGGTGCGCAGCGAGGTTTCCACCGCGGCGAACACCGGGGAGTGCCCGGCCTGGACCGCCGTCCAGGCCGCGGCGAGGTCGGCGGCGATCGTGGGCCACGACGGGGCGTCGACCAGCAGCGGGTGGGCCGTGAGCAGCAACTGGTCGCCGGACCGCACCGCCCGCAGCAGGATCCCGGCGTCAGGATCGAACTCGGTGGTGCCGTTATCGGCAGTGACATTCTCGGCAATGGTGTTCTCGGCAATGGTGTTCTCGGCAGTGGTGTCCTCGGCGAGCAGCACTTCGGCGGCGTCGACCGCGCCGGCCGGGCGCGTCTCGAGCGACCACAGCACGGACGCGACGCGGCTGCGCTTGAGCCGCAGCCCGTCGTGGTGGTCGAGCACCGCCTGCAGCGCGGCCGCGAGGCTCTCGGTGTCCGCGTGGGCGGGCAGGCGCAGCCGGATCGACTCGGTGCCGCTGTCGCCGAGTTCGCGCAGGCGGTGCACCTCGGGCAGCAGCGGCACGTCGCCGACCCCGTCCGGATCGGGCACCGGCCCCTGCGTCACGGGCGCGCCGCCGAGGGCCGCCAGCGCGGCGGGCGTGCGGTGGGTGAACACGTCCGCCGGGCTCAGGTCGAACCCGGCCCGGCGAGCGCGGCTCGACACGCTGATCGACGTGATGCTGTCGCCGCCCAGCAGGAAGAAGTCGCCGTCGGCGCCGACCTCGGCCAGCCCGAGCACGTCGGCGAAGATCGCCGCCAGGGCCGACTCGCGGTCGTCGCCGCGCTGCCCGGTCGCCACCGGCGCGGCGACGACCGGCACGGGCAGGGCACGGGTGTCGAGCTTGCCGCTCGGGGTCAGCGGGAACTCGTCGAGCACCACGAGGGCGTTCGGCACCATCGTCGCGGGCAACGCCGCGGTCAGCGCGGCTCGCAGTTCGTCGGTGTCCGCGGAACCGGCTGCGTACCCGACCAGGGCACCGTCGCGCACCACGACCGCGGCCGCGCGGACGCCGGGTTGCGCCGTGAGCACGGCCTCGATCTCGCCGAGCTCGATGCGGTTGCCGCGGATCTTCACCTGCCGGTCGGTGCGGCCCAGGTACTCGAGCTCACCGTCGGCGCGGCGCTGCACCAGGTCGCCGGTGCGGTACATCCGCGCACCCGGCTCGCCGAAGGGGTCGGCCACGAACCGTTCGGCCGTCAGCGCGGGCTGCCCGTGGTAGCCCCGCGCGAGCTGCACGCCCGCGAGGTACAGCTCCCCGGCCACGCCGTCGGGCACCGGGCGCAGGCACGTGTCCAGCACGAGCAGGCGCGTGTTCCACACCGGACGTCCGATGGGGACAGTCGCTTCCGGACCGTCGCGGAACGGGAAGTACGACACGTCCACAGCCGCCTCGGTGGGGCCGTAGAGATTGTGCAATGGCACACCGGTCAGCCGCCGCCAGCGCGCCGCGGCCTCGCCGGGCAGCGCTTCGCCGCTGGTGAACACGCGCCGCAGCGACGCGGCCCAGCGCGGGTCGCCGGCGACCTCCTCGGCGGAGAGGAACGCGGCCAGCATCGACGGCACGAAGTGCAGCGTCGTCACGCCGTGGCTGCGGATCACGTCGGCGAGGTACGCCGGGTCACGGTGGCCGTCCGGCCGCGCGAACACCACGGCCGCGCCTTCGCGCAGCGCCCAGAAGAACTCCCACACGGACACGTCGAAGCTCGACGGCGTCTTCTGCAGCACGCGGTCGTCGGCACCCAGCCGGTACTCGTGCTGCATCCACGCGAGCCGGTTGACGATCGCGCGGTGCGAGACCACGACGCCCTTGGGCCGGCCGGTCGAACCGGACGTGTAGATCAGGTACGCGGCGTCGTCGGGGCTCGCCACCGGGCCGGGCCGGTCGGCGACGTCCGGACCGTCGACCGGCACCTGCTCCGGGCCCGCCGGCACCTGCGCGGCCGTACCCGGTTCGATGACCACCAGCGCGGCCCCGGAGGACACGAGCATGTACTCCAGCCTCTCGGCCGGGTAGTCGAGATCGAGCGGCAGATAGGCCGCGCCGGACTTCAGCACGCCCAGCAGCGCCACCATCAGCTCGGCCGAGCGTGGCACGGCCACCGCGACCACCGCCCCGGGCCGCGCGCCGCGAGCCCGCAGGCGCCGGGCCAGCACCGCCGCGCGGGCGTCCAGGTCCGCATAGGACAGCCGCTCGTCCTCGAACAGCACCGCCGGCGCGTCCGGGGTCTCGGCCACGTGCCGCTCGAACGCCGTGAGCAGCGTCTGCTCCGGCACTGAGACGGCGGTCGCGTTCAGCTCCCCCAGCCGTTCCAGCTCCGCCGCCGAGACGCGGTCCACGTGTGCCACCGGCGCGTCCGGGGCCGCGGCGAACGCTTCGAGCACTCGCACGAACCGTTCCGCGAGCTGCTCGGCCGCCCGCGCGTCGAGGCGCGACGCGTCGAACTTCAGGCCGAACTCCAGCGTGTCGCCCGGCGTGGCGATGAGCGCGACCGGGTAGTGCACCGCGTCGACGACCTCGACGCCGGTCACGCGCACCGCGCCGGCGTCGCCGTTGTCGCGCGGGTAGTTCTCGACCACGACGAGCGTGTCGAAGAGCTCCTCCTGGCCCACGCCGGCGATTCGCTGCAGCTCGGCGAGCCCGAGGTGCTGGTGGTCCAGCAGCGCGGCCTGCTCGTCCTGCAGCCGGCGCAGGAGCCCGGCGACGGTGTCGCCGCCGGTCCAGCGGACCCGCACGGGCAAGGTGTTGATGTACAGGCCCACGGCGTCCTCGATGCCCGCGACGCCGGGGTCGCGGCCAGACACGGTGCTGCCGAAGACCACGTCCCCACGGCCGGTCAGGCGGCCGAGCAGCAGGCCCCACGCGCCGTGCAGCACGGTGCCGAGCGTCAGCCCGTGCTCGCGCGCGAACGCGCCGACGCGGGCGGTGGTTGCCGCGTCGACGGCGAAATGCACCCGCGACGGACGCCGTGGTGCCAGCCCGGCCGGGGTGGTCACGAGCCGGGTCGGTTCCTCGATGCCCGCGAGCGCCGTCCGCCACGCCTGCCGTGCCGCATCGTGGTCCCGCGCCGCCAGCCGACGCAGGTGCGCCGTGCGCGAGGCGGGCTCGGGCCGAAGCGGTTCGGTGGCGCCGTAGCGGGCGAGGATCTCGCGCACCATCACCGCGACCGACCAGCCGTCGGCCACGCTGTGGTGGAAGGTCAGGGCGAGCCGCTCGCGCCCGACGAGCGTGGCGCGCAGCAGCGGCGGCCGGTCGAGGGCGAAGCGGCGCTCGCGGTCGGC
The DNA here is from genome assembly GCF_050942255.1 of Amycolatopsis sp. CA-161197. Classification (NCBI taxonomy): domain Bacteria; kingdom Bacillati; phylum Actinomycetota; class Actinomycetes; order Pseudonocardiales; family Pseudonocardiaceae; genus Amycolatopsis; species Amycolatopsis sp. CA-161197. The sequence continues at coordinate 5,629,369 of NZ_CP192059.1, forward strand.
GGCCAGCGCGTCGGCGGCGGCCTCGGGCGAGACCTCCCGCCACGGCAGCTCCGCGTGCGCCGCCACGACCTGGACGACCCGGCCGTCGTCGAGCTGGCGGAAACCGGACCGCAGCGACGAAAAGCGATCGAGGAGGTTCTGCACGGCGCGGCGCAGCGTGGGCGGGTCCACCGGCCCGGCGAGGTCGAAGATCTCCTGGACGGCGTAGACGTCGTCGTCCTCGAACGCGGCGTGGAAGAAGAACCCTTGCTGCAACGGGGTCACCGGCAGCACCTCGGCGTGCGAGTCGAGCGCGGCCGAGTCCGCTTCGGACAGCTCCAGCAGCGGCTCCGCCGTGTCCTCGGCGGTGATCACTTCGCCGGCGCACGCGGCGAGCGCCTCCGCGGTGCGGTGCTTGAACACCTGCCGGGGTGTGATGGCGAGACCGTGCTGCGCGGCGCCGAGCACGAGCCGGATCGACGAGATGCTGTCGCCGCCGAGCGCGAAGAAGTCGTCGTCGGCGCCGGCCGACGGCACGCCGAGGACGTCCGCCATCACCGTGCACAACGCGACCTCGCGCGGCGTCCGCGGCGAGCGGCCCTGCGCCAGCGCCCCGAAGTCGGGCAGGGGCAGCGCGGCGCGGTCGAGCTTGCCGTTGGTCATGATCGGCAGGCGGTCCAGCGGCACGAACGCCGAGGGCACGAGGTAGTGCGGCAACGCCTCTTCGACGCGGCCGCGCAGGTCCTTCATCAGCGACGCCGGGTCGCGGTAGACCACCGGCACGTTGGCCAGCCGCCCGCCGGTCGGGCCGGTGTACGTCGCGACCGGCTCCTCGCGCGACAGCACGAGGTCGAACGCCGTCGCCGTCTCCCCCGACCAGGTCGCCGCCGCCTGGTAACCGGCCGCGCCGGCCAGCTCGACCAGCACGTCCGGGTCCATGGCCGCGCCGGGAGCGTTCACCGGTTCGCCGTCCAGCGCCCGCAAGGCCGTGAGGTCCGGGATGAGCCGCTCGTTCGGGATTCCCGTGACGCGCAGTGCCTCGAGCCGTCGTCGGCCGAGGTGGGCCGCGAACGCGCCGGACGAGCCCACCTCGGCCCACGGCACCGCCGGGACTTCGCGCGGGGCCGCGGCTTCCGTCCGCAGCACAACGTCGTAGCGGTAGCGGCTCAGCTCGTTCTCGTACGTCGCGCGCTTCAGCCGGATGTCGGCCTCCGTGAACGCGGCGATCCGTTCGGGCAGCGCGGCGAAGAAGCCCGGATCGAGCACCAGCTCGTCCTCGCGGGCCACGGCCGCGTCGACCGCCGCCGGTGTCGCGTCCCCTTGCGCGGCCGCGACACCCGCTCGCAGCACGCGCTGGAGGCTCAGGTTCCGCACGTCACCCACGAACACCGAGCCACCGGGGGCGAGCAGACCCGTGACCTGCCGCAATACATTGAGGAGGTACTCGGCGCCGGGGAAGTACTGCACCACGGAGTTGATCACCACGGTGTCAAAATGGCCGGCCGGCAGGTCGCCCAGCTCGTGCGCCGGCCGCGCCCGAAGGTGCACCTTGCCCGCCAGCTCCGGCCGGTCGGCGACGCGGCTTTCCAGCAACCGCACCACTTCCTCGGACAGGTCCAGCGCCCAGTACTCGACGGTGCCCGGCGCGAGCTTCGACAGCAGCAGCCCGCTGCCCACGCCGAGCTCCAGCACGCGGCGCGGCCGCAATGCCCGAATCGAGTCCACAGTGGACTCACGCCACGCACGCATGTCGCGCAACGGCAGCGGCTCGCCGTCGTAGCTGGAGTTCCAGCCGGTGAAGCCCTCGTCGAACGGGTCGCGGTCGGCGACCGAGTAGAGCAGTTCGTGCACGTCCTTCCAGCGGCCGACCTGCGCGGCCTCCCCCGCCGCGTCCCGGTCGGCGCCCGGCGCCTGCTCCGGCACCACGTACGCCACCAGCCGCCGGTCACCCGGCTTCACTTCGCGCGGCACCACGGCCACCCGCGCGACGCCGTCGTGCGCCGCGATCACCGACTCGATCTCACCGGGTTCGACGCGGAAACCGCGGATCTTGACCTGGTGGTCGGCGCGGCCGAGGAAGTCGAGGTTCCCGTCGGCGCGCCAGCGCACGCGGTCGCCCGTGCGGTACATGCGTTCGCCCGGCCCGGCGAACGGGTCGGCCACGAACCGCTCCGCCGTGAGCGCGGCGCGTCCGACGTACCCGCGCGCTAGGCCGCGGCCGCCGACGTACAGCTCGCCCTCCACGCCCGGTGGCACCGGGTTGAGCGCGGTGTCCAGCACGTAGCAGCGGGTGTTCGGGTCGGGGCGTCCGATCGGGATCGGCCCGGTCCAGTCCGCTTCCGCGGGCCACAGCGTGGAGTTCACCGTCGCCTCGGTGAGCCCGTACGCGGCGACCACGCGCAGATCCTTCGCCCAGCGTGCGATCAGCTCGGGCGGCACGGTTTCGGTGCCGACGATGAGCACCGCGCCCTTCGGCAGTTCGCAGTCGGCCGGCAGCGCGGCCACCAACGAGGGCGGCAGGATCATGTGCGTCGCGGCGTGATCGGCGATGTAGCCGGTGAGCTCGACGCCCGCGACGCGGCGGTGCGCCGGCACCACGATCACGCGCCCGCCCACGCACAGCGACATCACGAGGTCCCACACCGTCACGTCGAACCCGGCCGACGCGAACTGCACGACCCGGCTCTCGGCCGTGATCCCGATGCGCTCGGTGGCGGTGACGATCAGGCTGCCGATGCCGTCGTGCGGGAGCACCACGCCCTTGGGCTTGCCGGTGGAGCCGGAGGTGTAGATGACGTAGGCGGCGCGGTCCAGCCGCAACCCGCCGAGGTCGACGGGCCCGCCGTCGAGCGCGGCGAGCTCCGCGCGCACGGCAGGGTCGTCCAGCAGCACGACCTCGTCCACGGCGGGCAGCTGGTCCGCGGATTCCGTGACCGACAGGACGGCGCACGCGCCCGAGTCCCTCAGCAGGTACCGCAGGCGGTCCTCGGGCAGATCGAGGTCCAGCGGCAGGTACGCGGCACCGGACTTGAGCACACCCAGCAGGCCCACGACCAGGTCGGCCGAGCGCGGCAGCGCCACCGCCACCACGTCTTCAGCCCCCACCCCGTGCGCGGTGAGCAGGCGCGCCAAGCGGTTCGCGGCGGCGTCCAGCTCGGCGTACGTGAGCTGCTCGCCCTCGCAGACCACGGCGACGGCGTCCGGCTGCCGCGCGACGACGCGGGCGAACGCCTCGGGCCAGGTCAGCTCCGGCGCCTCGGCGGGCGCCGTCGCGAAGTCGGTCAGCACGAGCTGCCGTTCGCGCTCGGTGAGCAGGTCGATCGCCGCGATCGGACGGTCGGTGCTCGCGGCCATGGCATCGAGGACGGCGAGGAACCGGCGTTCGTGCTCGGCGAGCGTCTCGGGTGTGCCGGCGGCGGCGAACTCGAGCCGCAGGCCGCCGCCCGCGCCGGCGTCGTGGGCGGTCACGGCGAGGTCGGTCACGGGGCCGAGCGCGACGCTGCGCACCGTGGCCGTGGCTTCGCCGAACGCGACCGAGACCTCCGGCAGGAAATTGAGGCTCAGCCCGGTGAGCTCGTGCATCCCGCCGGTCAGGTTCTGCTCGCGCGCGAGATCCTCGCCGCGGTAGCGGCTGTGGTCGAGCACGTCCGCGACCTCACGGGTGACCGCGGCGACCAGCTCGGCCGGCGTCGTCGAGGGCCGCGCGGAAACCCGCAGCGGCAAGAGGTTCGACAGCATCCCGGGCCGGTCGCGCAGCGCGGCGTCGGTCCGCGCCGCGACGGGCAGGCCGAGCACGAGGTCCTCGGCGCCGGTCACGCGGTGCGCGTAGGCGGCGAGCGCCGCGATCGCCACGCGCGACAGGCGGGTGCCGTGGTTCCCGGCGAACTTCCGCAGCGCGTCGGCGCGGGCGGCCGGCAGCGTGACCGACCGCCGGACCACCTCTCCCTCGCCCCCGGCCAGCCGCACCGGATCGGGCCGGCCGGCGAGCTTTTCGCGCCAGTACTCGCGATCGGCTTTCCGGGCGGCCGATTCCCGGTACTCGCGGTCGGCCTCCAGCAGCGGTGCCACACTCCAATCCACAGTGGACGTGCCGCCGTCGTAGAGTTCCGCGGCCCGGCGGGTGAGCACTGCCTGGCCGTAGGCGTCGGTCACCAGGTGGTGGAACGTCTGCGCCCACCACACGCGGTCCGGTCCCAGCACCAGCACCGCGTGCGCGGTCAACGGCCCGCGCGCGAGGTCGACCGGCTCCGCCAGCGCCGCCCGCATCCACGCGTGCGCCGCAGCCTCGGGGTCCGGCTCGCCGGACAGATCCACCACGGGCACCTCGGCCGCGCACGGCGCCGGGTCCTGCCGCGGCACGCCGGTCTCGTCGGCCTCGACTGTCACGTGCAGTCCCTCGGCTTCGCCGACCGCCCGCCGTACCGCGTCCGCGAGCCGCGCCGGGTCGAGGCGGCCGCGCACGTCGGCGTACCAGCCGATGCGGTACGCCGGGTCCGCGGGAGCGAGCGACTGCGCGAAGAAGACCCCGGCCTGTGCCGCGGTCAAAGGGGAACCGGGCACGACGCCGGTCATCCGGGAACCTCCACCGTTGACTGAAGCTGGACTGACTGGGCGCAGCGCCGTCAGCGCGTGCCGCTCACCGCGTACTCGGGCAGGTGGGCCACGGCGGCTCGGCGATCCACAATGGACTGCAGGATCTCGCCGACGCGCACCGCGGTGTTGGACAGCAGCGACGACGTGATGCCGTGCGTGTGCTCGGTGCCGCCCTGCAGGTAGAGCCCGCCGCGCACGGCGGCGTCGGTGGTGATGCGGTAGTCGCGCTCAACGCGCAGCCGGCCTTCCGCGTCCCGACGGCAGCCCGCGGCGAGCTCCCCGAGCAGCGGCGTCGGGTCCGCGGGCAGGTAGCCGGTGGCGTAGACGACGGCGTCGGCGTCGAGCACCGCGCGCTCACCGGTGGTCAGCGATTCGACGGTCGCGCGCACGTGGGTGCCGTGGTCGGTCACGTCCACGGGCCGGGAGACGTTGAACAGCCGCAGCCGCTCCATGCCGAGCACCTTCTCCTGGTAGACGCGGCGGTAGAGCTCGTCGATCAGGTCGAGGTCGACCGCGGAGTAGTTCGTGGCGCCGTGGTAGCGCATCAGCCGGTCCTTCACGGGCTCGCTGGCGCTGTAGAAGTGGTCGACCGCATCCGGGTCGAAGATGCGGTTGGCGAACGAGCTGTCGTCGGCCGGGCTGTAGCCGTAGCGCGCGAAGACCGCGCAGACCTCGGCGTGCGGGAACTCGTCGTGCAGCAGTGCCGCGACCTCGGCCGCGCTCTGGCCGGCGCCGACCACCACGAACCGCTTCGGTTCGCTGCCGCGCAACCGTTCGACGCGCGGCAGCAGCTGGCTGTTGTGCCAGATCCGCTCACTTCCGCTGACGCCTTCGGGCAGGTTGGGCCGCAGTCCCGTGCCCAGCACGAGGTTGCGGGCGCGCAGTTCCACGATCTCGTCGCCGGACTTCGCGCGGACGTCGAAGAAGACCACCTCGTCGCCGTCGCGCACCGACTCGACCGACAGGACCTCGCTGCCGTAGGACACGACGTCGTCGACCTTGGCCGCCGCCCACTCGAAGTAGTCGTGGAACTCGATGCGCAGCGGGAAGAGGTTCTTGTGGTTGATGAAGTCGACCAGCCGGCCCCTGGCGTGCAGGTATTTCAGGAAGCTGAACTCGCTCGTCGGATTGCGCATGGTCGCGAGGTCCTTGAGGAACGAGACCTGCATCGTCGCGGTGTCGATCAGCATCCCGCGGTGCCAGCCGAACCGCGGCTGGCGCTCGAGGAAGTGCGCGGTGACCGTGTCACCGGACCCGGGCGCGGCGTTGTGCTCGGTCAGCGCGATCGCGAGGGCGAGGTTCGATGGTCCGAACCCCACCCCGACCACGTCGTACACCGGCACCTGGCCATCGACCACTGCTCGTGACATGAAAGTCCCCTAGCGCGGCACTGCCGCATCTCGGTTCGGCTCAGCTCCCACTCAAAAAGCTCAGGAAACCCTAACCTAACTTAGGACAGGCTCAGCTAGTACCGTGTGGGTGATGTTCGTCCCCTCGACCGCGAAAGGGATTCGCCGATGCGCGTGGCCATGTTCGGCTACCAGACCTGGGGGCACCGCACCTTGCGGGCCCTCATCGACGCCGGTCACGAGGTCGTCCTCGTGGTCACGCACCCGAAGAGCGACCACGCGTACGAGAAGATCTGGGACGATTCGGTGGCCGAACTGGCCGAGGCCCACGGAATCCGCGCCCTGCTGCGCAACCGGCCCGACGATCCCGAACTGCTGGCCGAGCTGAAGGCCGCGGAGCCGGAGCTGATCGTCGCGAACAACTGGCGGGCCTGGCTGCCGCCCGAGATCTTCACCCTGCCGCCGCACGGCACGCTCAACGTCCACGACTCGCTGCTGCCCGCGTACGCCGGGTTCTCGCCGCTGATCTGGGCGCTGGTCAACGGCGAACCCGAGGTCGGCGTGACCGCCCACCTGATGAACGCGGAGCTCGACGCCGGCGACATCGTGGTGCAACGGGCCGTGCCGGTCGGCCCGAAGGACACGACCACGGACCTGTTCCACCGCACGGTGGATCTCATCGAGCCGATCGTCACCGAGGCGCTCTCGCTCATCGGGACGGGCACCGTGGTGCCGATCGCCCAGGACCGGTCGAAGGCGAGCTTCTTCCACAAACGCGCGCCGCGCGACAGTCTCATCGACTGGACGTGGCCCGCGCCGGACATCGAACGGCTGGTGCGCGCGCAGTCCGACCCGTATCCCAACGCGTTCGCCTACCACCGCGGTCTTCCGCTGCGGATCGTGCGCGCGTCGGTGTCGGCCGGGCACTACGGCGGCACGCCGGGCCGCATCTTCATCAAGGAGGGCGACGGCGTGGTGATCGTCGCCGGTCCCGAAGCGCGCCGCGGCCACTCCCCCGGGCTGCTGGTCGAACGCGTGCGCACGGAGGACGGCACGGACCTGGCGGCGGCCGACTACTTCACGACGATGGGCGGGTACCTCACCGATCGGCCTTGAATGTGCGGATCGGGATTTCGCCGATCGGCTGAAACTTCCGGTGAGCCGAGATTGTCGGTGCGCCGGGTTACGGTGGCCGCAACCGTGACCCGGTGTGCCGGGCCCGACCACTGGAGGAACGCACCATGGCCACCCCGATGTCCGCCGAGCGCGCCCGCGCCTACCTCGCGGAAGGCAACCGCAGCGCCATCTTCGTCACCGTCCGTGCCGACGGCCGCCCGCACGCCGTCCCCGTCTGGTTCGCCACCGACGGCGACGACCTGCTGGTCAACATCACCCAGGACAGCGTGAAAGGCCGCGCGATCGCCGCCTCGGCCGAAGTCGCGCTCACCGTGCACGACGACGTGGCGCCCTACAGCTTCGTCTCGGTCAACGGCACGGCCGAGATCGTCACCGACCCCACCCGCGTCCGCAGCGGCTCGGAGCTCATCGCGCGCCGCTACCTGCCCGCCGAAGGCGTGGACCAGTTCGTCGGCTACGCCACCTCGCCGGGCAAGGTCCTCATCGCGGTCCACCCCACGCACACCACAGGCGTCGACGCCGTGGCCGGCTGACGGATCCCGCTCACTGGAACACCAGGCGTTTCGCCTTGCGCGGCAAGAATCCGCCGAACGGGAACTCACCTGCCGCCGCCACCGGACTCCACGCACGCGGCCGGCCGACCCGCCGCCATGCCGGGCACGGGTCACGACGGCAGACCGGGCTGCGCTCGGTTCTCGCATCGCCCGGGAAGCGTCCGCCGGGCGTCGAGGCCGTGGCCGGTTGACGCGTCTCGATCACCGGAACGTCAAGCGTTTTGTCTCGTGTGGCAAGAGCCCGCCGATCGCGGAACCCACTGCCCCTTCCACCGGACCCCACGCCCGCGCCCCGCCGACCCGCCGCCGTGCCAGGCACCGCTCACGATGGCCACCGCACCGCGCTCGGTTCTCGCAAGGCCCGGCAAGCGCCCGCCGGGCGTCGACGCCGTGGCCGGCTGACGCGTCAGGACTCGGTGACCTTCCCGTCCGCCACTTCGAAGCGCCGCGTGACCGAGACGGCGTCGAGCATGCGGCGGTCGTGCGTGACGAGCAGCAGCGTGCCGGGGTAGCGGTCCAAAGCGGACTCGAGCTGTTCGATCGCGGGCAGGTCGAGGTGGTTGGTGGGTTCGTCGAGTACGAGCAGGTTCACCCCGCGCGCCTGCAGCAACGCCAGCGCCGCGCGGGTGCGCTCGCCCGGGGAGAGCGTGGCTGCGGGGCGCAGCACGTGCGCGGCTTTGAGGCCGAACTTGGCGAGCAGCGTGCGGACCTCGGCGTCGGGCAGCTCCGGGACCTCGCGCGCGAACGCGTCGGCCAGCGGGACGTCGTCGAGGAACAGCCGGCGGGCCTGGTCGACCTCGCCGACGACGACGCCGGAGCCGAGCGCGGCACTGCCCTCGTCGAGCGGCAGCCGGCCGAGCAGCGCAGCCAGCAAAGTGGACTTGCCCGATCCGTTGGCGCCGGTGATGGCGACCTTGTCCGCCCAGTCCACCTTCAGGTCGACAGGACCGAGCGTGAACGGCCCGCGGTGCACGACGGCACCGCGGAGCGTGGCGACGACCGCACCCGCGCGGGGGGCCGCCGCGATCTCCATGCGCAGCTCCCACTCCTTGCGCGGCTCGTCCACCACCTCCAGGCGCTCGATCATGCGCTCGGTCTGGCGCGCCTTCGACGCCTGCTTCTCCGTGGCCTCACTGCGGAACTTGCGGCCGACCTTGTCGTTGTCGGTCTGCTTGCGCCGCGCGTTCTTGACGCCCTTCTCCATCCACGAGCGCTGCATCTGCCCGCGCGCCTCCAGCGCCGAGCGGGTGGCGGCGTACTCCTCGTAGTCCTCGCGCGCGTGGCGCCGCGCGACGGCGCGTTCCTCCAAATAGGACTCGTAGCCGCCGCCGAACGTGTTCACCTGCTGCTGCGCGAGATCCAGCTCCACGACGCGGTCCACGGTGCGCGCGAGGAACTCGCGGTCGTGGCTCACGAGCACCGTGCCGGCGCGCAGGCCGGTGACGAACCGCTCGAGGCGAGTGAGGCCGTCGAGGTCGAGGTCGTTGGTGGGCTCGTCGAGCAGGAAGATGTCGTACCGGCTCAGCAGCAGCGACGCGAGCCCGGCCCGCGCGGCCTGCCCACCGGAGAGCGAGACCATCGGCTGGTCGAGGTCGACGGCCAGCCCCAGCTCCGCCGCCACCTCGCCGGCGCGGTCGTCGAGGTCGGCGCCGCCGAGGGCGAGCCACCGGTCGAGCGCCGTGCCGTACGTGTCATCGGCACCCGCCAAGCCTTCCGTCAACGCTTCGGTGGCGGCGTCGAGCTCACGCTGCGCTTCCGCGACTCCGGTGCGGCGCGCGAGGAACTGCCGCACCGACTCCCCCGGCCGCCGCTCGGGCTCCTGCGGGAGGTGACCGACGGTGGCCGTCGGCGGATTAAGCCGGACCTCCCCCGACTCGGGCGGCTGCAGGCCCGCGAGGGTGCGCAGCAGCGTGGACTTGCCGGCGCCGTTGACGCCGACCAGCCCGACGACGTCGCCGGGAGCGACGACCAGGTCGAGGCCGGAGAACAGGATACGGTCGCCGTGGCCGGAGGCCAGGCCCTTCGCGACGAGTGTTGCGCTCATTTCCCCGCCGATTCTACGGGTGGCGCTCCCGGCCGCCGACGCACTCCCAGTGTGTCGAGTGTCGTCCCGGTCACTGAACGTGGGTAGCCTGGGCGGGTTACGTACCACGAAGCAGTGAGGTCGGTGAAAGCGATGGCGGAACCCGCCACGTCGGTCACGCTCGGCCAGCGCGCGAAGCAGCGGGAACCCCGCTCGGCGGCGCCGCGGCCGACGGTCAGCAGGCGCCGCGAGGTGAGCCACACGAGTGCCCGGTCCCTGTTGATGACCGTGCTGGGCGAGTACGTGCTGCCCCGCGACCGTCCCGTGTGGACGTCCATGCTCGTCGAAGCACTGGGCATGCTGGACATCGAGGAGAAGTCGGCGCGCCAGGCCCTCGCGCGCTCGGCCGCCGAGGGCTGGCTGGTGTCCGAACGCGTCGGGCGGCGCGTGCGCTGGTCGCTCACGCCGCCGGGCCGCCGCCTGCTCACCGAAGGCGCGGACCGGATCTACGCGTTCGGGCGCGAGGCCGTCGCGTGGGAAGGCCGCTGGCTGATGCTGATCGTGTCGGTGCCCGAGGCCAAACGCGACCTGCGCCACCGCCTGCGCACGCGCCTGACGTGGGCCGGGTTCGGCTCGCCCGTCGCGGGCGTGTGGGTGAGCCCCGACCCGAGCCGGCAGCACGAAGCGCAGCAGATCGTGGCGGAGCTGCAGCTCGACGCCCAGGCGATGTCGTTCACGGCCGCGTACGGCGAGGTCGGCGAGCAGGAGAGCATGGTCGAGCGGTCGTGGGACCTCTCGGAGCTGACCGACCGCTACGAGGACTTCATCGACCGCTTCACCGGCCTGCGCCCCGCGGGCGACCCGGCCGTGCTGCGCGCGCAGACCGAGCTGGTGCACGAATGGCGGCGCTTCCCGTTCCTCGACCCGCGGCTGCCGGCCGAGCTGCTGCCCGCCGAGTGGAGCGGCCGCAAGGCGAGCGAGCTGTTCCACCGCAAGCACGTGGAATGGCGGCCCACGGCCCAGGCGTACTGGGACAAGCTGCTCGACAACGAGGAGAACGCGTGACCCGGCTCGACCGCGAAGACGGCCTGGCGGTGCTGACGATCGACGCCCCGCCGCTCAACCTCTACACCGCTTCGCTGCAACGCGACCTGCTCGAAGCCATCACCGATCTCGAAGCCCGGCCGGCGCGGGCGTTGCTCATCCGAGCGGAGGGCCGCGTGGTCAGCGGCGGTGTGGACGTCGCGCTCTTCGACGCCCAGGGCTCGCCGGCCGAGGCGAAGGTGTTCTTCGACGAGCTGCTCACAGTGCCCGACCGCATCGCCGCACTGCCGTTCCCCACGGTGTTCGCCGCGCACGGCCTGTGCCTCACGTGGGCGTTCGAGGTGGCCGTGGCGTGCGACCTGCTCCTGGCCGCTTCGCGCGCGAAGTTCGGGCTCGTGGAGAAGGTGGTGGGCCTGACGCCGACGATGGGCGGCACCCAGCGCCTCGCCGCCCGCGCCGGAGTGGCGCGGGCCAAGGAGTTCGTGTTCACCGGCGACACCTACCCGGCCGAGACGCTCGAACGCTGGAACGTGGTGAACCGCGTGCTGCCCGACGAGGGCTTCGACGCCGCGGCGCGCGAATTCACCGCACGCCTCGCCGCCGGCCCCACGCAGGCGCACGCGGCCACCAAGCGCGTGCTGGCCCACTTCGAGCACGGCGGTGTGCCCGAGGCCAACGCCCACGTCACCTCGATCGCCGCCGAGCTGTTCGACACCGAGGACCTGCGCGGCGCGGTGAAGTCGTTCCTCGCCGACGGCCCCGGCAAGGCGAGCTTCACCGGCCGCTGAGCCCTCAGCGCGGCAGTTGCCCCACGCGGTCGACGATCCCGTAGCCGACGACGGCGCCCTGCGTGGTGCCGAGGTAGGTGTAGGTCTTGGCGTCGAAGATCAGGGTCACGCCGTGGCCGGGCCAGGTGATGCCGACGCCCGGACGGCCCGCCGCGTCGCTCACGTGGTCCACGGCCTGCAGGCCCGGCACTTTCGCGGCGGCGTCGAACAGCGCGGCCTTGGTCCGCGGCGGCAGGTAGGCCTCGCCGACGAGCATCTGCACGTCCTTGCCCATGGCGTTCGCGTCGCCGCTGGTGTTCTTGTTCAGGTAGCTGAACATCGCGTCGGTGGTGGTCGGCAGGTCGGTGCGGTAGGCCGGCATCACGACGCACGGCTCTTCGGTGCCGTTGGCGGCCGGATTGTTCGCGCCCTCGACGCGGTACTTGCCGTCGACGCACGCCGGCAACGGGAAGGCCTGGCCGTCCTGCTTGACGTAGCCGTCGTGCTTGCCGTCGGCGGAGATCCAGGCTTCGCGGTCGCTGTACGCGTACTGGGTCTTGACGTACACGAACTGGTCGGGCCGCGGTGGGGCATCGGGCAGCTTGAGCGCCTCGGCCGCGGCGCCGTGCAGCACGCGCACGGGGTCGGCGGCCGCTCGCGGCGGCGTCAGCGGGCCGTCGCCGGTGGGCGCGAACGAGACGACGGCGGTGATGGCCGCGGCGAGCCCCACTGTCGCGGCGCCGGCCTGCCACAGGCGTTTCCCGGTCTTGCGGCTGCGCTCGCTCGCGACGGCCGCGAGCAGGCGGGCGCGGGCCGCGCCCAGCTCGACCAGGTCGGGCAGCGGGACGTCCTCCGCGCGGTCGCGGACCAGCTGCAGCTCATCCATGGGACGGAACCTCCTTCACGTCGGGGTGTCCGGCGCCGCCGAGCGCGGCGCGCAACTGGCGGCGGGCACGGTTGAGCCGGGACCGCACGGTGCCGACGGGGATTCCCAGCGCCTGGGCCACCTCGTCGTAGGCCAGCTGCTCGGCCGCGATGAGCAGCACGACGTCGCGGTCCTTGGCGCTGAGGGCGGCCAGCGCCGCCCCGAGCTCCGGCCCGCGCGCCTGGGCGCTGACCTGGGCGGCCACGCGGTCGGCGTGCCCGTCGACCGCGGCCTGCGGCCCCACGGCGTGCAGCAGGCGGTACTGGCGCACCTCGTCACGGCGGTGGCGGCTCACGATGTTGGTCGCGATCCCGTAGAGCCACGGCCGCGCGTCGGGCCGGCTGCCGTCGTAGCGGGCTCGCTTGCCGAACGCGACCAGGAACGTGTCCGCCAGCGCGTCGTCGGCCACGTCCCGCCCCAGCCGCCGCACGAGGTAGCGGTGGATGTGCGGCGCGTGCCGGTCGAAGATGGCGGCGAACAGGTCGGGCTCGGCCACGGACCGGCCGATCACCCCCGCGTCGTCCATCGATCACCCCTTCTCGGATGCAGTGTCACGGGTTATCCGCAGAAACCGCCATCCGAGTTCATTCCGGGGGTTCAGCTCTTGACGGCCTCGGCAATCCGCTCGGCCGCCTCGGCAGCGGTGAGGTGCGTGGTGTCGACGACTTCCGCCTCGGCGTGCAACCACGTGCGGGCCGCCTCGGCGTAGGGCTCCAGGTACTTGAGCCGGAACGGGGACGGGATGACGTGCTCGCCCTCGATGCGCCCGCGCAGCGTCTCCTGGTCGGCGTGCAGGACGAAATGCCGCACGGGAATGGCGCGCTGCGCAAGGCCGGCGCTGATCTCACGCCAGTACCGCTCGACCAAGACGGTCATGGGCATCACCAGCGTGCCGCCGGCGTACTCCAGAACACGCGCGGCGGTCTCGACGACCAGCAGCCGCCACGGTGGCCAGTGCTGGAAGTTGTCCGTCTCGGGCAGCCCCGGCCTGATGTCCATCAACGTCTCGCCGACCTTCTCCGCGTCGAACACCCGCGCATCAGCCAACAGCGGCTGCAGGAGCGCGCTGGTCGTGGTCTTGCCCGCGCCGTGGGTGCCGTTCAACCAGACGATCACGGAACGGGACCCTAGCGCGAGCCGCGCCCGAGCCGGGCATGGCCGACGCGGCAAGCAACCCGAGGCCCAGCCTTGACAGCGCCTGCCTACGGACGGCCATCTCTTCGATGGCCCGACGTGACTGACATGTTCATCGGTCACACGGAGAGCCGGCCTGGTCCGTCCACAACGGAATCACCGCTCGTCGGACAGGAGGCCGCGTAACCGCGCCACACATCACTGGCCATGGCGATCACCGCCGACGCGGACGACTGGATCATGGCCGGGCATGAAAAAAGCCACGTCCACCTGCGTGAACGTGGCCGATCCGGTCGGGCTGACAGGATTCGAACCTGCGACCCCTTGACCCCCAGTCAAGTGCGCTACCAAACTGCGCCACAGCCCGGACCCGTGCTCCCCGGAGGTGCTCCGTGAAGCGCGATGTGAGTACTGTAGCGGGTCGCGATCGGGGGGTTGCAGGAAGGCCCACATTTATGTTCTGACCTGCGGGAACTTCGGCAACGGAGGGTGACGCAGCGAGAAGGACATGGGCCGGGGATGCCTAGCGTCGACGGGGGTCAGTACCTGCCGGACGGCCCTCGCCTCCGCGCTGACGCTGGTCGCGAGGAGACGACTGGATCGAGCCGGTTCGCTTGTAGCACCTCGCCCGCCCGGCCGACGGTTGCGCCAGGGCCGACAAGAAGGAAGAACTGCCGCCAGCGGACGCCTTTGGTCGTGCCGCAAAGGAAAACGAAGTGAGGTAACGCGAAGAGACCAATACGATCAAGCGGATGCGTCCCCCAGGAAGGCAGATCGAGTGACCACTGCAAACGTCATCCGGCTTGACCAGTTGGCCGCGGCGGCCGAGAGGCTGTTCGAGCATGTGAGGGAGGTCCACGGGGACACTGTGGAGGTGGATGCAGACTACTTCTGGGCCATCCCGCCCGACGCGCTCTACGACGTCTCACGAGAGCCCCCAGGGCTCACCATCGGCCAGTTGTCGGAGTGTGAACAGCATGTTCGGCAGCTGGTGGAGGGCGAGCAGCCTCCGGTTGCCTACCACCTGGTCTGGCTCAGCGATCTGCTGCGGGCCGTCGGAAACACAGTGGTGGGGTGAGCAGGCCGGGCGGTTACTCGGAGTGGGCTGGTCAGGGCGTTGCCCTACGATCGCGGCGTGGCGAGTGGACCGGTCGAGCGCGCGAGGCTTCTGCGTGAGACGTGCGAGTTCGTGCTCGGCCGTGGGGTGGTCGATCTGTCCCTGAGTGAGCTCGCTCGGGGCATCGGGTCCAACAATCGGATGTTGCTCTACCATTTCGGGTCGCTCGACGGGTTGCTCGCGGCCGCGGTGGACGAGATTCTCGGCGGGACCGCGCTGCTCGATCGGCTCGGTGCGGTGCTCACCGGCGAGGGGACGACGGCCGAGCGGGTCGCGGCGGCGTGGCGGCACATTGCGGACCCGGCGCGGCGGCCGCATCTGCAGCTGTTCTTCGCACGGTTCGGCATGGCGGCCGACGTGCCGGGCCGGCATCCGGAGTTTCTCGCGCAGACGCGCGAGCGGTGGGTCGAGGTCGTGGCGGGGGCGCTTCGGGGGGACGCAACCGTCGTGCGGCCTGACGACACCGCGATGGCGATCGTGGCGTTGTGGCGGGGGCTGCAGATGCTGCTCATCTGCGGGACGCCGCCGGCCGAGGTTGAGGCGGCGCATGAGCGGGCCGTCGCGGCGCTGTTGCCCGGGTAGGTAGACTCCTCACGGAAGTGAATCGATCAGTTCACTTCTACGGGACCCGGGAGGAACTCTTGACCGCGCTGCCGAAGGCTGAGCTGCACGTTCACCTCGAGGGCACGCTCGAGCCCGAGGACATGGTTCGGTTCGCCGCCCGCAACGGCGTGGGGCTGCCGTGGCGCAGCCCGGAGGAGCTGCGGGCCGCGTACGCGTTCACCGGGCTGGAGAACTTCCTGTCGGTGTACTTCCAGGGCTGCCGGGTGCTGTGCACGCGCGAGGATTTCCGCGAGCTGACGGTCGCGTATCTGCAGCGCGCCGCCGGCCAGGGCGTGCGGCGGGCGGAGATGTTGTTCGGGCCGCAGGCGTTCCTCGACCGCGGCATCCCGATCGGCGAGCAGGTCGGCGGGATCGTCGACGGCATCGACGAAGTCCGCGAAACACATGGCATCGACGGCGCGCTCCTGGTCAGCGCGCACCGCCACCGCAGTGAGGGCGACGCGCTGGAGCTGCTCGAGCTGGTCCGGCCGTGGCGGGAGCGGGTGCTCGGGATCGGCCTCGGTGGAGCCGAGCGGGGGAACCCGCCGGCGAAGTTCGCGCGTTACTTCGATGCGGCGTGTGCGGAGGGTTACCGCACCACGTGCCACGCCGGGGAGGAGGGGCCGGCCGCCTACGTCACCGAGGCGCTGGACGCGTGTCACGTCGAGCGCATCGACCACGGTTACGCGGCGGCCGAGAATCCCGACCTCGTCGCGCGGCTGGCCGACGAGCAGGTCACGCTGACGATGTGCCCGCTCTCGAACCTGCGCCTGCACGTGACGGACGACCTCACGACGTACCCGCTGAGGCGGCTGCTGGACGCCGGCGTCCCGGTGACCGTCAACTCCGACGATCCGGCGTATTTCGGCGGCTACGTCAACGAGAACTACCAGGCAGTCACCGATGCGCTCGACCTAACCGAAGCCGAGGTGACCACCCTGGTGCGCAACAGTTTCAGCGGCTCGTTCGCGCACGCCGAGGAGCTGCGGGATGTGTTCGAGGAACTCTGTCCAAAGGCGAGTGACGTCAGTCGTTGCGTCGGCTCCTGAGCTCGGTCAGCCGGCCCTGCACCTGCTCGTCGTCGTGCAGGTAGGCGCCGCCGGGGCCGTCGCGGAGGTCGATGCCGTAGAGCAGCCCCAAGGCCCACAGGCTCAGCTCGTCCCACGAGAGGGCGTCGTCCGTCAGCCACCGGCCGGCCCACCGATCGACCGCGTCGCGGGTCATGCGCCCGTCCAGGAGAGCGAGGAAGTGTGCCTCGATCTCGGCCGAGTTCGGCTGCCGTTCGGCGGTCACGGGCCGACCACCCGCACCCGGCTCAGATCGGGCCAGTCGGTGGACGGCTCGCCGAAGCACACATACTCCAGGTAACTCAGCCTGCCTTCGTTGGCGAAGAGGAGGACTTGACCCGGGGACTCGTCATCGGAGGCCAGGACTTCGAGCTCGATCGGCACAAGTCTCGAACTCAGAGAGGCCATCGGCGCGGAGTCGTCCGTCCGCAAGCTGACCGAGGGGCAACCACAGCCGCAGCACCCGTCGACGACGGCGGACGTCGACTGCTGTCGAAGTTCCGCCGCGCCGGCGAAGTCGGGCGAAAGGACGAGGGCGAGGATCGCCCGTTCCTGCACGGTGAGCGGTCTCGGCGGATCGATCTTCACCCGGTCGAGCATGCCCTACCCGGCTGGCCGTGGACAACCGAGAAACGGCTGCGGCCGATTGAAGAAGCCGCGCGGGGCAACCCTCTCCCCCTGTATCGCGTGATTGTTTCACCGCGCAGTCGATTTTACTGTCCACAGCAGAACGTTCAGGTGATGTTCTTGACTTCACGGTATTTGACCTCACGCCAACACTGATCATCCACTGTGGACGCTTCGCTCAGAGGTTCCGGCCGAAGAACCCCGCCAGCTTGTCCACCGCCGGGCCCACGTACTGCTCCTTGTCGTAGAGGTCGACGTGACTGGCGCCTTCCACGTGGTGCAGTTCCTTGGGACCGGTGGCCTTCTGGAACGCCTCGACGCTCATCCACGCGGTGATCGCGCGCGTCCCGACGATCATCAGCAGCGGCCGCGAGCCGATCAGCGGGACCGCGGTGAAGGCGTCGAACGTGGCGAACCTGTCGACGCTCGTCCAGTCGAAGGCCTCGGCCGAGCGCGGGTGGTGCCCGCGCTCGGTGCGGTAGTACTCGAATCCCTCCGCGCCGTGCTCCCCGCCGAGGGCACGCGCCTGTTCGACGGTCTCGGGGAACAGGGTGAGCGGCGCGGGCTTCTCACCGGCCGCCGCCGCGGTGCGGGCGTGGGCTGCGGCGTCGAGCATGCCTTCGAACACGGCCGGGTCCTGCGTGCCGTCGGCGCCGAAGCGGAATTGACGGGCGATGTCGGCGCCGCTGACCGTGGCGACGGCGTTCACGCGGCGGTCGCCGCCCGTGGCCGACAGCACGTAGCCGCCCGACGCGCAGATGCCGAGCTCGCCGATGCGGCCCGCGTCCACTTCGGAACGGGTGGTCAGGAACGACACGGCCGCCTTGAAGTCCTCCACGCGCTGGGCGGGGTCTTCGAGGCCACGCGGCTCGCCGCCGCTCTCGCCCTGGTAGGCGGCGTCGAACGCGAGCGTCACGAACCCGCGTTCGGCCAGCCGCGCCGCGTAGAGGCCGGCGGCCTGCTCCTTCACGCCACTGCCGGGGTGGCCGACGACCACGGCCGGGCCCGGGCCGGCGGCCCCGTCCGGGACGTAGAGGTGGCCGGCGAGCCGGACGCCGGCGCTGTCGAAGGTGACGTCGATCTTCGGCACGGGATACTCCTCGATGATCTTGCACCCGGCAGGATACCGGGCCCTGACTCCACGATCCGGCCGCAGCCGCGACACCACCAGAGCCGGGTTTCGGGGTGGTCAGGATCCTGGCCCTCTTGCGCGCGCCCGGCCGGGCGCAGAATGAACCCATGACCACTCCGTCCGGCTCCGCGCGGCTCGGCGACTTCCTCAAGGCGCGCCGCGCCCAGCTGACCCCTCGCGACGTCGGCCTGCCCGAGACCGGCACCCGCCGCAAGGTCGCGGGACTGCGCCGCACCGAGGTCGCCCAGCTGGCGGCCATCAGCGTCGAGTACTACACGCGGCTCGAACAGGGCCGCGTGCAGGCGTCGGCGACGATCCTGGCCACGCTCGCGCGCGCCCTGCGGCTGGACGACGACCAGCAGACCTACCTCTACGACCTCGCCGGCAAGGCCGACGCGCGCCCGCGCCGCCGTCGCGCCGTGCAGCGCGTGCGGCCCGCCATCCGCCGGCTGCTCGACCAGCTCACCGAGACCCCGGCGATCGTGCTGGGCAAACGCCTCGACATCCTCGGCTGGAACACCGCTGCGACCGCGCTGTACGTCGACTTCGCGCAGGTCACGCCCGCGCGGCGCAACTACGTGCACCTCATGTTCACCGAGCCGGCGTTCCGCGCCCTGCACCCGCACTGGCAGCAGGACGCGCGCGTGGCCGTGTCCGCGCTGCGCATGGAGGCGGCCGGCGATCCCGAGGACCCGGACCTGGCGCGCCTCGTCGGCGAGCTTTCCGTGCAGGACGGGGACTTCCGCACGTGGTGGGCCGAACACCGGGTCACCAGCGCGGGGTTCGGCACCAAGAACTACCGGCACCCGCTCGTCGGCGACCTCACGCTGGACTGCGACACGTGGCTGAGCCCCGACGACTCCGGCCAGCGCCTGATGGTCCTCACCGCCGAGCCCGGCACGCCTTCGCGCGAAGCGCTGGACATCCTGTTGTCCTGGCACGCCGAGCACTCGGCGGCCAAGCGATGACGTGGACCGCTCCGGAACTGGCGGCACTTTCGGCTTCGGCGTCGCTGGAGCTCAGCGCCGGACCCGGCGACACCTGGGTGGAAGTCGGTTTCGTCCTCGTCGACGGGACGCTGTTCGTGCGTGCGTTCCGGGGTCCGGGGTCGCGGTGGTTCCAGTCCGCCGCGAACCACCGCCGGGGCCGCGTGCGGGTCGGCTCGCTGAGCCGTGCCGTCGCGTTCGCCGCCGACGGCGAACGCTCGGCCGAGATCGACGAGGCGTACCGGGCCAAGTACGGAGCCGCTTCGCTCGTCACCAACGCCGAGGCACGAGCCGCGACGCTCCGGATCAGCCCGGCGGATCACTCCACTGTGGACGGACGCGGCCCGCGCGTCAGCACGTGAGGCCGCGGGCGAGGACGTCCTTGCGCACCTTGCCCATCGCGTTGCGCGGCAGCTCCGGTACCAGCTCCAAGCGGGTGGGCCAGTACCACTCGGTCATGCCGAGCGCGGCGAGGTGCTCACGCAGGCCGGCGAGCGTCGGCGGCTCGGCGGCGGGCACGACGACGGCCGCGGGCAGCTCGCCGTCCGTGGCGTCGGGGTAGCCGACGAGCGCGACGTCGCGGACGGCCGGGTGGTCGAGCAACGCGGACTCCACGTCGGCGGCCGGGATCATCAGGACGCCGCCGATGCGGTCGGCGTCGCGGCCCAGGAGGCGGATGCCGCCGCGGCCGTCGGGGATCGCGAGGTCACCGGTGTCGTACCAGCCGTCGTCGTGGTCGGCCGCCACGGTGAGCTCACCGGTGTCGCGGTCGACGGTGGCCAGGCAGACGGTGGCGCCCCGGATGTAGAGCCGGCCGGGCCGTTCGGCGGTGATTTCGCCCAGGTCGGACCGCAGATCGAGGTCACTGCCGCGGGAGATCCGGCCGACGCTGTGCAGCGCCCAGTCCGGCGGGTCGTCGGCGCGCATGAGGGTGCCGCCGCACTCGGTCATGCCCCAGCACGTGCGCAGCGGCACACCCAGCACGCGGGCGACGTCGGCGACGAGCGCGGCGGGAGTCGCGGTGCCGAGCGTGGTCACGGTCCGCAACCGGCCGGGCCGCGCGTACGGCAGCAGCCCGGCCAGGAACGCAGGCGCGATCAGCAGCTGTGTCACGGCCGTCTCTTCGAGGTACGCGCCGACGACCTCGGGTTCCCAGCGGTCCGCGACGACCGCGCAGCCGCCCGTGAGCAACGGGCGCATGAGGCAGTGGAAGATGCCGCCGGTGTGCGTGAGGGAGTGCGGGGTGAAGAACCGCTCGGCCGGCCCCTGGTCGTCGGCCGTGATGTGCGCGGCGGCGGTGGCGTACTCGGTGTTCAGTGTGTGCAGCGCGCCTTTCGGCCGGCCGGTCGTGCCGGAGGTGAACAGCACCAGGCTGACCTGGTCGGGGTCCGGTCGGGCGTCGTCGAGGGCGACGGCGTGCCGCGTTTCCCACGGTTGCTCGAAGTGCCGCGTGAAATCGACCTCGTCCGCCGACACCCGCGAGCCCAGCACGACCCGGTGCCGCAGCTTCGGCAGCCTCGGGGCCATCTCGGCCAGAGCCGCCGCGTGGTCGTGGCCGTCCCAGACGTCGGCCGTCACGCACACCGACGCCCCCACTCGGGCGAGCACGCGCTCCAGCTCGCGTGACCGGATCGTCGGCATCACGGGCGCCACCAGCGCGCCGACCCGGAAACAGGCCAGCAGCAGCGGATCGACCTGCCACACGTTCGGCAGCTGCACGGCCACGACCTGCCCCGGCCCCACGCCCAGCTCGGTCAGCGCCCCGGCGTAGCGCTCGGCGCACCGCGCGTACTCGCGATAGGTCAGCCGGGTCGTCTCGCCGGTCGCCGTCCGAAGCGCGATGAGCGCGGTCGCGTCCGGTGTCTCGGCACGCCACCGCGCGAGATCCCGCAGCGGATTTCCGTCCCGCCAGAAGCCTTCCGCGCGAAACCGGTCCACAACGGACGGTGGCGGCCGGAGGCTGAACACCGTCCGTCCCGGTCCTGGCGTGAACACGTCGGTGATGGCCGGCCCCCTTCGGCTCTGGCGGGCGGTGAACGGCACGACCACGCTACGACCGCACCCCCGCCCGGCCGAGGCTCCGCCGGGCAGAATTCCCCGGCCGACCGGGCAACGCGAATCGCCCTGCGCACGTATACCTCTCGAACCGAGGGGGAACCGATGACCGACCCGACCGAAGCCGAGTTCAAGGCGGCCGGCCGATGGCTGGAAAAACACGACGTCCCGGCGAGCCGGCTCACGCCGCTGCTCGTCCGGCGGCTCGGCGTGCGCGCGGGCGCGCGACCCGGGCCGACGTGGACCGGAATGCTCGCCGGTCTGCTGCTGATCGCGTTCGGCTCGTTCGCGGTGCAGTTCCTGTCGCTGCTGCCCGGAGTGGACCACGACGACCTGCCCGAGGGCCGCTCCTTCTTCTGCCTCTTCGCCGGGCTGCAGCTCGTCCTCTGGTTGCCCGTGCGGTGGGCCGACCGGCGCACCGCGGCCTGGCTCGGCCCGACGGCACCCGCGCAGCGACCTCCGTGGCGCGGGGTGCTGAACGGGTGGTCCGTCGCGGCCCTCGTGGTCACCTTCGGTGGCGGCGCAGCCTTGGCCGTGACGATGGTCGTGTCGTCCGTCAGCGTCTGGGCGCTGCTGTGGCTCGGGCTGCTGGCGCTGGGCGCGGTCGTGGTGGCGGCGGTGCTGCTCGGCGTGCTGACCCGCCCGGTGCTCGCCGACGACGAGCTCTCCCGCTCCGTCGACGGGATCCTGCGCCGCACCGAGCCCGTCCTGGCGTTGCCGGCGTTCTACGCGCTACCGGTACTCGCCGACCTCGCCACGACCAACCGTCAGCCGCCCGGCTTCGCGCCGTGGCTGATCGCGTACGTCGTCCTCGCCGTCGGCGCGCAGGCGGCCGGGCTGGTCCGGCACCGGCGCCGGGCGCTGCCCGCGGCTGCCTGAGGCGACGGCGGGCGTCTCGGACCGGAAGCTGTGCCCGAGCTGCTCGCCGAGGCCGAAGTAGTGGCGGAAGTTGTAGATCAGCGGGCTCCACTTCGCGGGATCCACGTGCTGCGTGCCGGGCACGACCAGCTCCGGCGCGCAGTGCACCCGCAGCACGTCGGCCTCGATGACGAGGAACCCGGCGCGCTCGCGGACGGCCGCCGCGCGCGCTTCCAGCTGCAGCGGGCATTCGGCGATGCGCGGCGGCCGGACCAGCTCGGCCGGCTGCGGCCGCAGCCCGCCCGCGGCGAACTTGTCCGGCTGGTACCGGAAGCGGTCCCGTTTGTGCTCGGGCACCGGGTCCGCTCCCGTCAGCGGGGCGAGCCGCTCCACCGCCGCCCACTGGCCGGGGCCGGGCAGGTTGACCACGAGGTCGGGACGCGAGGTGAGGTTGCGCGCGCCGTGGCCGCTGCGGGCCAGGCCGAGCACCACGACCTCACCGAGCGCCCAGGCCGAGGACATCGGCGTGATGTTCGGGGAGCCGTCGGCGTTTTCCGTCGTCAGCAAGGCGACCGGCGTGCCGAAGTAGAGGATGCTGGGGGTTATCGCGACATGATCGTTCACGAGCGCCCACGCTAGGGTCGCCGCGCTTCGGTCCCGGCCGAACCGACGGGCGGCTCAGAACTCCTCGGCGATCGACGACCAGAACCGCAGCGCCGCCCGTTCCATCTCCAGCCCCAGCCGCAGCGGGATCATGCGGCGCGCGTACTTCGGCTCGGCACCGAAGCGGCGCTGCATGTCCTCGTACACCGAGATGCGTTCCTCGTGCTGCTTGATCTGCTCGCGCGCCAGGTTCACGATGTTGCCGGTGTCGCCCAGCTCGTTGAAAAACAGCTTCATCTCGGCGATGTCGCGCATCTCGAAGTGCTCGTGCGTGGGCGCGGCCAGCCAGGCGCGCACGGCATCGCGGCCTTCGTCGGTGATGCTGTAGACCTTGCGGCGCCGCCCGGTCTGCTCGGTCTCGACCTCCAGCAGCCCCATGCGCTCCAGCCGCTCCGGCTCGGAGTACAGCTGCGCGTGGGGGAAGGACCAGAAGTACCCCACCGAGTGCCCGACGGCGCGCTTGAGGTCGTACGGCGTGGACGGGCCACGCAGCCCGATCGTCCCCAGCACGACGTACGAAGTCGTGCTCAACCGTCCGCTTGACATGCCCTCGACCCTACCGTAATTTCGCCCATGGTCCGAAACAGATCATTCGAATCGGACTATCGATCTCCGGGAGTGCGACGATGGACTTGGTGAGATCGTTCCGCTGGACGGCGGAGCGCTATCCGCATCGCCGGGCCGTGGGCGGCCGGCACCCGATGACCTACGCGCAGTGGGACGAACGCACCGACCGGCTGGCCGGCGCGCTGACCCGGCTGGGCGTGCGCCCGGGCGACCACGTCGCCCTCCTGCTCGCCGGTGGTGAGCCCCTGGCGAGCCTGCACCTGGCCGTGCAGAAGACCGGCGCGATCTCCGTTCCGCTGTCCACGCGCTTCAGCGCCGACGACGTGGCCTACTGCCTGCGCGACTGCTCCCCGACGCTCCTGATCACCGACAGCACCACCGACCCGACCGTCGCCGGCATCGCCGAACTGCCGGCCCGCGCGCACTCCGGAGCGGCGCTGGATGCACCCGAGCGGGTGACGCCGCTGGCGCGGCTGCTGGACTCGCCCGCACCGAA
This sequence comes from Amycolatopsis sp. CA-161197, assembly GCF_050942255.1. NCBI lineage: Bacteria > Bacillati > Actinomycetota > Actinomycetes > Pseudonocardiales > Pseudonocardiaceae > Amycolatopsis > Amycolatopsis sp. CA-161197. The sequence continues at coordinate 5,653,045 of NZ_CP192059.1, forward strand.
GCACCAGCCGGCCGAGGACGACACGAGCGTCATGCTCTACACGTCCGGCACCACGGGCCGGCCGAAAGGCGTGCCGCGCCGGCACTCCGCCGAGCACGCGGCCGCGGTGGCGCACCTGATCCAGACGCAGCACCGCACCGGTGAGGTCGCCCTCGGCGTGATGCCGATGTTCCACACGATGGGCATGCGGGCGCTGCTGGCGAGCATCGTCGCGGCGGGTACCTGGGTGCCGCAGGTGAAGTTCGACGCCGAGGAGTCGCTGGAGCTCATCACCGAGGAGGAGGTGAGCGCGCTCTACCTGGTGCCCACCGCGTACTGGTCGCTGGTCCACACAGGACGGCTGGCCGAGGCGAAGTCCGTGCGCCGGCTGGCCTACGCGGGCGCGTCGATGACACCGGCGCTCGCCGAGCGGCTCGACGCCGAGCTGCACCCGGAGGTGTTCGTCAACCACTTCGGCAGCACGGAGATCTACACCTTCACGATCGGGCCCGACGTGCGCCGCAAACCGGGCTGTGCCGGGCGCGCCGGGGTCTTCTCCCGCGTCCGCCTGGTCAGCCCGGCCGAGGGCGCGACCCCGGACGACGTCGTGGCGCCGGGCGAACCGGGCCAGGTCGCGGTGTCGCTGGAGAGCCCGGAGGCGTTCCGCGGGTACTGGCACCGGCCCGACGCCGACGCGAAGTCGTTGCGCGCCGGCTGGTACTTCACCGGTGACCTCGCGACCGAGGACGAGGACGGCGACCTGTGGGTCGCGGGCCGCGTCGACGACATGATCAACTCCGGTGGCGAGAACATCTACCCCGAGGACATCGAAGACGCCCTCGTGCGCTGCCCGGCCGTCGCCGAGATCGTGGTCGCAGGGCTCCCCGACGACCGCTGGGGCAGCGCGGTGACCGCCTTCGTCGTGCCTTCGGCCGGGCACCGGCCCGAGGACACGCTGGCACAGCTGGAGTCCTACGCGCGAGAGCACTCGGGACTGCCGTCGCTGAAACGGCCCAAGCGCTACCTGGCCGTGGCCGGCATCCCCAAGTCGGCCGTCGGCAAGATCCTGCGCCGTGAGCTGACCGCGGGCCACTACCGCCGGCTGGCACAGCTCGTGCCGGGCAAGGAGCACGCATGACGGCGGCCCGCATCGAAGACGTCCCCTTGCTGTGCGGCAAGGGGAAGTTCCTCGACGACCTCGACCCGATGCGCGGCTCGCTGGTCGCGGCGGTCGTGCGCAGCCCGCACCCGCACGCGCGCATCCGGTCCGTCGAGCTGTCCCGCGCCCGCGCCCACCCCGGCGTCGCGGCGGTCCTAGGGCCGGACGACGTGCTCGCGGCCCTGAAGCCGTTCCCGCTCTCGCTCAAGACGCCGATCCGCTACTACCCCACCGGGACCGACAAGGTGCGGTTCGTCGGCGAGCCCGTGGCCGTCGTCGTCGCGACGGACCGCTACACGGCCGAGGACGCGGCGGAACTGGTCGAAGTGGACTACGAGCCGCTGCCGCCCGTGGTCGACTCCACGCGCGCGATCGCCGAGGACGCCCCGCTGCTGCACGAGGAGCTCGGCAGCAACGTCGCCACCGACCGCACGTTCAGCTTCGGCCCCGTCGACGAGCTCTTCGCCGGCGCCGCGCACGTGGTGACCGGCGAATACCGGTTCCCGCGCTACACCTCTGCGCCCATGGAGTGCTACTCGGTCGTCGCGGAGTGGCTGGAGGACGTCGACGGGCCGGGCGTCACCGCGTGGGCCAACTTCCACGGGCCGTTCTCCATGGTGCCGGTGCTCGCGGCAGGCCTCGGGCTGCCGACGTCGCGGGTGCGGCTGCGCGTGCCCGCGGACATCGGCGGCAGCTTCGGCATCAAGTCCGGCATCTACCCCTACGTCGCGTTGATGGCCTTGGCCAGCAAGCATTGCGGCCGGCCGGTGCGCTGGACCGAGGACCGTGTGGAGCACCTACTGTCGAGCTCGGCCGGCTCGGACCGGTGGATGCGGTTCGAGGCCGCCGTCGACGCCGACGGCAAGGTCGAGGCCCTGCGCGCGGACCTCGTCGACAACGTCGGCGCGTACCTGCGCCCGCCCGAGCCCAGCACGCTCTACCGCTGCTTCGGCAACATCACCGGTGCGTACGGCATCGGCGCGGTGGCGATCCGGGCCCGGGCGGTGGTCACGAACAAGACGCCCACCGGCCTCAACCGCGGCTTCGGCGGCCAGCAGCTCTACTTCGGGCTCGAGCGGATCATGGACCGCGTCGCCCGTGAGCTCGACCTCGACCCGGCGGAGATCCGGCGGCGCAACCTGATCCAGGCCGGCTCGTTCCCGTATCACACGCCCAGCGGCGGCGTGTACGACTCGGGCGACTACCCGAGGGCGTTCGAGCTGGCCCTGCGCAACGCCGACTACGAGAAGCTGCGCGTGCGCCAGCGCCAGGCGCGCGAGGCCGGCGAGTACTTCGGCATCGGCATGGCGACGATCGTCGACCCGTCGGCGACCAACATCGGCTACGTCGGCCTCGCCACGCCGGCCGAGCAGCGCGCGACCGGACGCGGCAAGTCGGGCAGCACGGAGCACGTCCGGATCAGCGTCGACCCGCAGGGGGTCGTGTCGGTGCTGCTGGGCACCGTGCCGCAGGGTCAGGGACACGCCACCGTCGCGCGCCAGCTCGTGGCGCGGCGGCTGGGGCTGCCGCAGGAATCCGTGCGGCCGGTGGTCGAGATGGACACGGCCACCACACCGTGGACCATCACCTCCGGCAGCTACTCCTCGCGCTTCGCGCCACTGCTCACCAGCGCGCTCGTCGCCGCGGCCGACAAGATCGCCGAGACGATCCGGGCGGCGGCCGGGGTGCTGCTCGACACGGACCCCGCCGGGCTGGAGCTCGCCGACGGGTTCGTGCGCAAACGCGACGCGCCCGAGGAGCGTGTGGCGTTCCGGCACGCCGCCGGGCTGGTGCACTGGGACCCCGGGTCGCTGCCCGAAGGGGTGCCGGCGCGGCTCTACGAGGAGGCCGCGTTCAACCCGCCGCAGGCCAAGGCACCGTCCACAGGGGACCAGATCAACTCCAGCTTGTGCTACGGCTTCGTCGCGGAGCTGGTCGCCGTGCGCATCGACCCGGTGAGCCTCGCCGTGGAGATCGAGCTGGTGTCCACGGTGCACGACGCCGGGACGATCCTGAACCCGAAGCTGCTGGAGGGCCAGGTGCACGGGGCGCTCGCGCACGCGCTCGGCGGCGCGCTGTACGAAGAGCTCCGCTACGCCGACTCGGGCCAGCCCACGTCGGCGACCTTCATGGACTACCTCTGCCCCACCAGCGCGGAGGCCGGCTACTCGCTGATCAGCGACCACCTCGAGACGCCCTCGCCGTTCACCACGCTCGGCGCGAAAGGCTGCGGCGAGGGTTCGAGCATGAGCCTGCCGGTGGCGATCGCCAACGCGGTCACCGACGCGCTCGGCATCGAGGTGACGACCCTGCCCCTGCACGGCAACGTCGTGCACGAAATACTGGAAAGGAAGGCCTGATGGCGCTCACCGGAGGCGAGATCCGGCTCGGCCGCACCCACGACGGGCAGGTTGCCGAGCTGACGCTCTCCCACGGCCGCTTCACGATCATCACGTGGGAGATGCGGCAGCGGATGGCGGAGCTGTTCGCCGAGATCGACGCCGATGACGACGTGCGCGTGGTGGTGCTGAAGTCCGACGGCGAGCACTTCTCCTCGGGCGGCGACATCCCCGGCTTCATGGAGGTCGAGCCGGTGGACTTCACCGACCTCGGCCACAACGTCACCGCGCCCGCGCGGAGCAAGAAGATCGTGGTCGCGGCGGTCGACGGCTACTGCTTCGGCGTGGGCCTGGAGCTCGTGCTGTCCACGGACATCCGGCTGGCCACGCCGCGCAGCCGGTTCGCGCTGCCGGAGATGAAGCTCGGCATGATCCCCGGCAGCGGCGGCACGCAGCGGCTCGCGCGGCTGATCGGCCTGTCGCGCGCCAAGTTCCACATCCTCACCGCCGAGCGGATCACCGGCGAGCAGGCGCTGGACTGGGGCCTGGTGGCCAACCTCGCGGCCGACCGCGACGAGCTGTACGCGGAGACCGACAAGGTCGTCGAGACCCTGCTGGGCTACTCGCCGATGGCCGCGCGCACCGCGAAGGAGGTGCTCGACAAAGGCGTCGACGGGCCGCTGTACACCGGCATCGAGCTGGAACGCAAGGCCTACGCGATGCTGCGCGCGAGCCACGACTTCGCCGAGGGCGTGGCCGCGTTCACCGAGAAGCGGCCCGCGAAGTTCCAGGGGCGCTGAGCCGTGAAAGCCGCACCGTTCGCCTACGTCCGGCCCGCGACGCTCGACGACGCCGTCGCCGAGCTCGTGCGCAGCGCCGGTGAGGGCAAGGTGCTCGCGGGCGGCCAGTCGCTGGTGCCGATCCTGGCGATGCGGCTGGCGCGTCCGTCCACTGTGGTCGACATCGGGTCGCTGTCCGAACTGGACTTCGTGCGCCGCGAGGGCGACGAGCTCGTGATCGGGGCCCTGGTGCGCCAGCGGACGCTCGAAGGGCACCCGCTCGCCTCGGCCGTACCCCTGCTGCGCCTGGCGCTGCCGTGGATCGGGCACCGCGAGCTGCGCAGCCGGGGCACGGTGTGCGGCAGCATCGCGCACGCCGACCCCGCCGCCGAGCTGCCCGCCGTGGCCTGCTGCCTGGACGCGTCGCTGGAGATCGCCGGTCCGCGCGGCCGGCGCACCGTGCCCGCGGCCGAGTTCTTCCACGGCGCCATGGCCACCTCGGTCGGCGCCGAGGACGTGCTGGCCGCGGTGCGCTTCCCCGTGGCCCGCCCGGACGAGGGTTTCGGGTTCGCCGAGATCGCGCGCCGGCACGGGGATTTCGCGCTGGCCGGGGTGGCCACGCGGTTCCGGGCCGGGGACGGCGAAGCCGTGCTGACCGCGTTCGGGGTGTCGGACCGGCCGGTCACGCGCGTCGTCACCGGCCTCGGCGACGACGAGGTCGCCGAGCTGGCCTGCGGTCTCGTGGACACCGCGGGCGACACCCACGGCTCGCGCGAGTACCGGCAGCGGCTCGTGGCGGCGCTGGCCGTGCGCGAGCTGGCCCGGGCCCGCCGAGCGGCGGAAGGAGGGTCGGCATGACGCTGCCACGGCCGGTTCGGGCGGAGGCCGGCGAGCCCCTCGACGTGACGATGACCGTGAACGGCACGGAGGTGTCGCTGTCGCTGCCCGCGCGCGTGACGCTCGCCGACGCGCTGCGCGACCACCTCGGACTCACCGGCACGCACCTGGGCTGCGAGCACGGCGTGTGCGGGATGTGCACGGTGCTGGTCGACGGCTCCGCCGCCCGCGCGTGCCTGCTGTTCGCCTGCCAGCTCGACGGCGCGGACATCGTGACGGTCGAGGGTCTCGGCCGGCCGGACGACCTGCACCCGTTGCAGGAGGCGTTCGGCGCGCACCACGCGCTGCAGTGCGGGTTCTGCACGCCGGGGTTCCTGCTCAGCTCCTACGACCTGCTGGCGCACAAGCCGGACGTCGCCGAAGAGGACCTGCCCGTGGAGCTGTCCGGTGTGCTGTGCCGGTGCACCGGCTACCGCAACATCGTCTCGGCGGTGTCCGAAGTGGCCGGTGCGCACCGCGACGGGATCCCCGAGCCGCGCAACTGCGGGCAGCACGTGCTGATGGGCCACACCGCCGCCAAGCCGGGCGGCAAGGCCGTGGCCGAAGCGGCAGGTGTCCGGGAGATCGAGCTGCCGCAAGGGGATCCGACGTTCACCGTCGAGGTCACCCAGGAGCTCGCCGCGTCGCCGGAGAAGACGTGGGCCGTGCTCGACGACATCGACCTCGTCGCCGCGTGCCTGCCCGGGGCGGAGATCACCGAGCACCTCGGCGAAGACCGCTACCGCGGCCGGGCGCGGGTCGCCGTCGGGCCGATCCGGCTGTCGTTCGCGGGGCTCGCGCAGGTCACCGAACGCGACGCGGAGGCCCACCGCCTGCGCGTGATCGGCCAGGGCGAGGACGCCGGCGGCGGGCGCACCCAGGCCGATATCCTGCTCGTCGCAGAGGAAACCGAAGCCGGCACGCGGCTGCGGGCGACCGCGCAGGTGTACCTGACCGGCCGGATCGCGCAGTTCGGCCGGGCGCTGGCCGGCGACGTCAGCCGGCGCATGTTCGAACAGTTCGCCGCGGCCGTGGAGGAGACCGCGGTGTCCGGGGTGCGCACGACGGCGAAGAAGCCGCCGGGCGCACTGGCCCTCCTCGCAGCCACTCTCGCGGCGAAAGCCCGGGAATGGGGCCGGCGCCTGCGCCGGGCCGAGCACAACCCACCCACACATCCGAAAGGGACTCAACGATGAGTTCGACCGCCCCGATCGACAAGATCCTGAGCGACGCCGTCGACGCCGGCGACGTGCCCAACGTCGTGGCCATCGCCGCCGACGACAACGGCATCATCTACGAAGGCGCCGCCGGCCCGCGCGCCGCCGGCAGTGCCGGCCCGGCGTCCGCGGACACGCACTTCCGCATCATGTCGATGACCAAGATGGTCACGACCACCGCCGCGTTGAAACTGGCCGACCAAGGGCAGCTCGACCTCGACGCCCCGGTCGAGCGGTACCGGCCCGAGTTCGCCGAGATGAAGGTGCTCGAAGGCTTCGACGGCGACCAGCCGAAGCTGCGGGCGCCGGCCTCGCAGGCCACCGTGCGGCAGCTCATGACGCACACCTCGGGCCTGAGCTACTGGTTCTGGAACGACGACATCGTGAAGTGGGAGAAGGCCACCGGCATCCCCAACGTGCTGTCGGGCCAGAAGATCGTGCTGACCGCCCCGATGGTCGCCGACCCCGGGACCAAGGTCGAGTACGGCACCAACACCGACTGGCTGGGCCAGGTGGTCGAGGCCGTCGCGGGCGTGACGCTCGACGTGTTCTTCAAGGAGCACATCACCGGACCGCTGGGGATGACCGAGACGTCGTTCGCCCCGAGCGGCTCGCAGCGCGACAACCTGGCCCCGATCCACGTCCTGGGCGAGGACGGCAAATGGGTGGCCACCGACATCAACATCCCCGAGCAGCCCGAGTACTGGGCGGGCGGCCACGGCCTGTACTCCACGCCGCGCGACTACCTCAAGTTCCAGCGGATGCTGCTGGGCGGCGGCACGCTCGACGGCACGAAGGTGCTGGAACGCTCCACTGTGGACGCCGCGTTCACGAACCAGATCGGCGACCTGGACTTCCCGGCGCGCATCCCGACCGCGGACCCGACGTCGTCGTACGACTTCGCCGCGGGGCCGGGTCACAAGTGGGGCCTGGGGCTGGTGCTCAACAGCGAGCAGCGGCCGGGCATGCGCGCGGCGGGCAGCGGGACGTGGGCCGGGCTGTGCAACTCGTTCTTCTGGGTCGACCCGGTGAACCGCGTGACCGGCGCGATCTACAGCCAGTCGCTGCCGTTCGTGCCGCCGCCGTTCATCAAGCTCTACGAGAACTTCGAGCGGGCCCTGTACGCGACGCCCTAGGTGTATTTGGCCAGGACGTTGGTAGCGGAAGGTTCTGGTTGACGTGGGGAGAACCTCCGGTTGAGGTGTGGCTTGTCTAGGACCCACGTCAACCGGAGGCTCTCGTGTCTCACCGTAACGCCCGGACCACGTTCCTGGGCAGGTTGCTGATCGTCCAGCGTCACCACGCGGGCTGGCCCCAAGCCCACATCGCCGCCGCGATGGGTATCTCCCGTAAATGCGTGAAGACCTGGCTGGAGCGTTACGCCACCGAAGGCGAACCCGGGCTGCGGGACCGATCCTCACGCCCGTACACCTCTCCCCGGCAAACCTCCAGCGAGGTCGAACAGCAGATCATCACCTTGCGGCAGCGTGAACGCCGCGGCCCGGCCTGGCTAGGCCACGAACTCGGTGTCCCGACACGGACGGTGTCACGGGTGCTGGCCCGCCACCAGATCCCGCGGCTGGCCGCATTGGACCCGATCACCGGACTGGTGATCCGGGCCAGCAAGACCACAGCCGTGCGCTACGAACGCGACCGGCCCGGCGAACTGGTCCACATGGACATCAAGAAGATCGGCCGCATCCCCGACGGCGGCGGCTGGCGAGCCCACGGCCGGGCCCAGCGGGAAGCCACCCGCGACCGCAGCACCAAGATCGGATACGACTACGTCCACTCCCTGGTCGATGACCACTCCCGGCTGGCTTACTCCGAAATCCTCGCGGACGAGAAAGGCCCGACCTGCGCCGGCTTCCTCGCCCGGGCGATCACCTACTTCGCCGACCACGGCATCACCCGCATCGAGCGGCTGATGACCGATAACGCCTGGGCCTACCGCTGGTCCCTACGCGAGATCTGCGCCCGCCACGGCATCCGGCAAAAGTTCATCAAACCGCACTGCCCCTGGCAGAACGGCAAAGTCGAACGCCTCAACCGGACCCTGCAAACCGAATGGGCCTACCGCCAGGCCTTCACCAGCAACACCGACCGCACCGCAGCCCTTGCACCCTGGCTCCAGCACTACAACACTCAACGCCGCCACAGCGCACTCGGCGGGCATCCACCCACCAGTCGACTGCCACCAACCTGACGGCCGAATACAGCTAGGTCCTGAAGCGGCGACGTCCCCGGCCGGGTGCCGCGACCATCCGGCCGGAGCCGTCGGGCTCTTCGGACTGGGTGAACTCAGGCGGCCAGGGCCAGCCCGCCGTCCACGGCGAGGACCTGGCCGGTGAGCCACGCCGCGTGCGGGTCGGCCAGCCGGACGATCCACGCGGCGACGTCGGCGGGACGACCGCGGCGGCCCAGCGGGATGCGCTGGGCCTCGTCGGCCTTGACGCGGTCGACTTCCTCCGGCGACAGGCCCGCCGACACGAGCGCCTCGCTCTCCGTCGGTCCCGGGGCGACGGCGTTCACGCGCACTCCTTCGGGCGCCAGCTCGAGCGCCCAGCTGCGGGTGAGGGATTCGACGGCTGCTTTCGAAGCGCCGTAGTGGGCCGCGCCGGCCAGCGGGCGGTGGCCGAAGGTGCTGGAGACGTTGACGATCGCGCCCCGGCTTTCCCGCAACGGCTTCAGCGCGGCCCGCGCGAGCAGGCTCGGCGCGACGACGTTGACGGCGAACAGGCGCTCGACACCCTCGGCGGTGGTGTCGGCCAGCGGCATCCCGGTGAAGATGCCGGCGTTGTTGACCAGCACGTCGAGCCGGCCCCAGTGCCGCAGCGCCGAGTCCACAACGGACTCCGCGGCCCCGGGTCGCGCCAGGTCGGCCGCGTGGACCTCGATCGCCGGGTGCCGCGCGGCTGTCTCGGCGAGGGCGTCGGCGCGCCGGCCGACGACGAGGACCTTCGCCCCCGCGTCCGCGAACGCCTCCGCACTCGCCCGGCCGATGCCCGATCCGGCGCCGGTGACGATCACGACGCGTCCGGACAGGTCGCTCGACGTCGGGTTCACGGGCTCGCTCCTTCGTTCGATGTTCTGCGAACGTCGAACGTAGCACGTTGTTCGGCCGTCGTAGAATGACGGTCGGCCCGCCCCCGACGAACGGATCCGCATGAGGCACCCGACGCCCCCGCCGGCGCCCGAGGACATGAAGCTGGCCGAGGTGCTCACCGCGTTGAGCGACTCCGTCCGCCTAGGCCTGGTGCGCCAGCTCGCCGACGGTGCCGAACGCAAGTGGGGCGACCTGCGCGCGCCCGTCGCCAAGTCCACGCTCAGCCACCACCTCAAGACCCTCCGCGGCGCCGGCGTCACCGAAACCCGCGAAGACGGCACCCGCTGTTTCGTCACCCTCCGTCGCGGGGCCCTGGACCAGCGGTTTCCCGGCCTCCTGGACGCGGTGCTGAAGGCGGCCGACGAGGAGCAGATCGGCGAGGCGCCCGCGCTCGACAGGACCGCGGCGCGCCCCTAGCCTGACTAGAGCGATCGCTCTAGCGGGAGGTGCCATGCCGACGCTCGAACTGTCCGCCGGGCCGATCGACTACGTCGACACCGGCGGCCCCGGGCCGGTGGTCGTGTTCACGCACGGCTTTCCGATGAACGAAACGCAGTGGCGCAAGGTCATGCCCCGGTTGACCGGCTATCGCTGCGTGCTGCCGACGCTCCCCCTGGGCGCCCACCGCACTCCGATGCACCGCGACGCGGACCTCTCGCAGCGCGGCCAGGCGCTGCTGCTCGGCGAGTTCCTGGAGCGCCTCGGCCTCACCGACGTCACCCTCGTCCTCAACGACTGGGGCGGCCCGCAGTTCCTCGTGTCCGAAGGCCGCGCCGGCCGCGTCGGCCGGCTGGTGCTCGTCGCGTGCGAGGCGTTCGACAACTTCCCGCCACCACCCGCCCGGCCACTGGCCCGGCTGGCCAAACTGCCCGGCGGCGTCTGGCTCCTCATGCGCCTGCTGCGCACGAAGTTCTTCCGCCACAACGAAAAAACGTATGGCGGCCTCGCCAAGCACGGCATCCCCGACATCGTGCTCGACGACTGGTTCGCCCCGGCCACCCGCGACCGCGGCATCCGCCGCGACCTCGCCAAGTTCGCCGTCTCCACCGGCCGGTCCTCGTCGTGTGGGCCCCGGAGGACCGCATGATGCCCACCTCCCACGGCCGCCGCCTGGCGGAACTCTTCCCGGCCGGGCGGCTCGTCGAAATCGCCGACTCGTGGACCCTCGTCCCGGAAGACCAGCCGGACCGCCTGGCCGAAGCCCTGCGGGACTTCCTGCCCGCGACGGCCTGACCCGCTACCGCTGATACGGCGGACGCGGCTGCTGATATCCCGGCGGCGGAGGTTGCTGAAACCCTTGCGGTGACTCGAATCCCGGCTGCTGGTGGTACTCGGACTGCTGGTGGAATCCAGGCTGCTGCTGGTATCCCCGCGGGAACACCGGCGCCGGAGGGAATCCCGGCGGCGGCGCGAAGCCCGGCTGGTGCCCGGGCTCGGAAACCGGGCCGGATCCCTGGCCGGCCCGTCGCCGCACCGCGACCACCAGCCGCCAGCCGCACAAGGCCGCGATCCCCGCGCCGATCCCGAACGTGACCCACCGGCCACCGCCCTCGAAGGACTTCGCGCTGTCGACCGACTCCTGCAGCTTCTCTTCGTAGGTCTTGCTGGACTTCAGGCCGTACTGGGTCGTTTCACAGGTCTCCCCCGGCCGCATCTCCTCGCCGCCGCACACCACCTTGGTGCTCGGCTCCCCGCTGCCGAACAGGCCGAGCGCCACCAGCCCCAGCCCGAACAGCAGCCCGATCGACCACCAAACCACGCTTTTCATCCGTCCCCCCACTGCGTCATACCGGATAGCGAGGCACATCAGACCACAAATCGAACTGTGACGCACAGGCTTCCGACGTAACACTCGAAAGAGTGAACCAACAACGAAGCCGGCGGGCCCCCACCTGAACGACTCCGACGACACGGCCCTAGGCCACGGGCACAGCGGCGATCGCCTCCACTTCGGCTGCGTAGTTCGGGCCGGCCAGTGCCGCCACGACCACCAGGGATTGGGCCGGGAAGTCGCCCGCCGGGAACCAGTGCGCGAAGGCCTCTGCCTGGGCCGCCCGGTAGCCGGCGACGTGTTCGGTGCCCGCGACGAACGTCAGGAGCTTCACCAGGTGCTCGGGGCGCGCCCCGTGCGCGGCGAGCAGCGCCTCGATGTTCGCGAAGATCTGCCGCGCTTGTGCTTCCGCGTCGGTGCCGGCGAGGGTGCCGTCCGGGAGCAGCCCCGCGCGTTCGTTTCGATCCTCGCGCACCGGGTAGGCCGCGAAGGACCGAACAAGACGAAGGGAGTCCCATGAGCACCATCACCGAGTTCGTCGACGTGCACGCGCCGGTTTCCGCGGCGTACAACCAGTGGACGCAGTTCGAGTCGTTCCCGCGCTTCATGGACGGCGTGGAGGAAGTGCGCCAGCTCGACGACACGCACACGCACTGGAAGATCGCGCTGGGCGGGGTCACGCGGGAGTTCGACGCGACGATCACCGAGCAGCACCCCGACGAGCGCGTGGCGTGGGCGTCGGACTCCGGGCCGACGCACGCGGGCGTGATCACGTTCCACCGGCTCGACGACCGGACCACCCGGGTGACCGCCCAGATGGAGCTCGACCCCGACGGTTTCGCCGAGACCGCGGCCGACAAGCTCGGCATCCTCGACCGGCGGGTCAAGGAGGACATGCAGCGGTTCAAGACGTTCATCGAGCACCGCGACGGCCGCGAAACCGGCACGTGGCGCGGTGACGTCGCTCCCCCGCCGCAGGGCTGACCCGGTTTCGCCACCCGCCCGCGGTGGTAACCGGCGCCCAGGAAGGGAGTCACCCATGACTGCCGACGAGAAGCAGATGGACGAGCAGCTCGAAGAAGTGCGCCACGCGATCAGCGAGGCCAAGGACGCCGCCCAGGAAGCCCGCGACTCGCGTCCGGGAGGCGGCGGTTCCGGAGCGGCGGATTCCGGCGAGCGCGAGGAGGATTCACCATGAGCGACCCCGACAAGCCCGAAGGACGCGACGACCCCTACGGCGAGTCCGCCGAGGAGCAGCGCGAGACCGTCCGCGGCGAACAGGGCACCTCGGGGGACCCGCACGACGACACCGACCCGCAGTCGGGTTCCTGACGGGTTGGGCCCGCACCGCAACGGGTATCCGCCGCTCACGAGCGAAGGAGGAGGAGCCGTGCCTCAGGAAACCTGGAGCGACAAACGCGAGCGTCAGTACGAGCACATCAAGTCGGCGCAGCAGGACCGCGGCGCCAGTACCTCCCGGGCGCAGGAGATCGCCGCCCGCACCGTGAACAAGAACCGCGCCCGTTCCGGCGAGTCCCGCTCCGCCAGCAAGACGTCGCTCCGGGACAAGAGCCCGCAGCAGCGCGGCGGGGAACGCAGCGGCCGCGGCCTCGGGCCGGGCGGGCCGACCAAGGACCAGCTCTACAACGAGGCCAAGCAGCGCAACATCAAGGGCCGCTCGAACATGACGAAGAAGGAACTTCAGAAAGCGCTGGGCCGCTGACTGTCGGCCCGGGCCCGATCCCGTCGGCAGCCCCCTGCCGACGGGATCGGCGCGTCCACTGTGGACCGTTCTCCTGACGAGGGAGGCCACCCGTGAGCAGCCGGCTGATCGCCGTCGCCATCGACTGCCGCAACGCCGAGGCACTCGCCGAGTTCTGGCGCGAGGCCCTGGACTACCCGGCCACCGAACGCTGGACCGACCACCACGGGCTCACCTACGTCGAGCTCAAGGCGCCCGGCCGGGCGTCGCTGCTGTTCCAGCCCGTGCCCGAGGGCAAGACCGGCAAGAACCGGCTGCACCTCGACCTCGCGCCCGGCACCGTCGAGCAGCGCGACGAGGTCGAACGCCTCGTCACCCTCGGCGCGAAGATCCTCGACGACCCGGACGACGAGCACTGGATCGTCCTGGCCGACCCCGAGGGCAACGAGTTCTGCGTCCTGCCCCGGCGCTGACCCGTCCCCCACCCGAGCACCGAGGAGAGTCCATGCAGCGCGAGCGACAGCCGGTCCGGGAACCGACCGGGCCGAGGCGGTCCGGCGAACCCCTGCGGCTCACCGAGGTGCACTACCGGATGTGGGCCCGCTTCGCCGGCCCCGCGTGGCTGCGCCGCCTCCTCGGCGACCGCAACGGGCTCCGCCTCGACGCCGGCGGCCTGTCCGTGCGCCTCGGCCCCTGGCTCGTCACCACGCCGCTGGACAACCTCGCCGGCGCGGCCGTCACCGGGCCCTACCGCCCGTGGCGCGCGCTCGGCCCGCACCTGTCCCTCGCCGACCGCGGCCTCACGCTCGGCACGACCACGGAACGCGGCGTCTGCCTGAGTTTCCGCGGGCCGGTCCGCGGGCTCGACCCGTGGGGCCTGGTCCGCCACCCCGGCCTGACCGTGACGGTCGACGAGCCGGAGCTCGTCGCCGAGGTGGTCAACCGCATCGCCGGCCACGGAAGCAGCGTCACCACGTGAAGGAACGCTTCACCCGGGCGGTTGACCCGGCCCGGAGCGGGTACCCGACGGGACGACCATGCTGGGAGCACCACCATGAGCACCGCTGACCTCACCGCCGGCCTCGACGAGGACCACGTGGTGTTGAGCCGGATCTGCACCGAACTGGAAACCGACCACCGCAGCCCGGAGAACCGCCGGGAACTGGCCGATCACCTCATCGCGCAGCTCGTGCGGCACCAGGTGGCCGAGGAGCCGTACCTGCCGCCCGGTCCCGCCCTGCAAGGTGCCGACGACCTGATGCGCCGGATGGAAGGCCTGGGCCCGCAGGACGCGCGGTTCGAGCGCTTGCCGGCGACGTTGACCCACACCGTCCGGCGGCACTTGCGCGAGGCCGGGCCCGTGGTCACCGGGCTGCGCACCCGCTACCCAGCCGACCGGTTGCCGCAGCTCGGCCGGGAGCTCCTCGAAGCTCGCAAGGCCGCGGACTCACTGCCGCACCCGGCGATCGCCGACCGCCGGACGCGCTGGTGCGGACCGGACCGGGGTTCGTCGACCGCGTCCGGGCGGGCGCTGACCGCCGTCCGCTGAGCCGACCATCGGAGGGACCCGCGAATGACCACTGTGGACGACGTCCTGGCCGAGTACGGCACCACCCACGCCGAGCAGGCCGGCATCAAGCTCGCCGACCGGCCGCAGCCGCTCTACCAGCTGCTCGTCCTCACCACGCTGATGTCGGCTCGCATCGGCTCCGACATCGCCGTGGCCGCGGCGAAAGAACTGTGGCGGGCGGGCTGGCGGACCCCGAAGGCCATGCGCGCCTCCGAGTGGCTCGACCGGGTCCACGCGCTGGGACGCGGCCGCTACGTGCGCTACGACGAGAGCACCGCCCGCTACCTCGTGGACAGCGCGAACTTCCTGCACGAGCGCTACCGCGACGACCTGCGTCACCTCGCCGAAGCCGCCGACGGTTCGCCGGAACGCCTGGAGAAGCTCCTCACGGAGTTCCCCCGCATCGGCCCGACCGGCGCACAGATCTTCTGCGAGGAAGTCCAGGCCGTGTGGCCGTGGGTACGCCCGTACTTCGACAAACGAGCACTGGCCGGCGCGAAGAAGGCCGGGCTGCCGGCCGATCCCGAAGAGCTCGCCGGCTTGGTGGCCGGCGCCGACGTGGCCCGCCTCGCCGCCGCCCTCGTGCAGGTGAACATCCACACGAAGAGCTGAGACTACCTCACGGGTCCACAGTGGAGTCGGAGACGGCGGTGTGGGCCAGGGCCGCGACCGTTTCCTCGAGGCCGCGCTGGATCTCGTCGCCGGAGCCCTCGCGGACGCTGCTCAAGGTCACTTCGACGCGGCTGGCCGCGGGCCCGGCCTCGCCGATCGAGAGGGTGCCGTGGTAGTCGTCGGGGCCTTCGGCGCCCCAGGACAAGGTGCGGGTGCGTTCGTCTACCTTGAGCCAGGCATCGCCTTCGACGTGCTCGCCGTGGACCTCGGCCTCGACGTGGACGGTGTCGCCCCCTTCGGGGCGCGCCGTCTGCATCTGCGAGAAGTAGTGCGGCAGGTTGCGTGGTTCGCGCAGGTACGCGAACAGCTCGTCCGCGGGCAGTTCCACCGTGGCGCTGTGCCGGTAGTCGGTCATGGGAACACCTCCTGGCCCGCCGGGTACCCGCGCGCCCGCGTGCCAATCACCGGTCAGTCGCCGCGCGTCTCCGCCAGCCGTTCGCGTTGCGGGATCACGACGTACTTCGGGTCCTGCGCCGA
This sequence comes from Amycolatopsis sp. CA-161197, assembly GCF_050942255.1. Classification (NCBI taxonomy): domain Bacteria; kingdom Bacillati; phylum Actinomycetota; class Actinomycetes; order Pseudonocardiales; family Pseudonocardiaceae; genus Amycolatopsis; species Amycolatopsis sp. CA-161197. The sequence continues at coordinate 5,668,692 of NZ_CP192059.1, forward strand.
CGCGACCCCGGCCTGGTAGACGCCGAACCGCGTGCACAGGCCGGCCGCGAGGTAGGCCGCACCGCTCGCCACCGCCGCCGCTCGGCTGCGCCGGGCCGCGAGGGACAACGCGGCACCCGCGGCCGTCAGGCCACGGGCCGCCTTCATCAGCTTGCCCGCCCGGCCGGTCCGGTACGGCTCCGACACGATCCCGAGGCCGTGTTCCAGGTGCCGCGCCACCGCGAGCTCGGCCGCCGCGCCGACGAGACCCGCGCGCACCACCGGCCCGAGCTCGTCCCGGGGTGCCGCCAGCAACGCGGCCCCCGCGCCGCTCGTCATCGCGCTGCCCGCGAACAGCACCGGCAGGTGCCGCCGCGCCTCGTGCCACGACGGCGTGGCGGTGTCGGCGAGCAGCACCGCGGTGTAGGTGCACATCGCCGGCCCCAGCACACCCGCCGCGGCGCCGGCGAGCTTGCCGACCGGACGCAGCAGGCCGGTCTCCGCCGAGCCGGCCGACACCGCGGCCAGCCCCGAGAACGGCGCCAGGATCCACGAACCCACCGAAAGCGGCGACGTCGGCTTGAGCACCCTGAGCATGTGCAGGAACCGCGCCGGCCGGCCGAGGTCGTGGACCAGCGCGACGACACTCGCGCTCGCGCCGGCCGCCGCGACCAGGCGGCCGACGCGCGCGAGGCCCGGCCGCCCGGTGAGCGTCGCCAGGCTCGCCATCGTCGCGGACGAGCCCGCGGCCCCGCCCAGGAACAGGTACAGCGGCACGTCCGGCTGCTTCCACGCCGGTTCCTTGAGGATCGGCCGCCCGTAGTACGAGGTGAACTCGACCGGGTCGACCATCGTCGGTTCGCGGCGCGGGCTCATCGGCGCCGCCCCAGGAACGAGACGACGAGCGTGCCCGCCACGCCGAGCGCCGCGGCCGCCGTGCGTTTCCACATCTGCGGCAGGTGTTTCGTCGGCACGACGGGGTCGGGCGGGAAGCCGTAGACCTCCGGTTCGTCCAGCAGCAGGAAAAACGCGCCGTCGCCGCCGACGCCGTCGTCCGGGTCGCGGCCGTAGAGCCGGGCCTCGGGCACGCCGGAGCCGTGCAGGTCCCGCACCCGCTCGTCGGCGCGTTCGCGCAGCTCGTCGAGCACGCCGAACTGGATGGAGTCCGTGGGACACGCCTTGGCGCACGCCGGCTCCAGGCCGGCGCCGAGACGGTCGTAGCAGAGGGTGCACTTGAACGCGCGGCCGTCGCTCTCGCGCCGCTCGATCACGCCGTACGGGCAGGCGGGCACGCAGTAGCCGCAGCCGTTGCAGATGTCCTGCTGCACCACGACGGTGTCGAACTCGGTGCGGAACAACGCCCCGGTAGGGCAGACGTCGAGGCAACCGGCGTGGGTGCAGTGCTTGCACACGTCGCTCGACATCAGCCAGCGCACGCCGGGTTCTTCGCCGTCCTGCACCGGCGCGCCCACCGCCGGCATCCCGAGATCCACCGCGGGCGGCGCCGCCGGCACCACCTGCTCCACGAAAGCGACGTGCCGCCACGCGTTCGCCCCGAGATCGCCGGTGTTGTCGTACGACGTGCCGAGCAGATCGAGGTCCCGGCCGGGCACGTCGTTCCACTCCTTGCACGCCACCTCGCACGCCTTGCAGCCGATGCACACCGACGTGTCGGTGAAAAATCCCATCCGCGGTTGCGTGCCGTACTCAGCCATCCGCCCTCCTGCGGTATTCCTGCACGAAGGCCGGCAACGCCGGGCCTCGCGGGCGCCGGCCGGGCACGATGTCGCACGTGGCCGCCTTCGCCTCCTGGATGTGCACGTTCGGGTCCATCACCACGCTGAGCAGGTCGTTGGCCGCGTCACCACGGGAAAGCCCGTTCGGGCCCCAGTGGTAGGGCAGTCCGACCTGGTGGATCGTGCGGCCGCGCACCTTGAGCGGTTTCATCCGCGCCGTGACCAGCACCCGCGCCTCGATCGCCGTGCGGGCCGAGACGATCGTCGCCCAGCCCCCGTTCTCCAGCCCGCGCTCGGCCGCGAGCTCCGGCGAGACCTCGCAGAAGAACTCCGGCTGCAGCTCCGCCAGGTACGGCAGCGTGCGGCTCATCCCGCCCGCGGTGTGGTGCTCGGTGAGCCGGTAGGTCGTGAACACGTAGGGGAACACCGTGCTGCGGGCGGGGTTGTACGGGTTCGACGGCGTGACCAGCGTCTGGCGCGCCGGGTTGTCCTGCTGGGCGTACAGCGGATTGTCCACAGGGGACTCGAATGGCTCGTAGTGCGTGGGCAGCGGACCGTCGGCGAGCCCGGCGGGCACGTAGAGCCAGGCGCGCCCGTCGGTCTGCATGATGAACGGGTCGGCACCGCCGATGGCGTCCTGCCTCTTGGCGCCCTCGGGCGGCACGTAGTCCGGGCGTTTCGTCGGCTCGAAGTCGGCGACGTCGGGTCCGGCCCAGCGGCCCTGGTCCTCGTCCCAGTAGAGGTACTTCTTGCGCTCGCTCCACGGTTTCCCGGCCGGATCGGCCGACGCGCGGTTGTAGAGGATGCGCCGGTTCGCCGGCCACGCCCACGCCCATTCGGCGGCCACCCAGTCCTGTTCGGACCCGGGTTTCCGGTTCGCGGCGTGGTTGTGGCCGCCGGCGCGCACGCCGCAGTAGATCCAGCAGCCGCAGGAGGTGGACCCGTCGTCCTTGAGCTGCGTGTACGCCGACAGCGGGCCTTCGGGGCCGTGGCCGTTGATCTCGGCCAGCACCGACTCGGCCGACGGGTCGTCGAGCGGCCCTTCGGTCGGGTAGCTCCAGGTCAGCTCCTGCACCGGCAGGTCCCGCGGATCCGTGCTGCCGGCCAGCTTCTCCCGGATGAGCCGGCCCAGGTGGTAGTAGAACCACAGGTCGCTGCGCGCTTCTCCCGGCGGTTCCACGGCTTTGTGGTGCCACTGCAGCAGCCGCTGCGTGTTGGTGAAGCTGCCGTCCTTCTCGGTGTGGGCGGCGGCGGGCAGGAAGAACACCTCGGTGCCGATCTCCGTGCTCGCCAGCTCCCCCGTCTCGATCTCCGGCCCGTCCTTCCAGAACGTCGCCGACTCGATCATCTGCAGGTCGCGCACCACGAGCCAGTCGAGGTTCGCCAGCCCCAAGCGCTGCATCTTCCCGTTGGCCGAACCGACGGCGGGGTTCTCGCCGACGAGGAAGTAGCCCTTGCACGTGCCCTCGATCTGGTTGCGCACCGTGGCGTACGTGCCGTGGTCGCCGGTCAGGCGCGGCAGGTGGGCGAAGCGGAAGTCGTTGTGCGGCTGGGCGGCGTCGCCCCAGTACGCCTTGAGCAGGCTCACCATGTAGGCGTCCATGTTGCCCCAGAAGCCGGTGGCGCCCGCGTCGGTGGCCACGTAGTCGTCGAGGCTGAAGTGCTGGTGCGCGTGGGGCATCGGCAGGTAGCCGGGCAGGATGTTGTACAGCGTCGGGATGTCGGTGGAGCCCTGGATGCTCGCGTGCCCGCGCAGCGCCAGGATGCCGCCGCCGGGTCGGCCGATGTTGCCCAGCAGCGTCTGCAGGATCGACGCGGTGCGGATGTACTGCGCGCCGACCGTGTGCTGCGTCCAGCCCACCGAGTAGACCCACGCCGTGGTGCGCTCGCGGCCGGAGTTCTCCGTGACCGCTTCGGCGATCTCCAGGAACTGCCGCACCGGGATGCCGCAGATGTCCGCCACGACCTCCGGTGTGTACCGCGAGAAGTGGCGCTTGAGGACCTGGTAGACGCACCGCGGGTGCTGCAGTGTCTCGTCCAGGTGCGGTTTCCCGCCCACCGCGGCGCCACCGCTGCCGTAGGACTCGGCCCGCGCGGCCTTCTGGTGGCCCTCCCCGCCGTGGTGCTGCTCGCCCGGCAGCTCGGCCTCGCCGCTGCCGGCAGCCGGGAGGGTGTCGACACCCTCGTAGGCCCAGGTGGACACGTCGTACTGCTTGCCCTCGGGGTCATAGCCGGAGAAGACCCCATCGAGGTCCTCGGTGTCGCGGAAGTCCTCACGCAGGATCGCGGCGGCGTTGGTGTACGCCAGCACGTACTCGCGGAAGTCGAGCTCGTGGTCCAGGACGTACTTGATCAGGCCGCCGAGGAACGCGATGTCCGAGCCCGCGCGCAGCGCCGCGTGGGTGTGCGCGACCGCGCTAGTGCGCGTGAAGCGCGGGTCGACGTGGATGATCTTCGCCCCGCGGGCCTTCGCCTCCATCACCCACTGGAACCCCACGGGGTGGGCCTCCGCCATGTTGGAGCCCTGGATCACGATGCAGTCGGCGTTGACCAGGTCCTGCTGGAACGTCGTGGCGCCTCCACGACCGAAGGAGGTCCCCAGACCGGGAACCGTGGCGGAGTGTCAAATACGGGCCTGGTTCTCGATCTGGATCGCGCCGAGCGCGGTGTAGAGCTTCTTCATCAGGTAGTTCTCTTCGTTGTCCAGCGTCGCGCCGCCGAGGCTGGCCAACCCGAGGGTGCGCTTGAGCGGCACCCCCTTTGCGTCGGATTCCTCCCACGTCTCGGCGCGCGTGCGCAGGACCCGCTCGGCGATCATCTCCATCGCCTCGTCGAGCGGCAGGCGCTCCCAGCCGGTGCCGTACGGGCGCCGGTAGAGCACTTCGGTGACCCGGCTGGGGCTCGTCACGAGCTGTTTGCTGGCCGAGCCCTTGGGGCACAGCCGGCCCCGCGAGATGGGTGAGTCGGGGTCGCCCTCGATCTGGGTGACGCGCTCGTCCTTGACGTAGACCTTCTGCCCGCAGCCGACCGCGCAGTACGGGCACACCGACTTCACGACGCGGTCCGCGTCCTGGGTGCGCGCGTGCCAGGCCTCGGAGCCGCTCGACTTCGCCGCGGCACCACGAGCCAGCCGGTCGGGACCGGTCAGCTGCCGGTACACGGGCCAGCCCTCGATCCACCGCCGGACACCCATGCCCGCCAACCTAATGCCTTCGCGCGCCCGGCGCAGGTCACTCACCCGTGCGGGGGCCGCTGCTCCCGGCGGCCGGACCGGTCACCGCAGCCGGCGGGTGCCGTCGCCGAGGGGCTCGGTGACGCCCGCCGCGTCGAGGTGTTCGAGCAACGGCACCATCACGCGGCGGGTCGTGTCGAGGGCGCGGCGGGCGTCGGCGACCGTGAACGGCCGCGCGACGCCGGCCAGGACCTCCGCCGCCCGTTCCTCGGTGCCCGGGGCGACGTAGACGCCCTCGGCCAGCACCGTGAGGCGGCCGTGGCGGACGGCGGCGGCCAGTTCTCGCCGGCCCAGCCCCAGCTCACGAAGGTGATCGGTCTCAGGGGCGCGGAAGGGGTGTTCGGCGAACTCCTTGTCCAGTTCGGCGACGGCCTCGGCGACGCGCGGTTCGAGGCCGGTGCCGGGCAGCCGCACCAGCCCGGCGCGGGTTTCCAGACCGGTGAGCAGTGGCGGCAGGAGCTCGGGCGCGGGCAGCTCCAGCCTTTGCCGGAGCGTCTCTTCGGGCATACCCGCGGCGACGGGGTGGTCGTGGGTCCAGGCGGCGACCTCCTCCCGGGCCAGCGCTTTGAGGTGGGCGAACCGGCCGAGATCCACCAGCCACTCGCCCACGTGCTCGCCGGTCGGCGCGAAGCCCATCGCGCGGAACTCCGCCGCCTTGACGAAACCGCGCCGTGCCAGGTGGGCCGGCGCCGGCTCGCGCGTCAGCTCGTCTCCTCGCGCGCGGGCGGCGCCCCGGCGCCTCAGCTCGGGCGGCCGGACGTCGAGCACCTCGACCCCGGCCGGGATGAGGTGGGCGCCCGGGTCGCGGACCAGGCCCCGGTCGCCGACGCGCAGGGGCAGCGGAGTCCGCAGCGTCAGCCGTGCGGTGTCCGTCCCGAGTGGACGGACCCGGGCCGCGACGGCGGCGGTGCCCAGGTGCAGCACCAGCGACTGGTGCAGGTCCGCGGACCGGGTGCCGCGCAGGCGGACGTCCACCTCGCTCGTCGTCAGCCACGCCCCGGGGGTGAGCAGGGGGTGGCCGCGCCGGGTCTGTTCGCGGGCGACCCCGCGGAGGTTCAGCGCCACCCGCGCGACGCCGGTGACCCGGTCGCGGGGCTCCCCCAGCGCTTCGATCCCCCTGATCGTGACGGTGGCACCTCCGAGGTCCAGCTCGTCACCGGTCGTGATGGTGCCCGCCGCGAGGGTCCCGGTCACGACGGTGCCCGCGCCGCGGATCGTGAACGCCCGGTCGAGCCACAGGCGCACGTCCGCGCCGGTGTCCGGGGCGGGCAACCCGGCGACGAGCGCACCCAGCGCGGCCCTCAGCTCGGCGAACCCGGCGCCGGTCGTGCCGCTGACCGCGACCGAGGGCACCGCACCCAGCGACGTCGCGGAGATCTCGTGCAGCGCGGACGCCGTGGCGGGCCCGGGGTCGGCGCGGTCCGCCTTGGTCACCACGAGCAGCCCGCGGTCCACGCCGAACGCGTCGAGCGCGGCCAGGTGCTCGGCCGACTGCGGTTTCCAGCCCTCGTCGGCCGCGACCACGAACGCCACGGCGGGCGCCGGCCCGGCGCCCGCGAGCATGGTGGGCACGAACCGCTCGTGGCCGGGCACGTCGACGAACGCCACGTCCTCCTCGCCGAGGCGCGTCCACGCGAAGCCGAGGTCGATCGTGAGGCCGCGGCGGCGTTCCTCGGCCCAGCGGTCGGGTTCCATCCCGGTGAGCCGCCGCACCAGCGTGGACTTGCCGTGGTCCACGTGGCCGGCGGTGGCGATCACCCGCACCGGATCACCCGGACCCCAGCACCGCGGCCGCGATCGTGGCGTCGTCGCCGGGCGGGACGGTCCGCAGGTCCAGCAGGCAGCGGTCGCGGACCACGCGGCCGACGACGGGTGGCTGCCCGGCCCGCAGCGCCTCGGCGTAGGGCGCGGGCAACGCGACGGCCACGCTCGGCAGCTCGACCCCGGGCGCGCCCCCGCCCCCGACGGCAACGGTCGACTCGACGACCTCGGCGTCGACTCCGGCCGCACGCAGCGTCGCGCACAGCTCCTCCGCACGGCCGCGCAACTCCGGCAGCGGGATCCGCAGCGCTTCCCGCACCGGGGGCAGCGGGCCGCGCAAGGTCGCCTCGAGTGCCGCCAGCGTCAGCTTGTCCACGCGCAGCGCCCGCGCCGCCGGGTGCCGGCGCAGCCGCTCCACCAGCGCCGCGTCGCCGAGCAGGAGGCCGGCCTGCGGGCCGCCGAGGAGCTTGTCGCCACTCGCGGTCACCAGGTGCGCGCCCTGGGCCAGGACCGTGGCCGCGTCGGGTTCGTCCGGCAGCAGCGGGTGCGGCGCGAGCAGCCCCGAGCCGATGTCCACGACCAGCGGCACCCCGAGCCCGGCCAGGTCCGCCACGGAGGCTTCCGCCGTGAAGCCGGTGACGCGGTAGTTGGACGGGTGGACCTTGAGCACGAATCCGGTTCCGGGGCCGAGCGCGGCGGCGTAGTCGGCGAGGTGCGTGCGGTTCGTCGTCCCGACCTCGCGCAGCCGCGAGCCGGTCGAGGCCAGCAGGTCGGGGATCCGGAAGCCGTCGCCGATCTCGACCAGCTCACCGCGGCTGACCACGATCTCGCGGCCCGGCGCGAGCGCGAGGGCGCACAGCAGCAGCGCGGCGGCGTTGTTGTTCACCACGTGCACGCCGCCGGCGGCCGGGACGGCGTCGGCCAGGGCCGCGAGCGCACCGCGGCCCCGGCGGGCGCGCCGGCCCGTGGCGAGGTCGAACTCGACGTCCGTGGCTCCCGCGGCCGCGGCGACCGCGTCCACCGCCGCCGGTGACAACGGCGCCCGGCCGAGGTTGGTGTGCACGACAACGCCGGTGGCGTTGACGACGGGCCGCAGCGAAGTGGCGTGCCCGGGCAAGTGGGCGAGGACGTCGTCCACGATCGTCTCGGGCGGGATCAGGCCTTCGCGGATCCGTTGTTGCGCGGCGGTCACGACGGACTTCACCAGCTCACGACCGAGCGGCTCGGCGGCCTTCGCGATGCGGGGGTCGGCGAGCAGCGCGTCGGTGCGGGGCACGGCCCGGCGCGGATCGGTCACCCGCGGCGCTCCCGGCGGAGGCGGACGGGAATCGAACCCGCCGGCGACAGCGTCTGCCGCCCGACGGTTTTGAAGACCGCGCCGGCCACCAGGCCGGAGACGCCTCCCTGGAGCATCCCGCCATCCTGCCAAGGTCGCGCCGCGTCCGCAGCCCGGGCACGATGGGGCGCGTGGAACACCGGCTGACGCAGTACGCGCACGGCGGCGGTTGTGCGTGCAAGATCCCGCCCGGCGAGCTCGAGGACGTGGTCCGCGGCCTGACCGGCAAGTCGCCCGCCGACCCGCCCGGCGAGCTGCTGGTCGGCCTCGACGACGGCGACGACGCGGCCGCCGTGCGCATCTCCGGCGGCACGGCCCTCATCGCCACGACCGACTTTTTCACCCCCGTCGTCGACGACCCGTACGACTGGGGCCGCATCGCCGCCGCCAACGCCCTGTCCGACGTGTACGCGATGGGCGGCACCCCCGTGGTCGCCGTGAACCTGCTCTGCTGGCCGCGCGGGGTGCTGCCGTTCGAGCTCGCCACGGAGGTCCTGCGCGGCGGCCTCGACGTCTGCGGACCGGCCGGCTGCCACCTCGCGGGCGGGCACAGCGTCGATGACCCCGAGCCGAAGTACGGCCTCGCCGTGACCGGCATCGCCGACCCGGACCGCCTGCTGCGCAACGACTCCGGCCGTCCGGGCGTGCCCCTCACCCTCACGAAACCGCTCGGCATCGGCGTGCTCAACTCGCGCCACAAGGCCACCGGTGAACGCTTCGACCACGCCATCGCCACCATGACCACGCTCAACGCCGACGCCTCCCGCGCCGCCCTGGCCGCCGGTGTCACCTGCGCGACCGACGTCACCGGCTTCGGACTGCTCGGCCACCTGCACAAGCTCGCCCGCGCCAGCCACGTCACCGCCCGCCTCGACCCGGCCGCCGTCCCGTACCTCGACGGCGCCCGCGAGGCCCTCGCCGCCGGCCACGTCAGCGGCGGGACGCGCCGCAACCTCGACTGGGTCCGCCCCCACACCGACCTTTCCCGTATCCCCGAGGACGAGGCCTTGCTCCTGGCCGACGCCCAGACCTCGGGCGGCCTCCTGATCGCCGGCGAGGTCCCGGGCTACCCGGTGATCGGCGAGCTCGTGGCGGCCGGCGAGCACACCGTCGTCGTCGGCTGATCCGGCGCTCGCCCCGCCGACCGGCCGAAGTGGACAGTGGCCGAAGCGAACCGCGCCCGCCGAAGGTTGAGCGGACGCGGGAGCGGGAACCCGGGGACCACCCGGCGGCCCGCGCCGGACCGTGACGTGACGATGGAGGTGCGGTGGTGACCGAAGAGGTGCAGCCGATTCCACCGAAGGAACGCTCGTTCGGCGAGCTCGTCGCCGACCTCGGCGACCAGGTGAAACGGCTGGTGCGCGACGAGGTCCGGCTCGGGGTTCTGGAGCTGAAGCAGAAGAGCACGAGGATGGGTGTGGGTGCCGGGTTGTTCGGCGCCGCGGGGCTCGTCGCGTTGTTCGGTGCGGGGGCGCTGGTGGCCGCCGCGATCATGGCGCTCGCGCTGGTGCTGCCGGGATGGGCGTCGGCGCTGGTCGTCGCGGGTGTGTTGTTCGTGGTCGCCGGCATTTCGGCGCTGGTCGGGCGCACGCAGATCAAGAACGCGACACCGCCGGTGCCGCGGGAAGCCATCGAAGGCGTCCGCGAGGACGTCGAGGTCGTGCGGCAGGAGGTGCGCTCGTGAACCGCGAGTTCCCCGAGACCCCGGACGAGGTCCGCATCGACCGCGACGCCACGCGCGCCGAGCTGGCGCAGACGCTGGAGACCCTCGAGCAGAAGCTCGACGTGCGCCCGAAGATCAAGCAGGGCCTCGACGACCGGCTCGACCAGGCCGAGGCGAAGGTCGGCACGGTCGTCGGCGAACCGACGGCCAAGAAGTTCCGCCAGGGCGCCGAAACCGTGCGCGCCAACCCGGTGCCGGTGTTCGCGAGCGTGCTCGGCCTGATCGTCGTGCTGCGGCTCATCCTGCGCCGGCGCTCGCACGACGAACACTGACCGGCGCGTTGTCGTTCAGGCGCGCCACGGATGTTTGCCCGCCGCCGCCCGGCGGTACCCGGGCGGCATGACCACAACCGTTGCGGACTACGTGGTGCAGAGGCTGCGCGAATGGGACGTCGAGCAGGTGTTCGGCTATCCCGGGGACGGCATCAACGGCCTCGTCACCGCGTTCGGCACCGCCGGGAACGAGCCGCGGTTCGTGCAGGCACGACACGAGGAGATGGCGGCGTTCGAGGCCGTCGGCTACGCGAAGTTCAGCGAACGAGTCGGCGTGTGCGCGGCGACCTCCGGGCCCGGCGCGATCCACCTGCTCAACGGCCTCTACGACGCCAAGCTCGACCACGTGCCCGTGGTGGCGATCGTCGGCCAGACCGCGCGCAGCGCGATGGGCGGCAGCTACCAGCAGGAAGTCGACCTGCAGTCGCTGTTCAAGGACGTCGCGAGCGAGTACCTCGTCGAGGTCAACGTGCCCGAGCAGCTGCCCAACGCGCTCGACCGCGCCATCCGCACCGCGCTCGCGCAGCGCGCCCCCACGGCCCTGATCATCCCGGCGGACGTCCAGGAGCTGCCGTACTCGCCGCCCGAGCACGCGTTCAAGCACGTGCCCTCCAGCCCGCCCGGCCACCCGCGCGCGAAGGTCGTGCCGCCGGCCGAGGAGCTGACGCGGGCGGCGGAGGTGCTCAACGCCGGTGAGAAGGTCGCGATCCTGGTCGGCCAGGGTGCGCGCAACGCCGTGACCGAGGTCCGCGAGGTCGCCGAGCTGACGGGCGCCGGAGTGGCGAAAGCATTGCTGGGCAAGGACGTGCTGCCCGACGACCTGCCGTACGTCACCGGCGCGATCGGCCTTTTGGGCACGCGTCCGAGCTACGAGCTCATGAACGACTGCGACACGCTGCTGATCATCGGCTCCGGCTTCCCGTACAGCCAGTTCCTGCCGCCGTTCGAGCAGGCGCGTGCCGTGCAGATCGACCTCGACGCGCGGTTCCTTGGCCTGCGCTACCCCACCGAGGTCACCCTCCTCGGCGACGCCAAGTCCACGTTGGCACAGCTCATCCCGTTGCTGGAACGCAAGACCGAACGCGGGTGGCGGGAGCGGATCGAGAAGAACGTGGCCGACTGGACGGACACCGTCACCCGCCAGGCCATGCTGGCGGCGGACCCGATCAACCCGATGCGGATCGTCCACGAGCTGTCCGAGCGGATCCCGGAAGACGCCATCGTCACCGCCGACGCCGGCTCGACCGCCAACTGGTACGCCCGCAACCTGCGCATGCGCGGCCGGATGCGCGGCTCGCTCTCGGGGACGCTGGCGACGATGGGCCCGAGCGTGCCGTACGCGATCGGCGCCAAGTTCGCACACCCCGACCGCCCGGTCGTCGCGCTCGTGGGCGACGGGGCCATGCAGATGAACGGCATGGCCGAGCTGCTCACCCTCGCGCGCTACCGCGAGCTCTGGCCCGACCAGCGCTGCGTGATCTGCGTCTTCCACAACGGTGACCTCAACCAGGTCACCTGGGAGCTGCGGGCGATGGGCGGCGCGCCCAAGTTCGAGCCCTCGCAGTCGCTGCCCGAAGTGTCCTATGCGGACTTCGCCCGCGGCATCGGGCTGGGCGGCATCGCGGTCGACGACCCCGAGCGGCTCGGCGACGCCTGGACGACGGCGCTCGACGCCGACGTCCCCACCGTGCTCGACGTGCGGTGCGATCCGGAGGTCCCGCCGATCCCGCCGCACGCCACGTTCGAGCAGATCAAGTCCATGACCGAAGCGGTGCTCAGGGGTGACCCGGACGCGTGGCACCTCGTCGCCCAGGGCCTCAAGACGAAGGTCCAGGAGCTCCTGCCGACGCGCACCTGATTCCGCGCACCAGAAAGGAGTCCCTTGTGGACACCCACGACCTGCGTCCCCTGACGACCACGACCGGACCGTTCGCCTCGGTCCACTTCGACCAGTCACACGACACGGAGGACGCCGCGAAACAGCTCGAGCTGCGGCTCAGGGAGATCAAGGCGGCGCTGTCCGAACAGGACGCCGATCCGGAGACGGTCGACGCGATCGTCGCCGCGGTCGAAGCCACTCCCCCGCCCGTCGGGCCGGCCGGCCGGAGCCTGATCGCCGCGCACGGCGAGATCGTGGCCGACCGCCGGCTCGCCGCGCCGCCCACCGCGCAGGAGGCGCGGTATTCGGACCTGCCGTACTTCCTGCCGGTGGTGACCCACGCCGACGACGCGCCCGAGTACGTGGTGGTGCTCGTCGACCGCCACGGCGCGGACGTCGAGGTGCACCACCGCGGCGGCACGGTGCGCGACGACACCGTGCAGGGCGCCGAGGACGACGTGCACAAGGCCCGCACCGGCGGCTCGGCGCACCGGGACCTGCAGCACCGCACGGAGGAAGCCGTGCGGCACAACCTCGAGGACGTCGCGACGGCCGTGGCCAAGACGGTCGAACGCACCGATGCCCGCCTGGTCGTGCTGGCCGGCGAGGTGCAGGCCCGCGCCGAGCTGCTGGGCCTGCTGCCGGAGCCCGTGCGCGCGATCGCCGAGGAGACCGACGCCGGGGGCCGCGCGGCCGGCGCCGACCGCGCCGAGCTGGACGAGCACGTCCACGAACTGCTGGCCGGCCGCCACCTTCGCGAGCTGGACGACCTCGCCGACCGCTTCCGCGCCGAGACCGGCCGCGGATCCGGCCTCGCCGTCAGCGGCCTGGAGGCCGTCACCGCGGCGCTGTCCGAGTCCAACGTCGCCACCCTGCTCGTCGGCGACCCCGGCGACGCCGAGGTCCTGACCGGCCCCGAGCCCACCCAGGTCGGCGTCGCCGCGCCGCGGCTGGCCGCTCTCGGCGCGACCGAACCCGCACCACACCGCGCCGACGAGGCCCTCCCGTACGCCGCTGTAGCCGTCGGCGCCGACGTCGTGGTGATGGACGAACGACTCGACCTGCCGGGCGGGTTCGCCGCCCTGCTGCGGCACCCGTGACCCCCTGACCTCCGGGCGGTGCGGGCAGGCGGCGGGGTGTGCCCGCACCGCCCGGACACCGGGCAGCACAACGGGCCGGCCGGACACCACGTGCCGGCCGGCCTCCTCTCAATCCTCCTTCGCGGCCTCCATCACCGCGCCCGCCACGGCGTCCACCACACCGTCGTCGAAAACCGTGGGCACGATCCGCTGCGGGGTGAGGTCGTCGGCGACGACATCGGCGAGGGCGCGGGCCGCGGCGAGCAGCATGCGGCTCGTGACGCGGGGCGCGCCGGAGTCCAGCAGGCCGCGGAAGACGCCCGGGAACACCAGCACGTTGTTGATCTGGTTCGGGTGGTCGCTGCGCCCGGTCGCGACGATCTCCGCGTGTTTGCCCGCGAGGTCCGGATCGATCTCGGGGTCCGGGTTGGCCAGCGCGAACACGATCGCGCGGTCGGCCATCGCGGCTATGCCGTCTTCGCCGAGCAGACCGCCCGCGCTGACGCCGATGAAGACGTCGGCGCCCGAGAGCGCGTCGCGCAGGCTGCCTTCGACGGTCCCGTCGCGGTTGGTGTTCTCGGCGAGCCAGCGTTTCTCGCCGACGAGGTCACGGCCGGGGTGCAGCACGCCTTGGCTGTCGCACACCACGATGCGCTCGTAGCCGGCCTCGCGCAGCAGCCGCGCCGTGGCGCTGCCCGCCGCGCCCGCTCCGGAGATCACCACGGACGTGCCGGCGGCCTCGCGGTCGGTCAGCTTCATCGCGTTGTGCAGCGCCGCGAGCACGACGACCGCGGTGCCGTGCTGGTCGTCGTGGAAGACGGGGATGTCGAGCTCGTCGTGCAGGCGGCGCTCGACGGTGAAGCACCTCGGCGCGGCGATGTCCTCGAGGTTGATCGCGCCGAACGAGGTCGCGAGGTCCTTCACGGTGCGCACCAGGTCGTCCGGGTCCCGGCTGACCGGGCAGATCGGCCAGGCGTCGACGTCGGCGAACCGCTTCAGCAGCGCCGCTTTGCCCTCCATCACCGGCAGCGCGGCGGCCGGCCCGCGGTCGCCGAGGCCGAGCAGCGCCGAGCCGTCGGACACGATCGCGACCGCGTTGGCCTTCACCGTCTCGCGCATCAGCGCGGACGGGTCGTCGGCCACCCGCTCGGCCACCTCGGCGACCCCGGGCGTGTACTCCTTCGCCAGGTCCTCGGGTCCGTCGAGGCGGACCCGGGCCGAGACCTCCACTTTTCCACGGCTATGGCTCATGCGCGCCGGATACCCCGTGCGGCCACCGGGAAATCGGCCGGTTTTTCACCGCCGCCTACTCGCGCAGAGCCGGCAACAGCTCCTTCTCCGAGAACGCCAGGAACTCCTCCTGCCGGTCGCCCCCGATCTGGATCAGCGCCAGATCCGTAAACCCCGAATCCGCGAACTGCCGCACCGCTTCCCGGATCGGCCCCACCTCCGGACCGCACGGGATCCCCGCGGCGACGTCGTCCTGACGCACGAACTGCGTCGCACCGGCGAACCCGGCCGGCCCCGGCAGCTCCGAGTTGACCTTCCACCCGCCGCTGAACCAGCGGAACTGGTCGTGTGCCCGCCGCACGGCCGCGCCGCGATCCGGATCCCAGCACACGGGCAGCTGGGCGACCTTGCGCGTCGGCGGGCCGAGGTGGGTGGCGTCCCACTCGCCGCACAGTGCCGGGTCGGGCTCGACCGCGATCATGACGTCCGCCTGCGGCGCGAACCGGTGCACGGACTGCTTGCCGGACACGGCGATCCCGATCGGCACGCGCGTCGGCGAGAGGTCCCAGAGCTTCGCGGAGTCCACCCGGAAGTGCTTGCCCTCGTAGCTGAACGACCCGCCGTCGAACAGGCCGCCGATGATCTGCACGGCCTCGGCGAGCAGGTCGTGGCGCACGTTCACCGGCGGCCAGCCCTGCCCGGCGACGTGCTCGTTGAGATTCTCCCCCGCGCCGAGGCCGAGGGTGAACCGGTCGTCGGACAGCAGCTGGATCGTCGCCGCCTTCTGCGCGACGACGGCCGGGTGGTACCGCATCGTCGGGCAGGTCACGAACGTCATCAGGTCCACCCGTTCGGTCACCTGGCTCACCGCGCCGAGCACGCTCCACGCATACGGCGCGTGTCCCTGCTCCGCGAGCCAGGGCGAGTAGTGGTCGCTGCAGACCTCGAAGTCGAAGCCCGCCCGCTCCGCCCCGGCCGCGTGGGCGACCAGTTCCTTCGGCCCGGCCTGCTCGGTCATCAACGTGTAGCCGATGCGCATGCGGTGTCCCCCGCTCGGTCGCGTCGTGGCGAACCGCCGCCGGTCCGCCCTTCCGCCGCCGGGGTTGCCCACCCCGCGCCGCGCGAAACCGGCCGTCACGGCTTCGGCAGCTCCAGCCAGGAGCGGATCTCCCGGTTCGCCGTCACCCGGCGCGGCGCGGTCCGGGGGCGCTTGGCGGTCTGATCTGCGAAGCTGCGGGGCATGGCTTCCCGGACGGGTTCTCCCTGGTTGCGCTGGACGACGATCGCCCCGGCGGTCGCGGTGGTGGTGCTGGCGGTGACGTGGGGGCGGGTGCTCGGGACGGTGCCGGTGATCCTCGTCGCGGTGGTGCTGGCGGCCGCGGTGCTGGCGGCGGTGCACCACGCGGAAGTGGTGGCGCACCGCGTCGGCGAGCCGTTCGGATCGCTCGTGCTCGCGGTGGCCGTCACGGTGATCGAGGTGGCGCTCATCGTCACGCTCATGGTCTCGGGCGGCCCGAAAACGGCTTCGCTCGCGCGGGACACGGTGTTCGCGGCCGTGATGATCACGTGCAACGGCATCCTCGGCCTCTCGCTGCTGGTGGGCGCGTGGCGGCGCAAGACGACGGTGTTCAACGCCGAGGGCACCGGCTCCGCGCTGGCCACCGTCGCGACGCTCGCCACCCTCAGCCTCGTCCTGCCCACGTTCACCACTTCCCGCCGCGGCCCCGAGTTCTCCCCCGCGCAGCTGGGGTTCGCCGCGATCGCGTCGCTGATCCTCTACGGGCTTTTCGTGGTCACGCAGACCGTGCGCCACCGCGACTTCTTCCTGCCGATCGACGACGCCGGCGCGGTGGTCGAGGAGGATTCGCACGCGAAGCCGACGACCACGCGCACCGCGTTGTTCAGTCTCGGGCTGCTGCTGGTGGCGCTCGTGGCGGTGGTCGGGCTGGCCAAAGTGGAGTCCCCGGCGATCGAGGCCGGTGTGGCGGCGCTGGGGTTCCCGCAGCCGTTCGTCGGCGTGGTGATCGCGCTGCTCGTGCTCCTGCCCGAGACGCTTGCCGCCACCAACGCCGCGCGGCGCAACCGCGTGCAGGTGAGCCTGAACCTCGCGCTGGGTTCGGCGATGGCCAGCATCGGCCTCACGATCCCGGCGATCGCGCTCGCGTCGATCTGGCTCAGCGGGCCGCTGCTGCTGGGCCTGGACGCCACGCAGATCGTGCTGCTGGTGATCACCGTCGTGGTCGGCGGCCTCACCGTGGTGCCGGGCCGCGCGACGCGCCTGCAGGGCGGCGTCCACCTCGTGCTGCTCGCGGCTTTCGTGTTCCTCGCCGCCAGTCCGTAGACCGCTGTCGAGCCGGGCCAGGCCCGTTCGTCCTCGGGGTGCAAGGACCTCGTGGAAAGGACGGACGATGGACACTTTGGCGTTGTACCGGCAGGCGCAGGACGGGTTCGACGCGGTGCTCGCCGCGGTGCCGGCCGAGCGCTGGGACGCGCGCTCGACGTGCCCCGGGTGGTCGGTGCGCGACCTCGCGGGCCACGCGGTCTGGGGCCAGCACCAGCTGCGCGCCTGGGCCGCCGGCGAGGACTACGCCGACCGCTCGGGTGCACCGGGTTCGCCCCACCCCGCGCCGGTCGCGGGCGACGACCCGCTCACGACCTGGCGGACCGCCCGCACGGCCTGCCTCGCCGCGCTGACCCCCGAAGCGCTCACGCGGACCACCACGATCCCGGGCCTCGGCGACGTGCCGGTCGCCGCGGTGGTGAGCCTGCTGACCACCGACCTGGTCGCCCACACGTGGGACATCGGCCACGCCCTGGGCGCCGCCGTGCACCTCGACCCGGCCACGGTCGCGGTCGCCTTCGACTGGGCCCGCGCGCACGCCGTGCGCGCCCCCGGCTTCTTCGGCCCGGAGCTCACCCCGCCGGCCGGCTCGGACGACCAGACGCGGCTGCTGGCCTTCCTCGGCCGGGCGGCCTGGGAGCCGGTCGCCGCGTGACGTGCGCCGGTGGGTGTGTCCGGTGTGGACACACCCACCGGCTTCGTCCGATTCCGGCGGGTGGCAGTAACCCGGCAGGAACGGCCGGCAAGCGGGCACGACCGGACCGAGCGCGCCGATCACCGCGCTCTGGGTTCCCCTCTCCTGACGCGGCGGGCCCGACCCCGGTCCTCGAGGTCGTGCCGGGGTCATGTCCCGAGCGCCTTGCGGCCCCGGTCGAACGCCGCCAGTGCGGCCCCGACCGCGGCCGCGACCGTGACCTCGAAGACCTCGTCCTCGCTGTGGCCCGCGGCCAGCAGGGCGGCGACGTCGGCATCGGTCACGCGGTAGGACGCGGCGCGGACGGTGTCGGCGTAGGTCTGCCACGGCTCGGCCACCGGGTCGCCGGCGACGAGCGTCGCGCGCAGAGCCCGGTCGGTGACACCGCGCGCTTCGACCACCACGTGGCGGAGGTTTTCGACGACGTCGCCGTGGTCGGTCTTCGGACCGCCGGAGAGCAGGAAACCGGGGAAGCGGTAGCCGAAGCGGTGCAGCGCCTGGGTGCCGCTCTCCAATTGGCCGTCGCGCAGCTCGAAGCCGAACGCGTTGGCCAGGCGGTTGACCACGTCCCACACGAGGTTCACGCGCAGCGCCTCCAGCACCTCCGGCGCGGGCACGTCGGCTACCAGCGACGCGTCGGGCTCGCCGCCCGGCCGCGAAACGGTGTCGAGAAAGGCGCGCACCGCCCGCAGTTCCGGGCGGGCGGACGCCGGTTCGTCCGGGTCCACCTCACCGTCGCCGGCGATGCGCGTGAGCTCCGCGTGGGTGACGATGCAGAACGGGCACTCGTGCAGCTTCGCCGTGCCCATCGCCAGGTACTCGCGCTCGCCGGCCGTCCACGACGACGGGCCGCGCATGGCCGGCGCCGTGTGGTCCAGCAGCGCACGGGTCATGAACTCCGGCCGGTACAGCAGCGTCCGCACGATGTCGGGACTGTCCACGCGGGACATCGCGGACGTGGCCGACAGGAACAGCTTCGCGCGGCGGCGGTGGCCGCGCTCCAGAATGGACAGTCTCACGGTGCCTCCCCAGGGGTGCGTGCGTCGAGGTCGTGCAGGCGGCGGGCGAGGAACCGCCGGTCCGCCGGCGTGTGGGCGAGCTCGTGGGCGCGCCGGTAGGCGGTGGCCGCCTCATCGCGGCGGTCGAGGCGGCGCAGCAGGTCGGCGCGCGCCGCGTGCATCAGGTGGTACTGACCGAGCCCGTCGATGCGGTCGATCAGCGCGAGCCCGTCGGCCGCGCCCTGCGCCATCGCCACCGCGACGGCGTGGTTCAGCGCCACGACGGGCGAAGGCGTGAGCTCCAGCAGCCGCGCGTACAGGCCCGCGATGCCCGCCCAGTCGGTGAGCTCGGCCGAGGGCGCCTGCGCGTGCAGCGCGGCGATCGCGGCCTGCACCTGGTACGGCCCGGGCTCGCCGTGGCGCAGCGCGCGGTCCAGCAGCCCCAGGGCTTCGGCGATCTCGCCGCGATCCCACCGCGTCCGGTCCTGATCTTCCAGCAGCACCACGTCACCGGTCGGGCTGTGCCGCGCCGCCGCGCGCGAATCGTGCAGCAGCAGCGCGGCGACGAGGCCGAGCGCCTCCGGTTCGTCCGGCATCAGCGTGGCCACGAGCTGGGCGAGCCGGATCGCCTCCCGCCGCAGCGTGGTGTGCTCGGGCGAGCCGGCCGCGGCGGTGTAGCCCTGGGTGAAGATCAGGTACACCACGGCGAGCACTCCGGCGAGCCGTTCGGGCAGCAGGTGATCCGGCGGGACTTCCAGCGTGATGCCGGCATCGCGGATCTTGCGTTTGGCCCGGACCAGCCGCTGCGCGAGCGTCGCTTCGCCGATGAGGAACGTCCGGGCGATCTGCCCGGCCGTCAGCCCGACCACGGCCTGCAGCGTCAGCGCGACGCGCGCCGGCTCGGCGAGCGCCGGGTGGCAGCAGGTGAAGATCAGGCTCAGCCGTTCGTCGCCCACGTCGAGCAGGCGCCGATCGGAGAAGTCGGTCATCGGCACCTCCTGGACCTCGGCCCCGATCGCCGCGAGCTTCTCCCGGCCCAGCCGGGCGCGCCGCAGCCGGTCGATCGCGTTGTTGCGCGCCGCCGTGAGCAGCCACGCGACCGGGTCGTCGGGCACGGCGGCCCACTTGCGCAGGGCGAGCGCGCACGCCTCCTGCAACGCGTCCTCCGCGAGCTCGAAGTCGCCGAGCACGCGGATCAGCGCGGCGAGCATCCGCGCGCGGTCCGCGCGGTAGACCCGCTCCACCGCGGCGGCGGCCGGCTCACTCAGCAGGGGCCGCCACGTCGAGCGGCGCGTGGCCCACACCCGGGATCCCGACGACCGGCCGCACCTCGATCGAGCCTTCCTCCGCCATCGGGCACAGTGCGGCGAGCTCGAGAGCCTCGTCGAGGTTGCGGCAGTCGAACAGGTAGAACCCGCCGAGGTGCTCGTGGGTCTCCGCGAACGGGCCGTCGGTGATCAACGTGCGCCCGTCCCGCACGCTCACGGTCGTCGCCGTCGCCTCCGGCTGCAGCGGCTTGCCCTCCACCCACACGCCGCGGCGCCGGCACTCGTCGGCGAACGCGTTCACCCGTGCCACCGCCTCTTCGAACCCGGGATCGCCCGGTTCGGGGCGTACGCAGTTGTAGATCAGCAACATGTACTGCACAGGTCCTCCGCCTCATCTGGTCCAGCTCGTCCGAAGAGGATGACGAACAGCCCGACCGTAACTCGACACGGCGCGGCGAGTGGGGCGAAAAGTTTCTCCGGCCCGGTTCAGCCCAGCAGCGACGGGTGCGGCTCGGGAGGCGCGCCGAGCTCGTCGCGCCGGCTGAGCGGAACCGTGCCGTCCACGTCGGTGACCCCGAGCCGGGCGCCGAGCTCGGCGCCGATGAGCGTGCGGCCCGAGTAGCCCATCAGGTCGGGCGACGCGTAGAGCGCGGCGATCACGCGGCCGGTGAACTGCGGCGACTCGCGCAGGCCGGTCCGGGCGGCCGGCGGGAGTGTCGCGAGGTGGGCCTCGGCGCGTTCGGTGCGCAGGCCGCCCATCCAGATCGACACGGCCGCGACGTGGTGCGGACGCAGGTCTTTAGCCATGTCGGCCGCCATCTTGTCCGCGCCCGCCTTCTGCGCGCCGTAGGCCGGGCCCTGGTGGTAGGAGACGGCGCCGTAGTGACCGGTGTGGACGATCAGGCCGCGGCCGTTGGCCAGCAGTAGCGGCGCGGCGTGGTGGGCGGCGACGAAATGCGAACGCAGGCCGACGGTGATCAGGTCGGCCGCCTCGACCGGGTTGGCCCAGAACCCGCCGGGCCGCATCGGCTCGGCGACCTTCGCGGCGTTGTTCACGAGGATGTCGAGCCGGCCGCGCTCCCGGGCGACGCGGGCGAACAGCGCGGCGACGGCCTCGTCGTCGGCGTGGTCCACGACCACGGGCACGCCGGTGCCGCCGGCTTCGTCGATCAGGGCCGCGGTGTCGGCGACCGTGCCGCCGTGGGGCGAGTCGCCGGGGTTCGCGCTGCGGCCGGTGACGTAGACGGTGGCGCCGGTCGCGCCCAGCGCCAGGGCGATGCCCTTGCCGGCGCCGCGGCTCGCGCCGGTGACCACGGCGATCACGGGAGCCATGGGATCTCCTCTCCATCCGGACGTCGTGTCCGTTTCCTGTCACCGACGATATGGACACCGCGTCCGGTTGTCACGGTGATAGCGGACACCGCGTCCGGATACACTCGGGACGTGACCGGTCCCGCGAAACCCCGGCGCGCCGATGCGCGCCGCAACTACGACGTGCTCCTCGAAGCTGCGAAAGACGTCTTCGCGCGCCTGGGCACCGACGCGCCGCTGGAGGTCGTCGCGCAGGAAGCGGGAGTCGGCCGCGGCACGCTGTACCGGCATTTCCCGTCGCGCGAGCACGTGTTCGCCGCGATCATGCGCGACAGCGCGGACCTGCTCGACGCGCGCGCCCGCGAACTGCTCGACGCGCCCGACGGCGCCGCCCGGCTCCCGGAGTGGCTGCGGCTCTACGACCGCGCCGCGACCGAGTACCCGGGCCTGAGCGGGCACGTCGGCGACGGGCTGGCCGACGACGGCTCCCCGGTCGCCACCACGTGCGCGCCGATGAAGGCGAGCTTCGCCGCGTTGCTCGACCGCGCCCGCGCCGAGGGCCACGTGCGGCCCGACGTGACGGCGACTCAGGTGCTCACCCTCGTCGGCGCTCTGCCGAAGGACCCGGCGACGGGCCGCACCGCCGAGCCCTACCTCGACGTCGTGCTGGAGGGGCTCCGCATCACCACGTGACGGGCAGCTCGTACACGCCGTACACGGAACCGTTGTGCTTGAAGGGAATCTCGTCCAGGTCCGCCGCGAGGGCGAGCGTGGGGACGCGCCGGTAGAGCGTGTTGTAGACGACCTGCAGCTCCACGCGCGCGAGCGGCTGCCCGAGGCACTGGTGCACGCCGAAGCCGAACGCCACGTGGCGGCGCGAGTCAGGACGGCGCACGTCGAGCCCGTCGGGGTCCGGGAACACGCTCTCGTCGCGGTTGGCGATGTCGTTGGCCATGATCAGGCCTTCGCCCGCGCGGATCGTCTCACCGGCGATCTCGATGTCCTCGATCGCCACGCGGCGGCGGCCGTTGTGCGTGATCGTGAGGTAGCGCAACAGTTCCTCGACCGCGCCGGCGATCACGGCCGGGTCGTCGGTCTCGCGGACCAGGGCGAGCTGGTCCGGGTGGCGCAGCAGCGTCAGCGTGCCGAGCGCGATCATGTTGGCCGTGGTCTCGTGGCCCGCGATCAGCAGCAGCACACCCATCTGCGCGGCCTCGGCGCGCGTGAGCTCGCCGGCCTCGACGCGGTCGGCGAGCCCGGACAGCAGGTCGTCCTGCCGGCGGGCGAGCTTCTCCCCCATGAGGTCGTCGAGGTACCCCAGCAGCGCGCGGTGCCCGGCGGCGCGTTCGGCCGGGTCGGCGTCGCGCTTGATGATGACCTTGCTGTTGGTCTGGAAGAAGTCGTGGTCGCGGTAGGGCACGCCGAGCAGCTCGCAGATCACCAGCGAGGGCACCGGCAGCGCGAACGCCTCCACGAGGTCCACCGGGTTCGGCCCGGCGAGCATCGCGTCGAGCGAGTCGTCCACGATCTTCTGCACCGCAGGGCGCAGCGCCTCGATCCGCCGCACCGTGAACGGCGCCGTCACCATCCGGCGCAACCGCGCGTGCTCCGGGTTGTCCATCAGGATGAAACTGATCGCCGACCCGCCCGGCGGCAACAGCGCGGGGCTCGGGTAGCCGGGCCGCGTGATGTCGGCGCTCACCCGGGCGTCCGCCAGCAGCGCCCGTTGGTCCGCGTACCGCGTCACCAGCCACGGCGTGCTGCCGTCCCACAGCCGCACCCGCGCCAGCGGCCCGGCCTCCTGCAACTCACGCGCCCGCGGCGGCGGGTCGAACGGGCACCCGGCCGCCCGGGCCATCGGGAACTCGGGCACCTCGTCGGCGCCCGGGGTGGCCTGGTCCAGCGTGCTCGTCATGCGTTCCTCCGCGGCGGGGTGGGTGGTTGTCGGTCTGAAGTGGACGGTGGCCCGCTTCGGTGTGACGTCAGCGGGCATCGGGTGCCGGCACCGTGGCAGGGGCGAGCCAGAGGCCGACGATGGCGTCGACGAGGCCCGTGCCGGCGGTGGGCCAGTCGGGGCGCGGAGTGGGGCCGGCTTCGGCGAGCGCGCGTTCGCGTTCGGCGCAGGTGTGGACCATCAGCAGGCGCGCCATGGCGTCGCGCTCGGCGCGGGCGGCGGGACTGAGGTGGGGCAGGCAGGTGTCGAGGCCGTGGAGGATGCGGTGCAGCGCCGGCGCGCTCAGCGCCTCCTCGATCATGATCCCGCGCAGCGCCGGGTCGGTCATCACCTGCGCGGCGAAGCGCGCGAACCACGTCGGCGCGCGCAGGGCGGCCAGGTGATCGGTGACCGGCCGCACCAGGCACTCGACCCAGTCGCGCACGCCGGCGTCCTCGGGAACCCGCGCGACCATGCGCGTCCGGATCTCCTCGATGCCCCCGGCGTGCTTGCGGGCGATCGCGCGCACGAGGTCGGCTTTCGTACCGAAGTGGTAGCCCACGGCCGCGTTGTTGCCCTGCCCCGCGGCCTCGCTGATCTGCCGGTTCGACACCGCGTACACGCCGTGCTCGGCGAACAGCCGCTCGGCCGTGGCGAGGATCCGCTCCCGCGTCGCCTCGGCGCGGACCGCCTTCCCGATCACTCCGGCCACGGTTGCTCCTCCCCGCGTCGTGCCTGCGGTTCGTGATCAGTCAACCGGATCTTCGCGAGTTAAGTCAAGTGCTTGACTTGATCTGACGACATCGCTTCGCACGGCCGAGCTCGCGGCCCCACGATTCAAGACAGATCGACGGCGACGATCCACATGTCGTATTCCTCGGCTGTCACGCCGCATACGGTCCGCCTGTCCAGCGACATGGCCACGAATTCCGGCTCCTCGGGACCCACGTCAAGATTGCGCGCGAGGGAAACGCTTCCCACGCGCCTGACCTGAGCCCAGGCCAGGATTCCCAGCCCACCGCCCCCGACACTGATCAAAAATTCTCCGTCGTTCCCGAAAATCCCGCGATCCTCCGCAATGGACTCCCACTTGCGATCGACTTCACTCACATAGTCCTCGCCGGAACCAAAGGCAACCGTCGCCGTCGGAACAGCGTGACCACTGACGACCGGACGCCACGCGTCCCTGGGCTGCGGGCCATCGGCGAGCGTGCTCGTCTTCACCACAACAAGGCCCGACGCGCGGAGCATCGTGTCCCGGCGCTGCTCGGCCACAGAAGAATCCGTCACCTGCGCAGAATAAGTGGCCCCCTCACGCCGGGGCCTGAACCCCACTACGCTGACCATCGAGTGCCTGGCCGAAGACCCACCCGGAGCGACAGGGAGGACCCGGCGTGACGCCGATCGACGCCACCTTCAGTCTCGTCGACCACCACGGCAGGGCCGTGACCGAGCGGGACTACCGGGGCAAGTGGGTCACGGTCTTCTTCGGCTTCACCCACTGCCGCATGGTGTGCCCGCGGGCGCTCGGGCGCCTGGACGCCGCGTTGGCCGCGCTGGGGCCGCTGGCGGACAAGATCCAGCCGCTGTACATCACCGTCGATCCGGAGCGCGACAGTGCCGAGGTGATGCGCGCGTACCTCGAAGGCGACCACCCGCGCTTCACCGGCCTCACCGGCACGCCCGAGCAGATCGAGCGGGCCAAGCGCGCCTTCCGGGTTTTCGCGCGCCGCAAGGACGATCCCGAGGACCCCGACGGCTACGCGGTGCCGCACACGGCCATCACCTACGTGCTCGATCCTGACGGCGCCTACGCGACGCACCTCACCGACGGGCTCGACGACGCGACGTTCACCGACCGCCTGCGGGCGGCCGTCTCGTGAACACCGGTCGCCGGGGCCGCCTCGCGGACAGGCCCCGGCAACCGGGAGTCAGCTCAGCTTGGCCGGCACGTTGTACGCCTCCACCGACAGCCGCGGGGACTTGACGGAGCGCCGCGGCACGACCGTGACCGTGCGGGACTCCCCTGGCAGCAGCCAGAAGTAGTTGTCGCCGTAGATCGTCGGCAGCACGCGGTCCTTGCCGTTGTTCTCGCGCAGCGACAGCCGCACCATCGCGGCCACGGTCTTGCCCGTGTTGCGGATCGTCGCGGTGTAACCGTCCTTGCCCGCCGGGCGAAGGCTCGTCGACAGCTGCGTGCGCCCGAGCTGGTTGAGCGCGCGCATCGCCGTGTCCGCCTGGTAGCGCCAGTAGGTGTTCTCCGAGACGACGGCGCCGTGCGAGTCCGTCATCGTCAGGCGCAGCAGGTGCAGCGCCGGCAGGTCCGCGCCGAACGGCACCGTGAACGCGGCCGTGCCCGAGATCGGGGCCACGTCGACCTTCTGCGTCTGCGCCGCGCCCAGCGGCTTGCCGTCGAGCCCGTGCAGCTGCGCGGTGACGGTCATGCCGCTCATGGCGTCGGGCGTGTGGTTGATCGCGCGCACCTGCCAGGTCGTGAGATCCGCCTGCACGTGGCGGGCCTCGCAGCCCTTGCGGGAGCCGTAGTAGCTGCCGTTCACGTCGAGGTCGTAGTCGTAGGTCTGCCACACCGTGCTGTGCCAGGCCGGGTGCGACATCCACAGCAGCACGCCGGTGGCGTCGTTCCACAGCTTCGAGTTCCACGCCTCGAAGATCGCGCGCATGCTCTCGAAGTTCACGAACTGCGCCTTGCGGCAGAACTCCTCCAGGCTCGACGAGGGCGCGAGCCGCGCGTCGATCGCCGCGAGGTAGGTCTGCGGCGACTGGTTGCCCTGCGTGGACCAGTCGTGCAGGAACCACGGCGCGCCGATCGGCCAGCCCGGGTCGCCGTCGCCGACGAGGTTGCGCATGCTCTCCACCACGGACACGGTGGGAATGCCGATCTCGCTCCAGAACCCGGCCTTGCCGCCCGTCGCCTCACCCGTGAAGTACTGCTTCGGGTCGAGCCAGCGGTACGGGCCGTCGCCGGTGATCACGCCGCCGGCGGAGTTGCTCTGGTACAGCAGGTCCGTGTTCTCCGTGACGATCGCGCGCAGCGCCTGGTCGATCACGGCCGGCGGGGTGCCCTCGTTGCAGCCGAACCACACCGCGACCGACGGGTGGGAGCGGTAGCGCAGCACGGTGTCCTTGGCCTGGGCCAGGAAGATGTCGTGGTTGGCCGGGTCGGTGGAGAACCCGTCCCAGAACTCGGTCCACACGAGGATTCCGTAGCGGTCGCACGCCTCGAACAGCTCTTCGCGGTAGGACGAGCCGATCCAGTTGCGCAGCATGGTGAAGTTCATGTCGCGGTGCATCGCCACGACGTTGTCCACGCGCTCCGGCGGCATCCGGCGCAGCAGCTCGTCCCAGCCCCAGCTGCCGCCGCGGCAGAACACCTTGACCCCGTTGACGATGAACGTCAGCGGCTTCGCGGAGTTGTCCACCGACGTCACGTCGGTCCAGCTGTCGCCGTCGGCCGAGACCTGGATGCGGAACGTCTGCGCGTACGCGGTTTCCCACGCCAGCACGACGCGGTCGAACGACGTCGTGGCGCCGAGGTCGACCTGCAGCCACTGGTTGTCGGCGTACTCCGAGGTCCAGCGGGTCTTCGGGTCGCCGTCGAACGCGTTCTGCGGCGGATTGCCGTCGGCGACGGTGGAGCTGGTGCCCGTCTTGCCCTGGGCCAGGTCGGTGCCGGCGTTCGCACTGTCCACCACGGACATCGTCCAGAGCGAGAACCCCCAGCCGGTGGCGCGTTTGTCGCACTGCACCCGGACGTAGCGCGCCTGCTGCGGTGCGAGGTCCACGGTCTGGGAGGCGACGCCGTCGACGGGCACGATCGGCTGGTCGTAGGTGTAGGTGATCTGGCGGATGCCGAACTTGAGGCTCTTGCGGTCGCTCACCGCGGAGCCGATGGCCGCGGTCACCGTGAGATCGTGCAGCGTCGCGTCGCCGTAGCCGTTGGGCCACCACAGCTTCGGGTTCTTGATCCGCAGCTGCGGGAAGTCGGACGGCGCGAAGACGGCCGCGCCCTCCGCACCCGGCGCGACGGTGACGGTGCTCGACACCGAGATCCCGTCGAACGCCGCGGTGACCTTCACGCGCTGGGCCACCGAACCGGCGTTGCGGACGGGGACCGTGATGGTCACCTCCGCGACGTCGGTCGCGGGCAGGTTGGGCAGTTTCGTGTCCACGCGGGCGTCGCCCACCACGATCGCGCCGGTCGAGCGCAGCCGGACGTGGTTCCAGATGCCGGACGCGCGGTCGCGCACCGCGGGCATCCAGTCCCAGCCGGACACCGCGACGAGCGTGGGCGAGTTCGCGAACATCGTGCCGCCCGCGTCCACGAAGGACTGCCCGGCCGGGCCCTTGTCGCCCGGGCTGCCGGGAAACGGCATCGGCGCGATCTTCACCGCGACGTTCTGGTCACCGGTGCGGCGCAGCGCCGCCGTGACGTCGAGGGCGGCCCGGCCGAACGGGTGCGCCAGGTTGCCGACGTGGGCGCCGTTGAGCCAGATGTCGGCCTCGTGGTTGACGCCGTCGAACTCGAGCCACACGTGCCGGCCCGCCGAGGTGTCGAGGCCGCGCGGCACGGAGAACGTGCGGCGGTACCACCAGGAGTGCCGCGAAAGGGCCTCGGGGATGTGCATGTTGCCCATGCCCTTGACCGGGTCGGGCAGCTGCCCCTGCTCCACGAGCGAGCCGAGCACCGTGCCCGGCACGGACGCCGGCAGCCAGCCGCGCGTGTCGACCGCGGTGCCGGACAGGACGGCGCCGTCGGTGCTCGGCGCCCAGTCCTGCATGGTGAGGACCCAGCCGGACTCCAGCGGCACGGAGCCGTCGGCGGCCACCGCCAGCGCCGGCGGGTTGTCGTGGCCGCGCACGGGGAACGACGTCCAGCCGCGCACGGCCGGGCGGTTGTCGCGGGTGGTGCCGTAGACCTGGAACCCGTTGAGCCCCAACGGGTTCGTGGTCGACCCGGCGGAGCTCGTGAGGCGGACCCAGCGCGCGGCGACGGCCGGCTTCAGCGGGATGGTCACCACGCCGCCGGTGCCCTGCGCGGTGCTGTAGACGGTGCGCCAGGCCTTGCCGTCCTGGGAGACGTCGAGGTCGAACACGGTCGCGTAGCTCGACTGGACCTCGGTGCCCTTGGTGTTGCTGCGCGAGGCGGCCGGGTCGAACGCCGGGTCGCCCGGGCGGGCCTCGAACGTGAGCACCACGGAGTCGACCTGGCAGCGGCCCTGCAGGTCCACGATGATCCACTGCGAGCCGCTCCCGGCCGCGCGCCAGCCGGAGCCCTGCACGCCGACCTGCGCGAGGCCGTCCACCGCGAACTCGGCCGGGGTGGCCGCGTAGTCGGTGGAGGACACCTGCACCGGGCGGAACAGCGCCAGGTCGGTCGAGCTGTGCCCGTCGGCGACCGCGGGGGAAGCGGGCGCCGCCGAGGCCACGCCCGGCAGCACCGCCGTCAGGCCGAACCCGGCCAGCAACCCGGTGCCGGCGGCCAGCACGCCCCGGCGCGACAGTGCCGAATCCGCGCCCGGCGCGCCGCTCTGGTCCAACGTCATGGGATCTCCCGGTCTCGAGACAAAACCCGTCCTCGTGACGCGGGGACCGCAGGCGTCGACGTCGACGGGTGACAACGTTGCCAGGAAGCTTCCCGGCCGCTCACCCGCCCGTCAAGAAGACAAGAGAGACAAGAATCCGCCGAGATGACATCGATGTCGGACGCCGGGAGGGCGCCGCCGGTCAAGGGCGGCAAGGCAAGCGGAGGTGCCCGGTTTGTCCGGCCGGGCGCGTCCGGGTGGATCGGACGCGCCCGGCCGGACGGGTCAGCGCACGAGCACCGCGTCGCCGATCGGGCGCTCGCCCGTGGCGTCCGACGGGTGGTTCACGAGCTGTCCCGCGACGGCCATCGCGGTGGAGCCACCGCCATCGAGGTTGAGCGCGTCGACCGCGCCGAGGCTGCGCATCAGCTGCGCGCCTTCCTCGATCGTGACGCCTTCGCTGACGCCGGGCTGCCGGCCGTCGACCGTCACGAGCAGCAAGCGGCCCTGCGCGTCGAGCCCGGCCATCGTGCGCGGCTGGCGCTGCTCGGCCCAGGCGTACCCGAACGACAGGTCCTTCGGGTCGAGCACACCCTCGGTGGCGGCGTCGATGGCCTGGCGGCCGTTGCGCAGCAGCACCGGCGCCGCGCTGACGATGCCGTCGCCCGCGCGGAGGTCGACCGGCCGGCCCGACGCGGTGCGCACGCGCTCGTCGACGGTCAGCTTGCGGCCGGCGACGGCGTGGGCGGTGAGCCAGCCGGCGGCCGCGCCGATGCCCTGCACGGCGGAACCGCCGGCGGGCACCGCGCCACCACGCGCGCCCACGGTGAGCACACGGCCGTCGCGGCCGAGGGTGACCTGCGTGCCCGGGCCGGCCGGCAGGGCGGCGCCGAACTCGGCGGTGAAGAGCACGAGGTCGTCGGCAGTGGTGCAGGTGAAGTCCTGCCGCGGCTTCGTGGTCGGCGTCAGGCCGGGCCGGCCGCAGTCGCGCACGACACCGGGCTTGCGGTTCACGCCTTCGACCGCGTGGGTCGCCGCGCCTGAGCGCAGGGTCACCGTGGACGTCACGTTCTCGATGGACACGTCGCCGCGGCGGCCGAGCACCAGCGCCGCGCGGGCGCCGGACGACTGCGACTCGAGCTTGCCGTCGTAGGCGGCGAGCCCGGCGGGCACGCCCTGGAACCCGTCGGCGTCGGCGGTCACGAAGAACCCGCCGTTCACGGCCACCAGCGCGCCCGTCTTCGCCGCGATCGACGACGTGGTTTCCCGCTGCGCCACCGTGCCGTCGTGCGTCGCCTCGATGCTGCCGTGGAAGCGGTCGCGGTCGATCACGGCGACGTGGACGCGTTCGGCGTCGGGCGCCTGGTCGGCGTCGTAGCCCGTCCACTCCGCCACGGCGCTGAACCCGGCCGCCTTCAGCGTCGTCGCCGCCGCGGTGGCCGCGGCCTGCGTCGGGTAGGAGCCGGTGCGCACGCGCACGCCCTCGACGCCGTGCGGGGTGTCGGAGAAACCGGGCCAGCGGACGGTGTCCTGCCGCGCCGGGTAGCCCGCCGCGGCCAGCTTGGCGGCGGTGTCGCGCGCCCAGGCCGCCGTGCCGAGCTCGGCCGTCGTCGCGGCGCCGGTGAGGATGTTCCGGGCCGGCGCGGTGATCGTGACCGTCCAGAACGGAGGGTGGGCCGTGCGGCTCAGCACGCCGGTGCGGACGGTGACGCCCGGCGCGACCACGTCGGTGGTCCAGGTGTAGCCGGCGGGACCGGGCACCGACGCGTCGGCGGCCGGCGTGAGCACCGCAGCCGCCCCTGCGACGACGACGGCTGCCGCGAGCACGCGCCGGGCGCGTGACGAGGTGAACACTGTGGGTTTCTCCCTTGCCTCAAGCGGATCCGGGTGAGTCCACCCGGCGCGGTCGACCCGGACCTGTCCGGCGGCTGGAGCGGCGGTGAACTCTGCCGAACCGGATACGTACGTAGTTTCTCCGTAGGACTTCCGATGTGCGGGCCGCGCCGAGCCGCGATTCTTGAAGGACAAGAAGCACCACCGACACGGAGGTCCCCATGGCGATCGACTCGCTTCGCCAGCCGTGCCCGGTCTGCTTCCGGTCCACCGTCCTCATCAGCCACTGGTGGGGCCGGCAGTGGACGCACGTCGGCACC
The DNA here is from genome assembly GCF_050942255.1 of Amycolatopsis sp. CA-161197. Classification (NCBI taxonomy): domain Bacteria; kingdom Bacillati; phylum Actinomycetota; class Actinomycetes; order Pseudonocardiales; family Pseudonocardiaceae; genus Amycolatopsis; species Amycolatopsis sp. CA-161197. Next base: position 5,699,160 of record NZ_CP192059.1, read on the forward strand.
TGGCGCCCCGGCTGCGAGCCGGCCGGGCGCGACCGGGAGGCGTTGCACTCCCCCGCACCGGACACCAGACCGCCCGCATCGGATCTGGCTGCCTGAAAGAAAAGCGCCCCCGCGGAAAGGAGGTCCTCACTCTCGCCCCCGATCGAGTGAGCCGACCCGCCGAACCCCCGTACCCGCGCCGCACCGTGGTACGGGGTTCGGTGCTGCCCGGATAAAACGGAACAACCTGACATCGGCCACCGCGAGACGTACTCTCACAACTCGTGGAGGTGGTCTCGATGGGGACGCTGCCCGCAGAGCTGACCAGCTTCATCGGCCGGCAGCGCGAACTGGTCGAGGTCCGCAGACTGCTGTCCGTGGGACGGCTCGTCACGCTCACCGGGGCCGGCGGCGTCGGCAAGACCCGACTCGCCCTCCGCGTCGCCGACCAGGTGGCACACACGTTCCCCGACGACGTCTGGCTGATCGAGCTGGGCGACCTCCACGATCCCGCGCTGCTCGCCCAGACGGTCGGCGCGGCGTTCGGGATCCGCGACGCCGACGAGGACCCGCCGCGCCGGCTCGCCGAGTACCTGCGCGACAAGAGCCCGCTGCTGGTGCTCGACTGCTGCGAACACCTCGTCGAGGCGTGCGCACGGCTCGCGCGCGACCTCCTCGCCGCGGCGCCGGACCTCCGGATCCTCGCCACCAGCAGGCACGTGCTGGGTGCCCAGGGCGAACACGTGTACGCCGTGGCGCCGCTGGCGGTGCCGGAAGTCCACGACCTCGCCGGTGCCGTCGGGCTCGACGCGGTGACGCTGTTCACCGAACGCGCAACCGCCGTGTCCAGCCGGTTCGCCCTCGACAGCCACAACTGGTCCATCGTCGTCGAGGTGTGCCGCCGGCTCGACGGGCTGCCGCTGGCGCTCGAGCTGGCCGCCGTGTGGCTGCGCACCCTGGCGATCGACGAGCTCCTGGACCGGCTCGACGACACTTTCCAGCTGCTGAGCCCCAACCCGGTCGCGCCGCAACGGCAGAAGTCGCTGATGAGCACGATCGACTGGAGCTACCTGCTGTGCACACCGCGTCAGCGGGTGCTGTGGACGCGTCTCGCGGTGTTCACCGGCGGGTTGCACCTCGCGGCGGCCGAGGAGGTGTGCTCCGGAGACGGCATCGACCCCGGCGACGTGCTCGGCCTGGTGGCGGGGCTCGTGGACAAGTCCATCGTGCAGACCTCGGCCGACCGGGCGCCGACCCGCTTCCGCCTCCTGACGACGATCCGCGAGTACGGCCGGCAGAAGCTGGCCGAGGCGGGCGGCGAAGCAGCGATGCGCAACCGGCACAGCGAGTACTTCCAGCGCCTGGCCCAGCGCGCCCAGACCGACTGGGACTCCGGAGCCGACCAGGTCGAGGTGTACGCGACGGTGCTGCGCGACCACGCGAACCTGCGCACCGCGCTCGATCACGACCTGGGCACCCCCGCTCGGTACGCGGCCGGCCTCGACCTGGTGGTGACCCTGCACTTCTTCTGGCTGCAGTGCGGCCACCTCACCGAAGGCCGGCTGTGGCTCGCGCGGGCGCTCGACGTGAACCCCGAACCGAGCCGCGACCGCGCTCGGGCGCTGTGGATCAGCGCGTACGCCGCCTGTCTCATGGGCGAACCCCGCGCCGCGCTGCCGCTGATCCGTGAAGCCGAGGACTGGGGCCGCCGCAACGGCGACGAGGTCGTGCTCGGCTACACGGAAATGCTGACGGCGGCGTGCCACTTCCTGGAAGGAGATTTCCCGACGGCCACCACGGTGTTCCGGAAAGCCCACGACCGCTTCGCCGGCATCCCCGGCTACACCAGCATCAAAGTGCTCAGCCTGGGCACGGTGGCGCAGTCCGAGGCGTGGGGTGGTGACCCGGCGACAGCCGTGGCCGTCGCGGAGGAGGGGCTGGCCGCGTGCGAATCGACCGGTGAGCTGCGCGCCCGCACGCACCTGCTGTACTCGCGTTCGCTCGCGCAATGGATGCTCGGCGAGCATGACGCGGCGGAAACGGGGCTGCTGCGCGGAATTCGCACGGCGCGCCTGTTCAACGACATCCTCAATGCGGCGCTGTCGGTGGAGCTGCTGTCGTGGACCGCAGCCGCAACCGGCCGGACGGAGCTCGCGGCCGAGCGCCTCGGGGTGGCCCACCGCGTGTGGCCGCTGACCGGCGGCAAGGCGATGCTCGGGATGCGCCGTCTGCTCGACCAGCACGCGGCGTGTGAACAGGCGGTCCGCGAATCCCTCGGGAACGCCCGGTATCGCACGGCGTTCAAGCGTGGCGCCGAGGCTTCGACGAATTTCGAGGCCGCCCTCGCCCACCTGCTCGGTGAGACCGTCGCCCCTCCCGCGCCGGTCGCGCCCGTCCGGGACACCTCGGAGCCCGAGCTCACGAGCCGCGAGCTCGAGGTGGCCGAGCTCGTCGCCGAGGGGCTGACCAACAAGGAGATCGCGCAACGGCTGGTGATCAGCCGCCGCACGGTCGAGTCCCATGTGGACCACATCCTCGGCAAGCTGGGCTTCAGCTCGCGCAGCCGGATCCCGGCGTGGCTCGCGCAACGGCGCGGCTGAGCGTCACCGCCCGGGCAGCCGGGACTCGATGCCGTCCAGGAGGAACCCCAGGCCGAGGTCGAACTGGACGTCGCGGGGCGGGCCGGCCGGCTTCGTGAGCCACGCGGTGAGCAGGGGCACGGCGGGGTCGGCGGCGGCGAGGTCGCGCACCGACGCCAGTGCCTCGGTGAGGGCTTCGCCGGTGGGTTCGTGTCGCGCTTCCTCGGCTTCCTGCGCGCCGCTGCCGAGGACGTGGCGGTCGATCAGCGCGGCGTAGGTCATCGCGTCGGACAGCGTGGCGCCGCACGCGGTCAGGACGGCGAGCATGAACTCGAGGCGCCGCATGAGGTGCGGGCCGGCCGGCGGGCGGGTGTGGGCGAGCAGCGCGCACCACGGGTGACGCTTGAGCATGCCGCGCGTGTCGAGCGCGAGGGCTCGGAGGTCTTCGCGCCAGTCGCCGCCGGGGGCGGCGGGCACGGGGACCTCGGCGACGGCCGCGTCGAGCATGAGGTCGCTGAGGCCTTCGCGGCTGTGGACGTAGCGGTAGAGCGCCATCGACGTGTAGGGGCCGAGCCGGCCGGCCACGGACTTCATGGTGACCGCGGCGCCTTCGTCGGCCAGGGCGATCGCCGCGGCGACGATCTCTTCGCGGCCGAGGGAGCGCTGACGCGGCGGAGGCGGGGGCAGCGTCCAGATCAACGGGGGCTCTACTGGCATGCGCTGAGTTTATCGCATATAGTTTGAGTTTATCAGTGAAACTTTCAGGGGGATGCGGTGACCGAAGTACTGCAGGGTGTCCGGCTGGGTGTGGTGCGGGGCATCAGTTACGGGCTGTTCGGCGAGCCCGGTGAGTTCGTGCCGCAGGCGCGCGCGCTCGGCGCCGGGCTGCTGCGCGCGTACGTGTTCTGGAGCCAGGTCGAGCCGCGGCCCGGCGAGTACGACTGGACGGCGGTCGACGCCCTGCTGGCCCAGCTCGACGGCGACGAGGAGGTGTGGCTGACCGTCTGTTCCAGCTCACCGTGGGCGACGAAGGTGCCGACGGACTTCCTGCCGCCTTCGCCGGCGCACGACCCGGCCGCCTACGGGCGGTTCGTGAGGGAGCTGGTGCGGCGGTGCGCGGGCCGGGTCCACTTCTGGCAGTGCGACAACGAACCGAGCAACACCGGGCTGCTGTGGGCCGGCACGGCCGAGGAGTACGTCGGGCAGCTGAAGGTGCTGCACGACGGGGTGAAGGAGGTCGATCCGGCCGCGCTGGTGGTGCTCGGCGGGTGCGGGTACGACGTGTTCTCGAGCGAACCCGGCAGTGAGCCGCGGAAGTTCTTCGACCACCTCGTGTCGGCGGGGCGCGAGCACTTCGACGTGTTCAGCGTGCACCTCTACGGTGATCCGTCGGCAGTTCCATCCTATGTGGACACTGCGCGCGAGATGATGGCCGCGTACGGCGAGCCCAAGCCGATCGTGGCGGGCGAGCACGGCGGGCCGGTGCCGTTCGAAGTCCCGGAGCTGGAACCGGTGATGCAGCAGGCGTTCCTGAGCGCGTTCGCCGACGCGCCCGCCACGCAGAGCACCGGCGAGCTGCAGGAGCGCGCGGCGCAGGAGACACCGGAGCGGGCCGCGATGCGGTCGCTGTACGCGCGGATGGCCGAGCTGCCGCCGCGGCTGCAGATGTTCCTCGACGGCTGCCCGCCCGAGCTCGACGCGCTGCGCGACCGGATCGGCTGCCGGCAGCTCGTGGTGCGCACGGTGCTGGCGCTCGCGTCGGGGATCCGGCGCACGGCCTACTGGAACCTCGCGCCGGAGGTGCCCGGGCCCGTCGACCCGCTGCAGATGATGCACCTGCTGTTCGGGAAGCTGCCGCTGCTGGGCTACCACGGCCGGTCGTTGGCGGTGCGGCGGCCGATGGCCGACACGTTTTCGCTGGTCGCCGAGCAGCTCGCGGGGGTCGAGCGAGTGTCGCGAATGGACACCGAGGTACCGGCCTACGCCGCCGAGCGCGCCGGGCGCGGCCCGCTGGTGGTGGTGTGGGACCAGCGGGATCCGGTGGACGGGGAGCAGGAGCCGCCGGTCCCGGTGACGCTGCCGTGGACCGCGTCCGGGGCGGTCGCCGTCGACGCCTTCGGTGCGCCGGTGTCCGTGCGTCTCGACGGCGGCACGGTGCGGCTGGCCGTTTCGCTCACGCCGGTGTTCGTCAGCGGGCCGTGACGCGGGAACTACGATGCGCTGGTGGAACTGCGCCAGCTGCGGTACTTCGTCGCCGTCGCCGAGGAGATGAACTTCGGGCGGGCCGCGGAACGGCTGCACATCGCCGGACCGTCGCTCTCCCAGCAGATCAAGGCGCTCGAACGTGACCTGGGAGTGCGGCTGTTCGACCGGGACCGCCGTTCGGTGGCGCTGACCGCGATCGGCGAGTCGCTGCTGCCGGGCGCCCGCGCGCTGCTGCAGCAGGCGGACGACCTGCGCCGCCGGGCCACCGGGCTGTCGAGCACCGAGGCCGTGCGCCTCGGCTACGTGAACTGGCGGCCCGCCGACCTCGTCGAACGCACCGCCGGCGTCGCCCGCGTGCAGGTCGACGCGTGGGTACTGCCTTCGCACGCGCAGGCCGGGCGCGTCGCCGACGGCAGCATCGACCTGGCCATCTGCTGGGTGCAGACGCCCGACCTCGCCGACCAGGACCTCACCGCGCGCCTCATCGGCGCCGACCACCTCTACGCCGTGTCCACCGGCACCGACACCGCACCCGTGGCGGCGAAGGACGTGGTGGTGCTGGTCGACTCGGACACGCTCAGCTGGTCGTCGTGGAACCTCTACGCCGGCCAGTTCGCGCGCGACACCGGCGCGACCGTCGAGCGGACCGACGACGGCGGCATCACCGGCCCGGCGTTCTTCGAGCACGTCCGCCGCCTGCGCCGGCCCGTGGTCAACTCGCCGAAGGGCCAGACGACTCCCCTGCCACCGGACCTGGTGCGCCGCCCCATCGTCTCCCCGACGCCGTGCTGGACCTGGTCGCTCGTCACCCGCCGCGACGACACCCGCGCTTCCGTGCGCGCCGTCGTCGACGCCCTCACCGCGGACCTCGGCACCTTCGGCCTGGACGACTCGACGTGGGTGCCCGCGACCGACCCGTACGCCCGCCGCACGCCCGACCCCGTGTGAGCCGCGGCCTCCGACGTCCGAGGGATCCGGTCGTGGCGCCCGCCGCCCGGCGGGGCGCAGGATCTCCTTGCCGCAACGGCATCCCGAGGAGGCCACCATGCAGGAGTTCCTGGTCCGCATCACCACCACCATCCCCGACGGCACCGACCCCGCCGAGGTCGACCGCCGCCGCACCGCCGAAGCCGCGCGCGCCCGTGAGCTCGCCGCCACCGGCCACCTCGGCCGCCTGTGGCGCCCGGTCGGCGAGCTGCGCAGCATCGGCATCTGGCGCGCCGACACCGAAGCCGCCCTCCGCACCGACGTCCTGGGCACCCTCCCACTGCGCGACTGGATGACGTTCGAGATCACGGCGCTCGAACCGCATCCCAACGACCCGGGGCCGAAGGCCTGAACCCCGAGTGCCTGCGCGCCGCCACCGGTGGCGGCGACCCGCTCGCGCGGAAGGTCCGGGACCGGATCGGATCCCGCCCGGCGCGCGCCGACGGATCCACGCCCGGCCCACCGCACGCACTGGCTCCCCACAAGCGACGCTGCCGCAAGCTGCCTTCGGCGGCGGCCCCAGCGAACGACTCTCTCGGCACCGCACCTTCACCACAACAGTCCCGCGTCAGCCGAACCCACACCCAGCGCACCGCCCGCACTGACTCCCACAAACAAAGCCGCCACGAACTGCCTTCGGCGGCGGTCCAGCGAACGACTCTCGACACCGCACCTCCGCCACGAAAGTCCCGCGTCAGCGGACCGGCTGCGCGCCCGTTGCGAAGCGGGCCGAGGCGGCCAGCAGGGCGTCCAGTGCCGCCCGGATGCCGCTGTGTTCCTCCTCGCCCGCGCGGCAGACCGCGATGATCGTGCGGGACAACGCCGGGCGGGTGGTGAGGATGCGTACGCCGGCCGGCGGTGTGCCGCGGGCCAGGCGCGGTACCAGAGCCGCGCCCGCGTTGCCGGCGACCAGGGCCAGCTGCGTCGGATAGCCGCCGACCGTGCAGCTGATCCGGGGCTCCAGCTGTTGCGCCCGGAGGACGTGGACGAGCCATTCGTAGCAGCCCGAGCCGGCGGTCCAGGCGATCCACGGCACGTCGTCGACCTCGGCCAGGTCGACGGTGCGGCGGTGCGCGAGGCGGTGGGTGCCGGGGAGGGCGAGGTCGGCGACGTCGGAGAAGAGCGTGGTGGCGGTGACCGTCGGCGGGAGCACCGTAGGGCGGTCCGCCCAGCTCTCGGCCACGGCGATGTCGAGGTCGCCCGCCACGACCTGGGGCAGCGTCTGCTCGGCCTCGCCCTCGCGCAGCGTCACCTCGAGGCGCGGGTGCTGGGCGGCGAGCGTCGCGAGGGCCGGCGGCAGAAGGGCGTGGATCGTCGTCGGGATGGCGCCGAGGCGCAGCGGGCCGAGCACGTCCTCGTTGAGCAGCTCCAGATCCGACCGCGCCTGCGCGACCTGGGCCAGGATCCGGCCGGCGTGCCCGGCGAGCACCTGGCCCGCGCGCGTCAGCCGCACGCCGCGGCCGCGGGGTTCGAGCAGCGCCTGGCCGGCCTCGCGTTCCAGCTTCGCGAGCTGCTGCGACACCCCGGACGGCGTGACGTGCAGTGACGCGGCCGCCGCGGCCACCGAGCCGTGCTGGGCGACCGCGTGCAGGGCGCGCATGCGATCCAGGCTGAACACGGTAGTGATGCTACCGAATTCCGCTCAGGAACATTCGCTTGTCCTTGACAGTCGCGCACCTCAGGCTGAAGGGGTGACCACGACCGAGCTCCCGTCCCGTTCCCCGGTGGCCGGGCCGATCACCGTTCTCACCGAACGGATCGACCCGCGCCTGCTCGCGGCGGCCGGCAGCCTCTGCATCGCGTTGTCGTCGGTGTTCATCAAGGTGTCGGGCACGAGCGGCTCCACGAGCTCGTTCTGGCGGTGCCTGCTCTCGCTCCCCGTGCTGGCCGCGCTCGCCTTCTGGGAGTGGCGGCGCACGGGCGTGCGGCCGAAGATCCTGTTCCCGTTGCTGGGCGGAATCGGTCTCGGCCTCGACTTCGTGCTGTGGGGCGAGTCGATCCCGCGCGTCGGCGCCGGGATCGCGACGGTGCTGCTCGGCGTGCAGGTCGTGATCGTGCCGCTGCTGGCGTTGCTGTTCCTCTCCGAACGCCCCGGCCGCCGCTTCCTGCTCACGGCACCGGTGCTGCTCGTCGGGATCGTGCTCAGCGGCGGGTTCCTCGGCAAGAGCGCCGTCGGCTCCGACCCGCTCAGCGGCGCACTCCTCGCGCTGGCCGCCGGCGCCGGCTACTCCGGCTACCTGCTGTTCATCCGGCTCAGCAGCGGCCCTTCGACGCAGATCCGATCGCTGCTGCTGGCGACGCTCTCGGCCGGCGCCGTCGCCGTCGCGCTCGGGGTGCCCACTCACCGGCTCGACTTCACGCCGGGGTGGCCCGCGTTCGGCTGGCTCGTGGCCCTCGCATTCGTCGGCCAGGTCGTCGGCTGGCTGCTCATCGCCGCCGGGCTGCCGAGGATGACGTCCGCGACGGGTTCGGTCCTCATGCTGCTGCAGCCGATCGGCGCCGTCGGCTACGGCATCGTGCTGCTCGGCGAGGAGCCGACGGTGCTGCAGCTGGCCGGCTGCGCGGTCGTCGTGGCGGCGGTGTGTTTCGCCGGCCGGGCGCCGCGGGAGGTCAGCTCTCCGGGAACGCCAGTCCCACCGACGCGAGGATGGCGCCCACGAGCTCGCGCGCCTCGTCGCGACGGAACTCGATGACGTCCGGCGTGCCCAGCAGCTCCTCTTCGAGCTGCTCCACCGGCCACGTCACCACGGTGCCGTGCCGCGCGAGCAGCAGCCCGACGTCGCGGATCCGGTAGATGTCCCCGATGTCGAGCCACGCGTAGAGCAGCAGCTGCCACAGCCAGCGGCCGACGCGGTCCGGATCGCGGACGCCGACCACGGTCTTCACGTCGAGCAGCGTCGCGCTGCCGTCGCCGATCCCGCCGGCCGGGTCGATCGCGCCCAGCAGCACGTCGCCGTCGGCCCAGCCGGGGACGATCGTCGGCCCGGCGATGCCGAGCTGCGCGCCGTCCGGCGGGTTCCCGCCCATCCGGCGCAGCTCCCACAAAGCGCCGCGGTCGTGCAGCCGCTTCGCGATTTCCGCCAGTTCCGAGACCTGCTCGTCCGTCGCCAGCCCGCGCAGCGCGTCGACGCTCGCGCCACCGCCGTCGACGACCCGCGCCAGCCGCGGGTCGATCCCGCCCGAGCGGTAGACGTCCTCACACGCCGAGAGCACGAAGTTCGTGCGCGCCAGGCCGGCCTCCACACCTTGCGAGCCCAGCGTTCCCGGTGGTGCGTAACGATCTTGGTACGCGCGAGCGCGGTCGAAGAACTCCGCCCATGCCCCGGCGACGCCGGGCAGCGGCTCGGCCACCGCGCCGCCGAGCCGGTCGCCGAGATCCAGCCACGTCGTCGCGGCGGGCCGCACGCCGAGCGCACGGGCGCGGAACTCCGGCGGCAACCCCCGATGCGTCGGGTACTCGGCGGCCTGCGCGTGCGCCCACGCCCCGGTGGCCCACTGCGCGCCGACGAGCCCGAGCAGCGCGTAGTACGGCGGCGCCGGCTGCACGAGATCGGCCACGCGCTGGCCGAACGCGCCCCCGATCTCGGCCCAGTGCCGGCGCGGGACGTCGCGGGCGGCCGGGCGGACCGGCCGCACGTCCTGCACCGCCGCCTCCACCCGGGCCGCCGCGGCGGGCGTGCCGGTGAACACCCGGGCGCACCAGGACGTGAGGACGCTCGCCGGGTCGGCCAGCTCCGAGGTCAGCGACACGCGGTCATCCCGCGAGCGCCTGGCCTTCGCGGAAGAACGCGAGGAGGTCGCCGAGCTCCCGCACCGGGTGCGCGGCGCCGAACGGCGCGTTCCAGAACTGGCCCTGGCGCGGCTCGTGCGGGCCGACGTAGGCGTACGGCTCGGCCAGGTACCCGTCGCCGGGTGAGACGCCGTAGTTGACGGCGCCGAGCGTGATCGCGACGTCGAAGTGTTCAGGCCACAGCACCGGGGTCTCGTCCGGCGCGAACTCCCGCAGGGCCCGGTCGCCGGCGGCGAAGGCCGACAGCAGGGTGGCCACCGCGGCGGCGTCGAGCTCGATCGTCTCGTCGGGTCCCACGGCCGGCCCGTCGGAGTAGACGTCGGCGAGGTCGCTGGGCTCCACCCCGATCGACGCGGCCACCTCGCGGTAGGTGCGGCCGGGCAGCTCGACGGCCGCGGTCGGCGTCCGCAGCCGGGTTCCTTCCACCACCAGGTCGGGCTCGGCGATCGTCGCGAACCCCTCGCCGACCACGCGCAGCTCGATGCGCTCGGACGTGCGGAACTGGGGTCCGGCGAGCAGCAGCTCGGCCACACCGTGCAGGGATCGTCTGGTCGTCGTCAGCGCCGTCATACCCCGATCCTGCCCTTCTCCTGCGCGGCGGGCGAACCGGACACCCAGTACAGTCGCCGCGTGATCAAGAAGGCTCTCTCCGCGGCGCTCGTGCCCGCCGCGCTCCTCGGTCTCGTCGCCTGCACCAACCCCACCGGGAAATCGTGGGCCATCAGCTACGAGGTCACCGGCAGCGGGACCACGAGCGGGATCACCTACTCGCAGTCGGTCGACCGCTACCAGGACGACGCGACGCAGCACCAGCTCACCGGCCCGCTCGGGCTGCCGTGGAAGCTGGACGTGATCATCAGCGCCGGCCGCGACGCCTCGGTCACCGCCACGCCGACCGGCAACGTCACGCTGACGTGCCGGATCCTGCTGGACAAGCAGAGGGAGCTCGCGAAGGCGACTTCGCCCGCGCCCGGCAAGCCGGTGACGTGCAGCAAGACCACGGACAGCTGAGCCGGCTGCCCTGATCGGAGACGCCGGGACCGGTCCCGCCCGGGTGTGGTGGTCTTGGCCGGTTCCTGCCGCCGTCCACCGGAAAGCGCCCCGCGGGGGTTTGCTCGGCGGACGTCTCCGAGAGGTGGTGCCCGCCGTGTCCGACCCGAGTCCCTTCGAGCTGCCGGCTCCGCAGTACCGGTACGACGACGAAGACATCCGCCACGCCATCTCCTCGGCGCGGTGGGCGATGGCCGCCCAGGCGACGCTGTACCTCGCGCTGTCGGTGCTCATCTGGGTCCTCGTGACGAGCCTCGACGACGCCGACGGCCTCGGCGGTGTCCTCGCGCTGGCCTCGCTGGACGCCGTGCTGGCCGTGGCGGTGGCCGTCTGCGCGGTGCTGCTCGGCCGTCGCCGGCCCGCGGTGTGGTGGACGACGTTCGGCATCGAGCTCGGGTTCGGGCTGATCCTTCTGGTGGGCGGTCTCGTCACGCTGCTTTCGGCGGGCTCGGGCGGCGGCGCCGCACCGGTCGGTCTCTTCCTGTGGCTGCTTCTGGCGCAGGCCGTGCTGCGGCCGCTGCAGCGGCCCGAGGTGAAGGCGGCGTTCGGGCTGCGCGTCAAAGACGCCGAGTGGCAGCGGGCGGCACGGCGAAAGCGGCGATGAGCGGCGGCGGGAGAGGCGCGCGGAACCGCGTCAGGACAGGAACTTCGCCACAGTCTCGGTGAAGGCGGCCGGGTCGTCGATCCACGGGTAGTGGCTCGCGCGGTGCTGGGTCACGGTGTGCGCGTCGGGGAAGAGCGCCGCGATGGCGGCGGCGATGTCCGGCGGGGTGATCCAGTCGAGCTCGCCGGCGAGCACGAGCACCGGGGCCGTGACCGCGGCCAGTTCGGCTCGGGTGCGCGGCGGGTCGAAGGCGCCTTCGGAGTTGTAGCGGCGGGCGGCGCGGGCGTTGCGCTGGGCCGATTCGGTGGCGTGGTGGGCTTTCGCCGTGTCGTTCCAGCGGCCGTAGTACATCGGGGCGAGGGCGGCCCAGGCGGCGCTCGTGGCGCGCCCGGCGGCGATCTCTTCGTACGCCGCCGCGACGGCCGCGTGCCAAGGTTCCGCGGCCCGGCGGGCGATCGACTCGCGTCGCCGGTCGGGTGTCGGTTCGGAGGCGACGGACCGGGCGCTCGGGGTGATCAGCGCGAGCCGGCCGACGCGCCGGGGCCGCGCGGCCGCGTACCGCATCGCCAGGCTCGCGCCCGCGGAGTGGCCGAGCAGGTCGAGGGTTTCGAGGCCGAGGTTCGCGCGCAGGGCCTCGACGTCGCCGACCTGGCGGTCGCAGCGAAAGGTGCCGGAGTCTTCGGGCTCCGCGGACGCGCCCGTGCCGCGCAGGTCGAGCACCAGAAGGCTGCGGTGCGCGGCCAGTCCCCCGAGGTCGCCGAGGTAAGCCGCGTCGCGCATCGGGCCGCCCGGCAGGCAGACGACGGGTGTGCCGGCGCCGAGCACGCGGTAGGCGAGGGTGGTCCCGTCCGGCGCGGCGAAGGTCGGCATGGGCGGATCTTGGCACCGCCGGGTGACCGGCGGCAAATTCGGTGGTGGGGGCGGGGTTCGCGCCGTAGCGTGCGCGTCGGCATCGAGCACGGAGGAGCGCGACAGTGAGCACGACCCACCACGGGGAAGCCGACGAGCGGTTCGGCGCCGTCGCCGACGCGTTCGCGCGCAACTTCGCCGACTTCCCCGAACTGGGTGCCGCGGTGACGGTGTTCGTAGGCGGCCGCAAGGTCGTGGAGCTGTGGGGCGGCGTCGCCGACGAGGCCACGGACGCGTGTGGGAACGCGAAACCGTGGTGCCGGTTTTCTCCTGTGCCAAAGCGATCGTGAGCGTGTGTGCGCACCTGCTCGCGCAGGAGGGGAAGCTCGACCTCGACGCGCCGGTCAGCCGGTACTGGCCCGAGTTCGCACCGGAGGGCAAAGCGGACATCACCGCGCGGATGGTGCTCGGGCACCGCGCGGGGCTGCCGGTGCTGGACGAGACCGTGCCGTTCGAACAGATCGCGCGGTGGGCCCCGGTGATCCGCGCGATCGAGGAGCAGAAACCGTTGTGGGAACCGGGAACCACGTACGCCTACCACGGCCACGTGTTCGGGTTCCTGCTCGGCGAGCTCGTGCGGCGGCTCACCGGGCAGACGCCGGGCGCGTACTTCCGCTCGGTCGTCGCCGAGCCGCTCGGGTTGCGCGCGTGGCTCGGCCTGCCCGCGGCCGAGATGGCCGCGCGGGCCCGGCTGGCCGAGGCCGAGGGCCGCCCGCCCATGCCGCCGCCGGAGCACATCCTGACCCGGATCGTCACGATGAACGGCGCACTCGCGTTCCCGGGCCTCGACGAACCGCACGGCTGGAACGACCCGGCGCTGCTGGGCATGGAGCTGCCGGGCGCGGGGGCGACCGCCTCGGCGACCGGGCTCGCGGGCCTGTACGCGGCCGCCGTCACGGGCCTCGACGGCAGCCCCCGGCTGCTGTCCCCCGCGACCGTCACCGACGCCGCCCGCGAGGTCTCCTCCGGCCCGGACTGGTTCGGCTTCGACGCGGGCGCCCGCTGGGGCTCGGGCTTCCTGCTCGACTCGGCCTTCCGCCCGATGCTCGGCGCGCGCAGCCTCGGCAACGACGGCGCCGGTGGCCAATTCTCCTTCGCCGACGACGAACACTCCGTGGGCTTCGCCTACGTCGCCAACCGCATGATCGGCCACGGCGACGCACGGGCCACCAACCTGGTCACGGCACTGCGCGAGTGCCTGGGGTGACGGGACTTCGCGGCTGATTGTCCACATCGGACACTGGCGGCGGCCGGCGTGAGGAGGCGCCGGTCGCCGCGTGGGGCAGCGTCAGCGTGGGCCCGGCGAAGACAACTGTCGCCGCGAGTTCCGGGCGCGGCAGCGACCGACACAGCCGCGTCGGCAAGGCGCTCACCGAAACCGCGGCAAACAGGCGGGTACCCGATCACGCCCTGCCCGAGGAACCATCGGCCGCAGCGTCAGCGTAGGCCCAGCGAAGACAACTGTCGCCGCGAGTTCCGGGCGGGCGACACAGCCGCGTCGACAAGACGCTCGCCGAAACGGCGGCAAGCAGGCGGCTACCGCGATCAAGCCCAGCCCGAGGAACCCGACGGGCAGGCTCAGCCCGGCAAAGCGCCCGTCGCGGCGAATTCGAGGCGCTTGGCGACCGACACGGTCTGGTCGGCGAAGCGTTCGTAGAAGCGGGTGAGCAGGGTGGCGGCGACGGCGGTGCGCTGGCCGTGGGTCCACTTGGCGGAGGTGATGGTGGCGAGCACGCGGGCGTGGAGGGCGTCGACGGTTTCGTCGGAGCGGCTGAGCTCCGCGTAGCCGCCCTCGACGCCGCCGCCGCGGATGAACTGGGTGAGGCGGTCGGCCATGCGGGCGGTGACGTCGCCCAGTTCGGCGAAGACGGGCTCCAGGTCGGCTGGCACGGTGCGCTCCGGGTGGCTGCGCCGGGCGGTGCTGGCGATGTGGGCGGCGAGGTCGCCCATCCGCTCGATCTTCTCGGCGCAGTACACCACCGCGAGCACGCCACGCAGGTCGCCGGCGACGGGGGCCTGCAGGGCGAGCAGCGAGTACGCCTCTTCCTCGCATTCGGCGCGCTGGTCGTCGAGGTCGGAGTCGGCGCCGATGACCTGCTCGGCGAGCGCGAGGTCCGCGGTCAGCAACGCGCGGGTCGCGGACCGCATCGCCGCGGCCGCGGCGTCACCCATCCCGGCGAGCCGTTCGTCGAGCCGGTCGAGGTCGTCCTTGAAGCCTTCGCGCATGAAGTGCGACTCTACCGAGGTCCGGCCGACCGCGCTGTGTCGGCCAGTTCCTCGACGTGCTCGAGATCCACGAGCTCGGACGTGTGACCGCCCTCGTGGCCGCCGGGCACACGGCACACCGCGCCGTCTTCGGCGAGCGCGCCGCACTCCGCGCGGGCCTCCAGCACACGCCGGCCGGGCCACCAGCGCAACCACCACCTCGGGCCGCCGGGCCCGTCACCGCGGACGCCCGCGACGTGCTCGTGGCCGTGTCCTGCCTCGAGCTCGCAGTACAACGACGAGGACGCCCCGCGGACCGCAACACTCCGCAGGACCGATCGTTCCCGCCCGGACAGCTCCAGTGGCTCCAGGCACAGCGCGCGATCCGCCATGGCCCCACAGCGTAGGCGCATTCGCGCGCGCCTGGTTCCCGGCCCTGGTCCACCGGCGCGTCGCACCTGGTCACAGGCCCGGAAACCGTTGCACTGAACCGGATTCCGCCGGCGTCCGTGATGGGCGGTGAGCCGGGCGGACGATCCGGCACTTCGAGAAAGGGTTCGTGTCCCATGCGCGTCACCACCGTGGCCACCGTCGTCTCCTTCGCCGCGCTCGCCGTGTCCCTCACCGCGTGCAGCGGTTCGACGGGTGGCTCAGCCTCGCCCGACTCGCTCGTCGCCCGCAACGCCACGGCGTCGGCGAGCGCGCCCGCCACGGTTGCGGCCCCGCCGCAGGCCCCGTCGACATCCGCGAAACCGCCTGTTCAGAAGGCCGCCTCGGCCGAGACGTTCCACGCGGAGCTCACCCTGCAGCCCGACCAGAACGTCGCCCTGCTGACGCTCGAGAACCGCGGCAAGACCACCGTGACCCTCAAGGGCTGGCCGAAGCTGCGGTTCCTCGGCGCCGACGGCTCACCGCTCGGCTTCCCGATCCACGACGTCGAGATCCCGGGTGCGGCCACCGCCGTCACACTCAAGCCCGGCACGACCGCGTTCGCCGGCGTGAAGTGGACGCTCGGCGACAAGGCCGACCCCGACGCCTTCGTGGCGAGCAACTTCGAGGCGACCCCGCCCGGCACCACGGGAACCACGAACATCGACCTCATCGGCCTCGACGGGCAAACCGTTCAGGTGCCCCAGTTCCCGATCAAGTCCGTGGAGGTCGGCACACTGCAGCCCGCCGCGCAGGGCGTGCTCGTCTTCTGAGTCCACAACGGACGGTCAACCGGGCGGCGCGACCAGCAGCTCCAGCGCCGTGCCCACCGAGGCCAGCGAAGCGTCGTCGCGTGAAGCCAGCGCGACGACAAAAGCCCCTTGCAGCAACGCGAGCACGGCGTCGGCGAGCGTCTCGGCCGGCTGGTCCGCCCGCACGTCACCGCGCCGCTGCCCTTGCCGCAGCAGCTCGGCGATCCGTCCTTTCCAGACACCCAGGTCCTCGGCCAGCTGTGCGCGGAACACCTCGTGGTCCGCGCACAGCTCCGTGGCCAGCTTGCCCGCCAGGCAGGCGTCCCGGTGCCCGGACGCGATGAACCGGTCGGCCATCGCCCGGAAGTAGCCCGAAAGCACAGCGGGTGTGGTCAGGTCCGCGCGGCCGCTCCACTCGCCGAGCTGGTCGAGCTGGAACTGCACGTACCGCGCGAGCACCTGCTTCGCGAAGCCTTCCTTCGAGCCGAAGTGGTGGTAGAACGAGCCCTTCGGCACCCCGGCGCCCTCGAGGATCGCGTCGATCGTGGTGCCGTGGAAGCCGTGGACGTAGAGCCGGCGCATGCCCTCGCGCAGCAGCTTCTCCCGGTGCGGGATCGTCGTCGACGCAGTCATCTGCACCTTTCCGCATCGGCCGGACTCGGGCCACGCGGAGCGTAGCGCCGGGCGCCGGGCCGGTCCAGCCGACGGCGCGGGATTACGTGTGCAGTCCCGCGACCAGCAGCGACACCAGGCGGCGCGCGTCGTAGCGGTCGTCGTTCTCCGCGCCGATGCACAGGTTGCCGACGCCGCGCATCAGCTCGTAGGCCTCGACGTCGCCGCGGACCTCCCCGGCCTCGGCCGCCGCGGTGAGCAGCTGCGCGCACACCGGCATCAGGCGGTCGAGGAACAACGAGTGCAGCGCCTCGAACCCGGCCTGGTCGGACTGCATGGCGCCGGCGAGCCCGTGCTTGGTCACGAGGAAGTCGACGAACAGCTCGATCCAGCGCCCCAGCGCGGCGTGCGGCGTCGGGCCGCTCTCGAGCAGCCGCGGCCCGGCCTCCGCGCACGCCTCGATCTGGTGCCGGTACACGGCGACGATCAGCTCCGCCCGCGTCCGGAAGTGGCGGTAGATCGTGCCCATCCCGACCCCGGCCTTCGCCGCGATGTCGCGCACCGGCGCGTCGACCCCGGACGCGACGAACACCGCGGCCGCCGCGGCCAGCAGCGACTCCTCGTTGCGCCGCGCGTCCGCCCGCTTCGTCCGCGCGACGGGCTCCTCGTTCACCACAGCTCTCCTCATCGACCTGAACGGAACACTGTTCCGCCTGTCCATGATGCCACGCGGGCGGCGGCTCAGTGCGGCGGCGGCGCGGCCTGGAAGCTCCCCGCCGGCAGCCGGTCGGCGCCCCAGCTGCGTTCGATGTACCCGCCGATGCGCTCGACGTCCTCGGCCGGCACCTTCTCCGGCTCGCCGTGTTCGAGCGGGTCGACGTGGAAGAGGTAGAGCCGCGAGGCGAACTGGTCGAACGGCAGCGACGCCTCGCCGAAGCGTTCGCCGTTGCCGGCGGTGGAGACGACCACGCCGTCGCCCCAGTCCTGGCCGCTGTCGTTGTTGGGGTTGAAGAAGTACACGCGCATCACGTCCTGCGGGTCGGGCGCGACGCGCAGGATCGTGATCGCGTGCCAGCCGACGTAGCGCGCGGCGCTGTCGGTGACGGCGACGCCGGCCGGCTGCGGGTGGATCAGCGGCTGGTCGCCGTTGTAGGCCGGGTGGTAGCTGGCGTGGAAGGCCCGCAGGAACTCGTCGAGGTCGATGAGGTTCCCCGTGGCGACGTCGACGTTGATGCGGAAGCCGCGGAACGCCCACCAGCCGTGGAACTCGGGGTTGACCCAGCGGTGCGGGTCACCGGGGCGGTCGACGCAGCGCCGGCCCATCTCGGCGTAGATGCGGTCGAGGTGGGGCACCACGAGCAGCGACACCGGGTCGAGGTCCACGGGCAGCTTGCGCGCGACGCCGCCCTCGCTTTCGCGCGAAGAGATCGGCTGGCCCTCGAAGTGCATGGTGATCTCGTCGTCGCGCGCCGCCCACACGACCATCTGCAGCAGGTAGTCCGGGTCGTTACCCGCCCACATCGACAGCGCGCGGGCCGACTGGCAGGTCGGGTTGTCGCCCTGCCCGACGCCGAGCGGCAGCCCGAGCATCGACAGCACGCCGGCGGTCAGGCGCGCCTTCGCGTCGGGCGCGGGGCCGAACACGGCCGTGAGCCGCTCGCGCGCGACCGGGCCGAGGGTGAGCGCCAGCTGGCGCCACAACGCGGGCACCACGGGCGGCTCGTGCAGGATGCCGCGGTCGAGCAGCAGCGCGAGACCGTAGACGCACTGCGCGGTCTCCGGGTGCACGGCCTCCTCGATCAGCTGGTGCACCAGATCTCGGTAGCGCAGCAGGCAGTTGCGCCCGGTGTCGGACAGCCCGAGCGCCTCCGCGACGAGGTAGTCGCCCTCGTTGCGCACGAACCGCAGCAGCTCGGCGTGGTACGGCGAAACCAGCCCGGTGTCGTGCATCGCCCGCGCGAAGCCGGACGCCTCGTACTGCAGGCCGCCGGCGTCCATCGCCTCCAGCCGCGCGCGGAAGACCTCGAAGCCCGGGTCCTCGCGGCACGCCTCGGTGGTGCCGAACAGGCTCGTGATGAGCCGGTCGAGCCCCTGCCCGGAGTTCGGGCCCAGGTCCACCTCGGGATCCCCGCGGTAGACGGAGATCCGCGTGATCAGCGACTGCACCTGCTCGACCTGGATCGGGCGCTGGCGCAGGATCCGCCAGATCTCCTCGACGAGCTTGTCGAGCACGCTGGCGTAGCCGATCCCGTCGGCGAGGTGGCGGAACAGCGCGCGGATGAGCTGCGCGGTCCGGCCCTCGTGCGCCCGCTCGGCCTCGGTGGGCGGGGTGAACAGCAGCTCCAGGTTCATCGCCAGGACCTGCGAGAGGAACCCACGGGCGTCCTCCGCGGACAGCGTCGGGTGCTCGTACTCCCCCAGCGCGACGGCGAGCATACGCAGCTCGCTCGCCGCCTCGATCACGACCGTGTCCGCTTCGCCGCTGTGCAGCCCGGCGCCGACCAGCGCCGGCAACAGGATCTCCGGCGAGGCCCAGTCGGTGCCCAGGTACAGCCCGGCTTCGTCCAGCGCCCGCGCGCGGGCCTGGACGGCGGCGGCCCCGCCGGGCTGCAGCAGCACGCGCCGCAGGGCCTCCAGCACCCGCCGCAGCTTGGCGTGCTTGCCGAAATCGCGCGTCTCGGCCATGGCCTGGACGGCGTCGTCGAGCGAAGCCACCCGTTTGGCGAGGGTGGTACCGCCCGTGCTGTCGGCGTTCGGATTCACTGGTGTTACCCCGGTCGGCTCTCCCGCCTGGTTCTCAGACGTAGAAGTCGAGCTCTTCCTGCTTCTTCAGCGTTTCGCGCATCCGGTAGGCGTCGTCACCGAAGAAGTACAGCAGTCCCCAGTGGGTGCCGAACGCGGTCCGTTTGGTCACCGTCTCCTCCAGCGGTGCCGACAGGTCGTGGGACTCGTAGTAGTCGTCGTCTTCGGTCTCTTCCGGGATCCGCAGCTCGCTGACGACCCGCCGCCGAGGGTAGACCCCGAAGCAGCCGGCGACACCGGTCGCGTCGACGACCTCGCGCGGGAAGAAGGCGTCGATCTCCTCCTCGGTCGTCTTCGGGTCGAACGCGAGCGCCAGCGCCTGGTAGGCGTTGAAGCCGTAGGCGCGTTCGAGCAGCTCGAACACCTTGAAACCCGGCGGGCGGTAGGCGACTTCGCCGAAGTACATCTCGCCGTCGCTGGTCACGAAGTACTCGGGGTGCACGAACCCGAACTCGATGTCGAAGGTCTTCACGAGCTTCTCGATCTGCGCGGTGATCTGCGGCCGGTAGCGCTCCAGCTCCGGCGTCGCGGGCACGAACACCGAGTACCCGAGCGTGACGTACTCGGAGATGTTGAGGAACTTGATCTTCCCGCCGTGGATCCACGCCTCCACGGCGAACTCCCAGCCGTCGAGGTGGGATTCCATGAGGACGGGGAACTCCTCCTCCGGGATCATGTCGATCTCGTCGGGGGTGCGGATCACGCGGTGGCCCAGGCAGCCGGCCTTGTCGAACGCCTTGAGGTGGATCGGGTCGTTGGGGTCGCCGTCGAGCTTGAGCAGCGTCTGGTTGACGCGCTTGAGGAACCGCACCACGTCGTCACGCGCGTGGGCCTCTTCGAAGATGCCGACGCGGATCCCGCCCAGCTGCGCGCGGCGTTTCATCAAAGCCTTGTCCCGCAACAACATCGCCTGACCGAATAGGCGCGGGTTGTCCATCAGCACGGAGTTGATCGCGCCGGCCCACTCCACCGTCTCCTCGAACAGCGGGATGGCGACGTCGACCCCCTCCTGCTTCAGGGTTTCGGCGATCTCCATCGACCGGTCGTTGAGTCTCTCGAAGTTCCACGGCAGGTACGGGATGTCGTGCTCGGCGCAGTACTCCTCGGCCCAGTCGGGCGCGACGACCACGTAACGGCGGTCGAAGCGGTCGAGCGCCTCGACCGCGTTGAGACTCCAGCCGAGCACGGCCAGATATCCTTTGTCGGGATTCTTGGTGACCGGTGCGGGCTGGGCCATGGACCGCTCCTCTGTTCGGCGCGTACGTGGGATCGGACGGGGTCTGTACCTCCACGGTCCCAGATGTCCGCACCCCCCACCGATCGAGCGGGCCGCAGGTCCATTGTGGATACTCCCGATCCCGCGGTCCGATGAGATCCAGGTCACGTCCGGTCCGCTCGCCGCGCCACCCGTTCGGGTGCCTGCCATCCTGTGCGCTCAAGAACGCGCGGTTAGCGCCGGAGCTCGACGCCGCACCGCGGCCGGGAGGACAGTCATGGGAATCATCAGCTGGATCGTGCTGGGCCTGATCGCGGGGCTGATCGCGAAGGCGCTCATGCCGGGCAAGGACCCCGGCGGCTGCATCATCACGATCCTGCTCGGCATCGGCGGCGCGTTCGTGGGCGGCTGGGTCGGCAAGACGCTCTTCCACGTGCAGCTCGGCACGTTCTTCGACCTGCGCACGTGGGGCCTGGCCATCCTCGGCGCACTGATCATCCTCGTCGCGTACCGGATGATCTTCCACCGCAGCAGGGACTGACCGGCGGCGGGGCGGCTTCTCTGTTCGGAGAGCCGCCCCGCCGGTGGGTCACTTCACGCGTTCCAGCAGCGCGAACAGGTTCTCCCAGTGCCGCTTCTCGCCGGCCTCGTCGTAAGCCGCCGTGTCGGTCATGGTGTACCCGTGGGTCGCGCCCTCATAGACCTCCGAGCGGTAGGTGACCCCGGCCTCGTCGAGCGCGGCCTCCAGCGTCTTGATCTCCTCGGCCGACATCGAGTGGTCCTGGTCGGCGTGCCCGAAGTACACCTCGCCGGTGATCGAGCCGACGCCCAGGTGCGCGCTGTCGGGCGCGTCCGTGACCACCCCGCCCGCGTGGAACGCGGCGATCGCCTTGACGCGCTCGGGGAACGCCTCGATCACGCGCAGGGCGTTGGTGCCGCCCATGCAGTAGCCCGTGATCACGACCGGGCCCTGGGCGACCCCTTCCTGCGCCGCGAAGAAGTCGAGGTACTTCTCCGCGTCACGCTGGATCGCGTTGTCCGTGCCCAGGGCCTGGATCTGCGGCATGATCTTGCCGAAGATCTCGCCCCGCTTGTCCGGATCGCCCAGCTCCGCCACGTCGATCTGCGGCGCCCGGCCGCCGCGGTAGAGCAGGTTCGGGGCGAGCACGGCGTAACCGGCCTCCGCGATGCGCTCCGCCATCTCCTCGATCCGCGGCCGCAACCCGAACGCGTCGATGAACAGCAGCACCCCGGGGTGCGGCCCGCCGTCCGGAACGACCAGGTACGAGTCGGCGACCCCTTCTGCGGCCGGGACGTCCACCTTCTCCTTGCGCATGTCACTCCTGTCGATCAGCTTGCTGGCTCTCGATCGTCAACCTAGTACCCCGCGCACAACCGAGGTCACGACGGCGTCCGCGTAGGTGTGGTCGAGCGGGCGGCGGCCGGTGAGGAGGCGGTAGTGCAGGGGCGCGAAGACCAAGTCCAGCAGCAGCTCCACGTCGACGTCCGGGCCGACGACCTCGCGCACCGCGGCGCGCACAGGGGCGCGGCGGGGCTCGAACCAGTGCTCGTCGAGGCGGGCGGCGAGGTCGGGGTCCTGTTGCGCGGCGCCGAGCAGGCCGGTGAAGACGCGGCCCAGCACCGTGTCCACGTAGAGGTCGGCGAAGTGGCGCGCGTGGGCGCGCAGCAGGCCTTCGGCGGTGGTGGCGCGCGTGGTGACGGCGTTGGCGCGGGCGTGGTCGAGGAAGGCTTCGAGCACCACCGCGGCCTTGCTGGGCCACCAGCGGTACACGGTGCGCTTGCCGACGCCGGCGCGCGCAGCGATCGCGTCGACGCTGACTGCGCCCCAGCCGCCGGCGGCGGTGAGGTCCCAGGCGGCGTCGAGGATGGCGCGGTGGGTCTGGGGGTTGCGGCGGGTGGCGTCAGGCACCGCGCACCGCCCAGGTGGCGGCCACGCGCCGGTTGACCTCAGCGATGGGGCCGACGAGGTCTTCGTACGGTTCGTCCCACGGATCCTTGAGGCCCCAGCCGCGCTGGGGGTTCTCGACGTAGGCGCACCAGTGCCAGCCCAGGCACCAGTCCAGCGCGGCGAACGCCTCCGCGGTGCGGACGTACCCGGCGGCGCGGTCGGCCTGGTCGCGCATGCTGCCGGTGCGGTGCGGGCTCAGGCGGGTCGGGCACCAGTTGCCGGTGTCGGCGACGAGCACCGGCAGGCCGGTCCTGCGGTGCCAGCGGTCGAGCGTCTCCAGCGCCGTGTCGAGCGCGCCCGGGCCGGGAAAGGTCTGCACGGACAGGACATCGACGTGCTTCGCGGCCGCGTCGAGAACTTCGTCCGGTGCGCCGGCTTTCGTGCCGAAACGGTCACCGAGGATGAGGTGGTCCGGGTCGTGGCGGCGGATCGCCGCGGTGGCGGTGGCGTAGTAGGCCTCCGCGGTATCGGCGAGCGGCCCGGGCCAGCCCGCACCCGTCGGGTGGCGGGCCCAGGCCGGCCCGTCGACGAGGAAGTACCCGAGCAGCAACGGGTCCTCCGGCCGGCACAGCGTGCGCGCCAGGTGGTCGCAGTGCTCCGCGAACGCGGGCGAGCGCGGGTCACGGTAGGCCGGATACCCGTTCCACGACTCGATCTCCGCGACCCGCAACGCCTGCACGTACGGCAACCCGGCCTGCGCGACGTCCGCGCCCGGCAGGTCTTCGGAGTGCCCCAGATCGACGACCGTGCCGGTCACGCCGAGCCCGGTGCCGCTGATGTACTCCGCCGTCGAACCCACCGTCGTGAACCCCCAGGCGCGCAGGTCCGCGCCCAGCCCGTCGCGAAGCCACTTCTCGCGCGAGCCGCCGTAGCGCGTGCGCCAGATGTCCCGGTTGTGCGCGTATCGGAGGTTCGTGTCGTGCGCGTGCGCGACCCCGATCGACACGAACGGCTCCCCGTCCGGCCCGACGAACGTCCACCGCCCGCGGCGGGTCACTGAGAAGAACGCCATGCGGTGAGGATACGAACCGGTTCGTCTCCCCTGTCACCCGGGGTCACCCGCCTGCGTGAGCGGAGGGGCCGGCCTGGTCCAGGGCACGACGAGCAGGCACCCACACTCGTTCGAACTCGGCACCGGAGATCTCGACGACCTGATCTGCCTCGCCCCAGCCCCGTACGTCCCCCTCGGCCAGAACGCCGTACTGGCGCTCGTACGCCTGCATGTCACCGAGATCGCCGTGGTCGCGGATGTGCAGCACCTCGTCGAGAGACGCCGCTGTCACCGGCCGCCGGTCAGGACCTTGGAGCTCGACGTGCCGGATCGCCCAGCCGTCGTCGCCGAATTCGATGAAACCGATCAGGTCTTCGTCGCTCCAGGGGTAGCGAATCCACCGCGTCATGCAGCACATCATGCGCAACGACCAGTCACCCGCCTGCGTGAGCGGAGGGGCGGGCCGGCACCGGTGGTGTCACCATCACCGCCATGAGGTGGAAGGGCGTGGCCTGGGCCGCGGGCGTGCTGGTGGGCATCGGGGTCGCGGCGGGGGCCGGGGTGTGGGTGCACGCGGCCGAGCGCACGGCCGGGGACACGTGGCACTCCATCGGCACCGAGGAGCCCGACCGGATCGACGTGAACGCCACCGTGCAGAAGGTCGACGCGGTCGCGCGGAAGGTGACGTTGCGGGTGCTCGTGGTGCCGCGCGGGCGGCTGGGCGAGGACGACGGGTTCGCGCCGGCGAGCGACCTCACGTTGCTGAACTCCTCGAGCCTGCGCGGCGACCAGACGTTCCCCGCCCACGAGCGGATCGCGAGCGCCGACCTGCCGATCGCGCTGACGGGCGGCGCGATCACCGACTACCCGTTCGACGGCTACGAGAGCCACATCCAGTTCGCCGCCGTGCAGGACGGGAAGCCGGTGCCGGTGCTGCTGACCGTGGACAAGGTCGACAGCCTGTTCGGGCTCGCGGTGACCGGCTCCGACAGCTCCGGCGGACTCGACATCCGCCTCACCCGCGCGACCAGCGTGCTCGTGTTCGCGCTGTTCATGATGTTCGCGATGTGGGCGATCGCCGTCGCGGTGGCGCTCGGGGCGCGCCACCTCATCGCGCGCCGCCGCGGGCTGGTGTGGCCGGCGTTCGGATTCATGGCCGCGTCGCTGTTCGCGCTGGCGTCGTTCCGCAACGCCGCCCCGGGCTCGCCGCCGATCGGGACGCTGCTGGACTACACCGCGTTCCTGTGGGCAGAGCTGATCGTGGCACTGAGCGTGTTCGCGTCGGTGGTCGCCGGCGCCGTCGTGGAACGGGCCGGTCGAACCGGATAGCGAAGAGGTGTCTGTTTCGCGCTCTCCCGTGAGTCGTCCCCCCGACGACCGACGAAGAGGGAGCGCACCGTGATCACTCCGAACCTGGCCTGGCAGCTCGACCACCAGACGCGCCGCGACCACCGCGAAGCCGACGAACGCCTCGGCCGCCTGGCGGCATTTCTCACTCGGCGGCGCCGGCGGACGAGTGTCCGTGCGACGATCCGGGGCGAGCACCGACCCCAGGGAGCGCGCACATGGCCCGGCACCACCTCGATCCGACCCGCGAAACCACGATCGACGTCTTCAACCGGGACACCGAGCCCGTCCTGACCGTCGACCCGGGGGACACGGTCGTGGTCGGATCGCTGGACTGCCACGGATTCCTGGAACGCCAGCGCACACCCGGCGAGCAGCGGCCGCGGATGATCGACCCGAGCCGCGGCCACTGCCTCACCGGCCCGATCGCCGTGCGCGGCGCGGAGCCGGGCACCGTGCTCGCCGTGCACCTGGACGACCTGCGGCCCGGCGACTGGGGTTGGACCGTGTCGGCGTCGAAGGACAACTGGCTCACGCGCAAGCTCGGCGTCGCCGGCGGCCCGCCCGGACGGCTGCTGTGGGAGCTCGACGCCGGCGAGCGCACCGGCACCAACGACCGCGGCCAGACCGTGGCGCTGGCACCGTTCCTCGGCGTGATCGGCCTGCCGCCGGCCGAGCCGGGCGACCACTCCACCGTGCCGCCACGCCCGGAAGGCGGCGGCAACATCGACTGCCGCGAGCTCGTGGCCGGCTCGACGCTGTACCTGCCCGTGACGGTCCCCGGCGCACACCTGCTCGCCGGCGACGGGCACGCGGCCCAGGGCGACGGCGAGGTCGGCGGCACCGCGATCGAGTGCCCGATGACCACCGAGCTCACGCTCGACCTCACCACCGACCGGCCCGTGCCCGGCATCCACGCCGAGACCCCCGCCGGGCGCGTCACGTTCGGCTTCCACACCGACCTCAACGAGGCCACCGCCGAGGCGCTCGGCGCGATGCTCACGTGGCTGCAGACGCTCCACGACCTCGACCGCCCCACCGCGCTGGCGCTGGCGAGCCCGGTGGTCGACCTGCGCGTCACCCAGGTCGCCAACCAGACCTGGGGTGTGCACGCGGTACTCCCCACCGACGCGATCCGCTGACGATCCGGCGAAGTCTGCCTTCGCGGCCACCCGGGTCTGCCCGCGGCGCGCACTGGTCTGGTCCATCCGTGACCCCCGTGCGATCACGCCTTAATTCGAGTCGAGAAATAACGGACTTCCGTAGGGTCCGGACCTCTTGACGCCATCCTCTTTGTCCGGTCAGGATCGCCAAGGCCCGCTTTGGGCCCGTCCCCGCCGCCCTCTGCAGAACGGACTGTCGATGGCCAGAAGATCCCCCGGGTGGTCCCGGGCCCGAAGGACCACGTTCGCCGCACTCGCGAGCCTCACCCTGCTGGGCGGCGTCGCGAACGCGGCGCCCGCCACCGCCGCACCGGCCGCCCCGGCCGCGGCGCAGCCCGAGATCGGGCAGCCCGCGCTCGACAAGAACGGCTGCGCGCGTATCGAGAACACCCTGCCGACGCTTTCGGACTGGCCGAAGGTCGACAGCAAGATGCAGAAGAACCCGCAAGACGAGGCGCGCATCGCGAAGATCCTCTCCGGCATGACGCTGGAGGAGAAGGTCGGGCAGATGACGCAGCCCGAGATCAACGCGATCACCCCCGCCGAGGTCAAGCAGTACGCCATCGGCTCGGTGCTCAACGGCGGCGGCTCGTGGCCCGGCGGCAACAAGCACGCCACCCAGCAGGACTGGCTGAACCTCGCCGACGCCTACTGGAGCGCGTCGAAGACCAGCCGCACGAAGATCCCCGTGATCTGGGGCATCGACGCCGTGCACGGCAACAACAACGTCTACGGCGCCACCGTCTTCCCGCAGAACATCGCGCTCGGCGCCGCCCACGACTCCTGCCTGGTGCGCGACGTCGAGAACGCCACCGCCCGCCAGATCCGCGCCACGGGCCAGGACTGGGCGTTCGCGCCCACGCTCGCCGTGGTGCAGGACGACCGCTGGGGACGCACGTACGAGGGCTTCTCCGAAGACCCGCGCATCACCCGCGCCTACGGCTACGAGGCCATCAACGGCCTGCAGGACGGCGCCACCAAGCGCATCACCTACAACGGCGTGATCGCCACCGCCAAGCACTATATCGGCGACGGCGGCACGATCAAGGGCCAGGACCAGGGCGTGAACCCCTCGTCCGAGGCCGACATGATCAACATCCACGGCCAGGGCTACTACGGCGCGCTCGCCGCCGGCACCCAGACCGTGATGGTGTCGTTCAACAGCTGGACCAACGCCGACCTCGGCATCAACGAGGGCAAGCTGACCGGCAGCGACAAGGCGCTGAACCAGATCCTCAAGGGCAAGATGGGCTTCGACGGCCTCGTCGTGTCCGACTGGAACGGCATCGGCCAGGTCCCCGGCTGCACCAACGCGAGCTGCCCGCAGGCGATCAACGCCGGCGTCGACCTCGTGATGGTGCCCGCCGACTGGAAGGCGTTCATCACCAACACCGTCGCGCAGGTCAACGACGGGCAGATCCCGATGGCCCGCATCGACGACGCCGTGACCCGCATCCTGCGCGTGAAGCTGCGCGCCGGGATCCTCGACGAGCAGAAGCCGTCGGACCGCTCGTACGCCAACTCCGACGAGGCGCTCACGGACAAGTGGCTCGCCCGCGACGCCGTGCGCGAGTCGCAGACGCTGCTGAAGAACAACGGCAACGTGCTGCCGCTCAAGCCGAAGTCGAAGGTGCTGGTGGTCGGCAAGAGCGCCGACAGCATCCAGAACCAGACCGGCGGCTGGACCCTGTCATGGCAGGGCACGGGCAACACCAACGCCGACTTCCCCAACGCCACCTCGATCCTGGGCGGGCTCAAGGAAGACCTCGGCGACGCCAACGTGACCTACAGCGAGAAGGGCGACGTCGACCCGGCCGGCTACGACGCCGTGATCGCCGTGATCGGCGAGACGCCGTACGCCGAGGGCGTGGGCGACCTGCAGCGCAAGTCGCTGGAAGCCGCGAAGCTCTACCCCGAGGACCTCGCCGTGCTCGACAAGGTGAGCGGCAAGGGCGTCCCGGTCGTCACCGCCTACGTCGGCGGCCGTCCGCTGTACCTGAACAAGGAGATCAACCGTTCCGACGCGTTCGTGGCGGCCTGGCTGCCCGGCACCGAGGGCGGCGGCGTCGCGGACATGATGGTCAAGGGCAAGGACGGCACGGGGTACCAGGGCAAGCTGTCCTACTCGTGGCCGAAGAGCGCGTGCCAGACGCCGCTCAACCCGTGGAGCCCGGACTACGACCCGCTGTTCGCGCTGGGCTACGGCCTCAAGACCGGCCAGCGCGCCACCGTGGCCAAGCTCGACGAGACCGAGGGCCCGACGACCTGCGGGTCGACCGGCGGCGGGGGCACCGCGACCGAGGACCTGTCGATCTTCGACCGCACGGACATCGCGCCGTACAAGAGCTACATCGGTTCGGCTTCGAACTGGGGCGGCACCGAGATCGGCCCCGACGGCACCGCGGAGCACCCGGAGATCACCGTGACCCCGGCCGACGTCAACGTGCAGGCCGACGGCCTCAAGACGACGTGGACCGGCACGGGTGCGGCGCAGCTGTACCTGCAGAGCCCCGCGACCAGCGACCTGCGCGGATACCCCAACGCGGACGGGGCGCTCGAGTTCGACGTGATCGTGAACTCGCCACCGGTGAACCGGACCGTGGTGAGCATGCACTGCGTCTACCCGTGCTTCTCGGAGGTCAACGCCACGAAGCTGTTCACGGACCTGCCGGCGGGCCAGAAGTCGACGGTGAAGATCCCGCTGTCGTGCTTCGCGAACGGGC
The DNA here is from genome assembly GCF_050942255.1 of Amycolatopsis sp. CA-161197. Lineage (NCBI taxonomy): Bacteria > Bacillati > Actinomycetota > Actinomycetes > Pseudonocardiales > Pseudonocardiaceae > Amycolatopsis > Amycolatopsis sp. CA-161197. Next base: position 5,727,472 of record NZ_CP192059.1, read on the forward strand.
TCGACTTCGAGAACGTCAACACGCCGTTCCTGGTCTACACCGACGGGCCGTTCTCGGCGTCGTTCGCGAACGTGAGGTGGTCGCCTGGCGGAGCGAAAGATCCGGACGCGCTGAAGTGTTCGGATCTGACGTGAGGTGAGTGCCGGGGCGCTCGCGGGAGTTTTCCCGCGGGCGCCCCGCATTTTCGGGCGAGCGCGGTCATGCGACGAGCTCGAGAATGCGCTCTTCGGCCCGGGCCAGGGATTTCTCCGAGAGATCCTCCAGGCCGGCCAGCGCCGGGATGTCGCCCACGCGCGTCAGCTCCGCGTGCACGAACGCCAGGTTGTCGGGACGGACGCCCAAGTTCGTGAGGTAGGCGCGCAGGTAGGGCTCCTGGAAGTCGAAGCCTTCGCGCGGAGTGCCCGGGCCGTACGCGCCGCCGCGCGCGGTGATCACCACGAACCTGGTGTCACCCAAGGCGTTCGCGAACACGCCGGGGAACGTCACGCGGTCGATCCACGCCTTCAGCGCGGCGGGGACGGAGAAGTTGTACATCGGCACGCCCAGCAGCACGGTCCCGGCTTCGCGCAGCTCCGTGACCAGCGGAAGGGTCAGGGCCCACTCGCGGCGTTCGGCTTCGTCGACGGCCAGCGCGGAGATGTCGGCCGGCGGCACGGTCCCCCGGCGTTCGACGCGGCGGCCGAGGCGGGCGTAGGGCTCGCGGATCGGTGGCACCGGGTCGGCGGCCAGGTCGCGGTGGCGCACCTCGCCCCGCCAGTACCGCACGAACAGCGAGGTCAGCCGCCGCGTCACGGACTCCGCACCGTCGGCGCTCGAGTCGATGCGCAGCAGGGGCGCTAGCATGTCGGTCATCCGGTTCCTCTCCTCAGGTCCAGCGGGTCGGTCTCACTCACCCACCCCGACGCACCACGAAGAGGAAAGGTGACCGATGCCCGAAACCCTCGCGGCCCGGTTCGAAGCGGAACGGCCCCGGCTGCGCGCGCTCGCCCGGCGGATGCTCGGCTCGGCGGCAGAAGCCGAGGACGCCGTGCAGGAGTCCTGGCTGCGGCTGGCGTCGGCGTCCGAAGTCGACAACTTGGCGGCCTGGCTGACCACCGTCGTCTCGCGGATCTGCCTCGACGTGCTGCGCGCGCGGCGGGAGACGCCGTTCGACCAGGTCCCGGACCGCGGCGTGGCGGGGCCCGAAGCGGACGTCGCGCTCGCCGACGAGGTCGGCCGGGCGCTGCTCGTGGTGCTGGCGACGCTCGCGCCCGCCGAGCGCGTGGCGTTCGTGCTGCACGACTTGTTCTCGGTGCCGTTCGACGCCGTCGGCCCGATCCTGGACCGCACGCCCGCGACGGCGAAGAAGCTCGCCAGCCGCGCGCGGCTGCGGGTGCGCGGCACGCCCGCGATTAGCGCCGACCTCGGTGCGCACCGGAAGGTCGTGGAGGCGTTCCTGGCCGCGGCCCGCGGCGGCGATCTGGCCGCCCTGCTCGAACTGCTGGCCCCCGACGTCGTCCGGCACGCCGACGCGGCCGCGTTGCCGCCGGGCGCGGCCGCCGTCCTCCGCGGAGCCGACGCCGTCGCGCGCGGCACCACCGCCTTCGCCGACCGCGCGCGGCTCGCGGAGCCGGCCCTGGTGGACGGCACGGTCGGGCTGGTGCTGGCGCCGTACGGCCGGCTGACGGGCGCGCTCAAGGTGACGGTGGCGGCCGGGCGTATTGCCGCGTACGAAGTGATCGCGGATCCGGAGCGGCTCGCGAAGGTGGCGGTCGCCGTCCTCGCTTGATCTTTCCGGAGGCCGCGCCGGATGTTCGTGCCCCTCGGCCGCCGTATAGGGCGTTATACAGATCAGCGGCCGTCGGGGAAGGGCCAGGAGTTCGTCACGCACACGCGGTGGTCGGCCGGTACGGCACCCTGGTCGCCACCCGGGACGTTGTTGAGGCGGGCGACGTAATCGTCGGCGACGCCGAAGGTCTGCTGCATCATCACGGGCGCCGGCCGGCCGGTGCCGCCGCAGCCGACGTGGGAGTGACCCAGCGCGTGGCCGACCTCGTGGTTGATCGCGTATTGCCGGTAGGCGGTCGTGTTCGCGCCGTAGGCCTTCGCGCCGCGGACCCAGCGGGAGAGGTTGATCAGCACGCGGTGCATGCTGCGCCGGAAGCAGGAAGCCTCGTAGGTGATGGAAAACCCGCAGGCGTCGGCGCGGTGCGTGGTGTCCGGGGTGGAGAGGCTGACGCGGAAGTCGGGGTGCGGATCGCTCGCGTCCACACGCTGCAGCGCGACTTTGCCGTCGGCGGTCCAGCTCTTCGGGTCGGACAGGATGCCCTGTACGGCGGCGGCGAAGCTGTCGTCACCGGCGTAGCTCGCCGGGTCGATGCCGTCCTCGACCTCGACGGTGTAGCGGTAGAGGCGACCGGAGCCGATCTTCGGCCCGGAGCCGGGGATCACGTGCCACCTGCCCTGGCCGGTCTGCGTGTACGGCCCGCCGGCGGGCAGGTCGGCGGTGGGCACGTTCGGATCGGCCGGTTTCGCCGGGTTCTCGGGAACACCCGGCTCGGCGAAGTCCACGGAGGACTCCACGCGGGCGGGCGCCGCTGCCGGCGCGGGCTGTTGCGCCGCCGTCGACGGGACCGAGGTGGTGGCGGTGTTCACCAGCACCAGCACGGTGAGCACGACCATGACCGGCAGCGCGTAGAGGCGCCAGCCGTACGTGCGCAGGAAACCCTTCTTCCTTTTCGCGGATCTGCGCTCCTGCAACGGTTTCCACGACGCGCGCAGCGGTTCCCGCGCCCGCGTCTCGTCCTGCGCCACGCACTTCCCCAGCTCTCCGGCGACATTTCCTCCGGGTCCAACGGGTGGGACGGCCGAAAGGTTGAGACCGCGCGACGGGTCACGGGCGGTGACCCCGACTTTCGTCGGTTCCCCACGACCGGGGTGTTGATCATGCTGGGGGCGTGTCTGCGCAGCACCCCGGCTCGTTCGCGGTCACGCTCGACGCCGCGATCGAAGACTCCGGGCTCTCCCTCGACCGGGTCCGCCACCACCTCGCCACCCGAGGCGTGACGCTCTCGCGCTCCGCCCTGTCCTACTGGCGCCGCGGCCGGTCCCGGCCCGAGCGCGAAACGTCGCTGAACGCCGTGACGCAGCTCGAAGCGGTGCTGGAGCTCTCCCCCGGGTCGCTCACGTCGCTGCTCGGCCCGCGAGCGCCGCGCGGGCGCTGGCTCGGCCACCCGCCCGACCGCGTGGAGCGCCGCCGGCTGTGGCCGGATCTGCGGCCGCTCACCGTGGACCTCAAACCGCCACCGGACGGGCAGCTCGCGTTCTGGTCGGTGCACGACCGCGTGGCCGTCGACGACGACGGGTGCGAGCGCGCCCTGCACGTTCGGCTCGTCGCGGAGGCCACCATGGACGGCGTCGACCGCATGATGACCTACCACCAGGCCGACGGCCCGCTGCCCGCCGAACCGCGGTACCAGGGTGTGCGGTTCGCGCGCGTCGGGCGCGTGCGGGTGGACCGCGAGACCGGGATGACGGCCGGCGAGCTGCTGCTCGACCGGGTGCTCGCGGCCGGTGAGGTCACGGCCGTCGAGTACGAGATCGTGCTGCCGCCCGGCACGCCGACGCAGGAGTACGGGCGACGCTTCACGCGGCCGGTGCGCGAGTACGTGTGCCAGGTGCAGTTCGGCCTGCGGCTGCCGCGGCAGGTCCGTTCGTTCGAGCGCCGCGGTCCCGACGGGCCCCGCCGCACCGGCGATCCGCTGCGGGTCGGCACGACCCACGCCGTCACGTTCGCCACCCGCGACGCGCGGCCCGGCATCCACGGCGCGTGCTGGACGTGGTGACGCCAATTCTGTGAACACGAGCTGCCGACCTGCGGGTCTTCGGCGCCGGACCCCGGCCGTCCACTTCGGTCTGGAACGCGCGGTGCGGCGGTGGTTACCGTCCGCCACAACATTCTCCCGGTCCTCCCGTTCCCCGTTTCCCCGGAAAGGCACCGCCATGCGCCGTCTCACCCGGACCCTGACCACCCTCGCCGCCGCGGCCGCGCTCACGGCCACCGGCGCGGCGGCCGCCGTGCCGGCCCTGGCCGCTCCTGCGGCGCCTGCCACCGCGACCGCCGCCGCCCGCCCGATGTCGATGGCCGCCCGGCTCGGCACCCTCGCACCGTCGGCGAAGGTCAACCTCATCGGCGACAACTACCCCGCGAAGTGGCGCAACATCCCGCAGGACTCCGTTGTCGACGACTGGAACATGTACAACCGCGAGTGCGTCTCCTGGGCCGCGTTCACCATCGACCGCCACGGCGAGAGCGCCTCGAACTACGGCGACGCCAAGTACTGGGACGACAACGCCCGCTCACACGGCTACCGCGTGGACAACACGCCCACCCCCGGCTCCATCGCCCAGACCGACGCGGGCCGCTACGGCCACGTCGCCGTCGTCGACAGCGTCCACGGCTCCACCGTCACCGTCGAGGACTACAACTGGGCCGGAGACGGCCACTACCTCGTCCACGACCTCGACACGGGCGACTTCCGCTACATCCACTTCTACAACTGAGCACTCCCCGATCCCTCGGCCGGACGGCGCCTTCCCGCCGTCCGGCCGAGTCCACGTCGGGCGTCGGGCGAGGCCCACTCGCCTGCCGAAGCCGGCGTGGGCTAGGCGCTTCCCCCCACCAGCGACGTACCGGAGCGGCGGAGGGTCCTTGTCGGCTCTCGACTTCACTGTCCAGCGCGTGGACAACCGCACCGGCAACCCTTCGCCCGTTGGCCACGGCGCGCCGGTTGGCGGCGGGGCTTGGCTTCGAAACTGGTCACTCAGTTGGCCCGGCAACACATGTTTCTGCGTGCGTTTCCCCAAGCCGGCCGGCGCCTTCCCGCCGTCCGGCCGAGTCCGCGGCGGGACCCGGGGTGAAATCCGGGCCGGTGCTTTCCCGCCCGCTGCGGCGGACGATGGGGCGATGAGCGATCGCGACGAGTTCCTGGCGTGGGTCGGGACCACGCTGCACGACGCGGAGTTCGCGCTGCACAACGGAGATCCGGCGCCGCGGCGGGCGATCTGGTCGCGGGCCGAGCCGGTGAGTGTGCTGGGTGCGTGGCGCAATGCGTGCGGGCGGCGGGAGGTCGACGGCCTCTTCACGGCTCTGGGTGAGACCTTCTCCGACTGCACGGACTTCCGCTTCGAGGTGCTGGCCTGCGATGTCGTCGGCGACATGGCCTACACCACGGGCTTCGAGCACACCACGGTGTCCGTGAACGGTGAGCCACGCACCTACACCCTGCGGGCGACGCAGGTCTACCGCCGCGAACACGGGGTGTGGCGCGTGGCCCACCGGCACGGCGACACCGTCACCGGCTGACCGAGACTCCCGGGGTCAGCGCACCTGCGGGCGGTGACCGCGTTCCTGGTGCGGCACTTCCTGCCCACCGGCGGGCGCGGTCGGCTTCGGCAGCTGCGCCACCTCGTACTGGGCCAGGGTGTACTGGCCCTGCGTGTCGGGGAGGACCGGCGCGTGCTTGGTCGCGTCGTGGAAGCGGAAGACCGAGGTCAGGTCGCCGACGGTGCGGCGGCGCCAGTCGCTGATGTTCGGCTCGGCGACGCCGGTCACCTTCTCCAGCAGGCGCAGCTGCGAGGTGTGGTCGAACAGCTCCGAGCTCACCCAGCCGCCGGCGGTCCACGGCGAGACGACGATGCACGGCACGCGGTAGCCCAGTCCCGTCGGCAGGCCGCCGCCCTTGACGCCGCTGGGCGAGGTGCCGGACACGAACTCGCCGGGCGTGCCCGGGCGCGGGGTGGGCGGCAGGACGTGGTCGAACAGGCCGTCGTTCTCGTCGTAGGACAGGATGAACACCGTCTTGGCCCAGACCTCCGGGTTGGCGGCGATCGCGTCGATCTTGCCGGCGACGAACTGGGCGCCCGCGGCCGGCAGGTGGGCGGGGTGCTCGTCGGCGGCGCTCGGCGGCAGCAGCCAGCTGACGGTGGGCAGCTGGTCGTGCAGCGCGTCGTACTCGAACTGGCCGAGGGGCGACGGCTTGATCGCCTGCTCGTAGAGGGGCGAACCCGGCTGCGCGTCGGCGTAGGCCTTGATCGCGTTGAACGGCGGGAGCCCGGTCGCGCCGCCCGGCGAGTGGTAGACCTTCCAGCTCACCCCGGCTTCCGTGAGGCGCTCGGGGTAGGTCTTGAACGTGAAGTGCCCGTCCGGCACGTTGCCCGTCTCCAGCGACGGGCCGCCGAACTCGCCGTCCGCGTCGATGGTGCCGGCCAGCCACATGTAGCGGTTGGGCCAGGTCGGGCCGAGGACCGAGCAGTGGTAGGCGTCGCAGATCGTGAACGCGTCCGCCAGCGCGTACTGGAACGGGATGTCCTCGCGCGTGAAGTAGCCCATCGTGTAAAGACCGTTGGTGGCGCCGTCGGCCGCGAGGTGGGCGGGCAGCCAGTTGTCCATCTTCCCGTCGTTCCACGCCTGGTGCTGCACGCCCCACGCGTGGCTCGTGGACGGGATCGCCTGCGCCGCGGTGATCTTCGTGTTCAGCCGGTACGGCAGCAGGTAGCCGTCCGGGTGCGAGGGGTCGGGCTGGTGGAACACCGAACGCCCGCCCGGCAGCCGCAGCGCGTGCGGGTCGTCGAAGCCGCGCACGCCGGACAGCGTGCCGAAGTAGTGGTCGAAGCTGCGGTTCTCCTGCATCAGCAGCACGACGTGCTCGATGTCGCGCAAGCGCCCGCCGGCCGGCGGCGGTGACGCGAGCGCGCTGCGGACGTTCGGGGGCAGCACGGACGCGGCGGCGGCCAGGCCACCGGCGGCGGCAGCGCCGAACAACCTGCGACGGGTGAGACCGGTTCTGTCGTTCTCCGGGGCGTCGGTCATCGGAATCCTTCCGGCTTCGGGCACGGTGGGAGCTCCGACAGGCTTTCGGCCGCGGTTGAGCCCCGGGTGATCCCGCCGGTGGCCACCGGTTGAACTTCGGCTGAACCCCTGCGCCGGCGGGCGATTTGTCCCTTCCCGCCGGCGCGTCCGTCTACAAACGACTCCGTCAGTACCCGGCCGCCCGCTTCAGGTACTCGACGGGCGCCGCGTGGGCCCACGTCGTCCCGTCGCTGCCGCGGTGCCCGCCGACGACGGTGTCGACGTCCAGCCCCAGGGCCTGGATGGCGTCGTACAGCTGGGTGGCCAGGCGGCCGCGCTGGTCACCCGGCGCCGGCGGAACCGGGGTGGGGTTCCAGAGGTCGGAGTTGAAGACCAGTTTGCCCGACGACACGTGGACGATCACCATGTCGTCGGCGTGGTCGCTGACGATCCGGTGGACCGCGACGGTCCCGCCGCCGGCCGTGTCGAAGGTCAGCGTGTCGTCGATACCGTGCACGGCCGTCGTCACGGGCCCGGCGGCGAGGCGATCCGGGTCGACCTCGTGCGGTGCGGCCAGCACCTGCTCGAAGAACGCCACCGACGGCGTTCCGACGTGGACGGTCAGGTCACCGTCGGCCGCGAACTCGCGCACACCACCGACGTGGTCGTAGTGGAAGTGCGTGCAGACGAGCTCACGCAGGGGCTTGCCCGGGAACGCGCGCTTCACCTGGGCGAGCGCGGCGCGGCTGTAGTCGTCGTACAGCGGCGATTCCACGGCGAGCAGGCGGTCCGGCAGCTCCACGACCAGGGTGTTGTGGCTCGGCCCGATCACCAGCTTCACCCCGGGCGCGAGATCGACCGGTTCCGGTGTCACGGGAGCCGTCTGCAGGTCGAAGTAGAACCGCACGCCGGAATAGACGTAGTTCATGATCCACTCGGTCGAATTCAGCGCGTAGGACGCCTGCTCCACGGTCGAGTCGACGATTTTCCCTTCCCCTGACCCGAAAACCGCGTCGTCAGCGGACTCGCCGACGGTCGCTTCCGTCCGCGTTTCGCTGTGGACGTGGAGATCACCGATCGTGATGTCCACGCGGAAGGGCAGCAGCACCCGCGAAACCCGGCGGAAGTCGTCGAACGCGACCCGGACCGCGGCGTCGCCGAGCGGCGAGTGCTCCTCAGTCACCTCCACGGACACCGGCAGCCCCGTCGCCGCCACGGTGAGCCGGACCGGCGGACGGCCGAACTCCCGCAGCGTCAGCACGGTGTCCGCACCGGCCTGTTCGACGGTCACGTCGGCACCGGGCGCCAGCATTTTGCGGACCAGCCGCAGGGGTGAGGACAGGTCGAAGTGCCGCAACCGTGCGGCGACCCGCCAGGAGGGAATGTCCGTGTCCACCGGCCGGGTGTCGAACATGAAGTCCACACCGGACACGTGGCCGCGGCTGCCGTTCCCGGTCTCCACGTAGTCCAGCTCCGTCGGCACCAGGTACGTCTTCGCCTGGTGCGCCCACCGGTACCGCGGCCCGGCCACGTCGAGCTCCAGCGTCGCGGTGAAGTCGGCGACCAGCTCGGGTTTCGCGGGGTCGGTCCCCCACCCCGGGTGCCGCCGCCACCCGGTGGCCACCGTTCGCTCGACCGCGACGGCTTCGAGCGCCGCCCGTCCGCCGAGGGCGCCGGCGAGCCGGTCGAGTGCGGTCGCCAGTTCGGTTTTCGTCATCGTTCCGGTCCTCTTCTCGGGCTGCACCCCACCACCTTCGTCCCGGACCGATCGAGCGTCCACTGCATGGTGCTCAGGTCTAACATGCATGACGTGCAACTCGAGAACGCGGACCTCAACCTCCTGAAGGCCCTGGAGGTCCTGCTGGAGGAACGGCACCTCACGCGGGCGGCGGCGCGGATCCACCTCAGCCAGTCGGCGATGAGCCGCACTCTCACGCGCCTGCGCGCCACGTTCGGCGACGAGCTGCTCGTGCGCACGGCCCGGGGTTTCGAGCCGACTCCGCGGGCGCGCACGATCCAGCGCGAGCTGGCGCTCGTGATGCCGCGGCTGCGGTCGATCGTGCGGGGCGACGAGTTCTCGCCCGCCTCCGTGACCGACGTCGTGCGCGTGCAGCTCACCGACTACGCGGCCGTGGTCCTGGGAAACCGGCTGTTCCGTGAGGTGTTCGGGCAGGCGCCGGAGATCTCCGTGCAGGCCGCGTGGCTCTCGCCGCAGTCGTTCGACGACCTCGAACACGGCCGCGCGGACCTCGTCCTCACGCCCGTGCCACCGCCGGCTCCCCTGCGCTGGCAGCCGCTGTTCACCGAACGCTTCGTCTGCGTCCTGTCGCGCGATCACCCGCTGACGGGCGACCGCCTCACCGTCCGGGACCTCGCGTCGTACCCGCACGCCAGTGTCGTGGTGCTGGGCGCCGAGAGGATGCTCGCGGAGTCCCGGCTCGCGGCGCTCGGCGTCACGACGCGGCCGGGACTGCGGGTCCCGTTCTTCACCGGGGCGATCGCGGCGCTGCCCGGCACCCCGCTCATCGGGGTCCTGCCGAGCCGCCTCGTGGACCACGTCCCGGAGCGGGAGGTGCGCGTCGCCGCCGCCCCCGAGGAGCTGGAGGACTTCGCGTACGGCATGGCCTGGCACCCGCGGCTCGACGCCGACCCGCTGCACACCTGGCTGCGGAACCTGGTCCTCGACGCCGCTCTCCAGCTCACGGACCTCGACGAGCGGGCCTGACCCCCGCCCGTCACTCGGTGCGGGTCGAGGCTTCCTCCTCCGCCGTCACCTCCAGCGGTGCGTCGGGCGCCGGATCGCGGTTGACGACCGTGATCGCGACCGCGCCGATGGCCGCGACGACGGCGAAAAGGTAGAAGCCCCACGGGTACGCGAGCCCGGCCGTGAGCAGGAAGCCGGTGACGAGCGGGCCGGAGATCGCGCCGAAGCGGCCGATGCCACTCGCCGCGCCCAGCGCCGTGCCGCGCGCGGCGGCCGGGTAGACGCGGGCGACGTAGACGTACACGAGCACCTGCGCGCTGAAGGTGAAGATCCCCGCGAGCAGCACGCCGACGTACACGCTGAAGCCGGGCAGCTTGATGCTCAGCAGCGCGAGGAACACGGCCGCCGCGGTGAACCAGACGATGGTGGACCGCCGGTACCCCAGCCGGTCGGCCACGCGGCCGCCGATCAGCAGGCCGATCACGGCGCCGACGTTGAGCACCAGCAGCAGGGCGAGCGCCGCGCCGAGCTCGTAGCCGGCCTCCCGCATGATCTGCGGCAGCCAGGTGTTGAGGCCGTACACGAGCAGCAGCCCCATGAACGACGTGACCCAGAACGCGATGGTCGCGCGCCCGTAGCCGTGGCGGAACAGGATGCCGATCGGGTTGCGCTCGCGCGGCGGCCGGGCCGCGCGGGTGCCGCGCGCCTTGAGGAACTCGGCCGACTCTGGCAGGAACTTCACCATCAGCGGCACGAGGATCACCGCCGGCGCGGCGCCGATCACGAACATCCACTCCCATCCGTACCGCTCCACCACGAGGATCCCGAGCAACGCGGTGAGCACCGCGCCCACGTGGTAGCCGGTCATGAGGACCGTGGTGGAGCTGCCGCCCCGGCCGACCCGCGCGTACTCGGTGATCAGCGCGAGCGCGGTCGGCAGCACACCACCGAGGCCGAGGCCGGCGAGGAAACGCAGCAGCCCGAACAGCCAGGGGCCGTCGACCACCGCGCACAGCAACGTGAACAGCGAGAAGCTCGTGACCGTGAGCAGCATCGTGCCGCGGCGGCCGAACAGGTCGCTCACGGGGCCGATGGCGAGCGCGCCCACGGCCACGCCGAGGAGGCCGACCACGGAGATCAGCGAGGCCGAGTTGGGGTCCAGGCCCCAGCTCGGCACCTTGAGCAGCGCGGGCAGCACCACACCCAGCACCACGAGGTCGAACCCTTCGAGCGCCACCGCCGTCCAGCAGAGCGGGGCCACCCAGCGCGCGTAGCGGGCCCGGGGGTCAGTCGGGGAAGAGACCGTCATGTCATCACCTGCGTCGTCGGAGGGGACTGGGGAAACGGTGCGTCAGAAGGGATATCGCGGCAGATCACCGCGCACGGTGACCCACTGCGTCTCGGTGAACGCCTCCAGGTTGGCCTGCGCACCGCCGTGGCGCGAGCCCGTGCCCGACTCGCCGACCCCGCCGAACGGCGCGAGCGCCTCGTCGTTCACGGTCTGGTCGTTGATGTGCACGAGCCCGGACGGGATCCGCTCGGCGAGCGCGAGCCCCTGGGTGACGTCCCGGGTCAGGATGCCCAGTGACAGCCCGTATTCGGTACCGCCGGCCAGGCGGACCGCTTCGTCCACTGTGGAGAACGGCACGACCGGGGCCACCGGGCCGAAGATCTCCTGGGCGTAGGCCGGCGCGGTGAGCGGGACATCGGTGAGCACGGTCGGGCTGTAGAACAGGCCCTCGAACGTGCCGCCGGTGGCGAGTTTCGCGCCCGCGTCGACGCTGCTGGTCACGATCTCGTGGATGCGGTCGCGCTGCCCGGCGTCGATGATCGGGCCGACGGCGACGTCGGCCCGCGCCGGGTCGCCCACGGGCAGGCGGGCGGCGTGCTCGGCGAGCGCGGCCGAGTAGTCGGCGGCGATCTTCTCCGCGACCAGGTGGCGGCTGGTGGCCATGCAGATCTGCCCGGAGTGGTTGAACGAGCCGAACGCGCCGACCGACACGGCCTGCTCCACGTCGACGTCGTCGAGCACCACGAGCGCCGAGTTCCCGCCCAGTTCCAGGTGAACCCGCTTGAGCCGCTCCCCCGCCGCGGCGGCGATCTGCCGGCCCGCGCGCGTGGAGCCGGTGAACGCGATCACGCGCACCAGCGGGTCCGCCACGAGGGCGCCGCCGACGTCGGCCCCGCCCGGCAGCAGGTGGAACAGCCCGTCCGGCAGGCCCGCCTCCTCGAAGATCCGGGCGAGCACCACGCCGCCGCACACGGCCGTGCGCGGATCGGGCTTCATCAGCACGGCGTTGCCCAGCGCCAGCGCGGGCGCGATCGCGCGGATCGAGAGGATGACCGGCGCGTTGAACGGTGAGATCACGCCGACGACCCCGGCCGGGACCCGCCGGGCCATCGACAGCCGTGGCTGGCTGGAGCGCAGCAGCTCACCGTACGGGTGGGCCGCCAGCGCCGCGGCTTCGTGGCACTCCTCGGCCGCGACCGCCACCGTCTGGAAGCGCGCGAACGGCCGCGTGGCCCCGGACTCGCGCACGAGCCACTCGTCGATCTCGTCCGCGTGATCCTCGAACAGCCGCGCCGCGCGGCGCAGCACCCGGGCCCGCCGGTCGTAGGGCAGCGCGGCCCACTCCTGCTGCGCGCGCCGGGCGGTCTCGGCCGCTTTCGGCACGTCGGCGGCCGAGGCGGCGCCGACGCGCGCGAGCGCCTGGCCCGTCGCCGGTTCCACGGAGTCGTACTCGCCGCCGGAGCCGGGCACCCAGCCGCCCGAGAAGATCCTGCCCTGCCAACGGACCGCGCCGAGCAGGGCGCCGGCCGGGGCGCTCACCGCGCCACCGCCACGTCGAGCACGAGCGGCCGGGTGGCCCGCGCCAGTGCGGGCAGTGCTTCGTCCAAAACGGACTCCAGTTCCTCGGGGGTCTCGACCCGCCGGGCGGGACACCCGAGCGAGCGCGCGAGACCGCTCACGCTGATCTCGTCGAACGCGGGCCACGGCGCGGCGCCGGGCGCGGCCGACCGTTCGCCGTGGCGGGCGGCCAGCTCGTCCATGATCGCGTACCGGCCGTTCGCGAGCACCACCACGAGCACGCCGACTCCGTAGTGGGCGGCGCTCCACAGCGCCTGGATCGCGTACAGCGACGAGCCGTCGCCGACGACCGCGATCACCGGGCGGTCCGGGCGGGCCATCCGCACGCCGATCGCCGCGGGCACCGCGAAACCGAGGCCGCCCATGGCGGCGCTGAGAAAACCGAGCGGCTCGCGGGCGGGCACGAGCGCGTGCAGCGACGGCCGGCTCGACGGCGTCTCCTCCACGAGCACCGCGTCACGCGGGATCCGCCGGGCCAGCGCGGCGAACACGTGCTCCGGAGCCAGCCCGACGGTCGGCGGCGCGGGCAGGTCGATCGTGCGCCCCAGTGGTTCGGCGGGCGTCGGGCGCGCCGGCAGGCGCTGCGCGAGCGGACCGCACACCGCCGCGGGCCGGGCGAGCACGGCGAGATCGGCCGGGCTGCGGTGGGCCTCGTCGGGATCGTCGGTGACCACGGCGATCCGCGTGCCCGGGCCGATCAGCCGGCCAGGCTCGCGCGGGTATTGCCGGAACACCGGCGCGCCCACGGCGAGCACGGCGTCGTGGCCGGCCAGCACCTTGCGCAGCTCCGCGCGGCCCGCGGGCAGGTGCCCGGCGAACTGCGGGTGGTCCTGCGGGAACCCCGCACGGGCGCCGAACGCCTCCTGCCACACCGGACACTGAAGCCGCTGCGCGAGCGCTTCCAGCGCGTGCCACGACTCCGGGTCGTCCGCGCCGGCCCCGACCACGAGCACCGGTTTTTCGGCCTGCGCCAGGAACTTCTCGAGCTCGGCGACGACCTCCACCTCCGCCGCGGTGGTCCGGACCAGTCGCGCCGGCGCGGGCAGCGGTTCGTCGTCGGCGGCCGGCGCGAGCCAGTCGTCCATCGGCACGATCACCAGCGCGGGACCGCGGTGGTCGCGCGCCTCGTGCCACGCGCGGGCCAGCGCGCCCGGCACGTCCTGCGGCCGCGGCGGTTCCCCGACCCACACGGGCGCGGGCGCGGCGACGTCGTCGAGCCGGTGGCCCGCGAGGAACGGCTCCAGCGCGAGGTGGCGGCGGTCCTGCTGCCCCACGAGGACGACCAGGGGCGCCCGGTTGACCCGCGCGGTCGCCAGCGCGCCCACCGCGTTACCCAATCCCGCGGTGGTGTGCAGGATCGCGACCGCCGGCCGGTCCGCGGCGAGCGCCCAGCCCGTGGCCATCCCGACCACCGAGCCCTCGTGCAGCGCCAGCACGAACTCGAAGTCGCCCGGCAGGTCGGTGAGCAGCGTGATCTCGGTCGAGCCGGGGTTGGCGAACAACGTCGTCGCGCCGAAGCGGCGCAGGACGTCGAACGCGGCGTCTCGGACGGTGGCGGGCAAGGAACCTCCCTGGAGTGGGTGGCTCAGGAGTGTCCGTTACGTCCGCCTGCGAAACCCAGCCCCGCTCTCACTGGACGGAAAACTTCACCCCGTCTGGATCGCGCGGGACACGCCGAGCGCGGCCATCCGGACCACCGGGATCAGTGGCGAGAGGTTCGGCGTGCTGCTGGGCACGACCACGGAGATGGCGGCGATGACCTCGTCGGCGACCCCGCGCACCGGCGCCGCGACCGACGACGCGCCGTCGGTCATCTCGTCGCGCGAGATGCTGAAGCCGGAACGGCGGATCTCGGCGAGCACACCACGCAGCTGCGCGGGATCGGTGATGGTGCCACTGGCCCGGCGGTCCAGGCCGGCCGACACCACCTCGTCCAGGCACTCGGCGGGCGCGTGCGCCAGCAGCACCTTGCCGGGCCCGGTCGCGTGCAGCGGCAACCGTTTCCCGACGCGGGAGGTGACCACCACGTCCGGGTGCGCCTCGAGTTTTTCGAGGTAGAGCGCGCGGCCCTCGTCGAGCACCACGAGGTGCACGACCTCGCGGGTCACCTGCAGCAGGTCCTGCAGGAACGGCAGCGCGACGTCGCGCAGCTCCCGCCCGGTCGGCGCCTGCGAGCCGAGCTGCCACATTCGCAGGCCGATGCGGTAGCGGCCCCGACCGGTGCGTTCGAGCGCGCCCCAGCCGACGAGCTCCGCGAGCAGCCGGTAGACCGTGGCGGGCGCGAACCCGGTGGCCCGTGTGATCTCACCGTGCGTCTGCTCGGGGCGGCCGTCGAGGAACGAGTCCAGGATCGCGAACGCACGGCTGAGCACCGTGCGCCCGGGTTCGGCAGCGTTGCCGGCGATCGCGCGCCTCCCTGACCTCGGGGATACCGAGTCGCCCATCATCCGCCGGTGACGCGCCGGAGGCAAGCGCGGGCGACCCGGTACCCCCTCAGGAGGCCAGGTTCCACGCCTTCCCGACCTGCGCCGCCGCGCACACGCCCACGGCGAGGAGGTAGGCACCGGCGTGCCCGCAGTGGTCGGGACCCGTGCCGGGGGCGACCGGCTGACCGTGGCCCATGCCCGTGATCGAGTAGGTCTCGACCGCCGCGCGGCCCGAGCCGTCCCGGTACACCGCGTGCGGGAAACCGCCGACGGTGTCCGTTGTGGACGGTGTGGCGGCCACGCCCGCGACGTTCGTCCACTGGTCGGTGAGCTCACGCAGGTTCACCGGCGCGACGGTGAAGTCCGCCGTGCCCTGCCACAGGCTCACCGTGGGCCGCGGGCCCGAAAACGCCGACGCCGCACGGACTTTCGCGCCCCACTGCGCGGGCGTGAGGTCCTTGCCCGGGTACATGCACGAGTACGCGTCGAGCGCCGAAGACGCGCAGCCGTACGGCAGACCGGCCACCACCGCACCGCCGGCGAACAGCTCCGGGTAGGCGGCGAGCAGCACCGACGTCATCGCCCCGCCCGCGGACAGGCCGGTGACGTACACCCGTGACACGTCGGCACCCGTGTCCGCGACCGCGCGGCGCACCATCTGCGCGATCGACTCGGCCTCCCCCGACCCGCGGGTGGTGTCGGAAGGCTGGAACCAGTTGAAGCAGCCGGTGATGTTGTTCGCGAGCTGCTGCTGCGGCAGTACGAGGGCGAAGCGCCAGCGATCGGCCAGCTCGACCCAGCCGGCGCCCTGGCCGTAGCCGGTCGCGTTCTGCGTGCAGCCGTGCAACGCCACCACCACGGGCCGCCCGGCGGGCAGGCCGTCGGGTACGTACTCGTACATCTTCAGCGCACCCGGGTTCGCCCCGAACCCCGTGACCTCCCTGATCGCCGCCGCCGACGCGAACCCGGGCAGCAGCACCAGCAGAGCCGACACCAGCAGCCCGGTGAGGACCTTCCGCACACCGACCACCTCCTCGTGACCTCGGTGAGCACCGTCACGCTCAGCGTAGGAACTCCGCACTCCGCGTTCCCACGGTGCGGACCACCACAACTCGCGCCCGGATTGTGTGGTCACGCCGGATACCGCCCGCGGTGGTCCAGTCCTACGGTTCCGGCATGCGTACGCGGCGGCTCCCCCTCGTCCTCGCCGGTCTGCTCGCCGGCACCGTCCTCGCGGCACCTGCGGCGACCGCGGCCCGGTGCACGCCGGTCGGGGTTCCCGGTGCGGCACACCAGGAACAGGCGTGCCTCGCCGACCTGACCACCACCGGCACCCTCGCCACCGGCCACACCGTCCAGGCGGACTGGGCGGGCCTGACCTCGGCCGCGCTCCCCGCGCCGAGCGGCGTGCCCGGCGTCCAGGTCGACGGCTACTTCCCCGACACGTCGACGACCAACACCAACCACGGGTGGAACCACGACGCGCAGTTCGTGCTGCGCCTGCCGGACCGCTGGAACGGCGGTCTCGTGGTCTCCGGCTCCCCCGGCACGCGCCGCCAGTACGCCAACGACCGCGCGATCGGCGACCAGGTGCTCGTCGCCGGGTACGCGTTCGCGGCCACGGACAAGGGAAACACGGGCACGGACTTCTACTCCGACGGACGCAACCCCGGCGACGCGCTCGCCGAGTGGAACGATCGCGTCACCCAGCTGACCGTTGCCGCGAAGCTCGCCGCCGCGCGGCACTACGGCCGCCCGCCCGCACGGACGATCGCGGCCGGGCTGTCCAACGGCGGGTACCTCGTGCGCTGGCAGCTGGAGAACCGGCCGTGGCTCTACGACGGCGGCGTCGACTGGGAGGGCACGCTCTGGACGGCCGACGGACCGAACCTGCTCACGTTCCTGCCGCCCGCCCTGCGGAACTACCCCGCCTACGCGTCCGGTGATCCCCAGGCGCACCAGGCGATCCTGGCCGCGGGTTTCGCGCCGGGCTCGGAGTTCCTGTGGCCCTACCACGACCAGGTCTACTGGGATCTGACGCAGCGCACCTACCGCGCCGAGGTCGACCCTGGGTTCGACGGCGCCCTCGCGGCCGGGATCCCGTTCTGCCCCAACGGAACGCCGGCGTGCGACGCCGACTACGACTACGCGGCCCGGCCCGCCGCCGTCCACCGGGCGGTCGCGAAGGTGGCGCTCACCGGGCGGATCGGCCGGCCGCTGATCACCCTGCACGGCACGCTGGACAGCCTCCTGCCGATCAGCCGCGACTCCGACGTCTACGACCGCATGGTCGAGCACGCCGGCCGGGGCGCACTGCACCGCTACTACCGCATCGAGGACGGCAACCACGTCGACGGCCTGGTCGATACGTTCCCGGACCGGCTGCGGCCGATGGCCCCGTGTTTCCGCACCGCGTTCACCGCGCTCGCGGGCTGGCTGCGCGGGGTGCGGCCGCCGGTCTCGGCGACGGTGGCCCGCCCCGCGGGTGCGACTCCCGCGGAGCTGGCCACCGCCTGCTCACTCTGACCGGGTGTCAGGAAGCCGAGGACTCCTTGCGGCGCAAGCCGTACCCGGCCTTCATCAGGAGCAGCAGCACCGTGCCGAGGATCAGCGGCTGCTGCAGGATCAGCTGCACCACCTGCGGCAGCACCTTCATCGTCGCGGGCGGCACGAACAGCCCGCCGATCGCGGTGATGAACGGGAACCCGGCGAGCATGAGGTTGTCGCGGGACCAGTGCACGCCCGAGAGGGCGTCGATGGCGCTCGCGAACAGCACTCCGAACAGGACGGTGCCGGCCGCGGCGAGCACCGGGAGCGGCACGGCCTGCAGCAGGTGGTCGAACGGGCCGAGGCCGCCCAGCACGAGCAGGATGACGCCGGTCGCCAGCGTCACGTAACGGGAGCCGACCTTGGTCACGCGCAGCAGGCCGATGTTGTCCGGGTAGGCCAGCGTGGACATGCCGCCGAAGACCGCGCCGACGGTGCTGCCCAGGACCTCGCCGAACACACCCTGCGAAACGCGGTAGCCGGACAGCTCCTGGCCGCCCCAGCCGGCGACGATGTCGTAGGTCGCGATGCTCTCCGCGATCGCCGGGAACAGCGTGATGAAGAAGATCAGCACGAGCTCGCCGTCGACCGAGAAGCCGAACGGGAAGATCCGCGGCACCGTGAAGCCCACGTTGTGCACCACGCCCGCGAAGTGCGTCGGCTCGAAGATCGCGTACACGACCGTGCCGACGACCACCGCGACCAGCACGGCACCGCGGCGCAGGATGGTTCCCTTGGGCAGCAACGTGAGCAGGATGACGACCAGCGCGGTGACCAGGCCCGACACGAGGTTCATGCCGGGGAACCCGGGGCTGCCCGGCGTGCCCAGCACGTTCGGCAACGCGGTGCTGGTGAGCTGGGTGGCGAGGATCAGCACCAGGACACCGCAGATGATCGGGTCGCGCACGAACTTCGACAGGTACGTGACCAGCCCGTACTTCTTGATCGGGATGGCGAGCACGCACCAGATCAGCCCGGCCACGACCATCGAGCCGAACGCCGCGCCCAGCCCGCCCTTGCCGTGGCCCACGGCCAGCAGCGCGGCCAGCGAACCCGCGTACGGGCCCTGCACGATCGGCAGCCGCAGCAGGAACACCGACTGCAGGATCACCACGAGCCCGGACGTCATGAACGTGACGCCGTAGAGGTAGGCGGTGTCGGTGGCCGACAGCTTGAACGCGGTGCCGATCAGGGCGGGGAAGATCAGCAGCCCGGCCATGCCGAGGATGTTCTGGACCCCGAGCCCGATCGAACTCGAGAGCTTGACCTTGTCGTCGATCCCGACGTCGAAGATCGGCACGGGTTCGGTTTCGGGGGTGGCAGCAGGAGCCGTGGCGGCGGCGGTGACGGCCATGGAGGTAGCTCCAAGCGATGACGGACGGCGGTGACGGCCATCGAGCGGGGGGACGGGGAGCGGAGCGGCGAGCGGTCGAACGAGGGACGGGTCAGGCTTCGGTGGACTTGCGCAGGCGCGCGGCCCACCGTTCGAGGTAGCCGGCGAGCACGATGCGGATCAGCACCGACGCCTTCATCGGCGGTGCGTCGTCGAACCGGGGAGCGGGACGGGGCGGGGTCGCGGTCGCCGTGGCGGTCGTGGCGGAAGCCGCAGCCGCCGCGGCCGGAGCGGCCGAACCGTTGACCGCCGGGGTGGGAGCGGCAGCCGGGGCCGGGGCTTCTTCCCCGGCCTCGATCCGCTGCCGCACCCGCGAAGCCAGCTCGCCGACCATCCGCCCGGACACGTCGGACATGATGCCCCGGCCGAACTGCGCGAGCTTGCCGGAGATGGTCAGGTCGGTCTCGAGGGCGACGTGCGCTCCCCCGTCGGCCGGGGTCACGCGCATGGTCGCCTTGGCTTTCGCCGTGCCGGCGCCGCGGGTGTCCTTGCCGTCGGCCACCAGCACGGCGACGCGGGCGGCGCCGTCCTTCTCGACGATCTTCGCGACGCCCTGGTAGGCCGCCGTGACCGGGCCGACCTTGATCTTCACCTTGCCGCGGTAGGAGTCGTCGCCCAGGTCCTCCACGAGCTCGGCGCCCGGGAAGCAGGCGGCCACGTTGTGCGCGTCCTGCAGGAAGGTGAAGACCTCGTCCGGGTCGGCGGCGACGTCGAAGGAGTTTTCGATGAGCATGCGGTGCCTCTCAGTCCTGGTCCGCGGCGGCTGCGATGGATTCGGCGATCCGCGCCGGGGTGATCGGCGCGCGCGTCACGCGGGCCCGCAGCGGCCGCAGCGCGTCCTCCACGGCGTTCGCGATCGTGGCGGGCGCCGGGATCGTGCCGCCCTCCCCCGCGCCCTTCACCCCGAGCGGGTTGAGCGGGCTGGGAGTCTGGATGTGGAACAGCTCGACCGGCGGCACCTCGGTGGCCGACACGAGTGCGTAGTCGAGGTAGCTCGTGGCCTGCGGCTGGCCTTCGACGTCGTACACCGGCTCCTCGTACATCGCGTTGCCGATGCCGTGGGCGAAGCCGCCGAGCACCTGGCCGTCGACCAGCAGCGGGTTGATCACGTTGCCGCAGTCGTGGCCGATCACGTACTTGAGGATCTCGATCTCGCCGGTCTCCGGGTCGACCTCCACGAGCGCGGCGTGCGCGCCACTGGCGTAGGCGGCGCGCTCCGGCGAGAAGTAGCTGGAGGTCTCGATGCCGGCCTTGATGCCGCGCGGCATCGTGATGCCGTGCTTGCCGATGTTGGCCGTCTGCGCGAGCTGTTGCAGGGAAACGGACTTCTCCAGGTCGCCGCCGAGACAGGCCTTGTCGCCCACGAAGTCCACTTCGGACGCATCGCAGCCGAGCAGGACCGACGCGGTGTCGAGCAGCCGTTCGCGCATCTGCTTCGCCGCGTCCAGCACGGCCGGCCCGCAGGTGGCCGTGATGCGCGAGGCGAACGTGCCCTGGCCGAACGGGATCCGGGCCGTGTCGCCGGTCTTGACCTCGATGTAGTCCATGTCGAGCCCGATGCCGTCGGCGGCGATCTGCGCGTAGACGGTCTCGTAGCCCTGGCCCTGCCCGGCCGCCGCGAGCGTGACGAGGATGCGGCCCTTGTTGGTCAGCCGGATCTTCGCGCCCTCGTACGGGCCGAGGCCGCAGCCCTCGATGTACACCGAGAGGCCGATGCCGAGGTAGCGGCCTTCCTGGCGGAGCTTGGCCTGCAGCGCGCGCGCCTCGTCGTAGCCGATGCGTTCGAGCGTGCCTTCCAGCAGCGTCGGGAAGTCGCCGCTGTCGTAGGTGAGCGGGCTGCCGTCGCGGAACATGATGCCGACCTTGTACGGGAACTCGTCGGCCTGGATCAGGTTGCGGCGCCGCACCTCCGCCGGGTCGAGCCCGAGGTGCTCGGCGATCCGGTCGATCATCCGCTCCATCACGAACACCGCCTGCGGGCGGCCCGCGCCGCGGACCGACGACGTCGGCACCATGTTCGTGTAGCACGCGCGCAGCTCGATCGCGATGTTCGGCACGTGGTACGGGCCGGGCACGGTCGAGGTGGTGATCGACGGGACCTGCAGGCCCGCGCAGTAGGCGCCCTGGTCGTGCTCGATCACGTCCTTGACCGCGAGCAGCAGCCCGTTGTCGTCGAACCCGACGTCGACGCGGTGGGTCTGCGAGCGCTCCATCATCGAGGTGACCATGTTCTCCTGGCGGTCCTCGACCCACTTCACCGCGCGGCCCAGCTTCATCGCGACCCACGGGATCACGACCTCTTCGCCGTAGAACTGCGCCTTCGGGCCGAAGCCGCCGCCGACGTCGGCCGGCGCGATCACGCGGATGTCGTCCTCGGCCATCTCGTAGATGACCGACAGCTGCTGACGCGCGTAGTGCGGGGCCTGCGTGGTGTCCCAGATGGTGACCTGGCCGGTCGCCGCCTCGAACCGGGCCGCCACGCCGCGCGTCTCCATCGAGTGGCCGCCGCCGCGCATCACGAAGAACTCTTCGGACAGCACGTTCGGCGCGTCGGCGAGCGCCTTCGCCGCGTCGCCCGCGCTCTGGGTGAGCAGCACGGCGACGTTGCTCTCGTCGCCGGAGTGGGCCAGCGGACCGTTCTCCTGCAACGCGACGGCGGTCGACGCGACGGCTGGCAGCACCTCGAAGTCGACCTCGATGAGCTCCAGCGCGTCCTCGGCGAGGTACCTCGACTCCGCGACGACGACGGCGAGCGGCTCCCCGACGTAGTGCAGTTCGTGCGGCGGCATCGGCAGCCGCGGGTAGTCGCGCAGCTTCGGGTGCTGCACCTTCGGCGCCAGCGGCTTCTGGATCTCCATCAGGTCGGCGCCGGAGTACACCGCGATCACGCCGGGCAGCGCGAGGGCCTCCGTGGCGTCGAAGGAGAGGATCTTCGCGTGGGCGTGGGGCGAGCGCAGGAACGCGGCCGCGAGCGCGTCGGGCAGATCGAGGTCGTCGAGGTAACCGCCGTGCCCGGTCAGCAGGCGCTCGTCCTCGCGGCGCTCCACACGCCGGCCGATCATCGTGCCTTCGGGGACCAGGGTGTCGCTCATGCGTTGCCGTCCTTTCCGGCCGAGGCTTCCAGCACGGACTTCACGAGGCCGGTGTAGCCGGTGCAGCGGCAGATGTTGCCGGACAGCACCTCGCGGGCCTGCTCCTCCGTCGTCACGCTCTCCTCGCGCAGCGCGGCCGTCACGCTCATCAGGAAGCCGGGCGTGCAGAACCCGCACTGCAGGGCGTGGTTGCGCTTGAACGCGCACTGCAGCGGCGACAGCTCGCCGTCTTCGGCCAGGCCCTCCACGGTCTCGACTTCGGCGCCGTCGGCCTGCACGGCGAGCATGAGGCACGAGCGCGTGGCCGCGCCGTCGACGATCACGGTGCACGCGCCGCAGACACCGTGCTCGCAGCCGAGGTGCGTGCCGGTGAGGCGCAGCTTCTCGCGCAGGAAGTCGGCGAGCGTCATCCGCGGATCGACGACGGCCTCGTACTCGCGGCCGTTGACCGTGCACCCCACGGTGTGCGTCTCGTCCTGGGTGCGGACGGGGAACTCCGTCGCGTGGTCACGCACGGCTGGCCTCCAGCTTTCCTCGGATGTCGGCGAGCGCGCGCTTGACCAGGACGCCGGTGAGGCGGCTGCGGTACTCGGCGCTCGCGTGGATGTCGCCGGTCGGGTCGACCTGCGCGCGGGCTGCGGCCTCGACCTCGGGCCACAGCTCGTCGGTCAGGGACGCGCCGGTCACCAGCGCCTCGACGTCGGTGAGCCGGTGCGGGGTGGGCGCGACACCCGCCGCGGCGATCCGGCAGGTGGTGACGACGCCGGCGGCGTCGACCTCGCACACCGCGGCCACGCCGGCGAGCGCGAAGTCCCCGCGCCGCGTCGCGAACTCGCGGAACGCCGAGAACTGGTTCGCCGGCGGACGCGGCACGCTGACCTGCAGCAGCAGCTCGTCCGGTTCGAGCGAGGTGGTGAGGTGGAAGAGGAAGAACTCTTCTGCCGGCACCTCGCGCACCCCGCGCGACGAGGCGATCGTGAACGTCGCGTCGAGCACCGAGAGCACGCTCGGCAGCTCGGCCGCCGGGTCGGCGTGGGCGAGGCTGCCGCAGATCGTGCCGCGGTTGCGGATCTGCGGGTGGGCGACCTGCGCCAGCGCCTCGGTGAGCACGGGGAGCACGGCGGCGGCCTCGGCCGAGCGCTCGACGCGGCGCTGCCGCACGAGCAGCGGGATCGTGATGCGCGTGTCGCCGAACGTCGGCTCGGCGTACTCGGCGCCGAGGCGGTTCACGTCCACCAGGTGCTCGAAGCGGGCCAGGCGGAAGTTGAGCATCGGCATCAGGCTCTGGCCGCCGGCCAGCACCTTCGCGTCGTCGCCGTACACCTGCAGCGCGGCGAGTGCTTCGTCGAGGCTGCGCGGCGAGTGGTACGTGAACTTTCCGGGTTTCACTGGCTCTCCGAACCGGTCTTCAGGTGCGCCCGCACGCGCTCGGCGAGCGCGGGCCGTTCGATCAGGGACATGTGCCGCAGGCCGGTCTGGACCTCCAGCTCGGCACCGGGGATGCCGTCGGCGAGCGCGGCCGCCATCTCCGGCGGCGTCGCGTAGTCGTGCTCCCCGACGAGCACGAGCGTGCTCGCGGTGACCGACGGCAGCAGCGAGCGGGAGTCCATCTCGCCCATCGCGATCGACGCCGCGGCGTGCGCCTCGCTGTTGGTGCGCAGGAAGATCTTCACGATCCGGTCGGCCTCGTTCGGGTTCGCCTCGCGGAACTCCGGGGAGAACCAGCGGTCCAGCTGGAACGCGACCTGCTTCGAGCGCGGTACGGACACGGCCTTCTCCGCGCGCTCGGCCCACACCTCCGGCGCGTCGTCGCCGTAGTACGCCGTGGTGTCGGCGAGCACGAGCGAACGCACCCGGGCCGGGAAGCGGCCGGCGAAGTTCACGCCGACGCTGCCGCCCATCGACAGGCCCAGCAGCGACACGGTCTCCAGCCCGAGCGAGTCGAGCGCGACGCCGAGGTCGTCGGCCAGGTCGGCGATCGAGAACGGCTTGCCGTCCCACGCCGACTCGCCGTGGCCGCGCAGGTCGAACGCGAACACCTGGAACTCGTCGGCGAGCGCCTCGGCCAGCGGCGTCCACAGCTCGCCGGAGGTGGCGAGCGGGTGCAGCAGCACCACGGGCTCGCCCGCGCCCCAGCGGCGGACCGCCAGCGGGCCCGCGGTCGAGGTGGACGGGATCATGCGGGCCTCCGGAAGATCTTCTCGGCGTTGGTGCGCAGGATCGCCTCGGTGTCGCTTTCGGACAGTCCGGCGTCCAGCACGGTGTGCACGGGGCGCGGGTCGCCCAGCGCGAACGGGTAGTCGCTGCCCAGCACCACGTGGTCGGAGCCGACGAGCCCGGTGAGGAAGCGGATGGCGGGCGCGGACAGCGCGACGGTGTCGTAGACGAAGTCGCGCAGGTAGTCCGACGGCTTGTCGCGCTCCAGCTCCCCGGCGAACGCCTCCTTGGTGCGGTAGCCGCCGTCGAGCCGGCTCGCCTGGTACGGCAGGAACCCGCCGCCGTGGACGAGGATCAGCTTGAGGCCGGGGTGGCGGTCGAGCAGGCCGTGGAGGATCAGCTCGGTCACGGCGACGGTGTTGTCGATCAGCCGGCCGTGGACGTTGCCCATGGTGCCGAGCGTGGCGAGCTCGCCCGAGGGCCCGTACGTGGGCGGGTGCAGCACCACCGGGATCTCCTCGCGCGCGGCGACCGTCCACAGTGGCTCGAAGTTCTCCTCGTGCGGCGCCGAGCCGGTGAGCGGGTCGGTGCTCAGCATGACGCCGGTGAACTCCGGGCGCTTCCACACCTCAAGCAGGTCCGCGGCGGCCTGCTCGCCGTCGTCGGTGGCCACGGACGCCAGCGCGGTCGTGCCGCCGCCCAGCTCGGCCACGGACTCCGCCATCGCGTCGTTGACCGTGCGGGCCCAGTCGCGCGCGGCCGGCGGTTCGAGGAACGCCGACTGGATGTCCATCCACGGCGAGATGACCTGGGTGGCCACCCCCGTCTGCGCGCGCCAGCCGGCCCGCGGGCCGGTCTCGTTCATCCGCGCGCCGATCGGGCGCGTCTCGCCCATGCCGGGCACGTCGACGACCCAGCCCTTCTCCGTGCGCCGGGCGCTGAAGCCGCACGCGGGCGCCTTCTCGAGCGCCGCGAGCAGCGACGGCGGGACGATGTGCGCGTGCGTGTCGAGAACCGGGTAGGGGACGATCTCGTCGCTGTCCGTCCGACTCACCTCTCAGTGCCGAAGACCACGTGTGGGAAAACTCGCTGGTGCTCGACGCTAGGTGGCCAGGACAGAGGCAACCAGCGCGCTTTGCTGTCGGCCCCGGTAAGCAGTTCTTACAGCGGCCCCCTCGCGCGAGCGGGGCCCGGCGTGATGCGATGACCGGAGCCCGGCACCACCACCGGGTGAGAACGAAAGGCGGGTGCCCGTTGACGGGGACAGGACTTCCGCGGCGCAACGTCGTCGTGGCCATCACCGGGGCGAGCGGTGCGTGTTACGGCGTGCGCATTCTGCAACTGCTGCGCGAGCGCCCGGACTTCTCGACGCACCTCATCCTGTCGAAGGCCGGGATCGTGACGCTGCGCCACGAGTGCGACCTGTCCGCCGAGGACGTGCGCGAGCTGGCCGACGTCACGCACCGGCCGGGCGAGATCGGCGCGACCATCGCGTCGGGGTCGTTCCCCGTGGAGGCCATGGTGATCGCCCCGTGCTCCATCAAGACGCTCTCGGCCATCGCCACCGGCTACACCGACGACCTGGTGGCCCGCGCGGCCGACGTGTGCCTCAAGGAGGGCCGGCCGCTGCTGCTGATGGTGCGCGAGACGCCGCTGCACCTCGGGCACCTCAAGTCGATGACCGCCGCGGCCGAAGCGGGCGCCATCATCGCGCCCCCGGTCCCGGCCTTCTATTCTCGACCCGAGACGATCGACGACCTGGTGGACTTCACCGCCCGCCGCGCGCTCGCCCGGGTGGGCCTGTGGGAGCTCGCGCCCCCGGCGTGGGACGGTGACGTGACCAGGCGCAAAGACGCTCTCACCCAAGGTGGCTGACGGCGGGACCGCGCGAGCGGTCGGGAAAGGACTCGGGTGCTCGAAGCTCGGCGACTGCAGATCTTCTCGGCGGTGGCCGAACGCGGCTCGTTCACCGCGGCGGCCGAAGCCCTGTTCATGACCCATTCCGCCGTGTCGCAGCAGATGGCGCTGCTGGAACGGCAGCTGGGCGTGACACTGATGATCCGCGGCCCGCGCGGCATCGAGCTCACCGACTCCGGGCGCATCCTCGCCGAGCGCAGCACGGGCCTGCTCGGCACGATCGCGAACATCGAGCAGGAGATGGCCGACCTCAAGGCGCAGCAGTCCTACGTGCGCCTGGGCGCGTTCCCCACGGCCGGCGCGGACCTCATCCCGCGCGTGGTGCGCACGTACCAGGAGCGCTACCCGGACACGAAGATCGTGCTGCGCTCGGCCCACGCGTCCGACATGCCCGCGAACCTGCGCGACGGCTCGATCCACCTGGGCCTGGCCTGGGACTACGACTTCGACCCGCGCTCGGTGCCCGCCGACATCGAGTGGATCCACCTGGCCGACGACCCGCTGTGCGTGCTCGTGCCGGTGGACCACCCCGTGGCCGGCGAGTCCGAAGTGGAGCTGCGCGAGCTCGCGGGCGAGAGCTGGGTGGTGCGCAGCCACCGCCCGCCGTACGACGAGGCGTTCACGACGCTGTGCCGGCTCGCCGGGTTCGAGGCCGACATCGGCTTCGCCACGGAGGACTACCTGTCGGCACAGGGCCTGGTGGCGGCGGGCGTCGGCATCAGCGCGGCGCCGCGGCTCGCGCTGGTGGCGCTGCGGCCCGACGTCGTCGCCGTGGACATCGCCGGTCCCGCGCCGCGCCGGCGCATCGCGGCCGTCCGGCTGCTCAACGCGAGCCACCCGCCGGCCGCCCAGCAGATGCTCGACGTGCTGCGCGCGGCCACGACCCCCGAGGAGACCCCGTGACCGTGCCGGACGAAACCGGCGAACGGCCCGGAACCGACGTCCTGCGCCGCATCCTGCGCGACGGGCGCACCGAGATCTCGCTCGTGGACCGCATCGTCGAGGACCTCGCGGTGCAGATCATCGACGGCCGCCTGCCGCCGGGAGCCGACGTGAACTCCGTCGAACTCGCCCGCCGCTACACCAGCAGCCGCACGCCCGTGCGCGAAGCGCTGCTGACGCTGCAGCGCGAAGGCCTCGTGGACATCCCCGCCCGCCGGCGCCCGCGCGTGGCGCCGGTGACGCTGAGCCAGGCACGCGAGATGTACGAGATCCGCGCGAGCCTGCACGGCCTGGTCAGCGAGCTGATCGTGCGCAACGCCCCCGACAGCGCGCTCGACGTGCTGGACCGGTGGCAGGCCCACCTGCGCGACGACGCCGAACGCGGCGACGTCGACTCCTACTTCTGGCACAACGTCACGTTCCGCCAGGCCGAGGCCGAGGTCGCGGGCAACCACCAGCTCACCCGCCTGCTCGGCTCCCTGGGCCTGCGCACGCTCCAGCTGCGCCACGTCAGCCTGTCGCTGCCCGGCCGCCTGACGCGCTCGGTGGACGACCACGAACGGCTCCTGGAGGCCTACCGCGACCGCGACGCCCCGCTGGCCGTGGCGCTGACGAAGTCCATCATCACGGCCGGGCTGCAGGCGATAGAGGAGTCCGGCTGGTCCGGCCTGCAGGTCGAGCGTTCCCCCGGGCCCGTCGCCTGACGCGTGCCGCCGGACGTCCCGGCCGGACGCGGGTGACCGGCGCCTGTGCGCGGGTCGGGGCCTCGCGCGCACAGACGGCGGTTACGCGCGCCCGGCCGGGAAGCCGGCACTGCCTCACACCTGACCGGACCGTTCGATCGCCCGGTAACCCCGCAGCACCAGCGACCGGCTGACCGCGGCGGCGAGCGGCGCGTCGCGGTCGGCGTAGGCGTTGACGAGGCGCTCGTGGTCGGCGACCGAGTGCAGCAGCCGGCCCGGCAGCGACAGGCTCAGGTGCCGGAAGCGGTGCATCTGCAGGCCCAGCGAGCTCAGCCGCCGCTGCAGCTCGCCGTTCTGCGAGAGGCTCGCCTCGGCGTTGCGGAAGCCGACGTTGTGCCAGAAGTAGCCGTGGACGTCGCCGCGTTCGGCGTCGTCGGCCAGCACCTTCTGCCAGGCCCGCAGGCCGTCGATCTCCTCGTCCGTGGCGCGGGCGACCACCAGCTCGCTGACCAGCCCGTAGAGGCTGCCCCGGATCTCGTAGATCTCCCGCACCTGCCGCATGTCCACCGGCGAGACGTACGGCCGCCGCCGCGGCGGCACGATCACCAGCGACTCCCGTTCCAGCAGGAGCAGCGCCTCCCGCACCGGGGTGCGGGAGGTGCTGAACCGCCGGGCCAGCTCGGCCGAGTTGACCTCGTGGCCGGGCCGGAGCCTGCCCTCCACGATGCTCGTGGCGAGCTCGCGGAAGATCGTGAACGCGAGCGACGAGTCGCCGTCGGACCCGCGCAACGCGCTGAACAACAGCTCCTTCCGCAGGTCCTCGACGCCCGCGTCGGTCACTAGCCGAGCACCTCGGGCCAGCGCCTGGTCACCGAAGCGACCAGGTCCTCGGTCGACTCGGCCACCGCCGGGAAGTCCGCGAGCCGCTCGAACGGCCGGCACGCGTCGATCACCGCGCGGCTGTTGAACGCGATCTCGCCCGGCAGCGTGAGCGGGTCGACCCGGCTGCCCCACGTCCGCTTCATGACCTCGATGTCGAGCTCGGGGTTGGTGCGCCCGCACATCGCCCACACGACCTCGCCGAGGTCGCGCGGGTTCACGTCGTGGTCCACCACCACCGTGAAGCGGTTCATGTACGCGGCGTTCGGCAGCTGCGCCGTGAGGTACGCGGCCTGGCGCGCGTGCCCCGGGTACTTCTGCTCGATCGCCACGATCAGCAGCGAACGCCCGCCGCCGGCCTCGTGCGCCCACACGCCGCGCACGCCGGGCAGCCCGGTCTTGCGCAGCGAGTCGGTGATGATCGCGGACTTCATCACGGTGCGCATGTACGAGTAGTCGTGCGGCGGCTTGCCCGGAGGCGCCCCGAGCAGGATCGGGTCGTCGCGGTAGTAGACCTTCTCGATGTCGATCGCGAGGATCGGGTCCTTCGAACCGGAGTAGTACCCGGTCCACTCGCCGAACGGCCCCTCCGGCCGGGTGTCGGCGGGGCGAACCCAGCCCTCGATCGCGATCTCCGCGTCGTGCGGCAGCGGCAGGCCCGTGGCCAGGCCCGCGATCGTGCGCACCGGGGAGCCGGTCATCGCGCCCACGTAGTCGTACTCCGACACGTCGCCGGGCACCTCGACGCCCGCCGCCACCAGGTACGCCGGGTGGTGCCCGAGCGACGCGGCGATCGGCGCGCGGCCCTCGGCCTCGAACCAGCGGCGCAGGTGCTGCGCGCCGTGCTTGCCGGCCTCGATGTTCACCGTCGCCGAGCGGCCCTCGTCCTGCACCTGCATGCGGTAGGCGCCGAGGTTGATCCGGCCGGTGTCGTAGTCGCGCGTGACCACGGCGCAGCCCGTGCCGATGTAGCGCCCGCCGTCGCCCTCGTGCCAGCGCGGCACGGGGAACTTCAGCAGGTCCACCTCGTCGTCCACATGGGACAGCAGCGGGCCGTCGGTCACCGTGACAGCGCGGAACTCGGACGCGTTGGCCGCCCACTCGCCCGGCTTCACCGCGAGGGTCTCCATGAGGTCCTCGTCGGTGTTGTCCCAGCCGAGGCCGAGCACGGAGCCGAGCAGCCGCGGGTTGCTGACCGAGCCGGACAGCACCCGCGAGCCCGCGGTGTAGTCCTTGATGGAGTCGAACAGCATCGCCTTCGGCTTGCTGCGCCGGTAGTTGACCTGCGAGAGCGCGCCGATCTCCAGCTCCCAGTGGGCGCCCTCGATCGGCTGGACCTCGCCTTCGCGCTCGGCTTCGGCGAGCCAGCGCCGCAGGTCGGGACCGGTGTCGTTCATGCTGCTCCTCGTCGCGAGTCGGCCTGGAGGTACTCGGTGGCCGCGTCGGCGGTGATCACGTCGGCGTACTTCTGGTTGAGGTCGAACAGGCTCATCCAGTGCGACGACTCGAACCGGTCGAAGCACAGGTCGCCGACCACACCCACGCGGTAGCCGCGGCTGCACGCGTCGACCACGGTCGAGCGCACGCAGCCGCTGGTGGCCTCGCCGACCACGAGCAGCGTGTCGTAGCCCCCCGCCCGGAGGATGGTGTCGAGCGGGGTCTCGAAGAAGCAGCTCGGGCCGATCTTCCGCAGCACGATGTCCCCGTCGGCCGGGGCCACCTCCGCGACGATGGCGTTGCCGTCCACCGCGCGCGGCTTCGGCGCGAGCGCCGGAGCCGGCTTGCGGTTCCAGCGCCCGAATTCCGGTGGCGTGGCGTGGAAGTACGCCACGCGCACGCCCGCGTCCCGGGCCGCCCGCAGGAACGGCGCCGTGCGGTCGACGACCTCCCAGCCGGCGTCGCCGCACGAGCTGGGCCAGTCGGCGACCGACTCCACGATGTCGGCGCGCGGCAGGCCGAGCGCCGCGTAGTAGAGGTCGACGGCGACCACGAGCGGGCGCGAGCCGAGACCGAACGGCACCTGCTTGGCCCACGACGTCGCCGAGAGCACGGCCCGGTCGCGCTCGGTCAGGTAGGGCGCCCAGCCGTCCTCGAACACGGCGGCCGCGGTCCGGGGCACACTCATGCCGCCGCCAGCGTGCTGTCGATGTACTTCGTGACGTCCGCCGGCGGAGTCGACTTCGCGTTGTGCGCCGCTTCGTCGAACGCCTGCTTGATCACCTTGGGGTCCACCTCGGGCGTCTGCGACCACACGGTGAGGAAGAAGTCGTACGCGTAGTTGGCCAGGTCGTCGCTCTGCACCCCGCTGTACTTCTTGATCGCCTTCACGGTCTCGGGCTTGTGCGAGCGCAAGTACTGCAGCGACTCGGCTTCCGCGGCGTAGAACCGCTTCACCGCTTCGCGGTTGTTCTGCAGGAACTTGTTCTGCACGGTGTACGCGCCGAGCGGGAATTGCAGGTCGGCCAGCGAAGCCAGGCGGTGCGCGCCCTTCTCGCGGCTCTGCGTGCCGTTCGGCGGCTGGGTCAGCAGCGCGGACACCGCGCCACTGCCGAGCGCCGCGACCTCGGCGGGCACGCTCTTCACGAACACCGCCTGCACGTCTTCGCGCTTCATGCCGTTGGCCTCGAGCAGGTCGGTCAGCCCGAAGTCGCTCTGCGACCCCGGCGAGGAGATCGCGACCTTCTTGCCCTTGAGGTCCTTGATCGTCTTGATGTCGGGGCTGGCCCACATCTCGAGGTTGTAGTGCGGCTCCGACATCGCGACGTACTTGAGGTCGGAGCCCTTCATGATCGCGGCAGCGGAGTCCGCGGCGACGCCGACCCCGATGTTCACGCTGTTGCTCGACAGCGCGGCGACGAGCTGCGAGCTGTCGTTGAGCCGGCTGAGCGTGACCTTGAGGCCGTGCTTGGCGAAGATGCCTTCGTCCTGTGCCACGTACAAGTCCGAGTACCCCGCGCCCAGCGCGGTGTAGCCGATGGTGATCGGCAGGGCGCCGTTGGCGTCGGCCTTGACGGGGGCGGTGCCGCCGCCCTTGGCGGCACAGCCGGTGAGGGCGAGCGCCAGCGCCGCGGCGGTCGCGACCGCCGAGAGGATCTTCTTGTTCACTGCGAACCTGCCCAGTGGGTGAAGCGGCGTTCGATCATCCGCACGGCGCCGTTGAGCAGCAGCGCGACGACGGCGAGGATGACGATGCCGGCCATGGCGTTGTCCATGTTGAAGTTCGAGGTCTGGGTCTGGACGAAGTACCCGAGGCCCTGGCTCGCGAGGAACAGCTCCGCGACGATCGCGCCGACCAGTGCGCGGCCGACGGCGAGGCGCACACCCGCGAGGATGTACGGCAGCGTCGCGGGCAGCGCGATGGCGTAGAAGAACCGCAGCCGCGGCGTGCAGAACACGGTGGCCACGCGGGTGTAGTCGCTGTCGAGGTTCCGCACGCCGGCGGTGATGTTGATGATGAGCGGCAGGATCGCGGCCCAGATGATCACCAGGATGCGCGAGACGTCGCCGATGCCGAACCAGAAGATGATGATCGGCAGGAACATCACGTACGGCACGGAGTAGAGGATGTTGACCATCGGCTCGGTCATGTCGTGCAGGATCTTGCTGCGGCCCAGCACGAGCCCGACCGGGATGCCGACCACGAACGTGATCAGCAGGCCCCACAGGAGCTCGAGGCCGGTCGCGCCGAGCGCGGGCCAGATGTCGCCCGAGCCGAACAGGTCGATCTCGGACCCGATGATGCGCGTCGGGCTGCTGCTGAAGGAGACGTCCACGATCCCGGTGGCGGTGCAGACCTGCCACAGCACCAGGACGATGACGAGCCCGGCCGCGCCGAGCAGGCCGCTACGCCTGCGCTGTACCCAGGCGGACAGTCCCCTGGGTTGCGCTGCCGCGGCCGGCCCGGGCGTGCTCGGCGGCCTGGTCAGAGTTGACGCCGTTGTCATGGTTCCTCGCTGAGTCTTCCGAAGCTGCGGATTCCGGGGCAGGGGCGGGGGTTTCGGTCTTCTCGGCCGGCTTGTGGTGCAGCGCCTCGAGGATCCGGTCGCCGTAGGCGAGGAACTCGGCGCTGCGCCGCCAGGCCGCGTTCCGGGGGCGGGGCGCGTCGATCTTGACCTCGAGGGCGACCCGGGCCGGCGACGGGGAGAACACGAGCACGCGGTCGGCCAGCAGCACCGCCTCGTTCACGTCGTGGGTCACGAACATCGCCGTCTTCTTGGCGCTGACGGTGTCCGCCTGCCAGATGCGCAGGAGCTCGTCCTGCAGGTTCTCGCGCGTCTGCGCGTCGAGCGCACCGAAGGGCTCGTCGAGCAGCAGCAGGGTGGGGTCGGTGGCCAGCGCCCGCGCGAGGTTCACGCGCTGCTTCATGCCGCCCGACAGCTCGTGCGGGTACTTGCCGGTCACGTGGGACAGGCCCACGATCTCCAGCAGCTCCTCGGCGCGGGCGCGGACCTGCGGCGTGAGCCGGCCCTGCACCTGCGGTCCGAAGAGGACGTTGTCCAGCACCGTGCGCCAGGGGTAGAGCGACGCGTGCTGGAACACCAGCGATCGTTCGGGGCCGGGTCCCTTGACGGCCTTGCCGCCCACCTCGAGCGCACCGCCGGCGACCGGGACCAGCCCGGCGACGGCTTCGAGGAACGTGGTCTTGCCGCACCCGCTGGGTCCGACGATGACCACGAACTCCTCGTCCATGATCTGGAGGTTGAGGTCGAGGACCGCCGTGGAGAACGCGTTGCCGCGCCGGGCCTTGTGGCCCAGCAGCAGGTCACGCGCGTCCAGACATACATTCGACGAGGTCATCGGCCGACCGCCACCCCAACCGGTCGGACTTCTGGGTTGCTCACTACTGCTCCTC
The DNA here is from genome assembly GCF_050942255.1 of Amycolatopsis sp. CA-161197. Classification (NCBI taxonomy): domain Bacteria; kingdom Bacillati; phylum Actinomycetota; class Actinomycetes; order Pseudonocardiales; family Pseudonocardiaceae; genus Amycolatopsis; species Amycolatopsis sp. CA-161197. The sequence goes on from NZ_CP192059.1 coordinate 5,760,762, forward strand.
CTTGCTGATGGCTGCACTGCTATTCGCAAGGTGTCGACACTTCGGGAGAGTCTCTGCCCCAGCCCAGGCTGTGTCAAGGGTCGCAGTGAGACGATCGCCATCATCCACCGGGAAAAAGATCTCTCCCGGTAAGGGAAATTCCTGGTCACGCAAGGGAAGCGGCGCGTCGATTCCCCTCGGTACGGATCGTCCCGTTATCGAGGTGTCATCACGAGCGAGGCCTCAACTGTCGACACTAGCCACTTCGTTCGACTGTCAGCGGGCCGCGCGGAGCAGCGCGACCGCAGTCGCGAAGGCGCCTTCGAGGTCGTGGACGAGGCCGCCGAGCACGTCGTCGATCCCGCGCAGCCCCGCCCGCTCGACGAGGGTCTTCTCGTTCGTGACCCACTCGCCCTGCGCGGCGAGCACGGCGTGCGCGGTCTGCAGCGCCGCGACGCCGACCGACGCCGCGGTCTCGGTGGTGTGCCCGCGCTCGACGTGTGCGCTCTTCGCGTAGCCGAGCGTCTGCTCCGCCGAAGCACGCCAGAACTTCGGCGCGCTCTCCCGCAACGCCGGCGGGTACTCCGGACGCGGCAGCATCCCGCGCAGCACCTCGTTGATCGCGAGCTCGGCCACCACGAGGTAACTCGGGATGCCGGCGAGGTGGAACGCGAGCGGCTCCCAGTGGAACCGCCCGGCCCGCGCCTCGGCGAGCTCGTGCTCCACCGAGCCGAGGTCGCGGTAGTGCACATCGACCCGCCGGCCGTCGATCGTGAGCCACGCGCCGCCGTTGAACACGCCACCGCCCCACTCGCCGAGCTCCGACACCTCGCCGGGATAGCCGAGCGCGCGCAGGTCACCGGGGTCGAAGGCACCGCGGTAGTAGACCGCCACGTCCCAGTCGCTGTCCGGGCCGGCGCTGCCCTGGGCGCGCGACCCGCCCAGCGCGACCGCCTCGACCCCGGGCAGTGCGCCCAGCACGTCGGCCACCTGGTCGGCAAAGATTTTCCCGTTGTTGTCCGGCATCGTCCGAACATGCCATGAACCCGGCGGATGATCGCTACGATTTCGCCACTTTCCGCACTCGACCTGGGGGTCCCCGCACATGCACCGCTTCCGCGCGCCCGTGGCGCTCGCCGCGGCCGCCACCGCGTTCGCGCTGGTCACCGCACCCGCCACCGCGGCCGCCACGCCGTTCACCTCGACGATCTTCAAGGCCACCCACAACAGCTACTCCGGCGACGTGGACGGCGCGAAGGGCTCGATCACCTACCAGCTCGACCACGGCGTGCGCTTCGTCGAGTTCGACATCCACGACAACGGCTACGCCACCGCCCACGACTACGGCATCGGGCACGGCAGCCCGGGCGACCTCGTCGACCACGCCGGCAACCCCGCGTCGAACAACCTGCGCGACTGGCTCGCCGTGGTGAACACCTGGTCGGCCGCGCACCCCACGGCCGCGCCGATCGTGGTGATGCTCGACCTCAAGGACGACCTCACCGACAACCCGTCGTTCGCCGCCGGCAACCTGGCCGCGGTGAACCAGGAGGTGCAGACCGCCTTCGGCCCGCGCCTGCTGCTCGCCAAGGACTACCCGGCGGGCGCGACCACGGACTCCTTGCGCGGCAAGGTGCTCACACTGCTCTCGGGCGACAGCGGCACGCGCGCCGAGTACCGCCGCGACGTCGGCTACCACCCGGCGGTGGCGATCAACGGCCGCGGCCAGGTCGTGGAGGTGCACGACTCCGGCGCCGGCGCGCTCTGGTACTGGACCGGCACCTACGGCGCCGACGGCTTCGTGACGTGGAACCGCCACGGCCGCTACGACAGCGGCCAGACCCCGGCGATCGCGCTCGACGACTCGGGCCGGCTCGTGGAGGTCCACCAGTCGCAGACCGCCACCACGCTCTGGTCGCACACGGCGCAACTCGGCGCCGACGGCGAGCTGACCTGGTCGGCCAGCCGGCAGTACGACAACGGCGTGTCCCCCACCGTCGCCTTCACCGGCACCGGCGTGCGCGAGATCCACCGCAGCCAGTCCTCCACCCAGAACTGGCAGTGGCAGGGCACGCTCGACGCGTCCGGCGCGGTGACCTGGAGCGGCAACGCGAAGACCTCGGACGCGCTGTTCCCCAAGGCCACCGGCACGTCGGGCACCCGGCGGGTGACCGTGTCGACCGGTGCCGACGGGCCGACGCCCGCCCAGACCCTGCGCTACGCCACCGACCGCGTGAGCGGCCAGCGCGTGCGCTACCCGCAGGTCGCCTTCGACGAGTACCAGAAGGGCGACCCGGCGGAGCTGCAGCAGGACGCGCTGTTCTACGGCGCGCCCGCCACGGAGTCGGCGTTCATCACCTCGGCCCGCCAGAGCGGGCACCTGGTCCGCGGCTGGGACATCGACTCGGCGGGGCTGGCCACGAACCCGCCGGCGAACTACGCGGCGACCAACCACCCGTGGGACGCGTGGTACCAGACGCTGACCTCGGGCGCGGCCCAGTAGCCGGGCGCCACAAGCGCGCGACGGGCCGGGCTCCCGCACCCCGACGGTGGGAGCCCGGCCCTGTCCCCGCAAGTGCCCACGCCGATCACCGTCCCTGGCGGGCGTCTCGGCCCGCCGTGACCGGCGCCGCACCACGTTCCCGGCGTTGCCCGGTGGTCCGCGCCAAGCGGAAAAGGCGGAAAATCAGTGCGGCAGCGCCACCTGCCGCGCCATCGCCGGCCGCGGAACTTCGCGTTCCGTGGCCGCGCGAAGCGTTGTCCGTTCAGGCGCAAGCCTTTCCGGCGCGCGTTCGCTCGCCTCGACTCTCGCCGGGGCCCGCGTGCAATGCTGCTCGAACCGCTCCATCAACACGGCGGCGACCATCAGGACCACGGGTGTACCCAGCGCGAACCACATGCATCCTGAGGTACCCAGCCGCGCCGCGACCGAACCGGCTTCTGCCCCGTCCGGGGGATTCGCGTTACCGGGCAAGGAAAACGGTGTTCACGCTGCCGATCTTCGCCGCCCGGGTCATGATCGACCGGTGAGCGGGCGGCGGGCAGCGAACTTCGGCATCTGGTTCTTCGGCGCACTGGGCGGGATCCTGTGGGGCTACGACACCGGGGTCATCTCCGGCGCGTTGCTCTACATCGGCCGCGACATCCCGTTGAGCCCCATCGTGCAGGGCATGGTCGTCTCCGGGCTGCTGGCCGGGTCGATGGCGGGCGCGGGCCTCGCGGGCCGGCTGGCCGACTCGCTGGGCCGGCGCCGGATGATCCTCGGCTCCGGGGTGGTGTTCATCGTCGGCACGGTCGGCGCCGCCCTGTCGGGCGCGGCGCCGATGCTCGTGGCCTTCCGGTTCGTGATGGGCATCGGCGTGGGGATCGCGTCGGTGGTGGTGCCGATGTACCTGTCGGAGCTCGCGCCGAAGGAAGTGCGCGGCAAGCTCACCTCGCTGATGCAGCTGCTGGTCACCGTCGGGATCCTGGTCGCCTACATCGCCGACTACGCGCTGTCGGGCTGGGGCGCGTGGCGGTGGATGATCGGGCTGGGCGTGGTGCCGGCCGTGCTGCTCGTCGCCGGGATCTACACGCAGCCCGAGAGCCCGCGCTGGCTCGCGGTCAACAAGCACGACGAACGCACGGCCCGCACGGTGCTCACGCGCCTGCGCGGCAGCGAGGACGCCGCCGACGCCGAGCTGGCCGACATCCGCGCCGGCGCCCGCGACGAAGCCGAACGCGCGGAACCCCTGCGGCTGCGGATGCTCGCGGGCGGCCGGCTGCGGAAGGTGTTCACGGTCGGGATGCTGCTCGTGTTCTTCCAGAACTTCGTGGGCATCAACACGATCATCTACTACGCGCCCACCCTGCTGACCAACGTCGGGTTCGGCTCGTCCGGGGCGATCCTCGCCAACGTGGGCATCGGCGCGGTGAACATGCTCATGACGCTGCCCGCGATGCGGCTGATCGACCGCGCGGGCCGGCGGCCGCTGCTGCTCGTGGGCGCGCTCGGCATGTGCGCGGCGATGGTGCTGCTGGCCGTGGTCAACCTCGGCGGGATGACGAAGGGACCGCTGCTGCTCGGGCTGACGCTGGCCGGGATCGCGGTGTACGTCGCGTCGTTCTCGGTGTCGTGGGGCCCGGTGCAGTGGGTCGCGCTGCCGGAGCTGTTCCCGTTGCGGATCCGCGCGGCGGCCGTGAGTGTCTGCGTGGTCTTCAACTGGCTGTTCAACCTCGCGGTCGCGCTCGTGTTCCCGCCGCTGCTGGACGCCTTCGGCGCCGGGCTGAACTTCCTGTTCTTCGCCGTGATGACGGCGCTCGCGTTCCTCTTCGTGTGGCGCCTGATGCCGGAGACGAAGGGTCGCAGCCTCGAGGATCTCGAACGCCAGCTCGTGGGTGCGTAAGCTGATCGGGTGCGGACACGACCGACCCTGACCTGGACCGGCACGGGTGAACCGCTCCCGCGCACCGGAAGCGTCGCCGAAGTGGCCGAGGTCGTCTCCCGCGGCCGCGTGGTGGTGCTGAGCGGGGCCGGGATCTCCACCGAGTCCGGCATTCCCGACTACCGCGGCGAGTCCGGCAGCCTGCGCCGGCACACCCCGATGACCTACGACGAGTTCACGACCAGCGCCGAGGGCCGCCGCCGCTACTGGGCCCGCAGCCACCTGGGCTGGCGCACCATCGCGCGCGCCGAACCCAATTCCGGGCACCACGCCGTCGCGGCCCTGCGCGAAGCGGGCCTGCTGTCCGGCGTGATCACGCAGAACGTCGACGGCCTGCACCGCGCGGCGGGCACGCGCGGCGTGGTGGAGCTGCACGGCAACCTCGACCGCGTGATCTGCCTCGGCTGCCGCCGCACCACGCCGCGCGAAGAGCTCGACGACCGCCTGCGCGCGGCCAACCCGGACTTCGGCGGCACCGCCACCCGCATCAACCCCGACGGCGACGTCGAGCTCGCCGAGGAATCCGTGCGCACGTTCACGCTCGTCGGCTGCACCGCGTGCGCCGGCGTGCTCAAGCCCGACGTGGTGTTCTTCGGCGAGAACGTGCCCCGCGCCCGGGTCGAGCGCTGTTACCGCCTGGTCGACGAGGCCTCGGCGGTGCTGGTCCTGGGCTCGTCGCTCACGGTCATGTCCGGCCTGCGCTTCGTCCGCCACGCCGCGAAAACCGGCAAACCCGTCCTGATCGTCAACCTCGGCCAGACCCGCGGCGACGCCCACGCGCGGGTTCGCGTCGACCTGCCGCTGGGCGAGGCGCTGACCGACCTGGTCGACCTGGTCGACCGCGTCGGCCGCCCCGCGCGCCTCGCCTGACGCGGGCCTACCGCAACCCGCGCGCGCCGGCCCACGCGGAGATCGACGCGGCCAGCTCGGCGGGCCGGTCCTCCGGCGTGTGGTGGCCCGCCGGGACCGCGTGGTGCGCATGGTCGAGCCCGGCGACGGTGTCGGCACACCACTTCTGCAGCTGCGGCCCCAGCATCACCCCGGGACCGGGTTCGAACGTCACGAGCAGCTTCGGCACATCGGCGCTCGCCGCGAGCCACTCGTCGTAGCGCTCGATCCGGGCGACGACGTCGGCGGGTTCGCCGTCGAGCGGCATCGCGCGCGGCCACTGCAGCAGCGGCAGCCGGCTCTCCCGGGTCGGATACGGCCGCAGGTACTCCCGCAAGTCCGCCGGCGCGAGCGCGCGGGACACCGAGCCGGGCAGCTGCTCGCGCAGGAACACGTTGTCGTCGAGCACCATCCGCTCGCCTTCGCCCGGGGTCTTGAGCGCCCGGAACAGCTCCCGGCCCGCGGCCGGGAACTCCGCCCACGTCAGGGGTTTCACGATCGTCTCGGTGAACGCGACCCCGCGCACGCGGCCCGGGTGGCGCGCCGCGAAGTCGAACGCGAGCGCGCCGCCCCAGTCGTGGCCGACGAGCACCACGTCGTCGAGGCCCAGGGCGTCGAACCACGCGTCGAGGTGGCGGGCGTGGTCGTCGAACCCGTACGCCAGCGGCGGTTTTCCCGAATCGCCCATGCCGATCAGGTCGGGCGCGAGCAGGCGCCCGCCCCCGGCCGCGGGCAGTACGTGCCGCCAGAGATAGGAGGACGTCGGGTTGCCGTGCAGGAACACGAATGGCGCGCCGTGGCCGGTTTCGCGGTGGTACACGGTCGAACCCAGCACAGCAGTGGTCGGCATGTCCGCCCGTCCCTCAGCGGAACGCGGCGACGGAACCCGCCACCCACTCGGCGAACGTCCGGGCCGGGTGGCCCAGCACCCGCTGCACGTCGGGGCTCACCCGGCGTTCCGCGGGCAGCGGCGAACCCAGTACACCCAGCGTCGCCTCGACGATCGGCGGCGGCATGAACTCCAGCATCCGCGCGCGGGCCTCGTCCGGCGTCTGCTCGGCGAACCGGACGGGCTCGCCGAGCGCGGCGCCGATCGCCGCAGCCCGCTCGCGCGGCGTCAGGGCCTCCGGACCGGTCACGTCGTACTCGGCGCCGTCGTGCGAGTCGTCCAGCAACGCCGCGGCGGCGACCGCCGCGATGTCCGCCGGGTCGACGAACGGGAGCGCCACGTCACCGAACGGAGCTTCGACGAGCCGTGAAGCCCGGACCGAAGGCGCCCATCCCAGGGTGTTGGTCGTGAACCCGCTCGGCCGCAGGATCGTCGCCGCCGGCACCGCCGAGCGCACGGCCTGTTCGTACGCCGTGAAAAACGCGTAAGCCTCCGGCCGGGTGGCCGCGCCCTGCGAGGAAAGCAGCACGAGCCGCCGCACTCCCCCGGCCTTCGCGACGTCGGCCAGCTCCGCCGGAGCCGGCCCGCCCGGGAACAGGAACAGCGTGTGCGCCCCGGCCAGCACCTCGCGCAGGGAATCGGGCGCGGCCAGGTCCGCCACCTGGTGCGTCACGCCGTCGGGCAGGTCGGCCGGCGCCGTCCGCGACACCGCCGTCACCGGTGCCCCCGCGGCCGCCAGTGCCGCCACGAGCGGACGGCCGATGTTGCCCGTCGCCCCCGTCACCACGATCATCTTCGTTACCCCAATCTTACGATCCACAGTGGTCACGAAGGTGCCGTGCGCGTCCCCCGGCCGGAAGGACGCACCTTTAAGTAAGCTCACGACATGGAGGAATGGACGCAGTTCGCGGGCCGGTCGACCCGTGACGGGTATGAGGTGTTTCACACCGACTGCCCGGCGCGGACGGTGCTCGACCACGTCACCAGCCGCTGGGGCGTGTGGGTGCTGATCGCCTTGCGGGAGCGGGAACTGCGGTTCTTCGAGCTCCGCCGCAGCATCGAAGGCGTGAGCGAGAAGATGCTGGCGCAGACGCTGCGCACCCTCGTGCGCGACGGCCTCGTGTGGCGCCGGGTCGAGCCCACCACGCCGCCGCAGGTCAGCTACGGCCTCACGCCGCTCGGCCGCGGCACCGGCGACCAGCTGTCGACGCTCTTCTCCTGGCTGCGCGACCACGCCGTCGACATCCTCGCCACGCAGTCCGGGTACGACGAGTCCGGCGGCCGGCAGAGCGCGTAGGCATGGCGGAGGAAGAACCCGGGGGCACGGCTGTCCCGAGGACCGGTCACGCCCGGCGCACGTTCCTGCTCGGCGCCGGTGCCGCCATCGCCGCCTCCGGCGCGCTGTCGGCCGCGTTGCACCACCCCGAGCCGGTGGAAGCGACGAGCGGGTTCGGCGCCGACTGGCTGTTCGGCCCGTTCGTGCCCGGCTGCACCGAAGTGGACTTCGACGACCGGTCCATGACGCTCGTGTCGGTGCCCCACTGCGTCACGCCGTTGTCGTGGGAGGGCTGGCACCCGAACGACTGGCAGCACCTGTGGGTGTACCGCCAGCACTTCTTCGTGCCGCCGCAGCTGCGCAAGAACCGCGCGTTCCTCCGGTTCGACGGGGTTCTCAGCGCCACCACCGTGTTCCTCAACGGCCGGCGCGTCGCCTCGCAGAGCGGCGGGTACCTGCCGCTCACGTGCGAGGTCACCGGGCTGCTCACCGACTCCGACAACGTGCTCGCCGTGGCGGTCGACGGCCGCTGGCAGCAGGACACTCCCCCGGACCTGCCCGAATACCCGAACCCGACGGCCATCGACTTCTACCAGCCCGCCGGGATCTACCGCACGGTCAACCTGTACGGCACCCCACAGGCCTACCTGTCCGATGTGTACGCCCAGCAGATCGCCGTGCTCACGCCGAACCGCGCCGTGGTGGTGCACTGCACCGTCGACGCGGCTAAGGCGGTGAAGGGGCCCGTGCGGCTCACGGCGACGCTGAGCCAGGCCGGCACCGAGATCGCCACCGCGGTCACCGACCGGACGGGTCTGCGCAAGGGCGAGACGAACACCACCGTCACGCTCGAAGGCCTCGACGCGGTGAAGCTGTGGGACGTCGACGAGCCCGCGATGTGCGACATCCTGGTCACGCTCTCGGTCGGCGGGCGCAAGGTCCACACCTACCCCGTGCGGACCGGACTGCGCGACGCCCAGTTCACTGTGGACGGTTTCCGCCTCAACGGCCGGCCGCTGAAGCTCTTCGGGCTCAACCGCCACCAGTGGTACCCGTTCGTCGGCGGCGCGATGCCCGAGCGCGTGCAGCGGCGCGACGCGGAGATCCTCAAGAACGAGCTCAACGTCAACATGGTGCGCTGCTCGCACTACCCGCAGTCGCCCGCGTTCCTCGACGCGTGCGACGAGCTCGGCCTCCTCGTGTGGGAGGAGCTGCCCGGCTGGGACCACGTGGGCGACACGGCGTGGCAGGAGCTCGCGGTGCGCGACGTGCACGACATGATCGTGCGCGACCGCAACCACCCGTCGATCATCGTGTGGGGCACGCGCGTGAACGAGACGCTGGGCCAGTACACGCTCTACGGCAAGACCGACCAGCTGGCCGCCGAGCTCGACCCCATGCGGCCGTGCACCGGCGCGGTCGCCGGGCAGAAGGGCTACGTCTCGCCGCTGTACCCGGTGAAGGAGAACGGCGGCGTCTTCTCGTTCAACGACTACAGCCGCCCGCCCTCGCGCAACGCGCCGCCGCCGCTGCGCCCGCCGCGCCGGGGCGTGCCGTACCTGGTGAGCGAAGCCGTCGGCACGCTCGTGGGCGCGCCGTACTTCCGGCGCACCGACGCCGCCGACGTGCAGCGGGAGCAGAGCATGCTCCACGCGTGGGTGCACGAGCACGCGGCGGCCGACCCGCGCTACTGCGGGCTGATCGCGTGGTGCGGCTTCGACTACCCGTCCGGCTGGTACCACTCGCTGCGCGGGGTGAAGTACCCCGGCGTGGTCGACTTCTTCCGGATTCCCAAGCTGGGCGCGGGTTTCTACCGCGCGCAACGGGCCCCGTCGCGCGGCGCGGTGATCGAGCCCGCGTTCTACTGGGACTTCGGGCCCGGCTCTCCGCGCGGCGGACCCGGCCGCAACGCGCTGATCTGGTCGAACTGCGACCAGCTCGTGGTCACCGTCGCGGGCCGGCGGCCGGTCACCGTGCAGCCCGACCACGCGCGGTTCCCGCACCTGAAGCACCCGCCGTTCGTGGTGAACCTGACCGTGACCGGGAAGGCGCGCCCGGACCTGACGATCGAGGGCCGGGTGAAGGGGCAGACGGTGCTGCGCCGCAGGTTCAGCGCCGACCCGACGTTCGACACGCTGGCCGTGGCCGCGGACGACGGCGCCATCACCGCCGACGGCCAGGACACCACACGCGTCACGCTGCGGTCCGTGGACCGCTACGGCGCACCGCGCCCGCACGCCCGCGGGGTGCTCAGCGTCGCGGTCGACGGGCCGGGAGTCCTGATCGGCGAGCAGTTCCTGGACTTCGGCGCGCTCGGCGGCGCGGCGGCGGTGTGGATCCGCTCGATGCGCGACACGCCGGGGACGATCACCGTGACCGCGTCGCATCCGTTTCTGGACGCGGGAACGGCCACGATCTCCGCGGTCTGAGCCACTCGCCGGACGCGGGTACGATCGAACCCGACGCCGGAGTGACACGAGAACGCCGGGAGGCGGCATGGCGCGGACGCTGACCCACACGGATCCGGCCGAGGTAACGTTGCAGCAGGCGCTCGACGCGCTGACCGATCCGGTGCGCCGCACGATCCTGCGCGAGCTCTCGGACGGCCCGGACTTCTCGCGCGCGTGCGGCACCTTCGACCTGCCGGTGTCGAAAGCGACGGCGAGCCACCACTTCGCGGTGCTGCGGTCCACGGGGCTGCTCGAACAGCTCGACCGCGGACCCCGCCGCTACAACCGGCTGCGCCGCTCCGAGTTCGACGCGCGCTTCCCCGGCCTGCTGGACCTGGTGCTCACCGAGCCCTGAGGCCCGGCCGGGCATCCGTCCACTTCGGACTCTTCAGTCACGGGCCAGGCCGTCGAGCCACTTCAGCAGCAGCTGCGTCTCCTCGGTGCCGAGAGTGGTGTCCTCGGTGCGCAGGAGCGCGGCGAGCTGCAGGGCCGCGGTGGGCAGCGGGGCGGTCGAGCTGTCGGCCTCCTCGGTGCCGTTCTCGGGCGTGAGCAGGCTGTCGTGCACGGCGTCGCGCACGCGCCGCGACAGCTCGGGATCGGTGTAGACCTGCGGCTGGGTGACCATGTTGAGCGCGACCCCGATGTTCGCCGACATCACGCGCTGCGCGGCGGCGTCCGGGTCGACGCGCAGCCGGCCGATGGCGGCGCAGCGCACGAGCACCTCTCGCAGCAGCCGCAGCGCTTCCTGCGCGGCGCTGGGGATCTCGGTGAACGCCGGGGAGTACATCAGCCGGTAGACGGCCGGGTGCTCCTGCGCGAACGCGATGTGGGTGTCCCAGCCGTTCTTGAGGTCGGCGATCGGGTCGGTCGACGGCTCGGCCGCGCGTTTCGTGGCCAGGTAGCGGTCGAACCCGTGGTCCACGACAGCCGAGAGCAGGCCGTTCTTGTCGCCGAACAGGCGGTACAGCATCGGCGCGCCGACCCCGACCGCCTCGCACACGGCGCGCGTGGAGATGTCGCGGTCGGGCGAGGCGTCGAGCAGCTTCTCGGCGGCCTCCAGCATCTGGGTGCGGATGTCCATGCAGCCAGTGTAGCTCAGATAACTCATTCGCGTAGCATTGTTACGCACGTCATAGCGTCGCTACGGTTCATCCCTATCAACGATAGGGCCGCACCCCCGGAAGGAGTGCGGCCCGGCGCGGTCACCAGGTGACCGGCACGCTCGAAACCCCGCCCGTGACGCGGTTGGAGCGGACCTCGAGGTCGTCGACGTCCACTGCCAGGCGCAGGTTCGGGAAGCGGCGGAACAGCGCGCTGAACACCACGCGCAGCTCGGTGCGCGCGAGGCTCGCGCCGATGCAGAAGAACCCGCCGTAGCCGAACGCGATGTGGGAGTTGGGTTTGCGGTCCGCGTCGAACTCCTCGGGGTCGGCGAACACGCCGGCGTCGCGGTTGGCCGACGACGTCGAGATCATCACGGCGTCGCCCCGCCGGATCGCGACCCCGCCGATCTCCACGTCCTCGTGGGCGTAGCGCAGCAGGCCGAGGCCGCCCGGCGCGGACATCCGCAGGATCTCCTCGACGGTGCTGTGCACGCGGCCCTCGGGGTCGGCGGCCAGCGCGTCGCGGCGCGCGAGGTCGGTGAGCAGGAACAGCACGCCGAGGTCGATGCGGTTCGACGTGGTCTCGTGGCCGGCGAAGAGCAGGCCCGCGGCCAGCCGGCCGAGGTCGTCGTCGGTGAACGTCGGATCGTCGGCCTGCGCGGCGACGAGGTCGGACACGACGTCCTGCGCCGGCTCCGCGCGCTTCTTGTCGGCCAGCTCGCCCATGTACGCGGCGAACTCGTCCATCGCGAGCTTCGCGTCGCCGCCGCTGTCGAGCACGCCGATGCGGTCGGACAGGTCGCGAAACTTGTCCCGGTCGGCGTACGGCACGCCGAGCAGCTCGCAGATCACCAGCACCGGCAAGGGGAACGACAGGAAGTCGTGCAGGTTCACGGGTTCGCCGCCCGCGGCGTCGTGCGCGGCCTCGAGCTCGTCGAGGCACCGGTCGGCGAGCTCCTGGACGTGCTCGCCGAGCTTGCGCATCCGGTTGGCCGAGAACGCCGGGACCAGCAGGCGCCGCAGCCGTGCGTGCTCGGCCTCTTCGGTCTCGTAGTCGCCCCGCGGTCCGCTCAGCAAGGCGGCGTCGGACACCGCCGAGGCCTCTTCCGGCTTCGGGTGCGAACGGCCGAAGCGCGGGTCGGTGAACACCGCGCGAGCCTCCTCGAACCGCGTCACGAGCCAGGCCGGGTCGCCGGCCGGCGTCGTCACCCGCGCGATCGGGCCTTCGCGGCGCAGAACCTGGTACAGGGGCGCGATCTCGAGCACGTTCGGCCGGTCGAACGGCAGCCGTGGCGCACGCTCGGTGGTGGTCATCGGGTCTCCTCCTCGGGTGACGGTTTCCGGGCCCGCGCACGCACCGTCGCGAGCCAGCTCAGTTCCTGCTCCGCCCGGCGGCCGACCTCGGCCAGCACCAGCCGGCTCCACGGGTTCTCCTGCGCCTCGGCGAGCTTCCCCAGCCGCTCGCCCTGAGCCACGAGCGCGGTCTCCCGCGCGTCGAGCACCCGCAGCCGTTCCGCGGGCTCGAGCCAGCCGAACCCGGCGAGCCGGGAGAGGAACTCGGTCGCATCGCCGGCCAGGTCGGGCGGCAGATCCGCGAGCAGGTCGTGCAGCAGTTCACGGCCGACGTCGGTGATCGTGTAGACGTGCCGCGGCGGCTTGCCCTCCTGCGTCTCGGCGCTGCGCGTGACGGCGCCGGCTTCGGCGAAGCGGCGCAGCGCCGGGTAGAGCGAGTTGTTGGACAGCGCCCGGCCGCTGGACTCCTCGACCTTCCGGCGCAGTTCGTAGCCGTGCATGGGCTGCTTGGCGAGGCTCGCGAGCAGCAGGACGTCGATCCACATCTAGGTCACCGTAACCTAGGTTATCGTGACCCAACAACGGCCGAACGAGTCACGTCGGCGGAAAATCTCCGTCAGGCGCGCAGGACGGCAGCGCCGGTGAACCGGCCCGCCGCGAGGTCCGCCAGCGCCTCGTCCGCGCGGGCCAGCGCGTACGGACGCGTGGTCACTTCGAGGTGGTGGCGGCCGGCGAAGGCGAGGAACTCCCGGGCGTCGGCTCGCGTGTTGGCCGTGACGCTGCGGAGCTGCCGCTCCTGGAACAGGTGCCGCTGGTAGTTCAGCACGGGCACATCGGACAGGTGGATGCCCGCGATCGCGAGCGTGCCGCCGCGGTCCAGCGCGGCCAGCGCGCCGGGCACCAGCCCGCCGGCGGGGGCGAACAGGATCGCCGAGTCGAGCGGCTCGGGCGGCGGCTCGTCGCCCGCCGAGGCAGCCCCGAGGTCGAGCGCGAGCCGCTGCGCCGCGCGGCCGCGCGTGACCACGTGGACGGTCGCGCCCCGCGCGAGAGCCACCTGCGTGGCGAGGTGCGCGCTGCCGCCGAAGCCGTACACGCCGAGGCGCCCGCCTTCGGGCACTTCGGCCCGCAGCAGCGCGCGGTAGCCGATGAGCCCGGCGCACAGCAGCGGCGCCAGCTCGTCGTCGCCGTAACCGGCGGGCAGGGGGAGGGCGTAGTCCGCCGGGACCACGGCGTACTCCGCGTAGCCGCCGTCGGCGTCCCAGCCCGTGTAAAGCGATGCGGGGCACAGGTTTTCCGTGCCCCGCAAGCAGAACTTGCACGTGCCGCACGTGTGGCGCAGCCACGCGATCCCGACGCGGTCACCGATGGCGAAGGTGCCGCTCGCGCTTTCACCGAGGGCGGCGACCTCGCCGACCACCTCGTGCCCTGGGGTCACCGCCGGCCGGTGCACCGGCAGATCCCCTTCCGCCACGTGGAGATCCGTGCGGCACACGCCGCACACGAGCACCCGCACGAGCAGTTCACCGGGCGCCGGTTCGGGCACCGGTCCGTTCGCGGGCGTCAGCGGCGCGGTGCCGATCGGCCCCGGCGCCGTGACGCGCCACGACCGCATGGTGGCCGGCAGTCCCGTCATCGCCGCTCCTTCGTCCGGGAACCCGAACGTACCGCGCGCGGTGCGGGGCGGCGGGCTTTCCCCCGCCCCGCACCACCCGGTCGGTCAGCGGCCGCTCCACTGGAAGGTGACGGTGGCGCCGGGGCCCACGGTCGCGTCGAACGAGCGGTCACCCGAGACGACGGTGAACTTCTGCTCGGTCTTCGCGGTGTTCAGCGCGACCACGGTGGTCGAGCGGTCGGGGGTCGTGAACGCGACCGCCTCGATCGGCGTGCTGCTGCCGCTGGTGTAGACCACGGACGAGGCGATGCGCACCGAGCCCGGCGGCACGAACTTCGAGAAGTGCTCGATGTCGCGGTACTGGTCGTTGTAGGTCACGGCCTTCGTCTGCGAGTTCACGGTGATGGTGCCGTTGCAGGTGCCGCAGCCGCCCAGGTGCGGGCCGTGGTTCTCGTCGAGCGCGATGTTCCAGTCGATGGAGCTGCGGCCCCAGTTGCGCATCACGCCGAGGATCGTCGACGAGTCGCCGCCCTCGCACTCGGTCATGAAGATGTCCTTGCCGGGGAACGAAGCCTTGAGCGGCGTCTGGGCGTCGGACGAACCGTAGTAGCAGTGGTAGGCGGTGCCCGCCATCCACTTCGCGGCCGGGGTGGACAGCAGGTCGTACGGGTACTCCGGCTGCGGGTCCTCACCGGCCCGCTGGTGCGAGGCGATGTCGCCGGGGTGCTCGCTCCAGTTGTGGTCGAAGCCGAGGATCTTCGTGTCGAGCCCGGCGGCGTGGATGGCGGGGCCGAGCGCCTCGATGACCTTCGCCTCCTGCTGCCACGGCAGATCGGTGCCCGGGTAGTTGTTGCGCTCCAGTGCCTGCGGCTCGTTCTGCACGGTCAGGTAGTCCACGTGCACGCCGGCGTTGCGGTAGGCCTGCAGGAACTTCACGAGGTACAGCGCGTAGGCGCGGTAGATCTTCGGCGAGTCGATGAGCTTGCCGTCGATCATCGAGCCGGACGTCTTCATCCAGCCCGGCATGCTCCACGGGCTCGCGACGATTTCCAGCTGCGGGTTGAGCTTCTTCGCCTGGCGCACGAGCGGGAGGATCTGCGCTTCGTCGTGGGCGATGGAGAAGTGCTTCATGTCGTAGTCGGTCTGCCCGGCCGGCAGGTCGTCGTAGCTGTAGTCCTGGCCGACGGCGAAGTCCGACGCGCCGATGGGCTGGCGCAGGAAGCTGATGCCCGCGCCGGCGCGCGGGTCGAAGAGGTTCTTCATGACCTCGTCGCGGTTGACCGGGGTGAGGCCGTAGAGCACCTGGGCCGACGAGTCGGTGATGGCCGCGCCGAAGCCGGACACGGTCTGGAACTTGACGCCGCCGTCGACGCGGACCGTCGTGGGTGCCGCCGCGGCCGGGCTCTGCCAGCTCAGCTGCGTGTCGACGGGCGTGGCGTCACCGGGGTTCGTGAGCCACTCGTGGACCGTCCGCGACACGGCGGCCGGCGCGGACGGGTTTGCGGCGGCGGGCGCGATCTCGGGCCCGGAGGCGGCGGTCGCCGACCCGGCCGCCACGGTCACGGCGGCCGCCGCGGCCGTCACCGAACACAGCACTCTTCGCAAGCGCGGCATGCAGATTCCTTCGTTTCACGGGGAAAACCCAGCGGACACGGCACCTGATCGGCACCGCGGGGAACCCGGGCCCGCGTTGGCGGCCGCGACCGGGGGTCCGCACCGACACAACCAAACCGCCGGCGCCGTGACAAGATCCCCGCTCCGGTTTCCCTTCGTTCAGGCGGTTTGTCCGCACGTCCGGCCCTTTCCCGTGCCACTGACCGGCAACCGCCCGCGCCGGTTCCCGTTGCCGGGCAAGGCAATTCAGCCTGCTGAACGCGGACTCGTTACGGTGGCCCGAATCAACTCACGTGAGGAGATCCCCGGTGGGAAAACTTCGCCACGGCCTGTACCTGCCGCCGTTCGGACCGTTCGGCGACCCGGCGGTGCTGGTCGAGCTCGCCGTGCGAGCCGAGGCCGCCGGCTGGGACGGGGTGTTCCTGTGGGACCACGTCGTGCCCGGCGAGCCGCCGATCGCGGACCCGTGGACCACGCTCGCCGCGATCGCCCAGGCGACGAGCACGATCCTGCTCGGCCCGATGGTCACTCCCCCGGCGCGGCGCCGGCCGTGGGTGCTCGCCCGCCAGGCCTCCACCGTCAGCCGCCTCTCGCGCGGGCGGCTCGTCCTGGGTACCGGCCTCGGCTCTGACGAGACCGGCGACTTCAGCCGCTTCGGCGAGCCCCTCGGCCCCCGCTCGGCGAAGTTCGACGAGGCCTTGGCGATCATGCGCGCCGTCTGGTCGGGCGCCGAGGTGCACCACCGCGGCACCCACTTCCACGTCGACCTCGACGCCGGCGCACCCGAGCCCCACCCCATCCCCGTCTGGACCGCCCTGTCCACCGACCACCCGCGCGTCCTCGCCCGCGCCACCAGGGGCGACGGCATCTTCCCCCTCGCCGGCCCCCACCCGCCGGCACCGGACGAGCTGGCCCGCCTGGTCACCGCCACGCGCCCACCGGGCCGCCCCTTCGCCGTCGCGGTGGCCGGCAACGCCAGCCCCGCCTGGGACCACCCCTCACCGGTCGACCTCGGCGCACTGACCGAGGCGGGCCTGACGTGGTGGCTCGAATCGCTCATCCACTTCGACCCCCTCGACCTCTCCATGACGGTCGTCGACGCCGGGCCGCCACGCCGGTCAGACCTCCAGCCGAACGCGACCCCGCATTCGACACCGGAGCCCCCGGCCCGCAGTCGCAACGAGGCCACCATCGACCCCGGCACGTTCACCACGCCGCCCCCGGGCCCCGCACCGTCGTCGACGCCGAGCACCCCGGCCGGCAACCTGGCGCTCTCACCAAAGCCGACCGCGCTCTCGACCTCTCGATGACGGTCGTCGACGCCGGGCCGCCACGCCGGTGAGGGCGTGGCCTGCCAGGGTGGGCCGGGGCTGATACTTTCGGGACGACCACGGTTGAGCACCCAGCCGTCACCAGACCGTGTCCCGGCTCGAGGCCGGGCACCGGGCCTGCTGTCAGCGGCTGTCTGGCGGGCCCGTGACCGCGGAGGGAACCTGTCGTGACCGACGACCTCAGAGCGGCCGGCGCGCGGCGCCTGCCCACGCTCGACATCACCACCACGACCGCCGGCGGCACGACGGTGGTCACCGCCGCCGGGGAGATCGACACGGCGGTGTCGGACGCGTTGCGAGACCAGCTCGTCGCGGCCCTCGAAGCCCGCCCCGGCGTGCTCGTCGTGGATCTGTCCGAAGTGCCGTTCTGCGACTCCAGCGGCCTGTCGGTGCTGATCGACGTGCGGGGCCGCGCGACCGAGGCCGGGATCCCGTTCCGCATCGTGACGCAGCAGCGCGGCCTGCTGCGGCCGATCGGGCTGCTGCACCTCGACTCGGTGCTGGAGATCCACCCGGACCTGGAGGCGGCCACGTCGTAGTGCGAGGCCGCTGCGGCGGGCCTAATGTCCTCGCATGAGCGATCTGCCACGATTTCCCGAGGAGCCCAACCAGCCGCCGCCCTCCAACGAACCCCCACGTCCGGCCGTGCCCAGCACCATCACGGTCGCGTTCTGGGCGTTCGTCGTCTCGACCGTGATCGGCATCGTCGGCGCCCTGCTGCTGTTCGGGCAGAAGGACGACCTCATCGACGCCGCGCGCCGCACCAACCCGAACCTCGGCCAGGCCCAGCTCGACCAGGCCGCGAACATCGCGCTCATCGTGGCGGTCGTGATCGCGGTGATCATCGCGCTGCTGTACCTGCTGTTCGCGGTGAAACTGCGGGCCGGGCGCAACTGGGCGCGGATCGTGCTGACCGTGCTCACGGTGCTGCAGGTCCTGTCGCTAATCGCGGGCAGCGGCGGCACCTGGCTGAGCTACCTCTCGGCACTCGCGGCCGTGATCGGCGTCGTGTTCTCGTTCCTCGGCGACTCCAACGCCTACATCGCGGCTGGCAGGCAGGTTCGGCGGTAACCACTCCGGCGGTGGCTGGCGGCTCTAGTGCACGTGCACTATTCTGGGTGTTCGGTTGAGCCACCAGCCGCCGCGATTTCACCGCGCTCCGGGAGCGTTGGCGCCGATCGGCTGGAAGCCTGAACTCCGGTCCGGGTCGGCCGTCACCCGGGTGCGCGGCCTACGAGAGGCGGGCCGCCATGAGCGCCCTACGCCGCACGAAAGCCCCGTCCGTCAGAGTCGGCCACGTCGACCCGAAACACCTGCTCACCCTGCACGTCCACCGGCCTGTCCCCGGAGCTTCCGTGGTGGAGGTGGTCGGCGAGGTCGACCTCTGCACCGCGCCCCACCTCGCCGAAGTCGTCGAGGCCCGCATCCGCAGCACGGTCGGCGTGGTGATCATCGACCTGAGCCGCACCACGTTCCTCGCCGTCGCCGGCCTCAAGGTCCTGCGTCGCATGCAACTGCTGGCCCAGCTGTTCGACACCGACTTCTACGTCGATCCCGGCGACTCGCACCCCGCTCGCCGCCTGCTCGAGCTCATGCCGCTCGGCTGCGAACGCCCGGGCGCCGCCGCGGGCCTCTCGCCGGTCGACGTCCCCGGCCAGCGGCGGCTCACCCCCTGAGGGTTTCCCGCCGCACCCCGCGAAACCCGGGCCCCGGTGGCAAGATCTCCACGGGGACCACCACCGCGGACGCCGGGAGAGCACCATGCGCATCGGTTTCACCCTGCCCCAGTTCGGCCCGTTCGCCGGAGACGGCTCGGGCGTCACCCGCTTCGCCCGGCGCGCCGAGGAGCTCGGCGCCGCGAGCCTCTGGGTCGGCGACCGCCTGCTCGCACCGGTGCACCCGAAGGTCGGGTACGGCGGCTCCGACGCGATCCCGGCGGAGTTCTCCGTGCGGCTCGACCCGTTCGCACTGCTGGCCGCCGCGGCCGCGGTCACCGAGCGGGTGCGGCTCGGCACCAACGTGCTCAACGCGCCCTGGTACCCGCCCGCCCTGCTGGCGCGCTCGCTCACCACGATCGACGCGCTCAGCGGCGGCCGGCTGGTCCCGGGGCTCGGCACGGGCTGGTCTCCCGAGGAGTACGAGGCCGTGAACGTGCCGATGACCGAACGCGGCGCGCGGCTCGACGAATGCCTCGACGCCCTCGAAGCACTGTGGACGACCGATCCCGCCGAGTACCGCGGCCGGCACTGGACCGTGCCCGAGACCCACGACTCGTTCAAGCCCGTCCGCACGCCACCGGTGTACCTGGCCGGGTACGCACCGGCCGCGATGCGCCGGATCGCGCGGCGGGCGGCCGGCTGGCTCCCGGTGATCACACCGCCGGCCGAGTACGACCCGGCGACCGCGATCCTCGCTCCGCTGGCCAACCTGCGGCAGCTGGCCGCCGACGCCGGCCGCGACCCCGCGGAGCTGGGCGCCATCCTGCGCGTCTATCCGCGGGCCGACGCCGGCGTGGCCGACGTGGTCACGGCCATCGAGCGCACCGCCCAGGACACCGAACTGGACGACGTGTTCGTGGATCTCACCTTCACCGCGCGCAGCACCGACCACGCGCTGGAGCTGGTGGAGACGATCCTGGGACAGACGTCGCACGAGCCCGCGTGACGCGTTCACCCTCCGTTGGTTGCCCGCCGGGGTCCGGAGTGTCGAAGATGTCGGGATGATCGAGCGCCACCACCACCGGCACGAGTCCGACGAGAACGACGGGCTCGCCGAAGCCGCCCGGCGCGCCGGCTTCGACCTCGGGACCGACATCGCCCAGCCGGTGGCCGGGCACGACCACAACGCTTTCGACGCGGAGGTCGACCTCGGCGTGGACGGTGAGCCGCCGCAGCTGCGCGACTGAGCCAAGATCGTCCCCGGGCACGAGGATGGCCCCCGACCGGAGCCAGGTCGGGGGCCATCGTCTCGGGGCCGGTGCGCCGTGCCCGCCTCTCGGCGGTTCGCACGACGCGGCGCCGGCCGGATGCCTTGCGCAGCCGGACCGAGCACCGCTTCGACGAGGGGTGAGCCCGGCGGACACGAGCGCATCGACCACCTCGTTCAACATCACGAGCGGCGATCGCTATTCCCGCTCAGGCGGGCCCGGATCCGGGGTCGCGGAAGTCGTCGGGGCTGACCTCGTCGAGCAGGTCGCGGAACTGGCGGATCTCGTCCTCGGTGCCCACGCCCGGCTCTCCGCCGAGCGCTTCGGCCGGGTCCTCGCCGCCGGCCACCGTCACGTCCACCGCGGCCTCGGCCAGCACGGCCTCGGCGACGTCGATGGGTGCGTGGGCGCGCAGCCCCACCGCGATCGCGTCACTGGGCCGCGCCGAGACGCGCACGCCGTCCGAGAGCACCAGGTCGGCGTGGAAGATGCTGTCGCGCAGCTCGGTGACCTCGACGCTCGTCACGTGCCGCCCGAACGCCGACACCACCTCGAGGATGAGCTCGACCGTGCCCGGCCGGGCGGAGGTCACCTGTTCCTGCGCGGCGGCCAGTTCCTGTGCCTCCGGTGCGCCGATGGTGATGGCCAGCCAGCGGCGCTGCCCCGTTTCCTCACGCAGCAGCACCACCGGCGCCACCTCCTGGGCGACGACGGCGAGGCCCTGGACCCGCACTTGCACCATGTGGTTCACCCGCTTCCGGACTGAGATCCCCCTCGGGGACATACCCAGTGTCGCGCGCGGGCACGCGTACCCGCGCGGGGTGGGGTCAGGTAAAACTGGACACGGCGGCCACGAACTCGGCCGCCACGTCGTAGAGCTTGCGGTTTCCGTCCTGCGAACGCTTCACGAGCCGTTGGAAAGCCTCTTCGGCGGTGATGCGGTGCGCGGCCATCAGGATGCCTTTGGCCTGGTCGATCACGGCTCGCGTCTCGAGCGCGCGGTTGAGCTGCGCCACCAGCTCCTGCGCGTCGAAGTAGCGCCGCGCGCTGCGCAGGCCGAACACCACCGTGGCGGTGTAGAGCTCCAGGATTTTCACCTCGAGGTCGCTGAACCCGTGTTCACCGAACCCGAACAGGTTCATCGCGCCGCTCATGTCGCCGTCGACGGTGAGCGGGGCGGCGAGGAAGCTCGCCACGCCGAGCTCCTCGGCGGCCGAGGCGAACTGCGGCCACTGGTCGGCCACCGCGCCCACCCCGACCCGCACGGGCGCGCCGGTCTCGGCCGCGCGCAGGCACGGCCCGTCGCCGATGCGGTACTGCTCGCGGTCGAAGTTCACCGCGCGCTGGTCGGTGCTGGCGACGGTCTCCCCGACGCCGTCCCGGACCAGCGTGATGCTGGCCATGTCCGCTCCGGCGACCACACCGACCACGTGCTCGCAGACCGCCTGCAGCATCTGGCCGAGATCGAGTTCCTGGTGGTCGAGCATCGCGGTCAGCGACTCCATCGCCACGGTGACTTCGTCAAGCCGCGCGGATAGCCGTTCCTGGCCGCCGGTCATGTTTCCCAGGCCCCTTCTCTTGGGTACTTGAAGGGCGCTGCTGACCAGGCGAGACCCGGGCGCGCGCCACCACTGGCCGCTAGCGCTTTAACGGGTCCTCGGGCGACATTACTGCATCCCGATCACCTGTCCGACACGCGGTGCCGCTCCCTCCGCACCGCCCGGTCGGTGAAAAGAACCGAGGTGTCGAAGCCCGGCCGAGTGGGTATGCGGGGGGCATGGAGAACGAAGCAGCCGGCAGCTCGCCGAGCCACGGGATGCCGGCGGTCGACCACCTGCTCGACGAGGTGATCGAGCTGCGCCTGCCCGCCGAGACCGGGCAGATCCCGCTGGTGCGGATGCTGGCCCAGGCCGTGGCCGCGCGCGCCGACTACGGGCTCGACGCGATCGCCGACGCGAAGATGGCCGTGGACGAGGCCTGCGCGCAGCTCGTCGAGCTCGCCGACCTCGGCGAGATGATGACGTGCCGCTTCCGCGTGGCACCCGAGGGCATCGCGATCACCGTCGAGACCCGCACCGGGCACGCCCGGCTGCCGAGCGAGCGCAGCTTCGGCTGGCACGTGCTCACGACGCTGGCCACCGCCGTGTCGGCCACCAGCGCCCCCGCTGCCGACACCGCGGGCAACACCCTGGCCATCCGGCTGGAGCTGGCCCCGGGGACGGCCCGGTGAACAAGCCGCCGGTCACCCGGCGCCGTGACGAGTACGCCCACACGGTGCCGCTGTTCGAAGAGTTCGCCGCCCTCGACGCGGACGATCCGCACCGCCCGCGCCTGCGCGAACAGCTCGTGACGGAGTTCCTCCCCGTCGCCGAGCACATCGCCACGCGCTTCACCGGCCGCGGCGAGCCCCGCGAAGACCTCGTGCAGGTGGCCCGGATCGGGCTGATCAACGCGATCGACAGGTTCACCCCGGACCGCGGCCCCGACTTCCTGTCCTTCGCCGTGCCCACGATCATGGGCGAGATCCGCCGCCACTTCCGCGACACGGGCTGGTCCGTGCGCGTGCCGCGCCGGCTGAAGGAACTGCACCTGTCCCTCAGCCACGGCTCGAGCGCGCTGTCGCAGACCCTCGGCCGCGCACCCACTCCGACCGAGCTCGCCGAGCACTTGGGACTCGATGTCACCGAAGTCCACGAAGGTCTCATCGCCGGCAACGCCTACCAGACGCTGTCGGTCGACAAGCCCGTGCACGACGACGCGGAACCCCTGTCGCTCGCGGACACCCTCGGCGAGGAAGACGCGGAACTCGAGCACATCGAAAACCACGAGGCACTGGAACCGCTGCTGCGCGAACTGCCCCAGCGCGAACGCGCGATCCTCGTGATGCGCTTCTTCGGCGGTCTCACGCAAACCCAGATCGCCGACCGCGTGGGCATTTCCCAGATGCACGTCTCGCGCCTGCTGTCACAGACCCTGGAACAACTTCGCGGAAAACTCACCACCGACCCGTGAGCACGGCAATAATCGAAATCTTTTCACCGGACACGCCGGAAACCGCCACGCGGCAACGGAAATCTCCGCGGTCAGCGCAGCCGCACCCGTTACGGAAAAACGATTTCTTCACCCGCCGGAGCGACCCCGTTGTCCACCCCTTCGTCTTCTGCAAGGATTCATTCCCGTCCACGACGAAGGAGTGTCCGGTGGCTTCGATCCTCAACCCGTACATCAGCTTCCGCGACGACGCCCGGCAGGCGATGGAGTTCTACCGGGACGTGTTCGGCGGGACGCTGACCGTCAACACGTTCGGGGAGTCCGGCATGCCCGACTCCCCCGCGGCTGACAACATCATGCACGCTCAGCTCGAGACCGAGAACGGGTTCACGTTGATGGCGGCCGACACGCCGCCGGGCATGGACCACAACCCCGGCACGAACATCTCGGTGAGCCTCAGCGGCGACGACGTCGACCAGCTGCGCGGCTACTGGGCCAAGCTCTCCGACGGCGGCACCGTCGCGGTGCCGCTGGAAAAGCAGATGTGGGGCGACGAGTTCGGCATGTGCGTCGACAAGTTCGGCATCGGCTGGATGGTCAACATCACGCAGCCGCAGGCCTGAGCCCGTCCGGCGGCGGTGCGCGGATCGCCGCGCGCCGCCGCCGGGCGACCACCGCGTGTCCGCGCAGCCGTACCGGGAGCAGATGTGATGCGGGTCGTGATCGTCGGGGGCGGGTTCGCCGGGTACAACGCGGCCAAGCGGCTGCGCAGAACCGCGGGCGACGACGTGGAAGTCGTGGTGGTCAACCCCACCGACTACTTCCTCTACCTGCCGTTGCTGCCGGAGGTCTCGGCCGGGCTGCTCGACCCGCGCAGCATCACCGTCTCCATCCCCGGCACCCTGCGCGGCGTGCGGCTCGTGCTCGGCACGGTGACCACTGTGGACTTCGACGGGCACACCGTGGGCTACACCGATCCCGAGGACCGCGCCCACGAGCTGTCCTACGACCGGCTCGTGCTCGCCGCCGGCAGCGTGAACAAGCTCCTGCCCATCCCCGGCGTCGCGGAGACCGCCCACGGGTTCCGCGGGGTCCCGGAGGCGCTCTACCTGCGCGACCACATCACCCGTCAGATCGAGCTCGCCGCCGCGACCGACGACCCCGAGGAACGCGCGGCTCGCTGCACGTTCGTGGTCGTGGGCGCCGGTTACACCGGCACCGAGGTCGCGGTGCAGGGCCCGGCGTTCACCGGCGCGCTCGTCGCCCGCCACCCCGAGCTGGGCGGACAGCCGGTGCGCTGGCTGCTGCTCGACATCGCCGACCGGGTGCTGCCCGAGCTGTCGCCACGCCTGGGCCGGACCGCCGACGC
Organism: Amycolatopsis sp. CA-161197; assembly: GCF_050942255.1. NCBI lineage: Bacteria > Bacillati > Actinomycetota > Actinomycetes > Pseudonocardiales > Pseudonocardiaceae > Amycolatopsis > Amycolatopsis sp. CA-161197. The sequence goes on from NZ_CP192059.1 coordinate 5,784,907, forward strand.
AGTGCTGCGCGAACGCGGCGTCGAGGTGCTGACGAAGACGTCGGTGCAGGACGCCACCCCCGACGCTGTCACGCTCACCACCGGTGAACGCGTCCCGACGCGGACGCTCGTGTGGTGCGTCGGGGTGCGGCCCGATCCGCTCGTCGCCGACGTCGGCCTGCCCACGGCCAAGGGCCGTGTCGTGGTGACCGCGCGGCTCGGCGTGCCGGGCTACCCGGACGTCTTCGCGTGCGGCGACGTCGCGGCCGTGCCCGACCTGACGCGGCCGGGTGAGTACACGGCCATGACCGCGCAGCACGCGGAACGCCAGGGCAAGCTCGCGGGGACCAACGTCGCCGCGTCACTCGGGTACGGCACCCCCGGCACCTACCGCCACCACGACCTCGGGTTCGTGGTCGACCTGGGCGCGGGCCGCGCCGCGGCCAACCCGCTGCACGTGCCGCTTTCGGGCTGGCCCGCGAAGATCGTGACCCGCGCCTACCACCTGCTGGCGATGCCGGGCAACCGCCTGCGCACCGCCACCGGCTGGGGGCTCGCGACGGTGAGCCGCCGCCCGACCGTCCAATTGGGACTCGTCCGGGGCTCGTCCGTGCCACTGGACACGGATTCCCCGGAGGTACCGCACCGCCGATCCTGAGTCCACTGTGGACTGATCAGGCCTTCACCTCGACCGCCGCGCCCACCGGCAGCCCGGCGAAGAACGCCTCCGAGTCGGCGTCGGTCAGGTGGATGCAGCCGTGGGAGGGCTTGTCCAACGGCCCCGCGTGGAACGCGATCCCGCCGGCCGCGAAGAACACCGAGTTCGGCATCGGGTCGCCGTACTCACTGCTCGTGTGCACCTTGTCCTTCCACGCCACCTTGAAGCTGCCCACGGGCGTCGGCTGGCTCGCGTCGCCCGGCTCCATCGCGACCGGGCCGCGCACGACGACGCCGTCCTTGAGCAGCCACGCGAGCCGCAGCGACAGGCTCGCGCACGCGCCGGTCGTCACCGCGCACGGCGGGGGCGGAGGCGGCGGCGGGGTGGTCGGCGCCGGCGGGGTCCCGGTGGTGGTGGGCGTGAGGTGCGACGTCTCGGCCAGCGGCGTGGGGGTGGTGGTGGCCGCCTGCGGTGCGGCGCACGCCGTCAGTGTGGCCGCGGCGGCCACGAGCACTCCCGTCGCGAAGGTCTTCGCCTGCATCGACAACTCCTGTCGTCCGGTCCCCGTGATCAACGGGTGAGCGGACGGGAAGGTTGAGTCCGTGACCGCCGACACTACCGGCAGGGAATGTTGACGTGTCAGCAAAGCCTGGTAGGTTCGACGCCAGGACCTCGCGAGGAAGTGGACATGGAACTCGGTATCTACAGCTTCGGCGACCGGACGCCCGACCCGGTGACCGGTGAACAGGTGTCGGTCGCGCAGCGGCTCGCCGAGACGGTGGAGCGCATCAAGCTCGCCGACGAGCTCGGGCTCGGGTTCTACGGCCTGGGCGAGCACCACCTGGAGCACTACGCCATCTCGAACCCCGCCACCGTGCTGGCCGCGGCGGCGAGCGTCACCGAGCACATCACGCTCGCAAGCGCGGTCACGGTGCTCTCCACCGAGGACCCGGTGCGCGTCTACCAGCAGTTCACCACGCTCGACCAGCTCAGCCGCGGCCGCGCGGAGCTGCTCGCCGGGCGCGGGTCGTTCACCGAGTCGTTCCCGCTCTTCGGCGCCGACCTCGGCGACTACGACGAGCTGTTCGAAGAGAAGCTCGCCCTCCTGCTGCGCATCGACCGCGAGGACCCGATCACGTGGTCGGGCCGCTTCCGCCCGCCGCTGACCGACGCGCACATCTACCCGCGCCCGTACGGCCGGCGCCTGCGCATCTCCGTCGGAACCGGTGGCAACCCGGAGTCCTCGATCCGCGCCGGGCTGCTCGGCCTGCCCGTGGTCTACGCCGTGATCGGCGGTGAGCCGGAGCGGTTCGCGCCGCTGGTGGACCTCTACCGCCGCGCGGCCGCGGCCGGCGAGCACACCGACGACGAGCACGACGTGACCATGGGCGCGATCGGTTTCATCGCCGAGAAGTCCCAGGACGCCAAGGAAACCTTCTACCCGTACTGGCTCGAGACGATGAAGTGGGGCGCGCGCTCGCGCGGCTGGGCCGTGCCCACGCGCCGGGAGTACGACCAGTACACCGAGGGCGCCCGCGCGCTGTTCGTCGGCAGCCCGGACGAGGTCGCCGAGCGCATCATCACCGTCGGCAAGCTGACGGGCGCCGACCGCTACGCCATGCAGATGGACTGGTCGGGCGTGCCGCACGCGAAGGTGATGAAGGCGATCGAGCTGCTGGGCACCGAGGTGCTCCCGCAGATCCGCAAGGAGTTCGGCTGACGCCCGGGCGGGCGTGAAGGCTCAGCAGAACTGCTTCGCCCCGCCGGCCAGCCGCGCCGCCCGCTCCACCGCCACGTGCAGCAGATCGCTGGGGGCGCAACACGTTTCCACCAGACCGGCGACGAGGGCCGCCTCCGCCGTGAACGTGCGCTCGCCCGAGCGGACCGTGCGCCAGACCGGGCCGGCGTGGCGGCGCAGCACCGTCTCGACGGCGGGCGGCACGTGCGCGGCCGCGCCGAGCCCGAGCCGCCCCTGCGCCATCACGCGCAGGTCGGCGGCGGCCGCCAGCGCGTAACCGGCACCCAGCGCGTCTCCGCCGATCGCGGCGACGACCGGGCTCGGGTGGTTGGCGATCGCGAGCACGGCCCGCTCCAGCCGGTCGGCCGCGCCGGCGAAGCCGCGGGCGAACACGTCGTCCCCGCCGGTGAGGACGACCGCGTAGGAGCCGCCGATGTAACCCAGCGCGGCGGTGATCCGGTCCAGCGTCTCGGGAACCATGCTCCCGCAAGGGTTCTCGTGCATCCGGACCACCGCGACGCCGTGGTCGTGCTCCAGGTCGATCATGCGCCGTCCTCCCCGCACCCGATCGCAGCGTCCCGCGCGAGACGGCTCACGACGGGATGTCGATGCCGTAGTCGCGGATCTTGCGGTAGATCGTGGCCCTCGACATGCCGAGGGAGTGGGCCGCGCGGGACTTGTTCCCGTCGGCGTCCAGGAGGCTGCGCACGATCGCGTCGCGCTCCAGCGACTCCAGCGGGTTGAGCACGCGCTTGACCACCGTCCGGCACTCCGGCGGCAGGTCCTCGGGCTCGATCACGCCCGCGCGGCGGGTGTGCACGACCTTGCGCAGCACCTGCCGCAGCTGCGCGACGTTGCCCGGCCACTCGTTGCGCAGCAGCAGCTGCAGCGCGGCCGGCGAGCAGTGCAGCAGCGGGCCCTTGCCCAGCTGCGCGAGCAGGAACGGCACGAGCACGCGCACGTCCTCGATGTGGTGCCGCAGCGGCGGCACCGTGACCGACGTCGGGAAGTGGCGCATCAGGTCGGTGTCGAGTCCGTCCTGCTCCCCCTCCGACACCGTCGCGACGCCCCACACGCGCGCGTCGAGCCGCGCGTCGTCCAGCACCGCGGCGAGCGCGCGCTGCTCGTCCCGCGAAAGCTTGTCCAGGTGGCGGAACACCACGGTGCCCGGGCCCTTGCGCAGCGCCCGCCGCACCGGGGCCTCCCACTCCCCCGCCTTGACGCCGTCGAGCTCCACGACCTCGCACGGCGCGCTCGCCGTCGAGCCGGAGTGCGCGGCGCGGGCCATGGCGAGCTTGCCGCTGCCGGGTTCGCCCTCGACCACGGTCCACTTGCGGTTGCGCGCGAAGCGGCCGACCGAGTGACACGCCCGCACCCACAGCGCCCCCGTGCCGACGATGCCGGGCAGCACGGGCTGACGTGTGTCGGTGCGCGCCGACACGACCTCGGGCTCCTGCAGCAGCCGGGCCCGCACGACGCCGCCGGCCGGGCCGACGTCACTGGAGACCGGCGTGTAGGACAACCGCGCGCGGGCACCGCTGGGCAGGTCCATCGACAGCGAGCGGTCCGACTGCGAGCTCAGCGCCTCCACGGCGCGGGCCAGCAGCGCGGCCTGGTCCTCGGGCACGAGCAGCTGGCGGGCGTGGTCGTTGAGCATCACGAGGTCGTTGTTGACCGCGAGAACGATGCCCTGCCCACGCCGGCACGCCCGCAGGTACGCCGAGAACAGGCTCAGCTCGCGCAGGCCGACCTGGTTGGTCAGCTCCGTCTCGATGTCGTGCGCGGTCGCCTTGGCCAGGGCCAGCAGCAGCGGGCCGGCGTCCTTCTTCCAGCACGTGAGGTCCAGCAGCCCGAGGACCTGGCCCGAGATCGGGTGGCGGATGGGCACGCCGGCGCACGCGAGCGTGTCGAGGTTCTCCGCGTAGTGCTCGTGACCGAACACCGCGGTCGGCTGCCTGCCTTCGAGTGCCGTGCCGATCCCGTTCGTGCCGACGAACTCCTCGGCGTAGCTGAACCCGCGCGCGAGCTGCACCCCGTCGAGGTACCGCTCGAGCGCGCGGTCTTCGGTCCGGCGATCGAGCACCAGCGCCTGGTCGTCGGTGAGCACCACGCTCACCGCGAGGTCGCTGAGCTTGTCCTCCAGGGCGTCGAGCACCGCGCCCGCGCTCTGCAGCAGGGGCGTCTCGAGGTCGGGATCCGCCACGTACGGAGTTCTCACGTGGTCGGCGGCCACCCGGTGCGTCCGGGACCGCCACCACGAAGCGAGGATCGTCTTGCGGACGCTTTCCGCGTCGACCTCCTCCGTGGACAAGAACTGCTCCCTGGCGTTCGCCAGCCTGTCCGGCGACGAAATGGAGGCGCCTGCGTCGGTCAAAGCCTCACCTCCCGGCAGTAGGGCGTCGTGCGCCCCGGCCAGGCACACGACGTCGTGTGCCAGTCACCATAACCGCAGCGTCGACCACTGCCTGTCTCATATTGAGACCACCATCACAGGGTACTCGCGGTGTCATTCCCTGCATCCGGACGGCGACGTGCGAGCTGCATCCGGTGCCCGGCGGCCAGGCGGCCGGGAACCGGATCATCACCCGCGAGCGGCGCGAACCAAGCCGAGCCAGGAACTGCCGACGACCGATCAGGTGGAGGTACACGGCGTGAGTCGACAAAGTCTGAGCAAGGCGCACAAGAAGATCACGGAACTGTCGTGGGAACCGACCTTCGCGACCCCCGCGAAGCGCTTCGGGACCGACTACAAGTTCGACAAGGCCCCCAAGAAGGACCCGCTCAAGCAGATCCTTCGGTCCTACTTCCCGATGGAGGAGGAAAAGGACAACCGCGTGTTCGGTGCCATGGACGGCGCCATCCGCGGCAACATGTTCCGCCAGGTCCAGGAACGCTGGATGGAGTGGCAGAAGCTGTTCCTGTCCATCATCCCGTTCCCGGAGATCTCGGCTGCCCGCGCGATGCCGATGGCGATCGACGCGGTGCCGAACCCCGAGGTGCACAACGGCCTCGCGGTGCAGATGATCGACGAGGTTCGCCACTCGACGATCCAGATGAACCTCAAGCGTCTCTACATGAACCACTACATCGACCCCGCCGGGTTCGACATCACGGAGAAGGCGTTCTCCAACAACTACGCCGGCACCATCGGCCGGCAGTTCGGCGAGGGCTTCATCACCGGTGACGCGATCACCGCGGCCAACATCTACCTCACGGTGGTGGCCGAGACCGCGTTCACGAACACCCTGTTCGTCGCCATGCCCTCGGAGGCGGCGGCCAACGGCGACTACCTGCTGCCCACGGTGTTCCACTCCGTGCAGTCCGACGAGTCCCGCCACATCAGCAACGGCTACTCCATCCTGCTGATGGCGCTGGCGGACGAGGACAACCGGCAGCTGCTCGAGCGCGACCTGCGTTACGCGTGGTGGAACAACCACTGCGTGGTCGACGCGGCCATCGGCACCTTCATCGAGTACGGCACGAAGGACCGCCGCAAGGACCGCGACAGCTACGCGGAGATGTGGCGCCGGTGGATCTACGACGACTACTACCGCAGCTACCTCATCCCGCTCGAGAAGTACGGCCTGAAGATCCCCCACGACCTCGTCGAAGAGGCCTGGAACCGGATCATCAACAAGCACTACGTGCACCGCGTGGCGCAGTTCTTCGCCACCGGCTGGCCGGTGAACTACTGGCGCATCGACCCGATGACCGACACCGACTTCGAGTGGTTCGAGTCGAAGTACCCGGGCTGGTACAACCAGTTCGGCAAGTGGTGGGAGGCGTACAACCGCCTGCGCTACCCGGGCAAGAACAAGCCGATCGCGTTCGAGAACGTGGGCTACGAGTACCCGCACCGCTGCTGGACCTGCATGGTCCCCGCCCTCATCCGCGAGGACATGGTGACCGAGAAGGTCGACGGCCAGTGGCGCACCTACTGCTCGGAGACCTGCGCCTGGACCGACACCACGGCGTTCCGCGGCGAGTACGAAGGCCGCGAGACCCCGAACATGGGCCGGCTCACGGGCAAGCGCGAGTGGGAGACGCTCTACGACGGCATGGACCTCGCCGACATCATCTCCGACCTCGGCTACGTCCGCGACGACGGGAAGACCCTCATCCCGCAGCCGCACCTCGACCTCGACGACCCGAAGAAGCTGTGGACCCTCAACGACGTCCGCGGGATCACCTTCGGCAGCCCGAACATCGCCCTCAACAAGATGTCGGACGCCGAGCGCGAGGCGCACATCGCCGCGTACAAGGCGAACCCGAACGTCACGGTGGCCTGAGGCCGCACCCCGAAACGGTTCCCGCCGGGGTGCCCGGGTTCGAATCCCGGGTGCCCCGGTGGGTGCCCCCATCCCCAGGAGCGGCGTCCATGGGCGACAAGCACAAGATCCGGTTCGAACCGGTCGGCATCGACATCGAGGCCGACGAGGACGAGACCATCCTCGATGCGGCCTTCCGGCAGGGCGTCATGCTCATGCACGGCTGCAAGGAGGGGCAGTGCTCGGCGTGCAAGTCCTTCTTGCTCGAGGGCGACCTGCAGATGGACCGGTACTCCACGTTCGCGTTGGCCGACTACGAAAGCGAAGAAGGGTTCGTGCTGCTCTGCCGAGGGCACGCGTACTCCGACCTCGAGATCGAGCTGACCAACTACGACGAGGACATGATCCGGTCCGGCCTGCCGGTCGTCACGGCGGGAACCACGGTGGAGTCCATCACCGACCTGACCCACGACATCTCGCTCGTCCGCCTGAAGGTGGACGAGGACGCGGGCATCCGGTTCCACCCGGGGCAGTACGTGGACATCAAGATCCCGGGAACGGACGAGCACCGTTCGTTCTCCATGGCCAACGTCACGGTGGCCGACGGGATCCTCGAGTTCATCATCAAGCGCTACCCCGGCGGCAAGTTCTCCTCACTGCTCGAAGGATCCCTGTCCGCCGGCGACCCGCTGGAGGTGACCGGGCCGTACGGCACGTTCACGCTGCGGGTCAGCTCCGACCGTCGGCTGGTCTTCGTCGGCGGCGGGGCCGGGATGTCCCCCATCCTGGCGCTGCTGCGGCAGATGGCGGAAAGCGGCAACGAGCGCGACGTCGTGTACTACTACGGCGCCCGCACCGAGCGGGACCTCTTCCACCTCGAAGAGATGGCGGAGCTCGCCCGGCAGCTGCCGAAGTTCCGGTTCGTGCCGTGCCTGTCCGACACCGCTCCCGAAGGCTGGCCGGGTGACGGCGAAGGCGAGCTCGGGCTCGTGACCCAGGTGCTCGAACGGCGGGAGGACAACCTCGCCGAGTGCGACGTGTACCTGTGCGGCCCGCCGCCGATGATCGACGCGGCCCTGCCCCTGCTGGAAAGCCTGGGCGTGCCGTCAGATCAGGTCTTCTACGACAAGTTCACGATCACGGCCGCGGCGGAGGACTGACCACCGCGCGCCGATCCCACCCGAAGCAGGCCACCACACACAGAGAGGTGTGCTCATGGTCAGTACGGAAAAGCCCCAGCAGAGCTTCCCGAAGCCGGAGTTCACGGGCGCCGAAGCCGGGCTGCTGGACTTCCCGAGCTCGAAGAGCCGAAGCTACAACTACTTCAAGCCGCGCAAGCTGCGCGCGACGATGTACGAGGACGTGACCTTCGACGTCCAGCCCGACCCCGAGCGGCACCTCTCGCAGGGCTGGATCTACGGCTTCGCGAACGGCCCGGGCGGCTACCCGAAGGAGTGGACGGAGCTCAAGTCCGGCAACTGGCACCAGTTCCTCGACCCCAACGAGGAGTGGGAACAGACGATCTACCGGAACAACTCCAACGTCGTCCGGCAGATCCAGCTCAACCTCGAGAACGCCAAGAAGGCCGGCGCCTACGACAACTGGGCGCCGAGCTGGGTCAAGTTCGTGGAGCGGCACCTGGGTGCGTGGATGCACGCCGAGCACGGTCTCGGCATGCACGTGTTCTGCTCGGAGCAGCGGTCGGCCCCGACGAACATGATCAACAACGCGATCGCCGTGAACACCGCGCACAAGCTGCGCTTCGCCCAGGACCTGGCGCTCTACAACCTGGACCTGACGGAGTCGGGCATCGAGTTCGACGGTGCCGTGCACCGTTCGGTGTGGCACGAGGACCCGGCGTGGCAGGGCGTTCGCGAGAACGTGGAGCGCCTGACCGCGATCGGCGACTGGGCCGAGTCGCTGTTCGCCGCCAACGTGGTGTTCGAGTCCCTGGTGGGCGTGCTCTTCCGCAGCCACCTGGTGATGCAGGTGGCCGCCCGCAACGGCGACTACGTCACGCCGACCGTCGTCGGTGCCGGCGAGCACGACTACGAGCGGGACCGCAGCTACACGCGGGCCCTGTTCAGCATGCTCACCAGCGACGCCGAGCACTCCGCGCACAACAAGCAGGTGCTCACGTCGTGGCTCGAGAAGTGGGTGCCGGTCTCCGTGGCCGCCGCCCGCACGCTGCAGCCGATCTGGTCGCAGCCGCAGGAGAAGGTCGTGACCTTCGCCGAGTCCTGGGACGCGTCGGTGACCAACCTGCGCAGCCTCCTGTCCGACCTCTCCCTCGACGAACCGAAAGGGCTGCTTTCATGACCGCGAGCAGGCAGTTTACCGTCGACCGCACCGCGTCGAACATGTGCGGCGTCACCCTGATGAACAACCAGAACGGCTACGTCGTGGCTGAGGTCATGCGCGGCAAGCCGGGTGTCACGGTGGCGGAGTACCCGTCCATGATCCGCGTGGACGGCACGAACAAGATCGTCTTCAACTGGGACGAGATCTCCGAGGCGATCGGCTTCGACTTCGAGCAGCCGGACTTCGAGGAGATCATGTCGACGCACTACGGCCGCATGGTCCACCTCGACGACGAGACGGTCCTGTTCGCCAACCCGGAGGACGCCGCGGAGTACATCGACTTCGATCTCGAACCGGTCGAGTAGCCCGCGCACGACCACCGGTTCGCGCCGAGGGGGGTCGGGCCGGGACGGAGCACACCCGTCCCGGCCCCGGCCCCCGGGCGCCCTTCCGCGAAAGGACTCCCATGTACCGCAAGGACGGCGAGAGCTATTTCATCGTCGACAGCCACGTGCACTTCTGGGACGGCTCGCCCGCCAACCAGGCCAACCGGTACGGCAAGGGCTTCATCGAGGACTTCTACGACCACCACCGCACCCTCAGCCCCGCCGAGTGGCTGTGGTCGCTGGAGAAGTTCGGCAAGTACTCCGAGGAGACGCTGATCGACGACCTGTTCACGACGGGCTACGTGGACAAGGCCATCTTCCAGCCGACCTACCTCACCGAGTTCTACGTCAACGGGTTCAACACGACCGAGCAGGACGGGGCCGTCGCGGAGAACAACCCCGGGAAGTTCATCGTCAACGGCGCCTTCGACCCTCGCGACGGCGAGGCCGGGCTGGACAAGCTCGAAGCGCTGGCCGAGCGGTGGGACCTCAAGGGCGTGAAGCTGTACACGGCGGAGTGGAAGGGCGAGTCGAAGGGCTGGCAGCTGTCGGACCCGTGGTCCTACCGCTACCTGGAGAAGTGTGAGCAGCTGGGGATCCGCAACGTCCACGTCCACAAAGGACCTTCGATCGACCGGAGCGAGCGGGCCTCGGCCGACGTCGCCGACATCGACGACGCGGCCGGCGCGTTCCCCAACCTGAACTTCGTCGTCGAGCACGTGGGCCTGCCCCGGTTCGAGGACTTCTGCTGGATCGCCACGCAGGAGCCGAACGTCTACGCCTGCCTCGCGGTGGCGATGCCGTTCATCCACACGCGACCGCGCTACTTCGCGCAGGTCGTGGGCGAGCTGTTGTACTGGCTCGGGGAGAACCGCATCACCTTCGCCAGCGACTACGCGATCTGGCAGCCGAAGTGGCTCGTCGAGTCCTTCGTGGACTTCGAGTTCCCCGAGGACATGCAGGGCGACTACGGCACGCTGTCCACCGACGCGAAGAAGAAGATCCTCGGCCTCAACGCCGCGCAGCTCTACGACCTGGAAGTGCCCGCGGAGGTGACCGCCGGGATGGCCGGTGCCCGCGCGTCCGCCGGGTCGGGTTCGAAGGTCCCGGCATGACCGCGGCGACGGCGGAGACGCTGACCAGCAGGGTGTGGCGCGCCCTGGCCGACGTCGTGGACCCCGAGTTCCACGAGCCGATCACGGACCTGGGGTTCGTCGCCGGCGTCCACGTGCGCCTGCACAACGACCGCGGGCACTCGGTTTCGGTGCGGCTGCGGCTGCCCGCGTACTACTGCGCGCCCAACTTCGCGTACCTGATGGTGGCCGACGCGCACGACGCGGTGCTGAGCCTGCCGAGCGTCGACACGGTCGACATCGTGCTGGAGGGCCGCCGCGCCGGCGAGGAGGTCACCGCCGCCGGGTTCGGCGGCCCGGTGCCCGAACAGGCCGGCAGTGAGCTGGCCGAGCTCCCGCCGGAGTTCCGGCGCGAGGCGCACCTGGCTTGCATGGAGCGCGCGGTGCGCAAGCTGGTGGACGAGGGGTGGCGGGTCGACGCGCAGCAGTCCCCCGAGCGCGAGAGCCTGCTGCGGTTCGCCAAGGGCGTGCGGGTATCCCTCGAGGACACTGCGAAACCGCGGTACTACCGGACCGGCGACGAGGTGCGAGAGGAGGTACCGTCGTGAAAGCGGTGCAGCTGCGCGGTTACGACCGCACCCCCGAGCTCGTCGAGGTGCCCGACGCCCACGTGCAGGGGCCGCTGGACGTGGTGGTGCGGATCGGCGGCGCCGGCGTGTGCCGGACGGATCTGCACATCATCGAGGGCCAGTGGGCGGAGAAGTCGGGCGTCACACTGCCCTACACGCTCGGCCACGAGAACGCGGGCTGGGTCGCGGAGATCGGCGAGGGTGTCACGTCGGTGTCCGTGGGCGACCCGGTGATCCTGCACCCGCTCGCCACGTGCGGCCTGTGCAAGGCGTGCCGCGCGGGCGACGACGTCCACTGTGTACAGTCGGCGTTCCCCGGTATCGACCGCGACGGCGGTTACGCGGAATACCTGCGCACGAACGCGCGGGCTGTGGTAAAGCTGGACTCCTCGCTCGAACCGGCGGCCGTGGCGGCGCTGGCCGACGCGGGGCTCACCGCGTACCACGCCGCCCGCAAGGCGGCGGCTCACCTGCACCCGGGTGAGCGCGTGGTGTCGATCGGCGCGGGCGGGCTGGGCCACATCGGCATCCAGGTGCTGAAGGCGATCAGCCCCGCCGAGCTGATCGTGGTCGACCGGTCGCCGGAGGCGCTGAAGCTCGCGGGCGAGCTCGACGCCGACCACCTCGTGGTGGCCGACGGCTCGGAAGCCCAGGCGGTGCTCGAGCTCACCGGCGGCGAAGGCGCGGAAGCCGTCGTCGACTTCGTGGGCGAGGGCGGCGCGATCGAAGCCGGCGTGCAGATGTTGCGGCGCGCCGGGAACTACTACGTGGTCGGCTACGGCGGGACGCTGGCGGTGCCGACCATCGACATCATCTCCACCGAAATCAACTTCGTCGGCAACCTCGTCGGGTCCTATTCGGACCTCGCCGAGCTGATGGTGCTCGCCGCGCGCGGAAAAGTCGCGCTGCACACCAGCACGTACGCCCTGACCGACTTCGAGAAGGCGCTCGACGATCTGGACCGCGGCCTCGTCCGCGGCCGCGCGATCCTCGTGCCCTGACCGCCGGCAGGTTCAGCCGCGACCACGACCTCCGTACGGAAAGGACAGACATGGCCAAGGACTTGCGGTTCAACGTCGAAGCGCGCCAGCTGCTGGAGTCGGGCGTGAACGCGCTCGCCGACGCGGTGAAGGTGACGCTCGGCCCCAAGGGACGCAACGCCGTGATCGAGAAGCTCACCGGAGCCCCGACGATCACGAACGACGGCGTCACCATCGCCAAGGAGATCCAGCTGCGCAACCCGTTCGCCAACATGGGCGCGCAGCTGGTGAAGGAGGTGGCGATGAAGACCAACGGCGTGGCGGGCGACGGCACGACCACCGCCACCGTGCTGGCGCAGGCGATCGTGCGCGAGGGTCTGCGCGCCGTCGACGCGGGCGCCAACCCGCAGCTGCTGAAGAACGGCATCCAGAAGGCCGTGCAGCGGGTGGTCGAGGTGCTGCAGGCCGGCGCCCGTGAGGTGACGGAGGCGGGCGACCTCGCGCACGTCGCGACGCTTTCGGCCAACAACGACCCGGAGATCGGCGACATCATCGCCGAGGCGATGGGCCGCGTCGGGCTCGGCGGTGTGGTCACCGTCGAGGAGTCGCCGGCGTTCGGGCTGCAGGTGAACTTCGCCGACGGCGTGGAGTTCGACAACGGCTACATCTCGCCGTACATGGCCACCGACAAGGACCGCATGGAAACGGTGTTCGAGGACCCGTACATCCTGCTCACCAACGAGAAGATCTCGAAGGTGCAGACGCTGATGCCGGTCCTGGAGCAGGTGACCCGCACGCAGAAGCCGCTGGTGATCATCGCCGAGAACGTGGACGGGCCCGCGCTGGGCATGCTCGTGGCGAACAACGTGCACAACACGTTCAAGTCGGTCGTGGTGCGGGCGCCGGGCTTCGGGCACCGCCGCATCGCGGAGCTGTCGGACCTCGGCGTGTTCACCGGCGGCGAGGTCGTGACCGGCGACGCGGGGCAGAGCATCGACGCGGTTCGCCTCGAGCAGCTGGGCCGCTGCCGGCGCATCACCATCACCGAGGGCAGCACCACGCTCGTCGGCGGTGCCGGCAACGAGACCGCGGTGTCCGCGCGGATCGAGCAGATCAAGCGGGAACTGGAGCGCGCCGAGAACGAGCACGACCAGGACAGCCTGCAGGCGCGCATCGCGCGGCTCTCGGGCAGCGTCGCGGTGATCCACGTCGGCGCGGCCACCGAGGTCGAGCTGCGGGAGAAGCAGCACCGCGTGGAGGACTCCCTGTCGGCCACGCGCGCCGCCATCGAGGAGGGCATCGTCGCCGGCGGCGGCACCGCCCTCGTGCAGGCCCGCACCGAAGTCGACAGCCTCGACCTCACCGGCGACGCCGCCGTGGGCCGCGACATCGTGCGCCGCGCGCTCGTCGAACCCCTGCGCTGGATCGCCATCAACGCCGGCTACGACGGCGACGAGGTCCTGGCCGCCGTCGGCTCCTCGGCCCCGGGGCACGGCTTCAACGCCCTCACCGGCGAGTACGGCGACATGTTCGACGCGGGCGTCATCGATCCACTGAAGGTGACCCGCTCGGCGCTGCAGAGCGCGGCTTCCATCGCGGCCCTGCTCCTGACCACCGAGACGCTCGTGGTGGAGGAGATCATCCAGAACCCGGGCGCCATCATCGCCCCCGGCTTCGGCGACCTCGCCGAGGGCATGGTGCGGCCTTCCAACATCTACTGACCTGCCGGCCGGGCACTGCTTCGCTCGACGGGACCGGGTGCGGAACCGGTTTCGGTCCTGTCGAGCGACCAGCCCGCTTGGTGGCGGTGGTGTGTGACAAGTCGCGTCGCTGGTCGGCAAGGTGCCACGCCGATTGGCAAGTGCCGGGCGGAACGGCTTGTTGCCGGCACCTTCGACACCAAGCCGGCTGAACCGGTCAGCCGCACTGGCAAGCAGGGGAACGAGATGGCGAATTGCCAAACCCCACGGCATCCCGCCACCTGATTCGCCGCTTGCCAGGGCCTTGACACAAAGCCACCCCCCGATGGAAACACACCACGACGAGTCGCCACTTGCCGGAACGACGTGACAGCCAGCCACGCCACCGGCAAGTCGCCAGGCCAACGGCAAGGCGGACGGCAAGAGCCGGCCGCCACCGCCACGGCATCTCGCCAGGCCAATGGCAAATTGCCACGGCTTTGGCAACTTGCCACGGCAACGGCGCGTTGCCTTGGCACGTTGCCACGGGAGCCGCAGGTTATCCGTGGCAACGGCAAGACGCCATGGACGTGGCAAATCGCCATGACAGCGGCGAGGCGCCTCGGCAACGGCCACTCGCCGAGACAGCCGCAGCAATGGCAAATTGCCACGGCGTCGGCAAGACGCCACGGCAAACGCAGGAAACCACGGCGACGGCGAGTTGCCACGGGAGCCGCAGGTACCCGTGGCCGTGGCAAGACGCCGCGGCAAGGGCAAGTCGCCGTGACAACGGCGAGAAGCCGTGGCAGGCGACCGACGGAACGGCAAGGTGCCACAGCCCGTGGCAAGTGGACAGCCGGACCGGCCGGTTGCCGGGTGATCTGTCACCGCGATGGCAGGTTGCCAGGACGCATGGCAAGTGAGGCAGCCGTGATAACGGCGGCCGGGGCGAGGAACACGGCCCCGGCGAACCCGGACTCGGTTCCCGGCGCGGGACGCCCGCCGGGGGCCGCGGCCGGTCGTGAGTACGGGTGGTCGCGGCGCCCGGCTCACGCCCGGTCACGAGGCAGCGTGGCCTCGTGCACCGTCGGTGGCCTGTGCGGAGGACAGCATGATCTTCATCGTCGTCAAGTTCACCGTCCGGCCCGAGCGGAGCGAGGACTGGCTCGGCCTGGTCGACGACTTCACCCTCGCCACCCGGCGCGAGCCCGGGAACCTGTTCTTCGAATGGTCGCGCAGCGTCGACGTGCCCCACCAGTTCGTGCTGGTCGAGGCCTTCGCCGACCCGGAAGCCGGCCGCGCGCACGTGAGCTCGCCGCACTTCGCGGACGCGATGGCGTGGATGCCCGACGTCATCGCCCGCACCCCGGAGATCGTCAGCCTGGACGCCCCCGGCGCCGGCTGGAGCCCGATGGGCGAGCTCCGCATCGACTGACCGCTCCCACCACAAGGCCGGACCGGTCCGGACCGCCGCGACGGGTCCGGACCTGTCCGGCCGAATCACGGGGAAATCACCCGGGAATCGCCCGGCGGATCACCCGAGAAATCCCCTGCGAAATCCCCGGAAGACCGGCCGACAAATCACCCGAGCAAATCCCCCGCGCACCCCGTCAGCGCTTTCTCCCCCGCCGACGCCGCGTCGCGCGGGTGAGGATCCAGGCCAGCGAGACGACCATCCCGCCCACCGCCAGGCCCCAGGCGGTCACGTCCACGGCGGGCACCCACGTCACCTCCGAGCCGCGGATGACGAACGCTCCCGTCGGCCGCGCGAAGAGCCCGAAGCCGACGCCTTCCTTGTCCGGTGCCTCCTGCCCGCCGCCCCCGCCGCCGGTCACCATGGCGGCCGGGATGACAACGATGCCATCCTTCTCGACCGGGTCGCTGTAGACGCGCTGCGCCGTGTACAGCTCCGCCGTGGACGCGGTGATGTCCTTGAGTCCCATGTGGTCACTCCTTCGTCGAGTCGCTGCCGGTCACGATCCTCGTCGATTACAACGTCCGGGTGAAGTCCCTGGCCACCACGGCTCACGTTGTTAGCGTGGACGCCGCTGACTCGACGGACGGTGGGGACATGACAGCACCCGTGCAGGAGCGGACCGGCAGACCACGAAGAACGAACGAAGGAGGGAAAACGTTGTCCCGCAAGGAAGAACCAGGTCTGGTGTTGAGCATCGCACTCACGACGGCGCTGGGTTTCGCCTGGGCGGCCGAGGTGGGGGTCGGTGTCGGGGTGAGCATCGGGAACCTCGTGACCGGCAACGCGGGCAAGCCCCTCCCCCGCTGAAAAACCCCGAAAACCGCAGCATCACAAGGAAAACCGCACCGAAGGAGCGGCAGATGCTGATCGTCGCCGGGCATCTCGCCGTCGACCCCGGCCGCCGCGACGCCTATCTCGCGGGCTGTGTGAGCGTGATCGAGCAGGCCCGCGACGCACCCGGCTGCCTCGGTTTCTCCCTCACCGCGGACCTTCTCGACCCCGGCCGCATCGTCGTCTTCGAGCATTGGGAGTCGCGGGAAGCCGTCGAAGCGTTCCGCGGCAGCGGCACGAGCGACGAGCAGAACGCCGAAATCCTCGCCGCCGACGTGGCGGAGTACGAAATCGCCGGCGTGCGCGACCTGACCTGACGAAAAGGTTAAGACCAGATCGTCACGTACACCGGCGGCCGGAACCGCGAGGGCGGCACGCCACTGCCCGGCGCGCGCATCACGTGCATCGCCGCCGGCGTCGTCAGGAAGTGCCGCAACGAGTTCGCGGCCCCCGTGCGGCGGTCGGTCGGCAGGGTGGTCACGTACCAGCACGTCGACATCGGCGTGTGGCGCGTCGGCACCACCGCCAGCTCGTGACGGCGCAGCTGTGGCGCCACCAGGTGCTCCAGCGCCACCGACACCCCGCCTCCGCTGGCGGCCGCCGACCACGCGGCCGTCTGGTTCGGGAAGACCTGGATCGCGTCGTCGGGCACGCCGAGGCGGGCCAGCAGCCGGCCGGTGTCGCTGCCCGGGTCGGCGCCCGCCGGGTCGAGCAGCCACGGCCAGTGCGCCGGGCTGCCCTGGTGGCGGCAGTGCGGCGAGCCGACCACCACGAGTGACGCGCGGAAGATCGGTGTGCAGTCGAGGTCGCCGCCGTCTCCGGTCACGTCGGGGCCCAGCGCCACATCAGCGAGCCGGTTGGTGATGAGCACGGGCAGCTCGGCGGTGCGCGCGAGCCCGGACGACGCGTCGATCGCGTTGCCCGATCTCCGCGTGAACGCCTCCAGCAGCGGGTTGGCCACGAACTCCGCGATCTCACTGGTCACCGCCAGCTGCAAGCGCGCCGCGACCCCGTTGGCCTGGCGCACGGCGGCGTCGGCCTCCGCGCCGAGCGCCACCATCTGCGACGCGATGGGCAGCAGCCGGCTCCCGCCCGCGGTGAGCGTCATGCCGCCGGAGCGCTTGATGAGCAGCTTGTCGCCGTGGTGCTGGCGCAGCGCGGCCAGCGCCTGGGACACCGCGGGCTCGCTCACGCCGAGCGCCTTCGCGGCGTCGGTGACCGACCCCAGCCTCGCCACCAGGACGAACGCATTGAGCTGGCCCAGTGTCATGGTCAAATACTCTCGGTAACCCCGGATCCTGGACAATACTCCTTAAGCAAAGGGTTAATCCAGCGCCGCGCGAGGCGCTCGGGCGGTGTTGACTCGCCCCATGGACGACGAAGCGCTGCAAGTCCTGCGCGAGGTCTGGCGCGCCCAGGGCCAGGACGCCGACGAGCTGGAGGCGGCCTGCGGGCCCCAGCGTTCCTGCAAGAGCATGTCGGCCGTGGGGTTCGGCGGGCTCGCCGAGAACGGCGACCTGCACGCGGCGTGGCACGACCAGCTCGCCCGCGAGGGGAAGCTGAAGCCCGGCACGAGCACGGTGCGTGACCTCGTGCTCGGCGCGGACGAGCAGCCGTAACGGGATGGCCGAGCCGGACACCGTCGCGGGGCTCACCGCCGCTCTGCGCGGCGGCGCGTACCTCGCCGACCGTGGCCTCGCCACGGCGCTGCTGGTCGGGCTGCGACTGCACCGGCCCGTGCTCCTCGAAGGCGAGGTCGGCGTCGGCAAGACCGAGGTCGCGAAAACCCTCGCCGCGGTGCTCGGCCGCCGCCTCATCCGGCTGCAGTGCTACGAGGGCATCGACACCGCCCAGGCCCTCTACGAGTGGGACTACGCCCGCCAGCTGCTGCGCATCCGCGCGCTGCAGGACCACCAGGCCGAGTCCGGCGAGGTGGTCGAGCAGCTGTTCGGGCCCGAGTTCCTCGTCGAACGGCCGCTGCTGGCCGCCGTCCGCGCGGGCGCCGGCGCCGTGCTCCTCGTGGACGAGATCGACCGCGCCGACGACGAGTTCGAAGCCTTCCTGCTCGAACTGCTCTCCGACTTCCAGGTCACCGTGCCCGAGATCGGCACCATCGTCGCGCCGAGCCCGCCACTCGTGGTGCTCACCTCCAACCGCACCCGCGAGCTGCACGACGCGCTCAAGCGCCGCTGTCTCTACCACTGGCTCGGCTACCCGGGCGCGGACCGTGAGCTGGAGATCGTGCTCGTGCGCGAGCCCGGCGTCGAGGAGGCCCTGGCGCGCCAGGTCGTGGCCGCCGTGCGCCGGCTGCGGGAGCTCGACCTCGCCAAGCCGCCCGGGGTCGCCGAGACCATCGACTGGGCCCGCATGTTGCGGTTCCTCGGCGAGGACACGCTCGACGAACGCTCCGCCGGCGACACGCTCGGTGCCGTCGTGAAGGACCGCGACGACCTCGACGTGGTGCGGGCGCACCTCGCGGAACTCGCCTCCGGTGGCTGAGCTCACCCGGGTGCTGGTGGGTTTCGCGCGGGCCCTGCGCGAAGCAGGCCTGCCCGTGGGCTCCGGCGACGCGCTCGGCTGGTGCCGCGCGGTGACCGTCCTCGACACGACCGACCTCGCCGACCTGTACTGGGGCGGGCGCACCACGCTGCTCAAGCGTCACGAAGACCTCCCCCGCTACGACGAGACGTTCCGCCGCTACTTCCTCGGCGCCGGCGAGCCGCCGGCGGCGGTGCTCACGATCCTCGCCGAGTCGGGCGTCGACGCCACCCTGGCGCTGCCCGAACCCGAACGCGCCGGCGACGAGCGGGAGACCGACACCCTGCTCGGCCTCACCGCGTCCGATGTGGACAGTCTGAAACGCAAGTCCTTCGGCGCCTGCACGCCCGAGGAGCTCGCCGCGATCCGCCGCATCGTGGCGCGGCTGCGCCTCACGCCGCCGAAACGCCGCACGCGCCGCACCCGGCCCGCGCGCAAGGGCCGCGAACCGGACCTGCGCCGCACGGTCCGCGACTCGCTGCGGACGTTCGGCGAACCCCGCGCGCTGCGCTACCGCGAACGCCGCGTGCGGCTGCGGCCGCTGATCCTCGTCCTCGACGTCTCCGGCTCGATGGCCGGCTACTCCCGCACGCTCCTGCAGTTCGCCTACTCCGCGCGCCGCGCCGCCGCGAAGGTCGAGGTGTTCTGCTTCGGCACCCGCCTCACGCGGATCACCGACCAGCTGGGCACCCGCGACGCCGACGAAGCCCTGGCGCGCGCGGCCGAAGCCGTGGTCGACTGGGAGGGCGGCACCCGCATCGGCGCCGCGCTCGACGAGTTCGTGCGCACCTTCGGCCGGCGCGGCCGGTGCCGCGGCGGAGTGGTCGTGATCTGCTCCGACGGGTTCGACCGCGGCGACCCGGACGTGCTGGCCAAGGCGGTGGAACGGCTGTCGCGGCTGTGCCACCTGCTGGTGTGGACGAACCCGCACGGCGGCGCCCTCGGGTCGGCGCCGCTCGGGATGAGGATCGCCGCGCCGTACGTGGACCTGCTGGTGACCGGCCACGACCTGCGCAGCCTGGAGGAGCTCGCGGCAGCGTTGCCACGGGCTCGGTGAGGAGCACCGGCGATGCGGTGGAGCGTGGGGATCGAAGCGGACGGCGACCGCGTGTTCACGCGCGAGGAGATCGTGAGCCTGGCCGACGCAGTGGCGCCCTCGGGCGGCATCGCCAGCGGGATCGGCACCACGAGCTACGGCGCGCGCCTGCTCGTCGAGGCACCCGACCGCGAGAAGGCGATCACGCTCGCCACGGCGGAGTTCCGCCGCGCGGCGAAGGCGGCCGGGCTGCCGTCGTTGCCGGTCGGGCGCGTCGAGGCCGTGGGCGAGCACGAGTGATCCGCCTCGGCCCGGCCTCGGGGTACCCGTTCGAGGGCCCCCGCCTGCTCGGCGGGTGGGCGCCGCCCGCCGTCGCCGCCGTGTACGCCGTGCTCTACCGCCCCGAACCCGAAGCCCGGCCCGATCGCTACGCCGTGGTCTACGTCGGCCACGCCGACGATCTCTCCCAGGCGGACCTGCCGTTCCGCCACCCGCGCGCGCAGTGCTGGATCGCGCGCGCGGGCTCGCGGTGGAAGGTGCACATCTGCACCTACGAGGTCCCCGGCGGGCTGCCCGCGCACCGCGAGCAGATCGTCCGCGAGCTCACCGCCGTCTACCGGCCGCGCTGCAACGAGGCCCAGTTCGAGCACGCCTGGCACGAGAACTGGATCGGCCACGAACGCTGAGCGCCCCTCTCATCCTCCACGGATGAGGCCCGGCCGTTCGGTCGGCGGCGACGATGCTCCCGGACACGACCGAGCCCGCGATGCGCCGTGACGGAGCTGGAGGCAGGGATGACATCGACAGCCACCGCGCCGCCGCGGGCCGACGTCCTCGTGATTTTCGGGATCACCGGCGACCTGGCGAAGGTGATGACCTTCCGGTCGCTCTACCGCCTCGAAGCCCGCGGCCTGCTCACCTGTCCCGTCGTCGGGGTGGCCGCCGACGACTGGACCCTCGATCAGCTCGTCGAACGGGCCCGGTCGTCGATCGAAGCGACCGGCGACCTCGACAAGGCGGTGTTCGACCGGTTCGCCGCCAAGCTGTCCTACGTCAGCGGCGACTTCACCGATCCGGCCATCTACGACCGGATCGGCACCGTCGTCAAGGGCGCCGCGACCCCGGTGTTCTACCTGGAGATCCCGCCGTTCCTGTTCGCCCGGGTGGTCAAGGGACTGTCCGACGCCGGGCTGACGACCGGTGCCCGGCTCGTCATCGAGAAGCCGTTCGGCCACGACCAGCAGTCCGCGCGTGCGCTCGCCGACGAGCTGCACCGGTACGTCGACGAGGCGCAGCTGTTCCGGGTCGACCACTACCTGGGGAAAATGGGGCTGCAGGAGATCCTCCACCTGCGTTTCGCCAACGCCGTCCTCGAACCGTTGTGGAGCCGCAACTTCCTCGAGTGCGTGCAGATCACGATGGCGGAGAGCTTCGGCGTCGAGGACCGCGGTCATTTCTACGATCCCGTCGGAGCGCTGCGCGACGTCGTCGTCAACCACCTGATGCAGGTGGTCGCGGCGGCCGCGATGGAGCCGCCGTCACGGGGCGACCCGGTGACGCTCAAGGAGTCGCAGGTCGGCCTGTTCCGGGCGGTGATGGAGGCGAACCCGGCCCACTACGTACGCGGGCAATACCGCGGCTACCTCGACATCGACGGCGTTCCGCGCGACTCGGCCACCGAGACGTTCGCCGCGCTGCGCCTCGACATCGAGAACTGGCGCTGGGCCGGCGTGCCGTTTTTCATCCGGACGGGCAAGCGGCTGCCGGTGACGCAGACCGAGCTGCGGCTGGTGTTCAAGCGCCCGCCCAAGCTGGGCTTCGGGCTGGTCGGGCCCGCGGTGGAGCCGAACCAGCTCGTCCTGCGGCTCGACCCGTCGACCGGGGTCCGGATCCAGGTCGACGCGTACCGCGCCGATGTCGCCCGCATCGCGCCGATCGAGCTCGACATGGAGTTCGCGGACGAGGGCGGCGAGGGCCCGACACCGTATGAGGTCCTGCTCCACGCGGCCATGATCGGCGACAGCACCCGGTTCTCCCGCCAGGACGGCGTCGAGGAGACCTGGCGGGTCATGCAGCCGCTGCTCGACGCGCCGCCGCCGGTGCACGCGTACGAACCCGGGACCTGGGGCCCGGCCGCGGCCCACGAGATCACGGCCGGGTTCGGCGGCTGGCGCACGCCCTGGACGTCCCGCTGACGTCGCGCTGACCCGGCTCGGCCGAGCGGCTTGGGTGGCCGGTCGCCGCCGGCCTCGTCAGGAACGGCCGGCCGACGTCGCCGCGTCGCCCCGGTCGAGGGAGATGTGCGGAACGTCCGCGTCGTCGTCCTCCCACACGACGCGGTGGGGTTTCGTGGACCACTCGACGATCGCGGCGTGGTCGCGCTCGAAGTAGTCCCACGCCCACGACATGAAGGCGTCGACCTTGCTGTGCACCCCGCTCAGCAGCATCGCGTGGACACCGAGCCAGGCGGCGAACGCGAGGGGCCCGTCGACCTGGTGGCGGTGCTTGCCGACCTCGGCGACGGCGGCGTTGCGGCCGATCATGGCCATGATGCCCTTGTCCTTGTACTGGAACGGTTTCGCCGGCTGCCCGGCTCGCCGGCGCAGGATGTTGCTCGCCGCCCACTCGCCGGACTGCTGGGCCACGGAGCCCAGTTGCGGCAGCGTCCCGTGGTGCCGGGCCGGGATGTTGGCGGCGTCTCCGACCGCGTACACGTCCGGGTGTCCGGCGACCGTCAGATCGGGCTGCACGTCGACCCGCCCGCCACGGCCGGTCGCGAGCCCGGCGGCGGCCTGCACCACGGGCGCCGCCGACTCGCCGCCGCCCCAGATGACGGTGCGGGTGCGGATGGCGGTGCCGTCGTCGAGCTCCACCCGGTCGGCGTGCACCGCCGCGACTCCCGTGTCCAGCCGGAACTCGGCGCCGCGCTCGGTGAGCCGCTTGTGGGCGTACTGGTGCGACCGGTGGGAGAACGCGCCGAGCAGCCTGCTGCCGCGGTCGATCAGGAAGATCCGGGGGGCGAGCGGGATCCGCTCCATGGCCGCGAGGGCGGTCATCAGCTCGGTGAGCGCCCCGGTGATCTCGACGCCGGTCGGGCCGCCGCCCACGACGACGATGTCGAGGGCGTCCTCGCCGAGCCGTTTTTCCGAGACCTCCCGCACCAGGTCCTGCACGTGCAGCCGGAGCCGGACGGCGTCGGCCACCGAGTAGAGCGGGAACGCGTGCTCGGCGGCGCCCGGGACGCCGAAGTACTCGGGCTGCGCACCGGCCGCGATCACCAGGTGCGATCCGCTGATCTTCTCGCCACCGGACAGCGTCAGCCCGAGGCTCGCGAGGTCGAGCTCCGTGACGCGCGCGGTGCGGACCTCGACCGTCGGGAGGTCGTGGAAGATCACCCGGTGCGGGCGGGCGATGTCCTCCGCGGGCAGCTGCGAAGTGGCGACCTGGTAGAGCAGTGGCTGGAACTGGTGGTAGTCGTTGCGGTCGACCAGCGTCACGCCGATGCCCTCGTCGCCGAGCTTCCGGGCACAAGCGACGCCCGCCAGTCCGCCGCCCAGCACCACGACGTCGCGGTTCCCGGTCACAGCGACAGCTCCCCCATGAAGTCGGACAGGATGATCCGGCTCGCCGCCTGGATCAGGGCGAGGTGCGAGAACGCCTGGGGGAAGTTGCCGAGGTGCCGGGCCCGCTCGACCTCGAACTCCTCCGCGTACAGGCCCAGTGGCGACTCGATCCGCAGCAGGCGCTCCAGCAGGCTGGCCGCCCGGTCCATCTCGCCGACCATCGCGAGCGCGGAGACCAGCCAGAACGAGCAGATCAGGAACGTGCCTTCCTTGCCGGACAGCCCGTCGTCGGTCTCGTCGGTCTTGTAGCGCAGGACGTAGCCGTTCTCGGTCAGCTCGTCGGCGATCGCGTCCACGGTCTTGCGCATGCGTTCGTCGGTGCCCGGCAGGAAGCCGAACAGCGCCGCGAGCAGCGTCGAGGCGTCCAGCGCGTCGGTGTCGTAGTGCTGCCGGAACACCCCCCGCTCGCTCACGCCGTTCTCGAGGATGTCCGCGCGGATCTCGTCGGCCGTTTTGCGCCACTGGCTCGCGAGCTCGTCGTCGTCGCGGATGTTCGCGAGCTTGGCGGCCCGGTCGAGCGCCACCCAGCCCATCAGCTTCGACGACACGTAGTGCTGCGGCTTGCCGCGCGCCTCCCAGATGCCCTGGTCCGGATCGCGCCACACCGCCGTCGCGGCCGCGGCCTGCGACTGCACCAGCGGCCACAGCCGGCGCGGTAGGTGCTTGCTCCGGGCGGTGTGCAGCAGCAGCGAGTCGAGCACCGCGCCGAAGACGTCGTTCTGGCGCTGGTCGAAGGCACCGTTGCCGACGCGGACCGGCCGGGCGCCTTCGTAGCCGCCGAGATCGTCGCGAGTGGACTCGGCCAGGTCCCGGCGGCCGTCGATGCCGTACATGATCTGCAGGCCGCCGTCGGCGTTGGGTTCGAGGTCGCCGACGAACTGCATGAAGTCCCCGGCTTCCCAGTCCAGGTTCAGGTAGTGCAGCGCCTGGAGGGTGAACGTGGTGTCGCGGATCCAGGTGTAGCGGTAGTCCCAGTTGCGTTCGCCGCCCGGCGCCTCGGGCAGCGACGTGGTCAGTGCCGCGACCGTCGCGCCGGTCGGCATGTAGGTCAGGCCTTTGATGGTGAGCGCCGACCGCTCGAGGGAAGGGCGCAGCGCGTGGTCCGGGATGCGGGCCCGGGAGAGCCAGCCGCGCCAGAACTGGACCGTCGCGTCGATCCGGGCTTGTGCCTCCGCGAAGTCGGCCGGCGACGACAGCCCCTCGGCCCACGACAGCGCGCAGAACGTCTTCTCGCCCTTGGTGAGCACGTGCCGGGCCCGTGCGGTGCCACCCTCGATGCCGATGAGCATGTCGGTGCTGAGCCGGAAGGTCTGGCCGGCGCCGCTCGCGTCGGCGTGGTGGTCGTTGCCGTCCATGGCCCAGACGGCCGGCTCCCGCCCGTAGTCGAACGCCGGCTCGCAGACCAGCTCGACCTCCAGCTCACCTTCGAGGCACTCGACGGTGCGCACGAGCAGGTGGTCGGCGTCGTTGTCGGCCGGGGGCCTTGTGTGGGGCGTGACCGTGTCGGGGCCGCGCCGCGGGCCCATCGTCAGGGCGTCGTGGACCAGCAGCCAGCCGCGTGGCGTGTGCCATGTGGTGGTCATGACGTTGGTGCCCGGCACGTAGGCGCGCGAGGTCGGCACGTTGATCCCGTAGGGACCGAACCGGAAGGATCCGGCTCCGCGGTCGAGCAGATTGCCGAAGCTGCTCGGGGCGTCGAACGCGGGCAGGCACAGCCAGTCGACGGATCCGTCCGGGGCCACCAGGGCACCGGTGTGGCAGTCGGACAGGAACGCGTAGTCCGCGATCCGCGGGAAGGGCGAGGTCGTGGCGTTCACGGGAGCTCCTTCACAATCGTGACGCGCGAAGTCGCGGGCCTGCTTCGACGATCGATGGACCGGGCGGCGCGGCAATCACCTTTCGGGGGTGATTGCGGTCCGGCTCAGCCGGCCTCGGTGTCGACGGCGCGGTCGGCGGCGTCCTCGACGCCTTCCCCGGGAAGCAGCCGGCGTTGGTCGAGCACGTAGAGCAGCACGAAGCCGGGCAGCACGATCAGCACCAGCAGACCCACCGCGACCAGCAACGCGGTCAGGGTTCCGGACGGTGCGGCGGCCGCGGAGACGGTGGTGGTCACCGGCAGCAGGTACGGCCACTGGGCGATGCCCCAGCTGAGAATGATGCAGGCCACCGCGACCACCGCGAGCACCCGTGCGCCGCGGGGCGCGCCGCGAATCAGCAGCACCAGGGCGCCGAACCCGCTCAGGACGCTGAGCACGACCGGCGGTAACGCCCACGAAGTCAACCGGTCGAAAACGTACGGAGCCGAGGCGCTCAAGACGACGAAGCCGATCACGGCGACCGCCGCCGCGGCGAGGGCGCTCACCACGGCCCGGCGGCGGAAGTAGAGCGCCAGAGCGCTGTCGCCGGCTCGTCGTGCGTTCCTGACGAGGTACACCGCGGCCAGGTACGCCGCCAACACGACCGCCAGCCCGCCCGTCACGAGCGAAGTCGGGTTGAGCCAGCTGCCCACCGGATCGCCCGCCTCGCCTCCGGCCGGCACGTGACCGGACGCGATACCGCCCGCGATCGCGCCGAAGCAGAACGGCACGAGCACCGACGAGAGCGCGAACAAGCCACCGAAGACCCGCCGGACGCGAACGGTGACCACCGTCTTGCGGAATGCGAAACTCGCGCCCCGCAACACGATCCCGAACGCCGCGATGGCCAGCGGGACGAACATCGTCAGGGTGATCGACTGGAACGCCGCCGGGAAGGCCGACCACGTGACGACGAAGATGAAGATCAACCAGACGTGGTCGGCCTCCCACACCGGGCCGATCGACCGCTCCACCAGGCCCCGCGGCGCGGCACCTCGCTCGGGTCCGCCGGCGGTCAGGTCCCAGAAACCGGCGCCGAAGTCGGCTCCGCCGAACACGGCGTACATCACGAGGGCGATCAGCAGCACGACCGCGACCGCGGTGCTCACGGCCCGCGCTCCCCGGTCTTCGCCGGCTCGGGTTCCTTCGCCGGCCCGTACGGCGTATCGAGGTCTGCGAAGCCGCCGGCCCGGCGGAAGCGCCGGCTCATCGACCGGAGCACCACGACCGTCGTGACACCGAGCGCGACGTAGAGCACGGCCACGGCGATGAACGTGATCCAGACGCCGGTGTTGCCCGTCGCCGCGGCCTCGACCTTCATCAGGTTGTAGACGATCCACGGCTGGCGGCCGACCTCCGTGACCACCCAGCCGGCCTCCATCGTGACGACGGCGAGCACCCCCGCGCACGCCGCGGCTCGCAGGAACCACTTACTTGTCGGCAGGTGCCGCCGGAACAACCAGACCGCGCCGTACCACAGCGACAGCAGGAGCAGCACCGTCCCGAGCCCGACCATCACGTCCCAGGCGAGGTGCACGACGTTGGCCTCGAGCACCGTCGGCCGCGCGTCGGCCGGCACGGTGTCGAGTCCCTGGACGACGGTCGACCGGCCCGTGCTCGGGTCCGACAACCACGACGCCAGCCCCGGGATCGGGACGCCGCCGGTGACCGTGCCGTCCGCGTTGAGGTGACCCAGCAGAGTCTCGGGCACATCCGAGCTGGTCGTCGGCACCAGCTCGATCGCGGCGAACTTGACCGGCTGATCGTTGTATACCCAGCGCGCCAGGCTGTCGCCCACGCCGATCTGGATGGGTGTCGCCACCGCGGCCACGCTGAACGCGATGGTCAACCCGAGCTTGTGGTAGCGATCGGTCCGGCCGCGCAGCATCCCGATCGCGTACACCGACGCGACCAGGAACCCGCCGACCAGGTAGGCGGCGACGACCATGTGCGCGGCCTGCAGCGGCATCGCGTCGTTGAAGATCACCCCGAGCGGATCCACGTCGACGATCTCGCCCTGCGCGTTCGCCGTGAACCCGGACGGGGCGTTCATCCAGGCGTTCGCGGCGACCACGGAGACCGAACCGAACACCCCGGCGAGCACGATCGGCACGCCGGTCCAGAAGTGCGTCCACGGTTTCAGCCGGCGCCAGCCGAAGATGTAGACGGCGACGAAAATCGCCTCGGTGAAGAAGAAGATCCCCTCGAACGCGAACGGGATGCCGAACGCCTCGCCCCAGGTCCCCATGAAATGCGGCCAGAGCAGGCCGAACTCGAAACTCAGCACGGTCCCGGTCACCGCGCCCACCGCGAAGGTCACGGCCATGTACTTCGACCACCGCTGCGCGAGCAGCAGCGCGGCCCGGTCGTGGTGCCGAACCGCCCGGTAGTTCGCGATCAGGACCATGAACGCCCACGACACCCCGAGCGGCACCAGGATGATGTGGAACCCGAGCGTGAACGCCATCTGCGAACGCGCCCAGGGCACGGGGTTCACGGCGGCGGCCGCGTTCGCGAGGACGGTCAGCGTTTCGCCCACGATCACCCCTGCCCGCTTGCCCGTGCACCGGCCCCGGCCGCTCGGCGGGTTCGCCGGTTGTGGCGATGCCCCGACCCTGTCGGGTGCCGCACCCGGCGGGCATCACCCCGCGGGGATGACGTCGGCCCCCGCGCCGGACCGCGGACGAGCGGGCGCCTCCCGGCCGAGTGACCGGCCGGGAGGCTCGTTCGATGCACCTGACGGCGCCGGACAGAAGGCGCCGGACGGGATCAGCGCCGCGCGAACCCCACCGCGTCGTGCAGCCGCGAGCGCCGCGTGCCCGAAGCCGGGCGCGCCGGCGGGCGTTCCTCCGTCGGCGGCGTGTAGGTCGCGCCCACCACGATGTCCTCGGCCATCCCGTACAGCAGCGGCAGCGCACCCGCCACGACGCCGCCCGTGCGGTTGATGTGCGAGACGCCCGGCACGATCGCCTCGGCGTGGGTGTTGATGCGGCGGACGGTGTCCGCGCAGTCCTCGAGGTTCGTCGCGATGCGGGCGAGCAGGCCGCCGACCCAGAACAGGTACACCGCGAGGCCGGCGACGAGCAGGGCGATGTCGACGACGGTCAGCACGACCAGGGTGGTGGTCACGACTTCACCTTTCCGAGCACCCGTCCGAGGAACAGGTGGTGCTGCAGGCCTTCGGCGAGCACGGCGTCGACGCGCGTGGCCGTGACGGGGATCAGGTCGGTGTGCTGCGTGTTGTCCGCGGCGCCGTGCAGCGTGTCGCGGATGCCCGCGACCCGGCGGTCGATCACCTTCACGTAGCGGATGAGCAGGCTCAGCAGAGCCACCACCACGAGGATCACCACGAACCCGGCCGCGATGGCGATCCACCACAACGTCTCGTCCTGTGTGGACATCCGGATCAGCCTCCCAGCCGCTCACGACCGCGGCGCAGGCCGGCGACGATGACCTCGGCGTGGTCGTTGGTGGTGCGCAGCTCGGCCAGCGGCGCGGTGTTGCGTTCGGCGGCCTTGAGCTCGTCGTCGATGAGCGGCGCGGCCTCGCCGATGGAGCGCGCGAGCACCAGGATCGGCACCACGAGCGCCACCACGACGAGCACGATGACGATCCCGATCGAAAACCCGATGATCCAGCCCGTGGTCACGACGGCTCCCCTTTCACACCGACTCGCAGAAGTCGCGCACCGGCTTGAGGTTCGCGTTCACCGAGCCCAGCGCGGCGGGCACGGGCGCGGTCTCCTGGGCGATCACCCGCACGCCACCGAGCACGCTGCCGAGCGTGCGGCGGACGTGGCGCAGGTGCAGGATCACGCGGAGCAGGCCGACGGCGGCGAACAGGATGATCAGTGCACTGACGGCCAAGGTGGCCCAGGCGGCGGCAGGCATGGCGGAACTCCTTTCAGCCCAGCAGTTTCGCGACGCTGCCGGCGTACCGGGTCGCGCCGACGGCCACTTCGCCGATGGTGCGGTCGGTTTGCGCGAGCGCCGCGGGGACGGGTTCGAGCTGCCCCGCGAGGCGCACGCCGCCCACGAGGATGTCGTCGGCCGCGGCGCGGATCCGCTCGACGGCGGCCAGCACGCGGTTGAGCAGGGCGATGACGACGGGCAGCACCACGAACAGCAGCACGGCGTTGCCGATCCACCACAGGACCATGGGTTGCCTCCTCAGGACGGGGTGCTCGGATAGGGCGCGAAGAACCGGCGGACCACGCGTTTGAGCGCCATGAGCGTCGCCTGCAGGCCGATGGTGAAGCCACGGGCCGGGGCCGCCGCGTGGCGCGCCGCCGCCGTCTCGCCGCGTTCGGCCCGCGCGATGGCCTCCTGCACGTTGAGGGCGAACTGGCGCATCAGCACCGACGACACGTCGGCGATCATGCCCCGCCCGTACTGCGCGGCGGCGCCGGACACCTGCAGGTCCTGCTCGAAGTCGACGCGGGTGCCGACGTCCGCGCGGGCCAGCGTCGCCGTCACGATCATGGCCGCCTGGCCGCGGCCGCGGGCTTCGGCGCCGCTCGCGTCGACCACGAGCCGGCGGGCGGCCTCGTCGCGCGAGGTGATGGCCGCGATTCCGTCGAACTTCAGCGACACCGGCCCCAGGCGGACGCCCACGCGGCCGCGGTAGCGCTCGTCGCCGAGGTCCTCGGTCAGCTCGGCGCCGGGCAGGCAGGTCGCCACGGCGGGCACGTCGTCGAAGAACCGCCAGACCTTGTCCACGGGCTGCGCGACCTCGAACTGGTTGCGGATCAGCATCGGCTCTCCTTCTTGGCGTACGCGCCGGGGTCGCGCAGGAACGCGGCGCGGCAGCCGGCGCAGCAGAAGCTGTACTCGTGGCCCTCGAACGCCACCGGGTCGTCGATCTCGACGGTCATGCCGCACACCGGGTCGACGGTCTCGGCCGGGTCGGGTACCGCGGCGCCGGCCGGCCCGGGCGGCACCCCGCGGGCCGCCCGGATCCGCACCAGCTCGGCCAGGATCGCCACCGCGATCTCCCGGTGCGACACGTGGCCGAGGTCCAGCCCGGCCGGCACCTGCACGCGGTCCAGCTCGTCGGCCGCCACCCCGCGGTCGGCGAGGTACCCGAGCACGCTCGCCCCGCGCCGGCGCGAGCCGACGAGCCCGACGTACGCCGGCCGCGCGGCCAGCGCGCGCTCCACCGACTCCTCGTCGTGGTGCCCCTGCGTCGCCACGACCACGAAGGACCGTTCGGTCACCGCGTCGAGCTCGGTGTGCTCGACGAGCCGCGCGTGCCAGCCGAGCGAACCCGCCAGCTCCACCAGCGTGTGCGCCATGGGCGAGCGCCCGACCACCACCAGGTGCGGCACGGGCTGCACCGGCTCGATGTAGACCTCCAGCGCGCCCTCGCTCTGGCACGAGATCGGCACCACCGTCATGCCCTCGGGCACCGCCGCGCCGAACTGCTCCGGCGAACCGAGCAGCAGCAACCGCGGGGTGCCTTCGACGAGCGCCTGCCGGGCCTCGCGGATCACGGCCGGCTCGGCACACGCGCCGCCGATCCACCCGCGCAGCTCGCCCTCGGCCGTGATGATCGCGCGGCAGCCCCGCTTGCCCGACGACGGGCCCTGTCGCCACACCACGGTCGCGAGCGCGAACGCCTCGCCGCGGCGGGCCAGCTCACCGGCCTGCGCCAGCACGTCCCAGCCGTCAGGCGAGTCCATCATGGACATCTCCGGCACCTCATTCGTCCGTCCGCACAGGCGGCGCGCCGGAGACGTCGTGGTGCTGCGTCAGGGCTTCCCACACGCGGTCGGGCAGCAACGGCATGTCGATGTTGCGCACGCCGGTGTCGTCGAGCGCGTCCATCACCGCGTTCACGAACGCCGCCGGCCCGCCGACCGCGGCGCACTCCCCCACGCCCTTGGCGCCGATCGGGTGGTGCGGCGACGGCGTGACGACCTCGCTGTGCAGCTCGAAGCCCGGTGTCTCCCACGCCGTGGGCAGCAGGTAGTCCATGTAATTCGAGCCGACGCAGTTGCCCTCGGCGTCGAAGGTGATGAACTGCATGTTCGCCATCGCGTAGGCCTCGGTGAGCCCGCCCATGATCTGGCCCTCGACGATCATCGGGTTGATGCGCACGCCGCAGTCGTCCACGGCCACGGTGTTGAGCACGTCCCACACCCCGGTCTCGGGGTCGACCTCGACGGTGACGATGTAGACCGCGAACGGCCAGGTCAGGTTCGGCGGGTCGTAGTAGGCGTGGTTCTCGAGGCCGGGCTCCATGCCGTCGGGCATGTTGCCGTACGCCGCCATCGCGCACTCCTGGATCGTCACGCCGTGCTCGGGCACGCCGCGCACGGAGAACCGGCCGAGCTCCCACTCGAGGTCCTCTTCGGACACTTCGAGCAGGTGCGCCGCGAGCTTGCGCGCCTTGGCCCGGATCTTGCGCGACACCATCGAGATCGCCGCGCCCGCCACCGGTGTGCTGCGCGAGGCGTAGGTGCCCATGCCGAACGGCGCGGTGTCGGTGTCGCCCTCCTCGACCGTGACGTCGTCGGCCGGGATGCCCAGCTCGTGGCTCACGATCTGCGCCCACGTCGTCTCGTGGCCCTGCCCCTGGCTCTTCGCCCCGACCCGCAGCAGCGCCTTGCCGGTCATGTGCACACGCAGCTCGGCCGAGTCGAACATCTTGATGCCGAGGATGTCGTACTCACGGCTGTTGCCGGCGCCGAGCGGCTCGGTCATCGTCGAGATCCCGATGCCCAGCCGGCGCCCCTGTTTGCGTGCTTCCTCCTTCTGCCGCAGGAAGTCCTCGTAGCCCACGGCCTTCAGTCCCACGTCGAGGCACGCCTCGGGCTGGCCGGAGTCCACGAGGAAGCCGAACGGGGTGCGGTGCGGGAACGCGTCGGCGCGCACGAAGTTGCGCCGCCGGAACTCCGCCGGGTCCAGCCCGAGGTCCTTCGCCGCCTGGTGGACCATGCGCTCCTGGAAGAACATCGCCTCGGTGACGCGGAACGAGCAGCGGTAGGCGACGCCGCCGGGTGCCTTGTTGGTGTAGGTGCCGCGCGCGGTGAGGTGCGCGGCGGGCACGTTGTAACAGGCGAACGTCGAGTGCAGCAACCCGATCTTGAACTTGCTCGGCTGGGCGTCGGCGAAGAACGCGCCGTGGTCGGCCTCGGCGTGCATGCGGACGCCGAGGATCTTGCCGTCGGCGCGCAGGGCCATCTCGCCGTCGAGGTACATGTCGCGGGCGAACCCGGTGGAGATCAGGTTGCCGGTCTTGTCCTCGATCCACTTCACGGGCCGTTCCAGCAGGATGGAGCACAGGATCGAGCACACGTAGCCGGGGTACACGGGCACCTTGTTGCCGAAGCCGCCGCCGATGTCCGGCGAGATGATGCGGATCAGGTGCTCGGGCAGCTCGGCGACCATCGCCACGGCGGCGCGGATGATGTGCGGCGCCTGCGTGGTCATGTACACGGTCAGTTTTCCGGTGGCGCGGTCGAAGTCGGCCACGGAGCCGCAGCACTCGATCGGCGAGGGGTGCGAACGCGGGTAGTGCAGGCGCAGTTTCGAGACCACGTCGGCCTGCTCGAACGCCGCTTCCGTGCCGGCCTGGTCACCGACCTCCCACCGGTAGATGACGTTGTCGGCCTGGCCCGCCTTGTCGTCGCGGATCAGCGGCGCGCCTTCGGCCACGGCCTGGTCGGGGCTCACGATCACCGGCAGCGGTTCGTACTCGACGTCGATGGCCTCGCACGCGTCCTTGGCGATGTAGGGGTCGTCGGCGACGACGCACGCGACCTCCTGGCCCTGGAAGCGCACCTTGTCGGTGGCGAGCACGGCCTGGGTGTCGTAGGAGAGGGTGGGCATCCACGCGAGGTTGCGGGTCGCGGCCATCTCGCCGGTGAGCACGAGCCGCACTCCCGGGATCTCCCACGCCCGGCTGGTGTCGATCGACTTGATCCGCGCGTGCGCGAGCGGGCTGCGCAGGATCTCCATGTGCAGCATGCCGGGCAGCACGATGTCGTCGGTGTAGTTCCCGCGCCCGCGGATGAACCGGTTGTCCTCCACGCGCTTGCGGCTGACGCCGAGCCCGCCGATCTTGTTCTCGTCCAACGCCTGCGACACGTCGAGCCTCCTATTCGGACCGCAGCTTGGCGGCGGCCCACAGCACCGACTTCACGATGTTCTGGTAGCCCGTGCAGCGGCACAGGTTTCCCGACAGCGCCCAGCGGACGTCCTCTTCGGACGGATCCGGGTTCTCGTCGAGCAGGGCCTTGGCCGAGAGCATCATCCCCGGCGTGCAGAAGCCGCACTGCAGGCCGTGTTCCTCGCGGAAGCCCTCCTGCAGCGGGTGCAGCTCACTCGCCGTGGCGAGCCCCTCGACGGTGGTGACCTCGTGCCCGTCAGCCTGCACCGCGAGCATCGTGCACGACTTCACCGCGCGCCCGTCGACGAGCACGGTGCACGCCCCGCAGTTGGTGGTGTCGCAGCCCATGTGCGTGCCCGTGAGGCGCAGGCCCTGGCGCAGCAGGTGCGCGAGCAGCAACCGCGGTTCGCACTCGACGACGCGGCGCTGTCCGTTGACCGTGACGGTGATCCGGCGGATCGGGACGTCGCCGGTGGCTTCCTCGTGGATCTCGTGGACGCTCGTCATGCCGCTTCCTCCCCGGTGCGGTCCAGCGCGCGCACCACGAAGGTGCGCACCAGGTGCCGCTTGAACGCGGCGGTGCCGCGGTGGTCGGTCTTCGGGCGCGCCGCCGCGGCGGCCAGGTCCGCGGCCTCCGCCACGCTGTCGGGTGTCAGCGGACCGCCCACGAGCGCGTGTTCGGCGTCGGTGGCTTCGATCGTCGAGCCGCCGACGCCGGTGAGGGCGATGCCGGCGCGGGTGACCGTGCCCTCCTGCGTCTCCACGGCCACGGCGACGCCGACGGTGGCGAAGTCGCCGACCCGGCGTTCGAGCTTGAGGTACCCGCCCGCGGGGGTGCCGCGGGGTGCGGGAATGACGGCCTCCACGGCGATCTCGTCGGCCGCCAGCGCGTTCTGGAACGGGCCGAGCACGAAGTCGCGCGCGGCGATCGTCCGCCGGCCGGCGGGTCCTTCCGCGACGATCGACCCGTCGAGGGCGAGCACCACCGAGGCCCAGTCACCCTGGGGATCGGCGTGGCACAGCGAACCCACCAGCGTGCCGCGGTTGCGCACGATGGGGTCGGCGATCAGCGGCGCCGCCGCGGCCATCGTGGGCTGCACGGCCTTCAACAGCTGCGAGCGTTCGAGGTCGGCGTGCCGGCACAGCGCGCCGACGTGGAGGTTGCCCTCGGCGTCGAGCTCGTGGTGGGCCAGGCCGGGGACGTTGTTGATGTCGACGACGAGCGCGGGCGCGGCGAAGCGCAGCTTCATCAGCGGCACCAGGCTCTGCCCGCCGGCGAGGACCTTGGCCTCGTCGCCGGTGCGCAGCAGGTCGAGCGCCTCGGCCAGGGAACGGGGTGCTTCGTAGCGGAACCGGGACGGGTACACGCCGGCCTCCTCAGGCTTTCTCGGGAGGCTCGGCCACGGCCGTGGGCAGCGTGTCCTCTTCGGGGTCCTGACGAGGCCGCTGGTGCGGGGGCCAGGGCCCGGCGACCGGGCGGCCCGCCACCTTCAGGAAGTCCACGAGGTCGGGCCACGCCCACACGGTCGGACTCGGGCCCTGTTTCGGTGCGTCCTCGACGAGCTCGAACAGCCGGGGGTTGCCGCGGCTGTGCCCGTCGGACTCGATCCGCATCACGCGCACCTGCTTCCGCCGTTGGTCAGCTGCCGTCATGCTCCCCCCGGGCCACGGGCGCGACAATGCGCGATTAACCCTTTGCTTAACCCCACCGCCGAGCTGGACGGAACCGGTCTCCACACGGATTAGGCCAACGGTTAATCCGCTGTTGCGGCGGACGCGCGGGGCGGGGACCATCGACCGTCATGCAGGTGCCGGCGCAGTTCGAGTACGAGCGGGCCACGAGCGTCGAGCACGCGCTGGCGCTGCTGGCCAAGTACGGCCCGGAAAGCCGCGTGATCGCGGGCGGGCACAGCCTGATCCCGATGATGAAGCTGCGCCTGGCCCGGCCCGAAGCGCTGGTGGACGTCAACGAGCTCACCGAGCTGTCCGGGATCGAGGTCGCCGACGGCGAGCTGCGCATCGGCGCCCTGGTGCGCCACGCCCAGCTGCTCGCCTCGGCCGAGGCCGGCGCGCTGTTCCCGGTCCTGGCCGACGCCGAGCGCGTGATCGCCGACCCGATCGTGCGCAACCGCGGCACGATCGGGGGTTCGCTGTGCCAGGCCGACCCGTCGGAGGACCTGTCGGCCGCGTTCACCGCGGTGCGGGCCGAAGCCGTGATCCGCGGTGAGGAGGGCACGCGGACCGTACCGGTGCGGGAGTTTTTCACCGGGCCCTACAACACGGTCGTCGGCCCGGCAGAGCTGCTCGTGGAGCTGCGGCTGCCGATCCGCGAGGGCAGCGGAAGCGCGTACGCGAAGGTGGGCCGCCGCGCCGGTGATTGGGCGGTAGCGGCCGCCGGGGCTGAGCTCGTGCTCGAAGGCGACGACGTCGCCGAGGCCGGCATCGGGCTCACCGCGGTCGGCGCGCCGCGGTTCGTGGCGGCCGAGGCCGAAGACTTCCTGCGCGGTGGCGCCGCTTCGGCGGAACGCTTCGAGAAAGCCGGGCTCATCGCGGCCGAGCACTGCTCCCCCGCCGCCGACCAGCGCGGGCCGGTGGACTACAAGCGCCACCTCGTCGCCACGCTCACCACGCGGGCGTTGCACCGGGCGGCGCGACGGGCCGGAGGCTGACGGGCGTGGAGATCACGGTGACGGTCAACGGCGAACCCCACCGCCGCACGGTCGAGCCGCGCCTGCTGCTCGTGCACCTCCTGCGCGACGACCTCGGGCTCACCGGCACCCACTGGGGCTGCGACACATCCAACTGCGGCACCTGCGTCGTGTGGCTCGACGACCTGCCGGTGAAGTCGTGCACGGTGCTGGCCGCGATGGCCGACGGCAAGCAGGTGCGCACCGTCGAGGACCTCGGTCACGGGGCCGAGCTCGACCCCGTGCAGCAGGGTTTCGTGGCGTGCCACGGGATCCAGTGCGGGTTCTGCACACCCGGAATGCTGATGACGGCGCGCTGGCTGCTCGACCACGACCCGGACCCGAGCGAGGACGTGATCCGCGAAGCGATCTCCGGGCAGCTGTGCCGCTGCACCGGTTACGAGAACATCGTCCGCTCGATCCGCTGGGCGGCCGAGCACCCGGACGGGGAGCCCGCATGACCTACGGTTCGTTGCCCCGCAAGGAAGACGCGCGCTTCGTGCGCGGGCGCGGCACGTTCGTCGACGACCTCGTGCTGCCCGGGATGCTGCACGGCGCGATCCTGCGCAGCCCGCACGCCCACGCGCGCCTGGTGTCGGTGGACACCAGCGCGGCCGAGGCCCATCCCAAGGTCCGCGCCGTGCTCACCGGGAAAGACCTGGCCGAGCGCGGCATGGCGTGGATGCCGACGCTCTCGCACGACGTGCAGGCCGTGCTCGCCACCGACAAGGTCCGCTTCCAGGGCCAGGAGATCGCGTTCGTCGTCGCCGAAGACCGTTACGCGGCAAGGGATGCGCTGGAGCTGATCGACGTCGAGTACGAGCCGCTGCCGGTGGTCGTCGACGCGCCGGCCGCGCTCGCCCCCGGCGCCGCCGTGATCCGCGACGACCTCGGCAAGGCCGACAATCACGTGTTCGACTGGTCGTCCGGCGACGAGGCGGCCACGGAAGCCGCGTTCGCGAAGGCGGACGTGGTGGCCCGGCAGGACATGCTCTACCCGCGCGTGCACCCGGCGCCGCTCGAGACCTGCGGTGCGGTGGCTGACATCGACGCGATCACCGGCAAGCTCACCGTATGGGCGACCGCGCAGGCGCCGCACGCGCACCGGGTCCTGTACTCGCGGATCACGGGCCTGCCCGAGCACCGGATCCGCATCGTCGCGCCCGACATCGGCGGCGGCTTCGGCAACAAGGTCGGGATGTACCCCGGGTATCTGTGCGCGGTGGTGGGGTCGATGCTCACCGGGCGGCCGGTGAAGTGGACCGAGGACCGCTCGGAAAACCTGATGAGCACGTCGTTCGCCCGCGACTACCACATGAGCGGCGAAATCGCGGCCACGCGCGACGGCCGGCTGCTCGGGCTGCGGGTGCGCGTGCTCGCCGACCACGGCGCGTTCAACGGCACCGCGCAGCCGGCGAAGTTCCCCGCCGGGTTCTTCCACGTGTTCACCGGTTCCTACGACCTGCCGGCCGCGTTCTGCTCGGTCACCGGCGTGTACACGAACAAGGCGCCCGGCGGCGTCGCGTACGCGTGTTCGTTCCGCATCACCGAGGCCGTGTACGTGGTCGAGCGGATGATGGACGTGCTCGCCCGCGAGCTGGGCCTGGACCCGGCCGAGCTGCGCATGCGCAACCTGCTGCGGCCCGAACAGTTCCCGTACACCTGCGCCACCGGCTGGCAGTACGACTCGGGTGACTACCCGCGCGCGCTGACGCTGCTGAAGGAGATCGCCGGCTACGACGAACTGCGCCGCGAACAAGCCGAGAGACGCGCGCGCGGCGAGCTGATGGGCCTCGGCCTGAGCTTCTTCACCGAGGCCGTGGGTGCCGGGCCGCGCGAGCACATGGACATCCTCGGCTTCGGCATGGCCGACGGCGCCGAGCTGCGCGTGCACCCGTCCGGCTCGGCCGTGCTGCGGCTCTCGTGCATGTCGCAGGGCCAGGGCCACGAGACGACGTTCGCGCAGCTCGTGTCGGCCGAGCTCGGCATCCCGCCCGACGAGGTCGAGGTCGTGCAGGGCGACACCGACCACACGCCGTTCGGCCTCGGCACCTACGGCTCCCGTTCGACGCCGGTGTCGGGCGCGGCCGCCGTGACGGTGGCGCGGAAGGTGCGCGAGCGCGCGCGGCAGGTCGCGTCGGCGATGCTCGAGGTGAGCCCCGACGACCTCGAATGGGAACGCGGACGCTGGTTCGTGCGCGGTGTGCCCGGCCGCGGGCACACGATCCGCGAGATCGCGCTGGCCGCCCACTCCGACCTGGCGCTGCCCGAGGGCGTGGAAGGACAGCTCGACGCGAGCACCGTGTACAGCCCGCCGAACCTGACGTATCCCTTCGGCGCGTACCTGTGCGTGGTCGACGTCGACGCGGACACCGGCCAGGTGCGCGTGCGCCGCTTCATCGCCGTGGACGACTGCGGCGTGCGGATCAACCCGATGATCGTCGCGGGCCAGGTGCACCGCGGTCTCGCCGACGGCATCGGCATGGCGCTGATGGAGCTCATGGCCTTCGACACCGACGGCAACCACCTCGGCGGTTCGTTCATGGACTACCTGCTGCCCACGGCGTTGGAGTGCCCGTCCTGGGAGCTCGGCGAAACCGTGACGCCCTCGCCGCACCACCCCATCGGAGCCAAGGGCATCGGCGAGTCCGCCACCGTCGGCTCCCCGGCGGCCGTGGTCAACGCGGTGGTCGACGCCCTGGCGCAATTCGGCGTGCGCCACGCCGACATGCCGCTGACGCCGGCCGCGGTCTGGCGCGCGATGCGCGGCGCGCCGCTGCGGGCCGACCTGGCGATCTCCTGAGCGGGGTGAACCGGCGGGGCCGCGGATCCGTGTTCGCAGTGAGGGACGCGGAAAGGAACCGCCATGACGACGACCCCGCTCAACGGCCGGGCACTCGCGCTGTTGCGCGCCGTCGCGGCCGGCCGCGCCGAGCTCGGCGCCGGCAGCGAACCCGACCTGCGCATCGACGGTCTGCTCTGCTCCGACCAGCCCACCGCGCACGCGCTCACGCACGCCGGGCTCGTCCGGCCGGTGCGGGAGGTCGCGCCCGGGCAGTGGGTGCCGGCCGAACTCACGCCGGCCGGGAGGCAGGCGCTGGACCTGAACTCCGCGGCCTGAGGAACACCGGCCTCAGCCGGTGGTGACCGGCGAGCGCGGAAACGCGATCACCGCACCGAGACTGATCAGCGCGACCGCCACCATGTACAGCGACACCGACAGCGACGTGCCGGTCGACGTCTGCAGCGCCGTCGCGATCAGGGGCGCGAAACCACCGCCCAGCACCGCACCCACGGCGTAGGCGAAGGAAGCGCCGCTGTAGCGGTAGCGCGGTTCGAACAGCTCCGCGAACAAGGCCGACTGCGGGCCGTAGGTCGCGCCCAGGCCGAGGTTGAGCACGACCACCGCGACGCCCAGCAGCCACGGCTGGCGTGTGTCGACGAGCAGGAAGAACGGGATCGACCACACCACGAGCAGCACCGAACCCACGAGGTACACCCGTTTCCGCCCGACGCGGTCCGACCAGATCGCCCCCGCGATGATGCTCACGAGCCACACCACACTGCCGACGATGATCTCCACCAGCATCGTGGTGTTGCTCAGCTTGAGCACGGAAGTGCCGTAGGACAACAGGTACGCGAAGAAGACGTAGCCGAGCGCGGTGTTGGCGATGAAGCTCAGCGCCGCCACGGTGACCTCACGCGGGCGCCGGCGCAGCACGTCGGCGATCGGCACGCGGCTGCGTTCGCCGGTCTCCCGCAGCCGCGCGAACACCGGGCTTTCGGCCACGCGCAGGCGGATCACCAGTCCCACGACCACCAGCACGAGGCTGACGAGGAACGGCACGCGCCAGCCCCACGACCGGAAGTCCTCCGGCGACAGCGAGCTCGTCACCGCGAAGAACACCAGCTGCGCGATGATCAGCCCGGCGGGCACGCCGATCTGGGAGAACGAGCCGTAGCGCCCGCGCCGGCCCGCGGGCGCGTGCTCGACGGCCATCAGCGCCGCGCCACCCCATTCGCCGCCGGCCGAGATGCCCTGCAGCACGCGCAGCACCACCAGCAGCACGGGCGCGAGCACGCCGGCCTGCGCGAACGTCGGCAGCACCCCGACCGCGGCCGTCGCGAGCCCCATCAGGACGAGCGACGCGACCAGCATCGCCTTCCGCCCGACGCGGTCGCCGAAGTGGCCCCACACGATCCCGCCCAGCGGGCGCGCGACGAAGCCCACGCCGAGCGTCGCGAACGCCGCGAGCGTGCCCGACGCCGGGGACAGCGACGGGAAGAACAGCTTGTTGAACACCAGCGCGGTGGCGGTGCTGTAGATGAAGTAGTCGTACCACTCGATCGTCGTGCCGATCGCGCTCGCCACCGCGACGCGGCGCACCTGCTCACCGCGCACCAGGACCTGCTCAGCCATCCCGTCCTCTCCCCCGTCGATCATCGCGGCGAGCATAGTCCGCGCAGGTCGAGGGGGAAACGGCCAATCCTCGCCCGAGTGTCCGACCGTCCCGTCAGTTCTTCCCCATCCGCA
This sequence comes from Amycolatopsis sp. CA-161197, assembly GCF_050942255.1. Classification (NCBI taxonomy): domain Bacteria; kingdom Bacillati; phylum Actinomycetota; class Actinomycetes; order Pseudonocardiales; family Pseudonocardiaceae; genus Amycolatopsis; species Amycolatopsis sp. CA-161197. The sequence continues at coordinate 5,825,292 of NZ_CP192059.1, forward strand.
CCAGCGAACCCAGCGAGGCGTCGGGCAGGTAGGCGCGCGCGAGCGCGACGCCGATGCGCGGCAGGTCGCCTTCCTCGCGGTAGGACAGGTACATCGGCACGTAGCGGGGCTTGAACTTCGTCTTGAACGCGTGCAGCGAGCGGAACCCGTAGTACGGCTCCATCGCCCCGCCGAACGAATCGAGGAGGCGTTCGAGCGGCGCGGCCGGCGGGGCCTCCGGCGCACGGGCCAGCGGGGCACCGGAGAGCGACACGAATTTCGCGCCCTCGGCGCGGAACGCCTGGCAGGACGAGGCGATGAGGAACTCCACCACGGGCCGGAACCCGTCGCCGCGGCGGCGCATCACGTCGAGCGTCCAGCCTTCGACCTGCCCGTCGCCGCCGTACACGGGCAGCCACGACGTGACGCCCTGTACCACGCCGGCGGCGTCCACGGCCAGGCCGACGCGCACGCGCGGGTCCAGCGCCTCGTCCACGCCGCCGAGGGTGAAGCCCATCTCGGGCATCCCCTTGTCCCCCACCCATTCCTCGGAGATCGCGCGGACCTGCGCGACGAGCGACCACGGTTCGTCGGCCAGCGTCACCAGGCGGAAGGCCACGCCTTCCTTCACCGCGCGGTTGAGCGCCGAGCGCACGTTCTGCCACGCCTTCCCGCGGAACTCCAGGTCCGCCAGGTCGACGAGGGTGTCCTCGGCGACCTGCACGCGGGCCCAGCCGAGCGAGTCCGTGACGGCGGTGGTCTCCTCGGTGACGGAGAACAGGCACGGCACCAGCCCGGAGTTGTCGCACAGCTCCGCGAACGCCCGGATCGTGCCGGCGGTGTCGGGGCCGATCGGGTCGCCAAGGGCGATGGCCACGCCGGCGTGGCGGCGGTAGGCGAGGTAGGACTCGCCGTCAGGGCCGAAGAAGTGGGAGTTCTCCGGCCAGAGGGTCATCCAGGACAGCGTGCCGCCGCCGTGGCGCTGCAGCAGTTCGGTGGCGCCGTCGACGTCGCGGGAGCCGAGAGCCCGGCGCCGGTTCCGCCGCGAGGGCACGCGGAACGCCCCGCGCGCGGCGATGAGCAGCGTCAGCATGGCGCCCCAGAGCACGGCGTCGGCGATGAGGAACGACGCGTTCTCGATCGTGTAGGCCAGGCCGAAGATCTCCGCGACGACCACGACCACGGCGATCACGACGCCCAGCGCCACGATCAGCGAGGCGAGCCCGACCGCCCACCGCCACGCCGCGCGTTTGCCGCGCCGCAGGCCGTTGATCATCAACGCGATCACCACGAGCACGATGGCCAGCTCCGGCACCGAATCGGCCTGGCCCGCCGTGGAGCCGAGCGGGCTGACGCCGGGCGCGATGCGCACCACGATCTGCACCGCGCCCGCGATGACGAGGCCGGTGACCGCGAGCAGGCGCCACTCCCGCCGCGTCGGGCGGCCCGAGGACCGCAGGCGTTTCGGGCCGGCGAGGCGGCGCGCGAGCGGCAGTGTGAGGCCGACGGCGAGCAGGTGTTCCAGGTCGGCGAGCGTGCCGATGTAGAGGATGGACACCCCGACGTATACGCACAGGAGCGCGCGCAACCGCAGCCGCCATGGCGAGCGGATGGTCGCGCTCACCACGGCGACCACGGCGAGCGCACCCGCGGAGAACCCGACGTCGGTGCGCGCCGCGAGCTGTGTCGCCCACTCCCAGCCGGTGCCGCGCAGCGCGAGCAGGATCAGCGCGGCGCCGAGGGTGGCGGCCAGCTGCGCGCCGACGGCGATCGCGGCGGTCCGGCGCGTGCCCAGCCGCGCCTCGGACGGGCCGACGAGCAGGGCGAACCCGCCGGCCACCGGGAGGTAGAACAGCGGGTTCAGCGCGAAGAACGGTCCGATGAGGAACGTCCACCAGCGGCCGTCGAGGAGCGAGGGCAGGCCGTAGGACACCTGCGGGAACCACGCGCGCGTCTCGACGGCGCTCCACAGCGTGCCCGTCGCCAGGCCGAGCGCGACCATCGCCACGACGACGGCCGTGGTGAACGGGGCGCGCCGCCACAGCACCAGCGCGATCGACCGTGCGCGCGTGAGGAACTCGGGGGTCGCGTGCTCGACGGCCGCGGTGTGTTCTGCCATGGTGGCCGGCCCCGTCCGCGGTCTCAGTACAGCGGCGGGGTCGGTGTGGTCGGCTCCGGGGCCCGGCTGCGCGGCCGGCCCAGCGCGAGCGCGACGATCGCGGCCGCGACCAGGACGAGCCCGCCGATGAGGAACCCGAGCGCGTAGCCGAACAGGCCCGGCAGGTTCAGGTCGACGGCGAGGCGGGAGTCGACGCCGGGGGTGCCGTCGGCGTTCATCACGACCGCGCGGTAGTCACCGTCGGTGATCTGCCACGTCACGTCGGTCGCGCCGGAGGCGACCCAGAACGGCTGGGTGGCCGGCGGGGCCGCGAGCGCCGTGCCGTCGCGGCGGACGGCGTCGAGCGCGAACGGGTCGAGGTCGAAGTTGCGCGCCTGCTCGATCGCGACACCGGCCAGGTACCGGTCGACGTCCGCCGCGGGCCCGATGGCGATGAACAGGCCGGAGGCGTTGCCGCCCGTCGCGTGGACGGTGATCGACGGCGAGCCGAGCGCACGCGTGAGCCGGCCGGTGTCGGTGATCTGCGCCGTGTCGGTGACGATGGCCGCGGTCGGGGTCGTCACGTCGTGCTGCCCCGACTTCAGCGACCCGCCGGAGCCGAACACCAGCAGCAGCACGCCGCCCCCGATGGCCAGGCACACGCCGATCACGAGCACGACCACCGAGATCACGATCACGGCGATCCGCGCGGGACTGCGGCGCGGCGGATACGTGGCGGTCATCGGCGCCTCCCCGGCTCGAAGACGGGTCCCCCGGCCCTCGGGTGTCCATTGTGGTCGGTGGGCGACCAAACCCGGCCGCCCGGCGGAAACTCACCCTTCGGCCCCGCTGCGCGCCACTTCCCCGCACGACCCGGCCCCGGGCTTCGCGGGACACGCCACGGCCCGGCGACCGAGGAACGTCGTCGCAGCATGAAACGGATGGTAACCCCGCTTTCGGGCACCTCCGGCCGGCTCGGGACGGGGTGGCGGCCGGCTCCTCCGCCCGGCGCGGCGCGGGCGGGTCTCCTCGGCGCCGGCCGCGCACGGCGTTGCGCACGGCGCCGTTCTGGCCTTCTTCGCGGGGATCGGTGCTGCCGCGGGCGGGCGCCAGCGCGTCGGCTTTTCAGCCCGATCCGCGTGTGTGCGGTTCGGGAATTCTCTTGCGGTCCAACGGTTCGGCGGTACGCATGACCTCCGGTCGTCCGGCTCCACCTGGCGGCGCGATGCCGACCCCTGCCGTGCGCCGACCGGGCTCACTGACGCCGTGGTGCCTGTACGGGACTTCGAACCGGGTCTCGATAACGTCCGGCCGCGGTGTTGCTCGTGACCTCTTCCGGTGATCGGCTACCGACGGTGAAAAGTGCATCCGCAACCGGCGGCGTCACCGTCAGTCGCTGCTCGTGCGACAGCCCTGCACCACGGCCCGCTTCCGCGGCCGGATCGCCGCGGCTCGGCGTCAGCTGTCCGTCTTGTGCAGCTTCAACACCCGCCCGGTGCCGGGATTCGCCATCGCCCGCAGATACGCCTGCGCCACCTCGGCCGCCGACACCGGCGTGAACCCGGGAAAATACGGGTGGTAGGCCGTGGACTCCGCGAGAACCGTCGGGCTGACGCAGTTGATCCGGATCCCCCGCGGCAGCTCCGTCGCCGCCGCCTTGACGAACCCCTCGACCAGGTGGTTCACCGTGGCCCCGATCGTCGCCGCCACCGTCACCTCATCGGTCAGCACCCCGGACACCAACGTGAACGACCCCCCGTCCGCGAGGTACGGCAGCGCCGCCCGCACCACATTGACCTGCCCCATCCCCTTCGACGCGAGCGAACCCGCCCACTGCTCGTCCGTCGCCTCCTCGAACGGCGCCGGAAACACGTCACCGGCCGCACTCGCCACCGCGTCGAACCCACCCAGCCCCGCGAACAACGCCTGCAGGCTCCCGACGTCGGTGATGTCCGCCCGGTACTCCCCGGACTTCCTGCCAACCGTCACGACCTCGTGGCCCTGCTCCCCCAACACCTCGCTCACGGCCGCGCCGATGGTCCCGGTGCCGATCACCACTGCTTTCACTGTGCTCCACCTGTCATGAGATGACTATTGTGTCAGTCACTGACAGTTTCAGCATGACACGCCACCCAGGCAGTCGTCCACCCGAGGGCTGCGCCTGTCACTCCACAGCGAGCACACCACTGGACGAAGACTCCCGCAGCGGCCCCGAAGCAGCGCATCTCGTCGGAGTCGACGAAAACGGTCAGCCCGACCCACGACGGTTGTCGGCCTGGTAGCGAGGTCCGCGACGATCCGGCCACCGCCGACCGTGTCGATGCCGGCAGAACCGCGCTTCCGCCCTACACCGACGGAACTTCCACCTCACCCGGTACCCGATCCGGCCTCAACCCCCGCCAGGCCGTGTGCCGGAGGCGTTGGTCGCCTGGTGTCAGGCGGCGGTACACGACCTCGCCGACGAGCGAAGGTGCCAACCAATGCGCCCCCCGCGCGCGGTCGCGGGGCACCACATTCGCGAACGGGCTCACCGACCGCTCCAACGGCGCCAAAGTCTCCCGCAGGTCCACCAGCATCTGCTCCGTGAACCCAGTCCCCACATCACCCAGGTACAGCAGATCACCCGAAACCGGGTCGTGCGCACCAAGAAGCAGCGCGCCAAGGGTGGAAGCGCGACGCCCCTGACCCGGCCGCCAGCCCCCGAGCACGACCTCGGTGGTCCGGATCAGTGGGTGCTTCAACCACTCCGGGCTCCGCCGCCCGGGGTGGTACTTCGAACCGCGCGCCTTGACCACCAGGCCTTCGAGCATGGTCTTCTGCGCCACGTCCAGCAGGTCCTGCGGCGACATCCCCTGCGCCGACAGGTCGGTGTGGGAGTACGACGGGGTGATGGCCACGAGGCGACGGTCCGGCGGCTCGAGAGTCTCGAGCACGCCACGCCGTTCGTCGTACGTGGCGTCCAGCAGTGACTCGCGGCCGAGCGAAAGGACGTCGAACGCGAAAAAGGACACCGCGCGCGCCGAGGTGTCGTGGTTCTGCAGCAGGCCGAAGTCGGGATGTCCCTGCTCGTCGAGGGCCACGATCTCGCCGTCGAGCACCGCGGGCCGGCCGCCCAGCGCGTCGCCGAAGGCGCCCAGCAGTTCGGGGAACCGGCCGGTGAAGTCGTTGTTGTTGCGGCTCGTCAGCACGGTGGTGCCGTCGGGGGCGACGCGCATGATCGCCCGGTAGCCGTCCCACTTGAACTCGTAGGCGTAGTCCGGGCCGTCGCGCAGGAGACCGCCGTCGGGGGTCGCGAGCATGGGCTCGATCGGGGCCGGCACGCGCGACCGCTCAGCACCGCCTGCCATGCCGGCCTCCCGCCTCGGACGTCCCGCTCGCCCCACCGTAGGGCGAAGCGAGCGGAAACGTCCACAGTGGTCACCCGCCGTGGGTGCTGCCGCTCTGGTAGTCGGTGTAGGTGTAGGGGTTGTCGAGGATCTTCGCCTCGGGCACGTCGGGGTTCATCCCCTGCTCCCACGCCTCGTCGCCCAGCTGCGCGCGCAGGTGCTCCACCGTCGCGTCCACCGTGCGGCGCACCGCCGCCAGGTCGACGTCCACGAGGCGGCCGTCGCGCTTCACGACGCGGCCGTTCACCAGCACGGTGTGCACGTCGCCGCGCTGGGCCTGGAACGCGATGTGACCGTGCGGGTTGAGCAGGGGGAACGACACGGGCGAGTGATCGTTTTTCACCAGCACCAGGTCGGCCTTCTTGCCGACCTCGACGCTGCCGAGCTCCGCCTCGCGACCGAGCGCCCGGGCGCCGCCGCGCGTGGCCCACTCCACCACCTGGTCGGCGCGCAGCGCGGCGTGCGTGACGGTGTCGCCCTTCACGTGCGCCTCCAGGTGCTCGCGGGACCGGTCGGCGCCCAGCGTGGTGCGCATGGCCGAAAAGAGGTCCCCGCTCCACCACACGGACGTGTCCATCGACAGCGACACCGGGATGCCGTGCGAACGCAGCGCCCAGGTGGGCGGGTAGCCCTGGCCCGCGCTCTGCTCGCTCTCCGTCGACACCGACACCGAACCGCCCGTCGCGGCGATCCGGTGGTAGGAGTCGGCCGAGAGCGACGCGCCGTGCACGTAGATCGTCTCGGGCGTCATGAAACCGTGGTCGTGCATCAGGCGGATGCCGTCGTCGCCGGTCGCGCCCCACACGCCCGCGTGCGTAGTCACCGGCACGCCGAGCTCGCGCGCGACCTCGAACGCCGGCTTCTCCGGGAACTCCGGGTCGCCGGTCACGTCGAACGCGAGCTGGAAGCCGAGCATCGGGTCGCCCGTCATGCGGCGCGCGACGAACTCGCGGAACTCCGGCGTGGCGGTCCAGTGCGCCGGCGCGTCCTGGATGTTGCCGTACGCCAGCACGAACCGGCCCGGCACGGCCTGCAGCGCGTCGACGGCCGCGTCGGCGTGCTCGGTCGTCTGCAGCCCGTGCGACCAGTCCACTGTGGTCGTCACGCCGGCGTCGAGCGCCTCCCAGGCGGACAGCAGGTTGCCCGCGTAGACGTCGGCCGGGCGGAACGTCTTGCCGTGTTCGAGGTAGTACCAGACGAAGTACTGCGTCAGCGTCCAGTCGGCGCCGTACCCGCGCATCGCCGTCTGCCACATGTGCCGGTGCGTGTCGATCATGCCCGGCATCACGATGCCGCCGGTCGCGTCGATCTCCACGGTGCCTTCGGGCACGGCCAGCTCCGGGCCGACGCCAGTGATCGTGTCGCCGGTGACCAGCACGTCGTGCCCGGGCAGCACGCGGCGGTTGGCGTCGACGGTCAGCACGGTCCCGCCGCGCAGGACGACCGGCCGGCCGGTGGGCTCGCTCATGGCTGCCTCTCTTCCACGCCGGAGCCCACGGACCCTGACGCGTACAATCGTCCGCTTGACGGACAACCAGTGGGGTGCAGACACTTTTGCGCACCGCGGAGCCCCTGTCAATGCCCGGCCGGGCCCGGGCCCGGGCGCGGCGCGAGGCCGGGCCGCGCTGTCCGGCTCGCGGACAGCGGGCGGATACGCTTCGCTGGACGCAGTGCCCGCCAGGCCGTGAGGAGGTCGTGCGATGCCACGAGAGGGAACCGGTCCGGACTTCATCGAGGCGCTCGCCCGCGGGCTCGAAGTGATCGCCGCCTTCCGGCCCCACCAGCCGGTGATGACGCTCGCCGAGGTCGCGACCGCCACGAAGCTGGCCCGCCCCACCGCGCGGCGGATCCTGCTGACACTGGAAGAGCTCGGCTACGTGCGCACGGCCGAGCGTGGTTACGCCCTCACGCCCCGCGTGCTCGAACTCGGCGTCGCCTACGTGCGGTCGATGGGCCTGTGGGACATCGCCCGCCCGCACCTGGAGAAGCTCAGCGCGCAGACGAACGAGTCGTGCTCGATCGCGCAGCTCGACGGCTCCGACATCGTCTACGTGGCCCGGGTCTCGGTGCCGAAGATCGTCTCGCTGGCCGTGCAGATCGGCACGCGGTTCCCGGCGTTGCCGACGTCGCTGGGCAAAGTCCTGCTGGCCGCCCTGTCCCCCGAGGAGCTGGAGACCACGCTCGCCGAGCCGACCCGCTCGGGGCTCGTGCCGCGCTGGCAGCCGGACCACGCCGAACGCGACGCCGAGCTGCGCGAAGTGCGCGCCCGCGGCTGGGCGCTGACCGACGAGCAGCTCACCCTCGGGATCCGCTCGGTCGCCGCGCCGCTGCGCGACGGGGCCGGCCGCGTGATCGCGAGCGTGAACGTCAACTGCCACGCCGCCGAGACCCCGGTCGACCGGCTGGTGGGCCACCACCTGCCCCTGCTGCTGCAGGCCGCGGGCGACATCAGCGCGGACTTCGCGCGCCTGCAGGACGTGCCGCACAGCGCCGCCGCGGCCGCGCCCGCCGTGTCCTGACCCACGCTTGACCGGCGCGCCGCACAAGCGCAGACTCTCGGTTGGACGACTCACGCGGACAGTGGTCCGCCTGACGGACACGAAGAGAGGCGAAGCATGGAAGACTCCCCGGCGGGAGCGGGCACCGGACCGCTGTCGGGGCTGCTGGTGGCGGACTTCTCCCGGGTGCTGGCCGGCCCGTACGCCACGATGCTGCTCGCCGACCTCGGCGCCGAAGTCGTGAAGGTCGAGGGCCCCCAGGGCGACGAGACCCGCACCTGGATGCCGCCGGTGCGCGGCGAGACGTCCACCTACTACCTCGGCGTGAACCGCGGCAAGCGCTCCATCGCGCTCGACCTGCGCGACGAGGCCGACGCGGCGCTCGGGCGCGAGCTCGCCGCCCGCGCCGACGTGCTCATCGAGAACTTCAAGCCCGGCGGCCTGGCCAAGTACGGCCTCGACTACGAGACCGTCCGCGCCCTCAACCCCGGCCTCGTCTACGCGTCGATCACCGGCTTCGGCTCCGGCGCGGGCAGCCACGTGCCCGGCTACGACCTCATGGTGCAGGCGATCTCCGGCCTGATGAGCCTCACCGGCGACCCCGCCGGGCCGCCGTACCGCGCCGGCATCTCCGTGTTCGACGTGATGGCCGGCAACCACGCCGTGATCGGCATCCTCGCCGCGCTGCGCCACCGCGACGCGACCGGCGCCGGCCAGCTCGTGGAGGTCAACCTGCTGTCCTCGGCGCTCACCGGGCTGGTGAACCACAGCTCCGCCTACGTCGCCGGCGGCGTGGTCCCCTACCGGATGGGCAACGCGCACCCCAGCGTCTTCCCGTACGAGCCGCTGCCGACCGCCGACGACGACCTCATCGTCGCCGCCGCCAACGACGGCCAGTTCCGCAAACTGTGCGACGTGCTCGCCATCCCCGAGATCGCCGAAGACCCGCGCTTCGCGCACAACGCCGACCGCACGAAGAATCGCGACGAACTGCGCCCGATCCTCGTCGAGCGCCTGGCCGCCCGCGGCGCCGTCGACTGGTTCGAGGCCCTCACGGCGGTGGGCGTGCCGTGCGGCCCGATCTCCACGATCGACGGCGGCTTCGCGATGGCCGAACGGTTCGGGCTCGACCCCGTGGTCGAGGTCGGCGAAGGCGACCGCGCGGTGCCGACCACGCGCCACCCGTTGCGGCTCTCGGCGACCCCGGCGTCCTACCGGCTGCCGCCGCCCGAGCTCGACGAGCACGGCGCCGAGCTGCGCGCCTGGCTGGGCACCCCGCGCAGTGATCTCCCCAGCAGCGATCTCCCGGGAAAGGCCGACGCGTGAACGAGCCAGTATACGAGACGGCGCTCGGTGCGTCGTCGCTCGACAAGATCACCCTGCTCGGCCAGGACCTGGCCCAGGACGTGATGGGCAAGGTCGGCTTCGGCGAGCTGTCCTTCTGGCTCGCGACGCAGCGCCGGCCGACGCCGGGCGAGACCCGCGTGTTCGAGGCCGTGCTCGCGGCCTTGGCCGACCACGGGTTCACCCCGACCGCGATCGTCACCCGGCTGACCTACCTGTCCGCGCCCGACTCGATCCAGGGCGCGCTCGCCGCCGGCCTGCTCGGCGGCGGCTCGCGTTTCCTCGGCGTCACCGAGGACTGCGGCCGCTTCCTCCACGAGGTCCTGGCCTCCGCCGGCGACCTCCCGGCCGACGACGCGGGCTGGGACGCGCTCGCCCTCGAAACCGTTCGCGCCAAACGAGAAGCGCGCGAGTTCATCCCCGGGCTCGGCCACCACGTGCACAAGCAGGGCGACCCGCGCACGCCGCGGCTGATGGAGATCGCCGCCGAGGAAGGGCTCGTCGGCCCGCACCTGGCGCTGTTCACCGCCATCGGCCGCGTGCACCCGCAGGTGCTCGGCAAGACCCTGCCGCTCAACGGCGCGGGCGTCTGCGGCGCCGCGCTGGCCGACCTCGGGCTGCCGCTGGAGCTGCTGCGCGGATTTGCCCTGCTGGCCCGCACGGCCGGGCTGATCGGGCAGCTCGCCGAGGAACTGCGTCACCCTGTGGGCAACGACATCTTCCTCGCGGTAGACCTGAACAACCGGCCCGTCGAGCCGGACCCGTACACGCCCTGACCCCCGCGAAATCCGGCCGAGAAGAAGGACGCTCATGGAGCTCGTCACCGAGGACAACATCACCGAGCTGGCCGCGCGGCGGTGGGGCACCGCGCACGACCCGCGCACGAAGGAGCTGATGACCGCGCTCGTGCGGCACCTGCACGACTTCGCGCGCGAAGTGCGCCTCACCGAGCCCGAGTGGATGGCCGCGATCCAGTGGCTCACCCGGACGGGCCAGATCAGCGACGAGAAGCGCGAGGAGTTCATCCTCGCCTCCGACGTGCTGGGCCTGAGCATGCTCGTCGTGCAGATGAACCACGCCTTCGACAAGGAAGCGACTCCGGCCACGGTGCTCGGCCCGTTCCACATCGACGGCTCCCCCGAACTGGACTTCGGCGGCGACATGTCCGACGGCGTCGAAGGCACCCCGCTCTACGTCAGCGGCGCCGTCCGCTCCCTCGACGGCTCCCCGGTCGCCGGCGCCCTGCTCGACGTGTGGCAGGCGGACGCCGACGGCTCGTACGAGTCCCAGCTGCCGGAGATCGACGAGGCCCGGCTGCGCGCGAAGTACACCACCCGCGCCGACGGCACCTACTGCGTGCGCACGATCGCCCCGAAGGGGTACTCCATCCCGATGGACGGCCCCGTCGGCGACCTGATCTCGCGCACCGACATCAGCCACTTCCGCCCGGCCCACGTGCACTTCCTCGTCAATGCTGCCGGCCACGAGCCACTGATCACGCACCTGTTCCAAGAGGGCGCGGAGTACCTCGACAGCGACGTCGTGTTCGGCACCAAGCAGGAACTCGTGGTCACCTTCGAACCCCGCGAGCCCGGCCCGACCCCCGACGGCGGCGAGTCGGCCGTGCCCTGGGTCGAGGCGCGCTACGACTTCGTCCTGCAGCCCGCCGGCTGAGTCCGGGAATCCGGAGAATCCCGGCGGCAGAGACAGCAGAAGGCCCCCAGCGCTCACGAATCGCTGGGGGCCTTCTCGCGCGTGCTACTTGGCGATCGCCTCGGTGAAGGCGACCCACGCGGCAGGCGTGACCGTCAGGTGACCGGTTTCCCGGGCCTTCGTGTCGCGAATGCCCACCGCCACCGGCAGGACAGCTGCTTCAACACAGTTGCCCGAGCCGTTCGAGTAGCTGGCCTTGATCCAGTGACCAGCGAACTTCTCGTTCATGGTGTGCTCCGGTGGTCGTCCCTTGCTCGCTTGACCAGGGTATCGCTGGCGTCGAAGTCGGCTGCTGCCGCCTGCAAGCCCGACCGGGCCTTGCGATAGATCTCCACCTGAGCGGAGTCCTCGATCAGCAAGCCGCCGGTCAGCGTGTCGATGTGCGCGAAGGTCGCGCCATCGGTCAGTTCGAACAGGGTGAACGACGTGCCGATCGCGGCGTGGCCGCGCGAACGCTTCGGCAGGACCTGCACCTGAATTCCCGGCCGCTTCGCCGCTTCCGAGAGGCGATCCAGCTGCTCGGCCATCACATCCGGCCCACCGACCGGCATTTCCAAGGCGGCCTCGAAGATCACCGCCCAAAGGGGCGCGGAACTTTGATTTTGCCGATCGAGGCGCAGTTTCACCCGCCGGTCGACCTCGTCTTCAGTCGCGTTCGGCAGGTCGGCGCGGATCACCGCTGCGGCGTACCCCGCCGTCTGCAGCCGCCCCGGAATGAGTGTCTCCTGGAATTCGAAGATCTCGCGAGCTTCGCTTTCCAATTCGAGGAAGTCGGCGAAGGTCCCCAGCCCGCTGTCTTCACTCGCGGCGTCGTGCCACCATCCGCGTTGCTTGGCCGATCGCGCGAGTTTCACCAAAGCATTCGCGGTGTCCTCACTCGCGCCCAATGCCTTGGCCAGTGCATAAGTGTCATCGCCACTGACCTGAAATCGGAACGTCTCGATTCGGGAGACCTTGGCTTCGCTGAATCCAGCCGCTTCGCCGGCCTCGGCAAGCGTCAATCCGGCATCCAGCCGCAGCCGCTTCAGCGCGCCCACCAACCGGCGCCGGCGAAGAGACGGTGCGTTGGCCATGGACTACTCCTATCGAGTGGACTGAAGGCTAAGCATGAATGCAAGACTTGCACTCGGACCAAGTTGTACACCAGTGTAGCGATCAACACACGGGCACCGGGAAGGGGCTGGTCATGGAGGCGAAGAGCATCGGCGGGGTCGCCGAGGCCCTGTTCGCAGTGCATTTCCGGGCGGGGGTCACCCGATGACCGCGGTGGTCCAGCGGTCGGCGCTCGAGCAGCTCGACGTCGTCGCCGCGCGGCTGGAGGAGGTCCGCGTCGCCGAGGGTCTCTCGCTGCGGGAGGCGGGGCGGATCCTCGGGGTGCTCGCCGGGAACATCCACTCGTTCCGGACGCGGGCCCGCACCAGCCAGACCCTGCCGGTCCTCGACGCCTACGCCCGCCACCTCGGGTACCGCCTGCACGTGGTCCTCGTCGAAGACGACCCCGGGCAGCGCCGCCCGCCCTGGCGCGAGCGCATGCCCCACGGCGACAACCCCGGAGACGCCCAGGCGATGTCCGAGCTGTGGCAGCTCCTCCAGCACCTGCACACGCTGCGCCGGAAGGCCGGGCTGACCCGCGACGAGGTCGCCGAAACCCTCGGCATCACCCCACTCACCTTGTGGCGCCTGGAAAACCACCCCGGAGCAGCCGACGCGGCCTTCACCAACGTCCTGTTGTACGCCCGCTTCTACGGCTACACCGTGCAATTCCACCTCGCCGAGCCGCTGGAGGTGACGGCGATGGGCAACTGGATGCGGGACGACGGCTCGGTGATCTACGACGGCAACCCCGAAACCGGCGACGACGAAGACCACCTTCCCGGCGAATGATCTCCCGGCCGCCGCGTTGCGACCCCGACCGGGCGCGGCGGCCGGGTTCCCACTCCCGCCTCGGGCGGGCTGAGCCGAAGCCCCCAGGGACTCACGAACCTGGGGGCTTCGCGCTGCTGCCTTGTCTGCCGCGGATCTGTCTGCCGCGGATCTGTCTGCAGCGGGGTTTGCCTGGTGCGGGTTCGGCCGCCACCGGTTTGCCTGCCGCGCGGTCCGGGAAGACCTAGGCTCGTGCTGGGGGCGGCCCGCGCGGCCGCACCGCGACGAGGAGAAGGGACGGCTCCGCCCATGGCGATCGCCACCACCAACCCCGCGACCGGGGAGACGGTCAAGACGTTCACCGAGCTGACCGAGGCCGAGGTCCGGGACAGGATCGGGATCGCGCACGATCGGTGGCAGACCTACCGGCGCACGACGTTCGCCGAGCGCGCCGCGCTGCTGCACGCCACCGCCGACCTCCTGGAGAAGGAGGCGGACGACGTCGCGCGGATGATGACGACCGAGATGGGCAAGACGCTCGCCTCGGCCCGCGCGGAGGCGCTGAAGTCGGCCAAGGGCATGCGCTACTACGCCGACCACGCCGAAGAGTTCCTCGCCGACGAGCCGCTGCCCGACCCGTCGGTGGTCGGTGCGACGCGGGCGCTGGGCCGCTACCGGCCGCTCGGGGTGGTGCTGGCGGTGATGCCGTGGAACTTCCCGCTGTGGCAGGTGATGCGCTTCGCCGCGCCCGCGCTGATGGCGGGCAATGTCGGGCTGCTCAAGCACGCGTCGAACGTGCCGCAGTGCGCGTTGTACCTGGAGGACGTGTTCCGCCGCGGTGGCTTCCCGGAGGGCTGCTTCCAGACGCTGCTGGTCTCCTCGCGCCAGGTGGAGCCGATCCTGCGGGACGCCCGCGTCGCCGCCGCCACGCTCACCGGCAGCGAGCCGGCCGGGCGTTCGGTGGCCGCGATCTGCGGCGACGAGGTGAAGCACACCGTGCTGGAGCTGGGCGGCAGCGACCCGTTCGTGGTCATGCCCTCGGCCGACCTCGACCGCGCGGCCGAGACCGCGGTGACGGCGCGGACGCAGAACAACGGCCAATCGTGCATCGCGGCCAAGCGGTTCATCGTGCACACCGACGTCTACGACGAGTTCGCCCGGAAGTTCGTGGAGCGGATGCGCGCGCTGCGGGTCGGCGACCCGTTCGACGACAACACCGACGTCGGGCCGCTGGCCACTGAGCAGGGCCGTACCGACGTCGAGGAACTGGTGGACGAGGCCGTCGCCGCCGGCGCCACCGTGCTGTGCGGCGGGCAGCGACCCGACGGCCCGGGCTGGTTCTACCCGCCGACGGTGATCACCGACCTCACGCGCGAGATGCGCATCTTCACCGAAGAGGTGTTCGGCCCGGTCGCCTCGCTCTACCGCGTGGCCGATCTCGACGAGGCGCTGGAGATCGCCAACGCGACGTCGTTCGGCCTCGGCTCCAACGCCTGGACCGAGGACACCGAAGAGATCGAGCGGTTCATCGACGACCTCGACGCCGGGCAGGTGTTCATCAACGGCATGACGGTGTCGTACCCGGAGCTGCCGTTCGGCGGCGTCAAGCGCTCGGGCTACGGCCGCGAGCTGTCGTCGCACGGGATCCGGGAGTTCTGCAACCTCAAGACGGTCTGGGTCGGCTGACGCGCGGGGCCCCGGGCGTCAGAGCACGCCCGGGTACGCCCCGCCGTCGATGAGCAGGCTCTGGCCGGTGACGAACCCGGCCTGCGCCGAGCACAGGTAGGCGCACGCCGCGCCGAACTCCGCGGGCTCCCCGAAGCGGCGGGCGGGGATCGACGCGCGCTGCCCGTCCGCGACGACTTCCGGCGACACACCCGCGTTCGCCGCCGCGGCTTCCTGGCCGGAACGCAGGCGGCGCGTGTCGAACGAGCCGGGCAGCAGGAAGTTGATCGTCACGTTGGCGTGCGCGACGGAGCGGGCGACGCCGGCGAGGAACCCGGTGAGGCCCGCCCGCGCGCCGCTGGAGAGGTCGAGGCCGGCGAGCGGCATCTTGACCGAGCCGGACGTGATGTTCACGATCCGGCCGAACCGGCGCTCCACCATGCCGTCGACGACCAGCTGCACCAGCCGGATCGGCGTCGCCATGTTGGCGCGCACGCCGGCGAACAGCGCGTCTTGGTCGACCTCGCGGAAGTCGCGGAACGGCGGCCCGCCGTTGTTGTTGACCAGGATGTCGACTTCTCCCGCGGCCGAGAGCAGCGCGTCCTGCACGGCGTGGTCGCCGAGGTCGCCCGCCACGGGCACCACGGTGGCTCCGGTGTCCGCCGTGATTTCCGCGGCCGCGGCGCGCGTCGAGTCCTCCGAGCGCCCGTTGACCACCACGGTGCAGCCCGCCCGGGCGAGCTCCACCGCGCAGGCCCGTCCGAGCCCCTGGGTCGACGCGCAAACCACGGCTGTGCGGCCGGCGATTCCGAGATCCACGAGCCTGCTCCCCTGTCCTGCCCCACGGAAGTGTCCCCGGTGGACCTTACCCGGCGATCTCGCAGAGCACCTCGCCCTGGGCGCGGCTGTCGCCGACCGCCACCGCGAGCCCCGTGACGACACCGGATTTGTGCGCCTTCACCGGGTTCTCCATCTTCATCGCCTCCACCACGGCGATGAGGTCCCCGGTCTCGACGGTGTCGCCCTCGGCCACGGCGAGCTTGACGATCGTGCCCTGCATCGGCGTCGTCACCGCATCTCCCGACACGGCCGTCGCGCGCGGGCCGAGTGCCACGGCCGCGGACGCCGCGCGGATCTCGTCGGCCCGGCTGCCCACTTCGGACAGACCGGGCAGCGACACCCGCAGGGCCCGGCCGCCGACGGAGATCGACACCTTGCCGTCGTCGGCGGGTTCGGCGGAGTACTCGGGCAGGACGGTGGCGAAGTCCTCCTCGATCCAGCGCGTGTGGACGGTGAACCCGTCCTCGGCCGTGAACGCCGGGTCGCGCACCACCGCGCGGTGGAACGGAACGACGGTCGCCAGGCCCTCCACCGCCAGTTCGGCCAGTGCCCGGCGGCTGCGCGCCAGGGCCGTCGCCCGGTCGGGCCCGGACACGATCAGCTTGGCCAGCATGGAGTCGAACTGTCCGCCGACGACACTGCCCGCCTCGACGCCGGAGTCCAGGCGGATGCCGGGCCCCTCGGGCACGTCGAAGCGGCGGACGGTGCCGGGCGTCGGGAGGAAGCCGCGGCCCGGGTCCTCGCCGTTGATGCGGAACTCGAACGCGTGCCCGCGCGGCTCGGGATCCGACATGGCCAGGCGCTCGCCGCGGGCGATGCGGAACTGCTCCAGCACGAGGTCGAGGCCGGTCGTCTCCTCGGTCACGGGGTGCTCGACCTGCAGGCGGGTGTTGACCTCCAGGAACGAGATCGTGCCGTCGGTGCCCACGAGGTATTCGACGGTGCCCGCGCCGCGGTATCCCGCCGCCGCGCAGATCTGCTTGGCGGAGGAGTGGATCAGCTCGCGCTGCTCGTCGCTCAGGAACGGAGCCGGGGCTTCCTCCACGAGCTTCTGGTGGCGGCGCTGCAGCGAGCAGTCGCGGGTGCCGGCCACGACGACCGTGCCGTGCGCGTCGGCGAGCACCTGAGCTTCCACGTGCCGAGGGTGGTCGAGATAGCGCTCGACGAAGCACTCACCCCGCCCGAACGCCGCGACAGCTTCGCGCGTGGCGGACTCGAACAGCTCGGGGATCTCCTCCCGCGTACGGGCGACCTTGAGCCCACGCCCGCCACCGCCGAAGGCCGCCTTGATCGCCACCGGCAAGCCGTGCTCGTCGGCGAACGCCACGACCTCGTCGGCGTTCTTCGCCGGCTCCTCGGTGCCCGGGACCAGCGGCGCACCGACGGACCGGGCGATCTTGCGCGCGGTCACCTTGTCGCCGAGGTCACGGATCGCCTGCGGGCCGGGCCCGATCCACACCAGGCCGGCGTCGAGCACAGCCTGGGCGAAGCCGGCGTTCTCCGAGAGGAACCCGTAGCCGGGGTGCACGGCGTCGGCGCCGCTGACCTTGGCGACGTCGAGGATCTTGTCGATGTCCAAATAGGACTCGGCGGCCGTGCTGCCGTGCAGCGCGTAGGCCTCGTCGGCGAGCCGGGTGTGCGGCGCCCGGGCGTCCGGATCTGCGTAGACGGCGACCGAGGCCAGCCCGGCGTCGCGGGCGGCGCGGATCACGCGGACCGCGATCTCACCCCGGTTCGCGACCAGCACCTTCTGGAACTCAGACACGGGAAACTCCCCTCTCCCGGATCCCCGGGAGGACCTCGGTGGCGAACAAGTCGATCGCGCGCTCGTGGTCGGCGCACGCCGGGGCGAAGATCACGCTCTCCGCGCCCGCCACGGCGTACTCCGCGAGCCGCTCCCGCACGCGCGCCGGCGTGCCGAACAGCAGGTAGCGGTCGGCGTAGCCCTCGAAATCCTGGTTGTACAGCTCGCTCACGGACGACACCACCTCACGGCGGGCCCGGTCCCCATCGGTGTCCACAGTGGACCACAGGTACACGCCGCCGCGCACGTCTTCCGGCCGGCGGCCGTGCTCACCGGCCAGCTCCCGCACCTGCTCCAGGCTGCCGGCGAACTGCCGCGGCGTGACCAGGTAGGGCAGCCATCCGTCACCGTGGCGCGCGGCCCGGCGCATCGCCGCCCCGCGCCGGCCGCCCACCCACACCGGCGACCGCCGGTCGGGCACGGGCTGCAGCTCCTGGTCCTCGATCGTCGTGAACTCGCCGCGGAACGTCACCCGTCCCCCGGCGAGCAGTCGCGCCAGCACCTCCAGGGCCTCGTCGGTCCGACGTCCGCGTTCGGCGAGCGGCACCCCGACGGCCTCGAACTCCGGCGGGTGCTCCCCGCCCACGCCGACACCCAGCTCGAACCGGCCGCGCGACACCGTCGCCAGCGTCGCGACGAGCTTGGCCGCCAGCGCCGCCGGGTACACCGGCAGGATCGTCAGCGCGCTCAGCAGGCCGATCCGCTCGGTCGCGCCGGCCGCCGCGGCCAGTCCGACGAACGCGTTGGTGATCGGCCCGTGGAAGAACACGTGCTCGCCACAGCAGAAGAAGTCGAACCCGGCCTCCTCGGCCCTCCGCGCGACCGCCGGGATCTCCCCCGGATCCGCCCCGGGCGGAAACATCAGCCCGACGCGCATCAGCCCTCCCCCGGCACGCGGGCCAGCACCGTGCGGGCCATGCGGACGTGGACGTCGTCGACCATCTGGCCGTCGACGACGGCGACGCCGGAGTCGGCGGCGGCCAGGACGGCGCGCGCGTGGGCGACCTCGTCCGGGGCGGGCGTGAAGACCTCGTGCGCGAGCTCGACCTGGCGCGGGTGCACGCAGATCTTGCCGGTGTAGCCGATCGCGCGGCCCTGTTCGGCGTCGGCGCGGAAGCGGTCGTCGTCGCGGATGGAGACGACGGCCTGGTCCACGGTGGACACTCCGCACAGGTGGGCGGCGAGCCGCACCTCGCTGCGGGCGTACAGGACCTCCTCCCCCCGGGTGGTGCGGACGCCGCCGATGTCGGCGATGTAGTCCTCCGCTCCGAAGTAGACAGCGTCGACGCCCGCGCGCAGCAGTTCACGGCAGAAAGCCACGCCCCGCACGGTTTCCAGCCCGGCGATCACCGGCACATCGGCACCGACCCGTGCGCGCACCGCGTCGATCTCCTCGCGGCGCTCGTACTTGGGCAGCACCACGCCGATCCCGCCCAACGACGCCACCGCCGCCAGGTCGTCGGCGAACCACGGCGACGTGATCGGGTTGACCCGCACCAGCACCGTGGTCGCGGGCCCGGCGTCGAAGTCCGCCAGCGCGGCCACGGTCGTCGCCCGAGCTTCGGCCTTCTGCGCGGCGGGCACGGCGTCCTCGAGGTCGACCACGGCCGCGTCGGGCGCGATCGCCGGGATCTTCGCGATCATCGAGGCTTTCGAGCCCGGCATGAACAGCAGGCTGCGGGGCACCAGTCCGTCCGACATCAAAGCTCCCTCACACCGGGCTGATCAGGTGGTGACGACGGTGGCCGGAACGTTCCCAGCTCCCGGCCGCGCGCAGCCGGCCCAGCAGCTCGGCCCGCAGGGCCTCCGGCTTCACCACCGTGTCGACGTGCAGCTCACCGGCCAGCCGCAGCAGCGTGAAGTCCGCCGCCTGCTCGGCCACGCGCGCCTGCACGAACGCCTCGCGCTCGGCCGGGTCCTCGATCGCCGCGATCTTGTTGGCGTACACCGCGTTCGCGGACGCCTCGGGCGACATCGTGCCGATCGTCGCGGTCGGCAGGGCGATCGTGGCCCGCGGCTCGAAGCCCGGCGCGCACATCGCGTAGAACCCGGCCGCATACGCCTTGCGCAGCACCACGCTGAACTTCGGCACCTCGGCGCTCGCCATGGCCGCGACCATCTTGGCGCCGTGCCGGATGATCCCCTGCCGCTCCACCGCGACGCCGACCATGAAGCCCGGCACGTCCTGCAGGAAGACCAGGGGCACGTTGTACGCGTCGCACATCGAGATGAACCGCGCCGCCTTGTCGGCCGAGTCCACGAAGATCGCGCCGCTGCGCACCGACGGCTGGTTCGCGACGAGCCCGACGGTCTGCCCGCCCAGGCGCGCGAACCCGGTCACCATCTCCTCGGCCCACGCGGACTTGATCTCGAAGAAGCTCCCGGCGTCCACGAGCCGCAGGATCACGTCGCGCACGTCGTAGGCCGCGTTGGGGTCCTCCGGGATCAGGCCCTCGGGCCAGTCCGGGATCTCGGGCGCCACGGCCTCGGCGCGGGCGGGAGCCGAACGCCAGTCGTCGGGCAGGTACGACAGCAGCAGCCGCGCCGCCGCGATCACCTGCCAGTCCTCGTCGAACACCTCGTCGCCGCAGCCGGAGACGGTGGCGTGCATGGTCGCGCCGCCCATCTCCTCCAGCGTCGTGCGCTCGCCGGTCACCTTCTCCGCGACCCGCGGCGAGGCCAGGTACATCGACGCGTTGCCCGCGACCATGCCCACCCAGTCGGTGAACGCCGGCATGTACGCGCCGCCGGCGGCCGAAGGTCCGTGCAGGCAGCAGATCTGCGGCACCCGCCCGGAAAGCTTCACCTGCAGCTGGAAGATCCGCGAAGCCCCGCGCCGCCCGGAGAAGAACCCCAGCTGGTCGGTCAGGCGGCCGCCCGCGGAGTCGACGAGGTAGAACACCGGCAGCAGATCGCGGTCGGCGCGCTCCAGGATGCGCACCTGCTTCTCGCACGTCAGCTCGCCCCACGACCCGGCCTTCACCGAGAAGTCGTGGGCGATCACGGCGACCGGCCGGCCCTCGACCGTGCCGACGCCGGTGAGCACGCCGTCGGCGGGCAACCCGTCGCCCGACGCGTCGGCGAGCAGGCCGTCCTCGACCCAGCTGCCGGGGTCGAGCAGCAGCGCGATGCGTTCCCGCACCGGGAGCTTGTTCGGCCAGCGGCTCGAATCGCCGCCCGCCAGCGCGACCTCTTCGGCCTTCTCGAGCTCGGCCGTCACCTCGCTCATCGCGCCGCCTCCTCCGTGACCACCAGGGTCTTCAGCGACGCCGCGAGCACGGTCTCGCCGCGCTGGTTGAGGATCCGGAACGCCGACGTCACCACGCCGCGGCCATCGCCGCGCGGCGTCAGCTCGGTGACCTCGGTCTCGACGTGGATCGTGTCGCCCACGCGCACCGGCGTGATGAACCGCAGCTTGTCGATGCCGTAGAACGCCTTCATCGCCTCGGGCCAGAACGTGACCAGGCCCAGCGCGACCGAAAGCGACAGCGCGCCGTGCGCCACCCGCCCGCCGAACACCGGGTCGGCGCCGAAGTACTCGGCGTCGGTGTGCGCCGGGTGCCAGTCGCCGGTGAACATGGCGAACTGCACGATGTCGGTCTCGGTGATCGTGCGCGCCCGGCTGACGTGGGTGTCCCCCACCTTGATCCGGTCGAAGTACTCGGTGATCACGCGGCATCCCCTTCCGGCCGGCGGTGCATCAGGCCCGTGCGCTTGGCCCGGCAGACCAGCTCGTCGCGCTGGTTGTAGGCGCGGTGCTCGAACACGACGATCCCGGCGTTCGGCCGCGACTTCGACGCCCGGGCCTCCACGACCTCGCTCTCCACGCGGATCGTGTCGCCGGCGAACACCGGCTTCGGGAACTCCACGTCGGACATCCCGAGCTGCGCCACGATCGTGCCCAGCGTCAGCTCGTACACCGAAAGCCCGACCACGAGCGCGATCGTGAACATGCTGTTCACCAGCGGCTTGCCGAACTCGGTGCGCGAGGCGTAGTCGGCGTCGAGGTGCATCGGCGCCGGGTTCATCGTCATGGTCGTGAACAGCACGTTGTCGGTCTCGGTCACGGTGCGCCGCGTCGCGTGCTGCACCACGGTGCCGACTTCCAGCTGTTCGAACCACCGGCCCGAAACCGGGCGATCGGTGTCTGTGCTCATCGTTTTCCTTCCGTACCCAGTCAGAGCCTGCCGAACCGCGGCGCTCTCCGCTCGGCGAACGCGGCCAGCCCCTCCCGCGCGGTGGGGCCGGCCAGGTGCGCGAGCAACGTCTCCCGCTCCGCGGTGATCGCGGCGGCGGGTTCCTCGGCGAGTGCCGTGCGGTGCAGGCGTTTCATGCCGCGCAACGCGTCGGGCGCGTGCCGGGCGAGGCGCGCGACGAGCGCTTCGACGGCGTCGTCGAGCTCGGCCGCGGGCACCGCGCTGCTCACGAGCCCGAAGCCCGCGGCGGTGGCGCCGTCGACGATTTCCCCGGTGTAGAGCAGCCGGCGGGCGATCGCCGGCGCGACGGCGTGGGTCAGGCGCACCGAACCGCCGGCACCGGGCAGCAGCCCGTACTCGAGGTGCCGGTCGCCGATCTGCGCGGTCTCGCTGACCACGGCGAGGTCGCAGGCCAGCATGATCTCGCAGCCGCCCGCCACCGCGTAGCCGTCGATCACGCACACGGACACGAACGGCGCGGCTTCCAGCCGGTCGAGCGTCACCCCGATGGAGGTGATGTACTCGCGCACCTCGGCCGGGTCGTCGAGCACCGAACGCAGGAACTTCAGCTCGGCGCCGGCCGACAACGTCCCGCCCCGCCCGCGCACCACGACCACCGAGCAGTCTCCGGCGGCCGTGATCGCCTGGTCCAGACCGCCGATCACCTCGGGGCTGAGCGCGTTGCGCGTGGCCTCCTGGTCGATCGTGATCCGGCCGACGGGACCGTCCACACTGAACTCGACGGCCTCACTTCCTGATGACAATGCCCGCCGCCTCCCGGTCCCACAGCTCGCCGACGCGGTCCGCGGCGGCGGTCTTCAGCTTGTACTTCTCGATCTTCTCGCTCGGCGTCTTCGGCAGGCCGTCGATGAACTCCAGGTACCGCGGCACCATGAAGTACGGCATCCGCTCGTCGCAGAACGCGATGATCTCCTCGTAGGTGGCGCTCGCACCCTCTTCGAGCACGACGTACACCATCAGGTCGTCCTCGCCCAGCTCGGAAGCCACGGGCACCGCCGCGGCCTCGAGGATCGCCGGGTGCTTGCAGACGATGGTCTCCACCTCGTAGGCGGAGATGTTCTCGCCGCGGCGGCGGATGGCTTCCTTCTTGCGGTCGGAGAAGAACAGGTACCCGTCTTCGTCGAGCCAGCCGCGGTCGCCGGTGTGGAACCACAGGTCGCGCGTGGCGCCGACGGTGGCGTCGGGCATCTTGTAGTACTCCAGCATGGTCATGCCGGGTTCGTTGGGGCGCAGGCGGATCTCGCCCACCTCACCCGTGGGCACGGCGCGACCCTCGTCGTCGACGATCTGCACGCTCATGTCCGGGCGCACGCGTCCGGCCGACGGCACCTTCTCCGGCGAGTCGTCCGGGCTGAACACGGTGACCGCGCAGTTCTCGGTCATCGCGTACACCGACGTCACGCGCGTGCCGTAGCGCTCCAGGAATCCCTGCGCCAGCTCGCGGGAGTTGGGCACCATCATGCAGATCCGCACGGAGTGGTCGCGGTCGCGCTCCGACGGCGGCTGCTGCCAGATGATGTTCGCCATCGCGCCGAGGCAGTTGAACACCGTCGCCTTCGACTCGCGGATCTGCGACCAGAACCGGCTGGCCGAGAAGTGCGGGTAGAGCGCCACGGACGCCTCGGCCCACAGCGCTGCGTAGACCGTGTACCAGAGCGCGTTGCCGTGGAACACCGGCAGGCAGGTGTAGAGCACGTCGTCCTGGCGGTAGGAGTTGAGCGACGCCATCTGGTGCCCCACGGCGTGGCCCTGCGCCTGCGGGCAGATCGCGCCTTTCGACGGCCCGGTGGTGCCGGAGGTGTAGAGGATCAGGTGCGGGTCGTTCCAGCGCACGGGTTCGGCCGGCCGCGGTGGCTCGGGTGAGGCCTGGCCGAGGTCGGCGAGGTCGTGCGTGGTGATCCCGTCGAGCGCGGCCAGCTGCGCCGGGTCGGAGCCGAGCCCCAGCACCGTGCGCACGGCCGGCACCTCGGGCAGCACGGCGGCGACGCGCGCGAGCAGGTCACCGGCCACGCACACGGCCGTGGAGTCGGACTGGTCGAGGAAGTAGCGCAGCAGCTCGCCCTTGGCGGCGGTGTTGAGCGGCACCGCCACGGCGCCGAGCTTGCCCAGGCCCCAGAGCGTCCACAGGAACTCCGGGCCGTTGGGCATCATCATCGCCACGTGGTCGCCCCGCGTGATGCCGAGCGCCGCGAACCCGTTGGCGTAGCGGTTGGTCATCTCGTCGAGGTCGCGGTAGGTGAAGGTGCGCCCCGCCCAGTGCAGGAACGGGCGGTCGCCGACGCGGGCGGCTTTGTCGGCGAGGATGTGCGCGGTGGTCCTCTGGTCGATCTCGTAGTAGCGCATCTTCGGGCTGCCTCCAAGTCTCGCCTCCGGACGCTAACCGCACGGGCGCGATCGGTCAACAAACAGTTGTTGCACTCGTTCTGCCCATCGACTCGTCACTCGCCGTAGTGTCTAATGGGCGGGTGTCCGAACGAGCCACCGACTACGTCACGCCCATCGTCGAGATCGCCGCGAGCCTGTTCGCCCGAAAGGGCTACCACGGGACCTCCATGCGCGACATCGGCCGGGAGGTCGGCGTGCACGCCGGAAGTCTCTACGTGCACATCCAGAGCAAGGAGGACCTGCTCGAGGCGATCGTGCACAGCATCATGGAACGCTCCGAGCGGGACATGGAGGAGATCCTCGCCGCCGGCGGCACCGCCACCGAGCAGCTGCGCCAGGTCGCCGCGCGCGACCTCAAGCTGATCGGCGAGAACAAGGAGTTCGCCACCGTCTTCTTCCACGAGTGGCGCAACCTCAGCGAACCGCGCCAGCAGGCCGTGATCGCCAGCCGCGACCGCTGGGAAACGGGACTGCGCAGCATCATCACCCAGGGCATCGAAGCGGGCGAATTCCGCGAAGCGGACCCGCGCATCGCCGGCATCGCGCTCACGAGCATCCTGAATTGGGCGTATGTCTGGTATTCCCCCGACGGATCGCTCACCACCGAGGAACTCGCGGACCGCTTCGCCGACCTGCTGATCGAAGGCCTGCGCGCGCACTGAACCGCGGCCTGTGGTCACGGTCTCGCGAGGCGCGCGCCCCCGGCTCGCGGACCTATGATCACGGCATGCTCGAACTCTCCCCCGACTAGCTGCTGTCCACCACGCGCGCGGTGCGCAAGCGCCTCGACTTCACCCGCGACGTGCCCGACGACCTCATCCGCGAATGCGTCGCCCTCGCCCTGCAGGCCCCGGCCGGCTCGAACATCGTCACGGCCCGCTTCGTGGTCGTTCGCGACGAAGCCAAGCGCCGCGCCATCGGCGAGATCTACGGCTCGATCTTCGCCCAGTACAAGGCTTCCCCCGGCTACCCGGGCAACAACACGGGCGAGACCGAGCGGGACCGCGTGCAGTCCCGCGTCGCCAGCTCGGCCGACTACCTCGGCGACCACATGGGCGAGGCGCCCGTGCTCGTGCTGGCCTGCAACGAAGGCACCGACCGCGCCTCCGCCACTGCGGGCGTGTCCAACGTGCTGCCCGCCACCTGGAGCTTCATGCTCGCCGCGCGCGCCCGCGGCCTCGGCACCGCCTGGACGTCCATGCACGTGGTCCGAGAGAAGGAGGTCGCGGACCTCCTCGGGATCCCGTACGAGACCGTCGCGCAGGCCGTGCTGACCCCCCTGGCCTACACGAAGGGCACGGACTTCCGCCCGGCGTCCCGGCCCGCCCCGGACGAGGTCACCCACTGGGACAAGTGGTGACCACCGCTTGACCGACGCCGGCCTGGAATCGGCATCGATTCCAGGCCGGCGCCAGGACTACCTGTTCGACTTCGGCGGATTCAGCAGCGCCAGACCCGAAGGGTTGTCACCCGACCCCGAAGCCCGGAACTCGTCACTCGCTTTACCCCAACCATTGATCTTTTCCCAGTTGGCTGTGCTGAGTTTGTCGTCAATGTTATTCGTGAAGTAATTCAGGTGATTTTTGGCGACCGGGTCGAACCGGCCGGCTTCGGCGACGTGCATGGCGGTCACTCGAAGTGCGTCCGTCGATCCCTTGGCGCTGTTCGACATGTCATCCACGGCGTTCGCCAGGGTGTTGGGGCCGAAATTCTGATTGTACTTTTCGTTGGGAGGATACGCGATCGATCCGATGTCCGGCTTGTGCACGGCTCCGGGCGCTGCATGGTTCGGATCGATCCGCACATCCTTGTGGTACTCGTGCGTCGGATCGTAATGGAACGTGTCGGGGCCGCCACCCTCATCCTTCTTGAGGTACCCGACGATGTAGCCGTTTTGTTTGTCCACCACCATCTTCAGGCCGGTGTCCCCGCCCGCCCCCTCGAAGCCGAGCTTTCCTACACCGACGTGCGCGTACTGCTGCTGCTGGCCGGGTAGTTTGGTCAACGGGTGCGGCCCCGCCCCCTTCTGCCAGCCGAGTTTCTCCCGGTAATCCTTTACGACTTTCCCGAACTCCTGGGCTTGACACGGAGTCAGGCCCAGCGGGTCGACCCAGCCGGTGGGGTTGCGCACGTAGTTCTGCGAGTGCGCCCCGGGAACGAGACCAAGCCGGTCATGGGTGGTGTAGCGGCCGGTGGCGGGGTCGTAGTAGCGGTGGAAGTTGTGGTGCAGGCCGGTTTCCGGGTCGTGGTACTGGCCGGGGAACCGCAGTGGTGTGGCGGCGCTCGCCCCGGGTTGCGCGCCACCCCACAGAGTGGCGGTGGCGTGGTGGGCGAGGGTGCCCTGCGCGTCGACCAGTTCCGTCGGTTTCCCGACCAGGTCGGTCACGACGGCGAAGAAGCGCTGGTCGACCCACTGCTGCGAGCCGCCCGGCGCCGGCACGCGCTCGGTCTGCCCGATCACCCGCAGGCCGTCGGGCGCCCAGTCCCACACGAGCGCGTGTCGTCCATTGTGGACCTGCTCGACGAGTTCGGTGCCGTCCCAGCAGAACTCGACCTGCTCGAGCACTTCCCGGCCGTCTCTGCCGAGGCGTTGCTTCGCCACGCGCCGGCCGAGCCCGTCGTGCACGTAGCGCCAGCGCTGCCCGTCCGGGGTGACCACGCCGACGAGCCGGTCATCCGCGTCCCACGTGTAGCGCCACGTGTCCACCACGCCAGGCGTGCGTTCCACCTGCCGCAGCACCACCCGGCCCTCGGCGTCGTGCTGGTAGCGCACCGCGCCGGCCTGCTCGAGCAGCGTGCCGGCGTACCGCCGGTTGCCGCGCGCCTGCTGACCGGCCGCATCCGCGACCGTCGCCGCCGGCGTGACCGGCCAGTCGGCGTCCACGATGTTCCCGGCCGGGTCGTAGGCGTAGCGCTCCGACCAGCCGGGCCCGGTCACCGCCAGCACCCGGCCGAGCGGGTCCACGTCGAACTGACGCGGCCCGCTCACCCGGTCCTGCACCGTGGTCAGGTGGCCGTCCGACCGGTAGCCGTACGTGCGCTGCTGCAGCACGCGATCCCCGGCGGCCGCGAGCGTCTGCGCCCGCAGCTGGTGAGCCTCGTCCCAGGACTGGACCAGCCGCACCGCCGGGCCCACCTGCCGCTGCACCTCCCGGCCGAGCGCGTCGTAGCCGAACCGGACCAGTTCGCCGGCCGTGCGCAGCGACAGCGGCCGCCCCGCCTGGTCGTACTGCCAGGTGCTCTCCGCGCCGGACGGGGTCCGCCGCCACACCCGGTTGCCGGCCGCGTCGTAGCGGAACGCCACGGTCCGGCCGTTGAGCTCCTCACTCAGCACCCGGCCGAGGGCGTCGTAGCGGATCTTCAGGTCGGTGTCGTCGTTGATGGCCCGGGTGATCCGCCCCGCCGGGTCGTAGGTGTAGCGCGTGACCGACTGGTCACTGCGGCGCTCGATGATGTTGCCGATCGCGTCGTGGGTGAGCCGCACGGTCTGCCCGACCGCGTTGCTGTACTCGACCAGCTCACCCGCGGCGTCGTGGACGTAGCCGATGGCCCGGCCGTTGTAGTCGGTCTCCCCGACCAGCCGGCCCACCGGGTCGTAGGTGTAGCGCCACACCAGGCCCTGCTGGTTGGTCACCGACGTCAGCCGCAGCTCGGTGTCGTAGGTGAACGCCAACCGGCTGCCATCCGCCGCGGTACGAGCCACCTCGCGGTCGAAGTGCGCGACCTCGGTCCGGGTGACCACACCCGCAGCGCCCGTGGCCTGCCGCAGGTTGCCCTCACCGTCGTAGCCCAGCTGCTCGGTGGTCCCGTCCGGCAACGTGCGGGACAGGAGCGCACCCTCGACGCTCCAGCGAAGCCGGGTGACCCCGCCCAGCGGGTCGGTGATCTCCGCCGGCCGCCCGAGCTCGTCGTAGCGGTACCGCGTGACCGTGCCGAGCGAATCGACGACCGCAACCGGCAGCCCGGCCACGCCGTACTCGACCCGGCTCGTGCGACCCAGCGCATCGGTGACCGTGCTCGTGCGGCTCGCCGCGTCGTAGGCGTAGCTCGTGCGCGCCCCGCTCGGATCGATCTCGGCACTCAACCGGCCGGACTCGGTGTACTCGCGCCGCCATACCGCACCGTCGAAGTCCACGAAGGTCACACGCCGGCCCGCTGCGTCGTACTCCGAACGCGAGCGGCTGCCGTCCGGCCGGACCACCGCGGCCGGGCGCCCCGCCTCGTCGTACTCGTAGCGCGTGGTCCGCCCGAGCGGGTCGGTGCTCGACAGCAGCGCCCCGTATTCGTCCCACTCCGAAGCGGTGACGTGGCCCAGAGGATCGGTCTGCCGGACCACCCGCAGGTTTTCGTCCAGTTCGAAGGTGGTGACCTGACCCAGCGAGTCCGTCGCCCGGGTGAGCAGGTTTTCCCGGTCGTAGTCGAAGGTGTAGCTGAGGTAGCCGTCCTTGCCTTCGGTCTCCACGCAACGCCCCGCAGCGTCGTACCGGTAGCGGTAGGACATGTCGTTGCGGTCCTGCCAGCGGATGACCCGCCCCTCGGCGTCGTAGCCGAACCGCAGCGACTGCCCGGAGGAGTTGACCACCTCGACCAGCCGCCGCTGCTCGTCGTAGCCGTAGCGCACCAACACGACGTCCGAGTCCTCGTCCGCCGGGTCCGCGGGGAGCAGGCGCAGCGTCTCGATCAGACCGTCGCCGGTGTCCACCGCGATCCGGTACCCCGCCGAATGGGCGATCCCGACCAGCGTGCCGTCCTCGTTGCGGACGAACTCGATCTGGTTGCCTTCGCCGTCCCGGATCCCGCTGATCGCCAGCCGGCCCGTGCCGTCGTCCTGGAAATGCAGCAGGCGATCGCGGTCCAAGCAGGCGATGGCGTACCCGCCCTCGGTGCGCAGCAACGGCCAGCGCGGACCGGAATCGGGCAGCACCCCCAGGCCGTCACCTTCGGGCAACGGGGTGCTGTAGTTCAGCAGCATCCCGTCGTCCGCGGCGAAGTAGAACCCGTCCGGCTCCACATCCAGCCGCTGGTCCACCGTGGACGCCCAGCCGGCGCCGAAGTACCCGCCCAGCCGATGCGTCGACAGGTGGGTCCGGGCCAGCACCAGCGGCAACGCCGCACTCAGCTCGACGTCCTGCTGCGTCATGATCATCTGACCCGTGGCGACGTCGACCGGGTCACCACAGGTGGGCTTGGTGTCGGCGGGCTTGTCGTTCGCCTTCGGATCGGTGTTGGCGTCCTTGACCGAACTCGGCCCCGTCTCACCGCCCTTGCCACCGCTCTTGGGCAGCCCCTTCGGGGTCCCCCCACCTCCGGGGGCCGGGCTGGCGTCGAGACCCTTGGGGGTGGGAGCCGGGTCCGGACCGCTCTTGGGCGTCGGAGGCGGGTCGCTCTTCGGCGGCGGCGGGGTGCCGCCACCACCCGAGCTCGAGGCATGCGTGGAATCGTCGCCCTTCGGCGGGGGCGGCGGGTCGCTCTTGGGCGGTGGCGGGGTGTCGCCGGCGCTGGAGGAATGCGTGGAATCGTCGCCACTCGACTTGCCCGGGGGCGGGGTGTAGTCCTTGGGCGTGCCCTCGTAGCCGCCGCCCTTGGGCGTGCCGCCACCGTCACCACCGGGGGTCTTCACCGGCGGCGCCTTCGGAGTGCCACTGAGGTCACCGGCCTTCGGCGGCGGAGCGACCTTGCCGCCCTTGAGACCCTTGAACGCCTTGCCCGCGTCCTCGAACAGCGTCCCGGCTTTCTTCAGCAACGGGACCAGGGCCTTCAACGCCTTGACGAGCTTGGTGACCAGGCCGGTGATCTGCGAGGCCGTCTTCGCCACGGCGCTCACGACCTGGGGCACGACCCACGCCAGGCCGATGCCGAGGGTGAACACCACCTGCAGCGCCCAGCTGATCAGGTGCCCGATCAGCTCGGAGATGATGTCGCGCACCAAAGTGCGGACCGCGGCCACCACTTCACCCGCGGTCTTCACCCCGGATGAGGCGCCGTCGCAGCCCTTCTGCGCCGCCTGCAAGGAGGTGGCCAGATCCTGCCCGCGCTGCCGGTAGGCATCCGACGCCGATCCGGACCACGACTGCAGGTCGGCGTTGATCGCGTCGGTCAGGTCCGAGGAAACGGAGCCCAATTCCTTGGCGACGTTGGCCCACGTCTCCGACTGGGCCTTGATCTGATCCGCGTTGCCGGTCAGCCCGTTGAGCGCGTCCTTGAGCGGACCGACGTGCTCCATCAGCCAGCTGACCCCGGCCGCGAGGATCGCACCGAACGGGTCCATCGCCACGGACAACGCGTCCAGCGCGGTTCCCACCGCACCCATGGCGACCGACGCCCAGTCGCCCGACTCGATCGCCGTGGACAGGTCGTTGGCGGTTTCCAGGAGCGAAATCCCCGAATACGCCTTCGTCGAATCCTGGGTCTGCGCGATCAACGGATTGCTCACTTCGACACCCCTCCTATGCCGGCGAGCGAACCCTGCCGGGAAAAAAGAAATTGCGCAGAAAAAACTGCACATGATTCCGGCCAACACGGCAACCGGGAATTCGGCAGTTTCTCTTCGGCCGACATCCGCGACCGTCGTTTCAATCGTGATTGCGGCCGGCCGGACAAGCCGGCCGCAACCACGGAGCACCCGGACCCAACACGAATCCACTGTCCTCAGTGGACAGCGGGGATCACCAGGGGTTGTTGTCCTGCTCGTCCGGGTCGATGCCACCCCGGCGGCGCGGCGCGGCCGGACCGGCCGGGCCCGGCGGGGCGGCGGGCGGCGGGGTCGCGGCACCGCCGGCCGACGGGGCGGGCGGCACCGGCGGGGTCGGGGCCGGCGGCTCCGGCTCGCCCGGGCCGTCTTCGGGCTCGTCGAGGTCCGGGAAGCGGCTGCGGAGGCTGCCGAGCAGTGCGGAGCGGGTGTCCTGGTCCTCGTCGCCGAGGTTCTCGGTCATGACCTCGGCCACGCGCTGGGTGATGCCCGACTGGGCGCGCCGCATGGTGTCGAGCACCATGCGGGCCAGTTCCTCCGGCGGCATGGTCCGCGTCTTGGACCCGAAGACCAGGTCGGACACGACCCCGTCGGCGCCGACGGTGACCCTGACGGTGCCGTCGGGGCTCGACGCCGTGAGACGCAGCCGTTCGGTCTCCTGCTGGGCCGCCGCGTAGCGCTCGGCCTTGCGGGCGAAGCCCGCCGCCCACTCGTCCATCCGCCGGATCGCCTCGTCGGGCTCCCTGATCAGGTCACCCAACCCTCCCGCACTGGTCATGGTGTTCGTACTCCTCGATCTGCCTGCTGCTGAACTGTTCGGGTGGCGCCGGGCGGACCTCGCCCGGCGCCACGGTGTCACCCGCTACTCGGTGACCGTGCCGATCCGGAACGACGACGGGTTCACCACGGGCTCGTCGGGCACCGTGGTGCCGACCCGGAACCTCGGCTGCTCGGGCGCGAGCGGCTCCGCGGCCTCCCTCGGCACCGTCGTACCGATGCGGGGCGACAGCGGCTCCTGCAACGGCTCACTCGGAATCGTCGTCCCGATGCGCGGCGACAGCGGTTCGCTGCCGGACGGGTAGCTGCTCGACGAGTAGCCGTCCGAGCCCCCGTTGGTCAGGCCCGCGGCGTCGTCGCTGCCGGCCAGCTGCTTGAGGAACGGCTGCGCCTCCTGGGAGTCGCCGTCCTGGTACGCCTGCGCCGTGGTGCGGACGTTGTCCGCCGTGGTCTGCATGCCCTCGGCCGCGGCGCTCACCGCGTCCTTGGCCTGCTGCCCCGTCGGGTTCACGATCGGCGGGAGAAACGCGCACAGCAGGCCGTAGGCGTCGTCGCTCAACGCGTAGTCCGCCGCTTGCACGGCGTTGTTCAGCCGGTCCACGAGCCCGTCGAGGTGGCTGGCGTGCGCCGTCAGCTCGTCGGGTTCGACGTCGAAGCCTCCGCTGGTCATCCCCGCCTCACTTCCAGTCCTTGTTCTTCCAGTCACCGATCACCGGCGGCGCGACGACCTCGTCCGGAGCGAAGAAGCTCGGGTCGTCCGACTCCACGTAGTCGGCGATCTTGTGCTCCTTGTCCTCCGGGCCCTTGCCGCCCTTCTGGCCAGCACCCATGCCGCCCATGCCCGGCGACCCGGCCGCGCCCTTGGCGCCCGCCTGCGCGGCACCGCCACGCGCGGCCAGCTCCTCCTCGGTCGCCGCGGCGCCGGAACCGGCACCCGCGCCCGCCGCGGAGCCCGCGCCACCGAGGCCCGCGCCCTTGATGCCGGCGCCACCACCGATGCCGCCGATCCCGCCGCCACCGGCACCGCCGCCACCACCGAGGCGGCTGCTGATGCTCTCGCCGTTGATGCCGCCACCACGGCCGATGGTCGGGATCTTGCCCGAGCCGCCGCCGATGCCGCCACCGGAGCCGCCGAGCGAACCGCCGCCGACGCCCGTGCCGGGGTTGAACGGCGGCGGGGTGAAGCCCGTGCCCGAACCCGAACCGCCGCCCAGGCCACCGCCGCCGACACCGCTGCCCGGGTTGAACGGCGGCGGGTTGAAGCCGCCTCCGCCGCCGACCCCGCCACCGGCGGGACCGTCGGGCACGTTCAGCGGCGGGGGCGTGAAGCCCGAGGTCTTCGTGGTCTCGTCGGCCGGCAGGCCGGAGCCGCCGCCGAAGCCGCCGCCACCCAGGCCACCGCCACCGACGCCACCGGGGCCGTCGGGCACGTTGAGCGGAGGCGGGTTGAAGCCACCGCCACCACCCGCACCGCCGCCGGCGCCGCTTCCGGAACCGCCGCCGAGGCCGCCGCCACCGACACCACCCGGGCCGTCGGGCACGTTGAGCGGAGGCGGGTTGAAGCCGCCACCCGCGCCACCGCCGGCACCGCCACCCGCGCCGCCGCCGGCAGCACCACCTCCGGCGCCGCCGATCGGCAGGCCGTCGGGGCCGATCGGGCGCCCGTCGGGGCCGACCGGGAGACCTTGGCTCCCGGCACCGCCACCGCCGGCGCCGCCCGCGCCGCCGCCGCCGTTCGCGCCGGTCGAGCCAGGAAGCTTCGGCGGAGCCGCGAACGCCGGCGTGACGACGGCCGCGCCGATCGTGTGGTCGTACTGCGTCATCAGCTGCGCCGCCTGCTGGCGCGCGGCCTGCTGCTCGGTGAAGGTCGCCATCGCCTTGGACGCCTGCGCGGCGTACTCGGTGGGGTCCTTGATCTGCTGCAGCTGCGCGTTGGCCTGCTGCACGTCGAACTGCACCGGCGGGTTCGCGGCCATCGCGATCTGCGTCTCGTTCAGCGCCTGCGAGTGGATCTCCTGCTGGCGCCCGGCCAGGGTCGCGCCCTGGGCGGTGGTGCCGAGCCACTTGCCGACGTTCGCGAGGTGCTCGCGCGCCGCGTCGCCGCCGGCACCCTGCCAGTTGCTCGTGCTCGCGTTGATCGCGTTCGCGAGGTTCTGCTGGTGCGTGGCCAGGTCGTTGCCGACGCGCACCCACTCCTCCGACGACTCGGCGACGGTGGCCGAGTTCGCCTGCTGGGTGATGGCCTGCTGCATCTGCTCGTGCGTCGCCTGCGACCAGTCGGTGTAGGGCGCGCCGTCGTTCTGGCGCAGCTGGAGACCGTCGTGGAGCCCGGACTTCGCCTCCACGAGCCGCTGCTCGTAGAGCTCCTGGATCTTCTGGTTGCGCACGTTCGGGTCGACGACGGGGCCGAGCCAGCCCTGGGCGATCTCGTCGTCGATCTCCTTGGTCGCCTCGGCGCGGATCTGGTCACCGGAGGCGACGTCGTCCGGCTTGACCGGGCCGACGTAGTACTTCGACGACGAGTCGGCCGTCACGTCGTAGTAGGGGCTGTGCGGGTCGTAGTCCGGTGACGACGGGTCTGAGACCGCCGAGGTGGACGGGTCGGTTGTCGTGGCCACGAGATCCTCCTCAGGTCAGCTCGTCGACGGGGAGACGGTTGATCGTGTCGCGCGTCCCGGCTTCGGTGTTGCTGTAGTTCTGCTTCGCCAGCTTGATCGCCTCGACATACGTCGGGAACTCGTCGCGCGCGGCCTGCAGCTGCGTGAGCAGGCCCTGGGCGTCGCTGGCGGTGTTCAGCATGTGGGTCGACACCCATTTGCCGGTCGCGGTGGAGGACATGGCCGGGGCCGTGCCCAGCTTCTGCAAAGCGTCCCACCGCGCCTGAAGGGTGTCGATCACACCTTCGAGCGCTTGGATCATCTGGTTGCCGGTGGTGTCGTCCACCGCGAAACTTCCGGTCTGCGCCAATCGCTTCAGCTCGGTCCCGGACAACTGCGGCATCACTTCACGCGCAGTCATCTTCGCCGGGGTCGCGTCGTCGGCCACCGGGTCTCCCTCCTCTTGGTGCGCGCGCGTCAGTAGACGGCGGCGATGGCGTTCTGCACGGCGCGGGCCACTTCGGACCGCCCTGCGGGGACGTACTTCGCGCTCAGTTCACCGGCCTCGCCGGCGGTGGTGTGGACCAGGTAGCGGCCGTCCTGCGTGTCGAGCCAGCTCAGCGGGTCGGCCGCACGCAGCTCGCCGTGCCGGCCCCAGCCGGTGACGGTGAGGTGGCCGCCGCCGAGGCGCGGCGCGGCCATGACGCGCTCGAGCACCTCGGTGCTGCCGGGCGTCGGCGTCACGCGGGGGTCGGTGCGGCTGGGCCGCACGGTCCCGCGGACCTCGATCATCCCGAACGCGTCGGTCTCTTCCTCGTCCTCGGCCGCCTCGGCGATGCGCCGCGCGGTCATCGCGGACACGGCGCGCGTCGCCTGCCGGCTGACCGTGTGGGCGCCGGTCGTCGCGGCGCGCGCCGGAGGCAGCACGCCGGTGACGACGTCGACGAGGTCCTCGTCGGCGAAGAGCGAGAACAGCAGTTCGTCGGTGCGCGGGTTCTGCGTGATCCCGAGCGCCTGCCGGCCGTCGCTCAGCGCGAGCACCGCGATGTCGGCGCCGACACCGTCGACCCCCGCCACCGCGACGGAGACGCGCGGCCGGGCGAGCAGCCCGAACGCCGTCTGCACATGGGGGCTGAGCTCGCCGTGGGTGGAGAGCCGCTTGTCCTCCATCGCCCGGTAGACCTGGGTCGCCACGCGGACGAACCGGATGGGATCCGAAGGCACCGTGCCGATTCGCAACGGGTACTGGCGGATGTCACCGCCGGTTGCCTGGCTGACCACAAGAGCTTCGAAGACGTCGAGAACGAACTCGAACCTGTCCGCCATACCCGAGAGCTTCCTTCCCCACGGCGGGTCGTGCACGGCGCTGCGCCGCGGTCCGGACACCTGCGCCAAAAGGGGCGCAGATGTCACTGATCGGAGCGTAGCAGTCCTGGTGTGGCGGGAAATCACCACTCGAACCGGTGCCCGAAAGACCATCCGTCCGTGTCAACCCGGGCACGGCCTTCGTGCCCTTCCGCACCCATCACGTGGGCCGGAGCCGATTCGGTTCACCGCTGCCGGGAAAAAGTTCGCGGACTTCCCAGGAGGCGCCGAAACGGGGTTCGTTCAGGTTCGTTCCGGCGGCCTCAGCCCAGCCGTGCCTGGTACACGCGGAGGTTGAGCCGGACCAGTTCCAGCAGTGGTACGGACACCCCGAGCGCGTGCGCCCGCTCCACGAGGTCGCCGAAGATCTGCTCGCCCTCCACGGGCAGCCCGGCCGTGAGGTCGCGGTAGAGCGAGGGCGCGCGCGGGGAGCCGACCTCGGTCACGGAGCCGCGGGCGTTTTCCAGGGCGGCCGCGTCCAGCGGGTGCCCGGAGGCCGCCGCGACGGCCGCGCACTCGGCGACCACGGCCTCGGCGAACGCGATCCCGCCCGGCTGCCCGGCGACGTCGCCGACGGTGCCGCGCATGAGCGAGGTCACGGCGCCGATCGAGGCGATGAACACCCACTTCGCCCACATCGCCGCCGTGATGTCCGGGGACAGCGCCGTGTCGAAGCCCGCGCCCGACAGCAGTTCGTGCACCTCGGCGAGCCCGGCCGGCGCCGGCTCGGTGCGGGCGCCGTAGGTCAGCGACTGGAGGTCGAACAGGCGGCGGATGTCGCCGGCACCGTCCACAGTGGTCATCACGATCGCGACGCCGCCGAGCACCCGCTCCTCGCCGAAGCGGGCCACGAGCGCGTCGAGGTGGCGCAGGCCGTTGAGCACCGGCAGCACGAGGGTGTCCGGCCCGACCGCCGGCGCCACGTCCTCGATCGCCTGCTCGAGCCCGGCGGCCTTGACCGTGAACAGCACGAGGTCGTACGGCTCGGTGAGCTCGCCGGCGCGCACGAGCTTCGGGGTGAGCACGGTCTCCTCGCCGAGCCCGGTGATCCGCAGGCCGCGTTCCATCAACGCCGCCGCGCGCCCGGGGCGCACCAGAAAGGTCACGTCCCGGCCGGCCTGCACCAGCCGGCCGCCGAAGAACCCGCCGGTCGCGCCGGCACCCACCACCAGGATTCGCTTCGCGCTCGTCACCCGTCCGACACTAGGCCCCTGGCTTGCCTAGGACAAGTCAGGGTCGGCGCAGTCACACCTCGAGCTTCGCCGGGGTCTTCGGATCAGACGCCGACGACGCCGTCGACGCCCTCGCGCAGGAAGTCGGCGTGGCCGTTGTGCCGGGCGTACTCGTGGATCAGGTGCAGCATCACCAGCCGCAGGGAGACGTCCTCGCCCCACCGCGCGTTGTACGCGACGAGGTCGAGCGACTCGGCGGCCGCCTCGATCCGCCGCGAGTGCTCGACCTCGGCCTGCCACGCGGCGAAGGCCTCGGCCCGCGTGCCGTCGGTGGCGTCGTAGGCGGCCTGGTAGTCGCCGTCGGCCGACCAGACGAGCGGCACGTCCTCGCCGCCGATCACGCGACGGAACCAGGCTCGCTCGACCTCGGCGAGGTGGCGAACGAGCCCCAGCAGCGACAGCGTCGAAGGCGGCATCGACTGCCGGCGCAGCTGCTCGTCGGAGAGCCCGTCGCACTTCATCGCGAGTGTCGCGCGGTGGAAGTCGAGGAACGCACGCAGCATTTCCCGCTCCCCCGCGATCGCCGGCGGCCCGATCCGTTCCGTCGCCACGGCTCCCCCTTAACCCGATGGCCCGTCCGGCCTCAGGCTACCGGCGCGTCGAGGTGCTCCAGCAGGGCCGCGACCTTGTCGTCGAGCTCCCGGCCGACGGCCGTCACCGCCGGGTTGCCGAAGCTGCCGAAGCGGCTGCTCGGGAGGTCGACGGTGAACCACGTGGCACCGTCGGCGTCCTCGTGGATCGTGGTGCGCAGGGGCGCGTAGAGCATCACGCCGGGCTGGTGGACGAACATCCGCTGCGCGATCGTGTGGTTGCCCATCAGGTACTCCGTGCACGGGCGCGCGGGTGCGGCGAGGCTCATCAGCGCGCCGACGTCGGTCTGCCAGTACCGCAGGAACCCGAAGGGCGTGCTCGCGTCGGCGGCCGCCCGGACCTCGGTCCAGCTCGGGCTCTCGGCCACGAGCCGCGCCAGCTCGTCTCCGGGCAGCTTGGGCACGGCCTCTTCGTACCGCGCGCGGAACTGCGCGAACGGCGCCGCCACCGGCACCTCCAGCCGCACCGCCTCGTGCGCGACCCGGCGTACGGACATGAGCCCTCCCGTTCCCTGTGGACTGCCTGCTGTGGACTGTCTGTTACGGACTGTCTATTGTGGACTGGCGCGGCGGCGGATCTCCAGGAACACCAGCGGGGCCAGCACGAGACAGCACCCGCCGACCACGGCCGCGACGAGCACGGTCGCCGCGGCCAGCCCTTGCGCGAGCGAGAGCAGGCCGACGCCGATCACCGGGCCGCCGAGGCCGAGGTAGCTGACCACGAAGTAGCTGCCGATCACCGCGCCGCGTTCGGCCGGCGGCGTCACGGCGGTGAGCTCGGCCAGCGCACCGGTGAACACGAGCCCGTGGCCGGTTCCCGTGCCGAGCATCGCCGGCACCACGAGCCACCCGACGCCGGCCTCGTTCGCCACGACCAGCAGCGCCAGGCCCGCGGCGAGCACAACGAGCCCGATCGCCTGCGCGGACGTGGGCGCGAGCCTGCCCGCGCCGAGCTGGACGAACCCGGACGTGGCGATCATCAGCGTCAGCGCGCCCGCCGCGATCGCGAGGTTCGCCGAGCCGAGCAGGCCCGACACGAGCGAGGGCACGACGGCGGAGAACATCCCGAGCACCGCCCACGCCAGGAACGAGCACGCGCCGGCGATGAGGAACGTCCGCCGGACCACGGGCGGCACGCCGAGCCGCGGCCGCCACCGGCGCTTCGTCCCCGAGCCCGCCGCGCGCGGGGTCCGGACCACGAGCAGCACCACCAGGGCGACGGCCACCGCGTGGACCAGGAACGACAGCTGCCGCGGCAGCGGGCCGTACTGCGCGAGCAGCCCGCCCGCCAGCGGTCCGAGCGCGAGCCCGAACGTGACGCACGCCGTCGCCGTCCGCGCCGCCCGGCGCTGGCCGCGCGCGTCCTGCCCGGCGCTGTCGTTGAGCATCGCCTGCGCCGCCGCCGCGCCGGCACCCATGCCGAGCCCCTGCAGCACGCGGGCCAGGAACAGCCAGCCCGTGCCCGTGGCGAGCACGAAGACGAGGTCGCCGGCGAGGAACGCGACGAGACCGCACAGCATGAGCGGCCGGCGCCCGACGGCGTCGGACAGCGGCCCGGCCACCAGCAGCGCCGGCACGATCACGGCCACCGCGACCGCGTAGAGCAGGGTCTGGATCAGCGCGGAGAAGCCGAACGTGGTGCGCAGCAAGGCATACAGCGCACTCGGCAGGTTGTTGCCCACGTACAGCGCGGCCAGCGTCGCCGCACCGGCGGCGAACGCCCCGCGCGCGGCGGAAACGGGCACCTCCGCCAGACGTGGCTGCGACATGCCCGCACGGTAGAACGTTGACTTGTTCCGCGCAAGCCAGCTTCAGGCCACGAGAACGACCAAGGGGCGCCCGGCGGGTGCGCGGACGCCCCGGGAAACGGGGTCAGCTCACGGGTTCGGCAAGCGGCACGGGTTCGGGCGAGCGCCACGGCCTATACCAGCGCATGTCCTCGCGCCGCATCGGTTCGCCGCACTCGTCGCACATCGTGCCCGGGCGGGTGCGCGCCCCGCAGGCGTCGTGGACGATCAGCATGGGTTCCGCGGGCGGGTCGGACCGGGTGTGCTCGTCGCCCCACTCGGCGAGGGACAGCAGTACCGGCAGCGCGTCGGCGCCGGCCTTCGTCAGGCGGTACTCGTGACGCGTGCGGCCGCCTTCGCGGTACGGCACGCGCGTGAGCAGTCCCGCTTCGGTGAGTTTGGCGAGCCGGGTCGTCAGCACGTTGTCGGCGATGCCGAGCTCGTCGCGGAACTCGTCGAAGCGCGTGGTGCCGGTGGTGGCGTTGCGCAGGATCAGCAACGTCCACGGTTCGCCGAGCACGTCGACCGCCCGGGCGATCGGGCACGCGTGTCCGGACCACTGGATGCGTCGGGCCATCACCGCTCCCTTCCTTCCGCCGCACCGCGTTCGCTGCCTTTCGCGGCGCAAGCCGTCACCGACCGTAGCACGGGACGAGCCGGACTGGACCATTCGGCCGGGCACAGCGGCTTCACAGCAACACACAGGAAACAGACAGGTGGAATCCGGTGCAACGCAGGGGTTCCGCGGCGTTGTCCCGGTATGGCAAGACGGCTGAGATGGACGCTCGCCGCCGCGGGGCTCAC
The DNA here is from genome assembly GCF_050942255.1 of Amycolatopsis sp. CA-161197. Classification (NCBI taxonomy): domain Bacteria; kingdom Bacillati; phylum Actinomycetota; class Actinomycetes; order Pseudonocardiales; family Pseudonocardiaceae; genus Amycolatopsis; species Amycolatopsis sp. CA-161197. The sequence continues at coordinate 5,864,705 of NZ_CP192059.1, forward strand.
CGCGACGGTCCTCACGACAGCGGTCGTCGTCACCGCGAGCACGCGGCACATGACGACGATGCCCGCGGCGCAGACGCTGCCGCCGCCCTCCTCCTCGCCGCCGACCACGAGCGAACCGCCGACGTCCTCGACGACCCCGTCGGCTCCGGCCACTTCGGAGACTCCCCTGCCCGACCCCTCGGTCGTGGCCGACGACGTGACCGACGCGGTGAGCGCCGCGTCGAAGGGCACGAAGGTCGGGCTCGCGGTGTACGACACGAAGACGGGCAAGACCCTCGCGCTCGCCGACCCGGAAACCCCGTACTACACGGCTTCCGTGGTGAAGCTGCTCATCGCGCTCGACTCGCTGTACGACGACGGCACCTGGCAGGTCCCCACCGACGACACCGCCGACGAGCTCACCGACATGATCTCCGGCAGCAACGACGCCGTCGCCGACAAGCTGTGGGAAGCCGACGGCGGGACCGCGATCGTCGGGCGGATGGCCGACCTCATCGGGCTTTCGCACACGCTCGAACCGACGGACCCTGGCCAGTGGGGCATGACGAAGATGAGCCCCGACGACGTGGTCACCACCTACCGCTACCTCACCGACACCGTGCCCGATGCCACGGCGCAGCCCCTGCTCACCGCGATGGCCGACGCGCGCCAGCCCGCCGACGACGGCTACCCCCAGTACTTCGGCATCCCCGACGGCCTGCCCGGCGCGACGTGGGAAATCAAGCAGGGCTGGATGATCCTGCGCTCGGCCCTCGTGCTCAACACCACCGGGATCGTCGACTCGCGCTACGTCGTGGTGCTGCTGACGCAGCAGCCGGCCGCCACGTCGTCGGCGAAAGGCCGCGCCGCGGTGACCGCGGGCATCAAGGCCCTGGCGCCGGCACTGGCCGCCTGGACCGCGGGCTGACCGGTCGGCGGCCGGAAGCTCTCAGTCGGTCCGGACCACGGCCCGCCGGGCCCGGTCGATGTCCGGACCCCGGTACAGCCGCTCCGGAATGGACGCCAGCGTCGACTCGCGCACCTGCGGGCCCAGGCCGTAGAGCTTCTGGAAGCTCATGATCAGCGGGCGCCACGCGTCGGGGTCCACGTGGTCCTCGGTGCCGGGCAGGCGGATGTCGTCGTGGACGAAGACGCGCTGGACGCGGACCTCCAGGCCCAGGACGGAGCCGTGCTGGGCCTCGTCGTCGGCGGCGAAGGGGTGGGTCGCCTCGAGGACGGCCTCCATGGCCACCGGGCACTCGGCCACGCGCGGCGGCGCGACCGTCTCGGACGCCACCGGAGTCAGCCCCGCGCGGCCGAACTTGTCGGCGACGTGGAAGTAACCGCGCTGCTGCTTGCCCGGTGGCACCGGGTCCGAACCCGTCGTGAGCGCGAGCCGGTCGACGGCCGCGGCGAGAGCGGAAGAAGGCAGGTTCAGCACGCATTCACGCGTGCGGAGCAGGTTCTGGGTGGTCTTCGAGCGCGCGCCCAGGCCGAGCATGGCTCGCCAGCCGAGCCAGAACGCCGAGGACATCGGGGCCAGGTTCGCCGAACCGTCCTCATTGGTCGTGGAGATCAGCACCACAGGGGTGCCGAAGTACAGGATTCCGGGCTCGATGGCCGTGTGCAAGGGAAACGTCGTGGTCACGTCCCCCAGTCTGCGCACGCGAGGGCCCCGCGGCTGGCGGGAAACGGACGTCGCGATCACGCCCGTTCCCCGCCGGCCGCACGGTTCAGGCGATGCCCGCCGCCAGCAGTGCGCGCCGCGTCAGCACGCGTGCGAGGTGCCGGCGGTACTCCGCCGACGCGTGGGGCTCGTCGGGCGGCGAGGTGTCCTCGGCGGCGAGCGCCGCGGCCTCGTCGGCCGAAGCGCCGTCGGCCAAGGCTTTCTCCGTCGCCGCGGCCCGCAGCGGGGTGCCGCCGAGGTTGATCAGCCCGACGGACTTGCCCACCACCGCGACGCCCACGATCGCCCAGTCGATGTTGCGGCGCGTGAACTTCTCGAAGCCCCAGCCGAGCCCGGCCTGGCTGGGCAGGCGGATCTCGGTCAGCAGCTCGTCCGGTTCCAGCGGCGTGGTGAACGGGCCCAGGAAGAACTCCGCGGCCGGGATCCGCCGCTCCCCCGCCGGGCCGCGCGCGACGAGCACGCCGTCGGACGCGAGGATCACCGCGGGCAGGTCGGCGGCCGAGTCGGCGTGCACCAGCGAACCGCCGAGCGTGCCGCGGTGGCGCACCTGCGGATCGCCGACGGCGCCCGAAGCGTGCGCGACGAGCGGTGCGTGCTCGGCGAGCACGGGGTCGCCTTCGAGGTCGTGGTAGCGCGTCAGCGCGCCGATCACCACCTCGTTCCCGTCGAGCCGCACGAACTTCAGCTCGTCGAGCGGCGCGATGTCCACGACGATCTCGGGTGCCGCGAACCGCAGTTTCATCAGCGGCAGCAGCGAATGCCCGCCGGCGAGCAGCTTCGCGTCCTCGCCGTGCTCGGCCAGCAGCGCCAGTGCCTCGTCCACAGTGGACGCCCGGCGGTAGGAGAACTCGGCGGGGATCACCGGTCCACCTCCTGGCCCGACGCTTCGACGACGGCGCTCACGATGTTGTGGTAACCCGTGCAGCGGCACAGGTTCCCTTCGAGCGCCTCCCGGACCTCGCGTCGCGACGGCCGCGGGTTCTCCTTCAGCAACGACACCGACACCATCATCATGCCCGGCGTGCAGAACCCGCACTGGAGCCCGTGCTGCTCGCGGAACGCGCGCTGCACGGGGTGCAGCTCGCCGTCGTCGCCGGCCAGACCCTCCACTGTGGTCACTTCGTGGCCTTCGGCCTGCGCGGCCAGCACCGTGCACGACTTCACCGACTCGCCGTCGAGCAGGACCGTGCAGGCGCCGCACGAAGTGGTGTCGCAGCCGATGTTCGTGCCGGTGAGCCCGACGGTGTCGCGCAGGTAGTGCACCAGCAGCGTCCGGTCCGGCACCTCCCCGGCCGTGGTCCGGCCGTTCACCTCGATGGAGACCCGCACGTCAGTCCGCCTTCCTCACGTCGTTCAGGGCCGCCCAGACCCGCATCGGGGTGGCCGGCATGTCCAGGTGCCGCACGCCGAGGTGGGCGAGCGCGTCGACCACCGCGTTGTGCACCGCCGGCGTCGACCCGATCGTCGCGGCCTCGCCGATCCCCTTGACGCCCAGCAGGTTCCGGGTCGTGGGCGTCGCCATGTCCACGAGCTCGAAGTCAGGCAGCTCGGTCGCGGTCACGAACGAGTAGTCCGCGAGCGTGGCCGTGGTCGGGTTGCCGTCGTCGTCGTAGTTCACGACCTCCAGCAGCGCCTGCGCGATGCCCTGGCCGAGCCCGCCGTGGCGCTGGCCGCGGAAGGTCAGCGGGTTCACCACCGGCCCGGCGTCGTCGACCGCGACCAGCCGCCGCACCTCGACCTTGCCCGTCTCCGTGTCGACCTCGACCACGGCGAGGTGCGCGCCGAACGGGAACGTCGGCTTGCCGTCGCCGAACCACACGTTCGCCGACAGCGCCGTGCTCTCGGCCGAGGACACGACCCGCGCCCAGTCGAGCGTGGTGCTCGACGGCGCGCCGCGCACCTGCCAGACCCCGCGCTCGGTGTCGAGCTCCAGGTCCTCGGGCGCCGCCTCGAGCAGGTCGGCCGCGAGCTCGCGGGCCTGGGCGATCACCTCGTCGGCCGCCTGCCGGATCGCCGAGCCGCCGAGCTGCAGCGACCGAGAGCCGAACGTGCCGACCGCGCGCGGGACCTCGTCGGTGTCGCCGTGCTTCACGGTGATCTTTTCCAGCGGCACGCCGAGCTGGTCGGACAGCAGCATCGCCAGCGACGTCGCCAGCCCCTGGCCGTGGGGCGAGCTGCCCGTGTAGGCGGTGACCGAGCCGTCTTCGTGGATGTCGACGCGGCCGCTCTCGCCGCTCGCGTCGCCGCCGGTGATCTCGACGTAGGCCGCGATCCCCAGCCCCAGCGCCACCGGGTCGCCCGCGGCACGGCGCAGCTCCTGCTCCGCCCGCAGCTCGGCGTAGCCCGCGGCTTCGAGCGCCTTGTCCAGCGCCGCCGCGTACTCGCCCGTGTCGTAGTCCCCGCCGGTCGGCGTGGTGTACGGGAACTCCTCCGGGCGGATGAAGTTGACCCGCCGCACCTCGGCGGGATCCATCCCGATCTCGGCGGCGAACAGGTCGATCGCGCGCTCGACCGCGGCCGTCGCCTCGGGCCGGCCCGCGCCGCGGTAGGCGGCGATCGGCGTGGTGTTCGTGACCACGCAGCGGCTGCGCGTCTGCACCACCGGGAAGCGGTACACGCCGGGCGCCATCATCTCGGTCAGCGTGGGCAGGAACATGGCGCGCGGGTAGGCGCCGCTGTCCTGCACGACGTCGATCCGGTACGCGAGCACCGTCCCGTCGCGCTTCCCGCCGATGGTCACGGTGTTCTGCTGCGCGCGGCCGTGGGTCATCGCCGTGAGGTTCTCGCTGCGCGACTCGGTCCACCGCACCGGCCGCCCGACGGCCCGCGCGGCCCAGCCGAGCAGGCTCGCCTCGGGGTCGGCGCCGATCTTGGCGCCGAAGCCGCCGCCGACGTCCGGCGCGATCACGCGCACCCGTTCCTCGTCCAGCTCAAGGGCGCTCGCCACCGAAGTCCGGGCGATCTGGGCGTTCTGCGTGGACAGCCACAGCGTCAGCCGCCCGTCCTCGCCCCACGCCGCCGATCCGCCGCGCACTTCGAGCGACGCCGGGGCCACGCGAGGGTTGAGGATCGTCTGCGTGACGACGGCGTCGCAGTCCGCGAACACCGCGTCGTCGAACTCCGCGGCGCCGTTCACCTGCATGACGTTGCCGGTGTCACCGGCACCGGGGAACAGCTCGGTCTCCCCCGCCAGCGCGGCGTCGATGCTCGCCACCGCGTCGAGCGGGTCGTAGTCCACGTCGACCAGCTCCGCCGCGTCGGCCAGCTGGTAGCGCTCTTCAGTGAGCACCAGCGCGACGGGTTCGCCGACGTAACGCACGACGTCCGTGGCGAGGAACGGTTCGGTGACGGGACCGGTCTGGCGAGGCGCGAGGTCGAGGTCCGCCGCCGTGAAAACCCCGACGACTCCCGGTGCCTGCTTCGCCTCTTCGGTGTCGATGCCGGAGATGCGCGCGTGGGCGATCGGGCTGCGCACGAAGACCGCGTGGACCGCGCCGGTGAGCGCCGCCTCCCGCAAGTCGTCGACGTACGTTCCGCCCGAGGTGATCAGCTTCTCGTCCTCGACGCGCACCACGCGGGTGCCGACAATGCTCATCTGGCCTCCTGCTCGGGTACCCCGCCGATCATGCCCCCTGAGGTACCCGCGCGTCAGCCTGGTCCGGCAACGAATCCGCTGCGATCAGCCGGCGTAGGCCTCCCGCGCGAGCACCACCGCGAGCACGAGCCCGCCGGCCGCGATCGCGATCCGCAACGGGGTCGCGGGAAGATACCGCACGAGAATCGAACCGAGCCACGAACCCGCCACCGAACCCAGGCACACCGCGAGCGCCGCGGGCCAGAGCACGCGGCCGGTGAACGCGAAGACGGCCGCGGCGATCAGGTTCGCCGTGCCCGTGGCGATGTTCTTCGCCGCGTTCGTGCGGGCCAGCGGCTGTGTCCACACGGTGGTGAGCAGCGCGAGCATCAGAACGCCCGCAGCGGCACCGAAATAACCGCCGTACACGCCGACGAGAAACGCCGCGGCGCCGGTGACCGGGCCGATGCCGTGGCGCTCCGAGCCTTCCGCCAACCGGCGCAACCGCGGACCCGCCAACAGGACCACCGACGCGCCGCCGATCAGCCACGGGACCACCACGGTGAACGCGCCGGGCGGCGTCAGCAGCAGCACGAGCCCGCCGCACCCGCCGCCGGCCGTGGTGATGAGGCACAGCGGCAGCAGGCGGCGCCACTGCCCTTTCAGCTCGGGCCGCGCGCCGGCGGCCGCGCCCGCGGTGGTGCCGAGCATCGCGACGGTGTTGGTCATGTTCGCGACCACCGGCGGCATCCCGGCGGCCAGCAGCGCGGGGTACGACACGAGCGAGGCCAGTCCGGCGGTGGCGCCGACGAGGCCGGCGCCCGCTCCGGCGAGCAGCAGGAGGAGGAACTCGCCCGCGTCGATGATCACGCCCGCCATCAGAACACGCGTTCTCGCGCCGCCGTATAGGTTGTTATACAAGTCACTTCCGGTTGAACGGACACCGCCGAACGGACGCCCGGCGACCGGCGGACAGGCGAGTACGTTGAGGGGAAGGCAACCCGCCCGGTGCTCGGATTCCCCTTGGAGGACCGATGCGCGTCACGATCGCGGAGGTCGCCCGCCGAGCGCGGGTGAGCAAGACGACCGTGTCCCGGGTGCTCAACAACAAGTCCGACGTGGACGCCGCCACCGCCGTGCGCGTGCGCGAGGTGATCGCCGCGACGGGCTACATCCCGAGCGCCGGGGCCGTCGGCCTTGCGAGAGGCCGGACCCGGCTCGTCGGGGTCCTCGTGCCGGGCCTCTCGCCGCCGGGTGTCGGCGAGGTGTTGCAGGGAGTGGCCGACATCGTCGAGGCGAGTGACCACGGCCTGCTCCTGAGCACCGCCGCCCGGGGCGCGGATTCGCTCGAGCGCTTCACCCACCAGGTGCGGGCGCACGCCTTCGACGGGCTGCTGCTGCTCGACCCGCCGGCCGCCGTCACGGACAACGACGCGCTGCGCGACTCCGACCTGCCCGTGGTGGTGGTCGACGGGTCGCGTTCCGCATTCCCTTCGGTGACCGGCGACGACGCCGCGGGAGCGGCCGCGGTCGCCCGGCACTTCCTGGCGCGCGGCCGGCGCCGCGTCGCCGTGGTGACGGGTCCCGACGAGCACGCGGCCGTCCGGCTCGCCGGATTCCGGTCCGTTCTCGAAGAAGCCGGTTCAACGCTCACCGGGAACGCCGTCACCGAGGCGGTTTCCACCGCGGCCGGCGGCCGCGCGGCAGTGCGGCGGCTCGTCGCCTCGGGCGTCGGGTTCGACGCCGTGTTCGCCTGTGACGATGTGGTGGCCGCCGGTGTCCTCACCGGACTGCGCGAAGCCGGCCGCACTGTGCCCGGGGACGTCGCCGTGGCCGGGTTCGGCGACCAGCCGCTCGCGGCGTTCACGCAGCCGCCGCTCACGACCGTGCGCCGGCCGCTGCGCGCCCTCGGGGAAACGGCGGCCCGCCGCCTGCTCGGCAAGCTGACCGGCGACTCACCGCTCGAAGGGATGACCGTGCTGCCGACCGAGCTGGTGGTGCGGGAGTCGGCGCCCTGACGCGAACGACGTCCGATGTGGACGGATTCAGCTGGCGAGGCCGGCGTGGCCGAACCCGGCGGGCAGCACCAGGCTGTGCCCGGTGTGCTCGACCTTCGCGCGCAGGTACCGGACGTTGGTCTCCGTCGCGAACACCCCCGTGCGCACGCGGTCGCGCACGTCGAGACCGTGGGCGGTCAGCTGCGCGGCCTTGTCGGGGTTGTTCGACAGCAGGTCGAGCCGGCTCACGCCGAGCGCGGTGAGCATCTGCGCGGCGGCGGTGTAGTCGCGGGCGTCCTCGGGCAGGCCGAGCGCGGCGTTGGCCTCGTAGGTGTCGAGGCCGCCGTCCTGCAGCGCGTACGCGTCGAGCTTGTTGTACAGGCCGATGCCGCGGCCTTCCTGGCGCAGGTAGAGCAGGTAGCCGCCGGTCTCGGAGATCCGCGCGACCGCTTCACGCAGCTGCGGGCCGCAGTCGCAGCGGGCCGAGCCGAAGACGTCGCCGGTCAGGCACTCGGAGTGCATCCGCACGAGCGGCACCGGGCCCGGCTCGCCGAGCACGAACGCGAGGTGCTCCAGCCCGTCGGCGAGGCCGCGGAACGTCACGGCCTCCGCGTCGACGGAGACGTCGTCACCCAGCCGCAGCGGGATCCGCACCCGCGTACGCACCTCCGCCACCGTCGCCATCGGCTGCTCCGTTCTCCCAGGTGGTTCAAATTCGAACCACGACTTGATCGACCCTACAACATGGTTCAAATTCGAACAACCTGCGTTACCATGGGCGCATGGCCGACCCCCGATGGCTCACGGATCGCCAGCTGAAGACCTGGCAGGCCTTCCTGGCGGTGAGCTCACAGCTCACCCGTCGCGTCGAACAGCAGCTTCGCGACGACGCGGGGCTTTCGCACCCACAGTACGAAGTTCTGGCGCGCCTCGCCGCCGCCGGCGGCGCCCTGCGCATGACGGAGCTGGCGGGCGCGGCTCTCACGTCCAAGAGCGGGCTGAGCTACCAGGTCGGCCAGCTGGAGAAGACGGGGCTCGTCGGGCGCCGCTCGTGCGAGTCCGACGACCGCGGCGTGATCGCGTTCCTGACCGATCTGGGCTGGTCACAGCTTCGCGAGGCCGCCGCCGGGCACGCCGCGCTGGTGGGCGAACTGCTCGTCGACGCGCTGACGCCCGAGCAGTTCGGCGCGTTCAGCACCGTGCTCGACACCCTGGAGTCCCGGCTGCGCGGCGCCCAGGCGCCGCAGCGAACCGCCGTGTGACGCTCGGCACCCCGCATTACGAGCCGACTGTCCTCTGTGTCCAGTCGGGCACGCGCGGTTGCGGAACCGGCTCGGCGGCCAGCAACGCCAGGTCCGGCGGCACGAGCACGGCCGCGGCGAGCAGGGCACCGAGCAACCGGTCGTTTCCGCTCGCCGGGTGGAACCGGGCCCGCACGCCGTCGAGGGCGGCCCGCACGCCCGGCGGCGTCCAGTCGCCGCCGGGGTCCAGCAGCGCGAGCTGAGCCGCCGCCCGCTCCGCCGGCACCGCCCGGGGCTGCGCCTCCCAGCGCAGGAAGCTCTGGCCGACCACGGTGAGCGCCAGCCGTTCGCGCGCGTCGAGGGTTCCGTCCGGCACGGGTGGCACGGTGGGCACGGCGGGCCTGCCGTCGGCCACGTGCACCTCCAGCACGTGCTCCCGCCCGCGCGAGCCGTGCACGAACAACGGCAGGTACCCCGCGGGCAGCGCGACCGGCGCCGCGCCGGTGAACAAGAGCCGCGATTCCGGCAGCCGCAACGGGACCTTGCCCGTCGCCCGGACCCACCAGCGGTCGCGGTGGTGCTCCAGCACGCCGTGGCGGCGGCTCACCCGCCGGTCGTCCTCCCCGACCGGCACCGAGACCTCCGCGGTGTTGCGCCCGAACGTCACCGGGCCCGGCGCCGAGGGCGGCACCAGCACTCCCCCGGCGAGCCCGAGCACGACCAGCGTGCCGGGCGGTGACGCGAAGCCCCGCGCCAGGCTCGGATGCCCGGCGGGCAGAGCCCGCATCCCCTCACCCGTCACCTCGTCCCCCGCCCGTTCCCGGCGCGGGGCCTGCCCCACCGCGCGCCGGGAGGCTAACCGGGCGGAGCCGGGACCCCTCCCGGAGCGGCTTCGTCGGGTGGCTCGAGCAACGCGAGGTCCGGCGGCACCAGCGAAGTGGACAGCAGGAGCTCCTTCACGAGGTTGTCGTTGAGGGAGTTGCCCACCGGCTCGCCGACCTCTTCGCGCGTGAGGCCCGCGACGCCGGCGCGCGCGAGCCGCGTCCGCACGGCGACCACGAGGTGCTCCACCCGTTTGGGCGTCCAGCGGCTGCCGGGCGCCAGCTCCGAGAGCTGCTCGGCAACCTGCCGCCACGCCATCGGCTGCGGGTACGGCTGCTGCAGCAGGTAACGCTGGGCCAGCGAGACGAGCACGAGCCGCTCTTCGGGGCTCAGCCGCCACATGCGCGGGGGCTCGGTCACGTCCTGCGGGCGCGACTCCGGCCGGCGGCCGTCCGCCCCGGACACGTACAGCTCCAGCAGGTGCTCGCGGTCGGCCGAACCGCGCACGAACACCGCCGTGTAACCCTCCGCGAGCGGCACGGGCTCCTCGTCGGGGAACAACAGGCGCGAGCCGGGCAGGCGGATCGGCTGCCGCCCGGTGTTGTGCATCCACCACGCGTCGCCTCGGCGCACGAGGAAACCCTGTTTGCGGCTGACCTTCCGGTCGTCCTCCCCCACGCACACGTGGACGTCCTCGCGGTTGCGTCCGAAGAGGACTTCCCGGCCGTCGCGGGGCGGCATGCGCACGCCGCCGGTCACGGCCAGCGCGAAGATCGTGCCCGGCGCCGCGGGCGGCACCCCGTAGGCGAGGCTGCCGTGGTCGGCGCCGAGGGACTCGGCCGGCCCGCCGGATCGCAGCGCGGTCATGCCTGCGGCAGCTTCGCGACGACGTCGCCCGCCAGCGACGTGGCCGGGCCGCAGAGGCCCTGCGACGGCGGGTCGCCGTGGACCACCACCTTGATCTGCTCCACCGCGGCCTCCCCGTGCGCGTCCGTGTAGGTCCGGTACACCAGCAGCGCCTGGCACGTGTTGTCGGCGAAGTCGTCGGTCGCGAGGTACGCGTCGTGCCCGGAGACCTTCACGAGCTGGCCCGAGTCGCCGTCCGGCGGCTGGTCGCGATCGAAGATCACCGTGACCGCGCGGTCCGACGCCGAGCTGTCCCAGTCACAGGTCCAGTTCCCGTAGCCCGGCGTCACCTGCACCGGCGCCGTGACGCGGGCGGTGGTGCCGAGCGAAGCTGAGCTCAGCAGCGAGCAAGCGTCCACTTCGGACAGCGAGCCGGACGGGACCGGCGAGGTCCGCGCCGGCACGCCCGCGACGGCGAGCACCTTCGTCGCCGACGCGACGGCGACGTCGGCGGGCTTGCACGTGTCGAGGTTGTCGCCGTCGTCGTCGGACACCGTCACGCGAACGAGGTACTTGTCCTGCAGCTGGATCAGGCGCACGCAGGCGCCGTCCTGCGCGGGGTCGCCGAACACGTCGAACGGGCCGGAGCGCGAGCGCTGCCCCTCCGGTGCGGCGCCGTCGGACGGCGGGTCTTCCAGCTCGACCTTCACGTCGGCCTGCAGATCGTTGCCCCGCTTGAGGATCACGTCGCAGCGGTCGAAGTTGCCGTAGTCGGGATCGACCTCGGGCTCACCGAACGGGCGCAGCGGCACCGCGTCCACGAGCCGGCACGGATCGGCCGAGTGCGGGTCCTTGCCGATGCCGAGCTTCGCCGGCGCGGCCGGCACCTTCGAAGCCGCGGCAGGGGCCGGTGCCTGGCCACTGTCGGGCAGCAGGACCAGGGTCACCGCGGCGAGCACCACGACGGCGGCGACCGCCCCCGCGATCATGAACCGGCGCCGACCGCCGGAACGGCGCAGCGGCGGTGCGGGAGGCAGCCCGCCCACGCTGCCGGCCAGCAGGTCGTGCGCGGCGGAGGCGGTGGGCCGGTCTTCGGGAGCCGTCCGCATCAACGCGGCCAGCACGGGTGTGAGGTCACCGGCCTTGCGCGGCGGCGGGACCGCACCCTCGGCCGCGCGCCGGATGGTCGCGTACTCGTTGCCGCCGCCGAAGGGCGGAGCGCCCTCGACGGCGGAGAACAGCGTGGCACCCAGGGAGAAGACGTCGGACGCGGCGGTCGGCGGGTGCCCCTGGGCGACCTCCGGCGCGAGGTAACCGGGGGTGCCGCCGATGTGCGGGGAGTCGGTGACCGTCTCGTCCGTGCGGACCGAGCGCGAGATGCCGAAGTCGGTGAGCTTGGCGCGGCCGTCGTCGGTGATGAGGACGTTGCCGGGCTTCACGTCGCGGTGCACCACGCCGCCCTCGTGCACCGCGGCGAGCGCGCCCGCGACCTGCACGCCGATCTCGGCGACCGTGCGCACGGGCAGGCTGCCCTCGGCGGCGAGGACCTCGGCGAGGCTGCGCGAGGGCACGTACTCCATCACGAGCCACAGCTCGTCGCCCTCGGCGACGACGTCGAAGAAGGTCACCACGTTCGGGTGCTGCACGCCGGCGGCGAGCCGGGCTTCGCGACGCAACGTGCGGCCGCTGACCGCGTCCGAGAGCCGGGCTTGCTTGAGCGCCACCTCGCGGTCGAGCTGCTCGTCGTGCACACGCCAGACCACGCCCATGCCGCCGGTGCCGATCCGCTCGAGCAGTCGATAGCGCTGCGCGATCAGCTGGTCACCCTGCACCGACGCTCCCCTCGGCGTGGTCGGACCTCTGTGAGGTAACGCGCAGTAACGATACTGCATCACGTCCGATGGCAGGAAGCGCCCCGGATCGGGACCACTCCCCCGCCGCCCCGAGGGCAACCACGTCGACCCGGCCGTCCACTGCGAGGTCGGGATCGACAAATCGTCCCGCGCAGGTTACGTCGGGCCCGAGCCGTGACGTCGGTCCCGATTCCCTTGCGCGCCAACGGGAACCGGCACCGCAGCGCACTGCGCTGCGTGAGCGCCGGGGTCACCCGTCCGGCCGATCAAGTGTCCACAGAGGACACCGAAACCGGCACGGTGGTCCAGGATTCGACGTATAGACCGTTATACGGATGGGTGCGGCCGGGTGAATCCGCCGGGCAGCGCCCGGATCCGCGGTTGGATCACGGTGGCCGGGGGTATCTGGCGGACGTGACGGCAGGCGCGCCGCCGAAGGAGACTTCCATGCTCAGTCACCACGAACGCAGCGAGCTGGACAAGATCGAACGCTGGTTCGAGTTCAGCGATCCGGAACTGGCGGCGGCGCTCTCGCGGGGCAAGCCGGCCCCGAAACGCCGCTTGCTCACCTTCTTCGCGGTGCTCTTCGACGTCTCGGCCGTCGCGTTCCTCGTGACCGGTCTCGTCACCACGAGCCCCGCCTTCACGCTGTGCGCGCTGCTCGCCGCCGGCGGCGGGGTGGCGCTGCACATCGTGCGCGGGCACGGCCGCTCCTGACGCGGCGGCGCCCGCGGCGCGTCCGACGTGCGTCGACCGAGGTCCGCACCGCACACTGGTGGGGTGTCCGCCTGGGTCCTGCACGTCGATCTCGACCAGTTCATCGCCGCGGTCGAGATCGCGCGCCGGCCCGAGCTGCGCGGCCGGCCGGTGGTCGTGGGCGGCAACGGCGACCCCACCGAGCGTGCCGTGGTGGCCACCGCGTCCTACGAGGCCCGCGAGTTCGGCGTGCAGTCCGGCATGCCGCTGCGGCTGGCCGCGAAACGCTGTCCCGACGCGGTGTTCCTGGCCACCGACGCGCCCGTCTACCAGGAAGTCTCCGACCGCGTGATGGCGCGGCTGCGCGAGCTGCCGGTGGTGGTCGAGGTCCTTGGGTGGGACGAGGCGTTCCTCGGCCTCGACACCGACAACCTCGGCACCGACGACCCCGAGGCGTTCGCGGCCGAGGTCCGCCGGGCGGTCGAGGACGAGACCGGGCTTTCGTGCTCGGTCGGCATCGGCGACAACAAGCTGCGCGCCAAGCTCGCCACCGGGTTCGCGAAACCCGCCGGGATCTTCCGCCTCACGCAGGAGAACTGGTGGGCCGTGATGGCCGAGCGGCCCACCGACGCGCTGTGGGGCATCGGGCGCAAGACCGCCAAGAAGCTCGCCGAAGCCGGGTTCACCACCGTGCTGCAGCTGGCCGGCGCCGACGCGGACGACCTCGCCGCCCGCTTCGGCCCACGCCTCGGCCCGTGGTACCGGGTGCTGGCGGGCGGGATCGGCGACGCCGAGGTCACCGCCACGCCGTACGTCGCGCGCTCCCGCAGCCGCGAGACCACGTTCCAGCAGGATCTCACCGATCCGGCTCGCATCGCGGAAGAAATCGACACCCTCGCCGTGCGGGTCGCCCACGACGTCGTGGACGAAGGCCGCCCGGCGGCGCGCGTCGCGGTGAAGGTGCGCTTCGCGCCGTTCCACACGCACACCCACAGCATCACGCTGCCGGAACCGACGTCGGACGCCGCGGCGATCGGGCGCGCCGCCCGCGAGGTGCTCGGGATGTTCACGCTCGGCAAGCCGATCCGCCTGCTCGGCGTTCGAGCGGAGTTCCCCCACCCGCCCGCGTGACCCGACGGCGGGTGCGCGTTTGGCGGCGCCCCGGCGGGGTAACCGGCGCTCCGGCACACGAGTGAGGTGAGGCATGTCCGAAAACGGCTTTCCCGCGACCGGTTCCGACGACCGGTTCGGCGGGCTGGGCGGCGAGTTCCGGGACCTCACTCGGTCGCTGCTGGAGGTCACGACCGTCGGGGGCGTGCTGCAGCAGCTGGTGACGGCGGCGGTCCGGGTGATCCCCGTCGCGAGCGTCGTCAGCGTCACGCTGCGCTCACCCGACGGGCTGTTCTACACGCCGATCGAGACCGATCCGATCGCCGTGGAGCTCGACCAGGTGCAGTACCGCACCGGGGAGGGCCCGTGCCTCGACGCGGCACGCCCGGACGGACCGGCCCACGCGGAGAGCCAGGACCTCGCCCACGAGCCCGCGTGGCCGAAGTTCGGGCCGGCCGCGGCCGAACGCGGCATGGGCTCGATGCTCGCCATCGCGTTGCTGCCCGACGCCCGCGAGCCGCAGCTGTCCGGTGCGCTCAACGTCTACGCGCGCGAAGCCGGCGCGCTCACGCCCACCGACCGCGACCTCGCGCTGCTGCTGGCCACCCACGGATCGCTGGCGCTGGCGACCACCAACGCCGTGACCGCCGCGGACCTGCAGCGCGCGCACCTGCGCAAGGCCATCGACTCGCGCGACGTGATCGGCCAGGCGAAGGGCATCCTGATGCAGCGGCGCGGCATCTCGGCCGACGAGGCGTTCGACATCCTGCGCCGCACGTCACAGGACCTCAACGTGAAGCTCGCCGTGCTGGCCGAGACCCTGGCCACCCGCCACACCGAGCTCGACCTGCCCGGTCCGCGCGCTTGACAGTCTCCGGCCCACCTTGCCATGGTGGGAACCGGTAGAACCGTGCGCCGTCGAGGCGCACTCCGGGCCGAGAGGCGCTGCGACGGAAGCCGAGGGGTTTCCGCCACGCTCGGCCCGCGAGTTCCGGAACAAGGGCGTCTCCTGCGAAGGAGGTGCCTTTTTTGATGACCCAGTTGTTGATGACACCGTGGTCGACCACGCCGTTGGCGACCACACCGTTGTCGTCACAGCAGTTGTCGACGAAACCGTTGCCGCCGAAGGAAAAGCCGGCGGACGGCCCCCGCACCTCCTGAACCCTCCCGGGTGAGCCCGGTGCCGCCGAACCCGGTGGTGCCGCGATTCCCCGTGCCCTGAAACAGAAACCACACCGAATGGGAGCGGAACAACGATGAGCCCGAAACTGCAGAACGTCGGCGGACTCGAGTTCGCGGTGGCCGATCTGGCGCTCGCCGAGGCCGGGCGGACGCAGCTGCGCCTGGCCGAGCACGAAATGCCGGGCCTGATGGCGATCCGGCGCGAGTTCGCCGAGGCGCAGCCGCTGAAGGGCGCCCGCATCGCCGGCTCGCTGCACATGACCGTGCAGACCGCCGTGCTGATCGAGACCCTCGTGGCGCTGGGCGCCGACGTGCGCTGGGTGTCCTGCAACATCTTCTCCACCCAGGACGAGGCGGCGGCCGCCGTCGTCGTCGGCCCGAACGGGACGGCCGAACGGCCCGAGGGCACGCCCGTGTTCGCGTGGAAGGGCGAGACGCTCGACGAGTACTGGTGGTGCACCGATCTGCTCTTCCGCTTCGCCGACGGCCAGGGCCCCAACATGATCCTGGACGACGGCGGCGACGCGACGCTGCTCGTCCACAAGGGAGTCGAGTTCGAAGCCGCGGGCGCCGTGCCGGCCGCCACGGACGCCGACGCCGAGGAGTACGCGATCGTCCTGCGCACGCTCGCCGAGTGCCTCGCCGCCGACCCGAAGCGCTTCACGCGCATCGCCGGCGAGGTCCGCGGCGTGACCGAGGAGACCACCAACGGCGTCAAGCGGCTCTACAAGCTCGCGACCGAGGGCACGCTGCTGTTCCCGGCGATGAACGTGAACGACTCGGTGACGAAGTCCAAGTTCGACAACAAGTACGGCATCCGCCACTCGATGGTCGACGGCCTCAACCGCGCCACCGACGTGATGATCGGCGGCAAGCTCGCCGTCGTGTGCGGTTACGGCGACGTCGGCAAGGGCGCCGTCGAGGCGCTGCGCGGCCAGGGCGCCCGCGTGGTGGTCACGGAGATCGACCCGATCTGCGCGCTGCAGGCGGCGATGGAGGGCCTCGACGTGGTCGAGCTGGACGACGTCGTGGAGCGCGGCGACATCTTCCTCACCACCACGGGCAACTTCGGCATCATCTCCGCCGCGCAGATGGCGCGGATGAAGCACAACGCGATCGTCGCGAACGTCGGCCACTTCGACAACGAGATCGACATGGCCGGCCTCGCCAAGGTGGCGGGCATCCGCAAGCTGGAGATCAAGCCGCAGGTGCACGAGTGGGCCTTCCCCGCGGACGGCGGTCGCCCGGCGCACTCGATCATCGTGCTGTCCGAGGGCCGGCTCATGAACCTCGGCAACGCCACCGGGCACCCGTCGTTCGTGATGTCGAACTCGTTCGCGAACCAGGCGATCGCGCAGATCGAGCTGTTCACCAAGCCCGGCGAGTACCCGGTGGGCGTGCACCGCCTGCCGAAGCTGCTCGACGAAAAGGTGGCGCGGCTGCACCTCGACGCGCTGGGCGTGAAGCTGACGAAGCTCACGAAGGAGCAGGCGGAGTACATCGGCGTGGACGCGGCCGGCCCGTACAAGCTGGAGCACTACCGCTACTGAGCCACCGCTACGGGCCCGGGCCGCCCCGGCGGAGACCGGAGGCCGGAAATAAGGGGTCCTCCGGCTCCGAGGGGGAGGGAGAGCCGAAGGACCTCGTTAGTGTTAGCACATCGTCAAGCCGGTGTACACAGCTGCATACACGATCGGGTAAGGATCGGGGGCCGAGGGGAATCCTTCGGCGGAAAACCGTGAAGGCCTCGTTCCCCGGGCTGCCGGGGAACGAGGCCTTCACGGTCACTGGGCCGCGGGAGGGCTCAGGAAGCCTGCCGAAGCTCCGCCTCCACCTCGACGGCGAGCGTGCAGGAGCACTCCGCGTCGACGGTGTGGCAGTCGATGATCAGGGCGTGGCGGACGCGGTCGAGGTCCGCGCAGCTCTCGTCCGTGCACTCGGCGAACCCGCCGTCCGGGTGAACCACCAGGGTGCCGTGACAGTGGTCGATTCCGCTGGTGCAGAACGCGCACTCCATGCTCAGGCCGCCTTCCGCTCTCGTGCTCTCGAACCGGTGCTGTTCGAACCCGGCTCATCTCGGACCGGACAGCTTCTTGGTACCACCGGTGAGCGCCAGAGTCTGGCATACGGGCGGCGTGTCGCCGCACCCGGTCCGGTGATCTCGGACCGGCGGGGATTTCGGCGGCTCGGCGGGAAAACTGCGCTCAGGCGCTCTTCGGCCGGCGGGCGCGCGGGGCGGCCTTCTTGGCCGGTTTCTCTTCGTCCGGTGCGGCCTTGCGCGAACGCGAGGAGGTGCTCTTGGCCGGCGCGGCCGAGCGCGACTTGCGGGCTTCGGAGACGCTCGCCTCCAGTGCCGCCATGAGGTCGACCACGTCGGCTTTCGCCGCCACCGCCCCGGGTTTCGTCGTCTCGTTACCCGAGACCTTGGCCTCGATCACGGATTCGAGCGCCTCGCGGTAGCCGTCGGTGTACTTTTCGGACTCGAACACCGGTTCCGCCAGCGAATCGATGAGCGAGCCGGCCATGGTGAGCTCCTGCGGGCGCACCTGGGGCGGATCTTCGCGCAGGAACGGGAAATCGGGCGTACGCACCTCGTCCGGCCAGAGCATCGTCGTCATCACGAGGACGTCGGACACCACGCGCAGCAGGGCCAGGCTCTCGCGCTGGCGCACGGCGACCTTGGCGATTGCAACGTGACCGGCCTTGTGCAGCGCGTCGCGCAGCACCACGTACGGTTTGACGGCGTTCTTCTGCGGCTCGAGGTAGTAGGTCTTGTCGAACTGGATCGGGTCGATCGACTCGAGCGGCACGAACTCCAGCACGTCGATCGTGCGCTGCGTGGCCAGCGGCAGGTCGGCCAGGTCGGCGTCGGTGATCACGACCATCTCGCCGTCGGGCAGCTCGTAGCCTTTGGCGATCTCGGCGTAGGGCACCTCCTGCCCGTCGACCGAGCAGAAGCGCTTGTACTGGATGCGGCCGCCGTCCGACTCGTGCACCTGGCGCAGGGAGACGTTCTTGTTCTCCGTGGCCGCGTACAGCTGGATCGGGATGCTGACCAGCCCGAACGAGACCGAGCCCTTCCACATCGACCGCATGCGCGCTCCTCCGCCGTCCGCCGGTCCTCCACTCACGCTCGGTAACAACCGTAGCCCGGATCATCCGATCCCGACAGTCCCGCCGGTCGGCGCGGGTCCCGACCGGCCCAGCCTGACCTGCGGTGACCCGCCCGAGCCGGTCACCCGGGGTAGCGGCCGCGCCGAAAACTCCCGCCGCACAAAAGTGCGGGGCACGCAGTTTATTGCGTGCCCCGCACTTTTGCTACGCTGGCTCGCATGACCTCCGAACCCGCGGAGCCCGTGCTCGGGCTGCGCGAACGCAAGAAGCTGGCGGCCCGGCAGGCGCTGGGTTCCGCGGCGCTGCGGCTCGCGCTCGAACGCGGCCTGGACCAGCTGCGGGTCGAGGACATCGCGAGCGAGGTCGGCGTGTCGCCGCGCACCTTCAACAACTACTTCTCCAGCAAGGAGGAGGCCGTCTGCTCGTTCATCGTCGCGCAGCAGGAGCGGATCCGGGAGGCACTGCGGGCCCGGCCGGCCCACGAGCCGCTGTGGGAGGCCGTGATCAACGCCGCGGTCGTGCAGGCCACCCGCGACGGCGCGCCCCGGCGCGAGGACGTGCACCGCATGCGGGACATGCTCCGCAACGCGGGGCTGTTCGCCGAAATGCTGCGCGCGCACGCCACCGTGGAACGCGTGCTGGCCGAAGCCGTGGCCGAACGGGCGGGCAGCACCGCAAATCCGTTGCACGCGAGGATGCTCGCGGGGATCGTACAGAGCGCTTTCCGTATCTCGTTCCACACGTGGCTGACCTCCGGACCGGACACCGAGTTCCTGCCCACGTTCGTGAACCTGCTGCGGGAAGCATCTGCGGGCATGCCCACGCTGACCGCGGCCGCCGCGACCACCACGGCACGCACCGTAGCTTCATGAAACACCGGGGTTTCATGAACCACCCGGCGTCGTGAACCGCCCGAACCGCACGACAATTCCACAACCGAACCGTCTGAACCGGACACACCACCACAGAACACCACCCTGGGGGAGAACCGACCCGTGCTGATCCGCCTGTTGCGCAGTCATCTGCGCCCCTACAAGACGGCCATCTGGCTGGTCGTCGTCCTGCAGTTGATCCAGACCCTCGCCGCGCTGTACCTGCCGACGCTCAACGCCGACATCGTCGACAACGGGCTCGTGAAGGGCGACACCGGCTACATCATGCGGATCGGCGGGATGATGCTGCTGGTCACGCTCGTGCAGATCGCCGGCTCGATCGGCGCCGTCTACTTCGGCGCGCGCACCGCCATGTCCCTGGGCCGCGACGTGCGCGGCTCGGTGTTCCACCGGGTCCAGGACTTCTCCGCCCGCGAGGTCGGCCAGTTCGGCACGCCCTCGCTCATCACCCGCACGACCAACGACGTGCAGCAGGTCCAGATGCTCGTGCTGATGACGCTGACGCTGATGGTGTCGGCGCCGATCATGTGCGTCGGCGGCATCGTCCTGGCGCTGAACCAGGACGTGCCGCTCTCGTCCCTGCTGCTGGTGATCGTGCCCGTGCTGGGCGTCGCCGTCGGGCTGATCATCGCCCGCATGCGCCCGGCGTTCCGGCTCATGCAGGTGCGCATCGACAAGATCAACCAGGTGATGCGCGAGCAGATCATGGGCATCCGCGTGATCCGCGCGTTCGTGCGCGACAAGCGCGAGCGCGAGCGCTTCGGCCAGGCCAACGACGAGCTGCTCACCGTGTCGCTGCGCGTCGGCCGGCTGATGGCGCTGATGTTCCCCACCGTGATGCTGGTGGTCAACGTCTCGAGCGTCGCGGTCCTGTGGTTCGGCGGGCACCGCATCGAGAGCGGCTCGATGCAGATCGGCGCGCTCACCGCGTTCCTGGCCTACCTGCTGCAGATCCTGATGTCGGTCATGATGGCCACGTTCATGTTCATGATGGTGCCGCGCGCCGAGGTGAGCGCCGAGCGCATCTCCGAGGTCCTCGACACCGAGTCGAGCGTCCGCCCGCCGCTGAAGCCGGTCTCCCCCGGCCGCGTGCACGGCGTCCTGGAGCTGACCGGCGTCGAGTTCTGCTACCCCGGCGCGGAGAAGGCGGTGCTGCGCGACATCTCGCTGCTCGCGCGCCCCGGTGAGACCACCGCCGTGATCGGCAGCACCGGCAGCGGCAAGACCACGCTGCTCAACCTGATCCCCCGGCTCATGGACGCCACCGCCGGCACCGTCCGCGTGGACGGCGTCGACGTGCGCGAGCTCGACCCGGCGGTGCTCGCCTCGGCCGTCGGGATGGTTCCGCAGAAGCCGTACCTGTTCGCGGGCACGGTGGCGAGCAACCTGCGCTACGGCAACCCCGACGCGACCGACGAGGAGCTCTGGCACGCGCTGGAAGTGGCGCAGGGCAAGGACTTCGTGCAGAAGATGCCCCAGGGGCTCGACTCCCCGATCGCCCAGGGCGGCACGAACGTCTCGGGCGGGCAGCGCCAGCGGCTCGCCATCGCGCGGATGCTGGTGCACAAACCGGAGATCTACCTGTTCGACGACTCGTTCAGCGCACTGGACTACGCCACCGACGCGGCGCTGCGCCGCTCGCTGACCGACGAGACCCGCGAGGCGACGGTGGTCATCGTCGCGCAGCGCGTGAGCACCATCCGCGGCGCCGACCGCATCATCGTCCTCGACGACGGGCGCGTCGTCGGCACCGGAACCCACCACGAACTGATGGACGGCAACGAAACGTATCGCGAGATCGTGCTTTCGCAGCTGACCGAGCAGGAGGCGGCGTGAGCGAGGAAGAGGGCACCACGGGAGCCGTCGCGACGGAGGTCGGCGAACGGCCGACGGCGGCGCGCAACAAGAACGTCGCGCCGGCCGCGGGGCCGGGGCGGTTCATGGCCGGCGGCATGCCGCCGGAGAAGGCCATGGACTTCAAGGGGTCGCTGGCCCGGCTGCTGCGCCTGCTGCGGCCGCAGCGCGCGGCGCTGATCGGGGTGCTGGTGCTCGGCACGCTGAGCGTCGCGCTGACCGTGATCGGGCCGAAGATCCTCGCGCGCGCCACCGACCTGATCTTCGCGGGCGTGATCGGCAAGAACCTGCCCGCCGGCGTCACGAAGGACGCGGTGGTCGCGGGCCTGCGGGCGCAGGGCAACACCACGCTGGCGGACATCTTCGCGCGCGCCGACATCGTGCCGGGCCAGGGCATCGACTTCACGGCCGTGGGCCAGGTGCTGCTGATCGTGCTGGCGCTGTACGTGATCGCGTCGTTCTTCGGCCTGATCCAGGCGCGCCTGACGACGAGCCTCGTGCAGGGCGCGGTGTACTCGCTGCGCCGCGACGTGGAGGAGAAGCTGGCGCGGCTGCCGCTGCGCTACTTCGACCGCCAGCCGCGCGGCGAGGTACTCAGCCGCGTCACCAACGACATCGACAACCTCGCGCAGTCGCTGCAGCAGACGCTCTCGCAGATCGTCACGTCGGTGCTGACGGTGATCGGCGTGCTGGTGATGATGTTCCTGATCTCCCCGCTGCTCGCGGTCATCGCGCTGCTGACCGTGCCCGCGTCGGTGTTCATCGCGGCCAAGATCGGCAAGCGCGCGCAACCGCAGTTCATCAAGCAGTGGGCGACGACCGGGAAGCTCAACGCGCACATCGAGGAGATGTACACCGGCCACTCGCTGGTGAAGGTCTTCGGCCGGCGCGAAGAGGCGGAAACGACGTTCCGCGAGCAGAACGACACGCTGTACAACGCGAGCTTCCGGGCGCAGTTCATCTCCGGCACGATCCAGCCGGCGATGATGTTCATCGGCAACCTGAACTACGTGCTGGTGGCCGTGATCGGCGCGCTGCGGGTGGCGTCGGGCAGCCTGACGCTGGGCGACGTGCAGGCGTTCATCCAGTACTCGCGCCAGTTCAGCCAGCCGGTGACCCAGATCGCGAGCATGGCGAACCTGCTGCAGTCGGGTGTCGCCTCGGCCGAGCGGGTGTTCGCGCTGCTCGACGCGAAGGAGCAAGAGCCCGAGCCGGCGGACCCGCAGCGCCCGGCCGTGGTGCACGGCAAGGTCGAGTTCCACGACGTGTCCTTCCGCTACCTCGAGGACACCCCGCTGATCGAGGACCTCTCGCTCACGGTGGAGCCGGGCCAGACCGTCGCGATCGTCGGCCCGACCGGTGCCGGCAAGACCACGCTGGTGAACCTGCTCATGCGGTTCTACGAGATCGACAGCGGGCGCATCACGCTCGACGGTGTTGACATCGCGAAGATGGACCGCGAGGAGCTGCGCGAGAAGACCGGCATGGTCCTGCAGGACGCGTGGCTGTTCGGTGGCACCATCGAGGAGAACATCGCCTACGGGGCCGACGAGGTGACCCACGAGCAGGTCGTCGAAGCGGCCACGGCGACGTACGTCGACCGCTTCGTGCGCACCCTGCCCGACGGGTACGCCACGGTGCTCGACGACGAGGGCGGCTCGGTCAGCGCCGGCGAGAAGCAGCTGATCACGGTGGCGCGGGCGTTCCTCGCGAAACCGGCCATCCTCATCCTCGACGAGGCGACCAGCTCGGTGGACACGCGCACGGAGGTGCTCATCCAGCGCGCGATGAACTCGCTGCGCGAGGGCCGCACGAGCTTCGTGATCGCCCACCGCCTGTCCACGATCCGCGACGCCGACGTGATCCTCGTGATGGAAGCGGGCCGCATCGTGGAGCAGGGCGACCACGAAACCCTGCTGCACGCGGGCGGCGCGTACTCCCGCCTGTACGCGGCGCAGTTCGCCGAGGCGATGGCCGAGACGGACTGATCGTTCGAGGTGCTCGGTCCGGGGCGGTGCCGCTGTGGTGAACCACGGCGGCGCCGCCCCGGACTCTTTTCCGGGCCGTGTTTTACAGGCGGGGCACGTTGCGCAGGTTGGACTTCGCGAGCTGCAGCATCTTGCCCACGCCACCGCCGAGGACGGTGCGGCTCGCGGCGAGCGCGAAGCCGCGCACCTGGGCGGCGGTGATGTTCGGCGGGATCGACAGCGCGTTGGGGTCGGTCACGACGTCGAGCACCGCGGGGCCGTCGTGGTCGAGGATCTCGCGGATACCGTCGCGCACATCGGCCGGCTTCTCGACGCGGCGCGAATGCAGGCCGGACGCGCGGGCGATGGCGGCGAAGTCGACCGAGTCGTGGTCGGTGCCGAACTCCGGCAGGCCGTCCACGAGCATCTCGAGCTTCACCATGCCGAGCGAGGAGTTGTTGAACACCACGGCTTTCACGGGCAGCGCGTGGGTCTTCAGCGTGAGCAGCTCCCCCATCAGCATCGCCAGCCCGCCGTCACCGCACATAGCCACGACCTGGCGGCCCGGCGCGGCCGACTGCACGCCGATGGCGTGGGGCAGGGCGTTGGCCATGCTGCCGTGCACGAACGAGCCGATCAGCCGGCGCCGGCCGTTGGGCGTGACGTAGCGGGCCGCCCAGACGTTGCCCATGCCGGTGTCCACGGTGAACACCGCGTCGTCGGCGGCCTCCTCGTCGAGGATGTCGGCGACGTACTCCGGGTGCAGCGGCACGCGCTGAGCGACGTCGCTGGTGTACGCGTCGACCACGCGCTGCAGGCTGCGTTCGTGCTTGTGCAGCATGCTGTGCAGGAACGCGCGGTCCTCCCGCCGCCGGAGCCGCGGCAGCGCGGCGCGGATCGTGGCTCCGACGTCGCCCAGCACGCCGAACTCGAGCACCGAGCGGCGGCCGATGCGGGCGGGGTCGATGTCCACCTGCACGGTGTTGCGCTGCGGCAGGAACGTGTCGTACGGGAAGTCGGTGCCGAGCAGCAGCACGAGGTCGGCCTCGTGCATCGCGTCGTAGCAGGAGCCGTAGCCGAGCAGGCCGCTCATGCCGACGTCGAACGGGTTGTCGTACTGCACGTATTCCTTGCCCCGCAGGGAATGCCCGACGGGCGCGCCGATCGTGTCGGCCAGCGCGAGGAGGTCTTCGTGGGCATCGCGGCAGCCCGCACCGGCCATGATCATCACCTTCTCGGCGCGGTTGATCCGCTCCACGAGCCGGTCGACGTCGGCCGCGGCGGGCACGATGGCCGGCGGGGTGCCCAGCGGCGCGGACACGCCCGTCGGGTTCACGGCGGACTCGTGCGAGACGTCGCCTGGCAGCACCAGCACGGCCGCGCCGCGCCGGCCCACGGCGTTCTGCACCGCGATCCGCGCGAGCCGCGGCATCTGCTCCGGTCCGCTCACCAGCTCGCAGTAGTGCGAGCACTCCGCGAACAGCTGCTGCGGGTGCGTCTCCTGGAAGAAGCCGGTGCCGATCTGCGTCGACGGGATGTGCGACGCGAGCGCGAGCACCGGCGCGCCCGAGCGGTGGGCGTCGTAGACCCCTTGCAGCAGGTGCAGGTTGCCCGGGCCGCAGCTGCCCGCGCACGCGGCCAGCTCGCCGGTGAGCTGCGCCTCCGCGGCCGCGGCGAACGCGCCGGCCTCCTCGTTGCGCACGTGCACCCAGTCGATCCCGCCGCGCGCCGAGCCGCCGGTGCGGCGCACGGCGTCGACCACGGGGTTGAGGCTGTCGCCCACCACGCCGTAGATGCGGCGCACGCCGGACTGCACGAGAACGTCGATCAGCTGGTCGGCCACGGTCGCCATGAGCGGTCCTTTCCTCGGTTCACCGGCAGTCTCGCACCTCCCGGTGAACGTCGCTCGCCCTTGACAACTATTCTTGTCAATGACACGGTGGGATTCCCGTCAGGTGAGGAGGAACCGGTCATGACCCACGAGTTCGACGTAACCAAGCAGGTCCGTCTGCCCGCGCCCCCGGAGGACGTGTGGGACGCCGTGGCCACCGGGCCGGGCATCGACTCGTGGTTCATGGGCAAGCACGAGGTCGACGCGCAGGCCCGGCGCGTCCGCTTCACCATGGGCGAGTTCACCAGCGAAGCCGAGATCACCACGTGGGAGCCGCCGCGGCGCCTCGCCTACCGCGCCACGCCGGCGCCCGACGGCAGCTTCGACGCGTTCGAGTTCCTCGTGGAGGCGGCCGAGGGCGGCACGTCGGTGCTGCGCTTCATCCACCACGGCTTCACCGCGCAGGACTGGGGCGGGGAGTACCACGAGGGCTTCAGCCGCGGCTGGGACATGTACCTGCACACGCTCGGCCAGCTCCTGCGGCACTTCCCCGGCCGCCGCGCGCGGTTCGTGATCGCGAGCGGCCCGGAGCCGTCGGCTTCGCTCGATGCCTGGCAGAAGCTCGTGCACGCGCTGGGACTGCCGGACACACCCGAGGCCGGGCGGCCGGTGCGGTTCGCGGTCGACGGCGTGGGGACGGTCGACGGAATCCTCGACTACACGACCCCGCACTACGCGGGCATCCGGACCCCGGACGCGCTCTACCGCTTCCACGAGCGGTCGGGACTGGGGATGCCGATCGCGATCGGGCACCACCTGTTCGCCGCCGACGCCGACGTCGACCAGGAAAGCAAGGCCTGGCAGGCGTGGCTGGAGCGCGTACTGGCGTGAGCGGGCGCTAAAGTGGGCGCACCCGAAGGGACGGGGGTGCCACGCCTGCGATGGCGGACGAACTCGCCGAACGCCGGCGCCGACGCGCACTCGGCCAGGCTTCCGAACCGGTCCTCGAACACCCCGTCGACCACCATCCCGTCGAGACGCATCCTGCCGACCGGCACCCGGTCCAGAACAGTGGCGTGTTCGTGGTCCAGGAGCACCGCGCGTCGCAGCTGCACTGGGATTTCCGCCTGGAACGCGGCGGCGTGCTCACGTCGTGGACCGTCCCCCGCGGCCTGCCCCGCTCCCCCGGCCGCGGGCGCCTCGCCATCCGCATCGACGACCGGCCGGTGGACTACGCGGACTTCGAAGGCGAGATCCCGGCCGGTGAGTACGGCGCCGGAACGGTCGAGACGTGGGACCGCGGCCGCTACGAAACCGTGCGCTGGCAGGACCACCACATCGAGTTCGTGCTGTACGGCGAACGCCTGCGCGGCCGCTACGAGCTCGACCGCGGCGGCGCCGAGGCCGACGGGACGGACGGCTGGCGGCTGCGCCGTCTCGACCCCGCCGAGCCCGGCCACGAGGAGACGCCGCGCTTCCTGGCGCCGATGCCCGCCCGGCCGGGACGCATGCCGCCGGCGGCCGAGGACGGGGACTGGGCCTACGAGTTCGCGTGGCCGGGTCGGCGCACGCTCGTGCGCGCGGGCGGCGCACGCGTGACCGCCGTCGACGAGACCGGCGCCGACGTGACCGCGCGCTACCCGGAGCTACGTGGTCTCGCCGCGCAGCTGGGCTCCACGGAAGCGTTGCTGGACGGGCAGATCGTGGTGTTCGCCGCGGGCCGGCCGGACCCGCAGGGGCTGCGCCGCCGGGCGGAAGCGGACCCCGCGACGGCGCGCCGGCTCGGGGACCGGCATCCCGCGTTCTTCTTCGTCTCCGACGTGCTGCACCTCGACGGCCGCTCGCGGCTCAACCTGCCCTACGTGGAACGCCGCGAGCTGCTCGACGACCTGGGCCTCGCCGGCGACCACTGGCAGGTGCCGCCGACCCACCTCGGCGACGGGGGCGCGGTCGCGCGGGCGAGCCGCGACCACGGCCTGCCCGGCCTTCTCGCGAAACGCCGGAGCAGCCCGTACCGGCCGGGCCGGGCGAACACGGACTGGCTGTTCGTGGAGTCGCCGGACGTACGCCGGGTGCTCATTGCGGGCTGGCGCCCCGGCGGCGGCCGGCGAGCACGGACGTTCGGGTCACTGCTGCTGGCCGTGCCCGACGGCGCCGGCCTGCGCTACGCGGGCAGTGTCGGAGTCGGCTTCTCCGAAGAGGAACTCGGCTCGCTCGCCGCAGCGCTCGCGCAGCTGGAGCAACCGGAGCCGCCGTTCGCCGACGTGCCGGACCACCCCGACGCGCGCTGGGTGCGGCCCGTGCTCGCCGCGGAGGTCGTGCACGGGCCGAAGTCCGCGCCGCGCTGGCGCGGGCTGCTCAGCGAGCCCGGGTAGCCGGGCGGCGCAGGCACAGCGCGATGCCGGCCAGCAGCACGACGGCGCCGGCGATGAGGTTGCCCGTCAGCGCGCCTGCCGAGGGCGCGGTCTCGTCGCCGTAGCGCAGGACCAGCGGGGACACCGCGGCCCAGACGCCGAGCACCGGCAGAACCCACGTGAGGGCCTGCGGGCGCGTGGTGCGCGCTCGCACGGCGGCGAGCACGATGATCGCCAGACCGGCCACCGTGTTGCTGATCGCGAGCTCGGCGGCGCCGCCGAACCGCGCGAGCCACGGGCCGATGATCAAGTACAGGCCGGCCAGCACGGCCAGCCCGGCGGCGCCGCCGACCAGTGCGCCGACGGCGCCGTTCGCGCCGGTGCGTTCGGTCGTGGTGGACATCCCGGATCACCTCGCCGTAGTCGGGTTCCCTTGATCGGGTTCACGGGTGGAGTACCCACGATCGGCGGGGCTCGCACGGGCCCGGGTGATCTCCACCCGTTCGGCGGCCGGTCTAGGCGCGGGCGGCCGCGCAGGCGTCCACGAGCCGCGGCCGCACGTCCAGGGCCTGGGCGGCGCCCGTGACGTCGAAGACCCGCAGCACGAGGCGTCCGGTCGCGACCACGGACAACGCGGGGCGCGTGCGGCTCGTCTCCTCCAGCACGCGCAGGCCGGCGCAGCTGAGGAACCCGACGCGCGAGAGGTCGACCACGAGCTTCTCCCCCACCACGCACGCTTCGGCGAGCACCGTCCGGAAGTCGCCGACCGAGGCCGCGTCGATCTCGCCCGCGGCGGTGACGAGCACGAGGTCGTCGCGGACGGTGGTGAGCAGGGTGAGGCCGGAATCCCCTCGGCGCTGGGGCATTGGTTCGACGGTACGCGCTCCGCGGATGCGGTCAACCCCCGTGCGGCGCACGCGTGGGCGACCTCACGAATCACCCAGAGTGAGCGAACGGGTGCGGAACGGTCATCGGTGCTGCTGGGCCGGGCCGGGGACTGCCCATCGCCCTCAGTGGTGGGCAGTCCCCGGCCGGCCGCGCGGCCGGTCCGATCAGCCGCCGGTGGTGTAGTAGGTGATGTCCCAGTGGTTGCCCTCGTCGCAGTAGAGATTGCTGGAGGGGGCCTGCCACTGCGGGTAGCCGTCGCCGCGGAGGCCGATGTAGGAGAAGTTGTTCTTGATGTAGCCGTCGATGCAGCTGTTGTGCGAGATGTCCACCTTGTAGCCGTTGTAGTGGCTGTAGGTGCCCGAGGCGTGGCCGACCTCGGTGCCGCCGGTGATGTTGATCGCGCAGCCGCTGGCGCGCTTGAGCGTGATCACGCCGCTGACGGTGGTCTGGTTGATCTGCTCGAACGACGTGCAGGTGGAGTTCGACCGCGTGGTGCACCCGCCACTGGACGAGTGCGTGACACCCGCCGCGGACAGCTGCGACGCCGCCTGGGCCTGCGTCAGCTTGGTGACGGCGGGCGCGGCCGAAGCCGCGGCCGTGCCGAGCACCGTCATGGCCGCCGCGGCGGCCAGTCCGACGGCCGCCTGGGGCAGCATCGGAGGAACGCGCATGACTTGCCTCCTCGTGGGGACTTTCGACGAGGGGAAGCCAAGTGCGCGGCTCCATACGAACGCCAAACGCCGGTGCCGCGGCGACGCCGGGGTGTGCGTCAGATCCTGATCTTCGCCAAGACTTCACGGGCCCGGTCGCCGGCGGGTGAATCACTCGAAGCGGCGTTGAGCTCGCGCAACGCGCGCAGCTCCCACAGCGGGAAGCCGAGCTCGCGGAAGACGTCCGCGGCGCCGGCGAGGGCCCGGGGTGCTTCGCCCGCGCGGGCCTGAAGCTTGCCGAGGCTCAGCAGCGCGTAGCCGGTGCCGCGGCGGTCGCGCAGGTCGCGGAACACGGCCATGGCGCGGCGCAGGTGCTGCTGCGCGCCCGCCGGGTCGGCCGCGCGCAGGCGGGTCTCGGCGAGGCTGCGGTGGGTGTAGGCGGCCGCGTGCCGGTGGCCGATCTGCTCGAACAGGTCGAGCGAACGCGTGAGGCAGCGTTCGCCTTCGGCGACCTCGCCGGCGTCGGTGTGGAGGTCGCCGAGGCTGCGCAGGACGTGGGCCTCCCAGTGGCGTTCGCGGGTGCGGACGGCGCCGCCGAGCGCGCCCGTCAGCAGGTCGGCCGCGCGGTCGGTGCGGCCGTGGCGGCGGAGCACGTCGGCGTAGCGCTTGGCGACCTGGTCGTGCCAGCGGCCCGCGCAGTCGCCGGCGAGCAGGAGCGCGGCTTCGAAGCTCTCGACGGCCCGGCGGACGTCGCCGAGGTCTTCCGACAGGCCGCCGAACTGCGCGGCCGCGATGGCCTGGCCCCGGACGTCGTCACACGCACGCAGGAGTTCCAGGGCTTCGCGCAGCTCTTCGACGGCGAGCTCGGCCTGGCCGGCGTCGGCGTCGAGGTCGGCCAGCGCGACCAGGGCGGCGCCGCGGCCGCGCGGGTCACCGAGGGCTTTGAAGCGCGCGCCGGCCAGGGCGAAGTAGGTGCGGGCCTGGCGCGAGCGGCCGAGCTGCCAGTGGACGGAGGCGAGGGTGAACAGCTTGCCCGCCTCGGCCGGGCGGTCGCCGAGGCGGCGGGCCGCGGCGAGGCCGACGACCGAGACCGCCCTCGCGGAGCGGCCGAGCCACGGCGTGCCGGCCAGGGCCGCGCACGCGTCGGAGAGGCGGGCGGCCAGTGCGTGCCGGTGGTGGCGGCCGGCGAGCCGGGCGGCCGTGGCGACGAGCTCGGTTTCCCGGCGGCGCCAAGCGTCGGGGTCGGCGGTGGCGAGCCGGGCCGCGGCGGCGTCCGGCTGCGCGAACGGCGGTCCGGCCGGTTCGAAACCCTTGTCCAGTACGGAAAGCACGCGTTCGGCGAGGGCCAGGACGGCTTCGAGGGCGCGGTCGACCGCGGCGGGGTCGGGTTCACCGGGCAGCCGGGCGAGGCCGAGGCGGACGAAGCGGGGCACGCCGTGGCGGCCGTGCTCGTCGGCGACCAGCAGGTGGGTGTCGGCCAGGGTTTCGAGGCGGTCGCGGGCTTCGGCGGGGCGGGTGGCGAGCAGCGCGGCGGCGCACCAGTCGGGCACGGGCCGGCGGAACAAGCCGAGCAGGCGCAGGAGATCGCGGTCTTCGCCCGGGCAGTCGCGCAGGGCCGGGAGGACGGCCGCGCGGACGCTGACGTCGCCGGCGGCGAGCTCGTCGAGGGCGCGACGGTCGTCGCCGAGGCGGGCGGCGAGGTCCGCGATCCGGAGATGGGGCCGGGTGGCGAGCCGCAGCCCCGCGACGCGCAGCGCGAGGGGAAGCCCGGCGCAGCGCGCGACCACTTCGCCGGCGGCGGCGGGCTCGGCCGCGATCCGCGCTTCGCCGGCGACGGCGGCGAGCAGCGTCGTGGCGTCCACAGTGGACAGTTCACCGACGGGAACGGGCCTTGCCGCCACCAATCCCGGCAACGGCCGCCGCGCCGTCACGAGGACGCCGCAGCCGGAGCCGCTCGGCAGCAGCGGGCGGATCTGGGCCTCGGTGCGCGCGTTTTCGAGCAGGACGAGCAGGCGCCGGTCGACGGTGTGGCTGCGCCAGGCGGCCACGAGCGCGGTGAGGTCGCCGGTGAGCTCGGCCGTGGCGGCGCCGAGGGCGCGCAGGAAGGCGACGAGGACGTCGCGGGGTTCGGTGGTGGCGAGGTCGGCCACGAGCTGCCCGTCGGGGAAGCGGCGCCGCGCCCGCCACGCGGCCTGCACGGCGAGCGCGCTCTTGCCCGCCCCGGCGGCGCCGTGGACCACGACCGGCGCGGGCGCGCGCAAGTGCCGCGAGACGGCCGCGAGTTCCGTTGCGCGGCCCGTGAAGTCGGGCACCGGTGCGGGCAGCTGCGCGGGCGGGCCGCCTGCCGTCCACTCGGCGCCGGCGATGCGGCGGTACAGCGCGTCGAGCTCCGGCCCCGGCACCACGCCGGCCTCGTCCCACAGCGCGCGGCGCGTGCGGCGCAGCACGTCGAGCGCGGCGTCGCGGCGGCCCAACCCCGCCAGCGCCCCGGCGAGGCGGCCGGCGAGCCGTTCGTCGGCGGGCCGCGCGGCCACGACGGGGGCGAGCCGGTACACCACGGCCTGCCCGTCGCCCTCGGCGAGCTGCAGGTCCACCAGCTGCAGGAGGACCGTCCGGCGGCGGTCCTCCAGCCACACCTCCTGCGCCTCGACGAGCGGTCCCGTCGCGACGTCGCAGAACGCCCCACCCCGCCAGCACGCGAGCGCCCGGGTGAGCAGTTCTTGCTTCGCTTTCGCGTCCTCCGCCGCCAGCCCGGCCGACGCCAGCGCGACGAACTCCGCCGCGTCGAGCTCCCCCTCGGCCACGCTCAGGGCGTACCCGCGCGGCCCCGACCTGAGCCGCTGCGCGGGGTCGTCCGCCGCCAGCCCGGGCGACAACGCCTTGCGCAGCTTCGACACCGTCACCTGAACGATCGCCGCCGCACTCGGCGGCGCCCCGTCGGGCCACAGCTCGTCGACGATCGTCGCCCGCCCGACCACCTCGTTGGGCCGCGCGAGCAACAACGCGAGCAACCGCCGCGGCTGCGCCGCCGACGGCAACGCGACGGTCGCCGCCAGCGGACCGAGGACCTGGAACCGCACCGCAAGCTCCCCACGGGCCGCACGTCACCTGATCGAGCGACCCGAAAGTACCTGCGCGACCCTCCGTTCCCGCCGCTTCGGGCGGCCCTCACCCGGATGGCCCACCCCGTTGGAAGGGTGCTCGGGGCAGGGTTGGTGCGAACGGTCCCTTCGCGCCGGCCCTTGCCTACACCCAGGCAAGCATGCACCTCGCGCGATGGCCGGTCCGATCAGTTGGGCGCGAACGGTCCCTTCGGCCCGACTCGCCGTTGCACCCGCGCAGGCACGCGCCTTGGGCCGCGCTCAGCCTGATCAACCGGGCGCGAACCGTCCCTTCACGCCAGCCCTTGGCCAGCAGGCCGGGCGCGCGTGCGCCTCGCGCGGTGGTCGGCCCGATCGGTCAAGCGCGAACCGTCCGCTCACTCCGGCCCTCGTCCACACCCAGGTGAGCATGCGCCTCGCACAGTGGCCAGCCTCAGCAGTCCGCGCGAACGGTCCCTTCGCGCCAGCCCACGGCCGACAGGCCGGCTGGTGGGCTACGCGGC
Organism: Amycolatopsis sp. CA-161197; assembly: GCF_050942255.1. NCBI lineage: Bacteria > Bacillati > Actinomycetota > Actinomycetes > Pseudonocardiales > Pseudonocardiaceae > Amycolatopsis > Amycolatopsis sp. CA-161197. Next base: position 5,896,847 of record NZ_CP192059.1, read on the forward strand.
TCGCCCGGCCGACGTGGCTCACCGCGAATCGTGCCGTCGCGCTCGACCACCGCTCGGCGAGCGGCCGTTCGCCGAGCGCCGTGCCACGCCCCACGATCCTGTGCGGCCCGCGCGAGCGGTCCCGCCGCGCTCACTCCCGCCGCGCCGCGGCCGCCGCCGAGTCAGCCGGCCACCGTCACAGCGCCCCCGACCGGGCGTCGGCGTGGACGGTCCCCCCACACCGGCGTCCGGCTCAGGCGTGTGCGAGCAGCTTCGCCTTGAGGTCGGGCCGGTCGGCCAGCACGTGGTCGCCCAGGGTGTGTTCCAGCAACGGCTTCAGCGCACCGCGCGGCGCGGTCTCCCAGTCGAGCGGGCCCAGTGGCGGCTCGGGGTCGTATTCGATGCCGAACTGGACAGTGCGGGCGACGTCGGGGCCGGCGAGGCGGTCGACGAGGTGCAGGGCCAGGTCGATGCCCGCCGAGACGCCCGCGGCGGTGATCACGGGGCCGGCGTCGACCCAGCGGCGGGCGACCGGGGTGGCGCCGAAGGCGCGCAGCAGGTCGCGGAACATCCAGTGGGTGGTGGCTTCGCGGCCGTCGAGGAGGCCGGCCTCGCCGAGGAGCAGGGCGCCCGTGCAGACGGACGTCATGAGCTCGGCCGTGCGCGCGGTCGTGGCCAGGTAGTCGATCAGCGGCCGGTTCGCGAGCGCCTCCAGGGTCGGCGCGGAGCCGCCCGGGACGAGGACGCCGTAGGGCTCGCGGACGTCGGCGAACGTGTGGCTGGGCGCGATCCGCAGGGGCGTGTCGGTGCCGATCGGGTCGAGGGTCTCGCCCACGACCACCACGCGGAAGTCGTGATCCGCCGTGGCGAACGCGCTCAGCACCTGGAGCGGGCCCACGAGGTCGAGCACCGTGAGGCCGGGGTAGAGGACAAAGGCGAACGTCTTCTCGGTCATGCCTCCCACCGTGCCCCCGCGAGCGCGCGGACGGGAGGGCGATGTCCGTAATCCTGCGAACCATGTCGATCGGCCTGCTGACCTGCTAACGTTCGATCATGCCGGGGCCGGAACGGCAGGTCGTGATCGTCGGGTACCCCGACGCCGAGCTGCTCGACATCGCGTGCGTCTCCGACGCGCTCGACGCCGCCAACCGGCTCGGCGCGCGCCCCGGCTACGCCCTGCGGCTGGCCACTGTGGACGGACACCCGTTCCGCTGCCAGTCCGGCATCACGCTGACGCCCCACGTGCGCCTCGACCAGGTTTCGGGGCCGCTGCACACGATCGTCGTCTCCGGCGGGACCGGTCACCGCGCGGCCGCGGCCGACGAGCGCCTGCTCGAACACGTCCGCCGGCTCTCCCGCGACAGCACGCGCACGGCGTCGGTCTGCACCGGCTCGACCGTGCTCGCCGCCGCCGGCCTGCTGAGCGGCCGCCGCGCGACCACGCACTGGGCGTACGCGGCGCAGCTCGCCGCGAAGTACCCGTCGGTGCGGGTGGACCCGGTGCCGCTGTTCATCCGCCACGGCGACGTCTACACCTCGGCCGGCGTCACCAGCGGACTGGACCTCGCGCTGGCGTTCGTCGAGGAGGACCACGGCCCGACGCTCGCCCGCGAAGCCGCCCGCGCCCTCGTGACGTACCTGCAGCGCCCCGGCAACCAGTCGCAGGTGAGCATGTTCCTGTCCGGCCCGCCGCCCGAGCACCGCCAGGTGCGCGACCTCACCGCGTTCGTCGCCGAACACCTGGGCGACGACCTGGGCACGCCCGTGCTGGCCCGGCAGGCCGGCATCAGTACCCGCCAGCTGACCAGGTTGTTCGACGCCCACCTCGGCACCACGCCCGGCAAGTACGTGCGCACCGTCCGCGCCGAGCACGCCGCCCGCCTCCTCGCGGGCACCGACCTGCCCCTGGCAGCCATCGCCCGCCGCTGCGGCTTCGGCTCCACCGAGACACTGCGCCAGGCCTTCCTCGACCACTTCGACACCCCACCATCCGCCTACCGCCGCGTGCACCTGCGCCAGGCCCTCGGCTGAGCGAAACGCCGGATACGACCGGGTCGTCCCCACCCGGTACGAGTGACGGCCACGGCCGGAGTGCAGGATGTGCGCCGTGGCACCGCCCGACTACCCCGCCGACTTCGACGACGCCGCCGACACCGGCCCCATCCGCCGCGTCGCCGACGACTCCTCCGCGCCCCCCGCCCGGCCCCGCCGCCCCCGCACCGGCGACGAACCCGCCTGGCCCGGCGCCGAAGAGCCGGTGCGCCGCGCCACGCCCCGCTCCGGCGACAACCCGGCCGGCCGCCGCACGGGCGAAACCCCCCTGCCACCACGCCGCGCCGGCGAGACGCCGGCCCGCCGCCGCACCGGGGACACCCCACCCCCGGCGAGCCACCGCACGGGCGAATCCCCTCGAGCCGGCCGAACCGGGCAAGCTCCGCTGCCGTCCCGCGACGCCGAGGGAACCCCCGCCGGCCGCGAGACGGGCGAAACCCCAGCGCCCCCACGCCGCCGCGGCGAGACCCCGCCGCCGACCGGCCGCCGGGGCGGTCAAACCTCGCGCCGGACCGGCGAAACTCCGCTGCCACCCACCCGGCGCGCCCCAGGGCAGGCGCGCCGCGACAGCGAAACCGCGCGCACCACCAGCGAATCCTGGCCACCCGACACCGACGGCGGCTCGCCGTCCACAGGCCGCCACACCGGCGAAACTCCGCTGCCACCCACCCGCCGCGCCCCAGGGCAGGCACGCCGCGACAGCGAAACCCCGCGCACCACCAGCGAATCCTGGCCACCCGACACCGACGGCGGCTCGCCGTCCACAGGCCGCCACACCGGCGAAACCCCGCTCCCACCCACCCGCCGCGCCCAGGGACAAGCGCGCCGCGACAGCGAAACCGCGCACGCCCCAAGCGAATCCTTCTCACTCGACGCCGAGAGCGGCCGGCCGGCCACCGGCCGCCGCACCGGTGACACGCCTCCCCCCACCGGCCGCCGCCCTCGCACCGCCGTGAGCCCGGGCGACGCGCCGGAACCCGACGCCACCCCCGAACCCACCGCCCGCAAGGGCCTCCGTGCCGCGCTCACCGCCCAAGCGCACGGCCACGGTCATGGGCACGGACATGGCCACGGCCCCGCCGCCCCTGCCTCCACCCGGGTGCGCAAGCTGCTCATGGTGCTGCTCATCCCGCTCGCCCTCGCGACGGTCGTCGGGATGATCGTGCTGTACCCGTGGGGCAAGGCGTCGCCGACGAGTGTGGTGCCGCAGGGCACGCCGGTGCAGGCGTCGATCACGGCGACCGCCACGGGGCCGTGCCTCGCGAACGGCCAGGTGCAGGTGGGCGCGGACACCGATCCCGACCAGAAGCCGTGCCTCACCGTCGACCTGACGATGACCGACGGCCCCGGCAACGGGAAACCGCTGCGGCTCATCGTGCCGATCGAGCCGAGCACGCCGCGCTTCTCCACCGGCGACGACGTGGTCCTCGCCTACAACGGCGGCAACGCCACCGACCCGGCGTCGTTCCAGCTCGTCGACTTCCAGCGCGGCACGCCGCTCGTGCTGCTGGCCGCGCTGTTCGCCCTCGCCGTGCTGGTCCTCGGCCGCTGGCAGGGGCTCGCGGCGCTCGTCGCGCTGGTGCTGAGCTTCGTGGTGATCGTGCTGTTCGTGCTCCCCTCGATCCTCGCCGGCGAGAACCCGCTGCTGGTCGCGATCGCGGGCGCCGGCGCGATCATGTTCGTCGCGTTGTACCTGACCCACGGGCTGTCGGCGAGAACGTCGGTCGCGGTGCTCGGCACGCTGGTGAGCCTCGCGCTGATCGGCATCCTGTCGGCGATCTTCTCCGTCGGCGCCTCCCTCACCGGCCTCGACGACAGCACGTCCACGCTCATCGGCTCGCTCGGCCACGGCATCGACGCGCGCGGCCTGCTGCTCGCCGGCATCGTGATCGGCGCGCTCGGTGTCCTCGACGACGTGACGGTGACGCAGACCAGCGCCGTCTGGGAGCTGCGGCGCGCGAACCCGGCGCTGGGCTGGCGCGAGCTCTACCGTTCCGGCCTGCGCATCGGCCGGGACCACGTCGGCTCGGCCGTGAACACCCTGGTGATGGCCTACGCCGGTGCCGCGCTGCCGGTGCTGCTCTACTCGTCGATCTCCGGCGTCGGGCTCGGCGCGCTGCTCGGCAGCGAGGACATCGCGTCGGAGATCATCCGCACGCTCGCGGGCTCCGTGGGCATCGTCGCGGCGGTGCCGGTGACGACGATCCTGGCGGCCTTGATCGCGGCGCGCGAGCCCGTCGACCACCTCGTGAGCACCACGAATACGCCGTAGTCACACCAGTAACACAGCGAACCCCGGCCGGAACCCGACCCGGTGGCTGCGGTACGAAGTCCGCGACCGAGGCGAGTACATCCGTACCCGAGGAGGGGTCGTGTTCTCAGCCGTACTGGCGGGACCGCGGGTCACCGTGCACCTGGTCCGGCGGTTGTTTTCGGCGGTGCTGGAGGCGGCCGAGACCGTCCCGCGGATCGCGACCGCGCTCGACGACGTGCGGGCGACGCTGCGCCACCTCGAGCGCCTGCTCGCCTACGTCGCCGAGGAGCTGCCGGACCTCGCCGACCAGGTGGAGCAGATCCGCGCGCGCGTCGACGGCATGGAAGAGGCCTCGAAGGACCGCGTCACCCCGGCGGTCACTCCAGCGTCGCGACGAAGCGGCTGACGGCTTCCATCGGGAACCGCTGGATGTAGCGCCCGGCCGGGGCGGCCGACGCGAGCCGGTACAGCGGCCGCTCGGCCACGGCGTCGCCGCGCGCTTCCGACCGCAGCTCCGCGACCAGCAGCTCGGAGAACACCAGACCGTTCGCCTCGGTGTTGTTCAGCAGCGCGTCGGCGACGCGGCGCAGCTGCAGCGCACCCAGCTCGCGCCCGCCCGTGCCGGCGAACACGGCGAGGTCGACCTTCACGGTCTTGCGCCGCTTGCCCGCGTTCACGAGCAGGCTCACCGTGCGGGTTCCGCGCACGTCGCCGATCACGATGTCGAGCCGCTCCGCCTCGACGAGCCCGATACGGCGGACGCCCCACGTGCGCACCACCAGCGTCGTGCCTTCCAGCCAGATCCGGCGGCGCAGCGTGTACAGCACGATGTACAGCAGGGGAAGCGCCACGACCACCGCGACGATCAGGCCGGCGAGCTGGCCGCCGATCAGGCCCGCGATGCCCCCGAACGCCGCGGCCACGATCACCGCGCCGACGAACCCGGACCACGCGCGGCGGCGCGTGAGCTTCGCGTCCTCGGCGAACAGCGGCAGCCGTTCCGGGGCGCCCTTGACGCCGTCCTGCTCGGTCATGCCCGTCACGCCTCCGCCACCGTGAGCGCGGGGTTGGTCGCGCGTTCGCGCCCGATGGTCGTGGCGGGCCCGTGGCCCGGCAGCACGACGGTGTCGTCGGGCAGGGTCAGCAGCTTCGTGCGCAACGATCTCTCCAGGTCGGCGCCGGAGCCGTCGGAGCGCCCGATCGACCCGGCGAACAAGGTGTCCCCCGTGAGCACCAGCCTGCCACCTTCGCTCGCCTGCCCGGCGAACGCGACCGACCCCGGCGTGTGGCCGGGCAGGGCCACGACGTCGAGCACCAGACCCGCCACTTCGAGCGAGCCTTCGGCCAGCGGCACCGACGGTCCCGCGAACCACTCGCGGTCGGCCGGGTGCAGGTGCAGCGGGAGGTCGTGGCCGGCGGCGCCGGCGACGTGGTCGGGGTGACCGTGGGTGGCGAGCAGCGCGACCGGCGTCAGCCCGTGCTCGGCCAGCGCGGCCGCGAGCGGTTCCGCGGACTCCTGCCCGGGGTCGACCACCACGCACTCGCCGCCGGACGCGGGGGCGAGCAGGTAGCAGTTGACGCGCAGTGGACCCGCGGCGAACCCGACGACGAGCACCAAACCCCTCCAGTCCCGGTGTTTGCGAAGCGGCGCCGATCACGATCGGATCGAGACTAGCGGCCCCTGTACAGAGTCCTCACAGGCTGTGCCCATACACTGCCGCTACCTCAGACGTGTGACATCGAGCCTGAACTGGAGGGCGGGTGGCGACCAACCAGCAGCGCCGTGAAGCCGCTAAGCGGAAACTCGAGCGGCAGATCGAGCGCCGGCGGGACCGGGCCAAGCGACGCAAGATCGTGGGCGCTGGAGTGGTCGGCGGTGTCGTCCTCATCGTGGCCGGCGTAGTCGTGTGGGTCGTGAACAGCGGCGGTGGCGACGATGCCACCGCGGCCGCCACCCCGCCGCCGTCGAGCTCGGCGCCGCCGGTGCCGACCGTCGGCCAGATCCCGACGCAGCGCACGGCGCTGCCGACGCGGCCGAAGGCCCTGCCGAACCCGACCACGTGCTCGTACCCGGCCGACACGACGAGCGCGCCGCCGCCGAAGAAGACCACGGCGCCGGACGGCAAGAACGTGTCGTCGCAGGGCAAGGTCGACATCACGATGAAGACCACCGTCGGCGACATCCCGATCACGCTCGACCGCGCGCTCGCGCCGTGCACCGTCGAAGCGTTCGTGAGCCTGGCGAAGCAGGGCTTCTACACCGACACGATCTGCCACCGCCTCGGCGTCACCGACCTGCAGATGCTGCAGTGCGGCGACCCGAACGCCAAGGGCGACGTGACGACCGACGGCACCGGCGGCCCCGGCTTCACCATCCCGGACGAGTTCATCGACGGCGAGAAGTACGGCCGCGGCATCCTCGCCATGGCCAACACGGGCCAGCCCAACTCGGGCGGCAGCCAGTTCTTCATGGTCTACGGCACCGCCGAGCTGCCCCCGAACTACACCATCTTCGGCAGCATCTCCGACGACGGCCTCAAGGTCCTCGACGCGATCGCCAAGACGGGCATCGGCACCGTCGGCCAGGACGGCGCGACCGGCGAGCCGAAGAAGCAGGTCAAGTTCACGGCCGTCAACGTCGCGGCCTGATTGTTCTCTCGAGGCTCAGTGTCCTTCCCGTTCGAGCTGAACGGCGCCGAACCCGGCGCCGTTCAGCTCGCTCGTTTTCTGGGCGGCTACGGCCACTTCACCGCGATGCAGGTCCGCGCCGGCCGAGTCCGCGGCCTCGACCTGCACCTCACGCGCCTGGCCTCGAGCACTCGCCTGCTGTTCGGCAGCGAACTCGACCTCGATCAGGTCCGCGGCTACGTCCGCAAACTCGTCGCCGGGCAGGGCGCGCTGTCCGTGCGCGTGCACATCTCTTCCTACGCCGGCGAAGAAGCTCCCGTCATGGCGCCCGAAATCCTCGTGCGCACCGGTCCCCCGCACGAGCACGTCGCCGACCCGATCCGGCTGAAGTCGGTGCGGTATGAACGCGACCTGCCCGAGGTGAAGCACACCGGCACGTTCGGCCTGATCCACCACTCGCGCCAGGCCGCGCTCGCGGGCTACGACGACGCGGTGTTCATCGACCACAGTGGACACCTCAGCGAAGCATCCATCTGGAACCTCGGGTTCCTCGAAGGCGACACCATCGTGTGGCCCGAAGCAGCGGTGCTGCCGGGCATCACCTACCTGCTGCTGAAGGAACGGCTGGGCGCCGCAGGCGTCGCGCAGGTGACCCGCCCGGTCCACCCCCGCGAGCTCTCCGGTTTCGACGCCGTGTTCCTCACCAACTCCGAAACGATCGGACGGCCCGTCGCGTCGGTCGACGGGGTGGCGTTGCGCAGCGATCCGGCGGCCGCGCGGCTGCTGACCGAGGCGTACGAAAGTGCGCCCTGGGACGAGATCTGAGCGGCGCCCCCAGCGCCCTCAGCGTGCTCAGCGGTACGTGAACTTCGGCGGCCGGCGGTTCAGGAACGCGTCGACGCCCTCCGCGTAGTCCTCGCCGTGCAGGGCGGCGAGGCGGATGGCGTCCACTTCGTCGTCCGGGGTCTGCTGGCCCGCGACGATCTTCTCGATGATCCGGTTCATGCCGCGGATCGAGGCCTGCGAACGCGAGCACAGCGTTTCCACGAAGGCCGCGGTGGCCGCGGTGAGGCCTTCGGCGGCGTGGAGATCGTTGACGAGGCCGATCTCGCGGGCGCGGACGGCGTCGATGAGCTCGCCGGACAGCAGGAGGTACCGGGCGTTCGCGGGGCCGACGAGGGAGACCAGCAGGCGGGTCGAGTCGAAGTGGAAGACGATGCCCAGCTTGGCGGGCGTGATGCCGAAGCGCGCGTCTTCCGAGGCGAAGCGGAAGTCGCACGCCACCGACAGCTGGCAGCCGCCGCCGATGCAGTTGCCCTGGATCATGGCGACGGACGGTTTGCGCATCGAGGTCAGGGCGGCCACGGCGCCGTCGACGGCCTTGTCGTAGGTGGCCGCGCCGTCGGCGGTGGAGCGCAGGTCGCGGAACTCGCTGATGTCGGCGCCGGCCGAGAAGTGCTTGCCCGCGCCCGTGAGCACGAGGACCTTGAGCGCCGGGTCGGCCTCGACCTCGGCGACGACGCCCGGGATGGCCGACCACATGTCGTAGGTGATGGCGTTCATCTTCTCCGGCCGGGCGAACGTCAGCCGCGCGACCTCACCGTCGCGCGTGAACTCGAATCCGTCGGTCATGCCAGCACCCTAGCGGGATCGCCCTGCGCGAAACCCGCGTCTGTGACCAGCTCGCCGCGCTAGCGTGGCCGCCATGGGGATGATCGAGGTCGACGGCGTGCGGTTCGGCTACGACGAGGCCGGCGAAGGCCCGCCGGTGGTACTTCTGCACGCCGGACTCGCCGACCGGCGCATGTGGGATCACCAGTTCGCGGCCCTGGCCGAGCACCACCGCGTGATCCGCTACGACCGCCGCGGCCACGGCGACTCGCAGGCGGCCGAAGGCACCGTCTCCCACCACCGCGACCTGCTCGCGCTGATGTCCGCGCTCGGCATCGACCGGGCCGCGCTCGCCGGCTCGTCGATGGGCGGCGCCTACGCGCTCGACGCCGCGCTGGCCGCGCCCGAACGCGTCACCCGGATCGCGCTCGTCGGCGCCGGGCTGTCCGGGCACGAGTGGCCCGAGCCCATGGCGTCGGACAGCCGTGAAGCCATGCTCGCCGCGGTGCCGCGGGAGAAGCTCGAGCGCTACCTCGACCACACCGCCGAACGCGTCGACGAGGAGGACGTCCGGGCCATCGCCGACGCCAACGTCCGCTACCTCGTCGTCGGTCCACATCGGACACGAGCGGACGTGGGCCAGGACTTCTACACCCGCGCCCTCACCCTGTGCGAGGGCGTCTACCGCCGTGAGTGGACCGATCCGAAGTGGACGGAGGACGTCCCGGACACCCGCCACCGCCTCGCCGAGATCACCGCGCCCACGCTGGTGATCATCGGCCTCGCGGACGGCTCAGGCCTGCTCGAACTGGCCGACCGGTTCGAGCACGAAATCCCCGGTGCGGCCCGGCTCGACCTGCCCGACACCGGCCATCTGCCGCCGATGGAGCGCCCCGCCGAAGTGACCGAGGCGCTCCGTTCGTTCTTCGCCGATCAGGAAGCCGACGTGACCCGGTAGACGTCGTACACACCCTCGACGCCCCGCACCACCTTCAGCACGTGGCCGAGGTGCTTCGGGTCGCCCATCTCGAACGAGAACCGGCTCACGGCCACGCGGTCGCGCGAGGTCGTGACCGACGCAGAGAGGATGTTGACCTTCTCGTCGGCCAGCACCTTGGTGACGTCGGACAGCAGCCGGTGCCGGTCGAGCGCCTCGACCTGGATGGCCACGAGGAACACCGACGAGGACGACGGCGCCCACTCCACCTCGACCAGCCGCTCGGGCTGGGTGCGCAGGTCGTCGGCGTTGGTGCAGTCCGTGCGGTGCACGCTCACGCCGCCGCCGCGCGTGACGAACCCGAGGATCTCGTCGCCCGGCACCGGGGTGCAGCAACGGGCGAGCTTGGCCCACACGTCGCTGGCGCCCTTCACGATCACGCCGACGTCGTTGGACCCGCGCCGCCGCGTGACGGTGGACGGCGTGGCCCGCTCGGCGAGCTCCTCCTCCGCCTCGTCGACGCCGCCGATGAGCGCGACCAGCCGCTGCACCACGTGCTTCGCGCTGGTGTGGCCCTCCCCCACGGCCGCATACAGCGAGGAGATGTCCCCGTGGCGCAGCTCCTTGGCGACCGAGCCCATCGACTCCGCCGAGACGAGCCGCTGGATGGGCAGCCCGACCTTGCGGATCTCCTTGGTGATTGCTTCCTTGCCCGCGTCGATCGCCTCGTCGCGGCGCTCCTTCGCGAACCACTGGCGGATCTTCGCGCGCGCCTTCGGCGAACCGGCGAACTGCAGCCAGTCGCGGCTCGGGCCGGCGTTCTCCGCCTTCGACGTGAAGATCTCGACGTTCTCGCCGTTCTCCAGCTTGCGCTCGAGCGCCACGAGACGGCCGTTCACGCGGGCGCCGATGCAGCGGTGCCCCACCTCGGTGTGCACGGCGTAGGCGAAGTCGACCGGCGTGGAATCCGCCGGCAGCGTGATCACGTCGCCCTTCGGCGTGAACACGAAGATCTCGCGCGCGGCCAGCTCGTAGCGCAGCGATTCGAGGAAATCACCCGGGTCCGCGGCCTCACGCTGCCAGTCGAGTAGCTGGCGCATCCACGCGATCTCGTCGACGTCCATCGAGTTGCCGCTGTGGGTGCCCTTGGTTTCCTTGTACCGCCAGTGCGCGGCGATGCCGTACTCGGCGGTGCGGTGCATCTCGTAGGTGCGGATCTGCACCTCGAGCGGCTTGCCGTCCGGCCCGATCACGGTGGTGTGCAGCGATTGGTACACGCCGAACCGCGGCTGGGCGATGTAGTCCTTGAACCGGCCGGGCACGGGCTGCCACAGCGCGTGGACGACACCCATGGCGGCGTAGCAGTCGCGCACGTCCTCGACGAGGATCCGCACGCCCACCAGGTCGTGGATGTCGTCGAGGTCGCGCCCGCGCACGATCATCTTCTGGTGGATCGAGTAGTAGTGCTTCGGCCGGCCCTCGACCTTCGCGGTGATCCGCGACGACACGAGGTTGCCCGTCAGGTCGGCGATCACCTTGCGCAGGTAGGTGTCGCGCGACGGTGCGCGATCGGCGACGAGCCGCACGATCTCGTCGTACTTCTTCGGCTGCAGGATCGCGAACGCGAGGTCTTCGAGCTCCCACTTGACCGTCGCCATGCCGAGGCGGTGGGCCAGCGGAGCGAGCACCTCCAGCGTCTCGCGGGCCTTGCGGGCCTGCTTCTCCGGCGGGAGGAACCGCATGGTGCGCATGTTGTGCAGCCGGTCGGCCAGCTTGATCACGAGCACCCGCGGGTCCTTCGCCATGGCGATGACCATCTTGCGGATCGTCTCGGCCTCGGCCGACATGCCGAGCTTGACCTTGTCCAGCTTGGTGACGCCGTCGACGAGCTCGCCGACCTTGTCGCCGAAGTCGGCCTTCAGCTGGTCGAGCGAGAAGCCCGTGTCCTCCACGGTGTCGTGCAGCAGCGCCGCGACGAGCGTGGTGGTGTCCATGCCCAGCTCGGCGAGGATCGTGGCCACGGCGAGCGGGTGCGTGATGTACGGGTCGCCGGACTTGCGCCGCTGGTCGCGGTGCAGCTCCTCGGCGACGTCGTAGGCGCGCTGCAGCAGCGCGAGGTCCGCGTTGGGGTGCAGCTCGCGGTGGATCACGGCGAGCGGCTCGAGCACCTGCTTCACGGGCGCGGCCCGCTGGGCCGTGATGCGCCGGGCCAGCCGGGCTCGCACCCGGCGGGTCGCCGACGGGTTGGGCGCGGCCCCGTTCGCCTTCGGCGGCGGTACCGACTGCGCACCGCGCGCACCGGAGCCATCCTTCGCGAGCACCGGCTTCGCGGGCACCGCGGCGTCGAGCTCTTGGCTCACCCGCACCTCCTGCTGCTCGTGCGGCCTTCGAACCCCCAGGGTAGCCGTTCGACCGCGTGGCCTCGCCGCCTACGTCCGATCGGCAGACGGCGCGCCGCCGAGTACCGGCGGGACCACGACTTCTTCAACGCAGCACGCGCGTCCCGGCTTCCCGGCCGTTCGCGCTGGTGACGCGGGGTCAGACGACCTGCAGCGCCTCGACCCGGCGGCCCGCCAGCACGCCGCGGCCGCCCAGCGCCGCGAGCTCCAGCACCACCGACACGCCGTCGACCACGGCGCCGGCGTCTTCGAGCAGCTTGGCCGTCCCGGCGACCGTGCCGCCGGTGGCGAGGACGTCGTCGATCACGCCGACGCGCTGGCCGGGGTGCACGACGCCGGCCGGCAGCTCCACGCTGGCGGTGCCGTATTCGAGGGCGTAGTCGACCCGGCCGGCCACCGACGGCAGCTTGCCGGGCTTGCGGATGAGCACCACGCCGAGGCCGCGGGAGTACCCGACGGCCGCGGCGAGGAGGAAACCGCGGGCCTCGACGCCGGCCAGCAGCTCGACCCCGGGGGTGAGCGTGCCGGCCAGCGCGTCGACGACCGTGGCGAACCCGGGGCCGTCCGCGAAGAGCGGGCTCAGATCGCGGAACAGCACGCCGGGCTCGGGAAAGTCCGGCACCTCGGCGATCAGGCCGAGGGCCTTTTCCAGCTCCATCCGGCTCAGCGCTTCCGCTTCGCCGACGACACGCCGCCACCGGCGCGGCGCGGCTTGTTCTGCGGACGCGCCTTCGGAGTGCGGGCCGGGACGCCGGCCGCCGCGGCCATCGCCTTCTCCTTGCGCAGCTCGGCGGCCAGGGCGTCGTCGTCCGTCGCGTCGAAGTCCTCGCCCTCGGCCTCGCGAGCGGCGGCCTTGGCCCGGCGGGCCGCGACGCGCTGCGCCTGCTGCTGGTACTTCGGCTCACGCATCTTGAAGTCGACCAGCAGCGGCGTCGCGAGCGCGACCGACGACAGCACGCCGACCAGGGTGCCCGTCAGCTGCACGAGCGCCAGGTCCTGCAGCGTGCCCGAGCCGAGCAGGACGTACCCGACGATGAGCAGGCCGAGGATCGGCAGCAGGGCGATGAACGCCGTGTTGAAAGACCGCATCAGCGTCTGGTTCAACGCCAGGTTGGCCGCCTCGGCGTACGTGCGGCGGGTGAGGCCGAGCAGGCCGCGCGTGTTCTCGCGGACCTTGTCGAACACCACCACCGTGTCGTACAGCGAGAACCCGAGAATGGTCAGCAGGCCGATCACCGTCGCCGGCGTGACCTCGAAGCCGACGAGCGAGTACACGCCCGCCGTGACCACGATGTCGTGGATCAGCGAGATCAGCGCCGCCGCGGCCATCCGCGTGTCGAAGTAGATCGCCAGGAAGATCACCACGGCGACGAGGAAGACCGCGAGCGCGATCAGCGCCTGCCGCGAGATCTCCCCGCCCCACGACGCGCTCACCGCGCTGTCGCTGATGGCCTGCGCGCTCGGCTGGCCGTTGGTGCCCTCGGGCGCCAGGTCGGTGAACAGCTGCTGCTTCACCTTCGTGACCTGGTCGACGGGCAGCGCCTCGGAGCGGATCTGGATCGTCTTCGCGTTGCCGGTGCCGACGCTCTGGGTCTCCGACGGCTCCTTGCCCAGCGCCTTGGTGAACGACTCGGTCACCTGCGAAGTGGTGATCTCGCCGTGCGCGCCGTGGGCGGGCAGCTGGATCTGCGTACCGCCCTCGAACTCGATGCCGAAGTTGAAGCCGCGGATGAGCATCGAAAGGATGCTGACGAGCACCAGCGCCGCGAAGAAGATGTACCAGCGCTTGCGCGCGCCGACGATGTCGAACGCGCCCGTGCCGACGTAGAGCCGGTGGAAGACGCTTTCCTTCTTGCCGGACGGGGTCTTGCCGGACGGGGTGGCCTTGCCGGCGCCCGCCTCGGCGTCCGTGCCCAGGTCTTCGACGCCCACGTCAGGCCTCCTTCACGTTCGTGCGGCCGACGGCGGGGCGGGCGGACCTGCGCTCCGAGGCCAGGCGCTGGACGGCACCGAGGCCGAGGTTGCGGGGGTTGGACAGGAACGTCGACTTCGACGTGGACACCATCGCCACCAGCGGGTGCGTGACGAGGTAGACCACCACGAGGTCCAGCACCGTCGACATGCCGAGGGTGAACGCGAAGCCCTGCACGTCACCGACCGCGATCACGTACAGGATCGCCGCGGCGAGGAAGCTGACCGCGTCGGACGCCAGGATCGTGCGCCGGGCGCGAGCCCAGCCGCGCGGCACCGCGGAGCGGAACGTGCGCCCTTCCCGGATCTCGTCCTTGAGCCGTTCGAAGTAGATGACGAACGAGTCCGCCGTGATGCCGATCGCGATGATCAGGCCGGCGATGCCGGCGAGGTCGAGCGTGTAGCCGATCCACCGGCCGAGCAGGACCAGCACCGCGTAGATCAGCAGGCCGGACAGCGCCAGCGACAGGATCGTGAGGATGCCGAGCAGGCGGTAGTAGATCAGGCAGTAGATGAAGACCACGATCAGGCCGATCGCGCCGGCCAGCAGGCCCGCCTGCAGCGACGCCGAGCCGAGCGTCGCCGACACGGTGGTGGCGTCGGAGGAGTCGAACGACAGCGGCAGCGAGCCGTACTTCAGCACGTCGGCGAGGTTCTTGGCGTCGGCCTGCGTGAACTGGCCGGTGATCTGCGTGTTGCCGCCGAGGATGGCGCCCTGGATGGTCGGCGCCGACACGACCTGCGTGTCGAGCACGAACGCGGCCTGTGTGCCGACGTTGGCGGAGGTGAAGTCGCCCCAGGTCTTGCTGCCGGAACCGTTGAAGGTCAGGTCGACGACCCATTGGCCGCGCTGCTGGTCGTAGTTCGAGTTGGCGCTGGAGATCTCGGTGCCGGGCAGGAACTGCGGGCCCAGCACGTACTTCGTGGCGTCCTTGTCACCGCACGCCACCAGCGGCTTGTCCGAGAGGTCGTTGCCCTCGAGCGGGTCGCCGACGTTCGGCGCGCAGGTGAGCGAGGCCAGGGCGGCCTGCTGCGCGGCCTGCGCCTTGGCCTGGTCGGTCGAGACCAGATCCGGGTTCTGCCGGATCGCCTGTGCCTGCTGGATCGGCGTCTGCGCCTGGCCACCGGCCGCCGGCGTGTTCGAGGCCGGCGGGGCCGACGGCGTGGTGCTCGGCGGCTGCTGGGCCGGCGCACCGGCCGCGCCACCGCCGCCGTTCGGCGTGCTCGACGGCGCGCCCGAGGAGGGCGGCGGGGCCTGGCTGCCCGAGGGGGGCGCCGCCGTGCCCGAAGCCGGCGGGGCCGCCGGGTTGCCCGAGGCGGGCGGTGCGGCCGGGGTGTTCGGCTGCGAGGTGATGACCTTGCGGAAGCCGAGCTTCGCGGTCTGGCCGAGGGACTTCGCCTGGTCGCCCTGCGCGCCGGGGACCGTGATCACGACGTTGTTGCCGTCGAGCACGACCTCGGTGCCCGCGACACCGATCCCGTTGACGCGCTGTTCGATGATCTGGCGCGCCTGGTTCAGCGAGTCTCGCGTGGGCTGGCCGCCGTCCGGCGTCCGCGCGGTGAGCGTAACCCGGGTGCCGCCCTGCAGGTCGATGCCGAGCTTCGGCGTGGGCTTGCCGCTGCCGGTGAAGAACACCAGGGCGTAGAGCACGACCACGATCAGGGCGAAGAAGGCGAGATAGCGTCCCGGGCGGAGATGCCCGGCCGATGGTGCCACGGTGCTTCGGTCTCCTCGGACTGGGTGGACCCCAACTGGTTCGGTGAGCGAGCCGGGACGGTGCTCCCGGCACGCTGCTGGGCATGACTATGGCGGCGGACACGCACGCAGCACCGAGACAGTACTCGGTGCTGCGTGAGCCCTGCGTTCGCCCGTACCGACTTTCGTCGGCTACGCGCGTGTCACTGCCCGGGGAAGAAGCAGGTCACTTCTTGCCGTGCTCCAGCGGGGGCGCGATCTGCGCACCGGACTTCTCGCCCTCGTCCGCGATGGACTCCTGGGCGGGCGCCTCGGCGGTGGTCGAGGCGACGCCGCCGACGGTCTCGTCGGCGGTGTCCTCGGCGTCGACCTCGGTCTCGTCGGTCTCGACGGCCGGCTGCACCTTCTCGCGGACCGCGATGCGCAGCCACGTGGTGACGACGCCCGGGGCGATCTCGATGTCGATGGTGTCGTCGCCGGAAGCGTCGGCGACGGTGCCGTAGAGGCCCGAGGTGGTCATCACGCGGTCGCCGGGGGCGATGCTCTTCTGCAGGTCCTGCTGGGCTGCCTGCTGCTTCTTCTGCTTGCGGGTACCGAGGACGAGCGGCACGGCCACCACGACCAGCAGCAGCAACGGCAGCAGTAAGTTGTTCATGACTCTCCATTCGACGGACGTCGCGTCGTCGGTGCTTACGTCCGGTTTTGACGGATGTGCTGTCTTCGAGTGTGCCAGGTGCTCGCGAAATCGCCAGCACCCACCGTCCGTTGCGCTCCCGCCGGCCGGTGTCCGACGTCCCCGTCAGCCCTGGTTCAGCTCTGGTCGAACAACGTGGGACCGCCCTGGTCCGGCCGCCCTGCGTCAGGCGGTGGCACCAGGCCGAGGTGCTCCCACGCGGCCGCGGTCGCGACCCGGCCACGCGGAGTCCGGGCGAGCATACCCGCGCGGACCAGGTAGGGCTCGCAGACCTCTTCCACCGTGGTCGCCTCCTCACCGACGGCGACGGCGAGCGTCGAGATGCCGACCGGTCCCCCGCCGAACGAGCGGGTCAGCGCGGTGAGCACGGCCCGGTCCAGCCGGTCGAGACCGAGTTCGTCCACGTCGTAGACCTTCAGCGCCGCCCGCGCGACGTCCCTGGTCACGGTGCCGTCGGCGCGGACCTCGGCGTAGTCGCGGACGCGGCGCAGCAGGCGGTTCGCGATCCGGGGCGTGCCGC
Source organism: Amycolatopsis sp. CA-161197 (assembly GCF_050942255.1). Lineage (NCBI taxonomy): Bacteria > Bacillati > Actinomycetota > Actinomycetes > Pseudonocardiales > Pseudonocardiaceae > Amycolatopsis > Amycolatopsis sp. CA-161197. The sequence goes on from NZ_CP192059.1 coordinate 5,913,588, forward strand.
GCGAGCGGCGGGCGATCTCCGAGCAGCCGTCGCGGTCGATGGGGATGTCGAGGATCGTCGCGGCGCGGCGCACCACGAGTTCCAGCTCGGCGTCGGAGTAGAACTCCATCTGCCCGGTGAAGCCGAAGCGGTCGCGCAGCGGCCCGGTCAGCGAGCCCGACCGCGTGGTGGCCCCGACCAGCGTGAACGGCGCGATCTCGAGCGGGATGCTCGTGGCGCCCGGTCCCTTGCCGACCACGACGTCGACGCGGAAGTCCTCCATCGCGAGGTACAGCATCTCCTCGGCGGGCCGGGCGATGCGGTGGATCTCGTCGATGAACAGCACGTCGCCGGGCGCGAGGTTCGACAGCATCGCGGCCAGGTCGCCCGCGCGTTCCAGCGCCGGACCGGACGTGATGCGGATGGCCGCGCCCAGCTCGGCGGCCACGATCATCGCCATGCTCGTCTTGCCGAGGCCGGGCGGGCCGGACAGCAGCACGTGGTCGGGCGGCACGCCGCGGCGCCGGGCGCTCTCCAGCACCAGCTCCAGCTGCTCGCGCACGCGGGGCTGGCCCACGAACTCGTCGAGCTTGCGCGGCCGCAGGGTCGTCTCGACCTCGCGCTCGCCGTTCTGCGAGAGCGCGGAGAGCGTCTCGTCGGAGTCGCTGCCGGCTTCGAACTCGGTCACTTCGTGGTCCACCGGCTACCGCTTGCGCCCGAGGGTGGCCAGCGCCGAGCGCAGCACCGTGGCGGTGGTGTGGCCGTCGCCCTCGGCCAGCACTCGGTCCACCGCCTGCTCGGCCTGCTTGGCCGGGAAACCCAGTCCTGCCAACGCTTCCACGACCTCGGCGCGCAACGCGCCGGGCGCGGACACGGCCGGCATCTCGCCGGTGCCGCCGAGCGCGGTGACCTTGTCGCGCAGCTCGAGGCTGAGCCGTTCGGCGCCCTTGCGGCCGATGCCGGGCACCTGCGTGAGCACGGTGATGTTGCCTTCCACGAGCGCGGCGCGCAGCTTGTCGGGCTCCAGCACGGCGAGCGTGGCGAGCGCGAGCCGCGGGCCGATGCCCGACACGGTCTGCAGCAGGCCGAACAGCTCGCGCGCGTCTTCGTCGGCGAACCCGAACAGCGTCAGCGAGTCCTCGCGCACGACCAGCGCGGTGTGCAGCCGCACCTGCTCGCCGCGGCGCAGCGTCGCGAGCGTCGCCGGGGTGGCCTGCACGGCGAAGCCCACGCCGCCGACCTCGACCACGACGTGGTCCAGGCCGACGGACAGCACTTCACCGCGTACGGAGGAGATCATCGGGGTGCTCCAGTGTCGTCCAGCTTGCTGGGGGTCCGGCGGGCCGCGCGCCGCACCGGGGTGCGGGTGGCGGCGCCCGCCTGTTTCGCGGCGGCCGCCAGCTTGGCCTTGTGCGCGCGGGCCAGCTCGGCCGCGCGCGCCTCGGCCTCGGCGAGACGGACGCGCATCGGCTCGCGCCAGAGGTGGCAGATGGCCAGCGCCAGCGCGTCGGCCGCGTCGGCGGGGTGCGGCTTCACCTCGAGGTTGAGCAGGCGCATCACCATCCCGGTGACCTGTGCCTTGTCCGCGCGGCCCGACCCGGTGACCGCGGCCTTGACCTCGCTCGGGGTGTGGAAGACGACCGGCAGCCCGCGCCGGGCCGCGGCCAGCGCGACGACGCCGCCCGCCTGCGCGGTGCCCATGGCCGTGCGGACGTTGTGCTGCGCGAACACGCGCTCGACCGCGATCGCCTCGGGCTTGTAGCGGTCCAGCCAGACCTCGACCTCGTCGGCGATGCCGAGCAGCCGGTGGGCGAGATCGTCCTCCGGCGGGGTGCGCACGACACCCACGGCCACCGCGCGGACGACCCGGCCCTTGCCACCGTCGACCACGCCGAGACCGCACCTGGTCAGACCGGGGTCGACCCCGAGCACCCGCACACCTTCTCCTTCGCCCGCGCGAACATCCGTTCGAGGTGCAGGCTACTGGGCGGGGGCCCGGCAGGATGGTCGCCATGCCGCAGCCGCCGGAATTCATCCGCCACCTGGGTCTGTCGCCGCTGCCCGTCGAAGGCGGCCTCTTCGCGCAGAGCTGGCGTTCCGAAGAGGGGTCCGCGATCTACTACCTGCTGGTGGCGCCGCAGTTCTCGGCGCCGCACCGGCTCGACCGCGTCGAAGTCTTCGTGCACCACGCCGGAGCGCCGGCGCGGATGCTGCTCCTGCATGCGGACGGCACCGTCACGCGGCCGGTGCTGGGCACCGACGTCGCCGCGGGCGAACGGCCGCAGGTCGTGGTGCCCGCCGGCACGTGGCAGGCGACGGTACCGCTGGGCGAGTGGTCTCTGCTCGGCACCGTGGTGGTGCCGCCTACACCGACGACTGCGTGGAGTTCGCCGACGTCGAGACGCTCGCCGCGCGGTTTCCCGGCGCGGCGGCGGATCTGCGGGCCTTGCCGCGGTGATCAGCGGCCGGCGGTGATCACCGGCCGTGGCTGATCACGGGCCGTCGACGCCGGGGGTCCAGCTTTCGGGCACACCGCTTTCCGTGAGCACCGGCTGCCACTCGGCGAACCCTTCGGGAGCCGTGTCCTGCCAGGGGAAGTGCCCGTCGGCCGTGGCGACGAGGACCTGCAGTGCCGGGAAGTCGCCGTCCGGGTAGACGAGGAACGCCGAGCCGAAGTACTCCGGGTAGTGGCCCTTCGCGACGCGTTCGAACACGACGGCACTGCCCTGGAAGAAGTCGTCGTAGCGCTTGCCGACCTCGAAGATCTCGCCGTTGGCGGCGCGGTCGACGTACGCGTCGAGCAGGATCGGCCCCAGGTCGCCGGGCAGGCCGACGACCACGGCCTCCGGCACGTTGTGCAGCGCCCACGCGCAGGCGGTGAAACAGAAGCCGGCGCCCTGGTCGTCCTGCGGGACCGCGATGACCGCGTTGCCCCGTTCCTTCGCCTGGGACTCGATCCAGTCGATCAGGCGCTGCTCTTCGGCGGTGAGGGCTGAGGTCGTCACGGCGGCCATTGTGCCGTACCCGCGCGGCTGAGCCCAGTGCCGACAGCCGCGAATTTCCGGGCACAGCAAGGAATCCGACTACGCTCCGCTGATCACACGAGAAACGGCCCCGGCCGGACGCGGACTCTCCCGCACCCGACCGGGGCCGTTCGCCGGCACGCTCTACTCTCGGTGTGCCGCCGAATTCCTTGCCGCGGCGGGAAAACCCGCCGCGGGCCGACGTCAGTCGACCGAGGCCATGACCTCGTCCGACACGTCGAAGTTCGCGTAGACGTTCTGCACGTCGTCGCAGTCCTCGAGCGCGTCGATCAGCTTGAAGACCTTCTTCGCGCCGTCGACGTCCAGCGGCACCGAGACCGTCGGGAGGAACGTGAGCTCCGCCGACTCGTACTCGAACCCGGCCTCCTGCAGCGCCTTGCGCACCGGGACCAGGTCGCCGCCCTCGGAGACGATCTCGAAGCTCTCGTCGAGGTCGTTGACCTCCTCGGCACCCGCGTCGAGCACGGCCATGAGGACGTCGTCCTCGGTCGCCTCGCCCTTGGGCATGATCACGACGCCCTTGCGGTTGAACATGTACGCGACGGAGCCCGGGTCGGCCAGCGAGCCGTTGTTGCGCGTGAGCGCGGTCCGGACCTCCATGGCGGCACGGTTCTTGTTGTCGGTGAGGCACTCGATCAGCACCGCCACGCCGTTGGGCCCGTAGCCCTCGTACGTGATGTTCTGCCAGTCGGCACCACCGGCCTCTTCACCGGCGCCGCGCTTGCGCGCGCGCTCGATGTTGTCCTGCGGGACCGAGTTCTTCTTCGCCTTCTGGATGGCGTCGTAGAGGGTGGGGTTGCCGTCGGGGTCCCCACCGCCGGTGCCGGTCCGGGCGGCCACCTCGATGTTCTTGATCAGCCGGGCGAAGAGCTTGCCACGCTTCGCGTCGAGGTTGGCCTTCTTGTGCTTCGTCGTGGCCCACTTGGAGTGGCCGCTCATCTTTCCTCCATTTGTTCCGCGTGCCCCCGACTCGCGTCGCGCGCACGCCGCAATCCCTGCTCAGGCTTCTCGCACGAGCTCGACGAACAACCGGTGCACCCGCTCGTCCCCGGTGATCTCCGGGTGGAACGCCGTGGCCAGCACCGACCCCTGCCGGACGGCGACGATCCTAGCCTCGCGCCCGCCACCGTCGGGGTCGTCGGGCACGAGCGACGCCGGCACGGTGGCCAGCACCTCGACCCCCGCCCCCGCCTTCTCGACCCACGGGGCCCGGATGAACACCGCGTGCACGGGCCCGTCTTCGACACCCGCGAAGTCGAGGTCCACCTCGAACGAGTCGACCTGCCGGCCGAACGCGTTGCGCCGGACGACCACGTCGAGCCCGCCGAGCTGCTGCTGGTCCGGGCGCCCGTCGAGCGCCTGGCGCGCCAGCAGGATCAGCCCGGCGCACGAGCCGAAGGCGGGCATCCCGTCCGCGATCCGCGCCCGCAGCGGCTCGAGCAGCTCGAAGCTCTCCAGCAGCCGCGACATGGTGGTGGACTCCCCGCCGGGGAGCACCAGGCCGTCCACTTCGGACAGTTCCGCCGCGCGGCGCACGGGCACGGCGTGCGCGCCCGCGCGCTCCAGCATCGCGACGTGCTCGCGCACGGCGCCCTGCAGGGCGAGCACGCCGACCGTCGGCCGTGCTCCCGAAGCTGTCGCCACCCGACCTCCCGAAAGACGTTCTGCTCAGCTTAGGGGGACGCCTCGCGGGCCTCCCGGCCAGGTCAGCGGGCAGTCGGCCGGCTGTCACCCACCCGAGCGACGGGGCCGGCCACCGGACCCCGGCCCCGCCGAGTGGCCTTCTCGAAACGTCGCCGAGTGGCCACCTCGAGGGGGATCTTGCCGGAGCTCAGCACACCCGCGGGCCGGGCGGCAGCGGGAATCCGCGTGGCCGCCCCCACAGATACCTCCAGGATACCCCGCCGGCGCCGGTGCAGGTCAGCGTCGATCCGGCGGCACGTGACGCGCCCGACACCGCCCGGCGGCGAGCGGATCCGCAGGTGGTGGCCACGCGAAAAGTGGACTGCCGAGATAGCCGGGCACTGGCCTGGTTCACCGGTCCACCGCGCCCCTACGCTCGAAGGCGCAGCAGTCCGTCCCGAGAAAGGCCCCGAGGTGTCCGAGCAGCAGACCACCCCCGAACCCCAGTCCGTCACCGGCACCGCCAAGGTCAAGCGCGGCATGGCGGAGATGCTCAAGGGCGGCGTGATCATGGACGTGGTCACCGCCGAGCAGGCGAAGATCGCCGAGGACGCCGGCGCGGTCGCGGTCATGGCGCTCGAGCGCGTGCCCGCCGACATCCGCGCCCAGGGCGGCGTCGCGCGCATGAGCGACCCGGACCTGATCGACGGCATCATCGAGACCGTCTCGATCCCGGTCATGGCGAAGGCCCGCATCGGCCACTTCGTCGAGGCGCAGGTGCTGCAGTCGCTCGGCGTCGACTACATCGACGAGTCCGAGGTGCTCACGCCCGCCGACTACGCCAACCACATCGACAAGTGGGCCTTCACCGTCCCCTTCGTCTGCGGTGCGACCAACCTGGGCGAGGCGCTGCGCCGGATCACCGAGGGCGCGGCGATGATCCGCTCCAAGGGCGAGGCCGGCACCGGCGACGTCTCCAACGCCACCACCCACATGCGCCAGATCCGCGCCGAGATCCGCAAGCTGTCCTCGCTGCCTGAGGACGAGCTGTTCGTCGCGGCGAAGGAGCTGCAGGCGCCGTACGAGCTGGTCAAGGAGGTCGCGCAGAACGGCAAGCTGCCGGTGGTGCTGTTCACCGCGGGCGGCATCGCGACCCCGGCCGACGCGGCGATGATGATGCAGCTCGGCGCCGAGGGCGTGTTCGTCGGCTCGGGCATCTTCAAGTCCGGCAACCCCGCGCAGCGCGCCGAGGCCATCGTCAAGGCGACGACGTTCTACGACGACCCCGACGTGCTGGCCAAGGTCTCGCGCGGCCTGGGCGAGGCGATGGTCGGCATCAACGTCGAGGAGCTGCCGGAGCCGCACCGCCTCGCCGAGCGCGGCTGGTAGGCCCCGGGTTTTTCACCGCGGGGTTCCCGGGTACCGCTTCTCACGAGTACTCGGAGATCTCCACCCCGAACGTGCCGGGCTCCAGCGCCTCGAAGATGTGCGGCACGTCCCCGGGGTAGCAGATGTAGTCGCCGGGCAGGAGCTCGACCGGGTCGTCGCGCACGCCGACGCGGGCCCGCCCGGCGCAGATCACGATGTGCTCGACCACGCCGTTCATGTGCGGGTCCGACCTGCGCGGAGTGCCCGGCTCCGCGCGGATCACGTACAGGTCCCGGCGCGCCGACGGCGGGCACGCGGACAGCAGCGTGCACGCGTAGTCGGCGTGCTCGGCGAACACCGTCGGCCCCTTGCCCGCGCGGATCACGCGGACCTGGGGCCGTTCGGGTTCCACGAGCCGGGAGAACGGCACGTCGAGCGCCACGCCGAGGGCCCACAGCGTCTCGACGCTCGGGTTGCCCGAGCCCGACTCCAGCTGCGACAGCGTCGACTTCGCCAGGCCGGCGCGGCGCGCGACCTCGGTGAGCGACAGGCCCGCGCGGGTGCGCTCGCGCCGCAGCGACGCGGCGATGATCTCCAGCGGCGCGCCGCCGGTCTCCTGCGACATCTGTGTTCGCTCCATCAGTCTTTCCGTTCGCCTTGACGAACACCCGGTTCTGTGTTCAGCATAAGACACTATGCGTTCGATTTGGCGAACACTCGACCGGGAGCTGACCCGGGACATCGCGCTCGTCTGCCTGGCCGACGGCCTCGTGGGCGTCTCCTACGGCGCCATCGCGGTGGGCTTGGGGTTCCCGCTGTGGGCTCCGATGCTGCTGTCGCTGCTGGTCTTCGCCGGCGCGTCGCAGTTCATGCTGGTGGGCATCATCGCCGGCGGCGGCAACCCGCTGGCCGCCGTGGTCGCGGGCCTGCTGGTGAACGCGCGGCACCTGCCGTTCGGCTTCGCGATCGGCGACGTGTTCGGCCCGAAGTGGGCCGCCCGCATCGCCGGCAGCCACCTGATGATCGACGAGTCGGTGGCCTTCGCCCTGGCCCAGCGCGATTCGGGGCGCCGGCGTGCCGCCTACTGGGCGTGCGGCGCGGGCCTGTTCGTCGCGTGGAACGCCGGCTGCGTCGCGGGTGCGTTCGCGGGCACCGCCATCAGTGACACCGCCGCGTTCGGCCTGGACGCCGCGTTCCCGGCCGTGCTGCTGGCCCTCGTCCTGCCGTCGTTGCGCGACCGCGCCACGCGGCTGCCCGTCGCCGTGGGCGTGGTGGTCGCCCTGGCGGCCACCCCGTTCCTGCCCGCGGGCCTGCCGGTGCTGCTGGCGCTGGCCGGCGTACTCGTCGGCGTGGCGGCCAAGGAACCGAAGACGCTGGAAGGAGCCCACTGATGGACGGCGTCGAGCTCCTGATCGCCACCGTGGTCCTCGCGGCGGGCACGTTCGCCTTCCGCTTCGCCGGGCCGGTGCTGCGCACGCGCGTGCACCTCTCCCCCCGTGCCCAGCGGCTCATGGCGCTCTCGGCCGTCGTCCTGCTGGCCGCGCTCGTCGCGACGAGCGCGCTGACGGAAGGGCACGCGTTCGCCGGCATCGCCCGCCCGGCCGGGGTGCTGGTCGGCGGGGTGCTCGCGTGGCGCAAGGCCCCGTTCGTGGCCGTGGTCGTGGCCGCCGCGGCGACGGCGGCGCTGCTGCGGCTGGCCGGGGTGCCCTGAGCCCTCAGTCGTCGGCCGCGGTCACCACGGCGTCGGCGGCGACCGTTCGCGAGTGGACGCCGTCGGGGGCCGTGGCGATCAAGCCCGCGGCACGCAGGAGCTGGAGGTGCTTCGCGACGACGCCCTGCTTCAGGCCCGTGCGGCGCGCCAGCTCGCCGAGGTCCGCCGCCGTGGTCAGCGAGGTGAGGAGCGTGCTGCGGCTGCGGCCGAGCACTCCGCGCAGGGCGGCCGACGACGAGGTACCACCGGCTTCCCACAGGCCGGCGACGCCGCGGGCCGGATAGCGCAGCACGGGCTGCCGGCCCGCGTGGGTTCGTGAGATCACGCGCGGCCAGACGAACACCGACGGCGCCAGCACGAGCCCGTGGCCGTGCGGCGCGCCCGTGGCGGGGACGAGCCGCTGGGCGACGATCAGCGCGCCCTCGGCCCAGTGGACGGCGGGCGCGAGGTCGTGGAACAGGTCCTCCGCCGCGCCGGCGGCGAGCAGCCGCGACCGGTGCAGCACGTCGCCTTCCAGCAGCGCCCGCATGCGTGGCCACGCGGGCGCCAGCGCCACCGCCCAGTACCGCTCCATCAGCCCCGCGAGCCGGTCGAGCCCGGCCTCCGGGTCGCGGTGCAGGCGGGTCAGCGCGGCCGAGCGCGGCGGGTCCATCGCCTCCAGCTCGCGCCGCACCGCGCGCGGGGCGACGTCGCGCAGGTCCGCGAGCTCGTCGGCCAGCTGCGGCACGGGCGAAGCCGGTGCGGGCGTGAGGAACCGCGGCACCGAGCGGCCGGCGACGAGATCGGCGAGTGGCGTGACGTCGATCCCCGCGTCGGCCAGCGCGCCCGACGCCTTGCGCACCCACGGCAGGTGCAGCGCGTGCTCGCCCGGGCGGGCCAGCACCCGGACGCTCGCCACGATTTCCCACAGCGGGGAGAACGCGAGCCTCGTTCGCGCGAGTTCGTCCGCCGACCACGCCAGCTCAAGCACGTTCCTCCTCCTCGAAAAAACGGGAATCGGAGAAGTGTAAAACGATCCGTTGTGGACAGTCAGGCCGGGGCTACCCCTTGGGGGAAGGAGAACACGCGGTCCGGGTCGTAGCGCCGGGCCACTGCGCGCAGCCGGGGCAGGTTGCCGCCGTAATAGGCCTGGCCCCACTCCGGCATTTCCGGATCGAGGTAGTTGACGTAACCGGTGGTGCCGAATTCCGGCCCGAGCCCGTCGCGAATTCGCCCGATCGCGCGCCTTGCCGCGGCCTCGGTCGCGTGCTCCAGCCCGTGGGTGAACTGGAAGCTCGCGAGCGCCCGGCGGTGCGGGAAAGCCGAGTCGCCGCGCGCGATCGCGCCGCCGCCACCGTCCACGATCGTGTAAGAATCCGGGTCCTCGCTCAGCAGTTCCAGGACCGCGGCCGGGTCCTGCGCCGGGCGCATCAGCATCAGTGACGTCGCGACGTACGCGGCGGTCCCGATCTTGCCCGTGCCACCACCCCAGCCGGGGCCGCACCCCGAACCCGCGAGGTCCGGGCAACCGGCGAAGTACCGCATCGCGCCGAGGAAATCCGTCTCCGGCTCCTCCCGTTTCAGCGGCGCCGCGCCGACCCGGCGGACGAAATCGTCGAGGATCGGCTTCAGCCGGCTGCGCGGACCCACGAAGCAGCCGCCGAAGTTCGCCGCCGTGGCGCCGAGCCCGAGGTCGGACCAGAGCTCGTCGGGCATCCGCGGCTGCCAGTCCTGCCATTCGGCGAGCAGCGTCGCGGCCGTCTCGGGCGGGAACTGCAGGCTGAAGGACGTGAGGGCCGGCGCCTGGGCGGTCCGGAAGGTGAACGACGTGACGATGCCGAAGTTGCCGCCCCCGCCGCCGCGCAACGCCCAGAACAGGTCCGCGTCCTGGTGCGCCGACACCGTGCGCGCCACGCCGTCGGCCGTCACGACCCGCGCCGACTCGAGCTGGTCGCACGTGAGCCCGAGCTTGCGGCCCAGCACCCCGACTCCCCCGCCGAGCGTCAGCCCGGCGATGCCGACGGTCGGGCACGTGCCCGCGGCCAGCGCCCGCCCCGCGGTCCCCAGCGCCTGGTACACCGGGCCCAGCCGCGCACCCGCCCCCACCACGGCCCGTCCGTGGTCGAGGACGCGGATCCCGGCGAGCCGCCCGACGTCCACCACCAGTCCGCCGTCCACAGTGGAGTATCCGACGTAGCTGTGCCCGCCCGAGCGCGCGGCCACCGGGATGGCGTGCTGCGCGGCGAAGTCCACGCACGCCTGCACGTCCGCCTCGCTCACGCAACCGGCGATCGCGGCCGGATGGTGGTCGTACAGCGTGAAATAACCGTGACGAGCGGCCTCGTACCCCGCGTCGCCGGGTACGAGCAACGTCCCCGAAAGCCGTCGCCGCAGGGCCGCCCACCGGTCCGCCGTGGTGGCCCCCAGGCCCGCCGCCACCGGTACCGCCGCCCCGGACGCCCACAGGAACGTGCGCCTGCTGATCGTCATCCCGTCCCCCGCCACCCGGCCCGAAGCCGGAACACACCGGGGAGCAAACGCGTGGTCCCCCCGGCCCTGCCTTGCCCTGCGCAGGGTAGCGGGTGTGTGATCGAGGACACATCGCGTACACCAGCCGTTCGCCGAGGAGTCGCCATGGCCGACAAACAGAGCAGGAGTACCGACACCGGGGCCGCCGTCGCTGTGGCCGACCCCGCCCGAGTACGCAACGTTGTGCTGGTGGGGCCCTCGGGGTCCGGGAAGACCACCTTGACCGAAGCGTTGCTCGCGGCGTCGGGCACCGTCCCGCGCGCCGGCTCGGTCGTCGAGGGCACCACGGTGTGCGACCACGACCCGGCCGCCGTGCGCCAGCAGCGGTCCGTCGGGCTGTCGGTGGCCCCGGTGCTGCACCAGGGCCACAAGATCAACCTCATCGACACCCCGGGCTACGCCGATTTCGTCGGCGAGCTGCGCGCGGGGCTGCGCGCCGCGGACGCCGCGCTGTTCGTGGTGTGCGCGGCCGAAGGCGTCGACGCCGCGACGGTCGCCGTGTGGGAGGAGTGCGCGTCGGTCGGGATGCCCCGGGCCGTGATCGTCTCCCGCCTCGACCACCACCGGGCCGACGCACTCGCGGAGATCGCCGCCTGCCAGGCCGCGTTCGGTGCGGGCGTGCTGCCGCTGTACCTCCCGGCTCGCGACGGGCTGGTCGGTCTCATCACCCAGCGCTACTTCGACTACTCCGCCGGCTACCCGCCGCGGATCGGCGAGCCCGATCCGGCCGACCTCGCCGGCCTCGAGGACGCCCGCAACGAGCTCATCGAGGGCATCATCGCCGAGAGCGAGGACGAGACCCTCATGGAGCGTTACCTCGGCGGCGAGGAGATCTCCGAGGACACGCTCATCGCCGACCTCGAGACGGCGGTGGCGCGCGGGTCGTTCCACCCCGTCATCCCCGTGTGCGCCACCAGCGGCATCGGGCTCGCGGAGGTGCTCGACGGGATCGTGCGCGCGTTCCCGTCGCCGCTGGAACACACGCTGCCGGGCGTGACGACTCCCGACGGCGGCCCGCACGGCGACCTGACGGCCGACCCCGCGGGGCCGCTCGCCGCGGAGGTCGTGCGCACGGCCGTGGACTCCTATGTCGGCCGCGTGTCGCTCGTCCGAGTGTTCTCGGGGACGCTGCGGCCGGAGAACGCCGTGCACGTGTCCGGGCACGGCCTCGCCGAGCGCGGGCACGAGGACCACGACGCCGACGAACGCGTGGCGCACCTCTATTCACCGCTCGGATCCGCGCTGCGCGAAGTTCCCTACTGCGTGGCGGGCGACCTGTGCGCGCTGACCAAGGTCGGCTCGGCCGAAACGGGCGACACCGTCTCGTCGCCGGACGACCCGCTGGTGATGAAACCGTGGCGCATGCCCGAGCCGCTCCTGCCCGTCGCCATCATCGCCAAGACCCGCAGCGACGAGGACACGCTCTCCCGCAACCTTTCGCGGCTGGTGGCCGGAGACCCGACGCTGCGGCTCGACCGCAACGCCGAAACCGGCCAGCTCGTGCTCTGGTGCATGGGTGAGGCGCACGCCGACGTCGTCCTGTCGCGGCTGCGTGCCGGCGGCGCCGACGTGGACACCGAACCGGTGCGCATCAGCCTGCGCGCCACGTTCGGCAAACCCGCCCGCGGCCACGGCCGCCACGTGAAGCAGTCCGGCGGCCACGGCCAGTTCGCCGTGTGCGACATCGAGGTGGAACCGTTGCCGCGCGGCAGTGGGTTCGAGTTCGTCGACAAGGTCGTCGGCGGCTCGGTGCCGCACCAGTTCATCCCGAGTGTCGAGAAGGGCGTGCGCGCGCAGCTCAAGCGCGGGCTCATGGACGGGCACCCGGTCGTCGACGTGCGCGTGACGCTCGTGGACGGCAAGGCCCACAGCGTCGACTCGTCGGACGCGGCGTTCCAGACCGCCGGGGCGCTCGCGCTGCGGGAAGCCGCGGCGGCCAGCCGGATCACGTTGCTGGAACCCCTCGACACCGTCGCCATCACGCTCCCGGACGAGCACCTGGGCACCGTGCTGGGCGATCTGTCGTCGCGGCGGGGGCGCGTGCTCGGCACCGAGTCGGGCGAGGGCGGCCGCACGGTCATCAACGCCGAGGTGCCCGCCGCGGAGCTCCTGCGCTACGCGATCGACCTGCGCTCACTGAGCTCGGGCACGGCCACGTTCACCCGCGTCCACGCCCGGTTCGAACCGCTGCCGGAAGGAGCGGCGATGCCCCTGTGAACCCGGTGGTCACACCGGTCAGAACTCGAAGCCGCCCGGCTTGCCGTTGCGGTCGGCGATGAGGCCGGCCAGCACGGCGATGGCGATCTCCGCCGGCTTGCGCGAGCCGATGTTCAGCCCCACGGGGCGGTGCACCCGCGCGATGTCCGGGGCCGGCACGCCCAGCGCCGTCAGGGCCGCCACGTGCGGGCCTTCGTGCCGCGGGTTGCCGAGCACGCCGACCCAGCGGGCCTCCTCGGCGAGCGCGTCGCGCAGCACCGGGCCCAGCTCGGTGCGGTGGTGGTCGGTCACCACGACGTCCGCGGTCTTGTCGACCGACGGCATCGAGGTGCGGATGTCGCACGCGGACTGCACGTCGGTGGCGCGCGCGGCGTCCGGCTCGAACAGCACGGTGTGGTAGCCCAGGTCGGCGGCGTAGCTCAGCAGGTACCGGGCCACCGGCGACGCGAACACGGCGACCAGCGTCCGCGCGTCGGGGTTCGCTTCGGGAGCACCGTGGGCGACGGCGCAGGCATCCGGTTCGACGGTCATGCGGCTCAGTCTGCCGCCGTCACCCCGAACTCCGGTCACACGTCGGGTTCGGCGAACTCGAAGTACTCCGGCAGCGGCGCCGTCCCGGCGAGCTTGAAATACCGCACTTTCCGCCGGCGCCGCAGCGCGAGCGTGTCGCGCACGGCGTCGTTGTGCACGCGGCGCGCGATGACCACGCGGTGCTCGGCGTCGGTGAGCTCCTCGGCCAGCGCCGGCGGCAGCGCTGTCCGGTCGATCGCGCCGAGCCTCAGGGTCAGCTCGTTTTCGTCGGCCTCGCGTTCGGCGCGGGCCGCGCGTTCGGCCCGCTCGGCCGCGGCGTGCAGGCCGGGACCGGTGCCGTCCAGCAGCGCGGCGACGGCCCGCGCGACCACCGCCCGCCGCGCCAGCGCCGCGTCGAGCGCGGCCCAGCCGGCGTCCATGCGCACGTGGAGGCGGTCGAGGCGGTTGGCCGTCGCGACGAGGAACAGCCCGCCCAGCACCACGATCGCGGCCAGCACGGGGATCAGCCACGCGAGCCAGCTCACCGCGCGAACTCCCGTTCCGCGGGGACGACCAGCCTCGGGTCGGCGGCGATCGCGGTCTCGTACACGCGCAGCACTTGGGTGACGACGACCGACCAGTCGTACCCCGTCACGCGCTCCCCCGCCGCCGCGGCCAGCGACGCGCGCCGCGCCGGGTCGCCGAGCAGCTCGCGCAGGCCGTCGGCGAGCGCGCCGGCGTCACCGGTCGCCGCGAGCTGCCCGGCCTTGCCGTCGTCGAGCACGCGGCGGAACGAGTCGAGCCCGCTGGCCAGCACGGGCGTGCCCGCGGCCATGGCCTCGGTGAGGATCATGCCGAAGCTCTCGCCGCCGGTGTTCGGCGCGCAGTACACGTCGACGCTGCGCAGCGCGCGGGCCTTCGTGGCGTCGTCGACCTGGCCGAGCAGCTCGACGTGCGGCCACAGCTCGGGCCCGGCCATGCGCCGCAGCTGGTCCGGGTCGCCGCGGCCGACCACGAGCAGCCGCAGGTCCTCGAACTCCGGCAGCAACCGGCGCGACGCCTCCAGCAGCACGTCCATGCCCTTGCGGGGTTCGGTGAACCGGCCGACGAACCCGACCGTGCCGCCCGCGCGCGGGTAGCCCTCCAGCGGCGTGGCGCGGGCGAAGAATTCGGCGTCGACGCCGTTGGGGATCTCCACCGCGTCGCCGCCGGCGTGCTCGACCTGCACCCGCCGGGCCAGCGCCGACACCGCGATGCGCGCGGTGATCTTCTCCAGCAGCGGCCGCAGCACGGGCTGGAATGCCGCCAGCGTGCGCGAGCGCGTGGTCGCCGTGTGGAAGGTGGCGACGATCGGCCCGTCGGCCACCTTCAGGGCCAGCAGCGACAGGCTGGGCGCGGCCGGTTCGTGCAGGTGCAGCACGTCGAACCCGTTGTCGCGGATCCAGCGGCGCACCCGTGCGTAGGAGACGGGCCCGAACTGCAGCCGTGCGACCGAGCCGTTGTACGGGATGCCGAGCGCCTTGCCCGCCGGGTGCACGAAGTCGGGCAGCACGGCGTCCTCGTCGGCCGGCGCCAGCACGGACACGTGGTGTCCCCGCGCGATGAGCGCCCGCGCGAGGTCGATCACGTGGCCCTGCACCCCGCCCGGCACGTCGAACGAGTAGGGGCACACGATCCCGATCTTCAGCCCGCCCACCACCGGGTCAGCCCACTTCTTCGAGGCTGGCGCGTTCGCCGGCCTCGAGGTCGGCGAGCCAGATCTTCTGCAGCATGTGCCAGTCGGCCGGGTGCGCCGCGATGTCGCCGGCGAACGCGTCGGCCAGCGCCTGGGTGGCCGCGGGGACCTCGGCGCGCGCGGTGACGCGGATGCGCGGGTGCACGCGGACCTGCCAGCCGTCCTCGCTGAACCACGAGCCGACGGGCAGCAGCGCCGCCCCGGTCGTGGCGGCGAGCCGCGCCGGGCCCGCGGGCATGCGCGTGCGCTCGCCGAAGAACCGCACGGGGACCCCGCTCGCGGTGAGGTCGCGGTCGCCGACGAGGCACACGACTTTGTTCTCGCGCAGGCGTTTCAGCAGCAGGCGCATCGCCGCGCTGTCGCCGGTGAGCGGCACGATCTCGAACCCGAGCGCCTCGCGGTAGGCCACGAACCGGTTGAACAGCGACTCGGGCTTCAGGCGTTCGACGACCGTGGTGAACCCGCCGAGCCGGTCGGCCAGCCACACCCCGATCGCGTCCCAGTTCCCGCTGTGCGGCAGCGCGATCACCGCGCCGTTGCCCTCGGCGAGGGCGGCGTCGATGTTCTCGACCCCCGTGATCGCGGCCCCGACCTTGGAGATCACCTCGGCGCGGTCCATCGACGGGAGCCGGAACGTCTCGTACCAGTACCGCGAGTACGACCGCATGGCCCGGCGGACGAGCTCGTCGAGCTCCGTCTCGTCGGCCTGCGGCACGACCCGCGCGAGGTTGGCGCGCAGCTGCCGCACGCCCCCGCCGCCGCGGCGGGTGGCGAGGTCGGCGCCCAGCGCGAACACCGCCGTCCCCATCGGCTCGGGCATCCGGCGGGCGAGCTGCCAGCCCGCCGTGTAGCCGAACTCGCCGAGCCGCTGGGACAGCGCGCTCACGGCTGCGCCCCGCCCGTCTGCACGTCGCCGGTCGTGGCCTGCTCGGCCGGCGCGGCGGCTTGCCCGGCCTGGGTGGGTTTCTCGGCCTGCGCGGGTTGCTCGGCGCGGGTGGGTTCCTCGGTCTGCGTGGCCTGGCCGGCCTGCGCGGTCTGCTTCGCTTGCTCGGCCACGGCTCGCGCGGCCTTCGCGACGGCGGCACCGCGCTGCAGCAGCGTGATCACCGACAGCACGGCGAGCAGCCAGAGCGTGATCTCCACCGTGTAGGGCACGCCGAGACCGTGCAGGCCGGTGCCGACGAGCGCGATGATCAGCCGCTCGGCCCGCTCGACGAGCCCGCCGTCGGCTTCGAGGCCCGATGCGTCGGCGCGGGCTTTCACGTAGGAGATGACCTGGGCGAGCACCAGGCAGATCAGGGCGGCCGCCGCCGCGCGGTTGTTGTGGTCGACCACGAAGCACCACCACGCGATGGCGGCGAACAGCGCGCCGTCCACCAGGCGGTCGCACGTGGCGTCGAGGACGGCTCCGAACGGGGTGCCGTAGCCGCGGGCCCTGGCCATCGCGCCGTCGAGGAGGTCGAGCATGGCGAACCCCCACACGGTGAAGGTTCCCCACAGCAGGAGTCCCTGCGGGAAGAAGACCAGCGCGCACGCCACGGCACCCGCGGTGCCGATCACGGTCATCGCGTTCGGAGTCAGTCCGGCACGGACCAGCGTCCGACCGATCGGATCGGTGACGCGGGATACTGAGGCACGGGCGAAAATGTTGAGCATCTCGTCGTCTGGTGCACCTGGCTCGGGGGTGGGTGGGCCACGAAAGCCTATCGACCCGCCGTCACGGGCCCGACGTCCCGCCCCGCGACCCGCCGGGCGATCAGCCTGATTTCGGCAGTTCGACGACCGGGGCCACGAATTCGCCCGCCCCCTCGGCGGCGATCGCGGCCGCGCACTGGGGCCGCAGACCGCCGAGGATCGCCGAGCTGATCTCGCCCAGCTGGTGCGCCTGCTCCGGTGTCAGCCGGTCGAAGAGGCTCTCGCGCACGGCCTCGACGTGGCCGGGGGCGGCCGCTTCGAGCGCCGCGAACCCCGCGTCGGTGAGCACCGCCCACGCGCCGCGCTTGTCGGTGGGGCACGACTCGCGCCGCACCCAGCCCTTGCCCTCCAGGCGCGCCACGGCGTGGGACAGCCGACTGCGCGAGGAGCCGCGCGCTTCGGCGAGCTCGCTCATCCGCTGTCGGCGCCCGTCGGCCTCCGACAGCGCGACCAGGACCTCGTAGTACGTGTGCGGCATGCCCGAGTCGTGTTGCAGCTGGCCTTCGAGGTGCGCTTGCAACAGCGCGGCGGCCTGGGAGAAATCACGCCAGACGCGTTGCTCGTCTTCGGAAAGCCAGCGAGGTTCGGACATACCTCCATGCTACCCCTGATTGAGTGCTCAATTACTCATCCGGCCAAAGGTAGGCCGACCCCCTGGCGGCACGTAACCGTTGCTACGAAGCCATTCGGCCGTGACTGTGGTCGGGTGAGTAATGATCGGCACAGACCGCGTCGGTACACTCGCGCGCCCCGTGGTCTTCACCACGCGTCGGCCAGGAGTTTCCTCGTCTCGCCGAGCAGCTGCGGCAGCACCTTCGTGTGCCCGATCACCGGCATGAAGTTGGCGTCGCCGCCCCAGCGCGGCACCAGGTGCTGGTGCAGGTGCGCCGCGATGCCCGCGCCGGCGATCACGCCCTGGTTCATGCCGATGTTGAACCCGTGCGCTGCCGACACCTCACGCACCACGCGCATGGCGTGCTGCGTGAACTCGGCCAGCTCGCGCGTTTCGGCCTCGGTCAGGTCGGTGTAGTCGGCCACGTGGCGGTAGGGCACCACCATGAGGTGACCGGGGTTGTACGGGTACAGGTTCAGCACCGCGTACACCGTCTCGCCGCGCGCCAGGATCAGGGCCGCTTCGTCGTCGAGGCTGGGGATGCGGCAGAACGGGCAGCCGTCGGACTCGTCGTCGTCCGGCTTCTCCTGCCCCTTGATGTAGGCCATCCGGTGCGGGGTCCACAGTCGCTGCAACGCGTCCGGGACCCCCACTCCGTCCTGCTCGACGATCTCGGGACCGTCCGCGTCGCTCACCGCAGGATCTTCTCCACGGCCTCCGCGCTCGGCGAGGCGTTCTCCCGGCCGGCCACCCACTCGGCGATGGCGTCGACGGCGGTGTCCACGGACACGCCGTTGATCTGGCCGCCGTCGCGGAAGCGGAACGACACCGCGCCCGCCTCGGCGTCCTTCGCGCCCGCCAGGAGCAGGAACGGCACCTTCTGCGTGGTGTGGGTGCGGATCTTCTTCTGCATGCGGTCGTCGCTCGCGTCGACCTCGGCCCGGATCCCCTTGGCGCGCAACGCCTTCTGCACCCCGTCGAGGAACTCGACCTGGTCGGCGGTGATCGGGATGCCCACGACCTGCACCGGCGAGAGCCACGCGGGGAACGCGCCGGCGTAGTGCTCGGTCAGCACACCGAAGAACCGCTCGATCGAGCCGAACAGCGCGCGGTGGATCATCACCGGGCGCTGGCGCGAGCCGTCGGAGGCGGTGTACTCGAGGTTGAAGCGCTTGTTCTGGTTGAAGTCCAGCTGGATCGTGGACATCTGCCAGGTCCGGCCGATGGCGTCGCGCGCCTGCACGGAGATCTTCGGGCCGTAGAAGGCGGCGCCGCCCGGGTCGGGCACGAGCTCGAGGCCGGAGTCGATCGCGGCCTGCCGCAGCGTCTCCGTGGCCTCTTCCCACTCCCAGTCCTCACCGATGAACTTCTCGGAGTCACCGCGGGTGGACAGCTCCAGGTAGAAGTCCGACAGCCCGTAGTCGGCCAGCAGGTCGAGCACGAACTTCAGCAGCGAGCGCAGCTCGCCGGGCATCTGCTCCTTGGTGCAGTAGATGTGCGAGTCGTCCATCGTCAGGCCGCGCACGCGGGTGAGGCCGTGGACCACACCGGACTTCTCGTAGCGGTACACCGTGCCGAACTCGAACAGCCGCAGCGGCAGCTCCCGGTACGACCGCCCGCGCGAGCGGAAGATCAGGTTGTGCATCGGGCAGTTCATGGCCTTGAGGTAGTAGTCCTCGTCCTCGAACTTGACCGGCGGGAACATCGTGTCGGCGTAGTAGGGCAGGTGGCCGGAGGTGTGGAACAGCTCGCCCTTGGAGATGTGGGGCGTGTTCACGAACTCGTAGCCGGCCTCCTCGTGGCGGCGGCGCGAGTAGTTCTCCAGCTCGCGGCGGATGATGCCGCCCTTGGGATGGAACACCGGCAGGCCGGAACCGATCTCCTCCGGGAAGGAGAACAGGTCGAGCTCGGCACCGAGGCGGCGGTGGTCGCGGCGCTCGGCCTCGGCGATGCGCTCCAGGTACGCGTCCTGCGCCTCGCTCGACTCCCACGCGGTGCCGTAGATCCGCTGCAGCTGCGGGTTCTTCTCGCTGCCGCGCCAGTAGGCGGCGGCCACGCGGGTGAGCTTGAACGCGGGGATGAACTTGGTGGTGGGCACGTGCGGGCCGCGGCAGAGGTCGCTCCACACGCGCTCCTTGGTGCGCGGGTCGAGGTTGTCGTAGATCGTCAGCTCGCCGCCACCGACCTCCATCACCTCGTCGGTGTCCACTTCGGACTTGAGGTCGACCAGCTCGAGCTTGAACGGCTCGTTCGCCAGCTCCTTCTTGGCCTCGTCGACGGAGTCGAACACGCGGCGCGAGAACTGCTGGGCACCCTTCACGATCTGCTTCATACGCTTCTCCAGCGCCTGCAGGTCTTCCGGGGTGAAGGGCTTGTCGACGGCGAAGTCGTAGTAGAAGCCGTCCTTGACCGGCGGCCCGATGCCGAGCTTCGCGTCAGGGAACTCCTGCTGCACGGCCTGGGCCAGCACGTGGGCGGCCGAGTGGCGGATCACGCTGCGGCCGTCCTCGGTGTTGGCCGCGACGGGCTCCACCTCGGCGTCGGCCTCCGGCGCCCACGCGAGGTCGCGCAGCTTGCCCTCGGCGTCGCGCACCACGACGATCGTGTCCGGGCCCTTGGTCGGCAGCCCGGCCTCGCGGACCGCGGCTCCCGCCGTAGTACCCGCCGGGACCACCACGCGCTCGGCGGGGACGGCGGCGGCTGACGGCGGATGCGACACGATCGGCTCCTTCTGGGGCAAGTGACGGGGATGACTCCGGTCGATGCTAGTCGTCGGCCCGCGGGCGCCTCACGCGTGTCGGCGCTAACCGCGACGGCCCGGCCGGGCTCGTCTCCCTGCACCGCGGAAGCGGCCGCCGACCGGGTGGTCGGCGGCCGCTCCGCAGGGCGTGGCCCGGCTCAGTAGGCGCCGTCCCCGCCGACGACGGCCCGGAAGGTCTTCCACAGGATCACCAGGTCCAGCGCGAGCGACCAGTCCTCGACGTAGCGCAGGTCGAGCCGGATGCTGTCGGCCCAGGAAAGGTCGCTGCGGCCGCTGACCTGCCACAGGCCGGTGAGGCCGGGCTTCACGAGCAGGCGGCGGCGGGCGTCGGGCGCGTACTGGCGCGTCTCCTCCGGCAGCGGCGGCCGGGGCCCGACGAGCGACATGCGTCCGTAGAGCACGTTGAACAGCTGGGGCAGCTCGTCGAGCGAGTAGCGGCGCAGCAGCCCGCCGACGCGGGTCACGCGCGGGTCGCGCTTCATCTTGAACAGCGGCCCGGCGCCTTCGTTGGCCTCTTCGAGGTTCTGCCGGATCTTGTCGGCGTCGGGGACCATCGTGCGGAACTTCAGCATCGTGAAGTTCTCGCCGTCCTTGCCGACGCGGCGCTGCTTGTAGATCACCGGGCCTCGGTCGCCGAGCTTCACGGCGAGCGCGATCGCCAGCAGCAGCGGGGAGAACAGCGTCAGCAGGAACGCCGCGCCACAGCGGTCGACGGCCTCCTTCACGAGCCGGCGGCCACCGGTGAACCGCGGCGCCGTGACCCGCAGCAGGGGCATGCCGAGCACACCGGAGACGTTGAGCCGCGGCCCCGCGACCTCCATCAGCACCGGCGCCACGACCAGCTCCGCGGCGGTGCCTTCGAGGTCCCACGCGAGGCGCTGGAGCCGCTTCGGCGTCCAGTACTGGTCGGCGGTGATGGCGACGACGCGGTAGCCGCCGCGGCGCACGTGGCGGGAGAGCTCCTCGAGCCGGCCGACCACGGGCACGCCGTCGATCTCGCCGCTGCCGGAGCCGGCGCCCCCGCCGTCGACCGTGCAGACCGCTTCCACGCGCCAGCCGACGTGCGCCTCGGTCTTCGTGCGGGCGATGAGGTCGGCCACCGTCCCGGGGCTGCCGGCCGCCATCACGGGCAGCAGGCACAGGCCGCGTCGGCGCTGGCGGTGCAGGACCTGGCGCAGCAGGTACCGCTGCGGGAAGGCGAAGAGCGCGATCACGGGCACCACGATGAACACCCACGGCTGCACGTCGAGCGCGCGGAAGAGCAGGCCGCCGAGCGCCACCAGCACGGCGGCGGTGATGAGGCCGCGGCCGAGCGTCCGGTACTCCTCGGGACCTTCGCCGAGCACGCGCGGGCTCCACGCGCGGCTGACCGGCAGCGCGCACAGCACCGCCAGTGCTGTGCCGAACGCGTGCATGTCCTGCGGCGCCACGCGGTCGATCACGAAGGCGCTGACGCCGATCACCACGAAGGCGGCGACGATGTCACTGGCGATGACCCAGGCGCGGTAACGCTTCTCCCACGAAGCGGGATGCGATTTCGCCGTGGTCGACTCGACGGGCGCGGGCCCCGGTGCGTTCACGGCCGGCACGGGGTGCGCGGTCGCGGTTTTCCCGGTCCTCGCGCCGGCGGGTGCGGGGATCTCCGGCATCGCCTGGAGGTCGATGTGCGGCGGCGGTCCGCTGACCGTGGATGTGGGCCGCACCGACTCTTCCATCAGACCTCCCAGGAGCATGGTTCGAAGGTCTCCGCCGGCACGCTGAGTGAACGAGTTTGATCTCGGAGCGTGATCATGACCTTACCCGATTCAGCCACCAAAGGAGCGACACACGCCAAGGTATCGGCGGCTATCCGGGACTCGTTACAAGGATTTCCAGCCACATCCTGCGGCTGCTTCACGCAAATGAATGGCTTGAAGATAACAGGATGATGACGATGAGTAATAAGTGGCAACCCACCGATAACTACGGAATGTAGTCAATGTTCCACCACTGTCCGCGGCGGGGCGGGGCGTCCCGGCCACCGGGATGTTCCACTGTGGACACTCCGGTCCGGACGCGTCCACAGTGGATTTCCCCGAAGGCTCGGCGGATCGGATCGCGCCGGCGGTGACATTCTGCTTCGCGGTGTCACGGCGTCGGGTTTTCGTCGCACGTGAGGCGCCGGCCGGGCGCCATACTCCCCCGGGGTGCGCGGGCCGGCGCACCGATCACGCCGTGCTCCCACCGCGGAATCGCCGCGTTCACCCGTCTTGCCGAACCGGGCCCGCCGATACCAGAGGCTGTGGGGGCGCCTCGGAAGCGCGGCAGATTCACCGGAACGGCCGCGCCCCGGACGGAAACCTTCGAACGTCGGCGGACCGCGCCGCCGGCCCGCGGCCGGAGTTGCGGCGAACTGCGTGCGGCCGTTCGGGTGGTTCGAATCCTGACATGATCGAGAAAGTGCTCAGGATCACACTCAAAGTGCCTCACGGAGTCCTCGTGCCACAAAACCGACGCGAGCCGTACGGCGAAGGTCATTTGTCCGCGTGCGACCTGCAAATTGCAGGTCAGGAAGCCGTGCCGAGACCGTTGTGGAGCCGTGATCGACCAGGTCGGGCCGGATCCCCCCGGACGCCGCGCCGGTCCGGGCCGTCGCGAGGTGCTGACCTGCGAAGATTCTTGCGCGAAAAACAGTCGAGGCCCCGGATCGTGAGATCCGGAGCCTCGATGTGGTGGGCGATACTGGGATCGAACCAGTGACCTCTTCGGTGTGAACGAAGCGCTCTCCCCCTGAGCTAATCGCCCGCTCGTGGAGTAAAGACAACTCTACAACACGACTTTCGAGGGCCTGCAAACGGGTGGTTGGCGCCGAACACCCTCCGTCTACCAGCGAATACGGAGCGAACAACCCCGAGCTAGCCAGGGTTGTGCCGCGGTGGGGCCGCTCGCGCCCGGCTTCGACATCCGTGCGACGGTGCTATCGCGCGGCGGTCGAACCGCGCAGTATGTACGTGTGGCTGCCCAGCGGGCGCCCGCGGAAGGCTGCGCGGCGCGGGCGACGACGGACGGAACGGTACTGCCGACCACGGACGGGTGATCTCCGGAGAACCCGCGACGGAATCGGCTTCCCGGAGCGTCTCATCGTCGTCCTCGGTCGTCCGGGCCGGGAAGGGAGACGAAGGGTAGGACGATGCGCAACGATCACGTGACGCTCCGCTCGACGGCGGTCTTCGACCTGCTGGCGCCGCGGACCCCGGCGGTTCCGGTCAAGGTTGAACTGCGCTACGACACTCGCGACCCCTACGCGGTCGTCGCCGCCTTCCGCACCGGCCGCGCGGGCTGGGTCGAGTGGGTCTACGCCCGCGACCTCCTCGCCGACGGCCTCCTCGCCGACGCCGGCGACGGCGACGTGCGGATCCGCCCGTCGGTCGAAGACCCCGAGTCCGTGCTCATCGAGCTCAACTCCCCCTCCGGGCACGCCATGTTCGAGGCCTCCGCCCAGGAGCTCGCCGACTTCCTCGACCGCACGTACGACGTGGTGCTCCCCGGCAACGAACACCTGTGGGTCGACGTCGACGACGCCCTGACCCACCTCATCCCCAACGATCTCGCCTGATCACAGCCCCGCAACCGGCAGATGGCCCCCCGGTGACGGGGCGGTTTTCGGGGTCCGATATGGTTCTCTCACACCACGGCGACGGGGTGCCAGGCCACTGACCAGGCACTCAGGACCCGCGGAGAGTGCGGACGTAGCGCAGCTGGTAGCGCATCACCTTGCCAAGGTGAGGGTCGCGGGTTCGAATCCCGTCGTCCGCTCGAAAGGCTCTTCGAGGCCTTGCACGGTGGAGTGGCCGAGAGGCGAGGCAACGGCCTGCAAAGCCGTGTACACGGGTTCGAATCCCGTCTCCACCTCGCGCGATTAGCTCAGCGGGAGAGCGCTTCCCTGACACGGAAGAGGTCACTGGTTCAATCCCAGTATCGCGCACCAGCTAAAACCGCAGGTCAGAAGCCCTGTCCCTCCCCGGAGGGGCGGGGCTTCAGTCGTCAGATGGCGATGAAATGGCGATCGGCCCAGAACCCGGGTCCAGCCCCCGCCGGGACCTTAGGTGCGGGAACCAGGACACCAGCTTGGCCCGCTCCCCCGGGTACAGAGAAGCCAGCGACCGCAGCCATCGCTCCTCTAGCGCGTCCAGGATCTCGTTCACCATCGCCGGGGTCACATGGTCGTAGACCCGCGCGACGCCCTTCATCTTCTGGCCCAGCCGGGCGCGCCGCGCGACCTCCGGGATCCCGTCCTCAGTCAGCCACGTGGCGTGGGTGTGCCGGCCTTCGTGGAAGGTGAACATGGGCAGAATCGGCGGTCGCCGCTCCCCCGCCCCAGCGTCGTCCAGCTCGACCCCGTCCCACGCCGGCCGCCAGAACCGGAACCGGAAATTAGACCGCCGCCAAGGGTGCCCCTCCGGCGTGGACAACACAAAGGGATGCCGATGGCTGTCCATCAGCTCCTCGTACAACACCGCGATCCCGGGCGGCAGCGCCACGAAGCGAGTACCCGCCGGTGTTTTCGTCCGCCCCTTCTTCGGCCGGGCGTTCCCGCGCCGTGCGGGAGGCCGCTGCCGGCCCGGTGAGCGATCGCGATCACTCTTCCGGTCGCCCTTGTAGACCTTCCCACCGATCTCAGGGCCCACAGCTGGAAATGCTGGTCAAGCCACCACACGGCTAGGAAGGAGCGCTCATGGTCCGGGACGCGAGGGTCGGCGTACAGGCACGACGGCGGCTAGCAGTCCGGCATGCAGAATGAAGGTCGGCTCCATGTCCTCGACACTGCGACGTCTAGCAGTGCGGAGACAGGCCGTTCGGCGAGCTGTGGACAACTCGCCCCGCCGAGGTCTACGCGGCCGCCTGGCCGAGCATTGACGACGATCATGTTGCGATCAGTGCACGTCAGAGGCGCAAGTCGAACACTTGTTCGAGCAAGCTGCTCCTGGCGAAGAGGTGCGGGGAGCTGCGCATGGCCGCGTTCAACAACCCTGCGGGCCGTGGCGGGAGATCGAGCGCCTGGCGTCGGGTCGCGCCGCGCCGTCGGTGCAGGGGGATGGCGGGGACTCGCCAGCGTGGTCGCGTAACGCAACGGCTACCGCCCGCCCGACGGCCTG
Organism: Amycolatopsis sp. CA-161197; assembly: GCF_050942255.1. Lineage (NCBI taxonomy): Bacteria > Bacillati > Actinomycetota > Actinomycetes > Pseudonocardiales > Pseudonocardiaceae > Amycolatopsis > Amycolatopsis sp. CA-161197. The sequence goes on from NZ_CP192059.1 coordinate 5,938,487, forward strand.
CGGCGCCACCCCGCTACAGAAGTCGGGGCCGACCGCGTGCCCTACTCCGAGCTGCACACGCACTCCTACTTCTCGTTCCTCGACGGCGTCTCGTCCCCCGAAGCGCTCGTGGAAGAAGCGGTGCAGCTGGACCTGGACGCCGTCGTGCTGACCGACCACAACGGCATGTCCGGCGCCGTCTGCTTCGCAGAAGCCGGCCGGGATCTGGGGATCCGCACCGGGCATGGTGCCGAGTGGCCAGCAGGCCACCGCCGCGCGCGAGTGGTGCACATCCGGCGGGGGGTGTCCCTATGTGGTTGTCAAGCCGCGACCGGGACTGGTGCTGGTTGGGGGTGGCGGTAGTGGGTGCTGTTGCGGAGCATGGCGTAGAGGACGTCGCAGCGGCGGCGGGCGAGGCAGATGAGGGCGGCGTTGTGTTTCTTGCCTCGGCGCGTTTGCGGTCGTAGTAGGTCCTGCTGGTCGGATCTGCCAGGGCGGCGAACGCGGCGAGGAAAAAGGCGCGTTTGAGTTTGCGGTTGCCAGTCCGCGCTGGATGCTCGCCCTTGATCGAAGACCCAGAACTGCGGGTGACGGGGGCGATGCCCGCGTAGGCGGCCAAGTGCCCGGAGCTGGCGAAGTTGGAGGCGTCGCCGACTTCGAGGAGGATGCGGGCTGCGGTCCTGGCCCCGATGCCGGGCATCGAGATCAGGACCCTGGCAAGAGGGTGCGCATCGAGTATCCCCTCGACCTGCTCGGCGACGGTTTTGCGTTGCTGAAGCACGGTTTTCAGGCTGTCCGCGAGCCGGGGCAGCACGGTGTCTGCGGCTGCGGCGCCTGGAACGGTGACCGTTTGCTCGTCGAGAGCGGTCATGATCGCGTCGACGAGTGTGTCGCCCATGCGGGGCGCGTGGACCTTGGCGATCGCGGTGAGTTTGCGGCGGCCCGCTTTGGCGATGCCGGCCGATCCGCCGCAGCGGGAGAGGATTTCCAGCACGGCCGGGTGACTGATCCTGGGTCCGATAGCGCGCTCCAGGGCGGGGTGGATGCCGGTGAGCAGGCCGCGGATCCGGTTGGCGATCCGGGTGGCCTCGCCGGCCAGGTCGTTGTCGAACCCGACCAGCACCGCCAGCTCGGCCAAGGCTTCGTCGCCGACGTCGACCGGACGCAGCGTGTGGGGCAGCGAGCAGGCGGCGTCGGCGATGATGAACGCGTCCCGGGCATCGGTCTTCGCCCGGCCCGGGTAGCGATCGGCGATGCGGCGCATTGCCAGCCCGGGCAGGTAGGCCACCTGATGACCAGCCGCACGAGCGACCGCGACCGGCAGCGCCCCGATCGTGGCCGGCTAGTCGACCACGACCGGCAGCGGTCCGTGCTGGGCGAGCTTGTCGAACAAGGCCCGCAGCTTGGGTTCGGTGTTGGGCATCGGCCCGTCGTGCAGCCGCTTCCCGTCCGGGTCCAGGCCGACCGCGTGGTGGTCACCTTTGCCGACATCCAGGCCGAGGAACACCCCCAAACTGCTGCTCATCCACCATGCCGTTCGTTCGCCGCGACGTGGTCACCGGGTTGGGCATCGATGGCCGGCACCCACGTTACGACGAGACCTACCAGTTGGTGGCCGTGTCCCTATTCAGCGGTCCCTCGATGCGATCAAACCCGGTGACACCACCCGCCGGATCATGGGTTCGGCTGGGGGACTAAGTCATGCCGGGCCCGGCGACCACGAACTCCTTGATCAGGAGCTACGAAGAAGGTAGCGGGGGAGCATGCGTCGTCCCGGACTGGCTGTCGGGGCACCCCGGCGACGGTTGGCAGGCCCAGTGGCTGTGATCCGGGGCCGACGAACGCACGTGCGCGCCGTTCCTCACAGGCCGACGCCGAGGTGAGGTCGCGTCGGCCACGCCGATCGTCACAACGGTGCGAGCTTCGGTCCGCCGGAGCGTGTCGCCGGCCAACCGGCGACACGCTCAGAACGGCGCTCACATGTTCTTCGCACCATCCACAATGGCCTCCCGAATCCGGGCGTAAGTGCCGCACCGGCAGATGTTGCGGATGTCGTCGAGGTCGTCGTCGGTGAGGCCGCGGCCGGCTGCGCGGGCCTGGCGGACTTTGGCCACCGCGGCCATGATCTGCCCGGGCTGGCAGTAGCCGCACTGGGCGACGTCCTGCTGCAGCCACGCTTCCTGCATCGGGTGCAGGTCCTTGCCGACAGTGGCGGGCAGGCCTTCGATCGTCGTGATCTCGTCAGTGGGCGCGATTTTCGAAACAGGCACCGAGCATGGGTTGAAGGCCTTGCCGTTGATGTGGCTCGTGCACGCCTTGCACACGTCGAGCCCACAGCCGTACTTCGGGCCTTTCACACCGAGGCGGTCGCGCAGCACCCACAGGAGCCGTTCGGTGTCCTCGGCTTCGACCGTGACCTGCTCACCGTTGAGCTTGAAGGTATGTTGTGGCACGGAGAACTCCTAGTAGGCGTAGTCGAGACCGTCGACGGGGGAAGGCGGCGTGGAAGGGTCCAACGGCAGCGGCTCGAACGAGAGCGTGCCGTGGTTGATCGGGAACGAGGTCGGCATCTTCCCGGTGGCACGGGCATAGGCACACGCGACGGCGGCGAACGACGGCGCGACCGCCAGTTCCCCGGCGCCGCTCGGGGTGTCCGAGGTGTTCGGCATGATCACGACCTGCGTCTCGACGGGGGTGTTCCACTCGCGCGTGTAGAAGTAGTTGTCCCAGCTGCCTTCGAGCGGGATGCCGTCCTTGATGTGGAGGCTGGAGGTCAGGCACATTGCGATGCCGTCGTTGAGGCCGCCGATCATCTGCGCTTCGAGGCCACGCGGGTTGATCGCGAACCCGGGATCGACCACGACGAGCGCCTTGGTCACGCGCGGCCCGGTCACCGCCTCGCGGACCTTCCGGTTCACCGTCTCCGGGCGGCAGTCGATCTCCACCAGCACCGCCACGGCGCCCTTGTACTCCGAGTGCAACGCGATGCCCTGGGCGGTGCCCGTCGGCATCGACCGGCCCCACGCACCGACCTGGACGGCCTTGTCGAGCACCGCGCGCAGCCGGGCGTCCTTGAGGAACTCGCGCCGGAACTGCACCGGGTCCTTGCCCATCTTCTTCGCCAGCTGGTCGACCACCAGCTCTTCGGCTGTCACCACGTTCGGCGAGTAGATGTTGCGCATGCTGCCGGTGTTGAACTTCAACGGGATCTCGTTGAGCAGCTGCGTGGTCACGCCGAAGTTGTAGGGCGAAGACTGCGTCAGCTCGAAGATCGACTCCGCGAAGCTCAGGTTGCCCGCGATTGGCAGCTTCGCCGTGGTGGAGGTGAGCATCTCGCCGAGGCCGTGGCTGAACTCCGTCTGAACGCTGGTGTGCCGCTGCTCGAAGCTCACCACGTTGCCGAGGGCGTAGGTGGCGCGCACCCGCGAAACGCACATGGGGTGCACTCGGCCCTGCCGGAAGTCGTCGGTGCGCGACCACATGAGCTTGACCGCTTTGCCCATCTTCTTCGACGCCTCGGCGGCTTCGAGCGCCGCGTCGTGGAACAGGTGCCGGCCAAACGAGCCGCCGCCCTGGGTCACGTGCACGGTAACGGCGCTCTGTGGCAGACCCACCGCCTGCGCGATCTGCTGCTGCGCGACGATCGGCACCTTCAAGCACGACCAGATCTCGGCGCGGTCCGAACGGACGTCGGCAATCGCCGAGCCGGTCTCGAGCGGGCTGTTGCTGGCGAACGCGAAGGTGAACTCCGCGTCGAATGACTGCGTCAGCACTCCCGGCACGACCAGCGGCAGCTGCGCGGCCTTGAGCTTCTTCAGCACAGTCGCGTCGGATTCACCGTCGACGGTGCCAGGACCCCAGTCCACCTTCAGCGCGCGGATGGCGTCGATGCACTGCCCGAACGTCTCGGCCCGCACGGCCACGCCGTGGGAGATCGCCGCGATGTCGGTGACGCCGGGCATTGCCTTGACGTCGGCCTCGTTCTGGATCGAGCGAACCGTGCCGTTGATCGTGGGCGGCCGGGCGACCATCGTCGGCAGAGCGCCGGGGACGTCGTGATCGAGGGTGTACTTCTTGCGCCCGGTCACGGCTTCGTAGGCGTCGATGCGGTTCTGCGCGGTGCCGAGCACCTTGAAGTCCGCCCGCGACTTGAGCTCCGCCGTGGCGCTGGTGGTCTTCACGGCGGCGGCGGCCTTCGCGAGCGAGCCGTACGACGCCTGCTTGCCGCTGGTGTGGTGGACCATCCCGTCGGCGGTGCGCAGCTCCGACTCGGACACCCCCCACTGAGCGGCGGCCGCCGAGACCAGCCGGGCCCGGGCGATCGCCGAGACGGTGCGGACCGGGGTGAAGATGCTCCGCATCGAGTTGGAGCCGCCCGTGAGCTGGTTCATCAGCAGCTCCGGGCGGGCGTCGGCGAGCGTGACGTCGACCTTCGACAGCGGAATGTCGAGCTCTTCGGCCACCATCATCGCCACCGCGGTGGTCATGCCCTGGCCCACCTCGGTCCGTGGCACCGCGAACGACGCGCGCCCGTCCGTCCCGATCTGGACGCTGATCAGGCCGGACGTGGGTGCGGCGGCGAGGTTCTGCAGGTCACCGAGGTCGAAGAGGTCCTCGGGCTGTGGGAGGGACGGAAGCGCGGCGTCGGCCGCCTGCGGCGCTACTCCGGCCTGGGTGATCTGCGCGGCGACGGCGAGCGTCGGTGCCGCCAGCACGAAGCCCAGGAAACGGCGCCGGTCGATGTGCCGCGGCGCGTCCGGCGTGGGCCGGGCGTCGTGGTCCTGCTGTGCCATGGACTGCGGGTTCCTCTCGAACGACGGTGTCGGAGAAGTGCTCGGAGAATGCGGGGAGTGTTCGGATTGGGCCGCAGTGTTACACAACATCCCTCGCCGCGACCATGCACCGCGTGCCTACGTTTGCCGCAATGTCGTTGGGCGCAGTGCACAATGCGAAGGGAGTCACGATCGCCGACGGGACGGCAGAAAAGGGAGGGCGCGCACGACCAGGGCCAGCTCGATCGGGATTTCACCACCCGGCAGACAGCGCCCGGTCAGCGCTTCGATCCGGCGCACGCGGTTGAGCACCGTGTTGCGGTGGCAGTGTAGATCTTGCGCCGCCCGGGTGGCCGATCCGCCGGTCTCGACCCAGGACGCGAGCGTCTGCAGGAGGATCCGCCGCTCCTCATCGGGCAGGTCCAGCAGGCCGCGCAGCCACTGCTGCACCAGGGAGCCGGTGAGCTCCGGCGAGCTGAGCAACAGCGCTTCCGGCAGCCGTTCGGCGAGGCAGACGACTGCCGGCTTACCGTGCGGGACGGTCCGCAACGCGAGCACCGCTTGCCGGTACGCGGTGTGCACTTCGGCCAGTCCATCGACCACCAGCGAGACACCCACCGCCCCGCGGACGGCGGGAAGAGCCTTCATCAGCTCCGCGGTGTCGCACCCCGGCAGAGACACCAAGCCCACGAGAGCGTTCGCACGAACCTGCCACGCCGACCGCAGGCCCGAGTCGTCAAGCTTGCGCCCGAGTGTCTCGGTGAGGTCGCTCGTGGCGAACCGGCCCTCCGCCGCGACAGCCATGTACGGCCCCTCCACGGGCAGCCGGATGATCCGGCTTGCCTCGTAGGCGAATGCCGCATCGGAAGCCCGGCCTTGCAGGAGACCTTCCCAAAGTGCCGCGCGGCGTTGCTCGTCGGCGCGGACCAGTGCCCGCTCGGCCACGTGGTAGGCCGCCGCGACCTGGGACGAGAGCGCGTCCACCAGTTCCCAGACCAGGGTCGCGAGGTCGAGCAGATCGTCGGTGTCCGTCACGTGCTCCGCGCGGGCCTGCGCGATCAGCGCCTGCCAGACCATCCGCCCGCCGATGCGGAACGATCGCAGCAAGTCGTCCAGCGGCAGCCGCTGTTGCGCCCGCCGCTGCCCGGTCGCCCGTGCGGCGTCGTAGAACTGTGCGACGCGGTCCGCCCCGTCGCAACCCTGGCTGAGCAGCTGCAGCACACGCTCGAGGTTGTCGTGGCACGACTGCCAAAGGTCGGCTTCGGGCACGACGTGGAGCTGCTGGTAGCCCGGGTTCTGCTCGTTGATGACGCGGACGAGTTCGTCGGTCAGGTCGTTCACCCTGCCCAGCACGCTGCCGGCCAGAGAGTGCGCCGCCGCCTGCACCTCGCCCGCCCCTCTCCGATCCACCACTCGTATCGCCGCTCGACGACCCCGCACACGCCGTGACAATCCCGGCGCGTGGCCCGCGGACGGGCCCCACCAAGTATCAGCCAGCGGTTCACCGACCGCAGATCCGGTACGCCGTCACTCGACGGCGTCAGCCCAGCCTGTCCCGCCACGCCGCCCAGACACGGGCCGCGGACAAGTCGAACTCGGGGCCGTCACCTCGGTGGTGAAAAGTGGTGACGCCTCGCTCCAGCAGGGCGGTTTCGGTCGCGTCCGATCGCGGCGAAGTGGTCGGCCAGGATTTGCTTCTTGCGGGCGAATTCCGCGCCGGAGGAGAACCAGTGCCAGATGTCCGCGTGTCGGGCCACCAGGCGCAGGGTTTTCTGTTCGCCGCCGCCCCCGACGAGCACCGGGATCTTGCGCACCGGCGGAGGTTCAGCTTGGTGAAGCGCTGTCGTTGCCCCGGACGATCTTGCTGTTGGTGGGCGGCGCTGTGGGTGACCGCGTCGGGGCGCGGCGGGTGATGATCGTTGGCGACTCCGTCATGCTGGTCGTGTCGGTGGCTGTTGCGATCACGGCGAACTGGGTGGGCACGCCGCCGGTCTTGTTGATCGTTGCGGCGCTGATCATCGGCACGAACGGCGCCTTATATGTTCCCTCGCAGGGATCGATGCCGCGGCTGCTGGTGGCCGGCTATCAGCTCGTGCGGGCCTTGGCGTTGCGCCAGAACGGGACCCAGTTGGTGTCGATGGTCGGTGCGCCGCTCGGCGGAGTCTTGGCCGCCTTTGCCGGGCACCCGCTGCGGCGGGCGCCGATGCGCTGACGTTCGCGATTGTGCTGGTCGTTCTGATTCGGATCGTCCACGATTCGCACCAGGCCCACTCGAGGAGCGCAAGCACATACTGCGGGAAGCCGCGGAGGGCGTGCGGCTGGCGCTGACGACCTGGCAGTGCGCTCGGCGCTGCTTCTCGTCGCTGGAGCTGCCGGGCTCCTCCTGCCGTTCGCGAGCATCCTCATTCCGCTGCTCGCCCGCGAACACTCCTGGAAGCCGAGCTTCACCGGTGTATTGGTCGGCGCGCAGAGCTTCGGCACCATCACCTCGACGCTGCTGGTCAGCAAGCGTGGCGCTGGCGCCCGTCCTGGCCTGGTCGGACTGGTTGCGCTGGTCGTGGTCGGCGCAGGCCAGCTCACGGTTGCAATGAGTACCCCTCTCCCGCTCGATCGCCGGCGCATTCCTCGCCGGCGCCGGTACGGGGTTATTCGTCAGTAGCCTCAGTCCGATCATGCTCAGTGCTGCGCCGGTCGCGTACGTCGCCCGCGTTCAGGCTTTGCTGGCTTGGTGCAAAGCGCCGCGTTGCTGTTCACCAACAACGCGTCGCTGAGCATCATCCTCGTCGCCGTGATCTACATGCTGCTGATCGAGATACCGATCATCGCCCACGCCATCTGGCCGGAGACGACGATCCGCTGGGTCACCGCCGTGAACGCGTGGCTGGCACGACACGGCCGCACCATCATCGTCGTCGTGGCGGCCGGCTACGGCATCTTCCTCATCGGCTCGGGCATCGCCCACCTCGTGTAATCGACAGCCGGTCCCAGACGTGGGGCTGGCCACCCCGCTCGGGTTCGCGCACCTGGCCGCCGCCACCCCGACCAAACGCCTGGGCCAGACCATGGGCGCCGCCGAGGTCGGCCGCGAACTCGGCGACGCCGCCGGCCTCCTCATCGTCGGCGCGATCGCGGCCGCCGCCACCCTCGGCGGCGGGTTCCTCGGCCTTGCCGTGATTCTCACCGTCACCGCGGGCACGCGAACCGTCGCGGCCCACGACCCGACCAGCGCCAACACCGATAAGGAGCAACACGAGTGATCGTCGCCGACTATCCGAAAGCAGTAACAATGAGCACACGGACGAACTGCTCACCAGCGGGGCCGAGGATTCCGCGACGTGAAAACCTATTCCTGGCTCCCCCTCCGGCAGCGCTGAGCCGCGCCGCCATCCGGCACTTGGAACATTCGCCCGTTGATGACTTCTATCGGGATCCGCAGGAAGTGTGAACGTTCTCCACCGGGCCACGGCCGGTAGCGGGGTTCGGCCAGCGCCACCAGTTCGTCGATTTCGGTGACCGGATTCGCCTTGCCGAGTACGACAACACTCCATCCGGTACGCGTGGTGGGGTCGATGCTGTCCACCTCGAACGCGACTAAGTCGTCGCAGAGCGTGGCGATCGACCCCGTGCGGCTGCTCCGGACGATGATGTTTCCCTCGTGCACGAAGAAGTTGACCGGCCGGATGGCGGGCAGCGCGTTCTCGGAAAACACCAGCCGGCCCACCGGCTGAGTCGACAGCAGGTCGAGGCATTCCCGTGTGCCCAAGGGGCGCAACTCGGTCATCGCTGATCCCAGTAGTCTGCGGAACAATGGATTACCGTCGAGTGTGCCCAGCTGCAAGCGGCGGAGTCAGGGCAAGAAGTCCTTCACTCTCGGGACAGTCGTCCGCGCCCAGGTCAGGTCGGCTGGCGGCGAGAGCCGGCCGCGCGCCGACGCATTGTTGGAATCGTCGGGTGATCTCAGCGCCTCGAACTTCAGGGGCACGAAACTCCGCGCGGTCGGCTTGATCACGTGCGAGCCGGCCACTCCGACGGTGCATGTGTGCGACAGGGGCCCCAAACCGCTCGTAACCAGGCGAGATAGCTTGATCGTCCTTGGCAACCAGGTACCAGGAGCGATCAACTTCCATCACCCAAGCGGCGATGCGCATCCACGGCTGATCCACTAAGGGATGTCTCGTAACTACTCTTGTGGTTGGCGGGACTGGTGTTGCGGATCAGTCGACGAGGAGGATGTTGTGCAGATGCGCGATGCCGGAGACCGTGGCGTTGAGTGTGCTGGCGGCGCGGCGATAGTCGCGCAGGATTTTCCAGCACTTCATCCGCGCCAGGGCGTGTTCGACGCGGGCACGGATCTTGCGATGGCCGGCGTTGAGGTCTTCCTGCCAGCCCGGGAGATCGCTGCCGTCATGGGGTTTGCGGTAGGGCGTGATCACGGCCGGGTTGCCTTGATAGCCACCGTCGGCCATCACCGGGCGCCCCGCCAGTTCCTGCTCGATACCGGAGTCGCGGTAGACGGTGCAGTCGTTGCGGTTGCCCGGATGGACATTGCCGGTGGCGATCACCAACCGGGTGTCCGCGTCGATCGCGACCTGCACATTCGCCGAGTACCGGTAGTTCTTCGACGGCGCCGCCAGCCGGTGATCCCGCGTCGGCACCAAGGTCCTGTCCACGATCGCGACCGAGTCGATCCGCCGCTTGCGGACAGGGGCCAGCGCCAGCAGCGGGCCAATCGTGTCGATCACCCGGCGTGCCGCGGAATGCGACACGCCGAACAATGGTCCGATCTGGCGCATCGTCAGGTTCGTCCGCCAGTACGTCGCCACCAGCAACACACGATCAGCCAGATCAAGCCGCCACTGACGCCAGGACGGCCATCAGCGATCTCGTCACCACCACGGTTCGCCACGACCCGCACCAACTTCCGGAACTGCCCCGGCTCCAACCCCGTAAACGGGGCAATCCACTCCGACCGCGACGCCGAGATCACCTGCACCACACCATGATCAACCAACACACCCAACCGACTCACAGCGGGTTACGAGACAGCCCTTAGCCAGCGTCAGACGAACGACAGCATTACCAAATCGTGACCTTTTGATCGGCTATCCGCCCGGCGACGAGGGCTGGTGACGGGTGACCCGTGACGAACCAGCACTGGACCGCGGAACTTTCGTAGCCCCTACTTCGCCCTACCCGTGAGTGGCAGTGCCCAGGCCTGCGCCCTGGCCCCGCTTGGACCCGAACCAAACACCCGCCGATCCACGGCGAGTCGCGAACTTCCTGCTGGAGCAGGCTTCGCCAGTCGAACAGCGCACCTGCGACGCCTACCCCGCGAGCCCCTGGTGCCGCCGCGCCTTCCAAGGCGTTCAGAAGGCGTGCGGCAGCATGGCACTTCGGCGTCCCCCTGGCTCAACCGACTAACGTATCCGCTGGAGATGCCGCACAGGTCATCGGCGACGGACACCGCCCACACGGGACCGCGGACGGTCGGGCCTGACGGAGCACGTAGTCGGGAGAAAATCCCGGGGCACGCCCTGTCACACCGCGTCCGGACAACCTGGCGCTTTCGCGGCGACGATAACCCGAAGCAGCGGCGGCGAAACCGCCCCTTCGGGGAGCAACGCGGGCCTGTGACCTACGACAACACGCATTTCACCAGCGCAAACCGCGTGTCGCACTTCCCTGACACGGAAGAGGTCACTGGTTCAATCCCAGAGGGGCGGGGCTTCAGTGTCAGACGGCGGTGATCCGGCGATGGCCCCAGACCCGGGCCCCCATCGAGACCGCAGATGCGGGAACAACGACACCAGCTTCGCAGCCGTCTGGTCCTTCAACGTCCTCGGCGACAACTGCAGCAACTCCCCCACCTGCTCCGACGTCAACAAAGCGTCCGGATCCGCCGGCGGTTCCGGCATCGCACCCCTCAGCACCGCCGCAACCTCCCGGATCGCCGCGGCGACAGCCGCATCCCCGGCGTCGAGCAGCAACTCGACGATCTGCAGTGTGGTGTCGGACGGTTCCATTCGCGCACACCGGTTGACGACTTGGAGGACAAGATCGAAGGTTCCGTTGAGGTCCGCAGCGTCGTCAGGATGAGCTCGGCCCATGAACTTGCCGGCGCAGATCGTGGTCACGTTCAGCGGCGCCGACGCCGGTGTGAAGTCCGTGGCGTGGAACGCCGACTCCACGGCGGCCACCGGCACCCGGGCCTGCGAGTAGATTCCGCCGAGCACCGCGTTCACCTGCTGCGGCAAGTGCACGGACTGCCGAGCGAGGTCCTGGTCCGCCGGGCCCTGCACGGAAGAACGCGAGGAACGGGTCGTAGAGGTTCAGCCCTACGACCTTGGCGCGCGGATCAGCCCAGTGGACACGGCTGACGATCACGGGCAGGTCCTTCCGCACGGCCGCGATCCCCTGCTGTATGCAAGCGAGGTCGATCCCGGTCGCCGTCGCGCAGTCCTCGACGTCGTTCGCGCCGAGCACGAGCGTGACCATCCGTGTGTGACCGCGTTGGGCGGCGAGGAACCGCTCAGCGGCGCTGACCTGCGAAGTCGTGCCGTGGCAGCTGCCGCCGGGCAAGCATCGACGTAGTCGCCCGGGCAGCCCAGTTCGGTCGGCCCAGCCCGCGCCGCTGGGCGATGAGAAACCGACCGCCGGCGAGTCACCCAGCGTCAGGAAGTACTCGGGTTGCGGAAACGCTGAAGCCGTACCTGCGAACGAAACGAACGGCGCGAAGATCGCGGTCGGCGAGCTTGCACGGTCCGGGTAGACGGTGACAAACCACGCTTGAGGCGCTCGGCGGCGGGGTAACTCAAGGTCATGATCGCTCACCTGGGGGAGGCCGACCGCGGATGTCCGGCGCTGGGCCACGGCCGCGACCCTCCCCCTCGGCTGGGCCGCGACTCCGCAACCGATTTTGAAGTGTGCCGACGATGCCTTGGGCCCAGGTCGTGACTGCGTGGAGGACACCGCGGATCGAGGACCAGAGAAAGGAACCAATGAAGTTCCCCACCGCACTGGCCGCAACCGACGGCGCGCACATCGCCACGGCTGTCGGAATCGCAGCGCTGATCCTGCTCCCCTTGATCCTTTTCGTGGCCGCGCTCATCAGCATCTCGACAGCCCGCTAACCGGCGGCATAAGACTCGTTTGGGTCGTGTTTGCGTTCTGTGCGCCGTTTCTCGGGCCACTGCTGTGGTTGCTGGTGGGTCGGCGCAGCGCCGAGGCCGGGGGACCTGCCGGATCAGCGGGGTGATCCCTGAGCCGGCTGATCGGGCAGGGCACCGGAAACGCCGCGTTCTCGCCGTGGCCACGGCCCGGCGAGCGCGTTCACACGGCCCGGATGCTGAATCTGCGCTGGCTGGCCGTCTTACCGTCGTCGCCAGTCATTGGCTGGCAACGACGGGTTGGGTCTCGGAAACGATCGTTTGTGCCTCACCTGGGCTCGAGGGTGGGCAGGATGACCAGGTGTTCTACGACGCCGCCTGCCGTCGACGAAAGTGCACAAGCTCAAAATGGCCGCGTTCGCGCTGGTCAGTGGCTATTCCGTTGGATTTTCCGCGGGATGTCCGGCAACCCGAACCGGTGCCGAGCGCCGCAGCCCGCGATGTCATGCTGGCGTGGATGCCTCCGCAGGTCACCGGCGTGGGATCGAGGAGGGCGCGGCCAAGCTGCTGGAGTCCCGGTACCGGCCCGGGCGGAGCGACGCGTGGGTGAAGGTGCGGCAGGTGACCGACCTGAATCCCCCCGCACTACGGCGAAGTACGGCACATCGGCTGACGCCGCGTCCGGCAACAGACGGTTACGTGGCGGCCAGCAGTACGTATCCCATACCCGCACCCATCACTGCGCGGTACACCTTCCGCGACGTCAACCCCGGCGCGCCCACCCCTCGAGTCCGGACAGCCGCGACCCCCGACCGCGCGGCGTCGACGAGGAAGTAACCCGCGCTGACGATCGCGACCAGCGGCAACGCGGGCCCGGTTGCCATCGTGGGCATCGTGAGCCACGGTCCGTGCACCATGCCGTCGTGGGGCATCGCGGTCACCATGTACAGCATCGCCGCGGCCGAGATCGCGTGGTGCCCGCAGCCGGCGGTGGGCGCCTGGCCGCGCCCGCGCCACCAGGCGAACCCGAACCAGGCCGCCGTGAGCACGAGCACCGCCTGCCAGCCCGCTGCGGGAATCGGACCGCCGATGGGCGAGACCATCGCCACCATGGCGACCACGAGCAGTAGCTCGGCCAGGTCGGCTTGGCGCAGGTCCTGGCCCAGCCGTGCGTAGTCGAGTCGCACGAGCCGCAGCACGCACGACAGCGTCAGCAGCGCGAACACCCCTGTGAGCAGCCACGCGAGCAGCAGCGGCCCGTTCACGGCGAGCCAGCCGACAGGGGGGGCGGGACATGCTCTCGCTCCAGGCACCAGCCAACAAAAGGTGAAACCCGGTGCCCCACAACAACTACTCCGAACGCCTCTTCTTACCGCGCCAGGCTCAGCGCGCAGGGTGAACAAACGGGGGCGAAAGCGACCGAGCCCGAATGCGTCCCCGCGTGCCGCGACCACGGGTCCCAGACCACGGGTCCCACCGCAACGACGAGTTCGTCGCCGCGCTCAAGGCTTCGCCGATCTCCAGCTGCTCGGCCTGCCCGCGTACCGGACGTCGCCAGCTGCATCGCGAACTCCAGCGGCCGCGGCCAACCGGCCACCTGGAGCGGCGCAGCCACCGACCTGCGGACCCCGACCTGGCAGCTGGCTCTGCCTGCGATCGGCCATGCCGATCGGTCAGGCTGCAGGACTACCGGCCCGGTGCCGGAATCCGTTCGCTTGCCTTGGCCGCGAGCTCCTCATCGCTGACCATGGTGAGCATCGGGACCCCAGGGGTCATCATCGCGACGACGACGAGGCGAGTCGTCTTGTCGGGGAGCAGGTTTGCGATCGTGTAGTGGATGACATCACCACCCGGTTCCCAGAACGCCTCGCCAGCCTTGACCGGATAAGGCGCCTCACCCTCGAGCTCGAACAGCATCTCGCCCTCGAGCATGTAGCCGAAAACCGGGCCGGAGTGACGGTGGGGAGCGATACCAGGGTCCCCCGGCGGCAGCTCCAGGATCCGGATCATCGCGGAGGAACCCGCCGCGATGGACGGCGGCACAATTTCCAGCAGATCCTTCTGGAGCATGTTGGTGACAGTAGGCATTTTCGTCCTCTTCAACTGAATCTATCTGTTGTCTTCATCGAGACTTCACCACGTTCCGAACTCGGCAACACAGACCTCAGCGGTGAAGGTCCCGTTTCCGTCTCGTCAGGGAGACGAGGTAGCCCCTCCGGATGTGACAGCTCACTAAATCGCGACCCTGTGTCGAACGTCTCGGCGGACCTGTGGGCCAACGGCATCAGCGCCGACCGCCATCCCATCCAATTCCTGCGCGCCCACCTCGACCAGCTCGGCGCCATCCCCCCCCGCCGGTGCGCTGCTCGACGTCCCCGACGGCACGCGGATCAAGGTCGGCGGCGCGGTCACCCCCAAACAACGGCCCGCCACCGCCGGCGGGATCACCTTCCTCAACCTCGAGGACGAGACCTGGGTGTGCAACGTCGTGGTCTCGGTCGGATCATGGGGCTCGGCGCGTCAGGCGTGGCTGAACAACTCCGCGCTGTTCGCGCGCGGGATAGCCCAGGTCGGGCAGGGCACCGTGTCGCTGGTCGCCGACCATGTCACGCCACTCGACCTGAAAAGCCTCGCCTCGGCGTCGCGGGATTTCCGGTGAAGACGCCGACCAGGCGACGTGTCCAAGGGAGCGCGTCCCCCGTGGCCTGGCCGAGCTGGACACGCCGACCGCGACGGTACTGGCCCGGCTGTGATCGGCCGCATGGTCCGCAGCTGGCGCGCCCCCGGCTTGCTGGCCTACTGTTCGGTCCCGGCCGCCACCACGAACACGAACACCCACACGCGGTGGCAGTCTGGTACGGCTGCGCAAGGCTGCACCAGCACACAAAGCGCCGCCTACTCGCGGTCGATAACCTTAGCGCGTGGGCTTCCGCAGTCTTGCCAGCGCTAAACCCGGACTCGCCGGCCGCACGAGTCACAGCGGACGCGGACGCGAAGCACTCGCATCAACACGATCTTCACGTCGACCTCGATACTCGGAGCCCCTGCCCGACCTCGGAACGGGCCACAACCAAAGAGCGCTCAGACCGCCAGGCGGCACACGACACACCCCGCCATCTGGCGATTCCTCGGCGAGGGAACCCGCCGCGATAGCGCCGAACGCGACCCTCCGGGGACCAACGGGCCCCAACGACCTGCGACGATAGGCGTTTCGCCAGGTCAAAACGCGCGTCACACTCCCCTGGCACGGAAGAGGTCACTGGTTCAATCCTAGTAGCGCGCACCAGCCGAAACCGCAGGTCAGAAGCCCTGTCCCTCCGCGAACTCGGGCTGGCCGGCTGCCAGCCCCGGGCATACAAACGCACCACCCTGCCCGGGGAACAACCCGTACACTGTCCCGCCCCGGGTCGATGGAGGCATTGGTCTGCCCCTGGTTTCGTGGAGTCCCTGAGCTTCCCCCCGAACCGTGGAGGGCTCCTCTATGCGGCTCGGTCGGCCGCAGCGGTCTCGTAGTCGATCGGGGACTGCATGTCACAGGAACTGTGGCGACGTCGTCGATTGTAGAAGTCGACGACCCATACAACAATAGTCTGTTGCGCTTCTTTCCGGGTTCTGAAATGATGATGGGAGAGGACTTCGTGTTCCAAGGTTGAGAAAAACGACTCAGCCGCGGCGTTGTCGAAACATGACCCGGTCCTGCCCATCGACTGTCGAATACCGACCTTGTTGCAGAGCACAGTGAAATCGTGCGCGGTGTGAGTAGAACCGCGGTCGGAGTGGAAGATCACACCGGCCAGCCGTTCTCTTCCGCCGCGGGCGACGACGGCCATTTTGATGGTCTCACCTGCGAGTTCAGCGTCCGGATGGACGCTGGTGGCGTAGCCGAGCAGCCGGCGGGAGAACAGATCGATCGCCGTCGACAGGTAGAGCTTGCCCTCGCCGGTCGGGATTTCGGTCATATCGCCGACCCACTTCGTGTTCGGCGCTGACGCGGTGAAGTCCCGCTTCACCAGATCCGGGAACGGCACCGCCCGCTTGTCCGGCCGAGTCAGATTCTTCCGCCGCTTCTTCGCTCGGGCGACCAGGCCTTGGCGGGCCATCGAGTTCGCCATCGTCTTCTCACTCACCACCCACCCCGCAGCGCGTACATCAGCGTGAATACGCGGTGACCCATGCAAGCCGTAGGCGGTCTCGAACGCCTCCGCGACGGCCGCGTCGACCTCCGTCCGCCGCTGTTCGGCCAGCGTCGGCGTCTGCTGGTGTCGACGAGAGTTCCACTTGTAGAACCACGATTCCGACACGGTCAGAGCCCGGCAAGCGACAGCGTGCGGCACGTCGTGGCTGGTCCTCTGGTCGGCGATGAACGCGGCCAGGCTCACCGCGTCGCCTCCTTCACCCACCCGACCACGGATCGCTTGAGACCTCCGATGTCGCCAACTTGTCAAGCGGCTAGGGGCTCAACGTGTGTCGGGCGGTGCGGGAAGGCTTTCACGGGGTCATAGGTCTGGCCGGTCTGCAGGCAGTGGTGGAGCTGGCCGAGCATGCGGTTGAACAAGTGCCGCAGCGCGGCGGGGTGCCCATCACCGCGCTCACGGCGACGCAGGTAATGCTCGCGGGCCGGGGACGGTCGCGCGGCTGCGGTGAACGCCCACGAGAATCCCACCGCGGCGAGCCGGTTGTTCTTGGTCCGTCGTCGCACGACACTGCGGGACTTGCCCGAGGCGCGGGTGACCGGCGCCGAGCCGGCGAACGCCTGCAACGCCCGGTCGTCGGCAAACCGGGCACGGTCATCACCGACTTCCGCGAGCACGATCGCGCCGCTGATGTCGGCCAGGCCGGGAAAACTGGTGATGATCGTGTAGTCCGGGTGCTGGCGGAATGCCTCGGTGACCGCGGCAGCGAGTTGCTCGATCGACTGGCACACGGCGTTCAACACGTCCAGCAGCGCCAGGGCTTCGACGCGCAACGCCTGCTCGACCAGCCGGTCGTGGCGCAACTGCGGGACACGCAACGCCGCCACGATCGCGGCGGCTCGGGCCGGGATATTGCGCTGTCGGCCGCCGCGGCGCAGCGCCGTCTCGACTCGCTCGGTCGACGCGCGCTGCGCCTCGGCCGGGCTGGGCGCGAGCGCGAGCACGGCCCGGGCGTCGTTGCTGGCCAGCTGGGTGGTGGACATCCCCGATCCCGCGCCTGAGCCCGGCCCGAACGCGGCCAGAAACCCGGGGTGGTACTCGCGCAGCCGGGCCCGCAGTTCCTGCACCAGCTTGGTGCGTCGCCACACCGCGTCCTGGTGCGCCCGCGCGAGCACGCTGATCGACCGGGCCAGGTCGGTGTCGTCGGGCAGCTGGCGGTGCAGATGCGCGTCGGTGCGCAGGATGTTGGCCAGGGCCATTGCATCGTGGTGGTCGCTCTTCTTTCCTGACATCGAGGTGCGCTCCCGATATCGGGCCACCGCCAGCGGGTTGATCGGATAGACCGCCCTCCCGGCGGCGCGTAACGCGGCTACCAGCAGGCCGCGCGGGGTCTCGATCGCGACCGGGATCGGCTGCTCCGCGCAGTCGCCGGCCTCGGCCAGCATCGCGGTGAACTCCGCGAACCCCTCCGGCGTCTCGTTGATCCGCCGCTTCGCAACCAGCCTGCCCTCCCCGTCCACCAGCGCAACATCGTGATGACCTTCGGCCCAGTCCACGCCGCAGAACACCGACACCGAATCTCCTTACACAGCAAGGGAAATCACCGTCCGGTCCGAGCACCGGTGAGAACGTGCGGCGACCTAATAGCAAGGCTCGAGGGCCTGACCTCCGATAGAGCCGTTCACGACCCCAGCACCCCGCAGGGACGTCGTCGTTCTCAGCAGAGGGCTCACCGGCCCAGCACATCAAGGACGTCACCCTGCAAGCGGCTCGAACCATGACCGAACCCTTGATCACCACACCGCCGAGGACGGGCCAGACACGCCGATACGCGCCGGTCTCAAGCAAAGCCTCAACGGGCTAAGACATCACCAGGCGGCCCGTCCACCGACAAGACCTATTAGGACATCGCGCTCCATCCGCAGCTCGGCGTTCTCCGCCCGAAGCCGAGCCAGTTCAGCCCGCTCGTCGCCGCTCAGGCCTTCACACTCGCCACGGTCGATCTTGTCCTGCTCGACCCAGTTCGCCAGAGTTCCGGCATGAATCCCCAGGTCAGCAGCTACTTGAGCGATCGGCTTGTTCGTCTGGCGGACGATCCGGACAGCTCCTTCACGGAACTCCCGCTCGAACTTCCGCCTCTTCTCGGACATGACACATGATCCTCATAGTCCATGCCTCCACGATCTTGGGGGAAGCTCAATCTGTGCGCATGTCCACCACGGACCACCGCGGGCGTCCGGTTCGCCACGTCCCGGACCTCCACGGCCCGCCCACCTGCGTACCAGTTTTGCCTCGAACTTTTCGTATATACCTCCGCCCCGACTGCTCTACGATCAACTGTGTCGACTTTTAACTACTCGATGATTTCGGCACGAGTGTTGTCGGTGATCAAGCATTCGCCAGGGTTGGAGTCGTTCGGTGCTGAGATCGCGCGGCTGACCGGACTGCGGGGACCGTCGATCTTGCAAGTCGCTCGCACGGTTGCCGGTATGAAGGTGATGCCGCCTCGAAGGTTTGAGGTCGAACTTCGGGTGACGCGGACAGTCCCGAAATCAGCGACGGAAGTGGGAGAAGACGCCCTTTGCCGATCGGCTGCCGATTCCAGCTCTTGCCCGGCGTCCGAGTGCAGGCTGCTGCGCGGTCACTACTTTGTCCCGCCCGTTCAGTACTGCAGCAATAGGGCTCATGGCTCATGAGCGGTTGGCCCCGGAGGCGGCTGCCCAGGCGTCGGCGACTCGGACAGCATCGAGTGAGGTCGCGACATCGTGGACCCGGACGCAGAAGGCACCTGCAGCGGCAGCGAGCGCTGAGGTCGCCATCGTCGCCGCCTCCCGAGCAGCCGGTGGGGCCGCCGCCCTCCCTCCGAGCAGCTCGCCGAGGAAGGACTTGCGAGACGCGCCGACGAGGACGGGATGCCCCAAGGCTATGAGTTCCTCGATGCGGCCGAGTAGCTGCCAGTTGTGCGTGGCGGTCTTGGCGAATCCGAGGCCGGGATCAAGGATGATTCGGTTCGGTTTGACTCCCGCGGTGACGAGAGTTTCGACGCGGGCGCGGAGCTCTCCGACCACCTCAGTCACCACATCGCGGTAGAAAGCGCGCTGTGCCATGGTGCGGCTGGGGGCGCGCCAGTGCATCGCGACGTAGGGAAGCCCGGCAGCGGCGATGCATTCGGCCATAGCGGGGTCGGCCAGTCCCCCGCTGACGTCGTTGACCATTGAGGCTCCCGCTCTGGCTGCCGCGTCCGCCACGACTGCGCGGGTCGTGTCGATGCTGACCGTGATACCGCAGCGCGAGAGGTCGCGCACCACTGGCAAGACCCGGGCCAGCTCGGTGTCGACCGCGATGCGTCTGGCCCCTGGGCGGGTGGACTCACCGCCCACGTCGATGATGTCGGCACCGTCGGCGGCCATCGCGAGCCCGTGCTCGACCGCAGCCTTGGTGGACGAGTATCGACCACCGTCGGAAAAGGAGTCGGGTGTGACGTTGAGAATGCCCATCACCAGGCATCGCCTCGACCTCCCGATTGCGCCGGTGAAGGCGCCGAGCCGCCCGAACTGCTCGGGGTTCACCGCTACCCCGGCTCCGCAGAGAGGCCCTCGCACGGCCCGTCGGCTCCGGCTGGGACCATGGCAGCCGGAAGGACGCCTGCTGGAGCGGCGATGAGCCCCGCCGCCCGTACGCTGGGCAGCGCGGCGGCGAGGGAGGCGGACGGCATCGCGCACGGAGCCGGTGTCCCGCACACGGTCACCGTGAACAGTGGACTGTTCAGGTACTCCTCAGCTGAGGCGAGGGCGAAAAGCGGGTTGTCGCAGTTCCTCATCGGAAGACGACCGTGCGATGCCCGTCGAGCAGGACCCGGTTCTCCGCGTGCCAGCGCACCGCACGAGCCAGGGCCAGGCATTCGTTGTCACGCCCGAGTGCGGTAACGTCCTCTGCGGTCAGTGTGTGGTCGACTCGGGCGACCTCCTGCTCGATGATCGGGCCCTCGTCAAGGTCGGCAGTGACATAGTGAGCAGTCGCTCCGACCAACTTGACCCCACGGTCTTTGGCCTGAAAGTAGGGCCGGGCGCCTTTGAAGCTGGGCAGCATCGAGTGGTGGATGTTGATCGCCCGGCCCTCGATACGCTTGCACAGCTCCGTCGACAGGATCTGCATGTACCGGGCGAGGACGACCAGGTCGATGTCCAGGTCATCGACGAGGTCGAGCAGTCGTGCCTCGGCAGCTGGCTTGCCGCTGGACGTGACAGGCACGTGGTGAAACGGGACGTTGTAGTTGTCGGCCAGGGCGCCGAGGTCAGGGTGGTTCGAGACGACCGCGGCGACATCGATGGGTAGGTCCCCGTTGGCTGTCCGGAAGAGCAGGTCGTTGAGGCAGTGGCCGTACTTGCTCACCATGATCAGCACTCGCGGCCGGTTCGCCGCGGCGGAGACTCGCCAGCTCATGTCGGTGTGGCGCGCGAGCGCTTGCAGACCCTTGGACAGCGTCTCGCGGTCGAGCGGTGACCCATCGATCGATCCGAAGCGCAGCCGCATGAAGAACCTGGATGAGACCCGATCGCTGAACTGCTGGCTTTCGACGATATCGCCGCGTTGGTCGACGAGGAGCCGGGAGATGTCGAAGACCAACCCCGGCCGGTCCGCACACGACAAGGTCAGGATGAGGTCGTCGGTCCGAGTGGAGATCGGCGCCGCCGGGGGGTGCGGTGTTGACGTCGTCGTCATGGCGCTCGTTCCTTCCGCGAGTGCGGTCGTGTAAGTCAGGTCAGGTCGGCTGAGCCGTCGGACAGGGTGACGGTCGCCCGCAGGACGCCTTCGTTGATCCGCCACGGGTTCAGCCGGTAGGTCCGCGGGCCGCAGGCGTTAAAGGGATCCTGGTCGAGCAGGTGCGCCGCCTCGTACCGCGATGCAGCTCCGACGAAGACAACTCCGGACCCGGACGACCGGTGGTCGTCGTCGAGAAGCGGACCGGCGGCGATCAACCGTCCCTGCGGTTCGAGCCCGGCCAGCCATTGTTGTGTGGTCGCCGAGACGCGCGCTCATCGAGGTGTCCGAACCGGGTCCTGACACGTCGGGCCTGGTACGCGGTTGTGCTGAGCGAGGACGACATTCTGGAATAGCCGCACGTCGGTGACCGGGCCGATGCCGCCGGGAACGGGGGTGATGGCCCGTGCCCGGTCCAGCACCTCGGCGAAGGCCACGTCGCCGACGATGCGCACGTCGCTGCTGTGTTTCGAGGGAGCGGGGTTGATCCCGATGTCGAGGACGATGGCACCTTCACGGACGTGTTCGGCACCGATGAGCCCAGGCACGCCCGCAGCGACGATCAGGACGTCGGCCCGCCGGGTGTGGAAGCCGAGCCGGCTGCCTCGGCCGGACCATTCGTCGATCGAGGTCACCGCGGCATGCCGCTGGTAGGCCAGGGACACCGCGGGTTTGCCGACATTGTTTGAGCGCCCGACGACAACGATGGTCGCGTTCTCGTAGAAGCGGACCCGATCCTCGCCGACGCGATCGAGCCACGTGTCGAGGACGTGATACGCGGACGCTGCGGTTGAGGGGACGAAGCGGGGGGTCCCGAGAGCGAGCATGCCCGCGTTCTCCGGGTGCACAGCCTCGACATCCTTCTCCGGAAGCAGCGCGGCGAACACCGACGATTCGCGAATGTGCGCGGGCAGCGGTCTCAGCAGAAGGATCCCGGCCACCTTCGGGTCGTCACCCAGCACCGCGATCGTGTCCATGAGCGACTGCTCGGTCGCGGCGGCGGGGAGACCGTGGTGCTCGTAGGGCAGGTCGAGCCGGCGGGCGAGCCGCTGGAGCCTGCGCTGGTATGCGGTGGACTGGAAGGTCTCGCCCACGGACACGGTTGCCAGGGCCCCGTCCAGCCGACCACCTGGGAGCGCGGCCACCTCGCGGCGCAGTTGCTCCTCCAACTCGGCCGCGATCTTGACCCCGTCGATGATCTCGGCAGTCACCGCCACTCACCCTCCTCGATGAGTCCGAGACCGTTGCTGACCCGGAATGCAGCTTTGGCTGCCGCCTGGGCCCACCGACGTGCCTCGGTGATTCGTTTGTCGCCACGGTCGGCGCTGAGGTTCTGGGTAACGAGGACTGCCGCGCTGCCCGCGACGGCTGCCGAGAGCAACACCGCTATGCAGGCATCCGAGCGAAGGCGCGGATTCCCCGCCTCCATGAGCCGCTCACTCAGATCAGTCACCTCGAGCGCGAGGTTTGCCAGTTCGCCCGGTACCGCGGCGGCATCCTCCGCAGCCCTCGCCCTCTCCTCGCGATCACGTGCCGAGTCGGTGTTGGCCAGACGGCGGATGGCGACGTAGCGCTCGTAGGCGTGCGCATCCTCGTCGGCCAGGAGCAGCGCGCGCTCACGCAGGAGCGCCGCGCGTGAAACCACGTCCGAGAACGACAACGTCCCCGATCCGTGGCCGAAGGTGTATCGCGCCGCCATCTCGTCCAGCGCCGCCGCCAGTGCGGCAACGACCGCCGCCGCAGCGCCGCCGCCCGGAGCCGGTGCGTGAGCGCCGACCGCTGCGACGAACTCCCGCACTCCGGCGGTGTGCTCACCTGTGAGTTGAGCACTGGAGCGCGACGTGAGTTCAGTCGTCGTTGTTCTGTTACGTGAAGTCTCGGACATGGCACATCTTTCCTGCGCTGTAACGGCAGTCGATCCGGACAACGACCTCTGCTCGCGGATCCGGTTCGGCTCAGGTCAGGGGTATCGTGCTGACCGTCGCTCGGATCTCGGCCTGGACGTGCCGCTCGACGTTGGGCCTGCGAGCACCACCGTCCGGCTCGCCCCAGGTGAGAATGACCTCGGTCCCGTCCTGGGCGTGGGCCTCATCGATCAGGCCGATGGACGCGAACGTACCGATGTTGACAGTGTAGGAGCAGGAGGTCGACACACCGGCGGGTCGGCCGCCGATGGTCACCGTGTCGTTCTGGGAAACGCCGTACTCGTTGAAGGGCTGAGCGAGGTACTTCGTTCGATCCTTTCCGCCGAACAGGCTCTGGGCCAGCACCTGCCCGCAGTCCTCGGCGTTCCAGCGCAACCACACCTTCCGCCGGTGCGGCCGGTCGGCAAGCTCGCGAAGGGCGTCACGGCCGATGAACTCGTGGTCGAACCGGATCAACCGGTCGTAGCCCAGGTCGTAGGGCGTGACGTAGTACTCCTCGATGCTCGGTCGCACGTAGCTGCCCGCGATCGCGTAGTTGGCCTCCAGAGTCGCCGCGCTGAGGAACTCCCGGTAGCCCTTCATCGCATCGCCGGTGTAGATCGCCGGCACCGGCAAGGGCAGCCACCCGGTCTCCACCGCGGTGGTGGGGTAGGCCAGGCCACCCCCTTGACACAGGCCGAACTCGATCCCCGCCTCGATCAGCGCCGCCCACACCACCGGGCCCTGCTCGTAGGGCCCGGTCATCTCCAGCCCGGTGTGCTCGAGCCCGGGATGTCCCACCATCGTGTGGTTGAGTGCGCGGATCGGTACCCCCGCGATACTGAACTCCCCCATGGAGAAGAACTTGATCGTGGGCAGCGGCCCGCCGTGCGCCCTTTCCACGACCTTCAGAGCATTGGGTCCCTGAAGCTGGAAACGGAAGATCCGTCGTGGTTTGTCGTTGACCGCAGAGGCGAGATCGAACTCTACCTCGACATCGTAGTCTCCGGTCTGCGCACGGTAGGCCATCCAGTTCCCGGCCACGCCGGTTCCGACCAGGGAATACCGATTCTCCTCCAGCCCGAATAAGATCGAGTCGCCGATCAGATAGCCCTCTTCGTTCACCCCCACGAACTGCTTGGCCCGGTTGCGTCCGAAATTGTCGAATTTGTTGACCGCCGACTCCGAGAACAGCCGCTTGACATCAGTTCCGGTGAAGTACACGTCGGTCATGTGGAACGACTGATCGAACAGCACCGCCGTCGTGGCCCAGGCCTCCTGCTCGTCCCGCCAGTTGGTGTACTCGGGCCGCAGCGGAATTGCGAAGTTGCCGATCTGCGCATTGCGCAGCATCTCGACCACATCGCCGCCGGCCTGCTGAATCACCTGTTCGAGGTTCAGCGTGCTCATCTGGTCGCTCCTTCCTTGTTGCCGACACTGCCAACTCGCGTTGGGAAATTCGTTTGCGCATGTTCAGGCTGCGTCGACAACCTGTCGCTGCCAGGCAGCGGTCGCCTCGATCTGATTGAACGAGAACAGGTGGAGGCCCTCGATTTGGTGCGGGTCGGCGAGGAGTTCCGGTTCGATTGCCTCAAGGAGATCCTCGGGCCGGTAGGAGTTGGTCCCCAGAATCAGGTTCCCGACGACGCCGCGTTGTTTGGTGAGGAAACGCAGTGACTGTCCGACGCCGATCTTGAAGGACAGTTCTGCGAGCTTGCGCACGCTCATCGGGGCAGCCAAACCGATCCGTAACGGCAAATGCACGCCGGCAGCACGGACGGTGCCCAGCCAACTCACCAGGGCGTTGGGATCGAAGCACAGTTGGCTGACCATGTAATCGGCATAGCCCTGTTTGGCCAGCAGCGCCTCGATCAGCACCGAGTCGTCGATCTTGGGGTGCCCTTCGGGATAGCAACCAACGCCGACCCTCGTGAGCGAGTGGTCGATGTCAGCCAGGTCCCGAAGCACCTCGAGGGCCGCCGAGTAGCGCCCGGCTGGGCGGTCGGCGTCGCCCCCGATCACGTAGAGGTCAGTCACACCCGCCTTCTCCACGCGGCGTACGAATTGCTCGAGTTCGGCCCGATCGGTGACCTGCCGGGCCGCGAGATGCGGGATCACATGGAAGCCGGCTTCGGCAGCACTCTCGACGTGGTGCAGTGTTCGCTCGAGGCCGAATTTCGGAGAGCACGTGATCGTCACCCCGGAACCTACGGGCAGGGCGCGAAGCTTCGCTTCGGCCCCCTTGAGGGGGATGATCTCGATGTTGGCCGACCGGATGAGTGCGGCGCCGATCGACCGGCCCGACACTGGGGAACCGTGATTCGTCACGTGAAACCCTTCGTCAATGAAGGTTCTGATGTGCTTGGTAACCGCCATGCCGGCCAGACCTCTCGTCCGAGCCGACTTCGACCTGACCGGTTGCGACTGGCGCCTCATCTCAGCGTCCGGCGTGGTCTCAACGTACTGGTCATCTCATTTCTGTGTCAACAAATATCGAGGATAGGAAAGATCTCCCCTAGGACTTATCACCAGCGATGTGTCGACGACGCGGTGACGAAAATGTCACGAAAGTGGCTTTGGCCGCCGATGCGGGGTTCGGCTCCTGGTATCAGGGCGTCGTGGCTGCCAAGACCAGGCTGGAGAGGGTGCCGACGTGCAGTTGCGTTCCGTCCCACATCGTCGTCAGTCGGGTGATCCGGCCCGATTCGTCAACGTCGATGCAGGCCACCCCGTTCGGTGCTGTGCGGTCGCCGATCCACTCGAACCCTCCGGCATGGCCTTCACCCGTCACGTGGCGCAGGCGGGCCCCGGTTCCCCAGGGCAAGTCGGGCAGCGCCCGGTCGAGGAACCGCTCGATGGCGGCCGATCCACGAAGGGCTACACGTAGGGTGAGGTCTTCGAAGAATGCGTCCGGTGCCATCATCGACGCCGCAGCACCACTGGCACCGCCCGCCAACGCCGCCGCCAGATGGCGAGCGGCAATGTCGATGGCGGACTGGGGCCGGGAAACGAC
This sequence comes from Amycolatopsis sp. CA-161197, assembly GCF_050942255.1. Lineage (NCBI taxonomy): Bacteria > Bacillati > Actinomycetota > Actinomycetes > Pseudonocardiales > Pseudonocardiaceae > Amycolatopsis > Amycolatopsis sp. CA-161197. The sequence continues at coordinate 5,964,155 of NZ_CP192059.1, forward strand.
CAAGGCCTCACCGAACGAGGTGGGGAAGGCCTCGGTGGGAGCACGCAGCTCATCGATCCGCCCTGCGTCCATCGTTCGCCCGTCCCAGTAGTCGACCCATCGGACGACCCGGTTGTCTTCGACGTCGACAGCTGCCACGGACCGGATCTCGGAGCCGAACATCTCCGGGCTATTGGTCACGAAGACGATGAAACTCGAAAGCCCGCCGACGATGCGGGTGGCGCGGGAGTGAGCCCCGGCCGGCAGCGGGGGCAACAACTGCTCCCACAGCGTTCGCACTGCGGTATTTCCCAGGAACTGCATACCGAGGGTGGCGTCGGTGAAGGCACAGCGATCGCTGTGGAAGTACCCGTGCGTCGCGTGTGGATCGTGCGCGTTCTTGGCCCGGAGAAAGCCTGCGACGACGTGTGAGGAAGCGGACAGCGCGGATTTCATCGTTCCGTTTCCGGACAACTGTTGCGGGGCATGGGTTTCTCCCGAGAGGTCTGCTGGTGCATGTTGTGGGTGATGACGTCGTCCGTGCGCCGATCAAGGTGGGAGGTGCGCGTCGCGTACCGCGAAGAAAACTGAGCACCGCGACCTCCTCGGCTGTGTCGAGGCCGTCTGGGGTGATGATGCGGTCGGTGAGCACGCCATCGTCGCGTAGTTCCGGGCCTGTTCGAGACCCGGACTCAGACCGCTGCAGAGAATGGGAGTAGGCCAGCGGCCACTGGACCGAATTGTCACATGGGCTGTGGCCACCTCCGTGGCGTGACGACTCTCGCAATGTCGCCGACTTCGGCATGTGCAGTGTGGATCCGCTCAGCGCGCGGCCCGCGCCGCGACCGTGCGGAAGCTCGGCGTCCAACAGCCTGCGTCCAAGGCGGACACCGTGAGCGTCGAAGCCGCAGTGACGAGCGGAGCCGTGGAGCCGGTCGAGGCGGCAATCAAGGTCGGACAGGCGCGCCGGCGTCCCGGCGTGCCGAGTTTTGAGGAGGGCGACTGCAGGGGCTGCTGCCTCGGTGTCACTGCGCCGGGTGAGCTCGTCGACCGACCTCGTGACGCCGAGGATGGCGGCAAGTAGCACGAAGTCCTGCCGGTGTGGCGTGCAGAGGTGCTCACCCGTGCAGATGTCGATCACGGGACCCAACACGGGCTCGGTGAGCACGGCCTACCGGACGAACATGTGCTGATATCTCACCGGCGCGTCGGGCACCGCGCGGACGCGCCACGCCGGCCGTCGTGCCGAGCACCTGCGCGGTGAGATCCGGCATGCGTTCCTTCTGGGTCCGGTCAGCTCGCGGGCGTGGCCGTCCGCGGCATCAGCCAGCCAGAGATCAGCTCGAAGAGCGACTCCGCGTCCTCGAGGCGGCAGTGCCCGCCCACATACATGTCCGGACGCACCAGGATGGCCCGAGCCTCACCCTCGCCGACCGCATATCGCTGGGCCAGCTCGCCCAGCTGGTCCGGGATGCGGTGATCCTCGTCGAAGCCCGCGATGCGGTCGGCGGAGACCAGCACGGACGACACCCGGTCACCGAACGCGCCCCGCATCTGTTCGGCGACCCGCGCGGCGTGTGCGAGGTCCTCCGGATCGCCGGGCCGTGGCACGAACAGCATGGTGAACCCGCAGTGCCGGAACAGGTCGAACAGCCGCTTGCGGGGCTCGACCACGAGCTGGGCGTCGGGTGCGCGATCTCCGGCCTGAGGACCGGCTACGGGCTCGACGTCAGGGCCGGTCACGGTGTCGCGGTAGTTGTGCGACAGGCCGGAGATCAGCTCGACGGTGCGTCGCTGCCAACCTGGCTCGCGGGTCAATGCGATCCGGTCCTCGAGGCCCTGCCCGAAGGCCATCACGATGTCGTGGGTGGATTTGGCGCCGGCGGTGATCTGGGCGCCGATGGGCCGCCGTTCGGCCTCGTAAGTGTCCAGGAGGGAATCCGGGGCCGCGTCGTCAACCACCGCTGCCAGCTTCCATGCGAGATTGAACGCGTCCTGCATGCAACCGTTCATGCCCTGTCCGCCCGCCGGCGAGTGCACGTGGGAGGCGTCGCCACAGAGAAGGACCCGGCCGGCTCGGTAGCTGGTGGCGGCACTGTTGAGGATCTCCCACTGCGTGGCCCAGTGCGGTTCCCCGATCCGCATGCCGATTCCGATCTTGTCGGCTACCGTCTGGAACGATTCGCGCGGGTCGTCCGCCTTGGTCATCGCGCCGGCGTCGCTGAGGTAAACCCGCCATAGCTTTCCAGGCAGCTTGGTGACCAGCATGAACAGTGACTCACCGATGAAGTAGTTCACCCAGGACTCGTCGTAGTCGAAGTCCTCGATCTCGACGTCCATCATGGCCATGACCCCGACCCGGTCCCCGACGAAGTCGATTCCGGTGCTCTGCCGGACGCGGCTGTGTGCGCCGTCGCTGCCGATCACCCAGGCGCTGCGATGGGTGATCGTCTCACCGGACGCCTTGTCCACGATCGACAGCGTCACGCCGTCCGCGTCCTGTGTCAGGCCGGTGAACTCCTGGCCGTACTCCGGTCGGATGCCGTAGTGGGCGCAAAGGTGTTCGCGCAGCACTTGCTCGAAGTCATTCTGATTGATCTTGTAGTAGAACGGGTAACGTGTCGGCAGGCTGCGGAAATCCGTGCGCGGCTTCTCGTCCTCGCTCATTCCTTCGAAGTGGTACACGTTGCCGGGACACGGCAGCGCGACTTCCTCGATGCGGTGTGCGACACCGATGTGCTCGAACATCTCCATCGTGCGCGCGTGCAGGGTGAAGGCCCGCGTCGTATGCGAGGGGCCGGGTCGCTTGTCGAAAAGGCGGAGCGAGACGCCACGGCGGGCCAACTCGTGTGCGGCGATCAGCCCCACGGGGCCTGCCCCGACGATAGCCACGTCGTTGTGGTCGTGCATGGGAATTCCTTTCGGTCACTGTGGTGGTACTCGGTCCGGGTCAGTCGGGAAGCGAGAGGTGCCGGCTCCACCGACCGGCCCGCCCGCGTCGAGGACCAGGGTGTACATCATGATCAGCTTGCTCACGGGGGCTCGTCGCCGAGCGCGCGCCCGAGCAGCGCCTCGATCGTCGGCGCGTCGACCGGCACGGGGTTCACTGCGCCCGCAGCGGCCTCCGCCACGGCGGGCAGGTGCTCGCGGCGGGCACCGAGCCGAGCGAGGTCGGTGGAGAGCCCGCAGCGCCGGGCGAGCTCCCACAGCCCACGCGCCGGATCGGATCCGAGGAAGGGCTCCAGCCGCGCCGCCCAGTCCGGGCCGTCGGTCGCGTTGAGCGCCACGACGTGCGGCAGCACCACGGCGTGGGTGTCAGCGTGTGGCAGGTTCAGCTGCCCGCCCAGCTCGTGGCAAATCTTGTGTTGCAACCCGGTGCCTGCGCGGCCCAGTGCCGTTCCCGCCAGGAACGCGGCGTACTGCAGGCCGGCGCGGGCCTGCACGTCCGCGGGATCCTCAACCAGGGCCGGCAGGCTCGCGGCGACCGAGCGGAGGGCCTCGATCGCCAGCGCGGAGGTGAGCGGGTCGCGCTTGGGCGACCACAACGCGGCGAAGCAGTGCGCCATGGCGTTGAAGGCGCTGGGGCCGGTCACCTCGGGCGGCAGGCCGAGGGTCAGTTCCGGGTCATAGATCACGATGGCGGGCCGGACCCGCTCGTCCGTGCCGGTGCGTTTGCGCTGTTTGCCGGTCATCCCGTACACGGTGGTCAACTCCGAGCCGGCGTAAGTCGTGGGCACGGCGACGATCGGCAGCCCGGTGTCCAGCGCGATCGCCTTCGCCAGGCCGGTGGCCGAGCCGCCGCCCAGGCTGACCAAACCGTCGACCCCGTCCGCCGCGGCGGTTTTACGGGCGCGCTCGGCCAGGTCGATCGGGACGTGCTGAGCGATCTCGTCCCAGCGCAGGGCCAGCCGCTCCCCCAGCGCCGTGACTAAGGCGTCCCCGCCCGGGGCGCGCGAGTCCGCGATCAGCATGACACGGTGCAGGCCCAGCCGATCCGCCTCGGCGGCCACCTCCGTGATCCGGCCCGGCCCGAACACCACGCGGACGGGCCGCGCCTCGTAGTCGAAGGGGTCGAGGCGCATCGGCGGTACAGAAGAATGCGTGGTCATCGCAACGCCTCCTTCAAGAGCATCAGCATCGAGTCGGGATCGGCCCGGTCGGCCACGTCCCGCCGCTCCGCGAGGCGGGCCACTACGGCGTGAGGGTCGAGGGGAGGGCACACGGCCCCGAGGTCGACCGGCAGGCGGAGGCTTGCGGCGAACCAGCGCAGCGCGTCGGCCACGGAGCCCGGCCCAGCGAGCTCGCTGACGAGCTCGACTCCTACGCCGACGTGCGGTACCAGGCAGGCCATGAGGGCGCCGTGATCGGCGCGGTGGGTGGCACCAAGGTCCTCGGCGACCAGTTGCGCCAGGCCGGGGCCCGCAGCTTCGAGAGCGGCGCCCGCGCGCGCGGCGCCGGCGAGCGCCCGTTCACGCAGGCCGGGATCGGCCGGCTCGCGGATCAGCCGCGGCAACGCGTCCCAAAGCAGCCGCAGCCCCTCTGTCGCGTCCGCCCGACCGGCCTCCCCCGGCCGGGCGAGCACGTCGATGCAGGCGCCCACCGCGCCCATGCCGCTCGATGCAAGCACGGACACCGGTACGTCCGTGAGCAGATCGGGATCGCGGACGACGGCCCGCACGGCCACCCGCTCCGAGTTCCCGCTCTCCTTTCCCTTCTCCGTGGTGACGAAATACCGCGAGGTCAGTTCAGCCCCAGAAAGAGTGGCGGGTACGGCGACGCGGGGAAGGCGCAGCGCGAGGGCAACGATCTTGGCGTACCCGGCGGCGGAACCGCCGCCGATCGCAATGACGGAATCGGCGTGCACCTCCTGCGCGGAGGCGACCGCGAGGTTCGACTCCCAGGAGGGCACATGCGCCACGGCATCGCTGAAGGTACCGGTGCAGCGGCCGCCGAGCAGGCTCCGCACCCGCTCGGCGGTCCGCACTACGCCCGGACCGACCACCAACAGCGATTTGCGCACCCCGAGACGGTCGACGAGCCCGGGCAGCTCCTCCAGCGATCCCCCACCCGAGACAAGCACCGGAGAGGCGAGAGCCTCGTTCTCATCGGCGGCGGCCCCGATCATGCACATCCTCGCTTCCGCGGCGCACAGCGCCGCTGCCGTGGTCGGTCCGGGTTCACGTCAGTCCCTCGACGGCGCCGGGATCAGTCGCGCGAGCCCTCGCCGCCGTGGCCGTCGGGGTTGTAGTGCAGCTGGTATCGCGCATAGCGCTCCGGGCCGATCGCGGCCAGGGCCGCCGGGACCGGGTTCGGGTCCTGGAGGAAGGGCTCCTCCACGTCGCACGCGTGCTGCCAGGTGGCAAACTCGAGCGCGATCTGGTTGACCGGGTCCTCGAAGTAGATCGAGTGACAGAACCCGTGGTCCAGCTCGCTCTTGATCTTGACTCCGTTGTCCTCCAGGAGCTTCTTGGCCTTCTGCAGCTCCGCCTCGGAGGGGACCGTGATCGCGAGGTGGTTGCCGGCACCCAGCAGTGAGTTGTCCGCCGGCACCTCCACGTCCTGGAACTCGAAGAACGCGATCGTGTCCTGCTCGCTGATCCGGAAGAAGTAGTGCCGACTGCCCCCGAGGTTGCCGGGCACCGCACCCGGGAACGGGTCCGGGTTAGGCAGCTGAAGGGTCACGACCACCGGGAAACCGAGGAGGCCGTTATAAAACTTGACAGTCTCCTCCATGTTGTTCGTGACGAAAGCCATGTGATGGCAGCCGGTCGTTCGCACGCCCATGTAATTTCTCCTGTTCGTCGCCCTCGACGAGCCAGACGGCCGCCGTATGACGCCGATCACATTATCGCGATCTTGTTTCTTCGTCAACAACTTTCTGAGATCTGTCCGCGTTGATTCGATTCAGGTCCGCTCGTACTCGCGATCTATTGCGGAAAAACCCGCGGTCGGAGCTGTGAAAGCGTGATGTAACGTGACAGCGACTACTTTCGTCACGAGGAGGCCCGGTGTCGACGCCGACGTGTCTCGTCTGCGGAAGCCCCTTGGCCCCGGGCAAGGAGGGCCGTCCGCCGCGGTACTGCTCCGCCGCCTGCCGTCAGCGGGCGTACCGTGCTCGATGCCGAATGCCCGACCGGGAACCCGAGCAGACACGGCGTCTCCGCCCCCCGGCGCCACCGCCCCAGATCGTGGAGAAGGCCGTCCCTCATCTGAGTTCGCGGGAGCTGTTGGCATGGCGCGGTGTCCTGGAAGTGCAGACGGCGATCCTGCCCGCTCTGGAAGCGGAGCTGCGCCAAAGCGTCGGCCTGACCCTGAGCGAGTTCGACGTGCTATACCAGCTCTGGCGGACACCCGAGAAGCGGCGGCGCATGGTCGACCTCGCCCGAGCGGTGCTCGTCACCCCGGGAGGGATCACTCGCATCGTCGCCCGGCTCGAGGAACGCGGGCTCGTCCGCCGGGACAGCACCCCCGGGCGCCAAGCCGTCCTCACCCACCTGACGCCGCGCGGTGAGCGCGAGATCGCTGCCGCCATGGACGTGCACTTCGACGGAGTTCGCCGTATGTTCATCCAGCACGTGGACAGGGCGGACATCGATCGAGTGATAAGGCTCTGGACCCGGATCCGCGAGGCGTCACCGGAATTGGACCCCCCTGCCGAGCCGTCACATCCGTCGGCGTGATGCTCTCCGCTCGCCGAAAGCCGCGTCTGGTGCGCCCCTGAAGCTGGGCATCCTCACCCGCGGCCGACTCGGCGCACCGGCCAGAAAAAGTTCCTTCACCGGAACCGGCGAAGGAACGCCGCACGATTCGCGACGATCGATGGAATCCCCGCCGGTCGTGGTGCAGACCTCCGGCAAGGTCTGGGCCGTACGCAGGTTCATCCATTGTGGCCAGCGCATCGTTGAGGTGACGGTGCGCGTGGGTCGGCAGCGGTGCCCGGACCGCTTCGATGCCCTCCAGGTCGGCCGTGAGCTCAACCTCGTGTTGCTCTCGCAGGGCCGCGTCCGCACAGTTGACACGGTGCCGATCGCAGACGGGCCGATCGCCAGCCCACCGCAGGTTCACCAATCCGGACAAACTTGATCACGTCTGAGCTGTCACACCTCGAAGGGCTACCTCGTCCCCCTCATGAGAGATCACGACGAGGCGACGAGGCATGGTAGCGAGCAGGTCCGCGCAAGCCACCACTGTTCGAGGCCGAGAGGCCCGAGAGATCGGAACCATGGTCAATTTGCCTGATTCGCAATACGTGCTGGATCCAGTGAAGTTCCGGCGAGGGCACGACACACACAACCTAGTGAGGACGAAATGCCCGTTGTCAGTAATATGAAGCAGAACGACCTGCTGGAAGTCGTGCCACCGATCATCGCGCCGGGTTCCTCCGCGATGATCCGGATACTCGAGCTGCCGCCGGGAGACCCCGGTATCGGTCCGCATCGTCACTCAGGCCCCGTTTTCGGCTACATGCTCGAGGGCGAGATGCTGTTCGAGCTCGAGGGCGAAGCACCCTACCCAGTGAAGGCGGGAGAAGCCTTTTGGGAACCGGGAGGCGACGTTATCCACTACACGATCGCCAACTTCCTGGACGACAGGACGACTCGCCTCGTCGTGGTCGCGATGATGACCCCTGGGGTCCCGATGCTCACCATGGTCAGCGATGAGGAGCTCGCAGCCAAGGCCAGCAAGCGGATTCCGGCGCCCAAGCGGTAGTCACACCTGACCGGTCGGCGTGATCACCGTCGGTGGTCGCGCCGCCCTGGCTCGGCCGCCGCAGGCCGGGCCAGGGCGGCTTCCGGTGGCTCCCACCGTGCCGACAACCCCAGGAGCAGTTCTAAGTCGGCCAGATTGGACGTATCGACCAAAACAGCCAATGGCTAACAAATAACGCTTAAAAGAATCGTAGAAACCGTGCCGAAAACGCAGCGCGTCAGCATCGACAAGCAGCACCCGGCCTCCTACAAGGCCCTCATCGCCCTTTCGACGGAGACGGACGCCGGCGCCGTCGCAGCCGGGCTCGACCCGCTCCTGGTCGAGCTGGTGCGGATCCGCACCTCCCAGATCAACGGCTGCGCGTTCTGCCTGCGCATGCACACCCGTGACTCGCTCAAGAAAGGCGAAAACCCAGACCGCATCGCCGTGCTGCCCGCTTGGGAAGAGACTGGCTACTTCTCCGAGACCGACCGCGCCGCTCTGCGCCTGGCCGAGGCGATCACCCGCGTCGCGGACGGACACGTCAGCGACGAGGACTACGACGCCGCCGCGGCCGCACTCACCGCCGACCAGGTATCCGCCGTCGCCTGGCTGGTCACGGTGATGAACGCCTTCAACCGCGTCGCCATCACCAGCCGATACCACGTCGCCAGTTGACGGTGGCGATCGCGCTCGCCGCCTGATGGTGCCGGGCGGTGAGCTGACCGCCGCGGGTGTGGCCCTTCGACTGACTGGTTGCAAGCCTGTGCCAGGAATTGTCCACTCGCGGTCGCTAGCCCCGGCCCGGTCGGAGGGAGCTTACTGAGTTCCCCGATGCCGTCATTGATCGGCACCCATGTGAACACTCAGTTCGCGGCAACGGTCGATGTCCGCACAGGTGGTGTTCTCGGCGAGTCACCGTCGACGCGCGTGCGGACGGACCTCGCCGGCGAACACCCGACGCTGCGGGCCGGGGAGAGCGAGGACCCGCACCGCCATGGCCCGGTACCTGACACACCACGCAGGAGTCGTGGTCGAAATCGACCGACCCGGACGAGCCAAACGCCGCGACGGCGTCAATCCGAGCGCCTCGACGGAACCCCTGCAGGCGAGGTCTTTTCCGCGCCCGGCCGCCACACTGCAGCGTCGATCGGCAAGCACGGTCGTTGCCACTGACCGCCCGCCGGTCGGCGGTCGACGCCGCGACCGACAGCTGCTCTCGATTCTGCGTACAGAAGTTTCACGCAATGCTAGAAATCGTGGCAGCTCTGCGACCGAAGCCGAGCTGGGACATCGAAGACCGTGGTTCGCGGGCTGGCGCCGCGCGTCGGCTTCTTTCTTGCAGCCGGACGCGGGTTGCCGCAGCCTCTGCACCGCCTATCGGTTCAACGAAGTAGGAGCTACTCGTCCATTCATCCTTTGCTGATCATTGACGGAAGCCTGCCTGCATGATCGCCTCCGGTTTTGGATCAAGCAGCGGTCACTGACTACCGAGCCGTGGCAACTGCTCGCCGAGACCGTCCCCAGCCTGGTCGTGGCAGCTACTACGCCCCGGATTCGGACCGAGCCGCGAACCCTCGGTCAAGCCAATTTCGTCACACTGACATCACGAAGCGGAGCACAACTTTTGTCCTAAATGCCAATAGTACTGAATTCAGCTCAGACATTCGTTGACACGGAAATGAGATGAACAGTAGGCTCGTGGCCAAGGCCAGGCGCCGAGATGAGGCGTTGACCCCCACCGGTCATGTCGCAGACAGGCAGGAGATCGCCATGCACGAACTCGCCATCCCACCGGAGGTTCCGGCACGCGTCGCCGGGCGGTGCGGCACCGAGCATCCTTTCGAAGATCTGGACCCTGCCCGCACTGCGTTCGTCGTGATCGACATGCAAGTCACCTTCATCGACCCGGAGATCGGCCACGCAGCCTGCCCGATGGCAGAACGCATCGTTCCCGCGGTGAACCGCCTCGCCGCCGCAATACGCGACGCCGGTGGCGGCGTATTCTGGGTACAGAACGTGCATGACGCGAGCATCGACACGGAGTGGAGTGTCCATCAGAGCATGGCCACCCCGGAAGCACGGGCCCGCCGCGTGGCGGCGATGGCCGAAGGCTCCCCCGGACATGCATTGTGGCCGACGCTGGATGTGCGACCCGAAGACCGGCGCGTGGCCAAGCGCCGCTTCAGTGCCTTCATCCAGGGCTCGTCCGACATCGTCGAGCGGCTCCGGACGGAGGGCTTCGACACCGTGCTTATCGGCGGCACGGCCACCAACCTCTGCTGCGAAAGCAGCGCGCGCGACGCGATGATGATGAATTTCCGCACCGTCATGCTGTCGGACGCCAATGCGGCGATGTCCGACGCGGAGCACAACGCCTCGCTCGCGAGCTTCTGGCAGATGTTCGGAGACGTGATGACGGTGGACCACGTCATCACGCGCCTGCTCGCCGGACACAATGCCAACACAGCGGCACCCGCATGAGCCGAGGCCTCCGGCAATCGGAGCATCGCCGCGCTGTTTAGCCGCTCGGTCGAGTATTTCGATCCTGTGGCGAAAGTAGGTCTTGATTGCGGAAGACCATGCTCTGGTGGGGTGTCGTGGCTTGACGAATGGCCGTGGGCTCGGCTGGAGCCCACGGTCGCCACGACACATCTCAGTGGACTGCCGCGAGGTGGTCACGGCCTGCGTGACCACGGCTGTCGCTCCGTACATCCCTTTCGCGGTAGCCGCGCGCGATGCTCTCGATCCCGGCCACACGGAAGCTGCGCAGGCGCTCGCAGGATCGCTCATCGACGCAATCCTCAACGCGCTCTTCAAGGATCAGCTCCGGCGGGCGGACGAGGGACGCGTACGATGAGTTCACCGTCCGACAGTCCATTGTGTTCGCTCCCATGTGGCAGACGTACCAGAAGTTCTTCATCGAGGACGGCGACGTCGTGCCAGACACCTTCGGCGGCAACGCGACCGCCCACACCGTGAGTCCTCGCCGGTACAACCGCCCCAACGCGTGACAGGCCTTGATGATTTCCTGCTCATTGTTGTGCCATCTCGACGAACAAACGGGTCAGAAGGCCGCCTGACTTCAATCGGCGAGTCCACGGAGCACGGCGCCGGGCCCCATTCGTCGCGCGACCCGCGCCGGTGTTCCCGGAAGGCGGCATCACTCGCTGCGGTTCGTCGCCGTGGCGGCCGGTCTCGCCTACCTGCTCTCGGCGGTCGGCGGCTCGCTGCCGCACCTGCTTCCCGGCTACGACGGGTGGCAGGAGCGGGCGTACTCCCGGCTTCCTTCATTCCTGCGCTGGTGCCTCGGCGACACGACCGAGGCGCAGTCGTTCAAAACCGATCTCGGTGGGCTCGGCCTGCTCGCCGGCGGCTGGCTCGCCCACGTCGCCGCGACGCGCCGGCGCCGCTGGGCCGGGTTCCCGATCGCCGCCCGCACCGGGGTGTGGCCGTGGCTCACCGGCTCGGCACTGCTCGGGCTGCTGCTGTCGAACCTCGCGTGGGGCTGGACGATCCCCGCCACGGGCGCGTGGCAGCCGACGTTCGTCGCGTTCGTGTCCATCCCGCCCTCGGTCGTGCTGCTCTACGGGCCGGGCTGGCGGGTGGCCCTCACCGGCGCCGTCCTGGGCGCCGCGCTGACGACGCCGATCGCGATCGGGCTCGTCCAGTTCGTGTGCTACCCCCTGGGGCTGCCCACCTCGATCGGCACGGCCGGCAGCATGTGGCTCAGTGCGCTGCTCGCGTTTCCCCTGTGCCGGAACCTGCCGTGGTTCCCCCACCGGCCGGCACCGGCACCCGGCCCGGTCGATCCGCCCCGCCAAGGACCGGCGTGGGTCCTCCGCCGCGTCCTGGCCGACTTCACCGAAGCCCCGTTCCACGGCAACGAAATCAGCTCGGCCGGCCTGCTCGCCGGCACGCTGCTCACCTACCTGCTCAACCCGCTGACTCCGGTCCACGGCACCGCGCTGCTCCCGGCCCTGCTCACCACGCAGGTCCTGGCTGATGCGCCCCGGGTCTGGTGCAGGCTCTGATCCCAGGAAGGATGCAGAGCATGCTGGCACCGAAGAAGTACAGCGACGAGCTGCGTGAGCGAGCGACGCGGATGGCGTTGGACGCGATCGCGGCCGGGGGGCAGCGGATGGCGGCGATCCGCCGGGTCGCGGGCCAGTTGGACGTGCACCCGCAGGCGTTGCGGACGTGGGTCAAGCGCGCCGAGATCGACGCCGGCACCGCACCCGGCCGCACCAGCGATGATGCGGCGCGGATCGCCGAGCTGGAACGCGAGGTGCGTGAGTTGCGGCGGGCGAACGAGATCCTGAAGACGGCCTCGGCGTTTTTCGCCGCCGCGGAGCTCGACCGCAAAATCAAGTAGCGCCGGACGATTCCGCCCCTTGGCGGGAGGTTCCGCTCGCGGTGGTCGTCGACGATATCGACGGCCACCGCGAGCGAGTTGTCGAGGGGAAGAAGCTCGGGGTCGAGTCGATCTGCGCGGTGTTGAACGATGCGGATGTGCGGATCGCCCCGAGAACTTTCTGGGCAGCCAAGAAGCGCACGCCGTCGAAACGTGCTGTGCGGGACGTGGAACTGCTCGTCGAGGTCGAGCGCGTGTTCCGCGATAATTACGGCGTCTACGGAGCACGGAAAATTCATGCGCAACTCAACCGAGAGGGAATCCGCGTGGCTCGCTGCACGGTCGAGCGGCTGATGCGCCAGAAGGGCCTGCAGGGACTACGGCGAGGCAGGCGGCCCAGGACCACCATCGCACCTGCGGCTTCGCCGTCTCCGGCGGACTTGGTCGGCCGCCGCTTCACCGCTGACCGGCCGAACCAGCTCTGGGTGGCCGACATCACCTATATCCGGACATTTTCCGGCTGGGTGTATGCCGCGTTCGTCATCGATGTGTTCTCAAGAATGGTCGTGGGCTGGCAGGTGTCGACCTCGCTGCACACAAATCTCACCCTCGACGCGCTCGAGATGGGGATCTGGGCCAGGAAACGGGCCGGACACGACGTGACCGGCCTCGTCCATCATTCCGACCGCGGAGTTCAATATCGAGCGATTCGTTATACCGAGCGCTTGGCGGAAGCAGCAGTGGTCGTCTCGGTCGGTTCGCGCGGAGATTCCTACGATAACGCGATGGCCGAAGCGTTCAATTCACTGTTCAAGGGCGAATTGATCCATAACCCTGTCGTTCGTGGCCGCGGCTGGCAATCAGTTCGCGATGTCGAGATCGCCGTCGCCGAATACGTCGACTGGTACATCCACCGCCGTGTCCACGGCGAACTCGGCCAGCGCACCCCAGCCCAGGCTGAAGCCAGTCACCAAGCGTCACGTTACGATCAGCCCTTCGAGCCTGCCCGGGCTCGGTGACAGACAACGAGACCTGCACCAGACCCGGGGCGCATCACGGCCCGACCGCCCCGTCCATCGCTGCCGGCGCCATCCTGGGCGCGATCCTCGCCCCACCCCTCGCGGCATACACCTCCCGCCGGCTCCCCGCCACGATCCACCCGTTCGTCGGCAACGTCGTCTCCATGACGGTGTGCACGGGCGTGGTGGTTCCTGCTCTCGGGCTGCTTCCGGGATTCGTCCACTGAGGGCAGTCAAGAAGCTAATACCAGCCGTGGCCGCAGCGCTGGTGTATGAACCGGGTGTCCGATTCGGTAGCGTACGGCGGACGGCGTGCAACATCGTCCGTAGGACCAATGCTCCATCCGAAGCCCGCAGCTCGCACCGTCGACGCTCTGCTGCGTGCGGCGTGAGCTGGGCCGGTCGCCGGCCGGCTGAACCGGCAGGCGGGGTCAGCCGGCGAGTCCGGCGGTCGTGCCCCTATGCCTGACGAAGCCAGGTGCTGATGCCGGCCAGCGCACCCGGGTTGGAGGAGCCGACGTCGCGGGCCAGGTCCGCGATGGACACCGAGCGGAGCGCCTCACGCCACGCCTGTTCGGCGCCGGCCATGGTGCGGGCGATCGCACAGGGTGCTGTGCAGGCCTCGGCCGGGGTGGCCAGCGGGCCTCGCTGGCGGATCTCCGTGCAGACGAAAGCCGGTGACGGCCCGTCGACGGCCTCGACGACATCGAGCACGGTGATCGACCCAGAGGAGCGAGCGAGGATGTAACCACCCGCCTTGCCCTGGACCGAGCGGATCAGCCCAGCACTGGAGAGAGCCTGGAGCTGCTTGGCGAGATAACTGGGCGAGACGTCGTGCAGCTGGGCGAGCCGGGCGGCGGGAGCTGGTTCGTCCACCGAGGTCAGCACGACACAGCAGTGCAGTGCCCACTCGACTCCGCCCGACATCTTCACTCCGTCAGTCAATCACACCGTACGACTTGACTCGGATACGCTGTGTCCGTGTATGTTCTCGGATAGAAAGTGTCCGAGATTGTGGGCATTCGGAAGGGTGGGAGCAGGTCGTGAAGTTCGCAGTCATCGGCGGGACCGGGTTGATCGGGTCGCAAGTGGTGGAGGACTTGAGGGCGGCAGGGCACGACGCGGTGCCGCATTCGAGGTCCACCGGGGTCGACATCATCACCGGCCAAGGTGTGGAGGAGTCGCTGGCCGGCGCTGACGTGGTCGTAGACCTGACCAATTCCCCGACCTTCGACGAGGCCGCGCTCACGTTCTTCCGGACCTCAATGGGCAACCTTGTGGCCGCGGCCGAGAAGGCAGGCGTCGGACACTTCGTCGTCCTGTCAATCGTCGGCGTCGATCAGGTACCGGGGCTTGACTACTACCGTGCCAAGACGCTGCAGGAGGATCTGCTCAAGGCCGGTCCGGTTCCATACTCCATCGTCCGGGCTACTCAGTTCATGGAGTTCATCGACCCGGTTCTGACTTGGACCGCCGACGAAAACACCGTGCGCCTACCCGAAACTCTGCTGCAGCCCGTCGCAGCGGCTGACGTTGCCGCCACCGTCGCGCAGGTCGCCACTGGCGCGCCCCTGAACGGAACCCTCGACCTGGGTGGCCCGGACACCTACCCGCTGGATGAGTTGGGTCGCATCACCCTCGCGGCCAGGGGTGACAGCCGCACGGTGACGGTCGACAACAACGCAGGCATATTCAGCGCGGTAACGGACGACGTCCTCACCACCAAGGACGGGGCCCGCATCGCTCCCACCCGCTACGCCGACTGGCTGAAGTAGTCCAGCTGGAAGCCGCGATCCCCTGCGGTTGGGGCGGCCAATCAGGGTCGGTCGCAACTGAGGCCGGCGCAGTCGCCCCAGTTCATGGTTTTGTTCGCGCATGGTCATTGGGTCTAATAATCCTGATTCAACTGGACTGCAAAGTCCAATGCTGAGATGAACGCCACCACACGTTCGAGCAGCCTACGGCACCACAGGAGATAACGGTCCCCGAGGGCGATGGCCTCCGGGGCGGGATCGATCGGCTGCAACGACCTCCCCTTCACCACCCGGCACCGCACTGCCCCACGACAGCATCGAACTCGTCGACGCCGTCGTCGGTGCCCGGCCTGCGGCACCAACGGTGTCGAGGCCGGCGCGGCGCACGACCGCGCGGAGCACCGCAGTCACCACGATCGCGTCGTCGGCGTAGCCCAGGACCGAGATGACGTCGGGGATCGGGTCGATCGGGAGCGCAAGGCAGGAGGCGTTGTTGTCGAGGCAGCGGCGCCAGTGGTCGACGAGCTCCAGCTCATGCGGTTGACCCGGCGGAGCCCGCGCTCGCCTACTTCGAGGATGTCGGCGCCGAGCGTGGAACCAACAGCAGGCAGCATCTTCGCCTGGTGTGCAGTCGACTCCGGCACGTACCGGCCCTTGCGCTGCGGGACCGGTGACGTCTGGGCGGTCGCCCACGCCGACACCGGTCCCGCCGTTCCTCCGGCGACGAGGGCGAGCTGCCGTCGCAGAAAAGTTCGAGGCATGAACTTCGTGTTCCCGGGAAGCCTTCAGGTGACAAGAAGGAGGTTTCCATGGCGGAGAACAACAAAGGCGTCCTCGAGCTGCTGCAGCAGGAGCGCTGGGAATCCACGAGCGGTTCACTGGGTAGTGAGCGACGGTGAAACACGGAGAACCGCACGACGGCGACGTCGGGGCCAACCCGGCGGGGTTCGCGGACGAAACCAGGACGGCCCCGGCGCCCCGGGAGATGCAGGAGTACCACGAGCCGAATCAGTCGGCGGCTCCGGTCTCCGGCCGCCGCCGGCTGGCCGGCGTGCTGCGGATCCTGTTCGGGGTGGTGGGCGATCGACGCCTCGCTCAAGTGGCGCCCCGATTTCCTGCGCGGCCAGGTGTTCGCCCACCAGTTCGGCATCCACGACCAGATCACCACTCCCGTCATCCGCCAGTGGATCGACCTGTGGCAGTACATCGCCGCCCTGGCGCCCACCGGGATGGGCGTCGCGACGGCCATCGTCGAAACGCTCATCGCCGTCGGCCTGCTCACCGGCACGCTGTGCAATGTGGTGTATGTTGGGAGCGCCGTGTACTCGTTCGGGATCTGGTCGGCGGCGGAGGCGTTCGGCCTCCCGCGGTCCGCGGCCGGCGCCACCGACATCGGCCCGTCGATCGGGTACATCATCGCTGCCCTGGCCCTGCTGGCCGCTCCGGGCAACGCCATGTGGAGCGTCGACCGCAAACTCCGGCCACGACTCGGCAAATACGGCTGGATGTGCGGCGATTGAGTCCCACCGGGCATCACCAATACCAGTGAGTGCACGGCACGTCGCGCTGGGTGACTTCTGTGTGAGACACGGGAGAAAACCGACCGTCGACTGCGCCGGCAGGCACGCAGCAACGCTCGGACGATCGCCGCGCACAGCCAAACCGACGCCGCGGTCAACCCCGGCAACTCCGGCGGCGCACGTCGCCTGCGCGGTGCCGTCGGCAGCCGTGCTCGTCAGGCTCGCTTGGCGACTCGGCTTCACCGAGCGAGCTGCTCGCGAACTACCCGTCACGGGCGAGGCCCGCCTTCGCCGCCCTGTGGAGCCCCGACGACAGGGTCCGCCCGGCCGATGACTCCGGCAACGAGCGGACCGGTCCCTCGCCGGCAGTGGAGCTCCGGCCGCGACCGGGTGAGGCTCCGGATGTCGCAACGCCGGCATTGCGCACGCTGATCAACTGGAGGCCTTGGTGTGATCGACTTTCTGTCGCAGGAAGCATGATCACCCAGGGGCTTCATGCGTGATCATCAAGTTCCTGATCGCCCAGTTCAGACGTGAAAACTCGGGCCAGACAGCGAATCGAGGAAGGTCGGTTGCCGCGCTTCCTGTTTCCCATTTGTCAGGTATGCGCGAGCCAAGCCGGCCCGTGAAGCTGTCAAGATCGGCGACAGTTTTACTGTAATCCGATGTGGGCGCAGGAGTTGATCTACAGGGTTGCGTGGTGTGTTACTTTTCATCGACTGGCGTCGCATTTGCGCACTCTGCGCAAATGCGGACCATGGCCGGAAATCGCCTTTCCTTACGCAGTTTTCACGGTCTACGCGACGTGTTCGACGACACTTCTCTCGCCAAGTCCGCTTGTCGATTTCCGGGGTACCGTCGTTGATGTCGGGGCGCGCCGACGGAACAGATTCAAACTGTATTGAGGAGGAGATCACGATGGGTTCTTTCAAGCCGGTTCACCGCGACCGTTACGACTCGCGGCGCAACGACCACGACCGCTCCCGGCGGTACAACCGCAACCGTCGCTACGGTCGCTGATCCTGTTCTGATGGTCAGGACAAGCAAGTCCTGATCCCGAAAGAGGGAGAGGGGCCGGCGCGTCGAAGGCGCCGGCCCTCACTCTTTCCCCAACCCGGCCGGCCAACCCGCAGTCGATGGAACGACTCGAAACGAGGTGTGCGTGACCGCCATTATTCCCGCGGCGAGCGACAGCGGCACCTACCCGAACGACGCGGACAGCCCCACGAAGCCGGCGTCGGTACGTCAGGCATTCCGGAGGTTCTGGCCCTATGTCCGCGCCGAACGCCGTCTGCTGCTGCTGGCCATTCTCTTGCTGGTGATCAGTGCGGTCGCGGAGACCGTGGCGATCTGGACCTTCGGTGTGATCATCGACGACGCCTTGACCACGGGCGACCTCCGCGGGTTCTGGCGGCCCGCCGCGATCTGGGTCGGCATGGCCGCAGTCGGGGGGTTCGCCTCGTTCGGAGGCGGCCTCCTTACCTCCTGGGTGTCAGAGCGGTTCCTGCTTCGCCTGCGCGACGCCGTATACGCGCACCTGCAACAGCTTTCCCCCGACTTCTTCGCCCGGCATGACACCGGTGACCTGGTGGCCCGGGTGACCAGTGACATCGAGATGGTCGAACAGTTGACCGCGTCCGGGACGGTCGAAACCGTCAGCGCGATCGTGACCGCGATTTTCTACGCCGGCGCGGCACTGATCGTATCCTGGCAGCTGGCACTCGCGTCATTTATTCTCGCCCCGCTGTTCGGACTGGCGGCACGGTCGTTTTCGAAGAGAATCAAGACAGTGTCCCGCGACGAGCGCGACTACAACGGCATGATCACCACTGCGGTCCAGGAAAGCCTGACGAACCTGCCCTTGGTGCAGGCCTACAACCAACAGCAGACCGAACAGCGGCGGCTGCACGCACACGGCGCGTCCTGGATGCGAACCAAGGTCCGCGAAGCACGGATGTCCGGAGCGTACGCGCCGTTGGTGGACATCACGGAGGTCACGGCGCTGCTGCTGGTGGTCGGCGCAGGGATCTGGGAGATCAGCCAGCATCACCTGACCCCGGGGGGCGTGCTGGCGTTCACCGCATACCTCGGCTATCTCTACCCTCCGCTGCGCCAGCTCGGCTCTCTGACGATCATGGTGAACGCGGCCACAGCGAGCTCCGACCGCATCTCGGAATTGCTGAACACAAGACCGACGGTCGTCGACCACGCGGGTGCCCACGTGCTGGCCCACTCCCGTGGCGAGATCAGCGTGGACCGGGTCAGCTACCGCTATCCTGACGCCGACCGGCCCGCGCTGACCGAGCTGTCGTTCACGGTCCGCCGTGGCCAGTTGGTGGTGATCACCGGGGCCAGCGGCGCCGGCAAGTCGACCATCACAAAATTGCTGCTGCGCTTCGCCGACCCGTCTTCAGGCAGTATTCGGCTCGACGGCTTCGACCTGCGCGGTATCACCACCGAATCGCTGCGCGAACAGGTGACCCTGGTGCTGCAGCAGACCCAGGTCTTCCATGGCACCGTGCGTGACAACATCGCCTACGGACGGCCCTCGGCCACCGATGCCCAGATCGTGGCCGCGGCGGTCGCGGCGGACGCCCACGAGTTCATCTCCGCCCTGCCGGAGGGATATCAGACCGTGCTGGACAGCTCCGGCCAGCGGCTCTCCGGTGGGCAGCGGCAACGGCTGGCGATCGCCAGGGCCATCGTCCGCGACACCCCGATCCTGGTCCTGGACGAGCCCACCGCCGGGCTGGACGCGCGTGCCGTCCAGCGCGTGATCGAACCACTGCGCCGACTGACCAGCGACAAGACGACGATCCTGATCAGCCATGATCTGTCCCTGGCACCGGCTTCAGATCACATCCTGATGTTGGACCACGGCCGGCTGATCGAATCCGGTCGGCACCAAGACCTGCTCGACCTTGGCGGACCGTACGCCAAGCTGTACGCGCAGCACCGCGCTGAAGCGAAAACCCCACCCACGTCGCCATGGGCGCTGGTGGGCTCGCAGGCAAGGCCGGAGGCCGGTGGTCCCCAGACGACTGACCCTTCCACTATCCACGGTTCCGTGACAGCCGCGCGAGGCGAAGGCGAGCGGCGTCCGGGGATGGAACCCGTCCGCTGGCGGATACAGGGCCAGCTTTTCGACCCAGAGGATGGCCACCGTTCCGCCCTTTCGCAGTGACTGGGCAAGAATGCATCGATCTCCAGGCACGGGTTGCTTCCGCGCCGGCGGTGAGTACCAGTGTTCACCGAAACCGGTGCAGCTGTGCGTCTGAACATCGACGAACGTCCTCAGGCGCGCCGGACGCTTCGCAACGCGGCCGCTCTGTGTCCGCAGAGCCGCCTGCCAAGCGGTGACAGCGCCGAAGAGCGCAAGCAGCTCGACAAGGAGTCCACCGGCGGCGCCGTACACCCCGAACTGCCGCCACACCATGCCGAGCCTCGCACCTTCCGACGCCGGCAATCCAGCCCTCCCCGAAAGAGGCCGCCAACGCCCACGCCGTTACATCCTGCTCAGAATCGAATCACCGGGGCCAGCAGGGGTGCAGACCATGGCCGCGCAGCGACGTCGAGAAGGCTCATGTCGGTGTGGGCCCCTGGCATCGGGCCCCGGGGAGAGCTAGCAGCGCGTCATTCGTCGCCCTCATCGCCCTGCCCCGATCACCGACCGCGTAGGAGCCGAGCAACTCGAGACCGCTTGCGCATCTGAGCCATGTCCGCGGCCGATGGCGATTCCTCGGCGGCGGTAACCCGGCGCGGCAGTGTCGAAGCGACCCCTGCGGGGAGCAACGCGGGCCGGCAACCTGCGGTAGTACACGTTTTGCCTGGTCGAGACGCGTGTCCCACTTCGCTGACACCGAAGAGGTCACTGGTTCAATCCCAGTATCGCGCACCAGCCAAAACCGCAGGTCAGAAGCCCTGTCCCTCGCCGGAGGGGCGGGCCTTCAGTCGTCAGATGGCGATGAAATCGCGGTAGGCCCAAAACGCGGGTCGAGGAGACGCACCGGACCGTCGCCCGCCGAGGCAGCCGAGGCGAACTCAGGTACGTCTCTCCAGGTCAGCTTCTGGCCAAGGTCGCCGGCGACGAGAGAGCGCGGCGAACGGTGACGATTAGCCGGGGCCACTGACCTGCTTTCCCTGCCGGGACATGACCGCCCTGCGCGAGCTCTATGGACTACTTCGAGAAAATGTCCGAACATCGAGCCAGGTGTTGGCCTCCCGTGATGTAAATCCGAGCGCAGCTGATCGGCGTCGTCCGCGCCCAGTTGGGGTGAATCACGCGTCGAGTACACCGCGACCGCCACGACGGGGCGGAATCTGGCCACGGAAACGGCCGCACTCGTCGCCGGGCAAGCCGGCCGCGACACAGGTCAGCGCCATCGTCTCGATGTGCGGCGCCACGAGCGTGTCGAGTACTCCCGGCACGACGTAACGACCACCTCAGTCCGCGGCAGGTAGCCGCGCAACCAGGCGGGCGCCGGTTTCCGAGTCGGCCACCACCAGGGAACCGCCGTGGCGCCGGGCGATTTCGCGTGCCAGTGTGAGGCCCAGTCCGGAGCCGCCGGCGTCGCGGGTGCGGGCGTCGTCGAGGCGGGCGAAGCGGTCGAAGACGCGTTCCCGATCGCCAGGGGGAATGCCGGGGCCGTCGTCTAGCACTTCCAGCACCACGGAGGTGCCGTCGCGACCCACGGTGACGGTCACGGCGGAGGTCGCGTGGCGGACGGCGTTGTCTAGGAGGTTGCGCAGCAGGCGTTCGAGTTGCACGGGTTCACCGAGCACTCGCGCGGGGCCGTCCACAAAGGATCGCACGGCCGGGCGGCCCGGCACGGCCGAACGTTCGGCGACCTGCTCACGCACCACGTCCGCCAGGTCGACCTCCACCGGCGCGACGCGACCGGGGTCGACGGCGAGCTGCAGAAGGTCGGCGGTGATGCGGTGCAGGCGCCGGACGTCGAGCAACGAGCGTTCGGCGACGGCGGGCCAGTCGGCGCGCTCCGGGTGTGCGAGGGCGACCTCCAGGCCGGTCCGCAGGTTCGCCAGGGGGCTGCGCAGCTCGTGGCTCGCGTCGGCGACAAATCGTTCCTGCTGCTCGTGGGTGTGCTGCAGACGGTCGAGCGTGGCGTTGGTCGTGTGCGCCAGGCGTGCGATCTCGTCACGCGAGCGCGGCACCGGCACGCGGCGGCCGAGCTGGCTGCCGCTCACTTCGGCGAGCTCGCCGCGGATCGCCTCCACGGGGCGCAGCGCGCGCCCGGCGGCGAACCACGCGACGAGCGCCGTGAGGAGCACGGCCAGCGGCACGAACACCTCGAGGATGTCGTCGAGCAGCGTCAGTGTGGTGAGCGTGTCCCACGGGAGCACGAACAGGTAAAGCGTCAACCGGTAGTGCGTGCTCGAGGCGGCACGCGACAAGCCGGTGTCCACAGTGGATCCTTCACGGCCGAGCGGTTCCACCAGGCTGCCCGGCACATCGTCGACGACCGTGCCCACCACGGTGTAGGTGCGGTACTCGCGCCACTGCGGGTGGGTGCCCGGGTGCAGCGCGGCGGTCGTGGTGGTCGTCCACCCGTGCGGCGCGTCGCGAGGGGCCGGCGGCAGTGGCTTCCATGCGGGATCCAGCTGGGTCAGGTTGCCACTGTGGACCACGGCCCGGCCGTCGTCGCCGACCACCTCGAACATCGCGTCGCCGTTGAGCGCCGCGGAGTCGATCACGCCCAGGCGATACGCGTCGGCAACGCGCTCGAGCTGCGCCCGGGTCGCCTGCACGGCGTTGCGCGAGAGCTGCGTCGCCACGAACTGCCGGATCCCCCACCAGCCCAGCCCGAACACCAGCACGCTGAGCAGCACCGCCGCGAGCGCCGTGCTCCGCCGCACGGACTCGGGCCACCACCTACTCATGCGACGCACCGGGTCCGTCGGCGACCAGCCGGTACCCCACGCCGCGCACGGTGGCGATCGTGCGCCGCCCGAACGGCGTGTCCAGCTTGCGCCGCAACGCGCTCACGTAGACCTCCACGATGTTCGGATCGCCCTCGTACGCGACGTCCCACACCTGCCCGAGGATCTCGTGCTTGGCCACCACGTGCCCGTCGTGGCGCAGCAGGCATTCGAGCACGGCGAACTCCTTCGTGGTCAATGCGACCGGCGTGCCGCCGCGCCGGCACGTGCGTTTCGCGGGATCGAGCACCAGGTCGCCGAACGTCAGCGTCGCCGCCGCGCCTGCCCGGCCGCGGCGGACCAGCGCGCGCAGCCGGGCGGTGAGCACCACGTAGGAGAACGGTTTGCTCAGGAAGTCGTCGGCGCCCGTGTCGAGGGCCTCAGCCTCGTCGTACTCGCCGTTCTTGGCCGTCAGCATGAGGATCGGCGTCGTCACCCCGCGCTCGCGCAGCGCGGCGCACACCCGGTAGCCGTTGAGCTTCGGCAGCATGATGTCCAGCACGATCACCTGGTACGGGTGGAGCTGCCCCCATTCCAGCCCCGTCTCGCCGTCGTGGGCAAGGTCCACGGCGTATCCGTCGGCCTCGAGCCCCCACCGCAGCGTCTCGGCCAATCGCTTCTCGTCCTCGACCACGAGCACCCTCATGAACCCGATCTTCCCAGAAGCCCGCGCGGGAACCTGAAGCGATCTTCAGGGTTCTTCAGGAGTGCTTCAGCACGGGCCCGCCAAGCTCGGGCCGAGGCGCCGAGAACGGCGCGACGAGGTCGGGGAGAGAGCGGATGCAACCAGACACAGTGGACAGTCCCGTCGCAGCGGGAGTGCGGCAGGTCGTGAAGATCCACGGACGCGGCGACACGGCGGTGCGGGCCTTGGACCACGTGTCCCTCGACTTCCCGGCGCGGCGGTTCACCTCCGTGCTCGGGCCGTCGGGCTCCGGCAAATCCACGCTGATGCACTGCCTCGCCGGGCTGGACACCGTGGACGCCGGCAGCGTCCGGATCGGACGGACCGAGCTCACCGGGTTCTCCGACGCGGCGCTCACCCGGCTGCGGCGCGACCACGTCGGGTTCGTGTTCCAGTCGTTCAACCTGCTGCCGACCATGACGGCCGAGGAGAACATCCTGCTCGGCCTGCGCCTGGCCGGCCGCAAGCCCGACCCGGCCTGGTTGCGTGTGGTCGTCGACGCGCTCGGCCTGCGGCAACGCCTGCGCCACCACCCCAGGGAACTGTCCGGCGGTCAGCAACAGCGCGTGGCGTGCGCGCGAGCGCTGATCGGGCGGCCGCAGGTCGTGTTCGCCGACGAGCCCACCGGCAACCTCGACTCGCGCTCCGGTGCCGAGGTGCTCGGCTTCCTGCGCGCGTCGGTGCGCGAGCTGGGCCAGACGGTGGTGATGGTGACGCACGATCCCGTGGCCGCCTCCTACACCGACCACGGCGTGCTGCTGGCCGACGGTCGCGTCGCCGCCCACGTGCCCCGTCCGACGGCCGACTCCGTGCTGGCCGCCCTGACCGGCCTGGGGGTGTGATGCTGCGCGTCATCGCCGCCGGGGTCCGGGCCCGGCCCCTGCGCCTGCTGCTCTCAGCCGTCGCGATCGCCCTCGGCGTGGCGTTCGTGTCCGGTTCGTTCATCCTCTCCGGTGCCGTCGGCGCCGGGCTCCACGACGCGGTGTCCGTCCACCTGCGCGGAGCCGACGCGGTCGTCAGCCAGACCCGCGGCGCGGCCTTGGACGACGCGCTGCTCGCGAAGGTGCGCGGGGTGTCCGGCGTCGCGGCGGCGGACGGCCGCGTCACCGTCAGCGCGCCGATCCGCGACGCCTCCGGGCACGCGACCGACGCGGCCGCAACCGCGCTGCCCGCCGATGCCGCGCTGCGGCCGTTCGACCTGGCCGGTGGCCGGTTCCCTCAGCAGCCCGGCGAGCTCGCGATGGAAGCGACCACCGCCCGGGACTTCTCGCTCGGGCAGCAGGTAACGCTGTTCGATCAGCAGGGCAAAGAACACGCCTACACGCTCGTCGGCACCTTCAGCCGGCCGACGGACGCCGGGATCGGGGCCGACGACCTGGTCCTCACACCCGAGGGGCTGCGCCAGGTCGCACCCGGCGCGGAGTTCGACGAGATCGTGGTGCGGGCGGCGCAGGGGGTCGCCCCGTCTCAACTCGTCACCAACCTCGACCAGGCGGTAGGCGGGCAGGGCATTTCCGTAGTGACGGGAAGCCGGGCCGCCGCCGAGCTGCTGAACACGACCGCGCCCGATTCGGCGGAGCTCACGAAGTTCTTCACCGCGTTCGCCGTGCTGGCGATGGTCGTGGCCGCGATGGTGATCGCCAACGCGTTCACCATCCTGGTCGCGCAGCGGGCGAACGAGCTGGCAATGCTGAGGTGCGTGGGCGCCGGGAAACGGCAGGTGTTCGGCGCGGTGCTGGCCGAAGCGGCCGTGGTCGGGGTGGTGGCGTCCGTCGTCGGACTGTTCGGCGGGCTCGGGGTCGCCGCCGCGCTGCAGGCGATCACCGGCTCTCCGGGAGCGCCGGTCTACGTCCCGCTCACCGCGCGGACGGCGGTGCTGGCGCTCGTCGTCGGCGTGCTGGTCACGGTGCTGGCGGCCGTGCCCCCGGCGCGGGCGGCGACGCGGGTGGCGCCCGTGGCGGCGTTGCGAAAGCCGGTCGAAGGACGTCAGGCCCGCGCGGGACGGCCCCGCGCGATCGTCGCGGCCGTGCTGTTCGTGGCCGGAGTCGGGGCGGCGGTGGCCGCGCTCGCGGCGGACGCCCAGGACGGCGCGGTGCTGGCCGTCGCCGCGATGGTCGCGTTGCTCGGCGCGCTGCTCGCGGTCGGGCCGCTGCTGGCCGGACCCGCCGTGCGGGTATTGGGCGCCGTCACCGCCCCGGTGCTGCGCGAGCCGGCGAAGCTCGCGGCGCTCAACGCCGACCGCAACCCCCGCCGCACAGCCGCAACCGCTGCGGCGCTGACCATCGGACTGGCCGTCGTCGCGCTCGTGACCACGGTGACCGCGGGCGTCGAGGCCGGCCGCAGCCAAGGCGTAGAGCAGCAGCTGCGAGCAGACTTCACGGTGACTTCGGTGGTCAACGGGCAAGGACTGCCCGCGACCCTCCCCGCGACGCTCGCGGCGGTGCCAGGGGTCGCGGCCACGGCGTCGGTCACCGAGTTCACGGGCGACCTCGGCTCGCTCGGTGGCTACGGCATGACCGCCGTGCGCGGCGACTCGCTCGGCACGCTGCTGCGACCGGTCGTCCTCTCCGGTGCACTCGACCGGCTCGGCCCCGGCGAGCTGGCCGTGAGCCGGCAGCTGTCCGAAGAGACCGGGCTGGCGGCGGGCGCGACCGTGCGCACGGCTTCGGGGTCGTCGCTGCGGGTCGTGGCCGTTTACGACAGCGTCGACGCGCCGGGCGCCGACCTCGGCCTCGCGCTCGTCGACCAGGGTGAGCTGCCGAAGATCGCGATGCCGGACAGCGAACACGACGGCAGTGTGCTGGTGAAACTCACTCCGGACGCCGACGCCGACCAGGCCGCGGCCGCGCTCGATCGGGCGCTGCAACCGACTCCGCTGGCGAAGCTGAGCACGATCGCGGACCTGGAAGACCAACTGTCGGCGCCGCTGCGCAGCACGCTCGAGCTGCTGTGGGCGCTGACGGCGCTCGCCGTGCTGATCGCGTTCGCCGGGATCGCCAACACGCTGTCGCTCTCGGTCCTCGAACGCACCCGCGAATCGGCCCTGCTCCGTGCCCTCGGCCTGACGAGGGGTGGCCTGCGCGCCGCATTGGCAGCCGAGTCGGTGTTCGTCGCCGTGTTCGGCGCGGCCTGCGGCCTGCTGCTCGGGATCGGCTCGGCGTGGCTGATCGCCCGCGTGGCCTCGACCGACGCCGAGCCCGTGCTCTTCGCGCTGCCCTGGGCCCGCCTCGCGGTGCTGCTGGCCGCCGCCGTGCTCGCGGCCCCGATCGCGGCGGCACTGCCGGCCCGGCGCGCCGCCCGGGGCTCGCTCACCGCCGGGATGGCCGGGCAATAACCAGTCCACAGAGGACGTCCGTTCTTACCTCGGTCCGTGGTCGATCGGGGAACGCGCCGTCGGCAAAAAGTGTGCTGCCGGCGGGTTCCCCTTGTCCGATAGGACAATTTCGGCGAACGACACGCAGGTCACGGCGCCGGGCACCGGAAGTTCACCGGTCGTGGTGCTGCCGCCACACCACCGCACCGGACTGGCGTTCACCTCGGCAGCACCGGTGCCGGCAACGAGGCCACGACCCGAGGCTCCGCACCCACTCCGTTTCGCGCACGAGAGGACAGCTCATGCCCAAGGTGACAGTCGGGGAAGAAAACGGCGCGCCGATCGAGCTCTACTACGAAGACCACGGCGCGTTCCCCGAACTGGCCGACACGGGGCCCGACTCCTACCGAGTCCGCGTACACGCACGCGGCCGCGACATCGCCCCACTCTCAACGTCCAGGAACCCGTCGAGAACTACCTGATCTACGCCCTAACGCTCGGCGGAACAAGCTGAGACGTATCTCCCGCGCGGCCCACCAAGTGACACCGGTACGCGCGGCCTGCCCCTGCCCATCACGCATCCGGTGCACGTTCTCCGCCGTCGGCAACCCGGACCCGAGGTCGAGGAACTGGCGGACCTCGGTCTGCTCGACCAGCCACCGGCAGGCGCGGGTCAGGAAGTTGCGGTTCTCCCGCGCGAACCGCGCGCACCTCGGGCATGGACGCGACGATCTGCTTGGCTGCGACCTTGTCGACCTCGTACCAGCTGTTCCCGCCCACCAATGCGGCTTGGGTGAGCCCCTGTCGCGCCCTGGTCAGGGCGCGACAGGGGTCTGCTCCCGCAGCGCCCCGCCCCGCAGAACCCGGGCGCACATTCCGAGGTCAACGGGAAGTGGCGTCTCGTAACCGGAAATCTGGATACGATTCGGTGCCGCGTGGTCCGGCGGATGCAGTCGCCAGCGCGACTGCAGGTTCACGGTCAATGGGATTACCGCGACATTCGCAGCTGAAAGTCCGACATCCGGGCCCGCCGGGTTCGGCGCCAGAAAGCGATCGTCGTGTCCGGCCACAGGACTGTGTTGCGCCCGGAGCGAGGGTCCTGGTACCAGCTGCGGCAGCCGCCGGTCTGCCACACGGTGCCGGCCATGCGTGAATCGAGCCATTCGTTGTACGAGTCCTGTACTTCCGGCCGGACCTCCACGCACTCCGCTCCTCGCCGCCGGAGCCTGCGCAGGCTGTCGACGATGTAGCGGGCCTGCGACTCGATCATGAACACCTGCGAATTGTGGCCCAGCGCGGTGTTCGGCCCGACCATCAGGAACATGTTCGGGAATCCGGCGACGACGGTGCCGAGGTAGGCCTTGTTCCCCTCGCTCCAGGCCTCGGCGAGCGTGCGGCCGTCGCGTCCGGCGATGTCGATGCGCACAGTGTTCTGAGAGTCGAACCCGGTGCCGTAGATGAGGACGTCGGCGGTGGTCTCGGCGCCGTCCGCACCGACGACGGCGTCGGCCCGAACCCGGGCGACTCCGCCCTGGTGCACGGTGACGTGCGGCTTCGACAACGCGGGGTACCAGTCGCTGGAGATCAGCAACCGTTTACAGCCGATGGTGTAGTCCGGCGTGACGATCTCGCGCAGTTCCGGGTCCGGCACCTGCTTCTTGATCAGCCGTCGGGCGAGCGCCGCGGTCTGCTCCATCGCGGCCGGGTCGCTGACGAAGCCCGCGGCGCGGTTTTCGTGGATCCAGAACAGCCGCTCCCGCACCCACCATCGGTAGGGCGGCAGCCATCGCGCCAGCCTGCGGTGCCGCTCGTCGAAGGGCCGGTCGGCCTTGGGGACGATCCACGGCGGAGTCCGCTGGAAGACGGTCAGGGAGGCGACCTGATCGACGATCGCGGGGACGAACTGGATGGCGCTGGCACCCGTCCCGATGACCGCGACCCGCTTGCCGTTCAAGTCGACGTCGTGCCGCCAGTTCGCCGAGTGGAACACCGGCCCCCGGAAGGTCTCCACACCGGGCAGGTCCGGGTAGGCCGGATGGTGCAGGGGCCCGACCGCGCAGATCAGGAATTGCGCGCGGTAGCTGTCCCCTGTCGAGGTCAGGATTTCCCAGCGGGCGTCCGCCTCGATCCACCGTGCCCGCTGCACGCGCTGCCCGAACCGGGTGTGGTCGATCAGGCCGCGGCGCCGGGCGACCTCACGCAGGTAGTCCAGGATTTCCGCTTGGCCGGCGAAAAGCCGGGTCCAGTCGGGTTTCTGGTCGAACGAGTAGGAGTAGAGCGGCGAAGGGATGTCGCAACCGCAGCCGGGGTAGGTGTTGTCCCGCCAGGTTCCGCCGAGGTCGTCGGCTTCCTCGAGGATCCTGAAGGACCGGATGCCGGCCTTGCCGAGCATCGCCGCGACGCCCAGCCCGCTGAATCCGGCGCCGACGATCACGACGTCGACGTCGTTGACGGCCGGTACCTCGGCCTCGGCCGAGGAAGTGTCAGCCGCGGAAGTCATCGAACTCCTTCGCCGGTGGCGGCCGCGTCCTCGACGAGGCGGCGTTTGAGGACTTTTCCGGAGGGGTTGCGGGGTAGTTCGCCGACGAAGCGGATTTCGGCGGGCACCTTGTAGTCGGCCAGCGCGCCGGCGGCATGGGCGCGCAACGACGCCACGCTCGGAGTGCGCCCCGGCCGCGGGACCACGACCGCCCGCACCCGTTCGTCGAAGATCGGGTCCGGCACCCCGACGACGGCCACCTCGGCCACGTCCGGATGGGTGGCGAGGACGTTCTCCACCTCGAGGCTGTAGACGTTCTCGCCACCCCGGATGATCATGTCCTTCAGCCGGTCGAGGACCCGGACGAACCCGTCGGCGTCGATACTGCCCACGTCGCCGGTGTGCAGCCAGCCGTCGACGAAGGTCGAGGCGGTGGCCTCAGGGTTGTTCCAGTAGCCGCCCGCGACCACCGGCCCCCGGACGCACAGTTCGCCGACAGTGTCGCGCACATCCCGGGGCCGCCCACCTTCGAGGGAAACGGCGACCTGCACGCCGGTGACCGGCTTGCCCACCGTCTGGGTGCGGCCGAGGTACTCCTTGCCTTCGGTGTAGGTGACGATCGAGGTTCCTTCCGTCAGGCCCCACACGTTGCCGAGGGTGAGCCCGGGAAGCTGCCGCGCGACCTCCGCGGGAAACCCCTCGGGCACCGCGGAGCCGCCCAGGACGAACAACCGCAGCGCGGACAGATCCGCGGCGGTGTCGGCCGCCTTGAGCAGGATGAGCCTGAGCATCGCGGCGACTCCCGCGAAGAACGTGACTCGCTCACGCGTCATCAACGCCACGGCGGTCTCGGCCTTGAACGCGGGGGTGAACACACAGCACGCTCCCGCGGTGAAGAAGCCGATGAGCTGGGAGACGGTGCCGGTCGCGTGGAACATCGGCGCCGCGATCAGCGTCCGCTCGTTCGCGGCCGCACCGAGCCGTTCCCGGACGGTGCGCGCGTTGAACAGCAGGTTCGCATGCGTGTGCATGGCCCCCTTGGGCCGGCCCGTCGTCCCGGATGTGTAGAGCAGGTGGGCGACGTCGTGCGGAGCGCGGGCACACCCGGGCAGGGTCGCGGGATCGACATCCTCGGCTGCGCCTGGCTCGGCCGTGAGAAGGTCCGCGGTGACGATCCGGTCGGCGAGCGCCGCCGGCACCCGGGCGCCGAGCGTGTCATCGGTGACGATCACGGTGGCACCGCTGTCGTTCAGGATGTGATCGAGTTCCGGCTCGGTCAACCGGGTGTTCACGAGCACGACGATCGCGCCGGCCAATTGTGCGCCGCAGTACCCGATCGCGTACTGCCAGCCGTTGGGCAGCAGGATCGCGACCCGGTCGCCCGGCGCGATACCCCGGGCCAGCAACCGGACCGCGACGGCTGTCGAGTGGCGCAGGGCCTCCTGGTGCTTGAGCCGCACGGGTCCGTCGACCAATGCCTCGCGAGCAGCGTGGGCACCGGCGACCTCGACGAACCGTCCCGCCACATTGGTCGCCGTCATCACGCTCGCTCTTGGAGAGCCATGTCGCAAAGGGGCTCGTCGCCGTCCCGCAGGATCTCGGTTTCGATCCGGCGTCCCGTGACCGGGCACAGGTACTCGCGGTACCGCACGGTGTAGCCGGCGCGCGTCTCGTGTGTCGAGAACTCAGGCCCCAGTTCCCGCACCGGGCGCTCGAGCACCGCACAGCCGTCCTTGTAGTTCGCGGTCACCGGCGCGAGCAAGGCGCGGCCGGACGCGGTGACGAAGTGCCACGCCCCTTCGTGCTGGACCAGTGCGAGCTCACCGCCGAGCAGGTGCAGCTCAGCCGACTCGGGTGCGGTGCGCACGCCGTCCGGGACGGTCGCCGCGGCGAGGCGGTCTCGCAGCAGCTGAGCTCGCCGCGAGGTCGTCGCCGGCGCGTCGACCTCGCCGCCCGAGCGGAGCACCACGCCGTAGACCCGGTCCGCGGCATCGGCGGGCAGTGCACCCGCGGCCACATCCGCGGCGACCGAGTCGGACTCGCGGGCCAGCGGGTCACCGAAACCGGTCGCGTTGGCACCGGTCCATTCCCACACCCCGTCATCGCCGACCATGAGCGCCGGGCCCTTCGCCTCGACAGCCGCCTCAGCGCCCCCGATGGCGTCGAAGTCCTGAGGGATCACGCCGGCCTCGAACGACTTGCGGACGTCCGAGCCGTGCTTGAGCCGGAAATGCCCGACCGACCCCGGATTGGCGCCGAACGCACCGACCACCTTGGGGAACGACTCGTCGATGTAGACCGCCGCGGCCAGACCCGGGCCCCCCCACGGGATGGCGGCCTCGAGGAACCCGCGCCCACCGCGGAACTGCCCCGCACCGTCGGCGCCGCCCGGAAGTGCCCGCCGGTAGAGGTAGAGCATCGGCCACAGCAGTTCGAGCTCCTCCACGTTGCTCGCCGTGCCCTCGGGGATCCAGAAATGACCGCCGAAATCCACGCCGTCGCCCGCGGGAGAAGCCGCCAGCGAACCGATCATGTTGTTGGCGTTGGTGCCGATGAACTGATTTCCCTCCGCCGTGACGCCACCGGAGATCATCGCGTAGAACGCGGGGTGGGCCGGCCCGATCGCGAGCCCGGCGATCTCCGGCTCGGCGCACGCCAGCATCTTGCCGATCACGGTGCTGGCCAGGCTGATCAATGTCTCCATGGTGTACATACCCGCCGGACTGACCGCGGCGGGAAAGTCCGCGCACGACAGCGTTCCGGGGACCGGCTCGAAATGCACCCGCCGGTAGACCCCGCCGTAGGCACCGGCGAGATCCGAGGTCAGCGACGCCGTCAGGGCAGCCAGGAAGGCACCGGCGAACCCCGCGTAGGCGACGTTGATCGACCCGGTCTGCGGATCGGTCCCGCGGTTGTCGACGTAGAGGTGCTCGCCGACCTTCCGCACCGTCGTCTGGTAGACGTACGTGGCATTGTCGCCCGTGTGCGCGGCCTCGGCGTACATGCGGTGAGACCAGGTGCCGTCGGGGATCTTCGCCAGCCGCTCCGCGACGGTTCGCTCCCCCGCGTCCAGCACGCGGTTCATGACAGCCTTCACCGTGTCCGCGCCGTAGCGCTCCAACAGCTTGGTGATCTTCTCCACGGCCACGAGGTTCGCCGAGATCGCCGCGCGCAGATCCATGTGCACGTTCGTCGGAACCCGGGACTGGCGCAGGAACATCTGTTCCAGATCCGGCCGGATCTTCCCGCGGTCCACGAGCTTGAACGGCGGGAAGGCCGGCGGGTCGAGGAAGATATCGGTGGCGTCGACGCAGAAGCTGCCCATCACCGAGCCACCGACGTCGCTGTGGTGCAGAACGTTGGAGACCCAGCAGAAGATCTCCTCACCCACGAAGACCGGCGCGGCGACAACGGCGTCGGGCTGGTGCGGCGACCCGACGAACGGGTCGTTCGAGACGTACATGTCCCCCGGAGCGATGCCGGGGTCCTCGGCCCGGTTCTCCAGGACCCACTTGATGGTCAGTGACTGGGAGTTGGAGAAGTACTGCAGGTACGGCCCCAGGAAGACGACATCGCCCTCCTGGGTCAGGATCGACGGCTGGAAGTCCCGCGTGATCATGGTGACCGGCGAGACGCAGAGCCGCTGCAGGGTCTGGCCGTGCTCGAGATTGATGTTCATCAGCGAATAGCGCACGACCTCGAACGTCACCGGGTCGACGGCGGCGGAAGCCGTAGTGTGCAGCTGCACGGTTGACGGCACGGTGAGCGGCTCGCTCGGGATGTACCCGCGCGCGACACCGTCCCAGACGACACCCGGGGCCTCGGGAGAGATGGGCATCAGGACTCCTTCGTGGTCGGAAGCTGCAGGCGGAGCTCGTTGCGGGTCCCGGTGGACAGGGACGCGCCGGGCGGGACGGCGATGGTCGTGTGCGCGAGCTCGACGAGCGCCGGGCCGGAGACCGTTCCGGTCACGGAACCACGGTGCACCTCGGTCGAGGTCCATCCGCGGCCGGGCCAGTAGACATCGGCGCGTTCGACCGGGGCGGCCGGCTCGCTGTGCGGCGCGGGAATCGGGATACCTGCGGCGACCGACGCCCGGGCCCGGAACGCGAACACCTCGACGGTCTGGAACATCGCGGTCCCGCCGGAGCCGTACCGGCGCACGTACTCCGCGTCGAAATCGGCCAGCAGTCGCTTGCCGTCCGAAGGCAGCGTCACCGGAATCTCCAGGCTGTGCATCAGCTGCTCGCGGAAGCGCATCAGCGCGTCGATCTCGACGACCACGTCATCCCCGAATCCGGCCGCGGCCAGGTCCGCACGGGCGGCGGCTTCCACCTCCGCGACGCCTGCGGCGAGGGCATCGGCCTGCTCACCGTCGAACGGTGCGAGCAGGCCGCGTTCGAGCTCCTTGTAGAGCACCACGTCGCCGGAGGCGATCCCGTAGGCCGACAAGGTCGATGCTCCGTTGCCCAAGGGGATGACGACTTCCCGCACCCCGGACTCGGCCGCGTAGCCGAAGGCGTGCACCGGGCCCGCGCCGCCGTAGGCGTAGAGCACGTAGTCGCGCGGGTCGTGCCCGCGTTCGAGCGTCTGCTGCCGGATCACCGTCGCGGCACGCATGTTGTTGATCTCCAGGATCCCGGCGGCGGTCTCCTCCAACGACAACCCGAGCTGCTCGGCCAGCCGCCCGACCGCGCCGACCGCCGCATCGCGATCCAGCGGCATCCGTCCGTCCAAAAAGGCCGCCGGCCGCAGGAGCCCGAGCACGACGTCCGCGTCGGTGACCGTGGGCTCGGTGCCGCCACGGCCGTAGCTGGCGGGCCCCGGCTCGGAACCCGCGCTCTGCGGCCCGACCCGCAGACCGCCTGTCGCCTCGTCGAAACGCGCGAGGGTTCCTCCGCCGCAGGCAATGGTCTTCACCGCCAGGTGCGGGAGCCGGTAGGTGTACTGGTCGATGACGTTGTCCTCCGCCATGACCGGCTTACCGTCGATGACCAGACCGATGTCGAAGGACGTACCGCCCATGTCGGTGGCCACGACCCGGTCGTGGCCGTACGCCTGCGCGAGGGTCGCGACTCCGGTCAGCCCACCGGCGGGACCGGAGTCGATGGTGCCCAGCGACGTCGCCGCGGCCGCCTCTCCCGGGAGGACACCGCCGTTGGACTGCATGACCAGCAGTGGCTCGGTGAGCCCGGTGTGACCGAGACGGTCGGCGAGCCGGCTGAGGTAGCGGGAGCACGCCGGCCCGACGTAGCCGTTCATCACAGTCGCGACGGTGCGCTCGTACTCGCCCAGCCGCGGCGACACCACCGCCGAACTGGACACGAACACATCAGGAGCCGCCGCTGCGAGCGCCTCGGCCAAGGCCCTCTCGTGCTTGGCGTTGGCGAAAGACCACAGCAGCGAGATCGCGATCGAGTCCAGCCGGTGCTCGGCGATCATCCGCGTGATGTCCTCGACCGCCTGCTCCGTGTTGAGGTCGACCACGACCGCGCCGGAAGCGTCGATCCGCTCGTGCACCTCCTGAATCGCTCCGGGCACAGTGATCGGCTGCGGGAGCCGGCTGCCGTGTACCGCGAAGACGTCCTCGATGGACCGGCCGGCCACCCGTCCGGATCCGCGCATCATCAACAGGGCGTCGCCGTGGCCCGCGGTCGCGACCAAGCCCACCCTGGCGCCCGCCCGCTCGAGAACCGCGTTGGTACCGATCGTCGTGCCGTGCCCGAACCGGTTGGTTCGCGCCAGCAGGGTGGCCAAATCGAGTCCCTCGGCCTCCGCGAGCCGCCCGAGCCCGGTCATCACCCCGGACACTGGATCATCCTTTGTGGACAACGCCTTCGCCGTGCGGTGCTTGCCGTTCTGGTCAACGAGGACACAGTCGGTAAAGGTGCCACCGATGTCTACGCCGATGTAGTACAAACGCAACTCCTGACTGTTGCTCCGCGGCGGCGCGATGCCGCGGCGGAGGTCGAGGGGATCAGCGGTAAAAGCCGCCGAGAGTGAGACCGGCGCCGCCGTCGAGGCGCAGGATCAGGCCGGTCGCGTAACCGGCGGCCGGGGAAAGCAGATAGAGCACCGAGCCGACCACCTCGCCGAGGCTGGCGACCCGTTTCATCGGCACCGAGGCGAGAAGCCGGTCCCGCGCCGAATCCGGCATCGCGAGCACTTTCGGCGTCGCGAACAACCCGGGCGCGACCGCGTTCACCCGGATCCCGTCGGGTGCCCACTCCGCGGCCAGGCTCCTGGTCAGGCCCAGCACCCCGGCCTTCGCCGCGGCATACGAGGCCTGACCGGGCAAGCCATCCTGCGCCGCGATCGAGGCCAGGAATACGATCGAGGACGAGTCCGCCGCCGCCAACGCGGAATATGCGGCCTGCGCGACCACAAACTGCGAGAGCAAATTCGCCTCGACGTCGGCACGGAAAGCCGCGAGGGGGAACGTCTTCGCCCGATGGATGGTGTCGACGATTCCCGCGCCGCAGATCAGCGCGTCAATACCGCCGAGTATTTCACCGGCCTGGTCGAGGGCGCGGCGTGCGGCGCCGTCGTCGGTGAGGTCGGCTTCGACGAGTCGCACTCCGGGCGCGCTCGTGGCGCCCGGGCGATCGATCCCGACCACGTCCGCCCCGATGCCGGCCAGCACGGAAGTGAGCTCACGGCCGAGACCACCGGCCGCTCCGGTGACCACGACCCGGCTTCCCGTGACAGGCGTCGTCGACCATCCCGAACCGAACTCCGCCATGCATGACCACCTTGTCATCCGACTCGCACCACGATCGCCCCAGGTCACGGCCCCTGCGGCAATGTCGATCGTTCGATCGACACGAACGGTATAGTGACGCCGACCACGGCGTCAATGGTTTCGGCACATATGTCGATCACTCGATCGACACAACGCCGTTGTCCGCTACCATCGCCGAACCCGGGGCCGGCGGGGCTCGACAGGAGGTGCGCGCGTGGCCAGGAAGAAGTCGCTCGACGACGGGCCTGTGCTGCGCGGGCACATCCTCGAGAAGGCCGGCCGACTGTTCTACGAGCGGGGATACGGGTCCACCTCGATTCGGGACATCGCCGACGCGGCCGGAATCTCGTCCTCGACGATGTACCACCATTTCGCGAACAAGCAGGACGTCCTGTACGCCATAGTCTCGCGATTCATGACCGACTTCGTGGATGCCACCGTCCCGATGCTTCGCGACCGCACGGTGAACCCGACCGAGCGAATCCGGCGGGCAGTCCGCCTCCATATCGAGATCAGCGATCACCGCCGCCCCGAGCTCCTCGTGGGCAACCCGATCCGCTATGCCCTCAACCAAGCCCAGAAAGAACAGGGCATCAAACTGCAGTCCGCTTACCACGACGCAGTACGGGACACCATCGAGGACGGCTGCCGCTGCGGAGAATTCAGCGTACAAAACGTCCCGATCACGACCATGGCCGTGCTTGACATGCTCAACGGTGTCCGCGAATGGTTCGCCCCGGGAGGCCCCCTGACCCGCTCCGAGCTTGTCGACCACTACACCGACATCGTCACGACGATCCTGGGCGCACGACCGGCTCGGTAGCAGCCGCTCACCGTTCACAGGCAGTCTGCGAGTCGGCCGCAAGCCGGAAGCCGACGGCACGACGGGCCGCAGACGAGCTTCGGTCGCAGTTCAACCCACTCGGCGACCGAGTGTGTGCGCAAGAATCGCCATCAGCTCTCCTATCTCACAACGAAAGTTGCCCCTCGATTACACGTGTTGAGACTGCGCGACCTATGAGGACAACGAGCTCGACGTGACCGAAGACTTCCGACGGGCAAGAGGCACCGTGGTGATCGGCAACGCCGAGTCAGAGGCCACAGGAACGATCACGGGTAAGAAGATCCACCAAACCATCAGGTCGTACGACGCGCACCTGACTCGAGTCCAGGTCCTCACGTACGACGAATTGGTCGACGGTGCACCACGAGCCCTGCAATTCACAGGCTGACGAACACGTCAGTTCTTGACCGATCCGAGACGAGACCGGGCTTCCATCCCCCGCGGCGGCCTGGCGCCGAACTGCATCTCATGACGAAGACCTGCCGTTTATTGACGAACTGCCAAAACGGTCTACAAGATTAACTTCAGGCGATGTTTGAGCAAGTCAGAGGCGCGATCAAGGCGTGAAGAGTGGGCCGGGTCGGGCTCGACCTGACGGCCAAGGGATTATGAGTCCTCCTGGGGTCAGCGGTGTGCTGACCTGCGAAAACGCAGGTCAGTGGCGAGCGTTCCGTCCATAATCCCTTGGGTTTGACAGGATCCCCCAAATTGGGGATCACAGCGAGAGTCCACCGTACGCCTCGGAGGGCCGGCCGCTGGACACGTTCACGCGAACCGGGATTCGAGATGCTGCGGCCGGCTCGGGAGCCGATTGGTCCACGGCCGGTGGCCCCTGAGCTCAGTCGTCCGGGGTTGTTCGACGGCCGGAGAAGTTGATCAATGACAGTCATGATGACTGCGGAAGCAGCCTGATCAGCTACAGACTCTCCCAATGGGGCGGAGCACCACTTCTGCAGGGCGAGTTTGGACGGATTAAGGCCTGTTCGACGCTGAAGCTACCGCTTCCGGCGTGGGCGCCAGAGCGTCCCGTCGACGGCTTGCTTGACGGGTCCATTTCGAGCGACGCCGCCGGACATCAGGAATGGACCGATCGCGTCCATGACGCGTGCTCGGTCGTGGGGCCGGTAGCCGTTCAGGCTCAGTGGAAGGCCATTGCCGTCGGCGTCGCTGAGCTTCAGCCGCCAGAGCGGCGCGTTGCTCTCGCGTCGGGCGTGCACGAACACCAGCCGGTCGAGTGCGACGCGGCGCCAGGCGAATACGCCGCGGATCGCGAGCTGGTTGCCCTCGACGATGACGCGGTTTCGCAGAGTGGCGACCGCCAGCCCTTGCATGCCGACGGCCAGTAAGACCCAGATAACCCGGCCGATCAGGTCCATCGGTGCAAGCGCTGCGACGAGCACGGCCGGCACAACGAGCGGTGTTGCGGTCCAGATCCACCATCGCGGCGGCTTCACGAAGATGCGCGGCGCGCTCCTGTCTGCGTGGGACGCGGCGTGTTTCATGCGCGCCTACTCGCCGACCCCCACGGCGGCGGCCGGAACAGAGGCAAGCCGTCGTCGCATACATCTGGTGTGTGAGCGTCGGCGTTACCGCGATGAAGACCGCCACCGTGTTGGAGGTCGCGGCCGTAGTCGAACGGCATGTGATCGCTTCACCGAAGCTGATCTTGGTCCACGAGCTGCTGCCCCCTGACGCCGGACGCGCCCAGTTTGGCGTAACTGCTGCCTGCCGTGACCAGGTATTCCGTGCATCCCCAGGTCAGCGTTAGAACTACCGATCAGACGGTCTGAGTGCTGCCGCGCGCCGACTCGAGGTCGGGTCAGAGCAGATCCGGCCGCCGGGGCTGCTGCCCGCCGGGTGGCCCAGGCCGGTGGGCAGCCGGAGGACCGCGAGACGGCGCTGCGCGAGGGCAAGCTGGTCTGGCGGTACCGGCCATGGCCACGCCCGAGTCGTTCACGCCCTCGACCCGCGCCATGTCGGGGTCGAGGCCGCGCAGAGCAAGCACGCCGCCGGCGTCGCACCGACCGTCGCCCCCGAACGGATGCGCTCCAGCGACCTCGTCGTCTGCGGCCCCGTGGCCGTCGACCGGCGCGAAGGTCCGCGTCGGCAAGGGCGCCGGATACTCCGACCTCGAAGTCGCGCTCCTAACCGAAGCCGGACTCATCGGCCCCCACACGACCATCGTCACCACCGTGCACCAACTCCAAGTCGTCGACGACAAGATTCCCGACACCTCCCACGACTTCAGCGTCGACATCATCGTCACGCCCGACGAGGTCATCTTCTGCGCACCACGGCCACGCCCCACCGGCATCGCGTTGGAACACCTCAACCCCGACAAGATCAAGTCGATCCCTGCCCTAGCGGCTCGCCGAGAAAGCCAGCCCTGACGCCGCGAGGCGAGTCCCGTCGCATGGGCTCTGCGGTGAGCACCCCGCCCCGGGCAGGGCCACCCGGGTGCCAGAATCGCGCGGGCCGCGCATCAATGGAAGTGGACGGGCGACGGACTTGACCGTTCGCCACGCCGCGCCGCTGTAACACCAGCAGATTGACCCAGGTCTGCTGTGGTACTCGGCATTGCGCTGCCCCGCCCCGCCGGCGAGACTTCCCCGCGCGCCGGCGGGCCTCTGACACAGGAGCCGCTGGCGGACCTCCCAGGCGCTATCGGCCATGCAGGTTTCTCCTTGCAGCAGACGCACTACCTCTCTGGTGAGGGGCGCGGCCGCGAGGAGTTCGTCAAACCGGCGCTTGTCGTCGTCCTTCGATCAGCAGTTCCATGTGGCGGCCGCATCCGGCCGCGCGTTCCTCGTCCCAGCTGAGGATGCTGAGCGTTGCTGTGGCTTGGCTTCCGTGAATGCCCGTCAACGGGTACTCGATCACAGCGCTGGGCAGGGCGTTCCGGGGGAACCAGGTGATCTCGCTGCACTTGCCGCGTTCGCGGTTGACCGATTCGCCCGTCCATCGGTCGGTGGCGAAGAAGAACCCGAGGCGCGCGTCCGGGCCGGGGCCGGTGACGTAGATGGTGTAGACGATCCGGAGGTCAGCCTGGTCGATCTCGACGCCGACTTCTTCCAGCGCTTCGCGGGCGGCGCCGTGAGGTAGTGACTCGCCGTGCTCGAGCTTCCCGGACGGCAAGTGCCACATCCCGTTGCCGTACGTGCCCTTGTGCTCGGTCAAGAGGATCAGGTCGTCGCGCTCGAGGATGATGTGGACGTCGATGATCGTGTGCGGCGTTTCGGGCATGCGGGCTGATTCCTCACGGTGACGAGCGCCAACGTCGTACCCCGGCGCATGCACTCGATACGTAGCGGCGGTTGTAGCTCTCAGGGGCGCCCGGCGAGGCGGTCTGCGCGGTGTTCAGGGGGCTGTGAAAACGTCGTAGCCACAGGCTATGGCTGACCAGGAACACCGGCGAGAACTCCATCGCGGCGGTCCCGGCGATCATCGGATTGAGCATGGGCGACGCGACAGTGAGCGGCCGGCTCACGGTCGAAAGTGCCGCGCACTTCGCGGCACATCTGCCGGCTGCCCGGCTGGCTCGAGCACGAGTTCATCGTGCTGCCGCCGACCCTTCGAGGCGAGCGAGGATTCGGGACCGCGCGGCGCGGTTCTACCGGTGAGGACCGCACGCACGAGAGAATGCCTCGGCTGCTGCGCAGCAGCCGAGGCCGGAAACCTTCGCCTCTGGCCGGCCGCGACCGGCAGCCGATGTCGGCACCGGCGCGGTCAGCAGTCGGCACAGTCCGACACACCATGCTGCCGTTCCTCGTAACCTGCAGCGGTTGTCGGGCCCGTCGTGATGGGGATGGTCATGGTCGCGGTGATGGCACGACGGCCACTGGGCAGGCTGCGTGGTAGATCAAGGCCTGGCCAGTCGATCCCAGCAGCAGACCTCGGAAACCACCACGGCCGCGGGACCCGACCACGACCAACCGTGCACTCTTGGCGTGATCAAGCAGGATGTGAGTCGGACGGTCACGCGCCACGACCTGCTCGACCGACACAACGGGATACTTCTCCTGGTACTCGGCCAGCCACTGGCTCAGCAGCCTTGAGTCGTGGAGCTCGATCGGCTGCCGATCCGCCGCAGATCTCCGGACGGCCGCGATGGGCACGTCGTTCACAGCATGCACGGCCACCAGGGGCGCGTTCCGGGTAGCCGCGGCCTGGAATGCAAAGGAAATCGCCATCTGACTGCTCGGTGCTCCGTCGACGCCCACCACCACCGGACCGTCCTGGCGTGGTTCGGTCTGAGCATCAGCTCCTCGTACGACCACAACCGGGCAGTGCCCGTGGGTGGCTACCGCCACGGCGGTCGATCCGACCACCAGACCGGTGAACCCGCCCAGCCCTCGTGAGCCGAGCACCATCAGCTCTGCCGAGGCTGACAGCCCGATCAGCTGATCGGCCGCCGAGCCGCCGGTCAGGTCGGTGCGCACGGCCACGTCGGGTGCTGACTCCCGGGCTGCTCCAGCGGCTTCGGCAAGCCACTGGTGCCCCTGCTCCACCAGCGCAGCCTGGTATCGGCGCAGCGCCACCGCGTGCGGCACGGCGACAGGCACCAGTGCGCACACGTGCACGATCACCAGCATCAGACGACGGCACTCGGCCTCACGTGCGGCCCAACGCACCGCATGTCGGGCCGAGGACGATCCATCCACACCGACCACAACCGACCGACTGCTTTCGTTCACGACCAGCGCCTTCCTGATCATCCTCCCGGTCGTCAAGAACACCACCGCTACGGGAGACGGACGTGCCATCGCGGACTTCTGTGACTGTCACCGGACTTCCCCGAGCATGTTTGCCTGCGTCGGCTCCGAGTAGGGGCCGACGCCCATACACGGCGGGTCTTTCGGCTCCGGGTCCTTGCCGCGCCGATCGGCGTTGGTCCGGTGTACTCACGCAACCCGGCGGTGGTTACACCAGCGGGAGCGGCACGCAGGTCAGGGGGCGACGGACCTGACGTACGGCACGTGTCAGCAATCCAGCACTCTTCGCGGTGGGCAAGGCGATCAGGTTGGTGTGCGATCACCGGTCACGCCTCGTTGCTAGCTCCGGACGTGGACGGTGGCCATCATGCCGACATCTTCGTGATCGAGGATGTGGCAGTGGTAGACGCTGCGGCCCGGGTAGTCGGCGAAGGCGATGCGCAGGCGGACCCAGCCACGGGCGGGAACGAGGACGACGTCTTGCTGTCTCCTGATCGGAGCCGTGCCGGTGCTGTCTCCCACGACGTGCATGGGCCAGACGTGCAGGTGAAACGGGTGCACCATGGGGCTGGTATTGATCACCGTCCAGTCTTCGGTGGTGCCGAGCCGGATGGTTTGATCATCGCGGGTCGGATCGTATGTGCGTCCGTCGATGGTGAAGCTCATCATCTCGCCCGCGCCCATACCACCCATAGCCGTGCCGAGGGTGACTTGACGCTGCCGCACGATCGGGCCTGACGGCG
Organism: Amycolatopsis sp. CA-161197; assembly: GCF_050942255.1. Lineage (NCBI taxonomy): Bacteria > Bacillati > Actinomycetota > Actinomycetes > Pseudonocardiales > Pseudonocardiaceae > Amycolatopsis > Amycolatopsis sp. CA-161197. The sequence continues at coordinate 6,005,925 of NZ_CP192059.1, forward strand.
CGGGTGGAGCCGGCAGTGCGGCGGGCGATGTCGGTGCCGCCGCCGCGGGCCCAGTCACGTCCAGGGTGCCCAGAACGACCTGGCTGCTGGTGACCGAGCCCCCACCCATCACGCTGCCGCGGTCGTAGGCGTCGCTGATCAGCGCGTAGCGGCCGGGCGCAGCGGGCCGGACGAGGAGGTCCGCGCGGTTGCCGGGTGCCAGCACGACGGGCGCCTGCACCGTGGGGGCGGGCAGGAACCGGCCGTCGAAGGCCACTTCGGTGAGTTGGTGGCCCTGCAACCGCAGCGCCAGTACACGGGATGTGCAGGCGTTGATGACTCGCCACCGCTGCGCGGCACCGGGCGCGGCCGCGACAACGGGTTGGTGCTGGCCGTTGACCAGCACCACCGTGCCCTCGCGGCCCGTCATCCTGCTCATGGCAGTCACCGACGCCACCCGGCCCGCGGCATTCAACGTGGTGTCGGTGATCAGCAGAATCCGCTCCTGTGCGGCGAGCGCGGGGCCGCCGTCGACGAGCAGTGCCCCGGCGAGACCGGCGAAGATCTGATCAGCCACGGTGCCGTGGTGGTGCGGGTGGTACCAGAACGTCCCGGCCGGATGATCGTCCGGAACGCGAACCTCGTAGTCGAAGCTGGTCCCCGTTTCGATTCTCAGGAACGGGTTGTCGCTGTTGCCCTGCGGGGAGACATGCAGGCCGTGGGTGTGCAGGTTGGTCGCTTGACCCAGCTGATTGACCAGCCGGATGCGCAGCAGATCCCCCGGCCGCACCCGCAGCGTCGGGCCAGGTGACGTGCCGTTGAACCCCCATGCCGCGGTGTCGCGGCCAGCGAGGCGCACTCCCGGTGCTGCCGTCAGCTCCACCGGCAGCACGCCGGCCCGGCTGCTCAACTCCAGCGGTTCGGCCAGAGGCTGCCCGCTCGCACCGGCTGACCGGCCCGCCTTCCCGTCGACTGCACCCAGCCCCGTCGCCCACCCCGTGGCGCCGGCCGCGACGCTTGCGACCCCCACCCCGACCAGACCGAAGGCGCGACGACGGCTGATCGGCTCGCTGCTCACCGGAGCTCGGCTTTCCGGCGCAGGTACTCTTCCTCGTCGATCTCCCCCCGGGCGTACCGCTCGTCGAGAATTCGGCGCGCCGAGGACCTGACGCCGCCGTCAGGCTCTCCCTCTCGGGAGCCGCGGACCCTGCCCCGCGCCAGCAGGACCCCCAGGTAACCCAAAATCACCAGACCGACCACGATCAACGCGGGCCAGATCCACCACCAGCCCATCACCCAATCGCCATCCCTCATCTGTGGCCCCTCTTGATTGATCAGGGCGCACGCCTGCGAGTGGCCCTCCGGACCGTCTCTGCGCTCAGTGTCCATCCCCGCGTCCCGGCACTGCACCCCATGTGTTTCACCGTCGGCCTCCGGCGCGGTGAGTCCTGGCAACGTGGTCACGGCTTCGTCAGGTCACCCCACCGCCGATGGTCAGGCGGGCGGCGCCCCGCGCCGGGGCGGGGCGGGGCGGGGCGGAAGGCGACCAGGAGCGACGTCGGGGATCGCCGAGCTGAGCGGCGGCCCGACCCGCTGGACCAAGGCCGGGGATCGCCACGATGGAGCCGCCCGCGCCGAGCAGGTCCCGGCCAGTGCCGACGACCAGGCCGAACACCGCCGCCGGCAGGATCGTCAGGGAATCCGCATCAGCCGGCGGTCACAGGCAGCCCGGCCGACGCCGCCCGGTCGAACTCGTCGTCCACCGCGACGACCTGGTGCCCCGCCGCGGCGAGCACCGAGGCCGCGATCGATGCGCGGTATCCCGCCTGGCAGTGCACCCACACTTCTCCGACCGGCACCTCGCCGAGCCGATCGAGCAGTTCGTGCAAGGGGATGTGCAGTGCGCCGTCGATGTGGTTCTGCGTCCATTCCAGGTTGCGCCGTACATCGAGGATCGTCACCGGCCGGTGGTGGCGGACCATGGCCAGCTCACTGAAGTCCGCTCGCGGGAATGACCCGAGGCGCGCGGCACCTGACCACGCTTCGGGGGTTCCGGTGGCCGCGGCTTCGACGCGATCGATGCCGATCCGGACCAGTTCGCGTTGCGCGTCGGCGACCTGCGCGGCGGTGTCGCCGAGCAGGGAGAGCGGGGTGCCCCAGGGGATGAGCCAGCCCAGGTAGGTGGCGAAACTGCCGTCCGCGCCGAAGTTCAGGGTGCCGGCCACGTGCCGAGCGGCGAACGCGGTCCGCGAGCGCAGGTCCACCACCCACTCGCCGGCCTCGATGCGCGAGCGCAGCTCGGCCGGATCGGCGGTCTTCGGTTCGGCGAGGTCCGGGGCGTCCGGACCGACCCTGTTCGCCGGACCCATGTGGGCGTAGTAGGCCGGGTAGGCGTCCAGGCCGGCGAGCAGTGCGTCGACATAGTCGTGCTCCTGCTGGGTCAGCACCGGGTTGACCTGCTTCTCCCGGCCGATCGTCGACTGGCCGGCGTCGGACGGGGTGGCAGAGCAGAAGCTGCCGAAGCCATGGGCGGGATAGACGCGTGCGTCGTCCGGCAGCACGGCGGCCAGCCGGTGGGCGGACGCGTACTGACGCTTCACCAGCTCACCGGTGTGGGCCCGGCCGAGCAGGTCGGGCCGGCCGGTGGAGCCGTACAGCAGCGAACCGCCGGTGAACACCGCGGGAACGCGTCCGAGCACCTCGAGGACGTAGGACAGGTGGGTGAACGTGTGTCCCGGTGTCGCCAACGCGCGCACGTGCATGTGGGGCCCGACGTCGATCACGTTCCCGTCCTCGATAGGGGCGCGCGCGAAGGACACCGGATCCGCGGCGTTGACGTGGTAGGTCGCGCCGGTCACGCGAGCCAGCGCGAGACCGCCGGTCACGTAGTCATTGTGGATGTGGGTCTCGAACACGTCGGTGATCCGCAACCCTCGCACGTGGGCCAGGTCCAGCACCCGGTCGATGTCGCGCTGCGGATCGACCACAAAGGCTGTCTCGCCGTCCTCTACGAGGTAGCTGCGGTCGCCGAGGCTCGGTGTGTCGATGGCGATGATCTCGATCATGAGGCCCCTCCTCATTCGCCGCCGGCGCTCCGGGTCACCCCGGAAGTATTACGGAACACCTGACTCTTCTCCGCTCGGAAAGCAGCGTCGCAGCATTCAGGCGCCGCACACAGAGGACTTGGTCCCAGGGATGCACAACCGCAGTCATCCCGGGATGGCGCCGGCATCCCTGAGCTTCGTACCCTCGCGGGGTATATGGAAGCTCGGCATACGGCCCATGACTCGTGGAGGAACACCCGATGTGGCGAAGGCGCTCCGCACCGGGACGCAGAAGATCGGATCCGCCGTATTCACCGCGTGGTGCGCCGAAGTCCGTCTCGATCGTTATAGGACAGTGCCGCGCACGACGTTCGCCGGCCTGAGCGACGAGGCGGATCGCCGCATCGTCGGACACGGCGAAAGTCCTTCGTGCCGGGGAACTCCTGCCCTGCACTGGCGAGGCCCGCCGGTGACAGGGTCGGGGTGACCATCGGACGACACGACTAGGCAGGCTCACCATGGAACGTGGACTTCCGGACGATTTCACCGTCAAGACCGCGGTGGCGATGGCCGTCCGCGCGCCGTCGGTGCACAATTCGCAGCCCTGGCGCTGGGCCGTCGGCTCACAGTCCCTGCACTTGTACGCGGATCCGTCGCGGCAGCTCACGGAGACCGATCCGGACGGGCGTGACCTGCTCATCAGCTGTGGCGCCGCGCTGCACCACGCGCGTGTCGGGTTCGCCGCGCTGGGCTGGCAGGCCGAGGTGCGCCGGCTGCCCAACCCGGACGAGCCGGACCACTTGGCGGCAATCGAGCTGCATCGGCACGAGCCGTCGATGGATGAAGTCGCGCTCGCCGCCGCGATCCCCCGCCGCCGGACCGACCGCCGCCGGCACAGTTCGTGGGAGGTGCCGCGCGGGCACCTCGAAGCGCTGGCCGTCGCCGCGGGAGACGAGGGCGTGGTCCTGCGCATCGCGAAAGACGCTGAGCGGTACTACCTGGCCGTCGCGATCCAAGACGCGTCCAAAGAACATCTCGCCGACCCGGCCTACCGCGCCGAGCTGGCCGCGTGGAGCGGCCGCCACGCAGCACCCGACGGGGTCCCGTCGCGCAACACCCCGCTGCCCGACAGGACACCGGGCGCGATTCCGTCGCGGCGGTTCGCAGACCCCGAGCTCTCCGAGGCAGTGGGCGCCGCGGGCGAGGACGACGAGACCGTGCTGCTCGTCCTGAGCACCGCGTCCGACGATCGCCTCTCGAGGTTGCGCGCCGGCGAGGCGACGAGCGCGGTGCTGCTCACGGCGACGAGCCTGGGCCTCGCCAGTTGCCCCCTCACCGAACCGCTGGAGATCCGGGACGTCCGCCGCACCGTCGAGGAGAAGGTCTCGGGCGGCACGGTTCCGCAGATGGTGCTGCGTATCGGCTGGGCACCGGTCAACGCCGACCCGCTGCCCGCCACCCCGCGCCGTGACCTCGACGACGTGCTGACGCCGCTCGACACCGCGGACCCACCGGGCGGCGGCGAACCGTGGCGCTGAACCGGGCGGAAATGGAGGTCGCCATGCCGTACTGGTGGCACTACGACGCGGGGATGGGCTGGCTCGGGCCCGTGCTCGCGGTCGTCGTCCTGGTCGTTGTCCTGGCCGCCGCCGGACTGATCGCGGCGCTCGTCGTCCGACGCGGCACCCGGTCGCCCCAGGAGCACGACAGTGCCCTGGGCATCCTGCGTGAGCGTTTCGCTCGCGGCGAGATCGACCAAGAGGAGTACGAGCGCCGCCGTGAGGCGCTCAAGCGCTGAGCCGCGGATCCGGCCAGGGACGCGGCCACCATCCATTCCGGACAGTGGCCGCTTTCTCGACGGGTCAAGGATTGCGCGCCGAACGCCCGCCGAACAGGCCGCTCGCGATCGGACCGTCCTGGCGGACACCCCGGTCGTCCAGATCGGCCTTGAGGTGTTCGCGCACCTCGACCACGCCGTCCACCCGGCGGACGAGAGCCGCGATCAGCGGGATCATGCTGTAGCGCTCGACGACGCCACTGATCGAGACGATCCCGTCGTGCACAGTGACGTTCAGCGTCCGTGGATCGACGCACATCTCCCTCTCCAGCACCTCGCCGACGACTTCGTGGCAGATGTCCACGTCCGGCCTCAGGAAAACACGCAGCAGGTCGGCCCTCGTCACGATGCCGACCAGTGCACCGTCGCCGTCGACCACAGGGAGCCGGTGGACGTGGTGGGTCTCCATCAGCTGCACGGCACGGACGACGTCATCGTCCGGGCCGACGGTGACCGCCGGCGTGCTCATCAGGTCCGCAGCGAACACCGCCTCGGCCTTGCGTCGGCCGCGGCGCGCGCCGGGCCCGAGTCCGCGGTGCGGCAGCTTTCGCGTGAGCAGGTCGGCCTGCGTCACGACGCCGAGGACCCGGCCGTGCTCGTCGACGATCGGTGCGCCACCGATTCCGCGGGCTTCGAGGAGAGCGACGACGGCCTTGAACGGGGTTCCGGGTGCGAGCTGGTCCACGGGGGTCGTCATCACCGCGCGGACGGGGTGCTTCGTGGTCATCCTTGGCTCCTCACAGCAGCGGGCCGGGGTAGTAGTTCCCGGCGGTCTCCGCTTCGAGGGCCGCTTCGGGCTCTTCGACAGTGCCCGCCGGCAGGATCACGACGGGACAGTGGGCCTTGCGCAAGCAATACGCCGACACCGAGCCGACGAGCAACCGCAGCAGCCTGCCGTGACCGTGGCTACCGACGACCAGCATCGCCGCGTCCTCGGCAAGCCGGACGAGAACGGGCCCGGCAGCACCGTCGATCGCCTCGACGCGGACCTGCGTCTCGCCGACCTCCGCCAGCGCGTCGGCGACTTCGGACTCCAGTTCGCGGCGCTGCAGCGCCGCCCGCTCGACCGGCGACCGGACGGCGGCCGACGCGAAATCGGCGAAGGGGTCGAACGTCCAGGCCCGCACCGCGACCACCGTCCGGCCGCTCGCCCGTGCCTCGGACAGCGCCCAGCGCAGCGCGGCCAGGCTCACCGCCGAACCGTCGACGCCGACGACGACGTCGCCCTGGTTGGCTGTGTTCATCATCTTCTCCTTCGCTCACGGATGGAACTCACGAATGCGCCCGCTTCGCCTGCCCGGCCAGCCATTCGCGCTGCCATTGCGCGCCGCGGCGCCGGTTGAGGACGAACGCCACCGAGCCGTAGAGGGTCGCGAGTGCCAGACAGGCGGCAAGCCAGAGCCCGGTGGCACCTGCCGCCGCGTTAACCACGGCGGCAGCCGGCGTCAGCGGCGGGTCCACGGGCGTTCCGGAGCGGTCCACCCAAATGGGGAAAGTGTCGCCCCGGTGGGTTCCCTCGTTCGCGTCGACGCGGCCGACCCGGCGGCTGCCGTCGGCCAGCTCCCACGTCGCGTCCGTCGGTTTCGGACTGCCCACGGCCCCGCTGCGCCCGCTCGTGGTGAGCTCGGGGCCGTCGGCCAGCAACGTCGCGGTCACGGAGTAGCGGTCCGGGAGCTGCTCGGCTGACTGCGCCGCCTGGCTCTCGTACAGCCTCGATCCCGCTGCGGCTGCGAACGGCACGGCGGCCAGGGCCGTGAGAACGCACAGGGCGAGCAGGGCGGCCTGGAAGCGGTCCGAGGGCCGGGCGACCGAATCGCGGCCGGGAGCGATGGCGTGCCACCAACGCATCAGCCGGTTCGCCAACGTGTCCATGGTTCCTGCCTTCCTGCGCACCAGATCTCCTTGCCCACCAGCATCTTCCGGACCAGTGGACGGCCGAAGTGGCGTTCGGCCCCGCCTCGCGGGCCGACGGTCCTCTTCACGAGGGACACCGCTTGGAGCTGGTCCCATCGGACGGTCAGAGGGCCGGTAAGCGGGGTTCGGTGCGCTGTGTCGTCACCTCGGCGGCCGGCCGCCGCGACGTCATCCGCGTGGGGTGGCCGTACCCGATCCGCAGCAGCGCGTGCACCTGCCCCAGCCCGCGGAACAGATCCAGGAACTCTCGCCGGGTGCCGTGGACCTCCAGCGGCTGGGACAGGAACGAGGTGGCAAGGCCCTCCGCGGTGGCAGTCAGCAGGACCCGCTGCATCGCCATACCCGCCCGGACTTCGGCGGCCGCGCCGTGGTCGCGCGTCAGCACGACCGCCAGCAACGGATCCTGCTCGAACGCCCGTGAGGGAACGGCCGGGTTCGTGTGCGAGGCGCGATGGGACACGACACCGGGGATCTCGTGCGGCGGCCCGAAAGCGACCGTCGGCACCCCGTCCGGGCTCTCCACCGGGCGCCCGGTCCAGCAGGCCGACTCCGCCCGGAACGACGGGTCCTCGGACTGCAGCGCCTCCGCACGCCGCACGAGCGCCGCGACCCTCGGGTAGCGCCCCGACGCGTCCAGGAACTCGAGCTGCCCGCCCTCGGTCAGCGCCGCCGACTTCAGCCGCGCGCGGGCGACCGGCGGCACCGCGCGGTCGGCGAACGGGCGGCGATTCGTGTGCCTGCGGTGCACCGCCTCGGCAAGTCTGCGCTCCTGTTCCGTCGAACGCCGAGCGCCGTCAAGGCTGACCAGGGCGAGCAGGTCGGGCGACGCGGGGTCCGGCAGGATCCGCACCCGCGCGCCGAGCCCGTTGAGCCGCAGGGTGATCACGAGGTTCAGCACTGCCGCGCCACACGACACTCTCGCTTCCCGCGCCGCGGGATCCGCGACCGCGAGCACCCGGGCGCGGTCGAGCCACACCTCGACGGCGCCGCCGTCCACCACGAACCGCCACGGCTGGGTGTTGTGCGGAGACGGCGCCCGTACCGCCGCTGCGAGGGCTTGGTCGAATGCGGTGGGGAGCTGGTCGTTCATCGCGGTCTCCGTGAAGTGGCGACAAGAGGCACCGTCGAGCCTTCTCCGCGCGACCTGCTCGACGTACGGGCTGCAGTCACGAGGCTAAGGGACCTATGTCCCCCGCTGCGCAGCTCCGACGTAGCAGTGCCCTCGTGGCCGCTCGGTCTCATCGCACGTGGTCGAGGAGGAGCCGCCGTTCCGCTGCGGCGATCGCCCGGCGCGCGGGATCGATTGCGTCAGGGTTGACGGAGATCGACGTGATCCCGAGCCGCACCAGGTGCTCGGTGAACGCCGGGTTGGTCGAAGGCGCCTGCCCGCACAGCGAGGACGTGATTCCGCGGGCCTCGGCGGTGCCGACGATCTTGGTGATCGCGTCCAGCACCGCGGGATCCGCCTCGTCGAACAGCTCCGCGCACACCGCCGAGTCGCGGTCGACACCGAGCACGAGCTGGGTCAGGTCGTTGCTGCCGATCGACACCCCGTCGATCCCCAGGCCCGCGTACTCCGGCAGCCAGTAGACAACCGAGGAAACCTCGGCCATGATCCACCGCTTCAGCCCGCGCTGCCTGCCGAGCGGGCTCGCGTCGACTGCTTCCAGACACGCCTCCAGCTCCCATTTGGTGCGCACGAACGGGATCATCAGGTGCAGGTTCGGCGTCTGCTCGCGCACCCGGGCGAGCGTGCGCAGCTCAAGGGCGAACAGATCGTGCTCCCGCACATAGCGGTAGCAGCCGCGGTAGCCGATCATCGGGTTGCTCTCGACGGGTTCGAACGCCTCACCGCCCGCGAGCCCGCGGAACTCGTTGGTGCGCAGATCCGTGGCCCGGTAGACGACCGGCCGCCTGCCGAACGCGGTCGTGATCTCGAGCAGTGACTTCGCCATCGAGTCCACGAAGGACTCTTCCTCGCCCCGGGCGAGCAGGTCACGTGGATGCCGTCCGCCGAGCGCCTCGGTGAGGAGGAACTCAGCCCGGAGCAGCCCGACCCCGTCGACGGGCTGTGCCGCGACCTCTTCGACATGGTCGGGCATCGCGAGGTTGACGTACAACCGCGTTCCGATCGTCTCGGCGACGGTCGGCGTGGCGACCGGTCCGACGTGCGCGGTCTCGTGGACGGGGGCACCGGCGCGGACCTCGCCGTTCGTCCCGTCCACCGTGACCAGCGTGCGGTCGGCGAGCACCCGGGTCGCGTCACCGGTGCCCACCACGCACGGCACGCCCAGCTCACGCGCGACGACCGCGGCGTGGCACGTCATGCCACCGCCGTCGGTCACGAGCGCGCCGGCCCGCCGGATGGCCGGCACCCAGTCGGGGTTGGTCATCGGTGCCACGAGGATCTCACCGTCGCGCAGGCGCTTCGCCTCCGCGGGGTCGTGCAGTACGCGGACGGCGCCGCTGCCGTCGCCGGGCGAGGCCGCGAGCCCCGTGACGAGGACGCCGGTCCTCGCTTCGGCCGCGGGCAGCGTCGTGATCGGGCGCGACTGGACGAGCCAGATCGTGCGATCGGCGACCGCGAACTCGATGTCCTGCGGCACGCCGTAGTGGTCTTCCACCCGCGCGGCGAGACGCGTCAGTTCCAGCACGGTGGCATCGTCGAGGGCGCGAAGCTTGCCTGCCGTGGGTGTGAGAGGGACCTTCACGTCTCCGCCACCCACCTCCGGGATGATCTTGTGGGTCTGGGTGCCCACCCGGGCGCTGAGCACCCGCAGGTCGTCCTTCGCCACCACGTAGGTGTCCGGTTCGACGGCGCCGCTGACGATCGCCTCACCTTGGCCGAACACCGCTTCGATCACCAGCCGACCCCGGTCACCCGTGCGGGGATCGGCCGTGAACACCACACCGGAACGCTCGGCGCGGACCATCCGCTGGACCACGACGGCGATAGCCGGCTCGCCGGTGAACCCACGGCCGGCGCGATAACTCACCACCCGTGGGGAAAACAGGGAGGCCCAGCAGTCGACCACCCGTTCGGTCAGCGCTTTGCCGCCCCAGACATTGGTGTAGCTGGCGTTCATGCCGGCGAACGAAGCTTCCGCGCCGTCCTCGCCCGTCGCCGACGAGCGCACGGCGACGGCGGGAGTATCGCCCAGCGCCTCGTAGGCGGCGGTCACATCGGCGGCCAGCTCCTCCGTGAGCCCGGCCGAACGCACGAGCGCGCCCAGCTGCTCACACGCATCGGCGAGCTGCTGCGGGTCGTCCACATTGGCCAGTGCCTTCGCGTGCAAGTCGGCGACCTGGCCCCGCACGCCGGCGGCGTCCAGCGCCGCCCAGTACCCGTCGCGCGAGACCACGAAGCCACCGGGCACCGGGAATCCGGCTGCGATCAGCTCACCGAGGTTGGCGCCCTTGCCGCCCACGGTCTCGGCGTCGGCGAGCCGGACGTCGGCGAGGTCTCGTACGTGCGTCATGACAGTCCTCCGGAAGGGGCGTCGGGAAAGAGTTCATCGAGCGGAAGGCGGGGCGCCGGAGTCGCCGGGGTCGCAGGGTGGCCGAACCGGAAGATCGCCTGCGGAACGCCCGGCAGCTCGAGGCGTTCCGCAAGCAGCTCACGGAAGCCGAGCAGGTGCAGCGGCTGCGTGATCACCGACGCGGCCAGAGCGCGGACCGTGGCCTGCAGCCACGCACGCTCCAGTGCCACACCCGCGGCGAGGTCGTCGCGGCGAGTGTCGCCGTCGGTGCAGATCACCAGCAGGCTCTCGCTCTCGAGGCGCTTCGCCAGACGCGCGTCGTCGGGTACTGGTGTGTCACGACGGATCACGCCGGCCGCAGGGAGGGACTCGCCGCTGAGGGCGTCCTCGGGGATGCCGTCGGCCGCGCCGAGCGCGTGCGGCACGAAGGTGCGGGCAGTCCACATGTCGAGCTCACGCTGGTACGCCGGGTCCGCGCGGAAGACGCGGGTGGCGAACCCGAGCATCGCCGCGAGCGCGTCGAGGTGTCCCGGCACCACGAGCCGGACCCCCGCTTCGGCGCCGGCCGAAGCCACGGCTGTCCGGTCGGCGTCGCTGACCGGTTCGGGGGCGAACCACTGCCGATGGCTGCGCCGGCGGGGGATGGCGTGGTAGCGCGCTGCTTCGTCAGCCCGGGCACCGCCGCCCGGTGCCGTGTGCACGGTGGCGACCACGTCCCCGTCGGCGGGAAACGTCGTGCTGGGTTCGCGGCCGAGCACTCGGGCGGCGAGGGCGAGGTGGGCGAGCGCGGCGCCGCAGGAGACGGCGCGGTCGCGGCCGTCGGGGTCGTGGCTGGGCAACGCCACGTCACTCTCGAGGAGGTCGATGTCCGCCCCGCGAACCCGCAGGCTCCACGGCTGGGTGTTGTGCACCGACGGCGCCCGGCTGATCGCCCGCGCGAGCAGGACGATCTCCGAGCCGGTGAAGACGGTCGTGGGTGCTGAGGTCATCCCGATGGCTCCATACCCGGAGGCGGTCGCTCCGGCGGTTCCATGCTCACGAGCGCAGCTCCAGGCGCGCCGGGGCCCAAAGTCACCGCGCCGACGCCGGACGGCCTCGCCGGCACCGATGACCTCCGGCCCTATCTGGCTCGTGCTGTCTCGGCGCACGATCACGTCGCCCCCCGGAGAAAGAGGCATCTGATGGACTCCGCGAAAGTGGCCCCTGGCCGCCTGATCGTCGTCGGTGTCGACGGCTCGCACCACGGGGACGCCGCCCTGCGCTGGACGCTGAAGTACATCGCGCTGCCTGCTGACACTGTCCACGCGATGATGGCGCGTCCTGCGCGCACCCTGCTTCCCGGGACCTCGTACGCATTCCAGCCCCACAGCCGGCAGCCTGAAGGGATGTACTCCCCGCACGCCCACATCGCCCGGATCCGCGCCGAGTTCCCAGCAGCGCCCGAAATCACCGTCACCACTCCGGAGGGCGATGCGGCCAACGTACTCGTCGCCTCGTCCGCTGACGCCGACCTGCTCGTCGTCGGCTCCCACGGCTCGGGGCGCGCGACGGACTTTCTGATGGGCAGCGTATCGCGGGAATGTGTACGCAATGCGCGTTGCCCTGTCGTGGTCATCACGCCGGAAGCCGCCCACCGGCTGGTTCCCGAGCCGAGTTCATGACGGTGGGCTAGGACGCCGGCAGCCCGTCGCCCGCGAAGTAATCCCAGCGTTCGCAAGGCAAGTCGTAGGTCACTCCCCGTTGAGTACGCGGGGCGGGCGAGTTCCAACGAGTACCGTTCGTCGTCAAGGGCAGTATTCCCGCGAGCCAAGCCTTCTGCTCCGCGGCATCGCTGCCGGGCTCATCGGCGATGATCACACCGCACCCCGCCGGCTCCCGGGTTCTCCCGAGGCGTGCCCCCCCCCTTTACTGCGAGGTCGCCGCGAGGAGCGGAACGTGACGTTTTTACCGAATCGATCTCTACCGTCAGCCATTTCGAGGGCGATGAGCCCCACGAGGACGGTCGCTGGCGACGCGTCGATGCCCGATGCCGTCGCTTCGACGCGAACGTCCTGAGCGGCGACGCCGGCGAGGGCGATGCCGTCAGGGGCTGTGCCTTCGGTGACCACCGACGAGGTCGGCGCCCCGGAGGGCTCGGCGCCGAGCCCTCCGGCACCAGGTTCCCCTCCGGTTGGCCGGGCAGGACGATCGTGTGCGGCCAGGAGATCGCCGTGGCAAGAGCGTCCGGACGCGGGGCCGCGGCGCAGGTTCTGCTAGTGCGCTCGCGGTCCGACCGGAGTGCGGTGTAGCGATCGCAGTCTCGCGCCGTCGGACGTTCGGGGGTGTTCCGCGTCGTGCGGAAAAGCCGCGGTCGGTGCGAAGCCCAGCGCCCGGAGAACGACCGCGGCCGTGCACAGGGCTGCGGCGTAAGGGGCGAGTGCGGCGGTGGGCCGGCGGTCTTGTCGGAGGGAACCCGTCACGGCTATCGCGAGCTCCTGCTCCCGAGCCTCTGCGACGAAGCGGCGGCCGTGCAGCCGGGAGAGCGCGTCGACGAGCACTGCGCGGGCGGAGTTTTCGCAGGTGAGGGCGCCGTAACCGCGCGGGCGTGCTGCGCTTCGACCAACCCGACGTCCCCGCGGTCACCGAACCGCGGGTTGCGCGAGGACGGCCTCGGCGCCGCGGGCGAGCTCGAGTTCTTCGCGGGTGCGTACCACGACAACGGCCGCCGCGGAGTCGGGTGTGCTGATCACCCGGTCCGCGTCCGGGCTTTCGAGAGGACCGAGGCGCAGCCCGAGGACGCTGAGGCCGGCTGCGACATCGGCCACGAGCTCCGGCTGGTATTCGGCCACTCCTCCGGTGAACACCAGGGCGTCCAGCCGGTCCAAGCTCATGGCCGCCGCGCCGATCTCCCGGCGGAGCCGGTGGCGGTACACAGCCACCGCGAGTTCGGCGTCTGCGCTCCCGGCCGCCGCCGCCGTGAGCACCACGCCCATGTCCCCGGTCGTCCCGCTCATGCCGGAAAGTCCCGAGCGGTGGTAGAGCGCGTCGGCCATCTCGTCCGGGTCCATCGGCGCGGTCTTCATCACGTGCAGGAGCAACCCCGGGTCGACAGACCCGGAGCGGGTTGCCATCGCCGGACCTTCGAGCGGCGTGTAGCCCATCGAGGTGTCCACGCTGGAACCGTCGCGGACGGCGGTGACCGACACTCCGGCGCCTACGTGCGCACACACCAGCTGCAGATCGGTTTCGGGGCGCTGCAGCAGTTCCGCCGTCCGGCGCGCGGCGTACCGGCAGGAAAGACCGTGGAACCCGTAACGACGCAAGCGGTTCTGGCGGGTCCACTCGCGCGGGAGGGGGTAGTGTGCCGCGGCTTCCGGCAGCCCGTGGTGGAACGCGGTGTCGAAACACGCGACGATCGGAACACCAGGGAGCCGAGCCTGCACTTCGCGGACCACCGACAGCGACAGCGGCTGGTGTGTCGGTGCCAGCGGAACGAGCCGTTCGAGGTCGGCTACCAGATCCCCGGTGACCACAGCCGGAGCTTTCTGCGCTCCTCCGTGAACGAACCGCACCGCCACCGCGTCGGCCTCCGGCCACCGGTGGACCGCGTCCAGGACGTCCTTGGGGTCGGTCGTCGGCCAGGCCGCCCACCCCACCGCCACGTCGTCGTGGACCATCGCAGCTTTCAGGCTCGACGAGCCGGGGTTCAACGTCAGGACTCGCACGATCGTCTCCTCGGGGGGCGGGCCGGTGTCGTCTCCACTCCATCGCGGCCGCGGTCCGTCAGGACGCTGCCGGATTGCCCGAACACCGAGGACGAAGGTCACCGCCGCGATGGTCAACGCCGTGGCACATCTGCGCGGCCATGCCCACGTGCACGAACTCGGCCAGCTGCCCGTCCGGGCCGATCACACCCAGTGCTGCGTGGTGCGCCCCCACCAGCTCGCGAGCCGCCTCGACGATGCGCGTGCGCAGACTCGGCAAGGCGAGGTCGCTCGTGATCATCGTGGTCGCGCGCAGAAGGCCGCGCAGCCGGACCGAGCTGCGCTCACAGCCGTGCCTGTCTTCGCCGGGGCCGTCGTGCACCACGCGGGCCGCTCGTCTGGGACACCCAGTCTCCCAACCAGGCGACGACCCTCAAGCAGGCGAAAGACCCGCCCGGGCGCCCCGGCATCGGGGATTCCGGCAGAACCGGCCACATCCTGCGTGGCGGATCGGCGGCCCCGTCGACGTGCCGGGAGTTCGCGGTCGTGGTCACGAGGCCGGTGCCCTGCGCCCGAACCACGCGAGGCTGATGAGGGCGACCAGCAGCCCAGACGGCAGCGCGATCAGCTCGGCCGCGTTTTCACGACCCCAGGCCTTGATCATCGGCCAGTCGCGGTTGTCGCCGTCGGGCACGCGCAGCGCGGTGACGAAGGCGCGCTCGGGGCAGTGCAACGCAGCCCGGTCGATCTTCCCGTCGGAGAGGCGGTGAGCGTGGGCGCCGGTGGCGGCCGGCACGTCGGTGACGTCGACCGGTCCCTCCCCAGGCCGGACGAGTTCTCCGACAGGCCGGCTGGAGAACAACTACACGGGCACGCGGCGCCACTTGTCGCGGTGTTCGCGCGCGAGGTGGCGCGCGGCCTCCAGCCAGTGTCCGATGTAGACGGCGCTGCCGAGCACCACCGCGTCGTACCCGGCCACCGCGGTGACATGCGCGACGTCGAGCACGTCGACGTCCGCCCTGACATCCGCGTCGTTCAGCGCGGACGTCATCGCGAGGGCGACCTGTTCGGCGATCTCCCTGGTGGCCCCGTGCCGGGTCGCCACCGCTAGGAGGACCCTCACGTTCCCGCGCCCCTCGTGCGGAAGTCGACGTCGACGACGCCGTGGACGGGTCCGTGCGAGCGCGGCCACGACCCGTCGCTCGGCCTCGTCCGCGAGGCCCCGGTGACCGTCACCAGACCCGCGGTGACGGAGATCGTCCAGCGGTCGCGACAACCCGAATGGTCCGTGAACCCGGTCACCTGGTTCTCCGCGTCCACGACCGGCGATGCCGCCACACTGCGCTCGGTGAGCAACGCGATCCCCTCGCGAACCCGGGTCGCGGGGGATCGACCCGCACCACCGGACTGGGCATGATCTCCCGTGCCGGCACGGCACACCTCCGCTGGACGGCCCGGTCACCGCGCCACGGCGACGGGGCAGGGCGCGTGCGCGAGCAGACGGTTGCCGGTGGGGCCGAGCAAGCCTCCCGAGACGGGCCCTCTGCCGCGGGTGCCCACGACGATCAGCTGCGCATCGGGCGCCGCGTCCAGCAACGCGTGGCCCGTCGACCGATCGCGCACGAGCAAAGCCCGCGTGGCCACTGACGGGTACTTCTCGATCCAACCCGAGAGCCGGCTTGCCAACCCGCGCTCCGCTTCGACGTCTGGTTCCTTCTGCACGAGCTCGTCGCACCACAGGACGTCACGCCGGACGCGAACAGCAAGCAGCGGCACACCACGCCCGGCGGCGGTTTCGAGGGCGACGGCCAGCACCCGCTCGTCCTCGGTCTCAGGGCCGACGCCGACCACCACGGGGCCGGTGTTCCGCGGGGGCCCGCGGACGACGACCACTGTGCAGCGCGCGGAAGCGGCCACGCGTAGCGCGACGGAGCCGATGTCCGCGCCGCGAAGGCCGCCCGAGCCGTGCGAGCCCAGTACTACGAGCGGTACGTCCTCCGACAGCTCGATCAGCAGCTCGACCGCGAGCCCGAGGCAGACTGACGATTCGACGCGAACCCCTGGTGCGGCCTCACGAGCGACGGCTTCGGCGCGCTGGAGCCAGCGGTGAGCGGGCTCGAGCAGGAGCGCAGATTCATCGCCGTGCGCTCTCTCGCGAGGTGCCAGGTCCGCTTCGTCGAACAACGCGGCGTGGACGACCCTGAGGACGCTCCCCCGTCGCACTGCCTCTTCCGCCGCCCACCGGACCGCCGCGAGCGAAGGCTCGGAAGCGTCGATGCCTACGACAATGGCGTTGTCGACTCCGGTCCCGGGCATCATCAACCTCCTTCCGCCGCACCGCGACGTCGCCAACGCCGTTTGCAGCCAACGGTGGCCCGCCCGGTCGAATCCCCGACAGGGCATGAAGTCCCCTCCGCCGATGACGAAATCGGGCAGCGCGAGGTCACTCGATCCTGGTCTCCGCGGGAAGTACCAGCCGATCCTGGAAACCTCTTCCACCAGCCGCAGGAGGAACCATGACGGAACAGGACCAGCCGGGTGCCGACTTGCTGGGCGACCGGCTCATTCCCCACCCCCACTTCACGCTCGTGCGCCACCTCATCGTGGACGCGCCGGTCAAGGAAACGTATTTCGCAGCTCGCGACCTGGACCTGACGAACATCCACAATGGGCTGATCTCGGCCGCCGGATGGGTCAGCGAACTGCCCGAGCGCTGGCGCGACCGCGGGCACGGCCCGCCTCGGCGCCCGACCCGGCTCACGATCGACGACCTCGACGCGGGGTCCGATTGGGCGCTGCTCGGCGAACACCCGGGCAGCGATTTCGCCCTCGGCGTCGCGGGGAAGTTCTGGCGTCCGGTCATCACCTGGCGGCGCGTCGAACCCGCCGAGTTCGCCTCATTCGCCGAGCCGGGTTACGGCAAGCTCGCCGTCACCTTCAGCGTCCGGCCGTATGGCGCGCACCGGAGCCTGCTGACGATCGACACCCGCGTGCAGCTGTCCGACCCGCCGAGCTGGGTGAAGTTCCGCCGGTACTGGCGGGTCGCGTACCCCGTCGCGGGCGCGATGCACACGGCGCTGCTGCGGACGATCGCCGCCGTGGCGCGGGAGCAGGCACTGGGCTCGTACCGGCGCACCGACGACGGGTGACCAGGGCGGCCTCCTGCCCCGCGGTGGGAGACCGCCCGCTGTTCAGCGGGTTCGCGTTCCCCGGTTCGCCTCGGTGGGCGTGCAACCGGCGTCGTGGTCCGGGACGCTCGTGTGGAGCCGCCGGTCCGTGCCCGAGTAGCCGGTGGGCTCCGGTCTCGGCGTCAGGGTCACCGCATGGCGAGGTGCCTCGTAGCACGGCACGCTCGGGTGAAGAAGCAGTCGTTCGAAGACCGGGCACTGTCGGAGGATCGCCGGTGCTGTTCGGGATTGCGGGACCCGAGGACCTGTTCGACGCCGGCCCGGTTGTACCAGGCGCGGTCGGACAGCATGATCTCCCCCGCCGCCGGCATTTGCTCGGCTCAGCGCCGGAAGTACCACGCGTGCTCTGCCGATCGGCCGGCTCCCGCAGGGCGGCGATCCGCACGACACCGGCGGTTGAGGAGCTCATGCTCGTACGCGACAGGCGGTATTCGCGAGTTCGTGCGCTTGTCCGCAAATTCCGCGCCCGCGCTTCCCGTCGGCGCCGGACCGGATCGCGCGGCTTTCCGCGGTGCTGTCGCAAGCCTGCAGGATCACCGCAAGCGCAGGCCGGTCCGTGCGCACTCGCGCAAGTCCCAGACCGGGAGGACGTTCGGCTCTGCCGGGCACACCCGTTCGCCGGGCAGTGTGACCGGATGGCCACCCATCCCCGACCGGCTCGCCGCCGGGCCGCAGCAGCCGGCCTCCTCCTGCTCCTGACGCTGGTCCTGACCTCCTGCGCGGCCGGCGCGAACCCCTTCGCGGAAACCGTTTCCCGGCCGGGTTTCTGGCTCGGGCTCTGGCAAGGCTTCATCTGCCCCATCACGTTCCTGATCTCCCTGTTCAACGATCACGTCGGCGTGTATGCGGTCTACAACAGCGGACACCTGTACGACTTCGGCTTCGTTCTGGGAATCATCGTGGGCGCCACGGTGTTCCGTGGCCCCGCGTACGCGCAGCGCCGCCGAGCACGGATGTCGAGGTGAGTGCGATGAGCCGGCCGGCCCGCGACCCGATGCCGATCATCGCCGGGGTCGATGGCTCCGCCGAAGCGCTTGACGCGGTCCGTTGGGCAGCTCGCGCCGCCGTCCGCCACCGGTTGCCGCTCGAACTGGCCCACGCGACCGCGTTGACCGACCTGATGGCAGCGGAGATTCCGCCACCGGAAGAAGTGACAGCAGCTCTGCGGCAGCGTGGCCGCCACCATCTCCGGGTGGCACATGAGCTGGCGAATGCCGCCGGAGCCCTCGAAGTGCGGGAACGGATCGACCACGACCGCGCCGCACCAGCGCTCCTCGACCTGGCGGGGTCGGCGTCCTGGGTGGTCGTCGGCGCTCGCCACGGACGATTCACGGGGCTTCTCGTCGGCTCCGTCTCCGCCGCACTCGCCGCCCATGCACCGTGTCCCGTCGCGATCGTCCGCGGCACCGAGTGGGACGAACCCGGTCCCGCGCGGCCGGTACTCGCCGGGATCGACGGCGGCCCCGCGGCGGCCGCGGTCGCCGAGGCCGCTTTCGCCGAAGCAGACACGCTCGGAGTGCCCCTCGTCGCCGTCCGCGCAACCTTCGACGAGCCGGCGCGCGGCGAAGACTCGGACGCAGGACCGGCGCTCGAGGACCACCTTGCCGCCCCGGCGCGCCGGCACCCCAGTGTGTCCGTGGACCGGGTCGTGGTGGCTCACCGGCCGCGGCACGAGCTCCTGGCCAAGAGCAGGCACGCCCAGCTCGTCGTGATCGGTGACCGCGGCCGAGGGGGTTTCCCCCGGCTGCTGCTCGGCTCCACCGCTCAGGCGCTCCTCAACCATGCGGCGTGCCCGGTCCTGATCGTGCGCACGGACTCGGCGCCCCGTTGACCCGCCTTCTCTGCGGAAAGCCGGCCGGTCGGCGCTCCGGCTCCGGCTCGGAGAAGGCGAAGGTCCTCCGCCCCGGCGACGTTCGGCAGCATCGTGTTCGGTGCCGACAGACCACCTTCATGGCGTGCACAGCCACCGCCTGGCGCCGGGCCACGACCGATGACACCGCACATGTCGATCGTGATCGGATTCGGGGCGCCTGTCGCCGCCGCTGCGCTCGACGGCCTCGCAACGACGCTCGGGTCCCGCGCGATGCGGTCCGACGTTCGTCCGCAACCCACCCGCGCCCTCCGGTACGGCGCCGGGCTGTCGATGGACCTGCTCGGTTGGGTCATGACCGTTGCGGCGCTGGCGTTTCTACCCGTGTTCGCCGTGCAGGCCGTCCTGGCGATGCAGATCGCCTTCGCCGCATTGTTCGCTCGCCGTGCCTTCGGCACCGTCGTGCAGAGCTGGGACCTCGTGGCCGTCGGGGCCGCCGCCGGCGGCCTCGGCCCCGTCGCCGCGGGAGGGACCACACGGGTCGGCCCGATGGCACCCGGCCCCGTCGTGCCCGGCCTGCTGAGCGGGCTCGCGGCGGTGCATCTCCATCGCGGCCATCACACGAACGCACGACAGTTCCGTCCCCCGAGCCGTCATCGCGCGGTTGTCCTACGGAGGCTCGCGCATTGCCGCTCGTGCTGCAAAACCGGGCATCACTTTCGACGTGGTGCTCGGCCTGACCTTCACCGTGCTCGGCGTCACGACTTACGCCACCGCTCTGCGGCACGGCACGCCGACAGCGCCGAGTGCGGTCACCACGATGACCGGCGTCGTGTTCCCCGGCGCGCTGGCCGTGCTTCTGCTGGGCGATCGCGTCCGATCCGGCTGGTGGCGGCTCTCCGGCGTGGGCCTGCTGGTTGCCGGGGCCTCAGTGACCGTCCTGATCCGCCGCCAAACCGACGCGGAGAAGCGCGCGAAAAGCCCCTCGAAACGATGATCACCCGAACTCCTCACAATTGTCCACAGTAGATCATCGGCATCCTCCGCCCAACGCAGAGCGAAGGCCCCGCGTGTTCCTTTCCCTCCGGGGAGAACCACGGTGCTCGCCGCGCCGATGGCGGAGCGGGTGCCGGTGCCCTCGCCTGCGGTAACGTTCGTGCTGCCGCGAGGACTTCCTTCGCGGAGCCGGTGACATAACGCCCTTGGCTCCCCGACCGCGGGCGCCGACTCTGGGGGCATGATCCCTTCCGCTGCTTCCTGGGCCGCCGTCCACGAAACCCACATCGGCGTCGTCTTCCTCGCCGGCGACCTCGTCTACAAGCTCAAGAAGCCGGTCGATCTGGGCTTCGTCGACTTCTCCGCGCGCGAGACCCGGGAGCGGATGTGCCATCGGGAGGTGGCCCTGAACCGCCGGCTGTCGCCGGACGTCTACCTCGGCGTCGCCGACGTCACCGGGCCCGATGGAAGGGTGTGCGACCACCTGGTCGTCATGCGGCGGATGCCTGAGTACCGGAGGATGTCCACTTTGGTCCGCCAGGGCGCTGCCCTGCACGCGGAGATCCGAGGGCTCACTCGGCAGCTGGCCACGTTCCACGCGCGCGCAGAACGCGGCCAGCGGATCAACGCCGACGAGACCCGGGATGCGGTCCGGAACCGGTGGCGGGACAGTTTCGAGCAGGTCCGTTCCTTCCACGGCGACGTGCTCGATCCCACCTCGGCCCTGGAGATCGAAGCGCTGGCCGAGGAGTTCCTCGCCGGGCGAGAGGCGCTGTTCGACCGCCGGATCGCCGAAGGGCACGTGGTCGACGGTCACGGGGACCTGCTCGCCGACGACATCTTCTGCCTCGATGACGGACCACGGGTCCTGGACTGCCTGGAGTTCGACGACCACCTCCGCCACGTGGACGTGCTGGACGACGTCGCTTTCCTCGCGATGGACCTCGAGCGGCTCGGCGCCCCCGAACTCGGCGAGCGGCTGGTGGCCGCCTACCGGGAGTTCACCGGCGATCCCGCTCCCCCGGCGCTGCTGCACCACTACCTCGCCTACCGCGCGTTCGTCCGGGTGAAAGTCGCCTGCCTGCGGCACGCACAGGGCGATCCCGAAGCCGGCGCGCCGGCGCGTGAGTACGCCGCCATCACATTGCGCCACCTCCGGCTGGGCCGGGTGCGGCTGATCCTCGTCGGCGGGGAACCCGGCACCGGAAAGTCGACGGTCGCCGGCGGACTGGCCGACCGGTTGGGTGCCGTGCTGCTCCAGTCCGACCGACTGCGCAAGGAAATCGCTGGTCTCGCACCGACGCACCGAGCCGCCGAGGGTTACCGGCAAGGCCTGTACGACGACAAACACACCGACGCGACCTACGCGGAGCTCGTTCGCCGCGCCGGCGAACTGCTCGCCCTCGGCGAGACCGTCGTGCTGGACGCCTCCTGGAACGCCGCCCGGCACCGCCGGCTTGCCACCACGGCGGCCGAGCGATCAGGCGCGGAATTGGCCGCCGTGTGCTGCAGTGCACCGGAAGAGGTTGTCGCACAACGGATAGCCGACCGGTTGAACACCCTGTCCGATGCCACGCCGGACATCGCACGCCGGATGACCGCGGCCGCCGACCCCTGGCCCGAAGCACAGCCGCTGCCAACGACCGGCACCCCGGCCGAATCACTCGGCAAGGCGCTGGCACTGCTTTCGCGCGAACCCCGAAAGTCTCCTGGCACCAGGCACTCCGATCCTTCCCTCGGCACGGCAGACGGTGGGAGGTTCAGTCTCGGGAGCGAGCCCGCGCACGGAGCAGCACAGTGACGAAGAGCCGCGGACGGGACGCAACGCCCACCGCCACTCCGCGAAGGGGCCGGGACATGCCGCACGAACGGAACCACCCGAAGTGTCTCCGCACACCGAAGCCGACCGCAAAAGGTTCAGGCTATCGTCGCAGCGCTCGCCTGCACGCTGGCCCCCGTCGCCTGCGGGAACGACCGGGGCGCGGCGCCGGCCACGAGCGGCGCGCCCCCTCCCACGGCAAGCACGCCCACGGTCTCGCCGAGCACCAGTGCGCCCGTCCCAGGTAAGCTGTCCTGCGCGGTGACCACGTCAGTGTGGAGCACGAACGCGCGAAGCTCCCCCTCGATGAGCCGGGACGCGCTGTACCTCGTGCGGACCGGTCGCCACGACTGTTTCGACCGGGTCGTGTTCGACCTCAACGGCATGGCCGAGGCCGGGTTCGCCGTTAGCTACGTCCCGGTCGTCACCTCCGATCCGAAGGGCGACCCGCTGCCGGTTCCCGGCGGCGCTGCCCTGGAGGTCGTCGTGCGCGCTCCGGCACTCGGCACCGACGACTCCGGCCGGATGCTCGCCGCCACCGGAGACGAGTTGGTGACAACGCCCGGCTGGCCGGCACTGCGAGCCGTGCGCTTCGCGGGTTCGTTCGAGGGTGTGAGCACGTTCGCCGTGGGGGTCCGCGCGACCCTGCCGTTCCGCGTTTTCACGCAGGTCGGGTCGCAGGACCGGATCCGCCACGTGGTGCTGGACATCGGGCACTGAGCCGTGGACCGGCTGAGCCCCCTCGACGCGGCCTTCCTCGAAATCGAGGACGAGGATCGCCGCTCGTCGCTCGCCATCGCCTCGCTCTCGATCGTCGAAGGACCCGCGCCGAGCCAGGACGAATTCGTCTCGGCGGTGCTCGCACGGCTGGACACGGTCCCGCGGTTCCGCCAGAGGATCCGCACGGTCCCCTTCGACCTCGGGCCGCCGATCTGGGTGGACGACCCGGAGTTCGACGCCGTGCGGCACTTCAGCCGGGTGGCGCTGCCCGCGCCGCACGACAAAGCGACGCTCTGCGACCTGGTCGCCCGGTTGATGGGTGAACGCCTCGATCGAGACCGGCCGCTGTGGGAGTTCCAGGTCGTCGAAGGACTGCCCGAGGGGCGCTGGGCGATCCTGGCCAAGGTCCACCACGCACTGGCCGATGGACAAGCAGCTGCTCGGCTGCTCACCGTCCTCTTCGGCGAGACCCCGACCGGATCGCCGCGTCGTCAACAGGCACCGGATCCCGGCGCGGCGAACCTCCTGCTGGACGCGGTCGGCACGATGCTGCGCTACCCATGGGACCAGACCTGCCTGGTGGCGAAAAGCCTTCTGCACCCGACCCAGGTCGCGAGCCGCGTGACCGACGCGGCACGCGGGCTGGCCGCGATGACGTCGGCACTCCTGCCCGCGTCGCCTACTCCGTTGAGCGGACCGCTCGGACACGATCGCCGGTACGCCACGGCGTCGGTTCCCCTGGCGGACGTCAAGGCCGTGGCCGACGCGTTCGACGTCACGGTGAACGACGTCCTGCTGACCGCGGTCACCGGCGGGTTCCGCGAGATACTGTTGCAGCGCGGCGAAACCCCGTCCGCCGACAGCGTGCGATCACTGGTCCCGGTGTCGGTGCGGACGGATTACTCCCTCGAGAACGAGGTTTCCCTTCTGCTGCCCCTCTTGCCGGTCGACCTGCCCGATCCGGTGCAGCGGCTCGTCCGGGTGCACCGGCGCCTCACCGCGCTCAAGGCCGGCAAAGAAGCGGACGCGGGCACCTGGGTGACCGCCACCGCCGCTCACGAACCATTCGCACCGATCGCCTGGGCAGTCCGGGCCGCCGCGCACCTGCCGCAGCGCAACATCGTGACCGTGACGACGAACGTGCGAGGTCCGGAGGAGCCGTTGTCCGTCCTCGGGCGCCGGATCGTCGAGATCTACCCCTACGTCCCCATCGCACTGCGGATTCGAACCGGAGTGGCGATGTTCAGCTACGCCGGGAGCGTCACGTTCGGGGTCACCTCCGACGCCGCCACCGTCCCGGACACCCGGGCGCTGGCCGACGCGATCAGCAGAGACGTCACGGCCTTGCGCGCCACCGTCACCTGATCACCGGCCGGTCGCGGCGAACTCCGCGCCCAACGCGCCGACCAATGCCTCCGGGTCGGGATCGGCTCGCGGTCCGTGCCGAACCGAACCGCACTTGTCCGGCGTAGGTGAAGACGCGCATGGTGATCGCCTGGCGGCCGCTGCACGGCGCCCAGCCGACGATCCCCTCGACGTCCGTGCCGGCCGGCGTCATCGGCTCAGCCGGGCCGGGCACGTTCGTCAGCACCCCGACGGCCTTCCCGGCGAAGCACCGGCTCATCGCCAAGCCAAGCGGCGCCGGGCTCCGCGCCACGGCGTACGGGGGCCCGAAGGTGGGAACCGGTTCGTAGCCCCTGATTCAGGCGATGGGGTGGTGCACCTCCGCGAGCCGCTCGGCGAAGGTCGGACGCCCGAGTGGGGGCTGCGCCGGCACGAGCGCGAAGTGGTTGCCCAGCGCGACGGGCAGCTCCTCGTCGAGCGGCGGGAGGCTGACCGGGATCAGCCAGCCGAGGCCCGATTCGCCATCGCACAGCCCGTTCGCGGTCGACCGGCCGAGCAGGTCTCCGGCGCCGATCGAGCTGTGCCACACCGTCGTCGCCCCCGCAACGCCGGCCACCACCGTCGCGCCGAGCACCGGCAACGCCACTACCGCACTCCCGTCGCCTGCGAGGACACCCGTGCCTGCAATGAAACGCCGTCCCTGCGCCGCTCGAATCTTCCGTTCTGCCCGAACCGCGAGGACGAAGGGCCCTACGACCGGACGGAACGCGCAGCACACGATCGGGCAGAACCGCCGACGACGGGGAGAAGACGATGACGGTACGGCTCGGGATCAACGGCTTCGGCAGGATCGGGCGGGACATCCTGCGCTGTGTGCTGGAAACACCGGACAGCCCGATCGAGGTGGTAGCGGTCAACGACATCACCTCGCCGGAGATGCTGGCGCACCTGCTCGTCCACGACTCCACCTACGGCAGGCTCCGCACTGCCGTCGAGATCGTCGACGGCGAAGCCCTGCGCGTCGGGGACCACTTGATCCAGGTGGGGGCCGAAGCCGATCCCGCTCGGCTGCCCTGGGACGAGTACGGCGCCGACGTAGTCGTCGAGTCGACCGGCAGGTTCCGCACCCGCGAGAACGCCGGCGTGCACCTGGCCGCGGGCGCGCGGAAGGTCGTGATCACCGCGCCCGGCAAGGACGTCGACGTGACGATCGTGCTCGGGGTCAACGAGGACGACTACGACCCCGCGGAGCACCACGTGATCTCGAACGCCTCGTGCACCACGAACTGTGTCGCACCGATGGTGAAGGTGCTGCACTCGGCCTTCGGGATCCGGCGGGGCCTGCTCACGACGATCCACAGCTACACCGGCGACCAGGCGCTGCTGGACCGACCGCACAAGGATCCCCGCCGTGCCCGGTCGGCCGCGGTCAACGTCGTGCCCACGAGCACCGGCGCCGCCAAGGCGATCGGGCTCGTGCTGCCGGCGCTGGCCGGCAAGCTCGACGGAGTCGCCGTGCGGGTTCCGGTCGAGGACGGTTCGCTGACGGACCTGACCGTCGAACTCGAGCAGCCGGAGACCGCGGACCAGGTCAATCACGCGTTCGCCGAAGCCGCCGAGCGCGCTCTCAAGGGCATCCTGCGCTACACCGAGGCACGGTCGTCTCCCGCGACATCATCGGCGATCCCGCCTCGTGCGTGTTCGACGCGCAGCTGACGAAGACCGACTCACACTTGGCGAAGGTGTTCGGCTGGTACGACAACGAATGGGGATACGCCACCCGCACCGTGGAGCTGGTGGAGCTGATCGGTCGGTCCTTGGCGTAACGCCGAAGCGGGTCCGCTGAGAGGAAACGTCATGCGAGAACGCAAGCGATGGCACGATCTGGACGGCCCGGAACGCGCCACGATCATCGTCGCAGCCGGCGTGCAGGTAATGCTGGCCGCCGGGGCCTGGTGGGACCTCGCCCACCGCCCGGCGGAGCGCGTCCGTGGCCCGAAGTGGTTGTGGGCGCTCGTGATCGCCGTCAACTTCGTGGGACCGATCCTGTACTTCTCCTGTGGGCGGGCAGGTCCGCGGGAGAACCGACCGGCCAACTCCGACACAGGCGGGGTGACAGCAGCGACCTCGGTCCGCTTCGGATGATCGAGCGAGAATTCGCCCAAGGGCCTTCAAGACGGTGACCTTCGGCCCCGGGAACCATTGCGGCATCGGCACAAACTTACTCCGACAACCACGTCGGGCCGTTCGAACCGATGTTCCACGCCTGGGCCGGCACCTGGTGGGCCGACTGGCTGTTCATGCTCGGGCTCGCCGGCGTGGCCGCTCGCGAAGACGATGAGCACCGGCGAGGCGACGCACTCCGCCATCCCGATCGTCGACTACCACGTCATCTACGCGCTCGTCCTCGTCGTCCTAGTGGCAACTTCGGCCGGCCACACCTGGGGGCTCGGCCGTCGCTGGGCCGGCTTCGTCGGCGAGCACCGGTGGCTGTGCTGAACCCAGGTGCTCCATGGGCGACCGTCGACCGGCGGGCGCCCATCCTGCTCCTTTCCACCAGAAACGAGGAGAGAAGATGAAGGCACTCGTCTACGACGGGCCTGGCCGTCGCGGTCGCGTGCGGCCGGTGCGAGTACCGCCGGAGCGCGGCTGAACCACACCATCGACGGCGTACCGATCGAGTACGTGCGCGTCCCGTTCGCCGACACGTCGACCTACGTGCTGCCCGCCACGGTGAGTGACGAATCTGCGCTGATGCAGGCCGACATCGTGCCGACGGCGTACGAGGTGGGTATCGCAACGGGACGGTCAAACCCGGCGGCACCGTGGTGATCGTGGGAGCCGGGCCGATCGGGCTCGCGGCAGTCACCAATGCGCGGTTGTTCGGGCCTGCCCCGATCGTCGTGGTGGATCGGGAAACTTCGCGGCTCGACGCGGCGAAGTCGTTCGGGGCCGACGGTCTCGTGCAGCCGGCCGGCGCCACGGCCGCGGTCGCCGAGGCAAGCGGCGGCCTCGGGGCGGCCGTCGCGATCGAGGCGGTGGGACCGCCGGAGACGTTCGAGCTGTACACCCGGCTGGTGCGGCCGGGCGGGCACGTCGCGAACATCGGCGTGCACGGCCCCCCGGCCACGCTGCACCCGGAGCAGCTGTGGATCAAGAACGTCACCATCACGACCGGACTGGTCGACACGTCCAGCACCCCGATGCTGGCCGCGGGCCGGCCGGAACACGAGCCGGTTCGTCATCCACCGGTTCGGGCTCGACGAGATGGAGCAGGCCTACGACGTCTTCGCCCACCCACAGGACAGCAACGCGCTGAAGGTGGCGCTTCTCCGGAGTTGACCGGCGCGCGCAGGCGCCCTCGTCCGGTAGTCACTCCGCACGGTCGACGCTCGCTGCACCGGCCCGGTCTCGTGCCGGAGGGGCCATCCGGCACAAGAACTAACGGAGACCGGCCATGCACGCACGCGACATCATGAGCACCCCGGTGCTGGCGTTGACGCCGTGGAGGGTGGGCGTGTCGTCGGCGTCGTGTCGTTCCGCGACGTGCTGAGGTCCTCGGCCGGCAGCACGCGCCGCTGAGCACCGTCGAGGCGCTCACCACAGCACGCGTTCGCCGTCGTCCGGGACGACAGCGCACCAGCCGGCTCGCGCGTGTAGCGTTTTGGCGAGCGCGCGCGACGCGTCGGGCTCGCCTTCGACGAGGAACGCGGTTTCGGGTGGTGGCGCCGCCATCGCCCACGCCTGCACCTCCGCGGGACCGGCGAACTCACCGGTGCCGGCCAGCACGGTCACCTCCGCCCGCACCGGCAGGTACCGTCCGTGGATCTTGAGGTGCCGAGCTCCCTGAGCGAGTTGCGCCACCCGGGTTCCCTGCCCCTGGGGGCCCAGCAACACAACACCGGCGCGTGCATCGGGGAGCACGGTGGCGAGGTGCCCCAGGACGCGACCGGTGTCCGCCGTCGCCGGACCGGCCACGACGATCGACGGCCGGTCGGGAGGGCCCCCGTTCGTGTGCTCGGCGAACAGCCCGGGCAGCTCAACGCGGATGTCCTGGCGCAGCTCGGACCATCGCTCGGCCACGGCCCGCCGATGCACCTCGACGCCCGCCAGGCCCGCCGGGCCGTCGAGCACCACCGGCAGCCGCGGGATCCGCCCGGCCTCAGTCAAGTCGTGGATCATCGTCAGCACCACTTCGGTGCTGCCCACCGCCGAAGCCGGCACCACGACGCCGCCGCCCCGCTTGAGCGCTCGGTGGATCGCCCCGGCGAACCGGCCGGCCACGTAGCTGTCACCGGCCGGCCGAGGCGCCGCGAGCACGACCGCTTCGGTCGGCGGACGGGGGTCCGGCGGCCCGAGCAACGGGTGGCCGGCACTGCCGAGCGGGCCCGAGAACACCACCGAGCGGCCCCCGATCGACACCCGCACCCAAGCGGCACCGAGCCGCCCGCCGGCGTGGCCGAACTCGAACTCCGCTCCCTCCAGCCGACGCGGGGTGCCCCACTCGACCGCCCGGACCAGGGAGACCACGCGAGCGACGTCGTCCTCCCGGAACGGCGGCAGCACCGGACGGCGAACGGACCAGCCACCCACCTCCGCCGCCACCGCGTCCTCCGCGAACTGCCGAGCGGCATCGGACAACGCGACCGGCAGCAGAGCAGCGGTTCCCGGCGTCGCGTACACCGGCCCGTGCCAGCCTTCTGCGACCAGCTGCGGCAGGAAGCCGGAGTGCGCGAGGTCCGCGCTCGGCAGGATGACCGCGTCGGCCGAGTGCAGCTCGGCCGGCCCCGGCGAAAAGTTGCGCTGCCATGCCACCTCCGGTCCCGCGCAAAACCCGCATCCGATCAGGAGCGTCGTGCTGGGGCCTTCCACGAGGTAGCGCACGCCGGAGACACCTGCCACCCCGCCGAGAAACGTCAACGCCGGACCGGGCCGCCTCCGCTCACGACGATCCGCGAGGCAGCCTGCGCTCGGCACGTCGGCCTCCTGATCCGTCTCGGCCATCGATCTTCCTTTCACCGCAACGGATTGCGCGGCTCTGGCGCTGCACTCGGATGTGCTCGGGTTTCGGCAGCGCGCGCCGGACGACCCCTGGTCGCGCGGCGGAAAAGCTCGTCCGCGCCCCACACCAGGACCGGCATGGGCAGCAGCAACGCGATCACCCACCCGGGCAGCGCGGCCGTGTCGAACAGCGCCTGCATCGGCGGCAGATAGATCAGGGCAGCCGCGAAGGCGATTTCGAAGACGATGCCGCCCAGCAGCAAGCGGTTCGTCGTGACGCCGACCGACCACAGGGACACACGTTCGGTTCGGGCCGCGAACGCGGTGCCGACCTGGCACGCCACGATCGCCGCGAAGCTGGCCGTCGTCGCCTGGAGGTAGGCGTGGTGCAGGGGCGCACCGGCGGAGATCTCGGCGCCCGGGTGCCAACCGGCCACGGACAGAACCGCGAAATACACACCCAGAACCAAGACACCCGACAACAGGCCCATGATCCCCCACGCACGCAGCAGCGTCCGCCCCGTGACCACGCCTTCCGAGCGCCGGCGCGGACGCCGGGACATCAACCCGGGTTCCGCGGGCTCACGGCCGAGCGCCAGCGCGGGCAGCGTTTCCGTGCCCAGGTCGATCGCGAGGATCTGCAGCACGGTCAGCGGTAACGGGATCGCGCCGCCCGAAACCGCGAACAGCAGGAAGGGAAGCACTCGGGCACCGCGTGCGCGAAGATGTACAGCACGAACTTACGGACGTTGTCGAAGACCCGGCGCCCTTCCCGCACACCCGCGACGATCGTCGCGAAGTTGTCGTCGGTCAGGACTACCGTCGCGGCCTCTTTGGCCACGTCCGTACCGCCGACGCCCATCGCCACCCCGATGTCGGCGCGGCGCAACGCCGGCGCGTCGTTGACGCCGTCCCCGGTCATGGCGACGACCTCGCCGCAGTCGCGCAGCGCGTCGGCGATGCGCAGTTTGTCCTCGGGCGCGGCTCGGGAGAACACGATCTCCCCGCCGGCGGTCAAAGCCTCGTCGAGATCCTGCTCCGGCAGCCGAGAAAGGTCCTCTCCGCTGATCACGCGATCGGCACCGATTCCCACCCGGCGCGCGACCTCCGCGGCGGTCAGGCCGTTGTCCCCGGTCACGACATGGACGGTGATCCCGGCCGAATGGCAGTCGGCCACCGCCGCGGCGACCTCGGGACGTGGCGGGTCGACCAGGCCGACGAGGCCGAGCAAGCACAGGTCCGACTCGGCTTCGCCCCGGCCGCCCGGCAGCTCGGGCACCTCGCGGCGGGCCACAGCCAGCACGCGCAACGCCCGGCCCGCCATCTCGTCGACGCGCCCGGCGATCGGTGCCCTCAGCTCGGGGGTGAGCGGGATCTCGGCACCGCCGGCAGCCAGGACCGTGGCACACAGGGGCACCACCTGCTCGGGCGCACCTTTGGTCGCCACGCGCAGCGATGCACCGGCATGGTCCACGGTGGACATTCGCTTGAGCCTCGGGTCGAACGCGTACAGGCTCTCGCGATCAACCGCACGCTCGGCCGGGGTGAGCAGGGTGCCCTGCTCGGACGCGAAGCCCAGCAGTGCCAGCTCGGTCGGGTCGCCGGTTTCGGCGGCGAGGTCGGCCGTGCTGCACCGAGCCAGTGTCTCGGCTAGCACACCGGCGTCCGGCAGGATGTCGCCGAGCCCGCCGCTGACTTCCTCGACGTGCATTGCGTTGCGAGTGAGCGTGCCGGTCTTGTCGGTGCAGATCACCGTCGTGGAGCCGAGAGTCTCGACGGCCGAGAGCCGTTTGACCAGAGCGCCCGCCTTCGCCATCGACCGCACGCCCGCGGCCAGGGCGAGGGTGATGGTCGGCAGCAACCCTTCCGGGACGTTCGCGACCAGCAGCCCGATCGCGAACACGAACGCCGCCGACCACGACAACCCGGCCAGCCAGCCCAGCGGCAGAAACGCGAGCCCCACCAGCACGGCTACGCCGGCGATCAGCCAGGCGACCCGGCGCACCTGCCGTTCCAGGGGGCTCTCCTCGCGGCCCACCCGGGCCGACAGGGACGCGATCCGTCCGATCTCGGTGTGCCGCCCGGTCGCGTGCACGACTGCACGAGCGGCACCGGCAACGCACACCGTGCCGCTGAACACCAGCACCGGCGAATCCAGCGGCCGGGCCGCGTCGTCGGTGGCGGCGGCCGTGCGCGTCACCGGCAGCGACTCTCCTGTGAGCATCGACGCGTCGACGTCGAGCAGGCCCTCGATCAGCCGGGCGTCAGCCGGGACCCGGCCGCCTTCATCCAGCAACAGGACGTCTCCGGGCACGAGCTCGGCGACCGGAACGTGTTGGGGGCTCCCGTCGCGCAGGACCGACGCGCGGGCAGGCAGGTAGCGCCCGAGCGCTTCCACGGCCTTCTCTGCCTGCTGCTCCTGGACGAACGCAAGCAGGCCGTTGAGCACGATCACCCCGGCGATCGCGATCGCCAGGTTCGTCGTGCCGGCCACCCAGGCCAGCGCGCCCGCGAGCCAGAGCAGCAGCGCTAGGGGGTGGACGAACTGACGGACCAGTTCCAGCGGCCACTTCCGGCCACCGTGCGCCGGCAGGGTGTTCGGCCCGCTCACCTGCAGGCGCCGGGCGGCTTCCCGTGCGGTCAAACCGTTCGGGCCGGTACGGAGGTCCCGCAGCAGCCGGACGACAGGCTCGCGGGCGTCGATCGCCGGAGCGTCGGCTACCCCGGGCTTGGGTCTCAGGTGCATCGTCATCGTCGGGTTTCCTTCGCTTCGGGGCCCGCAGTCAATCCGGCAGGCGGCGCAGGAACGGGTCTGCCGACGAGGGCCGCTCGAACCGCGCTCGGACGTCGAGCGCCACGCAGCCCTCGGCGCGGACCCGCACCGGGTTGAGGTCCAGCTCGGCGAGCTCGGGCAGGACCTCGGCGAGCCGGCTGACCTTGAGCAGCAGATCCCGCACCGCGGTCCGGTCGAACTGTTCCGGGGCCCAGAGCGATTTCGACGCGCGCAGACCCTCCAGCAGCAGGTCGGCGTCGGCGACGCTGAGCGGCGCGAGCCGCGCAGCGCGGTCGTCGATCAGGTCCGTGTCGACCCCGCCCAGGCCGAACACCACCAGCGGACCGAACACCGGATCCGAGCGCACGCCGACGAGCAGCTCCCGGCCGGGTTGGGCCATCGGCTGGACGGTGACCCCACGCAGGGAAGACCCGAACCGCGCCCGCAGAGTGCGGAACGCTTCGAGGATCCGGTCGGCGCCCCGGACGTTCAGGAGAACACCACCCCCGGCGCTCTTGTGCAGCAGCCCGTCGGCGTCGGCCTTCAGCACGACCGGTGACTCCAGGTCGGCGACCGCTGCGGCCATCGAGTCGCCGGCTTCGACGTACCGGGTCTCGACCACGGGGACACCGGCCAGCCGCAGCAACTCGGCGGCGTCCACGGGCGACAGCCAACCTTCCCGCCCCGCGGCGAACGCCCGCAGCGCGGCGCGATCTGCCGACGAGGCAAGGGGTTCGTCGGCTTCCGGCCGGCGCAGCCATTCCTGGTAGCGCACCAGCCGCGCCAGCACCGCGGCGGCAGCCGCCGGGTCGTCGTAGCAGGCGGTCACTCCCCGGCGGCTGCCGGGGACGAGCGATGTGACGCGCGCACGCTGCCCCGGCCGGACCGCGAAGACGGTCTTGTACTCGGGCGGCAGCACCTCGGCCAGCGCCGTCCCGGGGTCTCCCACGGCGGTCGGCACGGTGGCGGCGATCACCGCGTCGACGCCGTCATCGGCGAGCACCGCGCGTAGCGCTCCGGCGAACACATCCGGCGGAACGGCCGCGGTCGTGTCAACCGGGTTGCACACCGCGGCCTCGGGCGCAAGCAGTCCGGCGAGCCGGTCCCGGGTCCGGCCCGACAGCTCGGCCATGACCAGGCCTTCGCGCTCGCACGCGTCGGCAGCGAGGACTCCGGCGCCACCGGCGTTGCTGACCACGGCCACCCGCGGGCCTCCCGGAAGCAGCTGCCACGACAGTCCGGCGATGACGTCGACCAGCTCCGCGACCGTGTCGACCGCGATGATGCCGGCCTGCTCGAAGAGGGCGTCGCGCGTGACGGCCGGAGTCGCGGCGGCGGCGGTGTGCGAGGCCGCGGCACGCTGTGCGGTCCTGCCGCTGCCCGAACGGACGGCGAGCACCGGGCGGGTGCGGCCAAGCTGCCTGGCCAGACGGCTGAACTTGCGTGGGTTGCCGAACGACTCCAGGTACAGCACGGCGAGCTCGGTACGGCGATCGGCCGTCCACCACATCAGCAGGTCGTTGCCGCTGACGTCGTATTTGTCGCCGGTGGAGACCAAGGTCGAGACGCCGAGACCGAGGTCGCCCAGCGACTCCGCCAGAGCGATGCCGACACCACCCGACTGGGTGACGACGCCGATGTTCCCCGGCCGGACGGGCGTCGCGAGGAACGTGAGATCGTACGGGCAGGCCGGGTCGGTGGAAGCCACGCCGAGGCAGTTGGGCCCGACGAGCCGCATCCCGTGTTCCCGCACCGCCGTGTGGACCCGGGTGCCGGCGTCGGTCCCGGTCAGGCCCGAGGAGATGACGACGATCGCCCGGACCCCCCGCTTCCCGCACTCTTCGACCGCCTCGGCGGCCGGTGCCGCGGGCAGACACACGACCGCGAGTTCCGGTGTCCGTCTCAGCCGAGCCACGGACGGCACGGTGGGCACGCCGAGGATCTCGACCGCGTGCGGGTTCACGACCTCGACCGGCCCCGGGTAGCCCGACGCGACCAGGTTGGCCAGAACCGCGTGGCCTACTGATCGCGGCCGCCGACCCGCACCGATCACGGCGATCGAGGACGGCCTGAACAGGTGAGCCAGGCTGGCTGCGTCGGCGACCGCGTCGCGCTTCAGCACCGCGTCCAGGTAGGCGGGGTCCTCGTCCAGAGTCAGCACGACGTCCCGCTCGGGCCCACCGATCGCGGCCTCGAACCGGAGGCCGAGGTCGGACAGGACGTGCAGCACCGGGGCGTTCTCGGCGAGCACCAGCGCGACGAAGCGCTTCAAGCCGGCTTTCCGGGCGTGCGACACGAGGTGTTCCATCAGCAGCGTCGCGACGCCGTGCGTGCGCAGCGCCGCGTCCACGACCAGCGCGACCTCGGCCTCGTCGGAATCGCCGAGGACCTCGTAGTTGGCGACGCCGACGAGCAGGCCACCGCGGTAACAGCCCACGGCGTAGTGCCCGGGACCCGGATCGGCGGCCATCTCGCCGGCCAATTTGTCCAAAGTGGCCGGTCGGGCGCCGAAGAACCTGAAGTAAGTGTCCTGCTTGGTGAGCCGAGTGTGCAGCGCGAACACTGCGGCGGTGTCGGGAGGGTGCAACGCCCGCACGAGCACCACCTCGCCGTCCGTGAGCAGGGCCCGGGAGCCCGCTTCCACGCTCATCGCTTCTCCTCGGGACACAAGGATGGGCGCAACCGGCCGAACCGGCCACGCCCACCGCGGTGGCCACCTAGTCGTTGGTGACCTGGATCTTCACGCGCTTGTCCTGCGGGTGCTCCGAGACGGGCATCGAGATCTCGAGGATGCCGTCGGAGTACGTCGCCTTGACCTTCGCCGGGTCGGCACCCGCCGGCAGGGTGATCGTCCGGCCGAAGGTGCCGTAGTAGAACTCACTGCGCCCCTCGGCGGTCTCCCTCGCCTCCCGTTCGGCCGTGATGCTGAGCAGACCGTTATGCGTGGTCACGGAGATGTGCTCCGGGTCGAATCCGGGTAGCTCCGCACGGACGACGTACTTTCCATCCTCTGTGGACTCCTCGATGCGCACGGGGTTGTGCTCGGCGAACGGCCAGGGGTTCTCCAGCCACGCCGCGATGCTCGGCAACGCCGGGCGCGAACCCGGCACCAAACCAGTCATCCTGTTCTCCTTCCTCCGCGACGACCTCGTCACACCACAAGGAGACCGTCCGGACCGCGCGTGCCGACGCGGCCGGACTACCCGAACTGCGGGGACCTTCGTCACCGGCGGAGGTCGCGCTCCAACACGCTGGAGGCCGAGCACCCGAGCGCAACGCCGTCGACCGAGCCACGTGCCGGCAGAGCCCGCTTCCCGAGCCGATTTCCCGTCGCCCGTCAACGATCTTGATTTCGCAGCTCCGTAGCTAAGACCGCGGCCTGAGTCCGGCGTTCCATGCCCAGCTTGGTCAGCAGCCGGGACACGTAGTTCTTGACGGTCTTCTCGGCCAGGAACATCCGCTCCGCGATCTGCCGGTTGGTCAAGCCTTCGCCGATCAGCTCCAGCAACTTGCGCTCTCGGTCCGAGAGGTCGGTCAACGGGCCCTTTTTCGCCTGGCTGTTGCGCAGCTTCGCCATCAAGGCCGCCGCCGCGTGGGCGTCGAGCAGGGACTTGCCCGCACCGACCTCCCGAACCGCCGACACGAGGTCCATGCCCTTGATGTCCTTGATCACGAACCCGGAGGCGCCGGCCATCACCGCGTCGAGCATGGCCTGCTCGTCGGTGTACGAGGTGAGCATCAGGCACTTGAGTTCGGGCAGCTTCGAACGCAGCTCGCGCGCGAGCTCGATGCCGTTTCCGTCGGGCATTCGCACGTCCACCACAGCCACGTCGGGTCGCAGTGCCGGGATCCGCGCGAGTGCGTGCGATACGTTGCCGGCCTGCCCGATCACCGTGATCTCCTCGTCCTCGTCCAGCAGGTCCGCCACACCGCGACGCACGACCTCGTGGTCGTCCACGAGAAAAACGCGGAACATCGGGAACCTCCCGGGTCGAGAACGATGACGCGGATCAGCGTACGATCGCCGGCTCCCGGATCGCGATGACCAAAGTCCCCGGACTCGGGGCGGAGGTCATGTCAGCTCCACCGGGGACGACGAGGGCCCCACATGGGCATTCCACGTCCGGCGGTCAGCTCACTTCGGATCAGGAGATCTTGTAGACGGCGTACCAGGTGCGCCGTCCCAGCCGCTGCACCGCCAGGGTGAGGTGCTCGGCTCGGCGGTACAGCTCCCGCAGACGCATTTCGCGGCGGGCTTCCGGCTCCGTCTCGAGGCCTGCGATCGCCCTGCGGTACGCGTGCTCCGCGCGATCCAATGAGGACACCGCGGCATCGGCGCGACCGGCCGCATCGGGGTGTGGCAACAGGCCCAGGGCCGCTTGCAGCTCGTCGAAAGCGGCGACCGCGATGAGCACCATCGCCTCGAGGTGGTCGTCAGGCGGCGTACGGGAGAGATTCGGCTCGCGGATGAGCATGTACGCGGCGTCAGCGATCTCACCGAGCCGCTCCGCCAGCTCGAACACATCCTCGGCCTCGATGGGGGTGCTGAACGCCTCTCGCACAGCCACGAGCACCTGGCGGCGTTATGCCGACTGGACCAGCAGAGGCGCGTGCAGGTCCCCGTCCGCCGGTTGGCCTCGCACCCAGCGGGCCAGAGCGGCCAGCACCTCGGACACGGTGTCGGCCTGGTCCCGCAAAAGCCCGAGCACGTCGGGGTTGTTCGGCAAGAACCAGGCCTTCGGCAACCTCACGCCATCCACCTCCACCCGGGCAGCGCGACGGCGCCCAGCACGGCACATGCCGGCAGGGTGACCAGCCACGCGGAACAGATCTCGCCGACCACCGGCCACCGCACGTGGTGAGCGTGGCGGCTGGCGCCGGCTCCGACCACTGATGCCGCGACGACGTGAGTTGTGCTGACGGGGGCGGCGGCCGCGGTGAGGATCACCGCGGCCGAGGTGCCCTGGCTCGCCAAGCCGTCGACCGGGCGCATCCGGTAGATGCCACGGCCGACTGTCTTGACCACCCGCCAGCCACCGAACCCGGTACCGAGGGTCAGCGCCGCCGCGGCGGCGAGCTTCACCCACAGTGGCACGACGAAGGCGCCGAGGTACCCGGTCGACACCAGCAGCAGTGTGATGACGCCCATCGACTTCTGGGCGTCGTTCGCACCATGGCTGAAGGCCAGCGCACCCGAGGTGACCCATTCCGACCGCCGGATCAGCGTGTCCGCCCGGCGGCGCGCCCGGCGCAGGCCCCGGCGCGCGAGACGGTCGGCGCCCGCGCCCAGCCCGGCGCCGAGCACCGGTGACACGGCAAGGCCGGCCAGGACCCCGAGCACGCCTGAGACGTAGAACCCGTCGACGCCGCCCCAGTAGACCCCCGACGGTCCGGTCACGGCGGCGCACGCCCCGACCAGGCCGCCGACGAGCGCGTGCGACGAGCTCGACGGCAGCCCCCGCCACCAGGTGAGTACGTTCCAGATGATCCCGGCAGTCACCGCCGCGGCGACCGCGGGCAGCACGTCCGAAGCCGGAAGCCGGACCACGCCGTCGACCGTGTCGGCGACCGTGGTGCCGGCCAGAAGCGGACCCGCGACGTGGCAGGCGGCGGCCAGCAGCAGCGCCGATCCGGGCGCGGCAGCCCGCGTCGCGACCAGCGCGGCCACCGAGTTCGCCGAATCGTGGAACCCGTTGGTGAAGTCGAAGACCAGGGTGATCATGATCGCCACGGCCAGCACAGCCGTGGTGCTCACGGCTCAGCCCTCCCAGGCCCAATTCCGCACCTCCGGCAGGTCCTCACCGTGCTCCCGGATCCACCGGCGGTGGCGGCCCTGTTCCTCGGTCATGTGCTGCCGCAGCAAGCCCGCCGTGGCGACGAGCCCCGGCACGCGGTCGATCACATCGACGACCAGCTGGAACCGATCCATGTGGTTGAGCACCAGCATGTCGAACGGCGTGGTCGTGGTGCCGTGCTCGGTGTACCCGCGGACGTGCAGCCCGGCATGGTTGGTGCGCTGGTAGGCCAGGCGGTGGATCAGCCAGGGGTAGCCGTGGTAGGCGAAGATCACCGGCCGGTCCGGGGTGAACAGCGCGTCGAACTCGCGGTCGCCGAGGCCGTGCGGGTGCTCGGAGGCAGGCTGCAACCGCATGAGGTCGACGACGTTCACCACGCGCACAGCCAGGTCTGGCAGCGCCGCTCGCAGGATCTGCGCGGCCGCGAGGACCTCCAGTGTGGGCGCGTCGCCCGCACAGGCGAGCACGACGTCCGGTTCGCGGTCGGCGTGGGTGCAGGCCCATTCCCAGATGCTCGCGCCGCGGGCGCAGTGCAGAGCGGCCGCCTCGGCGTCGAGCCAGTCGGGCGTGTCGTTCTTGCCCGCGACGACGACGTTGACGTAGTCGCGGCTGCGCAGGCAGTGGGCGGCGACCTCGAGCAGGGTGTTGGTGTCCGGCGGGAAGTAGACCCGCACCACTTCGGCGCTCTTGTTGGCGACGTGGTCGACGAAACCCGGGTCCTGGTGGGAGAAACCGTTGTGGTCCTGGCGCCAGACGTGCGAGGTGAGCAGGTAGTTGAGCGACGCGACCGGCCGGCGCCACGGGATCTCCCGGTGCACCCGCAGCCACTTGATGTGCTGGTTCACCATCGAGTCCACGATGTGCACGAAGGCTTCGTAGCAGGAGAACAGTCCGTGCCGCCCCGAGAGCAGGTATCCCTCGAGCCACCCCTGGCACAGGTGTTCCGAAAGCACCTCCATCACCCGGCCGTCGCGCGAGAGGTGCTCGTCGACCGGTTCGACCGCGGCCTGCCATTCCTTGGCGGTGACGTCGTAGACCGCGTCGAGCCGGTTCGACGCGGTCTCGTCGGGTCCGAAGAGGCGGAAGTTCGCCCGGTCGGCGTTGAACGCGAACACATCGCGCAGGAACCGACCCAGGACGCGGGTCGGCTCGGCCACCGTCGCGCCCGGCCGCGACACGTTGATGGCGTGGGCCGCGGTATCCGGAAGTGTGAGCGGACGCAGCAGGACTCCGCCGTTGGCGTGGGGGTTCGCACCCATCCGGCGCTCACCCGACGGGATCATCGCCGTGACGTCGGCGACCGGGCGGCCACGATCGTCGAAAAGCTCTTCGGGACGGTAGGAACGCAGCCAGTGCTCCAGCAGCCGCAGGTGCTCCGGGTTGGTCCGCACTTCGGACAACGGAACCTGGTGCGCCCGCCAAGTCCCCTCGACCTGTTGTCCGTCCACAACCGACGGTCCTGTCCACCCTTTGGGGCTGCGGAGCACGATCATCGGCCACCG
Source organism: Amycolatopsis sp. CA-161197 (assembly GCF_050942255.1). Taxonomy (NCBI): domain Bacteria; kingdom Bacillati; phylum Actinomycetota; class Actinomycetes; order Pseudonocardiales; family Pseudonocardiaceae; genus Amycolatopsis; species Amycolatopsis sp. CA-161197. The sequence goes on from NZ_CP192059.1 coordinate 6,044,809, forward strand.
GGGACGGTCGCGGTGGCGGTGGATCACCGCGAGGTCCGCGACCGCCGAGTCGAGTGCGGCGGCCATCGCCTGGTGCATCGCCTCGGGTTCGCTGCCTTCTACGTAGATCGGTTCGTACCCATAACCCCGCAAGAGGGCATCCAGCTCGGTCGGTGCGATGCGCGCGAGCACGGTGGGGTTGGCGATCTTGTAGCCGTTGAGGTGCAGGATCGGCAACACCGCACCGTCGCGTGCCGGGTCCAGGAACTTGTTGGCGTGCCAGGACGTGGCGAGCGGACCGGTTTCGGCCTCTCCGTCGCCGACCACGCAGGCGACCACCAGGCCGGGGTTGTCGAACGCCGCGCCGAAGGCGTGCGCGAGCGAGTACCCCAGCTCACCACCTTCATGGATCGAACCGGGCACTTGCGGCGCGACGTGGCTGGGAACGCCGCCCGGGAACGAGAACTGCTTGAACAGCGCCCGCATGCCCTCCGCGTCCCGCGTGACGTCCGGCCAAGCTTCCGAGTAGCTGCCTTCGAGCCAGGTGCTGGCCAGCAGTGCCGGGCCGCCGTGCCCCGGGCCGGTGACCATCATGGCGTTCAGGTCGTGGGTCAGGATGGCCCGGTTGAGGTGGGCGTAGACGAAGTTGAGGCCGGGTGAGGTTCCCCAGTGCCCGAGCAGCCTCGGCTTGACGTGCTGGGGCAGCAGGGGCTCACGCAGCAGCGGGTTGGCCATCAGGTAGATCTGACCGGCCGCGAGGTAGTTCGCGGCCCGCCACAGGGCGTGGACCTGGGCCAGCTCGGTGCTGCCGAGCACGGCCGGCCGGTTGCCGAGCGCGGTCATGCCTCGGCCTCCGGACGGACGACGATCACCGGGCACGCTGCGCGCTCCACCAGTGCCTGGCTCGTCGAGCCCAGCACCATCCCGGCGAAGCCGCCCCGGCCGCGGCTGCCGACGACGACAAGCCGGGCCGTCGCGCTCGCCTCGATCAGAGCCTGACGAGGCCGGTCCCGCACCAGGCGCCACTGGATCCCGACGTCCGGGTACTTCTCCTGCCAGCCGGACAACCGCTCGTCGAGGAGCCGCCTCTCACACTCGTCGAAGGCGCCCGGGTGGGCCGAATCGGCCGTGTTGTGCGCGGCACCGTCGTGCCAGGCGTGTAGCGCGACCAGCGGCGCGCCGAGCAGCGAGGCCTCTTCGAACGCGACAGCGATGGCCTGATCGCCGGTCGGGCTGCCGTCCACACCGACGACGACCGGACCTGCTCCGGGTTCACCTTGGCCGCGGACGACCACGACGGGACAGTGCGCATGAGCGGCGACCGTCGCCGCGGTGCCGCCGACCAGCTGCTCGGTGAAGCCGCCGGCCCCGGTCTTGCCGACGACGACCATCCGGGAGTGGCGCGATTCTTCGATCAGCACGCGCGCTGGGGTTTCGTCGGGCAGCTCCGTCGAGACGGCGAGGCCCGGGTCGAGGCTCAGCGCGAGCCCACGAGAATCGGCGACGACGCGCCGCCCGTCCGCAAGGATCGCGTCGAACAATGCTTCGGCCCCCACACCGAAGTAATACGGGCCGGCGAACTGCAGCCCGTGCACGATCTTCAGGCCGACGTGGCGGCGTGCCGCGGCCCTGGCAGCCCACGCGACAGCCGCCGTGGAGCCGGCCGAGCCGTCCACGCCGACGGTGATCCTGGGTTCGGTCGCGCTCATCGGGTCTCCCCCTCGTCCGGGCGGCTCGGCACCGCTGTGGTCATCGAGTGAAGTGCACCCACAGGTCGGTCCCGTTCGTGTCGCGACCGAGCCTAGGAACGCGCTGTCCCCTGCACCGCTGGCGTCTGTCACCGGTCCCGGGGACTTACGTCCCCCGCATTGCATGTCCACAAAGGACGAAAACCGCCGGAGTTCAAGGGTGAGGACCGCACTTCATGCGGACGGCAGCGTGAAATACGCCTCCTCCTCCTGGGCGAAGTGCAGGGTGAGCACCGCGTCCAGTCCGTAGAGCGTGGCGCGCAGGTCGTCGACCTGGTCGGGCTGGATGCCGTCCGGGGCCTCCCCGAGGTGCCGGTTCAACCGCCGCGCGAGCCGGGCTATCTCGGCGTGCTCGCGGCTCATCGGAAAGGTGCTCTCCGGGCCGCCCAGAGCGTCCGCCAGCGCCGGATACAGTTCGCTCTCCTCCGCGTACTCGTGCGGCAGCAGCTCCTCGGTCACCAGGCGGGCGGCCGTGCGGACGGCACGGTCCGCGGCCGTGGTCGCACCTCCGGCGAGTGAATCGGCGGCCTGGCGCACCGCGGTCCGAGCCGGGAGCAGCCGTTCGTGCTCGGTCTCGAACCGCCGCAGCACTCCGGCGGGAGCCGGGGCGCCGAGGCGAGGAGCACGCAGCGCTCGCAGCGCGTTCACGATCACCGCGACGTCGATCGCCTCCTGCACCAGGGCTCCGAGCACCGGCGCGAGGAAACCACCTGCCGCGGCCAGCATGGCCACGATCGACAACGCCGTGCCGGCGACCGCGCTCTGCACCGCGATCCGGTGCGAGCGGCGAGCGATCTCGGCGGCGTCCGCGAGCCGGGCGAGCCGGTCGTCCAGGATGACCGCGTCGGCGGCTTGGGCGGCCGCGGTGGCGCCCCGTGAGCCGAGCGCGACTCCGACGTCGGCGGCCGCCAACGCAGGGGCGTCGTTGACACCGTCGCCGGTCATCACCGTCACCCCGCGCGCGCGAGCGGCTTCGACAGCGCGCAGCTTCTCCTCCGGCGTGGCCTCTCCGTGGACGTCGTCCAGGCCCAGCATCGAGGCGACTTCACGCGCGTTGTCGACGCGGTCTCCGGTGAGCAGCCGGATGTCGCCGAGGCCTGCCGCTCGCAGTCTCCGCATCGTGCGGGCGGCATCCGGCCGGATCGGGTCCTTGGCGAGCAAAGCGGCGACAGGTTCGCCATCGCACTCGACCCACAGCACCGACGCCAGGTCCAGCCGGCCGCGGCGGGCGGCGCCGCGAGCCCACGCGGGCAGCTCCGCACCGGCGGGCCGTCGGCCCACCCTGACTCGGCGCCCCTCCACCACGCCTTGGACGCCGGATCCGACCTCCTCCGTGACGTCCTCGGCGCCGGCCGGCACCACGTCGGCGGACGAAGCCGCGCGCACCACAGCCGCCGCCAGCACGTGCGGCGAGAACTGTTCCACCGCGGCGGCTTGTCCGAGCACCTCGGCTGCGTCGTGACCCGGCGCGCACACGAGGTCTGTGATCTCGGGCCGTCCCGCGGTCACGGTGCCGGTCTTGTCCACCAGCAACACCGCGGCGCGGCCGAGAGCTTCGAGCGTGGCGCCGTCCTTCACCACGACCCCGGCCTTCGACGCCCGCGACATGCCGGCGGTGACGGCGATCGGAACCGCCAGCAGAAGCGGGCACGGCGTCGCGGTCACCAAGACCGCGACGGCGCGCTCCGCCTGACCGGTCAGCAGCCAGGCGAGCGCGGCGATCAGGAGGGCGATTGGCAGGAACCAGATCGCGGCGCGGTCGGCGATCCGGGCGACCCGCGCCGATCGGGCGGCCGCTTGTTCGGCCAGCCGCACGACCCCGGCGTAGGCGCTCGCCGCGGCGGTGGCACTCGCACGGACGTCGACGGCGGCGCCGGCGTTCAGCACCCCGCTGCGCACCGTGTCGTTCGCCTGCCGCGTCACCGGGAGCGGTTCACCGGTGAGCGCCGACTCGTCGAAAACGCCGCCGTGCGGCACGACGCCGTCCACCGGTACGACCTCGCCCGGCAGAACGACGATCAGCTGACCGGCCCGCACCGAATCGACCGGCACGCTCTCGGGACCGGCCGCGGTACGCACGTGGGCCACGCGAGGCGCCCGCTCGAGCAACGCGGTCAGGTTCCGGCTCGCCTGCCGCCGAGCACCGGCTTCGAGTACCCGCCCGGTGGCGACCATGGTCGCGACTATGGCGCCGGCGAGGAACTCGCCCACCGCAACTGTCGCCACCAGGGCGAGCACGGCGAGCAGATCGGCACCCCACCGTCGCGCACGCAGGTCGGCCGCGACCCACACCAGCGTCGGGACGAGCGTCAGCACAGCCGCGGCCGCCCACACCCGCTCCGCGGCTTGAGCCGCGCCCAGCCACCACGTGACTCCGCCTCCCGCCACGAGGAGCAGGACTGCGGCGAGCAACGCGGCCTCCCGCAGCCGCGGCGGTAGCGCCTCAGTTCGCACGTCGGCCCGCGCCGCCGCCCGGCAACGCGACCAGTTGCGCGGTGTTCGCCGCCCGGGCGATGGGATCGATCGGTTGTGGCACGGCTTCCTCCTGGTGGCAGGAGCGGACATCGAGTTCCGGCGACCGGTTCAGGCCGCGTCGTTCCACACGCAATCGAGGCGGTTGCGCACCTCGACGACACCGGGCAGGTCTCGGATCAACGTTCGTTTCAGCACGACATCACCGTGGGTGAAGACCGTCACGAGGTCGCGACGCGACAACACCCCGCCGGCTCGGTCGTCGCTCAGCACGAACAACCGGCCCACGCCGCGCCGGGCGAACTCCTCCGCGGCCGCCGAAAGCGGCGCGCCTGCGTCGATGGTGACGGCCGGGCTGGTCATCAGATCCTTCGCGACGCAAGCGGTCGCCTTGCCGGCCGGCCGGCGCTCACGCCACCGGGACTTGCGACCGTCCCACAGCTGCGGAAGCAAGTCCGCCGCCGAGACGACGCCGACGAGCACGCCGGTCTTGTCGAGCACGCCGACCGCGCTGATCCCGGTGCCGGTGAGCAGCCGCGCGAGGTCCTCGAACGGAGCCTGCGTGGAAACGGTGATCGGGTCGCCGGTCATCATCGCGGACATGGTGCTGCTCATGGGCGCACTCCTCCGTGGCTAGGCGATTTCGGCGCGGACGACCATCACCGGACAGGCCGCGTGGTGCAGCAAGGCCTGGCTAGTCGAACCCAGGACCAGCCCGGTGACCCCACCGCGGCCCCGGCTCCCGACGACGAGCAGCTGCGCGCCATGGCTCGTGGACAGCAGCCGGTGGCGCGGCTTGTCGTGGTCGACGCGCCGCTCGACGCGGACGTCCGGGTACTTCTCCGGCCAGCCGGCCAGCCGCTCGGCCAGCAACCGGTGGCCGGACTCCCGCACGGTCTCGCCTTGGAACGCGACGTTGCCGTCGCTGAACAGCCCGGCGCTGTCGCCATCGTGCCAGACGTACAGCGCGATGAGCGGGGCGTTGCGGATTGAAGCTTCTTCGAAGCCCCATGCGATCGCCGCTTCGCTCAGCGGGCTGCCGTCGCAGCCCACGACCACCGGGCCGTCGACGTTTTCGGCGCCGCGCACGACCACCACCGGGCAGTGGGCCTTCGCGGCGAGGTCGACGTCTGGCGAACCGCTGAATAGCCCTGCGATCGCCCCGGCCGGCTCGCCGGTCACCAGCAGGTGCGCCCGGTGCGAAATCTCCAGCAGCGCCGGGACTGCTCCGCGGTCACTGGCTTCGGTGGCGATCTCGAGCCCGGGCACGGCTGCCTGCACCGTCGCGCGCGTGCGGCGCAGCAGACCGTCCGCCTCGGCCTGCTTGACCGCGAGCCACTCCGACGGCGGGTAGACCTTGCCGCCGAAACCGGTGTCCTCGATGCCGTACGCCGTGAAAACCAGCAGCGGCACGTCCCTTCGAACAGCTTCTGTGGCCGCCCACAACGCGGCCGTCGCGGCGGTCCCCGAACCGTCGACCGCGACGACTATCCGGTGGTTGGCGGTTGCGCTCATGGAGGCCTTCCCTCCGGGCTCCGGTGCGCTCACCACGCATCCGGGAACGACGGTAGGGCGCGGCCGCCGCCGCCACTGCGGTCGTTCGTCCCCAGGCCCCGGGACCAAGGTCAGCGCAGGTCCGACGGACTTTCGGACAGCTCGGCGTGGCCAGTGCGCCGTTCAGGCGGCTCGCAGCACCGCCGCGCCGTTCACCAGGTCACCGGCCAGATCGGCGAGCGCCCGGTCTGCTTGGTCCAGGGCGTACCGGACGGTGCTGACGCTGAGGTGGTGCACCGCGGCGAACGCCAGGAACTCTCGCGCGTCCGCCCGGGTGTTCGCCGTGACGCTGCGGACCTGCCGTTCCTGGAACAGGTGCCGCTGGTAGTTCAGCGGCGGCGTGTCGGACAGGTGGATGCCCGCGATCGCCAGCGTGCCGCCTCGATCCAGCGCCTCCAGCGCGGGCAGGACGAGTTCTCCGACCGGCGCGAACAGAATCGCCGAATCCAGCGGCTCCGGCGGTGGGTCGGCGGCTGCTCCGGCCGAAGCCGCGCCGAGCTCCAGGGCGAGCTCGCGCGCTTCGGTGCTGCGGGTCATCACGTGCACGGTGGCGCCTCGGGCGAGGGCCACCTGTGCCGTGAGGTGCGCGCTTCCGCCGAAGCCGTAAATGCCCAGCCGACCGCCTTCGGGCACTTCGGCCCGCTCCAGCGCGTGGTATCCGATCAAGCCCGCGCACAACAGTGGTGCGAGTTCCTCGTCCGGGTAGCTCTCGGGCAACGGCAACGCGTACTCCGCCGGGACCACGGCGAACTCCGCGTATCCGCCATCGGTGTCCCAACCGGTGTAGCGCGACCCCGTGCACAGGTTCTCCCGGTTTCGGAGGCAATATCGGCAGCGGCCGCACGTTTTCCTCAACCACGGGATCCCGATCCGGTCGCCGGGCGCGAAACCGGAGACCCCGCCGCCCGCGTCGACGACCTCGCCGACGATCTCGTGTCCCGGCGTCACCCCCTGCCGGTGCACCGGCAGGTCGCCCTCGGCGACGTGCAGGTCGGTCCGGCACACCCCGCACACGAGCACCCGCACCAGCACCTCGCCGGGCGCGGGTCGCGGCACCGGAACGCGCGTTCGCCGCATCGGCTTCGAAGCCATCGGTCCCGGAAGGGTCACCTGCCACGCGGTCATCGTCGTCGGCAGATTCGTCATGGTCGGCCTCCTGCGTCGCGGGCACGGTCCGCACCAGCATGCGCCGCCGCGGAGCACAACGGACCGTGCGGTGGTCCCTGCGCGCCAGGACGTTCGTCTCTGCCGCGATGCTGCCGTGAATTGACCACTGTGGATGGTCAACCGTGAGTGTCGGCCCAGTCCCGGTAACCGCTCACGGCGGTCGGCAAGTCGGGAAGATCCGCTCCTCCCCCACTTTCTTCCGGTGAGCGCCCGGCGTTCGTCCGCGCTTGTGTACTGGGCGGTGGGTGCATTCTGTGCCGTGATGTTCCTGGTGTCTTTGCTCGTCCACGAGCTGTGTCACGCCATCGCAGCGCGCAGCTGCGGCCTCGAAGCCGGCCGTATCACTCAGTGGCTGCTGGGTGGCGCCACCGAACTGCCGGAAGATCCGCCCACGCCCATTGCCGCGTTCCTGGTGGCCGGCGCGGGGCCGGCGGCGAGCCTGCTCCTCGGCGGGGTCTTCCTCGGCGCCGCCGTTCTCCTCGCTTCCTCTCTGCCGGCCGTCGTGGTCGTCGCGCTGACGTGGCTGGGCTGGACGAACGGCATGCTCGCGCTCTTCAACCTGTTGCCAGGCGTTCCTCTCGACGGTGGCCGCATCGCCGAAGCCATCGCCTGGAAGATCACCGGAGACCGGAGCCACGCTCGCCGCGCCGCGGGGCAAAGCGGCCGGGTCCTCGCCGCGGCGCTGGTCGGCATGGGCCTGTGACTGTTCCTCGACACCGGGAGCATCGAAGGCCTCTGGCTCGTGGCCATCGGCTGGTTCCTCGCCTTCACGGCCCGCACCGAGCTGACCGCGGCGCCGCTGCGTGAGAAGCTGTCGCGCGTCCGGCTCGAGGACGTGATGAGTCGGTCCCCGGCGACCACGCCCGGCTGGTACACCGTGCAGGGTTTTCTCGACACGCCACCGCAGGCGCCGTTCCGCACTTTTCCCGTGGTGTCCTTCGAAGGACACCCGATCGGCGTCGTCAGCCTGTCGCGGTTGGCACGCGTGCCGGAGAACGTCCGCACGTCGACCCGTCTCGAAGCGGTGTGCACGAAGCCTCCCGCCTGCTTCGTGGCAGCTCCCGAGACGCCGCTGACAGACGTGCTCGGCCGGACGACGCAGCGTCCTGGCCAGGATCTGGTACTCGTCGTCGACCCCGGCATACTCGCCGGGGTCGTAACGCCCGGTGATCTCGCCCGTGCGCTGGAACTGGCCGACCTCGGCGCGCGGGTCGGACGGTCGGCTGCGTCCTGAATCGGCACACGGGCTCGGGGTCGCCGGCCCCGCCCCTCAGGGCCTTTCGCCTCTTTCCGCGCGGGTTTCCTCGCCGTTGGCTGTGCGGTGGCGAGCACGAACAGAGGGCGCCGCCATGCAGATGCGGCTACCGCTGAACTGGCCGTCGACGCCTACCGGCCGGTCGCGCCGGAGTGGATCCTCGACTGCTGCGAGCGGGAAGAGGGACGTTCCTCTCCCCCGTGCGGAAGGACACAGAATGACGACGAAACGCTGGCATGGCGGAGAACTCCGCTGGAACTCCGACTCGCAGGAGTGGTCGGTCCTCGCGTCCGGCCGGGCTCCGCGTCCGCACGTCCTCACGCGCACGGAGTGTCCGTTCTGCCCCGGCCCCGGCGAGGACACCCCCGCCGAGACCTGGCGGCTCGCCGGCGTCGACGGCGGCTGGCGCGTGCGCGCGGTACGCAATCGGTACGCGCTGTCTGACGGGCACGAGGTCGTCATCGAATCACCGTCCCACGACTGGGACCCGGCGACCGCAACCACTTCGGAAGTGGTCGACGTGCTCTCGGCGTGGCAGGCGCGCCACCTGGCACTGCGCGTTGACGCCGCCCAAGTCGCCGTCTTCCGCAGTCACGGCCGCGCCGCCGGTATCTCCCTCTCCCACCCGCACTCGCAGGTCGCGGGCCTGCCCGTGCTGTCCTCGGCCACGCGCCGTGAGCTCGAGATCGCCCGCGACCACCACTCCACGTATCGCCGGAGCCTCGCGAGAGACATCCTGGCCTCAGAGCTCAACATCGGCACCAGGATCGTTTTCGCCGACGACGAGGTGATCGCTTTCAGTCCCTTCGCGCCACGGGCCGACTGCGAGGTTCGGTTCACGCTGCGCAAACCGGACGCGGATTTCGCCGCGGCGCCGCGCAGCGGTGTCGAGGCCGTTGCGCGGTGCCTGCGAGCGGTGCTGTCCGCGCTGCGGACCGCGTTCGGCGATCCGGCGTACAACCTGGTTCTGCGGACCGCGCCCAGCGGATACGAGGACGCGCCCTTTCTCGCATGGTCTTTACAGCTGCTGCCCCGGTTCGACATCGCGGCGGGCCTCGAGCTCGCGACGGGGATCCCGGTCGTGACGGTCTCCCCCGACCAAGCCGCCGCACGCCTCCGCACGCGGGTTGCCGCCGCTGTCACACCCTGACGTGGTGCCCGGCGAAGAGCGGGGTGAACGAGCGCACTCGATCACCCCGGGTACGCTCGCGACGAAAGGTCCTAAAAGGACAGTCGGCGAGCGCTTCCGGGGCGACCTTGCCGAACGTCCACGACCTCGGCCCGTCACTGCTTCGCTTCGGGCCGGACGACGATCACGGGGCACGAGGCGTGGTGGATCAGGGCCTGGCTGGTCGAACCGAGCAGCATGCCGGCGAACCCGCCACGACCGCGGCAGCCGACCACCACGAGCTGAGCGGTGTCGGATTCGGCGAGCAGGGCATGCCGCGGCCGGTCGCGGACGACCTCGCGGCGGACCTCGACATCCGGGTACTTCTCCTGCCAGCCGGCCAACCGCTGTGCCAGCAGCCGCTTTTCCGTCGGTTCGAGAACCTCCGGCTGCGGCATCAGGCGTGCCGTGCCCTCGACCGAGTCGTACGTGACGTCGTTCCAGGCGTGGATCGCCACCAGCCCGACACCCCGGAAGGCAGCCTCTTCGAACGCCACCGCGACGGCCGCCTCGCTGTTCGGCGTGCCGTCCACGCCGACCACCACCGAACCGTCCACGGGGACGGACCCGTCGCCGTGCCGCCCGCGGACCACGGCGACCGGGCAGGCCGCGTGGCTCGCCACCGCGGCGGCCGTCGCCCCTACCAGCATGCCGGTGAACCCGCCGGTTCCGGTGCGCCCGAGCACGATCATCCTGACGTGTCGCGAGCGGTCGAGAAGAGCGGGTGTCGCGGTGTCGGTGAGCACGTCGGTGCGCACCGTGAGAGCCGAGTCGACCGAAAGCGCCAGCTCACGAGCCTTGGCGACAATGCCGTCGCCCTCCTGTCGGAGCTGCTCGAACAGCACGTCGCTCCCGGGGAAGCCACCGCCGTAGCAGAAGGCGGCGATCTGCAGACCGTGTACGAGTTCCAGGTCGAGTGCCCGCCCGGAGGCGAGGCGCGCAGCCCAGCGGACCGCCTCTTCAGCGCCCGCCGATCCGTCGACGCCCACCACGACGGTGTTGTTTCGCTCGGTCATGACCACGGATCCTCTCCGGACGAGATGGTGTCGGCGCCGACCACGCCCGGCACTGCCAGCGCGAGCAGCGTGGCGACGTGGCGGTCGGTTTCGTCGTCGTAGCGGTCGACGATCCGCACCACCCCGTCGCGAACCTGGACCTTCCATCGGCCGGTGCCGCCGTAGATTTCCAGCCGGTGCCGCACGTCGGCGGCGATGGCGCTGTCCTCTCGCGCGAGCACCCGGACGACGTCGCCGCGCGTGACGATCCCGACCAGGCGGCTGCCGTCGGCGATCGGCATCGCCCGGATCCTCGCGTCGACCAGGGCCTGGCACAGGTCGGCCACGTCGGTCCCGGACGACATCGCGGTGACCGGCGTCGTCATCACGTCTCGCACCGTCACGTCGGCCGCCGCCGCGCGGGTGTCGGGGTCGAGGTGCCCGGACCGCACGTCGGCGGGCACCCGTTCGCGGATCAGGTCGGCCTCGGTGACGATGCCGATCAGACGTTCGTCGTCGTCGACCACCGGGAGAGCGGTGAATCCGTTCTCCGAAAGCACTTCCGCTGCCTCTTTGGCCGGCGCCCACGGGGTCACCGTCACCACCGGTGCGGACATCAGATCGCGTGCGCGCATCAAGTTCTCCTTCTCCTTCTGCTGCCTCGAACGTAGGCGGCGCCGAGCACCGGCCACGCCGGTCCGGAGTCACCGCCGCCGAGGACCAACGTCCTCAAGAGCGCAACGGCTCGAGGCCCTGCCGCAGGGTTTCCCACGCCGCGGGCAACGCGGCCACGCACCGTTGCGCTGCGTGAACCTCGGTCGTGATCAGCAGTTCGTAGGTCGACACCGGTTTCCCTGCCACACTCGCCGCCGAGGCAAGTGCACGCAGCTCTTCGCGGGCCACCACCGAGTCCTGATACTCCCCCAGCAAATCCTGCAACGCCCGGCAGTCCGCCAGCACGCGGTCCGGGACGAACGGCATGGCTTCGGCCGCCGCTTCGAGCGCGTACCGGAGCCGCTTGGCGCTCTTGCGTACCGCGTGAACGGACTTCGGTGCGGACTCGTGGAACACGGCTTCCAGACGCCTGTCGGTTTCCGCCACGACCGTCCACACGAGACGCGGCAGCACACTGCCGGCCGGCTTGAGCGCCGCCTTGCCCTGATCGGAGCGAGGTTGCTCCCGCAGCACCACGCCGAACACCTCGAGCGCGTTCAGCAGCTGGAGGTACCGGTGCGAATCGAGGACTTCGGCGCATTCGGATGCGGATTCCTCGGCCGCTGCGCCGAAGTGCCGCTCCGCGTCGGCGCGGACCGGCCCTACGACCGCTTCCTCCGGCACCTGATCGAGCCTGCGCGAGAACCTGTGCCGCTGCACTTCGGTGTCGCGCGCCGGCCCGACACCCGCACCGAGCCAGCGCAGCGACGCGCACAGGCCCCGGACCAGCCGGCGTCCCCCGAGCACGGGGGCGAACGTCCGCAGAGCCGCCCGGATCCTGCGTGCCGCCACCCTCAGGTCGTGCACCCCCTCGGGTTCACCCAGGCGCACGGCCAGATCGGCCCGGGCGAGCGCCTCGATCTGCGTCTCCAGGTAACCAAGCACCATGGCCCGAGCGGTGCCGGCCGGCCACGCGTCCTGGGTCAGGAGGCGCGTGCACGGACCGGTCACCTGGGTGAGCTCGAGGTCCCGGCTGTAGGCGCGGACGAGCCGGCGCAGTTCGTGCGGCACCTGATCCGATGCGGGCGCCTCGACCCGGCACCCTCTGCCGTCGCCGCGGTCCAGCTGCCAGCTCGGGCCGACTCGGCTGAGCGTCAGGCCGTGTCGCCGCAGCCGCAGGCCGGCGGTGTCGTAGTAGTGGATGCCGTAGTGCAGGAGCGCGTATTCGGGCGCAGAACGCGGGCTCGGCGCCGGTGTCGTCACGGTCATGGCCGGCTCCCCGGGCGTACCACCGCGACGGGGCACGCGGAGTGGACCAGCAGCGCCTGGCTCGTGGAACCGAGGAGCATGCCGGTGAACCCGCCCCGGCCGCGGCTGCCGACCACCACCAGCTGAGCGTCCTCACCGAGCTCCAGCAAAGTCCGTACCGGCCGACCGTGCACGACCACTACGTCGATCGGCAGGTCGGGGAACTTCTCGCGCCACGGCGCGAGCTGCTGGTCCACGAGCCGCCGTTCCGCGGCTGCGACGTCCTCGGGGCGGCTGTCCGATTTCCGCAGCACGCCCTCCGGCGTGATCTCGTTCCAGGTGTGCACCGCCACGAGCCGGGTGCCGCGCGCAGTGGCTTCTTCGCACGCGTATCCGAGCGCATCGTTGCTGTCCGGCGATCCGTCGAGCCCCACGAGGACCGGCCCGGTCGCAGGCGGCGCGTCGTCCGGCTTGCGACCGCGCACCACCACGACGGGGCACGGCGCGTGGCCGGCGACCGCGACCGCGGTCGAACCGAGCAGGAGCCCCGTGAACCCACCGAGCCCACGGGATCCCAGCACCACCGGCTTGGCGACGGCACTCTCCCGCAGAAGGACGCCGACAACGCTGCCCTCGACCGCACACCGCTCGATCGGCAGCGCGGGCCACGCCGCCAGTACGGCACCCTCGGCCTCGGCGAGCCCCGACTCGGCGAGGGAGCGAAACCCATCCCGGACGGCCGTGACCGACATACCCGACATACCCGGTTCCGGCACTGTGTACGCCTGCACCAGCTTCAGCATCGCGCCACGGCGCGCCGCCACCGCCGCGGCCCAGACCGCGGCGTGCACCGCGGAAGACGATCCGTCGATTCCGGCGAGTACCACGCGGCTGTCACCGCCGGACACTGTGTACACCCCCTCCGGAACGCCGAAGCGCGCGCAACCGCTCGAGCCTCGCGCGATCCTGCTCGTCGAGTGCGGTGATCTCCGCTTCGGTGAGCACCACGGCGTCCGGGCCGGGGAACACCGTCGACACGTGATCATCGGCGAGCCAGCGGACCGTGAACGGCGGGTCGCCCTCCGGCGAGCCGACGGCGACGATCCGGCCTCGGTGCTCGGGCAGGTCGACCCGGACTCCTTTCACCACGAGCCAGTCTCCGGGTTGCGCGTGCATCACTTCTCCTCGTTTCGGCTACGGGCGGGCCCTCCCTCGATCAGGCCCGGCGACTCATTTCGTTCGTGCTCCTCGCGCGGAGCGGGCACCCAGCTCCACCTCCACCCTCAGTGGACGACCGCGACCGGGCACGCCGACTGAGCGAGCAACCGGTTCCCCGTCGAGCCGAACAACCCGCCCACTACCGGCCCGCGGCCACGGCTGCCGATGACGACCAGCTGGGCGTCGTCGAAGCTCATCAGCGCTCGTGCCGCCGAGTGACCGCGGACCGCGCAGGTGTGCGTGGTCACGCCGAGATGGATGCCGGACAGTTCGTCGAGCCGGCGCTCCAACGCCGTTTCCTCGCTCTGCGCGACCATTTCGACGATTTCCGGGTCGTCCAGCAGTCCCGCCTGCCACGCATGGACCGCGATCAAAGGCACGTGCCGCCGCGCTGCGGCGTCGAAGGCGAACTCGAGGACGCGCTCGTCATCGTCGGCCCCGGCGACGCCGGCCACCACCGGCCCGCCGGGCTTCCCGGGTCCGCGCGCGATCACCACCGGGCAGTGCGCGCTCGCGGCCACCCGCAGCGCCACGGAACCGATCACCGCCCCACGCAGGCCGCCGATCCCGTGCGAGCCCACCACGACCAGCGCGACGTCGGCAGACAGCTCGACGAGCAGGTCCGCCGCGAGCCCGAGGCGGACCAGGTACTCGGTCCTGATCCCCGGCACCGCCTCCTGCGCCACCTGCGCGGCCCGGACAACCCAGCGGTGAGCTCGCTCGACAAGCAACGACGCTTGCCGAGTCCGTTCGACGTCGGTCGCCTGGTCCGAGTCGAACAGTCCTGCGTGGAACAGCCAGAGAACGCACCCACGGCGCTCGGCCTCCTCCGCCGCCCACCGGACCGCGTCGACGGCCGCCTCCGACTCGTCGACGCCCACCACCACCGCGGCGCGGACGGCCGTTCCCGTCACGACCTGCCTCCGTTCCCGGCCGCCGAGGTTCGGCGGCACACCCCACGGTCGCGTACCCACGGCCGAACCGGTCAGGGCATGAAGTCCCTTTCCGGCGGGACGAAAGCGCGGGCCGCTTCCGCGGCGCGCGAGGTGCCGGTGAGTCGATCTACCATCCACATCGCTCTGAAACTGTTCGCCGAACAGGGTTTCCATCAGACGACGGTCGACCGGATCGCCTCCGCGGCCGGCATCACGAAGCGGACGTTCTTCCGCTACTTCGACGCCAAATCCGATGTGCTGTGGAGCGAGTTCGACCACGAGGTCTCCGCGATCCGCTCGCTGCTGGCCGCCATGCCCCAGGATCTGCCCGTGCTGGAGGCCGTGCGCCGTGCGGTGCTCGAGGCCAACCACTACCGCGCGGAGGACGTGCCGGAACTCCGCATGCGCATGCGCTTGCTCAGCACTGTTCCGGATCTCGCGGCCAGCGCCACCATCCACTACGACTCCTGGGAACGCGCCATCGCGGACTTCGTCGCTCGCCGCACCGGCCAGCCGACCGAGTCCCTGTATCCACTGGCCGTCGGCCGCTCCGTGCTCGCCACCTGCCGCGCCGCCTACGAACGCTGGTCCGCCCGCGCGGACGCCGACCTCACCGTCTACCTCGACGCCGCGATGAAAGCCCTCGCCGCCGGTTTCACCGACGCCGCGCTGACCGCCGAACCGGACCCGTCCACCGACGACGCGTGAGTCGCGGCCACCGCGGCGTATCCACGTGGGATAGTCCGCGGGCGCAGTAACGCAGTCACACCGGCTTCGCTTCACACCAGCGCAAGAGCGCGCAGATCATCCGCGTACTTCTGGATCAGCTCCTTGGTGACGTGCGGGATGTCGCCCTGTGATGCGATCTTGGCGTCACGGACGGCTTTCCGGAACTCCTCGGCCGGAGCGATCCCGGCGCGCACCGGTTCCGTCGGCCGTTCGTACGAGTGCAGGAGCGGCAGCAGCGTGTTACGTCGCTGGGGTTCCGGCAGTTTCCGCAGCGCGTCGCCGAACTGGCGAAACCACTCCGAGTAGTCCTGGAGCCGATCAATGCGGTGGCCTGCTTCGGTCGGCCAGTCCACGAAGGTGTCGAGCGAAATGCCGTCGTCGTGGGGATTGAGCACGTGGTACGTGCGGTAGCCGTGCGTGTTTCGGGTGCCGATGGTGTTGACGGCTTCGGCGGTGAAGTCGACGGGAAGTCCGTCGTAATGTGCCGTCGGCGGCCGGCTGTCGTCGGTGCGGTAGAAGGTCTTCGGCGCGATCCCCGTGGTGATGATGCTCAGGAGCAACCGCGTGAACAGGTCCGGTACGTTCACCTGGCCCACGCAGCGGCTGTGCGTGAGGATCATGTCGGACCGGAACACGGCGACGGGCAATCCGCATGCCTCGTGCGCCTCTCGCAGTAGTACTTCGCCGGCCCATTTGCTGGTCGAATAGCCGCTTGCGTGGCCGTTGAAGATCCCGATCAACGGCCACGCACCCACTGGGATACAACTGCTTGCCGAGAAACGCGGTACTTCGCGACGGTGTTCAGCTCAAGTCGAGGCGTCACCGCGTCGAGCCACTCCTCGGCGAAGTCCTGGAACAAGGTCTCTCCGCTGCGCGGATCCACATGTGGCTACACTCCAGCTTCGCGTGCCACAGGGTCGGCCCGACGCCGGCTGTGGCCAGCCGCGGGCGGACGTCCTCTACGGGAGTGCTGACCGGTGAGCAGGCCGAGTCCTACGAGGCGTTCACCCAGGAGCCGACGCGTCCGGAGTTGGAGCGGTTCTTCTTCCTCGACCTCGAGGACCAGCAGCTGATCGGCAAGCGCCGTGGTGATCCCCCCGCGGCTCTCCAGGTCTAAACTCCCCGCTACGTCGGCCCGTCGGAGGCTTCGCCGGTGGTGTCCTGGTCGAGCTTGGACACCTGGTAGAGGGCGATGGCCCAGCCGGTTGCGGTCTGTTTCAGCAGGATGCTGAGGTAGACGTTGACCGTGGGGCGGTCGGTGAAGGAGAAGTCGACGTTGAGGTATCCGAGGACGAGGTCGTCGGAGAGGCGCCTGGTCTCCAGGATCCGGTACTCGGCGGTCAGGCCGGGAGGCTGGGAGTCGTAGTAGGCGGCAACGCCGGGACGTCCGACGCTGTAGGGGTGCATTCCCTGGAAGATGGCGTCGTCGGTGAAGTGGGCGGCCGCCTGGTCGGGCTGATGCTTGTCGACGGCGGCCTTCCAGCCGTCGAGGACGCCGCGCAGGATCGTCTCGCTGTCCGCGGTGTTCTGGTTCATGGCAGTGCTCCCGGAAGGGGTGGGTGAGCGTGGTCAGTGGCCGGCGCTCATGCCGCCGTCGACGTGGAGGATCTCGCCGGTGACGGACGGCGCGTTCTCCAGGTAGACGACCGCCTCGACGACGTCGCGGGTCTCGACCATGCGGCCGACGGGCTGCAGGCCGGCGAGGAACTCGTGCATCTGCGGGTCGTGCATCGGGGTGCGGGTGGTGCCCGGGGAGACGGCGTTGGCCCGGATGCCGCGAGTGGCGTACTCGATGGCGAGGGACTTGGTGGCGGCCTGCAGCCCGCCCTTGGTCAGCGCGGCGAGGACCGACGGGACCCGGGAATCGGGGTTGTCGACGATGCTGGCGGTCAGGGTGACGATGTGCCCGCCGCCCTGGGCGAGCATCTGGCCGACGGCGAGCTGGGTGAGACGGAAGAACCCGGCCAGGTTGATCCCGGTGATGGTGGCGTAATCCTCGGCGGTGTACTCGGTGAACGGCTTGGAGACATAGACGCCCGCATTGTTGACCAGGGTGTCGACGCGGCCGAACCGCTCGAGGGCAGCGGAGATCACCCGTTCGGCGGTGGCCGGGTCTGCGATGTCGCCCTGGACCGCGAGGACGCCCGCGTCCTCGGCGGGGGTGATGGTGCGTGAGGTGGCGACGACCGCGTGGCCGAGCTTGCGGTAGGCCTCGACCAGGCCGGCGCCGATACCCTGCGAGGCACCGGTGATGACGGCGACCTTCTGATTCATGACATTCCTCCGGTTGTTCGACCGAGCGCGCGCAGGCTCGGTGACGGGATGGGATTGCTCGACTCGGCTACCGCCGTCAGTCGATAGGACGCACGCCCACCGCGGCAGGGCTAGGCGCGGCCCGGCGGTGGTGTGAGCCCGTAGCGGGCGATGAGGTCCGGCAGCCAATCGGGGGTGGCGAACTCCAGTCCGTACTCGGCCGCGAGGCGTGCCATCTCCCCTTCGGCGGGCGGGCTGCCTGCCATCAGGTCGGACAGGTCGTGGAAGAACCCTTCGAAGCCGCCCGGGGCGATCACCTCGATCATCCGCGCGGGCGTCTTGCCCGCGTTCCACATCGTGTGGAGCTCTCCGCGTGGCTTGGTGATGTATCCACCCGCGCCGAGTACGACCTCGCGGTCGCCTGATCGGAAACCGATCTCCCCCTCGGTCACGATCGAGTACTCGTCCTCACGGGTGTGCAGGTGCGGAGCGACCAGTGCGCCGACCGCGAAGGGGTGTTCCACGATCGACACCGCGCCTCCGGTCTCGTGGCTGAAGAGCTTGAAGACCACTCCGATATCGCCGAGATCCCCTTCCTTTCCCTCTCCCGGTTGCAGGATGGTCAGTGGTGGAGGCGTTGCGTCGCCCAATGGTGACTCCCCGGTTGTCATGGATGTGACGTGCTGCCGGCGTCATCCGACTCGCCCCGTGGCGCGGCCGGCTCAGCGGGCGCGGCTTCGCGGTCGCGTGCGAGCTGGGCGATGAAGTACTCCGGGTCGTCCGGGTCGAAATTCCGTTCGGTGGTCTCCACCGGCATGGCTGTCTCCCATCACCATGGGGCCGCGGCTTGTGCCGTCGGCAACTTCGATTGGCGTAAACCGCGGGGCGAATCTTTCGGGGTTCGGCGAACGATTGCCCGAAAAGTTCCCCGCAGGGCGCCCATCGGTCGCAACGCACCTGCTCGTGGCCGCCCGCGGTCCGGTCGGTGTTGCCGGAGCCCGACCTCGGGCAAGTTCGCTGCGGCCCGCACCGCTTCCTGCACCGTGTCCCGGCGTCCGGCGCACGGTGGGTTCATGAGCGGCGGCCGGCCGAGCAACGCAGGTGCCGCTCGATCAACTTTCGGAGTTGCGCGTCTCCTCCGCCTTCTCCACGACCACAACAGCGTCGTGGAAGCTGCGTAGTTCCGCCTCGTAGAGTTCGCGCTCCGGCACGTCGTCGCCTTCGGGGTCGGCGCTGTCGGCGACCTCGGCAAGTTCGAGATCGACCGCTTCGTGGAGCTTGTGGATCGTGGATGCGGGCTTCTCGTTCATCGTTCCTCCTGAGTGTCGTCGAGGTGCTGTCCAACCCCCGGCAAGTCGGGGGAACGGGTTCGGTGGATTCGCGAACCTGGAGCGGTGGCCAGTGCGGCCTGGTTCGCGCTTCTGTCATGGTTGAGGCGCTTGATATCTCAACGTCCGGTGTCCACTTTCAGGCGGGTGCGGTCTCTGCCAAGTCGTCGTGTCAACTGGGTGAAGCGCGAACGTACTGGACTATATAGTCCATTTCATTCCGTGCAGTCTGATTGTTTCAGCTTAACCCTGGTTCAACTGGACTAGAACGTCCATATCTGAGATGGACGTCACCCACACGTTTGAGCAGGCTACGGTGCCGCGGGCGATCCTGGTCCCCGAGGCCACTGGCGTCCGGGGTGGGCTCCACAGGCTGCAACGATCACTCGACACCACAGTCACCACGACAGCATCAGACTCGTCGACGCACTCACCACGATCGCATCGTCGGTGTGGCCCAGGACCGAATCTCGGCAGTCACCAGGCGCACTCCCTTCCGCACAGCGCCCCACCAGCCGCGCAAGAGAAGGCGCGTCGTGACGTCGGTTTCGGACCCCTGTCCCCGTGCCGCCAAGGGGACCGACACCCCCCGACCGGCAGAGTGAGACAGATCCTTCTACAGACAACCGACGGATGTACAGACTTTCGTTGAAGCTTCGTCCCGTATCCGTGCCGGTTCGTCAGCTCGAACCTTCGCGAAGACGCCGCACGAAGTCGATGCCGAGCTCCTCGATTTCGTCGATCACGTACGGGTGCCCTTCAGGATCCAGTGTGAAAGCCAGGTCCCACAGGGCGCCCGTCACCTCGATGTGCAGCGTGTGGCCGAACAGTTCCCCGGGACGGGGGGCGTAGCGGGACATCGCCTGGTGGTTGCGCTCGGCGAGGACGCGGCGATAGTGGGCATGGATTTCCTGCACCTTTTCGGAGGCGCGGCGATCGAACCAAAGCTCCCGCAGGCCCGGACGTCGCGCGAAGAAGGCTTGGTACGCAACCATCTTGCGCTTGTTGAACGCGGCGAAGTCCTGCCCTTCGGAAGCGGCCTCCACCTCGTCGAGAACTGCCAGGAGGTCGTGCATGTACGTGTCGGCGACCGCGGCCACCAGGGAATCGAGGTCTTCGAAGTAGCGATACATCGACCCGGGTGACGTCCCGGCCGCACTGGCGATGGCGCGGACGTTCACGTCCGGGCCGTGCGGGCCCTGGGAATCGATGATCGCCGACGCGGCCGACAGGATCTGCGCCCTGTTCTTCCGCCCTCGCGCCTGTGGCGGAAGTGGCAGCTCCCAGGCATGGGGCGCCGACTCTCCCGCTGGCGCCGAGAGGCTTGCGCCGGACTGGTCGTGGTCTTTCCGGCCTTCCCGGTCGGTCGGGGGAAATTCGAGACCCAATCGCCTGCGAAGGAAGCGCTCGGACACTTCGCGAATCTCCGCGACTACGCGCGGGTCCCCCTCGGGATCGGACTGGAAAGCCAGTTCCCAGAGGATTCCGGTGATTTCGATCCACGTTTGATAAGCCAGAAGATCGTGCGGCTCGGTCGAATACACGTGCATTCCCGAGCGCAGGATCTCGGCCAGGCCGGCGCGGAAGTAGCGGTGGATTTCGACGACCTTCTCCGAGGCTTTCCGGTCGAACCAAAGCTCGCGCAGGCCGGGTCGCGCCGCGAAGAACTCTCGATAGATGGTGAAAATGGTGTCCAGCAGCGCACTCGGGGATTCGGTCGGGCGGGAAACCCCAGTTTCGACAGCGGAGCTGAGTTCATTGCCGTATTGGGTGGCCACGGCGGCGACGATCGAGTCCACGTCGGGGAAGTAGTGGTAGATCGACGCCACGGGTACGTCGGCGGCCTCGGCGATTCCGCGGAGCGTCAGCGGCCGGCGCCCCGAGGAGGGCGCCGAATCGATCAAGAGTGCCGTGGCGCGCACGATCCGGGCATGCCGCGTCCGCCCTCGTTCCTGAGGCGGGAGGGCAACGTTCGCGGGGCTCGCCGGCGAGTTCTCAGGGGCTGTCGACACCGTCCTGACGCTACAGCCGCCGCCCCGGACGGTCGACCTGCCGGGGGCAGACCTGCCGAAAGACGTGCTTGACAGGCGTCGAGATCAAGTGCGTAAATACCGAAGCTGAACGATGTTCGAGTTCCTGCCCCGGGTCGGACCAGGGGTTCCGTTCGTGCGTTGCGTGTACGCGGCGCGCCTCAAAGTCGAGGAGAAGCGATGCTCAGCTCGAGTGACAACGAGCTACTCACCAAGGTCGGACCGGGCACCCCGATGGGGTCGATGATGCGCGAGTACTGGATGCCCGCGCTGGTGTCCACGGAGTTGCCCGCGCCCGACTGCGACCCGGTCCGCGTTCTCCTTCTGGGCGAACGCTTCATCGCGTTCCGCGACAGTTCGGGATCCGTGGGGATGCTTTCCGCGCAGTGCCCGCATCGCGGCGCTTCGTTGTTCTTCGGGCGCAACGAAGAGGGCGGCCTGAGGTGCGTCTACCACGGGTGGAAGTTCGACGTCTCGGGGCGGTGCCTCGACATGCCGAACGAGCCGGCCGAGAGCAATTTCAAGGACAAAGTCCGAGCCAGGTCCGTGCCGGTTGTCGAACGGGGCGGGCTCGTGTGGGCCTACCTCGGCTCACAGGCCGAGCCGCCGCCGCTGCCCGCCTTGGAGTTCTTCGACGAGGGACCGAGCGCGACGAAGGCGGTGAACGTCTTCCAGATCAACTGCAACTGGCTCCAGGCTCTCGAAGGCGACATCGACACGAGCCACTTCGGATTTCTGCACGTGGGGCACCTGGCCGACGATGCCGCGCCCGAGGGCACCTTCCTCCGCCACATGCTGGAGGACCGGGCCCCGAGGTACAAGGTGGTCGACACCGAATTCGGCTCGTCCTACGGTGCGTATCGACCTGCCGGAAACGATCAGGAGACCTACTGGCGCATCGCCCACTACCTGTTCCCGTTCTACACCATGATCCCCACCGGGCTTCTCGGCAGCTCGAAGACCGTGACCGCACGGGTGCCCCTCGACGACGAGCACACCATGGTCTACCTGGCCACCGCGGACGAGGTGCCCAGCGATCTCGCGATCGGCGCCGAGACGTACGAGAATCTCAAGCTCCTGCCGAACACCACCGACTGGCACGGCCGGTTCCGCTCCGCTCGTACGCTCGACAACGACTACGACATCGACCGTGACGCCCAGCGCAGTGGGCGCAGCTTCACCGGCCTCGACAGCGTGCCGCTCGAGGACCGGGCGATGACCGAGAGCATGGGAGGCGTCCTGGACCGCCGCCATGAACACCTCGGCAGCTCCGACGTGATGGTCATCCGCGTCCGGCGGAGGATCCTGCGAGCTCTGCGCACCTTCGTCGACAGCGGCGAACTTCCCCCCGGTGCCAACGAGCCCGACCTCTACCGGCAGCGCTCCGGCGGGGTCGTGCTGCCGACCGGCGCCGACTGGCTCACCGCGACGCAAGGGCTCCGTGACGGCACCGAGAAGCCGACGACCGATCCCGCGCTGGCCGCCGGTGTCTGAGCCGAGCGAAGCCGCCGGCCGCACCTCTGGCGACGGCGCCCTCGAGCGCGCACTGTCCATTCCGTACATGATGGACGTGTCCACTCGCGAGTCCGAAAGCGGCGAGTGGGTCTGCCGCCTCGAATACCCGGAGCTGGCCGGGTGTGTCGCCGAGAGCAGGGACGCTCTCGACGCCCATGACCAGCTCGAAAGGCAGCGCGAGCAATGGCTGCGGCATCGGGTGGAGACCAACCGGGAAATTCCGATTCCGCGTCCGTCGCTGCGGTCCTGAACGGATCGACGACTCCCCGCGCGGAACTTCATTTAATTGTTTCGCTCTCGTAGCGAATCATCGGCATGCCGAAGCAAAGCCGCTTCCGGCGCCCGCGATCAGATCGAAACCCGGTACGAGAAATAGCTGCAGCCTGTTTTCACCCTCGAATCCCACCGCACCAACGGAGGTACGGTCATGATCGAAGCTTCGGCCGAGTCGAAAGATCCGACTTTGCCCCAGAGAAAGGTGAGCACCGCGCGGGTACTCGCGGCGGCGATGCTCGGCACGACGATAGAATGGTACGACTTCTTCATCTACGGCACGGCCGCCGCCCTGATCTTCTCCCAGGTCTTCTTCCCGAGCAGTGATCCGGCGACGGGCACGCTCACCGCGTTCGCCGCTTTCGGCGCGGGATTCGTCATGCGCCCGCTCGGCGCGGTGATCATCGGGCACCTCGGCGACAAGTACGGACGTCGCCCGATGCTCGTGGCGACGGTCCTGCTCATGGGAGGCGCCACCGTCGCGATCGGCATCCTGCCGTCCTACGCGGCGATCGGGATCTGGGCGCCTTCACTGCTCGTGCTGCTCCGGCTGCTCCAGGGCTTCGCCGCCGGCGGCGAGTGGGGCGGCGCCACGCTGATGGCCATCGAGCACGCACCGCGGCACCGTCGCACGTTCTACGGCGCCTTCACCCAGGCGGCCGTTCCCATCGCCTATCTCCTCTCGGCGGCGATGTTCTTCGTGCTCCAAGGTGCACTCGACCGCCAGGCGCTTCTCTCCTGGGGCTGGCGAATCCCGTTCTTGCTCAGCATCGTGGTGGTGGCCATCGCGATCGTCGTGCGCTCGGGCGTGCCCGAGAGCCCGGAGTTCGCGGCCAAGAGCAAGCGGCCGCAACGCCCGCCGCTGCTTCAGGTGCTGACCAGGTACCCCCGCTCGGTCGCGCTGACGATCGGCCTGACGATCGTGACGAGCACGGATTTCTACCTCGGCCAGGTGTTCCTGCTGTCCTACGCCACGACGCACGCCGGAGTACCGGCCTCGTCGATGCTGCTGGTGACGATCATGGGTTCGGCGGTCAACGCCGGCATGACTTTCGTGGCGGCGCGGGTGGCCGACCGGGTCGGCAACCGAGCGGTTTTCTACGTCGGACTCATCGGGTTGGCGCTGCTCGCCTTCCCGACCTACCTGATCGTCAACACCGGGTCCTTCGCGGCGATCCTCGCCGTGCGCATGCTCGGCAACGCCTTCAACGCTGCGGCGTACGCGCCGATTGCCTCGATCCTCGCCGCCACCTTCAGCGTCAAGGTGCGCTACACCGGGATTTCGCTGAGCTACCAGGTGGCAGCGGTCCTCGGTGGCGGATTCGCGCCGTTCATCGCGCAGGCTTTGCTGACCGCGACCGGATCCTGGATGGCCGTGGCCGGATACTCCGTCACCCTGTGCGTGATCAGCTTCGTGTCCATGAGCCTGCTCGGCAAGGCAGCGAAGGAGAATCGCGAGCAGGCCACGCTGCCGGCCGTGGCCTGAACCGACCGTCGCGAGATCCGGCGGGCGAGCGGTGCTCCCGCTCGCCCGCCCGGTCGGCCGCCCTTGCGGCTCGAACCGCGACGTCGGCCCGCACCTCGCCGCGGACACCGGTAAATCGTCTTCTCTCCCTGAAAGGATGCTCGTGCCGCTCTCCTCGTCCAGCATCGAAACAGTTGCCGGTGGCACCGGCGTCTTCCCGAGCGAATTCAGCGTCGTTCGCCGCCGAAGCGTGGCCGATGCGGTGATGACGCTCGATCTCGCGCCACCGCCGGGGACGCCGCTGCCACAGTGGTCGGCGGGCGCGCACGTCGACGTGGACATTCCTCAAGCCGGACTGACTCGCCAGTACTCACTGTGCGGACCGCCCGGCGCCGATTTTCTGCGCATCGCCGTCCTGCGGGAGCCCGAGTCGCGAGGCGGGTCGTCCTGGTTGCACAGCCAGGTGGCCGAAGGTGCGACGCTTCGGATCAGTGGCCTGCGGAACCACTTCGCATTCGCCGGCAGCGGTCCGGTGGTGTTCGTCGCCGGCGGGATCGGGATCACGCCGATCCGGGCCATGATCGAGGAGGCGCGTTCTCGCGGCGTGCAATGGGAACTGCACTACGCGGGGCGCAGCGCCGAGAGTATGGCCTTCGTCGCCGAGCTCACCGCCCGCTACGGCGACCGCGTGACCCTCTATCCGTCGGGGACCCGGCGGCTCGACGTCCCAGGGCTGCTTCAGCGGCTGGCCCCGGGCACCTCCGTCTACGCCTGCGGTCCCTCCCGTCTGCTGGGCGCGATCGAGAATGCCGCACCGCCGCACGTTCCGGTGCGGACGGAACGGTTCGCCGCCGACGACATCGACACGTCTCAGGACGCGGCGTTCGAGGTCAGGTGTGCGAGGTCGGGTGTCCGGCGGACCGTTCCCGCCGGTGAAAGCATTCTGGTCGCTCTTCGCGACGCGGGTGTCCGGCAGGTGTCCCAGTGCGAGGAGGGGGTCTGCGGCTCCTGCGAGACCGCTGTCCTCGAGGGCGTCCCCGACCATCGCGACATGCTCCTGACCGACGAGGAACGCGCCGAGAACAACGTGATGATGATCTGTGTTTCCCGAGCGAAGACGGCACATCTGACACTGGATCTCTAGGCGGTTCCGGACCCCGGCCCGAACCCGAAGTCCACAAAGGAGTCGAGGTTGAACACGCTCTTCACCCCGTACCGGCTGCGGTCGCTGACGATCCCGAACCGGATCTGGATGTCGGCGATGTGCCAGTACAGCGCGGCGCCCGACGGCGAGCAGGTCGGTGTTCCGACGGATTGGCACTTCGCCCACCTCGCCGCGCGCGCCGCGGGTGGTACCGGATTGATCCTCACCGAGGGCACCGCGGTCAGCCCGGAGGGCCGGATCAGCCCGCACGACCTCGGTATCTGGAACCGCACGCAGGTCGACGGCTTTCGCCGTATCACAGCGTTCCTGAAGGCCCAGGGCACGACCGCCGGAATCCAGCTGGCGCACGCGGGCCGGAAGGCCTGTGTGGAGCGCCCCTGGGTCGACGGCGGCCGCCGCCTCGCACCGGGCGAACCGCACGGCTGGACGCCGGTCGGTCCCAGTGCGATCCCGTTCAGCGATTCCTCGACCGTCCCGCAGGCGCTGACCCGGGCGCGGATCGGCGAGATCGTCCAGGAGTTCGCGGCGGCTGCGGAACGTGCCCTGGAAGCCGGGTTCGAGGTCGTGGAGATCCAGGGCGCGCACGGTTATCTGATCCACCAGTTCCTCTCGCCGTACAGCAACCACCGCACCGATGAGTACGGTGGTTCGTTCGAGGGCCGGACGCGGTTCGCCCGGGAGGTCGTCGACGCCGTCCGGCGGGTGTGGCCGGAGGACCTGCCGGTGTTCTTCCGCATCTCCGCCACGGACTGGCTCACCGAGAACCCCGACGACGACCGCGAGGGCTGGACCGCCGACGACACCGTCCGCTTCGCCAAGGAGCTGCCGGCGCACGGCGTCGACCTGATGGACGTGTCCACCGGCGCCAACGTGCCCGATGCGAAGATCGTCCGGGGTCCTGGTTACCAGGTGCCGTTCGCCGAGCGCGTCCGCGCCGAGGCCGGGATACCGGTCGCCGCCGTCGGATTGATCACCCAGCCCGCGCAGGCGCAGGAGATCGTCACCTCGGGCAGGGCCGACGCGGTTCTGCTGGCGCGCGAGCTGCTGCGCGACCCGTACTGGGCGCGCCGAGCCGCGACCGAGCTCGGGGGCGAGGTCCGGACGCCGGTCCAATACAACCGCGCACGACCGTGACGCCCTTGCCGACGCCGGACGGGCCGCTTGCGCTCGCCGTCGTATCGAGCCGTCCCGTGAGCCCGGTTCGACGACTGGCTCGAGCACGCGCGGTCGTATCCCCGGGCGACCGGCGGTATCGGGCGCCATCTTCCTCGGCGCCCCGATCTGATCCGCACCACGAAGGAGCACCGCGATGACCGTCATCTCCGAGCACGCACAAGGCCCCGTTGCGGGCGCCACCGGAAAGCCCACGGACCCGGAAGCCCCAACCGCCAACCCGCTGGCGGGTAACCCGGGAGTCGTGGGCATCCCCACCGTCATCGCGGGCGCCGTCGGCCTCGGCCTCATCAACATCGGCGCGATGCCCGGCGGTGCCTCCGGCGCCACGCTCGCCATCCTCGGCACCTGCACGGTCATCGGGCTGTTGATCACCACCGTCTGGGCCGCGGCCCTCGGGCAGAACGCGTCCGCCAGCTTGTTCGCCGTGTTCTTCGGGTTCTACGCCAGCTACGCCGCCCTCACGCTGGGCCTGGCCCACGGTTGGTTCGGCACCTCCGTCGTTTCCGCCACCGACGCCCAGGTCACCTGGCTGTTGTCCTGGTTGGTCACCATCGTCCTGCTCACGCTCGTCACCCTGCGCCTGCCGTCGAGCTTCACCCTCCTGCTCGGCCTGGTGGACCTCGCCCTCGCCCTGCTCCTCGCCGGCACCATGACCGGGGCCACCGGCCTCACCCGCGCCGGCGGCGCCGTCGTGTTCGCCTTCGTCGCCGTTTCCGTCTACCTCTACGCCGACCTCATGTCCACCGAAACCGGCGGCCGCGGGCTTCCACTCGGCCGGCCCCTGCTCACTCGCTGACACCCCCGCGTGGGCCGGTGAAGCGCCGGAGAGCTTGCGCGATCTTCTGCGGCGCCTGATCAGCGCCGGCTCCGACCTCGCCACCAGCGCCACCATCCACCACGAAGCCTGGGAGCGTGCCGTCCGATGTCGTCGCCCTGAGCACCGGCCGGCCCACGGGCTCGCTCTACCCGCTCGCGGTCGGCCGCTCGGTACTCCCCACCTGCCGCGCTGCCTACGAACGCTGGTCCACCCGTGCCGACGCCGACCTCCCCGGTTACCTCGACGCCGCCAAGGAAAGCCCTCACCACGGGGCTCATCGGGTCCCTCCGTGAGTTTTGTCGATCACCGTCCCGAAGGTAAAGCGGCGGGCGGCCTTCGCGCCGCGGGCGTTTCCACGTGGTGGAAAGGTCGGTGGATCGCGCGTCGGCCGGCGGCTCCGGATCGGGCCCCGGTGGGCGGGAAGCCCCGGTGAGAGCGTCAACCGCTCAGAAGACGGTGTGCCAGTCGTCGCGGATGCTGATGACGGTCCAGCCGTCGCGGCCGGCCTGTTCGAGTGCCTGTTCGGCGCCGGCGGTGTAGGCGAACTCGCGCTCGGGGTCGTCGTGGAGGACGAGGAGGCGCAGGGTCGGTTTGCCGGCGTGGTGGGTGAAGCGGAGCATGGGGATGTCGCCGTTGGCGTTGCCCGCGGCCAGCAGGGGCCGGCGTCCGGTGCGGCTCCAGATGCGGACGGGCTTCTGCGGGCCGTCGTCGAGGTAGTCGAGGACGGGTTGGTGGCGGATGGTGCCGCCGTGCTCGTCGTCCTCGTAGGACAGGGTCGCGGTGCTGCCGATGACCTGCTCGCGCGGCACGCCGTAGACCGCCTGGCTGATGGGCCGCATGAAGTCGCGGCCGCCGCCTGACGCGATGTAGGTGCTGAAGCCGTTGTCGCGCAGGTGCGCCAGCAGTTCGACCATCGGCGCGTAGGCGCAGCGCGCGTACGACCTGCGCAACGTGGGGTGCCGCGTGGTGGTCAGGAACTCGTTCGCCTGGGCTTCGAAGTCCTCGACGCCGATGCCGGCGTACGCCTCGAGCACCCCGGCCGCGAGGGTGGGGAGCTGGGTGTCGTCCCCGGCGTAGTGCGCGGCGACCACCGCGCCGAACCACGCCAGGTCGTTGTCGTACGCAGCTTTCCAGGGCTGCCGCGAGCGCAGCTCGGGAGTCTCCCCCGCCATCGCGACGAGGCGGCGCAGGATGAAGTCCAGCTGGATCGGAACCGGTTTCTCGCACCACAGCGTGCCGTCGTTGTCGAAGGTCGCCACCCGTTCGTCGGCCGGCACGTCCCAGGCGTGCTCGACGAACTCGGTGATCGCCTTCTTCGCCGCGCCCTCACGCCAGGTGGTCAGCACGAGGCAACCGTCCTTCCCGGGGTCAGGGCCGGACCACGCAGCGGAGACCGACGTGGCAGGTCGCGGTGTCGACCGGTTGCCCCATGCGGGCGGCAGGCCGGTAGCGACGGCAGTAGTCCGGCGAGCACAGGTACGAGCCGCCCTTGATCACCTTGCGCGGAACGCGTTCACCCCGTGCGATGCTGCGGTCCCGCGGACTCGGGCCACAACAGGAGCCGGGTCGCTCGTCGTGGGCGGAGTACCAGTCCGCGGTCCACTCCCACACGTTGCCGATCATGTCGTGGAGGCCGTATCCGTTCGGCGGGTATCGGCCGACCGGCGCGGTGCCCAGGTATCCGTCGGCGCCGGTATTCGTGTACGGGAACCGGCCCTGCCAGGTATTGGCCATCCACACGCCGCCGGGGGTGAGCTCGTCACCCCACGCGTAGCCGGCGCGGTCGAGCCCGCCCTGCGCGGCGAGCTCCCACTCCGCCTCGGTGGGGATGTCCTTGCCGGCCCACTGCGCGTAGGCCTCGGCGTCCTCCCACGCCAGGTGCACTACAGGATGGTCGGGCCGCTTGCGGATCGAGCTGCCCGGGCCGGACGGGTGGCGCCAGTCCGCACCGGGCACGGAGCTCCACCAGTTGTAGGCGTTGCGCAGGTCGACCTCGTGCCGCGGTGCGACGAACACCGACGACGCCGGCACGAGAAGCTCAGGCGCCGCATCCGGGTAGTCCGCCGGATCGGGTGCCCGCTCGGCGAGCGTGACGTGGCCCGTGGCGCGGACGAAGCGCTCGAAGTCACGGTTGCGCACCGCGGTGGGCTCGATCCAGAACCCGCCGACCGTCGCGTCGTGGACCGGGGCTTCCTCCAGGTAGTGCTCGTCGGAGCCCATCGCGAACGTGCGCCCGGCGATCCACACCATTCCCGTCGTCGGGTCCGGCTTCGCGGCCACGGCCGGCCGACGGCCCTGCCCCGTGTGCGCCGTGGCCATCCGGTGTCCCCTGTCTGCTGTGCGCGACGTCGCCACACATTCGCAGCGGGCCCGATCGCGCTTCATCACCCGTGCCGGGTGACCTGCGCCGGACGATCCCCACGACGGAACGGCGCGAGCCCGACCCCTGCGGTGTTCACCTGGTGCAGGTGAAGCCGGGCGCCGCCGCACGCGGTCGGATGGGGTGGTCGAGGCCGCCTTCACCCGGGGGATCCGAGGAGTGACATGAGCAACTCGTTCCAGGGCAAGATCAACGTCGACATCCGCGACTCGGTGCCCGACTGGGCACCCTTCGAACCAGCACAGGCGGCCGAGGGTGCCCCGAACGTGGTGTACCTGGTTCTCGACGACGTCGGGTACTCCGCGATGAGCTGTTACGGCGGCGTCATCGAGACCCCCAACATCGATCGCATCGCGGCCGACGGCGTGCGGTTCACGCAGTGGCACACCACCGCGCTGTGCTCACCGACCCGGTCCTGCCTGCTCACCGGGCGCAACCACACCCGCAACGCGATGGCGTGCATCACCGAGGCGGCGATCGGTTTCCCGAATGCCAACGGCACGATCCCGCCGGAGAACAGCATGATCTCCGAGATCCTCGAGGAGCGGGGCTGGAACACCTACATCGTCGGCAAGTGGCACCTGTGCCCGACCGACGAGATGAACCTCGCCGCGACGCGCCGCAACTGGCCGACCGGGCGCGGGTTCCAGCGGTTCTACGGCTTCCTCGGCGCCGAGACGAACCAGTGGTACCCCGACCTCGTGTACGACAACCACCCCGTGGACCAGCCGAAGACCCCGGAGGAGGGCTACCACTTCACCGACGACATCACCGACAAGGCGATCGAGTTCATCAAGGACGCCAAGGCGATCGCGCCGGACAAGCCGTTTTTCCTCTACTGCGCGCCAGGCGCGTGCCACGCGCCGCACCACGCACCGCGGGAGTGGATCGAACGATTCGCCGGCCGATTCGACCTGGGCTACGACGCGCTGCGCGAAACCGTGCTGGCGCGGCAGAAAGACCTCGGCATCGTGCCGGCCGACACCGAACTCCCGCCGATCAACCCGATCGGCACTCCCCAGACCCGCCAAGGCCCGGACGGGCAGCCCTTCCCGCCGCTGGACTACACGAAGCCGTGGGACTCCTTGTCCGACCGGGAGAAGCGGCTCTTCGCGCGCATGGCCGAGGTCTACGCCGGCTTCCTCGCCCACGCCGACCACCACATCGGCCGGCTGCTCGACCACCTGGAAGAGACCGGGCAACGGGACAACACGCTCGTCATCCTGGTCTCCGACAACGGCGCCAGCGGCGAGGGCGGCCCCGACGGTTCGGTGAACGAGAACAAACTGTTCAACGGCATCCCCGACGACCTCGACGAGAACCTCGCGATGCTCGACGAGCTGGGCGGTCCGAAGACCTACAACCACTACGCGAACGGCTGGGCGATGGCCTTCAACACGCCGTTCAAGATGTGGAAGCGCTACGAGTTCAACGGCGGCACCGCCGACCCGTGCATCATCTCCTGGCCCGCGGTTCTCGGGCACGGCGGCGAGATCCGCCACCAGTACCACCACGCGATCGACCTCGTGCCCACGATGCTCGACTGCCTGGACGTGCAGGTGCCGGAGGCGATCAAAGGACACGCGCAGAGCCCGCTCGACGGGGTGAGCATGCGCTACAGCTTCGCGGATCCCTCGGCGCCGTCGGCCAGATCCACCCAGTTCTACTCGATGCTCGGCTCGCGCGGGATCTGGCACGAGGGCTGGAAGGCCGTGACGACACACCCGACGATCAGCGGCTGGAGCCACTTCGACGACGACGTGTGGCAGCTCTACCACACCGACGTCGACCGCTCCGAGGTGCACGACCTTGCGGCCGAACGGCCCGAGAAGCTCGAGGAGCTGATCCGGCTCTGGTTCGCGGAGGCCGACGCCAACGGCGCGTTCCCGCTCGACGACCGGTCACCACTGGAAATCCTCAACACGCCGAGGCCGCAGCTGTCCGCGGCCCGCAACCGGTACGTCTACTACGCCGACGTCGCCGACGTTCCCGAACAACAGGCGGTCAACATCCGCAACCGGTCCTACTCGATCGGGTCCCTTGTGGACATTCCCGGCAAGGGCGCCGAGGGCGTGCTGTTCGCCCACGGCGCGCGGTTCGGCGGACACGCGCTCTACGTCAAGGACAACCGCCTGCACTACGTCTACAACTTCGTCGGCATGCTGGAGCAGAAGATCGACGGGACCGAGGATCTGCCGACGGGTGAGAACCTGATCCTCGCGGCCTCGTTCGACAAGGACGGTGAGGACCCGCCCGGCATCGCCACCGGAACCCTGTCGCTCTACCACGGCGACCAGAAGGTCGGCGAAGGCCGCATCAAGACACAACCCGGCGCGTTCGAACTCGCCGGCGAGGGCCTGTGCGTCGGCCGCGACAGCGGGGCCGCCGTCACCGACGACTACCGGGGACAGCGCCCCCACCGGTTCACCGGCGGCACCATCAAACGGGTCGTGATCGACGTCAGCGGCGAACCCTACGTCGACCAGGAGCGCGAGGCCGAGGCGATGCTCATGCGCGAGTAGCCGCACGCCGGTCTGCCGACGGCACCTCCCCCGGGGTCGCCGCCGGCCGGCCGGCCCCGAGGAGGTGCCGACGGCGATGTTGTCCGAAGCTGTTCCCGCCGCGTTCGGTGCGGCGATCTACCCGCCCGCCTTGCTGTTCATGGCGTTCCTGCTGGTCAATCCGCAACCCAGGAAGCGGGCGCTGATCTTCCTGGCCGGCGCCGTGTTCATCACCCTCGGCTTCGGCTTCCTCTCGGTGCTGGTGCTGCAGAGCAGCGGAGCCGAGAGCCCCCAGCACCACACCGTGCCGGCCTGGATCGACCTCACCATCGGCGTGGTGCTGGTGGCCTTCGCCCTGGTGGTCTGGTTCCGGCCGCCGCGCGGACCCAAGGCCGCCAAGAAGCGCCGCGAGCTCGGCGTGATCGGGTTGCTGGGCGTCGGGATACTGATGTACACGCCGACGGCGCTGTACCTGGCCTCGCTGCACGCGATCGCCAAGGCGCACGCCAGCCTGCTGGTGACGGCGCTGAGCATCATCCTCGTCGCCGTGATCTACATGCTGCTGATCGAGATACCGATCATCGCCCACGCCATCTGGCCGGAGACGACGATCCGCTGGGTCACCGCCGTGAACGCGTGGCTGGCACGACACGGCCGCACCATCATCGTCGTCGTGGCGGCCGGCTACGGCATCTTCCTCATCGGCTCGGGCATCGCCCACCTCGTGTGATCCACACCGCCGGGACGAACCGGGGAACACCGGGTGCCGAAGCTAACCGCCGTGCTCTCCGGCGAGGGCCCGGTACGCCGGGCGGAGCAGCTCGGTGACGTCTTCACCGCCCACCGTGATCGCGAACGGCGGGGCCTGGCCGAGCAGCGCGTCGAACTGCGCTCGCGGCCCGGGCAACGGCGCCGCGCCGCCCAGGCCCGGGGCCTGACCGCAGTCGAAGAAGGAGTCCATGACCTCGGTCAGGGCCGGAGACCGGTCGTCCGGATCGAGCGGCTCCGCGGAGATGAGCCGGTTCTTCAGCTCTTCGAGCAGCGTTTCGCGGTCCCGGCCGCGCAACGCGAGGACGGTGAACGGATCGTCGCCGACCTGCGCCACGAGCGCCGAGAACACCGCGTTGAGGTGGCCGCACGGCACCTCGACGTCCGGGCAGGTGCAGTCCAGTGACACCTCCCGCGCCGACGACGGGAACAAGGGCAGCCGCAGCGCGGTGAAGATCTGTTCGACGTCACTGGGCAGCTCGCCGCTGAGCAGCTGGACCGTGGCCGACGCTTTCGCGGCGAGGGCATGGGTGATCGCCGCCCAGTCCGTTTTCCCGAACGCCGTGAGCCCGATCCGCACCTGCTGGGGGCGGCCGTCCTGCACCGTGGCGTCGACGCGCCCGGCACCGACCTCCAGCGACACGACGCGCCCCTGGCCGCGCGCCGGCAGGAGAACGCCGATCGCCGTCAACGCCCGGATGAACCGGGTCGCCCACCACGGGAGTGGCTCAGTCATCGATCGCGTCCTCCCCCAGCGTGAGCACTCCGCGCAGCGCGTCCGTCGACAGCTCCGTGAGCCAGCTTTCGCCCTCGCCCACGACCATGCCCGCGAGCGCGCGCTTCTTCGTGATCAAGGTGTCGATGCGGTCCTCGATGGTGCCCGGGCAGACGAACTTCCGCACCTGGACGTTGCGGCCCTGCCCGATCCGGAACGCCCGGTCGGTGGCCTGGTTCTCCACGGCCGGGTTCCACCAGCGGTCCAGGTGCAGGACCTGGCCGGCGGCGGTCAGCGTGAGCCCGGAACCGCCTGCCTTGAGCGAGAGCAAGAGGATCCGCGGCCCGTCTGTGGACTGGAAGCGTTCCACGATCGCGTCTCGCGCCCCTTTTGCCAGGCTGCCGTGCAAAAACGCGACTTCGACGCCGAGCCGCTCCGACAGATGGGGCACGAGCATATGACCGAATTCGGTGTACTGCGTGAAGCACAGCACCCGATCGCCCGATGCCAGGATTTCCGCCAGGATCTCTTCGAGGCGGGCGACCTTGCCGG
The DNA here is from genome assembly GCF_050942255.1 of Amycolatopsis sp. CA-161197. Classification (NCBI taxonomy): domain Bacteria; kingdom Bacillati; phylum Actinomycetota; class Actinomycetes; order Pseudonocardiales; family Pseudonocardiaceae; genus Amycolatopsis; species Amycolatopsis sp. CA-161197. Next base: position 6,078,869 of record NZ_CP192059.1, read on the forward strand.
AGCGGTGCCCGATCGGGGAGCCGTCGTGCAGCAGGTGCGCGGGGTGGTTGCAGACCTGCTTGAGTTTCGTGATCGCGGCGAGGATGTGGCCGCGGCGCTTGATGCCCCGGCTGTTCTCGATCTTCTTCATCATCTCGTCGACGATCGCGCTGTACAGCGTGCCCTGTTCGCGGGTGAGCCGGTATTCCTGCCTGATTTCGATCTTTTCCGGGAGCTCGGGGACGATCGCGGGGTCCGTCTTCACCCGGCGCAGCAGGTACGGCTGGGTGAGCCGGCGCAGAGCGGCGGCCGTGGCGGTGTCGCCCCGCCGCTCGATCGGGACCGCGAACCGCTGCCGGAACTCGAACCTGCTGCCGAGCAGCCCGGGGTTGAGCAGGTCCAGCACCGACCACAGGTCCGCCAGCCGGTTTTCCACCGGGGTGCCGGTCAGCGCGAGCCGGTGCCCGGCCGCGAACCGGCGCACCGCCTTGGCCGTCGCGGTGTCGGCGTTCTTGATGGCGTGCGCTTCGTCGAGCACCAGGCGCCGCCAGGTGAACGTCTCGAGTTCGTCGGCGTCGCGGGCGGCGGTGGCGTAGGTCGTGACGACGAGGTCGGCCGCGGCGACCTGCTCGGCGAGCGCGTCCCCGTGTGCGCGGGCGCTGCCGTGGTGGGCGTGGACACGCAGCCCCGGGGCGAAGTTCGCCGCCTCCCGCTGCCACATCCCGACCAGCGACATCGGGCACAGCACCAGCGTCGGCCCGTGGTCGTGGCCGGCGCGCTCGACGGCCTCGAAGGCCAGCGTCTGGACGGTTTTGCCGAGACCCATGTCGTCGGCCAGGCACGCGCCGAGCCCCAGCGCCGACATGAACACCAGCCAGGCGACACCCCGCTGCTGGTAGGGGCGCAGGGTGGCGCGGAACGACGGCGGCAGCTCGACCGGCTGGAGTGTCCGGTGGACCCGTCCGGCCAGGACGTCCCCGACCCAGCCGTCGGCGCTGACGTCGGTGACCGGCAGCGGCGTCTCCTGCCCGAGGTGGACGAGCTCCAGCAGCTCGGCGGCGGTGATGCCCCGGATCTGCCGGTGCGGGTCGCGGCGCAGGTACTCGAGACCGGCGCGCAGCCGGTCGGCGTCGACGCTGATCCACCTGCCCCGCAGCCGCACCAGCGAGGTCTTCGCCGCGACGAGCCGGGCCAGCTCCTCTTCGCCGATTTCGTCGTCGCCCACCGCGATCGACCAGCGGAACCCGGCCAGCTCGTCGCGGCCCACCCGGCTGCGGGCGACGACCTGTTCCGAGGGAGCGCTGCGGACGGACAGCCGCAGCGCGAGCCGGCGCCGGCCGTCCCAGGTGGCCGGAAGCTGCACTTCGAACCCGGCCTCGACCAGCCGGGTCGCACCCGAGGTGAGGAACAGTTCGGCTTCCTCGAAGGTCAGGTCGTACTCGGCCGGCCGGTCCCGGCGCAGGGCCGGCGCCAGCATCGGTTCCACCAGCGCGGCCCGGCCCAGTTCGGCGACCAGCAGCCCCTCGGGATCCCGGACCAGCCCGATCGCCCGGCCCGACCAGATCTGCTCCGCCGGCAGCAGCAAGCTCGGATCGGCCGTCGCCCGCAGGAGGAACTGCAGCTGCCACTTGGTGCCGTCGCCGGTCTGGTCGTCGGGATCGTCCGCGTCCTGCGGACGCAGGGTGCCGACTTCGGCCAGCCGGAAACACGCCCGGCCGTCGACGACGTCGGTATCGGCGACCTCGTCCCACTTCGCGACCGCGTCGGCCAGGACACCGAGCTCACCCAGCGGCAGCTCGACGCGGGCGGCGCCGCCCTGCAAAGCGGACAGCCACACCCCGGCCAGGCCGCGGCCCGCGCGCAGGTCGACGGGCGGATCCGCCCGCGCCAGCCGGTCGCGGACCGCCGCGTCGACCAGGGTGTGGAGGGCATCGGTGACGAGTGCGCGAGGCGAGGCCCCGGTGAGCGGCGCGATCTGCTCGGCCCGCCCGACCGGTGGCATGGCCGCGACCAGCGCGTCGAACGCGACGAAATCCACGCCCTGGAGCACCGGGCGCCACCGCGCCTCGGCCACATCGCCCTGGCGGACCAGCGTCGGCAGAACCCGCCCGCGCCGCACCAGATCCGCGGCCAGGCGGGCCACCGCCCGCAAGTAGGTGACCGAAGAGCCGTACGAAGCCGAATCGTCGAGGTCGTCCAGTTCGGTCGCGTCCACGATCAACGCCGGCACCGACCACGGCCGCAGCGACGGTGCCGGCCCACGCCGCTTGCCACCCGCCGCCGCCTCGGAGGAGGCGAGCGGCCGGTTCGCCCGCGACGGCAGCAGCAACGTCACCGACGTGGGCTTTCCGGGATGCAGAGCGGTCAGCTTCGTGCTGGAGACGGCGAACGGATGCGGAAGCGCGATCCGCGCCGAACGGCTCGACGTGCCGGCCGGGCCTCGGTCGTGCTCCGCCCAGAGCAGCAGACCCCGGCCCGGAGACCACAGAGCGTGCACCAAGGGCAAGGTCTGTGGCTCCTTCGTCCGATCTGCGTTCCCCGCAGATCGTCGCACGGCAGGGCCAGGTTGCGGCTAGTGCGTGGGCGCGAGGGGCGTGAAGTCGCGGGCGGCGACGAACGGGGGACGCGGCGCGGCCGCGGCATACGGTTCCCGCAAGGTGTTCTCCACGCTGTTGAAGACCACGAAAACGTTGGCCCGCGGGTAGGGGGTGATGTTGTCGGCGGATCCGTGCATCAGGTTGGCGTCGAACCACAGCGCGTGGCCGGCAGGACCGGTGAACTGGTCGATCCCGTGGGCCGCCGCCAGGCGCGTGATCGTGGCCTCGTCGGGCACACCGACCTGCTGTTCCTTGAGGGAATCGCGGTAGTGGTCCCCCGGCGTGGCGCCGGCGCACTGCGCGAACTCCCGGTGGGAACCGGGCATCACCATCAGGCCGCCGTTGAAGGGGTAGTTGTCCGTCAGTGCCAGTGACATGCTGACCGCGCGGGGAACGGGCATGCCGTCTTCGGCGTGCCAGGTCTCGAAGTCGGAGTGCCAGTAGAAACCCTTGCCGCGGAAGCCGGGCATGCAGTTGATCCGGCTCTGGTGCACGTACACCTCCGAGCCGAGCAGTTGCCGGGCCCGGTCCAGCACCCGGGGATCGCGCACCAACCGTGCGATGAGCCGGCTGATGCGGTGGACCTCGAAGATCGACCGCACCGCGCCGGAAGCCTTCTCCCGCACCACGCGTTCGTCCGCTGCCAGCGTCTCGTCGGCGCACAGCCGGTCCAGCTCCGCGCGCAGCACGTCCAGTTCCTCGTCCGTGACCGACGACGGGACGATCGAATACCCCCGTTCGGCGTGCGCGGCCAGCTCGGCCGGGGTGAACGGCTCGCGCAGCCGGCCCGGCCACACCACGGGCACCTCCCGGCGCAGCAACGCCGGCTCGCCGCCGATCCGCGTCGGATATCTGTCTTCGGTCTTGGTGCCCGTCATCCGTCCCAGCTCCTTCCGAACCCGAACGGAATCCACATTAACGGGAAAATTCCGGAGATCGGCAGGAACTGCGCCCGCCCGGTTCGATTGCCGGACGGCGGGGTATCGCGCGTGTTCACCCGCCTTGGCGCGGCACGCCGTCGTGAAAAAGACGCCGCCGGACCGTCGAACTGATCGACAATTCCTTCGCCGGCACCCCTCGCATGCTTGCGTAACCCGGGAACCCGGCCCAGCTCGCGATCCCGGCCGCGGAGTCTTCCCGGTCGGCAGTGGTGGCGCCGAACAGGGCCACGGATCGATTTCGGCTGCCGGGCCGGCGCGGTGAAAAGTTCGTCGTGAAAAGTTTCCGGCTCGGCACCCGATCAGACAGAAAGGTGATTTCTCGCGCGTTGCCTGATCAGCGTTTTGTGGTGATCGTGGTGACCGGCAGGCCGAACCGGCGCTCGGCCTGGTGTGGCAGGTCGGCCCGGAGCCAGCGCGAGGCGCGCCGGGGCAGCGTGGCCACGATGATCTCGTCGAACTCGCGGCCCGCGAGCACCTTCTCGATGGCTTCGAGCGGCTGGGCGCTCCCGAGGCCGCCGTCCGCCTGGACCTTCCGGGCGGCGAGGTCGGCGAGCACTTGGTCCAGCCGTTGCCGGGCCTGCGTGGTCGCCTCCTCGTCGGAGGCGGGCCGGCCGAAGTCCAGCACGACGCTGGGCATCGGCATCAAGCCACCGGCGGCGGGCACCGTGTGGTACTGCGCGGCGGCGGTGTTCGGGACGAGCACGTAGAAGGAGCTCGGCCCCGCCTCGATCCTCTTGTGGAGCTCTTTCTGCAGCTCCGGACCCAGCAGGGTCTGGTTCGCGACCACGAGGTAACTACGCATGACGACCACCCACCCGGTCAGCCCTTGACACACTGTGCAATCTCATGATAGGTCGCCGCACCTACCGCGGTCTACGGGCGAAGGGCCGCAGCGGTCGCGGTAGAGCCGACGTGGAACCCACGCGCAATCCGGGCCAAGATGTCCACAAAGGACTCCCCGGTCGAGAATCCCGGCCGGCGCCTGGAACCCGCCTGGCTCACCGCACATGGGACAGGTCCGCGGCGCCCACGAGGCCGGCCTCGTTGCCCAGCTCGGCGATCCGTACCTTCGCGGCGGGTCGGTGTCCGCGGCCGGTGAGGTTCTTGCGGAAGACGGCCTCCGTCGGCGCGCGCAGAATCTCCCCGGCCTCGCACACGCCGCCGGCGATGACGAACATGCCCGGGTCGAGGATCGCGGCCAGCGCGGCCATCCCGCGCCCGAGCCACTTGCCCAGCTCGTCGAAGCAGTTCAGGGCGGTCACGTCGCCCGACTGCGCAGCCTCGGTGACGAGGTGGCCGGTGATGCCCGCCGGACGTCCGCCGGCGAGCCGCAGCAGCTCCTGGGCCATCGAGGGCGCGACCGTCGCCTGCTCCTGCGCCTCGAGCACCAGCGCACGCCCGCTGCCGTACTGCTCCCAGCAGCCGTGCAGGCCGCATCCGCAGCGCCGTCCGTCGGGGACGATGGTGAAGTGCCCGATCTCGGCGGCCAGCCCGAAGCGGCCCCGGTAGAGCTTCCCGTCGAGGACGACCCCACCGCCGATCCCGGTCCCGATGGTCAGGATGACGACGTGGCTCTCGCCGCGGGCGGCGCCGAACCGGGCCTCGGCCCACGCGGCGGCGTTCGCGTCGTTCTCCACGATCACCGGCACGCCGAGCCGGTCCTCCAGCGACTCCCGCAAATGCTCGTCCCGCCAGGCGAGGTTCGGCGCGAACATCACGGTCGACCGCTTCTCGTCGACGAACCCCGCCGCGCCGAGACCGACCCCGACCACGGTGTACTCGCTGGTCAGCTCGCGAACGGCGTCGGCGATGGAATCCTGGGTCTTCGACGGGTCGTCGGCGGGCGTCGGACGCCGGGTGCGCGCGACGATGTGCCCGCTCTCGTCGACCACCCCCGCGGCGATCTTGGTGCCCCCGATGTCGACGCCGATGGCGAGGGTCCCCTCGGCGGCCTCGTGCAGGGGCCGGGGAACCGCCTCCGCCGCCGGGCTGCTCATGGCGCCCGCCCGGTCAGGACGTGGCGGCCGAGCGCCGCGACGTCGATCTCGTCGAGGGAGGTCACCACGAGGTCGGCCCGCGCGGCCGCGAGCAGCGCCTCGTCGTCGGCCCTGGCGATGCCCAGCGCCGCCATCCGGCCGGCCTTCGCGGCCTCGATGCCACTGGCCGCGTCCTCGACGACGAAGCAGTCTTCGGGGGCGACGCCGAGCTCGGCCGCGCCGGTCAGGAAGATCTCCGGATGCGGCTTGCCGTGGGCGAAGTCGCGGCCCGAGATGTCCGCGTCGAACGAGTCGAGCAGGCTCAGTCCGGGCGTCACGAAGCCGGCGGAAAGGCCGTTCTGCGCGGCGAAGGTGTCGAGGCGGATCTGCCGGAGGAAAAGCCCGGCGTTCTTCGACGACGACGCGGCCGCGGTCGGGATGCCCGCGGCCTTCACCGCGAGGACGAAGCGCAGCGCGTCGGGATAGGCCTCGAACTCGCCGGCCTCGATGAGCTTGATGACCATTTCCTGTTTGTGCGCACCGTAGAGCTCGACGCGCGCCTTCGCGTCGGGCACCTCGAAGTACTCCAGAGCGGCCAGCGCTCCGGCGGCCCGCGGTTTGCCGGACATCACCTGCTGGTAGACCTGCGGAGTGAAGCGGTCGTCCGACCACGTGGTCCGGTCGCGGATGTCGGCCCACTCGGTCTCCATCAGCTCACGCAGCGAGTCCTTCCATGCCCGCTCGTGCGGGGAGTCGACGAGCACGCCGTCGACGTCGAAGATCGCGCCCTCAAAGCCTTTCGCCATGGTGGCTCCCTTCCGCGTGGCCGGCATGGCTCGCCACCGCCGCCGGCGCGGGCTCGGCGGACACGGTGAAGACCCGGCTGTCCCCCGCCCCGAGCTCGTGGACCTCGTCCCCGACGCCGACGAAGACCGGCCCGCGGAAACCCTGCGGGAGCGCGAAGACGGTCAGCTCGTCGCCCGTGATCGACACCCGCAGCGGTACGCCGCGGTACTGCATCGGGAAAACCAGGCCGTCGAGCCGGTTGAGCTGGGTCGGCGCGAAGAACAGGACGCCGTCCCGCACGGCGCTGCCGACGTAGTAGCGCTGCAGCAGGTCCAAGGTCCCGGACATGACACCCATGTGGATGCCTTCCTTCGTCGTTCCTCCTTGGACGTCACCGATGTCGCTCTCCAGCGCCACGATGAACCGATCCCAGGAACTCTTCGGGTCCAGTGCGGCGAGCACGCCGGCGTGGGTGACGAGACTCAGCGTCGAACCGTGGGAGGTGCGCCGGTCGTAGTAGTCGATCGTGCGCCGGGCCAGCTCCGCATCGTGCTGGTAGCCGAGCCGGTGGAAGAGCGTGCGCAATTCCTCGCCGGAGAACAGGAAGAACAACATGACCGCGTCGGCCTGCTTGGCCAGTTTGAACCGGTCGGGATCTTCGCCCTCGGCCTTGAGGATCCGGTCCAGCCGCTGGATGTTCGCGTGCTCGGCCCGGTAGTGCTCCCAGTCGAGCTCGTCGAGGTCCTGGTAGCCCTCGAACTGGCTGATGACGCCGTCCGGGTGGAACGGCACGTACATCTTGCGGCTCATCTCGTCCCACGTGCGCAGCTCGTCATCGGTCAGGCCGAGGCGGGCGCTCAGCGCGGCGCGGCGGCTGGCCGGCAACAACCTCAGCACCCGCGGAGCGGTGCCGGAGATCCAGGCCACCATCACGTTGGTGTACGCGTTGTTGCGCAAACCGCCTTCTTCGCTGCCGGGATGGCGCTCGTGGAACTCGTCGGGTCCCATCACGCCGTGGATCTCGTAGCGGTCGCGTTCCGGGTTGTACCGCGCGATCGAGGCCCAGAACCGCGCGATCTCGAGCATCAGCTCGGCGCCGTAGTCGCGCAGGAACTCCCGGTCGTCGGTGGCCTGGTAGTACTGCCAGACGTTGTAGAAGATGGCCGCGTTGACGTGCCGCTGGTTGTGGCTGAGGTCGGGGTCCCACGAACCGGAGAGCGGGTTGAGGTGGACGACCTGGGTCTCTTCGGTGCCGTCACTTCCGCTCTGCCACGGGAACATCGCGCCGCGGAAACCCGCTTCCCGCGCGGCGGCACGCGCTTCGGCGAGCCGGCGATAGCGGTAGAGGAGCAAGCTGCGCGTGATGGTGGGCAGCCGGAAGTTGAGGAACGGGTAGATGAAGAGCTCGTCCCAGAACACGTGCCCGCGGTAGGCCTCGCCGTTGAGCCCCCGGGCCGGGACACCCGCGTCGTGCCGTGCGGTGTGCCGGGAGCAGACCTGCAGCACGTGCGCCACGTGGAACCGCAGCAGCAGCTCGACCCGGGGTTCCCGCGGGAGCTCGAGATCGGACACCGCCCACAGCTCCCGCCACGCCGACGCGTGTTCCACGAGTGCCTCGGCGAAGTCCGGGTAGCGCAGGACGCCCCGGCCCGCGGCCGCCAGCGTCTCGGTGATCGCGTTGTCGTGCGAGGTGAACAGCGACACCATCTTCTCGACCCGGACCGGCCGGCCCCGCGCCACATCGAAGGTGATGACCTGCTGGATGTAGTCGTCCATCTGATCCAGGGCTCGCTCCACCGGAAGCTGCTCGTCGTCGAGGAAGACGCGGGTGCGCGCGGCCTCGGTGACGTAGATGTCCGACTGCCGGGTCTGCACCTTCAGCGCGATGGTCTCCGGACCGAAAGTACGCGGAGACACCGGGTCGAGGTGCCGTCCCTCGAGCTCGCGGTAGCGGGCGACCTGCTGGTTGGTCACCCGGCCGTCGAGCCCGGAGATCACCTCGACGCGACCCGACCAGTTCTCGGGCGTCAGCGTCCACTCGATACCGGCCTGGTGGCTGTGGGCCATGCTCACGAACCTGCGGCTGCGCAACGTCGTCTCCCGGCCGGCGCGGTCGCGGAAGCGCAGGACCCGTTGCACCATCGCGAGCCGGATGTCGTAGGAGTGCTCGTAGGAGATCAGGTCGACGTTGCCGAGCCGGATCGCCTCCTCGCCCTCGATGCGCAGCTTGAGCACCAGCCAGTTCGGCAGGTTGACCAGGTCCTCGTTCTGCACCGGCCGGCCCCCGAGGATGGTGGTTTCGCGGTTGAAACCACCGTGGGCGTAGGTGCCCGGATAGTGGATCTTGTCCGCGTCCTCCCACTCGGCCGCGCCGCGGGTGCAGAAGTACCCGTTGCCCGTGGACGTCAGCGACTCCCGCAGCCCTTCGGTGCCGGGATCGAAGTGGTCGTAGACGACCACGCAGTCGGATTTCCGCTCGTCTCGGGGTTCGCCCTCGCCGACGGCCAGAGTGGACAGCAGCTGCGCCACCTCTTCCGGGGAGGAGAGCGCGAAGTCGGCCGACGTGCCGCGATCGGCCACCTCGGGGTCGGCGGCCCGTCCGACGAAGATGCCGACGCCGCCGCGATCGGCCAGTGCCCGGAAGGCGTCCTCGTCGGTGATGTCGTCGCCGAGGTAGATCGGGACCACGTCCGGCGAGTCCAGGTGCAGGGCGCGGAGCAGGTGGAGGACGGCTTTGCCCTTGTGCCAGTCGATCTTGGGCTGAAGCTCGTAGACCATCTTGCCCGGCGTCATCTTCAGCCGATCCGGATGCTCGGCGAGGAGTGTCTCGACCACGGTGGTGATCCGCTGCCGCCCGTCCGGGTCGACGAGCCGGTAGTGCACCGCGACCGAGGCCTTCTTCGGTTCGATCACCACGCCCGGGATCGAGCCGGTTTCGGTGCGCAGGCGATCGGTGACCTCGCCGATGACGTCCTCGAACCCGCTCGCGGCGTCGTGGTGGATCTCGCCGGCGGCCGGGCTCCAGATGTCGAAGCCGTGGCTGCCGGCGACCACGAGGTCATCGATTCCCATCAACCGCTGCACGTCGAGCCGGTCACGCCCGCTGACCACGCAAACCGGGCAGCGCATCGCCAGCGCGCGCACCGTTTCCCGCATGCGCTCGGAGATCAGGGCGTCCTCGGGGTGGTCCACGATCGGGGCCAGCACACCGTCGTAGTCGAGGAACACCGCGGGGCGCCGGCCGGCCAGCCGCTCGGCGAACCGATCACCGTCACGCAGCGCGTGGGGAAGTTCCCGGACTTTCGACGTCGGCTCGGTCATGGTCAGGCCATCTCCTCCAGCTCACGCCCCTTCGTCTCCTTGACGAACTTGAACACGAAGAAGATCGACAGGAAGGCGAAGAAGGTGTAGACGCCGTAAGCAAGTCCGAGCCCGACGTCCGACAATGCCGGGAAGGTCGTGGAGATGGCGAAGTTGGCCAGCCACTGCGCCGCCGCGGCGACGGACAGGGCCATCGCGCGGATCTTGTTGCTGAACATCTCACCGAGCAGGACCCACACCACGGGGCCCCACGTCGCGCCGAAGAACACGACGTAGACGTTGGCGGCGATGAGCGCGATCGGCCCGGCCGAACCCAGGTCCGGCGTGCCGTTCACGACCGGCGCGGTGCCGAAGAGCAGGGCGAGGACGCCGAGACAGACGAACTGGCCGATCGAGCCGATGACCAGCAGCGGCTTGCGGCCGATGCGGTCGACCAGCGCGATGGCGATGACCGTGGTGAGGATGTTGGTCACCGACGTGATCACGGTGATCGCCAGCGCGTTCTGCTCGCTGAACCCCACCGCCTGCCACAGCACCGAGGAGTAGTAGAAGATCACGTTGATGCCGGTGAACTGCTGGAAAATCGACAGCCCGATGCCGATCCAGACGATCGGCAGCAACCCCAGCCTCGGGCCACGGACGGTCACGAAGCCGGTGCGTTCGGTCTTTCCCCTGACCGTCCGGATGATCTCCGTGATCCGCGCGTCGACGTCTCCGCCGACGAACCGCCGCAGCACCTCGGCCGCTTTGGCCAGCTGCTCCTTCTGGACCAGGTGCCGCGGTGACTCCGGGATCGTCAAGGCCAGCAGGCCGTAGGCGAGGGCGGGAATCAGCAGCGACAGGAACATCCACCGCCACGTCGCGAGGCCGAACCACAGCGGATCCGACGCGCCGCCCGATCCGGCGACCAGTGCGTAGTCCACGAGCAACGCCACGAAGATGCCGGACACGATGGCCAGCTGCTGCAGCGAGCCCAGCCTGCCGCGCAGGTGCGCCGGCGAGATCTCCGCGATGTAGGCGGGAGCGATCACCGATGCGGCACCGACGCCGAGACCTCCGACCAGCCGCCAGAACGCGAGTTCCCAGATCGAGAACGAGAAGCCGCTGCCCACCGCGCTGATCGCGAACGCGATCGCCGCGAGCCACATGACGCGGATCCGGCCGTAGCGGTCCGCGATCGCGCCCGCGAACCAGGCGCCGATCGCGCAGCCGATCAGCGCCGCGGCGACCGCGAACCCGAGGACGAAGGGCGACGCGTTGAAGGTTTCCCCGACCGCCTTGACCGCGCCGTTGATCACCGCGGTGTCGTAGCCGAAGAGGAAACCGCCGAGCGCCGCCGTCGCGGCGACGAGCACGGTGCGCCCGGTACTCGGGGTGGGATAGCTGACCCGATGCGCAGGATTGCCCAGCTGCCAAGGGGGTTCGCTCGACGGTGGCGGTTCCTCCGGTGTGGTCCCCATGTGGACCTCCCCCGCGCGAGGGTCTCCGAGGCAGGCTGCGCTCGACGGCTCCCTCACGCCTCTCTCCAGAGTGTGTCCTGGTTCACATTCCGTCAAGAGGGCCGTCGCCCGCGTAATTTGCACCCGGCGGCCGGTCGTGCCGGAGCCGACGGCCGAGGCTCGCTCGGTTCGCCTGGTCCGGGTGAGGCCGGACCCGGGCTCTGCCCCGGATGCTGCACTGGTGGGGAGGTTCGAGCGGAAACCATTGCCGAAGCAGGACGCTCGCGGTACGCGGCGCGTCGTGCACGCCGCTGACCTGCGCATCGAAGCGTGGGGACCGACGCGGGAAGCGTGTCTGGCGGAAGCCGTCCGGGCCCTGGTGGAGAGTTTCGCCCGGACCCGGCTGCACCGCGGGTCCACGGCCTGGTCGTTCGAGGTCTGCGGCGCGACCGACGGTTCGGTGCTGGTCGCGTTGCTCGACAAGGTCATCCTCATGATGCGGACTCGGTGCCTGATCCCGGTCACCGCCGAGGGGATCGTCGTGGACGGCTCGACGGTGCGGCTGCGCTGCCAGATGACCGACCTCGGCTCCGTCATCCCGACCGGGGCGATTCCGAAGGCCGTGTCCCGGCGGGAGGTCCGCTGCGAGCGCACCGAACGCGGCTGGCGGTGCGCGGCCCGGATCGACGTGTGAGCCGCCGCGAGGTCAGGCGGCTCCGCGCCGGGCCTGGAAAATCACCAGTGCGGGCCGCGCGTGGCTGCGCGCAACCGTTCGTCCCGTAAGGCGTCGACCTCCGGCAGAGCCAGCGGGGCCGGCGGGGTGCCGAGCACCCATTCCAGGAGCCGGTCGGCCAGCGCCGGGTTGCGCGCCAGCACCGGGCCGTGGAGGTAGGTCGCCAGTACCCGGCCGGTGCCCGCGCCCTCGGTGCCGTCCCCGTTGCCGACGCCGGCGCGGACCGAGCCGAGCGGCCAGCTGCCGGGGCCGACGAGCGTGCGGCCCAGGTGGTTCTCGAAGCCGGTGAGGGGTTGTGCCGTCAGCTCGGGTTGGACGTCGACGACGATTTCCCCCACCGCACGCCGCCGTCCCGGAGCCGACACCACGTCGAGCAGGCCCAGCCCGCGGTGGGAGACGGTGTCGGGCGTCGTGAAGGTCATGCCGAGGACCTGAAGCCCGGCGCAGACGCCGAACACCACGGCACCACGCGTGACCGCTCGCTGCAGTCCGGGGTGCCCGTGCAGGTCCGCCGCCGCGAGAGCTTGGGCGTCGTCTTCGCCGCCGCCCAGCAGGTACAGGTCGAGCGAACACGGCACCGCCTCGCCGTGGCGGGTCTCCGTCACGCTCGCGGCGATGCCCCGCCACTGCAATCGCCGCCGCAGCACCTGGGCGTTGCCGCCGTCGCTGTAGGTGCCGAGGATGTCGGGCAGCAGCACCCCGATCCGGACGGCCGACTCAGCCATCGCCGAGCTGCCGCCGGAGATCACGGAAAGCCGTGTAGTTCGCGACGAGCTCGACCGGGCCGGGCGCCGGCAGTGAGGCGACCGCGGCGAACGGACTGGGACAGAGCGTGTGCCGCACCTCGGCGTAGGTGAGGCGGACGGCCAGATCGGTCGCCCGGTCGCCGGAGGCCACGACCTGGCGTCCGCGCAGCTGCTCGAACCGCACGTCCCACAGCCACGACATGTCCCGCCCGTCGGCCTCACCGCTGTTCACCGCGATCACGACCGGCGACCGGGAGTCGAGCAGCGGCAACGTTTCCTCCCAGCACGCCGGGTTCTTCGCCAGCATGACCCGCACACTGCGCCCGGACACCCAGGCCTGGCGGTAGCGGCCGGCGACGTCGGCGATCGGGCGCAACTGCGCGACGGCCACCTCCGGCGAGACACCGAGCCGCGCGGCGGTGGCGACCGCGATCGCGGCGTTGGCGGCGTTGGCCCGGCCCGGCAGGCGGAGGCCGAGCTCGATCTTCGAGCCCGCCGCGGTTTCCACCGCATCACCGGTCAGTGTCCACAACGGATCCGGCCGGGCAAGACCACACGCACAGTGCCAGCCGGTGGTTTGCCGCACCACGGCTCGGCCGCAGCGGGCGCAGGCCACGGCGTCGGCGTGCCATCGCCCTCCCGCGCCGACCCACACGGGGTGCGCGGAGCCCAGCGCGGCCGAGGTGACCAGCGGATCGTCGCAGTTGGCGACCACGGTCGTGTCCGGCAGCGCCGCGGCGATCGCCCGCAACGCCCGTTCGGTCGTCCGGACCTCGCCGACCCGGTCCAGCTGGTCCCGGCTGAGGTTGAGCAGCACGAGGCACGCCGGGCGCACCTGCGCGGCAACGGCGGGCACGTACGTCTCGTCGACCTCGAGAACCGCCAGGGCGGCCCGATGCTTGCCCACCAGGGCGGCGACCACCCCGTCGGTCATGTTCGCGCCGTCGCTGTTCGTGGCGACCTCGCCCAGCGTCCCCAGGATCCGGCTGAGCATGAGCGCGGTGGTGGTCTTGCCGTTGGTGCCGGTCACCAGCACCACCGTCCGACCGCCGCCGATCCGGCTCAGCACGCGAGGATCCAGCGCGAGTGCGATCCGCCCGCCGATGACGCCGCCGCTGCCGAGGCCCATGCCCCGCGACATCGCCGCACCGAGCCGCCCGGCCGCCACCGCCAGCCACGTCCGCACCGGCAGCCGCCGCGGCACGCCCGGCACGACGGCCGGCGCACCGACGGCACACGATGATTCGGGGCTCACGCACGGCCTCCTTCGCGCTTGGTCGCCGTCCCCCTCGTCCGCCTTGGCCGGGCGCTGAGACGACGGCACGTCCGATGCGAACCGGGCGGCGTGTTCGGTTGACCCACCAGCGTACGTCGGGACGCATCGGTGCGCGTTCGAGAACGGACGGCGGGCGCTGTCCTAGTTGCCCTGTTTGTCCGTAATGGCCGCGGACTTGCCGCCGTGTGCCAACCCGCGATCGTCCTTCACGCGGTGAATCACTGGCGAGGCGGCATTTTCAAACCGGGGCTGGAAGCGATCGGCTGCCGGTGAAAGGACGATGGCCCCCTGCTCGATCGCTCGTAGCGACCGCAGGTGCAGGAGTCACGACCCAGCTTCGCCGGCTCCGGGCCGCACTGCCCTCAGTGGACGAACCCCGGAACCAACCCGAGAGCAGGAACCACCACCCCCGTGCACACCGTCATGGAGACGACGTTGCCGACGAACGGGTGGATCGTGGCGGGGAGCCGGCGGGAGGTGTACGCCGCGAGGGGTGGGGCGAGGATCGCGCCCAGGATGGCGCCGGCAGCGATGGACGGGGCGGTCGGGCCGTACGTCAGGACGACGGCGGGTGCGACGGACACCAGGGGGACGAAAGTCGGGTACCAGCCGTGGCGGGCCCACTGGCGGTGGTAGAGCAGGACGGCGAGCGTGGAGGTCAGGACCTGCGTGGTGAGCAGCGCCGGGAGCAGCGCGGTGCCGTGGACCGGAGTCAGCGGGTTGAGCAGGTAGGTGAGCAGCGTGCCGGCGAGCAGGCCGGCCGAGCTGATTTCGTTGCCGTGGAACGGGGCTTCGGTGAAGTCGGCCAGGACGCGGCGGAGGACCCACGCCGGTCCTTGGCGGGGCGGATCGACCGGGCCGGGTGCCGGTGCCGGCCGGTGGGGGAACCACGGCAGGTTCCGGCACAGGGGAAACGCGAGCAGCGCACTGAGCCACATGCTGCCGGCCGTGCCGATCGAGGTGGGCAGCCCCAGGGGGTAGCACACGAACTGGACGAGCCCGATCGCGATCGGCGTCGTCAGCGCGGCGCCCAGGACGGCGCCGGTGAGGGCCACCCGCCAGCCCGGCCCGTAGAGCAGCACGACCGAGGGCGGGATGGACACGAACGCGACGAACGTCGGCTGCCACGCGCCCGTGGCGGGGATCGTCCAGCCCCACGCGAGGTTCGACAGCAGCAGCCCGAGCAGTGCCGAGCCGGTGAGCCACGGCCACACCCCGGTGCGGGCGGCGATCGGGAACCCGGCCCAGCGGCGCCGGCGCGTCGCGGCGACGTGGGCGAGCCAGCCGCCGGCGAGCAGGCCGAGCCCACCGAGATCGGTTTTGAACGACTGCGCCTCGGTCGTGTCGCCGAGGCACCAGCGCAGGAATGAAGGAAGCCGGGAGTACGCCCGCTCCTGCCACCCGTCGTAGCCGGGAAGCAGGTGCGGCAGCGAGCCGCCGACCGCCGAGAGCAGGTAGGCGAGACCGGCCGTCACGGCCACGAGCGCACCGCCCGCGAGCCAACGGCCCAGCGCGCGTCCGGCCGTGGGCGCGGGGAGCTGGGTGGTCATGACGCCGGTGATCGGCGACCGGCCGAGAAACGTGCCACCGCTTTCCTCACCGACCCGGTTCGCTCCACCCCGTTGGTCCGTCCGGCCCGAAGCCGGGGACGAAACCTCGTATCCGCGTGATTCCGGTGTCCGTCCTTCGCGACCGAGCAGGAACCGTTGTCCCACCACGGCTTCCCGGCGGGCTCCGCCAGTCTGCCGGGAGTGGCGAACCGGGCTGCAGAGCGAAAACCGACCGGGTTCCCACAGATCCGGACATCGGTTCGGCACCGGGAGCCCTGGATGCCACGCTTCGGGCAACCCGGCGCTTCGGCAACCGCGCGCCGGGTTCGACGATTGAGAGGTCAGGACCGTGCCCAGCTCGAGGAACGTGGTGTTCGTCGTCTTCGACGGGGTGAAAAGCCTGGACGTGGCCGGGCCGGCCGAGGTCTTCGCCGAAGCGAACCTCTTCGGGGCGGACTACTCACTGTCCTATGTGTCACCTTCGGGCGAAGCCGTGGCCACCTCGACCGGGTCGACCATGCCCGTCGACGGTCCCGCCGACAGCGTGACGCGCGCGGACACCGTCGTGGTCTGCGGTGGCGACGTCCTCGTCGGCGCCCCCATCGATCCCGAGCTCGTGGCCGCCATCCGGGTGCTCCGCGAGCGGACCCGCCGGCTCGTCTCCATTTGCACGGGTTCCTTCGCCCTGGCCACCGCCGGCGCGTTGTCCGGGCGCCGGGCAACCACCCACTGGCGCCACGCGCGGCTTTTCGCCCGGGCGTTCCCCGACGTCGACGTGCACCCGGACGCGCTCTTCGTCGAGGACCGGGGGGTGTTCACGTCGGCGGGGGTGTCCGCCGGGATCGACCTCGCCCTGGCCCTGGTCGAGGCCGACAACGGTCCCGACCTCGCGCGAGCCGTGGCCCGGAACCTCGTCGTGTTCATGCAACGTCCCGGCGGCCAGTCGCAGTTCTCCGCCCCGCTGGAGATCAAGCCCGCCCGGACGCCGACGCTGCGAGACGTCGTCGATCTCATCTCCGCGGATCCCGGTCTGGATCACAGCGCCGGCCGGCTCGCCGACCGGGTCGGGGTGAGCACCCGGCACCTCATCCGGCTCTTCCAGGCGGAGTTCGCCATGACGCCGGCGAGGTACGTCGAGAAGGTCAGGCTCGATCACGCGAAGTCGCTGCTGGATTCAGGACACAACGTCGAAGAGGCGGCGGCGGGTGCGGGGTTCGGCAGCCCGGAGACGATGCGCCGCACCTTTGTGGCCCGGTTGGGGCTCTCGCCGAGTCAGTACCGCGACCGCTTCAAGAGCACGGGCAGGTCGTAGAGCCCGTCATCCGGCCGCGAAATTCAGGACCAGACGGAGGGCCTTGCCCAGCGGTTTCGGAACGAGCAGCGCCATCCGGCCGTCGGGCAGTTCTTCGGCGTTCCGGCGAGCCAGCGCCGAAAGAGTGCGGTGGATGTCGTGGGACGGGTACAGGGCGTAGGCCTGACCGATGGCCCCGGGCGGCAGGTGCCACCTGCGGATGCCGGCGAGATCGGCCATGGCACCGCCTTGGACGTAGTAGCCGATCGGGTCCGTGGACCGGTCGAGACCGGGTGTCGCGTGCGCGACCACGGCATCGGCGGCTTCGAGGGCTCGGCGGCGCGGCGCGCCGGCGCGCTCGAAAACCTCGAGGACGGTGTCCGCCGACCGCCGGGTGAAATCCTCCCCCGGCACGCTGACGAGCATTCCCGAGTCGTGCAGCAGTGCCGTCACGAAGAGAAGTTCCGCGTCGACCTCAGTCTGGTCCGCCTGGGCCAGCGCGGTTCCGAGCAGCCAGGTCCGGTAGCCGTGGAAGAGAAGCGTGGTGCCTTGCTTCTTGGCCGTCTCCACGGCGGTGCTCGCGACTTCGGTGTCGGGAAACTCCGGAACGAGCGGTTCCGCCGAACGTGGCCGGTTCATCGGCCACGTGAGGAAACCGCCGATCGTCTCCAGGACGAATTTCCGCATGCCGGCGCGGACGGTGGACCGCTCGGCGCGGGTCAGCACGCCGTTCGTTTCGCAGACCCAGGCGTAGCCGGCCATCGCCGAGGTCGATCCACTTGCTGCGTCGCCGCTTGCGCACACGAGGGGCTCCAGTGAGACGGGGGTTTCTGCTTCCACTTTTCGTGCTCGGCGAAGACCCGGCCAGGCGGTGAGTGACCGGCGTCCCACACATTCGGACCCGACTGAGCCGGACCGGCGAGATGGTCCGATTCCGTCCGGATCTGGGGGATTTTCGTCGGCTTCCGCTCTTCAGTGCCGTGCGGGGCACGCAGACGCTGGAGCTGATCAACTCGACGCCACCACCGGAGGCACCGCACTTGACCCGCGAACTGTTCACCGACGAAGAACTCGTATCGTTCAAGGCGGCGCAACGTCTCGCCTTCGACGCGGTTGTCGCGATCGAAGCCGAATTGCACGAAGGGATCACCGAGCAGCAGGCGGCCGGAAAGCTCGAGCGCTGGCTGCGCGCGCGTGGCGTTTCCCACTTCTTCCACTACGGCTTCGTGTGGTTCGGCGAACGTACCCGATTCAGGGACTTTCCGCCTCTTCCGCGCCGGGCCCGGGACCTCCTCGAGTCCAAGACGGCCCGGGGCAGTGGAACCTACCGGCCGAGCGGTCGCCGGCTGGCCCACGGCGACGCGGTCATCCTCGATGTCGGCCCCATCCATCGGGGTGGCGCGGCCGACATCGGGCACTCCTGCACGCTCGGCGAGCCGACGGAGGAATTCCACGAAACCCGAATGGCGCTCGCCGCCTTTCGCCCGATGATTCTGGAGCTGGTACGCAAAGGCGACACCCAGGCCAGGATCGACAAAGCGGTGGACGAGTACACCCGAGATCACGGTTATGTGAACATCCACTCGATGTACCCCGGTTCCGCGATCGCGCATCGCGTCGGCCGGGTGCCCGGCCTGCGGCTGCCGACGTTCAACGTGAAGGGGTTCAGCCCGCAGACCGTCGGCTACCTGGCCGGCGACATCGTCGGATCGGCCCTGCGCCTGGACGTTCGCTCCGCGCCCTTCTGGAAGCCGAAGTCCGACCGGCCGTGCGAGCCGGGGTTGTGGGCGTTCGAGCCGCACATCGGCCGCGGCGAGGTCGGCGCCAAGTGGGGCGAGGTTCTCGTGGTGACCGAGGACACCGCCTACTGGCTCGACGACGACCTGCCGCACGTTCGGTATTGGGCTGACCACGGTGTCGCCCAGGACCTTTCCTGAGCGGCGACAGCACCGGCCGCTTTCCGCACTTCACCGTTCCCCCTGGAGAAACACCATGACTTTTCGACGATTCTTCTTTGCCGCCGGTGCTGCCGGAGGATGTCGCGGCCCTGGCGGCCGTGGTGGCGGGTTCGGTTCTGCTGCCGGGTGACGTGGGATACGACGATGAACGCGCCGTTTTCAACCTGAACCACGAACTGGTGCCCGCGGTGATCGTGGTGGCGCAGAACGCGGCCGATGTCCAGGCCGCGGTCGCGTTCGCGGCGGACCGGCATCGGCCGGTTCTGGTGAAGACCACCGGCCACCAGATGGTCGGCACGGCATCCGGTGCTGTTGTCATCTCGACGCATCTGATGAACGAGGTGGTGATCGACACTGCCGGCCACAAGGCCCGGGTCGGTGCCGGGGCGTTGTGGGCCGAGGTCGTCGCGGAGGCGGCGAAGGCCGGGTTGGCCCCGCTCAACGGGTCCAACCCCACGGTGGGAGTCTCCGGTTACACCCTGGGCGGCGGCCTCAGCCCGACCCTCGGCCGCTCGCACGGCTACGCCGCCGACCACGTGCTCTCGCTCGAGGTGGTGACCGCGGACGGCGAACTGCGCCACGTCGACGCCGAGTCCGAACCCGAGCTGTTCTGGGCGCTGCGCGGCGGAAAGGGCAACTTCGCCGTGGTGACCGCGCTGGAGTTCGCCTTGTTCCCGGTGCCCCGCCTCTACGGTGGCGGCCTCTATTTCCCCGGTGAGCGGATGGCCGACGTGCTGCGCGCGTGGACCGCCTGGCATCCGGGCACCCCGGAGACGATGATCTCGTCCTTCGCCGTGCTGCGCCTGCCACCGCTGCCCGAGCTGCCCGAACCGCTGCGCGGCGCGTTCACGGTGTCCTTGCGGTTCGCCTACACCGGCACGGCCGAGGACGGCGAGCGCCTGGTGGCTCCACTGCGGACAGTGGCTCCGGCGATCCTCGACACCGTGCGGGACATGCCCTACAGCGAGGTCGCGTCGATCCACAACGAGCCGACCGAACCGTTGCCCTACTACGAGCGGGGCATCATGCTGCGCGAGTTCCCCGAGGAGGCACAGGAAAAGCTGATCGAGCTCGTCGGCCCGGAGTCCGGCACCACCATGTGGATCGCCGAACTGCGCGCCCTGGGCGGGGCGTGGGACCGCGAGCCGGCCGTGGCCAACGCCGTGGCGACCAGGGGCCTGCCCTACAGCCTGCTGGGCGTCGAGGTCGGTCCGCTGTCGCAGGAAAAGCAGCTCAAGGAGTCAGTCGCCGCCCTGCTCGACGGCATGGCCCCTTGGCAAAGCGACCGGCGGCTGGTCAACAACCTCGCCCCCGAGGAAGCGCCCGACGCCGCCGTGATCTACGGACCGGAACGCTACCGACGCCTCGCGGCCGCGAAGTCGAAATACGACCCGGCCAACATGTTCCGGATCAACCACAACGTGGTGCCGGACCGGCTGAACAGCCGATCGGCCGAAAGTCCCCGTGCCCTTTGAGGTGACGGTCACTTCGCCCGGGCCTGTCGCGCCCGACACACTCGGCCCCACTGCGCGGATGTCGTCCTATATTCAAATGTACGTACATTTGAGCGCGCCCCCGGACCGGGACCCGGCGCGCAGCGCAGCCAGGAGGAGCACTATGTCCACTGTGGACTCCACGCACTTCGATCTCGTCGTGATCGGATTCGGCAGAGGGGGCAAGACACTGGCCGCCGCGATGGGGCGGCGCGGCCGCCGCGTCGCCGTGATCGAGCGGTCGGCGCAGATGTACGGCGGTACCTGCCCCAACGTCGGGTGCGTGCCCACCAAATCGCTGATCCACCACGCGGAAACCGGTACCGGGCACGGCGAAGCGGTCGGCAAGACGCGGAACCTGACGACGAGGCTGCGCGGCATCAACTTCTCCACGCTCGACTCGATCGAGTCCGTCACCGTCCTCACCGGACAGGCCGCGTTCGTCGACCCCAAAACGGTGGAGGTCAGCGCCGGTGACGACCGCCTGACCGTGACCGGCGACACCATCATCATCAACACCGGGGCCGAGCCCGTCCTGCCCGCGATCCCCGGGCTCGCCGGCAGCACCCGCGTCCACACGAGCACCGACCTCATCGGGCGGGACAACCTCCCGCGCCGGCTGGCCGTGCTCGGCGGTGGGCACGTGGGCATCGAGTTCGCGTCGATGTTCGCGCAGTTCGGCAGCGAGGTGACGGTGCTCGACCGCGCGCCGCGCATCCTGGGCCGGGAGGACGACGATGTCGCCGCGGCCGCGGAACAGGTGCTGGCCGACACCGGGGTCCGGTTCGTCCTCGGCGCCGAGGTCACCCGGCTGTCGGAGACGGCCGAAGGCGCCCGTCTCGACTACCGCCAGGGCGGCGACGACGGCACGATCGTCGTCGACGCGGTGCTGGTCGCGGCCGGCCGCAAGCCCGCCACCGAAGGCCTCCGCCTGGACCTCGCGGGCGTGGCGACCACGGCCGGCGGCGCGGTCGAAGTGGACGATCGGCTGCGCACCGGCCAGCCCCACATCTTCGCGGTCGGCGACGTCAAGGGCGGGCCGCAGTTCACCTACGTCTCCCTCGACGACAGCCGCATCGTCGCCGACCAGCTCACCGGCCCCGGCACCCGATCCACCGCCGACCGCGCCCACATCCCCTACGCGCTCTTCCTGACGCCCCCCTTGGCCCGGGTGGGACTCACCGAACAGGACGCGCGCGAGCAGGGGTACGCGGTGAAGGTGGCGGAAAAAGCGGTCGCCGACATCGTCGCGATGCCGAAAGCGAAGATCCTCGGCGAGACCCGGGGCCTGATGAAATTCGTCATCGACGCGAAGACCGACCGGATCCTCGGCGCCGCTCTGCTGAGCGTCGACGCCCAAGAGCTGATCAACCTGGTCACCCTGGCCATGCGGCACGGCGTCACCGCCACGGATCTGCGCGACGGGATCTACACGCACCCGTCGTCGACCGAGGCGTTCAACGAAGTGCTGGCCGCCACGCGCAGCTGACGCGGCCGGGCGGAACCCGCCAACCCCGCCCGCCGGCGCGATTCCCGGCGCCGTGATCCCCCGCTCGCTGATCCGGTGGGTCCCGGCGACACACCGGTTGCGGGGCAAGGATCCGCGCTGACCCGTCCCGCTTCGTCCAGGTCAGGTCTGTTGCAGCGCCGAGAGAACAGCGCGCAGGTGGCGGCGCGTCGCGTCGGCGGCCCGGTCCGGGTCGCCGTCGCAGATCGCGGAGATGATGGCGA
Source organism: Amycolatopsis sp. CA-161197 (assembly GCF_050942255.1). NCBI lineage: Bacteria > Bacillati > Actinomycetota > Actinomycetes > Pseudonocardiales > Pseudonocardiaceae > Amycolatopsis > Amycolatopsis sp. CA-161197. Next base: position 6,100,686 of record NZ_CP192059.1, read on the forward strand.
GGTGCTCGGCAAGGGATTCACGAGCCCGTCCCGTCCGGGTGGTGAGGCGGAACCGGTGCAGCACGGACTGCGCGCGCAGGCGTTCCAGGATGCGCGTCGCCGTGTGGTGGGCGCTGAGCCGGCGCACGAGGGTGTGCAGCTGGTGGTTGAGCTCGGACTGCCGGGCCAGATCCGCGTCGTCGACGGCGTCGCTCATGGCGTCGGCCAGCGCCTGCAGGGCACCTCGCTCGTCAGCGTCGGCCCGCGTCGCGGCGAGCGAGGCGCACAACGGTTCGAGCATCAGGCGCACGTCGCAGATCTCGACGGCCTCGTCCAGCGACACCGCGCGGACGCGCGCGCCCCGGTTGCGGACGCGCTCGATCAGCCCTTCGTTCATCAGTTCCAGCAGCGCAAGCCGGACCGCGCTGCGGCTCGCGCCGAACTGGTCGGCCAGGTCGCTTTCGACCAGCCGCTGGTTCGGCACGAACTCGCCCCGCAGGATCGCGTCGCGGATGGCGTCGCTGACCGCGGGGGCCGACGCGGTCGCGGGGTCCGCCGTCTCAGCCCGCACGCGACATCACCGGCTCGCGGGCAGGTCTCGGCAGTTCCCGGATCCGCGCAGCCGCACCGCTGCCGTGTTCACCCAAGCCGATCACCTCGTCGAAACGGAATTCCACGCGGCCCGGCCGCCCGCGTCACGAAGCCGGCGTGCGACCGAGCGTGGTCCGGGGCAGGCCGCCCAGCTCGCTGAGCTTCTGCAAGGACCCGACCAGGCTCGAGAGGTGAGCCCGCATCGCGGCCTCGGCCCGGTCCCCGTCCCCCGAGGCGACCGCCTCGATGACGCTGACGTGCTCGGCGAGCCCTTCCTCGATCCGCCCCGGCAGCAACGACACCTGGAACTGGTACCGCACGCTGGGGTAGCGCAGCCGTTCCAGCACCTCGGTCGCCGTCCGCTGGTCACCCAGCTCGCGGATCACGTGGTGCGATTCCTGGCTGATGTCGTTGTAGGCGGCGATGTCACCGGCCTTCACCGCCGCGCGCATCGCCTTGGCGAGCTTCTGGAGGCGGCGCCGGTCTTCCGCACCGATCACCGACGCGGCCTTGCGCGCGCACAGCCCCTCGACCACGGCGCGCACCTCGGTGATCTCGATCGCCTCGCGCAGCGAGATCGGCCGCACCGACGCGCCGCGGTTGCGCTCGCGGATCACGAGGCCCTCGTTCTCCAGCATCACCAGGGCCTCGCGCACGCTCCCGCGCGACGATCCGAACGTGGCCGCGAGATCGACCTCGACGAGCCGCTGGCCGGGAAAGAGCTCGCCGTGGACGATGGCGGTCCGCAACCGGTCGACGAGCGTTTCTCGGTTTTCCACAGGCGGCCGCCCTCCTTTCAAGGCCGGCCGTCCAGCCGGATCGTTGCCATTTTACCCTAACAGGATCGTTGGCAATCTGAGTGGACGATCGGGTGTTTCACCGGCCGCTCAGTGCGGTTCGTCCTGCGCGTCGACCACCGACAAAGCCCGCCCGGGCACCGGGACCGACACCTCGTCGCCGGGACGCACGTCCGAGTGCCGGGCCGACCGGCACTCGATGCGCTCGTCGCCGACCGCCACGATGTGCCGGATGCACTCGCCCTCGAACGACTGGGCGACCACGGTGCCGGACAGTTCGTTCGCCCCCGCCGACCCGGGGGCGCCGTCGGCGCGACGCCGCGGTTCGAGGTCTTCCGGGCGTAGCACCAGGACGACGTCGGTGAGCCCGGCCGGCACCGCTTCGTCGAGCACGAGCTGGCCGACGTCCGTGAGCACCGTCCGGCGGCCCGAGCCGTCGTCGATCTTCGCCGGGAGCAGGTTCGGCGACCCGATGAACCGGGCCACGAACAGGTTCTGCGGGTGGTCGTAGATCTCGCGCGGGGTGCCCTGCTGCATGATGCGCCCGCCGCTCATGATGGTGATCACGTCGGAGATCGCCAGCGCCTCGGCCTGGTCGTGGGTGACGTAGAGGGTGGTCAGCCCCAGTTCGCTCTGCAGCCGCTTCAGTTCCAGGCGCATCGACGCGCGAAGCTGCGCGTCGAGGTTGGACAGGGGCTCGTCGAGCAGCAGCAGGCACGGCCGGCCGACCATGGCGCGGGCGAACGCGAGCCGCTGCTGCTGGCCGCCGGAGAGCTTCGTGGCCGACCGGTCGATGGCCTCGCTCAGCCCGACCGACTCCAGTGCCGCCACCACCAGCTTGTCGACCTCGGCCTTGGGCCGCTTGGCCCGGCCCACCCGCATCGGGAACGCGACGTTCTGGCGCACGGACATGTGCGGCCAGATCGCGTAGGACTGGAACACCATGCCGAGCCGGCGCCGGTCCGGCGAGAGGTCCACGGACCGCTCGGCGGAGAAGAGCGTGTCGCCGCCCAGCTCGATCTCGCCCGAGTCCGGGTGCTCGAGCCCCGCGACCGACCGCAGCAGCGTGGTCTTGCCACACCCCGACGGCCCCAGCAGCGTGTGGAACTGCCCCTCCTCCACGCGCAGGCTCACCCCGCCCAGCGCGGGACGGTGCTTGCCGGCATCGACCCCTCGCCGCCGCAACCGGGCGGATGAGGCGGGGTCGTACTTCTTCACCACGTCGTTGATCTTGAGCATCGGTTCGACCGCCTTGGGTTCGGGCTACTGGTTGCGCACGCCACGGCGCGACGCGATGAGCTGCGAGATGACGACCAGGACCGTCAGCACGACGACGAGGACCACGCCGATCGCCGACACCAGGGTGGTGTTGCCGTCCTGGTACTCCTGGAAGATCGTCACGGAGAGGACTTCCTTGCCCGGGGTGTAGAGCAGGATGCTGCTCTGCAGCTCCCGGAAGCTGACGATGAGGAGGTAGACCCATCCGCCGATCAGGCCCGGCGCGGCCAGCGGGAGCAGGACGCGCCGCATCGTCTCGAACCAGCGGGCCCCGGAGACGTGGGCCGACTCCTCGAGCTCGGCCGACACCGTCGAAAGCGCGGCGCCCGCGTACCGCATGCCGTAGGGGATGAACCGGGTCGTGTAAGCGATGAAGAGGATGACCAGCGTCCCGTAGATCGGCAGCGACGTGCGGAGGTACACCACCGCCAGCGCGACGCCGAACACGAGACCGGGGATCACCAGCGGCGAGAACGCCAGTGCGTCGAGCAGCCGCCGGCCCGACGACCTCGTGCGGACCACGACCCAGGACGCGACCGCGGACAGGACCATCGCCGCGGTGGCCGCGCACACGGCGACGATCACGGTGTGCTCGAACGAGTGGATGATCCCGCTGTCGCCGAACAGCGTGCGGTAGTTGTCCAGGTTCAGGTCGCCCAGGGCCTGGAGACTGGGTTGCTCGTAGTTCTTCAGCAGCGACGAGTAGAGCAGGATCAGCAGCGGCAGCACCACGGCGAGGACGAAGTAACCCAGCACCAGCAGTGCCGCGACCCACCTCCCCCGGCCGAGTTTCTCGCGCCGCGGCCGGAACGCCTTGCCGCTGATCATCCCGGACTCGCGCAGCGACCCGCCCGCGCGCCCCGCCAGCCAGACGCCGACGCACGCGATCACCAGCAGGCCGATCCCGATCGCCCCGATCGCCTGGTAGTCGGTGGGGTATTCCTGGTACAGGTAGTAGAGCTTGCTGGTGAGCACGTAGTGCCCGCCCGAGAGCCCGAGGAACGTGGGGATCTCGAAGACTTCCAGCGACTGCACGAAGACGATGAGCGCGGCGCCCGCCAGCGCGGGCTTGACCATCGGCAGGGTGATCCGGGTCAGCACCCGCCACCGGCCGAGCCCGGCGACCCGGGCCGCCTCCTCCATCGACGGGTCCGCGGCGCGGAAAGCCGCCGACAGCAACAGGAAGACGATCGGCGCGGAGTGCAGGCTCTGCACCCAGATCATGCCCCACACCGAGTAGACGTCGAACGGCCGGATGCCGAACAGGAACCCGGTGACGTTGTTGAGCAGACCGATGTTCGAGCTGCCCAGGAAGATCCACGCCGGCGCGTACAGGATCGCCGGGATGATCAGCGGGATCAGGGCCGAGAGGCTCAGCAGCCGCCGGAACGGGACGTCGGTGCGCTCGGCCAGGTAGGCGAACCCGCCGCCGATCACCATCGACACGACCATCGAGCCGAAGGCGAACGCCAGCGTGTTCCCGATCATCGCCCAGGTGTCGGAGTCGTTCGGGAACGCCCGGGCGAAGCCCCCGAGGCCGGCCGAGCCGTCGTCGGCGACGAAGGTCCGCCAGAGCAGGAAACCCAGCGGCACCAGGACGAGGTAGCCGAGCAGCAGCACGACCACCGCCACGACCACGTGCTTGGCCTGGACGCGCGCGAGGACCCGGCGCAGTACCCCGGGGCCCGGCCCGGGGCCGGGACCGGCCGGCGGCCGGTCGAGAAGGGTCTGGGTCATCGCGGAAGCACCGGATCCTTGCCCTTGAGCAGGTTGCTCCACGCCTCTTGCCACGCGTTGCCCCGGTCGGAGGCCAGGGTCCGCCAGTCGTCGTACACGAAATCGGTTCCTTCCGGCAGGCGCGGCCGGTAGCCCGGGATCGCCGCGGGGTTGGTGGGGATGTAGCCGGCGTCGTGCAGGTACTTCTGCGCCTCGGTGAGGTAGAAGTCGCAGAACAGCAGCGCGGCCGCCGGGTGGGCCGCGCCCTTCATCGGGTCGGCCCCCAGGATCTGCAGCGTCACGGGGTCCATGGGCGGGGAGAACGAGAGGTCCTTCGCGCGGCTGGGCACGTACTGGAGGAAGTCCGACAGGAAGACCGGGAAGTCGCCCGCCTGCAGCAGCGTGGTGTTGGAGACGTGGCCGTCGACGACCCGGAAGTTCTTCGCGACGCCCTTCATCATGGCGGCGAAGTCGTTGTCGGACATGCCTTTCTGCTTCGTGTAGTAGTTGTACACGTCCTCGTACCAGTTGAAGTCGCCCTGGTTGACCGCGACCTTGCCCTGCCACTTCGGATCGGCGTAACCCGCGAGATCGTGCGGGAGCCCGCCGGGCTGGACCAGCCGCACGTTGTGGATCGGCAGGGTGGCGATGTAGTAGGCCCCGACCATGTCGTCGGTCTTCGCCTCGGCCGGGATCGTCGACGTGATGTCGCTCTGGTACGGGGCGATCAGGCCCTGCCCGCCGAGGATCGCCATCTCGGAGTCCTTGGTCTCGACCACGTCGTTCAGGACCCGGTGCGCGCCGGCTTCCTGCAGGACGCGCCCGCGGACCTGTTCGGTCGTCGCGCGGTAGACCGCGACGTCGATCCCGTATTCCTTCTCGAAAGCGGGGACGATCTTCTTCTCGATCGCGGTGTTGGTGACGTAGATGACCAGCTGGCCCTCGGCCTTGGCTGCGTCGACGAGCTGGTCGTGGCGCGATTTCCCCTTCAGGGCGGCGAATTTCGCGTAGACCGCGACCGCCTCGGTGTTCACAGGGGGAAATCCGCACGCCGCCGTCAGGCCGCCCAGGCAGGCCACAGCGAGCAGGCAGGCAAGGCGCTGCCGCGGCTTCTCGAGCATCGTTGCTCCTCATTCCGGTGACGGCTGCGCTCCGCGCACCCGCGTACAGAGACTACGTGATGTCGAACAATATGACTAGCAATATTGTCGGACAATCAGAGGTCGACGACGAGCTCCGAAGTGGCCGCCCTGCTGCAGCACAACGAGATGACCGAGCCGGACGCCTTCTCCCCCGGAGTCAGCACCACGTCGCGGTGGTCCGGCGTCCCCGAAAGCACCCCCACCACGCAGGTTCCGCACACGCCCTGCTCGCACGCCGTCGGGACGAACACGCCCGCCCGGTCGAGGACCTGGGCCGGGGTCTCGGTCGCGCCGACCTCCACGGTCACCTTGCTGCGGGCCGCGGTCAGCACGAACGGACGTCCTTCGGTGTCGGCCTCGTGCTTGAAGTGCTCGACCCGGAACGCCCCGGCCCCGATCCCCGCGGCGAGGGCGCCCTTGCGCACGAAGTCCATGAACGCCTCAGGCCCGCACACGTAGACCGTCGACTGTGGACCGGCCGCGCGCAGCACCTCCTCCGGGGCGAACGCGCTCCCGTCGGAGTCCGCTCCGACGTGCAGGGCACCGGGCGGGACGAGGGATTCGAGTTCGGCGGTGTAGACCGCCCGGTCGGGCGCGCGCACGCGGTAGTGGAACTCGAAGCCGGCGTTGCGCGCGGCGAGCCGGCGCGCCATCGCCAGCAGCGGGGTCACGCCGATGCCCCCGGCGATCAGCACCGCGTGCTCGTCGTCCTCCACCAGCTCGAACGTGTTCTTCGGCTCGCTCACGAGGATCCGGTGCCCGGGCCGCAGCCGCTCGTGCACGAACCGCGAACCGCCCCGGGAGTCGGCGGTCTTGAGCACCGCGATCTTCGCGGTTCCGTCCTCTTCGGACGCCGAAAGCAGCGAGTACTGCCGGATCAGGCCGTTGGGCAGGTGCACGTCGACGTGCGCGCCCGGCCCGTGGCCGGGCCACGGGCTGCCGTCGACCGGGCGCAGCTCGACCTCGAGGACACCGCTGCCGACGATCCGTCGGCCGCTGACCTCGACCTCGATCGTTCCCTCCGGCGCGGTCACGAAGCCGTCCCCATGCGGTCGGCGGCCAGCCGCACGACCTGGCGCGACGACAGGGCCAGCAGCGGGTGCGCCCCGGCTTCGACGAGCGCGTCGAAGCCCGGGCGGCGCAACGCGTCCTGGAAGCGGGGGTCGAGGCCACTGGCGGCGATCACCGCGTCGGCGTCGCGCGCGTAGTCGTCGCGCAGCTGCTCCTCCACGATCAGGCGGTGGAGGAACCGGTTGAGCGGCAACGACTCCGGCTCGGGGAACTTGTAGTAGACGAAGTCCTCGCTGGTGAACTCGTACCCGCCGTACTTCGGCACCGACACCTCGCGGCTCGCCTCGTGCACGGTGCCGTCGGCGGCCTGGGGCAGGAACTGCACGACGCCCTGGCCGTGGTGGGCCAGCTCCTGGTACGAAAGCAGGTGCCCGGGCAGCTCGCCGATGATGCCGAGCAGCACGAACCAGGTCAGAAGCTCGCTCTCGCCGACCTCGTCGAGGTTGACGGGGGTGAGGTCGAGCAGGTCCTGGTACCGGCCGGCGGCGGTCTCCTGGACGACCCAGCGGTCGAACTCGTAGTTCGGCGCCATGTACCGGGAGGTGCCCGGGAAGTGGGACATGCCGCCGCTCGCGATGATCGCGATGCGCTCGTCGCGGGTCTCCAGCGCGCGGCCGATGGCCCGGCCCAGCTCGTAGCAGCGGCGCGGGCTCGGGATCGGCGGCAGGTAGGTGTTCACCAGCAGCGGCACCACCGGGGCGTCGGTCTTGCCGAGGATGTACTTGAACGGCGTGAGGAACGCGTGTCCCAGCACGGCTTCCTGGGAGTAGGTGACGTCGAAGCCGTCGGCGATCACCTTCTTCAGCAGGTCGACGGCGACCTCGGTGTGCACCTTCTTGTGCATCTGCTGTTCCATGTAGTGCGCCTCGCACTCCTGCGAGACCACCATCGTGAACGTCGGCACCGCCTCCAGCCAGAAGGTCTCGAGGTGGTCGAGGCCGATGACGAGCACCGCGTCGGGCGCGGCTTCCTCGATGGCCGCGCCGAACGCCACCAGTGCGTCCGTGCTCTTGTCGAGCTTGTCGAGCTCCTCGTGCTGGGGCCGGCTCAGCAGCTGCGGCGCGTGGACCGCGGCCGCCGCCGCGACGATCTCAGCCATGCGTTTCTCCTTCGGGGGATGTCGGGGCTCGGTGGCCTAGAGGTCCAGGGTCTGCGGGGCGAAGACTTCGTCGAGCGACACCTTGCGCACGGCGATGCCCTGCTCGGCCACGTACTGGCCGAGCCGGTCGAGCATCGTGCGGTTGGCCGCCATTCCGTACGGCACGGGGTCGGTCGCGGCGAGGCGGCGGGTGGCGTCCGCGGTCGCGGGATCCAGCAGCCGCCACGGTTCGAAGCTCTTCGCGGCCTCGGCCAGCACGGCGGCCTTGGCCTCGGTGAAGGCCGAGTACAGGTTCAGCACCAGCCACGGCAGCTCCTCGGCGAGCTCCCGCCGCACGGCGACGCAGTGCGTGGCGTGCAGACCGGTGCCGCCGGCGAGGTAGCGGGCCCGTTCGGTCTCGGGGTCGAACAGCCGGCGCACCCTCAGGTCGGCTTCGCTGCGTTCGGGCGAGCGGTCGACGAGGTTCTTCTCCGACAGGTACAGCAGGGATCCGGCGAGGTAGTCCTCGGCGAGCAGGGTGCCGATGTTCTCCTCCGGCGACATCACGTCGACGCGCACACCCTCGGGCGGCCGGAAGTCCGTCGCCGCGCCGTGGCTGTGGGCGGCACCGCGTTCCATGACCCAGTGGACGTCGGCGGGATCGACGCCGAAGTCGTGCTGCAGCACGCCGCGGCTCCACACCGCGGAGGTCTGCTGGTACTCCGGCACGCCGATCTTCCGCCCGCGCAGGTCCGCGGGGCTCTCGATGCCGGAGCGCTCGCCGACGACGATACCGAGGTGGCACAGCGTGCGGGTGGTGAACACGGGCAGGGCCACGAACCGCCGGTCGTCCAGCGAGGCCAGGCGGAAGCAGGTCGACAGCGACGCCTCGAAGACGTCGAACTCGGCGAAGTGCAGCTGCCGCCAGAACAGCTCCGACGGGTGGTAGGCCAGCATCGTCGGGTCGACGCCGGCGATCCGGGCGCGCCCGTCGAGCAGCGGGCGGGTGAACGTGCTGTCGGTGAGGGCGACGGTGAGCCGGCGCGTCATGCGCTCTCCCCCGCGCGATTCAGGATGAGCAGCAGGTAGCCCGTGGTCGAGGAGTTGTAGATGATCGGCTGGATCCGGTCGAAGGTCCACCCCTCGGCGACGGCGGTGTTGAGCTCGCGTTCGAGCTCTTCGGACACGGCCTCGGGCGTGAGGCCGGTGGCGCGGATGGTCACGATCTTGTAGGTCATGGGTCGCTTTCGTCGGTTCGGCGTGGGGCTCAGTACCAGGCGGACTGCAGGTCCTTGGCCGCCTCGCGCCAGGCGTCGTCCTCGGCCACGAGCAGGTCGGCGGCGCGGGTGTCGCGGTGGTCTTCGGGAGAGGCCCCGACCATCGGCTCCCCGCGCTCGGCGCGGTCGGTCGCTTCGAGCAGGAGCTTGCGGGCGGTGGAGATCGCCAGGTCGGTGCTGCCGAGCGCTTCCTTGCTGCGGTCCACGATCCGGCCCATGCCGGTCTGGATCGCGAAGTCCTGGGTGTTGACGCCCTCGATGCCGGTGAACGTCCGCGTGCGCTGCACCTCGCGGTCGATCATGAAGTCGTTCTCCGGTTCCCGGACCAGCCAGTACGTCCCGGGTTTGAAGTCCTGCGGGCCGCGGCCCATCTCGTCCTCGTGCTCGGCGAACCACCCCTGCGGCATCGGCTGCTCGGGCCGGGCGGAGTAGACGAAGTTGTAGATGGCGGTGTTGTGGTCGTCGATCGGCACCCAGATGTGGCCGCGCAGCGCGGGGTACTCGGCGTCCTCGCCCTGGCCGTGCCAGCTCAGCAGCACACTGCGGATCTGCATGAACGGCATGGCGAACTGGTACACGCGCAGGTAGCGGCGCCCGCCGCCGACGCGGCGCAGGCTAGCGTAGGTGAACCCGTGCGGCTGCAGCTGTACCTCCAGCTTCGGGTGCCGGTCCAGCGCCCGCAACGACTTGGTGTTGGACAGGTCGTTGTTGTGTGCGAACGACGAGTGGGCGGTGTCGATCCCGCCCTCGATCGCCTGCAGGTAGTTGCACGGCTCGTTGGTCTTCGAGACGCCGCGGTGGGTCTCGGGCGCGCGCAGCCATTCGTAGTCGGGAGGTTCGGGCATCGTGTCGACCGGCCCCATGTAGGTCCAGACGATCCCGCCGGCCTCGTACACCGGGTAGGCCTTGATCCCGGCGCGGAACCGCAGCCGTGCACCGGGTTCCTCCGAGGGCGTGTCGAGGCAGTTGCCGTTCACGTCGAACTTCCAGCCGTGGTACACGCAGCGCAGACCGCATTCCTCGTTGCGGCCGAAGAACAACGGCGCCCGCCGGTGCGAGCAGTAGGCGTCGAGCAGGCCGACCTCGCCGTTGGAGTCCCGGAACGCCACCAGGTCCTCACCGAGCAACCGCACCCGCACGGGCGGGCTGTCGGGCTCGGGGACCTCCTCCGACAGGACGGCCGGGATCCAGTACCGGCGGAAGACCTGTCCCATGGGGGCCTCGCCCTCGACCCGGGTGAGCCGTTCGTTCTGTTCTCGTGTGATGCGCATCTTGCCTCCGAGGGGAACTGTCAGGCTGCGGTGTGCACGGCAGCGCGGGGTGTCACGGCTGCGCGACGGTGACGGTCGCGTGGATGACGTCGGCGACGGGCCCGTCGCCACCGGTGGAGAGGATGGCGTCGGCCACCCGGTCGTACGGCACCGTCATCGTCGCGAGTGGACGGACGAGGTCGAGGTTGTCCTGCAGGATCCCGATGGCCGACTCCACCGCGTCGAAACTGTGCCCGCGCATGCCGACCACGGTGAGGCACTTCCGGGACAGGGCCCCGAGATCGATCCCGTCCTGCGGCTTGCGCTCGCGCACGGGCAGCACCAGCCGGCCCGACTTGCGCAGCACCGCGATCGCGTCGTTGAACACCGCGGCCGTACCGGACGCGGTGTTGACGACCAGGTCCACGCCCTCGCCGCCGGTGGCTTCCCGGATCCGCTCCACCAGGTCGGGGCCGCTGGTGAACGTGTGGGTGGCGCCCAGGGACCGGGCCGCGGCGAGCCGCACGCCGTCGCGTTCGAGACCGACCGCGACGATCACCGACGCGCCGGCGATCCGCGAAGCCAGGACGCACCCGAGGCCCTGCTGTCCCGGTCCGATCACGACGACCGCGGAGCCGGGGCCGGCGCCGCCGTTGCGGTAGGCCCACTCGTACCCGTTGGCCACCGGCAGCGCGAGGGTCGCGATGTCGGACGGCAGCGAGTCCGGCACGTGGTGCAGCACCGTGCGCGGGTGCAGGTACTGCAGTTCGCTGAACCCGCCCCACAGTCCCGGTGCCACGGTGAGCGCGGTGGTGCCGTACCGCAGCGCGTCGGGGCGCGCCGACGGGTCGGATTCGAGGCACCACCGGAACTCCGACGACCGGCAGAAGCGGCAGTGTCCACAAGGGAGGTACTCCTCCAGCAGCACGCGGTCCCCCGGCGCCGCACCCCACCTCGCGACCGCGGACGCCGTCGCGTCCGCGATGACCCCCACGGTCTCGTGGCCCATGACCCGGGCGGGCTCGTCGGCCCGGTCGAAGGAAACCACGTCGGAACCGCAGATCCCCACCGCCTCGACGGCGAGCAGGCCGTCGCCGCCGGTCAGGTCCGGGACGGGGAGCTCGCGGAACTCGACGGTCCGGCGGCCGGTCGTGACCGCGGCCCGGGCCAGACGCTCGTTCGGCACTGAAGGTGTCCTTCCCTCGTCGCTGATCTGGTTGTACTTTATTGTTAACAATCCTGTCGCGCAATCTGCGTGAGGATGTAGTTCGCATAACGAAGGGGCGGGATGAGCACCTACGTACTGGTTCACGGGGCCTGGCACGGCGGCTGGTGCTGGCAGCGGGTGACAGCCGAACTCCAGCGGCTCGGGCACCGGGTCTTCGCGCCGACGCTGACGGGGATCAGCGACCGGCGCCACCTGATCTCCCCGGACGTGGCGCTCGAAACGCACACCGAGGACGTACTCGCCCTGCTTGAGGCGTGGGACCTGACGGACGTGGTCCTGGTGGGACACAGCTACGCCGGGCAGGTCGTCACCGAGGTGGCGGCGAGGAGCCGCGCCCGGATCGGGCATGCGGTGTACCTGGACGCGTTCGTGGCCGACGCCGGCGAGCGCGCGATCGACCTGCTGCCCGACCACGTGGCCGGGCACTACCGGGAATCCGTGGCCGGACCCGGTTTCGGGTGGCTGATCCCGCCGCGCTCGCTGGAAGTCCTCGGAGTGACCGAACAGGACGATCTGGACTGGCTGACCCCGCGGCTGTCACCCCATCCCTGGAAGACCTACCTGGACCCCGTGAGCGCCGCGCTGCCGCGTGACCTGCCGGCGACCTACCTTGACTGCACCGACTGGATGGCCGTGTTCGCGCCCTACGCCAAGCGAGCCGCCGAGCGCGGGGACGACGTCCAGGAGCTGCGCACCGGGCACGAGGCCATGGTCACGGCTCCGGCCGAGCTCGCCGGCGCCTTGCAGCGCGTCACCGTCTGAACCGGCTCACGCCGAGTCCACTCCGAACAGAGAGAGCCTCCATGGAGTTCCTGGTCCGATCGACCACCAGTTTCCCCCCGCACCTGACCGCGGACCACATCGGTGAGCTGCGAGCACAGGAGCGCGCCCTCGCGATGCGGCTGCGCGCCGAGGGCGTCCTGACGAAACTCTGGCGGCTGCCCGGCAAACGCGGCACGCTCGCCCTGTACGAGGCCCGGGACGCCACGCACCTGCACGAGATCCTCACCTCGCTGCCGCTGTTCCCCTACCTCGACGTCGAAGTCGAAGCCCTCGCAACCCATCCGCAGGAGCTGCTGCCCGAGGTCGTGAACCTCGCCGCCGCGGCGGCCGGGACGAACGGTGCAACCCGGGCGTGACCACCGCCGGCGGATGGTGCCGAACGGCCGCGAGCGCATCGTGCCCATCCGCCGGGCGGCGCGAACATCACTTCGGCGGATCCGCCGCGGCCGTAGCGTCTTCTCGTTCCGTGACGCAGGATGGGGGCATGCTTTCGAATCCGATGTGGCGCCGGTGCGGGGAAAACGTCGAGATCCCGGGGGTGACCGCGTGACCGGAAATCGCCTGCGGGGCTACGTTTCGCACAGCGAAGACTTGCGATCCGGGCGGCTCAGTCCCCGTGCCTACCTCGAAGAAACGCTGACCCGCATCGACGAGCTCGACCCCACGGTGGCCGCGTTCGTCGTCCTCAACCGCGAAGGGGCGCGGCAGGCGGCGGACGAGTCGGCGCGGCGGTGGGCCGCCGGGCAACCGCTGTCGCCGATCGACGGCATGCCCGTGGCGATCAAGGACATCATCGAGACCGCCGACATGCCGACCGGCCAGGGCTCGCCGCTGTGGGAAGGCACCGAAGGCAACCGCGACTCGGCGAGCGTGCACGCGTTGCGCGAGGCGGGCGCGGTCATCGTGGGCAAGACCACCACGACCGAGCTGGCCTCGAAGCACCCGTGGCACGAGACCACGAACCCGCACGACCCGAGCCGCACGCCGGGCGGCTCGTCCAGCGGCACGGCGGCGGCCGTCGGGGCCGGCATGGTCCCGGTGGGCCTGGGCACGCAGCTGCTCGGCTCGATCCTGCGCCCGTCGAGCTTCTGCGGCGCGGTGGGTTTCAAGCCGAGCGTCGGCGCTGTCAACCGGAGTGGTTCGCACGACCACTTCAGCCAGAGCTGCCAGGGCTCGATCGGCGCGACGCTCGCCGACACCTGGGCGGTCCTGCGCGCCATCGCCGACCGCGCCGGCGGCGACCCCGGCTACGGCGGCCTCGCCGGCGACGTGGACTTCACCCGGCGTACCAAGCCGATGAAGCTTGCCGTCCTCGAAACCGGCGGCTGGAGCGCGACCACCGAAGGCGCGCGCCAGGCGTTCGCCGCGGCGAGGCAACGCCTGCAGGAGCACGGCATCGAGGTCCTGGACCGCACGCAGGACGAGCGGATCGAAACGGCCGAAACCGCCGTCGCCGACGCACTGCGGCTCACGCAGGCCATCGTCGCCTGGGAGGGCCGCTGGCCGCTCAACACCTACGCCGACCTGGACGCCACCAAGCTCAGCCTCGACGCGCGTGAACGCCTGAAGATCGCCGAAGCGATGACCCAGCAGGAATACCGCGAGCTCCTCGCCCAGCGCGCCGCCGCCCGCGCCACCTACGAGACCACCGCGGCCCACTTCGACGCCACGATCACCCTCGCCGCCTGCGGCGCCGCCCCGACGGGCCTCGACTCGACCGGCAACGTCGCCATGAACGTGACGGCGTCCCTGCTCGGCTGCCCCGCCTTGACCCTCCCGGTCCTGGCGGACGACGGTTTGCCCCTCGGCCTGCAGATCCTGGGCCGCACCAACCGCGACGCGGAGCTGTTCGAGGTGGCGAACTGGATCGCCGACGAGGGACTGGGCCGCCCGGACCTGGTGGGCAGCGTCTCCCGGTAGTCCGCGCCCTGCCCTGGCCGCACTACGCGGTCGACGGGCCGGGCAACACCCCCGGCCACCTCGCACGGCTCGTCGACCGCGATCTACTTCTTCAGGACGAAAGTCAGAACCCCGATGACCAGCGTGACGAAGACGCCGGTCAAACCGATCATCGCCGAGCGCCAGGCGTGGCTTGCCTCGGTGCGGTGTTTTCGGTAGTCGTCGTTGCTCACTGCGTGCACCGCGGCATAAGACTTGGGGAGCCGCTGGAGCGACCACGTGCCCGACACAACGGCCAGGAACGTCAACCCGCCGCCCAGAAACCAGCCGGCGGCACCCATATCGGGAACAATTCTCAAGGGCGTGATCACAGCCAGCACCGCCGCGAAAAGATAAGGCCATGCCGCCGCCCGGTAGCGGGCGGACGGTCGGGGGGCCAGGTCGGTCCTTCGTCTGCCGTGCCCGTGCCCACCGCGTGTAAACGGCTTCGCTCACATGCCGTTCGCCGATCGCGACCGCCTGGGTACTGGCGAGGATCACCTCGACCTTTCCCGACTTCACGACGATGCGACGAAGCTCTGCATCAGACAGCTTCGGAAGGTCCGACGGCTCCTCGAACGAGCCGCCGTCGAATTCGAACTCGGTGCGAGTCGCCCCGTCGGCGAGACCCTCGCGGAGAAGCTCTCGGAGAGCTTCAAGGTCGTCGATGGTGACATGAACCCGGCCGAGTTGCCGCCGGTGCCGGCCGAGGGCCTGCTGCTGGTCCAGAAGCCCGCGTCGCTTGACCGTCATCGGTGAAGCGTATCGAGCAACGTAAAACGATCTTTGACCTCATGGCCGAATCCGCAGGAAATCGCGAGCACACCCACTCAACCCCGACCGAAGGCGCAGCTTTACTGACCAGCCCGGTACCGCCCCGGTGTCGTGCCCACGAGGTTGCCGAACGCGGCGATGAAGTGGCTCGGGTTGGCCCAGCCGCAGGCGTGCGCGACGTGGGTGGTGTCGTGGCCCTCGGACAAGAGGACGAGGGCGTGGTGGATGCGCAGCTGGGTGCGCCACTCGTGGAAGGTCATGCCGAGTTCGTGGTGGAGCAGGCGGCTGAGGGTGCGGGCGCTGGCGCCGGTCGTCCGTCCCAGGTCGGCGAGAGGGGTGTTGTCCGCGGGGTTTTCGGAGAGCACACGGGCGACGGCGCGCAGGCGGTCGTCGTAGGGGTCCGGCAGGTGCAGGGGCTGTTCGGGGGCCGCGTGGAGCTCGTCGACGAGGACGCGGCGGAGGCGGGCGCGCGCGGCGGGCGCGAGGGGGCGCGCCGCGGGGTCGTAGTTGCGGGGGCCGGTGAGGGTCAGCAGCACGCTGCGGGCGAGGTCGGACGCGGTGAACACGGCGGGGTGGCCCGGCACGAGCCGGGCCAGCGACGGGGGCAGGAAGACGATCCGCATGTCCGTGTCGCCGTGGGCGCGGTGCTGGTGGCCGGCGCCGGCGGGGGTCCAGGCGACGCGGTTGGCCGGGACGATGGAGGTGCCCTGTCCGGTGTGGACGGACAGGACGCCGCGGGCCGCGTAGACCAGGTGGCCGCGTGAGTGGGACGACACGGCGCTGGTTCCGCCCGACGGCCACCGGTGCGCGCCGCCGGACGGCCAGACGTGCGAGTGGGCAGGTTGGCGGCCGTCGGGCATGGGTTGGCATTTTACCGGTGGCCGGACACGCTGCAGCCGGGTGAGAGTGCACGGCATGACGACGACGATGCGAGCGGCGGTGTGCGTCCGAGCGGGCGGGCCGGAGGTGCTGGAAGGTCAGTGAGGTGCCGGTGCCGGCCGTGCGGGAGGGCTGGAGCCTGGTGCGGGTGCGCGGCGCGGGCCTGAACCGGTCGGAACTGAGGACGCGCCAGGGGCATTCCCCGACGTGAGGTTCCCGCGGGTGCTGGGCATCGAGTGCGTGGGAACCGTCGCCGCCTCCACCGATCCTCTGCTGCCGGAGGGCACCACCGTCGCGGCCGTGATGGGTGAACTGGGGCGGGAGTTCGACGGCGGCTACGCGGAGTACGCCCTGGTGCCGAACCCGCTGCTGATGCCGATTACGACGACCTTGCCGTCGGAAGTCCTGGCCCCCCTGCCGGAGACCTACCTGACCGCCCAGGGCGCGCTGGACACCCTGGCGGCCACGCACGGGCGGCTGCTCATCCGCCGCGGGACGTCGTCGGTGGGGCCGGCCGCCGCGTCGATCGCGGCCGCCCACGGGGTCGAGATCGCGGCGACGACCCGGCAGCCGGCCAAGGCCGACGCCCTGCGCGCCGCCGGTGTCGACCACGTGCTCCTCGACCCCGGCGGCTCGCTCGCCGCGAGCGTCCACGCGCTCTGGCCCGGCGGACCCGACCACGTGCTGGACCTCGTCGGGGCGAGCACGGTGGTCGACTCGCTGGGCCTGGTCCGGCGCGGCGGGACGGTGTGCGTGGCGGGTTCGCTGAGCGGGTGGGTGATCCCCGACCTCGAACCGATCGCTATGATCCCGTCCGGGACGAAGCTCACGCCGTTCCACAGCGACACCGTCCAGGGCAGCACGGCCGCATTGCAGCGGGTCGTCCGCGAGGTCGAAGCCGGCGGGTACCGGCCCAACGTCGACCGGGTCTTCGGCCTCGCGGACATCGCCGAGACCCACCGCCACCGGGAAAACGACCGTGCCACCGGGAAACTCGTCGTGCTGCCCTGACCGCGCACCGCCGGGGACCGTCCACTCAGGACGGAAACTCCACGTCGAGTCCCATGATCGTCGTGGTGCGGCTGCGGCGGAACCACCTGCGGGCCGGGGCGATGTCGGGCAGCTCGTCGAGCAGGGCCTTGCGCTGCGCCGGGGTCACCGCGCGCCAGCGCAGTTCCAGCACGGGCCGGACCGGGGACACGAAGGCGCGCACCCGCTCGTGGACCTCCGCGACGCGGGTGCGGTACTCCCGGTCCGGCTCGTAGGACAGTTCCAGGTCGATCAGCGGCTCGGCGCCCCCGGCCCGGTGCCGGCACCTCGACAGCATCCGCGCGATCTCGTCCACGGCGAGCTGCACCGTGGTGGTCATCCGGTTCTGCCACGGGCCGGGGTGCAAGGAGTCGACCCCGGCCGGCGCCAGATCCGCCAACGGCACGATCAGGGCGCCGATCGCGGTCCCGGTGAGCTCGACGCGGAGCCGGCGCCCGCCCGCGTCGGTGCTGAAGCGGGGCACCCGGCCGGCCAGTCCGACACCGGACCGCAGACGCACCCACTCCGAGACGTCGCCGGGCGGGTGGCCCGACAGCACGAACGTGAACTCCAGCTCGTCACCCGCGAGGTTCATCTTCGCCGGGAACGGGGACCCGAGGTCGGTCATGAACGCCGAGCCGATGGTGAGAGCGACGCTGGACCCGCCTCCGGTCATCACCGCCTCCTCGTGTGGGGTCCCGGCTACACCTGCAGGTCCGTTTCGATGCGCTTGAGGTAGTGCCGCGCCAGCGCCAGGTTCGCGCGTTCGCGGTCCAGCACCAGGTAGAGGAACAGCGAGTTCCGGGAACCGACCGAGTTCAGCAGGCGGATCAGGTGGTACTGGCGGTGCAGCGTGATCAGGATGTCCTCGATGCTGTCGTTGAGCGCGAGCGACGCCATCACCCGCAGCTTGGACCGCACCACCTCGGTGTTGCCGGCCGCGGCGACCTCGAGGTCCAGCCAGTCGCCGCCGCCGCTCGTGCCGAGCGACATCCCGCTGTCGTAGTCGACCAGCGCGACGCCGATGGCGCCGGCGATCGACATGGCTTCCTTCAACGCGGTGTCGATGTTCATCATCACTCGAACTCCTCCTGTGAACTGGTGGTGGACGGGGTGCCGGATTCGGCTAGGCGGCCAGGATCGCGCCGAGCCGCTCGATCACGGGGCGGGACTCGAACAGCAGGCGGCCGACATTGAGTCCCTTGTCCCCCATGACGACCAGCACCGCCACGCGGCCGATCGCGTAGACGGCCATGTAGCCGTCACTGCTGAAAACCACGGTCTGCTTCAACGTGCCTTGCCCGCACACCTCCGACGCCTGGCGCGCGATCCCGAGGTCGGCGGCCGCCAGCGCGGACAGCTTGGCGGGATCCAGGTGGTCGGCCGCGTCGGCCATGATCGGTATCCCGTCGACCGCCGCGAGCACCGTGTCGGTGACGCCGGCGACGTTTTCCCGGAGTTTTCTCAGCTCGGCGGCCAGCGCGTCGAAATCCACTATTCTTTCTTCCTGCATCGAAAAGGACGAACGGATCGGATGGAATTCCGAAGACCCGGTGTACCCCGGTGACCGGGTGGGCAAGATCCGCGCACAGCACATTCGGAATCAGTCCGATGATCACGTTCCAGCAATGACTCCGAGTCAATTCGTGGTGCGAAACCCGGCCGGCCGACTCGATCATCGCCCATCGGGGTCACTCTTGCGAGCGCAGACACTACCCAAACCACCACTCTCGGCCAACCAGCGACACAAGATCACTTGCGGCGCCACACGATCAGCCCAACCACATCCCGTCACCGCGCACCAGAACCGAGGAAATGGTCTGGTCGACGTCAAAAGATCACCGCATCACGGCCGGGGGCGTTTGCCGTCTTCGATCACCCGCGCGAACTGCTACGACGCGACCGGGGAATCGCGGCCGCCGGCGCTGGATTTACCGTCCACTCACCTGGTCGCGCCTGCTCCGGTCGGCCGATAACGCAGGACTGGTACAACTGTGAAACACACCACTTCACTCGCCGAATGCACCCATTCGGCCGCCACTAATACCGCAATTCGGCCTATTCATCTTCGCGGTTCGAGTGTGGTGCGCGGCACTCCGATGTGGACAGTGCCGGACCAGGAGGGCCCGGATTAGCCCGAATGGCCGCAACAGAAAGCCTTACCAAAACCGGACAATGCCTGCATTATGGGAGCCGGCCGGAGCCACTCGAGGGGACGGTGTCATGGCCACCTGGTGGATCGACTACAGCAGCAAGAAATTGTCCGCCGCCGAAATCCTGGCCACACCGGTCGGGCCGGACGGCGAGCATCCGACCGGGGTGATCCGGTACATCGACGCGCCGAACCTGCTGAGCACCAAGCACACGAACACCACCGAGTACAACGACCACCGCGCGGCCGGGCTCGGGATCGCCCTGTACTTCGAGGTGGGCAAGAACGATCCGATGGGCGGGTTCGCACAGGGGCAGGAATACGGCAGGCGCGCTCTCGCCGGGGCGAACCTCCTCGGATTCCCCGGCGTCGTGTTCTTCTGCGCGGACCGGTGGTTCACCTCAGCCGGGTTCCCGACCATCACCCCCGCCCTGTGGCGCGGCTACCTCGACGGCGCGGTCAGCATCCTCGGCCGCGGCCGCACCGGCGCATACGGGTTCGCCGACGCCATGGACGCCGCGGTCGGCCACGTCGACTACTTCGTCCAGTGCGGCCGCCAGTCCGAGGTCCGCGACTTCGTGCACGGCTGGCAGGACAACAACGTCCAGCCGCAGGTCGGCGGCATCCAGACCGACCGGGTCCTGATCCGGCACCCGATCCCGTTCACCCCCACCCGGCCGGGCGCGCCCGGTGTCCAGAACGACGAGGAGTGGAACATGCAGCTGGCGTCCGGAGACAACCGCAGCCTCTCCTTCGACATCCCCACCGGGGCCACCCAGCTCCGCGTCAACTGCCCGATCGACTTCCTCGTCGTGCACGGGATCTGGCAGGCCGGGGAGTCCCTTCCCACCGGGACCAACTTCGACTACAAGTGGAGCTACGAGGAGGATTTCCGGGTGGACCGCCTCCGCCCGTGGAAGATCCGCGTGGTCGCGGGCGCGACGCAGGGGTCGATCATCTACTCGTACTCCCCCGGCCACCCCGAGCGGATCGCGTCGCTGTCCTTCCGCTGACCTCCCGGCCGCCGGCGGGCACCGCCTCACCCGGACCGGGCGAGGCGGGCAAGTCGCCCGGGTCGCGACGATGGCGAGCAGACCACCGTCGGCGCGCACACGAGGAGGCGGACGTGGCCGAGGAAACCGGCGCCGGACGCCGTCCCACGGCGCGGCGGGCCGTCGCGGCCGCCGCGGCGCTGCTCGGCGCGCTCGCGGTCACCGCCGCGTGCTCGGGCGGCCAAAGCGGACCGACGCCGGCGCCGTCCAGCGCGGTGTCCGCACCGGCCTCTCCCGCGCCGACCTCGGGTGACTCGCGCGTCGAGTGCGCCGCCGTCGCCACGGCGGCCCAGAACCTCGCGACCAAGACGGCCTCGCTCGTCACCGGCCAGGCCAGCCGCGACGAGGTGGCCACCGCGGCGCGTGACCTGCGGTCGTCCCTCGACGCCGCCCGGGCCGTCGTCGGGCCGGAAGCGCGGTCCGACCTCGACGCCGCCGGCAGCGCGGTCCAGCAACTGCAGGACGTGCTGACGACCCAGCCGCTCGACGTCACCGCGCTGCGCACCGCCGCGACGCAGGTCGCCACGTCGGTCGGCGCCGCCCTCTCCGTGTGCGGCGGCACATCGAGCACCTCGAGCACCCCGGGCGCCCCGAGCGCCCCGAGCGCCCCGAGCGCGCCGAGTACCCCGAGCACCGCGGCAACGACCTAGGTGTCGGGTACGACCGGGAAGTTCACCGGTCGCGGTACTGCCGCCACACCACCGCACCCGACTAGCGTTCACCTCGGCAGCACCGGTGCCGGCAACGACGCCACGACCCGAGGCTCCGCACCCACTCCGTTTCGCGCACGAGAGGACAGCTCATGCCCAAGGTGACAGTCGGGGAAGAAAACGGCGCGCCGATCGAGCTCTACTACGAAGACCACGGCGCGGGCCGCCCGGTCGTGCTGATCCACGGCTGGCCCCTGTCGAGCCGGTCGTGGGAGGGCCAGGTTCCGGCGCTCGTCGAAGACGGCTACCGCGTGATCACCTACGACCGCCGCGGGTTCGGGCAGTCGTCGCAGCCGTGGGACGGCTACGACTACGACACCTTCGCCGACGACCTCGACAAGCTCCTCGCGGCCCTCGACCTCACCGGCGTCACGCTCGTCGGCTTCTCGATGGGCGGCGGCGAGGTCGCGCGCTACGTCGGCCGCTACGGCACCAGCCGGGTCGCCAAGGCCGTGTTCGCCGCGGCCGTGCCGCCGTACCTGTACAAGGAGGACGGCAACCCCGAAGGCGGTCTCGACGAAGCCGCGCTCACGGGCTTCCACGACGGGATCCGCGCCGACCGCCCCGCGTTCGTCGAAGGGTTCGTCACGAACTTCTTCTCCGTCAAGGGCCGCACCGACCTGGTCAGCCCGTCGGTGCACGCCTACAACACGGTGATCGCCGCGTTCGCCTCCCCGAAGGGCACGCTGGACTGCACCACCGCGTTCACCAAGACCGACTTCCGCGACGACCTGAAGGCCTTCACCATCCCGACGCTGGTCATCCACGGCGACTCGGACGCGATCGTGCCCTTCGAGTTCAGCGGGAAGCGGACCGCCGACGCCATCCCCGGCAGCCGGCTCGTGCTCGTCGAGGACGCCCCGCACGGCCTCAACGTCACCCACGCCGCCACCTTCAACGCCGAGCTGCTCACCTTCCTGCGCGAGTGACGGCCCGCGCCGGTGTGGTGCGTTCCGGCACCACACCGGCGTGCCGGTCACACGACCGGATGCCCCGCCTCGGCGAGCAGTTCCTCCGAAAGCGCCCACAGCCGCCGCGCCTTCGCCGGGTCGAGCGCGAAGCCCGCGACGCCGCGTCGCACACCCTCGGTGAACGGTTCGGCCTCCTGGCAGTCTTCGAAGTACTTCCCGCTCACGCCCGCCACGAGCGGCGACGCGGCGAGCAGCACCGAAGTCGCGGCGCCCTGCGGGATGTCCTTCACCGAAACGCCGGTCGCGCCGGAGGGGTCGAAGGCCGACGGCGGGTTCTCCCTGTGCCGGCCGAGGTTCGTGGACCAGATGCGGCCCGGGTTGAGCGCGTTCACCGTGATCCCGTCGGCGGCCCACAACCGGGCCGCCTCGACGGCGAAGAGGATGTTGGCCGTCTTCGACTGGCTGTAGGCCGCCCACGGGTCGTACGGCGTGCGGGTGAAGGAGACGTCGTCGAAGAGCACCTCGCCGTTGACGTGTCCCACCGAGCTGACCACGACCACGCGGGCGTCTCCCGCCGCGGCGAGCGCGCCGTGCAGGCCGGTCGCCAGGTGGAAGTGACCGAGGTGGTTGGTGGCGAACTGCAGCTCCCAGCCCTGCGCCGTCCGCCGCTCGGGCGTCGCCATCACGCCGGCGTTGGCCACCAGGATGTGCAGCGGCCCTGACCAGGCCGCCACGAACGCGCCGACCGAGGCCGGGTCGGCCAGGTCGAGCGTGGCCACGAGCACGGCGGAGTTGCCCGTGCTCGCCGCGATCTCCCGCGCCACCCGCGCCCCCGCCGCCGGATCGCGCACGGCCAGCGTCACCTCCGCCCCGGCCGACGCGAGCGCGCGGGCCGTCTCCTCGCCGATCCCCGACGCCGCCCCCGTCACCACGGCGCGCCGGCCGCTCAGGTCGACCCCGGCGACCACCTCGGCCGCCGTGGACGTCGCGCCGAAGGGCGTGGTCACTCGCTGGGTCATGGTGCTGTCCTCTCTGCTCCGCTAGTCTCGTATGTGGAGCCGGTTCCACTTACGACTATAAGCGGATGCGGGTCCACTTAGCAAAGAGGAGTGGCGTGACGAACACCGGACGGTCGCTGCGGGCCGACGCGCAGGAGAACCAGGACCGCATCCTCGAGGCCGCGGCGCGCGCGTTCTCCCGCCAGGGGGCGGACACCTCGCTCAAGGCCATCGCGAAGGAAGCCGGCGTCGGCATCGCCACGCTGTACCGGCGGTTCCCGGCCCGGGAAGACCTGGTGGAGGCGACCTATCGCAGCGAGACCGAACGCCTGGCCGGATCCGCCGCGGACCTGCTCACCGAGCTGCCGGCCGACGCCGCCCTGCGCGCGTGGGCGGAGCGGTTCGTGGACTACACGCTCACCAAGAACGGGATGGCCGAAGCCCTGCCCGGCATCCTGGCCGCACGCGAAGGCCTGCGCACGCACAGCCGCGACCTGCTGCGCGCGGCGATCGGCCGCATGCTGGCCGCCGCGGCCGAAGCCGGGACGCTGCGCGCCGACGTCCCGGCCGACGACGTGATGATGGCGATCGGCGGCGTCACCCTCATCGCGGGCCACGAGGACCAGCGCGAGCTGGCGTCACGGCTGCTGGACCTGGTCGTGGCCGGGCTCCGGCCCCATTGAGCCTCAGACCGTCTTCACCCCGACCAGCTCGGCCGAGCGGTCCCACAGCCGGCGGGCGAGGTCGTCGTCAGTGGCCTGCGGGTTCACGCGCCGCGCGACTTTGCCACGCTCGTAGTACGCGCCGGACTCCCATTCGGCACCGGGCTCGCTGGTCGCCAGCCAGACCAGCTGGCGCGCGCCCTTCTCCGGGCTGACCATGGCCATCCGGCCGAGCGGGTTGTTGTAGACCAGCCGGAAGAAACTGGAGCTCTCGGTCGCGAAGGCCGTGGCGACGGCGCCGGGGTGGAACGCGGCCGCGGACAGGCCCCGCGCGTGGAACCGGGTGTGGAGCTCGCGGGTGAACAGGATGTTCTCCAGCTTCGCGGTGCCGTAGGCCTTGTGCGGGGTGAACGCGGCGTCGTGGTCGAGGTCGTCGAGCCGCAGGTCGCCGAACAGCCGGGCGCCCGAGCTCGACGTCTGGATCACCGAGGCGCGCGACGCCAGCAGCTTGTCCATCAGCAGCGTCGTGAGCAGGAACGGCGACAGGTGGTTGACCTGCAGGGTCTTCTCGAAGCCGTCCTCGGTCTTGGCGCGGTCGCCGAAGATGCCGCCGGCGTTGTTCACGAGGACGTCGATGCGCGGGTGGGCCGCGTCGAGCGCGGCGGCCAGGTCGCGCACCTCGGCGAAGCGCGCGAAGTCGGCGACGTGGTGCTCGACCCCGAGCTCCTTCGCAACAGCCTCGGTCTTGGCGGGCGAGCGCCCGGCGACCACGACCCGGTGGCCCTCGGCGTGGAGGCGGCGGGCCGCGGCCGCACCGATGCCGTCGCTGGCACCGGTGATCACGATCGTCTTCGGTTCGGACATGACGCTCCTCGCTCTCGAGCTTGCTTGATCGGCACTGTACGCCACTCTTGGCACTCAGTGCCAACTCCGCCCGGCGCTGCTAGGGTGGGCCGGTGACCGACCACCGCCCCGGCCTGCGCGAACGGACCCGCCGGGCCGTGCAGCAGGACATCACCGAGGCCGCGCAGCGGTTGTTCGTCGAGCACGGCTACGAGCGCACGACGATGGACGACGTCGCCGAGGCCGCGGGGCTGTCACGGCGCAGCCTGTTCCGCTACTTCCCCACCAAGGAAGACCTGATCGTCGGCAAGTTCGAGGTGCTGGCCGAGACGATGGTCGAACGGCTGCGCGAGCGCCCGCTCGACGAACCGGCGTGGACCTCGCTGCGCCGGGTGTTCGACTTGCTGGTGCCCTACGTCGACGCGCCCGGCAAGCACGAGGTCGCCGAACCCATGCAGCGCATCGTCTTCGCGACACCCGCGCTACTCGCGAGCTACCTCGAGAAGCTGCACCGCATGGCGGCCGCGGCCGAGACCGTGCTGCGCGAGCGCGCCGAAACCCGCGGCACGCGGTGCGACCCGGCCGACCCGGCGCTGCCCGCCGTCGCCGGCGCCGCGTTCTCGTGCCTGCTCGCCGCGCAGCACGCGTGGCTCGCCGGAGGCGCGATCGAGACGTTCGCCGCGTGCCTCGACCGGGCGATGGCCGCCGTCGCCCCCGCCGGCAACGCTTGACCCGTACCGGTTCCGCCCACGTCGGCGCGGATTTTTCCTGACAGCGCCGCCGTGCCGCGGGCGGAGACCGCTGAAATCGTTGCCACGGAAGGTGTGTCCGCGCCCCGCACAACGGCGCAGAGAGCGCGTAGGGTGCGAAGTGCCGCCCCGGCCCCCGGCGGTGAGCCAGCGGAGTGAGGGGCCGCCGTGGATTCCGTGGACTTGACGGGCATCGCCGAACCGCACCTGAGCACCGTGGCCGCCATCGTCGGCTACGTGCGCCAGGGCCGGTTCACCGAAGCCGAGGCACAAAGGATGATCGACCGGGTCCGGGTGCGGAGCCCGGAGAGTCCACAAGGGACAGTCGGGTCCGGGCTGCCGCGACCCGCCGGAGAGAGCGCTTCCCCGGAGCTGGGAAACCCGTGATCAGTTCTTGCCGTACGCCCGTGTCAGCACCACGGCCGGGTCGAGTTCGCGTTCGGCCAGCGAGCGGGCGACTTCGCCGAGCCGCGCGTTGTGGCTGCGCGAATACCGGCGCAGCACCGCGAACGCGTCCGCCATCGACAGGTGCCCGCTGACCGACAACACCCCCTTCGCCTGTTCGATGACCACCCGGCTCGTCAGCGCCGACTGCAGCTGGTCCGACCGCACCTCGCCGCGGCGGATGGCGCGTTCCTGCAGGATTCCGATCGTGGCGGTGTCCGCGAGGCCCTGCGCCAGCTCGAGGTCCTCGGGCGGCACGCTCGCGCGGCCGAACAGGTTCAGCGCGCCGATCGTCAGCCCGCGCAGCCGCAGCGGCAGCGCGTGCACCGAGGCGAACCCCGCCCGCTGCGCCGCCGCGGCGAACCGCGGCCACCGCTGCGTGTACGCACCGATCGACGCCGCGTGCACTGCCGTGCCGGATCGGAAGCATTCCACGCCCGGTCCCTCGTCGACGCCGAGCTTGACCAGCTCCCGCAGCCCATCCTGTTCCGAGGACGCCAGCGCGCGGAGGCTCCCCCGCTCGTCGGCGAGCGTCAGCCCTGCGGCCCCCACTTCGAACAGCTCAACACAGCGCTGCGCCAAGACGTGCAGCAAGTCTGCGACGTCGTAATCGTCGACCAATGTGTCGGCCATCGACACACACGCCCGGATGATCAGTAGCTCTCGATCGCCCACCACAGCAACCCTCCCCGTTTTCGCCCGTGGTGTTCATACTGGTCCTCCTTCCCACGCCACGTCCAACTCCGGCCCCCGCGCGTCGACGTTCCCCGCCTGTCCGTTACTTCGGCCGCAGAAAGGTTCAGCCGGGCGGCCGATGTGCCGATCCCCCATCCGGTCCCGCCGGTGTCACCCGCGGGCGTTGGCGATCAGGAACGTGTAGTGGCCCTCCAGGTCCTCGCGCGCGTCGAGGACCTTCTCCGCGAGTCCCACCCTGGCCTCGCGAGAGAGGAACAGCTGCGTGTCGTCGATCGCGACGACGTCGTCGCCCAATCCAGGGCAGGTCGCCACCTCCACCTCGACCGCCGCTCCCGCCCGGGGCGGCCCGTCGAGGACGAGGCGGCAGCCGCCGCGCCGTCCGACGTGGTGGGCCTCGGTGATCCGGTCGATCGCCGCGATCGCCGATCGGGTCATGGTGAGCATCCGTCATCCCGCCTTTCTCCGGTCGTTTCTCCAGTCGTTTTTCCTGTCCTGCCCCGGCTCCGGCCGGTCAGGACCTCGTCTTGCGGTCCAGCTCCACCGTCCACTCGTGCTGCCAGCGCCGGATCCGCATGCGGTCGAGCCCGAGGGCGAGCGCGCCGTAGAGCAGGCTCAGCAGCGCGCAGAACCCAGCCCACGTCCCGAACCCCGTCATCGCGCCCTCGACCGAGGCCGTGCGCGGGTCGAGGGGCGGCGGCACCGGGTCGCCGGCCCGGTCGAGCCACACCACGACCGTGTCGCCGGCCTTGGTCAACGGGTCCGCGTCGACCTGTGCGACGCGGAAACCCCCGTCCGGCAACCGCCACCGGGCGTCGCGCGGCTGCGGCCCACCCGGCACGCCGTCGGGGCCGACGGCCTGCTGCGGCGGCCCGTCGACGAGCAGCGTCGCGTCGACGCGGTGGCGGCTCGCCGCTTCCTCGGTGGCCTGGTTTCCGCGCTGCGCGGCGGTTTCCGACCCGACGACGCCGGCGAACGGCACCGCCAGCAACGCGAGCACCACGAAGACGGCCAGCACCACCGCCTGGAACCGGTCGGACGACCGGACCACCACGCCGCCGCGCGGGACCAGGGCGTGCCACATCCGCCTGCACCAGTCGGCCGAACCGGTCACGGTGCTCGCCTCCCGTCGTCGGGACCCCCTCCGCTCACCGGTACGGGCGTGCGCGCCCGGTGCGCCGAAGCGCCGCGGGCCGCGAGCCAGATGCACGCCACTCCCCCGGCCAGGAACACCACACCGACCACGACCAGCAGCACCGACAGCCAACCGATCGCCGGCACGGTCGCACCGGCCTCCGCGTCGACGGCGACGCCGCGGGACCCGTCGGAGTTCATCACCACGACGGTCCAGTCCCCGTCGCGCACGGGCCACGCCACGGACTGCGTGCCGGGCCCTGAGGCCTGGCCGGCCCAGATTCCCGCCTGCTCGGGCGGGATCGTGGCCGCGCCGCCCGGGGTGTCGACGCCGACCGAGCCGCGGTCGCCGAAGTCGGTCACCGTCGTGTGCTCGACGCCGGCGAGGTACCGCGCCGCGCTCGCGGCCGGCGCGATGCCGATGAAGACGCCCTGGGTGGTGTCGACCGCGGTGGCGCGGATCCGGGTGTCGCCGACGATCGCGGCGAGGTCCGGGCCACCGGTGCCCAGGCCGTGCAGCTGCACGGGGTTGCTCGCGAGCGCGTACCCCGAAGCGTTGAACGGGGCCGAGCCGGAGAAGTAGCCGTCGGCGTCCCGCTGGTTGCGGTCGGCCCACATCAGCGCGCTGCCGCTGGAAAGGAGGCCGGTGGAGAACAGCACGAGCACGGCGCCGCAGATCGCGGCGGCGATCCGGCCGCCCGTCCAGCCCGTGGCCGCCGGCCCGGGACCGCTCGCCGGTGGTGCCGGTGGCGGGGCGAACGGTGCCGCACCGGCCTCGGTCCCCGGCTCGGTCGCGGAACCGGGCGGCGGCTGGGTCAGCGGTTCCGGCGAAGGCGCCGGCCCGCCTGGTTCGCTGCCGCCCAGGTCGAGCCGGAACGGCGGGTACCGGTCGGTCAGCAGCGACACGTACGCGGCCACCCGCAGCACCCAGCGGTCGAGGCCGACGATGAAGTCGTACAGCGGGCGCGGGTACTTTCCGGTGAACAGCAGGATGACCGCCGCGATCAGCACCAGGATGCCGACGAGACCGCCCGCCGCCCAGGTGAAGTCGTAGCGGCCCGACCGCGTGAACAGCCACGTGCCGCCGCCGACGAACAGTCCCACGATGATGAGCTGCGGCAGCGCCAGCAGCCACCACTTCACGAGCACGAGACCGCGCGAGAGCCGTTGCGGGTACTCGACCCGCAGCCGCGCCGGGTACTCGGGCACGTCGCCGAACGTGAACGGCGGGTACCGGTCGGTGCCGAGCGCGGCGTAGGCGTAGTACTGCACGCGGAAGCTCCACCGCAGCACGCCCACGGTGAACTCGAACAGCGAACGCGGGTAGCGGCCGGTCACGAGGATCGCGAAGAACGCCGCGATGCCCACGAACGGGTAGGCGATCCACAAGACCGTCAGGACGAGGTAGTGCGGGAGCGCCAGCAGCCACTTCACGAGCCAGAGCCAGCGGGACAACGGTTCGTCCAGCCGCGCCTCGACGTGGACCGGGTAGTCGGTGTTCACGTCTCGCACCTCCTTCACCTCGGCCACCGGCGAGGCCGCGGGTGTCCGCTTCGGTCCGAAGTGGACACCTGTTCGCGAAAACCGCCGGAGGCGGGCGGGTATCGCACCGCGGGCGCGACCCGTGGGGAACTTCCCGGGCGCTCGGTGGTGGAGTCCCACCGCACCGAGGTCCGAAGCCGGCGCCGGGCAGCGCCCGAAGGGAAGGACAGGGTTCGAGTGTTGCACGCCGTGACCGCACCCACCAGGGCCGCGGCCCGCGGCCGGTTCACCGTGACCCTCCGGAGACCTCCGCGCGAGCCGGGCTCACCGGGACCGTCCACACGAGACGGGTGCCGCCCGAGGGCGGGCTCTCCACGACAAACGTGCCACCGGAGTCGGTCGCGCGCTCCTCGAGGTTGCGCAAGCCGTTGTGCAGCCTCGAGGAGCGCGCCATCCCTGCCGGAAGACCCACTCCGGTGTCGGAGACCTCGATCACGAGGTGCTCGCCGAGCGTCACCGTGAGAGCCAGTTCGCCGGCGCGGGCGTGGCGCAGCACGTTGCTCACGGCTTCGCGAACCACGGCTTCGGCGTGTTCGGCGAGGATCGGCGGCACCCGGTCGAGCGGACCGGACAGCCGCACGGTGGTCCGGATCGCCGAGCCGCCCGTCGCTTCGGTGACGGCGTGCTGGAGGCTCGCGCGCAGGCCGCCGCGGCGTCCCGGGGCCGCGTGCAGCTCGAAGATCGCGCTGCGGATCTCCTCGATGACCTCCTGCAGCTGGTCGATGTGCCGCCCCAGCCGCGTCGCGACGGCCGGCGTTCCCGCGCGGCGCGCCGTGTCCCGCATCTGGAGCCCGACCGCGAACAGCCGCTGCACCACGTGGTCGTGGAGGTCGCGCGCGATCCGGTCGCGGTCGACCACCACGTCGAGCTCGCGGCGGGCGGCCTGGTTCCCGGCGTCGCGCAGCGCGAGCGCGGCCTGGTCGGCGAACGCGGACACGATCTGCAGCTCCTGCTCGTCGAACCGGGCCGCGCCGGGAGCGCGCACGGCGAGCAGGACACCGGCGATCGACTCACCCGAGCGCAGCAGCACCACGAGCGCGGGACCGAGGTCGACGCGCGGGCCGTCGGCGAGGTCCACGGCGAGCCCGGACACGCTGCGCGGCACGTGGTCGCGCAGCACCGCCCCGGACGTCGACCCGGCGACGGGGATCCGGCGGCCGGTGAGGACGTCCGAGTCCGGGCCCGCGCAGACGGTGACGACGAGCGCGTCCTCGCTCGCGGGCACTGCGATCAGCGCGTCGACGGAACCGGTGAGACCGGCGGTGCGGCTCGCGATCAGGCGCAGGACCTCGCTGATCTCGGTGCCG
Organism: Amycolatopsis sp. CA-161197; assembly: GCF_050942255.1. Classification (NCBI taxonomy): domain Bacteria; kingdom Bacillati; phylum Actinomycetota; class Actinomycetes; order Pseudonocardiales; family Pseudonocardiaceae; genus Amycolatopsis; species Amycolatopsis sp. CA-161197. Next base: position 6,130,693 of record NZ_CP192059.1, read on the forward strand.
CCGAGGAGGGCGGCGGAGATTTCGCCGGTGGCTTCGAGCCAACGCTGACGGCTGCGGGCTTGCTCATAGAGGAGCGCGTTGTCCACGGCGATACCCGCCGCGGCGGCGAGTGCGGCGAGGGCCTGCTCGTCGTCGTCGGTGAACCCGGTGCCGCTGCGTTTTCCGGTGAGGTAAAGGCGCCCCAGCAGCGCGCCGCGCGCTCGCAGGGCCACGCGAAGGGATCTGCGGCCGGTCGGCGGAGTCCGCGCGCGGTCGAGGTGGTCGAACTCGGTGACGACGAAGCCGGTGGTGGCGCCGTCGGCGTCGAGCACCGCGAGCGCGCCGTAACGGGCGTCGACGAGATCCGCGGCGGTGGCGACGATCCGGCGCAGCGTGCCGTCCAGCTCCAGTCCGGAGGACAGGCCGACGACGGCCGCGAGCAGCGCGTCCAGCCGGTCGCGTTCCCCGGCCGGAGCGGTCGCGGGAACCCGGTCGACGTCCGGCATCCCGTCACTGTGGCACAGCGGATCGGGCCCGGGGTCACCCGTGAACGGCGACCTTGGACCCGGCACGCGGGACGTTCGGCACTAGGCCCGGCCCGGCGCGCGGAGGCAGCGTGGGGGACCGGGGTGCGGAGGTGACCATGAAGGCCGGAGTCATACCCGTCGGGCGGCTGAGCGCGCGCCAGGTCCGGTCCGTACTGCTCGCCGCGACGACCCCGCCGCCCCTGCACGACACGCGCCCGTGGCGGTTCCTGTGCACACCGGCGTCCATCGAGCTCTACGCGGGCCCGGCCGCGGGCGGCCGCCGCGGGCAGCTGCTCGACTGCGGCGCGGCCCTGATGAACCTCCGGCTCGCGGTGAAGGCCCAGGGCTGTCACCCCGACGTGCGCCTGCTGCCCGCCGCCACGCGGCCCGACCTCCTCGCCGTCGTGCGCCCGCGCGGGCTCGAGCCGGTGACGCCGGTCGACCGCAGCCTCGTCAAGGCGATCCGGTTGCGGCGCGGCAACTGCAGCCCCTTCAGCGCGGCCCTGGTGCCGCCGGTGGTGCAGCGCGAGCTCCGCAAGGCGGCCGAGCTCGAACGCGCCTGGCTCGCCACGATCGGCGACGCGCAACTGCCGCGGCTGTGCGAAATCATGTTTCCCGACAGCACCGATGGCACAGACGGAACCGACTTCGCGGCGGCACCCGGACGGTTGCTGGTCGCCGTCGGCTCGCTGCACGACACCCCGCTCGCCCAGCTGCAGGCCGGCCAGGCGGTGCAACGCGTCCTGCTCACGGCGGCCGCGACCGGGTTGTCGGCCGCGCACTGGTCCGACACCCTCACGCCGGCCCGCCGCCGCGACCTGCGCCGCCTGCTCGGCGGCGGTATGTGGCCCCAGGCCCTGCTGCGCCTCGGCCACGGCGCGCCCGTCCCGTTGCGGCCCCACACCGACCTCGACGCCGTCGTCGCGAGCGACGAACGGCCGTTCTCCCGCGGCTGGCCGTGATCACCCCGGTCGAGCGCCGAACGTGCCGTCACCACAAGGAGAACGCTCGTTCTCTGAACGTCGGCCGTACCTGCCCGGCTGCACAACACTTTTAACCCAACCGGGTGACCGCGTGCGTGGCGGTGCGATTCAGCGCGGACGGACCGCGGCCCCGATTTTCGCTGACACGCCAAGCCACCTCCGGTGTCATCGCGTCAGCCGATGGAGAACGCTCGTTCTCCCCGGCCGCGATCAACCGCCGGCGCGGCGTTCCTCGTCGTGGAGCGCGGTGACGAGAACAGCCGCCTGGGTGCGACGTTCCACGCCGAGTTTGGCGAGCAGGCGGGAAACGTAGTTCTTCACCGTTTTCTCCGCCAGGAACATCCGTTCGGCGATCTGCCGGTTGGTCAGCCCTTCGCCGATGAGGTCCAGGAGCACGCGTTCCTGGTCGGTCAGCGCGGCGAGCGGACCGGGGCCGCGGGTGCTTTCGCGCAGTTTCGCCATCAGGGCCGCGACCGCGCGCTCGTCGAGCAGGCTGTGGCCGGCCGCGACGCGCCGGATCGCGTCGACGAGCTGAAGTCCCTTGATGTCCTTGATGACGTAGCCGTCGGCGCCGGCCAGGACGGCGTCGACCATCGAGCGCTCGTCGGTGAAGGACGTGAGCATCAGGCAGCGCAGGCCGGGCAGCGAATCGCGCAGGTCTCGGCACAGCCGGACGCCGTCGCCGTCGGGGAGCCGGACGTCGAGCACCGCGACATCCGGGCGCACGGCGGGGATCCGGGCCAGCGCCTCGGCGACGGAGGCGGCCTGACCCGCCACCGTGAGGTCGTCCTCGTCCCCCACGAGCTCGGCCACGCCGCGGCGCACCAGCTCGTGGTCGTCGACGAGGAAGACGGTGATCATCCGCGCTCCGGCCACGGACCGAGGTTACGCCGCCCGGCCGGCTAGACTGGCCGGACACGTGGACCCCAGCCCCCGGCCACCGCGGGTTTCCGAAGAGGGGCGCGGGATGTCCGTGGAGAACCAGCCGAAGGTCGATGTACCGCAAGTCCTTGCGCTGCCCGGGGTTTCGCGGGTGCGCACGCTCGTGAGCGCCGGGCTCGTGACCGTCGAGGTCTCCGGTGCGCTCGGCCCCGCGGGAGACGCGGTGCTCGCCGCGCACCTCGCCGAAGCCGTGACGCTGCGAGCCGCCGCCGTGATGGTCGACCTGACGGCGTGCACCGCACTCAGCCCGGAGTCCGCGGCCGCGCTCGCCGGCGACCGGTTCCGCGTGCGCGCCGGAAACCCCGGTGTGGCCACCGTCCTCGACCGGGCGGGAGTCGCCCACGAAACCCCCGACGACTCCGTGGACTCTTCCCCGCCCGGCCCGGCGACCGTCATCCGGTCCGGCGCCGCACGCTGAACCCGCTCAGGCGCGCCGATGGCGCCCGACGTGAAAAACCCGCCACGGCAACGAACGCGGCCGGTTCCCTGCCGAATGGCTGTTGCGACCCGGCGCCGCGTCGGTGACGTCCGTGACCGGAACCAGCTTGCTGGACCCCGGATCCGCGGTTTCGGCGTCCACGATCGGCACGTGCGAAACCGCCGCCGTGTCGACGCATTCGCCCGCGACCACCCCGGTCCGCACCGTCACCCCGTCGTCTTCCCGCGCCAGGTAGGCGAACTTGCGCCCCACCGCGAACGGCCCGGTTTCCGTCTCGATTCCGTTGGTCATCCGCCTCCACCCTTCACTGGCCCCCCGGCCTGCGAAGGCGGGTCCGGGGCCTCGTCGGCGAATCTACCCCATGATGTGCGGTTTCCGGGTTTTTCACCCGAACAGTCGCACCGTCCTCAGTAGATCACCAGGGTGGCCAAGGCGTTTCGCCGGCCAGGTTCGCGCCCCCGGAAGGCGGACGGGCGTCGAGGATGTCCGTGGCCCGCACCAGGCTGACCGGGGTGTCGGCGGCGGTTCCGCGCGGCCGCACCGGGACCCAGGTGGTGCTGGTGTGCTCGTCGCGCAGGCCGCGGCCGACGATCGTGCCCGTCTTCTCCTGCCACGAAGGTTCCGCGGAATCCCTTGCGGCACGGCGCACCCGGCACCGATACCGCACTTGCCAGCCCGGTGGATACCCGCCGCCGTGGCGCAGCGGCCAGTCGTGAAAAGTGTTCCCGGTCTTCACATCGCCGCCCTCGATGGACGGATCGCGCGGACTGTCGTCCCCCAACACCGCCGGTCACCCCGCTCCCGCGTGCAAGCCATCGCCGGTCGCCGGGGTCCTGGGCAAGAAGCTCACAGAGTAGGCGCGTGCAGGCCGGTGGTCGTTCGGCCACCCGGGTGGTTCCGGCAAGCGGCCGAGCACAGTCCGTGTCCGAATCGAAGATCCACAGTGGACCGGAACCGCTTCGGAGCCCCCCGAGGAAGCGTTTTCCCGCTGCCCGTCACCCCACCGGGCAAGCCCGGAACGGGATATGCTGAAGGGTCCCCGCCCCGGCCCCCGGCGGCGGCCCGCGCGGCCGAAAGAACGGAGGGCCCGATGACCGCCTCTGCCCACGCGCCTCTGTTGTCACGCGCCCCTGCCCCACGCCCCTGTGCTCCATACCTCTGTGCGCCATACTCCTGTGCCCGAGGCGCCGGCGCCGTCATCCCGGGCGGGCAGCCGTGAAGCGCACGACGGTGCTGTCCGTCGCCGACCTGCACAGCGCCCACGAGCTCCCCGACGACCAGCGCCGCCACGTGGTCCGCCTGGTCGCCTCGGCGGCCGAGGACGTCGACGACTGCGCGCTGCTGCTCGCGATCCTCGGCCTCGACGCCGCCGACGGCCTCGACGAGGACCACCACTGACGAATCCGTGTCAGGAAGCCGTTTCCAGGGCCAGCAACGCGAGTTTTGCTTCCTCGCCACCGCGGTACCGCCCGGAACTGCCGTCGGAACGCACCACCCGGTGGCACGGCACGACGAGCGGCACCGGATTGCGCGCGCATGCCGTCCCGACGGCGCGCACCGCCTTGGGACTGCCGGCCGCGGCCGCGACTTCGGCGTAGCTTCGCGTGCTGCCGTACGGGATCTCGCCGAGCCGCTGCAGCACCTCGCGGCGGAAACCCTTGGCCAGCCGCAGATCCACGGCGACGTCGAACGTCTCGCGCCGTCCGGTGAAGTACTCGTCGAGCTCACGCGACACTGTGTCCAGACGGGCCGGCGCGGCGAGCACCCGCGGGCTGATCGCCGCGGCCAGCTCGGCGAGCACGGAACCGTGGTCCTCCACGGAGAACGCGACCCGCACGAGCCCGGCACCGGTCGCGGCCAGCAGCAGCGGGCCGACCGGCGAGTCGACCGTGCGGTACGCGACGTCGAGCAGACCGTCGCGTTCGGCAGCGGCGAGCAGCCGGGCGCGCAGGCGGTCCTGCGCGGCTTCGTCGTCTGCCGGCAGCGCGGCGAACAGATCGGTGGTCATGGCGCTGCTCCTTCCAGTTCGCCTCGGCGCGACGCCGCGCGCAGGGCCTTCACCCCGTCGGCGGCCGCGCGGCGGGCGGCGGCCGCGGTGCCGCCCGTGATGGCGGCGACGTCCTCGTACGGGAACCCGCCGAGGTAGTGGTAGGCAACGGCCGCCCGCTGCTTGTCCGGCAACGCGGCCAGCGCGTCCCACAGATCACCGTCCCAGTCCTCCGGCCGGCCGGTGCGGCTCGGCTCGTCGGGGGTCCGCTCCACGGGCACGGCGTGCCGCGCGCGGGCGCGGGTGATGTCCACGGCCTTGCGATGCGCGATGGTGACCAGCCACGCCGCCACGTTCGCGTCGCCCGGCAGTTCGGGATAGGCCTTGAGCGCGGCCAGGAACGTCTCGGACCACGCGTCTTCGGCGTCGTGCGGGCCCACCACCGCCCGGCAGACCCGCAGCACCATGGGCCCGTGGGCGGTGACGACCTCGTCGAACGGGCGCGCGCTCAGAACAGCCTGCCGTCGTCTTCGGCGGGCGGCTCCTCCAGGCTCAGCAGGAACCGCTTGCGGTCCACGCCACCCGCGTACCCCGTCAGGCCGCCGCTCGCGCCGACCACGCGGTGGCACGGCACGACGATGCTGATCGGGTTCCAGCCGTTCGCGTTGCCGACCGCCTGCGCGGCGCCGGGGTCGCCCAGCTCGGCGGCGAGCTCGCCGTACGTGCGCTTCTCGCCGTACGGGATCTTCGTGAGCAAGTCCCACACCTTGCGCTCGAAGCCGGACCCGCGTGGCGCCAGCTCGAGGTCGAACTCCCGGCGTTCGCCCGCGAAGTACTCCCCCAGCTGCCGGATCGCCTCGCCGAAGCCCTCGTCCGAGCGCGGCCCCAGGCTCGCCAGCCGCGGTTCGCGCTTGTGGCCCTCGAAGTAGAGCCCGACGAGCGCCGTGCCGTCCGCGACCAGCGTGAGGTCGCCGACCGGCGACGCCGTGACCGTGTGCCGAACGCTCATGTCCCCGTTCCCTTCTTCTCGCCTCTCCCCGGGTAGACGCGCGGGCGCGCCGAAACGTGAGATCCGCGAGGCGAGCGGTTTCCCCGCCGCGCCACGATAGTCCGGCGAAGTCCGGGACGACCGGCCGGACGAGCCGCTAACGTCGCCGTCGGTACGCCGTCGCAAGCCGTCGGTACGCCGTCGTAAGCCGTGGAACGCTGTCGTGGGAGGAACGCATGGACCCGAACCTGCTGTCGGCCGGGCAGCTCGCCGCGGCTCTGCGGGCCGGCGAGGTGACGGCCGTCGAGCTGGCCGAGTCCGCGATCGAGCGCATCGGGAAGTACGACGGAGCCGTCAACGCGATCTGCGTGCCCGATTTCGGCCGCGCACTCGACGCCGCCCGCGCGGCCGACGCGGCGCGCGCCCGCGGTGAGGACGGTCCGCTGCTCGGCGTGCCGATCACGGTCAAGGAGTCGTTCAACGCGGCCGGGCTGCCGACCACGTGGGGTCTCCCGCCGTTCGCGGGCTTCGTCCCGACGCAGGACGCGCTGCCCGTCGCCCGGCTCAAGGCGGCCGGCGCGGTGCTGCTGGGCAAGACCAACGTGCCGCTCGCCCTCGGCGATCTGCAGACCTACAACGACATCTACGGCACCACCGCCAACCCGTTCGACCTCGCCCGCACCCCCGGTGGTTCGTCCGGCGGCTCGGCGGCCGCGCTGGCCGCGGGGTTCGGCGCGCTGTCGATGGGTTCGGACATCGGCGGCTCGCTGCGCACGCCCGCGCACTTCTGCGGGGTCTACGCGCACAAACCGTCGTACCGGCTGCTGCCGTCGCGGGGTCACACACCGCCGCCGGCCCCCGCGCTGCCGACCGAGGTGGACCTGGCGGTGATCGGCCCGATGGCGCGCAGCGCGGCCGACCTGGGCGTGCTGCTCGACCTGCTCGCCGAGCCGGATCCGCTCACGCTCGGGGTCGCCTACGAGCTGCGCCTGCCGCCGGCCCGCCACGAGCGCCTGGCGGAGTTCCGCGTGCTCGTGCTCGAAGACCACCCGGACATGCCGACGTCGGCGAGCGTGCGTGCCGGCCTCGCCCGCGTGGCCGCCACGCTCACGGCGGCCGGCGCCCGCGTCGACCACGGCAGCGCGCTGCTGCCCGACCTGACCGAGTCGGCGCGGCTGTACCTGCGGCTGCTGTTCGCCACCTTCGGCACGAACTTCCCCGCCGAGGTCTACGAGCGGTTCGGCCGGCTGCTGGCGGACCTCGCGCCGGACGACGACAGCCTCCACGCCGCCCGCGTGCGCGGCACCCGGCTGAGCTACCGCGACTGGTTCGCGGCCGACCTGGCCCGCGAACGGCAGCGGCACGCCTGGCGCGCGGTCTTCGCCGAGTACGACGTGGTGCTCTGCCCCGTCTCGCCGACCCCCGCGTTCCCCCACGACCACTCACCGCACCAGCAGCTGCGGCACGTCCTCGTCGACGGCGCCGAGCACCCCTACGGCGACCAGCTGGTGTGGGCCGGCCTCGCCACCCTGCCGGGCCTGCCGGCCACGGTCGTCCCCACCGGCCTCGACGACGCGGGCCTGCCGGTCGGGGTCCAGCTCGTGGGGCCGATGTTCGAGGACCGCACGCCCCTGCGCCTGGCCGAGCTGCTGGAGCGCGAGATGGGCGGGTTCACCGCACCGGACCTCGAACGCGGGTAGCCGCTAACCCGGCGGGGCCATCGACTCGAACTCGAGCGCGCCGAGCAACGCCAGCCGTGCGGCGGACTCCGTGCCGGGACGCGCCGTGCAGACGACGATGCGCAGGTCACCGTGGCGGCTGGCGAGCACGTCGCGGTCGAGGTCGAGGCGCCCGACGTCGGGGTGGACCACGGTCAGGCACGTCGGCTGGCGGGCGAGGCCGTCGACGCCCGGGGCGTCCCACCGGGTGCGGAACCCCTCGCTCGCGGAGCCGACCCGGCCGACCAGGGCCGACAGGTCGGGGTCACGCGGGTAGCGCGACTGCGCCAGGCGCAGGTCGGCGACCAGCGCGGTCTCGTAGTCCTCGCGTTCGGCCGCGGTCAGCACCGTGCGCGTGGGACAGCCGGTGAAGTGGCGCCACACGGCGTTGCGCTCGTCGTCGCGCGCGGCGGGCTCGCCCAGCAGCGCGACCCAGGGCCGGTTCCACGCGATGAGCGTCCACATCGCGTCGTGCACGGCGATCGGGTGGTCGTCGAGGCGTTCCAGCAGCCGCCGCGTGCTTTCGGGGACCAGCCGTCCCACGCGGCCGCCGCCCAGCTCGTGGCCGGCGAGCCGGAACAGCCGTTCCTGCTCGGCGTCGGACAGGTGCAACGCCCGCGCGAGCGCGACGCACACCTGCACCCCGGGAGCCGGCGCGCGGCCCTGTTCCAGGCGAACGACGTGGTCGACCGAGAGCCCGGCCAGCACGGCCAGCTCCTCGCGCCGCAGCCCGCGCGCCCGTCTCGGCCCGTGCACCGGCAGGCCGGCCCGGCCGGGTACCAGCCGTTCCCGCCAGCCCCGCAGCGTCGACGCCAGCTCGTCCGGGCTGTTCACACCACCCATCCTCGCAAATCGCGGCCGGTGATCCTACCGCCGCTTTTCGCAAGCACAGGAAGGCGTTCGGCTCCGGACGGGTCCGCCACCCGCCCGGAGCCGCACGTCCGGCCGCAGGACACCCGCCCTGCGACCCCGGACTTCAGTGACGCAGGCCGGCCTGCTTCAGCAGCGGCATCACGTTGTCGCCGAAGTACTTCAGCTCCTCGTTGTAGTCGATGAGGCCGAAGATCATGCCTTCCATCCCGGCCTCGTTGAGTGCGCCGAGCTCCTCGGTGACCTGCTCCGGGGTTCCCACGATCGGGTAGCCGCCCCAGCCGGCGATGAAGCGCTCCTGCATCTCCTTCACCGCGTGGTCGAACGACTGGCTCGCGCCCGACCCGGCGATCTTGATGACGTTGCCCGCGGCACCCCAGTCGCCCTCGTCGACGACCTGCTGGAAGGCCCGCTTGGCCTCCTCCTCGGTGTCGCGGCAGACGACGAGCCCGTAGGTCATCACCTTGATGTCGCGCTGGTAGTCGTCGCGGGCCTTGGCCTTGACCTTCGCGGTGTAGGCCTTGATGTTCTCCAGCGTGTCGAGCGAGGCGAAGTTGATGTCGACGTTGCGCGCGGAGAACTCGATGCCCGCGGGCGAGTTGCCCGCGTTGAGCAGAGCCGGGCGCGGGGCCTGGTGCGGCTTCGGGTAGGCCTCGACGTCGTTGCCCTGGAAGTACTTCGAGGCGACGTCGAACGAGCCGGGCTCCGTCCACAGCCGGACGGCGTAGTCGATCCACTCCTGGCCGAACGCGTAGCGCTCGTCGTGCTGGCGCTGCTCGCCGCCGAACATCTCCATCTCCGGCGGCACCCAGCCCATCACCAGGTTGAGCGCGAACCGCCCGCCCGAGATGTGGTCGATCGTGGTGGCGGCCTTCGCCGCGACGATCGGGTGCACGGTCGGCAGGTGCGAGGTCGACGCGATGGCGATCCGCTCCGTCGCCTCGGCCAGGCCGGCGGCCCAGGCGTAGGTCTCGAAGCAGTTGCCGTTGAAGTTCGTCGAGCCGCCGAAGCCCTTCCAGCGCGCGACGGGCACCAGCACGTCGAAGCCGAGACCGTCGGCGCGCTGGGCGATCTCGCGCGTGTGCTCCCAGGTGATCTTGTAGGTGCTCGGGGCGTGGCTCATGATCAGCCCGTAAGAGCAGTTGGTGCCGAACAGGCCCAGCTTCATCTTCTGGTCGCCGAACAGCGGGTTCGTCTCGGCCCGGTCCACCAGCGGCCGGGTCTCGTCGGCCGGGCGCGGGTCCGTCGGGGCGAGGCCGAGCCGTTCGTTGGCGGTCATCGTCATGGGGGGTCTCCTTCGCGGAATGGGGGTGGCTCAGCCGAGCTGGAACGGGTCGCGGGTGCCGCCGGTGAGCTCGACGAACACGGACTTGTTCTCCGTGTACTCGTTGATCGCGTCGACGCCGTTCTCCCGGCCGATGCCGCTGGCGCCGAAGCCGCCGAAGGGCATGTTCGGGGCGATCACGCGGTAGGCGTTGATCCACACGGTGCCGGCGCGCAGCTTCGCGGCGACGCGGTGGGCGCGGTGCACGTCCTTCGTCCAGACCGCACCGGCCAGGCCGTAGGGGGTGTCGTTGGCGAGCTTGAGCGCCTCGTCCTCGTCGTGGAAGGGGTAGACGGCCAGCACCGGGCCGAACACCTCCTCGCGGACGATGGTGTTCTCCGGCGTCACGCCCGTGACGACGGTCGGCTTCACGAACAGGCCGCCGCGAGCGGCGTCGGGCTCACCGCCGCAGGCGAACGTGGCGCCCTCGGCCGCCGCGCCCTGCAGGTAGCCGAGCACCTTCTCGTACTGCGGCCGGTTGGCGACCGGGCCCATCTCGGTGGCAGCGTCGGTCGGGTCGCCGAGCTTGATGGCGTTGGCCCGCGCGACGACCTTCTCGACCAGCGCGTCGTGGACGTCGGCGTGCACGATCAGGCGCGAGCCGGCCATGCAGGTCTGCCCGGTGGCCGCGAACACGCCCGCGACCAGGCCGTTGGCGGCCGCGTCGAGGTCGGCGTCGGGGAACACGACCTGCGGCGACTTCCCGCCGAGCTCCAGCGTCACTCGGTTGAAGTTCGCGACGGCGGCCTGCGCGACCTTGGCACCGGTCGCCGACGAGCCCGTGAACGCGACCTTGTCGATGCCCGGGTGCTTGGCAAGGGCCTCACCGGTGGCGCGGTCCCAGCCGGTGACCACGTTGAGCACGCCCGCGGGCAGCCCGGCCTCGTGCAGCACCTCGGCGAATGCGACGGTCGAGGCCGGCGCGTGCTCCGACGGCTTGACCACCATCGTGCAGCCCGCCGCGAGCGCGGGGGCGAGCTTGAACGTGAGCAGCAGCAGCGGCGAGTTCCACGGCGTGATGGCGCCGACGACACCGACCGGTTCGCGCCGGGTGTAGCCGAAGTAGTTCGGGTTCACCGGCGGGACCGTGCGGCCCTCGATCTTGTCGGCCAGGCCGGAGAAGTAGTAGTACCACTGCGGCAGGCTGTTGAGCTGGCCGAGCATCTCGCGCAGCAGCTTGCCCGAGTCGTTGACCTCCAGCCGGGCGAGACGCTCGGCGTTGGCGGCGATCGCGTCGCCGCAGCGGCGGATGATCGCGGCGCGCTGGAAGCCGGTCATCGCGCCCCACTCGCCTTCGAACGCCGCCCGGGCCGACGCGACGGCCTCGTCGACGTCCTCGGGGCCGCCGTCCGCGAGCCGGGCCCACGGCCGGCCGGCGTAGGGGTCCTGCGACTCGAAGGTCCGGCCCGAGCGGGCGTCGACGGACTTGCCGTGGATGAAGAGCTTGAGTTCCTCCAGCGATGGCGCTGAGGTGGTCGTCATCGACCTCTCCTTCGTTGCAGGGGGCTGGCGCCTGGGGATGCCGGGAAACGCTAGGGATCGGCGGCGGCCCGCCGATATCCCCGGACGGCAGCCGCGGATCCGCTCAGCGCGAAGGTGCCCGTCCCACCCGGCGAGACGAGAAGCACACCCGGCCGGGCAGTGCTGCACTCAGCGGATAGCGCCACGCGCTTTCGGGCTAGTAGGGGGCCGCGGCGACCACCTAGTGTCGAGCTGGCCCGGAGCACCGGCCTCGCCGTTCGGGCCGCCGGAGAAGAACCGACACTGAGCAGAGACGACACAAGGAGGTGTCGGATGGCTGCCCGTCCTGAGGCCGTCCCGGCCGAGGCGCCGCTGTCGCGCTACCGGGTGCTCGGCACCCGCTCGCTCGAGGAGGCCCGCGACGCGGTCACCAGGATCTACCTGGACCACGACCTGACCGTGCCCGGCAACGAGCTCGACATGACGCTGAACTCGACCGCCGACCGCATGTTCACCGTCGGCTACCTCAGCTACCAGTCGTGCGCGAAGCTCGTGATGCCGCCGACCGAGGACTGCTACCACGTCAACCTCACCATCGCCGGCCGCACGGACGCCGACCGCACCGACGGGCGCCGCGCCACCACGCGGGCGCGCACCAGCGGCGTCGTGCTGCTGCCCGACCAGGTCAACACCGTGCGCTGGTCGCCGGACGCGGCGCAGCTCATCCTCAAGATCGGCCGCCGGACGCTGGAGGCCCACCTCGGCGAGCACCTCAACCGCCCCGTCGACGAGGTGCTCGACTTCGACTTCGGCATCGACTTCACCACGCCCGCGGGCAGCACCCTGCTCTCGTCGGTGGAGTTCCTCGCCCGCGAGCTCGACCGCCCCGGCGGCCTCGCCGACATGCCGATCGCGCGGGAGCAGCTCGAAGCGTTCGTGATGACGCAGCTGCTGCACGCCGGGCGCCACCAGTTCGCCGACGACCTCGCCGCGCCCGACGATCCCGTGCGCCAGAGCCGGCTCGGCCCGGTGATCGAGTACATGGAGGCCCACGCCGACGAGCCGCTCACCCCGCAGGAGCTGGCGAAGGTCGGCTGCATGAGCGTGCGCACGCTGCACGCCACGTTCCAGCAGGTGCTGGGCGAGTCGCCGATGAACCACCTGCGCCGCATCCGGCTCGACCACGTGCGGGCCGAGCTGCTGCGCAGCGACCCGGCCCTCACGCGCGTCACGGACATCGCGCTGCGCTGGGGTTTCTTCCACCAGAGCCGCTTCGCGCAGCAGTACCGGGAACGCTTCGGTGAGCTGCCGCGCGAAACGCTGCGGGCGGTCTCGGCGTGAGCCTCAGTCCCGCACGCTGATCCCGTACGCGCCGCGGTGGAACAGCAGCGGCGCCCGCGAAGGATCCGCACCCAGCGCTTGCACGCGGGCGGCGACGATCGTGTGGTCCCCGCCCGCGTACTCGTGTTCCAGCGTGCAGTCGATCCACGCGGCCACCCCGTCGAGGATCGGCGCGCCGGACGGGGCCGGGCGCCAGGCGACGCCCGCGTACTTGTCGGTGCCCGAGCGGGCGAAGGCGGTGCTCAGCTCGGCGTGGTCCTCGGCGAGGACGTTGACGCAGAAGCGCCCGGCGGCCCGGATCTTCGGCCAGCTCGTGGACGAGCGGGCGGGCGCGAACGACACCAGCGGCGGGTCGAGGGAGAGCGAGCTGAACGACTGGCAGGTGAACCCGGCGGGGCCGCCCGGCGCCGGCGCCGTGACGATCACGACGCCGGAGGCGAAGTGCCCGAGGACCTCGCGCATGTGCGTGGACTCGACCTGCGGCGGCTCGGTGCTTGTCCGGTTGTCCATGCGCCGCAACGGTAAGAGCAGTTCCCGCCCGGCACCATCCGCCAACCGCGGGCGAATAGCCGCGGCGCGCGGACCGGCTTCGCGCGGCGGCGCACAGGACGGATAGTCCGCCACCGCGATCGGATATCTCGCCGCTCACCCGCGTTCCTACGGTGTGCGTCGTGTCTGCCACCGACCTCCCCGCCGGCGCCCTCGCCGGGATCCGCGTCCTCGAGCTCGGCACGCTCATCGCCGGCCCGTTCTGCGGCCGGCTGCTCGCCGACCACGGCGCGGACGTGATCAAGCTCGAAGCCCCCGACCGGCCCGACCCGCTGCGCGTGTGGGGCCAGGCCGAGCTCGACGGGCACCACTTCTTCTGGACCGTCCACGCCCGCAACAAGCGCTGCGTCACGCTCGACCTGCGCCGTCCGCAAGGCCGCGAGCTGTTCCTGCGCCTCGCCGACACCGCCGACGTCGTGGTCGAGAGCTTCCGCCCCGGCACGCTCGAACGCTGGGGCCTCGGCTTCGACGTGCTCGCCGAGCGCAACCCCGGCCTGATCCTCGCCCGCGTCTCCGGCTACGGGCAGACCGGCCCGCACGCCGAGCGGCCCGGCTACGCGTCGGTGGCCGAGGCGGTCGGCGGAATGCGCTACCTCAACGGGTTCCCGGGCGGCCCGCCGCCGCGCGCGGCGCTGTCGCTGGGCGACTCGCTCGGCGGGATGTTCGCCGCGCAGGGCGTGCTCGCGGCGCTGCACGCGCGCAGCACCAGCGGACGCGGCCAGGTCGTGGACGTCGCGCTGGCCGAGGCGTGCCTGGCGATGCTCGAGTCCGTGATCCCCGACTACGACGCCACGGGCCTGGTGCGCGAACCGTCGGGCACCCGCCTCGACGGGCTCGCGCCGTCCAACCTCTACCGCTGCGCCGACGAACGCTGGATCGTCATCGCCGCCAACCAGGACACGGTGTTCGCGCGGCTGTGCACGGCGATGGGCCGCGAGGACCTCGTGACCGACCAGCGGTTCGCCACCCACGTGGCCCGCGGGCGCAACCAGGACCAGATCGACGCGCTCGTCGGCGAATGGGCCGCGCGCCACGATTCCGCCGCGCTCACTTCGATCCTCGAAGCCTCCGGCGTGGTCGTCGGGCCGGTCGCCACCGTCGCCGACGTGGTGGCCAACCCGCAGTTCCGGGCGCGCGACATGCTGCTGCCGCATTTCGACGACGCGATCGGCAAGGAAGTGCTGGGCCCCGGGGTGATGCCGGTGCTGAGCGGCACGCCGGGCGCGGTGCGCTGGGCCGGTCCCGCGCACCCGGGCACGCACAACGCGGAGGTCTACACCGGACTGCTCGGGCTCACCGGCGCCGAGCTGGCCGAGCTCACCGAAGCCGGAATCGTCTGAGAGGCAAGCAATGAGTCCCGTGAACCTGCGCGAAGTCGGGCTGCGCGACGGCCTTCAGCTCGAAGCGCCGATCCCGCTCGCCGCCAAGCTGGACATCCTCGAGGCCGTGGCCGCCACAGGTGTGCGGCGCGTCGAGGTGACGTCGTTCGTCTCCCCTGCCGCCGTACCCGCGCTCGCCGACGCCGAGCAGCTCGCGGCCGAGCTCGGCCGCTGGCCCGAACTCGCGTTCTCCGCGCTGGTGGCCGGCCGCGGCGGCGCGCGCCGGGCCGTGGCCGCCGGGATGGCCGACCTCGAGTACGTGATCTCCGCGTCCGACGGGCACAGCCTCGCCAACGCGCGCCGGACGACCGACGAGGCCGTCGCCGCGGTGCCGGAGGTCGCGAAGCTCGCGCACGACGCGGGCGGGCGGCTGGAGGCCATCCTCGCCGTGGCGTGGGACTGTCCTTTCGACGGGCGCACGCCGGTGAGCCGCACCGTGGACCTCGCGCGCCGGGCCGTCGACCTCGGCGCGGACGAGCTGTGCTTCGGCGACACCATCGGCACCACCGTGCCCGGACGGGTCACCGAGCTACTGGGCCGGGTGCGCGAGGCGTGCCCGGACGTCGAGCTCGGCGTGCACTTCCACAACACCCGCGGCTCCGGGCTCGCGTGCGTGCTCGCCGCACTGCAGGCCGGGGTCACGAAGATCGACGCGTCGGTCGGCGGGCTCGGCGGCTGCCCGTTCGCGCCCGGCGCGAGCGGGAACATCGCCACCGAGGAGGTCGTGTACCTGCTCGAAGAGTCCGGTGTGGACACCGGACTCGACCTCGGCAAGGTGCTCGAAGCCGCCGCGGTGGTGGAACGCGCCGTGGGACACGGGCTGCCGAGCAACCTCTACCGCGCCGGCGGCCCGAACCGGCCGCGCGGGCGCGGCTGACCGATACGCACAACGGCCATTCCGCTGCGGGTTACGGCTATCCCGGCCGTCGCGGTGCTCGTAACCTCACGCCGGAGCGACCCCGACCTCCCAGGAGCCGACGATGACCCAGCCACCCACCCCGGCCGGCCTGCCCTCGACGCTGGCGGTGCAGCGCGCGGTCGCGGCGCTCGCGGCGGGCCGGATGATCGTGGTGACGGACGCGGCCGACCGGGAGAACGAGGGCGATCTGGTGTTGCCCGCCGCCGTCGCCGACGCGGAGCAGCTCGCGTTCGTCGTGCGCCACACCACCGGCATCGTGTGCGCGCCGATGACCGCCGAGCGCGCCGACGCGCTGCGCCTGCCGCCGATGGTCGAGGACAACACCGACGCCCACGGCACCGCGTTCACCGTCACCGTCGACCACGTCGGCAGCGGCACGGGAGTGTCGGCGGCGGACCGGGCCAAGACGTTGCGCGCGCTCGCCGCACCGGGCACCCGCGCCGGCGAGCTGCGGCGGCCCGGGCACGTGTTCCCGTTGCGCGCCAGGGAAGGCGGGGTGCTCGTGCGCGCCGGGCACACCGAGGCCGCCGTCGACCTGCTGCGCCTGGCCGGGCAGGAACCGGTGGGCGTGATCGGCGAGATCGTCGCCGAGGACGGCTCGATGTGCCGCGGCGAGCGGCTCACGCGGTTCGCGGCCGAGCACGACCTGCCCGTGCTCGCGATCGCCGACCTCGTGCGCTACCGGCGGGCCACGGAACGGTTCGTGGAGCACGTCGCCACCTCCGCCATGCCGACCGTCTTCGGTGACTTCCGGGCCGTCGCCTACCGGTCCACCACGGACGGCACCGAGCACCTCGCCCTCGTCCACGGTGACGTGGCCGCCGCGAGCCGCGGCCCGCGCGGCGCCCTCGTGCGCGTGCACAGCGAATGCCTCACGGGCGACATCGTCGGTTCCCTGCGCTGCGACTGCGGCGCGCAGCTCGAACAAGCCCTGCGCGCCATCGCCGCCGAGGGCGCGGGCGCCGTGGTCTACCTGCGCGGCCACGAGGGCCGCGGCATCGGGCTGGCGCACAAGATCCGCGCCTATGCCCTGCAGGAGACCGGCCTGGACACCGTCGACGCCAACACCGCCCAGGGCCTGCCCGTCGACTCCCGCTCCTACGGCGTCGGCGCCCAGATCCTCGCCGACCTCGGCATCACGCGCCTGCGCCTGATCACCAACAACCCCGCCAAATACGGCGGTCTCGACGGCTACGGCCTCGAGATCGTCGACCGCGTCGGCCTGCCCGCCGCCGCGACGGCGCACAACCTGCGTTACCTGCGGACCAAGCAGCAGCGCCTCGGCCACACCCTCGACGTCGACGAGAGCACCGGCTGAGCCGTTACCGAACCAGTACGCGCCGCGGACAATCCGCGCACACCCGCCCGGCACCGTCGGTCCCGACGAAGATCGACGGTGCAGTCCACGGAAAGGCGGACGACGTGGCCAAGGGTGCGGCTGTGGTACTGGCGGTTCTGGCGGTGCCGTTCACGACGGCGGTGGCCCCGCCACCGGCGCAAGGCCTGCAGTGGCAGCAATGCGCGAAGATCGCCGAAGGCTGGGCGAACGGCGAAGCGAGCGAGTGCGCGACGGTCCGCGTACCGCTGGACTACCGCCGGCCCGGCGGCCGGCAGCTCACCATCGCCGTCAGCCGGGTCCGCGCGACCGATCCGGCACACCGGCAAGGCGTGGTGCTCGTCAACCCGGGCGGACCCGGCGAGCAGGGCACGACCTTCCCGGACGAGCTCACGCGGACCGAGCTGGCCGGGATCGGCCGCACGCACGACCTGATCGGGTTCGACATCCGCGGTTCGGACTACAGCGACAAGATCGGCTGCCCCGAACTGGATCCGGCGAACGTGCCGCGGCCGCCCGCCACCGACACCGCCGAGCAGCGCTTCAAGGACCAGGCGCAGGCCGTCGCGGACCGGATGCGCACCTGCGCCGGGAAGGACCCCGAGCTGGCCCGGTCGATGACCACGGCCAACATCGCCCGCGACATGGACGTGATCCGCCGGGCGCTGGGCGAGGAGAAGATCGGCTACTTCGGTAACTCGTGGGGCACGGCACTCGGCACCGCCTACCGCAGCCTGTTCGGCGGCCACGTCGACCGGATGCTCCTGGACTCGGTGCTCGCGCCGGGCGAGGCCGTCAGGCGGTCCGACGACCAGGCCGCCGCGGCCGAAGCACACTTCGACGACTTCACCCGCTGGCTCGCCGATCGCGACGCGACGTACGGGTTCGGCGGCACCGCCGCGGCCGTCTCGCAGGCCCTGCTCGCGTTGCGGGGCCGGCTCGCGGCCCAGCCCCTGGCCGACCGCGACGACCACTGGGCCAACCGGCAACTGCTCGCCTCCCGCACCGACTGGGCCGCAGCCGCGCAAGCACTCGCCGACGCCCGCGACGGAACGCCGCCGGCGGCCACGGCACCGCCCGCGGCCGCACCGGCCGGCAACGGGTTCGACGTCGGCTACCGAGACGGGGAGATCGGGTTCGTCCTGGCCGCCGTGAACTGCAACGACTCCCCCGGCGCCCGCGACATCGACCAGGCGTGGGCGCACGGGCTCGAGCTCGCCGCCCGGTACCCGGTGGCCGCCTACGAACCCGGTGGCGACGCGCGGTGCGCCGGCTGGCCGTTCGCGCCGCAGCCCACCGCGCTCGTACGCGGCTCCAGCCCGCTGCAGCTCGTCGGGCACGAGTTCGAGACCAACACCCCGTTCCCGTGGGCCCGCGAGATGCAGGCGAAGGTCGGTGGCGCGCTCCTGACCGTGACCGACGACGTGCACTCGTCGTTCGCCCACCTCCCGTGCGCGGCCGACGGCGTCGAGTTCTTCACCACCGGGGCGACGTCGAACGGCACGTGTTCCGGGTAGTCCTTTGTGGACCCCTGCGCACCCCTGCCGTCACGCGCCGAGGCCGGTGAGCACGGCCCCCACGTCCGGCCGCCGTCCCGTGCCCAGCCGCGTGACCGCGTACACCTTGCGCGACACCGGGTTCGCCAGCGGGTGCAGGCTCACCGGCGCGTGCGAGTCCGGCAAGGCCATGCGCGGGATCAACGCGACGCCCGCACCGGCCGCCACCAGCGCCGTCAGCACGGCGAAGTCGGTGGCCTCGGCGACCACGTCGGGCACGAACCCGGCCGCGCCGCACGCGCGCTGGATCATCTCGTGGCACGAGTACTCCTTCGACGGCACCAGCCACGGCACCGCCGAGAACCGCGCCAGGCGCACCTTCTGGCCGTCCGAGAGCGCCCGCGCCTCGGCCAGCGCCGGCGGCACGGCGAGCAGCACCGGGTCGTCGGCGAGGTGGTGTTCTTCGCACCGGGCCGGGGTTTCGCGCGGCAGCAGGCTGTAGCTGTGCACCACGGCGACGTCGGCTTCCTGGTGCAGCAGCGTGCCGATCGCCGACTCCGGCTCCTGCTCGACCAGCCGCAGCGACACCCCGGGCAGATTCGTCCACAGTGGAGCGACGAGGGTCCTGGCCGCGGACGGGAACGCGACCACCCGCACGGTGCCCGCGCCGTCGGACCGCACGGCGGCCAGCGCGGACTCGGCCGCCGCGAGATCACTGAGGATCACGTCGGCGTGGGACACCAGCAGCTCACCGGCGGCGGTGAACGCGAGCGTGCGCCCGCGCCGTTCCAGCAACGGCGTGCCCGCCTCGCGTTCCAGGGCCGCGAGCTGCTGCGACACGGCGGGACCGGTCAGGTTGAGCGCCTCGGCCGTCGCGGCGACGGTGCCGTGGTGCGCGAGCTCGTGCAGCAGCCTCAGGCGGCGGACTTCCAACATAAGCCGAACTTCCCGATCTCGAAGCAAAGACTAACTGGATCTACCACATCATAACGCCCACACTGGCCCGGTGAGCACCTCGAAACCCGTTCTGGCCATCGGCGGCACCGTCGTCCTGTGGGCCTCCGCCTTCCCCGCGATCCGTGTGGGGCTCGACGGCTACGGCCCGCTCGGGCTGTCGCTGGCGCGGCTCGCCGTGGCCTCGGTCGCGCTGGCCGTCGCGGCGCCGTTCCTGGGCGTGCGGCTGCCGCGGCGCAAGGACCTGCCGCTCATCGCGTTGTGCGGCCTCACGGGAATGGCGGCCTACCAGGTGCTGCTCAACTGGGGCGAGGTGCACGTGCCCGCCGGCACGGCGAGCCTGCTGGTGGCCACGGCGCCGGTGTTCAGCGCGGTGCTCGCCGCGGCGTTCCTCGGTGAACGGCTCGGCGCCCGCGGCCTCCTCGGCAGCGCCGTCGCGCTCGGCGGTTCGGCGCTCATCGCGCTGTCCGGCGGGGACGTGCGGTACTCGACCGCCGCGTGGGTGGTCCTCGCCGCGGCGCTCGTGCAGGGCGCGTACCACTTCTGCAGCAAACCGTTGCTGCGCCACTACTCCGGGCTCGAAGTCGCGTGTTACGCGATGTGGACCGGCACGGTTTTCTCGCTGCCGCTGGCCCCCGCGGCCTGGCACGGCCTGGAAACCGCGCCCGCGTCGGCGCACGCGTCCGTGCTGTACCTGGGGTTGCTGCCCTCGGCGCTCGGGTTCGTGTTGTGGGGCTACGGCGTCGCGCGCAACACGGTCACCGCGGCGACGTCGGCGCTCTACCTCGTGCCCGTGGTGGCGCTGGCCGTGGCCTACGTCTGGCTCGGCGAGGTCCCCGCGCCCGTCGAGCGGGTGGGCGGCGCGGTCGCCGTGGGCGGGGTCGTGCTCATCACCGCGCGGCGCAAGGCGCGTGTGCGCGAACCCGTCGGGTGAGCGTCAACGGCCCCCGCCACGGCCGCGGCCACCGCCGTTGTCGTCGGAACCCCGGCCACCGCGATCACCGCCGTGGTCGTCGCCGGGTTCGGGAGCCCGGGTGCCGGAGGTGTGCGGGTTGTCGTCCGACGGCGGGGCCGACACCGCCGTGACGAGCGGCGGCGGCGGGATCCACAACGGGGCCGGCGCGTCGGCCGTCCGGCCCGGGTCCACGAGGGACCACACGGCCGTGCCACCCCACACGATCCCCGCCGCGGCACCGGCCGCCACCACGGCGCCGGCGAGAGCACCGAGCACCTGGCGGCCCCGCCGGGGCGCGCGAGGACCGGCGCCGGCACGGGTCTCGAACACCACGGGCCGGGGGTCGGCGGCGGGATCGGTCACGGGTCCATCCTCGCGATCGCCGCGCGGGAGCGCCATTGTCCGGTGGTCCTAGTACCGGTCGGCGTGCCGCTGCGCCCACAGCGCCGCCTGCGTCCGGTCGGTGACGCCGAGCCGCTGGTAGACGTTGGTCAGGTGCGCCTTCACGGTCCGTTCGGTGATCCCGAGGCGCCGGGCGATGGACTTGTTCGGCAGGCCGTCGCCGACCATGCGCAGCACCTCGCGCTCGCGGTCGGTCAGCTTCGCGGCGGGCTGCGCGGCACGCCGATCGCTCAGCAGCACGCGCGCCGCCTTCGGGTCCAGCGGCGAGCCGCCCGCGACGATCTCGCGGATGCCCGCGAGGATCACCTCCGGCTCGCTGTGCTTGAGCAGGTAACCCTCGGCCCCGGCGCGCAGCGCGTCGAGGATCCGCGCCTGGTCGGAGAACGACGTGAGCACCAGGACGTGGGTGTCGGGGTTCGCCTCGACGATCCGCGCGGTGGCCGCGACGCCGTCGGTGCCGGGCATCGACAGGTCCATCAGCACCACGTCCGGGCCCAGCTCCGCCGCGAGCGCCACGGCCTCCTCGCCGTCGCCCGCGGCGCCGACGAGCTGCAGGTCGCCGGCGGTGCTCAGCAGCTGGGTGAGACCGGTCCGCACGATGGCGTGGTCGTCGGCGATCAGCACTCGGATCATGACAACGGCACCTCCGCCTCCACCCGCGTGCCCCGGCCGGGCGCGGCGCGCACCGACAGCCTGCCACCGGCCTCGGCCAGCAGGTCGCCGACGGCCCGCAGCCCGAAGTGCCCGTCGCGCGCCTGCTCGGTGAGCCGGTCTCCGTCGAAGCCGCGGCCGTCGTCGTCGATCACCAGGATGGCCCCCGAGCCGGCCCGCGTCACGCGCACCAGCACCGCCCGGGCCGCGCTGTGGGCGACGACGTTGCGCAGCACCTCCTGCGCGGTGCGGAACAGCAGCGCCGACGCGGCCGGGGGCAGGCCGTCGGCGTCGTCCGCGTCGAGGTCCACGGCCACGCCCATGCGCTCCAGGCCGCCGGCCAGCTCGGCCAGCGCCGGCCCGAGACCCTCCTCCGCGAGGTTCGGCGGGTAGATGTCCACGAGCAGGGAGCGCAGCGCGCCGACGCTCGTGCGCAGCCTCCCCGCGGCGTCGGCGATGACTTCGGCGCGGCGGGCCTCGTCCGGCTCGCCGAGCCTGGCGGCGTCGAGGCCGAACGTGAGCCCGGACAGGTCCTGCACGATCCCGTCGTGCAGGTCGCGGGCGATTCGCCGGCGCTCGGCGTCGGAGGCGTCCACGGCGTGCTGCAACAGGCGTTCCCGCTCCCGCTGCGAGCGCCGCACGCGCCGCGCCAGCGACCACGCGAACGGCACCTGCACGACCTCCAGCACCACCAGCGCGCCCAGCGACGGCGGCGCGAACCGCGCCCACGCGGCCTGCCCGGCCTGCGTCACGGCGTCGTAGCGGTAGTAGGCCTCCAGCAGCAGCGGGCGCCCGTCGGCCGCGCGGATCCCGACGTAGACCTCCAGCAGCTTCCCGAACGACGTCTCGAGCCGGTTCTCCGGCCGCGTCAGGTCGCTGACCTCCGACACGCTCCCCTGCACCCGCAGCGCCTCGGCCTCCTCGGCACTGAGCGGGTAGCGCTCGCCGATCAGCGCGGACGCGTCGGAGTAGAGGATCGTGCCGTCGGCGGACCAGACCTTCACGCGCACCAGCGAACCCTGCAGCACGTAGCGCCGGATGGCCGCGTCGAACGCGGTCAACGCGGCCGGGTCGCGGTTCACCACGGCCGCGTCGAGGCGCGGTTCGACCACGCCGCGGGCGGTGACGGACGTGGTCTGCACCGCCGACTGGGTGGCCTGCGCCGTGCCCGCTTCGCGCGCGAGGTAGGCGATGAGGCCGGCCAGTGCCGCGAGCACGACCACCCCGGCGATCGTGAACCGGGCGAGCAGCCCGGCCGTGGACGGGCTCCGCTCCGGTGACATGCGAGCACGGTATCGGCCCGGGTGCCCGGTCCGGACCTGTCCGGCAGGACTACGACCTCCCGATCGGGCGAGGCGGGAACCGGCTCCCCGGGCGGAGCACTCCGGCGATCACCCTGCGTGACATTTCGGCGGATCCACTCGGCGTAGCCGGAGCTAGGCCGTTTCTTGGCCCAGTCGTTGCTCCGCGTGAAGCGCCGCGGGGTGCGGTTCGCCGGGGCCTGTGAGGGCGATCACTGCAGCGTACGGGCCGGATGTGGGCGGTGTGCCCCGGTTTCCACCTGGTCGGCGGCGTCTCTAAATGAGACTCCCGCCCGCTGGGGACAGGCGTATACCGAGCGATGTGCCACCGCGACGACCAGGCACACGACCAGGCACATTCCGGATGCCCGACCAGGGAGCCCGCTCATGACCACCCTCGATACCAGTGCCGAAAGCGTCCCCCGAGTACCTGCCCAGCACACTGCGGAGGCCGCTCCCGAAGCGCCCCCGGCCGCCGACCCGATGATGGTCGGTCTGCCCAGTTTCGTCGTCGGATCCGTCGCGCTGGGGCTCGTCCTCATCGGCTACGTGCCCGCGACGGCCGTCGGCGCGTCACTCGCCGTCATCATCGCCGCGACCGGTCTCGGCCTGCTCATCGCAGCCGTCTGGGCCGCCGCTGTGGGCCAGAGCGCGGTGGCGGGTGTGTTCGCCATCTTCTCCGGCTTCTGGCTGAGCTACGCGCTGCTCGTGCTCGGCCTGACCCACAACTGGTTCGGGATCGACGCGGCAGCAGCCGTCGCCACCCAGGGGTTGTTCCTCATCTCCTGGCTCGTCATCGTCGGCATGCTGACGCTCGCGACCCTGCGGTTGCCGGTGGCCTACACGCTGCTGTTCCTCCTCATCGAGGTCGCGCTCGTGCTCGTGCTGGTCGGCACGCTGCAGGGCTCGGCCGGCATTCTCCAGGTCGGCGGGTACGTCGTGCTGGTGTTCGCCGCCGTCGGTGTGTACCTGTTCTTCAGCTCGGCCTCGACGGCCACGGGCGGGTCCGCGCTCCCGCTCGGCCCGCCGATCGTGCACTGAGCGAACTGCGTCACACGTGCCCCGGAGTCCGCGACTCCGGGGCACTTTCCTGCGACGATCGCGGTCTCGTCCACGGGACACGACGACGTGACAGGAGGACCATGCCCGACGGATTCCGCGACATCCCGACCACGACCCTCGCCGACCTGCTGAGCCGCGACCAGGTGATGGACATCGGCGTGCGCCCGCTGTGGGGCCCCGTGCCGCGCGTCGCGGGCCCGGCCTACACCGTCCAGTGCCCGGCGGGCGACAACCTGATGCTGCACGCGGCCATCCACCGCGCTCCGGCGGGCTCGATCGTCGTGGTGGAGTCCGGCGACCTGGACTACGCGCTGGCGGGCGGCAACGTCTGCGCCGTGGCCCAGCGCAACGGGATCGCGGCGTTCGTGCTCGACGGCGTGATCCGCGACCTCGCCGAGGTGCGCGAGCTCGGGTTCCCCGTGTTCGCCCGCGGCCTGATCCCGATCCCCGGCAGGAAGGCGGCCGTCGCGCCGCTGGGTGAGCCGGTGAGCTGCGGCGGGGTCACCGTGTACGCGGGTGACATCGTGACCGCCGACGAGGAGGGCGTCGTGGTCACGCCCGCCGCCGACGCGGAGCGGATCCTCCTGGCCGCGCAGGCGCGCCTGGCCGAGGAAGAGGCGCAGACGCTCGACGAATGGGACGCCGACCACCAGATCCGGATCGACGCCATCCTGGAAGAACGCGGGTTCGCAGGCTGACGGCCCGCGCCGCGACCGTCGTGAGTGGACGGTCGCGGCGCGGGTTTCTCGTTATGGGTAGGACTTCAGCATCGCCAGCCCGGTGACGGCGTCCGACGGGCCGCCCGTGTCGTTGACGACGTGGGCGATCGTGCCCTGACCGCCGCCGAGCGAGAACGTGATCATGCTGTGGAACTTCACCCCCGGCCGCTTCGGGGCGGCGATGGCGCGGTCGGACACGATCGTGCGGTCCTCGGCGAAGATGCAGTAGCTGCCCAGGCCCCACGCTTCGTGCGTGCGGACGTGGTCGCCCACCGCGTAGGCGGGGAAACCACGGTGGGTCCCGTCCATCCACGCGGCCTGGTTCGGCGGGTCGTACGGCATCTCGTTCTGGAAGAAGTAGGTGCGGCCGCCCTCACCGTTCCACTCGACCTGGGCCTTCTGGTGGTGCTCGACGAACAGCCCGTAGGCGATCACGCCCGAGCCGTTCACGACCAGGCCGACGTCGGAGGTGTTGGCGTCCCAGCCGACGCCCGCGCCGTGGTCGGCCCGCCACAGCCACATGTTGTCGATGAGCACGTCGGCGCTGTTGACGACCACGCACCGCTTGGCCTTGCCCACGCCGGCACCTCCGACGCGCACGAACACGTCGTGCATCGAGCTCGGGTTGCGCGCGTGGCCGCGGCGTGACCCGTCGGGCCCGAAGCGGATGAGCGGATCGGACGCGACCGGTCCCGCGTCCACGAGCAGGCCGGCGACGCGCACGCCGTCCACGTCGGCGACGTCGAGCGCGGTGACGCCGTTGTCCGGGATCAGGGTGGCGTAGCCGAGGCCGAGCACGACGGTGTCGGCGCGTGTGACCGTGAGCGGCTGGTCGACGTGGTAGATCCCCGGGGTGAGCAGCAGGTGCTTGCCCTGCGCGAGGGCGGCGTTGAGGTCGGCGGCGGACTCCGCGGGCTTGGCGATGTGGAAGGCGTCGAGGGGCAGCGAGGTGCCCTCGGGCTTGCGCGCCTCCCAGCTGGTGGCCTCGGCGTTCGTGCGGACGGCGGGCACGAACACCTGGTAGGCGCCGGCGCCGTCCACGTACAGGAACGGCTTCTCGCAGATCACCGGCGTGCGCTCGACGGAGGTGTACGGCGGGGTGGGGAACGAGGTCGCGGGCGAGCCGGGTGAGCCGACGAACACGAAGTTCCAGTTCGAGCCCACCCACGACCCGACCACCGAGTTGCGCGTGAGCCACTGTTGCTGAGTGCCGGAGTTGACCTGGCCGGTGAGCTGGCAGTCGGCGATGAACCCGCCGCTGGAGTAGCCGCCGTCGGACAGCTTGAGGTCGCCGAGCAGGTAGATGCGGCGGTAGTAGGTGGCCTGCGAGACGGCCCAGGTGTCGACGCCGCTCTTCGGGACGGCGTTGAGGTTCTCGGCGCCGCGCCAGAAGTTCACGAGCGTGCCGTTGCCGTGCGCATCGCCCTCCACGCCGAGCGAGCCGGTGATGCTGGCGCCGCTGGGCTGCAGGCCGAGGCCGGCGACCTGGGTGTAGTAGCCGAGCTTGACGTCGACGGAGTAGGCGCCGGGTTTGAACAGCAGCGCGTAGCGGCCCTCGCCGAACTGGCTGCCGCGCTGCTGGGCGTAGATCGCGTCGAGGGTGGCCTGGATGTTCGGGGTGCTCGAGTCGAAGACGTGGACGTTGGGGCCGAAGTCGGGCTGCCCGGCGGCGTGGGTGGCCGGCGGTGGGGCTTGCGGGGTTTTCCTTGCCGGGGCGGCCACGGCGGGGCTCGCGAGGGTGAGCCCGGACGTCGCCGCGAGGGCGGCGCCGGAGCCCAGCGCCAGGAAGCTTCTTCTCGCGAGGGTCTGGTCGGGGTTGTCGGGCTGTGCCGGCTGTGCTGACTGTGCTGACTGTGCTGGCAACGGGGGGACCGTCCTTTCGACACGACACGACACGTGGCGGCGTGTGCGGGCCGAGGAATCCGTGCGGCACCGACATTTCCGAGCCGGGCTCACCGGTGTCAAGGCGCCTGTCGGTGACCGGGACAGCCGAAAGTCCTGAACGCCGCGACCGTGGCGGTACCGGCAAAGGCGGCAGGTTGCGGAGACGGCTAGGGTCGGGGGTGGGGACCGCGACGACAGGAGTGCCACATGACCACGAACCAGCCGGGCGACCAGGAACCGTTGGACGCCGAGATCGTCGAAGCCCCGGCGAGCGCTGGCGCGCCGGCGGCGGACCTGCCCGAGCCCGACTACAGCGAGGGCGGCGTGCCGTCGTTCGACTTCGTCCGCGACCGCATCGAGAACCGCTACAACACGTCGGTGGGGGCTCAGGAGCTCGCGGGAATCGGCGGGCCGGAGACGATCGAGTCGCTCGACAAGAAGATCGCCGACCGGGACAAGGCCGCGAAGGACAAGCTCGCCGAGATCCGCCGGTCGATGGGCAAGCAGTAACGTCCCTTGTGGATGGTCAGCCCAGCAGGTCCAGCACGGCGTCGGCCGCCGCTTTCGCGCCGCCGGCGGCGGTGATCTCCTTGGCCAGCCAGGCCAGCCGGTCGTGCACCCGCGCGTCGCCGGCGACGCGCAGCACCGTCTCGCGCACGAGCTCCGAGGTGAGGGCCTCGGAGTCGAGCACCTCGCCGAGGCCGAGTTCGCGGACGCGGCGGGCGTTGAGTGCCTGTTCGGGCACTTGGGGCAGCGTCACCAGCGGCACGGCGTGCGAGAGCGCCTCCATGATCGAGTTCATGCCGGCGTGGGAGACGAACGCGGTCGCGTCGCCCAGCACCGCCTGCTGCGGCACCGACGGCAGCGCCTCGACGTTCGGCGGCAGCTCGCCCAGCAGCGCGGGATCCGTGCGGCCGAGCGACATCACGACGTGCCACTCCGTGCCCGCGAACGCCTGGGCGCACGCGCGGAACACGTCCGGCCGGTCGGTGAACGCCGTCCCCAGCGACACCAGCAGCACCGGCTTCCCGCCCGGCGGCGCCCACTCCCCCGCCCGCACCGTCGGGCCGACGAACCGGTAGGTCTCGTCGAAGGTCTCCGCCGCGATCTGGAACGCGGCCGGCACGAACACCAGCGTCAACGGCACCGGCGGCGCCGCCATCGGCACCAGCGGCACGGGCAGGCCCTGCTGCTGCGAGAACTCGTGCAGCCGCGTCGCGAACCGCACCAGCGCCTCGTTGTCCGGCCGGAAGTCGGGCGGCAGCAGCTCCGCCAGCGGCAGGTGCTCGTTCACGGCCATGCTCGCCACCAGCGCCACCGCCGGCACCCCCAGCCGCTGCGAAACCGCCGCGGCGACGGGCGCCACGGTCGCGTCGAAGCACACCACGTCGGCATCCCGGACTTTCTCCACGAGAGCGTCGATCCCGGGCGCCGCCGCCTCCAGCAACCCGTCCAGCAGGCCCACGAAGCTCGTGGTGCTGAACGCCTCCCGCGACAAAGCGGTCGGATCGAGCGCCCACGGCAACCGCACCGCCTCCGCCCCGGCCCCCTCGATGGCCCCCACGTACGCCGGCCCACTCGCGAACGTCACCCGATGCCCACGCCCCACCAGCTCCGCCACCAGCGGCAAGACCGGATTGACATGCCCTGCCGCAGGCGCGGCGACGAAGAACAGGTGCTTGCCCACAGGTGGTTTCCCCTCGCAGACCGGAGAAGATCACCGTAACGGCGGTCGTTTCGGCTGGACTGTGTCCGTTCGACCACCGCGCAGCACCCGGATCGACACCCCTTCCGGCAGGTGGGCCGAACGAACCGCTCGCGCATCGCCGCCGCCACGACCGGACCGTTCGTGCGACCACAGCCGCGAGCGGACCGTTCGTGCCGCCAAGGCCGAGCGACCGGTCCGATCGCACCACCCGCGCCCGGCGAGGCGGGGCGCGACGGGCCGGCCGGCAGGAACCCGCCGCAAAACCACCCCACCCCGCCGGCGCCGGCGTGATTTGATCGCCCCATGCCTACCTCCGTGCGCGTTCCCGGTCTGGTGCTCACCGAGCACGAGTTCGACGTCCCGTTGGATCACAGCAAACCCGAGGGCGAACGGATCACCGTGTTCGCGCGGGAGGTCGCGGAGCCGGACGGCGGGGAAGAGCGGCCGTTCCTCGTGTTCCTGCAGGGTGGGCCCGGGCACGAAGCGCCGCGGCCGGCGGGGCGCCCCTCGGGGTGGCTGGGGCGGGCGGTGCGGGACTACCGGGTGCTGTTGCTGGACCAGCGGGGCACCGGCAACTCGACTCCCGTCGGCACATTGCCGGGGCGCACGCCCGCCGAGCAGGCCGGCTACCTGGCGCACTTCCGGGCCGACTCGATCGTGCGGGATGCGGAGCTGATCCGGCGGCAGCTGGGCGTGCAGCGGTGGAGCGTGCTGGGCCAGTCGTTCGGCGGGTTCACCTCGCTCGCCTACCTCTCGCAAGCGCCGGAAGGCCTGCGGGAGGCGTTCTTCACCGGCGGCCTGCCACCCGTCGGCCGCCACCCCGACGAGGTGTACCAGGCGACGTACGCGACGCTGCTGGAGCGCAACCGCCGCTACTACCGGCGCTACCCGGGCGACCGCGAGCGGGTCCGCAAGCTGCACGCGCGCCTCGACGCCGGGGAGATCACCCTGCCCGACGGCACGCCGCTCACGTCCCGGCTGTTCCGCCAGCTCGGCCACGTCCTCGGCGCGAGCGAGGGCGCCGAGACGCTGCACTACCTGCTGGAGCGCGACCCCGACTCGCCGGCCTTCGCCCACGACGTCGCTGCGACGCTGCCGTTCTCGGCGCGCAACCCGCTCTACGCGGTGATCCACGAAGCCTGCTACGCCGACGGCCACGCCACCCGCTGGTCGGCCGAGCGCACCCGCCCGGCCGAGTACGACGACGACGTCACGCTCTTCACCGGCGAGCACGTCTTCCCGTCGGTGTTCACCGACCTGCCCGGCCTCGCCCCGTTGCGCGAAGCCGCCGAGCTGCTCGCCGAGCGCGAGTGGCCGCGCCTCTACGACGCCGACGTCCTGCGAAGCTGCGAAGTGCCGTGCGCCGCCGCGATCTACGCCGAGGACGCGTACGTGGACCGCCGGTTCTCAGAAGAGACCGCCGGGCTGATCCCGACGATGCGCCCGTGGGTCACGAACGAGTACGAGCACAACGGCCTGCGCGCGGCGGGCGAGCACGTGCTCGGCCGGCTCATCGACCTCGTCCGCGGCCGGGCCTGAAGATCGAAAAGAAGTGCCGGATAGCCCACGGGAATGGTGGGCGTGTTACGATCGATTCCGTTATCACGCCCACCGGTTTCGTTATCAGGTCGTTTTCTGAAGCCACACCAGAGCAATTCCATCGGCCCGGAAACGCGGAACGTTACAGAATTCGAGCGTGGTTTTTACCACTCGGGAATCATTTCCCTCCGTCGCTTTTCTGCGGCAGAATCCCGCCATTGCCCAACGTCGGGCACAGTCGCAGCAGGGAGTCGCCGTGAAGAAACCGCTGGGCCGTCTCGCAGGTGCCGTGCTCGCCGGCGCCGCCCTCACGCTCGCGTCCGCGCCGGCCGCCTTCGCGCAGGACGACCCCACCGCGCCGGTCGAGACCTCGGCGACGTCCGAGCCGACGGACTCGACGGCACCGACCACATCGGACTCCAGCACCTCCGAGACCCCGACGAGCGACTCGAGCACCCCGACGTCCGCCACGCCGCCGAGCACCACCGGCGACACCCCGGCGCCGGCGGACCCCGAGGTGCAGACCACCGAAGGCCACCGCGCCCCGGCCGCCGCGAAGCCCCGCGCAGCCGAGGACGCGAAGGACTCCGAAGACGGGCAAGACGGCCGGAACGCCGACGAGACCACCGAAAGCAGCGCCCCCACCGACCCGTACACCGACAACGCCGGCCACGGCTTCGTCGGCCTCGGCGGTGAGGGCGTGCTGGTCATCGCCTGCGCGTCCGGCGCGCCCGGGAACGTCGCCACCGTCGGCCTGACCGTGACCGCCGGCCCGGACCAGGACGGTGCCGACGGCCGCTACTGGAACTACGACGTGCGCGTGGTCGACGGGTACACTGCCACCACCGCGCCGTTCAGCTGGACCTGCGACGGGCAGGAGGGCCACGGCGACGTGACCTTCGAACAGGTCACCCCACCCACTTCGGACACCAGCGAACCGCCGTCCGGCAGTGAAACCCCCAGCAGCGGTGAGACCCCCAGCAGCACCGCCGGCAGCCCGGCCACCTCGGTGTCCACTTCGGACATCACGAAGGCCGCACCCGGTCCCGCTGGCACCCACCCGACGGTCCAGGTCCGCTACGCACCCCAGGGTGGCGTCGAGACCGGTTTCGGCGGCACCGCGCGGTTCTGGTTCTGAGCCGATGAACCGATCCAAGCTCATCGCGACGGCGGCCGCCGCACTGGCCGTCACCGCCGTGCTGGCCGGCTGCGGTTCCGCGCCGGCCGCCGCGGCCAAACCGGTCCCGAGCAGCGTGCCGGTCACGAAACCGTTCAAGGGCCTGCGCCCGACGTCGGTCAGCATCCCGAAGATCGGCGCGCAGTCCAGCCTGGTCTCCGTCGCGGTCAACCTCGAAGGCAAGATCTCCGTGCCCTCGGTGAAAACTCCGATGCAGGCGGCGTGGTACCGCCTCTCCCCCGTGCCCGGTGAGGTCGGCCCGGCCATCGTCCTCGGCCACGTGGACGGCGACAAGAAGCCGGGCATCTTCTACAAGCTCAAGGATCTCGTCCCGGGCGACGAGGTGGACATCGACCGCAGCGACGGCAAGAAGCTGAAGTTCACTGTCGACCACCTCACGCAGGTCCCCAAGGACCAGTTCCCCCAGGACGCCGTCTACGGCAACAGCACCAAACCCGAACTCCGGCTGATCACCTGCGGTGGCGTGTTCGACCACGCCGAGCACAGCTACGAGGACAACATCGTCGTCTACGCGAACCTCGCCTCGTAGCTCAGACGAGCGAGCCGACCACCGCGTACCCGAGCGTCGCCGCGCCCAGCCCCGCGGCCACGCTCAGCACCACGTTGGCCACCGCGAGACCGTACGCCCGCCGCTCCAGCAGGCGTACGGTCTCGTAGCCGAATGTGCTGTACGTGGTCAGCGCTCCGCAAAAGCCTGTGCCGACCAGGATCGACACGGCGGCGGGCAACGCCGACCCGGCACCGGCCACCGAGCCCAGCACCAAGGACCCCACCAGGTTGACCGCGAACGTGCCCCACGGAAACCCGCTCTGGTGGCGCGCCTGCACGAAGCGATCGGTGAGGTACCGCAGCGGCGCCCCGACCACCGCACCGACGAACACGAGCAGCACCGTCACGACTCGACCGTCCTTTCCGGACGGACGAACATCCTTCGCGCGAGCGCCATCCCGCCCACCACCGCGAGCAGCGCCGCCACGAGCGTGCCCGCGAGGTAGCCGAACGCGAGCCCGACCGTGCCCGGCCGCAGCAGCCCGTGGATCTCGACGACGTAGGTCGAGAACGTGGTGTAGCCGCCCAGGATCCCGATCCCGAGGAACGGGCGCACCAGCCGGTTCGCGGTCCACGCCTCGGTGATCGCGACCATGAGCACACCGATGAGGAAGCAGCCGGTGATGTTGATCAGGAACGTCGCCAGCGGGAAGTGCCCGGGCGCGGTGGGGAGCAGCTCAGCGACGCCGTAGCGCGCGAGCGCGCCCAGGCCGCCGCCGAGGGCGATCACGACGAGGACCGGCGCGTGCTCCCGCACGGCCGTGCGGCGCCACAGCGGCATCCGCCGCGAAGACGATTCGGGCACAGATGTCTCCTACTCCACGCGGGCATGCTAGCGCCCTCGGTTCGAGTAGGGACTGTTGGCAGCGAATGCTGCGGTTGTCCGGGTTACCTCGGGGAGTCCCGGAGCGGCGAGCCCCACCGCCGCGCGAGTAGCTTACCGGACCAGATCCGCCGGTGTGCGCAGGGCCGTCAACGCGGTCGCGAACATCGTGGACTTGATCGCCCCGAGCGTGCCGCGGTCCTTGCCCGCCAGCGGCGCGACGACCTCGGTCGCCGTGCTGACCAGCGCGGCCTCGTCGGCCGTCGCGTCGACCAGGCCCAGCTCCCGGGCCTGCGGGCCGCCGAAGCGGCGCCCGGTAGTCATCGACGCGACCGCCGTGGCCGGGGTCAGCTTGGCCTGGATCAGGGCGGCCATGCCGGGCGTGAACGGGATGTTGATGTCGGCCTCGGGGAAGCAGAAGAACCCGCGGTCGGCGCGCATCACGCGGAAGTCGTGGGCCATCGCCAGCATCGCGCCGGCCCCGAACGCGTGCCCGTTCACCGCCGCGACGGTCGGCACCGGCAGCGCGAGCACACGGGCGAGCAGCTCGTGGACGTCGGTGACGTACTTGCCGGCCTCGTCGCCGTGGGTGGTCAGCCACTCGAGGTCGAGGCCGTTGGAGTAGAGCTTGCCGCTGCCCGTGGTCACGAGCGCGGCGGGCGCCGAACCGGCCGTGACGGTGTCGAGATGGGTGTTCACCTCTTCCAGCCACGCCGGTGAGAACCGGTTCTCGTCGGCACCGAAGTCGAGGACGGAGACGGCTTCGTGCTGGGTCAGTGCGGGCATCGCGAGAATCCTTTTCAGACGGTGGTTGCGGTCCGGGACGAACGCCGCTTCGGCGGCGGCAGAGCGAGCACCGCGCGCACGGCGGCGGCGAGCCGGCGGCGGCTGTCCTCACCGACGCGGCCTTCGGCCAGCTCACGGCGGTAGATCGCGCTCGGCAGGTCGACGACACACGTGGTGATCACCTCGACGGCCAGGCCGTCGCCGCGCTGCCACAGCTCGCGCGCCAAGCGCACGAGCAGGCGCACCAGGCGTTTGTCCAGCGCGTGCAGCGCCTCGGCGATCTCGTCGGGCAGCTGCGGGCCCAGCACGCGGTCGGGTGAGACGGTGATCATCAGCCGCGCGGCATCCGGGCGCCGCGCCGCCACGACGGCAGGCGCGTCGGCCGCGGCAACCACCGCAGCGACCGGGCCGGCCTCGGCCAGCGCGGCGTCGACCAGGCCTTCCTGTACGTCGACGAAGTGGGTCGCGGCCCGCAGCCAGGCGCGCCCGACGAGCGCGGGCAGCGAGCCGAAGCTGTGGTAGATCGCGCTGTTCGGCACGCCCGCGGCGAGCGCGAGCCCGCGCGCGGTGACCTCCTCGGGGCCGCGGTCGGCCACGAGGCGCTCGGCGACGTCGAGCAGCCGTTCGGGGTCGTGGATCCGCGGCCTGGGCACGAAGCCGAGCGTAAAGGAACACGCGCTCCACAACAACGGTGTTGTGGAGCACACGTTCCTTTACTCGGCGACGAACACGCAGTCGTGTCCGTCGCGGGTCGCCACGTCGGGGTCGTCGAGCCACTGCCCGCCCGTGGCGAGGTAGCGGAAACGCAGCTTCACGCCGCGCCGCACCTCGACGGCGGCCGAGCGCGTGCCGTTGGACCGCTTACGCAGCTCGTGGCGCCCGGGCTGCCAGTCGTTGAAGTCGCCGACCACGCTGACCGGCCCCGGCGGGGTGTCGAGCGGGAGGACGAACGTCACCTTCCTCGCCCCGCGGCCGGCTCGGCTGGTCTTGATCACGAGTGCTCCCCTTCACTTTCCGGCTGGTTCCGCCGAAAAGCGTTCCACGCGTTCCCGCTCGCAGGCGTGAGAACCGCCTGCCCGTCCGGGTGAACTCACGGCGTGCGGCCGGGGACCACCTTCACGGTCTTGTTCGGGAACCGGCGTTCCACATGGGACTTCGCGGCCGAGCCCGGGGTCACGTAGATCGTTTCTTCCTTGTCCTGCAACGGTCGCAGCACCGTGCGCATGAACTCGCGGCGGTCCTCCAGGTACGGCCCGAGCACGTCCTCACCCGCCGGGCACACGGCCATGCAGTAGGCCGCCTTGTAGTTCGCTTTGAAGGAAAGGCTTTGCCACATCGACGCGTTCTCGGAATCGGTGACGCGCTCGCGGAACTCCGCGCCGTCGGCGCTGTCGGCGACGGTCTCCACCCAGTCGGTGAACCCGCCCATGAACTCGCGGTAGTTGTGCGTGGAGCAGGCCGCCCAGTCGAACTCGCCCGTCTTGGCGATGGCCCCGACGGGGCACGCGGCCACGCAGAGCTTGCACTCCACGCAGGGGTTGTAGTCCAGCGCCTCGCCGTAGCCGGTCACGTCGGCATCGACGAGGAGTGTGGCCAGCAGGACGAAGTTGCCGAACTTCGGGTGGATCACGTTGCGGTGCAGGCCCATCACGCCGAGGCCGGCCGCGACCGCGACCGTCTTGTGCGCCACCACCCAGATCCGGCCCGGAAAACGGTCCATCTCCATCGGGAAGGTCGCCGACGGGTTGAGCGCGCGGTAGCCGGCGTCCTGCAGCTCGCGGGTGATCGTGCGGGCCGCCTCGTTGATGATCTCGCCGCTGCGGTGGAACTCCTGGTTCGCGACGCTGCGCGCGGGCGTGCGCACGTTGTCGCGGTTCATTCGCACGACCAGGGAGATCAGGCTGCGCGTGCCGGGCAGCGCGGCGAGCGCGTGGGGCCGCTCCCCCGCCAGGTCGGCGTGCTCCAGCGACACGGCCGCGACGTCGTCGGCTCCCGCGGCCAGCGCCAGCTCCCGCAGCCACGCGGCGTCGATCGGCCCCGGCTTCGGCGGGGTGCCGCGCTCCAGCACGGCGCGCACCGACGGGTGGGCGGCAAGTTTGCGCGGCAGCTCGGGCACGAGGAGTCCTCCATCGGTAGGAATTTCCAACCAACGTTCCCGCGTGCTGAGTCCGATAACAAGACCGAGCCTGCCGCGGCGGGGACGCGCCCCCGCCGCGGCGCCGGGCTCAGCCGGTGACCGAGATGTCGTCGAGCTGCTCGGCGGCCGGGCGGACCGGGTAGAGGTCCCCTCCCGGCGGGGCGGGGATGTGCGGGAGCGCGGCCTTCGCCTGGGCGTCACCCGCGTCGGCGGCGGCGTGGACGCTGTCGAGCGCCGCGTACTGCAGGAAGTTCAGGTCGGGCAGCGGCCACTGCGACGCCCCGCCGGTCGCGGCGGGCAGCAGGTGGTCGACGGCCTTGAACAGGCTGCCGCCCTCCGGCGTCCGGTAGCTCCACAGGTCCACGCCGACGTGGCGGCCGATCTGCGCGAGGCGGGTCAGCGCGACGAGGTTGAACGTGTGGTAATGGAAGCTGCGCGTGCGCGTCGACTCCTCGGACTGGCTGCCGTCGGCCGCGATCTGGTGGTCGAGGCGGGTCTTCTCGGCGCCTGTCACGATCTGCTTGGTGAGTGCTTTGTCGCCGGTGTAGAGCGCGATGCCGGCGGACAGCATGTCGTAGAACGAGCCGTGGTTGTTGGTCTCGGCGGCTTCGTCCGTGCCGTTCTTGCTCGTGCGCAGCCAGGTCAGGAAGTCGGCCGACCAGCCCTTCATCGCCGTGGCGTCGGTCTTCGACCAGCCGGGCGCGCCCGCGTCGAGGATCCGGGCGGCGTCGAGGACCTGGGTGAAGGTGTAGGCGAACTCGATGATGCCGATGCCGCGGCCGTCGTTCTTGCACGGGATGCCCTGCGCGAAGTCGAGGTTCGGGTTCATCTTCGTGGCCGCGTCGAGGAACCAGGTGCGCAGGTCGAGGGCCGCGCGTTGCGCGTACTCGGGCTTGCGCGTGTAGAACCAGGCCAGCGAGAGCTGGTAGATGGAGCTGAACGCGGTGAGCCGCTCGGCCTTGTCCGGGACGGCGGTGGTCTCGGGGTTGAGCACGCCGTCGCGCTGGACGTACGGGCAGCCCTGCGGGTTGTCGGCCGTCGCGGGCCGGCTGGGCCACCAGTAGGGCGCGAGGCTCAGGTAGTCGTGCTTGTCACCGCTCGGCGGCACGCGCTCCTTGTCGACGACCGTCCACGGGCCCTTGGTGAGCGCCGCGTCGGCCTGCTTGAGGAGGTCGGCCAGCGACGTGCGCAGGGTTCTGTCGCCGAGCAGCAGCCCGACGCGGTTCTTCGTCAGCCGCGCCCCGTCGAGCACGACGGTGTCGGGCTGACAAGCGAGCGAGACGATCGGCAGGTCGCACACCGACTTCGGTGACTGCTGCACCGGGACGGCTCCGGCCGCGCCCGCGGTGGTGGCAAGCAGGCCGGCGACGGTGGCGAAGACGAGGGAGATCCGGCCCAGCCGGAAACGGGACCGTGAAGGAGGCAGCACTGCAACTCCGTTCAAGTATGTGAATCTCAAGCAGATATGTGAATTCAACTTAGGGAGTCGAACACGCGGAGCCCAGTCGGCAGCACCGCCTGGCGTTACGAAACCACAGCATCAGGCTCATCAATTGGCCACTGGGTGCGTTACATCTAAGCTTCCGCCATGCCGACGCTCTGCCTCGCCTGCGGTGCACCGTTGCCGGCGGCGGCCGGGCGCCAGGGCGGACGACGGCCGCGGTTCTGCTCCGGCGCTTGCCGCCAGCGCGCGTACCGGCGGCGGGTGCGGGCGCGGCGGCCGGGGGCGGGGTGCACCGGACGGCGCGCTGAGACGGCGACGCTGCGGCGGCTGCTCGCGAACCACCGGCTCGTGACGATCACCGGCCCGGCCGGCGTCGGCAAGACGCGGCTCGCGGCGGAGCTGACGGGCGCGGTGCGCGCCGATCCGTCCGCTGTGGAGCTTCCGGCCGAGCTCGGGAACCTGCTCGTGCTGGACGGCTGCGAGGACGCCCTCGACGCCTGCGCGGCACTGGTCACGCGGCTGCTGCGGGAGCGCCCGGGCCTGCGGGTGGTGGCCACGAGCCGCGTCGCGCTCGGGATCGAGGGTGAGCAGGTGCTGCCGCTGCGCGGCCTCTCCCCCGCCGACGCGGCCCAGCTGCTCGCGGAGCGGATCCACCTGCTGGACCCGTTCCTCACCGTTGCGCCGGCCGACGTCACAGAGCTGTGCCGCGTGCTCGAAGGGGTACCGGCGGCGCTGGAGCTGGCCGCGCCGCGCGTGCGGCTGCTGGGCGTGGCCGGGGCAGCCGAAGGGCTGGCGACCGCCCTCGACCTGGCCCCCGGCAAGGTGCGCGCGGAGCTCGAGAGCGACCGCCGGCGGCTTTCGCCCGCCGAACGCGAGGCGTGGCACCGGCTTTCGGTGCTGCCCGGTCCGTTCGACCCGGAGCTGGCGTCGGTTCTGGGCGCCGGGCCCGAGGTGCTGCAGCGGCTGGTCGCGGTGTCGCTGCTGGTGCCCGAACCCGCCGCCGACGGCACGACCGGGCTGCGGCTGTGGGCGGCCGCGCGCGCGTTCGGCCGCGAGGCACTCGACGCCGAGGGCGGCACCGACGCCGCGTTCGAACTGCTGACGGCCCACCTCGTGGCTCAGGTCGAGCCGCACCTGCCGGCGTTCCTCCTGCCCGACGGTCTCTGCCGGCGGCTCGTCGCGCGCGCCGAGCCCGTGCTCGCGGTGATCCGGCGGCTCACCAGCCGCGGCGACGCCCGGCTCGCGGTGTTGGCATGCGGGCTCGCGCGGTCGTGGCTCGCGCTGGGCCGCAACCTCGCCGAGAGCGAACGGTTGCTGCGCGAAGCTCTGCCGCACGTCGCCGATCGGCCGGACCTCACCGCGTCGCTGCTGGCCGCGCTGTGCAAGGCCGCGCACCGCGCCGGCCGCTACGCCGAGCAGCTGCGCCTCGGCGAAGCGGCATTGGCGCTGGAGTCCACACTGGACCGCCCTGCTCGGGTCGCCTCGGTCCTCGACCTGCTCGCCGCCGGGCTGCGCGCGTCGGGAGCGGACGCCGCCGCGCGCTGCCACGAGGCCTTGGTGATCGCGCGTGGCCTCGCCGATCCGGCCGTGATTTCGTTGCTGCTCAACGACCTCGCGTGGGGCGCGCTGGGATCGGGCGACCTCGACGAGGCCCGCGAAGTGCTGGCCGAAGCCCTGCCCCTCGCCCGCACCCACGCGACACCCGGCCGCCTCGCGAGCGTGCTGCACACCGCCGGCGCCGTCGCGCTCGCCGCTGGCGACCACCCCGCGGCCGAGGCGTGGTTCGTGGAGGCCCTGCTCGTCACGAACCCCGCAGACGGCCTCAAAGTGCCCTACTTCACCGAAGGCGTCGCGGTCGTCCTGACCGCCCGCGGCGAACACGAGCGCGCCTTGAGCCTCTTCGCGTGCGCCGACGCCGTCCGCCGGGGCCTGGGCGCCGTGGCGGAACCCGCGTGGCGCCGGCGGGTCCGCGACGCCCTGGACACCGCCACCGCCGGCCTGGACCCGCGCCGGGCCCGGGCGGCCACCCGCGCGGGTGCCCGCGTCTCCCTCGCCGCCGCCGTCGCCCACGCCCTCGACGCGAGCGCGCACTTCCACGCCACGGGCCACCGCGGGCTGACCCCGCAGGAGCACACCGTCGCCGCCCTGGTGACCGACGGCCTGACCAACCAGCAGATCGCGCGCCGCCTCGGCATCGCGCCCCGCACGGTCGCCACCCACCTGGAACGCATCCGCGCCAAACTGGGCGTGCGCCCCCGCTCGGCGCTGGCCGCGTGGTTCACCCGCACGACAGCCGAAACCGACTGGAGCTGACGACGCCGGTCCGCTGTGCGCGTCGCGTGTCGGGTGGACGCGTGCCCACTATCGGGTGATCAACTCGGACCGCTCGGGCTGTCACACGCGCCGGGTCCGCCTCGTCTCCCTGACGACAACCGGGCTACCAGATGAGGACCTCCATGCAAGCCATCACCGTCCGCGAACGGGACGCCGGTCTCGCCGGACTGTCCGTTGAGGACATACCGCGTCCACGCACAGCGGAGAACGACGTTCTCGTACGGGTGCACGCGGCCGGCTTCACCACCGGCGAGCTGGATTGGCCGGGCACGTGGCACGACCGGGCCGGCCGGGATCGGACGCCGAGCGTGCCGGGGCACGACGTGTCGGGTGTCGTCGCCGAGCTGGGCTACGGCACCACCGGTTTGAGCGTGGGCCAGCGGGTGTTCGGATTCGCCGACGGCACTCGCGACGGCGCGCTCGCCGAGTACATCGCAGTCGAAGCCCGCAACGTCGCACCGCTGCCGGCGGACCTCGACCACACCGTGGCCGCCGCGTTGCCGATCTCCGGGCTGACCGCGTGGCAGGGCCTGTTCGACCACGCGCGGCTCGCCGCCGGGCAGACCATTCTGATCCACGGGTGCGCCGGAGCGGTCGGCTCCCTCGCCGTTCAGCTGGCCCGTGAGGCGGGTGCCCGGGTCATCGGCACCGGCCGGGCCCGCGACCGCGAACGCGCGCTCGGCTTCGGCGTGGACACGTTCCTCGAGACCGACCGGCTGGAGGACGCGGGCGAGGTCGACGTGGTGTTCGACGTGTTCGGCGGGCAGATCCTCCACCGCTCCACCGCTGTGGTGCGCGCCGGCGGCACGCTCGTCTCCATCGCCACACCACCCGAGATCCAGCCCGCGGACGGCCGGGCCCTGTTCTTCATCGTCGAGGCCGACCGAGCACGGCTCACCGACCTCGCTCAGCGGGTCCGGGACGGCCGGCTCGAGGTGGCGGTCGGCGAAGTGCGCCCGCTGGCCGAGGCGCCCGAGGCGTTCCGCTCGAAGCGTTCGCCCGGCAAAACGATCATCCGCGTCACCGAGGAGCAATCATGAAACACGCCACGATCGCCGGTGTTGTGCTGGCCGTCGTCACGCTGGCCGGGGCCACCGCCTGCGGCAGCTCGGACCGGCCCGCCGCCGGCGGCACGTCGACGGCGCCGACGGCCGGTTCCGTCGCGGCGACGCGTCCCACCGACAAGTTCACGCCGCTGCTCCAGCAGGCCCTGCCGGACGTGCCGGGCAAGACGTTCACCTCGGCCGTCGTCGACTTCCCGCCCGACGGGAAGGGCGTGCCCCACCGGCACGGTGCGGC
The DNA here is from genome assembly GCF_050942255.1 of Amycolatopsis sp. CA-161197. Lineage (NCBI taxonomy): Bacteria > Bacillati > Actinomycetota > Actinomycetes > Pseudonocardiales > Pseudonocardiaceae > Amycolatopsis > Amycolatopsis sp. CA-161197. Next base: position 6,170,676 of record NZ_CP192059.1, read on the forward strand.
GTTCATCTACGCCTACGTCATCGAGGGCGTCATCCGCAGTCAGCTCGAAGGCCAGCCCATGCAGACCTACCACCAGGGTCAGGGCTGGGTCGAGCCGCCCGGCTCCCACCACGTCCTCGCCGAGAACACCAGCGCGACGCAACCCGCCAAGCTCCTCACGGTCTCCGTCTCCGACACCGGAGACCCGCTGAAGACCGACGACCCGCACTGACGAGTTTCCCAGGCGCAGCCCGAGGTTCGCGGGCCTCGGAGCGGCGGGACATCGCCGGGTCGTCCACGATCGCGGGACGTGCGCCACGCACGGATGCCGGCGACGCTCTGCGGCCCTACGCTGGACCCGCACGGAGGAGGATGCGATCTGCATGGGTGACGGGCACGCGTCCCGAAGGTCTGGACACCAGGACACACTCGCTGCCGAGTGGGAGACGCACCGGCCCGCGGTGTTCGGCGTGGCCTACCGGCTGCTGGGGAGTGTGGCCGATGCCGAGGACGTGGCCCAGGACGTGTGGCTGCGGGCGGCCGGGGCGGATCTGCACGAGGTCGCGGACCTGCGGGCCTGGCTGGTCACGGTGGCCGCGCGACGGTCGTACGACATCCTCAAGAGCGCGCGCTCGCGCCGGGAATCCTATGTCGGGCCATGGTTACCGGAACCGCTGGTGACCGGGCCGGACGCCTCGGAGCCGGTGCTCGTCGACGAGTCCGTCAGCACGGCGATGCTGCTGATCATGGAGGAATTGAGCCCACCGGAGCGGGTCGCCCTTGTCCTGCACGACGTCTTCGGGTTCGAGTTCGGCCGGATCGCGGAAGTGCTCGACGTCTCCGTACCCGGCTCCCGCCAGCTCGCCTCCCGGGCGCGACGGCGAGTGGCCCAGGCGAAGCAGTCCGCTCCGGGCGCGCCGAAGGAGGAACGCGAACGGCTGCTGGCGACCTTTCGCGCCGCCTACGAATCCGGGGACCTGACCGGCCTGGTCCGGCTCCTGCACCCGGACGCCGTCTACATCACCGACGGCGGCGGCAAGGTCACGGCGGCCCGCAAGGTCATCCGGGGTGCGGAGCGCATGGCCGACGTGATGGTGCGAGTGGGCCGGATGTGGCGACCCGACCACATCGGGTTCATCGAGGTGGGCGGCGAGCTCGCCCTCGTGTGCCATTGGCAGGGCCGCGTCTACTCCGTCGACACCGTGCAGATCACCGACGGCCTGATCACCGCGTACCGCAGGGTGATCAACCCGGACAAGCTTTCTCACGTCTGAGCTCGGCGTCGTACCCGCGGGAGCGGATCTCAGTGCGAATCACGCGGCACACCAGGGCCGCGGGAACCGTGCAGGAAATCGAAGTCCGCGCCCTGGTGCGCCTGCGTCACGTGGTGCGTGTAGAGCCACGTGTACCCGCTGACGTACGGCGATTCCGGCGCCGACCACTGCGCGCGCCGGGCCGCCAGCTCCTCGTCGGACACGTGCAGGGTCAGCGAACGCGCCGGGGTGTCCAGCGTGATCCGGTCGCCCGTGCGCACGAGGGCGAGCGGGCCACCCGCGGCGGACTCCGGGCTGACGTGCAGCACGACCGTGCCGTAGCCGGTGCCGGACATGCGGCCGTCGCAGATGCGCACGAGGTCGGTGACGCCGTCCTTGAGCAGCTTCGCCGGCAGCGGCACGTTGGCGACCTCCGGCATGCCCGGGTAGCCCTTCGGGCCGGCGCCGCGGATCACCAGGACGGTGTCGGCGGTGACGTCCAGATCCGGGTCGTCGGCGACGCGGTGGTAGTCCTCGGCGGTGTCGAACACCAGCGCCGGGCCGGTGTGCGTGAGCAGGTCCGGCGAGGCGGCCGACTGCTTGATCACCGCACCGTCCGGAGCGAGGTTCCCGGTCAGCACGGCCGTGCCCGAACCCGTCGGCTGGAACGGCTCGGTCACCGGGGTGATCACCTCGTCGTTCCAGCACTCGGCGCCGGACACGTTGTCCGCCAAGGACTTCCCGGTCACGGTGACCGTGCCGGGGCGTAGCAGGCCGGCTTCGGCCAGGCGCCGCACGACGACGGGCAGGCCGCCGGCGTAGCAGAAGTCCTCCATCAGGAACTTGCCCGACGGCATGAGGTTCACCAGCGTCGGCACGTCGCGGCCCAGCGCGTCGAAGTCCGCCATCTCCAGCGGCACGCCGACGCGGCCCGCGAGCGCCAGCAGGTGGATGATCGCGTTGGTGGAGCCGCCGATCGCCGCGTTCACCCGGATCGCGTTCTCGAACGCCTCGCGCGTCAGGATCGACGACGGCCGCAGCCCCTCGTCCACCATCGCCACGATCCGCTGCCCCGCCTCCTGCGCCGTCTCGAAGCGGCGCGCGTCGACGGCCGGCCACGTCGCCGAGCCGGGCAGCTGCATGCCCAGCGCCTCGGCGAGGCACGCCATCGTGGACGCGGTGCCCATGGTCATGCAGTGGCCGTTGGAGCGGGCCATGCAGCCCTCGGCGAAGAAGCACTCCTCCTGGCTCATGCGCCCGGCCTTGAGCTCCTCCTCGAACTTCCACACGTGCGTGCCGGACCCGACGTCCTCACCGCGGAACTTGCCGTTGAGCATCGGCCCGCCGGTCACCATCACCGCGGGCAGGTCCACGCTCGCCGCGCCCATCAGCATCGCCGGCGTGGTCTTGTCGCAACCGGACAGCAGCACCACGCCGTCGAGCGGGTTGGCGCGGATGAGCTCCTCGACCTCCATCGCCATCAGGTTGCGGTAGAGCATGGCGGTGGGGCGCATGAGCGTCTCGCCGGTGGCCATCGTCGGGAACGCCAGCGGGAACCCGCCGGCCTGCCACACCCCGCGTTTCACCGCCTCGGCCACGCGGGTGAGGTGCACGTTGCACGGCGCCAGCTCCGACGCGCTGGTCGCGATCCCGATCACGGGCCGGCCGTCGAACACGTCCGGGCCGAAGCCCTGCGACCGCATCCACGACCGGTGGATCATCCCGGCCCGGCCCGAGGCACCGAACCACGCCGCGCTGCGCCGTTCTCCGGCCTGCTCACCCACGCGAACCTCCTGTCGCCGACGGTGCGTGCCTCCTCACTCCACCGCAGACCACCCGGACGGGGCAAGTGATCAGCCCTTGACCGACCCGGTCAGCCCACCCACGATCCGCCGTTGCGCCGCCACGAAGAACCCCAGCGCCGGCACCATCGACAGCGCGGTGAACGCCAGCACCCGCGCCGTGTCCTGCGAGTACTGCGACTGGAACGTCGCCACGCCCAGCGGCAGCGTGAAGTGCGCGGTGTCGTTGAACACCAGCAGCGGCAGCAGGTAGGCGTTCCAGCTCGTGACGAACGCGAGCACCGCCACCGTGGTGAGCGCGGGCGCCGAGAGCGGCAGCATGATCCGCCAGAAGAACCCGAGCCGGCTCGCCCCGTCGAGCACCGCGGCGTCCTCGAGCTCCCCGGGCACGGCGTGCATGAAGGGCCGCAGGATCACGATCGTCACCGGCAGCGAGAACGCCGCCTCGGGGATCGCGACGCCCAGCGGGTTCTCCAGCAGCCCGAGCTGGCGCAACCACAGGTACAGCGGCAGCGTCGCGACGCCCAGCGGGAACAACAGCCCGAGCGTGAACAGCGCATACACGGCTTCACGGCCCTTGAACACGTAGCGGGACAACGCGAACGCCGCCATCGACCCCAGGCTCACGGCCAGCACCGTCGCGATCACCGCGATCAGCGCGCTGTTGCCGAGGAACCGCCAGAAGTCCGGTGACGTGATCACACTGCGGTAGTTGTCCCACACCCACGGCCCCGGCAGGCCCGCCGGGTCGCGGTTGAGCTGCCCGTTGGTGCGGAAGCCGCCAAGGGCGACGAACAGCAGCGGCACCACCGTGACCACCACGACGACGACCGCGGCCGCATAGCTCGCGACCAGGCCCCAGCGCCGGCCCGCCACGTCAGCTCACCGCCCGGGTCAGGGCACCTGCGGTGTCGCGGCGCAGCGCGAACCGTTGGTACACCAGCGCGAACACGAAGCAGATCGCGAACAGCACCACCGCGACGGCGCTGCCGAAGCCGAACTCGTAACGCTTGAACCCGTGGTCCACGAGGTAGCTGGCCATCGTGGTCGACGCGTTGGCCGGGCCGCCGAGCGTCATGATCCACACGAGGTCGAACAGCTGCAGCGAACCGATGACGCTCAGGAACACCCAGATCCGGATCGTCGGGCCCAGCAGCGGCAGCACCACGTGGCGCGTGGTCTGCCACGCGGTGGCGCCGTCCAGCGCGGCCGCTTCCCGCAGCTCCGGTGGCACGCCCTGCAAGCCCGCGAGCAGCAGGATGATGCCGAAGCCGAGGAACTTCCACGTCATGACCACGAACAGCGTGTACAGCACGATCCCCGGGTCCGCGAGCCACTGGTGCACGAGCCCGCCCAGGCCCGCACCGCGCAGCAGCTCGTCCACGAACCCGTTCGGCTGCAACATGAGCAGCCAGATCACGGCGGTGATCGCCTCCGACAGCACGTACGGCGCGAACACGACCATCCGCAGCACCGTCCGGCCCTTGAGCTTGCGGTCCAGCAGCAGCGCGAGGCCGATGCTCAGCGGCAGCTGGATCACGATGGAGAGCACGGCGATGATCACGTTGTGCCCGATCGCGCCGCGGAACACCGCGCCGCCGAACGCGTCGGCGTAGTTCTGCAGCCCGACGAAGTCGGTGAGCGGGCCGAACCCGTTCCACGAGTACAGGCTGTAGTACACCGCGATGCCGATCGGCACGAGCACGAACCCGGCGAACAGCGCCAGCGCCGGGCCGAGCAGCAGCGCCAGCTCCAGCCGGGTGCGGCCCCGGCGCCGCGCGGGGCGCTCGCGTGCACTGTGGACGGTCCGCGCGAGCGGCCGCGGCGGGGCGGGAGCCGCCATCACTTGTTCCCGGTGGCGGCCTGGTTCACGGCCTGCACCACCGCTTCCGGGTTGCCCTGTCCCGCGAACAGGTTCGCGACGGCGTCGTTGAGCGCCTGCCCGACGGCGGTCGGGAACGCGCGGTCGAAGTACATCTGCACGGACGAGGCCTTGCGCGTCTGCTCCGCCACGGACTTGAGCGACTCGTTCTTCAACGACGCCACCGCGTCCGCGTTCACCGGCAGGCCCGAGCCGGCCTCGGCGATCTTCTGCTGCACGGGTGTGCTCGTGAGGTACTGCAGGAACCCGGCGCACGCGGCCGCCGCGCGCGTCGTGCACGAGAACCCGTCGCCGCCGCCGAGCAGCACGGCGGGGTCACCCGCGGCGCCGGGCACGGACGGGAACGGGAACCAGCCGAGCTTGCTGTCGAGATCCTTGTCGTCGGTGAGCGAGGACATCGTGCTCGGGTCCCAGTCGCCCTGCAGTTCCATCGCGGCCTTGCCGTTGGCGACGAGCCCGGCCGAGCTGCCGGCGCCCTGCTGGGCCGGCGTGCCGTTGAAGCCGGTCTGGAACGGCTGCGTCGCGAGGAAGCCCTGCAGGTCCTGGCCGGCCTTGACCCAGCACGGGTTCTGCAGCTTCACCGCCGCTATCTCGTCCTTGAGCACCTGCGGCGAGCACTCGCGCACGGCGAAGTAGTCGTAGTAGAACGCGTCGGGCCAGCGGTCCTTGCCGCCGAGCGCGATGGGTGCGATACCCGCGGTCTTCAGCTTGCCGACGGCGGCGTTGAAGTCCGCCATGGTCGTCGGCGGCGCCGTGATCCCGGCCTGCGCGAACAGATCCTTGCGGTACCAGAACCCGACGACGTGCTGCACGTACGGCACGCCGTACTGCTTCCCGCCGACCTGCCAGCCCTGCGCCATCGAGCCCAGTCCCCCGATCCAGCCCTGCACCGACGACGTCAGGTCCGCCACGCGGCCCGATTCGACCTGGGAAGCCTCGTCCCCGCCGCCCCACTGCTGGTAGAGGTCCGGCGGCGTGTTCGACTGCAACGCCAGCGGCACCTTGGTGGGGAACTCCTCGTTCTGGATCGGCTGCACCGTGAACGACACGTCCGGATGCGCCTTGTGGTAGTCGTCGGCGACCTGCTGCCACAGCGAGCGCACGGGCTCCGCGGTGCCGTTGTGCCACCAGGTCAGCGTGACCGGTCCCGACGCGGCGGCCGGGCCCTCGTCGCCACCTCCCCCGCACGCGGAGAGCACGAGCGCGGCTGTCGCGACGAGCGCGGCGAGGGGAATTCTCCGGCTGGGACGCATGGCGGATCCACTCCTGACGACTTCGGCCGAGTTGGACGGGGCGTGACGGTGCCCGGGATGGCGAAGAGTCTGCGCGCCCGAAATTCCCGTGTCAATCGTTGTCGATAACGTTTTACATCGCTAGTCTGTGCCGGTGCAGCCTCGTTCCCGTGTCACGATCCGTGACGTCGCCGCCCGTGCCGGAGTGTCGGTCGCGACGGTCTCGAAGGTGATCAACCAGCGCTACGGCGTCGCCGCCGACACGTTCGCGCGCGTCCGCGCCGTGATCGACGAGCTGGGGTACGAGGCGAGCCTCGTGGCGCAGAGCCTGCGCAACCACAAGACCAACGTCATCGGCATCCTCGTGGCCGATCTCGAGCCGTTTTCCACCGAGCTGCTCAAGGGTGCGGCCGACGCGATCCGCGGCACCGGGTTCGAGCTCGTCGTGTACTCGGCGGGCGGGCGCACCGGCGATCCGGAGGGCTGGGAGCGCCGGTACCTCTCGCGCCTGAGCGGCACGCTCGTCGACGGCGCCGTGCTCGTCACGCCCGCGGCCGAGCTCGAAGGCCTGCCCGGGACTCCCGTCGTGGCAGTGGATCCGCACACCGGGCGTTCGCCGTTGCCGGCGATCGTCTCCGACAACCTGCGCGGCGCGCAGCTGGCGACCGAGCACCTGCTGACGCTCGGGCACCGGCGGATCGCGCTGCTCGCGGGCCGGCCGGACCTGCAATCCGCCCAGCTGCGCGAGACCGGCTACCGGCGCGCGCTGGCCGCGGCCGGCGTCGAGGTGGACGAAACCCTGGTCGTCGCGGGTGACTACGACGGCGAGCTGGCGGGCGCGTCGGCACGGGAGCTGCTGACGCGTCCCGACCGGCCCACGGCCGTGTTCGCCGCCAACGACACCTCCGCCCTCGCGACCCTGGACGCCGCTTCGGCACTGGGCCTGCGCGTGCCGGACGACGTGTCGGTGGTCGGCTTCGACAACATCCCCGAGTCGGCCCTGTGCACTCCCCCGCTGACCACGGTGCAGCAGCCCATCCGCGAGATGGGCCACCGTGCCATCACCGTCCTCATCGGACTCATCAACGGCGAACCCGAGGAGCGTGAGCCCGTGGTGCTCGACACGGAACTGGTGGTGCGCTCGTCGAGCGCCGCGCCGCGGGCGGGCTCGTGACGACCGAGACCGCGCCCGAACCCTGGCGCGACCCGCGGCTGCCCGTGGCCGAGCGCGTGCGCGACCTCGTCGCGCGGATGACCACGCGGGAAAAAGTGGCGCAGCTGTCCGGGATCTGGGTCGGCATGGACTCCGGCGGCGAGGTCGCGCCGCACCAGCACGACTTCGCCCACGACCCGCCGGACTGGGACGCGCTCGTGCCGCACGGGGTCGGGCAGCTGACCCGCGCGTTCGGCACGCGGCCGGTCGATCCGGAGATCGGCGCGCGGGGCCTCGCGCGGACGCAGGAGGAGATCGTGACGCGCGGGCGCTTCGGCATCCCCGCGGTGGTGCACGAGGAATGCCTCACGGGCCTGGCGGCCTGGCAGGCCACGGTGTACCCGGCGCCGCTGTGCTGGGGCGCGAGCTTCGACCCGGATCTGGTGGGGCGCATGGCTTTCCGCATCGGGGAGACCATGCGGGCGCTCGGCGTGCACCAGGGGCTGGCGCCGGTGCTGGACGTGGCGCGGGACCTGCGCTGGGGCCGCGTCGAGGAGACCATCGGTGAGGACCCGTACCTCGTGGGCACGATCGGCGCGGCCTACGTCGCCGGGCTCGAGTCGGCCGGGATCGTCGCGACGCTCAAGCACTTCGCGGGCTACTCCGCGTCCAAGGCCGGGCGCAACCTCGCGCCGGTGTCGGTCGGGCCGCGTGAGCTGGCCGACGTGCTGCTGCCGCCGTTCGAGCACGCGCTGCGCGCCGGGGCGCGATCGGTGATGAACTCCTACACCGACCTCGACGGGCTGCCGGCCGCGGCCGACCCGCAACTGTTCACCACGCTGCTGCGCGAACGCTTCGGGTTCACCGGCACCGTGGTGTCCGACTACTTCTCCGTGGCGTTCCTGCACGCCCTGCACCACGTCGCCACCGGACCGGCGGACGCGGCGGGGCAGGCGCTGACCGCGGGCATCGACGTCGAACTGCCCACAGTGGACTGTTACGGCCCGCCGCTCGTGGCCGCGCTGGCCGACGGCACCGTCGACGAGTCCCTGGTGGACCGTGCGCTGCACCGCGTGCTGACGCAGAAGTTCGAGCTGGGCCTGCTGGACCCCGGCTGGTCGCCCCACCCGGCCGGGACCGAGCTGGACGACGCCGGGTCGCGGGCGCTCGCCCGGGAGCTCGCCGAGCGGTCGGTGGTGCTGCTGTCGAACACCGGAGCGTTGCCGCTGCGTTCCGGTGTTCGGCTGGCGGTCGTGGGCCCGCGCGCGGACGAACCGGGCGCGATGCTCGGCTGCTACTCGTTCCCGATGCACGTCGGTGTCCACCACCCGGACGTGCCGTTCGGGCTCGACGTGCCCACGGTCGCCGAGGCGCTGCGGGAGTCGTTCGACGTCACCTTCGCCGCGGGCTGCGGCGTCACCGGCGGCACGGACGCCGATCTCGCCGAAGCCGTCGAGGTGGCCGCGGCGGCGGATGTCTGCGTCGCCGTGCTCGGCGACCGGGCGGGCCTGTTCGGAGGCGGCACGTCCGGCGAAGGCTGCGACGCCGCCGACCTGCGGCTGCCCGGCCGGCAGGAGGAGCTGCTCGAAGCGGTGCTGGCGACGGGCACGCCCGTGGTGCTGGTGCTGCTGTCCGGCCGGCCCTACGAGCTGTCGCGCCAGGTCGAGCGCCTGGCGGCCGTCGTGTGCGGGTTCTACCCCGGGGAAGAGGGCGCGGCGGCGCTCGCCGGGGTGCTCACCGGCCGGGTCGAGCCGTCCGGCCGCCTGCCGGTGAGCTTCCCGGCCGCCGGGGCGGCCCAGCCGTCGACCTACCTCGGCGCGGCGCTGGCCGCGCGCAGCGACGTCAGCTCGGTCGACCCCACGCCCCTGTTCCCGTTCGGCCACGGCCTCGCCTACCACCCGGCCACCTGGGTCTCGGTCACCGGCGCCACCGTGTGGCCGGCGGATGGCTCGTGCCGGGTGAGCGTGACGCTGCACAACCCCCACGACACGGAGATCTCGGAAGTCGTGCAGGTCTACCTCCACGACCCGGTCGCCGAGGTCGCGCGCCCGCTGCGGCAGCTGATCGCCGCGCCGCGCGTGACGCTCCCGCCCGGGCAGACCCGCGTGGCGCACCTGGACCTGCACGCGGACCTCACGTCCTACACCGGCCGGGCCCGCGACCGGATCGTCGACACCGGGGCCGTGGAGCTGCACGTGGGCCCGTCGAGCGCTGTAGCGCACACCGTTCTGGCGGTGCCGGTCACGGGATCGCGGCGCGTGGTGGGCTTCGACCGCGTGCTCCAGCCGCTGGTCACGGTGGTCCCGGGCTGACCATTCGCTGATAACTCGCTGAGAACTCCGGCAAACGGGACACTCCGCGGGCGCTCCCGGCGTTGAGCCAGGTGAACGACCCACCCTGAGGAGTGTGTGATGAGCCTGATCGGAACGCTGGTCGGGTACGTGCTGACCCTGTTCATCCTCGCGCTGATCGCGCGCATGATCCTGGACTGGACGCGCCTGGCGACCACCGGGCCGGTGTGGCTCGGGAAGGCGCGCTACTACAGCCACCGCGTGACCGAGCCCGTGATCGCGCCCGTGCGCCGCGTGCTGCGGCCCGTGCGCGCCGGCGGGCTGTCGATCGACCTCGCGTTCACCGTCGTGTTCTTCGCGGCGCTGATCGTGCGGTCGATCGCGTTCGCCCTGTGACGGCTGCCCCTCGCCGCCCGGGCGAGGGGCAGCACCTTTCCCGTGCGCGAAATCGGTCCGGATGCCGGGAAAACACCACCTCGTCCCGCTTCCTGGTACGGCTACCGATCGGAGGCCGGGGTGGGTGATAGTCGGCTGGTGACCCAGGTGCTCCCCGTTCTCCCGCAGACCGCCCCGCCGGACCCCGAGCCCGCCGCCGGCCGGGTGCTCTACCGCGACGCCGTGGTCGCTCCCCTGCTCGGCTACCGGCCGCTGCTGCTCGACCTGGCCGTGCCGGCCGGTCCGCCGCCGCCCACCGGGTGGCCGGTGGTGGTGTTCGTCCACGGCGGCGCGTTCGCCCTGGGTTCGCCCAAGCACGCGCCACTCGGCCGGTACCTCGCCCAACGGTTGCCCGCGGCCGGGTTCGCCGTGGGCCTGGTCCACTTCAGACACAGCCGCGAAGCGGTGTACCCAGCGCAGCTGCACGACGTGAAGGCCGCGGTGCGCTGGCTGCGGCACCACCACGCGACGCTCGCGCTGGACCCGGACCGGTTCGCCGCGTGGGGCCACGCCGCGGGCGGGCACCTCGCGGTGATGCTCGCCGTGACCGGCGGCCGGCCCGAGCTGGAAGGCGACGTCGGCGTGCTCGGCCCGGACTCCGGCGTGCAGGCGGCCGTGGCGTGGAGCCCGCCGTCGGACTTCACGCGGCTGCCGCCGCCCCCGCCGAGCTCACCGTTCCACGCCACCGGCGAAGACCCGCACGCGTGGCTGCTCGGCGGCGCGCCCGCGCAGCACCCGGCGCTCGCCGCCGCGGCCAGCCCGCTCACGCACGTGAGCGAGTCCGCCGCGCCGCTGCTGGTCGTGCACGGCACCGCCGACGACGTCGTGCCCATCACCCAGAGCGAAACCCTCGTCGCCACCTACTGGCAGGCCGGCGCCGACGCCGAGTTCGCGTGGCTCGAGGACGTCGGGCACGTCTACGGGCTCGGTACCCGCGAACGCATGACCACCCGGGGACTCGGCTTCCTGCGCGAACAGCTCGGTGCCCCGGGCGCGAGAGCCCGAGGCACCGACGGTAACTGAGAACTACAGCTGCACACCCCGCGACAGGGCACCGTCGACGACCAGGTTCGTCCCGGTGATGAACGACGCCTGCGGGCTCGCCAGCATGGTCACCGCGTACGCGATCTCTTCCGGCGTGCCCATGCGGCCCATCGGGTTGAGGCCGAGCGCGGTGTTGAACAGCTCCGGATTGCCGCTTTCGGTGCTGTGCCAGATGCCGCCCTCGAAGTAGGTGTTGCCGGGCGACACGGTGTTGGCGCGGATGCCCTTCGGGGCCAGCTGGAACGCCAGGCCCTGGATGTAGTGCACGACCGCGGCCTTCATCGTCCCGTAGGCGGGGGCGGCGAAGTCGATCTCGCGCCCGGAAACGCTGGAGATCGCGATGATCGAGCCGGCGTCGCTGCGTTCCAGGTGCGGCAGCGCAGTCTCCGCGACGCGCACGGTGTGCATGAGGTCGACTTCGAAGCTGGCGCGCCAGTTCTCCTCGGTCGGGCCGATGGACAGGGCGCTGACGTTCGCCACCACGATGTCGAGGCCGCCGAGGTCGGTCGCGGCGCGCTCGACCCACGCGGTCAGCGCGTCGGCGTCGGCGACGTCCACCGCCTCGCCCGACACGGTCGCGCCGCCGTCGCGAAACTCCTTCTCCGTGGCGCGGACCTCGGATTCGGTGCGTGCGCAGAACGCCACCGCAGCGCCCTCGCCCGCGAGCGCGGCGACGACCGCGCGCCCGATCCCCTTGGTACCGCCGGTCACCAGGGCTTTGCGCCCGGCCAGCCGCAGATCCATGCGTTTTCCTCCTAGAGCTTCGCGGCCTGCTCGCGCAGGTACCGGTGCATTCCGCCGTAGGCCTCGCCCGTGGGCAGCAAGCGCTTGGCGATCTTGGTGACGGCGCTGTAGTTCGCGTCGACGACATTGGCCAGCGGGGCCTGGCTGATCTGCGTGAGCAGCTGGTAGGCGTCGAGCGGGTCGAGCCCGTAGAGCTCGCCGAGCCAGCCGATCATGCCGTGCTGACTGGAGCGCCACGCGTCCTCCAGCGGACGCGAGGACGCGACGACCACGTAGTTCTCGTCCTGCTCGATGCGCGGCCACACCGGCGCGCCGCCCTTGATCAGCTCCACGATCAGCGTCACGTTCATGGCGCCTTCCACGGCCGTGCCGCAGGCCTCGCCCTCGCCCTGGCGGTAGTGCCCATCGCCGACCGAGAACAACGCACCCGGCACGTTCACGCCGAGGTAACAGGTGGCACCCGCCTTCATCTCCGGCGTGTCCATGTTGCCGCCGAACATGTCCGGTACCAAGGAGGTGCGGACCTCCCGCCCGGCGGGCGCGACACCCACCGTGCCGAGCATCGGCTCCAACGGCAGGTCCACGCGGAAGTCGCCGCGCAGCGCCTCGAACACCACGACCTGCTTCTCGCGGTCGAGCTGGTAGATCCAGGTCAGCTCGGGCAGCGGCCCGTGCAGCATCGCCGTGCGGTCGGTGGCCGTCAGCCCGCCGAAGAACGGGATGGTCGCCGACGCCGCCCAGTCGCGCGCCGGTTCCAGGTCCACGAAGTGCAGCGCCAGTGTGTCACCGGGTTCCGCGCCGTCCACAAAGAACGGTCCCGTCTGCGGGTTGACCTCCCGCATGTCGAGCTTCTCACTCGGCTTGTCCGACGCGCTCTGCAACCGGCCGCTGAACGCGTCCTCGGTCCAGAGTTTCAACACCGTGCCGGGCTTCACCGTCCGGATCGGGGCGACCCCGCCGAAGGTCCACGCGTACTGCTCGCGCTCGGGGGTGAACTCGACGATCTCCACACTGGCTCCTCATGCCGAAGGCTGCACACGACCGGCCCCCCGCCGCGGTCGATCTTGCCCACCCGCGCGGCCGCGGGCAAGTCAGCGCGCCGGTGTGCGCAACGGGGTTAGCATGGAATGCCTGACGTGACGGGCAGACCCAACGCCGCGCCAAACCTGTTCACCGGAGAACGAGGAAGGCGGCCAGAAGATCATGGCGGGCAACAAGGCAGTCAGCTACGTGGGACCGGGCAAGGTCGAGGTCGAGACGATCGAGTATCCCGGGTTCGTGCTCAGGGACGGGCCGGGGGTGAACCCGGCGAACGTAGGCCGGGAAACCCAGCACGGTGTGATCCTGAAGAACGTCGCGACCAACATCTGCGGCTCCGACCAGCACATGGTCCGCGGCCGCACGACTGCACCGCAGGGGCTGGTGCTGGGCCATGAGATCACCGGAGAGGTGATCGAGACCGGCCGCGACGTGGAGTTCATCAAGGTGGGCGACCTGGTTTCGGTGCCCTTCAACATCGCGTGCGGACGCTGCCGCAACTGCAAGGCAGGCAAGACGGGCATCTGCCTGAACGTGAACCCGGACCGGCCGGGTTCGGCCTACGGTTACGTCGACATGGGCGGCTGGGTCGGCGGTCAGGCGGAGTACGTGATGGTGCCCTACGCGGACTGGAACCTGTTGAAATTCCCGGACCGCGACCAGGCGATGGAGAAGATCCTGGACCTCACGATGCTCTCGGACATCTTCCCGACCGGCTTCCACGGCTGCGTCACGGCGGGGGTCACCGTGGGGTCGACGGTCTACGTGGCGGGTGCCGGTCCGGTCGGGCTGGCCGCGGCCGCGTCGGCGCAGCTGCTCGGCGCCGCTGTGGTGGTCGTGGGTGACCTCAACGCCGAACGGCTCGCGCAGGCCCGCAGCTTCGGCTGCGAGACCGTGGACGTGTCGAAGGGCGACCCGAAGGACCAGCTCGCCGCCATCCTGGGCGAGCCGGAGGTCGACTGCGGTGTCGACGCCGTCGGGTTCGAGGCGCGCGGACACGGCAAGGAGTCGGCCACCGAGCACCCGGCGGAGGTGCTCAACTCCCTGATGGACCTCACCCGCGCCGGCGGGGCACTGGGCATCCCCGGCCTGTACGTGACGGGTGATCCCGGGGCCGGCGACGAGGCGGCTCGCCAGGGCTCGCTGTCGATCCGGATCGGGCTGGGCTGGGCGAAGTCGCATTCGTTCACCACAGGCCAGTGCCCGGTGATGAAGTACCACCGGCAGCTGATGATGGCGATCCTGCACGACCGCGTGCAGATCGCGAAGGCCGTGAACGCGACGCCGATCAGCCTCGGCGACGCGCCGCGCGGCTACCACGAGTTCGACCAGGGCGCGGCGCGCAAGTACGTGCTGGACCCGCACGGAATGCTCAACTGAGCACGGTCCCGGTGGAGTGGCGCTCTCGCCCGTGCCGCTCCACCGGCTCGGCTCAGACCTTGGCCAGGGCTTCGGCCTGGTCCGGCAGGGGCTTTTCGAGAGCGGCGCCGTAGACGGCGATCTTCATCCGGATGTGCTCCTGGTGCCCGCGCAGCCGGTCGATCTGCTCGGCCACGCGCGTCTCGTGCTCCTGCAGCACGGCGAGGCGTTCGGCCTGGGTGCCGTCGCCCTCGCGCAGCAGCTCGACGTAGCGCAGCATCTCCGCGATCGGCATCTCGGTGTCGCGCAGGCAGCGCAGCAGGTGCAGGAACCGCAGGTCGTCCTCGGTGAAGCGGCGGCGCCCGCCCGCGGTGCGGCGGACGTCGCGCAGCAGGCCGATGCGTTCGTAGTAGCGCAGCGTGTCGATGCTGAAGCCGGTCCGGGCGGTCACTTCGGCGGGTGAGTAGGAATCCACCCGTCCAGACTCCCACCTGGAGCGCGCTCCAGGTCAAGCTCCAGGTCCGGGACATGCCCGGGATCTCGGTCCGGGCTGTCACCTCAGGGGTGCTTGCGGTTCGTCGGCGAGCCGGTGGCGCCGGACCGCCGGCCGCGGTGCTCGACCGGCTCACGGAGGTGAGCCCACGGGCGCCGCCCTTCCTGCATCCTTGCCCGGCTGCGGTGGGGGTCAGGCCTCGTCGCCGATCCGGTCCACTGTGGACGCCGGGCCGAACTCCGACTCGAAGCGCGCCAGCAGGTCGGCCAGCAGGGTGTTGAGGGCGGCCAGGCGGCCGGGTTCGAGAGCACCGGCGAAGAGATCGCGTTCGTCGTCGGTGCGTTGTTTCGTGGCGGCGGCCCAGCGGGCGCGGCCCTTGCGGGTGAGGCGGATCGGGCGGCTGCGGCCGTCGGCGGCCGCGACGCGTTCGACCAGGCCCGCACGGGCCAGGCGGTCGATCCGGACACTGACGGTGCCCGAGGTGACGCCCAGCAGGTCACCGAGCTCCTTGGGCGTGAGCACGGGCGGCTCGCCGGAGCGGTGCAATGCCGAGAGGGCCTGCCAGTCGCCGGGGGTGAGGTCGTGGGCGGCGGCCGCGCGGCCCAGCACCTGCTCGAACTGCCGCGACAACCGCCCGATCCGCTGGCGCGCGGCCTCGACGTCCGCGTCGACCCCGGCGGGCATCACGCGCAGCCACGCCGCGAGGCCGGCGCCGACCGAGTCCTGGTCCACTGGACACTCCCTTGAGCCTCAAGGTAGTTTGGTTTGAGTATCAAGATACCGCGAATCGAGGAGACGGACATGAGCCGGGTCTGGTTCATCACGGGCACGAGCGCCGGTTTCGGGCGGGTGCTCGCCGAGGCGGTGCTCGCGCGGGGCGAGCGGGTCGTGGCCACCGCGCGCGACGTCGAGTCGGTGAAGGACTTCGCCGACCGGGCGCTCGTCGCGCGCCTCGACGTGACCGACCCCGCGTCGATCCACTCGGCCGTCGACGCCGCGCTCGCCGAGTACGGGCAGATCGACGTGCTCGTGAACAACGCGGGCCACGGCCTCATCGGCGCGCTGGAGGAGCTCACCGACGAGCAGACGCGCAAGGTCATGGAGACCAACGTGTTCGGCGTGCTCGCCGTGACGCGCGCCGTGCTGCCCCACCTGCGGGCGCGGCGCAGCGGCCACATCGTGCAGCTGTCCTCCGTGGGCGGCGTCGTCGGCAACCCGGGCCACGCGATCTACGCGACGTCGAAGTTCGCGCTGGAAGGCATGTCCGAGGCCCTCGCCGGCGAGGTGGGGCCGCTCGGGATCCGCGTCAGCATCGTCGAGCCGGGCCCCTTCCGCACCGAGTTCGCCGGCCGCTCCATGACCTTCGCCGACCCGATCGCCGACTACGCCGACACCCCCGCCGGCCGCCTGCGCTCGCACTTCTCCGCGCAGGACGGGCACCAGCCCAACGACCCGGCCCGCGCCGCCGCGGCCATCCTGACGCTCGTCGACACCCCCGACGCACCACTGCGGCTGCCACTGGGGCCGGAAGCGGTCACGCGGATCCGGGCGAAGCTGGAGAAGCAGCTGGCGGACCTCGCGGAGTGGGAGGCCGTCGCACTGGACACGCGCTACCCGGACGCGTGAGCCGGTCCTTCCGCCGAGCCGCGCACTTCCGGTGAAAGCGATCGCCACCGGAATTGTCGGCGCCGGGCGCTACCGTGCCCGGCGTGACGATTCTGGGGTTCTGTGAGGACGACGAGTACCTGCCCGAATACGGGACCGTTGTGGTGCGTGACGTGTACCGCGAGGACCGTTTGCCCTCGCTGGGCAACGAGCTGCTCGGCGAGCTCGCGACCAACGCGTTGTCCGGCACGATCGCGACGGCGGGCGACGGATGGCTGCACGGCACGGCCGGCGATCCCTACCAAGCGGTTCGCTGGGAAGCGCACGACGAGCCACCCGACGTACGGCTCGGGGACTGGGAAGACATCGTCGAGGCGCCGTTTCACAGCCGCTCGGGGGTCGTGGGCCTGGGAACGCTGACGGGTGGGACCTTCGGCGACGAACTGAGTCTCGGTGCGAAGGGACTCTTTCGCGTCCGGGTGTGCCGCAAGGCCGCGGACGACGGCGAAGAAGGAGACGTCTGGCTGATCCAGTCCTGGCCGGCGCCGGGCACGCCGGAGGCACCGCGGTGGCTCAAGCGCACGCGTGCGGCGGTTCACCCGGCGAACCCGGGGTGGCAGCAGGTGCTCGGTTACCACGTCATCGAGGTGTCGTGGTTCTTCACCCTCGCCGGCATGCAGCGCCCGGACGGCTGGCTCGACGAACCGCTGCCCGACGAGCCGCGGCCGTCGGCCGGGGTGTGCGCCCAGCTGGGTGTCGATCCGCCGCGCACACGCCGGGACGCGATCCCGTTGCTGGTCGCCGCGGGGCTGATCGTGGACGACGGTGCCGGACGATTCTCCCCGGGCACGCCACGGCGGGCCACGGAAGCGCTCGACTTACCAGGTGAACTGGCGGCCCGGGTGGATGCCGACGCAGTGCGCAGCGCGTACATCTGGCTCGCCGCCGATGTCACCGGCATCGCCGCCTGGTCGAATCCGGCGCGCATCGAGGACCTGGCCGCGTTGCTGGCTGTCCCTGGGGAAACGATCGAACCGCTACTCGAGTACGCGGCCGAAGACAACCTGATCCAACGAGGAAACGACACTGTCACCGCGCTTCCTCGCTCGCCGCTATGGACCCGGCCGGTACCGCGGGTCGCCCGCCGGAGCGTTCGCGGGGAGGAACCGGTGACCGTGGCCGGTGCTCCGCCGCGTGCGGGATTCCTCGCCGCCGATGGCACGGTCGTCGTGTGGCGCGCAGGGGAACCTGTCGTCCTGGGCCGGGTCGACAGCGACTACCGCTACCGCGCGTTCGAGACCCCGGCAGGCATCTACGTCGCCGCCTCCGCCGGGCAAGGACAACTGATGACCTGGGCCGGGGCCGGGAGCCGGCTTCCGGTGGACCTGGGTTTCCAGCCCGTTCGCAGCGCGGACGGACGGCACTTGGCCGGAGTGCAGACGCACACCGGCCGGCGACCGTGGGATCAAGTGCACGTCTTCGACGTGACAACGGAGGAAGCGTGGAGCCTGCCGAGGTCGGAAAACCTCACGCGCCACGTCCTGGGCATCCACGACGGCGCTGTCTACTTCTCCACCAGGTCGGGCGAAGCGGCGTTCACCACCTCTCGCTGGATTCCAGGCCGGGAACCCGTGGCTCTCGCCTCGCCGGTGCATCGACTCGATCCGCTGTCCGGCGCCAACGTGCGCGAAGACGCGCAAGGATTGGCGGTGTTCACCGCGTCGGGCGAGCGGCGGCGGACCGTGGACACCCCGCGCGGCGGCTTCGTCCCGGGTGGCGCGAGCATGTATTCGTTCCGGCACAACCCGCTCACTTTGATGGTGCTCGACCTGACCACCGGGACCATCACCGAACGCCCGCTCCCCGAGGGCTGCGAGGTCGGCGAAATCCCGCCGACCGCCCCGATCTGGGAAACCCCCGACACGCTCGTCTTCTCCCAGCCGCACCACGCGTCGACCCGCCGCATCATCCGGTGGCACCTGCGGCGAGAGGCGTTCGAGCACTTCGACCTGCCCGAGATCGCGGGGTACCGGCCGTTCCTGATCGAACCGACGCTCGCCTGATCGAGGGCCTCGCCCCGACGCCGACCCCAGATCACCCGGCCAGAAGCATGATCACGATCCGAACCACCATCGGGCAGAGCGACGTCGACCCCGGACGCGTGAGTCAGAACCGGTAGCGCAGCACGCACGTCCCCCGTCGCGACAAGGCTGTGCTGCGGGCCGCCAGGCGGGTGAACCAGCGCAGCGCGAGCGGCTGCAACGCGACCTCGGGCGCGCGGGAAGCGAACTGCTCGCCGGCCAGCTCCAGTTTCGGCACCCAGCGCTGCGGGTCGCGCGGGTCGTCGAAGCCGGGGTTGGCCACGACGCCCGCGATGGAACCGGTGCCGCGGTAGTGCTTGATGGCCCAGACGTGGAAGCGCGTGTAGCTGTTGAACGCGATCTCGCCCGTCGGGAAGCGGCCGGCGATCCCGGCGAGCAGGGCGACGAACGCGTCCTGGGGTAGGAAGGCGACGAGCCCGTCGGCGACCGCGACGGCGGGCCGGCCGGCCGGGATCCGGTCGAGCCACGCCGGGTCGGTGAGGTCGGCGGCCACCAAGTGGGCGTTCGCGGGCCGGGGCAGGAGCCGTTCGCGCACGGAGACGACGCCGGGCAGGTCGAGGTCGTACCAGTCCACTGTGGACGGCGGCTGCACGCGTTCGATCCGGCCGTCGAGCCCGCAGCCCAGCTCCAGCACCACGGCGTCGGGGTGCCGGCCGACGAAGGAGCGCACCACGTCGTCGAGCATCCGCGAGCGCACGGCGATGTCGAACACCTGGCTCTTCACCAACGGCGCCGCGGCGGGGTCGTGGCCGAGTGCCGCCACGACACCCGAGGCCGTCGGGTCGCCGAGCACCGGGCGGGGCGTGCGGGCGTCGAGCGCGCGGCCGTCGAGCGTGAGGAACAGGCTGTTCTCCACCGCGGTGAACGCCGTCGTGTCCATGGTGACCCCCTTTTCCCGATCGGGAAACTACGACTGTCCGCCGGGGTCCGTCAACTCGGGTTTTCCTTGTGTTGCAATGGCTGTCACGAGTGCAACGACCGGCCTGCGTTGCAATGACGGCGTACGCTCGGGGCATGCCGGGAAGCCGCCTGACCCACGAGGACCGTCGAGCCGTCGCCGAGGGGCTGACCGCCGGGCTCGCCTACGCCGAGATCGCGCGGCTGCTCGGCCGGCCGACGTCGACCGTGAGCCGGGAGGTCCGGCGCAACGGCGGCCCGCGCGGCTACCGGGCCGACCACGCCCAGGAGGCCACGCACGAGCGCGGCCGGCGCGTGCCCGCGGGCGCGCCGGCGCCGACCGGCTTCGAGGAGCGGTTCACGGAGATGATGGTCCACACAGGACTCCCCCGTATGCCCGCCCGCGTGCTCGCCGCGCTGCTGACCAGCGACCGGCGCGCCCTCTCCGCGGCGGACCTCGTGGCGCGCGTGCGGGTGAGCCCCGCGTCAGTGTCGAAGGCGATCGCGTACCTGGAGCAGCTTGAGCTGGTCCGCCGAGTCAGCGAGCCCGGCAGTCGCGAGCACTACCGCGTCGACGACGACGCGTGGTACCGCTCGTGCCGGCGCGAAGCCGACGTCTGCACCGCGTGGGCCACCTCGGCGCGCGAAGGCGCCGGCCTGCTGGCCGGCTCCCCCGCCGCCGCGCGGCTGGCCGCGATGGGCGACTACTTCGACCACGTCGGGCGCGACCTCGCCGACTCGGCCGAGCGGTGGCGGCACGTCTTCGCCGCCGGGTGAGTCAGGACGCGGCGGACAGCCCGCCGTCGATGGTGACGATGGTGCCGCTGATGTAGTCGGCGCGGCCCGAGGCCAGGAACGCCACCAGGTCGGCGACCTCGCCCGGCTCGGCGACGCGGCGCGAGGGCAGCGCGGCGAAGCTCGCGTCGACGTCTTCATTGGCGGCGCGCATGGTGGTGATCCGCTCGGTCGCGACCGGGCCGGGGTTCACGCCGACCACGCGCACGCCGTCGCGCGGGCCCTCGGCGCCGAGCGCGCGCGTGAAGGCCATCAGCGCCGCGTTGCCCGCACCGCCGGCGATGTACTCCGGCTTGGGCCGCTCGCCGCCGGCGCCGATCACGTTGACGATCACGCCGCGGCCCTGCTCGCGCAGCCGCGCGTAGACGAGCCGGATGAGGTCGACGTAGCCGAACACTTTGAGGTCCCACGCGTGCCGCCACCGGTCGGCACCGACCTGGTCGAGCGTGCCGGCGGGGATGTCGCCGGCGTTGTTCACGAGGATGTCGGCGTCGGCCGTGGCCTCGGCGAGCCGTTCGAGATCGGCGGTTTCCCGCAGGTCGACGACGTGCACGGTCACCTCGACCCCGTACGCCTCCCGCAGCTTCCGGGCGAGGGCTTCGAGCGCCTCACCGCTGCGCGCGGCCAGGTGCAGGTGGCTGCCCTCGGCGGCCAGCACCTCGGCCACGGCCGCGCCGATGCCCTTCGACGCGCCGGTCACCAGGGCACGCCTGCCGCGGAGTTTCAGGTCCATCGGTGGTCCTCACGATCTTCGGGGTGGTTCCCAGTCTGCCGAAGATCGCCGGCGGGCCGCCATGTCTCGTGGGTCTCAGGGCAGGGGTCTCAGGGCAGCGTGTCCAGGAACGGCGCGTGCGCGTTCTGGAACGCCCAGCCCGAGAAGTGGTCCCAGTTGATCGACCATGTCATCAGCCCCCGCAGCCCCGGCACGGTCCCGCCGCGCAGGGTGTAGCCGCCGCAGCCGGTGCCCTTCGTGAGGCAGGTCAGGGCGGTCTGCACGTCAGCGGAGGCGGTGTAGCCGTTGCCCGCGTTGACGGTCGCCGGCACGCCCAGGGCGATCTGGTCGTCGCGCAGGCCCGGGAAGAACGCGCCGCCGGCGACGGTGAAGCCGGCTTTGAGCATGTCGGTCATGGCGATGTGGAAGTCGGCGCCGCCCATCGTGTGGTACTGGTTGTCCAGCCCCATGACCGGCCCGGAGTTGTAGTCCTGGACGTGCAGCACGGTCAGCGAGTCGCGCAGGGCGTTGATCACCGGCAGGTACGCGCCGGTGCGCTGGTCGCCGGCCGAGGAGCCGCCGTAGAACTGGTAGCCGACCTGCACGAAGAACGTCTCGGGCGCCATCGTGAGCACGAACCCGCTGCCGTAGCGGCCTTTCAGCGTCTTGAGCGCGGAGATCAGGTTGACCACGACGGGGGTGGTCGGGTTGCGGAAGTCGGTGTCGCCCGCGTTCAGCGACAGCGAGTGGCCTTCGAAGTCGACGTCGAGGCCGTTGAGGCCGTACTTGTCGATGATCGCGGAGACCGAGCTGACGAACGCGTCGCGGGCGGCCGTGGTGGTGAGCTGCACCTGGCCCTTCTCGCCGCCGATGGAGATGAGCACCTTCTTGCCCTGCGCCTGCTTCGCGCGGATCGCCGCGATGAAGTCGGCGTCGCTCTCCACGCCCGCGCATTCGGTCGCCGGGCAGCGGTTGAAGCGGATGTCGCCGGACGTCGGCGTGGTCGGCTCGCCGAACGCGAGGTCGATGATGTCCCACGCGTCGGGCACGTCGGCCATGCGCACGTAGCCGGAGCCGTTGGCGAAGCTGGCGTGCAGGTAGCCGATGAGGGCGTGCTCCGGCAAGCCGGCGTTGGTGCAGCCGCCGGTGGACCCGGACACGGTGGCGCTGCGCGGTGACTCCCCCGCCGTGTTGTAGGCGGCGACGGTGTAGCTGTGCGTGGTGCACGGCGAAAGACCGGTGAGCGTCGCCGAGGTGCCGGTGACGGTGGCGCGCAGCGTGCTGTCCTCGTAGACGCGGTAGCCGGTCACCGTGCCCGCCGGCGCGGTCCACGTCAGGCCGATCGACGTGCCGGTGACCACACCGAGCTTCGGCGCCGTCGGAGCGCTCGGCGCGCCGGGGGTCCCGCCGCCCGGGCCGTCGAGGCTGACGTCGTCGGCGTAGTAGGTGCCGCCGCCGTACCAGCCGTGCAGGTAGAGCTGCGCCGACGTCTGGCTCGCACCCGTGGTGAACGACAGTGCCAGCCGCGTGTAGTCACCCGATCCCGCCCAGGTCGAGGGCCCTCCGGTGACCCCCAGGTACACCGGATTGCCCCGCACCCACGCCTCCACGGCGTAGGTCGTGCTCGGCCGCACGGACACCGTCTGGCTGCACTGCCCGGTGTCGCTCGCGGACGCGGTCACCGCCAGCGCCCCCGCCCCCGAACGCACCGGCGAGGCCACCGTCGCCGCCCCGCCCGCACACTCCCACCCGGCCGTCGACCCGGCGTCGAACCCGGGGTTGACCAGCAGGTTCGCGGCCCCGGCACTGCCGGGCACGGCCACGAGCCCACCCAGCGCCACGGCGAACGCGGCCAGGAACACGGACAGTCGGGAACGCCTCATCGCGCACCTCCGGCTTCGGCGGGGAGGTGCTCATTGTCTGGACCAATGTGTGAAATGTCCAGACCACTTCCCGAAGCCCACCCGGACGCCGAGCCACGGCCAGGGCTTTCCCTCGCGAAGGGGGCTAGGTAGAGTTCTTGCATGGCCGGTCCGCGGATGACCCTCCCGACCCAGCTGGTGCTCCACGCGCTGCTGCGGGAGCCCACCCAGGAGCTCTACGGGCTCGAGATCTGCGCTGCCGCCGGGTTGCCCAGCGGCACGATCCACCCGATCCTCGCGCGCCTTGAGAAGGCGGGCTGGCTGCGGTCGCGGTGGGAGGAAGCGGATCCGGCGGAGGCGGGCCGGCCGCGGCGGCGCTACTACCGGCTCGACCCCGACGGTCTCGAGGCCGTGCGGGAAGCGTTGCACCGCGCGGAAACCTCGGCGCGCGCGTTGACGCGGCTGCGCCCGGGCCTGGCGGGGGACGCGCGGTGAACCCGCCGCTCGACTTGCTGCTCGGCCTGGACCGCATGCTCGGCCGGACCCACGATCGCGTCGCGGCCACGCTGCTGCCCCACCTGAGCAGCTCGTTCCGTGCCATCGATTTGCCGCTGGTCGGCGGGCTTCTCGCCGACCTGTGCCGCGAGCTCGACGTGACGGGCGACCTCGCGAGCGCCGCCGAGCTGGGGCCGGCGCTCGGCAACGCCCGCGCCTACGCGTGGCGCGCGCTGGCACTGGTCGGCGACGGCACCGGCCGCGACGACCACGACCTCGCGCGCCGCTGCGTGATCGAGGTGGTGGACCAGCTCGACGCGGCGCGCAGGGACGTCGTCACCGTGCTCTCCGACCACGGGTTCGGCTCGCGGCGTCCCCGCTGGCACGGGTGGGCGGGGCCGGCGGCGAGCCCGGCGCAGGTGATCGC
The DNA here is from genome assembly GCF_050942255.1 of Amycolatopsis sp. CA-161197. Lineage (NCBI taxonomy): Bacteria > Bacillati > Actinomycetota > Actinomycetes > Pseudonocardiales > Pseudonocardiaceae > Amycolatopsis > Amycolatopsis sp. CA-161197. The sequence continues at coordinate 6,194,276 of NZ_CP192059.1, forward strand.
GTTCTCCCGCGTGACGGCCACGTGCGCGGCGGCGCTGCTGCCGGCCGGGAGCCGGGCCGAGTACGCCGAGCTGTTCCTCTCGGAGCTGCACGACCTCGCCGAAGCGCGCAGCGGCCGGTGGGCCCAGGTGCGCTACGCCTGCCGGGTGCTCCTGAGCGCACCCCGGCTGCGGCGGGCGCTGGGCTGAGCCCGGCGGGTCGGCGGTGACACCGGTGAGCGGGCGAAATAGGCTGAGCCCTGTCCGGAAGTTCACGAACGGAGAGTGCCGGCTGATGTCCGACAGCTACACCGCAGCGATCGTCCACTCGCCCGAGGCCGGGGTGCGGCTGCGCCCCGAGGGAGGCGAGCTGCCGACGGACGCGAACGACGTCAACCTGCTCGGCATGGCCATCGCGCTGGCGCTCGGGCGGGCCGGGTACGAGCACCATCCCGAGCCGCGCGACCCGCAGCTGCAGACGCTCGACGCGCTCATCGCCGGCGACACCGTGATGCCGTGGCGCCAGCCCGGCGACGCGACCGACGAGCAGCAGCTCACGTGCACCCGTGGCGCCGGCGGCGCGTGGCGCTGCGAGGTCAAGCAGGCCTGAGCGCCGGTTCCCCGACCCCGAGGCCCGTCTCCGCGCCGGCAGGGTCAAAACGGGCCGCGTTGCTGCCCGCTCTCCCGGCGAGCCCTGTCCCCAATGGTCTGGACCTGTTAGCGTCCGGCGGTCTTCTTCCCCCGTCGAAGGGAAAACGATCGTGCTGAGACGTCTGGTCACGGCCGGGGCCGGGGTGGCCCTGGTGCTCGCCTCCCTCGCAGCGCCGGCGACGGCGACCACACCTGCTCCCACCCCGGCCGCGGCGAATCACCGGCCGGACCACAAGGTCATGGCCTACTTCGCCGACTGGGACGTGTACGCCCGCAACTACCACGTCAAGGACATCGAGACCTCCGGCTCCGCCGCGAAGCTCACCCACATCAACTACGCGTTCGGCACCGTCACGGCCGGTCAGTGCGCGTTCGGCGACGAGTGGGCCGACGCCGATCAGCCCTACGACGCCGCCACGAGCGTGACCGGCCAGGCCGACAGCGCCGAGCCCGGCGCGTTGCACGGCAGCTTCAACCAGCTGCTGCAGCTCAAGAAGCTGCACCCGAACCTGAAGATCCTGTGGTCGTTCGGCGGCTGGACCTTCTCCCCCGGCTTCACCGAGGCCGCGAAAGACCCCGCGAAGTTCGCGGACTCCTGCTACGCCCTGGTGAACGACCCGCGCTGGGCCGGGCTCTTCGACGGCATCGACGTGGACTGGGAGTACCCCAACGCCTGCGGCCTCGAGTGCGACGCCAGCGGCCCCGACGCCTTCACCGAGGTCGTCCGGGCCCTGCGCGCCAGGTTCGGCAAGCAGCTCGTGACCGCGGCGATCACCGCGGACGGCACGCCCGGCGGCAAGATCGACGCCACCGACTACGCGGGCGCGAGCCGTTACCTCGACTGGTACAACGTGATGACCTACGACTACTTCGTCGCCGGCGCCTCCCCGACCGGTCCCACCGCGCCGCATTCGCCGCTGCGCTCGTACCACGGCATCCCGACCGCGGGGTTCTACGCGGACGCCGCGATCCAGAAGCTGCGCCGCGACGGCGTGCCGTCGGCGAAACTGTTGCTGGGCCTCGGGTTCTACGGCCGCGGCTGGGACGGTGTCACGCAGAAGCAGCCTGGCGGCACGGCGACCGGCCCGGTGAAGGGCACCACCACGGGTGAGGACGGCGTGGAGGACTACAAGGTCCTCAAGACCACGTGCCCGTCCAACGGCCTCATCGCCGGCACCGCCTACGCGAAGTGCGGCTCGCAGTGGTGGAGCTACGACACTCCCGCGACGGCGTCGGCCAAGGCCGGTTACGCGAAGTCGCAGGGGCTCGGCGGCGTGTTCGCGTGGGAGCTCTCCGGCGACACCACGAACGCCGAACTCCTCTCCGCGATCTCCCGCTGATCTCCGCCGGGTCCCGGGCCGCGAGCCCGGGCCCCGGTGAAAAGCCCGTCGTTGTCCGGTTCGGGCCGCTCTGCGAATACTGGGTGATGCCCGAAGACCCCGCCGAAGCCATGGCGGCGCGCGTGTTCGACGCCGCCGTCGCGACTTCCGACGTCATCGCCATCGCGCTCGGCGACCGCCTCGGCTACTACCGCTCCCTCGCCGGCGGCGACCGCACGCCCGCCCAGCTCGCGGAGTCGACCGGCACCGACGAGCGGTGCGCGCGCGAATGGCTCGAACAGCAGGCGGTGTCGGGGTTCCTGGAGGTCACCGGGACCGAGACCGAACGGCACTACCGCTTCGCCCCGGGCGCCGAGACCGTGCTCGCCGACCAGGACGCGCTCGCCTACCTCAGCCCGCTCGCGCGCCAGCTCGTGAGCGCCGCCGGGCACGTGCCCGAGGTCGCGGAGGCGTTCCGCACCGGCCACGGCTTCCCGTGGGCCGGCTACGGCACCGACATGCGCGAATCCCAGGCGGCGCTCAACCGTCCGGGTTTCCTGCACCTGCTGGCGCACCAATGGCTGCCCGCGATGCCCGACGTGCTCGCGCGCCTGGCCGACGGGCCGTCGCGTGTCGCCGACATCGGCTGCGGCGGCGGCTGGGCCGCGATCGCGCTGGCGCGCGCGTTCCCCCAGACGCACGTCGACGCGTACGACCTCGACCAAGCGTCGGTGGAGCTCGCCCGGACCAACGTCGCCGAAGCCGGCCTCACCGACCGGATCACCGTGCACCGCCAGGACATCGGCACGGTCGAGGCCGAGCCGTACGACCTCGTGATGGCCTTCGAATGCCTCCACGACCTGCCCTACCCCGTCCGCGCGCTCGCGGCGATGCGCGGCCTCGGCGGGCCGGTGCTCGTGGCCGACATGAAGGTCGCCGACGAGTTCACCGCGCCCGGCGACGCCGTCGAGCGGCTGATGTACGGCTTCAGCGTGGCGATCTGCCTGCCCGACAGCATGAGCAGCACGGGCTCGGCCGCCACCGGCACCGCGATCCGCCGCTCGACCGTCGAGGCGTACGCCCGCGAAGCCGGGTTCGCCCGCATCGAGACCCTGCCGATCGACCACGACATGTGGCGCTTCTACCGGCTGGGCTGAGTGCTCACTGGATGCGCCGCTCCACGCCCGCCCAGGCCTTCTCGCGCAGCACGTATTTCTGGATCTTCCCGGTGGAGGTCTTCGGCAGGTCCCCGAACGTCACGGACTTCGGCGCCTTGAACCGCGCCAGCCGCTCGCGCACGAACTCGACGATCTCCGCCTCCGTGGCGCTCGCGCCGTCGCGCAAGGTCACGTACGCGGCCGGCACCTCGCCCCAGCGCTCGTCCGGCACGGCGACCACGGCCACCTCCAGCACGGCCGGGTGCTCGGCGATCGCCTGCTCCACCTCCACCGACGCGATGTTCTCGCCGCCGGAGATGATCACGTCCTTGCTGCGGTCGCGCAGCTCGACGTAGCCGTCCGGGTGCACCACGCCGAGGTCGCCGGTGCGGAACCACCCGTCGGGCACGGCGGCGCGCGTCGCTTCGGGGTCGTCGAGGTAGCCGAGCATGACGTTGTTGCCGCGCAAGGCGATCTGGCCGACGGTGGCGCCGTCGGCGGGCACGTCGGTGCCGTCGTCGGCGATCACGCGGGCGGTGCAGGAGATCATGTTGCCCACGCCCTGGCGGGCCTTGAGCCGCGCCTGCTCCTGCTCGTCCAGCGCGTTCCACTCGGGACGCCAGTCGCAGATCATCGCCGGGCCGTAGGTTTCGGTCAGGCCGTAGAGGTGCGTCACGTCGAAGCCGAGCTCGCTCATGCGGCGCAGGATCGCGGGCGACGGCGGCGCTCCCCCGGTGGCGACCCGCACCGTCGTCTCGACCGGCGCCGCTTCCGGGGCGTAGGCGAGCATCGACAGCACGGTCGGCGCGCCGTTGAGGTGCGTGACGCCCTGCTCGCGAATCAGCTGCCACACGCGGGCGGGCTCGACCTTCGGCAGGCACACGTGCGTGGCCGCGGCCGCGGTGACCGCCCACGGGAAGCACCAGCCGTTGCAGTGGAACATCGGCAGCGTCCACAGGTGCACGGCCGAGGGCGAGAGGCCCGTGTGGCCGACCATCGCCAGCGCCTGCAGGTACGCGCCGCGATGGCTGTAGAGCACGCCTTTCGGCCGGCCGGTGGTGCCGGAGGTGTAGTTGATCGACAGCACGGACCGCTCGTCGTCGGGCGTGATCGCCAGCGGCTCGGCGGCCGCCAGCAGCCGCTCGTACTCCTCGCCCGCGCGGATCCGGCGTGGCGCGGGCCCGGGCAGCAACGCGATGGCGTTTTCGACCAGCTCGTCGAACACCGGGTCGTGCACCAGCACCGCCGCTTTCGCGTGCTCCAGGATGTAGGCCACCTCGCGCGCCGCGAGCCGCGTGTTCACCGCGACGAGCGGCACGCCCGCCCACGGCACGCCGAAGTTGGCTTCCAGCAGCACGTGGGTGTTGGGCGCGAGCACGGCCACCGGCCGCCCTTCCGCGAGCGGCGCCAGCGCCCCGGCGAGCCGGCGGCACCGCTCGTGCAGCTCGGCGTAGGTCCAGCGGTCCTCACCGTCGACCACGGCGATCCGGTCCCCGTGCGCGGCCGCGGCGCGGTCGAGGTAGGCGGTCGGGGTGAGCGGCTCGTACGACAGGGTGCTGATGGAGTCCACGGATTCCTCTCCCGGCTTCGGCGACGGTGCCGCTGGAGAGAATAGGCCGCACTCAGCCCCCGAAACCGGGAATGTGAGGCACCAGCGACTCCGGCGGCGGCCCGGGCGGCCCCGAGACCAGCTGCACCACGGCCCCGGCCGCCGAAGCCCCCGTCAGCCGCACCGCGAGCACCCCCGTCTGCGCTTGCGGCCGCGGCACGTCCCCCGAGTAGCACGCCGAGCCTCCCCCGCCCCGGAAGAACGTCGAGACGCAGCCCGCGGTCAGGTTCCCGGAGCCGCCGCCGTGGGCGCTCCTGACCTCGTAGTCCACCCCGCCGGGCCCGATGCGGGTGATCGCCAACGTGTCGACGTCCCCGCGCCCGCCGGCCGGAAGGTCGACCGGCTTCGTGACGAGGACTTCGCAGTTGCCGTCGGCGCAGGCCGCGTAGTCGCGCCCGTCGGCCGCGCCCGGCAGGTCCCCACCGGCGGGGTGTGCGTGGCCGGTCGTGCCGGTGCTGCAGCCGGTGACCGCCAGCAGAAGCACCGGGGTGAGCCACTTGCGGTCCATGGGCTGTTCCTCCCTCGCTCGCGTCGGGGGAAGGTAACGCCGCGATGGCGGGAGGGGTCCCGGTCCGCTGGACCGGAACCCCTCCTCGGGCGCGTGACAACGTTCTCGCACCGGGGCCGAGCCAGGCCGGCGGAGGCCGTCCGCCCGAAGTCGCGCTTTTCTGTTCGGCACCGCCCGGGAGCAAGTTGCCACCGCGACAGCGAAGGGGCCCCGGTTCGCAATCGACCGGGACCCCCTTCTCGGGCGCGTGACAACGTTCGCGCGCCGGGGTCGAGCAAGACCGTCGGCCCGAAGTCGCGCTTTCCTACTCGGCACGGCCCAGGAGGAAGTTGCCGCCGCGACAGCGAAGGGGGCCCGGTCCGTGATGGACCGGGCCCCCTCCTTGCGTGCTCGCGGTCAGCCGACCGGGCCGTTGACCGGGGTCACGGTGACGTCGTGCTGCTGGCCGGTCTGGTCCACCACGGTGACGGTGAGCTTGTCGCCCGGGTGGTGGGTGTCCATGAGGGTGGTGAGGGCGGTCGCCGAGTCGACGGTCTTGCCGTCGACGGCGGTGATCACGTCGCCGCCCGTGAGGCCGGCCGAGGCGGCGGGACCGCCCGCGACGACGTCCTGGATCTGCGCGCCGGTCGAGCTGCCCTGGGACTGGTCCGGGCCACCCTGGGCCTGGCCCTGGCCGAACCCGCCGGGCGCCTGCTGTTGCTGGCCGGCGTCGCTCACCGACACGCCGAGGAACGCGCTCTGTCCGATGTGGACGGAGTCGGACGACTTGCCGCCGATGATCTGGTGGGCCAGGTCGATCGCCTGGTTGATCGGGACCGCGAAGCCCTGGTGGCCGCTCGAGGCGCCCTGCTGGCCGCTGCCGTCGCCGAGGCCGCCCTGGCCCTGGCCCGGATCGCCCTGGCCCAGACCGCCCTGACCCTGGCCGAGCCCGCCGAGGCCACCCAGGCCGCCCTGCCCTTGCCCGAGACCACCCTGCCCCAGGCCTCCTTGACCCTGGCCGAGCCCGCCGCGGCCGCGGCCGAGACCGCCCTGGCCCTGGCCGCCGTTGAACTGGAAGCCCTGAGACGCAGCGGTGTCGACGCCGATGACCTGGCCGTCGGCGTTGACCAGCGGGCCGCCGGAGTCGCCGGACTGGATGTCGGCGTCGACCTGGATCAGGCCGGTGAGCTGCTCCGATGAGCTGGCCGACTCGTCCGACGCGGTGATCGACTGGTTCAGCGCCGTCACCTTGCCGGCCGCCACGGCCGGGGTGCCGCCGGCGCCGCCCGCGTTGCCGATGCCGACCACGGCGTCGCCGACCGCGACCGCGGACGAGTTGCCGAGCGTCGCGGTCTTCAGGCCGGAGGCGCCGTTGAGCTTGATCACCGCGATGTCGTGGCTGCGGTCGTAGCCGAGCACGGAGGCGGTGTAGGTCTTGCCGTCGCCGATGTCGGTCACCTTGATGCTGGTGGCGCCTTCGACGACGTGGTTGTTGGTGAGGATCTCGCCGTCCGAGGTCAGCACGATGCCGGTGCCCGCCGCGGCGGCGCTCTGGTAACCGAGCTCGGTGTTCACGTCGACCAGGCCCGGGTCGACCTTCGTCGCGATCCCGTTGGGGTCGATCGACGTGCTCGACGTGCCCCCGGGAGGCGCCACGGACCCGAAGTTCTGGTTGCCCGACGCGGAATCCGAGCCCGGCGTCCACACGAAGTGCCCGATGCCGAGGCCGAGCACGACCGAAAGCCCGATGGCGCCGACGGCGATCGCCGCGCTGCGCATCGGCCGCGGCGGCCGGTGGTACGGCGTCTGCGGGAACTGCTGGGTGCCCGGGTGACCCCACGCGCCCTGCGGTGCCCAGCCCTGGTTGTAGCCGGCGTACGGGCCGTAGTGACCCTGTTGTCCCGGCGTGCCCGGTTGTCCAGGCGTGCCCGGCTGCCCCGGGGTGCCTTGCCGGCCCGCCGCGTCCGGCTGTCCGTACTGCTCGTACGCGCCCGGCTGGGCCTGGTCACCGTGTCCGTACGGCCACCCACCGGTCGACCCCGGCTCCTGTTCGCTCATGTTCCCGCTCCAGCCTCGTCCCGCTCCTGGCTACCGCCTCGACCAGAACACACCCCGTACCTGAGATTTTCCTTGCCGGGCTCCGTGGGAAACCTGTGGAGTTTCCCCAGGTTCGGTCGCGGATCGGGTGATTCCTCCCGCCGGCACCCAAATCGGACTCGCCTGGTGGCCACGTGCGGCGGTGGTTACCGTCGGGGGCATGGGTGAGCTGATCGAGGACGAGGCACAGCGCGCGGCGCGGCTGCTGGACGCGCAGGCCAAGGCCGTCGAGCTGTTCGACGAGGTCGAGCGGCGCGGGCTGCTCGCGCCCGGCGTGCGCGAAACGGAGGCGAGCAACGCGGTGCGCGACCTCGCGGCGGAGCTGTTCGGCGTGGACCGCTACTGGCACAAGCGGATCGTGCGCGCGGGCGAGAACACGCTGCGGCCGTACCGGGAGAACCCGCCCGACCGCGTGATCGCCGAGGACGACATCGTCTTCGTGGACTTCGGGCCGATCTTCGAGGAGTTCGAGGCCGACTTCGGGCGGACGTTCGTGCTCGGCGACGACCCCGTGAAGCTGCGGCTGCGCGACAGCCTGCCCGTGGTGTGGCAGGCCGGGCGCGAGTACTTCGAGGCACACCCGGACGTGACCGGCGCCGAGCTGTACGAGCACGTCACCAAGCTCGCCGCCGAGGCCGGCTGGGAGTTCGGCGGCGCGCACTCCGGGCACCTCGTGGGCCAGTTCCCGCACGAGACGATCGACGGCGAGCGGATCGAGTCCTACATCGCGCCGGGCAGCGACCGGCCGATGCGCCGGCCGGACCGCAACGGGCAGACGTCGCACTGGATCCTCGAGGTCCACCTCGTCGACCGCGAACGGCGGATCGGCGGGTTCTTCGAGGAGCTGCTCGACCTCGGCCACGAGCGGTCCGGCGGCGGCTCCGACTAGACAGCGGCGGGTTTCGCGGCCAGCCAGGAGAGCTTGCCGAGCCTCGGCTGCAGCACCGTGTCCGCACTCCACACGGATCCGGCGGCCGCGTAGTACAGGCCGAGCGAGGCGAAGATGTAGCCGACGGACGGTCCGAGGTCCGTCATGCCCGGCGCGTCCCACGGCAGGTGGAAGCCCTCCGCCGCCGACCAGATGCCGAACGAGAACACCGCGCTCCCGATGAACACGAGGTTCGAGAACGCCCCGAAGATCAGCCCGAGCGCGATCAGCGTCTCGATCACGGCCGTGCCCACGGCGAACGCCGCCGGGCTCCAGCTCGCGACGGTGTGCCACAGCTCCAGCCACTGGTGCACCACGGGGACGGAGATCTTGTCGGCCTTGCCCAGCTCCTTGCCGAGCGTCTGGCCGTGCACGAAGCCCGGCAGCCACTTGAACGTGGCGTCGATCGCCCACACCACACCGAACACGATCCGGGCGACCGCAGCGGCGTGCAGCCGCCGGAAGGTGGGGGACACGGAACCCGCGACGGGCGCGGCTTGAGTGGCAGGGGTACTCACGGCGAAGGTCCTTTCCGGACTCAAGGGGGCTGCCCGGCAGGTCGGGCAAGGTGAGCTTAGGCAAACCTAAGCAGATGTCGAGAGTGGTGTTCGTCTCGGCTCGCGCGGTGAACCTGCGGGGATGTGTCGCCGTATGTCGGGGATTTTTCGGTCAAATCGGGATGATTGGGACTGTTTCGCGTGGGGCGGTTGATCATTTGCCGTGGTGGTTTCGGCCCCGGATGACACCTTTTCGAACATCGGGGTTTATCCCTCCCTATTGGCGGATTTGCGTGTCAGCGGGATTGATGTCGCAAAAGACGCCGGCCGCACTTTTGTCGAACCACAACGCCGAATCGTGACCGAAACGGCGTAACCGCCGGACCACCACGGCGATATGCGGGTGAACCAATGACCTCCCAGGGAGATTGCATGCGCAGAACCACTTTCGTCGTCGCCGCGGGCGCCGCGTTGGCACTCGTGCTGACGGGCTGTGGTGCCAAGGGCCAGAACGGGACGGCGTCGGGCGCCGGTGACAAACCGGAACTCGGGCTCGCCGCACCGTTCCAGAATGTGCTGGAACTGTCGGCCGCCTCGAAGCAGGTCACGCAGAAGTCGAAGTCGGCGAAAGTCTCGCTGGTGGCGAACGCGGCCGGCAAGACGGTCACGGCTCAAGGCGACTACTTGTTCCAGCCGGGCAACATCGAGCTTTCGCTGACCGAGAACGTCGAAGGCCAGCAAGTCGAGCTGCGGATCGTCGACAAGACCCTGTACGTGAAGGTTCCGCCGGGCGAGGCGAGCCAGCTGGGCACCGACAAGCCGTGGCTCAAGATCACGCCGGGTGCCGACGACGCGCTGTCGCAGGCGATGTCGGGCAGCATGGGTTCGACCTCCCAGGCGAGCGACCCGACCGAGGTACTCGACCGGGTCGCCGAAGCCGGCCGGATCCTCAGCTCCGACCAGACCACCCTGGACGGCGAGAAAATGAACCACTACAAGGTGGAGCTCGATCTCGACAAGATCCTGGACAAGGTCACCGACTTCCTGCCGGCCGCGGCGAAGGCCAAGCTCGAGCAGCAGGTCAAGGGCAAGCACATCATGCTCCCGACCGAGCTCTGGGTGGACAAGAACCAGCTCCCGCGCCAGATCACGATGGACGAGACTGCACTGACCCAAGCCGAAGGCACGGGCGGCACCGGCCTGGGCAAGAGCACGCTCAAATACAGCGACTGGGGCACCCCCGTCACCATCACCGCCCCGCCGGCCGACCAGATCGCCGACATGAGCGAGATCGTGAAGCAGATGGGCGGCTGACCGCTTCCCCTCACCGCGAAGGGCGCCTCGACCACCGTCGGGGCGCCCTTCGCTCGACCGCGGAGTTCGAGCACGCGCCCCCTGCCAGGGGCGGCGGTCTCCCCGTGCGTCGGATGCAGGAGCTTGCCCGGCCGGCCGGCGCAGCAGAACGCCGATCCGCTGCTCCTTCGGGCCGACGCGTCGGACACTATCTGCCGTGGCGATGCCGGCGCTCGTTTCGCCGGAGGACGAAGGAGCACAATGGATCTCAGACCGCCGGTACCGGAGCGGAAGCTCGGGCCACACCCGTTGACCGAGGACGGGGTCGCGGCCTTGCTGCACCGCTACGCGTTTCACGACTCCCTCGTCCGTCGCGTCATCGTCGATCAGGAATGGGGCCCGCAAGGGACACGGGTCGTCCGGCTTGTGATCGACGCCAGGGTCCTGAGCGAGGGTGCGCGCTGGGAAGATCTCCGCTGGGAACCGGTGTCCCTGGACCTGCTCGACGTGCGGCGGTTCCGCATCGACGAGAACATCGAGGGCTCGTGGGTGCTCTACGATCCCCCGCAGTTCACCCGCTTCGACGGCCTGCTGCAGGTCGACTTGTGTGCCGAACGTTTCGGGAGCCTGCACCCGGAGAATGCCGAGGAAGTCTTCGACGGCTCGGCGCTGGTCTTCGCAGCGACCGGAGGCACCTGGAGCGCCCTGCACCCCTGGGCTCAGTGAGACTGTCGTCAATTGCGCGAACCGCACCGCGGCAACCGGATCCCGTGGGTCAGGACGCGGCGACCTCGCCCGGGAGGGTGCCGTCGAGGTCGGTGAAGGCGTAGTGGGTGGCGAGGTCCGTGGTGGTGTGGACGCGGCCCGAGCGGGTGAGCACGGCGGGGTCGGCCGCGAGGGCCGCGACGCCGCGGCCGACGAAGCGCGGGGACTCCGCCGCGGCGAGGTCGAACTCGCCGGCGCCCGGGATGTCGAGGACGGTGCGGCCGTCGGGCGTGGGGCGGCCGGCGAGGGCGAGCAGCTCGGTGCGCACGAGGCCCGGCCAGATCGAGACGGCCGCGACGCCGCGGTCGCGCAGTTCCAGCGCCATGTCGGCGGTCATCTTGTCGACCGCGGCCTTGCCGACGCCGTACACGGTGTTCTGCTGGTACGCCGCCGCGCCCGACGACGAGATGTTCGCGATGAGGCCACCGCCCGCGGCGAACAGCAGCGGGGCGGCGAACACGCTCGCCACGTAGTGCGAGCGCGCGCCGATGCCGAGGACCTCGTCCCACGCGGTCAGCGGCAGGTCCCAGAACGGCCGGTTCAGCCATGTTGCCAGGTCAGGCGCGGAGAAGACGTTGTTCACCAGCACATCCAGCCGGCCCGCCTCCTCGGCGACGCGCGCGAAGACCGCCTCCACCTGGGCGTCGTCGTGGTGATCACACCGCACGGCGACCCCGGTGCCACCCAGCGCGGTCACCTCGGCGGCCGTCTCGCCCAGCGTGCCCGGCAACGCCCCGGGCTCAGCGGTGCGGCCCGTGACGTACACCGTCGCCCCCGCCGCCCCCAACTCGAGGGCGATGCCCTTGCCCACACCCCGCGTCGCACCCGTGACGACCGCGATCTTGCCCGCCAAAGCTCCGTTCATGATTCCGATCTTGCCCGCGCCCCGGGACCACGGCGAACGGCCGGCCCGGGAAGGCACGCCTCCTGCCCATCAGCGCCAGCCACATGGGACCGCCGCAAGCCGCCGAACCGCGACCACGCGCGCCGCCCAGGGGCGACCTGCCGCCCCGGAGGTCGCGGGTCCTGCCCACTCGCGGCGGATCCCGCGAGCCGAACTGCCTGCGTCGGCGTCACAGTCTCTTGCCCAACCGCACCGAACCAGGCCGAGCCGCCAAGCGCGAACCACCTTCCGCCTGCACCGACCGCGGCCAACTGCCGATCTCGAAGCCTCGCTTCAGGTCAGCCACGCCGGAACGCGGCAATTCGCCGGTGCGAGGGAGTACGCTTCTTGGCCGCGCCACCGGCATGGAGCGCACTCAGCAAGCCGCCGACCCGACGCTGCACGTCCCGCCAGACCGCACCGCGACCACGCGCCGCGCCAAAGCCGGCCCACACCTGCCCACCAAGACCACAGCGGGGCCGGTCCACCCTGGACCAGCCCCGCCGCGATCACCGAAACCTCAGTACCGGAACTGCTGCAACTGCCTCCCGTCATAGGAAGGCACCCAGCCCGTGCGGGTGGCCGGGTCGAGTTGGACCGAGCGTTCGGTGAGGGAGTTGTACTCGCCGCCGAAGGGGCTCGACACGAAGTTCAGGCCGGAAACCACCGACAGCTGCTTGCCGGTCGCCAGGTCGATCACCGCGAGCTGGCTCGTGGCGTTGTTGTCGGTGATCACGCCGCCCACCTTGCCGAACTGCGAGATCACCGGGGGCGTGCGGAAGGCGACCAGGCCGAGGTGGTGCACGCCGTCCACGGCGAGGAAGGCCGCCTGCTGCTGGCGCACCGTGTACGACTCCCCCGCGGTCAGCGTGTCGCCCGCGATGGAGCCCAGCGAGGTGGTGCCGACGATGTTGAGGCTCACCGAGCGGTACACGAGCTGGTACAGCTTGTTCGCGCCCTCGTCGTAGGCCATGGCGCCGGCGCAGACGCTGCCCGCGCCCGACAGGGTCGTCGTGCCGGAGTCGAGGTCGACGCTCGCCATGGAGGCCGCGCCGCCGCCGAAGCAGATCGGGCCGCCGCCGGTGCGCGCGAGGTAGACCAGACCGGTGGCCTGGTCGAGCTCGATCATCTTGAACGCGCCCGCCACCGCACCCGGCGGATCCGCAAGCAGCGGCGTGCCGAGGGTGCCGTCGGCCAGGGTCAGCGGCAGGACGAAGTCGGTGTTGTCCGCCGTCCGCTTGGCCAGGATCGCCGCGCGGTGCCGGGTCGCGTCCACGCGGCCGCCCTGCACCGAGTAGCCGTCCGCGGTCACGGAAGCCACCCGCTGCAACGACGTCGTGTCGTACGTCTCCAGCGTCCACCCGGCGTTCGTGAAGTGCAGCAACGCCAGCCGGTGCGTCGAAGCGTCCGCGCCGAGCACCTGGTAGCCGCCGTCGCCGGACGGGTCGGACGTGAGCACCCGCCCGTACGTGCCCTTCACGGCGTCGTACTCCTGCACCGCCTCACCACCGCCGGGCGTGCGCAGCGCCGCGTACGACAGACCTTGAGCCGCCGCCGCGAAGCTCGTCACCACGGCGGTTCCGGGCGCATAGCCGTCATCGACCGCGAGGAACGACGTCGGCGACGCCTGACCGAGCACTTTGCCCTGGCGGTCGGTGGCGAGCACGCGCACGTCGTAGGCCACCGAACCACCCAGCCCGAGCTTCACCGCGTCCAGCTTCGCGACGCCGTTGCGTGCCGGAAGCTGCTGGTACGCAACAGATCCCGCGCTCGGGCCACCCTGGTCGCGCCGGTCGCCGTTGGCGTTGGTCACGGTGTTGAGCGAGTTGTACAACGTCGGCGCCGGAGCCGACACCTCCACCGCGGCGCCGGTCGCACCCGGCACGCCGCGCACGTCGTAGCCGAGCGAGAACGCCGGCGCCGCCCGCGTGATCTCCACGAAGTGCCCGGAAATCCCGCCCGCGGTGAGGATCGGCGCGTCGGGCCGCTGCGCCGCGCCGCCGACGCGGATCGCGGTGAACTCGCCGTACGTCGGGTCGCCGGCGGTGCCGGTCACCGAACGCTGCACGATCCCGACGCCGTAGACGCCCGCCCCGCCGGCGAAAGCCGAAGCCGGCACGACCACGTCACCGGAAGTCGCGGTGACCGGCGCGACGAACGAAGTGCCGAACAGCGGCGCGTTGACCGGGTTCCAGTGCCCCAGCGTCGACACGACCACCTGCGGGTTCGAGAGGTTCCGCACGCCGGTGAGGTCGTAGTGCACCCGCACGTCCTTGCCCACGGCCACGGTTGCCGGCGCCACCGGGGCGAGTGCCTCGGCGTAGGTGCCGTCGGCCGGTCCGAAGGTGAGCGTCTGCGCGGCCGACGCGACCACGCGGTGTCCCGAGCGGACCTCGAAGGTGACGGGCACGGATCGGTCCTCTGTGGACACCACCGGAAGTCCCGCCGCGGCCAGGATTTCCTTCGGGCTCAGCCGCACGGCCGGAACGTCCGAAGTGAACTCGTGCCCGTGGATCTTCAGCGCGTACGTCGCGTGATCCGGCGCACCCACCACGTCGGCGCCGACGGTGACCGGGCCGACGAGGCCCTCCCCCGTGCCGCCGGTGTCGAGGTCGATGCGGCCGCCGTCGGCGTTTTCGGTGAAGGAACCGCCGAGCCCGCCCACGGTCACGCGGTGCGCCACGGAAACCCCCGCGATCGCCGGCTCCGCATGCCGATCACCGAGCACCGACTGCACCGCCGCCGTCACGTCGATCTGCGGACCGACCGTCACGGGCCGGTCCATCTGCGGCGGCGACGCGACCGGCCGCGCCGTGTGCTGCAGGACCGAGCGGACGTCGGCCGGGCTCAGTGAACGGCCGGCCAGCTTCGCCGCCTGCAGCACCACCGCCGCCGCGGCCGCGGTCATCGGCGCGGACGCCGACGTGCCGCCGTTGAGCACCGGCGTCACGTCCTGCGCGCCGCCGCTCTGCGTGTGCTCGACGACGAGGATGTTGTCGCTGGGCGCGGAAACGTCCACGCGCGTGCCGAAGCCGGAGGAGAAGTTCCCGCCCCCGTCGGTGCGGGTGGTGGCGAAGGTCGGGTTGTGCGCGGCCGCGCCGCCGGCCTGCTGCGGCACGGCGAGCGTGTCGTCGAGTGTGGTGCCGCCGACGGCGATCGCGCCACTGTCGAGCACCTTGGTCGGGGTGGTGGAGAACTGGTCGTCGGCGATGTCCGTGGTCGCGCGGGCGTCGCGCGTCACGTCGGTGGGCGTGCTGCCGCCGTCCGGGCCGACCGCGGCCGGGGTGTAGAGGCGCGTGCCGTCGTTGGACGAGATGGTGACGACGATGTGGTACTGGTTCACGATCGTCGAGATCACCGCCTGCGCCACCGGGTCGTCTTCGAGGTAGCGGCCCGGGAAGCCCGCGCTGTCGGTGCCGACGCCGAGGCTCGCGGTGATCACGTCCGGCCGCGGGGTCTGGCGCGCGGCGGCCAGCAGCGCCACGGAGATCTGGTCGAGCGTCGGCTCCTGCGGCACCACCAGCCGGTACTGCGCGCCGGGCGCGATGCCGAGCAGGTCGGTGAAGCCGTCACCCTGGGCGCCGGCGCGCTGCGCGTCGTGCGGCAGCGGGGCCATCACGCCGAAGTCGAGCAGCACCTCGCCGAGCGCGGGGTCCTCGTTCTCCACGGAGCCGAGCGGGTCGAGCCGGCCCGAGGAGTCGGCGGTGTAGGTGGGGATCAGCGGCATCGACGGCACATCGAGGTAGCGCTGGCCGCCCTGCACGACGGTGGTCGGGCCGTAGTTGCGCACGTAGGTGTCGCCCGCGTCGGCCATGCTCTGATCGGTGAGGTCGCCGAGCGAGACGTTGGTGATGATCTCGCCGCTGCCCGGGAGCTTCCCGTGCAGGAGGCTGTACGCACCGAGCGCGTTGGTGCCGCCGGCGTCGAGGTAGCTCTGCGCCGACGACGTCACGCCGTAGTTCGACGGCAGGCCGGCCGGCGGTTTCTGGTGCGCCTGCGGCAGTTTCGCCGCTTTCACCTTCGGCTGCGGCACCGGCACGGGGCCGGTCGACATCGCCGAGACACGGCGGTCGGGCTGCGCGCTCACCACGCCGGGCGTGGCGGCGAGCTTCTGCACGGCGGCATCGGTGTGCTTGCTGTCGGCGAGGTGCACCAGCACGGTCTTGGCCAGCGCGGGCACGTCGGTGACGTCGGGGAACACCGGTTCGACGGAGGTCGCGCCGACCGCGGCCAGCGCCGCGTTGACGCCGTTGTCCGACGTCTTGGCCGCACGGCGACCGGCCGCGAGCGGCGCGCCGGTCACGGCAGTGGAGGCGGCGAGCTGCACGAGCACGTCACTCGGCTGCTCGGGCGTGGCGCTGCGGGTGAAGGCGGCGCGCACGGCGTCGTCGGTCGGCGCCAGCGAGCCGAGCGGGGAAGTCCCCTGCGGCAGCGCGAGCACGGTCTTGCCGAGCGTCTTGCCGTGGGCGTCGGTGCGGGTCGCGGTGCCGTCGGGGTCGACGGTGATGCTGCCGCCATCGGGCATCGCGACGTGTCTCGAAGGTGGTGGCTGATCGGGCTCGGGTGCGGCGGTGGCCGGAGCGACTGCGAGACCGGCGAAGGTCGCGGCCGCGGTCACAGCGGTCAGGACACGGCGAAACGGGATCGTTCGGGCGCGGGGCACCTGGCTCCCTTTCGGGTCGGGGGGACGGGGAGTTCACAGGGGTCGGGGACGGGGATCACCGACCGGTCGGCCAGTGATCGGATCAATTTCCCAGCGGTGGCCGCGGTGGCGCAAGATAGCCACCATGACCAATAGTCGCCAAGTGGCGGGTTCCCGCCAGCAGCTGCGGGACCTCGACGCGCTCGGCGTCCCGGCCACGGACGCGCAGGTCTACACGGCGCTGCTCGGCCATCCGCGGACCCGAGCCGTGGACCTGGTGGAACAATCCGGACTTTCCGCCCAGCAGGTGACGCGGGCGCTCTCGCGGCTCACCGCGAGTGGCATGGCGAGCCGGGTGCCCGGGCGGCCCGCGCGCTACCTCGCCGCGGCCCCCGACATCGCACTGGGTGCGCTCGCGGCCGAACGCGCGGCCGAGCTGCGCAGCGCCCGCGCGGCGATCGAGGACCTGATGACCGTGCACCGGGAAGCCAGCCGGTTCACCCACCCCGCCGAGCTCGTCGAGGTCGTGACCGGCGCGGAGAACCTCGACGCCCGCGTGCGCCGGCTGCAGGACGAGGCCCGCACGCAGATCCGCGGGTTCGACCGGCCGCCCTACGTCAGCGCGCCCGGGGGCAACCTCGACCTGGAACACCGGCGGCTCAAGGCCGGCATCGTCTTCCGCGTGATCTACGACCGCGAGGCGATCGCCGTGCCCGGCCGGTTGCAGAACGACATCCTGCTGAGCGGCACCCACGGCGAACGCTCGCGCGTGCGCCCGCAGCTGCCGATCAAGATGGTGATGGCCGACGAGGAGGTGGCGGTGATCCCGATCAGCTCGTCACCGCACGTCGTCGACGCGGCCTACATCATCCACGCCTCGGCCCTGCTCGACGCACTCGTCACGCTGTTCGAAGCGGAGTGGGACCGCGCCGTGCCGATCGCCGAGGCGTTCACCGACCCGGCGCCGGACCGCGATCCCGAGAGCATGACACTGCTGACTCTGCTCGCCGCGGGCCAGACCGACGCCGGCATCGGCCGCGCCCTCGGCTGGAGTCCCCGCACCACTCAGCGGCGCGTGCAGCGGCTGATGACCGAGCTCAACGCGACGACCCGCTTCCAGGCCGGCATGAACGCGAAAGCCCGCGGCTGGCTGTAGATACACAATGGACGAATACCGGGGACCCGGTTCCGGAGCTTCGCCCGGCTCGCCGCAAGTCGAGCCGGGCGAAGCCGCGGAGATCCGCGCCCACCCGATCTCCGCCCGCCGCCGCGGCCCGAATTCGCGGAGGCGTCCGGTGGCGTGCACCACCGCGAAACAGTCCGAAGTGGACGATCAGCTCACGTGCACGTAGTCGACCACGAGCTGCTGCGGGAACTGCGTGCCACCGTCCGGGTCACCCGGCCAGTCGCCGCCCACGGCGAGGTTGAGGATGAGGAAGAACGGGTGGTCGTAGACCCACTTGTTGCCGTTGAGGTCGGCCGGCGTGCGCGTCTCGTAGGCGTTGCCGTCCACCGACCACACGATCTTGTTCGTGGACCAGTCCACCGCGTAGGTGTGGAAGTCGTCGGAGAAGTTCGGGCCGTTGTAGGCCGCGCCGATGCCGTTGGCGCCGGAGTAGCCCGGGCCGTGGATCGTGCCGTGCACGGTGTTCGACTCCTTGCCGATGTTCTCCATGACGTCGATCTCACCGTCGGTCGGCCAGTTGCCGCCACCGAGCATCCAGAACGCCGGCCACATGCCCTGCCCGCGCGGGAGCTTCATCCGGACCTCGACGTGGCCGGAGCTCGTGGAGAACTTGCCGGAGGTGTTGAGCCGCGCCGAGGTGTACTCGCACGGGCCGTACCAGCAGTTGTTGCCGGAGCTCTCCTTCTTGGCCGTGATCACCAGGTGCCCTTGACCGTCGAGCGCCGCGTTGGCCGCGCCGGAGGTGTACCACTCGCGCTCGTGGTTGTTCACGTTGTCGCCGGTCTCGTAGTTCCACTTCGAGCCGTCGGCCGGGCTGCCCGCGGGCCCGTCGAAGTCGTCGGTGAACGTGGCGGCCGGGCCCGCCGGAGCCGCGATGCCGGCCGGTGTCGCCGTGAGCGTCACGGCTCCTGCCACCGCCAGCGCAGCCGGAATCGCCAGCAGCCGCCACCGGGCAGACGTCTTCGGAGACTTCATCGTCGTCATCCCTCGTCACTCGAGGGGCGGCCTGGCGGCGCCACCCCGGGTTTGTTGTGGATGGCAACAAAGCTAACCCGACCGGTTGTTCACCGGCAAGGATTAACGTGAGGAATTTTCCGACAACCTCACTCGGCGGTAACCGGGGCCTCCTCCAGCAACCACAGGACACCGCTCGGCGGCAGCTGCAGCACCGCCGAGGCCGCCAAGCCGTGCCACGGCTTGTCGACCGCCTCGACCGCGCCCAGGTTGCCGACCCCGGACCCGCCGTAGACCTCGGCGTCGGTGTTCAGCAGCTCGGTCCAGCGCCCGGCGGCGGGCAGGCCCACGCGGTAGTCGTGGTGCGGCACGCCCGCGAAGTTCGCGATGCACGCCAGCCGCGAGCCGTCGGAGCCGATGCGCAGGAAGCTGAGCACGTTGCCGGCCGAGTCGTTGGCGTCGATCCACTGGAAACCCTCCGGCCGCACGTCGCCGCTGAAGAGCGCGGCCGTGGACCGGTAGATGTCGTTGAGGCGGCGCAGCAGGTCCTGCACGCCGCGGTGCAGCGGCTGCTCCAGCAGGTGCCAGTCGAGCGAGCGCGACTCCGACCACTCCTGCGGCTGCCCGAACTCGCCGCCCATGAACAGCAGCTGCTTGCCCGGGTGGGCCCACATGAACGCCAGCAGTGACCGCAGTCCCGCCGCCTTGTTCCAGTCGTCGCCCGGCATGCGCTGCCACAGCGAACCCTTGCCGTGCACCACTTCGTCGTGCGAGAGCGGCAGCACGAAGTTCTCGCTCCACGCGTAGACGAGCGAGAACGTCATCTCGTTGTGGTGGTAGGCGCGGTGGATCGGCTCGTGGCCGAGGTAGCGCAGCGTGTCGTGCATCCAGCCCATGTTCCACTTGAAGCCGAAGCCGAGCCCGCCGAGGTGCGTCGGCCGCGTGACGCCGGGCCACGCGGTGGACTCCTCGGCCACCATCACCACACCCGGGTGTCGCCTGTAGACAGTCGCGTTCAGCTCCTGCAGGAACCGCACGGCGTCGAGGTTTTCGCGGCCGCCGTACTCGTTGGGCAGCCACTCGCCGTCCTTGCGCGAGTAGTCGAGGTAGAGCATCGACGCGACGGCGTCCACGCGCAGGCCGTCGAGGTGGAACTCCTCGAGCCAGTACAGCGCGTTGGCGACGAGGAAGTTGCGGACCTCGTTGCGGCCGAAGTTGAACACGAGCGTGCCCCAGTCGGGCTGCTCGCCGCGGCGCGGGTCCTCGTGCTCGTAGAGCGGGCTGCCGTCGAAGCGCGCGAGCGCCCAGATGTCGCGCGGGAAGTGCGCGGGCACCCAGTCCACGAGCACGCCGATCCCCCGCTGGTGCAGGTGGTCCACGAGGTAGCGGAAGTCGTCGGGCGAGCCGAAGCGGGAGGTCGGCGCGTAGTACGAGGTGACCTGGTAGCCCCAGGAACCGCCGAAGGGGTGCTCGGCCACCGGCAGGAACTCGACGTGGGTGAAGCCGGTGTCGGTCACGTAATCGGCCAGCTGGTCGGCCAGCTCGCGGTAGTCCAGCCCCGGCCGCCACGAGCCGAGGTGGACCTCGTAGACGCTCATCGGAGCGTCGGCCCAGTTCGTCGCCTCGCGCCGGGCGGTCCACTCGTCGTCGGCCCACGTGTAGGCCGACTTCGTGACCTTCGACGCGGTCGCGGGCGGCACCTCGGTGGCGAACGCCATCGGGTCGGCCTTCTCGTGCCAGTGCCCGTCGGCGCCGAGGATCCGGAACTTGTAGCAGGAGCCGACCGGCACGTCGGGCACGAACAGCTCCCACACGCCCGACGAGCCGAGCGAGCGCATCGCGTGCCCGCGGCCCTCCCAGCCGTTGAAGTCGCCGATCACCCGCACGCCGCGCGCGGTCGGCGCCCACACGGCGAACGACACGCCTTCGACCGCGCCGTGGGGCGTGTCGTAGTCGCGCACGTGAGCGCCGAGGACGTCCCACAGCCGTTCGTGGCGGCCTTCGCCGATGAGGTGCAGGTCGAGCTCGCCGACGGTCGGCAGCCAGCGGTACGGGTCGTCGGTGACCACGGTGTGCCCGTCGTAGTCGACCTCGAGCCGGTAGTCGCCGGGGTGCTCGGGCAGCGGGGCCGCGAACAACGCGTCGGCCACGCGCTCCAGCGGGAACCGCCGCGCCCCCGCCAGCACGGAGACGGACTTCGCGCCGGGAAGCAACGCGCGCGCCACGATGGTGCCGGGGCTCGTGCTGCCGATGCCCACCGTCCCCTGGGCGTGCACGCCGAGCACCGAGTGCGGGTCGTGGTGCGAGCCGGCCAGCAGCCGGTCGATGTCCTGCGGGGACGGAGCCGCCGCGGGCAGATCCCGGGAAACCGCGTTCACGTCTTCACTCACCTCCGTGGGCGATGCGGGCGATTGCCGCCATGGGCACGGCCAGCCAGTCGGGCCGGTTCGCGTGCTCATAGGCCACTTCGTACACCGCTTTGTCGAGTTCGAACGCACGAAGCAGCTCTCCGTGCTCGCGCGGGTCGCCGATCGGGCCGGCGGCCCCGGCGTACCCGTCGCAGAAGGCCGTGCGGTTGCGGCGCGTCCATTCGAGCGCGCGTTCGGTCAGCGCCGGGTCGTCCGGCTGGCCCACCAGCAGCTGCCGGGCCGCGTAGTCGAACGAGCGCAGCATGCCCGCGACGTCGCGCAGCGGCGACCGCAGGGCGTGCCGCTCCTCCAGCGGCGCGGCCGGTTCGCCCTCGAAGTCGAGCAGCAGCCAGCCGCCGACCGTGCGCAGCACCTGGCCCAGGTGCAGGTCGCCGTGGATGTACTGCATCGAGATCCCCGGCCGGCCCGGCGGCAGGTCTCGCAGCGCGTCGAACACCTTGTGCAGCGCGGGCGCGTGCTCCGCCAGCTGCGGGACGTCGCTCGCGACCCGGTCGAGCCGCTCGGTCATGCCCGCCACCGTGCGCTCGAGTTCGGACTCGTCCACCGGGTGCGCGCCCAGCGCCGCGGCGAGGTCGGTGTGCACGTGCGCCACCGCCGCGCCCAGGCGTTCGGCCTCGCCGGCGAAGTCGCCGCCGACCTCGTCGGGCCGCAGCTCCGGCTCGGCCATCAGGTCGCGCACGCTCGTGGTGGCCATGGCCCAGCCGTCGACGGCGTCGGGCAGGAACACCTGCAGCATCGCGATCGTCGCCGGCTCCCCGGCGAGCTCGCCGGTGATCGAGCCGACGACCTCGGCGATGTGCTCGCAACCGGCCTTCTGCAGCGCGCGGTGCAGCAGCAGGTCCTTGTTCGTCCCCGGGCTGAGCTTGCGGAACAGCTTGAGGATGTACTGCCCGCCGTACACCAGCGACGTGTTGCTCTGCTCGGAGGTGATGGGCCGCGCGCGCAGCCCGCCCGTGAGCTGCGCACCGGGCTCGTGCTCGAACACGAGCGGTCCGACGCGGTCGCCGGCCACCACGTGGTCCAGCAGCACCGCGGTCAGGTCCGCGTCACCGCTCGCCTCGTAGAAGTTGAGGCCGCCGTCGGCGCCGATCCACGCCGACGACGAGATCTCCGGCGGGTGCGAACGTCGCCCGACCAGCAGCTGGTACGGCTCGGACCGCTCGCCCTGCACCACCTCGACGACCACGTGCAGCAGCTGCGGGTCGCCTTCGACCAGCACCGTGGACGCGAGCGGGCGGACGGCCGTGATCGGCCGGTCCTTGCCCGCGAACCACCGCTGCGCCGGAAGCCAGGCCGGCAGCTCCGCGACGAGCTGCTCGACCAGGTGCCCGTGGTCGCTCAAGGCACTCACCTCATTTCGCCTTCGGCTTCCCGCTCGAGGAGCTGGAACCAGTAGAACCCGTGTCCGGGCAACGTGAGCAGGTACGGAAGTTCACCGACCTCCGGGAACCGCACCCCGCCGGTGAGTTCCACCGGCACCGAGCCGCGGTGGCCGGCCAGGTCGAGCTCCACCGGCTGCGGGAAGCGCGACAGGTTGTTCACGCACAGCACCACGTCCTCGCG
The DNA here is from genome assembly GCF_050942255.1 of Amycolatopsis sp. CA-161197. NCBI lineage: Bacteria > Bacillati > Actinomycetota > Actinomycetes > Pseudonocardiales > Pseudonocardiaceae > Amycolatopsis > Amycolatopsis sp. CA-161197. The sequence continues at coordinate 6,216,713 of NZ_CP192059.1, forward strand.
CCCGTCCGGGCGGCGCCACTGGCGCTTGTACGCCAGCACGCTCGGGTTGGACCCGCCGAGGTCCACGAAGTCGCCCTCGGCGAACGCGTGGTGCTGCTTGCGCACCTCGATCATCCGCCGCGTCCAGTTCAGCAGCGACGACACGTTGTTCGACTGGGCCTCGACGTTGAGGGCCTCGTACCCGTAGACCGGGTCCATGATCACCGGCAGGTAGATGCGGCCGGGGTCGCAGGAGGAGAAGCCGGCGTTGCGGTCCGGCGTCCACTGCATGGGGGTGCGGACCGCGTCGCGGTCGCCGAGCCAGATGTTGTCTCCCATGCCGATCTCGTCACCGTAGTACAGAACGGGCGAGCCCGGCAGCGAGAGCAGCATCGCGGTGAAGAGCTCCTGCTGGTTGCGGTCGTTGTCCAGCAGCGGCGCCAGGCGCCGGCGGATGCCGATGTTGGCCTTCATCCGCGGGTCCTTGGCGTACTCGGAGTACATGTAGTCGCGCTCTTCGTCCGTGACCATCTCGAGCGTGAGCTCGTCGTGGTTGCGCAGGAAGATGCCCCACTGCGTGCCGCTCGGGATCTGCGGCGTCTGCAGCAGGATCTCCGAGATCGGGAACCGCGACTCGCGCCGCACCGCCATGAAGATGCGCGGCATCAGCGGGAAGTGGAACGCCATGTGGCACTCGTCGCCGCCGACGTCCGGGTCGCCGAAGTACTCGACCACGTCCGAGGGCCACTGGTTCGCCTCGGCCAGCAGGATCCGGCCGGGGAACTCGTCGTCGACGACCTTGCGGCAGCGCTTGAGGAACTCGTGCGTGCGCGGCAGGTTCTCGCAGTTGGTGCCCTCCTGCTCGAACAGGTACGGCACGGCGTCGAGCCGGAACCCGTCGATGCCGAGGTCGAGCCAGAACCGCAGCACGTCGATCATCGCTTCCTGCACGGCCGGGTTCTCGTAGTTGAGGTCCGGCTGGTGGCTGAAGAAGCGGTGCCAGTAGAACTGGCCGCGCACCGGGTCATAGGTCCAGTTCGACGTCTCGGTGTCGACGAAGATGATGCGGGCGTCGGCGTAGCGCGAGTCGTCTTCGCTCCACACGTAGTAGTCGCCGTACGGGCCGTCCGGGTCCGAACGCGACTGCTGGAACCACGGGTGCGCGTCGGAGGTGTGGTTGAGCACCAGGTCGGTGATCACGCGGATCCCGCGCCGGTGCGCCTCGCCGAGCAGGTACACGAAGTCCTCGACGGTGCCGAACTCCGGGAGCACCGAGCGGAAGTCGCTGATGTCGTAACCGCCGTCGCGCAGCGGCGACGCGTAGAACGGCGGCAGCCACAGGCAGTCGACGCCGAGCCACTCCAGGTAGTCCAGCCGGCTCGCGAGCCCGCGCAGGTCGCCCGTGCCGTCACCGTTCGAGTCGGTGAAGGCACGCACGAGCACCTCGTAGAACACGGCGCCCTTGAACCAGTGCGGATCGCGCGGCGCCTCTTCGGCGTGCGCGAACTCGTCCGCCTGCGGTTCCACGAGCAGGCCCTCGGCGGTCATCGCCTCACCCGTGTGCGGAACACCGTCCAGGCCCAGAGCTGCGTCGGGCCGGCTCTCGTCGTCCATCAAACTCCACCTCGTCCCGCGTCCGGCGGTACGTTCGATCGTCCCTGCCGCGTGCCGTGCGTGCAGGGTGGCTGGAAAATTCGTTCAGGGGACCCGGTTACCCGGCGAGCCGGCGGCGGACCGCGACGACGTGCGCGACGGCACGCCACGGTTCGAGCCGGACGAAGTTGGCCTGGCCCCAGTCCCAGGTCTCCCCGGTGACCTCGTCGTGGGCGATGAGCCGCTCGTGCCAGTCGAAGCCGAGCGACTCCAGGTCGAGCCACAGGGTGCCTTCCTGCGCACCGTGCGGATCGAGGTTCACCACCGTGACGACGGTGTCGCCGGTCGCCGGGTCCTGTTTGGAGTAGGCGAGCAGCGCGCCGTTGTCGACGTGGTGGAACCGCAGGGTCCGCATGCCCTGCAACGCCGGGTGGTTCTTGCGGATCGTGTTGAGCTTCGTGAGCCACGGTTCCAGCGAACGGCCTTCGGCCAGCGCCCGCTCGAAGTCGCGCGGACGCAGCTGGTACTTCTCCGAGTCGAGGTACTCCTCGCTGCCCTCGCGCACCGGCTGGTGCTCGTAGAGCTCGTACCCGGAGTAGACGCCCCACGTCGGCGACAGCGTGGCGGCCAGCGCCGCCCGCAGCGCGAACATCCCCGGGCCGCCGTGCTGCAGCGACTCGTGGAGGATGTCCGGGGTGTTCACGAACAGGTTGGGGCGGCCCTCGTTCCAGTGCTCGACCAGGTCGGTCCCGAACTCGGTCAGCTCGTCCTTGCTCGTGCGCCAGGTGAAGTAGGTGTAGCTCTGGGTGAAACCGAGCTTCGCCAGGCCCCACAGCCGCGCCGGGCGCGTGAACGCCTCGGCCAGGAACAGCACGTCGGGGTGCGCGTCCTTGACCGACTGGATCAGCCATGCCCAGAAGTCCGGCGGCTTGGTGTGCGGGTTGTCCACCCGGAAGATGCGCACCCCGTGCGACACCCAGTGGAGCACGACGCGGAGCACCTCGTCGTAGATGCCGCGCGGGTCGTTGTCGAAGTTGACCGGGTAGATGTCCTGGTACTTCTTCGGCGGGTTCTCGGCGTACGCGATCGTGCCGTCCGGGCGGGTGGTGAAGAACTCCGGGTGCTTGAGCACCCACGGGTGGTCGGGCGCGGCCTGCAGCGCGAGGTCGAGCGCCACCTCCATGCCGAGTTCCTCCGCACGGGCGACGAACGCGTCGAAGTCGTCGAACGTGCCGAGGTCCGGGTGGATCGCGTCGTGCCCGCCCTCGTCGGCGCCGATGGCCCACGGCGAGCCGACGTCGTCGGGAGTGGCCACGAGGGTGTTGTTCGGACCCTTGCGGTTCACTCGCCCGATCGGGTGGATCGGCGGCAGGTAGACCACATCGAAGCCCATGTTCGCCACCCGGTCGAGTGAACGCGCGGCGGTGGCGAACGTGCCGTGGACCGCGTTGCCGTGCTCGTCGACCCCGCCCGTGGACCGCGGGAAGAACTCGTACCAGGAACCGAAGGCCGCGCGTTTGCGGTCGACCCACAGCTTCAGCGGTTTGCCCTTGGTGATCAGTTCCCGCACGGGGAATTCGTGCATCAAGTGGCGCACTTCGGGCGAAAGCGCGGCGCCCACGCGCTCGCCGAGATCGCGGCCGGCGTCGTGCAGGTCCGCCGCCGCGCCCGCGAGCAGCGCGCGCTCGCCGCGGCGCTCGGGCCGGCGGGACACGCGCTCGAGCAGCCGCGCGCCGTTCTCCAGGTCGTTCGCGAGGTCCTCGGGTCCTTGTCCCGCAGCGATCTTGACCTCGACGGCGTGTTCCCACGTCGCCCACGGATCGCTCCACGCGTCCACGCGGTAGGTCCACAGGCCTTCGGTGTCGGGCACGATCACGGCGGCGAACAGATCCAGGCCCTTGCCGCGTTCGGCCATCCGCGTCTGACGCGACACCCGGTCGCCCGGACCGCGCCACGCGACGGTGGCCGCCACGGCGTCGTGGCCCTCGCGCCACACCGTGGCGGAGACCGGAAAGTGTTCTCCCACAACGGCTTTCGCCGGGTACCGACCGCAGCTGACGGTCGGGTTGACGTCGTCGATACCGAGCCGGCCGGTCATGGCAACGCCCCTCTTGGCTGTGCTGATTTCCGTGCGAACGCGAGCACGGTCAGTGTGCCTGATTCCCTCAAAGCCCTTGACAGCGGGGCCTTTTACAGTTGTACCCGCCACCCGGTCGGGCGAAACGGATCCGGCCGGCCGGAGCTTCCGCCCATTCCCACACGCTCGCATCGGGCGCAACTCGAACGGCGGAACAATCACCCGAGCCTGTTTTTCGCAGTTTCCCCGTAACACAGAAGTCGAACAACGTTCACAGTTCCTCGCGCGAGTCGACGACCCCGGCGGATTCGCGCCCGACTGTCCACAGTGGGCGCCGGACACAGCACCGCGCCGCCGGTCCGGGGGCTATCCCGGTCCGGCGGCGCGGTGGACGACTACCGGCTCAGCCGACGCGGGCCGGCAGCGCGGCGAGGATGTCCTGCACCCGCTCCTTGGCGTCGCCGAAGAGCATCTGGCTGTTCTCGCGGAAGAACAACGGGTTCTGCACACCCGCGTAGCCCGGCGCCATGGACCGCTTGAACACCACGACGTTGCCGGCTTCCCAGACCCGCAGCACCGGCATGCCGGCGATCGGGCTGCCCGGGTCCTCCGCTGCCGACGGGTTCACGGTGTCGTTGGCCCCGATGACGAGCACGACGTCGGTGTCGGCGAGGTCGTCGTTGATCTCGTCCATCTCCAGGACGATGTCGTAGGGCACCTTCGCCTCGGCGAGCAGCACGTTCATGTGCCCGGGCAGCCGGCCGGCGACGGGGTGCACCCCGAACCGGACGTTCACGCCCTGCTCGCGCAGCCGCCGCGTCAGCTCGGCCACCGGCGACTGCGCCTGCGCCACCGCCATGCCGTACCCCGGCGTGATGACCACCGAGCTCGCGCCTGCCAGCAGCTCGGCCACCCCGGCGGCGTCGATCTCGCGGTGCTCGCCCGTGACCTCGGCCGGGCCGCTGGTCGCCGGCGCGCCGAAGCCGCCCGCGATGACGGAGATGAACGACCGGTTCATCGCCTTGCACATCACGTAGGACAGGTACGCACCGGAAGAGCCGACGAGTGCGCCGGTGATGATCAGCAAATCGTTGCCCAGCAGGAAGCCCGACGCGGCCGCGGCCCAGCCGGAGTAGCTGTTGAGCATCGACACGACCACCGGCATGTCCCCGCCGCCGATCGACGCGACCAGGTGCACGCCGAGCGCCAGCGCGAGCACCGTGACCACCACGAGCAGCCATGTGGCGGGAGTGATCACGAAGAACACCGTGAGCACCGCGAACACGACCAGCGCGCCGAGGTTGAGCATGTTCTTGCCCGGCAGCTGCAACGGCGCCGACGGGATCCGCGCCGACAGCTTCAGGAACGCGATGATCGAGCCGGTGAACGTCACGGCGCCGATGAACACGCCGATCACGACCTCGGCGTGGTGGATGCCCAGCAGCGACCCCACGAGCTCGGTCTGCGCGTCGTTCCCCTCGACCTCGAGGAACCCGTTCCAGCCGACCAGCACCGCGGCGAGGCCGACGAAGCTGTGCATCAGCGCGATCAGCTCGGGCATGCCGGTCATCTCGACCACGCGCGCCCGCCACACGCCGATCGAGGCGCCGATCACGAGCGCGATGAGCAGCAGCGTGATGCCGAGGCCCGAGGCCAGGCCGAGCGCGGTGGCCGCGGTCGCGATCAGCGCGATCGCCATGCCCGCGATCCCGAACCAGACCCCGCGGCGCGAGGTCTCGTGCTTGGCGAGCCCCGCGAGGCTGGCCACGAACAACAGGGCGGCGATCAGGTACGCCGCCGACTTCCACGTTTCAGCGTGCACTGTTCGCTCAGCTCCTCGAGAACATCGACAACATCCGGCGGGTCACCATGAACCCACCGACGATGTTGATGGCGGCCAGCAGCACGGCGGCGGCGGCCAGGACGGTGGTGGCGATCCCGCCGCCGGCGATCTGCAGGATCGCGCCGACGACGATGATCCCGGAGATCGCGTTGGTGACCGACATCAGCGGCGTGTGCAGCGCGTGGTGCACGTTGCCGATCACGTAGAAGCCGATCACGATGGCCAGCACGAAAACCGTGAGGTGCCCGGCCAGCTCCGGCGGTGCGAACGCCGACGCCAGGAACAGCAGCACCGCGCCGACCGCGGCGACCGTCGCCCGCGCCCACGGCGAGCGGGACTTCTCGGGTTCCGGTGCCGGCTTCGGCGCCGCCGGCGCGGCCTGCGGCGCCGCGCTCACCGACACCTTCGGCGGCGGCCACAGGACCTCGCCGTCGCGGACCACGGTGAGCCCGCGCTGCACCACGTCCTCGAAGTCGAGCGCGAGCCGGCCGTCCTTCCCGGGTGTGAGCAGCTTGAGCAGATTCACCACGTTGGTGCCGTAGAGCTGCGAAGCCTGCGCGGGCAGCCGGCCCGGCAGGTCGGTGTAGCCGATGATCGTGACCCCGCCCTCTGTCGTCACGACCTCGCCGGCCTCGGTGCCGGCGACGTTGCCGCCCTGCGCGGCGGCCATGTCGACGATGACGCTGCCCGGCTTCATCGACGCGACCTGCTCGGCCGTGAGCAGTTTCGGCGCGGGCCGGCCCGGGATGAGCGCGGTCGTGATGACGATGTCGACGTCGGCGGCCTGCTCGGAGTAGATCTCCGCCGCCCGCTTGTCGTAGTCCGCCGAGGTCGCCTTGGCGTAGCCGTCGGTGCTGGCCTCCTGCTCGACCTCGACGGCGAGGTACTCGCCACCGAGCGAACGGACCTGGTCGGCCACCTCCGGCCGCGGGTCCGTCGCGCGGACCACGGCACCCAGGCTGTTGGCCGCGGCGATCGCCGCGAGCCCGGCGACCCCGGCGCCGGCGACGAGCACCTTCGCCGGCGGCACCTTCCCGGCCGCCGTGACCTGGCCCGTGAAAAACCGGCCGAACACGTGCGCGGCCTCGATCACGGCCCGGTAGCCGGCGATGTTCGCCATCGAGCTGAGCACGTCCAGCGACTGCGCCCGCGAAATCCGCGGAACCGCGTCCATCGCGAGCGCGGTGACGCCGCGGGCGGCCAGCGCCGCCAGCCGGCCCGGCTCCAGCGCGGGCGCCAGCATCGACACCAGGACCGTGCCCGGGCCCAGTTTCTCGATCTCGCCGGGATCGGGCGCGTTGACGGTGACCACGACGTCCGCGTCCCACACCGGATCGGGGGTGACCTCGGCGCCCGCGGACAGGTAGGCCTCGTCGTCGAACCCCGATCGCACGCCGGCCCCGGACTCCACCAGCACGCGGTAACCCAGGCCGATGGCCTTGCGCACGGTGTCCGGCGTCAGCGCGACGCGGGTCTCGGTTTTCGTCGACTCCGCGACCAGTCCGATGCGCAGACCGGGCTCGGATCCAGTGCCGTCGTCGCTCATGCACTTCTCCTCGGGGATAGCCACGCTGGATTTCAGCATCCAACGATCCGGATGACGAGGGGGATTCCGGCGTTCCGGGGTGAGAGTGATCTCTTGACCGATTTCTGCGAAACCTCTTGATCGATGCACCCCGGGAGCCGCCGGACCCCCGCGCTAAAGCGGCTGGGGGCCCGGCACGAAGTCCCGCGGCGCTCGGAGCAGCTGCAACGACCGGGCCGCCACCACGATGCGCGTCTTCGGATCCAGCGCCCCGACGTACGCGGGGCTGCCGTCGGCCGTGCCGGTGTCCAGCGTGGGTTTGTACGTGGCACCGTACTCGGGTCCGGGCAGCACCACCTCCACGTCGTCCTCTCCTGCGTGCAGGATCAGCAGCCAGGAGTGGTCGGTGACGAGCTCGCCCTCGCGGTTGCGGGCCTGCGAGTTGGAGCCGTCGATCCACATGCACAGCGTGCGGCGGCTCTCGTCGAACCAGTCGATCTCGTCGAACTCCTCGCCGTCGGGCCGGAACCAGACGAGGTCCGGTTTGCCGGTGGGCGTGGTGCGGCCTTCGAAGAACTCCGGCTGGCGCAGCGCGGGGCTGCTCGCGCGCAGGCGCACCACCCGCCGGGCGAAGGCGAGCATCGGCTCCGACGCGGCCGAGGGCGTCCAGTCTACCCACGACGTCTCGTCGTCGAGGCAGTAGGCGTTGTTGTTGCCGCCCTGGGTCCGCCACATCTCGTCGCCCGCGACGAACATCGGCGTGCCGGTGGACAGCAGCAGCGTGGCGAAGAGGTTGCGCGCTTGCCGGGTGCGCAGCGCGACGATCGCCTGGTCGTCGGTCTCGCCCTCCACGCCGTGGTTCCACGAGCGGTTGTCGGTGGTGCCGTCGCGGTTGTCCTCGCCGTTGTCCTCGTTGTGCTTTTCGTTGTAGGACACCAGATCCCGCAACGTGAAGCCGTCGTGCGCGGTCACGAAGTTGATCGACTGCCACGGCCGGCGCAGGTTGTGGTCGTAGAGGTCCGAGGACCCCGAAAGCCGGTAGGCGAGGTCGCGCACACCCGTGACGCCGCGCCAGAAGTCGCGCAGGCTGTCGCGGTAGCGGCCGTTCCACTCGGCCCACTGCGCGCCGAAGTCGCCGACGCGGTAGCCCTCCCCCGTCGCGTCCCACGGTTCGGCGATGAGCTTGCACCGCGACAGCACCGGGTCGGTCGTGATGGCGGTGAGCATGGTGGAGTCGCGGTCGAACATGCCGCCGCGCGGACGGCCCAGCGTGCTCGCGAGGTCGAACCGGAAGCCGTCGACGCCGAGCTCCTGCGTCCAGTACCGCAGCGAATCGGTGACGAGCCGGACCACGGTCGGCGAGCCCGAGTCGAGCGTGTTGCCGCAGCCGGTGATGTCGGCCATCTGCCCGCGCTTGGTGTGCAGGTAGTAGGCCGGCGCGTCGAGGCCGCGCAGGAACAGCGTGGGCCCGTCGGGCCCGCCCTCGCAGGTGTGGTTGAACACGACGTCGACGATCACCTCGATGTTGGCCGCGTGCAGCGCCGCCACCATCGTCCGGAACTCCTCGATCTCCCGGCCGGGTTCGCTCGCGTACCCCGGGTGCGGGGCGAAGTAGCCCAGCGGCGAGTAGCCCCAGTAGTTGTGCCGGCCTGCGCGCACCAGCGCCGGCTCGTCGGCGAACGCGTGCACCGGCAGCAGTTCCACTGTGGTCACGCCGAGCCGCGTGAGGTGCTCGATCGCCACCGGATGCGCGAGACCCAGGTAGGTGCCGCGCAGCGCTTCCGGGATGAACGGGTGCAGCTCGGTGAAGCCCTTCACGTGCAGCTCGTAGATCACCGACTCCTCGAACGGCACCTCGGGCCGCACGCCCGTGTCCGGTCCGCCCGGCGAGGTGACCACCGAAAGCGGCACGCTGCCGAGTGAGTCCACAGTGGACGCGGGACCGCGGTCCGGGTCGCCCACGAAGCCCTGCGCGGCCGTGAGGTCGGTCAGCCGGCCGCTGATCCGGTGCGCGTACGGGTCCACGAGCAGCTTCGCCGGGTTGCAGCGAAGACCTCGGGCCGGGTCGTACGGGCCGTGCACGCGGTAGCCGTAACGCTGCCCCGGCGTGACGCCCGGGACCAGCCCGTGCCACACGCCGAACGTCCGCTCGGTCAGCTCGATCCGGCGCTCGTTGCCGTCGTCACCGAGGAGGCAGACCTCCACGGCGTCGGCCACCGCCGAGGTGACGGCGAACCGCACCCCTCCGGCTTCCGGGTGAGCGCCGAGCGGAAAGGGTCGGCCGGCCAGGACCTGGGTGTCGGAAGCGGGTCGTGTTGCCATGGGGTGATCCTCCCAAACCGGCCGGTCCCGCGGGTCCGGCTACCCGGCTGAACTTTCCGGGGAAAGTGCCGGACTTCCCGCGTAGGCGCCGGTCAGGAGGTGACCACCAGCACGAAAGACGCGCCCGGAAGACGGACGGATTCACCGGCATGGTCGAACTCCGGCGTGTCCCAGCACGCCAGCACCTCCCCCGGCGTCCCGCCCAGTGGGACGGTCGCCGGGGTTCCGCCGAAGTTGCACGCGAGCCGCAGCGCGCCGCGGTGCAGCACCAGCCACGAATCGTCCGGGGCCGCGCGCACGACGAACCCGTCGAGGTTCGGGTCCGCGAGCTCCGGCCGTTCGCGGCGCAGCCGGATCAGCCTGCGGTAGGTCCGCAGCATCTCCTGGTGCCCGGGCTGTTGCGGCTCGGTCCAGTCGAGCCGCGAGCGCGCGACGGTCGCCGGGTCCATCGGGTCCGGCACGTCGGCCTCGCCCCAGCCGTGGCGGCCGAACTCGCGCCGCCGGCCCGTGCGCACGGCCTCGGCCAGCTCCGGATCCGGGAAGGAGGCGAAGAACTGCCACGGCGTGCTCGCCGCCCACTCCTCGCCCATGAACACCATCGGCGTGTACGGCGAGCAGAACACCACCGCGGCCGCGGCCGCAATCAGGCCCGGCGTGACGGTGGCCGAAAGCCGGTCGCCGGTGGCGCGGTTGCCGATCTGGTCGTGGTTCTGCAGGTACGCGAGGAACCGGTGGCCCGGCACCTTGCGCGTGTCCACCGGGCGGCCGTGGGTGCGCTCGCGGAACGACGACCAGGTGCCGGCGTGGAAGAACACCTCGCGCAGCGTCTTCGCGAGCGCTCCGGGCGCGGCGAAGTCCGCGTAGTACCCGGAAGTCTCGCCGGTGAGGCGGACGTGCAGCGTGTGGTGCAGGTCGTCGGACCACTGCGCGTGCACGCCGTAGCCGCCGCCTTCACGCGGGGTGACGAGCCGCGGGTCGTTCTGGTCCGACTCGGCGATCAGGGTGAGCGGGCGGCGCAGCGCCGCGGACAGCTCGCCGACCTCGGTGGCCAGCTCCTCCAGCAGGTGCACGGCGCGCTTGTCCACCAGCGCGTGCACGGCGTCGAGCCGCAGCGCGTCCACGTGGAAGTCGCGCAGCCAGCCCAGCGCGTTGTCGAGCACGTACCGGCGCACCTCGTCGGAGCCGGGGCCGTCGAGGTTGAGGCCCGCGCCCCAGTCGGTGTGGCCGGCGAAGTACGGGCCGAAGCGGTCGAGGTAGGCGCCCGACGGGCCGAGGTGGTTGTAGACCACGTCCAGCACCACGGCGAGGCCGCGGGCGTGGCACGCGTCGACGAAGCGCTTGAGGCCGTCCGGCCCGCCGTAGGGCTCGTGCACCGCGCCCCAGAGCACGCCGTCGTAGCCCCAGCCGGCCGTGCCGTCGAACGAGTTCACCGGCAGCAGCTCGACGTGCGTGATGCCGAGGTCCACGAGGTGGCCGAGCCGCTCGATCGCCGAGTCGAACGTGCCGCCCTCGGTGAAGGTGCCCAGGTGCAGCTCGTAGACGACCCCGCCGGGCAGCTGGCGGCCGGTCCACGCGCGGTCGGTCCACTCGAACTCGGCGTGGTCGTACACGCGCGAAGCCTCGTGGACGCCGGCCGGCTGGCGCAGCGAACGCGGGTCCGGCAGCGGTTTCCCGTCGTCGCCGAGGAGGAACGCGTAGTCGGTACCGGTGACCTCGGCCTGCCACCAGCCGCCGGCGGTTGGGCTCATCTCGTGGTCAGTGCCGTCGACGCGCACCCGCACGCGGTCCGCGGCGGGCGCCCACACGGTGAACATTCAGGAATCCCCTCGCACCAGAAGAGCCACCGGGTACCGGTCGAACAGCGCGGCGGCCGGCGGCGCGTCGCCGAGCGCCCGCCCGGTCAGCACGTCGGTCCAGAAGCCGTCGGTCAGCGGCAGCAGGGTGTCGCGCCAGCCGCCGGACTTCTCCAGCCCGACGGGCAGCCGCGTCACGGCCACCGCCAGGTTCTCGCCGCGCTGGAACGCCAGCAGGTGCTCGGCGGCCGCGCCCTCGGCCTTCAGCGGGCGGTAGCCGGTGAACAGCTCGGGCCGTTCGCGCCGCAGCGTCAGCGTCCGGTGGACCACGAGCAGTTTCGCGGCACCGGTTTCGTCGACCTCCGGCTGTTCCCCGGCCAGCACGCGCTCCAGGATCTCGCGGCGCACGCCGTAGTCGACCGCGCGCCGGTTGTCCGGGTCCACGAGCGAGAAGTCCCACAGCTCGGTGCCCTGGTAGACATCCGGCACGCCCGGCCCGGCCAGCTGCACCAGCTTCTGGCCCAGCGAGTTCACCCAGCCCGGCCCGCGCAGCTTCCCGACGAACTCCTCGATCTCGGCCACCAGCTCGGCGTCGCCCAGCACCTGCTCGGGCCACGCGGCCACGGCCTGCTCGAACTCCTCGTCGTGGTCGGTCCAGGTGGTGCGGAGCTTCGACTCTTTGGCCGCCTTGTCGAGGTAGTCGCGCAGGCGCCCGGGCGCGATCGGCCACGCGCCCACGAGGGTCTGCCAGGCCAGCAGGTTGAGCGCCGGCTCGTCGATGCCGCGCCGCTTCGTCCAGCGGCGCACGGCGTCGCCGAACTCGTCGGCCAGCTCGGACAGCGCGGCCTGCCGCGCCCGCGTGTCCTCGGAGCGCTTGGTGTCGTGCGTGGTCAGCGTGGTCATGCTCGACGGGCGGCCGGCGGCGCGGGCCCCGGCCAGCTCGTGGAATTCGGCCACCGTGCGGCCGAACCGGTCCGGGTCGCCGCCGACCTCGTTGAGCGCGGCGAAGCGGGTGAAGCGGTAGAAGGTGGTGTCCTCGGTGCCCTTGGCCACGACCATGCCGGACGTCTGCTGGACGCGCGTCGCCAGCTCGCCGGCGGGCTCCGCGCGGACCTGCGTATCGAGCGCGGTCAGGGCTTCGTCCAGGTCGGGCCGGCGCGCCCGCGCGCGCTCGACGGCCGCGGTCCACTCGGCGGCGCCCTCCGGCAGGTACGAGCGGTAGACGCCGAAGGCGATCATCACCTCGGCCACGGCGGCGCGCGCGGCTTCCGGCTCGACGCCGTCGACCAGGCCCGCGATGCGGTGCACCTCGGCCACGAGGATCCGGTCGGTGACCAGCCGCCGCGCTTCCTCTTCCACGGCGGGATAGTCGGTGCGCCCGCCCAGCTCGCCCGCGAGCCGCGTGAACGCCGGCTCCGCGCCCGGGTCCACGAACACGCCCGTGATCTCGTTCAGCGCGTCGTAGCCGGTGGTGCCGTCGACCGGCCAGCTCTGCGGAAGCGCCTCGCCCGGGTGCAGGATCTTCTCCACGACCAGCCACGCGTCGGGCGCGCCCGCGCGCAGCCGGCGCAGGTACCCGCCGGGGTCGGCCAGGCCGTCCGGGTGGTCCACGCGCAGGCCGGCGACGTCGCCGTCGGCCACCCAGCGCAGCACCTCGCCGTGGGTCTCGGCGAACACCTCGGCCTTCTCGACCGTGACGGCCGCGAGGTTGGTGATGTCGAAGAAGCGGCGGTAGTTCAGCTCGGCGTTGCCGCGGCGCCAGCCGACGAGCTCGTAGTTCTGGCGCGCGTGCACCTCCTGCGGCGTGCCCTCGCCGGTGCCGGGCGTGATCGGGAAGCGGTGGTCGTAGTAGACCAGCTCCTCTCCCTCGACGGTCAGCTCGGCGACGGCAGCGTCCTCGCCCAGCACGGGCAGCAGCACCTTGCCGCGGCTCCAGTCGATGTCGAAGAAACCAGCGTGCTCCGACGCCGGCCCGTGGCGCAGCACGTCCCACCACCAGCGGTTGAGCTTCGGGACCTCCACCGACATGTGGTTCGGCACGATGTCGACCACGAGCGTGAGCCCCGCGGAGGCCAGCCGCGTGACCAGCACCTGCCGGGCTTCCTCGCCGCCCAGCTCCGGCCGCGCCCGCGTCGGGTCGACCACGTCGTAGCCGTGGGTGGAGCCGGTCGTCGCGTCGAGCACCGGCGACGCGTAGAGCGCGCCCGCGCCGAGCGAGCGCAGGTAGTCGACGATCCCGGCGGCGTCGGTGAAGGTGAACTCCGGGCGCAGCTGCACCCGGTACGTCGAGGACGGCGCGCTCACTCCTGCTCCTCCCGGCCGGTGCGCTGCAGCACGACGAGCGACCGCGCGGCGAGCGTGTGCTTGCCCCCGCCCGGGATCGGCTCCACGTCGGTCTTGCCGACCTGGCCGGTGGCCGTGTCGACGACGACCGTCCACTCGGTGCCGTACCCGTTGGCGGGCAAGGTCATCGCGATGTCCTCGTAGTGGGCGTTGAACGCGAGCAGGAACGACTCGTCGACCACCGGCATGCCCCGCGGGTCGAGGTCGGAGATGCCCTCGCCGTTGAGGAAGATGACCACGGACTTGCCGAAGCCGTCGTCCCAGTTCTGCTCGGTCATCTCCTCGCCGGCCGGCGTGAACCAGGCGATGTCGCCGAGCTCCTCGCCCTTGCGCACCGGCTTGCCCTGGAAGAACCGGCGGCGCCGGAACACCGGGTGCGCCTTGCGGAACGCGGTGAGCGCCGCGGTGAACTCGACGAGGTCGACGTTTTCCTTGGCGAGCCCCCAGTCCATCCAGGACAGTTCGGAGTCCTGGCAGTACGCGTTGTTGTTGCCCTGCTGCGTGCGGCCCAGCTCGTCACCGTGCAGCAGCATCGGCACGCCCTGGGACAGCAGCACGGTGGCGAGCAGGTTGCGGCGCTGGCGGGCGCGCAGCGCGAGCACCTCCTCGTCGGTGGTCGGGCCTTCCACGCCGCAGTTCCACGACCGGTTGTCGTCGGCGCCGTCGCGGTTGTCCTCGCCGTTGGCCTCGTTGTGCTTCTCGTTGTAGGACACCAGGTCCTCGAGCGTGAAGCCGTCGTGCGCGGTGACGAAGTTGATCGACGCGAACGGCCGGCGCCCGTCGTCCTGGTACAGGTCCGACGAACCCGTGATGCGGGACGCGAACTCCCCCAGCGTCGACGGCTCGCCGCGCCAGAAGTCGCGCACGGTGTCGCGGTACTGCCCGTTCCACTCCGTCCACAGTGGCGGGAAGTTGCCCACCTGGTACCCGCCGGGGCCGACGTCCCAGGGCTCCGCGATGAGCTTGACCTGGCTCACGATCGGGTCCTGCTGCACGAGCTCGAAGAACGTGGACAGACGGTCGACGTCGTAGAACTCGCGCGCCAGCGCGGAGGCGAGGTCGAAGCGGAACCCGTCCACGTGCATCTCGGTGACCCAGTAGCGCAGCGAGTCCATGATCAGCTGCAACGTGTGCGGGTTGCGGACGTTGAGCGAGTTGCCCGTGCCCGTGTAGTCCATGTAGTACTGCGAGTCGTCCTCGACCAGCCGGTAGTAGGCCTCGTTGTCGATGCCGCGCATGGACAACGTCGGGCCCAGGTGGTTGCCCTCGGCGGTGTGGTTGTAGACGACGTCGAGGATCACCTCGATGTTGGCCTCGTGCAGGGCGCGGACCATGCCCTTGAACTCCTGCACCTGCCCGCCCTGGCCCGGCATCGCCGCGTAGGCGTCGTGGGGCGCGAAGAAGCCGATGGTGTTGTAGCCCCAGTAGTTGCGCAGGCCCTTCTGGTCGAGGCCGTGGTCGGTCACGAACTGGTGCACCGGCATGAGTTCCACCGCCGTGACGCCGAGCTTCTTCAGGTGCTCGATCACGGCCGGGTGCGCGAGCCCGGCGTACGTGCCGCGCAGGCGGTCGGGCACGAACGGGTGCGTCATCGTCATGCCGCGCACGTGGGCCTCGTAGATCACGGTCTCGTGGTAGGGCGTGCGCGGCGCGCGGTCGTTGGCCCAGTCGAAGAACGGGCTCACCACCAGCGAGTACGGCACGTGCCCGGCCGAGTCCTGGTCGTTGCGCTGCTCCGGGTTCTCGAACTCGTACCCGAACAGCGCCTCCGACCAGTCGACGCCGCGCGAAAGGGCCTTGGCGTACGGGTCGATCAGGACCTTGTTCGGGTTGCAGCGCAGGCCGCGCTCGGGGTCGTACGGGCCGTGCACGCGGAAGCCGTAGCGCTGGCCGGGACCGATGCCGAGCAGGTAGCCGTGGTGGACGAAGCCGTCGACCTCCTCCAGGCGCGAGCGCGTTTCCGTGCCGTCCTCGTCGAACAGGCAGAGCTCCACGTACTCGGCGACTTCGGAGAACAGGGCGAAGTTCGTGCCCACCCCGTCGTAGGTGGCGCCGAGCGGGTAGGGCCTTCCGGGCCAGGGACGCACGGGACTCTCCTTGGGGGACATCGGTTTGTCGGGTTGCTCAGGGAAGACTGACTTACCCCCGCGGGCGGGTCTCGAACCACGAGGACCGGCCCGGGCGGTTACGGGAGCGGACGGGCGGCCTTGAGCGGGGCGACCGCCGCACGCACCCGCGCGTCGGCGAAGAACCCGTCGACGGTGACGGGGAGCGGGATCCGCCAGTTAGGGTACTGGTCGATCGTCCCGGGCAGGTTGGGCTGGCGCCGTTCGCCGACCACGTCGGCCGGTGAGGTGAGCACCAGGCGTGACGCCGCCGAGGCCAGGAGCGTGTGCAGGGCCACCACCGGGTCGTCGGCAGGGATGCCTTCGCGCGCAACGAGGTCGAGCAGCGCGCTGCGCTCGGCCGCCGCCTCGGTGTACTCCTGCTCCACGGGCCGGTCGAGCAGTCCCAGCTCGGCGCGCACGCGCACGTGCTCCGCTTCGAGCCAGCCGGACACCGTCGGCAGGTCGTGGGTCGAGATGCTCGCCATCGCGTGCGGATCCCAGTCCGCGGGGCGGACGAACGGTTTGCCCGGTGCGTCCCAGTCGCGCTGGAACCACAGCACGGCGGAGCTGAGCACGCCGCGCTCGTGCATGGTCTCGGTGACGATGTCCTCGACCGTGCCGAGGTCCTCGCCGACCACCACGGCGCCGGCGCGGTGGGCTTCCAGCGCGAGCACGCCGAGCATCGCCTCGGCGTCGTAGTGCACGTACGTGCCGCGGCCGGCGGGCTCGCCCGGCGGGATCCACCACAGCCGCCACAGCCCGGCGATGTGGTCCACGCGGATGCCGTCGGCGTGCTGCAGCACACCGCGGATGACGTCGCGGAACGGCGCGTACCCGGCCTCGGCGAGGCGGTCGGGCCGCCACGGCGGGAGGTTCCAGTCCTGGCCCTGCTGGTTGAACGCGTCGGGCGGCGCGCCCACGCGCACCCGGGCGGCGAACACTTCGCGCAGCGCCCACGTGTCGGCGCCGCCGGGGTGCACGCCGACGGGCAGGTCGTGCACGACCCCCACCGTCATCCCGGCCTCTCGCGCCGCATGGCGGACCTCGTCGAGCTGTTCGTGGCACAGCTGCTGGAGCCAGCCGTGGAACTCGACCCGGTCGGCCAGCTCGGCGCGCGCGGCCGCGACCTCGGGGCTCGCGGGGTCGTGCAGGGCCTCGGGCCACTCGCGCCAGTCGGCGCCGTGCACCTCGGCCAGCGCGCCGAACGTCGCGAAGTCGCGCAGGTCGCCGCCGAGCTCGACGGGCCGCGGGTGGTGCGGGCGCAGCAGCTCCAGCGCGGTGCGCTTGGCGTCCCACACGGCGTCGTAGTCGATGAGGTCCGGAACCGCGTCCGGGGCCAGGGCCAGCACCTTCGCGCGCGTGGCCTCGTCGGCCCCGGCGAACGCCTCGGTGTCGGTGACCCGCAGGTACACGGGGTTCGCGAAGCGGCGGCTCGACGGCGAGTACGGCGAGCGCTCCACGGGGTGCGCGGGTGCGAACGCCTGCACCGGGTTGACCAGCAGCACGCCGGCGCCGAGCTCGGCGGCCGAGCGGGTGGCGGTGGTCCGCAAGTCGCCGAAGTCGCCCATCCCCCACGACCCCGCGGAGTGCAGGGCGTAGAGCTGCAGCATCCAGCCCCACGCGGCGGGCACCTCGGGCAGCTTCGCCGGGACCACGGCCAGCGGCACCCGGCGCTCGCCGTCGACGACGTGGTGCCAGCCCAGCGGCAGGTCGGCCGGCAGCGTGGTGCCGACGGCGCGGGTCGTGCCGTCCTCCAGCTCGACGGTCACCTCCCGGCCCAGCTCGCGCGTGTCACCGGCGCGCACGACGAGCGTGGGCGGCAGGTCGGCCGACGCCCGCGCCGAGCGCACGCCCTCCAGTGCCCGGCGGATCGACTCCTCGTTCGAGGCGTCCACGTCGAACTGCGCGAGGACGGCGACCACCACCTCGGCCTCGACCTGCACTTCCAGGCGGTCGGAGTTCTCGTAGTGGGTCGCCACGCCGTAGGCGGCGGCCAGCTCGGCCAGCTCGGGCGAAACGTCGGGGGTCGGTGATCCGGAGGCGGTCGGGCTCTGCACCGGCCCAGTCTTGCCGCCCGCGCCGGGGCGCGCCAATCGCCTCGCCGGGCGGCACCCGAATGCCGGATGCGTACAGCGGTGACCGGCCAGTCGGGGGGCGTGCCGGCCGGTCACCGCCACACCCACCGAGAGGACATCCGGTGAACAGAATGACGCGCGGTGGCGCACTTCACTATTTCGGGTGAAGTGCGGCTCGCTCAGCGCGCGAGTGAGCCCGGGTACAGGTATTGGGCAGGCGGGATCACGGAGCTGTGCGCCCACGCCGTGAAGAAGCCCGACAGGTCCTGGCCCGCCTGCGCCGACGCGAAGTGCTCGAAGTCGGGCCACGACGCGTTGCCGTCGCGGTGCGCGGCGATCCAGTGCTTGAGCAGAGCGAAGAACTTGTCGTCGCCCATCGTGCGGCGCAGCGCGTGGAGCATGAGCGAGCCCCGGTCGTAGAGGGCGTAGTCGAGGGGGCGATCTTTACCCGGGTCGTAGATCGGCACCTGCCAGTAGGCGTCGCCCGCGTTCTGCTCGACGATCGAGCGGTAGCTCTCGTCGAGGTCGGCGCCGTTCTCGGCCTCGTCCCACAGCTGCCCGGCGTACTGGGCGAAGCACTCGGCGAGGCAGCCGTCGCGCCAGTCCGAAAAGGACACCGCGTCGCCGAACCACTGGTGCGCCAGCTCGTGGACGGCCGAGGCGTCGAAGAACGCGCCGTCGTAGGTCGGGCGGGTCTGCGTCTCCAGCGCGAGGCTGCCCTCGGCGGCCTCCGGGGCGACGACGATCGCGCCGGTCGAGTCGAACGGGTACGGGCCGAACGTCTTCGTCAGGAAGCCCATGATCTTCGGCAGCAGCGCCTCGGAGTCGGGGAGGTAACTCGTGTTCTGGCCGTACGCGGTGATCACGGGCGTGCCGTCGGCGAGCTTCGAGGTGTGCACGGTGAACTTGTCGATCGCCATCGTCGTGGCGTAGGAGACGATCGGGTGGTCCTCGTGCCAGCGGAACGTCGTGCGGCCGGCGGAGGTGGTCGTCGGGCCGGGCAGCCCGTTGCCCAGCACCGTCCACCCGGTCGGCACGGTCGCCTCCAGGTGCAGCGCCGCCTTGTCCGACGGGTGGTCGTTCAGCGGGAACCAGGCCGTCGCCGAGTGCGGCTCGCCGCTCACGTCGATGCCGCCGCCCACGAGCCGGTGCCAGCTCGCGCCGACCGGCTTGCCGGAGTACACGACGCGCACGGCGAAGGTGCTGCCGCGCCGCACCCGCGTGCGCGGCGTGATCACCAGCTCGTGCGCGCCCGACCGCGCGATCGCCTCCGCGGGCACGCCGTTCACGGTCACGGCCGAGACCGTGAAGCCCTCCAGGTCGAGGTCGAACCGGTCGAGGTCCTGGCGCGCGGCCGCGTGCACCGTGGTGTCGCCGGTGAACGAACCGGGGTCCGCGGGGTCGTAGGACACCTTCACGTCGTAGCGCGAGACGTCGTAGCCGCCGTTGCCGTCCCGCGGGAAGTACGGGTCGCCGACGCCGTCCGCGCCGATCGCCGGCGGCTGCGCCATGCCGAGCGCCGCCGCTCCGCTCGCGACGAGGGCGAGCGCTTTGTACCAGCTCATGCGTTGTCCTTCAGGGTTCCGGGGTGGAGGTAGGGCTCGGGCGGGATCACGGTGCTGTGCGCCCACGCGGTGAAGAAGCCGGTGAGGTCGTGGCCGTACTCCTGGGCCGCGAGGTGCGCGAAGTCGGCCCAGGAGGCGTTGGCGTCGCGGTGCTGCGCGAGGAAATCACGCAGGGTCCGGAAGAACACGGCGTCGCCGACGGTGCGGCGCAGCGCGTGCAGCATGAGCGGGCCGACGGTGTAGGAGCCGCCGTAGAAGCCGGCACCCGGGTCCGCGAGCGGGACCTGCCAGAAGTCCGGGCCGGCGCCGGCGAGCGCGGTGCGGTAGTCGGCGTCGAGGTCGTGGCCCTCCTTCACTTCCCGCCACAGCCATTCCGCGTAGGTGGCGAAGCACTCCTTCAGGCAGATGTCGGACCAGCGCGCGACCGAGACGCTGTCGCCGAACCACTGGTGCGCCTGCTCGTGCACGATGTCGGTGAACCGCTCGGGCGGAACCCCGCCCGGGTACACGGGCCGCTCCTGCATCTCGAACCCGCCACCGGTGCCGCCGGGGTAGAAGACGCCGCCGGCCGAGGAGAACGGGTACTTCCCGAAGCGCGAGGACAGGAACCCGAGCACCTCGGGCAGCCGGTCTTCGAACGGCTTCGCGGCTTCGGCGCCCGTGGTGTACGCGTCCACGACCGGGGTCCCGTCGGCGAGGTGTCCCGTGTGGACGGTCATCCGGTCGATCACCACACCCGTCAGGTAGGAGGCCACGGGGTGGTTTTCCGTCCACGAGAACGTCTTGCGGCCGTCGCGCACCACCGGCGGCGCGGGCACGCCGTTGCCCACCACCGCCCAGCCCGGCCGGTCCGGCATCGTCACGGCGAGGTGGAACGTCGCCTTGCCCGACGGGTGGTCGTTCACCGGGTACCAGCTGGACGCGGAATGCGGCTCGCCGAACGCGTGCACCGCACCGGCGTCGTCGGCCGTCATCCAGAAGAACCCCGGCGTGCCCTGGTAGCGCACGCGCACCCGGAAGGACTGTCCACGCCGCAGGGGTTTCGCCGGCGTGATCACGAGCTCGTGCTCCCCGGCGCGCGTGAACGCCGCGGGCGCGCCCGCCACCGTGACGCTCTGCACGGTGAAGCCTTCGAGATCGAGGTCGAAGCGGCTCAGGTCCTGGGTGGCGACGGCGTCGGCTGCCGTGTCGCCGGTGAGGTGGTCGGGTTTCGCCGGGTCGTAGTCCAGCGCGACGTCGTAGTGGCTCACGCGGTAGCCGCCGTTGCCGTCCTGCGGGAACAGCGGGTCGCCGGCGCCGTCGGACCCGGGGCGGCGACCGCCGTGCCCGAGACGAGCACGAGGATCGAGCCGGTGGCGACCGCGGTCGCCCACACTCTCTTCAGCACCGCGCCAGGCTGGCAGAACGACGGGCCGAACCGGTCAGGAACTTGTCAGGGTCGGATGAGGGTTCCGTGATCGAGTTTGCCCGCGAGCCGTCCGAGCCAGGCCACGACTTCGGCCGGCTCGCGGTCCGGCAGCCCGAAGATCACTTCCGTGACACCGGCCGCTTCGAGCCGTGCGAGGCCTTCGGGATCGGGCCGCGGGCCGAGCGCGGCCACCTCCGGCTCGCCGGTGCGGCCCTCGGCGCGCCAGATCTCCCGCAGCAGCCCGACATTCGCCTCGACGTCCACTTCGGACGGTGTGGTGAGCCAGCCGTCGGCCGAGCGCGCGATCCAGCGGAACGTGCCCTCGGTGCCGGCCGCGCCCACGAGCACGGGAACCCGCTCCTGCACCGGTTTCGGCCACGCCCAGCTCGGCCCGAACGCCACGTGCTCGCCCTCGTGGCTCGCCACCTCGTCGGTCCACAAGGCACGCATCGCGTCGAGGTACTCGCGCAGCACGGTGCGGCGCCGGCCCGCGGGCACGCCGTGGTCGGCCAGCTCGTCGGTGTTCCACCCGAACCCGACGCCGAGCGTGACTCTCCCACCGGAGAGGTGGTCCAGCGTGGCGATCGTCTTGGCGAGCGTGATCGGGTCGCTCTCCACCGGGAGCGCGACCGCCGTGGCCAGGCGGATGCGCGTGGTGACGGAGGCCGCCGTGGCGAGCGAGACCCACGGGTCGAGCGTGCGCAGGTACCGGTCGTCGGGCAGGCTCGCGTCGCCGGTGCGCGGGTGCGCGGCCGTGCGCCTGACCGGGATGTGGGTGTGCTCGGGAACGTAGAAGGTGTCGAACCCGGCCGATTCGGCCGCCCGCGCTGCCGCCGCGGGGGTGATCCCGCGGTCGCTCGTGAAGAGCACGATGCCGTATCTCACGGCTCCCGACAGTATTAGAACGTGTTTCAGTTTGCAACGAAATCCGCCTGACGGCCGGAAGTGTTCTACAGTGAGCAGGTGGCCTCCGGGCCACGGAGCACCGCACCACCCGTCCGGTTTGGCGATTATTCCTGGAAAAGCGGCGCTTGACGCGGGGTGGGCCCGGGGATTCAACTGGTAGGGCGATCACCCGGCCCGATCCGTCCTGAGGAGGGGGTCATGCTTCCCCATCGTGACCGCAGTGCACTGCGGAAGATCGAAGAAGAGCTGGCCGCGAGCGACCCCGACTTCGTCGCGGCCCTGAGCGCCGGCGTCCCGGCCGTGCGATCGCGCACGTGGCTCGCCACGTTGATCCTGGCCGACGTCACCGTGGTGCTGATGATCGTGGTCGGACTGCTGGCCGGCAGCACCGGCATGTTCCTGTGGGGCCTCGTCACGGTCCCTGTGCTCGTCTGGGTCCACCGGTCGATCCTGATGCGCAAGCGCAATCACACGGCCGACGACGCGAAGGCCTAGCGCAGGCTCAGAGCATCGCGGTGATGTTCGGCCGGATACCGAGCAGCGCCTTCCCGTAGATCTCGTGGTTCACCGCCGGGTGTGCCATCGCGTGGGTCAGCGCGAAGTTCGCGTCGCGCCAGATGCGCTGCAACGGATGCGCGTCGGCGAACCCTCCTGTGCCGTGCGCCGCCACGAGGATCCCGATCGCGTCGACGACGCTCTGCACCGCCAGCCCGATGTCCCCGTGCACTCGCCCCCGCGCCAGTTCGGTCATCGGTTCACCACTCGCGAGGGCCGCGTCGACGTCGTCCGCGGCTCGCGCCGAATGCAGGTGCGCGGTGTCGATTTTCAACGCCGCCTCGGCGAACCGCACCTGGAACACCGCCGAATCGGCTTGGCGCGCATACACGGTTCCGGTCACACCTTTTGCCGACGCGGCCGCGCGCACCAGGCGCAGCGCGGCCCGGCCGAGTCCCAGCTGCGGCGCCGCGAGCACCACGGTCAGGTACGCCGCGAAGACTGAAACACGTTCCAGAAGGGCGGCCGTCCGCACAACGCGGTGCTCGGGCACGAAGAGCTCGTCCGCGACCACCGTGTCACTGCCCGTGCCGCGCATGCCGGCGACGGCCCACGTGCGCTCGACGGCGTAGTCACCCGCCGGCACGAGCGCCATCGCGGGTTCGCCGTTGTCCCCCACCGGGATCCCCAGCAGCGCCCAGCCCGCGTGCGCGATCCCCGACGCGTACGGCCAGCGCCCGCCGACGCGGTACCCGCCGGGCACCCGCTCGGCCCGGGCCGTCGGCGCGAGCGCGCCGGCGATCTTCGCCTGTGCGTCCGCGCCGAACACGTCGTCCTGCGCCGGCTCCGGGAAGAGACTCACCACCCACGCGCACGCGTTCACGAGCGTGAGCACCCACGACGTCGCGCCGTCGGCCTCGCCCGCCTCCGCGCCGACGTCCAGCAGTGTCCGCAGGCTCGCCTCGTGGCCGCCGAAGCGCCGCGGCGTGCCGAGCCGGAACAGGCCGGCGTCGTCGAGGGCGCGCACGGCCTTGTCGGTGAGCCTGCGGTCGGTCTCCCCCTGCGCGGCCTCGGCGGTGAGCAGGGGCCGCAGCTCCCGCGCCCGCGCGACAAGATCGTTCACGGCTCCAGTGTGCCCGCGCGGCTCACTTCCCGGCCACCGCGCGCTCCAGCAGCGGCGTGATCCGGTAGGGCACCATCTCGCGCATCACGAGCGCGTTGTGCGTGCGCTCCACGCCGGGGATCTCGAGCATCTGCCCGGCGATGCGGTAGAGGTCGTCGGCCTCGCGGGCCACGACGTGCACCAGCAGGTCGGACTGCCCGGTCAGCCCGCGCACCTGCAGCACCTCCGGCACCGCGGCCAGCGCGCGGCCGACCTCGTCGAGCAGCCGCTGCGTGACCTGCACGGTCACGAACGCCGTGAGCGGGTAGCCCAGCGCGGCGGGGTCGATCCGGTGCTCGACCGAGCGCAGCGAGTCTCCCTGTTCCAGCCGCGCGAGGCGGCTCTGCACGGTGTTGCGCGAGAGGCCGAGCTCGTCGGCCAGCGCGACCGCGGTGGCCCGCGGGTTGCGGTTGAGCGCGAGCAGGATCCGGGCGTCGGTGGCGTCGAGCCGCTGGCCACTGGGCATGGTGCGCAGTCCTCTCGGCGCCTGAAGGCGCGATTCTGGGCGTTCTGCTCACTGAACAGACCATCGGTTGTGCAGCATACCCAGCTCTGTTGGACTGAAGACCACGTTACGCCCAAGAAGATCGCAGAGAGGTCGTTGTCGTCGTGAGCAGTCCAGCCGCCGAGCGCACACCGGGAACCGCAGCGGACACGGAAGTCCTGCGCGAGGTGCAGGACCGCGTGCTCTGGCTTTCGACCGCGATCATCGACCACGCCAACCGCGTGCGCCCGAACCCGACCGGCCTCAAGGTCGGCGGCCACCAGGCCTCCAGCGCGTCGATGGTCTCGATCATGACCGCATTGTGGTTCGCGCGGCTGCGCGCCGAGGACCGCGTGTCGGTGAAGCCGCACGCCTCCCCCGTGCTCCACGCGATCAACTACCTGCTCGACGGCCTCGACGAGAAGTACCTGACGTCGCTGCGCGAGTTCGGCGGACTGCAGAGCTACCCGTCGCGCTCGAAGGACCCCGACCAGGTCGACTACTCCACGGGCTCGGTCGGCATCGGCGCCACCGCGCCGATCTGGGGCGCGCTGGCGCGGCGCTACGTCGAGTCGACCACCGGCGGCGCGGGCACCGGCCGCCAGTACTCGCTCGTCGGCGACGCGGAGCTCGACGAAGGCGCGGTCTGGGAGTCCATTCTCGACCCGAACGTGCAGGAGCTCGGCGAGGTCGTGTGGATCGTCGACCTCAACCGCCAGTCGCTCGACCGCGTGGTGCCCAACATCGGCGCCACGCGCCTGCAGGGCATGTTCGACGCGGCGGGCTGGCAGGTGCTCACCGTCAAGTACGGCCGGCTGCTTCAGGAGCTGTTCGAGCGCCCGGGCGGCGAGGCCCTGCGCCGACGGATCGACGACATGCCCAACCCCGAGTACCAGCGCCTGCTGCGCTGCACGCCGGCCCAGCTGCGCGAGCGCCTGGCGTCGGCGGAGCTGGCGCCGCTGCTGGACTCGCTCGACGACGAGACGCTGCACGCCGCGATCCGCAACCTCGGCGGCCACGACCTGTCCGCGCTGCTCGACTCGTTCGACGCCATCGACGACCGTCGTCCCACGGTGATCTTCGCCTACACCGTCAAGGGCTTCGGCCTCGCGAGCGAGGGCCACCCGCAGAACCACTCGTCGCTGCTCACGGCCGAGCAGGTCGGGCAGCTGGCCGAGCGCGTCGGCACGTCGGTCGACGACCCGTGGCACAAGTTCCCCGAAGGCTCGGCCGCGGCCCGTCTGTGCGCCGAGACCGCGGCGCGGCTGCACCGCGAACCCGTGGTGGCCCACGAGGTTCCGGCCATTCCCGCCGACATCGGCCGCACTCCCTCGGGTCGCACGACCACGCAGGCGGCGCTCGGGCGCGCGCTGCTCGACCTGACCCGGGAAGCGCCCGAAGCCGCGAAGCTCGTGGTGACGCTGTGCCCCGACGTCTCGTCGAGCACCAACCTCGGCGGGTGGGTCAACAAGGTCGGTGTGTGGTCGCCGCAGGAACGCGTCGACTGGTTCGCCGACGACCCCGAAACGATCCTGCACTGGCGCGAACGGCCCACCGGGCAGCACCTGGAGCTGGGCATCGCCGAGGTGAACCTGGTGAGCGCGCTGGGCGAGCTGGGCACCACGTGGTCGCGCTGGGGCCGGCCGCTGCTGCCCATCGGCGTGCTCTACGACCCCTTCGTGGAACGCGCGCTGGAGCCGTGGTCGTTCGGCATCTACGGCGGCGGGCAGTCGATCCTCGTCGGCACGCCCTCGGGCGTCACGCTGGCGCCGGAGGGCGGCGCGCACCAGTCGGTGACCACACCGTCGGTCGGGCTCGAGCAGCCGGGCTGCATCACCTACGAACCGGCGTTCGCGATCGACGTCGAGTGGACGCTGCTGGCTTCGCTGGGCCGCCTCGGCCGGCCCGACGGCACGTCGGCGTACCTGCGGCTCTCGACCCGGCCCGTGGAGCAGAACCTCGCCGCGGTGCCCACCGACCTCGCCGCACGCGAACGCCGGCGCCGCCAGGTCGTGGCCGGCGCCTACCCGATCCGCACGGCCGCGGTCGCCCGCCCGGACGTGACGATCGTGGCGATGGGTGCGATGGTCACCGAGGCGCTGGCCGCCGCCGACCGCCTCGACGCGCTGGGCAAGCACGCCGACGTCGTGTGCGTGACGAGCGCGGGCCTGCTGTTCCGCGCGCTGCAGGCGCGCTCGGGCCAGGACACCGCCGACACGTGGATCCTCGACTCCGCGCTGCCGTCCGAGCGCTCGGCGCCGATGGTGACGGTGCTCGACGGGCACCCGCACACGCTCGCGTTCCTGGCCGGCGTGCACCGCGTGCGGGCCGCGCACCTGGGCGTGACCCGGTTCGGGCAGTCGGGCGACCTGGAGAGCGTCTACCGCCACCACGGCATCGACACCGACAGCATCATCCGCGCCGCGCTGGACGTCGCGGACTGACGCCCCGGTCGCCCGCGGTGGGCTCCGAAACGGCTAGAGGCCACCGCGGGCGATGAGCTGGCGCACGATCACGTCCTGCTGGATCTCGTTGGTGCCCTCGCCGACGATCATCAGCGGGGCGTCGCGGAAGTAGCGCTCCACGTCGAACTCGGTGGAGTAGCCATACGCGCCGTGCACGCGGATGGCGTCGAGCGCCACCTCCATCGCGGCCTCGGAGCAGAACAGCTTCGCCATACCGGCCTCGAGGTCGGAGCGCGCGCCGGAGTCGTACTGCCGTGCGGCGTGCAGGATGAGCTGGCGCGCGGCCGTCAGCTTCGTCGCCATGCCCGCGAGGTGGTTGCCCACCGCCTGGTGCTTCCAGATCGGCTTGCCGAACGACTCGCGTTCCTGCGCGTAGCGGAACGCGTCGTCGAACGCGGCCCGGCCCACGCCGAGCGCGCGCGAGGCGACCTGGATCCGGCCGATCTCCAGGCCGCGCATCATCTGCGCGAAGCCGCGGCCCTCTTCCCCGCCCAGCAACGCCGACGCGGGCACGTGACAGTCCGAAAAGGACAGTTCACACGTCTCCACGCCCTTGTAGCCGAGCTTGCCCAGGTCGCGCGAGACCTCGAAGCCGGGCACCTTCTCCATCAGCAGCACGCTGATGCCGCGGTGCTTGGGCTCGGCGTCGGGATCCGTCTTGCACAGCAACGCCACCAGCCCCGCGCGGCGCGCGTTGGTGATCCACGTCTTCGTGCCGTCGACCACGTACCCGTCATCGACCCGGCGGGCCCGCGTGCGCATCGCCTGCAGGTCGGAGCCGCCGCCCGGTTCGGTGAGCGCCATCGCGGCCCGCAGCTCGCCGGTCGCCATGCGCGGCAGGTACTTCTGCTTCTGCTCTTCCGTGCCGTACATGAGCAGCAGCTTCGCGACGACGGTGTGCCCGCCCATCGCACCCGCCAGGCTCATCCAGCCGCGCGCCAGCTCCGCGGTGACGAGCGCGTAGCACGGCGTGGACACCTTGACCTCGCCGTAGGGCTCCGGGATGGCCAGGCCGAAGACGCCGAGCTCCTTCATGCGCTCGATCAGCGCCTCGGGGTAGGTGTCCGAGTGCTCCAGATCGCGCGCGACGGGGCGCACGTCGCGGTCGACGAACTCGGCCACGGTGTCCACAATGGCCTGTTCCTCGGTGTCGAGCTCTCCCATCAGACCTCCGCGATCCGGATCAGCGACCGGGCGCCCTGGCCCGCGCGCATGCGGTCGAACGCCTCGGGCACCTCGTCGAGGGAAATCCGGTGCGTCACCAGGCTTTCCAGGTTCAGCTCGCCGGAGCGCACCTCTTCGGCGAGCACCGGGATGTCGCGGTCCGGGTCGGACGCGCCGTAGACGGTGCTGGTGAGCGTGCGCGCGAAGTGGAAGATCTCCAGCGGGTTGAAGACCACCTCCTGGTCACGCCGCCCGACGCCGACCACCGTGCAGTGGCCGCCGCGGCGCACCGAGCTCCACGCCGTGCGGATCGTCGCGGCCGCGCCCACGCACTCGAAGGCGTGGTCGGCGCCGCGGCCCTCGGTGAGGCCGCGCACCTGCTTGGCGAGCTTTTCCTCGCTCAGCAGGAAGTGCGTCGCCCCGGCTGCGCGGGCGAGCTTTTCCTTCTCCGGCGAGACGTCCACGGCGATGATCGGCGACGCGCCGGCCAGCTTCGCGCCCAGCACCGCGCAGAGCCCGATGCCGCCGAGGCCGACCACGAGCACCGACTGTCCACTGCGGACCTTCGCGGTGTTGCGCACGGCGCCGACGCCCGTGAGCACGGCGCAGCCCATCAGCGCCGCCAGGTCGAGCGGCACGCCGTCGGGCAGCGGCACCACGGACTTGCCGGGCAGCACCGTCTCCTCGGCGAACCCACCGACGCCGAGCACGACGTTGAGCGGCTCGCCGTCCACCTCGCCGCGGGGCAAGGTCGTGATGCCTTCGATCGTGGAGCACAGCCACGGTTCCCCGGCCTGGCAGAACCAGCACTCACGGCACGCCGCGGCCCAGTTGAGCACGACCCGGTCGCCGGGCTTGACGTGCGTGACCTCCGCGCCGGCCTCGGCGACGATGCCCGAAGCCTCGTGGCCGGGCACGAACGGGTACTGGGGTTTCAGCGTGCCGTCGACCATCGACAGGTCGGAGTGGCAGACGCCGGCGGCGGCGATCCGCACCCGCACGTCGGCCGGGCCGACGGGCGGCAGCACGATGTCGCGGACCTCGGGCACGGCACCCGGCTCGCGCACGACCACGGCTTTGACCACGGTGTCTTCTCCTTCGTCGCGCTCGAGTGGCTCAGAGCTGGATGGACTTGATCTCGGTGAACTCGTCGAGCGCCGGGCGGCCCATCTCGCGGCCCACGCCCGAGGACTTGTAGCCGCCGAAGGGCGCCAGCGGGTTGTAGGCGCCGCCGTTCACGTCGATCTGGCCCGTGCGCACGCGGCGCGCGAACGCCAGCGCGCGGTCCTGGTCGCCAGACCAGACGGCTCCGTGCAGGCCGTACTTCGAGTTGTTGGCGATCCGCAGCGCGTCTTCCTCGTCGTCGAACGGGATGATCGACAGCACCGGGCCGAAGATCTCCTCCTGCGCGATCGTCGAGTCCGGGTCCACACCCGCGAACACGGTCGGGCGCACGAAGTAGCCGGTGTCGAGCCCCTCGGGGGTTTCGGCGCCGCCGGTCACCAGCGTCGCGCCTTCGGAGACGCCCTTGGCGATGAACTCCCGCACGCGTTCGCGCTGGGCCGCCGACACCAGCGGGCCGAGTTTCGTCTTCGCGTCCAGCGGGTCGCCGGGCGTGAAGCCCTCGGCGAACTTCTTCGCCAGCGCAACGGCTTCCTCGTGCTTCTCGCGCGGCACGAGCATGCGCGTCCACGCGGTGCAGGTCTGGCCGGCGTTGAGGAAAGCGTTGGAGACGCCCACCTTCACGGCGGTGGCGAGGTCGGCGTCGTCGAGGATCACGTTGGCGGACTTGCCACCCAGCTCCAGGGTCACGCGCTTGACCGAGCGCGCGGCGACCTCGGCCACGCGCGTGCCGGCGCGCACGGACCCGGTGAACGACACGACGTCGACCTCCGGGTGCGTCGCGAGCGCCTCGCCGACCACCGGGCCGTACCCGGTGACCAGGTTGACCACACCGGCGGGGAAACCGGCCTCGTGGATCGCGTCGAACAGCTGGTAGGCGCTCAGCGGCGCGACCTCGCTGGGCTTGACCACCACGGTGCAGCCGGCGGCCAGCGCGGGCGCGATCTTGCACGTGATCTGGTGCAGCGGGTAGTTCCACGGCGTGATCGCCGCGACGACCCCGGCGGCCTCGCGCACGATCAGCGAGTTGCCGACCTTCTCCTCCGGCGCGTCTTCGCCCAGCAGGTCCACATACGTCTGCACGTCGGTCTGCGGCAGCGCGGCCTGGATGCGCGTGGCGATGCGCAGCGGCGTGCCGACGTCGCGCGCGATCGTCTCGCCGATCTCCTCGGCGCGCTTGGCGAGTCCTTCGTGCAGCTTGCGCAGCAGCTCCGCGCGTTCGGCGCGGGTGGTGGCCGACCAGGCCGGGAAGGCCTCGCGCGCGGCCCGCACCGCGCGGTCGACGTCGTCGGCCGAGCCTTCCGGGATCTGCGCCTGCACCTGTTCGGTGGCCGGGTTCTCGACGGCGATCGTGGCGGCGCCCGCCGCCGGGACCCACTCGCCGCCGATGTACAGCACGTTGCGCTCTTGCACCGAGTCTCCTTCGACCGGGAACCGCCTTCGCGGCGGATTCTATAGAAAACTCGCGCGCACTGCCCAGTGCGGATTCGTCACTCGCCCGCGAGCACGCCCTGCGCCGCGAGGAAGTCGACGAGCAGATCGCCGGCGAGGCGGATGTGCGCGCTCATCGCGGTGCGCGCCGGCGCGGTCGCCCCTTCGCGCAGCGCGGCGAGGATCGGTTCGTGGCCGTCGCGCGCGGCGAGCGGCCAGCCGGGGATGTCGGCATAGGCGGTGAACGGCACGTACCGCAGCGTCAGCGACAACATCCAGGTGAGCTTCGGCGCGGCCGCTGCGTGGTTCACGCGGCGGTGCAGCTCGAAGTCGGCGCGTTCGGTGGCGTCGAGATCCCCGGCGGACACGGCGCGTTCCAGCTCGTCCTGCAGGTCGGCCAGACCGGCGAGATCCGCGGCGGTGAGCCGCCCCGCGGCGCGGGCCGCGAGCTCGCCGGAGAGGTAGGCCTGTGTGTCGTAGAGGTCGGTCACGTCCTGGCGGGTCACCGGAACCACGCTGAAGCCGCGGCCGGGCCGGAAGTCGACCATGCCCTCGCCGGTCAGCGACATCAGTGCCTCGCGCACCGGAGTCGCGCTCACGCCGAGCTGTTC
This sequence comes from Amycolatopsis sp. CA-161197, assembly GCF_050942255.1. Classification (NCBI taxonomy): domain Bacteria; kingdom Bacillati; phylum Actinomycetota; class Actinomycetes; order Pseudonocardiales; family Pseudonocardiaceae; genus Amycolatopsis; species Amycolatopsis sp. CA-161197. The sequence goes on from NZ_CP192059.1 coordinate 6,247,184, forward strand.
GGCGAGGTGCTCGGTGCGCAGCCGTTCGCCGCCGCGCACGGCGCCGCTCATGATGAGGTCGCGGACCTGCTTGGCCACCCGCGGGCTCAGCCGCTCCCCCGGCTGCCGCGTCTGTCCGGCTTCTGCCACGAAACGACCACCCTGCGGGGCTCCGGCGACGATTCACGCCATCGTAGCGCCGGACGATCCGCCGTGCGGCCGCTACCGCGCGGGCGCCGCCCGGCCTAGCGTTCGCCGCATGGAATCCCGCTTGGAAAACCTCGACGCGGCCGGGCAGCGGATCGCCTACCGCACCAGCCCAGGTTCCGGCCCCGCCGTGGTGTTCGTGCACGGCAACTCCTCGTCCTCGGCGGCGTGGGCTCACGTGCTCGACGGCCCCTTCGGGCGGCGGTTCCGCGTGCTCGCGCTCGACCTGCCGGGCCACGGCGAGTCCGCGCGCGCGAAAGACCCGGCCACCTACTCGATCCCCGGTTATGCACGGGTGGTCGCGGACTTCGCCGCGGCGGCGGGCGCCGGCGACGCCGTGCTCGTCGGCTGGAGCCTCGGCGGGCACATCGCGCTCTCGGCCTCGACGCGGCTGCCCGGCGTGCGCGGGATCGTCGTGCACGGCACGCCGCCGGTCTCCTCGCCGGCGGACCTCGCCACGGCGTTCCTGCCGAACCCGGCCGTGGCCACGGGGTTCACCGGCGAAGTGTCCCGAGAGGACGCGGCGGAGTACGCCCGCGCCCAGCTCGCGCTCGGCTCGCCGCTGCCGCTCGACGCGGCGGTCGCGCACATCCTCGCCACCGACCCCGAGGCGCGCGCGGGGCTCGGCCGCAGCCTGCAGAGTGCCGAGAACGCCGACGAGCGCGCGATCGTCGCCGGCGCCCGCGTGCCGGTGGCGATCCTGCACGGCGCGCTCGAGCAGCTGGTGAACCTCGAGTACCTGCGCACCGTCACCTCGCCCCGGCTGTGGCGCGGTGAAGTCCAGGTGCTGCCCGGCGCCGGCCACACCCCGCAGGACGAAACTCCCGACGCGTACGAGGCGGTGCTCACCGCGTTCCTCGACGATCTCGCGTGATCCGGATCACCCGGAGAACCTCCGCCGCCACCGCGAGCGTCTTGCCCGGATGAGTCCCACGCCGTGGGGCCGTGCGGCAGGTGTCCGAAGTGGACACCCGAGGAGGGAGAACACCGTGGGGAACCGGAAAGCGGTGCTGGTGGCGGCCGTGGCGGTGACGCTGGCGGCGGCGGGCACGATCGGGATCACCACCGCGTCGGCGAGCGGCGACCAGCCGCCGGAGGGCGCGCGGGCCACCGTGCACGTGAGCCCGAACCCGGCCACCGCGCGGGGCCAGGAAGTGTCGATCACCGGCGACTGCGGGAGCGGCACCGGGCTGAAGTCCGTGCTGGGCGGGCTGCCGGACCACCCGGCGCTCGTCGACATCCGCGTCGTCGACCCGAACCCGGCGCACTACGGGGCCATGGCCCGGGTGTCGGACGGGATCGGTTCGGGCGTCGGGCCGGTCCTGGTCGACTGCGGGGGCGAAGCGGGCGTGACCCTGCTGGTCACGCGCTTCTGAGCCGAGCACGGGGATCCCGCCGCCGGGATCCCCCGGACCGGCGCCGCCGTTCGGCACCACTGTGAGGTTGCTGTGCATCCGGGCACTCAGCGTGCTTTGCGCCCGAAAGCGTGCTGACCTGGACGAGTGGTGATCAACGTTTCGCGGGCGACGCTGGCGGTGGCGGCCGCCGCGGTGCTGGTGCTGACGGGCGGCGCGGCAATGTCCACGTCGGTCGCGGACTCCGACGGGCTGCTCGGCGGCGACCCGGTCGCGAGCGCGGCCGTGCCCTCGTCACCCGCACCGGCACCCACGACCGCGGCCACCGACGCGGTCGGCGCGTTGTTCTCCGGGGGCAAGCACTTCTGCTCCGCCAGCGTGGTGCACAGCCCGGCCGGCGACCTCGTGCTCACCGCCGCGCACTGCCTCGGCGGCGGCACCGAGGGCCTCACGTTCGAGCCCGGCTACCACGACGGCGTCGCCCCGTACGGCAGCTGGACGGTGACCGCCGCGGCCGTGCCGGCGGGCTGGACCGCCTCGGCCGACCAGGACCTCGACTTCGCGTTCCTCACCGTCACCCGGCCCGGCACCGCCGCGTCGCTGGAAAGCCTGACCGGGGCGAACCGGCTGGGGGTGGACCGGGGCTTCACGAACCCGATCACGCTCACCGGCTACCCGGACACGGCCGACGCCCCGGTCGTCTGCGCCAACACCACGACCCAGTCCGACACCTACCAGCAGCGCGTGGAGTGCCCCGGCTTCCCCGACGGCACCAGCGGCGGCCCGTGGGTCACGGCGGCCGACCCGGCGACCGGGCTCGGCACGGTGGTCGGCGTGATCGGCGGCTACGAGCAGGGCGGCGACGCCCCGGACGTGTCCTACAGCGCCTACTTCGACGGCGACATGCAGCGGCTCTACGGCTCCGTCACGGCTGGTTCCGGCAGGTAACAACCAGCACAGTCTCTTGTAGGGACGGACTTCCGCCAGCTAGGTTGCTTTTGCCAACCGAGTCGACGGGAGCCCCGTTCATGTCCCCAGCCCCGGTCCGTCCCGGCGCGGTCCTCCTCGTGGTCTCGGCCGCGACCTTCCTCGCGAGCCTCGACCTGTTCATCGTCACGGTCGCGTTCCCGGCGATCCGCACGGCCTTCACCGGCGCCGATCTCGCGACGACGTCGTGGGTGCTCAACGGCTACACCGTGCTCTTCGCCGCCTTCCTCGCCCCGGCGGGCCGGCTGGCCGACCGCTACGGCCGCCGTCGGCTGTTCCTGCTGGGCGTCGCGGTGTTCACACTGGCCTCCGCCGCGTGCGCGGCGGCGACGTCGATCGAGCTGCTGGTCTCGTTCCGCGCGCTGCAGGCGGTGGGTGCGGCGCTGGTGATGCCGACCGCGCTGGCGCTGCTGCTCACTGCGTTCCCGCCGCACCGGCGGTCGATGGCGGTCGGGGTGTGGGCGTCGATCGGCGCGGTGGCGGCGGCGCTCGGCCCGCCCGTCGGTGGTCTGCTGGTGGAAGCGTCGTGGCGCTGGGTGTTCCTGGTGAACCTGCCGATCTGCCTGCTCACGCTCGGGTTCGGGCCGCGGGTGCTGCGCGAGACGCGCGACGGCACCACCGGCGTGCCCGACCTCCTCGGCGCGCTCGGCCTGCTCGTGGGTGTCGGGGCGCTCGCGTACGCGCTGGTCGAGGCGCCCGACCGCGGCTGGGGCTCGCCGACGGTGCTCATCGCGTTCGCCGTCGCCGCGGTGGCGCTCGCGTGGGTCCCGTGGCGCTCGGCGCGCCACGCCGTGCCGGTGCTCGACCTGCCGGCGCTGCGCGTGCCGACGCTGTGGCTGGCGTGCCTCGCGGTCGCCGTGTTCTCGGCGGGCTTCGGCGCGATGCTGTTCGGCAACGTGCTGTTCCTGACCTCGCAGTGGCACGACTCGATCCTCGTGGCGGGCCTCTCGCTGGCGCCCGGCCCGCTCGTGGTCGTGCCGATGTCTCAGCTCGCCGGTCGGCTCGCGCACCGCACCGGCCCCGGGCCGGTGATCGCGGCCGGCGGCCTGGCCCTCGCGCTAGGCGTGACGGTGTGGCTGCTGCGGATGGGGCCCGAGCCGGCGTACCTGTCAGCGATGCTGCCCGGGCAGCTGCTCACGGGCGTCGGCGTGGGCCTCACCATGCCGAGCGTCTCCGGCATCGTCGCCACCGTCCTGCCCGCCGCCCGCTGGGGCGCGGGATCGTCGATGATCAACACCAGCCGTCAGATCGGCACGGTGCTCGGCACGGCCGTGCTCGTCGCGATCTACGCCGGCGCGCAGGACCTCGCGGCCTTCCGCCGCGGCTGGCTGCTCATCGTCGGCACCGGCCTCGCCACGTCGTTGGCCGGCGTCGCGATCGCCACCCGGCGGCGCACGGACCACGTGCCCGAGAGCGCGCCGGAACCCACGCTCGCCACGCGAACTTGACCTGGAGCGCGCTCAAGCTCCTCACCGCCCCGCTCGACCTCGCAGCTCCGGCCGCGGCATCGACCTGTTCATCGGCGGCGCGGACGTGCTGGCCCACCGGCTGGAACGCGTCGGCCCCGGCGGGGAACGGCAGTTCGCGAATCGCGGGAGGCGGACTAGTACCGCTGCGCGTACCAGGTCGGCGGCTCGCCGAACATGCTCTTGAAGTCGCGGATGAAGTGGCCCTGGTCGGCGTAGCCGAGGTCCGCCGCCAGCGCGGCCCAGTCGATCGCCCCGTCCGCAGCCATGCGCGCGGTCACCTCGTGCAGGCGGTAGCGGCGGATCACCCACTTGGGCCCGATGCCGACGTACTCCGCGAACAGCCGTTGCAGCCCCCGCACGCTCAGCCCCAGCTCGTCGGCGAGGCGTTCGACCCTCGTCACGGCCGTGTCCTCGGCGATCAGCTCGACCGCGGCCACCGCCTGGCGCACCCGGGGGTCGTCGTCCGGCAGGTGTTTCAGCAGGAACGCGTCCACGGTCGGCACGTCGAGCGTCGTGGGCAGGTCGGGGCCGAAAACCTCGGCCGCCGGGACGACGCGGTCGGTGATCGTCGAAACGGAGGCGCCGAGGAACGAGCGGAAGCAGCCCGGCCGGAACGCGACGCCGAAGACGTGGTCGCGGCCCCCGAGGACCTTGATCCGGTAGCCGCTGCACACGCCGTTGACGTCCGCGCGGCCGCCGCCGAACGACAGGTGCACGTTCGGGTAAGGCACGATCTTCTGCCGGTAGGGCTCGGCGTAGTCCCAGCGCGCCTCCCAGTACCGCTCCACCCAGGGCGCGAGCGCCGGCGACGGGTCGTGGAACGCGTGGCTCTGATACCTGGTCCACGCACTCCGCAGCTCACGAACATCCCGCCCCACCCGGCAGAGTGTACGTCGCCTTTGTCCAATACCCCCCGGCCCGCACCGCCTAGCGTCGCCCCCATGTCACACGTATCCGACGCGGCCGGGGCCATGGCCGCCCTCGCCGGCACCATCACCGACGACCAGCTCGCCAACAAGACTCCGTGCACGGAGTACGACGTGCGGGCGCTGGTCAACCACCTCCTGTTCTGGGGTCCGTCGCTCGCCGGCGCCGGCCGCAAGGAGTCCGTTCCGCAGCCGGCGGCGGCCGAGTCCGATGTGGACCTGACGGCCGGCGACTGGCGCGGTCGCCTGCTCGCCCTGCTGGACGACCTCACGTCGTCGTGGGCGCCGCCGAGCGCCTGGCAGGGCGAGACGACCATGGGCACACCGCACACGCTGCCCGCGCCCGTCATGGGCGACATGATCGTCGGCGAGCTGGCCGTGCACGGCTGGGACCTGGCCGCCGCGACCGGGCAGCGGCTGGACCTGCCCGCCGACCTGCTGGCGCACCTGCACGACACGGTGCTCGCCGGCGTGGAGCAGGGGCGGGCGATGGGCATGTACGGACCGGAGGTCGAGGTACCGGCCGACGCACCCACCTTGGACCGCATCCTCGGCCTGACCGGCCGCGATCCCGCCTGGACGTAGTCTCCCGGCCGGTGAGGTGACCGCAGCCGGCCCGGCGTGGACGCCCGAGAAGACCCGCGCGATGGGCGGACGACGTAGAATTGTGTTGTGCCACAACGCGAATACAGCACTGCGGACATCAAGCTGATCGAGTTCGACGAGTCTGTTCGCCACTGGCCGGGGATGTACTTCGGTGTCACTCTCGACGACCCGAAGCTGCCGACCGACGTCCTCATTGGCGTCATCGGCCACGCCGTCCATCCCGCAACGCATCTGGCTGACCCGCGCAGCCCTGTGGTCCGAGTCGAGATTCTCGGTGACCTCACCTTCTCGATCACCGACGACCAGCTCTGCCCGGCCGAGCGCTGCCGCGTGCCGGAACGCGGTTACTTCGAATCGCTGCTGGGCCCGGACCGATGGACACTCGCGGCCGCCGCAGTCGTGAGCCGACGGACGGTCGTCGAAGTGTGGCGGGCCGGGAGTGGCCTGAGCCAGGAGCTCTCCGGCCTGCGCCCGGTCGGATCGCCCGAGTCATTCACCGCATCCCACGGGCGGGGCACCACCGTGACGATCGAATTGGATCCCGACTGCCTTGGCGCGAACGCGGCGATCACCACCGATATTGACACGCTTGCCCTGTATCACCAGGACGACTGCGGGACCGCCGCGCCGCACCAGGTCACCATCAACGACCGCCGTGGCGGGCGCTGACTCGGGAGAGGCGGGGCGTGGTCGGTGAACAGCTCGACGAGCTGCCGAAGACCGCGGCCGCCGAGCAGGCCGAGCGCCGCAGTGGCGCGGCTGTGGCGGCGTTCCGCGGAGCTGGTCGACGGGCTCGCGGGCTGAAAGTCCGAAGTGGACGCTCAGCGCGAACTCGGTGGCGCAGCCGGCACCTGATGCAGCGTCAGGTTCGGCCCGACGGCCGGGTCGGCCGTCCACGCGCCCGACTCGGCCGTCCAGGTCTGGCCGGCGAAGGTGACCTTGTCGACGCCCACCGTGGCGGCGCGGGCGACCAGCCAGGTGCTGATCGCCCAGCCCTGTGCGGCCGGGTGGGCGCCGCTGAGGCGGGCCGTGCCCAGTTCGGCGTCGGCGGTCTTCACGAGGTCGGCGGTGGCCGGGCCGACGGTGATGTTGCGGCAGGTCAGCGCGGCCGGGATCTGGCCGGTCAACGCGCTCGCCGCAGCGCGCGCGACGGGTTCCCACTGGGCGTAGGCGTCGGGTGCGGCGGAGCGCTGCACCGCCTGCGCCGCCTCGGTGATGGGCATCGACTCCCAGCCCGAGAGCTTGGCGAGCTTCGTGTAGAACGCCGTGGCCGCGTAGACCGGGTCCTGCAGCTGCGCCGGCGTGCCCCAGCCCTGGCTCGGCCGTTGCTGGAACAGGCCGACCGAGTCGCGGTCACCGCCGCTGAGGTTGCGCAGCTTCGACTCCTGCAACGCCGTGGCCAGCGCGACCGTGACGGCGTGCGACGGCAGCCCCTCCTTCGAGGCGACCGCGGCGATCGTCGCCGCGTTGCTCATCTGGTCGGGCTGCAGCGTGTACTGCGTCGCGTCCTGCTGACCCGGCTCCTTCGGCAACGTGACCGTGCACCCGGGTGTCGAGACGTCGCTGCCCCGCGACAGCACCACCACCACGACGACCACGGCCACGAGGACCACGACGACCGCAGCGATCGCCGCTTTGACCCCGCACCCGCGCACCCGTCCTCCCCCACCCTTCTCACAAGACCTGTTCGGACAATTCTGCCCGGACGACCGGTAGGGCCCGTGTGTGGGTGAAGGAGGACGGGCCGGGATCACTTGCCGTCGGCGGCGCCCAGGAAGATCGGGTTGGACATGGCGACCATCGCGTTCGGCGTGGTGGTGTTCGGGCCGCCCGACGGACGCCGCACCTCCACGCGCACCCACCGGCTGTAGCGCGGGTAGGTGGTCCACGTCACGGTGGCGGTACCGCCGGCGGGCACCGTCTCGACGTGCTCGGGGCCGAGCTGGTCGAGGAACGTGACGGTGGTGCCCGGCGCACCGGTCACCGTCGCGCTCACCGTGACCGCGGTGCCGGTGCCGGCCGTGAGCCGCTCGCCGATGCCCGCGCTGCGCCCGCCTCCGGACACGCCGAACTCGAGGTTCACGTCCTTCGACTCGGCCAGCCACGACTGGCCCGCCTTGAGGCCGGCCAGCAGGTCGGCGCGGCGGAGGCTGTTGGCCTTCACCACGGTGTGCGGCAGGGCCACGACCTGGTCCGGGTTGTGCGCGTCGGAGTCGCCGATCGCCGGGATCCAGCGGCCGCCGCGCAGCAGGCCGTCCCAGTGCGTGACGCTGGCCTCGTCGTCCTGGGTCCACGGGCCGTTCCAGACCTCGACGAGGTCGGCGATCTCGTAGGCGAACTCGTACGTGCAGCCGAAGCAGTTCGCGAACGGGTGCGCGGCGGTGACCAGGCCGCCCGCGCGATGCACCTGGTCGGTGAAGTGCCGGAAGTCCGCGGCGTCGGACGCGCGGTAGCGCCAGTCGATCCAGGTACCGGCGGGCAGGCCGATCGCGGGCCAGTGCCCCGAGCGCGTGGTGACCTCTTCGCCGTTGAGGATCAGCAGGTCGTCGGTGGCGTAGTCGCCCCAGATCAGCTGCGAGCTCTTGGTGTTGTGATCGGTGGAGACGATGAAGTCCAGCCCGGCCGCGCGGGAGTCGGCGACGAGCTGGTCCGGCGTGCGCTTGCCGTCGGAGTGCACGGTGTGCAGGTGGCAGTCGCCGCGGTACCAGGACTTGCCGCGCTGGCGGGCCGGCGCCGTCTCCGGCGCGGGGTTCGGTTTGAACGGCTTGTCGTCCGCGCCGAACGTCAGCGTGATGTCCACCCGGTAGTTCATGCCCTGCGGCGCCACCGTGTACGGGCCGAGGATCACGTGCCAGCGGCCCTGCTTGATCGGACCGGCGACGTACCCGGGGGTGGCCTCGGAAGCGCTGATCGAGAAGCGGTCGCGGAACCCGCCGGACCAGCCGCGGAAGCCGCGGGCGTTGCCGAGGTCGTGGCCCTCGGGGCCGAACATGCCGATGTCACAGGCGTTTCCGCGCACGCCGGCGGGCACGGACGGCCGGTCGTAGGAGTACACGACATCGATCTGCTTGACCCCGCGGGGCACGTCGACGGGCAGGTAGTACCAGTCCGGCACGTCGGGCTTGAACGTGCCCGTGACCGTCTTGGTCTGCTGCGCCGTGCCCGGCGCGGGAGCCGCGAACGCGACGCCGGGCAGCATGCCCATCGCCGCTCCGGCCGCCACGACACCACTCACGCGCAACAAGTTACGCCGGCTGAGATCCCCAGTGGACATGCGTTCCTCCGCATAGGTCGAAGACGGCCCGACGCTAGGCGAGGGCGAGCGCCGCCATCAACGACGCGCGGGTGAACACTCGGCGACCCGGGCTACTCACCTGTTCCCGCGGGGAAAACCCCGGCCAGCCAAGTGGTCCAGGCCACTTCGCTCTCCGCCGGGCCGTCGAAGACGTGCGCCGCGACGGCGACCGGCCAGCCCCACGCGTCGCGGCCGTAGACGCGGTAGAGCGCGCCGGGAGTGCGGATGCCGAGGAAGCGGTCGGTGCGGTAGTCGACGACGCCTTCGATCGGCGCCGGTCCCGCGGCCACGACCCGGTCGCCGACGGCCGCGTCGCCCACGCCGAGCGCGTCGCACACCGCCGTGAACCCGCCGTCGGCCGAGGACTCCGGCGCTCCGGCCGACACGTACGTCGCGTCGCGGCCCGCGAAGTGGCGGACGTACTCGGTGAGCGAGTGGTAGTAGAACTTCGTGTGGTGCAGGCACGAGTCGAGCTGCACGTCGTGGTCCTCGCCGAGGACCGAACGGTGCCGGTAGCGCAGCAGCGTGCCGGCTTCTCGCGGCTCGAGGTCGTAGTCGAGCTGGTTGAACCACCCGTCGGCCGAGTCCGCGCGCGTCACGAACCGCCGCGCCGGGTCCCACTCGACGACGGTGCCGCCGGTCGGCGTCAGGCCACGCTCGGCACCGCCGCGGCGCGGCTCGTACGCGATCTCCCACAGCCAGCCGCCGGTGCGCGCGGTGAACGCGTCCCACACCTGCTCCGGCGTCCCCGCCAGCACGCCTTCCCACCGGACGTCGATCTCCGTGCCCATGTCGGCTCCTCCGCTCCGAGGGACGCCAGGTGCGCCCCGTCACGGATGCGTCGGAGGAGGCGGGCGCGCTTCGACAAATCGGCGCGGAAGAATTTCAGGCGGGTTTGCGTGGCCCCCGGTACGGCAGCGTCTGACTGTAGACGACGTTCGTCGTCGTGCTGCCGAACCGCGCCAGCTCCCCCATGAGCTGCTCGAGGTGCGCCATGGACGTGGCGGCGACCTTGAGCGTGTAGCAGTCGTCGCCGGTGGTGCGCAGGCATTCGAGCAGCTCGGCGCGTTCGGCCAGCAGCCGGTGCAGCGCCTCGTGGCGGTTGCCGGGGAACTTCAGCCGCACCACGGCCAGCACGCCGAACCCGACCTTGGTCAGGTCGACCTCGGCGCGGTAGCCGGTGATCACGCCGAGCGCCTCGAGCCGGCGCACGCGCTCGGTGGCCGCCGACGCGCTGAGGCTCACGCGCTTGCCCAGCTCGGTGAGCGCGAGCCGGCCGTCCTGCTGCAGCTCGGTGACGATCGCCCAGTCGGTGTCGTCGAGAGTCTCGGCCATTCCCGCAATCTACCGGCAGATCCACGGCCATCGGGCCGATATCCCGGACGGAATCCCTTCACCGGCCCGGGTCCGCGTCGATAGCGTTGGCGGCGTGCGACTCGGTGTGAACATCCCGAACTTCGGCCCCGGCGCCGACCCCGGTGTGCTGCGCGCGTGGGCGCAGACGAGCGAGGGGCTCGGCTACGACCTGCTGATGGTGTCCGACCACGTCGCCATCACCCCCGACGTGGCGGCGCAGTACCCCGCGCCGTTCTACGAGCCGTTCACCACGCTGTCGTGGCTGGCGGGCGCGACGACGGACGTGCGGCTGGGCACCACCGTGCTGATCCTCCCCTACCGGCATCCGCTGCTCACGGCGCGCATGGCCGCGAACCTCGCCGACCTCAGCGGCGGCCGGTTCGTGCTCGGCGTGGGCGTCGGCTGGGCGCGCGAGGAGTACGCGGCGCTCGGCGTGCCGTTCGAACGCCGCGGCGCGCTGACCGACGCGCACCTGGCGACCATCCGCAGCGCGTGGGCCGACGAGGACGACTACCGCGCGGGCCGGGTCCCGCTGTGGATCGGCGGCGGCAGCGACGCGGCGCTGCGCCGTTCGGTGCGCTTCGGCGACGCGTGGCATCCGCTGCGCTTCAGGTTGCCCTGGGTGCGCGACGCGCTCGGCCGGCTGCGGGACCACGCCGCCGCCGAGGGCAAACCCGTGCCCGGCTTCGCGCCGCGGATCGTCCTGCGGCTCACCGACGCGCCACCCGCCGATCGGCTCGCGGGCGAGGGCACGCTGGAGCAGATCGTGGGCGATCTGGAGGAACTTCGGCGCCTCGGCGCCGAAGACGTGGTGTTCGACCCGTTCTCGGGCGACCCTGAAGAGACCCGGCGGCCCTCGGCGGCCTGGCAGGCGCTCGCGGCCGTCGCGGACGCCTGGAAGCAGCACTCCCTCGAAAGGGGACCACGATGACCGAGGCCCTGCTCCGCCGTGCGATCGAGCTCGCCGCCACGGCGCGGGCCAGCGGGAACCCGCCGTTCGGCTCGCTGCTCGCCAGCGCCGAGGGGAAGGTGCTCGTCGAGGAGTGGAACACGTCGCTCACCGACCAGGACGTCACGGCGCACCCCGAGCTGAAGCTCGCGCGCTGGGCCGCGCGCGAGCTCAGCCCCGAGACGGCCGCGCTGACGACGATGTACACGAGCTGCCAGCCGTGCGGGATGTGCACCGGCGCCATCGAACGATCGGGACTCGGCCGCGTGGTCTTCGCGTTGTCCACGCAGCAGCTGGCCACCCTCAAACCACCGGCACCCGGCGCGAGTTTCGAACTGCAGGGCCCCGCTTTGTTCGACGAAGCCCGCGTGCCCGTGGCCGGTTATTACCACTGAATTGCAATTGCACGACGAACCGGCGAATATCAGCCGCGAGTGGTGATCAATTCTCTTTCTTCGGCTCCCCGGCCGACTTCCCGGCGCACGGGAACACAGACCAGGAGCAGGGAAACAGCCACGACGCCCAGGAGCACGTGGCCGGCGAGGGCGCACAATCCGCACAATGCGGTCCATAGGACGATCTTCATTCACCGAGTGTAGGGCCCGGTCCACAATGCAGCGGAAAACTTGGGAAAGACTTAGGGTTCCCATTCGGGTACACCCGAGAACGTAGGTGAGCCTCAATTCCTCGCCACGGCGCGGATGCGGGAAGATCACCTCGTGCCCGCTCCCGGAACCAGTGCCCTCGTCGTCGAGCTCCCGGCCGCGGCCGGCCTGCTCGAAGCCGCTGTCGCGGTCAGTCCCGCGCTCGTGCGGCCCGGCCTGCCCCCGCACGTCACGGCGCTCTACCCGTTCCTGCCCGCCACCGACCTCACGGACGAGGCCGACGCCGCCGTGACCGCACTGGCCGCCGCCCACGAAGCGGTCGACGTCGCGCTGGCCGACCTCGTGGTCGCCCCCGGGTTCGTCGCCGTGGCGGCCCCGGCGCTGCAGCCGCTCGCCGACGCCGCGTGCGACCACTGGCCCGGCGTCCGGCCGTACGGCGGCCGCTTCGGCCCGCACCCGCCGGCCCACGTCACGGTCGCGATGGGCGGCACCGACGAGCAGAACTCCGAGGTGGCGCGGCGCGTGGAGCAGCTCCTGCCGCTGACGGCGCGAGCCGAGGCGCTGCACCTGGTCGTGCTCACCGAACAGGGCTGGCAGCTCCGGCTGACCGCTCCGCTCGCAACGCCCGCGCGATAGCCCGCAGCCGCGCGACGTCGGCCGCGAACGCGGTGTCGCCCTGCCGGTCGCCCTCGGGCACCAGCTCGTCCGCCACGGCGTCGCCACCGCCGGCCCGCAGCAGCTCGGCCGCCGCCTCGGGCGGAGCCGACGGCGGGATGCCGGCGAGCAGCAGCCCGTCGTTGACCTCGCTCAGCACCGTCAGCAGCCGCTCGCGCCCGGTCGCGCCCGCGCGACCCAGGCGCACGACATCGGGGAAGCGCCCGGCGAGGTGCTCGCGCAGCGGGCGCAGCTCGGCCCGCGTCCGCGCGTCGCGCACCGCGCGCCCGGCCGCGGGCAGCGCGGGCACGGTCAGGCCGACCACGATCAGCAGCACCGAGATCGCCGGGAAACCCACGGCCAGCGCGCAGTCGACCGTCGAGAACGCGCCGCGGCAGACCACGGCGACCGGGTGCTCGGCGGTCACGTCGGCGACGAGGTCCACGACCTTGCCCGCGAGGTAGGCCAGCGCGAACACGCACGCCACGAGCATCAGCCCGAGGCCGGCCCGCAGCGCGCCGGCGCCCGCGCGGACCGCGCCCGCCGACACGATCGCGATGTCCACCACCGCGAACCCGAGGTAGAGCGTGTAGACCACGACGTAGGCGACCAGCGTCGGATTGGTCCGGTACAGCTCGTCGAACAGGCCGATGCCCACCGGCAGGCCACGGGTCGAGAAGAACGAGACCACCAGCACGACCAGCGCGACCACGAGCGCGGCGAGCCGGCCGCGGCGCCGTTTCTCCGCCACACCGCCGATCTCGGCGACGGTGACCTCGATGCCGTACGCGGCCACCATCGTCGCGAGGTTCGACAGCAGCCGCCCGAGGCTCGGGTAGATCCGGCTCTCGATCGCCTGCGCGCTGTCGGCCAGCAAGAACAACGCGAGACCGAGCGCGATCAGGCTCGTCGCCAGCCCGGCCCCCGCGCCGGTGCGCCGCGCCCGCACGGCGCGCCAGGCGCCGACGGCCACGGCGACCAGCCCGACCCCGAAGAACAGCGCGTCGATCATCCGGCCGCTACCCGAGCAGCGACGCGAGCCGCCGCGCGCGATCGGCGGAGCGCCCGGACGCACCGGGCTTGAGCGGTTCGGCCTCGGCCGTCGCCGCGCTCATCAGCAGCACCGCGATGAGCTCGGCCTCGTACTCGTCGACGTCCGTGGTCACGCGCGTGAGCAGGTGCGACAGCGTGTGGGCACTGAGGTCGGGTGCGAGCGCGGCGGCCTCCGCGTCGGACATCACGCAGGACCCGCGGTGCTCGCACAGCAGGTGCGCGAGCTCGTGGGCGATGATGTGGTCCTGGTGCAACGGTGACGTGCCGGCGGTGTAGGCGACGAGGTCGTAGTCCGCGCGCCGCTGCCAGGCGCCCGACGGCCGGCCCGGCTCGTACTCCACCGCCACCAGGTCGATGTCACGGCCACGGTGCCGTTCCAGCCGGTCGACCCACGCGTTCATCGACCAGGGGCGCGGCGGCGGCACGTCGCGCAGCAGCTCGCGCACTCGGGTGCGGGCGCGCGCTCTCAGGCTCGGGTCGATGACCCCTCCCGGTGCGCTCGGCGGCTGGACCAGCCGGGTGCACCGCGGCGCCCCGGCGATGATCAGCATAGCTACTCGGGCTTGCGCCCGCGGCGGGTGCGCTCGCGCCCGGCGTCGTAGCTGTTCAGCTGGTCCACCAGCGCCGACACGGTGTCGCGGTCGCGTTCGGAGAGCCGCATCGCGCGCTGCGCGAGGTCGCGGGCGCCGGTGTCGCGCCAGGCGACGACGTCGGCGATCTGCCCGTCGACGCGCTCGGCCACGTCGTCGTCGAAGAAGTAGGTGACGGGCACGCCGAAGAAGCGCGCGAGCGCCTGGATGTGCGAGCGCTTCGGGTCGCGCCGCGCCCCGACCGCGAGCTGCTGCACGTGGGTGGCCGACATGCTCACCCCGGTGAGCTCGGCGACGCCCTGCGCGATCTCCCGGTAGGAGTAGGGCTTGCGGTCCGGCGGGTGCACCGTCGAGATCAAGTGCGCGAGCCGTTCGGCGAAGCTGGTGTCCTCGCCGGGACCGCTCGCCGCGTCCCCGGTGTCCGGCGTCCCGGTCATCAGTCCCCCAACCGTCCTCCGCTCGTGACGACGTGAAGCATAGCTGTCACGAAAACTTGACATCAACCGTCCCGTGAACGATACACTCCCCACCAAGGGATGTCGCGAAAACGAAACGGGCGCCCGCGTGTGGTCACTGGGGGTGGCCACACGCGGGCGCCGGGGGCGGGCGGACCTACCGGACATCCGGGACCGAACGGCGATCGACCGGCGCCGCGGCGCTCGTCCGCTGTCCTGGCTCACAGGCTGCGGAGGTAGGTTGTGCGCCATGGTGCTGGAGAACGGTCCTGAAAGGACACCCGTCGTCGTCACCGGTGGCAGCGGCTTCATCGGCCGCGCGGCCGTACGCGAGCTGCGTGATCGCGGCTACCCCGTCACCGTCGTGGACCGGGTCCCGTACGTCACCGAAGACGAGGGCGTGCGCGTGGTCACCGGCGACCTGCGCGACGCGGAGACTCGCGAGGCTGCCGTCACCGCGGGTACGGGCGCCATCGTCCACCTCGCGGCGCTCACGTCGGTGCTGAAGTCGGTGGAGCTGCCCGACGACACGTTCACCGAGAACGTCGCCGTGACCCACGGGCTGCTGGAGCTCGCGCGCGAACGCGGGGTGCAGACCTTCGTGCTCGCCTCCACCAACGCGGTGATCGGCGACGTCGGCACATCGACCATCACCGTGGACCTGCCCACCCGGCCGCTCACTCCGTACGGGGCCACGAAAGCCGCGTGCGAGATGCTGCTGTCGGGCTACTCCGGCGCGTACGGCATGACGACGTGCGCCCTGCGGTTCACCAACGTCTACGGCCCCGGCATGTCGCACAAGGACAGCTTCGTGCCGCGCATGATGCGCGCCGCGATGGCGGGCGAGGGCGTGCGCGTGTACGGCACGGGCGAGCAGCGCCGCGACCTCGTGCACGTGGACGACGTGGTGCGCGCCATCGCGCTGGCGCTGGAAAGCGGCTACAGCGGCCGGGCGATCGTCGGCGCCGGCCACTCCGTGTCGGTGCTGGAGATGGTGCAGACCGCGCGCGACGTGACGGGTGCCGAGCTGCCCGTCGAGCACGTGGCCGCGCCCAAGGGCGAGATGCCAGCGGTCGTCGTCGACGTTACCGCCAGCGCCGGGACCATCGGCTTCACCCCGGCGATCTCGCTCGCCGACGGCCTCGCCACCGCCTGGAAGTACTTCTCGGAACTGGACCTGAAAGCGACCCCGTGAGCTTGTTCCTCCGCCGCCACGCCTTCCTGCTCGTCCTGCTCGTCCTCGGCACGACGCTGCGGGTGCTGACCTGGGTCGCGTACCGGCCGGCGATCATCTACATCGACACCTTCCGCTACCTCGACAACCTGCACGCGCTGCGGGCCGATCAGCTGAATCCGATCGGCTACGACCTGGTGCTGCGGCCGTTGCTCGCGATCGGCGGGCTGTCGTTCGTCGCCGCGCTGCAGCACCTGGGCGGGCTGGCGATCGCGGTGGGGATCTACCGGCTCGCGCTGCGCCTGGGCGCGCGCCGCTGGGTCGGCGCGCTGGCGACGGCGCCACTGCTGCTGGACGCCTACCAGCTGCAGATCGAGCAGAACATCATGTCCGAGGTCGTCTTCGAGGCGTTGCTGCTGGGTCTGCTGTGGCTGCTGCTGGCGAAGGGGAAGCCGAACTGGCGGCGGATCGCCCTGGCCGGTCTGGTCATCGGCTTCGCCGTGGTGGTGCGGCTGATCGGCGTCGTGCTCGCGGCGCCGTTCCTGCTGTACGTGCTGAGCGCGGGCAGCGCGTGGCGGTCGTGGCGCGGCTGGCGCAACGCCGGCGTCGGGCTGCTCGCGATCCTCGTCGTGCTCGTGCCGTACGCGGCGGAAGTCAAGGCGCAAACCGGAAAGTGGGGCTTGAGCGGTCCGTCCGGCAGCATGCTCTACGGGCGCACGGCCGCCGTCGCGGACTGCGCGAAGCTCGACCTCGACCCGACGCTGAAGGTGTTCTGCCCGACCGAGGACGTCTCGACCCGGCTCGTCGACAACTACACGCACGCCGACCTCGACCCCGCGTGGCCCGGCCCGCTGCCGCCCGGTGCGGACAAGACGGCGCTGGCGCACGAATTCTCGGTGCAGGTGCTCAAGGCGCAGTGGTGGGACGTCGCGAAGGCGATCCTCAGCGACTTCTCCAAGAGCTTCCGGATCACCCGCGCCACCGCGATCAACGACGTGCCGGTGGACCGCTGGCAGTTCCAGCAGACCTATCCATACTGGTCCGATCCCCCGGTGACCGCTTTCTACACGCAGCAGTACGACGGCGTGGATCCGAGCGTGAACGAGCCGATCGCCACGTTCCTGCGCGACTACCAGATCAACGGCGGGTTCGTGCCCGGCGCGGTGCTCGGGTTCTTCGCACTGCTGGGGCTGCTCACCTTGCTGCGCCGCAAGAAACCGCGGGACAAGGCCCGCAGCGGTGCGCTTTTCGCCGCCGGCACCGGGCTTTTCCTGCTGTTCGCGTCGGCGGTGTTCGAGTTCTCGTGGCGGTATCAGCTGCCCGCGCTCGTGCTGCTGCCCGTCGCGGGCGCACTGGGCTTCACCACACTCACGGCCGCGAGCCGTCGACGCCTCGCCGCATACCCGGACGCCGTGGACGTGGGCGCGGTCGCGGACTTCGACGACCGGCACCCGGGCGCGAAGCTGTCGGAGCTGACGGTGGTGATCGCCGCGTACAACGAGGCCGGCGGAATCGGCCAGGTGCTGGAGAAGATGCCCGACGAGTGCCTCGGCCTGCCGGTCGACGTACTTGTGGTCGTCGACGGCGGCAGCGACGACACGGCCGCCATCGCGGAGGACCACGGCGCGTACGTGTGCGTCGCGCCGACGAACCGGGGCCAGGGCGCGGCTTTGCGCCTCGGTTACCACCTCGCGGCCGAACGCGGCGCGCGCTACGTCGTGACGACCGACGGCGACGGCCAGTACGACAACAGCGAAATGGCGGAACTGGTCGCACCACTGCTCGACGACACCGCCGACTTCGTCACGGGATCGCGGCGGCTGGGCCACGAAGAGGCCGACAGCCGCATGCGCTGGCTCGGCGTGCGCGTGTTCGCGTGGCTGGCTTCGGCGCTGACGTGGCGGAAGATCACCGACACGTCCTTCGGTTTCCGGTCGATGCGCGCGGAGCTCGCGTGCGCGGTCCCGCTCAACGAGCCGCAGTACCAGTCTTCGGAACTGCTGCTGGGAGTCACCGCGCGCGGCGCCCGGGTGCTCGAACGGCCCATGAGCATGCGGCTGCGCAAGGCCGGGAAGAGCAAGAAGGGCGGCAGCGTCGTCTACGGCGCGAACTACGCGCGGGTCATGACGGGGACGTGGTGGCGGGGGTACGTGCTGCGCCGCGGGCGAACACGAAGCGGTCGAGCATCGTGAACTTCACCACGAAAACCAGAGCGTAGCTGAGCACGTACGCACCGTCGATCAAGATGACCCACCACGCGTGCGGCAGGTTCAGCGGCGCGAGCAGGTGACCGGTGAGCGTGGTGAGCCCGACGGAGGCGAGCCCGCCGATCGAGATGACGACGACGTAGGGCAGCAGCTCGCGCCCGACCTCCGGCCGGCCGCGCCGGCCCCAGACCCAGCGGCGGGTGAGGAAGAAGTTCAGCACCGCGCCCGCGGCGAACGCGAACGCGCTGGCCAGCCACGGAGCCCCGCCGATGGCGAGCACCGTGAGCAACGCCGCCTGGCTGAGCAAAGTCGCCGCGACCGAACTGGTGGCCGCGCGGAAGAACCTGCCGGCGAGGCGACGCAGGGGCCGGGGTGAATCCTCCGTTGTGCGAGGCTCCACCGGGTTGGTTACCGTCGTCATGTCCCCCAGTCTCCCCTCGGGCCGATCGGCCTGCCGTCCGGCCCCCCGACGCACAGTAGATTCACAGCTGTCTGCCAGGTGATCATCAGCACCTGGTCGATAGGTTCGGACGTGTTCAAGGCGTCATGTACAAAGAGGAATCAGCGTGCTTGTCGCGTAAACGATACGGAAAGGCTCTTCAATGCGAGTGCTGGTTCTCGGCGGTGACGGCTACCTCGGCTGGCCCACGGCATTGCACTTGTCGGACAAAGGCCACGAAGTGGCCGTTCTGGACAACTACGCCCGCCGCAAGTACGACGTGGAGCTCGAAGCCGAGAGTCTCGTCCCCATCGAAGACCTGCCCACGCGCATCGCGGCGTGGGAAGAGGTGTCGGGCAAGAAGATCGCTCTGTTCGAGGGCGACCTGTGCGACGCCGAGTTCACCTACTCGGCCGTGCGCGACTTCGCTCCCGACTCGATCGTCCACTTCGCCGAGCAGCGGTCCGCGCCGTACTCGATGATCGACCGCGAGCACGCCGTCTACACGCAGCAGAACAACGTCGTCGGCAACCTGAACGTGCTCTACGCGATCGCCGAGATCAACCCGGACATCCACCTGGTGAAGCTCGGCACGATGGGCGAGTACGGCACGCCCAACATCGACATCGAAGAAGGCTGGCTCGAGGTCGAGCACAACGGCCGCAAGGACCGCATGCTCTACCCGAAGAAGCCGGGCTCCTTCTACCACCTGTCGAAGGTGCACGACTCCCACAACATCGAGTTCGCGTGCCGCATCTGGGACCTGCGCGCGACCGACCTCAACCAGGGTGTGGTGTACGGCCAGCAGACGCCGCAGACCGCGCTCGACCCGCGCCTGGCGACCCGGTTCGACTACGACGCGGTGTTCGGCACCGTGCTGAACCGCTTCGTGATCCAGGCGGTGCTGGGCCAGCCGCTGACCGTCTACGGCAAGGGCGGCCAGACCCGCGGCCTGCTCGACATCCGCGACACCGTGGAGTGCATCCGGCTCGCCGTGGAGAACCCGGCCGACCGCGGGGAATTCCGCGTGTTCAACCAGATGACCGAGAGCTACTCGGTCGCCCAGATCGCGGAGATCGTGGCGAACACCTTCCCCGGCCCGGTCCAGATCGAGAACCTGGACAACCCGCGCGTGGAGCAGGCCGAGCACTACTACAACGTGAAGCACACCGGGCTCGTGGAGCTGGGTCTGCAGCCGCACCTGCTGTCCGACACGCTGATCGAGTCGTTGTTCGACATCGTCGGTTCGAACAAGCACCGCGTGAACGACGAGCGCATGCGCCCGACCGTGCGCTGGCGGGGTGCGGTCAAGTCCTGACCCCGTTCGCCGCGTTGGCACGCTGAAACGCCGGATCGCCGTTGCGCGGTCCGGCGTTTTTCGTCAGTAGGCGGGCCAGGGGCCGAGCGGGGGCAACGGTCCGGTGAGGCGCTCGCCGTCACCGCGGCCGGCGAGCCAGGCCGCCAGGTCGCGGATGGCTCCGGCGACCCCGTCACCCTCACCCCAGCGCTGCGGAACATCGGTGGCCGTCATGCTCGTGCCGGCCGGGATCCGTGTCCTCAGCAGATCAACGGCGTGGCAAGCGAAATCCACGTCCCAGTCGTCCGGACCGACGCCGATGTCCAGGTCCACAAGGTGGATCCAGACTTCGCGCCAGCGCGTGTACACCGCCGGAATGAAGGCTGGCCAGTCCTCGACGCGCTCCCACACGCGTTCGAGTGTTTTTGCGTGCGCGTCAACAGCGGTGCGGTGCTCGTCGGCGCTCCGGCAGGCGGTGGCCTCGATGATCGCGTCCCGCTCCCCCGCCGCCCACATCGCGACGGCTTCACCGCGCAGTGCGAATTCGACGACTCGCGCGCGGGCGCGCGCAGCGTCGGCGAGGTGAGCCAGTACGTGGCCGCGGGTCCAGCCGGGCAATCGCGAGGATTCTCGCACGGCAACGTCCGTGAGGTCGGTGAGCGCTGCGGCGAGGCGCCGGTGGGCGTCGGCGACGGCGTCGACAGGTGGGATCGTGGGGCCGGATCGTATCGGCAGCACATTTTGTCGGTCGCGGATGAGATGCTTCTCCGGTCAGCCCCTCACGGGGGTCGGAAACACGGAGCGGCAAGGGAAACGTGGCCGAACAGGTGGCAGCGCGCTGGAGTCCCGAGCAGGTCGCCGGGCTCGCGCCGGACCCGGCGTCGGCCAAGGCCGGGCGCGGGCTCGCGGTGCCGGCGAAGTGGTCGGGCGCCGGCGCTTCGGCGCGGGCGGTGTGGGGTTCGTGCAAGGGCAGTGGCGCGAAGCCGTACCGCACGGTGGTCGAGCTGGCGGGGCCGGCGTTCAAGTGCACGTGCCCGTCGCGGAAATTCCCGTGCAAGCACGCATTGGGGTTGCTGCTGCTGTGGTCGGCCGAGCAGGTGCCTTTCGCCGCCGAGGAGCCCGACGTCGCCACGTGGCTCGCGGAGCGTGAGGCGCGGGCATCGCGCGCCGAACGCAAGCCGGACGCGCCGAAGGACCTGGAAGCCGCGGCGAAACGCGCGCAGGAGCGGCTCGCGCGCGTGACCGCGGGCGCGGCCGAGTTGCGTGGCTGGCTGGCCGATCGTGTCGGGGCCGGTCTCGCGAGCTTCGAGAGCAGTGGTTTCGCGGATGGCTCGGGTTCCGGCGGCGGTGCCGAGCAGCTGCGCGCGGTCGCCGCACGGATGATCGACGCCCAGGCCCCGGGTTTGGCGGGCGGTCTGCGTCGCGCGGCCGGGCTCCTCGGCCGCGGCCGCGACTGGCCGGGTGACCTGCTGGCCGAGCTGTCGCTGCTGTACGTGCTGGCCGGCGCGGCCCTTCGCCTGGACGAGCTGCCCGCGCCGCTGGCCGAAACCGTGCGCACCCGCCTGGGGTTCTCGGCGGGCACCGCGCAGGTGCTGGAGTCGGGCGAACGCGTCGCCGACCAGTGGCTCGTGACCGGCGCGGTCGACGACGAACAGGACAACCTCCGCACCCGCCGCACCTGGCTGCGCGGCCGGCACTCGGGGCGCGTCGCGTTGGTCCTGTCCTTCGCCCCGCCCGGCCGTCCGCTGGACAGCTCCCTGCCGCCCGGCTACGTCGTCCCCGGCGAGCTCGCCTTCCACCCGGGCGCCCTGCCGCTGCGCGCGCTGGTCGCCGACCGCACCCAGGCCGTCCCCACCCCGATCCCCCGCGGCGACACCGTCGCGGACGCCCTGGCCTCGTTCGCCGACGCCCTCGCCGTCGACCCGTGGCTCGACCGCTGGCCCGTGCTCCTGTCCGACCTCACCCCCGCCCGCCACGCCGGCGGCTGGGCCCTGTCCGATGTGGACGGTGCCGCCCTGCCACTGCTGCCGGGCGTCGACCCGTGGCCCCTGCTCGCCCTCGCCGCGGAACACCCGGTGACCCTCGCGGCCGAACTCACCCCGGCCGGCCTGCGCCCCCTCACCTGCTGGCACCCGAACGGCGTGGTGCGCCTGTGACCCCGAACCTCAGGGAGACCCCGAAACCCTTGGCACCACGCGAAAACCTGCCCACACGACGCCGACGCCCGGTGCCGGGGACGCGGCCTTGTCGCCTCACGAACCCGGCCACGCCAAGACTTCGCCCGAACGCCCGCGCGCCGTTCCCGGCGCGATCGATCACCCACCCCGCGGCCGCGCGGTGGCGCGTGCGTCGGCTGGCTTCGGGGAACGGCGGGAAGGCCGAGGCGGTGATGGGCCGATGAAGGCGTGGGAAGACCTGGTCGGCACGGCTCTGCTCGGCACGCGCCGGCGAGGGCTGGACGTGAGTGGGTTGCCGGACGAGGTGCGGGAGGTTGCGGGCAAGGCCGGGGACCAGGCCGACGCCGTGCT
Organism: Amycolatopsis sp. CA-161197; assembly: GCF_050942255.1. Taxonomy (NCBI): domain Bacteria; kingdom Bacillati; phylum Actinomycetota; class Actinomycetes; order Pseudonocardiales; family Pseudonocardiaceae; genus Amycolatopsis; species Amycolatopsis sp. CA-161197. Next base: position 6,269,315 of record NZ_CP192059.1, read on the forward strand.
CGTCACGGCGGCGCTGCTCACCAACTACCGCCGGGCGGGCCGGTTGCCCGTGGCGAACGCGCACCGCGAAGAGCCGGCCAAGCCCGACGGCCGGAGGTTCGTGCCGCCGCTCGCGCGGGAGCGGCTGGCGCGGTTGCTGCACGCGAACCGGCCCGAGCTGCTCGAGGAGTGGCTGCAGACGGCGGCCGAACGGGGGTTCCGGGTGGCCCCGGAGCTGGTGCCGGCGCTGGCGGACGCGGCGCGGGCGCGGGTGTCGTTGCGGGCGCCGCTCGCGGAGGTGGCGGGGCCGGTCGGGGCGTGGCTGGGTGCGCGCAACACCGACTGGGCATTCCTGGTCGCCGAGGTCGAGGACGACAGCGACGACGCGTGGCAGTTCGGCACTCCCGCGCGGCGCCAGGCGTGGTTCGAACGAGCGCTCGCGCAGGATCCCGCGGCGGCGCGCGCGGCGCTCACCGCGACGTGGCGCACGGAGCCCGCCGACCTGCGCGCGGTGTTCCTCGCCTTGCTGGGCCGCCACCTCACGCAGGAAGACGAGCCGTTCCTCGACGCGGCCCTCGCCGACCGCGCGGCGGCGGTGCGCGACACCGCCGTGCGGCTGCTCGGCGGGCTGCCCGGCACCGGGCTCGGCAAGCGGATGGCGGCGCGGCTGCGGGAGTGCGTCACCGTGCGCAGCCGGTCGCTGCGGGCCGACGTCCTGCAGGTCACGCTGCCGGGGCCGGACGACTCGCTGGTGCGCGACGGCGTCCGCGTGCCCCACGGGCCCGGGCAGGACACCGCGCGGCTGCGCGCGATCATCGCCGCCACTCCCCTGGAGTTCTGGGCGGAGTTCGGCACGCCGGGCGACCTCGTGGGCATGCTCGTCGAAGGTTGCCCGCTCGCCGTGGTGCGCGAAAGCTGGGCCACCGCGGCGATCCGGCAACGCGATGAAGCGTGGGCACAGGCGCTCGTCGAAGCCGAGCCGGGCGGCCGGGCCACGGCGGCGCTCGTCGGGGTGCTGGCGCCGGAGAAGCAGGCCGCCACCGTCGCGAAGCTGGCGCGCGGCCTGCAGGTCGAAGCGCTCACGAGGCTGATCCTCGACCTGCCGCAACCGTGGCCCGAGGAGCTGGGCCGGGTGCTGCTCGACTGGGTCGCCGCGCAGCAGGACCACCGGCTCGTGGCCCACGCCGCCGCGCTCATCGCCAAGGCCGTGCCGCCGGCGTGCCTGCGCCACCGGCTGTCCCTGATCCCCCAGCCCGGCGAAGCCGCCCCGTGGCGGCGCGCCGTGGCCGAAACGCTGACTTTCCGCCGCGAAATGCACGAGGAGCTCTCATGACGTCCGCAGTCCTCCGGCCCCACGCCGAGCAGGAGTACGCCGGTGAACTGGCCGCGCTGGCCGCGGCCGACGACCGCACGAAGCCGCCGTCGTGGCTGCTGTCGCCGTGGGCCGTGGTCACGTACCTGCTCGGCGGCACGCTGCCCGACGGCACCGAGATCAGCCCGAAGTACGTCGGCCCGCGCCGGCTGATCGAGGTCGCCGTCGCGACGCTCGCCACCGACCGCGCCCTGCTGCTGCTCGGCGTGCCGGGCACCGCGAAGACCTGGGTGTCGGAGCACCTCGCCGCCGCCATCAGCGGCGACTCCACGCTGCTCGTGCAGGGCACGGCGGGCACGGCCGAAGAGCAGATCCGCTACGGCTGGAACTACGCCCGCCTGATCGCCGAAGGCCCCAGCGAGCAGGCGCTGGTGGAAAGCCCCATCCTGCGCGCGATGCGCGACGGCAAGGTGGCCCGGCTCGAGGAGCTCACCCGCATCCCGGCCGACGTGCAGGACTCGCTGATCACCGTCCTGTCGGAGAAAACCCTGCCCGTGCCCGAGCTGGGCACCGAGGTGCAGGCGCGCCCCGGCTTCACGCTCGTGGCCACCGCGAACAACCGCGACAAAGGCGTGAACGAGCTGTCGAGCGCGTTGCGCCGCCGGTTCAACACCGTCGTGCTGCCGCTGCCGGACACCGCCGAGGCCGAGGTGGAGATCGTCACCCGCCGGGTCGCGCAGCTGGGCGCCTCGCTCGCCCTGCCGGCCGAAGCCGCCGAGCTGACCGAGATCCGCCGCGTCGTCACGGTGTTCCGCGAGCTGCGCGCCGGCCGCACCGAAGACGGGCGCACGGCGGTCAAGACCCCGTCGGGCACGTTGTCGACGGCCGAGGCGATCAGCGTCCTCACCGGTGGCCTCGCGCTCGCCGCGCACTTCGGCGACGGCGTGCTGCGGGCGCAGGACGTCGCGGCCGGCATCCACGGCGCCGTGGTGAAGGACCCGGTCGCCGACCGCGCGATCTGGATCGAGTACCTCGAGACCGTGGTCCGCGAACGCGACGGCTGGGCCGACTTCTACCGCGCGGGGCAGGAGATCAGCGGATGACCACGCACCTGCTCGGGATCCGGCACCACGGGCCGGGTTCGGCTCGGGCGGTGGCCTCGAGTCTCGCCGAGCTGGAGCCCGACGTGGTGCTCATCGAGGGCCCGCCCGAAGCCGACCAGCTCGTGGACCTGGCGGCCGACGAGGACATGCGGCCGCCCGTCGCGCTGCTCGCATACGCGGCCGACGACGTGTCGCGCGCGGCGTTCTGGCCGTTCGCGGTGTTCAGCCCCGAGTGGCAGGCCCTGCGCTACGCCGCGGAAGCCGGGGTGCCGGTGCGGTTCTGCGACCTGCCGGCCGCGCACCAGTTCGCGCTCGGCGACGAGGACCGCGTGCCGCGCGGCGACCCGCTCGCCGAGCTGGCCGCCGCGGGCGGGTACGACGACCCCGAGCGCTGGTGGGACGACGTCGTGGAATCGCGGCGCGGCGGGGAGTCGCCGTTCGAGGTGATCGCGGAGGCGATGACCGCGCTGCGTGAGGACGATCGCCCGCCGGACCTCCACGAGCAGCGCCGCGAGGCGTACATGCGCGGCGTGCTGCGCAAGACACGCAAGGAAGGCTTCGAGCGCATCGCCGTGGTGTGCGGTGCGTGGCACGTGCCGGCGCTGGCCGATCCGCTGCCTCCGGCGAGCCGTGACCAGACCGTCCTCAAAGGACTGCCCAAGCGCAAGGTCGTCTGCACGTGGGTGCCGTGGACCCACGGCCGGCTCGCCACGGCGAGCGGCTACGGCGCGGGCGTGCGCTCGCCCGGCTGGTACCACCACCTGTTCACCACGGCCGACGACGTCACCGCCCGCTGGCTCACCGCCGTCGCCGGGGTGCTGCGCGAGGAGGACCTGCCGGTCTCGACGGCGCACGTGATCGAGGCGGTGCGGCTGGCCGAAACGCTGGCCGCGCTGCGCGGCCGGTCCTCGGCGGGGCTGGCGGAAGTCGACGCCGCCACGCGCTCGGTGCTGTGCTCGGGCGACGACGTGCAGGCCGACCTCGTCACGCGCAAGCTCGTCGTCGGCGAACGCCTCGGCGAAGTCCCCGAAACCGTGCCGCAGGCTCCGCTCGCCGCCGACCTGATCGCGACCGCGCGCCGGCTGCGGCTCAAGCGCGAGCCGACCGCGCGCGAGCTCGACCTCGACCTGCGCACGCCCGGCGGCCTCGACCGCTCACGGCTGCTGCACCGGCTGCGCCTGCTCGACATCCCTTGGGGCAGCCCGGAAATATCGGCGACGCGCAGCAAGGGCACCTTCCGCGAGACGTGGACGCTGTGCTGGGAGCCGGGCTTCGAGGTCGACCTGGTCGCCGCCGCCGTCCACGGCACCACGGTCGCCTCGGCGGCCTCGGCCCGCGTACGCGAGGCCATGGCCGGCAAGCCGCCGCTCGCCGACATCACCACGGCTGTCGAGGGCTGCCTGCTGGGCGGCCTCGGCGACGCGCTGCCGGAGGTGCTGACCGCGCTCGACGCCCGCGCGGCTGCCGACACCGACGTCGCCGACCTGATGACCTCGCTGCCCCCGCTGGCCCGCTCCACCCGCTACGGCGACGTCCGCGGCACGGACACCGCGCAGCTGCGGGAGGTCGCGGACCGCCTGCTCACCCGCGTGTGCGCCGGGCTGCCGCCGGCCGTTCACGGCATCGACGACGACGCGGCCCGGAAGTTCTGCGACCTGGTCGACAACGTCCACGAAGCCACCACGCTCCTCGGCGACGCGGCGCGCGACCGCTGGCTCACCGCCCTGCGCAAGCTCGCCGGCCGCGACTCCCTGCCGCCGCTGCTGGCCGGGCGCGTCGTGCGGCTGCTGCACGACGCCGACCTGTTCGACAGTGCGGAAGTCGAGCTGCGCCTGGGCCGCGCGCTCACCCCGGGTGTCGAGCCGGCCGCGGGTGCGGCGTACGTCGAGGGCTTCTTCGCCGGCGGCGCGCTCCTGCTGGTCCACGACGAGCGCATGCTGCGAGTCGTCGACACCTGGCTGGGCACCATCCCGTCCGACGTGTTCACCGAAGTGCTTCCCTTGCTGCGCCGCACTTTCGGCGCCTTCGCGGGCCCGGAGAAACGCGCCATCGGCGAACGCGCGGCCGGCCTCTCCGGCGGCGCCCCCGCGGCCCGCTCCGTCGCCGACGAGCTGGACGAGATCCGCGCCCGCAGTGCCCTGCCCGTGCTCGCGACCCTTCTCGGAGCGGCGTCATGACCACCCCGGACCCCGACCGCCTGCGCCGCTGGCGCCTCGTGCTCGGCGGCGGCGCGGACGGCACCGGCCGCTCACTGTCCGAAGAGGACAGTGGCCTTGACGCCGTGCTCGCGGCCCTCTACGACCGACGCGAGGAGTCCGTCCGCTCGGGCGACCGCCGCGGCGCGACCCTGAACTCCTCGGCGCCGCGCGTCGCCCGCTGGCTCGGCGACATCCGGCGGTACTTCCCGGGTTCGGTCGTGCAGGTGATGCAGCGCGACGCCGTCGACCGCCTCGGGCTCACCCGCATGCTCATGGAGCCCGAACTGCTGAGCGCGGTCGAGCCCGACGTGCACCTGGTCGGCACGCTGCTGTCGCTCAACGGCGTGCTGCCCGAGGAGACGAAGGAGACGGCGCGCTCGGTCGTGCGCACGGTCGTGGCCGAGCTCGAGGAACGGCTGGCCGAGCCCACCCGCGCGGCGATCCGGGGCGCGCTCGACCGGGCCGCCCGCACGCAGCGTCCGCGCGCCGCGGACATCGACTGGGCCCGCACTGTGCGCACGAACCTGAAGCACTACTCCCCCGAGCTGAAGACCATCGTGCCCGAGCGGCTGGTCGGCTTCGGCCGGCGGCAGCACAGCGTGCAGCGCGAGGTGATCCTGGCCGTGGACCAGTCGGGGTCGATGGCGGAGTCGGTGGTCTACTCGGGCCTGTTCGGCGCCGTACTCGCCTCGATGCGGGCGCTGAGCACGAAGTTCGTCGCGTTCGACACGGCCGTGGTGGACCTCACCGAGCACCTCGACGACCCCGTGGAGCTCCTCTTCGGCACCCAGCTCGGCGGCGGCACCGACATCAACCGCGCCATCACCTACTGCCAGGGCCTCGTCGAGCGTCCCGAGCAGACGCTGCTGGTGCTCATCAGCGACCTCTACGAGGGCGGCGTACGCGACGAGCTGCTGCGCCGCGTCGGCGAGCTGGTCGGCTCAGGGGTGCAGGTCGTGACCCTGCTGGCACTCTCGGACTCCGGCGCGCCGTTCTACGACCACGAGAACGCCGCCGCCCTGGCCGAGCTCGGCGTGCCGGCCTTCGCGTGCACCCCGGACCTGTTCCCGGAGCTGATGGCCGCGGCCCTGCGCCGCGAGGACCTCGGCCGCTGGGTGAGCGCCGCCACCGCGAGCGGGGATTAAACCGACCGGTCATCTGGTTGAAGAAGACAGAACGAGACTTCGAAGAGAGGACGGGTAGCCATGAAGGTTCGCGCGTCGGTCAGGTCGCTGGCTCGCCAGCAGGGGGCGCAGGTCATCCGCAGGCACGGCAAGGTCCTCGTGATCAACCGTGACAACCCGCGGAACAAGGCTCGCCAGGGCTGAGCTGCACAGCGTCGGGCGCCATCCACCTCAGGTGGGTGGCGCCCCTTTTTTGTGCTCGGCCGCGGCCTCAGGCCGGCGCCGGGATGCGTTCGTCCGCCCGGCGGAAGGCCATGACGCCGTCGTCGAGCCGGTTGAGGCGCATGTCGGCCAGGTCCAGCAGGTAGTTCTGGCGCATCACCCACGGGCGGCGCCCGCCCTGTTTCGGCAGGGCGGGAGTGGCCCGTTTGATGTAGCCCGACATCAGGTCGACGACCGGGCGCAGGCCCGTGGTCGGGGCGCGGCCCGGGTCCGGGGCGCACGCGACGTAACCGTGGCGGTCCATGTGCGAGATCAGCCGGCAGACGTACTGCGAGGCGAGGTCGGCGCGCAGCGTCCACGAGTTGTTGGTGTAGCCCACGCACCACGCCAGGTTGGGGATGCCGCCGAACATCATGCCCTTGTAGACGAGTTGCTCGCCCGGGTTGATTTCGCGGCCGTCGACGGTCAGCGCGACCTGCCCGAACGCGACCATCCGCAGGCCGGTCGCGGTGACGATGATGTCGGCGGGCAGCTCGCGGCCGGACTCGAGCCGGATGCCGTCCGGGGTGAAGCGGCTGATGTGGTCGGTGACCACGTCGGCCTTGCCGCTGCGCAGCGCGCGGAACAGGTCGGCGTCGGGCACCAGGCACAGGCGCTGGTCCCACGGGTTGTAGTCGGGCACGAAGTGCGGGTCGACGGGGATGGACGGCGGCAGCTGCTTGGCCACACCGTCGCGCAAGACCGCGGCCGCGCGCTCGGGCAGGCGGCGCATGAGCTGGAAGAACAGCGTGCCCATCACCACGTTCTTGCCGCGCACCAGCCGGTGCGCCAGGTTCTCCGGCAGCACGGCCCGCAGGCGGTCGGCGAGCGCGTCGGCTCCGGGGCGCGCGACGACGTAGCTCGGTGAGCGCTGCAGCATGGTCACCGAAGCCGCTTCGGGCGCCATCGCCGGCACCAGCGTCACGGCGGTGGCGCCGCTGCCGATCACCACCACGTTCTTGCCCGCGTAGTCCAGGTCCGCGGGCCAGTGCTGCGGGTGCACGATCTCGCCGGCGAAGTCCTCGCGACCGGGGAAGTCGACGACGTGGCCGCTGTCGTAGCTGTAGTAGCCGCTGCACAGGTACAGGAACGAGCACGTGTACGTGGCCGTCGAGCCGTCGTGCTCGGCCTCCACCGTCCAGCGGGCGTCGGCCGAGGACCACGAAGCGGACACCACGCGGTGCCCGAAGCGGATGTGGCGCTCGACACCGTAGGCCTCGGCCGTGGCGCGGATGTAGCCGAGGATCGAGGGCCCGTCGGCGATGGCCTTCGGGTCCTTCCACGGCCGGAACGGGTAACCGAGCGTGAACATGTCCGAGTCGGACCGGATGCCCGGGTAGCGGAAGAGGTCCCAGGTCCCGCCGATCGAGTCGCGGGCCTCCAGGATCGCGTACGTCTTGCCGGGGGTCCGAAGCTGGAGGCGGCACGCCGCCCCGATCCCGGACAACCCCGCACCCACCACGAGGACGTCGACGTGCGTGGCGATCGTGATCACTCTCCCCGGCTCGAGTGTGTTCCCGAGATCGTACCGTCGGAATGCGCTTTTCCGCCGGGCACGGGCAGAACGAGATTCGGAAGTGGGGCCCTGCCGGGCCGGGCGGGGAATCACCGGCCCGGCAGGGAAACCTGGGGTCAGCGCGGCAGGTGCACCACCTGGGTCGCGCCGAAGGTGCCCTTCAGCGGGACCTCCACGGTCTGGCGCCGCACCGTCACCCGCACGCTGTCCTGCGACTGCGTCGGATCCGAGACGGCGAGCTGCCAGCCCGAGCCGCTGCGTCCCAGGGCCACGGAAGCCGGACCTGAGACAGTCACCTCATCTACAGTATGAGCCTTGTAGAAGTTTGCGAGGAGTGTGTTGTCCCACAGCCGAATCGCCTGAACGGCGGCTGTGTTCGCCCGCACTCGCCATGCCAGCACCGAAGCGACGGTGCTCACCACCGAAGCCGCGGGCAACACCGCGTACGCGTACTTCGCGTCCGACGGCTTCACTCCGTGCTCGATCACCAGCTTCTGGTAACGCCGCGTGTACGGATCGGTCGTGCCCTTGGTGTTCGCGCCCGTGTCGATGTCGCGCCACGCACCGGTGCGGTCCTCGCGCAGCGCGGTCACCTCGGCCTTGTCGAGCAGCACGTAGCCGGCGACGTTCCCGGCGGCACCGTCGAGGTGCAACCAGCGCGGGTTGCGCAGCGACGTCGTGCGCCCCGGCGCGGACGACACGAGCCGTGCGTCGGCCAGCAGCGTGCCCCGGCCGTTCTCCCCCAGGCTGCGGTTCTCGATGGTGGTCCGCACCTGCTGCCCCGACGTGTCGGTGATTCCCGCGCCGAGGCAGACGACGCCCGCCGGGGTGAAGAACCACGACTTCTTCGCGGTGAGCGTGCCGTCGAGCGACACGAAGTCCATCGCGTACGCGCCGTGGCGCGCGTCCCAGCGCACGCCGCCGACGTGGGCCTTCGTCGACATCGGCGTGGACTGCAGCGCGCCCGTCGGTCCGGCTTTGGTGGTGGCGCCCGGCAGCAGCAGCGGGTCGACGGTCGGCCAGTAGGCGTCGGAGTAGTGGCCCTTGGCGTTCGGCAGGAACAGGTAGAGCACGCCGTCGCCGACGTACCAGCCGTGCTGGTTCATGCCGTTGATCGACTCGTAGCGCGAGATCCGGGTGGACCCCACCGCGAGCGAGCTCGACCAGCCTTCGGTCACGTGCAGCATCCGGTCCTGCTGGCCGAAGATCCGGTGCGTCGCCGTGATCGGCGTCGGCCGCACGTGGGTCGCGAGCATCTCCTGCGCGAACTCGATGCCCGGCGTCGCCACGAGATCCGGGCCGGGCGCGAACCGCTCCGGGTCGGGGATCTCCAGGAACGGCGCGTAGGTGCCTTCGGAGATCCACTTCGCCGCGAGGCCCGACAGCTCGGCTTTGGCCGCACCGGTGGCCGCGCGCGCCAGCACGAGCGTGGCGACGGTGAGCTGGTGCCCGATGTCGTGGCCGGTCTCGCCCTGGCGCGAGAGCATCCGCCCGCGCACCGGCTCCATCAGCGCGCCCGCGTAGACGAACGGGGCGAAGGTGTCGGGCACGAGCGCGTAGATCTTCTGCTTGAGGTCCTCGGGCAGCGCGTACTCGGTGCCCTCGGTCACGTGGATCGCGCCAGAGAGCGCGGTCAGCAGCACGATGCCGTAGTGCCCGGGGTACGGGATGGTGTCGTGCTGGATGAACGAGCCGTCCACGTGGAAGCCGTCACTGCCGGCCTTGTCCAGCTTGGCCACGAGGCTCGCCGCGCCGCCGCCGGCGACGTCGGTGAGTGCGTCGATGCCCGTCTTGATCCACGCGGTGTCGCCGATGAGCGCGCCGGAGACGATGGAGATCAGGGCCTTGTCGGCGCGGTTGGCGCCGGTCTCGACCGTGCCCGGGCTGTTGGCCCGCACATTGGGGTTGCCCACGAACCGCTTGATCGGGCTGACGTAGCGCGCGAGCTCGTCGGCCGTCAGCTCGTCGGCGACCGTGACGAGGGTGTGCAGTACGTAGTACGGCACGCCGATTTCGTAGGTGTACCAGTTGCCGATCTCGCCGACCTGCGGGTTGTACTGGCTGGCGTAGATCAGCTCGAGCGCCTTCTTGATGCGGTCGAGCACCTGCGGGTCGCCCGAGAGCGTGCCGCCCGGCGTACCCCAGTCGACGGCGATGGCGCGCAGCCGCGCGTACATGAACGTGGTGTAGTCGCTGCCCGGTCCGAGCGGCAGGTCGGTCCACAGTGGACCGCCGGTGACGGTCATCGTGTCGTTGTAGGCCTTCGCGACGCGGCCGAGGTTCTGCAGCGCGGCCGTGCGCTCCGGTGACGGCCGGTTGATCCCGGTCTGCAGCTCGCGGTAGCCGGCCACGATCGCTTTCAGCGGGTCCATGGCCGCACCGTTCGCGGCGGGCACGGAACCCGCCGCGACGGCGCCCGCGGCAAGAGCGGGGTGCGCGGCGGCGGTCAGGGCCACCGAGGCGGCCGCGACGGCGCCGCCGCGCAGGGCAGTTCTCCGGTTTACGGGCATGACAATGCCTCCCAGGATCAAGACGTCCTTGGCTTGCGGGATTTTCGGGGACCTCGAAGGGGAATTCAGTTGTGGTGACGCCGCGGAAGACTCAGGCGGGAAAACCGGTCAGCGCGCTCCGTCCGTGCGCCGCGGCAGCTGCCACGGGTTGTCCTCCTGCAGCGGCTCGGGCAGCAGCGCGTCGGGGAAGCCCTGCCACGCGACCGGGCGCAGGAACCGCTCGATGGCGGCGGTGCCGACCGACGTGCTGGTGGGCGCGGTGGTGGCCGGGTACGGGCCGCCGTGCTGCTGCGCCCAGCTCACCGTGACGCCGGTGGGCCAGTCGTTCCACAGCAGCCGCCCGGCCAAACGGGTCAGCGCGGGCAGCAGCGGGCGGACGTAGTCGGCCTCGTCGGCTTCGCCCTGCACCGTCGCGGTCAGGCCCGGCTCCAGCGTGTCGAGCACGCCGATGAGCTCGTCGGCGTCGCTGTAGGTGACGATGAGCGACGCGGGACCGAAGTGCTCCTCGCGCACCGCTTCGCCGCCGGCCAGGAACTCCTTGGCCGTGGTCGAGAGCAGGCTCGGGGTGAACGACTCGCCCTGATGCGTGCCGTCGACCACCGTGGTCACGCCCGGCGCCTGGCGCAGCTCGGAGAGCTTGTGCGCGAAGCCCTGCGCGATGCGCTCGTTGAGCATCGGCTGGCCCGCGACGGCGCCGACGGCTTCGCGCAGCACGTCGTCGAGACCGTGGCCCTCCGGCAGGAACAGCAGGCCCGGCTTCGTGCAGAACTGGCCGGCCCCGAGGCTGAACGACCCCGCGTACGCCTTCGCCACGGCCTCGCCGCGCTGGGCGACCGCGCCCGGCGTGACGACGACCGGGTTCACGCTGCCGAGCTCGCCGTAGAACGGGATCGGCGTGGGCCGCGAGACGGCGATGTCGAACAGCGCGCGCCCACCCGGCACGGAGCCGGTGAACGACGCGGCCTGGACGCGCGGGTCCTTGAGCGCGGTCACGCCCTGCTCGAACCCGTGGATCACGGCGAACACACCCGCGGGCGCCCCGGCGGCGGCGAGCGCGCCGACGACGATCTCGCCCGTGCGCGTGGACAGCTCCTCGTGGCCCGGGTGCGCCTTGAGGATCACCGGGCAGCCCGCGGCCAGCGCGGACGCCGTGTCGCCACCCGCGACGCTGAACGCGAACGGGAAGTTGCTGGCCGCGAACACCAGCGTCGGGCCGATCGGCACGAGCACCCGGCGGATGTCGGGGCGCGGGCCCATGGGCCATTCGGCGTCGGCGTGGTCGACGGTGGCCCCGAGGAACGCGCCGTCGCGCAGGACCTGGCCGAACAGCCGCAGCTGGAACGTGGTGCGGGCGAGCTCGCCCTTCAGGCGCGGCGCGGCGGGCAGGTGGGTCTCGGTGTGGGCGAGGGCGATCAGCTCCTCGGCTTCGGCGTCAAGAGCGTCGGCGGCGGCTTCGAGCCAGCGGGCGCGCTCGGCGGGCGTGCTCGCCGCGAACGGGCGGGCGGCCGCGGCCGCGGCGGCGAGGGTGCGCTCGAGCTCCGGTGCGGAGGTTTCTCGGCTCATGGTGGAACGTGTCTCCTCGGTGGATCGCTCAGGGTCGGGCACGGTTTCAGGGCAGGCTGTGTGCGGCCGCCGTGGCCGCGTGCAGGTCCGGCCACCGGCCGGGACCCGCCAAGCCCAGATGGTAGAGGTGCAGCTCGGCCGCGCCGGCCTTGCCGAGCTCGGTCACGTACGCGTCGATGTCGGGCACGGGGCTCGCTGCGACGGCGGTGATGTAGCTGCCCACCGCGACGTTCTCGGGCAGCGCCCGGCGGGCCGCGGCCACGGCGTCGACGCTGCCCTGGCCCGGCGCCCAGTTCTGCAGCACCACCACGGCGGCGTCGCCGGCCGCGGTCGGCGTGAGGCCCGGCAGCGCGCCGGTGACCCACGGGTCGAGCGCGCCGTGCAGCACGATCCGCGTGCCCGGCGCCAGCTCGGCGAGCACCGCGGCGCGCAACGCGTCGGTGGCGCGCTGACGTCCGGCGAGCACGATGTCCTTGAGCGCGACCGGCAGCCGGTCCGCGGTCACGGTGAGGTCGGCCGTGTCGAGCAGCCTGCGGACCTCCGTGCGCAGTGTCTCGCGCACCTCGGCGGCGTCGAGACCGGTCCAGCCCTCGCCGCACGCGGTGCAGCAGCAGATCGACAGCAGCCGCGCCACGCCCGGCGCCCACACGCCGTCGGTCTTCTCGTGCTGGTGCTGGTGCACCGCGCCGAGCGGGCCGCACGCCTCCAGGATCACCGACGAGAGCTCCAGGCCCGCCACGGCCTCGGCCGTCAGTGTCGCGGCGTACTCGCGCACGGCGGGCTGAGCCGGGCACAGCGCCCACGGATAGGACTCGCCGAAGCAGTTCTGCACGGTGTACTGCGGAAAAGCCGTGCCCAGCTGCGAGTTATGCGTGAGCACGATCCAGGCGGCGGCGGGAATCCCGGCGGCGTTGAGCAGGCGCACGGCGTCGCCGCCGCTGTCGGGCCGCGCGACCCAGTCCGGAGTGGACGGACGCAGCTCCCGGCCCTGCCACGCTTCGTCGCGCACGGGCCGGTAGCTCGCCGCCGTGCGCGCGATCACCGAGGTGCGCTCGGCGGAGTACGGCGTGGCGGCCCGGGCGCTGTGGTAGGTCAGCGCCACGGCGACCTCGTCCACCTCCAGGTCCTGCACGCGCTCCACGAAGCCGGGATCGCCGAGGACGTCCCAGGAGTAGGCGTATCCGGTCACCTTCACGGGATCACCACCGGGCCGTGTTGGGGGCGAAGTCCGGTACGTAGGAGCGCATGTAGGTCACGTCGTCCCGTTTCGTCAGTCCACATCGGACGTAGTCCTCGTGCGCGCGGGCCAGCGCGTCCTGATCCAGCTCGATGCCCAGCCCCGGCTTGTCCGGCACCGCCACCGCGCCCTCGATGAAATCCAGTACCCCGGGCACGATCACGTCGGTGGTCTTCCACGGCCAGTGCGTGTCACACGCGTAGGTCAGGTGCGGCGTCGCCGCGGCCACGTGGACCATCGCGGCCAGGCTGATGCCGAGGTGGCTGTTGGAGTGCATCGACAGCCCGACCCCGAAGGTCTCGCACAGGACCGACAGCGCCTGGGTGTCGCGCATCCCGCCCCAGAAGTGGTGGTCCGACAGGAGAACCCCGATCGCGCGGGCGCGGAACGCGGGCTCGATGTCGCCGAAGTTGACCACGCACATGTTGGTGGCCAACGGCATGCTCGCCTCGGCGGCGACCCGGGCCATGCCCTCGATGCCCGGCGTCGGGTCTTCGAGGTACTCCAGCACGCCGTCGAGCTCCCGGGCCACGCGGATGCTCGTTTCGACGGTCCACGCGGCGTTCGGGTCGATCCGCAACGGGTGCCCGGGAAACGCCTCGGCCAACGCGCGGATGCCCTCGATCTCCTGGTCCGGCTCGAACACGCCGCCCTTGAGCTTGATCGAGCGGAACCCGTACTGCTCGACCATCCGCCGCGCTTCACCGACGAGAGCTTCCGGCGTGATCACCTCGCCCCAGGAATCCGCCTCGGCCCCGACGTGCGCGCCGTACTTGTAGAAGAGGTACGCGGAGAAATCCACGGCGTCTCGAGCCTTGCCGCCCAGCAGATCGACCACCGGACGCCCGAGCACCTGCCCCTGCGCGTCCAGGCACGCGACCTCGAACAGTGAATACACGCTGGCGATCGTCTTGCGGATGGAGAACCCGCCGATCAGCCCGTGCTCGTCCGTCAGCACCGTCCCGGCCAGCACGCGCGTCACGATCCGCTTCAACCCCGGCAGGTCGAACACGTCGTGCCCGGCCAGCTCCGGCACGACCTTGCGCACCTCACCCAGAAACGCCGCGTCGCCGTAGGACTCGCCCAGGCCGACGACCCCGTCGTCGCACACCACCTGCACGACGCTGCGCAACGCGAACGGCTCGTGCACCCCCATCACGTTCAGCAGCGGCGGATCCGCGAACGCGACGGGCGTGAGCACCACATCCCGGATGTTCATCGGCCCTCGATCCCCTTGAGCACCTCGAACCCGCGCTCGACGATCCCGCCGAGCCGGTCGATCTGCTCGGTCGTCGGCTCCACCAGCGGCGGCCGGACCGTGCCGACCTTGTCCCCGCGCAACCGCGCCGCGGCCTTGACCAGCGACACCGCGAAGCCCGGCGTCTCGTCGCGCAACGCCACCAGCGGCAGGTAGAACCCGGCCAGCAACGTGTCCATCACCTCGGTGTCGCCCTCGGCCAGCGCACGGTGGAAGCGGTGCGCGATCTCCGGCGCGAAGCAGTGCACCGCCGAGGAATACCGGGCCACCCCGATAGCCGCGTACGCCTTCGCGGAGACCTCCGCCGTCGGCAACCCGTTGAAGAACAGGAAATCCGCGGACCGCTGCGTGCCCAGCGACCGGATGGTGGTGACGATGCGCGTCATCACCTCCGCGTCGCCGTACCCGTCCTTGAGCCCGACGATCGACGGGATGTCGAGCAGCCGCGCCGCCGACGGCGCCGTGAACACCCCGGTGCTGCGGTGGTACACGATCACCGGCACCGACGTGCCGCCCACGGCGAACCGCACGAAATCGACCAGCCCCGCCTGCGGCCCGGACACCAGGTACGGCGGCAGCAGCAGCACCCCGTCGGCGCCACCGGCCTGCGCCGCGGCCACGCCCGCGCGCGCGGCGGCCGCACCGCCACCCGCCCCGACCCACACCGGCACGCGCCCGGCCACGACTTCGCGCGCCCGCGCCAGCAGCGCCGCGACCTCGTCGGGCGACAGCGAGGAGAACTCGCCCGTGCCGCAGGCGACGAACAACGCCCCCGCGCCGGCGGCCACGTGGCTCTCCACGTTCTCCGCGAACCCGTCGAGGTTCACCTCGAGGTCCTCGGTGAACGGCGTCAGCGGGAACGCCAGCAGGCCGTCCAGCTCGATCTTGGGCTGTGCCATCAGTTTCTGCTCTTTCCGTCCTCGTCGGGGCGTCCGGGTGGCGTGCCCGGTCACGGGTTCGACGATCCCACCGCCGCCGTCTGATCGCTCGAGACCGCCCCGGTGTTCACATTCTTGAATGGAGTCTGTTATGCTGATTATGTTCATCCATAAGAATGCTGTTCGGGACGCTAATATGGCCGGAGTCACAAGTCAACGGCCCGGTTGGAGGACGCACATGGCGCAGAAGCCGGCCACCGCGGAGCGGATCGCGACGCCCGGTGCGGAGAGCGCTGGCGTGAAGTCCGCGCGGCGCGCCATCGACCTCATCGAGACGTTCGCGGCCAACGACGTGTGGCTGTCGCTCTCGGACCTGCACGCGCGCACCGGCTTCCCGCGCTCCAGCCTCCACGGCCTGCTGCGCACGCTGCTGGAAGCCGGCTGGCTCGAAGCCGACGCGAACACCGCGCGCTACCGCCTCGGCGTGCGCGCGCTGATCTGTGGCACCGCCTACCTCGACCGCGACGCGATCGTCCCGTTCGCCACGGAGGCGCTGGAGCGCATCCGCGAGAAGACCGGGTTCACCGCGCATTTCGCGCGCCGCAACGGCACCGAGGTCGTGTACCTCGAGACCCGCGAGTCGCAGCACTCGACGCACCTCGTCTCGCGCGTCGGCCGCACGCTGCCCACCCACGCCACGGCGCTGGGCAAGGCGCTGCTCGCCGAGCTGACGCACGACGAGATCGAAGAGCTGATGCCGGCGAAGCTCCCGCCGCTCACCCCGCACACCATCACCACTCGCGAGCAGCTCCACGCCGACCTCGCGCGCACCCGTGAAGTCGGCTACGCCGCCGAGATCGAGGAAGGCACGCTCGGCGTCCGCTGTGTCGCCGCCGTGATCCCCTACCGCATTCCCGGCACCGACGCGATGAGCTGCTCGATGCCGGTCGGCCAGGTCACCGACGCCGACGTGCAGCGCGTCGGCGAGCTCCTGGCCGAGACGACCGCCGAGCTCGGGCAGCAGCTGCGCCGGGCCGGCATCCGCTGACCGCCGCCATTCCCCTGTTGCGAAGCGTTTCGAGAGGAACCCCATGGCAGACCAGCGCGTGCTGATCACCGGATCGGCAGGCATCGTCGGCACCCTCATGCGCCCGCGGCTGCGCAAGCCCGGCCGGGTGCTGCGGCTGCTCGACCTGGCCGAGCAGGCCCCGGCCGAGACCGGTGAGGCCGTCGAGATCGTGACCGGCTCGGTCACCGACCGCGAGGCGATGGCGGCGGCCTGCGCCGGTGCCGACGCCCTGATCCACCTCGGCGGCCACAGCCGCGAGAACACGTGGGAAGCCACGCTCGACGTCAACATCAACGGCACCCACACCGTGCTCGAAGCCGCCCGCGAAGCCGGGATCAAGCGGGTGATCCTCGCGTCGAGCAACCACGCCGTGGGCTTCCGCCGCAACGCCGACGCCGGTGCCGCCGGGCTGCCCGCGGACTCGAGCCCGCGCCCGGACACGTACTACGGCGTGAGCAAGGCGGCCATCGAGTCGCTGGGCAGCCTGTACGCGTCGCGGTTCGCGATGGACGTGATCGTGATCCGCATCGGCTCGTGCTTCGAGACACCGCTGCCGCTCGGCCCGCGCGGCCTGACCACCTGGCTCTCCCCCGACGACGGCGCGCGCCTGTTCGAGGCCTGCCTCAGCGCACCCTCTCCCGGCTACCGCCTGGTCTGGGGCGTCTCGGACAACACCCGCCGCGTCTACTCGCTCGCCGAGGCCGAAGCGCTGGGCTACAAGTCCCTCGACAACGCCGAGACCTACGCCGACCAGCTCGCCGGCAAGCCCGCCCCGACGGGCGCCGCCGCCGAGTTCGTGGGCGGCCCGTTCTGCACCGCACCGCTCGGGCAGTTCAACCCGCTCTGAGCCGGCTCGCTCGGCTGGGCTGTCCCAGCCGAGCGTTCGGCCGGGGAGGCCGGTGCTGTTCGGGAAGTACGAACCGCGCCGCCACGGACCGGCCGGGGCGCGGAAGCAGACACGGTGGCGAGGGCCAGGCCGAACGCAGCGTGGTCGTGGACGTGCGCGCTTTCGGGCGCGGCCGGCGGGCGTCGGCATGAGCCCCGGCGTCACCGACTGAACCTGCACAAGCCACCCACGTCAGGCCCGCTCGGCAGCCGACCTCCGCGGCCCCAGCGGCCCGCGCACCGCCCGGATACGGACCTCCCGCGCATCCCCGAACCGGGGTGTCGCGACCGGTCCGAGAGCCCGAGCCGCCCGTGAAGGCCCGCCGACCTGCCCGGCGGGCCTTCACGCGTCCGGCGGAGCCGCGTGGGCGCCTACACTCGTGGTGTTCGGAGACGGCGTGACAAGGAGGGCGCGGGTGGGTGAGCTTTCGGCCGCCGACACCAACGGCATCCTCGCGCTGCCCTGGATCCGGCCCGAACGCACCAGCGCCGGTCTCGGCTGGGAGCACCTCTACCTGTCGAAGCAGCACGAGCGGCCCCACCGCGGCCTGTTCGGGGCCGCGCCGACCCACCAGCTGATCCTGCACCTCGCCGGGCCCGTGACGGTCCGCCGGCGGGTCGGTACGCCCCGCGAGCAGAGCCGGCGCGTGCCGGCCGGTGGGCTGTTCCTGCAGCCCTCGCACGCGGACCTGTCCGTGGAGCTGGGCGGGGAGCTCGACACGCTGCACGTGTACGTCGCCGACTCGGCCGTGCAGGAGGCCGCGGGCACCGATACGCCGATCCGGCTCTCGGAGGAGCTCGGCACCGTCGACCCGCTGCTGGAGCAGCTCCTGCTCTCGCTCGACGGCGTGGTCCGCGACTGGGAGCCGAGCGCCCGCACGTACGCCGACCAGCTGTGCGCCCTCGTGGCCACGCACCTCGCCCGCCGCCACCGGGCCGGGGGCACCGCCGCCGAACCGGCCCCGGCGGCGCCCGCCGCGTTGTCGGACCGGCAGTTCGGCCGCGTGCGCGACCTGATGGCCGAGCGGCTCGCGGAACCCCTGGGGCTGCCGGAGCTTGCGGCCGTGACCGGGCTGAGCGTGAGCCGGTTCGCCCGCCGCTTCAAGGCCCGCACCGGCCTGCCCCCGCACCAGTACCTGCTGAAGCTGCGCGTCGAGCAGGCCCGGCTGCTGCTGCGCACGTCCAGCGACCCGATCGCCGACATCGCGGCCGGCTGCGGCTTCTCACACCAGGAGCACCTCACGCGGGTGCTGCGCACGCAGCTCGGTACCACTCCGGCCGCCCTGCGGCGCGAGGGATAAGCACCCCTCCGGGTGACGCGCGCGTTTCGTGCTGCCTGTGCGGCAGGAACGTGCAGGAAACCGGGCGGCGACATCCGGATACTCGAGGCACCCGCGTGGAAGGACCAACGATGTTCAGCTACACCGCGAACCCGGCCCGGGTCGTCTTCGGCAGCGGCACCCTCGCCTCGCTGCCCGACGAGGTGCGCCGCCTCGGCGCCACCCGCGTCCTGCTGCTGGGCAGCCCGCCGCTGGCCGGGCCTGCGGACCGCGTCGCCGATTCACTCGGCCCGCTGCTCGCCGCCCGCTTCGACGAGGCCGCGATGCACACCCCCGTGGACGTGACCGAGCGCGCGCTCAAGGTCGTGACCGAGAACGACGTCGACTGCGTCCTCGCCATCGGCGGCGGCTCGACGACCGGTCTGGCCAAGGCGATCGCGTTGCGCACGGACCTGCCGCAGATCATCGTGCCCACCACCTACGCCGGCTCCGAGATGACCCCGGTCCTGGGCGAGACCGCCGATGGACGCAAAACCACCCAGACCTCACCCAAGGTGCTGCCCGAGGTCGTCGTCTACGACGTCGACCTCACCCTGAAACTGCCGGTCCAAGTGTCACTCACCAGCGGCGTCAACGCCATGGCCCACGCCGTCGAGGCCCTCTACTCACCCGACGCCAACCCGATCGTCGACCAGTTCGCCCTCGAAGCCATCCGCCTGCTCGCCACCGCCCTCCCCCGCATCGCCGCCGATCCCTCCGATGCGGACGCCCGCGGCCAAGCCCTGCGCGCCGCCTGGCTCGCCGGCACCTGCCTCGGCTCCGTCGGCATGGCCCTGCACCACAAGCTCTGCCACACCCTCGGCGGCAGCTTCAACCTGCCCCACTCCGAAACCCACACCGTCGTCCTGCCCTACTCCATGGCCTACAACACCGCCGGCGCCCCCGACGCCATGCGCCGCATCGCCGAGGTCCTCGGCGCCCCCGACGCCGCCACCGGCGTCTACGACCTCATCGCGGCCCTACCCGTCCCGCACTCGCTGGCCGAGCTCGGGTTCACCGAGAACGACATCACCACCGCCGCAGAAATCGCCACCGCCAAGCCCTACCCCAACCCCCGCGAAGTCACCCGCGACGGCATCGAAGACCTCCTGCACCACGCCTGGACCGGCACCCGCCCCACGCCCGCCGCAGGCACCAAACCCGACCTGCGCAGCCTCACCACCGAAGTCGTCGACAGCTTCGCCGCCACCCCCGACCCCCGCCTGCGCGAACTCCTCCAAGAACTCGTGCGCACCCTGCACTCCTACGTGGTCCGCACCGACCTCACCCAGGAGGAATGGGAATACGCCATCGGGTTCCTCACCCGCACCGGCCAGATCTCCGACGACAAACGCCAGGAATTCATCCTCCTGTCCGACACCCTCGGCGTCTCCAGCGTCGTCGACGTCCTCACCAACTCCCGCACACCCGACACCACCCCCTCCGCCGTCCTCGGACCGTTCTACGTCCAAGGCCCACCCGAAACCGCCCAGGGCGCCGACCTCGCCGACGGACTACCCGGCACTCCCCTGTGGACGGACGTCACCGTCACCGACACCCACGGCGCCCCGATCGCCGACGCCATCGTCGACGTCTGGCAGTCCAACGAGGACGGCTTCTACGACGTCCAGCTCCCCGACATCGACGGTCCTGTCCTGCGCGCGCGCTTCCGCACTGACGCCGACGGCCGGCTCAAGTTCTGGACCATCGTGCCCTCGGCCTACCCGATCCCGGCCGACGGCCCGGTCGGGCACATGCTCGACGCGGTCGAGCGCCACCCGTTCCGCGCGCCCCACGTGCACTTCATGATCGCCAAGCCGGGCTTCCGCACGCTCGTGACCCAGCTGTTCGTCCGGGGCGGCGACTACCTCGACTCCGACACCGTATTCGGCGTCAAGGACGGGCTGATCGTCGACTTCGCCGAGCAGTCCGGTGCCGCACCCGACGGCCGCGAGCCCGCGAACGGCTGGCGCCGCCTCGACTTCACGTTCCGCATCTCCCCCGCCCCCGCGCACTGACGAGGACTCCTGCCATGAGCGAATACGACACCGACGTCATCGTGGTCGGCAGCGGGCCGGCCGGGGGTACCGCGGCCCTGCTGCTCGCCACCTACGGCGTGCGCACGGTGCTGGCCACCAAGTACGGCTGGACGGCGAACACGCCGCGCGCCCACATCACCAACCAGCGCGCCATGGAGGTCCTGCGCGATCTCGGCATCGAGGAGCAGGCCCTGGCGCAGGGCACGCCGCCGGAGCTGATGGGCGACACCGTGCTGTGCACGTCGCTGGCCGGCAACGAGATCGGCCGGATCGCGAGCTGGGGCACCGGCGACCGGTCGGCGACCGAGTACGGCGCCGCGAGCCCGTGCCACATGATCGACCTGCCCCAGACCTACCTGGAGCCGATCCTCGCGACCAACGCCGCCGAGCGCGGCGCGAAACTGCGCCTGGACACGGAGTTCCTCGACTTCACCCAGGACGCCGACGGCGTCACGGCCCGCTTCCTCGACCGCGTCCGCGGCGACGAGTTCACGCTGCGGGCGCGCTACCTCGTCGGCGCCGACGGCGCGCGCAGCCGCGTCGCCGAGCAGGCCGGGCTGCCGATCGCCGGCGAGACGGGCAAGGCCGGCAGCATGAACATCACGTTCACCGCCGACCTCGGCAAGTACGTGGCGCACCGGCCGAGCGTGCTCTACTGGGTCATGCGGCCCGGCGCGCACCTGGGCGGCATCGGCATGGGCCTGGTCCGCATGGTGCGGCCGTGGAACAAGTGGCTGCTCGTGTGGGGCTACGACATCGCGCAGGCACCGCCCGAGGTCGACGCGGAAGAGGCGACGCGGATCGTGCGCGACCTCATCGGCGACCCGGAGCTGGAGGTCGAGATCACCTCGACGTCACTGTGGACGGTCAACCACAGCTACGCCACGCAGTACTCCAGCGGCCGCGTGTTCTGCGCTGGCGACGCCGTGCACCGGCACCCGCCGTCCAACGGCCTCGGCTCGAACACGTCCATCCAGGACTCGTACAACCTCGCGTGGAAGCTCGCGATGGTCGTGCGCGGCGAGGCGGGCGAAGAGCTGCTGGAGACCTACTCGGCCGAGCGCGCGCCGGTGGGCAAGCAGATCGTGGACCGCGCGAACCTGTCCCGCGACCAGTTCGGCCCGATCTTCGAGACGCTCGGCATCACCGGCGACACCGACGCCGACGCCATCGCCGCCGGTCTGGCCGCGTGCGAGGCGCCGACCGAGGACGGGGCACGCAAGCGCCGCCAGCTGGAGAAGGCGATCGAGCTCAAGCACTATGAGTTCAACGCCCACGGCGTGGAGCTGGACCAGCGTTATGCCTCGACCGCCGTGATCCCGGACGGGGCCGCCCCGGTCTCCGGCCGCGACCCGGAGCTGTTCCACCAGGCCACGACCACGCCGGGCGCGAAGATCCCGCACGTGTGGCTCGTCGGCTCGCACGGACGCCGGGTGTCCACTTTGGACCTCGTGGGCGGCGGCCGCTGGAGCGTCGTCACGGGCCTGTCGGGCGAGGCCTGGCGCGTGGCCGCCGAGAAGGCGGCCGCCGAGCTCGGCCTGGACCTGCGGGTGGTGACCGTCGGCGCCGACGGCGCCCGCGACTCCTACGGCGACTGGACCCGCGCGAGCCAGATCGACGAGGCCGGCGCGCTGCTGGTCCGCCCGGACGGCTACGTGGCCTGGCGCCACACCACCGGCGCCGCGGAACCCGAAGCGACAACGGCATTGCTGGCCGCGTTGAAGACGGTGCTGTCCCGCGCCTGAGCGCGCTGTGCTCTCCCTCCGCCCGCGGGGTCACTTCGGTGGCTCCGCGGGCGGAGGGCGTCACAGGGCCTCGAGGTCCACGGCTTCGTGCGCCAGGTTGAACCCGTCAGGCGGCACGCCCTTCGGCAGCGCCAGCCACGAACCCCGCGCGTGCGGCCGGCGGGCCGCGTCCTTGCCCAGCAGCAAAGCCACGTAACAGCCGTAGTCGATGGCGAAGCCGTCGTACAGCGTGCCGGGCCGGTGCGGGTCGGCGAGCCCGCGGCGCAGGACGTGCAGCAGCCGCGCGTCGTAGAGGTCGGCGATCACGGCGTGGCGCGGACCCGGTGAGCGGTCGAGCAGGAAGGTGCGCGAGCGCCGGCGGCCGACGACCTCGTCGACCAGCAGGCGCAGCAACGTCGTGGCGGTCTCGTCGGCGCTGATGGCGCTGTGCTTGTCGCGCAGGTACCAGTCGCGGGCGGCGAGGCGGACGTCGCGCAGGCCGATGGGCTGGTCGTGGGCGTACTGGGCCGACAGTGCCGCGATGTTGATCGCGTCGCGCGGCACGCCTTCGGCCGCGCGCACCAGCTCGCCGAATGCCGTGCCCCGGAAGGTTTCCGCGACGAACGCCTCCGCGTCGGGCGGCGGCGCCGGGAGCGTGGTGACCAGCCGGACGGCGGCGTGGTTGTGGAACAGCTGCGCGAAGAACTCGAGCGCCCGCGTGCGGGCGTCGTCGAGGATCATGATGTCGTCCAGGCTCACGGCCGACGCGGCGTCGGCGCCGACCTCGATGCCCAGGTGGTCGCCGTCCGCGAGCCGTTCCCGGAATCGCGACCGCCGTTCGATGGCCGCGATCTTCACGGTGACGCCGGCCGTCGGCAGGAACGTGCGGCGCAGCAGGTCGGCCAGCAACGGCTGCAGCTGCAAGGGAAGCGCGCTCCACTCGTCGAGCAGCAGCCACAGCCGCCGGCCCTCCAGCGCCCGCACCACCGCCCGCAACGCACGCCCCAACGGGCCGAACACCACGTGATGGCGCTCGGTACCGGTGCGCCGCAGCCGGCTCTCCCTGCCGGCGGAACGCTTGTGCCCCAGGGAAATCCGCGCCGCGGGCGGCAGGCCGAGCTCGACCCCGAGCGAAGCCTCCTCCGACGCGCTCGCCCGCGTCTCGCGCTCCACCTCCCCCACCACCTCGACCGCCGTGGCCGCCTCGGCCAGCGTATCGAGCGAAGGCAGCAGCGTGTCCGGGTTCCCCAGCTCGCGTTCCACGGCGACGGCCAGCAGTTCCTCGTGCACCGCCTCGATCGTGTCCACGAGCAGCTGCGTCCCCCGGACGGCCGCCGACGTTCCGCCGTCCGAGTGCAACCCGCCGGCACTGCCGAGCGTGCGCAGGTCGACGTAGACCGCGACGTCGCCGGTGCGGTCCACGAGATCACTCAAGTACAGCAACGCGTGCGTCTTGCCCGCGCCGCGGCGGCCGTAGAGCACCTGGTGGTCGGTCGAGTGCAGCATCGCCGAGAACGACCCGGCCGCCACGAACGTCCGCGTCAGCGTGGCCCGGTCCGACGACTCCGCCCTTCGCGGGATGCCCATGAGCGCCTGGTTCAGATGCCGTTGCCGCCTGACGGAAGCCATCGGGAGAGCCTGCCGTCCCACCGAGCGGGGCCACAGCCGCCGTCCGCGTGACGGCCGGGGTGACGCCGGGTGCCCATCCGGGGGCCCCTCAGCCCTGGACCGTCACCGCCGTGAAGGTGACCGGGATCCGCGGCCGGCCCGTGCCGTCGCCGTACGCACCCGCCGACGACGTGTCCACCCCACCGCGCGCGACCTTGTCCAGCACGCTGAGGCCGGCGTCGGAGACGGTGCCGAACACCGTGTACGTCGGCGGGATCGGGGTGTCGCCGAACATCAGGAAGAACTGGCTGCCGCCGGACGTCGGCTGGCCCGTGTTGGCCAGCGCGACCAGACCGCGTCCGTAGGTCAGCTGCGGGAAGAACTCGTCCGGCACGGTGTACCCGGGCCCGCCCGTGCCGTCGCCCGCCGGATCGCCGCACTGCAGCATCTGCAGATCGGTCGTGCCGAGCCGGTGGCAGCTGGTCCCCGTGTAGAAGCCTTCCTTGGCCAGGGTCACGAAACTCGCCACCGTGCACGGCGCGAGCGCGCGGTCCAGTGTCAGTCCGATGTCCCCGGCCGTCGTGGCCAAGGTCGCGGCGACGGTGCCGCTCGCGGGTTCCGGCCCGTCGGCGGGCGGCGTCGCGGGCTTGGCGGCGGGCCCGTTCGGGTCGGCCGGGTAACTGCAGCTCGACGGGTCGGCCAGCGGCTGCGGGCGGTGCGGTTCCGCCGTGCGCGCGGCCGGGATGGAGACCGGCGGCCCGTCGCCCGCAGGCGGCGGAGCGGTGTCCGAGGACGGCGGAGCCGCCACGGAGGCGCCCGGCACGACCTGCCCCACGCCCGACACCGTGCGCGTCGGGCGGAGGAACCCCGGGGCGACGAACGCGGTCACCCCGAAGGCGACCACGACCACCACCACCGCGGCGAACGCCACCCACGCGCCGGCCCCGCTTCGGCGTGGCGGACCGGGCTGCTGCGGCCACGTCATGGACGCCCCCTTCGTCAGGCCGCCATTCTGCCCGCCCCGGCTCGCGCCGGGGAACCGGTCACAGCTCCGGCAGCGCGGGTGTCTCCAGCCAGGCCGTGAAGAACGGCCGCAGCGAGCGAGCCGCGTAGGCCTCGGCGGACGCGATGAACTCCTCGGTGCTCACCGTGCTGTGGCGGTGTTCCGAGGTCCACGCCTTGACGAGCGCGAAGAACGCCGGGTTGCCGATCTCGCCGCGCAGGGCGTGGAGCGTGAGCGCGCCGCGTTTGTACACGCGCTCGTCGAACATCCGCGCCACACCCGGGTCGCTGATGCGGACGTCGGCCGGCTTGGCCTTCATGCGCGCGTGCCACATCCGGGCCAGCGAGTCGGCCGACTGGCCGCCGGACTCCTCCGACCACAGCCACTCGGCGTAGGTCGCGAAGCCCTCGTTGAGCCAGATGTGGCGCCAGTCGGCGACGGTGAGGCTGTTGCCGAACCACTGGTGGGCGAGCTCGTGCACGACCAGGCGCTCGTAGGTGCGCCGGCCGTCGACGTGGTTGGCGCCGAAGATGGACATCCCCTGCGCCTCGATCGGGTCGTCCAGCGCGTCGTCGGTCACGACCACCACGTACTCGCCGAACGGGTAGGGCCCGAACAATCGCTGCAGCACGTCCATCATCCGGCCCTGGCGGCCGAAGTCGCGCGAGAACGCCCGGAGCAGCCGCGGCGGCACCGCGGCCCGCTGCGGCACGGTCGCCACCACGGACTCCACGCCGTTGCCCCGGCCGAAGCCCAGCCGCATCCGGAACGACCGCGCCTCGGGGTGCGAGAACCAGCCCGCGCCCGGACCGGCCACGAGCTCGACGTCGTCGTAGCGCCCGATCTGCACGCTCATCAGGTACGTCGCCGTCGGCTCCGGCCGCTCGAACACCCAGGTCGCGGTGCTCGCCGACTGGTAGCGCGACACGAGGTTCCCCGTCACCGCGACCAGGTACGACGACGAGGTCGTGACCGTGACGCGGTAGGTCGCCTTGTCGGCCGGGTGGTCGTTGCACGGGAACCACGACGGAGCGCCGATCGGCTGGCTCGCGACGAGCGCGCCGTCGGTGAGTTCGTCCCACCCGATGTCGCCCCAGCGGCTCGGCACCGGCCGCGGGTTGCCGACGTAGCGGACTTCGACCCGGAACTCCGTGCCGGCCGCCATCGACCTGTCGGGCTTCACCTGGAGCTTCAGCCCGCGCCGGACGAACTTCGCCGGCCGGCCGTCGACGAGCGCCCGCGAGACGCGGAACTCGCCGAGGTCGAGTGTCAGCCGCGACAGTGCCTGTGTCGCCACGCAGGTGAGCACCGCGGTACCGCTGAGCCGGTTGGGCCCGACGCGGTAGTCGAGGTCCAGGTCGTAGTGGCGGACGAGGTAGCCGCCGTTGCCGTGACCGGGGAGGTACGAATCTGCGGAGGTTTCCGCGCCGGGCGCCGGCGCGGCAGCCTTCGAGGTCACCCGAGCAGAACCCCGCTTTCCGTGAGGTGGTCTTGTTCCAGCAGGATCGCGCGGATCTTGGCGCGCCGCAACGGTCCGAGGCTCACCGACGCCAGGTCGAGATCGGGTTGCCGAGCCAGCGCGTGTCCGCCGGCACCGCGTCGCCGCGCGTGACGAGCGAACCCGGGCCCACGGTGGTGCGCGCGCCGATGCTCGCGCCCGGCAGCACGATGCCGTGCGGGCCGAGCGTGGCGCCCTCGTCGAGCTCCACCCGCGACATGCTCATGATCCGGTCGTGGAACAGGTGCGTCTGCACCACGCAGCCGCGGTTGATCGTCGCGCCGTCGCCGAGGCGGACGAGGTCCGACTCCGGCAGCCAGTACGTCTCCAGCCACACGCCGCGCCCGATCTTCACGCCCATGGTGCGCAGCCACGCGGTGAGCAGCGGCGTGCCGCCGACCGAGCCGATCAGCCACGGCACCGCGAGCGTCTCGACGAAGGTGTCGGCCAGCTCGTTGCGCCACACGAAGGAACTCCACAACGGGTGCTCGATCGCGCGGAACTTCCCGACCAGCAGCCACTTCACCACGGTGGCGGTGAGCGCGGCGACGACGCCGGCGGCCAGCAGCACCGGCCCGGCCAGCAGCGCGGCGATGCCGAAGCCCCACAGCGAAGCGATCGCCAGCAGCGAGAACGCGACGCCCACGGTGAGGGCGACCCCGCACATCACCGGCACGATCCGGAGCAGCTCGACGAACGCCCGCGCGGCCTTGAGGTGCAGCGCCGGGGTGTAGGTGCGGCTGGTGTCGGCGTCGCCGACCGCCCGGCGGACCGGCAGCGGCGGCATGCCGAGGTAGGACGAGCCTTTCTTGGCCTTCAGCGGCGTCGAGGACAGCACGCCCACGAGACCGCGCTTCGGCACCGAACGGCCCGGCGCGGTCATGCCGGAGTTGCCGAGGAACGCCTGCTTGCCGATGCGCGCCGGCGCGACGTGCAGCCAGCCGTGACCCAGCTCGTAGGTCGCGACCATCGTGTCGTCGGCGAGGAACGCGCCGCTGTCGACCTGGGTCATCTTCGGCAGCGCGAGCACGGTCGACGCCTCGACGTTGCGGCCGACCTTCGCGCCGAGCAGCCGCAGCCACACCGGCGTGAACAGGCTGGCGTACAAGGGGAACAAGCCTTCGCGGGCCATGCCCATGAGGCGCTCGGTCGCCCACACCTGCCACGCCACTCGGCCGTGGACGGGGTGGTAACCCTCGACCATGCCGACGCCCAGCAGCCGCACGCCGGCCAGCACCAGCAGCGCGTAGGTGAGGAAGTAGGCGACGGTGGCGACCGGGGTGAAGATCAGGGCCTGCGTCGCGGCGGCGCCCAGCGTCGGCGCGCCCCAGAGCGCGGCGCCCAGCACGGCCACGCCCGGCAGCGCTGCGATGCCCGGCAGGAAGCCGAGCACGACCGACGTCAGGCCGTACACCGTCGCCCAGAACCGCGACCGCGGCGGGCGGCTGGCCGGCCACTTCAGCGCGTCCTTGGCGTCCTTGCCCGAGTGGGCCGCGGGCGAACCCGCCCAGCGCTGCCCGGCGGGCACGGCGCCGCGCACGGTCGACCCGGCGGCGATCTCCGCGCCCTTGCCGATGCGGGCACCCGGGAACAGGGTGCTGCGCGAACCGATGCGGGCCTCCGCGCCGATCCGGATCTTGCCGATGTGCACGAGGTCGCCATCGACCCAGTGCCCGGTCAGGTCCACCTCGGGCTCCACGGCGGCGCCGCGGCCGAGCTTGAGGAAGCCGGTGACCGGCGGCGGCGAGTGCAGGTCCACGTCCTTGGCGACCCGGGCACCGAGCGCCTTGGCGTACGTGGTCATCCACGAAGCACCGGCGACGCTGTCCGCGCCGCTGAACTCCGCGAGCTTCTCGGCCGTCCACAGGCGCAGGTGCACGCTGCCGCCCCGCGGGTAGCTGCCCGGCCGCACACCCGACAACAGCACCCGCGCACCGCCCGCGGCGATCGCGATGCGGCCGGCCGGGCTGAACAGCACCAGCCACGCCAGCACGACCCACGCCCAGTTCAGCGTCGGCGCCCAGGCGACCCCGAGCAGAGAAAGCACGTTCGAGGCCGCCGCCGCGAGCGTCGTCCAGCGCAGGCCGACCAGGCCCATGAGCGGGAGCATCAGCAGCGTCTGGATCACGCCCGCGCGACGCGGCGTCGGCGCGATGTCGCGGCGCTCGGTCTCCTGGCCGCTGAGCGTGTCGAGCATCGTGGCCAGCGACCCGAGCTTGGGGTGCTGGTAGATGTCGTTGACCGACACCTCGGGGTGGCGGGTGCGGATGCGCGCGATGAGCTGCGCGGCCGTGAGGCTGCCGCCGCCGTGGGTGAAGAAGTCGGCCTTGGGGTCCGTCACGGACACGCCGAGGATCTCCGACCAGCCTTCGGCCAGCCACGCCTCGGTGGCGGACAGGCCCGCGGCTCCGGCGTCCACAGTGGACAGCGGCCACGGCAGCGCGGCGCGGTCGACCTTGCCCGAGGTGCGCGTGGGCAGGTCGTCGATCACCGCGAGCAGCGGGACCAGCGCGGCCGGAAGCTGCTCGCGCAGGCGGGTGGCGGCGTCGTCCGAGTCGAAGGTGGCCCCGGCACTCGGCACGACGTACCCGACGAGGACCTGGTTGCCGGCCTTCGTGCGGCGGACCGCCGCGGCCGCGCCCTGCACGCCGGGCAGCGACTGCAGCGCGGCGTCGACCTCGCCCAGCTCGATGCGGCGGCCGCCGAGCTTCACCTGCTCGTCGAGCCGGCCGAGGAACAGCAGGCCCTCGTGCTCGGCGCGGACCATGTCACCGCTGCGGTAGGCGCGCTGCCACCCCAGCGACGGCAGGGGCGCGAACTTCTGCGCGTCCTTCTCCGCGTCGAGGTAGCGCGCGAGACCGACGCCGCCGATCACGAGCTCACCGGTCTCGCCCATGGCGACCGGGTCGCCCGCCTCGTTGACCACGGCCAGCTGCCAGCCCGCCAGCGGCAGGCCGATGCGCACGGGACCTTCGCCGGTCATCTGCGCGGCGCAGGCGACGACGGTGGCTTCGGTGGGGCCGTAGGTGTTCCAGACTTCGCGGCCTTCCACGGCCACGCGCTCGGCCAGCTCCGGCGGGCACGCTTCGCCGCCGAAGATGAGCAGGCGCACGTCCTCGAGCGCGTCGGCCGGCCACAGCGCGGCCAGCGTCGGCACGGTGGAGACGACGGTGATGCGCTGCGCGACCAGCCACGGGCCGAGGTCGACGCCGGTGCGCACCAGCGCGCGCGGCGCGGGCACCAGGCAGGCGCCGTGGCGCCACGCGAGCCACATCTCCTCGCAGGAGGCGTCGAACGCGACGCTCAGGCCCGCGAGCACGCGGTCGCCGGGCCCGATGGGCTCCTCGGTGAGGAACAGCTGGGCCTCGGCGTCCACGAAGGCCGCGGCGGAGGCGTGCGTGACGGCGACGCCCTTGGGCTTGCCGGTGGACCCGGAGGTGAAGATGATCCACGCGTCGTCGGCCGGGCCGGGGCGCCCGTCGCGGCCGCCCGGGGTGCCGGCGACGGTGATGGTGCCGTCGGTGATGATCACGGCCACGCCGGCTTCGCCGAACACGAGCTCGGCGCGCTCTTCGGGATCGTCCGCGTCGACCGGCACGTAGGCGGCGCCGACGGACAGGGTGGCGAGGATCGCGACGTAGAGCTCGGCCGTGCCGGAGGAGACGCGGACGCCGACGCGGTCGCCGAGCCCGACGCCGTGGGCGCGCAGCTCGCGGCCGAAGGTCTCGATCTCCTCGAGCAGCCGGCGGTAGGTCAGGGTGGTGCTGCCGTCGTCGATCGCGGCGGCGTTGGGGTGCTGCTCCGCCGTCTCCGTGAGGATCTGGAGCAGCGTGCGCTCGCTGGCGCCGAGGCCGGACCAGAACAGGGCGCGGTCGGCGACCGGCGCCTCGGAAGGAGCGTGGGTCACCTCCGCAACGCACGTGAGAGCGGCGCTCGCGTCGTCGGTGACCGGGATGAGGTCGGCGGTGCGGGCGTGGTCGGCGGTGAGAGTCACCGGACCACCCCGTCACGCAACGTGACCATGGGTTTCGGAAAAAGGCCGTACAAAGTCATCCCCTGGGCGCGC
The DNA here is from genome assembly GCF_050942255.1 of Amycolatopsis sp. CA-161197. NCBI lineage: Bacteria > Bacillati > Actinomycetota > Actinomycetes > Pseudonocardiales > Pseudonocardiaceae > Amycolatopsis > Amycolatopsis sp. CA-161197. The sequence continues at coordinate 6,299,465 of NZ_CP192059.1, forward strand.
AAGCCCATCACTCACCTTCCGCGAGCGTCATTCGGGCTGGCTCTCCGAATGAGGCGCCCGGTGCAGACCGTCCACAATACGCGGAGGTGAACGTCAGATAGCGCAAGGGTCACGGTCGAGTGTCGGACGTCACCGGTTCCGCAGTCGGTGACAGAGCGCGAAAACGCGCCGGGGAAGCCCTCTCCCCGGCGCGTCCGGACCGTGTCCGATCAGCGTTCGACCGGGTCAGCGGGTCTTGGCGGCCTTGCCGCCGACCTTGGGTTTCGCCTTCTTCTCGCGCACGCGCACGTTCACCCGCACGGGGCTGCCCTCGAAACCGAAGCGCTCGCGGAACTTGCGTTCGATGAACCGTCGGTAACCGGCTTCCAGGAAACCGGTGGTGAAAAGAACGAGCGTCGGCGGGCGGATGCCGGCCTGCGTGGCGAAGAGCACCTTCGGCTGCTTGCCGCTGCGCACCGGCGGCGGCGTGGCCGCGATGAGGTCCGACAGCCACCCGTTGAGCTGGCCGGTGGGCACGCGCTGGTCCCACGACTTCAGCGCCGTCCGCAGCGCCGGCGCGAGCTTGCGTACGGACCGGCCGGTGAGCGCGGAGATGTTCACCTTCTCCGCCCACGGCACACGGACCAGGCCGCGGTCGAGCTCGCGCACCATCGCGTGGCGGCGGTCCTCGTCCACGAGGTCCCACTTGTTGAAGGCGAGCACGAGCGAGCGGCCCGCCTCGACGACCATCGTGAGCACCCGCAGGTCCTGCTCGGACAGCGGCTCGGCGGCGTCGAGCATCACGATCGCGACCTCGGCCGCGTCGATCGCCGTCTTGGTGCGCAGGGAGGCGTAGTACTCGGCGCCGTTGGCGGAGTTCACGCGCTTGCGCAGGCCGGCCGTGTCCACGAACCGCCAGATCTCGCCGTCGAGGTCGACCAGCGAGTCGACCGGGTCGACGGTGGTGCCGGCCACGGAGTCGACGACCGAACGCTGCTCGCCCGAGAGCTTGTTGAGCAGGCTCGACTTGCCCACGTTCGGCTTGCCGACGAGCGCGACGCGGCGCGGCCCGGTGCTCACGGTGCCGGCTTCGCGCGGCGCGGTGGGCAGGGCCTCGATGATCGCGTCGAGCAGGTCGCCCGAGCTGCGCCCGTGCAGGGCGCTGACCGGGTGCGGTTCGCCCAGGCCGAGCCGCCACAGCGACGCGGTGTCGGCGAGCAGCCGGTCGTCGTCCACCTTGTTGGCGGCCAGCAGCACCGGCTTCTTCGAGCGCCGCAGCACGCGGGCCACGGCCTCGTCGGTGGCCGTGGCGCCCACGGACGCGTCGAGCACGAGCAGCACGGCGTCGGCCGTCTGCATCGCGATCTCCGCCTGCGCCGCCACCGACGCCTGCAGGCCGGTCGCGTCGGGCTCCCAGCCGCCGGTGTCGACGAGCGTGAACCGACGGCCGCCCCAGTACGCGTCGTAGGCGACGCGGTCGCGCGTCACGCCCGGCACGTCCTGCACCACGGCCTCGCGCCGGCCGAGGATGCGGTTGACCAGCGTGGACTTGCCCACGTTGGGCCTGCCCACGACGGCCAGCACCGGCTGCGCGAGGTTCGCCTCCTCGGCGGCGCCCTCCGCCTCGATCTGCGCGTCGAGCGCGGCGAACTCGGTCTCGTCGGACCAGGTGCCGTCGATCTCTCCGGCACCTTCGAACCCGGCGTCAGTGGCGCCGTCAAACCCTGTCATCGTGTTCCCACTTCACCTACGGCGAGCCGATTCGGTTCTCGGCGCGCCAATCGTCCAAAGTCTTCACGAGCCCCGCGAGCTGCAGGCGCAGCTCCTCGGTGCCCTCTTCCAGGCCGGTCCGGCCCGGGCCCACCTTCGGCGTGAACGGCTCCCCCACGAGGATGTCCACGCGCGGGCGCCAGCGCCGCTTCCCGTCCGCGGGCTTCAACGTGCCCCGCGTCGCGACCGGCAGCACGGTCGCCCCGGAGGCGCGCACCAGCCAGGCCGCGCCTTTCTCGGCCACGCCGACGTCACCGGCGCCCCGGGTGCCCTCGGGGAAGATGCCGACGACCCCGCCGGCCTTCAGCACGCCGGCCGCCGTCATCAGCGGGGTGCGGTCGATCTCGCCCCGCTTGACCGGGATCTGGCCGATCGCCCGCAGGAACCGCCCGGCCGCGCCCTTGAACATCTCGGCCTTGACCAGGAACGCCGAACGCCGCGGGAGCATTCCGAAGATCAGCTGCGGCTCGATCATGGAGCTGTGGTTGGCGATCACCACGACCGGGCCGGCATCCGGCATCCGGTCGCGCCCGTGCACGCGGATCCGGAAGGCCGACCGCAGATGGTACCGGGCGAACACCCGCCCGGCGTCGTGCAGGAGGCCGTTCGCACCCTCAGGGAGAGCGCCACCGGTCATGCGCGCGCCTCGGCCCCGGCTCCGGCCGGGCAGTCGTCGAGCAGGCCGCGGCGGCAGGCCAGCTCGGACAGCGCGACGATCACCTGGTCGATGGACAGCTCCGAGGTGTCGACGGGCACGGCGTCCTCGGCCGCGCGCAGCGGCGACGTCGCGCGCGTGGAGTCGAGGCGGTCACGGCGTTCGACGGACTGGCGGGCGGCCGCGACGCTCGTCTCGCGCCCGGCGGCGCTGTCCTGCCCGCTGCGGCGCGCGGCGCGGACGTCGGCCGACGCGGTGAGGTAGACCTTGAGCGGCGACTCGGGCGCCACGACCGTGCCGATGTCCCGGCCTTCCACGACGATGCCGCCGGTGGCGGCCAGCACGTCGGCGATGATCCGGCGCTGGCGCGCCACGAGCAGCTCGCGCACCTGCGGCACGGCGGAGACGGCCGACACGGCCTGCGTGACCTCGGGCCCGCGGATGTCGGCGGCCACGTCCTCGTCGCCGAGGCGGACCTCGGGGCGCTCGGGGCTGGTGCCGATGCTGAAGTGCACGTCGTGCGCGAGGTGGCCGACGGCGTCGGTGTCGGCCGGGTCGGTGCCCGCGCGCAGCACGGCGAGCGTCACGAGCCGGTACATCGCGCCGGTGTCGAGGTAGCCCGCGCCGAGCCGGTCGGCGAGCTTGCGCGCGACCGTGGTCTTGCCGGTTCCCGACGGGCCGTCCAGCGCGACCACACCACGTAGGGCTCCCGTCACCGAAACTCTCCTCGCGTTCGTCGTGCTCTGCGTGATCGGCGTTCATTCTGCCCGCCGCCCGTCACGGCCGGTGAGGCGGCTCTGCCGGGGTGTTCGTCCGGGTCCGGCAACCCGCCCGGCGGCGCGCCCGGCGGGCCGGTCAGCCACCGAAGCGCGACAACGGCACGGCCGGGCGCCCCCGCGGCGAAGGTCAGGTCACCGACGAGCAGATCTAGCAACGCTAGACAAACTAGCGTCACCAAGTTACCGTTGGCAGGGTTCCTAGCAACGCTAGATTCCTGGAGGACCCCGTGATCGTCACCGCCTACGTCATCGCCGGAATCGTCGCGATCGGCATCATCTACGTGGGGCTCGGCTACCTGCTCGCGCCGGAGAAGACCGCCGCCGGCTTCGGCCTCGCCACGATCCCGACCGGCACGACGGCGTTCTTCCACATCAAGGGCGTGCGTGACATCGCGTCCGGGCTGGTGGTGGGCGCGGCGATGCTCGCGGGCGGCCCGCACGTCCTCGGCTGGATCCTGCTCGCCGAGGCGTTCATCCCCGTCGGCGACATGCTGATCATCCTGCGCCACAAGGGAAGCCGGGCGATCGCGTTCTCCGTCCACGGCGCGACCGCGGCCGTCATGGTCGTGGCCACGCTCCTGCTCGAACTCTCCTGACCGGCGGCGCCACGGGGACTGCGCCACGGCACGTGGCGCGGCCGGTCAGCCGGTGCGGTCCAGCCAGCCGCTGATGCGGTTGTTGAGCTCCTTCGGCCGCTCGACGAGCATGAAGTGGCCGACGCCCTCGATCAGCTCCGACTCGGAGCCCGGCCCGCCGAACTCCTTGACCCGCTCGACCTGGGCCGCGGTCATGCCGTGGCAGCCGTCGGTGGTGCCGTGCAGGTAGAGCAGCGGCTGGGGCGCGCTGCCACCCCACGCGGCGGCCTGCTCGGCGACCCACTCGGGCGTCCCGAACCGCGTCGGGTCGAACTGGCCCCAGTAGTAGCCCAGCGCGGCGTGCAGGTGGTCGGGGTCGGCGAGCGCGGCCCGCAGGTAGCCCAGGTCTTCGTCGGCCGGGTAGCCGGGCGACCAGTCGCCCCAGATGTCGCGGATGAACGCGAAGTCGTCCTGGCGGATCCGGTCCTCGATCACCCGCTGCATCTGGAAGTACCAGAAGTAGAAGCTGCGCTTGATCTGCGCGTAGGTGCCCAGGTTCTCGCCGAAGATCTCGAACGGCGGGATGTTGAGGATCACCGCGCGGCCCCACAGCTCGGGAGCCCGCCCGAGCGCGCCCCACGCCCCGACCGCGCCCCAGTCGTGCGCGACCAGCAGCGCGTCCGGGCCACCGCCGAGCGCGCGGGTCAGCGCGATCTGGTCGGCGACCATCACGCTGGAGTGCACGAAGTGGCGCAGCGGCGGCAGTTCCGTCGGCGCGAACCCGCGCACGAACGGCGCGACCGCGTGGAACCCGGCCGCGGCGAGCGCGGGCAGCAGGTGCCGGTAGGTGAACGGGGTGTCCGGGAACCCGTGCATGCACAACGCGAGCGGGCCCTCACCCGCCTCGAGGTACTCGAACGTGATCCCGTTCGCGGTGACGCGCCCGCGTGCGAACTCGGCCATCGTGGCCTCCTCCCACCACGGGGAACCCTAGGCGCGCCCGGCCGCGGTGCTCCAGACCTGGTGCGGGGCGGGAATTTCACCGGGACGCCGCGGCCGGCGGTGGTCGTGACCACTCGTCTGCCGGAGCTCGCCCGAGCCTCGCGAATCGGACAATGGGTTACCGTGGCCGGTGTGAACGTGGAAGTGACTCCCCTGCCCGGAATCGGGGTCCGGAAGGACTTCGCCACGCGTGCGGGACGGCGCATCGGCGTCGTGACCCAGCGGGACGGCAAGATCGAGCTGATCGTGTCCAAGGCCGACGACGTCGACGCCTGCCTCGCCTCGCTGCCGCTCACCGCGGACGAGGCCGGCGCGCTGGCCAACCTGCTCGGCGCGCCGCAGCTCGTGGCGCAGCTCACCGAGGAACACCGCGAACTGCCGGGCATCCACACCCGCCAGCTGCCGATCACCGAGGACGGGCCGTTCGACGGCCGCACGCTCGGCGACACGGCGATGCGCACGCGCACGAGCGTGTCGGTGGTCGCGGTGGCGCGCGCGGGCCAGGTGCACCCGTCGCCGACGCCCGACTTCACCTTCACCGCCGGCGACCTGCTGGTCGCGGTCGGGACGTCCGAAGGTCTGGACGCCGCCGCCAAGATCCTCAAGCAAGGCTGATGGACCACACCGCGCTGTCCCTGATCGAACTCGGCGGGGTCTTCTTCGTGCTCGGCGTGCTGGGCAGGCTCGCCGGCCGGATCGGGCTCTCCCCCATCCCGCTCTACCTCCTCGGCGGCCTGTGCTTCGGCTCCGGCGGCCTGATCCCGCTCACCGACATCGGCGACTTCACGCACCTGGCCAGCGAGATCGGCGTGGTGCTGCTGCTCCTGCTGCTGGGCCTGGAGTACTCGGCGGCGGAGCTGTTCACGGGCCTGCGCCGCTCGTGGACGGCGGGCATGCTCGACATCGTGCTCAACGCGCTGCCCGGCGCGGCCGTGGCGCTATTGCTGGGCTGGGGCCCGATCGGCGCGATCGTGATGGCGGGCGTCACCTACATCTCGTCGTCCGGCATCGTCGCGAAGGTGCTCGGCGACCTCGGCCGCCTCGGTAACCGCGAAACGCCGGTGGTGCTGTCGATCCTGGTGTTCGAGGACCTCGTGATGGCCCTGTACCTGCCGATCCTCACGGCGATCCTCGGCGGCGTCAGCTTCCTCGGCGGCCTCGAAGCGGTCGGCATCTCGCTCATGGTGATCACCGTGGTGCTCGTGATCGCGCTGAAGTTCGGCCGCTACGTCTCCGCCATCGTGGACAGCGACGACCGCGAGGTGTTCCTGCTCAAGATCCTCGGCGCCGCGCTGCTCGTGGCCGGCCTGGCGTCGGCGATGCAGGTCTCGGCCGCCGTCGGTGCGTTCCTGCTCGGCATCGCCGTGTCCGGCTCGACCGCCCACAACGCCACGCGCCTGCTCGAACCCCTGCGCGACCTGTTCGCAGCGGTGTTCTTCGTGGTGTTCGGCCTGAACACCGACCCGGCGTCGATTCCGCCCGTGCTCGGCTGGGCCGTGGTGCTGGCCGTGGTGACCACGCTCACGAAGGTCGCCACCGGCTGGTGGGCCGCGCGAAGACAGGGCATCGGCAGGCTGGGCCGCGCCCGCGCCGGCGCGGCCCTCGTGGCGCGCGGCGAATTCTCCATCGTCATCGCCGGCCTGGCCGTCACCGCGGGCGCGGTCGACGGCGAACTCGCCGCACTGGCCACGGCCTACGTGCTCCTCATGGCCATCCTCGGCCCCACCGCGGCCCGCATCGTCGAGCCGATCGCCAAGGCTGTGCAACGGAAACCCCGGACCCAGCACAGCGAAGCACCCGCGTGAGCCGCGCTCAGCACCTATGACGCCTTACTGCGTCTGTGTCGTACGCAGGCTCTCGGTCAGCGCGTGCAGGGACTTGGTGCGGGGCAGTGCGTAGATCTCTTCCCTGACCCGCTCGGCCCCGGCGGCACCGTAGACGCGGCTCAGAAGGCTCGTTGCCTTGGCCAGCCGCTCCTCATCGGTCACAGGGACTTCGGGCGTACCACGCGGGTGGATGACCGTGCGGGAGACGACGCGGCCGTTGCCGAGCTCGACGCGCACTGTGCCGGCCCGACCGGTGGGCTTGTGCACGTCGAGCTCGGGGTCGTGCGAGACGCTGATCCGGTCCATCAGTGGCCGGAGGGTGCCGAGGTCCAGCAAACCTTCGTCATCGAGCGCGCCGAACCGGATGGCCGCGGCCACCGTCGCCCGAGCGCTGAACCGGGCATCCAGGTCGTTCTTCGGCTCGGCGCAGTCGATCGCCATGCCCTCGTCGAAGATCCGCACGTCGACCCGGCGTACGTCGTCCTCGCCGAAGCGCTCCTCCGCCAGCAGGGCGGACACCGCGTCGTTCACGCCGTGCAAGTGCGCACACGAGGGGTGGAGTTTAAAGTAGCCGTTCACGATCTCATAGCTCGCCCAGGTCCCGTCCGCGACACCGTCGAGCATCGCCTCGGCGTGGAAGTCCTCGGCCAGGAACGGCCCGTAGAACGAGCTCAAGGCCCCGGGCCGCGCCGTGAGACCGGCCGCGGCTCCGCGGGCCACGTTGAGCGCTGTCGTGCAGGCCGTCGCGGGGTAGAGATGGTGGAGCGTGGCGCCGGACGTGGTGGTCCAGCGGTCGAAATGGAGACCGAGCGAGGCGGCGCCGTCGATGCCGGCCGCGACCGCTCGGTCATCGGCCCCGCTCACCAGCGAGGTCGCCGCTCCGGCGACGCCGACGGTCACCCAGTTGCCGATGTCGTGGAGGTGGCCGGGCACGCCCCCGATGCCGAGCCCGATGCGAGCCGCCAGCTCGTAACCACCGACGAACGCGTTGAGGAACTCCCGAGCTCCCACCTGTCGCTCCTCGCCGAGACCCAGCAGGACGGCGGCGACCTGGATGGCGGGGTGCCCCTTCATCCTCGAGTAGCCGTCCTGCCGCTGGAGCACCGAGATCGTGGCACCGTTCAGCAGCACGGCGTCCTGGACGCCTGCGCCACGGCTCTCCCCGAACACGGTGCTCGGTCCCGCGGCCGGCGCGACGGAGCCGCGCAGCGCCCGCATGTCCGGATGGGCGGAGCCGGCGGCCATGACGGCGACCGAGTCGAGCAGGAGGTCGAGCGCACTGACCTGCGCGGCCGCCGGAACGGTGTCCCAGCTCGTGGTGGCCACTGCCCGAGCCAGCTGTCCGACGACGTCCGCAGACGCCTCGGTCGGCCCGCCGTTCGTCGAACCGTCACTCACCATCGGAGTCCGTCCCTCCTGTCGGCCGGAGCAGGCGGGCGAGGCCGCCGAGGTTCGAGTGGGCCGGGAGCGCACCCAGCCACTCTCGCAGCGGGTGCACGAGTTCGGCCGACCTGCCGTGGGTCACCAGCTGGTCGAACTTCTCGTCGATGACCGCCTCTGGATAGGGGTTGTCGAAGCCGCCCGGGGCACGATCCTCCACTTCGGACAGACGTCGCCCGTCGGTGGTGAGCACTTCCACGCGTGCGGTGCGGACGGCCGGCTGCACCCGGGTGTAGTCCGGGTCCTCGACGACCCGGATCCGCGAGGCCAGGGCGCGAACCTCGTCATCCGCCACGACGTCTCCCCGGTAGGCCTCCAGCCCGTTGTGGCCGAGCACGGCCTGCACGGCCACGTTGTAGGGAATGGAGTGCTTGCCGGCGAACCCGTTCGCCGGGGCCGTCTCGTCGAGGCGCGTCGCGGGGGCGTAAGTGAACACGGTGACCTGCTCGATGTCGGCGCTCGTCACGCCGGTGCGGGCCACGAGCTTGCCCATGGCCTCGATGGGAGCGTGGTTCCAGCGGCTGCAGGCATGCAGCTTGAAGTAGTTCTCCAGGATCAGCCACCGCTGTCCGAGACCGTCGCCGAGCACGGAGGGCTCGAAGTGCTCGCCGAGTACCTGGCCGTAGACGGTTTCCAAGGCCTGCGTCTCACCGGTGACGCCGCCGCGGGCGGCGTGCGCGCCCAGCACACCCGCGGCCGACGACACGCCGGTCAGCAGATTGCGCACGGTGGCTCCCATGTTGGCCGCCCGCTGCGTCGAAGCGGGGGTCATCGCCGCCGCCACGCGAACGGTCTCGATGATCTCGGCGACCGAGAACCCCCGCAGCCGGGCGACGCCGGCGGCGGCTCCGACGACCATGGCGGTGCCGAAGGGGTGGACCGGGGCTCGGAGCGTCAGCGCAAGCCCGGCCCGCACAGCCGTCTCGTAGGCAGCGACGAAGGCCACCAGGAACTCCCGGCCGCTGCTGCCCAGCTCCTCGGCGGTGGCGAGGACCGCGGGCAGCACATGCGCCGAGGGGTGGTTCGTCGCCCACTGGTTGCCTTCGTCGAGCTCGTAGGTGACGAACGCCTGGCCGTTGAGCAGCGCGGCCGCATAGGACGTCGTGCCCTCCCCGGTCGCCAGCACCGTTGCGGCGCCAGGGCCTCCGATGGCCAGCGCTGCCTGCGCCGCACCGGCCACCTCATTCTCGGCGCCGGCGCCGAGGCCTGCTGCGACGGTGTCCGAGACGATGCGGACGGCCTGCTCGACGACTTCCTCCGGAAGGTCCTCGTAGCGGAGCCCGCCGACCCACTCGGCCGCTCTCTCCAGTGTCATCGCAACATCTCCTTCGGTCGATCGGAAACGGCCGGGACGGATCAGAGCCGGTGGGCGATCGCGTCGGCGAGGGCCTGCAGGCTCCTGCCGTCCGGGAGCAGGTCCGCGGTCGTCAGGGCCTGCACCACCGGGTCGAGCACGTCGCCGGGAAGGAACGGCCCGACGTTGCCACGGAACTTCGCCACGATCTCGTCGACGGAGAGCGGATCGCTCGGGTTGCCCCGCGCGTTGCGCACCTGCGCGGTCCCCGAAGAGTCCGCGGTGACGACGGTGACCCGCGCCGGCCGCTCGGCCGGGAGAGCGCCGGTGTACTCCGCCACCTCGACCAGCCGGACCTTGGCGGCCAGGTCCACGACGTCGGGCCGCTCGAACTGCCCGGGCAGGAAGCCGCCGGCGTCCAGGTGCCCGTCGACGACGACGGACGCCGCGCAGCGCGGCACCGAAAACCGTGCGTGCAGGTCGGACTCGCTGCCGAGGCTGTCGAGTGAGGCGGCGAAGGCGAACGTCTCGATCACGATCTCGGTGATGGAGGCCGGCTTCGGCGAGCCGGCGCGCACGAGTGCCTCCCGCAGCGCGTCCAGTGCCGGGTGGACCCAGCGGGCGCAGGCGTAGGGCTTGAGATAGCTGTCCGCGACCCGCCAGCGTTGGCCGAGCCCGCCGCCGATCTCCTCGGCATCCGCGTCGGTGGTGACCACGCCCCCGTAGAGCGTGGCGAGCAGCCCCGGGTCGGCCTCGTGGCCGGCGGCGGCCAGCCGGGCGGCGAGCGCGCCGTAGTAGGAGCCGAGCCCGGTCCAGACGTTGCGCACCGTGCCGCCCTGCATCGGCACGGCCAGCGTGGCGGCGAGTGGCAGTGAGCCGGCCAGCTCGATGGCCCGGGCGGTGGTGGGCGCGTCGGCGCCGGTCAGCGCCGACGCCGCGACCGCGGCCCCGATGGGGCCGTGGATACCGTGCGGGTGCAGACCGGGGCGCAGTGAAGTGCCGGCGCCGAAGCGCAGCCCCACCTCGCAGCCGAGCACGAACGCGCGGACGGCGGCCACGTCGTCCACACCCTGGCGGCTCAGTGCGTGCAGCAGCGCCGGCAGCACGTGGGGCGCCGGGTGTGCGGTCGGTACCGGCGGGATGCGGCCGCCGGCCGGGTGGAACGACCCACCCGAGTCGGCGTCGAGCCAGGTGGCCGCCGCGCCGAGCGTCGTCAGCCGCCCGAACGGGGCGGACTCGTCGGCGGCTTCGGCGCCGAGCAGGGCACCGAGACCGTGCACGGCCGGGTAACGCAGTCCGCCGAGCAGGGCGCCCAGCGAGTCCAGCAGCAACAGCCGGCCGAAATCCCAGATCTGCGCGGGAATCGCTGCCGCGGGCGTCGAGGCGAACTCGCCGAGCGCATCTACATCCAGGTCCAAGGTCTGCATCCTCGCTCCTTCTTACTCGGGTTGCTCGCGGTCGGTCCGCGGTGCCGGTACGAGACCCACCGGCGCACGTCAGCTCGCCGGCTGGGCCGTCGCCAGCCCGGCCCGCAGCGCGCCGGCCGTCTGCGCCAACCGGCGCTCGACGCCCGCAGTGGCACCGGCGATGACGACCCCCTCGATGCCCAGAGTGGCAAGGGGCCGCAGCCGGGCGGCGAGGGCCGCGGGGTCGCCGGTCAGCACGAATCGGTCACGGATCAGCGAGTCGATCTCCGGGTCGGCGTCGCGGGCGCCCGCCGACTCCGAGGTGCCGTGGCGGCGGTAGTCGTGGGCCGAGGCCACCGCGGCGACCCGGGCGACGAGCTCCGGCGCGATGCCGTACCAGTCGGGCGACTTGGTGATCCGTGCCGCGCAGGAGCCCAAGATCGGGGCTGCGCCTGCTGCCGCTTCGTCGTCGGTGTCGGTCACCACCGCGCGCAGGAACAGCCAGCAGCGGACGTCAGGGCGCCGGGCCCGCGCGATACCGACGGCGCGTTCGATCACGGCAGGCTCGACGCCCACGTCGAGCAGTACCCCACCGAGGATCGCGCTGGTCTGCTCGATGGTCCGTGGGCCCGACGCGGCACCGAGCACCGGCCCGAACCCGCCGGGCAGCTGGGCCGACAGCTCGTCGAGTCGAGCGCGAAGCTGCTCCAGCAGGACGCGATAAGAAGAGAGCGACGGGATCGGGAGCCCCTCGTTGCGCAGTGAACTCTCGCCCCGTGCGACCGCCAGCAACGTCCGGCCGGGGTGCTGGCCCGCAAGCGTCGCGAGGGCTTGGGCGACCACGCTCGGATGGTGCAGCCCGAGCCCCATCACGCACGGCCCGGACAAGGCGGCCGTGGTGCGGGTCAGCACCTGTCCGGCCGTCAGGAACGGGTCCGGGAACAGCCGTGGGCTGTCCGCGAACCCGACACCGTCGACGCCGTCGCCCAGCGCGGTTCTCGCCGCGGCGAGATGGTCGAGCACGCCGTGCGGCCGGGCGAGGTTCAGCAGGAGCCTCGGCTCTGCGCCGCTCACCGGATCGACTCCAGCAGGTCCGCGACCGTGCCGGTGACGCCGGCTGCCGGTACCGCGTGACCGGCCGCCACCGACAACGTATGCGCGACGCTGCCCGCCATCGGCGTGGCCACCTCGGCGGGGAGGGTGGCGGCGAGCCAGCCCGAAGCTGCGCCGTGCCCTGCCCACAGGGGCGAGGACGCACGCCGCTCCGGGCCGGGAGTGAGCACGGTGAGACTGGCCGCCAGGTCCAGAACCCGTTCCAGCCCCTCTCCCTCCGCAGGTCCGGCGAACGCCGCCGCCGTCGCGGCGCAGAGCGTCGCCAGGGTCGGTAAGGCGGCCGCCGGAGAGTCGTCGGTCAGGAGACCCGCGGCGAGGCTGCGCACGCAGCTGCCGGCGGCGACCGCGCGCGCGACGCGGTCGAGGCCGGCCGAGGCCGCGTCCGCGGCCGCCAGGGCGGCCAGCAGCGGAGCCCAGTCGAGGTCGGGGCGCGCACCGTCGAGCCGGGCTCCGTTCCACAGCAAGGCCGGATAGGCGGGCGCGACGAGCCCGGTGCCGAGCAGAGGGAAGCCGCCGGCCGTCGCGATCTCCTCGGCCCAGGACGCCAGCACGCCCTCGGGTGCTCCGGCGGAGAGCGTGCGCAGCTCGCCGACTGCGATCGGCGCCGCGGCCTCCAGCGCGTAGACCGCGTGCGCGGCCCGCGCGAGCTCACCGGTGAGCCCTGGCGCCGGTGGGGTGAGGATGCCCGCCTGGGTCACGACCGGTTCCTGTCCACGGTGACGCTGTCGGTGATGAGGTAGAACCGGAAGTCCGTCCGACCGCCCGGTCCCCGCTCGGCGGGCAGCGGGTTGTCCGCGAACCAGTCGCGGTAGGCCTGATACGCCGCCTCGTCCGCGAAGTGCATCTCCGCGATCCGGTAGAACATCATGCTCGGCGGAACCGCGGCGGTCCCTCCCGACGCCGTCGTCACCGGACGAAGCACCTTGTTGAACACGATCCGGTCGAGGTTCGGGTTGGCGAGCAGGTCGGGCGCGTGCACGTCGAAAAGCCAGCGCTCGTACTCCTGCTCGCTCACGCCCTCGACGATGTCGTACCCCAGGATCGCCTTGATCACGTGTCCGTCCTCCGTGGTGTGATGGTCCAGCTGAACGCCTGCGCGCCCGTCCCGAAGCCCTCGAGCCGGACCCGGCGTGGTTCGATCCGCACTCCGGCGAAGTTGGCGTCGAGGTCGGCCCGGTCCCGCAACGGCGCCTTCGTGTGGCCCGCGGCTCGCAGCCGCGTCGTGTGCCGGTCGTAGACCTCCCAGGTGGCCTTCGCGTCCAGCGGCCGCGCGACGCCGCGGACGAAGACCACCCGCGGGATCGTCAGGCCGAGGTCGAAGGTCCACGGCGAGTCGTTGACCGAGTCGTCGGCCGGCGTGCCACCCCAGATCGCCAGCACCCGGTCGTCGTGGCGGAGCTGCTCGACTCTGCGGTGGGTCCGGCGCTGCACCAGTTCGACGGCCCAGTCGTCGGTCAGGAACGCGCTGGTGGTCCGTCCGACCAGGGCGCCGCCCGCGCCGTGGGTGACCAGCTGGGCGAATCCGGCCTCGTGCCGCACGAAGTCCAGCGCCCGGGACCGGGCGGCCGCCTCGTCTGTCATGCCGTGGTGTCCGAGCCCGCGGCGCGGTGTTCCGCCGCCACGGCCCCGGCGGCGAGGTAGGCCAGTCCGAAGGCGGGCAGGAGGCCGTTGCCGGCCAGGTAGCCCGAGGCGCCGTGCCCCGAAATCCCGGCGGCCGCCCCACCTGAGGCGTAGAGGCCGGGAATGGGCCGGTCGTCGCCGTCGACGACACGCGCCGACCCGTCCACGACCAGGCCGCCCTGGGTGTGGAAGAGAGCCGGCACCACCTTCACCGCGGCGTACGGCGGCTCGAGCGGTGCCTCGTAGTCGCGGCCGAACCGGTCGGGGATCTCGCCTCGCGCCGCCCGCGCGGACTCGTCGAGCTCGGCGGTGACGGCATCTTCGGGCAGGCCCGTCACGACGGCGAGCGCCCGCGCGTCGTCGGCCCACACTTCGGCGCCGGACTCGACGGTCTGCCGGAAGTCCGTGAACGGCATGCACAGTTCGTGCACCCGGCGGTCGAACACAACCCAGCCGGTCGCCTCCGGCCGGGCCGCCAGGGAGGGGCCGAATTCGGAGTAGCCGGTGGTCTCCTTGGCGAAGCGGCGGCCCGTGGTGTCCAGCATGACGGCGCCGTGCATGATCGTGGCCCAGCCCAGCAGCGTCGAGGACTTCGCCGCCAGCGCTCCGTGGCCCTGATAGGCGTCCAGGAACTCGGTCGCGGCGCCCAGCCGGGAGCCGATCCGGAGCGCATCGCCGCGCGACGTTTCGCTGCCGTGGTATGTGGCCGTGGCGATCTCCGGCATGTGCTCGGCGACCAGCTCGTGATCGGCACCGTAACCGTTGGTGGCGAGCAGGACGGCCGGGGTCTCGATGCGCTCCTCGTCGGCGTTCGGGTCGGTGACCACGACCGCGGCGACCCGGCCCTCGGCGTCCAGCTCGACGTCGGTGAGCCGGGCCGGCACCAGGAAATCGATCCGCGGGTGGGCCCGCGCCTGCCGGGCCAGGTGGTCGATGAGCACGGTGCCGTGCCGCTCGGGGATGGTGTGGCAGCGGTCCACGGAATGCCCCGGGTAGTGCATGTCGGTCATCAGCGAGATCTCTAGGCCGGCCTCGTCGGCCAGCCACTCGACCAGCTCGCCGCTGACGGCGGCCAGCGCCCGGGCGAGCCGCTGGTCGCCGGTGCCCTTGGTCTTGCGGTCGACGTCGCCGGCGAACACCTCGACCGAGTCCTCGATCCCCTGCTCCCGCTGCCAGCGGCTGTTCACGCCCGGCACCATCGCCGTGCACATCGACGTGTTGTTGCCGCGAAGGAAGTGCTCGCTCACCTCGACCACGAGGACGTCGAGGCCGAGCTGGGCGGCGCGAAGGGCAGCGATGAGCCCACCACCGGCACCCGCGACGACGAGGTCGGGTCCCTGTGCGCTCATCGGCCCGCTCCCGCCGCGACCAGTTCGAGGGCGCGCAGCACGGGGTCGAACACCGGCACCGCCGAGGGGTGCGCTGGATCGACGTCGACGGCGGAGCAGCCGTTGAGCAGCGTGCGGGCCCCCTTCGCGGCCAGCACCTCGGCCGCCTCGTCGAGGCGCTGCTGCCACCCCGGCCCTTCACTGATCGAGTCGAAGGGCAGGTCGAGGATCTCGATCTGCCCGAGCCACCGCTCCCAGCCGTAAGCGGCCGCAACCCGGCGCATCTCGGCGGCGATGGCCTCGTTGCGGACCACCGCGCCCATCGGCGCCGCGAGCGCGGCCGCGAGGGCCAGGTTGAGCTTGAGGATGCCGACCACCGGACGGTCGGTCTCCTCTTGCAGCCGGGCGACCGCGGGGTCGAGCACGCAGTCGGCCATCAGGACGTCGTACCCCGCGGGGGCGGCGGCGAGGGCCCGGTGGACGTAGTCGTCCGAACGTGCGATGTCCTCGGCGTTGTCGAGCTGCTCGGGCGCACCCTGCGCCAGATCGTGCAGTTCGACGATCACGCCGGCCGGGCTGATGGCGTCGTAACGTTGTTGTCGCCGCGCCAGTTCCTCGACGCCGACGTGCAGGGGTGTGGTCGCGAAGATCCGCATGGGTGGTGGCTCCTCCTCGAGGACGGGCAGGGTGCGGCAGGTGAGGATCACGGAGTGGCGAGCACGCGCAGGACGTCTCGCACGCTCCTCGCCTCGGGCAGTGCGGCGGCGCAGTCGACCGCCCGCTGGAGCGCCGCCTCATCGCCCAGCAGGTCACGCAGCAGCACGAGAGTCCGCTCGTGGTCGAAGGGCTCGTGGGCGGCGTCGCCGACTGGGTTGGCGACCTCGTGCCGCAGGACCCGGCCGTCGGTCAGCGTCAGCTCGACGGCCGCGCCGCGGGCGTCGGGCAGGCGGGCGTCGAACTCGGTGCCCGAGACGACCTCGACCCGCTCGGCCAGTGCGGCGAACTGGTCCTCCCGCGAGCGGTCGAAGCCGTCGGGAGCGACGCGGCCATCGAGCAGGGCGGTCGTCACCACGTAGGGAATCGAGAACATGGCGGCCAGCCGGTTGCTCCATCGGGTGCGGCCGAGCGCTGCCGCCATCGAGTACGTCGTGACCCGCACCCCGGTTATGTCGCTGTCGGCGAGCCCGTCCTGGTGCAGTCGTGCTCGCAACACGAGGGTGGCATCCGCGCTGGGGTGGGTGAAGGCGCACGAGGCGTGCCGTTTGAAGTAGCCGAGCCCGATGTCCCAGCGCAGGCCGAGCTGCTCGACCAGGGCGACCGGGTCGAACGTGCCGAGCAACCCGCCCAGGCTGTGGGCGGCGATGCCGGTGGCGTGCGCGATCCGGGCCTTGGCCAGTCGCGCGGCGGCGAGCCCGGCCACGTTGCTGGCGCCCATCCACTCGTTGCGCACCGCGTTGCCGTCGAGTGCCGCGGAGAAGGGCCCGGCGATCGGCATGCCGCTCGCGGTGTCGACGGCGGCGGCGATCCCCGCGGTGTCGAGACCGAGGAGCTTGGCGCAGCCCGCGGCTGCGCCGGTGACGCCCCAGTTGCCGTGCGGGTGCAGACCCGGCGCGCCGCGGCTGGCGCGGCCGTACCGCGCGGCGACCTCGTAGGCGACGAGCAGGGCCGTCGCGGTGGCCGGACCGTCCGTGTCGAGCGCGCAGGCGAGTGCCAGGACCGCCGGGAAGCCGTGCGCGGCGGGGTGGCCGGCCGCGAACTTGTTGCCCTCGTCCATCTCCAGGCTCACCAGCGCCGTGGCGTTGAGCCAGGCCGCGGCCTCGACCGTGGTCTCGACCCCGGTCCCGAAGACCGGTACCGGTCCGGGTGAGGGCGCCCAGGCGTCCACGAGTGCGGCGCGCTCGGGAAGCCGAGCACCCAGGACCGTGACTCCGAAGGTGTCGAGCAGGACCAGACGCAGCCGCTCTCGCACGTTCTCGGGTACGGCGTCCCACCTCAGCGCGCCGGCCCAGCCGGCGAGCCGGTCGAGGGCCTCGAGCGCCGCCTGCTGATCCGGGTCGAGCCCGACTTCGTTCGCTTGATCCGTACCGGGATCAACGGTAACCGTCTTCCCCACCTTCTCCGCCGTTTCGTTCACAGGCCGAGGTAGGCCTTCTTGACCCGCTCGTCGCCGGCCAGCTCCTTGCCCGGGCCTTCGAGCGCGATGGTGCCGCTCTCGAGCACGTAGGCCCGGTCGGAGATCGAGAGCGCCTGAGCGGCGTTCTGCTCGATCAGGAGAACCGAGACACCCGTGTCGCGGATGGCCGCGACGGCCTTCAGCACGTCCCAGGTCAGCTTCGGCGAGAGGCCGGTCGACGGTTCGTCGAGCATCAGCAGCCGCGGCTTCGCCATGAGGGCCCGGCCGATGGCGAGCATCTGCTGCTGGCCGCCGCTCATGCTCTGGGCCGCCTGCTTGCGGCGCTCGGCCAGGATCGGGAACAGCTCGAAGATCCGCTCCAGCTCCTGCGCCATCCGCACGCCGCGGCGCGTCCACGCGCCCAGGACGAGGTTCTCCTCGACGCTCATGGGGCCGAAGAGGTCGCGATCCTCGGACACCTGCACGATCCCGCGCCGCACGATCTGATGCGGCCGCAGCCCGGTCAGCGGCTCGCCGTCGTAGGTGACCGCACCGGAGAGCGCACTGATCAGTCCGCTGATCACGCGGAGCGTGGTGGTCTTGCCGGCACCGTTGGCGCCGACGACGGAGACCAGTTCCCTCGGCCTGACCCGCAGGCTCATGTCGTGGAGGATCTGCAGCTTGCCGTAGCCGGCAGCGATGTTGTCGAGCTCAAGCACCAGGCAGCTCCTGTCCGAGATAGGCCTCCACGACCGTCGGGTCCGCGACCACTTCCGCGGGCTCGCCCGAGGCGATCACCCGTCCGCGGTCGAAGACGACGACAGAGTCGGAGAGCTGCATGACGGCCTGCATGATGTGTTCGACGAACACGAGCGTCAGGCCCTCCGACTCACGCAGGCGGGCGAGCAGGTCGACGACGGGCGCCCGTTCGGCGGGCACGAGGCCGGCCAGGACCTCGTCGAGCAGCAGCAGCCGCGGACGGGTGGCGAGCACCCGGGCCAGCTCGAGCCGCTTCAGCGCAGCTGTGTGCAGCGAGTCGGACACCGCGTCCGCCCAGGCCGCCATGCCGGTCGCTTCGATGACCTCGTGCGCGTGGTGATGGGCGCTGCGGTGATTGCCGCCCCGCGACAGTGCTGCCGCGACGACGTTCTCCCGGACCGTCATGGAGCCGAACGGACGCATCAGCTGGAACGTTCGCGCCATGCCGAGCCTCGAGATCCGGTGCGGCGACATCCCGCTCACGTCCTTGCCGAAGAGCTTCACATGGCCGGTGTCCGGCCGCAGTGCGCCGGCGATGACGTTGAAGAACGTCGTCTTGCCCGCGCCGTTCGGCCCGATGATGCCGACGATCGAACCTTCGGCGACGTCGATCTCGACCTCGCTGAGTGCATGGACGCCACGGAAGGACTTGCTCACGTCGCGTACTTCGAGAGCGGTGCTCATCGGCGCTTCCACCAATCGCGGATCGATCCGACGATGCCTTTGGGCAGGACGAGGGCGATCACGATCAGCAGGATCGAGTAGAGCACCACGTCCAGCCCGCCCCGGCCCGAGAGGAATTCCAGGAAAGCGGGCGGGTTGCGCAGCCAGCCGGCCGTCAGGTCCGAGAGCGGGCCGAGGATCAGTGCGCCGACGAGCGGGCCCCACAGGGTGGCGACGCCGCCGATGACCGCCGGGGCGATGGCCTGGACCGACTGGGCCTGGCCGAACGCGATGTCGGGATCGACGAACATGAAGTACTGCGCGTAGAACATGCCGGCGACGGACGTGATCGCCGCGGAGAGCGCCATCGTGGTCAGCTTGACCCGCATGACGTTGACGCCCAGCGCGTCGGCCGCGTCCTCGTTGTCGCGCACGGCGACCGTGTGGATGCCGGTGCGCGACCGAAGGTAGAACATCGTGATCAGCAGGCAGATCACGACCAGCGCGAGGCCGATGTAGTAGTACTGCGGCGCATTGGCGGCGAACTGCAGCATCGACCACGAGTTGTCGGGCAGCAGCGGGACGTGGAACCCGGTGGTGCCGTTGACCCAGCTGGTGTTGGTCGCGAGCAACCGCAGCATCTCGGCGAAGGCGAACGTGGCGAGCGCGAAGTAGGCACTGCGCAGCTTGTAGCGGAAGGCGAGGTAGCCGATGCAGATGGCCACGAGTGCCGCCAGCATCGCTCCGACGACCAGCGAGATCCACGGCGACCAGCCGAAGTGCTCCAGGAGGTAGACGTCGGTGTACGCGCCGATGCCGAAGAACGCCGCGTGCCCGAAGCTGAACATGCCACCGTAGCCGCTCATCAGGTTCCAGCCGATCGCCATGATCGCGAAGATCAGCACCCGGACCGCGATGGTCTGGCTCGACTCGGGCAGGAGTGCGGGAGCGAAAGCGGCCAGGACGGTGATGACGACCAGGATGATCAGGGACCGCTGGATCGACTGGCGGCGATTCTGGATCGCCGCTGATCCCGGTCGCGTCTCGGTGGTGACGGTCATGATGACGTGGCTCCGAAGATGCCCTGCGGACGGATCAGCAGGATGAGCAGGAACAGGATGAAAACGCCCAGCAGGGGGCTCTGACCGGCGATCGCGACACCGCCCAGCTGCTCGACCAGGCCGACGATCACACCGCTGATGACGGCGCCCATCACGTTGCCCAGCCCGCCCATCACGACGACGACGAAGGCGAGGATGTTGAACTGGTCGCCGGCGGTCGGGGTGATCGTGGTGAACGGCGCGATGAGCATGCCGGCCGCCCCGGCACAGGCGGTGCCCAGGCCGAAGGTGACCGCGTAGACGAGCCGCACGTCGATGCCGACCAGTCCCGCCCCCTGCCGGCTGGCGGCGACAGCGCGGATCGCCCGGCCGAACGAGGTGCGCTCCAGCAGCAGGAAGACCAGCACGGCCAGTACCAGGGCGCCGCCGAGGGCGATGACCCGGGAGAGGTTGGCGACGGCGCCGAACACGTGCACGCCGGGGTCGCTCTTCAGGTTCGCCGACAGCGGGTCGCCGCCGAAGACCAGCAGTAGGACATTGCTGATCAGCAGCGACAGGCCGAGGGTGATCAGCAGCTGGCGCTCGAGCGTGCCGCCCATCGTGCGGTTGAGGAGCAGGAGCTGGATCAGGACGCCGAGCACGAAGAGCCCGAGGATCGCGACCGGGAGGGCGATGTAGGGGTTCAGCCCGGCCTGGTGCGCCACCTCGTAAGTGATGTAGAGACCAACGGCGAGGAAGGCACCGTGCGCGAAGTTGACGATGTCGAGCACGCCGAAGACGAGGGTGAGGCCCATCGCGAGCAGGCTGTAGACACCGCCGGAAATGATGCCGGTGAGCAGCGCCTGGCCGGTGATGCCCATGCTGCCCGAGCGCAGCAGCGCGGCGATGAAGAGAACGACCAGCAAGGCGCCCGTCACGACCAGCGGCGTCGAATGGCGCAGGCTCAGCCGCGACGTGGCGCGGCTACCGCCCCGGAGGGCGGTCCCGTCCTTCGACGGAACCGCCCCTCCGGCGTTCGTCGGGCCGGTCACTGGCCCGGGTTCGCGGGGTAGACGGGGCTCTTGACCGCAGCGGACTGCGGATAGACCACGACCGGAGCACCGTTCTGGACCTGGGTCAGCACGGGCAGCGAGGTGGAGTTCTCGCCCTTGTCGCTGAACTTGATCGGGCCGTCGGAGAGAGTCAGCGGCGTCAGGTTGGTCTGTGCGATGGCGTCGCGAACCTTCGACGCGTCGGTCGAGCCGGCCTTCTCGAGCGCTGCCGCGATGACACGAACCGAGTCGTAGGCGAGGGCCGCGCCGGTGCGCGCCTCGTCTTTGTACGTCGTCTTGTAAAGGGCGCTGAACGCCTTCGCGTCGGCGCTCTTGTCGTCGAAGTGGTAGTTCACGTCGAAGTACCCCTGGGAAGCCGAACCGGCGTCGGTCGGGAACTGCGGCTGGTCGAACGCACCGTCGGCTGCGCCGACCACGGCATCGAGGGCCGGCTTGACCGTCTGGATCGCCTTCGCGGCGAGGACGCCGTCGCGGTAGTAGCCCGAGACGACGAGGACGTTCGCGCCGCTCGCCTTGACCTGGGCGATCTGGGTGGTCAGATCGGAGACGCTGGCCGCGTCATAGGTGATCTCCGGACCCATCTGGAGGCCGCTCTTCTGAGCCTCGGCCTTGAACGCCTGGTAGACCCCGGTGCCGAACGCCGTGGCCTCGTGCAGGTAGGCGACCTTGGTGACCGGGCGATTCGCCGCCTCGGAGATGGCCTTGACGTACTGGGCCGCGGTCGTGCCGAACCGCGAGTTCTGCGGCTGCATGCGGAACGAGTATTTGTAGCCGTGCGAGAGGATCGCGTCGTCGCCCGAGATGTCCATGACGAAGGGGACCTTGTTGCGCTCGGCGACGGCGGCGACATTGGCGCTCACGGCGCTCTGGTAGGTGCCGACCAGGGCGACGACGCCGTCACCGACGAGGCGCTGGGCCTCGCTCTGGCCGGTGTCCGGCGTGCCCTTGGTGTCACCCCCGTCCAGCTCGAGCTTGGCGCCACCGAGCGCTTTGATGCCGCCGGCGTCGTTGATGGCCTTGATACCGAGCTTCACGCCGTTCTCGAGCTGGGTTCCGTCGCCCGCGTTGGCACCCGAGAGGGGGTGCAGGGTGCCGATCTTGATGACCTTGGCATCCCCGCTCGAACCGCCGCTGCCGCCGCCCGCACAGCCGGCGAGGAGTACGGCCCCGGAGCCGACCGCGGCGACCAGCTTCACGAAGGATCTTGTACGCATCCTGATGACTCCTGATCTTGATGAAGAGTGGCGCTGTGATCGTTCCGCTAATCGGAACGCCCCGATCAAGTTGCGCTGACTGTGGCATGTGGTCGTACTCACGTCAAGTGGTACATCGATGATTGAGGTCACGTGCACTTCGCGACCGCAGAGCCGGACTCCAGGCAGAGCGCAGGTTTCGCCTGGGCATTGACTCCCGACGGGACGGCAGCCAGACTTGTTCCGTCTACAGAAACGCAGTTGTAACACTGGCTTCCGGCGGTGGCGGCCGGCCGCGCGCGTCCCGTGCGCGGCGCCCCCCGCGGTCCTGTGCCCCGGCTATCGAGGAGATCCCCGTGGAGAGCGCGTCACCGCCCGTGCCGACAGCCGGCGCCGGCCTCGCCGCGCGCCTGGGCACCTTCGCGGCAAGTATCCGCGAGCCCGCGGCCCCGGACGCGGTACGGCACCGGGTACGGGCGCTCGTCGCCGACGTGGTGGCCACGGCGGCCGCCGGTCTGGCCCGGCCCGACATCGCGGTTCTCCAGGCCACCTACGCGATCGGTGCCGGCCCCAGCAGCGTGCTGGGCCACCGGACGGGTTTCCCACCGGCCCAGGCGGCATTCCTCAACGCGATGCCGGTCGCGCGCGAGCAGCTCCAGGACGGGCACCGGCGCGCTCGCGGCCATCCGGCGTCCCACGTGGTGCCGGCCGTTCTCGCTGCCGCCGAGGCCTGCGGCGCCGATGGCCCAGCGACGCTGTCGGCCGTGCTGGCCGGCTACGAGACGGGCGTGCGGATCGGCCTCGCGATGGGCGGGACCCCGGCCGGGGTCCACGACATCGGGACCTGGGCGACGCTCGGGGCCGCGGCCGGCGTTGCCCACGTGCTCAGCGGTGGCGACGCGGAGACCATTGCCGGGGCCATCGACTCGTGTGCCGCGCTGACCACGGTGCCCGACGCGCCGGGGGTCTTCGACGGCTGGACCAGCCAGAACCTCTACCTCGCCTGCGCGGCACAGACCGCGGTCATCCACGGCCAGGCGGCCGCGGCGGGCCTCCGGGCGCAGCCGGGAACACTGGAACGCCACTTCGCCCGCTGGGTCGCAGCCGACCAGGGCGGATTCTCCGAGCGGCTGATCGCACTGGTCGCCGCCGGCGACTGGACCATCACCCAGGGGTACCTCAAGCGCCACCCCACCTGCGCCCTGCTGCACGGCGTCAACGACGCCGTCGAGGACCTCGCGACCCGTCCTTACCGGCCCGAAGAGATCGCCGCGGTCACGGTCCGCACCTACGCCGCGGCGGCCGCGTTCGACAACGTGCTGCCCCGCAGTGAAATGGCCGCCCGGTTCAGCATCCCGTGGAGCGTGGCCGCCGGTCTGGTCCTGGGCACACTGCGGACCCACGCGTTCGAGTCCGGCACCCTCCGCGTCACCGCGGTGCGGGATCTGGCGGCTCGGGTGCGGGTGGAACACGACCGGACCCTCGACGCCGGGTATCCGGCGGGGCGCCCGGCCACGGTCACCGTGCGGTTCACCGACGGCACCCAGCTCACCGCGTCACGCGACGGCGCCCCCCGCGGTGACGGGCCTGACGCGGTCGACGACCCGGTGGTCGGTCAAAAGGCCGCGACGCTGCTGACCGACGCCGTCGGTGAGAGCGGGGCGCGGGCAGTGCTCGCTGCCGTGGCCTCTCTCGGCCAGGACGGCCCGATCCCGTTCGGCCTCGTGCTGCGCACGCTCGACGTACGACGGCCGTCGTGAAAATCGGCACCGGCCGCACCGGCCGGCCCCCGGGCCCCTCGGGTATCGCGCCGGGAGCGCGATCCGCGGATCTGACGGGCGAACGTGATCCGCGCCGACCTTGCCTCGTTTCGTGAGGCCGAACTTGTCCGGAAGAAAAGGGGATCCTGTGGTTCGCGAACGGACGGTCGAGACTCCGGGGGGTACCGAGGCCGCGGACCGGGTCGCCGACGTCCTCCTCCTCTTCGCGCGGTCCGACAGTCCGCTCGGGGTATCCCAGATCGCCCGTGACCTGTCCCTCAGCAAGGCCGTCGTCCACCGGATCCTGCAGTCCCTGGTTTCCCGCTCACTGGCCAAGGTGGCGCCCGGTGGGTCGTCCTATGTGCTCGGACCGGCGGCGCTGGGTCTCTCGGCGCGGGCGTGGAGCCAGATCGACGTGCGCAGCATCGCCTCGCCGATCCTTCGTCGGCTGCGAGACACCACCCGGGAGACCACGACCCTCTCGGTGCTCGTCGGCAACGAGCGGATCTACCTCGACCAGTTCGAATCTCCCGAGGAGGTGAAGATGGTCATCGAGATCGGGCCGCGTTACCCCCTGCACTCAGGTGCTTCGAGTCGCGCGATCCTCGCCTTCCTCTCGCTCTCCCTCATCGACGAGGCGGTCCGCCAGCTGCGCGCGCGGCGCGCCGGTCTGGACGAGAACGCCTACCGCGACGGCCTGGACCGGGTTCGCGAGCACGGATATGCCACGTCCATCAACGAGCGCAACACCGGCGCCGCCTCCATCGCCGCACCGTTCTTCGACTCGGCCGGCAACGTGATGGGCTCCATCAGCTCCTCCGGTCCGGCCTTCCGCTACGCGATCGAGGACCACGAGGAGCACGCGGCGCTTGTGGTCGAGGCGTCGCACGCCATCACCCAGCGTCTGCGCGGCTGACCCAGCCCCCGACCCGACAGCCCAGCAGGAGACACCGTGCTGCCCCGCTCGTTCCTCTACGTTCCCGCCTCACGCCCGTCGCTGTTCGCCAAGGCCTCGACCGGGGCGGCCGACGCCGTCATCCTCGACCTCGAGGACGCGGTGCCGGTCGCCGAGAAGAGCGCGGCCCGCGGCGCGGTCGCCGCCTGGCTGGGCCGGGACCGCCAGGCCCCGGGAGCCGAGGCCGGCGCCCAGACCTGGGTCCGGGTCGACGCGGATCGGCTCGCCGATGATCTCGAAGCCGTCGTCCGTCCTGGCCTCGACGGCATCGTGCTGGCCAAGTGCTCCCCCAAGTCCATGAGCGAGCTCGCCGCGCGGCTCGACGGGGCCGAAGCCGAGCAGGACCTGCCCCCGGTGCCCGTCGTCGGGCTGGTCGAGGACGCGGCTTCGGTGCTCGCCCTCGGCGAGCTCGCCGCCCATCCCCGCCTCACGACACTCGGCCTGGGCGAGGTGGACCTGCTCGCCGCCCTCCGGATCGCCCGCACCACCGCGACCGCCGACGCGATCACCCAGCTCAGACTCCAGGTCGTGCTCCACTGCGCCGCCGCGGGCCTCGCCGCACCGGTGGCGCCCACGTCGGTCGACTTTCGCGACCTCGACGCCTTCCGGCGAACGACCCGGGAGCTGGCCGACCTCGGCTTCCGCTCACGAACCGCCATCCATCCCGCCCAGGTCCCCGTGATTCACGAGGTGCTGGCCCCCACCGCCGAGGCGGTGGCCGCGGCGCGTGACGTCCTCGATCGGTTCTCCGCGGCCCAGGGCGGAGTGACGCTGGATGCCGCGGGACGGTTGATCGACGCAGCCGTGATCAGATCGGCCCGGGAGACGCTCGCACGCCGTCGGGATGACTGAGGGACCGGCCGGCGCCTGACGGCGCCGACCGGTCCCCCTGGGAGATCTTGGATATCGGTGCGTCAGGCCTGACCCGAGCGCTTCACGAACCGGCCCGTCGGGGTGCCGACGATCTTCTCCGCACGCAAGACCTCGGTGCCGCGGACCCAGGTGTCGGTCACCTTGGCCGTCAGCTCGAAGCCCTCGAACGGGGTGTACTCCTGCGTGGAGAGCGAGTCCTGCGCGTGCACGGTGTAGTCGACCGTGTCGTCGAGCAGGCAGAAGTCGGCGTCGTACCCGACGGCGAGATCACCCTTGCCGCGCAGCCCGAACCGCTCGGCCGGGCTCTTGGCGACGAGTTCGGCGATGCGCGGGTAGGACAGACCACGCTTGCGGCCTTCACTGACCATGCCCGCCAGCAGGTACTCGGTGCCGCCGAAGCCGGATTTGGCCACGAAAACGTCCTCGCGGGGCTCGCCGAACTTGGTCTCGTCGCGGCAGCACGCGTGATCCGAGGTGACCCACGAGAAGTGGCCGGCCAGCAGGTGTTCCCACAACGACTCGACGTCTTCGCGGGAGCGAAGCGGCGGGTTGACCTTGCCGCCGAGGTTGGCGGTCGTGAAGTCGGCGAGCAGGTGGCCGACCGTCACCTCGCGGCGGAAGTCGATGTGCGGGAAGGTCTCCTGCATCATCATGGCGGCCTCGATCGCCTTGCGCGAGGTCAGGTGCAGCAGGTTGATCTTGGGCAGCTCGGTCTCGTGGGCCAGGTAGGAAGCGATGGTGATCGCCAGGCCCTCCGAGTGCGGCGGCCGCGAGGCGCTGTACGCCTCGAGGCCGGTCAGCTTGCCCTCCTGCTCGACCAGCTTGGTGTAGGCCCGCATGATCTCCGCCGTCTCGCAGTGGAGCGACAGCGAGATGTTCTCGCGGTCGGCAGCGAACCGGGGGTCGCGACGCGCCTTCTCGATGCCCCGCATCACGAACTCGAAGTGGGCCAGGTCGTAGGACTCGTCCTCGGGGATCATGAGGAACGAGCTCTGGTCGCTCGAGCGGCCGTGCAGCCCGTGGCTGCCGTAGAACATGAAGATCTTGAACGAGGGCACCCCGAACTCCCCGATCAGGTCGGGGATCTCGTCGATGTGCTCCTTGAGGATCGGCGCCACGTGGAACGCGTAGTCGATGAAGGAGCGGCCCTCGGCGGCTGCCAGCACGTCGGGGAACACTTCGCGGTACGGCCCGGTCCGGTTCATGTAGTAGGCACCGGTGCGGATGTAGGTGATGCCGGTCGTGACACCGCCCTGCGCCGAGGCCTGGCTCTCCGAGCTGGTGTCCTCGCCGAGTTCGTTGTAGATGCCCCAGTGCTGGTGGACGTCCACCACACCGGGGAAGAGGTGCTTGCCGGCGGCGTCGACCGTCTCGGCTGCGCGCTCGGAGTCGATGCTCGGCTCGAAGGCGGCGAACTTGCCGTCCTTGACGGCGACGTCGAGGCGCTCGGGGGCATCGCTCGCGGGGCGCACCACCTGGGCGTTACGGATCACCAAGTCGAATTCAGCCATTTTCCCTCATCCTTCGGTTGTTCGTCCTACGTGCGAGCTGGGTCGTCGACCTTCGTCAGGGAAGCGAGCAGCTCCATGAGGTCGGTGCAGTCCTCGAGCGTGCGGCAGGCCGCCGCGAGTTCGTCGGCCCGATCGGGAGGCAGCACCCGCCGGGCGTTGTCGTGGAACTTGGCGGCCAGCTCTTCGAACGAGAGCGGTCGCTGCGGGCCACCGCGGTTCGTGAACACCTCGGCCACCACCTCGCGGCCGTCCTTGAGCCGCGCCGTGAGCACCGCGGGGAACTGGTGCGGGAAGATCTCCGTGCACCGCTCGTCGGCCGTCACGTCCACCTTCGCCATCAACGCTCTTCGCTCGGGGTCCTGCGCGAGTTCGTCGGTGTAGTCGTCGAGCCCGGCACCGAGACCGGAGCCGCCCAGCAGGCCGAGCACGACCGCGTAGGGACCGCTGAACTGGGCCATGTAGCCGGTCTGCGGCGTCCGCTTCACCTCGATCGGCTCCCCCACCGTGCGCAGGTTCTGCGCCGGTACGCCGAGCTGGAGCGAGACGATGTCCTCGACCCGTACGCCGTCCGCGCGCAGCTGCGCGGCGGCGTCGACGGCCGCGTGCGTGAAATGGTTCGCCGGGTAGGGCTTGAAGAAGATGCCCGGGACCGACCACTCGGTCCCCAGCCCGTCGACGATGGCCGCCGGGTCGAAGATGCCGTGCAGCCAGGCCTGGAAGAAGCCGAACCGGCCCTCGAGCACCGTGGGCGGACCGGTCAGGCCGAGCTTGACCAGCTCCGCCGCGGAGACAGCCGCGTGCGCCGCCCACCCGCAGTGGATCCGCTTGACCGTGCCGCCGGTGCGGTTGGCCTCGATGATGCCCGAGGCCAGCGAGGCCGTGACGCCGAGCGCATCGACGACGGCTTGCTCATCGCCACCGGCGAGCAGCGTCGCCGCGACCGAGGCACCCATCGCGCCGCAGATCGACGTGGCGTGCTGGCCGTGCTCGAAGAAGACGGAGTTGTTGCTCGCCTGGTCGTAACCGGCCATGCCGAGCCGGACGCAGATCTCGATCCCGATCGCGACCGCCCGGATGAGCTCACGACCGTCCGCGCCGGCACGCTCGGCGGCGGCCAGTGCCGCAGGGACGACCGAGGCGCTCGGATGAAGGACCGACGGCAGATGGGTGTCGTCGTAGTCGAGGGAGTGAGCGAGGACCCCGTTGACGAAGGCGGCCATGTTGGCGGGCAGCCGGCCGGGCACACCGACGGCCGAGGCGGCGCCCGTCCCGCCCTGGCTGGCGGCCCACTCCCGCGCGGAGCGGCTGGTTTCGAGCGTGCTGGCGGCGGCGGCGATGCCGAGGATGTCGAGCACCCGCATCTTCACGCTCTCCACGACCTCGGCCGGGAGGTCGTCGTAGGACGTGCCGGCCGCGAAGGCGCCGAGCTGCTGGGCCAGGGTCTGCTCGCTCACGCGGTACGCACCGCCAGCGGGCGCACCGGCGACCCGGTCGCGCCGTAGATGTTGAGCGGCACCAGCACGAGCGTGAACTCCGCCCACCCGCGGCCGGCCAGCTCCTCGAGGTCGAGCGCCTCGATGAGGTAGATCCCGCTCTCGACGAGCAGGACACGGTGTGCCGGCAGCAGC
Source organism: Amycolatopsis sp. CA-161197 (assembly GCF_050942255.1). Taxonomy (NCBI): domain Bacteria; kingdom Bacillati; phylum Actinomycetota; class Actinomycetes; order Pseudonocardiales; family Pseudonocardiaceae; genus Amycolatopsis; species Amycolatopsis sp. CA-161197. The sequence goes on from NZ_CP192059.1 coordinate 6,327,820, forward strand.
GCGTGCCCACCACCGGGCGCGAGCCGCTCGAACGCGATGGTGTCGGCGCCGGCGGCGTGGATGCGCCGCTCGGCGAGCCACTGAGCGCCGGCCTCGCCGACCCCCGGGACCCCGGACGGCCCGCCCACGTAGGCGCCGCCCTCGGCGAACTTCGTGCCCCAGCCGCTGCGGATGAGCACCACGTCTCCCTCACCGACACCGCCGTCCGCGTTCTTGGCGGCCGCTTCCAGGTCGCCGACGGTGATCTCGTAGCCGCCGTCGAGGCAGCCGACTCCGTGCAGTCCCGCGATGTCGAGGAGCACACCACGGCGGATCATCGGCGCGATGGAGTGAACGCCGAGCGCGTCGTACTTGCCACCGACCCCGGCCTGCATCGCGTCGACGCCGCCGAACATGAGCCCGTCGTGCGAGACGTGCGCCAGCGCGTCGATGTGCGTGCCCACGTGGCAGCCCATCGTGATCATGTCATTGGCGGCGCTGCCCCCGTCGGCACGCGTCATGTCGCCGTGGCGGCGCGGCAGGGTGTGCCAGAACTGGGGGTGGTTCGGGGACTGGGGCATGCCGACCCGCAGCTGTCGTCCCAGGTCGACCACGTCCAGCCCGCCCTGAACCGCGCTGAGCAATGCATCGGTCATCGGATGATCCCACTCTCCTTGAGCTCGGCGATCCGGCCGGCCTCGAGGCCGGCCTCGGTCAAGACTTCGTCGGTGTTCTCGCCCAGCCCGCGGCCGGTGAACCTGATCGCCCCCGGCGAAGCGCTCATCCGCCACATCACGTTGTGCTGCAGCAGCGGCCCGAAGTCGGCGTCGTCGACCTCCAGCAGCATCTGCGTCTCCCGCACGTGGGGATCCTCGACCAGGTCGCGGGCGTCGTAGACGGCGGCGATGGCGGCACCGGCCTCGGTGAAGGCGCTGATGACCTCGTCACGGCTGCGCTGCGCGATCCAGCTGCCGACGTAGTCGTCGAGCAGGTCGACGTGCGCCGCCCGGCCGCCGCCGGTGGCGAACCACGGTTCGCTGATCACCTCGGGATGGCCGACCAGCTCCAGCACCCGTTCGGCGATCCGCTGGGCGCTGGTGGAAACGGCCACCCACCCGCCGTCCGAGGTCCGGTAGGTGTTGCGCGGCGCGTTGTTGGTCGACCGGTTGCCATGGCGCTGCTCGACCTCGCCGAGCTGCTGGTAGATCGTCGGACCGGGCCCGACGGCTGCCATGATCGGCTCGAGCAGGCTCATGTCGACGACCTGTCCCTCGCCGGTCCGGTCGCGGTGGCGGAGCGCCATCATCACGGCCGACGAAGCGGCGATCCCGCAGATGCTGTCGGCCAGGCCGAAGGCCGGCAAGGTCGGCGGGCCGTCGGGCTGCCCGGTCAGCGAAGCGAAGCCGCTCATGGCTTCGACGAGCGTGCCGAAGCCGGCCCGGCCGGCGTAGGGACCGGTCTGGCCGAAGCCGGTGAGCCGCACGAGCACCAGCCCGGGGTTCTCGGCGAACAGCGCGTCGGGGCCGATGCCCCACCGCTCGAGGGTCCCCGGACGGAAGTTCTCGACGACGACGTCCGCCGTCTTCGCCAGAGCACGGAACACCTCGCCGCCGCGCTCGTCCTTGAGGTCGAGGGCGACGGTCCGCTTGTTGCGGCTGATCTCCTTCCACCACAGCGGGACGCCGTTCTTGCTCCGGCCGTGGCCGCGCATGTTGTCGCCGTTGCGCGGGTGCTCGATCTTGATCACGTCGGCACCGAAGTCACCGAGGATCTGACAGCAGAACGGGCCCGCCAGGATCGTCGACACGTCGAGCACGCGTAGTCCGTCGAGAGCTGCCGCTGAAGCCACTCGAACCTCGTTCCGTCAGAAGAAACACTCCATCTGGCGACGACTGTAGCCGGAACGGGCGTCCACCTGAAGAGGTCGAGTCGAATCTGCGGACATTGAGGCTATCCCCACATGCAAGCCCGACCAGACCGCTGTGATCACCCGCGGTCGGATCAATGACTTCCCTGTCGATCACGTTCCGCTTGCCGGAACGGCGATGGGCGCGCACCCCGGCGCCGGTAGGTGATCGAGCGGCAGCCCACCACTTGCGCGGCCGGCGACCGGGAGGTGCGGCGGCTCGACGGCGCCGGCCTCGTCTGGCCGGCGCGCCACGGAGCCGTACTGGTCCGGCGGTGTCCGGAGGGAAGGAGAAGGACGGCCGCGCGGGCCTCGGCGATCCGGTGTCCCAACGGGACGAAATCGTCGGCGCGGCCTTGTCTCACAACGGGATCATGGCTCCCTGCAGAGCTGATGACGGGGCGATCGCAGCGCGACGCCGAGCCTCGCGCGTGTCGCAGCGAGGCCGGCTACGTGATCGGGCTCCAGCGTCTGGTCGCCGGCGACGGCCGGACTCGCGCGAAACGATCGGAAGGTGTGCCGCACTCGCGGGACGGGGCCGGGCTCGGGAGTCACCCTTCCCCCGTCCGGGGCTTGAGTGCCGCGGCAGGTGCGGGGACGGGCGGCTCCTGAACGAAGCCCGCTGTCGAGCCGCGGCGTGACCTCGTCCGTGCAGACCTCGGTTCAGCCCGCCGTTAGGCCACGACGATCCACCGATGCGGCCGGTCGCCGCAACTTCGACCCGACCGGCTCGACGCCGCCGGCGAACCCGGGGCGTCGATCAGGTCGCCAGGGTGGAAAGCCGGTGTTTACAGGTCCACGTTTCGGTACAGCGAGCCGACCTCACCGCGGTTGAGCCTGCGGATCGTGCCGGGGCGCTGGGCGCCCAGCTGCACGTCGCCGATCGCCGTGCGCACGAGCTTGCGCACGGGGTGGCCGGTCGAGGCCATGAGCCGGCGCACGATGTGCTTGCGCCCCTCGTGGATCACGAGCTCGATCATGCTGCGGCCGGAGTGCATGTCCTTCACGCGGAACTGGTCGACCTTCACGATGCCGTCGGGCAGCTCCCAGCCCGCGCGCAGCTCCTTGCCGAGCCCGCGCGGCACGAGACCCTCGACCTCCGCGAAGTAGGTCTTGAGCACGTTGTACGACGGGTGCATCAGCCGGTGGCCGAGGTCGCCGTCGTTGGTGAGCAGCAGCAGGCCTTCGGTGTTCTCGTCGAGCCGGCCCACGTGGACGACGCCGGGGGTCTCCTCCCAGCGGCCGCGCAGGTAGTCGCCGACGCATGGGCGGCCGCGGTCGTCCGACATCGTCGAGTGCACGCCCTTGGGCTTGTTGAAGGCGAGGTACACGAGGTCGTCGCGCAGGTTCACGCGCGTGCCGTCGACGTGGATCACGGCCTCGACCGGGTCGACGCGGCGGCCCAGCTCGGTGACGATCTGGCCGTCCACCTCCACCCGGCCCTCCACGATCAGGTCCTCGGCCGCGCGCCGCGAGGCGATGCCGGCCTGGGAGAGGACCTTCTGCAGCCGGACGCCGTCGGGGTGCTGGTCAGATGTCATCGATGGTGTCCACTTCGGGTAGCAGCGGAGCGATCGGGGGCAGGTCGTTCAGCGACGACAGCCCCAGTCGCTCCAGGAACAGCTCGGTCGTCACGTACAGCGTGCCCGTCGTCTCCGGGTCGGTGCCCATCTCTTCGATGAGGCCGCGGGCCAGCAGGGTGCGGATCACGCCGTCGACGTTGACCCCGCGCACCGCGGCGACCCTGGCCCTGGTCACCGGCTGCCGGTACGCGATCACGGCGAGGCTCTCCAGCGCGGCCCGGGTCAGCTTCGACCGCTGGCCGTCGAGCAGGAGCTTCTCCACGAACGGGGCGTACGTGTCCCTAGTGTAGAACCGCCACCCCTCACCGACGCGCCGCAGGTCGATCCCGCTGCCCCGCTCGGTGAGCCGCTGCGCCATCGTCCGCAGCGCGACGGTGACCCGCGCCACCGGCTGATCCACGGTGTCGGCCAGCATCTGCTCCCCCGCCGGCGAGTCGACGACGAGCAGCAGCGCCTCGAGCGCGGCCTCCAGCGCCTCGTCGGACGTCACGTCGGGCAGGTCGCTGACCGGCTCGACGCCTTCCTCCGGCTCGGGCTGCTCGGCTCCGGCTGCCGGGTCGACCGGCTCGCCCTCGCCCGATTCGGCTTCGGGGCTCTCGGTGGCGGAGTCGGTTACCCGCTCGGCGGACTCGGCTTCCGGCTCAGCGCTCGCCTCGACGGCCTCGGGTTCCGGCTCAGCGCTGGGCTCGGCGGGCTCGGCTTCCGGCTCGGTGGACTCGGGCTCCGGGTGCGCCTCGCTCGCCTCGGCGGCCTCGGTGTCGGCGTCGGCTCGGACCTCGGTCGGCTCGACGGCCTCGGGTTCCGGCTCGGTTTCCGCCTGACCTTCGGTCGCCTCCGGCTCGGCCTCCTCCGCGCTCGCCTCGGCCGCCTGCGGGGTGCTGTCGCTTTCGGCCGCTTCGCCGTGCGAAGCCTCGGCGGCGTCCTCCTCCCGCGGCGAACCTTCCGGCGCGGCACCGTGTTCGGGCGGCTCGGACACCGAGGTCTCCGTCGGCACGACCTCGTCGAGGTCGATCGCTTCGACGGCCGGCGCGCGGTCGTCTTCGGTGCTCACCCGTACTCCTCTTCGTCGGCCGCGGCGCGGTCGTGTTCGGCGGCGACCGAGGCCTCCGCGACGCTGCCGCCGGTCCAGCGCACATGGAGCTCGGCGAGCGCCTCGAGCTGTTCGAACTGCACCGTCGACTCGCGGTACAGCTCCAGCAGCGCGAGGAATCGCGCGACGATCTCCACGGTGTGCTCGCAGTCCTCCACGAGCTCCTTGAACGTGGCCTGCCCCGCCTCCGCGAGCTTCACCCGCAGCAGCGCCGCGTGCTCGCGCACGGACACGCGGCCCATGTGCAGGTGCGCCAGCGACACCGTCGGCGGCGGCTTGGGCTTGAAGACCGAGACGGCGATCTCCGCGAACTTCTGCGGGGTCACGCCGAGCATCACCTCGGGCAGCAGCCCGACGTAACGCTCCTCCAGCGCCACCGAGCGCGGGTAGCGTCGCAGCGCGCCCTGTTCAAGCTCGCCGAACAGCGCCGCCACCTGCTTGTACGCGCGGTACTGCAGCACCCGCGCGAAGAGCAGGTCGCGGGCTTCCAGGAGTGCGAGGTCGTCCTCGTTCTCCACCTCGGCCGACGGCAGCAGCCGCGCGGCCTTGAGGTCCAGCAGGGTCGCGGCGATGACCAGGAACTCCGTGGTCTCGTCGAGGTTCCAGTCAGACCCGAGCGCACGCGTGTAGGCGATGAAGTCGTCGGTGACCGTGTGCAGCGCGACCTCGGTGACGTCGAGCTGGTGCTGCGAGATCAGCTGCAGCAGCAGGTCGAAAGGCCCCTCGAAGTTCTTGAGGCGCACCTTGAACTTCGAGGTGCTGAGCTCCTCGGCGTAGCCCGCCGGGATCGTCCCGCCGTGCACGGTCTCGTGCTCGACGGGCTTCTCCTCCGCACCCGGCGTGTCTTCCGGGAGCGGAGTCCCACCCGCCGACTCACTCTGGGCCGCGGTCTCGGCCGGGCCCTCAGTCTCTGCCGGGCCCGAAGTGTCGTCCGGGAGCGGAGTCTCGTGCTGGATCGGCGTCTCGGTACCCGGGGCCGCGGCGTCCGGCTCCGGCTGCTCGGCCGATGCCGGTTCGTCCATCAGCCCTCGGTTCCGCCTTCTTCTTCCATCGCCTGCAATCGCTGGACCAGCACCGACTCTTCACCGCGCTGGTCGAAGTCCGCGATCAGCACGGCCACCGCCTCGCGCACCAGGCGGCCGCGGTCGACCACGAGGTTGTGCTTGGCCCGCAGGTTCAGCCGGGTCTGCTCCATCGCGAGCAGCTCGTCGCCCGAGACGTACACGGTGATCTTCGCGTCGTGCTTCGTGCGGCCGGAGCCGCTGCGCGCGGCGGCGCGGCTGAGCTGGTCGGCGTCCGCGCTCTTCTTCGGGAGCGGTTCGGCCGGGGCGGGCGCCGCCGGGCGCTCGAGTGCCGGGCCGGCAGGACTGGAGGTGAGGCGGAAGAGTTCCGACGCTCCGGGCAGGGAAGCGCGCCTGCTCACCGAGCGATCACCTCGCGAGCCAGCGCGCGATAGGCTGCCGCGCCGGCCGACTTGGGGGCCCAGGTCGTGATCGGCTCACCCGCGACTGTCGTCTCGGGGAACCGCACGGTGCGGTTGATCACCGTGTCGAACACGATGTCGCCGAATGCCTCCACCACGCGAGCCATGACCTCCTTCGAGTGCAGGGTTCTCGGGTCGTACATCGTGGCGAGAATCCCCGTGATGTCCAGTTTGGGGTTGAGGCGTTCCTGCACCTTCTCGATCGTGTCGATCAGGAGCGCGACGCCTCGCAGACTGAAGAACTCGCACTCCAGGGGGATGATCACACCGTCCGCGGCGGTCAATGCGTTCACCGTCAACAGGCCGAGCGAGGGCTGGCAGTCGACAAGAACATAGTCGTAGTCGTTCATGACCGGACGAAGGACCCGTAACAACGTGTGTTCGCGCCCTACCTCTGCGACGAGCTGGACCTCCGCCGCGGACAGGTCGATGTTGCTCGGCAGCAGGTCAACGCCGTCGACGCGGGTTTTGCGGAGCACGTCCTCGATGCCGACTGAGCGCTCCATGATGACGTTGTAGACCGTCTGGTCCAGCTCGTGCGGCTGGATGCCGAGACCCACCGACAGGGCGCCCTGCGGGTCGAAGTCCACGAGCAGCACGCGACGCCCGCACTCGGCGAGCGCCGCACCCAGGTTGATGGTCGACGTGGTCTTGCCGACGCCGCCCTTCTGGTTGCACATGGCGAGCACCTTGGCCGGGCCGTGGTGGTCCAGCGGCGCCGGTTCGGGGATCTCGCGCAGCGGCCGGCCGGTGGGGCCGATGCCGCTCTCTTCGCGCTCCTTCGCGCGCGCCCGGGCTCTCTCGGCGCGGCTCAGGCGCGGGCTGTCGGACGGTTCGTCGCCGTCGTGGTTCGCGGGGGTGGCGATGTGCGCCTGGGAGAGGCTCGCCGCGGCCGAACCGGCGGACGCGGCCGGGCGCTCCGGCTGGTTCGGTGTCGACATGGCGGGAAAGCTCCTTGTTTCGGCGTCGGAGGCAGCCTATGCGGGGAGTCGGAGCCCCGGCAAAGCGCCGCGCCGGGCCGGGCGCGCGAAGTCACCACTGGTGGCTGATGCCCTGAGGACCGGTCAGCCCAGTGCGCGCGGGTGCGCCGTCGCGTACACCTCGCGCAGCGTATTGACCGTGACGAGCGTGTAGACCTGCGTCGTCGTCACCGAGGCGTGGCCCAGCAGCTCCTGCACCACGCGCACGTCGGCGCCGCCTTCGAGCAGGTGCGTGGCGAACGAGTGGCGCAGGGTGTGGGGCGAGACGTCGGCGGTGATGCCCGCGCGTTCGGCCGTGTCCTTGAGGACCTGCCACGCGCTCTGCCGGGAAAGCCGGCTGCCGCGCACGTTGAGGAACATCGCGGACGTGCCGCGCCCGTGCGCCGCGAGCACCGGGCGGGCCCGCACGAGGTAGGCGTGCAGCGCCTCCACCGCGGGGCGGCCGATCGGGACGAGCCGCTGCTTGCCGCCCTTGCCGTCGAGCAGCACGGTGCGGTCGGTGTCGTCGACGTCGTCCACGTCGAGCCCCACGGCTTCGGAGATCCGGGCGCCGGTGGAGTAGAGCAGTTCGAGCAGCGCCCGGTCGCGCAGGGCGCGCTCGCCGTCGGGCGGCGGGGTCTCGAGCAGCTTGAGGACGTCGGTCACGGGCAGCGCCTTGGGCAGCCGCTTCGCCGCGGCCGGCGGGCGGACCTCGCGTGCGGGGTCGTGCTCGGTGATGCCGTCGGCGTGGGCGAACTTGTGCAGCCCGCGCACGGCGACCAGCGCCCGCGCGGCCGAGGACGCGGCGAGCGGCCGGTGCTCCTCGTCGCCTTCGCGCAGGGCCGCGCCGAACGACGTGACGTGCGCCGGCGTCACGTCCGGGAACCGCGTGACGTCCGCGGCGGCGAGGTGCGCGGCGTAGCGGCGCAGGTCGCGGGCGTAGCTGTCGAGCGTGTTGCGGGCGGTGCCGCGCTCGACCACGAGGTGGTCCAGGTACGCAGCGATCACGTCCCCCACCGCCGTCCTGCCCGTGCCCGTCACGGGGTCACACTCTAGGCCGCCGGGCCGTCCGTGCCCGCCGACGCGCGGCGGGCACGGACGGGCAGATCAGCCTTCCGCTCGGCGCCGGGCGAAGCGGGTGGGACGGTCGCGCCACGGCGCGTCGGCCGGACGGGCCTTCACCGCGCCGGTGAGCACCGCGTGGGCGGCCAGCACACCGGAGACGGTCGCGCCGTTCACCAGCTCACCCGAGAGCGTCATGGCGACGGCTTCGGCGAGCGGGAACTTCTTCACCACGAGGTCGGCCTCCTCCTCGCCGAGCACCTCGCGGTCCACTTCGGACAGACCGCGCGCGAGGAACACGCGCACGACCTCGTCGGTGAACCCGGGCGAGGCGGCCACGTCCACGAGCGTCGACCACTCGTCCGCCGCCAGCCCGACCTCCTCCACGAGCTCGCGCTTCGCCGCGTCGACGGGGTCCTCCCCCGGCTTGTCGATCAGGCCGGCCGGCAGCTCCCACAGCCGGTGCCCGAGCGGGTGCCGGTACTGGTGGACCATCGTGACCGCGGCATCGGCACCACTGCCGTCGAGCGCCAGGATCGCGACGGCACCGAGGTGCTCCACGACCTCGCGCTTCGCCGTGCCGCCGCCGGGCATCACCACGTCGTCGACCCGCAGGCCGACGACGCGTCCGATGTGGACGACCTCGCTGCCGGCGACCGTGAACTCGTGCGTGCCGGGCTCGGTCACCGGGCCGCCACGGGCGCCTCGGCGAGCTCCACCGGCAGCCGCTCGGCGACCTTGCGGTCCACCACGGCCTTCACGAACGCGCTGAAGAGCGGGTGCGGCCGCGTCGGGCGGCTCTTGAGCTCCGGGTGCGCCTGCGTGCCGACGAAGAACGGGTGCACGTCGGCCGGCAGCTCCACGAACTCGACCAGGCGGTCGTCGGGCGAGGTGCCGGAGAAGACGAGCCCGGCGTCCGACAGCTGCTTGCGGTAGGTGTTGTTGACCTCGTAGCGGTGGCGGTGGCGCTCGGAGACCTCGGTGCTGCCGTACGCCTTCGCGACCTGCGAGCCCGGCTTGAGCTTCGCCGGGTACGCGCCCAGGCGCATCGTGCCGCCCATGTCCCGCTCGCCCGCGACCACGTCACGCTGGTCGGCCATCGTCGAGATCACCGGGTGCGTGGTGTTCTCGTCGAACTCCGCCGAGTTCGCGTCCTCGATGCCCGCCAGGTGCCGCGCGCCCTCGATGACCATGCACTGCAGGCCCAGGCACAGCCCGAGCAGCGGCACGCCGCGCGTGCGGGCGTACTCGATGGCGCCGACCTTGCCCTCGATGCCGCGGATGCCGAACCCGCCGGGGATCAGCACGCCGTCCACATCGGACAGCACCGAAGCGGCGCCCGACGCGGTCTGCGCGTCGTCCGAGGCGACCCACACGATCTCGACCTTGGCGCGGTGGGCGAACCCGCCCGCGCGGAGGGCCTCGGTGACCGACAGGTACGCGTCGGGCAGGTCGATGTACTTGCCCACCACGGCGATCCGCACCGTCTCGCTCGGGTTGTGCACCCGGTTGAGCAGGTCGCCCCACACCGTCCAGTCGACGTCGCGGAACGGCAGCCCCAGGCGGCGCACCACGTAGGCGTCGAGCGCCTCGCCGTGCAGCACCTTGGGGATGTCGTAGATCGAGCGCGCGTCCGGGCAGGCGATGACCGCCTCCGAGTCGACGTCGCACATCAGGCCGATCTTGCGCTTGAGGTCCTCGGGGATCTCCCGGTCGGCCCGGCAGACCAGCGCGTCGGGCTGGATGCCGATGTTGCGCAGCGCGGCCACGGAGTGCTGGGTCGGCTTGGTCTTGAGCTCACCCGACGGCGCCAGGTAGGGCACGAGCGACACGTGCAGGAAGAAGCAGTGGTCCCGCCCGACGTCGTGGCGCACCTGGCGGCACGCCTCGAGGAACGGCAGCGACTCGATGTCGCCGACCGTGCCGCCGACCTCGGTGATGACCACGTCCGGGGTGTTCCCGTGCTCGTCCGGACCGGCCGCGGCGGTGATGCGCGACTTGATCTCGTCCGTGATGTGCGGGATGACCTGGACCGTGTCGCCGAGGTACTCACCGCGGCGTTCCTTGGCGATGACCTCCGAGTAGACCTGGCCGGTCGTGACGTTGGCCTTGCCGTCGAGGTCCCGGTCGAGGAACCGCTCGTAGTGCCCGATGTCGAGGTCCGTCTCCGCACCGTCGTCGGTGACGAACACCTCACCGTGCTGGAACGGGTTCATCGTCCCGGGGTCGACGTTGAGATAGGGGTCGAGCTTCTGCATCGTGACGCGAAGCCCGCGTGCGGTAAGGAGCTGGCCGAGGCTCGAGGCCGTCAATCCCTTACCGAGAGAGGAGGCGACGCCTCCGGTGACAAAGACAAACTTGGTAGCCCGCGACTGATGTCCCACGGGCCGCCAGCATATCGCACGCACGCCGATCCGCTCGTTCACGCCCGTTCCCGGCGCGGCGGCGATGACGCTGACCACCACGCTAGGCTTCGGTGCGTGACGGATGCGCACGAAAACCAGTGGGCCGCGCCGGTCGCGGCGGCGGCACTCGACGCGCGGGTGCGCGTCCCGGGCTCGAAGTCGATCACGAACCGCGCCTACGTGCTGGCCGCGCTCGCGGGCGCGCCCACGCGGGTGCGCATGCCACTCGACTCGCGCGACACGCGGCTCATGCTCGGCGCGCTGGCCTCGCTGGGCGCCCGGTCGGAGGAGACCGCCGACGGGTTCCTCGTCCACCCGCTCGGCGCCACCGGCAGCAGCCACGGCGAGCCGGTCGAGGTCACGCTCGGCAACGCCGGCACCGTCGCCCGCTTCACGCCGGCGCTCGCCGCGCTCGGCGACTCCCCCGCACTCTTCGACGGCGACGAGGCCATCCGCCGCCGCCCGATCGGCCCGCTGCTGACCGCGCTGCGCCGCCTCGGCGTGCGCATCGACGACGACGGCCGCGGTGCCCCGCCCTTCACCGTCCACGGCGACGGCGGCGTCCGCGGCGGCACGGTCGACCTCGACTCGTCGGCCTCGAGCCAGTTCCTCTCCGCGCTGCTGCTGGCCGGCCCCGCGTTCGATCGCGGCGTGACCGTGCGCCTGGTCGGCGACGCGCCGCCGAGCGAGCCGCACATCGCGATGACGCTCGACATGCTGCACCGCTTCGGCGCCACCGTGGAGCGCGAAGGCGCGGAGTTCCACGTCGCGCCGGCGAAGCTGTCGTGCCCCGAGTACATCGTGGAGCCGGACCTGTCCACGGCCGCGCCCTTCGTGGCCGCCGCCGTGGCCGCGGGCGGCACCGTGCGCGTCGCGGGCTGGCCGAGCACCACGACCCAGCCGGGCGACTGGCTGCGCACCTTCCTGCCGGCGCTCGGCGCGTCGGTCCGGCTCGAGGACGGCGGCCTCGCCGTCACCGGCGGCTCGCACATCCCGGGCGTGGAGCTCGACCTGCACGAGGTCGGCGAGCTGACCCCGGTGGTCGCCGCGCTGCTCTGCTTCGCGGACGGCCCGTCGGTGATCAGGGGCGTCGCGCACCTGCGCGGCCACGAGACCGACCGCATCACCGCGCTCGCCACGGAGCTGTCCGCACTGGGCGGCGACGTCTCCGAAACGGACGACGGCCTGCGCATCACCCCGGCCCCGCTGCACGGCGGCGTCTTCCACACCTACGACGACCACCGCCTGGTCATGGCCGCGGCCGTGCTGGGCCTGCGCGTGCCCGGCATCCGCGTCGAAAACCCCGCGACGGTCGGGAAAACGTTCCCGGCGTTCGTGGAGACGTGGACCGGGATGCTCGGGTCAGGCCAGTAGTCGGAGTGGCCTTGTCCCCAGCGGGCCGCCGCTACGCCTGAGCGGCAGCAGCAGCCGCCCGCTTGACCCCCAGGGGCGGCCGGCCCGTCAGCGCCTTGCTCCACGGCAGCCTCCGCAGCAGTTCGACGATCAGCAGCGTCAGCGCGACCGTGGCCGGGTAGACGACCACGGTCGTCCACGGCGCCCCCACGCCGTCGCCGACGAACGCGATCAAGGGGCTCAGCAGCGCCAGGGCGAAAGGGTGCGTGAGGAAGATCGCGAACGACCGGTCCACCGCCCACGACACCACACGGCCGGCGGGCCGGCCCGCCTCCGCCCAGCGCGTGCCCGCCAGGAATAGGCCCGCGATGGCCGCGACGCACCACGGCACGAGGTAGGGCCGGAACGCGTCGCTCGCCAGCTCCGGCCACAGTCCGTTGTGGACACTCACGAAGTAGCCCGTCTCGGCCACGGCGAGCGTCACCACCAGCCCGCCGGCCACGAACCACCGGTGCCGCCGCACCCACGCCTGCACGGTCTCGAAGTGCACGGCCGCGACGGCGCCGAGCACCGAGTAGAACTGGTACGGCAGCAGCGTCGTGAAGAACCGGCTGACGGTCGAGTACTCCACGCCTTCGGGCGGGTAGCTCAGGAAACACGTGACCGCGATCTGCACCGCACCGGAGATCCCCAGCACGAGCCACGGCCGGCGCTCCAGCGTCCGCACCAGCTTCATCAGCACCGGGAACAGCAGGTACACCTGCAGCGTCACGAGCAGGAAGTACAGGTGGTACCACGCCGTGCCGTTCGCGATCTCGATGCCGAGCGCGCGCAGGGCCGCGGCGACGGAGCCGACAGGCTGCTCGGCGGTGAGCAGCGAATAGCCCCAGTACAGCACCGACCAGACCACGTACGGCACCGCGACCAGCGGCACCCGCCGGCGCCAGAACGCCACCGGCCGCGGCGGGCGCGAGCGGTAGGAGAACACGAGCACGAACGTCGTGAGCGCGAAGAACGCCTCGCGCGTGAGGTGCAGCGGCGCCTCCAGCGCGTCGGACACGACGTCCTGCGGGAAGGTCGTGGCCCCCAGCACGTGCATGAAGATCACCAGGGCGAAGGTGATCACGCGGTACAGGTCGAGCTGGTGGAGGCGGGCCGCCCGCGCCGGGGCCGCCACGGGGGCGGGTGCGATCTCGGTCGTGGTCATCGTGCGGCCGGGCCCCCGGGTGCGGAGTGGATCATGCGACCACATTTGCCGCACTGCCTGTGAAGCAGCCATGAAGTGGCTGAGAACCCGCTTTACCGCAGGAAAACGGGCGTAGCGAAAATCACGTCCGTCCACGGACCGGGAACGCGTCCGCACCACGGTGGTACATACCGCTCCGAAATGGGCGTGCGGAGTCGACGCCCGCACGCGTAGCGTCCGACGACCATGGGCGATCGAGACGATCCGGCCGACGGCTGGTTTCCGGAAAGCGTGGCCGCGGGGTACGACGAGCCGGGTGGCGCGAACGCGCCCGAAGTGGTGACGCCGGCGGTGGATGTCCTCGAGGAGCTGGCCGACGGCCCCGTGCTCGAATTCGCCGTCGGGACCGGGCGGATCGCCGCCCCGCTGGCCGCGCGCGGCATGCGGGTGAGCGGCATCGAGCTGAGCCGGGCCATGGCGGCGCGGATCGCGGGCAAGCCGGGCGGTGCCGCGGTCGACGTCACGATCGGCGACATGACGTCGACGCGGGTGGCGGGTGAGTTCTCGCTGGCGTACCTGGTGTTCAACACGATCGGCAACGTGACCACCCAGGACGGGCAGGTCGACGTCTTCCGCAACGCGGCCGCGCATCTGCGGCCGGGCGGGCTGTTCCTCGTCGAGGTGGGCCTGCCGGATCTGCGGCGCCTGCCGCCCGGGCAGGACACCGTCCCGTTCGCGGTGGTCCCCGGCCGCGAAGGCGCCGGCTACGTGGGGTTCGACCAGTACGACGTCGTGACGCAGGAGTTCACGTCGAACCACCTCACCGTGGCACCGGACGGAACGGGGCGGTTTCGCCGCATCCCCTTCCGGTACGTCTGGCCGGCCGAGCTGGACCTCATGGCGCGCATCGCCGGGATGAAGCCGAAGTACCGCTGGGCGGACTGGGATCGTTCCGAGCTCACGGCCGCCAGCACCAAACACGTGTCGGTCTGGGAAAAGCCCTGAAGCACTCCCGGCTCACCCGAGCTTCAGCCCCGTCAGCCAGGGCCGGAGTTTCTCGGGGTTGCGGATCACCCAGATGTGCTTGATCCGGCCGTCCGCGACGTCGAACGCGTACACCGTCTGCGTGATCCCGTCGCGCTGGGCCACGAGGCCGGGCTGGCCGTTGACGGTGCGTTCCGCCAGCGTGGTGGTGCCGAGCGCGCGGTGGGCGAGCTCGGCCCAGGCCCGCGCGATCCGCTCGGCGCCTTCGATGGGGTGCAGGAAGGTCAGGGCGCGGCCGCCGCCGTCGGCGGTCGCCGTGGCGTCGGGGTCGAGCAGGCCGATCAGGGCCGCGATGTCCTTGGCTTCCCACGCCTGCTTGAAGTCCCGCACGACGCTCGCGTGCCGGGCCGCCGGGCTCGCGGGCACCTGCGCCGCGCGGACGCGCCGGCGGGCCGAAGACGCCAGCTGCCGGCAGGCCGCGGGCGTGCGGCCGACGATCTCGGCGACTTCGCCGAACGTGTAGCGGAACACGTCGTGCAGGATGAACGCCACGCGCTCGGCCGGGGTCATCGACTCGAGCACGACGAGGAACGCCATGCCGACCGACTCGTCCAGCGTCACGTGGTCGGCCGGGTCGGCGCCGCCCGCCCGGCCGGGCCACTCCGCGGGCCCGGGCAGCGGCTCGGGGATCCACTCGCCGACGTAGGTCTCCCGCCGGGAGCGCGCCGAGCCGAGCAGGTTGAGGCAGATGCGGCTGGCGACCGTCGTCAGCCACGCGCCGGGAGACTCGACGGCGTCCTGCTGCTCCCGCGACAGCGCGTACCAGCGGGCGTAGGTCTCCTGCACGGCGTCCTCGGCTTCGGCCAGGGAGCCGAGCAGCCGGTAGGCGAGGTTGGTCAGGTGCCGGCGCTCGCTCATGATCGCGCTCAAGCCCGGCTCGGGCGGGGTGGTCGGGTTGGACATCGCGGCGCAGCTCCCTCGGTCTCGTCCTCAGCAGTACGACACGACAGCGCGCCCGAATGTGAGGCCGCTACCCCGCCTCACACTTCGGGGGCGTGAGTTGTCGAGCGGGTGAGACCCTCGACCGCCGGCAGGAGACACCATGACCACCTCGCTGTTCACCGCCCCCGCTTCCGCGCAGCGCCTGCAGCGCACGGCCACCGCGCTGACCGCGCACGGCTTCACCGTCGAGATCCTCGACGACGTCGCCGCGGCCCGCACCCGCGTCGCCGAGCTGGTCCCGGAGGGCGCCAGCGTACTCACCGCGGCCAGCGAAACGCTGCGTTTGTCCGGCATCGACGACGACCTCAACACCAGCGGGCGGTACGAGGCGATCAAGCCCCGCACCCTGGCCATGGACCGCGCCGCCGACGCCGACGACATCCGCCGGCTGCGCGCCAGCCCCGACTTCCTCGTGGGCAGCGCGGCCGCGGTCACCGAAACCGGCTCGCTCGTGATCGCCTCCGGCAGCGGCAGCCAGCTGCCCGCGTCCTCCGGCGGCGCCGCCCGCGCGATCTGGATCGTCGGCGCGCAGAAGATCGTGCCCGACCTGGACACCGCGCTGCGCCGCGTCGAAGACCACTGCCTCCCGCTGGAAAGCGAACGCGCCCTCGCCGCCTACGGCTGGCCCAGCGCCGTCAACCGGCTGCTGGTCCTCAACGCGGAACCCTTCCCGGGGCGCAGCACCATCGTGTTGCTCCGCGAAGCCATCGGGTTCTGACGCGCCGGTCCCCGATTGACACCGGCACCGGGCGCCCAGCAGAATTCCCGTCGCCACAGCCGCACCGCCGCCCGGTTGCCGTGGGGATCCCTGGCGTCCCCGGGAGTTCGAAGGGCGAAACAGTGCGAAGGCAGTTACGCGTTCTCGGCGCGACCGTGCTCACCGCGGTCCTGGCGGTGGTCCCGCTGAGCGGCACGGCGGCAGCGCAGCCGGTGCCGCACACGATCGTGACGGACGGCAAGAAGCTGGCGCAGATCCGCGCCGAGCTGCACGGCGGACACGCCACCCCGGCGCAGAAGGCCGCGCTCAAGACGGTGCTGGGCAAGGCCGACGAGGCGCTGACCGCCGGCCCGTGGTCGGTCATGGACAAGCCGACCACCCCGCCGAGCGGCGACAAGCACGACTACCAGAGCCAGGCGCCCTACCAGTGGGCCAGCCAGCCGAAGACACCCGACAATCCGCAGGGCTGCCCGTACGTGAACCGCGACGGCGAGCGCAACCCCGAGGCCGACGCGATCACCGACCACACCTACCGCATGGTGGCGTGGGACGCGATCTACTACCTCAGCACCGCCTGGTACTACACCGGCGACGCGAAGTACGCCCAGCGCGCCGCCCTCGACGTCCGCACGTGGTTCCTCGACCCGGCGACGCGGATGAACCCGAACATGACCTACTCGCAGATCGTGCCGTGCAAGAACACGATCAGCGGCACGGGGATCATCGACTCCACGCAGTCGTTCAGCCAGCTGCTCGACGCGTTCGCCCTGCTCGACTCCGGCGCACCCGGCTGGACCGGCGACGACCGCTCGGCGATCCGCGCGTGGCTCGGCCAGTACCTGGCCTGGATGCAGACCAGCCCGCAGGCGAAGCTGGAACTGGCCGCCACCAACAACCACGGCACGTTCCTCGACATGCAGAACGCCACCATCGCCGCTTACCTCGGCAAGACCGCCGAGGCGCGCAAGATCGTGACCGACGCGCTGCACAAGCGGTTCCCGGTCCAGTTCGACGCCGACGGCAACCAGCCGCTCGAGCTCACGCGCACGATCTCGTGGCACTACGTGAACTTCAACCTCACGGCGTGGGGCCGGATGGCGGAGGTCGGGCACACCGTCGGCGTCGACGTGTGGGGCTACCGCGCGAGCAACGGCGTGACGCTGCGCAAGGTCGTCGACCGGCTCATCCCGGCGGCGCTGAACGGCGTTTCGTCCTGGCCGTACCCGCAGATCGCCCCGCTGGACCAGTCGATCGCCGCGGACATCTTCCACGCGGCCGCGGAGGAGGCCCACGACACCGATGCGGCGAAGGCGCTCAAGCAGATGCCGCTGCCCGCAGGCGGCGACACCTGGCCGGTGCGGGTCACCTGCTTCCCGCTTGACCCGCCGCTCAAGTGACGGGCCGACCTTCGGCGGGCTTTTCCGGACGAAACACCCGATAGTACCCACGGCCCGGAATTGGTCTAGTCCAAAGTATTGACTCTCCCTGTGCACTGGTTCACATTCTCTGGAACGGGCCGGTACCGCTCAGGCAGTGATCCACACGTCGCGTCGGTCCTCCGCGCACTCCCCGCGCGCGGAGGACCGTTCGCCTGCGCGAGGGAGAACCCATGCAGCACAAGGTATCCAGAAGAGCCGCGTGGCTCTCGGCCGCCGCGGCGGCCGTGGTCGTCGGCGGGCTCACGACACTGGCCGGCCCGCCCGCCGAAGGCGCGGCCGTCGCACCCGCGGCGAGCCGGCAGGCCGCCGCCTCGGGCGGGCTGCGCGTCGCCTACTACGACCAGTGGAGCATCTACCAGAACGCCTACTACCCGAAGAACGTCGACGCGCTCGCGGGCAACCTCGACTACCTGATCTACGACTTCGAGAACATCGATCCGACGAACCTCACCTGCTTCGAGGCCACGAAGGCGAGCGACCCCGATCCCGCCGGCGAGAACGACCCGAACGCCGGCGACGGAGCGGGCGACGCCTTCGCCGACTACCAGAAGTCCTTCGGGTCGGACATCAGCGTCGACGGCACGGCCGACGCGTTCGGCATGCCGATCGTCGGCAACTTCCACCAGCTGCAGGAGCTCAAGGCGCGCCACCCGAACCTCAAGGTGGTGCTCTCGCTCGGCGGCTGGACCTACTCGAAGTACTTCTCCGACGCCGCGGCCACCGACGCGTCGCGCAAGAAGCTCGTGAGCTCGTGCATCGACATGTTCATCAAGGGCAACCTGCCCTCGCAGGGCGGCTACGGCGGCCCCGGCACCGCGGCCGGCATCTTCGACGGCTTCGACATCGACTGGGAGTACCCCGGCTCCACCACGGGTCACCTCGGCAACCACGTCAGCGCGAACGACACGGCCAACTTCACCGCGCTGCTGAAGGAGTTCCGCACGGAACTCGACGCACTGGGCGGCAAGCACTACTCGCTGTCCGCCGCGCTGCCGGGCGGGCAGGACAAGATCGCGAAGCTGCAGACCGACAAAATCGGCCAGTACATGGACTTCGCCGATGCGATGACCTACGACATGCACGGTGCGTGGGACGCGACGGGGCCGACGAACTTCCAGGACCCGCTCTACGGTTCGCCGAACGACCCGTCGGGCACGATCCCGCCGGGCACCGAGAAGTACACGACCGACTCGGTGATCAAGGCCTACACCCAGGGATCCCCGGCCTACGGCATCCCCGGCGGCTTCCCGGCGAACAAGCTCACGCTCGGCATCCCGTTCTACTACCGCGGCTGGACGGGCGTGCCCGCCGGCGCCAACCACGGGCTGTACCAGTCGGCGTCCGGGCCTTCGGCCGGGAAGACGTTGAGCGGCAACGTGCCCGGCATCGCGATGTACAAGGAACTGAGCGGCATCGTCGACAACCCGGCGGACACGTTCTACGACCCGGCCACGCAGTCGGCCTGGTTCTACGACGGCACGAACTTCTACGGCGGCTCGTCGGCGCAGTCCATCAAGGCCCGCACCGATTACATCCACTGCACCGGCCTCGCCGGCGCGATGATGTTCTCGCTCTACGACCTGGACCCGAACGCGACGCTGTTCCACGACGTCGTCAACGGGCTGGCGAGCTCCACGGCCGGCTGCGGCACCACGCCGCCGACCACGCCCACTACCCCGACGACCCCCACCGCACCGACTACGCCGACTACGCCGACGACTCCGCCCACGACTCCGACCACGCCGGGCGGCGGCTCGTGCTCGGCGGCGGCGTGGAGTGCGACGCAGGCCTACACGGGCGGTGCGGTCGTCTCGTACAACGGGCACCAGTGGACGGCCAAGTGGTGGACGCAAGGCGATACCCCCGGCGGCAGCCAGAACGTGTGGACTGACAACGGGGTCTGCTCGCAAGGCGGCACCACCACGCCACCGGGTGGCAGCTGCCCGGCCGCGTGGAGCGCCACGCAGGCCTACAGCGGCGGCGCCACCGTGTCCTACAACGGGCACAAGTGGACCGCGAAGTGGTGGACGCAGGGCGACACCCCCGGCGGCAGCCAGAACGTGTGGGCCGACAGCGGCGCCTGCTGAGCGCAAATCGGCGGCGGTCCGGATCTCTCACCCTCCAAGAGATCCCGGCCCGCCGCCGACGTGCGTGGTGCTAGTTCCCGGCCGACGACCCGACGCCCGGCGCGGGGGCCTGGGCGTTGCCGCCGATGCCGTAGCGGCCGGAGCCGCCGTCGAGCTGCTCGCGCAGGGCCAGCAGCGTCGCGACGCGGCCGGCGGCGGAGTCGACGTTGTCCACAGTGGACAGGATCGAAGTCGCCGAGGTGTCGGCGCGCACCACGCCGATCGGGCCGGAGCCGTCGGCCGAGCCCGGGTCGCCGGCGAGCACCGTGCCCGCGCCGGAGCGGTCGAGCTGCGTCGCGAACCGCGCGATCGTGGCCGCGCGGTCGCCCGCGCCCTCGCCCGTCTGCTGCGCGCCGGTGAGCACGATCGCCAGCTGCGCCGGCTGCACACCCTGGCTGGGCTTCACGAAACCGCCGTCGGTGAGGCCACCGAGCGCCGCGGCCAGTTCGTCCCCTGTGGACTGCGGCTTCGCCGTGGACTTGTCCAGCAGCAGCACCGAACCGAGCAGCGCGCCGGCGAGCGTGCCGGAGTCACCCGCGGTCGGGAAGTGCGAACCGGCCGGCTGCAGGCGCGTGACGACGTCGCGCAGCTGGTCGGCCTTCTCCGGGTCGGTGAACGCGTCGGTGAGCTGCAGCTCCCCCGTGACCGAGGCGCCGGACTGCTGCACGAGCTGCTTGATCGCGTCGCGGTCGGCCGGGCGCGCGTCCTCCGTGGTCACGAGCACCACCGTGCGCTTGTCGAGCGTGCCGGCCACGACCTTCGGGCCCATCGACCCGGCGAACGCGTCGGAGTCGGCCAGGCGCGCGTTGAGCGCGTTGCGCTGCGCCTCGAGGTCGGAGACCTGGGTGCCGAGGTCCTTCTTCTGGTCCGACAGGCCCGAGAGCAGCGAGCCGTTGAGCGCGGTGGAACCCAGGACCACGCCGACGGCCAGCGCGAGGAAGCACGCGGTGATGGAAACGATGTGGTACCGCAGGGAAATCACGTGAAGAGCCCCTTCACCCAGGTGGTGAACGTGGTCCAGGTGTGCTGGATCCAGTCCAGGTAGACGGAGCCGACGTCGGAGACCAGCAGCGCGGCGACCACCACGACGACGGCGGCGAGGACGAGCAGCGCGACGGCGCCCAGGGACACCCGGCTGCGGTGCAGTGTCGCGACGGCCTTGCCGTCGACCAGCTTCGTGCCCAGCTTGAGCCGGGTGAGGAACGTCGACGGGTTCGAACCCGACCGGCCGTGGTCGAGGAACTCCCGCAGCGTGGCCTGGAACCCGACGGTGACCACGAGGCTCGCGCCGTGGGCGTCGGCCAGGAGCAGCGCGAGGTCCTCGGAGTTGCCCGACGCGGGGAACGTGACCGCGCCGATGCCCAGGTCCTGGATCCGCTCGACACCGGGCGCGTGGCCGTCGGGCTGCGCGGGCACCACGACCTCGGCGCCGCTGCGCAGGGTCGCGGTGCCGATGCCGGTCGGGTCGCCCACGATCACGTCGGGCGTGTGGCCCTGCGCGCGCAGCGTGTCGGCCCCCGCGTCGACGCCGACGAGCACCGGCCGGTGCTCCCCGATGTACTTCTTGAGCCGCTTGAGGTCCTCGGCGTGGCCGTTGCCACCCGCGACCACCAGCACGTGGCGGTCGCGCATCGGCAGCCGCAGCTCGGGCACGCCGACCCCGTCGAGGATCAGCGTGCGCTCCCGGCGGAGGAACTCGATGGTGTTGGCCGAGAACGCCTCCAGCTGCGTCGACATCCCGGCCTTGGCCTCGATCATCTGGTCGGCGACGCTCTCGGGCGTCTGCTCGTCGCCGGAGGCGATCTGCCGCTCCCCGATGTAGACGCCGCCTTCGTGCACGCGCAGCTTCGTGCCGTCCTTGACCGTGCGCAGCAGCTCGCCGCCGACCGAGTCGACGAGCGGGATGCCCGCGGCCAGCAGGATCTCCGGGCCCAGGTTCGGGAACCGGCCGGAGATCGACGGCGAAGCGTTCACCACGGCGGCGACCTCGGCCTCCACCAGCGCGTCGGCCGTCGCGCGGTCGAGGTCGAGCTGGTCGAGCACCGCCACGTCGCCGGCGCTGACGCGGCGCAGCAGCTCCCGGGTGCGGCGGTCGACCCGCGCGACGCCGGTGATGCCGGGGAGGGCTTCGTGGTTTCGCGCGAGCAGACCGGTGAGCTTCATGTGGCTGATGGTGACAAATTTGTGGGTGGGACGAGCGCCGACGCGCCGAAGGGGACGTGACTCATTGTGGTGAGCCGTGTCGCCGTGAGCGTCCGTTCAGGGTTGGATGGTGGGTTCCGCCGGGGCGAACGAGAGGTTCAGCCAAGGACTGGCGGGATCTTGAAGCAGCAGGTGATGGACTCGCACGGCCGAGGTGTACTCCTCGCCGAACTCCTCCTCGTCCAGGGCGAGGGCCCGGCCCATGACGTAGCTCGCCGACAGCTCGGCCCATGACTGGTGGTAGCGACGCGCCACCGCGCCCGCCTCGAGCACCATCAGCTCGGCCGTGAGCGGATCGCAGTGACCCACCGCCAGGCCCCAGCGCGCCATCGCCACCGCACGGGCGACGTCCCACCCGATCGTGGTGCCGACGACGCCGGAGAGTGGCAGCAGCCCGTCGGCTCGGAAGCGCTGTTCGTACCGCACGACGCGGCGCAGGACGTCGGTGAGGGCGGGCGCCTGGTCCTGCGCGCCGTTGTCCGCGCACCAGCGCACCACGAGCTCGGCCCAGGACCACGGGTCGAGCCCCGCGCCGTAGCGGGCGCGCAGCACGAGAACCAGGTTGCCCGGCGTGAGCGTGTACCCGGGGCCGACGAGGTCGTTCATCGCCGCGCGCCAGCCGGCCGCGTCGGACACGCCCCACCAGTCGCGCAGGCCGCGGACCTCGGCGACGAAGTCGTGGTAGCGGGCGTCGAGCACGTTCCACGGTTCGGCCGTGAGCACGGCCTGGTGCGCGCCGCAGGCGAGCGCGTGGGCCAGCGGGCCGTCGAAGTGCCCGTAGCGCGCGGTGTTGAGCCGTTCGACCTGCTGCTCGACCGCCGTGACGCGGTGCGGGTTCGCGTCGAGCCACGGCAGCACGGCCGAACCGGGTACGCGCCACTCGCCGAGGGTGCCGGCGTTGAACACCACCTGCTCGTCGGCGTCGACCCCGTGCAGCGCCCAGTCGAGATCACCGCTGAGGAACACCACGTCGGCGCCGAGGTCGGGCAGCGCGCCGCGCGTGAACAACCGCAGCGAACGCTCGCGGCAGCAGGCTTTGGCCGACGACCAGCCCTGCTCGCCGGCGAGCTTCTCCGCGTCTTCCCGGAGCATCGGCACGAACAGCTCTTCGTCGCCGAGCAGCCCGAGGAACCGGTCGAGATCGCCGTCGCGCCGAGCGCGGGCGAGCTCCGCCTCGACGTCGGCCACCGCGGCCCAGATCATGGAGTGTGGTCAGCCCTTCTTGGCGCGCTTGCGTTTCGGCTCGGCGGCGGCCTTGTCCTTCTCCGCCACGGCGAGCAGCTCCTCGGCGTGGGCGCGGCCGGTCTCCGTGCCGTCCATGCCGGCGAGCATGCGCGCCAGCTCCTTCACGCGATCAGGCTGCTTCAGCGTCTTCACGCCGCTTCGCGTGACGCCGCCGCTCGTGCCCTTGTCCACCACGAGGTGCTGGTCGGCGAAGGCCGCGACCTGCGGCAGGTGCGTCACCACGAGGACCTGGTGCGTGCGCGCGAGCCGGGACAGCCGGCGGCCGATCTCGACCGCCGCGCGCCCGCCGACGCCGGCGTCGACCTCGTCGAACACCAGCGTCTGCACGGTGTCGGCGTGGGCGAGGACCACCTCGATGGCCAGCATCACGCGCGAGAGCTCACCGCCGGAGGCCGCCTTGTGCACCGGCAGCGGCGGCGCGCCGTTGTGGGCGCGCAGGAGCAGCTCGACCTCGTCGATGCCGTCGGAGCCCGCGTGGACCGCGTGGCCGTCGATCGCGAGCGCCTGGCGGTCGCCGTGCTCGGCCGGCTTCTGCTCGACGGTGATCTCCAGCTCCGCCTGCCCCATCGCGAGGCCGGACAGCTCCTTGGTGATCGCCGACGCCAGCTCGGCCGCGGCCTTGCCGCGCGCCGCCGACACCGCGGTGGCGTGGTCGCCCAGCTTCACGGCGAGCTCGTCGCGGCGGCGGGCCAGCTCGGCGAGCGCCTCTTCGGAGGTGTCCATCGACTCGAGCCGGCGGCGGGCGTCGTCGGCCCAGGCCAGCACGCCGTCGACGTCGGCCGCGTACTTGCGCGTGAGCCGCTTGAGGTCGGCCTGGCGCGCCAGCACCTGCTCCAGCAGCGCCGGGTCGGCGTCGAGGCCCTCGATGTACCCGCCCAGCTCCGCGCCGACGTCGGTGAGCAGCATCGACGCTTCTTCCAGCCGCGGCACGAGCTCCCGCAGCGCCGCGTCCTCGGCCGAGGCCAGGCGCCGCAGGGCCTCGCCGACGAGGCCGAGCGCACCGGGCGCGTCGGGGTCGCCGTCCTGCGAACCCGACACCGCGACATGCGCCTCGGTCGCCGAAGCGCGCAGCTCGTCGACGGCCATCAGCCGCTTGATCTGCTCGGTGAGCTCCACGTCCTCGCCCGGTTGGGGCGCGACGGCGTCGATCTCGGTCAGACCATGATTGAGCAGGTCGGCCTGCTGCGCCATCTCACGCGAACGGGTGGACCGCTCGGTGAGCTCGCCGATCACCGCCAGCCACTCCTCCCGCACCTCGCGGTAGGCGGCGAGCGGCTCGCCGACCGCGGGGCCCGCGAAGCGGTCGATCACCGCACGCTGCTCGCTCGGGCGCAGCAGCCGCAGCTGGTCGTTCTGCCCGTGCACGGCGATCACCTGCTCGGACAGGTCCGCCAGCACGCCGACCGGCACGGACCGGCCGCCCAGGTGGGCTCTCGACCGCCCGTCGACGGTCACCGAGCGCAGCGCGATCACGCTGCCGTCCTCGTCGATGTCCGCGCCCGCATCGGTGACGATGCGGCTCGCGGTGTCGGCCTTGTCGAGGGTGAAGCGCCCCTCGACGAAGGCCTTGAGCATTCCGTTCCGGACCTTGGACGCTTCGGCCCGCCCACCGGAGAGCAGGTGCAGCCCGGTCACGACCATGGTCTTCCCGGCGCCCGTCTCACCGGTCACGACGGTGAAACCCGGGTGCAGTTCCAGCAGGGCGTCCTCGATGACTCCGAGGCCCTGGATGCGCATCTCGGCCAGCACGACGCCTACGGTAGCCGCCCCCACCGACCTTCCGTGCGCTCGACCGGTGCTAAACGTTCTTTTCCCTGGTCGAACACCTGTGCGGACGGATGGGCCCGGGCGTGTCACCGGTCACCTCGCGCACCCACACCCGGTCAGACCGAGCGGCCGCCGGTGCGCCGTTCCCGCCAGCTGCGCACCGGGAGGCCGAACTTGTGCACCAGCCGGTCGGTGAACACGCCGTCCCACAGCCGCACGAGCCGCACCGGGCGGCGGCCGCAGACGACGCGCACGCGCGAGCCCGGCGGCATGTCGAAGCTGCGCAGGCCGTCGCAGGTCAGGACGGCGCTCGGTCCCGCCGGGTCGATGCCGACGGTGATCACCGAGTCGGGTGAGACCACGAGCGGGCGCGAGAACAGGGCGTGGGCGTTGCTGGGCACCACGAGCAGCGCTTCGACGTCGGGCCACATGATCGGGCCGCCGGCGGAGAAGGCGTACGCGGTGGAGCCGGTCGGCGTCGCGCACAGCACGCCGTCGCAGCCGAAGGACGAGACCGGGCGGCCGTCGACCTCGATCAGCGCGTCGAGCACGCGTTCACGCGAGAACTTCTCGACGCTGGCCTCGTTGAGGGCCCACGTGCGGTAGAGCTCGACGCCGCCGTGGGTGACGGTGACGTCGATCGTCATCCGCTCCTCGACCTGGTACTCGCGGTCGACCACGCGCTGCACGGCGTCGGCGAGCGCGTCGGAGTCGGCCTCGGCCAGGAAGCCGACGCGGCCCAGGTTCACCCCCAGCACCGGCACTCCCGCGGGCCGCGCGAGCTCGGCCGCGCGCAGCAGCGTGCCGTCACCGCCGAGCACGAACACGAGCTCGGCCCCGCGCGCGGGGTCGTCCTGCGGCGCCACGACGGTGCAGGGCATGTCCGTGCAGCCGTCGGGGTCGATGAGCTGACGCACGTCTTCGCCGGTCACGCGCAGCCGGATCCCGGCCTTCGTGAACCGCGCGGACACCTCGCGTGCGGCCTCCCGCGTGTGGTCCCGGTCCGGGTGCGCCACGAGAAGCACTTCACGTTCGCTGGTCACTGGGGTCCTTCCTGGACGGCGGCCCGCACGAGCCGCTCGACACCGTCCACAGTGCCATCGGCGGCCCCGGGCTCGCCCGGATCTTGACGCCGAAGATCCCGCCGCAGCCACACGAAGTACTCGACGTTGCCGGAGGGGCCGGGCAGCGGGCTCGCGACCACTCCGCGCAGCGCGAGCCCCAGCTTCGCGGCTTCGGCGATGACATCGAGAACGGACTGCACGCGCAGCTCCGGGTCGCGGACCACGCCGCCGCTGCCGAGGCGGTCCTTGCCGACCTCGAACTGCGGCTTGACCATGGGCACGAGGTCGGCGCCTTCGCGCGCGCACTCGGCGAGCGCGGGCAGCACGAGCTTGAGCGAGATGAAGGACAGGTCGCCGACGACGAGGTCGACCTGGCCACCGAGCGTCTCCGGTGTCAGGTTGCGCACGTTCGTGCGGTCGAGCACGACCACGCGTTCGTCGGTCCGCAGCCGCCAGTCGAGCAGGCCGCGGCCCACGTCGGCGGCGATCACGGTGGCCGCGCCGTTGCGGAGCAGCACGTCGGTGAACCCGCCGGTGGACGCGCCCGCGTCGAGGCAGCGGCGGCCCTCGACCGTGAGGCCTTCGGGACCGAACTTCTCCAGCGCGCCCAGGAGTTTGTGCGCGCCGCGCGAAGCCCAGCCGGGGTCGTCCTCGTCCTTCACCACGATGGGCGCGTCGGACTCGACGCCGGTGGCGGGTTTGGACGCGACCATGCCGCGCACGGACACCTTGCCGCCGGTGATCAGTGCCGACGCCTGTTCCCGCGAGCGGGCGAGGCCGCGGCGGACCAGCTCCGCGTCGAGGCGGGCCCGTTTGGGCACGCCGGTCAGACCCTGTCGATGCTGGACAGGGCCACGGTGAGCTCGGTGTGCACGGCTTCGAACCGGTCGACGTGCTCGGAGAGCGGCACCGAGTTCAGGTCGTCGAGGCCCGCCACGGCTTCCTCGATCCCCGCGCGGGGATCGATCTGCTGCGGGCCGGGTCCGGGTACCGGCGGAGGGCCCGGGACGGGCCGCGGGACGTTCGGGTGCACGAGCTCAAACTACCAGTCAGGCCAGGCGCAGCCCGGTCAGCGCCGCCTCGGCCGCGTCGCCTTCGGCCCGGACCTCGGTCACGCCGCTCGCCCACGCCGCGTGGCACAGCGCGCGCAGCAGGTCGAGGGCGTCGCCGCTGCCGCGGACGGTCAGCACGTCGCCCGGCACGATCTCCCAGCCCGGCCGGGGACCGATCTTCAGGTCCTCGGCGCGCTGCGTGAGCGCGGTCAAGTCGGCGGCCAGGTGCGTCGGCCGTTCCGCCGGGATCGCGGTCAGGAGACCGGCGGGCGTCGCGACGCCGGAGAGCACGGCGAGCACGTCCATGCCCGCGGCGACGGCTCCGGCGATGTCCGTGTCGAGCCGGTCGCCCACGACGAGCGGCCGGCTCGAGCCGGCCGACTTCGCGGCCGTCTCGAACAGCAGTGGCTGCGGCTTGCCCGCGACGACCGGTTCGGTGTCGGTGGCCGTCCGCAGCGCGGCGACCATGGAACCGTTGCCCGGCAACAGGCCCCGCTCGGTGGGCAGGGTCGCGTCGACGTTGCACGCGACCCACAGCGCGCCCGCGCGGATGGCCAGCGCCGCCTCGGCGAGGTCGGCCCACCCGGTCTCCGGCGAGTGCCCCTGCACGACGGCTTGGACGTCGCCGTTCTTCCGCGTCGTGCCCAGCCCGGCCGCTTCCACCTGGGCGGCCAGCGAGTCCGTACCCACGACCAGCACGCGCGCGCCGGCGGGCAGGCGCTCGCCGAGCACCGCGGCGGCGGCCTGGGCGCTCGTGTGCACCTCTTCGACGGCCGCGTCGAGACCCAGCTCCCGGAGGTGCGCCACCACGTCGGCCGGCGCTTTGGACGCGTTGTTCGTGACGTACCGGACGGCCGCCCCGTGCTCCCGCACGGCCGCGACCGCCTCCGGCGCGCCCTCGATCACCTGCGAGCCGTGGTACACGGTGCCGTCCAGGTCGAACAGCACCGCGTCGTAGCCCGCGAGGAGCGCGTCACTCATTCGACAGCTCCGCGGCCCGCTCGGCGGCATCGGTGTCGTCTTCGTTGTCGGCCTCGGCGGCGTTGAGGAACCAGCGCACGGCCTCGTCCTTGCGACCGGCGGCCACCAGGTTGTCGGCGTACGCGTAGAAGAGACGCGCACTCCACGGGTCCCGCTTGCTCGGCACCAGGTCCGGCCCCTGCAGCGAGACGACCGAAGCGTCCACCTGCCCGAGGTCCCGCCGCGCCCCGGCCGCGACGATCGCGAGCTCCACCTGCGTCGCCTTCGACAGCTTCGCCGTGTCGGTCTCCTTCGCCAGGTCCAGCGCCCGTTCCGGCCGGCCCAGGGCCCGCTCGGAGTCGGCGATGATGGCGATGTGCTCGTCGCTGCGCGTCATGCGGCGGACGGCTCGCAGCTCCGACAGGGCCTCCTGCCAGTTGCCCGCGTGGTAGGCCGCCAGCCCCATCGCCTCCCGCACGATCGGCACGCGCGAGGCCTTCAGCTTCGCGTACTTCGCGTGCTCCAGCGCCGCCTCCGGGTCGACGTCGATCAGCCCGCCCGCCGCGACCAGGTGCTTGCCGACGGTCTCGGCCAGCCCCTTCGGCAACGTCCGCAGCTCACGCCGCACCTCTTCGTCCAGATCGGAGTACTCGATACCCTCCGGCAGCTCCGGCGCTTCGAGCAGCTCCCTCGCCAGCGCCGCGTCGTCCAGCGCCTCCGCGCCGGCCCGCGTGCCGCCGCGCACCGGACGGTCATCCCGCCGCGGCCGCGAGTCGCGGCCACCGCGCGCGTCCCGGTCGTCCCGACGGGGCCGGTCGTCGCGGCGGTTGTCTCGGCTGTCCCGGCCTTCGCGGAAGTCACGACGGGGCCGGTCGCTGCCGCTGCCACGGTCACCGCGGTCGTCACGGTCCCGCTGGGGACGCTCGTCGCGGCCACGGTCACCGCGGTCGTCACGAGAGGACCGCTCGCCACGATCGCCACCGGTTCGGCTGTCGTCGGAAGAGTCGCCGCGAGAGGACCGCTCGTCGCCGTCGTCGCCGTCGCCGGGCGTGGTGCCGTCGCCAGTGTCGCGGCTGTCGTCGCCCGCGCGGTTGTCACGAGTGGACCGCTCGTCGCGGTCGTCTCCCGAGTTGTCGCCGTCGCGCTCTTCGCGAGCGGACCGCTCGCCACCGTCGCTGCCACGGTCTTCACGCGAAGCGTCCTCGCGGGTGTCGCGGTCGGCGTTGGCGTCGTCTCGGTTGTCGCGAGTGGACCGATCGCCGTCGCGATCGGCCGAGTCAGTCTGTGACCGTTCAGCGTCGCGAGAAGCCGGCTCTTCGCGATCGGCGGTGTCGTCCGCGCCGGCGTCGGCCGTCGCGTCCGAGCGCTCGCCGCGGCCGGTGTCGCCGGGCTTCGAGAAGTCGTCGCGGTCGGCGGTGTCGCCGGCGACGAAGCCGTCGTCGGTGATGTCGAAGTCGTCGTCGGCGGCGCTGTGGGTGTCGGCTCGGTCGAAGCCGCGCGAGTCGCCCGAGTCGCGGCGGAAGCCTCCGCGGTCGTCGCGGTTGAAGGAGCCGCGGGTGTCACGCGGCCCGTTGTCACGGCGGTCGGAGCCGTGCGAAGCGCCCCGGTCGTCACGGCGGTCGGAGCCGCCCCGGTACCCGCCGCGGTCGTCCTTGCGGAAGCCGCCGCCGGAGCCGCGGTCGTTGCGGAAGCCGCCGCGGTCGTCACGGTCCTTGCGGAAGCCGGAGCCACCACGGTCGTCGCGCGCGCCACCGCTGCGGAAGCCGCGGTCGTCACGGTCCTTCTGGAAGCCACCCGGCCGGCGGTCGTCGCGCGACCCACCGGTGCGCGGACCGCGGTCGTCGCGGTCGCCCCGGTAACCACCCGAGGTGCCGCGGTTGTCCCGGTCACCCCGGTAACCACCCGAGCCGCCGCGATCATCGCGGTCGCCCCGGTAGCCGCCGGAGCTGCTGCCGCCGCGGTCGCTGCGGAAGCCGGAGCCGCCGCTGCCGCGGTCGTTCCGGTACCCATCCGAGCTGCCACCAGTGCGGTCGCCGCGGTAACCACCGGTGCTACCGCCACTGCGGAAGCCGGAGCCACCGCGATCGTCGCGCGAGCCACCGGAGCTGCCACCCCGGTAACCCGAGCCACCACGATCGTCACGCGACCCACCCGAGTTGGTGCCCCGGTAACCCGAGCCACCACGGTCGTCACGCGAGCCCGAACCGCTGCCGCCGCGGTAACCACCGCGGTCGTCGCGCGAGCCACCCGAACTGCCGCCCCGATAACCAGAGCCGCCCCGGTCGTCACGGAAACCGGAGCCGCCGCGGTCCTTGCGGAAACCGCCGGAATTGCGGTCGTCGCGGTCGTTGCGGAAACCGCCGCCGCGATTGTCGCGGTCGCCGCGGAAACCGCGGTCGTCGCCGCCCGAATCGCGGTTGGGGCGGTATCCGCCGGAACCCCGGTCGTCACGGAAGCCGCCGCGGTTGTCGCGGGGAGCGCCGGCGCCACGGGAATCGCGGAAGCCGCCGCCGGAGCGGTTGTCGTTGCGGAAGCCACCGGTCGAGCCGCTCGAACCGCGGTCCTCCCAGCGACGCCCGGACGCCGACTTGCCCTGCGGCCGGCCGGCGCGGTTGTCGTAGCCGCCGCGCGAGCCGCGGTCGTCGGAACCGCCGCGCGGGCCGCCCTCGCGGTTGCCGGCGTAGCCGCCGCTGCGCTGGTCACGGGAGCTGTCGCCGCCCGAGGGCCGGCCCTGGTACCCGCCGCCGCGCGCACCGCGGTCGTCCCGCCGGGGGCGTCCCTGGTAGCCGCCGTCACGCCCGCCACGGTCCTGCCGCGCGCCACGCCGGTCTCCCCGGGGCGCGTCCGACCGGTTGCCGCGGGAGCCCTGGTCGCGGCGAGCCGACCGGCCGGACCCATCATCCTCTGAGTCACGTCGACCGAACTCGGACACCTGGCCTCCTGCCATAGAAAAATCTTGTGTTCTCACGGGCCACCCGCTACGGGGGCCGACTGACCATCCTACGGGGCCGTGCGGAGCACCCCGCGCGCGCATGGCGCTCCGTCACGGGCACCACACAGCACGCCACATAGAGATAGGCCCCGGGAGAACCGCTTTCGCGTTCTCAACCGGGGCCTAACCCTTACTTTTAGTTCGGCGGCGTCCTACTCTCCCACAACCCTTCGGTTGCAGTACCATCGGCGCTACCAGGCTTAGCTTCCGGGTTCGGAATGGGACCGGGCGTTTCCCTGGCGCTATAACCACCGAAACACTATGAAACACGCGTGGTGTTTCAGAACCGTAGAGTGGATGCGTAACATCTTTGTAGGCAAGTCCTCGGCCTATTAGTACCAGTCAACTCAACAACACATTACTGTGCTTCCATCTCTGGCCTATCAACCCAATCGTCTTTTGGGGGCCTTAACCCACATGGGGTGGGATACCTCATCTTGGAACAGGCTTCCCGCTTAGATGCCTTCAGCGGTTATCCCTTCCGAACGTGGCCAACCAGCCATGCCCCTGGCGGGACAACTGGCACACCAGAGGTTCGTCCGTCCCGGTCCTCTCGTACTAGGGACAGCCTTCCTCAAGTATCCTACGCGCGCGGCGGATAGGGACCGAACTGTCTCACGACGTTCTAAACCCAGCTCGCGTGCCGCTTTAATGGGCGAACAGCCCAACCCTTGGGACCTACTCCGGCCCCAGGATGCGACGAGCCGACATCGAGGTGCCAAACCATGCCGTCGATATGGACTCTTGGGCAAGATCAGCCTGTTATCCCCGGGGTACCTTTTATCCGTTGAGCGACACCCCTTCCACCAGGTGGTGCCGGATCACTAGTCCCGACTTTCGTCCCTGCTCGACATGTCTGTCTCACAGTCAAGCTCCCTTGTGCACTTGCACTCAACACCTGATTGCCAACCAGGCTGAGGGAACCTTTGGGCGCCTCCGTTACTCTTTAGGAGGCAACCGCCCCAGTTAAACTACCCATCAGGCACTGTCCCTGAACCAGATCATGGCCCGAGGTTCAGATTCCCAATTCGACCAGAGTGGTATTTCAACAACGACTCCACAGTAACTAGCGTCACCGCTTCACAGTCTCCCACCTATCCTACACAAGCCGAACCGAAAACCAATACCAAACTATAGTAAAGGTCCCGGGGTCTTTCCGTCCTGCCGCGCGTAACGAGCATCTTTACTCGTAGTGCAATTTCGCCGGGCCTGTGGTTGAGACAGCCGGAAAGTCGTTACGCCATTCGTGCAGGTCGGAACTTACCCGACAAGGAATTTCGCTACCTTAGGATGGTTATAGTTACCACCGCCGTTTACTGGCGCTTAAATTCTCAGCTTCACCCCCGAAGGGATTAACCGGTCCTCTTAACGTTCCAGCACCGGGCAGGCGTCAGTCCATATACATCGTCTTGCGACTTCGCATGGACCTGTGTTTTTAGTAAACAGTCGCTTTCCGCTGGTCTCTGCGGCCACCCACCCCTAGCCTGTAAAAGGCCTCAAGGTGTTTGGCCCCCCTTCTCCCGAAGTTACGGGGGCATTTTGCCGAGTTCCTTAACCACAGTTCACCCGATCGCCTTGGTATTCTCTACCTGACCACCTGTGTTGGTTTGGGGTACGGGCCGTG